>NZ_JBYTAZ010000001.1:0-5488524 GCF_058788695.1 Noviherbaspirillum sp. FW303-A3
GGATGCAACGCTGCTGCAGCGCTGGCGACAATGTCTTGAAGAGCTCCTTCAACAGCGATCCCCATCCGCACCCGACGTCGAGAATGTTGATGCGTTCGCCAGGTATCGTTTGAATCAAACTGCGAACCAATCTTAAGGTTTTGTTTCGCTTCAAGACCCGGCCGCGCAAGCGCTTGAGTGCAGTGCTGAACGCATATCTCAGCGGTTCTGCCTGTCTGCGTGCATTCGACTCCCTCTCGTACGTTACCTCATATGCAAAGTCGACTTCCAGCTCTTCATACGCCGGAGGATTAGCCAGAAACACAAGACCGGTTTCCATGCATTTCTTCAATATCCACGGTGCCGGCGCATACGGAACATCGGCTTCCTCGCCGCGGCGTTCCAGCAGGGGGGATACGCGATAAGCGCCCTGATTTTCCTTCACAGCTTCCCTCATTGTCTACGTCCTCACATTCAGCTCGTTTGTCCGCGAACCATAGCGTGATCGCATCGCGCTTCGACGATAGCCGGCCCGATGTGAAGATTGTGTAAAGATGGCCAGGTAAAAGCTAAGTTAGCGGAAAGGACAGGACAAAACGGCTTCCACCTTCCGTGCGCGTTTCCAAATTGATTTCCCACCTCAAGTGGTCGACAACGCGTTTCACGATAGGCAATCCCAAGCCCGTGCCGGTGTGTTGATCATGATCCCCGCGAACGAAACGCTCGAATAATCGGTTGCGTACCGAATCGGGGATGCCGGCCCCACTGTCTTCGATGACAAGACGACCGCCTGTCAACCTGGATATGCACGGCACCGGCGTCCGTATATTGGCAAGCGTTACGAAGCAGGTTACCAACGGCGATACCGGCAAGCTCTGTCAAGGAGGGAGACGTACCTATTCATGCGCCATAAATAATTAAGTGTGTCTATGAACGCCGCTGCATGGTCCTGACGGCAGTAAGGCACAAGGCAAGCCAGGCCACCCCTTCCGCGATTGCTGCGAGCACATCACTCAAATAATGGACGCCCAAATACACCCGGCTAAAGCCAACCAGCATGATCATCGTTATGGCCACGAGCACTGCCAACACCTTCCACTGCCATGTCGTTGCCATGCTGACAATCAGTGCGGCGGCAAATCCATAGAGCACGGTCGCGGCCATGGTATGACCACTAGGAAAACTGTACGTGGTCGGGTTCAGGTCGACATTTCCCAAGGCAGGACGCGCGCGGTGAAACGCGAACTTCAGCAGCACGTTGAGCAGCATCCCGCCAGGCACCGTCAGAGCGAGCGCAAGCAGCCGATGCCAGAGGCGTTTCCATCCTAGATACGCCGCGAGCAGCAAGGCGAGAAGGCCGATCCCTGTAACATCATGGACTCGGCTGACAGACGACATAAATGCAGTCAATGGCGCATTTGAATGCGCATGGAACCACATGGCGACTGCCTGATCGACCTGGGTCAGGGAATCATTTGTGACGACATCTTCGGCGATCCCGCCGAACATCCAAGTGGCGGTAATGAGCACCACCAAGCCTACCGTCAATTGGAGTCCCAAATAGCTGCCCGGCGTCAGTCGTTCCTGCAACCAGACAATTTGCGGGTAAAAACGGCGTCGCAGCGCCTTGACGCGTGGCCCCTGATCTATGCGCGCCCAGCTCCGCTTGATGCCTGCCTCATGGCGTACCAGCCAGCGCCACACCCAGCCAAAAACGATGACGAGCAGCAACGCGCCGCCGAAGATCACGCTCGCGCGCCCCATCCAATGCTCGGCGAAGCGCCAACCCCTGCCCAGAACATATCCCAGCAAGATAAAGCCGACCGACCAGAGCGTGGCACCGAGAGCGTTATAGCAAAGAAAATGACGATAGGGCATGCGGGTGAAACCTGCAACAAAAGGCACTAGCGCACGCGCAAAACCGATGAACCGGCCAAAGAAGACTGCTTTGCCGCCATGGCGCGAAAAGACTTCCTGCGCCCGTTGCAGCCGCGCAGCGCTTATGCCGATGCGGTTGCCATGATGCAGAATCCATGGCCGGCCGAGCTGCCGGCCTAATTCGTAACCGATGTTGTCGCCCAGGATCGCGCCGATCACGGCCATGAACACGACGCCGTCGAGGTCCAGCATCCCTTGTGCCGAGAGAAAGCCGGCCACCAGCACCAAGCTTTCCCCCGGCACGAATACCCCTAGAAAGGCGGCAGACTCCAGGGTCGCCCCCAAGAAGATCACGAGGTAGCTCCACTGGCCCAACCGGCTGACGAGATCGATCAGATAATCAGGCATGATGACTCCTGATCGCATCGAGCCCCATCAGATATGCGGTGCGACGGCAAATGTCCAAACAGCCCAAGTGAGCGCAACCCAAATCCCCACGACTAGGGCCGCGCCCCAATAATTGCGAGGCTTGCGCCCCTCGCGCGCCATCCATGCATCCCCTTGTTCCCGGCATTCCTGCAGCACACCAGGAGGTACCAACTTGACCGCGATCCAGATAAGACCGGGTAACAATATTGCGTCATCCACATACCCCAAAATTGGAATGAAGTCGGGAATCAAATCAATTGGGCTCAATGCATATGCAACGACAAAAACACACAGCGCCTTGGCAAGCAACGGCGTCGCCGGATGTCTGTACGCGAACCAGAGCGTGATCGCATCGCGCTTGATGCGACGGGCCCAAAGGCTGATTTTCTCGAATAACGACATAGCTAAAACTTCTTTTACTGGTTTTTGAATAGTTTGCCGGACCGAGCGATCGTCATATCCGGCACCGACAGACACAAGCACGCATATCGACACAGCCTTTCGTTTCGTCTGCGTAGTATGACAGTTCCCTGATCATCCACTCACTGACTGCTCGGAACCGGGCTTTCGATTGCGCAATCATAGATGATGGCAGGCAAAACGCGAAAACCGACCGGTCTTTCATGGCGCCGCGTCATTCATTTTGCATAGCCGACGCGCCAGAACTCCTCCGGCTGTCAGGTTGAGGCAAAAGCGCCTGGCTTGCAGTTTCTTGGGATGAATCATTCCTGCCGGTTCGTGCCGCGAGCGGTCCTAAATCCGGCTTCTCCTTCAATGCGAGCAGTGCAAACTTCCCGTATTGACCGACAGGCATCAACATACGCCCGGCTGCCTCCGGCAGGTTCTTCATTTGTTCGCTTTCCATGGCGACCATCGCCGGCCCCTCTTCCAAACGCCGCAACAGCAGATCGGGGCGGGCAAGGCGCTCAGCTCTTCCCTGACTATAAAAGGCGGCGGAATACAGACGTCCGCCGCCGATAATAACCAATGGTTCGTCGCCATGACGTCTGGCCTTGTATGCGGCGACCAGTGACTTGGCCGACTTGTACTGATCCCGATCTGCCACGCGCAAATTGATGAGGAATCCTGCGTAGCCGAAACCGGTAATAACCAACCCCAGGGTCAACAGCTTTTCGACCCTTTGTTGCGGTAAACGAGAGAGGCAGGTCGCAATCCATAGCGCCAGAGCTGGCATGCCCGGCAAGACATAGGCCCACAATATATTTCCCGCCAGCGTGAAGAACACGCAGGGCATCAATCCCCAGCACAACAAGTAAATCGGCCACGATCCTTCGTCGCTGCGTCCGTGTCCGACAAGTCTGATATCCCGGTGCCAAACGATCGCCGCCGCTGGCAATAGAAGACTCCATGGCAGCCAATCCGCCAAGGCGAACAACCAGATCGTTCCGCGAGGATATTCATGCGCACTGCCGTACAAATCCCCCGTCCAGCCTGGAGTCACAAACCGATGCCAGTGCTCGCCGATTAAAAAATAGTCGAGAAAGCCAGGCGTACGCAGTTCAGCGGCGATGTACCACGGAAAGACAATGGCGGCAGACAGAGCAGCCCCGCGTACCCAGGGCAACGCGCGCCAGACCGTCAGGAAGCTTTTGGAGGCGAGTGACCATAACGCGATCGGCGCCCCGATCAAAATGAGAGCGACGGGGCCTTTGGCCAACAGTCCCAATCCGAGCCCGACAAATAGCAGCCAGCGTTGACGTGTTTTCTGCTCGGGCGTCCCCTGCAAGCCCAGCCAACATCCACGCATGGCAATGACCGCACTCAACGTTAATGCCATATCGGTCATGACCATGCCGGCCGATAAAAAAAACAGACCCGACCCAGTCAGCAGAACCACCGAGTAAAGTGCCTCACGTTGAGACCGTTGCGCAGCGGTTTTCCATACCAGCCAGACCGTGACTATCCCCATCACCCAATGGGGCAGACGCGCGGCAAATTCATTGACGCCAAACAGTTTAAAGCTCGCCGCAGTCAGCCAGAACGACAAGGGCGGTTTGCCCCAAAACGGCACGCCATAGTCAAACCACGGCGTTATCCAATTACCAAGTTCGACCATCTTGCGGGCAATCTCGGCGTAGCGGGCTTCTGTTGTATCCATCAATGGATACATGCCAAGGGATAACAATCGAAGCAATACGAGCGCCACGAGGCATGACACGACCCATCGATTTTTCAACACTGACAGTGTCTGCGTCATTTGAAGGCCCCAACAACTTCGGCGTGTTGTGGCGCATCCGCGATGGATGAAGGTTGATATTCTTCAAGCAAATAGAGCGGGCGGCGCTTGCTTTCAACAAACAACCGGCCCAGGTACTCGCCGATCACGCCCATGGCCATTAACTGCAAGCCGCCTAAAAACAGGACGGTGACAATTAACGTGGGAAAACCCCTGACAGCATCGCCCAAAAAGAGCGTCTTGAATAAAAAGTACAAGCCGTAAATAAATGCCGCAGCAGCGCAAGCGAATCCAAGGTAAGTCGCCGCTTTCAAGGGTGCGATTGAAAAGCCCGTGATGCCCTCAATGGCAAAGTTCCATAACCGCCAATAACGCCATTTTGTTTGTCCCGCAGCGCGGCCGTCCCGGTCATAGTCGAGGGTGATTTGGGGGTAACCGATCCAGGCGAACATCCCCTTCATGAAGCGATTGCGCTCCGAAAGCAAGTTCAACGCATCAACCGCCCGCCGGCTCAACAAGCGGAAGTCGCCGACATCTTCGGGAATCGGCACTTCGCTCAAGCGATTGATGATGCGGTAAAACGCATGCGCCGTGGCTTTTTTGAGCCATGATTCGCCGCGGCGGTGACGTCTGCGCATGTTCACCATATCGGCGCCGTTCGACCAGGCGGCGAGCATGGCCGGGATCAGCTCCGGAGGATCTTGCAGATCGGCATCAATGATGATGACGGCATCTCCCCGCGCGAGTCGAAGCCCTGCGCTCATCGCTTCTTCCTTACCGAAATTGCGGCTAAAGCGTGCAATGCCGACATGCGGAGTCAGCAGACGCAATTGCTTGAGAATCTGATGAGAGTTATCGGTGCTGCCATCATCAATGTAGACGACTTCCCAACCACCTTGCACACCCGTGAGTGCGTTCACCAGGCGACGATGGAATACTGGCAATACTTCTTCTTCATTGAATACCGGCACAACAACAGTTAACGTGAGCGGAGGCGGTTCGCCAGCATCAACGCTGTAGAGCGGGGGAGGTGTTCATCGAAATGTCCAGACACGGTTGAAGCCATAGGTGAAAAACAAGGCAAGCAAAGTCGCCGCAATCTGGCCTATCATGTAATGCCATGCAAAAAGGGCCGTGCTGGCCCAGACCAGAGCGGCACTCAAACTTGCGCCCATCGCCGCCACCACCAGAAATCGGCTGAGCGCGGACCAGTGCGGGGATGCACTGGAGAAGGTGAATCGCCTGTTTCCCCAATAAGCGACCAAGGCGCCGCAGCCGGAGCCGATCGTTGCGGAATAGGCTGGACGTAAATGCCCGCCTTCCACCAAGAGGAACAGGACGAAATAATGCACGCCGGTCGCAATGCAACCGACCAAGGAATAACGTAGAAATGCCATCACGACCTAATGCAAATCAGACTGCCCAGCGTTCAACGATAGCCGGTCCGGTGTGAAGATCGTGTAAAGATGGCCAGGAAAAAGCTAAGTTAGCGGAAAGGACAGGACAAAACGGCTTCCACCTTCCGTGCGCGTTTCCAAATTGATTTCCCACCTCAAGTGGTCGACAACGCGTTTCACGATAGCCAATCCCAAGCCCGTGCCGGTGTGTTGATCATGATCCCCGCGAACGAAACGCTCGAATAATCGGTTGCGTACCGAATCGGGGATGCCGGCCCCACTGTCTTCGATGACAAGACGACCGCCTGTCAACCGGATATGCACGGCACCGGCGTCCGTATATTGGCAAGCGTTACGAAGCAGGTTCCCAACGGCGATACTGGCGAGCTCCGACCGGGCATAGACCCACACTTCATGCGGTGCGTCAAAGCGACACTTGACAGGCTTGCCGACCAGAAGAGGCTTGTAGCGCGTTAATTCCCGCTCAACCACGGATCTGAGTTCTATTCTGGGTGCATCGAGCGTCTCTGGAGCACGGGACAACAGCAGCAGCGCGCTCACACGCTCGGCCGTGTCGGCCGCGGCACGCCGGATGCGTTCTGCAACCGCCAGCTGCTGCGGCCGGCCATCAAGCTGGAGTTTTAACAGTTCGGCTGCGCCGAGAATAATCGTCAGCGGTGTGCGTAGTTCGTGGCTGACATCGCCGGTGAAAAGCCGCTCACGGTTCAAGAAGCGTTGTAACTCATCGGTGCGAGTCGCAAAAGCACGGGCGAGGACACCCATTTCGTCTTCCGATTCAAGTGATGGAAGTGTACCTGGGGGGACGTTGTGGTTGATCGCCTGCGCTAACGCGGTAACTGGCGCAATCACGCGTCTGGCGGTTGCAAGGCCAAGAAAAATGGCGAGCGCCAGACTGGCGACAAAGCCTGTACCCAACGCAATATGAATGAGTTCCTCCACATGCTCAAACTCACTCTGGTCATCCACTACGACAAAGCGCCGCCCCGCATCTACCAGAACAAACGCATGCAGTTCCTCTACATCGAAGAAGAAATCATGAAACCCTGCTTCTAATTGCCGCAAACGCGGGGGGATTGCATCATCGACATAAAACCTAATCCCGGGAGGGGTATCAAGGGGCTCGCCTCGCAGATGTCGACTGATCAATTGCGTGGAGAGCGATTGAAGGCGTTTATCGACGAGATATTGTTCTGCGACTTCAACGGAAATATAAGCGACGCCGGAGAAAAAAATGCCGAGTGTGAGCGCAAGCAATACATACGACCAGGCAATGCGGCTACGCAACGACAACTTATGCTTCATTGCCGTCAACCAATCGGTAACCCACTCCCTGCACCGTTCTCAGCATCGGCACTGGAAAAGGCTTATCCAGCGCCTGGCGCAGAGCGTGCATATGCGAGCGTAGCGCGTCGCTCTCCGGCGGGTCATCGCCCCAGATTGCTTGCTCCAAGGCTTCTCGCGTCAGCACGTGTGGTGCTGCCCGTAACAGCGCAGCCAACAGTTTATAGCCGGTTGGAGTGAGTTCGAGACGGTGGCCGGAACGTGTCGCCTCGACGCGACCGAGGTCGAAACGTAAGTCGCCGAATTCCAGAATGGCGTCGATGTGCTCATTTCTGGCGCGGCGAACCAGCGCCTTCAGCCGGGCATCGAGTTCGATCAGCGAAAATGGTTTCACGAGGTAATCATCCGCCCCGCAATCGAAACCGGTCAATTTATCCTGTATGGTGTCCCTGGCGGTCAGCATGAGTACCGGCGTCGGCCGGCTCCACTCCTTACGCAGCTTCCGGCACAGTTCCAGGCCGTCCAGTCCGGGAAGCATCAGATCCAGGACGATCGCGTCGTAATGGCCCTTGGCCGCATATTCAAGTCCAACGATGCCGTTGCGGGCGCAATCCAGCGTATAGCCGAGCGGTTCAAGAAAACCGTACAGGTTTGCGACGATATCGGGGTTATCTTCAACGAGTAGAACACGCATTATGATGTTTCATGAATTTTGTATTTGCCAATACAGCGCACTGCGATTTTGGTGGAACTATATACGAAAGAACAGATATTCTCGGCGCAAGCATTCTTTCTGATCCAAAAGCAGACTTGCTTGGACGAAAGCACTCCTATGCTGATGGCCTCGAACATACCCGCGTTGACGGCAATTGAGATTCACCGCACGGCCATGACTGAGGGGCGGCCGGGTCTTGGGTTATGCCAAGATGGCCGATGGTCAGGGACGTGGTGGCCCCAGCGTCGAGGGAACTTCGCCACTCCACCTTTCGCAGCAAACTGCCGGCCGCATTATCCTGGAACTGGATGGCTTCCTTCATAGCGCTACACGGTGCCGTCGTGGTGCCAGCCGCCTTTCCACTTGATGTCGTGGAATTGGGCACCGGAGCGGTGCGCACTCGTGGCCATTCCCTGGTGCAGACTGTGATCGGAAAGCTGCGACACTAGCTGAACCGGCTTTGCACATGCCTCCAATATCGCCTTGACCCGCCCGTATGCAGTGATTCAACGAAAACGCAAGACCACCAGATAGCTGAATTATGGTCGCCTCTTCACTCGGCAGCGACTTGCAGGAAATTCGGAAGAAGTTGCACGTTAGGCCAGCACTACTTGAGATAGGATTTGAGCACGGCGACTACCTGTTCCAAATCCTCATTTCGCTGCCTTGATGAAACAGCATCCGGACCGAGGTGTTCCCGGATATGTCCCTCCAGTACCTCTGCCATCAGGCCGTTCACCGCCCCCCGAATCGCGGCGATTTGCTGCAGTATGGCGACGCACTCAGTCTCATGTTCCAGCGCCTTCTCCAATGCCTCCGACTGCCCCCCAATGCGGCGTACGCGGGTGAGCAAATGCTTTTTCGTTTTGATGGTGTGTGGCATGGCGCTCTTAGTGCAGCAAGGTATAGTGGGGTATAGTATATTGATTTGCGGTAAAGGACACCATTCAATGCATTCTTCTTCTGTTGAGGACTGGCGCCACTCCCACGTTTTTGACGGGGGCAATCCGCTGGCCGAGAGAAATACACGCTGGGCAGTTATGCTGACCGTCATCATGATGGGTGTCGAAATTACCAGCGGCTGGATGTTTAATTCAATGGCGCTGCTGGCCGATGGTTGGCACATGAGTTCGCATGCCTTGGCGCTCGGCTTGTCCGTGCTCGCTTATGGAGCGGCGCGGCGATTCGCCCATGATGCGCGGTTTGCCTTTGGTACCTGGAAGATAGAGGTGCTGGGCGGCTACACGAGCGCGCTCTTCTTGGTCGGGGTTGCCGGACTGATGTTGTACCAGTCGATTGAGCGATTGATCGCGCCGACGCCGATTCACTACGACCAGGCTATTGCGATTGCCGTGGTCGGACTATTGGTCAATCTCGTCTGCGCCTAGCTACTCAAGGATGTGCATGGTCACGAGCATCACCATGCACATCACGATCACAAATCCCACAACCATCATCACGACTTGAATCTGCGCTCCGCGTATCTGCACGTCGTGGCCGACGCCGCTACCTCGGTTCTGGCCATCGCGGCGCTGTTTGGCGGAAAACTCTGGAGGGCAAGTTGGCGGGATCCACTCATGGGGTTCCTTTGATTTCCGTGCACTATACGACGGTTGCCACCTCTAGCATTCATGCGGGTTCCAGCGGTGTGCGTCGCAGCATTCCCTTTTAAATCAATCACTTGCTGTTTGTCGTTTTCGACAGGTATGATGGCGCGCATTGTTCTTTTCGCCAAGAATAACAATGGACCACTGGCACGCCTCTTACCTCGGCCTGCGTCACATCCCGCCTGAACTCAACGAGTTCGAACTCAACACGTTCTTCACATTTTCCTCCAAAGAGCGCGTCCTGATCGACGAAAGGCGCCGCGACCTGTACCGCCTGGCTCTGGCCCTGCATCTCGGTTTCGTGCGCATGACCGGCCGCACGCTCGATGCGTACCGGCAGATCCCGAAGGCACTGTGGACGCATCTTGGCGAACAACTGGGCATCGCGCCGCCCGAGATCGGCACGCTGCGTTCGCTGTACGACACCCGGCCGCGCACGTTGATCGACCACCAGCAACTCGCGTACCAGGCGCTCGGCTTTGCCGCCATGACCGAGCACCAGCGCCGCTACCTGGTGCGCTGGCTGAAGGAAACGCTGGTCGGCCGGCCTGACACATCGACACTGCTCGCCCAGGTCAAGTGCTGGCTGTACGAGCACCGCATCCTGATCGCGCACGACCGCCTGCTCAAGCGCTTGATTGCCGAGGCGATCCGCAGCCATGAGGCGTTCCTGGAGAGGACGCTCATGCAATCGGTTGGCGATACCACGATCGCTGAGTGGGGCCGGCAGCTCGCCGCGCCGGAGGGCGAGCACGGCAGCCTGCAGCAATGGCTGTGGGCGGTACCGCTGAAACATTCGACGGTCCAGATGGCCGAACTGTTCGACAAGATCGACCGGCTCTACGCGCTGAAGGTGGCCGCGGCCTGGCCGGCGGACGTGAACGAGACCCTGGTGCGCCATTACGCGCGCCGTTGCGCGAACCGCCCGCCGTCGGTCAGCAAGCGCATTCAGTCGCAATCGCGGCGGCTGGAAGCCGCCTGCTTCATGCGCTATGCACTGTGCTCGGCGACGGACCAGCTGCTGGCGATGTTCCGGCGCTGGGCGATCGACGTCACCAACGAGGCCGGCAGGCAGGTCGACGCCGGCCGCCCCGATCTCAAGAAGCAGCTGTGTGGCTTCGCCGAGGCGGTCAAGGCACTGGCGCTGGACAAGACCCTTCCTGCCGACGAGACGCTGGACAAGATTGCCGATCTGGCCGACCAGACGCTCAAGCAGCATGCGCCGAGCCGCCGCAGCCTGATCCGCCTGCAGCTGATGACCAAGAGCGCCCAAGCGCGCGCCATGCTGCACAAGCTGGTCAAGCTGCCGTTCGAGGCGGAGACGCAGCATCCCGTGATCGACGCGATCAACATCCTGCGCCGCCTGTACGGTCCGAACGGCGGCAACGAGCTGCCGGCCGACACCGAGACCAAACTCGGGCGCGTGTGGCGCGAGCTCATCCACGGTAAGGACCGCGTCGAGGCGTTGCGCGCCTTCGAGTGGGCGACGATCTCCGCGCTGCGCATGGCATTGCGCAACGGCTCGGTCTACGTCGACCACAGCTTTTCATTCCGCAGCCGCGCGACGCTGCTCATTCCCGAGGACGAATGGAAAGCCAAGCGCAACCACTACTACGGCCATCTCGAACTGCCGCAGGACCCGAAAATCTTCCTGGCCAAGATCGTCGGCCACCTCGACCAGGGCCTCGAACGCCTGCGCGACGCCTATCTGCGCGGCGAGGTCCGGATCGAGGACGACGGCGTGCACAACGAAGCGCTCGTGGCCGAAGACAAGAAGCCGCATCTCGACGCCCTGCGGCGCGCAATCTTCGAGGACCGGCCGGTCGGGCAACTCCCGAAGATCATCCTCGACATCGACAGCGAGGTACGGTATTCCTGGATGCTGCTGGGACGCGAACCGCGCTCGCGCAGCGAGTTGCTGCTTGTGTACGCCGCCGTCTTCGCGCACGGCACCTCGCTGTTGGCCGCCGATATTGCGCGCATGATTCCCGAATTGAAGCCGGCGGCGATCCGGCAGATGATGAAGCTGGTCGCCGACGAACGGAAGCTGCGCGAGGCGGCCGACGCTGTGCTCGGCTTTATGCACCGCCATCCGATCGCGGCCCATTGGGGACGCGGCGACTTGGCATCGTCCGACATGATGAGCCTGGAGACGACGCGCACCATCTGGCAGGCGCGCGCCGATCCGCGCCGGCGCACCGCCTCGATCGGCATCTACACCCATGTGCGCGACCGCTGGGGCATCTTTTACGACATGCCGATCCTGCTCAAGGAGCGCCAGGTCGGCGCCGCCATCGAGGGCGTCGTGAGGCAGAGCGGCACCAATGACGTCGCCCAGCTCGCAGTCGACACCCATGGCTACACCGATTTCGGTATCGCCGTGGCCAAGGGCTTGAAATTCGACCTGTGCCCGGTCCTGCAGCACATGCGCGACCGCTACCTGCATGTGCCGGTCGGCCACCTGGTGCCGGGCGAAGTGCTCCCCGTGGTCGCCGGCGACGTGAACCTGCACGCGATCGAGGCGATCTACGACGAATTCGTGCGCGTGGTCGCGTCGATCCAGAGCGGCCGCTGCACCGCGGTACAGGCCTTGCAGCGCTTCGGCTCGGCCGCCCGCGGCCAGGACGTGTACGACGGCGGCGTGCAGCTCGGGCGCCTGCTGCGCTCGATCTTCCTGATCGACTATTTCACCAATCCGGCGTTCCGGCGCGAATTGCGGCACGCCCTGAACCGCGGCGAAGCGGTCCATGCGGTGCAGCGCGCCGTCCACACAGGCAAGATCCCGACCGAGCTGGCCAAGCGGCCGGAGTCGCTGGCGGCCGTATCGTCGAGCCTGTCGCTGCTGACGAATGCCCTGATGGCGTGGAACACGCAGCACATGCAGCGCACCATCGAACGGATCGAGACGGTCGGCGGCGAGAAACTGTCACCGGAAGACCTGCGCCGCATCGCGCCGACCAACCTAGAAGGTATCAACCTACGCGGAACGTTCGAGTTTCCGCTGGCGGACTATGCGCTGCGCATCTTGCCCAGCAGTGCGTCCATCCCACTGGAGACAACCAGGACACGGTCAATGTGATGGCATCCATGCAGATCGGCGCTACTCTCTCAATCGACAGTCATGGCATGGATGCCCGCTTCGGCTTGTGCCGCGCGAGCGACGCGCTTACCGGCGGTACCGCTCCGCAAGTCGAATCGATGCTGAAACCCAGCAATTGCAACTGCTTCACGCGTACGGTCAACGCCAGCCGTAGCGTGAGCCGCTCCTATTAAGTTCTTGCCAAAAAGTCAATTGCGAGCCCAGCTACGGCAGCAACGATTTCTTGACAAAATCGCTACATCGTTCTCGGGAGCGAACGCCTTTTCTCGAAGTACTGCCAAGGGCACGTCGGTTTCCGGCAGGACCGGTGCAAAGTGATGCCTGGTTGTTTTATAAGGAAGTATTTCTTTGTTGAACAGAATTGAACGAAAGATGTGGTCGACGGAGAACGGCTCCGCAGTCCACCAGTTCACGACCGTCACCCTGGGATCCCGGTAACTCAGCAATACGCATGGTAAATAGCGTAGTCCCAGAATCTGCGCCGCGCGTATTCTATGGTTGCCATCCATGACGATACCGGTTTCGCGTTCGACCGGGACCGGTGTGGTCCATACATCGGCATGCTCGATGGCGGTTGCGAGAATCTGTACGGCCTCCGGATCGACTTGTTCGGATGGAAGGAAGAAGGTGATCGGCTTGATGGCGATGCGGTAGGATTCGTTATTGAGCACTTGCCTTCCCCTTGAAAAATAGATCGATCGCTTCAGCGATCGTCTCAATTTCTTGCTCGGTGTTGTAGGCATGGACTGACGCACGCACGACTTCGTGCAATCCGCGCGCATGCATGTCCAGCATGGTGGAGCGAAAAGTGGATGTGGTCACATTGATGCGCTGCGGCTGCAAGGCAAGCATCCGCTGTAACTCTTTCGGTTCGCGATCCTTGACAGTAAATGTCACGATACCCGACTTCACCAGACCGCCGTCGCGAATCCTCACTCCGTCGATTTCCGCAAGCCTTGCGCGCAGTCGATCGGCAAGCGCCTGAATGCGCAGCCAAATCGCGTTGACACCTAGTCCCAGTGCGTAGTCGACGGCCGCTCCCATCCCCAGTTTGGCGGCGATGTTGCACTCCCAGTTCTCGAAGCGCCGCGCGTCGTGGCGTATCTCGAACTTGTCTGGCGATTGCAACGTCGCTGCATGCAGATGGAGGAAAGCCGGCTCGAGCTGCTGGCACAAGTCCTTTTCGACATAAAGAAATCCCATGCCACGCGGCCCGCGCAGATACTTGCGGCTGGTGGCCGAGAGCATGTGACAGCCGATCTTCTTGACATCGATCGGCAAGTGGCCGACTCCCTGGCAGGCATCGACCAAGAACCATACACCGGCTGCCCTGGCGATCGGTCCGATCGCGCCGATCGGTTGGATGGGGCCGCCATTCGATGCGATAAATGGCAGTGAAATGAGCTTCACGCGCTTGTCGTTCAACATCTCGCGCAATGCACGCACGGATACCTGTCCCTGCTCGTCGTTTGGAATGATCCTGATCTCAATTCCCCGATTCCGTTGCAGCTGAAGATACGGGATATAGTTGCCGGCATATTCCGTCGTCGAGGTTAGAATGACATCCCCCTTCGCAAGTGGAAGGGAATAGAACACCATATCCCATGCGCGCGTCGCATTCTCGACCACGGCGATCTCGTCCGGATGCGCGTTGAGCATGCGCGCGACCGAACCATAGACTTTTTCCAGGCGGTCGCCTGCCGCATCCGCAGCCTCGTACCCGCCGAGGCGGCCTTCCAACTCGAGGTGGTCAATGACTGTATTCAGCACGACGCGAGGCATCAGGGCGGCCCCCGCATTGTTGAAATGAATGGCCTCATTTACTCCTGGCGTGTCGGCCCGCAGTTGCGCTACGTTGAGCATCCGTTCCTCGATCTGAAATTCAAACAACGCCGTCGACAATCACGTGCCCAACCCCCATCGAGCAGCACTCGATGCGGGCATCGATTCTGTACACTTCGCGCAGCATTCTCTCCGTGATAACCTCGCGGGCTAGGCCGCTCGCCCTTGCAGTGCCGCTCGCGATCACGAGCGTCTGGTCGGAAAATCGCAACGCTTGGTTGAGATCGTGGATGGCGATGAACACAAGCATCCCCTTCTCCCTGGCCAAGCGCCGCATGAAATCGAGCACCTGGATCTGCCGGTGCAAATCGAGCGCACTGGTGGGTTCGTCCATGAGCAGGATTTCCGGTTCGCGCGCAAGTGTCTGCGCGATCGACACCAGTTGACGCTGTCCTCCGCTCAGTTCGCCCAGGTTGCGAAACGCAAGGTCGGCGATACCGAGTGATGCCATGGTGGCATCAATTACCTTCAGATCGTCGTCATGCACCGCCCAGCTTGGCGTCTGCTGCTTGCGTGCCAAAAGGACAGATTCGTAGACCGTCAGTCTCGCATTGGCGTTGATTTCCTGCGGCATGTAGCAGATCCCGTCGAGCCCCTTGCGAGAGCCTTCGAGATGAATGTTACCCGGCCCTTTAAGCAGTCCGGCCAAGCGCTTGAACAATGTCGACTTCCCCGCTGCATTGGGGCCGATGACCGAAACAACCTCCCCGCCGTGGAATGCGGGGGTATTGATTCCGGAAATGACCAAGTGTCGCCCGTAAAGCGCACCGATATTTTCCAGTCGTAGTCTCACCATGCGTTCCTCTTGCTGCCAAGAATGAGCGAAATGAAGAACGGCACACCGATGAGCGACGTTACCACCCCGATCGGGAAGATGGCGCCTGGCATCAGGGTTTTACTCACCACTGAGCTCAGCGAAAGTACAAGCGCTCCAGTCAGCAACGAAGCAGGCAGGAAAAAGCGCTGGTCTTCCCCGATCAGCATGCGGGCAATATGCGGCCCCACGAGACCGACGAAACCGATCGTGCCAACGAAAGCAACCGGAATCGCGGCCAACAGGCTGACCATTACCAGGGTCTGGAACCGAAGGCGCGGCACATCGACCCCGAAACTGGCAGCCTTGTCGTCTCCCAAGCGCAGCGCAGTCAATGCCCAAGCCCGGCGTGCAAAGATCGGCAGCGTGACCGCAATGACGAGACAGGTCACGGCCAGCTTCGGCCATGTGGCCTTGGTCAGGCTACCCATGGTCCAGAACACGACAGCGGCAACTGCCTGTTCAGTCGCAAAGTACTGGACGAGTGCAAGCAGGGCATTGAAGGTAAACACCAGGGCAATCCCCAGCAGCACGACCGTTTCGGCGGTCACGCCACGGCGCATCGAGAGCAGATGGATCAACAAGGCGGACAACATTGCCATCGCAAATGCATTGAGCGGGACGAGGTATTCAGTCGCCACCGGGAAAAGCTTGACCCCGAAAGCGAGTCCCATTGCAGCGCCGAAACTTGCGGCGGCTGAAATGCCCAGCGTGAAAGGACTTGCCAGCGGATTGTTCAGTATCGTTTGCATCTGGGCGCCGGCGAGCGACAGCGCAGCGCCAACGACGATCGCCATCAGGGCGACGGGCATGCGGATCTCCCACATCACGACCCTTACCTGCAAGGAAGTGCTGTCGGGAAGAAACAAGGCGCGCACGACTTCGTCGAGGCTGTACCGTGCTGGTCCGAGCGCCAAGTCGAGCAGGAGGCTCAACAGCAGCAGAACGATGAACGCCGCAATCAGCAGCCGCTTGCGCCTGACGATTGCCCGATAGACGGTGCGCTGCCCGCTTTCCGTCAAACAGACCGCGCTCATTGGTGGGCCTCCATCTTGTTTTTCAAGCTCACGAAGTAACCGGGCCTGTGTTCAAAGGGCAGAAAGCGCTGATGCAGTTCGCGGAAGGTTGCATCCGGGTCGAGGTCGGGGAAGAGCGTCGGATGGAACCATTTTGCAAACTGCTGGATCGCGACGAACTGGTAAGGACTGTTGTAGAACTGGTGCCAGATCGCGTGAAATTCCTGATTCCGGTTCGCCTTGATACCCGCATAAGCCGGCCGCTTTGTGTAGGTTTCGAGTTTTCGCGCCGCTTCCGTCAGGTCTGCACCCGGTCCGACTCCTACCCAGCTTCCGCCCGGCACATACGCTTCCCAGTTGGCGCTGGTGACCACCACCTGGTCGGGATTGACCGCCACGACCTGTTCCGGATTCAACTGACCGAACGTGCCGCGAATGACGTCCTTGGCGATGTTCACGCCGCCGGCCATCTCGACGAACTTGCCGAAGTTTTCATGTCCAAAGCTCAGGCAGCAGTCCTGGGTATATCCGCCAATCCGTTCGATGAATACCTTCGGGCGTGTCGGCTGGCGGGCCTGGATGACGTCGGTGACGCGTTGAATCTGCCTAGCGCGGAAGGCAATGAACTCCTCGGCGCGCTGCTCCTTTCCGAACAGTTTGCCAAACAGCCGCATGGTCGGCTCGGTGTTTTCGATCGGATAGTGGCGGAAATCGATGTAGACCACCGGGATACCCAGTGCGCCGAGCTTCTCGATGGTACGCGCGTCCTGGCTGGCGCGTTCGGCCTCGATGTTCAGGAAAACGACATCGGGCCTTTGCGCAATCGTCTGTTCGATATCGACCGTGCCGTCTTCAAAGCCGCCGAAGGTGGGAATGTCGGCGATCTTTGGAAACTTTTGCAGATACAACGCGTAGGTATCCGGATCGGCCTGGATCAGGTCCTTGCGCCAGCCGACGATGCGTTGGATCGGATTATCCGTATCCAGCGCCGCAACCAGATACAGCTGGCGCCCCTCTCCCAGGATAACGCGTTGTACGGGCACGCGGACCTGCACCTGCCGCCCGAGAAGATCGGTTACCGTGACCGTGCCGGGTGCGGCGTCGGCAACGGCCTCACCTCCCTTTGCCGGATTAAAAAAGAAGAAGAATCCGGCGAGAAGACAGACCGGTACGAGGAGAATGAGGGCTACGGCCCAGCGACGTTGAAATGCCATGATAAAGACTCTTGCGAATGAAAAGGATTACTGCCGCGTCATGCCGGCGGGTTGAATCACAGCGTGTCCCCGTCTCATGGCCAGCGCGGCAACCGCGGCCATGGCGTAGAAAAACGCAACGAAGAAGTAGGTGTATTCCAGCCCGACGGCCTGACTCAGCCAGCCACCCAGCACAATGCCGCCGATCGATGATAATTGCGATGTGCTGTACGCGACGCCGAGGATATAGCCCTGCCGCAGGCTGCCAGCCACCCTGGATATCTGCGACATCAATACCGGCGTGGTCGCTCCCAGCAGGATGCCCCAGGCGAAATGCACGCCGATAAATACGCCGATATTGCGCGTGGCGCCAGCGACCGCCGTCAAGCCTGCGCAAGCGCCGGCGATGCAAGCGATCCAGCGGATCGTCTCGGACAGGGATTTCTTCTCGAAATGCTTCGCCCACATCGCCGCCGACAGAATGAAGCCCAGCGCGAGCAAGCCGTAGCACAAGCCCACCACCCAGTTGCTCACATCAAAGATCGAGCGGACATACAGGGAGAACGGGGTCTGGGTAATCATACGGCTCACGAGCAGTATGCCGATGACGCCAAGCAGGCCAAGAATGGGCGGCGAGCGCCAGGTGAGCAGCGCGCCGGCGTCCGCCGGACCGACGGCCGTTTGCGCGGCTGCTGGTGCTGCCTTCGCTGCCGGTGGTACGTTCGGCAATATCAGCCACGCGGCCAAGGCACACAAGGCGCACAGGGCCGATGCAGCAGCATTGATCCAGAAAAAGGTCGTGTAATCGAGAATCAGGCCGCCGACGACCGCACCGGCGAGTGATCCGACATTGGTCGATACCTGCAGGTAGGCGAACAGGCGGGCCCGGCGCGACGGCGATTCGATGGTGACTCCATAGGCTTGCGCAGGGGCGATGTATCCTGCGCAGGCGCCCTGGACGAAGCGCAGCGCGAGGATCATCCAGATATCGCTCGTGTAGGCCAATGCCAATTGGGTCAGGGACAAGCCGAGCAAGGCCCGGATCATCATCGGCTTGTGCCCGAACCGGTCGCCGATCCTCCCCCAGAATGCGCCGGTCAACACGATGCCGAGCATCGGCCCCACGTAGACTGCAATGCCGGCAAAACCTAACAAGAGCTCAGAGGCGTCGAGCGACTTCAAATGAAGGGGCCAGAAGGGGCCGCTCATTTCCATGGCGCCCATGGAAGTGAGCTGAATCACGAAGAGAACGTGAATCAGACGCGACGCTTGGCTCGGCGCTATGGCGGCGTTCGACATCGGTCAGATCCCGCCGTCCGCCGATACCAGCGGGTTGGGCAGATCATGCTGCAGACGGTAATTGGAGTACTTGAGCAGATGCATTCGCAGTACCGAGCGCGTCGGCCAGGGCTGCTCGAGAAACGCCTCTCGCTCCGTTGCCCATAGCGCCTGGGATACCCGCGGTGCCAGCACGTCGAAGGCACCCGCCGTCTCTTCACGCAGGATTTCCCACAGGCGAGCCGAGCCGAGTTCATACTCGCGCGTCAGCAGCATCGCCAGTTCGTGCAGGTGACAGACGAAGCAGGCATCCAGCACGAAAGTGCGAACCGGTTCGATATCGTCGGTGAAGACGGTAGGGAGAATTCCTGGATGGACATAGGGCTCGAGCCCGTATCCACGCTCGGAAAGCAGAGGCGCATAGGTGCGGCCATCCCCGAAATCCCGTATCAGAAGGCTTCTTGGCGTCCCATCTGCGGCGAACAGCACGGAAGTGTTCTGCTGATGCGCTTCAAGTCCGATTCCGTAGAGCAGATAGATGGCGATCACTGGACGCGTAACTGCTCGCGCATACTGCTTGAACCAGGTTTCCACCACTTCCGGAGCAGGACGAGTCCCATTGCGCTCGATCAGTTCCGTTACGAGCGGCCTGCCGTTCGCAGGCGAACCGGTGAATAACGCAGCGACCGTGACTGGAAGAAGGCCATCGGTCCGCTCGAAGGCATCCCGGCTCGCGCGATACGCGACCGACAAATGGCGCCCGGGCCGGTCTTCCTGCTTCACCGCATGCTTGTAGTGGAATGCCACTTCTTCCGGGAAGATGTCGAGCGCCTTGCCGAGTTCCTTGTCGGCGGCAAGAATGCTTTTGATCACCGTGCTGATGCGCGGCCCCATATGGATCGATTTCGCCTGCAGGCTGCGCTGTTCGCTCGTGAGCCACAACGCAATGGGCAGTTTGATGAACGGGGCGGCTTCAGGCTCCTGCGGCATCATGGTCCGGAACGACATGGTCGGCAGCGTCTCGACGTCCGGGCCATCCAGGATCAAAATGCCCTCCTCAATCTCTGCGGCATACTCCTTCCCCACATAATTTTCGAGGTGCCAGGAATGGATAGGCAGCGGAAGCCAGTCCCGTTCATTCAACCGTTTCGCGTTCAATCCGTCTTTCCAGCTGTTCCACAAGTCGGGAAAGTTGTCGGCGAACCAGTCCTGGTAACTGTGTACGTGGGGCATGCGTTCGATATAGGCCATGTCCGCACGCAAGGACGCGATGCGTACCCGGACCTTCGCATTGAACTCCGGCGACAGCAGGGCCACTTCCTCGGGGCTCAGGTCCGGCTTGGATTTCCAGGTCGGGTAGAACGGGTGGCCTTCGAGCGAACCCCATTGGTCCAGCAGCATCGCGGCGTCCTTGATGGTGGCGTGCTTGTGCAGGTAATCCGCAAGGCCGCCGGCACCGGCGGAATCGATGAGTTTGTTCAGGTCCGCAGCCCACGCATCCCGGTGGATACGGGCAAGCGCATCGTTGGCGATACTGTTCTCGATATCCGCCTTCAGGCCGGCAACGCCTTCTTCGCTGAGGGAAAAATCGAAGCAGGGGCGCAGCAGATCGATCAGTTGATCGGACGTGTCGATGGCAGTGCGCGCACCGCTGGATTCGATGAGGGTGATGGCTCCACGGTTGATGAAGGTATCCGCAGGCGCCGCCCACAGGTCTTCGAAGAAAACGAGCGCGTGCTTGTGCCAGAGTGGAAACCATGCACAGCATCCCTGAGGAGCGAATATGAGCAGGCTCTTGTCGAGGATTTTCTCGGCGAACAGGCAGCGGACGACGCGCCGCAAGGCATTGCGGTGTGCGAATGCCAGCGCGTCATTCTTGCGCTCCACATAGAAAGCGCTGTCGGGTTGCAACAAAATCGGATTGGTTTTCATAGGATAGAGGTGTCAGGCTGGCCAGGTTTCGGGAAAGTAGTCGAGCGCGGACCCGCGCAGACCACCCATGTAGGCGACATTCCAGTTGAATATTTCTTCGATATGCGGGACATTCAGATTCAGCCGCTTCGCCATCTTGACGAGCAGCGCGAGACCGTAGGCCACGTCCTCATGGAATGCGCGGCTTTCCTTGTCGATGACGTAGCCGGCATTGCCGTCCGCAGGCACCAGCGGCGCCTGGATCTCGTCATAGGCCCGGTTGGTTCGCAATACCGACAGCATCGTGCCGTGATCGCGTATCTGGTCTTCGTAGGCCTCGATGATTTCCTGCTTCAACGGCTTCACCGAAGACAGGTCCACGCCCAGGCGCTGCTCGATGGCCTTGCAAAGAAGCTGGCTCTCTTCGTCGCTGCGTTCCAGGAAGTACGCGCCCAATTCGGGGCAATCGGTCCACCAGCAGATGGGCGACGAAAACGTCTTGTTGTGCCACTGGCCGTATGGCCCGACCAGCCCGTATACCACCGAGGGGTGCATGATCGGGTTGCCGGGCGTGAGGGTGATTTCCAAGTAGTGGTTCAGCAGCTCGACGGGAGATTCGTACAGCCGCTGCAAATGTGCCAGGAGGGTTTGGCGCGCCGCTTCGGTCTCGCGCACATGCGTCCCGATGTAAAGCGTGCTCTTTGCCCCGCCCATCTTGACCGACACGCCAGGCGTCAGGTCGTAGGCAGTATGGGGCACGTCCTTCATGCCCCAGATGACGGCATTGGGCCGCTCGGCCAGGGCCTTCTCCGCCAGCCAGTCGAAGCCGCAGAAGCCGGGAATCGCTCCCACATAGACGGGCTTGTGCGACGGCAGGCTGGATGCGATCGACTGCAGCAGGTCCGGCCGCGCCTGCGCCGGCACCGTGATGACGACAACATCCGCGTCCGCCATGATGCCTTCCGGTTCACGCGCGACGGCATCCAGGCGGGCGTCGAGCGTTTTCCCGTCTGGCAGGATTGCCGTGACAAGGCCTTCGTCACGGCAATGCCGGTCAATCACGTCCTGACGGCTCGTGAGCAGGGATACGCGCACGCCGGGAAGCTGCTTGAACAGCACGGCATTCAGGTGCCCGGTTCTGCCCCCGCCGCAAACGACCACGTTCAACGGCTTCATCCTGCAATCCCTTTCCGGAGTCATGCCACGCTCAGACGTGGGACCGCGCGCGGCGCTGGTTCGCTCACGCTTTCCTGGGATAGCCAGGCGTCGAGACTCTCCCAGATACCCGGATCCAGCAGGTTGCGCTCTTTCAGCCAGTCCTCATTGAACACGGTGTGGAGATATTTTTCTCCGCCATCCGCCACCGCGGCCACAACATTGCCGCCAATCAGTCCGCTGTGAATGAATTCCAGCGCCTTGTAGATGACGCCACCCGTCGAACCGCCCACGAGCAGCCCGGTGTGTTTGGCGACATACCGGGCTGTCTCGAAGGCCTGCGAATCGGTGACCTGCACCCCCATGTCGATGCAACTGTAGTCGAGCACCAGTCCGACGGTATCGCCCTTGGGCGTGCCGGTTCCCGATTGATAATAGGGGCGGCCCGGCTGGCCGAACACGATCGAGCCGTCCGGCTCGACAGCGATTGTCTTGGTGTGGGGATTATGCAGCTTCAGTCCGCGTGCGATCCCTGTCATCGATCCGCCCGTTCCGACGCAACCGACATAGGCATCCACGGGGCCGCCGATCTGCTCGATGACTTCCCGTACAAAATCGAAATATCCGCCGGCATTGGCGATATTGTCCGACTGGTTCATGAACACGGCGCCCGGAATCTGGCTGGCCAGTTCGGCGGCCATGCGCTGGCGTTCGACGACGGCAACTTCGTCCTCCCGATAGTCTCCTGCGACGTAACGGATCTCCGCGCCGAGTGCGCGCATCACGGCGATCTTGTCCTGGGCCGCATGGTGGTCGACCACCGCGATGAAGCGCAGGCCGAATTCGATGGCCGTGATGGCAAGGCCGATCCCGGTATTGCCGGAAGACGACTCGACAATCACGCCACCCGGTTTGAGGCGCCCGGATTTGAGCGCCGCAATGACCATGTTGCGAGCCATCCTGTCCTTGATGCTGCCACCCGGATTGTTTTTCTCGATCTTGAGCAGCAACCTGGAGTTCTTTGCAGGAATCGGAATGCTCAGGATAGGGGTATTGCCGATCAAATCAGTCACTTTGTTCAGAATCATCTCAATTCTCCGTACTATCGTCAGGTGAAATAGTCATCTTTCCAGCTGCGTCGTAAGCGGCGGCAATCCTCCGCGGCATCGGATGACGGTGAAATTCGTTCTCCAGCAAGTCCATCTGGTAACCGGCCGTGTTGGCATACACGAGCAGGTCGCCGGCCTCCGGCATCCTGTCGAAGCCGATCAGCCGATTGGTGATGACGTCGTCGTCGAGGCAGCTGTGCCCCGCGATATAGGCCTGACCTGGCGCTGCACCGTTGTCGCCGGATTTCTCTGTCGCCACGAGTATCGGGTCGACCAGGAATTCGGAGGCGAACCAGGTTTCGCACGCGCTGAAGCTGCTTCCTTCGACGAAAATCACATGGTTTCCCGCTGCCAGCGGCTTCACGCGGGTAACCTTGAATACGGAAATGGCGGCCTGGTCGGCGAGGCTGCGCCCCGGTTCGAGCGCCAGAGTGAGATCCATCGCGTTCAGATATTCGGCGACCGACTGGCCATCCGCGCACGGCGACTTCAGCAGGCGGTCCAGCCATTCGCAGGCGCCGATGCGTCCGCCATAGGGATAGAAGGATTCGGGTACCTTGCCGTTGCGGTAATGCTCCTTGCACGGGTATTGCAGGAACGCCTCGTACTCGTCGCTGTCCACATACCGGATCGGCAGTCCGCCGCCGATGTCGATCATCCGCGGGCCGAGGCCCAAGCCGCGCGCCGCATCGATATAACGGACAAGTTCGCGCAGCGCCTGTGCCCGCGTTTCATGCGCATAGCCGCCGAGATGGAAATGGAATCCCTCGAATGCAAACTGCTTCCTCGCCTCAACGAGGCGATGCAGGCATCGCATGAGATCCTCTCCCCCCATCCCGAACCGGCTCGCGCGGGAGGCGTCGGGACGATACCGGAGAAGAATCCGCGCCCGGCGATCCGGTGCGAGCCTGCGGACGGATTCTTCCAGTTCCGCAAGCTCTTCGGCGGAATCGATCGAAATCAGTGCGCCGTTGGCGATCAGTTCGGCATGGAACGCCGCCGTCTTCGCCGGGCCGGTTGCGCAGAGTCTTGCCGGATTCGCTCCGGCACGCAGCGAATCCCTCATTTCATGGATGCTGGACACGTCCACGCCGATGCCGGATTCCACGGCGGCGCTGACCAGCGCCTGCGACTTGTTGACCTTCGCGCCGTAGAAGATCTCGAATCGCACCTGATGCGCGCGCAATACGGAACGAAACGCTTCCACGTTTTGCTTCAGGATATGCGGCCAGACAATGTTGAGCGGCGATCCATATCGGTCGGCCAAGGCCAGCAGCGTCTCCGGCGAGGAATGGACAAGGTCGGCGATCGACCGGTCGAGTATGGGCTTGAGCGACATCGGCTCCCGGATCTGTATCCGTCCCATGCCTGTTTCGGTCAATGGCTTGTCGCTTCGCATAGGCCGCCTCCCTTTTCCAGTATTGCGATTGCAGGTGGGATCAGAAATCCACCGAGGCGGACAACAGCACGGTACGCGGCGCCCCCTGCACGAAGCCGCCCCACGATGCCACGCCCGACCAGTAGTCGCGGTCAAATGCATTGAGGAGATTGGCCCGGAAGGTCGTGGATTTGCCGGCGACCTTGGTGGCATAACGCGCGCCAAGATCAACCTTGGTCCACGCGGGAAGGCGTGCCGTGTTCGCCTGGTTGACGTATTGCTTCCCGGTGTATGCAATGCCGCCGGTCAAGGTGAGTCCGGTTACCCAAGGCGTGTCCCATTCGGCGCCAACGTTGGCTTGCACCGACGGCACGCCGATCGGTGTCTTGCCGAGCGTGGCGGCGCTGTTGGTCTTCGTCAGTTCCGCATCGATCAGCGTCACGCCGCCAAGCAGCCTGACGCCGCGGGCTGCCTCACCCAGCACGTTGATCTCCAGGCCGCGGTTGCGCTGCTCGCCATCGACGCCGAAGACGTTGCCGGTCATCTGTCCGCTGGGCTTGGCGATCTGGAAGAGGCTCACCGTGGTCATCACGCGGCCATGATCGAACTTGACGCCGATCTCGTGCTGCTTGGCCTTGTACGGCGCGAAGACCTCGCCCGCATTGGCCGCCGTCGACGGGGCGGTATCGCCCTTGCTCAGCCCTTCGATGTAGTTGGTGTAGAGCGAGACGTTCTGCCAGGGTTTGAAGACCAGGCCGACCAGGGGGGTGACGGCGCTCTTGTCGTAGGAAGAAGTGACCGCGCCGGTGGTCGGATTGAAATTGTCCGACTCGACCTGCTGGTGACGCGCTCCGAGGGAAAGCAGCACGCGATCGTTCAGCATGGACAAGGTATCGGCGAGCGCAACACCGGAAAGCTTCGTTTCCGAGATTTTCGATACCAGAGCCGGCGCCGCGACAGCCTGGCTGGGATATGCCGCCGGCGTATAGATGTTGGAGGTTACCGCTGTGCCGTTTCTGGAACCCCGATCCAGCTGATCGCGATAAGTGCTTGCCTGCAGCGTGACGGTATGGCGTACCGCCCCGGTATCGAAGCGGGTACGCAGGCCGGCGTCGGCGGTCGACCGTTCGATGTCGAAGATGAAGTGAGCGGGGGTCGTGCGTACATCGCCGGCCGCATTCAGAATCTGCGGGCCTCCGAAAAGACGGTTAACGTCGGTCTGACTGCCGCCGGCGTTGGCGAACAGCGTCAGCTTGTCGTTCACGTCATATTCGGCGCGCAGCAAGACCGACTGGTCATCGATCTTCGCCCATTCCCATGCCTGGGAGACATTGCGGCGGCCGTCCGGCGCGTCGGGCACGGCGACTCCCGCCGCAATGGTAAACGGGCGCGAGGGAGCATCGAAGCGCTCCCGCTGATCGATCACATCGAGCGATGCCCGCAGCCGTTCGCCCTGGTAGTCGAGCGCCACGGCGCCGACGGTCGCTTTCCGGGACTGGTTGTCCACCGGCGTGTCGCCCTGGTGATGACTGCCGTTGAATCGCACGCCGAACTGGCGATCCGCGCCGAAGCGCCGGCTCACATCGAGATGGCCGCCACCCTGGGAGCTCGATGCATAATCGGCCGTGAACCGCGTGAGGTCGGTATTCAACGCGCGCTTGGGAACAATGTTGATGACGCCGCCGATGCCGCTGTTCGGGGACATGCCGTACAGCAGTGCCGCGGGCCCCTTGATCACCTCGACGCGCTCGACATAATCGGACAGCACGCGGAAATTGGGCGCCACGCCGTATTGCCCGTCAAACGCGATTTCGCCCAGGTTGCCTTCGCCAATCGGAAATCCGCGAATGAAGAAGGCGTCAAGGATGCCGCCTGTCTGGCCGGTCGCGCGCACTGACGCATCCTTGGCCACAACATCCGCCACAGTGGCGGCCTGCTGGTCCTGGATCATCTGTGAGGTATAGCTGCTGATGCTGAACGGCGCCTTCATGGCGTCCGCGTTACCGAGCAGCCCCAGCCGTGCGCCGCGCGCAGCTTGGCCGCCGGCGTAGGCCTGCGGAAGACCGCCGGACCGCTCGGCGCTCACCTTGATCTCGGAGAGTGTTCGCGCGTCTTCAACCGCCGCCTGTTGCTCCCCTTGCTTGGTCTGTGCTTGAGCAGCAAATCCGGTCACCAGCATGCCGGCGAAAGCCATGCGCATGGCAAACGCCAGCGGTTTGAGAAGCATGGCACCGGTATCAGGCGAAGAGATGGAAGGGCGAGTTATGGAGTCGGGCTGAGGCATCGCTAACATGATTGGCTTTCTTGAAGTACGAATAGGCGTGACGATTACGGCTCCCGGTCAGGACACAGTAAACATGACGAATGCAAGAAAACGCCGACCATGACGGCACCCATCAGTCCGGACGAAGCAACGGAACAGACGGAGGCAAACGGGAAGAGCGTGTTGCCAGCCGATCACGGGACGCGTAGTGCATACCCTTGCAAGCATCATTGACTGGCTGCTTTCCGAAGACAGGAAAGCTGGCTGGCTGAACGGACTACTGGATATATGACTGAAACAGCAGGTTGTTACCTGTTCGACATGACATCCATTGACGCCATCATAAGTCAAATGAGAATCATTTGCAAATAATAATTGTTCTCATCTAAACTTCAAGCTTCGATAGCTGCGAGACTTGCGGGAAGTTATCCATGTGCGCCTGTAACTGGTGATTGGTGATGCAAGAATTTCTGAAAACCAAACTTGTCGTTGAGTTGAACTGCATTTCACCCCATTCGACATGCACTCTGATGGCGTTGACAATGGACTATCCGTCCTGGCGCAATAAACTGATGCTGGTAACAAGAAAAAATGAGAAGAAGCCCTTTGGAACAAAAGCGGTTTTGATGAGCGCGCAAATGGACATACCCAAAGAACTACGCGACTCCGGTCTGAAAGCGACATTGCCAAGATTGCGTATCTTGCAGTTATTTCATGAACGCCAAATCAAACATCTGTCTGCAGAAGAGATTTATCGTTTCTTGCTGGACGAAAAAATCGATGTTGGACTTGCCACCATTTATCGCGTATTGATGCAGTTCGCCGAAGCGGGCATTCTCAGTCGTCGCCATTTCGAGTCCGGCGCAGCGGTATTCGAACTGAATGAGGGGCACCATCACGACCACCTGATCTGCACATCGTGCGGTAAAGTGGAAGAATTCGTCGATAACGAGATCGAGCGCCGTCAGGAAGAGATTGCGAAAGATCTCGGCTTTGTGCTTCAGGAACATTCGCTTTCCCTATACGGCATTTGCTCGACTTGCACGAAATAAGCCGAAAATCCCGCATATTGACCTGGACCGTAGCGATGCCCATCACGTCGTGCTGGCCATCGAAAACAAATGCGACGTGTTCCTGAGGTGCGATGAAAGCGCGATACTTAAGTATCATAAGGAAATCGAGCATCCTTTCCCGTCAATGAAGCTGATGCTGCCGTCCGAACCAATATCCAGTGGCTTGCTGGAGAAATCCTGAAATCACAGGCGAGCGGCACTATTTGCTTCCATCGGCAAAACTCCCCTCCACGAATGCCCGAAGCAGGGACAGGTCCGTCTTCGCGTAAGCGGCCGTCGTCTGTACCGACGCGTGTCCGAGCAAGGCTTGCGCGACCGGCAGAGGCACCTGGTGGTCGACCACCAACGCTTTGGCATAGGCGTGGCGCAGCCAGTGCGGCGACGCGGCGCGCAGCAGCACCGCTCGCGCCGGGTGGTCCGCCTGCAGGCCGGCGGCGACCGCCGCGAAGATTGCCTTCACCTCGGCGTACAGCCCGCCTTCCTGGAGCGAGCCGCCCTTGAAACCGTGGATCAGCGGCAGCACCTCGTGCGCGGCCGGATCCGCCGGCAGCCCGCGCGCCAGACGATAGGCGGCCAGCGGCCCGACTGCCACGGCCGGCAAGGGAATGGCGCGAGGCTTGTCGCCCTTGCCATGCACATACAACGTCCATTGTCCGCCGTCTTCGACCTCGACGCGCGGCAGATTGGTGTCGATCGACCATGCCAGCTCCGCCAGGCGCACGCCGCCATAACGGTACAGCGCCCAGATGGCGCGCCGGCGCAATGAGGCAATGTTATCTGCGCCGGACGACATCGCGGCCATCCAGGCATCGCACGCGGCGAGCGCCGCCGGCGCCAGAAAACGCTGCGGTGAAAATCCGGTCCGCGCCTGCGTTCCGGTCACGAGACCCGCGGCCGGGTTCGCAATCAGGTAGCCGGTCTCGAACCAGTATTGGTACAGGCTCGCGACCACGGCCAGCGCCCGCGCCAAGGTGCGTTCGCCAGGCGCCGTCGCGCGCTGCCGCCCGGTTGGCGTGACAATGGCGTGCGCCGTGCGGAGGTGATCGCGGTAGGCAAGTAGATCGTTGCGCGTGAGGTCGGACAGTGGCCCGAGATGCCGGTCGCGGCACCATCCGATCAGTCGGCGCAGATCGGCCGCGTACGCGCGCAGCGTGTGACGCGACCGGTTCGCGAGCTCGCGCAGGAACAGCGCGACGGCCTGGGCGTCGTCGAAGACCGCCAGCGTGTTCGTCGCGGCGTCACGGTTCACGAACCGGCCGCTCCGGAATAGCCATGCAACCAGCGCACCTGTATGGTGGGGCTCGATCGCGGCCAGGCACGCGTTCCCGCTATCGACGTTCTGCAGTACCGACATCGAGCCGTCCATGCGCCGGAAGCGCCGGCGGTGCGCGTGCAGCAATCGCTCCAGGACATTCTCCGGTTCCGGCGCGTCGACGGCAGCCGCTGTGCGGAGCCGGCCGCCTTCCCACCACTCGACGGCGTCGGGATAGTCGAGCAGCAGCTCGAACACGACCGGCTTGGCGGCTTTCGCCTCGCCGAACGACGGGAAGACTTGCTTGATCCGGGGCAGCGTCCACCGTTCGTAACAGGCATGGCCGAGCACATGGGTCAGGTAGGCGAGCGCGGCGTCGACGGTCTCCGGCAATGGTGCCGGCGGCGTGACGCCGTGGTCGAGCCAGCACTGCATGGTCAGCCTCCCTTGCGTCGCGGCGCCGCACGCTTGCCGCTGGGCTTCTCGGCCGGCGCGGCGGCGCGCTGTTTCGGCACCGGCGTCTTGGCGATCGCGGCACGCATCAGCTCATCGAGCTGCGCCCGCTGGCTGGCGTTGATCGCTTTCAGCGCATTCGCTTCGCCGACAGCCACCTGTCGCTTGTCGCGCTCGGCCGCCGCGTCAGCCTCGGCATGCGCGACCGCTTCTTCCAGCGTCGCGATGCGCCGTTCGGCGAATTTCATCTGTGAGGCGATGCGGCTTTGTTCCTGCTGCAGTGCTTGCCGCTGCTGCGCGGTTTCTTGAAGCAATTGCTTGGACAATCCGTCGTAACGCTGCTGGGCGGACGCCAGGCTTTCCGTATGGGATTGTGCCAGGGCGGCGGCGTGCAGGCGCGCCGCCCGTAATTCCGCCTGAAGTGCCTCCTGGCTTTCCTGGAGCGATGCCAGCTGCATGTTGGCGGCGGCCGAATCGGTGCGCGCCTGCGCCAGGTCGGCATCGCGCGCCGCCAGGAGGCCGCGCACAGCGTCCAGTTCTTCGCGAAGCATGTCGACCCGCAAGCTCGATTCGGTCAAGGTCGCCTGCGCCGCTTCGACGGTCTGCCTGGCCTCGGCCTTGAGCTTGACGACGTCGTCAAGCTGGACCGCTACCGCGGCGTGCCAGAGCTGACGCATCTGCTCGGCGATCTCGGCCGGGATGTCGGGCAGCGCGATGTCGGTCAAACCGGCTGTCACGATTTCGGATTCGACCGCGTTGATCGCGCGGCCGAGCGTGGCCGGGTCACCGCCGCCGAGGCGGTCCTTGAGCTTGCGCACTGACACGATGCGGCGGAAGCGCTCGCCCGTTGCGGGCGCGGCGTCGTGCGCCTCGGCGAGCATGGCGAGGATCGTGGAGCGGATTTGGTCGGGTGTGGCGATGGCGGCGCGCGGCATGATGGGCTCCGGATGCGGGGAGTCGGCGCTAATCTTACATTCATTTATAACGTTACGTAAGCCATAAACGTTAGATATAAATGTATCGATCGACGATAACAATTATTATCGTGGTAAAACTGGCAGAAACCGGAGGGGCGACGGCCAGAAGTGCCGAAACGTGATGTGCGCAGGGCGAGAATTGGCGAGGTAAAAGACCCAGACAGCAAGTGCCTGATTTAAAAAGGATTTGCGAGAGACGATCGGCTGGAACCCGCATGAATGCTAGGGGCGGCTACCGTCGTAAAATGCACGGAAATCAAAGGGACCCCCTCATGGGTATTGTCGGCGCAGGACTGGTTGCGGTTTGGGCCTATGGGTTACTGCGGGACTCCGGACGTGTGCTGCTCGATGCCGAGATGAATGCTCCTGTCGTGGCTGAAATCAGAGAGGTAATTGAGGCCAGCCCAATCAAGGCCGATATCTGTGATTTGCATGTGTGGCGTGTTGGCAAGGGCAAATACGCCTGCATTCTTGCTCTAGCGACCATGGATGAGGTCGAACCCGACTACTTCAGGCAGCAGCTGCGCATTCACGAAGAACTGGTTCATATCTCGGTTGAAGTGAATCGCCGTCGACCATCAACGTAACGCCCTAACTAACGCACCCTGGATTCGCAATAGGTTCATGGCTTGCGTCGCAATAGAATGCGCGCTGCATTTTCTTCAAACTGGCCCGCCTCCTCAATATAACCCTGGACAGTGCCATCGTGGCGCCAGCCGCCTTGCCGCTTGATATCACGGAAGTCTGCACCGGCACGGTGCGCACTGGTGGCCATGCCACGACGCAGGCTATGACTGGAGAGCTGCGGGGCATAGTCTAGTTGAAGCAGCGTTGCGCACGTCGCCAGTATGGTGTTGACGCTCGCTTCGTGCAATGCTTCGGGGCCGAGCTCGCCCCATTTAGTGATCGGACGGAATAGCGGTCCGGACGTAATGCCGGCGGCTGCCAACCAAGCGCGCAGCGCGCTGGCTGGGCAACAAGGGCCGCTGCCGTAGGGAATCGCCTTGACGATGCCTCGACCCTGCTGATCGGTTTTCGAGCGCGGCAACGTGATGACGATGCCTTCCGGCTCCCACACTATATGAGGGATTTCCAGAGCCACTATTTCGCTGCGGCGAAATCCACCGAAATAGCCGACCTGCAGCAGGGCATTGTCGCGCTTGGCTTTCAAGGTGTCGAGGCTAGCCAGATGCACAGCGATACGATCCAGATCTTCCAGCGGCAGCGCCTTGGCCTTCTTTTTCGGCTTTCCGTGCACGCGCTCTATGCCGGCCAGTGTTTTGCGCACGGTCGGCGTCGACGCCGGATCGGCAAAGCCTTGGTGAAGGTGCCACTGCGACAGCGCGGTCAGCCGCAGTGCCAGCGTGCGGGGATTCAACGACGCCGCATAGGCCAGTAGATACCGGATCAAAGCCGGCTCATCGCAGGGCAGCACACCGCCCCAGGCATGGAAATGACGAATCGCCGATCGGTAGGCGCGGCGAGTGTTCTCGGCCGTGGCGGCGGCTAGAAACGCGCGGTGCTGTGCAGTCAAATCGCCATCTATAACTGTACCTGCGTTACGAACAACGATTTCCTGAGCTACCTCGATAGATGAATTTGGGGGAAGAGGCGGATTTTCAGTCATGCAATTTTGTCGCTCAAATTCGAGATTTGTACCAGCGAGTTACTAAGCATAGCATGCAGCGGCCATCATAACCTGCGATAATCCTTCTTATCGCGCCTTTTAAATTCAAACTTTCAGACTGTCTTTATCGTTATATAAGATAATATTACGTGACACGTAATACATAACTTTATTTCGAGGTCTTGATGGCACGCGCCGGCATTCTCTATTCCCATGTCGCCCAAGCGGCGGCAACGCTGCTTCAAGACGGCAAAAATCCCACCGTCGACAGCGTGCGCGAGGCGCTGGGTAGCACCGGCAGCAAGAGCACCATCGCCCCTTTCCTAAAACGCTGGAAAGCCGAACAGCAGGATGCCATCGCCGAAGCCGAATCCGGCTTGCCGGCGCCCCTCCTGCAAGCCGTAAAGGGCTTGCACCAGCACATGCAGGCCGAGGCCAGTCAACAGATCGAACAGGCGCGGCAGGCACATGGCATCGCGATGGGCGAGGCTGCTGAACGGGAAAAGCAACTGCGCACCGGACACCAGGCAGCGCTGGCCGCCAATGCCGCTTTGACCGAGGAATTGGCGCGCGCAAGGGAAACGCTGTCGCAATTGAGCACCGCGCACCATGCGCAGACCGTCGCGCTGGCCACCGTGCAGGCAGAAAGCGCCGGCTTGCAGCAGCGCCTGGCCGATCGCGGCGCCGAAGTGGCGACGCTCGATCACCAGCTCACGCAGACGCGCGCCCAGTTCGAGCATTACCAGGAAGCCACCGCCACCCAGCGCGCCGAGGAGCGGCAAGCGTACGAGCAGCGCGTCGCGCGCCTCCACCAGGAGGTAGCGGACGCCAACCGGCACAACGCTTCCCAACAGACGACGCTTGGTCAGCAGGAGGCGAAGTTTGCGCATCTCGCCGCTGATCTGTCCAATCAGAAGCAGGCCTTGCGGGAATCGCAGGAAGCGTTGGCGGCCGAACGCTCAATGCGGGAGCGCCTGGCCGACCGGCTGGAAGATGCAACTGCGGCAAAAGACAGCCTGGCGGTGCAGCTCGCAGCCGCACAACAGCAGTTGTCGGACGTCCGCAGTGCGCTGGCCGCCAAGGAGCGGGAAGCAGTCATGCTGGCCGATCAAGCCCGGCGGGCCGAAACACGGGCCGATCAGTTGAACGAAGAAAAGCTCGCCTGGCTGCAGGAGCGTGCCATGCTTGAGCATCGCGCGCAGTCCGCGGAACCGAAAACCGCAACGCTTAGCGGTTCAGCCACCATGTCGTAAAGCTCGCCAGATCGGCATGCCGGGAATGCGCCCATGCCAGATCGTCGCCCGCGTTCGGAGATCCGTTTGGCTCGCGCAAGACCAGCGCCGCGTGGATGTCCACCGGAATACCGCGCAGGTACGGTAGAAAATCGTCGACAAAGACGACCGGGCGCAGCTCCCGCAGCGCGGCCGCCTTGGGACTGACGTCGACTCCGGCATTAGCCGTGGCAATCACGCGCTCGATCGGAAAGCCACATTGCCGCAAGTTGTCCAGCCGCGCCGCTTCAAACTGCGCCTGAATCGCGCTCACGCACACCAGCTCGTAGCCGGCTGCCGCCAAGGCGCAACACGCGTCCTGTGCGCCGGGCATCGCCGGAATAGTCGACCAATACTGATGATCGAAGCATGCGCGGAACTGCGCCAGTTCGGCGCCGGCAAGCCGCCGCACGTTCCATCGGTCGATCGGCCAATAGGCGAGTGGATCGCGCACCGCCGGCAGTGCGCCGAAGGCCTTGGCCCAGGCTTTGGCATACGCCTGATGGTAGTCGAGCAAGACGCCGTCGGCATCGAGAGCAATGATTGGTTTCATAACGGAATCATGCTAACGTCGATGCGTCTATCCATCAAGTCGCGCATGATGCTGTTTTTGCGTGCACCGCGAGTTATTCAGCGCCGGCCGGTAATAGCAGATGGCAGGACTGAGGTCAATTTGCGACTGCTTTTGTGAGGATTTAGAAATGGGGCAAGCGAAGATCAAGCAGCGCACGGCCTTTGCGCCGCAGCTGATCGAGGAATGGGAGGCCGACGATTGTGTCAACTTCGCCGTTGGACTGGCGCGGTTGACCGGGTGGCTGCTGCACGTGGACTGGTGGTCGACCTCGACCGAACACAGGGAGGACATTCCGCTCGACCAACTCAGGCCGTTAAGGGTGTATGTGGCGGATAACCACGATCAGATTTTCGATGTTCGCGGGACCAGGTCTATTCGCGAGTTCAGCGAGAAGATACTGTTCAAATTGATCCGCACGCGCGGATTAGGGAATGGGGGTGTTTACACTCGGTTCTACGACGAAAAAAAGCTCTCTTCGCTGCCTCTACGATGCCAACCCAATGAAGCAGAGATTTCGCGCGCAATCGAGGAGATTCGAGCTAATCCTCGCTTTCTTGCTGCGATCCCCGCGAGGACGCAGCCCTGTATTCCAGCGCATAACGCAGCTCAGTACTCCTACGGCCATTGCGCGGCGTTTGCTGAAGCGATGCGTGAACTGACCGGACTGCAGCCGGCAGCTCTCTTGGCGGTACGATTTTCACCGCTCTTTGAAAATACTTGGCGCAGTGAAAGTGGCTTTTTCCACAGTGTTGTCCTGCATCCAGACGGTATGGCCGAGGATGTTTGGGGAAAGTCCTCGGTCGAAGCCATAGCGAGCCGTTTCGGGGTGATCGAATTCAAAGTTAGCAGCGCTGAGCATCGCCGGGTTATCGAGAAAATTCGACAGTCCTCCAATGACGTCTACGAGACGGTACGAAAGGACGCCATGGACCTGATACAGGCGCATCGTCTTCGCAACTAAACGGACGTTCTAGATTTCGTATTTCTTCTTCAGATCAGTGGGTTAGGTAGGTTTTTGCGAAAAAAACCGTAATATCGGCCGCCCCTCGCTTCGGCGCAATCGAATTCGAGATCAGTAGCGAAATCCACCGCAAAGTCGTCGGAAATTTGCGTCAGGCGTCCGGCGAAATTTATGAGGCCGCATTGGAAAATGCTCGGGAGCTGATACGTGAATACTGTCTTGGCTTGGCACCGGCGTAACCGTCTGCATCGCCACATGCAGAGAAGAATTGAAAGTCTGGTTTTCCCTTTTAGATCATTGACTTAACTTAACTTTGGCGAAAAAAACACGAATGCCGGCCGTCCCTCGGAATGCCGGCGGATACTTCCAGTGATCGCATCGGAGTCCCTGAGTAATTGCTGGAACATGAAATAGCGGTTATCCATCATTGGAAGCCTCTCAGTACTGATAGAACCCTTCTGCCAAGATGTCCTGCATCACCCACAACGTCACACTCGATGGACGCCCGAGGCATCCGCACCTTCTCAGATGCGCTCGATGATGAGGGCGACGCCCTGCCCTACGCCGATGCACATGGTGCACAACCCATAGCGCCCGTTGACGTGTTCGAGCTGGTTCAATGCGGTCGTCACCAGCCGCGCGCCGGATGCGCCAAGCGGATGGCCGATCGCAATCGCGCCGCCGTTGGGATTCACATGCGGCGCGTCGTCGGGCAAGCCGAGGTCGCGGGTCACGGCGAGTGCCTGGGCCGCAAATGCCTCGTTGAGCTCGATTACATCCATCTGCTCGATACGCAAGCCGGTCAGGGCCAGCACCTTGCGCGTAGCCGGGGACGGACCGAAGCCCATGATGCGGGGAGCCAGGGCCGCCGTCGCCATGCCGAGGATGCGCGCGCGCGGCGTGAGTCCGTGCCGGGACGCTGCCGCCTCGGAGGCAATCAGGAGTGCGCATGCACCGTCATTCACGCCGGACGCATTGCCGGCGGTGACGGAACCGTCCGGCCTGACCACGCCCTTGAGCCTGGCCAGCGCCTCCAGGGTGGTTTCGGCACGCGGATGTTCGTCGGTGTCAAACAGCTTCGGGTCGCCCTTTTTCTGGGGAATGGAGACCGGGATGATTTCACGCGCAAAGAAGCCTGCCGTGTGGGCCGTCGCCCATCGCTGCTGGCTCCGCCAGGCAAACGCATCCTGGTCTTCCCGTGCGATGGCGAATTCAACCGCCACGTTCTCTGCCGTCTCCGGCATGGAATCCACGCCATACATTGCCTTCATCCGGGCATTGATGAAGCGCCAGCCAATGGTGGTGTCCTCGATCTTCATGCTGCGCGAGAAGGCGGCGTCGGCCTTGCTCATCACAAAGGGCGCGCGGCTCATGCTTTCCACCCCGCCGGCAATGACCAACTCCACTTCGCCGGAACGCACGGCGCGGGCGGCTGTGCCGACCGCATCGAGGCTCGAACCGCACAGACGGTTGATGGTATTCCCCGGCACCTCCACCGGAAGACCGGCCAGCAATGCTGCCATCCGGCCGACATTGCGGTTGTCCTCGCCGGCCTGGTTGGCGCAGCCGTAATGCACGTCATCGACGGCCTGCCAGTCGACGGCAGTATTGCGTTCGATCAGTGCCTTGATCGGCAACGCCCCCAAGTCATCGGCTCGTGTCTGGGACAGGGTACCGCCGTAGCGGCCGAAAGGGGTACGTACAGCGTCGCAAATGAATGCGGATTTCATACTGGTTCCTCTTGATGGGGAGTTCTGGATAATTATTGATGGAAGCGCTTGCCGCTCCACACCTTCTTTTGGATAAGGGGCGAAACCCGATACCGGTCCTCGCCGTATACCTGGGCGAGATTGTCCAGAACGCGCATCACGGTGTCCAGGCCGATGCTATCCGCCCAGGCCAGCGGGCCGCGCGGATAGTTCACGCCTTTCTGCATGGCGATATCCGCGCCGAACGCGTCGCATACGCCCTGGTTCACCGCATCGGCAGCCTCGTTGGCCAGCATCGCCACCGTGCGCATTACCGCCATGCCAGGCACGTCGGCAATCTGCGACACCGCATAGCCGGCCGCCTGCAGGAAACCGACCGCCGCGCGATAGGCCTGCGGGTCGCACTGCTCGGCCGCAGCCACCGCCAGCCTCGTGGCCTTGCGGTAGTCGAGCGCGAGATCGAGCAGCACAAGGTTGGGTGTGCCTTGCTCTGCCGCCCGCTGTGTTGCGCTGCGGCCGTCGGTGAGACAGAGAATGGCGTTGTCACATTGAATCAGTGCATCATCGCCCGCGCTTCCCGCCTGCGTCACTGCCACGCCCGCGGCCGTTGCGCGCGAGACGATGGCATCGATCAAGGAATTCTGGCCCGATACCGTTACGCGTCCCGGCAGAGCCACGGCTTCCTCACTGCCGGGCTCCGGCTTGCTGCCATCGTCGTAACGATAGAAGCCGCGTCCGGTCTTTCGTCCGAGGAAACCGGCATTCACCAGCTCCTGTTGCACCAGCGACGGCGTGAAGCGCGGATCGTTGAAGTAGGCATTGAATACCGATTGCGTAACAGTAAAGTTCACGTCATGCCCGATCAGGTCCATCAGCTCGAACGGCCCCATGCGGAAGCCACCGGCTTCGCGCATGACGGCGTCGATCGTGGCCGCGCTGGCGGCCTGCTCGTTCAACAGGCGCAGCGCCTCGGCATAGTAGGGACGTGCAACGCGGTTGACGATGAACCCGGGGGTCGACTTTGCATGTACCGGCGCCTTGCCCCAGGCAACAGCCGTATCGAAGATGCGGGCGGCGATCTGCGCGTCGGTCGCGAGGCCGCTGATCACCTCCACCAGCGCCATCAGCGGCACCGGATTGAAGAAATGCATGCCGACGAAGCGGCCGGGCAATGCCAGCCTGGCGGCCAATGCCGTCACCGAAATCGACGAGGTATTGGTGGCGAGGATGCAGTCCTCGGCAACCACCTTTTCCAGGTCTGCAAACAGCTGGCGCTTGACGTCGAGATTCTCGACGATGGCCTCGACCACCAGCCTGGCGTCGGCCAGGTCGCCGAGCGTGCCTGCCACCTGCAAGCGGCTTCCGGCCGCGTCGGCATCCTCCGGTTTCATCTTTCCCTTTTCCGCGAGCATGCCGAAAGTCTTGCGGATGCCGGCAATCGCCTTTTCCACCGCTTCGGGGCGGGTGTCGTACAGCTTCACTTGATGACCGGCCGCCGCAGCGATCTGGGCGATTCCCGCGCCCATCGCGCCACTGCCGACAACGGCAACGATGGAAGATGCAGTTAATGCGGTGCTCATGGCTTCCTCCTCAGGACTTGCTGTTGCCGGTCGAGAGGACCACTTTGCCGTGCACCTTGCCGTTCTCGACCAGGGAAAGCGCCTCTGCGAACCGATTCATCGGTAAGACCTGCATCACGTTGGGTTTGAGCTTGCCGGCGCTGTAGAGGGCAAAAATTTCATCCTGTACGCGGCGCATCCAGGCCGGATCGCGCTCGCGATAGTCGCTCCACTGCAATCCCGACACGGCGATGTTTTTCACCAGCAGGTAATTGGCCTTGATGACCGGAATGCGGCCCGCCGCGAAGCCGATCACCACCATGCGTCCGCGCCATGCCATGGCGCGCAGGCTGGCATCGAAGGCATCGCCGCCAAGCGGGTCAAGCACGACGTCCGCACCGTGGCCGTTGGTGGCCTGATGAACCTGCCGGCGCAATTCGTCATGCAGGTTGTCCACGCCAAGGTCGATGATGTGGTCGGCGCCGTTCTCGCGCGCCAGCCGGGCGTGGCCTTCGTTCCTCACGCCAGCCAGGACGGTTGCGCCAAGCGCCTTGGCAATCTGGACCGCGGCAAGCCCGACGCCGCCGCCGGCGCCGTTGACCAGCACCGTCTCGCCGGGGCGGAACTGCCCCCGTTCGACCAGCGCGAAATGCGCCGTCTGGTAGACCAGTCCCATGGCGGCAGCGTCGGTGAAGGGCATGGCATCCGGGATCACGAAGCAATTCGACTCGCGGGTCACCAGCTGCTCGGCATACGCGCCGTATTCCACCTGCGCCACCACGCGGTCGCCGGGTTTGCATGTTGTCACGTTCTTCCCTACCGCCCTGACGACGCCGGCCGCATCCTTGCCGGGAGAAAAAGGGCGCGGCGGCAGGATCTGATACTGGCCCCTGATGACCAGAAGGTCGGGGTAGTTGATGCCGATTGCATGAACATCGACCAGTACCTCGTCGCCGCCGACCGCGCGAGTGGGGATTTCTTCGATCTTGAGGGACTCGGGTTCTCCGTGCTCCCGAATGAGAATGGCTCGCATGGTTCTTTCTTTACAGGGTTCGACGGGCGGCAATGCCGCCCGGGTTGTATGGGATGTGGGCCTAGTCGAAGCCGAAGTCCCGGTTGGCTTCACCGAGCTTCGGGTAAGTCGCGCAGGTGGCATCCGAGCGGAAATTCCCCGCCACCGGTACCGGCAATGCCGTGGTGCGCCGGCCATTGCTTTCCAGTTCCCTGGCAAACAGGCCGCGCGCGCGGAAGTGCTCGTCCTGCATTGCTTCCTGCATGGAGGCAACGACGACGCTGCAAACGTCCTTGCCGGCAAAGCAGGCACGCCAGTGGGAAGCCGGTTTGGCAGCGATGATGGCGGCAATCGCGGCACGCACACCGGCCGGGTCCTTGCTGTCATCCAGCAGTTCGCGCGGTGCGTCGATAGCGTCGATGAAATTGCTCCAGAACTTTTCTTCCAGCGGACCGGCCGCAACGAAGCGGGCGTCGCTGGTGCGGTAGACCTGGTAGCGGGGCGAACCGCCGGTGACGAGTTCGCCGCCCGGCACCGGCCATTGCCCTGCCACCTGGCCGTTGCCGATGGCCCAGTACAGGAAGGAGAACAGGTTGTCGGCCATGGCGATGTCGAGCTTGCAGCCCTTGCCGGTGCGGTCGCGCTGGCGAAGCGCCAGCAGGATGTTGACCACGGCGGGATAGGTCCCGCCGGCGATATCGGCAATCAGCGCGGGCGGCAGGACGGGCGCGCCGTCGCTGCCCGCCGACAGGCCGAGCATGCCGGCGTCGGCGACATAGTTGAGGTCATGCGCCGCCATGTCGGCCTTCGGGCCGGACTGGCCGTAGCCGGTGATCGCGCAGTAGATGATCCCGGGATTGATCTTCGACAGCGCCTCGTAGCCGAGGTCCAGCCTGTCCATCACGCCGGGGCGGAACTGTTCCACCACGACATCCGCGCTTTCGATGAGTCCGCGCAGCCGGTCGACGATACCCGCCTCCTTGAGATTGATGGCGAGACTGCGCTTGCCGCGGTTGAGCAGGGCGAAGTTGATGCTGTCGTCGCCGAACTTCGGCGTGTAGCTGCGCATCTCGTCGCCCTGCCCCGGGCGCTCGATCTTGATGACATCGGCGCCCGCCTCGGCGAGGATGAGGGTGGCCATCGGTCCGGGCAGAAGCGTGCTGAAATCGAGGACGCGGACGCCTTCCAGTGGTCGCATCATGTCAGCCCGCCTTCTTTTCCGCGCGGGCCTTGGCGACGCGGGCGCGGCGTGCGGGGGCATAAGGCGATTCGCCATACGCCTCGAACAAGGACTGCGTGACATCGAAGTGATGCGCGAGGCCGGTTCGCTCCAGCAGCGCGATCGGCCCTTCCGGATAGCCGAGGCCGAGCCTGAGCGTCAGGTCCATGTCGTCGGCGGTTGCCAGGCCTTCATCGAGGCGGCGCAGCGCGGCGTTGTAGTACGGGCGGACGAGACGGTCGATGATACGGCCGGCGAAGTCGAAGCAGACCGCCACCTTCAGGCCCGCGCCTTCCAGGACGGCCTTGGCGGCATTGATCGCCGAGTCAGGAGTATTGGGTTGCCGGACCAGTTCGACGAGATTGGAAGGATCGCCGTCGCCGAGGCGGAAGCGTGCGAATCCGAGGACATTGGAGCCTTCCTTCGCGCGGCTTTCGCCGGTATGCACACCGAGGCATTCGCTGCCCAGTTCGATCAGGACGGCCGTCTTGCTTCCGGCGTCGACTTTGGCGAGCGCTTCGCCGGCCTTCTCGCCGATCAGGATGACGACGTCGCCGTCTGCGGACTTGCCTTCCAGCAGCGCATGGCTCGCGGGGAAAGAGCGGCTGTTGCCGGTATCAATAATGGAATAAGTCATCTATCAGCTCCCGAACATCGCGTTGCCTTCATAGGTATAGAATCCGCGTCCCGACTTGCGGCCCAGGTGGCCGGCGGCGATCATGCGCTTGACCAGCGGCGGGCAGGCGGCGCGCGGCTCGTTGGTGATGCCGACCATGGCCTCGCACAGCAGCAGCTGGGTGTCGAGCCCGATCAGGTCGAGCAGTTCCAGCGGTCCCATCGGATAGCCGAGGCCTTCCTTGATGGCGCGGTCGATGTCGGCCGGCGCGGCGACGCCCGCCTCGACAAGGCGGATCGCATCGTTGTTGTAGGGGATCAGGAAGTAGTTCAGGATGAAGCCGGGGTTGTCCTTGGTCTTGACCGGACGCTGGCCCATCGCCTCGCATGCCGCCCAGGTCCTGGCAAACGTCTCCTCGGAAGTGTTCAGGCCGGGCGACATCTCGACCAGCTTCATCAGCTGCGCCGGCAGGCAGAAGTGCATCCCGACAAAGCGGTCGTCGCGGCCGGAACCGGCGGCGATCTCGGTGATCGACAGCGTGGAGGTGTTGGACGCGAAAATGGTGTGCGGCGGGCAAACCTTGTCAAGCTTCGAGAACAGGTCGTGCTTCACCTTCAGGTCCTCGAATACCGCATCGATCACCAGGTCGCATTTCTCCAGGCCATCCAGTGAAGTGGTCACCACGAGGTTGGCGATCGCCACGGCCATCTTTTCCTCGGTCATCTTGCCGCGCTGGACCGACTTCGCGAAGAAGTCGCGCGTCTGCTTGAGCGCCTTGTCGAGCGCCTCTTGCCGCGTGTCGTACACAACCGTGCGGAAACCGGCGCGGGCGGCAACGATGGCAATGCCAGCCCCCATGGTGCCGCAACCGGCGACACCGATCGTTTTGATTTCACTCATTGGATTCCTCTCATTTAGTCAGGAAACTGCGGCCAATCAGCTGGCGATGCACCTGATTGGTACCTTCCCAGATCTGCGTAATCTTGGCGTCCCGCATCAGGCGCTCGACGCGGAAATCCTGGCAATAGCCATAGCCGCCGAAGAGCTGCACCACATCGGTGGTGATCCGCATGGCGATGTCGGAGGCACGCATTTTCAGCATCGAGGCGTCAATGCTGAAATCGGTGCCGCCACTGTCTACCAGACTGGCCAGGCGCCACAGCCAGGATTCGCACATGGCGAGGTCGGTGGCCATGTCGGCCAGCATGAACTGGATGCCCTGGAATTCGATGATCTTGCGGCCCGACTGCTTGCGTTCGTTGATGTAGGCGACGCCGTCCTCGAACGCGGCGCGGGCGATGCCCAGCGCATGCGCAGCCACGCTGGGACGCGACTTGTTGAGCGAGGAGAACAGGATGTTCAGACCGTCTCCCGGATTGCGCAGCAGGTTGGCGCGCGGCACCCGGCAGCCATCGAACGAAATGGTCGCGGTGCTGGATGCACGGTGTCCCATCTTCTGCTCGGTGCGCACGACAGACAGCCCGGGCGTGCCCTTTTCCAGGATCACCACCGAGATGGCCTTCTTCGGATCGTCGATCTCGCTCCATTTGCCGAAGAGCACATAGACGTCCGCCACGTCACCGTTGGTAATGAAGGTTTTCCCGCCATCGATGATGATGTCGTCCCCATCGGGAGTGAACCGGGTGCGCATGCCGGTTGCGTCCGAGCCGGCATCCGGTTCCGTGATCGCCAGCGCCGCAAGCCCGCCTTCGGCGATGCGCGGCAGCAGGCGCTGCTTCTGCTCTTCCGAACCGAAATCGATCAGTGGCTTGATGGCATGGAAGTTGGTTGCCCAGATGATGCCGGTCGAGGCGCACGCCTTCGTGATTTCGCGCACGCACTCGAGGTAGGCGGTGTAGGAAAGTCTGGCGCCGCCGTACTCCTCCGGAATGAACATCGCATTCAAGCCGAGGTTGTTGATCGCATTGACGTTTTCCCAGGGGAACTCGCCCGTCTTGTCGTAATGCTCGGCACGGGCCATCAGCTCGGTGCGCGCCAATGCGCGCACACTGTCCAGCAGCTGATTTTCGTCGTCCGAGAGTTCAATGCTCGCATCGAGCCGTTCAAAAATGTTCATGGCACCTTCTAGTGTGCGACGCCCTGCGCGCCGTCGATGTAAATGGTTTCCCCCGACAGGAACGGCGAATCTGCCAGGAACAGCGCCTTGACCAGCTTCGCCACATCCGCCGAGGTGCCCGGCGTGCGGCCGGGAATGCGCTTTTCCAGGTATTCGCGCAGCGGCCCTGCGGACATGGCCTCCTTGTTCAGGTCGGTCTCGATGTACCCCGGGGCGACGTCGATCACGCGGATGCCCTTCCCCGCCCACTCCACCGCCAGGCAACGGGTGATCGCACCCACCGCCGCTTTCGACGCGCAATAGGCCAGGTTGCGCTTGACGCCCATCTTGTCGAAGAAGGAGCCGATGTTGACGATCAGGCCGCCGCCGGACGCCACCAGGTGCGGATAGATGTGCTGGCAGCTCATGAAGACCGAAGTGGTGTTGGTGGCGAACACCGTTTCGTAATCCTCGCGGGAGAACGTGGTGCTCGGTCCTTCCAGGTGGACGCCGGCGTTGTTGACCAGGCCTGCAATCGGTCCGCCCAGCTTTGCCGCCTCGGCGAACGCATCGCGCAGGCTGTCGCTGCTGGTGACGTCGCAGGTGAAGCCTTTGCAGCGCGCAAGCACTTCTTCGCTCACGCCCGTCACGGCCGGCAGTTCGCCGCGGCGCGACAGGCAGGCGACGGTGTAGCCGAGTTCCGCCAGCGCGATCGCGATGGCGGCGCCGATGCCGCGGCTGGCGCCGGTGACGATGATGGTTCCTTTTTCTGCCATGGTCAGCAATCCTTGAACTGGGGCTTGCGCTTTTCGAGGAAGGCCGCCATGCCTTCGTTGGCATCCTTCGTCTGGTAAGCAAGCGTGGAGAGATCGGCCTCGACCTTGAGACCTTCGGTAAGGGATGTTTGCAGCGCGCGCTGCACGGCGCCGCGCGCCAGGCGCAGCGCCACCATGCCGTGGCCGCTGAACTCGCGGGCAAACGCGATGCCGGCTTCGACCGGATCGCCTTCGACAATCCGGTTGACGAGGCCGATGCGGGCGGCCTCCTCGGCGGCGACGGTACGGCCGGTCATGATCATTTCCAGCGCGCGCGCCTCGCCGACGACCCGCGGCAGTCGCTGCGTGCCGCCGTAGCCCGGGATGAGGCCCAGCTTGATCTCCGGCAGGCCGACCTTGACATTCGCCGTGGCGAGGCGGAACGTGCAGGCCAGCGCCAGTTCCAGGCCGCCGCCGAAGGCATAGCCGTTCAGGATGGCGACGGAAGGCATGGGCAAGGTGTCGAGACGGGCGAATACCTGCTGGCCAAACTCGGCGCCGCGCTTCTGGGCCTCGAGGTCGCGGTTGGTCAGCTCGGCGATATCGGCGCCGGCACAGAATGCCTTCGATCCGGCGCCGGTGACCAGCAGTGCGCGTGCTGTCGACTGCCCGACTTCATCGAGGCAACGGCCGATGTCGCCGATGAGCGAGAAGCTCAGCGCATTGAGCGCCTCCTGGCGGTCGAGGGTGAGGATGGCGAACTCGTCGCGATAGCTTAATGTGATGGGCATGGTCAGTTCCCCTTGTCGTTCGTCTTGCTGTCGCCGCCGGCCCATCGCACCGGAGCGGGATTCACCCTTCCCTGCTTGACCCACTCGACCAGCTCGCGCTTCAGGATCTTGCCGCTGGCGGTTTGCGGAAACTCATCGAGGGCGATGTAGTACTCCGGCATGTCGAACTTCGACAGCCCGGCGCCGTGCAGGTGCTGCAGGATTTCGTCGCCCGTCGGCGGCGTCGCGCCTTCGGTGCAGGTGACCGACAGGCAGACCTTTTCCCCGAGCCGGTCGTCCGCCACCGGGAAGGCCGCCGCCTTGAGCACTGCCGGATGCGTGATCGCGAGGTCTTCGATGGTCGACGGATGGATGTTGTGGCCGCCACGGATGATCAGGTCCTTCTTGCGGCCCATGATGACCAGGCAGCCGTTGCTGTCGAGCATGCCGAGGTCGCCGCTCAGGAACCAGCCGTGCGCGTTGAACGACTTCTCCGTCGCCGACTGGTTGTTGAAGTAGCCGAGCATGAGGCAGGCACCGCGTCCGGCGATCTCGCCGATTTCGCCGGGCTTCGCCTCGATGTCGGGGTTTTCCTGGTTCCAGAGCTTGATTTCGTAGGCGTCGCAGGCGCGACCGCAAGTGCCGACAATGGTGTCGGCGCTGTCGCCGGGCAAGGTGTACTGGTGCGAGCCGTTCTCGGTCATGCCGTACACGTTCTGCGGCAGGATGCCCCGGTTGAGGAAGCCTTGGGCGATCTCGCGCGGGATGGCAGCGCCGGCCATGTAGAACACCTTCACCTTGCCGAGCTTTTCGAGGCCGCGGCGTTTGGCCTCGGCCAGGATGTCCATGGCATGCGTCGGCACACCCATCACATACGTCGCGCCGGTCTCGAGAATCCAGTCGATCGGCTTCATTCCGGCCGGCAGGTCGTTCACCACCAGTTCCAGGCCGGCGACCAGCATTTGCTCGATGGAGACGGTGGCAATGTGATGGCTCACCGGGCTCAGGCTGAACAGGACGGTGCCGGAATCATGCCCCCAGTCTTTCACCATGGCCCGCCCGTTGGCCAACAAGGTGTTGTCGCTGTGCATGACCGCCTTCGGCAGGCCGGTGGTGCCGGAAGTGAAGGCCAGATAAACCACCTTGTCGGGATTGGCATCGGGAGCAGCCTGCGGACGGGTTCCGCCCGCACGCGGAAACTCCCCGGCGCCGTCGCGCGATGGTTCGAGCCAATAAGACCGGCGCAGGCTCTTGACCGCTCCGATCTCGCCGGCCACGCCGTCGCGGCTCGCATCGGCGCCGTAGCCTTTCTGCCCGAAGAAGGCTTCACAGTCGATGCGCTCGATCAGGCGCACGATCTCGGCCACGGTGTAGTTCTGGTGCAGCGAGGGGTTGCAGATGTAGCCGTTGCGCGAACAGGCGAGGAAGATGATGACCGACTCTACCCTGCTGGGCAGCCACACCGACACTCGCGAGCCCTTGCGCAGTCCTCCCGCCGCAAGATCGGCGGCAACCGCATCCGTCCATTCCAGGAGCTGGCTCCATGTCAGGCGGCGGGCGCTGTCACGCAGTGCCCATGCATCCGGGCGCGCTTGCGCATGCGACTGCAGCAGCATGTACAGCGTTTGCTCCTGCCAGACACCCTGCGCATAGTAGGCGCGGGCCTGTTGCGGATCATGGAGGGTAAGAACCGTGTTCATTCCGTGGCTCCCGCTCAATGGCCGAACTTGGAGGCGTCCGGAGCGCGTTTCTCGTTGAAGGACTTCGACAGTTCCTTCGACTCCTCTGTATCCAGGTTCAGGCGCAGCAGCAGGTCATGCGTCACGCGCGACAAACCGCCCACGCCGCCATGGCGCGCTCCGAAGGCTGCCTTGATCGAGGCCAGCGCGAAGGCGCCGCGGTCAGCAATTTCCAGCGCCATTTCGCGCGTGGCCGCGGCGAGCTGGTCATCTGGAACGACCTTGTTGATCAGCCCCATCTCCAGCGCTTCTCTTGCGCTGATCTTCGGGTTGCGGAACCAGATTTCCTTGGCCTTCTTCTTTCCGACCAGGTCTTCGAGGTACCACGTGCCGAATCCCGCATCGAAACTTCCCATCATCGGGCCGACCTGCCGGAAGACCGCGCTTTCCTTGGCAATGGTGATGTCGCACATCACCTGCAGCACGTTGCCTCCGCCGACGGCGAAGCCGTTCACTGCGGCGATCACCGGCTTTTGCAGGCGGTCGATGGCTTCGTACATGTCGAGCACCGGCAGCACGCCGGGATACAGGTGGGTGTCGGGCATGCCGGTCTTTTCGCCGCCGATGCAGAAGAAGCGTTCACCGGCACCGGTGATGACGATGACGCGCGTACGGGTCTCGCGACGGATGTCGTTGATGCAGTCGCGGATTTCATGGCACATCGTTTCGTTGAACATGTTGCCGTTGTCGGGACGGTTCAGCGTGATGGTGCCGATGGGGCCGTCTTCGGTATAGATGATGGTCTCGAACTCGCGTGTCATGGTGTCGTTCTCCTAGGATATGTATGGATCGGGGTGCGTTTCCGTTTCAAAGCAGTCCCGCGTCGTCCAGCTTTTGAATCGCTTCGTCGTTCCAGCCCAGCCACGATGAAAAGGCGCGGCGGGTGTCTTCGCCCAGGCGGGGCGGGTCCTTGCGGTATGTGTTGAAATTGCCGTCGATCCGGATGCCGAGGCCGACCTGCGGTATGGCGACGCCATTGCGCCGGGTCGCATAAAACAGGCCGCGTTCGGTGAGTGCGGAGTCGGTGACGACCTGGTCGAGGCGGTTGATCGGGCCGGAAGGGATGCGTGCGCTGGCGAAGAGATCGAGCCAGTGCGCACGCGGTTTCTTGAGCAGGATGGCCTGCACTTCCCGCACGATTTCGGAACGGCAGGCGCGGCGGCCGACGTTGTCGGCAAAGCGGGCATCCTCGGCCATGTCGGTACGTTCGATTGATTCGCAGAAACGCTTCCAGATCGCATCGTTGCCGAGGCCGAGCGTGATCGGGTGATCCGCGGTATGGAAGGTCTGGTAGATCGCGATCACGCTGTCCGTCCCGCCGCTGCGCCGCGGCAGTTCGCCCGAACCAAGATAGGGAATGATCCTCGGCGTCATGAATCGTGTCATGCTCTCGACCATCGCGATATCGATCTCGTGTCCCTGTCCGGTACGGTTCCGGTCGATCAGGGCGGCCATCGCGGCCATCGCCGCGTCGGCGCCCGACAGCAGGTCGGCGGCCGGGGTGCCCACTTTTTGCGGATCGCGGTCGGGGGCCTCGCCGGTCAGGTCCATCACGCCGCTGTACCCCTCCGCGATCAGATCATAGCAAGGCTGGTCGCTTTTCGCTCCGCCGAGTCCGAAGCCTGTGATCGATACGTGTACCAGGCGCGGATTGATCTCCTTCAATCGCGGATAGTCGATGCCAAGCTTTTTTTGACTGCGGCCGACCTGGTTGATGAGGATGACGTCGGCCACCTTCACCAGCGCATGGAGTGCTTCGAGTCCGGCCGGTTGCGCGTAATCGAGGGTAACACTGTGCTTGTTCCGGTTGACGCTGAGGAACCACAGGGATTCGCCGTCCAGGAAGGGCGGCCCCCAGGCTCGGGCATCGTCACCGCGTCCCGGGCGCTCGATCTTGAGTACCTCGGCGCCGAGGTCGGCCAGCAGGAGGGAAGCATATGGGCCGGCGATAGAGGTCGTGAGGTCGAGGACACGGATACCGCCAAGCAGGTCAAGCGGGGTGGAGTCTGGAGCAGGAGCGAGTTGATCGGCAGGTAGCATGAGAGTGTGTGTCGGGTGTGTGTTCACCCTTGCATTGCAACGTCCATGCCACCGGATCCAGGCTTTGCTGTGCGTGGCATGAAAACTGCCTGTTTTCACTGCAAATACGCGGAATGACGCCCTGCGGAGATGGCGTTCCCGGAGTGAATCCGTCCCGCGAGCGATCGGAGCAACAGCAGAAAGTGTCTTTTTGGGAGACAATCATCGCAACCCGTTCTGTATTCAATAAAGACAGTCGTATAAACATGGAGACAAAAAACATCGATCCCTTCGCCTTCGGCGTGCTGGTTCTGGATAACAAGGGCGAAGTAACGTGCGCCACCGGCTTTGCACGCGACGATGCCGTCCAGCAGCGCGTTCTCATGCGCTACCGCAACGATGGTCGCCGCCGGGGAATGATGGCAATCGATGGCGATCCGAAGCTGATTGCAAGCTTCCGGTCGAGCGAGGATGCGACGCTGTTCTTCATTCAGAATGCATCCAGCAAGTCCACCTTGTTTGATTTCGTCGCCAACGTCGACTTCGCGCACGTGGTCTTCGACTACTTCCTGAACAATCCCTACGAGTCGGTCGTGGTGGTCGATGACCAGGCGCGGCTCCGGTACATCCCGCCGGTCCATGAACGCTTCTTCGGCATCGAACATGGCGAGGCAATCGGCAAGAAGGTCACCGACGTCATCGAGAACACCAACCTGCATGAGGTGGTGCGTACCGGCAAGGCCGAGATCGGCAAGCTGCAGGAAATGGGGGGCATTACGCGGGTCGTCGCGCGCATCCCTCTGACTGACAACGGCAAGATAGTCGGCGCGCTGGGCCGGGTGATGTTCAAGGGCCCGGAAACCCTGGTCGAACTCAGCAAGGAAGTGGTCAAGCTGCGCTCGGAGGTCGAGTTTTACCGCAGCGAACTTACCGGTCTCAAACGCCGGACCTTCGGCCTGGACAAGATGGTCGGCAAGAGTGACGCCATACGCCAGCTCAAGGCGGACATTGCCAAGGTTGCGCCGCTGGCTGTACCGGTGCTGATCATCGGCGAGAGCGGTACCGGCAAGGAACTGGCCGCGCACGCGATCCATGCGTTGAGCCAGCGCAGCGAAAATCCTATGGTGTTCGTGAATGCCGCCGCCCTGCCCGCCTCGCTGGTCGAAAGCGAACTGTTCGGCTATGAAGCCGGCGCCTTCACCGGCGCCGAGAAGAAGGGCCGCAAGGGCAAGTTCGAACTCGCCGACCAGAGCTCGCTGTTCTTCGACGAGATTGGCGATATGCCGGCCGAGGTGCAGGTCAAGCTGTTGCGCGTCCTGCAGGACGGCATCTTCGAGCGTGTGGGCGGCGACCGCCCGCGCCACTCGGACTTCCGCCTCATCAGCGCGACCAACCGCAATTTCCAGGAAATGATTGCCAACGGCGAGTTCCGCCTCGACCTGTACTACCGCATCAGTGGCGTCACCATCCGCATGCCGAGCCTGCGCGAGCGCCCGGAAGACATTCCGGAACTGGTGCAGAGCTTCCTGGCCGCATTTGCCGATCGACATCGCACCTCGATCAAGGGGGTAGACGCGCGCGTCTATGCTTACCTCAAGGAATTGCCGTGGCCGGGCAATGTGCGCCAGTTGCTGCATGAAGTCGAAAAGGCAGCCATCTTCTGCGATGGTCCGGAAATTACGCTCGACAACTTCCGCCTGATGTCCCAGGAGGTCATCGAACGTCCGGCACCGGCTGCGGATGCCGCCCCGCGAACCGCCGCCCCAGGAAAGATCCAGGATGCCATCGATGAAATGGAAAAGACGATGATCCGCGATGCAATGATCAGGCACAAGGGCAACAAGAAAAAGGTCGCGGAGGAACTCGGGATCTCGCGCGCCTACCTCTACAAGAAGCTCTCGGACGAAGAGGCGGAACCTAGCTGAGCAGTTCTGGAGGGTGTTATGAACTAGGGAAGGGGGCGCGCAGCCCCGAGAACCGGCCGAATGCAAGGCGCAGCGACGCGCCGTGGTGGTTCCACGGCAAGGAGCTGCAACACCGCAGGCGGCCGGTTCTCGGGGCTGCCCTCCGGGTTCGGTCGAGAAGGGACGCATTGCGTTGTTGCGCCGCTTGCTCAGACGCCCAGTCTGAGCGGCGCGCCGCGCCTAGCACTGCATCCCTTCTCGACCGAACGCGCCCCCTTCCCTAGTTCATAACACCCTCTAACGGCGCAAGCGGTGGTGCATGCAGTTTCACCACCTCGTTGGCGGGGTCGCCGACGCGCGGATAGCGCGTGAGCACCAGTGGATCATGGCCGGGCACGAGGTGGTCCGGCGTTTCCGCCAACGACAGCAGACGGCGATAACCGTCAAGCATTTCGCCCACGTGCAGCACGATAGGGAAAGGCGAAGCGCAATGGATATTCTCGTAGAAATGCGAGGCATCCGACGCCAGCACTACCCAGCCACGCGCGGTATGCACCCGCACGGCCTGCAATCCGGCAGTATGCCCGCCAACCAGCACGAGCTGGATCCCTGCCGCGACCTCTGCATCGCCGTCATGGAAGCAGATGCGGTCGCTGAACACGCCCCTCACGACCTCCACGACATCGTCCACCGCGAACGCGTGGCGCAGGAGCGGATGCGTCATGTAGCGGCCGGTGGCGTATTGCAGTTCCTTTTCCTGAAGATGAATGCGCGCTCCCGGCAGCAGGTTGACGTTGCCTGCATGGTCGTAATGCAGGTGGGTGATGATCACATCGCTCACCTGTGCCGCCGAAAGGCCAAGCGCCGACAACGCACCGATCGGGCAACGCAGGAAGATCCGCTTGCGGGCGTCGGCGGCTGCCTTGTTGAAACCGGTGTCCACCAGCAAAGTGCGCCCATCCCCCCTGATGACCCAGACATAGTAGTCCATTGGCATCGGCCCATCGTGCGGGTCATGCACCATGAAATTTTCGGGACGTCGCCGCGCTACCGTCGCGTAACGCAGTGCGAACACTTCATAGACTGGCAGGCCGGTCGCCATGGTTCGGTCAATTTTTCGGTGGAGAGTAGCGATACATCTCGGTGTGATCGGCGGCCTTGCCCAGCGCCTCATTGGCATCCCGCCAGATCTGCAGCACCTCTTCGCCGAGCGGCATGGGCTCGCCCAGCGACTTCCCAAGGTCCACGGCAATGCCGAGATCCTTGGCCATCAGGGCCAGGGAAAAGCCCGAGTTGTACGCGCCAGAGAGCATGAACTGGTTGACCTTGTTTTCGGTGGTATTGTTCTTGCCGGTCGATGCATTGAGCACCGATACCATCACGCGCGGGTCCAGACCGAAGGCTTGGCCCGCATGCAATGCCTCCACCGTGGCCACGAGGCCGGCAGCCGATACATAATTGTTCAACGCCTTCATCGCATGGCCGGCGCCCGCGGCGCCGACGTGGGTGCATTTTCCCAGCAGGTTCAGCACCGGCGCCATGGCCGCCAGAACCTCTTCGTCGCCTCCGACCATAATAGCCAGGGTGCCCGCCACCGCCCTCTTCACGCCGCCCGAGACCGGCGCGTCAAGAAAGCGGAAGCCGCGGCCAGCCAGGAGTCCTGCCAGCTGGCGCGAGCGGACCGGTTCGGACGAGCTCATGTCGATGATGACGCTTCCCGGACGCAGGATGCCATCCAGTCCTTGCATCCCATCCTTGCCCAGCACGACAGACTCCACGGCATTGGAGTCGGGCAGCATGGTGATGAGAACCTGCGCGTCGCTGAAATCCTGAAGCGTGGCAGCCGCACTGGCCCCCTCGTGCTCCGCCACAAAGCGCGCCGTCGCTGCTGCGTTCAAATCCATCACGCGCAACCTGTGCCCACCCAGCGCCAGCAAATGGGCCATCGGGGCGCCCATCATGCCCAGTCCGATAAAGCCGATATTCATCAGATGCCCATTTCCTTGAACACTTCCTTCGCAGTGCGGAAGGCATCGATGGCCGCCGGCACGCCGCAGTAAATCGCGGTCTGGAGGAACACTTCCTTGATCTCTTCCCTGGTGAGGCCATTATTGATTGCTCCGCGCACATGCAGCTTGAGTTCGTGCGGACGGTTGAGGGCTGTCAACATCGCGAGATTGAGGAAGCTGCGCGTGCGGCGGTCGAGGCCGGGACGGTTCCAGACATCCCCCCAGCAGTATTGCGTGACGAGTTCCTGCATGGGCATGTTGAAGTCGTCCGCATTCTTGATCGAAGCATCAACATATTCCGCGCCGAGCACTTCACGGCGCGTCTGCAGGCCTTTGTCGAAGAGTTCCTTGTTCATGGCGTTCCTTTGCAATAACGAAGTTAGGTTGTAGGCGTACCGATGCTGCCAGCCTTGCTATGCAGGCGACGCACCGGTCGAATGGCGCTCGTAAATCAACTGGTAACGCAGCCAGGATCCCAGCAGCAGTCCTGTGCGGGCGCCCTCGCCTGCCAGCACGTGGGTATGCAGGGCCAGCGCGACCTGGCCGAGATCGGTACACTCGATAAACAGCACCCAGTCGGCGATGGCATCTTTGCCGGGGCGCAGTTTGCGCTCCCCGCTCGGCTTGCCGGTCACGCCGGCATCGGTTTCCCACAATGCGAGGCGGACGATACAGGGGTTCTGCATCAGGCGCGGTCCGAGCTCGTCGCGGATAAAGCGCCGGGCATCTTCTTCCCGGCCGTGAATGGGCTTGCAGTGGGTGACGATTGCCGAGCCACCCATGCCCTCGCCGGTTGACCAGGTCTCGCTGCAGGCGGATCGCTCCATGTTGAGAAAATGCGGCATGATTTTCTGCGTCCACGACGAGGGGTGCGCAAGACGATTGAGGTACGGTTGCGACGCCAGTGTCTGTACGGTATCGCAGTCATAGACGACCATGTAATTGGGCTGTCCGTCGACCGAGCGATAACGCCTCGCTCGCCGGAAACCAGGAAGTGCGAGGCGCTCAGTCAGGTGTTCCTGCTGGTACCAGCGCGTAAATTCCTCATCCATCCCTTTCGGGACGTCATTCAACACAAACAGCACGCCCGGCCGGCGGTGTTGTCCTGACGTGGATGGCGGGGCGTCAACATTCGCTTCGACCATGCCCATGCATTTCCCCCGTTGAAGTATGTTCCACCCGCACTACCCATCCAAGCTCACGGCGTATCTGCTCCGGATCGGGCAGCGGGACGGCGGAGAGGCGGCGCTGGCACAACCAGTTCCTGACCTGCTCCTTGCTCGGTGGTGGTGTCGAAATTTTCGTCTTCATTCGATGGCGTGCAATCGATAAGATGACGGCGGCGCCTTGCGCCGCCGTCAATTGGATTACTTCTTGACCAGCGGGCAGGTGCTCTCCGACAGGGGCTGGAAAGCCTGGTCGCGCGGGATGACGCTCTTGATCTTCATGATGTCCCACTCTTCCTTGGACTCGCTGGGCTTCTTGGCTTCGGCGAGATACATATCGTGGATCATGCGTCCGTCTTCCCGGATACGGCCGCCCTTGGCGAAGAAGTCATTGATCTCGGTCTCTTTCATCTTCTTCATCACCGCATCGGCGTTGTCGGTGCCGGTTGCCTGGATGGACTTCAGATAGTGCATGGTGGCGGAATACATGCCGGCCTGGATCATGGTAGGCATCGCCTTGTGCACATCATAGAAGCGGCGTGACCACTTCCGCGTCTCGTCGTTGTAGTCCCAGTAGAAGCCTGTGGTAAACAGCAGCCCCTGTGCGGTCTTCAGGCCGAGTCCCTTGATGTCGGTATCGAAAACCAGCAGCGTGGCCAGTTTCTGCCCGCTATTGACGATGCCGAACTCGGCAGCCTGACGCACTGAATTCTGTGTGTCCTTGCCGGCGTTGGCCAGGCCGATCACCTTGGCCTTGGACGCCTGCGCCTGCAGCAAGAAGGAGGAAAAGTCCGGGGCCGACAATGGATGCTTGATGGTGCCCAGAACCTTGCCTTTCAGGTCCTGGACGACGCGCGTGGTGTCCTTCTCGAGCGAGGAGCCAAAGGCATAATCGGCGGTGATGAAATACCAGCTGTCGCCGCCGTCCTGGACGACCGCGCGCCCGGTGCCGGTAGCCAATGCATAGGTGTCATACACATAGTGCACGCCGTATGGCGAGCATTCCTTGTTCGTGAGTGCGGTGGTGGCCGAACCGGCAAAGATCATGACGCGCTTCTTTTCGGCGCCCAGCTTCTGCATCGCGATGGAAGCCGCCGAATCGGTGGATTCAATGATCATGTCCATCTTGTCGACATCGAGCCACTCGCGGGCCTTGGACAGGGCGATGTCGACCTTGTTCTGGTAGTCGGCTGACACAATCTCGATCTTCTTGCCGTTGACCATGCCGCCAAAGTCCTTGACTGCCATTTCGACGGCCCTCACGCCGCCCGGACCTCCATTGGCGGAATAGACGCCGGTCTTGTCGACGATGACGCCGATCTTCACGACATCGTCGGAAATCTGTGCTGCTGCGGTACCCGATACAAGGGTGGCGGCTGCAGTGGCCATTGCGGTCATTGCGATACGTGCGACCTGCTTCATGAAGTGCTCTCCGTGTTGTAGTTGAGTGGGTGCTTGCGCGAGATGGTGCAGCTTGCCAGCGTTTTCTCGCGCGATCCGTTCGCGGATGCCCGGCACCTTATCCGCGATGTCTCCTGCGTTCCTCAGGAAGTTCGGCGCCGCCTGGCTTGAGGCAGTTGCCTGCCGTGATGGTTTGCAAATACCGTTCCATCCGCCGGAACCACGGTAAATCGCCAGTTTTCGGCTTCGATATGCGGCAAGTGTGTTTGGCGCATACACATTCATGTTGGCTGTATGTTCACGGAGATGACACTTCCCTTGGATCGCTGCCTTGGGGATGCGCAACGTCAAAAGCCGCCACCGCTGATGACGCCAATCGAGGAAGAGGTGACGGCATATTGCTCTCGGCGCTGGCATGCTTGTTGCAATCCCGGCATCGGCTTAGCTGCAAGCAATATGTATCAAGAGAGAGAACAGGAGAAGTGATGGTAGAAGACATCATCTTGGAGACGAGGAATCTCACCAAGGAATTCAAGGGGTTCACAGCGGTAAACGATGTGAACCTGCGGGTGCGGCGTGGTGACATCCACGCGTTGATCGGACCCAACGGGGCGGGCAAGACGACCTGCTTCAACTTGCTCACGCGGTTCTTGACCGCGACTGAAGGCCGGATCTTGTTCAACGGAGAGGACATCACCGACGTTCCTGCAGCACAGATCGCCCGGCGCGGAATCATCCGGTCGTTCCAAATTTCAGCCGTGTTCCCGCATCTGACCGTGCTGGAGAACGTGCGGGTCGGGCTGCAACGTACATTGGGCACGACCTTTCACTTCTGGAAGAGCGAGGCAACGCTGACGCAGTTGAATGACCGTGCGATGCAACTTCTGGCCGAGGTCGATCTTGAGCGCTTTGCAGACGCATTGACGGTGGACTTGCCCTATGGCCGCAAGCGTGCGCTGGAAATCGCTACCACGCTGTCGATGGAACCCGAACTGATGCTGCTGGACGAGCCGACGCAAGGCATGGGGCATGAAGACGTGCACCGCGTCACCGAGCTGATCAAAAAAGTGTCGGCCGGGCGGACCATCCTGATGGTCGAACACAACATGGCGGTCGTGTCAGGCATTTGCGACCGCATCACTGTACTGCAGCGCGGCGCAGTACTGGCGGAAGGCAGTTATGCCGACGTGTCCGGCAATGCCCAAGTCATGGAAGCTTATATGGGCACAACCACCGGCGTACTGGAAGGAGCGCATTGATGAATGCCGTCACTGAAAATTTCACCGCCGGCCGCTGCGAGAGCAGGCTCAATGCCCTCGAAATCAAGGATCTCAAGGCATGGTATGGCGAATCGCACATCCTGCATGACGTGAACCTGAGCGTGCAACGCGGCGAGGTAGTGACGCTGCTGGGGCGCAATGGCGCCGGCCGCACCTCCACCTTGCGCGCGATCATGGGCCTGACCGGACGCCGCACCGGCTCCGTCAAGGTGAATGGCGTCGAATCCATCTCCTTGCCGACCTTCCAGGTGGCGCACCTGGGAGTGGGGTATTGTCCGGAAGAGCGCGGCATCTTTTCCTCGCTCTCGACAGAAGAGAACCTGATGCTGCCGCCACTGGTATCCAGGACCGACAAGGGGATGCCGGTCGAAGAGATCTACGCGATGTTCCCGAATCTCGCCGAACGGCGCCATAGCCAGGGAACACGCCTGTCAGGCGGCGAACAGCAGATGCTGGCAGTCGCGCGTATCCTCCGCACCGGAGCGAGATTGCTGCTTCTCGATGAAATCTCGGAAGGCCTGGCCCCGGTCATTGTGCAAGCCTTGGCGCGCATGATCACGACGCTCAAGGCCAAGGGTTACACCATCGTGATGGTCGAGCAAAACTTCCGCTTTGCCGCCCCGCTGGCCGACCGCTTCTACGTGATGGAGCACGGCCAGATCGTCGAGCACTTTGCAGCCAGCCAGCTGGACAGCAAGATGGATGTGCTCAACGAATTGCTCGGCGTGTAACGCTGTCCGCGATCTCTCATTAGGGTTTACTAACATGGAAATATTCGGCATTCCCCTGCAGGCCATGCTGAGCCAGCTTCTGCTCGGCCTGGTCAACGGGTCCTTCTACGCCATGCTTTCGCTCGGACTGGCGGTCATCTTCGGCTTGCTCAACGTCATCAACTTCGCCCATGGCGCGTTGTACATGGTCGGCGCCTTCCTCGCCTGGATGGGGCTCACCTATTTCGACGCCAACTACTGGGTGATGCTCGCGGCTGCCCCGGTCCTGACCGGCGCTTTCGGCGTGGTCATCGAAAAGACCATGCTCAAGCACCTGTACAAGCTCGACCACCTGTACGGCTTGCTGCTGACCTTCGGCATCACCCTGATGCTGGAAGGCCTGTTCCGCTCCTTCTACGGCGTGTCGGGGCAGCCGTATTCGGTGCCTGAGGCACTTTCCGGCGCATTCAACCTCGGCTTCATGATCCTGCCGAAGTACCGCGCCTGGGTGGTGCTGGCTTCGCTGGTGGTCTGCCTTGCCACCTGGTTCGTGATCGAGAAGACCAAGCTCGGCGCCTACCTGCGCGCAGGTACGGAAAACCCGAAACTGGTGGAAGCCTTCGGCATCAACGTGCCGATGATGGTGACGCTGACCTACGGCTTCGGCGTGGCGCTCGCTGCCTTCGCCGGCGTGCTCGCCGCACCGGTGATCCAGGTGTCGCCGCTGATGGGCTCGAACCTGATCATCGTCGTGTTCGCGGTAGTGGTGATCGGCGGCATGGGTTCCATCCTGGGCTCCATCGTCACCGGACTGGGCCTTGGCGTGATCGAAGGCCTTACCCGGGTGTTTTATCCAGAACTGTCGGCCACGGTGGTATTCATCATCATGGCCATTGTCCTCATGCTGCGTCCTGCGGGACTGTTTGGCAAAGAGAAATAAGGAGTTCCGCATGAACAAGAAATATTCCTACGGCATTGTCCTCCTGGCGGCGCTGATCGCACCGACGTTCATCTATCCGGTCTTTCTGATGAAGGTGCTGTGCTTTGCCCTGTTTGCCTGCGCATTCAACCTGTTGATCGGATTTACGGGATTGCTGTCCTTCGGCCATGCCGCCTTCTTCGGCGGCGCGGGGTATGTTGCCGGCCATGTGTTGAAGGTATGGGGATGGCCGTTCGAGCTTGGCTTGCTGGCGGGGATGGCGGTGGCCGCACTGATTGGGTTGATCATGGGCGGACTCGCTATCCGCCGCCAGGGCATCTACTTCACGATGATCACGCTGGCTCTGGCGCAGATGCTGTACTTCGTTGCGCTGCAGGCGCCCTTCACCGGTGGCGAGGATGGACTGCAGGGCGTGCCGCGCGGCAACCTCCTCGGCGCGATCAGCCTGGGCAATGACATGGTGCTCTATTACCTGGTTCTCGCGATCTTTGTGGGCGCGTTTGCAATGATCATGCGCATCGTCCACTCACCCTTTGGCCAGGTCCTGAAAGCGGTGAAGGAAAACGAGCCGCGTGCGGTCTCGCTGGGTTATGACGTGCACCGTTACAAGCTGCTGGCCTTCGTACTCTCCGGCGCGCTTGCGGGTCTCGCGGGCGGGCTCAAGACCGTCGTGCTGGGTTTTGAAACGCTCACCGACGTACACTGGTCGATGTCAGGTCTGGTGGTTCTGATGACGCTGGTCGGCGGTCTCGGCACGCTTACCGGGCCCATCGTTGGCGCGGTGGTCATCATCGCCCTGGAAAACAAGCTCGGCGATTTCGGCAACTGGATGGCAGTGGTGACCGGCATCGAGTGGTTCCGCTCGATTGGTGAGTCAGTCACCATCGTTACCGGCCTGATCTTTATCGTCTGCGTGCTCGCCTTCCGTCGCGGCATTGTCGGTGAACTTGCCGTGCTTGCCGGGACGCACCGGCGGAAGACGGCCAATGCGGCCGCCAGGGCCGCCGCTGCCTGATCCTCGGCGGCTCCACGACACGGCCCCGGCACATTGGCCGGGCGCCTGCATTGGGACCGCCCTCGCCTCTCGTCATTCTTCCTGAAACGCTTCCTCGCGCCGCTTGCGCATCGCCGGCAGCAAGACCATTGCCATTGCGGCCAACGCCAGCGACAGCAGGACGGCGCTGAGCGGACGCGAGATGAAGACCGTGGCATCGCCCTTGGACAGCAGCATGGCGCGGCGAAGGTATTCCTCCATCATGGGGCCGAGGATGAAGCCAAGCAACATGGGCGCCGGTTCCGCGCCGAGCTTGGAGGAAAAGTACCCGACCACGCCGAACAGGACCATCAGGAAGATGTCGAAATCGGTGTTATTCAAGCTGAAGACCCCGATACCGCAGAAAACGAGGATGGCCGGATACAAGACATGGTAGGGAACGGTGATCATCTTGACCCAAAGGCCGATCATCGGCAGGTTCAGGATGACGAGGAATACGTTGCCTATCCACATCGAGACAATCAGCCCCCAGAACAGCGCAGGCTGCTCGGTCATCACCGCCGGTCCCGGCTGGATTCCCTGGATGATCATTGCGCCGACCATGAGCGCCATGACCGGATTCGAGGGGATTCCGAGCGTCAGCATCGGAATGAACGAGGTCTGGGCGCCGGCGTTGTTCGCGGCCTCCGGTGCCGCGACGCCTTCGATGGCGCCATTGCCGAACTGCGCCGAATTCTTCGAGTATTTCTTTTCGAACGAATAGGCGGCAAACGAGGCCAGCAGTGCGCCTCCGCCAGGCAAGATCCCGAGCAAGGAACCCAGCCCGGTGCCGCGCAGGATCGGTCCGATGATCGCTTTCCAATCCTCCCTGGTCGGCATCAGCCCGGTTACCTTGCTGATCATGACGCTGCGGTGCTCATCGTGCTCGAGGTTGCGGATGATTTCGCCGATACCGAACATGCCCATGGCAACGGTCACAAAGCCGATGCCGTCGGACAGCTCGGGCAGGCCGAAGTTGAAACGTGCGGTGCCCGAGTTCACGTCGGTGCCCGCCAGGCCAAGGATGAGACCGACGACGATCATGCCGACGGCATGCAGCAGCGATCCGTGCGCAAGGACAATGGAGGCGACCAGGCCAAGCACCATCAGCGCAAAGTATTCCGCCGGGCCAAAGTTCAATGCCACTTCCGCCAAGGGCGGTGCAAACAGGGCGATCAGCAGGGTCGCAATTGTCCCGGCGATGAAAGACCCGATGGCGGCCGTCGCCAGCGCCTTGCCGGCGTGGCCCTTTCGCGCCATCTTGTAGCCGTCGAGCGCGGTGACGACCGATGCCGCTTCACCCGGGAGGTTCACCAGGATGGCGGTAGTGGATCCCCCGTACTGCGCGCCATAGAAGATCCCGGCGAGCATGATCAGTGCCGAGACCGGCGGAAGGCCGAATGTGACGGGCAGGAGCATCGCAATCGTCGCCACCGGACCGAGGCCTGGAAGAACGCCAATCGCGGTGCCAAGGAAGACGCCGCCAAGACAGTAGACAAGGTTGGTGAGCGTCAGCGCGGTGTCAAAACCGAGCGAGAGATTCGCAAGCAATTCCATTTCGATCTTTCCTTACGCGCCAAACCACGAACCGAACAAAGGCAAGGGCACGCCGAGCCCCTTGACGAAGACCAGCGAGCTGAACGCGACCAGTCCTGCGGACAAAAGCAGCGCCGTTTTAAAGTTGAATTTTTCGCTGGCAAAGGACGCGCCGACGACCAGCACAATGAGCGCAATCACCAAGCCTGCGGGACGCACGAGCAGGCCAAAAAGCAATACGGATCCCAGGATCAGGGCCGCCTGTTTCAAGGCAAACTTTCCGATGGGCTCGCCACGTCGCAAGAACGACCTGATCAAGGAGACGATCCCGATGACGACGAGAAGGCTGCCGAGCATCACAGGGAAATAGCCCGGGCCCATCCGGGTGGCGGTACCCAGGCCGTATTCGCTTCCTGTCAGGACGGTCGCGCTGCCAAAGGCGGCATACCAGATACCGGTCCAGAAGTCGCGCGGACCTTTAATGGCAGAGGTCATCGGATGCCTCCGCAGGGAACCGGCCGGGTGTCGGTCGAATGGGATGGATTCACTGTGTCTCCAACTTTTTGGATTGAACTGCAATTTCGCCGCGCGCGAGACGCGCGCGGCATATCGAGCGGCAAGGAATCAAAAACGGTGACGTACGCCCAGGAGGACACCCGTCTGGTTCTCTCCCGCCAGGATCGTCGAACCGAATCCGCTCAAGCCAAGGTTCGATCCCGACTTGTTGCGGGACAAGCCGAGATTGCCATAGACATCCGTGCGCTTCGACAGCGAGTAGACGGTCGAAAGGACATAGCTGGTCGGATCGGCCTGCGACCCCTTGCGATCGGTCCGGTACACTGCGCCGTTGACGACGAGCGCAGGCGTCGCCTTGTAGGAGGCGGCGATCCAGTACATGTCCGCACGCGTTGCCGGCGTGCCTGCGGCAACGATTTCGTCCTTGAGCCAGCGGTACGCGCCGAAGAGCTTGACATCACCGAGGGCATAGCTGGCACCAGCCATGATCCGCTTTGCACTTTGGCCTTGTGTCGCGATGGTATTGCCCTGGAACTGGTCATACGCGACACCGGTGCCGAACGGACCGTTTGCATAATTCACCCCGCCCCCGATGTTCCGCGAGACGCGGGAATTGCCGGCAACCTCGCCATCGAGATTGCGGCCGAAGCTATAAAATGCCTGCGCGGTGAACCCGCCAACATTGCCGGTGTACTTGACGGTGTTGTCGATGCGGCCGGTGAAGGTCGCGTCATGCATGAGCGCGGAATAGCGCGCGGAGAACGTCATCGGGTCATACTTGATCATCAGGTCGTACAGCGCATTCTGCTGGCGGCCGAAGGTCAGCGTGCCCAGGCCGGACTGCAGCCCGACGAATGCATTGCGCCCGAACAGGCGTCCGCCCTGCGCCAACGCTCCGGTATCCGCTTCAAAGCCGTTCTCCAGCGTGAAAATCGCCTTGAGTCCGGCACCGAGGTCTTCGGTGCCGCGGAAACCGATACGCGATCCCGACAGGTTGCCGCTTGCCACGCGAACCAGGTTTTCGCCGTTTGCCGGCGTACCGCCAGCGTTGGTGAGATATTCGACGCCGATGTCGGCGATGCCATAGATCTGGACATTGGTTTGTGCGGCGGCGCCGGAAGCCATCAAGGCACCGATCGCCATCACCGTCAGTTTTTGCTTCATTCAGCCTCTCCCTTTTTGATTTATCAGAAAAATTGCGCCGATTTCACGGCATAAAGAACCAGCCTTCGCTCATTGGATACGCCGATGGACCGGACTGCCGGGAACCGACATTTCCGCCTGCAATACGCTGCCGGACACAGACTCGGTGAAGAATGCGGTCATACGGTTGGCTCCTCCGAACGCGATATTGGTGAGCGATGCGCCCAGGGGACTGCGAATGACTTCGACCGGCTCGCCACGGTGATTCAACACCCATGCGTAGCCGAGTCCGGGATTGGCGACAATCAGGCGTCCCTCCGTATCCATCGCAAGCCCATCCGGTCCACTGGGGCCGTAGGATGTGAAAAACTGCCCCACCTTTCCGACGGAGCCGTCATCAAGCAGGGGCATGCGCCAGACGCTGTTCCCGCGTGTCATGGCCACATAAAGAAACTTCTCGTCAGGGGACAGTACGATTCCGTTGGGACTTGGCCCATTGGTGATCAGCGCGTCGAGCCGCCCGCATGGGCTGAGCCGGAAAACCCTTCCGGTGGGGTCGCTCATCCCGGTCTGTCCTTGATCCGTGAAGTACAGGTTTCCCTTCGAATCGAACACCAGGTCGTTGATCCCTTTGAAGCGCTCCGTATTCCTTCGCTCCAGGTAAGGTTCAACTTTTCCGCTCGCAACATCGAGATTGACCAGGCCATTCTTGTAATCGGCGATGAGAAGGCTCGACTTACCGAGGAACTTCATGCCATTCGGTTCGCCGTCATATTCGGCAACCAGCGTCCACTGTCCCTGCGGGCTAACGCGAAAGATGCGTCCGAATGGAATGTCAGTGACGAAGAGGTTGCCTTCGTCGTCGAACACCGGCCCTTCAAGGAAGGAGTCGATATGGGCGCCGCCGCGATTGGCATTGGCCCACACTGAGGGCGTACCCTTCTTTCGAAATTCGTCCGGCATGGACGTAGAGGTTTCCGCCGTCCTTACCAGCGGCTGTTGGAGCAGAAACATGGCGCTTGCTCATTGACGTTCGATGTTGGCCTTGGCCGCGACTGGCTGCCAGCGCGCGGTCTCTTCACTGATCAGCTTGCTGAATGCCGCAGGTTCCATGCCCCCTGGTTCCGCGCTCATCGATGCAAGGAACTGTTTCATGTCCGGAGTTTGAAGCGCCTTCCTGACTTCGGTATGCAGGCGCTTGACGACCTCGTCCGGTGTTCCGGCCGGCGCGGCCAGGCCCGACCAGTTGACGACGCCAAATGCCGGGAAGCCGGCCTCGGCGAAGGTCGGAATAGCCGGGAAGGCATCAAGCCGTTTGTTGCCGCTCACCGCGAGCGCCTTCACCTTGCCGCCCTTGATCTGGGAGCTTGCGGACGGCGTCGAGACAAACAGCATGTCGATCTGATTGGAGATGAGACCGGTCATGGCTTCGCCCGCGCCTTTGTACGGTACGTGCATGAACTGGACACCGGCCGCCAGTTCAAACGCCTCGGCGGAGAAATGCGGTGCGCTGCCGGCGCCGCCGGTGCCGTAAGTGAGCTTCGCGGGGTTGGCGCGGCCGTCGGCCACCAGGGATTTCAGGTCCTTGTGAGGCGAGTCGCCGCGTACAGCGATCACCACTGGTGTGAACGCCGCCACCGTAATGGGGGTCAGCGCCTTGGCATGATCCCACGGCAGTTTCTTGAACACATAGGGCAGCACCGAGTAGGTATTGTCGATGGCGAGCAACGTGTATCCGTCCGGCTCGGCCCGCGCGACGGCCTGGGTTCCGATGGTTCCGGTCGCGCCCGGCTTGTTTTCGATCACGAACGGTTGTCCGGTCTGCTCCTGCAGTTTCTGCGCGACCTTGCGCGCGACGACGTCAACTGCACCGCCGGGCGAGTAGGGAACGACAATTCGTACCGGCTTTTCCGGGTAGCCGGCTGCGTACGTGTTCAGGGAGGCAAGCGCAGCGATCGACGCTGCGAGCAGAGTGCGAATAGACATGGTGTCTCATCCAGTATTGGAAAGTTGAACTTGAGCGGGTTGGATCCCCGCTTCTTTTTCAGGTTGGCGTAGCTGCGTCGAGAACGGCAAGCACGTTGCCGGCGGCGCCGGTTCCCATGCCGATGTAGGCGTCCGTGGTCACGCCGCCGATGTGGGGCGACAGGATGGCGTTGGGGACCTTGCTGAAGGCATGTTCGCCCACGAGCGGCTCGGTCTGGAAACTGTCGAGGCCGGCCGCGCGCAGCTTGCGGGCGTTCAGGGCTTCGATCAGGTCGGCTTCGTTGATCAGGCCGCCGCGCGCGGTGTTCACGATGATGGCGCCGTCGCGCATCATGGCGATGCTTTCCCGGTTGATCATGTTCCTGTTGTCCGCCGTCAGCGGACAATGCAGCGACACGACATGGGCTTCCCTGTAGAGATCTGCCAGTGGACAGTTGCTCACGCCGTCAGGGGTGGTCCTGGCATATGGATCATGGGCAATGATCTTCATGCCAAGGGCGGCACCGACTTCGGCCACGCGCAGCCCGATCGCACCGAGGCCGATGAGGCCAAGCGTCTTGCCCTTGAGCTCGAGGCTCTTGTGGGTCGCCTTGTCCCAGTGCCCTGCCCTCATGCGCTGGTCCAGGTAGACGACTTCCTTGGCGCAGGCAAAGATCAGCGCCCATGTGTGCTCGGCGACGGCTGGCGCGTTTGCCCCGGCGGCGGCCTTGACCGCAATGCCGCGCTCGCCTGCGGCCTTGGTATCGATGGTATCGATCCCGGTTCCATGCTTGGAAATCACGCGCAGCTTCTTGCTGGCGTCCATCACGCGTGCCGGGATCTTCCCGTAACGCACGATGATCGCGACCGGCTGATGCTTTTCGCACAACGCAACCAGGCAGTCTTCGTCGGGCGCCTTGCCCGCAAAAACCAGTTCATAGTCTCCAAGCATGGCGACTGCTTCGGCCGCGAGGTCGGCGCCAGTGACGAGGATGACGTCTTTGTGCGCGCCGTTCATAGCGTTTCGCCTTCCTTCAGGACGCCGGCGGTGCGCAGTGCACCATCCAGCCAGCCCGGACGCAGTTGCTTGCGCTCCAGGATGCCTTGAATGCGCTTGGTTTCGTCGTCGAGCTTCTTTGCAGCCGGTGCCAGGAGCGACGCCGCCTTTTCGCGCTCGATGACCACCACGCCGTCCGCGTCGCCGACGATCAGGTCGCCCGGCTTCACCGACACGCCACCGACCGTGACCGGCCAGTTCACGCGACCCGACACGGCTTTGGTCGGGCCGTTCGGGTTTGAACCGAAGGAAAACACCGGGAATCCCAGTTCACGCAGTTCTTCCACATCGCGGATGGCGCCGTCGACCACGACGCCGGCAAGCCCCATGGCCTTGCACTGGTTCATCATGATTGCGCCCATCAGCGCCGACGTCTGGTCGCCCTTGCCGTCAATGACGAGGACATCGCCGGGTTGGGCGATCGCCATGGCGGCATGGACCATCAGGTTGTCGCCGGGACGGACATCGACGGTAATGGCCGGGCCCGCGACTTTCATCGTCGGCGACACGGGCGAGATGCGTCCATGCAGCGCCCCGCGGCGTCCGTTGACATCGGCCAGGATGGCTGCCTGGAACTTGGCCGCCTGGGCGACGACATCCGCCGGCACGCGTTCGATCTCCCGTACGACATCCGGCAATGGGTTGGTGAGTTCAGTCATTTTGCTTCTCGATCTGTTGGATATGTTGGTCAAGCGATGACCGGGCGCAGGAAGCCCGGCGCTGTATTCGGTGCGTCAGGAGCCGGCCGGGTCAGTCGATCTTTGCGCCGGACTCTTTGACGATGCGGCCCCACTTGGCGATGTCGGACTTGATCAATGCCGCGAATTGCTCCGGCGTACTGCCGGTGACGTCGCCGCCTTCGGAACCGATCTTTTCAATGACGTCCGTCAGCTTCAGGACCTTATTGATCTCGGCGTTTAACATGCCGATGACGGCGGGCGACGTGCCCGCAGGGGCCAGGAAGCCAAACCAGGTGGTCGCGTCGAAGTCCTTGTAGCCCGATTCGGCAAGGGTTGGAATTTGCGGAAGGTCATCGGCGCGCTTCGCGGAGGTTACGACGATGGCACGGATTTTTCCGCCCTTGATCTGGGCGATCGCCGAAGGAATCGAAGACATGTAGAGCTGGACCTGCCCGCCGATAAGGTCGGTGATTGCCTGGTTCGAGCCCTTGTAGGGAACATGCTGCAACTTGATTCCCGCTGCCTTCTGCATCATTTCGCCGGTCAGGTGCGCGACAGTCCCGTTGCCGGGGGAAGCGAAGGTAATGTCGCCCGGTTTGGCCTTGGCCGCGGCAATGACGTCGGCGATGGTCTTGAATGGCGAGTTCGCCGGCACCACAAGCACCAGGGGAGCCGTCGCCACCGTGGTAATCGGTGTCAAATCCTTTTCCGGGTTGTAGGGCAGCTTGGAGTACAGCGTGGCGTTGACGGCGAGGTTGCTGGTCTGCCCCATGACGATGGTGTAGCCGTCCGCGGGCGATTTCGCTGCGAGGTCGATGCCAATGTTGCCGCCTGCTCCGGGGCGGTTGTCGATCACGACGGTCCACTTCCTGGTTTCCGCCAATTTATTTCCCACGACACGCGCGAGGATATCGGTGCCGCCGCCCGGCGGGAACGGCACGATCATGCGGATCGGCTTGGCAGGATATGCATCCGCGGCACTGGCGGAGACGGCGGCAACGGAACAGACTGCAATCGCCACGCGCGGGAGCACGTGCTTGATTGCTTTCATGAAAATCTCCTCGACGAGGGAGGTTCGGCGTACATCTTTAAAGGCTTGCATCAGTGTCTCCTTGTATGGGCCCACCATCCAGGTGACGGGCTATCTGGAGAGGAAGTGTACGAACTGAAATCCATAATGTATATTTTCTTTTTTTTGACTTTCCATAACTATGAGGAATATGTCATGGATTTCCGGGATCTCAAGTATTTCGAAGCCATTGCCGAGGAGGGACACCTGGGACGGGCCGCCGAACGCCTGTTCCGCACCCAGCCTGCATTGACGAAATGCATCGATCGCCTGGAAGAAGAGCTGGACGCCAAGCTGTTCGAGCGTGTCGGCCGGGGTTTGCGCCTGACCCCGGTTGGCGAAGTGCTCCTGGCGCGAACCCGGCAGATGGGCGTGATGATGGACGAAACCGCCCGGGAAATCAGTGACTATGCCAAGGGTGTCGAGGGGCACATCCGCCTGGGTTGCACCCCGACGCTCGCCGAACACTTCCTGACCCAGGTGTGCAAGGAACTCCTCGTCGAGGCCAACAAGGTCACGATTGAATTGAAGGTATCGATGAATGACGTGATGCTGGAGGGCCTGCGCGCCGGCGAGCTCGACCTGGTGCTCGGACCGGTCACACAAACCAATGCCGCATTCGTTTCCGAGGAGATCGTGCAGGACAAGATGGTGGTGATGGCCAGTCCGCGGCATGAGATCTTTTCTAGGGAAATCACGCTGGAGACGCTGCTTGAATACGAATGGGTGTTGCCTGCCCCAACTGTCGCCAGCCGCCAATGGCTGGACAGCGTCTTTGACAGCCACGGTTTGTCCCGGCCAAGGGTAAAGATCTCGCCCACGGTGCTGAACATGATCCTGCCCCTGGTCGAGGAAACCGGGCTATTGGGTTTCGCCTCGCACCTGAACCTGCACACGGGCAGAACGCATTTGATGGAGGTGCCTTTCCCCTTGACGACCATGCACCGTCCGATGGGCTTGACCTACCGTCGTGACGCCTACCTGTCGCCGGCAACACAACGCCTGATCAAACTGATTCAGCGCAAACGGGACGAAGGTAACTGGTCACAGCCAGCGTGGTGACCTTGTTCAGACCGGTTGGCGACCGCGGATCTGCTTGAGACCGCAATGCCAGCAAATGCTGCGGGACTGAACTTGATGCTTGAACGGCGGCCATCGTTTCCGAATGGCCGCCGGAATTCAAGAGAGGCTTAATCCGCAAGCGCAGGATAATCGATATAGCCGTGCGGCCCGACACCGCCATAGAGCGGGGCATCCTCGAACAGGTTGTTGAGCGGCGCGCTTTCACGGAAGCGGCGCACCAGGTCCGGATTGGTGATGAATGGCCGGCCGAACGACACGACATCCGCGCGACCGCTTGTAATCGCCTCTACCGCCATCTCCTTGGTATAGCCGTTGTTCAGCATCCAGGTACCGGAATACAGGCGATGCAGCGCTTCGTAATCGAACGGCGCATTGTCGCGCGGACCGCCGGTGTGGCCTTCCACCACGTGGATGTACACCGGATGCAGCTTCTCCAGCTCCCGCACCACATACTCGAACAGCGGCTGCGGCGCGCTTTCCGAGGAATCGTTGACCGGCGATACCGGCGAGATGCGGATGCCGACGCGGTCGGCGCCGATTTCGTCGATTGCGGCTTGCATGACTTCGAGCAGGAAGCGGGCACGGTTCTCGATGCTGCCGCCGTACTGGTCGGTGCGCTTGTTCGAACCATCGCGCAGGAAGGCGTCGATCAGGTAGCCGTGCGCGCCATGGATTTCGATGCCGTCAAAGCCCGCCTCGATCGCATTGGCCGCCGCGGTGCGGAAATCATTGACAATCCCTGCGATCTCTTCCGTCGCCAGTGCACGCGGCACAGAGGTATCGACATAGCCGGCGCCCGGCACAAAGGTTTTTGCCTTTGCCGCGATGGCCGACGGTGCTACCGGCGCCTGGGCATCGGGCTGGAAGGCGGTGTGCGACATGCGGCCGGTATGCCACAGCTGCACGAAGATGCGGCCGCCGCGGCTGTGCACTTCATCGGTGACTTTTTTCCAGCCGGCGATCTGCTCCGGCGTATGCAGTCCCGGCGTGCTGGCATATCCCTGGGCGGTGTCGGATACCTGCGTTGCCTCGGCGATGATCAGGCCGGCGCCTGCGCGCTGGGCATAGTATTCGATCGTCATCGCTCCCGGAACATTGCCGGCCTCCGCGCGGTTGCGCGTCAGCGGCGCCATGGCGATCCGGTTCTTGAGCTGCAGCTTGCCCAGCGCGACCGGCTGGAACAGGACATCTGCGAGGAATTGCTCGGTTTGCTTGCTCATATTCTCCCTGCCTGTCAGTTGAGGTGATGGATGCGGCCGCTCATGCCGGCCGCAAAAGGTGATTCAAAACCAGGTCCGTACTTTCGCGCAGCGGCACGGTGGACCGCTCTACTTTCATGCGCAATATGGCGCCTTCCCACACGTCCCAGACGAGTGCCGCCGTTGCCGATGCATTCATGTCCGCACGTATTTCGCCCGCCTCCTGCGCCTGCCGGATCAGCTTCGCCAAGGCGGCGCGCCAACCTTCCATGGCCGACGCCAGCCTTTGACGGCACAGGTCGCTGGCTTCCGCCATCTCGGCGGCGAAATTGCCGATGAGGCAGCCCTTCCAGCAGGTATTGGATTCGTGGCGTGCGATCAACTGTGCAAATGCATACCGTATTGCCGCCAGCGGTTCAGGCGGCGCAGCACGCATCATCTCGGACCAGTTCTTCCGCAATTCTTCTGCGTACTGGTCGATGATCGTTGCCGCGAATGCTTCCTTGCTGTCGAAGTGGTTGTAGAACGACCCCTTGGGCACACTGGCAAGATCGGTAATTTGCTGAATGCCCGTGGCGTTGTAGCCATGGGTCAAGAACAGCTCGCGACCGGCGTCGATCAGCTGGTTGGGGACGTTGGATTTTCCTGCGATGCGTGCCATGGGTAAATTATATGACCAGTCGTCTTAAAAAGTAAACCTTCTGAGTCGATGCAAGATCAGCAATATTCCGCAATCAGGCATGGGCAAGCTCGCTACGGTTCACTTAAGCTGGATTGTCGCTCGTCATCCCGACTCCAGCTTAACGCCGCGTCGCATGGAGCGTAAGCGCCACTCTTCGATCTGCCCACGGTTGAACAGCATCCGAAAAACAGGGTGGACATCCTTCGCCAGAGCCGTTCGCTTGTATTCCACTTACTGCGTGCTCCCCGCCCTGCCGGGCTGGGCAACCAGGTCACGATAGGCATGCCAGGTCGCATGCCCGACCAGCGGCGCAGTAAGCAACAACGGAATGAAGGACAGCAGCAGGCTGGCACCGACAAGGGCGACGATCAGCGCAGCCCACAGATAAAGCGGCAGCGCGTTCTTCCACAACACGCGCACGCTGGTGAACAGCGCAATCATCGTGTCCGTGTTCCGGTCCAGCATGAGCGGTACCGAAACAACCGATATGGCGAATGCGATGGAGGCAAAAACAAAGCCGACGCCGAACCATACAACGACGAACGGGATGTTCGTCATTGAGAAGATCTGGAAAAGCACGCCTTGCATCGTCGGGAAATCCCTGGTGGAGAACAGAGCGAAGATCACGACCGACACGCGCGCCCATACCACCATCAGGAAGGTCAGGATCGCAGCGAAGAAGCCGATTGACGCCGGATTGTCCTTCCAGCAGAACAGGGAGGCCGTCAGGCTGGGTTTCTCACCACGTTCGCGTTGCCGCGACAGCCAGTAAATGCCGCAGAAGAGGAATGGCCCGACCAGGAAGAATCCGGCCGTCAGCCCCATTGTCAGTTGCCAGCGGGTTTCATACACCGCCGCAATCGCAAACCCCATCAGCATGAACACCAGGCCGTAAAAGGAAGCACGCAGCCGTGTCGCCCCCATGTCCTTCAACCCGGCGGCCAGCCAGCGGAACGGCGCGCCCAGGCCCACGGACCGGAGTTCAGGCATCAGGGAAGAGTCGGAAATTTCTTCCGGAGCGGGCGGAACAGATGGCGGGGTGTGGGCAACGTCTGACATGGCGATCTCCTTGCATCTGTCTTGTTTTACAGATTTTCTCCATAGACTCTGGGAGCCAGACCGATAAATGTCAATTCGCAGTGCAAAAAAGATGCGATATGTCGCAGGCTGCACCGCAAGGCGCCACCGTCGAGATCGCCCCGGAAAGCCGATGGCTTAGCATCCGTGACGGACGCTTATTCCGGTGCGTAGCTCCAGCGCGGCGTCAGCAGCACAACCAGGAGCGCGGCGAATGCGAGTGCGGCCGACAAGACCATGAATCCCGGGGTTTCCGCGAAGCGTTGCGGATAAATCGCGCGCGCGGCGCCGAGGCCGAGCAGGTTGCCGCCCGCAACAAGCACCGCGACCGCATAGTCATGGTAACGGCGGGCCTTGTTGGCATTGCGCGACCACATCGGGTCGGTGTTGTAGCTCGGGAGATGTTCGCTGGCTCCGCCGAGCTTTTCCAGGACCGAGAGAAAGGTGCGCAGATTGGTAATGGCGCGTTCAGCCTTGTAATTGAGCAGCGCAAAGCAGATTGACGCGACCGGAAAGCCGAGAATCAGCCATTCGACGGGCGCCGGTGCCGCAGCGGAAGATGGACGGAGTGCAACGAGGGCGGCAAGGAGGCTGACGATCAAGCTGACGTAGAGCGTCAGCGCCTGCTGCCGTTGCGCCACGCGCGCATTGACTTCGTTGTAGGCCGCGATGAACCGGTAGTTGGCATCGACGATAGGTGTTGGCATGGGGGTTGAGTGGATTGATCGGCAGGTCGACAAAGCGCGCACCGGATTGTACCAGCCGATCCTAAGACACCGGCAAGGAAGTGGGCCGCCTGGTTGCCGTGGCCGGACGCCTCGCCGGACAACGGCGGCACAACGTCGAATCGCATATCCAATTGCGAAACAATTCGTTCGCCCCAGGCGAGCGCCGCCCTACAATGCCACTCCTGATCCATGCCGGTCCGGCATGCAGTGGGAGCAACCATGGCTATCGACTTTACACCCCAGTTCCACAAGCGGCTGTCGAAAGGCGACGGACGCAATGTATGGGTCGCGATCCCGCACCCGAGGACGCTCATTCCAGTGAAGACGGCGTATTACCGTGCCTGGCAGCAGGAAGAATGCCTGCGGCTGACGATGGCGGGCGAGGACGTTCTTTCGCTCAGGCGAACCCTGCGGCAATAAGCATCGGCCTGCAGGGTTCGCCTTGGCCCGACGTGCTACCGCCCCAACTCCCCTGCACTCTTCCCGCCGATGCCGAAGTGTTCCTTCGGCATCTCGGTAAGGATCACGCGCACGGATTCCGGCTTGGCGCCGATGGCCTCGTGCATGGCTTCGGTGATTTTCTGGATCAGCAGGCGCTTCTGCTCGACGGTGCGGCCTTCGAGCAGGTGGATCTGGCAGATGGGCATGGTGTTCTCCTTAGCTGAAGCGCATATTGACGGACCCGAGATCCTGGATGCGCAGGGTGACATTGTCGCCTGCCTCGACCGCCACGGCTTCGGTGATGCCGCCGGACAGGATCAGCGTGCCGGCAGGAATCTCTTCACCGCGTTCGCCGAGCAGATTGGCCAGCATGGCGATGGCCGCCGCGGGATGGCCCAGGACGGCGGCCCCCGCGCCAAGCGACACGACCCGCCCGTTCTTCTCCATGACGACGCCGAGCGTGCGCAGGTCAAGGTTGTCGACCGGTGCCATGCGGCCGCCCACCACGAAACGCGATGAGGAGCAGTTGTCCGCGACCACGCTCTTCAGGTCGAACTTGAAATCGCGGTAGCGCGAGTCGATCACTTCGATCGCGGGCATCACGAAATCGGTCGCCGCCAGCACCGCGCCGATGTGGCAGCCGGGGCCCCGCAGCGGCGCCTTGGTCACGAACGCGATCTCCGGTTCGACCTTCGGGTGGATCAGTTCGGACATTTTCGCCTCGCCGCCTTCCGGAATGGCGAAGTAATCGGCGAGGAAGCCGAACACGGGCGTTTCCACGCCCATCTGCTTCATCTTCGCGTGCGAGGTCAGGCCGGCCTTGAGGCCGACGATGCGCGCGCCGCGCGCCACCTTGCGCCGCTTGATCTCGTCCTGGATTGCATAGGCGTCATCCCAGTCCATGTCCGGATATTCGTCGGTGATCTTCAGCGTGTCGCGCGCTTCGAGCTCGCAGGTTTCGAGATGCGCCGCGAGTCTGTCGATGGTGTTCCTGTCGAGTTTCATTCCCTTGTTCCTTCTCTCATGCGGCCAGGCCGCGCGCCTTGGCGAGCGTCAGTGCCGTGTCTTCAATCATGTCTTCCTGTCCGCCGACCATGCCGCGCCGGCCCATTTCGACCAGGATGTCGCGTGCCGGCACCTTGTATTTCTGTTCCGCGCGCTTGGCGAACAGCAGGAAGGAGCCGTACACGCCGGCATAGCCGAGCGTGAGCGCATCGCGGTCGATGCGGATCGGAAAATCCATCATCGGCACCACCAGGTCTTCGGCCACGTCCTGGATCTTGTACACATCGACGCCGGTTTCGATACCCATGCGCGCGCAGACGGCGATGAACACTTCCATCGGCGTATTACCCGCGCCCGCGCCCAATCCCGCTGCCGCCGCATCGATGCGGTTGGCGCCATATTCGACGGCCGCCACGGAGTTGGCGACGCCCATGGCCAGGTTGTGGTGGCCGTGGAAGCCCAGTTCTGTTTCCGGATTCAGCTTCTCGCGCAGCAGGCCGATGCGCGCCTTGACGTCTTCCGGCAGCATGTAGCCGGCGGAATCGGTGCAGTAGATGCAGTTGGCGCCGTAGCTTTCCATCAGCTTCGCCTGCTCCAGGATTTTTTCCGGCGGCGCCATGTGGCTCATCATCAGGAAACCCACGGTATCCATGCCGAGCTTGCGTGCCATGCCGATGTGCTGTTCGGACACATCCGCCTCGGTGCAGTGGGTGGCGACGCGGATCGTGTCGACGCCCAGTTCGCGCGCCATCTTCAGGTGTTCGACGGTGCCGATGCCCGGCAGCAGCAAGGCCGATACCTTGGCCTTTTTCATCAGCGGAATGACCGCGCCCAGGTATTCCTCGTCGGAATGGGCCGGGAAGCCGTAGTTGACCGAGGAACCGCCCAGGCCGTCGCCGTGCGTGACTTCGATCAGCGGGATGCCGGCGGCGTCCAGGCCCTGGGCGATGGACTTCATCTGCTCCAGCGTCATCAAGTGGCGCTTCGGATGCATGCCGTCGCGCAGGGTCATGTCATGGACGGTGACTTTCTTGCCTTTGAGTGTCATGGTGGTTCCTTATGCGGCAACAGGTTGAAGCGTGAGTTTTCCGGCGAGGATTTCTTCGGCGAACATTTCCGCGGTGCGCGCGGCGGCGGCGGTCATGATGTCGAGGTTGCCGGCGTACTTCGGCAGGTAGTCGCCCAGCCCTTCGACTTCCATGAAGATCGACACGCGGTTGCCGTCGAATACCGGGCCGTTGACCAGCTTGTAACCGGGCACGTACTTCTGCACTTCCTTGATCATCAAGTGGACCGATTCGGTGATTGTGTCGCGGTCCGGTTCCGACTCGGTCAGGCAGTGGATGGTGTCGCGCATGATCAGCGGCGGTTCGGCCGGGTTGACGATGATGATCGCCTTGCCCTTCTTCGCGCCGCCGACCTTTTCGACCGCGCCGGCGGTAGTGCGGGTGAATTCGTCGATGTTCTTGCGGGTGCCGGGACCGATCGAGCGGGACGACACGGTGGCGACGATTTCACCGTAGGCGACCGGCTGCACGCGCGAGACGGCCGCGACCATCGGGATGGTGGCTTGGCCGCCGCAGGTGACCATGTTGACGTTCATTTCACGTTTGCCCAGATGCTCCAGCAGGTTGACCGGCGGCACGCAATACGGACCGATGGCGGCCGGCGTCAGGTCGATCATCATCACGCCGAGTTCGTTGAGCTTGCGCGAGTTCTCCGCGTGCACGTAGGCGGAAGTCGCGTCGAAAGCGATCCGGATCTCGTCCTGCTCGACGTACGGCAGCAGTCCGTCGACGCCGTCCGCCGTCACTTTCAAGCCCATCTCGGCGGCACGCTTGAGGCCATCGGAAGTCGGGTCGATGCCGACCATCCACACCGGTTCCAGCACCGGGCTGCGTTGCAGCTTGTACAACAGGTCGGTGCCGATGTTGCCCGGACCGATCAGTGCGCACTTGATTTTCTTCATTGCCGTTTTCCTTCGGGATTAGTTGAAACGCACCGAGCAGCCGCCGATGCCGCCAATCGTGACGCGCAGGTTGTCGCCGGCCTTGACCGGGAGCATCGCCGCGAGCGAGCCGGACAGGACCACTTCGCCGGCCTTGAGTGGAATGCCCAGCTTGCCGAGCGTGTTCGCCAGCCATGCAATGGCATTGACCGGACTGCCCAAGGCCGCCGCGCCCGCGCCGGTCGCAGCGATCTCACCGTTCTTCTCGAGGACCATGCCGCAGGTCGTCAGGTCGACCTTGCGCGGGTCGACCGCGCGGTCGCCGAGCACGAAGACGCCGCAGGACGCGTTGTCAGCCACCGTGTCCTGGATCTTGATCTTCCAGTCGCGGATGCGGGAATCGACGATCTCGAAGCACGGCATCACGCATTCGGTCGCGCGCAGCACGTCGGCGTTGCTAAGGCCCGGTCCCATGAGGTCGCGCTTGAGGACGAATGCAATCTCGCCTTCCGCCTTGGGCTGGATCAGCGTATCCATCGGGATGGTTTCGCCTTCGTTGTAGATCATCGTGTCGAGCAGGTAGCCGAAGTCGGGCTGGTGCACGTTGAGCATGTCCATCACCACCTTGCTGGTCACGCCGATCTTCTTGCCGACGACGCGCGCGCCCTTCTCCAGCCGCCGCACGTTCATGCGCTGCTGGATGTGGTACGCATCCTCGATCGTGATGTCCGGATGGCGCTCGGTGAGCGGCGTGAGCACCTCGCGGCTGCAGAGGGCGTTGTAGAGCTCGTCGCCGAGCTGGTTGATCAGTGTCTTGTCCATTGTCGTGTCCGAAAAAGTGAAATCAGGATTGGGCGGGTTCAGTCAGGAAGTCGCCCACCAGCCGGGAAAAGCGCGCGGCGTGCTCGATCTGCGTCCAGTGGCCGCAACGGCCGAACACATGCAGCTGGGAACGTGCTATCCATTGCGCCAGGGTGAGCGAGTTCGACAAGGGAATGACCTTGTCTTCGCGGCCGTGGACGATCAGCGTTTCGTGCGGCAAGGCGCGGATGTCCTGCTCGCGGCTCGCCATGGCATCCACCCAGCGTTGGCGCGGCGCGGGGAACATGGCCGAAAACGATTCCTGGAAGCCGGGACGGATGCTTGCCTCGTAACGCACCTGGGCGAGTTCGTCGTTCACCAGGGCGCGGTCCCAGGCGAAGATGTCGAGCATCTTCCGCATGGATTCGAACGACGGCTGGTAGCCCCATACCTCGTCCAGGCCCTCGGTGATCGGGAAAGGCACACCGACGCTGCCCATCAGGACGAGGCGGCGCACGCGCTTCGGATGGCGGATGGCCAGCGCCAGCGCCAGCGCGCCGCCGAAGGAGTTGCCGACAACGTCCGCCTGCCGGATGTCGAGCGCGTCGAGCAGGCCGACCGCTTGCGCGACCCAGGTGTCCAGGTTGTACGCAATGCCGTCCGGCCGCTCCGAAAAGCCGAACCCCACCATGTCGGGCGCGATCACGCGGCAGCGCCTGGCGAGTTCCGGCATGGTCAGCCGCCAGTTGGCCCAGGCGGAGACGCCCGGGCCCGAACCGTGGATCAACAGGACCGGAAAACCGTTTCCTGTGTCGTGAAAGTTGGTCAGGATGCCGTTGGCGCGGATGCTGTAAGCGATTTCAGGATTGGCGTTCATGGCGTTCCCGATCACAGCTTGATGCAGACGTTTTTCAGCTCGGTATAGAACTCGAGCGAATGCACGCCGCCTTCCCGTCCGATGCCCGATTGCTTGGCGCCGCCGAACGGCGTGCGCAGGTCGCGCAGGAACCAACTGTTGACCCAGACCAGGCCCGCTTCGATCTTTGCGGCGACGCGGTGGCCGCGCTGCAGGTTGGTAGTCCACACCGAGGCGGCTAGGCCGTAGGTGGTGTCGTTGGAGCGGCGGATCACTTCTTCCTCGGTATCGAACGGGAAGATGTGGCAGCACGGGCCGAAGATCTCTTCCCGGCAGACTGCGGCATCGTCGGTCAGCCCGGTCCAGATGGTCGGTTGCACCCACGCGCCCTCGGCGAGATTGCCGGGCATGTCGGGCACACCGCCGCCGGTGACGACGGTTGCGCCTTCTTCGACGGCCTTCCTGTAGTACGACAGGACCTTGGCCTTGTGCTCGAGGCTGATCAAGGGGCCCATGCCGGTGTCCGGATCGTCCGGCACGCCGATCTTCATCGCCTCGGCACCGATCTTCAGCGCGGAGACGAACTTCTCGAAGATCGGGCGCTGGACATACACCCTTTCCGTGCCCAGGCACACCTGGCCGCAGTTGGCGAAGGCGGAGCGCAGCGTGCCTTCGATCGCGGCTTCGAAATCGCAATCGGCGAAGACGATCGCGGGATTCTTGCCGCCCATTTCCAGCGACACCGGGCGGGCGCCTTCGGCGGCGGCTTTCATGATGGCCGCGCCGGTGCGCGTCTCGCCGGTAAAGGTGATGGCGTTCACACCCTGGTGCGTGGTCAGGAATTCCCCTGCGGAATTCGGGCCGAAGCCGTGCACGACGTTGTAGACGCCCTTGGGCATGCCGACGCTGTTCATGACTTCGCCGAGGAGCGCAGCGGTCTGCGGCGTTTCCTCCGACGGCTTCACCACCACGGTATTGCCGCAGGCCAGGGCCGGGCCGACCTTCCAGGTCATCAGCAGCAGCGGCAGGTTCCACGGACAGATCACGCCGACGACGCCGACAGGCGAACGGGTGGCATAGTTCAGGGCGCCCCGGCCGTCCGGCGTCGCCATTTCGAAGAATTCCGTCGGGACGTTCTTCACCACGTCGGCGAAGATCTTGAAATTGGCCGCGCCGCGCGGAATGTCGATATGACTGGCAAGGCTGCGCGGCTTGCCGGTGTCCGCGCATTCGGCGTCCAGGAACTCGTCGAAGCGGCGGTTGATTTCGTTCGCCACGGCATAGAGCAGATCAACCCTCTCGTTGACCGCCATCTTGCCCCACGGCCCGGACAGCGCCCGTCGCGCGGCCTGCACGGCGGCATCGACTTCCGCCTGGCCGGCTTCGGCGACTTTTGCGATCACCGCGTTGTTCAGCGGCGATCGCTTGTCGAACAGCTTCGCGGTCGAGACGAATTCGCCGTTGATGAAATTGTTGATCTGCTTCATTTAAGTTTTCTCCGTTGCTTTCAATCTGTGTCAGGACTGCAAACCGACCGCCGCGAGTCCGGCGCGCGCGCATTCTTCATCCTGGGCTTCCGAGGCACCGGACACACCGATGCCACCTATCCATTCGCCGCCCTCCTCCACGCGCATCGGCAAGCCGCCGCCGAAGACGATCAGGCGCGGTTGCGCGGAGAAGCCGAATTTCATGCCGTCGTCATGGCCGACGGCCGCCATCCAGTCCTTGGTCGAAAAGCCGAAGCCTGCCGCCGTGTAGGCCTTGTCGATCGCGATGTTGATCGAGTGCAGGAAGGCGCCGGGCATGCGGAGGAAGGACATCAGGTTGCCGCCGCGGTCGACCACCGCGACGTTGATGCGCCAGCCGTTCTTTTCCGCGTGCCGCACCGCCGCTTGCGCGGCGGCGCTGGCTGCTTCCCAGGTGATGCCGGGGATGGCAGTCCGGACGTCCATCTCAGGTCACCACCGTCAGGAAACGCTCGTTGAGCTTGCGGTCGTGGTAGAACACGCCGGCCCCCACCTCGTCCCAGGTCCACGTGATCGGCTGCATGTCCGGATAGAAGTCGTAACCGCCGCAGAAGGTTTCCAGGCGGTTGCCGGACGGGTCGAAGAAGTAGATCGTGGTGCCGCGGGTCACGCCGTGGCGAGTCGGGCCGGCGTCGATGGACACACGGAGCATCGACATCAGGTCGGCGGCGCGCAGCACCTGTTCCCAGCTTTCGAGGCGGAAGGACAGGTGGTGCAGCTTGTTGTCCTCGCCGTGGCGCACCAGGGCGACGTCATGCGCCTTGGTCGAGCAGGTCAGCCAGATGGCGAGGTCGGTCTTGCCGTCTTCCAGCTTGATGCGCTCCACCAGCGAGAAGCCGAAGACCTTCGAGAACAGGTCATGCGCGCCGTCGATGTCGCCGCCGTACAGCAGCGCATGGTCCATGCGGATCGGAGCAATGCCGGGGATGTTCGGCACCCAGGCTTCGGGATTGGTGTAGGACATGCCGTTGCCGACATCCTTCTTTTCCGCGTAGAGCTCGATCGTATGGCCGGTAGGAATCTGGAAGCGCACGCGCTCGCCGGTTTCCAGCAGGTCGCCCGCAGGGATACGCTCGGTCTTGACCCCGTATTCCTTCAGGTCGCGCTCGTACTTGTTGAGCACGTCCTTGTTCAGCACCTTGAAGCCGAAGAAATCGATGCCCGCGCGGTCTGCCTGGCGCAGCACCACGCTGTGGTGGTCGCGCTCGTCCCAGCACTTGAAGTACACGCGGCCCTGGTCGTCGCGCCCTACCTCAAGCAAGCCCATCACCTCGGTGTAGAACTTGACCGATTCTTCCATATCCAGCACGCGCAACTGCGCATGTCCCGGACGCAAAACGCCTGTCATTGCCATGGTTATCTCCTCCTATGTACAGACTGGTTAAACAAAACAATCATCATTCGGACGTGCAAGCCTGCCGGCACACGTTCTTCTTCATCATCCCTACTACCTTGAGCCTGACATCGCTGGCCGGCACGACCCGGCAGGCCAGCAGGGTGCCTTGCGCCTCTTCTTCCTCGGTGACGTGCTCGCGGCTCATCCTGCGCTTCTGATAATCCCCGGCTGTCACCGCAATCTTGCAGACGCCGCAGCCGCCACTGCGGCAACCAACCGGTATGCCCTTCTTGCCCAGCGATTCCATGCCGACCAGCAAGGACTGCCTGTCCGAGCAGCGGAAAGTCTCGCCGGTATCCTCGATCGTGACGGTGAAAGTGGTCATGTCAGATCTTCTTGAACAAGGGACTCCTGACCTGCTGCGCATCCGCCGCCGAGAAAAACTTTTCGGTGTAGATGTCGCGCTCGAACAGCCGGCCTTGCATCAGGGTCGTGATGCAGGCGTCGATCATGACCGGCGGGCCGCACAGGTAGGCCTTGTGGCCGCGGAAGTCATTGTCGAAATGGTTCTTTGCCGCGTCGTGCACGAAACCGCGGAATCCCGTCCATGCGCTCCCTTCCGGCTCGTGCGACAGCGCCGGCACGTAGCTGAAGTTCGGATGCTTCTCCGCCAGTGCGGCGAACTCATCGTGGTAGTACAGTTCCTCCCGGTTGCGGGCGCCGTAGACCAGCGTGAGCGGCAGCGGCGACCCCTCTTCCAGCAGGTCGAGGATCATCGAGCGCGGGCTCGACAGGCCGGAACCGCCTGCCAGGAAGATCGACGGCTGACCGGCCGACTTGCGGACGAAGAACCGGCCATATGGTCCGCTCAGCTTCACCTGGTCGCCTTCCTTCAAGGTCTCGTGGATCCAGGTGGTCGCCTTGCCGCCGGGGACGATGCGGATGTTCAGTTCGATTTCTCCCTTGCCGGACGGCGGGGTCGCCAGCGAGAACGCGCGCGTCAGGCTTTCACCCGGGATGTGCAGGTTCAGGTATTGGCCCGCCTGGAACGCCATGCCCTCCGGTTCATCGAGGGCAATCCACACACCCTTGATGGTCGGCGTCAGGTTTTCGATGCGGGTCACCGTGCCGTGGAAATCCTTGACCGGCAGGTTCTGCGCGTCCGGATCGACCTCGATCTCGGCCTCCAGGACAACGTCGGATTGCAGCGTGGCGCAACAGGCCAGCGTTTTTCCTTCCTCGCGCTCGTAATCCATCAGGGCGAAATTGGATGCCTCGCCGTGGTCGACTTCACCGTCGACGACCTCCACCTTGCAGGTTGCGCAAAGGCCGTGGCAGCAGGCATGCGGCAGGTAGATGCCGGCACGCAGGCTGGCATCGAGGATGGTCTGCCCGTCTTCCACCTCGATGGTCTGGCCTAGCGGTTCAATGGTCAGCTGGTAGCTCATGTCATTCTCTCTTGCTCGAAGGGCTCGGTTCCTTCTTAGCTGCAGGAACCCTTGATGCCGGTGAGGCCCGGGGTGCGGAAGCGGATCACGTCCTTGTGCTTGAGACCGTTGTCGGCGAGCGACTTGTTGACGTCAGGCGTCCACGGCTTGCCGGAATTGAGCCATTCGGCCTTGCTCCACTCCACCTTCTCGAAATCCGGGTGTTCGCCGAAAGCGCCTGGCAGGACTTTCTCGACGATGTCGCCGAAGCGCATCGCGGGAGGGAACGGAAAGGCGAACGGCGCGCAGAACATCAGGTGGTCTTCCCAGCCGATGTAGAGCAACTGGTTGCCGTGGAATTTGTCGGCGCTGTCCTTGACTTCGCCGATGTAGGGTTTGACTGCTGTGACTGGCATGTTTTGTCTCCTCGTGTGTTGTCGCGCACTTGATACCCCCTCTCCCGCGGGCGGGAGAGGGGAGCTTCTATGTATTCGACGTCGCCATCTGCTTCCACTGCGCAAAGTTCTTCTGGTCTTCCGATCCCTCGAAGTCCAGGTTGTCGCGCCCGAAGTTCAGCCGATACCAGCGCAGCACCTCCATCAGCGGATCGAAGCCTTCCGCCCCCGGATTGACGTCCGGCTCGAAGCAGTTGCCCTGGTAGATCTGGTGCACCGGCAGCCAGGATTGGACGTACTTCTCCGGCTCGTTGTCGAAGATCTCCTTGCAGCCGTCGGAGCAGAAGTGATACTTCTCGCCCTTGTAGTCGGACTCGCGGTAGCAGATCTTGGTCGGGTCGTCCGGCTCGGTGAACAGCATCGGGATCTGGCAGCACTGGCACAGCATCGGCAGCGTCTTGTTGTAGAAACGCTTGCCCTGCTTGGCCTGCTCCGCCCAATGCTCGAAACGCGGGCGGTAGTACTTGTCGAAGGTGTCCGGGTACTTGGCGGAGAGCCAGTCCATCTCTTCCGGCGTCGGCATCCAGGTATGGAAGTCGGCCGCGGCACCGTACTGGTAGAAGGTCGCCCATGCCTGGTGGGAGATGTGCTCCTTGTCGATGGTGCATTGCTCGACGCATTTCGGCACCTTGATGCCGTAACGCGCGAGGTCCTTGAACAACGCGCCGCCGGATTCCTCGAAATACACTTCCCAGGCTTCCTTCCAGCTCATCACGCGCTTGGGCAGCATGTAGTCCATCATCATGCCGACCAGGGTCAGCATGCGCACGCCGCGCCAGGTCCACTTGTCGATCCACTTCTGCACGATCGGCAGGTTGTCCGGGTCCTGTTCGAGGATGAACTTGATCATCTCCAGGCCGAGCGTCATGTGGCGCGCTTCGTCCGACTGCGCCGAGAAACCGAAGGCCATCGCGCCCATGTCGCCGTTGTAGGCCGCGCCGGAAATGAACGGCACGAACAGCAGGTTGGTCAGCACGTATTCGAAGGAGAAACCGATCGCGACCATGTATTCGAACGGACCGGCCGTCATCGCATCGTCGAAGAAGGACTTCGGCACGGACAGGTACCAGACGCGGTCATGCATGTGGCGCCAGTCGTGGAAACCGTTGTAGTGTTTGTTGTAGTTCGACAGCGAGTGGATCTGCGTCTGGAAGTGGCGCATCTCGTCGAGCGACTGCATCTGGCAGGCCACGCGCGCACCGGCGCCGCGGAACTGGCGGCCGACATGGGCGAAGCCGCGATGCGCCATGTATTCCAGTGGCGACACGCCGGTCAGGAAGAGTTTGAGCGCATTGATGTAGCGCGCGTCGGTCACGCCGAGATGACCGTTGCCCTGGTTGAAGGCGTCGAGGATCGCGTACAGCTTGCGCTCCTTTTCCGCCTGGTACTTCCAGTAGGCATCCATCGTGAGGCGGAACGGGTCTTCCCACTTGTCCCAGTCGTGGATCTTGATGCCCTCGAACTTGTCGTACGGGTAGACGGCATCCATAGGCTGGTAGGTGGTTTCCCAGTCGAGGCCGCGCGTCATCGCGGCGTAGCGCTCTTTCAGGCCGAGCTTCTTGGTCGCTTTCATGTCCATGTCTTGTCTCCTTGATGTGCTGGCTCAGTGCTTCCAGCTCAGCGTGAATTCGTCGTCGGTTTCGCTGATGTGGCCGGCCAGCGTGATCAGGTGCACGTGCAGTTCCTGCAGGTCGAAGTCGCGGCCAAGCTTCTCTTCCACGGTGCCGCGCCTGATGGTCAGGCTGCCGGGGGCATCGATCTTCACCATGGCGGGCTGCTCGTTGATGACAGCGTTGGGGTTGTCTTCGGCGATCGCGTCGATGATGCTGCGCGTCTCTTCATTGGTCTGGAATGCGATGAATACGTTGGACATCATGTCTCCTTACAGCGCGAGGCCGGCCTTGGCGGCACGGGCGTTGAATTCTTCCTGCAGCTCGGCCATGACGGCGTCGGCCTGTTCGCCAAGCGCATGCCTTGCCAGCGGTGCGAGTGCGTTCATCGTCTTGTCGCGGTACTGTTTTGCCCATTGCGACAGCAGCGCCTTGTTCTCCGCCGATTCCGCTGCCGCCGTCTTGATGCTGGCGTCGACCCACTTGCGGGTTTCGGCAAACCACTCGGTCTGGAAGCGGGTAAGCATGGAGACTGTCGGGCCGGCCCGGCCGGAGATCGCGTTATCGATGTGCTGGTACACCAGCGGATACAGCAGGCCGTCGAGGACGAGGTTTTGCGCGACGAAGAGTTCGAACCAGTCCTTCACCACGAAACTGTCTTCGACGTAACGGCGCAACTCCTGCCACTTCGGATCAGCGAGCCAGGCTTCCTTCGCCGCATCGAGCGCGGTTTCGTCCTCCAGCAGCAGGCCGGTGCGGGTCAGGTATTGCGCGATGCCGAGGTGGTCCATCGCCTGGTAGATGCAGGGCTGGGTGATCGCGGTGCCGTAGCCGTAGGCGCAGATGAATGAGTTGTTCATGTTGGCCCCCCACTCCAGGTGGCGCAGCGGCAGCAGCACATCGAGGGCCAGCTTGCGGGTCACTTCCGGCAGGGCCGTTGCGAGGCCGCGCGATTCGACGAACTCGAAATCGCCTTCCGCGGTTTCCTGCATGCGGGCGCGGGCCAATGTGTAGGTGCCGTAATAGAGCTGGCGCGGATCCTTGAACGTGTACCAGTCCGCCATCCTGATCGCCGTGCGGGTGACGTCGAACAGTTCGTGGTCGGGATCCCACAGCGGGCGGTAATGGAAGTTGGCGGTGGCCTGCGCGTCGAGCGTGCCTTCCTGGTAGCGTGACGCCGGCTTGTCGCCACCGATGCGGCGGGCGACGTTGTCGTACGTCTGGCGCAGCGGTTTGATGCTGACGGTACGTAGGTCAATTTGCATTGCGGACTCCTCCTGTTGTAATGGCCGGCCCGGAACCCGGTGCCGGGTTCGGACTTACTTGAAGCGCTGGTGTGTGGCCTGCCGCAGGTTCCAGTCCCACTCGGAGGCCTCGGCGCCGGTCGGCGGCGAAGGCCCGTCGAGGACGGTGACGGCGTTGGCGGAACAGAATTCGGCGAATGCGTGACCGGGCAACAGGAGTTCGACGAAGAGTTCCGGCTCGCCGATGGCGAACTCGAACTCGACCATGCCGTTTTCCCTCTTCTCGATGACGCGAACGAACTTGCGCGCCGTGTCAAAAGCGTCGTTGCCCATGTCTCCACCACTTTCTTGTTTGATGGGGATCATTTAGCAACCAGCGTGCCAAAATGTAGGAGCACACCAAAAAATCTCGAGATTATTTAATTTGCTGCGGTGCGTGGAGGACGGTCTTGAGTGCTGGCGAGCCTTCCCGCCAAGAAGCCGTTCCAGAGTAAAAATTAATGCTGCGACGCCGCAAGGCGAGAATTGATTCGGGTCAACTGCTGAAATGATCAAATCCGATTTCCCGTATCACCAAATGATCAATAATTTCTGATGATCATGTAGAATCTCGAGATTATTGGCTGCACCCTTCTCGGAAAGCGCGGCCGTCCTGACTTGAAAAGGCGGGCTGAAATGATCAAATATCCGAAGGACCTCGACCTGCGTCGCCTGGTGCGGTTTTCCGCGGAAGACGGCACGATCTGGCTGGCGGAACACCGCATGGTGCTGGTCCACACGGCCGCCCTCGCCGGCCTGCGCAAGGAATTGCTTGGCTCTGTCGGCCCCGAACACGCCCGCCGCGTGCTGACGCGCATGGGCTACGCCTCAGGCATGCGCGACGCGGAACTGGCGCGGAAGCTGCGCGGCGACCAGAACCCGATCGACGCCTTCGTGGTCGGCCCACAGCTCCACATGCTGGAGGGCAGCGTGAAGGTCAAGCCCGTGCGCATCGACATGGATGTCGCGGCCGGCACTTTCCTCGGCGAGTTCGAATGGGACAACTCCTGGGAGGCCGAATCGCATGTGAAGGAGTTCGGCCCGCAGAAGGACCCGGTGTGCTGGATGCTGCTCGGCTACGCGTCGGGGTACACAACCGCCTTCATGGGACGCTTCATCCTGTTCAAGGAAGTGGAGTGCGTGGCCTGCGGCGCATCGCACTGCCGCATCATCGGGAAGCCGGTCGAGGAATGGCACGACGCCGCGGAACACACGCCCTACTACGAAGCGGATTCCATCGTCTCGCGCCTCCTTGAATTGAAAACGCAGGTGGAAGTGCTGCGCTCGTCCATCGAACAGCAGCGCCAGATGGAAAACCTGATCGGCAGTTCAACCGCTTTCCAGCGGGCCTACGAACTCGTCGTCAAAGCCGCCAAGACCAACGTGACCGTCCTGCTGACCGGTGAAACAGGCGTGGGCAAGGAACGATTCGCTCGCGCCCTCCACGACATGAGCCTGCGCGCCGGGCGCCCCTTCGTCGCCATCAACTGCGCCGCCCTCCCCCATGACCTGGTGGAATCGGAACTGTTCGGGGTGGAGAAAGGCGCGTTCACCGGCGCCCACGCTTCGCGCACCGGCAAGTTCGAACGCGCGGAAGGCGGCACCCTCTTCCTCGACGAGATCGGCGAACTCCCGCTTGCGGCGCAGGCCAAGATCCTGCGCGTGCTGCAGGAAGGCGAGATCGAGCGCCTGGGCGACGACCGGACGCGCAAGGTCGACGTCCGCATCGTGGCGGCGACCAACGTCGAGCTGATGCAGGCGGTCAAGGACGGCCGCTTCCGCGCTGACCTGTTCTACCGACTGAATGTCTATCCGATCTCCATTCCGCCGCTGCGCGAGCGCGCGCTCGACATACCGCCGCTCGTGAATGCCATGATCGACAAGTTCAATGCCGTGCACGGCAAGCGTGTCGCCGGGATCACCGACAAGGCGATGAAGGCGCTGAAAGCCTATCAATGGCCGGGCAACGTGCGGGAGCTGGAAAACATGATCGAGCGCGGCATCATTCTCGCACCCGCCGACGGCTGGATCGAGCTCGACCACCTTTTTCCGAGCCTGGATGGTTCCGCGCCGGAAGGTATCGGCCTGTCGCAGCAGGGAGAACTTTCCGTGGACGAAGGCCCGGAACAGGCAAGGCTGTGCGACGCCATCCTCAATAGCGGCCTGTCGCTGGACGAGGTGGAAAGCCTGCTGCTCCAGGAAGCGGTGGACCGCTCCGGCGGCAACCTGGCCGGCGCCGCGCGCCTGCTCGGCCTCACCCGTCCGCAACTGACTTACCGACTCAAACGCAACAAGGATACGACTCCGTCGGAGGAGTAACACCCCATGCTTCACTCACAAAAATTCAACGCTGCGTTTGCCGACGCCGACACCGAACCGAGCACCCTCACGGAGGGCACCTACCTGCAGCTTCGCCGCGACATCATCGAAGGGCGGCTGCCGCCGGGTGAAAAGCTGCGCGTCGAACACCTGAAAGACCGTTACAACGTCGGTGCAGGCACATTGCGCGAGGCCTTGTCGCTGCTGCTGTCGGACGCCCTCGTCGTCAGCGAAGGCCAGCGCGGCTTCCATGTCGCTCCCATGTCGATGTCCGACCTGGAAGACATCACCCGCACCCGCATCCTCGTCGAAGGCGAGGCGCTTCGACAGTCCATCATCGCCGGCAATGACGACTGGGAAGCCGCACTCGTCGCCGCCTTCCACAAGCTCAGCAAGTCGGAAGAAAAGCTCGGCGAACGGGAGACCGGCACGGTGCGGGAATGGGAGGCGCGCAACCGCGACTTCCATGAGGCACTGATCGGCGGATGCGATTCGCGCTGGTTGCGCTACCTGATCGGCCTGCTCTACCGCCAGTCGGAACGTTACCGGCACACGGTCATTTCACATCGTTCCGTGGCACGGGACGTCCACGCCGAGCACAGCGCCATCTATGAAGCGGCGCTGGCGCGCGACGTCAAGCGCGCCAGGGCGGCGCTGGAGGTCCACATCAACCTCACCTTCGAATCGATCAGGAAATTGCTGCCGGAACTGGAATGAGCGGCGGCATGCCCACTTGAACAGAAAGGTCTTTCCCGCAAGCCGCCGTCGCCCGTTTGCACGCCGCGGCAGAACTTTTCGTGACGGACATCGTCAGTTTTATATCAACGGCAGCAACAGCCGCTGCGCGATCGGCTTGCCGGTTGTCATCGTTGTGCTAAAACGAACTAGGCGCCTGTGCATCATGCCAATCCGTAACGGACAGGGACGGCACTCCGTCCATCCACAAACCCGAATGACGGCCATGACACTTTCCCAATACACCCTCCTCGCCTCCTCCAGCGTCGGACTGATCGTCGTCTCCTTCCTCAGCCTGGTCGTGGGGGCGCTCATCCTCGCCGTCACGCTCTTTACCGCGGGATCCGTCCTCGCGATCACCGCCGCCGTGGGCGCGCTGTGGTTCAGCGGCCCTTGGCGCAAGCCCGTCGGAATGGACCGGGCGGTGGTCATTCGCCTGCGCTGACAAGCAACTGCGACCGGGGGCGTGATTACCGGACAACGGCGATCTGGGTGCGCTTGCCGCCCTTGAAGGTGTACAGCGTCAGCGTGCCGTTCTTCATGTCGCCCTTGGCGTCGAACTCGATCTCGCCAATCACGCCCTTGTACTTCGTCCTGGCCAGTTCCGGCAGGTATTTCGCGGGCTCGGCCGAGTTGGCCTTCTTCATTGCTTCGGCCAGGATCATCACCGCGTCGTAGGTGTACGGCGAATAAAGCTTCACCTCGGTATCGAACTTCTTCTTGAACGCGGCGCGGAATTCTTCCATGCCCTTCTTCTGATTTTCTTCCACACCGCCTGCCTCGGCGCACACCACCTGGCCGTCGGCCAGCGCGTCCCCGGCCAGCTTGACCAACTGCTCGGAGCAGATGCCGTCGCCGCCGATGAACCTGGCGTTGATGCCCAGCGTCTTCATTTGGCGCAGCATCGGCCCGGCCACCGGGTCCGTGCCGCCGAAGAAGATGGTGTCCGGCTTCTTGGCCTTGACCGCGGTCAGGATCGCGTTGAAGTCGGTCGCCTTGTCGTTGGTGTACTGCTGCGTAACGATCTCCACCCCCTTGGCCTTGACGTTCTTGATGAATTCCTGTGCCAGCCCTTGGCCGTAGGCGGTACGGTCGTCGATGACAGCCACCTTCTTTGCCTTGATCTGCTCGGCCGCGTAACGGCCCAGCGCGCCGCCCAGCTGGATGTCGTTGGCCACCACGCGGAAGGCGGTCTTGAAGCCTTGCTGCGTGTATTTCGGGTTGGTCGCGGACGGGGAGATCTGCGGGATGCCGGCGTCGTGGTAAATCTTCGATGCCGGGATGGTGGTTCCGGAGTTGATGTGACCCACCACGCCATTGACCTTGGCATCGACCAGCTTCTGTGCAGCTGCAGTTCCCTGCTTCGGATCGGCGGCATCGTCTTCGGCCAGCAGCTCGAACTTGACCTTCTTGCCGCCGATGGTCACGCCCTTGGCGTTCAGTTCGTCGATCGCCATGCGGGCGCCGTTTTCATTGTCCTTGCCCAGGTGGGCGATGCCGCCGGAGATCGGGCCGACGTGGCCGATCCTGACCACTTCCTGTGCCGATGCTGCACCTGCAAAAGCAAACGCCACTGCGCCTGCCAACGGAATCATTTTTGTCGTGAACTGCATGTTTTACGCTCCTGCTACTGAAATAATTAATTTTGGCTGTCCCTCGGATCGGGCGACAGCCACGGCCTTCTGGAAAGTTGACGGTCACGCGCCCTGGAATTGCAATGGAACGTAGGTCCGCGCGTCGAAACTGCCCTTCACGACGCCCGCAATCATGTCGGCGGTGACGGCCGACAGCGTCCAGCCGAGATGGCCGTGGCCGGTGTTGTAGAACACGTTCGGGGCCCGCCCGCGGCCGACGCGGGGCATCATGTTCGGCATCATCGGACGCAGTCCCGCCCATGGCACCACCTGCCGTGTGTTCACATCCGGGAAGCACTGGTTGACCCAGTCGATCAAGGGGCGGATGCGGTCGGCGCGGATGTCCTTGTTGTACCCGTTGAATTCGGCGGTGCCGGCCACCCGGAAGCGGTCGGCGCCCAGCCGGCTGGTGACGAGCTTGGTTTCGTCGTCAAGCAGGCTGACCGTTGGTGCCGCTGCCTGGCTCCGCTCATCGAGCAGGTTGACGGTAATGGAATAGCCCTTGACCGGATAGATATTGACGCGATCCCCCAGCTGGGCCGCGAACGCGCGGCTGTTCACCCCGGCACAGACGACCAGGCCGTCGAAGCGGTGCGTCTGCGAAGTGCCGGAAATGCCGTCGCTGACAACCACGCTGGCTGTCTCGTCGTCGCTTTGCAGGGCCAGCACATCCTGCCCGTACACGCAGCGCACGCCGAGGCGTTCAATGGCCGCGGCCAGTCCGACCGTGAACTTGTGGATGTCCCCGGTGGAGTCGCTCTCGGTGTAGTAGCCGCCATAGTAGCTGCCGGCCAGCGTCGGTTCGATGGCACGCATCTCGTCCGGCGTCACCGCGCGGCGCGGCAGTCCGCCGGCGGCCAGCAGCTTGGATACTTCGCCGGCATGGTCAAAGCCTTTCTTGTCGCGGTAGATGTGCAGGATGCCCTCTTTCTTGAGGTCGAAATCCACGCCTTCCGCCGCGGCCCACGCGAACAGGTGCTCGCGCGCGGCAACGGCCATGCGCGCGGTTTCGATCGTGTTCTGGCGGTACTGCGGAATGTTGGCGATGAACTCCGCAAACCAGGACAGCTTGTGCCAGCTCGGCTTGGGATTGACCAGCAGCGGCGCATCGCTCTTGAGCATCCACTTCAGGCCCTTGAGGATGGTGCTCCAGTGCGTCCATACCTCGGCGTTGGACGCGGAGAGTTGCCCGCCATTGGCGAACGACGTCTCCATGGCCGCATAGCGGTGCTTTTCGAACAGGGTGATGGCAAAGCCGCGTTTGGCGAGGGCGTAAGCGGTCGTGACGCCGGTAATACCGCCGCCGATCACTGCGATGGATTTCATGGGTGCTGGCTCCAAACAGGTCATGGGGTTGAGGCACGTGCGCGACATGCGCAACGTACGCCCCCTCTGTTTGGTACCTGAGAGATTCACGCCACTGGGAAGTGGTGCTTGCTCCTGCGGTGTGCCGGGCGACGACTTCCGGCAGCTCTTCAGAGTTCATTGATCCGATCGGTCCTTTTGCCTGAGAGTTTCCGGGGCGGTTGCTCCTTCGGCGCCGCCGGTCTCCCGGCGTTCTCTCCCGATCGAAGTTCGGCGTGGCGCCGAATTCGTGTAACTAGATTTCCATGAAGACTACCATGTTTTTCAATCCGGTGCCGCACGGAACTCAATCCGCCTTGATGTCCCTCGCCTTGATGATCTCGGACCAGCGCGGGATTTCCGAGCCGAGATACTTCGCCAGCTCCTCCGGCGAGGATCCGACCGGTTCGGCGCCCAGTTGCACAAAGCGTTTAGCAACGTCAGGATGCTTGATGGCCTTGGTGATTTCCGCGTTGAGCTTGTCCACGATCGGGCGTGGGGTCTTTGCAGGAACGAACACCGCATACCAGCCGTTGAGTTCATACCCCTTCACGCCTGCTTCATTCAGCGTCGGCACGTTCGGCAGGACGCTGGAACGCTTCGTCGTGGTCACCGCGAGCGCCTTGAGGCGGCCCGAGTCGATGTGCGGTTTGGCAGACGACACGGAGTCGAACATGATGTCCACCTGGCGGCCGAGAAGGTCGGTCATTGCCGGCGCGCTGCCCTTGTACGGGACGTGCATGATGTCGACGCCGGCCATGGCATTGAACAGCTCGGCGCCGAGGTGGATGGTCGTGCCGTTGCCGGCCGATGCGTAGGTCAGTTTTCCGGGCTGCGCCTTCGCGGCCGCGATCAGCTCGTTCACATTGTTCGCTTTCACGCCGGGGCCGACCACGAGGACGTTCGGCACGATCGCCACCAGACTCACCGGCTCGAAGCTCTTGACCGGATCGTAGGACAGCTTGGGATACAGCGCCGGGTTCACCGCGTGACCGATCGAGACGATCATCATCGTGTGCCCGTCCGGCTCGGATTTCGCCACCAGTGCCGAACCGATGGTGCCGCCGGCGCCCGGCCGGTTCTCGATGACGACCGGTTGCCCGACGTTCTGCGCAAGCCGCTCTCCGATGGCGCGCGCCATGCTGTCCATCGCGCCGCCCGGCGTGAACGGGACGACCCACTTGATCGGACGGTTCGGGAAGTTGTCGTTGGCGGAGGCGCCGAATGCGGTACACGCCAGCACGCTCGCGGAAAGAATTTTTGCGATTGCGGATTTCATGCTATCTCCAGTAGGTAGATGTATTGGTTCAGGCGATCGAGGACGGATGTTTTGCCAGCGGCGTCACCTTGATTTTCATGAAGGGGAACAAGGGCAGCCCGGACAGGATCGCGTGCAGTTCGTCATTGGATTCGACGTCGAAAACGCTGTAATTCGCGTACTCCCCGACCACCCGGTACAGGTGCACCCACTTGCCGCTGCGCTGCAGCTCCTGCGAATACGCCTTCTCGCGCGCCTTGATATCGTCGGCGACCTGCGGCGCGATGTCTCGCGGAATGTCTACATCCATCCGGACCAGAAACAACATGACTATCTCCTTAGTGCTTTCTGCTGTAATGCGCCAGCTTGTCCTCGTCCAGCGCCAGGCCGAGGCCGGGTTCCTGGGGCAAGGCAAGTTCGTAATTCACGATGCTCGGACGTTCAACGACGATGTCGTCCTTGAGCAGCAAGGGGCCGAACAATTCGGTGCCCCACTCAAGCGTTTCGCACGCGGCGAACGCATGCGCGGAGGCGAGGCTCCCAATGCTCCCTTCCAGCAGCGTGCCACCATAACAGCCGATACCCGCCGCATCCGCGACGGCGGCAGTGCGCAGCACACCGAGCGGCCCGCCCGACTTGCCGATCTTCAGCGCGACGATATCCGCGGCCTCATCGCGCGCGTAATCGAACATGTCGAAGGCGGAATGGACGGCTTCATCCGCCATCATCGGCACGTCGAAACGCTGCGCAAGTCGCGCCAGTCCGCGGCGGTTCCCGCGCGCGATCGGCTGTTCGACCAGCATCACGCCGACGGTTTCCAGTTCGGGAATGAAGCGGTAAGCGGTGGCCTCGCTCCATGCCTGGTTGACGTCGACCGTCAGCTCGGCGCGGTCGCCCAGTGCGGCCTTGATTGCGGCGACATGCTTCACGTCATCCCGTGGTTCGCGTTTGCCGATCTTCAGCTTGAATACTTTGTGACGGCGCAGCTCGAGCATCTGCTCCGCTTCCGCGATGTCGCGTGCGCTGTCGCCGCTGGCGAGCGTCCACAGCACCGGAACCGACTGGCGCACCGCGCCGCCGAGAAGCTGGTGCATCGGTACGCCGAGGCGTTTTCCCTGGGCGTCGAGCAAGGCGGTTTCGAGCGCCGACTTGGCAAGCGCGTTGCCCTGCACCGATTGGCCGACACGCGCCATGACCGCATTGGCGCTGCGGGCATCCATGCCCACGACCAGCGGCGCCACATAGCGGTCGAGCGTGAGCTTGATCGACTCCGGGCTCTGGTCGCCGTAAGCGAGTCCGCCGATGGTCGTCGCCTCGCCGATGCCTTCGATGCCGTCGGCGCATTTCAGGCGCAGGATGACCAGCGTCTGCGTGCGCATGGTCGTCATCGCCAGGCGGTGCTCGCGTATGGTCGGCAGGTCGACGATCACGGCTTCGAGCGATGTGACGGAAACAGGTTTGATGTTAGAGTCCATGGGATCAGAAAGTCCAAGCGGGATAAGTGCATGTTAGGTGCGGCATCCTCACGCGTCCAATATCATTTCCGTCCTGCGCCATACTCAGGAGGTATCGATGGAACTGCGGCAACTGCGCTACTTCGAAGTGCTCGGGCGCACCCTCAATTTCACGCGCGCGGCGGAGCAGCTGCACATCGCCCAGCCGCCGCTGTCGCGCCAGATCCGGCAGCTGGAGGACGAGCTCGGTGCGGAACTGATCGACCGCGAGGCACGGCCGCTGGCACTGACCAAGGCCGGCGTGTTCTTTCTGGAGCAATGCACGCAGGTGCTGGCAAGGCTCGACGAGGTCAAGGCGGCGACGCACCGCATCAGCGTCGGCCAGCGGCGCTGGTTCGGTATCGGCTTCGTGCCGTCGGCGCTCTACGGCTTCCTCCCGGGGCTGATCCGGAGCTTCAGGGAAGACAGCGAAGGCGTTGAAGTCGTGCTGTCGGAGATGACCTCCATCCAGCAGGCAGAAGCCTTGAAAGCGGGCCGCATCGATGCCGGCTTCGGCCGCCTGCCGCTGGACGATCCGCAACTGGTATGCGAAGTGATTGCGCAGGAACCGCTGGCCGTCGCGCTGCCGAGCAATCATCCGTTGATCAAGGAGAGACACATTACACTGGCCATGCTCGCCTCCGAACCGTTCATTCTCTACCCGGCGCGTCCGCGCCCAAGTTATGCCGACCAGGTGCTGCAGCATTTCCGCCTGCGGGGCTTGAACCTGAGAAACGTGATGGATGCCAATGAAATGCAGACGGCAATCGGCCTCGTCGCGGCGGGATTGGGTGTCACCCTGGTGCCGGGCTCGGTGCAGCGATTGCAGCGGGACGATATCGTCTACCGCCCGCTGCATGAGAAAGACGTGGCGTCACCGGTCATCATGAACACGCGGGCCGGCGACGCCAACCCGGACTTGCAACGGTTTATCGATGCGGCACGGATTCATGCCGCATCGTCCTTCAGGGCTTCAGGAAAGCCAGCAAAGCTTCGGTGAAGCGCGCGGGCTGTTGCAGGTTGGATATGTGGGCCGCTTCCAGCTCCACATACTGCGCGCCTGAAATGGTGCCGGCAAGATATGCAGCGTCCGACGGTGGGGTCGGAATGTCGCCGCTGCCGGCGATGACCAGGGTGGGTGCCGCGATGTTTTTGACTTCCTCGCGCAAGTCGGCGTCGCGCACCGCGCAGCAGTTGGCTGCGTATCCTTCGGGACTGGTTGCGACCAGCATGTTCCGCATTCCGGCAACCATTTCCGGATGCGTCTGCGCGAAGTCGGGCGTCAGCCAGCGCGCCACCACGGCATCCGCGATCGCGCCCATGCCTTCCGCACGCACCTTCTCCGCGCGCGCAGTCCAGTTTTCCGGCGGTCCGATGAATGCAGCGGTATTGCAGAGCACGAGACGGTCGATGCGATCCGGGAAATCCAGCGCCAGCCGCATGCCCGTGATTCCGCCCATGGACAACCCGCAAAAATGCGCCCTGGCAATGCCGAGATGATCCAGCAGGTCGACGACGTCGGCAGCAAGCCGCGCCATCGTGTAAGGGCCGGCCGGCACGCCGGATTGGCCATGCCCCCGCGTGTCATACCGCAAGACCTGGAAATGCTCGCTCAGTTTGCCGGCCTGCGGCGCCCACATCTCCAGGTTCGTGCCGAGCGAGTTCGACAGGACGAGCACGGGCTTGCCCTGCTCGCCCTCGATGCGATAGTGGATACGGGTATCACCAAGTTCGGCAACAGGCATTATTTCCTCGTCTGAACGCGTTCGATTGCAACGGCAATTCCCTGCCCTACTCCTACGCACATCGTCCTGTGCCTCCCTGTGCCGTGCTGTCAACGAGCGGCACGCCGCTCAGTTCCTGCAGTTCCTCGAAGCCGATGTCAGAGTAGATTTCACGGACGTGCAGGCCATCCTCGGCGACCTCCATCATCGCCAGGTCGGTGTAGATGCGGCTGACGCAGTTCATTCCGGTCAACGGATAGGTGCATTGCGCCACGATCTTGCTCTCGCCCTGCTTGGTCAGATGTTCCATCATCACGAACACCTTCTTCGCGCCGATCGCCAGGTCCATCGCGCCGCCCACGGCGGGGATGGCGCCGGGTGCGCCGGTATGCCAGTTGGCCAGGTCGCCGCGCACGGAGACCTGGAATCCGCCAAGCACGCAGTAGTCGAGATGGCCGCCCCGCATCATGGCGAACGAGTCGGCATGGTGGAAGTAGGCTCCGCCCGCCAGCAGCGTCACGAACTGCTTGCCGGCATTGATCAGGTCACCATCCTCCTCGCCGGGAGCCGGCGCAGGCCCCATCCCGATCACGCCGTTCTCGCTGTGGAGGATGATCTCGCGGTCACCGATGTGGTTCGCGACAAGCGTCGGTACACCGATGCCGAGGTTGACATAGGAACCCTCGGGTATGTCGCGCGCCACACGCTGCGCCATTTCGTCTCGTGTCAGCCGTTTCATGCTTGCTCCTTGTCCGTTACGCGCACTACGCGTTGCACGAAGATGCCCGGGGTGACGACGGCTTCGGGATCAAGCTCGCCCAGCGGCACCACGCTGTCCACCTGGACGATGGCTGTCTTTGCCGCCGTCGCCATGATCGGGCCGAAGTTGCGTGCGGTCTTGCGGTACACGAGATTGCCCCAGCGGTCTGCCTTGAGCGCCTTGATCAGCGCGAAGTCGGCATGCAGCGGCAATTCGAAGACATAGTTCCGGCCGTTGATTTCCCGGCATTCCTTGCCTTCCGCGAGCAGCGTGCCATAACCGGTCGGCGTATAGAATCCGCCGATGCCGGCGCCCGCCGCGCGAATCCGCTCCGCCAGGTTGCCTTGCGGGACGAGTTCGAGCTCGATCTCGCCACGACGATACAACTCGTCGAAAACATGCGAGTCGGTCTGGCGCGGGAAGGAACAGATGATCTTGCGCACCCGCTTCGCCTTGAGCAGCGCCGCGAGGCCGGTGTCGCCGTTGCCGGCATTGTTGTTGATGATGGTGAGTTCGCGCGCGCCCTGCTCGATGAGCGCGTCGATCAGCTGCGCCGGCATGCCGGCGGTTCCGAAGCCGCCGATCATGACCGTGGCGCCGTCGTGAATACCGGCGACGGCGGCGGACAGGGATGGAAAGATTTTATCGATCATGGATGACAAGAGTGCGGACTGTGCGGCGGTTCAGGAAACAGCGCGCTCGCAGCGCCCGGGATGCTGGGCGACACGCTCGCCGATAACAGATGATGAAGCCATGGTATTGGGACACGCCTGGACCGTCCAATATCATTTGGGTCCGCGGCGATATCTTTAAGGTATGACGCGGACAACCGTTACGCAGCAGCTTGCCATATCTTGAGCGCATCCACCGTCTCCGCAACGTCGTGCACCCTGACGATGCTTGCGCCGTGTGCTGCCGCTGCCAGGGCTGCTGCGATACTGGCTGCAAGGCGCGCGTGCACCGGTTTTCCGGTGATCTCGCCCAGGATGGATTTCCGCGACAGGCCGGCCAGCAGCGGGACGTGAAGATCGTATTTGATGTAGTCAATGCCGGACAGCAGCGCCAGATTCTGTGCGACGGTCTTTCCGAAGCCGAATCCCGGATCGATGCACAACCGGTTCCTTGCGATTCCCTCCTCTTCCATTGCGCGCACGCGCTGGTAGAAGAATTGCCTGACTTCGTTCGTGACATTCTTTGCAGGAGAAGGAGCATGCAGCTTGTCCGCAGGGCCATTGGTATGCATGATGCACAGTCCGCAGTCGCCCTGGCGCACCGCCTGCATGGATTCCGCCGTGCGAAATCCGCTCACGTCATTGATCATGTCGGCCCCGGCAGCGAGCGCGGCGCGCATGACATCGGGTTTGAATGTATCGACCGCGATGGGCACACCGCAGTCGCGCAAGGCGGCAATGACGGGAAGGATCCGGCGCTGTTCTTCGGTGCTCGATACGGAGGCAGCGCCGGGCCGGGTCGACTCGCCGCCGATTTCAATCATGTCGGCGCCCTCCGCGATCATTGCCTCTGCGCGGGCTACAGCCTTTTCGACAGAGTCAAATCGCCCGCCATCGGAAAACGAATCGGGATTGACGTTCAGGATGCCGACGACCAGCGTGCGGGATCGCGGTCCGCTGACGGGAAAGCAAAAGCGGCCGACCTGCCAGACATGTTCCGGCATGTTCATATGATCATTCGTCACGTGCCGCTCCTTGCAGACCCGGGGGCAATCGATTCGCATTGGCAAGCAGGCGCTCGAGCATTTTCTGCAACTGTTCCGACTCCTGGGGCGAAAAACCTTGCAGGAAACGGCTGTTGATGCCGACCAGGATAGGTTCAATCTGCGGGTACAGGCGGCGTCCGGAGGGCGTCAACTCGACGAGCATCGCCCGCTTGTCCGACTCGCTGCGCGTGCGCCGCACGATCCCTTTTTCTTCGAGCCTGCCAATCAGCCTCGACATGGCGCCCATGTCGATTCCCGCATACGCCCCCAGCTCGCCGATCGTCTGGATCTGGTCCCGCGCGATGGCGATCACAACGACAAGTTGCGCTGCAGTGAGATTGAGTCTTGCGAGATCCTGCTCAAGGGCAGCGTACAGCGCATTACGCACCGAGTTGACCAGATAGCCGAGGCCGTTCCTGCTGCACGACCGAACACCATCGGAAAGACTGGATAGTTCCATTCCACACTCCTGAAGCACTTGTTTAATTTACTTGCCTAGGCAAGTAATGTCAAGCACGATGCATGCAAGGAGCTGAACCAACAGGGTCATGACGGCAATGTCGAGACCGCATTGCATGCTGTACGGCCGTATCGGTGGAACATCGGCACCTGCTCAACCGCCAGACTGGATACCCTCGACTCCCTCATGCCCTTCACATTGCCCGAGTCCCCGCAGGCAACGCTCGAGACTGCTGGCGCTGGGCTTGTCGACGAATACGCAACGCTTGCCGCTGCGCTTGCAATGATCCTTCACACGCCAGTAGGCGTCATGGCTGATGCATCCGGTCTGGCAGATCACGAGGTCCGCCGCCGCCAGGCTGGCCTCCAACTGCGCGGGATTGTTTTCCTCGCCGCCGTCATGGTGCAGGAAACGGCCGCCCGTGCATTCGATCAACTGCCGGTATACCGGCACGCTGGCTGTGCGCCCGCCCACGCACAGCACGGACTTGTCGCGCAAGTCGGCAAGGGAGGCGGGATCGTCCGATCCTGCTGCCGCTTCCCGCTGTTCTTCCCGGCGGCGCATGACGGCGACCTGCTCTTCCAGCTTCTGCACACGCGCAATCTCCTGTTCGGCACGCTTTTGCCATTCGGTCCGGATCCGCTCAAGCTCCTGTGTCCGCAACTGCAATGCTTCCATGTGCTGGAGGAGTTCCAGCCGCGCCTGCAAGCCCGGCACCGCGGCATGCAGCGATGCAAGCTCTTCCTGCAGTAAAGCCAGTGCGGAATCGCGGGCGATCAATTGCCCTCTCAAGCGCAAGAGATCGGCATTCATGCGATTCATCTCGGCGGTGCGGCCCGCGGCCGACAGCAAGTGACGCTCCTTCTGCTCCGCCAGCTCGCGCCGCAGAGTCGCGTTTTCCTCCTGCAACTGCTCCAGCCGTTGCAGGTCGGCACGGTTGCAGGCCCCCATCTGGTGCTGGAACATGTGGATGTCCTGGCATACCTTCTCGCACAGCTCCTCGTCGCAACGCGGGTGCGACAGCGTCGCCCACAGGGCGCCCGCTACGCCGTTACCCTGCTGCAGGGATTCGTCCCACAGCGCTAATTGCCTGGACCTGGATGCCGGGTATGCGGCGTCCCCCGGGAAAGCATCGGCAGTGACGCTGACAGTGCAGCAGCCTGTGGTTGACTCTTATCGTGATCACACATGGGTATCCCCTTCGATGTCAAGGAAGCAACTCTCTTGAAGCGGAGCGAAATGCGTTGAGTCGACAGAGTATGATGAGAATCATTCGCATTTAAAAGCATTAATGCGAAACAGGCACGCAAATTCGGAAAGCGATGCACTGCGAACGGATGGAATGGCCGGAATCGCGGCTGAACGTGTTGTGCCCGGCCGAACGGAACGCCCCGGAGTGTCGCAACAAAACCATCGACAGCACCGTGACCGGATGGCAGGCCGGCACCTCCGCCATTGAAAATTTCCCCTGTTTATTCAATCACTTCCGCGTCACCGCATACGCCTTGCGCGGCACTGGCACGCTGCCTGCACTAGCCGCTTCGACGCAGCCATATGCGGCGCGTCCCCATTCCAATTACGCACAAGGAGCAATACACATGCAAAACGAGACTCGCCGCTCATTCGTCAGGAGCGCCCTCGCCGGCGCGGCATTCGCCGCCGTCGGTCCATCGCTGGCCCGTCCGGCACTGGCTGCGGACGACATCAAGGAAGTGAAGTTCGCCGAGGATCCGACGAATCTGAAACCGGGGCAGGAAACCTCGCACACGCCATCCATCGCGCTGGAGAAAGTCGACAGCAAGGCGGTCGCGTACGGCAAGACGCCGCCAGGCGAGTTCTATCGTGTCACCGTCCAGGCCAGACACGAGGCGACCAACGAGCATTACATCGGTGCGATCGCGCTGTACCTGAACGGCAAGCTGGTTGCCGAACACACGATGAACAAGGCCCTGGCCGACGCATCGCTGCCGGCCGTGACCTTCGTGCAGCGGCTCAAGGCGGGCGACAAGCTGCTGGCAGTCACGGACTGCAATGTGCATGGCAAGTGGGGCAACCGGACTACAGTCTGAACGCATCGCGCAATGCGCTGAGGACAAGCGCGCCCCTCCATCCCGGCAGGGGCGCGTTCGAGGGCATTAATCCGGCAAGTCGAACAACAAGACTTCCGCAGCTTCTGCCCCGGACAGCGTGACAAGCGTCTCGTCGGTGGCTTTCAATGCATCTCCCGCCGCCAGTGCGATGCCGTTTACCAGCAGCTTGCCGCGTGCCACATGCACATAGATATTGCGGCCGCCCTCGATCCGGTATTCGAGTGTGTCATCACCATCCAGGATGGATGCGTAGATCGCCGCATCCTGGCGCAGCGATACCGACCCGTCGCGGCCTTCCTGCGATGCGATCAGGCGCAGTTGTCCTTTCTTTGATTCGGCATCAAAGTGCTTCTCTTCATATCCGGGAGCACCGCCGGCGGTCTCCGGCATGATCCAGATCTGAAGGAAATGCACGGGCTCTTCCCGCGAATGGTTGTATTCGCTATGCACCACCCCGGTACCCGCGCTCATGCGCTGCACATCGCCGTAACGCAGCACCGAACCATTCCCCATGCTGTCCTTGTGTTCGAGCGCACCATCGAGAACATAGGAGATGATTTCCATGTTCTTGTGGCCGTGCGGATCGAAGCCGTAGCCCGGCTCTACCCGATCGTCGTTAATCACGCGCAATGGCCCGAAACCCATGTGCTCCGGGTCGTGGTAATGCCCGAAAGAAAAGGTGTGCTGCGAATGCAGCCAGCCGAAGTCGGCTACGCCGCGGTCGTTACCTTTGCGAATCTTCAGCATGTTTCACTCCTTGTCCTGTTCAACAATTTCTGATTTCAATATTCGAGCCAGTCGAATACTCACTTGCAACCAAAACGCCCTACGAGTTGTATTATGGGGATCAACATCGAGAATAAAAAACGGAAAATTTACCGCTCTTCTTTCGAAATTTTCGAAAATGAAACTCAGACTAAGCCTTGAAGCCCTTCAAATCGTCGATGCAATCGCACGGCGCGGCTCCTTCTCTGCAGCGGGCAAGGAATTGTTCAGGGTGCCGTCGACGATTTCCTACACCGTGTCCAAGCTCGAGGACGACCTCGGCGTCCAGTTGTTCGAGCGGTCCGGCCCCAAGGTCGTGCTTACGCCGGCAGGAGAGGAATTGCTGAAGGAAGGCCGCTACCTGCTCAAGGCGGCGGGCGACCTGGAGTGCCGTGTCCGGCGTGTCGCGGATGGCTGGGAGACAGAATTCGCCATCGGAATGGACTCCCTGCTCTCCCCGATCGGCCTGAGGAAGGATATCGAGGCGTTCTACGCTGTCGCGGACCAGACGCGGTTGCGGATTGTCCGGGAGGCCTTGTCCGGTACATGGGAGGCGCTGCTGGACCGGCGCGTCGATCTCTTGATCGGCGCGGCGGGAGAAGGCCCCTCCGGTGGCGGCTATACGGCCGAGCCGATCGGGACAATAGCATTTGTATTTGCGGTCTCCCCGGCGCACCCGCTGGCAAAGGCAAGACGGCCTCTTTCGAAGACCGACCTGCACGACTACCGCGCCGTTTCCGTGTCCGATTCGGCACGCCAGCTGGAAGCGCGCACCGTCGGGCTCCTGTTTGGCCAGGACACGCTGTCCGTGCCGGACATGCTTACAAAATATGAATTCCAGGTTGCCGGTCTTGGCTTCGGCTTTTTGCCCGAGGATTGCGCCCGACCGGCAATCGAAAGCGGCTTGCTGGTCGAAAAGAAAGTACAAGAGCCGAAGCCCGATGAAACCTTTTATCTGGCGTGGCGTACCGGAGACGAAGGCGCCGCGCTCCAATGGTGGATCGACCGCGTGCGGACGGCGCAGCCGTTTGCGGAAATACGCAGGGCCATGTGGACTGCGACGCAGTTACAGGCATAGGCAGGGATCTCAGCTTATATCCCGAAAGCTCAGCACCTTGCCGGAACCGGGCGAATAATTGTTTCGCGAATCCTCCAGATCCTGTATCAGCGCCAGCATTTCCCCGTCGATGATGAAGCTTGCCGCCGAGTCCGCCTCGATAATCCGCTGTGCCGGCTGCGAGCGGGCGACGACAAAGCCCTGCACATAGTCGACACCGATCTCTGCCAGCGTTCTTGCGGTGGCGGCATCCTCGGCCCATTCGGCAATCGTCTTCATGCCAAGGTTCATCGCCAGTTTTACGATCGCCTCCACGATCGCCACGTCGGCCGGATGCGCATTGATGTTCTGGACGAACTTTCCGTCGATTTTCAGGACGTCGGCAGGCAGTTCCTTCAAATAGGAGAACGAGGTGTAACCGGCTCCGAAGTCGTCCAATGCCACGCGCACGCCGCAGCTTCGGATCTGGTCGATGAAGCGGCGGGTGTTGTCGAGGTCGTGCAGCGCCACGCTTTCCGTGATTTCCATGCACAGATAGCGTGCGCCGACCGGATACTCTTCGAGGGTGACGAGCGTATCCTGGATAAAGTGTTCATCGTTGAGCGATGCGCCGCTCAGGTTCATGCAGATGAACTGGGTCTTCTGCAAGGCAGGAAGATTTTCTTCGATCCACTGCAGCGTCGTCGCCAGCACCCAGCGGTCGATCATGCCGGTCAGGCCGCTCTTCTCGGCCGCGTCAATGATGCGGCCCGCAGTGATCACGCTATTGTCCGGGCCGTGCATGCGCAGCAGAACTTCGAAATTGAGCGATCCGCACGGGTTGTTGAAGGCCATGATGGGCTGCATTTCGAGAAACAGGTGCCGCGTGGCATCGCCGTGCGACAACTGCTCGACCAGGTCGAGTTCTGCCTGCCGCTCGTGGAAGGCGGATGCATTCCGTTCGTAGACAACCAGTCCCTCCCCCTGCCGCGCCTTCGCCTCGCGGCACGCGCGGTCTGCGGCCGACACCGCTTCCTTTATCGACATGCCGGGGCTAACCTCGATCAGGCCGATCGAACCGCGCACGTGGAATGCCTTGTCGCCGACGCGATATGGCAGCTTGCCGAGACCGGTGACGATCCCCTGGCAGATAAGGGACGCAAGCGGAATCCCCGTGTCCGGCATCACGATCAGGAACTCGTCGCCGCCCACGCGCCCGATCTTGTGGCTTGTTGGCAGGATGGACGAGATGCGCTCGCAGACCTGCTTGAGCACTTCGTCGCCGGCGGCGTGGCCAAAGAGGTCGTTGATGAGCTTGAAACGGTCCAGGTCGAGATAACCCAGCGTCATCGACCGGCCCATGCCCTCGGCAAGGTTGAAGATCTGTTCGATGCCGCGCCGGTTGTACACCTTCGTCAGCGGGTCGTTGTTGGCCATGAAGCGAAGGTCCTCGGTTGCCTTGGCCTGCTCGGTAATGTCCTGCAGGAACCCTTCGATCTTCCCGCGCGACAACGTCGCCTTCAGCAGGTAGCGCCGGCTTCCGTCCGCGTTCCAGACTTCCATCTCCGCGTCGCTCTGGCGGTGCACGCTCTCGTGCAGCGTCGTCCAGGTGTCCGGCGTGAAATGCCGCATCCACTGCTTCTGGTCGGCGCAGTCCATGCCGATCATGTCGCGCAGGGCCGGGTTGCAGCTCAAGACATTGCCTTGGGTATCCAGGGAAAACAGGCCGATGGGCATGACCTGGTAGGTATGCTCGAGTTCGCGCTGTGCCTCGACGCGCTGGTCGTGCTCCTGGCGCATGCGTTCCGCAATTGCCAGGGCTGCGAGCAGGCTTGAGGCAAGTGCAGCGGTCACGCTATTGACCACGCCGACGAAATCGCGGACGCCGAGAGCGGCGGCAATCACTTCGGACAGGCTGGACATGAAAGTCACGCCGAATGCAGCAACCAGCCAGAACGCGACCATGGAACGCGTGCGGGCGAGTATGCCCAGCAGGCTGGCGACCATCACCAGCAGCCCTGCCCCGGCCAGCAGCCACATGACGGGCAGGAAGGTCCTGAACGGAAGGAAGACCGCCGCGGCCAGCAGCGGCAGGCACATCCAGTGCGTGATGGACAGCGGACGGGCAAAGCGGGTGCGCGGAATCTGCTCCTCGAACAGCTTCGAATACAGCTCCAGCGTGACGAGGGCATAGAGCGCGATCGTCACGGTGCGCATCGGCAATAGCCACTCTTCCGGCACATGCTGGCCCAGCCATTGCACGTCCCAGCCGGCGGAGAGCGCGCCCACACGCAAGTTCAGGCACAGCCAGACGGCGAACAGGACGTAGAGCTTTTCCCGGTTGATGAGCGCAATCATCAGTACGAACATCGCCAGTACCACCAGCCCGCCATCGAGCAATCCGGACTTGCGATGGAAGTGCGCTTCCGACATCGCAAACTGCGGCTGCGACCACTGCAGTGCCGTCAGCCTTGCCGGACCGACGAACTCGGCACGGCATACCGCCTGGGCCGCGGACGATTGCAGCGTGAAGCCGCTCTTGGCTGGCGCCAGTCCGCCTTCGGCATTTGACTTGGTGGACTTGCCGATCAGCTCCAGGGTTTCCCCATTCCAGCACACCATCTCTACGGCGTGGCGTGACGGGAACTCGATGACGGTTGGGGTTTTCGTATCGAAAGATCGTTTCAGCGAAAACCACACCGGCGCTTCCGACAGCTTCGTCTCGTACTCATACACCGGCTCGACAGCGGCGAGCCGCGCAAGCGCTTCATTGGGGGCTTGAATGGCTGCTGACTGGACGACGTGCACACGCAGCGGCCGATCCGGCTCGGCGCGATACTGGCTGTTCCAAAGCGCGAGCGCGATGACGGAAAACACTGCAATCGCCAGCGGAACGAGATAAAAGGACATCGCGGCGAGCAGCTGACGAAGCGATTCCTTCATGCCTTTGGCACCGTTCGGAAGTTGGATATGCGTTCGCATCCGGATCAAACGAAATAGTGTTGCGGTAAAAAAATGGCCTTGGATGCATCCTTCTTGTGGACGCCCCCAATCGCCGCTGTTACTGCGGCAACGGTGTCGACGCAAAGGCAGGTTTCTGCTTGTCAGACACTGTCGATCCACTCAGGGTTTCCCGGCGATCGACGGAAATATCGGGGTGATCAGTATGACTGAAGAAGTCGATCAAAGGGTGCTTGGCCGCAGTCCAGCGCGCATGGCCGGTACCGATTTCGAATGCCATGACACGGTGCGGAATGTTACCGGCATGCTGCAACGGTACGAAACCCTGCTCCGGGTAGAGGTCGGAAAACAGGAGCGCCTCATATTGCTTGTCGATGGGTGCGCGCCCGGCGGCGATGGCCCACCGTACGCGATTGAGCTCGCAATACATGAAGCTGGCCTTGACCAGTGCAATCTTCACCAGGCGACCAACGCGGCCGCTCTCCACGCCCAGGCGTGTGACTTCCGCAAGGCGTTCTCCCTGCATGTATGCGGGCAGAACGATGGAGCGTTCGACGCACAGCGGACGCTCCATATTGGTCTGGATGCGCGCCGTTCCCAGCGGGGAGCCGTCCAGCTTGGATTCGGCAAGCAGCACGACGGCGGCGCTGTCATAGTCGAGCGCCTCAGGTTCCTTCAAGGTATCGCCCAGTTCGGGAAGATGGCGGGAGTATGCGGAGTGCCGCACGCGGATCGCCTTGAAGAGATCGGTCTCGCTTTGGACAACCCGGATGGTGAACGGAAAGCGTTCGACCTTCGTCGTGCCGGCACGCGGAAATCCGATACCGCCACTGATGAATTTTGCAGCGGATGAGGTGACGTGGATGGATTGGTTGTTCATGGCGATTCCTTTTCTCAATTAGTGAAATCTTCTGGTCGGGATGGAAAGTCAGGCCGCTGGTCTTGCCACTGCAAGTCGCGCCTGTGAGACTCGTGTCATCTGCTTGCGTTGAGGAAAGCAGTTGACCATGCTACGCAAGACCCGAAATCATCAGCTTGGTTTCCAGCAACAAAAATGAATTTAGGCACTGAATTGAAAATTGGCAACGATACTTGTCGACTATAAGTATTCGAGAAGCGAGCGGATCTTGCGGGGAAGAGAAAAGAAGAACGTCGTGTTTTTGAGGCGGGGCGTGATGTTGCGCGGAGAAAATGTTTGGAGACTTGGCGAATCCAGTCCCTCCGTCGGTTGCACTTGGTTACAAAATACTTGCTTAATTGAAACGGAAATTAAATTTTCGGGCCCGCAAATGACCGAGGCTATTTCTCTCGAAAAACCTTTATGCACCTTCCCCGTTTATCGCCTGAGAAGCAAATGCATACCCAATTGCAAACCGCTTCGTTCGCGCCGACGAAGTATGGCCAGTAAAGACGGCGTATTACCAAACCTGGCAACAGGAAGAACGCGTGCGGCTGACAAAGGCGGGCGACGAAGTTCTTTCGTTTGCCATTAGTCATTAGCCCGACTGCTTCGCCTCTCCTTCCAATGAAGCCTTGTTGCCGCCATCGCTTCCGGATCTCAAGCGGTCTGCGTCCTAATCCAAAATGAGAATCAATAACGAAATGCATGGCGTACCTTGACCATGACCCTGCCGCATGCCACGCTTAATGGATAAATTACTCATCAGGAGCACCCATGAAAGGCGATACGGCGATCATTGATATTCTCAACGGCCTTCTTGCCGGTGAACTGACCGCAGTCGACCAGTACCTGATCCATGGTGAGATGTACGCCAACTTCGGCTTTCCGCATCTCGCCGAGCACAGCCTCCACGAATCCGACCATGAGCGCCACCATGCGCGCTTGCTGATCCAGCGCATTCTTTTCCTGGAGGGCACGCCGGATCTGAGCAAACGGCAGGCTCTCAAGGTGGGGAGCACCGTCCCGGAGATGCTGCAAGCGGATCTGGATGTCGAATACCACGTCGTCGGCGAATTGAAGAAAGCCATCGCCGCATGCGAGTCGGCCAAGGACTACGTGACGAGGGACATGCTCGTCCAGCAGCTGGAAGATACCGAAATGGACCATGCCTACTGGCTCGAGCAGCAAATCCGGTTGATCGGACTCGTCGGCCTGCAGAACTACCAGCAAAGCCAGATGGGCTCGTCCTCTTCTGCTACGACCTGAAGGAGCAAGCGATGAAAGGCGATGCGCAGATCCTGACCCTCCTCAACAAGGTGTTGAAGAACGAGCTGACCGCGATCAACCAGTATTTTCTCCATGCACGCATGTTCGGGCACTGGGGGCTGGGACAGCTCGGCAAGTACGAGTACAAGCAATCCATCCGCGTCATGAAAGAAGCGGACGAGCTGATCGAACGGATCCTGTTCCTGGAAGGCCTGCCCAACCTGCAGGACCTGGGCAAACTGCTGATCGGCGAAGACGCTGCGGAATGCCTTGATTGCGATCTCCGCCACGAAAAGACCCATCACCAGCTGCTGGTGCAGGCCATCGCCAATTGCGAGGTCGTCCATGACTATGTCAGCCGCGATCTGCTGGAAGAACTGCTGGAGCACTGCGAGGGCTCCATCGACTGGCTCGAAACCCAGCAGACTCTGATCAAGGATGTCGGGCTGCAGAACTACCTGCAGTCACAGATGAAAAGCGCGGGCGACTGAGTCCGGTGGATTTTCCGGTTATCGGCTCCCGCAGGTGTCTCACCGAAAGGACGACAGCCGAGTGACCAGGGTGTAATCCGCCTCCGACGCCATCAGCCCCACCAGGACCAGCAGGCACAGCGGCGGAACAAGGATCGCGTATACCAATGCCATGCGCTCCCAGGCCATGTGCATGAAAATCGCGACGATCAATCCAGCTTTCAGCAACATGAAGACGATAATCAGGGCCCATCGCAGGTAGCCCTGAAAGTGAAAATAATCAACCAGATAGGACAAGGTGCTGAGCACAAACAGCAATCCCCAGATCTTGAGGTACAGGCTGACCGGATGTTGTTGTCCGCCGGGAGAACTCATGGCTAGCCTCACCAGAGATAAAACAGCGCAAAAATGAATACCCAGACCAGGTCGACAAAGTGCCAGTAGAGCCCGGCGATCTCGACGATCTGGTAATTGCCGCTTTTCTCGTATCGCCCGCGCAGCACGCGAAGCGCCACGATCAGCAGGTAAATCACGCCGGCCGACACATGCATGCCGTGAAAACCGGTGATCATGAAGAAGGTGGCGCCGAACTGCGCCGCCCCCAGCGGATTGCCCCATGGACGGATGCCCTCTTCCACGATCAGCTTGGTCCATTCGAAGGCCTGCATACCGACAAACAAGGCGCCGAACGCAGCCGTCGCCATCATCAATACTGCGGTGCGCAGGCGATCGCGCCGGTAGGCGAAATTGACGGCCATTGCCATCGTGCCGCTGCTGGTGATCAGCACGAACGTCATGATGGCAATGAGAATCAGCGGCACCTCGACGCCGCCGATATCCAATGCGAACACATGGCTGGAGTTCGGCCACGGTGCCGGCGTCGAAACACGCACCGTCATGTAACCGGTCAGGAAGCAACTGAAGACGAAGGTATCGGAAAGCAGGAAAATCCACATCATCGCCTTGCCCCACGATACCGAGAAGACTTCCTTGTCGGATGACCAGTCGGCCACCAGTCCGCGCCATCCGCCCGGCGAAACCGATGCATCCTTCGATGGAGACAACTGCGCGCTCATACCGCCTCCGTAGCCTTGTCTTCAGCGCGTGCCGCAAATGAAGCGCACCGCTTCCGGCGTCAGCCAGCCAAGTGTGCCAAACAGCACCAGCCACACCGCCAGCAGGAAATGCCAGTAGCGGGCGCACAGTGTCATGCGCCGCGCGACACGAACCGAGTCAACCTGCCGATGAAAGCCGGACAATGCAACGCCCCACCCGGCCAATCCGCCTGCGACATGCAGAGCATGCATCGCAGTCAACAGATAGAAGAAACTGCCGGCCGGATTCCCTGCCGGAACCACGTGATTCGCCAGGAGTGCCTGCCATGCCCAGAGCTGCACGCCCAGAAAGGCGAACGCGCAAATTCCACCCGCCAGCAGCAGGGCATGCGCACCGTTCCAGCGCCTGCGGCCTCCGAAGGCGCTGGCCATTTGCAGGCTTGCGCTACCGGCAATGAGCAGCGCAGTGCTGAGCCACAGCTGCCATGGCATGGCGATCACGGACCAGTCCGTTCCCTCCATGCGCATGACGTACGATGCGATGAACAGTGAAAACAAGGATGTTGCCACCGCCATGAATATCCACAGCGCCACGCCGGCGGCAGGTTCCCGGCGGCCGCTATCCCAACCGGTCGCGCCGCGAGCGGGGGCATGATCGCCGTCATCCATCGCCGAGAGAACCATCAAAGGTGTAGTCATGCCAAAGCCTCCTTGCCGCCATAGGGTTCGGGTTCGGATCCGCCTGCTTCCGGCGCGGCATTCTGAGCAATGAAATCCTGCGGTGCGCCGGGTACGCTATACGCATAAGCCCAGCGATAGGCGACCGGCAATGCCGGTCCCCAGTTGCCATGGCCGGGCGGAGTCTGCGGCGTTTGCCATTCGAGCGATGCTGCGCGCCATGGATTGCCGTCGGCCTTCCTGCCGCGAAATGCGCTCCATACGAGGTTGAAAACAAAGAGCAGTTGCGCAGTGCCAACGATCAATGCCACCACGCTGATGAATGTGTTCAAGTCATGCGCCGACTGAGGGATGAAGTCATAGTGCTCGAACGCGTAGTAGCGGCGCGGCATGCCAAGGACGCCGAGGTAATGCATCGGGAAAAAGATGGCATAGGTGCCGAGGAAAGTGATCCAGAAATGGAACTTGCCGAGCCGGTCGTCGAGCATGCGGCCGGTGACCTTCGGGAACCAGTGGTAGATCCCGCCGAAGACCACGAGAATCGGCGCCACGCCCATCACCATATGAAAATGCGCAACCACGAAGTAAGTGTTGGATAGCGGGATATCCACGCTGACGTTGCCAAGGAACAGGCCGGTCAATCCGCCGATGACGAAGGTGCTGACAAAGGCCAGCGCGAACAGCATCGGCACGGAAAGATGGATGTCGCCGCGCCACAGCGTCAGCAGCCAGTTGTACACCTTGATTGCAGTCGGCACGGCGATGATCAGTGTGGTGGTGGCGAAGAAGAAACCGAAGTACGGATTCATCCCGCTGACGAACATGTGATGTGCCCAGACCACGACCGACAGCAAGCCGATGGCAATAATCGCCCACACCATGTTGCGGTAGCCGAAGATGCTCTTGCGTGCATGCACGCTGATCAGGTCGGACACGATGCCGAATGCCGGCAGCGCCACGATATAGACTTCCGGATGGCCGAAGAACCAGAACAGGTGCTGGAACAGCAGCGGACTGCCGCCCTTGTAATTGGTCACCTGTCCCATCGATACCAGCGATGGCATGAAAAAGCTGGTGCCCAGCGTTTTGTCGAGCAGCATCATCACGCCGCTTACGAACAACGCAGGAAACGCCAGCAGTGCAAGAATCGTTGCAACGAAAATGCCCCAGACCGTCAGCGGCATGCGCATCAGGGTCATGCCTTCGGTGCGTGCCTGCAGCACTGTCGTCACATAATTCAAACCGCCCATGGTGGCGGCGACAATGAAGATCACCAGCGATACCAGCATCAGGATGATGCCCCAGTCGTAGCCCGGCGTGCCGGGCAAAATGGCCTGCGGCGGATAGAGCGTCCACCCGGCGCCGGTGGGGCCGCCCGGCACGAAGAAGCTGGCGAGCAGCACCAGTACCGACAGCAGGTAGACCCAGAAGCTGAGCATGTTCAGGAACGGAAAAACCATGTCGCGCGCGCCGACCATCAGCGGGATCAGGTAGTTGCCGAAGCCGCCGAGGAACAAGGCGGTGAGGAGATAAATCACCATGATCATCCCGTGCATGGTGACGAACTGATAGTACCGTTGCGCATCGATGAATTCAAAACGGCCGGGAAACCCGAGCTGCAGCCGCATCAGGTTGGACAGCGCAACGCCGACCAGGCCGACCGCGATGGCGGTACAGGCATACTGGATCGCGATCACCTTGTGGTCCTGGCTCCAGACATATTTGGTCCAGAAGCTTTGCGAACCGTGAGCGTAATCCATGGTGTGTTCCTCCTCACTTTGCAGGCGGCTGCCCCGGACTTCCAAGGGACTGGATATAGGCTGAAAGCGCGGCCAGTTCGTCATCGGTCAGATCAACCTTTGGCATGATCGATGCAAAGCCTTTCACCACGCGCGCCTGCGGATTGCGGATTTCATCTTTCAGGAAAGCATCGTCAACGCGGATTGAGGACCCGTCGGCCATGGTTTCCGTCTTGCCGTACAAGCCTTTCCATGTCGGACCGACACCGGGCTTGCCATCGGTCGAATGACAGGCGATACAACCCTTTGCCTGGGCCAGTGCCTGCCCCTGTGCCGGCAGTGCATCGCGGCCTCCCGCCGCCATGGCGACACGCGGCTTGTCCAGGGTGGCCGTGAAGGTCGGCTGCGCTTCGAGCCACTTCAGGAAGGTCGCTTCATCTTCCACGACCACGTAGCCGCGCATGTTGTAGTGGCCGACACCGCATAACTGGGCACACAGGATTTCATAGCGGCCTGCCCTGGTCGGCGTGAACCAGAACGAGGTCACCATGCCAGGCACGATATTCATGCGGGCGCGGAATTGCGGCACGTAAAAATCGTGCAGCACATCTTGCGAGCGCAACAATACCTTGACCGGCTTGTTGAGAGGCAGATGCAAATCGCCCGCGACGAGGAGATTGTCCTGGCCGACCGGATCCTTGGGATCGAGCCCGAAAGGATTGGACGCGGTGACATGACTGATGTTGGTCATGCCGAGTTTGCCGCTGGCGCCGGGAAAGCGGAAATGCCACTCCCACTGTTTGCCCAGCACTTCAACGACAAGCGCATCGTCCGGTGCACGAACATAGTCCGCATACACAAACAGGCCTGGGGCCAGCAGCGCCATGATGCCGACCGTCGTGCCGACAAGCAGCCGCCGCTCCACTTTTCTGTTGTCGGGTTCGTAAGCCGCCCGCATGCCGTCCCGGTGACGGTATCGCCAAAGTGCGAATGCCACAAAAAGATTGATGCCTATGAAGAAGATGCCGGTGACCAGCAAGGTGATGGCAAGCGTGTCGTCCATCGTCTGCCAATTCGAGGCGAGCGGCGTGATCCACCATGGACTGGCAATATGAAACACCAGAGAGGCGGCGACTATCACGATGAGCGCGACAGCCATGACCATATCGATCCTCTTTCCCGGCAGCGTAGCCGGTAAGCGCAATCAGATCCGGAGAAGAACCGGCGCTATCGAGCAATCTCGGGGCGCTCGAGCTTCATGTACATCACCGCCAGTGCCATCCCGAAAAGCAGGTTCGCAATCAGGGTTGCCCAGCCGCGCATGTCGGCAAACCAGGAAAAAACGCTGGTCAAGACATAAAAATTGATCAGATACAGTAGCAAGCCGAATACGGCGCCTACCAACAACGCCATACCGATACTTGAATCGAAACGGAACGGTGCAATGATCGAAGCAAGGACAACCCCGAAAGCAATGCCCAGCGCATAATGAATGATGAGTGCGACGCCCACGATGCCGACACTGAAGTCGGCGGATCGCAACACGTCAGTCCCCAGAACGATCGCGGCAATCTTGTGCGATGTGACCCACGGATTGCTGTCCTGAACGATGGCCGACCAGAACAATTCCAGCACCATCAGGATTGCGCCGGCCACAAAGCCTGAAGCTGCCGCGGCAACCCAGTCCGGGCGGCGATGCTCCAGATGATGCGAATGCAAATGCAATTCCATAATCATCTCCTGCCGGCATGAGGTGCATGCCGTTTGCAACGTTACATCGCTCCCTGTGTCGACGAATTATGGAAAAGCCGGAATAGTCGGTTCCTCGCCGCGGAAGTTGATTTCCGGATGACGTTCGGCGAGTGTCTTTTCGATTTGTTCGATACGCCGCGCAGGCACATCGGCAATCAACAGCACCCTTCCCTTTTCTATTTCAGGGAAGAATGCCGCAAGCCGTGTGTTCGGGATGGCCGCCGCGACAAGGCTCGCCGCCCAGCCGCCGAACAGAACCCCGACCAGGGTAGTAGCCGTCACCGTCAGTGCTCCTGACGAAAGCGAAAAATAGTAGACCAGCAGAAAACCCAGGGCCATTCCCAGCACCGCGCCGGTAAGCATGCCGGCCTTGGCACCGTGAACCACGTCGGTTTTTTGAAGGAAGTTCGCTTCCGGCATGCCTTCCGGCAACGCCCCTCTGGCAAGAAAGTGAATATGTCTTTGCTCGATCCGGTTCAGCAGCAAATCATCCAGCGTATGCCGCGCACTTTCCATATCCGGAAGCAAATAATAAAGTCGATGTCGCATGGCAACCCCTCGCAGTACTGAAAGCACAAATTCAGTATAGGTAGTCTTTCCATACTTTTGAATGCCAGGGCGTGCAGCGGCAACACGATGAATCGAAGCGCAATCGACGCAGATCATGCGCACGACGTCTTGGCTTGACTTCGGCATGACCGGCATACACGATGAAAATCCCGCATATGACGCCTGCTGCGGCCTCATGAAGGAGAACGGTCATGCTGGAAACATTGCGTCCCGACCCCAGCTTCTACCCATCGCCAAAACTGGCGATGGAAGCCGAAGCGGAACACCTGTCCTATACCGCCCTGCTCTCTCCGGACCGGTCCCGGCCCGATGCCCTTGCCGTGGTGGATGTCGATCCGAAGTCGTCAACCTATGGCTCGGTGCTGAACCGGCTCGACATGCCGTTTACGGGAGACGAATTTCATCACTTCGGCTGGAATGCGTGCAGCTCCGCGCTCTCGCCGATATCGGCCCATGCAGCACTGCAACGGCGCTATCTGATCGTTCCGGGAATCCGATCGTCCCGCATCTACATCATCGATACGCGCCCCGATCCTGCCGCGCCGACGCTGGTGAAGACTATCGAACCGGAAGAAGTGATGCGCAAGACCGGCTACTCGCGCCCCCACACCGTCCACTGCGGCCCCGAGGGCATCTACATAAGCACGCTCGGCGGCGGCGAGAGCGGTACCGATGGCCCGCCCGGGATCTTCATCCTCGATTGCCAGAGCTTCGACATCCTCGGGCGCTGGGAAATCGATCGTGGCCCGCAGAAACTTCACTACGATTTCTGGTGGAATCTTCCGCGCGACTACATGGTGTCCAGCGAATGGGGGCTGCCGCCGCAATTCGAAAACGGCATCGTCGCAGAAGACTTGCTCGGCAACAAATACGGCCACGCCCTGCACTTCTGGGACTTGCGCGACCGCCGTCATGTGCAGACCATCGACTTCGGCGCCAACCACCAGATGCCGCTCGAGGTTCGCCCGGCGCATGACCCGACGCGGGAATACGGCTTCGTCGGCGTGGTTATCGACACGACCAACCTGGAAGCATCGATCTGGACCTGGTACCGCGAGAACGGCAGCTTCCATGCCAGGAAAACCGCGGTCATCCCCGCCGAACCGGCCGATGCGGACAAGCTGCCGCCTCTTCTCAAGGGCTTCGGCGCGGTGCCGCCGCTGATCAGCGACATCGACCTCTCACTGGACGACCGTTATCTCTACGTGGCCTGCTGGGGCACCGGCGAGCTGCGGCAATACGATGTGACCGATCCGATGAAGCCGCAGCTGGCCGGCAGCGTACGCATCGGCGGCATCGCGCGCAATACCGCGCATCCGAGCGGCAGGCCGTTCCGCGGCGGTCCGCAGATGACCGAGATCAGCCGCGACGGCAAGCGGGTCTATTTCACCAATTCACTGTACAGCACCTGGGACAGGCAGTTCTATCCCGACGGCGTGCCGGGTGTGCAGGTGATGTGCAAGGTGAGTCCGGGCGGCGGTATGAAGCTGGATTCGGATTTCTATGTCGACTTCGGGCCGGACTATGGGGCACACCAGATCCGGCTGCAGGGTGGCGACTGTTCCACCGACTCATTCTGCTACCCCTCGGCTTGAACGCAACCGCATCGCTGTGGATGACGATCGTTGTACTGGGTCTGTACCACGGTTTCAATCCGGCAATGGGATGGCCGCTGGCCGTCGCCAACGGCATGACCGTGCGCCGGGCAAGCGCTGTCTTCGCGACATTGCTGCCTTTGGCTACGGGGCATTTTCTGGCGATGGCTGTTGTGCTGGTGCCGTTCGCCTGGCTCGATTGGTATCTGGCATGGAATCTGCAGGTCCGGCTTGCGGCCGGCGTGCTGGTGCTCGCCTTCGGCATCCGCATGCTCATCGCGCGCGGCCACCCGCGATTCCTGTCGCGGATCCGGCCGACGCAGCTCGCCTGGTGGTCGTTCCTGATCGCCACATTGCATGGCGCGGGCCTGATGCTTGTGCCGTTCATGCTCGGGCTGTGCACTGCAGGGCCGGCTGAAACGGGAATCGCAGGGCATGCCACGGTAATGGACTATCTGGCACGCTCCAGCATTCATGTCGCGCTGCTGGTGGCCACGATCCATACGCTTGCCATGCTGGCTGCCGGAATGGGAATGGCATGGGCGACATATCGCTACCTCGGCTTGCGCTTCCTGCGGCGCGCCTGGTTCAACCTCGACCGGGTATGGGCCGCCAGCCTGATCGTTTCCGGCGCTGCCGGCATCATCTCCGCGCTGTGAGCGCCTCGAACCGCTTTTACGAATACGCTATCGAAGCATTTGCGGCATCGGGAATGGAGATGTGAGCCGAGGTGTGCTGCTGCCGCAATTTTGCGTATAGCGAGACCACCTCGCCAACGATCATCGGCGATGCCTTAGTTGGCAACGTTGATGGCATCGATATCTTTCGGATCGATGCAAGCAGACTTTGTCGCCACAAGGGTCTCTTCTCCGGCTTCCTCGCTAAACCAATGCAAGGTTTGACGCAGCCCGACGACTTCCCCGACAACGATGAGGCAAGGTGACTCCAATCCCATCGCCGTCGTGATATCGGCAATCGTTTCCAGAGTTCCGCATGCAACGCGCTGCCGTGACGTAGTACCGCGTTCGATCACGGCGACCTTCATGTCCCGCCGCTGCCCATGCTCCGCCAGCCGCGTGCAGATTTCGCGCAACGCGGACAGCCCCATGTAAATCACTACCGTCTGGCGCGGCCTTGCCAGCGTTTCCCAATCCAGGTCGAGGCTGCCGTCCTTCAGGTGGCCCGTAGTAAATATGCAAGATTGCGCATACTCGCGATGCGTGAGCGGAATGCCGGCGTAGCACGTCACACCGCTGGCAGCGGTAATGCCGGGAACGACTTCAAAACGGATACCCTCGGCGACAAGTACTTCGGCTTCCTCGCCGCCGCGCCCGAAAATGAACGAATCGCCGCCTTTCAGGCGCACCACACTTTTACCCTGCTTTGCCAAGCTCACCAGCAGCGCGTTGATCCCATCCTGCGGCACGAGGTGCAGGTTTTTCTTCTTGCCTACATAGATCCGTTCGGCGGCCGCATTCGCCATATCAAGAATGCCTTCTCCTACCAGATGGTCGTACACCACGACGTCGGCATGACGCAGCAGTTCGGCTGCACGCAGCGTCAGCAGATCGGGGTCGCCCGGACCGGCGCCGACAAGATATACAGTGCCGGCACGCAGGCGACCGGAGCTCCGATATAGCGAATGAAAGACGGGTGGACGCTTGCTCATGGATGCTCCTTCGATGCCTTAGAGGTTTTCTTTTGCAACGGTCATCAATCTATCCCTGGACAGTCCAAAAAAAATTGATACGAGTTAAGGAAATAAGGACTGTTGAAGCGCAACCTACCGCTACCCAAGAAACAAGAGTCGTCAATTCGTGTCACGACTTCAACGTTGCGACATAAATGCAGGCAGCCTCATCAGAGGTAGTTAATCATCCTAATAAGGGAGGTATCAACATGAGTTACATGAAGTCCGTTTCCCGTCCCCTGACGGCAGTGCTTGCAGCATTGCCGTTGATGGCCGGGATGGCGCACGCCGCCGACGAACCGACTCTTTCAGCAGAACAGAAAGCTGCGGCAAGCAAGATTTATTTCGAGCGCTGCGCCGGTTGTCACGGCATCCTGCGTAAAGGCGCCACCGGCAAGAACCTGGAACCGGAAAACTCCGCGAAGCTGGGCCAGGGCCGTCTGGAAAAAATCATTGCCTACGGTACTGAAGGCGGCATGGTGAACTTCGACGATATCCTCACCAAAGAGGAAATCTCGATGATGGCGACCTACATCCAGATGACGCCGGATGCACCGCCCGAGTTCGGCATGAAGGCCATGATGGACAGCTGGAAGCTGCACATCAAGCCGGAAGATCGTCCGAAGAAGCAGCTGAACAAGGTCAACCTGAAGAACGTGTTCTCGGTGACCCTGCGCGACACCGGCGAAGTGGCGCTGATCGACGGCGACACCAAGCAGATCTGGGGCATCGTCAAGACCGGCTACGCCGTGCACATCTCCCGCGTGTCCGCATCGGGCCGCTATGTATACGTGATTGGCCGCGACGGCAAGCTCGATCTGATCGACATGTGGTTCGACAAGCCGACCATCGTCGCTACCCTGAAGACCGGTATCGAAGCACGCTCGGTTGAGACGTCCAAGTTCAAGGGCTACGAAGACAAGTACGCGATCGCCGGTTCCTACTGGCCGCCGCAATACGTGATCACCGAAGGCGACACCCTGAAGCCGCTGAAGATCGTGTCGACCCGTGGCCAGACCCACGATGGCGAATACCATCCGGAACCGCGTGTCGCATCCATCGTTGCGACTCCGCACAAGCCGGAATGGGTGGTCAACGTCAAGGAAACCGGCATGATCAAGCTGGTGGACTACTCCGACATCAAGAACCTGAAGGAAACGACCATCGAATCCGCCAAGTTCCTGCATGACGGCGGCTGGGACGCCACCAAGCGCTACTTCCTGGTGGCGGCCAATGCATCGAACAAGGTTGCGGTTGTCGACACCAAGCTCGGCAAGCTGGCCGGACTGGTGGATACCAAGTCCAAACCGCACCCGGGTCGCGGCGCCAACTTCGTGCATCCGAAATTCGGTCCGGTGTGGGCAACCTCGCACTTGGGCGCCGATGTGATCTCGCTGATCGGTACCGATCCTGTGAAGCATCCGAAGAACGCATGGAAAGTGGTCGAGGAACTGAAGAATCACGGCGGCGGTTCGCTGTTCGTGAAGACGCATCCGAAGTCCAACAACCTGTGGGCGGACGCTCCGCTGAATCCGGAACGCGAACTGGCCGAATCGGTCACCGTGTATGACATCAAGAACCTGGCCAAGGGACCTGAAGTCATCAACGTCGCCAAGATGGCCGGCCTGCCGGAAAGCAAGGCGATCAAGCGCACGGTACACGCCGAGTACAACGAAAAGGGCGATGAAGTCTGGTTCTCGCTGTGGGCCGGCAAGACCGAACCGTCCGCGATCGTGATCCTGGATGACAAGACTCGCAAGCTGAAGCACGTGATCAAGGATCCGAAGCTGATCACGCCGACCGGCAAGTTCAACATCCTGAACACCCAGCACGACATCTATTAATCGTGATGATGCCCGGAGAGCAGGCGCTCTTCGGGCCTTACAAGGCATTTGAGGAAGAAAAGATAAATACGCAATGCGCCAAGGGTAGTGGCAGACAACAACGCATCGACCCAGGCTCATACGCAACAAGGAGTAGCCATGTCAGACAAAAAAAACTCATTCGGCGGCTGGTGGGCCACGCTGCGCAAGCCGAGCGTCCGCTATTCGATACTGACCCTGCTGGGCGGCGGTTTCATTGCCGGCATCCTGTTCTGGGGCGGCTTCAATACCGGCATGGAAGCGACCAATCAGCTGGAGTTCTGCATTGGCTGCCATGAAATGAAAAACACGGTCTACCAGGAATACAAGCAGACCGTCCATTACTCGAACCGCACCGGTGTGCGCGCCCTTTGCTCGGACTGCCACGTGCCAAGAGACTGGTCGCACAAGCTCGTGCGCAAGATCCAGGCCAGCAGGGAAGTGCTGGGCAAGATTACCGGCACCATCGACACCAAGGAAAAGTTTGAAGCAAAGCGCCTGGAACTGGCCACGCGCGAATGGGCACGGATGAAAGCGGGCGACTCGCGCGAATGCCGCAACTGCCACAGCTTCGACGGCATGAATGGCGACAAGCAGCAGCAGCGTGCGCGCAAGCAGCATGAGAACGCAGTGCGCGACAAGCAGACATGTATCGATTGCCACAAGGGCATCGCGCACCAGAAGCCGAAGAACATGCCTGAAGACGACGAGGACTCCTGAACCGCCGCACCTCCAAAGATTATTGAATGAGAAATCAACTTGAGAAGAGGAACACGATGAACAAGTCTATGATTGCTGTTTCGTCCCTGGGACTGATTATGGCACTGGGCGCCGGCGCGGCGTTTGCTGCCGACGCGAGCAAGGCACCGTCGAAGAAAATCACGGTGTTTTATCCAGGCTCCTCGGGCATGGAATGGGTATTGAAAGGCACCGAGCATGGCGGCGCGAAGGCGGTCAAGAAGGGCGACGCCTGTGTCGATTGCCACGTCGATCCGAAGAAAGGCACCGAGGAAGCCGTCGAATTCGGCAAGAAGATCGTCTCGGGCGCGCAGTCCAAGAACACGATCCTCGAACCGGAACCGATCAAGGGCAAGCCGGGCAGCGTTCCGGTCAACGTGCAGGCGGCGCATGACGGCACCCATCTGTACCTGCGCTTTACGTGGACGAACACCGGTTTCGCCAGCGGCAAGAAGATGGACGCCGCCAACCCGGTCAAGGTGGCGTTCATGCTGGAAGAGCAGAGTACTCTCGAGTATGACAATACCGGCGGCTGCTGGGCGACCTGCCACAACGACGTGCGCACCATGCCCGGCATCAAGGATGACAACAAGACCAAGTACGTCAAGGACGGCAATGTCGGCGCCGGCAAGTTCTATGACCTGCTCCAGTACAAGAGCGGCAAGGGGCAGAAGGCAGTCGACGGCCACATCGCCGACAAGCGCGTGATGGAAGGCGGCAAGGCACTGGTCGAAGCCAAGGGCGAACTGAAGGGCGACACCTGGACTGTCGACTTCAAGCGCAAGCTCGCCGGCGGCGAAGGCGACGTCAAATTGGAATCGGGCAAGCTGTACAACTTCGGCTTCGCGATCCATGACGACCATACCGTAGGCCGTTATCACTACGTGTCGTTCGGCTATACCCTCGGCCTGGACAACGCGAAGGCTGCCATCAACGCGGTGAAGGCTGACTGATTGCGAAGTGGGTTCCCTCGGCGGATGTGAAAACCGGTTTCGCATCCGCCGCATTCGCAGCACAGGAAGCAGAACAAGAAAAAACGCGGCGGTTATCCCTGATAGACCGCCGGTCGATTGAAACGGGTCGATGATGGATACGAAAAGACTGGCAATCATGCTCAAGGCGGCATCCGCGGCAGCCATTGCCATGATTGCGTTTTCCATTCCACTGGCAGAAGCGGGCCAGACGGTGGAAGTGCGCATTGACAAGATGGCCTTCGCGCCGCAATGGGTCAAGGTCAAGCCCGGCACCACAGTCAAGTGGACCAACAGCGAAAAACGCACCAGTCATTCGGTGCGTTTCCAGCCAGACGGCGAACCACAGTCAGAGCGCCTGTTTCCCGGCGAATCCTGGCAACGCACCTTTGACAAACCCGGTGTCTACAAGTACATCTGCGATCCCCATCCCGAAATGATCGGCATCATCGAAGTCGAGCCATGAGAAAACTCATCGCCTTCTCCTGCCTTGGCGCGCCCCTCGTGCTGGCATTGTTGTCGCCGGCATCGCGGGCAGAACCCGCTCCTGCGCGGCGCGCGGAACTGCTGAACCTCGTCGTGCAGGATTGCGGCTCGTGCCACGGGCTGCGCATGGAAGGCGGACTCGGCCTGCCGCTGACGCCGCAAGCACTCGAAGGAAAAGACCGCGACAGCCTCGCAATAACCATCATGCAAGGCCGCTACGGCACCACCATGCCACCCTGGAATCCGTTCATGACGGAGGAAGAGGCAGGCTGGATTGTTGATATGTTGAAGAAAGGATTGCCCGATGCGCGCTGATTTTTCTGTTGCCCTGCGCAAGTGGGGGCGCCTACTGGCAGGAATCGCCTGCGCGGCTGTTCTCGCCGGATGTGCGGCGCCGCAATTGCGCAGCACGGGCGATCTCGGCGTGGTGATCGAGCGCGCCACCGGCAGTGTGCAGATCGTAGAGACCACCAACCGCACCCGCCTCGCGCAGGTGACCGGTCTCGGCGATCTGTCCCACGCATCCGTCAATTTTTCGCGCGACGAACGCTACGCCTATGTGTTCGGCCGCGACGGCGGACTGACCAAGATCGACATGCTGGAGCAACGCATCGTCAAGCGTGTGATCCAGGGCGGAAACAGCATCGGCGGCGCGATCTCGCAGGACGGCAAACTGATCGGCGTGGCGAACTATACACCGGGCGGCGTCAAGTTTTTCAATGCCGGTACGCTCGATCTCGTCGCGGAGATTCCCGCGATCGACGACAGCGGCAAGTCGTCCAAGGTGATCGGCCTGGTCGATCTGCCCGGCAACCGCTTCCTGTTCAGCCTGTTCGAGGCAGGCGAGATCTGGCTGGTCGACATGAAGGCGCCGTCCAGTCCCGTGGTCACCAAATTCAAGAACATCGGCAAGGAGCCCTATGACGGCATGATTACCGCTGATGGCCGCTTTTATCTCGCCGGCCTGTTTGGTGAAGATGGACTGGCAATGCTCGACATGTGGAACCAGAAGGACGGCGTCAAGCGCGTGCTCAACGGCTACGGCAAGGGCGAGCAGAAGCTGCCGGTGTACAAGATGCCGCACCTCGAAGGATGGGCGGCGACCGGCACGGAACTGCTGGTGCCGGCAGTCGGCCGCAATGAAGTGCTGGTGGTCGACCAGGGCAGCTGGAAGGAAGTCGGCCGCATTCCGGTGCATGGCCAACCTGTTTTCGTCGTGGCACGTCCCGACAATCGGCAGGTATGGGTGAACTATGCCTTCCCGCATAACGAAGTGGTGCAGGTGATCGATGTCCCCAGCCGCAAGATCATCAAGACGCTCAAGCCTGGCAAGGGTGTGCTGCACATGGAATTCACGCCGCGCGGCGAGCACATCTGGGTATCGGTGCGCGATGAGGATCGCGTGAAAATCTACGACTCCGAAACCTTCGAACAGATGACAGAACTGCCCTCCGACAAGCCGAGCGGCATCTTCTTCACGCCACGCGCGCATCGCACCGGTTTGTGAACCGCCGCGCCCTCGCCCGGCGCGGGCCCGAGCCGTTCGGGAAAAGTTGACGTGAATTAAGGAATTGGCGCTTCCCCTCCGGCATGCTTCCACCAACACGAAATACAGGCGTTCGGGCGTAGCCCGATCCTGGTTTCGATGAGAGAAGGAAACAACCGCGTCATGCACCCCGAGCCGACATCTCCCTTCAGCGATCTTGAATTTTCACTGCTGAATTCCTTCCAACGCGATTTCCCCTTGCTGCCGCGCCCGTTTGCGGCACTGGCGGAAAAACTCGGCAGCGATGAGCAAACTGTCATCGAAACGCTGCAGTGTCTGCAGGAATCCGGTGCGGTCAGCCGCGTCGGTGCGGTGTTCCAGGCCAATGCGATCGGTGCGAGCGCCCTTGCCGCATTGCGGGTGCCGGCAGAGCGCCTGGAACAGGTCGCCCGCCAGGTCAGCGCAATCCCGGAAGTCAACCACAATTACGAACGTGAACACGAGTACAACTTGTGGTTCGTCGTGACCGCCTGCTCGTCCGAGCGCTTGCACGCGGTATTGCAGGAAGTCGAAAGCGCATGCCAATGCGGGCCGGTGCTGAAACTGCCGATGCGCGAGCAATATCACATTGACCTCGGTTTCGACCTGACAGCATCCGGACGTTCCTCCACGCCGCGGGCCGCAGCCGCCATTCGCCCTGCCGAAATCAGCCTGGATGCCGACGAACAAGTCCTCGTCGCCTCGCTGCAGGGCGGCCTGCAGTTCGTGGCCCGGCCGTTTGCGTGCCTGGGCTTGAGCGAAGAACAGGCGCTCGACACCATCGCGCGCTGGCAGGCGCAAGGCACCATCAAGCGCTTCGGCGTCGTCGTGCGGCATCACGAGCTGGGATACACCGCGAACGCGATGGCGGTTTGGAATGTGCCTGACGCAGTGGTCAGCCGGGTCGGCGAATACGTCGCAGCCAGCGGCCGCGTCAGCCTGTGCTATCGCCGCGCGCGGCAATTGCCCGAATGGCCGTACAACTTTTTCTGCATGATCCATGGCAAGGACCGCGTCGAGGTTGGCGCGCGCCTGGCCGCCTTGTCCGAGGCTTGCGGGCTGGACGCATTCCCCCGCGAGGTGCTGTTCAGCAGCCGCCGTTTCAAGCAATGCGGCGCGCATTACGCGGTGCCGGCGGAGGCTGCTCATGGATGAGATCGATCGCGCCATCATCAACAACCTGCAGGGTGGCCTGCCGGTGTGCGAGCGGCCGTACCTGGAAGCGGCGCAGCGCATTGGCATTGCGGAAGATGAACTGCTGGCGCGGCTCGCGCATCTGCGCGAAAGCGGCGTACTGACCCGCATCGGTCCGATGTTCCAGATCGAGCGCATGGGCGGCGCTTTCACGCTGGCGGCGCTGCATGCACCGGAAGGCGAGTTCGAGCGCGTCGCCGAGCGCGTCAATGCCCTGCCGGAAATCGCGCACAACTATGCCCGCACCCACGAGCTCAACATGTGGTTCGTGATCGCCACCGAGACCCCCGGAGAGATTGCAACGGTGATAGCCAGGATCGAGGCAGACACCGGATGCAAGGTATTCAACTTCCCGAAGTCGCGCGAGTACTTCGTCGAAATGAAATTGAAAGTCTAGCCATGAGCGAACCGCCAGTCATCGATGCAGTCGACCGCGCGATCGTGGTCGCCACGCAGCAGGGCTTGCCGCTGACCGCGCGCCCTTACCATGCGATCGCCGAACAGTTGAACCTCGATGCCGATGAGGTCATGGCGCGCGTGCGGCGCATGCAGGCGTCGGGCGTGATCCGACGTATCGGCGTGGTCCCGAACCACTATGCGATCGGCTACCGCAACAACGGCATGACGGTGTGGGACGTGCCGGACGAGCACGTCGACGCGCTGGGCGAACAAGTGGGCCGGCTCGACTTCGTCACGCATTCCTATCGCCGTCCGCGCCATCTGCCGCAGTGGCCGTACAACCTGTTCGCCATGGTGCATGGACGCACGCGCGAGGAAGTGGAAGTGCAGATCGCGCAGATCAAGGCGCTGCTGGGCGACCACGTGCGCGGCCATGATGTGCTGTACAGCACCCGAATTTTGAAAAAAACCGGCCTGCGACTGCCGGGGTAAAGGTAAAGGAAACGACATGTTCCGTATCAGCCAGTACATGCGAGAAATCGCCGCTCCCACACCGCTCGGCCCGACGCGCAATCCGCCCGGCCCGGTAGTGATCTGGAACCTGATCAGGCGCTGCAACCTGACCTGCAAGCATTGCTACTCCATTTCGGCCGACAAGGATTTTGCCGGCGAACTTCGGACGGATGAAATTTATGCCGTGATGGACGACCTGCGTGCTTTCCGCGTGCCGGTATTGATCCTGTCCGGCGGCGAGCCGCTGCTGCGCCCCGATATCTTCGATATCGCACAGCGCGCCAAAAAGATGGGCTTCTACGTCGGCTTGTCCACCAACGGGACGCTGATCGACAAGAGCAACATCGATCCGATTGCCGCCGCCGGTTTCGACTATGTCGGCATCAGCCTGGACGGCATGCGCGCCACGCACGACGTCTTCCGGCGCAAGGAAGGCGCCTTCGACGCCTCGCTGGAGGGTGTCAGGCTGTGCCGCGACGCCGGCATCAAGGTCGGCGCGCGCTTCACGCTGACCCAGGACAATGCGCACGACCTGCCGGCCCTGCTCAAGCTGATCGACGACGAGGGCATCGACAAGTTCTACCTGTCGCACCTGAACTATGCCGGCCGCGGCAACAAGAATCGCGGACACGACGCGTTCCTGCAAACCACCCGCAATGCCATGGACCTGCTGTTCGACACCTGCTGGGACGATGTGCAGCGCGGCGGACAAAAGGAATTCGTGACGGGCAACAACGACGCGGACGGCGTCTACCTGCTGCAATGGGTAAGAAGCCGCATGCCCGAACGCGAAGCGCATTTGCGCGCCAAGCTGGCGCAATGGGGCGGCAACTCCTCGGGCGTGAATGTGGCCAACATCGACAATCTCGGCAACGTGCATCCCGACACGATGTGGTGGCACCACAACCTGGGCAATGTGCGGGACCGCAAGTTTTCCGAGATCTGGGCCGACACTTCCGACCCGCTGATGGCGGGGCTGAAAGCTAGCCCGCGCAAGATCAAGGGACGCTGCGGCGAGTGCAGTTATTTCGACGTATGCGGCGGCAACACCCGGGTGCGCGCCTTGCAGCTGACCGGCGACCCGTGGCAGGAAGACCCGGCGTGCTACATGTCGGACGAGGAAATCGGCCTGTCCGGCGAGCGCGAGCGCGTACAGCTGAAACCGTATTTCAAGATCCGTGCAGGGAGCGCATCATGATCGGGCGCACATTGTTGACCGGTGTCGCAGCAGCATTGGCCTTATGGTATGGCTCGGCCTGGGCCGCGCCGGACACCGCGAGCCTGTACCAGGCGCATTGCGCCGCGTGCCATGGCGCCGACCGTCTTGGCGGCACCGGCCCGGCGCTGTTGCCCGGCAACCTGGAACGGCTGCGCAAGCCGGCGGCGATTACGACCATCACCGAAGGCCGGATTGCCACGCAAATGCCGGGCTTTTCCGGCAAACTGAGCGCCGGCGAGGTGGCGGCGCTGACCGACCTGATCTATACCCCGCTGGCGACGACGCCGGCATGGGGCATGGACGAGATCCGCGCTTCCCGCATCCAGCATCAGCAGCCCGGCAGCCTGGACGACAAGCCGGTGTTCAACGCGGATATGCTCAACCTGTTCGTGGTGGTCGAACTCGGCGATCACCACGCCACCATCCTTGACGGTGACAAGTTCGAGCCGATCACCCGCTTCCCGACGCGCTACGCGCTGCACGGCGGTCCGAAATTTTCGCCGGACGGGCGCTACGTGTATTTCGCGTCGCGTGACGGCTGGATCGCCAAGTACGACATCTGGAACCTGAAGCTGGTCGCCGAGGTCCGTGCCGGCATCAACACCCGCAACCTTGCCATATCGAGTGACGGCCGTTTCGCGATGGTCGCCAATTACCTGCCCCATACGCTGGTCGCGCTGGATACGCGCGACCTGACGCCGATCCGGGTCATCGAGGTGAAAGACGAAAAGGGCAAGACCTCGCGCGTGTCGGCGGTCTACGACGCGGCGCCGCGCAAGAGCTTCGTCGCGGCCCTCAAGGACATTCCCGAGGTATGGGAAATGAGCTACGACGAGAAGGCGCCGCCGGTCTATGCCGGACTCGTGCACGATTACAAGCTGGGCGAAGGCATCCCAGTGCAGGGACCGTTCCCGCCGCTGCGCATCAAGCTGGAAGACTACCTTGACGATTTCTTCTTCAACAGCACCTACGAATACCTGATTGGCACCTCGCGGGAAGGACGCAGCCAGATCGTTGACCTCGACCTCAAGCGCAAGGTCGCCAGCATCGACCTGCCCGGCATGCCGCACCTCGGTTCCGGCATCACCTGGGATTACCAGGGCCGGCCGGTGCTGGCTACGCCTAACCTGAAGGAAGGTGTGGTGACGGTGGTTGACATGAAATCCTGGAAGACGGTCAAGCAGGTCAAGACAGCAGGTCCCGGCTTCTTCATGCGCAGCCATGAAAATGCGCGCCATGCCTGGGTTGATGCATTTAACAGCACGTCGCACCGCGACGTCATGCAGATTCTCGACAAGCAGACGCTAGAAGTGGTCGCCGAGTTGCGTCCAAGCCCGGGCAAGGTTGCCGCGCACACCGAGTTCACACGCGACGGAAAATATGCGCTGGTCAGCGTCTGGGACACGGATGGCGCACTTGTCATCTATGACGCCAATACCTTGAAGGAGGTCAAGCGCCTCCCGATGAACAAGCCGTCAGGCAAATACAATGTCTATAACAAGGTCACGCGCTCGGCGGGGACGAGCCATTAGGGCGCGCCTACCCTGACTGTCCAGGTCCGACCCTGGCTCCTGTACAGTCAGGCCGAATCCGATCCGGGGGCGCGATCAACTCTCTCACTCGCTTAAGAAATTGCCATAAGTCATTGTCGACAAAGGTTTTTTTCCAACAATCCACATTTCCTGTGGATAAGTTTGTGAATAACCCCCTTTTGTGTTTCATCAACCCCTATTTTTCGCGCTTTCCGATAATTTGCCCAAGAATTAAGCAAAAGAAATACATCCGTGGAATCAATGACTTAGGCGAAATACCCGATCCGAGCCCTGTTTCGACCAATTGTGATTCATATCAGGAACGCAAGCGCCCTCCTGTGTGAACAACTGTGACCGGATGATAATTGTCAAGCGCCTTTTTCGAGGCGCATCTGGTGCGCTGTTTTTCTGAGACTGGCTGCGCTGCGTATCATGTCGAAGCATGCATCGACCAGCCGTTCCGCCTCTTCGGCAAGCGAAAAGTAATCGGGCTCCAATAGCCAGTTCTGCAAAATCCCTTCTATGCTCGCCTGCAAGAGCACGCCGGCAAGCCGAATATCGGTTTCCGGCGACAGGTGTTTGGTTTCGACGGCGCGGGTGAGCGACTTGCGGATATGCTCCCTTCCGTTCAACGCTGCCTCTTGCTGCCGGATATACATCACATCCGTCGGATCCACGAACTCTGTCTTCTTCCACAGGATTTCAATGATCTTGCGGAAATGCGGATTCTGGTCGCATTCCTTGAGAAAGAACACGGCAACCTTGCGCATGTGGTCTAGCGGATCGCCCGCTGTCTCCTGGTTGACCGTTTCGGCGAGTTGCTCCATCGGCAGATGCACACGATCGCACATGGCGTTGAACAGGTCGCTCTTGTTCTTGAAGTGCCAGTAAATCGCCCCCCGGGTCATGCCGGCGGCTTCCGCGACGGCGTCCAGGGTCGTACGGGCGTAACCGAGCCGATAAAACACATCCTCGGCGGCATCCAGTAGCTGGTTGCGCGTTTCAAGTGCCTCTTCCTTGGTCTTTCTCGCCATATTTGTTTCCTTGCAAAAACATAACGACACAAATCGATACAAACATACATTCACGCACGTATATATAATACGCCTGTTGAAGCGAAAAGGTACCGCGCACAGCCGGCCAGGGCCAGCAAAAAGGTGCCGTTCGATAATCTTTCTCAAAGAATTCCATGACTGCACATCAAAAGAATGCCTCCATCGCCGCTATCGCCCTTGCCGTGGCGGCCCTCACCGGCTGCGGAGAGCAGATTCGCAGCGCCCAGGCCCAGGCACCGGGCGGCATGCCGCCGCCGGAAGTCGCTGTCGTCACCGTTGCGCCCGAGCGCGTTGCGCTGACCAACGAACTTCCCGGCCGTCTCGAAGCGACCCGCGTGGCGGAAGTACGGGCCCGTGTTGCCGGGATCGTCACCCAGCGCATCTTCCGCGAAGGTGCCGAAGTCAAGGCGAACGATGTCCTGTTCCGCATCGACCCCGCCCCTTTCCAGGCGGCGGCCAGCAGCGCGCAGGCCGTCCTGGCAAAAGCGGAGGCGAACCTTGCCCAGACCACGCTCAAGGCCCAGCGGTACAAGCCGCTGGTCGAGACCAATGCCATCAGCAAGCAGGAATATGATGATGCGCTGACCGCGCAGAAACAGGCCGCCGCCGATGTGGCATCGGCCAGGGCTGCGCTGGAAACCGCGCGCCTCAACCTCGGCTACGCGACAGTCAATGCGCCGATTTCCGGCCGCATCGGACGCGCGCTTGTCACCGAGGGCGCCCTTGTCGGCCAGGGTGCGGCGACGCCGCTGGCCACCATCCAGCAGCTCGACCCGCTATACGTCAACATCACCCAGCCCGCGTCCGAAGCCCTGAAGCTGCAGCGCGCCATGCGCGACGGCAAATTGCAGAAGGCCGGCAAGAATGAAGTCAAGGTCAGCATCGTGATGGAAGACGGCGAGGTCTATCCGCATGCCGGCAAGCTGCTGTTCTCGGACCAGACCGTCGACCCGAGCACCGGCGCGATTACCCTGCGCGCCGTCGTCCCGAATCCGGAGCGCTTCCTGCTGCCCGGCATGTACGTCCGCGCGCGCGTGGAACAGGCCGTGCAGGAAAACGCGATCACCGTGCCGCAGCAGGCCGTGCAGCGCCAAGCCAATGCGGCCGTCGTCATGGTCGTGGGGCAGGACAACAAGGTCGCGCCGCGCCCGGTCAAGGCCGACACCGCCGCCGGCGACAAATGGATCGTCAGCGAGGGGCTGAAGGCGGGCGAACGCGTCGTCGTCGAGGGGTTCCAGAAAGCCCCGCCCGGCGCCGTCGTCAATGCCGTCCCCTGGAAGCAGGCCGGACATCCTCCGGTGGCGCAATCCGAGGTCAAAAACACGGCGCAGCCTGTCAATCAATAAGAGAGCAAGCGAATGGGAAAATTCTTCATTGAGCGCCCGGTGTTCGCCTGGGTGCTCGCCATCTTCATCCTGATCGCCGGCGCGCTGTCCATTACCGGACTGCCGGTGGCGCAATATCCGACGATCGCACCGCCGTCGGTAGTCGTCACCGCGATGTATCCCGGCGCGACCGCCCAGTCGCTCGAGAACAGCGTGACCAGCCTGATCGAGCAGGAACTGAACGGCGCACCGGGATTGCAGTACATGGAATCCCAGAGCCAGGGCAACGGCCAGGCGCAGATCACCGCCACCTTCAAGCCAGGCACGAACATCGACCTTGCGGCCGTGGAAGTGCAGAACCGGATGCGCCGCGTCGAATCGCGCCTGCCGCAGTCCGTGATGCAGCAGGGCGTGCAGGTCACCAAGGCGCGCAGCAACTTCCTGATGGTGGTCACCCTGTCGTCGAAGGACGGCAGCATGGACCCGGTCGCGCTGGGCGATTACCTGTCGCGCAACGTGCTCAACGAAATCAAGCGCGTGGACGGCGTTGGCGAAGCGATCCTGTTCGGCACCGAGCGCGCGATGCGTGTCTGGATCGATCCGGAAAAGCTGGTCGGCTTCAAACTCACGCCTGCGGATATCGCCAACGCGATCCGCGCGCAAAACGCGCAGGTCGCCTCCGGCACGCTGGGCGAACTGCCCTCCCCCGGCACGCAGCAGGTGACGGCGCCCATTGTCGTCACCGGCCAGCTATCCAGTCCAGAGCAGTTCGGCAATATCGTTCTCCGCGCCAATACGGACGGTTCGGTCATCCGCCTGCGTGACGTTGCCCGCGTCGAACTCGGCGGCCAGGCCTACGCCACATCCGCGCGCATCGACGGCAAGCAGTCCTCGGCTATCGGCATCCAGCTCTCGCCCACCGCGAACGCGCTCGGCACGGCCAGCCTCGTCCGCGCGAAGATGGAAGAACTGCAAAAGTTCTTCCCGGCCGGCGTGCAATACGACATCCCGTACGACACCTCCAAGTTCGTCAAGATCTCCATCGAGGAAGTGGTCAAGACGCTGCTCGAAGCGGTGCTGCTGGTGTTCCTGGTGATGTACCTGTTCCTGCAGAACATCCGCTACACGCTGATCCCGACCATCGTGGTGCCGGTGGCATTGATGGGCACCTTCGCCGCCATGTATGCGTTCGGCTTCTCGATCAATGTGCTGACCATGTTCGGCATGGTGCTGGCCATCGGCATCCTGGTCGACGACGCCATCGTCGTCGTCGAGAACGTGGAACGCATCATGAGCGAGGAAGGACTCTCCCCCGCCGCCGCGACCAGGAAAGCCATGGGCCAGATCACCGGCGCCATCGTCGGCATCACCCTGGTGCTGATCGCGGTGTTCATCCCGATGGCCTTCTTCGGCGGTGCGGTCGGCGCGATCTATCGCCAGTTCTCGCTGTCGATGGTGGCCTCGATGGCGTTCTCCGCCCTCATGGCGCTCACCCTTACGCCGGCCTTGTGCGCCACCCTGCTCAAGCCGGTGGAAGCCGGGCATCACCATGAGAAGAAAGGCTTCTTCGGCTGGTTCAACCGCAAGTTCAACAACACGACCAACAGCTACCAGCGCATCGTGGTCGGCATGCTGGGCAAGACCACGCGTTACATGCTTGTCTACGGCGTCATCGTCGCCTGCGTCGGCCTGCTGTTCATGCGCCTGCCGGCCTCCTTCCTGCCGAACGAGGACCAGGGTTACATCCTGACCAACATCCAGCTGCCGCCGGGCGCGAGCGCCAACCGCACGCTCGACGTCGTCAAGCAGGTGGAAGGCTATTTCCTGAAGCAGCCCGGCGTGGAGCATACCGTCGCCGTCACCGGCTTCAGCTTCTCCGGCAGCGGGCAGAACGCGGGCATTGCCTTCGTTCCGCTGAAGGACTGGAGCGAGCGCGACGCCGCCAATACCGCGGATGCGATCTCCGGCAAGGCGATGGGCGTGCTGCTGCAGATCAAGGATGCAATCGTGTTCGCACTCAACCCGCCACCGATCCCGGAACTGGGTAACGCAACCGGCTTCAATTTCCGCCTGCAAGACCGTACCGGCCGTGGCCATGACGCGTTGCTCGCGGCGCGCAACCAGTTGCTGGGCATGGCGGCGAAGAGCCCCATCCTCGCCGGCGTCCGTCCGGAAGGACTGGAAGACGCACCGCAACTGCAGGTCGACATCGACCGCGACAAGGCAAGTGCGCTGGGCGTGGCCTTCGCCGATATCAACGCCACCCTGACCGCAGCGCTCGGCTCGTCCTACCTGAACGACTTCCCGAACGAAGGCCGCCAGCAGCGCGTGATCATGCAGGCCGAGCCGTCGCAGCGCATGCAGCCGGAAGACCTGCGCCAGCTCTACGTGCGCAATGTCGCCGGCGAGATGGTGCCGATGGCGACCTTCACGACGCTGAAGTGGATCACCGGTCCGGTGCAGGTTGTGCGTTACAACGGCTATCCGGCGATGAAGATCGCCGGCCAGGCGGCGCCCGGCCACAGCAGCGGCGAAGCAATGGCTGAAATGGAAAAGCTCGTGAACCAGCTGCCGCCCGGCTTCGGCTTCGAATGGACCGGCCAGTCGCGCGAAGAGCAGATTTCCGGCGCACAGATGCCGATGCTCATGGCCTTGTCGCTGCTGGCGGTGTTCCTGGTGCTGGCCGCGCTGTACGAAAGCACGTCGATCCCGCTGTCGGTGATGCTGGTCGTGCCCCTGGGCATTCTCGGCGCACTGCTCGGCGTATCCATGCGCGGCATGGCGAACGACGTCTATTTCAAGGTCGGCCTGATCACCATCATCGGATTGTCCGCCAAGAACGCCATCCTGATCATCGAGTTCGCCAAAGACTTGCAGGCCGAAGGCAAGGACGCCGTGACGGCGGCGCTCGAAGCGGCGAAGCTGCGCTTCCGTCCGATCGTCATGACCTCGCTCGCCTTCATCCTCGGCGTCCTGCCGCTGGTGATTGCGACCGGGGCCGGTTCTGCCAGCCAGCGTGCGATCGGTACCGGCGTCATGGGCGGCATGATTACTGCCACGGTGCTGGCCGTGTTCATGGTGCCGGTGTTTTTCGTCGTGGTCCGCCGTGTTTTCAAGGGCAGCGAGCGCCAGAACCGTTTCTGGGCTGCCCACTCGCACCATGTCAGCGCCGAGGGAGAAGGAGCATGAACAAGTTGAACATTCCGCAACTCACCCTGCCGCTGCTGGCTGCCGCCGTATTGTCGGCTTGCTCGCTGACCCCGGTGCATGACCGGCCCGATGCGCCGATTGCGACCGCCTATCCTGCGGAAGCCGCACCGCAGGGCGGTCAGATCGCCTACGTCACCGCCGACAGCGGCTGGCGCGAATTCTTCCAGGACCCGCGCCTGCAAGCCCTGGTCGACGCCGCGCTGGCGCATAACCGCGACCTGCGGATTGCCGCATTGCGCATCGAAGAAGCCCGTGCGCAGTACAACATCACCGGCGCGGACATGTTGCCAAACGTCTCGGGAACAGCATCCGGTTCGCGGTCGCGCACCTCGGCGGCGACCTCGCCCACCGGCACGTCGGTCGTCGGCAGCGCCTACCAGGTCGGCCTGTCGATTCCGGCATTCGAGCTGGATTTCTTCGGCCGCGTGCGCAGCCTCAACGACGCCGCCCTGTCGCAATACCTGGCGACCGAGGAAGCCCGGCGCGCGGCACATATCAGTCTCGTTGCCGAAGTCGCAAAGGCCTACCTGTCGGAACGAGCGCTGGCGGAACAGGAGGAACTTGCCCGCCGCACCTTCGCGTCGCGCGAATCCGCCTACAAGCTTGCACAGCAACGCTTCGAAGTCGGCGCATCGTCCGCGCTCGACCTGCGCCAGAATGAAATCCTGGTGCAAAGCGCCCGCGCGTCGCTGGCAACCCTGCAGCGCCAGCGCGCCCAGGCTCTCAACGCGCTGACGCTGCTCGTGGGCCGGCCCTTGAACGACCTGCCGCAAGCCCTTCCCCTGTCGTCGCAAGGCATCGTCGCCGAACTGCCGGCAGGCCTGCCGTCCGACCTGCTCGCGCGCCGTCCGGATATCCGGGCCAGCGAACAACGCCTGAAGGCATCCAATGCCAACATCGGTGCCGCGCGCGCGGCCTTCTTCCCGCGGATTTCATTGACGGCGGGCGTCGGCAGCGCCAGCGGCGAGCTGTCCGGCCTGTTCGATGCCGGCACCCGCACCTGGTCTTTCGTGCCGCAACTCGTCCTGCCCATCTTCGACGCCGGCCGCAACCGCGCCAACCTGAACATCGCCGAAGTGCGCAAGGACATCGCAGTGGCCGATTACGAGAAGGCGATCCAGGTGGCTTTCCGCGAGGTTGCCGACGCGCTGGTCGCGCGCGGCGCCATCGACGAACAGATCGATGCGCAGGCACGTGTTCTGGACGCGCAGCGGGAGCGGATGAAGCTGGCGGAACTGCGTTACCAGAACGGCGTGGCCAGCGCGCTCGACGTGCTCGATGCCCAGCGCGAACTGTTTTCGGCGGAGCAGGCGCTGGTGCAGGCGAGGCTGCTGCGGCTGACGAATGCGGTGGACTTGTACCGGTCCCTGGGCGGCGGGCTGAAGGAAACGACGGCGGGCTGAGAATCAGTCAGGCCGCCTCGCGAAGCGTTCTCGCCGCTGCAACCATATTCCTCAGAGCCGGAATCACCTCTTCCCAGCCGCGCGTCTTCAATCCGCAGTCCGGATTGACCCAGAGGCGCTCGGCAGGAATGCGTTCCGCCGCCTTGCGCATCAATTGCACGATATGCTCCTGGCTCGGGATGTTCGGAGAGTGGATGTCGTAGACACCCGGGCCGATTTCGTTCGGATAGTTGAAATGATCGAACGCTTCGAGCAGTTCCATGTCGGAACGGGAAGTCTCGATCGTGATCACGTCCGCATCCATGTCGGCGATCGACGCGATGATGTCGTTGAACTCCGAGTAGCACATATGCGTATGGATCTGGGTTTCATCCTGCACGCCGTTCGCCGTGATGCGGAAAGACTCCACCGCCCATTGCAGATAATCGTTCCACTGCGAACGACGCAGCGGCAAACCCTCACGCAACGCGGCTTCGTCGATCTGGATGACGCGCACGCCAGCCCTCTCCAGGTCAAGCACCTCCTCCCGCATCGCCAGCGCCAACTGGTAGCAGGACACCGATCTCGGTTGGTCGTCGCGGACGAATGACCAGTTCAGGATGGTGACTGGCCCGGTCAGCATGCCCTTCATCGGCTTGTCGGTCAGCGACTGCGCATACCTTGTCCAGTCCACGGTCATGGGGTTCGGGCGGCTGATGTCGCCGAACAGGATAGGCGGCTTCACGCAGCGGGAACCATAGGACTGCACCCAGCCGAACTGGCTGAATGCGTAACCGTCGAGCTGTTCGCCGAAGTATTCGACCATGTCGTTGCGTTCTGCTTCGCCATGCACAAAAACGTCGAGGCCGAGTGCTTCCTGCTCACGCACGCAACGCGCGATCTCTGCCTCCATTGCGGCTTTGTACGCCGTTTCGTCCAGTTCGCCTTGCTTGCGCCGGTTCCTCGCCTGCCGGATCTCGGCCGTTTGCGGGAATGAACCGATGGTCGTCGTCGGGTAAGCCGGCAGCTTCAGCAAGGCGGCCTGCTTCGCTGCGCGCAATTCGTATGCGACGGCGCGCTTTCCCATCGCGGCATCAATCCCGGCGACTGCTGCCTTGACCGCGGGATTGTGCACGCGGCTGGAGATGCGCCGCCTTTCAATTGCCGCATTGTTCGCGACAAGCGCTTCCTGCACCGACACGCGCCCCTTGTTCAAGGCCTTGGCCAGAATCTGCAACTCATCCAGCTTCTGCCTGGCGAATGCGAGCCAGGAGCTGATTTCACCATCCAGTTTTTGTTCGCTGTCCAGATCGACCGGCACATGCAACAGGGAGCAGGACGGCGCAATCCACAAGCGGTTGAGCAAGGCCGCATGAAGCGGCTCCAGCCATTGGAGCGTCGCATGCAGGTCGGTCTTCCAGATATTGCGGCCATTGATCACCCCCAGCGACAGCACTTTATCCGCCGGCAGTTGCCGTACGGCCTGATCCACTTCTTCGCGGGCGTTAATGGCGTCGATATGCAGTCCTTGCACCGGCAGCTTGCAAGCCAACGCCAGGTTGTCCTGCAATTGGCCAAAATACGTGGCCAACAGCAGCTTCACCTTGCTATTCCCCAGCGCCTCATAGGCAGTGACAAATGCGCGCTGCCAGTCAGAGTTCAATTCCGTCACCAGCGCCGGTTCGTCAATCTGCACCCACTCGATACCTTGCTCGGCCAACCGCTCCAGCAACGCCGCGTAAACCGGCAGCAAGCGCGGCAGCAACGCCAGCTTGTCGGAACCATCCTTGGCCTTTCCCAGCCACAGATAGGTCACTGGCCCGATGATGACCGATTTGGCATTCACGCCAAGCTGACGCGTCTGATCGATCTGGTCCAGCAAGCGAGATGCGTCGAGAGAGAATTCCGTCCCGGCGGTAAACTCCGGCACGATGTAGTGATAATTCGTATCGAACCACTTGGTCATCTCGCCCGCGTGGACGCAACCGCAGCCGGAATCCTTTGCGGAACGGCCGCGGGCGACACGGAAATAATTGTCGAGCACGTTTCCTTCGAGATTGCGTACGCGTTCAGGGATATTGCCCAGCGTGAAGCTCATGTCGAGGACCTGGTCGTAGAACGAAAAATCGCCGACCGGGACGAAATCCAGCGTCGCCTGATCTTGCCAATGCAGTTGACGCAGTTGCGCGCCTGCCGCTACCAGCTCATCCCGCGACCACAGCCCTTTCCAATAATTCTCCAGTGCGAATTTCAATTCGCGCTTTGCGCCGATACGAGGGAAACCAAGATTGTGTGTCGTCACCATGATGAATCGCTCCTGATATGAATGGCGCTCATCATAGAATTTTCAATCAATGAAAAAAAGTGGCATTATTTCATTGATCCATTACTTTCATTCATAGGATTATTGATGCTTGAGCGTATCCACCTGGCCGTAATCCGGGAAGTTGACCGGCAAGGCTCACTGACGGCCGCCGCCGATGTGTTATGCCTGACGCAATCGGCGCTCAGCCATACGATCAAGAAAGTGGAGCAGCAACTGGGCGTTCTTGTCTGGAAAAGAGAGGGACGCAATCTGCGCCTCACCCAGGCGGGACAATACCTGCTGGGCCTGTCCAACCGGCTGCTGCCGCAACTGGAACATGCGGAGCAGATCATGCAGCAATATGCGGAAGGCCAGCGCGGGTCCTTGCGGATCGGCATGGAATGCCATCCGTGTTACCAGTGGCTGCTGAAAGTGGTATCTCCTTTCCTCGCCAAGTGGCCGGACGTAGATCTGGACGTCAAGCAGAAATTTCAATTTGGCGGCATCGGCGCCCTGTTCGGGTATGAAATCGACATTCTTGTCACGCCGGACCCGTTGCCCAGGCCGGGGCTGTGCTTCGAGCCGGTCTTCGACTATGAACAAGTGCTGGTCGTGGGCCGGCATCATCACCTGGCTGGACAAGCCTATATCCAGCCGAAGCAGCTCGCAGAAGAAGTTCTTATCACCTATCCCGTCGAGATCGAGCGGCTGGATATTTACAGCCAGTTCCTGTTACCCGCCGGCTGCATGCCCAGGAAACGCAAGGTGATCGAAACGACCGATATCATGCTGCAGATGGTGGCAAGCGGCCGGGGCGTGGCAGCCTTGCCGGGCTGGCTGGCTGCTGAATATGCCGGGAAAGCGGCCATCGCCTCGGTTCGGCTGGGACGGCAGGGCATCGCCAAACATATATTTCTGGGGACGCGCGACACCGATGCCGATATCGACTATATGAGATCGTTCATCGAACTGGCGCGCCATTCAGGCCAGGCGTTTCAATCTGCCGGCCAGGATGCGTAACTGGCGAGGCTCACCTCTTGCCGATCCGATCCCCCTTCCTTCGCCCTCCACCGATAGCGCCGGATCCCGCCGCAGCGAGGATCCGGCGAAAGGTCGGGCACTCCATATGGCTGGGCGCCTTGCAGGCAGCGGCGTGCCGCAAGCCGTCACGCATCGCGCTCAGCTTGCGGATCGTCCTGTCCAGCTCCTCCGCCTTGGCAGCGAGCAACTGCCGGTCGATATCCGGCTTGCCGTCCGGCGCAAACATGTGCGCGATCTCATCGAGCGAAAAACCGGCCGCGCGCCCCAGCGCGATCAGTGCCAGCCTTTCCAGGACGCCGGAATCGAACACTCGTCGCAGGCCACGCCTCCCGATGGAGACAATCAACCCCTTTTCTTCGTAGTAACGCAACGTCGATGCCGGCACGCCGGACTCCCGCGCCACCTCGGTGATATCCATGTGCATTTTCCCCTTGACCTCAAGTTGACTTGAACTTGCACAATACAGCTTCCGGTACTTGAAAGCCACAAAAGGAGAAGATCATGGATGCCATGCAACAGACCGTCAGCGAACAAGCGAAGCTGTGGAACGGCCCCTCGGGACTGGCCTGGGTCGAGGCGCAAGCTGTGCTCGACCGGATGTTCCAACCGTTCGAGGACATGCTCGTCGAAGCAATTTCCGCGGTAAGCGGCAGGCGGGTGCTGGATATCGGTTGCGGCACCGGCAGCACCACGATCGCGGCCGCCCGGAAGCTCGGTCCGAAGGGCAACTGTGTCGGCATCGACATTTCCGAGCCGATGATCGCCAGCGCGAGGACGCGTGCGGAACGGGATGGTGTTCCGGCAAGTTTCATTTGCGCCGATGCGCAGACCTGTGCCTTCGAGGCCGCGAGCTTCGACACGATCATTTCACGCTTTGGCGTCATGTTCTTCGACGATCCCGTCCGCGCCTTTGCGAACCTGCGGCGTGCAGCAAGCGAGGGCGCAGAACTCCGGTTCGCCGCGTGGCGAAGCGCAGCGGAAAACCCCTTCATGACGACGGCCGAGCGCGCCGCGGCGCCGCTCCTGCCCAAGCTTCCCGCCCGCCGGCCGGGTGCGCCCGGACAGTTCGCGTTCGCGGATCCGGACAAGGTTCAGCGCATCCTGGCGGAGAGCGGCTGGACCGCGATCGACATCCAGCCGATCGATGTGGCCTGCACTTTCCCCGAGGCGGAGTTGGTGTCTTACCTGAGCCTGCTCGGTCCCGTCGGACTGGCGCTGCGGGAGGCGGATGAACGGACGCGCACGCGGGTCATCGAAACAGTCCGTGCCGCCTTTGAACCCTATGTGCATGGATCGGAAGTCCGCTACACCGCGGCATGCTGGATGGTGACCGCCGTGTCGCCCCTGGCGGAGGAGCGGAAAAATGTCTGAGCTTGCGGAATATTTGGTGCTGGCACTGCCGATCGGAGCGGGTGCAACGGCGGTGATGGATATCTGGACGCTTGTCCGCAAGCGCCTGTTCGCCATTCCTTTACCCGACTATGGCCTGGTGGGCCGCTGGCTCGCCTATCTGCCGCGCGGACGTTTTCGTCATGAACCCATTTCCGCCACCCTGCCCGTTCGCGGCGAGCGTTTGATCGGATGGACAGCCCATTATTTGACCGGCACCGCGTTCGCGGCCCTGCTGCTCGGCGCCTGGGGAATCGAATGGGCGCGCCAGCCGACGATCGGTCCCGCGCTGATCGTCGGGCTCGGCACCGTGGCGGCCCCCTTCCTGCTGATGCAGCCGGGCATGGGGTCCGGTATCGCCGCCAGTCGCACGCCACGTCCTAACGCGGCGCGCTTCAACAGCATCGTCACGCATGCGATCTTCGGATTCGGACTCTACCTTACTGGATCGGTGGCGAGCTTGCTTCTTCAAGAATGACTGAAGACATGTTGTTTCCTCTTGTTGTATGGTTCTGTCGACCATTTTCATCATGGCCATGCAAGTACGGCCTGCGCACAAGGCAGGCCGTCCGGGCAGCAACAGATAACGTGAACCTATTCCGGCTTGCCATCCACGCGGCGGGGAATGCCCAGCGCGTTGCCGTCCTGCAGTGCGGGCGGCAGCAAGGCTTGCGGCAAGTCCTGATAGCAGACCGGACGCAGGAAGCGCGCGATGGCCAGGCTGCCCACCGAGGTCGATCGTCCGTCCGCCGTGGAGGGATACGGCCCGCCGTGCACCATCGCATGGCAGACTTCCACCCCGGTCCCGAAGCCGTTCACCAGGATGCGTCCGACCTTGCGTTCCAGCACAGGCAGGAAACGGCGTGCCGCCGGGTGGTCTTCCTCGTCGATGTGCATTGCGGCAGTCAGTTGCCCTTCCAGCGCATCCACCACTTCGCGCATGGCGGCCTCGCCAGGGCAGCGCACGATGAGCGAAGCCGCGCCGAACATTTCTTCCTGCAGATCGTGGTTGCGGAGGAAGTCCTGCGAGGACGTGGAGAAGATCGCGGCCTGGTACTGGTAGCGTCCGCCTGACTGGCCGCGCGCAACGGTGTCCACCTTCGGATGCTGTCCCATCCTCTCGGCTGCGGAGGCGAAGGCATCATGAATCCCGGGCGTCAGCATCGTTGCAGCCGCTGTTTCGGCAACGGCCTTTCCGGCAGCCGCAACGAAGTCATCCAGCGCAGGGCCTTCGATGCCCAGCACCAGTCCCGGGTTGGTACAGAACTGGCCGGCGCCGAGCGTGAGCGAAGCAACGAAAGCCTTCGCAATGTCCTGCCCTCGCCTTTCCAGTGCGTTCGGGAAAAGCAGGACGGGATTGATGCTGCTCATTTCCGCATACACCGGAATCGGTTCGGGACGCGACGCCGCGGCATGCATCAATGCCGTGCCGCCACGGCGCGAGCCGGTAAATCCGACCGCCTTGATGCGCGGGTCCGTAACCAGTTTCTGTCCGAGCTCGTAACCGCTGACAAACAGCAGCGAGAACGTCCCTTCCGGCATGCCGCAAGTCTTGACCGCCGCCTGGATGGCGCGGCCCACCAGCTCCGATGTCCCGGGGTGCGCGGAATGCGCCTTGACGATCACCGGGCAGCCGGCCGCAAGCGCGGATGCGGTATCGCCGCCGGCGACGGAGAACGCGAGCGGGAAATTGCTCGCACCGAAGACCGCAACAGGGCCGAGTGCGATCTGGCGCAGGCGCAGGTCCGAACGCGGCAGGGGCAGGCGTGCAGGCTGCGCCGGATCGATGCGCGCATCGAGGTAGGCGCCGTCGCGCACCACGCCGGCGAACAGGCGCAGCTGGTTGACCGTGCGCATGCGTTCGCCTTCGATGCGCGGACGCGGCAGCCCGGTTTCGGCCATGCAGCGCGTGACCAGGTCGTCGCCGATGTCGAGGATGTTTTGCGCGATCGTTTCGAGGAATGCGGCGCGGGCCGCAGGCGTCGTTTCCCGGTACGCATCGAATGCCTCGCCGGCCAGGGCGCAGGCCAGCGCAATCTGCTCCGCCCCTGCCCCGCCGAATTCCGGCCCGATGGCGTCGCCGGTCTGCGCGTTACGCGCGGTGACGATGCCGCCGGTTCCGCGCACGGCTGTCCCGCCGATCAGTAGTTCACCTAGTATTGCCATGAATGTTTCCAGTTGATGAGGTGGGTTCGCGCTTATTGCGGGCCGAGCTTCTGGATCAGCGCGCGCAGCTCTTCCACTTCCGATGCCTTCAGGTCGGACAGCGGCGGTCGCACCGGACCCGCGCCATGGCCGGCAATCGTCGCGCCCGCCTTGACGATGCTGACCGCATAGCCCTGCGTGCGGTTGCGGATATCCAGGTACGGCAGGAAGAAGTCGCGGATGATGCGGTTGGTGGTCTCGGTGTCGTCGGCCGCATGGGCGTTGTAAAACTCGATCGCCGTGCGCGGAATGAAGTTGAACACGGCCGAGGAATACACCGGCACGCCCATCGCCTTGTAGGCGCCCGCGAAGACTTCCGCCGTCGGCAGGCCGCCGAGATATGCGAAACGTTCGCCCAATTGCTGCCGGATGGCGACCATGGCTTCGATATCGCTGATACCATCCTTGAAGCCGACCAGGTTCGGGCAGCGGTCGGCGAGCTGCTTCAGGGATTCCGGCGTCAGGCGGCAACCGGCGCGGTTATAGACGATGACGCCCAGCTTGACGCTGCGGCACACCGCTTCCACGTGGGCGACCAGGCCTTCCTGGCTCGCTTCGGTGAGGTAATGCGGCAGCAGCAGGACGCCTTGCGCGCCGAGGCGTTCCGCTTCCTGCGCATACTTGATCGCGAGCGTGGTGCCGCCGCCGGCGCCGGCGATGATGGGCATGCGGTTGCGGCAGGTGTCGATGGCGGTCTTGACGACCGCGGAATACTCGCCCGGTTCCAGCGAAAAGAATTCGCCGGTGCCGCCGGCGGCGAACAGCGCGGAGGCGCCGTACGGCATCAGCCATTCAAGGCGCTCGGCGTAACGACCGGGGTTGAATGCGAGTTCGTTGTTGAAGTCGGTCAGCGGGAAGGACAACAGGCCGCTTTCGAGGATGCGTTTCAGTTCTTGAGGGTGCATGGCTTGCCTTTTAACGTAGGTTGATTGCGTGTATTCCCCTGGCCGGCAGGGTGAGCAACATCCTGGCCGGTTGCGCCATCGTGAGAAGGTGGACGGGGATGGGGGGCCGTCGTGCCAGCCCCCGGGGTTATTCGGATGGATCAGTCCAGCGTGATTTTGGCGTCGGCGACGACCTTGCCCCAATGAGCGATTTCCGACTTCATCCAGGCGGAGAATTCTTCCGGCGAAGTGACGTTGGGTTCGGCGCCCTGCGCGGACATCTTTTCCACGACGTCCGGCATCTTCACGATCTTTGCCATCTCCGCATTCAGCTTGGCGATGATCGGCTTGGGCACGCCCGCCGGCGCCATCACGCCCTGCCAGCTGCCGGACACGAAGCCAGGCACGGTCTCGCCGACGGTCGGCACGTCAGGCAACTGCGGCAGGCGCTTCTTGCTGGAGACCGCGAGCAGGCGGATCTTGCCGGTCTTCACATGGGGATACGTGGCCACCATGCCGTTCATGGTTGCATCGATCTGGCCGCTGATGAGGTCGGTCATGGCCTGTGCGCCGCCCTTGTACGGGATGTAACCCCAATCCGCTCCGGTGCGCTGCGCGAACAGCACGCCTGCGAGGTGCGCTGCGCTGCCCGTACCGGCTGCTGCGGCGAAATTGAGCTTACCCTTGGTCGCTTTCGAATGCGCGACCAGCTCGGCGGTGGTTTTCACCGGAAGCGAGGAACTGGTGACGAGCAGGTGCGGCGAGTAGGCGAGCATCCCGACCGGCGTCAGGTTCACCATCGGGTTGAACGGCAGTTTCGGATACAAGCTCGGGCTGATCGTCAGGTTGCCCATGTCCATCAGGAGCAGCGTGTAGCCGTCGGGTTCGGCCTTCGCGACCAGGTCCGCGCCGATGTTGCCGTTGGCGCCGGGACGGTTATCGACGATCACCGGTTGGCCCCAGGCCTCGGTCAGTTTCTGCCCGACCATGCGGGCCAGCACGTCGGATGTACCGCCGGCCGGGAACGGCACGACGATCTTGATCGGCTTGCCGGGGTAGTTGGCGGGCGCGCTTTGCGCGAACGCGGCGGATGCGGCAGTGAAGGTGCAGACAGCGGCGATCGCTGCAAGGGTGAATCTCTTCATTGATGTCTCCTGAATTGGTTGAATTGCAGTTCGTTGTAATTGTTCAGATCAGTGGCGTGACCAGCTCCTTCGTCGAGAAATACGACCGGAGATTGGTCAGCACGAGGTCTCCCATCGCACGCCGTGTTTCTTCCGTGCCGCCAGCGACGGCTCGTAGCGGTACGACACCTGTGCCGGGCCGCGATTGGTGTAGGCGACATCCATGTCGAATCCGGCTGCGCGCTTCGCGATGGCCTGCCCGATGCGGCCGAGGCCGACAATGCCGAGCCGCTTTCCGCTCACACGCGAGGCCACCGGAAAACGCCCGTTCGTCCAGTCGCCCCTGCGCACGAAACGATCCGCGGCGGCAATGCCGCGCGCGACGTCTATCAGCAGGCCGAATGCGAGGTCGGCCACGCAGTCGTTCAGCACATCCGGCGTGTACGACACGCGTACGCCTCTTTCCTTCGCAGCTTCAAGATCGAGCTTGTCGAAGCCCACGCCGAAACTTGCAATCACTTCGAGGTTCGGCAGCGCAGCCATCAGTTCCGCGCTCGCGCCGACCGGCGCCGCAGTCACCAGTCCAGAGAAGCGCGCGCCGTGCTGCGCAAGGAATTCCTGTGGCGCTGTCTTGCTCCACAACCCGTGCACATCGAATTCCTCGGCGAGCCTCGACTCGAGTGCGGGCAGCAATCTGCCGTTCTGCAGGATCTGTTTTCTCATCGGGGCTGTGATCAATCTGTGATGCCTGTTGCAAGTGATGAAAGTGTAGTGAATGGAACGATATTAGTCTAAGCTAGATACTGAATTGATTGATTCAGGATTTATATCGATGTTCGAACTCTTTCAGCTACGCTGCTTCGTCACCCTTGCCGAGGAATTGCATTTCGGGCGGGCGGCGGCACGGCTTTTCATGACGCAACCGCCGCTGAGCCGCCAGATCCAGCTGCTGGAGCATGCACTCTCAGTCAAGCTGCTTGAACGGACCAGCCGCTCGGTGCGGCTGACGGCTGCCGGCCAGGTGTTTTACCGGGATGCGCAGTCGATTCTCCGCCACGCGGAACAGGCGGCGGTGCTGGCAAGCCGGATCGAGAAAGGCGAGGCAGGAAGGGTCACGGTCGGTTTTACCGCCGTGGCGGGCTACGACCTGCTCCCGCGCATCATTTCAGCCGCGCAACAGGCGCTGCCCCATATCGACATCGTGCTCAAGGAGCTGGTATCGAAGGAGCAGCTGGAGGGCCTGGGTTCGGGGGCGATCGATATCGGCTTCGTCCGCCCGCTGGTCAACGACAAATCCATCGAGCAGCGCCTGCTGATGCGCGATCCGCTGGTGCTTGCCCTGCATGCCGACCACAGGCTGGCGCGGAAAAAGACCGTCCAGCCGGAAGACCTGCAGGATGAACCGTTCATCATGTACGCGCCGCACGAGGGAAAGTATTTCTACGATCTCGTCGTCGGCCTGTTCGCGTCATCCCGGATCCAGACCCGCCACGTACAGCATATCGGCCAGACGCACACCATCCTCGCCCTGGTCAGGGGCGGCGTCGGCCTGGCCATCGTGCCTGCGTCGGCCATGAACCTGCCCTTCCGGGATGTGGTGTTCAAGCCGGTGTGGCAGTCGAATATCTTTGCCGAGCTGAACCTGGCGTGGCGGGCAGACCATAACAATCCCGCGGTGGATACGATGACCGGCTTCGTATTGGCCCATTTCCAGTCGGGCGCATCGGGCAAACGGAAGAGCAATGCCGCTGATCCGCGCGGCCTGTGAACAGCAGCGCGCTTGGGCGCAGGCCGGACTGCCTCCGCTGCGCATTTCCGCGAGCCTCTCCCAGCGCCGGTTCTCGCAATCCAGCCTCGTCGAGACGGTCGTCCGACTCCTGGAAGAGACGAACGCCGTGCCGCAACTGCTCGGTCGTCCGGCCGATGCGCGGCAGATTGCCGCGCTCGCTGCATCTTGTGCAACAGAGGCTCGCGCCAGCACGATTAAGGTATTTGCCTTATAGTACCCGGCGATAAGTTCGCGCAACTACGACGTTCACCTGTCCGTATTGCATCTGCGATAACTTCAGCTGGCCATGACAACACCTTTCCCGTCGAACGAACACGAACACACGGCCCTGCGCCGCCTTGCCGATAGCGCCAAAACCATCGTCTGGGAAATGGACTTGTCCGGACGTTTTCTCTACCTCGATCCCGAATCGGCCGCGGTCGTGGATCCCGGGTCGTTCCGTATTGCAGACTGGTTAAGGTTTATCCACCCCGAGGACCAGGTTCGCGCGCGTGCTGTCAACATCACCGCGCGGGAACGGCTCGAGAAATACAGCATCGAGTACCGGCTCGTCGCTTCGGACGGCAGCATCCGCTGGGTGTCGAGCACCGCGGCGCCGCGCTTTTCGCCGGCAGGAGAACTGGTCAGCTTCACCGGCACCATCGTCGACGTCACCGCCCATCATGCGATGCGCGAACTGCTGCTGCGCAGCCAGGCCGAACATCGTCTTGTGACTGAAAACGCGGGAGACATGGTGTCCTATACGGACGCGCAGAACCGGTATGCCTACGTCTCACCCTCGCATGAAGAATTCACCGGGTACAAACCGGAAGAACTCATCGGCCAGCCCGTGTCCCGCTTCCTGCATCCGGATGACCTGGCAAAGGCAGCGATCACCTGGACAAGCCAGCCCGGTTGCCTGATCACCGTCCGCATGAAGCGCAAGGACGGCGCCTGGTTCTGGATCAGCACCAGCACGCGCGCGGTGCGCGATCCGCAAAGCGGCGAGTATCGCGGCATGGTGGCGATCGCCCGGGATATCACCAGGCAGCTGGAAGCCGAGCGGGAACTTGCGCGGAGCGAAGAACGTTTCCGCAGCCTGACGAAACTCTCGACCGACTGGTACTGGGAGCTCGACACGGCCGGGTGCTTCACGTTCGTATCGGAAGGCATCTCCTCGCGCCTTGGCCTGCGTCCCGACGAAGTCCTCGGAACGCACATCATGCATACCGTCCACGATCAGGCCCAGTCCGGCGTGCGCGAGTTTGCCGCCAGGTTTGCCGCGCGCGAGCCCTTCCGCGACCTCGTCGTCGCCGTGTCGCTGAACGGCTACCCGGGAATCGTGCGGCATGTCCGCATTTCCGGCGAACCGTTCTGCGAGGACGGCGTATGCACGGGCTACCGGGGGACGGCGCGCGACGTCACGCGCGAGGTCCGGACCGCCCGTGAACTGCACCGTCTGGCCACGCGCGATTCGCTGACAGACCTGCCGAACCGGGGCGAGATGGCCGCCAGGCTCAATGAGCGCATCCATGACCGGCGCGGCGCACCGCCCCAGGGCGTGTTCTTTATCGACCTCGACCGTTTCAAGGAAGTCAACGATTCCTTCGGTCACCAGTGCGGCGACGCGCTGTTGCAGGAAATCGCCACCCGGATACGCATGACGCTGCGGCCGGAGGACATGCTGGCGCGGCTGGGCGGAGATGAGTTCATCCTGCTCGCCAACTGCCGGCACGGCCGCGCATCTGCGCACCGGATCGCCGAAAAGATCCTCTCAGCATTGTCTAGTCCGATTTATGTCGAAGGACGGGAAATCGCCGCCTCCGCGTCGATCGGCATCAGCATGTTTCCCGACGACGCCGGGTCCAGCAGCGAGCTTTTGTCCTGCGCGGACACGGCGCTCTATCGCGCCAAGGCGGGAGGCGGCGCGCAATACTGCTTCTTCACGCAACGGATGCAGGACGAGAGCCGCCGCCGTCTCGCCCTGATGAACGACATGCACCACGCGATCGAGCGCGAGGAACTGATTCTGCATTTCCAGCCCCGCGTCGGCCTCCGGTCCTTCGTCCTGACCGGGATGGAAGCGCTGGTCCGCTGGCAGCATCCGACCCTCGGCCTGATTCCCCCGCTTGAATTCATCCCCTTGGCCGAGGAAACCGGTTTCATCAACGAGATCGGCACCTGGGTGGTGCGGGAAGCCCTGAGGCAGGCGCGGCTGTGGATCGATCAAGGCGCAAGGCCTTTCCGCGTGTCGGTCAACATCTCGCCACGGCAGCTGCATTCCCCCGGGATCGTCGCGCAGGTGACGGAAGCGCTCGAACTGCACGGGCTGGATGGGTCGATACTCGAATTCGAGATCACCGAAAGCGCGTTGATGACCGACACGGAAGCCGGCATCCAGGCAATGAAGGCGTTGCGGGACATGGGCGTGCGGTTGAGCATCGACGACTTCGGCACCGGCTATTCCTCCCTGTCCTACCTCCGCAAGTTTCCGGTGGATTGCCTGAAGCTGGACCGGTCCTTCCTCGCCCAGGAACACATGCAGAACGTCAATCCGCTGATCCTGGCCGAGTCCATCATCAAGCTCGCCCACGCCCTCGGCCTGAACGTCGTTGCCGAAGGTGTGGAAACGGTGGAACAACTGCGTTTTCTGTCGACGACTTCTTGCGACGAAATCCAGGGGTACGTGGTAAGCAAACCCGTTCCCGCCGAGGAGTTCAGCCGCTTGTTCACGGGGCTCGTCTGCGAGCTTCCCGCCTGCGCCTGCAAGAGCGAACAGCCGTCATAGCGCCACCCCGTTCGGATATCCGAACACCTTCCCCCTTCGCCATTCGGAAATCCGTAGCCCGCCGCACGCCGCAAAAAAGTTTTTCCTCAAAAAATCAGATAGTTGACAGTTTCTCTTCCGATATCCGGCACTGGCATGAAGCCTGCTCAGTAGAAACACACCCGAGCCCGTGACGGTGGTTCCAAGATACCGCCACGGATTTCCTGTATGACTTTCTACTGCCCGGAGACGGCGAAGGACTTCTGAAGATGAAAAGGATCAAACTCACCACATGGATTGGCATCGCCATGGTTGCCGGCATTGCCGTCGGCTACGTGGGCAACTCGCTTGCGCCGAATCCGGCTGCTGCGAAAGAAATCGCCAGCTACTTCTCCATCGTCACGGACATCTTCCTGCGCCTGATCAAGATGATCATTGCGCCGCTGGTCCTCGGCACCCTGGTGGCCGGCCTGGCGAGCATGGGCGACGCCAAGGCGGTCGGCCGCATCGGCGGCAAGGCGCTCGGCTGGTTCATCGCCGCATCGTTCTGCTCCCTCACGATCGGCCTGGTCATGGCCAATGTACTGCGTCCGGGCGATTCCGTAGGCGTGCCGCTGCCGGAAGTCGGCGCCGCCACGAACCTCAAGACTGCGGCGCTCAACCTGAAGGATTTCATCACCCACGTCTTCCCGAAGAGCATCTTCGACGCGATGGCGCATAACGAAATCCTGCAGATCCTCATCTTCTCGCTGTTCTTCGGCGTCGCGCTGGGCCAGATCCACAACAGCACCACGAACAGCCTGGTGAAGGCCACGGAAGACCTGGTCCAGGTCATGCTGAAAGTCACCGACTATGTGATGCGCTTTGCACCGGTCGGCGTGTTCGCCGCCGTCGCCGCCGTCATCACCACCCAGGGCCTCGGCATCCTGGCCGTCTACGGCCGCTACATGGCGAGCTTCTTCCTCGCGCTGGGCGTACTCTGGCTGCTGCTGATCACGGCCGGCTACTGCGTGCTCGGCAAGGACGTGTTCCGCCTGCTCAAGCTGATCCGCGGCCCGATGCTGGTCGGTTTCTCGACCGCCTCCAGCGAATCCGTGTATCCGAAGCTGATGGAACAACTGGAAAAGTTCGGCATCAAGGACAAGGTCACCGGCTTCGTGCTGCCGCTGGGCTATTCCTTCAATCTTGATGGCTCGATGATGTACACCGCGTTCGCCGCGCTGTTCATCTCCCAGGCCTACGACCTGCCGCTGACGCTGGGCCAGCAGATCACCATGCTGCTGGTGCTGATGGTGTCCTCCAAGGGCATCGCCGGCGTGCCGCGCGCATCGCTCGTGGTCGTGGCCGCCGTGCTGCCGATGTTCGGCCTGCCGGAAGCCGGCCTGCTGCTGGTGCTCGGCGTCGACCACTTCCTCGACATGGGCCGCACCGTCACCAACGTGCTGGGCAATGCGATCGCCACCGCCGTCGTGGCCAAGTGGGAAAACGCCATCGACCCGGTCAGCGAGGAAGTCGCGGAAGCGGATGAGATCCTTCCCGAACCCGAACCGGTCGCACTCGTCAAGGCTGCCTGATTCAGCCGGCCCGCCCGGGTTGGATGCGCAACCGGGCGGGTACCCATTCAAGGCATAATTCGGAAATCCGAACGCGCCTTCCTTACATGCCTCAAAGACAACGCTTCCCCCGTTTTTCCGCCTTGATTCTTGGCGTTCTGGCCATCATTGTCGGCGCCGGCCTGTTCGCCTACCGCACCAGCCTGACCCTGGGCCTGGCCGAGTTGCAGACGACCGGGCGCCACCGCCTGGACCTGTACGCCGCCAGCCTGGAACGGGAAATCGACAAGTACGCCTATTTCCCCACCACGCTGGGACTGGAGCGGGACGTCCTGCAACTGCTGAAGACGCCGGATGCAACGCCGGAACGGGCCGCGCAGGTGAATCACTACCTGGAACAACTCAACGAGCGGGCCGGCACCCTTTCCATCTACATCCTCGACAGCAAGGGCAAGGTGCTGGCGTCCAGCAACTGGCGCCGTGCGGACAGCTTTCTCGGCGAGGACCTGTCCTTCCGCCCCTATTTCCGCCAGGCCATGGATACCGGGACCGGCCGTTTCTTCGGCATCGGCACCACCCGCGGAGAGCCCGGCTATTACCTGTCTTCCGCGCTGACCGACGATCACGGCACCCTCGGCGTCGCGGTGGTCAAGGTCGGACTGAAGCAGCTGGAGAAATCCTGGGCGACCGTCGAGGCGCCGGCGCTGGTCTCCGACGAAAACGGCGTGGTCATCCTGGCATCTGTGCCGGAATGGAAATTCACCACCCTGAAGCCGCTGGACGATGCCACCCGCAGCGCCTTCGACCAGACACAGCAATACAACCGGCGCGCGCTCAATCCGCTCGGCGTGGTCGAGATGGCCGAACTGGATCACGGCGCCCGGCTGGTGCGGTTGCCGAAGGTGGAACCGGTGACCGTATCCATGTTCCCGATTGCCGGCACCTTCCTCGCCCAGACGCAGGCCCTGCCCGGCACGCCATGGAACATCACGGTGTTCTCGCCGCAGGAACAGGTGCGCGGCACGGCCATAAACCGTGCTGCACTCGCCGCTGTGGGCGCGGCCTTCCTGTTCATCCTCGCGCTCATGCTGAATGATCGGCGCCGTCACCTGAAAGACCGGCTGGCCGACCAGGCAGCGTTGCAGAAAGCGCATGACGAACTGGAACGCAAGGTCACCGAGCGCACGCGCGACCTGTCTTCGGCCAATACCCGCCTGCAGCAGGAAGTCGCGGAACGGACTCAGGCCGAGCGCACCCTGCGTGCCGCGCAAAACGAACTGGTCCAGGCCGGCAAGCTCGCCGTCATCGGCCAGCTCGCTGCAGGCGTCGCGCATGAGCTCAACCAGCCGCTCGCCGCATTGCGCACGCTGTCCGGCAACGCCCGCAAATTCCTCGCGCGCGGCAACCAGGAGACGGCCAGCAGCAACCTGGAGCGCATCGACGAACTGGTCGACCGCATGGGCCACCTCACCGCGCAGCTCAAATCCTTCGCGCGCAAGTCCTCGGGCCAGCCGCAGGCCGTCAGCCTGCGCCGGGCGATCGACAATGCCCTGTTCCTGCTCGAACAGCGTTTCAGGCAGGCACAGGTTGTCGCCTGCATCGACCTGCCGGAAGAAGACATCCACGCCTGGTGCGATGCCAACCGGCTGGAACAGATCCTGGTCAACCTGGTCGGTAATGCGCTGGATGCAATGGAAGGCGCGACGGATGGCGCCCTGTCGATCTCGGCCCGCCGCGAAGGCGAACACATCTTGTTGCAGGTCAAGGATCGCGGCCCCGGACTCAGCGACACCGTCCGCGCGCACCTGTTCGAACCGTTTTTCACGACCAAGGAAACCGGCAGCGGCCTCGGACTGGGCCTCGCCATTTCCGCCGGCATCGTCGCCGACTTCGGCGGCACCCTGACGGGGAGCAATCACCCCGATGGCGGCGCCGTCTTCACCCTCGATATCCCCGCCGCCCCGGGAGGGCAAGCAACATGACGGAAGCATTGCAGGTACTGGTGGTCGAAGACGACCCGGACGTGCGCCTCGGATGCGAGCAGGCGCTGCAACTGGAAGACATTCCGGTGAGCGGCTTCGACAGCGCCGAAAAGGCACGACGCCATATCACGCGCGATTTTGCCGGCGTGGTGGTGAGCGATATCCGCCTGCCGGGAATGGATGGCATGGCCCTGCTCAAGGAAGTGCGCAGCATCGACCCCGACCTCCCAGTGGTGCTGATCACCGGCCACGGCGACGTGTCGCTGGCCGTGCAGGCGATGAAGGACGGCGCCCACGACTTCATCGAAAAACCTTTTTCCCCGGACTACCTGGTCGAAGTGGTGCGCCGCGCGCTGGACAAGCGCCGCCTGACGCTGGAAGTGCGCCACCTGCGCTCGCGCCTGGCGGGCCGGGAAAAGCTGGAAGGCCGCCTCATCGGCCGCGCCCCGGCCATGGTGCGCGTGCGGCAACTGGTGACTGACCTCGGCAACAGCGCCGCCGACATCCTGATCGCGGGCGAAACCGGCACCGGCAAGGAATTGGTCGCGCGCTGCCTGCACGACGCAGGACCGCGTGCAGGGGGCAACTTCGTCGCCATCAATTGCGGCGGCCTGCCGGAAACGCTGTTCGAAAGCGAAATCTTCGGCCACGAGGCCGGCGCCTACACGGGGGCCGGCAAGCGCCGCATCGGCAAGATCGAACATGCCAGCGGCGGCACCCTCTTCCTGGATGAAATCGAATCCATGCCGCTCGCCATGCAGACCAAACTGCTGCGCGTGCTGCAGGAACGCAGCCTGGAACGCCTCGGTTCCAACACCCCGATCCCGGTGAACTGCCGGGTCATCGCGGCCACCAAGGCCGACCTCAAGGAATTGTCGGACCAGGGCCGTTTCCGGGCCGACCTGTATTACCGGCTCAATGTCGCCACCCTGCCGCTGCCTCCTCTGCGCGAGCGGCGGGAAGACATCCCCCTGCTGTTCGAACATTTCCTGCTGCAGGGCGCGGCCCGCCACGACCGCCCGGTACCCGACGCCGATCCGGCGCGCCTGCGCCGCCTGGTGGCCTACGACTGGCCGGGAAACGTGCGGGAACTGCGCAACGTGGCCGACCGCTGCGTGCTCGACATCGAAGCCGGCTTCCCGCCATTCGCCACGGAAATACCGTCCGGCCCGCAGCCGCTTGCAGAGTCTGTTGCCGCCTTCGAACGCGCGCTGATTTCGGATGCCCTGGCCAGGAACGGCGGCAGCCTTGCGCGTACTGCGGAAGCGCTGGGCGTGGCCAAGACCACGCTTCACGACAAGATCCGGAAGTACCAGCTTGGCGAGCAGGGTTGAGGGGGAACGTCGCTTTGCTACTGCGCCGTCATCGCCACGGACGACATGACCGCCACCAGCAGGCGATCGATCTCTGCCATTGCCACTGGCTTGGTCAAATGAAGATTGAAACCCGCCGCCTTTGAACGCGCGCGGTCGTCCTCTGCGCCCCATCCGGACACCGCGACCAGTACCAGGGTATCGTTGGCAGGCAACTGACGGAAAGCCAGCGCGACTTCATAACCGCTCATGCCCGGCATGCCGATATCGAGGAAGGCGATATCCGGCTGGAACTCGCGCGCCAGTTCCAGTGCCTTGAAACCGTCGCCGGCGAGACGGACGGTGTGGCCGCCCTGTTCGAGCAGCGCCGCCAGCGTGCCGGCCGCGTCCGCATTGTCGTCCACGACGAGCACGCGGAGCGACCTTGGCTGCGCTGCGGCGCAAGGCTGGACGCTGGCGCCGGATGAAGCATCCGTTGCTGCCGCTTCAGCAGCAAGAGGCAGCCGGACCGTGAACGTGCTGCCTTGCCCAAGGCCGGGACTCGCCGCGGACACCGTGCCGCCATGCTGCTCAACCAGGCGGCGAACCAGGCTGAGGCCGATCCCGAGACCGCCGTGGACACCGTGCGTGGTGCGCCCCACCTGGGTGAACATGTCGAATACCGATACGAGCGCCTCTTCGGGTATGCCGATTCCGGTATCGGATACGGCGATCTCCACCTCGCCATCCTTGCGCGATGCGGACAGGCTGATGAAGCCGCCCGGCGGCGTGTACTTGGCCGCGTTGTTCAACAGGTTGCCGATCACCTGCGAAATCCGGATCGGGTCGGCATCAAGAAGCAGGTCTTCGTCCGGCAGGTCGACGGAAAACACGTGGCCGCCACCCTCGATCAGCGGCTGGCTGGTTTCGACCGCGCTTTTCAGCATGCTCTTCAGGTCGGCGCGCTGTATCTTGAGTTCGAGCTTGTTGCCCGTAATGCGTGCGATATCCAGCAAATCATCGACCAGATGGACGAGATGGCCGAGTTGCCGGTCCATCATTTCGCGTACCCGCGAAACGGTTTCCGCGCTATCGCCGGCAAGGCGTATCAGTTCGAGGCCGGAACGGATCGGCGCCAGGGGATTGCGCAGTTCATGCGCGAGGATCGCCAGGAATTCCGTCTTGCGGCGATTCGCCGTGGACAGGTCCTCAGCCAGGCGGCGCAGCGCTTCTTCATCGCGCTTGCGGGCGGTGATGTCCGTAAACAGCAGCGCAACCTTGTTGCTGCCAGTTCCTCCGATAGGTGTCGCATAGACGTCGAACCAGCGGCCCATTGCCCGGGCTTCCTCCTGGAAGCGCATCGCTTCCCCGGTCAGCGCCACGCGGCTGTACGTTTCGAACCAGTGGGCATCGTGGTCCGGGACCAGCTCGCGGATGGTCTTGCCCAGGGCATCGACGAGGCCGGTCTGCTTTTCAAAGGCGGGATTGAGTTCGAGGAAACGGTAGTCTTCCGGCTGTCCATGCCGGTCGTACAGGATTTCAAGCACGCAAAATCCCTCGTCCATCGATTCGAACAGCGTGCGGTAACGTTCCTCGCTTGCGCGCAGCCTTTCCTCGGCACGCTTGCGGTCGGTGATATCGGCGGCCGTCCCAAGGATGCGCGGCGATTCCCCATCGTCAGAAATCTGAAGCAGGCCAGTCATGTCGATCCAGCGCAGCTCGCGGCCCGGCCTGCGAAAAAATCGTCCCTGAAAACGCAACCGGTCGCCACCGTCCACCGTATCGACAATGGCCTGCCCGAGCGCCGGGGCGTCTTCCGGGTGCAGGAATCCGGACATGAAGGCGGTCATGTCCGCCGGCGCCTCCTTGGGAGAAAAACCGAAGATGTCGTACAGCCGCTCGTTCTCCCACGCTACCCGGTCGGTCGCGGAATCCCAGACCCAAAGGCCCAGCTCGGCCGCTTCCGTCGACAGACGCAAACGCTTCTCGCTCGCCATCAGGGCATCGGCTGCCAGCCGCTCGTTCGTCGCATCGTGGAAGATCTTGGCGTAGCCGCGCAATTGACCGACCCGGTCTTTCAGCGCGACCGTGACACCGTCGGCGAAAAATCGCGATCCATCCTTGCGGACGTACCAGCGCTTGCCCTCGGCGCGGCCGTACTGCCTCGCCCGCTCCATCTCGTACTGCGGACATCCGGCTGCACGATCGTCGGACGTGTAAATCAGATCAGTCGAGCGGCCCAACGCCTGCGCGGGGGACCAACCGGTGATACGCTCCGCGCCGCCCTCCCATTCCGCGATCCGTCCTCGCGCATCGGTCACGATGAAGGCGTACTCTTTCGTATTGCCGAGGATGAGGTGAATACGCTCATCCTTGGCGCTCAGCGCGGCGGCGTGACGCTCACGCTCGATGCGCGCCAGTTCCCGCGTTTTCCGGTGCAGGTCGACAAAGAAGGCGACCTTGGCACGCAGCACGGTGGGAATCACCGGCTTGGTCAGATAATCGACCGCACCGAGCGCATAGGCCTTTTCCACCGGAAAGTCGTCGTCGTCGGCTGCGGTGACGAAGATGATCGGGACATGGCTGGCCCTGGGATGGTCACGAATCAGCCGGGCCGTGTCGAATCCGCTGATATCGGGCATGCGCACGTCCAGCAGGATGAGGGCAAAGTCGGTCCGCAACACATGCTTCAGCGCCTCGCTGCCCGAACCTGCGCGCACGCAGGTCTGCCCGAGCGTCTCGAGCACCGCATCCAAAGCCAGCAGTTGTGCGGGATCGTCATCCACGAGCAGGATATTGACCGCGTCGTTCGTATCCATCGTCATCCTGTTCATCACGCTCCATTGATACGCTTCCGGAAAGCAACTGGAGCGTTGCTGCATGGCCCTGATAGTCCACAGGGAAGAATGCATTGTGCCGAGAATATTACCTGCACGAAGAATACAAGGTTTGCGGAGGCGCTAAAGCGTGTGCGCAATACGAAAAATGTCGGGAACAGGCTTGAGGGGGCGGTGTGAAACCTTCCAGCCGACTGGCGTACTAATGATTTTCGTGCAATGCACTTCACCATGAGGAACGCCAATGGCTGCCAACACCAAGAACAAGTATCCCGCCGACAAGACCGGGACCAAGTACAGTGAATTCAGGAACACGAAGAGAACGCCGCCCGGAAAGGCGCGCGTGAGCAGTGACACCGCGAAGCAGTCTGGCGGTGCCACGCAGACAACAGGAAAGACGGCATAGGGGGCAACAGCCCCCGTCTTGTTACAGCCGCTTGATCAATGCTGCCGTGAATTCGGCGGTAGAAGCCGTGCCGCCGAGGTCGCGCGTCCGCACGTTGTCCTCAAGCAGGGTCTGCTGGATGGCGTTGCGCAAACGGGTTGCAAGTTCCGGCCTGCCGACGTGATCGAGCATCATGCCCGCCGCCAGCATGAGCGAAACGGGATTGGCCACGCCCTTCCCTGCAATGTCCGGCGCGGAACCATGCACGGCTTCGAAGATGGCCGCCTGCTCACCGATATTCGCTCCCGGCGCCAAGCCGAGGCCGCCGATCAGTCCTGCCAGCTGGTCGGAAAGAATGTCGCCGAACAGGTTGGTACAGAGCAGCATGTCGAACTGCCAGGGATTGAGCACCAGTTGCATCGCACAGGCATCGACAATGCGGTCGTCCACCTCGACACGCCCCGCATAATCCTTCGCCACCTCGCGGGCTGCCTCGAGGAAGATGCCGGTGAGCGCCTTGAGCACATTGGCCTTGTGCACGATCGTGATCTTCTTGCGCCCGTTTTTCACTGCGTACTCGAACGCGAAGCGGGCGATGCGCCGGCATCCTTCGCGGGTATTGACGCCGGTTGAAACGGCGACCGCCTTCGGGTCGGCGCCGACCGGCACGAAATACTCGTGCGCGACATAAAGACCTTCGATGTTTTCGCGCACCAGGACGATATCGATGTTCTCGAAACGTCCCGGAATGATGGTCTTGGCCGGGCGCAGGTTGGCATAGAGCTTGAACTCTTCGCGCAGGCGCACGTTGACCGAGCGGAATCCGCCGCCAACCGGCGTGGTCAGGGGGCCCTTGAGCGCGAGGCGATTGCGCCGGATGCTCTCCAGCGTGGCATCGGGCAGCGGGTCGCCGGTGGCGTCAACGGCGGCCATCCCGGCCGTCTGCGTTTCCCATTCAAAGGGTGCTCCCAGCGCATCCAGGACCTCCACCGTCGCCTTGGTCACCTCCGGCCCGATGCCATCGCCGGGAATCAGGGTTGCCGGTATGCGTTCTCCTGCCGAGGTTGCCATTGCTTTCTCCTTGTCCAGTATGTTGTTGTCCACATGCAAATCGTATCGAGAATAGCATCGCTTACCTGTCAGCAAGCTTACAGGCAGCAAGCTGGCGATATTTTGAATGCAGCACGTCGGGACCACTCTTTGACAATTGTCAGCCCTTGTCCGACTCGCCGGATAAATCCGCGGTTCCACGCCTCAATACCTTTACGGGACCGGACGAGAGTTCGCATACCCGACAACACCAAAGGTGAACAATGAAAAGAACAACGGCCTTGTGCATGACACTCCTGCTGTTCGCGGGATGCGGCGGCAAGGAGGACGATGAGTCTTCTGCGGCGGCGACGGATTCTCCGGCCGCTGCGCAACCTGCAGCGACGCCTTCCGCACCGGTCGCAGGAGCCCAGCCGGTGAGGCTGCAGGAAGCCAGGACATATACCCTCGACCCGGCGCACCTGCCGTTCGGTCCCATGCCGGGCGTGGCGGCGGAAACCGATCGCTGGCACGGCGTCCTGAACGGCGCCGGATATCGCGTGGAGGTGCCGAAAAACTGGAACGGCCGGCTGGTCCTGTATGCACATGGCTATGACGGGCTGGACCCGGTGCTGAAGGTGCAGGACATTCCGATCCGCCGCCATCTGGTCGAGAACGGCTACGCCTGGGCGGCGTCGACCTTCAGCAAGAACGGCTATGACGTCCGGACAGGCATCGAGGATACGAATGCCCTCGCCCTCGCCTTCACCGCGATCGCGGCGCAGAACAACCGGCCGCTGGCAGCGCCATCCCGGACCTATATCGTTGGCTCTTCGATGGGCGGCCATGTCGCTGCCGCCGCAGTCGAGCGGGAAACCCTGGACACGGCGATCAACAAGGTGCGCTACAACGGCGCGCTGCCGATGTGCGCAAACGTGGGCGATACCGACCTGTTCGGTTACGCCACCGCCTACCAGCTGGCGGCGCAATACCTTGCCGGCGTTCCCGCCACGACTTTTCCCGTGACCGACTTTGCAAGCAAGGAAGACCGGATCAAGCGCGAGCTGTGGCGCATCTTCCCGGCCGTTCCTACCGACCAGGGACGCAAGCTGATGGCGGCGTTCGTCAGCCTGACCGGCGGACCGCGTCCGATTGCGGAGGACAGTTTCAGGCTCAAGCCGATGCAGGATCCGGTATGGCGCAGGTTCGGCGACGATGGAACCATCGACGGCATCCTCAACAAGAATATTGCCGACACCACGGGCATCGTCTACCAGCTCGACGGCGACCCAGCACTCTCTGCCGAAGAACAGGCGATGAATGCGGCCATCCTGCGCGTAGCTGCGGCACCCGATGCCAACCCGCGCCGCGCCGACGGATTGCGCTGGGTGCCGAAGGTCAACGGCCAGTTCGACGTCCCAGTCATCACCCTGGCGGGACTTGGGGACCTGTTCGTCCCGTTCAGCATGCAGCAGATCTACAAACGCCGGGCCGCCGCAAACGGCAGCGACCGGTGGCTGGTGCAGCGAGCGATCCGGACACCCGGACATTGCGACTTCACGATCGCGGAACAGGTCGAAGCCTTCCAGGCGCTGGTGAACTGGGACTTGGCGGGCACCAAGCCGGGCGGCGACGAGGTGCTGGATCCGGCCACCGTGGGCAGCAGCAGTTACGGATGCGCGTTTACGCGGAACGCGGCAGGCGCCGATGATCCGGGCGCGCTGGATGCCGTGCGAAGGCTGTTACCGTCCTGTCCGTGACAGTCCGCGCCCTCGTCAGCGCAGTCCGAACAGTGTGGCGAAGAATCCGCGATGCTTTGCTTCCGTCGCACTACGCTCCTGCGGCTGCAATTGCGGCTTGATGGCAGCCGCTTTCTCGGCAAGTGACAACTGTCTTTGTTCAAGCTGTCCTTCCGGGGCGGCGTGCTCGGCATACCACTTACCGAAACGCAGGTCATGCGTCATGATGTGGCCCACCAGCCACTTGTTGAGGAAGCGGCGCAATTCCTGCACGCGCTCCTCTGACCAGGCATCGCTGCTGCCCAGGAAATCCGCGACGTGCCCGGCAAAATCCTCGTGCAGTTTCAGGTGCTGCTCGAAGGCCGGATAGCCGCTCTTCTCCATCAGTTCCTGCTCATTGGAGAAGTGCACCACCACATAATCCAGCAGCTCTTCCACTGTCTGCTGCACCGAATCGAGGTTCAGCGCCTTGACCAGCGCAAACAGGTGCTGGTGCTCGTTGTCCACCTGCTCAATGTTCACCTTGAACCCCTGACGCCATTCGATCACGAACGGCTTTTTCAAGTCTTCCTGCGTCATGTGTGTTCTCCCGAAAGATGGATCAATGGAAAGCCGGAAACCGTGCGGAAGCGCCGGTGGCGCTTGGCGGGGTCGTCGCGTGTCGGGCATCGAGGCCGATACTCACGCGCGGAAAGAAAGGGGCGTTTCATGTACTTGCCGGCGGCAATGGTGAAAGCGGAGCCATTGCCGGAAGTGTACGGTCAGGTACTTTTGAGCAACATTGATCTGGGTCAAAATGACCACAGCGGCAGCATGGACTAGAAATGCCGGGCCGAGACTGGCCGTGCCGGAATGCGTGAAAGGATTTGTTGCGGAATCAGCGTAGCGAGGCGGCGCGCTGCTGGGCCATCTCTTCCATGAATTCAAGGAAGCCCTGCTCGATGCATTCGATTTCCTGCTCCGCGGGCAGCTTCTTCTTTTCGCAGGTGGCAACGATGGAGTTGATGTCCTTCTGCACCTCTGCCACTTGCCTGGCCTGTTGGGGCTCTGCCGCGAAAGCGGTCGACGCGACGGCACACAACGACAGAAGGAAGCAGTTGAGCACTTTTTTCATATGTGGGTTCCTGAGTATTCCGTCAGCAGTCTACTGTTGGCGCAATGAAACGACACAATCCTCGCTGCTTATTACGGATTTCCTTGCTACGGGTCAAAAAAGCCGAAAAACACCGCAGCCGGGAAGCCACATTCATTCAACCTGACGATGGCGGAACAAGGACATCGCGGCTGCCGTTCGCCGACATCGGCGACACGAGGCCTGCCGTCTCCATCTGCTCCACGAGCCGCGCGGCACGGTTGTAGCCGATCCGCAGCTGCCGCTGCACCGCGGAGATTGAAGCCCGCCGGCTGCGGACGACGAAGGCGACGGCCTCGTCATAGAGCGGGTCGGATTCCGCGCCGCCGGTGTCCCCGAAGAGATCGCCGTTAGCGTCTTCGCTTGGCGCCCCAGCGAGGATGGCCTCCTCGTATTCGGGCTCACCGAACTGCTTGAGGAATTCGACTACCCTGTGCACTTCCTCGTCGGACACGAAGGCGCCGTGCACGCGTTGCGGGTAGCCGCTGCCGGGCGGCAGGAACAGCATGTCGCCATGTCCCAGCAAGGTCTCCGCGCCCATCTGGTCCAGCACGGTGCGCGAATCGATCTTCGACGACACCTGGAAGGCGACGCGGGTCGGGATATTGGCCTTGATCAGGCCGGTGATCACATCCACGGACGGGCGCTGCGTGGCCAGGATCAGGTGGATGCCAGCCGCACGCGCTTTTTGCGCCAGGCGCGCGATCAGCTCCTCGATCTTCTTGCCGGCAACCATCATCAGGTCGGCCAGCTCGTCGATGACCACGACGATCGTCGGCAGCGTCGATAGCGGCTCGGGCGCGTCGGGCGTCAGCGAGAACGGGTTCGTCACATGCTTTTCCTGCGCCCTGCCGTCGCGGATCTTCTGGTTGAAGCCGGCCAGGTTGCGCACGCCGAGGGCAGACATCAGCCGGTAACGCTTCTCCATTTCGGCCACGCACCACGTCAGCGCATTGGCCGCGAGCTTCATGTCGGTCACCACCGGCGCCAGCAGGTGCGGAATGCCGTCGTACACCGAAAGCTCCAGCATTTTCGGGTCAATCATGATCAGGCGGACATCTTCCGGCGTGGCCTTGTACAGCAACGACAGGATCATCGCGTTGATCGCCACCGACTTGCCGGAACCGGTCGTCCCCGCCACGAGCATGTGCGGCGCACGCGCCAGGTCGGTGACCACGGGCGTACCGGTAATGTCCTTGCCCATCGCGAGCGTCAGGTGCGAACGCGAATGGCGATAGGCATCGGAAGCAAGCATTTCGGACAGCTGGATCATCTGCCGGCGCATGTTGGGCAACTCCAGGCCCATGCAGGTCTTGCCGGGGATGGTTTCGACCACGCGGATCGACGTCAGGCCGAGCGCGCGCGACAGGTCCTTCATCAGGCCCACGATCTGTGCGCCGCGGACGCCGACGGCGGGTTCGATCTCGAAGCGCGTGATGACAGGGCCGGCGGACGCGCCGAGGACGGTTGCCGGGACCTTGAATTCCTTGAGCCGCTGTTCGATCAGGCGGCCGGTTTCTGCAAGCTCGGTTGCAGAAATTTCGACGATGTCGTCCGGATGCTTGTCCAGCAGGTCCAGTCCGGGAAGGTCGACATCGATCTCCGAAGGCGCCTGGAATGCGAAAGACTCTCCCGCCGGTATGCGCGGAGCAATGGCCACGTGTGGGGCCACAGGCAATACGGTTGGGGGAATGACCGCTACGCTTGCCTCCTGATTCACCTCCTGCATTGCCGGCGGCGCCGTCATGCACTCGATGACTTCTGCTGCGCGCACTTCGGCGGCAAGCGGCTCTTCCACCACAGCCATCGCCGGTTCCTGCCGTACCTCGGATTCCATGACGGGGACCGTCGTCACGGCAGGCAGGATGTCCTCAACCGGAATGTGCACCGGTTCCGGATTCCTGACTTCCACGTCCGGCATTGGCGCCCTCTCGGGCGCTCTCGCTACCGGCCGCACTGGATGTGGAGGGGAAACGACGATGCGCACCGGCTCCCGCTGCGCCTGTCGGGCCTTGGCCGATTCCATCGCCTTGGCACGCGCGAGCATGGCCGAGGTGGGACGGATGCGCTCGAAGGGAGCCCATTCCTCGGTTGAGCGCGCGGCCGGAGCGCCCTTCTCGCTGGGAGCAGGCGGAGATTCGGGCCGTTTGCGCACCGCATCTTTTCCGAAGAACGTCGCCGGCAATTTCCAGGAAGCGTTCCCCTGCACAGCAGGCGCGGCAGACGGGCGCGGATTGACGCGAACCGGCGCGGCGGGGGCTGGTTTCTCCGGCACGTATCTCGCAGAAGCGCGGCTGCTTCTCTCGCGCGTGTCCGGCGAAGCCGCGCCGGAACGGAAGAAGCGCGGGATGAATCCGAACGCGCCACGGCCAAACAGCCACGGCAAGGTCACGACCATGGTCGCGAGAAGGAGCACGATGCCGAATGCCATGCCGAAGACATCCACAACCATGCCGCCCACCGCCTGCCCGAAAAGGACGCTGTTTCCCCCGCCATCGCCGCCGCGCACGAACGCTTCCAGCGCACTGCTCGCGCTGACGACCGCCGCACTGCCCAGCCATAGCCGGATGCTGCCCTGGCCCTGCAACTGCACGCCCTTGAGCAGAAACGCCTTCGACAGCCGCCAGAGCAATGGCAAGAGCCACAGCACCGACCATCCGAACCATTCCGTAACCGCCATTTGAATTCTTTGTCCAAGTAGATCGTTACACGCAGGCGCGCACTATTTCGCGGCTGCCGCAGGCTTTGCCATCCGCTCTTCCCTGATCGCTGCGGGCGCAAGGTTGCGCCGGTTGCCTTCGGCTTCGTCGGCAAGGAAGGCAAGCAGCTGCAGCTTGTCCTGGCTGTACCCCTGCAACTGCATCCGCGCGAGCGCCTCGTCGTACGCCGCCGCAGTCTTGATGCCGAACCGGGAATACGCGCGCAGCTCCTCACTGTTGGCCATCATGTGCCCCGCCAGGACGAGCTCCGCGTGACTGGCAAAACCGAGCGATGCGGCGAAGGCCTCCGCCAGCTCTTCCCGTCCCAGCGGCGCCGGCAGGATGGAGTAGCTCATCTCGTCCTGGTCGAGTGCGTTGACGAGTGCGACGATGTTTTGCGCCTTTTCGACGACGATCTGGCACCGGCTGGCCTTCATCGCCTGAAACAGCTCCTTTGTGCTGGACCTGGCCTCGGTATAACGCGTTACCGCACCACGGCCGTGCCATGCGCGGAATGCAGGCGAGTAAAGGACGGAGGTTCGATCGTTGTCAACAAAGATGACCTTGTCGACTTCCGAGCCGATGGTGCAAAACGGCGCGCCGTTGCCGATCAGCAGGCGCACCGCGCTCATGGAGTCCGGATTGGCCTTCAATGTGTCGAGGACCTGTTCGACCGGTCCCGCTGCGGCGGATACGCCAGGAAAAAGGATGGAAATTGCGGCCGCCAGCGCGCAAGCTGCAGCCCGGTATTGATACGTTGTCACTTTTGAATCTGCATCACGATGAGATTAAGCCCCCGGTGGCGGGGGCTCCCAAAAGCGACAGTATATTGAGGATTTCCGTGCAGCACCTCTACTTTGTGCGCAGATTATTCCTCCTCGGCGCCTTATGCCCTCCTTGCAGCCGGCCGCGTGTTGACGGCCAGGCAAAGCAGCCCGGTGGTCAGCGCAAGGGCAACGTGCAATCCGAACAGCGGTACGAAATCGGACCTGCCCAGTCCCGCATGTCCGACAAATACGACAGTGAATGCGACTCCAAGCACGGTGCCGATCTGGCGCACTGCCTGGTTGACGGCGCTCCCGACCGCATAATGCGCCGGCGGCAGGTTGGCGACCGCCGCGCCGGACAGGCTGGGCAGCACCATGCCAACACCGATCCCGCTGAGCAGCAGTCCGGGAAGCCATTGCGTCAGATAGGCGGGCTCGGTACCCGGGACGGTAAGCTGCCAGAGGCCGGCCATGGCATAGATGAACGCGCCGGTGACGAGGAATGGCCGGTGGCCGTAACGCGCCGCGAGCCGTCCCGTGATGATCGCCACGGGAACAACCGTCAGCGGGCCCGGCGTGACGGCAATCCCGGCGACCGGCAGGCTGTAATGCCAGATCCCGGTCATGAAGGCGAAATAGCCGAAGAACATCATCGCGAACGCGGTACCGAACGCGAGCGTGGCGAGATTCACTGCGCTGTAGGTGCGGTTGCGGAACAGAGCCAGGTCCACCACCGGCGAGGACGCCTTGCGTTGCCAGGCGACGAATGCCGCGAGGATGGCAAAACCGGCAAGCGCCGCCGAAGCCACCTGTGCCGCACTCCAGAGAGGGGATTCCGACTGCGTGATCGCCAGTGCGATCGCGCCGACTCCGGCGATCAGCAGCAGCACGCCGAACCAGTCTGCCCGGCGCCCCTTGCCTTCGCCGCTCAGTGCCGGCAGGCGCCGGATGCCGTATGCGAGGGAGATGGCTCCCAGCGGCAGGTTGATGTAGAACGCCCACGGCCAGCCGAAGGCATCGACGATGAACGTCCCGACGCCGGGGCCGAATGCAGCGGCGACACCGCCTACCGCACCCCAGATGCTGACGACGACGGCGCGTTTTTCCTTCGGAAAGGCTTCAAGCACGAGCGACAGCGATGACGGCGTCAGGAGCGCCGCGCCAATCGCCTGGACCACGCGTGCAGCAACCATGAATTCCACGGAAGATGCCGCGCCGCACGCCGCCGAGGCCAACAGGAACACGGCCACGCCCGACAGGAAAACCCGCTTCCGCCCGTACGTATCGGCGAGACCGCCTGCGGGGACAAGGAGTGCGGCGAAGACGACGGTATAGGCATTCAGGATCCATGAAAGTCCGGCCGGCGTCGCGCCCGGAAATCCCTCGCGAAGTGCGCCGAACGCGGCATACAGCACCGTCGTGTCCAGCGAAACGAGGAATACGGCAATGCTCGCGATCCAGAATACAGGCCAGGGCGAACTGCGCGCGTCCTCGCCGCTCAGGGCCGTGCCGGGGTTGAGAGCGACGGAAATCTGCTTTTCCATGATCATTCCTTCTATCGAGGCGCCATCATATGATGATCGTCATATTTTTGGCGAAATAAAAACCGCCGTGCCCGGCGGCCGTTCTGAAACGTCATCCGGCTGCCGGCGGCGGCTCGTCGTACATGCGCAGCAAGGTGTTCCGGTTCGCAGCGAGCACGGCCTTGCCTTGCTCGTTATTGCCCAGGGTCCGGGCAAGCTGGAGCGCCCCGACCAGGGTACTGGCCGCAGTCAGCGCGGCATCTTCCGGCGTCCCGGGCGGCAATGTGGATTTGACCGTATCGACCAGACCGCGCACCCGGTCACACGACGCTGCACGCAATTCATCCTGCTGCCGCGGCATTTCGGAGCCGAGGGCCGCAACCGGACAGCCGGTTTCAGGAGAAGAAAGATGCGATTCGGACAGATAGCGTTCCACCAGGGCGCGGAACGGGCTGACGCCCGCCTCGCGCTGCACAGCGATGCGCCGGGCCAACCGCTCCGCACTGGCACGCCCCGCGTGTTCGAGCGCCTTGGCCAGCATGGCGTCACGCGATTTGAAGTGAGCGTAAAACCCGCCATGCGTCAAACCGGCTTCGCGCATGACGTCCGCGACGCCGACGCGCGAAAAGCCCTCCTGGCGCACCGCGCGTGCCGCCGCATTGAGGATGCGCTCGTATGAATCCTGCTTTCGGCTGGAACGGGTTGGGGAAGTCATGACGCGGATTTCATTTCATATGATGATCATCATATTATAACTCCCGCCGGACTCGGTCAAGTCATCTCGACGGCGCGCTTTTGGCTAAACTGCTGTCATGGAGATAAATATGAAAGATGGCAAATTCCCGGCACCCAAGGAAACGAAGGCTGACAGGCTGTCCCGTTTCATCGTGGCCGTGGTCACCTGCCTGGGCGCACTCGGCATGGCTGCCCTGCTGTACTTCCCGTTGCACTATCTCAAGTAACCCTGCCGCACCATGGCAACGGATGAGGAAGGCATCACGCTGATGATCAAATCCGAGGTGGACCTCCTTCGCGCGCGCAAGGAAGGCCAGCGCCTTGCACGGGAAATCGGACTGAACGCGGTGGACTCGGTGAAAGTCGCCACCGCTGTGTCGGAAATCGCTTCCAACGCCCTCTTCCATGCGCAGCAGGCCTGGATAAACCTGCGCCTGCTGCAAGACGGAAAACGCAGAGGGCTGTCGGTAGTCGTCGCAGACAAAGGCCCGGGTATCGCCAACCTGAACGCAGCCCTGCGCGACGGTTTTTCCACACGAAACAGCCTGGGCATCGGACTGGGTGCCGCGCGACGCCTGATGGACGATTTCGACATCGCCACGGAGATGGGCAAGGGCACCACTGTCACGATGACAAAATGGAATTCAGGTTAGATGCCAACCCACACGGTTCTTTTCTCGACGCGCACCGGATAGGCGTTGACCGAATTTTCCGGCGCTTCAAGGCACTGACCATTCTGCAGATCGAAATGGTGCTTGTAGATCGGCGAAGCGACGACGATGCGCTCGCCGAGGTTGCCGACCAGGCCGCGCGAGAGCACGCTTGCCTGTGCATTGGGATCGTAGTTGTCGATGGCAAACAGGCGGTCCGTGCCATCCTTGACATGGAAGACCGCGACATGGCGGTCCTGGACAAGTGCACAGACGCCGGTGTTGGGAACGAGGTCGTCGACGGAACACACCGCGCTCCAGGTAGTTGCTTTGTTTTCGTGGCTCATGGTTTCGGCCTCACGCTGCTTTGGCAATGATGGGAATGGTGACTTTGCGTTCTTCCGCATTCGCGGGACGGATCTGGCCGCGCTCCTCGACAAAGACGACAGTCTGGTCCGGCTGGTCGCTGTTGACGAACTGGCGGAAGCGCTTGCGCGTCTCGGGATTGGTGACCGCATTCTTCCACTCGCATTCGTAGGTATCGACCACATGCTGCATGTCGGCTTCCAGTTCCGCCGCCAGGCCGAGCTTGTCCTTGATGACGACATCCTTCAGGTAATCGAGGCCGCCTTCGAGGTTGTCGCGCCACACGCTGGTGCGCTGCAGGCGATCCGCGGTGCGGATGTAGAACATCAGGAAGCGGTCGATATAGCGCACCAGTTCTTCCTTCGACAGGTCGGAAGCCAGCAGTTCGGCATGGCGCGGTTTCATGCCGCCGTTGCCGCAAACGTACAAGTTCCAGCCCTTCTCTGTCGCGATCACGCCGACGTCCTTGCCCTGTGCCTCCGCGCATTCGCGGGTGCAGCCGGAGACGCCGAACTTGATCTTGTGCGGCGCGCGCAGGCCCTTGTAACGGTTTTCCAGTTCAATCGCCAGGCCGACGCTGTCGTCGACGCCGTAGCGGCACCAGGTCGAGCCGACGCAGGATTTCACTGTGCGCAGCGACTTGCCGTAGGCATGGCCGGATTCGAAACCGGCAGCGATCAGCTCTTCCCAGATCGCGGGCAGTTGTTCGACGCGCGCGCCAAACAGGTCGACGCGCTGGCCGCCCGTGATCTTGGTGTACAGACCGTACTTCTTGGCGACCTGCGCCACCGCCATTAGCCCATCCGGCGTCACTTCCCCGCCCGGCATGCGCGGCACGACCGAGTAGGTGCCGTCCTTCTGGATATTGCCGAGGAAATAATCATTCGAATCCTGCAGGCTGGCGTGATCCTTGTTCAGCACGAAATCGTTCCAGCAGGAGGCGAAAATGCTTGCGGCAACCGGTTTGCAGATGTCGCAGCCGAGGCCCTTGCCATGCGCTTCGAGCAGTGCCTCGAAGGTCTTGATCTTGCCTACGCGGATCAGGTGGAACAGTTCCTGGCGCGAATAGGCGAAGTGTTCGCAGAGATGGTTGTTGACCGCAAGGCCCAGCTTCTTCATCTCGGCCTTCATCACCTGCGTCACCAGCGGCACGCAGCCGCCGCAGGCGGTTCCCGCCTTGGTGCAGGACTTGAGTTCGACAACATTGGTCGCGCCGCCGGCTACCGCTTCGCACAACTGGCCCTTGGAGACGTTGTTGCAGGAGCAGATCTGCGCCGATGCGGGGAGCGCCTCCACGCCGAGGCCCGGCTTCGCCTTGCCGTCGCTTTGCGGCAGGATCAGGAATTCGGGCGCTTCCGGCAGTTCGATCTTGTTGAGCATCATCTGCAGCAGGCTGCCGTACTCGGCCGCATCGCCCACCAGCACGGCGCCCAGCAGGTACTTGCCGTCTTCGGAGACGACAATCTTCTTGTAGACCTGCTTGCGTTCGTCGGTGAACTGGTAGGCGCGGCTGCCGGCTGTATTGCCGAGCGCATCGCCGATGCTCGCCACGTCCACGCCCATCAGCTTGAGCTTGGTGCTCATGTCCGCGCCGGCAAACAGGACGGCCTCGCCCGCGATGTGCTTCGCCGCGGTGCGCGCCATGTCGTAGCCCGGCGCGACCAGGCCGAAGATCTGCCCATTCCATGCGGCGCATTCGCCGATCGCATAAATGTCGGGGTCGGAACTGAGGCAGTTGCCGTCAATGGCGATGCCACCGCGCGGGCCGAGCGTGAGTGCGATCTGGCGTGCCAGGTCGTCTCGCGGGCGAATGCCGGCGGAGAACACGATCATGTCCGTCTCGAGGTGCGATCCATCCGCAAACACCAGGCGATGGCGCGCCTGCTCGCCATCGACGATCTCGACAGTGTTCTTTTGCGTATGCACGCTGACACCCAGCTCTTCGATCTTCTTGCGCAGGACGCGTCCGCCGCCGTCATCGACCTGCACGGCCATCAGGCGCGGCGCAAATTCGACGACGTGCGTGTCGAGCTTCATGTCGCGCAAGGCCTTGGCACATTCCAGGCCGAGCAGGCCGCCGCCGATGACCACGCCGCTCTTCGAGCGGGCGCCGCATTCCAGCATCGCTTCCAGGTCTTCGATGGTACGGTACACGAAGCAGTCCTTGCGATCCTTGCCCGGTACGGCGGGAACGAAGGGATAGGAACCGGTCGCCATGACGAGCTTGTCGTACTGCAGAACCTCGCCGCCGGCGGTCGTGACCGTTTTCTTTTCACGATCGATCGATGCGGCGCGGCTGTTCAGCTTGAGCAGCAGGTTGTTCCTGTCAAAGAAGCCCGGCGACACCAGAGAAAGATCTTCCGCCGATTTGCCGGAGAAGAATTCCGAGAGATGGACACGGTCGTACGCAGGGCGCGGCTCCTCGCACAACACCGTCACCTCGGCATCCCGCAAGCCGCCTGCGTCGAGGCTTTCGAGAAATTTGTGTCCTACCATGCCGTGGCCAATTACAAGGATCTTCATGAGTCTTCCTTCTTCGCTATGTTGATGACGCACCTGTAATGCGCCCAGTCCTGATTTCAATAACCTGCGTGCGCCCTGCGCGCCTGGCGCGCGGTCGCATGATGTGTACGGAACGGTGTGCCTGCATGCCAGGCAAAGGGAATAGTCGGGTGTGCTGCCAGTACTGGCTGGCGCTCGCTGTTTGAGCGTGGCTCCAGAGGGAGGCCGAAGCTGTTGATATTCGTTGGCATCGTTATATCGATCCGGATGCGTGCACGCGAGCTGCCGACGCAGCGATCATTTCAGTGCACGGGAGCCCAACGGTGGACTCTCAACGCAGGGCACCATTGCCCTGCCATCGCTATTGAGCAATCGGCATGCCATGCGCTCACGGCGTTTTTTGCCGATCGGCGCGCGATGTGCGCATCAAAGTGGGATGTTTTGCGTTACGGAGGCGCGTCGCAGAGAGGATCGTGCACCGCAAAGGTGCAGGGGGGGGTTAGTGCCGCCACCCGTTCTTAAGCGTTTTCCCGTCCCTCAGCTGCCGGGTGAATTCATCGGCCGGCACGGGCCGGCTAAAGTAGTACCCTTGGATTTCGTCGCAGTGATTGTGGTCCAGGTAGGCCACCTGCTCTTCGGTCTCCACACCCTCGGCGACCACCGTCAACTGCATGCGATGGGCCAGGTCGATGACCGAGCTGGCGATGTTGGCGGCATTACGATCGGTCACGATGTCCACCACGAACGACTTGTCGATCTTGAGCTGGTCCAGCGGCAGGCGGCTCAAATAGCCAAGGCTGGAATAACCCGTGCCGAAATCGTCAAGCGCCAGTTGCAATCCGCTGCCCTTCATCCTGCGCAGCCGTTCGATGGCCTGCTCAGGCGAATCCACCAGCATGCTCTCCGTCAGCTCGAGCGTCAGCTGGCGCGCCGGGACGCCATGGCGCACAAGGGCGCTCTCCACCACGGATTCCAGTTCCTCGCTGCGGAACTGGCGCGCCGACACGTTGACCGCCACATTGATGTCGGTGAAACCTGCGTCGTTCCACGCGCGGAGATAGCGGCAGGCTTCATCGATGATCCAGGCGCCGATTGCCACGATCTGCCCGCTTTTCTCGGCAAGCGGAATGAACTCCGCCGGATACAGCATTTCCTGCATCGGGCGTTTCCAGCGCAGCAAGGCTTCGGCGCCAGTAATGCGCCCGTTCGCCAGATCTACCTTGGGCTGAAAATGGAGGACGAACTTATGATGCTTCAACGCCCGCCGCAGCCCTGCTTCCATCTGGAGCTGGGCGAGTGCCCGCGTGCTCAATTCAGCCGTATAGAAAGCAATCTGGTTCCCGCCTCGCTCCTTGGCACGGTGTACGGCTGCATCTGCATGGTGCAGGAGATCGTGCGCGCTGAGCCCGTCCTGCGGAAAGAGGCTAATGCCGATACTGGTCCGGATGTAGACTTCCTGACTGCCATCCACCATGAACGGTGCCTCGATCGTATTGCGCAGGTCGAAGGCAATGGCTTCGGCATCCTCGGCCCCGAGCAGCGGCTCCACCACGACCACGAATTCATCCGCGCTCAGGCGCCCGAGCAACTGCTGGCCGCCCAGATGCTCGTTGAGCCTGGCCGTCACGCTCATCAGCAACTGGTCACCAGCGACATGGCCCAGGCTGTCGTTGATGGTTTTGAACTTGTCGAGATTCAGGAACAGCACGCCGACCTGCCCTCCCCGCCGCTGCGCCTTTTCCACCGCATGCTGCAGCAGCGACCGCAGCAAGGCGCGATTGGGCAGGTTCGTGAGCGGATCGTAATGTGCCAGGTGATCAAGCTGCTCCTCGCTGCGCTTGATCATGGTGAGATCCGTCATGACGGCCACGAAATGGGTCGGCATTCCGCTCGCGTCACGCACGGCGCTGATGGTCAGCCATTGCGGATACACATCGCCGTTCTTGCGGCGGTTCCACACCTCTCCCTGCCATTGTCCGCGTTCGCGCAGCCGTTCCCACATCGCCGCATAAAACGCCGGCTCATGTTGACCGGATTGCAGGATTCGCGGATCGCAGCCGACGATCTCGGCTTCTGTATAACCGGTGATTTCCGTGAAGGCCGGATTGACATAAATGATGCGCGAGTCGAGATCGGTAATCATGACGGCGTCGCGGGTGCTGGACAGGGCCGCAGCCTGCAATGCCTGGCGTTCGCTGGCCAGATGGTCGGCGGTGACGTCGCTCCAGCTGCCGACCACCGAGGCCGGCTTGCCTGTAGCGTCGGACAATAGCCGCATCTCGTCGCGCACCCAGCACACCGCACCGGACTTGTCGTGAAACCGGTATTCCTGGGTCAGTCGATGCTCCGTGAACAGGCGCTGGCGCTCCGCCAGCACCCGTTCCCGGTCGTCGGCATGCAGTCCCGCCCACCACCAGTCCGGCTGCAGGCATTCTTCCACCGGATAGCCATATACGCGCGTGATGTTTTCACTTATCCATTGCGGCGCCATGCGCGATCCATCCAGATGCAACACATACAGGATCGTGGGATTGGCCTCCAGCAGCTGGCGAAGACGATCCGCTGTCGTGCGGAGCTTTTCCTGTTCGCGCTCCAGCTGGGTCTGCCGATGCGCATGCTCGAGCACCGCGGGCATTTCCGAGAGATATCCGGCGTGCTTCACCAGGTAATCGGCCACCCCCATGCGCAGCGCCTCGGCCACGACATCTTCGCTGCCTTGCCCGGTCACCATCACGACGGGCACATCGAGCCCGCGCTCGTCGCGCAGGATTTTCACAATTTCGAGGGCATTTACCTCGGGTAGCTGGTAGTCGAGGAGCAGCACGTCAAACGGCGGAGCGTGGGCCGCCGCCCTGGGCAGCGCCATCAACACCTCATCCCCGGTCTTGACCACATGGAGCCGAATGTGGGGCGCATGCCGCGCCAGATGGCGCCGCGTCAGGTCGATGTCGAAGACGTTGTGCTCGGCATACAGGACCCGCAGGATGCGTGCCTTGCGATTGAACTCGGAGCGAAAACGGGCCAGCGCGGCCTTCAGCGTGGGAAGCAGGCGAACATGGTACTCGGCGCGCTTGACGACATAATCGTCGGCGCCGGCCTTCAGCGCCGCGATGGCCGAGGCCTGGTCCCCGGAGCCGGTAAGGATCACCACTGCGGCCTGCAGCCGCCGCTCCCGCACATGCGCCAGCAGTTCCATGCCGCTGCCGTCGGTAAGGCGCAGATCGGACAGGATCAAGTCATACGGCGGTTCGCCCGGCGCCACGCGCTGCATCGCTTCGGCCAGGGAGGGAACGATGTCCAGCGTGATCTGCGGCGCCTGCCTGGCGAGTGCACGGCGCACCAGGTCGGCATCCATGGGATTGTCTTCCAGGTACAGCACCCTGCTTGGCAGACCGTTATTCATTCTCTGCTCCAGCCTGAATGCGGCGGCGCGTTCAAAGCACACCAGTACAGCTCGATCTGCGCTGTCTCGATCGGATTGGCCGGCTTGCGGCGGGAGAATGCGCGTTTCGTCAGGGCGACGTGGACCGGATTGTCTTCGACCAGCAGAACGGGCCGGGGAGTCGATGCAGAGTTAGCCATGCCTCAGCCCCATAAAAAAAGTAACGCCCCGGCCGGGCGCACTTTCCACCCAGACCCGGCCGCTGGCCCGCTCGAAGCCATTCCGGGCAAGGCAGCACGACCAGGCTTCGTACGCCCCGTCGAACGCCGCCTTGTCGATGTCGCACTGCTGATACATCGCATCATCCCAAACGAGTTCATTTCTCTCATGTCCCAGATGCCCAAGCCGGCAGCCCTCGTCGCAAGTTGCGGCCGGTTTTCGTTGAGCCGGACACGCAACTGGCTTTCTTCCTGCTCACCCTTACGGCGTTTTCGCATGTCCACTTCGCTCAGCAGGTCGCTGAACGATTACTGCAGCGCCTCGGCCAATCTTGTTGAACGAGCGGGAGAGCATGCCCAATTCTCCCAGTCGGCTGTGGGGAGCCCGTTGTGCCAGATCACCTTTCATGAGTTGTTCCGCCGCCTGTGAAGGAACCATGCCTCCCTGCAGTCGCAGAGCTGGTCGTGCATACCGGTGCATTTTCCTTGCTGCATCAATTGGCATTTGTTAAAGTTCCGGCAGGAAACTGCCAAAGTTTCAACAGGAAGGAGTCCCATGTCGTCTCACCTGTCTACCGGCACCCGTGGCTGACGCCGCTTCAGCCCTCAAGATCGACGGCACGGGCGAGGCATCGCCCGGAGATGCCGACGCCTTCCCGATTCCCCTTCCCAGATTCATCCTGCGCCGGCCCGACGGCCTTCATGTCGACTTGAGCACGCTGGATTCGCCCGCTCTCTTCTGCAGCTTTGTCGCCCGGACCTTTGACGCGGGAATGTACTTCACCGGACTCGACTACCCCGTCATGCACAGGCTGCTCTATGGCTTGGAAACGACCGCAATCGCAAAGGGACCGCCATTGCGTCTTGCTGCAGGCATTGCCGTGCTGACGCCGGAAAGACGCCGGTGTTACCGGCCCCCAAAACTGGTGGAAGACGGGCGGGAGGCCGAGTACCTGTTTGAACCGGTGATGGTCGAAAAGACCGTGGAAGAACCGGTCTACGGTGATCCGGCACCGGACGGCAGCCGGGCAATCGTCGACCGCCTGCTGCGCACCGTATCGGTCCGGGAAAAACTGGATCCGGACGAGTTCATCGCGGCGATGTGGTCCGAGGCCGTTCGATTCGGGATCGACATCGAAGCGGTGCGCAAGGCGATCGCGGGCGACCGTGCGGAGCGCGTCACGATTGCCCGCATGCTCGCTCCGGCGGCAGGACAGGATGCGACGGTCGCGGAAATGACCCGCAGCCTGCACCGCGACGACGCTCCCCGGTTGCTGCCCGACGGACGCATCGACCTGCATCATTTCCAGAACCGTTTTCCCCAGGTGGCGAAGAACACGCGCCTGCTCCGCAAGGTGGCACGGGTAGCCGGCAAGAGCGGTTGGGATCTCGCGGGCAATGAACTTGCGTCCGACCTTCCGCGGGATGTCGACATTGCCCAGGTGTCCGGCCCCGGCACGCGGATCGACCGCACCGGCGACGGTGAGTTCGTCGTGGCCGACATGAGCGGTTTCCTGAACATCGATGCGGCATCAGGAACCATCTCCATTAGCGAAAAGATCATCCATCGCGAAGGCGTCGGCCTGCACACCACCGGCAACCTGACGCTGGACGGCGATGAATACGAAGAGCATGGCGAAGTCCAGGAACTGAGCAAGATCGAAGGCAAGAACATGACCTTCCAGGACAACGTGTTCGGCAAGATCGTGTCCCATGGCGGCCGGGTCGTCTTCAAGAAAAACCTGAATGCAGGCGCGGTGCGCAATCCGGGCGGCATGGTCGTCGTAGAAGGCAACGCCTCGCGCGCGACCATCGAAGCGGCCGGCGGCGAGATCACGCTGGGCCATGCGGAAGGCTGCGTCATCATCGGGAAAAAGGTCCGCATCGAACATGCCATCCAGTGCGACGTTCTCGCGGACGAACTCTGGGTCGAAGTCGCGGAAGGCTGCGCCCTTGGCGCACAGCGCGTTCATGTGGGCACCGCCAATATGCGGCGGGATACCGAGACCGCGATCTCCATGCTGGTTCCCGACCTGTCCGCCTATACCCGCCAGCTGGAAGAACTCGCGCTGAAGCAGTCCGAATACGAAACCGTCATCGAGGCCGGCACGCACGAGATCGAAGCAGTGACGAACCAGCCGGACGTGAAAAACTATTCCATCCTCAATGCCCGGATGCGCTCCAATGAATTGCGCCTGACGACCGAACAGTCGGCCAACTGGCAGAAACTGCTGAGTCGCGTCCTTCCCGTCCTGCGCCGCCTGAAGACGCTGAACGACGAACTCCATGCCGTACGCAGCGCGAGCCGCGAAGTCTCGGCAAAAATGGAGCGCCTCCACCAGGAGTACAAGGCCATGTCGGCAGCCATCGACTGCCGCGTCGAATTCATTGCCGGCGATACCATGATTCGCACCCTTCCCGTGCGCCTGGACGCTCCACCGCTGCATACCCTTGGACAGCGCGAGCTGAGGGCGCGCCTGCGCGAATCGGGCGTGGATTGCAACATCCTGTTCAGCGGCAACGCGGGAGATTTTACCTGGACGCCGGATTAGAGGGAGTCCAGCAGGCCGCATCGAAGTCGAAACTTTCCTCTTCAAATATCGAATCCCGGCGCCAGAACACACGCTGCCGGAATACCGCTAGCGTCCAGGTCTGGCTTTCCTCGGGCACCGGTTTCACGAAGGCTGCATGGCTCAGTACCGCCGCGCAGGCGCCCGGCCGGGGATCGCGAACCGACTGGTAGCGGATTACCTGCACGCCGTCCGAGCGGGCTTCGCGCGCGAGCTGCTGGCAAGGGCCATAGTCATGCGGATCGGTCCATTGACGGTGGCGCTCGAACCACGGCGGCTCGCGCAGGTCGATCGCCGGTCCGGCGACCGCCGTGCGAAACAAGGTCTGCGGAACGGGAGGAATCGACTGCAGCTGCGGGCTGTCGTTCAGGAGCCGCCAGCGCCAGTAGCCGAGTTCCGCGCAGGCCGTGCGGATGGCCTCCGCGCCGTAGAACACGCCGGGATCGAACGGCCCGCGAAACCGGGAACCGTTGGGAAGAGGCGGATAGCGGAACGGGGTAAACAAAAGGTAATGCAAGCTTCGTTGCGACGAGGCAAGCGGCGGCTTCGACTCGTCGAGGATGCTTTCCAGCAGAGCCTGCTCATCGAGCGTGTCGACCAGCACCATGGTGGAAACCCGGTGCTGCGCCTCCACTGCCCGCCACAGGTCGAGCGCCGTGTCCCGCGGCTCAAACACGGCCACGGTGCGCGTCCAGGTAGTGAAGGACCCGCACCAGCCCTTCGGTGCTCTGGATCAGCTCGACGGGTTTCCCCATGAGGCCGAGGTTGTCGCCGTTCAGCCACTGTTGGGCGGCATCGGCATGACCAAAGATCGCATCCAGGGAACGGTACATCCGTACGAACAGCACCGCCAGCTCCCATTCCTTGCCGCGCTCGGGCGCAAGCCGATACTGTCCCGAAAACATGCGGGACACCGTCGCCGCGCTGACGCCAAGGATGCGCGATAGGGATTGCTGGGTGACGCCGATCAGGCCTGCGGCGCGCACGACAGCCTTGGTCAGGGTGGCTGCGGCATCGGCTTGCGGGGCATTCCGGGCGATAGTCATGGCATCAATCCTTTCTTTGGAAAGATTATACCAATCTTCATTCTATAGCAATATTTTCAGAATACTGGCGCCCTACTGCCCCTATCACTTAGAATACGTCCCCCCGATCGCGCCGGCACCAGAGACGGAGCAGGCTCTCAACCTTTCAGGAAAGCATGAATATCAGGATTAGCGACGAACTGCGGGCCTATGTCGACCCGCTGACTTCCCATGAATACGAAGCGCTGGAGCGCAGCATCCTCGCCGAAGGCTGCCGGGATGCCTTGGTGGTGTGGGGAGACATCCTGATCGACGGGCATAACCGCTACACCATCTGCCAAAAACACGGCATCCCCTTCAAAACGGTACAGAATGACCATTTCGGCGCCATCGAGGATGTGATGCTGTGGATGATCGACAACCATCTTGCCCGCCGCAGCGTCTCGGATTTCCAGCGCGGCATGCTTGCCCTGCGCAAGAAAGCAATCCTGTCCGCCCGCGTGAAGGTGCAAAAGGAGGCAGAACCGAAGACCACCCCGGAAACCAGCCCGGAAAACGCTCCCGAGCCCGCGCAAGAGCGCCAGCCGCTCGCGACCAGGGAAGAAATCGCCAAGGTCGCAGGCATCAGCAGCAACACCGTCAGCCGCATCGAAAAAATCCAGAAGACGGCCACGCCCGAACTGGTTGAAGCGGTTCGCACCGGCACCATCTCCCTCAACGCGGCTGCAGCCGTCGCATCCCTGCCGAGCGAAGAACAGGTCGCTGCCGTCAACGGCGGCAAGAAGGAATTGCGGCAGGTTGCCAAACAGGTGCGCGAAGCGAAAGCGCCGCCCAAGGCGCCGAAGGCGGAAGCCGCTCCCGAGCCGCACGAAACCATAGCCGACATCGGCGAAGCCAATGCGAGGATCGTGGAACTGAAAGCGGAAAACGCCGGCCTGAAAGCCAGGATCCAGCAATTGACCATCGCCCTCGCCGAAGCCCGGCGCGGCAACAACAACGAATAGAATGCATCCCGTGTCCCACTCCTGCGGCGTCGACTTCGGCACCTCCAATTCGACGGTCGGCTGTTACCGTCCCGGCGAATCCCTGCTTCTTCCGCTGGAAGACGGCAAAGCCACCCTGCCCTCGGTCGTGTTCTTCCACGCCGAGGACAACACGACGACGTTCGGGCGCGCGGCGCTGGCCGATTACCTGTCCGGCGACGAAGGCCGCCTGATGCGCTCGATGAAGAGCCTGCTCGGCACCAGCCTGATGGACGGACAGACCGAGGTCCAGGGCCGGGCAGTACCTTTCCGCGAGCTGCTGACCCAGTTCCTGCGCGAACTGCGTCAGCGCGCCGAGCAGTCCGCGCAGCGGCAATTCACGCATGCGGTGTTCGGCCGGCCGGTGCACTTCATCGACGACGACGCGACAGCGGACAAGCTTGCCGAGGACACCCTGCTCGATCTCGCGCGCAAGGCTGGTTTCGCCGACGTCGCCTTCCAGTTCGAGCCGATCGCGGCCGCGTTCACCTATGAGTCGGGTATCACGCGCGAGGAACTGGTGCTCGTCATCGACATCGGCGGCGGCACCTCCGATTTCACGCTGGTCAGGCTGTCGCCCGAGGGCACAACCAAGGCCGAGCGGCATGAGGACATCCTGGCCACCGGCGGCGTGCACATCGGCGGCACGGATTTCGACAAGTACCTGAGCCTGGCCGGCGTCATGCCCATGCTCGGCCTCGGCACCCGCCTCACAAACAACAATGAAGTGCCTTCGAGCTATTACTTCAACCTCGCGACCTGGCACACGATCAACTTCGCCTATTCGCAGAAAGTGTGGCGCGAGCTGCAGGACGTCCACCGCGATGCGCAGGAACGCGACAAGCTCGCCCGCCTGCTCAAGCTGGTCGACCAGCGCGACGGGCATTGGCTGGCGCAGAAGGTCGAGGAAGGAAAGATTGCCTTGTCCGATGCGGATGCCGTGCCCCTGCTGCTCGACAGGCTCGCGCCGGACCTGGCGTTTACCTTGCAGCGCGATGCATTCAACGACGCGATTGCGCATCTCATCGCCAGCATCAGGACGTCGGTTTCCGGCCTGCTGGCCGATGCCGGCGTCGGTGTGGATGGCGTGGACACCGTGTTCTTCACCGGCGGTTCGAGCGGCGTGCCCCTGCTGCGGCAGGAAATCGCGTCCATGTTCCCTGCCGCCGCGCATGTCGAGGGCGACCTGTTCGGCAGCATCGGCGCTGGGCTTGCGATCGATGCGGCAAGGAAGTTCGCATAGCAGCAGCTTGAAAAATGCGTAACGAAAAGGTTGATCTGGATCATCCACGCGCGCCGGCGCGCTCGGTATGATTCGCCTATCTGCGGCACATGCAACTGATATGCATGGCGGCAGGCCCAGCGCCCTATCGAGCGGATCAGGTCGGCAGCCATACGGCGGACCCGGATCACGGATGGGGCGTTTTCATTTGTGCGGCGGAAAGCCGGTCATCGATCAATCTGCCTTTCTGGAAATGCTGGCCGACGTCCCACCCGGCTATCGGCGGAGCTTGACCAGGCAGAAGCCGGATAAACGGCCCTCCAGTCCCAGTATCGGCATTGCCTGTTCCAGGACGACGGAGAGGATACGAAATCCGCTCTGAACACCTGCCAAAAGTCAAAAATAATTTCCACTTTACAACCCTGGTGTGGCGGCGCACGGACTTTTTGCTCGACCTCATAATCCGGCTCCCTGTTCTGATCTATACTGTACATTCATACAGTAATGCAGCAGGTGAGTATCATGAAATTCTTCGAAGTCCATAAACTGCATGCCGCAGAAGCGAGGCTCGCCCTCGCTGTCGACGCCATCGTCGAACGCCACCGGACGGAGGGCCGTCCCCTCACCTGGCGTCTCGTGCACGAGATCGAAAAGGAAGCGCTGAAGACGCTGGAACAGGCCGGCGACCTCGACCGCAAGTATGTACGGATGCTGAGATCTTCGCGCTGGGGCTACGTGCCGCGCGTGAACCAGCCCGCCGACCTGCGCTGTCACGACGCCCTTCCGGTCACCCTCACCCTGATCCGCAAGGCTTACCACACGCTTCACTGATCCCGGTCCGGAAAGCTTGGTTACAATCAGGTTTTCTTATCAATCGGAAAACACCATGTCCTACATGCTGCTCATCGTCGAGCCCACCGGCCAGAGGCAGGAGCGAACCGAGGCAGAGGGCCGGCAAGTCTACGGCCGCATGCTCAGGTTTGCCGAAGAACTCAAGGAAAACGGCGTGCTATTAGGCGTGGAATCCCTTGCCTCCCAATCTACCGCGGCGCGGGTCAAGGTCCGCGACGGCAAGGCAGCCGTTCTCGACGGCCCCTTCGCGGAAGCCAAGGAAATGATCGGCGGCTTTTTCCTGCTCGATTGCGCCACGCGCGAGGAAGCGATCGCCATCGCCGCACGATGCCCGGCGGCCGAATGGTGCACCGTCGAAGTACGCAGCCTCGCTCCCTGTTACGTCAGCTGAATTTTTTCTGCGCAGTCTGTCGATTCCGCCACCGCCCGTTCGTCGTGTGATCAGGCGCCGGCAAAATGTGCATATCGCACCCTGGCCGCCCCCCTTTAAAAGGAGAAACGGACATGCGATTCATGATCATCGTCAAGGCAACGGCGGATTCCGAAGCGGGCATCATGCCGCCCGAAAGCCTGTTCGCCGAAATGGCGGCCTACCACGAACAACTTGCCAAGGCGGGAGTCCTGCTGGATGCGAACGGCCTGCAACCGACATCGCAGGGCTGGCGCGTCCGTTATGCGGACGGCAAGCGCAGCGTCGTTGACGGCCCCTTCGCGGAAAGCAAGGAGCTGATCGCTGGCTACACCCTCATCCAGGTTCGCTCGCGCGAAGAAGCGCTGGAGTGGTCGCGCCGCTTCCCGGCACCGCACGGCAAGGATGTCACGGCCGAGATCGAGGTCCGGCAGTTGTACGAACTGGAAGACTTTGAACAGAGCGACGCGATCCGGAAATTCCGCGACATGTGTGTCGGCGGGGAACAGAAAAACTAGGAGTCAGCCATGAGCAAACAAATCTTCGTCAATCTTCCGGTCAAGGACCTCGAGCGCAGCAAGGCATTCTTCGGCGCGCTCGGCTTCAGCTTCAATCCGCAATTCACCGACGCCAATGCGGCCTGCATGGTCGTGTCGGACGCCATCTATGTCATGCTGCTGACCGAGCCCTTCTTCCAGGGTTTCACGCACAAGGCGATTGCCGACGCAAACAAGGTCACGGAAGTGCTGGTCTGCCTGTCCTGCGACAGCCGGGCGGAGCTGGAAGGCCTGGTTGCAAAAGCGGTTGCCGCCGGCGGCAAGGCGCCGCGCGAACCGCAGGACCACGGCTTTATGTATCAGCATGGATTCGAGGATCCTGATGGCCACATCTGGGAACTCGTTCACATGGTCGGCGACCCGCCAGCCCAGTCCTGATGACCACCCCCACCCACAAGGCGATCGACGCCGTCTGGCGCATCGAGTCGGCAAAGATTGTCGCCGGCGTCGCTCGCCTGGTGCGGGACATCGGCCTGGCGGAAGAGCTCGCCCAGGATGCGCTGGTCGCCGCGCTGGAGCACTGGCCGTCCGCTGGCGTTCCGGACAATCCGGGCGCCTGGCTGATGGCCACGGCGAAGAACCGCGCGCTCGACCGGCTGCGCCACCAGAAACTGGCCGAGAGCAAGCTCGAGCAGCTGGGCCATGACCTCGACGCACAGGAGGCCCTGATCGTGCCCGATTTCGTGGATGAACTGGATGCGGCAAGGTCGGACGATATCGGCGATGACCTGCTGCGGCTGATCTTTACCGCCTGCCATCCCGTGCTGTCGACCGAGGCCCGGGTGGCGCTCACGCTCAAACTGCTGGGCGGCCTGGCGACGGACGAAATCGCGCGCGCCTTCCTCGTTCCGGAACCCACCATCGCGCAGCGCATCGTGCGCGCCAAACGGACGCTGCGCGATGCCCGCGTCCCCTTCGACGTCCCGCGCGGCGACGCACTTTCCGAACGCCTGGCCTCGGTCCTGGAAGTGGTCTACCTCGTCTTCAATGAAGGCTATACCGCTACCGCCGGCGACGACTGGATGCGTCCGGCACTCACCGATGAAGCACTGCGCCTCGGCCGCATGCTGGCCGAACTCGCACCCGCGGAGCCGGAAGTCCATGGCCTCGCCGCACTGATGGAAATCCAGGCGTCGCGTGCCAAGGCACGGGTGGATGAATCGGGGCGGCCGGTGTTGCTGGCCGACCAGAACCGTGCGCTCTGGGACCGCCTGCTCATCCGCCGCGGACTGGCGGCACTGGACCGCGGACTTGCTGCAACGCCGGAACCCGGCCCCTATCTGCTGCAGGCCGCGATCGCTGCCTGTCATGCGCGCGCGCCGAGCGCGGCCGATACCGACTGGCGCCGTATCGCGGAGCTCTACGGCGCCCTCGCCCACGCAATGCCGTCGCCGGTCGTGGAACTCAACCGTGCGGTTGCCGTCAGCATGGCTTACGGTCCCGCGGCTGGTCTCGACATCGTCGATACCCTGGTGAACGAGAAGGCCTTGCGTGACTACCAGTGGCTGCCGAGCGTGCGCGGCGACCTGCTCGCCAGGCTGGGACGAAGGGACGAGGCGCGCGCGGAATTCGAACGCGCCGCAGCCATGGCCCGCAATGCGCGCGAACGCGCGCTCCTGATGCAACGCGCCGCGGAACAGGCGGCGCCTCCACAGGGGAAATAACGCCCATCGTCCTTGCCGCCGCTATCTCTTGCAATCGCCCGATGTATTGGCATGCGCGAGGTATGCGATCAGCGCCGCGCGTTCCTTCTCATCCTTGACGCCCGCATAGCCCATGTTCGTGCCCGGCATGGACTTGACCGGGTCGGCGAGGAACCGGTCCAGCGTCTTCCGGTTCCAGATGATGCCTGACCGTTTCATCGCTTCCGAGTAGGGAAAACCTTCCACGCTCCCTGCACGGCGACCGAACAGGCCGCAATGCCGGGGACCTGTCCGGTCGTACCCAAGCGCATGGCAGGCCAGGCAACGGGCGTAAACTGCCTCGCCCGCCCGGACCTGTTCCGGCATCCGATCCGCCGCCGCGACTGCCACGCCGGAAAACAGGGCGAGCGCAACGCCTGCCAGCTGTCGCATCACGGCCCCATCCCTCATGACACGAAGGCCGACGGGACCGGCACTTCGCCCAGTGCGTTGCGCAGGATCGCCCAATGCATTGCCTCATCGCCGAGGATGCTGGCCGCGGCTTTCGCCAGCTCCCGGTTGCCGAACAAGGGCACGGCGCCGAGATAGGCACTGACCGCTCCTTTTTCCAGCGTGGCGGCAAATCGCAGGACGTCTGACTGGGACTTCAGTTTTTCGGTCGGAAACGTGTACTTGTCTTTCGCAAGCACAGGCTTGCCTCCCAGTTTTGTAACGGTTTTTGCCAGGACGTCCGCATGCTCTTTATGGTGGCCCTGGAACGCCACGGCCAGATCAAGCACAGGCTTTTGCAGCAGTCCGCTCTCGGCGCCCAGCTGGTATGCGGCAATCGCCTCAAGCTCTGCCCCCAGTGCGCTGTTGAGTATCCGTACGTCATCCGCTGTGGCGTTGTCGTCCTTGGCGGCGAGCGCGTCATGCCCGGCAAGAAGCGCGACGGCGGCTCCGGAAAGAAGCAGGCCGGACCTGCCAAGAAAGGACCGGCGTTCGTTCGGAACCGTTTCACTTCCGATGATCAGAAAAGACATGGTAATTCCCCCTATGTTTGCGAGCGAATGAATAGGCCAGGAAGCGCTCGCAGCGTACACGGCCGCATGCAAGAGCTTCTTCAACGGCAAAACCGGCTCCTTGCCCGAGGCAACAGGCCTTCAGGTGCAGGAAGCGGCTTTCCAGTTACTACATTAGATGGAGCCAGGGGGGTACCTCGTTCCGGACGTGCGAAAGGCTTCAGACGGCAAGCCAGGCGCGTCATTTGAAGCAGAGAGCGCGCGAACGCCAGAATCCCGAAGCGAGGAACGACGTTCGCAAAGAGGCCAGTCAGAGATCAGTGAATCTGACTGTATTGCGCGCTAGCGCGGCGGCTGGGGCTGCTGCGCTGGCTGCTGGGGAGATCCGCCCGAAGCGCCGGACGAGGGTTGGCCCTGCGATCCGCCGCTGCTCCAAACCGGCGCCTGACTGGACGACGATGATCCCGCGGCGCTGCTTCCGCTTGCGCCGGACGATTGAGCGGGTTGGCCGGACGACGCGTCGCTTCCGCTCATACCGCTGCTTGCCGCAGAAGGCTGCGATGGCTGTTGCGACTGCCCGGATGCCGACGAACCGCTCGAGCTGCCGCCTCCGGACGAGGACGCCGCCTGAGACTGCTTCTTCGCCTGTGCCACAGCCATGTCACGCGAGGCCTTGGCTTCCTTCTGGCAGGCGTTCTTTGCATCGCCGACCTGGTCGTCGCATTTCTCCTTGGCGACCTTGTACTGGGCTTCAGCCTTGGCCTCTTCCAATTCCAGACGGTTCTTCGGCGTGTCGCGTTCGGTCAGCCTGGCCTGCGCTTCGGCGACTTTCTTCTGTCCGTCCGCCTCGGCCTTGCAGATGTCCTTGGCGTTCTCTTTCATGCCGTTGCACTTCTCCATGGCAGCCTGGTGCTGCTGGTCGATACGGTCCTTCTGCGACTGCTGACCGGATTGCTGGGAAGATGCACCCGAGGCACCGGACGATTGCTGCGCATGGGCGCCCGCGGCCAGTGCCAGTGCAATGGATGCGGCGATGACGCTGAATTTGTTCACGGTAATCCTCCTTCCAAAGTCAAAGGCCGCATGCACTGCGCATGCGGCCTGTTCTTCTTTCCTGCTTAATGACGGCGATGGCCGGTCACGCGCTCCGCGCCATACCGGACGGCATCCTTCACCTTGTCCCAGGTACTGCCGGGGTGGCTGGACTCCCAGTCGTTGCGCAGTTGCGGCTCGACGTCGTTCCACTGGTAGTTCTTGTACTGGTCGCTGCCGGCCACGGTGGAGCCGTAGCGGTAGGCCGCGTCATAGTCTTCGTAACGGCCACCCGACTTGCCATAGGTAGTTTGCCAGTGGCTGCGGAAGTCTGTGTCGTCCGCCGTCGTGCCCGATGCGCCGATCTGTTCGACATCCACCTCGGTCCTGCGGACGGAGTCGTTGACCTGTTCAGTGCGCTGGGTGACTTCCTTGCCGACGACCACTTCCTCGACAACACGGGCAGACTTGGAAACCACTGCCTCTTCCGAAGTTTCGCGCAGCTCGACGGAGCCTTCCTTGAAGGCAGCCATGTCGGCTTCGGTAGCCGGCTTGTCGACGCGGTGGCGTTCGACACGGACATGCTCTTCGCGCAGCTGGACCTGTTCGTGGACCGGCTTTTCGGTCAGGCGGCGAAATACGCGCACGCCACCGCGCTGCACTTCGCGCTTGCCAACCTTCATTTCCTCCTCGACGACCGGGATGCGCGTCTGGTCGGTCGTGGTGCTGCCGGCGCGGGCGGGCTGATAGGCGCTGCGTTCCTTGCGGATCTCGTCATCCGTATAGCGTGGCGCCTTTGCGTCATAGCCGGACCATCCCTGCTGCTTCCAGTAGCTGGCGCGCTCCTCCACGTCGACCGGATCGAAGCGGTTCATGATGTCGGAGGCGCGGTCGGCCTCGTCGTCGTCACGCGCCTGCACGGTCAGCACATAGCTGCCGCGGCGTGCGGACTCCGCGTAGGTGTCGTGATACGGGTTCTGTTCGGAACCGAACAACGAGCGGAAGAACCCGCTGATGCCGCCTGTATCTTTCTTGGCAGCGGTGGCCTTTGTGGTGGCCGTCGTATCCTCGTCATTGCTCAACTGGATATTGGTGCGCTGGAAACCGTCCGCCACCAGCGCCTGCACCGCGGCCTGCGCATCCGAATACTCGTCGTATACGCCAACCACGTTGCGTGCGCCGCCTTCGTCGGCATAGGAGGAAGACGCAGCGCTTCCGGGACGATAGATATGCTGTCCGTTGTGCTTGCGCCAATCCTGCTCGAGCCATGCGGCATCCTCGTCGGACCGCGGCCGCACACCCATCAGGATGCCGCCCTGCTTCAGGCCGCTTTCATAGTGCTTCACGCGCTCTTCCGGGATGCCCCAGCCGACCAGCGCGCCGAGCAGGCCGCCCGTGGCGGCACCGGCACCGGCACCCGCACCTGCCGCCGCCGCTGCAAGCGGACCGGCAATCACCAGGCCCAGTCCCGGCAATGCGAGGCTGGTTCCCGCAGCGGTCGCTGCGGCCAACACCGCACCAAGCGTACCGCCGACTGCACCGCCAATGCCCGCCCCCTCGGCCGCTTTATTGCCCAACTCGGTTTCAGCCGCTCCCGATGCGAAATGCTTTTTCCTGGCGTCAGTCGACATGACGACGTTGATATCGTCCTTCGTGTAGCCGCGTGTCGTCAGGCTCTGGTAGGCACGTTCGGCGCTGTCCCTGTCGTTGAACAGGCCGGTGAGCATGCCGGAATTGTCTCTGGTTTGGTTTGCCATCATCCGTTCTCCTTCAGTTATGTGAAAAGTCGATGTGCGCGCCTCCATCCAGGCGTCTTGCGTCCTTCGACGTTTCAGGTGCGATACAAAAATCGCAATGGGTTAGTAAGAAGCTAAAACTTGGCGTGAGTTCCGATTGATTCGGGGCATTGAATCCCGTTAACTCATGCGCCACCGCGAGCAAAATGGGGAACGCTCGTTGCAGGTGAATCAGGAAGGAATTAAATGGAAGGAAGGATGTGGCGGCGGAAAATGTTCCACGCCATGTGGTGCGACGGCTATTTTTTCGCTGTCTTCGTCGCCGGCTGTTTTTTGGGAGCGGCCGGCTTTTCTTTCTCGCATTGATCGAGCGACAGCAAGGTATCCGCGTAGGTCATGAACCGGCTGAGATAGTCCGGCGAGATGTCGCGCATCAACGTCAGCGAGCGCAGCACCAGCATGTGGGAATTGATCGGTCCGGCATTTTTCGGGGCTTGCTGAAGCGCCTGTGCCACCTGTTTGTCGACGCTCAGTTTGGCCCAGGTATTCCTGAAATTCCGGATGGCCCTCAGTTCCGAACGCGGTCCTGGATTTGCCACCGGACGCGCATCCGCACTTTCCGAGGAATGTTGCTCAAGCTGGCGGACCAGAGCACTCAAGGATGCGCATTGCGCGCGGTCCTTCAGGCCCGAGATAAATCGTTGCAATCCATTGAAATCGCCCGCGGCAAAAAGCCGCTGCAGGTCGTTGGCCGCATGAGGATATTGCTGCACGCTTCGCTCGACGGCTTCCCTGGCATGGGATTGCGCCAGGTCGAAACGCTCCCTGAATGCCGCCAACGCTTGCGCCAGCCTGGCATCGAGCATGCGCTTGACGCTTCCCTGATGCTTCATTGCGCGGTTGGCCAGCACGTCGATATAGTGCAGGCGCACGGGGTCAAACCGTTCCGCGCCTGCCTCCCGCAGGGAAGCGATCAGTGCAATGAAATCAGGATCTGCATCTGCCGGCGCATCGACGATTTCTATATGATCCGGCGCATTCATGAAGCGGCGTTCCTGGCATTGGAGGATTTCGGCACCGGCGCCATTTCCACCCGACGGTTTTGCGCGCGTGCGGCGTCGTCGGTATTGGGCTTCACCGGCTGTTCGGAACCGAAGGCTGCCGCAAATACCATGGAAGACGGCATTCCTTCCTCGATCAGGGTGCGGGTGACCGTCAAGGCGCGCTGCGCGGACAGTTCCCAGTTGTCGGTGAAGGGGCCGCCCCGGATGGGCCTGTCGTCGGTGAAGCCGCTCACCATGAGCAATTCGTCGCGCGCTGCCAGGTAGGCCTTCAGCGGAACGACCAGGCTCTTCAACAGTTGCCGGCCTTCCGGCTGCAGCTCATCCGAATTGAGCGCGAAGAGTACCTGGCCGCTGATGCCGATGCGCCCGTTGTTCAGCGTGATGCGGCCGGAAGCGAGCGGAATCGCCAGCGCCTTCTCCAGGCTCATGCGGCGCTGTTCTTCGAGTTGGCGCTTTTTCACTTCGTCCTGCAAGCTCGACGTCAATTCCATCTGCACGGCGACCACGCCCACGAGAAGCAGCACAAAAGCGCCCAGCAGGCTGGACATCAGGTCGCCGAAAACGGCCCAGACCGGAGCGGTATTCTCGACGCCTGCTTCGGTATCCACCATCACCGTGCCTCTTCAGCAAACGCCCCCTGCTTTGCCGGCAGCTGGCGCAACTCTTCAAGGACTTCCTTTTGCGAGCTCATGCTCAGGTCGATGATTTCACGCGCCTGCGCCACGTAGTAGGCGAGCTGTTCGTCGCTCCTCGACATGGTTTTGCTCATCGCGCCTTCGATGCGCTCCAGGTTGGCGATCAGCTTTTCATTGGCGTCATTGAACGCGTTCACGGCAAAACCAAAGGCTTCGCTCAGGCTCGCCACGTCGACCGCGCTGGTGGTGACCTGCGCGGCAATGTCGGTCAGCTTGGCGGCTTCGGAGGCCACATTTTCCGAGAACGCGCTGGCGGTCGTATTGAGCGCCGCCGCGGAAGAAGTCACCAGGGAATCGATCACGGAGCGCTGTTCGGCAGAAGCATGATTGATTGCCTCGAGCAGCGAATTGAGTGTTTCCATGATACGGCTGCGTTCCTCCAGCAGCGCGTTGTCGCGCGCAACGCTGTTGGAAATCTCCTGGCGCAATTGGCCGATTACTTCTGCCGCGGCGCGGGGCGCTTCCGACGCTGTTTCGATGAGACGCGTGATCGGCTCTTCCAGCGCGGTGCCCAGCGTTGTCAGGTGTGTTGCCAGCGCAGCCTGCAATTGCCCCAGACGTTCAACCGCCGCATTGCCGCGCGCGGCTTCTTCATCCTTGAGCGCACCGAGCTCGGAACGCAACAGGCTGGCCAGCTGATCCATGCGTTCGCGATGCTGTTCGATCCAGTTCGCTTCGGAATCGATGCGGGAGCGCATCAGTTCTTCGGCGCCGGTGACCAGGCGCGTTGTTTCGGCCAGCGTATTGCGGGCACCAGTCTGAACCTGTTCAGCGATGTCCTGCGCAGTCCGGGCCATGGTGTCGCAGATTTCCTGCTGCTGTGAAAGCGTTTGCGCGCCCGACTGTTGCAGCTCGCGGGTGAGCGCTGCCGCCATTGCTTCCAGCGAGTCTGCCCACGCCTGCTGCCGCTGCTTGTCGCGCTCTGCCTGATCATCCTTGAGCGCGCCTAGTTCGGACTGCAATGTGCTGGCAAGCTGATCCATGCGTTCGCGATGCTGTTCGATCCACTGCGCTTCGGTGGCGATACGGGAGCGCATCAATTCTTCTGCGCCGGTAACCAGGCGCGTCGTCTCGGCCAGCGTATTGCTGGTGCTGGCCTGCGCCTGCCCGGTGATGTCTTGCACCGCCCTGGTCAAGGTGTTGCAGATTTCCTGCTGTTGCGAGAGCGTTTGCGCGCTCGACTGCTGCAATTCGCGGGTGAGCGTCGCCGCTACTGCCTCCAGCGACTGGGTCCATGCCTGCTGACGTTGCTTGTCTTGCTCTGCCTGGCCAGTCTGCAGGCTGGCGTAGGCCTCGCCGACCGTTGCCACGAGGGCGCCCGAACGTTGCTCGAAAGTCTCGTTGAATGCAACCAGCGAACGGCTTACATCCGCGACGATGCCGGCGTTTGCCTGTTCGTGGCTCTTCAACGAGGCCGTCCAGGTTTCGGTCACGGTCGCGGTGGCATCGCTGAAGCGCGACGAAAGTCCGTCGAGCTGCATCTTTACCGTATCGGCCATGCGCTCGTGCATCAGCTTTGCATCACGCGCAATCTCGCTCATCGCCGCCTCGACCACGGGCTTGATGCTTTCACCTGCGGCATGCGCACTTTGGCTCAGGCTCTCGCGCAGTGACTTATCGACTGCGCCTGCCAGATCGGTATAGACGCTTTTGACATTGCTGTGAAAGGATTCCTGATTGCTGAGCAGGCGCTGGTTCAACTGCTGGCTCATGCCCTCCATCTGCGCCATCATGGTTTGCAGCTTATCGACGACCTGCGGCAAGGCCTGGGATTGCAGTTGCAGGGCCTTGAAGGTTTCCTGGCGCTGATGCGTAAGGGAAAAGCTGCGCAATACGGTGGCGATCTTGCTATCGAGCAGCTGCGAAGCCTGCATCCTTTCGCGGCGGCTGAGGGCCGACATCAAGCCCAGCATGGCGGAAGCGGCAACGCCTGCCACCGAGGTGCCGAACGCCAGTCCCAATCCCGATACCGGCACGGCAAGCGCGGAGCGGATGGCCTGGAGGTCTGTCGTCTTTTCCAGTGCGAAGACGGCGCCCTTGAGGGTGACGACCATGCCAAGGAAGGTACCGAGCATACCCAGCATCACCAGCAGTCCGACCAGATACGGTGTCAGTGCGGGACCGGGCAAGCCGGCGCGTTCGCCCTCGATCCGCAAACGCACTTGATTTTGCAGCGAAGGATGCACGCTGGACAGCCAGTCATCGAGGTCTGCCAGGTTTTCGGGAATCGCCGCGAGCGCTGCGCTCAAGCTGGATGTCGCCTGGCGAAACTGGCGCAGTTCGAATGCGCCAAATACATAAACGGCGCCAATGACAGCCGTCATCAGCAGCGCCAGGAAGCTGGAGCCGAAAAATCCGGCGCCCACCCAAACGACCCCGGCCGCGCCGAGGATGAATGCGACTGTAAATAAATGTTTATTCATTGCGTATCTTGTTTGAATGCTTCAATGAGACCAAGCGTAGGCTGCAGGCGAAGATCCACTTCGGCCAGCAGCAGCATTTGCATGTCTTCGCAAAAACGGGCCAGCCAGCCGCCCGCCTGCGTCCAGACGGCGGGATTATCTGCCTGCGAGGCATCGGCGAGCTTCTGCTGATGTTCCTTGAACAATTGCTCGAAACGTTTTCGGAGAAGCAGCGGCACCCGCGAGAGCAACTTGCCCTCGCGGTCGCGCAATATCTTCTCGAGCGTCACATCCAGGTCTGCAAGTTTCCGGAGTTTCGGCGACGACCTGGCGAGCGATTCCCGAACATTGGTCCGCAGGGGCTGGATACTCAGTTCCATGTCGCGTTGATGCGATTCATAGAAACGGCGGTATGGCGCGTACGCTGTTGCGAAATTCATCGGCAGCGCGAGTTCCGGAATGGGTAACTGAATGTGTGTCCTGCCCAGCTTGGGCGAGAAGCTGCGCAGGATCGAATTCACCAGGAAAGCCTGTATCCGCTCGAATTCGACCGCAACGGCATCACGCGCGATTTCCCGCGTTTGCTGCGGCGCTTTTGGCATGCGTGCCAAGCCTTCGCTGTGCACGGCGGACAGCGAGATCGCGTCGGCAAAATGCACCCACTGCCCCAGTTGTTCCGCAAACGCATTCCCCGACTCGCCAGCATCTGCCAGGGCGAGATCAGCGAGACAACGAATGAGTTTAGAACTGTGGAAATGTGTACGCGGCAACACTCGCGTCATATGCAGGCGCAATCAAGATCGAAAAATGCGGGGGAGTAGTCGTTCACGCCGCTGTCCGCATGAACACTTGTCGTGGCGGCTCCAGTGAATCCGGGCCCCTTTCAGCGACTATTTCATTGCATACATGCAACCGGCATTATATCCCGGAGCAAATGGGAACTCAAACGCGCAGGATAGGCGAATCCCTCCAGTTGCGCCTTGGCAACTAGCTCCATGTATCAAGGAAAGTATCCCGCCAAACGCCAGATGTGCATTTGGCAAGCGAATTTTTAGTACGAATTTATGGAAACCCGGCTATCTCTTGAACTCTGTCAGCCGGGAAGTCAACGGCGATCCTTCCGCGCCGCCCACCGCATCGAACCGGTCCTTCATCAACCGGTCCAGCATCTCCACCCGCGCCGACGGCAAGGGATGCGTCTTGAACAACAGCGTGAAATCCCCGTCCCCGCCATTCTGCCGCTGCAGCATCTGCAGTACCGACGGCAGCCCGTAGGCGTCATACCCCGCCCGAGCGGCGATCACCACGCCAAGCCGGTCCGCCTCGAACTCGTCATCCTTGTCGAGGCCGCTTGCGTACAGCTTCTTTCCGATATTGACCAGCGCGTTGCGTGCCTCCGGATTGCCCTTGCCCGTCGCGGACAGCACGTCGCCGACCAGCGCGAAGCCGGCATTCTTCTGCACGGCGCGCAGGTGGTGCTTTTTCAGCACATGCCCGATCTCGTGCGCGAGCACGCCGGCCAGTTCGGCTTCGCTCTGCATGCGCTGTACGAGTCCTTTCGTCACGAAGATGTAACCGCCGGGCGTGGCAAAGGCATTGAAGCCGGGATCGTCCAGCACGCCGAAGGTCCACGGCAGGTCCGGCCGTTCCGTCTGCATTGCGAGCCAGCGGCCGAGGGTGTTGACGTAACGCTGCAGGGCCGGGTCGTTCACCAGCGGCTTGGCGCCGAGCAGCGTGGCGGCGAATTCCTTGCCGATGCTGATTTCTTCCGGTTCCGTCGTTTCCTTCGTCGCCTTGCCGAGGTTGCTGACGAAGTTGCCGACGCTGTTGAGGTTGATGCCCTTTTCGCTGCTGCCGCTGCCTTTTCCGAAACCCGGCAGCGAGAACGGCAGTTGCGCGAGCGCGCCGCCGCAGGCGGTCGCGAGGAGGATGGACGCCAGTGTCCGTTTCATGGTCATGGTTCGCATGTCAGCCTCCTTCCGCGTTGCGCTGGTTGTTCCCGGCCGGCGCCGAGTCTGGCAGGTAGTCGACCTTTACCGGCGACAGCTTGCTGCGCTGGGCGAAGGACTGGGCGGCGTTCTTCTCGACGCTGAACTTTTGCATCTTTTCCACTTCCGCCGGGTTGGCCTGGGCATTCTGCAGGTCTTCCTCGCTGAGGCCGCGTACGCCGGTGGTGACGGTGCCGGTGTTCGAGGTGCGGCCGGCGGTCAGCAGGTTGCCGAGCGCGCCGACAGGATTGGACGATGACGCGGAAGGCGCCGCCTGGCCCGATGTCTCGGGCTTGAGGCTGAGCATGCGCACCCAGCCGGTCTGGCCGGCCGCTGTCTTCACCTGGCTCCATGCGCCCTTCCTGGCGAGGACTTCGACCTTGGTGTTTTCCGCCAGCGTGGTAATGATCGCCGAATCGGATTGCGGTTGCGCCTGCAGTTCGGTGGCCCGGCTGGTCAGCGCGGATTCCGCCCAGGCTGCGCTGGCCAGCAGGCCTGCGAGCATGAGTATCCATCGTTTCATGTTGTTCTCCTCCGTGGTTCGTACAGGTTGACTTCGGCGGTGCGGCCCTTCACTGCGAAGGCTCCGTGATGTTCGAATTCGAATTCTTCCGTTCCCTTGCAGGCCTCGACGGTCTCTTGCGTGACCAGCACGCGCGCGACGCCCTTGGTCAGGCCCTCGACCCGGCTGGACAGGTTGACCGTGTCGCCGATGGCCGTGTAATCCAGCTTGCGCTGCGCGCCGATGAAACCGACGACCGCGGGGCCGGTGTGCACGCCGATGCCCACGTCGAAATCGCCGACGGCCGAGCCTTCCGCCTGCAGCTCCCGCCTGAAGTCTAGCAGGGTCTGCTGCATTTCCAGGGCAGCGGCGACGGCATGGCGCGCATGCTCGGGGTCATCCACGGGAGCGCCCCAGAAAGCCATGATGCAGTCGCCGATGAACTTGTCCAGCGTGCCGCCATGGCGGAAGACGACCTCGACCTGGCGTTCGAAATAGCGGTTCAGCAGGAGCACCACCTCTTGCGGAGGGCGGCTTTCCGACAGGGTGGTGAAGCCGCGGATATCGGAAAACAGGATGGTGATGTCGCGCGTGCGGCCCGACAGGCTCTCGACGGTCTCGCCCTGCTCCACGATCTGTTGCACGACGTTGGGATTGAGGAAGCGGCGGAACAGGGAGACGGCCTGTTCACGCGTGCGCCGTTCGCGCAGGTAGCCGTCGACGGCGGCCGTCAGGAACCATGCCCACGCAAAAGCGAGCGGCGTCACCACCGGGACCATCAGGTTGCGCTCGAGGGCGCGGTCGGCGAACGCCAGCGCCGCGATGGAAACGACGATCAGGCCGGCGCCGGTTCCCACCGGATTCACCCGCCGGGCGAATGCCTCAGCGATGCAGGCCAGAAGAACGACACCGAATAGCAGCGGCCAGCCGGGGTGCGCCGGGGAGATGCTGCGCGCGTTTTTCAGGTTGTCGATCGCTTGCGCGAGGATATCGACGCCGGGATAACCAGCACCCAGGGGCGTCAGGTGATGGTCGAAGGAGGAGGATGCGGAGTTGCCGATGACGACGATCTTTCCCCGGAACCGGCTGTCCAGGGTTGCCAGGTCCTGCGCGCCGAGTGACAGCCGCTGTTCGGTGAGGATGCGGTAGAGCTCGCCGTAGGGATAGCGCTGGTGCCCCTGCGCCGGCCAGCGCATGATGAACTCCCTGCCCTGCGGCAGCGGCACGCCAAGGTCGGTGGCAATGCGTGACGGCAGCGAGGGAAGACTCCATCCCTCCAGCTCGCTGTACAGCCGGTAGCGCCGCAACACGCCGTCCTTGTCGTCGATGCTGTTGATGAGGCCGAGACGCCAGACGGCCGGATCGACTGCGGCGGGCAGCAGCAGCGGCGCCTGCGCGTCGCCGGGACCGGGCTCGGCGACGCCGAAGGCTGCGGCGAGCGGCGCCAGCGGCGTGACTGCGGCCTTTCCGTCAATCTGGACCGCGGACAGGAAGACCGACGGCGTCGCGCGGATGGCGTCGGACAACCGGGCATCGCTCTTGGGCCGCTGGAGGTCGCGCTCGGCAAAGGCAATGTCGAATACCACCGCGCGCGGCTGGAATTCGGCCAGCGCTTCGAGCAGGTCGGCGTGGATCTCCCGCGGCCAGGCCCACAATCCCGCGATATCCTGCATCGCTGCCATGCTGGCGTCGTCGATATCGATGACCGCGATGTCCGGATCCGGCTTGTAGGCGGCGGCATGCCTTTGCATGTAGACGTCCGCCAGCCGAGCCTCGGTGGTATCCAGCAGGCGCAATCCCAGCATTTCTCCCGCCATGAGCGCAGCAAACAGCAGCGCGATGGCCGCGCGCCAGGCTGCCAGGGAGCGTTTGCGGCGTGGGATGAAACGAAGCGGGGATCGCGGCATGCTGCGGCATCTCCGGCGCTGCCGGATCAAAATTGATGTAAAGCAATAGTAGCCGCAACTTCCCGCCAGCTGCAAGGCGACATCCGGCAGCAGAAACAAATGCGCCGATTCAACGAATCCGGGAGCGTTTGACTCACATCAAATGAATTCCGCGGCACGAACGGTAGCCTGCGCGGCAGAGCCATATATAACTTCGCAAGGGGCCCGCAATGCGCAAAATCCTCGTTCCGGTCGATGCATCCGAAAGCGCCCAGAACGCCGCCCGCTATGCGGCGGTTCTTGCAAGCGACAACCCTGCCGTCCAGCTCCACGTGCTGAACGTCCAGGAACCGCTCGAAGTCCGGAGCCACGCCTACCTCTCGCAGCAGGAGGCAAAATCGATCCAGTCAGCCGACTCGCAGCACATCCTTCAGCCGGTCATGCAACTGCTCGATGACGCCGGAGTGGCGTACCGCGCGGACTGGCGCGTCGGCGCCATCGCACCGACGATTGCCGCGTATGCGGAAGAAATCGACTGCGAGTCCATCATCATGGGCACACGCGGCCTGGGACCCGTCGGCAATCTGGTGATGGGATCGGTTGCCAACAAGGTGGTCCATCTCGCCAACGTTCCCGTCACCCTCGTGAAGTAAAGCGGCAACGCCACTTCACCTGCATGGGAATCGACCAACCCGGCGCCGGCGCGGAACAGCCTCTGCAGCGCACCCACTGGCACATCCTCCCTGGACACGACGTGTCCGGACGGCTCGATGTCGATCCTTCCACCGGACTGTCCCACAGCGAAGCAAGCGGACGCCTGGAGCGGCACGGGACCAACACGATACGCGAGAAGCCCCCTCGCCCGGCATGGCGCATGCTCCTCGACCAGTTCCTGGACTTCATGATCCTGGTGCTGGTGGCATCCGCGATCGTCTCCGGCATCGTCGGCGACATCGAGGACACCGTCGCCATCGTGGTGATTGTGCTGCTCAACGCCATCATCGGATTTGTACAGGAAGTCCGGGCCGAGCGCGCCATGGCGGCCCTCAAGAAAATGGCCGCGACCAGCGCCGTCGTCCTGCGCAACGGACAACGCCAGGTGGTTCCGGCCGCGGATGTCGTGCCCGGCGACATCGTCTGCCTCGAAGCCGGCAATGTGGTGCCCGCCGACCTGCGCCTGATCGAAGCCATCCAGCTCAAGGCCGACGAAGCCGTGCTGACCGGCGAAGCGGTGACGGTCGAAAAGTCCACCGATGCGCTGCATCACGCGGACCTGCCGCTGGGGGACCACCGGAACATGGCTTTCAAGGGAACGACGGCCACCTACGGGCGCGGCGTCGGCATCGTCGTCGCCACGGGCATGGCCACCGAGCTCGGCAAGATCGCGGCACTGCTCGATACCGGCGACGAACTCAAGACACCGCTGCAGAAGCGCCTTGCCGCATTCGGCCGCCGGCTCGGCATCGTCGTGCTCGCCATTTGCGCCATCATCTTTTCCGTCGGCTTGCTGCGCGGTGAAGACCTGGCGCTGATGTTCCTGACGGCCGTCAGCCTGGCAGTCGCGGCCATTCCGGAAGCCCTGCCCGCCATCGTCACCATTTCGCTCGCCCTTGGGGCGCGCAAGATGGTCCGGCAACAGGCATTGATCCGGCGGCTGCCGGCTGTGGAAACACTCGGCTCGGTGACCTACATCTGCTCCGACAAGACCGGCACCCTGACTGAAAACAGGATGCGCGTAGCAACCCTGCAAGCTGGCGGCACGGCCTGTACCGAGTGCAAGGACGTGCCGAAGCACTCGCCGTGGCCGGAACTCCTCACAGCCATCGCACTTTCCAACGACGCCGGCCGGGATAACGAGGGCAGGATGACCGGCGACCCGACCGAGACCGCCCTCTTCGCGGCGGCACTGGAAGGCGGTTACGACAAGGGTGCGCTGACGGGACAGGCTCCGCGGGTGTTCGAACTTCCGTTCGACTCCGACCGCAAGCGGATGACCACCTTCCACCGGATGCCTTCAGGCTTGATTGCGTACACCAAGGGCGCTCCGGAAAGCGTCCTGCCGCGTTGCGTGTCGGGCCTCGGCGAGCATGCGTTCGACAGCGCGCAAGTGCTTTCGAACGCCGAGAGCATGGCCGCTCGCGGCTTGCGTGTGCTGGCGGTCGCCTGCAGGGAGTGGCCGGACCTGCCCGGTGCGCCGGATTCGGAGGCCATTGAAACCGGGCTGGTGTTCATTGGCCTGGTCGGACTCATCGACCCGCCGCGCGCGGAAGCAAAGGAAGCGGTGCGGCTGTGCAAATCGGCAGGCATCACACCGGTCATGATTACCGGCGACCACGCCGCCACGGCGCGTGCGATTGCATTCCAGCTCGGCATCGCGGAAGAAGATGCACTGGCCATCACCGGGCCGGAACTGGCGGCGATGAGCGATGAGGCCTTCAGGCTGCAGGTTGCGAAGGTACGTGTCTATGCGCGCGTCGATCCCGCGCAAAAGATCCGCATTGTCGAAGCCTTGCAGGCGCAGGGAGAATTCGTCGCCATGACCGGCGACGGCGTCAACGATGCCCCCGCATTGAAGCGGGCCGACATCGGCGTGGCGATGGGCAAGGGAGGAACGGATGTGGCGCGAGAGGCTTCGAGCCTGGTCCTGCTGGACGACAATTTCGCGACCATCGTCGGCGCGGTGAGCGAAGGCCGGCGCATCTTCGACAATATCCGCAAGTTCATCCGCTATGCGATGACCGGCAACTCCGCCGAAATTCTGACCATCTTCCTTGCGCCTTTCCTCGGCATGCCGATTCCGCTGCTGCCCATCCACATCCTCTGGATCAACCTTCTGACCGATGGATTGCCCGGGCTGGCGCTGGCCGTCGAGCCGGCCGAGAAAGGGGTGATGCAGCGCCCGCCCCGGGCACCGTCGGAAAGCATTTTCGCGCACGGCATGTGGCAGCACATCCTTGCCATCGGCCTGGCGATGGCGGCGGTGTCCCTGTTCGCGCAGGCGTGGGCGATCAGGACGGGCTCCGCGCACTGGCAAACCATGGTCTTTACCGTGCTCACCCTGTCGCAGATGGGGCACGTGCTGGCGATCCGCTCCGAACGAGAATCGCTGTTCTCGCAGGGATTGTCCACCAACCTGCCCCTGCTCGGGGCTGTGGCGCTGACTTTCCTGCTGCAGATGGCGACGGTCTACGTGCCATTCCTTAACCCGGTCTTCAACACGGTGCCGCTGACAGCGGACGAACTCCTGTTCTGCCTGGCGCTGTCGTCGGTAGTTTTTCTTGCTGTGGAAGTGGAGAAGATGCTGGTCCGGCGCGGCTGGCTCTATCGTCAGGCACCCCCTGCGAATTCATCTGGCTAGACGTACGCCCGTTCACGCAGCCACTTGGTGGCGATGTACTTGACGCCCTTCTCCACCGGTTCCCCGGCATGCAGGGTTTGCTGGTCCGGCATGCGGCAGGCATCGGTGTTGGCAAAGAAAACGGCGCTGCCCTTCTTCGGCTGCACCGTCAGGCCGATATTGGGGAAGGAGGTGCCGCCGCCCGCCGCCACATCGCTCAGGTACATCACGATGGTGCCTACGCGCTGCCCGCCACGTTCCAGGTGCTTGCGCGGGCCGGGAAGCGAGGCGTCGAACCAGTCGTAGTGGGGACGGTATTCGTTGCCCTTTTCGTATTGCAGCATCTGCAAGCCTTCGCCGTTCTCGACTGGCCAGCGGGTAACCGCGGCGAGGCGTGCTTCGATGCGGCGTACCAGTTCGGTTTCTCCCCGCTGCAGCATGGCGCCGCGGCTGGTACGGTGGGCGTGGACTTCGGTCTTGCCGTCGGTGTCGGAAACGACCGGCGAACGTTCCAGGCGGGCCTGGCCGTATGCGATCAGGTCGTTGCATTCTTCATCACTCAGCAGGCCGCCGAGCAGCACGATGCGCGGCGTACGCAGCGAGAACAGGATTTCCACATCGCGGTCCGGGGCGCGGAACAGGTTGGCGGAAGTGTCGATTTCGGGCAGCGGCTGCGGCGCGGGCGCCGGCGGCAGATGCGTAAACCTGCTGCGGCGGGCCTCTTCAATTGCGGCGCGGGCGAGGGTCGCCTCGAATTTCCCGTCGCGGACCATCACCTGCGCCATCTCGGCAGGAGCGCATCCGCGGGCAAGGTTTTCGGTGATCCAGGCTTGCCATGCCTGCGGCAGCGACGGCATTACAGTGTTGTACATGGTGCGGACAGGAGCTGATAACAAAAGGACTAAGATGCATCCGCAGGGCAAAGGTTCATTTGAGCAAAATCACGCGTTCGAGAGCTTTTCCCATGGCTTGCTCTGCCGCCAGGCGGGAATCCAGTCCTCCGGCACGGCCAGCGCCAGGGCGCCCACATCGGCGACCAGGCGACCCAGCGCGGCCGGCAGGATGCGCACGCCGCCGGTCAGTGCCGGGAAACGCGATTCGATTTCGCGCATCACCAGCGGAGTGAGCCAGTCGCCATGGTGCAGCCAGACGCTGCCGCCGATGACAAACGTGCGCGTGTCCAGCGTTGCCACGACATTGTACAGCGCGCGTCCGAACCAGCTGGCCGCGCGTTCCGCGATCTGCCTCGCCTGCGCATCGCCCTCCCGCGCCTTCTGGAACAGTTCGGAAGCAGGCATGTGCGACCGGTTGCCGACGTTGCGTCCGGATACCAAAGCTTCAAGATCGCCGCGATTGCCGCAGCCGCAAACCGCATCGTCCACCTCGCTCATGAGGATGTGGCCGGCGTGCCCGGCATTGCCATTCTTGCCGCGCAGGACGCGTCCGTCGACGCACAGGCCGAACCCCACGCCCGTACTCCACGTCACGTAGACGCAATCAGGCTCATCGATCACTGCGCCGAAGGCACGTTCGGCCACCAGCGCCGATACACAATCGTTGTCGATCGCCAGCCTGGCATAGCGTTCGCGCAGCACTTTTTCGAGGGGAATGGATTTCCAGTCGTTGGGCAGGTCCGACGTCGCGCTCAGGCCGCCGCAGAGGTTCGGACTGCAGAGGGAAACTGCCCCTTCCTCGCGCACGAAGGGGCCGGCGGATGCGACGCCGAGCGCACGCACGGCGTCCTTGGGCACGCCTGCCTTCGCACATACGGCGTCGATCAGTGCCAGCCCCTGCTCCGGAAGCGAACGTGGTGTTCCGCTCTTGATGCTTGGCTGCGAGATGCGCGCCAGGGGGCCTTCGCGGGAGGCCACCATGGCGGCCATTTTCGTGCCGCCGATATCGAGCGCGGCGATGTATTCGGCATCCATTGTGTCAGCCCTTTCAATGATGCAAGGCGGCTTCCGAGAGCAGCCAGTTGCGCGCGCCGCAGGCGGCGAGACGCGCGATCAGGTCGTCGAGCAGCCTTTCCATGTCCTGCGCCTGCGGAATGAAAAAGTCCGCCGCGCTGGCGGCACTGCGCTCGACCCGCACCGACAGCAATTCGGGACGCTTGATCCGGAACACGTCCTCGTCCGTGACGTCGTCGCCCGCGTAGATGGCGCTGGTTGCCCCGGTCATTTCCATCAGGGCTTCCAGCGCATTTCCCTTGTGCCAGGCATCTTCCCCGACAAGGCTCACGATGCACTTGCCTGCCACCAGGCGCGGACGGGGTTCGAGGCTGGCGCACACCTCATCAAGGAAGTCGACGGCCCGTTCCTGGTCCGGCGCGGCGCGGTAATGCACGGATAGCGAATACCGTTTGTCCTCAATGAAGATTCCCTCTGCATGCGGCGCGCTTTCGAGGTGGCGGGAAAGCTGCGACTTCCACGCGGCGCAGTGCCGCTCATGGACGGCAGCACGCTCCTCCCAGCCCGGCACGCCTTCCATTCCATGATTACCGACCACAAATGCCGGCGTGAAGTCGAGCAGGCAGCGGATGTCATCAAGCGCCCTTCCGGTAATGATAGCCACGGGGGCATGGGCGGACAAGCGAAGCAACTTTTCCCGGACAGATGCCGGCAGGCGGACCTGCTCGGGGCGCTGCATGATCGGCGCCAGCGTCCCATCGAAGTCGAAAGCGCACAGCAGTCGAGGCCGGGCGATCTCCGTCATTCGCTGCCGGCCGGCCTCGGAAAACAGCGGCTGCATGCTCATACGACGCGCCGCAAGGACTTCCGGCTGTGGGAGTGGATACGTGTCACGATCCGCTCGCGCTGGCGCAGGCGCGCGGCATCGAGCAGCATGCGCCCGGCCCACCGATAGATGTTGAAGTCCTTCACCAGCGAACGCATGCTCCGCATCCGCTCGCGCTGCTCGACCTCCGGCATGGTGACGGCGCGGTACAGGGCTTCTGCACTCTGTTCGATGTGGTACGGATTGACCACCAGCGCTTCGTGCAGCTCGCGCGCGGCGCCGGTGAACTGGCTGAGCACGAGCACGCCGCGCTCGTCGTCGCGTGCGGCAATGTATTCCTTCGCGACCAGGTTCATGCCGTCATGCAGGCTCGTCACGAGACAGACTTCGGCCGAACGGAAATAACGGTTCACCTGGTCGGAATCATGGTGTTCCGCCTTCAGGATGATCGGCAGGTAATTCCCGCTGCCGAAACGCGCATTGACCCGTTGCACCAGCGCGCGCACCCGCGCCTCGAAATTCTGGTATTCCTCCAGCGATGAACGCGAGGGGGCGGCGATCTGGATCATGGTGAACTTGCCGACCAGGTTGGGATGGGCTTCGAACATCCGCTCGACCGCCTGGAAGCGCTCCAGGATGCCCTTGGTGTAATCGAGCCGGTCCACGCCGATGCCCAGGACATGGTCCACAGGCAGCCCATGCTCTTCGCGTACTGACAGGCGGCATTCCTCGACGCTGGGCTGGTCGCGCGTCTGTTCCGGCCATGCGATGGAGATCGGGTAATGCTCCACCTGCGTGAGCTTGCCTCCGTAAGAAATGGTCGAGGCTTCGTGCTCGATGCGGGTTTCGAGATAGCGGTCCACGGTCTCGAGGAAATTCTTGCAATGGAATGGCGTATGGAAGCCGAGGATGGTGCTGCCCAGCAGGCCTTCCAGGATTTCCTCGCGCCATGGGCAGATGCCAAAGGATTCCGGGTTGGGCCAGGGGATATGCCAGAAGGTGATGATCGTGGCCTTGGGGAGCACCTCGCGCACCATGCGCGGCAGCAGCGCAAAGTGGTAATCCTGCACCAGCACCACCGGATCGTCGGTGCGCGCCTCTTTCACCACCGCGTCGGCGAAGCGCTGGTTGACGGCGACATACTGCTCCCAGTCGGAGGAGCGGAACACCGGCCGTACATGCGCGATATGGCATAGCGGCCAAAGCCCTTCATTGGCGAAGCCGTAGTAGTACCCCTTCTCTTCCTCGCGCGACAGCCAAACCCGCCGGAGCGTGTATGCCGGGTTGTTGGGGGGGACGGGGACGCGGTCGTTGCGGTCCACGCTTTCCTTGTCGGCGGTGCCGCTGCCGTGCGCGATCCAGGTGCCTGAGCAGGCGCGCATCACCGGCTCCACCGCAGTGACGAGGCCGCTGGCGGGGCGCTGCACCTCGATGCCCTTGCGCGTGCGCATGTGGAGGTAAGGCTCACGGTTGGAGACGACCAGTACCTCATCGCCGGCCAGTTCCTCGTGCAGCAGCACGCGCAGCTTTTCCGGCGTCCACAAGTGGGTGGAATCGTCACGCGTGCGTCTTTCGATATTGAATTCATGGAGCAAGGCACGCAGGTCGCCCTCCAGTGGATGGACCTCGGCCTGGGGCGACTGCTGCTGTGGACGCGGACCAATCTCCCCGCGCAGCAGGCGCTTGACCGAAGATATCCAGTCGCGCCAGCTCAGGTGCGCGATGAAGACCGTGATGAGCGAGGTCACGATCGCGATCGCAGCGAACAGGCCGATCACGTATTTCTTGGTATCGGCACTGCGACGCTCGATGAAGCTCATGTCGTGCGCAAGCACCAGCTTGCCGAGGTACTGGCCCTCGCCTTCCAGCGCGCTTTCGGAGACATGCAGCGAGCCCTGCGGCATGCTCACCAGCGATTGCAGCACGCCGCTATGCTGCTGCACACCGCGGCAGCCGAGCGAGGATGGATAGGTTGCGGTCTTGTAGAGCAGGTTGCCCGACGGATCGCAAAAGCCGATCGCATACAGGCGCTCGTCCCGCATGGCGCGGTCGAACAATTGTCCGATGCGTTTCTCGGCGCGTTGCGGCACGTATTCAAGCAAGGGGTCCTGCAAGGCATTGGCAAGCGACTGGGACCTGGTATCGAGATCGCGTACGAACCATCGCAAGGTCAGTGTTTCCACCAGGGGAACAACCGCGTACGCGAACAGGCCAAGTACGAGGGCCAGCGGCAGTACAAAACGCAAAGTCAGGCGGAAGGATTGAAATGGCATGGATGCATCCGGTGGTTGTGCAAACGGCGGTTCACACGGCAGAACGCGGAATCTTTCCAGCAGCACAGCGCTATCCGCAACGGGCGCCTTGGGAAGGCGTCGATGCTGAACGGCAACGGCGTGGAGGTCCGGGCTTCTCGCAGGGAACATCGCCCTCTGCCGGCGTTATACCGAAGTGGAGTTTCCGCTACGTAGACAAAAGATCATGAATAACGTCAATAGTTCCGGGTTTTGACGCAGACTGCCTTCGCCATTGCAAGAGAACCTTGTCAAGCCGCGGCCATCGACTTTTCCTGCCGCACACGTTTTTCCAACGACACATAGCTCAAGGCCAGCGAAAGCGCAGTCAGAAGCCAGGTCAGGACGCCGTGGCGCGCAACACGAAAACCGGTCGGCAGCGCGTTGTAGACGCCGAATTTGATGAGGGGCACGGCATGCATCGTGCGCTCCAGTGCGGACAAGGAACGCGTGCGGTCTTCCGGCAAGGTATCCGCACGCGCCGGACGGACGCCGGCGGTACGATCTATTGGAGTCGCCTGGCGCCACCTGGTTGCACTGCTTGTTGCATGATTAACGGCCGGTACCGGTCATGCCGGACGAGCCGCTGTCGGTGCTGGTGCCGGTCGGTCCCGGCAGGCTTGAGCTGCTGCCGGAAGACGTGCCTGGGCCGGTCGTGCCGGTGGTTCCCGAAACCCCGCTGGAGCCACTGCGGCGGCGCCACTCCTCGTCCTCCATTTTGCCGGTCCCCATGCTGCTCGACCCGGAGGCACCGCTACCGGTCGTGCTGCCTGTGCCGCTGGTGCTGCCACTGGTAGAGTCGCCGGTTCCGGTCGTTCCCGTCGCGCCGGAAGAACTGCTGCCCGACATGCCGCTTCCCGTGGCCGAATCGCTCGGCAAGGTCGTGCTGCCGCTGGTACTGCCCATGCCGGACGAGCCCGATGTCCCCGATGTCCTGCCGGTACCTGTGGTTCCTGTGGTGCCGGACGTGCCCGATGCATCCGTGGCGCCGCTTGCGCTCGTGCCGCCGGTGCCTGACGATCCGCTGGTGCCATAAGTACCGTTGTTTCCGCCGGTGGCGCCTGAAGTACCCGAGCCGCTACCCGTCGTGCCGCCGCTCATCGTGCTGCCGGTACCGCTCGATGTACCCGTCGAGGCCGGGCTGTCCGAACTCATGCTGCCGCTCTGCATGGTCCGGTCCGATGTGGTCGATGAGGTGGAACCGCTTTGTGCAAATGTTGCCGTGCTCGCCCCGAGTAATGAAACAAGAACTGCAATCGGTAGCTTCTTCATGCTTCCTCCTAATAACGTAACTAATTGAATTGCCTCAGCAAATTGCAGAAGGTAAGGCGTTAGACCCCTCTCTTCCGGTCGGTTCGACTTATTTGGACTGCCGGCGGCCTGCACGACGTGGCTGCTATTGATCAAATCCGGATGACATCGTTGTGCGCGAAACTTTTCGTGGGCGGCGGTTTCGCACCACAACGCCCTCGCCAATGACGCCCTGATGAAGCAGGAAAGCCCGCCACCCGCTACCGGCCATGCATGGCCGCAACACGATGTACCCCAGCAAGTGCTTGGCGTCCGGGAAGCGGTAGCCATCATTGTCGGTATCGTGATCGGCGCGGGCATATTCAAGGCGCCTGCGATGGTGGCCGGAATGACCGGCAATGCCGCATGGATGTTTGCCGCCTGGCTGCTGGGCGGAATCATGTCCCTTGTGGGTGCGCTGTGCTATGCGGAACTGGCAACCGCCTATTCACATGCAGGCGGCGACTACCATTTCCTGCGCCGCGCTTACGGGCACTCGATTTCTTTCCTGTTCGGCTGGGCAAGGTTTTCGGTTATCACGACCGGTTCGATCGCGCTGCTTGCCTTTGTCTTCGGCGACTACATGCACCAGATCCTGCCCCTGCACGGGCTGGGCAACACGATGAGTCAATCGGCCTATGCAGCCGCTGCGGTCGCCGTGCTGTCGTGGATCAACCTGCGTGGCATGCGCACCGGCGCCTCCACGCAGGCGTGGCTCACGGCCGTCGAAATCCTCGGCCTTTTGTTCATCGTGGCTGCCGCCGTCGCGGCTCCGGGTCATGTCGAACCGATTCCCTCGCTGACGCCGGATGCCGTCCCCTCTCCTTCCTCGCTGGGCATGGCGATGGTATTCGTCCTGCTTACCTATGGCGGCTGGAATGAAGCGGCCTACATCAGCGCAGAACTGAAGGACGTGCGGCGCAACATGGTCAAGTCGCTGGTCTGGTCCATCTTCATCATCACCGCCCTCTACCTGCTGGTGACCTGGGCCTACTGGAAAGTCCTGGGAATGGGTGGCCTGACGCACTCCGACGCCGTGGCCGCGGACATGCTGCATGTTGCCTTCGGCGACACCGGCGCGCGCCTCGTGTCCGCCATCGTGGCGGTATCGGCGCTGACCTCGATCAACGCGACGATGATTGTCGGCGCGCGCACAAGCTATGCAATCGGCCGCGACTGGCAGATTCTCTCCATGCTCGGTACCTGGGACGGAAGGCGCGGCACGCCCGTCAATGCATTGCGCATCCAGTGCGCGGCGGCATTGCTGCTGGTGGCCGTCGGCACATGGACCGGCAGCGGGTTCAAGTCCATGGTCGAATTCACCGCGCCGGTGTTCTGGCTGTTCTTCCTGCTGTCCGGCATTTCGCTGTTCGTGCTGCGCGCGCGCGAGCCCGGGGCCGAGAGGCCGTTCAGGGTGCCGCTATACCCGCTGCTGCCGGCCCTCTTCTGCGCCACCTGCGCATACATGCTGTGGTCCAGCCTGTCCTATGTGTACAGCCAGTCGCTCGGCGGCCTGAATGCCGCATGGATCGGCGTCGCCGTCCTGGCCGCCGGTCTCGTCCTGTTGCTGCTGATGCGCTCCCGCGCAGGGCGCCGCCGGCAATCCGCCTTCCGATCCATTTCCTGAGGAGTCGCCAATGAAACGCCCCATCCGCGCCGTTCCTTTGTCCCGCATATTTTCGCCCGCCTTCACGACCCTGCTGATTGCCGCCTTGCTGGCAATGGCCGGGACCGCTTTTTCCCAGCAGCAGGAACAGCCCGCACGCAAGCCGGACGTCCCCTATGTGCCGACGCCGCAACCGGTCGTTGACAAGATGCTGGAGATTGCAAAGGTCGGAAAGAACGATGTGGTCTATGACCTGGGTTGCGGCGACGGCCGCATCGTCATTACGGCGGCGAAGGAACGCGGCGCACGCGGGGTCGGAATCGACCTGAATCCGCAGCGGATCGCCGAGGCCAAGGCGAATGCCGAAGCGGCCGGCGTCAACGGTCAGGTGAGATTCATGGTCGGCGACCTGTTTGCCGCCGACTTTTCAGAGGCCAGCGTCGTCACGCTGTACCTGCTTCCGGATGTCAACCGCGCCTTGCGGCCGCAACTCTGGAAGCAGTTGAAGATCGGAACGCGCGTGGTGTCGCACGACTTCGACATGGGGCCCGAATGGCCGCCGGAAAAGGTGGAGCGCATCGGCTCGAAGACGATCTACTACTGGACCATCACCTCAGCGCACAAGAAGGCGATCGCCTAGGCCGCAAGCAGAGCCGGTGCCTGACGGGTCTGCGGAAGTCCGCCGGACTGCCGCAGCGCGCTCTTTTCCTGCGCGAGCTTGAACACGCCCACCGTTCTCGCCAGCTTGTCCGCCTGCTCGTGCAAGCCTTCCGCCGTGGCAGCCAGTTCCTCCACCAGCGCGGCATTCTGCTGCGTTGTCGTGTCGATCTGGCCGACGGCGATGCGGACCTGCTCGATGCCCGCGCTTTGCTCCTGGCTGGCCGTCGTGATATCGCCCATGATGCAAGTCACATGACGGATGATGTCGACGATCTTTTGCGACGAGGCATTGATCTCGCCCATGGTGTCGACCACCTGCGACACGACAGTGCCGCCACGTGTGGCCACTTCGGACGCGGATTCGGTCAGCCTGTTGGCCTCCACCGCATTGCCTGCATTCTGCCGGACGGTGCTGATCAGAAGAATTAATGAATCGGCAATATCCGGCCGCCTTCAAGCATCATTTTCAGCTCATTCACCGGCACGGCGCGGCTGAACAGATAACCCTGCATTTCATCGCATCCGTTCTCCCGCAGGAAGGTAAGCTGCTCTTCGCTGGATACGCCTTCCGCCACCACCGCCATCCCGAGGCTGTGGCCCAGCGAAATGATGGCCCGCGCGATGATGGCGTCGTTGGGATCGTTGCCGATGTCCCGCACGAACGACTGGTCGATCTTCAACCGGTCCACGGGGAAGCGTTGCAGGTAACTCAGGCTCGAATAGCCGGTGCCGAAGTCATCGATCGCCAGTTGAACACCCATCTCCTTCAGGTCGTACAGCACCTTGATCACTTCTTCCGGATTCTGCATGACCAGGCTTTCGGTCAACTCCAGTTCAAGGAGGTTCGCGTCGAGACCGGACTTGACCAGCGCCTCCCTGACCAGCGTGACGACGGCGTGCGGATCGAACTGCCGTGCCGAAATATTCACCGCCACGCGCAGCGGACGCAGCCCGGCTTCCTGCAGCGTTTTCTGGTGGGCGCAGGCGGTATACAGCACCCATTCGCCGATAGGGACGATGAGGCCGGTCTCCTCCGCCAGCGGAATGAAGGTCGAAGGGGAAATCACCGCCCCGCCCCGCCCCGGGTTCCAGCGGATCAGCGCTTCCGCGCCCGCGATTTCTCCGGTACGCAGGTCGATCTTGGGCTGGTAGTACAACGCGAACTCGTCATCCGCGAGCGCCTGCCGGAGCTTCGACTCCAGCGAAAGCCGTTCGGTGACGCGCTGGTTCATCGACGGCGTATAGAACTGGAAATTGTTCCGCCCCCGTTCCTTGGCGCGATACATGGCGACATCCGCATTCTTGAGCAGCGTGTCCGCGTCGTGGCCGTCCTTGGGATAGAAACTGAGACCGATGCTGCAACTGACGAAGAACTTGTGACCGTTGATCTCGAATGGCCGGTCGACAGTCTTCAGAATCCGGTCCATCAACCCGGCAACCGCCTTTTCGTCCTTCTGCCCAGCCAGAACGAAGGCGAACTCGTCGCCGCCGTAGCGGGCAATGGTGTCCTGCCCGCGCAGGCATGCGACGAGCCGCAGCGCCACTTGCTTGAGCAGCTCATCGCCGACATTGTGGCCGAGGCTGTCATTGATGAACTTGAAGTTGTCGAGGTCCATGAAGCCGACCGTGACCGAAGAGTCGAAGCGCTGCGCGGTGGCGATGCCTTCCCGAATGCGCTCCTTGAGGACAGTGCGGCTGGCAAGCTCGGTCAGCGCATCGACATTCGCCTGCCGCTCCAGTTCTTTCTCGTAGTGCTTGATTTCGGTGATGTCGTTCAGGACGCCGACGAAATGCGTGAAGCCGCCATCCGCTCCGCGCACCGGAGCGATATGGACATCGTTCCAGAACAGCACGCCGTCCTTGCGGTAGTTGCGCAGCAGGGCCGATGCATCCTCGCGCCGCAGGATGGCTGCACGCAAGGTCTCGACGCCTGGCTGTTCGTTGTCGTCCCCCTGCAGAAAGCGGCAGTTGCGGCCGATGGATTCCTGCACCGGATAACCTGTGATACGTTCGAACGCCGGGTTGGCATACTCGATATTTCCCTCGAGGTCGGTAATGATGATCGCATTCACGCTCGCCTGGATGGCGCGGTTGCGCAAGCGCAGCGTCTCTTCATCCATCCGCCGCTGCGTGATGTCCACGCCCATGCCGGTGACGCACAAGCGCCCGTCGAGCTCAATCCGCGCTCCGTTGAAATAGTATGGAATCCGGTTGCCGGAGCGGGTGCACAGCTCTGCCTCGGCAAACGCCCTCCCCTTCTGCAGCACTTCGTTGAAGCAGTCGGAAATCATCCTCTTGTCTTCATCCGATCCAAGGAAATCATGGAAATGCGCCCTGTCCATTTCCTCGTGCGTACTGCCGGTAACCGTTTCGAAGTTGCGATTCCAGCGCAGCAAGCGTTCCTCCTGGTCAAAGACATAGACAATGCCGGGCAGGCTGTCGATGATGTCCTGCGACAGCTGCGCCTCCCGGGTGCGCCGGGCGGACTCATCCTTGAGTACCGAATTGGCGAAGTCCAGCTCCCTGGTGCGCTCCATGACACGCTGCTCGAGATTCCTGTGGGATGCATGCAGCGAAGCGGCTGCCTCGTTCCGTTCTGCAACCGCTTGCGACAGTTCCTTGATGTTTTTGCGCAGTTCCAACTGTGTGGCCACCTGCCGGCACAGGACGCGCAAAGCGCTCATCTGCAGGTCGTCAAGGATGCGCGGGACATGGTCAAGCACGGCCAGGCTGCCAAGCGCGCATCCATTCTGGGCGATCAGCGGCGCACCGGCGTAGAAGCGTATGTAAGGCGGCCCGGTGACCAGCGGATTGTCGACAAAGGCCGGATCGCTCAGGGCATCGTGCACGACAAACACCTTATCCTGCTGGATGGTGTAACGGCAGAACGCGATCTCCTTGGGCGTTTCAGGTGCCTCCAGCCCGATCCGCGATTTGAACCACTGCCGCCTCTCGTCCAGCAGGGAAATGACCGCCATCGGCGTGTCGCATATCCTCGCCGCAAGCCCGACGATATCGTCAAAGCGCGACTCCGGCTCGGTATCCATGATGTGATACCGAGCCAGTGTCTCCAGCCGAAAACCATCGTTATGATGATCAGTCCAGCTCATGTCGTGCATACAGGACGCCTGCCTCAAGGTGGCCAACATCGGTTCGACGCAAGCGCTTCCCAAACGTTCGCCGCCTTTCCTGGCGCTTCCGGAAAGCAAGCGAACATTGATCCCGGTATACGCACCGGCTGTTTATGCGTGTAAGCTGTTTAGCAGGCAATGCCGGTCTGGCATCTCGTTTACCGCAACCTGAAGACATGCATCTCATGAAACCCGAAGTCATCGACACCCTGATTTCCCCGGAAGGCCGCCTCGATATCCTGTCCAAGGCAGAAGTCGCCAAACTGCTCGACACCAGCCAGGGCGGCCTGTACACGATCTTCCGTAATTGCTCCCTCGCCGTCCTGAACTGCGGCAATGCCCTCGATGATGGCAAGGAACTGCTGGAACGCTACCAGTCCTTCGACATCAGCATCATCCAGCGCGAACGCGGCATCAAGCTCGACATCAAGGGCGCGCCGGCCAATGCCTTCGTCGACGGCAAGATGATCAAGGGTATCCACGAACACCTGTTTGCCGTGCTGCGCGACGTGATCTACGTCAATGACGAGATCAACGGCAATCCCAAGTTCGACCTCGCCACCATGGAAGGCGTGACCGATTCGGTCTTCCATATCCTGCGCAATGCCGGTGTACTGCGCGCCATCACCAATCCCAACCTGGTGGTGTGCTGGGGCGGTCACTCGATCTCGCGGCAGGAGTACGACTACTCGAAGAAGGTCGGCTACGAACTGGGCCTGCGCGGCCTCGACATCTGCACCGGCTGCGGTCCGGGCGCCATGAAGGGGCCGATGAAGGGCGCGGCCGTGGCCCATTCCAAGCAGCGCAACGCCAGCGGCCGCTACCTGGGGATCACCGAACCGGGAATCATCGCTGCCGAATCGCCGAACCCGATCGTCAACGACCTGGTGATCATGCCGGATATCGAAAAACGCCTCGAAGCCTTCGTCCGCGTCGGGCATGGCATCGTCGTCTTCCCGGGCGGCGCCGGGACGGCAGAGGAAATCCTGTATGTGCTGGGCATCCTGCTGCATCCGGACAATGCGGCGCAGCCCTTCCCGCTGATCTTCACCGGCCCGGAAAGCGCGAAGGACTATTTCACCCAGATCGACCATTTCATCGGCGAGACCCTGGGACCGGAAGCCCGGTCGCGCTACAAGATCATCGTCAACGATCCTCAGCGCGTGGCGCAGGAAATGCACACAGGAATCAAGGCGGTGCGCGAGTTCCGCAAGGAGCGCAGCGACGCCTACTACTTCAACTGGCTGCTGAAGATCGACCACGAGTTCCAGATGCCGTTTGCGCCGACGCACGAGAACATGCGCAACCTGCACCTGCACAAGGACCAGGAGCGCCACCTGCTGGCCGCAAACCTGCGCCGTGCATTCTCAGGCGTGGTGGCGGGCAATGTGAAGGACCAGGGCATCCGCGCCATCGAGCAGCACGGCCGCTTCCAGATCCACGGGGACAAGAACATCATGGAACCGATGGACGCCCTGCTGGCATCCTTCGTCGCCCAGCACCGCATGAAGCTGCCGGGCAAGAAATACAACCCCTGCTACGAAATCATCAAGTGATGCCCGTGCCCCGGTGACGGGGCACGGCTCATGCCGCCCTGGCGATCGTGCCGACGCCGAACAGCAGCGACTCCACGGCCCGTTCGAAGACGGGCGCGTATTCCACCGGGATGATGGATTCCTCGCGCAAGGCTTCGAGCAGCGCCGCCGGGGAATACACCGCCAGCGTCGACTTGCCTTCCTGCTTGAACAGGTAGAGCGATCGATGGGTGCTGATCCAGACCAGTTGGCCGGGAATATTGCGTCCATCAGGCGCGCGGAACGCCACGCGCGTGCCCAGCAGGTAGGTTTGCGTCAGGAATTCGCGGTCTGCCGCCGTCGATGAAACGGTATTCAGGCCGAGGTTGATGTCAGCATTGGCGCCATGCCGCGCGAAGATTTCCATGATGATGTCCTCGCGCGGGGCCGGCGGTTCCGGCAATTCCCATGCGGCGCGCTCCCAGCTGAATGCGAGCCGCGAGAATTCCTTGCGAAGGTCTTCCAGCGACGTCTGCTCCGGTGCGCCGGGCCGTGGCTGGCTGCGCAGGACCTGGGTGTGCATGTCGACCAGGTTGTCGAGGATCTGCTTTGAATCCTCCTCCGGCAACTGGATGATCTCCAGCGCCTTGCGCAGGCGCTTGACGAGATCGGGGAGAAGGCGGATCAGCACGGTACGCTGCTGCGGCGATTTCTCCTGCAGGCTCCATACCAGCTCCGGCAGCGCGGAATGAAACTGCCGGGCCATGCTGGCCGGATCGTCCTGGCTGATGTTGCCCAGCCGGTCCTGCCATGCGGCGTGCACCAGCACATGTGGCCACACCAGGATGATGACGTCGGAGATACGCTTGTCTACGTTCAGCGGCACCAGCACGTCGCACAGCGTCTTCGTGACATTGGTCAGCAGCACGCTGAAACGTTCGGCGTCTTCGACCGCCTCGATGCCGCGCGCCGCAAGATTGTCTTCCTTGCGCAGGAAGCCGGCAAGGAAAGTCTCGAACTCGCTTGCACATGTCGCAAACACCGCGGTGTCGGTGTTGAATTCGGCCAGCACCTTGTCGACGACGCGCTCGATTTCCGCAGCCAGCGTCTTCCCTGCGCTGGTTGACGGATTGGCGGCAACGGCAGCGGTACTCAGGCGGTTGAGCAGCAGGCGCGCGGGATGCGATTCGTCCTGCATCAGGTCCTGGTCGAGCAAGGCGGCTTTCAGGATCGGCACCTGGAGACGGCTGATCTGGCAGCGCATCTCGGCAGGCACATGGTCGTCCTCAAGGATGAACTCGAACAGCATCGACACGACGTCGACGGTCATCCGCTCCATGAGGGATGCGTTGTCGAGCCCCATCTGCGCGCGCAGCGCAGGCAGCGCGTTCTTGCCGGATTCGACCTTCTCGGCGATCGGCTCGTTGCGCGCGGCCTTGTGCTGGAACTGATGGAGTTTGGACACCAGGGGATTGGACGTGATCTCGATGCCGCGTGCCTTCAGGGGATCGCCGTTCAGCCCGAAAGCGATCGCCTTCGAGGGCATGAACATCTGGCGGATGAAATCCTGAACCGACTCGGGCTGGCCGCCGTTTGGCGCGCCCGGCGTAGCCCCCGTACCGGCGGGGATGCCCTGCAGGTTTTCGAGCATGCGCTGCAGGCCGGGCATGACGCGCGCTGTCAGGTTCGGATCCATCGCCGGCGCACCGAAGTAACGCTGGTTATGCGCGGCGCGCGAACGTTGCGCCTGGAACCGGCCCGCCACGCCGGACGACTCGAACACTTCGCGGATGGAGTTGTAATAGCCCGGCAAATGCTGGGCCAGTGCGTTGGACAGGTGCTCGAACAACACCTTGGCCTTGGCTTCATCCGGGACCGTTTCCTTGATTGCCTCGTAGAGCGCGCGCGCAAGCAGGTAGGGACGGAAGGGATTCTCGCGCTCCTTGGCCTCGCGCTGGCCGTGCAGCTGCGCGACGATAACATTCAGGCGCCCGATGTTTTCTTCGTTCGCGTCGCGCATGCGCTCCGTCAGGCGTCCGACTTCGATCTGGTGCGTCACGACATCGTCGTCGATGAGGCTCAGTTCATCTGCCGTCTTCTTGCGCATTCCGGGACGCAGGTCGACATACATCGTCTGCATCGCGCGGTCGAGGCTGTTCTTGAACAGGTCGTCCATGCGCCGCAGGAAGACGTTGCCGTCCTGCCGCAGGAAATGTCGTACGGAAGTGAGTGCGGAGTGGTCGAGTCCGGACTTGGCCCCAGCCAGGAGGTCGACGATATTCTTGTCGGTTTCCTGCATGGCGCGCTGCACAACGGAGAGGAATCCCAACAGCGCGCGTTCCTTCGCCGCCTGTAAAAGACGCTTGTATTCTGTATCAGCCATGCGTTCCACGAGGGGGATTTTGCGATGGGATATATATTATTCTCAAATGGCGTGCGTGTAGCTTCCCGGAAAAAGGAATCGGACTCAATTCATTGACGCATGTCACCACGCTGCCAAAAAGCCACACATCATCGGCCGCGATGCTGTCATTCAGACATCAATAGCGCGAGGTCTTCCGCTCCCAGGTAGCGCCATTCACCCTCATCCAGCGCCAATTGCTCCAGCGTCAATTTCCCGATTGCAGTACGCTGCAACGCAGCACAATGGTTGCCTGCCGCGGCCAGCATGCGCTTGACCTGATGGTACTTCCCCTGCTCGAGGACGATCTCGATCTGACGGTCGCCGACGCGGCGGCAGGAGCGCGCGGCAATCGGTGCCGGCTCGTCATGCAGTTGCACGCCGCCCAGCAGGAGGCCAACCAGTTCGTCCGTGACCGGCTCGGCGGTCGTCGCCAGGTACAGCTTGGGCACATGGCGTTTCGGCGACGACTGCGCATGGATGAACGCGCCGTCGTCCGACAACAGCAGGAGACCTGTCGTGTCGTGGTCCAGCCGTCCGACGGGTTGCACGTCGCGCCATGCAAACTGCTCCGGCAGGAGCGTGAGGACCCCGGGATGATGGCTGGGCTTGCGCGAACACTCGTAGCCGGAGGGCTTGTTCAGCGCAAGGTACACCCGCTCGCGATACATCCATTCCTCATCGAAGATCGTGAAGACCAGTCCTTCCGTGTCAAAGCTTGCACGGTAGTCGGTGACCGCCGCGCCGCCGATCGATACCTCGCCGTCCGAAATCAATTCCCGGCACCATTTCCTGCTGCCGAATCCCTGCGATTGCAGGATGCGATCCAATGTCTGTTTAGTCATCCCGGCACTCTACCAGAACCATCCTTCCACGATTTCTCCACAATGCAAACCGATGGATTCGACGGTATGATCTGTCGGATAAAACATAACAAATCATAAATCCACGTCTATGGCCGCCGCCAACGAACCTGTCCTGGACGCCGCGCACGCCGCATTTTTCCAGATCGGCGTAAGCATGGGGATTGCCGCCTGCACCCTGGCCGCGGCACCGGTCCACGTGCGCGCAATTGGTTGTCGCATTTCTCCCGACCGGCGGCAGATGACAATGTTCGTGCCGGCGCGGCAAGCGGAGCCGGTGCTCCAGTGCATTCGCGAGAACAGCGCCGTGGCAGCGGTATTCACCGAGCCGTCGACGCATCGCACCGTGCAGGTCAAGGCACGCGACGCGCAGCGCGTTCCTCTGCAGGCTGGCGATCTCGACCTCGTCGAGGCGTACCGCGAGGCATTCGCACAGGAACTGGAACGGATCGGCTTCCAGCGAGCAATAGTCGAGACCTTGCTTGCCTGTCCGCCTGGGGAGATGGTCGGTATCCGCTTCACCCCGGCCGAAGCCTACTCGCAAACGCCCGGTCCGAAGGCAGGCGAATTGCTGGCGAGGACAGCATGACGATACGGCTGGAAGCGATACGGGAATGCTTCGAAGGCGTCGTGCCGGCAACGATGTCGACGGCATCCCTCGACGGCACACCCAACCTCGCCTATTTGTCGCAGGTGCAGTTTGTCGATGGCGAGCATGTTGCGCTCTCTTATCAGTTTTTCAACAAGACGCGCCAGAACATCATGGCCAATCCCCGGGCCTCGCTGATCATGACGCATCCGGTCACGGTGGCGCAGTACCGGCTCACGCTGCAGTACCTGCACACCGAAACCACCGGGCCGCTGTTCGAAGTCATGAAAGCGAAGCTGGCGGGCATCGCGTCCCACACCGGGATGAGCGGCGTCTTCCGGCTGCTGGGTTCGGACGTGTACAGGGTGCTCGACGTAGCGCGGCTGGCAGGCGAAACGCAACCGGCCCCGGCGCCGCCATGCAACCTCTTGTCGGCGCTGCGCGCCACCACCACGCGCCTCGCCGCATGCACGGACCTCGAACGCCTCATGGCGGAACTGCTGTCCTGCCTGAAGCAGCAATTCAATATCCATCATGCGATGCTCCTCATGCTCGACGCGCCCGGATCGCGCCTCTACACGGTCGCGAGCATGGGTTATGAAGCCTCGGGAGCGGGGTCGGAGATCCCGCTTGGCCAGGGCGTGATCGGCGTCGCGGCGCGCGAGCGTACCCCGATCCGCATCGGACACATGACATCGGAGTATGCGTACAGCCGGGCCGTTCGCGAGAGCGCCGAAAACAGCGAATGGGCAAGCGCGCTGGAAACGGCGATTCCGCTCCCTGGCCTGCCGTCTCCGCGCAGCCAGCTCGCCGTCCCTATCATTTCCGGCCAGCGCCTGCTCGGCGTGCTCTATGTCGAAAGCCCGCTGGATCTCCGCTTTACCTACGACGACGAGGATGCCCTTGCCAGTGTCGCCGCCCAGTTCGGCATGGCGATGCACATCCTGCAGACGGCTGCCGGGGAAGCGGCAGAAGACACCGCGGCAGCATCGGCCGCCCCGCCGCGGCATGGCGGCGCTCCGCTCGTGGTGCGCCATTTCGCGGAAAACGACAGCGTTTTCCTCGGCGACGATTACCTGATCAAGGGCGTCGCCGGTTCGATCCTCTGGACGCTGCTGCGCGACTATTCCGACAAGGGGCGCTCGGAATTCACCAATCGCGAACTGCGCCTCGACTCGCGCGTTCGCCTCCCGGATGTCAGCGACAATCTCGAAGCCCGCCTGATCCTGCTCGGCAAGCGCCTGGTGGACCGCAGCGCGCCGATGCGCATCGAGAAAACCGGCCGGGGGCGTTTCCGTCTTTGCGTCGAGCGTCCGCTGCTGCTGCAGGCAACCTGAGCCGCTGAAAATTTCCTTCATCCCCCGCTTGTCCCCGGCATGTCCGGAGGCGTAATATTTCCGGATAGCAGCATGCCGTTCGGATCGGCACTGCGAAAACATATCCAGAGACAGCAATTTTCCGGTGGAGGAGCCTCATGTCCGCAGAAGACCAGAAATACCGGCTTGTGACGCGCAGCGATTTCGATGGACTGGTCTGCGCCGTCCTGCTCAAGCATCTCGACATGATCGACGACATCAAGTTCGTCCATCCCAAGGACATGCAGGACGGGAAGATCGACATCACCGATCGCGACATCACCACCAACCTGCCCTATGTTCCCGGCGCCCATCTGGCCTTCGACCACCATTTTTCGGAAACCCTGCGCAACGCAGGCGGCAAGGCCAACCACATCATCAATGCGCGCGCGCCGTCCGCGGCACGGGTCGTCTATGACTACTACGGCGGCGAGATCGCTTTCCCCGCTGCGTGGAATGACATGATGGCCGCCGTCGACAAGGGGGATGCGGCACAGTTCAACCGCGACGAAATCCTGCATCCCGAAAAGTGGGACCTGCTGAACTTCCTGATGGATGCGCGCACCGGACTGGGCCGCTTCCGCGAGTTCCGCATCTCGAACTACAACCTGATGATGGACCTGATCGATTACTGCAGGAACCACAGCATCGAGCAGATCATGGAACTGCCGGATGTGAAGGAGCGCGTGAACCTGTATTTCGAGCACGAGGAAAAATTCAAGGACCAGCTCCGGCGCTGCTCCACCGTGCACAAGAACCTCATCGTGCTCGACCTGCGCCAGGAAGAGACGATCTATGCCGGCAACCGCTTCATGATCTACGCTCTCTTCCCGGAAACGAACATATCGATCCATGTGCTGTGGGGACTAAAGAACCAGAACACCGTGTTCGCCACAGGCAAGTCGATCATCAACCGCAGCTCGAAGACCAACATCGGCGAACTGATGCTCAAGTACGGCGGCGGCGGGCACGAAAACGCAGGCACCTGCCAGGTGGACAACGACAAGGCCGAACAGGTGCTGCAGGAACTGGTGGCGACGATCAACGCCGACGGCTGAAGCAGGCTACAATCGGGGTTCCGGGCTGCCGCACATCAGGCGCCCGGCCTCCGCATGACACACGATTTTCCCGACCTGCCACCCAAACCCTTGCCGCCCGAACCGCCGGATGACGGAGACTGCTGCCGCAGCGGCTGCGAACCCTGCGTGTTCGACCTGCATGCCCTGGCCATGGAACGCTACCGTGCAGAGCTGAAGGAATGGGAAGAAAAGATCGGCCGTCTCATGCACGACGACAACGTCAACCTGCCCTGATTGCATCCGCCTGGAAACCTTCGCCGGCGGCTTCCCTAAAACTTCATTCAATTCATCTTAAAAAAATCTTAAGCCCGCCGCAGGCTGCTCTGTTGCGCCCCTTCGCGCTTTAGACTTCGTCCCTCGTTTCCGATCCGTTGAAGAGGGACATTCATGAATCACATTGCAACCGAGAGCAGCCCCGCATCCATGCTCGAATGCATGATGCTGATCCGGGCCTACGAAGAAAAAGCCGCCGCGCTGCAGGCGGCCGGCAGCATGGCAGGCACCTGCACCGCCGTCGGACAGGAGGCGTCGGCGGTCGGCGTCGTGCGCGCCCTGCGTCCTGGCGACCGCATTCTCACCAACCACCGCAGCGCCGGCCACCTGCTTGCACGCGGCGCCGACGCTGGCCGCATGATGGCCGAGGTGATGGGGCGCAGCACCGGCTACTGCAAGGGCAAGAGCGGCTCGCTGCACATCTCCGCCAAGGAACTGGGCGTCGTCCTGACCTCGACCATCGTAGGCGGCGAACTTTCCCTGGCCACCGGGGTTGCACTCTCGACCAAGATGCTCAAACAGGACGGCATCGTCGCCTGCTTCTTCGGCGACGGCGCGGCCTGCGAAGGCATCTTCCATGAATCGCTCAACCTGGCATCGGTGTGGGGCCTGCCCATCCTCTACGTCTGCGAAAACAACCAGTGGCAAGCCTATGTGCACCGCAAGGAAACCATGACCGGCGACCACGTCAGCGAGTGGGCGAAGGGCTACGGCATGGCTAGCCGCACGGTGGACGGCAACGATGTCGAGGCAGTCCATGCGGCAGCGGTGGAAGCCATTGCGCATATCCGCAAGACCGGCAAGCCCTACCTCCTCGAAACCTATACCTATCGCCTGCGCGGCCATTTCGAGCCGGACGACCAGTCCTATGTTGATGCGCAGGAGTTGGCGGGATGGCGCGGGAAAGACCCGGTCGCGAGGACACGCGCACGCCTCCTGCAGAACGGGACACTGACGGAGGACGATATCGCGCTGATGGAAGAGCGTATCGCCGCGGAAGTGGAGCGTGCGGCAGCCTTCGCCACTGCTTCGCCCTTCCCTGTTCCGTCCGAACTCACTACCGATGTTTACGCCTGAGGAGCCGCACCATGCCACAGATTACCGTCAATGAAGCCATCGAACAGGCGCTGGCCGAGGAAATGCGCCGCGACGAGCGCGTGCTGATGTTCGGCGAAGGCGTCGCGACCAAGCGCAAGGAGCTGGCAAAGGAATTCGGTCCGCTGCGGGTACGGAATACGCTGCTTGCCGAAGGCATCATCGCAGGAACCGCCGCCGGCGCCGCAGCCACCGGGTTGCGGCCGGTGGTGGACATGCTGTTCGCCCCCTTCCTGTGTTTTGCGATGGACGAGATCGTCAACAGCGCAGGCAAACTGCGCTATATATCCGGCGGCCAGTTCGAATTCCCGATGGTCGTGCTTTCCATGACGGGCGGCGGCTGGACTGTCGGCGCCCAGCACAACCACAACCTCGAGGCCTGGTTCGTGCACAGCCCTGGACTGAAGGTAGTGATGCCGTCGAACGCCGCCGACTTCAAGGGCCTGCTGAAATCCGCAGTCCGTGACGACAACCCGGTACTCTTCTTCGTCGACATGCCGCTCGGCTATGTGCCGGGCGAGGTTCCCGAAGGCGAACACCTTGTCCCGCTGGGCAAGGCCGCAGTGCGGCGCCAGGGCACGGACGTCACCATCATTTCCTACGCCAAGATGGTCGACACCTGCATGCAGGCAGCCGCTCAGCTCGAAGAACACGGCATCGATGCGGAAGTGATCGACCTGCGCACGCTCAAGCCGCTCGACGAGGAAGCGATCTTGCGCTCCATAAGGAAGACCGGCCGGCTGCTCATCGTCCATGAGGCCAGCCGCATGTGCGGCGTCGGCGCGGAGATCAGCGCGATCGTCGCGGAACAGGCCTTCGGTTCGCTCAAGGCGCCGATCATGCGCCTGACCGGCCCCGATGCGCCCGCGCCCTCTAGCTATGTACTGGAACAGGCCTTCATGCCACAGCAGGACGCCGTCGTCACTGCGGCGCTCCGGCTTGTCGGCCGCGAGACACTTTCCGATGCCGCCGAAGAAGAACAACTCGCCTGAAAGAAAGGAAGAACAATCATGCACACCAATCCATCCCTCGCCCAACCCGCCTTTTCCACCGCAGGCGCACTCTGGCTGAAGCTCGCCGTCCTCTACCTGATCGTCGGCGTCGGGCTTGGCATCATGATGGGTGCCAGCGAAGATTTCACGATGCGTCCGGTCCATGCCCACATCAACCTCCTGGGCTGGGCCACGATGGCGCTCGCCGGACTCGTCTACAGCGTCTATCCGCTGGCAGCCGCAAGCAAGCTGGCGAAGGCGCACTTCTGGCTGCACAACATTTCGCTGCCGGTGATGGCGGTATCGCTGGCCTTCGTGGTTGCCGGCCAGCGTGCCCTCGTCCCCGTGCTCGCGTTTTCGGAAATTGTCGCCGCGCTCGGGATCCTGGTCTTCGCGGCGAACATCTTCCTCAACCTGAAGAAGTAATCAGGCGTAGGCGAGGATGCGTTCATCGACGACGACGCACTCTGCGCGCATGGCCTGCTGCAGCGACGGAATCGATCCTCCGGCGCGGTACTGGAAACTGACGCGCAGGGTGTCGCCCGCATCGACCTGTACCGGTTCGCCCAGCGGCAGGACCATGTAATGGTTCAACCAGTCGATGGTCGTGCCCTGCTTCATGAGCACGGCCAGGATATTCTTGGTGATGAAGCGCAGCGCATTGACACAGCCCGACTGTGTCATCGTGAAACACCCTTCCCACTGGATCGTCTCCGCCGTGTCCTGGCTGAAGTCGAGGACACTGTATACAGAAGGCTGCGCCAGTTCGATACTGCCTGCCTGGATGTGCGAAGGCTCCTGGAACTGGACGATCGGCGCCTGGTAGCCATGGAAGTCATATGCCTGCTGGAGCGGCTGGACAGCCATGATGGCAGCCTCCGGCAGGAAAACCGGGAGTTTGCCGCCGAAACGCGCGCGATAGCGGCGCTTGAATGCTTCAATCATCTGCACCTGCTTTTCGCGCAGCATGCCGACGTGGATCATTTCGCAGATCACGACGTCCACCGGCTCGGGCGGCAGGTATTCGAAGGCGTCGGCGTGGATGACCTCCACCCTGTCCCCGCCCTTGTTCCGCGCCAGCAGGCGGCGCGCCTCGGCAACCAGCTCGGGGTTGAACTCGACGCACCAGACCTTCTCTGCCTTGGCAGCGGCAAACCATGACAGCACGCCGGTGCCGCCTCCCAGCTCCAGCACCTTTGCCCCCGGAAAAACAGCGGCGTCGATGGCTGCCTTGAAGCCGTCCATGCGCCGGGCATCCATCAGCATGTTGTGGTGGTAGTGCAGCGGGATGAATTGTCCCAGATAGCAGCTCTCGATCTCGCGTTCGGTCAGCATGTGTCTCCCTGTGGATGTGGGTAGATGGGTGCAAGCGCGAAGCCTGCGTAATGCTGTACATTATCGTCCCGCGTCCGAAAACCAATTCCGCAAGATGCACCGGGATTGCCATCCTGTTCACCTATTTTGCGCAAGGTGGCACGAGGTTTGCATGACATTGCTTGACCTGGCTCAATTCAAGGCCATAACAGCAATAATTCTTAAAGTTTGGAAAAGGGCTCGAAAATGATACTGCACCGCCTAAATCCTGCCGACATGACACAAACTATCCCGTTCCCGCCGCCGCAGCAGCAGACCGCTACCGTGCATGAGCTGCGCGCCCGCTGCTCGGCGTGCAGCATGCACCAGTTGTGTCTGCCGATGGGATTGAACGAGCTGGACATGGCGAAGCTGGACCAGATCATTGGCCGCCGCCGCAAGGTGCCCCGCGATGCCCACTTGTACCGCGTCGGCGATCCCTTTACCAACCTGTACGCTATTCGCCTGGGCCATTTCAAGACCCACCAGATCAACCCGAGCGGCGACCAGCAGATCACCGGTTTCCAGATGGCCGGCGAACTGCTCGGCATGGATGCCATCAGCACCGACCGCCACCACTGCAACGCGATTGCTCTGGAAGACAGCGAAGTGTGCGAAATCCCGTTCGCCCGTCTGGAAGCGCTGTTCGCCGAGATGCCCACGCTGCTGCATCACTTCCACCGGATGATGAGCCAGGAAATTACCCGCGAGCAAAGTGTCATGCTTTTGCTAGGAAATATGCGTGCGGAACAACGTTTTGCGGCATTCCTGACGAATTTGTCCGCACGTTATTCGGTACGCGGCTACTCGTCCACCAGCTTCCAGCTGCGGATGACGCGTGAAGAAATCGGCAACTATCTCGGCCTGACCATCGAAAGCATCAGCCGCCTGCTCTCCAAGTTCAAGAAGCAGGGCTGGATCAAGGTGAACAACCGCGAACTGGAATTGCTCGATCCGACCACCCTCAAGGCAGTCGCACAAGGGACGCAGTCCTGCGCCTGAGCGCGCAGTAGCCGCCAAAAAAGAAGGCGAGCGGCGCATGGCGCCCTCGCCTTTGTTTTTTACAAGCCCCGGAAGTTGCGCCTGCCTGCCGGCGCCTCATTGGGCACGGCCATCAGGTAGAAAGTAAGCATGCTGGCAAGTGAACAAAACAGCCAGAAGCAGAAGAATCCGATGCTGTAGACCGCCAGGGGCTTGATGTCCGGGTATGTCCCGAACAGCGACAGGTCGTAGGGATCGAACATCGAGAAGAAGAAACCTTCCGCGACGATTGCCACCAGAAACGACGGCCACAAGACGACCATCATTAGTCGCGCCATCAACCTACCCTCCTTTCACTCCGAACAATCGGTGTAAAGCTGTACCGGGATCCAGCACTAGTCATTTCCCACTTTCGAACCATTGACATTCCCAGATTCGGGAACGTCATTCACGAGAATGAGAACGACCGTACTGCGGATATTGTGCACCAGCATTTAATTTGTCGCCAGACGTAAGACAATATCCTACTTCGGAGTTACCCTTGGACCGTCTGGTCCGCCTTCATATCAACCTGTTTCTGCTGCGGCCACATCCACTCGCCGGACAGACGCCAGTCCCGCTGCTCGCCCTCTACCACCACGTTCCACCGCGCGATATCCAGCAGCGGGATCGCAATGGCGAACTTGCCTTGCCGGTCGGCCGTCGTCTCGAGTTTCAAATCTTTCAAGGGCTGCGTCGAGTGCACCAGGCTCACGTACAGCTTGCCGGAGAACGGCTGCTTCTGGCTGCTGATCGTGCCGACCAGCTTGCCGCTCGCCGGCTCGTAGCGGAGCGAAGCGTCCAATCCCATCTCCGCCGCCTTGCGGTCGCGGCTCAGGTCCTGGTTAATGGCCTTGCCCTGCTTGTAGTAGTCGTCGACGACCAGCGCATCCTGTTGCGACACCGCGAGGTAAGTCGTATAAATGCCTGCAACGACAACGACTGCGGGGCCCAGCATCAACAGCCACGGCCAGCGGTGCTTGTACCAGGGCTGTTGGTCATTCATCTTCGGGGGCATGGCTGCAGCTTGCATGTCATCTCCTTAACGCGGCACGATGAATACCGCTTTTTCCCTTACGTGCAGGCTCTCATCATCGATGGCCTGCAATTCAAATGCGATCTTGTTGGATCCCTTCTCGCCCTTGCCCGGGCCGACACGGACCCGGACGGGCACCGCGCGCGATTCGGTTGCATTCAGTTCGACCACTTCCGGCGTGGAAAGTGCAATCGTGTCGATGCCGGATACGCTCAGTTTGTACTTGTGCGGCCTTTCGTCCGTGTTCATGATCTGCAGGCGGTACACATTCTCGATCATGCCGTCCTCGACCTCGCGTCCCATCGAGCCGCGGTCGCGGATCACGTCCATCTTCAACTCGGTGCGCGTGAACAGCGAACCGAAGAACACGCCAATGATGATCACCAGGATTGCGCTGTAGATCAGCACGCGCGGACGCGTCGCGCGCTTGCGGATGTCCTTGTCCGACAGGTGGTTGCGCATGGCATTGTCGGTCGAGTAGCGGATCAGACCGCGCGGCGCCCCGACCTTGTCCATGACCGAGTTGCAGGCGTCGATACAGGCCGCGCAGCCGATGCACTCGTACTGCAGGCCGTTGCGGATGTCGATGCCGGTCGGGCACACCTGCACGCACATCGAGCAGTCGATGCAATCGCCGAGCGAGGACTTCCCGGCCGACTTGCTGCGCGCACCGCGCGGCTCGCCGCGTTCCTTGTCATAGGTGATGATGAGCGTGTCGGGGTCGAACATCGAGCTCTGGAAGCGCGCATACGGGCACATGTACATGCAGACCTGCTCGCGCATCCAGCCGGCGTTGCCGTAGGTGGCGAAGCCGTAGAACAGCACCCAGAACCACTCCCAGGGACCGAGGTCCAGTGTCATCACCGAAGCGGACAATTCGTGGATGGGCGTGAAGTAGCCGACGAAGGTGAAACCGGTCCACAGCGCGAGCGCGCCCCAGACGAGGTGCTTGGCCGACTTCTTGGCGAACTTGGAGGCCGACATCGGCTGCTTGTCGAGACGCATGCGCTGGCTGCGGTTGCCCTCGATCTTGCTCTCGATCCACATGAAGATTTCGGTGTAGACCGTCTGCGGGCAGGAATAGCCGCACCAGAGTCGTCCACCGACGGCGGTGAAGAGGAAGAGCGCATACGCGCAGATGATCAGCAGCAGCGCAAGATAGATGAAGTCCTGCGGCCACAGCACGATGCCGAAAAGGTAGAACTTGCGGGCGGTGAGGTCGAACAGCACGGCCTGCCTGTCATTCCATGACAGCCACGGCAGGCCATAGAACACGATTTGCGTCAGCCAGACGCACACCCAGCGCCAGCTGGCATACCAACCCTTGATTTCGCGCGGATAGATTTCCTCGCGCGCCTTGTACATCCGAATGACTGAAACCTTCGGCGCCGGTTCGCTCATTGATTGACTCGCTTGATCTTTATTTCATAAGAGACCGAAATGGTACCTTATGAAATAAGCATGGCGGCGGCGATTGTCCGCTGCCGCCATGCGATTAGAGCCTAAGTTCTCTAATTACTTCTGTGCTACCGAGGTGCTGTTGTTGGAGAGGCTCCACACATAAGCAGCCAGCAGGTGCACCTTGCCTTCGCCAAGGAACTCGTTGAACGCCGGCATGGAATTGGTACGGCCCTTGCGGATCGTTTCCATGATGGTCTCCGCGCCGCCGCCATAGAGCCAGGTCTTGTCGGTCAGGTTCGGGGCGCCCATGGCCGGGTTGCCCTGGCCGTTTGCGCCGTGGCAGGCTGCGCAGGCGGCAAACTTCTCCTTGCCGAACGAAGCCTTGATCGGGTCCGCGGTGGAACCGGAGAGGCTGAGCACGTAATGCGCAACCGCTTCCACTTCCTTGTCGCCACCCACTGCGGCAGCCATCGGGGGCATCATGCCGTTACGGCCGTTCATGATGGTCGTCTTGATGACGTCAGGATCGCCGCCGTACAGCCAGTCCTTGTCGGTCAGGTTCGGGAAGCCCTTGTTGCCGCGTGCGTCAGAGCCGTGGCACTGTGCGCAGTAGGTCAGGAACAGGCGCTCGCCCATCGCATGAGCCTGCGGGTCCGCTGCCACGGTCTTGAGATCCTGCGCCTGGTACTTGGCGAAGATCGGACCGTAGTCGGCGTCCGCCTTCTTCAGCTCTTCCTGGTACTCGCCGGTCGATGCCCAGCCCAGCTTGCCCTTGAACGAGCCAAGGCCGGGGTACAGGACCAGGTAAACCGCACCGAACACGATGGTGATATAGAACAGCCACATCCACCAGCGCGGCATCGGGTTGTTCAACTCGGACAGGCCTTCATCCCAGCTGTGACCGGTAGTGTCGGCTTCCTTGCCCGCCTCGACCAGGATCTTGACCCGGGACTGCTGCCACAGCAGGAGGGCGCAGCCGGCGATGCCGAGGATCGTCAGCAGCGCAACGTAAATACTCCAGAATTCACTTGTAAAGTCAGCCATGTTGTTTCTCCGCAGCTTGCATTTGTTCGTCAGCGAACGGCAGGTTGGCTGCCGTTTCGAAGTCTGCGCTGCGACGCGCGCTGTATGCCCACCAGACGATACCGATGAAAGTCAGGAAGCTCAGCACGGTCACGATATTGCGCGCGTCCATGATCAGGTTTTCGAAGCTCATGATTACCTCTTCGCCTTGATCTGGATGCCCAGGCCTTGCAGGTAGGCGACGAGCGCGTCCTGTTCGGTCTTGCCTTCGACGGATTTCGCTGCGTCTGCAATTTCCTGGTCGGAGTACGGGTGGCCCAGCTTGCGCAGTGCCGCCATCTTCGGCGCGACCGATTGCGGGTCGACCTTGGTGGTGGCGAGCCACGGGTAGCTCGGCATGTTCGACTCCGGCACCACGGCGCGCGGGTTGTCGAGGTGGGTACGATGCCATTCGTCGGAGTAGCGGCCGCCTACGCGTGCCAGATCGGGACCGGTACGCTTGGAACCCCACTGGAACGGACGGTCGTACACGTACTCGGCGGCAACCGAGTAGTGGCCGTAACGCTCGGTCTCGGCGCGGAACGGACGGATCATTTGCGAGTGGCAGTTGTAGCAGCCTTCGCGGATGTACACGTCACGGCCGGCCAGGCGCAGCGCGTTGTACGGCTGCAGGCCGGCAACCGGTTCGGTGGTCGACTTCTGGAAGAACAGCGGCACGATTTCCACGAGACCGCCGACGCTGATCACGAGCAGAACCAGCGCGATCATCAGCCAGGGGTTCTTCTCGATCAGTTCATGGGTAAATTTCTTCATTTCTGCTCCTTGATTCAAGCGTGCGACGCGTAGGCCGGGATGCGTGCATCAACGGCCTTGGCGCCGCGCACGGTCATCAGCGTGTTGTAGGCCATGATCACCATACCGGTCAGGTACAGGAGGCCGCCGCCGAAGCGGATCACGTAGTACGGGTAGGTCGCTTTCACGGACTCGACGAAGGTGTAGGTCAGCGTGCCGTCGGCATTCACCGCGCGCCACATCAGGCCCTGCATCACGCCGGCAATCCACATTGCTGCGATGTACAGAACGATACCGATGGTCGCCACCCAGAAGTGGACTTCGATCAGGCGGACGCTGTGCATTTCCTTCTTGCCGAACAGACGCGGCAGCAGGTAGTAGATTGCGCCCATGGAGATGAAGCCGACCCAGCCGAGGGCGCCTGCGTGCACGTGGCCGACAGTCCAGTCGGTGTAGTGCGACAGTGCGTTCACGGTCTTGATGGACATCATCGGGCCTTCGAAGGTCGACATGCCGTAGAAGGACAGGGAAACGATCAGGAACTTCAGGACCGGGTCGTTGCGCAGCTTGTTCCATGCGCCGGACAGGGTCATGATGCCGTTGATCATGCCGCCCCAGGACGGAGCCAGGAGGATCAGCGAGAACACCATACCGATCGACTGGGTCCAGTCGGGCAGCGCGGTGTAGTGCAGGTGGTGCGGGCCCGCCCACATGTAGGTGAAAATCAGCGCCCAGAAGTGCACGATCGACAGACGGTAGGAGTAGACCGGCTTGTCGGCCTGCTTCGGGATGAAGTAGTACATCATGCCCAGGAAGCCTGCGGTCAGGAAGAAGCCCACCGCATTGTGGCCGTACCACCACTGGATCATCGCGTCCTGCACGCCGGCGTAGGCGGAGTAGGACTTGGTTGCGGTGACCGGGATCGCAGCGCTGTTGACGACGTGCAGCAGTGCGACAGCCAGGATGAAGGCACCGAAGAACCAGTTAGCCACATAGATATGGGGTACTTTGCGCTTGACCAGCGTGCCGAAGAACACCACGGCATAAGAAACCCAGACCAATGTGATCAGGATGTCGATCGGCCACTCGAGTTCGGCGTATTCCTTGCCCGAGGTGAAACCCAGCGGCAGGGAGACAGCCGCGGCGACGATGACGAGTTGCCAACCCCAGAAGGTGAAGGCGGCCAGCGTGTCGGAAAACAGTCGTACCTGGCTGGTACGCTGGACGACGTAGTACGAAGTGGCAAACAGCGCGCAACCGCCGAATGCAAAGATGACAGCGTTGGTATGCAACGGACGCAAGCGGCCGTAGCTTAACCAGGCGATGTCGAAATTGAGTGCGGGCCAGGCTAGTTGTGCAGCGATGAAAACGCCGACCAACATGCCCACCACGCCCCACACTACAGTAGCGATCGCGAATTGCTTCACGACCTTGTAGTTGTAGTTCAGTGATGTATCCACGTACGATCTCCCAGGGTTAGTAACACGAATGGGAGGGAGAGTACGATTCCGTGTTTTGAAAAACTTTGACCCAAGTCAAATTGACCCGAATCAAGGTAACCCTTCTGCCCGCAAGGCCATTTTCATAGGGAGAATGGCTATGGACCAGTACTTTTTATCTAGTCCTTCTTGCCTATTTCGGAAGCAGTTTTGTCAGCGGAATCGGAAGTCTGCGGACGGTCGTCGTCCTGCAGGATGCGCATGGCGGGCCCGACGAGGTCGTCGAACTGTCCGCTGTCCGATGCGCGGAAGAATACCCAGATCGCGATGAACACGATCACGATGCTGAGCGGGATGAGGAGATAGAGAGCTTCCATGCAATTCCTTCAAGCGGCCTTGAGCACCTGCTGCCCTGCCGGGGACGCCGATGGTACACGAGGAATGCGCCGCAGGCGCAGTGCATTGACGACAACGATCGCCGAACTGAGCGACATGCCGATGCCCGCCATCCAGGGATTGAGCACCCCGACTGCCGCTGCCGGAATCGCCACGATGTTATAGATCGTGGCCCAGGTCAGGTTCTGCCGGATCACCGCCATGGTCTGCGCGGCGGCGCGATGCGCATCCACGACGGACGAAATTTGCCCGCTCAGCAGCACGGTATCCGCATGGGTCTGCGCCAGCGCCGCCCCGCTGCCCATTGCAAAAGACACATCGGCGGCCTTCAGCACGGCCGCGTCGTTGATGCCGTCACCGACCATCGCCACCACCGCGCCCTCGCGCTGCAGGTCTTGCACGAAGGCGAGCTTCTGGTCCGGCAGGTATTCGCCATGCGCGGTCTCGATGCCCAGTTCCGACGCCACCCGTCGTGTCACGCTGTCCTCGTCGCCGCTCAACAGGATGACTTTCTTGCCATTCGACCGGAAATGCGCGACCACATCCCTCGCATCCGGCCGCACCTCATCGGCGAGATCGAAGCGGGCCAGCCATTGGCCTTCCATGCCGAGATACACCGGCGTGAACCCGCCGACCGGATGCGGCGCTGCCGATCCGGCCACTTCCGCAACGAATGCGGCGGAACCGAGGCGATAGCGCACGCCCGCGACCACGCCTTCCATCCCCTGCCCTGCGGTATGCACGATCTCAGATGCCACCGATTCCATGCCCTCGCCGCGCGACTTTCTTGCCGCTTCGACAATCGCATGGGCAAGCGGATGGGCGCTCGATGCTTCGAGTGCCGCAGCCACCTGCACACAGTGGCCAGCATTTTTGCCGCCGAACACAGCGACGTCGCGCAATGCCGGCCTGCCGAGCGTCAGCGTACCGGTCTTATCGAAAATGACATGCGTCGTCCGGTACAGCGTTTCGAGGACATGTGGCTGGACAGCAAGCACGCCCTGCCTGACCAGCCTGTCTGTCGCTGCAGCCAGCGCACTCGGTGTCGCCAGCGACAGTGCGCAAGGACAGGAGACAACAAGTACGGCGATGGCAATCTGCCACGCGCGCGACGGATCGATCCACTGCCATACGCCGAAGATGACAACGGCGAACACCAGCAATGCCGCGACGAACCAGGCGGCAACCTTGTCCGCCCACAGCGACAGTTGCGGCTTGGCCTGGCCGGCTCGCTCGATCAGTTTCACGAGTGTCGAAAGCGTGCTATCCCTTGCAATCTTGGTCACCTTGACCACGATTGCCTGCGTCGCATTAACCGCGCCGCCAGGAAGCTCGTCTCCGATGTCCTTGCGCTGGGGCCGGCTCTCGCCGGTCAGCAATGACAGGTCGACAGCGGTGCTGCCTTCCACCACCACGCAGTCGGCTGCGACGGCCTCGCCCGGTTTCACGAGCACCATATCGCCCTCGCGCAGTTGCGCGGCCGGCACGGTCTCCGTCGTCCGGTCATGGGGAAAGCCCGGCATGCGCGCCGCCGATGCAGGCAAGGCATGCTGCAATTTCTCCAGCGCCGAAGCCGCCTTGCGCCGCGCGATCAGTTCCAGGTAGCGGCTGCACAGCAGCAGGAAAATGAACATCGTCACCGTATCGAAATAGACATCCCCTTCTCCGGTGAATGTCGCCACGGTACTGCCGATGAAGGCTGCGGCAATGCCGAGGGCGACCGGCACGTCCATGCCGAGCGCGCGGCTCTTCAGGTTGGCCCATGCGCCCTGGAAGAACGGCAGGCCGGAGTACAGCACGGCAGGCAGCGTCAGCAGCAGGCTGGCCCAGCGCATCAAGCCTTCCATGTCGGCATCCATGGTACCGTCGGTTGCCAGGTAGACAGGGACGGCATACATCATCACCTGCATCATGGACAGGCCGGCAATGAACACCTGGCGGAACAGCTTCTTGCTCGCGCGCTGCAACTGCTCGCCATGGCGGACCGCATCGTAGGGATAAGCGGTATAGCCGACTTCGCGTACTGCCTTCAGGATGTCGCTCGGCTTGCAGTCGCCCTCGCGCCAGCGTACGTGCAGGCGCTCGGTTGCCACGTTCAGGTTCATGGCCTGGACGCCCTGCACCGCCGCGAGCCGGCGTTCGATCAGCCAGACGCAGGCGGCGCAGCGGATGCCGTCGACGGAAAAGGTCGCTTCGCAGACACCGGCGTCCTGGCTATCCTTTTCAGCGAACTGTTCAAGGATTTCGGGCGCGTCGTACAGGCGCAGCTCCGCCGGCACCAGCGATTCCTGGTCGCCGGTCGGCGAATAGCTTTCGCGGGTAACGTAGTAATCGGACAATCCATTGTCGACGATGGTTTTCGCGACCGCCTCGCAACCGGGGCAGCACATCGGGCGCTCTTCGCCCGAAATCTTCACGGACCACGTCGATCCCGCGGGGACAGGCAGCCCGCAATGAAAGCATGACAAGGATTCCATCAATGCCCTCCGCCGTGCGAGCTCGCTGCAGGCGGCGTCAGGCAGAGGCCGTCAAGCCAGCCGAGCGAGACGCCGCTGGTGGCACGCGCAAGGCCGAGAAGGCCGAATGCAAGAACGACAAGGCCGGCAGCGACACGCACGGCGCGCCGGCGCGTCCATGCCTGCAAGCGCGTGCCGAGCATGCCCATGGTGAGCAGGACCGGGAGCGTGCCGGCGCCGAACGCCAGCATGACAACCGCGCCGGACACCGCCGAGCCGCTCAGCATCGCGGTCATCAGGACGCTGTACACCATGCCGCAAGGAACCCAGCCCCACAGCCCGCCCAAGGCAAATGCCTTTGCCATGCTGTCGACGGGCAGCAGGTGCTTCACCATCGGCTGCACCCGGCGCCAGACAAGCTGTCCGGCCGCTTCCAGCTTGGCAAGGCCGCGCCACGCATCCATCAGGTACAGGCCGAGGGCGACAAGCATGAGGTTGGCCAGCCAGTAACCGCTAATCTGCAGGGAGGACATGAATGACAAGGTTCGGACACTCTGCGCAACGCCACCGGCAATGCCGCCGGCAATGGCATAACTGGCAAGACGGCCGGCGTTATAGGCGACGACACGGCCGGCGCCGTCAAAGATGGCGGGAGCGGCAACCGTACCGGCGCCATTGGTGACCGGGATTGGAAACGGGCGGCGCGGAGTCGCGACCGAAAAAGCGCTGACGATTCCCCCGCACATGCCGACGCAATGCACGCCGCCGAGGAGGCCAATCATGAAAACGGAAATGAGGTGTAATTCTGTCACTTGGCGAGGATAGCAGGTAGATGACTATCCTGCCGGGTACCCGCCCGCGCCGGCCGGCAAGGCGGGTAAGCCGGCGGCGCGCAGATGGCGGGTTCGGGGATCGTCAGATCGTCTTGGAATAGTGCATGCGTTCCAGCTTCACTTCGCGCGGCATGCCCAGATAGCGGTCGAACACCATGCAAATGTTGCGGATCAGCAGGCGGCCCTTCGGCGTCACCGTGATCCATTCCGGATCGATGGTGAGCAGGCCATCGGCTTCGAGTGCGCGCAGCTTCTCGAGTTCCGTGGCGAAGTAGTTTGCGAAGGCGATCGGATAAGCCAGCTCCACCGATTTGATGGACAGTTCGAAATTGCACATCAGCATCTGGATGATGATCCGGCGCAGCAGGTCGTCGACGTTCATCTTGATGCCGCGGCAGATCGGCAGTTCACCCTGTTCGAGGCGCTCGTAATAGCCTTCCAGCGTCTTTTCGTTCTGGCTGTAAGTCGAGCCGACCGAACTGATCGCCGAAACGCCCATCGCGACCATTTCCGCTTCCGCATGGGTCGAGTAACCCTGGAAATTGCGGTGCAGACGGCCCTGGCGCTGGGCAACGGCGAGTTCATCGTTCGGCTTGGCGAAATGGTCCATGCCGATGTACACGTAGCCGGCTTCCGTCAGGCGGCGGATGCACAGCGACAGCATGTCGAGCTTGGTTTCGCCGCTCGGCAGTTCGTCTTCGTTGATGCGGCGCTGCGGCTTGAACAATGCCGGCATGTGCGCATAGTTGTAGATCGAAAGGCGATCAGGGTTGGCCGCGATGACCTTGCTGAGCGTCTTGTCCATCGTGATCAGGTTCTGCTTCGGCAGGCCGTAGATCAGGTCGATGCTGATCGAACGGAAACCGGCGTCACGGGCAGCCTGCATCACGCCCAGCGTGCACTCTTCCGGCTGGATGCGGTTGACCGCCTTCTGCACGTCCGGATCGAAATCCTGGACACCGAAGCTGATGCGGTTGAATCCCTGCGCACGCAGCGAATGCACACGCTCCGGCGACACGGTGCGCGGATCGATTTCGATCGAATACTCGCCCACGTCATCCGTGGCAAAACGGAACCACTTGCGCAGGTGGGCCAGCAGGTCGCCCATTTGCGCATCGGAAATGTAGGTCGGCGTACCGCCGCCGAAGTGAAGCTGCTCGACCGTGTTCATGTCGGCAAACAGCTTGCCCTGGATCTCGATCTCGCGCTTCAGGTAGGTGAGGTATTCGTCGGCCTTGCTGCGGACCTTGGTGATGATCTTGTTGCATGCGCAGTAGTAGCAGAGCTTGTCGCAGAACGGGATATGCAGGTACAGCGACAGCGGATTGCGCGCACCCATGGCACGTACGCTATTCACCGCCTGCAGATAGTCGCCCATGCCGAAGCTTTCCGTAAAACGGTCTGCCGTCGGGTACGACGTGTAACGCGGCCCCTGCTGGCTCATCTTGCGGATGAGCGCTGCATCGAACTGTACGTTGGATGAAATCGGAACTGCGGTTGCCGGAACTGCCATAGTGTTTTTGCTCCTGTCGTTCGCCCCAAGATAGGGCGCTATCAGACTGGCTTGCAGTGTACGTTTCCGGACAAAAAAGGGGCCTTGATCTATGTCAAAAAGGCCCGGATTGCGTTACCGCGCGAAAAAAAGTCAAGCAGAAAGTGCGTCATCCCTCCCTGCCGTCAACACGCGGCGACAGGAGATACGGCGCATAGACGACCACATACAGGACAAAGGCTGCGCTCCAGCACGCCGCAGCCGCCACCAGCATTTCCGGACGCATGAGATTCGCCGCGGCGAGCATGCGCGCAATCACCCCAACCTGGATGAGGACATACATGGCAAGTTCGCTATTTCCCGCGTGGAGCGGACGTCCGGTATGACCCAGTGCAGTACGTGTGATCATGCCAATGATCAAACCGGCCATCGAACCGATGGCAAGGACGTGGAATGCGGCACTGCTCGTCGTCATTCCCCATGCGGTCAATCCCAGCATGAGGAGTCCGACGGGAATCCATGCATACGACAGGTGCAGGATCCAGAGGATCGGTTTGCGCAGCGTGACATGGGGCATCCAGCCCAATACCCGCGTGGCCTGCGCGACGGCAGCCGCTACTGCAAGCGATCCGGTGAGCGGTCCGGGCAGCTGCGCGATCCAGGCCAGTGCAGCAAGTGCGGTCAGCGCGATGCCGATCTTGTCGCGTTTTTCATTCATGACCGGTTTGACGCCCTGTATCGCATTGGCGGTGAATCCCGGGATCACCCGTCCGCCGATGACCGATTCGATCATGACAATGATGAGAATGGCAGCCTGGATCGGCCCGACGGACGATATCTGCAGCAGACCGGTCATGGACGCATGGAAGAGCGCATTGACCAGCGTCAGCAATGCGAGCAGGACGACCAGGAACATGTTGCGTTTGTTACCGGTGCGCTGCAGTACACGGAAGATCGGATACGCAGCCAATGGCAGGAAAAGAAGGTCGACGACGGCAGCGACAACGGGAGGCGTGAACAGCATCGCAAGACGGCCGGCGATCCACAGTCCCGCCAGCGCGGCGAGATGCCCTCGCCTCGGCGTCCACAACCCCGTCCAGTTCCGGCCGGCAGTGAACAGGAAGCCGATGATGACCGCGATGGCAAAACCGAACACCATCTCGTGCATGTGCCAGTTCAGGTCCACGTGGACCAGCGCACCAAGGCTGCCAAAATAGCGGGCAATCCATAGCGGGACACTGAGCGCGGCAAACAGTGCGGCAAGCAGATAGAACGGACGGAAACCGAGCCGGAACACGGGGTGATGGGAGAACCCGGTCTGCACCGGCTCCTTTACACGCGGTTCTTCTATCCTCACGAGGGTCATGACAGCTCCTAAAAGATTCATTTAAGAAGAATCTTATATTGCCAGCCCCCTGAATGCAATCGCGGCGAAGACTGGCGATTGTGAATTAGTCTTTTTTCAATGGAAGTTTCAGCAGGTAGGTATCGTTCTCGCGCGACCGGTGCGCCGAGAATCCAAGCGGCTTGACCAGCCCAAGGAGCGCTTGGTTCTGGCTCAGGGTTTCGCCGACGATTTCCTGCGCACCCCGGTCGCGCGAATGGCGGATCAGCTTCTGCATCAGCAGCTTGCCCAGGCCTTTGCCCTTCAGCTCCGAGCGGACGGTGACCGCGAACTCGCCCTGGATGTTGTCGGGATCGAAAACGATGCGGGCCACGCCCAGCGTTTCCGGCGTCCCATCGGCACGCATACGGGTGGCAATGAAGGCCATTTCGCGGTCGTAATCGATCTGCGTCATCCGGGCAAGCTGCCCCGGCGACAGCTCGCGCATATGGACGAACATCCGCATGCGCACATCCTCCGGCGTAAGCGAACCGAAGAATTCCACGTGCTGCGCCCCGTCTTCCGGCTTGATCGGGCGCAGGAGGATCTTTTCGCCTTGCCAATCCACCCACTCCTCCAGCTCCTCCGGGTAGGGACGGATCGCGAGACGGTCCATGCCGCCCTTTTCGGTCGGCCGGATGCTGATGCGGGCGTCCAGTGCGATCACGCCGTTCGCATCCGCGAGCAATGGATTGATGTCCAGCTCCATGATCTCGGGAATGTCGATGACAAGGTGCGAGATCTGGATCAGCGTATGGCAGATCGCATCGAGGTCGGCCGGCGCGCAATTGCGGAATCCGGCAAGGAGCCGCGATACCCGCGTGCGCGAAATCATGTCGCGCGCCAGCACGGTGTTCAGCGGCGGCAGGCCGATCGCATGGTCGGCGGTGACTTCCACTGCAATGCCGCCCTGCCCGAACAGGATGACAGGTCCGAAAACCGGGTCGGTAGCCACGCCGACAATCAGCTCCCGTGCCTCCGGACGGCGCACCATCGATTGCACGGAGAAACCTGCCAGTGCCGCGCGCGGCCGCATCCCGGCCAACCGCCGGTTCATCGCGGTGGCAGCCGCCCGCACCGAATCGGCATCCTCCAGGTCGAGGACCACGCCGCCCACGTCCGACTTGTGCATGATGTCGGGAGAAAGAATCTTGAGCGCGACGGGAAATCCGATGCGCTGTGCGCATTCCACCGCTTCCTCGATGGTGCCGACGGATCGCGTCTGCACCACCGGAATGCCGTACGCCGCCAGCACCTGCTTCGCCTCCGGTTCAGTCAGGGTATCGCGCCCGCGATCGAGCGCCTTCCGGACCAGCGCACGCACCGCCGCCCGGTCTTCCTCGACCGATGCGACAGAGGACGCAGGCACTTCCATCAACAGCTTCTGGTTGCGGTTGTACTGCACGATCTGCATGAAGCCGCGTGCCGCTTCCTCCGGCGTGTCGTAGGTCGGGATCCCCGCTTCGGAAAACACGCTCCTTGCCTGAGCAACCTCTTCGCCGCCGAGCCAGCAGGACAGGATGTTGCGCGAGGCATTCCTGACGGCTGGCACCAGGGCTGCGGCCAGATCGGCACTGCGCACCATCGCCGACGGTGCATGGATCAGCAAGGCAGCATCGACATCCTTCTCGCGCATCACAATGTCCATGGCGTCGATATAGCGTTGCGCCGAAGCGTCGCCGAGGACATCCACCGGATTGTCGCGCGACCAGCCGTGCGGAAGCACCTTGTCCATGCTGTCGACCGCCTGAGTCGAGAGTTCCGCCAGGCTGCCCTGCTTGCCGATGAGCGCATCCGTCGCCAGCACGCCTGGCCCGCCGCCATTGCTGATGATGGCAAGGCGATCTCCGCGCAAGGGCCGGGAATGTGCAAGCGTCTCCACTGCGTCGAACAGGTCGAGCGTGGTATAGACCCGCAGCATGCCCGCCCGCCGGATTGCAGCGTCATACACATCGTCCGCACCGGCAAGCGCACCGGTGTGCGACGCTGCGGCCCTGGCGCCTTCCGGCGCGCGGCCGGCCTTGATCACGATGATCGGCTTGCTGCGCGCTGCAGCACGCGCGGCGGACATGAACTTGCGCGCATCGCGGATGGCTTCGAGGTACAGCAGGATCGCCTGCGTATCGTTGTCACCGGAGAGATAGTCGAGCACGTCGCCGAAGTCGACATCGCATTTTTCCCCGAGCGAAATGAACTTGGAAAATCCGATATTGCGCGCCTTGGCCCAGTCGAGGACGCCGGTGGACATTGCCCCGGACTGGGAGACAAAAGCGACTTTTCCAGGAAGCGCATCGATGTGCGCGAAACTTGCATTGAGGCCGAGCCGCGGCACGAGCAGGCCGACACTGTTCGGCCCGAGGATGCGCAGCAGATGCGGCCGCGCCGCCTTGAGCATCATGTCCCGCATGTTCCGCCCGACCAGGTCGCGCGCGGCGGCAAGGCCGGGCGTCAGGACGATTGCCGCCTTCGTACCCAGCTTTCCCAGGTCGGAAATGATCCCGGGAACGGTGGACGGCGGCGTGCAAATGACGGCCAGGTCCGGGGCACTCGGCAGCTTCGAAACCGAGGCATGCACAGGGCGGTCCGCAAGGCTGTCGTACTTCGGGTTCACCAGCATGATCTCGCCGGAGAATCCGCCGGCGAGGAGATTTTTCAGCACAGTCACACCAACCGAAGCCGGTTTCGGGGACGCACCGACAAGCGCGATCGATTTCGGTTCAAACAGATGCTTGAGGTTCCTGACGGTCATGGCAATTCCTGGCTGGCCGGTTCAATTCCTGCAATTGTCGCACTGCCAATGCATGAACGCGGCAAAGCGACGGCAGTGATTCGGGATTGGCTATCGACCTGTGACAGGCGATTGCAGTGCAGTGATGCTACGCCTTCCGGCGTGCCTTCTTCGGCGGCGAAAATCGGCAATACGTACCGCATTTTCATGTGCCGACGATGTTACGAATCGGTGCCCGGGGAAATTTTGATCTGAGTCAAAAATGCCAGAACTAATGTTTGGGCCGCTCGCATTTTTCTGGACTGCATCGAAGTCAGGCCCTACGCTAATAACGCAACTTGAATGAGTGCATCGCCACCTTTGGAGAACAAGCCGTGGCGGAAGCCTAGCCAATCAATAAAAGGAAGATTACATGTCGTACAAAACGGTACTCGTCCATGTGGACAAAGACAAGCATGCAGTTGAGCGCATCAAGCTCGCAGCGCAAATCGCGATGAACGACGAAGCGCACCTGATCGGTGCCGCGCCGAGCGGCGTATCCCGCTTCATTTACCAGTCCCGCTTCATTTACGAAGGCGGCGGCATGGCTTCTCATCTCGACAGCCATCTCGAAGAGCTCCGCAACGCGGCAAAAAATTCGCTCGCGCAGTTCGAAAGCACGGTCAAGAGCATTGGCGTGCAGTCCTATGAAGCACGCCAGGTAGACGACGAAGCCGGCGCCGGCGTCAGCCTGCAGGCCCGCTACAGCGACCTCGTGGTCATCGGCCAGACCAACCTCGACGAACCGTCGTCGACCACCCTGCCCGACTTCCCGGAATTCGTGGTGATGAACTCTGGCCGCCCGGTCCTGATCGTTCCCTACGTCGGCCGTTACGACGCCATGCCCAAGCGCGTCCTGATCGCATGGGATGCGAGCACCAGCGCAACGCGTTCCGTGACTGCCGCGATTCCGCTGCTCAAGCGTGCGCAGAACGTCGACGTGGTCGTGTTCAATCCGGATTCCCGTGGCGATGCCCATGGTGAAGTGCCGGGCGCCGACATCGGCCTCTACCTCGCCCGCCACAACATCAAGGTCAATGTGGTACGCCAGAAGACCGATATCGACGTGGGCAACGCCCTGCTGTCGATCGCAACCGACCTCGGTTCCGACATGATCGTGATGGGCGGCTACGGCCATTCGCGCTTCCGCGAAATCCTGCTCGGCGGCGTCACCCGCACCGTGCTGGAGTCGATGACCGTTCCGGTCCTGATGGCACATTGATCACGCCGCGGCGCGGGCCCCTGTCCCGCGCCGCCGTGAAGCTTCCGTTCCAGATTCACCAGCGCAGGACTGCTTCCGAAAACTTGATCTCGATCATTCAACCCGATGCCAGCCGTCCGTTAGCATCATCCGGAAGACCTGTGCGGCTGCTCCGCGCAGTTGGCCGTATTGTCAATTAGCTATAAAGAAGGAAACACCATGCAAACCGAAGTCCTGAACGTCACCGGAATGACCTCCGAAGACTGCACCGAGACAGTGATGCGCACGATCAAGTCGATCGACGGCGTCAGCAACGTCAGCGTGTCGTACCCGCAAAACCGGGCGATCGTGCAATTCGACGAAGATCAGACCGCGCCGCAGGAAATGGCGACCGCACTTGCCAAGGCCGGCTTTGGCGTCAGGAAGATCAACCTCGGCGAACAGGAGTCTTCCTGCGGCGGTTGCTGCGGAAAGTGCGGCGGCTGATTCAGCATTTCGCACTGCGTTTCAAAGCAAACGGGCCGGATTTCCGGCCCGTTTGCTTTTATCACCCCACCTTCTCCCCCACGCTCGCCATCCCATGCTCCACCGCATACACCGCCGCCTGCACCCGGCTGGCGAGGTTGAGCTTCTTGAGGATGTTCTGCACATGGATCTTGACCGTGCTTTCCGCCACATCCAGCGTCCGGGCAATCACCTTGTTGCTTTCCCCGCGCGCCAGGCAGGCGAGGATTTCCCTTTCGCGCGGCGTGAGCCGGTCGATGTCGGATGCCGGCGCAGGCTTGGGCGCGCCGCCCTGCATGTGCGCGACCAGCTTGGTGGTCATCGCTTCCGCCAGGACCGGCTCGCCCGCCGCCGCGCGGCGGATCGCGCGCACCAGGTAGTCGGCATCGATGTTCTTGATCAGATATCCGCGTGCGCCGGCCTGCAGCGCCGCGGTCAGGTCCTGCGCCTCTTCCGAGACGGTGAGCAGGATCACTGCGGTATCGGGACAATCCTGCAGGATGAGCTGCAGGGTTTCCAGTCCTGACATGCCCGGCATGTTCAGGTCCAGCAGCACGACATCCGGACGCAGTTGCTTGGCGCGCTTGATGCCTTCCACGCCATCGGCGGCCTCCCCGACAACCGTGAAATCGGCAGTGCGTTGCAGGAGGGATCGTATCCCGCTTCGGAACAGGGTGTGGTCGTCAACCAGCAGCACGCTAATAGGTTTTGTGTTCGTGTCCATGGTCACTCCTCTAGGCCGCCCGGCGTTGTTCATGCGGAAGCCGCAACGACACCATCGTCCCCTTGCCCGCCTCGGAATCGATCTCGAGCCAGGCGTGGATGCGCTGCGCGCGTTCCCGCATGATGTTGATGCCGACGTGGCCATCTCCTTTCTGCAAAAGTGTCTCCGCGTTGAACCCGATGCCATCATCCCTGATGGTGAGCATGAAGTCCTGCCCGTCCTGCAGGCGGATGTCGACATGCCTTGCGGTGGCGTGCTTGCGGATGTTCGACAGCGCCTCCTGCACGATGAACAGCACCTGCAGCTGCTGTTCGCGGGAGAACGGCGTTCCGTTGCCTTCACAGACGAAGTCGACCTCGATGCCGGTCTGCTTCCTGAACTTGTCGAACGCTGTCTGCAGCGCGCCGATGAGATCATCTTCGGCGAGCCGGCTGCGGAAGTTGAGCAGCAGCTCTCGCACATCTTCGTAGCTTTCCTTTACGCCTGCGCGCAGTGCGCCGACGATCTCGTCCACTTCATCCAGGCGCCCGCCCCGCAAGGAATCGTCGAGCATCTGCAGCTGGATGTTCATAAACGTCAGTCCCTGTGCAATGCTGTCGTGCAGCCCCTGCGCTACGAGGTTGCGCTCTTCCGAGATCGCCATTTCCCTTTCGCGGCTGCCGAGGCGCATGTTTTCGATCGCCGTACCGAGCATCTGGCCGAGGGTTTCCAGGAGCGCCTGTTCGCGCTCGCTGAAGCCACGCGCCTGGCGGAAGTGCAGCGTAAAGAATCCGATATGCTGCTGATGCGCAAAGATATGGAACATCGACACCGTCGAAAATCCCTCCTCGCGGCAACGGCGGCTCGGGGACGCCCCCATCCGGCGCATGTCGTGAATGACCGAAATCTTCTGCGCCACCGCATCTCCGCACAGGCACTCACCGGGCTTCATGCAGCTTTCCGCCTTCACGTGCTCTTCCGAGATCCCGTGATGCACGACCATGTGGGCATTTCCGTTCCGCTCGTCCAGCACCCTGACCGTGCCGCCGTCCGCCCCGAAATAGCCGCGGATGCGCAGCAGGAATCCTTCGCACATGGCTTCGACCGGCTGGAGGCGCTGCAGGAAGGCTGCGCTGTCATACAGCAAGGCCAGTTCCCGGTTCTGGTCGGCCAGTTCCGCCGTCTTGACCTTCACCCGCGCTTCCAGGCTGTTGTACAGGGCTTCCAGACGATCCGCCATGTGGTTGAAGCCCTCGGTAAGCTGGCCGAATTCGTCGCTGCTGTCGACGGGAAGGCGCGTGCTGAAATCCTTGTCCGTCATCTTCTCGATACCGCCGCGCAAGCGCTCGACCGGTTCGATGATGAGCAGGAACATCAGGTAGATGATGGCCACCGTCCCGCTCAGCGCCAGCGCGATCAGTCCCATCTGCGAAGCCCGCAGCCAGAACGTGCGCATTTCGCTGTCGCGTTCGATGGCCTTGACCAGGTCGTCCACCTCCCGTACGAACCCGTCCACTTCGATCTGGAACTGTTCCCATGCAGCGGCCCGGACTTGCGGGTTGTCCCCGATCACGTCCACAGCCAGCACTTGTATGGTCTTGTGCCATCGCGCCGAGACCTGCTTGAAAGCATTCCGGATGCCGCTGGTCGGCGGAAGGAACAAGGGCCGCTGCGGGTCGCCTCGTTGCAGGCGCTTGAATGCGTCATTGATCGCTTGCAGCTTGCCGGTGACCGCGGCCCGGGTCTCAAGGCCGGCCGGCTCGGAAACCGTGCGCCCGAGCAGGACGGTCAGGTGGTAGCTGTGCATGCGCAGGCTGCCGGTTTCATTGATCGCCGCCGAACTTCCCTCCAGTTGCCATGACAGCATCAGCGTGGTGCCGATCGCCAGCAGCGCGAGGCACAGAAAGCCGAGCAGCACCCCGACGATCTTCGTCGAGAGGCGCTGCCAGGTGGGCAAAATGACATCGAGGGGCATGGGCTGGTCCGTTGCTGCCAATCGGTGAATTCCTGACGCATTGGCTTCCGCCAGCCCCATTATTGATGGGACTTTCGTGCAAAAACCATAAGACAAGTCAAGAAAATGGAGGTTTATGCTGCGGCAACATTTTTACCGGCCCGCTCCAGCGGACATACCAGCGGAAGGAACTCCTGTTTGCGGGGGGAATAGCCCATCAGGGCACCGGTTTCGATGTCGAAATACCAGCCATGCAGGATCAGGCTGCCCTCTTCCACGCGGCGCTTGATCCAGGGATAGGTCATCAGGTTATCCAGAGAGTGCAGGATGCTGGCCAGCTCGCAGGCCTTGTGCTGTCCGGGGTCGTCCTTATGGGGCAGCTCCCGCAGCACACGCTCGCGCACCGGCTCGGCGATGCGCATCCAGCGGCCGACGAAATCGGTTTCCTCGGCAATGCGGCGTGGGGACATCAGGGCGCGGATGCCCCCGCAGCGGGCATGGCCCAGCACGATGACACGGTCGACTTCGAGCCCGCATACGGCGAACTCGATCGCCGAAGTCACTCCCGGCGGCGCGTCCGGTGTGCATGGCGGAACGAGGTTGGCGATATTCCTTACCACGAACAATTCACCGGGATCGCTGCCGGTCAGCAGCGCCGGATCGACGCGAGAATCGCTGCAGCCGATCACCAGCGTGCCCGGTTTCTGGCCATCACGCAGGCTGGCAAAACGTTCAGGCTCTGCGAGATATTGCTGCTGGAAGCGGCTGAAGCCGCGGATGAATTTTTCGATGTCCTGCATGGCGGTCACCTTATCCCCCAGTTTGGGACATGAAACGGACGATCTTGGCCGGCTGTTCCCGGAATTCGTGTTTCTGCGGCTTCAGTTCGATCGCCGTCCGGATGGCCGCCTCCAGTTCCGTATCGCTGGCGCCATCGCGCAGCAGGGCGCGGAATTCGAATTTTTCCTCCTGGCCGAGACAGAGGTAAAGCGTGCCATCCACAGATAACCGAACCCGGTTGCAGGTCGCGCAGAAATGCTGCGACATGGGTGTGATGAAGCCGACACTGGCCCTGCCGTCGTCCGTCGCCAGATAGCGTGCGGGGCCTCCGCCCAACTCCGCCGCCTGCGGCCGCAGGCCGAACTTCTGTGAAAGGCGTGACTGGATGGGGCCAAGATCGAGGAATCCCGTGTCGCGCCCGGTCGCGCCCATTGGCATGGTCTCGATCAGGCGCAGGATGAAACCGTGTTCGATGCAGAACTCGACCATGGAGTCGATCTCACCGTCATTGATGCCCCGCATCGCGACCATGTTGATCTTGATCGGATCGAATCCGGCTGCCTTGCCTGCCATGATCCCGTCGAGGATCTGGCCAAGGCTGTCCCGGCCAGTGATCTTTTCCATGCAACCGCGGTCAAGCGAGTCGAGGCTGACATTGATGCGTGAAACGCCGGCGGCCTTCAAGTCCTCGGCATGGCGATCCAGGCGGGTGGCATTGGTCGACAGGGACAGGTCCCGAATTCCGGGCAGCCGGGCAATCCTGCCAGCCAGTTCGGGCAGGTTGCGCCGCAACAGCGGCTCTCCGCCGGTCATCCTGATGCGCGAGGTCCCGAGGCGGGCAAAAACCGACAGCAGCCGCTCGATCTCGTCAAAAGTCAGCCAGTGCTTCGGTTCCTCAAAGCCCTTGAAGCCTTTCGGGATGCAATAGGTGCAACGCAGGTCGCAGCGATCAGTCACCGAAAGACGCAGGTAATCGATGGATCGGCCGAAACGGTCGCTTAACATCCTTGCTCTCCGATGGTTTTACTTGAAAACCATTGTATCGGGAGGGATTCGGCTTGAAAGTTGGCATGAGGAGCTAATGGATATAGTTCTTTGGAACTATCGGACGGGGCAGCTTCACACCGTATTCGTTGTCCTCCGGCTATCGAATTGCCCGGAAGTCTGGTGAAGAAGGGCCTCCATGTAGATGATGGCCTTATCGATGGACATCCCGTTGCCGCTTTTTTGACGTTGGGAAAAACGGTTTTGACGCGGCGTCCAGATGCAGCCCGGCGGTTAACCGAAATTGACCTTCCTGCCCTTGCAACGTTGCGTGGAAATGCAGCGGAGACTTACGCATGCCTGCATCGTTACAGCTTGTTGCAATATCAGCACCGAACCCCGCGAGTTTTTTCGGGCCTAACGCACAGGATGTGTGAGAACAACCCTTTCAGAGTGAATATTTGTACGCGTTGAAGCAGGCAAGTTTGATCTGGACTCGGCCCACCAAAGCTTCTCACTCTCCGACCATCAATCCTCCGAGTTCTTCAGCTTCTGCTCCTGTTGCGTACATCGATGCATGATGAAGGAGAAACGCTATGGAATCCGGACTCAAACAAAAACTTACCTGCGTTGCACTGGCCTCGGCTTTTGGACTGGCAGCTTCCATGCCCTCGTTTGCCCAAGACCGATCGACTGCGGCCGATGCAAAAGCAAATCAGACGGCAGGCAAAGCCTCGGCAGCGGCAACGCAGAGCGGCCGTGATGTTCGCGCAAGCAATCTCATCGGCAAGAACGTAGAGAATGCCCTGGGTGAAAACCTGGGTGAAATCAAGGACCTGATCGTCGACATCGGCAACCAGCGCGTGCACTACGCCGTGCTGGCGGCCGGAGGGACACTGGGGCTCGGCGACAAGCTGTTCGCCTATCCGGTCAGCGCATTCAAGACTCAAGCAGACGGTGACAAACTCGTACTGAACATCGACAAGGACAGGCTCAAGAATGCGCCAGGGTTCGACAAGGACAAATGGCCTGACTGGACTGACAATCGCTATCGCGGCGAAGTTGACCGCTATTTCAAGGCCGATACGGCAAAGGCAGCGCCACGCAGCGTGAGAATGGTCCGTGCCACCGAGTTGATCGGCAAGAATGTCGATGACCGCAGCGGAAAGGACGCCGGCGAGATCGAGGATGTCGTCGTCAACATGAATAGCGGCCGGGTATCGTACGCTGTCCTCGACTTCGACAAGGCATGGAGCCCGGATGACAAACTCCTGCCGATGCCGCTCACAGCCTTCACCTTCCCGACCGACAAGAAGAAGGACATCGTGCTCAACGTCGCCCGAAACCAGCTCGACATGAAGAAGGGATTTGACGAGGGCGATTGGCCTGATCTTAATTCCGCCGAATTCCGCCGGGATATGAGGGCGCACCTTGCAGGAATGGAGAAAGGTACGCAAAGGGCCGCGCGCGGCGTAGACGACGCAACGACTTCGTCCGGCCGGTAAGAACCGCCTTCAGGACGATTGACGCCGGCTTTGCCGGCCGGGGAACCGGTCGGCAAAGCCGGTTTTTGCATGTCCGGCCTGCCGACGGTGCGTTGACTTGGCAGGAACGACTTTTGACATGTCCGGCATCGCCATCACATCCAGCCGATTACACTGATCGGTATTCCTTATTTCTGCAAAGGCACCGGCCATGACCCCCACTGGTATCGTCTTGTTGGAGTTTCATCCAGAACGGGATGACTTGGGCAAGGGAAAAGAACTCCGCGACGGATTATCAGTTGTCTTGCAGATAGGTGACACGCTATGGCTGGCCAACGATGAAACGGTCAGCCTGGAGCGTTTGACCCTTGAAAAGGGAGCGAACGCGGAGGAATACAAGTATGCCCGGCAGCACAAGCAATTCTCCCTCAACGATTACCTGCCGTTGCCCATACCGCCGACAGGAGACGCCGAGGATGTACAGGAAGTGGACGTCGAAGGGTTGGCACATGAGGGCGGTTATCTGTGGCTGGTCGGATCGCACAGCCTGAAGCGCAAGAAGCCGAAGCTGAAGGACGGCGTCAAGAAAGCGCAAAAGCAGCTCGCCAAGTGCAACTCGGAAGCGAACCGCTACCTGCTGGCCCGGATTCCCGTTGTCGAAAGAGACAAGACATTCGAACTGGAAAAAGAAACGACACGGCGTGGGAAAACATGCACCGCCGCGATGTTGCCCATCCGGGATGAAAGCAATGAATTACTGGATGCGCTGAAAGAGGATGAGCATCTTGCTCCCTTTCTGGCCATTCCCGGAAAGGACAACGGATTTGATATCGAGGGCCTGGCCGTCGCCGGCAAACGCCTGTTCCTCGGCCTGCGCGGACCTGTATTGCGAGGCTGGGCAGCAATTCTCGAACTGGAAATAACGGAAGACGAGAATGATGCGTCCCTATTGAAATTGCAGGATATCGGACGAGACGGGCGACCGTACCGGAAACACTTTCTTCAACTTGGCGGTCTCGGCATACGGGATATGTGTGTGCACGGCGACGATCTCCTGATTCTCGCAGGGCCGACCATGGACCTGGATGGCCCGGTGATCGTATTCCGCTGGAAGGACGGCGCCGCGCCGGAAGAGGAAAGCATGGTGCCGGCCGATGCACTATCGCGCGTGCTGGACGTTCCTTTTGGCGAAGGCGTGGATCATGCCGAAGGCATGTGCCTGTTTTCGACGGATGGCGGCAAGGCGAACACGCTGCTGGTGGTGTACGACGCCGCGTCGGTGAGTCGACAGTTGGGAGAAAGCACCCTGGCAGCTGACATGTTCGCATTGCCTGGAGCCTGAAGTCCGGCAAGGACTTGACCCGGCGAGCCACGCACTCGAGGATTTAATCTAACGCAAACAAGCAGCCCTCTCGCCCCGTAGAGTAAGATCGCCGTATTCCGGCACAAGACTACAATACTCACTGGGGACAATCATGCGTTTTTCCGAGGACAGGCTTGCCACGCTCACCTGCAGCGACAAGGTCGGCCGCGCCATCCACATCTGGGAACCGCCGCAGCCGCGCGCCGTCATCCTCGCCATCCATGGCGGTCTGGCACACGCCGGCGACTACGTCACACCGGGCCTCTGGTTCCGCGACAAGGACTTTGCCACCGTCAGCTACGACATGGTCGGGCACGACGGCAAGAAGCGCGTGGACATTCCCGGCTTCCACAGCTTCCTCGATGACGGCGAACTGTTCCTGCAGTGGGTGAAGCGCCAATACCCCGGGCTGCCTGTCTTCGTGATGGCGCATTCCATGGGCGCGCTCATCGCGACCCATCTCGGCCTGGACCGCTTCCCGCGCGATCCGGCTATCAAGGGTTTCATCCTGTCGTCCCCTTACTACGTGAATGCGATCAAGGTTCCTGCCGTGTTGCTCAAGCTGTCGAAAGTGCTGGCCGCGCTGTTTCCGACGGCGAAGGTGCCGCTGGAATCGATGACCCACGTGCTGACGCACGATACCGCGATCACGAAACGGCACTACGAGGACGAGCGCGACAACATCCGCGCTACCGAGGCGAGCTTCCGGTTTGCGAAGGCACTGCAGACCGCGCAGGAGGGACTTGCGAAAAAGATGCCGGCATGGCGTTATCCCACCTTTGCCGTCGTCGCGGGGGATGACAAGCTGGCCGATGCGCGTGCTTCGGAATCGATGCTGAAGAGCATCGACCCGGCACTGCTGAAGTACCACTTCTATCCCGACAATTACCACGAGAACTTCAACGAACTGAACCGCGAAAAGATCTTTGCCGACATCCTGCAGTGGCTGGAGGGACGGTTGGCCGGACAGGATGCCGGCCGGGCGCTCAGGGCGTGAATGCGCTGTCGGGCAGGCCCGGGGGATAGGATACCTTTTCGATCACCGAATAACCCGTGTGCTGTCCCATCGCGTAATGCTCCTCGCGGGCGGCGTGCAGCCGGCCATCGGCCATGCGGAAGTCTGAATAGGCGGTGGCGAATTCCATCGTCCCCTCTCCCATGCGGTAAATGCCGCGCGAGCGCAGAATTCGGCCGCTGGCCGGTTCAACTTCAACAACGAGCTTGAGCTGTTCTTCCAGGGGGAATTCGATGGCATGGCCTCTGCCTGCGGTAACCGGGCCGAGATCGACGAGTGACGAACGATTGGCGAGCATGTTCCATGGCAAGGCGATGCGGGCGACCTGGAGTGCAATGGCTCCGCGCAGCATGGGATTGGCCGGCGCGCCCTGCTGCCACGCTTTATCTCCCACCATCACCCTTGCCTCACTGCCGGTGGTGTAATGGATGCGGATGCTGAAGCGGTCCGGCGACTGGTACTGCCGCAGCAACTTGCCGTCTCCGCGCCGGAAGGACGTTGTCCTGCCTTCCTCAATGATTGCCGCAGGTGCCGTTGTTCCATAGGCCGCGGCAATTTTCGCAAGGAGATCCTTCGATGGCTCGACCGCTGCCGCGGTGCCGCAAATCAACACGGCAAGTACCACGCCCAAACTGCGTGCAGGCAAGTTCAAGATTTTTTCCTTTGCGTGATTGCTGAAGCACCTCACGATAACGGCGCTTCACAGCAGCGTCAATGAGACTTGCCGGACGCAAAGAAAACCAACGCGAGCTTTCGCGGTCAGAGGGCATATCTTCCTCAGCCGACAATACAGCATGCCCTGCCCTGACTGCCTTGCCCTCGATGGAGCGAATGTCTCCGTCTCCCCGCACGCCAACCTGCTGCTGCACTCCGACGCCGGCATCAACTTCGGTGCCACGGCAAGCGGGCATGTGGAGTATTACGTGTGCAACGCCTGCAAGACAAAATGGGAACGGATACGCGCAAGGAGTGAACCTGAGGCGCAGTGGAGGCATACGGAGAAGCCGCTTGAGTAAGACCCGCGGGCAGGCACGCCGTCGTGAGAGCCTTGGCTACACTCCCCGCATGCAAAGTGCTTACTGATAACTCAACTCCCGCGCCTTCCCCCAGAACACCCGGTACGAAAACACCGTATACCCGATGATCGTCGGCAGCACGACCGCCACCCCGTACAGGATGATCTTCAGCGATTCCGGCGCACTGGCCGCCTGCCAGATCGTGAGCTTGTCGACCACGAGATAGGGGAACACACTGTAAGCAAGCCCGTTGAACGCCAGCAGGAAAATCCCCACCGTCGCCGCAAACGGCAACCAGCACAGGGCCTGGTTATCCGACGATGCCTGCAACCGGCGCAGCACATAATCCGCAAGGAAGAACAACACCGCCGTCATCAGCGGGATCGGCGCCAGCAACAGCAGGTTCGGGAAAGAGAACCACTTGTCGAAGATCTGCTGGCTCACCATTGGCGTGACGATGGACACTGCCGCCACGCCCAATGCACATAGCAGCAGGCTGCCGCGTGCCCAGGCAATCGCCTTGCGCTGCAGGCGTCCTTCCGTCTTCATGATCAGCCAGGTCGCGCCGAGCAGCGCGTAGCCGGCCAGCAGCGACAGGCCGGTGAACAGTGCGAACAAGATCTGCGGTGTGCCGTGGCTGAAGCCGACGATGTACAGGCCGATCATCATCCCCTGCGCACCGGTGGCGAGGATGGAACCGGCATAGAAGGCCATGTTCCATGCCTGCTTGTGCGCCGCCCTCGCCTTCACGCGGAAATCGAAGGCCACGCCGCGCAGGATCAGGCCGGCCAGCATCAACGCGACAGGGAAATACAGCTCGCCGAGGATGACGCCATGCGCCATCGGAAACGCGACCAGCAGGATGCCCACGCCCAGCACCAGCCAGGTTTCGTTGGCGTCCCAGAACGGGCCGATGGAGGCGATCATCATGTCCTTCTCCTGCTCGTCCGCACGGCGCAGCAGGATGCCGACGCCAAGGTCGAAGCCGTCGAGGATCACGTAGGCCATCATGGCAATGCCCATCAGGCCGAGGAAAACGAGCGGCAGCCAGCCGCCGGGTTGGGTGAGTTCAGTCATGTCGGTTCTCTTCAGGCGTTGGCGAGTTGCGTGTGCATCGAAGGCGCGGAGGCTCCATCATGCTTGCCGTATCCTGCCTTGCGTGCGAGGTAGAACAGCACGGTGATGTAGGCCAGTGTCAGCACCGCATACAGGGACAGGTACATCGCGAGCGTGGTGGCGATCATCGGCGCGGGTACGGTCGATGTCGCCTGAGCGGTTGTCAGTACGCCCTGCACCAGGTAAGGTTGCCGGCCGATCTCCGTCACATACCAGCCGGCGACCGTCGCCAGCCAGCCGGAGAACGTCATCGCCACCAGCGCCCGCGCGAGCCACGGGGCCGGCTCACCCCGGCGCTTCAGTTGCCAGGCGCCGAACCATGAGACGAGCAGCATCAGCACACCGGTTCCGACCATCACACGGAAGCCGAAGAACAGCGGCGCGACAGGCGGATGCTTGTCGCCGAATGCGGCGATGCCTTTCAGCTCGCCCTCGGCGTCATGCTTGAGAATCAACGCCGCCATGCGCGGGATGCCGATTTCAAAGTGATTCGTACGCTCCTTCGCATCGGGTACGGCAAACAGCAGCAGCGGCGCACCGCGTTCGGTTTCCCAGATTCCTTCCATCGCCGCGATCTTTGCCGGCTGGTGCTCCAACGTGTTGAGGCCGTGCATGTCGCCGACGAAAATCTGCACCGGAATCAGCAAGGCGGCGATGGCAACACCCGTCCTGAGCGCGGCCATGACCGATCCGGTGCGGTCGCCGCGCAGCCAGCGGTAGGCGGAAATGCCGGCCACGAGGAACGCGACCGTCAGGCCCGACGCGAGCAGCATGTGGGTCAGGCGATAGGGCATGGAGGGATTGAAGATGATCGCCAGCCAGTCCACCGCATGTGCCTTGCCATCGATCATCGCGAAGCCGACCGGCGTATGCATCCAGGAGTTGAGCGCGATGATCCAGAACGCCGACAAGGTCGTTCCTGCAGCGACAAGAAAGGTCGCGAGCGTATGCACGCGGTTGGAGACGCGCTGCGCACCGAACAGCATGATGCCGAGAAAGGTTGCCTCGAGGAAGAATGCGGTGAGTACTTCATAGGCGAGCAGCGGCCCCGCGATGTTGCCGACGGTTTCCATGAAACCCGGCCAGTTGGTGCCGAACTGAAAACTCATGGTGATGCCCGACACAACGCCCAGCGCGAAGGTCAGCGCGAATATCTTTACCCAGAACTGGTAGGCTTCAGCCCATTTCGCATCGCCTGTCTTGCCATGGCGCAGCTTGAAGAACAGCAGCACCCATCCCAGCGCGATCGAAATCGTCGGGAACAGGATGTGGAAGGTGATGTTGCTTGCGAACTGGATGCGCGCCAGCATGAGTGGATCGGTCATATGTGCTCACGTATGGTTGGAATTCTTCCTGGACGAGAGCGGGAGCGCAGATGCGCACATTACGCCAATCGTCCTCGCATTAGGCGGCTTGGCCGCACTTGTTTCCGCATCGCGTCATGCGCGATGCGTGTCTCCATACGCAACCACCGGCAACACCCGGAGAGTATTGCCATGAATTGATCGTGACAGCAAAACACCGTATCCGCAGCCAGACAGAAACGACTATAGCCGCAAAAAACTCAAAAGAAAAATTAATTTTTTTGGCTAATAAATAAGCTGATGCTTATGCATCTCCACCAAAAAAATGATGGCTACACAAGTGCTGGAATGCCTGGCGATAGCAATCCGCAAGTTGTCTTGCCTGCAGCCGGAGCGAATGCACATCGGCGGCGAGCGCCGCCTGCATGCCTTGGACGATGCCGTCGATTTGTACGGTGCAGGGCGCCCTCTCCGATTCCCATGCCGCGGCAAAGGCCGCCTGTTTGCTGCGCCCCGGGAAGCGCACAAGATTCAGGCGAGGCAACGCGAATGCCATTGCAACGATCCTGCCATGCAGGCTGCTTCCCAGATAGCCCCGGCTGGACGCAATCAGGGCGCAAATGTCCCACAAGCCGAGCGATGTAAAGATATCTGCCATGCCAGATGGCATGCGCGAGGCAACGCGTCTGAAACAGTCGATGTCGTCATGCCAGGGGGCCGCGCCCGCGCGGAAGAAAACGATCCCTAGTCCGGTAGTGCGCGCGAGTTCATCGAGCCGTGCTGCAAGCGTCGACAGCATTGCATCGTCGCAGAAATCGGCACTGAATTGCACAGCGAGATAACCCTTGGGGAATGCATGACGGATGCGGACAATTTCGCCCTCGCCGCTGCGCCGGCCGATCTCGTCGCCGAACAGGTCGCCCACCATGACCGCAGGATCGGGCATGAGGTGCGCAGGAATTCCCGCAACCTGCAGATGTGCCAGGGTCGAAGCATCGCGCACGCCAACACCGTCAGCGGCTCTCAGGTTGGCGAACACTTTTTCCCTGAACGCCCGATCCCTTGTATCAAGATCGACACCGCCCACCGCGTTGTAGAGTACCGTGCGCGCCTGCGGAAACAGGTCACGCTGAACAGTGTAGGGAGCGAGTGCAGCGATGCCGGTTCTGCGGTTTGCCCATTCCAGTGCCTCGCGCGGACGCCTGTCGAGACGGGCGATGATCTCCGGTGCCTCCTCCAAAGGCAAGGTCATTGCAGCCGCCTGCCATGCATCGCAAGTCAGCAATTCGCCGCCGGTATGGACGATATTCACCGGACAATCACGCAGGCGTACCGCGAGATCGGCAAGTGCCTCCACCCGATGTCCGCCGAAGGCGCGCATATCCCGTGCGACAAGCCCGGCGAAGACAGGATGTTCCGGTGCAAGCAAGGCCTTGGCGATGTGAGGGAGCAGCAGATCCCCGAAATTGTGGCGGTCGAAAGCGCCAAACAGGATGGTGGGAACGGCGTCGGGCGAAGCGGGAGTCACGAGGGTCATGATATACCCGCGTGCCGTCGCTCAGGAGAACGTCCGCTCGCGCAGGTAGCGCCGCAGGAATGCCGGAAGAAAAGCGCGCAGGCGGCGCTGCTGCCGCTGCAGACGCCGCTGATGAAGACGCTGGAAGCGATGGCGGTAAGGCATGGCGGCAATCAGCGCACGGCCGGGGGCGTGCAGGAATTATTGCCTTCACCGCATCCGGGCCACCAGCGTTCGACATACGCTTCCGGATGCAGCCGGACGTCAGCGCCATTGTTCGTATGCGGAGACACGCCGGGCTCGCCGCCGCCACCGCCACAGGCAGCAATGGCGACCGACAGCGGCAGCGCGATTCCGCATGCCTTCATGCTTTGCGATATGACCATGGCTGTCTCCTGCGATTGGCTCAAGATGAGTCTACCGTTGCGCAATTGACAACCTTTGAGCGGGCGCAAGAATGGCAGAGCGGCGATCGGGACAATGCCGCCTTCCTTGCCGTGGCAAAACTTGCACTGCTCATTCCATGCCTGCCTTCCAAAAGAAAATCCCCGTCCAGTTTCCTTGGACGGGGATTTCTTCCTGGCATTACCCGGAATTGGATTGCCTTCGTCAGCCAACCCACTTGCGCGCATTGCGGAACATGCGCATCCACGGTGAATATTCGCCCCATCCGTCCGGATGCCACGAATGCTGCACGGAGCGGAACACGCGTTCCGCATGCGGCATCATGACCGTGAACCGGCCGTCCGGCGTCGTCACGGAGGTGATCCCCTGCGGCGAACCATTCGGATTGAACGGATAGGCTTCGGTCGCCTGGCCCTTGTTATCGATCCAGCGCATCGCGACAAGTGCCTGGCTGATGTCGCCCGTCTGCGAGAAGTCGGCAAAACCTTCGCCATGCGCCACAGCGATCGGGGTCTGCGTACCCGCCATGCCCGCGAAGAAGATCGACGGCGACTCCCCCACCTCGACCATGGCGAAACGCCCCTCGAACTGCTCCGACTTGTTGCGCGTAAACTTCGGCCATGCATGGGCGCCGGGGATGATGGACTTGAGGTTGCTCATCATCTGGCAGCCGTTGCAGATGCCCAGCGCGAACGTGTCGCCGCGGTTGAAGAATCCGGAGAACTGCTCGGCCAGCTTGGCATTGAACAGGACGGTCTTGGCCCAGCCCTCGCCGGCGCCCAGCACGTCGCCATAGGAGAAACCGCCGACGGCGATGAATCCCTTGAAATCATCCAGCCGCGCACGGCCGGCGATCAGGTCGCTCATGTGAACGTCGACGGCGGCGAAGCCGGACTTGTGCATTACGTACGCTGTCTCGACATGCGAATTGACGCCCTGCTCGCGCAGGATCGCCACCTTCGGCTTCGCCCCGGTAGAAATGTACGGTGCGGCGATATCCTGCTGCGGATCGAAGGTCAGCTTCGGCGTCATGCCGGGATCGGACGTGTCGAGGATGCGGTCGTATTCCGCGTCGGCACAGGCCGGGTTGTCGCGCAGGCGCGCGATGCGCCAGCTTGTCTCGCTCCACAAACGCTGCAGCTCGACACGCTGCTGGCTGAAAACAACCTTCGCATCGCGCGTGAACTCGACCGCATCGCGGTCATTGAGCTTGCCGATGATGTGGCTGCACGCGCCAAGGTTGAACGAACGCAGCACGTTCATCACCTCCGACTTCTGGTCGGCACGCACCTGGATTACAGCACCAAGCTCTTCGCTGAACAGAGCGCGCAGCGTCATGTCATTGCGCCGCTCGGCGATCTGGCCGGCCCAGTTCTTTGCCTCGCCCGAATCGGAGGAGTGCTCGCCTTCCATGGTCAGGATGTCGAGGTTGACCGAGACGCCGGTGCGGCCGGCGAATGACATCTCGCACAGCGTCGCAAACAGGCCGCCATCCGAACGGTCGTGATAGGCGAGCAGCTTGCGCTCGGAGTTGAGCTGCTGGATGGCCTTGAAGAAGGCCTTGAGGTCTTCCGGGCTGTCCACGTCGGGCACGTCATTGCCGATCTGCTGCATCACCTGCGTCAGCGCGGATGCGCCCATGCGGTTCTTGCCGCGTCCGAGGTCGATCAGGATGAGCGCGGTTTCGCCCAGGTCCTTGCGCAGTTGCGGCGTGAGCGACAGGCGCACGTCCGGCACCGGCGCAAATGCGGACACGATCAGCGACACCGGCGAGACGACTTCCTTGCTGCCTTCGGCGTCCTTCCACGTCGTACGCATCGACAGGGAATCCTTGCCCACCGGGATGCTGACGCCCAGTGCCGGGCACAGCTCCATGCCGACCGCTTTCACTGTGTCGAACAGGGCTGCATCCTGGCCGGGCTGGCCGCACGCCGCCATCCAGTTGGCGGACAGCTTGATGTCGGAGATATCGGCGATCGGCGCGGCGGCAATATTCGTGATCGCTTCGCCGACTGCCATGCGCCCGGAGGCGGCGGCATTGACCACGGCCAGCGGCGTGCGCTCGCCCATGGCCATCGCTTCGCCGCGATAACCTTCAAAGCTCATTGCCGTGACCGCGCAATCGGCCACCGGCACCTGCCACGGACCGACCATCTGGTCGCGCACGGAAGTCGCGCCGACCGTGCGGTCGCCGATGGTGATCAGGAAGGATTTGTCGGCCACGGTCGGCAGGCGCAGGACGCGCTGGGCAGCGTCCTCCAGCTCGATGCCGGTGAGGTCGACAGCGGGGAAATCGTTGGCGACATGCTCCACGTCGCGGTGCATCTTCGGCGGCTTGCCCAGCAGGACATCCATCGGCATGTCGACCGGATTGTTGTCGTGTTCGGGGTCGATCACCTTCAGCTGGCGCTCTTCGGTCGCCGTACCGATAACCGCGAACGGCGAGCGCTCGCGTTCGCACAGGAACTGGAACAGCGGCAGGCTTTCCGGCGCGATGGCCAGCACATAGCGTTCCTGCGATTCGTTGCTCCAGATTTCCTTCGGCGCCATGCCGCTTTCTTCCAGCGGCACTTTGCGCAGGTCGAAAATTGCACCACGCTTGGCGTCATTCGTGATTTCGGGGAAGGCGTTGGACAGGCCCCCCGCGCCGACATCATGGATGGAGAGAATCGGATTGTCGTCACCCATTGCCCAGCAGGCATTGATGACTTCCTGCGCACGGCGCTCCATCTCCGGATTGCCGCGCTGCACGGAATCGAAGTCGAGGTCGGCCGTATTGGTGCCGGTTGCCATCGAGGATGCGGCACTGCCGCCCATGCCGATGCGCATGCCCGGACCGCCAAGCTGGATCAGCAGGCTGCCGACGGGCAGGTCATGCTTCTTCGTATGCTTGGCCGAGATGTTGCCCATGCCGCCGGCGATCATGATCGGCTTGTGATAACCGTAGACCTTTCCGGCAACCTTCTGTTCGTAGGTGCGGAAATAGCCGCCGAGGTTCGGGCGCCCGAACTCATTGTTGAATGCCGCGCCACCGATGGGCCCGTCGATCATGATCTGCAGGGGCGATGCAATGCGGTCGGGCTTGCCATAGATGCCGGATTGCCCGTGATTTTCGCGCTGTGCGACCGGTTCGGTCGCATCGCGCGCGTTTTCCCACGGCTGCACGGAATGCGTCAGCATCAGGTTGGAGACGGTGAAGCCCGTCAGACCCGCCTTGGGCTTCGCGCCGCGGCCGGTCGCGCCTTCGTCGCGGATTTCGCCACCGGCGCCGGTCGACGCACCGGGGAACGGCGAAATCGCCGTCGGGTGGTTGTGCGTCTCGACCTTCATCAGGATATGGGTGAGCTCTTCCTTCTCCTCGTACACGTTGCCGTTCTTCGCACCGTTCGGGAAGAAGCGCATCACCGACGCGCCTTCGATGATGGAGGAGTTGTCGCTGTAAGCCACCACCGTGCCCTTGGGATTGAGCTGGTGGGTATTCTTGATCATCGCGAACAGCGACTTGTCCTGCGCGACGCCGTCAATGGTCCAGTCCGCGTTGAAAATCTTGTGGCGGCAATGTTCGCTGTTGGCCTGTGCGAACATCATCAGCTCGACGTCGGTCGGGTTCCGCCTTGCCTGGGTGAAGGCATTGAGCAGGTAGTCGATTTCGTCTTCCGACAACGCGAGGCCGAGCTCGGTGTTGGCTGTGACCAGCGCGCTCCTGCCACCGGCGAGGACATCGACGAATTCCAGCGGCTTGGCATCGAGTTCGCGGAACAAGCCTGCCGCATCATTCGCATTGCGCAGGACCGTCTCTGTCATCCGGTCATGCAGCAAGGCAGCGACTTCCTGCACCGCCGCCTCCGACAGCTTCTTCGCACCGCCAAGCAGGCCGGTCTTGAGCTGCACGTGGTAGGACACGCCGCGCTCGACGCGCTTGATGTGCGTCATGCCGCAGTTGTGGACGATATCGGTCGCCTTGCTCGCCCACGGAGAAATCGTGCCGAAGCGAGGAATGACCACGAATTCGTCGCCGTCCGCCGATGCCGTGAAGGGCTCGCCATAGGTGAGCAGCGCGTTCAGGCGTCCGATGTCGTCCTGGCTCGGTGCGTTTGCCGCATCGACGAAATGGAGGAAGCGTCCGGTAACCCCGATGATAGCGGGCTCGACTGCTTGCAATTGTGACAAAAGACGCTGGGTACGGAAGGCAGACAGGGCATTGGAGCCCGGCAGAATCAACATGGCGGCAAGAGAATTGATGCAGCGCGGCCGTGGAATGGCACGGCGTGGTTGCAGGTTAAATCGGAAACCGTGATTATACCGCGATGCCGCATCATGGCAGCTTGTCAATGTACCCACGGCGCTTCGTGACATTTCGCCCTGTATGCTATTGTTGACGAGCCACCTCCACCTCAAGATCAACCGTATTCCGCATGAATCCGCTGACCGCAAAATCGATCCCGGCCCTCGACCGCTACTCCCGTTATTCGCTGGTGGAAGTCAGCCTGGACGAGGCGCAAAAATATCCTGCGGTGTTCACCCGCCTCTATCCCGAAGCCGCACGCGCCGCCGGGGAGCATGCCGACAGCATGCGGGCTGCTGGCGTCGAAATCTCGCCGCTTGCCGGCCTCCCCGTGTCGATCAAGGACCTGGTCGATATCGCAGGCGAAACGACGCTTGCCGGGTCGACAGTGCTAAGCGATTCGCCTCCGGCAAAATCCGATGCACCGGTCGTCAAGCGCCTGCGCATTGCCGGGGCCGCCATCATCGGCAAGACGAACATGACGGAGTTCGCCTACTCCGGCGTCGGCCTCAATCCGCACTACGGCACACCGGCCAATCCGGCCGACACCTCCGTCGCCCGCATCCCGGGCGGGTCGTCCTCGGGGGCCGCCGTATCCGTCGCGACCGGCCTGTGCGTGGCAGCCATCGGCTCCGATACCGGCGGTTCGATCCGCATTCCCGCGGCGCTTTGCGGCATCGTCGGATTCAAACCGACGGCTCGCCGAGTCCCGACTGCCGGCACCGTGCCGTTGTCCACGACGCTCGACACGATCTGCGCCATGACGCGCTCCGTGGATGACTGCATCCTGGTCGACGGCATCATTGCCAATACCGCCCTGTCGATTCCCGACCTGCCGCTGGCCGGGCTGCGCCTCGCGGTTCCGCAAACGGCCATGCTCGACGGCCTAGACCCGCATGTCGCCGAATCATTCTCCTCCGCGTTGTCCCGGCTGTCCGCCGCAGGTGCGAAGATCGTCGACGCGCCTTTCGGGCTGCTTGCGGAAGCGTCCAGCCTCAATCGCTTTTCCGGCCCGGAATCTTTCTCGTGGCACCGGGGCCTGCTGTCCACCCGCGAGGCGGAATACGACTTCCGCGTGGCCAAGCGCATCAAGATGGGCGAATCGATGAGTGCTGCCGACTACATCGACATGCACCGCAATCGCCGCGACTGGATTGCGCGCATGGAAGAAGCCCTCGGCCCGTTCGATTCGCTGATCATGCCGACCGTGCCGATGGTGGCGCCGCCAATCGCCGAACTCGAGGAATCGGAGGATGCCTTCTTCAAGGCGAACGGCCTGTTGTTGCGCAATCCATCCACCATCAATCTCCTCGATGGCTGCGCCGTTTCCCTGCCCTGCCATGCAGAGGGAACGCTGCCCGTCGGCCTGATGGTGGCAGGACCGGCCATGTCCGACCGCAAGATCCTCGCCGTTGCACGCGCCATCGAGCACACGCTGCAGCCGAGATAAAAAATGCACCGCCTGCCCCGCGCCTCTGTGCGCTTTCTCGCTGCCTTGGCCCTCGCGCTCGCGCCGCTTTCCGCAAGCTTTGCCGCCCCTCAGTGCAGCCGCGACATACCCGTCAACGCGACGTGCGAAATTGCACTCTCCGCCCTCCGGCCTACCCAGCCCGCAGTCGGCATGATCCAGGTAGAGGAACGCGCGGCGCGCATGGCGGGCGAAACCGATTTCGTTCGCTATACGGCCAGACGCCCCATTCCAGTCGTGGAAGGCCCCGACGGAAGCTTTTATCTCACCGACAGTCACCATCTCGCAAGCGTCCTCGTACGGGCCGGTGCCCAACGCGCCACGGCCCAGGTGATTGGCCGTTTCGACAATCCTGCGACCTTCTGGCAAGAGATGCAGGCCAGGCGCTGGGTCTACCTGTTCGATCCGAAGGGCAATCCCATCCAGCCGTCCGCACTGCCCAGGCGGCTCACGGATCTCGCCGATGACCCGTATCGTGCGCTTGCCGGATACGCCCAGGATGCCGGCTATTACCGCAAGACCGACGCCTACTTCATGGAATTCCACTGGGCACGTTATTTCGGCAGCAGCATGGGCTGGCGACCCATCGACCGGCTCAATCTCCTGGAAGCCTTGCAGGCCGCCGAGGCGCTTGCATGCCAGCCGGAAGCACGGGAGCTCCCTGGCTATCCCGGTCCCTGCAAGCATTGATCCGCATGACGGATGCCGCATCGGCCGCCGTCGAATAAAATTACGCCGTTGAACTAGAAATATGTCCGGCGGTCTACGATTCCTTGACCCGGGCGAACATCGCCTGCCCGCATTCCGGCTTATCCTCTCGTTCATGCATCCTTGTACTGCAACTGCAGTCAACAGCAATCAGGTTATTCAGTGACACAAAAACAAATAGCAGTGGTCGGTGGCGGCGTTGTCGGCGTCTGTACCGCGTACTTCCTTGCGGAAGCGGGGCATGACGTCGTTGTCATCGAACGGCACCAGAATGTCGCCCAGGAGGCGAGCTTTGCCCATGGCGGCATGGTCGCCCCGGGCTATGCTGCTCCCTGGGCCGCTCCGGGCATGCCGAAAAAAATCCTCTCCCACCTCTTTCGCTCCGAGGCGCCGGTCACGCTGAAGCCGACCCTGGACCGCACGATGTGGAACTGGGTGCGCCGCTGGATGGCGGAGTGCGAACTGGAGCGTTACCGCATCAACCGCTCGCGCATGCAGCGCCTCGCGCTCTACAGCCGCGACATCCTCCGCCAGATGCGCGACTATTACCAGATCGATTATGAGCAAACCCAGGGGTTGTTGCAGCTATTCCGGACAGAAAAGGATCGCCAGCTCGCAGAGCCGGGCATTGAACTCCTGGCGGAGAACGGATTGCCGCACCAGCTCCTCGATGCGGACGGCGTGCGCACGATCGAACCGGCACTTGCATCCGGCACGCCGCTGGCCGGCGGCATCTATCTTCCCCAGGATGAGGCAGGCAACTGCCCGCTGTTCACCAAGCGCCTCAAACAGATCGCCAGTTCCATCGGTGTGCAGTTCCACTTCACGAGTACCGTGCACGCCATCGAAACCGAGTCGCGAGGCGTCGCCCTGCAGATCGACGAAGGCCGCTACCCTGCCGATGCCGTGGTCGTCGCCGCCGGCATCGACAGCGCCGACCTGCTCAAGCCGCTGGGCATCCATGTGCCGATGTATCCGGTGAAAGGCTATTCAGCTACCGCACAAATCAAGAACTTCGACCAGGCGCCGCAGGCTGCAGTGGTGGACGAGGCATACCGGGTCGCCATTACGCGCCTGGGAGGACGCGTCCGGATTGCGGGTACCGCTGAGCTCGGTGCTCGCTCCAACGAGCTGCGCGACCGTGCGCTGCGCACGCTGCTCAAGGTCGGCAGCGACTGGTTTCCCGACGCCGCCAATTATTCGCAGGCCAATTTCTGGACCGGCGTACGGCCGATGCTGCCGGACGGACCACCCCTCATCGGCGCGACGCCTGTCCGCAATGTATTCGTCAACATCGGGCATGGTTCCAACGGCTGGACCATGGCTGCAGGCTCGGGCAAGGTGCTCGCGGATATCGTGTCCGGCTATGCGCCCGACATCGACATGGACGGGCTGACACTGTCGCGTTATGGATAGGGTCGACTGCGCCGTCGTCGGCGCCGGCGTCGTCGGCCTTGCGATCGCAAGGGAGCTTGCACGCAAGGGCCGGGATGTCATCGTGATCGAACGGCATCCGTCGATCGGCATGGAAACAAGTTCGCGCAACAGCGAAGTCATCCACGCCGGCCTGTACTACCCGACCGGCAGCCTCAAGGCTCGCCTGTGCGTGCAAGGACGTGACGCTCTCTATGCCTACTGCGATGCGAATGGCATCGCATATCGGCGCTGCGGAAAACTCGTGGTTGCCACCTCGGACCAGCAGATCACGAAGCTCACTGCCATCCTCGCGCAGGCACAGGCCAACGGCTGCACCGAGGTCAGCTGGCTCGATGGCGAAAGCACCAGGGCAATGGAACCCTCGCTTTCCTGCGTTGCCGCCCTGCACTCTCCCAATACCGGCATCATCGATACCCATGCCTACATGCTCGCGTTGCAGGGCGACGCCGAAAATGCGGGTGCCGTTTTTGCAATGGACAGCAAAGTGGTGTCGGGACGACTGACGGATGCAGGCGTCGTCATGCAGGTCCAGACCGGAGAAGGCGAAGAAACCGAGCTGGAGGCTGCCACGCTCGTCAACTGCGGGGGGCTGTGGGCACCGCGCCTTGCCAGCACAATCGAAGGACTGGACCCGGCATCCATCCCCGGGGCCCATTTTGCAAAAGGCAATTACTATTCGCTCGCAGGCAAGGCGCCGTTTTCGCGCCTGATCTATCCCGTGCCCGAACCGGGAGGCCTCGGTGTGCACCTCACCCTCGACATGGGCGGCCAGGCGCGATTCGGCCCGGATGTCGAATGGCTTTCACCGTCGCAGGAAGATATCGACTACAGCGTCGATCCGGCCCGCGCCGCATCCTTCTACCGCGAGATCCGCGCCTATTGGCCGGACCTCGGCGATGGCGCATTGCAGCCGGCCTATTCCGGCGTGCGTCCGAAAATCACACCACCCGGCGCGCCAGCCGCCGACTTCCTGTTTGCCTCGCACGGCAGCCCGCACTACCTCGGTCTATACGGCATCGAATCGCCGGGCTTGACCGCATCGCTCGCGATTGCGGCGCATGCGGCTGCCCTGCTCGGCAAATAGCATCAGGAAGCGACCAGGAAATCGATCACGATTTCGCCCGGCTCGCGCTTGACGTAGGCCATCTTGATGCGAGGTCCGAAATAATTGTCGATCTGTGCGAGCAAGGGCAAGGGATCGTGGTCATTGCAGAAGCGCATCGTTTCCCCCGGTTCGAGGGCATCGAGCGCACCGAAAATCGCCGCATGGCGGAAACGCTTCGCGATACCACGCGCGTCGAACGGGTAAATGCCTTCAGAAACAAGCGGACGGGAACAATCGTGTGACATGCCAGACTCCTTGGGTTGAATAATTTGAAAATGCACGCTTTAGGACAAGCGGATTTAACATTCATAATAAATGAATCTTTAATCCCGAGCAACGAAAACCGAGACATTTCCGCGACATCCGGCGACTTGGCATAAAATCCATTGACGCTCACCGAACACCCGCTCCCCATGTCCGCTCAGACCGCGCTCTACACCGTTTCCGAGATCCGCGAGATCGAACAGGCCTGCATTCCCGTCCTGCCAGAAGGAACACTGATGCAGCGCGCCGGCAAGGCAGCCGCGCAATTCGCGCTTGGTCTTCTGGCCAACGCCTCTGCCGGAACACGCATCCTCGCATTTGCCGGTCCGGGCAATAATGGCGGCGATGCAGTGGAAGCAGCGCGTCTTCTCGCGGAACACGGACTGGATGTGACCGTGCTGCTGTGTGCCGATCCTGCACGCCTGCCCGTCGATGCGCGCCAAGTGCTGGAGCGCGCGCGCAACAGTCCCCTGCACATCGTCGACGCGGCAACCGCATTGCCCGAAGCGATGGGCCCATGCGACCTTGCGATCGACGGTCTGTTCGGCATTGGCCTTGCGCGGCCGATTGCCGGCATTCACCGCCATCTCGTCGAACGCATCAACGCCCTGCCCTGCCCCGTGCTCGCCCTGGATGTCCCGAGCGGACTCGACGCCGACACAGGAGCAATCATCGGCGATGACGGCATAGCGGTGCGTGCTACCCATACCATCACCTTTATCGCAGACAAGCCAGGCCTCCACACGCTGTACGGACGCGACTGCGCAGGCCACGTCCACGTAGCGGGACTGGACATCGACGCCGGCCGCTTCAATCCGGCCCGCATGCACCTGAATTCGGTAGAGGCCTTTTCCAGTTTTTTGAAAAAGCGACCGCATCATTCCCACAAAGGGAGCTTCGGCGACGTCATCATTGTCGGTGGCGCCCCGGGAATGGCTGGCGCGCCCATCCTCGCTGCCAGGGCTGCCGCCAAATGCGGCGCCGGGCGGGTATATGCCGCCTTTATCGGCGATCCCCCCTCTTACGACAGCGTGCAGCCGGAATTGATGTGCCGCGCGGCCGCAACGATGGAATTCGGCTCCGGCGCACTGGTTGCCGGACCTGGCATGGGCACATCGCGTGAAGCGAATGATGTATTGGCAAGAGCCCTGCTTGGCTCGGGACCGCTGGTGGCCGATGCAGACGCACTGAACCTGATCGCTGCTGAACCCGGCCTGCAATCCCGGATGGCCGAACGAATGGGGCCGACGATCATCACACCGCATCCGCTTGAAGCCGCACGGCTCCTCGGCTCGACGACGCACGAAGTGCAATCGGACCGCCTGCAGTCGGCGCGCGAGCTTGCCCGCCGCTTCCACGCTGTTGTCGTCCTCAAGGGTTCCGGCACCATCATCGCGCGGCAGGATGGCGAAATCGCCGTTAACACGACCGGCAATCCGGCACTGGCGACGGCAGGCACCGGTGACGTGCTTGCAGGGATCTGCGGCGCCCTGCTGGCGCAAGGTATCCCGGCATGGAATACCGCACTGGCCGCCACATGGCTGCACGGACAAGCGGCCGATACACTGGTACGGCAAGGTGCCGGTCCCATCGGACTCACGGCAAGCGAACTGATCCCCGCGGTGCGCACAATCTTGAACCAGCTTACGGAAGCGCATGCCGACAGCCACACCCCGCGCTAAGCTCTGGCTCGGCATCGCCTGCCTTGTACTCGGACAATGGACGCTTTCCCTGCTCGATACGGCGGGAAAGCTGCTGGCCCAATCCGGCTACCACGTCGTCATGATCGCGTGGATGCGGTATTCGCTGAATACGCTACTGATGGCCGCCGTCCTCGCGCCGCACTTTTACCGCAGGTACGGCCACAGCATCCTCCGGACGCGAAGGCCGGGACTGCAACTCTTCCGGGCAACACTCCTGCTCCTGTCCACCGTCGTCTTCTTTTCGGTGCTGAAGATCGTTCCGCTCTCCGAAGGCACGGCGATGAACTTCTGCGCCCCGCTGTTCGTGCTCGCCATCTCGCCCTGGCTGCTCAAGGAAAAGTCGTATGCTTCGCGCTGGGTCGCGGTTGCAGTCGGGTTTACCGGCATGCTGATCGTCATGCGGCCGGGCGGAAGCATTGTCCCCGTCGGCGTGATGCTCGGCCTCCTCTCAGCGCTGATCTTTGCCGCCGTGGTCGTCCTCACGCGCAAGACCAACCAGTTCGACCATCCGATGGTGACGCTGTTCTACGGCGGACTGGTGGGAATGGTCATCAGCACTGCCATCGTTCCCATCTTCTGGACGCCACATGTTCCGTCCACGACCGAATGGCTGATCCTTGCGTCGACAGGCATCACCAGCACGATCGGCCATCTGCTGGTGAACAGCGCCTATAAACACGCCGAAGCCTCGCTCCTCGCACCGTACGCCTACCTCCAGATCATTTCGGCAACGACAATGGGATGGCTGGTCTTCGGTCAGTTGCCGGACAGTCTGACTGCTGTAGGGATTGGAATCATCTGCGCCGGCGGCGTGGGAATCGCCTATGTCGAGCATCGACGCGTTCACGCCGACGCCCCGCCTTCACATTGACGCTAGGTCAATTGTCCCGCTGCGATGGTGATCGTACGCCTGCAGCGCGCAGCAATCGAAGGGTCATGCGTCACGAGCACAAGGGTCGACCCGCGCTCCTCGTTCAGCTCGAACATCAATTTGATGACCGCCTCGCCGGTCACGGCATCGAGGCTGCCGGTCGGTTCATCGGCGAACAGCAAGGGCGGCTCCGTCACGAATGCACGCGCCAAAGCGACGCGCTGCTGCTCGCCGCCGGAAAGATACTTCGGGTAGTGCCGCAATCGGCTCGACAGGCCAACCCGTCCCAGCATCGCCTCTGCTTTCTCACGCGCATCATCGTCGCGACGCAGTTCAAGCGGCAGCATCACGTTCTCCAATGCCGTCAGGTGCGCCAGCAACTGGAACGACTGGAAGACAAACCCCAGCTTCGCCTGACGCAGCCCGGCACGGCCGTCCTCATTCAATTCAAAGATATCCACGCCATCGAGCTTGACCGTCCCATCCGACGGCGTATCGAGGCCGGCAAGCAGGCCGAGCAAGGTGGACTTCCCCGATCCTGATGCACCAACGATCGCCAGCGTCTCCCCGGACTGCACGGTAAAATCGATATCACGCAGAATCGTCAGCTCACCCGTCGCGTCAGCGACACGCTTGCTCAAATGAATGGTTTCAATCGCAGCAGTTTTCGAGGAAGGTCCAGGCATGCAGGATAAGGTCAGGAAATTGGGAAAAGGAATTGGATGGCTACAGATGGCGGCAACGTTGACATTGGTCTTCTTCGCAACGTGCGCCTATTCTGCATCAAAAACCGTGCTTGTGCTCGGTGACAGCCTCTCCGCCGAATATGGCATTGCGCGTGGTGCCGGATGGGTCACACTGCTCGAGCAACGCGTAAAGGCCGAACAAATCGATGCCAGTATCGTCAACGCCAGCATCAGCGGTGAAACAACCAGCGGCGGAAAGGCACGACTCGCTGAATTACTTGGGCAACATCGCCCCTCCATCGTGGTGATCGAACTGGGAGGAAATGACGGCTTGCGCGGCCTGCCGCTGGCTGCGGCGGAAGCCAACCTGCGCGCGATGATCCATGAGTCCCAGAAGGCGAAGGCAAAGGTTCTGCTGGTTGGCATGCAGATCCCTCCCAACTACGGGCGCGAATACGCCGACCGGTTTTCCGGCCTTTATCAGAAGCTGTCGAAGGAGGCCAAGGTTCCGCTCGTGCCGTTTCTACTTGAAGGAGTTGCCAGCCGGCCGCAACTGTTCCAGGCCGACCGGATTCACCCGCTCGCCGAAGCCCAGCCGATCATGCTGAACAACATCTGGCCGCATCTGAAGTCCCTGTTGCAGAAGTAAAAAGCAGCAGTCGAAAAAAAACCGCTCGATATGACGAGCGGTTTTTTATTTCCTGAGCCGGTTATTTCTTGTCGGCAGATTCTCCGTCTGCCGGCTTGGCCGGCTTGCTCAGGATTTCCACCTTCGCCTTCTTCTTCAATGCCTCCAGATACGCATGCGACTCGAGTTGTGCGAGCGCGCCAGCAATCTGTTGCTGCTCGGCCTGGCGACGTGCGGTATCGACGTTGGCCGGCTGGCTCACTTTGTTGACACGATAGAGTGCATAGCCCTGGCCTGGCAAATCGACGCTGACGTAAGACGGCAGCCTGGTCGCATCCGCCCTCATGATCGCACCCAGCGCCTCGGGTCGTACGCCCTGATTCTTCACGCGGGAAACAGTCTTCGCATCCGAGAATCCTGCTGCGCCGCCGCCACTCTTGAGCGCCGCCAGCTTTTCTTCGCCCGCCTTGCGGGCAAGATTCGCTGCCTCGATCTGGGTAACACGCTCGCGCACAATGGACTGCACTTCCTCGAACGGACGCTTCGTCACCGGCTTGTACTCAACGACACGGCCGGCGACCAGCGTACTCGGCGCCACTTCGACCGCTTCGGTATTGCGCTTGTTCTTGATCGCATCGTCAGAGAACAGTGCACCGAGGAACTTCGGATGGTTGAACGGCGCATTCGGCGCGACTGACGCATTCGGTTTGCGCGTCATGCCGGCAGCCGTCTCGATCTTCAGGCCCAGCTTGTCAGCGACAGGTTTCAGGCTGTCGGATTGCTCGTACACCATGTTGGTGAACTGCTCGGCCATCTCGGAAAACTTCTTGGTCGCGAGCTGCTTCTTGATCTCGGCGGCAATCTGGCCCTTCACTGCGTCGAGGCTCTTCGCCGATCCCGGCTTGATGCCAGTGACCTGAATGATGTGGAAGCCGAAATCGGACTGCACCACATCGCTGATCTCACCCTGCTTCAGCTTGAATGCAGCTTCTTCGAAGGGCGGCACCATCATGCCCTTGCTGAAGAAATCAAGGTCGCCGCCTCGCTCGGCGGAACCGGGATCCTGCGAATTTTCCTTGGCCAGCTTGGCGAAATCAGCCGGGTTCTTGCGCAACTGTGCGAGCAGCTTTTCCGCCTTTTCTTTTGCGGCTGCCTGCTCGGCAGCCGATGCCCCCTTGTCAGCCTTGATCAGGATATGGCTTGCACGGCGCTGCTCCTCGTCGACAAAGCGTTTTGCATTCTGATCGTAGTAGGACTTGATGTCCGCATCGCTGACGGAAATCTGTGCGGCGACGGTATCGCTGTTGAGCACAACATACTCCGCCTTGACCTGCTCGGGGATCTCGAACTGCGCGCCATTCTTCTCGTAATACGCCTTCAGCATCTCGTCGGTGACTTTCACCTGCGACGCAAAGTCGGATGCCTTGAACAGCATTTCCTGCACTTCGCGCTCCTGGTCGCTGAGGTCGGACAACCGGTTTGCCACCGACTTGGGCGCAAATGCGGTCCCCTGGATGGCGCCGCCTACCTGCTGCAAGGTAAGGTCACGGCGCAACTGCGCTTCGAACATGGCGGGCGTCATGCCTTGGGCCGCCAGCGCGGATTTGTAGCGTTCAACATCGAACTTGCCATCGGGTCCCGTCAGGCCCTGCATCGCGAGGATATTCTGCTGCAAGGTCTGGTCGCTCACGGACAGGCGGCTCTTCGCTGCTTCTGCCGCCACGACACGCTGCGCAATCAGTCCTTCGAGGATTTCCTGCTTGGCCTCTGGCGTGTCGAGCATCTTCGGATCGAACTGAGCACCGAACATCTGGCGGAATCGCTCCATCTGTTCACGCTGGGCAGCATCGAGCTCCTGTTGAGTGATCGAGTTGCCGCCCACCTTCGCTACGGCGTTTCCACCTTCGTTAAAACGTGTATAGCCTTCGAGCCCGAAAAACACGAAAGACGGGAAGATGAACAGCAGGAGCACGAACTGCATCAGGCGTTGATGCGTACGAATAAAATCAAACATGGGCGGTCCTACAGGCGTACAGATTGTGAGAACGAAATTTCGATAACGCGGTTTTGCCGGAGCGCTGTTTCACACGCATCGGATCAAACCATCCCTTGCTGCCATTCGACACCATGGTGTCGGCGGCATTCTGGGAAATACTTCAAAAATCCTTCGCGCATAAGAAAAAAGGCGAACTTGCGTTCGCCTTTTTCGTTTTTGGCGGAGTGGACGGGACTCGAACCCGCGACCCCCGGCGTGACAGGCCGGTATTCTAACCGACTGAACTACCACTCCTGAAACTCTACTGCATAGCCTGGCTGCTCTTGGTGGGTGCTGAGAGGCTCGAACTCCCGACCTACGCCTTGTAAGGGCGCCGCTCTACCAACTGAGCTAAGCACCCTGAAACCACACTTAGTCAGCCAAACTTCACGACGTTTGTCACCACGTCGTAAAAAACAAGATTATATAGTATCTTTTATCGAGATGCACTACCTAATTGTTAGTTCAGTGCATCCTTGAGTGCTTTGCCCGGACGGAACTTGGGCACCTTGGCAGCCTTGATCTTGATCGCGTCGCCAGTGCGCGGATTGCGGCCGGTACGTGCGGCGCGTTTGCCAACGGAGAAAGTGCCGAAACCGACCAGGGTCACGGAGCCATTCTTTTTCAATGTGGTTTTGACTGCACCGATCAGTGCATCGAGTGCGCGCGTTGCAGCTGCTTTCGAAATGTCCGCGGTCCCGGCAATGTGATCGATTAGTTCGGTTTTGTTCACTGACGCCCCCCTCAAAAAAGTTGGATTTTGCGACGCCTGCTTATGGCTCTTTTTCGTAGCACAAGCGGCACAAAATGCAGATAAGAAATTTTCTGCAGCCCGTATTAAACAAGTCGCAAAGCCTTGTGTCAAGCGGTTTCCCGGACGATTGCCTAACAGCGGTCAAGACTTACGGACAAAATCCGACGCTGATTTTTTAGGCAACGGAATGACATAAAAAAGGCGCTCCGAAGAGCGCCTTTCTGGTGCACTTTTACATCAGTGCTTGACCACATTCGGATCTGTGGTTCCGGTGGCCGCAGTAACCGCGGTGTCAACCGGCGCCTCCACATCGGTCAATGGAACCGGTTGCCGCTCCAGTGCAACTTCAAGCACTTTTTCGATCCAGCGAACCGGAACGATTTCGAGCTTGTTTTTGACGTTGTCCGGAATCTCCGCGAGATCCTTCACGTTCTGTTCAGGAATCAGCACGGTCTTGATGCCGCCACGGTGTGCCGCCAGCAGCTTTTCCTTCAGACCACCGATCGGCAGGACTTCGCCGCGCAACGTGATCTCACCCGTCATCGCCACGTCTGCACGAACCGGAATACCAGTCAGCACGGACACGAGGGCCGTCGTCATCGCAATACCCGCGGATGGGCCATCCTTAGGCGTCGCACCTTCCGGAACGTGGATGTGGATGTCGCTCTTGCCGAACAGTTCGTTCTTGATGCCGAGTCGCTTCGCGCGGCTGCGCACCACGGTACGTGCTGCCTCGATGGACTCCTTCATCACGTCGCCCAACGTACCGGTGCGGATGATGTCGCCCTTGCCCGGCATCGTCATCGCTTCGATCGTCAGCAGGTCGCCACCCACTTCCGTCCACGCGAGTCCGACCACCTGGCCGATCTGGTTCTCTTTCTCCGCAATACCGAAATCATAGCGGCGCACACCGAGGAACTTATCGAGGTTCTTTGAGGAGACAACAACCTTGCGATCCTGCTTCTTCAGCAGCAGCATCTTCACCACCTTGCGGCAGATCTTCGACACCTCGCGCTCAAGCGAACGTACACCTGCTTCACGCGTGTAGTAGCGAATGATGTCGCGAATCGCCGATTCGGACACAGTGATCTCGTCTTCCTTCAGGCCGTTGTTGGTGATCTGCTTCGGCAGCAGATAACGCAGGGCGATGTTTGTCTTCTCGTCTTCGGTGTAACCGGAGAGGCGAATGACTTCCATGCGGTCCAGCAGCGCAGGCGGAATGTTGAACGAGTTCGACGTCGCGACAAACATGACGTCGGACAGGTCGAAGTCCACCTCGACATAGTGATCCGAGAAGGTGTGGTTCTGCTCGGGATCAAGCACTTCAAGCAACGCAGACGACGGGTCGCCGCGGAAGTCCTGGCCGAGCTTGTCCACCTCATCCAGCAGGAACAGCGGATTGCGCACGCCGACCTTGGACAAGCTCTGCAGGATCTTGCCTGGCATGGAGCCGATATAGGTACGACGATGGCCACGGATTTCAGCCTCATCACGTACGCCGCCGAGCGCCATGCGCACGAACTTGCGGTTGGTCGCGCGGGCGATCGACTGGCCGAGCGAGGTCTTGCCGACACCAGGAGGGCCGACCAGGCACAGGATCGGCGCCTTCAGCTTGTCCACGCGCTGTTGCACGGCGAGATACTCGAGGATGCGTTCCTTGACCTTCTCGAGGCCATAGTGCTCGCTTTCCAATACCTTTTCGGCGTTGGAAAGTTCGTTGTTGACCTTGGACTTCTTCCGCCACGGCAGGCCGATCAACGTATCGATGTAGTTGCGCACAACGGTCGCTTCAGCCGACATCGGCGACATCAGCTTGAGCTTCTTCAGTTCGGATTGTGCCTTCTCGCGCGCCTCTTTCGGCATGCGTGCGGCAATGATCTTCTTCTCGAGTTCCTCGAGATCTGCACCCTCCTCGCCTTCGCCGAGCTCCTTCTGGATCGCCTTGACCTGCTCGTTCAGGTAGTACTCGCGTTGCGATTTTTCCATCTGGCGCTTCACGCGGCCGCGAATGCGCTTCTCGACTTGCAGGATGTCGAGTTCTGCCTCGAGCTGGCCGAGCAGATGCTCGTGACGCTTGGCGACATTGAAGATCTCGAGAATGATCTGTTTTTGCTCAAGCTTAAGCGGCAGGTGCGCTGCTATGGTGTCAGCTAGACGGCCTGCATCGTCTATTCCTGCCAACGAAGTAAGAATCTCGGGCGGAATCTTCTTGTTCAGTTTGACGTACTGATCGAACTGCTGGACGATCGCGCGGCGCATCGCTTCCACTTCGGACTCGTCGCCCGGCTCGGATTCGACCGGGGTGAGTTCAGCAACGAAGTGGGTATCGAGCTCGCTGATGTGATGAATACGTGCACGCTGTGCGCCTTCGACGAGTACCTTGACAGTACCATCAGGCAATTTCAGCATTTGCAGGATATTGGCGACGCAGCCGATTTCGTAAATATCGGATGCGGAAGGTTCGTCCTTGGCTGCAGCTTTCTGCGCGGCAAGCATGATGCTCTTGCCTTGCTCCATCGCAGCTTCAAGAGCCTTGATCGACTTGGGCCGGCCAACGAAGAGCGGGATCACCATATGCGGGAAGACAACAACGTCCCGCAGCGGCAAAAGCGGCAGTTGGGTGTGTTCAGTTAGTGTTGTAGAAGTCGTCATGGCGAACCTTATTTAATAGCTTGTTAATGATGTAGGCACTAGCAGCCAAAACTCAAGTCCAAGCAGCAATAAAAAACACTCTGTTTCAACCCTTTCTTTCAATGCTTGCAATAAAAAAAGCCACACACGAAGTCGCCCTCGGGTGGCTTTGCGATGGAAGCCTGTGGTGATTCCTGTAGCTCAAATTTTACTGCTTCTGGAAAAAAACGGGCTTGAGTCCATGGTGTTTTAACGGGTTTGGCCTGCGGCTACTTTGCCCCGGATACCTTGGGCTGCTCGTGGTAAATCAACAAGGGTTTCGCTCCGTTGATGATGCAGTTTTCATCGATCACCACCTTGGCGACGTTCTGCTGGCTCGGCAATTCAAACATCACCTCCAGCAATGCATGCTCCAGGATGGAGCGCAACCCGCGTGCACCAGTCTTGCGTTCAAGCGCTTTTCTAGCAATTGCGTGCAATGCTGCTGGCCGAACTTCCAGTTCCGCGCCTTCCATCTGCAGCAGCTTCGCATACTGCTTGATCAGGGCATTCTTGGGTTCAAGCAATATTTGGATTAGGGCTTCCTCGTTTAGTTCACTCAGCGTCGCAACGACCGGCAGACGGCCGACGAGCTCGGGAATCAGGCCGAACTTGATCAGATCCTCCGGTTCCACCCCAAGAAGCACGTCGCTTGCATTGCGCTCCTGCTGGCTCTTCACGGATGCGGAGAAGCCGATGCCGCTCTTTTCGGAACGGTTGGAGATGATCTTGGCGAGGCCGTCGAACGCACCGCCGCAAATGAACATGATGTTCGTCGTGTCGATCTGCACGAAGTCCTGGTTCGGATGCTTGCGTCCGCCCTGGGGCGGCACTGAAGCCATCGTCCCTTCGATCAGTTTCAGCAGTGCCTGCTGCACCCCCTCACCCGACACGTCACGTGTGATCGACGGGTTGTCGGACTTGCGGGAGATCTTGTCGATTTCGTCGATATAGACAATGCCCTTTTGCGCCTTGTCGACCTCGTAATTGCAGTTCTGCAACAGCTTCTGAATAATGTTTTCGACGTCCTCGCCGACATAACCGGCTTCGGTCAGTGTCGTCGCATCGGCGATGACAAACGGGACATTCAGCATGCGTGCAAGCGTCTGCGCCAGCAAGGTCTTGCCGGAACCGGTCGGGCCGATGAGCAGGATATTGCTCTTCGCCAACTCGACATCGTCCTTCTTGCCGAGGTGCTTCAGCCGCTTGTAGTGGTTATATACAGCGACTGACAGGATGCGCTTTGCCGTCTCCTGGCCGATCACGTACTGGCCCAGCAACTCGTAGATTTCCTGCGGCGTCGGGAGGTCGGACTTGGGTCCAGCGACCGACTCGATGCTGGAGGCCTCGTCGCGGATGATGTCATTGCAGAGATCGATGCATTCGTCGCAGATGAATACCGATGGGCCTGCAATGAGTTTCTTTACCTCGTGTTGGCTCTTACCGCAGAAGGAGCAGTAAAGCAATTTTTCGCCGCTGGAGGATTTTTTGTCAGACATAAAGCAAATTTTGGGTGGAGATTGAGCTGATATTACCTGTGAAATCCGAATTCGTCACGACGGCGCGCAATAAATTGAGCAAATCGGCACTGCACGTCGCTGCAAAACAAAAACGCCCGGACGGTGCTTCCGCCCGGGCGTTTTTCGCTTGGACATATGCGTCAGACGCGGGACGTCAGCACCTTGTCAATCATGCCATACTCAGCCGCTTCGGACGCAGACATGAAGTTATCTCTGTCAGTATCCTTGCTGATTTGTTCCACGCTCCGGCCGGTTTTTTCGGCCAGGATATGGTTGAGACGGTCACGGAGGTACAAGATCTCGCGCGCCTGGATCTCGATGTCCGCCGCCTGTCCCTGCGCACCGCCCAAGGGCTGGTGAATCATGATGCGCGAGTTGGGCAACGAGAAACGCTTGCCCTTGGCGCCGGCAGCCAGCAGGAAGGCGCCCATGGACGCCGCCAGACCGGTACACAGCGTGGATACATCCGGCTTGATGAACTGCATGGTGTCATAGATCGCCATGCCGGCCGAAACCGAGCCGCCGGGCGAGTTGATGTACAGCGAAATATCCTTGTCAGGATTTTCGCTTTCCAGGAACAGTAGCTGCGCGACGATCAGGTTGGCGCTATGGTCATTGACCGGACCAACCAGGAAGATCACGCGCTCCTTGAGCAGGCGCGAATAAATATCGTATGCGCGCTCGCCTCGGCCGCTCTGTTCAATCACCATCGGCACCATACCGAGCATTTCGGTATCGAGTGCGGAATTTCTCATCATGCCTGACATGTGCTTTCCTTATGGAGTTCGCACCGGCCGGATCAGCCTTGTGCGGTGTTGCCCATCAATTCGTCGAATGCGACCGGCTTCTCGGTCACCTTGGCCTTGCCAAGCACATAGTTAACGACATTATCCTCCAATACAAGGGCTTCCACTTCGGCGAGACGGCGACGGTCGCTGAAATAGAACTTGATCACTTGCTGCGGATCTTCGTAGCTCTGTGCGAACTCTTCCACCTGGGCCTTGACCTGCTCCTGAGTTGCCTCAAGCTTGTTGGCCTTGACGACTTCGGCCAGAATCAGGCCGAGACGGACGCGGCGCTCTGCCTGTGCGGTGAACAGTTCGGGCGGGAACGGCATGTCTTTCACGTTCATGCCGCGCTGGGCCATGTCCTGGCGCGCCATTTCGATCAGGCGCTCGACGTCCTGGTCGACCAGTGCCTTCGGCACGTCCAGCTCGGCGACAGCGATCAGCGCATTCATCACGCTGTCCTTGGTCTTGGCTTTGACACGGCCGTTGACTTCACGTTCGAGGTTGACCTTGATGTCTTCGCGCATCTTGGCGAGGTCGCCGTCGGCGATGCCGAGCGATTTGGCGAATTCGGCGTCGACTTCGGGCAGGTGCGCCCATTCGACCTTCTTCATGGTGATGGTGAATTCCGCGGTCTTGCCGGCCACGTCCTTGCCGTGGTAATCCTCAGGGAAGGTCAGCGGGAAGGTCTTGGCTTCGCCAACCTTCAGGCCGAGGGCTGCGTCTTCGAATTCCTTGAGCATGCGGCCTTCGCCGAGGACGAAGACAAAGTCTTCTGCCTTGCCGCCCTGGAACTCGACACCGTCGATCTTGCCGACGAAGTCGATGGTGACGCGGTCGCCGTTCTGTGCGGATGCGTCTGCACCGCCGTCGCCATGGGCGCTGTGCTCGCCCTTGGTGTGATAGTGCACGCGCTGCTTGCGCAGGATATCCACGGTCTTGTCGATCTCGGCGTCGGTGACTTCGCTCTTGATCTTCTCGACTTCGGCTGCAGCCAGGTCGCCCATCTTCACTTCCGGATAGACTTCAAAGGTGGCGTCGAATGCGACGATGTCGTCACCTGCACCGGTCTTCGGCTCGAGCTTGGGGTAGCCGGCAACGCGCAGGTTATTCTCGCTGGCAGCTTCGCTGAATGCGCGCCCCACCTTGTCGTTCAACACTTCGGTCTCAACCTGGTAACCATACTGCTGGGCGACCATCTTCATCGGGACCTTGCCCGGACGGAAGCCGGGAGCCTTTGCGGTGCGGGCGCGGATCTTCAGGCGTTTTTCAACTTCCGCCTTGACGTCCGACAGCGGCACGGTGATGGTCATCCGACGCTCGAGTTTTTCCAAAGTTTCGACTGCAGTTGCCATGTGAATCATCCAAAAAATTGTTTGTGCTGTGGTGCGAGGAGGGGGACTCGAACCCCCACACCATTGCTGGCGTCAGGACCTAAACCTGGTGCGTCTACCAATTTCGCCATCCTCGCGGGAATGTGTCTTGATCATGCACAAAAGCAAAGGGCGACCCTGAAGTGAATACCCGGTCGCCCTACCAGACTTCCCAGACCGTCGGTCATTGACCATGCCCGGGCTGCCCGCCTTTGTTATTAGCTCTTCAACTTCAACCCGGCATTTTACTGGATTTTTATATCCCCTGTCCCGATTTTTCATCCATCGGAAACGAAGTGGCTTTACCGGGAAAGCCACTCCGCCCCGCTGCGTTACGGAATGACGGCGACATCAGGCGCAGGCTTCCTGACGCGGAACCAGGCTGCATACAGTGCAGGCAGGAAGAGCAGCGTCAGCGCCGTAGCGATGATCAGGCCGCCCATGATCGCTACCGCCATCGGCCCCCAGAATACGGAACGCGAGAGCGGGATCATCGCCAGCACCGCGGCCGCCGCGGTCAGGATGATCGGACGGAAGCGGCGGACGGCTGCCTCGACGATCGCATCCCACGGGGCGACGCCCTCGGCGATGTCGTGTTCGATCTGGTCCACCAGGATCACGGAGTTCCGGATGATCATGCCAAACAGCGCGATCACGCCGAGCTGGGCGACGAAGCCGAAGGGCCGTTGCAGGATCAGCAAGGCCATTGCAGCGCCTGCAACACCGAGCGGTCCTGTCAGGAACACCATCACCGAGCGCGAGAAGCTGTGCAACTGGAGCATCAGCAAGGTGAAGATGATGAAGATCACCAGCGGAACATTCACCGCAATGGATTCCTGCGCCTTTCCGCTGTCGGCAGCGGCACCGGCCAGCTCGATCCGGTAGCCGGCCGGCAGCGATGCACGCAGTTGCTGGAGCTGCGGATCGATCTGGCTGGATACGGTGGGGCCCTGGATGCCGTCGACGACGTCGGACTGCACCGTGATCGCCCATTCACGACCCTCGCGCCAGACGACACCCGGCTCCCAGACGAACTGCGCACGTGCCACCTGCGCCATCGGTACAGTGCGGCCGCTGGCAGTCTGGATATTGGCTTCGTTCAGGGCGGCGATCGTCGAGCGCTCCTCGACGGGCTGGCGCATCACGATATCGATCAGCCTGTTGCCTTCCCGGAACTGGCCGACGGTGCTGCCCGACAGGATCGTATTCGCCGCACGCATGACCGTTTGCGAACTGACGCCCAGTGCACGCAGCCTGTCCTGGTCGAGATCGAGGCGCAGGACCTTGACCGATTCATTCCAGTTGTCGTTGACGCCCATCGTGTTCGGGTTGGCACGCATGATCTCCTTCACCTGGTCGGCGATCTCGCGCACTTTCGGCACCTCGAAACCGGAGACGCGGAACTGGACCGGGTACGGCACCGGAGGGCCATTCGGCAGCAGCTTCACGCGGCCGCGCACTTCCGGGAAATCATTCTTGAAGGCGTCGATGATCTTGAGGCGCAGGATTTCGCGCGACTTCAGGTCCTTGGGCAATACGACCACCTGGGAGACATTGGTCTGCGGGAAAATCTGGTCAAGCGGAAGGTAGAAGCGCGGGCTGCCGGTGCCGACATAGGTTGTCACACTTTCCACGCCTTCCTGCTTACTGATGAAGGCTTCGAATTTCTTGGCCTGCGCCTCGGTCGCCGTAAAGGAACTTCCTTCCGGCATCCACAACTCAACCATCAATTCCGGCCTGCTGGAATCAGGGAAGAATTGCTGTTCGATGAAACGGAAGCCGAACACGCCGAGCGCAAATGAGGCCAGCGTCAGCAGAATCGTGGTCTTGCGCCATTCCACGCACCAGTTCACGACGGCGCGGAATCGCTTGTAGAACGGACCGTCAAACAGCTCGTGGTGACCGTCCGCATTCGCCGCCGGTTTTACCTTGAGCAGCACATAGCCGATGTAAGGCGTGAAGAGCACCGCGACGAACCAGGAGATCACGAGCGCGAGCGCATTGACCGAAAACATCGAGAACGTGTATTCGCCGGCAGCGGATTTTGCCAGGCCGATCGGCAGGAAGCCCGCCGCGGTGATCAGCGTGCCGGTCAGCATCGGCATCGCGGTCGAAGTATAGGCGAACGTCGCCGCATCGAAGCGCGAGAAGCCCTCTTCCATCTTGCGCACCATCATTTCGACGGCGATGATCGCGTCGTCGACAAGCAGCCCGAGCGCAATGATCAGCGCCCCCAGCGAAATCTTATGCAGGTCGATGCTGAAGACACGCATGAACAGGAAGGTTACTGCGAGCACCAGCGGAATGGTGAATGCGACAACGAGTCCTGGCCGGACGTCCAGCCGGAAGGGTTTGGTGTGCAGGCCGAGCGCAACAAAACTGACGGCAAGGACGATCAGCACGGCTTCGGCCAGCGTGCGCAGGAATTCATTGACCGACGAAGACACGGCCTTGGGCTGATCGGCCACCCGTTCCAGCTCGATGCCGACCGGGAGCTTGTCCTTGATTCCGCTTACCGTAGCATCCAGGTCGCGTCCCATCTGGATGATGTCGCCACCCTTCTCCATCGAGATGCCAAGGCCGATCACCTCCTTGCCGTTGAAACGCATCTTGTCCTGGGGGGGATCCTTGTACTCGCGCTTGATGGTGGCGAAGTCGCCGAGGCGGAACAAGGCATTCCCGGCGCGCAGCTCGAGGTCTTCCAGGTCCTTGACGGTATACATTGCTCCGGTCACACGGACCTGCAGGTTATCCGTCGGCGTCACCAGGACGCCCGTTGCCTCCAGGGCGTTCTGCGTGTTCAGCTGCTGCACCACGGATTCGAAAGGGATGCTAAGCTGCGCGAACTTCTTGTGCGAGAACTCGATGTTGATCTTTTCGTCCTGCACGCCGAAGAGTTCAACCTTGGAGACCGAGGGCACCTTCAGCAATTGCTGGCGCACGAAATCCGCATAATCCTTCACTTCGGCATAGTTGAAGCCATCGCCCGACAGCGCAATGATCGAGCCATAGGTATCGCCGAACTCGTCATTGAAGAACGGACCGACAACGCCAGCTGGCAAGGTGCCGCGCATGTCGCCGATTTTCTTGCGCACCTGGTACCAGGCGCCCGGCGTTTCCTTGGGCGGCGTCGATTCGCGAAGTTGCAGAATGATGAGGGTTTCGCCCGGCTTCGAATAGCTGCGGATCTTGTCGATGTACGGGGTTTCCTGCAGTTTCTTTTCCAGCTTGTCGGTCACCTGCTCCGCCATCTGCAGCGACGTGGCGCCGGGCCAGAATGCGCGGACGACCATGCCGCGGAAGGTGAACGGCGGATCTTCGTCCTGGCCGAGCCGTCCGTAGCTGAGGACGCCGCCGATCAGCAGTGCAACGATCAAGTAACGCGTGAGGGGAATGTGTTCGAGTGCCCAGCGGGATAGGTTGAATCCCGATCTCATTTCGCGTCTCCCGCGGTGGCGGCGACTGCGCTCGCCTTCGATGTGTCGGCAGCAACCGGGTTATCCGGCTTTGCCGCCGACTCCGCCGCGAGTATCTTTACCTTCTGCCCAGGCTTGAGCTGGTTGACGCCGGCGGTGACGATGGTCTGACCGGGCGCAAGACCGCCTGCCACCAGTATCTCGTTGCCGGAGGAGCCTCCAACCTGCACCGGGACCAGTTTCACGCTGCCATTTTCCACCACCCAGACCGAGGTCGCCCCCTTGTCGTTGAACAGCGCGGTCAGCGGCAGCTTGAGCATGGCATTCGGCGACTTTGCCGAGAAGGTCACGTATCCCGTCATGCCAAGCTTGATGTGCGCCGACGCGTCGGGGATGGATATTTTAGCGGCATAGGTGCGGGTTGCAGGATCGGCAACCGGCGACAGTTCGCGCAGCGTGCCGGGAATGACGTTATTCGGATTTGCCCAGGTACGCACTTTCACGTCGGTCACTTTGCGCAGGATATCGACCTTGTCTTCCGGGATGGCAATCACGATTTCCTTTTCGCCTGCTTGCGCGATCCGCAGTACCGGGGTGCCTGCGCCCACGACCTGGCCGACCTCCGCATCGATGCCGGTGACGACACCGTCGACGTCCGATACGAGGCTTGCGTAACCGGCCTGGTTGGACTGGTTCCTGTAGCCGGCCAGCGCCTGGTCATAGCTCGCCTGCGCTGCCTTGAAGGCGGTTTCCTTGCTGTCGAGGATTGCCTGGCTGACGAAGTTCTTTTCGCGCAGGTCCTGGTAGCGTTTCAACTCGGCTTTCGCCAGATCGCGGTTGCTTTCGGCAGCCTTCAGGCCTGCATTGGCCTGCGCCTGTGCGAGCTTCAAGTCCTGCGGGTCGAGTTGCATCAGGAGTTGGCCGCGCTTGACCTCGGCACCGACATCCACCTTGCGCGTAACGATCTTTCCAGGAATCCGGAATCCCAGCCGGGACTCCACGCGAGCCCGTACTTCACCGGGAAACTCTGCCATGACGTCAACATTGTCAGCCGCGAGGACAACAGCGCGAACGGGGCGGATGTCCGCTTGCTTTTCAACAGGTTTCGAACATCCAGCCAGTGCCAGGACAACGGCGGCCGATAGTGCGGCAGTGGCACGAAGGTGGGACAAGGGTTTGCGGGGACGGCGAATGATCGGAGCCACGTTTTTTCCTTTACTATTCGGGCTGAAAAATGCACACCATGGGCATTTCTGAAATGCCAACAATTTAATGACTGACCGGTTAGTAATTATACGCACGCTGCGCGCCGTTTGCCTACGGCTTTCTTTTTATTAACAACAGAACCATGCCGGTCGAACATTACGAGAACTTTCCAGTTGCATCCCTCCTGCTGCCGGCCAGATTGCGCCCTGCCGTCGAAGCAATTTATGCATTCGCCCGCAGCGCCGATGACCTTGCCGACGAGGGCGATGCTGCGCCCGAAGCGCGACTGACTGCCCTTTCCCGCTATGAGGAAGCACTCGACCGGATCGATGCAGGCGACGACGTCGACGGCGAAATATTTGAGAACATCGCATCGATCACAAAACAGTACGGGCTGCCGCTGCATCCGCTGCGCGACCTGATTTCCGCATTCAAGCAGGACGTCGTCACCACGCGCTACGCAAAATTAGAGGACTTGCTCGATTACTGCCGCCGGTCGGCGAATCCTGTAGGGCACTTAATGCTCTTTTTATACGGAACAGCCTCACCCCGCAACCTCGAAGATTCGGATGCGATCTGTTCCGCACTCCAACTTATCAACTTCTGGCAGGACGTTGCCGTCGACTGGAAGAAGGCGCGCATCTACCTCCCACTGTCCGACATGGGGCGATTCGGGGTGACGGAGGCGCACATTGCGGAAGGCCGCGTCGATGATGCCTGGCGCAGCCTGATGCGTTTTGAAGTGAACCGCGCCCGGGCCATGATGCTGTCCGGCGCATCGCTGGCGACGCGCCTGCCCGGACGCATCGGCTGGGAACTGCGTCTCGTTGTCCAGGGCGGATTACGCATCCTCGATCGTATCGAGGCAGCCGACTACGATGTATTCAGGCACAGGCCGACGCTGGGGCCGCTCGACTGGCTTTGCATGGCATGGCGTGCCGTTGTCATGAAAATCCGTTTGTCGCGCATGCCGCATGTCGGCTAGCATTACGGCTTCTCATCGATCCAACGCCCAAGATTTCATGTCTCCGGACGAATACTGCCAACAAAAAGCCGTCCAGAGCGGCTCCAGCTTTTACTACAGCTTCCTCTTTCTTCCTGTGGAAAGGCGGCGTGCCATTACCGCCCTGTATGCCTTCTGCCGGGAAGTCGACGATACGGTGGACGAGTGCACCGATCCTGCGATCGCCCGCAACAAGCTGATGTGGTGGCGCAAGGAGATCAAGGCGATGCTCGACGGCTCGCCGTCGCATCCGGTGACCCAGGCCTTGCATCCGCACGTCCCAGCCTATTCCCTCGAGGGCAAGCACCTGCAAGCGATCATCGATGGCATGGAAATGGACCTGGACCAGACGCGCTACCTGGACTACAAGGGTTTGCAGCGTTACTGCTGGCATGTGGCGAGCGTGGTCGGCATCCTGTCCGCAAGCATCTTCGGCGCGACCCGGCCGGAAACGCTGCAGTACGCAGAAAAGCTCGGGCTTGCGTTCCAGCTCACCAATATCATTCGCGACGTCGGCGAAGATGCGCGCAAGGGCCGCATCTACCTTCCCGTCAATGAATTACAGCAGTTCAATGTGACGGCGGCAGATATCCTGAATACCCGGCACACCGAGAATTTCGAGAAGCTCATGCGCTTCCAGGCGGACCGTGCCCGGACCGCCTATGCAGAAGCCTTCGCGCTGTTGCCGAAGGAAGACCGCCGAGCGCAACGTCCCGGCCTGATCATGGCGTCGATCTATAGCGCCCTGCTGGAAGAGATCGAGCGCGACCGATTCCAGGTACTCAACCAGAAAATCTCCCTCACGCCGATCCGCAAACTCTGGCTGGCGTGGAAGACTTACGTACGGGGATGATGCGCCGGATCGCGGTCATCGGCGGTGGCTGGGCCGGTTGTGCCGCCGGCGTCGAACTCGCCCGGACCGGCGCGCAAGTCACGCTCTTCGAGGCAGCACGCACGCTGGGCGGCCGCGCACGCGCCGTGGACATGGACGGCCGGCTGCTCGATAACGGGCAGCATATCCTGCTCGGTGCCTATACCGAATCGATGCGCCTCATGCGATCCGCCGGCATTGCGCTGGATGACGTCTTGATGCGCCTGCCGCTGCAGATGCGCTACCCGGACGGAAGCGGCATGCAGTTCGTCGCGCCGCGCCTGCCGGCGCCCTTGCACATGCTAGCCGGACTGCTGCGCGCAAAGGGGCTCGATGGCGCGGACAAGATGGCGCTCGCCCGCTTTTCGACAACAGCGCGGTGGATGGACTGGAAGCTGGACCATGATTGCAGCGTCACCGAACTTCTGGACCGCTTCGACCAGACCGACCGGCTGACACAGCTGATGTGGCGGCCACTCTGCATCGCAGCACTGAACACACCTCCCGAACGTGCCTCTGCGCAGGTGTTCCTTAACGTGCTGCGCGACAGCCTGGGTGCCCGCCGTTCCGCCTCCGACATGCTCATTCCGAAGGTTGACCTCACCGCCCTCTTCCCGCAACGTGCCGGCGCCTTTATCGAACAGCATGGTGGCGCGGTGCGATGCGGTGCGTTTGTGAAGCGGATCGCGCGTACAGGGGAACGCTGGCTTGTGGAAGGACAAGGAGCTGTCGATACCGGTGATGCCTTTGATGCGGTCGTCGTGGCGACACCACCTGCCACTGCAGCGACATTGCTTGAAGGACTGGCAGACATCCCTGCCCTGTCCGCGTTCGAATATGAACCGATCACGACCTGCTATCTGCAATATTCCCGCGAGCTTCGGCTTGACAACGCGCTCTTCGCGCTGGTGGAGCAAACGGACCAGGGCGAATGCGGCCAGTTCGTCTTCGACCGCGGCCTGCTCGATCCCGAACGCGCCGGATTGCTGGCAGTGGTCGTCAGCGCCTCGCGCGAAGCGATCGCATCCGGCCACGATGCCCTTGCCGCTTCAGTGGCAACGCAACTCGCCAACGCCTTCCGGCGGCCGGAAATGAAAAATCCGCTGTGGAGCAAGGTAATCACCGAAAAACGCGCGACCTTTTCCTGCCAGCCGGCCCTTGTGCGTCCTGCGAACGACATCGGCATCGCCAGGCTGGCGCTCGCCGGAGATTACACGGCGTGCGATTACCCCGCCACACTGGAATCGGCGACAAGAAGCGGCGTGCTGGCAGCACGCCTCATTACAGATACCCTCAGTCGAGTTCGCGAAGCCGGGTAAGCGCTTCGTCGATGCGCTCGACGCCGATCACGTTCAATCCCTCAACCTTTTGCTTGGGGGCATTGGACTTCGGGATCAATGCAATCGAGAAGCCCAGCTTTGCGGCTTCACGCAAGCGTTCCTGTCCGCGCGGCGCGGGACGGATTTCGCCTGCCAGGCCGACCTCGCCAAACACCACCAGTCCGCGTGGCAAGGGCTTGTTGCGCATCGATGAATGAATGGCCAGCAGCACGGCAAGGTCGGCCGCAGGCTCGGTGATCTTCACGCCGCCGACCGCATTGATGAAGACATCCTGATCGAACACGGCAATGGATGCATGGCGATGCAGGACAGCCAGCAGCATGGCAAGACGGTTCTGCTCCAGGCCGACCGAGAGCCGGCGGGCATTGGGCACATGCGAAGTATCGACCAAGGCCTGGATCTCGACCAGCAGGGGACGCGTGCCTTCCTGCGTCACCATCACGCAGGAGCCGGGCACCTGGCTGTCGTGCTGCGACAGGAACAGCGCCGACGGATTGGACACGCCCTTGAGGCCCTTCTCCGTCATCGCGAACACGCCCAGCTCGTTGACTGCGCCGAAGCGGTTCTTGAAGGCGCGCACGAGGCGGAAGCTGGAGTGCGTGTCGCCTTCGAAATACAGCACGGTGTCGACGATGTGCTCCAGCACGCGCGGACCGGCCAGCGCGCCCTCTTTCGTGACGTGCCCGACCATGATGATGGTAATGCCGGATTGCTTGGCGACCCGCGTCAGTTGCGCCGCGCATTCCCGTACCTGCGCGACGGAGCCCGGCGCGGACGTCAGGGCGTCGGAATAGATGGTCTGGATGGAGTCGATGACGGCGATCTGCGGCTTGTGCTCGGCCAGGGTGTTGAGGATCTTTTCAAGCTGGATCTCGGCCTGCAGCTGCAACTCCCTGGCATCGATCGCCAGGCGCTTCGCACGCAGCGCGATCTGTGCGCCGGACTCTTCGCCGCTGACGTACAGGGCCTTTTTCAGTTTCGACATGTTGGCGAGCGCCTGCAGCAGCAGGGTTGACTTGCCGATGCCGGGATCGCCGCCGATCAGTACGACGCCGCCAGCCACCAGGCCGCCCCCCAATACGCGGTCGAATTCGTCGATGCCGGTGCCGAAGCGCGGCACATCGATGGCCTCGATGTCGGCAAGGCTGAGGACGGGCGCTGTCTGCGCCAATCCCTGGTATTGACCGGAAAAGCGGTTGCCGCCGGACTCGACGACGGTTTCCACCAGGGTGTTCCACTGTCCGCAGGACGGGCATTGCCCGGCCCATTTATTGACCACGCCGCCGCACTCGGTGCAGGTGTAATTGGTTTTCTCTTTTTTTGCCATGGGAAAGATGAAATGGTGCGTGCAGGTTATTCTTCAATCACGCGTACGCGCGGCGCCAACGCGCACATGAGCTCGTATCCAATGGTGCCAGCGGCAACGGCGACTTCATCGATGGGAAGCGCGTTACCCCACAACTCAACCTTGCTGCCGACATGCGCACCAGGAATGCCGGTCAGGTCGACGGTGATCATGTCCATGGATACGCGTCCGGCGAGAACCGTCCTGTGTCCATCCACAATGATCGGTGTGCCGCTCGGCGCGTGACGCGGATAACCGTCCGCGTAGCCGCAGGCTACGACGCCGATGGTCGTTGGCTTTTGGGCAACGAAGCGGCTGCCGTAGCCGACCGCCTCATCTTTATTAATATGTTGAATGCCGATGATCTCGCTTGTGAGCGTCATTGCCGGTTTCAGCCCGAATTCCTGCGCGCTTCGACCGCCCGGTGTTCCGCCGTAGAGCATGATGCCCGGGCGCACCCAATCGCACGCCAAGTCCGGATGACGCAACACGGCTGCCGAATTGGCAAGGCTGCGTGCGCCTGCCAAGCCCTCGGACGCCGACTCGAAGCGACGGACCTGTTCAGACAGCAACAGGCCGGCATTGGCCGGTTCGTCCGCATTGGCGAAGTGGGTCATCAGAGTGATGCTGCGCACCGCGCCGATGCTGCTCAATCTGGCATGCGCAGCCTTGTACGCCTCCGGCGCAAAACCCAGGCGGTTCATGCCGCTGTTGAGTTTCAGATGGACATCGACCGGTGCCGGCAGGTTTGCCTTTTCCAGCATGTCAATTTGTTCCCTGCAATGCACCGCAAACTGGATACCGTTTGCCGCACACACCGGCAGATCCGCCGGCTCGAAAAAGCCTTCGAGCAAAAGGATCGGTTTGGTCCACCCGGCCTCGCGAAGGCGTACTGCCGCGTCGACTTCAATCAGTGCAAGACCATCAGCATCGGAGAAGGTCTGCATCGCGCGGGCCAGTCCATGTCCATATGCGTTGGCCTTGACGACGGCCCACGTTTTCGCGCGTGGCGCATGAGATTTTGCAACTGCAAGGTTGTGCCGCAAGGCAGCAAGATGGATGGTGGCGACGAGTGGTCTGGGCATGAAGCGAATCGAAAAGACGAAGAAGCATGGAGATCCCGCATTTTACCGGAGGCTTATATTCCGATGCGGAACAAATCCCCAGTGGCCCTATGTTTTCATGGTATAAAGCAAGCCGGAGACACTAGAGAGTTACTGGTATACCCCAATATGCGGATGAATCGCGGTTTCTACACCATCATGGCGGCGCAGTTTTTTTCGTCGCTTGCGGATAACGCACTCCTGATCGCGGCCATCGCGCTGTTAACCACCATGAAAGCTCCGGCGTGGATGACGCCGCTGCTCAAGCTGTTCTTCGTCCTCTCCTACGTCCTGCTTGCCGCCTTCGTCGGCGCATTCGCGGACTCCATGCCCAAGGGCCGGGTCATGTTCGTGACGAACATGATCAAGATTGCCGGCTGCGCGATGATGTTTTTCGATGTCCATCCGCTGTTTGCCTACGCGGTGGTCGGCTTCGGCGCTGCCGCCTACTCGCCGGCAAAATACGGCATTCTCACCGAACTGCTTCCGCCGGAAAAGCTCGTCGCCGCCAATGGCTGGATCGAGGGACTGACCGTGATTTCCATCATTCTCGGAACCGTGATGGGCGGGGCACTTGTCAATTCAAAGGTTTCCGCCATGCTGCTGGGGATGGACTTCCCCATCATTGATGTCGGCATCGATACGTCGGCAGAAGCCGCACTGTCGGTCATCATGGTGACCTATGTGCTCGCGGCAGTATTCAACCTGAAAATTCCCGATACCGGTGCGCGGTATCCACACCAGGAACGAAATCCGATCCGCCTGGTGGCGGATTTTGCCGGCTGCTTCACGACCCTGTGGAAGGACAAGCTCGGCCAGATTTCGCTGGCGGTCACGACGCTCTTCTGGGGGGCCGGCGCGACGCTGCAGTTCATCGTGCTGAAATGGGCGGAGAAATCGCTCAACATGCCGCTCGACAAGGCAGCAATCCTGCAAGGCGTGTTTGCCGTAGGTGTTGCGGTCGGTGCAACGGCAGCGGCACGCTTCGTGCCCTTGAAGAAAGCACTGACCGTCATGCCGCTCGGTGTCGGCATGGGACTGATCGTGACCACCATGACCATGGTCCATTCAGTCTGGATCGCGTATGTGCTCCTGGTGCTGATCGGTGCGCTGGCCGGTTATTTCGTTGTGCCGATGAATGCGCTGCTCCAGCATCGCGGGCACGTCCTGCTGAGCGCAGGCCACTCGATTGCCGTGCAGAATTTCAACGAGAACCTCTCCGTGCTCACCATGCTGATGCTCTACGCACTGATGGTGAAACTGAATCTGGACATCAATATCGTGATCATCCTGTTTGGACTGTTCGTGGCCTGCACCATGTTGCTGGCGATGAAAAAGCATGCCGCCAACCAGCGCGAACACGACAACCTCGCGCTGATCGGCGAGCACAAGCATTAATTGATACCGGGTCAGGCCGTGCGCTTGATCCGTATTTCCGCCCGGCTGCGCCAATCGTCAGGTACGACGAAGCCGCGATCCGACTCGAGCAGCACATCGCCTTCATGCCGCAACAATGCCACGAGTACCGGCGCCGAACTCTCTTCGAAGTGCGTCCCCAACTGTTCGCGCAACGCATTCCTGTCCATGCCTTCTTCCAGAGATAGCCGCGCGGGTGCAAGCCAGGCCAGGCGCGGCAGCATCGCGTAACGCTCGGCATCGAGCCCGCCCGACTCTTCCAGGGTGCACCAGAATCCCCGGCAATGCCGGATTGAAATTCCCTGCGGGCGTTCGCTCACCGGCGTCTTGCCATGGTAGAAAAGCCATCCCTTCACCAGCGCCTGCGCGGCGGTGACCGGCATGGGCAGATGGATGAGGGCGGCGGGGTGACTGGACAGCGTGAGTTGCCGGTCCATGATCTTGCGCACTTTCGCCCCCAGCGTGTCGGCAAGATTCGGTCCGACGAAATAATCGGCATGACGTCCATGGCCGCTGGATTCGAGCAGATAGAGCTTGGTCGCGAACTCCCAGTGCACGAGTCCGTCGCCACGTTTCAGGAGAAAGTCGAATTCGCCGATCGTTTCGCTCTTGTCCGATCGAACCTGCACGCCGTGCGCGAACAGGCATCCGCTGCGCTTCAGGTACCAGGCCATCAGTTTTTCCGCATACCTGCCGAGCCGGGTAAAGGGCTGGATGTCCAGCCAGGCATGCAGGGCTTGAGGCGCCGAGTCCAGCTCGCCGAGCCAGGTACGCACCGCCTCGTCCGGCGGCTCGATGCTCGCAATCCTGCCCTGCCATTCCGCCGCCTGCGCATCGAGCAAATCTGGCGCATCGAGCAGCCACGCAAGCGTGCGTACGTGCGGGTCGTTCAGGTAATTCCAGCGTTCGTGGAAGTGCGCTTGATAGCTATCGGATTCGGATCGTCTATGCGTTTGCATAGGTCGTCATGGCCAGGCACAGGTCTGCCCATGCCTTCCGCTTGTCCGGCAGGTTGCGCAGCAGGTAGGCCGGATGGTAGGTGACAACCAGCGGCAAGCCGGCGTAGCTGTGGACCGTACCACGCAGCTTCGAGACCGGGGTTTCCGGGTCAAGCGCGAGCAGCGACAGCGCGGCGGTTTTGCCGAGGGCAACCAGCACGGTCGGCTGGATCAGGGCAATCTGGCGCTCAAGGTAAGGCATGCAGGCTGCGGCCTCTTCCTGCGTCGGGGGGCGGTCGCGTCCGTTCCCGTCCGTCGGTCGGCATTTGACGATGTTCGCGATGTAGGCGTTCTCGCCACGCTTGACGCCGATGGCGCGCAGCATGTTGTCGAGCAGCTTGCCGGCCGGACCGACGAAGGGTTCGCCGGTCTGGTCCTCGTTGCGTCCCGGGCCTTCGCCGATGAACAGCCATTTCGCCTTTTCATCGCCGACGCCGAATACTGTCTTCGTCCGTCCGTTGCACAATCCGCACTTCACGCAGCCGGCCACGCTTTCCTTGAGCTGCATCCAGTCCATGCCGGCAACCGCGTTGGGCGGCGGCGCTTCTGGCGCTGGCGGAAAAGCCGCAATCACCGGGGCGGGTTCCGCAGCGCCCCGTTCTTCAGCAAGAGCAAGCTCTGGCGCGGGCGCGACGGCGACCGGCGTCTCGATGGCGACGGGAGCATCGCGCCGCTGCCACAGCGGACCGATGCCCATTTCGTCCAGGAATACTGCCCGGCGTTCCAGTGTCATAGGTGAAACCTCATCACGATTGCGTCCTCGCGCGAATTGTCTCCTGCCGGGTAATAGCCCTTGCGCACACCGATCTGTTCGAATCCATACTGTTTGTATACGGCGAGCGCGCGCAGGTTGGAAGGACGGACTTCGAGCAGGATCGACGTCATGCCCTTTTCCTTCGCCACCTCGATGATCTTGTCGAGCTGCATGCGGCCGATACCTTTGCCGTGCAGGTCGCGGCGAACGCTGATGTTGAGCAGGTGCGCCTCGTCGACCGCGAGCATGACAAGGAAATAACCTGCCAGCATTCCTGCCGGTTCGCGCAGCGTCCAGGCCTCATACCCGCTGTAGAGCGAGTCGAGGAAATTGCCGCGTGTCCAGGGATGGGGATAGACATCGTTTTCGATGGCGAGCACCCCCGGCAGGTCCGCTACCTGCATACGCGCGAACAGCAAGGATGACAATGCCGCAGACTCCGCCGCCACCTTGTGGATGGCGCTCATGCGGCCGCCTTCGCCATGCGCTCCGCGGTTGTCAACGCGACCTTGTTGCGGAGGTAGATTGGCTGCGCCTCATGGGCCTTCACCGTGCGGCCGGCAATGAATTCGGATTCTGCGAGCCGGGCGATCTGGGATGCATGGGGTCTAATCTCGGGCAGCGTTCCCGTCCATCCCTCGAAGGCGGAGGCATATGCGGTGAGGCCGTTGCCGCAGACCGTGGGAGTTCCGGTCATTCTCACGGCCACAGGCACGGACAAAACCGGTGCCGTCACGACCTGCCATCCTTCCTCGTAGCGATACTGTGCCCAGTACACCTCCTCCATGCGCGCATCCAGCACAACCAGCACGTCGGCGGCACCGCATGCATCACGGCAGGCGGCAGCCATGGACAGCAGCGTCACCACGGGGACGACAGGCAAGTCGGCGCCAAACGCCAAACCCTGTGCGACACCACATGCTGTGCGGACGCCCGTGAACGAGCCCGGACCGGCGCCAAAGGCAACGGCATCGCAATCCGAAAGCGACATGCCGGCTTGCGCGAGCAAGGCTTGCACCATCGGCAACACAGTCTGCGAGTGCGTCTGCACACCCGCGGCTTCGTGGGAAATCAATTGTCCGTGATGCAACAGCGCGACCGAGGCAAGTTCGGACGAGGTTTCGATGGCGAGAATGTTAGGCATGGCGGTATTTTACCGTGACCGTCACCCTAAATTGCGGTGCATTGCTGCCGTTAACAACAGAACAGCAGCGGAGGAATTCATGGAAGTCAATCAAATTGCCCAACTGGCGACATCACTTGCGACGACGACAACAAACCAGGCCATCGGCATCGCTGTCATGAAGAAGGCAATGGATGTCCAGGCCAGCACTGCAACTGCCATGCTGGAAGCACTGCCGCCCGCTACCAGTGCCAACCTTCCGCCGCACCTTGGTCAAAACGTCAACACGACGGCCTGAGCAGCACATCTTTGCGGCAAGCGTCGCGGCGTGCCTTCCCTTACAATAGGCACCGATTCCCACCCGCGATCCATCCATGTCCGCCAACCGCATCACACTCGACAACGATAACCGCAACCAGCTCGCCGCATGGCTCGAGCAGGACGAGTGGCTGATCGCGTGCCTGTGCGCGGCCTGGTGCGATACCTGCCGCAGTTATCGAAGCGGTTTCGAGCAGCTGGCCACGCAGCATCCTGACAAGCGTTTCGTGTGGATCGATATCGAAGACCAGGCGGATTTCATCGGCGATATCGATGTGGAGAATTTCCCGACGCTGCTGATCCAGCGCCGCGACGCGGTGGCCTTCTTTGGCACGGTCCTGCCTGACCTGAAGATCGCCGATCGGCTGATCCAGGCACAGGCCGAAAAAAGCATGGACGAGTTGCACGCCGAAGCAAGCGGATCGCCCGAGCGCGCGGAATGGCAACGCATCTGCAACCTGCACACCAGGCTGCAGGAAACCGCCGACTGATTCACGAAAGGAGCAGCGGCAGGCTGCGCAGGCGCTTGCCCGTCAATGCGAACACGGCGTTGGCGACCGCTGGCGCAATCGGCGGCGTCCCCGGCTCGCCCACCCCCTCCGGCGGCTCCGCATTCCTGATCACGACCGTTTCCACATGCGGCGCCTGGTTCATTCGCAGGACCGGGTAGTCGTGGAAATTCTGCTGCTCCACCTTGCCGTCCTTGATCGTAATCTCGCCGAACAACGCAGCGCTCAGGCCAAAGACAACCGCGGATTCCATCTGCTGCGCAATGATGTTCGGATTGACGGCGATACCGCAATCGATGGCGCAGGTCACCTTATGCACCGTGATCTCCGCGCCTTGCACCGACACTTCAGCCACCTCGGCCACGATGGAGCCGAACGACTGGTGCAAGGCGATGCCGTGCGCGCGGCCACCCGCCGGTTTACCGGCCTTCGCAACGGCAGCATCGAGGACCGCGAGATGGCGCGGATGCTTCTTCAACAGGCTGCGCCGGAATTCGACCGGATCCTTGCCGGCTTCGTGGGCAAGCTCATCGATGAAGCTTTCCTTGAAAAACGCGTTATGCGAATGACCGACCGAGCGCCAGTAGCCGATCGGCACGGGCGTCGGTACCGTGACGTGCGCAATCTTTTGATGCGTGAATTCGTAAGGCATGTCGAAGGCGCCTTCCGCCGTGGTCTTGTCAGGACCGGCGCCGATGAGGCCGAAGGTGCGTTCCATCACCTGATGCGTGATGGCGCCGGAAGCGAGCTTGTTCTCGTAGGCGACAACATTGCCGCTGCCGTCGAGCGCCGCCGAGAAGCGCGCCAGCGCGGCCGGGCGGTAGAAATCGTGCGTAGTGTCTTCTTCCCTGCTCCAGATCACCTGCACGGGCAGTCCGCCGGCGTGCGCAGCAATGGCGACGCCCTGCGCAATCATGTCGATCTCGAGGCGCCGGCCGAGGCCGCAGCCAATGTAGGTGACGTTGACGGCCACATCCTCGGGCTTGACCTTCGCCACGCGGACAGCCGTGTCGGCCGCAATGCTCGGCACCTGGGTCGATGCCCACAGCGTCACCTTGCCGTCCTTGACCTGCGCGGTGCAATTGATCGGCTCCATCGTCGCATGCGCGAGGAATGGCGCGCGATATTCGGCCTTCAGCTGCTTGACGGCCTTCTTGCCCGGATCGGGCTCTCCTGCCTGGTGATAGGTGAAGCCCGATTCGCTGTCCAGGCGGGCAGCCAGCTCCTGGAAGACGGAAGCCGATGACAGTGCGGCGTTCGGTCCGGGGTTCCATGTCACGGGCAAGGCTGCGACCGCCTGCTTCGCCTGCCAGTAGGATTTGGCGATAACGGCCACGCCCGCCATGCCCGGCGCGGCACCGGAAAAGTCGACCACACGGATGACGCCCGGCATGCTTTTCACCGCATCGGCGTCGATCTTCTGGATGGTTCCGCCGATGGTCGGACTCATTTTCACCGCGGCGTACACCAGCCCCTCCGGTCGCGGGTCCAGGCCGTAGACGGCGGTGCCGTTCACTTTCGATGCCGAATCCCGGCGCGCCTGGGATGTGCCGATGAGTTTGAATTCTCCCGGCTCCTTCAGGCGGATGGCACCGGGAGTGCTGTGGACCGCCTTGGCGGCGAGTTCGCCGTAGGTCGCCTTTTTCCCGCTTCCATGGAGGACGGCACCGTCTTCCGTGCGGCACTGGTCCGCTGCGACGCCCCACTCCTTCGCCGCCGCTGCGATCAGCATGGCACGCGCGGTCGCGCCTGCCTCGCGCATGGGCCGCCACGCGTCCTTCACGGAGGACGAGCCGCCGGTAATCATCAGTCCGAACTCGCGAGCTGCCTTGCCAGTGAACCAAACGACGGCTTCCTTGAAGGTGCCCGCGCCGTCAGGATGGAACGGCAGGCCGTCCTGCAGCACGGCGATATTTCCGAAAATCTTGTCGATCGGCGCGCGCTCCAGCCTGACGAAAGACAGGGGAACGTCGAGCTCTTCCGCCACCAGCATCGGCAATGCCGTATAGACACCCTGTCCCATTTCGCACTGGGGCATGGCCACCGTCACGGTACCGTCGGTGGCCAGCTTGATCCAGCCGTTCAGGCGGACCTCGCCTTCCGAGGCTGGAAAGGGATTGGCGGGATGCAGGCGCTGGCGCGGCGGCATCATCCCCCAGCCGACAATAAGGGCGCCGGTGACGCCGAGGCCGCCAAGCAAAAAACGGCGGCGAGAAATATTCCTGGGCTTGTTCTTCGATTCGGCAGGCTGCATCGAGTCTCCGTATTTTGTTTTGTGTTTCCTGTGGCATCCTAGCCGACACCCGATTTACTTGTCTCGGTGCAGTGTCGAGCATTTACTCTATTAATTCCATAAAAGAACATGACCGAAAATTTTTTCCAGTCTTTCATCATCCTCCTGCTCGTCACCGACCCGTTCGGCAACGTGCCCCTGTTCGCCAGCGCGCTCGCCAACGTGCCGGCGGCACGGCGCGGCCGGGTCATCGTGCGCGAATGCGCGATCGCATTCGTGCTCCTGCTGCTGTTCATGTTTTTCGGACGCCACTTCCTGGCCGCGCTTCAGCTGAGCGACATCGCGTTGCGCATCGGCGGCGGCGTCATCCTTTTCCTGATCGCATTGCGGATGGTGTTTCCGCAACCGGGCGGCGTGTTCGGCGATGGTGAAGGCGACAGCGAACCCTTCATCGTGCCGCTGGCCATTCCTGCGCTGGCGGGGCCATCGGCACTGGTGACGGTGCTTCTGTTCTCGTCCAATTCGGCGAAGGAAACGGCATTGCACGTGGGCGTGCTGTCGCTGGTGGCGGTCATCTGGCTGATCGTGCTGTTGAGCGCGGAGCGGATGCAGCGCGTCCTCGGTCCGCGAGTCATGACCGCGTTCGAACGGCTGATGGGATTGATCCTGACGGCGATGGCGGTAGAAATGCTGCTGGCGGGCATCCGCGCCTATGTCAAATCACTTTCTTGATTTTTCTTTTATTTTCAAATAATTACAAACATAATTAAATGTAATTTGTTAGAAAAAGCTACAGGTAACCGCGAACCCAGTTTGCCAGTCCAGGCTCATCGAGCACGGCGGCACTGGCCTGCCAGATTACGTCGGCCGCCTCCTGCGGAGGAGCGTCCAGCCGCCAGTCGTTCAGGTACAGGAACAGGCCCATGGCCAGCAAGGCAACCCGCTCGTTGCCGGCCGCGAACGGACGATAGCGGAGTATGCCGCAGGCATAGGCTGCCGCGATGTCGGCAATGTCCACGGGCTTTGTGACGGCTTGATTGAGCGGGTGTGACAAGGCCGCTTCCAGCAGCGCATCGTCGCACAACACCGCCGAGGAGCCCTGGTCACCAAGGCTTTCCTCGTGCAGCAGCAGCAAGGCGTCGGGTTCGATGCAGAACAGGTTCATCCGGACAGCGCGCGCAGCGCCTCCTTGTAGTCTTCGATGAACGCCCTCCCCGCATCCACCTGCTCCTGGATCACGGGATGATTGGCGGACAGGATCAGGCCGTCGGCGGTTTCGGTCAGGTAGATCGTGCCACCGGATCCGCACTGGAGCTTGGCCAGTACCTCCCGCGGCAGTACCACCCCATAGCCTTCGCCGAGGGGGATCAGTTTCAGTGCATGCATGACGTCCCTGGATAAACGGGTCTTCAGTACATGTTAGTCAACGGCCCCCGGATAGCAACTAGACGGTCTTGTAGAAATAGAAGACCGTGAGAGTGAACCCGACCACGATGATGAAACGGCGCAGCCAGAGCGCGGGAATCTTGCGGGCGATGTGCGCGCCCCAGTAACCGCCGAGCGTCGCCGTGGCAAGCATGATCAGCGTGTATGGCCAGTCGACGGCGCCGGCGACCACGAAGGTCAATACTGTGACGCTGTAGATGATGGCCGACAGCAGGTTCTTGATGGCGTTGATTTCATGCACGTCGTCATGCCCCGCCATAGCGAGGCTGGCGAGCATGAGGATACCCATCCCGGCGCCGAAAAAGCCGCCATAGACCGACACAACCGCCTGGCCGGCCAGCGCCGTCGGCGTATTGCCCGGCTTGGCGGCTTCGGCACCGCGCAGCATGGCTGAGAGACGGCCGGAAAACGCAAACAGCACCGTTGCGAAGAGCAGCAGCCAGGGGATGAGCTTGGAGAACGTCGCATCCTTGGTGGCCAGGAGCAGCAGGCCGCCGCCGATGCCGCCGATGAAGGAGACGATGCCCATCGGAATGAGATAACGCTTGTAGCGCGCAAGCTCGGTCCGATAGGCCCAGGCACCGGACAGGCTGGCCGGCCACAGGGCGACCGAGTTGCTGGCGTTGGCCGCGACCGGGGGTACGCCTGCCGCCAGCAAGGCGGGAAACGAAAAGAATGTGCCGCCGCCGGCCACGGAATTCATCGCACCGGCGCAGAAGGCCGCGATGCCGACCAGGGCGATCTGCCATGTCGTCATTTCGCACTCCTCAGTTGCTGCACATAGCCCAGGAGCGCATTCATGTCCCTGCCGGTGGCGTCCGGCGTGACGCCGAGTTCTTCCAGCGGCGCATTCGCACGGTTGACCCAGAAGGTCGTGTAGCCGAACCAGGTCGCGCCGCATGCATCCCAGCAGTTGCTCGACACGAACAGGATATTCCGGGCCGACAGGCCGAACACGTCCGGCGCCAGCTGGTAAGCCTCCGGCGCCGTCTTGAACTTCTTCACGGCGTCGACCGACAGGATGTGGTGGAAGATGCCGCGCATGCCGTTGGCCTCGACCACGGCTTCCAGCATCTGCGGATTGCCGTTGGAGAGGATGGCCAGTTTCAGCCCCATCTCCTGCAACTGTTGCAGCACGCCGAGGTTTTCCGGGAAAGCCTGCAGTTTCGCGTACTGCCCCATCAGGCTGTTTTGCGCATCCAGGGTCAGGTCCAGTCCGAGCTTCTTGCAGCTGAAGACCAGCGCATCCTGCGTGACTTCCCAGAACGGCTTGTAGGTGGCGCACAGCGTGCGCAGCCGGGTGTACTCGATCTGCTTGTCACGCCACAACTCCGCCAGTGCCGCTCCCCGTTTCGGAAACAGCCTTTCGGCGAGCTCGCCAATGGAGTACACGTCGAAAAGCGTGCCGTAGGCGTCGAAGGCGATGGCTTGGATGGTCATGGATGCGGTTCGTGTTTCTGTGGAATCCGAGTATATGCAATCCAAATAGATATAAACAAAACTAAAAATCACTTTATTATTGCGTTTAAGTATCAGATCAAATATCGTCGGGACATGGACCAGTTCAAGCAGATTTCCACCTTCGTCGATGTCGCGGCCAAGGGCAGCCTGACGGCTGCCGCGCGGGCGGAAGGCATCGCGCCGGCCATGATCGGCCGCCGGCTGGATGCGCTGGAAGAACGCCTGGGTGTGAAGCTGCTGCAGCGGACCACGCGCAAGATCGCGCTGACCAACGAGGGCGTCGCCTTCCTGGAAGACTGCCAGCGCATCCTGGCGGAACTGGAGGAAGCCGAAACGGCGGTGTCCGAACGCAGCGCGCGGGCGAGCGGCCATCTGCTGATTTCCGCCCCGGCCGGTTTCGGCCGCCAGCACGTGGCGCCGCTCATCCCCTCCTTCCTCGCCCACCATGGGGACGTGAGCGTGACGCTCAACCTGAATGACCGTGTGGTCGATCTGATCGGCGAGGGCATCGACGTCGCGATCCGTATCGCCGCCTTGTCCGACTCCAGCCTGATCGGCGTGAAGCTGGCCGACAACAAGCGCGTGGTGGTCGCATCCCCTTCCTATATCAAAAGGCACGGCGCCCCCGGCTCTCTCGACGACCTCGCCCGGCACAACTGCCTGGCCATGAGCAGCGAAGGCAGCCAGCGCGGCTGGACCTTTCGGCAGAACGGCAAGAACGTGACGCTGAAAGTGACGGGCAACATGGTCTGCAATGACGGCGCCGTGCTGCACGACTGGGCGCTTTCCGGCAAGGGACTCGCTTGGCGTTCCATGTGGGAGGTCGGCAATGCGATCGAATCGGGGCAACTGATGACCGTGCTGGACGAGTTTGCCGCGCCCGGCAATGACATCTATGCCGTCTTTGCCCAGCGCCGCCACCTGCCCTTGCGCATCCGCGCGTTTGTGGACTTTCTCCGGCATGCCTACGCCCAGCCGGGTTACTGGCGCAAGTCCTGACCAGACGCATGCAAGTCTTTCACCCTTCGCTTGCATGCTTTTCACCCATCCCGGCCGGACCGCGTGACAGAATGCCTCACACTATTTCCACTAGGAAATCTATCCTGGGTCAATAACAACAAAAAAAGAAATATCCGCACAACAGTCGCAGGAAATTTCCAATTGGAAATAGATCGAATCGACCGAACCGCCATCTTTGGCGGAGTTCGCGTCGAGCCACATCGACATTCAGGAAAATTGAAGGAGATACCTATGAAAGCCTTGTTCAAGGGATTTGCAATGGTGGCACTTGCCGGTTTTGTCGCCTCTTCCGCCGTTGCGGCGGATCGTGGCACGGCAGAGGAAGCGTCCGCCCTGGTCAAGAAGGCCGTTGCCTACATCAAGGCCAACGGCAAGGAAAAGGCCGTCGCCGCCATCAACGACCCGAAGGGGCCGTTCGTCGATCGCGACCTGTATATCTTCGTGTACGACATGAAGGGCAACAACGTGGCGATCGGCAATGGCAACGCGTCCAAGATGAACGGCAAGAACATGCTGGAGATGCGCGATGCGGACGGCAAATACATCATCAAGGGATTCATCGACATCCTCAGCGCCAAGAACAGCGGCTGGTTCGACTACAAGTGGCCGAACCCCGTGACCAAGGCCGTCGAGGCGAAGTCGAGCTATGTGGAGAAGGTGGACGACCTGATCGTCGGCTCCGGCATTTACAAGCAGTAAGCAGGCATAATGACAAACGGCCACTTTCGGGTGGCCGTTTTTTTATGCGCTCAGAACTGGTAACCGATGCGCAAGGCGCCCCAGTGCTTGCCATTGACGAAGAGCGGGACGGACAGGTCCTTCATCACGGTGAAATTGCCGCCGCCCATGTCCCGGCGGTAGGTTTGCAGCAGGAAGGGCTTGCGGTTGTTGATCGCAGCCCATTCCGTACGCCCGACGAAGAAACGCCGGTTGCGTGAATTGGCCTGGTTCCAGACCGGATCGCCGCCCTGGGGTTTCGAGAACTTCCGGTTGTGCGTGGGGATATAGCCCTTGCGGTCGGTGGCGACACTGAAGACCACCTTGGGAGACAGGGTCAGCAGGTTCTCCAGCACCTCGGGCAAGACCTTGTCGCAGTATGGCGTGCACTTCGCCATGAACTGCTCGGGATTCGTTCCCGGAATCGGCTGGTAATGCTCATCGAACACGTCCGCCATCGACAGCGCGCCTTTGCGGATACCGTCCTCGAGCAGCGCCGCAATCCGCTTGGCAGCATCCAGCGCGGCTTCGATGAAGGGCGTATCTTCTGTCCGTACACCACTTTCCGCCGCCATTTCAATCAGGGATTCCGACAGCGACAGGAAGCTTTCGGTGCGCTTGCGCGCGTTCTGCAGCGCCGTTGCCGTACTGGCGACCTGCTCCGACAGGCCGTGCACGGAATCGAGCACGCCGGCGCAGCTGCTCAGGTTGTGTTGCGCCGCATCCGCGATGGCGGCCACGCCGCGTTCCACTTCGGAGACTGCCGCATCGAAAGTGTCGCTTTTTCCATCGCCCTTGTTCTGTCGGTTCTCCTTGGACTGGATATCGTCTGCGAGCGCCTTGATGCGCGCATCCAGCTGGGTGACGGTGCTCATGATGAGCTTGGAGGACTGCTCGACCTTGGCAGCGAGGTCGCGTACCGCATCGGCCACCACGGCAAAGCCGCGGCCGGCTTCACCCGCGCGCTTGGCCTCGACGGATGCATTGAAGGCCACGAGCCGGGTCTGCAGGGCGATCTGGGTGATTTCATTGGCGGCATCGGCAACCTCGGAAAGGTTGTCCGTTACCGCGATCACGCCCTGTCCGATCTGTTCGACGGTCTTGCGCGCGCGCCGGACAGACTCGGTGCTTGCCTTGGTCACTGCCTCGATCTCGTGGTTCGCCTTCACCATGGCGCCGATCTCGTCGGCGAGCGCCTTGAAGGTATCCGCCTGCTTGCCGCTCATGGCCGCCAGGTCGTCGATCAAGCCGTTGAGGTCGGCCGATTCTTTTCCGATGCCGGACGCACGCTGCGCGATGCCGCCCACGACACGTTCCAGGTCAACTGCCGGTGCTTCCTGACGGATTTCCGGCTCCTGCATTACCTTTCCGAATTTGAACATCATCCCCCCGATAGTTTTTTTGTATGTTTCGCAGGTGCATCGTACACCTTCAGTCGCGGGCGTGGAGGGGGAAGATGGAGTGAAAAGTTTTCCCAGGGGCGTTCGACTCTCATTTTTGCAACAGGCTCGAGCAGTTCAAGGGGACTGCGGCCTTGCAGACTAGCGGCTGCGCGAGATATTGGTACGCGCCGCATATTCGCGGCTTTTGTTGATGCGCCACCATTCGAGGAAACGGACGAACTCGCTGTTGAATTTCTCGGCCTTGAGGCGCTCGAACACGTTGCTGCAGAGATCCGCGTCGTCAAAGTCCAGCATTTGCCGGCTTCCCTTGAAGTCGCAGTCCCAGAAGATCTGCTCGACCTCAACAAGGGGCAAGTTCCCGAGGACGGTGGATGCCACAAGAGTCATTGCGGGTAGTATGCCTGCCATCGCTCCCCCGTTTCCGAAGAGCTCCCTGATGCAGAAGGTGCCTGCATCCAGTGTAGATGGTCCGCAGCAAGATGCGAAACCGGCAGCACAAAAAAAATGCCGTCCAGTGTTTCCACTGGACGGCATTCGATCAAACCTGATTCAGCTTACAGCGGCTGGATTGCCGATGCTTGCTTGCCCTTCGGGCCGGTCGTCACTTCGAAGGAAACACGCTGGTTTTCCTTGAGGGACTTGAAGCCGTTGGACTGGATCGCGGAGAAGTGCGCGAACAGATCTTCGCCGCCTTCATCCGGAGTGATGAAACCAAAACCCTTAGCATCGTTGAACCACTTGACAGTACCTGTTGCCATTACATTTCCTTTAAAACAGTTAAATGAGCTTGCGCCCGGTTGATTCCTTGAAGCCAGAAAGAAATGACAGACAAATACTGCACTACTAGTTCAAACTTCAATTGGAAGATGATTGTACTGCATATTCGAGAAAGCGGTGAATTATCTTAATCGCATGAATTCTCACTAATTCTCACTTTCATCTGCTGGCATGCTTGGTGCATGAAGGACAACAAATCCTGTTTCCCTCATCGCAATTCCATCATGCACGCAACCTCCACTTACGCTGATTCCCCAGACGAAAATCCTTCCCCGCCCTCCCCTCGACACCGCCCTGCTGAACTGAAAGTGGTACCGGGTGACAGGGCACTGCGAAAGACGCTGCACGAAACCTTCGGCATCAGCCACCTGCGGCCGGGCCAGCATGAAGTGATCGAGAGCGTCCTGCAGGGAAACAATACGCTGGCCATCATGCCGACCGGCGCAGGAAAATCGCTGTGCTACCAGTTGCCCGCACTGAAGCTGCCGGGTGTGACACTGGTCGTATCGCCCCTCATTTCACTCATGAAGGACCAGGCAGGAAAACTGGAAACCGCGGGCGTGGCCGCGGCAGAGGTCAACAGCACGCTCAGCACGCGTGAAGAAGAGTCGGTCCTCGAAATCATCAGGCAGGCTGATGCGGAGTTCATCTTCGCCACGCCGGAACGCCTGTCCGATCCCGACTTCCTTGCCACCATCCGTGAAAGCCGCGTGAGCCTGTTCGTGATTGACGAGGCGCACTGCATCTCTCATTGGGGACATGACTTCCGCCCCGCCTACCTGCATCTCGGTGCGGTCATCGAGGCGCTCGGCAATCCGACAGTGCTGGCGTTGACTGCAACGGCCACAGGCAATGTCATCGAAGACATCGGCAGGCAGCTTGGCCTGCCTGACATGCATGTCATAAATACCGGTATCTACCGGTCAAATCTGCATTACCGCGTCGTCACCGCCACCAGGGAACAGGAAAAACTTTCCCGCGCGCTCGCCTTGGCGCGCGAGGCGGAAGGTTCCGGCATTCTCTATACAGCAACCGTGAAGGCGGTCGAGGAAGTGCATGCGGCGCTGAAGGAAGCAGGCGAAAGCGTTACCTTCTATCATGGCCAGCTGTCGGCAAAGGTGCGCAGCCAGAACCAGGATGCCTTCATGAGCGGCGCCAGCCGGATCATGGTCGCCACCAATGCGTTCGGCATGGGCATCGACAAGCCGGACATCCGCTTTGTCATCCATTACCAGATCCCTGCAAACCTGGAGGCCTACTACCAGGAATCCGGCCGTGCGGGGCGCGATGGCAAGGATGCGGACTGCATCCTGCTCTTCCATGCCAAGGACAAGCAGGTACAGCAATTCTTCCTCGCGCGGCGCTATCCCGGCGCGGAAGACCTGGGCGCAGTGTACTCCGCGTTGCATGCCCTCTCCGCCGAACGGCAGGCAGTTTCCCTTGCGCAGCTGCAGGAGCAGCTTGAGCAGGTATCCGACACGCGGCTGCAAGTGGCGCTGAAGCTGATGAAGGATGGCGGCTTGCTCGATCAGGACGAGAACCTCGACTACCGTCTCATGCGCCTGCGCGTGAAGCCGAAGGAATTGAAGGAACTGGTCCATACCTATCGCGACAAGAGCGCGCGCGACCATGAGGCGCTGGACCGCCTGGTGTTCTATGCGCAGACCGGCTTTTGCCGATGGAAAGTCTTGCTGGAATATTTCGGCGAGCACGTGGACTGGTCTCACTGCGGCGTCTGCGACAATTGCCGGCGACCTCCTGCAGAGGCGCTCACTCCTGAGCATCCGCGCCGGCAAGTTGCACGTAGCGCCCGCGTTCCGGCAGCGTCTTCCTTGCAGGCGGGAACGACGGTCAAAGTCCCCAGGTATGGAGAAGGACAGGTGCTCGCCACCGAGGGCGACAAGGTCACTATCCGTTTTCCGGACAGCAGCAAGCGGACATTTCTCCGCGCCTATGTCAACCCGGCTTGATCAGGAGCGAACAGGAGAAAACGCCTGCGCATCCTCATGCAGAAGGCGTTCGAACAACTCCGGTGGAACCGGCTTGCTGAAATAGAAGCCCTGCATTTCTCTGCAGCCGTGGCTTTGCAGGTATGCAAGCTGCTCATGCGTCTCCACGCCTTCCGCAATGACGTGGCGGCGGAGGTTGTGCGCAAGGGAAATGATCGAGGCCACAATCGCCGCATCGTCCGGCGTATGGGTGATGTCGCGCACGAAGGACTGATCGATCTTGAGCGCATCGATGGGCAGGCGCTTGAGATAGGACAGGCTGGAATGTCCGGTGCCGAAATCATCGAGCGAGAGCTGCACCCCCAGCGTCTTGAGTTCGCCAAGCACGCCGATGGCGCGCTCGACGTCGGTCATCACGAGGCTTTCGGTCAATTCCAGTTCGAGCAAATGCGGCGGCAAGCCGGTCTCCTGCAGCGTACCGGCGACCATGGGCACAAGGTCGTGCTGCGCGAACTGGCGCGCCGACAGGTTGACCGCGACGCGCAGCGCGCCAAGCCCCATGCGTTGCCACGCAGCGGCCTGGACGCAGGCCGTGCGCAGCACCCACTCGCCGATGGGCACGATGAGACCGGTCTCTTCGGCCAGTCCGATGAAGCGCAAGGGCGGGATCATTCCCAGCGAAGGATGCTGCCAGCGGATCAATGCTTCCATGCCGACGGTACGTCCGGTGTCCAGGTCGATCTGCGGCTGGTAGTGCAGCACGAACTCGCCGCGCTCCAGCGCGCTGCGCAGGTCGCCCTCGATGCGCAGGCGTTCGAGCAGGCGCTCGTTCATCGCCGCCGTGTAGAACTGGAAGTTGTTGCGGCCGCTTTCCTTCGCGCGGTACATCGCGATGTCGGCGTTCTTGATCAGGGTTTCGGGGGCGTCGCCGTCGGATGGATAGACCACCACGCCGATGCTGCAGCCGAGGAAGAATTCATGGCCTTCGACCACAAGCGGCTCGGCGACAGCATCCATGATGCGCTGGACAACACTGGTGGAGAGGGTTTCGTCGATGCGTTCGGGCAGCACGAGCACGAACTCATCGCCGCCGAGCCGCGCGACGGTATCGGTCTCGCGCACCGCCGCCTCCAGCCGCGCCGCAACCGTCCTGAGCACGGTGTCGCCAGCCTTGTGACCGAGGCTGTCGTTGACGAACTTGAAGCGGTCGAGGTCAAGGAACAGGACCCACACCGAATAACAGTAGCGTGACGCATACGCGATCGCCTGGTTCAACCGGTCCTGCAGCAGCGCCCGGTTAGACAGGCCGGTCAGGATATCGTGGCCCGCGTGGTATTCAAGCTGCTGCGCATACTGGCGCCGCGCGGCCTCGGCACGCAGCGCGGCAATGCCGTAGGCAAGGTTGTCGGCCAGTTCTTCCGCGACCTTGACTTCGTTGGGACCGAAGGCGTTCGCCTCGTGGGAATAAAGCGTCAGCGCGCCGAGGATGGCATTTCCGGCCTTCAGCGGCAGCGACATCGCGGAGACGATCCTGTAGCGAACCATGAAATCGCGCCATGGCGCATGGACGGCGCCGGTCTGCATGTCATGCACAACCGCCGCCCTTCCCTCGCGGATGGCCGTGCCGGTGACGCCCCTGGCGGTCACTTCGTCACCCCAGGTCACGTGGTTGATGGTCGAGACCAGCGCCCCTTCTTCCATCTCGGCAAGTGCGGCAGGCCGTACGATCCGGGTTGCCCCCTCTTCGGCATACCCGACCCATGCAAACGGAAAACCGCTGATGTCGCGGAAGATGCGGCAGACTTCGGTCAGCAGCGCGGTTTCATCGGTGGCGCGCACCAGCGCCTGGTTGCAGGCGCTCAGCACGCGCAGCGCGAGGTCGAGCCGCTTGCGCTCGGAGATATCGAGCATGATGCCGATGGTCGCGTTCTCGCCGTCGATCGGCATCGTGGAGCCGAACACCTCGACGTCGAACAGCGAACCGTCCTTGCGGCGCGCCTGCCTCTCGTAGTGCACTTCGGTGATTTCGCCGCGCAGACGCTTGCGCACGTTTTCCTCGACGATATCGCGGTCGCTGTCGACGACGAGGTCGTAGACCTTCACCGAGGACGCCATTTCCTCCGGCGTGTAACCGAACATCTGCGCCATCTTCGGATTGACGAAACGAAAACCGCCATGCTGCGCGATGTAAACGCCGACCACCGAGTTTTCGGCAAAGCCGCGGAACATGGATTCGGCCTGCTGCAGGCTCAACCGCTCCTGTTCGATGTTGCGGATCAGTTCGCCGATATGGCGTGCGGAATCGTTGAATCGCCCTGCCAGCAGGCCGATCTCGTCGTTGGAACGGCATTCGACGCTCACGCAGTAGTTGCCCGCGGCGAGTTCGCCGCTGCTCTGCGCCAGCTCGCGCAGGGGCTGGACGATGCGCTTGCGCACCAGCACGAAGACAGCCAGCAGGACCAGCACATCCATCAGGAGCAGCGCGTACATCTTTCGCAAGGCGCGCTCCTGCGCCTGCTGTGCTTCCAGGGTCAGCGAAGCGACCAGCGCCTCCGCATCCGCGAGCAGGCGGGATGCGCCTTCGGTGATCTGCGCGGCGGCCCCCTCGACGCCGGGCCCGCGTGCGGCAAGCGCAGCCGTTACCTGCGCGCGATAGCGCGTCCAGTCCGTGCGTGCCGCTTCGAGAAGAGGAAGATGGGCGGGAGACAGCTTGCCGATCTGATAACCGAATACATCCCCGCCGTTCGCCAGCGCCGTCAGGGCAGTATCGAAATCGGCCAGCGCGGCATCGACGTCAGCACTCCCCGGCCGAGGCAGCTGGATGGCCTTGCTTGCCTCGAATGCAATCTTCTGGCTCAGCATACGCAGCTTGCCGGCCACATTGACTGTCTCGGCCACGCCATTGACGTCATTGAGCATGGCGCGCACGACCGCCAGGTTGGCGATGGCGAACACCAGGATAACCGAGAAGACCGCTGCGATCTTTCTGCTGATTGAGGTTCCCGCCATGTCCTTCTCCATGCTGGCGCGAGACGGATGCAGAGCCAGCTCGTCGAACATCATGTCCCCGATTTTGTAATGTTTTACCACCAGTATGACTGGTTTCCAGGAGAAAACAAATTGCCGTCAGGAACTAGTCTGTTTTCCGTAGCCGGCAGGCCCCGATACGCATTAATGACTACCTTGCCGCCTTGCGGATGCGCTTGGTGTCGAACATGCGCTTGTCCGCGATCTTCAGCAACGCGTCGACATCCTCGCCATCCTCCGGGAACAACGCCCAGCCGATGGATACGCCGACGCTGGCCTTGCCGTGGTCCAGCTGGACCGGCTGTTCGACGATGCGGCGGATCTTTTCCTCCATCGCGATGACGTCGCCCACATCCGTCACCCCCTTGAGCAGCACGACGAATTCGTCACCGCCGTAGCGCGCCACGACATCGGTGACCCGCACCGAATCCTTGAGCCGGCCGGCGACCGCCACCAGCATCCTGTCGCCGGCGCCATGGCCGTACTGGTCGTTGATTTTCTTGAAATGGTCGAGGTCGATGAAGAGCAAGGCAAAATTCGGCCGGTCGCCGGACTTCTGCTCCAGCTGCCGGCGCAGCGAAGCGATCTGCGCGATCAGGGAGGACCGGTTGAAGACGGCGGTCAGCTTGTCGATGCGCAGGTTGTATTCCATTTCCGAAAAACTCAGCGCCAGCTGGCCGATTTCGTCGCGGCGGCGGATGTCGAGCGAGGGCAAGGGTTCGCCGTCGCCGATCTTCTTCGCCGCATCGGTCAGCGCACGGATGTCGCGCAAGACGCGGTTGAGGATGGACAGCCCCAGGACCAGTGCAATCATCATACACAGGGTAGCGATGCCCATGCCCTGGACGAAGCTGCTGGTGACCCCGCGCATGAAGTCGGACCTTGGCACCACCACCACGGTCGTCCAGTCGAGGCCGAACGGGCGTCCTGTACGGCTGGCGGCGATGTCGAGCGCACCGGAGTCGGTGCCGAATTCAAGCGACAGCGGCTCGGACGGATTGGGCGCCGCCTTCTTCCATTCCTGCACCTTGGCGTACGCCTCGCGAATCAGCGGCGAGTCCATTTCATCCACTCGCAGGCGTACAGGCGTGGCATCGACCATCCTGAACGGCAGCTCTTCACCCGAAGTCGCGATCACGTAACCTTCCCCGTCCATCACGAAAGCCACGCCGTTGGCGCTGACCTTCGTCGAACGCAATACATCCGTCAGTACCTTGAGAGTGACATCGGTCGCGATCACGCCAACCAAGCTGCGGTCCGGCCCGTATGCCGCGCGGGCCAGCGTGATCGTCGGCTCCCTTGAGGTGAAATCGTTGTAGACCGGCGACCAGACCGGTCCCGATTTGTTTGCGGCGACGCCGTACCATGCGCGCCGCCGTGGATCGAAATCATCCGTGCGCAGGAGCCGTCCGCGATCGCCCGGACCATGGACGGAATAGACGTGGCGCGCCGATGCGCCGGGTTCACGCAGGTAGAACTCGACAAAATCCTTGTTGACGCGATTGATCCCGATGAAACTGCCGTCCGCTCCCCCGAAATACACGTAGTTGCTGACGTCCACGTACAGGCCGCTGGCGAGCCAAAGCTTCTCCTCCAGGGACGCAGGATGCGCGATGAACGGCTGGGGACGGGGCAGCATGGCGGGATCGGGATCGACCGCGTTGAGTGCCGTCATGGCGCCTGCCAGGTGCTGTTCCGTGGCGCCGCCGATGCGGTCTGCCATGTCGGTCAGGACCCGGCGTGAAAGCGTGCCGACAGCCTCCTCGCCCGCCTGGTATGACACCCAGGCGATGGCAGCGGAGACGAATAGCACAAGAAGCACATACGGCAGCACAAGCTGCCGGCGCAATGAAGAATTGTTCATGAGCCCTCGAATAACCGAGGCCATGGGGCGCGGCTCCGGTCGCGTTTTATCTTCTTTTTCGCGCCATTATATATCTTTACAGCAATCAATTTCCTTGGATCAACAACGACTGGAACGGGCTGGAACACCCCAATACCCGTATTGAAATAAACATATCGTCATTGAGATTTATCAAACTCACATCAGGCACTTAACACTGTCTGGTTTCTCCAATTAGCCGAGAACGCAATATTGGAGCCCGTTCAACCATGCGATATGAGTGGAAATGGGTTCTACAACTATATTTTCTTGAGAGGAACCAACATGAAATACTCAGTATTGCTCGCGGCGCTTGTCGCCACTTTGACACTGGGCGCATGCAACAAGGATCCGGGCAGTGCTGGTGCTGGAGCCGGCAGCACGGGTACGGCCGGAACACCCCCAAGCGGCAGCTCCAGCAGCACGGCAGGCAGTCCCGGCGCCACCGGAGGCTCGACGGCAGGAACGACCGGCAGCACGACGGACAGCACCGGCGGCGCAGGCAGCTCGTCCTCCAGCGCAGGCGCGGGCAGCGCCACGGGATCGACCGGAACGACGCCGGGTAGTGCAGGCAGCACGGACAGCACCGCTTCCGGCGGCAGCACTACGGGCGGCACAGCCAGCACCCCGGGTTCCACCACGGGTGGTACCAGCGGCGGAACGGCCGGCGGAACCGGCAGCAGCGCAGGCGGTTCCAGTGGCGCTACCGGCGGCACAAGCGGCTCGACCGACAGCTCCACCGGCGGCACGAGCAGCACGATGCCAGGCAGCAGTAGCAGCACGACACCGCCGGCTTCGGGCTCCAAGTAAGCGCCATCCAGACAGACAATCAGGTAACGTGGTGTCGGCAGTACAACCGGTGGATTGCCGGTTGTACTGCTTTTTTATTGGCACGCGCAGGCCGTTGCCATCATGCTGCGCCGGGAATCACGTCCCTCCCCGCAGCTTCACCGGCTCGACCCGCAACTCTCCGCGCAGCATCGGCCTGACCAGGATCTTGTAGGTATCGACGTCAAAGGTTCGCCTTGCCGGCAGCCGGATCGGCGACGAACCTTTTACATGATCGATCGACCCGATGTAGAACCAGCGGTCGATCACATGCGTCTGCTTCCATCCGTCGCACTCTTCCACGATGCCCATCGGGCCGGGATAAGGCCAGGCGACGATACGCATCTCTTCCAGTGCCGCGCGCAGCCTGAAGTAATGGACCTCGGGGGATTCTTCGCCGGTGCAGGCGCCGAGACAGCGCGCGATCTGCCGCGCAAAGCAGGCGCGTCCGCGCACAACGGTTTCCAGTCCCGACATTGCGGGGCACAGGCGTTCCGTCTCGACGATCAGCCGCAGCCGTTCCAGCGCCGCCTTGCGTGTGGCGAACAGGCCGTAGAGATCGGCCGTGATTGCGAAGTCATGGTCGCGCGCATAGACGATTTCGGGCACCGCAGTCGCTTCCTGGCCGAGGCGCAGCGTACACATCTCGCGCGTGCGGCGCAGTTTCTTGTTGTGCAGCGGCTGCATCTCCTTGATCAGGCGCGACTCCAGCAGCAAGGCGCCGATTTCGCCGGCGGTGCGGCGGAATTCGACATGACGGCTGGCCTGCAGCATGCGCGCCTCTTCCGGCGTGCGCAGGTGCGACAGCACGCGGCTGCGGATGTTGACGCTCTTGCCGATGTACAGCGGCCGTTCCTGCTGGTCGCGGAAGATGTAGATGCCAGGCTTGGGCGGCAATGCATCGAGGCTGCCGCGGTCGATGTGATCGGGGTAAGTGAAACGTTCGGCCGGGTCGGGTTTGACCAGGAGCCCGACGGAGGTAATGCGGGATTGCATGAAAGGCAAAAAGGGTTGTGATGCAATTAAACGAATCGCTATTCGGATTGCGCTGTATATTTGCACGGCGCAGCGGCGATGACTATCTTGCTCGGAAGAAGAACTAAGAGATCGGATGTCCCTGTTAGTTTCCTCCATCGCATTGGCCCGCCGCTAACCGCAACAGCAGCAATCATCGCCCCGGAGTCCGGAAGGCTGGCGAAGAAGCACTTCCCTGTGTATTATCGCCCGCGCAATTTTGTCTTCGAATCGGAAAAAAATGAGATTCATTCATGCGGCGGACATCCACCTGGACAGTCCCCTGACCGGCCTGAGCGCCTATCCGGATGCGCCCGCGCAGATGCTGCGCAGCGCCACCCGCGATGCTTTTACCAACCTGATCAATGAAGCGATCGAGCTGCAGGTTGATTTCATGGTCATCGCCGGCGACCTCTATGACGGCGGTTGGAAGGACCATAACACCGGCATCTATTTTTGCCGCGAAATGGGACGGCTGAAGAAGGCCGGTATCAAGGCATATGTCAAGTTCGGCAACCACGATGCCGAAAGCGAGATGACCAAGAAGCTGGTCCTGCCTGACAACGTGCATACCTTTGAATCCCGCAAGGCGCACACTTTCGTCATCGAGGACCTGAAGGTCGCGCTGCACGGGCGCAGCTTCAAGGATGCCGCGACCACCGAAAACCTGGCGCAGACCTATCCCGATCCGTTGCCGGGCATGTTCAACATCGGCGTGCTGCACACCGCCCTCGGCGTGCAGTCCACGCATGCCAACTACGCCCCCTGCTCCATCGATGAACTGCACGCGAAAGGCTATCAGTACTGGGCGCTGGGCCATGTGCATGAATACCAGATGTGGCAGGGGCCTTCGACGATTGTATTTCCGGGCAACCTGCAGGGGCGTCATATTCGCGAAACCGGCCCGCGCGGCGCCGTGCTCGTCACCGCGGACGAGACCGGCGTGCAGAAGGTCGAACGGATCTTCGTCGATGTACTGCGCTGGCATCACCTGAATGTCGATGCGAGCGGATGCGTTTCCATGGCGGACGTCGTGCACGCGATAAACAAGGAACTGGAAGCGGTCGTTGAAAGCAGTCCTTCCAATATGCCGTCCGCCGTCAGGATCACCATCACGGGCAAAACGCCCGTGCATGGCGAATTGTTCGGCATGGAAGCGCAGTTGCGGGCGGAAGTGCTGGCGTCCGCCGCCGCGATCGCTCCCGAGCGCCTGTGGATCGAAAAAGTGAAGACCGGCACGACGGCATCGGATGAAACGGATGCGATCCGGGCGCGCGGCGATGCGCTGGCCGACCTCCAGGAATTGTTCGAAGAAGCGCAAACCGACCCGGAATTCCTCGCCAGCCTGAAGGACGACCTGATGGGGCTGGTATCCAAGTCGCCCCTGGAACTTCAGAACGCCGTCCCCTGCTTCAAGGATATCCGCAACGGCGACCTCTCCGGGCTGGTGGGCGAAATACGTCCCGGCCTCGTGTCACAACTCGCCCGGATGGAGTAAGCAGCGATGCGATTGAATAGACTGAACCTGATCAAATACGGCAAGTTCACGGACCGCTGCGTGGAATTCCCGCAATCGGCGCGCGACTTCCACCTGATTGTGGGCCCCAACGAAGCCGGCAAGTCGACGCTGCGTTCCGCCGTCCTCGATTTGCTGTTCGGGATACCGGCGCGCTCCGCGCATGCCTTCCTGCATCCCCTGAACGAGCTGCGCCTGGGCGCCTCGATCGGCAACCGGACAGACTCGCTGGAATTCCAACGGGCAAAGGCACAAAAGCAGACGCTGCGCACGCCTTCGGACGCGGTACTTGCGGACAATACCCTGGTGCCCTTCCTCGGCACTGCCGACCGGAATTTCTTCGACCAGATGTTCGGCCTCGACCATACCCGCCTGGTCGAGGGCGGCAACAGCATCCTGAACGCGGAAAACGATGTCGGCCAGGTGCTGTTCCAGTCCGCTGCCGGCATTGCCAGCCTGGGCAAGGTAAGGGATGCGCTCCTTGCGGAAGCCGACAAGTTGTGGGCCCCCAGAAAGGCTGCCGACCGCGCGTATTACAGCGCGGCCGACCTGCTTGAAAAAGCAAGCAACGCGTTGAAGGAAACGACGGTTCGCACCAAGGTATGGACGGAAGCAAACAGCCGCCTGCAATCCGTGATGGACGAACTCGGCAATGTAGGCGATCGGTTGCGCCAGCTTGAAATCAAGCGCAACCGGCTGGAACGCATCCGCCGCGTCGCGCCCTTCCTGCAGACCGTTCGGGATATCGAGCGCCAGCTGAGTGACCTCGGCCCGGTCGCGGACCTGCCTGCCGACTCCGCAACCATCTTGTCGACAGCGGAGCGTGAACTGGCCACCGCAAGACAGTTGCTGGAACTGCGCAGCGGCGAAGTCGAAAAGGCACAGGAAGAACTGGCGCGCATCCGGATCGACGACGCCGTCCTGGAAGTCGCCTCCGACATCATGGCGCTCGAGGAATGCCGGGTGCGCTATAGCACCTACGCGCGGGATATCGGCAAACGGCAAGAGGAGATCAATGCGCTGCTGGCGGACATCCGCAAGGCATGCCTGCAGCTGGGATGGGAGTTCGAATCCGAGGACAGGCTCGCTGCGCGCCTGCCATCCCTGCTGGTACGGCGGGAACTGTCGCGCCTGTCCCAGTCGCACAGCGGATTGACCCAGGCATTGCGGGCAGCGGAACAGGCCGAGCAGGCAAAAACAGCGGAAATCCAGCATCTGTCGCAGGAGCTGGCAGAGATGGACACCGGCGAGGTCCGGCCGGCACTGCGCGCCGCCCTCGCCGGCGCCCGAGCCCTTGGCGATACGGAAACCGCCATGCAGAAGCAGCAAAGCCTGCTTTCAAAGGCCAGGGCAGCCCTGTCCCATGCCGAGCTGGCGCTGGGAAGATGGAACAAGCCGATTCCCGAGCTGGCTGCGATGGAATTGCCGAGCCCGGAAGCGATCCAGCATGTGATCCAGGACCGGCTCACGCTGATGAATGACAGGAAGGCGCTGGAAACGCGCATACAGGATCAGGCGGGAGTGGTCTCGACCCTGAAGCTTAAAATCTCCCAGCTCACGGAATTGCATCAGCCGACTCCACGGGAAGCAGTGTCGGAGGCGCGCCAGGAACGTGACGGATCCTGGCAGGCGATCAAGGCAGGGACCATCAGCGTTCAGGAAGGCGCCGAACAGTTCGAAGCACATATTCACCGCGCAGACGAACTGGCGGATAAACGGCTTGAAAACGTCGAAGCGGCGGCGCAGCTGCAGAGTCAACAGCATCAGCTTCAGCAGGCAATTCACCAGCAATCGATCCTTGATGAGCAGCGATCCCAGCTGACTGAACAGTTGGGACAATTCGACAAGATGTGGGCCGAAATGGCGACGTCGGTCGGCCTGCACGGCATGAAGCTGGAAAACATCGGCGAATGGGTCGCAAAGCGCGACAAGGCGATCGCGGCCGCTGCGGAATGCCAGGAGGCACAAGACAGCGCCGATGCGTTGTCGCGCCAGGCAGAAGAACACCGTCTGGCATTGGCGGCGGCATTGCGCGAGGCGGGACTGCAGGTCGAGCAAACGGACAAACTGACGTCCCTGTGCGTACAGGCGGAGCTCCATATCCGGAACGTCGAGAGCGCCAGTGTGCGTCGCGAGGCACTGGAGGGCCAGTTGAAGGCCGCGAAGGCGCAGGCGCATTCCCTGGGACAGACCGCCGCCGAAGCAAGAACATCCGCCAGCAACTGGAAAGAAGAATGGTCAAGGGCACTGGCGGCGGCCGGACTGGCACAAGATAGCGCGGCAGGCACCGTTGGCGGAGCGCTGGAGCTTTTCGCCTCGCTTGACGAACTGCTGGGCAAGGTGCGGCAGACCCGTGTGGACCGCATCGCGGCGATGACGGCCGATCTGGAAAAATTCGCCGAGGAAGCGCAGCGCCTTGCCCATCATTTCGGAAGCGAATTCGATGGCATGGCACCGGACCGGATTGCCCAGGAACTGGCAAAACGGCTGGCGCGTGCGAAGGAATCGCGAACAGAGGCAAACCGGTTGAAAGAGACGATCCGGCTTGCGAAAGAACAAGCAAAGAACGCACAGGAATCCATCGAAACCGCCACCGCCAGCCTGAAGCCGCTGATGGAGCGGGCTGGCGTCGATTCCCGTCCCCTGCTTTCCGAGGCGATTTCGCGTGCTGACGCGCATCGGCGCTGCTCGCTCGATCTGGCCAAGGCGAAGGCACAACTCGTCGACGGCGGAGACGGGCTGCCCCGCGAACAGCTGGAACAGGAAATCGAAGGCGCGGACCTCTCGCAGGTAACGGCAGAACTGGCAGCCGCCACCGCCGAGCACGGCGAAGCGGTACAACGCCAGGCAACGCTTGCCGCAGAAAAGGAAAAGGCCGGCAGCGCGCTCGGATCGATCGGCGGCTCCGGCGCGGCCGCCATGGCCGAAGCGCAAAGGCAGGAGGCGATCGCGCAGATGGCCGATGCAGCGGAACGCTATGTCAAAGTCTTTACGGCAGCAAAACTCTTGCGCTGGTCCATTGATCGTTACCGTCAGGAGAAACAGGGGCCGATGCTGGGCCGTGCCAGCGCGATTTTTGCGCAGCTCACGCAAGGGGCGTTCAACAGGCTGGTCGTGGACTTCGACGCGCAGCCGATGACGCTGCATGGACAGCGCATGGACGGCAAGCTGGTTGGTATTGGCGGCATGAGTGACGGGACAAGGGATCAGCTGTATCTCGCACTGCGCCTGGCCGCACTGGAAATGCACCTGGAGAAAGCGCCCCCCTTGCCGTTTATCGCGGACGACCTGTTCATCAACTACGATGACGGCCGCTCGACGGCCGGCTTCGAAGCGCTGGCCGCGTTGTCGGAAAAAACGCAGGTGATTTACCTGACCCACCACGACCACTTGGTGGAGTCAGTGCGGGATGTCTTTGGGCAGGAGGTGTCGGTTGTGCATCTCTAGAGGGTGTTATGAACTAGGGAAGGGGGGCGTTCGGTCGAGAAGGGATGCAGTGCTAGGCGCGGCGCGCTGCTCAGACTGGGCGTCTGGGCAAGCGTCGCAACACCGCAATGCGCCCCTTCTCGACCGAACCCGGAGGGCAGCCCCCTTCCCTAGGGCATAACACCCTCTATGCTATCTCTTGTGCCTGAGCAGCAGCCATGCCGCTGCAGCGGTGACCGCAAACGCAAAGGCGGCGATGGCCCAGAACCCCGCGCCGTCGTCCGCCATCGGTATCCCGCCTACATTCATGCCCAGCAGGCCGGCGGTGATGTTGACTGGCAGCGCAAGCACCGTCATCGTCGTCAGCAGGTAGAGGCTCTGACTGTTTTCTTCATTGACACGCGCGGCTATTTCTTCTTGCAGCAGTTTGATCCTTTCCTGCAACGCTGCCATGTCGTTCAGCACGACCGAGAACTCTTCGGTTGATTGCCGCAGGTCCTGCAGGTCGTTATCGTGTATCCACGCCGGCGGCCGCTGCAGCAGCCGGAACAGCGCGCCAGGCTCGGGAGCCAGCAGGCGCTGCAGCCGCACCAGCAGCCTGCGCAAGGTGCCCAGCTTTGTCCGTCGATGGTTCAGCCTGTCCGCCAGCAACGCGTCTTCGATATCGTCTACCTGCGCTACAGTCCTGCGCACAATTTGCACCAGCACTTCCGCCTGTTCGCGCAGCAGGTGCACGAGCAGCTCGACGGTCGACTGGATGGCATCGCCACTCTCGATGGCCTGCCGAAGTTTTTCGATGGATTGGAGCGGACGGGTGCGCGCGCTCAGCACGATGCGGTTGGCGACATTCACCCACATCGTCGACATGTCGGAAGGCTCGAACGTAAAGTCGTGCAATACATCGTTCACCACCGCCATCAGGTTGCCTTCGACCAGCTCGATGCGCGTCGATCGCGAACCCTCGTGGAGTGCCTCATAGAACTCCTCGGGCACGATGTCGTGCTTGCGTATCCACTTCTCGCTGGCCGCGTTGCTGAGATTGAAGTGCAGCCAGAGGAACTCCGGTCCCGCAGCGCCGTGTCCCTGCAGCCACTGCAAAGCGCCCTCGCTGGTGACGCGCCGCGTTGCCTTGCCCGGGGAGAACACGTACCCCCAGATGAGGCCGCTCTGTTCGGAACCGTAGTTAATGCTTTGGACTTCCATGTCATAGCTTTCGTCAGTTGATCCCCGCTGCGGCGCTCCATTCTCTATTACGCAAGAGCAAAACAATGCGGGCCGCGACAGCATGCCAGACGCCTGTGACGCAAGCGTGACGGACACGGGTCTCTGCATCACGCCATTGCCATCCTGATAATGATATTTAGCTGTCCTCGCCTAGACTGCTCCAAGGGCCTGCTGCAAGGAGCAATTGTGGAGATTGAACTGAAACTGGAACTGGACCCGGCAGACAGCGACAAGCTGCGCCGTCATCCGCTCATCGAGAAACTTGCTGATGGCAAGCCGGAACAGGACGAGCTGACCGCGATCTACTTCGACACGCCGGAATTCACCCTGCGCCAGCACGCCGCAGGCCTCCGTGTGCGCAAGATGCGGGGGCACTGGATCCAGACCCTGAAGGCCGGCGGCAGCGTGAAAGGCGGCCTGCACCAGCGCGACGAGTGGGAAACCCCTGTCGACGGCGCAGTACCGGCCCTGGATCAGCTTGCATCGATGGTCGACGCCGATTCGCCCCTGTCGGCGCTTCTCAAGCAACCATCCCTTGCCGACACGCTGCAGCCGATCTTCCGGGTGAAGGTGCAGCGGTCGACGTGGAACCTGCGCGACGGGGATGGCTGCGTCGAACTCGTGCTCGACGAAGGAAGCGTCCAGCGCGATGACCGGAAGGTGCCGGTCAGCGAGATCGAACTCGAATTGAAGGAGGGAGAACCTGGCCGCCTGTACGACATCGCGCTCAGGCTGCTCGATGGCGTGCCCCTCCGTCTGAGCAATGTCAGCAAGGCGCAGCGCGGCTACGCCCTTTGCAGGCAGGAAGAACCTGCCCCCGTGAAAGCCACGCCAGTTGCATTTCCGCGTTCGCCGACAATCGAAGACGGCTTGCAGGCGATCGTGCTGAACTGCCTGGCGCAGATCCAGGCCAACGAGAGTGCCGTGATGGAAAGCGGTCATCCCGAGAGCCTGCACCAGATGCGAGTCGGCCTGCGCCGCTTGCGCTCGGCGCTCAAGCTGTTCGATGAGGCCGCATCGTGCCCGGCGGATTTGCAGGAAGAACTCCGCTGGCTGGGAGAAGCGCTGGGCGAGGCGAGGGACTGGGACGTCCTGTCATCCTCGACGCTGGCCCGCGCGGGAGGCGTGGGCGACGCTTCTTTCCCAGCGCTGAATGCCGCCATGGACGAGGTCGTGCGCGGCAAGCGGAACCAGGCCGGCGCCGCGCTTCGCTCGCCGCGTTACACACGGCTCATGATCGGCATGTTCGCCCGGGCAATGGGCAAGCAGTGGCGGGACACGCCGGCCCTGGTCCATGTCGATCAACTGGAGGCGCCGCTGAAGGCGTTTGCGCAGAAAGCGGTCAAGCAGGGGCACAGGCGCGTCCTCAAGCGCGGCAGGAACATTCGCCGCGCGCCGCCCGAGGAACTGCACAGGCTGCGCATTGCGGGAAAGAGGAATCGTTATGCAGTCGAATTCTTCGCCCCCCTCTATCGGCCGAAGCGCCTGCGCAAGTACCTCGATGCGCTATCTGCCATGCAGGACGAGCTTGGCTGGCGCAACGACGTGTCGGTGGGCGACCGCCTGCTGCGGCATCTGGAAACGGAAAAGCCGGAGGCCGCAGCGAGTGCCGCGTACGCGCGCGGTTTTCTTGCGGCGCACGTTTCCAGCAACGAGCAAAAGCTGCGCAAGACCTGGAAACGCTTCCGCGAGGCCGACCTGCCGCGGCTGCGATAAGCCGCGGGCGGGAATGCCGCGTCAGTACACCTGCGGCACGCAGATCTCGTTCGGCACCGGGCGGCGGGCGTAGTCCTCGCTGCGTATGCGTTCGGGCAGCGTGATCAGCGGGTGTTCGACCTCCTTGTAGGGGATCTGGCTCAGGAGATGATGGATGCAGTTCAAGCGCGTGCGCTTCTTGTTGTCGGCGGGCACAACCCACCATGGCGCCTCGGGAATGTGGGTACGCTCGAACATCACTTCCTTGGCCTTCGTGTACTCTTCCCAGCGGCGGCGCGATTCGAGGTCCATCGGGCTCAGCTTCCATTGCTTCAAGGGGTCATGGATGCGTCCCAGGAAGCGGGATTCCTGCTCCTCGTCGGAAATCGAGAACCAGTACTTGATGAGCTTGATGCCGGATCGCACCAGCATGCGCTCGAATTCCGGCGCAGAGCGGAAGAATTCCTCGTACTGCTCGTCGGTGCAGAAGCCCATCACGCGCTCGACGCCGGCGCGGTTGTACCAGCTGCGGTCGAACAGGACAATCTCGCCTGCCGCCGGCAGGTGCGACACATAGCGCTGGAAATACCATTGCGTGCGCTCGCGGTCGTTGGGCGCGGGCAACGCGGCCACCCGGCAGACGCGCGGGTTCAGGCGTTGCGTGATGCGCTTGATGATGCCGCCCTTGCCGGCGGCGTCCCGCCCCTCGAAGACGATCACCAGCTTGTAGCCGGTCCGGACCACCCAGTCCTGGAGCTTGACCAGTTCGCCCTGCAGCCGGAACAGTTCCCGGAAATACATCCTGCGTTGTTCTTTCGCGTCGTCCTCAGGGAGGTTACGCATCCGCTCACCGATCCGGTCCTCGACGCGGTCGTCCAGTTCCAGTTCGAACTCCTCGTCGTAGCCGTCCTCCAGGTCGCGCCTGAGCCGCTCGATCAATTCCGCCTGTTTTTCAACATCCATGAGTATCGTAATCCGTGTCGGTATTAAATCGTGTCTCCATGCGGCTCGCGCCGCATCGCAAGCAGGTCCTGCTCCTCGGCAAGGTAGCCATCCAGCCGGTTCCTAAGGAATTCCGGCAAGGAGCCGGCGTCGACCGTTTTGAATCCCTTGGATGCATAGAAGTGGACCAGGTGGGAATACGGCAGGCAGTAGCAGACGGCGTCGTCGAGATGGGGCATGGCGGCCGCAAGCAGCCGCTTCCCGATGCCTTGCCCGCGGTATTCCGCCCGCACCTGCATGCCGCGCAGGACGACCGTTCCCTGTTCCCGGCAGATGCGCACCGCGCCCACGATGCCTGCGCCGATCCTTGCCATGAGGATGATGTCTGATGGATCAACGCCGCCGCCATAGCCGCAGTCCCGGTAAAGGCCGAGCACTGAGGCCATCTCGCCGGGCTGCGCGTGGCCGATGATGGGAGTCAAGGGATCTTGCCGGTTCTGCACGGTATGCACGCCTCCTTGTATCGGATCAGTCCAGGCGCTTGATGCGCCCAAGCGCCTGCGCATTGCGGATTGCGCATCGCGCCAGACTTGAGGCAGCCAGCCAGGGCATCGACGTCCAGCGTTGCGCATCTGCAATAAGGTTTCCCAGCATGCTTTCACCTGATCGGCCCTTCCTTCGCGTTGCGGGAGTATCCAGCCAGCCGGCGACGACCGCCGTGAGGGGCCGTGCCGCATCCGCATACCGCCGGACCAGCTTGTCGACACCCGGATCCCTCTCGTATCGGGGATATCTTGCGCTGATGTGCACTTCCTCACTGTCTGCCGTGACATGGGACTCGCCTTGGACAATCAGGTTCCGGGCGGAAGACGCCAGGACGCGGCCAAGCACCGGGTCAACGGTCAGGTTGATGTCAGTCAGCAAGGTTCCGTATTGCCCGGCGCTTGTCAGGAGGATGGGCTTTGCCGGATCAGTCCTGCCGTAATCGCACACGTACGCACTGTGCGTATGTCCGGAAACGACCACATCGACGCAGGATCGAGTTTGCCGAGGCGCGTAGCGGTCCGAGATGGCGTCGAGGTGAGATGATGCGGCATCCGGACATCCTTGGCGGTGAAGACCCGGCGAGACGATGGTGGTAGCTGGCGGTCGGGTCCGATTCACTCCTCGAACCGGACTTCCTTGCGGAAGGCAACGCGACCCAAGACGCCGGTAGGCGCGTACCGAGGATGGTCGTAGTACCACACGGCGTCGGCACACTTCTTCCTGCCGGCCTGCAGGCTGAAGGTAATGACCGAATCTTTCGCCGCGGCCGCATCCCGCGTCCGGCTGAGGCGAAGATATTCGGGCTTTACGGAGGATAGCGGAAAAAAATAGTCCATTTCAACAAGCACGATATCGTCCGACTCGGCGATAACCATTTCATTCCAGATCGCTTTCATGTGAACCTCCAGCGGCATGACAAGAATTGCTACCGGCATTTTCGCCTGCCGGTATGACGGAATGATGACACGCGTACGAAAAGCGCCCGGACGCGGCTGTCAGTGCGCCGTAACAGCGGACATGTACGTTTGCTTTGATTTGAATCCGAATGCGCAGTAGTTCGCATGCGTGCGCTGACAGCTTGTCGAAGCCGGTTGTGCCGTTCGAGCAGTTGGCGGTGGTCAGATCCGAAGTGAGGAGGATGAGGCAGAGCGCCTGAACCGCCTCCCCCGTGGGCGTCGAACGGGTACTTGGGCGAGCCCTACTGCACCAGCGGCGACGAAGCCCCTTCCAGCGTCACCCCCTGGATATCCGCCTTCCCCACAAGAATCTGCAAGTACTGGTGCAGTCCCTTGTGCCAGGCCTGCTGCGTCAACGTTTCCGCGATCTGCGCTTTCACCGCATCGAACGGCAACAGCTTGCCTTCGACATGCTTCATGACCTGCACGATATGCAAGCCGAAGCGGGTTTCGATCAGGCGATTGGCCATCTCGCCGTCGCCCAGGCGGAACAATATGCGCTCGAATTCCTGCACGGTCTGGCCGCGCGCCAGTTGCCCGAGGTTGCCGCCCAGCGCGCCCGAGGGGCAGTTCGAATAGGTCTTGGCCAGCTCGACGAAACGCTCCTGATTGCGCTGCAATTCTTCCAGCACCGATTCCGCTGTAGCCCGTAGGAATTCGAGCGAGACGGTCGGCGTCACCTGGAACAGGATGTGGCGCGCTTCCACCAGCTCGCCGCAGGTGTAGCGCTCCTGATGGTTGCGGTAGTAGGTTTCGCACGCCGCATCGTCCGCTTCCGGAACGCGCACTTCCTTGGCGAACAGCGTTTCGATGCGGGCGTCGTCGTCATCGCCGTCCAGGCCGAGCCGGTCCGCTTCCTGCAGCAGCATGGTGCGCAGGACCAGCTCGTGGACGGTTTCCTTCAATGGGTTTTCCGCTTTCTGATGGTGCACGATTTCCTTCTCGATGGCTTCATCCGTGATCTCGATGCCGTTGACGGAAATACCCATGGTCCCTCTCCTCTTTCAGTGACGTGACATTAACGCGGGCGCACCAGCTGGTACGCGCGGCTGAGATAACCGACGGACGCGAAGCCGCTCCACACGTGCACCAGGCGGGTGAACGGGAAGATCACGAACAGCGACATGCCCATGAACAGGTGCACCTTGAACAGCAGCGGCGCTTCTGCGAGGAAGCCGGCGGCATCGCCACGGAAGGTGACGATGTGCTGCGCCCACTGCATGAACAGCGTCATCAGGTGGCCATCGGTGTGCGATGCCGACATGAAGATGGTGGAAAGGCCGAGCAGCAGCGTGGCCAGGATCCACAGCAGCACGATCTTGTCCTTGAAGGTGGTCACGGCGCGCAGGCGGTCATTGGAAAAGCGGCGTGCCAGCAGTGTCAGCAGGCCGACCAGGCACAGCGTGCCCATGATGCCGCCGGCGGTCATGGCGATGATCTGCTTCGCGCCGTGCGACACGCCCAGCGTATCCCACACCCAGATCGGGGTGAGCAGGCCGGCAGCATGACCGAAAAACAGCCCGATGATGCCGATGTGGAAGCAGATGTTGCCGAAGCGCAGCGATCCGCGATGGAGCATCTGGCTGGACTCCGATTTCCAGGTGTATTGCTCCCGGTCGAAGCGGACCAGACTGCCGAGCAGGAAGATCGCCAGCGCGATGTACGGGAAAATCCCGAAAACGAATTGATGCAGGTAGTTCATGTTTTTATCTCCTTGTAATCCTGTGGCACCGTCATTGGTTTGTCAGGCCGGTGCTGCCGCTGCCGGACGACGCGCGGGATGGAAGTTGATCGGCTTCACGCCGCTCGATCCGCAGCTCAATCCCTTGTTGAGCAGCGGCTCGACGCCATCCGCTCCGGGCCCCATGGTCTCAAGCAGTTCGTCCATGTCGCGGATCGGCGGTTCGGACAGTTCTTCCGCCGGCACCGGGCTGAGCGCTTCAGCGGCCTGGAGCACGACCGCGTACGGGCTGTTGTTGGCCGCCAGCTTGCGGCCGAGGTGCGCGAGCACGTGCACGGCGTCCGAAAGCAGGCGGTCCGACTCTTCCTTGTCGACCTGCGACAGGAACTCGAGGAACAGCGGCACGTAGTCCGGCAGGTCGTCGGCGCACATCTGCAAGCCGTGGCTCTTGTACTCCTGCATCAGGTCCACCATGGCCTGGCCGCGGTCGCGGGACTCGCCATGGATGTGTTCGAACAGGTGCAGCGAGTGCGACGGATTGCGGTCGAAGGTCGACACGTAGTTTTCCTGCAGCGTGAGCAGGTCTTCGCCGGCGAGGTAAGCGAACAGCGGCTGCAGCGTCGCCTTCATCTCCGGCTGGCCGTCCAGCGCCGCGTACAGTTCGTCGAGCGCCTCGATCAGCGCCTCCTCCGGGTACATCAGCAATGTGGACAAGACTTGATAGTGTTGCATGGTCATTTCCTTATTCAACGCATGCCTGTCGGCGGGTACGGACGGCAGGATGGGGTGGGATTGGCGGGCCCCATCCTGCCACTAGGCGTCCTACACGCCCTCCGTCTCTTTCTTCTTCCTCGACTTGGGCATGTCGACGAAGATCACCGAACCCTGCTTCTTCTTGCCGAACAGCGATTGATCGCTCACGCCATCCGAGCAGCCGTTGCCGAAGCTGAAGCCGCATGAGCCCTTCTCGTTGAAGCTGTCCTCGACCATTTCCTTGTGGCTGCTCGGAATGACAAAGCGGTCCTCGTAGTTGGCGATGGCCATGATGTGGTACATGTCTTCCACCTCCGCCTTGGACAGGCCGGTCTGCTTCAGCACCTCCAGGTTCTCCGTGCCGTCCACCGACTTGGCGCGCATGTAGGCACGCATCGCCAGCATGCGGTCAAGCGCATGGACCACCGGCTGCTCCTTGCCTGCGGTCAGCAGGTTGGCAAGGTACTTGACCGGGATGCGCAGGCTCTTGGTATCCGGGATGATGCCGTTCATGCCCATCTTGCCGGACTCGGCCGCGGCCTGGATCGGCGACAGCGGCGGGATGTACCAGACCATCGGCAGCGTGCGGTATTCCGGATGCAGCGGGAAGGCGACCTTCCACTCCATCGCCATCTTGAACACCGGCGATTTTTTGGCGGATTCCAGCCAGGATTCCGGGATGCCCTGCTTGCGTGCTTCCTCGATGACCTTCGGATCGTTCGGGTCGAGGAAGAGCTTGAGCTGGGCTTCGTACAGGTCCTGCTCGTCCTTCACGGATGCAGCGGCTTCGATCTGGTCGGCGTCGTACAGCATCACGCCGAGGTAGCGGATACGGCCCACGCAGGTTTCCGAGCACACCGTCGGCTGGCCCGCTTCGATGCGCGGGAAGCAGAAGGTGCACTTCTCGGCCTTGCCGGAAGACCAGTTGTAATAGATTTTCTTGTACGGGCAACCGGAGATGCACATGCGCCAGCCGCGGCACTTGTCCTGGTCCACCAGCACGATGCCGTCGTCTTCACGCTTGTAGACCGAGCCGGACGGGCAGGAGGCGACGCAGGCCGGGTTCAGGCAGTGTTCGCACAGGCGCGGCAGGTACATCAGGAAGGTGTTTTCGAAGGTGCCGTAGATTTCCTTCTGCACGCCGTCGAACAGCTTGTCCTTGCTGCGCTTGGCGAACTCGCCGCCGAGGTCGTCTTCCCAGTTCGGGCCCCATTCGATCTTGTCCATCTTCTGGCCGGTGATCACCGAGACCGGACGCGCGGTCGGCGGCGTCTCCGACAGCGGCGCGTTCTGCAGGCGCTCGTAGTCGTAGGTGAACGGCTCGTAGTAGTCGTCGATGGCCGGCAGGTTCGGGTTGGCGAAGATGTTGGCCAGGATCTTCAGCTTGCTGCCCTGGCGCGGTTCGATCCTGCCGTCGGCGTTGCGCTTCCAGCCGCCGTTCCACTTGTCCTGGTTTTCCCACTCCTTCGGGTAGCCGACGCCCGGCTTGGATTCGACGTTGTTGAACCATGCGTATTCCACACCGTCACGGCTGGTCCAGACGTTCTTGCAGGTGACCGAACAAGTATGGCAACCGATGCACTTGTCCAGATTCAGCACCATGCCAATTTGTGCTCTGATTTTCATGTTTGCTCCAGAATGGTGACTGTGTGATTACGCTTTTTCCCGCATGTTTTCCTTGAGCGGGCCTTCCAGCCAGTCGACGTTCTTCACCTTGCGAATCAGGACGAACTCGTCGCGGTTGGAACCGACGGTGCCGTAGTAGTTGAAGCCGTACGACAACTGTGCGTAACCGCCGATCATGTGCGTGGGCTTGGTCACGGCGCGGGTCACCGAGTTGTGGATGCCGCCGCGCATGCCCGAAGTCTCCGCACCCGGCATGTTCACGATCTTCTCCTGGGCGTGGTACATCAGCGTCATGCCGACCGGGACGCGCTGCGATACCACCGCGCGAGCCACCAGCGTGCCGTTGACGTTGAAGACCTCAATCCAGTCGTTGTCGACGATGCCGGCTTCCCTGGCGTCGATTTCCGACAGCCAGACGTGCGGGCCGCCACGCGACAGGGTCAGCATGCGCAGGTTGTCCGAGTAGGTCGAGTGGATGCCCCACTTCTGGTGCGGAGTGATCCAGTTGAGCGCAATCTCCTTGTTGCCGTTCGGGCGCTTGTCCTTGATGGCGCCGGTGGTCTTGGTGTTGATCGCCGGCTTGTACACGCACAGGCCTTCGCCGAACTCGCGCATCCACTGGTGATCCTGGTAGAACTGCTGGCGGCCGGTCAGGGTGCGCCAGGGGATCAGCTCGTGCACGTTGGTGTAGCCGGCGTTGTAGCTGACCTCTTCGCTTTCCAGGCCGGACCAGGTCGGCGAGGAGATGATCTTGCGCGGCTGCGCCTGCACGTCGCGGAAGCGGATGCTGTCGTGCTCGCGCGGGATCGCCAGGTGCGTGTGCTCGCGGCCGGTGATCTTGGACAGCGCGTCCCATGCTTTCACGGCGACGTGGCCGTTGGTTTCCGGGGCGAGCGACAGGATCATTTCGGCGGCGTCGATTGCGGTTTCGAGGCGCGGCTGGCCCTTCGACACGCCCTCTTCCGTCACCACGCGGTTCAGGCCGCGCAGTACGTCGACCTCATGCCCGGTCTTCCAGCTGATGCCCTTGCCGCCGTTGCCGACCTTCTCCAGCAACGGGCCGATGGAGGTGAACTTCTTGTACACGTCCTTGTAGTTGCGCTCCACGACGGTCATCGCCGGCATGGTCTTGCCGGGGATCGGCTCGCACTCGCCGGCACGCCAATCCTTCGGATCGAAGGGCTGGCCGAGTTCGCCGGGAGTGTCGTGCATCAGCGGGGTCAGCACCAGGTCCTTCTGCGTGCCGAGATAATCGCCGGCGACTTCCGTGAACTTCTTCGCGATGCCCTTGTAGATCTCCCAGTCAGATTTTGCCTTCCACAGCGGCTGCACGGCTTCGGACAGCGGGTGGATGAACGGGTGCATGTCCGAGGTGTTCAGGTCGTCCTTCTCGTACCAGGTCGCGGTCGGCAGCACGATGTCGCCATACAGCGCGGTGGTCGACATGCGGAAGTCGAGCACGACGAGCAGGTCCAGCTTGCCTTCCGCTGCCGGACGGATCTTGATGTCGCGCGGCTTGACGCAGCCTTCTTCCTCGCTCATCAGTGCGTTCTGCGTGCCGAGCAGGTACTTCAGGAAGTACTCGTGGCCCTTGCCCGAGCTGCCCAGGATGTTGGAGCGCCACACGAACATGGTGCGCGGGAAGTTGGCCGGATTGTCCGGATCGTCGCAGGACAGGTTCAGCTTGCCGTCCTTGAGTTGCTCGACGGCGTACTTCACCGGGTCCTTGCCTGCTGCTTCCGCAGCGCGAACGACTTCCAGCGGGTTGGTTTCGAGCTGCGGTGCCGACGGCAGCCAGCCCAGGCGTTCGGCCTTGGCGTTGAAGTCGATCATCGACATTGTCGAGAACTCGCCGTCCGCCGTCGGCGTCAGGATCTCGTTGCTGTGCAGCTTTTCATGGCGCCACTGGCTGGTGTGCGCGTAGAAGAACGAGGTGGAGTTCATCTGGCGTGCCGGACGGTTCCAGTCGAGCGCGAAGGCCAGCGGGGTCCAGCCGGTCTGCGGACGCAGCTTTTCCTGGCCGACGTAGTGCGCCCAGCCGCCGCCGGACTGCCCGACACAGCCGCACATCATCAGCATGTTGATGATGCCGCGGTAGGTCATGTCCATGTGGTACCAGTGGTTCAGCGCGGCGCCGACGATGACCATGCTCTTGCCGCGGGTCTTGTCGGCGTTGTCGGCGAATTCTCGGGCGACGGTGATGACGTCGGCGCGCTTCACGCCGGTATGCTTTTCCTGCCAGGCCGGGGTGTACGGAACATCATCGTCGTAGCTGGTGGCGACATTGCCGCCGCCCAGGCCGCGATCGACGCCGTAGTTCGCCATCGACAGGTCGTACACGGTGGCAACGAGCGCCGTTGTGCCGTCAGCCAGCTGGACCTTCTTGACCGGTACATTGCGTACCAGCATGTCGTTGGCATCGTAGCCGCCGAAGTAAGCGAAACCGACGCCTGCCACATCATCCTTGCTGTTGATCAGCGACAGCACCGGATCGATTGCCTTGCCGCTCTTGCCTTCTTTCTGTTCGAGGTTCCACTTTCCGGACTCGCCCCAGCGGAAACCGATGGAGCCGGACGGTGCCACGATGTCGCCGGAGGCTTCGTCGATGACCAGCGTCTTCCATTCCGGGTTGTTGGCTTCATCGAGGTTGTTGGCGAGATGGGAGGCGCGCAGGAAGTAATCCGGCACCAGGTAGCCGTTCTTTTCCTTCAGCAGCACCAGCATCGGGAAATCGGTGTACTGCTTCGCGTACTCGCGGAAGTAGGACGACTTGCCGCTGGCATGGAATTCCTTGAGGATCACGTGACCCATCGCCATCGCGAGCGCGGCGTCGGTGCCCTGCTTCGGCGCGAGCCAGATGTCGCCGAACTTGGCCATTTCGCCGAAGTCGGAGGACACGGCGACAGTCTTGGTACCTTTGTAACGCACTTCGGTATAGAAATGCGCATCAGGGGTACGGGTCATCGGGATGTTGGAGCCCCACACCATGAGGTAGGTGGAGTTGTACCAGTCGGCGGATTCCGGCACGTCGGTCTGTTCGCCCCAGATCTGCGGCGAGGATGGCGGAAGGTCGCAGTACCAGTCGTAGAAGCTCATCGCCACGCCGCCGATCAGGCTGAGGTAGCGGGTACCGGCTGCATAACTGACCATGGACATCGCGGGAATCGGCGAGAAGCCGATGATGCGGTCCGGACCGTATTTCTTGATGGTGTAAGCGTTATTGGCGGCGATGATCTCGTTGACCTCATCCCACTCGGCACGAACGAAACCTCCCTGCCCGCGCACCTTCTTGTACTTGGCGGCGCGTACGGGATCCTGGCTGATGGTTTCCCAGGCCTTGATCGGGTCCATGGTCTTGCGCGCCTCGCGCCACATCTGCATCAGGCGGCCGCGCACCATCGGGTACTTCACGCGCTGGGCCGAATACACGTACCAGGAATACGACGCACCGCGCGGGCAACCGCGCGGCTCGTGGTTCGGCAGGTCCGGGCGGGTGCGCGGATAGTCGGTCTGCTGGGTTTCCCAAGTGATCAGGCCGTTCTTCACATACACCTTCCAGCTGCACGAGCCCGTGCAGTTGGCGCCGTGCGTGGAGCGCACGATCTTGTCGTGCTGCCAGCGCTGGCGGTAGGCGTTTTCCCAGGTGCGGTCTTCTTGCACTACCGCGCCGTGGCCGTTGGAAAAGGTTTCCTTGGGCTTGCTGAAGAATTTCAGGCGGTCCAGAAAGTGACTCATGGTTTCTCCATACGTGCGCCCATTTTCGGGCGCATTGTTTTAACTTCTTCGAGATCGGCTCTGTATCAAGTCTACGTAGCCCCTCTCGTCCTTCCTATTCGCAAGAAGTCGGGCTGATACCTGCGTTGGTATTAGCCCGGCTAGTTCTTTTGAACTATCTCGATTCGCAGGGTGCGCTCCGCACACCCTGCGATTTTTCAGCACGGCATTGCGGCGTTCTTGCGCGAGTAGCACCACCAGGTGATCGCGATGCAGGACACGTAGAACGCGATGAAGCACCACAGCGCCGCAGTGGGGCCGCCGCTCATGGCAATCGAGGTGCCGTAGCTCTTGGGGATGAAGAAGGCGCCGTAGGCACCGACCGCCGAAGAGAAGCCGAGCACGGCGGCAGCTTCCTTGTTGGCGTCGACGATGGCCTGCGCTTCCGCCTGCTTGCCCTTGCCCGCGGCGGCGCGCTGGCGTTCGGTCATGAAGATCACGGGGATCATGCGGAAGGTCGAGGCATTGCCGACGCCGGTGCCGGCGAAGAGCAGCATGAACATCCAGAAGAAACCCTTGAAGCTGCCCGCCGAACCGGCAACGGGCAGGAAGGTGATGACGCCGATCACCGCCAGGATCATCACGACGAAGGTCCAGAAGGTAACGACAGCACCGCCCAGCTTGTCCGAGATCCAGCCGCCTGCGACGCGAGCCAGGGCGCCGACCAGCGGGCCGAGGTAGGCATACTGCAGCGGATTGACGTCGGGGAACTGCGACTTGATCAGCATCGGGAAACCGGCCGAGTAGCCGATGAAGGAACCGAAGGTGCCGATGTACAGCCAGCACATCAGCCAGTTGTGCTTGCGCTTGAAGATGACGGCTTGCTCGGAGAACGAAGCGCTGGCGGACGCCAGGTCGTTCATGCCGAACCAGGCGGCAAAGGTGGTCAGAGCGATGAACGGCACCCAGATGAAGCCGGCGTTCTGCAGCCACATCTGCTTGGTTTCGCCTGCCTTGGTCCAGATTTGCGCTTCGCCGCCGATGGCGCCGAAGATGCCGGCCGTGATCACCAGCGGCACCACGAACTGCACCACCGATACGCCCAGGTTGCCGAGGCCGGCGTTCATGCCCAGCGCGTAGCCCTTCTGCGCCTTCGGGAAGAAGAAGCTGATGTTGGCCATGGAGGAAGCAAAATTTCCGCCGCCGAAGCCGCACAGCAGCGCCAGCACGAGCATCGTCGGATAACCGGTGTTCGGGTCTTGCACCGCAAAGCCGATGCCGATCGACGGGATCAACAGCGATGCGGTCGAAATCGTCGTCCACTTGCGGCCGCCGAAGATCGGCACCATGAAGGAGTAGAAGACGCGCAGCGTCGCACCGGACAGGCCAGGCAGCGCCGCCAGCCAGAACAGCTGGTTGGTGCTGTACTGGAAGCCGACGTTGGGCAGGTTCACCACCACCACGCTCCACACCATCCAGACGGCGAATGCCAGCAGCAGCGCAGGGATCGAAATCCACAGGTTGCGATTGGCGGTGGATTTGCCCTTGCTGACCCAGAACGATGGCGTTTCCGGTTCCCAGTGACTGATCAGGTATTTGCTCACGTTGTTCTCCTCTTATCGAATGCGACAACTCATGCCGCCTTTTTGAGCGGCATGGAAACATCCGGAGTTTCCCGCTCGGGTTTGAATGAGAAATGCATCCACACCAGCGACACGCAGACCGTGCCGTAGAGCAGCATGAATGCACTGGAACGGATGCCGGTCAGGTCGACCAGCGCGCCGAACATGATCGGCAGGATGAAACCGCCGAGGCCGCCGGCCAGGCCGACGATGCCCGACACGGCGCCGATGTTGTGGCTGAAGTCATCCGAGATGAACTTGAAGACGGACGCCTTGCCGATCGCGGTGGCGACGCCGACCACGAACAGCAGGAAGGTGAAGAACCAGGCGTTGATGCCGATATCGACGCTCATCGGACCGTTGACCGTCTTAACGACCATGCTGGTCTGCGGATAGGACAACAGGAAGAACGCCACCCAGCACACCCACATCACATACCAGGTCACCTTGTAGGCACCATACTTGTCGGAGATCCAGCCGCCCAGCGCGCGCAGCACGCCGCCCGGCAGCGAGAAGCAGGCGGCAAGCAAGGCGGCGAGCTTCATGTCGAAGCCGTATTCCGACACGTAGTACTTGGTCATCCACAGTGCCAGCGCGACATAACCGCCGAACACCACGGAGTAGTACTGGCAATAGCGCCAGACGCGCGGGTCCTTCAGCATGCGCATCTGCGAGATGAAACTGACGTTGGACGGGATAGTGTGCGACTTGTCGGTGTAGCTGAAGAACCAGAACACGAGCGCGGTCACCAGCATCGCTGCCGCATAGACTTTCGGCAGGAACTGCCAGCCGAATGCGGCGATGATCGCCGGCGCCACGAACTTGGTCAGCGCCGAGCCTGAATTGCCTGCGCCGAAAACGCCCATCGCAAGACCGCGCCGCTCCGGCTGGAACCAGCGCGCGACATAAGGCGTACCGACCGAGAACGAACCGCCGGCAACGCCGACGAACAGGCCGAGAACCAGGAAGTGCCAGTATTCGGTGGCCTCGCTGATCAGGTAGATCGGGATCACCGTCGACAGCATCAGCACGAACAGGACGAGGCGGCCGCCGAACTTGTCGGTCCAGATGCCGAGCGGGACACGTACGAGCGAACCGGTCAGCACCGGCGTCGCGGCGAGCAGGCCGAATTGCGTTTCATTCAACCCCAGCTTGGTCTTGATGGGAATGCCAAGGACGGCAAACATCATCCAGACCGCAAAGCAGATGGTGAATGCGAACGTACTGCTCGCCAGCACCGATATCTGCTTCCCCTTCATGTTTTCTTGTATGGTCACGACGCACCTCCCTCGATGATTGACGCGATGTCGGAAGGTTACGTCTGCGCCCTGCAAGGCACTATTGGCCGGAGGGGTATCCGGCAAAGGCAAGCGACTTAGTCCGATCGTTCGAAGGGAATAGCGGAGCACTCGTCCGGCTAGGCCAAAAGGAGTATTAAACTGACTTCTTCCACGCCGGAGCCGTTACTCTCCGCTCCCGCAGGCGGAAGAGGGGCTGGCGGTGAGGGCGTGCGCAAGAGGGATCGCGGTCTTGGCATCCTCCCTCATCCCCAACCCTTCTCCCGCCTGCGGGAGAAGGGAGTCTTCGATTCGACGCGTTTCCGGCCCAATTTGACCAGGATCAAGGTTGATTTCCGCCCTGAAACCTAGGATGGCCGCAGCGTCTCGGGGCGCTCCCCCCATATTTAGAGAATGAACCATGTTTAAGACGATTCTTGTTCCCACCGATGGATCCTCGCTCTCCGACAAAGCGATCGATGCAGCAATCACGTTCGCAAAAGGCGCCGGCAGCAAGGTGATCGGTATCTCGGTATCCGAGCCGCGCGACTACTCCCACGTCTCGGACGGAATGAGCGTCTCCGACTCCAAGCAAGCCTTCCAGGACCGTTGCGCGATTGCGGATGCGAATGTCGGCAAGATCGCCGCCGCCGCGCAGGCGGCAAATGTTCCCTGCGAAACGGTGACCGCCCGCTCGGTCAATCCGTATGAGGAAATCATCAAGGCCGCCACGAATCACCAATGCGACGTGATCTTCATGGCATCGCACGGCCGCAAGGGCCTGAGCGCACTGTTTGTCGGTAGCGAAACGCAGAAAGTGCTGGCCAATTCGACCATACCGGTCTTGGTATTCCGCTAACAACAGCCTGACGGATCGATGGGCAGCCCCGTGGATGGTGGTCCACGCCTCCCATCCCTCCGGAAGTTGACAGCACGACAACACGTACCGGAATGCATCAAGTTATTCCAGATCAAGTTATTTGGAAAAATGCCCTCGCACGCGTTGAATGCACTAGATTTAGTCTCTACCATCTATCGAACCACAAGATATTGTGCTTTTATGGAGACTAAATGACCCCACGCGCCATTACCTTCCTGACGCATATCGTCAAGCGCGACGGCACTGTGAAGCCGTTCGACCCGAACAAGATTCTCTCCGCACTGCTGCGCGCGGGCCAGGCCACCGGCGAATTCGGCCATGACGAAGCCGAGGCGTTGACGCTGCAAGCGGTCATGCAACGCATCCAGCTCAACAGCGATACCGCGCCGCATATCGAGCAGATCCAGGACGTGGTCGAAGCCGTCCTCTTCGACGCCGGCTACCGCAAGACCCTGCGCGCCTACGTCATCTACCGCGAGCAGCACAAGAAGCTGCGCAGCGACCGCAAGACCCTGGTCGATGTCGAATCCTCGATCAACGAATACCTGCAGCAGCTCGACTGGCGCGTCAACGCCAATGCCAACCAGGGCTACTCGCTCGGCGGCCTGATCCTGAACGTTTCCGGCAAGGTGATCGCCAATTACTGGCTCAACCACGTCTATCCGCCCGAAGTCGGAGAAGCGCATCGCCACGCGGATATCCATATCCACGACCTCGACATGCTGGCCGGCTACTGCGCCGGCTGGTCGCTGCGCACCCTGCTCAACGAAGGCCTGAACGGCGTTCCCGGCAAGGTCGAATCCGGTCCGCCGAAGCACATGTCCAGCGCCGTCGGCCAGATCGTCAACTTCCTCGGCACGCTGCAGAACGAATGGGCGGGCGCGCAGGCGTTCAGCTCCTTCGACACCTACATGGCCGCCTTCGTGCGCAAGGACAAGCTGTCCTACGCACAGGTCCGCCAGTACATGCAGGAACTGATCTACAACCTGAACGTGCCCTCGCGCTGGGGCACGCAGACGCCGTTCACCAACCTCACCTTCGACTGGGTGTGCCCGGAAGACCTGCGCGAGCAGGTGCCGGTCATCGGCGGCAAGGAAATGGACTTCACCTACGGCGAGCTGCAGGCCGAGATGGACATGATCAACCGCGCCTACATCGAAGTGATGATGGCCGGCGACGCCAAGGGCCGCGTGTTCACCTTCCCGATCCCGACCTACAACATCACCGAGGATTTCGACTGGAACAGCCCGAATGCGGAACTGCTGTTCGAGATGACGGCACGCTATGGCCTGCCCTACTTCCAGAACTTCCTGAATTCGGAACTCAAACCGAACATGATCCGTTCGATGTGCTGCCGCCTGCAGCTCGACCTGCGCGAGCTGCTCAAGCGCGGCAACGGTCTGTTCGGCTCGGCCGAGCAGACCGGCTCGCTCGGCGTGGTCACGATCAACTGCGCCCGCCTCGGCCACCTGTACCGCGGCGATGAGGAAGCCCTGTTTGCCCGCGTGGACGACCTGCTCGAACTCGGCAAGGCCAGCCTGGAAATCAAGCGCAAGGTCATCCAGCGCCACATGGACAGCGGCCTGTTCCCGTACACCAAACGCTACCTCGGCACGCTGCGCAACCACTTCTCCACGCTGGGCGTGAACGGCATCAATGAAATGATCCGCAACTTCACCGGCGACGCGCATGACATCACGACCGAATGGGGTGCGGGCCTCGCGGTGCGCCTGCTCGACCACATCCGCGCACGCATGCTCGAGTTCCAGGACCAGACCGGCAACATGTACAACCTGGAAGCGACGCCGGCCGAAGGCACCACCTACCGCTTCGCCAAGGAAGACCGCAAGCGCTATCCGGAAATCCTGCAGGCCGGCACGCCCGACATGCCCTACTACACCAATTCCTCGCAACTGCCGGTCGGCTTCACCGACGACCCGTTCGAGGCGCTGGAACGCCAGGAGGAACTGCAACGCAAGTACACCGGCGGCACCGTGCTCCACCTCTACATGACCGAACCGGTCTCGAGCCCGAATGCCTGCCGCACGCTGGTCAAGCGCGCCCTGAGCCGCTTCCGCCTGCCCTACATCACCGTCTCGCCGACCTTCTCGATCTGCCCGAAACACGGCTACCTCAGCGGCAGCCATGCGTTCTGCCCGAAGTGCGACGCGGACATCATCGAGCGCAAGACACGCGAACTGGAGGCGAATTAAATGACCTGCGAAACCATCAAGGAGACAAACATGACCGATCTCAGCAACCAGAAGGCCCTCGAACCCCGCCAGATCATCCTGACCGATGCCGAACGCCAGCCTTGCGAGATCTGGACGCGGGTGATGGGATATCACCGGCCTTTGTCCTCATTCAATATCGGAAAAAAGGGAGAATTCCATGAGCGCAAGTACTTTGACGAGCAATGCGCGAATCTCGGCAGCTGAACCCGGACCACGCACGCTGAAGGTGGGCGGCGTCACGCCGTTCACCGCCACCGACTATCCGGGCAAGCTGGCTGCGGTCGTCTTCGTGCAGGGCTGTCCGTGGTCTTGCGGCTACTGCCACAACCCGCACCTGCAGATGCGCCTGCAGAAGAGCCCGCTGCAGTGGAGCAAGGTGCTCGGCCTGCTGGAGAAACGCGTCGGACTGATCGATGCCGTGGTCTTCAGCGGCGGCGAGCCCACGCTCGACCCGGCCATCGGCAATGCCATCAAGGATACGCGCAAGCTGGGATTCGAAATCGGCCTGCACACCGGCGGCTCGTACCCCCAGCGCCTGAACGAATTGCTGCCGCTGGTCGACTGGGTGGCGCTCGACATCAAAGCGCCGTTCGCGCAGTACGAAAAGGTCACCGGCATTGCCGACAGTGGCCTGCAGGCACTGGCCTGCGCGGAAGCCGTGCTGGCGAGCGGGAAAGAGTATGAATTCCGGACGACGGTGCATCCCTCGCTGCTGAGCGAAGAAGAAATCATGGATATCGCCCGCGCACTGTCCTCCATGGGCGTGAAGAACTATGCGCTGCAGACCTTCCGGGCGCAGGGGTGCAAGACCAAGGAATTGAAGGCGACTGCGGTGGCAGGTTATCCGAGCGAGGGGCTGGTGCAGCAGGTGTCGGGGATGTTTGAGCGATTCAGCTATCGGCCGGCTTGACATCCACGCAGCATGGATGAAGCGGAGCGTAATGCCGTGCGCTTCGTCTTCAGGCTCGGCCTTACTTAATGGGACGCCATAATTTAAGACTCCCGAGTAAGTCGCGGTCAATTTCCACAAGCAACCGCAATTCGTGTCATTTTGGCAATATTTGTATTAATCTAGCGCCTCCAATTGCATCTGTTTCGGAGGAACAATGATTGAATGCTCGTTCGCGCTAAACGGCAAACCAATGAGTGATCTCAGGTTGGGCGGTATATCCGTGCCAGCCTTTTCCGGTTTGGGTACCAACGTGAACAGGCTCGGTGCTGCCTGCATTGCTGACTCTGGCCCGATTCCACTTGGCGACTATTACATATTCGACCGTGAATCTGGTGGTCTGCTAGGAGCCGTGAGAGACAGATGGAATCATCGAAGCGAATGGTTCGCCCTTCACGCCATTGACAGCAAGATCGATGACGAAATGTTCTGCAATGAGGTCAAACGCGGCGCCTTCCGGATGCATCCCAAGGGAAGTGCCGGGATCAGCCGTGGTTGTATCACCATCGAGATGGTTGATCGACTTTCGATTTATCAGCTCCGTACTCCGAAGCCAGCCTCCTGTTGCAGTACAGGGAAGCTCCTTGAAAGCTTATGGAAAGGTAAGGGTCCGGTGAAACGTGTAATACATTCAATCCTGCTTGTGCTCTGGACGCTACTCATGGCAGTAACGTTTGCCATGTACTTGTTCAATAGTCCCTCAGTTCTTGGGCTGCTGCCGCAATCGTTCTGGCACTATCTCGTGCTGACCCTTGATGCAAAAAATGCAGAAGAGATAGCGGATGTGGAGATAATGGTTGCGCTCGTGTTCTCTTTTCTTTCTGCGGCTCTCATGACGTACTTCAGCGTCCAGGTTTGGCGAAAAATTCGAAGAAGTCAAAACCAGTAGATCCTCGAAATGAATTCGCCGGGCCAGAGGCGGAGTACCGATAGGCTGCTTCCCCCTGACAGGGGGGAACTAGACGAATGGCGCGCCGCCCCCTCAAATTCATCTGGACGCGTCACTCGGCTGAAAAGTTACTGAACTCGTGGCGAGTTCAAGCCAGCGTATGCGGCTGCTCGATCATCTGCTGGTAAATCAGGCTTTGCAGGATCACGCTGTCGTTCGGCTGCAAGTCCAGGAACTGGATGCCGTGCTGGACCCTGAGCGCATCTCCCCCCTCCTTTTCCTCGTCCTCGAACACGTTGCGGACGACGGCCTTTGCGGTCAGGTAGGCCTCCATGTTGTGCAGGGTCACGCGGAATGACAATACGATTTCCTCGGATTTCGCGGCCAGTTGCTGGCGTGCCTTGACCAGCGCACCGTCGGCGCTCAGGTTGACGATCACGCCCGGCTGCTTTTCATTGCCCTTTCCGTCGCCCGGCGTCGAAATCGAGGCGATGATTTTTGTCTTGATGCGCGGCGACTTGCGTATGACCGCCCCCTGCACGACATCGGGAAAGGACAGGTGGAGATAGTCGTAGGGCATCTTGCATATGCGCACCACCGTGCAATCGAATGCGAATGCCTTCTGGCTGCTGAATACGCGCGCGACGATCTTGTCATGCTCGCGCACCGGCACGCGCATGCCGTTCACTGCGGGAGCCGTGACCATCAGGCTGGCATTGTCGAGATAGCCGAGCAGCCGGACGATATGGCGCTCCGCGCCCATCGAAGCAGGCGGCTGCAGTTGAATGCGGTCGCCCACGCGCAGCCGCATGTCCTGGAATGTAAAACGGTTGTCCGTACCAGTTGAAAGCGCCTTATCCAGCGCGCTGTTTTCGCTTGCGGACTTTTCCGCCGCCGATTGCCATGACAGTTCCCGAAGAGGATGGGATGCCAGCAGCAAGTCAAGCTGCTCTTCCGTTTCGATCACCTGCCCGCGCTCCATCAGCACGTTGCGATCCTGGTCGTACAAGGTCCAGGGCAACCGGGTTCCGACGGCCAGCTTGTCGTTTTCTATCGAAATCAGGCTCATTTTCCGCGCGTAAAGAAAGTGGTTGGTGGGCGCCCTGCCTTGCTCCTGTTGCCTTGCCACGTGGATACTTCAGCGTCTTATCTTAGCGTTATTTTGCTTGGGCTGTTACATTGAAATCAGTCCAAACGTCCGGAGGATGCCATGCCTGTCCATCTTGACCACATCATGGTCCCGGCCAGCAACAAGGTCGCTTCGGCAAAACTGCTCGCCGAATTGCTCGGCGTTCCCTGGTCGGAGACAAGCATCGGTCCGTTTTCCGCGGTCTATGTCAACGACGGGTTGACCTTCGATTTCGACGAATGGCCGGAGCCGATACCCAGGATCCACTACTGCTTCCGCGTGAACCAGCAGGAATTCGACGCCATCCTCGCCCGCATCAAGGCGGCCGGCATTGCCTGGCGCAGCAACGTCCACGGCCCGGTGGACCACAAGGTCAACACCGCACTCGGCGGCAGCATCGCTTACTGGAACGAGCCGGATGGGCACCAATGGGAAATGCTGACCGTGAGCTATGCGCGTCATCGTTAACATCGACGTTCCGGACCTCGCACAGGCGATCCGCTTCTATACGGCCGCCCTCGGGCTCACGCTGAACCGGATCATTGACGACGATGTGGCAGAACTGACCGGCGCCTCGTCCGTGCTCTACCTGCTGCAGAATGCACCGGGATCGCACTTCGCACACGCTATGCCGCAAGGGCGCGACTATGCCAGGCACTGGACGCCGGTGCATATGGACTTCGTTGTGGAGGATCTGCAGGCCGCCGTTGAACGCGCCATCGATGCAGGCGCGATTCGCGAAAGCGAATGTGTTGAATGGAACGGATCGAAATGCATCAGCTTTTCCGACCCGTTCGGACACGGTTTCTGCCTGATCGAATTCGAGAACGGCACTTACGGCGGAGGCGCACCCGCCGCCAAGGAAATTCCCTGATTACACCTGACCGGAGCCTTCAAGCAACGGGTCAACGAATAGGATATCGAGCAGTCGCGAGAGCGTCTCCCAGGGATCGGCGTCACGCACGCCGTCAGGGACCGGCACAATTTCCCCGTCATCGCGATGCACATGCCATGGGTATCCCGGCAAGCCGGAATGAACTGGCGCCGTATCGAGCCGCAATTCGGCCTCGCCCCAGTTCCATTGCACGGAGAATTCGTCGCCGCTGAAGCAGCGCACTTCCATCATCAACCCGGTGTCGAAGGAGAGCAGCAGCGCATCCTGTGCGACGCGCACCGGCTCGCTCATGCGGCTGCCGTAAACCTCCTCCAGCCGTTCCTGCAGCATCAGGTGCACGCTGATCGCCGGCACGGCGTCGTCCGTCTTGCCGCCGAAGCGCACCAGCAATTCCTCCCGCAGCTGCATGCGCCCTTGTTCCATGATGAGCGCGCCCAGGTAATGCTCATAAGCAGGATGCTCGCCGGCCTGGCCTTCCCGTATCTTCGCCAGCAACTGCGGCTCTTCCGTCACACCGTACTGATTCAGCAGAGCCTTGCGTCCCTCGCGCAGCCGGTACAGCGTCTTTGCATACAAGGACTGCATGGCCGTAGGGTCCATGCCGCCCTCTTCATCCACAATCCACTGTTCGTTCATCACTGCCCCTTCAATGCATGCCGCCATCGTGCGATGCGCCCTTCTTGGGCTGATTGACCATTTCCAATGTCATCTGTTCAAAGCGATGGATCGTCCCGCCTTCCTTTTTTGCGAAGGCTTCGGCATCCGGCAGGCTGGCAAAGGAGCCGAAGGTGACTCCCATCGATCCGGCCTTCTTGCTGCCGACGACGTAATACGCCGCTTTCGCGTCGACCCAGTGCCCCTCGGGGCGCGACCAGTCCGCCTTGCCCATGTCCTGGACGAACACGCCGGCAACCGGCCGTTTCTGCTCCGGCGCAAGCAGCATGCCGAACAGTTCGACCAGGTCGCAGAAGAACTCGGGCGCGCCTTCCTTGTAGTGGATCTGCGCCTTCGGCCCCGGATAATCCTTCAGCACCATGCCGTCCAGCGCACAGGCGGTTCCCTGGTCCGGCTCGACGGCAACGGCCTGCGCCACTTCCTTGCCGCAGGCTGCCAGCAGCGCGACCAGGACGATCAATGCCGGCTTGCGCAGAGCGGATGTTGTTGCTTTCATTTGAATCTCCAACGTGCAATCAGGAATGGGGTGGCGATCCAGCCGAACATGATGGCGGTCAGGATCATGGGATCGGTCAGGCGTTCGGGCATCACGGTAGCCAGCCCGTACATGGATTGCACCTGCTCCGAGCTGAAGATGTTCAGCAGGCGGAACACGTCCGCCGGGTTCAGCATCAGCAAGGCGCCGAACATGCTGCTGCCCAGGCTGCCATTGCTCACGACGAGCGCGCCTGTCAGCACCAGGTCGAAAATCAGGACGAAGAAGAACCAGAGCGCAATCGCGATTCCCGACGCGCGCATGCGGTCCGAGGCCAACACCGACACCAGCAGCGACAGGCTGAGGAAGGCCATGCCCATCAGAATGGCGGAGAACACGAAACCGGCATAGTGGTAGACGTCGTTCACGCTCAACTGCGACGCCATCGGCAGCAAGCCCGCGCCAAAGCCCGCCAGCGTGGAAACCGCGAGGGCGCCGGACAGCCCGATGTATTTGCCCAGCAGGATTTCGAAGCGCGTGATCGGCATCGACAGCAACAGCTCCATCGAACCGCGTTCGCGCTCGCCGATGATCGCGTCGTACCCGAGAATGAGCGAGATCAGCGGAACGAGGTAGATGACCAGGCTGACCAGGCTGGCGATCGTCACGTCGATGCCGCGGAATCCTACCGTCCCCTGTTGTGCCGTACCGAAATAGGCAATGGCGAGCGCGAACAGGGAAAAGATCAGGGCCACCGACAGCACCCAGAGGTTGCGGATACGGTCGCGGAATTCCTTGCCGGCGATGATGCGCACCTGGGCGCAATCGAAAAGCTTATGCATGCTGGCCTCCATAGCCAAGGAACAGGTCTTCCAGCGACGGTTCGCGGATGCTGATGTCGCGCACCGCATGCGCCATCGTGGAGAGCAGCTGCAAAACCGCCACCTTTTCCGAAGGCGCGCAGGAGATATGTGCCACGTCTTCGCCCATGCGCATGTCCAGCCCCCCCGTGCCGAAAAACGCGCCATGCATCTGTTGCTGGTAGCCCGGATGAAGGCTGACCTCGATCACCGACGGCAGCACTAGTTGCGCACGCAATTGCGCAATGGTGCCTTGTGCCGCCACACGGCCCGATGTCAGGATGACCAGCCGGTCGACGCGCTCCTGGATCTCGGCCAGGATGTGCGAGGTGATGACGACCGTAGCGCCCTGCGACTGCACCTCGCGGAGAATGCGGTAGAAGTCGTGGATGCCCTCCGCATCGAGGCCGTTGGTCGGCTCGTCGAGGAAGATGAGGTCAGGGTTTCCCAGCAAGACCTGCGCGAAGCCGAGACGCTGCCGCATGCCCTTGGAATAGCCGCGCACCCGGCGGCCGGCCGCATCGCCGAGGCCGACCCGCTCCAACAGTGCATCGCATTCGCGGCGCGGCACTTGCTTGAGGTCGGCAAACAGGCGTAGCACTTCCAGTCCGGTCAGGTTGTCATAAGTGACAAAGTTTTCCGGCAGGTAGCCGATACGGCGGCGCACCTCGCGGAATGCCTTGCTGCCGGTTGCTGCGCCGTGGACGTGGACCTCGCCTGCCGATGCAGGAATCAGCCCGAGCATCAGCTTGAACAGGGTACTCTTGCCCGCGCCGTTGTGGCCGATCAGGCCGAACATCTCGCCTTTTCCGACGGTCAGGCTGACGCCGTCAAGCGCCTGTACGTCGCCGAAGCGTTTGGTGACTTCAGTCACCTGAATAGGGACGTTTGTCATTCCACTTTCTCCAATCCTGATTCAAGGGACGTGTGCGCGGGTTCTTGTCCACCACACTGGGCGCACGCAGCACCGGGAACTGGCGTGCCACAAAACGCAGCGTCTGGATCGACGGGCTGGTCAGCAACAGCTTGAGCAAGGGATACTGTCCGTTGAGCCGGTCCACGACGTCGTTGGCCTCGTACGGGATATCACCCTTGCCATTGCCATCCTGGTCCCATCCGCTGTAATTGCTCCAGTAATTGCCCTGGTTCTTGCCCCACTCCACATCGCGTGAGGCGACGTACTTGACCTGCTGCCGGTTGTCGATGAAATCGTTGCCGTCGACCTTGTTGTTGCCCGAACCTGCAGACAGGTGGACACCGACTTCGTTCCCCGTCACCAGGTTGGCGCGGACGACGTTGTACTCTGCGTCATAGATGAAAAAGCCGCGGCCGTTTCCCGCCACGATGTTGTTCTCGACGGTCGAATCCTGGATGGTGCGCAGCATGATGCCGTGGTCGGTGTTGCCCCAGGCGATATTGTTGCGTACGGTGAGGTCCTTCACCTCCATCAGCGCCAGTCCGCCGCGGTTCATGTACACCTCGTTGTTTTCCCACACGCTGTTGTTGGTGTTCATGTAATGCGTGCCGTAGCGCAGGTGATGGATGCGGTTGCCCCGGAATACGGATTTGCGCGACAAGTCGACATAGATGCCGTCGCGCGCATGGCTGATGTGGTTGTCAAGGACCTTGGCGCCGGCCGAGTTGTACAGCTGGATGCCGTTGCCACGCGCGGCGGTCTGCAGGTCGCGCCGGCCGACAATCGTATTGCGCTGGATGAGGGCGTCATCCACTTTCTCCAGCCAGATCCCGAACAGGCTGTGCACCACGTCGCAGTCCTGCACCACTGGACGGTGGGCGCCCGGTTCAAAGTAAATGCCGGAGTTCTGCGCGGTCTGGTCGATGCCGCTGTCGCGCACGATGATGCCCTCGATGGTCACATCGCTTGCGCGCACCCGGATCACATCGCCGGAGAAACCGCCGCGAATGGTCGGCCGCCCCATGCCGCGCAGGGTCAGCGGCTTGTCGATCACGACATGTTCGGCGTACTCGCCGCGCGCGATCTCGACGGTGTCACCCGCCTTGGCCGCACTGACGACAGAGGCGATCGAACCGCCCGCTTCCACTTTCAGGACGGCTGCGCAGCCAGTATTGGCGGCGAGCCACAATGCCGCCAATACTGCCATCCTGCAACCGGTTTTCCTGTTGTGTTGCAATTGCATTACTCCTGTCGTGCTGCCATTTGCGCCGTCTTTTCGGACAGGTTCCGCCGCACGCTTTCGAGCGGAATGAAATAGCCCTTGCCGTCAATGGCGGTCAACGGAAGGCCCTGCTTCTCGCGCACCTTGCGTTCCTTGACCAGCGGCGGGCAGGCATGGTCATCGTAATACATCACCATGCAGTCCAGGCACAGCAGGCATTCCTTCTGGTCGATATTGCCTGCCGCATCGATGGCATGCGAACCGCAGCCAGCCGCGCAGGCATGGCAAGTCTGACATTCGCTCTTGCGCTTCAGGCCGAACAGCCGGAACTTTCCGGGGATGGCAAGACCGGCGCCAAGCGGGCAGATGTACTTGCAGTACGGCCGCTCGCTCAGGATGGAAATGCCGAGGATGGCAGCGACGAACAGCACGAAGGGCCAGGACCGGTTCCATGCGCCGACCAGGAAGGTGGTCTTGAACGGCTCGACCTCGGCCAGCACCTCCGCCGTCTCCATCGAATAGAACGACACCAGCACCAGCACGGCGAAGACAACGTACTTCCCCCACTTCAGCTTGTCATGCAGCTTTTTCGGCAGCAGCGTCTGGAAGCGTTTCAAGCCAAGCCACTGGCCGGCCTTGAAGGCCAGGTGCTGCAGCGAACCGAACGGACATACCCAGCCGCAGAACAATCCCCGTCCCCAGATGGCGATCGTGATGATCATGAACCACCAGAAAATGAAGATGAACGGATCGGACAGGAACAGTTCCCATTTCCACTGATGGATCAACGAATGGAACCAGGTCATCACCTGCGTGATGCTGGGCTGCGCCTTGAGGTAGAAGCCGATGAAGCCGACGCTGAGCACCCACAGCACCGTGCGCGGGATCGAGATCCACGGCTTGCTCTTGCGGTTGGATGCGCGCACCAGGCGGTCGCGTTGCGAATAGATCAAAGCGGTGGCGCCGAGGATCAAGACGAACAGCACGATTTCCAGCACGCGGCCGTTCCAGATCGCCTTCCATGCGGCTTGCGGCCTTTCCACATGCGGCCTTCCGCCTTCGAGGTAGCGTGCCGGCAGCCAGTATTCGCGGTCGAAGTGCGCGAAGGTCCTGGTGCCCTTCTGCGTATCGATCTTGTTGGCGAGGAAGCTCAGGTCCCAGGGGTACGCCGGATTGAAGTCGGCCGAGCGAAGGATGAAGATCGCCGACTCCTTGAATGCCGGTGTGCCGGCAGCGGCCAACTGGTACAGGTTGAAGTAGTCGGTGTCGCGGAACGTGAAGGATGCCGGGTCTTGCCGCACCTGGATGCGGTCGTAAATGCCGCCGCGGACGAAGCCAGATCCCTTGAATGAAGACTGGCCGTTGGCGACGATGAAAATGGCATGTTCGTTCGGCTTCAGGTCCTGCATCAGGCTTGCATAGCCTTGCTCGCCGAGGACGCTCCTGCCGATCGCCGGCACGTTCAGGTAACCGAAATACATGTCGATGTACGGCTCGCCGTTTTCGATGCCGCCGGCATCCTTCGGCTCCACGCGCAGGTGCTCGATGCTGCCTTCCTTGACCATGGCATTCCAGTCGAGCTTCTCGTTGACCGCGGCAAAACGTGCGGGCGGACGCGGCTCTGCCTTGATGATGCCCACCTGGCGGGCAATGTCGTAGGCGCTGCGCGAAATGACCTGGTTCTCGGCAATGGCTGTCACGGTTGCGCCGCTGATGCCGTCGAGTCCGGTCACGCCGCTGCGGCCCTGGCCGATTTCAAGTTTGGCGCCGGCGCTCTTGCCGTGATACTGGTGAATGAAGGTCACCAGCACCGATTCCGGAATCCCGGCCAGCAGGATCGGTTCCGAGTGCTTGAGGATCTGGATGCCGGTAATGACACCGCGCGTATCCATGCCGATCAGCGTGACGATCGGCTTGCCGGAATAAGCGGGAATATCGACGATGTCCGTCGACAGGAATACGTAACCGACCACGCGCTTCTGGCCGTTGTCGTTTACGTATGCCTCGACGTAGGTCGGCATGCCTTTGCGCTTCGAGAATTCCTGCGCGGCGGGCATGACGTCCTTGCATGGCGCTTGCGCACACAAGTCGGGGCCGTGCAGCAGCTCTTCAGAGAGCACGGTGTCGTACATCGACGCCAGGGCGGCACGGGGAATGGAGAAAAATACAATCAACGCTGCCATCAGCACCAGCAGGTGCGGCAGCAGTCGCGCGCGGTCAAACCTGAGTTTCATATGCGGATGGGGGAAGAAGTTCGGGACTAGGCCCAGCTCCCTTCTCCCGCAGGCGGGAGAAGGGTTGGGGATGAGGGGGATTGCCAAGGCCTCTGGAGGTCATGCGAACTCCCTCACCCCTGCCCCTCTACCGCCTGCGGGAGAGGGGAACTACATTAAGCTTCCACCAGGAACCGGCTGCGCATTTCCAGGTGCAGCGCGTGGCAGAAGTGCGTGCAATACAGCCAGTACGCGCCCGGCTTGTCAGCCTTGAAGGTTACCGATTTGGTTTCCTGCGGGTTGACGATGAAGTTAATGTTGTAGTTCGGGATCGCGCAGCCGTGGGCCAGATCCTCGATCTTGTCGTGGTTCGTCAGCGTGAGCGTGACTTCGTCACCCTTCTTGACCTTGATGATCGGCAGGCTGAACGACGGTGCCTGGGACATCATGCGCACGTGCACCTTGTTGCCCTTGCGCTCGATGCCCATGTTCTCCGGCGTGACCTTGTTCGCAAAATCGTCCAGGTTGTAGATCTTGCGGGTCTTGACCACGTCGCGCTTGACGATGATGCCGTCGTGCGGTTCCGGATACGCGGTATGGTCGGCGATCAGCTTCATTTTTTCGCCGCTGATGTCGAGCAGCTGTTCCGTTTCGGGATGCAGCGGGCCTACCGGCAGGAAGCGGTCCTTCGAGAACTTGTTGCCGGAGTTGAAGTACTTGCCATCCGCTTCCTTGGTTTCGCCCATGGAGGCGAAGCCGTGGCCGGGCTGGTAATGCACGTCGATGCGGTCGACAACGTATTTCGCGGACTTGTCGCCCTTGGTGAATGCAATCGCCTTTTCCACGTTCCACTTGACGACCTGGCTGTCGAGGAACAGCGAGGTGTAAGCATTGCCCTTGCCGTCGAAACCGGTATGCAAGGGGCCGAGGCCGAGTTCCACTTCGGCGACGACAGCATCGCGTTCCTTGGCCAGTTCGCCGGCGAACCACTTGTGCACCAGTGCCAATTCGATCACGGTGCCCGTCGGGGACAACTTGCCTGCGCAGACGAAGTACTTGCCGTCCGGGCTGGCGTTGACGCCGTGCGGGTTCTTGCCGACAGGGACGTAGCAGGTGACGGAGGTCTTCGGATCGCTGTTGGCTGCCTTGCGGCCGTCAACGACCGGCACCTTCGACTTGCCGATGGTGGTGAACTTGCCTTCCTTGACCAGCTTCTCGATGCGCTCGACGTTGAGGAACACGCAAGCATCGTGTTCGGACGACATCATGCCGCCCAGCTCTGCCGAGTTTTCAACGTTGTACTGGTTGGATGCCACCAGCTTGCCGTCGTAGGAGGTCGCGGTCAGGTCCATGTTGCCGTCGACGCGCACTTGCCAGCGGACTTCCATGGTCTCCGCATCGACGCAGGAGAACAGCGCACCCCACTTGCTCGGATCGTCCAGGTCGCGGCCATCGTTGGGCAGCGGGCAATGGAACTCGGCGCCGCAGAATACGCGGGTGGTGTAGTTGATCTTTTCATCCACCGGATCGCGCTTGTCCGGGAAGATGCCGTGGAAGCCCATCACATTGGGCAGTTCGGTGATCTTGTCGACTTCCATCGTATCCATGCGGATACGGGCGACGCGCGAGTGGATCTTGTCGTTGACGAACAGCCAGCGGCCATCATACGTGCCGTCCTTGTAGCTGCCGTGCACGTGGTGGGTATCGCCGGTCGTGTACTTCAGGCTGCCATCGGGATTGGTGCCGATGATGGCTTTCGATTCATTGGTGATGCCCCAGCCGACCATCGGGTCGATGTTGAACACCGGGATACGGCGCAGTTCGCGGCCTGAAGGAACGCCGATCACGCGCACCTCGCCGGAGTGGCCGCCGCTGGAGAAGTGATAGTACTCGTCCAGCTGGCCCGGTTGCACTTCGTGGCCGCTGGATGCATGCCCCGGTGCGGCAGCGGTAGCCGCCGCTGCAGGCTTGGCGTCGTCCTTGCAGCCTGCAAGGCCCATGGAAACGCCAGCACCGGCCAGCCCCAGCAGCGCGCTGCGGCCGAGGAAACGCCTGCGGTTTTCCATCACCGGCGCGTCTTGTGTATTGAGGTCCTTCTTGTCCTTGCCCATTAGATTTTCTCCGACATGTTTACTACCAAGAATCAAATGTGGAAACGTCGATTTCCGTCCCAGTGCACTACTGCGGGGCATTCTGCGATTTGATTCATTAAAAATACATGATATGTATCAAGATTCCGGGATACGCTTCGGCAAGCTTTCGATGGGAAGTTCAGGGAATTTTCCGTGATGCACGACGAAGCGCCTGCGCGGTTGGAGAACCGCGAAGGACAGCGGGCGGGAATGGAGGGAAGGAATTAGCCGGGAGACGGGATGCCTGCAGCGGACGACAGGTCAGACTGCACGGTCTGCGCTATTTGCGCGGTGATGGCCTCGACCTGTTCCGGGTCGAAGTCAGAGTGGTAACGTTTCTTGACGCCATGCTCATGCAACTGGAGATACCAGCGCGGAGCGATATCGTGACGCGCCAGCGCACTCTTGACGCAGGCGAGCACGCAGCCGTCGATGCCGACAATCGGCCGCCCCGACCTGGCGATCTTGAGCAGATGCGGCACGTCGCCGCCGACCCCGGCAATGCAGGACATCTCGGCAACCCCGAGCCGGTCGAGTTTCAACGCAACCTGGTTCGCCGTCTGCGCTGCGCTGGAGCATCCCGAACAGGAGTACACCAGCGGCAGACCGGGATTGCGGGAGGCCATTGGCAATCAGGAATTGCCGTTGCCGCCGCCCGGTCTGATGCGGCCGAAAACCCGGGAGGGTGCCAGCTTGCCGAGTTCGAACACGGGCAGTTCGATGGCGTCGAGCGTGTTCTTCACCAGCAGGCCGAGCTCGGTGTCGCCTTCCATCGAGAGACGGCGGCTGAAGAACAAGGTGTCGGGGTCTTCCTGGCGGCGTGCCAGCAGCAGGAAATCATGCGCGCTGGCGCCGATGGTAAGGTCCGGCTCGCCCTGGCTGCTGCCGGCGGCAAAGCGGCTGCCATTCCACACGAAGTCGAAGGAAAGGCATGCGTCGGTCACCTTGATGCGCAGCTTCTTGCCCGACAGCGACTGCTGCACGTCGGCCGGCAGGTTGCTCTTGAGCGCGAGGTTCAGGCCGGTCGCAAACAGCAGCGATCCGGGATAGGCCGGCAGCAGGGACAGGAGCTTGCCTACGGGTTCAGGCAACAGAAAGCGATTCGGGGTCATGTTTTACCTTTAATCTAAACGGCCTTATGCCACCATGCGGTCGAGGCCGGGCTTGCCATGCCAGTAGCCGTTGCACGGCTGCTCCGGCATCAGCGCCTCCATCTGCTTCAATGCATCGGCACCGGTCAGCTTCTTGTCCAGCACGTCGCGGAACAGGCTCGCAATGCGATCGGTATGCTGCGCCTGCGGACTGATGCGCGCGACGTCGACACCGAGGGTTTCCATCGCGCCGAGTTCGTTGACGAGGTTGTACACCAGCGCCGATTGCGTCTGGATGCCGTTGAGCGTCAGGAAATGCTGGCTTTCGCGTGTCTTCAGCGGCAGGCCGTCCGGATATTCCATGCAGGCGAACTGGCAGTCATCCTTGGCCAGGTTGCGATGGCGGGCCGTGAAGCAGCGCGCCGAGAATGCGAGCGGCATGCGGCCATAAGCGAAGACCTCGGTCTCGATGTCGGCAGGACGATCCTTCTGGATGTGCGACAGGCCGGTGCGGCTCATTTCGAGCGGCATGACCCAGCGCTTCGCACCCGTCTCCGCCATGAATTGCAAGGTCGGCGCATTGAAGATGTTCAGGTGCGGACCGGCGACGAAAGGCGCCTTGCCTGCGACACAGTTCACCGCGCCCATGTCATTGGCTTCGACCGTGAATCGGCCGTTTTCGGTGATCCGGTGCAGCGTACCCATGTCGGTCTTGGATTCCAGCAGCGCCTGCGTGGACAGCACGACTTCCTTGCCGGCGGATGCCAGCATGTCGGCGATATCGATCCAGTCGGACAGGCGCAGTTCGCGGCGGCGCGAGCAGACCGCTTCACCCAGGTAGACGATGTCGACCGGGGCTTTTGCCATGGTTTCGTAAAAATCGAAAACGGTATTCTTCGGCCAGAAATAGAGGATGGGCCCGAGAGAGAGCTTCAAAGTATTTCTCCGTTACTTCCAGGGACGGTGATAGGCGCCCAGCGTGTGCTGCTGGCCTTCCGCCACCTTGTTGAGCTCCGACATCCAGAGCGGCTTGACCGAGTAACGCTGCGTGCTGTCGAGCGCATTGTCGATGGCTTCGCGCCAGACCTTGGTCACTTGCGCAACGTATGCCGGGCTGCGCTGGCGGCCTTCGATCTTGATGGCCTTCACGCCGAGGGCGAGCAGTTGCGGCAGCAGCTCCAGCGTGTTCAGGCTGGTCGGCTCCTCGATCGCGTAATAGCTTTCGTTGTTGACGTCGAAACGGCCCTTGCACAGCGTCGGGTAGCCGGCGTTCTCGCCTTCACCGTAGCGGTCGATCAGCACGCCGTTCAGGCGCGACTCGAGTCCCTTCGGCGTCTGTTGCCAGCGCACCGCCTTGGCGGGCGAGCAGACGCCGTGCGTATTCGGCGCTTCGCCGGTCACGTAGGAGGACAGCGCGCAGCGGCCTTCCACCATCACGCACAGGCTGCCGAAACCGAACACTTCGATTTCAACCGGCGTGTTGGCGGTCACATGCTCCACCTGCTCCATCGACAGCACGCGCGGCAGCACGGCGCGCTGGATGTTGAAACGCTTGTGGTAGAAGTTGATTGCTTCGTAGTTGGTCGCGGAACCCTGTACGGACAGGTGCAGGCGCAGGTCCGGATACTTGGTCGCCGCGTATTGCATCAGCGCCGGGTCTGCCAGGATGATGGCATCGATGCCCGCCTGCGCCGCACGATCAACGGCGGTGCGCCACGGCGCCCAGTTTTCCGCCTGCGGATAGGTGTTCAGGGCGAGCAGCACCTTGCTGCCCTTGCTGTGCGCGTAGCGGATGCCTTCCGCGATCGCGTTGTCGTCGAAATTCAGGCCCGCGAAATTGCGCGCATTGGTCGCGTCGCGGAATCCGAGGTAGACACAATCGGCGCCGTTATCGACGGCTGCCTTCAGGGCCGGCAGGCTTCCCGCCGGCGCCACGAGTTCCATCTGGGTTGTAGGTTGCTGCACGAGTTCTTTCCTGGAAACAGGTCAAATGATTCGCCGCTCAGGCAGGCGTCGGGTCCTTGTACACCATGATGGGCGTGGTTTCGGGTTTGGGTTCGGGGCGCTTGCCCGCCAGGAGGAATTCAACCAGCTCGCGTACCGAGCGGATCTCGCTGCCGAACGGCAGCTTCTCGGAACCGCGGAAGAACAGGCCGCGCTTGACGTCGCCGGCCAGCGCAAACGCCAGTTGCGTGTCGATGCAGAACTGCCCCGCCTTGGCGATGCCGTCGCGCAGGCCGCACTGCGCGAGGCAGTCGAAGCCGACGGTGCACTGCTTCGGGCCGGCCTTGCTCTGCAGCTTGGCTTCCTTGTCGAGGTAGTTCATCAGCCACGGCGTGCGCACGCCGCGCGCCGGCAGGCCGGCCACGCTCATGAAGGTGACGATGTCTTCCGGCTTGGCTTCGGCCAGGATCTTCTTGAAGTTGATGTGCGCGTCGCCTTCTTCAGTGACGGCAAAGGCGGTGCCGAGCTGGATCGCGCTGGCGCCCATCTTGAACAGTTCGCGCACCTGCTCGTGCGAATTGACGCCGCCCGCTGCAATCAGCGGAATGCGCTCGCGCTCGATGCCGAGTTCCTTGAACAGTTCCAGCGTGCCTTCCAGCACGGCGGGGAAGGCGAAATGCGGCGCATCCACATCTTCCGGCTTTGCCGCGCCGAGGTGACCTGCTGCGAACTTCGGGTTTTCGATGACGATCGCATCCGGCAGACGGTTCTTGCGCATCCACTTTTTCATGATGAGCGAAATGCCGCGCACGTCCGACAGGATCGGGATCAGGGCGATGTCGGGATAGTCGACAGTGAGTTCGGGAAGGTCGAGCGGAAGGCCCGCGCCGACGACGACGGCATCGATGCCGCTCTCGCAGGCCTGCTTCACGTAGGACGCGTATTCCGCGACCGCACGCATGATGTTCACGGCGACCATGCCGTTGCCGTCTGCGATGACCTTTGCTGCCTTGATTTCGCGGTCGAGCGCGATCAGGTTGACGCGGTCGATGAGTTCCTTGTTGCGCGACTTGCCGGTCTGCGCCATCAGGTCAGGATGATGACGGCGCAAATCCACGCTGGAAATGGTGCCGATACCGCCGAGGCGGGCAACGTTCCCGGCGAGCCTGTGTGCGGAAACACCGACGCCCATGCCTCCCTGGACAATAGGAAGCAGGGGCCGACCCCTGACGTTAAAAGTATCAAAAGCAGTCTTCAGCACAGAGGTCCTTCCAGTTCCAGTAAGCAACGACGGAATGTAGCAAATGCGAAATCCAATTAGTTTGATCTCAGTCAAGTAATCCGGACTAGGCGGCATTGCAAAAAGATTGTCCGGCATTTATGGCAATTTTGATCACTTTAGTCGCGAGCTCACCTTGCATTCCTTAACCTGAATCAAGGATTGCCATTTGACGCCGGAGTCACAATCCGCTACACACATCCTCCCGCACAGAAAGACCGAAATGGAAACAATTTCCCGCCACCTCGGCACTGATCACAAGCGTTGCGACGACTTTTTCGCCCAGGCGGAAACGGCGGTAGCAGCAACCTTGTGGACTAATGCCGAATTGGCAATGAGCGCGTTTTGCGAAGCCCTGGAACAACATTTCGCCATGGAAGAACAAGTCCTCTTTCCTGAATTCGAAGAAGCCGTCGGCAGCCGCGAAGGCCCGACCGCGGTCATGCGCATGGAACACGGGCAGATGCGCGAGATCCTGTCCATGCTGAACGAATGCCTCGGCAAGCGGGATGCAGACGGATTCCTCGGCTACTCGGAGACACTCAACACGCTCATGCAACAGCACAACATGAAGGAAGAAGGCATCCTCTACCCGATGACCGATCGTGTGCTGGATGGACAGCAGGAAAAGATCATCAGCACGATGCGCGGGATTGGAGTCGCATCGTGAGCGCAGAGCAACCCGACCTCGAGATCGACGTCTGCGGGCTTGAACCGCCGGAACCGATGGAGCGCGTGCTCGACGCGCTCGGCAGACTGCTCCCGGGCCAGCGCCTGCGGGTGCTGATCCCGCGCGAACCTTATCCGCTCTATTCCATCCTCGACCGCAATGGATACCTGCACGAGACGACGTGCCGCGAGGATTTCCTGTACGAAGTCCTGATCTGGCCAAAGGGCGCATAGGAATGCAGCGCGTCCTTTCCTTCGAGCAGACGCCGTCGCTCGCGGTGCCGCTGCGGTTCTTCCTCACGGCGCCCGCGTTCGCGATCCTCGCGGGTGTGCTGCTGCTCTGGAGCGGGACGGACATGTTCGTATCCCGCTGGACGCCGGAAACCCTCGCCTTCACCCACCTGCTTACTCTCGGCTTTCTCGGCATGTGCATGATTGGTGCACTGCTGCAGATCCTGCCGGTGGTGGCAGGAATTGAAATTCCGTACACACGTCACACCGCCGCCTGGGTCCACGGCCTGCTCGCCACAGGAACGGCGGCGCTTTCAGCGGCCTTCCTCGCGGGGTCGCCCGCGGCATTCAGGATTGCCCTGCTCCTGCTCGGCTCCGCGTTCGCCTGGCTGCTGATGAGTCTTCTGCGGCGTGTATGGACAGCACCGCACGCGGCGCCGATGCTGGTCGCCATCCGCCTGGCACTGAGCGCCCTCGCTGCTGCTGTCGCGTTCGGCGCCGCAGCGGCAGCCGGCTTTGCCTGGCCGATCCGGTTGCCGCTGCTGCTGATTACCGACCTGCACGCTTCCTGGGGATTGCTTGGGTGGGTCGGCCTGCTGGTCGCCGGGGTCGCTTACCAGGTCGTGCCGATGTTCCAGGTGACGCCGGTTTATCCGCAGTGGATGACGCGCTGCCTCGCATGGACAGTCTTTATCCTTCTCGTGCTGCGGACGGCGGCATCCCTGCACAGCGATCGCCTGGAACCGTGGATCACCGCCCTGCTGGTCCTCGCATGGAGCGTGTTCAGCGCAACCACTCTTCATCTGCTGCGCCAGCGCAAGCGTCCGAAACCGGATGCCACCACGTTTTTCTGGAGAACCGCGCTGGCGAGCGTCCTGTGCGCAGCCCTCCTGTGGGCCGCGGCGGCAGCCATTCCCGAAGTGTCGCAGCATCCCGCCTATCCGCTCGCCACAGGCACGCTGCTGATCGTTGGCTTCGGCTACTCCGTCATCAACGGCATGCTGTACAAGATCGTGCCCTTCCTCGTCTGGTACCACTTGCAGAACAAGCTGGCGGGCGGCAGCAGGAAAACACCGAACGTGAAACAGATCCTTCCCGACAGGGATGCGGAGCGCCAGTTCGAATTGCATCTTCTGGCTCTCGTGCTGCTTGTCGCCGCCACGCTTTTCCCCGCATGGCTGTCGCATGCCGCAGCACTGGCCTTCATCGCATCGTCTATTTGGCTCTGGCTCAATCTGCTGAAATCAGTGCGGACGTATCACGACATGGGCGCGTACGCTGGAACCGCCGCGAATTCGAACCACGTCTGCTGAACCCGGTACGCGCAATGCAACCGGATCCGAACTTGCGCGACTTGCGTCCTGCCCTGGCTGACCTGCATTCAGGATACTTTCGAGGTGTCTACCACAATTGCATCATATGAATTGCTAGCGTTTCGCATCCCGCTTGCATGGGCCTTGAGTGCCCGGAAACTAATGCCACGATCATCCCCCAGCAAAAAGGCGTGCACGCCGCGCGCTTTCCAGCTGCTCAATTGATCCTCAGCCCGTGGAATCGCGCAAAATTTGACCTTGTGCCGATCGCATGCATCCGCGATCCTGGCGATTGCCCCCTGCACCTCTGGATGCAGCGGCTGTCCCGGTACGCCATAGGACTGAGACAAGTCGATCGCACCTTCCAGTACCAGGTCGATACCGGGAACGGACAAGATCGATTCCAGGTTATCAACCCCCTCCCGGTCCTCGATCATCGCCACCACCATGACCTCGGCATTGGCCCGTTCAAAGTACGTCGGCAGGTCGATTGTGCCGAAACCGGTGGTGCGCCCGCCACTGATGCCGCGACACCCCAGAGGATGGTAACGGCTGGCGGCGACCGCCTGTTCGGCATCAGCCCGTCTGCGCACATGGGGCACGACGATCCCCAGCGCGCCGCAGTCCAGTGCGCGCAGGATGATTTCCGGCGCGGCATCAGGCACCCGGACCAGCGCAGTTATGCCGGCGCACTCGGCGGCCCGAACCATGTTTTCCAGCGTCTCAAGATTAACGCAGGCATGTTCCATGTCCAGGATCACGAAATCGTAACCGGCGTAGCCGATCATTTCGACCACCAGCGGCGACGGAATCGAATTGAGCAATCCAAACACCGTTTTGCCGTCGGCGAGCGCGCGCTTAAGCTTGTTCGTGTGCAGCATGTGAGCCCTCTTCTACCGGCAAATACCATTGCAGCGGGTGCGGGTGCCGCAGGAAGTCGTGGTGCGAAATGTGCCATGCATACGCGCCTGCGTACGGAAATACAACCAAGTCATTGCAGCGCACCATCTCGACTCGCACATCAAAGGCGAGCAGGTCTTTCGGTGTGCAAAGCTGCCCCACGACGCTGACCATTGCATTCGACGCCGCTGGACGGGAAAATGCATAGGGCCAGGCATCGACCGGCAGCACATGGAAGGGATGGCTGTGCCCCTGCGCATAAGGCGTACGGAAATGGTGCGAGCCGCCCCGGCCGACCAGAAAGGTTTTGCCGTAACTGCGCTTGATGTCGATGATCTGCATCACATAGTAACCGCAGGCTGCGGTGAGATAGCGGCCCAGTTCAAAGCGCACCCGGACTCCGGGCAAACCGTTCCGATCCATCAATGCCGGCAAGGCACTACTGAAAGCCGCCCAGTCGAATTGCCGGTCCGTCCGCCGGTAATTGATGCCGATGCCACCGCCAACATTGATCTGATCGATGGTCAGCTGGTATTGCACGCACCATTGCCGTACCTGGTTCAGATAGGTTTCCAGCAATTGCAGATGCGCTTGCGCGTCGAGCTGATGCGACAGCAAATGGAAATGGAATCCGCGCAGCCGGATCTCGGGATACTCATGCAACCATTCCAGGCATTCCGGCAACTGCTGCGCAGAAATGCCGAACGGCGTCGGTTTCCCTCCCATCATCAAGCTGGTTTCACCAAGATTGTCGAGTGCCAGGTTGATCCGCAGCAGAACGCCCTGCGTCTTGCCTTTGCGCTTGAGGATTGCGGCCAGGCGCTGCAATTCGTTCAGGCTTTCCACATGCAGGCAATCGACACGCTGGTCGACCGCAGCGTCGAGTTCGCTATCGATTTTTCCAGGACCGCTGAATATCACCGGCGCATCGGAAAAATGCTCACGTACCCATGACAATTCGCCGCCGGATGAGACTTCGAAGCCGCATACCAGTGGTGCCAGCGTCTGCAAAATCGGCACCTCGGAATTTGCTTTGACGGCATAGAACAATTCACATCCCGCCGGCAGGGAGCGGGCCACGCGAGCGGCATGGCGGCGCAAGCCTTCAAGATCGTAGACATATGCGCACAAAGGGGCGCTGGACGTGGATTGCGCGGCACGGATGCTTTCGAATATTTCGGCCAGTCTCAATTCCACGTCTTACCCTCCGCAAGCGAACCCATCGGGTTGGTCACCGGCAGGTAGGTCGTGGCACGATCCGCGCGCTTGAAAAAGCGGTTCAGCAGGTTCGTCTTTCCGGGAAACGGTTCGCCATCCAGCAATGCTTTGATGCGATGGGCAGAGTGCGCATCGCCGTATTGGTTTTGATACGTATGCAGATGATGCCGCACTATCGACCACATGTGCTGCCGCAGACGCGGATTGCCCGCGCCGATCTGGCTGATCGCTTCGCAGAAATTGTTCACGAACAGGCAATAGGCAATGCGCTTCCATCCCAGTTCGTTGCTATACCAGAGCGATTCGCGCGCGCGCGGACTCACATCCTGCAACTGCTGTTCGCTATAACGCTCCTTGACGAGCTTGACGCCTTCGAAGTCGCGCAGGAATACCTGCTGTGGTCCGCCCTCGGCCACACCGATCACCACATTCTGCAGATGCGGCTCGAAAATAACGCCATGCACGAAGTAACAATGCAGCACCGGATACATGACTTCCGCGACATAGCGTGAAAACCATTGTTCGATAGCTTCTTCCGACGACAAGGACCAACGCTGCTCCATGCGCATCCGCAATTCACGCATGCGCTGCTCGCCATGGACATGGTTGCCGAACAAGGCACCGGCCAGCAAAGGTGTGACGCCCGGCTGCAGTACCTCGTTGAAGCTGCGCCGCAGGATCATGCCGAAACCTTCGGTCACTTCTTTGTCGAGTTGCGCGTCGTTCTGCTTCAGGTCCACCGAGATGAAAGCAGGCTCTTCCAGCACGCGGACGCCTGGGAACTGCTGCTGCAACGCCGGCATCAGTTCGCGCATGACACGCGTAACTTGCAACGCGCCTTCCAGTTCGTACACAGCATTTTTGCGTACGCAGTTGGTGATCCGGATGTTCAGCGAACCTTTATAGAAGTACGGATTTTCCGGGTGAAACAGCGTACGGATCGATGAGGTCGGATAATACGCATCCCCTTGCGGTCCGAGATCACGGATACGATCAGCGCGAATCGCCTGGGCGATGCTCTCGTGCTCCAGCAGGTAACGTGCCTGCCACGGATGGGTGGGGATCAGCGCATATTCATCGCCGGCAGCGAGGCCAGCGGGCGCCTGCTGCGCGATGATCTGGTCGCAGGATGCGGAGAGTACCGATTGCTGCAGCAGGTATTCGCGGCGCACCGCGAAATAATGCAGGGGAAACTTTGCGCCCATTTCCGGTGAATAGCGCAGCATATCGTCATGGGAAACGCCCTGCCGGCTTTTCGGCGCCGGGTGAAAGGGATGACCGAAGACCAGCGATTGCTCGGACTCGATGAATGCCCGCAGGGGCTCTGCTGCAAATGGTCCTGGACGTGCCGATTGCAGCACCGCCGTGGTGACCGTCACGCTGTCGCGAATCTGTTCCATCAATTCGCCGTTCGGTGGCGTGTCGGTTTGCAAGGACAATTCGCGAAGCAGCAATCCGGTCAATCCTTCCCAGTCGACCAGGTCCCATGGCTTGGCCGGTGCTTTGCAATAGAACGGCGACAGGTAGCGGTAATTGCTGGTAGCGGAGATTCCTTCGACAACTGTCAGCAGCCGTGCGCCGGTCAACGGCAAACGGATATGCATGGTACGGCCGCCATTGTGACGCAGCGCCATGTGGACTGACTGCGGCCAGTCGTTCTGGCCAAACAGCGGACCGACATCCAATTGCCCCTGTGGCTGTGCCACTTCGCGGCAATAGCAGTTCAGCAGCGTTTCCATGGAACGACGGCCGGCTTCCTGCCGCGCCATCAGTGCGGGATCGATGGCGTATGCCAGATTATTTGCTTGCATGATTTCTCCTTAAGGATTACTGAAGCGCAGGCGATACAGCGTCAAACCGGCGAGGTAGCACCCGGCGATAAGCATGACTAGTGCGCTGAGGAAAAACGGGGCGCGCGCATCGAGGGTCTGCACCGAGACGCCGGCAATCAGGCCGGCACCAACCGCGCCCCACTTGGAACTGCTTTCGAACCAGCCAAACGTCGCCCCGGCATTGACGTCATGGACGATGGCGGAAATCAAGGCATGCAGGCCGATGAAGCCGATGGTCATCGCCAGCCCCATCAGGACGCGCCAGACCGCTATCGACGACAACGCCGGTGCCAGTGCCTGGCCCAGCATGGAGGCGGCGAGCACCAGGTATGCCAGTGCCAGAGTAAGGACCAGGTTCCCCTGTCCCAGATAGCGGCCAAGCGGCACCGCGCAGAGCAGATACATCAGATGCGGCAATCCGAACAGCCAGCCGGCAAGCGCCGGCGATACCGAAGCGGCCTCCGACTGGATGAACGGCACAAAGTATGGAAACGTCATCACCGTGGCAAAAACGAACACAAACTGCAACGCGTAAATCTGCCGCGGCGTCGCCTCGATGGCCTTGCCTGATGCCGGTGGCGGAGCTTTACCTGCATCCTGCGTCTGCCGCGCCGGCAGCCGCCAGATGAGCACGGCGGCGAACAAGGGAAGCAGTGCCAGATAGCGGTACAAGACGAGCGGCGATTCGACCGTCGTCATCAACACGCCTAAACCGACCGGCGCAATCACTAGCGCGGCTCGAGCCGACCATTGCATCAATGTCAGGCTGCGAGTCAATGCAGCACTACTGACCACGGTTGCCAGATAGGCATTGGATGCGGAGAAGGTGCCACCGAGCAGTCCCTGCAGCAGCAGCGCGATGAAAAACACCCAGGTATTGGGTGCGAAGCCGGCCAGCAGGAAGCTTCCCGCCAGCCCCAGTTGCGCCCGCAGCAACAGCGGTTTTTTGCCGAATTTGTCCGCCAGCCTTCCCCACCATGGACTGCTGATCGCAGTGCAGAAAGTCGGCACCACATAGAGCCATCCTGCGAGATACACGGCGTCGCTATGCAAGGACTTTTCCAGAATCAGCGCGAAGAACGGCGGCATGCCCAACGCGGCAAACGCCGCGATGAAGTGGCCGGCCATGATGGTGCCGACGACAAGACGGCATGGATCATTTTTCATGCCGCCCTCAGGAAGTTGGGGGCGCTGCGTCCATAGAACTTGTTGACGTCGGCGGCGCCGGTTTCGCTCTTTTCCGCCAGAGTAGCGGCGATCAGAAGATATTTGATATACAGCCGGTCGTCTTCGAGCAGCACGCGACGTGCCAGCGCAATATCTTCGCCTTCGGCAGCCAGTTCCGCCAGCACGGCTTCGATCCGCTGCCGGACGTTGGCATACAGAGCTGCGGCTGACTGGCCGAGGATGGGTGCAAGATGTTCGACCAGGACCGCAATATTCAACTGCAGTGTGATCGTGGTAAACATCTGCGCCAGCGGCAATTGCTCCGTCACAGCAATGCGCAAATCCTGCAATCCCGCAAGATGCGACGCCAAGTCGGGCCAGCGCCGCTGAAGGTGTTCGAGATGGATGCGCGCCGCGTCATTGTCCTTGAGCAGCAGTCGCAGCCTCGGTTTGCTGCGGCTGACTACAATGACCGAGTTCTGCTGATTGGATTCCAGCGCGATGCCGTAACGCAGCCAGAGCAGCAAATGCAGCCGCAACGTCAGCTCCAGGTAATCGTTGAAGAACGCGGCGACATCATTGTCATAGCATTGCGCCGCCACCTCTTCCGCCACCAGCTTTCCGGACGGCGTGGATGCCATTAACGACGCGACTGGAATCAAGGTGCTGTCGCGCAGCGATTCTTCGGGATAACGCCGCAGGATATAGCCCATGAACATGCGGTTGTCGACATGCGCGCCGCGTTCTTCATCGGTCAGCAGCAAACGTCCTGCTATCGCTGGCTCGCGTGCCGCAATCGCACCCAATGTCGTCTGGATACTATGGCCGTCCCAAATCGTGCTTGGCTTGATGGTCCGGATATTTTTTGCGCCAAGTGTGCGTATCGTCAGCGGCAATTTCAGGTGCCACCCAGGCGCATCCAGCAACACCACGGTGCGTACCGATAAGGTCGGCGCCACCGTGAGGTATGGCAGCGGAGCCGGGGTCACCTGTCCTGCCAGCCCGCTCTCGCGCAGGAAGACGTCAAGCTGGCGGTCCCAGACAAAGGGGTGCACCGGGACCAGCGCATGCGCTTGCGCCATCGAGGAAGGCAGGCCAACGTCCTCGAAACTCGGCCATAGCGAAGGCCAGCCCTGTTCGCCGGCGATACTGGAATGGTGGAGTGCACGCGGTACTGCCACCCAGCGCAGTTGAAAGCTGCGCTGGAATTCAGGACCGTATGCGGCAAGCGCCTCCTCGTCGAAGCCGAGTTTGGCGCGCGCAGTCGGATACAGCGGGTGGTCAAGAAATGCGCCGAGCCTGTCGTAATGCAAGAGGCTGGCTTGCCATTCCGGCAGTTCGGCGCAAGCGCCAGCCAATCGCAGCTCCGCAAACCATCGTTCACGTTCGGCTTCGCTTGCTTCCCGGTGCGCCACCGCAATCCGGCATTCCTCGGCGAAAGCGTTGAACAAGGACGCCGCGTCCTCAGGAAGGCCGATGGCAAAGCATGCGATGATATCCTCCACCGCATGCAGCGCCCCCACCTTCCCGTCTTCCTGCCATAGCAGCGGCAGGCCGGCGCTGCGCCAGTCTTGCATGAACGACGCCTCTCGCACCGGAATCCACAGCAAGCCGGTCCCGAAGTGCGATACCTTCAGCCAGGCACAAGCTGCGGTTTCATACTTGCCGAGATCAGACGGCAAGACTGCGGGTGATACGAGTTCAGCACCACTCACGCATGCACGCACGTCTTCCCGCAACAGCGTATCCAGCACGCGCAGGGCGATATACTGCGCATGTTCCGAGCGAGCCGGTTCGATCGCCGGATCGAAAGCAGTCCCCATCGTAATCGCATTCATGCGGCAATCCCCCATGCCAGAGTGGCGCTGACCCGGTCCATTTCCGCACCGAGATGCAAGGCATTGGATCCGGTGCCGCGCAATACACCCAGGTAATCCTTGTTCGAATTCGTCAAGCTGACGAATTCGCCGGCTGAGCGCAACGGCCTGTAGGAAAGGTGCACCCCGTCCACGCGGTTGACGAACGCCTCCGGCACGTCAGACAGGCGCCCCGCGGACTGCACGGTGAAGTAGCGGATCAACGCGGCGTTCCGGGCCAGCTCGAGTTGCGGCAATGGCTCGCCCAGATACAGCTGCAGCACGGTTTCAAACAAGGGAATGCCGAGCGTATCCTGCAGCAGAAACTCACGGTAATCGCCGATGTTGCGGTAGTTGATTTCAATCAGGCGCGGCCCGTTTTCGGTCATCACATATTCGGTGTGGCATGCGCCGAAGCCAACGCCAAAGCGGCGGATCATGTCTGCCACCTGCGATTCCTGCCCAGAGGTCAAGCCGGTTCCCCATTTCGCTTCCAGTTCGACGAAATACGGCGGTGGCGAAATCTTTACCTGGAACCCGCCGAGTACGCAAAGCTGCTTGCCGTCGCCAAGCGTTTCCAGCGTATAGAGAGGACCTTCAATATATTCCTCGAGCAGCAGCGGCACCCCCGGCTGCACGGACCAGACGGCCGCGCATTGCGCCTCCAGCCCGGCACGGTCATAACTCAGCGTCACCTGCTGGCTGGCGACGCCCTCACGCGGCTTGACGATGCACGGAAACGGCACCTCATCCGCCACCTGCGCCAGCACTGTCTTGTCGCAGACAACGGCATGCCACAGCACGTCCAGTCCCTGGGTTTGCAGCTTGCTGCGCATTTCCGCCTTGTTTTTTGCACGGTAGGCGACATGCCAGTCCTTGCGGGGGAGATCGAAATAATCGGCAACGATGGCGGTGCTGGCCTGCAGGTGATCGCTGTTGGAGAAAATCGCCGCCGGCGTTTGCAAGCGGCAGGTAAGCACGCCTATGACAGCCAGCGGGTTGAACACGTCGCAGGCGATGATCTCGTTCGGATAAGCAGCCAATCCGGTTTGGCTGAAATGTTCCCGATGGGCTTCGGCATGGTCAGTCAGCAGCACGACCGACAAGCCCAGGCGTTGCGCTGCCGGAATAAAACCCTCATTGACGGAATCGGTGGGCACGTGGGCCAGAATGATCAGTTCTTTCATGATTTTCCTTAAAGATCGATTTGCAATGTCAAATGGAAGGCCTGCCCCGGCAAAGCCTGGACTGTGGTCTTCATCGAAATTGGTTGCGGAATGGAGGACACGGCGCATCCGTGTCCAGGGAGTCGCTATTCGCCGATCGGGATACTGCGATGGCAAGCCCAAGCCGGTACGGCGCATTCGCACGCACCACGGCTTGAATAGAACATTACGTAAGATGTGACCGCCAATTGGGCGGCAAGACATTCCACCCGGAGGGCATTGATGTGCATCGAATTCTCCTGAATTGAAAGCCGCGTAAAAAAAAGCGGGCTGCCGTTCCCGGAGAATGGGATCTGGTGGCTGGCTAATGCGGGAGGCGGTCAAAAGTGACCGCGATCTGGTTCGCGCGAAAAGTCATGCGCTAGCAGATGAATTAAATATTAATTTAAATGAGAATCATTCGCAACAAATTTATTGCACAAACGACTACTCTCCCGTGCGAGGCTTGAAACCGTCGATCGCGCTGATGTGTTTGAACGATGAAAACTGAATTTTCAGTTGTTCCGTCCGACACATCCGCCCTGTGCAGTCTAACGTCCCTCGTAAGAACGCAGCTTTTCGATATTGAGGATAGTGATTGTGCGGCCGTCCACGTTGATGAGTTGCTTCGCTACCAAATCGTGGAGGATGCGCGAGAAATGTTCCGGCGTGAGGTTCAGGCGCGACGCCAGCACCGTCTTGCTCACGGCCAGCGTGATCTGGTCACCGTCCTGCTGCGGCTCCGACTTCAGGAGGTAACCGATCACGCGCTGCGCACCTGAACTGAGCGAGTACGCCTCGACGTCCGAAATCAGCCCATGCAGGCGGCGGCTCAGCCCCGCCAGCATCTTGCGGGCAAATTTGGGATCGCGCTCGAGCTCGTCGAACACCGCCTGCTTCGGCACGTGCAGCAACAGCGCATCGGCCAGTGCCTGTGCCGCCACGATGTAGGGCTTCTCCATGAACATCAGTGCCTCGCCGAAGCTGTGGCCCGGCCCGATGATCTCCACCACCTTTTCGTTGCCGTCCGGAGACGTGAACGCGAGTTTTACCTGCCCGTAGATGACAATGTGGAACCCCACGCAGGGATCGCCGCGGCGGAAGATGACCTCGCCGCGCGCGACATGACTCTCGGTGACCGACTCGGCAATCTGCTTCAACTCTTCCGGGGGAATCTCATTGAACAGCGGCAGCTTGTTCAGGAATTCCTCGACCTTGACCTTGGTACTTGCCATGTCCGCCTCAACGCACGATCAGGACGGGAACTGCGGTCGACGCCAGCACCTTGGTCGCCACCGATCCCATCACCAGGTTACTCAGTGCGCCATGTCCGTGCGAACCCATGACGATCATGTCGACCTTGTTCTTCTTGACGTAGGACTGGATTTCCTGCGCGATGTCTCCCACCTTGTAGCCGGCGTGGAACGGAATGGCATTCTTGCGCAGCAATTTCTCGGAGGGTGCCAGGGCGGCCTCGGATTCTTCCTTGTAATAGTTGTTCACCACGTCGTTGCCGAGGAAGGAGCGCGCCCGCCCGGGCGGCAGGGGCAGCTTGACATGCAGCAAATGCAGTTCGGGCGGTTCGTTGAACCAGTTGAAATGCTTGATGACGTGCTTGACCGCCTTGATGCTGTAGCGGGAACCGTCAACGGCGATGAGGATTTTCATTTTTGTCCTTGAAACGGGCAACGAATCATTTTCTGAGCTGAATCAGTCTTCGCGGGCGATCATACGATGCCTTTGACCGTCATACCAGAGGAGGATGATCGGGAGCACCCGGGGAAATATCAAAATCACAATAAAATCCACTCATCCCGCCTTTCCGGAAAGGAGTCCCGCTTGAGCCCGCAGCCAGAAACTTCCCTCCATCACATCGTTATCGTCGGCGGCGGTGCCGGCGGACTGGAACTCGCCGTGCGCCTTGGCCGCAGCCTCGGACGGAAAGGCAAGGCACGCATCATCCTGGTCGATGCCGCCCGCACCCATTTGTGGAAGCCCCTGCTGCACCAGGTCGCCGCCGGCACCATGGACAGCCATGCGGACGAACTCGAATACCTTGCCCTCGCGCGCGCCAACCATTTCAGTTTTCGCCTCGGCCGCATGGACGGCCTGCATCGCGCCGACAAGGAGCTCTGCCTGGCGCCGACCTACGACGAAGAGGGCGAGGAAATCCTTCCGCGCCAATCCATCAAGTATGACACCCTGGTCCTTGCCATCGGCAGCCAGACCAACGATTTCGGCACGCCCGGCGTGCATGAACACACGATCATGCTGGATTCTCCCGAATCCGCCGAACGCTTTCACCAGCGCCTGATCAATTCCTGCCTGCGCGCCCAGGCCAAGTCCAAGGGACCGGGCGAAGGACGCTTCACCGTGACCATCATCGGTGGCGGCGCCACGGGTGTCGAGCTCTCCGCCGAGCTGCACCTGACAACGAAGGTCCTGTCCAGCTATGGCCTCGCCAACTTCGACCCGGAAAAAGACCTGAAGATCGTGATTGTGGATGCCGGTTCGCGCATCCTCAATGCCCTTCCCGAACGTCTCTCCGCAGCCGTCGCGCACGAATTGCGTCTGCTCGACATCGACGTTCACACGAACGAACGCGTGGTCGAAGTGCGCAAGGATGGCGTACAGATGGGAAGCGGAAAATTCATCCCGAGCGGGATCGTGGTGTGGTGTGCCGGCATCAAGGTGCCGGATTTCCTGAAAGACATCGACGGGCTGGAGAGCAATCGCATCAACCAGTTGCTCGTGCATCGCACGCTGCAGACGACGCGCGATCCGTCGATCTTCGCGATGGGGGATTGCGCCGCGTGCCCGCAGGGAGATGGACAGCCGCCCGTCCCACCGCGCGCACAGGCCGCGCACCAGCAGGCGACGCTGCTTGCAAAGTCATTGCGCCGCATGCTGGAAGACAAGCCGCTGCTCGAGTTCACTTACCACGACCGCGGCTCGCTGGTATCGCTGGGCGACTACAGCGCGGTGGGAAGCCTGATGGGTGCGATCGCACGCGGTTCAGTCTTCATCGAAGGCCACATCGCGAAGTGGATGTACTGGTGGCTGCACAAGCATCACCAGATTACCGTCAACGGATGGTTCCAGACCTGGCTCGCGACCTGGGCTGAAACCATCGACTGGGCGCGCAATCCCCGCATCAAGCTGCACTGAGGGTTCGCGATTATCGCCGCCGTGGCGCGCCACACGTCTTCTATCTGATCCCGATCCACCGATCGAGCGAAACCTTTCCCGCGCCACGGGCGAACAGATACAGCAGCAACCCGGCCCAGGACAAGTGTGTCGGCCACGCCTCCGGATAGACGAACACCTGGATGACGGTGACCATGCCCAGGAGCGCAAACGCGGACAAGCGGGTGAACAATCCGAGCACGAGCAGGATCGGGAACAGGTGCTCCGCATACGTCGCGGCATGTGCGGCGATGTCGGGCGGGATGAGGGGCACCTTGTACTCTTCCCGGAAAAGCGCCAGCGCGCTGTCGTTCACCGACAGCAGGCCGTCCACTTTGGTACGGCCGGACAGGAAGAAGATCGCGGCGACGGCAAACCGGTCGACCAGCGCGAGCGTGGAATGACCGATCAGCGCATCAAGTCGATCCGCAAGGCGATTCCATCTGCCCGCGACGCTGCCTGGCACCGGCATGGGATTCGTTGTAGAGACGGTCATGGCGTTTCCTTCCATCGTTGCGTGTTTGCATGCCCGGACAGCGCGCCGGCATCGAGCAGGGTCGCGATCAATCGTGCGATATCGGTATGCGCATCCGCTTCAAGTGCCGCCGCAGCAGCATCGACCAGCGGCCGCCCTGCCGCGCATGCATCGAGAAAAGCGCAGTGCGCCGGGCCGACTTCCATCCACCGCACCTCCGCGTCACGCCGGAAAAGCAAGGCTCCCTCCCCCTTCCAGCCAAGTTCTTCACGGCGGCCTCCATCGCTGCGGTTGGCGCTCCAGATGGCGTAGACAGGCAGGTTGTCAAACCATTTCCAGCGGGTCGAAGCCCGCGGGCGGACCACAGTCGAGCCAAGCGCATCCGGTGCCAGCGCGAGCAGACTGGCAGGATCCTGCGCGTCATCGTCAAGCGCGGCATGGCACTCGATCCAGAATCGGTCAAGGCGGGCGACGCCGGGAAGATAGGGCAAGTCAAAGGCGGGCGGAAAATGCGCGAGAAAATCAGGAAAGTGCTCGCCGTAAAACAGCAGGCGCGCATCAAGCGGCGGCTGCTCGCGCACATAGACCGATGCGGCCTCGCGGAACCATGGCTCGCCGACCAGCTGCACCACTGCAGGAAAATTCGCAAGCAAGGCATCGACGCAAGCTTTGATGACCGTATTACGGTAGACGGAAAATCCAGGTTGGCTAACAAGCGCGGCAAATCGCGGATCGGCAACTCCCGTGGTCAGGATGCGTGCAAAGCCATCCTGGAAAGCCGCAAGCGACGATATGCCGTTCATGCCGCCTCCTTTATCGATCCTCGCAATATCCCGTCGGCGTGATTGCGTTCGGCCAGCAACTCGTCAAAAGACGGCAGGCGGTCGTCGCGCTCGATAAGCGTGGGTCGCAGCCCGGCGCGGGCGACAAACCGTTCGTAAAGCGCCCATACTTCCGCTGCAACCGGCGCGTCATGCGAATCGATGAGCAGGGAATTGGCCAGACGGGAATCCGCGCTGTGTCCGGCAAGATGGATTTCCATCACCGCCTCTGCGGGAAAGCGGTCGATGTAGCCGGCGGCGGAATAGCCGAGATTACGTGCGCCAACGTACACGTTGTTGATGTCCAGCAGCAGGCCGCATCCCGTCCGTCGCACGATCTCGCGCAGGAAATCGATCTCGTCCCACGCATGGCCATCCAGATGCACATAATGCGAGGGATTTTCAATCGCGATCAGACGCCCGAGCGCGTCCTGAGTCCGACCAATGTTGTCGGTGATGCGACGCAATGCTTCGCCGGTCCGCGGGAAAGGCAACAGATCCGGGTGGTAAGCGCCGCGCCAGGCCGACCATGCGAGATGCTCGGACACCAGCGCCGGCGCGATCCGCTGCGCCAGCGCTGCCATCCGCTGCAAATGGACCGGATCGGGCGGGCAGTCCGCAGCCAGCGAGAGCGCCACACCGTGAAGCGACACCGGATGTTTTTCCCGGATCGCCTCCAGCCATGCGAGGCGCGCTCCCCCGTCCACGAAATAGTTTTCGGGGTGCACCTCATACCACATGCCCTCCGCCGCGCAGTCCAATGCGGCGTCGAAATGCACAGGCTTGAGACCGATTCCTGCGGTCAGCGTGGGCTTCATTGGCGCGGCTCCCGTGCACGTATCAGGACGTGATCGGCTTCAGCGAGCCGCTGCCCTTCGGGGTCTTGATCGTGGTGCAGGTGCCCGTTGGGACATACTTCCAGGCGTTGCCCTGGTAATCCACTTTCGCAGTTCCGGCACAGCTCGTACCGGCGCCTGCGGCGCAGTCGTTCTTTCCGGCCATCGAGACGCCATAGCACTTCTCCATCGCGGCCTTCTTGTCCATCATCTGCTTGTCCTGTTCCATCTTGTCCTGCGCCATGGCAATGCCCGACGCAAGGGCAGCGAGGGTGATGACGGAGGTGGCGAGTGCACGGTTTTTCATGAGATGAGCTCCTGTAAAATGGTTTGTCAATTCGACCTCGCCAATCGGCCGGTCTGCATGCTAATTCGTAAAGAAGAAGATCGCGGTTACACGGCCACGGAAAAAATGCAGAAAAAATATTTTCGATCCGCGTGTAACCAAACGTCCGTCCCGAACGAATGACAATTCAGGACATCATGAAAGAGGAGCATTTGCGCGAACTGATGATGCGGGGACTGGGCGGCGACCGGGTCGCCTACCAGGCATTTCTGAAGGATCTGAGCGCGCACCTGCGGGCCTTCTACAGGAGGCGCCTGGTTCGCCTGCCTGATGAGGTCGAAGACCTGGTACAGGAAACATTGATTGCCGTGCATAACCAGCGCCACACCTACGAGCCCGACCAACCGCTCACGGCCTGGGTACATGCGATTGCGCGCTACAAGCTGATCGACATGCTGCGCCGGCGCGCGAGCCACGACGCACTCACCGATCCGCTGGACGATGACCTGGACGCCCTCGCGCGTTCGGACACCGAAGCCGCCGACGCGCAGCGCGACGTCGCAAGGCTTCTCGAACAGCTGCCGGATCACCATCGACTGCCGATCCAATATGTGAAATTGAACGGACTGTCAGTGGCGGAGGCGGCCCATGCCACCGGCATGTCGGAGTCGGCCGTCAAGGTCGGCGTGCATCGCGGCCTCCGTGCACTTGCGGCGTTGATAAGGGGGGAAAAGTGAAGACCGATGACCTGATCGCCATGCTGGCCGCAGGCGCAAGCCCGGTGGAATCAGGCGCCGCGACGCGCCAACTGCGCCGCGCACTGGCTTGGGGCATGCCATGTGCGGCTCTTCTCATGGCCATCTTCCTGGGCGTGCGCCCCGACCTGCGCGAGGCGGCGCTGCTCCCAATGTTCTGGCTCAAGTTCCTGTTTCCCGCCAGCGTCGCGGCGCTGGCCTTTGCGATCGCACAGCGCCTGTCCCGCCCAGGCGCGCGCCTGGGACGACTGCCGGCGGCACTCGTGGCCGTCTTCATCACGCTCTGGCTGGTCGGCGCGGCCTCCTTGGTCATGGCAGCACCGTCGCAGCGTGGCGAGATGCTGTTTGGAGAGTCGTGGGATTCCTGCCCGTTCAACATTGCCTTTTTGTCCGTGCCGATGTTTGCCGCCACCATGTGGGCAATGAAGGGCCTGGCGCCGACGAGGCTTTCGCTTGCAGGAGCGGCAGCCGGCCTGCTGGCCGGCGCGGGCGCGGCAGCCGTCTATGCGTTGCATTGTCCCGAAATGCAACCGTCCTTCCTCGGCATCTGGTACGTCGCCGGGATGCTGATCCCGACCGCCGCCGGTGCGCTTGCAGGACCGAAACTGCTGCGCTGGTAGGAAACATGCTTCAAGCGTCGTGCAGGTCCGGTTGCACGACGCCTGATCATCAGGACGCCCCGCGGTGGCGGTGGCGCCCCTTCCCGTGCTGGAACTCGGCGTCGAAGATCTTCTGCTGCTCGGGCGTCAGCACCGCGTAGAACTCCTTGGTCGCGGCGATGCGGTCGGCCATGCGCTTTTCGTGTTCCTGCATGAAACCGAACATCTTCTCCATGCGCTCCGGCGCGGGCAGCTTGTCGATCTCGGCTCGGTCGGGACGCTTCGGCGGTTCCTGCGGCTTGATCCGCGCAATGTAGTTCTTCCACGCGCCTTCCTGGCTTGCATTCAGCTTGAGCTTGTCGTGCAGTTCGGACTGGCGCTTTTCAAAGTGGGCCGCCATCTTCTCCGGCGACCTGCCGTGCTCGCCGAACGCCGCCGGCCCGGCGCCCATCGGTCCGCATCCCGGCCTGTCGGCATAAGCCGCGAACGACGCGGCGCCGAGGCCGGCAGCCATCACACCGATCAAGAAACGTTTGCGAAATGTGGTCATGATCCTTCCTTCTCTGTTGTTGAACTCGTGCCCTTTGCACGGTTCCCATGATGCTGCCGCAATGTATCCGCACCGTGTCGCGGGCCGGCGATGTTGTAGCGGCAAGTAGCAGGCACGACCGGCTTTGTATCGCTCTGTATCAATCGTTTCCGGAAGGATCGCCGCGATACAATTCGCTAACTTTCACGCATCCCGACTTGCGATAATGCGTCCATGGAAACTCCCTCCCGCATCCTGATCGTCGACGACGACCGCGAAATCAGCGCCCTCCTGGCCGAGTACCTGGAGAAGAACGGCTACCGCACCTCCACCGCCGGCGACGGCAAGGCGATGTGGAAGGCGCTGGACGAGCATCGCATCGACCTCATCGTCCTGGACCTGAACCTGCCGGGCGACGACGGCCTGACACTCTGCCGCAACCTGCGTGCGCGTTCCAGCATCCCGGTGATCATGCTGACTGCGCGCGGCGAACCGGTCGACCGCATCCTCGGCCTCGAAATGGGGGCGGACGACTACGTACCCAAGCCGTTCGAGCCGCGCGAACTGTTCGCGCGCATCCGCAGCGTCTTGCGCAGAACGCAGGCCGCGCCGGCTTCGCCGCAGTCATCCGAATCTCAGATGGTGCACTTTGCGGGCTGGGTCATGGATACCACCGCGCGCCATCTGATCAATCCGCAGGGCGTGGTCGTCGCCCTGTCCGGCGCCGAATTCCGCCTGCTGAAGATCTTCCTCGACCATGCGAACCGCGTGCTCAGCCGCGACCAGCTGCTCAACATGACTGCCGGACGCGATGCCGATCCTTTCGACCGCTCCATCGACCTGCAGATCAGCCGCCTGCGGCAAAAGCTCGGCGAAGACGCACGCTCGCCGCAGATCATCAAGACGGTGCGCAATGAAGGTTACGTCCTGGCCACGGTGGTGACGCGCGAATGAAAGCCATCTTCCAGTCGATGACAAGCCGCGTGATCCTGGTGCTGCTCGCCGGTGTGATTGCGAGTGCGCTCATTACCCTCGGCCTCGCATTTGACGAGCGGCAAAGGATGATCGGCCAGTTCCGCGACTATCACGCGGTGGAACGCATCGCGCAGTTCATCCTGTCTTTCGACACGGTCACCCCCGACATGCGCGCGCCCTTCCTTTCCGCCGCACGCGGCGTCGGAATGCGTGCAGAGGCGGCGTCAACCGGGGACGAAGCGGCCGCCACCCGTTCCGAACTCGCCGCCATGCTCGAACGCCGCCTTCCCGATGGATATCGCATTGCCTCTGCTGCAGTACGCCCCGAGGATTGCGACTTCAGCCACCGCCCTCACCGCAGGCGGCAATCCGAACTGCGTCCGCTGTGCGAATCCATGCTGGTCACCCTGCCCGACGACTCGCGCCTGCGCCTGACGGTCCTGCCGCCCCGCCCGCCGCCGATTGCGCCGCGGGGCGACTTCACCGTCTACGCAATCCTGTTCCTCCTCAGTATCGCCATCCTTGCCGCCATCGTGGCGCGCATGACGATGCGTCCGCTGAAGCAGCTGGCGCAGGCCGCCACCGAACTGGGCAACGACATTGAACGCCCCCCGCTGCCCGAACGCGGCGCGACCGAAATCCGGCAGGCGGCAGCGGCCTTCAACGCCATGCAGACGCGTATCCGGACGCATATCCGCCAGCGCGCCCAGATCCTGGCTGCAATCACGCATGATCTGCAGACGCCGCTGACCCGTTTGCGGCTGCGCCTGGAGAAAGTGGAGGACGCAGAGCTGAGGGAAAAACTGATCGGCGACCTGACCGCGATGCAGGGGATGGTGCGCGAAGGCCTGGACCTGGCGCGCAGCATGGATGCGGCCGGGCCGATGCAGCGGCTGGACCTCGATTCGCTGGTCGACAGCGTTTGTTCCGACGCTATCGATGCAGGACAGGATGTTTCGCTTGAAGGCAGTACGGGCGCCGCACTGATGGCCCGCCCGATCGCCCTGCGCCGTTGCCTGACCAACCTGATCGACAATGCGTGCAAGTACGGCGGCTTCGCGAGGATTGAGATTCGCCGGGAAGGCCGCACAGCCGTGGTTCGCATCAAAGACGGCGGCCCGGGCATCCCGGAAGAAGAAATGAAAAACGTGTTCGAGCCGTTCTATCGCATCGAAGCATCGCGCTCGCGTGAAACCGGGGGCACCGGCCTCGGCCTGACGATCGCACGGAACATTGCAGAACAGCACGGCGGAAGCATCAGCCTGCTAAATCTTCCGGAGAAAGGGCTGGAAGTCACGCTCACCCTGCCCTGCGTGGAATAATCGATTTAGAGTTTCCCGGCCTTGCGAAGGCGGCTCGTGAGCCCCTCGGCGATGTCCTTGTGCTCGTATTTCGCCGCGAAGTCGATCGCATTCATCCCGAGGTCGTTCTTCAGTGTGGCGTCCGCGCCTTCATCGAGCAACAGCTTGACGGTGTAGATGTGGCCGCCGCGCGCGGCCATCATCATCGGCGTCGTCTTGTTGGGCGATTCGGCATCGATATATGCAGACTTGTCGAGCAACAGGCGGACGATGTCATTATGGCCGCCAGCCGCCGCATAATGGAGCGGCGCCCAGCCCGGCCGGTTCACTTCCGCGCCCTTGGCCAGCAGGGCTTCCACGGCGGCCTTGTTGCCCTTGAAGCAGGCGATCATCAGCGCCGTGTCGCCATTGCCGGACTTTGCTTCGAGATCGATGTCCGGCGCGTTGAGCAGCAGCTCGAACACCGCCATCGAATCTTCCCGCAACGCCAGGATCATGCCGGTATCGCCCCTTTCCGGCTCGATGATATTCGGATCGAGGCCGCGCGCCAGGAGCGATTTCACGATGGGTGCATGGTCGATCTTCACAGCGCGGAAAAATTCGACGTACGCGCCGGCGGCAAAGGCGGTCCGGGGCAGCATGGCGAATGCCGGAACTGCCGATAGTGCGACGAGCAGCCGCCTGTGCCGGGAAACGCGGGCGGTCATGCCGCCCTCGCGGTCTTGAACAGGTCGAAAAAGTTCTCTGTCGTCGCTTTTGCAACGTCCTCGAGCGGCAATTCCTTCAGTTTGGCAAGGAATTCGGCTACGTGGCTGACGAAGCCCGGTTCATTCATTTTGCCCCGGTGCGGCACGGGGGCAAGATACGGTGCGTCGGTTTCGATCAGCATGCGTTCCAGCGGCACTGCGCGCGCCACAGCCTGCAGGTCCTTCGCACTCTTGAAGGTGACGATGCCGGAAAACGAGATGTAGAAACCCATTTCCATCGCGGCTTCCGCCACCTGCAGCGACTCCGTAAAGCAGTGCATGACCCCGCCGGCGCCGCCGGCATCGGTACCCGCGCCCTCTTCCCGCATGATGCGGATCGTATCTTCGGAGGCCGCCCGGGTATGGATGATCAATGGTTTGCCTGTCGCGCGGGACGCGCGGATGTGGGTGCGGAAGCGTTCGCGCTGCCACTCGAGATCGCCTTCCAGCCGGTAGTAGTCGAGTCCGGTCTCACCGATGCCGACGATCTTCGGATGCTGCGACAGCCGCACGAGGTCGTCGACGCTGACTTCGGGCGTTTCCTCATAGTCGGGATGGACGCCGACGGAGGCATAGATGTTGGGATATTTTTCCGCCAGTTCGAGCACCGACGGAAACTCCGGCATGTTCACGGACACGCACAGCGCGTGCGTGACCTTGCTCTCCGCCATCTTGCTGAAAATCTCGGGCAGGCGGACCGATAACTCGGGGAAATTGATGTGGCAATGGGAATCGATATACATCCCGTCATTTTACTGCCACACAGCTCAGGCGACGCGCTTGCCCAGGATATCCAGGTCGCGCTCGATGCCATCGAGGGTTGCCACGCGCGGCATGTGCGCCCAGCGTTCGAAACCGAAAGCTTCAAACAGCTTCAGGCTGGGCGTGTTGTGCCCGAAGATGAATCCGAGCAAGGTATGCACACCGACTTTCGGCGCGAAGGCAATCGCTTCGGTCAGGAAGTAGCGCCCCAGCCCCTTGCCGCGCGCATCTTCATGCAGGTAGATCGACAGTTCCGCCGTGCCGTTGTACGCCGGACGGCCATAGAAGTTGGAGTAGGACAGCCAGCCGATGACCTTGCCGTTCTCCTCGGCCACCCACAACGGACGCCGCTCGGGCGTGTGCTCCGCAAACCAGGCATGGCGCGATTCCACCGTCACCGGTTCGGTGTCGGCGGTCACCTGCCGGGAAGGCACGGTGCTGTTGTAGATATCGACGATGGCGGGAAGGTCTTCGAAACGGGCGAGGCGATGCGTATAGGACATGAGGGGAGACGGATTTTTCTTATAGGGTATGGGTGGCGCGCGTGGAGCGCAGCGCGGCGCCGAGCAATTCTTCGATACGGTGCTTGACGCGCTGGCCGCTCTCGTCCGACGAGAAATGCACGCCGATGCCCTGCGCCTTGTTGTTGTTGGCGCCGGCCGGCGTGATCCACGCGATCTTGCCTGCGATCGGATACTTGGTCGGGTCGTCCATCAGCGTCAGGATCAGGTAGATCTCGTCGCCGATCTTGTAAGGTTTGTTGGTCGGCACGAAGATGCCGCCGTTTTGCAGGAATGGCATGTATGCGGCATACAACGCCGCCTTTTCCTTGATCGGCAAGGACAGGACTGATGGACGCGCGACCGCCGCGCCGCCGGCGCCGGGAGGGATCGGGCTCACAGTATTTTCGGCCATGACAATCCTTGCTTGTCTGTCAGTTGGGGAAAAGCGATGCGTATTCCAGCAACATGTCTTCGATGAACAGCTTGGCGGACAACGGGTGGTCGGCAATCGCGCGCCGTTCGTTGACTGCCTTCAGCGCCTGCACCAGGCTCCCCACGTCGACGACCTGCGCCAGCGCCGCGAGCTCCTTCCGATACCGCGGATAATACCGGATTCTGCCGGAAAGTTTGAGCGAAAACACGTCGTAGAGCCAACGCTGCAACCACGCCACAAGATCTGTCACGGGGGCTTTCTGCAGCTTCTCCGCCGCCTTCAGCGCTCCTTCCACGCCCGGCTTCGCCAGCATGCGCAGTAGCTCGTCCATGGTTTCTCGGGTGTCTCCCTGTGCCGACGCCAGGGCCGCCAGCGGCGCGCCGCCCTGCTCCGACAGCCAGACATCCGCATCGTCGACGCCCTGCGCCTTCAGCCACGCCAGCGCCTCCTCCTGTAACGGCATCGCAAGCGCAAACTTGCGGCAGCGCGACAGGATAGTCGGCAAAAGCCGGTCGAGGTTGTTGGAGACGAGCAGGAACAGGGTAGCCGGCGGCGGCTCTTCCAGCGTCTTGAGCAAGGCATTGGCCGCAGCCGTGTTCAATGCTTCGGCCGGGTACAGCAGGACGATGCGCATGCCCTGGCGGTGCGTGGATACATTCATGAAATCGGCCAGCGCGCGGATCTGGTCGATCTTGATTTCCTTGGACGGCGCCTTGGCGGATTTCCCCTTCTTGCCCTCGCCTGCCTCCGCGCCCTCCTCGGAGTCGCTTGCGCCGTCTTCTTCCAGCACTTCGGGGCGGACGCGGCGGTAATCGGGGTGGCTGTACTGCACAAACCAGCCGCAAGGGTCGCACTGGCCGCAGGCATGTCCATCCGCCGTGGGCGACTGGCACAGGAGCGACTGCGCCAGGTGTTCGGCAAATGCCGTTTTGCCAATGCCTTCAGGACCGTGGAACAGGATGGCATGCGGCAGCCGCCCGCGCAGTTGTTGCAATTGCTGCCACGGTGCCTGCTGCCATGAATAGAGTGTCGGCGACATGTGAATCAAATACCGGAAACGATCTGCTCGAGTTCGCGCTGGATGTCCGCAATCGGGCGCGTGGAATCGATCACGCGGAAACGCGCCGGATGGGCGGCGGCGCGGCGCAGATATCCGTTGCGGGTCGCAGCGAAAAAGTCCGCCTTTTCCTGCTCGAACTTGTCCAGCTCCCGCGTCGCATCCAGCCGCGCACGCGCCACTTCAAGAGGAACGTCGAACAGCAGCGTCAGGTCCGGCTGCAAGTTGGGATGCACCCAGCGCTCCAGCGCCTCCAGCTTGTCGAGCGCCAGTTTGCGCCCGCCGCCCTGGTAGGCGAAGGTGGCATCGGTAAACCGGTCGGAAATCACCCAATCGCCGCGCTGGAGCGCGGGCTCGATCACCTGTGCGATGTGCTCGCGGCGGGAGGCGAACATCAGCAAGGCCTCGGTTTCGAGGTGCATTTTCTCGTGCAGCAGCAGTTCGCGCAGCTTCTCGCCCAGCGGCGTGCCGCCCGGCTCGCGCGTGACGATAACCTGTTTTCCGCGCGCCCTTAGCAAGTCGGCAACATAGGCGAGGTGCGTGGATTTGCCTGCGCCGTCGATACCTTCAAAAGTGATGAATTTCCCTGATGCCATCTTTTTGTTGTCCTGCGATCCAGCCGGCATTATCGCTGGTATTTGTTCACCGCGCGGTTGTGATCGGCAAGGTTGTTGGAAAACTCGCTGGTTCCGTTGCCGCGGGAGACAAAATACAGCACGTCGGAGGTAGCAGGATTCAGGGCTGCGGCCAGCGATTCCGCGCCGGGCAAGGCGATCGGCGTCGGCGGCAGGCCCGGCCGGGTATAGGTGTTGTACGGCGTATCGGTTTCCAGGTCCTTCCTGCGGATATTTCCCTGGAAGCGCTCCCCCATCCCGTAGATGACGGTGGGATCGGTCTGCAGCAGCATGCCAAGCCGCAGGCGGTTGACGAACACTGCGGCGATCATGTTGCGCTCGGATTTCTGTCCGGTTTCTTTTTCAACAATCGAGGCCATGATCAGCGCCTCGTAGGGCGACTTGTACGGCACGTTGGATGCGCGTTTGCTCCATGCTTCTTCCAGGCGCTTTTGCAGCAGCGCGTGCGCCTGCTTGTAGATCTGCAGGTCGCTCGATCCCTTGGCGAACAGGTAGGTATCCGGGAAAAACAGGCCTTCCGGGTGTTTGTAGTCGGGTGCAATTTTCGCCAGCAGCTCCTTGTCGGACAAACCCGCGGTGTCATGCCGGATTTTTGGATGCGTGTCGATCGCCTGGCGCATCTGCTTGAACGTCCAGCCTTCGATGATGGCAAGCGATTCCTGCGCAAATTCGCCGCGTACCAGCTGGTCGATCAGGGTCATCGGCGTGGTTCCCGGCTTTAGTTCATAATTCCCGGCTTTCAGCCTGGTGCTCTTGCCGGAGAAGCGCGCGAGGAGATGGAAGAGCGTGGGGTTGAGCGGCACACCCGCGTCGGCAATCTGGTCCGCGCTGCTCCTGACGCTGCTGCCGGGCTTGATCGCGAATTCGATGGGCGGTTCTCCCGTGGAGAGAATCGGCCGATGCGCCCAGTAGGCGAGCATCGCAGAGATGAAAAGCGCCAGGATGATGATGGCTGCGAGAAACTTTTTGATCAAAACCAGACCTTTACAGTGGGTGCCGGCCGGACCGGAGCGGCGCCGAACGGCTTTTTGAAGACGTCACTATAATCAAGCCATGATGATAATGGCTAATCCCGCAATTACTTGAGCGTATGACTGAAACGACGAACACATGGTTGCAATTCCTGGAACAGCAAGGCGCGCACTTCGATGAGACCGGGCGCGTCTCCGGGTTCGGCAGCACGATAGCGCAAGGCGGCCTGCAGCGCGGCTTTGTCGCTCCGCTCACCGATACCGGGCTGATCGCGGCGACAGGCGAAGATGCCGCCGTCTTCCTCCATAACCAGCTCACCAACGACGTCGAGCATCTCGGCACGCAGGAAGCTCGCCTTGCCGGCTACTGCTCGGCCAAGGGCCGCCTGCTGGCGACCTTCCTGATGTGGAAGCGCGACAGCGCGATCATGCTGCAACTGCCGCGCCAGATCCAGGCGCCTGTGCAGAAGCGATTGCAGATGTTCGTCCTGCGTTCGAAAGTCAAGCTGGCCGACGTCACCAACGAGCAGGCATTGCTCGGCCTTGGCGGCGAAGCCGCTGCCGCAACGCTGGCGAAGTGGTTCCCGCAAATGCCCGCTGCCCCGTTTTCCAGGGTGGATTCCGAAAACGGTTCCTTGATCCGCTTGCCGGATGCCTTCGGCCAGGCGCGCTACCAGTGGAGCGCACCGCCCGCCATCGCCGAGGCGGCATGGCCGGAAATGATCAAGACGCTCTCCCCCGCCGCCACCGCGTTGTGGCGCCTTACCGAAATCCATGCCGGCATACCGCTGGTCGTGCAGGCGACGCAGGAGCAGTTCGTCCCGCAAATGATCAACTTCGAACTGATCGGCGGCGTCAATTTCAAGAAGGGATGCTATCCGGGCCAGGAAATCGTGGCGCGCAGCCAGTACCTCGGCAAGCTCAAGCGGCGCATGCTGCTTGCGTCGGTGGACGCCGAGGGCGTGGCGCCGGGCACCGAGGTGTACTGGAGCGGAGATCCGGAGCAGCCCTGCGGCATGATCGTCAATGCGGAACGGAATCCGGAAGGCGGAACCGACTGCCTGGTGGAAACGAAGATGTCCGCCATCGAGGAAGGCACGATCCGGATCGGCTCCGTGTCGGGTGCCGTGCTGCGCTTTGTGCAGCTCCCTTACCCGCTGCCGGCGTAAGGCCAGCCATCCGGGCATCGCATGGATTTGTACATCTACTACCGGGTACGCAATGAAGACGCGGCCGCATTGCAGGCGCGCGTATCGGCCATGCAGCATCGCCTTGCAATCGAAGCCGGTGTCGCAGGCTGCCTCAAGCGCCGCCCGGAAGAAAAAGACGGCCGCCAGACATGGATGGAGGTCTACCAGGCGGTGCCGGATGGATTCGATACAAGCCTCGATGCTGCCGTCATCCGCAGCGCCCTTGCCGATCTCATCGACGGGCCGCGCCACACAGAACATTTTATGGACATTCCCCCATGTGCCTGATCGTCTTCGCCTGGAAGGTCGTACCGGGTATTCCCCTGCTGGCCGCAGCCAATCGCGATGAATTCTATGAGCGTCCTGCTGCACCTGCCGCATGGTGGGAGGACCAGGCGCACATTTACGCCGGCCGCGATCTGCAGGGCGGCGGCACGTGGATGGGCGTGACGCGCGAGGGCCGTTTTGCCGCCATCACCAATATCCGCGCACCGTCCGAAAAAAGGGATGCCGCCCCGTCGCGCGGTGAAATCGTCGCCGGCTACCTGTCGGGCATCGCCGCGCCACAGCAGTTTGTCGACGACATCGCGTCGCGCGCGGGGCAATACAACGGTTTCAACCTGCTGGTCGGCAACCGTGAAGAGCTGGTCTGGTATTCGAACGGATCGCCCGACGATGCGCGCAACGGAAAGCCCTTGCCGCCCGGCGTCTATGGACTGTCCAACGGCTCGCTCGATTCGCCCTGGCCCAAGGTCGTCAGGACAAAGGCGCAGTTTTCCAGCCTGCTGTGTCAGGGAGCGCCTGAAGACGCCTACTTTGAAATGCTGGCAGATACCTCACAGGCGCCCGATTGCCGGCTTCCGAGCACCGGCGTCAGCCTGGAGTGGGAACGCATCCTGTCATCCGTATGCATCGAGTCGCCGATATACGGAACGCGATCATCGACTGTCGTGCGCCTGCCGGGGAGCGGCACGCCGGTACTGCGCGAGCGCCAGGTCAGGTAAGCGCGCGCCGCATGTGGATGTGGGGAATTCCCGCTTCCATGAAAATTTCTCCCTCGCGGCGGAAGCCATAGCGTTCGTAAAAGGGTTCCGCCTGCGTCTGCGCATTGAGCATCACTTCGCGGTCGCCACGTTGGCGTGCGGCATCCACCAGTGCTTCGAGCATGAGCGCCCCGATCCCCTGGCCGCGCGCAGGCCGACTGACGGCCATCCGTCCGATATGTCCATCCGGAAGGAGCCGCCCCGTGCCAACCACCTGACCCTCAGCGTCGTAAGCCAGGGCATGCACGCAGCGGGCGTCCATCTCGTCCCATTCCATCTCGAGCGGCACCTTCTGTTCGACCACGAAGACCTCGTAGCGGACAGCCTGTGCATCCTGCCGCTGCGTCTCCCAATCGCCCAGCGTTACACGGATGCTCATAGCGCCGCCGGCGGCAGTTTTTCAAATCGCGTAATGGCCTCGCGCCATGCATCCGGCCAGGGAACGCCCCTGCGGATGCTGGTGTCGGCGTAGACATACACAAGTTCGCCGGAAATCAGGTGTTCCTCACCATGATGGATCTCGACGACGAAGCGCACCGATGTCCGTCCGAAACCGGCGCAGCGCACACCAATGTCCAGTACATCGTCGAAACGTGCCGGCGCCTGGTATTCGATGGTCGCCTTGCGGGCAAACATTTCCTTCCCCTCCTGCGCCTGCTGCAACACCCCAGGCAGCCCCGTGGCTCGCCAGTATTCGGTGAATGCGACGTCGAAATAGGTCAGGTAATGGCCGTTGAAGACGATGCCCTGCATGTCGACTTCGGCCCAGCGCACCCGCAGGGAATGGAAAAAGGAAAAATCTTCGCGTGCCATGATGGATGGAGTGATGGGGGAGCCGGTCATTATGAACGATCCTTGCGGATCGTTCATATGCCTACTGCGAGAGGAAGCCGCGAATCAGCCGGTTGATCCGCTCGGGCTGCTCATGGATGACCCAGTGCGAGCCCTCCGGAATACGCTCGATCTTCAGGTCGTCGATCAGAGCATCCAGGCCGTTGAGCAATGACTTGGGCAAGGCAATGTCGCGCTCGCCCCAGATCACCCGTGTCGGAACGCGCACGCGGAAGTCCTCCGGATTCAGCTGCAGCTTTGCCGGGCCGGCGTGCTCTTTCGTCGGCGGATGCAGCGGCGACGCGCGGTAGTAGTTGACGCCGCCGGTCAGGCCGCGCGACCAGCATTCGTGGTAACGCGCCCTCACCTCGGGCGTGAACCAGGGCGTCGGCGACTGTCCCATGCCGTTCAGGAGTCCTTCCAGCAGCTTGAACTCATCCTTGGCCAGCGCGCTTTCCGATCCTTCCGCACGCAGCCAGTTCATGTACTCGCTCGCCGACTTCTGCTCGGGATCGCTGGCCAGCGCCTGCGCGAACAGGTAGGGATGCGGCGAGTTGACGATGATGAGCTTGTGCAGCAATTGCGGGAGCGCGATGGCGAAGTTCCACGCAATCGCCCCGCCCCAGTCGTGCGCCACCATGACGAATTTCTCGTAGCCCAGGTGCTCGGCGAGAAGGCGGAGGTCATCGACAATATGCTTCGCCTTGTACTGTGCAAGGTCGAGCGGCATGTCCGATTTATTGAAGCCGCGCAGGTCCGGCGCGACCGCAAAATAGTCGACGCCGAACTCCGCCAGCTGCGCTTCCCATTCGTACCAGAACTCGGGAAAGCCGTGTACGAACAGGATCAGCGGCCTGCCCTTCTCGCCTGCGCTTGCATAGTGCAGGCGCATGCCATTCGGCAGCTCGGCGAACTGGTTGTCCTGGATGATTGTGCCCATATTGCCCATCGCCGCTTATTGAACGCCCATCTTGGCTTGCAGCATCTGGCGTACCTGGGGCGCAGCCGCAAACGGATCGGTCGGGTTGCGCTGTAGGACGATGTCCTCCATGCGGGTCTGGACATTGCCCAAAGCCTGCGGATGCGAATAGACGTAGAACGCGCTGTCGCGAATGGCATTGAACGTGCGTTCAGCGACTTCTGCTGCCGTGACCTTGCCGGAAGTGACCGCCTTCTCCGACACGGCGCGTTGCGCCATCTGGCTGGCGGTCAGGCTGCCTTCTTCCTTCACATCGTCCGGACGGTTGCGTTCCGACTGGTGGATGCCGGTCGGCACAAAGTACGGGCACAGCACCGACGCGCCGATCGGCGCCTTGATCAGTTGCAGGTCATGGAACAAGGTTTCCGACAGCGACACCACGGCATGCTTGGAAACGTTGTAGACCCCCATGTTCGGCGCGTTCAGCAGGCCGGCCATGGAAGCGGTGTTGACGATGTGGCCCTGGTAGTTGGGGTCCTTCTTCGCGCACTCCAGCATCAGCGGGGTGAAGGTGCGCACGCCGTGGATCACGCCCCACAGGTTGACGCCCAATACCCATTCCCAGTCGGCGATGGAGTTTTCCCATACGAGGCCCCCCGAGCCCACACCCGCATTGTTGAACACCAGGTGCACGGCGCCGAAGCGTTCCATGGTGGCATCGGCCAGTGCCTTGACCTGCTCCGCCTTGCGCACGTCGCAGCGCACCGCAAGCACTTGCGCGCCCTGCGCTTCCAGCTCGGCCTTCACCTTGTCCAGCGCATCCTGCTGCACGTCGGCCAGCACCAGCTTCATGCCGAGGCGCGCGCCGATAATGGCGAATTCACGACCGAAACCGCTGGCGCCGCCGGTAATGACGGCGACTTTTCCGTGGAAGTCTTTCATGTTGGATTCTCCTGAATTGATCTAGATTTTTTTAAGTTGAAAGCCGAGTCGGGGGAAATGCACTACCACCTCTCCCGCTATGGGATCGGTGCGGCGTACTGCCCATTCGGTATCGGTGGAAAGGACAAGATCCCCCTCCACCGGATCGAGCGCGTAATCCGTCGGGGTAATCGTCACACTGTCGCCGCGTGCAATGCCATGGGTGTCGACGAAAGACACCTCCTCCGTTGACGCCGGGGCGGACTCCTGCGCCACTTCGAGCGCAGATTCCGCGCGCAGCTTTTCCGGCTGCCCGTGCCCGAATCCCGCCATTCTCGCCGCCCACGCTTTCAGGTTCGGTGCAATGTCGAGAATGTCCGCCAGCGGCTGTGCAAGCTGCAGGAACCAGACGCAGTGATACACCGAGAAATCGGCAATGCTTGCCTGCGCGCCGAGCAGGTACGGCTTGCCGCCGGCGAGCATGTTGTCGAGCCGGCGCAGGTATTCCCTGAGATTGCCCGTCGCCTCGCCTATCGACATGCGTGGTGCATTGCCGCGCATCGCTGCCCGGTCCGCGCCAAACGCCTTCATCTGCTCGGGCGTCAATGGGCCGAGCAGGTACGGCATGGCCACAGGCTGGAACACATAAGCGATGACGGTCCAGAACAGAGTGGCGTCCGCCCACTGCGCGAGCGTACGCGACTGGCCCTCGACATCGGACGGATACAAGGACGGCGCGGGAGCAATGCGCTCCAGCACATCGGCAATCAGCGCGGTATCGCAGTAGATGTCGGCGCCGACCTGCAGCACCGGCGTACGGCGATAGCCGCCGGTCAGGGCCGTCAGGTTCGGCTTCGGCATGACGGGAGGAATGAAGACAGACTTCCAGGCCAGCTTCTTGAAGCCGAAGATCAGGCGCACCTTTTCGGAAAAGGGCGAGTTCTGATAGTGATGAAAAATGAGGTCGGACATGGCAGCTCCCGGAGAGGTCAGTCGATCAGATCAGCTTGACGAGCTGCTTGCCGAAATTGCGCCCCTTGAGCAGGCCGATAAATGCCTCGGGTGCCGATTCCAGCCCCTGCGCAACAGACTCGCGGAACTTCAGCTTGCCGGTGGCAACCAGGGTACCGAGTTCCTTCAGGCCCTGGGGCCACAGATCCATGTGTTCCGAGACAATAAAGCCGCGCATCGCCAGGCGCATCGTCAGGAAAAAGCGCGCGTTGCGGATCGGCGAGGGTTCGCCGTCATAGCCGGCGATCATGCCGCACAGGGCGATGCGCCCGAACGGATTCATCCGCTCCAGGCAGGCGTCGAAAATCTCGCCGCCGACATTTTCGAACACGCCGTCGATACCGTTCGGCGTCGCCTTGGCGAGCGCCTCTTTCAGATTGCCGGCCTTGTAGTCGATACAGGCGTCGAATCCGAGTTCGTTCACCACGTAATCGCACTTCTCCTTGCCGCCGGCAATGCCGACCGCACGGCAACCGCGCAGCTTCGCCAGCTGGCCGACGACACTGCCCACCGCGCCGCTCGCGGCGGACACGACAATGGTCTCCCCTTCCTTCGGCTGGATGATCTGCATCAGCCCATACCAGGCAGTCATGCCCGGCATGCCGACCGAACCAAGGTAAGCGGACAAGGGAATGTGGGTGGTGTCGACCTTGCGCAGCAGCGTGCCGTCGGACACGCCCATCTCCGACCAGCCGAACATGCCGACGACCTTGTCGCCGACGGCAAACTTCGGATTCTTCGATTCAACGATCTCGCCGACCGTCCCGCCGATCATGGTCTCGCCGATGGCCTGCGGCGCAGCATAGCTCTTCACGTCTTCCATGCGCATGCGCATGTACGGGTCGAGCGACAGGAAATGATTGCGGACCAGGAGTTCGCCATCCTTCAGGGTGGGAACCGGCACTTCCTCGAGGCGGAAGTTTTCCGGGACGACGTGGCCTTGCGGCCGCGAAGCCAGGACCATGCGCTTGTAAGTTGTCATGCTGTCTCCTCTTGAATCGTTATTCGTGTTCCAGCTTCTTCGCGACGTCCAGCCGCTTCAGGTACTTGAAGGTGCCCATTGCCTTGGCCACCAGCTTGTCGCCGCTCCAGACCTCGCCTTCGCAGAAGCACATGGTCATGGAGCGGTGGTAGGCTTTGCCCTTGGCGATGATGCGCCCGCCGGTATGCCCGCCCGGCTGCAGGAAGCTTGTCTTCATCTCGATCGTGACGCCGCCGCGCGCATCCGGGTCCAGCGACCGCCCGGCCAGGGACATCACCACGTCGAGCAGTGTCATGGTGATACCGCCATGGGTCACCATCCAGCTATTCATGTGGCGATGTTCGAGGTTCAGCGCGACCTGCGCCTCGCCATTGCCCATGCCGAGGAACTCGACGCCGAGGTCGTTCAGGAACGGAACCTCGGCCGGGAACGGTTGCGGCTTGCTCGTATCCATCAGTGCACTGCCGAGACGCCGCCGTCGACTGCGAGGATCTGGCCAGTGATGTGCTTGGATGCGTCGGACGAGAACAGCAATGCAGCGCCCTTCAGGTCTTCGTCGTCGCCGATCCGCTGCAGAGGCGCGCGCTTGGCAAGGTTGTCCTCGCCGAAGTTCTCCAGCACCCCCTTGGTCATCTTCGACGGGAAGAAGCCCGGAGCGAGCGCATTGACGGTGATGCCGTACTTGCCCCACTCGCCGGCCAGCGTGCGGGTGAAGTTGACGACCGCCCCCTTGGAGGTGTTGTAGGCAACGGTCTGCATGCTGTTCGGGCCATTGCCGGAGAGGCCGGCAATCGACGCAACGTTGATGATGCGGCCGTACTTGCGCGGAATCATCGACAGCTTGCCCACCGCCTGCGACAGCAGGAAAATGCTGCGGATGTTCAGGTTCATCACCTTGTCCCAGGCTTCCAGCGGATAGTCTTCCGCGGGAGCGCCCCAGGTCGCGCCGGCATTGTTGATGAGGATGTCGATGTGGCCAAGGCGCTTCATGGCTTCGGCGACCAGCGGCCCGACTGCCGATTCCTGCGAGAGGTCGGCGGCGATGGCGCTGGCCTCGATGCCGCGCGACTTCAGGTGCGCGACAGCTTCGTCAAGGTCGGCCTGCTTGCGCGAGGACAGCACGATCTTCGCGCCCTGCTCACCGAGCGCTTCCGCGATCTGCAACCCGAGTCCGCGCGACCCGCCGGTCACCAGCGCGGTCTTGCCGGTCAGGTCGAACAATTCTTTAGTGGTACGCATGTTGTCTCCTGTATGTAAGTAGATGTCAGAACCAGGCGTCCTGCATATCCAGTGTCGTCGTGTCGATGCTTTCCAGCAGGTCGAGCTGCGGATACACCTTCGGCAGTTCCCAGTTGAAGAAATACGTGCATGCCTGCAGCTTGCCGCGATAGAAATCGGCATCGTGCCCCGACTTGCCGACGCAAAGCAAGGCCTGTTCGAGCCATACCCAGGCAACGACCGAGTGGCCGAAGGCTTCGAGGTAGGCCGAGGCGTTGGCGAGCGTCTTGTTCATGTCGCCTGCGGCGTACAGCGCCTGCGTCACTTTCTCGATGCGCTGCAAGGCTGCGCCGAGCGACTTGGCGAAACCGGCCAGTTCCTTGACTTCCATCGCCTTGGCGATGGTCTTCTGCACCTCGGCGCCCAGCAGCTTGAACGCGGCGCCACCCTGCATCGTCACCTTGCGCCCCAGCAAATCCAGGCCCTGGATGCCGTGCGTGCCTTCGTGGATCGGGTTCAGGCGGTTGTCGCGGTAGAACTGCTCGACATTGTATTCCCGCGTGTAACCGTAACCGCCATGGACCTGGATCGCGAGATTGTTCGCTTCAAGGCACCATTGCGAAGGCCACGACTTGGCGATCGGCGTCAGGATGTCGAGCAGCAGCGTGGCATTACGGCGTACCTCTTCCGACTCGGCGGTGCGCTCCTCGTCGACCAGACGGGCGCAATAGAGGTTGAGTGCGAGGCCGCCCTCGACGTAGGATTTCTGCGCCAGCAGCATGCGCTTGACGTCGGTGTGCTGGACGATGGGAATCTGCGGCTGTGCGGCGTCCTTGTTCATTGGATGCCGTCCCTGCGGACGCTCGCGGGCGTATTCCAGCGCGTGCAGGTAGCCGGTATAGCCAAGCATGACCGCACCGAGGCCGACGCCGATGCGTGCCTCGTTCATCATGTGGAACATGTTGGCGAGGCCCTTGTGCTTTTCGCCGACGAGGTAGCCGATTGCGCCTGCCTGCCCGCCCGGCTTGTACTTGCCCTCGCCGAAATTCAGCAGGCAGTTGGTAGTGCCGCGATAGCCCATCTTGTGGTTCAGGCCGGCCAGTACCACGTCATTGCGCTCGCCGAGGGAACCGTCCGGGTTCACCAGCTTCTTGGGCACGATGAACAGCGAAATGCCCTTCACGCCCGGGATCAGCTTGCCATTTTCATCGGGAACCTTGGCCAGCACGAGGTGGACGATGTTTTCCGACAGCTCATGCTCGCCGGCGGAGATCCACATCTTGTTGCCCTTGAGACGATAGGTGCCGTCCGGCTGCGGCTCGGCGCGCGTCACGATGTCCGACAGCGAGGAACCGGCCTGCGGTTCGGACAGGCACATGGTGCCGAAGAAACGACCTTCCATCATCGGGCGCACGAAGGTCTCGATCTGCTCCGGCGTGCCGCACTTGATCAGCGTGTTGGCATTGCCGATGGTCAGGAAGGGATACGACGAGGTGCCGACGTTGGCGCCCTTGAAGTAGGCAAAGCCTGCCTTCTCGATCACGCACGGCAGTTGCATGCCGCCGAAGTCGTAATCCTGGCCAGCCGCCATCAGGCCGGCCTCGCAGAATGCCTTCAGTGCAGTCTGCACTTCCGGAATCATGTGGACCTTCTCGCCGTCAAAGTGCGGCTCTTCCTGGTCGTTCTTTTTGTTATGCGGCGCGAACAGGTCGGTGGCGATCTGCTCGCAGGTATCCATCGCGGCATTGAAGGTTTCGCGGGAATGGTCGGCGTAGCGCGCGCGCTTGGTGAGCTCTTCCGCCTTCAGCCATTCGTACAGGACGAAATCGAGGTCACGGCGGGAGACGATCTTGGATTGCATGTTGGTCCTCCATGCGTGCGGACACTCCGCCGCACGCGAGTGTGAGCGATGTCAAAAACGATCGTGGGCGCCTCGGCGCCCACGATTTGATCCTTACACGACTTCGAACAGGCCGGCTGCACCCTGGCCGCCGCCGATACACATCGTGACGACCACATACTTCGCGCCACGGCGCTTGCCCTCGATGAGCGCATGGCCGGTCAGGCGCGCGCCCGAGACACCATACGGATGGCCGACGGCGATCGCACCGCCATTGACGTTCAGGCGATCCATCGGGATGCCCAGCTTGTCGGCGCAGTACAGCACCTGCACGGCGAAGGCTTCGTTCAGCTCCCACAGGCCGATGTCCTCGACCTTCAGGCCGGCTTTCTTCAGCAGCTTGGGAATGGCGAAGACCGGGCCGATACCCATTTCATCCGGCTCGCAGCCGGCGATGGCAAAACCGCGGAAGATGCCCAGCGGCTGCAGGCCCTTCTGTTCCGCCAGCTTGCTGTTCATGACGATCGCGACCGAAGCACCGTCGGAGAATTGGCTTGCGTTGCCTGCCGTAATGACGCCGCCCGGAATCGCGGTACGGATCTTCGACACGCCTTCCAGCGTAGTGTCGGCACGGATGCCTTCGTCGGCGGAAATCGTGACTTCCTTCGTCACCAGCATGCCGGTTTCCTTGTCGGCCACGCCCATGATGGTGGTCATCGGAACGATTTCATCATTGAACTTGCCGGCTGCCAACGCGGCGGCCGCACGCTGCTGGCTCTGGACGCCGTATTCGTCCTGGCGCTCCTTGGCAATGTTGTAACGCTTGGCGACCGTTTCCGCAGTCTGCAGCATCGGCCAGTAGACTTCCGGCTTGTTCTGCTGGAGCCAGGTTTCAACAATCATGTGCTTGTTGGCTTCGTTCTGCACGCAGGAGATCGACTCGACGCCGCCTGCAGCATAGATGTCGCCTTCCCCGGCGATGATGCGCTGGGCAGCAGTGGCGATGGTTTGCAGGCCGGAGGAGCAGAAACGATTGATCGTCATGCCGGCGGTAGTCACCGGGCAGCCGGCGCGCAATGCGATCTGGCGCGCGATATTGCTGCCGGTGGCGCCTTCCGGCGTGGCGCAGCCCATGATGACGTCTTCCACTTTACCCGCATCGATCTTCGCGCGTTCAATCGCGGCCTTCAGGGCATGACCGCCCATGGTGGCGCCATGGGTCATGTTGAAGGCACCCTTCCAGGATTTGGCCAGGCCGGTACGGGCGGTGGATACGATGACGGCGTCAGTCATTTGAGGCTCCTTGTGTTGAATTGGTTGACGTCCAGGTCGGTGCGAGGACGCATCTTTATCGGGTTTTGCGACTTTGGTATTCCAACGAAATTTGAGAATACCACATTTTTAGCACGATCGTTCGTAAAAAATAAATCTATCTTTCCGCCTGCCCAAAATCCCGGTTTCATAGGGAAAACCCGCTGAAAACCGTTACTGCGCTTGTAAGGTTCTGTAAGTTTCAAGAAAGCGTCGCGTAAGGTTTCAGTCGCACACTCCAAACCGTGCAATCAAATGGGCAAGTGTATTTGCACATTCAATATTTTAATTATTCGAGTTTGAGGAGATTGGCATGGCGACAGTACAAGCTTCGGCTGACCGCGCAATGACAGCAGAAGAACGGAAAGTTATTTTCGCGTCTTCGCTGGGAACGGTTTTCGAGTGGTACGACTTTTATCTATACGGCTCGCTCGCAGCGATTATCGCGAAGCAGTTCTTCGCGGGCACCGATCCCAACACCGCGTTCATTTTCGCACTGCTGGCTTTTGCGGCGGGCTTCATCGTCCGTCCGTTCGGCGCACTCGTGTTCGGCCGCCTCGGCGACATGATCGGCCGGAAGTACACCTTCCTGGTCACCATCCTGATCATGGGTATCTCCACGTTCATCGTGGGCCTGCTGCCCAACTACGCATCGATCGGCATTACCGCTCCGATCATCCTGATCACGCTGCGTATTCTCCAGGGCCTCGCGCTCGGCGGCGAGTACGGCGGCGCGGCAACCTATGTTGCCGAACACGCTCCGCACGGCAAGCGCGGCGCCTACACCGCATGGATCCAGACGACCGCTACCCTCGGCCTGTTCCTGTCCCTGATGGTGATTCTGGGTACCCGTACCGCCATCGGCGAAACCGCGTTCGCCGACTGGGGCTGGCGCATCCCGTTCCTGGTCTCTGTGTTCCTGCTGGCAATTTCGGTGTGGATCCGTCTGTCCATGAACGAATCCCCGGCGTTCGCCAAGATGAAGGCTGAAGGCAAGACCTCCAAGGCCCCGCTGTCCGAGTCCTTCGGCCAGTGGAAGAACCTGAAGATCGTTATCCTGGCACTGGTTGGCCTGACCGCAGGTCAAGCTGTGGTCTGGTATACGGGCCAGTTCTACGCCCTGTTCTTCCTGACGCAGACGCTGAAGGTCGACGGTGCAACGGCTAACCTGCTGATCGCTGCTTCGCTGGTGATCGGTACCCCGTTCTTCATCGTGTTCGGCTCCCTGTCCGACAAGATCGGCCGCAAGCCCATCATCCTCGGCGGCTGCCTGATCGCTGCAGTGACCTACTTCCCGATCTTCAACGCCCTGACCCACTATGCCAACCCGGCCCTGGAACAGGCGATCAAGACCGCACCGGTGGTGGTGACCGCAGACCCGGCTGACTGCCAGTTCCAGTTCAACCCGACCGGCACCAAGAAGTTCACCTCCTCCTGCGATATCGTGAAGGCCAAGCTGGCTGCCGCTTCGGTGAACTACACCAACGAAGCTGCCGCTCCTGGCACTCCCGCTTCCGTCAAGGTTGGCGACAAGGTCATCCAGTCCTACAGCGCAGTCGGCCTGTCCAAGGACGACGCTGCTGCCAAGGACAAGGCTTTCTCCAAGGATCTGGGCGACGCCATCAAGGCCGCAGGCTATCCGACCAAGGCTGATCCGGCACAGATGAACAAGGGCATGGTTCTCGTGCTTCTGGTCATCCTCGTGATCTACGTGACCATGGTGTACGGCCCGATCGCTGCAATGCTGGTTGAACTGTTCCCGACCCGCATTCGCTACACTTCCATGTCCTTGCCGTACCACATCGGTAACGGCTGGTTCGGCGGCCTGCTGCCGACGACCTCGTTCGCACTCGTTGCGTACAAGGGCGACATCTACTTCGGCCTCTGGTACCCGATCGTCATCGCCTTGATGACTTTCGTGATCGGCCTGCTGTTCGTGGGCGAAACCAAGGATCGCGACATTTACGCGCACGACTAACCGTCTAATCGTCCCAGGCTTACCTTCGGGTAGCCCTGGTTTTGAAGCCGCCAGTTATCTGGCGGCTTTTTTTATGTCCTTCGCGGATTGATCAGTTGGCGACTGCACACGCTTCCTGAAGTTTGCCAAGCGAACATCATCTCGACATTGATTCTCCGGACAATTTGCCTCTGGCACTGGAAGAGGCCGTGCTGAAGATGGGCAACGGCGATCGCAACACCGGCCTGGATCTCCTGAAACGAGCGCACTTTGCCGGTGACACGGATGCGCTGAAGCTGTTCCTGGAGTACTTCCCGCCGAAGAATTATGCGGCGAAGTAGGATGATTTACCGGTCAACCGAACTGTCCCGGACAGTTCGGTGTAATCCTCTCGGGACGAAGTCGATCACGGCTGGAGCGTCAGCACGCCCAGCCTTCCCTTCTCCACATCTTCGCGCCGCGTCTTCATCGGCAGGTAGCCAACCTCTGCCCATCGCTGCACGAAGTTACGGTAGAACGGCGACAGTACATTGCCCGATTGCCCGGTGGAATGGATGAACTGCGAGTTTTCGAGGTTGGACAGGTCGTATAGCGCACGCAGGCTGGCTGCGTGACGGTTGGCGAATGGCGCTTTCTCGTCGCGCAGGTTATGCCGGCCCACATTGACCGTGAATGTATCGCCGGGCGTGGGCACGTTGAGGTCAAAATACGGCGCCAGCATGTCCACCTTGGCAAATGGCCGGTGCTCCGAGCGCGCCACATGGGCCGCGCCCCACTGCCATTTCGCCATGTCCGGACCAAAGCGCTTTTCGAGGTCGGCCAGAGCGGCATCCAGCGAAGCAGCCAGCACCTCGTCACACCCTTGCCTGTTGCCCTTGACTGCGATCGTCACATCATTGCACCAGCGGCTCTGCCCTTCCTGGTTCATCAGCACGTTCATCATCGGACGGTGAACGTTGCGCTGCTCCCAGTAATCTTTCATCAGCGCCTCGCCCAGCTCATCCGCAAAGATGTGCTTCGAGGCCATGCGCATCCAGGCGTTGTAGATCAGCGGTTCGGCGCGGTTGGCATCCATGGAACCATCCCAGCCGGCCAGCGTAGCCAGGGCTGCCTTGGCACGATCCGAGCGCGGCACCGTCTTGCGCAGCACCGGCAGGATCTCCTTCGCCGCCAGCGACAGGTGGTCCTTCTGGATGGCGGCAAAGCTGGCCATGCTGTGCTTGCCCTGCGCATCCAGCAAGGCGTCGATGCGGCGGGCGCGATACGGCAGGGTCCATTCGCTGGTCAGGAAATGCGGGTAATCGGCATCCACGATCTTGTGATTGGCGGTCATGATGCGGCGGGATTCCGGGTTGTATTTCCGTGGCAGCTCCTCGAACGGGATGAATCCGGCCCAGTCGTAGCGTGCATCCCAGCCTGGCGCCGGCGCCAGCCCCTTGAGATCATTCTCCGGCTTGCGCACCGGCACCCTGGCCGGCGCGATGAAGCCGATATTGCCGTCAACATCAGCATAGACGATGCTCTGCTGCGGCGAGCCGAAGTCCCTTGCCCCTTCGACGAATTGCTCCCAGTTCTGCGCCAGGCTGAACTTCATGCCGGCCTGCAGGGTCAGGTCGTCCGGCCGCAAGGCTGTCCAGGCAAAGGACACAACATATTTCTTCGCATCGATGGACGCCCGCTCGATGATGGGAAGCGCTCCGGTGATGACCGGGCCGTGGCGCGTTTCGCGCACTTCGATCGTGACGTCCGGCAGTCCTTTCACCTTGATCGTTTCAGTGCGTACCTTGAACTCGGCCCAGCCGTCAGGCGTCTGGTATTTCTTCCGGTCTTCCGGATGGACGCGCTCGATATAGAGATCCTGTACGTCCGGCGCAGTATTCGTAAATCCCCAGGCAATGCGATCGTTGCGTCCAAGCACCACCGACGGGATGCCGGGAAGCGTGGCGCCGATCGCGTTCAGGCCAGGCGCGGACAAATGTGCGAAATACCACAGCGCGGGCGCCGAGAGCCCAAGGTGCGGATCGTTGGCGAGAAGAGGCTTGCCGGTTTCGGACAACGCGCCCGCCACCACCCAGTTGTTCGACCCCATGCCGTCCACGTAGGACGGCGGCGCGACGGAAGCAACCTTTTCCAGTTGTGCCGCCGTCCCCGCCAAGTCGCGATAAAGCTGCGTGAAATCCTGCGTGGGCACGACCGGATCGCCAGGATACGGAGCCAGGAATTCATTGATCTGCGCCAGCGTCAGGCGTTGCGAAAGGCGCATGCGCAGCAGTTCCTGCGTCCAGTTGGTCCCAAGGTCCCAGGCCATCATGGTCTGCCAGCCGATGGAATCGACCGGATGCCACGGTGCCGGAGCGGGGGCGCCGGTAAGGAGGAATTCCGGCGGCAAGGGGCCGCTGCGATCCTCGAGCCAGGCATTCACGCCGCGCGCGTAGGCATCCAGCGCGTCGCGCGTCTGTTGCGACAGGTTGCCGAGGATTTTTTCCGCATTGCGCCGTACGCCCAGTGTGCGGATGAAGCGGTCGGTATCGAGCGCATTCGGCCCGAGGATTTCGGCCATTCGCCCCGCCGGAATGCGGCGGTTCAGCTCCATCTGCCACAGCCGGTCCTGCGCATGCACATAGCCCAGCGCGAAATAGGCGTCCTGCGGCGATTTCGCGTAGATATGCGGGATTCCCTGGGCATCGCGCACGATGTCGACAGAGGCGGTGAGTCCTTTCAGGGTTCGCGTGCCGTCCACCTGCGGCTGGCTGGCGCCGTGATACCACCAGGCGGCGCCGGCAGCGGCAAGCACAAGCACCAGCAGGACCAAGGCAACTTTTTTGAATATTCCAGTCATACGGTTATGCGCGCTCCTCGTTCTTCACCGCTGCGAGGTTATCACAGCGCATGAGGCCCACGGCCATACTCCCCGAGAGGGAAACATTGTCAGATGTTAAGATGTCGACTCGTGTAATGACAACGCAGTCGAATTCCTATCTTATGAAATTTGATGTCGCCATTGTTGGCAGCGGCCTCGCCGGCCTGTCCGTCGCCCTGCACCTCGCGCAAACGCACAAGGTGGCTGTGGTATCCAAGCGCACTCTGCTCGATGGCGCAAGCAATTGGGCACAAGGCGGCATCGCCGCAGTGCTCGATTCCGGCGACAGCCACGACCAGCATATCGCCGACACCCTCGTTGCCGGCGCCGGGCTGTGCGACGAAGGCGCCACGCGCTTTATCGTCGAACACAGCCGCGAGGCGATCGAGTGGCTGATCGAACAAGGCGTTCCCTTCACCCGCGATCCGACCGCCGAGCTGGGTTACCACCTGACCCGTGAAGGCGGGCACAGCCAGCGGCGCATCATCCACGCCGCCGACGCCACCGGGCATGCGGTGCAGGTCACGCTGGAGCAGAAGGCGCGCAACCATCCGAACATCACCGTTCTCGAACATCATTTCGCCATCGACGTCATCACCTCCGACAAGCTGGATGCCTACACCGGCACACATCGTTGCGTCGGCCTGTATGTGCAGGACGTCAATACCGGCGACGTAATGACGCTTGCGGCGGATCACACCGTGCTCGCCACAGGCGGCGCGGGCAAGGTCTACCTCTACACGACCAATCCCGACACCGCGACCGGCGACGGCATCGCGATGGCGTGGCGCGCCGGCTGCCGGGTGGCGAACATGGAATTCATCCAGTTCCACCCGACCTGCCTCTACCACCCGTACGCCAAGTCCTTCCTCATTTCCGAAGCCGTGCGCGGTGAAGGCGGCCTGCTCAAGCTGCCCGCCGAGGCCGGGGTAGCAGCCGGACGCCGCTTCATGCCCACGCATGACGAACGCGCCGAACTTGCCCCCCGCGACGTGGTCGCGCGCGCGATCGACTTCGAGATGAAAAAGCGCGGCCTGGACTATGTCGACCTCGACATCAGCCACCAGCCGCCCGAGTTTCTCAAGGAGCACTTTCCGACCATCTATTCGCGCTGCCTGGAACTCGGCATCGACATCACGAAGCAACCGATCCCGGTCGTTCCCGCAGCGCATTACACCTGCGGCGGCGTGGTGACGGACATGTACGGCCGAACCGACCTCCCCGGCCTGTATGCGGTGGGCGAGACCGGGTATACCGGACTGCATGGCGCCAACCGGCTCGCCAGCAACTCGCTGCTGGAATGCCTGGTGCTGGGGCGCGCGGCGGCGCTGCATATCGAAAAGCAGCCGAAGCAGAAATCCCGGCCCCTTCCGGCATGGGACGAAAGCCGCGTGACCGACGCGGACGAGGAAGTCGTCATCGCCCACAACTGGGACGAACTGCGCCGCTTCATGTGGAACTACGTGGGTATCGTGCGCACCACCAAACGGCTGGAGCGGGCGCAGCACCGCATCGGGCTGTTGCGCGAAGAGATTTACGAGTACTACTCGCATTTCCGCATCACGCGCGACCTGCTGGAACTGCGCAACCTGGTCGACGTCGCCTCCATGATCGTGGACAGCGCGTTGTCACGCCGCGAAAGCCGCGGCCTGCATTTCAGCCAGGACTTCCCGGAAACCCTGCCCAAAGCCCTGCCCACTGTCCTGTCGCCGTCCCGGCGCTGATCCCCTGCTCTCCGCTCAACGCCTCCTTTCACGGAGGCGTTTTTTCTTTTCAAATTACCAACTCGGAAAAGTATTTCCGATGGTCATGAAAATGGTGCAATATAGATCCTGATCCAGAGCAGTTCGGCCTTGTTCAACTCGACTAGATGGTCAGCCCATGTCCGATATCGCATCAGGTTCTGCGCTGCACAGCCATTGGATAAAGGAGTTCTTCCTCGCGCGCCAGCCCATCCTCAATCGTGGACAAGGGCTTGTTGCCTACGAACTGCTCTTCCGGCGTGCCGATGCCGCAACGGCAAGCGTCATCGACGACCTTGCCGCAACCGCATCCGTCATCGAACATGCGACCGAGCTGGGAATGGAGAACGTGATCGGCGGATCGCTCGGTTTCGTCAACATCGACAAGTCGGTCCTGATGAGCGACTTCGTCCAGTTTCTCCCCCGCGAAAAAGTCGTCCTCGAAATCCTGGAAACGGTCAAAGTGAACGGAGAAGTCCTGGACCGCGTCGCCGAACTCCGGAAAGCGGGCTATACCTTCGCACTCGACGACGTCATCAATGAATCGGAAGACGTGCGCCTGCTCCTGCCGCATGTAGACATCATCAAGGTGGATATCGCGGGACTCGAACCCGGCGTCCTCGATCAGCTCAGCGTGCGCTTCCGCACAGCGAAGAAAAAACTGCTCGCCGAAAAAGTCGAAAGCCTCGATGAGTACCGGCGCTGCCTCGACCTCGGTTTCGATTACTTCCAGGGCTACTATTTCGCCAAGCCGGCGATCCTGAGCGGCAGGAAGCTTTCGCCCTCGCAGGTCGCCCTGGTCCGGCTCATGTCGCAGTTGAATTCCGATGCCGAGAACGCCGACATCGAACGCACCATCAAGCAGGATGCCTCCATGGGCATCACGCTGCTGCGCATGGCCAACTCCCCTGCGCTCGGCACGGGCCATCACATCACTTCACTGTCCCAGGCCCTGCTGTTGCTCGGCCGGCGCCAGCTGCAGCGCTGGGTGCAAATCCTGCTCTATGCCGAGCCGATGAAATCGACCGGAATGCTGTCCCCGCTCCTTATCATGGCCACGACACGCGGCAAGCTGCTCGAGCTGCTGGCAGGCCACATCGCACCGCGCAACCGCAACATGGCGGACATTGCGTTTACGGTGGGTATCATGTCCTTGATGGACGCCCTGTTCGGCCAGCCGATGGACAAGATCCTGGAACAGATGATGGTGGTCGATGCCGTGAAGGAAGCGCTGCTCGCGCGGGAAGGTATTTACGGCGAAATGCTGAAGCTGGCGGAACATATCGAGCAAGCCGGCGAGTCCAACATGCAGATTGATCCGGCGTTGACCAGCCTTGGACTGACACGAGAGGATTTGTTCGACATCCAGCTGGATGCGTATGCCTGGAGCGAACAGGTGTCGCGCCAGACATAGGTTGATTACTCCACGACGCGCAGCGAATAGTCGGTCGCGCGGACATCCTTGGTGAGGCTGCCGATGGAAATGCGGTCAACACCCGTCTCGGCAATGGCACGCACAGTGCTCATGTTCACCCCGCCGGAGGCTTCGAGCAATGCGCGGCCATCGGTGATCTTCACTGCGTCGCGCATCATCTCCAGCGTGAAGTTGTCGAGCAGGATGGAGGTGGCGCCGGCGGCAAGGGCTTCCTCCAGCTCCACCAGGCTTTCCACCTCGACCTGGATGGTCACGCCGGCATGCAGCGCAATGGCGGCACGCATTGCCGCGGTAATGCCGCCGGCTGCCGCGATATGGTTTTCCTTGATCAGGATCCCGTCGTACAAGGCAAGGCGCTGGTTCTTGCCGCCGCCCACGCGCACCGCGTACTTCTGCGCCAGGCGCAGGCCGGGCAGCGTCTTGCGGGTATCCAGCACCGATGCACGGGTGCCCTGCACGACGTCGGCGTATTCCCTTGTCGCGCTCGCTACGCCGGACAGCAGCTGCAGGAAGTTCAGCGCAGTCCGTTCCGCCGTCAGCAGCGCACGCGCCGGTGCCTCGATGGCGCAGACCTCGCTGTCGGCCGTCATGGACGCGCCTTCGGCATAGCGCCACTCGATGCGGATGCGCGGATCGAGCTGGGTCATCACGCCCTCGAACCAGGGGGCGCCGCACAGCACGGCCGCTTCGCGCACAATGACGCGGGCCTTCACCCATTCGTTTTCCGGGACCAGCAAGCCGGTCACGTCGCCGGTGCCCACGTCCTCTGCCAGCGCAGCGCGGATATTCTCTTCAAAAGCCGCAACCAGGGCTGCGTCAAAAGGGGCAAACGGGTTCTTGAGAGTGCTCATGCGGGTCCGATTCCTGCAAACAGTTTTTGTTCTTTTGCCAGGTCGCCGCTCGGACGGACGTTGGCTTTTCGTGCAGCGGCAAAGGCCAGCATGCGGTCGATGCAGACAAAGGCCTTGCGGCCGGTTTCCGGATCGACGTGGATTTCGTTCTTGCCCGACTCCAGCACCTCGGCCAGGTTCTGCAGGCCGTTCATGGCCATCCACGGGCAGTGCGCGCAGCTCTTGCAGGTGGCGCTGTTGCCGGCCGTCGGCGCGTCGATGAAGCGCTTGCCCGGCGCGGCCATGCGCATCTTGTGCAGGATGCCGTTATCGGTGGCGACGATGAACTCCTGCGCATCGAGCGACTTCGCCGCTGCGATGAGCTGGGAGGTCGAACCGACGACGTCGGCCTGGGCCACGACCGCCTCGGGCGATTCCGGGTGCACCAGGATCTTGGCGTGCGGATGCTCCTTGCGCAGCAACTCCAGTTCGACGCCCTTGAACTCGTCGTGCACCAGGCAGGAGCCCTGCCACAGCAGCATGTCGGCGCCGGTCTTCTTCTGGATGTAGCCGCCCAGATGCTTGTCCGGCGCCCACAGGATTTTCTTGCCCTGCGCATGCAGGTGTTCGACGATGTCGAGGCCGATCGACGACGTCACCATCCAGTCGGCGCGCGCCTTCACCGCGGCGCTCGTGTTGGCATAGACCACCACCGTCCGGTCAGGGTGCGCATCGCAGAAGGCGGCAAATTCGTCGGCGGGACACCCGAGGTCGAGCGAACAGGTGGCGTCGAGGTCGGGCATCAGGATCGTCTTGTCCGGACTCAGGATCTTGGCGGTTTCGCCCATGAACTTCACGCCGGCCACCACTAGCGTCTTCGCAGCATGGTCACGGCCGAAACGAGCCATTTCCAGGGAGTCTGACACGCAGCCCCCTGTTTCCTCGGCCAGGTCTTGCAGGTCCGCATCCACATAATAGTGGGCGACGAGCACTGCCTGTTTCTCTTTCAGGAGGCGCTTGATCTTGTCCTTGAGCGCCGCTTTTTCCTCGGGGGACGGCGACAAGGGCACGCGTGCCCAGGCGTTGGCGACGCAACTGGTCCCCGCATCCATCTGCGGGCGTTCGAATTCGACGGTCTTGATGGGTTGAATCTGCATGGTGATGACGCAAAAATCGGGCGTGGAATACGCCAAGACGGAGAGTATGCCTGATAAAGAAGAACTAGGGGTCGTTGCGGGTATTTCAAGTGCTTCCCTGAAATTGCGCGAAATTACTTCCGGATCGCCGAAGAAAATTGATAGAAATCATCAATTGCACATTTTTGATGTTTCCATATATCAATTTTGCATTTACGCAACTTGGTTTAGATAGCATACTGATCCTGATAAAAATCAATATCAGACAGCCTGCGGCGTTATAAACAGTCATTCTCTGGCGTTGCCAGCAGGAATAACAACGACATGACTGAGAAGTCCTGCACGCTCCGAAGAGGGCAGCGGGTGGATGAGACGGAATGCATTTTTGCGAGGGGGAGACAAACCCATGACGCATCGAATTTTCGACAAGACCGACAAAGGTCGCGAAGAGATAGCAACGCGCAAGCACCAGCTGCCCACCCGGCTGCGCACCCTGCTGGTGATGGTGGATGGCAAGCAAAGCGGTGAAGATCTGCTCAAGAAGGTGGCGAGCCTCGGACTGAACGAAGAAAGCATGTCCGAACTGCTGAAAAACGGGTTTATCCAGCCCGTGGCGCAACTGCAACCAGTCCCGGTGCCGCCGATTCCCGCCCAAGCCCCCCCTGCCCAGCATGTCACGCCAGCCGCTGAAATTGCCGATGGGTCCAGCCAGTTCCAGGCGATTTACCAGTTCTATACGGAAACAATCAAGAGCACGATCGGCCTGCGCGGTTATTCGCTTCAGCTGAAGGTCGAGAAAGCCGGTTCCATCGACGATTTCCGCGCCCTGCGCGATCCCTATCTGGAAGCCGTGCTGAAGGCCAAGGGCAATGAAGTCGCGCGCAGCCTGCGCACGCGACTTGACCAGTTGCTCTATATGGGAGAATCCGCCCCCAACACGACGATCGTCGGGATGAACGCGGCAATGGCCGAATGACTTATTCGATTCCCTGGCTGGTGAGGTACTCTTCGTAGCCGCCGTGGAAGTCGATGATCTCGCCTTCCCGGATTTCAAGAATGCGGGTGGCCAGCGACGAAACGAATTCCCGGTCGTGCGACACGAAGATCAGCGTGCCGGCATATTTATCCAGCGCGATGTTGAGCGACTCGATGGACTCCATGTCCATGTGGTTGGTCGGTTCGTCCATCAGCAGCACGTTGTGACGGCCGAGCATCAGCTTGCCGTACATCATGCGGCCCTTCTCACCGCCTGACAGCACCTTCACCGACTTTTTCACATCGTCGCCGGAGAACAGCAGGCGACCGAGGATGGAGCGCACCGCCTGGTCGTCATCGCCCTCCTTCGTCCACTGCCCCATCCAGTCGGTCAGGTTCTTGTCGACGGCAAATTCCTCGGTCGGGTCCTGCGGCATGTAGCCGACGTTCGCATTCTCTGCCCATTTGGACACGCCACTGTCCGTTTGCATGCCGCATACATCGCCGCCGACGGAGCGCAACAGCGTCGTCTTGCCTGCGCCGTTTGCACCGATGATGGCGATCTTCTCGCCGGCTTCCACCATGATGTTGAAGTTTTTGAAAATCGTGCGGTCATAGGACTTCGTCAGGCCCTGCGTCTCAACGGCGAGCCGATGCAGTTTCTTCTCACCTTCAAAGCGGATGAACGGCTCCTGGCGGCTGGACGGCTTGATGTCTTCCACCTTGATCTTCTCGATCTGCTTGGCGCGCGACGTCGCCTGGCGCGCCTTGGACTTGTTGGCCGAGAAGCGGCGCACGAATTCCTGCAGTTCGGCCACGCGTTCCTTGGCCTTGGCGTTGGCCGCCAGCACCTGCGCGCGGGCCTGGGACGACGCCAGCATGTAGTCGTCGTAATTGCCCGGGTAGATCTTCAGGGTGCCGTAGTCCATGTCGGCCATGTGCGTGCACACCTGGTTCAGGAAGTGGCGGTCGTGCGAAATGATGATCATGGTGGAGTTGCGCTCGTTGAGCACGTCCTCCAGCCAGCGGATGGTATTGATGTCGAGGTTGTTGGTCGGTTCGTCCAGCAGCAGGATGTCCGGATTGGAAAACAGGGCCTGCGCCAGCAGCACGCGCAGCTTCCAGCCGGGAGCGATGTTGCTCATCGGGCCCTGGTGCTGGTCGAGCGGGATGCCTACGCCAAGCAACAGTTCGCCTGCACGCGCCTCGGCGGTGTAGCCGTCGTACTCGGCGAATTTCGCTTCGAGGTCGGCGGCGCGCATGTAATCGTCGTCGGTCGCGTCCGGGTTCGCATAGATCGCGTCACGTTCCGTCATGGCTGCCCACATCTCGCTATGGCCCATCATGACGACGTCGAGCACGCGCTTGTCTTCGAAGGCGAACTGGTCCTGGCGCAATTTGCCCAGCCGCTCGTTGGGATCGAGCATGACGTTGCCGCCACTTGGGTCCAGGTCGCCGCCGAGGATTTTCATGAAGGTCGACTTGCCGCAGCCGTTCGCGCCGATGAGGCCGTAACGGTTGCCGTCGCCGAATTTGACGGAGATGTTTTCGAACAGCGGCTTGGGGCCGAACTGCATCGTGATGTTTGCGGTGGAAAGCACGGGTAAAACCTTTTGCGGATGATTCGGGAATAACCCGCCATTTTAACACCCCGCACCACCTAAGACGCCTCGTTCAGCAGATTCCGCCGCGCATTCATGAAGGCCTCGGCCGCGCGCCGCATTGCCATTTCATCAACCCTCGGCTGGTAGAGCGAGCCTCCGATGCCGAATCCCGTGGCGCCCGCGGCGACGTAAGCAGCCATGTTTTGCGGCTGGATACCGCCGACCGGGAACAACGGCGCATCCTCCGGCAGGATTGACCGGATGGCTTTCACCGCGGCGGGCGGGATCATTTCGGCGGGGAACAGCTTCAGGCCGTGCGCCCCTGCCGCTAGCGCCTGAAAAGCCTCGGTGGGCGTGGCGACGCCGGGAAGTGCGACCATCCCGTTCTTTGCCGCATGGCTGATGACTTCCGGGGCACAGTGTGGCGACACGATCAGGCGCCCGCCCGCCTCCTTCACTGCATCGACATCCTGCACCGACAGCACGGTGCCGGCGCCGATCAGTGCATCGTCAGGGGCGTTGCGCAGCAAGGCGAGGATTGCATCGATCGCGCCCGGCCGGTTCAGCGGCACTTCCAGCATGCGGAAGCCGGCCTCGAACAGGATCTGGCCGACCTTCGGCGCTTCCGAGGGCGTCAGGCCGCGCAGGATGGCAACAAGCGGACAAGGGGATGGTTTGAACAGGTCCATGGTGATTCACCCGCACATATTGAACAAGGCGCGCAAGGCAGCCATATACACACCATCCGGTTGCCATGCCCGGGCCTTGAGGCCGAGCAGCTCCAGCGCACACAGGTAGCGCGACGAAAGCGCCGGGCTGCCGATCACCTGCACAGGCGCCGATATGGTGTCGCCCGCTTTCTTGACGATCTCAAACAGTTCCGTGCCGATGAGGAGCCCGGAAAGATAGGAAGCCGCATGCGAAGCAGGCATCATGTCGGACACGACCATCGCACGGCAGCAAAACGCCGTATGCGTAAAACCTCCCTGCCGCGCCGCGCGCAGCCCCGCTGCGAACGCCTCCTGCACGGACTCTTGCGACGAAATGACCTTGGACAGCGTCCCATGCTGCGACATCAGCGCATACAGTTCGCCGGTCATGAACGTCATGAATTCCGTGATCCGGCCCTTGTCGACGTGTACCCACTTGCTGTGCGTCCCCGGCAGCAGGAACCAGCCGCCGGATGCGCTCAGCTCGAGCGCGCCCAGCACCTGCACCTCCTCGCCGCGCATCACGTCGGGCAGGCCGTGCGGATCGATGTAGCGATATCCGGGAACGATACGCACACGCGTGCCGGGCATGGATACCTGCACCGGGATCATTGCTTCCGACAGGCGCGACAGCGGGTGCTCGACCGAAAGGTACGGCGCTTCCTTCCATCCATTCCGGCTGCCCACCATGCCGGACATGACGACATCCGCCCTGTCGATCTCCAGCGCCTCAAGGAGTGCCTTCAGCGAGGCCTCGAATCCTTCCTTCACGTTCAGGATGCCGCAGTCGTCCTCGTGCTGGCGGATCAATCCGCACCGGTCATCCAGCACATATGCCCTGCGGTTGCTCGTTCCCCAGTCGATGCCGAGGCGTGTGGTCGATTGTCCTGTCATGGTCTTCCTGTTGAAATGCGCGCGCTCGTCATGCCCAGCCACCGTCGACGATAAACTCCTGCGCAGTGCACATGGAGGCATCGTCCGATGCCAGGAAGAGCACCATGCGCGCGATGTGGTCGGGCATGAGGCGATGCTTCAGGCATTGGCTGCGGTCGATGAGCTTTTCGCCCTCTTCGTCCAGCCACAGGCTGACCTGGCGCTCGGTCATCACCCATCCGGGCGTGACGGTGTTGACGCGAATGTTGAATGGGCCGAGATCACGCGCCAACCCGCGCGTCAGGCCGCTCACGGCTGCCTTGGTCGTCGTGTACACGGAATAGCCGCCATTCCCGAGATGCCAGCTGATGGAGCCCAGATTGATGATGGCGCCTCCGCCCTGCCGCTTCATGCCGTCGACGACAGCCTGCGCGGCAAAGAACATCGGCCGCTGGTTGATGGCGATGCAGTTGTTCCAGAACTCCGGCGTGACATCCTCCGGCGCATGCCTCTGGTCATTGCCGGCGTTATTCACCAGCACATCGAAATCGCCCATGCTGTCGGCAAGCGTGCGGATCGTATCCTGCAGCGCCGGGATATCGCGGATGTCGCACTGGCGAAATACGGGCTTTTCGGCACCCTCGATAGCCAGCCGTTCACACAGCGCCAGGCTGGCATCAGCAGCGATATCGATAAATGCAACCTTTGCGCCCTGTTCGGCAAACGCACCGACAATTGCCTCGCCGATCCCCGAACCACCGCCAGTGACGAACACACGCTTGCCGCTGAGGCTGTAGTAGCGCGCGAGTCCTTCCTTCTTGCCCAGTGCCGACATGATTTTCTCCTGAACTTTCGATCCCACCGCAAATCAATATTGATGCTGAGTCGAAACCTTCCCGCCGCCGATCAAAGAATCCGAAGAGAATCCCATGACCCACCCCATCAAGAAACGCCGCAGCCAGGCATGGTTCGAAAAGCAGGATCGCGACGGCTTCGTCCATCGCAGCTGGACGCAGAAACCCGGCTATCCGCCCGATGCCTTCGACGGTCGCCCGATCATCGGCATCTGCAATACCTGGTCCGAATTAACTCCCTGCAACAGCCACTTCCGCGAACTGGCCGAATTCGTCAAACGCGGTGTACTTGAGGCAGGCGGATTCCCTCTGGAGTTCCCCGTGATGTCTCTCGGGGAAACACAGCTGCGGCCGACAGCCATGCTGTTCCGCAATCTCGCGAGCATGGACGTCGAGGAATCCATCCGCGGCAATCCCATCGATGGCGTCGTGCTCCTGATGGGCTGCGACAAGACGACGCCGGCGCTGCTGATGGGCGCGGCGAGCTGCGGGCTGCCGACAATAGGCATCTCGGGCGGCCCCATGCTGAACGGCAAATTCCGCGGCAAGGACATCGGTTCCGGCACCGGCGTATGGATGATGTCGGAGATGGTGCGCGGCGGGCTGATGACGCAGCAGGAATTCACCGACGCGGAAGCGTGCATGAACCGCTCTGCCGGCCACTGCATGACCATGGGCACGGCCTCGACGATGGCCAGCATGGTCGAGGCGCTGGGCATGTCCCTGCCCGGCAATGCGGCGATTCCCGCGCCGGACACGCGCCGCAACCGTCTCGCCCAAATGAGCGGCCGCCGCATTGTGCAAATGGTCGAGGAAGACCTCGGCATGGAAACGATCATGACGCGCGAAGCCTTCGAGAATGCCATCCGCGTCAATGCCGCCATCGGCGGATCGACCAATGCCGTCATGCACCTGCTGGCGATTGCGGGCCGCATCGGCATCGACCTCAAGCTCGAGGACTGGGACAAGATCGGCAGCCAGATGCCCTGCCTTGCCAACCTGCAGCCCTCCGGCCATTACCTGATGGAGGACTTCTACTATGCGGGCGGCGTGCCGGCAGTCATGCGCGAGATCCGGGCCATGCTCCACCTCGATGCACTGACGGTCAACGGCAGGACGCTGGGCCAGAACATCGAAGACGCCCCCTGCTACAACCGCGACGTCATCAAGACCATCGATGAGCCTTTCAAGGCCAAGGCGGGCATTGCCGTCCTCAAGGGCAACCTCGCGCCCAACGGCGCGGTCATCAAACCGTCGGCAGCATCGTTGCATCTGCTGAAGCACCGTGGCCGTGCCGTCGCGTTCGAGTCGATCGAGGATTTTCGCGCGCGCATCGACGATCCGGCGCTCGACATCGACGAGAACTGCGTGATGGTGCTGAAGAATTGCGGCCCCTGCGGTTATCCCGGCATGGCTGAGGTCGGCAACATGCCCTTGCCGGGCAAGATCCTGCAAAAGGGCATCACGGACATGGTGCGCATTTCGGATGCGCGCATGAGCGGCACGGCGTATGGCACGGTCGTTCTGCATACCTCGCCAGAAGCCGCAGTGGGCGGCCCGCTTGCACTGGTGCGCAATGGCGACATGATCCAGCTTGACGTCGGCGAACGCAGTCTGCATCTGGAGGTGAGCGACGAGGAACTGGCACGCCGCAAGACGGAATGGGTCGCCCCGGACATGCCCGCACGCGGCTATGCGAAGCTGTATGTGGACCATGTGCAGCAAGCCCATCTCGGCGCAGACCTCGACTTCCTTGTCGGGAAGAGCGGTGCTCCCGTGCCGCGTGAATCGCACTGATGGCGGAGGCCGCGGATGAATACACCGGAATGCATATGGAACGCGCATGCGCAGCTCGGAGAAGGCCCGATGTGGTCTGTCCGCGAACAGGCCTTGTACTGGGTCGACATCCTGGGCCACCGCCTGCACCGCTACTCGCCGTCCGAAGGACAACACACATGGCAGTTCGACGAGGAAGTGACCGCCGTCACCGAACGGGCGGAAGCCGATGATCTGATCATCACGCGCCGCCACGGCTTCGCCCGCTTCGATCCGAAAACCGAGAAGCTCGTCCCCCTGCTTGAGCTTGAAACAGACATTCCAGGCAACCGCTTCAACGACGGAAAATGCGACCGGCTCGGACGCTTTTGGGCAGGCACGATGGACTTCGACTGCGAGCAGGCCACCGGATCGCTTTACTGCCTCTCGCCGGACCTGCGCTGTGAACGCATGGATTCCGGCTACGTCGTCACCAACGGTCCGGCATGGTCGGCCGACTACAGCACGATGTACCACAACGACAGCGCCAATGGCCGGGTGTATGCCTTCGATTTCGACCTGAAATCGGGCGCTATTGCCAACAAGCGTCTCTTCCTCCAGTTCAGCAAGGAGGATGGCTCGCCCGATGGCATGACGACCGATGCGGACGGCGGCCTCTGGATCGCGCACTGGGGGACGGGCAAGCTGACGCGTCACGATCCGCAAGGCAATGTGCAGCACACCATCGATTTTCCCTGCAGCCAGATCACCAGCTGCGCTTTCGGCGGTCCGGGCTTCCGGACGCTCTACATCACCTCGGCAGCGAACGGCCTGTCCCCCGGGCAATTGGAACGCGAACCCTTGGCCGGCGGTCTATTTGCGCTGGAAATCAATATCGCCGGCCTCCCGGCCAACCAGTTCCGAGGATGAGGCACGCAGATGACGGCTGCAATCATTACCCTTGAAAATGAAACGCAACTCCTGCAACTTGCGCCGGAGATGGGTGGCAGCGTCACCGCATGGGACTGGAAGGCCGGCGGACAGGCTCAGCCCCTGTTCCGGCCGTGGGATGGCGGCTCCGGCGACCGTTATACGCTGGCATGCTTCCCTCTCGTGCCGTGGTCCAACCGCATTACCGGGGGCGGATTCGAGTTCGAAGGAAAGTTTTACCAGATCCACGCCAATCGCACGGAAGAACACTACCCGATCCATGGCAGCGGCTGGCTGCTGCCATGGAAGGTCGCCGAGCGCGAGGACGGGCGCATCAAATTAGCGCTGGAATCACGCGGCTTTGACGGTACGCCCTATCACTACCGCAGCACGGAAACCTTCCTGCTGCTGCCGGATGGCCTGCAGATCGACCTGACGGTCACCAACCTGGGCACTAAGACCATGCCCTTCGGGCTTGGCCTCCACCCATACTTCACGCGGAACAAGGAAACCCGCCTGATGTTCAAGGCGGAAGGCGCCTGGCTGTATGGCGAAGAGCCGATTCCGACCGAACACACGACCTCGTTCCCCGCCAGCTGGGATTACAACCGCTTCGCTGCGCTGGAAGGGCCGATGATCGACGCCTGCTATACAGGATGGAACGGCAAGGCTGTCATCGACTACCCGGATCGCGGACTGTCGATCACCATGGTCATGCCCGACTGCAACGGCTACACGCTGTTCTACCGGCCGCCAGGCAAGGACTTTTTCTGCCTCGAACCGATCACCCACCCGATCGACGCATTCCATTTGCCGAACCAGCCCGGCCTTGCCTATCTGACGCACGGCGACAGCTTTGCCCTGCGGGCGAAGTTCCTGGTCGGCCCTTCAGTCGAGGGCGGTTAGCGAGGGGTAACGGCTCATGGCCAGGGTGCAGGCGCGACCATCGGATTGCAGGCGCGCGTGGCTTCCGACGGCCAGCGTTGCCTTGTCGCGGACGTGCCCGAAAGGCAGCCCGGAAATGACCGGCACACCCAGGCGTCCCCGAAGGTAGGCGAGCATGGACTCAAAGTTATAGCCGTTATCGTATTCGGTCAGCGCATAGCTCGAAAAATCCCCGAACACCACCGCCTTCTGGTCCAGCAGCCCGGCGTATTCCATCTGCAGCAGCATGCGCTCGATCCGGTACGGATGTTCGTTGACGTCCTCGATGAAGAGGATGCCGCCGTCGATACGGGGGAGATAAGGCGTTCCGACCAGATGCGTCAGCATGGTCAGGTTGCCGCCCCACAGAACCCCGGACACGTCCAGTTCAGGATTGCCCTCTGCCTCGAATGCAATTGTGTGGGACGGTCCCTCGATGCAGCGCCAGAATTGCTCCATCGTGAAATCGCTCGGATCATCCCTCGAGAAATCGATGCAGACCATGGGGCCGGCAAAGCTGGGCGTCCCGCCATGTCCCAGCAGCGCCATGTGCAGCGCCGTAAAGTCGCTATGCCCGACGAACAGCTTGCCGCTGGACGCAAGTAGTGAAAGGTCGATACCGGGAAGGATGCGAGACAGGCCGTAGCCACCACGCAGCGCCATCACGACCTGCACCTCCGGATCCGATGCCGCCGCATGCATCTGCCGGAGTCGATCGTCGTCGGTGCCCCCGAATCGCTGGTGCTTCCTCTCCGGGTCGTAGAACTCGTGCACGGTGCATCCGTGCGCGCGCAGTCGTTCAATGCCGCGCGCATAACTGCATGGGTCGGGCGCATAGCCGCTCGGCGCAACGATTGCAACGCCGATATTGGTCCTGTCCATCTCCGGAGTCTTTCGGTTTGCCTCGAAAAGGCTATTGTAGAGCAAGCCGGAAGTCCTGCCGACGCTGGCGGATCAGAAAACGCCGAAGCGCTGCCCACGCGCCGGGGCGAGGTAGGGGGTTCACACCTGCGGTTCCCCGGAGCGACTTGATGCGGGATACCGCCTCCGAAAAATTCAGCAATTGGGCCAACGATTCATCTCCTTCCTTGAAATCGGCAACCGTTGAATCCCCGCTATGCGCTACGCACTTCCGGTTCGCGGCCAAGCTTGCAATGGGCAGTGATCATGCCTGACAAGGTAGCGTCGAGCGCGGGAGGGAAATCATGTCCCATCCCTTCGATGACTTTCAGCGTCGAGCCGCGTACCAGATGCGCAACGTCGCGGCCGCATGCCAGCGGCACAAGCGGATCGTCCGTACCATGGATGACCAGGGTCGGCACCTTGATCGTGCGCAGGAGCGCCCCCTGGTCCCCGGAGGACGCAACGGCCATCATCTGGCGCGCGGTTCCGCTCACGCTCACCTTTCGACGCACGCTTTCGGCCACACGCCTGCGCAATTCCGGTTCCGGCACCGGATAACGGCTTCCACCGAGCACCCGGAACAGCTCCATGTTATGGTCGATCACACTGTCGATGTCGCGCGGGTTCTTCGGCCGCGAAAACATCGCATGGCTGGCCGTCATGGCAGGACCGGGCAAGCCCGGACGACCGCTGGTTGACATGATGGAAGTCAGGGTCAGGACGCGCTCCGGATAACGACCCGCGATAATCTGCGCAATCATGCCGCCCATGGACGCGCCGACGATATGGGCCTTTTCGATACCGATGGCATCGAGCAGGCAGACTGCATCCTTCGCCATGTCGTACAGCGTATACCCGCTGAACAGAGGCATGTGGAACAGCGATTTGAAGAACGCCATGTGCAGGTTGGGCTTGCCGAAGTGTTCCATCTTGCTCGACAACCCGCTGTCGCGGTTGTCGAACCGGATGACGCGGAATCCCTCGTCAGTCAGCCCCTTGCAGAACGCATCCGGCCATGAAATGAGCTGCAGTCCCAGCCCCGCGATGAGCAGGATGGGCTCCCCCTTGGGGTCACCCTGTACGTCGTAGGCCAGCTTGATGCCGTTAGCTTCAGTGAATGGCAAAGGTGTTCCTTCACGGTTGTTGCGTTGCTGCTGCATTCGCCTGGTGCGGCAGTCAGCGGGGGGCTGCAATCCCCATGCCGAGCCGGAATGAGCGATGCCGGAAGGGCTAATGGCAGCACGCGTGTAATTTCAGCACGCGCCGATGGAAAAATTTCCCTGCGACGCTGCGCTCAATCCTGCTTGCTGCCAACAGCCTGGTCGATCAGCTTTTGAGCCGCCCGTCGCCGTTCGGCAAAAAATTCCTTCAGCAAGGTGCTGCATTCCTCAGCCATCACTCCACCGGTCACTTCCGTATGGTGGTTCAGCTTTTCCTGCTCGAACAGGTTGACCACGGAACCGCACGCACCCGTCTTGGGATCGGGCGCACCAAAAACAACCCTTGCAAGCCGGGCATGCATCATGGCGCCGGCACACATGGCACAGGGTTCAAGCGTCACATAGAGCTCGCAGCCCGGCAGCCGGTAATTCCCGAGGATTTCCGCCGCTGCGCGCAGCGCCATGATTTCGGCATGCGCGGTCGGGTCGTGCGTCCCGATGGGCTGGTTGAATCCTGTCGCGACGATCTCTCCATCCTTCACCACCACCGCGCCGACCGGCACTTCGCCCAATGCCCAGGCATTATGCGCCTGGGAAATCGCCTGGTGCATGTAGATGGAGTCGTGCATGTCAGTCATCCGCCGTAATCTCGGCCCAGCAATTCGGGGTTTCATGCAGGACCAGCTTGTGCAAGCGCAATCCTGTGCCGTAGTGGTCCTTGTAAACGGCGCGCAAAATGTTGAACGCGGTCTGCGCAAGGTTCTCCACGGTTGGAATGCTGTCGATGATCACGGTCTTGTGGCCTGGAATGCTTTCGAGAAACTCGCGCACCGCCGTGTCCTTTGCATAGGCAAGGAAGGCGTGGTCCCAGACGTCGACCAGATGCTGCTTCGCCAGTGCCTTCACGTCCGAAAAGTCCATGATCATGCCGTTGTCGGAGCTGCCCTCCTCGCGGACGATATCGCCGACGAGGGTGATCTCGAGCGTGTAACGGTGGCCGTGCAGGTTGCGGCACTGGCTCTTGTGGTCGGGAATCCGGTGGCCGGCATCGAATTCGAGCTTGCGGGTAATGGTCAACATGGTATTCAGGGTATGTGCAGCAGCTTGTGAGTTTGCAGGCTCAGTTTCCACTTCGGGTTGTTGCGGCACGTCTCGATGGCGAGACGGGTGTTGCGCTCCGCATCCGGGCCATCCATCGGCTGCAGGTAAAAGTGCTCGAAGTCGAGCGATTCGTAATCGGCGATGTTCTGGTTCGCCTGCGGGATGACGACCTTCAGTTCGTTTCCACGATGCACCGCCAGCTCGGAACCCACCTTCGGGCTCACGCACACCCAATCCACACCTTCCGGGACGGGGATCGTGCCGTTGGTTTCGATTGCGATTTCAAATCCCCTGGCATGCATGCCGGCGATGAGCGCTTCGTCGATCTGCAGGAGGGGTTCGCCGCCCGTGAAGACGACAAACTTGCTCTTGGCGTATGACGCAGGCCAGAGGGCATCGATCTGGTTCGCGAGGAGGTCGGCGTCCGCGTACTTCCCGCCGCGCTCGCCATCCGTGCCGACAAAATCCGTGTCGCAGAATTTGCAGATGGCCGACGCACGGTCGCTCTCCCGGCCAGTCCACAGATTGCATCCTGCAAACCGGCAGAACACTGCGGGACGTCCCGCATGCGTTCCTTCGCCCTGCAAGGTGTAGAAAATTTCTTTGACGCTGTAGGTCATGGCGATTCCAGACGCGGAAGCGGCACATGCCGCGAGCCGTGACACCGGCTTTCGCCCGCGCACGGCTCCTTTCCATACTGTTCAAATCCGGCCGGAGGCCGGGGCGGGAATGCTTATTCCCATTCAATCGTTGCAGGCGGCTTGCCCGAGATGTCGTACACGACACGATTCAGGCCGCGCACCTCGTTAATGATGCGGTTGGACACCTTGCCCAGCAAATCATGCGGCAGGTGCGCCCAGTGCGCCGTCATGAAATCCTGCGTCTGCACGGCGCGCAGCGCCACCACGTAGTCGTAGGTCCGGCCATCGCCCATCACGCCGACGGATTTCACCGGCAGGAAAACTGCGAATGCCTGGCTGGTCTTGTCGTACCAGGAACGTCCTTCCTCGTCGACGGTTGCGCGCAGTTCCTCGATGAAAATCGCATCGGCGCGGCGCAGCAGGTCGGCGTATTCCATCTTGACTTCGCCAAGAATGCGCACGCCCAGGCCCGGGCCGGGGAACGGATGGCGGTACACCATGTCGTGCGGCAGGCCGAGCGCCACGCCGAGTTCGCGCACCTCATCCTTGAACAGTTCGCGCAGCGGCTCCAGCAGCTTCAGGTTCAGGGTCTCGGGCAAGCCACCCACGTTGTGATGGCTCTTGATGGTGTGCGCCGTCTTCTTGCCCTTGCCGGCGCTTTCGATGACGTCGGGGTAGATCGTGCCTTGGGCCAGCCACTTCGCATTCTTCAGCTTGCCGGCTTCTGCCTGGAAGACTTCCACGAATTCGCGGCCGATGATCTTGCGCTTCGCTTCGGGGTCGGTGACGCCGGCCAGCTTGCCCATGAACTGTTCGGTGGCGTCCACATGGATCACCTTCACGCCCAGGTTCTTGCCGAACATGTTCATGACCATCTCGCCTTCATTCAGGCGCAGCAGGCCGTGATCGACAAACACGCAGGTCAGCTGGTCACCGATCGCACGATGGATCAGTGCCGCCGCCACGCTGCTGTCGACGCCGCCGGACAGGCCGAGAATCACTTCCTCGTCGCCCACCTGCTTGCGGATCGCTTCGACGGCTTCGGAGATGTAGTCAGGCATGTTCCAGTCCGACTTGCAGCCGCAGATTTCATGCACGAAACGCCCGAGGATGGCCTTGCCCTGCACCGTGTGCGTCACTTCCGGATGGAACTGGACCGCATACAGCTTGCGCTCCTCATCCGCCATCGCGGCGATGGGGCAGTTGTCGGTCGATGCCATCAGCTTGAAACCCGAGGGCATCTCGATAATCTTGTCGCCGTGGCTCATCCAGACCTTGAGCATGCCGTGGCCTTCGGAGGTCACGAAATCGCTGATGCCGTTCAGCAGCGCGGTATGGCCGCGTGCACGCACCTCGGCGTAGCCGAATTCGCGCACCTTGCCCATCTCGACCTTGCCGCCGAGCTGTTCGGCCATGGTCTGCATGCCGTAGCAGATACCGAGGACCGGCACACCGGCCTCGAATACCGCCTTCGGCGCGCGCGGCGTGTCGCCCTCGGTCACCGAGTTCGGGCCGCCGGACAAAATGATGCCGGACGCGCCGTAACTGCGCACAAAGTCGTCGCTGACATCGTAGGGATACACCTCGGAGAACACGCCGGCTTCGCGAACGCGCCGGGCGATCAGCTGGGTAACCTGGGAACCGAAATCGAGAATGAGAATTTTGGAGTGCATGGATGTGCTTCTGCTATCAGGATAAATCTGGTGTCGCGGTAATGACGCGGTTGCGTCCCGCATCTTTCGCCGCATACAGGGCCATATCGGCCCTGCTGATCAATTCTTCGGTGGTCGCCGATGGAAACAGGTCCGTGGACGCAATGCCCGCACTGATGGTCAGGTTCAGCGCCACGCCGTTGATACTCTCCGGCTGCGCGGCAATCGTCGCCCGCATGCGCTCGGCCACCGCCGTTGCCGTCTTGTGCGAGGAGCCCGGCAACACAATCAGGAATTCCTCACCGCCGTACCGCCCCAGCGCTTCCTGCGGACGAATGCAGGAGCGCAACCTGCTCGCCACCTTCACAAGGACCGCGTCGCCTGCGGGATGCCCGTAGGTGTCGTTGATCTTCTTGAAGTAATCCAGATCCGCGACAATCAACGACAGCGGGACGTTGGCCTTGTCGCACCGGATCGCTTCGATCGTCAGGATTCGCATGATCGCTCCGCGGTTCCACGTCCCGATCAGCGGATCGATCAACGACTTGCGGCGCAAATTCTTGTTCTTCTTCTCCAAAGCGAGCTGCGACTCGTTCATCACCCGCAACTCAAGCTCGCGCTCGACCAGCGCCGCCAGGTCAGCCAAGGACTGCTTCTCGCCTTCCCTGAATACCGGCCGAGGGGAATAATCGACGAGGCAGATCTTCCCCGCAAGCGACTTGTCCGGGTTGTAGACCGGATGGGACGCATAGAACCGGATGTGCGGGTTTCCCGCCACATACCGGTGCTGCCCGAGGGACCGATGCACGAGGGTATCAGCCACGATCACCGGATCTTCGGATGCCGAGATCTCGTGACAGAACGTTGTTTCGATCTCGGCCATCGAGCCTGCCACTTCAGCTGCAGGCGGCGTGCCGCCAAAGACGATGATGCAGTTCGACACGTCGAAGAGTTTCTTGCCCAATCGGCGGATACGCTGCAGCTGCGGGTCGCCATCGCACTCCGACTGGCCGGCCAATGCGACTGCGTCAACGCGTGCGGGGCTCTCCGCCGTCATCAAACCGCTCCTTCGGCAATCGGACCGGAACGATCAGTCCGCACGGTAGTTCGGCGCTTCTTTCGTGATCTGCACATCGTGCACATGCGACTCGCGCATGCCGGCCGATGTGATTTCCACGAATTCCGCCTTTTCGCGGAACTCATCGATCGACGCGCAACCGCAGTAGCCCATCGAGGAACGCACGCCACCTACCAACTGGTAAATGATCGCCAGGACGCTGCCCTTGTACGGCACGCGGCCTTCAATGCCTTCGGGAACCAGCTTGTCGGCGTTGTTCGCCGCATCCTGGAAGTAGCGGTCTGCCGAACCTTCCGACATCGCGCCAAGGCTGCCCATGCCGCGGTAGGATTTGTAGGAACGCCCCTGGTAAAGAATGACTTCACCCGGCGCCTCCTCGGTGCCCGCAAACATGCTGCCCATCATGACGCTCGATGCGCCTGCCGCAAGCGCCTTGGCAATGTCGCCCGAGAAGCGGATGCCGCCGTCGGCGATGCACGGAATGCCTGTGCCCTTGAGCGCTTCGGAAACGTTCGAAATCGCAGTAATCTGGGGAACGCCGACGCCTGCGACGATACGCGTGGTGCAGATCGATCCCGGGCCGATGCCGACCTTCACACCGTCCGCGCCATGCTCTGCCAGCGCGATCGCAGCAGCGGCCGTCGCGATATTGCCGCCAATGACGTCCACTTGCGGGTAGTTGGCCTTGACCCACTTCACACGGTCCAGCACGCCCTTGGAATGGCCGTGCGCGGTATCGACGACGATGACGTCGACGCCGGCCTTGACCAGGAGGTCGATGCGCTCGTCGTTATCGGGACCGACGCCGACTGCCGCGCCCACGCGCAGCTTGCCGTGCTCGTCCTTGCTTGCATTGGGGTGTTCGGTCGCCTTCTGGATATCCTTGACAGTGATGAGGCCGCGCAGCTCGAACGAGTCGTTCACCACCATGACACGCTCCAGGCGGTGCTTGTTCATGAGACGCTTGGCTTCGGCGAGGTCGGCGCCTTCCTTCACGTACACCAGTTTCTCGCGCGGCGTCATCTTGGCGCGCACCTCGGCGTCCAGGTCCTCTTCGAAGCGCAGGTCGCGGTTGGTGATGATGCCGACTACCGTCTTGCCTTCCACGACCGGAAAGCCGCTGATGCCATGCTGCTCACGCAACGAAATCACGTCACGGATGCGCATCGTCGGCGGAATCGTGATCGGGTCGCGCAGCACGCCGGACTCAAAGCGCTTCACCTTCGCCACTTCCCGGGCCTGCTCCTTCGGCTTCAGGTTCTTGTGCACGATGCCAATGCCGCCTTCCTGTGCCATCGCGATCGCCAGCCTGGCCTCGGTCACGGTATCCATCGCGGCGGACAGCAGCGGGATGTTCAGCGTGATATTGCGCGACAGGCGCGTTTTCAGGGAAGTGTCTTTGGGGAGGATGTCCGAGTGTGCGGGGACGAGCAGCACGTCATCGAACGTGAGTGCTTTCTGGAGTAGACGCATAGTGATTCCTATAGGCGCAAAAGCGGATTATACAGTAATCCATCCAGTACGTCGTTTTTACATGCAATCCAGGAATAACAAGGGCGCCGTTTCATTGACAGCCTGGATAAAGCATGGCGAAATCCCCCTATCCCCTTAATCGAAGGAATCCGATGAAGCGTGTGCCGTTGCTGAACATCCTGGCCATCTCTTTGACACTGCCTGCCCTCCTCTTGCCGCCCGCGGCTCTGGCGCAGTACATCTGGCTTGACGAAAAGGGAACAAAGCAGTTCTCCGACATGCCGCCCCCGCCGTCGGTGCCGCGCAGCCGGATCCTGAAGCAGCCGGGAGGAGCTCCCCCCGCCGCTCCACAGGAGGCCGGCGAGGACAAGCCGGCCGCGCCGGCGAAGGCAGAGCCGACGATGGCGGAAAAGAATGCCGACTTCCGGAAGCGGCGAACGGAACAGGCCGAGAAGGAAAAGAAGGCCGCGGAAGAAGCCGCCCGCACAGCAGAGAACGCAAAAAACTGCGAACGCGCACGGGAATACCAGCGGTCGCTTGAGTCGGGGGAGCGCATCTTCCGCACGGACAAGAATGGCGAACGCGCCTACTTATCAGATGAACAACGCGCACAGGAAACCCGGGATAACAGGCGCATCATCGCCGAATGCAAGTAAGCCGCCCTCACCCAGATACAACAAAGCCCGGTTTTCACCGGGCTTTTTCACTCTTTTTTTCCGCACGCTTGCGCCTGGATTCCTTCGGATCGGCAACCAGGGGCCGATAAATCTCGACCCGGTCTCGTTCGCGCAAGCCGGCATCAAGCGGCTTGAGTTTTCCGTACACCCCGACCTTGCAGTGCTCAAGGTCGATCTCCGGCACTTCACACAACATGCCGCTCCGCTCGATCGCAGCCTGGATCGTCGCGCCAGCATCCACTTTCACTTCAAGGAGGATCTGCCGGTCCGGCCGCGCATAACAAACCTGCACGGAGATGTCAGCCATACACGGCCTCCGCCCGTTTGCAGAAGGAATCGACGAAACTGTTCGCAATCATGTTGAACACCGGCCCGATCACCTGCTCCAGGACTCGGCTCGAAAACTCGTAATGCAAGTCGAAATCGATCTTGCACGCATCCTCGCGCAAGGCCTTGAATGTCCAGGTGCCATGCAAGTGCTTGAAGGGGCCTTCCAGCAAGGTCATCGTGATCGATACCGGCCGCACATGCAGGTTCTCCGTGGAGAATGTCTGCTTCACGCCATGGTAGTTGATCTGCAGCGTGGCAATGACCTTCTCGCCATCGCGCTGGCGAACTTCCGTTCCGCCGCACCACGGCAGGAACTTCGGATAGTCCTCGATATTGTCGACCAGCGCAAACATCTGCTCCGCACTGTATCCAAGCAATACCGACTTATGAACGACAGCCATGCAAAATTAACCGTTTGTTAGAATACGAGATTCGAATTTTAACTGACCCGCACTGTTTCCCATACACATGACCATTGTTGATAATAAAAAAGCCTTCCATGATTATTTCATCGAGGAGCGCTACGAAGCCGGCATGGTGTTGCAGGGGTGGGAAGTCAAGTCGATCCGCGCGGGCCGCGTGCAGTTGAAGGAAGCCTACGTGATCGTGCGCCAGGGAGAAGTGTTCCTGTTCGGCGCGCATATCAGTCCGCTACCTACCGCCTCCACGCACATTCATCCCGACCCCGTCCGCACGCGCAAGCTCCTGCTGAATGGCGACGAGGTCAAGAAGCTCATCGGCAAGGTCGAGCGCGCAGGCTATACCCTCGTCCCGCTGAACCTGCACTACACCCGCGGCCGCATCAAATGCGAAATCGGCCTCGCGAAGGGCAAGAAACAGCATGACAAGCGCGAGAGCGAAAAGCAGCGCGACTGGCAACGCGAACAGCAATCGATCCTGAAACAGAACCGCCGCTGACCGCGGCGATCACGCCCCTTTCTGCGATTTCACCACCTGCATCGCGCCAGCGATCAGTCCGCTGATATCGCTCATGTTGGCGGGCACGATCAGGGAATTGTTGGTCTTTGCCAGCTGCGAAAATGCACTCACGTATTGCTCGGCAACTTTCAGGTTGACCGCATCCGAACCGCCCGGTTCACGGATCGCAGCGGCGGTTTTCCGAAGCGCCTCCGCGCTCGCTTCGGCGATCGCAAGAATGGCCGCCGCCTGGCCTTGCGCCCGATTGATCGCCGCCTGCTTGTCACCCTCGGATTTCGCGATCGCGGCCTCGCGTTCACCAGTGGCGATATTGATCTGCTCCTGCTTCCGGCCTTCCGACGCGGCAATCAGCGCACGCTTTTCCCGTTCCGCGGTGATTTGTGCCTGCATGGCGTGCAGGATTTCCTTCGGCGGCGTCAAGTCCTTGATTTCATAGCGCAGCACTTTCACGCCCCAATTCGCCGCCGACTCGTCGATGGCGGATACGATCGCCTTGTTGATGTGCTCCCGCTCCTCAAAGGTTTTGTCGAGTTCCATGCGGCCGATGACGGAACGGAGGGTCGTCTGTGCGAGCTGCGTGATGGCCGCGATATAGTTCGATGAACCATAGGAGGCACGCATTGCATCGGTCACCTGGAAATAGAGGATGCCGTCCACCTGCAGCTGCGTATTGTCTTTTGTGATGCACACCTGGCTGGGTACGTCGAGCGGGATCTCCTTCAGCGAATGCTTGTACGCCACGCGATCGATAAAGGGCAGCACGATGTTGAGCCCGGGGCCAAGCGTCGCGTTATATTTTCCCAGCCGTTCGACAACCCATGCATGCTGCTGCGGCACGACATTGATGGTCTTGATGACGAATACCACCGCGACGATAAACAGAACCAGGCTGACACTGCCGAAACCGAAATCCATCTTGTCCTCCGTTCTTATTGATTGATTGTGCCGGGCTCCGCGACAACGAGCCGATTGCTGCGCACCTCGCGAATGACATAGGCGCCAGGCCTTGCCCGCGCACCGGCGTCCAGCTCCACGTCCCACATGGCGCCGCGATACATGACCCTGGCAGTCTGTATACTCCCCTGCTCTCCCGACCATTCGTCGACAACGAGCGTTTGCCCGATGTCGAGATTCACGTTCGGGTCGCGCTGCGCATCCCGCCTTGCAGTTTTACCCCACTTGCTGCGCCGAAGTCCATAGGTGGCGATGACGCCGACAACCGCGGCAGCGGCGAGCTGCGCCGCGGCGCTCGCATCCGCAAGCGCCGCCACCCCGCCTGCAGCAAAGCCGAGAGCGATCATCAGCAGGTAAAACGTGCCGGTAAACATTTCCAGCACGACGAGCACTCCCGCCAGGACAAACCAGGCAATCCAATCAGTCATCATGTGCTCCTGTTCAACCCCTTATCCGTGGACCGCAGAAAACAAAAAGCCCCCGCGGCCCAAAGGGCGACGGGGGCGCAATACAGAGGTACTGCTGTTTTTGTTGGTTATTGTTCGGTAACAAGTTGGCTCAAGTCTAATCGAAAACCCCGACGCATCAAATGTTTCAAGTCAGTTTTTTGCCGACTTACAACAGGTATTCCACTCCGAAACAACTTTCGACCAGACCTGAAGCCCTCAACCGGCCGAAGCCAGTTTCTGCCAGGTATCGATCACCGTGTCCGGATTGAGCGAAATGGATGCAATACCCTCCTTCATCAGCCACTCAGCGAAATCCGGATGATCGGATGGCCCCTGGCCGCAAATACCGATGTATTTGCCTTGGGCGCGGCATGCGGCAATCGCCTTCGACAGTAGTGCGCACACAGCCTCATCGCGTTCGTCGAAGTCCGCTGCGAGCAGCTCCATGCCCGAGTCGCGGTCCAGACCGAGCGTCAGCTGGGTCAGGTCGTTGGAACCGATCGAGAAGCCGTCGAAATGCTGGAGGAACTGGTCCGCCAGGATCGCGTTGGACGGCACTTCGCACATCATGATCAGGCGCAAGCCGTTCTCGCCGCGCTTCAGACCGTTCTTGGCAAGCAGGTTGACGACCTTTTCCGCCTGTCCGAGCGTCCGGACGAACGGCACCATGATTTCGACGTTGGTCAGGCCCATGTCATTGCGCACGCGCTTCATGGCCTGGCATTCCATTTCGAACGCTTCGGCGAAGTCGGCAGCCAGGTAGCGTGCGGCGCCACGGAAGCCGAGCATCGGGTTTTCCTCGTCCGGCTCGTAGCGGGAACCGCCGATCAGCTTCTTGTACTCGTTCGACTTGAAGTCTGACAGGCGAACAATGACGGGCTTCGGCCAGAATGCGGCAGCAATAGTGGCGATACCTTCGGCCAGCTTGTCGACGTAGAACGCGCGGGGCGAGGCATGGCCGCGGGCAACGGACTCAACCGCCTTCTTCAGGTCCGCATCGATGCCTGGATACTCCAGGATCGCCTTCGGATGCACGCCGATGTTGTTGTTGATGATGAATTCAAGACGCGCAAGACCCACGCCGCCGTTCGGAATCGACTGGAAGTCGAAGGCAAGTTGCGGATTCCCCACATTCATCATGATCTTCAGCGGCAGCGTCGGCAGTTCGCCGCGCGACACTTCAGTCACTTCGGTTTCGAGCAGGCCGTCGTAGATCTTGCCTTCGTCGCCCTCGGCACAGGACACCGTCACAAGCGTGCCATCCTTCAGCATATCGGTGGCATTGCCGCAACCAACCACTGCGGGGACTCCCAGCTCACGCGCAATGATTGCGGCGTGGCAGGTACGGCCGCCACGGTTGGTGACAATCGCCGATGCACGCTTCATCACCGGTTCCCAGTTCGGATCGGTCATGTCGGCCACCAGCACGTCACCCGGCTGCACACGCTCCATCTCGGATGGATCATGAATCACGCGAACGGGACCGGCGCCGATCTTCTGGCCGATTGCGCGGCCGGAAGCGAGCACCGTACCACTGCCCTTGAGCTTGAAGCGCTGCTGCGCATCGGTGGCTTTCTGCTGCGACTTCACGGTTTCCGGACGGGCTTGCAGGATATACAGCTTGCCGTCGCGGCCATCCTTGCCCCACTCGATGTCCATCGGGCGGTCATAGTGCTTCTCGATGATGACGGCGTACTTCGCCAGCTCGACGATCTCCTGGTCGTTCAGCGAGTAGCGGTTGCGCAGTTCGATCGGCACGTCCACGGTCTTCACGGAACGGCCGGCCTTGGCCTCGCCGGTGAATTCCATCTTGATCAGCTTGGAGCCGATATTGCGGCGGATGATCGGCATCTTGCCCTGTTCGAGCATCGGTTTGTGCACGTAGAACTCGTCCGGGTTGACGGCACCCTGCACCACCGTTTCGCCCAGGCCGTAGCTGGACGTGATGAACACGACGTCCTTGAATCCGGACTCTGTATCGAGGGTAAACATGACACCCGCTGCACCGACGTCCGAACGCACCATGCGCTGAACACCTGCGGAGAGGGCCACCTCGGAATGGGTGAAGCCTTTGTGGACGCGATAGGAAATCGCGCGGTCGTTGTACAGCGACGCGAACACATGCTTGATCGCCTCGAGGACGTTGTCGATGCCGACGACGTTCAGGAAGGTCTCCTGCTGGCCGGCAAAGGACGCGTCCGGCAAGTCTTCAGCCGTTGCAGACGAACGGACTGCGAACGACACCTCTGCCGACGAGTCGGCGACGAGGCGCTGGTAGAACTCGTGAATCTCCTGCTCGAGGCGCGGCTGGAACGGCGTATCGATAATCCATTGACGAATCTCGGCGCCGGCCTGTGCGAGCGCACGGACATCATCGATGTTCAGCGAGGCGAGGCGGTCGGCAATACGCTGCGCCAGCGACGTGCCATTGCTGCCGGCATGCGAAAGAAAATCCCGGAAGGCCTGTGCGGTGGTGGCAAAGCCGCCGGGAACGCGAACACCGGCGCCAGCCAGCTGGCTGATCATTTCGCCGAGCGATGCGTTCTTGCCGCCGACGGACTCGACGTCCGTCATTCTCAGGTTTTCAAATGACGCTACGTACGTAGCCCCCTGGGTTGCCCCGGTAGATACTGCGTTGGACATAACTACACCTATTTTGATGATGGAAAATCTGCATATGTGTCCTCGCCGCCACGCTCTTTTTGTTATTCTTCAGGGGCGCGATGTGTCATAAATTGCCTGTCATTCTACAGTGTGCCGCCGCAACTTGCCGGACACAATTTAGAACTTTTCATGATTTATAGTTGATCAACATTATGCCAGACCTGCCTGCCCACCTTTTGCCCCCTGCCGACCGTACGGTCTTCTTTGTATCCGACGGTACCGGCATTACTGCAGAGACCTTCGGGCATTCTGTACTCACCCAGTTCGAACTGCGTTTCAAGCAAATAAGGCTGCCCTTCATCGACACGCTCGACAAGGCATATGAGGCTGTGCGCGAGATCAATGAAGCCTTTGACCGCGACGGCAAGCGTCCGATCGTCTTTTCCACCCTGGTCAAGTCCGAGCTGTCGACCGTCGTGCGCCAGTCCAAGGGCATGCACATGGATTTGATCCAGACCTTCGTGGAGCCGCTCGAACAGGAACTGGGTGTCAAGTCGACGCATACCATTGGCCGCAGCCACAACATCGCCGATTCCGAGGATTACAAGAACCGGATCGAGGCGATCAATTTCTCGCTCGCCCATGACGACGGCCAATCCGACCAGAACCTTGCCGCTGCCGATGTCATTCTCGTCGGCGTATCACGTTCCGGAAAAACGCCGACCAGCCTTTACCTTGCCATGCAGTACGGCGTAAAAGCGGCGAACTATCCATTGATCCCCGAAGATTTCGAACGCGGGAAACTGCCCAGCGGCCTCGTGCCGTTCCGGAAAAAATTGTTCGGACTCTCGATTGCTCCAGACCGTCTTTCGGAGGTGCGCAACGAGCGACGCCCGGGCAGCAAGTACGCAGCCCTGGAAAATTGCCGTTACGAGGTGAACGAAGCGGAGAAGATGATGCGCCGCGAAGGCATACGCTGGATGTCTTCCACGGCGAAATCCATTGAAGAAATCGCCACCATGATCCTGCAAGAGATCAAATCCGACAGACGGGCCTACTAAACCGTATTTTCATCGGTTCAAAGCGCCGCGCAGGCCAGCCAGCGCGGCGCTTTTCTTTTTTAACTTTATCAACCTGACAACAAAATTTCGAAACTTACGCGAAACTTACATTCTTCTTATGGATCGATTATAAAGAGAGTAAGGATCACGGAGGAGACGAAAATGGATCTCGTACTGCTTGAGCTCGTATGCTGGGCTGGCTTGCTGTTTTTCTTCTGGGCGCTGAAGGAAGGCCTCAGCCACGTCGAATCGGATATCGAATCCATGGGACTGGTTCCCAATGGAAGGCACATGATGGCGCAAAGCGGACCGGTTCGCTTTGAGCGCCCGGAACGCGTCGAAGAATTGATCGGCAGCTATCGCGACACGCAGATTTTCCGGTACGCCGTCATCCACGGCCTTACCTATCAATTCGACCGGGTCTGCCCGCCGGATTCCGGAATGCGGCTGGAGGCCGACGAGCGATGCGTTGCTCCCGGTCTGGTGTACCAGGAATGCAATCCGAATTGTCTGCAGGAGAAAAGCGCCGGGTGAGACGCTAGCCGATAGTACGCTGCCTGACCTGTTCGAAAAGACAGACAGCGGCGCTTGCCGCAACGTTCAGTGACTCCACCGGTCCAAGATGCGGTATGGACACCGACTCGGTTGCCATGGAGAGCAACTCCTCCGAGACTCCCTGCCCTTCATGCCCGAACAGCCAAGCCGTGGGCTTGGTGAGATCCATGTCATAGATACGCCGGCTGGCGTGCGAACTGGTGGCGAGCACCGGGATGCGTGACGACCGGATCACGGCGGCAAGATCCACGTTCTCCGCAATCGTCAGGGTGAAATGCGCGCCCATCCCCGCGCGCAAGACTTTCGGCGACCAGGAGAAAACCGTTCCCTTGCTGCACAGCACATGCCGCACGCCTGCAGCCGCAGCCGAGCGAAGGATGGATCCAAGATTTCCCGGATCCTGGAGACCATCCAGAAGAACCGCGGATTCCGTCAGCACCGCAGGCGCATGAACCTGTGGCGTATCGACCACGAACATCAGACCGATACCATGTTCCACCTGGCTGATCGCCTGGTATAGCGGTTCGGTCAGGGCGATGCAGGTAACGCGTGATGCCTCACAGGCCTGCACGATCGCTGCGACTTCCGGATTCGCCGTCGAGTTCTCGCTCACCACGCAGAACGGCGGCTTCCCGACTTGACCCAGGTAAGCCTCGCACAGATGGACGCCATCGAGCAGCGACCGTCCAGCCTTGCGCCGCGCCTGGGCGCTAGTCGCAAGCTGCTTGAGATCCTTGTACAGAGGATTGTCCCGGGAGGAAATCGCCTTCATTTTCCCTCCAGCGCTACCGGGCGATCCAGCAGGGCGCGAACTGGTGCATACGACTTGCGGTGCACCGGCGAAACCCCGTGCAGCTGCAGACGTTCGAGATGCAAGGCGGTGGGATAGCCCTTGTGCTGGTCGAATGCGTAATGCGGAAACTGCTCGTGCAGCTTCATGAGCGACGCGTCACGCGCCGTCTTCGCCAGGATCGAGGCAGCGGAAATTGCCGCCACCTTGTCGTCCCCCTTGACGATGGCTTCCGATCGGATCGGCATCACCGGGCAGCGGTTGCCGTCAATCAGCGCCAGGGTAGGCACGGGCGACAGTCCCTCGATCGCCCGCCGCATGGCAAGCATCGAGGCCTGAAGGATATTCAATGCATCGATCTCGCTCTCCGAGCAAGACGCAATTGCCCACGCGAGCGCCCTCTCCTTGATCTGGACGGCGAGCTCGTTGCGCCTTGCTTCCGTCAGTTTCTTTGAGTCGCGCAGACCGTCAATCGGCCTGACTGGGTCCAGGATGACGGCTGCGGCAAATACTGCGCCTGCAAGCGGCCCGCGCCCCGCCTCGTCCACGCCGCACACCAGTTCGTCGTCAAAGCTGAAAAGAGACAGGCTGTCATTCTTCCTGGTCATACGCCGGCCTTCCTTCCGATCAGTTGCATTACCGCTTGTGCGCTTTCACGTGCCGTGTCGCGCAGCAGGGTGTGGTGCATTTCGGTAAACCGCTGGTACAGGCGAGCGCGAAGCGGCTCGTCCGTGAGCTGGGTCCAGAGTGCATCGGCCATTGCCTCCGGCGTAGCCGCGTCCTGCAGCAGTTCCGGAATCACGAATTCACGCGCCAGGATATTCGGCAAACCGATCCAAGGCTGGTATCCCATGTGCCGAAGGATTTCCCACGACGCGCGCATCATCTTGTAGGCAATCACCATCGGCTTCTTGAACAGGGCCACCTCCAGTGTCGCTGTGCCTGATGCCACGAGAACGGCGTCCGCGGCGGCAATGGCTTCATGGGAGCGCCCGGAGAGCAGCTCGATCGCGACATCGGCGAGTCCCGCCTTGTTGACCAGCTCGGTAAAGTAGGCACGCTGCCGGTCGCCCGCCATGGGCACGACGATGCGGATCGACGGATCACGGGAAACGAGGCGTTTTGCCGTCTCGATGAAGGCAACCGCGTTGTACTTCAGTTCCGACATGCGGCTGCCGGGCAGGATGGCCACGACTTTCACATTCAAGGGAAGGCCAAGCGATGCCCGTGCGGCACCCACATCGGGCGCCATCGGAATCACTTCTGCCAACGGATATCCGACATACGTCACAGGTATTCCCGCCTTGCGGTAGATCTCTTCCTCGAACGGGAAAACGACCAGCATGTGCGAGACAGCCTTTGCAATTTTCTTGATGCGCCCGCCGCGCCAGGCCCAGATGGACGGACTGATGAAATGCATGGTCGGGATGCCGGCCTGCTTCAGCGGCGCTTCCAGGCCAAAGTTGAAATCGGGGGCATCGACGCCGATGAATGCGGCCGGCGTCTCGGCGAGCAGCATGTCGCGCAGCGCATTCTGTATACCCTTGATTTCCCTGTAGTGCGCAAGCACCTCGAACAGGCCGCGCACCGACAGCTTTTCCATCGGCCAGTGGCTCTGGAAACCATACTCCGCCATCCGATGGCCACCGATCCCATGGATCCTGGCATCGGGCAGTTGCGGGCGTAATCCGGAAAGCAGCCGGCTGGCGAGCAGGTCGCCGGAACTTTCCCCAGCGACCATCGCAATGGAAAGCTCAGCGGACGATGCCACGGGTCGTCGTGTCGAGGAATTCGCGCATCATGCGAACATGGCCGGCCGAGCCGGGAGAATCCGCTTCCAGCTTGACCAGCGACGCCTTCGCCTCTTCCAGGGTCAGCCCGGACTTGTAGATCAGCTTGTAAGCGTTGCGGATATCGGAGATCTGTTCCCGGGAAAAGCCGCGCCGCTTGAGCCCCTCGACATTGATGCCATGCGCCGCTGCCGGATTCCCGTTCAGCATGACGAAGGGAGGGACGTCCTGCGTGAGGCTCGTGCTCATTCCCAGCATGGCGTGCGAACCAATCTTGCAGAACTGGTGCACGTTGGAAAAACCGCCGAGGATCACCCAGTCGCCCACATGCACATGCCCGGCGAGGGCTGCGTTATTGGCGAAAATGGTGTTGTTGCCGACCTGAACATCATGGGCGAGATGCACATAGGCCATGATCCAGTTGTCATTGCCGAGGCGTGTGACGCCTTCGTCCTGCGCCGTGCCCAGGTTGAACGTGCAAAACTCGCGCACGAGATTGCGATCACCGATTTCCAGCCGCGTCGGTTCGCCTGCGTATTTCTTGTCCTGCGGCGGGCCGCCGATCGAAGAAAACTGCAGGAATCGGTTGTCGCAACCGATGGTCGTATGGCCATCGACCACGACATGCGGCCCGATCTTCGTGCGGGCCCCGATTTTCACGTTGGGCCCAATGATCGAATAAGCGCCTACCTCGACCGAATCGTCGAGTTCCGCATTGGGATCGACGATCGCGGTTGGATGGATGACTGTCATTACTGCCCCGCTGGCTGGCTTGCGTCGGCCGCGCTGCGCATCGTGCACATCAACTCAGCCTCGACTGCCACCTGACCGTCGACCGTTGCCTGTGCCTTGTATTTCCAGATTCCGCGCGACTGGCGCAAGATTTCGACCTGCATCCTGAGCTGGTCCCCCGGCTCGACCGGGCGCTTGAAGCGCGCACCGTCGATGCCGACGAAGTAGACCACGCTGTTTTCATCGGGTTTCTGTCCCATCGTCAGGAAGGACAGCAACGCGGCAGTCTGGGCAAGCGCCTCGATCATCAACACGCCCGGCATCACCGGCTTGTGAGGAAAATGTCCGTTGAAGAATTCTTCGTTGACAGTGACGTTCTTGATCGCGGTGATCGTCTTGCCGGACTCCCATTCCAGCACACGGTCAACCAGCAACAGCGGATAGCGATGCGGCAGATATTCTTTGATTTGATTGATATCGAGCGTTTTCATTACTTTTTTTCAGTGAGCGACTTGATGGTTTTTTCCAGCTCGCGGATTTTCTCACGCATTGTTCCCAAATTGCGCACGATGACGGCGGATTTTTCCCATTCGGCATTCTTTGCCAAAGGATAAAAGCCCGTATATTGCCCCGGTTCGAGAATGGAACGCGACACCATGCTGCCGGACGAGATGTGGACATTGTCAACTATTGTCAAATGACCAAGCACCATCGCGGCGCCGCCAAACGTGCAGTACTTCCCGATCTTTGCACTGCCGGCAACGCCAACGCAGCCAGCCATGGCGGTATGCGCGCCGATATGGCAGTTGTGACCGATCTGGATCTGGTTATCCAGCTTGACCCCGTCCTCGATGATCGTGTCGGCCAATGCCCCCCGGTCGATCGTCGTATTGGCGCCGATTTCCACGTCATCGCCAATGACCACGCGGCCCGTTTGCGGAATCTTGATGTAAACACCTTTCTCGCGGGCGAAGCCAAAGCCGTCCGCACCGATCACCGCGCCAGAATGAACAATCCCGCGCCTGCCGATTTCGCATCCAGCAAGGAAGGAAACGTTGGCGAAGAAATGCGTGCCCTCCCCGACCTTCGCATTGCGGCCGACAAAGCAGCCTGCATCGATGATTGCGCCATTCGCAATGTCGGCACCGGCATCGATGGTTACATGCGGCCCGACCGTTGCGCCGGCATGGACCCTGGCATCCGGGTGCACGGAGGCACTCGCATGGATGCCTGGCACAACCGGGACAGCCTCCAACTCGGCAAAATACTGTGCCGTCCTTGCGAAGTATGCGTAGGGGTTGTCGGTGACGATCATAGCGCCCTTGTACGTGGCGCTGATGACCGGTTCGTCCGCTGCCGAAAGAATGAGTGCTGCCGCCTTTGTCTGCGCAGCCTGCGACCTCAGCTTCGGATTGGAGAGAAACGTGATGTGCGACGCGCCTGCCGCGTCGAGGGGTGCGATGCCGGAGATTTCGATCTCTGCATCGCCTGTCAGTTGGCCTCCCAAGCGTTCGACCAATTTACCCAGCCGAGTGCTCATTGCGGCCCTTTGAAAAGTTACTTGTTGAGCGCCTTGAGCACTTTGTCAGTGATGTCGATGCGCGGACTGGCATAGACAGCTTCCTGGAATACGATGTCGTACTTTTCGCTTTCCGCAATCTGCTTGATCACCTTGTTCGTGCGCTCCAGGACGAGTGCCAGTTCCTCATTGCGGCGCTGGTTCAGGTCTTCGCGGAACTCGCGCTGCTTGCGCTGGAAATCCTTGTCCAGGTCGGCCAGTTCGCGCTGGCGCTTGACGCGGTCAGACTCCGAGAGGACTGCGGCATCCTTGTCGAGCTTGTCGGACATGGACTTCAGGCGGCTTGCCAGATCCTGCAGCTCCTTGTCGCGCTTAGAGAACTCCTGTTCGATCTTCGCCTGCGCAGCCTTCGCCGGCGCGGCTTCACGGAAAATCCGCTCGGTACTCACGAAACCGACTTTCGATTCCTGAGCCTGCGCGCCCGCAATCGGAAGCAGGAACGCCGCGATCAGGGCGAAGCACTTAAGCGGCGAAAAATTGGGTGTTAAAGACTTCAAGGTCATTCTCCGCAGATCAAATTACCATTATGCCATTGACGGCTTAGAAGCCGGTACCGAGCTGGAACTGGAAGTTCTGCTTGCGGTCGCCTGCCTTCGAATTCAGCGGCACGCCATAACTCAGCTTCAACGGACCGATCGGCGACACCCAGCTGATACCGGCGCCGACGGCATAGCGAAGGTCGGACACATCCATCTTCGCGCCCTCTGCAAAGACATTACCTGCGTCAAAGAAAGTAAACCAGCGCAAGGTCCGGTCGTTGCCGGAACCCGGGAACGGGAACTGGAGTTCGGCATTGGCGATGATACGCGATGTGCCGCCCAACGGGTCGCCGTTCAGTGCGCGCGGACCGAGGGAGGAGCCTTCATAGCCGCGAACGGAACCAATGCCGCCTGCATAGAAGTTCTTGAAGATCGGATACGGACGTCCGCCCAGGCCGCGGCCGTAATCAATCTCGCCGTTGAGCGCCAGCGTTACCGCCCGGAACAAGGGCCGGAACCACTGGTGCTGGTACATGGCACGGTAGTATTTCAGGCTGCCAGCCGGCGCGAACTCGACATTGACGCGCTGATAGCGGCCAACCGTCGGTACTAGTGCGCTGTCGCGGTTATCCCGCTGCCATGCCGCAGTCAGCGGGAAGCTGGTGGTGGTCGCATCCGTGCCATCGCCAAAGTCGGAGACGTAACGCTTGTACAGCTCGGGACTGTCGTTGAAACCCGGCACTCCCGTATAGGTCTGGACCTGGGTCCGTTCGATGCCGGCACCGAAGAACACCGTATCCACCTCGGAGAACGGAACGCCGAACTTGATGTTCGCGCCGGTAGTCTTGACGACGTAATCGCCCGTGTTGACTTCAGGAGGCCGCGTCGTGCGCAGGAAGACTTCATAGCTGCGGCTGACACCGTCATCGGTGAAATACGGGGTCGTCTGCGACAGCGCAATGGTGCGGTTGCGGCGGCTCGTGTTCACGTCGATGCCAAGCGTATTGCCGCTGCCGAAGGCATTGGCCTGCTGGATCGAGCCAGTCAGCATGAGCTTTTCACTGCTCGAAAAACCGGCACCCAGCAGGATGTTGCCGGTCGGCTTTTCGGCCACGGTCATGTTGACGTCCACCTGATCGGTGGTACCCGGAACCTCCGGCGTTTCGATGTTCACTTCCTTGAAATAGCCAAGGCGGTCCACACGGTCGCGGGACAGGCGAATCTTCTCGCCGTCGTACCAGGAGTTTTCGAATTGCCGGAATTCCCGGCGGACCACTTCATCGCGCGTCTTGGTATTGCCGGCGATGTTGATCCTGCGAACATACACACGCTTGCCCGGATCAATCAGTACCGTGAAACTGACTTCCTTCTTCTCGCGATTGATTTCGGGATTGGCATTGACGTTGGCAAAGGCATAGCCGAAATTGCCCATGCGCTCGGAAATCTTCTTGACGCTTTCCGCCAGCTTTTCGCCCGAGTACACATCGCCGCTCTTCAGTTCGACCAGGCCGCGCAGTTCATCTTCGCGGCCGAACATTTCGCCTTCCAGCTTGACGTCGCCGACGGTGAACTTTTCACCTTCGTTGATATTGATCGTGATGTAAATGTCGCGCTTGTCCGGGGTGATCGACACCTGCGTCGACTCGACCTGCATTTCGAGATAGCCGCGGTTCAGGTAGAAGGAACGCAGGGATTCGATGTCGCCGGTCAGCTTTTGCTTGGAATACTGGTCGGCTTTGGTGTACCAGGTAAACCAGCCGGGGGTGCGCAGGTTCAGCAATCCAAGGAGATCCTTTTCCGGGAATGCCTTGTTGCCGATGATGTTGATCTGTTTGATGCGGGATACTTCGCCCTCGTCCACGGCAAAGCTGATGTTGACGCGATTGCGCTCGACCGGCGTGACGGTGGTCGTGATCTGCACGCCGTACAGGCCGCGCGAAAGGTACTGGCGCTTCAGCTCCTGCTCCGCGCGATCGACCAATGCCTTGTCGAAGATGCGCGATTCGCCCAGGCCGATATCCTTGAGCGCCTTCGTCAACTGCTCCTTGTCGAACTCCTTGGTGCCGGAGAAATCGACGCCTGCGATCGCCGGGCGTTCTTCTACCGAGACCACGAGCACGTTGCCTTCCACCTCAAGGCGGACGTCCTTGAAGAAACCCGTGGCGTAGAGCGCCTTGATGGCAGCGGCGCCCTTTTCATCGTTGTAGGTTTCTCCGACACGTACCGGCAGGTAGCTGAATACGGTTCCCGCCTCGGTGCGCTGGATACCCTCGACGCGGATGTCCTTGATCGTAAACGGATCCACCGCCAGCGCATGTCCGGCACAGAGAGCCAAGGCGGCAACAGCGATAAGTCGGCGGGAAAAGAAAGACTGGGGAGAACGCTCGGAATATAATTTCATCGGTTATTTTATTATCAATATCCCTGCCCGCCGGCGGTCCGCTCGGGGCTGGCAGGGACTCAGGACATGAGCCGGATGATGTCGTTGAAGACGGCTACCGCCATCAAGGTCATCAGAATGCCCACGCCTGCTCGCTGGGCCAATTCTCCGATCCGTTCGGGGATCGCCCGCCCGGTCAAAAGTTCCAGCGAATAATACAGTAAAAGCCCCCCGTCTAAAACCGGGATGGGAAGCAGGTTCATGACACCCAGACTGATGCTGATGAACGCGATAAAGGTCAGGTAACTGATGATTCCGATTCGCGCAGTCTGCCCGGCGTAGTCGGCGATGGTAATGGGCCCTGTGATGTTCTTCCAGGAAACTTCGCCGATGAGCATTTTACCAAGCATCTTGAGAGTCAGTACGCTGGTGTCCCAGGTCTTGCCGACGGCCTTGGTAAGGGCGGGCAAGAGCGATTCCTGGGCAACGACCATTTCCGGTGCGAGCGGCACTTCCGCCTTGATCCTTCCCACCGTCTGCCCGTTGTTCTCATAGGATTCGGGTGTGATTGCGAGAGTAAAAGGTTCGCCGGCACGGAGGCCATCAATGCGAATAGATTTACCGGCGGATGCCCTGATGATTTCCACAAAGGCAAGACCGTCGAGCACAGGCCGTCCATCGACCACCTGAATGACATCGCCCTCTTGAAGACCGGCATGCATGGCTGGTCCATCCGGAACAATTTTCCCGAGTATCGCCTTCGGGCGTGCCAGATCGATCCCAATCTTTGCGAGAAAGTCCCCTTCAAGGTCGCCCGGGGTCAAGCTGTCCAGACGCACGCTGACGGTTTCAGACGTAGTGCCCTTTCCTTCGACTGTACGTTGTACACCGAGCTGGGCAGGCGTACCTTCGAGCGCCAGTTGCATCACTTTCCAGCGCAAGTCGGTCCAGATCTTTACCGACTCGCCATTGACCGTGGTGACGAGCTCACCGCCACGCAAACCGGCTTCATAGGCGGATGTCTTTTCCGGCACTGCCCGCAGACGGGCTGCCGGTTCCGGAATGCCGTAGTTGTACAAGCCGGCAAAAACAGCGATGGCAAGCAGAAAATTGGCGAGTGGCCCCGCAGCCACAATGGCGATCCGCTTCCACACGGACTGCCGGGTAAACTCCCGCTTCAGGTCTTCCGGGGGGATAGTGCTGAGGTCTTGCTCGCGAGCATCGAGCATCTTGACGTAACCGCCGAAGGGGAGCGCCGACAGTGCCCATTCCGTCTGGTCGGGCCCGATCCGGCGGGAATAGACAATCTTGCCCATGCCGACGGAGAAGCGGAGGACTTTGACGCCACACCATCTGGCAACCAGATAGTGGCCCAGCTCATGCACGACAACCAGCAGGGCAAGTGCAACAAGGAACGCGACTACGGTATGCAGCAGAGTCATTGTTTACCCGACAGAGTCATTGAATGAAGGAAAGCGCTTTCTCCCTGGCTCGCCTGTCCTGCTCCAGCAGATCATCGAGCGAGGTCATCTCGACACAGGGCACGGCATCCATGACGCTTGAAATGACGCGATCAATGGCGCGGAAACCGATTCTCCTGTCCAAGAATGCTTGGACAGCAACTTCATTGGCTGCGTTCAGTATAGCTGGCGCGGTACCACCGGCCAACAAGGCATCATAAGCCAGTTTGAGGCAGGGGAAGCGGACGAAATCCGGCTGTAAAAATGAGAGCTGGCCAATCTTTACCAGATCGACCGCCGCCACACCGGAAGCGATCCGGTCCGGATAAGCAAGTCCGTAGGCAATCGGCGTCCGCATATCCGGGTTGCCCAGTTGGGCAAGGACGGAGCCATCCACATAGGACACCATGGAGTGAATGACGCTTTGCGGATGGATGACTACTTCGATCTGCTCGGCGGATGCGCCGAAGAGCCAGTGCGCCTCGATGACTTCCAGCCCCTTGTTCATCATGGTGGCCGAATCCACTGAAATTTTCCGGCCCATGACCCAGTTCGGATGTGCCACGGCCTCTTCCGGCGTTACCGACTCCAAGGTATCGACATCCCGCTTCAGGAAGGGACCGCCGGAAGCGGTCAAAAGCACTTTCGAAACACCATGCCTCTCCGGCTCCCGGCCATAACCTATGGGCAGGCATTGGAAGATAGCATTGTGCTCGCTATCGATGGGCAAGAGAGCGGCTCCGCTTGCGCTGACGGCATCCATGAAGAGACGGCCGGACATCACCAAGGCCTCTTTGTTGGCAAGCAATACTTTCTTGCCTGCACGCGCAGCCGCCAAAGTTGGCGGAAGGCCGGCGGCACCCACAATGGCAGCCATGACAGAATCGCACCGTGCGGCACTCGCAACCTCGCACAATGCAGATTCGCCGTACGCCACCTCCGTCTTGCCGCCCTTTTCCTTAAGCGCGCGAGCGAGCGAGGACGCGGCGTCCGATGAGCCGACAACGGCAACTTCAGGCTGGAACTGGAGGCACTGGGCAGCCAGTTCATCGACGCGGCTGTGTGCTGTCAGTGCGTACACCTGGTAACGATCGGGATGGCGTGCCACCACGTCTAATGTTGAAACCCCGATGGAACCGGTTGACCCAAGAATCGTAATTCGCTGCATTGCTACATCCGTGTCAAAGCCATGAGCCGATCAAGACGGCGAGCGGGAGTGTCGGGATCAAGGCATCGATCCTGTCCAGGACGCCGCCGTGTCCCGGCAGCAGGTTGCTGCTGTCTTTCATCTCCGCCCGGCGCTTGAGCTGCGACTCGAACAGATCGCCGACAATGCTGGCGGCGACCATCAATGTCATCACACCGGCGAACCCAGCCCATCCCCAGCCAGCAAGGACGTCTGCGGCAAAGGTATCCGCAAGCGGCGGGTAATGCGCTGACAGGCCTGCCAGAACGAGAACGGCGATCCAGCCTCCAATCGCGCCCTCCCATGATTTACCTGGCGAGATCGATGGCGCAAGCTTGCGCTTTCCGAACGCCTTGCCGGCGAAATAAGCGCCGATATCGGCAATCCAGACAATCGCCATGACCGAAAGCAGATACAAGGGGGAGTGCTGGAACAGCGCGACGATGGCGACAAAGCAGCCAAACACGGCGATTCCATAGACTACGCCCAGGAGCCTGCTCCCTACCGATCCGGCGGCCGGCAAACCCAGTGCGAGCGAAGGCGCAAGCCGGATCGCCCAGATCGCCACGCACAGCACGAACAGCAGGCGCACGCTGCCCGCATCTGCGAAATAGACCGCCAGCACGAAGACCGCTGTCCAGATCGCTGCGCCGACAACCGGCTGTGTCGCGCGAAACAGGCGTGCGGCTTCCCAGGCGGCGGCACCGAAGAATGCCGCCGTCACCAGAAGAAAGAAAACCAGGGATTTCGAATACAGGACTGAAAGCAGGATTGCCAGCAATACCAACGCCGTGATGACGCGCGTTTTCAGCATCAGGACGCCTTTTTCTGTTCTATCAGCTGTTCGCTGGTACGTCCGAAGCGCCGCTCGCGCTGCTGGTAGGATTCAATGGCAAGATCGAGCGCCGGGCCGTCAAAGTCCGGCCAGAAGGTTTCGGTGAAATAGAACTCGGTATAGGCAAGCTGCCAGAGCAGGAAATTGGAAATCCGCTCCTCGCCGCCAGTCCGGATGAACAGATCCGGCTCAGGCGCATAGGCCATGGAGAGATGCTGCGCCAACTGGTCTTCGGAGAAGTCCGTCACACCGGGATTTGCTGCCATCATTTTGCCGACGGCCTGCATGATGTCCCAGCGGCCACCGTAGTTCGCGCAAATCGTCAATGTCAACCGCGTGTTGTTGGCTGTCCGGCGCTCGGCACTGGCGATGAGTTCCTGGAGCTTGGCATCGAAACGGCTCAGGTCACCGACAATCTTCAGGCGTACTCCGTTGACATGGAGCTTCGCCACTTCACGCTCCAGTGCCGTCATGAACAAGCGCATCAGAAGCGAGACTTCTTCCGCAGGGCGGCGCCAGTTCTCGGAGCTGAATGCGAACAGCGTCAGGTACTCGATACCGCGCTCAACACACGCCTCGACCATGGCGCGCACTGCTTCGACACCTTTCTTGTGACCCGCCACGCGCGGCAAGAAGCGCCTCGTTGCCCAACGTCCGTTGCCATCCATGATGATGGCAACATGGCGCGGAACCGGTGAGGCAGAAGGTATGTCTTGCGTTGAACTGGTATGCGTCATGATTAGCCCGGTACGAAAAAGAGTTATCGCGAGGAACCCGGCCGCCCGGCAGCCGAGATATTTGTCATCGAATTCACGCCGCGACCATGATGCGTAAAACCGGTGCGGAGGTGGCGGGTTCCGGCGCACGCGTTCCACCGCCGGGGAACGCGTCCAACTGCCGTCAAACGGTCAAAAGCTCTTTTTCTTTTTCGGTAATCAGCTTGTCGACTTCAGCCACGAACTTGTCGGTCAGCTTCTGCACATCGTCCTGCGCGCGGCGCTCATCGTCTTCCGAGCATGCCTTGTCCTTCAGGAGCTTCTTCAGCGCTTCGTTCGCGTCGCGGCGGATATTGCGAATTGCAACCTTGGCGTCTTCGCCCTCACCCTTCACGACCTTCACGATTTCCTTGCGGCGCTCTTCGGTGAGCGGCGGCGTCGGCACGCGAATCAGGTCGCCCTGGGTCGACGGATTCAGGCCAAGGTCCGACTCGCGAATCGCCTTCTCGATCACACCCACCATTTTCTTTTCCCACGGCTGCACACCGATGGTGCGTGCATCGAGCAGGGTCAGGTTGGCGACCTGGCTGATTTGCGTCGGGGTGCCATAGTAATCGACGTGGACGTGGTCGAGGATACCCACGTGCGCACGGCCGGTACGAACTTTCGACAAATCCGCCTTCAGCGTCTCGATCGACTTCTGCATCTTTTGTTCGGCGGTTTTCTTGACGTCAACGACTGTCATTCTGCTCTCCTGTTTTGCTACGGTACGACTTAGTTATACATGAACCAGCGTGCCTTCGTCTTCGCCCATGATGACATTCTTCAGGGCACCCGGCTTGACGATGGAAAAGACCTTGATCGGCAGTTTCTGGTCCCGGCAAAGTGCGAACGCGGTGGCATCCATGACCTGCAGGTGCTTGGAAATCGCCTCGTCGAAGCTGATCGTCGCGTAGCGTACGGCATTACGGTCCTTGTTGGGATCGGCGCTGTAGACGCCGTCGACCTTGGTTGCCTTCAGCACGATCTCCGCACCGATCTCCGATCCACGAAGTGCTGCAGCCGTGTCGGTGGTAAAGAACGGATTGCCCGTGCCGGCGGCGAAGATCACGACCTTTCCTTCTTCAAGGTACTGCAGTGCCTTGGGACGCACGTACGGTTCGACGACCTGTTCGATGCTGATCGCCGACATGACGCGGGCGGTAATGCCGACCTGGCGCATGGCATCGGCCAGCGCGAGCGAGTTCATGACGGTAGCCAGCATACCCATGTAGTCGGCTGTCGCGCGGTCCATTCCCTGCGCGCCGGGAGCGACGCCTCGGAAAATGTTGCCGCCGCCGATGACGATTGCCAGCTCCACACCCAGCCCTGCCACCTCGGCAACGTCCGCGACCATGCGCTCGATGGTTGCGCGATTGATGCCGTATGCATCGTCGCCCATCAGCGCTTCACCGGAGAGTTTGAGGAGGACGCGCTTGTAAGCTGGTTTTGTCATGGGCAAAGACTCCTAGTAATGTCCGGTTCTGCTTGAAATTCGGTTATCCCCGATTTCAACAGCACCCAGCCTCCGCAGGCTTAAGATTAGTTGAAAATCGGGATTTTCGGTGTACTTGTCTATTGACGAAACGTAAAACAATGTTCCTTGGCAATAATTGCATGAAATGACTCATGCACAAGTACACACACTGCTGGTGATTCGATACACCTAGAAAAACGGGCCTTTCGGCCCGCTTTTCTTGCTTACGCCTGCTTGGCTGCTGCAACCTGTGCGGCAACCTCTGCCGCGAAGTCATCCTGTTTCTTCTCGATGCCCTCGCCGACGACGAACATCGTGAACGACTTCACGGTGGTGTTCGTTGCCTTCAGCATCTGCTCGACGGTCTGCTTGTCATTCTTGACGAATGCCTGGTTCAGCAGGGAGACTTCCTTCAGGTACTTCTGCACGCTGCCTTCCACCATCTTGGCGACGATGTCGGCCGGCTTGCCGGACTCGGCTGCCTTCTGTGCAGCGATCGAACGCTCGGTCTCGATCAGGTCTGCCGGAACGTCGTTGGACGACAGGGCAACCGGCTTCATCGCTGCGATGTGCATTGCGACGTCCTTGCCAACCTGCTCATCCGCGCCGTCGTACTCGACCAGCACGCCGATACGCGTGCCATGCAGGTAAGAAACCAGCTTGGAGCCGGTGTCGTAACGCTTGAAGCGGCGGAACGACATGTTCTCGCCGATCTTGCCAACCAGTGCAGCGCGCACTTCTTCCAGGGGCTTGCCGTCGACCGGCAGCGCGGACAGCGCAGCGACGTCGGCCGGATTTTTCTCGGCGACCAGCTTGGCTGCGGTGTTGGCCAGTGCGATGAATTCGTCGTTCTTGGTCACGAAGTCGGTTTCGCAGTTGACTTCGATGATGGCGCCCACGCCACCGGAAATCGAAACTGCAACCACGCCTTCAGCGGTGATGCGGGAAGCAGCCTTGGATGCCTTGCTGCCCAGTTTCACGCGCAGGATCTCTTCAGCACGGGCCAGGTCGCCGTCGGCTTCGGTCAGTGCTTTTTTGCATTCCATCATCGGCGCGTCGGTCTTTGCGCGCAGTTCGCCTACCATCGCTGCGGTAATTGCCGCCATGTCTTTCTCCTCAATTCAGTGAGCGTCTGTTCGGACGCGTTCAATCAAAATACGTTCAAGCCGGCTAAAAAAAAGGGGCGAACCGCTGTTGCCCCTTCTTTGAAGCCCGACACTTCAGGCACAGGGCCTTAGGCCTGCTCGTTGACCTCGACGAATTCGTCGGCGCCGCCCTTGACTGCTTCCAGCACTTCGGTAGTGGCGTTGGCACGGCCTTCCAGGATCGCATCTGCCACGCCGCGAGCGTAGAGTGTGATCGCCTTGGAGGAGTCGTCATTGCCCGGGATGACGTAGGTCACGCCTTCCGGGGAGTGGTTGGTATCGACCACGCCGATGACCGGGATACCCAGCTTGGTGGCTTCGGTGATGGCGCCCTTGTGGTAGCCGACGTCGATGACGAAGATAGCGTCAGGAATGCCACCCATATCCTTGATGCCGCCAATAGACTTCTGCAGCTTTTCCATCTCGCGCTGGAACATCAGCGCTTCCTTCTTGCTCATCTTCTCGACGGAACCGTCTTCGATTGCCGCTTCCATGTCCTTCAGGCGCTTGATCGAGGTCTTGATGGTCTTGAAGTTGGTCAGCATGCCGCCGAGCCAGCGCTGGTCGACGTAGGGCATGCCTGCGCGCTGGGCTTCAGCAGCGAGGATTTCGCGCGCCTGACGCTTGGTGCCGACGAACAGGATGTTGCCGCGGTTGGCAGCGAGTTGGCGAATGTACTTCATCGCCTCCTGGTACATACCCAGGGTCTTTTCCAGGTTGACGATATGGATCTTGTTGCGATGACCGAAGATATACGGGGCCATCTTGGGGTTCCAGAAGCGGGTTTGGTGACCGAAATGGACACCGGCTTCCAGCATTTCGCGCATGGTAACGGACATGAATTTCTCCAGGGTTAGGTCTGGAATCCGATCAGTCACCCTTGGTTGGGCACCCTTTGGGACCGGATTCGCGATTTTCAAACGGTTTCACTTGAAGTCATTTCAAGCTAACCCGAGATTCTACCTTAATTTCAATGAATTATTCAAGCTGGGGAACGCTATTCCCAAGCGGGCGAAACGTGCGTCGTCTATAATTCCCAATTGACTATTATTTACGCTTTCTGGCGTATCGTTGCTTGCCATGGGTTCCATCACTATCAAAACCGAAGACGACATCAAGGGCATGCGCGTAGCCGGGCGCCTGGCTGCCGAAGTACTTGATTTCATTACACCTTACGTCAAACCCGGCGTCACGACCGGCGAACTTGATCGTCTCTGCCACGAATACATGACCAATGTCCAGGGAACCATCCCTGCGCCGTTGAACTACTGCCCGCCGGGTTATACCCCCTATCCCAAGGCAATCTGCACCTCGGTCAACGATGTGGTCTGCCATGGCATTCCGGGCGACAAGGCGCTCAAGAACGGCGATGTCATCAATATTGACATTACGGTCATCAAGGACGGATATCACGGCGATACGAGCCGCATGTTTTTTGTGGGCGAGCCCTCCATTCTTGCCAAACGATTAACGGAAATCACTTACGAATGCATGTGGCTCGGCATTTCCAGGATCAAGCCCGGGGCTCATCTGGGCGATATCGGCTACGTCATTCAACAGCACGCCGAGAAGGCCGGCTACAGTATCGTTCGTGAATTCTGCGGCCACGGAATCGGAAAGGTTTTTCATGAAGAGCCGCAAGTTCTTCATTACGGCCGGCCGGGCACGCTTGAAAAATTGCTTCCTGGCATGATTTTTACGGTCGAGCCGATGATCAATGCCGGACGCCGGGAAATCCGCGAGATGGGCGACGGCTGGACCATCAAGACCAAGGATCGCAGCCTCTCCGCACAATGGGAACACACCGTGCTGGTGACGGAGACCGGCTACGAAGTGCTCACCGTGTCCGCCGGCATGCCGCCCCCACCCGCTTTCATCCAGCAAGCAAACCCGGCTCAAACCGTTACTGCGTAGCGTACATGGCATCTCTTGCAATGACGCTCAAGGAGCAGTTGAAAGCAGAGCGCCAGGCAGCAATAGCGGCATTCCGGGCAGACGGAAAACCGGAAAAGCTGCTGACGCAGCTGCGCCAGAATGTCGACGCAGCGCTCATCCACGCGTGGCAGAGCTTTATGCTTCCTTCGAGTGCGGCGCTTGTCGCTGTCGGTGGCTATGGCCGCGGCGAATTGTTTCCGCATTCGGATGTCGACGTTCTCATCCTGCTCGATGCCGCGCCGGACACTGCGCTTCAGGGAAAGCTCGAGGAACTGGTTCAGCTTTTCTGGGATATCGGCCTCGAAATCGGCCACAGCATCCGGACGGTTGACGAGTGCCTGACGGAATCCGCGGCCGACATTACCGTCCAAACCAGCCTGCTGGAGAGCCGTCTCGTCACTGGCAATCGCAAGCTGTTCCAATTCCTGCAGGAGCGCCATACTGCGGCCATCAATCCACAGGCCTTCTTCCAGGCGAAAACGCTCGAGATGCGCCAGCGTCACGTCAAGTACGAGGACACGCCTTACAGCCTCGAACCAAACTGCAAGGAAAGCCCGGGCGGCCTGCGCGATCTGCAGGTCATCCTCTGGGTGGCCAAGGCGGCAGGCCTTGGGGATTCGTGGCGCAAACTGGCGGAACGCGGGCTGATCACCCCCACGGAAGCACGGCAACTGACGCAGAAGGAGCGTGCATTCAAGGACATCCGTATCCGCCTGCACATCCATGCGGGCCGCCGGGAAGACCGACTAGTCTTCGACGTCCAGACGCCAATCGCCGAAACCTTCGGATTCGAGACAACGGAAACGCGCCGTGCCAGCGAATATCTGATGCAGCACTATTACTGGGCAGCCAAGGCCGTCACTCAGCTGAATACCATCCTGCTGCAGAACATCGAGGCGCAACTGTTTCCGCAGCCCGGCTCCCCCCAGCCGATCAACGAGCGCTTCAACGAAATCCACGGTCTCATCGATATCGCTCGTGACGACACCTTTGAGGCAACGCCGTCTGCGATGCTGGAAGTGTTTTTGCTGATCGCACAGCATTCGGAGCTCAAAGGAATGACGGCTCGCACCTTGCGCGCCCTCTGGCACGCCCGCTTCAAGATCGACAGCAAGTTCCGCCGCGATCCGGCGAACCGCGCCCTCTTCCTGCAGATCCTGAAAGCGCCGCAAGGAATTACCCACGCACTGCGCGGGATGAACCAGACCAGCATCCTCGGCCGCTACCTGCCGAACTTCCGCCGCATCATCGGCCAGATGCAGCACGACCTCTTCCACGTGTACACCGTCGACCAGCACATCCTGATGGTGGTGCGCAACGTGCGCCGCTTCACGATGACGGAGCACGCGCACGAGTATCCGTTCTGCAGCCAGCTCATGGCGAACTTCGCGCAGCCCTGGCTGCTGTACATCGCGGCCCTCTTCCATGACATCGCGAAGGGCCGGGGCGGCGACCATTCGAAACTCGGCATGGCCGATGCGCGCAAGTTCGCCAGGGAGCACGGCCTCTCGAGAGAGGATTGCGAACTCGTGGTCTTCCTTGTCGAACACCATCTGTCGATGTCCCAGGTCGCGCAGAAGCAGGACTTGTCCGACCCGGATGTGATCCGCAATTTCGCAACCCTTGTGAAGGATGAGCGGCACCTCACGGCGCTCTATCTGCTGACGGTTGCCGACATCCGCGGCACCAGCCCGAAAGTGTGGAATGCATGGAAGGGCAAGCTGCTGGAAGACCTTTACAAGATGACGCTGCGCGTGCTCGGCGGCGAAGATCCGTCGACCGACCATGAGTTGCACAACCGCCAGGAAGCGGCACTCAAGACGCTCCGCCTGTATGGCCTGCCGCAGGATGCGCATCAACGGCTCTGGCAACAGCTCGACGTCGCCTATTTCCTGCGTCACGATGCCGCCGACATTGCATGGCAGACGCGCTCGCTCTACAACAAGATGGATAGCCCGACGCCGGTCGTGAAATCCCGCCTTGCCCCGATCGGCGAAGGCGTGCAGGTGGCAGTCTATGTGAAGGACCAGCCGGATCTGTTTGCGCGCATCTGCAGCTACTTCGACAAGAAAAACTTCAGCATCCTCGACGCCAAGATCCATACGACAAGACACGGCTACGCGCTGGATACGTTCCTTGTGACCGAACCGGCGTTTGCGAACAATTACCGCGACATCATCAGCCTCATCGAACACGAACTGACCGAACTGCTGGAATCGAGTACACCGCTGCCGCCACCGACCAAGGGCCGCCTGTCGCGGCTTTCGCGTACCTTCCCGATCACGCCGACCGTTGACCTTCGTCCGGATGAAAAGGGGCAATACTACCTTCTGTCCGTGTCCGCTAACGACCGCAACGGCCTGCTGTATTCCATTGCCAATGTCCTGGCGAAGTACCGCGTCAACCTGCACACCGCGAAGATCATGACTTTGGGCGAGCGCGTGGAAGACGTGTTCCTGGTAGACGGGCCGATGCTCCATAATGCGCGCAGCCAGATCCAGCTCGAAACCGACCTGCTGGACGCGCTTCGCATCTAACCCTTTTCCCCTGCATCACCATGAACGAACCAGTACGCCTGTCCAAACGCATGTCCGAGCTCGGGCTTTGCTCACGCCGCGAGGCGGATGAATGGATTGAACGCGGATGGGTGCGCGTCGACGGAAAAATCATTTCCGAACTCGGCAGCAAAGTCCTGCCGAACCAGCGCATCACGATCGAACGCCAGGCATCGGCGCAGCAAGCGAAGCGCGTCACGGTGCTCCTGAACAAGCCGGTCGGCTTCGTCAGCGGACAGGCAGAAGATGGCTACAAGCCGGCCGTGACCATCGTCTCCGCCGACAGCCGGTGGAAGGAAGACAAGGCGCCGATCCAGTTCCATCCCAGCCACTTGCGCAGCCTCGTGCCTGCGGGACGGCTCGACATCGATTCGGTCGGCCTGCTCGTGCTGACGCAGGACGGGCGCATCGCCAAGCAGTTGATCGGCGAGGACACCTCCATCGAAAAGGAATACCTTGTGCGCGTCCAGTACACCAGGCCGGGCAAGCTTCCGGATTCCGACCTCAAGCTGCTCAACCACGGCCTGTCGCTCGACGGGAAGAAGCTGCTGCCGGCCAAGGTGCGGTGGCAGAATGACGACCAGTTGAATTTCGTGCTGCGGGAAGGAAAGAAGCGCCAGATCCGGCGCATGTGCGAAGCGGTCGGCCTCAAGGTCCTCGGGCTCAAGCGCGTGCGGATCGGCCGCGTCAAGCTGGGCGAACTGCCAGTTGGCCAGTGGCGCTATCTCGGCAGCGACGAGCAATTCTAGTCGTCGGCGCTGGCATCCAGTCCCGGGAACAGGATATCGACGTAGCCGAACCGTGAAAAATCCTTGATCCGCATTGGATAAAGAATCCCGGCAAGGTGATCGCATTCATGCTGCACTACACGCGCATGAAATCCTTCCGCCTCACGGCTGATCGCCGCGCCGTATTGGTCTACGCCTGCGTAGTGCAACCGGTTCCAGCGCGGCACCACGCCGCGCAGGCCGGGAACGGAAAGGCAGCCCTCCCAGCCCTCCTCCATCTCGTCCGATAACGGCTTGAGGACCGGGTTGATCAGGACCGTCTCCGGCACCGGGGGTGCATCCGGGTAGCGCACATTCTGCTGGAAGCCGAAGATAACCAGCTGCAGATTGACACCAATCTGCGGCGCGGCAAGCCCGGCCCCGTTAGCCGCGCGCATCGTATCGAACATGTCGGCGATCAATGCATGCAGCTCCGGAGTGTCGAACTGCGTCACGGCTTCCGCCTGGCGCAACAGGCGCGGATCGCCCATCTTGAGGATTTCGCGGACAGTCATTTCAGTTGTTCCAGATAGTGTGCGAACGCGGGCCCCATTTCGGGATGTTTCAGCCCCATGGCTACGGTCGCCTGCAGGTAGCCGAGCTTCGACCCGCAGTCATACCGCCGGCCATCGAAGCGATATGCCATCACGCGCTCATGCTGCATGAGCTGCGCAATACCGTCCGTCAGCTGGATTTCGCCGCCGGCGCCTTTTCCGATGCGTTCGAGATAATCAAAGATACTGTTGTTCAGGACGTAGCGCCCGACGACACCGAGCGTGGATGGCGCCTGTTCCGGAGCCGGCTTTTCGACGATGCCGCGCACCAGCGCCAATCGTTCTTTGCAGGGACTCGTACTGACGATGCCGTACTGTCTGGTTTCTTCTCGCGGCACATCCTGCACAGCAAGGATGCTCGCCCCTTCGCTGGAATAAGCATCGAGCATCTGGCCAAGAACCGATTTGCAACCGGTGTCCACGTCCATCAGGTCGTCCGCCAGCAAGACGGCAAAGGGTTCGGTTCCGACGACCGGACGGGCGCAAAGCACGGCGTGTCCGAGCCCGAGCGGCGCCGGCTGCCGCATGTAGATGCAATGGATGTCCTTCGGCACGGCATTGCGCAGGATGTCCAGCAGCTCTGTCTTGCCCCCTGCTTCCAGCTCCAGTTCAAGCTCGTTGGCAGAGTCAAAATGGTCTTCGATGGCGCGCTTGTTGCGCCCGGTGATGAAGACCATCTGGGTAATGCCGGCGGCGACCGCCTCCTCGACCGCATATTGAATCAAGGGCTTGTCCACTACCGGCAGCATTTCCTTCGGCTGGGCTTTCGTCGCCGGAAGGAAGCGCGTGCCAAGTCCTGCAACCGGGAAGACGGCTTTCCGTACTCGTGTCATTTTTCTTCCAGCATCCTGAGCAATGCAGCTTCATCGATCACCGGGACACCCAGGTCCTGGGCCTTGGTCAACTTGCTTCCCGCTTCCTCGCCGGCGACGACGAAGGATGTCTTTTTCGATACCGAACCGGACACCTTGCCGCCGGCTGCCTCGATACGGGCCTGCGCCTCGTCGCGCGTCAGGTCGGGAAGCGTGCCGGTCAACACAAAGGTCTTGCCGGCAAGATGTCCCTCCTCGGCCGCCGCGCCTGCAGGCAACTGATCAAGCAGGTTTCGACGAACGGCATCCAAATGAGCGACCTGCGCAGCATGATCGCTCTCGGCAATCCACATGGCGATCGACTCCTTGATGTTCTTTGGCAGATCGATGCTGTCGGAAACCGGAATCTCGCCAAGCGAGGAGATATCCGCCCCCTGTTCCGCAGCCTGGCGGCAACGCGTTTCGGTGAACTTCGGAATACGCAACGCCGCGAGCAATTCCGCCTGTCCCAGCTTTTCGCGCAACTTTGCACTGGGCGGATGCTCGTCACGCGGCTTTACATTCGCCGCCAGCAATTTGTCGATTGCCTGCTGGTTCCGCTCCTCGGCGAAGAATTCAGAAATCGATTCGGCAACGGTGTCGCCAATGTCAGGCAGGACACGGAGCAAGGCGACCGGCGCCTGGCGAATGTTGGCCAGGCTGCCCAGCCAGTCCGCGAGCGTCTTGGCCGTCGTTTCGCCGACATGGCGGATGCCAAGGGCGAACAGCAGCCGCTCCAGCGGCGGGTTCTTGCTCGCCTCGATGGCATCGATCAGATTCTCTGCCCACTTCGTCGCAATCTTTCCTTTTTGCACCGTTTCCGGCGTGATGCCATCACGCTCGTCGGCGCGGCGCTTCATCTCGAGGAGATCGTCCAGTGTCAGCCGGTACAGGTCGGCGATGCTGTGCACGTAACCAAGGTCGACGAGGTTCTCGATGTAGCGATCGCCCAGCCCTTCGATATCCATCATGCGGCGGCCGGCAAAATGCGCAATCGCCTGCTTTCGCTGCGCGGCGCAGACCAGGCCGCCGGTACACCGCCAGTCCGCCTCGCCTTCCTCGCGGTCGATATGGCTGCCACACACCGGGCATTTGCCTTCCAGTCGCTGGAACATGTCGAACGGCTGGCCGACCGCAGCGGGCCGCCGCTCCAGCACGACGGAGACAACTTCGGGGATGACATCGCCCGCACGGCGCACAATCACTGTGTCGCCGATGCGAACATCCTTGCGGCGTGTTTCATCCTCGTTGTGAAGCGTGGCGTTGGTCACTGTCACGCCGCCGACGAATACCGGCTCCAGCTTGGCCACCGGCGTCAGCTTGCCCGTCCTCCCCACTTGGACATCGATGTCGCGCACCACCGTCATCTGCTCCTGCGCCGGATACTTGTGCGCCACGGCCCAGCGCGGCTCGCGGGATACAAACCCGAGGCGACGCTGCAAGGCAAAGCTGTTGACCTTGTAGACGACACCGTCGATGTCGAAGGGAAGCGTGTCGCGAATGGCGGCAACGTACTTGTAGAACTCTGCCAGGCCCGATGCGCCGGCGACGACCCTGCGCTCGGCATTGACTGGCATGCCCATTGCTGCCAGGGCATCGAGGGTACCGCTGTGCGTCTCGGGTGTCTGCCAGCCCTGTACGTCCCCAAGGCCATAGGCAAAAAAACTGAGGGGACGCTGTGCGGCAATCGCCGGATCGAGCTGGCGGACGGCTCCCGCGGCTGCATTGCGGGGATTGACGAACGTCTTCTCGCCTTTTTCACGCTGGCGCTCGTTCATGCGCTCGAATGCATCGCGGCGCATATAGACTTCGCCGCGCACCTCAAGCACGGGAGCCTCGCAATTCTCCAGGCGCAGCGGAATCTGGCGGATCGTCCGAATGTTCTGGGTAACATCCTCGCCGGTCGCACCGTCTCCACGCGTTGCTGCCCTGACGAGGATGCCGTTCTCGTAGCGCAAATTCAGCGCCAGTCCGTCGAATTTGAGCTCCACGGCATATTCGAGCTGCGCCGCTTCGGCGTCCAGTGCGAGTTCGCGCCTAAGCCTGGCGTCGAACGCAATGGCACCGGCTTCGGTGGTATCGGTCTCGGTACGGATCGACAGCATCGGTATCGCATGCCGTACCGGCTCGAACTGCGGCAGGGGCTTGCCGCCGACGCGCTGCGTCGGCGAGTCAGCCGTCATCAGTTCGGGATGCGCCTGCTCCAGTTCGACCAGCTCGCGGAACAGCTTGTCGTACTCCGCATCGGGAATGGTCGGATTGTCGAGTGCGTAGTAGGCATGGTTGTGGCGATGCAGCTCGGCCCGCAACCAAGCGGCCCGCTCCTGCCAATGGGTTGTCCCGGGGGAACCGGGAAACAGGTCGGGTTGCATTCGTCAGCTGAACAGGCGCAATGCGCGCGTGGATCCTGCCGGGATGTTCGCGGTTTCCATGTGGTTGTAGAACGCTGTCACCTGTTCGGCAATTTCAGCCAGCGCAGGTTCTGCCAGGGGCTGGTTGCCGTCGTCCACGACCACGCCGTCCAGCCGGGAGGCAAGCATGCGCGCACACGCCGTCATCGCACCGAAACCGTCACGTTGCGGCGCCACGCGGGGCACGTCCAGCAACAAGGTCAGGCGTGACGTCGTTTCGGCCGCGAGCGTCACATTGGTGGAAAGAGAGAAGAGGATGCCGCCATCGCCGTCGGGCATGACAAGCCGGCCGTCGGGGCGCAGATCAAAACCCTGGCGTTCGAGTGCCGCAAGCAGGGTATTGATCGCCCATGGCGCGCCTTTCGATTGCACGTTGACACTTAGCTGCGCGTCGTACTCGGCGACGAACTGGTGCAGTGACCGCGCCCGTGCCATGACGTGCGCCATGTCGGGGACGTCGAGGTCCGCGTCCAGTTCGTCAGCGAGCTGGCGCAAGCGCGTGATCAGCTCGGAGTATTCAATTTCATTCAGCGCACCGCTGCGGTTCGCCAGCTGCACGCCGGCGAAAAGTCCGTAGTACTGTCCGCCATGAGCAACAGGCTCCCAGCTGCTGTCTTCGCGCTGGCCGATGAAATGAACCGCCTTGTTCCCGACGTGCCGCAGGGACTGCAGCTTTTGCAGGATCTTCTCCCCGCGCTGAGGCGCCTGAAGCGTGAGCGAAATCGAGCAGTCGATGAGATCGTCCACCGGCAGTTCTTTCTGCGGCACTTCAACCAGCGCCTCGATCTGTTCGTCCTCATGGGCAGCGGCCGGCATCCCGGCAACAGCTTCCGCACCGGGCGCCAGCGTCGGTTCCTGCCTTGTGCCGGAAGGAACGTCCGAAGGATTCATGAGCACGTCGTCATGCTCCGAGGAAAAGGCACGCTGCACACTCTTCCGCGCCTTGTACTCTTGCCACTTGTTATAGCTGATCACGCCAACGACAATCGTGCCGCCGATGGCCATGAGGCTCATTTGCAGTTCCGTCATGCCTCACGTACCTCAATGGGGAAAGGATGGAAACCATGCCATCCGGAAATCAGTGATCGGGTCATTTGTGCATCCAGGTAGAAGCCAACCGCGCGCCATGGGCGAAGAATGGCTTGGGGGCGAGGATACTACCCTCGCCGGTACCGGGCTGAGAGTAGTGTCGGTCAATAAAGTTGTCAAGCAAGACAGGCTGCAACGCGATGCAGTCTTTCTTGCGGTCCATTTAAAAATGTTCACCAGGAATTGATCCTTGCCGAAACATCGGTTCCGGCCCGTTGACGTTCATCAATACAGGCGGAATGTCGTGAACAATAGAATAACAACTATTCCGCAGCGACATTTTTCAGTAGCAAAGCGCGCGCACTGTCATTGCTGAACCACGTTTCGGCCTCCACGCCGAAACACCAGGAAATTCCTTTCTTATCTGGAGGATTGCATGGAATCTCAATATGGAACAAGCGCGAGCATGGCCCGTGCCTATGCCAGCGAGGAAGCCCACGCGCGCCCAGGCAGCACCCAGCGCCAGTCAGGCAATACAACAGGAATGAACATGCGCTCCGCCAACTCAGGCTTCGACATTTCCACTCCGAAAGAATTCAAATTCCAGCAACTCGCAATGATGTCCATCAGTCCGATTGTGCGATCAATCCAGCGCTGGTGGTTGCAACGCGCCGAGCAGCATTACCTGATCTGCGCCGACGTGGAACAGCAGCGAGCACGGGAAGCGCAGATGAATGTTGCCTACTACCAAAAACGCGCCGCACTGGCGCGCTCCGCACGCAATTAAACCGGCCGCATTGATGTTTGCGTGCATCCGACGGACGCACGCAAACAATTCCACGCATCAGGCTGCCTGCGCCTCCGCCGCAAAATTCGCAGCCGCTTCCATATCCACCGCGACAATCCGGGATACGCCCTGTTCCTGCATCGTGACGCCGATGAGTTGCTGGGCCATTTCCATGGCGATCTTGTTGTGCGAAATGAAGAGGAATTGTGTCTGCGACGACATGCGCTTGACCATGTTGCAGAAGCGCTCGGTATTGGCGTCGTCCAGCGGCGCATCCACCTCGTCCAGCAGGCAGAACGGCGCCGGATTGAGCTGGAACATCGAAAACACGAGCGCAGTCGCGGTGAGCGCCTTTTCGCCGCCCGACAGCAGGTGAATCGTCGCGTTCTTCTTGCCCGGGGGTTGCGCCATCACCTGCACGCCTGAATCGAGGATTTCCTCGCCGGTCATGATGAGCTTCGCCTGGCCGCCGCCGAACAGGACCGGGAACAGTTCTCCGAAATGCTTGTTCACCTTGTCGAAGGTATCCTGCAGCAATTCGCGCGTTTCCTTGTCGATCTTGTTGATCGCATCTTCCAGCGTCGTGATCGCTTCGGTCAGGTCGGCATGCTGGGAATCGAGGAACTTCTTGCGCTCCGAGGCTTCGGCAAGCTCGTCGAGCGCCGCAAGGTTCACGGCGCCGAGCGCGGCAATCGCATTGGTCAGGCGTGTGACTTCGCCCTGCAGATAGGAAGGACGAAGATCGCTGTTCAGCTTTTCTGCGAGCGCCGCTTCATCCGCCTGCGCTTCAATGAGGTGCTGCGCATACTGCTCCTGGTTCAGGCGTGCCGCCTGCTCCTTCAGTTGCAGTTCCATGATCTTGTCGCGTTGCGGCTGAAGGCTGCGTTCGGCTTGCAGGCGCGACTCTTCCGCATGGCGCAGCTGCTGGGTCAACTGGTCAAGTTCATGGCGCGCATCGGCAAGCGCGCGCTCCTGGTCGCTGCGTTTCTCGAGCAGATCCTGCAGACCGGCCTGCGCTGCCTGGTCGTCGAGGCTCTCAAGCTCCAGGCTTCCCTGCTGCATGCTCGCAAACAGCCGGGCGGACTGCTCCAGCGCCGTTGCGATGCTGCGCTTCAGCTCTTCAATCTTGTTGCGATGTGCCTTTTCGGCGAATTCTGCTTCCTGCGCAGCGCGTTCAAGTTCGCGCAGGCGCAAGCGGGCATCGTTGAGCTGCTGCTCCTTGGCAAGGTAATCGGTCTGGCCGGTCTCGTGTTTTTCCTGCAGTTCGGCCAGTTCGATGTCGAGCTGCTCGAACTTCTCTTCGGATTCCGCCTTCGTCTGTTGCTGTTCAGCCTCCTGCGCGGCAATTTCCGCGAGGTCGGAGTCGATCTGGGTACTGCGCTGGTTGAAACGGTCCTGCACCTCGGAAAGCTTCATCACTTCGAGCTGAAGTCCATGCACCGTCTGCGTCAGCTGGGTGACGCGCTGGCGCAGTTCGCCGAGGCGTTGCGTCGCTTGCGTAAGCGCGGATTCTGCGCGAACGGCGCGCGATTTTGCCTCGTCGGCGAGCATTTGCTGCGCGCGCAATTGCTTGGTGATGTTTTCGATTTCCTGCTGGCGCCCGAGCATGCCATCCTGCTCTGAATCGGAGGCATAGAAACGAACGCTGGTCTTGCCGATGACGTGGCCCTGCTTCGTGACGAAGTAGCCGCCGACCGGCAACTTGGCGCGGTCGACGAATGCGGAATTGGTGTCCTCGGCAATGAAGACGTTGTGCAGCCAGTCCTGCATCAGCGCGCGCAATCCGGGATCGTTCAATTGCAGCAGGCCGATGAACGGCTTCAAGCCGGCAGGCGCCTCGACCGGCGTCGGCGCACCCGCGGCATTCGGCGTGAACAATGCCAGCTTGGCGGGCGGCGCGTCGTTGAAGAAAGCCTTTGCCCAATCCAGATTCGACATTTCCAGCGCGGAAGTACGTTCGCGCAGTACGGATTCCAGCGCAGTTTCCCAGCCCTGGTCGATATGCAGCTTTTGCCACAGGCGCGGCAGCTCGCCGAGCTCGTGCTTTTTCAACCAGGGCTGGACCTTGCCCTGCGTCTGCACATTTTCCTGAAGCTGCTTCAGCGCGGCGAGACGTGCCTCGAGCTGCGCGTTGTTGGCGGTCTCGGTGTTCAGCTGCTGCTGTGCGGCGCGGCGTTCTTCTTCGAGCTGCGGTTGCTGCTCCTGCGCCGATTCGAGTTGCTCCCTGGCTTCCTCGAGTGCCGCCTGTTTTTCCTCAAGCTGCATCTTCAGGTTGCTCAGGTGCGCGGTGTCCGGCATGGCCATGCCGTTCTTTTCCTGCTGCAGGCGCTCCTTGCGGGAAGCCAGGTTGGCGAGGATGCTGGATGCATTGCGCTGGTGCGCCGATTCCAGTTCGATCTGCTGCTGGACCTGCATGATCTTGCCGCGCGACTCGGTGGTCGCCAACTGAGCCTCGCGCCATGCCTGCTCAAGCGCCGGCAAGTTGTCGTGCTGCGTCTGCGCGGCCTGTTGCGCCTGTTCGACGCGCAAGCCATGTTCCTCGAGGTGCATTTCCGCTTCCTCGAGTTCCTCCTGCTGTTGCTGGCCCTGGCGCTGCCACTGGTCGCGCTGGGCGGTCAGGGAATTCAGCTGGGATTGCAGGCGGTTGCGCGATTCGATGACGAACTTGATCTGCGCCTCGAGGCTGCCGATTTCCGAATTGGTCTGGTACAGGTGTCCCTGCGCCGTGTGCATGCGGTCGCCGGCCGCATAGTGCGCCTGGCGCATATGCTCCAGCTCCGTTTCGACGTGGCGCAATTTTGCGGTCTGCTCTTCGAGTTCGGTCTGCGCGCGCTCGATGTCGCGGAAGTACTTTTCCTGCTCCGACTTGGCTTCGTTCTTGCGCAGCAGCCAGAGCAGCTTCTGCTTCTCGTCCTGGTCGGCCTGCAGCTCGCGGAACTTCTGCGCGACGGCGGCCTGGGCTTCCAGCTTTTCGAGATTGGTGCCGAGTTCGCGCAGGATGTCCTCGACACGTGTGAGGTTCTCGCGGGTATCGTGCAGGCGGTTTTCTGTTTCCCGGCGGCGTTCCTTGTACTTGGACACGCCCGCAGCCTCTTCGAGGAAGATGCGCAGGTCTTCCGGACGCGCCTCGATGATGCGCGAAATCATGCCCTGGCCGATGATCGCGTAGGCGCGCGGACCGAGACCGGTGCCAAGGAAGATGTCCTGGATGTCACGGCGGCGCACCGCCTGGTTGTTGATGTAGTACGTCGAGGTGCCGTCGCGGGTGAGTGTGCGCTTGACGGCGATCTCGGCGTACTGGCTCCATTGGCCGGCGGCGCGGCCGTCGCTGTTGTCGAAGACGAGTTCGACGGAAGCGCGGCCCGCAGGCTTGCGGCTGGTCGAACCGTTGAAGATGACGTCCTGCATCGATTCGCCGCGCAACTCGGACGCCTTGGATTCGCCCAGCACCCAGCGCACCGCGTCCATGATGTTGGACTTGCCGCAACCGTTCGGCCCCACCACACCTACCAGCTGGCCCGGCACCTGGAAGTTGGTCGGATCGACGAAGGACTTGAATCCGGATAATTTAATGGAATTTAGACGCACTTTATCGACTGTTCCTGGCTAGTTGAAGCAGGCGCTTGATGCCGCCCCGGGAAAGGGGCCTATCATAACATTTCACATCCCTGGATCATCACTTTTGCCTAGGGAAATCCCTCCGGCGCAGGTGGGACGCCGACGGTATAATGCCGCCTTTGGTCTTTTTGCATCCCACCTCTTTCCAGCCGAGCCCTTCCCCGTGAATCCGCTGTTAAACAAATTACAACCCTATCCCTTCGAAAAACTGAAGCAACTGTTCGCGGGCGTGAAACCGAATGCCGCCTATGCGCCCATCAGCCTCGGCATCGGGGAGCCGAAGCATCCGACGCCGGCGCTGATCAAAAGAGCCTTGACCGACAATCTTGTCGGACTGGCAAGCTATCCGACGACTGCGGGCTCCGATGCATTGCGTGCAGCCATCGCGGGCTGGCTCGAACGGCGGTACGGGTTGCCGAAGATTGATGCTGCGACACAGATATTGCCAGTGAACGGATCGCGCGAAGCCTTGTTTGCATTGGCGCAGACGGTGATCGACCCGACCGGGGGTGATGCGCTGGTGATGTGTCCGAATCCCTTCTACCAGATCTATGAAGGCGCGGCCTACCTGTCCGGCGCGCAGCCGTACTTCGTGAATTCCGATCCGGAGCGCAACTTCGCACCGGACTTCAAGAGCGTGCCCGCCGACATCTGGCCGCGCGTCCAGTTGCTCTATATCTGCTCGCCCGGCAACCCGACCGGCGCCGTCCTGAACCTGGACGACTGGAAGGAACTGTTCGACCTGTCGGACAAATACGGCTTTGTCATTGCGTCGGACGAATGCTACTCGGAGATCTACTTCAAGTCCGACGCTCCGCTGGGCGGCATGGAAGCAGCGCACAAGTTGGGCCGCACCGGCTATCCGCGCCTGGTGTCGTTCTCCAGCCTGTCCAAGCGCTCGAATGTTCCCGGCATGCGTTCCGGCTTCGTCGCGGGCGACGCCGAAATCCTGAAGAAATACCTGCTTTACCGCACCTACCACGGCAGCGCAATGAGCCCGTCCGTGCAGGCCGCATCGGTCGCTGCCTGGAATGACGAACAGCACGTCGAGGAAAACCGCGCGAAGTACATCGCAAAATTCAACCAGGTCACACCCTTGCTGGAAGAAGTGCTCGACGTACGCCTTCCCGATGCCAGTTTCTACCTCTGGGCCAAGGTCGACCGTTACAACGGCATGTCCGATACCGAGTTCGCGAAGCGCCTGTACGCCGAATATAATGTGACGGTGTTGCCTGGAAGTTATCTGGCGCGCGAAGCGCATGGCATCAACCCGGGACAGAATCGCATCCGCATGGCGCTGGTGGCCGAGGTGGATGAATGCCTCGAAGCAGCGCAACGCATCGTCGAATTCACCAAGAAATTATCCTGATCCATCAACTTGAGAAGCAAAGCAAATGACTCAACAACTCCAGCAGATCATTGACCAGGCCTGGGAAGACCGCGCCAATTTTTCTCCGAAGTCCGCCCCCGCGGAAGTGCGCGACGCCGTCGCCCACGTCCTGGAGCAGCTCAACCAAGGCACGCTGCGCGTGGCGCAGAAGGACAGCGGCAGCTGGGTGGTGAACCAGTGGATCAAGAAGGCGGTGCTCCTGTCCTTCCGCCTGGAAGACAACGTGCCGATGCCGGCCGGCGGCAGCATGCAGTTCTATGACAAGGTTCCGACCAAGTTCGCCAATTACACCGCCGAGGATTTCGCCAAGGGCGGCTTCCGCGTGGTACCGCCGGCTGTTGCCCGCCGTGGCAGCTTCATTGGCAAGAACGTCGTGCTGATGCCGTCCTACGTCAACATCGGCGCCTATGTCGATGAAGGCGCAATGGTCGATACCTGGGCCACCGTCGGTTCCTGCGCACAGATCGGCAAGAACGTCCACCTGTCCGGCGGCGTCGGCATCGGCGGCGTGCTGGAGCCGATGCAGGCCAACCCGACCATCATCGAAGACAACTGCTTCATCGGCGCGCGTTCCGAGATCGTCGAAGGCGTGATCGTCGAAGAAAATTCGGTCATTTCGATGGGCGTGTACATCGGCCAGTCGACCAAGATCTATGACCGCGCCACCGGCGAAGTCACCTACGGCCGCGTGCCCGCCGGTTCCGTGGTTGTCTCGGGCAACCTGCCCTCCGCCGACGGCAAGTACAGCCTGTACTGCGCCGTCATCGTCAAGCGCGTGGACGCCAAGACCCGCGCCAAGACGGGCATCAACGAACTGCTGCGCGACGCCTGATCGTGTGATGGCAGGCCGCCTGACGGCGGCCTTTTTCATCTGGCCACCTAGGAGAGCATCATGGCAATGGACCGCCTGTTCCAGCTGATGAAGGACAAGAAGGCATCGGACCTGTTCATCACCGTGAACTCGCCGATCCATATCAAGATCAACGGACACCTGCTTCCCGTCAACCAGCAGAAAATGGACAACGCGACCATCAAGTCGCTGTTGGCGGAAGTCACTTCCGCAAAGCAGATGCAGGAGCTGGAAGACCACAACGAACTCAACATGGGTATCCCCGTGCCGGGTGTGGGCAGCTTCCGTCTCTCCGCGTTCCGCCAGCGGGGCAGCATTTCCGCCGTGTTCCGTTTCATCCCGGGAGAGATTCCGCGCCTGGCCGACCTGAACGTGCCGCCCGTCCTGGCGGAAGTCATCATGGAAAAGCGCGGCCTGATCCTTGTCGTGGGCTCGACGGGCTCGGGCAAGTCCACCACCATCGCGGCCATGCTCGACCATCGCAATACGAGCAAGACCGGCCATATCCTGACGCTGGAAGATCCGATCGAATTCCTGTTCGTCAACAAGAAATCCATCGTCAACCAGCGCGAGATCGGCACCGATGCCGACAGCCTGCACATTGCACTGAAAAACGCACTGCGCCAGGCCCCCGACTGCATCCTTATCGGCGAGATCCGCGACAAGGAGACCATGGGCAACGCGCTGGCGTATGCGCAGTCCGGCCACCTCGTTGTGGCGACGCTGCATGCGAACAACAGCTACCAGGCGCTGACCCGCATCATCAACTTCTATCCGCTGGAGACACGCCCCTCCCTGCTCGTCGACCTCTCGGTCACCATCAAGGCGATCATTTCGCAACGCCTCGTGCAGGCCAAGGATGGCGGCAGGCGTGCCGCGGTCGAAGTGCTGCTGAATACGCGCCATGTCGCCGAACTGATCGAGCAAGGCGAAATCAGCCAGATCAAGGAAGCACTCGAGAAGAGCATGGCCCCTGGTTCGCAGACCTTCGAGCAGGCGCTGATGCAGCTCATCCAGGATGGCGTGATCACGCAGGAAGAGGCACTGGCCAATGCCGACTCGGCCACCAACCTCTACTGGCTGATCAACAATTCGCAGGGCAAGAAAGCCGAGCCGGAACCGGAGCCGAAGAAGGACGAAGGTCCCACCTTTACTGAATTCACGCTGAACGTTTGATCCATGACAGTCACTCTCTACGGCATCCCCAATTGCGATACGGTCAAGAAGGCAAGAACCTGGCTGGACCGGAACGGCGTTGCGTACACCTTCCATGACTTCAAGAAAGCCGGACTCACGCCGGCGCATGTGGACGGCTGGCTGAAGCAGGTGGAATGGGATGTGCTGGTCAACCGCAAGGGAACGACCTGGCGCGCCCTCCCGGATGAACGCAAAACCGCCGTCGCCGACGCATCCAGCGCCGCGGCATTGATGCTGGAATCGCCCTCGGTCATCAAGCGCCCCGTCCTGGAGTACAACGGCCAGACGCACGTCGGATTTTCCGACGCCAACTACCAACAGATTTTCAACAAGTAATCCATGAGCAAAACACTTGCGCTGACCGAAGAACTCATCGCCCTGTCCTCCGTAACGCCGGACGACAAGGGCTGCCAGCGCCGCCTGATCGAACTGCTGGAACCGCTCGGTTTCAAATGCGAAACCATCGAATCCGGCGGCGTGACCAATCTCTGGGCGCGCCGTGGCACCACCCAGCCCCTGGCCGTTTTCGCCGGCCACACGGACGTCGTGCCTACCGGACCGCTCGACCAATGGCAATCCGATCCCTTTGTCCCGACGCAGCGTGACGGCAAACTCTACGGGCGCGGCGCCGCGGACATGAAAACGTCGATTGCCGCGATGATCGTCGCCGTCGAGGAATTCACCGCAGCCCACCCTTCCCACCCGGGCTCCATCGCATTCCTGCTGACCAGTGACGAGGAAGGTCCGGCGACGGATGGCACCGTCATCGTGTGCGACATGCTCAAGGCGCGCAACGAGCAGCTCGACTATTGCATCGTCGGCGAACCGACCTCCACCGACCAGCTTGGCGACGTGATCAAGAACGGCCGCCGCGGCTCGATGTCCGGCAAGCTCACCATCAAGGGCGTCCAGGGGCACATCGCCTATCCGCAACTGGCGAAGAACCCGATCCACCTTGCCGCGCCCGCGCTGGCCGAGCTCGCCGCCGAGAAATGGGACGATGGCAACGAGTACTACCTGCCCACGTCCTGGCAAATGTCGAACATCCATGCAGGCACCGGCGCGACCAACGTCATTCCCGGAGAAGTCGTGGTCGATTTCAATTTCCGCTTTTCGACGGCCAGCACGGTCGACGGACTGCAGAAGCGCGTGCATGCGATCCTGAACAAATACGACTTTGAGTACGATATCAAGTGGACCATCGGCGGCCGCCCCTTCCTGACACCGCGGGGCAAGCTGAGCGATGCGCTCACGACCGCGATCAAGGCCGAGACGGGACTGGATGCCGATCTTTCCACTACCGGCGGTACCTCGGACGGACGCTTCATCGCCCAGATCTGCCCGCAGGTGATCGAGTTCGGCCCGCCGAACGGCAGCATCCACAAGATCGATGAGCACATCGAACTGCGCTACATCGATCCGCTGAAGAACATCTATCGCCGTACCCTGGAAAACCTCCTGCTGTAACACCCTCCCCCGCCCTCTCCTTTCGGGAGAGGGCCCTGGCACTCGATGCCGCACCGGACACAAACCTCCTCATGACTCCAAACGACTTCACCACCATCCGCGACCTGCTTCGTTATGCGGTCACCCGGTTCAATACCGCCAAGCTGTTTTTCGGCCATGGCAGCAGCAACGCATTCGACGAAGCGGCCTACCTGATCCTGCATACGCTCCAGCTTCCGCTCGACAAGCTGGAACCGTTCTACGATGCGCGCCTGCTGCCGGATGAAACAGCCGCCGTAATGAAAGTCATCGAGCGCCGCGCTACCGACCGCGTCCCCGCTGCCTACCTCACGAACGAAGCCTGGCTGGGCGACTATCGTTTCTATGTGGACGAACGCGTCATCGTCCCGCGCTCCTTCATTGCAGAACTGATTCCCGACCACTTCTCGCCGTGGGTGGACGATCCGGAATCGGTCGAGAACATTCTCGAACTGTGCACCGGCTCCGGCTGCCTGCCCATCATGCTGGCCGACGCCTTCCCGAATGCGTCCGTGGATGCCGTCGACATTTCCCCTGACGCGCTTGCCGTTGCCCAACGCAACGTGGACGAGTACGAACTGGGAGACCGCATCACGCTGATCGAGTCAGACCTGTACGCAAAGGTTCCCAAGAAGAAATACGACCTGATCGTCACCAACCCGCCGTACGTCAACGCCACGTCGATGGGCAAGCTGCCGCAGGAATACCTGCGCGAACCGCAGATCGCACTTGCCGGCGGAGAAGATGGCATGGATCTCGTCCGCAAGATCGTCGCGGGCGCCGCCGAACGGCTCACGCCCAATGGCGTACTGGTCGTTGAAATCGGCAACGAAAGGGAATTCGCCGAGGCGGCCTTTGCCGACCTTGAATTGACCTGGCTTTCCACCAGCGCCGGCGATGACGCCGTGTTCCTGCTGACCGCAGACCAGTTGACCGCGCAATGATCCGTTTCCAGCAAGTCAGCCTGACCCGCGGCATCAAGCCGCTGCTCGAAGGCGTCGACCTGACGCTGAACCCCGGAGAAAAGATCGGCCTCATCGGTGCAAACGGGGCAGGCAAGTCCAGCCTGTTTGCCATGCTGCGCGGCGAACTGCATGCCGACCTCGGGGAAGTCGATTTCCCCGCAAAGTGGCGCATGGCCTACGTGGCGCAGGAAACGCCCGCGCTTGACCGGCAGGCCATCGAATACGCGATCGACGGCGACGCCAACCTGCGCAGGCTTGAAGCGGAACTGGCCGAACTCGAAGGAACATCGGGCTGCCATGTCGAGGGCACCCGCATCGCTGAACTGCACGCTGCGCTGGCTGACGCGGACGCCTATACCGTGCGCTCGCGCGCCGAGCAATTGCTGACCGGTCTTGGCTTCTCGCAGGACCAGATGCAGCAACCCGTGGCGAGCTTTTCCGGCGGCTGGCGGATGCGCCTGAATCTCGCACAGGCCCTGATGTGTCCTTCCGACCTGCTGCTGCTGGACGAACCCACCAACCACCTGGACCTCGACGCCATCATCTGGCTTGAAGACTGGCTCAAGCGTTATGCGGGCACGCTGATCATCATTTCGCACGACCGCGATTTCCTCGACGGCGTCGTGAATGTGATCGTGCATATCGACGACAGAAAGCTGAAGCGCTACGCGGGCAATTACTCCGCTTTCGAAACGCAGCGCGCCGCGCAGATTGCGCTGACGCAGGCAGCCTACGAGAAGCAGGCGAGGCAACGCGCCCACCTGCAATCCTTCATCGACCGCTTCAAGGCCAAGGCCACCAAGGCACGGCAGGCGCAGAGCCGGATGAAAATGCTGGCGAAGATGGAGGAAATCGCTCCCCTGCGCGCCGCGGCGGAATTCTCGTTCGAGTTCCGCGAGCCGCTCAGTGCGCCCAATCCGCTGCTGGTGATGGAGGATGCGGTCGCCGGTTACCGCGTGGAAGATCCGTCCACGCACGAAGTCACCGACAAGCCGATTGTTTCGCGGATCAACTTCTCCCTCCAGACGGGGCAGCGTATCGGCCTGCTGGGCGTCAACGGTGCCGGCAAGTCGACCCTGGTCAAGACCATCGCCGGGGAAATCAAGGCGTTGACAGGCGACATGCGGCTCGGCAAAGGCTTGTCGATCGGCTACTTCGCTCAGCACCAGGTGGAAATGCTGCGGCACGACGAATCGCCGCTGTGGCATCTGTCGCGCATTGCGCCGACGACGCGCGAACAGGAACTGCGCAATTTCCTCGGCGGATTCAATTTCGGCGGAGAGATGGTCACCAGCAAGATCGCCCCGTTTTCCGGCGGTGAAAAGGCCCGGCTCGCGCTCGCGCTGATCGTTTGGCAACGCCCCAACCTGCTGCTGCTCGACGAACCCACCAACCACCTCGACCTCGAAACGCGGGAAGCGCTCACCATGGCGCTTGCGCAATTCGAAGGCACGCTCGTGCTCGTGTCCCACGATCGCCACCTGCTGCGGGCTACTACCGACCAGTTCATGATCGTGGCAGAAGGCAAGCTGCAACCCTTCGACGGCGACCTCGACGACTACCGCGACTGGCTGTTCAAGACAAAACTGGGCAAAGGCGACACCCCCGCAGTCGACCCGGAAAAGCCGTCCGCCCAACAGAATACCGCGACAACGTCGGAATCGCGCGAAGACCGCCAGGAACGCCGCAGGCTGGAGGCGGAGGAACGTCAGCGCCTGTCCGCCCTGCGCAAGCCCATCGAATCGAGGATCAAGCGTCTCGATGAACAAATGGCGAAGCTGAACGTGCGCAAGGGGGAAGTGGATGCGCGCCTGTCCGATCCGTCCATCTACGACGACGCCAACAAGGAAGAACTGAAGGCTCTGATCCTCGACCAGGCCTACATCGCGAAGGAACTGGAACAACTCGAAACCGAGTGGCTGGAACAACAGGACGCGCTGGAAAAACTGTCTGGCTGACAAACATCAACAAACAGGAGGAAACGCATGAACGACGCTGTCGACCGTCCCTTGCTGGGTATCCGCGTGCTCGACCTCACCCGGCTGTTGCCCGGACCGGTCGCCACCATGCACCTGGCCGACATGGGCGCTGAGGTCATCAAGATCGAAGATCCCGGCCTTGGCGACTATGCCCGCACCATGGGCCACGTCCGCAAGGAGGTGTCGCAGTTCTTCGTTGCCGTCAATCGCGGCAAGCAAGGCATGCGTCTCGATCTCAAGGATGCCGCCCAGCGCGATACCTTCCTTCGCATGGTAGAGACGGCCGACGTGGTGGTGGAAAGTTTCCGGCCAGGCGTGATGGACAAGCTCGGCATTGGCTGGAAAACACTTCGCGAACGCAATCCGCGCCTGGTGATGTGTGCCATCTCAGGCTATGGCAAGGATGGACCATTCGCACAGCTCGCCGGACACGACATCAACTACATCGGCCTCGCCGGCATGCTGGAACAGAATGTCGGACCGGACGGCGTTCCCGCCCTGCCCAACCTCCAGATCGGCGACCTGCTCGGCGGCGCACAGGCGGCGGTGCAAGGCATCCTCGCGGCCCTTGTCGGCGCCAAGGCCGGCGGCAAGGGCCGTTTTGTCGACGTTTCCATGACCGACGCGGTATTCGCGCACAACATCATGCCGCTCGTCGCCGTCAACAACTTCGGCCGGCCGGCACCACCGGGCCGCGACCTGCTCACCGGCGGCGTTCCCTGCTACAACGTCTATCGCACCGCCGACGGACGCTTCATGGCCGTGGGTGCGCTGGAACTGAAGTTCTGGGAAAGCTGCTGCGATGTCCTCGAACGCCCGGACCTGAAAGCGCGCCACTGGAGCCTGGGCCAGGAAGTCGGTGGCGAAGACGCCATGGCAGTGAAGGCGGAACTCGATGCGATCTTCGCAGGGCAGACGCTCGCGACCTGGACAGACAAGTTTGCCAGGGCTGACTGCTGCGTGACGCCGATCCTGCGCGCGGATGAAGCCGTCGCACACCCCCTCTTCCAGGCGCGCGGCATGGTGGAGCGCAAGGATCACCCGACCGAGGGCGAGTACTGGTCCACCGGTCCTGCGGTAAGATTCCACGGGTAAGGCGCTTTCCCCGCCCGGGCAAGGCCGGATGATCGATAGACATGCCACACGCATTCCCTCTTCTCCATACCCGCCGGCTCAACCTGCGCCAGATCGTGCCGGCCGATGCGCCGGCGCTGTTTTCCATCCATTCGGATGTGGAATGGATGCAGTGGTATGGAGTGGACCCGATCACCAGCCTCGTCGAAGCCGAGCACCTTGCCGACCTTTTTGCAAGCTGGTTTGTCGCAGGCACCGGCTTCCGCTGGGCCCTGGAGCGCAAGCAGGACAGGCAGCTGATCGGCACCTGCGGCCTGTTCCGATGGAACAAGAGTTGGCGCAATTGCGTGATCGGCTACGAGATCAAGCGCGCGCACCAGCAGCAAGGCTATATGCGCGAAGCCGTCAGCGCCATCCTGGACTACGGGTTCGATGTCATGTCCCTGCACCGGGTACAGGCCGAAACACATCCAGATAACCAGGCCTCAATCGGGCTCGCGACACGGCTTGGCTTCCGGTTCGAAGGAGTCCACCGCGAGCAGGCATACTGGGACGGACGCTTCCATGACCTCAACTGCTATTCCCTGCTGCAGCATGACTGGCACACGCTGCGCCAGCGCGAATAACCCTCGAAAAGGCGCGCTTTGATTGCGACCCTCAACATCATCGGATGCGGCAATGTCGGCAAGGTGCTGGGACGCCTGTGGACGGAAAGCGGTACGTTCCGCATACAGGACATCCTGAACCGCTCGCAGGAAAGTGGCACTGCCGCTGCCGATTTTGTCGGCACCGGCCGACCTGTCGTGGACTGGGCAGAATTGCGCCCGGCCGACGCTGTCCTGATCGGGACACCGGACGACCAGATCGAGACCGCATGCGCCGGCGTGGCACGCTCCGGTATTCTCCGGCCTGGCACCACGGTATTCCATTGCAGCGGAGCCCTGCCATCCGATGTACTCGACAAGGCAAAGGCGTGCGGCGCTTCGATCGCAAGCGTGCATCCTATCCGCAACTTCGCCGGCCCAGAAGGCATTGCTGCCAGCTTCCCGGGAACCTGGTGCGGCATCGAGGGAGACCAGGGCGCGGTCGAATACCTCTCGCTCGCATTCTCGGCCATCGGCGCCCGCCTGGTCCGGATCAATCCCGAATACAAGAGCGTTTATCATTCGGCGGCGGTGTTCTCCTCAAACTACCTCGTCACGCTGCTGGACGTCGCCGTCGAAGCCTACGCGAAGGCCGGCGTTCCGCGCGATGATGCGCTCAAACTGATGGAACCGCTGGTGCGAGGAACGGTCGACAACGTCTTCCGCCTCGGCACGACGGATGCGCTCACCGGCCCGATCGCGCGCGGCGACGTCGCGACCGTGCTCAGGCAATACCGCGCGGTGACCGCCTGGGACAGGCGTGTCGGTGCGCTGTACAAACGCCTCGGCAAGTTCACCGCAGCCATCGCGGCACGAAAACGCAAGGGCAGCAAGCCCGACTGATATCTCCTCTATCGACAATCAGGGGCTCCACCATGTCATTCTCTTCCTACCTCGGCAATTTTCCCCGCGCCGGGGAACGCGTTTATGTTCACGCCTCCGCGCAGGTCATCGGCGACGTTATCCTCGGCGAGGACAGTTCGGTCTGGTGCAATGCAGTCGTGCGCGGCGACGTCAACCACATACGCATCGGCCGCTGCAGCAACGTGCAGGACCTCACGATGTGCCATGTATCGCACAAGACGCCTGCCAAACCGGATGGTTCGCCGCTCGTCATCGGCGACTACGTGACGATCGGCCATTCGGTCATCCTGCATGGCTGCAAAATCGGCAATGAATGCCTGGTCGGCATGGGGACGATCGTCATGGACGATGCCGTGATCCCGGACCGTGTGATGATCGGCGCAGGCAGCCTTGTCCCGCCGGGCAAGGTGCTGGAAAGCGGAATGCTCTATGTCGGCCGCCCTGTCCAGGCAATCCGGCCGCTGACGCCGGATGAAATCGCCTACCTGCGCTACTCCGCCGAACACTATATGCGGGTAAAGAACAACTACATGGAAGAAGCCCCGGACATTCCCGAGGCAGGATGAGGGCTCACCGTTTCGGCGAGTAGATGTCGTGGCCGGCTTCGTCGATCTGGCGGCGCAGGGCGCGCCGCTCTTCCGGGGTCATGCGCCCTTGGCGGCGCATGTTTTCCGCCTGCTGGCTGTTGGATTGCGCATCGCCGGATGAGCCGTATCCGCTGCTTTCCGGCACGCCCGCACCTTCACGGCGGCGCTCCGGCGGAATATTCTGGACCGGTTCACGCGGCAAATTGCGATCCATGGTCACACTCTGGATGTGGTATGCGCGTACAGCATCCCGCGCGTCGCGCCGGCTGTAGCCCGGGTCGGCGAACACACTCGCCGCACCGAAAACCAGAAGTAGAAAGGAACCGAATCGATGGAATCGCATTTTGTAAAACCACTTCGCCTTGGCATGTATGCCGTCAGGGCCAGCATCTTGCGGTAGACTGCTTACAGCAAAAGGCTGACTGATAATGTGGAAGTGTATGCGTCACTTGAGGTGCACTAAACCCGTTTAAGGTAAAGTTTGTAACACTTTGTAATGCTTTGCGCCAGAGACATTGATCAGGATTTTTCTGACGTTACCATAGCGCCATGAACATGACCAACCCGACTGCACTTACGCCCGGACAGACGCCCAGTGGCCATCAGGCCCGCATCCTCGTCGTCGATGACGACCAGCGTCTGCGCGACCTCCTGCGCCGTTACCTTGCCGAACAGGGATTCAACGTCGTCACCGCCGAGAACGCGCAGGCAATGAACAAGCTCTGGATCCGCGAACGCTACGACCTGCTGGTGCTCGACCTGATGCTGCCGGGCGAAGACGGCCTGTCGATCTGCCGCCGCCTGCGCGGCGCGGGTGACCAGACGCCGATCATCATGCTGACCGCCAAGGGTGAGGATGTCGACCGCATCGTCGGCCTTGAGATGGGCGCGGATGATTACCTTCCCAAGCCGTTCAACCCGCGCGAGCTCGTGGCCCGCATCAATGCCGTCCTGCGCCGCAAGGGACCGGACGAGATTCCCGGCGCGCCGTCCGAGACGCCGCAAACCTTCCAGTTCGGCGATTTCATCCTCGACCTGGGTACCCGCACACTCAAGAAGAACGGCGAGACGATCTCGCTGACCACCGGCGAATTTTCGGTACTGAAAGTCTTTGCCCGCCATGCCCGCCAGCCCCTTTCCCGCGAAAAGCTGATGGAACTGGCGCGCGGACGCGAATATGAAGTGTTCGACCGCAGCCTCGACGTGCAGATCTCGCGCCTTCGCAAGCTGATTGAGCCCGACCCTTCCAATCCGATCTACATCCAGACGGTCTGGGGCCTGGGTTATGTCTTCATTCCGGAAGGCCAACCGCGCTGAGGCATAAAGGACCTTGATCCCCATCATAGGAAACCGGCTTGGCTGGCTGAAAAGCGGCCTGTTCTGGCGAACCTTCTTCCTGCTCGCCTTCCTCATTACTGCGAGCATCCTGGCCTGGGTAACGAGCTTTCGCATTGTGGAGCGCACGCCGCGCGCCCAGCAGATGGCCGCCCAAGTCATTTCCATTGTCACGATCACGCGCGCCGCCCTTACCCACTCGGCGCCGGAATTGCGGCGCGAGCTCCTGTTCGACCTCGCCAGCAATGAAGGCATACGCATCTATCCGCTGGAGGATACCGATGTCGTAGGACCGGCGCCCGACACCGAACTGATGCTGGTACTCGAAGCAAACGTGAAAGCCAGGCTTGGTTCGGATACCAAGTTTGCCGGACGTGTCAACGACGTCGGCGGTTTCTGGGTCAGCTTCAAGATCGAGGACGATGAATATTGGCTGCGGCTGGATCGCGAGCGGATCGAAGGTGTGTCGAACATCCAGTGGCTAGGCTTCGGGACAACGGCCCTGACCCTTTCCCTGCTGGGGGCAGTGTTCATTTCCCGCCTGATCAACCAGCCGCTGTCGCGTATCGCCACGGCAACGCAGGCGATCGCCAAGGGCATATGGCCGGCGCCCTTGCCGGAACGCGGCCCGACCGAGATCAAGGATGCCAACCGCAGCTTCAACCAGATGGTGGCCGACCTGAATCGCGTGGAGAGCGACCGGGCCGTGATCCTGGCGGGCATTTCCCATGACCTTCGCACCCCGCTGGCACGGATGCAGCTGGAGGTCGAAATGGCGCAATTGCCGGATGAGGCCAGGCTGGGCATGCAGTCGGACCTGGCCCAGATGGACGCCATCATCGGCCAGTTCCTCGAATACGCGCGGCCAAGTGAAAACGTCCATGGCGCAAGCGTGGACTTGAGTGCATTGCTGACCGATTGCGCTCGCGAAGCCGGACGCCTGCATGACGTGCATGTGCAAAGCAGCATTGCGCCGAACGTCAATGTTTTCGGACACGCAACCGACCTCAAGCGCATCGTCAGCAACCTCGTTGAGAACGCGCGCCGTTACGGCAAGACGCCGAACACCAATACCGCGGACATCGAGATCTCTTGCAAGTCCGAGGGAAGCCACGCGGTCATCGAAATCTCGGACAAGGGTCCCGGCGTCCCGGACAAGGAATTGGAACGCCTGCTGCGCCCCTTTACCCGCCTCGATACCGCGCGCAGCCAGGCCAATGGCGCAGGCCTGGGGCTTGCCATTGTGGACCGCATTGTGAAGCGGCATCGCGGCGCCATCCGGCTGTCGAACAAGAGCGGCGGCGGCTTGCGGGTGCGGGTCTCGATTCCCGTCACCGGGGCACTCAGCTGACCCGACGTTTCCCGGGCTGCAACATCGGGAGTACGTAGTCGCGCAAAGCGACTGCATTATTGATCCGGTGTTCCTTGCTGCTGTAGAGGAAGGTCACCTCCCCGGCTTCAAGGTGCGACAGCAGGTCGCGCAGGCCCTCCGGATTGCCATGCAGTTCGCTGTAATAGCGGTCCCGGAACTCATCCCACCGCTCCGGGTCGTGTCCATACCACTTGCGCAGGTCATTGGACGGCGACACGCTCTTTGCCCAGAACACGATATCCAGCCGCTCCTTGGTCATGCCGCGCGGCCACAGGCGATCGACGAGAATACGCCTGCCGTCCTCGGGCGATGCCGGCTCGTACACCCATTTCAGCTTGATGGTGGTTGTCATCCCGCCTTCCCTGTCATAGCGACTCGAAACCATCTGTCCGCGGCAGGCGCAGCAGCACATCGGTCAGCGCCTGCGGCGGCGCCTTGACCCGCCTGGCAGCCAGGTCGAACCAGGCGCCGCGGGTGATGACTTCGGCGGCAAGCCTGCCGTCCGCCTTACGGAAGCGGTTGACCATGATGAATTTGGCGCCATCCTCGCTGATGCCGCCGAGTTCCATCGTCACCGAGAAGTTCTCAAGGAAATGCAATTCCTTGTGGTAGACAATCTGCTCGGAAAACACGATCGGTCCCATGCCGGCTTCCTTGAAGTGCGCGGGCGTAAAACCGCTGTCCTTCATGTAGAGAAAGCGCGTCTGGGCCGCATAGTCGAGGTAACCGGTATTGCGCAAGTGCACGTTGGCGTCCAGGTCCGACCAGCTTACGGTATATTGATATTGATACTCGATCTGTTCCATCTGATTGCACTCCTCTTCGTTGCAGTGCAGCCAGTCTACTTCAGCAACCGCATCCGGGGGAGAGGACGACGTGCCAAGTACAGCAGGTAATCAGGCCAAGATGCAGCCGGTCGACACCGTGATCCTGGCCATGCCCGGCACCCTGCCCACGACTGTGGCAGGCCCGATGGATGTCTTTACCCAGGCGGGCCAACTGTGGGAGCGGCTGTGCGCCGCCAACCCGACACCCCGTTTCAGCGTTCGCATCGTCAGCATCGATGGCGATGATGTGACCTGCATGAACGGCATGAAGATCGCGTCCCAGGGTGCACTGGCCGACGTAGACGACGCCGACCTGCTGATCGTAACCTCGGCCAACGTCGCCGAGCGCCAGACGTGGGCTAAAACGGTGGTCCCCCATCTCGTCCGCCTGCACCGCCAGGGCACCCGGATTGCAAGCATCTGCACCGGCGCTTTCGTGCTCGCCGAGGCCGGCCTTCTCAGCGGCCGCGTGGCGACGACCCATTGGGGATTCGTCCCGATGTTCCGCGACCTGTATCCCGATGTCGATGTCAGGCCCGAGCGCATGCTGACGCAGGACGGCAGCATTTTCTGCTCCGGGGGCATCAATGCCTACGCGGAGCTGTGCCTGTACCTGGTGGAACACTGGTGCGGCTACAAGACGGCGGAGCAACTGGCGCGCGCCCTGGTGCTGAATGGCTGGCGTGAGCAGCAGATGGATTATTCGCTGTTCGAATTCCAGAAACGGCATGGCGACAACGCCGTCCTGAAGGCGCAGAACCACATGGAGTCGCATTTCCGCGAAAACCTGAATGTGATGGACCTGGCGGTAATCGCGGCGATGAGCGAACGCAATTTCAAGCGCCGCTTCAAGAAGGCGACCGGCGACACGCCGAACGAATACCTGCAGCGTCTGCGCATCGAGCATGCGAAGCACCGCCTGGAGCATTCCGCGCTCAGTATCGAAGGCATTGCGGACGAGGTGGGTTATCGCGACGCCGCCTACTTCCGCCAGGTCTTCAAGCAGCTGGCAGACATGACGCCACAGGCGTACAGGATGAAAATGCGCATCGCCCTGCCCGCCGGGACAGAGGCGGACAAGGCTGCCGCCTGAAGTCAGTTCAGATCCTGCACCAGGGATGCCAGGGTTTCCTCCCCCACTTCTTCCACGTGCGCGGGATAGTTCGGATGGTCACATCCGATCATTATCTGCGCGCCGCCCTTGAGCGCAACCTTCATCGAATCCGTCAGTTCAAAGCGCACGAAGTGCACCGCTGACGTCTTTTCCTCGTTTTCCCGATCCAGGTCTTCATCGGCAATCGCATACACCCGCGGCTGCCCTTCCACCTGGATGAACAGGCGATCCTCGATGCCGATCAGTTTTGCCAGCGCGGCCTTGCGTTCGGCTTCGTTCGCATATTCGATCAGCATGGTCGCCTTCAGGTTGCTGCCATCCGGGATCAAGGGGTTATAGGCGTCGAGTTCGGCCTGTATCCCGTCCTCTTCGAAGATGCGTTCGATGCGCAGCATCTCCTGCACCTGGTAGCGCACCGTCTGCTCGTTCTCGAACAGCAGCGTCACATGGTTGCCGAGATGGACGCTGCGCACCTTCTTGTGCTGGATGATTTCCGCACGCAGCGCAGGACGTGCCTTGGCATAAGCTTCAAGCGTCAGGAGATGATGGGGTTTGAGCACGTCAATCCTCGTCGTGGTGGTGGCCGGCGATATCGCCTTCCTTGAACAGCACTTCACGCAGTTCGGTGTCCATCTTCGGATCGTGCCTGCGGATCCATTCGAGCACCATGGCCGCATGCTCCTTTTCCTCGTCGCGGTTGTGTTCGAGGATGCGTTTCAGCTCCGGGTCCGTCGCGGCATCGACGCGCTGGTTGTACCAGTCCACCGCTTCCAGCTCTTCCATCAGGGACATGATTGCCCGGTGCATGTCCATCGTCGCCGCCGACAGTTTTTCCAGCGGTTCGTGAAAGCCTTCACTTGCCATGCATTCTCCTAGATACCGTAGGCCTTCCGCAGCAATGCCAGCGGGTGGGCCAGTTGCGTTTTCTTCAGTCCGGCTTCTTCCATGCCCTGCTCGATGTGATGCCCGGCGAGCTGGCAATCGGAGGAAATGTAATCCGGTTCGCTGTTGGCCATGGCCTTGAATACCGGCTTGCCGATCTTCATGGCCGTGGCGTGGAATTCCTTCTTGACGCCGAAGGTGCCGGCATGTCCCGAGCAACGTTCCACGACATTGAGTTTCGTGCCGGGCACGAGCTGCAGTGCTTCGGCCGTCTTCTTGCCCATGTTCTGCACGCGCAGGTGGCAAGGCACGTGATAGGACACCGTTCCCAGCGGCTGCTTGAAATCGCGTTTCAGCAAGCCGTCGCGGTTGCGCTGCACGAAATACTCGAACGGATCCCACATCGCGTCCCGCACCATCTGCACGTCCAGGTCGTCAGGAAACATCAGCGGCAACTCCTGCTTGTACATCAGCGTGCAGGAAGGAATCGGGGTCAGGATCGCATATCCTTCACGGGCAAGTTTTGCGAGATGTGGAATGTTGATGTTCTTTTTCGCCTCGACGCCGGCGAGGTCGCCCTGCTCCAGTTTCGGCATGCCGCAGCAGGCCTCCTTTTCGAGCAGGACATACGGAATTTCGTTGTGGTCGAGGATGGCCAGCAGATCATGCCCGACGCCCGGTTCGTTGTAGTTGATGTAGCAGGTCGAATAGACGGCAACCTTTCCCGGCGTGAGGGTGCCGTTCTTCACGGCATACGGACGTGATTCGGCCGCGCCTGAACGGAACTTCCTGGTCGCGAAATCCGGCAGCCAGGCATTCCTGTCCACGCCCATCACATTTTCCATCATCCCCCGGGCCGCACGGGTCTTGTTCACCGCATTGACGGTCTGGGTAACAATCGGGATGCCGGCAAATTTCCCCAGCCCGTCGGTATTGGAGAGAAACTTGTCGCGCATGGCGACTTCGCCCTTGCGGAACTTGACTGCCTTGGCGCGCAGCATCAGGTGTGGAAAATCGAGGTTCCACGGATGCGGCGGCGTGTACGGGCATTTGGTCATGTAGCACACGTCGCACAGGTAGCACTGATCGACGACTTTGCCGTAATCCTTCTTGTCGATGCCGTCGACTTCCATCGTCGGCGAGTTGTCGACGAGGTCGAACAGGGTTGGAAATGCGCCGCACAAGGACACGCAGCGCCGGCAGCCGTGGCAGATGTCGAACACCCGCTCCATCTCCTTGTGCAGGGATTCCTCGTCATGGAAATCGTCGCTTTTCCAGTCGAGGGGATGGCGGGTCGGAGCTTCCAGGTTGCCTTCGCGGTTGGACATGGCGAGTCTCTGCTGAAACCGGCGTGCGGCATCCGGCCTCCCGGTCGACGGGAGGCTTCAGCCGGCTGCGCGCGATTCAATCAACCAGCGAATCGAGCGCTTTCTGGTAACGGTTGGCGTGCGAACGCTCCGCCTTGGCCAGGGTCTCGAACCAGTCCGCGATTTCGTCAAAGCCTTCTTCCCGCGCGGCCTTTGCCATGCCGGGGTACATGTCCGTGTATTCGTGCGTCTCGCCCGCGATCGCCGCCTGCAGGTTCTGGCGCGAACTGCCGATCGGCAGGCCGGTGGCCGGATCGCCTACGGTTTCCAGGTATTCGAGATGCCCGTGCGCGTGTCCTGTCTCGCCTTCTGCCGTCGAGCGGAACAGTGCGGCAATATCGTTCTGGCCTTCCACATCCGCCTTGTTGGCGAAATAAAGATAGCGGCGGTTGGCTTGCGATTCCCCTGCGAATGCGGCTTTCAGGTTGGCTTCGGTCTTGGAGCCTTTAAGGTTTGCCATGGGAGTTTCCTTCCTTGTTATACATCGGTGGAAATACATGCGGCATGATGGCTGCGGATGCATGAAACGCCCCGCGAATCGGGTGGTGCAAACTCATTGTCGGCGGCACCTTGGGAAAGCTCAAATTGGCAATTTCAATTTGCCGCATTGGTAAATCCAATGAACTGCTGCGCAAAAAAAGCCAATTCCTATCAAAACCATCGGCCCGGGCTGCCGTCAACGCGATTTCCGCGCTTGTCATACAATCCGGCGGGAGACAACGACAACCAGACAAAAGGAAAAACATGCTGAACTTCGATTTCTACAATCCCACCCAGATCCTGTTTGGCAAAGGCCGCATCGCCGACCTGTCCAAGGTCGTTCCGGCGGCGGCCCGCGTGCTGGTGCTGTATGGCGGCGGCAGCATCAAGAGCAATGGCGTGTTCGACGAGGTGATGGCAGGCCTGGCGGGCCGTACCGTGTTCGAGTTTGCCGGCATTGAACCGAATCCCAGCTATGAAACCTTGATGCAGGCCGTCGAACTGGTGCGCAAGGAAAAGCTCGACTTCCTGCTGGCCGTCGGCGGCGGCTCGGTCATCGACGGCACAAAATTCGTTGCCGCTGCAGTGAACTTTGAAGGCGATCCATGGGCGATCCTGGAAAAGCGCGGCCGCAATATCACCCAGGCACTCCCCTTCGGCACCATCCTCACGCTTCCTGCAACCGGTTCGGAGATGAACGACGGCTCCGTTGTCACCCGCAAGTCGCTGCAGGCGAAGGTGGCGTTTTCGAGCAAGCTGGTATTCCCCAAGTTCTCCATCCTCGACCCGACCAAGACTTTCAGTCTGCCCGTCAAGCAGATCGGTAACGGCGTCGTCGACGCGTATGCCCACGTGATGGAGCAGTACATGACCTATCCGGTCAATTCCCCGGTACAGGACCGCTTTGCCGAAGGCCTGCTGCAGACCCTGATCGAGGAAGGCCCGAAGGCACTCGCCAATCCCGAGGATTACGACACCCGCGCCAACATCATGTGGTGCGCCACGCTCGCACTGAATGGCCTGATCGGCGCCGGCGTGCCGCAGGATTGGGCGACGCACATGGTCGGGCACGAGCTCACCGCGCTGTATGGACTCGACCATGCGCAGACGCTGGCCATCGTCCTGCCGAGCATGCTGCGCGTACGCAAGGAAGGCAAGCGCGCCAAGCTGCTGCAGTACGCAGCCCGCGTCTGGAACATCACTGAAGGCAGCGAGGATGCACGCATCGAACAGGCGATCCAGCGTACCCAGGACTTCTTCGAGATGATGGGCGTCAAGACACGCCTGGGCGACTACAAACTGGGTGGGCAGAACATCGATGCCATCCTGAAACACCTGGAAAGCCATCGCATGGTGATGCTGGGCGAACAGCGCGATGTGACCCTCGAGGTCAGCAGGAAAGTGCTCGAACTCAGCATCTGACCTGAAGCCTGAACTTCCTGAAAGACCGGCAATCTACCCAAGCGACATGCCGGCAGGCAGAGCAAGTGAAATTAGCGGCATGGAAATCCTTCCATGCCGTTTTTCTTTCAGGAGGTGACATGCCCACATCCCCATCCACCGGAACGCCCGGCAAGCAGCCGCCCCACCTTAAACCTGGAGATGAAGCCGCGGCGGGGACGCCGGGAACAGGTGAAGACCTGTGCGAGGACTGCGGCGGCACCGGCGTCCGGAAAGACGGCAGCGAGTGTCCGGCCTGCGAAGGGACCGGCCGCGTGATACGCGGCATTGGCGGAGGCTAGGCGCGGCGATAGACGAGCGCAACGGCATCTGCTGCCATGCCCTCCTCGCGCCCGAGGTAGCCGAGGCGTTCGTTGGTCTTTGCCTTGATGTTGACCTGCCCCGGGCCGATATCGAGATCGGCGGCGATATTGGCCACCATGCCTGCGATGTGCGGCGCCATTTTCGGCGCCTGCGCAATGATGGTGGCGTCGATATTGCCGACGAGGTAGCCGGCTGCGGCGACGCGCTTCCCTGCCTCGCGCAGCAAGGCGCGGGAATCCGCCCCCTTGAACTGCGGATCGGTGTCGGGAAAGTGGCGTCCGATATCGCCCAGCCCTGCCGCTCCAAGGATGGCATCGGTAATCGCATGCAGCAGCACATCGGCATCCGAGTGACCGAGCAGGCCGGCTGTGTGCGGAATCGTGACGCCGCCCACGATGAGCTCCCGCCCGGGAACCAGCGCGTGGCAGTCATATCCCTGACCGATTCTGAAGGACGGAATGCTCATGGTTTTCCTTTCAGGTGCATTTCTGCGAGTGCCACATCGTGCGGCAGCGTAATCTTGAAATTGCGCGGACTGCCTTCGACCAGCTTGGGCCTCAGGCCCAGCGCTTCGATGGCGGAGGCTTCATCGGTCACCTCGGCCGCTTTTTCCAGCGCGGTGCGCAGCAAGGCATACCGGAACATCTGCGGCGTCTGCGCGGCCCACAGGCGGTCGCGGGGCACTGTGGCCTCGGCGCGTCCTTCCGCATCGCTGCGCTTGAGGGTGTCCACAACCGGCAGTGCGAGCAGGCCGCCTACCGGGTCGGCCTTCAGCGCAGCGATCAGCCGTTCAATCAATTCCGCAGTCAGGCCCGGGCGCGCGGCATCATGGACCAGCACCCAATCCTCATCGCCGGCCTCGCCGCGCATCGCATGCAGCCCGTTCAGAACGGACTGATGCCGGGTCGCGCCGCCTTCGTGGATGACGGTAACGCGATCGGCAAGATGCTTCGCGCCGGCCAGCGCTTCATCGATGTAGCCGTCTTCCTTGCTGACCACCACGTAGGTGTGGGCAATGGCATCGCAGGAGGCAAAGGTATCGAGCACGTGCACCAGCATCAGCTTGCCGGCCAGCGGCATGTATTGCTTGGGGCAGTCCGCGCCCATGCGCGCGCCGACGCCGGCGGCTGGAATCAGGGCAAAGTGGCGGGATGGAGTCATTCTGACAAGATTGAGCCGCGCGGCCGCACTTGCATGCAAACGGGCCGCGACGGGGCTTGGTTTATAATCTCGCCATATTTTCTCATAGTCGCAGTCCCCGACATGCAGCTTGCTGGGGCATTTCCCGCAACCTGACATTCCCTATGTCGTTTGATCTGAAAAAGTCCCTCCCCAAGGCAGGCAGCCGCTTCGCCCTCCCCGCCGTGCATGGCTCCGCCGATGCCTTCGCCCTGGCGCAGGCCGGGCTCGAACTGAAGCAGCAGAAACGCATGCTGGCCGTGGTCGTCGCCAACGCGACCGACGCGCAGCGCCTGCTGCAGGAAATCCCCTGGTTCAGCGGCAAGGACGAGCAGGGACTGCGTTGCCACCTGCTGCCGGACTGGGAAACCTTGCCCTACGATGCGTTCTCGCCGCACCAGGACCTGGTGTCGGAACGCCTCGCGACCTTGCATGAAGTCAGCACCGGGCAATGCGACGTGCTGCTGGTGCCGGCGACGACCGCCTTGCTGCGCATGGCGCCGCCCTCCTTCCTGGCGGCCTACACTTTCTTTTTCAAGCAGGGCGAAACCCTGGATGAAGTTCGGCTGAAATCGCAGCTGACGCTGGCCGGCTACACGCATGTCGGCCAGGTCATGTCGCCGGGCGAATACTCGGTGCGCGGCGGCCTGATCGACCTGTTCCCGATGGGCTCCGTCCTGCCCTACCGTATCGACCTGTTCGGCGATACGATCGAAACCATCCGCACCTTCGACGCGGACACGCAGCGTTCCCTGTACCCCGTGCGCGAAGTCCGCCTGCTGCCGGGGCGCGAATTCCCGATGGACGAAGCGGCGCGCACCGCCTTCCGCGGCCGCTGGCGCGAGGAATTCGAGGGAGATCCATCGAAATCGGCGATTTACAAGGACATCGGCAACGGCATCGCTTCGGCCGGAATCGAGTACTACCTGCCGCTGTTTTTCGACGACACGGCAACGCTGTTCCAGTACCTGCCCGAGGACACGAGCTTCGCGCTGGTCGGCGACATCGAAGGCGCGATCAAGCGTTTCTGGAGCGATACCCAGTCCCGCTACAAATTCCTGAAGACGGACCGCGAGCGCCCCCTGCTGCCGCCCGAGCGGCTTTTCCTCACCGACGAAGATTTCTTCACGCTCGCCAAGCCGTTCGGCCGCTGGGTGATCCAGCAAGGCGACGTCGCCTCCGAAATCTCCGCGCCCATTCCGAATATCGCCGTCAACCGCCGCGTCGACGACCCGCTCGTCAACCTGCGTTCCTACCTGCTCCAGACCGGCAAGCGGGTGATGATCTGCGCCGAATCCAGCGGCCGGCGCGAAACGCTGCAGCAGTATTTCAATGAGTATGACCTGCCGCTCGCTCCATGCGAGGGCTTCGCGGACTTTGCCGCGGCATCGGCCAAGGTAATGCTCGGCGTAGCGCCGCTGCATGCGGGATTCGAGCTGTCGCCCGAGCTTGGCGGGCTCGCCTTCATCACCGAGACAGAACTGTACGCAGGCACCGGCCGCCGCGCCGGCCGCCGCAAGCAGGAAGCGGTTACCCAGGTCGAGTCGATGGTACGCGACCTGTCGGAGCTGAAGGTCGGCGACCCGGTGGTGCACGTCAACCACGGCATCGGCCGCTACATGGGCCTGCTCAGCATGGACCTCGGCGAGGGCGAGACGGAGTTCCTGCATCTCGAATATGCGAAGGAAACGAAACTCTACGTCCCGGTGTCGCAGCTCCATGTGATCTCACGCTATTCCGGCGCTTCGCCTGAAGATGCGCCGCTGCACACGCTCGGCTCCGGCCAGTGGGAAAAGGCCAAAAAGAAAGCTGCCCAGCAGATCCGTGACACCGCCGCCGAACTGCTCAACCTGTACGCGCGCCGCGCCGCGCGCCAGGGCCACTCCTTCGAGTATTCCGCGCGCGACTACGAAACCTTTGCCGAGAGTTTCGGTTTCGAGGAAACGCCCGACCAGAGCGCCGCCATCAACGCCGTCATCAAGGACATGACCGGCGGCAAGCCCATGGACCGCCTGATCTGCGGCGACGTCGGCTTCGGCAAGACCGAGGTGGCATTGCGCGCCGCATTCGTCGCCGTCATGGGCGGCAAGCAGGTGGCGATCCTCGCACCGACCACGCTGCTGGCCGAACAGCATGCGCAAACGTTCGCGGACCGGTTCGCCGACTGGCCGGTCAAGATCGCCGAGCTTTCGCGCTTCCGGACCGGAAAGGAAATCACGCAAGCCGTCAAGGGAATGGCCGAGGGCACGATCGACATTGTCATCGGCACGCACAAGCTCCTGTCGAATGACGTGAAGTTCTCGCGCCTCGGGCTCGTCATCATCGACGAAGAGCACCGCTTCGGGGTACGCCAGAAAGAGGCGCTGAAGGCCTTGCGCGCGGAAGTCGACGTGCTGACGCTGACCGCGACGCCCATCCCGCGTACGCTGGGCATGGCTCTCGAAGGGCTGCGCGATTTTTCAGTCATCGCTACCGCGCCGCAGAAACGCCTCGCGATCAAGACCTTTGTGCGCACCGAGGAATCGTCGGTCATTCGCGAGGCATGCCTGCGCGAACTCAAGCGCGGCGGACAGGTGTACTTCCTGCACAACGAGGTCGAGACGATCCTCAACCGCAAGGCGATGCTGGAAGAGTTGCTGCCTGAAGCGCGCATCGCCGTCGCCCACGGCCAAATGCACGAGCGCGACCTGGAAAAGGTCATGCGCGATTTTGTCTCGCAGCGATTCAACATCCTGCTCTGCACGACGATCATCGAAACCGGCATCGACGTGCCGACCGCCAACACGATCATCATGCACCGCGCCGACAAGTTCGGACTGGCGCAGTTGCACCAGTTGCGCGGCCGCGTCGGCCGCTCGCACCACCAGGCCTACGCCTACCTGCTCGTGACCGATGTGCATGGACTGACCAAGCAGGCCCAGCGCCGCCTTGAAGCGATTCAGCAGATGGAAGAGCTCGGCAGCGGCTTCTATCTGGCGATGCACGACCTGGAGATCCGCGGCGCCGGCGAAGTCCTTGGCGAGAACCAGTCCGGCGAAATGCAGGAAATCGGCTTCCAGCTCTATTCCGACATGCTGAACGAAGCGGTGCGGGCGCTGAAGAACGGCAAGGAGCCTGATCTTGCCGCACCGCTGTCGACCACCACCGAAATCAACCTGCACGTCCCCGCCTTGCTGCCGCAGGATTACTGCGGCGACGTGCACGAACGCCTGTCGCTGTACAAGCGGCTCGCGAACTGCGAATCGCAGACCGCGATTGACGACCTGCAGGAAGAGCTTATCGACCGCTTCGGCAAGATGCCGGACGCCGCACGTGCCCTGATTGAAACGCATCGCCTGAGAATTGCCGCGATGCCGGTGGGCATTGTTAAAATCGATGCCCATGCGGAATCGGCGGTCTTGCAATTCCAGCCGAATCCGCCGATTGACGCCATGCGCATCATCGAACTGATCCAGAAGAACCGGCATATCAAGCTGCATGGGCAAGACAAACTGCGCATCACGGCCAGCATGCCCGACCTGGGGGCGCGCGTGTCCCAAGTCAAGGCAACGATCCGCTCCCTCGTACCGTAATCCTTTATCACAATCCTGCACATCGCAGCACGACATGAACCTGATCCTGCAAGGCCTGACCACCGACCGCAACGCCATCGACCGCATCGCCGCCCTGGCGCACGCGGAACGCGTTGTCCCCATCCACGCCAATGCCTATCGTTGTGAAGGCGTGCAGCAATCCGGCGAGATCGCGGCGCGCGTCGATGCCGAATGCCTTGCAGCGCAACTGGATTACACATTCATTGACGGCACGCGCAAGCTGGCCGACTTCAAACTCGTGGCCATGGACATGGACTCGACGCTCATCACCATCGAGTGCATCGACGAGATCGCCGACATGCAGGGCCTGAAGCCGCAAGTGGCGGAAATCACCGAGGCAGCAATGCGCGGCGAGATCGAGTTCCGCGAAAGCCTGGCCCGCCGCGTCGCGCTGCTGAAGGGCCTCGATGCCTCCGCACTGCAGCGGGTTTACGACGAGCGCCTGAAATTGTCCCTCGGTGCCGAAAAGATGCTGACTGCAGTCCAGGCGGCCGGTTTGAAGACCCTGCTGGTCTCCGGCGGCTTCACCTATTTCACCGACCGCATGAAAGCGCGCCTCGGTCTCGATTTCACCCATTCCAATGTGCTTGAAATCGAAAACGGCAAACTGACCGGACGCGTCACCGGTGTCATCGTCGATGCGGATGAAAAGAAGGCCACGGTGGAACGCGTGTGCGCGGAGATCGGAATTTCCACAAAGCAAGCGATCGTGATGGGCGACGGCGCCAACGACCTGAAGATGATGGGCATCTCCGGCCTGTCGGTCGCCTTCCGCGCCAAGCCTGTGGTGCGGGCGCAAGCCGATGTCGCACTGAATTTTGTCGGCCTCGACGGAGTCCTACCTTTGTTGTCGTGACCACAAGGAGGCGGAATGGCACAGGAACTCGTACTTGATCCGAGGTTGCAAATCACCAAGAGTCTTGCCTGGTGGCTTTACATCATGCACGGCCTCAGTTTCCTGTTTTCGCTGGGGGCGTTTTCCTTCATTCCACTGATCATCAATTACATCAAGAAAGACGATGCCACCGGCACCTTCGTCTACAGCCACCACCGCTGGCAGATCCGCTCCTTCTGGTGGTACCTGTTCTGGATGGTGATCGGAGGTATCCTGTTCCTGACCGTGATCGGCATCCCGCTGGCCTGGCTTGTCTGGATGGGCGCTTGGGTGTGGAAGGCTTACCGCCTGCTGAAAGGCCTGCTGGACCTGAACGACAACAAGCCGATGCCGGTTTGATTCAGGCCTGAGACAATACGTTCAGCGCCTGCCCTATATCCGCGATCAGGTCGTCCGGGTCTTCCAGGCCGATATTAAAGCGGACCAACTGCCCCTTGCCGGCCCAGTTCTTGCGCATTCCCTGAACATGGTAAGGGACGCATAGACTGTGCGCCCCGCCCCAGCTGAACCCGATGCTGAACAGTTTGAGGCTGTCGACAAAGCGATCCGTTTGCGCTTGCGTGAAGCGGTCGTCGAATACCACCGAGAACAGGCCACCCGCCCCCGTGAAGTCACGCTTCCATGTCGCATGGCCGGGGCAATCCTCGAATGCCGGATGCAGCACTCGTACAATCTCCGGTCGCGCTTTCAGCCAGGATGCCACCTTGCGCGCGCTCGCATCATGTGCGTCAAACCGCAGTTTCATCGTTGGCAGGCCGCGAAGCACGAGATAGGCATCATCCATGCCGACGCCAAAGCCGATGCGCATATGGGCCATGCCGATGCGATGGTTGAGTTCCTTGTCGCGCGTGATCACGGCCCCCATCAGTACATCCGAGCCGCCCGAATGGTACTTGGTGAGGGCTTGCATCACGATGTCTACACCATGTTCGAAACCGCGGAAGGCAAGGCCGGCGGCCCAGGTATTGTCCAGCGCGACATGGATGTCCTGCCCCGCTGCGCGACGGTCCCTGACCGCCTTGCAGATGGCGGGGATGTCGGGCACTTCCATCGTCACCGAGCCGGGCGCTTCCGTCCACACCAGGCGCGTATTCGGCTGGATCAGTGCGGCAATCCCTTCGCCGATCAGGGGATCGTAGAACCGCGTCGAAATGCCGTAATCCTGCGCCAGCCAGCGTCCCAGTTCGCGGTTCGGGTTGTAGGCATTGTCGGGAATCAGCAGGTCGTCGCCGGCTTTGAGCAATCCGAAATTGACCATGGAGATCGCCGCCAGCCCGCTTGGCGCCAGCAGGCAATGGTCACCGCCTTCGATGGCCGCGAGGCGCGCTTCCAGCGTGAAGCTGGTCGGCGTCCCGTGCAACCCGTAGGTGTAGCCCGTCTTTTCGCGCCAGTCGCGTGAACGCATCGCCTCGACGTTCTTGAAGACGATAGTGGATGCGCGATGCACCGGGACCGGAAATGCGCCGAAGCCCTCGGGCGGCGTGTAGTCGAAATGGATAAGCGAAGTTTGAAGCGATTTGCTGTCGGACACGCAGGCCTCCGCGCGATTATTGTTTGGACGGCTTTCCGGCAGGAGGGACGATGCGGACCTGGAACGGTTTGCTGACCTTGCCGTCCGCCGATTGCCACTCGCCGCTGATCACGTCGCCAGCCATTTTGCCCTCCCACTGGCCGGATACATCGGTGCCGTTCACCGACTCCTCGAGAAACAGATCCTCGCCCTCGATTTCTCCCGCCAGCAACACCTTCTGCGAACTGCCGAAAAGGAAGTAATCGCCTTCGATGCCGTCCTCGAATTCCTCTTTGGTCCGCAAGTTCATCTGGATCTGATCGCTGCCCAGCGTGCCGCGCAGGGCCACCGGCTTCACGAACAGCATCTTGCCGGCGGCATGGGCGCCGGTCACAAGCGACAGGGAGAGCATGGCTGCCGCGGCGAACCGCAGCATTACGCTTCCGCCCACAGGTCGTGCGCGTCGGCCGCCGTGACTTTCACATCGACGAATTCGCCAACCTTCAGCTTGCGATGCGGCTCGTACGGCGGTTTCACATACACGACGCCGTCGATTTCCGGTGCATCGGCCATCGACCGGCCAACACCGCCGCTAGGGCTGACTTCGTCGAGCAGGACGCGGATGGTCCTGCCGACCTTGGCCTGCAGGCGCTTCTTCGAGATTTCCTCCTGCAGCTCCATCACGCGCGCACGACGTTCCTCGCGCACCTCTTCGGGAACAGCATCCGGCAGCTCGTTGGCCGTCGCGCCTTCAACCGGCGAATAGGCGAAGCAGCCGAGGCGGTCGATCTCCGCTTCCTTCAGGAAGTCGAGCAGATACTGGAATTCGGCTTCCGTCTCGCCGGGGAAACCGGAAATGAAGGACGAGCGGATAGTGATGTCCGGGCAGAGCTTGCGCCAGGCCTGGATACGCTCGATGTTCTTTTCGCCACTCGCCGGACGCTTCATGCGCTTGAGCACATCGGGGTGGGCATGCTGCAGCGGCACGTCGAGGTACGGCAGGATCTTGCCCTCCGCCATCAGGGGAATGACGTCGTCGACATGCGGATACGGGTAGACGTAATGCAGACGCACCCATGCCCCGTACTGAGAGGCCAGTTCGCCGAGGGCGGTGGATAGCTGGGTCATGTGGGTCTTGACCGGCTTGCCGTTCCAGAAGCCGGTGCGGAATTTGACGTCCACGCCATACGCACTCGTGTCCTGGGAAATCACCAGCAATTCCTTCACGCCGGCCTTGAACAGGTTTTCCGCTTCCAGCATGACGTCGGCGATCGGGCGGGACACGAGATCACCGCGCATCGAGGGAATGATGCAGAAGCTGCAGCGATGGTTGCAGCCTTCGGAAATCTTCAGATACGCAAAGTGCTTGGGCGTCAGCTTCACGCCCTGCGCCGGCACCAGGTCCATGAATGGATCGTGCGGCTTGGGCAGGTGCTTGTGGACGGCGGTCATGACTTCGCCAAGGGCGTGGGGCCCGGTCACTTCCAGCACTTTCGGGTGGATGCCCTGGATCAGGTCGTTGCCGGCCGCGTCTTTCTTGGCGCCGAGGCAGCCGGTGACGATCACCTTGCCGTTTTCCTTCAACGCCTCGCCGATCGCATCCAGCGACTCCTGCACAGCGGCGTCGATGAAACCGCAGGTATTGACGATGACGAGGTCTGCGCCGTCGTAGGACTTGGCGGTCTCGTAACCTTCCGCGCGCAGCTGGGTAAGAATCTGTTCCGAGTCGACCAGGGCCTTGGGACAGCCGAGCGAAACGAAGCCGACTTTGGGATTTTGTGAAGCGTTGGACATAACAAAAAGAGGTACAAAAGCTGAATCCGCTATTGTACCTCTCATTGTGCTTCCTTCCGGCACGCCGGAGGGAAGCATTGTCGTTATGACACGGCCTTACTTCTTGTTCTTGTCGTTCTGGGTGAACGGGAAAGTGCCGAACATGTTCTTGGTCTGGCTCTGCATCTGCTCCTGCATCTGCATGAACAGATTCTTGCTCTGCTCGATGTAGTTGCTCATCATGCCCTGCATCATCGGGCCCTGCACGTTCATGAACTGGGTCCACATCTCCTGGCTGAACGGCTTGCCTTCGTAGAAGCCCTTCGAGCTTTCGGCGAGTTTGTTCTGGATGTCGATGAACGCCTGGATGTTCTTTTCCAGGTACGAACCCATCATGCCCTGCATGGCATGGCCATAGTAACGAATGATCTGGGACAGCGCGCTGCTGGAGAACATCGGCGTGCCGTTCGCTTCCTCTTCGAGAATGATCTGCAGCAGGATGCTGCGGGTCAGGTCTTCATCGGTCTTTGCGTCGACGACGGTGAACTCTTCGTTATCGAGTACCAGTTGCTTGACGTCCGACAACGTGATGTAAGAGCTTGTCTGCGTATCGTAAAGGCGGCGGTTCGGATACTTCTTGATCAAGCGCTCTGAATTCTTTTTTGCACTATTCATCGAATATTCCAGTTATTGCGTCGCAACGCATATGTGCCGATTTGTAAAAAAGCGAACGCACGTTCGCCGTCTCCTCCACTTATTATAGTGCGAGAAAACAAAGATTTACGCAACTTTTAAGAGGCTTTTTATAGGTGTTTTGCAATGCAAACGGGAAAACCGAGATTCGATTTTCCCGTTTTATTGACAAAGTAATAGTTGGTTGCCTAGAAAAACCGGCACGGCTTTCCCGTCCGATTTCGCTCCCTGTTATTCCGCCTTCACCTTCACGTAACGTCCCGGCGCGGGTTCGATTTCCTTGTACTTCGTGCTGCCGTACTTGCGCGGTGCCGCCACCTGCTTGCCGGCATTCGCCGCAAGGAATTCCGCCCACTCGGGCCACCAGCTGCCGGGATTTTCCTTTGCGCCCGCGAGCCATTCCTCGGCATCGCCCACCGCCTTGTCATTCGTCCAGTAGCTGCGCTTCTTCTTCGCCGGAGGATTGATAACGCCTGCAATGTGGCCGGAAGCACCAAGGACGAAGCGGTTACGGTTGCGCTTTTTCGGATTGAGCAGTCCGGTCGATTCGTAAGCGGCCTTCCACGGGACAATGTGGTCTTCCCGGGAGCCGTAGATGAATACCGGCGCATCCACCTTGCCGAGGTCGATCTTCTCGCCCGCCACCTTCACCTTGCCCGGCGATACCAGGTTGTTCTCGAGGTACATATTGCGCAGGTAGTAGCAGAACATCGGTCCCGGGAGGTTCGTGCTGTCGGCATTCCAGTACAGCAGGTCGAACGGCGGCGGGTCCTCGCCTTTCAGGTAGTTGGATTTCACATAGTTCCAGACCAGGTCGTTCGGACGGAGGCTCGAGAATGCTGATGCAAAATCGCGACCGGGCATAAGCCCCCCCTTCCCGATGGACTGCTCGCGCATTGCCACCTGGGCTTCGTCGATGAACACGTCGATGACACCGGTATCGGAAAAGTCCAGCAATGTCGTCAGCAGGGTCAGGCTGGCGACAGGGTTTTCGCCCTTGCCATACAGCAAGGAAAGAGCAGTCGAGATGATGGTGCCGCCGACGCAGAAACCGAGCGCATTGATCTGGTCCTGTCCGGAGATTTCCTGCACCACGTTGATCGCCTTGACGGCGCCATTCAGGATGTAGTCGTCCCAGCTCGCCTGGCCGAGCGACTCGTCCGGATTGCACCACGAGACGAGGAACACCGTATGCCCCTGCTCGACGGCATAGCGCACAAGCGAGTTTTCCGGCTGCAGGTCGAGGATGTAGTACTTGTTGATGCAGGGCGGCACCAGCAGCAGCGGGCGCTGGTAGACCTTGTCGGTCAGCGGCTTGTACTGGATCAGTTGGAACAGTTCATTCTCGAACACCACCGCGCCTTCCGACGTCGCGACGTTCCGGCCGACTTCGAATGCCGACTCGTCGGTCTGCGAGATATGCCCCTTCTGCATGTCCTCCAGCATGTGGGTGATGCCCTTGGTCAGGCTCTCGCCCTTGGTGTCAATGATCTTCTGGAGCGCTTCCGGGTTGGACACGAGGAAGTTTGCCGGCGACAGGGCATCGACCATTTGCTGGACGGCAAAACGGATCTTCTGCTTGGCGCGCGGCGTCGCTTCGACCGCATCCGCCATGGACATGAGGAACCTGGCGTTGAGCAGGTAGGCCGCCGCATTGAACGCGTGCAGCGGATTGGACTGCCATTCGGGTGCTGCAAATCGCTTGTCCGCAACCGCCGGCGTCTTCGATCCAAGCATTTCCTGCCAGAGCGTCGTCATCTGCTGCATGTAGTCGTTCTGCAGCTGGGCGACGACTGTGGGATCGATCGTGGCGCCGAACTCCTTCACCGTATTGGTAATCGGTTTGGTATCGATCGGCGGCTTCTTGATCAGCCATGCCTGCCATGCGTTGGGATCGACGAACTGGTTCATCCACGCGGCACTAGCGCCGGTCTGAGGCGGGAACATATTCATGCTGGACTCTCTGTTTTCGCGTAAGGTTACGGGTTGGATCGGAATTCGAGATTTCTTATGTACATCGTCGCCATCGCATGGATTTATGTCGTCCTCATGATGTCGATCACCGAGGACTCTGTTGTGGCCGGGGTCATGACCTTCCTGCTGTATGGCGTGTTGCCTCTGACAATCATTCTATACTTGATGGGCGCGCCCCAACGCAAAAGGAACCGGCAGCAGGCCGAAAAAATGCGGCGTTCGGAGGCGGCAAAGGAAGAGGCGGCAGCATCGGTGAAAGACAGTGAGGCAGGCTAATGGCGATGTTGACGCAAATCATCGCCGATTAGCGCCCGGGCTTACTTGAGCCAAATCAACGAGGCCATACGGCCGGTTACCTTGTCCCTGCGGTAGGAGTAAAAACGCTTTTGCTCCGTGACGGTGCACATCCCCCCGCCCGATACCTGCGTGACACCTGCAAGGACCAGCGTCCGGCGAGCCAGCGCACAGATATCGGCGAAATACTTCCCTGCACTCCCGGCAATCGGGGTAAAGGCCGCGGCCATTTCCCCATCTTTCGCGGCAAACGCATCGAACACGTCCTGCCCGACTTCAAAGCACTGCGGGCCGATAGCCGGTCCGAGCCAGGCGAGGATGTCGGATGCGCCGGCATGGCGCATGGCCGCCACCGTATTTTCGAGAACGCCGCCGGCCAATCCACGCCAGCCGGCATGGGCGGCCCCGACCACACGGCCTCCGCTATCGCAGAACAGGACGGGAAGGCAGTCCGCGGTCTGGATCGCGCAGACGATGCCGGGCACCGCCGAAATGCTCGCATCGGCCTCCGGCGGCACGCCGCCCACTGACGCCGCATCGACCACCCGGGCGCCATGCACCTGGGATAGCCAGGCAGGCGCCGATGGCAGGATCGTTTTCAGCAATGCCCGGTTGCGACGAACGTTTTCCGGATCGTCGCCCACATGGACACCCAGGTTCAGGCCGCCGCCGCCATCGCCATCACCGTAGGGACTGTCGCTCCGGCCACCGCGACGCGTGGTGGAAAGCGCACCGATGTTGTCCGGGGCACCGGTCCATTCGGGAACGATCAGTTCCACACCGCCTCCCTAGTCCAGGTTAACACCGCCGAATCCCGCCCGATCGAGCAGGCCGGCGAAATCGGCCGGCAGGTCGGCCATCCATTCAAGTTCCTTTCCCGACGCCGGATGCACCAACCCCAACCGGAAAGCATGCAAGGCTTGCCGCGGAAAAGCCGACGCGAGATGCGGCTTTCCGTACAGAGGGTCGCCGACCAGGCTGAACCCGATCGATTGCATGTGCACGCGGATCTGGTGCGTGCGCCCCGTTTCCAGCCTGCATTTGATCAGGCTGACCGGACGGCCGTCGAGCGTGCCCGTCGCGAGCCGGTTGTAGTGGGTGACCGCCGGCTTGGCGCTTTCGTGATGCGACACCGCCATCTTGATGCGGTCGCGCGGATGCCGTCCGATCGCAGCCTCGATCCGGCCGCTTACCTGGGGCTGCCCCCAGACAAGGGCAAGGTATTCGCGCTTGACCGTCCGCGCCTGCAACTGGCGGACAAGGTCGGTCTGCGCCTGCAATGTCTTTGCCACGACCATCAATCCGCTGGTTTCCTTGTCCAGCCGATGGACAATACCCGCACGAGGCACGCTGGCCAGTGCCGGCGCATGATGCAGCAAGCCATTCAGCAGCGTGCCCGTCCAGTTTCCGGCGGCCGGATGCACGACAAGGCCGGCCGGCTTGTCGAGAACGACAATGGCCTTGTCCTCGTGGACGATCGCCAGCGTCATTTCCTCAGGCTTGAAGGCCTGCTCTTCCGGGACCGCCTGCGGTTCGACGACGATGGTTTCATCGCCCAGCATGGTGTTCTTCCCGCGTGCAGGCTGTCCGTCCACGGTGACGTGGCCGGAGTCGATCCATTGCTGCAGGCGGCTGCGGGAGAACTCCGGCAACAGCTGCGACAATGCCTTGTCCAGGCGCACGCCGCAAAATTCAGGCGTGAGTTTCAGGGTGAGCGGTGACGAATCGGCCGGGGCGCCTTCGTATTCGTCGCCGTCGTCGATATCGGTTTCTGGCAGGGTGGTGGTCAAAATAGGCGTTTCGTGTGGTATCGCTGCAGCAATGCACCATCGGCTATAATCGTGGCCTTGTCCCGAAGTGCTCGCGCAAACGTCATGCAAAAAAGTTCGTTGAAGTTGGCTGCCATCGCCCTTGCTTTGTCCCTGTCCGGGTGCGGCCTGTTCCCCGAGAAGGTCGACGAAACCAAGGATTGGTCAGCGTCGAAATTATACTCGGAGGCACGCGATGAAATGGCGGCCGGCGGATACGAAAAGGCGATCCAGTACTTCGAAAAGCTGGAATCCCGCTATCCGTTCGGCACCTATGCGCAGCAGGCGCAGATGGAAATTGCCTACGCTCACTATCGCCAGGGAGACGCTCCGCAGGCGCTGGCAGCGGTGGAACGCTTCATCAAGCTGCACCCGAACCACCCGCACGTGGACTACATGTACTACCTGCGCGGCCTGATCAACTTCAACGACAAGATCAGCTTCCTGGATTTCCTGTCCAAACAGGACCCCGCCGAGCGTGACCCGAAGGCGGCGCGCGACGCATTTGACTCGTTCAAGCAGCTGGCTGAACGGTTCCCGGACAGCATCTATACCAAGGATGCGATCGAGCGCATGAAGTATCTGGTGAACGCGCTGGCCCAGTACGAGGTGCACGTCGCCAATTATTACTTCCGTCGCGGAGCCTACGTTGCCGCCGCCAACCGGGCGCAACAGGCAGTTGCCGACTACCGTGATGCCCCGGCAATTGAAGAAGCACTGTACGTGATGGTGAAGTCGTATGACGCAATGGGCCTGCCCGACCTGCGCAACGACGCCGAACGCGTCTTGAAGGCGACTTTCCCGAACAGCGCCTATTTCAGGGGCGGCCCGCAGGCCAGCACGCCGTGGTGGAAGATCTGGTAAATCCAGAAAGAAAGCCTCCGGAACACGGAGGCTTTTTACTTTTCAGGCTTCGAGTTTGCGGCGGAAAACCCAGTGGTTTTCCGTAGAGGCCCGCTCATCGTAAGCATAGCCTTCGACTTCGAATTCCTTCAGCTTCTCGACTTGGGTGATGCCCTTTGCCGCCGCAAAGCGCGCCATCATCCCCCGGGCGCGTTTTGCATGGAACGAGATCACCTTGTACCGGCCACCTTTCCAGTCCTCGAACACCGGCGTGATCACCTCGGCATCCAGCAGCTTCGGCCGCACCACCTTGAAGTACTCTTCCGATGCCAGGTTGACCAGTACCTTGCGCTTGTGCGCAGCCAGCGCCTTGTTCAGCGCCTCGGTCACCTGCCCGCCCCAGAATGCGTACAAATCCTTGCCCCGTGCATTGACGAACCGGGTACCCATTTCAAGACGATATGGCTGCATCAGGTCGAGCGGACGGAGGACACCGTACAGCCCCGAAAGGATGCGCACATGCGACTGCGTGTACGCAAGCTGCTTCGCCGTGAGCGAGCCGGCATCGAAGCCCTCGTAAACGTCGCCGTTAAAGGCAAGGATGGCCTGTCTTGCGTTCTTTTTCGTGAACTTCTTCGACCATTCCGCGAAGCGGGTCACGTTCAGGACGGCCAGCGCGTCCGAAATGCCCATCAGGTTCGACAAGTCCGCCGGCGAGAGCTGTTTCAGCCCGCCAACCAGTTCGGCGGAGTCCTCGATAAAATCCGGAAGCGTATGTTCGTCGGTCGTCAAAGGTGTGTCATAGTCGAGCGTTTTCGCGGGTGAAAGAACAATCAGCATGTCAGGAGCAGTCCGGCAGAAAGAAAATTTGCGGCAATGATACCGAAACGCATCGTCATCGACACGAACGTCTGCCTGGACCTGTTCGTCTTTCGCGATCCACGCTGGACGGCGCTGCTCGCCGCGTTAAGGGATGGCAGCGTCAAAGCCGTCACGCGCCACGACTGCCGGACGGAATGGCTGATCGTGCTCGGCTACCCGCACCTGCCGCTGGATGAAGATTCAAGGCCGCGCGTGCAAGCGGAGTTCGATGCGCTGGTCGAATGTCTCCCTCCCGAAAGCCTGCTGCCGCGCGGCGACATTCCTCTGCCAGTGTGCAAGGATCCCGACGACCAGAAATTCCTCGAACTCTCCCGCGACGCCGGCGCGCTTTTCCTCATCACGAAGGACAAGGCTTTGCTGAAACTGGCGCGGAAAACTGCCCGGGCCGGCCTGTTCTCCATCATTCCGCCGGACAAATGGGCACCCGACCCCGGGCTTGTATAAAATGATTTTTTTGTCCCGATTTCATCGCGCATGAATACGCCCATGTCCCCTGCTCTTTCCACCGCCGCGCAACTGGCTGCGCTCCCATCCCGCCTGCCCAACGTCGGCACGACGATTTTCACAGTCATGTCCGCGCTGGCTGCCGAAAAAGGAGCGGTGAATCTCGGACAAGGTTTCCCTGACTTCGATTGCGATCCGCTGCTGGTGGACGCAGTCACCCAGGCGATGAAGGATGGATTCAACCAGTATCCGCCGATGACGGGCGTTCCGGCCCTGCGCGAAGCGATCGCCGCCAAGGTCGCGGCGATCTACGGCCATGCCTACAATCCGAACACGGAAATCACCGTCACGGCCGGCGCCACGCAAGCCATCCTCACCGCCATCCTCTGCTGCGTGCATCCTGGAGATGAAGTGATCGTCATCGAGCCGGTGTACGACAGCTACGTCCCGTCGATCGAACTGGCAGGCGGCACACCCGTGTTCGTACAGATGGAAGTCGGCCCGCAAGGCTACTCGGTGCCGTGGCAGAAAGTCGCCGCAGCAGTCACGCCGAAGACCCGCCTCATCATGATCAACTCGCCGCACAATCCGACCGGCTCGGTGCTGCGGGAAGCCGATATCCATGCCCTCGAAAACATCGTGCGCGGGACGGACATCCTCATCGTCTCCGATGAAGTCTACGAACACATGGTGTATGACGGTGCGCGCCACGAATCCGTGTGCCGCTATCCGGAACTCGCTTCGCGTTCCTTCGTGATTTCGAGCTTCGGCAAGACCTACCACGTCACCGGATGGAAGATCGGCTATGTCGCCGCGCCTGCGTCGCTGGCTGCGGAATTCCGCAAGGTCCACCAGTTCAATGTCTTCACCGTCAACACGCCAGTGCAGCATGGCATTGCCAGGTACATGACGAACCCGGCGCCGTACACCGAACTGCCCGCCTTCTACCAGCACAAGCGCGACCTGTTCCGCAAAGGGTTGGCAGGAACGAAGTTCAAGCTGCTGCCCTCCGACGGCACCTACTTCCAGTGCGTCGACTACTCGGCGATTTCATCCCTGCCTGAAGCTGAGTTCGCGAAATGGCTGACGACAGAAATGGGCGTGGCCGCCATTCCTGTTTCCGCGTTCTACAACCAGCCGAAGGAGTCCGGCATTGTACGCTTCTGCTTCGCCAAGAAGGACGAGACGCTACGCAAGGCAATTGAAAGACTTGCAACACTTTGAAAACTTTCTTATCCTGAATTCAAGGTTTCAGACGGCGCAACCGATATCCAATCTATACGTCGACGGCGACTGCATCGCCGCAATCTGGATGCAATTCGGGCGAGCGTGAGCGCCCGATAACATAACAGCAACAATTCAAGCAACGCCCATCATTGCAGGCCTGTTAGAGGAGAGAGGCAGCATGGTTGATCAGCGGCGCCTGAGCATTGCAGACATTGTCATTGGCGAGCCGTTGCCTTGGGATGTGTATGGGGCAGGCAACAAGCTGTTGCTACGACGCGGACAGATAGTGGCGTCGACACGCCAGGCTGAAGAGCTCGTCGAGCGCGGCCTTTTCATTGACGCCAGCCAGGCCGAACGTGCCGCCCAGGCAAAAAGGGAGGCTCAACATGCGGCAACGCGCGAAATCCCCTCTGCCCTTCGCTTCATCAATCTCGCCAACAAACGGCTTGAGCGCCTGCTGTACAACCTTGGAAATGAACCCGAGGCAGAAGCCAAGATACTGGAAGTCGTGAAGGCACTGGAGTATGCCGCCAACATCAATTCCGATGTCGTCCTGGCGAGCCTCTTCCTGAACCAGGCTGCGGGAAAGTATGCGGTCCGGCATTGCATCGATTCCGCGCTGGTGGCATCCCTGATCGCGCGGGCGATGAAAAAGGCTCCCGAGGAAACGCAAATCATCATGGCAGCAGCCCTGACGATGAATATCGCCATGCTGCGCCAGCAGGACGTGCTGCTGACCAAGCAGGAGCCGCTGTCCGAACGGGAAACCGAATTGATCCGGTCGCATCCGGCGCAGGGGATCGAGGTGTTGAAACAAGTCGGTATCGCCAATCCGGACTGGCTCTCCTACATCCTTCTGCACCATGAAAACGAAGACGGTTCCGGCTACCCGCTCGGCAAGGAAGTGAAGGAGATCCCGCAGAATGCCCGCATCCTTGCTTATGCCGACCGCTACAGCGCTTCCGTATCGACTCGCAAATACCGCAAGTCGCTGCTCCCGAGCGCCGCATTGCGCGATGTCCTGATCACGGGAGGAAAACCGGCCGATCCGCTGCTCGCCGCCTACTTCATCAAGGAACTCGGACCAACACCGCCGGGATCCTGCGTACGGCTGCAGAATGGTGAAATCGGCGTTGTGACACGACGCGGCACGGCACCTGCCACGCCGGTCGTGCACGCCTTTATCGGTCCGCGCGGTGCGCCGCTGTCATTTCCCATCCAGCGCGATACAAGCAAGGAACTGTATGCCATCAGGGAAGCCCTCGCGAGTGACCAGGCGATGCTTCCGTTCAGCATGCAGCAGCTCTGGGGCGAAGAAGCCGCGCTCTGATCCTTAGGCGTGATGCCTTACTTCATCCGCTTCATCATCAATTCCTGATTTGCCTTGCGGTCAGCGTTGATGCGTTGCACCGTCGCTCGCTCGCCCAGCATCTTCGTGTACTCGCGCACCGGGAGGTCGGCGAGCACATCTTCCCCGTAAATGGCTTTGGAGGTCAGGCTGACCACCGGCAGATGGACCAGCGCGGCGCAATCGGCCATCGTGAACTCCGCACCGCCAACATACGGAGAAAATTTCGCCAGCTTCGCAAACGCCTTCGCGTTGCGCGACAAGAGCTTATGCGTGCGCGTCTTGATCTCGTCGGACACCTTCCCGCCGAAGAATGCTTCCGCATACAGTTCACGCGCCACCAGTTCGAGGTGAAGCTCCATGAAGGTGATCAGTTCATGCACCTTGGCAGCGGCAAACGGATCCTTGGGCAGCAAGGGCTTGTCCGGATAAGCGGACTCGATGTAATCCATGATGACTTGCGACTCGCACAGGTAGCCCTGTTCGGTTTCGATGAACGGCACCTTTCCGAGCGGCGAACGTGCCAGCAGTTCCGGCGAGCGATCTGTCCAGACCAGTTCTTCTTCAAACGCCACGCCCTTTTCCATCAAGGCAAGCTTGGCCTTGTTGTAGTAGTTGCTTCCGGCGAATCCGCAAAGTTTGAGCATGCTGTCTCCTGTGATTTTATGCTTGTGGTGGCGAAAGCTTACCGCAGGAAGCGAAGTGGCGCAGCACAAGGAAATGCGCAATGCACAACCTCCACGACGCATTTCGGCAATAATAGGGGTTGATTCCATTTACATAACCAGACCATGTCCGCCGAACTCCAAGCGTCACGCCAGGACGCCACGCTGATCCTGACGATGTCCAATCCCGGTGCGAGGAATGCCCTGCACCCCGACATGTATGCCGCAGCAATCGAAACGCTTTCGACCGCGGAACGCGACGAGTCGGTACGTGCCGTCGTCATCACCGGCGCCGACCAGGTGTTCTGCTCGGGAGGCAACCTGAATCGCCTGCTGGAAAACCGCAGCAAACCTCCAGCCGTCCAGGCGGAATCGATCGACAACCTGCATGGCTGGATCGAGGCCATCCGCGACTGTCCGAAGCCCGTGATCGCCGCAGTGGAAGACACCGCCGCCGGTGCCGGCTTTTCCCTCGCGCTGGCCTGCGACCTGATCGTTGCCGGCGCTTCGTCGAAATTTGTGATGTCCTACGTCAAGGTCGGCCTCACACCGGACGGTGGCGCCTCCTGGTTCATCACCCGCGCCCTTCCCCGGCAACTCGCTACCGAGATCCTGCTTGAAGGCAGGCCTGTCCTTGCACCGCGCCTGCACGACCTCGGCATCGTCAACCGTGTTGTCGCCGACGGTGCCGCGCTCGACAGTGCGCTCGCCTGGGCGGACGACCTTGCCGCGCTTTCACCGAACGCCGTGGAGCGAATCAAGTCTCTGACAAATGAGGCACAGATGAATTCGCTGGCACAGCATTTCGAATCGGAAAAGCGGCACTTCGTCGAAAGCCTTCACGACCGGGATGCCCTCGAGGGCATCTCGGCATTCCTTGAGAAAAGAAAACCGCAATACAAATGACAGAACACAAGAGACGGCGCGTCTACCTGATGCGCCATGGCAGCGTCACCTATTTCGACGACCAGGGCAAACCCTTCCTTCCCGAACAAGTCCCGCTGAACGAACTCGGTCGTGCACAAGCGACAGCCGCGGGCAAAGTCTTCGCACAGGCTGGATTGAAGTTCGACCGCGTCATCGTATCGGGACTGCCGCGCACGGTGGAGACAGCAACGCGCGTGCTTGCCGAAACCGGCCAGCATATCGAACTCGAACGCTGGAAAGACCTGGAAGAACTTCGCGGCGGCAAGCTGTCGGCGATCCCCGATGAAAGCCTGAAAGAAGCATTTGTCGGCGCCTTCGACGGCCTCGTACCGGAGGAGCGTCAATTCCTGGGAGGCGAAACCATCGGACAGTTGATGGATCGTGTCCACCCATGCATCGACCGTCTCCGCGAGGACAAATCGTGGGACACGGTGCTGCTCGTGCTGCATGGCGGCGTCAATCGCGCCATCCTGTCGTATGCGCTCACCAATCAGCGGCTTTTCCTTGGCAACCTCGCCCAGACTGCGGGTTGCATCAATGCCATTGACGTGGGCGAGGCGCATGCCGACTGGGTCGTCCGGATCGTCAACTATTCGCCGATTTCGGAGCTCCAGGGCGAGACGCGGCACACCACCATGGAAGTGCTGCTCGACCAGTACAAGAAGTCCCGCGGACTGTAACCCTGGCCGGAACGCATAAAACCCATAGAATCGCACGACCGTACGTTTTTCTGTTGTAGAATGTGGCGATAACTATTTCGCTCGTTTTCGCAAAGGAGACATGATGTTCGAAGAATTCATGGGCACGCGTCCGGTATCGGATCGCCAGAAGTTTGATGTCGGCGCAATGCAGGACTACATGCGCCAGCATGTCGAAGGCTTCAGCGGCGAGCTGGCTGTCGAGCAGTTCAACGGCGGCCAGTCCAACCCGACCTTCAAGCTGACGGCCGACGGCAAGAGCTATGTGCTGCGCACCAAGCCGGGTCCCGCCGCCAAGCTGCTCGCCTCCGCCCATGCGATCGACCGCGAATTCCGCGTGATGGACGCGCTCAACAAGGCAGGATTCCCTGCAGCGAAACAGTATTCCCTCTGCCTCGACGAATCCATCATCGGCCGCGCTTTCTACATCATGGAGTTTGTGCAGGGCCGCGTCCTGTGGGACCAATCTATGCCGGGCATGACGCAAGCCGAGCGGGCCGCGCATTACGACGAGATGAACCGCGTCATTTCGCAACTGCACACCATCGACTACAACGCCATCGGACTCTCCGATTACGGCAAGCCGGGCAACTACTTCGTCCGCCAGATCGACCGCTGGACCAAGCAGTACAAGGCCTCCGAGACCGAGAAGATCGAGGCGATGGATAACCTGATCGAATGGCTGCCGAACAATATTCCTCCCGGCGACGACACGAGTATCGTCCACGGCGACTACCGCCTCGACAACATGATCTTCCACCCGACCGAGCCGCGCGTGCTCGCGGTGCTGGACTGGGAACTGTCGACGCTGGGCCATCCGTTGGCCGATTTCTCCTATCACTGCATGAGCTGGCACATTCCTCCGGGCCAGTTCCGCGGCATCGGCGGACTCGACTGGAAATCCCTAGGCATTCCGAGCGAAGAGGAATACATCGCGAAATACTGCGAGCGCACCGGCAAGACGATTCGCAAGGAAGACTTCAACTTCTATCTCGCCTACAACATGTTCCGCATGGCCGGCATCCTGCAGGGCATCATGAAGCGTTATGTCGACGGCACCGCATCCAGCGAGCAGGCGCTTAAGGCTGGCAAGGCGGCGCGACCGATGGCGGAGATGGGCTGGAAATACGCTTCCGGCGAATAGAACGATCGCAGGGCAACCACTAGAACGCATTGCCGACAGTACGAGGAGACAACATGGAATTCGAATACTCAGACCGCTGCAAGCAACTCCAGGAAAAGCTGCTCAAGTTCATGGATGAGCACGTTTATCCGAACGAGAAAGCCTTCGAGGAAGAAGTCGACCGCAACGGCCGCGAAAAAGGCAACCGCTGGATTCCGACCAGGATCGTCGAAGACCTCAAGCCCAAGGCGCGCGCCAAAGGCCTGTGGAACCTGTTCCTGCCCAAGTCCGCCCGTGCACCGGAAGGGCTGTCCAATCTCGACTATGCTCCGCTGTGCGAAATCATGGGACGCGTACCTTGGGCGCCCGAGGTGTTCAACTGCTCCGCACCGGACACCGGCAACATGGAAACGATCGAACGCTACGGCACGGAAGAGCACAAGCGCCAGTGGCTCGAGCCGCTGCTGCGCGGTGAAATCCGATCGGCCTTCGCGATGACCGAACCGGCCGTCGCCTCCTCCGACGCCACCAACATCGAAACCCGCATCCAGCGCGACGGCGACGAGTACGTGATCAACGGCCGCAAATGGTGGATCTCCGGCGCCGGCGATCCGCGCTGCAAGGTCTTCATCCTGATGGGAAAGACCGATCCGGAGGCGCCCCGCCATTCGCAGCAGTCGATGATCCTCGTTCCCACCGATACGAAGGGCGTGACGATCAAGCGTCCGCTTCCGGTCTTTGGTTATGACGATGCGCCGCACGGCCATTGCGAGATCCTGTACGAAGATGTGCGCGTGCCGGCATCGAACATTCTCCTCGGTGAAGGCCGCGGTTTCGAGATCGCGCAGGGCCGCCTCGGCCCCGGCCGCATCCACCATTGCATGCGCGCCATCGGCGTGGCCGAGCGTGCGCTCGAACTGATGTGCAAGCGCCTGAACAGCCGCGTCGCCTTCGGCAAGCGCGTGTCGGAACAAAGCGTCTGGCACGAGCGCATCGCCGAATCGCGCATCATGATCGACACCGCGCGCCTGCTGACGCTGAAAGCCGCGTACATGATGGACACGGTCGGCAACAAGCATGCGAAGGCAGAGATCGCCATGATCAAGGTGCTGGCCCCCAACGTCACGCAGAAGGTGCTCGACTGGGCGATCCAGGCCTACGGCGCCGGCGGCGTCTGCGACGACTTCCCGCTGGCCGGCCAGTGGGCCGGCAACCGCACGCTGCGTCTCGCCGACGGTCCGGATGAAGTACACCGCAACGCCATCGCCAAACTGGAACTGGCCAAGCACATCCCGATCCCGAAGAAAGACCTGGAACTGCCGATCACGCGTTCCTGAGCATGGAAATCAAAACCGCTGCATAATCGTGCAGCGGTTTTGAACCCAGCTCAGGAGAACAATAATGATCGATGTTTATTCGGCCGCGACGCCCAACGGCCACAAGGTCCATATCATGCTGGAGGAATGCGGCCTCCCCTACCGCATCCGCCACGTCAATATCCGTGAAGGCGGCCAGTTCAACCCGGACTTCCTCGCGATCTCGCCGAACAACAAGATTCCCGCCATCGTCGATGCGGATGGTCCTGACGGCAAACCAATCTCGCTGTTCGAATCCGGCGCGATCCTGGTCTACCTCGCCAGCAAGGTTGGCAAATTCCTCGGCAGGACGGATCGCGAAAAGTTCACCACATTGCAGTGGCTGATGTTCCAGATGGGTGGTGTCGGCCCCATGCTTGGCCAGACCCACCATTTCCGCATCTACGCGCCAGAGAAGATCGACTACGCGGTCAATCGCTACACGAACGAAGCGAAGCGCCTGTATGGCGTGATCGACAAGCAGCTCTCGCATAGCGCCTACCTCGCCGGTGACGAATACACGATCGCCGATATCGCGACTTTCCCGTGGCTGCGTTCGTGGAAGAACCAGGGAATCGACTGGGCTGACTATCCGCATGCGAAACGCTGGTTTGATGAAATCGCAGCCCGCCCTGCTGTCGAGCGCGGTGTAGCCGTGCTGGCCTCGGACAACAAACCGATCACGGACGACAAGGCGCGTGAAATGCTCTTCGGCGCCACGCAATACCAGCGCCACTGACGTAAAAAAGCCTCCGCCACCGGCAAGGTGGGGAGGCGCATTTTTTTCGAGGCGGGCTTATTCGTAGCGCCGTGCAATCGACTCCGCTACGCACACCGGCTTGTCGCCGCCTTCACGTTCGATCGTCACCGCCCACGTGACCTGAACGCCGCCTTCGATATCCTCGACATCTTTCAGCGCCATTCGCCCGCGCACCCTGCTGCCCACGGGTACCGGTGCCGGGAAACGCACCTTGTTGAGCCCGTAGTTCACGCTCAGCTTCGCCTCCGGCATGGACACGGCGCTTTGCATGATCATGGGCAGCAAGGACAAGGTCAGGAATCCGTGCGCGATGGTCGTTCCATACGGCGATTCTTTCTTGCTGCGCTCGACGTCGAGATGGATCCATTGATGGTCCCCGGTTGCGTCGGCGAACTGGTTGACGCGCTCCTGATTGACGGTGAACCACTCGGTCACGGCGACTTCCTTGCCGACCAGCTCCCTGAGTTCTGCTACCGATGCGATATGTCGCATGCTGTCTCCATACTTGTTATATGTTGCGGCTTACTTCGGACGGCGATGGAACATGCCCATGCCCTTGATCGTCGCCACGAGTTCGCCGTGCTGGTTCCTGGCCTGCCACTGCGTCACGACGACACCGCGATCCGGCTTGCTGGCGGAGGGTTTCACCTCCAGCGCGGTAGTCGTCACATGCAGCGTGTCGCCGCCACGCACCGGCTTGATCCATCGGATCTCGTCGACGCCCGGCGAACCGAGGCTGGCTGCTTCCTTGAGGAAACCATCGACCATCAGCCGCATGATCATCCCGCAGGTATGCCAGCCGCTGGCAATGATGCCGCCATACATCGACTTTTCCGCCGCCGCCTTGTCGACGTGGAAAGGCTGGGGGTCATACTTCGTTGCGAACTCGACGATCTCTTCTTCGGATACTGTTCGCGATCCCACATCGATGGTCTTGCCAACTTCGAAATCTTCAAAGTACCACTTCAGTTGCGACATGGTCGCCCCCCTCTTGAGTCAAGCCGCCTTCCGGAAATCAGGCAAAGAAGCGAACCGTGCCAGGTGATAGTCGGTATCGCCCAGGGTCAGTTCGATCATGGTCAGGCGCTTGAAATGATGCGCCGCCGGCAGTTCGTTGGTCACGCCCATGCCGCCATGCAACTGCACTGCCTGCTGGCCGACATACTTCAATGCCTGGCCCACGCGCGCCTTTGCGGCGGACACGTTACGGCGGCGTTCGTTCGCGTCGGATGAGGAAACCTTGACCGCTGCCAGCGTTGCCATCGAGCGCGCCTGCTCGGCCTGCATGAACATTTCCGCCATGCGGTGCTGCAGCGCCTGGAATTTCCCGATCGGCACGCCGAACTGCTGGCGGGTTTTCAGGTATTCAAGCGTGGCGGCATTCAGCGCGTCCATCGCGCCGACGGCTTCCGCGCACAGGAGTGCGGCACCGTAGTCGGTCGCAGCGTCGAGGATTTCCCAGCCGGCGCCGGCCTTGCCCAGCAGGGCGGACGCAGGAACTCGTACGTTGGCAAAAGCAATGTCTGCAGCATGCTGGCAATCAATGGTGCGATAGTCCTTGCGCGTCACGCCAGCGGCATTGCCATCCACAAGGAACAGCGAAATGCCGTCCGTATCGCGCTGGCCTCCGCCGGTACGAGCAGACACCACGAGCTTGTCCGCCTGCGCGCCGTGGATCACCACGGTCTTTGTCCCGTTGAGGACGTAGCCGTCGCCATCCGCCTTGGCGCTAGTAGCGATGTCGAACAGTTCGTGCCGTGATTGCTTTTCACCCAGCGCAGCTGCCAGCTTCAATGCGCCGCCGGCCACCTGCTCCAGCAATTCGCCATTGCCGCCGGCGAGTTTCAGGAATTGCGCGCCCAGTACGGTAGCAAAATACGGCTCGATCACAATGCCACGCCCCAGCTCCTGCATCACCACCATCATGTCCACGGCGGATCCGTTGAAGCCGCCCTGCTCTTCCGGGACCGGCAACGCCGTCATGCCAAGTTCGGTCAGCGTTGCCCATGCCTCGTCGGAAACGCCCTGCTCGGAACGGACGATCTTGTTGCGATGCTCGAAGGTGTAATCCTTGTCGATGAATCGGCGCAGCGCATCGCGGAATTGTTGCTGCTCTGGTGTGTAGTTGAAGTCCATTGTCGTCTCCGCCTCACAGTCCCAGGATCATCTGGGAGATGATGTTTTTCTGAATTTCGTTGGAACCGCCATAGATCGATGTCTTGCGGAAATTGAAGTAGTATGGCGCCAGCGGTGCGGCGTCATCGTCCTGCGTGATGCTGTGTTCTTGCTCGCCTTCGAGATAGGCAGGGTCGAACGGCATCGCGTACGGGCCGACTGCCTCCACCATCAATTCGGTCAACGTCTGCTGCACCTCGGTGCCTTTCACCTTCAGCATGGATGCTTCCGGGCCCGGGCCGCGCTTGGAGCTTTCCTGGGATAGCACGCGCAGGACGGTCATCTCGAGCGCCATGATTTCGATTTCCAGGCTCGCGACCTTAGCGGCGTACACCGGATCTTCCAGCAAGGACTTGCCACCCTTCATCTGTTTGGCGGCGAGACGCTTCAGGAATACCAGTTCACGCTTGGCGCGGCCAACCGCGGCGATGTTCGTGCGCTCGTGGCCGAGCAGGTATTTCGCGTAGGTCCAGCCCTTGTTTTCCTCTCCGATCAGGTTCTGCACCGGCACCTTTACGTTGTCAAAGAAGACTTCGTTCACCTCATGCTCTTCGTCGAGCATAATGATCGGACGCACGGTAATGCCCGGCGTATGCATGTCGATCAGGAGGAAGGAAATGCCTTCCTGTTTGCGTGCATTCGAATCAGTGCGCACGAGGCAAAAGATCATGTCGGCATGCTGCGCCAGCGTGGTCCAGGTCTTCTGGCCGTTGACGATGTAGTGATCGCCCTGGCGTTCTGCGCGGGTCTTGAGCGATGCGAGGTCGGAACCGGAACCCGGCTCGGAGTACCCCTGGCACCACCAGTCGTCGCAGTTGAGGATGCGCGGCAGGTAATGGCGCTTTTGCGCATCATTGCCGAAGGCCATGATGACCGGCGCAACCATGTTCACGCCGAAGGGCAGGATCGCCGGGGTACCGGCATGCGCACACTCCTCTTCCCAGATATGACGCTGCACCGGCGTCCATCCCGTTCCACCGTACTCGACCGGCCATCCGGTACCGACCCATCCCTGCTTGGCCACAATCTTGTGCCAGCGAACGAAGTCTTCTTTCGACAAACGCTTGTGGTTGAGGACCTTCTGCTGCAGGTCTTTGGGAAGGTTCGCTTCGAGGAAGGCGCGAACCGTGTCGCGGAAGGCCAAATCTTCCGCAGAATAGTTCAAATCCATGCTGTCTCCTTGTTGTCCCGGCTAATAGCACGACCGTTCGAAAAATATTATACAGCGGATTTTTGCAATATGTGGCGAATAAAACTTGTATAGGGAAATGCATTGACGACTTGTCAATGCAGTGGAAGTCGAGGAGCTACTGGAGCGGCCGCTTCAGTGTGTCGGAAACAGGCAGCGGAAGAACATCGATTCCTTCCTCCGAAAGCTCTGCGAATTCCTTCACCGATGCAACACCGCGGATGGCGCGTTCCGGCACTTCGTTGTAATGGATGCGGCGGGCTTCCTCGGCAAATCGCTCTCCGACATCCTCGGTGTTGGCGACGATCTTGCGGACCATTTCAAGGAACTGCTTCTGGACCTGCTCGACGTCGGATTTGCTTTCCTGCGCACCGGAGAGATTGAGACGCGGCGCCGACGGCAGCTTTCGTACGACGTGGTTTTCGCACACCGGGCACTGGATCATATGCGCATCACTCTGGGCCTTGAAGTCGTCTTCCGAGGAAAACCAGCCTTCGAAACGGTGATCGTGCTCGCAAATGAGGTTATAGACTTTCATGCTGTGCAGCGAATAAATGGGAACAGTGCCTGCGATTGCCGCTGACGCGCGGACAATCGTTGAATACATTCTACTGCCTTCCAATTCTATCCGCTCGGCATACCGACATGGCAGTCGGTACGAGGAGGCAATTCCACTGCCGCAATTCGCACTGCGGCAGCGGCAATCTTACTGCTTGAATTCGAACTGCTGTTGCCCTTGGTCAAGCAGTCCAGGCAACCGCTGCGCCAGCAGTACTGCCTTTGCTCGCCGGCGCGCGGAATGCACTTCCAATGCACCGGTCAAGCGGCGTACGTTTGTCTTGATTTCAACAACCTGTTCTGACTTCGCAAGGCGGACGAGGCTTCGCAGGCTTTCGCGAAAGAGATGCCGCTGTCGCGATGTTGCATCTTCATCAAGAGTGGCAGCGATCAAGTTCTCAATGACGTCGTCGGTATCAAGCTTCTTTTTCATGGCCTGGCGCTTACTCGTGGGTGGAGGGAGGTAGGAATTTTCTGAGTTGCAAGTATGCTGAATTTGCGACAGGGAATGATTGAGAAATCTCAACGCACATGTAAGAAGGTGTAACGAAGAAAGGTTCTTGTCAGGAATGACAAAAAAATGCCCGCGACAAGGCGGGCAAATACTTCCTGGGAGGCTTAAGGGACCGGTTTCATCATAGTTACGCCGAGGGGCCGCGTATTTGCGATTACGCAATGATCTTCACCGGAAAAAACATCAGGTACAGGATCGATCAAAAGTTATCCACGGCAACTGTGAAGAACTTTGTTGATAACCCTGTTGATAGTCTCGCATCCTCCTGATTTCAAACAAAAAAACTCAAGGGCGATTCCAATAGGCAAGTTCACCCGACATCTGCTTCTTAGTCACGAACCGCCGGAGAAAACTCTCCCTTCGCTTGCAGATCGGCGTGATAGGAGGAGCGCACCATCGGTCCCGACGCAACATGGGTAAAACCCATCTTCTCCCCGGTCACCCGCAGCTGCTCGAACTCCTCCGGTGTGACATAGCGGGACACCGGCAAATGGTGCGCGCTCGGTTGCAGGTATTGTCCGAGTGTCAGCATGTTGATGCCATGCGCGCGCATATCGCGCATGACTGCTTCCACTTCTTCCATCGTCTCGCCAAGCCCAAGCATCAGGCCCGATTTGGTCGGCACTGACGGATGCCGCTGCTTGAACTGCTCCAGCAAATCGAGAGACGTATCGTAATCCGCTCCCGGGCGCGCCTGCTTGTAGAGGCGCGGCACCGTTTCGAGGTTGTGGTTGAAGACATCGGGCGGCACCTCGTCGAGGATGGCGAGCGCGGTATCGACCCGCCCCCTGAAATCCGGCGTAAGGATCTCGATCACGATCCCCGGATTCAGGCGACGCGTCTCCGTGATGCAGGCAGCGAAATGCGCCGCACCGCCGTCACGCAGGTCATCGCGATCGACAGACGTGATCACGACGTACTTGAGACCCATTGCCTTGATCGTCTCCGCCATGTTCTTCGGCTCGTCCGGATCCAGCGGATTGGGACGGCCGTGGCCCACGTCGCAGAACGGGCAGCGCCGCGTGCAGATATCGCCCATGATCATGAAGGTCGCCGTCCCGCTCTTGAAGCATTCGCCGAGGTTCGGGCAGTTCGCTTCCTCGCATACCGTATGCAGCTTGTTCTCGCGCAGCACTGCCTTGAGACGCTGCACTTCGCGCGAGCCGGTGAACTCCGCGCGAATCCACTTCGGCTTGCGCAAATACTGCGACGGCTCCGTGGGAACAATCTTGATCGGGATGCGGGCCATCTTGTCGGCGCCGCGCATTTTCTCGCCAGTCTTCACGCTGCGTTGCTGCGCGGGCTGGGTGTCCGCCAAGGTCTTCGGATCGCTCATCGCACTTACTCAGCCGCGGTAGTAACGTTGCGGCGTGAACGGCGTCTTCGCCACTTCCACCGGAACCGGTTTGCCACGCACGATCGCCTGCAGTGCAGTACCGATCTTCGCATGCGCGGTCTCCACATATCCCATGGTGATGGGGCCGCCAACGGTCGGACCGAATCCGCCGCTGGTGACTTTGCCGATCGTGCGACCTTCGCCATCGACCAGGTCGGCGCCTTCGCGCACGGGCATCCTGTCCTTGACGAGAAGGCCAACGCGTTTGCGCGCAATACCTTCTGCCAGCTGGCGCATGATGATGTCAGCCCCCGGATAACCGCCGGGACGGGTACCGTCCGCGCGGCGAGCCTTCGACAAGGCCCAGCCGAGGCTGGCTTCGACAGGCGTCGTACCGGTGTCCATATCGTGCCCGTAAAGGCACAGTCCTGCTTCCAGGCGCAGCGAATCACGTGCACCCAAACCAATAGCCGCCACTTCCGGCTGTGCGAGAAGCAGGCGCGCCAATTCCTCCGCCTTGTCGTTGGGCACCGAGATTTCGAAACCGTCCTCGCCGGTATAACCGGATCGGCTGATGAAGCATTCAACGCCAACGAGGTTCACCGTGCCCGTGTTCATGAAGACCATCTTCGCTGTCTCGGGCGCAAGCCGCGCCATGACCGCGCCGGCTGCTGGTCCCTGCAGCGCCAGCAGCGCACGGTCGGCCAGCTCCTCGACCTTGCAGCGGTTGCCGATATGCTTCTTGAGGTGCGCCACATCCTGCTGCTTGCACGCCGCATTGACGACGACGAACAGGTAGTCGCCACCATTGGATACCATCAGGTCATCCAGGATGCCGCCCTGTTCATTAGTGAACACCGCATAACGCTGCATCCCGACCGGAAGGTCGACGATATCGACCGGCATCAGCGACTCCAGAGCCGCTGCGGCATCCGGCCCGGACAAGCGGACCTGGCCCATGTGCGACACGTCGAACAAGCCTGCTTGCGTACGGGTATGCGCATGCTCCTTCAGCACGCCTGTCGGGTACTGGACCGGCATTTCATACCCTGCGAACGGAACCATGCGCGCGCCGAGTTCGACATGCAGGTTGTACAACGGCGTACGGGCAAGAGCTTGCGTGGTTTCCATCATTCCATTCCTTTTTTATTGAATCGCAAAAGATCGAATCAGCACTCGATCACATTGACCGCGAGCCCACCGCGCGCAGTCTCCTTGTACTTGATCTTCATGTCGGCGCCGGTCTCGCGCATGGTCTTGATGACCTTGTCGAGCGAGACAAAATGGTGTCCGTCGCCGCGCAATGCCATCCTTGCCGCATTGATCGCCTTGATCGAGCCCATCGCATTGCGCTCGATGCACGGCACCTGCACCAGGCCGCCGATCGGATCGCAGGTCAGGCCGAGGTTGTGTTCCATGCCGATTTCCGCCGCATTCTCGACCTGCTCGGGCGTGCCGCCCATGACTTCGGCCAGCGCACCTGCAGCCATCGAACACGCCACGCCGACCTCTCCCTGGCAGCCGACCTCGGCACCGGAAATCGACGCATTTTCCTTGTACAGAATGCCGATGGCGGCGGCTGTCAGCAGGAAGCGGATCACGCCTTCTTCGCTCGCCCCCGGCACAAAGCGATGGTAGTAGTGCAACACCGCGGGAACGATGCCCGCGGCGCCATTCGTCGGCGCGGTGACGACGCGTCCGCCAGCCGCATTCTCTTCATTGACGGCAAGGGCGTAGAGGTTGACCCAGTCCAAGGTCGTCAGCGGATCGCGCAGGTTGGCTTCCGGCTGGCTCGACAGCTTCCGGTACAGCTCCGCCGCACGCCGGCTGACCTTCAGTCCACCGGGCAGCGTACCTTCCTTCTCGCATCCGCGCCTGACGCACTCCTGCATCACCTGCCAGATGCGCAGCAAGCCACGCCGAGTCTCTTCCTCGGGGCGCCAGGCCTTTTCGTTCTCCAGCATCAACTGGCTGATCGACATCCCCTTGTCGCGGCACGTCGCAAGCAACTGTTCCGCGCTCTTGAAGGGATATGGGACAGGCGTGGTATCGGGCACGATGCGGTCTGCGCCGACCGCATCCTCATTGACGACGAATCCGCCGCCGACCGAGTAATACACCTTGCTCTCGATCTCGGTGCCGCTGCCGTCATAGGCGGTGAAACGCATGCCGTTCGGGTGATGCGGCAGGGATTGCCGCTTGTAGAGCAGCAGGTGATCGCTTTCGACGAAGGAAATCTCGACTTCACCCAGCAGGGCAATCCGCTTCGCGCCCCTGACCTGCGCCAGTCTCGCATCGATCGTGTCGGTATCGACAAGGTCGGGCGCCTCGCCCAGCAGGCCAAGGATGACAGCCTTGTCGCTGCCGTGCCCCTTGCCCGTTGCGCCAAGGGAGCCGTACAGCTCCGCCTTGACCTGCGCGACCTGCTCCAGCCGACCGGTTTCCTTCAGGCCGGTGGTGAACTGCAACGCGGCGCGCATCGGTCCCACGGTATGAGAACTCGACGGCCCGATGCCAATCTTGAACAACTCGAAAACACTGATGGCCATTTCAACCGCCTTGCCGGCCCGCGGGCACAGCAGTAAATACCGTTCAAATACGGGCCGTCGAACTTGTGCGGCAGCCCGTCCCGGCCTTACTCGTAATCCGCCATCGGCGGGCAGGAGCAGACGAGATTGCGGTCGCCATAGACGTTGTCGACGCGTCCGACCGGCGGCCAGTACTTGTTGTCGCGCAGCGAAGCAACCGGGAATGCCGCCTGTTCGCGCGAATACTTGCGATTCCACTCGCCGGAGATGATGTCGGCCGCAGTATGCGGTGCGTAGCGCAGCACGCTCTCTTCCGCCGTCACCATACCGTTTTCGACTTCGCGGATTTCCTCGCGGATCGCGATCATCGCGTCGCAGAAGCGATCCAGCTCATCCTTGGCTTCGCTTTCGGTCGGCTCGATCATGAGCGTGCCCGGAACCGGGAACGACATGGTCGGCGCATGGAAGCCGAAGTCCATCAGGCGCTTGGCAACGTCATCCACGGTGACTCCCGTCGCATCCTTCAGCGGACGCAGGTCGACGATGCACTCGTGCGCAACGATACCGTTCTCGCCTGCGTACAGGATCGGGTAATGCGGCGCGAGGCGCTTGGCGATGTAGTTGGCGTTGAGGATCGCCACCTGGCTCGCTTCCTTCAGGCCCTGGCGGCCCATCAGCTTGATGTAGGTCCAGCTGATCGGCAGAATGCTGGCGCTGCCCCAGGGCGCAGCGGAAACTGGTGCCACGTGGTTTTCCATCGCGCGATGGCCTGGCAGGAAAGGCGCAAGATGCGACTTCACTGCGACCGGGCCGACGCCCGGACCGCCACCGCCGTGCGGAATGCAGAAGGTCTTGTGCAGGTTCAGGTGCGACACGTCGCCACCGAACTTCCCAGGCGCACACAGGCCCACCATCGCGTTCATGTTTGCGCCGTCGATATACACCTGGCCGCCGTGCGTGTGCACGATCTCGCAGATTTCACGCACTGCTTCTTCAAACACACCGTGCGTCGAAGGATAGGTGATCATGATCGCGGCGAGGTCGGACGCATGCTTCTCGGCCTTTGCCTTCAGGTCCGAGACATCGACATTGCCGCGTTCGTCGCAAGCGACGACAACGACCTGCATGCCGACCATCTGCGCAGTCGCCGGATTGGTACCGTGCGCGGAACTCGGAATCAGGCAGACGTTGCGGTGTCCTTCCCCGCGGCTCTTGTGATAGGCGCGGATCGCGAGCAGGCCGGCGTATTCGCCTTGCGAACCGGCATTCGGCTGCAGCGAGACGGCGTCATAGCCGGTGCAGGCCACGAGCATCTGCTCCAGTTCGGTGATCAGTTGCTGGTAGCCCTGTGCCTGGTCGCGTGGCGCGAACGGATGGAGGTCGCCGAATTCCTTCCAGGTCACCGGGATCATCTCGGTCGTCGCATTCAGCTTCATCGTGCAGGAACCGAGCGGAATCATCGTGCGGTCGAGCGCGAGATCCTTGTCGGCCAGTGTGCGCAGGTAGCGCAACATCTGGGTTTCGGAATGATGGCTGTTGAAGACCGGGTGCGCGAGGTATTCGCTGGTACGCGCGAGAGCCGCCGGAATGCGCTCCGCAGCATCCGCTTCGCAGGTGGCGAAGGAAGGCGCAGGCTTGCCGCCGGCGAAAATCGTCCACAGGGTTTCGATGTCTTCGCGCGTGGTCGTCTCATCGACGGAAACGCCAACGGTAGTCGTATCGACTTCACGCAGGTTGATCGAACAGCCGCGTGCAGCGGCATGGATCTCTTGCGTGCGCGCGCCGGTACGGACGGTGATGGTGTCGAAGAACGAAGCGGTTGGCACTTCGAGGTCCAGCTTGCGCAAGCCTTCAACCAGGGTCGCGGCGACGCGATGCACGCGTTGTGCGATCGTCTTCAGGCCTTGCGGGCCGTGGTAGACGGCGTACATGCTGGCGATGTTTGCGAGCAAGACCTGCGCGGTGCAGATGTTGCTGGTCGCCTTTTCGCGGCGGATATGCTGTTCGCGCGTCTGCATTGCGAGGCGGTATGCCTTGTCGCCATGGCTGTCGATGGAAACGCCGACCACACGGCCGGGCATCACGCGCTTGTTCTCATCCTTGGTCGCGAAGTACGCGGCGTGCGGGCCACCGTAGCCAAGCGGCACGCCGAAACGCTGTGCCGAACCGATCGCCACGTCGGCGCCGAATTCACCGGGCGGTTTCAGCACGGTGAGTGCCAGGAGGTCGGCCGCGACGACGACGAGCGAGTTCTTCGCATGCGCCTTCGCTACCGTATCGGCGTAGTCGTTGATCTCGCCATTCAGTGCCGGGTATTGCAGCAATACGCCGAAGCATTCGATCTGGTCCAGGTCCTTGCGATGATCGCCGACGACAACTTCCACGCCGATCGGCTCAGCGCGGGTGCGCACCACGTCAATCGTCTGCGGGAAGCAGTCCTGCGATACGAAGAAGACCTTGCTCTTGCTCTTCGACAGGCGCTGGCAGAAGGTCATCGCTTCCGCCGCCGCGGTTGCTTCGTCGAGCAGCGACGCATTGGCGATCTCCAGCCCCGTCAAATCGGAAATCATGGTCTGGAAGTTCAGCAACGCTTCGAGGCGTCCCTGCGAAATCTCGGGCTGGTAAGGCGTGTACGCCGTGTACCAGGCCGGATTTTCAAGCAGGTTGCGCAAGATGACGGTCGGTGTGTACGTGTTGTAGTACCCCATGCCGATGTACGACTTGAAGACCTTGTTCTTCGAAGCGATTTTCTGCAACTCATCGAGCACTTCCGGCTCGCTGCGCGCGCCGGCCAGGTTCAGCGGGACTTCGGAGTGAATCGCGTCGGGAATCACCTTCCGGATGAAGGCGTCCATCGACTCAAAGCCCAGCGTTGCCAGCATGGCATTCCTGTCAGCCTCGCCGGGTCCGATGTGCCTGTCGATGAAATCCGTATGCTGCTGCAAATCCTCGTAAGCAGCCCGTTTCTGAACCATGGTTACCTCTCAATACGAAAAAATGTGATGTGCCGCGTCACAACGCGGCGCGGTCGCCAGTGGCCGTTAGCCCTGTGACTCGACGTAAGCCTTGTAGCCGGCTTCATCCATGAAACCGTCCAGGTCGCTTGCCTGGCTGACCTTGAACTTGAAGAACCAGCCGGCGCCCATCGGGTCTTCGTTGACCTTGCCCGGCTCGTCCGCCAGGATGGCGTTCACTTCGGCCACGACGCCTGTGACCGGCATGTTGATTTCGCCCGCAGCCTTCACCGATTCGATGACAGCCGCTTCTTCACCCTTGGCCAGCTCCTTGCCGGCTTCCGGCAACTGCACGAACACCAGGTCGCCAAGATGATCCTGAGCGTAGTCGGTGATCCCGACGGTAACCAGACCATCCTCCTCAATGCGCAGCCACTCGTGTTCCTGCGTGTACATGGTCTTGCTCATCTTTTTATCTCCTCAAAATTGATTGATCAAAATGCCAGGGGCAATAGGGGAAAATCGGTCTCCTGCAGCGATGGTACGCCGCTTTCCGAGGCCGCATACCGTCCTCCTTCAGGAGCGCCGCGGCCGCTATCGGAGCAGCTTGTTCTTGCGGCAAAATTCTAGAGGCTTCCCTGTTTTTATTGTATTCAATTGAACACGTCAAACATTTAACTTTTCAATTTTTGCGAGTGTTTTTGATTATTTATAAAAATTTGAAAGCTGAAATTTTCAATATAAAAAGCACAGCCCACCTGCGAATTTTTGATCTGAAAATCGGGGAAATATGGAAGCGATTTGGAAGGCGAAGCGAATACACCTGCGTGAGACACGCAGGCAAGGCAGGACGTTCCGAAAGGAAGTAAAGATGGGTCGTAACTGGTGCCCGAGACCGGAATCGAATACTAGCCCGGAGGCCTTATAAAATATCGGCCTTTCTTGTTGGAAACTAAAAAGTACCAACAAAAGTACCAACAAATACAGAAATGTCACCGGTTCGATCCCCGCTGCGCACTGTCGGGCCGATCGCACTGGCGTTGAAACGCGCACCGCGTACACACACGTTCGGTCGCCGCGTACTGCGGCAACGCCTCTCCCATCAATATCGCCTCCCGTCTGCGCACCAATGTCATAATTTGCTCATATGGCAACAATTCAACACGATACACGGTCTTGCGCTGGCGTCCAGGCTGTTGGAGCACCACATACCCATAGTCGGCAACCCGTTCCCCGGTTTGCGCCCGCACCGCGAAGCGCTGCGCGGACAACTCGATGACGTCGGAACGATAGGAGCGGCTCAGGCGCCGCGTCTTGAGTTCGACCAGAATAATGACGCCGTCCGCATTCCGATAGCCGCGATCCAGCCTGGCCACGATCGGCACTGGCGCCCTTGCCCGGAATACCCGCTCTATATACACCAGTTTGGCGTGTCGCAATTCCACCGGCAGCCATGCCTTGTCCACATCGACGAGACGAAGGCGGTATCCCCAACGAATCAGGCACAGCAGCGCGACGGCGGCGAGCCCCGATAGCACCAGTGCGCTAATCGACATGACCGCTTTCCTCATCATGGCGGGCGCGACCGGCCAGCCACACCATCGGCCGCAATAGCGTCCGCGCCAACGGCCGCAGCCATGGCCAGCGCGTCAACACCGCGCAGACCGCGGTCGCGGTCTTGTAATACACCAGGATCAAGCACCGTCCCGTTGCATGCGAACGCAATATCCGGTCACGGAACTCCCGGAGCACGACCGTCTCAGGCCCCGCGCCGAACACCAGCGTCGCAAGGCAGCAGCGCCCCCTCGTCTCGGTCATCCGGATGCCGTCCCGGAAAAACCGCTCATGCGCTTGCAATCCGCACCGGATCGCCGTACGCTGCGCGGCGGTATGGCGTTTTCCATAGCGATGCTCAAACACGACGAGCCGTTCGCACACCCCCATCTGCGCCAGTTCGGAGGCACGCACGGCCTTTGCCTTGTTCCGGAATTTTCTTTTCATGGCCTTGTCGCTGATCGCTATTCCGCGATCGGCGCATCAAACACCTGGTTTGTAATGGCAGCGTCACCCACATCGCGGGGCATCGCATCCTCCCTGGTCTGCATCATCGGGTTGCCCAACCCAATCGACCACTGCTGAGCCAGCAAGCCCTCCTGCGCCAGCGTGCGCAACCGATTCACCCGTTTCGCTCCCTTCTTGAAACGGATCAGGTCATCGTACAGGCGCGGATTATCGGCGCGCTCCAACTGGAAGACGAGCCGGATCGGCTCAAACGAAACGGAAGTCGGATCGTTCATGCCGTCTCTCCCGCAGCGCGGCCGTCGTCGTCGGCGCGCGGCGCCTTGTCGAGCATGCTGGCGGCATAGTTCATGCCGGCGATCTGAAACCCTTTGACATTGGCATACATCGGCTCCTTGACCTCATGGATCTTGTGCTTCGGAAAAGCCTCCTTGACCGCCTTCTTGAACACGAAGGCGCCGCCGCCAACCAGGATGATGTTCTGGAAGCTGTAGGACGCATCGATCCACTGCATCATCGACGACACCGCCTGCTGCGCAATGGTCCTGGCCATCGGCATCAGCGGCGCGATGTCGTACGGCCTCTGGTAAATCATCGGGCTCCTGCCAGTACGCAGCGCGAGATCGATCGCATCGAAATCCCGATACGGCGTGCCGATGTCCGCGCTGATCTCGTTGGCGATCGCCTGCAGCACATCGAACATGCCGCGGTTGAGCGAATGGCTTTTCTTTTGCACCAGGCGCATGCCTTTGGCGACCAGCCAGTCGAAGGTCCGCGCGCCGGGATCGATGATCAGGCTTTGCTCCTGCTCGATCGCTTTCAGTTTCTGGTGCAGCGATGCGTAGTACACGAGCGCACCCTGCGGCTGGGCGATGGCCAGCGCCTTGCGCACCGTCACCGTGCGCCCGCCGCCGACCTCATGCCTACCGGTCATCGCCTTTTCCAATACCGCCTTTTTCGCGGCCAACGCGGCCACCGGCAACCCGACCACCAGCAAATCGATGGCGGCAACCTTCATCATGCCGAGCGCGCCGCGCAGCAAGGCGGCATACTCGGGCGTCTCGGTGTAGCGGTCATGCAGTTGCGTCGCGCGAAACGACTCCGCCGCCAGGCTGACCTCGGGGCCGACTTCGTAGAACAAGCCGTCGATCGGCACGGCGATCGTCTTGCGCCGCTCGGCGGCCGGGACCGTGGAGAGATCCCGCGCGCTCGGATACGCCACCGATGGAAAGCAGGCGCAACGGATGTCATCGCCCGCCCCACCCGTCACGTACTTGGTGTTGCCAAATCCCACATCTACCGCTCTGACGATTATTTCCATATTTCCCTCCTTCATGAAGTTCAAGTCGATAGCTGACCACCAGCATCGGCGATGCGACACCGCCGCGCCACGCGCAATGCCCATGATGGCGGCCGCATTTCGACATCAGGCCCCGTCCCATGGCGACTCCGGTATCACGCCGGTGTCACTGGAATCACATCGATAGGCGCGCATGTGGTTCGACGCTGAGTTGCGTATCACGACAGTCACACCAGAAATGCGCGCGTCAAGGGCATGCCGCAGCCGGTCGATTCAGAACGGGAACCAGAGGCCACTTTTGCAGCCTTCAAGCCCGCATGCGACCGTGCTTTGCGTCCGGACCGGAAGATAAACGCGCATCAAGCGCGCTTTCCGACGCCACCCGTAAACGCCGGAAAGCGCTTGACGCCCAGCGCCGACTGGTGTCAACTGATCATGCTCGAAGGCTCCTTGCCCTGTTCCCATCTCGGGGAACGAAAAGGCGTCGCAGTCGTTACCTGCCCCTGACGTTGCCGATCCTGAATCGGTGTTGGCGCGCCCCCCGAGGTCGCGCCCGTGGTATCACCCTCGCAGTGCAATTCGCCTTGTGACGCGTCAGCGATGACGCCGGCTTTCCTCGAGAAAGCCGCAAGGCACCGCAGTTGATCTGGCCGGCACCCGATGCCAGGCCACCGCTTTTCGTCGCCCGTTCTGAGCACGCGGCTCCCGCAACGCATGGCTGTGTTGGCCAATTTCGGCTCCCCATGCGCTTTCGCTCGAACACCTGACACTGCCCCGGACTTTCGGTGAGGGGCGGACCCATGCTGGTGGGGCGACGACATCCAGAAACGGATCCCCAAGAGCGCGAGACTCGATCTCGACGCTGATGCCCTGCCCCGACCCAGGAGGTCGGGCAGCATCCCCCAACCCCGCGCGGCGCAGAAATGCACAGCGGGGCGGATCCACTGAAACGTTTTTAAGGCTGACCGAGCCGGCGCTCAGAAAGAGCGCCGGCGCATCTTTGGGTAAACGCAGCGACGCTCGTGGCCGCGCGCTGCGGTTTGCATTGACCACAGGACGGGTGCGGCAACGGAATCCGCCGCCCGGTCCATCCGCAAGCGATTCCACGTTTGACACCCCGCCCGCCTATCGAGCCGCGGACGGTCGATCACGGAGGACATGATGTCCAAAGCAAAGAAACGCTCCTGCACCCGGCGTGCGGCGACCTCGCTCGTCCATCAACCGCGCCGCCGCCAGGATTGGAACGGCCTCTCCGCACGGGAAATCCTAGCCCTGTATCCGGCTTGGAAGACGCCGCCGCACGACGTGCTCGACGTCTTGCTCGCCCTGTTCAACAAGCAGCACACGGCCAAACACAAGGAAGTGTCGTTCAAGACGCGCGAGGAGCGCGCGGAGTTCCTGCACCGCTTCTTCGGCGTCCTGGAAAACGAGCTGGCGTTCATCCCCCCGCCCGATCCGCGCAACGTGGGTGAGCGTCACATCAAGGCGGGTGTGAAGTATTGGCAAGCTCAGGGGCTGGCGCCGGCGACGATCCAGACGTATCTCAGTTTCCTGCGCGGGTTTGCCAACTGGATCGGCAAGCCCGGCCTGGTGCGGCTGCCCCAGTATTACGGATTGCAACCCGAGGAGTACCAACGCCATGAAGCGGCGCAGCGCGACAAGAGCTGGTCCGCGCAAGGCATCGACATCGATGGCCTGATCGGGGAGATCTGCCGCTTCGATCAGCATGTGGGCGCGGCCATGCGCCTGGTGCGTGCGCTGGGTCTGCGCCGCAAGGAGGCGGTCATGTTCCGGCCGCACCTGTGCGTCATTGCCTTCGAGGCGACCGGGCTACCGCTGCACAAACGGCGCGCCGACCGCTATGCGCGCATCAAGGCCGGCAGCAAGGGCGGGCGCGAACGCTTTGTCGCACTGGACACTGCGGAACGTCTTGCCGCGATCGAGCATGCACAGACCGTGGTGAGCGCCGCCGACGGCCACATGGGGCATCCGGCGCACAGCCTGCAACAGGCGCTGCGGCGGTTCAACTATGTGCTGGAGAAATTCGGCGTCACCCAGAATGCATTGGGCGTAACCGCGCACGGGCTGCGGCACGAAGTGCTGATCGAACAGTTCGAGGCGATGACCGGGCAGGCGGCGCCAGTGAGAGGGGGCGCCAAGCTGCCGCAGGAGATCGACGCGCCGGCACGGCGGGAAGTGGCGACGCTTGCCGGTCATTCCAGGAAACGTGCCTCCAATGCCTACCTCGGCGGCGTCATCGCCCATCGGCGAAAACAGGGCGATGCGCCCCCTACCGAAAAATGAGCGCGACATAATTCCGGTTATCAACCACGGAACGGCAGGATGGATCGGGAGCTGATGACAAAAAGCGGCGTGATCGCACCGCATTTTTCATGGTGGAGCGGCGTGCCGACCGCTAGGCTGGAATCCTGTTCTCCCAGGAGCATCGCGATGCGCACACCCGATACCATCCGCCAGCAGATTGCCCTCTACGAGCGCCGCATTCGGGAACTCGAGTGCGACCTGCTGCATGCCACCTCGCTGCTGCATGAAGATAGCCTGACCGGCCTGCTCAACCGGCGCGGTTTTCAGCAGGCGTGCACGCTCCTGTCGGCAGGCGCCACCGGGCATGGCGTCGCCATTGCGTGCGCGATGATCGACCTCGACAATTTCAAGACCATCAACGACCGGCATGGTCACGCGACTGGAGACCGTGCGCTCTGCCAGTTCGCCGACGTACTGCGCATGAACCTGCGCCCGGTCGATCAGGCCGCACGGGTCGGCGGCGACGAGTTCGCCCTCCTCCTGCCCGATGCGACGGCAGCCGATGCGATGGATATCCTCACCCGGCTCCTCGCCGCGCTGGCGGCGCGTCCGCTGGTCACGGACACCGAACTCCACATTTTGCATTTCTCGGCCGGCGTCGCCCAGTTGCGTCCCGCGGAATCCGTGCACGAGCAGCTCGGCCGCGCTGACGCCATCCTGCTCCATGCTAAGCGCAACGGGAAAAGCAAGGTATTGCTCTCTCCTTGAAGCGACAAATTCCGGTCACGGGGCAAGTCGCGGCGAACGGACGCGGCCCACGTGGCGTTTCAATGTCCGTTCGGGACGTCGTCGGCACTTGAGAAAGCGAGTCAAATTCGGCCTGTTGTCGATCATTTCCTCACGACATGCTGGCATAATCGGACATCATTCGCGTCTCCGAACATGTCCCGGTAATGAATCAGACGAACGACCAGCCCCGCAACATGCATCACATTCCGAGTCCAAGCGAATTGATGCGCACCATGCATCCGGACTTGTTTTCGGATACCCGTGCCAGCGAAGCCCCCCTCCTTCCGCGAGCCGTTTTCGAATACCACTTAGAGACGCTCACAAGCCGCAAACAGGAATATGAGTTCGAGCACTTCTGCCGGAAGCTTGCAGAGAAGGAAATCTGTCCCAATTTGCGAGTACAGACCGGGCCGACCGGCGGCGGCGATAGTAAAGTGGATACGGAAACCTATCCAGTTGCAGCAGAGATCGCTGAACGATGGTGGGTTGGAGATGCGAACGCTGGGGCTGAACGCTGGGCGTTTGCCTTCAGTGCAAAAAAAGCTTGGAAGGCGAAGATTAAGGCCGACATCGCCAACATTCTCTCCACCGGCCGTGACTACAAGCGTATTTACTTTTTTTCAAACCAGTTCATCAGCGATAAGGAGCGGTCCAAACAGGAAGACGGGCTCGCCAAGCAAGCCGGCATTCCTGTGCACATTGTCGATCGAGCCTGGATTGTCGAGAAGGTCTACGAGAATGGGCACCTGGATTTGGCCGCCTCAACCCTCGCGATCGAGGGCGCAGGTAGCGAAAGCCTCCGCGCGCCTGGCCCCCGCGATGCAGCCAGATTGGCAGAACTGGAAGAGCTCGATAGGCAGATCACCGACCAGAATCGATATCACTGCGCTCGCTACCAGTTGGTCGAGGATTGTCTGCGTGGTGCGATCTTGGCGCGGAGCCTGGAGCGCTCTCGCGACGAAGTAGAAAACCGGTTTGCGCAAGCCGAGCGGATCGCTCAGCAGTTGGGCTTCCGCCAACAGCAGATGCGGGTCGCCTACAATCTGGCATGGACCGCTCATTGGTGGTACAACGACTTCCCTTCCTTCAATCGGTTCTACGATGAAGTCGAACGGTACCTCGAAGATTCCTCTCAAGCCGGAGAAGTCGAACGCCTGCTGAATCTTTGGCAACTCCTGCCGCCTGCCGTGGCGGCCGGCCGGCTCAGTGCACAAGATGCCAAGGTCGAAGATCGTCGCGCGCGGTTGGAGGCAATGCTGCTGGCCATTGCCGCCGACTCTGCCAGACCGAACAATGCCCTGGAAGCCCGCACTAGCCTTGCCTTAATCAAGGCCGCTCAAGCCTATCGCGATGGCGCAGGCGGGCAGCGGGATGCCGTTTGGGACGAGTTTTCTCAAATCGTGGACGCGTCAACCGGATTGGGAATCTATCCGATCGAGCGCCTATCGGATTTGCTCCAAGTAATCGGCAAACACGTCGATAGCGCGGCATTCGACGCCTTGTATGAAAAGGTAGTTGATGTCGTCCGACAACGCCGGAGCGAAGGCGAAGCAGGGAAAGCTTATAGTACGCGCGGCACGCAAAAGCTCCAGCAAGACAAGCCGTATGAGGCCATCCAATGGTTTGGCCGGGCCGAAGAGCTTCTGATCAAACAAGAGTACCGTGCCGAACTCGTCCTGGCGCTGGCTGGCAGCAGTTGCGCCTACGAACGTGTCGGTTTGATCTGGGCAGCGCGCAATAAGATCCTGGTCGCCGTAGAACGTAGTACCGCAGTTTTGTTGCAAGAAGGGGAATTTATCCTACCAGCGCTGCGAGCACTTCAGCAGCTAGTATGGACCGAACTTCAACTCGGGCGTATTCCTCATGTTCTGAACGTCATGACCATGGCGGCAGTTGTTGCCGCGCATCTCAAGCTTTCCGAAGAGCGCCAAGCCGCCCACCAAGACGAAGTGATGATGCAAGAAGCGGTGCTTGGCATCCATCTTCTCAATATTCCCTATGGTGACTTACCTTCAGTATCGCGACTCCCGGATGTTCTCGAACGGCTTGGCCTAACAAACGCCCGACTGCCATTGCTTTATGCCTTGGGACAAGTACAGGCAATTTACGACGAACATTACTTTCCTGCCGACGAAAACGAAGACAAACTCCAGTCCTTTTTTGAACGGTGGCACGATCAGCCCGCGGCAAAGGACATTTCAGCGTATCCGGTATTAGTGGATGGATCGACGAGTTTCTTGAGGTCGACCATTCTCGGCTCGAAAATTGTGCTCGAAACGCCCAGCAATCCCGTCTCCTTTGGCGTCGCCGAATCCCTGCTGGGGGCGCTTGAGGCTTTCGCAGCCACGAGCGACGAAGGCGATCTGCTTCCGCATCGAGAACTTACCACTATCGTTATCCAAGCCTCCAACCATGTCGTGGGCATACCGGAGATTCATTTCTCGGATGACGGCATCACTCGCATCGAAATTCTGCACCCAGTCGACCTGCGCTTCTCGGGTCCGGAAGACTTCCACAATTTTTCGAATTGGTTACAGGAGGCGATCATTACCCTCCTCGCCCGGATATTCGTCATTCGCGACATCCAGACTTGGCTCGACAAAATCGCCGGACAGGAACGCGCCTTTTCCCGTGCGTTGATACTTGGCGATGCGTTGACGCTCGATCGCAATATTTTCGGCGAGCAGTTCAAATTCCAACTTGCCGACTGGATAGACGATAACGACAAGGTCTATGAACGACTGCGGCCTCGGCCTTGGCGCGACACCAAGGTAGCGGACACTGTAGCGTTCCCGGATTCGGGTCACCCCCTTAAATTCGGTTCTGGCCCGCCGCCTCCCGACCTCGTGGATACGAGCCGACTCAAGCACACCGATCGGCACATTGGATCACCCATCGATATTGAACTATGGGACCGCGCAAAATGGTGTGGAACGCTTTTCGCCGAAGCAGAGGGAACGCCGCCCATTCTGGGCATCATGTTTGAAAATGGCCAGGCTGGCCAAGCCATCTTCAGTGCATGGCGCGACCGTTGGGCAAAGGGAGGTGTGGACGATGCCTTGCGTGTGGCGATTATTACCGGCGTTTCGGCCAGAAACCCTGCTCACTATGCCGTCACGGTGGGGCCGAACCTAACCCAGTTCGAGCAATCTCATGCAAAGACATTTGTGGCAGTCTCCCGCATCAATCGCATGGAGCCAATGACGTCGCACAATCTCGAACGCTTTCTTGCAGCTTATCGCCGATACGGCGGATTCTTTCTCGTTTCGGCGCAAGCAGGTTCGCCACCTACACCCGATTACAACCTCTGCCTATTCAGGCGCCAGCTCGACATCCGGCCAGCTTGGCAAATCACTGAAAATGATCTCGATATGATGGTCTTGCAGGAAGATGATGATCCGATTGTCCCGGCGACCGTGTCGGACCCGCCGGTAAAAAATGCACTGGAACGGATCAGGACGTTAAGGCAACGGAGACACTCTGACGCGTAACCGTGCCTTCGCGACGACAGGGCGAAAACACTTTTCATCGAAGTATCAGACGTGATTGCTCGCCTCCATACGGCCATCCGAAACACCTCCACGAGCACGGATTTTCGCATGGTATAACGCCACAATCCGCGTCGCCCCCTTGAACGCGACTGCACCAAGTGCAATACTCAAATCGCTTATTGTGGGTATCGAACCTACACAGCCTTCACGCTGTCCTGTCGTCAGGCCTTGCGTGAAGTCCGGCCATCCATGTCGGCGTCGCAGTCGTTACCTGCCCCGGAGTTATCGGAACCCGTTCCGATCCAGTCACGCAAGTGGCTCGTCGTATCCGTTCAGTTTCATACACTGAACATGAAGCATGCCGGACGACCTTCGGGTCTGCCGGTGTCGGATGCCGAGCGTTCGTCTGCGCCTGGTGCGTGGCCGATGTTCGTCATTGAGATGTGTGTTAGAAGCCGGCCCCAGTTCGCAAGGACTGCGGACCTTTTGTGTTTGCGCACGATGCTTACCATGCGCGTGCGCTCACCAAGCGCCTTTGGTCCGCCATAGCCACAGGCATCCCTAGCGGGGGACATCGTTCCCTGCCGGGGAGGGGTGTTCCCCTTCTTTATGGAAGGAGAACACCATGTTCGCAGCAAGTCTGAGTAATCAGGCACGTCCCATCAGTGTGCTGCTGGGCGGTTCCGGCATGCGCCGCATCGTCGAGCAGATTAAGCCGGATGTCGGCGTCCTGTTGAAGCCCGACGGCCTCTGTGCATCGCGGTCGACGCCGATGGAGGTGGCCGCTGCGCCGTGGGAGGCCGATCGCCATGACCTGTATCACACACGGGTGTCGGCCCTCGTCGTCGAGATGGCAAAGGACGATCCGGAACTCGTTCTGGAGAAGATCGGGCAGTTGACGCGGTCAGGCGAGATCGCGCCCGATGAATTGGTTCACATCGATCGCATCGCCCGCCAATGGATCAAGATTGCTCGGGACAATTTGAAGAAGGGTCAACGTTGACGAGGTCGAGCCGGGGCGGCAGTTTCACCCCCTTCGCCCTTGCCAGATCCTGCGCCAGCTTGTCCAGAAGATCCGGTCGTACTTCGCCCAACGCTTCGATCCAAGGAACGAGCGCATCGGCGAAATCGCCCAGCGTTTTCACGCAAGTGAGATCGACACCCAGCCCATGGTGTTCTTCGATTTCCCTGGCCGTGAACCGGAGTGAGTTGCCTGAACGGAGCATCGTGATGGCTTCCATGTAAGTGCAGAGTAGTGTAGCAGCGCTTACCGTCGCCGCAACCCAGGGGAAACTTCGCCGTTTCCCCATTGGGGATGGCGTTCCCCTTTTTATTTGGAGAACCCCATGTCCCAAGAGAAAATTCATCGTTCCCGTGCCCGGCGCAGTGGCGTCGATGTCGAGGAGGAGAAAGCCTGGATCAGCTTCTACCGCCGTGTCGGCCATCCCGCCATTGCCACCGAAGTGATGAACCAACTTGAATCCGATCCGGAAATGAAGCGCGCGCACCTCGCCCTCTATCTGCGCTGCAAGGAAACCTTGCGCGCGCAGAAAGCGCGGCAGGCGCGTCACAAACGCATCGGTCAATTCGTTCGCATGCTATCCGCCGCCCTGTTTGTGACGCCGGTCATCGCGATCCGAAAGTTGTTGCGTCAAAGCGGCGAACTCGCCGTCGAATGTCTGCCCGAGGTGCGCAAGGAGCCGGCCGTACGGCAAGTCCGGGGCTTGGCGCAAGAAACCGAATTCGCGCAAGCGCAATCGGCGTTCGACAGTCAGACGGCGGCGTCCGCATCGCGGCAGCCCAACACTGAAAGCACGGTGAAACCATCCTCGCCTGCCTCGAAAACAGGCAATGCAGGATGATGCGCAGGTCACTCCCTCGAATAGAGGCAGACCGAAGGTTTTTAACCGTATCCCATAGCGATACCTGCGGCTCCGTCCCAGGTATCCGGGATGCGGTCTTTCGTAACCATCGACGCCCCCGCAAGTTTTAGTCACGCTTCAAAAGCGCCTCCCCTCGACGTACTTCATGTCCCCGCTAGCATTGAGTCCAAATCACACCGACTTGCTGCCACAGCAACGCGCACGTTCGCGATCCATCAGCCAGTGTAGAAATCGGGTTTCTTTCGAAACACCCCAATAATGCCGCTTGCATTGCTGGATGTACGCGTCCAGGTCATCGAGCGTTTTCACGTCACCGGGAGCAAACCCGGTGATCTTGGTGAACCGTGCGATTTCGGTTCCGGTTAGTCGAATGTGGTTGCCGAGGCGGATCATCGTCGTCCATGTCAACATGCTGATGCACCAACGATTTTCGCGCTGTTTTATCCGTTTGTCTTCACCTCTTCGCGCTGTTTTCAAGAACATTTTCACCCGTTTCTCCAATCACATCAGAGTGTCACTGCGCTGACATTTTCAACGGTCAATCACGCGGCGTGCGGCAATTCCGCAACAGCCCCCTTCTCCGTGTCATCAAACACATAACCGAATCGGCGCCATGCCACCGGATCGATATCGATTGGACCGCTGCGCTTGGAAGCAAGGTTGACCAGCACGCCATGCTGCGTGAGCCGCCCCTTGGAAAACAGTTCATACAGCAGTTGGACTGCATAGCGCACCGCCACGTCGTTGATGAACAAGCCCTGCGCAGCCAACGACATGCGCACCGAGCATGAAGGCGCATTGTCGTCCGGCACCGACTCATCCAGCAGTTCAGGAAACAGTTCGGTCACGCACGGCAGGCGCGGGGATGGGTGCTGCCGCCTGCATGACGGCACTTCGCCCAGCACCACTTGCGCCGTGGCGTCGGTATTGCCGAGGTCGAGCCAATAGTGGTAGTTGTTATTACTGTCGAACATCCAAGCATGGATCTCCCGTCGCGCCGCCCTGCTATCGACGCAACTGACAACCAGATCGGCGTGGGAACCAAGCAAGGTAGGGCGCTGGCAATCCTGGTACCGGTAAGGCTGCGCAATCCAGTCCAGACCGTAAAACTGATTCAGGCGATGGATCGTCACGACCGCCTTGAACCGCCCGACATCGGCCGGACTGTAAAGCTGGCGGCCAACGTTCGCCTCGGCGACGCGGTCGCCGTCGAACGCCGTCACATGCAGCCCATAGGGATGCCCCAGTGCCTTCATCGCAATATCGAGCCGCGCCAGGCATGCCGCCATCTGCGCACCATTGCCGCCGACGCCAATCAAATGCACCACTATCCGCTTGTTCAGCAGGCCTGCATCGATCACATGTTCCATATCCGCCCTCTTTCCCAACCCAACCAGCTCAGTATCGACCGCCGTGGCCCCGCTGCAAGACCGCCGCTCGTCAGCTCTGACTGTTCCCACGGATGGCGCAACGGTTGGTAGAAGCCGTTCACCGCCAATCGGAAGGCGGCGCTCGGCTTGCCGAGATGAAGATGCCCGAATACGCCGGCAACCTTGATACCCAGGTCGTCGCCGTTGTCGATGGGCGACCAAAAGGCGCGGGACCGGCCATGGGTATGCAGGTCGATGGCGATGGTTTCGTCTTCCTCCAGTTGCGGCATCCGGTACGCGATGCCGTCCGGCGCCGCCTGCAATGCGTCATACACCTGCATGCGTAATTTCCCGGTACGACGCGAGTAAATCAGCCCGCCCGCAATCTCGTCCGGCAATTTCATTCGCCCGGCCTCGACGAATGCTTCTAGCAGCCGCACCGGGATGACGCCGAACGCGAAGGCAATACGTGCCTCAACGGTCCCGTACGGCAACGGTGGAACCGAAGGCAGTTCGGCAATGAGCAGCATGCAATCCAGCCAGTCGAGCTTCACCTGCACGAACACGCCGTTGACCGCGATCACGATCCGCTGTCCGTTTTGCATATCGGGCAACGCGCCGAAGCGAGGCGCCGCCAATACCGGGCAGGCACTCTGCAATGCGCTGTCTCGCGGGTCACTGATCATGCGGCTCTCCCATTCCCAGCAATTGACCGAGCGTCGTGTTGGCGTTCACCAAGACGCGCTCGGGAAAGGTCTTGAATTTGCCGTCCAACATGTCGCGCCAGAAGGCATGCGCGCCGCCGCCATCATGGCCCCGGTAGCGCACCAGCCTGCCCTTGGCATTCGGATGCGTAAAGAACGACCCGAAAAAGGCGGCATTCCAGGCATCGATCTTCTCGGCGGTCGTTCCATCCGGCACCTGCACATTGCCCCGGCAAATGTTGCCACCCTCCCATACGTTGAAATACGGGGACTGGAACAGCGCCGTCCCCAGCGTCGGGCGACGCTTGCCCTTGACCGCCCATACCTTCCAGATGCTGCTCGATGCGGCAAACACCAATCCCGGATGCGGCACGGCCTCGCCGCGCTCCGGTGCGCCCAACTCCGGCGCACGAAAGACGATATGGCGCTTGCCGGGCGGCACCCACCACAGCAGCAGATCGCCATCCATGTACAGCACCGTTTCCGGCAAAAAGCCGCCATGCGCGACGCCCTTGGCCAAGGCGCGTGCCAGTTGAATGGCCGCTCGCGGCGTCATCGCCTGCCCGGCCAGGATGACCGGCTCGCCATCCACGTGTTCCACCTGATGTACCGTTGCCAATGCACTGTCCGACGCGCCGCGGTAGATCAATACCGCAGAATCGAGCCGCAAGATGCCATCGGTCTGCGTTCGAATCCGAAATTCCGCCTGATTCATGGTTCACCTCCAGCTTCAGTTTCCCGCCGATAGCCGGTCGATCAAGCGGTCGAGCAGCCGGATCGCCCTGAACCGCACGCGCATCGCGCACTGCCATCCCCGCATGGCTTGCGGTGCGTCGAGGGCGATCTCCAACTCCCCCATGCGGTCGCAAAACTCGGACTGATGCGCCAATTGCAGCAAGTCGTCGTAGATGCGCACGGTCGGGTCATCCTCGCGCCACGACAGCACCGCGCCAAAGCCGATATATTCGCCATCGACATCGGAGCGAAATTCGTCCTCGATGCGCAATGTGGCCAGCGCCAGCACGTCGGCCGCAATGTCACGTCCCAAGGAATCGGATGCCCCCTGCGCCAGCCGTGCCAGTGCGGCACGCGACAAGAAACGCTTGCGCGGCGTGGCGATGGCCCATGCCGGGAATGCCTCGTCCAGCTTTTTGCGCGTCACCATGTCCTCGCGCATCGCTTCCCGCTCTTCTTCGTCGTCGCCGCATTCCATGTCGAGCGCGACTTCTTCATTCTCGTCCCCGCACCAATAGATATACGAAGCGACATCGCACGCAAGATCGGGCGTGAACAGCGGATAGACGAAACGGCTCTTCTCGCGCAACACATCGAGCACCGCCGCACCGAATCCGGCCTGCTGCCGCTCCAAAGCCTCCAAGGTGTCGCCGACCACCCATTGCCGCTCGCGGCACTCGCCCCAGCTGATATCGACCTTGTGATAGCGCACCGGCTCCTTGCGCGAGACGGACGGATAACCGCCCGCTTCGTCCACCGCCACCAAGCTGAAATACGGCCGCAAGCAATGCAACGTGCCGAGTTCGCGCTTGACCCAGGCATCAAGCGCCCGTTCGCATACCTCCAACGCGTCGTCCCATGCCTGCGGAATGTCGCCCTCGCGCACCGCTCCCGCCTGGATCAGGAAGCGCGCCACGGCTGCGTTCGCCGCCGCAAGCTGGCACGGCACCACCGACAGCGGAATGGCCCCTGCCAAGCGCGGCAATGGCAGCGCATGATTCACGGCAGAGGCGGCAGCGCCTGCGACGGCGGCAATACCCGAGCCGACGACTGTTGACGATCGGTCGCCCCGCTCACCTGTTGACAGAAGATTTTCCATAGCGTCGAGCATTGCATCACGTTCCGTTTGTTCAAAGCGCGCACCAGCGCCATGTCGGTGGCCGGGGTTTCACCGTTCGCGAGCGTCTCGACATACGCCGAAAACGCCGCGAGCCGGTGCTTATCCTTTGGTGCCGACCGCCCGCTTGAAGGTGATTTGCTGGACGCCATTGCGAATTTCTCCTATCTCGATTTCCGCGCTCACCAATTCCGGGTACTGCGCACTGTACAAGTCGCGGATTTCCCGCGCATCCAGCCCCGGCACGTCGGGTAGTTGGATGCCGTTGTAACGGTATGACCGTTGCACTTCGCTCACTTCGATCGCCATTGGCCGCTCCTTTTCAACAATCGCCGGAATCCGTTCCGGCATCGATAGGAACCATTCTCCCGGCGACAGACCTGCCTTCAACTGGAGCGGCAACGAACCAGCGCCAGGTCTTTATGGGCACAAAAGATTGGCTTGCTTGAAATGCAAGGACAGGGTTCGGCGGGACTCCTATGCCCCAAAAAAGGAGCGAATAGCGCTTGCCCAACAATTGGTGGCAGAGCTGCGCCGCATATGCATGGTGCTTAGCAAGTCAACCAAATCTCTTTAGGAAAAACGACAGTAACGGCCATTTACCAACGGACTCCATGATCAAACCCGCCAGCGCCAGCAAAAAGATCAACCAAATGACCAGCACGCCCAAGCGAACGGGCCACGGATCTTTCCGAAAAAATTCCAAGACATGTTTTTTCGACTGCATCATGAACTCCGCAATGGGCGATAACCGAAGTATCGTCGAGCAACGGCAATTCGACGTCGCGATAAACCGGGCAAACTGCCGTAATTCCGAGCGTGCCAGTTGCAAGGCGTATCGCTATCCTGCCAGTAACTTCGCGGGGTCATATATGTCAAATTTGACAAATTCCGGCACGATTGCACGGAATATGGTTTTGAAAACACCGGAATGTGAGGGGGGATGAAGAACGCAGCGGCCTGACAAGGAGGGCCGTCCAAGATTGCCGCTACGTGGTGATCTGTAATATAGCCGCTGCACATGACGGCATCGGCGTCACGTGAAATTGTCACGCGCTATCGGATACGCCCATGGCCACCCGAGGCCGCCACGGACGATTGGATTATTTCCAATTCACTCGTTATCCAAACAAAGCCAGTGATTCACCGGGCGCAGGATGCGAGGCTGCGTTGCCGCCGCCCTGTTCTGCCGTGCCGTCAGTGCCTGTTTCCTCCGGTGCGGTAGAGGCGGACGGCGATTCTGCGGCCTGCGGTGGCTTGGCGACCGTCGTCATCACCTCGGTCGCCTTCTTCGCGTGGTGGGACTTGGCCGCTTCCAATACCTCGCTGGTCGCCTCGGCCTGTTCCATCAGGCTTGCGCGCTTTTCCCGATACCCGCGCAGCGCCGCGATGAATCCGGCATCGAATTCCTCCGGCGTTGCCGTCAAGGTCAGGTCTTTGGCGAGCGCCGGTTCGCCCACATCCTTCTTCGGCTTCGGCAATACGCTGATGGTCAGCCGCCCGCCCTTCTCGTCCGCATTCACGACCATCGTCAGCGTGGCGGTCGTCGCCAGCGCATACAGTTCTGTAAACATCGTCATCGTTGATTCTCCTTTCGAGGGAAGCCCTATGAGCCATGTTACGGGTGTTCTATCGCCTGTCCAGGCTCCTATCCGGCGATTACGCCGAAACCGATTCTTCGCGTTCTTGAGAGTGCGCCTCGTGTTCCGATCCGCTTCCATTCACGATGCCTTCTGCCTCTTGCGTCACCGCCGCACGGCGTAGCGGCTTGCGCGGATAGCGCATCACCTGCGGGACAGCGCCCTGATACGCGAAATTTTTAACCGAAAGCAGCGCATCGATGAAAGCGTCCTTTTTTCCGGCACGCGCCGTCTTGAAACGCTCGCCCATCGCCTTGCGCAAGCCGAGTTCCGTGGCCAAACTTTCCAACTCGCTCATCGTGAACAGGTCGAGGAAGGCTTTATTCAGTTGAAAGTGCCGCTCTTCTTCGACTTGCAGATAGTTCAGCAGCACGCCGAGATTGGTTTCGTCCACGCCGAAGGCCGCCGACGCGGCGACCGCCTGCACCAGGCAGGGAAGCTGATCCGTGCTGAAGCCGACAACCCGTTCGAGATGGCCGTGGAATCCGGTGGCATTCGACCGTTCGTTCCCGATCACCTTGCCGACCGCTTTTTCATACTGCGCGGCGCGCATGTCTGCCCCGCGCCCGGCCAAGGTCAGTGCAATCAGCGCCCGCTGGTTGCGTTCCGGGTGCGCCATTAATTCGTTCGCCGCCCAGCGCCGCCATTGTTCGACGCGATACTGCAAAACCCGCTGCGGTGTCTGATTCGACGGCTTCGGATTGACGGTCTTGGATCGGTTCGCGTTGGCTGGTGTGCTGCCGCTGGCGGACGCGGCCACGGCCTGCACGTCCTTGCGCGCCGCCTTTCGCCAGTCGGCCACTTTCTTCGTATTGCATACGGCGTCGAAGCAGAGGGATTTGGTCACATACCCATACGAACCCGGCATCGCCGATACGGCGCATCCGAACGAGCGGCACCCCTCGCAGGCGGAATACTGTTGCGCGCCGACGCCAAGTTCGCCCTCGGCCGTCACGTGCAACGCTTGAAAACCGTCACTCGGCTTCACGATCCGGATGACTTGATATTCCTCCTTGAGCGCCACGGCCTTGGCCTCGATCACCTGCATGGTCAGTTCGTCGAAATGCGTCGGGTGCTGGCAATAGCCCTCACCGAGCGATTCGGCAAACAATCCGGCCTGCCGCGCCGAATTGTGGATGCATCCCGCGCATTGCGCCGTATCGAAGATCGCGTCGGCGAGCCGCCGCGCATATTGCCCAAGCTGCTTCTTCAATACCGCGACCGGCACCCGATGGGCGACGACGCCGGTCAGCACCTTGTCTTGCGTGGCGGGCGGCACCCCGGCGAGCAGTTCGGCGTGGCCGACCAGAATCTGCCGCTTGGTCAATGCCACCAGCACGGCGGGCGTACAGGCGAGCAGCGCGAGGCGGCGTTCCAGCAGCGTGACGTTCCAGCCAATCTGCCGCGCCGTCTCTTCCTTGTCGCCGTTGTTGCGGTAAAGCTGGCGCTGCGCGGCCTTGGCTTCCTCCGCGACCGATATGTCGGCGCGGTGGAAATTCTCGATGAGCGCGATCGCATCGGCGTCGGTGTCGCCCACTTCAAGGATTTTCACCGGCATGTCGTAGTCGTCGCCAAAAACGTTTTTGGCTGCGCGCCAACGCCGTTCACCGGCGACGATTTCGTACAGGTCGGAGCCATCGATGGGGCGGACCAGGATCGCTTGCAGTACACCATAGGCGCGGATGCCCTCTTCCAATTCCGCCATTTCCTGCGGGTCGAAATATTCGCGCGGATTCTTGCCTTGCACGATCCGCGAGAGCGGTAACGTCTCTTGCATAAAAGCCTCCATGTTCTGTGTGCCTTCGCCAGGCGTAAGAACATGGTCTCAACGGCGTTTACGCTCTCAACCCCGCTGTTTCCGTTTCACCGATGTGACCGCCACCGAAACAGGACCGCCGCAGCGGCGCATTGACATGGCGAGTGCCGTGGATGGTTGCGACCAGCTGCGGCGGATGCGACACTGAAGCTGCATTCCCGATCCGCCGATCGATCCCCTCCGTCAGGAGGTTCTGACCACGGTCAGACGTCGCAGTCGTTACCTGCCCTCTAGCTACGCACGCGCCATGCGTGCATCCCGTGCGGGAACCTCGTTCCCCTCGGGCGCGGCGTTCCCGCTTTTTTTATTTGGAGAACGCCATGAGCAAACTCTCAGTCATGTCGCGCGCCGAACTCATTTGCGAACTGCTCGCGCCGCCTCCTGCGGCGGCCGTTGCAGATGCGTCGGCGGCATACCTGTCACCCAACGGTTCACCGACGCTTGCCCCCAGCGCCACGCTTGTCCGCCAAAAGCTTGCGGTGGCGCGCGAGATCCTGCTGCGCGACTTGGTCAATCAGATGCAGTCCGGTCCGGCCTTGAACTCGCCCGATGTGGTCCGCGCCTGGCTCAAATTGCACTACGCCGTGCTGGAACACGAGGTATTTATCGTGCTGCACCTCGACGTGCGCAACTGCCTGATCGGGGACGAAGAAATTTTCAGGGGGACGCTCACCCACACCAGCGTCTATCCGCGTGAAGTGGTGAAGTCCGCACTGGCCCGGAATTCGGCCGCGCTGCTGCTCGCGCACAACCATCCTTCAGGCAGCCCGGAGCCCAGCACCGCCGACCGCGCATTGACCCAAGCGCTGAAACAGGCGCTGGCCTTGGTGGATGTCCGCGTGCTGGACCATTTCATTGTCGCAGGCGACAGCATCCTGTCCTTCGCACAACAGGGTCTGTTGTAGGCGAGTTATCCATTGCTAACCCCGAGGGGGCCACTCTTGCGGGCGGCTCCCTTCCGTTTTTCCGAAAGGAGATGAAATGAATGCGCCTCGTTGTCCTGCCTGTCCAGGATTCGGTCGATTACTCGGTAGTCTTGGCGGCCTGAACTGGTTCCGTTGCCGCGATTGCGGCATCGATTTTCACCGCACGCGCCGTTGGAGAGTCCAACGAACCTCATCGACTGAATCAGCTCGGGAACGTCATCCAGGTTAATGCCGTTCCATGCCTGTTGCGCCGGGAAGATTTCGTTCGCGCTCCCCGCCCGGCGCCGGCGCTGAAAGAACTTGTGGCGAAAGTGAAGTTCAAGTAAGCGCATGCGTGGGAGCGGCTCGCCCCGCTCTCACGCACCTTCTCGATTTTTTCTCAGAGACTAGGTCCATGGTCGTGTTCCGCCTCTCGACCGAGAAAGTGCTTCAAGCCGGCGGAACGAGAATAGTCATGTCCGTGCCGGCGCGCCCATTCCTGCGCCCGCCGCATCGCATAATTCAAGTGGTCTGCATCGCCGCCAACCGACTGAATCAGCATGTATTCGGTGAGTCCCACGCTGCCCTGGCTTTCCACCCAGTCGAACGCGTCCTGGAAACTGGCGAACGCTGTCCCGGTCGTCCCACACAGGCCACCAGCCAACGCTGTCGCCAGAGACTCGCCGTACGACTCCCAGTTGATCGCGGAAGATCCGCTTCGAGCCTGCCTTCCGCTGGCGTCGTTGCCTTGGCTGACCTGCCGTCCCAGCACGTCCAGCGAAATCGGCGCCAACAGCGCCGGCACGGACGCCAAGCCATCGAGCTGCTTGCGCAACAACGCATGCAAGCCCAGCCAGCGCCCCGTGGATTCCCGATGCAGGCTGACCAGCGTATCGAACTGGCGCCAGCCATGTTGAAAGACATCGACCGTCTTTTCGTCATGCATCGCGCGCTTGAACTGGATATTGGCAACACGGCAGTACTGTCGATCCGGTAGCACCACCCACAGCATCAGCAGCACGTCGCCGCCGATAGCCGTCTCCGCCTTGGTATTTTGCAGATGCAGCCGCGCAGTCCGGATCGCCTGCCGGTCAAGACCCAGCGCAGACAGCGTTGTCGCCCCCCATGCCTTGATCTGCGCCTCCCATTGCGCGCACCACCAGTCGGCCTTCGGATCCTCGGCGCTGGCGCTGTCCAGGCTCTTGCGCGCATACCCGGTGATGGCGGATACCGCGGTCCAGAAAATGAGCCATGCTTCATGACGCTGAAACGCGTGCGGATCGGTGCAGCGCGTCAACAAGGCCGTCAGCGGTTCCAATTGCGGGTACGGTGAGGCAGTCAACAGTGCGTGCAGTGCCCTCGCTGTCGCCAGTTCAAACGTTTGCGCTGCATCACCGATGGGATTGGGAGTATCGTCCAATAGTTCCCGCAGCACATTTTCTGCCTCGGCCAGCGCCGCATAGCGCGCGACCAACGCGGGGAGCCGATCCTTCAGGAAGGATTCCAGCTGGTCGAAATAGTGAAGGACCGCTGCCAGTCCGGCTTTGGTGTCAATTGAAGGCGCATGATCGGCTCGCGGCGCATGGCGGTCGATGATGGCTGCGTATCGCCCCACTTTCATCGCAAGCTGCTGCTTCAGCGCGGTGGCCCGTTCCCGGAACGCAGTCGCGGCAACATGTTTCTGCCTCTGCTGACGCTGGAGGTCGAGCGTGTGCTGTGCCGCTTCGCGGTGTTGCGAATTCTCCGAGAACAACGTCCATGCGCGTTGCTGCTCCGCTTGCACTGCCTGATCAACCTGCGACGCGTCGTCGATCGTCTTGGCAAGCGCCCGGATTTCCCAATACGTGAAAAGGCGCCGCCACCACGGCAGTGCCAGCCGCCGCGCATGCTCCTGGCTAACGACGCGAATCGTGCGCTTCGCCTGTGCGCCCCGCTCCAGCAGCTCTGCATATTGCTCGGCGAACCTCCCTTTCAACAGATCATCGATCGACCCGCTGCCGGAAAACGGTGCGGGATGTCTGCGCACCAGGCCATCAAACTGCTGTTGTGCCTGGTCGAGGTAGCGCACGCAAGGTATTGTCGATAGCACAGAATGCTCAGCCACTTTCCCCTCCCACAACATCGGGCGGCGGTGGTTTGGTTAAGCCGGCATCCCGCCAGCCAATGCCGGTCTGCGCCTCTGCGCCATGCACGTTTCTGTTATGGGACATCAAGAGTCGGCGACCGGAAAATCTCCGTCGACGACGGGTGCTTGGTCAGATAGGCGCCCAGCTCCTCCGCAACCCAAGGCACGAACACAACGTCAGTCACCCCAGCGCAAGCAACGATCTTGTCGAGCTTGTCGGGATTGACAAAGGCGGCGAGCACGGGCCCCTCCAGTTTGCGCATCTGGATCTTCTCGGTGAGCAAATGCAGCGTGATGCCTTTCAAATCCAGCTTGTTGTCGCGATCCAGCACGCGAATGACGTCGACGCCAAACACATCCCGCAACACGCCATCCAGATTGTTTTTGCTATGGATGGCCAAGCCCATCACCGTGCTGCCGCGCGACTGCAGCAAGGTCCCGCAGCACTGGAATGCGCTGCGCAAGGCGTCCTCATCAGCGCCGGTGGAAGCGGTATGCAATCGATTCATTGGCATCGGTTCTCAGGTTTCCTAGTTGATCAGGGCTGGAAGGCCGCATGGATGGCCGCAATGACTTCGGCACCGACGTCGGCGTCGACCAGTTGCGGATAGGCTTTCTTCAGCTTGTTCGACAGCTGCCCGCCGTTCTCCCGTACCGAGCGGATGATGCGATCGATGTCGGCGTCGGGCCCTTCGATCACCTGTTTCACGCGTTCACGCGCCGCACGCAGGCTGCGCAGATAGCCGGCTTCCTTGCGCATCTCCTGTTCGATGGTCACCTCTACCACATGGGCGAGATATTCCGCATGCTCGGTCAGGTCCGGATAGCGCCATGCGGCCAAGGCGTCGTCGTAGGCATCGAATTCCAGGTTGTAGGGCACGCCATCGTCCGCGATGCGCTCGTCCACAAAGCGGTACGCGTTCGCATAGTGCCGCATGAACGGCCTGGAAAACAATTCGAGCACCTGGTCGTAGCCGCGGCGGTTGACCGTGGTGCTGGTGATGGTCGCCGACACCGGCAAGATGAAGGGTTCGGGTACCGCGCGATCGCGGCGCAGCACGTCGTTGATCAGAAAGCGGGAGATGCGCCCATTACCGTCAGCCATCGGATGGATATAGACAAATCCGAACGACAGCACCGCCGCCCGCACCAGCGAGGAGCGGCCCGCCGTCCGGGCAGCGAATTCGCGCAATCCCGCCAGCAGGCCGGGGGCGTCGTTCCAGTGCGGCGCGATGTAATGCACGACCTGCATGAAGCCGTCGACTTCGCCGACGAAGACCGGCGAGCGGCGCATGCCGTAGCGGGTCGCGCGCGGCCCAAGAATCTCCCGCTGCAGCGCGGTGATCGACGCCTCGTCCAGCGGGCTGTCATAATGGCCGCAGCGCTGTTCCATGACCGCCGCGAAGCGCCTGACCCGCTCGACCTGTTGTTCCTCGTGCTCGATGGCGAAACTGGCGCGGCTTTCCTTGACCGTCAGCCAAACCGCGCTGCGTAACAGCAGATCCGCGCCGAATTCGGTTTCGAGGGCGTGCAGACGTTGCGTGCAATCGTACTGCTCGGCACTACGCACGCTGTCCGTGCGCGCCACCATCGGGCAGTATTCCCGCGGTCCCGGCAAATTGTTTCGAATCCGCCAGCGCGGGCTATTATCAGAAATGGCAGACGTCAGATACGCGTCTTCATCGAGGGCATTGACATAATTGCCAGCAGTAACGCCAGGAAAGGCAAGCTGCCGTCCGGTGAGAAACTCGTAAAAAAATCCCGCGCGACGTGCATATTGGCCGGTCGGCTCGGACGCGATCCAGCGCTCCAGTTCATCGGCCGGCAGCTGCGCGAACAGGCGCGCCAGAAACTCCAGATGGATGCCTTCATGCTTGAGCGCGAAAGTCAGGTGTCCGGCCAAGGTGTCGGCCGGACGCGCGCTGGGCAGGTAAAATTCATGGACATGGCCATGCTCGCGCACGGTCGCGCGCGACCTTGCCACCTGACTGTCGATGCGGAAAGGCTGCACCGGCGCAACCCCATAGTGCTGCGCCAGCCACCGATACCCGATCCAATCGGCCATGTAGAATCCCGTGAGAGTGATCAAATTTGATTAATTCTCAGAGATTTTGATTAGAATTGGCGAAATCGTCAATAAAACGATTACAAGTTCTCATTTACAACTGACGGAAGCGTCGCCGTTGTGGCATTTTCCTTGGATTGAATAGCGGCGCCAATCTGCGCGGTGTTCCGTTCGAGCGAAATCACGCCCGCAAACTGTGGCCCGTTACCTACGCGATTCGCCCGGTTCGTCTTTTGACGGGTCTTGACCTGCGCCCCAATCCTCGAGGCGCCTCAGGCATTCCTGGGAGTGTTGGCTTGTCATTTCCACGGCGCTGGCACAATCCCTACCCTCCGCTCATGGTTTCCCCAATCCTAGGACCAGACGCGCTCACCGGCGCGGTCCATGCTTTCATCATCGTCGATAGGATCAAGAGGGATCTGGCGTAGCATAAATTCCTTCACCCCACCAACCGGCAATACCTGTTCGTCGGCAGCGAAACGGCGCGGCTTCCGCGGCCGCCGCTTGGCGCGCACCAGACGGGCCGCCTCGTCCGATACCTTGTTCCACTTGCCCCCGAAGCAGTAAAAGTCGGTCCCCACCGGAAGCTGATCAAAAGAAATGCCCTTCATGTTTTTCCTCTCGACAGGCTATGCGGCACATTCCACGCCCATTTCACGCGCGCCGTACTGTCCCAGATCGATTACCGCATCGGCCATCGCGGTCAATTCCGGCGTCTGCGACACAAAGTATTCACGGGCATAGCGCCCGATGCGCAGGACTGCACGCTTCATCGCGATGAACATCCGCTTGCGCTCCGGATCAAGCGCGCCGTCGGCCTCGTCCGAAAACAGCGTCTCATAGCGCCGGCCGGAATTATGCGTGAGGTAGAGCGCGATGGCGCGCGTCAGGCATTCATTGATCATCACGCGCTCGCCGCCGCTCATCGCCGTCACGCTCTTGCTGCCGCCGGCGTCCGCGTCGTGCACGACGATATCGAAGCCTTCCCGCGCTTCGCCCTTGCCGGTTTCCACCTGCGTCTTGATCGCCACCGTGAAACGCGGCCCGTAGCAGGCCAGCAGCAAGTCGTTTGCCAGCCGCGACAGCGTGGGCCCGGCATCGTCGATCGACAAGGCAATCAATCCGTCGTTGCTCATGCAGCGGGCAAACAGCATCCAAGCGCCCAGCGCCTGCTCGATGTCCGTACAACGGGCGTCCCATTGGGCGAGCTTGTGCGCCACGGCGTCTTGACGTTCAAGGAATTCTTCCATCCGCTGCTGATCGCGCACCGCTGCCATGTATGCCGTCTCCGCGTCGGCCATGGCCCGCTGTGTCTGAGCCACCGCCTGCTGCGCCTGGGCGACGTGCGACGCGTCGAAGGGCGCTGGCAATCCCGCCAGCGCCATCTCGACCCGATCCAGCGCTTCCCGGTAGCGCCGCGACTGGGCGGCTCGCTGTGCCGCAATTTGTTGTACGGCGGCGGCCATCGCGGCGCGCTCCGCCCGTTCTTCCTCGGTGTCGCCCTCCCCGACTGCCTGCAATGCGGCGATTTGGGCCTCGATGGCGGCGAGTGCCGCTCTCGCCTGCTGCAATTCGCCCCGCCGCGCGGCCCGCATCGCCAGGGCCGACGCCGCCGTCCTGGACCGCTGGAGTTTTTCCTCCGCCCTCGCCAACTGCGCGGGCGTGTCCGCCAATTGCGTCGCCTGTTCCCGTATTTCTGCCAAGCGCTGCGCCAACTGCCGGCGATCCTCTTCGAGCTGCCACAGTTGCCGATCCGCGGATGGCATCAGGCTTTTCGCCTCGCGCGCATCGCCCAGCAGCTTGCACTGGCGCTGCAAGTCGCTGCCGGCGCACGGCACGGCTGCCGTCAATCCAACGCGCCGCGCGAGTTCCTGCGCTTTCAGCGCCGCCTGCCCCGCCGCACGCTCGATTCCCGCCATCTTTTCCTGCACCAGCGTTTCGCTAGCCAGCAGCGCGTTCCATCGTTCGACCGCGCCGCGCAGCGGCAGCATCCCGGCCTCCCGCGCCGACGCGATCTGCTGCGCCCATGGCAGGCGGCGCGTCGCGCATTCGATCCGCCTGTCGTCCCGGATGACCTCCAAATATCCGTTGCGCTGCTGCACGAGCGCCGATCGCTTCCTTTGCCGCTCCGACGCGCGCTGCGCAATGCGTCTTTCGAGCGAAGTAGTCCGGTCGGCTTCGCGTTGGTCCTGCTGATCCAGCGCCGCCAATGCGGCCTTGCCGTCCTCGATGATGACGCGCCGCTCCGTTTGCAGCTGGGCGCGCCGCGCCTCGGCATGCGTCGCCACTTCCTGGTTCGCCATGACCTTGGCCAAGGCATCCTTCGCCGCATCGACCGCGCCCTGGCACGCGGTTCTGGCTGCCTGCGCCACCGCGATCCGTTGCGGCGCATTGCCAAGCCGCGCGATCTCGCTGGCAATCTGGCCGGCGTCCGTCTGCAGTCCCATGCGATCCTGGCGGATAGTGGCCAGCCCGGCTTTCAACAGTTTGGCGGTCTCGCACGCCCTGGCGCCCAACGCGCGGATTTCTTCCAGTCCCAGCAGATCGGCCAGCAGGGTCTTGATTTCCGCATTCCGGTATGCCGACAACTGGCGCCGACCTTGCGCGGCGAACACCGATGTGAAGAAGGTTTGGGCGCTGCCGAGGATCGCTTCGACGCAGCGCAGATAGGTGTCCAGCTTGCCATCCGATACCGTCCCGTCCGGCAGGGTCACCGGTACCCATCCGTCCGCCTTCGACGCGTGCAGGTAGGCTTCCGTTCTTTTCTTGCCGTTGAGCCTGACCACCATCTGCGATCGGTAGCGCGCGCCGTCGTGCTCCCACACCAGGTCCTTGACGCTTTCCGGCAGAAAGACGTGCTCGTAATACGAAAAGCCCCCCAATCCGTCGGCCCCGGCGCGCGACGGCATGACCGGGTACGGCGTCATGTTGTCCATCACCGTGGTCTTGCCGCGCCCGTTCTTGCCCACGATCGCGATCAACTGCGCATTGCCGCCAAGCTGCTCGAAATCAAGCGTCAATTCGTCGCGCCCCAAGCCGTCCCGGATGCCGCGAAATCCCTTCAACGTCAATAATATCGGTTTCATCGTCCGCCTCCATTTCATTGATTGACGGGTATCACCCATGCACCACGCTCAGTATCGCGGGGCGGGCACACCGGTCAAGCCGGCCCCTAACACGGTGCGCTCACGGCCCGATCGGCAACGCCAGCCGGTTCCGTCTTGTTCGTCGGCGGTGCGGGAGCGGCTGGCGCCGACGGTGCCAGGATCGCGGCGGCAATTTCCTCGGGCGTGTGCATCTGCAACGCCTCCAGGCACGCCAGCAGCGGCGCCGCCTGCGCGTCGGTGACGTCCGCCCAGGCGCGCACTTTCGCCGCCATGCTGGCCAGGTGCGAAATCCCGGCCGCGCGCGTGCGCATCACCGGGATCACGCGAGCGACCAGCTTGACCTGCGCTGCGTCGGCAAACAGGCGCTCGATCGCGGCGCGGTCGACGCCATCGCTATCCTCTTCCGGCATTGTCCAGCGCACCCGCACGAACGCGCCGGCCAGCTCGGTCTCGCGCACGATTTGCCGCAGGCGCTCGAGATCCGGCATGCCGTCGAACGTGATGTCGATGGTGCGCCTGGCCGGCGTCTGCACCAGCGCATAACTCGCGGCATCGGCGCCTACTTCCCAGAACAGAAACCCTTTGTCGCCCTGTTCCCCGTAATGCAAGCGGCCGATCGATCCCGCATAGGCAATCACCCTGCCGTTACCGATCCATGCCTGGTGCTTGTGGATGTGGCCAAGCATGAATGCGGTAGCTCCGGCGGCAAACAGCGCTCCCGTCGTGAATTCATGGTCGAAGCCAGCCATCGGCACATCGTGTTCGGTCAGACACCCGTACACGGTGCCGTGCGACACCCCAATGGTCGCGATGCCGCGCCTGCGCGCCGCCTCATTGCTCGCCGCAAGACCCCGCAACAGCAGCGACAGTTGCTCGCCCACCGCACGCGCCGCTTCGGTGGCGCCGACCGCAGCGGCGATCACTGCCTTGTTGACGACCGGCACACAGGAAAACAGCGCCCGGGCACCTTCCGGCACGGCGTCGAAGCGCCAGTCGTCCGAAGCCTGCCAAACGCCGTCCGGCAGCAGCGCCACCTGCTGCAGGCGATCGACGACGTGAACCGGGTACTGGCCGCCCAGCAGCCGAAACAGGTTCAGCGTGCCCGGCGGTTCGTGGGAAAACGTCCCCTGCAGCATCAGCACCGGGCAATGATCCGCCAGCCGCCGGATGTTGCGCGCCAAGGCATCGACCGCCGGCGTATGGATATCGAGTGCGTGATCGGTCGAATCGCCCGAAATCACCGCGAACTCGACACCCCTGCCGATCGCGGCATCGACCGCGAAGCTGAAGCACCGGTCCACCTCTTCCAATGTCGCACCCGCGTAATGGATGTCTGAAAAATGGGCTCCGCAAATCATGTTCGATTTCTCCTTTCGCTCGCTGTCAGACCAGCATCGCCGGTGACGGCGGCTGTTCAAGTGTCGGTGTGGGAGGTGCGCAATTCGGTGTCGATCTTGTCGGCCAAGCCCTCCGGGTCGTTCCGGTAGCGATCGAGCTCATCCAGCGCACGGCGCCGGCCGTTGGCATTCAACTTCCAGCCAGGCCCCCAGCGCTTGGCGGCGTAGGCTGCGTAGCGCGTCGCCTCGAGTCCGAACTCGCCGACGGCCGCGATCACCTGCTCCTCGCTGACGTCATTCGCGCCTGGCGACCGCGTCGCTCTGCCGTGCGTGGCGCCGGCGGCCAGACTTCCTGCCGCAACCCATGTTGAGCGGGATTGCGGCATCGGTGCTGGCGTCTCGACATCACTTCCGCTTTGACTCGCTGCAACCGCATCGCTCGCCGGCGCGCCGAGCGGATCGGAACGCTCCTCTGCCACGTCCCTGTCGATGGTTGCACCTTCCAGCACATGCGCGGCAGCTCGTGCGTTCACGAATGCCGTTTCATCGTCCTGCGCACGCAATAAGGCCGTGATGTCGATCGGCGCTTCCAGTTCGATGATCCAATGCGCGGATCGCACGGCCCGGCCTTCGTCGTCGAGATGCGGGACTTCGCGCAGCGTTTTGGTGAGATAGAACGGTGTCTGCTTCCCGTCCAGGAACCCGGAAATCCGGCCACCGCGCAGAAATGCCAGTGTCTTGAATTGCTCGATGGCGCGGCTCATCGCGTAGAAGCTGTTGGTCTGCAGCTCGAAGGCATCGATCGACTTGATGCCGGGAATGAAGAAAATGAACCGCCCCGCCAAGTTGCATTTTCTGTTCTGGAATTCAGGGCAGCTTTCGGGATTGCAAGTGCCGCCGTTCTCCTGCCGCAGCATGGTCTTGCGCCCGCCGAACAGGCGCACGGCGCGCTTGCCGCTCTGATCCATCGGCACCGGTGCGTAACATTTGCAGTAGCGAACCTGCCCATCCGGCGCATATTCGCTCCAGAACTTCTTTTCGTGCGCGCCCCAGACGACGAGTTCGTGCGGCATCACTGCCTGCCAGTGATCGGCGGGGAAGATCACGGGAAAGCGATACAGGCGCCGGATGCCGTCGCCCCTGTCCTCGCCGAAGTTATCGATGATCTGTCTGGCGATCTCGGGATTGGGAAAGTCCCCGGGCCGGACCGTGAACCAGGCGACGTTTTTTGGAACGAGCGGCGTTTTCAGGTCCGGCACCGCCTGGGTGATGGCATGCTCGATCTCGTCGAACGAATGGTTCTGGGCGACGCCGCGTTCGTAAATATCCCTGGCAGTGGGATTGTCCGCCGCTCGCTTCGTGAGAACCTTGATGCCGGCCCGGATTTTGCCGGCGGTCGGGATGCGAACGGTCCGGCTTCCGAGAATCGACGGTACGGACGGTCTTGATCCGTTGATGGTAACGATGGCGTTTGTCATGCCGAGGCTCCTATGCAATGCGATGTATTTCGCATTACCAGGATCTCGCTTGACTCCGCTCTTTCAAGTCAGTAGTCAGTAGTCGGCTCGGCCTGCTACATCAACTTGCGCGGAATGCGTAGATTAGTCCTCTTCGAGCCAACCCCGCAGAACGCCCCTATCATTGGCGAAGCATCTGACCTGTAGTAAGGATGCTGCTGCGGACGCAAACCTGTGCACGCGCAAAACGCCGCACGTGACCGCTTCTCAATGCGTTCATCGGTTGTCCGTGGAAGCAGTTCCAAGACCTTCGTCAACGCCTCGCCGTGCAAGCTGCGCTTCGTCCCGCTGGTACGGTCTGGCGAACGCCGGCATGGGCTCGTCCGTGTACCATACCCAAACGTCGGCGTTGTTGGCTTTAACCGCCTTTTCCTTTGCCGCCCGCTCTTTGGCATCCATGAAGCTGCTGACGACATGCAGCGGGGTGGGCGTGTCGCCCGTGTCGAGCAACAAGGCATTGGCAAATGGCGCCGCGCTACGCGCATCATAGCGCAGCGGTTTCAAGAACCGCCGCTTCTCTCCGGTCAGCGCTTCCAGCAAGCCCACTTCGTGCATGCCCTCGATCGGAATCCAGTGTTCGGTTGCCAGCATGAGGCTGGCGGTATCGATCTGATACGTACGCTCCCGCTTCGCATACACCAGTGCGCCAATCACGACCCGCAGCCTGGATTTCGTATCCGCGTCGCGCGCCTCAAGCAGGGCGCCGAACGCTCTCTCGATGCGCTCCCACGCCTTGTTGTCGATGAATAGCGGCGCATCGGGCATATGCTTGATCCACACCTTTCTGCCGAAGGGCGCCGCTTCGGTCCCCTTGAGTTCGCCCAGCACCAGCGCCATCTTGAATTGCGCCTCTTCAGCCGGCGACAGCAGGATCGACAGCTTGGCGCGGCGCCGCTCGGCGATCTCGGCCTTGCGCTCCTCGCTGAACTGTTCCGGCACGTACAACCGCTCCGACAGTCGCGCGCCCTTCATCTCGATCTCCGCCGCCGCTTCCATCAGGTATTTGTGGATTACCGCCTGGGTGCGCTTGCCTTCCATCGCCGGGCTCCAGCGATGGAACCCGGCGCGCTCAAACAGGTAGTGCATCACTGCCCGCAGGCTCATTCGATGCCGCGGCGCACTGATTTCCGCAGGCGGTACCGGTTCCCCGCGCAGAATGGCCCTCCCCGGCACCCTGGCCAACGGGAAATCCACCCGCAACTCGACCGAATCCGGCGAGCGCTCGATCACGGCGTCGCCCATCAGCTCGCCCAGCCCGGATTGCCCAAACTCGGGATCAAAGGACGTGCAGGCCGGATGGTGCCGGCTGCCTGTACCCGGCATGCGCTTGACCACATACAGCCGATGCCTGGCGACATACATGTCGACGCCGCCGCGAATGCACAGGCAGCGCGGCCGTTCCGGCGTCTCGTAGATCCGCGCGAGCGCCTCCTGCAAGCGTGCATCCGTCGCAGAGTAAGTGGCTCCCTTGATGAAAAAGCGCTGTTCTTCCATCTTTCGCCTTTCGCGCGGTCACACGCCAAGACCGTCCTCACACCAGTTCGCGCACCACCGCCTGCAGCGGTTGGCGGACTTTAGGCAGCAATTCCCGCACCGACTTCATCTCGCCAATTCCCAATACCTCGCCGATCTGGTCCTCTTCGGCACCGCGTTCGAACAGCCGAGCGGCCACCGTGCGCCGCACGTTGAGCGCGGACACGCCTTCCAGCCCCGTGCGCCGGAATATCTTGCGGTACGCATGCAGAATGCCCCGGCACAGAAAGCGCGTCTGTCCGGTCGCGCCGTGACGCACGATCTCAAACGGTTCTCCCGCCTCCGTCAGGAACAGCCGGCCGCACGGATCGAGCCCCCGAAAATCGGCGAATTTTTCCATGCCCGCGTGACCGCGCACCCGCTCGTCCAGATAGCGATCGATCGCCTCTTGTGCCTTGGTGCTGGCGAAAAACAGCGGCCTGGCCTTGCCACCGACGGCGACTTCCGCGCGCATTTCCGATTGTTCCCGCACGCTGCCGTCTTCGTTCAGATAGTCGCGCACCTCGAGGCGGGCGATTTCCAGCGGCCGCGCGCCCGTGCTTAACAAGACGTACAGCAGCGCCACATCCCGGCCGGGACAAGTGCTGCGCGCGCGTGTCCGCTGCACCAGGAACGCGATGTCGTCGTTGGTCAAGATCCGTGCGGCGCGCCGCTCGCGCGCCATGTCGGGCGTGTACCGTTCGAGCGCGGCGGTCACGGCCGCCTGACAGTTTCTCAGGCGCTGAACGAAGGCGAGCCCGCCTTCATTGATCCCGTCGATGCCGACTTCCTTGGCCAATTTCCGTGCAAGAAGCTTGATGCGCCGTTCCACGGCAGATCGAGTGACACCATAGTCGTTTGCTACGGCATCGTAGGTTTTTCCGGCGATGACGGCCTTGAGCATCGCTATCGATATCAAAGTGGTGTCTGGTTCCATGTTGGGCGCCCTCCTTGCAAACGGTACGCCCCATGTTCGCGGGTCGGCGCCTTACCTGCCAAGCATAATCGATCGTTAAATGCGGTGATTTCGGCATTAGTCATGGCATCCGCCGCGTGACGGCCTCGAAAACATCGGACCAGTCTTCAACACACCGTGATCAAAATTTGCGCGATGGCTCGGAACTATGCGCATGCGTGGATAGCCTTGGTCTGCACCGGTCATTCGCTATCCATATGGATGCCCTTGCTATTGCCCTGCTCCGCAATCCAGCGCCGCACGTCTTCCACCCGCCACACCGTCACACGCGGCGAAAGCTTGACCGGCGACGGAAATGTCCCGGCATCCACGCGTCGCCATAGGGTTGATTTTGAAATGGGAATGAAGGCCAATACCTGCGGCTGCCGCAGAAAGCCGGTTGCAGGAAGGGTAATGCTGGTCGAAAGCGTTGTAGACATGATCAAACCTTTCATCGGCATGCGCCGGATGAATAAAGGTGACCCGCTCGGTCGCGGCCATGCTAGGTCAGGTTCGCAGGGCCGCTAGGGATAAATAAACGCGATATCACACCAGGGCATTCCCGGCCGATCGGTGTGAATGGAAAATGGCGTGCGTACCCACATGAAAAAGCCATGCGAACGGCACGATCAATGAAAGCAGCGCTCTAGGCGACTAGTCGCGCCCCTCAGCCTGTACCGGCTTGGTACAGGCGCGGACCGGAGGCGATGAATGGGCAGGTAACGACTGCGACGAGGCCGCGACTGCATGCGACTTGCTGACACGGTAAATCAGACGTAAGACAAATTCAATATCCGAAATGGACAATGCTCGGTGCAATGGCAAAAGCACTGCACGCTTGAGTGCATTTCGACTGGCTGCGCATCACGCCCCCGGAATTCAATTGCTGCGTACGTCGTTCAGAGGAGCAACCATGCGAAGTGTTGCAATGTCTTCGCCCCGCCCGCATGACATGACAGATCCAGCGCGTAGTCCATTCGGCTGGCCCATGCTGCTCTACGGTGGAGTGCGCAATCGGGTCACATGATCACCTATTTCGGCACTCTTCCACTGATTTTTCGATACCTCGCCGGCGTTGACCACTTCGACCACCGGAAAAAATCGGCTTGGGGTGGACAGAGAAGACTTTCGAATGACAAGCTGCTCTGCGGCGGGAGCTGACAGAAAGGTTTCGCGACCGACATGCCAGCCCCGTCCACGAGCGGTCACTCACGACAATTGTCGTGGCTGACGATCGCGCGGGTGCGTCCCTCTAATAAGGAACGCCAATTTCGGGGTTGGAGGGTTCCTGACAGTTACAATCAGCGGCTCTGCGCGACTGAAGCCCTCATTCAGTACATCCGAGATTGCCTCAGTGCCCGAGTCTGGAGCTGTCCTATTGATGCTGTTCGGACTGATCGGAAATGGTGCGATTTGTCGTCGCCAACAGTGGCGCGATGATCAACGCTGGCGAAACGGCCGCCGTTAGCGTACTAGGCCGAAGCCTCGTTGGTGTCCTTGGGCATTCCGGGGTAGAAGCCTCGACGACCTTCATCATCACCATCCCCGACGAACTCGAGTGGCTTCAACAACGCCTTCGATTCGATCTTGATTTCTTGATTCTCCAGAATGATGAGCTGACCAGGGCCCTCCCACTGGGCAAGCCATGCATAGAATCGATCTGTGACGGTCGACACCTCGACGTCCCGCTGCTCCTTGCTCTTCGGGTCGGCATAGGACTTGAGTGGCGAATCGATGACGACGAAGCCCAGGTGCGGGTAACCATTGCCGACGGCATGCTCCATGACAGCAATCGTCAACGCCGCTAGAAAGATCGCACGCTTACCAGCACCAAAGTCTAGGCGAGCACGGCTGTCGAGGATGAGGTCACAGGCATCGGCGTCGAGCAGCACCGACTGGATGCCGGTGAAGCCCCAGGCATGCAGGTAGCGATGGGCGTGCGCCGCGACCTGGGTTGCCGCGTCGCCAACATTTCGACTTAGCGGGATTTTCTTTTGCTTCTTGGCGTTGGTCAGCCGGGTAAGCTCAGCTATGAGCTGAGCTTCGTCGTCGAACTTGGCCAGTTGCTCGGATAGGGCGCTGCGGCGGACGGCGAGGGATTTGGGATCGCCGGAGAACTCGTAGCGCGTTTCGTTCACACGCGCCTTCTCGGTCGCCTCAAGCTCATTGAGCTCCGCACGGATATCCCGGACGGCCTGCCCTAAGCGAGCGGAACGGTCCTGCTCGCGAGCAAGCGCCCCGGCGAGCCCTTGTCGCAACACGACGATCTTCTCAAGCTCGGCCTTCAATGCTTTTCGGTAGCTGTCCTGAGCGCCCTGGCGCAGTTGCCGCGGATCGACCTGCGCCTCGGCAGGAGTCCCGCATAGCGGACATGGAACCTCCTCAAGCGCCTGGAACATCGCAACGCCTTCCCAAGTGGCCCCAAGACGTTCGCTGTCGCTCTCGTACTTCGCATTGAGCAAATCAAACCGCTCAATCATGGAGAGGCTGTGATTCCGTTCTTGCTCGACAGCTTGGAGCTCAGCGCTCTTTCTCAGGATGTCGTAGCGGACGTTTTTGAGCGAGCTGGCCCGGGTCTCGTAGTGACTCGTCATCGCGCCCAGCGCAACGTCTACGCGCTCGAGGGCATCGGCAACATCTTCCTTGGTCTGGTCGTCGGGCAGATCTGCACGGACGCGTCGCAGCGCTTCTTCGACTCCGAGGATCTGTCCAGCGATGCGATCCAGCTCTTTCGACGTTTTGACCAGTTCGATGGCGGAGTCGTCCGTGCCGGTGAGGAACATGTGGAAGGCCGCGATCCGCTGGGTCGCATTAGCGACCTGACCGGCAGTCGCGTCTTCGCTGATCATGGCTGGCTGGGACAGCAGGAACCAATGGCGCAGATCCCCCCCGGTAACAACGCCGCGCTTGGAGCGCGATCTGAGCAATTGCTTGCCAGCCGCACCGGCGTGACGCACAAGGAAGTCGCCGATATCTTCCTCAATGATCTCGCGCACTGGCTCGCCATCTTCACCCACGCGGATCTTGATCAGGCTCGAATCGCCTCCCGCATGAGCGCGACGTACTTCGTATTTGCCGCCATCGACTTCAAGCTCCAGTGTGAGCAGGTCGTAGCCAGACGCCTCGGGAATCTTCTTTGGCAGCTTGTCTCCCCCGAGTAGGTACCACAGGCAGTCGCGGATATACGACTTTCCCGTGTCGCTTGGACCGCGCACGAGCATCGCAGGATCACGGAAATCGACCCGAGCCTCGGGCTTATCAGGGCCAGTAGCGGCCAGCGAAACGAGCTTGACTGTCATAGGAGATACGGCTGCTTAACGGTTTCCAATTCCGCGCCCCAAAGGTGCCCGCTTTCGGAAAAGAGGCTCAGAAGTTCGGTCGAGCTGGCCCGGCCGAACTGCTTGGCCACCCAGACACAGCGCTCTTGCAAATCGCGCCAGTACTTCGACGACAAAGAACCGACCATAGTGAAGCTGCTCGAGCCGGCGATGTACGTCATACCTCTATCGTCAAGGACAACGTCGACCAGACCACGTGTGCTCATGATGTAAAGGCCCTGCTCAATCCGTTCACGCCTGCTGAACAGCTCTGCGTTTCGGTATGGCACCGGTGTGTGAAGGCTGGCGGGGCCGCCAACGTCTTGGGAGTAGACGATCGCATAGTCAAGCAGCACGAGCTTTTGTAGGTCTGCGCCACCCGGCCTGAGCGCGAACAGCAGGTAGACCATGCGTAACCCGAGCTCGAACGAGGTATTGAACAGCTCCGGATGCTTGCGGCTCATCGAACCCATGTGAAGTGTTTCTCGTTGACTAGGTGATGGCAGGTGCCCGGCAAATCGCCGCCACGCAGTCGAGTGTGCAACACGCTGTCCGTCACAGTGATTCCCTGGGCAGCGTCGATGGCTGCGTCATGCCGCTGAAGACCGGTCTTCAGGAGCGGGCTGTTGACCTTGAGCCTGATCCCTTTTCTGACCATCTCGAGCAACTTCGCGAACTCGTCCTCAACATAAATGTCGCGGCTAAAGCGCTTAAGTCCTTCAGCCGCATAGAAGGCTTCACGAGCTGCGGCGAGATGCTCGCGATAAACCTCATTTTCTAGCACCTTGGCCAGATCCGTCGGCGCGCTTTCAGTCTCTACGTATGCACGAATGAGCTCCTCGACGTAGGTCATCTCATGAAGCTGGGCCTGCGCCGGCACGGCCGGATCGTCGCCACGTTCCGGCTCGATCCCGAACAGACCACAGTGAGCAATGGAGTCTTGCGCGTGCCAATCCAGCAGATCCACAACCTGGCACTCCTCGAAACGCTTGAAGTCGAACGCATTGATGAACGCTTCCATTGCGGGTGTCAGCTTAGCGACATGGTCTTTAAGGCCATGGGTGCCGTCCTTCCAGGCGCGAAGAAGGCACGTACGCAGATTGTTAGAGTTGGCCAGGAGGTCGTGCAACTCGGGGCCGACGTTTTTCGGTGTACAGAAGTAGTATTTTCTGGGCACAGGGAAGCTCCCGGCCAGCAGATGGCCGAAGAACTTCACGAGCTCAGGATAGGCATTGCCTGGCGTCAGGCGATGTTCATAGTGCTTGGCCTGATACAAGTCCCAGCCGTCGGCAACCAAAGCGGCTTGCAGCCGCGCTTCGACGTCGCGCCCTTTATCGCCGGCGTTTCCAAGCACTTTGACGGAGACGTACTTGGCGGAACCGATCGTCCGCTGGCGACATGCAGCTGCGATGAACTCCTCCCACTCCTTGTCGGAGACCGTGTGCAGGAAGACGGACGGTGGAACCGTACCTCGCTTCACTACCAGGCGATTGGCCTTTGGTTTTCTAAGCTTCGCTTGGACAGACATTCCGTATTTGTTGGACGTTGTAGAGGAATTCGGAACCTAATGGGTCGGGTAGAGGCGCGCCCCACTTAGTTCGTTGCACATAATTACATAATATTATATTTCTGTGTCGCAATAAACGTGCGACCAGGCAAGGGGTTTATCCTTCATCACAATACGGATTCCCACGTCTGGACGAAGTAATATGCGACCTAATAGCCGACAAAGAGCCGTGGACAGCCTTTCGTCAACTCCTTGACTGGGAAACACCGGCAGCATTGGTCAATGTCGGACTGCAATAAAGTTAGGATGGCCCGGCTCGGCGGTCAAATTGCACCAGCACCTGCAGACTTTGCCCATTTTTCAATCCAGATGTTCCGGTTCTCTCGCGCTTGCATGAAACACGTTTGCACCGACAGCAGCACCGGCCAACGCCGGCACTGCTTCGTTGCCGCGATCCGGTTCGGCGCCGGCGGCCGTGACCGCTGAATCCCCCATCGAATCCGCAACGTCATTGCCCTGCGCGCTCGGCAAGCGCTCCCGTTGCGCCTTCAAGGCGTCGAGCTCATTCATGCGCCGCCGCAATCCGCTCGCCAAATTGCGCGCGCTCCTCGCCAGATTGCGAATCAAGCGCTTGAAATGGGCGCGCTGAATATCGACTTCCTCCGTCGTGATCACTTCATGGACCTCCAGCGTTTGCAGCATCGGCATCACTTGGTCCAGCTTGTTGATGATCTCGAAATAGCGCCTGCCGGTGGACGAAATAATGCCCACTTCCAGTTCGAGCGGCAGCGTATCGTAGGTCGCCACGCGGGTAATGCCGTGCGCCTTGAACAAGGCTTCGGCACCGTCGATTCCCTTGTTCAGCTCGTCGGCCACTGTTACGAGTTGTTCTCGCAGCAAGGCTTCGACGCGCGCGATGTCCTCGGGTTGCAGCCTGGTGCGGGCAATGACCGAGACAAAATGGGCATTGAGTTGCAAGGTGCTGAAATAGCGTACGAACTGCCGTTTCGCTTCGGCGCTCGTCAAGCGCGCCATCATTTTCACGCTGGCTGCCTCGACGCGCCGGAAATCAACCTTGACCTCCTTGGCCAGAATACGCGCATTGACGGCGCCTTCATCCATGCGGACGATGGGGGACTCTGCCATGTTGGAACTCCACCGGTTAATCGTGATTGAAGCCCATCTTCGGATGCCGTCATCGCATCCGCCACGAGAAAACGGGCGCCGGCAAGCGCCATTTCGGCATCAGCCCGGGATCGTCATCAATATGGCATTGACGTGCCCTGAACAGCGAATTAACTTGACCTTATGCAGCAGCTGGCCCTGCAAGTAGTCAGGCAAGCCCTGGAGTCCAACTCGTTGTGATGTAAGCATGCGTTGTCGGCACCCGCCGCGCGCAGCCTTGCGCCGTCGTCGAAGATGCCTTTCGCAGCGGGAAAACCCTCTCGCGCCGAAAGTTTTCTCCGATCGGTCGCTGGCACACCGGTCAAGCGGGTCCACCCGCCCTGTCGTCAAGCCAGTCCTGTTAGCACCGGTTCCAACCGGTCGTTCCACCCCACGGGGGCATTTCTCCCCCGTCCGTGGCGCGGATTGCCTCCATTTTTTTCTGGAGGTAATGATGTTGAACGCGAGTTCATTCCCAACGCCATCGGCCGCCTTCCCGGAAGTGCTCTGCGGAAGGGCATGGTCCGAGTGCGGCCATGCGACCCCGTTGCAGCCGATCCGGCCCGGTCCCGAAAGCATAGCCCTGCCCGGCACGCTCGATGACGACTCAGCCGTCGAATGGGACGAAGAAGACATCGTGTTTCTGCACTGGCGTCTTCTCAAGGAAGTGAGCGATCTCGCCGATCCGGAAACGCCGCTCGAAGAAAAGCTCGACACCCTGCGTTGGATCTTTACCGAGCGCGAGAAAGAGAGTCGGCCGTTCTCGTTCGTCAATTGCCTGAAAGTCGTGGGTTGCAGTCCCTTGTCGCCCACACCCTATTTCGGGCGCGTCGATGCCGAGGAAATCCGCGACGCGATCCGCAGCCAGGTCAAGGCTTGGCTCAACGCCACGCTCAAGCGCTATCCGCCTTGGGTGCGCGACGCCGTTCTCCACCATCCCGAGTGGGTCGAAAGCCGGTTGGCGAAAAACCCGCAGTGGATCAACGAGCAAATCAAGAAGCTGTCCGCGCAAGGCGACTTGTTTGCGTAACCGGCGTCGCCCGATTTATCGGCGTCACCTTTCCCTGCGAGCCCGCTTGGGCGCGCCTTTCAAGGAGGTCGTCATGTCCACTGCAATACACAACAGCCAACAGCTTGGCGCGATGGTCCCCGTGCGGGCGGCCGAAGACATTGAATTCCTGGTCAAGGAAAGCGAGGTCATGACTGGCCGGTTCGGACGCAAGTTCGTCATCACCAGCGCCGACCGGCTCGTCTACCTGATTCTATGGCATCCGGACGGCTACCAGGTCCAACGTCTCGACCGCGAGGGCAACCCCATCTGCACGCTGACCATGCTCCCAGCGGAGTTCGATGCGCACAGTTTGGGCGAAGCGCTGCGTGCGGGACAGCTGTTTACATCCCCGGTCAACCCCTGAGGTTGCCCCTAGTTCAACCCGAGGCGGGCATGGTCCCGCTTGGGGCAGTGCTCCGCCCGCATTCAAGGAGCACAGACATGCAAGTACAAGTGCGCATCCATGAGGAAGGCGCGCTGCGCAATCAGCGCTATGCCTTCACCGACAGATTCACGCTCATCTCCGAGCTGATGCAAAACGCCCGGCGCGCCGGCGCGCGGCGCATCGAGATCACTTACGACGAAGCGCCCGGCATGCTGCGCGTCGTCGACGACGGCTGCGGCATCACGGATTTTCAGAAGCTGCTGACGTTCAACGAGTCCGGCTGGGACCCGGATACGTGCGACGAAGAGCGCCCGTTCGGGATCGGCTTTTCGAAATGCCTGTATTCCGCGTCGCGCTGCATCGTCGCGTCACGCCACCGGAAGATCGACTTTTTGACCGGGGACGCGCTCGCGCGCAAGCCGATTGAGGTCGTGGAGTTCGAACACCACCTGCATACGGCCGTCGAACTGCACGATGTCCGCTTGCCGGGTTTGGCGCATCGCCTGCAAACGATGTGCAGCGGCTTTCCGGTCGCGGTCTGGTTCAACGGCAGCGCGCTGCCAAGAATGCACGCGATCGGTCAGTTGCCGTTCCTGCCGACCGATATCGGGCTGGTTTACCTGTCCGGCACGGGCAACGGCAAGCACGCTTCGCAGACGCTGGTCTTCCTGCAAGGCTTGTGCGTGATGCGGCCATCGTATTTCGATGACGGCCATGTCAATGTCGTGCATCTGGATTCGAGGCAATTCGTGGCACGCCTGCCCGACCGCGACAAGCTGATCGACGAGGACGATCAGAAGAGGCGCATCGATGCCTGCCTGAAGTCGCTATGGCGGCAGGTCTTGCTCGAAGCAAAAGAAAGGATGGACGCGGAAACGTTCGTCGACACCTACTTCGATGCGATGCGCGGGTGGGGTCATCTCGACCTGCTCAATGCCATTCCGCTCTTACCGACAAAGGTGTGCGAGCGCATCGTCGGCTATCCGATTCAAGAGGGTTACGAAGAGTGCGACTATCTGGCCCCCATAGAACATTCCCTGTCGCGCCGCGCGATTGAGGACGGTAGTGTCGTCCTGGTCAGTCTCGATGCCGTGAACAGCGAGAACGCCGCCTGCTGGATGCTGGCCAAAGCGAAGGGCTACCTGGTCTTTTCGCCGGCCTCGCTGCATCGCGATCACTGGGTCCAGCCCTATGTGCGCACCATCGATGACGAAGCGATCGGTGTCCTTGCTGTCGGCGAACAATGCCGGGTGAAGCTCGAAGGGCGCTGGATCTGGCCCTGGGTCATTCTGTGCGATGCCGTGGCGATCACGGCTGGCGACGATGGCGTCACTCTCAAAGACGAAGGTGTCTATCACGACGACATGATCTTCGTACCCATCGGCGAATGTTCCGGCGAGCCGGTGCGGCAGGCCTCGGACTTCATCGATTCGAACGATCGGTTTCTGGAAGAAGACTGCGACCTCGATCGCGACGCGCTGGCGGATTTGATCCCCCGGCTGCGTTCGGTCGATCCCCAGGCGACACTCGACTCGCTGTTGCGGGAGTTGAAGCTGGAAAAATACCCACTGTTGCACGGCAAGACGTTCCAGTTGACGGTGGGACGCGGTCGTGGCGAGCATGCGGTCGAACTCATCGCGGCACATGCGGCACCGGCTGCAGGGAGGTCGTGATGGACAGCCATGCGTTCGAAGCGCGTGTCGCCGAAATCAAGCGGCGCGCCCATGGCCGCTGGACCGAGCTGCTGCTGTCGCTTGGCGTCGACGAGAAAATTCTCAACAAGCGCAACCAGCCTTGCCCGCTGTGTGGTGGAACGGACCGTTTCCAGTACTCCGACAAGTATGGCGAAGGCAACTACCATTGCCGTGGCTGCGGCCCGGGCGGCGGCCTCAAGCTGCTGCAGGGCGTGCACGGTTGGGATTTCGTGACGATATTGAAGCGCATCGAGGAATGCGTTGGCAGCATGCCGATACCGGCACAAGCGCACCTGTGGTCGCACGAACCGCCCCCCGACAGGATGAAGAAGCTGGCAAAGCGGATCTGGGAGGAAGCGCGCCCGGTGACGCCGGGCGATGAAGTCGATCGCTATTTGTGCCGTCGCGGCCTGTCGCTCGCCGCGTATCCCAGGGTATTGCGGTTTCATCCGGCGCTTGGCTATTACGAAAAGGACGGTTCCGGCACATCGCGCAAGGTGGCCGAGTATCCGGCCATGCTGGCCTGCATCCAGGGCAGCGACGGGCACGCGGTCACGCTGCATCGCACTTATCTGGAAGGCGGTCAGAAGTTGCAGCAACGCGATGCAAAGAAAGTGCTGTCGGCCGGGATCATCGGTGCGGCGGCCAGGCTGTTCGAGGCTACCGAGGAATTGGCGATCGCGGAAGGCATCGAAACCGCGCTCGCCATCCACCTGTCCACCGGCAAGCCGGTATGGGCGGCGCTCAACGCGGGCAACATGGAGAAGCTGTGGCTGCCGGACACGGTACGCCGCATCTGCATCTATAGCGACAACGACGCCCACGCCGAGTACGACGGGCAGGCCTGCGCATTTGCGCTGGCGCGGCGCTTGAAGAAGGAAGACAAAAGAACCGGGCAGCGGCGCGTCGAGGTTTTCGTGCCGCGGCAGGCGGGATGCGACTGGGCCGATGTCTGGTGTTCCCGACTCGAGAACATGCAGCAAGCGGCATAGTGCTTGGGGTGCGATCGCGCAAGGTCGGCGATCGCACCCGCCTTTTCCACGGCCCTTTATCCAAAGCGCCGGGGACAAGGTTTCACCACTGGTCGCTGCCATACCAGGATCCGCGTTCCACGCGCATCGAAGGCAGCCCTTGCCTCACCACGCGACATCCGTCGCACTGAGCCGGCTCGTCGTGTCGAGCCAGTCATTGACCCCGCGGGGACGTACATCCCGCCAAGGGGTCATGCCGTCCCCGCACTTCTTTGGAGGTTTCCCATGAAATACGGACGTTCTCTCGTGAATTTGGCGCAAGAACTCGAGCGGCAGCTCGCCAGCAAGCGGGACATGATTGTGCCCTCGCCCATGATGCGCTGCCATACCGATGAGCTCGGTAGTTGCAAGCTGTTCATCGAAGAACATGACGGCATCGGCAAGTATGGCATCACCAGCCTGGCACGCCGCCAACTGGCTGAAAAGCTGAAGATCCCGTTCGCGTACTTTGAACGCATGCGCGAAGAGCAACCAGGCCTGCTCGACCAGAATATCAACACCTGGCTGCAGGACGATCGCGAGCGGCGCATGATCCGCACGCTCGACGGCAAGGTGCGGGCCGTGCTGTCGGACCGCTACCGGCGGCTGGATAACGTCAATCTGGCGGAAGCGGTGCTGCCGATCCTGCAGCGGCTGCCGGATGTGCGCTTCGAGTCGGTCGAATTGACCGAGACGAAGATGTACATCAAGGCGGTCACGCCGCGCATCCAGGCCGAGATGGCGCCGGGCGATCTGCTGCAGGCCGGCATCGTGATCATGAATTCCGAGGTCGGCCATGGTACGCTGTCGGTGCAGCCGTTGCTCTACCGCCTGCTCTGTAAGAACGGCTTGATCGCGTTCGACCATGGATTGCGCAAGACGCACGTCGGGCGCCTCCTGCCGTCGGACGAGGAGGCGATCACCCTCTTCCATGACGATACGCTGGCGGCGGACGACCAGGCCTTCTTCCTGAAGGTGCGGGATGTGGTGCAAGCGGCAGTATCGGAGTCAAGTTTTCGTCAGGTCGCCGAGAAGATGCGGCGGACGATCGGGATCACGCTGACCGGCGATCCGGTCAAGACCGTCGAGGTGCTGGCCAACCGCTATGCGCTCAACGACACCGAACGCGCCGGCGTACTGCGGCACCTGATCGTCGAAGGCGACCTGTCGGGCTATGGTCTGGTCAATGCGGTCACCCATTACTCGCAGGAAATTGAGGATTACGACCGGGCGACCGAGTTTGAAGCACTGGGCGGCAAGTTGATCGAACTGGCCGCCGGTGAATGGAAAGGACTTGTGGAAGCGGTCTAATCCATCAGGCACCGCTTGTCATACGCGGACAGCGGGACGATGCTCTGTCGTCCCGCTCCGGTATATCGGGCCATCCGTACCGCGGATGGCCCCGATTTTACCGGTGACGGCAGCATTGCTCGCCGTGCCATCGCGAAGCCCGCCATCGCTGCGACAAGCTCATACCAGTTCGCGCACGACCGATGGCAGGTGGGGATCGCGGTTAGGCAGCAGGTCGCGTACCGTTTTCTTCTCGCTGATACCCAGTATCTTGCCGATCTGTTCCTCTCTGGCCCCCTGTCTGAACATGCGCGCGGCCACCGTACGCCGCACACTCAATGCGCACACACCAGGAATGCCGATCCGCTGGAATATCTTGTGATAGGTGCCGAGGATGCCCCGGCAAAGAAAGCGTCGCTGCCCCTGTGCGCCATGGCTCACGATCTCGAACGGTGCACCCGCCTCGGTCAAGAACAGCCGGCTGCGCGGGTCGAGCCCGCGGAACTCGCTATGCCCGGTGACGCCGAAGCCCTTGCGCAGACGTTCGGCAAGATAGCCATCGAGCGATGCATTCGTCCTGGCATTGGTGAACAATAAAGGCCGATTCTTTCGATTGACCGCCGCGTCGGCGCGAAACTCCGACTCTTCCCGGATCCGGCCATCTACATGCAGGTAGTCCCCCACCTCCAGACGCGCGATTTCCAATGGCCGCGCGCCGGTTGTCAACAGTACGTAAAGCAATGCGACATCGCGTTGGGGACAGGGACTGCGGGTCCGTGTTCGATAGACGGCAAGCTGAATATCGTTGTCAGTCAAGATGCGATCGCCACGCCGGTCCTGCGACCGCCGTGTCTGGTACTGCTCGGCCGCCGCGTTGATCGCCGATCGGCATGCCCTGAGTCTGCAGGCGAACGCCAGTCCCTCTTCGTTGATGCCGTCAATGCCGATTTCCCGATAGAGCCGCAGCGCCATCGCCTTGATACGCCGTTCGACAGTGCTGCGGGTTACGCCATACTGTGCGGCCACGGCATCATAGGTTTCGCCAGCCGCGATCTTGTCGAGCATGGCAATCGAAACCAGGGTCGAGTCTGCGTCCATCGCTATGCCTTCCTCTGATGATCGTTTCGATGTTTCCTCGCACAATCTTAATCATCAACAGGTGCTAAATCTCGGCAATTTTTAGCGAACTCGGCTGCGTGCATCTGTGCGAAAATATCAAGCTTTCCTTCATCAACCTTGCCTCATGGAACGCTTCGCCCATTACGATTTGATCATCGACGCGCGGAGCGAGCGTGAGTACGCCGAGGATCATATCCCTGGAGCAATTAACCTCCCGGTTGCCACGAACGATGAATATGCCGAAGTCGGGACCCTGCACCGGACTGACAAGATGCGCGCATACCTCATTGGCGTGTCCTATTCCCTCAAGAATATTGCGCGCCATCTTGATACGGTCATTGCCGGCCTTCCGAAAAGCACCCGGATCCTGGTTTACTGTTTTCGCGGGGGAAAGCGAAGCCGCTTGTGGTTTGACGCACTGGATACCATCGGCTTCAAGGTGGAGAAACTCGATGGCGGCTGGAAAGGCTATCGCCGCTGGGTGAATGACGAACTGACCGTCTTTCCGCGCCGGTTTACCTATATCGTTCTTTCGGGACCGACCGGATGCGGAAAAACACGCCTGCTGACCCAACTCGATGCGCTGGGCGCGCAAGTCCTTGACCTCGAGGCGCTGGCGTCGCATCGCGGATCAGTCATCGGCGCGCTGCCCGGCAAAATGCAGCCGACACAAAAATCCTTCGACAGCTTGCTGTTGCAGAAACTGTCGACCGTCAGTCCCGACAAGCCGGTATGGGTGGAAGCCGAGTCCAAGAAGATCGGCAATGTGCGCTTGCCGGATGCGCTGCTTGAAACCATGCATGTGCGCGGAAAAATTCTCCGAATCAATGCTCCGATGGAGCAACGTGTGATCCTCTGGCGTGAGGATTACAAGCATTTCGAAGAAGATCCGGAGGCATTTGTTGCCCGCCTTGAGCATTTGCGCAAGCACATAGGCAACCAGGAGTTTGACGCATGGAAGGAAATGGCGGCGCAACGCCGCATGCCTGAATTGTTTGAACGCATCATGGTCGTCCATTACGATCCGACCTATATTCGTTCGACGGCGCACCACTATCCCAAGCTGGTCGACGCCCCGACCATTGACTTGCCCGATCTATCCCCCGTTGCGCTGCAAGCCGCGGCACAAGCATTAATTGCCCAACATCCAGACGAGCGCCCAGTCTGAAACGACGCACTTGCGCGCGACTGCCGTCACGTCACCCCCGATCCGCACCACTCGTCGATACCTTGGCCTGCTCCAATTTTGGGTCCATGATCGAAAACCAGAGCGGTGGTATCATCGCCATCCAGAGCAACACGAAGTAACCTGCCGGCAAGGACTGCCCCGCAGGCGACAATTCGCTGAACACCTTTGCCGGCCGTCGGTGATGCTCGACATGACAGGGGTTGTTGATCAACAGCCGATTCGATAGCCAGAAGTCGCCATCCCAGGACAATTCCTCGGCCGTCGGCTTCCCCGGAGCACGGGTGAAGCCGTAATGCTGGATATACCCGACCGTTTCAATCAGCAGTATGGCAATGATCGATTGTGCAGCAAACAGTACAACTCCTCGTGGCCCCCACAGCAACGCGAATACCATAACGCCGGCCAGCGTCATCAGCGCCTGCCGCAACACGCGGTTCCGGCCGGGATTCACCCCATGCCTGTCTCGCTCCACCCGCCACGCCTCCACCAGTCCATTGGTCACCGATGCAGGCAAATACGCCCATAGGGGTTGCGCCTTGTGGGCGGCAGAACCGAACGTCATATCCCCAGTATGCGCGTGGTGCAGCAGGTGGGACGTCGTATAGTGACCATAGCCGATCATCGAGAAAATGAGGTCGGCAAGCCAATGTGCCCCATTCGAACCTCGATGCATGAGTTCGTGCCCATGAACAGCGGCAAACGCGCCCATCAAGCCGACATTGATGCTCAACAGCGCGAAGTCCGCGACACCGGCCGAATGCAAGCTGCGGCCAATGATCCAGATTGCCAGAAGCCACAGCGGAATATAGACATAGGGTAGGTAAAGCACGACCACATTGGTTTGCAGAGGACGCGCAGCATCACCTTCTCGCCCGATGAGAGCATCAAGCATTGGCACCCCCAACGCAAACCCGAGCAAGAACCATCCCGTTTGCCCCCAAGCGGCAGCCAACGCAGCGCCAACCGGCACGGACAAGGCAAGTAGATACGACCACATCATGCCATCCCCGTGTTGTGCAGAATGCCGCGAGATTGCGCGATGCGTGCCGCATCTCGGACGCTATCGACGTCGAATCTTGCCTTGATCTTGCGATACATCGCGTACACGGAATGGAGGGGGATCCCTAACTCGCTGGCCTTCTCTTTGGCCGCAAACCCTTCCAGTTCGAGCTGCAGCACCGCCACTTCAAGCGGGTCAAGCTTGTATATCTCAAGCGCCTCCTCGCGGATACGGCGCACCCACCAGTCGAGCAGTTCCGCAGCAAGCAGCCGATAGTAACCCCGGTTTCGCATCAGCTTGGGCTCGCCGACACAGGGCGCTTCCGGCGATCCGACATAGAGGAGTCCCATATGACAAACATTCCCCGTGTGCACAGGAATGACCATGCATGACTTGAAGCCGTATTCGCCGGCGGTCTGGAGCATTTCCGACTGCCCCGCCGATTGCAGTGCGATTTCGGAGCCCAGTACCGGGGCCGTATTATTGTTCTGGGCGTACAGGACGAACGGGTCCGTCTCGAACCATTTTCGGGCATTGTAGAGCTGGCACCAGGCAGGCGAGCAGCCAATGAAAAAGCGCCGGCTTTCCTGCACCGGCTGCGCATGATCGCTCACAAACGACGTATAGACGAAATACTTCGCGCTCAATGCCTCGACGCACTGTCGTGTCAACGCGATCACCTCGGATTCGCTCTTCAAGGTCTTGATGGCCTCGATCATAGCCATGACGTCGACGTCTCCCCGACTTCCGTGCTTTGCGGTCATTCTGCCTGCCCCCGCTTTGCGTACAGTTCGGCAGCACGGCGGAAGACACGATCGAAATCCCCGCGAAAGCGCGGATAATAGGGATCGCTTGCCATGAACTCATGGAGTTCTTGCAGATTTGCAATACACAAGACCTGCGTTTGCGTGCGCTGCAACGGATCCTGCAGTGTCCGCTCCAACAGTAATCCGTCCCCTTCTGCAACAAGGCGTAGCGCGAGTCGTTCTCGCCCGACGTGCAGATGCGTTTCCATGACCGTCGCTGTAGTAATTTTCATCGCCGCCCATTGACCAATAGGAGCCGGCAACGCGCACCGAACAATCGCAAACACATTGCAGCATCTGCGTTGGCCATCCCTTGCCGGAAAACAACCTGCCCCTGCGAATTAAAAATAGTGGACGGATCCACATCGGATGCAAAAAAACCCGATTAAGCGCAGAACCGTCCACACGGCGCACACCCAGACACGATATAGCCGGGGCATATGTGACCGGCCCGTCAACGACAGGCGGGATAAGTGTACAGCGATGTTGCATTTTTAACCACGATTCTGAAAAGCAACTACATCCATCGCTTGGACTGGGTGGCAGGCATTCGCGCATGAGGACGTATACCGCCTGCAGGGAAACGAGATTCCGGAAGAAGCGCACTGCATTGCGCGAGCGTTTGCCGGACGCGTAATGACGCGGGATTCGCCCTTTATGTCGAGGACGAGATACACCGCCCCCTGAAAATCATCCGAAATCGGCATCCTTTCTTGCGACACTCGACCAGTGTCTGACATTGCCGATTGCGTTTCGATTCGATATCTCTAGGATTGATATCGGCAAGCGAAGCACCCTACCCCAAGTTGTGGTTGCTTTTCATAGGGACGGTGGTCGCGCTTGCGCCAAGCGATGCCCCCCTATTGGACATACAGTGAGGAGTAATGATGCGCAATGTTCAGCTTTCCGATGTACAGCTTCTCAACCTCTCTGCATTGCTCACCATCCGCGACAGCATCCAGCATGATTTGACCGCTGCCTGCTGCAAGTTCGGCTTGTCGGCAGATCAGGCGTATTCCATCAGCGGGCTGTCACTCGATCAGATCCTCGTCACCGTAGTCCATGTCGGCCAGGAGTGCCTGCTCTTGCCACGGCAGGACCTGCTGAGGCTTCTTGAACTGCCGGCACCGCTGGCCGGGCCGATTGCGTCGGTCCATCCGCCGCACAGGGCGGCCTCCTCGCATTGAAGACGCGACACCATGGTGACCAGACTCAGCCATGCCGAGCGTCATATACGTGCCTTGGCCCTGGCCAAGGAATGCGTCGCACTCGGCGCGCGCATCCGTACCGTTGGCTACGTGACCGGCTTGCCGCACGGGCAACTCACCCATCTGTTTTATTCTGATTGCACCTTGGCGCAACGCGGTCGGGCGCCGGATTCGCCGGAGTGGTATCACAGCGCCAATCTGCTCAACCGGACGGAAGCCTCGATCTTCCTCTCGATCTACCGGCGCATTCGAGAACTTGGCTTCGGCCCGACCGACGCACTCGTCACAGGTTACCGGCACTATCTGACAGTGTGCCACGCTCATCCGCGCGTCCATTTCGATCGCGCCTTTGACCTGGCTTCGCATATGGATGGATTGTGGACTGTAAGAATGCCGAGCTTCTCGCTCGTCACATGCCCGGCGTGCACCAGCCAGTATGTCGCCGCCGTCAGCGTCCGTCCGACGACGAATCACGATTGCCCGTTTTGCAAACTGGTCCACCGTTTCCGGCGCGATCCGCGGCTCCAGACCTCGTTTCCAGTCAGCGCGCTACCCGACATCACTACCATTCCATCGTGCGTGTTCGCGCTGTCGAAGCACATGAAACAAGACTGATGACGAAAAGGGCATTGCAAGCGGCCCATTTCTGTTGGACGCCCGGTCTGCTCCGCGCAAGAATCGGAACTTCCATCAGGCTCCGGGGCACGCATGCATGGTTTCGATTTCCTTCTGGGCCGCCTCGGCCTGCAGCGCATGGCCGGGCCCGTTGCGAACGCCAACCCGCCGCCTTCCGCGGATAACCGCGCGCACGCGCACGTTGCCGCCTATCCGCCGGTCGATCCCGGCATTCCTGCCCAGCCAATCGATGAAGTGCTCGGCGCGCATCAAGAGCTGATCGACCGTATCAAGGTGTGCTACGGCATGGACCGCGCCAACTTTGAGGAGGATCTCCTTTCCCTGATCCGCCGCTATGCGGCATTCGTCCACCTGCTTCCCGCCACGCCGGATAACTACTTCAACGCGCCCGGGGGACTGCTTCGCATGGGCCTGGAAGTGGCGTTCTTCAGCCTGCAGGGCACGGACGGCCATATCTTTTCCGGCCGCTCCACGATCACGACGCGCCGCCACCTGGAGCCGCGCTGGCGGCATGCCACCTTCATTGCCGGGCTATGCTGCGAAATCCATCGGACCCTGTGCCACGTCATCGTCACCAATGAGCACGGCGATGAATGGCAGCCCTACCTGCTGCCGCTGTCGGGTTGGCTGGCCCGGCACCAGGTCGCACGCTATTTTCTGAAGTGGCGGCCCAACGTCCACGAAACCCGCACCGTGGGGCTATTCGCCTTGCCGCATGTGGTCCCGAGCGAGGTATTGCAGCACCTTGCCACCGGTAATTCCGTCATCGTGCCGCACATGATGGCGAGCATTTCCGGCATGCCGCTCTATCGGGAACACAATATCCTCGACGAGCTGGTGCGCCGCTCGGTGGCACTCGTCATCGATCGCTATCTGCAGGCAAGCGCCGACCGTTACGGCACACCGCAACTCGGTTCGCATCTGGAGCGCTACCTGGTCGACGCAGTGCGCCGGCTGGTTGTCAGCAACTCGGCCTGGCGCCCCAACGCAGAACGCTCGCGCGTCTGGTTCGGCAGCGACGGCGTGTTCCTGGTCTGGCCGAACGCGGCAGCGGAAATCCGCCAGCTTCTGGAATCCGACCAGTTGCCCGGAATTCCGAAAGCGCCTGAAACGATGCTGGAAATTCTGGTGGCGGCCGGCGTGTTCGAGCCCAAGGATGCTGCCCAAGCGACGTGGCAGATCGTTCCGCCGGAAAGCAAGGCGACGATCGAGGCCGTCAAGCTGTCGTCGTCCGCGATCCTGTTCGCCGGTCTCGATCCGGTCCCGCTACCGCTTGCCATCGCGTTGTGTCGTCCGCTTGAGCCGGCGAAGCCGCCGGCCACCACTAGCCGGAAACCCTCCACGTCGCCACAACTTTCGCTGCCCATCGAACAAAATCCGGAGCCGCAGGCGGAACCCGGTATGACCGAGCAAGCTGCCGCAGCGCCGCCGCCACGTGACGCGGACAACGCCGCAACCCGTGTTCCGACCGCCAATGACGCTGCGCCTGCCCAACTGGCGTTAGCGATACCCGAATTCAGGCTCGATGCCCCCATGCGGCTGAACCCTATGGTGCGCGATGCGCTGATACAAATCGTCGACACGCTCAATCGAGTCGGCCCCGACATCGCTACCTGCACGGTTTCCTCCGGCCTGTTTATCCCGCTCGCCGAGTTCGAGCGGCGCAACATCGAACCTTCGCTGGCACTGCGCGCGCTAACCGAGGTGAGGATGCTGGTGCGACCTGCCGGCACCCAGTCGCACACCATGACCCGCGATTTCGGCGGCGAACAGAAGGTCGGCCTGCTGCTCAACCCCTGCTTCGTCGCTGGACTCGATCCCGCCAATTTCGACGTGCCAGACGCCGACGGTGCGACATGCTGATCCGCAAATACGAGATGCCCTGGCGCCGCGCGTACGAGTCCTACGCCAGTGCCGCCTGGTTGATCGCCCTGATCGTGTTCGTTATCGTCGCGGTCCGGGATGAACTACCATGGCGCTTCACCGGTCCCGTGGCGATGCTGTGCTTGTGGATGGCCGGTCTGCGCATGCACCAGGCATTGCGGATATTGATCGTGCACGCCTCGCTGTCGGGACGGGCAATGCAGGTCGTCACCACGAGGGAATTGAACAAGCTGTGCAAGCAGCCCGAACAAGTGTTTCTGGGATTCGGCTTCGAATGGACGCCGCTCCATTCGCAGCGCCTGTATGAACTTGCCAAGGTGAATTACCGCGACTATGCCGTATCGCCCGCCTTGCTGCGCTGCCTGGGTATCGAAGTCAATCCGCAACCCGACAGCGAGATCGGCCTGCCCTACATCCACGGCGTCGAGCCGAGAGAGCGAGCGCTCTACCGCCCATTGCAGAACTTCGAAGGCGGCACGCTCCTGGTCGGCACGACCCAATCCGGCAAGGGCGTCGCGCTCGCCAATCTGATCACGCAAGCGGTCCGCCGCGGCGATGTCGTGGTCGTGATCGACCCGAAGAACAGCCGTCGCCTGAAACGCGCGGTCATCCGGGCCTGTGAAGATTACCGGGATCCGCATGCCTTCCTGGAATTCCACCCGGCGTTCCCTGAGATGGGCGTGCGCCTGGACTTCACCTTCAACTGGCAAAAGCCGACCGAGATCGCGTCGCGCATTCAGTCGATCATGCCGCCCGACACCGCCGGCGCGTTTTCCGCATTCGGCTGGGACGCGGTCAACGTCGTTGTCCAGGGACTGGTCGAACTGGAGCAGCGGCCGAATCTGATGAAGCTGACAAAATACATCGAAGGCGGCATCGAGCCGGTGCTGGAAGCCTCGTTGCGCCGCTTTTTCGACGCCATCATCGGGTCGGCCTGGCGCGATCAGCCGGACATGAAGAAATTGCTGAGCGATGCGCAACGCGGCAATCTCAAGCGCCCGTCGGAAGCGGCCAGCATCGACCTGCTTGCCTTCGTCGCATTCTATGAACACCATGTGCCGCAAAACCAGCGCAACAAGGTCATCGACTCGCAAGTGCGCACGTTCCGCCACAACCGCGAGCATTACCAGAAGATCACCGCCAACCTGCTGCCGATCCTGTCGATGCTGACCTCCGGCGATCTGGGCATGAGCTTGTCTCCCGATCCGTTCGATGCCGGCGATGCGCGGGCGATCATGAATTTCGAGAAGATCGAGCGCGGCGGCCATGTGCTCTACATGTGCCTCGACTCGCTTCCTGATCCGTCAGTGGCGTCGGCGATCGGCGCGCTGTCTCTGGCAGACCTGGCCGCGCGTGCCGGCATGCGCTACAACCTGGGCGGCTACCGGCGCATTGCGCTGTTTGTCGACGAGGTGTCGAACGTGATCAACCAGCCGCTGATCGAGATCCTCAACAAGGGCGCGGAAGGCGGAATCTTCACCACCTGCGCAATGCAGACGCTGGCCGACCTGGCCAAGCGGCTAGGCAGCGAGGATGCTGCGCGCATGGCCTTGGGCAACCTTAACAACCTGATCGCGTTGCGTTCCAAGGATCGCCCTACGCAGGATTTCATTGTCGAGACTTTCGGCAAAACCGCGATCCATACGCTGCGTGTCGGCTTGAACAATGCGTCGGATGCGCATCTGGGCGACTTTACCGCTGCTTACTCATCGCAGCTGACAGAAAGCATGGAAGAACTCATCCCGGCCGACATCCTGGGAAAGCTGCCGAACCTGCAATACTTCGCGTCGGTATCGGGCGGGCGCATCATCAAGGGACGCTTTCCGATCCTGGATCCCGATCACGATAAACCAATTGGCGGAGTGCCGGCATGATCCGCATTGTCTCGACCGCGTCGCTGGTGGCGCTGCTCTTCCTGGTGCTGTACCTGCCATCTGAGTATCCGTCGGAAAGTTTCATCGATCGCTTGCGCGCGGAACATGCATTGACGGTCGAATTCTGGGGGCACGACCATGCGCTGCGTATCCTGTCCCGCATGCTCGATTGGCAAGCGACGGCAAAACAGGCCAGTCCGATCCCCATTGCAACGGATGCACCCGCGCCCGGTCCGGTCGACGTGACGGTGGCAAATCAGATGGCAGACGTCAACCATCGTCTGTTCAACAATCCCTACTTTCGCTCGATCGATACCTTGCTTGCGCTGGCGACCTACCGCTTGGCCGTATTGGTCGAGTCGCTGCCGGCGCTGCTGGTGTTCATGCTGGCGGCCCTATTCGATGGCTACCTGATGCGCATCGTCAAGTCCAAGGTGTTCGTGCAGCACAACCCGGAAGTGTTTGCCTTGCATATCTGCGCCGCCATCATGACCGCCTGCGCGGCGGTGCTGGCGCTCGTACTCCCCGTCACGCTGCATCCGCTAATGTTGTCGGCCGCACCGGTGATGATCAGCATGTTCGCCAGCCGGGCACTCGCCGATTTTCATCGCCGCGATTAAATTCGCATATCGAACCATTTGCGCGGGCACCGCACGGTTGAAACAAAAGAGGAGCGACCATAGACGGCTCCTGGTTAAACGAATACAAACAGCCGAAACCCGACGCGCTACCGGATTCAGTCGGCCGCCATTTGCCCACGACAAACATTGAAATGCTCGAAAGCGAGTCTTCAAGACTGCCGGACTTCCGTCAATCTTTTGCGGTCAAGCTTTGCACCACCTTTCTGGCAAGCGGTGCAATAAGTAGGACGGCCGGAAACGCCACTAGCCAGGCGGACAGCCACACACTAACCCAAAGCGGCAGGAAGCTGGTTGCCGGACCGATAGCACGGTACGTCGAGATGCCGGAAACCAGCAGGGACATGAGTCCGGAAAGAATCGCTCCGAACAGCACAGGACCATACTTCTCGGGGATCATGCGAAGACCTCCCGGGGCTCGTAGGTGGCGACAACGGCAACCCGGTGCAGTGTTTCCGCGAAATTCTTCCCAAACATCCGCGCCGTCTTGGTGTCGCCCGCGACGAAAGAGTCGGCAGAGGCGCCGTGCCCAGCCTGCGCCATCAGGCCCGACCACGAACCGAGCCGATTGGCGGCTTCGTCGTACGGAACGCCGGAATGCTGCTCCGGGAGGATGGGGTTGCCTACCCAGAGCATGCCATGCTGCATGCAAAACACGAACATCGATAACAGTGTCGACTGCTTGTCTCCGGCCGGCAGCGAAGATACGGTAAAGCCGGCTGCCAGCTTGCCCTTGAGTTGTTGCAAGCGCCATAGACGGCCGGTAGCGTCCATGAATGCCTTAAATTGGCTTGATACGCCCCCCAGGTAGGTCGGTGATCCCAACAAGTAGCCGTCGTAGTCGAGCAACGTCTCGGGCGCCTTCACAAGTTCTTCGGCCTTCAGCAGGTGCACTTCGGTGTTCGAGACGCTCGTCGCCCCCTCGAAGACGTGCGCTGCAATGTGTTCGGTATGCCCGTGGGCGCTATGGTAGATGATGGCGAGTTTTTTCATTGTTCCAGTTCCATGCAAGGTTTCGATTTCCATGAAAGGGGCCAGCGTCGTCATCGGGAAATCCATTCAATGACGACCGCGGAGAGATAGAGGCCTAGGCCAAAGACCATGTGATTGGTCAAACTGCGCATGCAACTCCTCAAAGGGGCCGGCGTTCTGGATGCCGCGAAGCCCAGGCCCATGGCCGGCTGCATCACGAACAATGGGACGGCAACCGTGCACAAGCCCACGGCGAGGGCAGGCAGAACCGACGGATTCTGCATCCACGTGACACCATTCAGTCCGACGAGCATGCCTGCGAACGCAACACCGACCGCATAATGGGTCATCCAGCCCAAAGCGAGTTCACCAGGAATGGATTGAGCCTTCGCAATAGAATGATGGGCGAACGTGCCGCAAAAGAGATGTCCCACCCATCGGCCGATGAACGCGAAATTGAGCGTCTGGACACCCATTCGCTTCAACAGCATGAGCCAGGCATCCATGACAACGGTGGCTCCGACTCCAACGAGAACGACCCGTGCAATGGTTTCAGCGACTGACATGACAGCACTCCTTTTGGTTGACTAATGATGTTCATGAGCACACTATAGAAGTTGAAGTCAACTTCAAGTCAAGGGGTGATTACTGCCATGGATATTGCTGAAGTCGCCAAGCGCACGGGCGTTCCTGCTTCGACATTGCGCTACTACGAAAAGAAGGGGTTGATCGCGTCAGTTGGCCGGCAAGGCGCGCGGCGCCGCTTTGCCCCGGGTGTAATGGATCAGCTGGCATTGATCGCCCTTGGCCAAGCCGCCGGCTTGTCGCTGGACGAAATCGGCTCCATGCTGTCGCCCAATGGCAGGCCGGCAATCAATCGGCAACTGCTCACAGCCAAGGCCGATGATATCGACCAGACCATCAAGCAGCTGCGAGCGGTGAGTCGAGGACTACGGCACGCCGCGGCATGCGGGGCGCCCAGCCACGCGGAGTGTCCGACCTTTCAGCGGCTGCTCAGGGCGGCAGCGTCGGGCGCTCTAGATAGCCGGCGGCAGAGCAAGAACATTCAGCGGACCGGTGTATAGATGCCAGTATGTTTGTCAGAACGCGACGCGATAGCGCTCTTGCAAAGTCACGCTAGCTGCGACATGACTCTGCGTGACGTCAGAAGCCACTCAAGATATTCTCGCCAACGTCTTCTCTTTGCCAAACCCGCCAGGAATAGTGGCTACGGGGAACCGCGCGTTTGGCTCGCTCAGACTGTCGACTGGACGGCTTGATTTGGCCCAGTCGACTCTGAGCAAGACGAACAGTACTCCTGCGGCAGGCATGACCATTTCAGCCTTGCAGCGAACGATGCCGGCATTAAGACCAATATCGCTCCCATTGCTGCACCGATGCCAAGGGTTAGACGCTTGACCGGCGCCGCCTCCGGAAAAGAGAGTTGTGCGCCGAGAACGAGCAAAGGAACAACAAGGATGCCGCCGCCTGTCCCGGTAAACGCCATGATGATGCCGATCGCAATCCCCAATACCGCCTCGATCATCGTTCCAACTCCATGTACGAACCGAATGCTCCGTGCAGCATGGTTCAGTTTGCCTTGTGCAAACGCGAGTCGCCAGTTCGCTCCAGCAGTTCATATGCCGCCATCCCGGCAAGCATGGCGCCGAAGAAAATCATCGGCTTGGCACCGCCCTGGGCGATGGATGCCAATGCGGGCCCCGGGCAATAGCCAGCTAGTCCCCAACCGATGCCGAACGTCAGGCCGCCCAAGACAAGACGGCGATCGATCTGCATCGCTGTTGGCAGGCGCATCGTTTCACCAATCCATGTTTTGCCGCGCCCCTGTGCAAAGTAGAAGGCAATGCTCCCAACCAGGAGCGCACCGCCCATGACAAAGGCAAGCGAAGGATCCCAGCTCCCGGCCAGGTCTAAAAAACCAAGCACTTTGGCCGGATTCGTCATGCCGGAAAGTATCAGGCCAAGACCGAAGACCAGGCCGGCGGCAAAAGACGTCACAATGTGCATTCTGTTCTCCTCATCCAATCAGGTGACGCGTCACATAGACCGTCACGAATCCAGTCAGCATGAACGCCGCGGTGGCGACTAAGGAACGGGGCGAGCGCCGTGACAGTCCACAAACGCCATGCCCACTGGTGCAGCCGGAACCATACCGCGTGCCGAGCCCGACCAATAGCCCCGCTACCACCAGGAGTCCGGAGCTTGCGTCCACCTGCACGTCGGGCAAGGTGCCAATTTGGGTGAATGCGAATGGCGCAACAACCAGGCCGAGCAGGAACGCAACCCGCCATCCCACGTCCTTTGAAGCCGGCCGCAGCAATCCCCCAAGAACGCCGCTAATGCCCGCAATCCGGCCGTTGAACAGGAGGAACATGGCTGAGGCCAACCCGATCAGCAGTCCGCCAGCAAGGGAAGACCACGGTGTGAAGTTTGTCCAGTCAATCGTCATTTCCTGCCTCCTTACGCCTTTTCACTGTCGCCGCAATACAGCCGGTGCAACACCTGTATGACGGCCAGCGTCTCTTCACTTTCGATACGGTAGAAAATCTGCTTCCCGGCGCGCCGTGTGGCCACAAGCTGCTCCTCGCGGAGCACCGTCAACTGTTGCGATAGCGTCGGCTGACGGATACCTGTTTCCGTCTCGAGCGTCCCTACGCACAGCTCTCCCTGGTTCAGCCTGCATAGCAACAGCAACCGGTCCGAGTTGGACAGCACCTTTAGGAGGCGAGATGCCTTCTCTGCCGTGTCCTGCAGATCCTTGATATTGGTTTGTTCAGTGTCAGAAATCATTTCCTGCGCCATCTTCGTGTTCATGCTTTACATTATATATTTATTGAATATATAATTCAATAGAGCGTTTGGCACACCGAAATGACTGGCGCGTTGTTGAGCCACTCAACACACGGACAAATATCTCTTTTATGAAAGGAAAATTATGAAAACCAATGTCGGCAGCATCGACCGTGTTGCTCGCATTACCGTTGGCGCAGGTCTGATCGTCGCGACACTGCTGGAGCAAATTGGCCCTTGGGGTTGGATCGGTGCCATTCCATTAGCAACCGGTCTCTTCCGCTTTTGCCCGGCGTATTGCCGTTTGGCATTCGCACTTGCAAAACACGCAACTAAAGTAGTCTTAGACGTACATCGAGAAAGAAAAACATGAGCACATTTCCTCCAAACTACCGCGAACTGACCCAGTCGGTCTCGCAGAACCTCGCCACCTTGCGCAGCGACATTCCGGACGTAATGAAAGGATTCAATGAACTGGCGCGTGCGGCGACCAAGGATGGAGCCTTGGATAAAAAGACCAAGGAACTGATCGCGCTTGCCCTTGGTGTGGCCGCGCATTGCGACGCCTGTATTGGATTCCACGCCAAAGCGCTGGTCCAACTCGGCGCGAGCAAGGCGGAAGTGGAAGAGGCGCTCGGGATGGCCGTCTATATGGGCGGCGGACCGTCGCTGATGTACTCGGCCAATGCGATTGCTGCATTTGACCAGTTCTCGTCCGCCAGCTAGCGAATTGCAGCCTCTAATTGCGATTGCGTCAACCTGCGTTATCGCTGAGTGGGATGAAGGGGGCTGTTTTTGCAACGCCAAGCAATGAGGGATCAGGTGAGCCGGAGGGGCAGTTGCGCTGTTAGATTCGGCGGCCCTTGCGGCTCCCCTTATCGCCGCAGTACAGCTCGTACAGGGTTTTCATTACCGCCAGCGCCTCCATGCTGTCGATGCGATAAAAGATTTGCTTGCCTTCCCTGCGAGTCGCGACCAGCTGTTCCTGACGCAGTACCGTCAATTGCTGAGACAGGGTCGGTTGACGGATGCCAGTCAGTGCTTCCAGTTCGGCGACCGCATATTCTCCCTGGCTCATCTGGCAAAGCAACAACAGGCGATCAGGATTGGCCAGGATCTTCAATAGTGCGCAGGCCTTTCCCGCTGCTTTTTGCAAGGCTTCAAGGTCGATCTGCTCGTCGGGCAATACGGTATTCATTTTGGTTAACTTATTGGCTGGCAAATTGCGGATGAGGAATGCGCCTGTAATCAGGTTGCGCAATATTTACAGGATCGGATTGGCCTGAACTTTTGTCAGGGTGCCTCATCAGATAAACAAAAAATATTATATGGAATTTAACATCAACTAGGCCAGATTGGAGCCTGAAATGGGTGTTGCATACGCAGAGGATCCCACCAGCGCCAGCGCCGACCGGGTCCGCCGTTCAACGGCGTTTGAGCTCAACCAGAAGATCGACAGCGAAATTGATGCCAGTATCACTCAGCATTGCCACCGGAGCCGAGAAGATATTATTCGGCGGATCGAGGCGTTGGACAAAGAGTGGGATGTGGAGCGCGTGCTGGAGGTGAATGCGTCCTCGCTCGCCTTGACCGGCCTGGTAATGGGGTTGGCCGTCAACCGCAAGTGGTTCTTCCTGCCTGGCGTGGTTCTCCCGTTTCTTTTGCAACACGGGTTGCAAGGATGGTGTCCGCCGTTACCGGTACTGCGCCGTTTTGGCGTGCGCACTCGCGGCGAGATCGATCGTGAGAAGTATGCGCTGAAGGACTTATTGGAACACAGATGACAGTTCTGGAAGGACAGGAATGATATTCCGACAGTTGTTCGAACCGCTGTCCAGCACCTATACCTATTTGTTGGGATGCGATGAAACACGCCAGGCGATCTTGATCGACCCCGTGATTGCCTCGATGGAACGCGACCTGACGGAGTTGCACAGGCTAGGATTGACACTGGCCTACAGTGTCGATACCCACGTGCATGCTGACCATATTACCGCGGCAAGAGAACTGAAAAACCGGGTCGGAAGCAGGATTGCGGTACCGTCGGCGGAACAAGTGCCCTGTGCAGACCTCCATCTGGAAGAAGGCAAACCGCTGCAGGTCGGGGGCATCGCTATACATCCGCTCCATACACCGGGCCATACTGCAGGACATTTCGCGTATGTGTTCCAGGATCGTGTATTTACTGGCGATGCGTTGCTGATAGAAGGTTGTGGACGAACCGATTTCCAGCAGGGTGATGCCGATGCCCTGTACAAGAGCGTACGGGAAAAGCTGTTCACTTTGCCGTCGGACACACTTGTGTACCCGGGTCACGACTACAAAGATCGCTTCGTGTCGACGATTGCGCAGGAAAAAAAGCGCAATCCCCGTCTCGGAGGCGACAAAACGATTGACGAGTTCAGGGAGATCATGAAAAACCTGAACCTTCCATATCCGAAGTTTATAGATTTTGCGGTTCCCGGCAACAAACAATGTGGTGTTTGCCCAAGTGACCTACTGGAGAATTTGGAGAAATACTGCCAGCAAATGACGGAAAGCCCACAGGGCTGAAGTTAGCGACAAGATGGCACCTATGCCCCCGCCGCAGCTGTACTAGTGCACCCGACACATGGGCTTTAAGTGTGACGGCATACTGTCCATTAGCTCTTGATGGTATGAAATGGCGTCGTCAACATGGGCTGCCAACGTCGCGACCAGCGTATGCGTCCCAATCGCCTTCCATCGCTTTGCCCGGAGTACAATATTGGTCCTCTAACTACAGGAACCGACGGGAAAACCGTGTCGTTCTGCAAGAGTGGATATATTAATTATCCTTGGACTTATTCTCCTCAATGGCGTGTTCGCCATGTCCGAGTTGGCGGTTGTCTCGTCCAAGCGCATCCGACTGCAAAACCTTTCCGATAATGGGAGTCGTGGCGCAACTGCCGCACTCCAGCTCGCCGACCACCCGAGCCGGTTCCTCTCCACGGTACAAGTCGGCATCACGCTGATTGGCATTTTTAACGGTGCTTTCGGCGAAGCCTCCCTGGTTGCCCGTTTGGCCCCGCAAATCGAGACTGTTCCGATGCTGGCCGAATTCGCCAGAGAGATCGCGCTTGGTGTAGTTGTCATCGGAATTACCTTTGCTTCCATCGTCCTCGGCGAGCTGGTACCGAAGCGGATTGCGATGCAGTATCCCGAAACAGTAGCGACCATGATCGCTGCGCCCATGCAGTGGCTGTCGCGCATCGTATCGCCCTTCGTCAAGGTCCTGACGGTCACAACCGAAGCGATCATGCGCCTGCTCGGCTTGCATCAGCCGAAGGATGCTTCGGTGACCGAGGAAGAAATCACCGGCATGATCCGGGAAGGAACGGATGCAGGCGTGTTCGAGCGCACCGAGCATGACATCGTTACACGTGCGTTGCGCCTGGATGACCAGCGCCTGGGCGCGCTGATGACGCCACGCACAGATCTGGAGTTCATTGATCTGGATGATTCGCTCGAACAGACCTTGACGAGGATCGCAGACAGCCCCTTTAGCCGATTGCCCGTCTATCGCGTCGACCGTTCCAATGTGATCGGCATTGTTCACACGGGCGACCTCTTTGAACAAGCGATTCGCGGACAATCCATTTCCAGCGTCGATATCGAAAAAGCGGTAAAGCCGGCACTTTACGTACCGGAGTCTGTCAGTGCGATGGACCTGCTGGAGACACTGAAGAAGAACCGTGCCGAACTTGCCCTTGTCGTTGACGAGTACGGGGAGATCGAAGGTATGGTCACCTTGAGCGACGTGATGGGCGCGCTGGTAGGCGATGTATCGATGGTCGATGATGAAGCGCATGAAGCCGATGCGGTGCAGCGCGAAGACGGGTCCTGGCTCATTGATGGCGGCATCTCCCTTGACCGCTTCCGCGATCTGTTTAACACGGACCTCCAGTTTCCCGAGGAAGCCGCGGGCGCGTACCATACCCTGGCGGGTTTTGTACTCACCCAGCTAGGCCATATCCCTACGGTATCCGAGCATTTTGCGTGGAACGGATACCGGTTCGAGGTGATGGATATGGATCGGCACAGAATCGACCGGTTGCTTGTTGCAAGGTTGGAAACCGTCGCAGAACCGGGGGCGGCGACTGAATAGACGTTTTGTGCTCGAGAGGACAGAACTGGGTGAACGCTACGTTTGCCTAGCCCCGTTTGTCGTTGCGCGCCTTGCATCGGGCACGCCAGCGTAACGCTGCCTGTATTCGCCACACGGCACTGACGAGAATGTACCCGGCTGCACTCAGCAAGACGGACAAGATACCCAGGCCAACCACGAGCGGCCATCCTGCCGACTGAATCCACGCAAAGGAATGGAGCACCCACTCTGCGACTCCTTCCAGGTAACCTGTTTCGGACGATGAAATGTCAGTCGTGGCGACGACTTCCTCGGCAGGCGCTTCGTGGCCGACAAGGCGTGCGCCAAGATGAAATGCGAAAAACAGAATCGCAGGCGTCGTCAGGGGATTCGAAAAAAATGTTCCGAACACGGCAACCGGAAGATTTACCTTGAGTAAAGCCGCGGTGATCGCCGCTAGCAGTATCTGTGCGACCGGAGAGGCGACGGAAAAGAACAACCCGATCGCCACACCACCGGCGACCGAACGCTGATTGAACTGCCAGAGTCCTTCATGGTCGAGAACGTGGCGGAACGGACTCAGGAAACGGTAGGTGACAAGACTTTCCTGTGTCGGCAGATACTTGGTCCACCAATGATGTACTCGTCGTTGCTTCATCTCCCGATTCTTCACAAATACGTGTGATGAGTCTGTTTGACCGGATTGCTCAGAAATCATTGCAACAAAAGCGTGCCAAGTGGCTGCGACGGCTTCAACAAATTGGCTCTTGGCGCGGAAAGTCAACGTGCCTTCTTGTCATTTTGCAAGGTTGGGGGAACGAAGGAGCTTAAGCTCGTTCAAAAACGAACGACCTTCTTCAATGTACCGGCTAGTACTTTGGATCCAAAACTTGCAACCTTGCTTTTGGTTCTCTTTCTGCGACTTGACGACATGGAGTAGCCATGAAGTTCACGATTTCACTTTTTCTCATTCTGGTCGCCGGCCTGAATTCTGCCACTGCCCAGGACCTGGTCGACGTCGCAGGGGACTCCAGAGAAATACACACGTTTTTGCAAGTCGTCCAGACAGCCGAAATGGACGATGTGCTGAAAGAAGGAGGCCCGTACACCGTATTTGCCCCGACGAACTCCGCCTTTCTGTCGCTTTCGGGCGAAGAACGAGATCGGCTGATGTCCGACAAGATAACCGCAAGGCATACCGTATCCGACCATGTCGTGCCTGGCAAACTCGTCGTCTCTGAAATCAAGCCGGGAAAAACAGAAACCATTGACGGCAGCGAGATCTCCTTGGAGTCCGACAACGGTCTGGTGAAAGTGGAAAACGCTTCTGTCATCCTCAGCGACATTGCAGCGGATAATGGAGTTATCCATGTGGTCGACGCGTTGGTCAAGCCGTCCAGATAAGGCTGATCCCTGGTCGTCAAGCCTAGCAGGATTTGTTCTGGTCGCTGAGCAGGCAAAAAGCCTTCTAGCGAGCCAGAACTGCGACAAGAAAAGAGTTGCTTGTGAAGGACGAGAGCCGCCTCAGCATCATTGGTTTGCGGACTTTAGATGTTTGCACAATCACTCCGCACCGACCATGCTCAGCGCGCGCTCAAATCTCTTTAATTGAATATCAAATGGTGTATAGCCAGAACATAAAGCATAGTCTCCGACTGTAAGGAGAAAACGGCGAATGGTGCTAGCAACCAATGTTTTTGCGGGAGAACATTAAAGTATCAAGGCTAGTAGAGCGCACATCGAACAGACCACTATCGTATTGTTTCGTGCATATCGAAAAGGAGGCATGCAGTGAACGGAAGGGACCTCGCCGTTAAGACACTGATTCAGACCAGCGTCGTCGCCGTAGTCGTTTTGCTTGTGCTTCTGATTCTCTATGCTGCCGAGGTCTTTTTGCTGATATTTGCCGGTCTGCTACTCGCCATTCTGTTTCATGCAATGAGCGAATGGCTTCATGACAAGACTGGATTATCAAAGAAGTGGTCGAGAGCCACTGCAATTATTTCACCCTTCCTGCTGCTCGGCGTGTTTATCTGGCTGGTCGCACCCGATGTATCGAATCAGGCCAGCGAATTGGCGGAACGGGTTCCTAAGGCAATTCGCGACCTTCAGCAACAGTTACTTCAGCACGAATGGGCAAACAGAGTTCTTGACCAGAAAAAACAGTTGGAGGATGCCCTTCCATCCGGTTCAAAAGCTGTGAGTGTGTTTGGCAAGCTCTTTTCTTCGACCTTCGGCGCGATAGGCAACCTTGTGTTTGCATTGGCACTCGGGATATTTCTCGCAATCACTCCTCGCGTTTATGTAAGTGGATTGGTCTATCTTGTTCCGCCACAAGGGCGTACCCGAGCGAAGGAAGTTCTTGAGACGACCCGTTCAACTCTCGCATCCTGGCTCATTGCAAAACTGGTCGAAATGCTTGCCATAGGCGTTCTGACGACGATTGGCCTTTGGCTAATCGGCATTGACCTTGCGCTGGTGTTAGGGATTATTGCCGCGCTCCTATCCTTCATTCCGAACTTCGGCCCAATCATCTCCGTCATTCCTGCGGTGCTCATTGCGTTGGTTGGCGGATTTGATCAAGTCATGCTTGTGCTCGGCCTCTATGCAGCAATCCAAACTCTGGAAAGCTATATCCTCACTCCGTTATTGCAAAAACGGTTGGTCGACTTGCCCCCCGCCTTGACCGTCGCCGCCCAAGTACTCTTTGGATTTCTGGCCGGTGCACTCGGCGTCATTATGGCAACGCCCCTGACGGCAGCCGTCATGGTCATGACAAAGATGTGGTATGTCGAGGACATTTTGCAGGACAAAAACGTAGATGACGCCTAAGTCGGAAGGACGAAACAAGGATTTGCATCGTAGCGTGTTTAAATATCCAGACTGGACGACGTGTTCCCTGCCGCGTTTAGGCAGTCGACTGTGAATGCCGGATAAGAGAAAAAGAAACCGGTGACACCCGCACCGCATCGATCAAATCCCTTCTTTCAAGTTGTATTGGCTGTCGCTCTTCGCAAGTGGCCACGTGTTCTTTCTGATCGAGCGGAAGCTCGACCGCCACCATGACTGCCATATCCGGACGCGACTGTCCCGCGGCCTGGGCAGTGGTTAGGCCGAGGCGCCAGCCCTGAGTATTAAACAGGACTGCGAAGTCATGATGACCTTCTCTTCTGCGAAACTCAATGTCAAGGCTTCGGCACTGACGCAGCGTTTTCGCCGCGCGCAAGTAGTAGATATTTGTTGAAAACCGGCCATCATGCCCGTCGAGATCCTCGTATTTCTGACGAGCTAGTCCGACATCCACCCGGAATGCCTGCGTGCGCGGTACGAAGGACAACGTCGCCGCGGCTCCCTGGCGCGGGCTTGCCAGTGTATCCGGCGACGCGGGCTCCAAGAGTGACGGCATGCCGTCCGTTAGCTCTTGAACGTATGACATAGTTTCGCCGCCATGTGCTGCCAATGTCGCAACCAAAGCGTGCGTCCCAATCGCCATCCATCGCTTTGCCTCCACAGCGCGGATCTGGCGCACGGAAGGTTCCGCTGAACGGTCGCCTCCAAGTTCATCCGCCTCCCGAGCATGCCCGAGCATTAGCCGAAGCATTGTTGTACGTCCAAGGGAAAATGCTTCGCTGAGCACAATTTCCTGACGATGCTGTCCGTACGCAAAGTGCAACCCGCGGGCGCGCCTGTGGGAAAGCGTGAAGCCGTAATTTCCCTCGACAACATAGGCATTCGGGTCAGCAAAGGCGAAAGCAGCACTCCATATACCGATATCGGTGCTGTGTTCCAGTTCCAGTTCCAGTTGATTCTCGTTCAAGATAAACTGGCTGTCTTGCGATGCCGAATCGGGCTCCGCCAGCGATGGCAATGATCGCGCCAGGTTACGTTCATGGTCGACCGAATCAACGGATGACGAACACCAGCAGGACACCGATAGCACGGCGGCAGCGCCGCCCACGGCGATTTTTCGAAAACACGCACCGCTCAGAAAAGCTCCTGCTTTCCTTAACGGTGCTATGGCACGAAGTGCATGCACAGTCATGGCCGTCAGCGTGGCTGCAGCGTACCACCCGGCTTAGGTGCGGATTGCTTCGTGCGTGCCGGTTGGCGATTGCCGCTTTGCTTTGCAACCGCCCTTTCCGCTGCCACAGGTTCTGGCTTCTTTGGCGCTGCATACGTGTAGTACACCCTCGTACTGCGCTCCGGCGCATCCGCATGGACTGAACCACAAACAAGGCATGCAACGGTCGCTACAATGTACTGAAACATAAGGCTCCTCCGTGGAACTCAATATTGCTCGCACGTCGCAGTCAATATACCGTCGTTGGCTTAGAGTAAGCTTAGCCTGAACTTAGCGGAAACTTAGGACGGCGGTCCTCCCTTGCATGCCCGCTCATTAGCTAGTACGAAAGCGTTCGATCGCAACCGCTACCATACCTTCAGCGCTGCCGGTCTCGAGTTGTGCGTCGCGTAGCAAGGTGGCATCACAGCCAATCGCGCAGATCGCGCGTATCTGCTCAAGAGCAGCTTCATTGCCAAGCCGGGCTGCTGTCGGCTCCAGGCAGGCTATTGTGCGCTGTATATCGTCGCGAATCAGGATGCCTTCATGGCTCTTCGGATGCACCACGCTGCCCTCGAGGCCGAAACGGCAAGCCTGGAACCGGTTGTAGTTGTAGACGAGATAGTCATCTTCTTCCGGCATCGGCTCCATGCGATCAAGCAGATACGCGCACAGTGTCTGAAGGTAACCGGCGAGTGCCGCAGCGCGGTCCACTGTGAGTGGCGTGTCGCACACCCGCAGTTCAATGGTTCCGAATTCCGGCTTGGGTCGGATATCCCAATAGAAGTCCTTCATGCTTTTCACGATCCCGGTGTCTTCCATTCGGCTGAAATACCCTTGGTCGAACGCGTCCCAGCGCAACAGAAATGGCGCACGCCCACTTAGTGGAAAAGCGAAGACGGAATTAAGCCGAGCCGAATTGAAAAGCGTGTCGCGCCCCTGGACGTAAGGCGATGACGCAGACAGTGCAATGAAGTGCGGTACGAAGCGATTCAAGGCATGCAGGAGGAACAGTGCCTCGTCGCCAGACGCGCAACCCACGTGCACGTGCTGCCCGAAGATAGTGAATTGCTTGGCCAGGTAGCCATACAAGGCCGACACCTGCTGAAAGCGTGGTTTGGAAAAGATCCTGCGCTCGGACCACTGCTGAAATGGATGGGTGCCGCCGCCGCATACCGCAACGTTCAACAAATCGCCCGCGCGCACCAAAGCGTCACGGATATCGTGCAGTTGCTGAAGCAGACCGGCGTGACTCTCATGGATCCCGGTCGACACCTCGATCATGCTCTCCGTAATTTCGGGGACGACATTGCCAGGAAAAGGTTTCCGGCCCAGGAGATCGAGCATGTCCGGGCTTGCTTCGACCAGGTCGAAATCGCTTAGGCTAACTAGCTGCAATTCCAGCTCGACACCGAGTGTCAGCGGCCGCGACTGAGAAAAAGGTTGTAGTGGCATCGCGTCAGTGTGTGGTGGTAGTGGTAGTCTCGCCGCTCAGCTTGAACGCCCATTGCGCCAGAACCGGGCCGGCGACTGCAGATAGAAACGTGGCTGCGGCGAGCGGCGCCAGCTGATCCATCAAGTTGATGCCTGCATGCCGGGTTTGCACCAGTATCGCCACTGCAAACACCGACATCGGCGATAGTGCAAGTCCTGTCAGTGCCCCCTTGCGCCAGGTGGTGCCTCCGATTCGCGCAAACAGTGTCACGCCTGCTACCTGCACCAGAAACCGCACGCCTAGCAATACCAGCGCTATGTCCAATCCGCTTGCGATGCGTGTCCACGACAGACTGGCGCCAATAAAGACGAACAGCAGGACAGCGAGAATGTCGCCGAGAACGCCGAAGTTTCTCTGTGTTTGCCCAAGTAAGAGACGGCGGTGACGAGCGACGACGCCAAAGGTCAATGCAGCGAGGATCGGCGCCCCCTTAAGCGTATGGGTAACCGCGGTAAGCAGTATCACGGCCAGCGCGAACGCGATCGTTCCGTTGTGCTCGATCGCACCAAGCTGACGCAGCGCCGCAGGCACTGCCATCCCAAACAGGATGCCGGCTGCCGCCGACAGTATGAGCACGAGCAGGCTGCTCGATACCGCTTGCCACAGGCTTCCCGAAGTCTGGAAGGTCCACAGTCCAACGACGATATTGAATGCGAAGGTCGCTGCAAAACAACTGATCGCTGCAAGATGCAGCGTCCGTTCGGTAGCCTGCCCCCCGCTGCGCTGTTCATTCACGACGCGCAGCAACTCGGCCGGCGACGACGCGATTGCCAGGGACGCAAGCAGCATCGCGATTAGCGGCGCCACTCCCATTGCGCTGGCAGAGAAGTACACTGCGCAAAAAATCGCCGCTGCTTGAACAGCAGCAGTAATACCTATCCACGGATTCAATCGAAGCCACTTGAGATTGATGCGGTATCCGAACTCGAACAGGATCAGTCCGAATGCAATGTTGGCAAGCAGACTGACCGTTGCATCACTTGGCCGCGGCAGAACGCCGGTTTGCGCGTGAGAGAACATGAAACCGACCAAACTATAGATACTAATGCGTGGCACGCCGCTCCAGCGGTGTCCTACTTCTCCGATCGCCCATGCAAGTGCAATCGCAAGTGGCCAGACAAGAAGTTCGGCGTCACGGTAAAAATCAGGCATTCGCACTCCATTACTTAATCATTGTTCTTGCTTGGGCATGCTGCCACGTGACAGCACGGCAGAAACAAGAATGCATGCGCCGTGTTGATCAAACCACATTCGCCAGCGGAGATCGTGACGCAGATCGAAGTTCACTACGAACTCGTGAGTTCAGCGGCACAGCGCGCGACGGAACCCGACGAACACGGAGCGGGGAGCATAATGCCCGGTCAAACTTAATGACCGCTTAAATGGCATATGGAAGCGGGTCCCCAGCACAGTGAACGGTTCGTCCGCGGTATGCAGTACCGCATTCGGCAACGTGCAACCCTTCCCATCTTTGGTTAATTGTTGCAAAATGCACTGGCAATAAAAAAGAAGAATCCAACCCTTTTGACGTGGGGGGAGACAAGCGAAGCCCGCGCCATTTTTTGGCGCGGGCTTTTTTTCACTGCTTTACTGAGAATAGGCGCGGCACCGCCTCCAACCAACCCTGGGCCAAGTACAAACGCGACGCATAAAAAAACGCCCCCATTGGTATGGGGGCTGAAAAAGGTCTGATCGTGACCACGTTACGACTTTGAGGCTTCAGTGAAATCCGCGCGCACGACTTACAACAACGCCGTCCGGGCGCGGGGCCGAACAGCGATTCCTATCACCTGAACAACTTTGCGCTGCCCCCCCCCCAAAAACGGGGTCCACTCCCGGCGGGTAAATAGGAATGGACCCCAGGGAGAACCAAGCCTCGGGAAACGAGATGCCAACCGGGCGCACTAGCAAATCGGCGTCGCTGACTGCATCAACCAGCGTTGACGATACCGGTGACTCTGACTTGCATCAGCGCGAACGCGCTCCAAGTCCGCTTCCCGTAGATTATGCATCCCATGATGCCCTAGTTTCCTTAGATAAACCTTAAGAGCTTTCTCGCGGGTGGTGTTTTTTCCCTGCCTCGGTCACGAGATTAGCGGCAACGACTTGAAGATGCGCAGCGTGCCGATACAGTGGCAAAGTAACCCGTACTTCCAGGCCGCCGCCGCGCGCATCGTACAACGCTAACGTCGATCGATGTCTCTCCGCGATCGCTCTTGCGATCGCCAGCCCTAGCCCACTGCCCGTTGGCGCAGTACCGGGGACCCGAAAAAATCGATCAAAGACGCGCGGCCGCCACTGAGCAGGAATCCCGGGACCGGCGTCGGTGACGCGCAATGTCGCGTGACTTTCATCACGATCGACGTCGATGCGTACCGTGCTATTCGTCGGGCTGTAGCGTACGGCGTTGTCGACAAGGTTACGCACGAGCACACGCAAATCCTCCACCTCGGCCAGTACCTCTGCGTCTGGTCCGGGTGCGTAGGCAATTTGCACACCTTTAGCCGCCGCAAGCGCCGATACGTCAGCAAGGGCCAATCCAACGCAGCGCTGCAGCTGGATTGGGGCATGACTGATTGGCTCGGCAAGCGGATCCTGGCGCGCCAGCGTCAGCAGTTGTTCAACCAGCCGTGCTGCGCGTTCGGTCCCGCCTTGCAACCGTAGAATCGCTTGTTCTCGTTCAATGTCGTTTCGGGAAGTCGCCAAAGTTCGCAACTGCAATTTCAGTGCGGTCAGCGGCGAGCGAAGTTCATGCGCGGCATCGGTCACAAATTCCTGTTGTGACCGTAGCGCTTGCCCGGTCCGTTCCAACAGTGAGTTCAGTTCCGCAACTAACGAGGTCACCTCCCGCGGCACTCCATCGGTTGAAATGGGTGCGAGAGAACGCGGATCACGGCCCGCAAGCTCACGACCGATCCTGTTCAGTGGTTGCAGCGCAGAGGTAATCACCCACCATACAGCCATGACGAGCAGTGACGCGATGGGCACAATTGGCCAAGCTGAACTAAGTGCGATCGACACCGCGCGCTGCCTCCGCGTATCAAGCTTTTGCGCGACCTGGATCACTCGTTTGTCGTTCTTGGTGCCATAGACACGCCACTCCCCGTTGTCGAGCAGTACGTTCGAATAGCCGAGCTGCCCTTGTGTCGGCAGCGCGCGGTATGGCCGTGACTGGTACACGCGTGCACCATCCTCGGTCCATATCTGAATCACGAAATCGAATCCGATTTGTTCGGCGCCTTGTACAGCGTACGCGCTGCGTTGGTCGAAACCACTGTCTTGCAACGCAAACGCGATTTGCTGCATGTGGTAATCAAATAACTTGTCAGCCTGCTGTGTGGCTGCACGCAGCGAAACAATAAACTGAAGCGCTGTGGCAGCGAGAATGGCAGTCCCGAGTAGCAACAGCAGCCGCAGCCGCAGTGACGGCATCACGACTTGTCGACCTTGTAGCCGACGCCGCGCACAGTGACCACGAACTGTGTGCCGAGTTTCTTGCGCAGACCGTGCACATACACTTCGACCGCATTGCTTTCCACCTCGGCAGACCAACCATACAACTTTTCCTCGAGCTGCTGCCGCGACAGAACGGCCCCAGGACGTGCAATGAGTGCGTCGAGCAATGCCCATTCGCGTCCGGAAAGAATTACTTGGCGGCCATCGGCCATGACTTCCCGCGTGATCGCGTTAACTACAACGTTTCCTGCACGAAAAATTAGGTCACCGCCACCTCGCGCGCGCCGGATTAATGCCTGCAACCGGGCGTCCAGCTCCTCGAAGTCGAATGGCTTGACCAGATAGTCGTCCGCTCCACTTCGGAGCCCAAGCACTCGATGGGCCACGCTGTCGCGTGCGGTAATAATCAGGACTGGGATATTGCTTCCGCGCGCACGCACGCCTTGCAATACTTCCAGTCCATCCTTCGATGGCAGTCCAAGATCGAGCAGCATTGCCTCATAGCTTCCGGCGCTTAATGCATCTTCTGCCGCAACGCCGTCCTCTACCCAATGCACATCGACACCCTCTCGCTCCAAGGCAATTTGAATGTTCTCGCCAATCATCTGATCGTCTTCAACCAATAAGATCTTCATCACCAGTCACGTTGTGTAAGGATTGGGTGTCCGCCAGGCGGCCTTAAGGTGTGGGGATTGTACGCTGGACGCATGGCGCTGCAAGCTGGAAGAACTTCCGCGCATACGCAGGTCGGCCCCGCGCATTCCAAGCGGCCGCTTTGTTATTCGGCAAATTAAGGTTCCTCTAAGAAGGCTCCGCTACGCTATGGTATTGGCTCATTCACAACATCCGAAAGTCGGTTTAGGGCATGTAGTCTTGGCAGATGATTCCGACTGGAATGCAACTTTGGCTCGGTGCACATTTTGCCGCAAGCACACCTGGTGCCGCTGTCCTCGACAGATCGTCCACCCGGCATAAGCAGAAAGCAGGGATTTAATCGCGTTACCGGACAGTGGGACCACCATGAAACGTGTCTTTCTTTGGATTATCAGCCTGAGCATAATTGCAATTGGGGCAATTGCGCTGCTTTGGGAGCAAAACATTCCACCGCAATTACTAGAATCGGTGACTTCCGAACCTGTCAGCGAACCGGAGAAAAGGACTGGTCCCGCGATTGCGTACCCGTTGCCGGTACCTGCCGCCCCTGCGGTCACCCTGCCGGAATTGGACCAGAGCGATGACAGCTTTTGGACCGAGGTATTGACGCTGCAACAAAGTCTAGGACAAATAATGCGCGCGGAACGGATTGTCAGGAACATCGTCGTGACAGTCGACAATCTGCCCAGAGAAGAGGTATCTGAACGGATGCGTCCGATCAAGCCAGTGCCAGGCGCGTTCCAAACAGCGACACAAGGACAGCAGCTCAGCATCTCGGCGAACAACGAGCGACGCTACCACTCCTATTTACGTGCGCTTGAAACTATCGATCCGGATCGCCTGGTCGCCATCTACCTCCAGTTTTACCCATTGTTTCAGAAGGCGTACCAGGAACTCGGATATCCGACGCAATACTTCAATGATCGCCTAGTCAATGTAATCGATCACCTGCTTGCCGCGCCGGAACCGGACGCCCGGATAAGCGTGGTGCAACCGCGCGTGCTGTATGAGTTTGCCGACCGTGAGTTGCAACAGGCATCGGCCGGCCATAAGCTGATGATGCGCATGGGGCCGGAAAACGCAAAACGCGTGAAGACACAGTTAGAGAAGGTACGCACCCGCCTAATCGCCGTGTCAAAACAAGCAGGCTCATCGCCCGAAGTCCGCTGACGGTAGCATAGCCGGCGAGAGGAAGACGCATTCCCGCGTTGTCTCCGGCCGTCTGTAATCTCACATCTGCGGGCGTTCCAGCCATTGACGGACGCGCCCGGCGTCAGTTGCCCGTGAAAACTTGCCCTTAGCGTCAAGAAACACCATCACGATCGCACGTCCATCGATTCTCGCGTTCATTACCAGGCAGCGCCCTGCCTCGGCGATATAACCGGTTTTCTGCAGAAGAATGTCCCACTGTGAGCTTGCGACAAGTCGGTTGGAGTTCCGATACTGTAGTATCGGGCCGCCCGGAGCCACCGCATATTCGCGCTGGGTAGAATAGCGGCGGATAACCGGATACGCCTGTGCCGCCATCACTAGTTTTGCCAGGTCGTTGGCGGTAGATACGTTCTGGCTAGACAGTCCGGTCGGTTCCACATACCGCGTATGGAGCATGCCTAGCGCCTTCGTCTTTGCGTTCATGGCTGCAACAAACGCCGGCAATCCGCCCGGATAATGACGCCCCAATGCGGATGCCGCACGGTTCTCCGAGCTCATCAATGCGATCTGTAGCATGTTGGCGCGTGTCAGCCGCGCGCCAACGCGTAGGCGCGACGACGTGTGCTTAAGACGGTCGACATCGGCTGCGGTCACGGTCAACACTTCATCCATATCTTGCCCGGCTTCGACCACGACCAGTGCTGTCATCAGTTTCGTAATCGACGCGATAGGCATGACTTCGTCCGCATTCTTTTCGAATAGGACTTCGGAACGCTGGGGATCGAAAATAAATGCGGAGTTTGAACTGAGATTCGGTGGGTCCGTCGCACTCATGGTAGCCCTTGGACGCACAACCACTTGCGATCGCCAAGGTCGGGCAAGTGTTGCGCGCGTCGCATGCCGATGAACTGTTTGACGCTGTACGCGCACGGCTTTTGTCTTCACCGCGACAGTTCTGCCGGTTTTTGCCCTTGTCGCCTTCACGCGCGGCGCCGGGTTCTCGCGCACGGCTTTCCTAGGGACGCGCCGAATGGAAGCCCGCTTGGTCGCAACTGCCTTTTGTGCCTTGACGGAGCGTGCCGTCGCACCGTCCCTAGTAGCGCTTTTGCTCCACGCTTCAGTAGGCGTTAGCAGCACCTGCGCCAGCACAATCACAATTGCGAGCACGTACCCGAGCATGAATAACTACTCCTGTTTTACACCTGAAAATCTCAGGCTTGCAGTGTAGCAAAATCATGCTCATTATCAAGTAAAATTAATGACTTACAATAATTAATTAATGTTTATTCTAGCCTTGGAAGCCGCCTTTTTTTATCCTGCTGCCTGACGATCGGTGCGCGGGACCGCTCTCGAGTGGCCGGATCCGGCGCTTACGCTGCCGGAGGTGATACGTCGCATTTCCGCCTCACGTAATTGCTCTAATTGCCGTGCGTTCGCAGTCGTTCGCTGTTGTCGCTTCTTGTCTGCGACCGTCAACTTGCTCGTCGCCTCCCTATCGCGTTTGGCCAACTGGGTGCGCTCCCTCTTAGGGGCAGCTTGTGCTTTCTGAGCTAACTGCTTTTTGCCTGCGGATGGCTTTACCGCACTCCTCATGGTTTCCTGTGGTCGCGTTGAAGCGTACCGCTTGACCGCAGTTGCAGGTTTGGGCGCGAGAGCACGTTCGACAGTGGGTTCAGGGGCGGCTAGCGCCGTCTGCAATGTCTGTGCGGGTTGCGGCACTTGCGCACGGAACTGTAGGGTGTCAATAGCCGGCATGTCAGATGTCGATAGCTTGATCGCAGGCTGTACTGCAGGCACAGCCTTCGTCTTCATGTCCTGACCGATCGTCGGCGCCAAGCTCCAGTCAGTCGCGTCCGCATGTCCGTGCGCGCCCCACCAGAACGCCGCGGCGAGGCCTGCATGGACCAGCACCGCGAGGCTGAACGGCAGCCATTGGCGCCGTTCGCGAGGAACGTCATAGCGTCCGTTATTACCCGCTTCTCTTTCGTTATCTGAACTCATTCCATGTTTGCGACGCGACCTGCGCCACCCTCAATCTCACGTTTATATTTGCCATGCAGTACCACCTCTATGCAGCCGGTGCACAGCCTGCGCCCTCCCTTCATACCGGACCAGCCGCGTATTAGGAAAGCACAACTGTTAGCACGCCGAACGCGGCCATAAGGCCCCACAGCACGACATTCAGAATCGTTGCCGCGATATCAGGTGCCTTGTGTGCCAGGGACAGCAGGCGAACGCGACCGGGATGATGCTCGGGGAGCAGCGCGCGGAGTGCCAGCGCACCGCCTGCAAGTGCGGCAGCCGTGCCGCCAAACGCGAGTCCAAACCAAGCCAAGCCCCACAACACTGCTTCCATTCCACCCCCAAATCTCAGGCCGCTACGTTATATAGCCCATCTCGGGACGTGTAGCCACGGTGCGGACACAGTCCGTACCGGAGGGTTAATGCTGCCCGCCCCATTTTCTTTCGGCACACAGGTTAATGCTCGGCCCAAATCAAGCCATATAGCAGCGGTAATAGCCCAAGCATTGCGCTGAGCGCCGGCCAGACGGATATGTCCACCTGCAGAAACACCAGCCGGTCGACAACCAGCAAGAGATAACTGCCGGTCAACCCGACGAACGACAAGCCACTCCACAGCAAGATCTCGTGTCCGCGCCGGGCGTACCCGCGTAACAAGAGCATGCTACAAACGAAAGCCGAGAATGTGCAGAATGTATAGATCACCGCAGCCATTTCATTCCTTTCGCGTTCCGTCGAGTGGGCGAGACTGCTTGATTTCATGAATGCGGGTGGAGCTATGGATCAGGTTCGTAACCGCCACCAGGTGGTGCACGTAGGCGTCGGCGATGCGGGGAATCAGTTCGCGCAACGACGAAGATGCCGGTGCATAGTGGTAGCGCGTACCCGCGCCTTCCACTGGGAGGAGCATTGCCGCGTCGCGCAGTTCGAGCAACACTTTGCTCGCCGCTTTCTCACTCATGTAGAGGCGCTTGGCGAGTCGAGTGCTGTCCCACTCCACGGATGGCTCACGGTCCATTAACAGCATCGCTTCCAAAAACGGCACCGATGGCACGCTGGTCAGGAGGAAGCGTTTTACATCATCGGCGAGGTGTTCCAAACCCATCACTTTCTGCTACTTGTACGATTCGCTGCTGGCGCCAACGTCAACTACCGACTGTCCGTGGATCTCTTAATGATGCGACTCATCAAGTTGACCATCCGCTGGCAACATGTTGGCTGAATCAGTCGATCCGAACAGTGCGAACACAAGCCTCGGTGGTCTGCGCCGAAAATTGCCGTCATGATGCACGACATAGCTTAGAAGAACCTTAAACAAGGGTCGCCAGCGTCGAAACGCAGAAATCAGCGACAGTGTCTGATTTTCACAACGGGTCTTCGACATGGCGTTTCGCCCGTTTAAGCTTGTTCTAAGGTAACTTCGTTACACTGCGCGGTCGCCTTTGATCCACACACCGCCACTGACCAATCATGTCAGTGCATTTGCCTGCTATTGCATGAGCCTCCTGGTCACACTCGTCATTCTTTACCTTGCCATTTCCATCGTTTGGCCATATGCGGCGCATCCATCTCGACTCCATCGTCGCATGCGTTACCTGGGGCGCGCCACGCTCCTCGTGCCGGCGGTTATTCTGGCCGCCTGCAGCGCCCCCCCGCCCGCGGCACCGCCAACCAGAGCTGGAGAACCGATTGCCAGCCATTCTGTCGTGCAGACTGACGAGCCATCCATCCAACCCGCCGCGCCCCAGACGGAGCTTGCACTACCACCCGAGGTGGTTCGGGAGCGGGCGGTCAGCCTGCATGCTGCGGTCGAGCAGCAGCGGCGACTGTATGCAGTGGCAGCACCACTTTTACTTAAGAATGCGGACCTTTGCCAAAAGAAGGCAGGACACCTGCTCGGTCTCACTGCCAAGAACAGGTTTTCGTTTGGCGACGATTTTGTCGACGCTGCGGAGTTGGCGCTTGGACTGGGGAATGCATTGCAGGTGATGGACGTTCTTCCCGGAAGCGGTGCCGTGCAAAGCGGTATTACTGCTGGTGATATTCTCGTCGCAGTGGAGGGCAAGCGAGTCCCCGAAGGGCGACGGGCGGAGCACAGGGCTGTCGCCATGATTGCTGCGGCAATGAATGGCCGCAGCAGCGTACGCCTGTCCTTGCAGCGTGACAAGGAACAACTAGATGTCCTCGTTCCGCTCACGCGCGCGTGCGCATTTGTCATTGAGCTTGGCCATAGCCTAACTGTGAACAGTTTTGCGGACGGATACCGGGTGATGCTAACCCAAGGCATGCTTGGCTTTGCGCGCACCGACCAGGAAATCGCCTATGTGATTGCGAAGGAGATCGCGCACAACGTACTCGCTCGAGGTGCCCGGCCCCGGATGGCAGCGCGTATTGACCACATTCGACTGCCCGGGTCGGCATCGCCGAGCCACCTCGATGCACCGTCCCCCTACACTCCCGTGCTGGACGCAACGGCCGACAAGTTGTCGCTCTACCTGCTTGCCCGGGCCGGATATGACGTCGATGGCGCCACCGTATTCTGGAAACGGCTGGCAACGCAATATCCCGCTGAGCGCAAAGACGATCACACTGCATTACATCCCGCCACCGCATATCGTTTGTCGGTCATGCAGCGGATTACCGAAAACATTGCTTATCAAAGGAAGCTGCGACGGCCATTAATCCCTTAGCCATCAATGCTAGTGCACCGGTGCCGACTCGGCGTATATGTCGCGGGGCAATTGTGCCTTCGCGCTGACTACACGATTCTTCTTTCACCTATGCGATTTCCAGTCACCATCGTCCGCCTGCTGCCGTTCCTAAACTGGCCGCGACCGACTTGGCAGTCAGCCAGCCGCGACGTGTGGGCAGGGATGAGCGTCGGCCTGGTGCTCATCCCGCAAGCAATCGCCTATGCCAGTCTTGCCGGGATGCCGCCAGTCACTGGGCTATACGCAGCATTGGTGCCGAGTGTGGTCGGGGTGCTGTGGGGTTCGTCGGCACTTCTAGCGGTGGGGCCAGTGGCGCTGACCAGCCTGCTCACGTTCGGATCACTGTCGCCACTCGCCATACCTGGAAGTACGTCCTGGGTTGGACTTGCAATCTGGTTGGCGATCTACGCCGGAATTATTCAGTTCGCCCTCGGCGCGTTCCGGTTGGGGCGTATCGCGAATCTGGTTTCGCAACCAGTCATGACCGGGTTCATCAATGCCGCAGCGTTCATTATCATCGTTTCGCAGTTACCGGACCTGGTCGGGGTCGAGGAGCTCTCGCTCGGCGCGGTCGCTGCATTTGGCGAGAGATGGGTGCAGGCACCGTTTGCCGCAGTGTTGCCGGGTGCAGTCGGATGTGCCGCGCTGTTGTTGCTCGTCGCGGTCAAGCGCTATCTGCCTCGCGCACCGGGCGTCCTGATCGTGACCCTCGGTGCCATCGCGCTCAGCACCTTTATTGATTATGCAGGTCTTGGTGGGGTGACCGTTGGCACGGTGCAGGCCGGATTGCCACAGTTCGTGCTGCCGCCGGCCATTCCGTTGTCCAGCCATCAGGAGCTATGGCCGGCAGCCATTGTGCTTGCGCTGATTAGCTTTACCGAAGCGATGTCCAGTTGCCGCGTGCTGGCACGCAAGACCAATCAGCGATGGGATGAAAACCAGGAGCTGATTGGGCAAGGACTGGCCAAGGTCGCTAGCGGCTTCAGTGGCGCATTCCCCGTCAGCGGCTCCTTTTCCCGCTCGGCCCTGAATCTCTACGCAGGAGCCACCAGCGCCTGGTCGACATTGGTGACCGTAGTATGCGTGCTCATCAGCCTGCTCTACCTGACCGACCTGCTCGCCGCCCTTCCGCGCTCGGTACTGGCCGCGCTCGTGATCGTGCCAGTACTGAGCCTGCTCGACGTCAACGCGTTTCGCAAATTGTTCCGCATTTCGAGGATCGACGGCGTGATTGCCGCGGTCACGTTTGCGATCACCTTGTTTTCCATCCCGCGACTGCACTGGGGCATCGTCGCCGGCGTTGGCCTCACGATGGCGGCCTTCCTGTATCGCCGCACCGCGCCGCGCGTAATCGAAGTGGGCCAGCATCCCGATGGCACACTGCGAGACCGCGCCCGCTTCGACCTGCCGCCGATCGCCCCGGACTTGCTTGCGGTGCGGATGGATGCGGCGCTCAACTTCCTGACCGCGGTCGCGCTCGAACATTTCATCATCGATCAGTGCCGTCGCGGCTCGCACATCAAAAACGTGCTGCTCTGCTGCAGCGGCATTAACGATGTTGACGGTACCGGCATCGATTGCCTGGAGCGGATGCACAGCAACCTGAAGCACGAGGGTGTCGCACTGCACTTGTCGGCCGTGAAGATTCAAGTCTGGGACATGCTCGAGCGCGCCGACCTGGTCGCAATGATTGGCAAGGAGAGGTTCTTCGCGACCGACGCGGCGGCAATTGCTGCCTTTCAAGCTGCCCATAGCTAGCGTGCCGATACACCGGATGTTCTGTTGTCTTTTTAAAAACGAGCAACGATAAGTAGATCAGGAGGACATTGAAAATAGGAAATCCATACGGCACCATACGCAACTTGAACGCGCTGGCGTTCAAACCAAAACCAATCAGCATTTCGTTCGCCCTTTTAATTTGTAAGGAAAATCAACCATGCAGTCCTTGAAATTGTTTGCCTCCGTTTCGTTTGGCGCCATCCTCCTGAGCGCTTGCTCGTCCACCCCGCTGAATGACAAGGCAGCCGGTGCAGCTGCCCCGGCTGCAACTCCGACGGCTGACGCCCGTTCGGTCGCCACCGTTACAGCAAGCAGCGATCCGCTGAACGACCCGAAAGGTGCATTGGCCAAGCGAAGCGTGTACTTTGACTACGACAGTTATATTGTGCGCAATGATGGCAAGCCGGTGCTGGAAACGCACGGCAAGTACTTGACGGCCAACAAGAACCGCAAGATCGTCATCCAAGGCAATACCGACGAGCGCGGCGGCAGCGAGTACAACCTGGCCCTCGGCCAGAAGCGTGCCGAAGCGGTGCGCAAATCGATGTCGCTTCTGGGCGTTCCCGACGTGCAGATGGAAGCAGTGTCGTTCGGCAAGGAAAAGCCGAAGGCTACCGGACATGATGAAGCCGCATGGGCGGAAAACCGCCGTGCCGATATTGCCTATTGAACGCATGAAGCTTGCCGGTGAGACCGGCCGCTGCCTATTTCGGCACAATGGATGCACCGTGCCGAAATAGGTGTCCCGACTACATACGCTTTCGCGGCATGAAAACTGCGTGCGAGACGAAAAATCCGCACTCTTCAATAACGCTCTACCCGAGCGTTGCCGTTTGTTTTGTTCTGCCGCACCACTCACGCCTTCCGATCGCTGACTGCTGACCGCAGTGTCACGTCGGCGTCACAAACGTTCGCTACAGTCGACCTTCTTGAACAATAAACCACAAGGGAGGGGTTGTACGAATGAAGCGCTTTCTCACATCACTGGCCGTCGCCGCTGGCGTCGCAATCGTTGGGACCGCCGCGGTAGCTGCGGATATCACTGGGGCTGGGGCAACGTTTCCCTATCCGATCTATGCGAAATGGGCGGATGCCTACAAGAAGGCGACCGGTACCGGCATGAACTACCAATCCATTGGCTCCGGCGGCGGAATCAAGCAGATCAAGGCCAAGACTGTCGATTTCGGCGCATCTGACATGCCCCTGAGTGCCGACGACTTGGAAAAGGATGGCCTAATGCAGTTCCCTGCAGTCATGGGTGGTGTGGTTCCGGTGGTGAACCTGGATGGCGTGAAGCCCGGACAGCTGAAACTGACAGGCCGTGTGATTGCCGACATCTATCTTGGCAAGATCGCCAAGTGGTCGCACCCGGATATCGCCGCGCAGAACCCGGGCGTCGTGCTGCCGGCTGACGATATTACGGTGGTACACCGCGCAGATGGCTCCGGCACATCGTTCCTGTGGACTGACTATCTGTCCAAGGTCAGCCCGGAGTTCAAGACCACCGTCGGCTCCGGCACTGCGGTGAAATGGCCGGTTGGTGTCGGTGGCAAGGGCAACGAAGGCGTGGCCGCCAATGTACAACGTATCAAGGGCGCAATCGGCTATGTCGAATATGCGTACGCAAAGCGGAACAACATGCAGCATACGCAGATGCAGAATCGCGACGGCCACTTTGTGCAACCGGACGATGACAGTTTCAAGGCGGCGGCCGAGGGAGCTGACTGGGCCAAGGCACCCGGCTTTGCTGTCATTCTCACCAACCAGCCCGGAAAGGGGAGCTGGCCGATCACCGGCGCCTCGTTCATCCTGATGCACAAAGCGCAGCTTGATGCCATGAAGGCAAAGGAAGCGCTGATGTTCTTTGATTGGGCGTACAAGAATGGGGCAGCGATGGCGACCGAACTCGAGTATGTGGCGATGCCTGCACCTGTCGTAAAGTTGGTGCAGGATGCCTGGAAAGCACAGCTCAAGGATGGGGCCGGCAAGGCGGTGTGGTAACCCCTCCACCATCCTCCGTGCTCGCGCCCCATGCGCGCGTCACACGGACTGACTGAGATACAGGAGGCGCACGCCTCCTGTTTTGCATTCAACACCCCTTTCCCTCCCACACGCCGATGCACGCGCAGCGCTGGCCCGGCGTCCGAAGTTCAGTGCCTCGGCGTCGCAAGCACCACTGGCGCGCGCGCCGCATTTACCTCCCACGGGTTGCTGCCACTATCAATCGAGTAACTCGCTTTTTTGTCCAGAATCTCGCGTCAATTTGTCGTATCCTTACTTCCAGCTGACTGATTGCTTCCAAGTCCAGCACGCCCATTGTTTCTCGCTGAGCCCGATATTCACATGTTTGATTTTGCTTCACGCCTCATGACCATTTCGACCCATGCCATCTACCATGCATTTGGCGGCATTCTCTTACTGGCTCTCCTGCCGCATGCGCATGCCGGGCGCCCTGCTCTGCCGAAAGTAATCCGGGATGCGGTCGTCAACGGGGTCAAGGTCGAGAAGACGTTTGCGGCGGCGTCAGGCCTGACTGGTTGGATACTCAACGAGCATGGGACCTATTCTGTCGCGTACACCACGCCGGATAAGCGCACGCTTATCATCGGCACCCTAATCAACGAGAAGGGCGAAAACCTCACCGACCGCTACGCGGAGAAGTATTTCCCGAGACCAAACCGCGCCACACTATTCGATCAGTTGGGGCACTCCGCCTACGTCATCGAAGGGGTCGCCAAGGCCCCCAAAAGCGTGTTGTACGTCTTTGCAGATCCCGCCCAAACAAATAGTTACTTGCTGTGGAAAGCATTGCAGCCCTACCAAAGGGTCGGCCTGCAGGTGCGCTGGATCCCAGTGGTTCCGCCGGGTTCCACCGGAATGCCCAAGGCCGTGGCCATGCTCGACGATACAGGCACCAGCGTGTTCCTCAAGGAGGACGTTGCAAGTGGCAGATTGCGCGCCTTCGCGCAATCCTTGTCAGATTCGATCGATGCCGATGCCGACTCGGTGCAAAAGATCAGGAAGAATACTGCGTTAATGGATGCGTTTTCTATCAACAGCGTACCGGGGATTGTGTGGCTAGACCGCACAGGGAAAGTGCACGTCCAGAGCGGGATGCCGCGACTAACGGCGTTGGCGACGATTACCGGCTTGCCGCGTCAGCCGATCACCGATCCGGACCTCGCTCGCTTTAAGTGAAGGCAACATGCAGTCGTTCCCTGCATCGACTGGCAACGTTACTCGGTAAGCGCTGCGAGCGGCCAGCTTATGTACCGCTGGTCGCTACAGATCAGCACGGCGCTAACGACTCCTTTGCCGGTATCCGGCCAGTAACACGATAGTCCCTAGGGCAATCATGGGTAGTGACAGCATCTGGCCAGCTGAGATCGTCAGCCCTGCCAGCGATACGGTGTAGTCTGGCGTGCGGAAGTATTCGGTAAAAAAGCGTGCGCACCCATAGCCAAGCGTAAAAACGCCACTCACTGCCATCATCGGCCGCGCCTTGCGTGCATACAGCCAGAGGACACAGAACAGCAGAACGCCGTCAACCAATGCCTGATAGATGGGCGACGGATGACGCGGCAGCAGGTCCACGTTCGGCCAGATCATCGCCCAAGGCAAGCCCGCGTCGGCGACGCGACCAGGTAATTCGCCATTGATGAAGTTTCCAATGCGGCCGGCGGCATACCCGAGTGGCACCAGTGGCGCGATGAAATCGAGCACTTCCATGACTCTGCGCTGCTTCTTACGTGCCCACAGTGCCATCGCGAGCATCACGCCGAGGAAGCCGCCATGAAACGACATCCCGCCCTTCCATACCGCTATGATTTCCAGCGGATGCGAGAAGTAATAGTCAGGCATGTAAAACAGTACTTCGCCCAGCCTTCCACCCACCACCACGCCCAGCACCCCATAAAACAGCATGTCGTCCAGGTCCGCCACAGTCCAGCTGGCGGCGGCGATGTGCGGTTGCCGGATCCGTACACATCCGAGCATCAGGAACTGTACAAAGGCAACCAGATACATCAGGCCGTACCAGTGCACCGACACGGGGCCAAGCGAAAACGCAATCGGATCAGGAAGGGGGTGAATCAGCATCGTTTTTTTCATTCAAGAAAGGTCGAGGAGTGCGGGTGTCGCCGCAGGGTCCGTTGGCGTCCTGCACACGGCGCGAGAACGCTTCCAGTTAGAAACAGACTGTTGTACAAGGGTAATCTATGTACATCGAGGTCAACGAGAAATATATGCCCGTAGGGGACTTCGCACTGTACACAAGCACAGTGGCATGAAAGGTGTTTCGATCGCAACGCTGCCCGACTCAGGACGCCAGTTTGCTAGAGGTCAACAACGATGCTGCCGTACGCGATTAGCGTGTTGCTACGAATAGCAATTCCACCGCGTCCGCCATCACATGGACTCGATCACTCAACCAGACATCCTATTTAACGCGGAACATAAGACTGGCGCTACTGCTTCCTGACCGGTTGTGACCCTCCCGAGGATTGCGTACGCCGCCCCTACAGATGAAAGGAAATGCATACGCGTGAATTGCTCCCAACAACTGCTGCACGCTGCTGAAGTATCTCCCGCCCACAAGCTTGAGATTGCAGGCCTAGAAGAAACGTGAACCGCGAGAGAATTGGATATACTCGCTCAGGGTGCTCACACAAACAAGTGTGGCAGGATGTGCGCTGGTCGGGCCACCGCGCGGCTCGCGTACGATCTATGACCGCATCCATCATCAACAACAGTTCTTCCCTGCGCAGCCGTCGTGCCCGTTTTCACCTTATGGGCCATCGCCGTTTAAAATCCAGGGACTTCCACTCAGGTGCAGTGCCCATCTAGCACTCCCTTTTAATTGCCGCATGCCTAGGGTGACATACAGACTCCCCTTCGTTGGGAGTCGAGTTTCTCCGAAGAAGCCAACTTTGCGGCGACGCTGTTGCGACAGTCCTTGGGCTAGGGCATACGCACGGGCTGGTCGCACCGTTCTATGAAACGATCGACATCGGCCAGGAAGTCCGCGACCTGTTTTCCCTTTTTTTGATGTCCTCGCCGAGGGCAAGAACCTCGCACTGGACGGCGAAAGTCATGTCCATGGTGACCGGATGCTTCTGCGCCGCGTGATCAGCAATGTCTTGTCGAATGTCATCCGACATTCGAGTGCGGAGGGCGAAGTAGCCGTGAACTTAAAACGCACGGACGATGGCGCCCTTGCCGTCCGCATTACGAACAGCGGAGATACCTTCACACAAGAGCATATCCCGCGGTTGTTCGACCGCTTTTATCGTGACAACAGTTGAAGACATGACTCCGCCAAAGGTGAGGCATTGCAGCCACAAAGCGATTGATGCAGACCACATGCACATATTTTCTTTAGCTGAGGAGCTACGCAACGCCAGCATATTGGGACGGGAAGCAATCGTCGTAGGGCGTACTATAACCGAGCTGCTCATCTATGCAGAAAAGCACTTTCAGAGGGAGGAAGAACTCATGCGCAGCCTCGATTTTCCGGCGATCAAGGAGCACCAGCTAGAGCACGCCATATTGCTTCAACACGTGCGGAGCATGCACCGCGAGTTTATGGATGGCCGTCCCATAAAACGAAGCAATGTTTCGTATTTCCTGCGCCGCTGGCTGCGAAATCACATCACGACGACAGACATGGCTTTCGTTTACTTTGTACGCAAGTGCAGGTAGGAACGGATCCATAGGGCTGCAAGCCTTTAACTGTTGGAATACCGTAAATCTACGCACTGCAAGCATAGTCCGAACGGCCTATAATCACGCTAGCCCGTTTCCCCCGATGACGTCGCGAAAGGCCCGTGCATACTTCCCTGACACTCGTGCGGGCTTTGCTTTTTCCGCTTCCGGACACCTTCCCTAGTTGAAGAAAACAGTCCTTGTGCTGCACAATGCACGCGTGGACACCGTGCCGCCATGACCGCAAACAGCATCATCACCGAGCCCGGCGACAATCGCCGCGAGCAGACAGTACATAACGCGCTTACCCTCTGCGAGCGAAACAAGCATGTGGACATCGAATTTCAACCCTCTCTTCCTGCGTCACGCGCGTGCTTACGACGCGAAATCGAGGTTGGCGACGTCGTCACATTGAGACGAGACGAGGAAACGTTGACGGTGAAAGTCGGCGCAGAGGCTGATGCAGGGCTGTTCGTAGGCGAGATCATCGACTTCGGCTCCAGGAGAGGGATGTACCGTGACATGTGGATAGGCGACGCCGTCATTTTTCAAGCATGCCATGTATTTGCATGCGCAGTACATGCACCGGTGATTTGCCGTTAATTCTTTTGGGGCGATTTTTCCAGCGCTTCCCTCACGAGCTTCAACAGCTCCTGGTCTCCGAACTTGAGCAAAGGCCGGCCATTGAGGAAGAACTCCGGCGTCTTGCTTACACTCAGGCCGTTCAAATCTGCGACATCCTGCTGGACGATGCGGGCAATGTCTGGCGATTACACGTCTGTCTGTAGCCGCTCCACGTCCAGACCAAAGGATCGATGTATTGCCAAGTAAGGTCAACCCACGCGGTATGGTAATCAGGGGGAACGGACGGAAAACTCTGACACTTTAATCCTTGCTGATTGCCCGCACTGATAACGGCGCTCTGCCTGGAACGTGAAGATGACCATTTCGATGTCAAACGGCTCGTTTCGCGCCGCGCCACGTCGCGACGGGCATTGTGATGCCGACACCCGAATGAGATCGGCGGCGCCGACGTTGCTCATTAGTCATTAGTTCCTGCACACAGTCAGCGATGCATCGAAATGGGTCGCGTTGGCCAATCTCAGGGACTGCGCAAAAACTACCGGATCATGTAGATCAACTGCATCGACTGTCACGGCACCCGGTGTTTGGCTGGCGAACAGCCGCTGGATGCCTGGATTTCTGCTGTCACCAAGAGTCAGGAGCAACCGACAATCACCGGACAGTAGTGACAGGAAGCGATCAACAGCTTGGAGTGATCCGCCTTGGAGCTGGTGCTGAAAACCTGAGCAAATCTCAAATTGACTGATCTCTTGCTCATTTTCAGCATATTGAAGCAGATTACACCCTATCCACCTGCTCCATTATTGAACAGATGTGTCTCATTAATGAAATTTTTGTGACACAGTGAAGGCATCCAAAACATGGCCGTCGTTGATTGTGCGAATCGGCGCAGTTGAGCAGTGCCGTCACTAGCAAAGCACTTGGACTTGAAATACTGGTACGTACCAATTGGCATGCTCCTTGCTGCTTTGCAATGCACCGAATTACAGAATACAAGGAGACACATGCATGATTCACCTGACAGTCTCGGATTTTCAGTCTACTACACCGAACAAGCCTAAGGTAGACGTCGGTAAAGTGACAACATTGGCGCAAGCTGCATTTGCACTTGCCATCGCAGCGCCCGTTGCGGCCCAAGAAGCCAAGACGCTGCCGGTTGTCGAAGTCGTCGGCACGACTCCGCTACCCGGCCTAGGCGTTTCGCGCGATTTGTTGCCATATCCGGTCCAGACGACAAATGACAGGGTGATCAAGCAGTCCAATAGCGCCAACATCAGCGATTTCATGTCGCAGAACCTCACCGGCGTCAATATCAATGAAGTGCAAGGCAGTCCGTTTCAAAGCGACATCACCTTTCGCGGCTACCGTGCTTCCTCGTTACTTGGCACACCGCAAGGTGTCTCGGTATTCCTGGATGGTGTGCGCATCAACGAAGGATTCGGCGACGTCATCAACTGGGACATGCTGCCGGAAGCAGCGATCGCCAATATCACATTAGTGCCCGGATCCAATCCTATTTACGGATTGAATACCTTGGGCGGCGCACTTGCGTTCACGACAAAATCAGGTCAGACACATCCCGGCTTCACGTCTGAGCTCACCGTAGGCAGCTTTGGCCGCAGGCGGCTGGATATCGCCTTGGGCAAGCGTCTGAATGACGGATGGCATGCGTTCGTCGCGGGCACGAAGTTTAACGAAGACGGATGGCGCGACTCTTCCAGCGGCCGACTTGGCAATGTGTTCGCCAAATTCGGACGCGATCTTGGACGAACCACCCTGGACATGTCCTTGTTGTCAGGATCGAGCACATTGATCGGCAATGGTCTGCTTCCGGACGACCTGTATGAAAGCAATCGCCGCTCGGTGTACACGCATCCGGACCAGACGAAGAATGAAGTACAGCAGGTTTCGGTCAATCTGTTACATGCGTTAAGCGGCGACACCGAACTATCCGCGCTTGCCTACATCCGCAAGAGCAAGCGCAATACCGTCAATGGCGACATGAATCCGGATTACGAAAGTTATGCGGAAGCTTGTGAAGATGGGTTTAACGCAACCGGCAACTCGCTTGACGATGATTGCTCCGTGACGCGAGATGAAGGCTTTGCAATATCCCCTGCCGTGCTGAACCAAACGCACAGCAGGCAGACTGCTTATGGCGTAGGAATGAATCTGTCGCACGAAGCTGATGGACACAAACTGGATTTCGGTATCACTGCCGACCGAAGCAAAGCCGACTATGCACAGATGTCGCAATTCGGCGCCTTTGATGCGAGCCGTGGCGTCATCGCCGATCCTGCATCGTCGCGTCAACTCGACGCGGCTGTTACTGGCAGTTCCTGGAACATCGCACTGTACGGATCAGACACCTTTGCACTGTCCTCAAGTACGCACCTGACTGCATCGACCCGGTATAACCTGGCAAAGGTCACCAATACCCTGACCAATAATCGCGGCCAGCAGCCCACCGAATCGTTCGACTATAAAAAGCTCAATCCGGCGGTGGGAGTGACCCACAAGCTGGCGAATGGGTTCCGCATGTTCGGTAACGTGTCGCAAAGTACCCGCGTGCCGACGGTGATCGAGTTGGGCTGTGCAGATCCATTGCAACCGTGCGCACTGCCGACGGGCTTGCAGGCGGATCCTTTCCTTGAGCAAGTCGTCTCGCGTACGGCTGAAGCCGGAGTGAGCTACAGAGGTGCCAATAACAGCGCGTACACCGCGTCGATATATCAGTCCATCAACAAGAACGACATCCTTTTCCTGCGAGCAGGAGCCACTCAACTCGGCTATTTTTCCAACTTCGACCGAACCAGGCATCAGGGCGTGGACTTGTCCGGCCGTCGCGACATCGGCAATCTCGCCCTGCGGCTGAATTACAGCTATCTCAAGGCGACATACGAGGCGACAGGAAACCTGTTTGCGGGTGAACGGACGATCGCAGTCACACCCGGTATGCGCATTGCGGGGTTGCCGAAACATACGTTAAAACTCGGCATGGACTGGAAGTTTGCGCCGCAGTGGAGCCTTGGCGGCGATATCGTCGCCGTCTCAAGTCTGTTCACACAAGGCAACGAGGATGGCTTGCTTGAAGACCCCGAGCGGGGTGCGCCGCTGGAAACCGGTAACGCCAAGATAAGCGGCTATGCCTTGCTCCACCTCCGTGCAAGCTACAAGCCGACCAGGCAGTTTGAGTTCTTCGTCCGGATGAACAATGCGCTGAATCGGGAATACGAAACCTATGGCGTGCTGGCTGAAAGCTTTTTCCCCAATGGCGAACTGGTTCAGCCGCATGTAGCAACAGGTGCTCCTGAAAACACGCGTTTCGTTGCGCCTGGCGCGTCGCGGTCGGTGTTCCTTGGAGTGAGATACAGCTTCTGAGTGGACATTCGCCAAGGCCAATGTCCTCACTCTCTGATCCACCGCCGACCACGTGATACCGATTCGTTCGGCGACAGACTTGCAAGTCTAGCCATCCAAGCCAGCCTTCATCATCCCGATTAATTTCGCTACGCGCATCGCGCGAATATCAGCGTGCCACGTACTAGAATACAGGGTGATATATCCAGGGAGAAACAATATGTTCAACAAAATGACGTGGGCGCTGCTACTTGCAACGCTTGTTCCAGCGACCAGTGGCGCGCAAGACGTAAAAAAAATTCAGGACAATTCCTTTCTGTTGGAAGAGGCGTACAACCAGGAGGCTGGCGTCGTCCAGCACATTCAAAGCGCCATGTATAACCGTCGCAGCAAGGACTGGTTCTACACATTCACGCAGGAATGGCCGGTGCCGGACGAAACGCACCAGCTCTCCTATACGCTGCCGGTGACCCATGTTGGCACGACCGGCATGGGCGACCTCGCACTGAACTATCGGTATCAGGCGATCTTGCGGGAGCAGATCGCGTTTGCGCCACGCTTTTCGGTAATCTTGCCAACCGGCGAATACAAGAAGGGGTTGGGAAGCGGCGCGCTCGGCTACCAAATCAATCTTCCGCTCAGCGTTGAGCTATCAGACACATTCGTCTCGCATTTCAATCTGGGCGCGACCTACACACCGGGAAGCCGGGAGCCCGGCGGCACGAAGGCAGACACGACTGCAACCAATGTCGGCGCAAGCGTGGTTTTTCTGGCAACGGCAAATCTGAACCTATTGCTTGAAGCCGTGCGAACTTCGGCGGGCGTCGTGCAGGCGGACGGCAGCCGGCAGCGTGAAAGAACGACGCTGATTAATCCGGGCGTCCGCTTTGCAAGCAATTTCGCGTCGGGCATGCAGGTGGTGTCAGGACTTTCCTTCCCGCGCGGTATTGGGTCTTCCTCCGGCGAGCGCAACGTCCTTCTCTATCTGTCCATCGAGCATCCGTTCAAGTAGCGATCGCAAGTACCGCCGGCGCCCACACCGGCTACAACCGTGTACCGCCAACGTCCCCGGACGACGTGGAGAACATGGATAAGATGACGCACGCGGCGCGCTGCATGCGCGACCGCGCGTCGCACTTAACCATCGTGGTTGAGCCAGCGCACGGCGATGGTTGTCACGCCCCTTTCGCAGGCGACGTGCGATGTGCCGGGCACTCCAAGTTCGCAGTGCAACGCATGCCCGGCGGTTCGATTACCAGCATACGCCCGGACTCTGTCTGGTAGACACACGACCGCAGTCCACTTGTACGTACTGTCGGACTGCCGCGTACAGCAGCTTAAACCTGTTGGAACGCCCCCATCACTTGCACGCCCAGCGCGTCGTTAGACCCATACCGGGTTGCGTCTCAACACCGTAAAAACAACGTTTAAATTCAACGCGTTACGAGATTTCGCATGGCCGGGACTGCGCGCTGGCACGCCCCCTGCAATAGGTCTGTCGAGCCCCAAAGAAAAGCTCGCAATCCACCCCCTACTTCACCCATAAGGAATACTGCAATGACTACCCTGATGATTAAAGACCTGGCAATGACCGAAGAACTTGACGGCAAGGCGATGGCTGCCGTGCGCGGCGGCTGCTCGTCCTGCGCCCCGACCTATGGCATGCCGAAGCCCTACGCCAAACCGTCCGCCGTTTCGTTCGACGCATCGCAGATGCTTGGCCAGACCCAAAACGTCCTGAACAACAACGGCAACAATGTCGCGTTCGCCAGCGGCATCAGCTCCACGGTCTCGCCGACACAGACCGGCGCCAACACCATCAACTTCGGCATCTAACCAGCACACGGTTGGGGGCGGTGCCGCCCCCACCTGCCATAAACGAACACAAGGAACCTCACTATGTCGACCATCATGATTCACGACCTTACGCATAATGTCGAACTCGACCGCACGGCGCTGGCCAGCATCCGCGGCGGCAATTCCTGGCTCCAAGGTCTCGGCCCGATTGCCAATATCAACGTCGGTGTCAACCAGAACATCACGCAACTGCAGAACGTCGAAGTCAATGCCCTGAACAACGTCGGCATCATCGGCGCCGGCTTCGGTCCGCTCAAGCTGGATGTCAGTCCCAGTCAATGGGCAAACACCGGCACCTTCCTCTGACCCCTGCGAGCAATGGCGGCTCGTCGCCCCAGATAGAAGTTGCGTCGGACACCGGCGCACGCCTGCAAGGCCGTGCACAATATGAGTCCGCAGGTGGACCGGCCTCGATATTCTTTAGGCAGCGGCCGTATTGCCGGCCTGTGCAGCCCTCACGGTGAACGTTGTTCCTGTCCCGAACCACGAACATCCGGCATCAACCAGTTGACACCAGTCCCCAATCCGTCCTCTGTTATTGGAAGCAATCAGAGCTTTGACTGGAACATTTGCGGCCATGATAAGTCAGTAAGTGCAGGCCGCAGTCAGAATGTGGCATCATGAATCGTCCCATCCATAGGTCGTCAATCGTTCGCCTTCAGGCTGACGTAGGTGACTTGCCAAGAACAGGTGGGGGAGTCGGGTGGAAATGCAGTGCACAGCATTGGCCCGCATTGCCTGAGTTACAGATATCAGGAGAAACGAAATGAGCAAAGTCGTATTGGCTGCAGTGATCGTCGTCCTAGCTGGCTGCGCCGGCATGGATACAACGGGTTCCAGTGGAACGGGTAACACGGGCTCCCATGCCAGCGGGCAAGACAACCTGTATAAACAGGGCAGTGGGAGATAATGTCGCCGTGGCAATAACCGTCTCAGACTGCACACTTGAGGCTGGCGGCACTCATTCGTAAGGAAAGTTGCAGCTGCCCCCTAGTTGTCATGGTAATGCCGCGCCCACGCGCTACACTGTAGTCATCTCCTCGCAAATCCTAGTGCGGAGTTGGCCCGCCGTGCATGCGCCGCGGGCTTTTTTCTGGCAGCGGCCTTCGGACGAGCAATGACCGCAACCATTCGTGCACACTGCAGGTCGCTGTCGGAACCTTGGTGCCAAGTGGTGAGCATGCATGATTGCGCGGTGTCGGTGCGCTGCCCCGCCTAAAAACTCAATCTGCTGCAACGGCATCGACCTCGCATGAAGCGTGCTGCATGTATTCAGTGTCCAGCTTATTCCGCGCATACATCGTGGTGCATCGCTCGACGACCGCGGCTAGCACGCGGGTAGGCAGAGTGCGGCACCGACATCCGAATAAGGGTGTAACAAGTCCGCGGGCGAGATATACTTGTTTATGCGACTTTCCGCACGCCCCCTTCGATGATCATGCCTACTTGCATCCCTCATGCCCCCAAACGGTCCCCGCGAGCGCCAAGAGTCGTCACCTTGGGGATACTCCTGCTTTCCGTGATCGGCGCGCTCAGCGCCTGTGACCGCCGAAAGTAGCAGAAGGGTTTCAGCCTTGCAAACGGCTAGGCAGGATGCACGAGTGCGTTGTGGTTCCGCTGGCCTCACCGGAGGAAGATGTGGACGCAAAACGGTTTGCACCTGCGCCGGCTGGGAAGATCCGCATCTACCTTGTGCGCCCGTACACCCAGGAACCCACTAAAGTGTCCCGTGTTGTACTGGATGGGAAACCCGTAGCGGAACTGGCGCCGCTTACCTTCGCGGTCCTCGATGTCGCGCCGGGCCGGCACCAGCTGCAGGTGCAAACCGGCGACAGCCGGGAAGCGGCGCTCGACGTGAACGCCACTGACACCATCTATCTGAGCTACCAGCTAGACCTGCTGTTCAATACGACAACGGGCAAGCTTTCCGTCGTCCCGGCGGACACCGCCCAGGCAAGCGTACGGCAGTCGCGCAAAGTCGCTCTCCCGGCCGGAACCTAGTTATACCAAACAAGCGTCGACAATGCAGGGTAACACGCGTGACGCATGACGCAGTCGGCGGCGTGACCACCTAGAGAGCGCCCATGACCGACGGTGATCGACATGGAGACCACGCCCACGCGCACGGCAGCAGCGGCAACCTGCAGGTCGCCTTCCTGCTCAATCTCGCCTTTACCGTGATCGAGGTGGTTGGGGGGCTGTGGACCAACAGCGTTGCCATCTTGAGCGACGCAGTCCACGACCTCGGCGACTCGATGTCGCTCGGCTTGGCGTGGTACTTCGACCGCCTGTCACGGCGCGAGCGAACCGCCAGGCATACCTATGGGTACCGACGCTACGCACTGCTGGGCGGCTTAATCACCGGACTTGTCCTGATCGTGGGCCTGGGGTTCATCCTGTGGAATGCCGTTGCCCGCCTAATCGCACCGCAACAGGTGAACGCGCCGGGAATGATGGTGCTGGCTGTAGTCGGCGTACTGTTTAACGGTGCCGCCGTGCTCAAGGTCAGGCGCGGCTCCTCGCTGACCGAACAGGTGGTCAGTTGGCATCTCCTGGAAGATACGCTCGGATGGATTGCGGTGCTTATCGGCGCAGGCGTAATGGCGGTGTGGGACTTGCCGCTCATCGACCCCTTGCTTTCGGTCGGAATTTCCCTCTTCGTCCTGTGGAACGTCGTTCGCAACCTGCGCAAGGTCTTTAATGTGTTTATCCAGATGGTGCCAGAAGCGTTTCACCTTGATGCATTTGAACGCACAGTGCTGACCCACCCCAAAGTGCTGTCCATCCACCACACGCACTGTTGGACCGTCGACGGCGAGGTGCATGTGTTGACCACCCACCTGGTGCTAGACCGTAGCGCAACCCGAGAGGAAATGATCGCCGCCAAAAGCCTGGTACGTAGCCTCCTGGATGCGGACGTGTTCGAACACGTGACGGTCGATGTCGAACTGGAAGGCGAGTTGTGCGTAATCGGCCCCGCTCACCATTCTGCCGAGGCACAGCCCGCTCACCCGCACTGACCGCACGCTGGTTGCCCGAACAGCAACGGCGTTGCGGCATGCGCCGCAAACGGCTACACGACACCGTCCTTTGGAAAGCCGACTCGTGCCAAAGCAACGCTGTCAACGCGCGCCTCCGCCGTACATTTCGCGCTCTTTTTGTCACTCGGCGCGGGCGGCAGCCGAGTCGTCCGTCCCGCCCATACGCAGCCCGGCACAACCACCGGCAAAGGTTATTGCCAAAATAACCACAAGCAGTCGTTTCATCTCATCTCCCGCATTGCCATTACCTTGCTTAACCACCCGACACGATGACCATATGCATTTTGCCCCCGTCACATGCGATGTTTTTTGGCCCCGTTACCGCCCGCCGGCTAAATTTTCCGCCGCTCAATTAGTGAGCCGGACAAAGTCGCCGAATCGTTGTAAGGACGAGACAAAATCTGCGTTATTCGGTGAAAACACGAAAATTACTTTGTCGTCCACGCCGGACTTTGATGAAATTACGCCTAGCTTCTTAGCAAATTACGCAAGAAGCTGTTTGGCGCGACGCTTACCTGCGCAGCGCCAAGGGTCTAAAAACAATTTAGCTCGATAACCTTTGGGGATTATTCAATGAAAAAATCGCTTTTGGCACTGGCAGTTCTGGGTGCGTTCGCAGGTGCTGCTAATGCACAAACCAACGTCACGATCTACGGTATCGTCGATGCCGGCCTCGTGCGCGAATTCGGCACCGGTGCTGGCACAACCTGGAAGCTGACCAGCGGCGTGCGCAACGGTTCCCGCCTGGGCTTCAAGGGTTCGGAAGACCTCGGTGGCGGCCTGTCCGCCGTCTTCCAACTGGAAAACGGTTTCACCACTGACACCGGTGCACTGGGCCAAGGCGGCCTGCTGTTCGGTCGTCAGGCGTACGTCGGTCTGTCCAGCAAGACTGCTGGTTCGGTCACCTTCGGTCGTCAGTATGCACCGATCTTCGTTGCGCAAGACTCGATCGATCCGTTCGGCACCGGCCTGGCTGGCGCTCTGACCAACCTGGTTGGCACCACCGTGCGTGTGAACAACTCGATCAAGTACAGCAGCGCCAATATCGCTGGCTTCAATGCCGACGTGCTGTATGGTCTGGGTGAAGTTGCCGGTAACACCTCCGCATCGCGCACCCTCGGCCTCGGCCTGAACTACGCGAACGGCCCGGTGATGGTTACCTTCGCACACAACAACGCGAACAACGCAACCGACACCAACAAGACCAAGCTCTCCCTGCTGGGCGGCACGTTCGATTTCGGCGTTGCCAAGCTGCACGCTGGGTTCCAGTCCGAAAAGGACAACGCAGCACTGGACGCACGTGACTGGATGCTGGGCGCCTCCGCTCCGGTGGGCAGCGGCAGCTTCATGGCTTCCTACCTCCGCCGCAACGACCGCTCCGCGCTGAACCGCGACGCAGACCAGATCGCTCTGGGCTACGTGCACAACCTGTCCAAGCGTACCAACCTGTACACCTCGATCGCCCGTATCGAGAACGACAATGGCGCAGGCTTCACCGTCGGTAACGCAACCGAAGGCGGCACCACCAACAAGGCATTCAACGTTGGCGTTCAGCACCGCTTCTAATCAGCTGGGGGGCGTAAGCTCCCTGCTGTAGATGCATCTCCCTCCTGCGCTACATCGTGGCGTGGGCAGGATAAAAGAAGCCGCATCGGCAACGATGCGGCTTTTTTCTTGCCCGTGACCCGTCACACCGGCTGCCAGTTCACCGCTTGTATTATCCCCGCACGAGATGGGCAGCCGTTGGGAGCCGCCGGATCTGCGGGCGGAACATGGCCTCCGCGTCTTCTTCGCTCAGCGCCACCAGCTTGCGGAACAGGTAAAGCCGCTTCTGATACGCCCCCTCCGGGCCGCTCGCGCTGCAGTCGATGTTCGCAAACAGGCGGACGATCCGCGACAGCGCGCGGCGTTCATCGATGGTCTGCAGCAGTACCAGGCGCCGCGTGCTGCGCCCGTAGGTGCCGCGGATATCGACTAGCAGGCAGTGACGCCGGTCCGCGGTGTTGACGTCGAGCAGGATCGCCTCCGGAAACGAGAGACCGAACAGTGTTGCCAGTTCAATCCGGGCGACCAGGAAAGGGTGGTTTCTGATCACGTCGGCGTCGAGCTGGCGTTGTGCACTCACCGCCCACGGTGCCGGCACCGGCAGCGACGCGATCTTGCGCAACAGCCGGTGTGCCTCTGCGCTATCCTGGGCCGCCGCCTTGTGCAGCCAGTACGCGGCCCGCACATCATTCTCTTCGTCCTCCGTGCGTGCGCGCCATGCGTGTGTGCCCAGTTCCAGTTGCGCGGCGCAGTCGCCCGCTTCGGCAGCCCGCTCAAGGTAGTGCTGCACTTCCTTCCAGCCATGCTGCCCGGCATTTGGACGGCGCAGGATCTTTGCCAACGCTGTCCAGGCAGTCGTCACCCCCTGCTCGCCGGCCTGGGTCAGCCAGTGGATCGCCTGCTTGTAATCACTGTACTTGGGAGCATTCTCGGCCCAGTTGCCACTGGCGTCCGCGCGCGCCAGCCAGAGGCCCAAAGCAAACTGCGCCTCCCTGTCGCCACCGCGCGCGGCCAAGGTCCAGAAGCGTTCCACTTCTTCCGGCTGGAATGCGCCGCTGGCGTGCAGCGCCTGCGCACAGCGCGAAAGCAGCAGTACGTCTTCGGCGGCAAGCGGTGCCGCGGATGCTGTGCCGCGAATGCCCGCGGCAATAGTACGCGCCACTGGCAGCGCCCACCGCAGGAAAGTCCCCCGGTCGCCGGTCGACCATGCGTGCACGGCCAGCGCGCGCTGCGCCTGCACCGCGCCATTTTCAGCAGCGCGCGCAGCCCAGTCAAGTGCGGCCTGCCGCTCATTGGCCGACACTGGCGGCGCACCAGCTGCTGCCGGTGCGCCAGACGGAAAGTAACTGTTCACGCCTAGCTGCTGCATCAGCAGCAACTGCGCCTCGACGATGCCGCCACGCGCGGCGGCCTCGAGCGCGGCGACCGCCTTGCTGCGTACCAGCGGATCCTGCGCGCCGCCACGCTCGCTAAACGCCAGTTTGGCAAACACGACGCCGGCCTGTAGGTGACCGGCATCGAATGCCCGTTCATACCATTGCCGCACATGCACGGGTTGCTGCGCCTGCAGCGCAACCTCAAACGGAATGCGGTCGGCAATCAGCGCGGCGGCTTCCGATTCATGCGGTGCGGCGCGTTCGAGCCAGTACAGCGCAGTCGTCAGATTACGCGGCAAGCTCACACCGCCGCCCAGATACTCTTTGCCCAGCGCCAGCTGGGCGGCCGCATCGCCCGCACGCGCGGCCTGGATCAAGGCCATTTCTTTTCTTGTTGCCATATCCTCTACGTGGTCATTCCATTTCGGCTACCGCTCTCGATGATGATGCACCGGCGGCCCATCTCACGGTCAGCACGCAGGCCAACATCAGCGGCGCTACGTGTTGCTGCCGGCCATGCGTGGCGGCGCCGGCCATCGTCACTTCAGCGTGAACTTCACGTTCTGCGTCTTGCCAGCGAGTTTCACGCTGCCGGCCACCTTGGTACCCGGCTGCACCTTGAAATTCCCCTTGGCCTCCAGCTTGTTCTCGCCGACGGGTGCCAGTTTCACATCGGTCTTTCCGGAGGCCGACAACAGTGTCAGTGCCGCCGACGCATCCTTGGTGTCGACAGGCTTGCCGTGGTCATTGACGTACAGCGTGATGCTGTCCGGCTTGGCGACCAGCTCGTAGTTCACGTCCTTCACGACCGAGACTACGCCCCCGTACTGCGGCTTGACATCGTGCGCATGCTCGCCGCCCTTCTTGTCGTCGTGGTTGTGTCCCTTGTGGTCATCGGCAGCGAAAGCGGCGTGCGATACAGATAGAGCGAGGGCAGCGAACAGTGCAGCGGAAAGCTTCGACAATTTCATGGTTTCTCCTTCAGGTTAGATAGCAATAACGGAAATTTGATGAAGCCATGTGAGCTCTCGAGCACACGTGGCTATGGTCAAGCAGGCACGGAAACTGGCTTTTCTTCTAAAGCGATTTCTGCCTCTTCGTCTTTCCGATAGGCGAGCCCATACAGCAGCGGCAGCACCAGGAGCGTCAGCGCCGTCGACGACAGAATGCCGCCGATGACAACCGTGGCCAGAGGACGCTGAACCTCGGCGCCGGTTCCCGTGGCAATTGCCATCGGCACGAAGCCTAGCGACGCGACCAATGCGGTCATCAACACCGGGCGCAGGCGCGTCAGCGCACCTTCCCGAATCGCCTGCTCCAGTGACCGACCTTCCTCACGCAAGGTGCGGATGAACGAGATCATCACGAGGCCGTTCAGCACTGCCACGCCGGACAGCGCAATGAAGCCGACCGCGGCAGAAATCGACAGCGGGATGCCGCGCAGCCAGAGCGCGACAATGCCCCCAGTCAGCGCGAACGGGATGCCGCTGAAGACGAGAAGGCCGTCCTTGATGTTGCCGAACATCGCAAACAGCAAGGTAAAGACCAGCAGCAACGCGACCGGCACCACAACCTGCAGACGCTGGGTGGCCGACTGCAACTGCTCGAACTGGCCGCCCCAGGTGGTCCAGTAGCCGGCTGGGATTTTCACCTGCTGCCGGATCTGCGCTTCGGCCTCCGACACGAACGAACCGATGTCGCGCCCGCGCACATTGGCGCTGATGACGATGCGGCGCTTGCCATCCTCCCGACTTATCTGGTTCGGGCCAGGCGCCAGTTCCAGGCTGGCAATTTCACCCAGCGGGATGAAGGCGGTACGACCATTGCCGTTTTCCCCACGCGGCAGCGAGATGGGCAGGCGCTTGATTGCTTCGAGATCAGTGCGCAGGCGTTCCGGCATACGCACGATAATGTCGAAACGGCGGTCCCCTTCGAATAATGCGCCGGCGTCCTTGCCGCCGATCGCTGTCGCCACGGTTTCCTGTACATCGGCGACATTCAAGCCATAACGTGAAGTCTTGTCGCGGTCGATGTTCACGGTCAGCATCGGCAGTCCGGTGGTTTGTTCTACCTTGACCGCATCGGCACCGGGAATCCGTCCGAGGACCACAGCAATCTTCGCGGCAGTGTCGTTCAATGCGTCCATGTCGTCGCCAAACAACTTGACTGCGACGTCGCTACGCACACCGGAAATCAATTCGTTGAAACGCATCTGAATAGGCTGCGTGAACTCGTAATTACTGCCAGGCACTTTGGCGACCGCCGCTTGAATGGCCGCTGTGAGCTCGGCTTTGCTGCGTTTAGGCACCGGCCATTCCGACTCCGGCTTGAGCATCACAAAATTGTCGGCAACGTTGGGCGGCATGGGGTCGGAAGCAATTTCCGGGGTCCCGATCTTCGCGAACACGCGCTCCACTTCCGGAAATTGCTTGATCGCCCGCTCAAGCTCGCTTTGCATCGTCACCGATTGAGACAAACTGGTTCCCGGAATACGCAAAGCGTGCAGCGCAATATCCCCTTCGTTCAGACTCGGGATAAACTCGCTGCCCATGCGGGTGGCAAGCAAGGCGGACAGGATCACGGCGACAGCCGTGAAGGTCAGCACGACCGACTTGTTCCCCATAACCATGTCGAGCGCCGGTGCATACCAGCGCTTGGCGCCCTGCATCAGAATGTTTTCCTTTTCCGCGACCTTGCCACGGATGAACAGAGCCACGGCCGCCGGAATGAAGGTCATCGACAGGATCATCGCGCCGATCAACGCAATGACGACGGTGAACGCCATCGGATGGAACATCTTGCCTTCGACCCCGGACAGCGCAAAGATCGGCAGATAGACGACCATGATGATGAGCTGGCCGTACAGCAATGGCCGCCGCGCCTCCTGCGACGCCGCGAACACCTCGTGGAAGCGCTCCGCCCGCGTCAGCGGCCGGCCGTGCAGCGCTTGCGCATGGGCCAGGCGGCGCACGCAGTTCTCCACGATCACGACTGCGCCGTCGATAATGATGCCGAAGTCGAGCGCACCCAGGCTCATCAGATTGGCGCTGACCTTGTTGCCGACCATCCCGGTGAAGGTGAACAGCATCGACAACGGAATCACCAGCGCGGTGATGACTGCCGCCCGGATATTGCCCAGAAAGAGGAACAGGATCGCAATGACCAGCACCGCGCCCTCCAGCAGGTTCTTTTTCACCGTGCTGATTGCCTTGTCGACCAGGATCGTCCGGTCGTAGACGGTAATGGCCTGCACGCCCTCTGGCAAGGTGCGGTTAATCTCCACCATTTTCTTGTCGACCGCCTGCGACACCGTGCGGCTGTTCTGGCCAATCAGCATGAAAACCGTGCCGAGCACGACTTCGCGGCCGTTTTCGGTGGCGGCACCAGTGCGCAACTCGCGTCCGATCTCGACGTCGGCCACATCGCGGATACGGATCGGCACCCCCTGCACATTGCTGAGGATGACGTTGCGGATGTCTTCCATCGACTGCACCTGGCCGGGTGCGCGGATCAGCAACTGCTCGCCACGCTTTTCGATATAGCCTGCGCCGGTATTGTTGTTATTGCGGTCCAGCGCGGTGACGATGTCTTGCAAGGTCAAGGCATACGAGGCGAGCCGTTCCGGGCTCGGTGCGACTTGGTATTCCTTGGCATAGCCACCGATGGTATTGATTTCGGTGACACCGGGAACGTTGCGCAGTTGCGGCTTGATGATCCAATCCTGGATTTCGCGCAAATCGGTCGACGTGTACGGCGTGCCGTCCGGTTTCTTCGCACCTTCCTTGGCTTCCACCGTCCACATGTAGATTTCGCCTAGACCGGTTGAAATCGGCCCCATTGCAGGCGTAATACCGGCCGGCAAGCGTTCCTTCGCTTCCTGAATCCGCTCATTCACCAGTTGGCGGGCGAAGTAAATATCGGTGCCATCCTTGAAGATCACCGTTACCTGCGACAAGCCGTAGCGCGACAGCGAGCGGGTCTGTTCAAGATGCGGCAAGCCCGACATCACGGTTTCAAGCGGAAACGTAATGCGCTGCTCGGTTTCCAGTGGCGAATAGCCGGGCGCTTCACTGTTGATTTGGACCTGCACATTGGTAATGTCCGGCACAGCGTCGATCGGCAGCTTCTGGTAGCTGAAGATACCAATCGCTGCCATGCCGAACACGGCCAGCATAACCAGCCATCGCTGCTCGATGGCAAAACGTATGATGCGTTCAAACATGATGTTGTGCCTCTCGCATCAGTGGGTATGTTCGGCGCTGGCCTTGCCCAGCTCCGACTTGATGACAAAACTACCCTGGCCTGCATACCGGCTGCTTGCCTTCATGCCGTTCACCACCTCGACCAGCTTGCCGTCGCTGCGGCCAAGCGTCACCGGTGTAGGGAGGAAGCCGCCTGGCACCTGGACGAATACGGTGGGCTTGTCATTGACGGTGTGGATCGCTTCGGTGGAGACGGCAACCGGCACGTCGGCTTCGTTCGATACCACCTCGACATTGACGAACAGGCCGGGACGCCACGCCATCTGCGGATTGTTCAGCGTCACGCGGGCCTTCGCGGTCCGAGTCTGCTCACCGAGCAGCGAGCCGACGTAGCTGATTGTTCCCGGTGCCTTGGCATCGAACGCGGTAGCCCTCACAGTTACTTTCTCGCCGACGCGCACCAAACCTAGGTCTTTCGGCGGCACGGCAAGTTCGGCCCAGACGGTGGACAGGTCGGAAATCGTAAAGATGCTCGCGTCTTCCTTCACCGCTTCGCCGAGCGAGATGTGCTTTTCCACCACAATGCCATCAAACGGCGCCCGGATTTCGTAGCTGTTGAGCGCACCAGAACCACCGGCACTTGCGCCGAGGGCGGTCAGCTTCTGCTGTGCGTTGCGTACCGAGATCTCGGCTTCCTGCATCGCTTGCTCCGCGTGCAGGTAGTCCTGTTCTGCCGAAATCTTGTCTTGCCAGAGCTTCTTTTCGCGTTCGTAGGTCGTCTTTGCCAGTGCGAGGCGCTTTTGCGCGGCCAACAACTCGCTGCGCTGTTCCGACAGGTCGGTGCTGGCGATCACGGCCAGTACCTGCCCCTTTTTCACTTTCTGCCCGAGATCCGCATGGACCTTCTCGACAACGCCGGCGAGACGCGGCACGACGTGAGCGGTGCGGTCTTCGTTGAAATGGATTTCACCCGGCAGAGTCAGTGCGCTCTTGATCTTTGCAGCACCGGCCGTCTGGATCGTTACACCGGCCGCTTTGACCTGCGCGTCACCCAGCTCGATCTTGCCTTCCTGTTCCGCAAAGCTGAACAGGAACGGTTCGCTCGCCGTCTGTGCCGCTACTGTCGCCTCAAAAACATGAGGCTCGGCGACCGGCGTGGTGCTCTTCAGGTAGTCCTTTTCCGGCTTGAACGCGATTTCCTGCTGCTCGCCGTCCGGACGGGTCAATGTCACCGATACCGTGGCGCTATTGGGTGGCACGGGCTTGTCCTTGTTGAACAGGTAGACGTGGAAGCGTGGTTCACCGCCTTCCTCGGCCAGCAGGATCTCCAAGCCAAAGTCTTCCTCGGCAAACAGCTTGCCGCCATGCGGGCCTTTCGCTTGATGTTCATCTTCATGGCCTTCGTGCTCATCGTGGCCGTGCTTGTCTTCGCTATGACCTGCTTCGGCATGGGAGTCCCCGTGGCCACCGTGGCCATCGCCTGCCGGCTTGGCGTTGTCCATAGTCAGGATCAGGGAGCCCAGCAGCGCGCCAATGATGACAATGGTGGCGATGGAAAGGGTTTGTTTCTTGGTCAGGTTGATTTTCATGGGTAACTCTTATTGCTTTGTGGCGTGCAGAGGTTCGCCGAGAATGCGGTCGATGTCAGCGGCGGCACGGTGCGCTTCGGACAGAGTGCGCAGGTATTGGGCTTGCGCTTGGAGCAAGGTGCGTTGTGCATCAAGCACGTCGAGGAAACCGAATTTGCCGTACTCGAAACCCTTGGTCGCCGCTTCGTACGCGCTTTGCGCGCCAGGCAGGATTTCCTTTTGCAAGGCCTCGGCCTCCTGGCGCGCAATGTTCAGACGCTCGTAGGCTTGTGCGATCTCGCCGTCCAGTCGGACCTCGGTCGCCGACAGCTCGTCACGCGCCTTGTCGGTGCGACGCAGGGCTTCCAGTACATTGCCGCGGTTGGTATCGAACAGTGGCAGGGGAATGGAGACACCGACAATCGCCTGGTTGCGGCCCAGCTCTTCGGAGCGCTTGACGCCTAAGCTAACGGTCAGGTCGGGAATACGGCGGCTGCTTTCAAGCTGTGCCAACGCGTGGCGGCGGTCCAGTTCGGAACGGGCTCGCAGCATCGCCGGGGCTGACGCCGCCCGTCCTGTCAGATCCTTCAGGTCTGGCAATTCGGGCAATGCATCGAGCCGGCCGTCGGCGCGCTCGAACTGCGGAACCGGGTTGCCCCAGGTTGACGCCAGTCGTTTGCGTGCAGTTGCCAGTTCCACCTTGGCCTGACTCAGTTCCAGTCTCACGCTTGATTCAGCGACCCGCGCCCTGGTTTCTTCTACCGGCGAGACCTTGCCGGCAGTCACGCGGCGGGCTGCGACGTCGGTCCCGCGTTGCGCGAGCTGAGCCGATTCTTCCGCCAAACGCAGGCGCTCCTGGGCAGCAAGTACATCAAAGAATGCGGTGATGACGGCGCCGCGTACCTCCGCACGCTTGGCCTGGAATTCGGCAACGGCGGCATCCTTGCCGCGCTCCGCCGCAGTTATACGGGCACCGCGCTTGCCGCCCAGCTCGATCGGCTGGTTGAGCACGAACGTCGTTTCGCGCGCCTCGCGGCGGCGGTCTTCCACCGACATTTCCAGCGCAGGATTCGGCAAGACGCCGGCTTGCAGGACGGTTGCTTCGACTGCTTGCAGTTCGTGCCTGGCGGCAGATAACTCGGCATTGGTATCGAGCGCCATGCGCAGTGCCGCTGACAGCGAGAGTGCTCCGGTGCCTTCGATCATGCGGGTAGGCTGGCCGGACGCGGCCGGCAAGGCCGTGTGTCCGGGCGCGGCAGCGGTTTGCGCGGCCGCGGGTACGATGACTGTCGCCAGACTCAGCGACAATAACAAACGGTACATCGAATTCTCCTGATGAATGGAAAAGAATTCGACGAGACGACGTCAGAAATTATAGGATTACAAAAAAGGCGCGAGCGTCTCGTCGTGCTATGCGACGATGCACCAGTCGGGCCGCTGCAGGCCGTCGGGGATATGGGAGGAATAGGGTCGAGCGGGCAGCTCGGCATAGGTCGAGCCATGCGGCACAACGATGTCGGGCGCCGTGGTCAGGAACGATGCCTGGCACGCCAAATGGCAGTACGCGCAGTCTGCATGGACTTTGGCGGTCGGATCAGCGTCGTCCGGCGAATCGGGTTGCGCGTCATGCTGATGCGAGTGATGGCCGAAATGCTGTGCCGTGTTCTCGCCCTCGTGCTGACAATACGCAGCGGCCGCAGCCCAGGAGAACTGGAGCGGCAGCAATGCAAGCAGGAAGATGAGCAAGAGTCGTTTCACGGGCGGAATCATATCATTGAACGCGCGCGTTTTTTGCGGCGCACCCTGTTCCCTGATCAAAAGTTACTTCACCTCTGCGAATTTGTTCCACGCGTGCATTGAGCCGGTGACGAATAAACTTTGAAAAAAGCCACCGTTTTAGCGGCGTCATGTTGACGCCGTCCGCGGCGTAAAATTCGTCCGGCGAATCATAGATGCCAAGATCTCGCGCAAGGCCTTCCTGCTGGATCGCGGTATCGCAGCCTTTCCATTCAACGTCGGGCTGCGCAATGTTTCTCGTTGCGATGGCGTAACCCGTGAATCCGGTCACCGGCACCGACGACCTGGATGCTGCTTGCTGGACAACACCGAGGTAGTCATTGTCCAGAATCACCCCTTCCAGCTTGACCCATTTCCCGTTGAACCAGATCTCGGCCCAGCTGTGCAGGATTTCGGCAGGTGCCAGCGTAAACCAGAGACCGGTGACCGCGCCGCGCTGCAATTCCTTGTCGATGGTCGCTCCGTGGAAGCGGCACGGAATCCCGAGTGCCCGCAGCAGCGCCATCAGTAAAGTCGTCTTGGTATTGCATTGCCCGTAACCATCGACCAGTACGCGCGACGCCGGCAGGTCATCCAACGCGTTATAGCCGAACCGGATCTCATTGCGCACGAAGTCATAGGCAGCACGTATTTTTTCAAATTCCGACGGCATCGCATCCCAGCCGCGCGCCGCCAGCAGCGTGCGGATCGCCGGCACTTCATAGTCCATTAACGGTGTGGGTTCTAGGTATTTTTCCATGTTGGGTTGCTTGCCGCATTTATCTCGTCGATATGAATTGCTGGGCGTTGACTCCCGCTGAAAGCGCTGTCGCCGCCATCGCGTCAAGGACGTACCGCTCTGAGTCGTTGAGCAAAATGACAACACCTCGCCGACCGGCCGTCGTCCTGTCAGCGCCGTGCCGGCGCCCCCTGCACCGCCGGTGCCGCAGCGGCGCCGGCATCGCTTGCGCTTGTGGCACCGGCTTTCAACAAGCGCAGGCCGTTGGCGACCACGATCAGGCTCGCGCCCATGTCGGCGAACACCGCCATCCACAGGCTTGCCTTGCCCATGAACGCCAGCACGAAAAACACGCCCTTGATGCCAAGCGCCAGCGCAATGTTCTGCTGGAGGATGGTCGCCGTCCGGCGGCTCAAGCGAATGAATTGCGGAATCTTGCGCAGGTCGTCGTCCATCAGCGCGACGTCGGCGGTTTCGATTGCGGTGTCGGTACCCGCCGCCCCCATCGCCAAGCCGATACTCGACTTGGCCAGCGCCGGCGCGTCATTGATACCGTCGCCGACCATGCCGACGGTGCCGTGTGCGGCCAGTTCGGCTTCGATCGCCGCCAGCTTGTCCTCCGGGAGCAGGTTGCCGCGTGCATCATCGATGCCGACATTCTGCGCAATGACGGACGCGGTTTTCTGGTTGTCACCGGTGAGCATCACGGTGCGCACGCCGAGCGCGTGCAAGTCCGCAATCGCCTGCCGGCTGGTCTCGCGCACGGTATCGGCAACGCCGACAACGGCGATCGGCGACACGTCGTCACACAGCACCACCGCGGTCTTGCCCTCTCCTTCCAGCCGGAACAGCACCGCTTCTGTTTTTGCATTGCAGATACCCAGTTCTTCCACCAGACGGTGGTTGCCCAGGTAGAACCAGCGACCGTCGATGCGCCCCTTGACACCGCGTCCCGTAATCGCTTCAAAATCGGCGACCTCGACGATACGCGCTGTGGACTGCTGCTCGTTCCAGTGAGCAGTGATGGCCCCGGACACCGGATGGTCGGAGCGTCCGGCCAGGCTCGCTGCCAGCGCCAAGGGTTCGGTGCCGGCGGACCGCAGCGGAATGACGTCCGTCACCACCGGCCTGCCCTGCGTGATGGTGCCGGTCTTGTCCAGTGCCAGCGCCTTCAGCAGGCGGCCCTGTTCCAGGTAAGCGCCGCCCTTGATCAGGATGCCGCGCCGTGCCGCAGCCGCCAACCCGCTGACGATGGTGACCGGCGTCGAAATCACCAGTGCGCACGGGCAGGCGATTACCAGCAACACCAGTGCCTTATAGACCCAGTCCGACCACGGCTGGCCGAACACCACGGGTGGCACGACGGCCACGAGCAGCGCAACCGCGAATACGGCCGGCGTATAGACCTTCGCAAACTGGTCCACGAAGCGCTGCGTCGGTGCCCGGCTGCCCTGCGCTTCCTCGACGGCGTGGATGATGCGCGCAATGGTCGACTGCGTCGCTTCCGCACTCACGCGGAATTCAAACGATCCGCTTTCATTGATGGTGCCGGCGAACACGTTATCGCCCACCGCCTTGGCCACCGGGATGCTTTCGCCGGTAATTGGTGCCTGGTTCACCGCCGACTGGCCGGCCACCAGCACGCCATCGAGCGGGATGCGCTCGCCCGGCCGCACACGCACCACGCTGCCGACTGCCACCTGCTTGGCGTCGACCTCGCGCCAGCTACCGTCCGCCTGTCGCACGGTGGCCTTGTCCGGCGCCATCGCCATCAAGCCGCGAATCGCATTGCGGGCACGGTCCAGTGACAGCACTTCGATCAGCTCGGCCAGCGCAAACAGGAACATCACCATCGCCGCTTCCGGCCACTGCCCGATCAATACCGCACCGGTCACCGCAATCGACATCAGCGCATTGATATTGAGGTTGCGGTTCTTGAGCGCGATCCAGCCTTTGCGGTAGGTGTCTAGACCGCTTGTCCCAATTGCGATCAGCGCCAGCGCAACGACCGGCAGCGACGCGTCATCGCCGGTGGCGAACGCGAGCGCTTCCGCCGCCAGCGAAGCCACGCCGGCAGCGCCCATCAGCCACCACTGCTTGCGCGACACACCAGGCGCAACCGTTTCTTGCTTGGCGCCCCCGGGCAACGCGTCCGGTACCGCATTCATCCCGATCGCCTGTAAGGCCGCCAAGATCGGCGCCGCGTCATCGAAACTGTGGTTGACCGCGAGTTTTCGCTGCATCAGATTGAATTCCAGCCCAGTGATCCCGGGCAGCGCGGCGAGCTTGTTGCGAATCAGCGCTTCCTCGGTCGGGCAATCCATGTTCTCAATGCGGAACACTGCGCGCTGCGCGGACGCTTCTGCGGTGCGCCCTTCGACCACCGGCGCCAGGTCCAGCGCCTCGATCGCGGCCATGATCGGTGTCGGATCGGGCAGTCGGTGCTGCACGACCAAACGTCGTTGCATCAGGTTAAAACTTAACTGGTCGATGCCGGCCATCCCGCCGAGCTTGTTCCGGATCAGCGCCTCTTCGGTTGGGCAATTCATCTTGTCGATTCTCAGTGTCAGCACATCGACGGCCGGCACAGCCTTGGCGACGGCCGTCGGTTGGCTGCTGCAGCCGCACGCCAGGTTAGAACAATTGCTCATGGCGAACTCCGGTCAGGATTTCTATAATGCGTATTACACACCCTATAGCAACTATAGAGTCAAGGCCTGGATTTGATTGCAATTAAGGAAATATGACGACATCGCCATTGAAAATCGGCGACTTGGCAAAAAAAACTTCTTGCCTGGTTGAGACAATTCGCTATTACGAGCAACAGGGCTTGTTGCCCACGCCGGCGCGGTCCGAAGGTAACTTTCGCTTATACAACGATACACATGTGGAGCGTCTGCAATTCATCCGTCACTGCCGTTCGCTGGACATGACGCTGGACGAAATCCGCAGCCTGCTCAGCTTCCGCGATGCACCGGAAACGAATTGCGGCGAGGTCAACATGCTGCTCGACAAACATATCGAGCACGTGGCGCACCGTATCGAAGAATTGACGGCACTGCAACGGCAACTGACTGAACTGCGCAACCAGTGCCAGACAGCGCAGGCGGCGAAGGACTGCGGGATCCTGCAAGGATTGGCACATGGGGAACCCGCCGCCGCGGCCAAGCTCGGCACCCACGGCGGCGGTTGTCATTGACGGCAGGTCCGCGTCGGGCAGCATCAGTGCGCCCCTTTACAGTTGAGCATACGTGATCGAGCATCGCCGGCCCGGCTTGCTCGGAAAATGCGACTGATCCTTCCATCCATACGTCGTGCGCCGTGTACACCGTGGCCAACGCGACACTGCTCTCCGCGTTGCAAATTAACAACAAGACGCAGACTGCGCCGCTCAGCTGTCTGTCACTGAAAGCTAACTGACAGCCTCCATCCGTCAAGCTTCGGGCAGCGACCATGCACGCCATTTTCGCTCGAACCGCGGCGCGGCGTCACGCGCGTCACTGCCGCCATCATCAAACAAAATCAGTTGGAGGATTACATGAAAAAAACCGCCTTTACGCTCGCGCTGTCGGCCATGGCCGCCACCGCCGCGCACGCGCAATCGAACGTCACGGTGTACGGCTTGCTCGACGCGGGCGTTGAATATGTCAGCGATGCCAATGCGGCCGGCGACAGCCTGCTCCGACAAAGCTCCGGAGGCACCAACACCTCGCGCATCGGCTTTCGCGGCACCGAAGATCTGGGCGGCGGGCTGAAGGCGCTGTTTCAGCTGGAAGGCGGCATCCTGCTCGACACCGGTGCGTCGGACGGCGCGCTGTTCGGCCGCCAGGCAAACGTCGGACTGGAAGGCGGCTTCGGCCGCGTGATTGCCGGCCGCTCCTACAGCACGACCTACGATTTCCTGTTGCCGTTCGACCCGATGGGCTATGCGCCGCTGTACTCATGGGCGACCTCGAGCAACGCCACCGGCGGCCGCAGGGATGGCATGCTGACCGGCGTGTCGAACCTGATCAAGTACCAGGGCACGTTCAACGGCGTCAAGCTGGGTGCCAGCTATGGTTTCGGCGAAGCCGCCGGGAGCACGACCGACAGTGCGCGCCTGGTACTGGGTGCCGGCTACGCGACCGGCCCCTTCAGCGTCGCGGCCGTCGTTGACCGCGCGAACGGTACGATTGTCGCCGGTGGCGCCTATGACAAGACGGATACCGTGCATCTCGGTGCCGCGTATGAACTGTCGAAAAGCATCAATCTGAAAGGCGGCTACCGCAACTACAAGCGATCGCTCGCCTCCGGCGCAGCCGATTTGCGCAGCGACCTGTACTGGGGCGGCGTGAACTATAGTGCGACACCGACCGTGACATTGACGGCGGCACTGTACCACCAGAACATCAAAAATGTCCCCAGCGGCACCGACGCCGATCCGACCATGCTCGTGCTGCAAGCCAAGTACGCATTATCCAAGCGTACCTTCCTGTACGCGACCACTGGCCATGTACGCGGCAAGAACGACCGGCTGGTCAGCTTGTCGCGTGACGATGCCGGCTTCGGCACCAGCCAGACCGGTGTTGCGCTCGGCGTCCAGCACCGCTTCTAATCGCCCCCAACCCTGCAGCAAAGGCGCCAACCGTCGCCTTTGCTTTTCCACCGCGCACGGCGCAAGACTCGCGCGCCATTGTCGTCATGCGTGATGATGCCGGCCGTCCGCATGATATCCGGTTGTTCGACGCAATCGAAACACTCACCATTTGCTGGGTGCGGTACGTCTGGTCGGACCTGCGGGGACTTCATCTCACCTAGACCGGGATCAAGTGATCGATACTGCTACCGTGCGCAATTTTTTTGCCGCGCACATCATTGAACGTCGCCCCGCCGACGCAACGCGGCATCGAAGCTGCTAGAATTCCGCACATGCGCAGAGTCTTCGCATTCTTCTTGCTGGTACTGATATCGCTGCAGCTCTCATGGGCGGCAGTGGGAACGTACTGCCGGCACGAAATTGACCAGTCGGCCCGTCATTTCGGCCATCACCTGCATCAACATCTGGAAGGGGATGGGCCGGGTTCCGATAAAACATCCCTGCCCAAGGCAGCGCATGCCGACTGCGGAATGTGCCAAGTCGGCACATCGTTGATTGCCCCCGCCGAGTTATCTACTCACGTTCCCAATAGCGCGAGCCCACAGTTCGCGACCCCGTTAGCGTTTCTCCCGGATTCTCCCTTGCCTCCGCCTGAACGCCCGAAATGGGCACACCGCGTCTGATCCAACTGGCATCTGTGCCGGACGTCGCGACCCCGCATTGCTCCCACACTGACTCGCTCCGCGCCTACGCGCGGCTGCAGGCAATGCGCACCAGGTTCCGCGCGCCTGAATAGATTGCTCACTCGGCGCGCCCCGTGAAAAGGCGGCGCCGTAGACCACGCATCCCTAGTAACTGTAATTACTTCAATCAGGATTGAATCATGAACTTGACACCACGACTCCACGCCTTAATGCTGGCTGCACTCCTTACATCTGCCAGCGCGTCCACACTGGCAGCAAATCAGGCTGCGCCGCTAGGCAACCCGGTCCCTGTTTCGGGATCGCAACAGACCATCGAACTGCAACCGGGAACACGCTATCTCAACATTGAGCAGGGGCAGACATTAAAGTTTGTCGCGAAAGGCAAGGCCTTCGCGTGGAATTTTGACACGTTTGGACTTCCGGTCTTCAACCTGTCCGATATTGCACCGAAAGACGTGGATGTCGGCAATGTCAGGGTGTATATAAGCCCGGACAGAACGTATGCGGGAGGCGCAAACTAGCAGCATTGGCCTTGCTCCACTTCGGATAGATGTCACTAACAGCGGGTAGCGTCACTCCCCTCCGCGTCGACGTCTGCCTGCAAGTGGACACCCCAGTCAAGGGCGCCGCGCTGTACAGGCGCCCTTGCTTTGTTTAATGGGCAGCCACTTGATTGCGCGATGCGCGTCCATATGCAGAATCGCGTTAGAGCCGCGTCCGCACGATCTCAATTGGCAACGATTACATTTTTGTAATGTTGTTGGCGTCGGCAGGCGGCTCACGGATAATCCTGACTCGACCGCCACGCATGAGGAAAGAAAATGAAGATCCTGGTTGTCGAGGACGAACGCAAGATGGGTGACTACCTGAAACAGGGGCTCGATGAAGCCGGTTTCGTGGTCGACCTGGTCCGCGACGGGATTGACGGCTTGCATCAGGGATTGAACGGGGAATACGACCTGGCAATCCTGGATGTCATGTTGCCCGGAATGGATGGCTGGCAGATCCTGCAATCGATGCGCAGGGCCGGCAAGGAAATCCCCGTGTTATTCCTGACCGCGCGCGACCACGTAGACGACCGCGTCAAGGGACTCGAAATGGGCGCCGACGACTACCTGGTCAAACCGTTCGCTTTCTCCGAACTGCTGGCCCGGGTACGGACGCTGTTACGGCGTGGAAGCAAGAGCCGGGGACCGGAAATCCTGCAGGCGGCCAACCTTGAAATGGACCTTCTGCGACGCCGGGTTACCCGCGGTGGCACGCGCATCGACTTGACGGCCAAGGAATACTCGCTGCTTGAGCTGCTCCTACGGCGCCAGGGTGAAGTGCTACCCCGCTCCCTCATTGCGTCCCAGGTCTGGGATATGAACTTCGACAGCGACACCAACGTGATCGAAGTCGCGGTACGCCGGCTGCGGGCGAAGGTCGATGACGACTTCCCGGTGAAACTGATTCACACAGTACGCGGCATGGGGTATGTGCTGGATTCGGATGGGCGGGATCGATGAAACGCCTCTCCCTGACCAATCGACTGACCTTGTTGTTCGCCCTCACATCGGCCGCGATGTTGCTCGGACTCGGACTGGTGGTCAACTCCCTTGTCGAGCGCCATTTTGCCGAACTCGACACTGAGGCATTGACCGGAAAGCTTGAACTTGCGCGCAATACGCTCGCCAAAGTCCGATCGAGAGCCGACATGAAGACGTTGCCGCAGCAATTGAATGCTGCACTGGTTGGCCACCCTGGCATGGCGTTGGTGATCCGGTGGCCGGATGCGGCGACATTGATTACCGTCAGCGGCGAGGACTCCCCGGCCAAGCAGCTCATGCAGACCCGGGTGCGTGACGACGCCACGCCCGTATGGCAATCGGGTAACGACGACAAGCCGTATCTGCGGATGGCTGCGACCGCCCCCCTTGGGTTCTCCGAAGCGCCACCGGCAATTGTCGATATCGCGCTCGATATTTCGCATCACGAGCATTTCATCTCGAACTTTCAGTTCGCACTATGGCTCATCGTCATTCTCGCGGCAGTGGTCAGCGGGATCCTGGGACGCTTCGCGGTCAGGAAGGGATTGGAGCCGCTACGCGCAATCAACCATGCCGCGTCCGCGATAACCGCAAACCGCCTGGATCAGCGCCTGCGGGCAGATACGGTACCCGTCGAACTGGAGGAGCTGGTTCATACCCTGAACATGATGCTGGGGCGCCTGGAAGAGTCGTTCCAGCGACTGTCCGACTATTCCTCGGATCTTGCACATGAGCTGCGCACGCCAGTCAGCAACATGCTGATGCAAACGCAAGTCATCCTTTCGAAGGAGCGAAGCGCGGACGAATACCGAGAGATCCTGTATTCGAACATGGAAGAGTTCACGCGCCTGTCGAGGATGATCGCCGATATGCTCTTTCTAGCAAAGTCGGAGCATGGCTTGGTCGCACCGTTCAATGAAACCGTTGACATTGGCCAGGAAGTCCGCGACCTGTTTTCCTTTTTTGAAGTGCTCGCCGACGGCAAGAACCTCGCGCTCGTACTGGGCGGCGAAGGTCATGTCCACGGTGACCGGATGCTGCTGCGTCGCGCGATCAGCAATGTCTTGTCAAATGCCATCCGACATTCGAGTGCGGAGGGCGAAGTCGTCGTGAACTTGAAACGCTTGGACGATGGCGCCCTTGCCATCCGCATTACGAACCGCGGAGATACCATCGCACAAGAGCATATCCCGCGGTTGTTCGACCGCTTTTACCGTGCCGATAGTTCAAGGCATGGCTCCGCCGAAGGCGCCGGGCTCGGACTGGCCATCACAAAGTCAATCTTCTTGCTGCATGGTGGATCGATCAGTGTCGAGTCCCGGGACAGCGTGACGTGCTTCGAGCTGCGCTTGCCGCCGAATCGCGTTCAGGACGGCAACTGGACCGCGCCTCATTCAATTCAATCAAGAATTCCTGCAGTCTCCACGGGCGCCAGTGAATAGCGCTTGGCGGCACAGCGGTTCGTCGCTGCGCCGCCAGTGTATTTGCGTTATCGACCGCTGGTGTAATCCACCGTCCGTGTGCCATTTTTCGCGGCGTCGATCATCTCGGCGCGCACTTCGTCACGCGTACGTGTGCTTTTCGCCACCGGCTGGTGCGGATAATCGTGCTCCGCGCCCCCCCGGATCAAGCCTTGCGCGCGTGCCTCGTTCAACTCCGCGATCACTTCGGCCCGTGTCTTGGTCGACTTGATGTGCTCTTGCCAATTGTCGCCACGATCTCCCAACCATTTGTCGTTTGCTGAAGCGATCGTTGCAGACATGGCCACCATAGTCGTTGCGGCCAGAAGAATAAGTTTGCGTGCTTTCATGATGTACCCCTTGATGAGTGACTGAGCGTCGTTGCAATCGGATCGCGACATCGCTGATCCATGCTTGCAGTCTAGGATGGGCTGCCCGACAGAAACGTGACAGAGAAATTACAGGCGCGTTATATAGAACGATGCGGTAGTCGCTCTGTACATGCAGAGGTGCTACCTGATCTACGGCCTCTGTCGCGGCCATGACAACACCATGCATCTAGGTGTGGGGTGGGTGCCGTCACTTCAGCGGCAGCGGCCTTCACTTCGCGACTGGCACGCTCCGCCACCCGCGCGTATTTTCCTTGTTTTTCAAGTAGTTAGCGACTTGTCGCTCAATCCGTCTCGATACTGGTACGGTCCCTGCTGTAGATCTGGCGAGCCCGACAAACCGCTCATCCAACCAACCGACTTTTCAGGAACACACCATGACTACATTAACGATCATCGATCTATCCCATGCCAAGGACCTCGACGGCGCTGCCATGTCGGCAGTCCACGGCGGCATGTTCAAAGGCATGCCGGCCTTCTGGATGCCCTTTCTGGGCTTGCCGCAAACCGACGTTGCCTTGAATCCTTCCCAATTCATTGGCCAGAGCCAGAGCGTGGTCAACAACAACGGCAACAATGCCGCGTTCGTCGGCGTTCCGGCACTCGGAGGCGTCCCAACCGTGTAACACCAAAATCGACAAGGGCCCAAAACCGGCATCCGTCGAACTGCACATTCCACTTCAGGAGATCCATCATGACCGCACTACTGATCAAAGACCTTTCCGCCGAAACCGAACTGGACGCCGTAGCAATGTCCGCTGTCCGCGGCGGCACCTGCTACACACCGCCGTCCAGCTACATGCCGGCATACTGCTCGCCATCCTACGGTAAGCCCCAAGTCGGCCTGCCCTACGGCGACTTCAAATTCAACGCGGCCCAATCCATCGGCCAGGTGCAGAACGTCGAGAACAATAACGGGAACAACGTCGCTTTCGCCAGTGGCATCACGTCTACCGTAAATCCGACGCAGACCGCAAACAACAACATTAACTTCTGACGTTCGTAGTCAGTCCGGCGTGCAGCCCCTTAGTCTTCACGCCGGGCTTCCCCCTTTGAAAGCATCCTTGCGGACCACCGTCGTCAAGATTACATGTCTGTAATCTACGGAACTTCGGCCTGCAACTGTTTATCATTACGTCTGTCACTCAGGGACCGATCTTGATTCGATTGATCTGAGTCAATAAAAATGCGTGCCTTGATTGCGTAGAATAAAAGCGTCACTATGGGTGCATCTCAACGCACTGGCGCCGCAAACCCTAAACGCGTAATGAAACTGCCTAAACATCTTCGCTTTATTGCAGCCTTGCTTGTGATGGTGAGCGTGCTTTTCAGCCAGCTCGCCGTCGCGGCCTATGTCTGCCCAAGCGTCGCTGATGGGCAGGGACAGCCACCGCTGGCCATGATGCAAGCCATGAGCGAGCACCATAACGCTTCGGATTGCGAGGACATGGATGACATGCAGTCGTCGCTGTGCCGCACGCACTGCCAGGGAGACAATCAGTCGGGGGACCGGCCGCAGCCGCCGAACCTGACGCCATCGGTTGCGATCATCCTGGTCCCCGAAGTGGGCAACGCGGATGTTGCCTACCGTCCCATCCACGCACAAGCCGCCAGCTTCTGGCTGACCCGCACTTCTTCCCCTCCCCTGTCGATTCGGAACTGCTGCTTCCGGATTTGACCCCACGCCTGTTGCCTGAACCGCGCTCCCGCCGGTGCGCGCCGGCATGCCGTTACGCCTTCGCAATCGTTGCGTAGATCCGTAGGTCAGCGTCGCGCGCCTCTGCGGTAAGCAATTCCGATACTTCATTTTCTCTTCGGAGACAGCAATGCAATTCACATTACGTGCCTGCGCTCTGGCGGTCGCGCTAACGCTGGGTGCGCCTTTGGCGAACGCTCTCGATGACCAAAAAATCGGCGCCTCGGTCGAAAGCCTTCTCGAATTCGCCCGAGAACGGAATCCCGAGTATGCGTCCATGCGTTATGAAGCCGAAGCGGCAGGCGAGCGGTCGGCATCGGCCGGCGCCCTGCCCGACCCGAAACTCCGGGTCGAACTCGAAGACATCACGAAGATGGGTGAACAGAATCCCACCTTGTCGCCCAGCCGGGTTGGCCAGGCGAAGTACCAGATCATGCAAGAACTGCCCTGGTTCGGAAAGCGCGACCTGCAACGCGAGGTCGCCACGCTGGAGGCCGAAGGGGCCAAGGGCAAGGCGTACGCGATGTGGGCCGATCTTGCCTCACGTATCAAGGCCGGCTACGCGCAGCTCTATTACATCCACGAAAACGAGCGCCTGACCAAGGAAATCCTGGACCTGATGACACGCCTGGAGCGCGTCACCCAGGTTCGCTATGCCGGCGGCCTGGCCGCACAATCGGACGCCATCCGCGCCCAGGTCGAGCTGACCAATATGAAAAACGAGCTCGTGATGCTCGACAACGAAAAGCGCATGCTGCATGCGCGGCTGAACATGTTGATCGCCCGTCCGCCCAACGCGCCCTTGGCCGATCCGGAACGCCTGCGCCAGTTGCCGCCCCCTGCACACCTCGAGTACGCCGCCCTTGCCGATCGCGTGCGCGGCCGCAACCCACGGCTGTCGTCCGACGACGCACGCGTGCGCGCCGCGGAAAAAAGCCGGGACCTGACGTACAAGAACCGCTATCCGGATTTCGCTGTCGGCTTTGCGCCTATGCAGAGCGGCAAATCGGTGAAGGAATGGGAAGTCATGTTCGAGATGAACATTCCGATCCAGCAATCGTCGCGCCGCGCGATGGAGCGTGAGTCCGAAGCGATGCTGTCCACCGCGCGCGCGCGCAAGGAGGCCACCGCCAATGAGGTGTTATCGGAACTGGCCGAGAGCCTTTCCGCCCTGGAAGCCGCCCGTCGCACCGAATCCATCATCACCAGCAGCTTGCTGCCCCAGGCGGAGCTGACCTACAAGGCAGCCCTGGCCAGCTATGAAAACGGCAAGGTTGATTTCGCGACCTTGCTCGATGCCCAGCGCCAGATTCGCCAGGCAAGACAAGGCCAGATCAAGGCGCAGGCTGACGCCCAGACCCGCCTGGCGGAAATCGAACGACTTTTAGGAGAAGAACTATGAAACAGTCCGCAAACATTGCGATCGTGGCCGTCGTCGCGGCCGTCGTCGCCGCTGGCGGCGGCTACCTGGTCGGTTCGCAAAAAACGGCTGGCGGGGTTACCGCAAGCGTGCCCGCAGCCGGACAAGCCGAAGGCACGGTGAAAAAAGAGCGCAAGCTGCTGTACTACCGCAACCCGATGGGACTGCCCGATACCTCACCGGTGCCGAAAAAGGACCCGATGGGCATGGATTACATAGCGGTCTATGAAGGCGAGGAAGAGGCCGATGCGTCTTCCGGCAACCAGATCAAGATCAGTACCGAGAAGGTGCAAAAGCTCGGCGTGCGTACCGAGAAAGCGGCGCAGCGGGCAATCGACAAGGTCGTGCGCGCGGCCGGCCGTATCGAACCGGATGAGCGGCGCGTGTTCGTCATTTCGCCGAAATTCGAAGGCTATGTCGAGCGTCTGCATGTGAACGCAACCGGACAGCTGGTCGGCAAGGGACAGCCGCTGTTCGAAGTCTATAGCCCTGAACTGGTCTCGGCGCAACGGGAATACGCGATCGCCGCACAAGGATTGCAGTCGCTCAAGGGAGCCGATGGCGATGTGCAGTCGGGAATGAAGCAATTGGCCGATTCCAGCCTGCTTCGTCTGCGGAACTGGGATATCTCCGACGAACAGATCAAGGCACTGACGAAGTCCGGTGACGCGAAACGCACGATGACCTTCCGCTCGCCGGTATCGGGTATCGTGACCGAAAAGAAAGCCATCCAGGGCATGCGCTTCATGCCGGGCGAAATGCTGTACCAGATTTCCGATCTTTCCACGGTCTGGGTGTTTGCCGATGTATTTGAGCAGGATATCAGCCTGGTCAAGCCGGGCACTAAAGCCAAAGTCCGGATCAACGCGTACGTAGACAAGGAATTCGACGGCAACGTCACGTATGTGTACCCAACCCTGAATGCCGACACGCGCACCGCACAGGTTCGCGTCGAACTTGCCAATCCGGGCCAGCTGCTCAAGCCGGGCATGTTTGCCAATGTCGAACTGGCGGCGGCCCCGCGCAGCACAGCAGTCACGGTACCGTTGTCGGCGGTGATCGATAGCGGCACGCGCCGCATCGTGCTGGTGCAGCTCAAGGAAGGCCGGTTCGAGCCGCGCGAAGTCAAGCTGGGTGCGCGTAGTGACAACTACGTCGAGGTGCTGGAGGGTGTCCAGGATGGCGAGGACGTAGTCGTTGCAGCCAACTTCCTGATCGATGCGGAAAGCAACCTCAAGGCGGCTGTCGGCGGCTTCGGCGGCCACGCCGGGCACGGCGCGCAGCCGTCTGGTCAGGATGCTGGCGCTGCAAAATCGACTGGCGCGGGCCACAAGGCGGAAGGCACGATCGATGAGATCGATGCGAAATCGGGCACGGTCAGCGTCAACCATGGTCCAGTCGCCAGCCTCAAATGGCCGGCAATGACCATGGAGTTCAAGGTCGCCAACAACGCATTGCTCAAAAACATGAAGCCGGGTGACCCGGTGACCTTTGAGTTCGTCGAGCGCCAACCGGGGGAGTGGGTGATCACCGGATTCCAGCCGGCTCCAGCGACAGTCAGGAAGGCGCCCGCTCCGGTTGCTGATCCGCACGCCGGCCATCGTTAACAGGAAGCCATCATGCTGAACAAGTTCATTGAATGGTCCGGCAGGAACGTCTTCCTGGTCCTGCTGGCCACGCTCTTCGTCACGGTCGCCGGCGTCTATGCGGTGATCAAGACCCCGATTGATGCGCTGCCCGATCTGTCGGACGTGCAAGTCATCGTCTATACCGAGTATCCGGGGCAAGCGCCACAGGTGGTTGAAGACCAGGTGACCTATCCGCTCACGTCGGCCATGCTGTCGGTGCCGAAGTCCAAGGTGGTGCGCGGCTTTTCCTTCTTCGGCGCGTCCTTCGTCTACGTCATTTTCGAAGATGGCACCGACATCTACTGGGCGCGCTCGCGCGTCCTGGAATACTTGAATTTTGCCGCGGGACGCATGCCCAAGGGCGTCACCCCGCAGATCGGTCCGGACGCGACCGGCGTGGGTTGGGTCTACCAGTACGTGGTGCTGGCCAAGGACAAGACGCTGGCCGAACTACGTACGCTGCAGGACTGGTATCTGCGCTACCAGCTGGCCAAAGCACCCGGTGTGGCCGAAGTGGCGTCGGTGGGCGGCTTCGTGCAGACCTACCAAGTCACCGTCGACCCGGTCAAGCTGCGCGCGTACGGCATTCCGCTGATGAAGGTGGCGCAAGTGATCCGCGAGTCGAACCGGGACGTCGGCGGCCGCGTGGTCGAGATGGCCGAGACCGAGTACATGGTGCGTGGCAAAGGTTATCTGCGCGGCAAGGCTGACCTGGAAGGCCTGGTAGTGAAATCCGAACGCGGCACGCCAGTGCTGGTGCGCGATATCGCTCGCGTTGAGCTGGCCCCCGACGAGCGGCGCGGCATGACCGAGTTGAACGGCGAAGGCGAAGTTGTTTCCGGCATTGCGATGTCGCGCTACGGCCAGAACGCACTTGAGGTCATCCACAACGTCAAGACCAAGATCACCGAAATCAGCGCTGGCCTGCCGGAAGGCGTCAGCATTGAAGCGGTGTACGACCGCTCCGAGCTGATCCATCGCGCGATCGACACGCTGAAGCATACGCTGATCGAGGAAAGCATCATTGTCGCCCTGGTCTGCATCGTGTTCCTGCTGCATGTGCGCAGCGCGCTGGTGGCGATTTTGATGCTGCCGGTCGGCGTGCTGATGGCCTTCATCGCGATGCGCGTGCTGGGGATGAATTCGAACCTGATGAGCCTGGGCGGCATTGCGATCGCCATCGGTGCCATGGTCGATGCGGCGATTGTAATGATCGAGAATGCACACAAGCATCTCGAACGGCTGAAGGAAGGTGAATCGCGCGTCGACGCGATGCTTGCTGCCTGCAAGGAAGTCGGCCCGTCGCTGTTCTTCTCGCTGCTGATTATCACAGTGTCATTCCTCCCCGTGTTCACGCTGGAATCGCAGGAAGGCCGCCTGTTCTCGCCGCTGGCATACACCAAGACCTTCGCGATGGCCGGCGCGGCGATCCTGTCGATCACGCTGGTGCCGGTGCTGATGATGCTGTTCATCCGCGGCAAGATCATGCCCGAAGCGAAAAACCCGGTGAACCGCTTCCTGATCTGGATCTACCGCCCGATCATCAAGGGCGTGATGCGCTGGAAGAAGACCACGGTCTTCCTTTCGCTGGTGGTCCTTGCTGTCACCATCTATCCAGCCTCCCGGATCGGCAGCGAGTTCATGCCGACGTTGAACGAAGGTACCCTGCTCTACATGCCGTCCAGCCTGCCGGGCATGACGATGACCAAGGCGGCTGAACTGGTGCAGACGCAGAACAAGATCATCAAGTCGTTCCCGGAAGTCGCATCGGTCTACGGCAAGGCAGGACGTGCCAACACCGCCACCGATCCGGCGCCGACCGAGATGTTCGAGACTGTCATCAACCTGAAGCCGGAATCCGAATGGCGGGCCGGCCTGACGATGGATGCGCTGATTGCCGAAATGGACAAGGCGCTTCAGTTCCCCGGCGTCTCCAACGCCTGGACCATGCCGATCAAGGCGCGCATTGACATGCTGTCGACCGGCATTCGCACACCGATTGGCATCAAGGTGTTCGGCAAGGACCTGGACGAGATGGAAAAGCTGGCCAAACAGATCGAGGCAGTGGTCAAGACCGTCCCGGGAACGACGTCGGCCTTCGCCGAGCGGATTACCGGCGGCTTCTACCTCAACATCGAACCGGACCGCGCGCAGCTCGCGCGCTACGGCCTGACTGTCGGCGAGGTGCAGGATGTGATCGCCACCGCGCTTGGTGCCGAAATGGCAACGACGACAGTGGAAGGCCGGGAGCGCTTTGCAGTGACCGTACGCTATCCGCGCGAGATGCGCAGCGACCCGCAACTGATCGCGCGCGAAGTGCTGGTACCAACCATGGACGGCCCAATGATCCCGCTCGGCCAATTGGCCCGCATCGAGATTGCCAAGGGCACACCGGGCATTCGTACCGAGAACGCTCTGCTGTCGGCCTACATCTATGTCGACATCCGCGACCGGGACATTGGTGGCTACGTAGCCGATGCGCGTAAGGCAGTCAACGAGCAGGCCAAGTTCCCCCCGGGCTACTACGCAACCTGGAGCGGTCAGTTCGAGGCGATGGAACGCGCGATCGAGAAGATGAAGGTCGTCGTTCCAGTGACGCTGCTGATCATCTTCCTGCTGCTGTACCTGAATTTCAAGCGGCTGACCGAGACACTGATCGTGATGCTGTCGGTACCGTTTGCCCTCGTCGGCGGTGTCTGGCTGATGTGGCTGCTCGGCTACAACATGTCGGTCGCCGTGGCGGTCGGCTTTATCGCACTTGCCGGCGTGGCCGCGGAGACTGGCGTGGTGATGCTGATTTACCTCGACCATGCATGGGAAGACGTGAAGAGAAAGACCCGCAGCGAAGGTCGACAGCCAACCGCAGCCGACCTGTATGAGGCAGTGATGGAAGGGGCGGTCGAGCGGGTCCGTCCAAAGATGATGACCGTGGTCGCGATCATGGCCGGCCTGCTGCCAATCATGTGGAGCACCGGCACCGGGTCCGAGGTAATGAGCCGCATTGCCGCGCCGATGGTCGGCGGCATGATCTCGTCGACGGTTCTTACGCTCGGCGTGATTCCAGCTTTGTACGCGCTGGTCAAGCAATGGCGACTGAACAAGGGGCGCGAGTCATGACGAGGACCTGAACGCCACTGCTTTTCAACTTCATCTGGAGACTTGTATGTGGACGTTGAAAGCCATCGCCGCAATTGCGCTTACCGTCGTCGCCGTCTCGTTAACAGGATGCGAAGCGACGAAGGGAAGCGTACCCGCACGCGGAAGCAGCGCGCACATTCACCAGCACTGAGAATAGTGAAACCCTTAAGGAAACCTGACATGAAACGAGTAAGGGTGCATACCTTCGCAGCAACGGCGGCATTTCTGATGCTGTCCATTGGCGCCGCTGCGCAGGCCCAATCCATGAAAATTCCGAAGCCGAGCGAAGGCTTGATGCCCAACCCCGGTAGAGGAAAAGGACTGTTCGCCACGCATTGCGCGTCGTGCCATGGTGCCGATCTGAAAGGCGGCGACAAGGGGCCTCCGATGCTGCACAAGGTCTACGAGCCGTCCCACCACGGCGACGTCGCCTTCCAGCTTGCGGCGGCACGCGGGGTGCGCGCCCATCACTGGCAATTCGGTGACATGGCTCCGGTGCCAGCGGTCACCCCCGATGATGTTGCGCACATTACCGCATTCATCCGAGCTGAGCAGCGCAAGGTAGGGATTCAGTAGACAGCAAGGCCACTGCGAAGGCGTGGCCGACGAACACGTGCAGTACGCAAGGACGGCGGTGATGAACTTTAACGGACGCTGGGTTCCCCCGGAACTCATGAACCTGATCCTGGTGCTATGGTTGATCGCCGCCGTCTTTATTGGCCTCTTGCTGTATCGGATGCGGGCAAAGGCGAAGCAGTTGCCGCCAGAGCGCCGAAACCAGAAGGTTGCAAAAAGTCGTGGCAGCAAAAAGATGCGGTAGTAGTCGTTTCTCTGGAGACTAACTACAGGGAGCTAGCCAGGCAAGAGATACGTCGATTCGCTTGATCGTAAGTGTGTCCTCGGATTTGCAGTAATTTCCCATGAGTATGGGAGTTAATTTGCCACTATTTAGTGTTTAATTCCAGCCGTTGAAACTATCGGGTCAAATTGATGGAATACAGTGAGTACTTGGTGATGGTCTGCATCGGGATTGGAGCGGCGCTCCTCGGTGCTGTGCTCCTGTTTATCGAGATCACCACCTATGGAATTGTCGCGAGCGGACTAGGTGTACTGGTTGCCATTTCCGGCATTGTCGGAGCGTTCTGGAATAGCTAGTACTGCCCTCCCCGTCTCCTTTAGCACTGTCCGTATAACTGGGAGAAAAGAGCACCGAGCCGAACGTGCATTACATAGGCACATACAGCCCGCGTGACGCAAAATAAGTAACGTATCGACTCGTAAATTTCGGGCGGCAAATACCCGTTGCAGCAAATAGTTTTTCCGAAACCCTAAATTTACCGCCTCGATCATACGCCTCCAAGAACTTATGTCGCCAAGGTGGCCCACCATGCTATTACCGCTTCGGCCGAACAAGGAACTTCTACAAACTCGCCGCCAGTAAAAGCTGACTAAGGTTTTTGCAAACTATCATTAACCGCTGTCAGTGCGGGCACACCGGCTATTGCTGCGACTGTCATCTCGCCACATAGCCCACTTCCTTCAGCTTCTTGCTTGTCAAATTAGCTGAATACCGCCAGAGAGGGCAGTATTGATCACGTGTCGTCTCACGGATGCTCGCTGCCGGCGACGCTCGGCTGCGAGTAACTGTATATAACGGTTACCCGGCCAACATGGGAATCACGACAATGAACAAGATTGAAACAGGCAGACCCGCATTTGGCCGTCTCAATAGCGGTAGAGGCACACACGAGAACATTTGGGCGGTGGTATTCGTGGCCTGGCTCGTCGCCGCAAGTTCATCGCTCGGCGCGTTGTTCCTTGGCGAGGTCATGGGATTCGCACCGTGTGTACTGTGCTGGTACCAGCGGATATTCATGTTCCCGTTGGCCTTTGTGCTCGCCGTCGGGCTTTTTCCTCTGGACGTGAAGGGGGTGCGCTATGCACTTCCACTGTCGATCGCGGGCTGGCTCGTCGCGGCATATCACCTGCTGCTTATTGAAGGCGTTATCCCGGAAACCATGACACCTTGCCAGCAAGGTGTTCCGTGTTCACAGGTAGAGGTGGAATGGTTGGGGTTTGTGACGATCCCGCTACTCTCCGTCGCGGCCTTTTCTGTGATAAATGCCTTGCTGATTACTACCTATTTGAAGACCCGGAAATGAAACAGAAGACCATTTTTATCGCGGCCATCGTGATTTTGGCAGTGGCGTTCGGCGCTGCTACGCAGCTGTACCGCGGCAATCAAACAGAACAGGCAACGCAAGTCGTCACTCAAAATCGGGAGGCCCTTGTCCGCTTCCACTCGCCCACCACCGGGAACGCGGAAGCACCGGTCCATATCGTTGAGTTCCTGGATCCAGCGTGCGAAGGCTGTGCCGCGTTTTACCCGTTCGTCAAGGACATCATGGCCTCCCACCCGGGAAAGATCCGCCTCTCGGTGCGGTACGCACCATTCCATAAGGGGTCGGAAGACGTAGTCAAGGTGCTCGAGGCGACCCGCAAGCAAGGCAAGTATTGGCAAGCCTTGGAAGCGCTATTCGCTGCGCAATCAGGCTGGACTGAGCACCATACCGCACGAGTTGAGCTCGTCTGGCAGTACCTCGCACCTCTTGGCCTCGATGTGGAACGGCTGAAGACCGATATGCAGTCTCCAGAAATTGCCCGTATAGTCCAGCAGGATATGGCGGACCTGCAGACGCTGAATGTGAAGAAGACGCCTGAGTTCTTTGTCAATGGCCGTCCCCTGCCTTCGTTTGGCGATCAGGAACTGCTGAAGCTTGTTCGGGAAGAACTGGAGAAAACGTCAAAAGGCGGATAAGGGAGTGAGATAGAGGAATGCTGTCGCCGGCACCAAGGAATATCAGTGGCATAATCTTTTTCAAAATACGATCGAGCCACAGCTTTCTTCCGGAGGGGATGCATGCAGCAGAAAGATCATTGGGAAACAGTGTATTCCACGAAGCCGACTGACGGCGTGAGCTGGTACCAGGAGCACGCGGATCGGTCGCTGGAACTGATTGGCGGAACCGGCGTCCCATTGAATGCGTCGATCATCGATGTCGGTGGCGGCGCCTCGACACTCGTCGACGACCTGCTTAGCAAAGGCTATAGTTCGCTCACGGTACTCGATATTTCCCACGCAGCACTTGCGGCCGCCCAAGCTCGCCTTGGCGATCAAGCCTGGAACGTGACATGGCTTGAGGCAAATATCACTTCCGCCAACCTTCCGGTGCATGCTTACGATGTGTGGCACGACCGCGCTGTATTCCACTTCCTGACTTCGGAGGAGGATCGCAAAGCCTACGTGCAGACCGTGCTGCGTTCGGTGAAGCCGGGTGGCCACGTCATCGTCGCCACGTTTGCAGAAGACGGCCCGCTTCAGTGCAGTGGCCTGCCGGTTCGGCGCTATTCGGCGCCTGAACTTCACGCCGAGTTCGGTACACCATTCACGTTGCTCAAGCACGAACGCGAAGAGCATCACACCCCGTTTGGCACGGTTCAGAAGTTTGTCTACTGCTACTGCCGCCGTATCGCCTCCTGAACGAACTGATCGTGCACACGAGAAAATCTCGCAACTGAGTTGAAACAGGACTGAGAATGGACTGGTCCGATTTGCCCCGCGCCTTTGCATTATTTGTTGTAACCGCGATTGCCGAACTGGTCGGGTGTTATCTGCCACTTCTCTGGATGACTGGAAAAGGCGCTGCGTGGCTCCTGATTCCGGCAGCGTGCAGCTTGATTATCTTCGTTTGGTTGCTAACGCTCCATCCCACAGCGAGCGGACGGGTATATGCGACCTACGGTGCGATCTACATTGCCACGGCGCTTGGATGGCTATGGATTGTCGACGGAGTCAGTCCGACCTGGAATGATTATGTTGGTGTCGGCCTTGCTCTCGTCGGGGCGGGTGTCATCGCACTTGGACATCGTCCGGCTTAGGATTTGTCACGAAATAAGCTGGTGATTTGTCGCGCAGTCCTCGTGCGGATGCAGCGTGTAATTGCACGCTGGACGGATGGCGTGCGGCTGGATGCGCAGGTGCTGCATCTCCTCATCCGAAACCCGCTCGCCAAGCTCATTGCCGCCGCGTTTGAGCACCGCCTTCACGCGCAGTCCAGTGGCCGTTTCAGTGCCTTCGATATAGCGCGTCACGGTTTCGAACGAACGCAGCGGCACACCAGCCCAATTCAGACTGATCTGACTGAACAGCCGATGCTCGATCGGATTCCATTTCGAACAGCCCGTCGGGTAATGGCATACTGTCACGTCCAGACCGCATCGATCGCACAATTGCTCCTGCAACTGCGCCTTCCATACCCGCGAACGGCAACTGTTGAACCCGCCCGCATCCGCCAAGATCAATAACCGCTGCGCCTGGCGATAGCGCCGGCAGTCTCCGTCGCACCACCAGTGGCCAATGGCATCAACGGCAAAGCGCGGTATGTCAAAGCAGTCACTCACGCAGACGTAGCCGCGGTTGGCGCCGACATCATAGACGCCATACGGCACCGCCTGAGCGACGGCGTCCTGCGGCCAGTCGTGCACCAGCAATATGAAGGCACTGACGGCCGTAACTCGGCAAGGATCGCATTCTGCCCTCTTGTTATTGGACGCTTGGCGGCCAAGAGCAGGCTGCGGTAGCAATCGCCTCAGTGCGCGTGAACCACCTCAATCGTAGTATGGACAATCTCCTCATGGACGCCAATCTTGCTGCGCAAGTCGGCCGCAGTTAGCGATGGGTCCGATGTGACAACGGAGACGGCGCAGGAAAAATGCTGCTTTCCGACTCGCCACACATGCAAGTCTGTGATCCTCGTGCGCTTATTCTCTTCAGTTGATTCGATTGCTTCCCGGATTTCCTCGACCACCGGATGGTCCATTTCCCGGTCCAGCAATACCTTTCCAGTGTCACGAATAAGGTTTTTCGCCCATACCCCAACCAACACTGCTCCTACAAGTCCCATCGCTGGGTCAAGCCAGGACCAGCCGTAAAGCCATCCACCAAACAAGGCGACGATGGCCAGAACAGAGGTCGCAGCGTCGGCGACTACATGGACATAGGCCGACTTGAGATTCAAGTCGTGATGATGTTCATGGCTGTGGTGATGGTCATGAACCTCATGGTGAGGCTGGTCATGCCCGTGGCGATGGTGTGCTCCTCCGAGAATGAATGCGCAAACAACATTGACAACAAGTCCGGTAACCGCAACGAGAATCGCCTCCTGATAGTGGATCGGCTCCGGCGCGAAAAAACGCTCTACCGAACCGAAGATCATCAGCGCCGCGATAGCCATCAGCAGTACGGCGCTTGTAAAGCCCGCCAACACTTCAATCTTCCAGGTGCCGAAGGCAAAACGCGGGTCACGGGCATACCGACGTGCTGCAGCATAGGCAAATGCCGAAAGTCCGATGGCCAGCGCGTGAGAACTCATATGCCAGCCGTCGGCAAGCAGTGCCATCGAGTTAAACCACCATCCGGCGGCAATCTCGACAATCATCATCGCTGCGGTAATCCACATGACTACACGCGTGCCGCGTTGAGCCGATTGATTGCCTTCGTCAAAGACGTGATCATGCATCCAGGCGGAGCGATCCTCGTGGGCGTGATGAAGTGACATGAAAATTCCTTGACTTGATTAGCGCAGGTAGGTGCGAAGGACCTCGACCAGCTTGTCAGCACCTTCCTCTCGGGCCGCGGCGCTGCTGATGTCCGGGCTCGCGACATGGTCCCGAACGTGGCCTTCGATGATTTCCGCCATCAATCCGTTCATTGCGCCACGCGTTGCGGCGATCAATTGCATGACTTCTGCACAGCCTTGTTCACCTTCGAGCGCACGCTCTATTGCGTCAACTTGGCCCTTGATCCTGCGCACGCGATTGAGCAACTTGCCCTTATCTCGAACAGTGTGTCCCATCTTTGCCTTGAGAATCAAAATACTATACCCCGGTATAGTACCACGAGGCCGGCGCGCGAGAAGAAAGCCGTTCAAGTCGTGCCCAGTCCTGTAGTGCATAACCAACCGTCCACGTGCGGGCGGCTTTAGCCCGGATTTGACCGACTTGAATTGCCTCCATAGACCGTAGCAGTTCGAGACCTTCGCGGCTGCCGCCGCACCAACATGGCTACGCCAAAGAGTCCGGCTGCAATTAGGCGGCGGCGCTCCTTGCAGAAACGATGCCTCTCCGCCAATCATCGACCATCAAACCGGGACGATGTATGGGCCGCGAGGTGCGGGAGTCTTCAGAAATGCCAGCAGCCCAATTCCCGCAGTTTCATTTCATACGTTGCGAGATTCACTATCGTTTTAACAACCAATAAAAACCTTGTTTCAAGTCAACCGTATTCGATAGGGTTCCCGGAACGACAATGGTTTCCCGCTAAGCATGGCGTCATTGGTATAATCATTGCCCAACCCGTTTAACGACTTCCCCGTGCGTCGCTTTCTCTGCATTTTCCTGATGCTCCTGCTTCCCTTGCACAGTTTTGCTGCGCAAGGCGGCACGTTTGGGCTTGAGGAAATGTTTAACATCGCCCACGAAGTTGAACATGTCGACGGGGTGAGCCATCACCATGATGAGCATGGCGCAACACACTATGACGACTCGGGGGAGTCGGCAAAGCATTTCGCTGAGCATTCCGCGTCTCACCCTTGCGTTGCATTGCCGTCCGTTGCAGTCCCATTTCTGACGAACGAGCCGTTCAAGGTCGCCCGTGGTGACCTCGGTCACTTTATTCCCAATCCTGTTCCTGAACGGCCACAACGGCCGCCTCAATCCCTCGGTTAATCCACCGAGGGCACTTCAGCACTCATCCTCACTTTCACTGAGTCCGTCCGCGCGACCTGTCGCGCCGGCTGTATTTGCCTTCGGTTTTGGCTTTTTCATACCGAATGGAGATTGCATGCGTGCATATTATTTAAGTATTTTGTTTTCCGCCGTGGCGTTGGTATCGCCCATGGCGTTGTCACAAGCCGGTCCGCCCGGCTTGAACGCTGCGTTTGACGCGGCCTGGCAGCGGTCGTCACAAGGCCGCACTCTGGAAGCTCGCCGCAACGAGATGCTTGCCGGCCGTGATGCAGCGGATACCTGGATTGCCGGTTCGCCAACCGTTGGCCTTGCGCAGAGGAGTGATCGCTGGACCGACCAAAACGGCATCAGGGAAACGGAGGTGTCGCTTTCCGCACCAGTCTGGCTGCCTGGCCAGAAAGCCGCGCGGCAGAGCCTGGCCGAAAGCAGTTCAGAGGATTTGGAAGCGCAGGTCGCCAATGCCCGGCTGGCTATTGCCGGCGAAGTGCGCGAGCGGCTTTGGGCAGTCGCCGCAGCGCGCGCAGTACTTGACGAGGCCGAGGATCACGAAGACCACCTCGAATCCATTGCTGACGAAGTGATGCGTCGGGTCGCGGCCGGCGACCTGGCGCGGATTGACGGCATCCTTGCGCAGCAGGAAGTATTGGCAGCCAGGGGAGCAGTGGCGTCTGCCCGGGCAAAGCTGCAGGAAACGCAGGCACGGTACACGACCTTGACTGGCCAACCGGATATCCCTTCCACTGAGCCGGAACCGATCGCCGCCGGGATGCGCGACCCGCATCCGCGGATACTGGCCGCTCGCACGGCCCTCAAGCGCTCGCAGGCATCGCTGGACGTGGTGAATCGCACGCGAAGCGAACCGCCAACAGTTGGTCTGCTGATGCGACGGGAGAAGGATAGTGCAACCAGTGCCGCGTCAAGCGTGGGTCTGGTCGTCCAAATCCCGATTGGCACCAATGCCCGAAACCGTCCGCTGGAAACGGCAGCACAAACGCAGATCGCGTCCGCTACCGCCGAGTTAGCGCAAGCCGAGGCAACACTTCAGGTGGACATCAACATGGCAAAGCTGCAGCTCACCGCTTCCCAGCAGGCGCTGGAGGCAGCCACGTCCCGCCTGGCGTTGGCACGCGAGCACATGACACTCATTGAAAAGGCGTTCCGCCTTGGCGAGCGAGGACTGGCGGAGTTGCTGCGCTCGCAAAGCCAGTTGCACGACGCCGAGTTCGCTGAAAGCCAACAGCGTGTGGCAGTAGGCCTTGCGCACGCCCGACTGAATCAAGCTTTAGGAATCACTCCATGAACGTCCTCAAAATCTTCCTCTTTTACGTAGTGACGATGTCGGCAGCCCTTGCGGCGCCCGGTGCGCACGGCCCGAACGGCGAACATCTGGATGTACCCGGTGGCCATGTCCACAGCGATGCCGGACCGCGCATTGAAACTTTCACGGAATCATTCGAGCTGGTCGGCCATCTGCAGGATGGCGAGCTGTCCATGTTGATTGACCGCTACGACACCAACGAGCCTGTCCTGAACGGCAAGCTCGAAGTCGAGTTCAACGGCATGAAGGCGCCTGCCAGGTTCCACGCCGACCATGGCGACTATGCCGTCGATGATGAAAACTTCCTGAAAGCCCTGGCCAAACCTGGGAAACACGCGCTCCTGTTCACATTGACTGCGGAAGCCGACAGCGACCTTCTCGAAGGAACACTGGAAGTGAAAGCCGACGCCGGCACACACGGTCACTCTCACGAAGACGAACACGGCCATTCGCACACCAACTTGACCACTTGGGTGATCGCCGGCGTGCTGCTGGCGGTACTGCTTGTCGCCATCGTCATTCGCCAGTTGCGTCGCAAGCCCTGACAGGAAAAAATCATGCTGAACAAATACAAGACCATTGTTTTCTCTCTTTTGATGGCAGGTGCGCTCTCGCCTGTCGCCCTTGCCGCACCGGGCGCCCACGGCCCCAACGGCGAACACCTCGATGCCCCTGCATCCGGCAACGCCACCGGCCTCGCGCGTCTCCCGGACGGCAGCGTCAATGTGCCGAAGCAGGCACAGCGCCGCATGGCCATCCGTACGGTGAAGGGCCATGAAGACGAGCACCCGTTCACGGTTGAATTGAACGGGCGCGTCGGCATCGACCCGAACGCAGGCGGCCGGGTGCAGGCGCCGTTTTCCGGACGGATCGAAGCCGGACCCAAAGGGCTCCCGGTTGCGGGCCAGCGGGTCGAAAAAGGCCAGGTCCTTGCGTACGTGCTGCCGATTGCCAGCGCCGTCGAGCGCGGCAACCAGCAGGCGCAGCTGGTCGATATCCGTGCCAACCGCCAGTTGGCAGAACAACGCGTGAAGCGTCTCGAGGCGCTGGAAGGAACCGTGCCGCAAAAGGAAATCGAAGCGGCGCATGCGGAGCTGAACAGCCTGATCGGCCGTGAACGGGCGGTGGCGGCAAGCGTAAGCGGAAATGAAGCCGTCACCGCGTCGGCCTCCGGCGTCATTGCCAGCGCAAACATCCTGGCGGGGCAGATCGTGGAAGCGCGCGATGTGCTGTTCGACATCGTTGACCCGGCCCGCATGGTGGTTGAAGCGGCAACCCCGGACGCATCGCTCACGGGCAGGATCGCCAATGCGGGACTGGCCGGCTACCCGGGCGCCGAGCTGTCCTTCATCGGCGGTGGACGAAGCCTGCGTGACGGCGCCTTGCCCCTCACTTTCAGGGCAAACCTGAAGGATGCCGCGCTTGCCGTCGGGCAGCCTGTGACGGTGGTCGCCAGGTTGAACGAGAAGGTGAAGGGCATCGCGCTGCCCGCGGAGGCACTGGTCCGCAACCCGAACAACGAGCCCGTCGTGTGGATCAAGTCCGGTGCGGAACGCTTCATTGCGCAACCGGTCGAGGTCAAGCCGCTGGACGCGAAAACGATCGTCGTCGTCAAGGGTTTGGGACCGGACAACCGCGTTGTCGTCTCCGGCGCCTCGCTGGTCAACCAGATCAGATAGGGGCGCACACATGTTCAATTGGATAGTTCGTTTCAGCCTGACCAGCCGGCTGTTCGTGCTGGCGGCGGCAGCGATGCTGGTGGTCTACGGCGCGCTGATGGCGACCCGCACGCCGGTCGATGTCTTCCCGGACCTGAACAAGCCGCTGGTCACCATCCTGACGGAAGCCGGAGGCATGGCGCCGGAAGAAGTCGAGCAACTGGTGTCATTCCCGATCGAGACATCGCTCAACGGCATGCCCGGCGTGACCCGCGTGCGGTCGGTGTCCGGTGTCGGCCTGTCGATCGTGTACGCCGAATTCGACTGGGGCACCGACATCTACCGCAATCGCCAGCAGGTGTCGGAACGCCTTACCCTGGTCAGGGAGCAGCTCCCCGGCGGCATCACGCCTGTCATGGGGCCGGTGTCGTCCATCATGGGCGAGATCATGCTGATTGCGCTGCCGATCGACGTGTCGAAAGCCAGCCCGATGCAGGCGCGGGAATACGCGGACTTTGTCCTGCGCCCGCGTCTGCTGTCTATTTCCGGCGTCTCGCAAGTCATTCCGATCGGCGGCGACGTACGGCAATTGCGCATCGAGCCCGATACCGCACGCATGGCGCAGTTCAACGTGACGCTCGACCAGGTGGAGGCATCGGTACGCGGCTTCGCCGGCAACACCAGCGGCGGCTTCATCGACCTGAACAGCCGGGAATACCTGATCCGCAATCTTGGCCGGACCAACAGGCTCGATGACGTGAAGGGACTGGCTGTGGCGTTCCGCAACGGCACGCCCATCCTGCTCGAGCAGGTCGCTTCCGTCAGGTACGCGCCGGCATTCAAGCGGGGCGATGCAGGCATGAACGGCAAGCCAGCGGTCATTGTCAGCGTGCAGAAGCAGCCGGCCGCGGACACTGTGAAGCTGACGCGCGACATCGAGAATGCATTGGCGGAACTCAAGCAGGGACTTCCCGCCGGCCTGTCGACGCCCGAAGTCCTGTTCCGGCAGGCAGACTTCATCGCGGCGTCCATCGACAACGTGGTGGAAGCATTGCGCGACGGCGCGATCCTGGTTGCCATCGTCCTGTTCGCGTTCCTGCTGAACTTCCGCACCACGGCGATTTCTCTGATTGCGATTCCCCTGTCGCTGGCGGTGACCGCAGTCGCCTTTCACCTGCTCGGGCAGTCGATCAACGTCATGACCCTGGGCGGGCTGGCGATTGCGATCGGCGAACTGGTCGATGACGCGGTCGTGGATGTGGAGAACATCCTGCGCCGCCTGAAGCAGCGGCGTAGTGAAGCCAATCCTTTATCGGTGCTCGAAACAATCTGGAAAGCTTCCGTCGAGGTGCGGTCCGGCATCGTCTATGCCACTATCATCGTGGTGCTGGTGTTCGTGCCGCTGTTTGCCTTGCCCGGTATCGAGGGCCGGCTGTTCGCTCCGCTTGGCGTGGCTTACATTGTCTCCATCCTGGCCTCGATGCTGGTGTCCATGACGGTCACTCCGGTCCTTGCGTACTACCTGCTGCCCGACATGAAGCAGCTTGCGCACGGCGACAGCCCCGTCGTGCAACGGCTGAAGGCATGGGATACCCGCATCCTGGAATGGTCCTTCCCGAGGGCGAAAGGCATTCTGGCAGTTGCCGCCGTGGCGGTGGTTGCGGCCGCAGCCAGCGTGCCGTTCTTTCCGCGTGCGTTCCTTCCAGCCTTCAACGAAGGTTCGCTGGTGATGGGGATGACTTTCACCCCGGGAACCTCGCTGGCGGAGGCGAACCGTATGGGCGCGCTGGCCGAAACGCTGATCCAGGAAGTGCCGGAAGTGAAAAAAGTCGGCCGCCGCACCGGCCGCGCGGAACTTGACGAGCATGCGGAAGGTGTCCATTCAGCGGAAATCGACGTCGACTTGAAGCGTTCCGAGCGCGACCGCGAACAAATCATGGCGGACATCCGCTCCCGCCTTGCTGTAATTCCTGCATCGATTGCGATTGGCCAGCCAATTTCACACCGGCTCGACCACCTGCTTTCTGGCGTGAGGGCGCAGATCGCGCTGAAAATCTATGGCGACGACCTCGATACCCTGCGCGGCCTCGCCGAAAGCCTGCGCGGCAGGCTGGCAACCGTTCCAGGACTGGTCGACCTGTCGGTCGAACGCCAAGTGCTTATCCCGCAGGTCAAGGTGCGTGTCGATTATCGAAAGGCTGCCCAGTTTGGACTCGCGCCGGGACAGGTGTTGAGTGCCTTGCAGACCTTGTCGGAAGGCGAGCGCGTGACCCAGGTGGTCGACGGTCCACGCCGCTTCGACTTGTTGGTGCGCATGCCGGACGAGAGCCGCTCTCCGCAGGATCTGGCCAGGGTCATGCTCGACACTCCCGCAGGAAGAATTCCGCTGTCGCAGGTTGCCACCGTCGAAGAAGGCGATGGCCCGAACCAGATCGGACGCGAGAACGGCCGCAGGCGCATCGTGGTCTATGCCAACACGGATGGTTCCGACATGTCCCGCATCATCGGGGACGTCCGCAAGGCGATTGCCGCGACCCGGCTTCCGGGAAGCTACTTCGTCAGTATCGAGGGACAGTTCCAGGCGCAGGAGCAGGCGACAAAGCTCATTATCAGCCTGTCGCTGGTCTCGCTGGCAATGATCTTCCTGGTGCTGTTCTCCCGCTACAAGTCCGCTGTCCTTGCCCTGGTCATCATGGGGAACATTCCATTTGCATTGATCGGCAGCGTCATTGCCATGTGGATTGCAGGCGTGTCGCTTTCCGTCGCATCGATGGTCGGCTTCATTACACTGGCCGGCATTGCGACGCGCAACGGCATCCTGAAGGTCAGCCATTACATCAACCTGTGCAAGTTCGAAGGCGAAACCTTCGGCATGCCGATGATCGTGCGCGGTTCGCTGGAGCGGCTGACCCCTGTGCTCATGACGGCACTGGTTGCCGCGTTTGCGCTGGTGCCGTTGCTGCTGGCCGCCGATGCACCCGGCAAGGAAATCCTGCATCCGGTGGCTGTGGTGATTTTCGGCGGGCTGGTCAGCTCGACGATACTTGATTCGCTGTTGACGCCGCTGATTTTCTGGCTGGTGGGACGCAGGCCGCTGGACGCACTTGTTGCAGGCGAATCGAAGGAAGCTTATTAAGCATGGGCTGTTGCAGCGGCGCCCAAAACAGAGCCGCTGCCCATATGGAGAAAGCAATGAAAAGACTGATGGCCCTCGTGGCAATGGCAGTAGCAGTATCGGGAAATGCCCTGGCGCACGGTGACAAGCCGAAGCATGGCGGCGTCATGAGCAGCGCAAGCGATTTGAACTTTGAACTGGTCACCAAGGATGGCAAAGCGGCGATTTACGTTGAAGACCATGGCAAACCGAAGGCAACGAGTGGCGCGACCGGAAAGCTGACGGTCTTGAACGGTGCAGAAAAAACGGAGGTAGTGCTGGAGGCTGCTGGAGAAAATACGATGGTAGCCAATGGCGACGCTAAGCTTGTAAAGGGCTCCAAGGCAGTGGCATTCATGACGTTTGCTGACAAGAAAACCGTCAATGTGCGCTTCTCGGTAAAGTAAATTTCCTTTAATTGCGGCGACAGATGCCACGTGCAAACGTCGCCGCCAATTCCAATCTGGGGGTAGGTATGAAGACATATGAAAAGGCACTAATCGTCGTACTGCTACCGCTTGCGGCAATCGGGTGTAGTGCTGTGCCGAGCAACAGTGACACCATAGCGTGCCGGCGCTTCACCCGTATGCAAGAATGCGTTGCCGTGCCCATGGCGTCCGTCGAAGAAGACAAAAGCGCGAAAGCATTTCTTCCGCCGTCCGACGGAACGTCGCGTATTTATCTCGTCCGCCCATACACTGCTTCGCAGAAGGACAAAGCCGAAGTATTCGTTGACGGCAAACCAGTCGCGCAACTTGGCCCTCTGACTTATGCGGTGATAGACGTGAGCCCTGGTAAGCATCGGCTTTCCGTAAACACGGACGTAAATTCTGATTTTGAACTGAATGTCCGGAAGGGCGAGATTCACTATGTCCAGTACCAGTTAAACCTTCTGTTTAACACGGTAACCGGCGAGATGAAGCTTCTCGATGAGAATGCGGGCCAGCAAAAAGTGATGGCAACGAAGCGGGTCGCATTGTCGCCTTGAACGAATGCTCCAACTTACCGGTTACCTTCAGGTGAGGTAAAAAAGACTCGCTTTCAGAATCGAGAATGTCCGCTTTGCGGACGGTTGTGCGCCGGCTTGTGAGTGAGTGTTCCGTTTGCTTCATCAGTGGTGATTAACCGAAAGGCGACCTATAGCTACAGGTAACGCGGATAACCAAACAGACTCACAACGACCAAAATCAAACGGCCAGCCTCGCGCTCTAAATCTGCCGTTCACACTCAAGCAGGAACATCTGAACCTGAAGCTAAATGTCGCCCTGCAAGAGGGACCGATTAATTGGGCAGTTGCCTTGTTGATTCCCAATTTCGCACTGCCTGTCCAAGCCTGCTGTTTTTCGGACTGGCGTTCCGCCGCTTATACGTCGCCAAGCAAGTCTGCACACCTGGTTCCGTCTGTACCGAACCGGTTGTGCTGTCGCGCTAGCGTCTCATTTTTTGGCCAGTGGCTGTGTTTATGATGTGCCTCCTCGCGGTTCCGATAGCCGTACCTCTTTTTATGTAAAGGAAACTCGATGCGACGGATTTGCAAACTGGTGGCTCTTACACTTCTTCCTGTGGCAACGGCGTTTGCTGTCACGCAGTCTGCCGTTCTGGCCCTTCAGAACATGACATGCTCGCTTTGTGGGATGACCGTAAAGAAAGCACTCCAAAAGGTGCCGGGCGTCGATGATGCCGTGATCGACTACTCCTCCAAGACCGTCCCGGTGAAATATGATGCTTACAAGACAAAAGTGGCCGCCCTGGTTGAAGCGAAAACGGATGCCGGCTTCCTATCCACGCCTCGCAGGTAATCGTCATGACAACAGTGACTCTCGAATCGGTCCTGACCTGCCCCCATTGTGGATTCGCCAAGAAGGAAACCATGCCAACCGACGCTTGTCAGTTCTACTACCAATGCGAGAACTGCAAAAAGGTGCTTCGCCCGCTATCCGGCGACTGTTGCGTATACTGTTCCTATGGTTCAGTGAAGTGCCCGCCGATTCAGGAACAACGAGGATGTTGCAGTTAAGTTAGCCGTTGCAGCCCGCCGGGATGATGGTCGATGAGACGATCGACCAAGTACCAGGCGCGCATTGCCTTGGACCTTACGCGGACGAAGCAATTAACCTGTTCGCGCTGGCTATCCGCCACGCGGTGGCCGTTGGAGTCTTCAAGACAACGTGATGTTTGCGTATCCCTCGGGCGGATGCTTCCGCCTCACTGCTGTTGCTGTTGCTGTTGCTGTTGCTGTTGCTGTTGCTGTTGCTGTTGCTGTTGCTGTTGCTGTTGCTGTTGCTGCCGACCGGCGATAAGCTGGAAGTAAAGCTCGCGCCAGCATAAGCTGGCGGCCGAGGTCGAAACCAAAATACAGCCGGATACAGAGGCGCAGATTCCGTAAAGCTTACGGATGCGACGTACCGATCCACTCGTTACTCTGGCCAGAATGGTGTCGGCAATGCCGTCACGGGAATTCCAAGCCCGAGGAAAGCGCTGCAATCAATCTCTTGAGAACGACTTCCCCGCGAAATCATAGGTAATCAACGTACCGTCCAGCTTGCCCATGCCAGGAGAATTCATTGGCATGCCCGGCGCTGCAACGCCTTTGACATCGCGGCGCGCGATCAGCTTGTTGATTGCGTTGGCTGGGACGTGCCCTTCGATTACCTGCCCGGTCTTGTCCACCACCGCGGTATGGCACGAGCCCATCGACTCAGGAACACCCAGCCGCTTCTTGACTGCAGACATGTCGTCCGCATTGATCGCCTTGACTTGGAAACCCGATGCGCGCAGGTGGTCCACCCAGCCTTCGCAGCAACCGCAATTCTTGTCCTTGTAAACCGTGATCGCTTCGCCTGCGCCATAGGCGACGCCGTAAGTCGCGGCCAGCAGTGCAGTCAACATCCACTTCTTCATTTCAGCTCCTAAAAAAATCAAATACCTCACCTCACTGACCTTCAGGGCAACGCGAGGTTCACCGTCTTTTCGATAGGCGGATAACAAACGCCCAGTTTTTCATGGCACCCTTGGTACGCAGCGACCAACGTGACACTGCCTGTCTTCGGCGGGCGGTTCACGGTGAGTTCGACCGGCACGGCCTTTCTGTAGACTTCAGTCTTGCCGAATATCTGGTCATTCTTCATTTCACCGCTGGGCAGCTTCACCGAATTCACCGACACGCCGCTGCTATTCTTGAACGAGAAGCGGATTTTTTCCTTGTACAGGTAATATCCCTTGGCCGGTACCAGTTCGGCAAACACCGTATTCGGTCCCTTGACCGTCACCTTCATCTGAAACGCCAGGTCCGGCTCAATCAATTCCTCCTCGCTAGCACTGGAGAACAAGGAGGCCAGCCCCTTGTTCGTTGCAGGAGCGTTAGTTTGCTGCGCATGCGTCAATGAGACTTGCGCCAGCATCAGTACGGACAGGGTGGCAATCGCAAATGGTTTCTTCATTCTGAGAACTCCGATAGCTATTCAGGCTACATATTACGGTCATGCAATAAGCATGCCGTCTCCATATGGGCAAGGTTGAGGATGTCAGTAAAGCGTACTCCTTTCAGTCGCGTCCATAGACGATCGTAAACATTTGTTCGGAGACTGCATCCCTCAAGCGTCGATAGCTGTCCAGAGATTGGGAAATCGCTTCGCTCGCCCTGCCCTCCATCGTAACGAACGAATTGTCCTCATCGGCCGTATTTCGGGCAGCTTCAACTAAGGGTGCCATTAACCTGACGAGCTGCATTGCGGGATTGAGTTTTTCGGAGAACATGAGGACGCGCGTGCGCATCGGATGCATCCATTTGAGCATTTCGGCACTCAGGGGATTGGCGGCCGCCGTGATCCAGGGACTGAGCATCAGGCGGTACCAGAATTCATTCCATTGCGCGACGGCGTAGACATTTTCAAACGCATGCACCGGATAAGGGAAGCGGATCTGCTCGACCTGCCGCTCCTCGAATCGCACCGAGTATTGTGGTTTGCGGCAGTCCGGATCTCCGGTCGGGTTCTCGATCTTCATCTCGTACAAGCCCGGCGGCAGCGCCTCCAGTTCCCCAATACTCTCGAGTATTGCCCGGTGTTCCAGCCGCGCGACCGCCGCGGAAACGAAGATGCCCAGATGCCCGACGTGAGGATTGAGCAGGTAGACGATGCGCTGGCCGGCGGCCTCCAGCTCAGCTGTCGTCGGGTAGACGGTCGGAATCCAGTTCAGGGCCTGGTGCGGCGGCGCGATGTTGTCGCCGCCGGACGCAAAGATCACCAGCGGATTGCGCACCCGCTTCAGGTCCACATAGCACCCGTGGCAAATCTTCATCAGACCGCGTTCCAGCTTGTTGCCGATAAAAAGATTCTCGACGATGGCCAGGATCTCGTCCCGGCTCAGGAAGTAATACCCGGACCACCATCGCTCGAATTCAAGGAAACGTTCGCGCTCGGTGTCGATATGCGTAAACACCTGGTAATTCTTATCCCACAGCGTATTTGCCGGATTCAGGTTCTCGAAGTTCTGGACGAGCCAGGCACCGTCCAGCCGTCCGTTTCCGAGATCGGCCAGTAGATGGGCAAGCCATCCGCCACCGGTCAGGCCGCCCGCCAGCCGCATCGGATTCACGTCGGACTGCCCTGCCCAGTACGACAATGGCGATCCATTGAGCACCGCTGGGCCAGCCAGGCCCTCGCAGCCGGCCGCCAGCAACATGACCGCCCAACCGGCCTGGCAATTGCCGTAAAGGACCGGGGCTTTTCCGCCATGGCGTTCGCTGACCGCTTCGACAAAGCGGCGTAATGCGTAAAGCACGTCGGCCAGCGTTTGGCCAGCCTCCGGCATTGGGAAGAAAACCACAAAGTACGTCGCGTGCCCCTCGTGCAACGCCATGCCCACCTCGGATTCGCGCTTGAATCCCCCAATGCCGGGGCCATGGCCGGCGCGAGGATCGACGATGACCACTGGCGGCTTTTTGTCGTCAATGCAATCGGCCGCTCTGTTACCGTGGCAGCCAGTAATACGTAGCAACGCATAGTTCGCCGGCCTCGAAAACCGGCGCGCATCGAGGATCGTTTCATAGTCGAAGTCGAGCAGCGGCGGCATGCCGGCCTCCTCGTGCGCGAGCATGTTGTTGGCGCGTTCGCGCAGTGTTTCCAGGAACAAGACGCTTCGCTGCCAGCGGTCGATCTGATAGCGCCACGCCTGCTCCCACAGGGGTTGAGGTTGCGGTTGAGCCTGTTTGTCGAGAGGGGCAGTTTGCGCATCTGTGCGGCGTGCTGCCATCCGCACGGCATCACGCGGCCGCACAGTTGCCCGCAGCCTGCTCACGCTGCGCTTTGTCGTGCCGTCCGCCGGCCGGCTATCGGTTCGCATTAGTGACCTCCTGTCTCGCTGCGGCATGCCATTCCTGGCATGCCCTACCTTGCCGGCACCACGATCCGGTAGCCGATGTAAAGAACCAGAATCGCGAGCAAGACCCAGCACACGCCCTCCGCCACGATCGCCCATCGCGGTTCGTCCAGCCCCTCGGTCCGCTCAAGTCGGCCTTTCTGGTACATTGCCCATCCATGCGTTGCGATGCCGAGTAGCAGCGCCGGCACGGCAAACGATTCGAGCCAGCGGGCGAACAGCAACGCGAGCCCGCCTCCGAGAATCCCCGCCCCCAGCCCGCCCAGCAAGTCCATCCGCTTGATTCGGTCCTGATTCACATTCGATTCCCTCATTCTTGTTCAATCCCCTGTTATCGCCTGCCACCGTCCTGCAACCTGCGGTCATAGACGAACGTGCACCGGCGGGCACCGCGCGCAATCGTATTCGGCACCTCAGTCCCGCGGTGAAACCGCATTTCCGGTGAATATTCATTGAAAACCGTTTCGTCGGACGCGCAGAATGCCTCCGCCAGCTTTGCATTCCCCATGTCGCGAAACGCCTCGAAAAACCGGCAGCGCGTGATATGCAGCGATACCTGGTTCTCGCTGTACAGGATTCCGTCGTTCTCGTTGTTCCGGATAAAGCCCTCACGGATCTGGGCTTCATGCTCCTGATGAAACCACTCCCATTTGCGCGGTACGCCCGCCGGCGGAAAGTATGCTTGCCGTTGCACGGCATTACCGAGACCGTAAATGAAATCGTGCGCTGCCCGGTATGCGACCTCTTCCCCGAATCGATCGCGCAGGCGGTTGTACAGTACGCCAACCAGCAGGAACGTCCGTTTCACCTCTCGCAACCCGTCGTCGTCGGTCACCGCGCAAACTGCTTCCGGTAATGGGGCGCGGCAACCAGCATGCCGACGATAAACGGCACGCGGCGCCAGCCAAGCAAAGGTCCAAGGACATCGCTGAGCAGACGTGGCACAACACCGGCAAGAATCATCAGCCGGCGCCGTTTTTCCCGCCAGGGATCGAGTTTTACGTGTGCCATCGCCGCTTGCATGGCTGGTTGTCCTGTCACCGGTGTACTGTCCAGAACGCCCTATTTCAGCGACCAGTTGAACGAGCGCGGCTTTGATTCGCCCGCCCGGTCTATGCGCAATTCGAGGCCCGCAGGTATCGGTTGAATTGCGTTAAACCGCAATACGCCCTCCCGATGATGGCCGCCTGGCGGATCTCCCTTCCATTCAAGCGGGCTGACACTCGTTCCTCCGGCCGGAACAAGGACGGCACTCTTCATCAGGTCATCCTTCAATTCTTGCGAGTGCGTGTCGAACACCACGTCGAACTCCCATACGTCGCCCTGCAGGCCGCGTGGCGTCGCCTTGACCGTCACTGCAGATTGGGTACTGCTCAACATCGGAAGCGGAGGTGCCGCCAACACGGAAGCGCATGCCGCGATTGCGGTGGATAGGACGATTACGCGAATTATGCGAGACATTGTTCATGCTCCTTGGTTGCCTTGAAAACCTTGCTTCCGATATAGCCAATGCCGGCCAGGTTCAGCAGCAGGCCAATCCAGAAAAACTCCACCTGATACTGTGCGGCGAACGCGACCAGCCCGCTTGCACCCAAGACCGGCGCGACATTGGCGAGATAGTGTGCGCAACAGGAAATCATCGCGGCCGTCGACGTGGTTCCCGAGGTGGCGACGACGGCACCGGCATCCTTGGACAGGTTCACGATTTCGCGCAACCGAATGAAAAGTGCCACCTGGAGCGCAAAACCGGCGGCAAGCGGCAAAACGTAGAACCAGAACTGCCCGAACTGATCGATGGCAAAATCCCAGCCGGACAGGATCGACAGCGTGCCGAAGTACACGGCAAGTAACAGGGCACCGACACCGACACCGAGCGCAACTGGACGGCCGGAACCACGTAATGTGTGCATAGCCATGATCCTCTCCTTGTGTCGCGTTGACCTTCCCTACTCTTTGGTGCCACGCAAACGAAGCGCGTTGGCGATGACCGACACCGAACTCAAGCTCATGGCCAGCGCCGCCACGATGGGCGACAGCAACTGCCCGGTGAACGGGTACAGCAAGCCGGCGGCAAGCGGAATCCCGAGCGCGTTGTAGACGAAAGCAAAGCCGAGGTTCTGCCGCATATTGCGCACCGTCTCGACCGACAGGTTGCGCGCGCGAGCGATCGCCCGCAGGTCGCCCTTGACTAGCGTGACATGGGCACTGTTGATCGCCACATCGGTGCCGGTTCCCATCGCAATGCCGACGTTCGCCTTGGCCAGCGCCGGCGCATCATTGATGCCGTCGCCAGCCATCGCCACCACTTTCCCTTCCTTCTGCAGGCGTTCCACCAGCACCAGCTTGTCCTGCGGTTTCACTTCGCCATGCACCTCGTCGATGCCGAGGCGCATGGCGACCGATTTTGCGGTGGTGACGCCGTCACCGGTCGCCATGACCACCCGCAGGCCGGCTTCCTTCAACACGCGCAAAGCCTCCGGAGTGGTGGTTTTGACCGGATCCGACACCGCGATGAGCCCGACCAGTTTCCCGTCAGCGGCGAGGTACATCACGCTGGCGCCCTCATTGCGCAGCGTCTCCGCCTGCTTTACCAGCATGCGCCAGTCGACTTTCTCAGTGTCCATCAAGGCGGTGTTACCCAGCGCAATGCGGCGGCCGGCTACCATCCCGCGCACCCCGATGCCGCTCGATGACTCGAAAGTATCTGGCTTGTCGAGGGCAATGCCGCGCCGGCGTGCTTCGTCGACGATCGCATGCGCCAGCGGATGCTCACTGCCCTGGTCGATGCTGGCCGCAATTTGCAACACGTCTTCGTCGCGGTAGCCGAGCGCGGCGACCACGCGGTCAAATGCGGGTTTTCCTTCTGTCAGCGTGCCAGTCTTGTCCACGATCAGGGTATCGATCTTGCGCATCCCCTCGATCGCGGCGGCGTCGCGGAACAGCACGCCTTGCGTTGCCGCGCGGCCGGTGGCGGCCATGATCGACATTGGCGTGGCCAGTCCGAGCGCGCACGGGCAGGCAATGATCAGGACCGCTACAGCGTTCAGGAAACCAAACAGCCAGCCGGATTGCCCACCGAACAGCCCCCAGACGACCAGCGTCAATAGCGCGATACCGACCACGACGACCACGAAGTAGCCAGCAACGACATCGGCCAAGCGCTGCATCGGTGCACGCGAGCGCTGCGCGTTGGCAACCATCTGCACGATCTGCGACAGCATGGTCTGCGAACCGACCTTTTCCGCACACATGATGAGGCTGCCGCTGGTGTTGATGGTCGCGCCGATCAGCTTGTCGTCCGCACGCTTGGTAACCGGAACGGGTTCGCCGGTCAGCATCGATTCGTCGACCGCACTTTCCCCCTCGAGCACGGCGCCGTCGACCGGCACTTTTTCACCCGGGCGCACGCGCAGGGTGTCGCCAATATGCACGTGCGTAAGCGGCACGTCTTCCTCGCTGCCGTCGCTGTTGATCCGCCGCGCGGTCTTTGGCGCCAAGCCAAGCAACGCCTTGATCGCTGCCGACGTCTGGGAGCGCGCCTTCAGCTCCAGGATTTGCCCGAGCAGGGTCAGCGACACGATTACGGCTGCCGCTTCGTAGTACACCCCAATCCGTCCTTCAGCGGCATAAACGGACGGGAACAGATCAGGCGCAATGGTTGCGGCGACGCTGTACGCGTACGCGGCGCCCACGCCGGTACCGATCAATGTCCACATGTTCGGGCTGCGGTTTTTCAGCGATGCCAGCCAGCGCACGTAGAACGGCCACGCCGCCCAGACCACGACCGGTGAGGCGATGACGAACTCGATCCAGCTTTGCGCAGGCAAGCCGCCATGCATCAGCTTGTGGCCGAACATCGCAATGATTACGGTCAGAATTGTCAGCGGCAGCGTCCACCAGAAGCGCCGGCGGAAATCGGTCAGCTCGGGATTTTCTTCTTCGTCCAATGCCGGCATCACTGGCTCCAGCGTCATCCCGCATTTCGGACAGTTGCCCGGCGTCGGTTGGCGGATTTCCGGGTGCATCGGGCAGGTATAGATCGTTCCCTCGGGAACGGGCTCGGGATGCGCCACCGGGGCCGGGGCAATGTATGCCTGCGGGTTGGCGCGGAATGTGTCCATGCACTTGGCACTACAAAAGTGATACGAGGCGCCGTCGTGCTCAATGGTCTTTTCCGGGTTGGCGGCCACCTTCATGCCGCACACCGGATCGGTGTATGGCTTGTCGGCCTTCACCGGCGCTGCGGCGTCGCAGGCTTCACCATGCACATGGTGGTCGTGATGATGTTCGTGGTGAGCATCATGCGGGCGGGTCCTGTCGTCCATGTTGTTCTCCATTTTTTACCGAGGGCTGACGTTCGTGCCCGTCCTCCCGATGGCCGGGATGAATGCCGGCGTGCGCTGCCGATACGCTTCATACTCCCTGCCGAATTCCGCGACCATATCCTGCTCCTCCCGTTTGGCAAGGCGCGCGTATACAACCAGCAGGATCGGGAACATGATCAGGGTCACCAGCGTCGGCCATTGCAGCAGGAAACCGAACATGATCATCACAAAGGCGATGTATTGCGGGTGGCGGATCCGCGTATAGGGGCCGGCAACAGCCAATTGATGCGCGCGTTGCGCCTTGTACAGCACGTCCCAGGAAGCTGCCAACAGCAGGAAGCCTGCCGCGATCAGAATGTTGCTGGCGAGGTGGAACGGCCCGAAGTGCGGATTGACGTTCCACCCCAACATGGTTTCCAGCAGGTGGCCAGCGTCGTGCGAGAGGAAGTCGATACCTGGGAAGGTTTTTGTCAGCCATGGCATCAGCAGGTAGATGGTCAGCGGAAAGCCGTACATTTCCGTGAACAAGGCCACCAGGAATGCCGAGAACGCGCCGAACGAACGCCAGTCACGCGGGCTCTGCGGCTTGGCAAAACTGAAGGCAAAGATGATGAAGACCAGAGAATTGAGGATGACCAGCGTCCACAATCCGTAGGCTGGTGCTGCGTCATGGGCGGCGTTCATGATTGCTCCTTTCCATGATCATGCTTATCGGAGGGGAAGCTGCTGACGTTTGCCGCTCCCGGATCCGTGCGCGTATCACCGTGCCGGTGCGAGCCACCATGGCCGCCATGCCCGTGGAACAGATGCATCAATGGGCACGTAAGAATCAGCAGGTATGGAAGTGCGCCGTACAGATGCGCGCGATGCTCAGTAATCAGAAAGAAACCGCCGACCGCAAGAAAGCCGATCAGTATCCATTTCGTCCGGCTTGAAAGCCCCGGTTTGCCTTCGTGTTGGTCGTGGTGTGCCATGTGACGCTCCCGTTGCACGGTTCAGGTCTGCCCTGTTTGCGCAATGCATGTGCATGACAGGGCGGCGAGGAACGACGATTGCCGTGGCCCGGATTCGTCGTGTAATGGCGGGTACGGATACCCCCCTTTGCACGGCGCTCCGGTGGCGATTCGCGTGCTATAGGGTCAGACGTGTGGTGCGCAGGGATTGCGCCTGGACGGGAAGACGTTCGTCTTTGGAGACGGGCAGCGCGTGCTCGTCAGGAGGATAGAAGACTGGAAAATAGGCGGCGATAAAGTACGTCAGGAACTGCATGTCCGGCGCCTGGCCGGATGCTTCCTTGACCATAGGGGAAGCCTGCAAGTCGCAAGCAGCCTGGCATGGCTCATGGCCGTCGCCGGCATGCCCCGCTACGTGCCCGTCGCCGTCGCTGTCCATTGCCATGACGGCGCCGCCTGCGTGGTGGTCCATAGCGGCCGGGATGCATCCGTAAGCGCTGCCAACGGTGAGAGCAAAAATCCAGCCCAGCAGTACGAATACTGCAGCGGAACGATACTGGCGGATTTTTGCGAAGGCGAGCATGGTGTATGTACCGGTTGTCCTCGTGTTTATGCTACGGATTGCATTCGAAAAGTTGTTTGACTTGCATCAAGGTTCTCCAAATGCCCTGTACCTTCCAGACGTTGCCGGTCTGGCTTACCCAGCGCGGCCGGCAATTGTTGTGTCGATGGCGTCAGGTTAATCTCGAACGCAAGCACGCGCCGGATAGCCGGCTTGCGTGATGGCCGATGCGACCGCGTCGACGTCAAGATCGCTTTCCACATGTACGGTCTTGTTTCTGAGGTCGACGTTCACCTTCGCAGTATCGTCGACAGCGAGCACTGCCCTCCTCACACGCGAAGCACAGCCTCCGCACGTCATTTTTTCCACTTGAAGTTCATACATCGCAGGTTCTCCCTTGTTGACTGTATCTATACGTTAGACCTTCCCGCTATGGGAAGGTCAAGGAAGGTCAAGACCTTTCTTGAGATGTGCTGGTGCGCGCAGTCCTTCCGCCAAGCATTCCGTCATCGTGCTACGCCCACGAGAGTGCCTTGAACGACCGCTACACTATCCGCATTTTTCCCGGTTCAGCCCAACATTACAAAGATGTAATCAAACTGTCAGGTTACGGACGTGTTCTTTCGATACACTTTAGGGAAAGCAAATGCCTTGAGCACGTCGGAACCTTCCCACGCCGGAAGGCTGTCGAACCCCATAAACCCGTAGAGATTTCGTCTTACCTGCAGGCCCAGCTTCCGATCGTCTGCTGGATCAAATTAATGAACCGTTTCCTCAAGACATTTTTGATATGGATGCTGGCCGTCATGCTCCCGGCCCAGGTTATTGCGTCCTCGGTCAAGATGACTTGCGGCCCCGGTTCGCACACCCCGTCGCAGAGTACGGCCGAGTTACCACATTCCCATCACGAGCCTGACGCTGATCATGCGCGTCATCATCACGATATGGCTGGTGCGAGCGAGGAGATGTCCAGTTCGGACTCCGCGGACGTGGCCAGCAAGTTCAAGAGTTCCTATTGCAGCGCCTGTGCTGCCTGTTGCATCGGTGCCGCCGTCACACCGGCGGTGCTCGAGTGGACGCCGTCTAGCAGTAGCGCGTTTGCACCCGTCATCGCATCTGTTTCTTCATTTAACGGCTTCATTCCCCCCGGCCCCGAACGGCCACCCCGCCCCATCGCCGTCTGATCTCTAGGTTTGCCCTGGCCAAAGCCTGCAGTGGCTGTCGCTCGGCGTATTGATGAACCGCGCAATCTCGCGCCTGTTTGAGATTCAAAGGAAACCATGTCACTTGGACGCTGGATGGCGATTGCCATGCTGGTTGCCGCATCTGTCGCTGCGACCGCGCAAGAAAACTCCCGTGCAGCGGATCCGGCCGACCCGACTGCCGCCGCTGCCCCTTATCGCTACGAATCGGCATTCAGCTGCTACCAACCGATGCTGGAGACGGAAGAATCTCCGGCACAAGCATGGCGTGCCGCCAACGATGAGATGGGAAAGCTCGGCGGTCACGCAGGCCACCTGGAAGGTACCGAGGCTGCGGCGGATCGCGTCAACCCCGCGCCACCCGGGCAAGCACACCACGGCATGGACCATCAGAATAAAGGAAAGTAAGGATGCGCCTACCCGGTATACACACACAGCGCCTGAAGCCGGTCGTGCTCGCCTTGGCGGCGGTGCTATTGAGCGGCTGCGCGACGTTTTCCAGCGATGGCGGCCTCGATACCGTCTCCGCGCTCACCAAAGAGCGCACGGGTCAAAGCGTGCTCCAGGCAAAGACGGATGCCGATACGACCGCAATCGATAAGCCCCTCACCGAGCTGCTCGGCAAGCCCTTGACGCCCGACGGGGCCGTGCAAGTTGCATTGTTGAACAACAAGGGTTTCCAGTCCTCCCTGGCGGAGCTGGGAATCGCCGAAGCCGACCTGGTACAAGCCGGTCGCATGCGCAATCCCAGCTTTTCGTTCAGTCGGCTGCGGGAAGGACATGACGTCGAGATCGAGCGCAGCATCATGTTCGACCTGGTCGGATTGTTGACGATCCCGCTGCGCACCAATATCGAGAGCCGCCGGTTCGAGCAAGCCAAACTACAGGCCGCGTCGCAGGCGGTACGGCTGGCCGCCGATGCCCGCAAGGCATACTTCAATGCGGTCGCGGCACAGCAAACAGTGCAGTACATGGAACAGGTGCTGACCGCAGCCGAGGCCGGCGCCGAGCTGGCCAAGCGCATGGCCAAGGTTGGGAACTGGAGCAAGCTGGATCAGGCACGCGAACAGGCGTTCTATGCCGATGCGGTCGCGCAGTCCGCCCGCGCGCGCCACAATGCGACCGCGGCCAGGGAGCAGCTGACACGCCTGCTGGGATTGTCGGGAAACAGAACCGCCTACCAACTGCCCGATCGCTTGCCAGATTTGCCGAAGGCATCGAAGGACGTGTCCGATATCGAGGCACAGGCGATGCAGCAGCGGCTGGATGTCCAGATGGCCAAGCGCGACGCGGAGATGACCGCGGCGGCGCTCGGCCTATCAAAGGCAACCGGGTTTATCAACGTGCTGCACGCCGGCTACGCCAACAAGAGCGAGACCGACGCGCCGCGCGCGAACGGCTACGAGATCGAACTGGAACTGCCCATTTTCGACTGGGGACGTTCCAGGACCGCGAAGGCGGAAGCAATCTACATGCAATCGGTGCACCGCACCGCCGACACGGCGATCCGCGCGCGTTCTGAAGTACGGGAAGCCTACTCCGCCTACCGGACCTCGTATGACCTTGCCAAGCACTATCGCGATGAAATCGTGCCCCTGCGAAAGAAGATCTCGGATGAGATGCTGCTGCGCTACAACGGCATGCTCGCCGGCGTCTTCGAGCTGCTAGCCGATGCGCGCACCCAGGTCAACAGCGTCAATGCCGCGATCGAAGCCCAGCGCGACTACTGGATAGCCGACACCGACCTGCAGATGGCGATCAACGGCAATGGCGGCGCGCCCGCGCCAATGCGCGGCAGTGCCGCGACTGCCGAGGCCGGCGGCGGACATTGAAGGAAAGGAACAGGAATGGTTTCACGTAGAGATTTCTTTATGGGCGCCGGTGCGGTGGCATTGGGAGCCGGCCTGGTCAGCAAGGCCGGCGCCGCCTCGCTGCCGGAAGCGCCGCTGATGAGCGATGCGACCACGCAGCCGCCACTGATGCCGTCCACCGGGCGGCCGTACAACCCAGTCGTCACGCTCAACGGCTGGTCCCTGCCCTGGCGCATGAACAACGGCGTCAAGGAATTCCACCTGGTCGCAGAACCCGTGGTGCGCGAACTGGCGCCCGGGATGAAGGCGCATTTGTGGGGCTATAACGGCCAGTCCCCGGGGCCGACGATCGAAGTGGTCGAAGGCGACCGCGTGCGCATCTTTGTGACGAACAAGCTGCCGGAACACACCAGCATCCATTGGCACGGACAGCGCCTGCCCAACGGCATGGATGGCGTCACCGGCCTCACGCAGCCCGGTATCCCGTCCGGCAAAACCTTCGTCTACGAGTTCATCGCCAAGCGTCCCGGCACCTTTATGTACCACCCGCATGCCGATGAAATGGTGCAGATGGCGATGGGGATGATGGGCTTCTGGGTCACGCACCCGAAGAACCCCAACTTCATGAAGGTCGACCGGGACTTCGTCTTCTTGCTCAACAACTTTGACATCGAGCCTGGCAGCGCCACGCCGCGCGTGAACACAATGCTCGACTTCAACCTGTTTGCCTTCAACAGCCGCGTCTTCCCCGGCATCGATCCAATGGTCGTGCGCCAGAAGGATCGGGTGCGCATCCGTTTCGGCAACCTGACGATGACGAACCACCCGATCCACCTGCACGGTCATGAATTCGTTGTCGCCGGCACTGACGGCGGCTGGACGAATCCGGCTTCGCGCTGGCCGGAGGTGACGGTCGATGTCGCCGTCGGCCAGATGCGCGCCATCGAGTTTGATGCCACCGATCTCGGTGACTGGGCCTTCCACTGCCACAAGTCGCATCACACAATGAATGCAATGGGCCACGATGTGCCGACGATGATCGGCGTGGACCATCGCGGCGTCGTGGAAAAGATCAACAAGCTGGTCCCTGATTACATGGTGATGGGCGAGCGCGGCATGGCCGACATGGGCGAGATGGAAATGCCGCTACCGGACAACACGCTGCCGATGATGGGCGGCCAGGGGCCGTTCGGCGGCGTCGAAATGGGCGGCATGTTCACGGTGGTGAAGGTGCGCAAGGACCAGAAGCCCGGGGATTACAAGGATCCGGGCTGGTACAAGCATCCGGCCGGGACTGTGGCGTACGAGTGGAAAGGCCCCGTACCCGAGCCGACACGCAGCAAGTCACCAGGCGGTCAGTTGACGGCACCGACGAACAAACCGGACGGCGTTGAACTGAAGGCACGCAAGCCTTCCGGCCACGGCGGCCATTAATTGCCGAATCGGAAAGAAATACACATTTTGGAGGACCCAATTGAAGAAAGCATCTACCCACATTTTTGCCGCCGCCATCTTCGTCGCGTTGTCTGCAGCCCTGCCCGCTGCAGTGCAAGCCCACGGTGAGACCGATTCCGTAGCCAAGGCGAACGCGGAAATTTCGGCCGAAGAGCACGGATTCGGCAAGCAAGGCGATCCGAAGAATGTAACCCGCACCATCGCCATCGACATGAGCGACAGGATGCGCTTCGGCCCGTCTGAAATCACCGTCAAGGAAGGAGAAACCATCCGTTTCGTGGTTACCAACAAGGGAAAAATGCTGCACGAAATGGTGATCGGCACCATGGATGAGCTGAAGGCACACGCCGAAATGATGAAGAAGCATCCCGGGATGGAGCATGACGAACCCTATATGGCGCACGTTGGCGCGGGCAAGAAGCAGGAACTGGTTTGGCAGTTTACCAAGGGCGGCGAGTTCTACTTTGCCTGCCTGATCCCCGGTCATTTCGAGGCGGGGATGCTCGGAAAAATCAAGGTTTTGAAAGGATAAATGAAGATGAAACGCATGTTGGTGCAGTCCCTCCTGACCGGAGCCCTCGGCGTCCATCTGGCTGCCGGCGCGGCTGCTCCTGTCATTGACGTCTACAAGAGCGCGAGCTGCGGGTGCTGCATCGAATGGGTCAAGCATCTGGCGCGCAACGGGTTCACGGTGAAGGCGCAGAACGTCGCGAACCCCTCCGACTACCGTGAAAAGTTCGGTCTGCCGCAGGCGCTCGGCTCCTGCCATACCGGCATGGTTGCCGGCTACGCGCTGGAGGGGCATATCCCCGCCGACGACATCAAGCGCCTGCTGGCGGAGAAACCGAAGGCCAAGGGACTGGCCGTTCCGTCGATGCCGCTGGGTTCGCCCGGCATGGAAGGACCGCGCAAAGACCCGTTCGACGTACTACTGGTCCACGCCGATGACCGTTACTCGGTCTACCGGCATTACAACTGAAACTGAATTGAAAGGAGCTCAAATGAACACACTTGCCAAACTCACCCTGGCCTCGACTTGCCTGATCGTGATGCCCTTCACTGTACAAGCGGCGTCATCGCATGACTCGCATCACGGAGGCATGCAGATGACTTCGGCGGATGCTGCCGCCCAAATGACGGATGGCGAAGTGCGCAAGGTCGATAAGGACGCCAAGAAAATCACGATCAAGCACGGGGACCTGAAAAACCTCGGCATGCCGCCGATGACCATGGTTTTCCAGGTAAAGGATCCGGCGATGCTCGACCAGGTCAAGGCCGGCGACAAGATCAGCTTTATCGCAGATAAGGTCGGCGGCCAGTTGACGGTAACGTCGATTGAAATGAGGAAATAATGTCTGCTCGCTGCTAGCCCTGCACGCCTTGTCGACATCCGTGAGTAGTGCCAGACTCTGGTAGCGCATGCACGCGGCCGTTCCGTGCATGCGTTGCCCGAGAATAGGACTGCCGCCCTGCGGTGTTCAATTAAGTACGGCAAGTGCCAGTGCCCCGGCAATCATCGATGGAGGATATAAATATGGAAGGCGGACGACAAGATCGTCGGCGCTTCGAACGCATTGCGGTCAAAGCAGAATGCAAAATACTGGCACTGGACGGAAGCACCATAAAGGCTGCATCGTTGAATGTTTCTGCAGCGGGCATTGCACTGCACGTTCCACATTTGCTGCAGGCCGGCGACGAACGCATGCTGTCGATCGCCCTTCCTGCGTCTAGCCATCCGGCTCGAATCAATGCGTGGGGCAAGGTCGTCTACTGCCGACAAGACCAGGGCAACTTTTATGTCGGTCTCGTCTTCGTCGACATGGATTCCTGCAGTTCCTTTCATTTAAGACGACTGCAACGTGCGGGTTTGCCGATAACGCTGATGCATTGAGGCCGCCGCATGGCACGCCCAACTCACTGGTCCTGCGGGCCATCCTGACAGTTGTGCCTGTGTTGTTTTCATCTTGCTCGTGAGTAATTAAAATATCATCAAGACAAACATCACAACCGAACGGACGATATGGGTGAAGCACTGGGACGGCTGATTGCGCACTGGAAGGCGGACACGAATAGCACTTACAACACGTGGTTCCTGTGGGAAGAGCGGCTGAAGAACTTCCGCTCAATCCGCCGTGGCATCGGGCAAGTGGTGCGCGACATTGAATCCGGCACATTTGGCAATGCGTATCGGGGATCGTCGCTGGAAACAGTCGTTGGCTCGATTGCCGAGCAACGGCAGATCTTCAAGGGGGCCGACCACGCATTCCTGTGGAAGCCGAAACTGCGGATTCCGGATATTTACGAAAATCCGGCCAACCAGGCTGCCTTCGCACGCTTGCTTCACCACTGCGACTGCTGCGACTCTGCGGAGGACATCATTGCCGCGATCCACCGTATCGATGCGCTGGCAATCAAAGGACTGGGGCCGGCCGTCGCGAACCTTCTGTATTTTATCCATCCGACCCTTGTGCCGCCGTTCAACACGGCCATCGTGAAAGGCTTCAATGCCGTCACGGGCAGCAACGTAAAACTCGGGCGATGGGATCATTACCTGTCCATGCGTGAAGGCTTGATCCGTCTGAACGCCGAATACAGGACTGCTCTTTCGAACGATCTTGGCGCAATTGCCGGCTTGATGTTCGACGTCGGGACTGGGCGCTATGCCCCGCCACCGCGCGCGGACGACCCCAGCGCTGTCTCTTCCTGGGAAAGTGACCTGCAACGTGTACGGGAAGAGTCGGCCGCAGCGCAACGGCAATTGGAAGCCGCGCGCGAAAGTGACGCGACGCATACAGAAATCCAGGGCTGGCTGCGAGATTTGGGAACCGCGTTGGGCTTCGACGTGTGGATCGCTGCGAATGATCGCGGGAGAGAATATGGTTCTGGAAAGCTGGGCGACAGATGCCTTTCCCAGCTCCCCGAGGGTATCACCGCTGGCATGGATTCTGTCCGCCTCATCGATGTCGTATGGATTACGCCAGGTTCGCATGAAGTTGCAGCAGCCTTCGAGGTCGAGCACTCAACCTCCATTTATTCCGGCATCGTGCGCATGCTGGATCTGGCCCTCGGAACTCAAGTGGGAGAAAAGAGCACGCTGTTCCTCGTCGCGCCCGACAATCGCCGCGGCGAGGTGGAGCAGCAGCTTTGCCGTCCAGCGTTTTCCCGGGTCGCCGAGTTGAACATCCGCTACCTCCCCTACAGCGGGTTGAAGGAACATCGAAACGCTATTGCCAGATTCGGTTCTGGAACCAAGCCATTACTTGAGATTTCACTGGAGTTGCGGAGGAAAGGCGCGGCCCCCGGACAGCAGGTCTAATCAGTTAATATACGAGACGCCAACCGAAACCGGCTCGCTTCCCTTAACCGCATAAATGCGACCAACGCGCAGGCACATCCGACCTTATGCGCCTTCAGGAATTGCGTGGCCAATAATTCATAGCGAAAAACGCTAGTGCGTGAGATGAGCAGGCGATGCGGCACAACGCCGCCAAACAACGGACTCGTCCCAACAGATTTAACGAGCCTGTTCGAAGTAGAACAACAGGGCTGGCACCCGGTTTTTGGTCGTGAGCAATAGATGGAGTTATGCCTATCTGGAACGGTCGGCTTGGCATTGTGCCGGGCAGAGGTTATCCAAAAGCCGGCTGCCGGTTTAACTTGGATGGCGACAGCTCGTAACCATTCATGCCAATCGCGAAAAAGCCATATAAAGCAGCTTAATCCTCGGAGACTTCCACACTTTGGATCGATATTCTTCACTCATCAGTTGCACTCACTACGGCACACACTGATTGAAGGAAGAAAATGTCAATGCAAACCGCTATCTTGACCGAGCAACATGCCATCCCGTTCGCAACGCAGTTCGTCGTCGACTACACGGGCGACATCATCGAAACCCGGCTGTGTTTAGAAGAACACGATTGGCTGTATGCGTTATTCAAGAGCGAACAGAATGTCTCGCCAACGTTCCGCCTCCCCGACCTGATCAGCGCCTGCGTCTCCCTGGTGTTCGCCGAAGAAAATGCGGCGCTACGCATCTTCAAATTCCTCGGCACCGAGCTCGTATTGCGCATGCCGCACAATCCACGCCGCCGCGAATCCATGTGGATGGCACAGTACGAACTGCTGCTGGCAGTGCAACAGTCGCCGGCGAATATGCATCCGCATCCACGGTTTCAACTCGACCAGTTCACGACCGCCTGTGTCGCGTTGAGCCGTCAGGCCGATCCGTCTGGCGCGAATGTCCTGCGGCAGGCGCGCATCAACACGGCGGAACGCATTTCCCAAAGAAAGGAATCGCATCTGACCGGTTGAATCCGGTTGGCAAGCGAAATCTGTAACGGTGCCAGCCACCCTCACCCGCTAATACACCCGCTGCTGTACCACCCCGTCTGGGCCCTCGTCGCCAAGGCTCACCCGAACCCGACCACGGCCGGATATCCGGTCTCGACCGACATGCCCGTGCATGGTGCGCGGGGCGCTGTCTTCATTGGGGTGAGCGATGCGACGTCTTCCAACCGCTGGATTGCTTCTTCTGCTATGCGCTCCCGCGTATGCGAAGGCTTGCTGGGAGCAAGCCGCGCAACGCTACGGCGTCTCAGCCGAACTGCTCTACGCGATTGCGCGGGTCGAGTCACGTGGCAATCCGCAGGCGATCAACCTCTCGCACCGTCAGCGGACCGGCTCATACGACATCGGACTGATGCAAATCAACAGCTCGAATTTGCGCACGCTTGCGCGGCACGACATCCACGAACGCGATCTCTATCAGCCGTGCACTAGCATCCATGTCGGCGCCTGGCTACTTGCGCACAGCTTTGCGCGCCACGGCACCACGTGGGAAGGAGTCGGCGCCTACAACGCTGCGTGCAGCCGACTCAAAGGAGCGGCCTGCCAGAAGGCCCGCGCCAAATATGCATGGCTAGTCTATCGCCAGCTCCCGTCGCAACAAGCCTTGCAACGGCAAACGGCATCGACGAAGGACGCACATTCTCGATCGACCACGCAAGGTTTGCCGCCGTTCGCGTTTTCCGCGCGGGTGTCGCCATGATGTCGCAGGCGATCCGATTCCTTTCCGCGGTCAGCATCGCAGCGGGAACCGCGCTGCTCGCGACGGCATGCAGCCTGCCCCTGCAGGTCGAACAAGGTGATCTCCCCAAGTCGAAGCAAGTTCGTCCTGCCAGGAAGATCGCGCAGCTCCATTTCGGTCGCGACGCGTCGTTTGCCGTTTGCATCGAACCGGCCTGCCCCGCCGTCACCCGCAAAACGCTGCCCATACAACCGATGGCCGCCGCCAATGCCGCCCCGCCATCCGTCGATATCGCGACAACATTGGATCCCGGCGAAGTGGTGTTGAAAGTCCAGCGCAGCACCAGCGAGCCAGTGGTCTCGCCGGCCGAGAACCATCGCGTGTCGGTCATCGTGTATTTCGCCTCCGGCAGCGCAACGCTCTCAAATGCCGCCCGCGCTGCGCTCGACCAAGCCGCTTCCAGCGCGCGCGCAAGCGACCGCATCGTCGTCATCGGCCGCACCGACAACGTAGGTAGCAAGCGCGCCAACCAGACCCTTGCGCTGGCGCGTGCTCGCACTGTGCGCGATTACCTGCGCACCAAGCTGACCTCTCATCCCAGCCACGCCTTCACGCTCGATGCGCAGGGCGCTTGCTGCTTCACCGTATCCAACGACACGCCCAAGGGCCGACGGCAGAACCGGCGTGTCGAGGTCGTCTTCAGCGCTTCCGGGCAGGTGGTGCCATGACGCTTGATTTCCAACCTGCTCGCCCGTCACGCCAACGCATATCCCCTTCCACTTTTATGGAGAAATTCATGAACACCGCCCTGATCACTGTCGCCCCGATCCGCCGTTCCCCGCACCGCAAACCACTGGCGGCAGCAATCCTGATCCTCTTGCTCCTGGCCGGCTTGTGCGTCGCCTTCCCGGGCTATGCGCTCGACCTCGTGGCCTTCACCGGCATCACCGGTCCGCTGACGTCGGCGCTCACCCAAATTTCCGCACTGGGGCCGGGCATCAAGGCGCTGGTCGGGTTCGTCGGCTTCGTCGTCGCCCTGATTTCGCTGTCCGCATTGCGCAACTTCGGTCCCGTGCTGTTCTACGTCGGCCTGGCGATCTTTGCCGCGGTCGGCCTCGTGATCGCCGGCGCGATCATGGGCGCGGTTCTCTGAGCATCGGCCCTCTGTCACCAGCGGGAGCGTGCCATGCAAGCGGACACCTACATTCCCCGGCGCCTTGACGACCAGTGGAAGATCGGATTCTGGGACATCGATGTCGCCGCCCCGGTGCTGTTCTTCTTTTTCGTGGGCTATCTCGCCGGCACCAAGGCTTCGTTCGCCGCCTGCATGGCGATCGGCATTTTCCTCTCTCGCTGGCTCTCCCGCATCAAGGCGGACAAGCACCCGGCGTTCGCCATGCACTGGGTCTATTGGTGCCTGCCGCCCAACCCGCTCACGGCGATGCGGGTCACGCCGCCTTCCCACTTGCGCCGCATGGTCGGCTGAAGCGCACAGGAGCCTGCTATGGACTTTACCAAGCTCGATAACGATCTGAAGGAGATGCGCAAGCGCAACCGGAGCCTGGGCCTGACCGTCAGTAGCCTGATCTTCGCGTTGCTGCTCTGCCTGGTGATCATCCTCAACCTGATCGGCTCGGAACGCACGATCGTCGTGCCGCCGTCGATCGAGAAGACGTTCTGGGTTACCAAGGACCGCGCCAGCCGCGAGTATCTGGAGCAGATGGGCAGCTTCATCGCCTGGCTGATCCTGGATGTGTCACCGGCATCAATCGATTGGAAGAAAGACATCCTGCTCAATTACGTCGCCCCTGAAGAGCATGGCGCGATGAAGTCACGCCAGGAAATCGAAGCGGAGCGGATCCGCCGCATCAATGCCAGCACCTCCTTTTTGCCGCAGCAGCTCGTGCCGCACGAAGACAAACAGACCGTCGTCATCCGCGGCCGCCTGCGCACGCAGGTGAACGGCCAGGACACGGCCACGGAAACCAAGGCCTACCTCGCCGAGTTCCGGTACGCCGGCGGCCGCATGCATCTGAAAGCCTTCAAGGAGACTTCCCAATGAACAAGCCATGGCTTTTGCCGCTGCTAGCGGCGCCGTTCGCACTCGTCTACCTGCCTTCCCATGCGCTGCAGATGGTCGAAGCGCGCGATGGGGTCGCTGTCGAAGCGGTGATCTCGCTCAAGGAGCCGACCCGCATCCGCATCGAGAACGCACCGATTACCGATGTCTTCGGGAATATCCATTCGAGCAATTGCGGCCAGCCTGCCGCTGCAGCAGGGCCAGGCGCCACCGCTCCTCCGGCCCCCGCCGTCAATCCGACCGGTGAAATCATCCTGGAATGCGACCGGGACAAGGGTGAAATTTATGTCCGCCCCGTCGGCGCCTCGGCCAAACCGGTCAATTTGTTCGTCTCGTCGGCAAACGCCACCTACACACTGCTGCTGCGACGTTCGGACACGCCGTCCGACACCATCGTCATTCGCGACCGGAGCACGCAAGCCGACCTGTCGGCCTCTCGCCGAAGTCCGCTCGGGCCGTCGGCCAACCATATCCGCGGCATGAAAGCGCTGCTGGTGGCCATGGCGACCGACCGCGCCGCGCCCGACATGCGCGTGGAAGACATCAACCGCCCGATCCCGCTCTGGAACGAAGCCAGGTTCTCGCTGATGCGGATCGTCGAAGGGCGCGGCCTGGTTGGCGAAAAGTACCTGCTGACCAATGTCAGCGATCAAACGATGGTGCTGGCGGAACAGGAATTCGACCGAGCCGATGGCGGTGTCGTCGGCGTGGCCATCGAGAACCTGAATCTGCGCCCCGGTGAGTCCACCAGCGTCTATGTCATCCGGCTGGGGAGCTGATCATGGCTGCATTCGACACATCGCAAGTCAAGGGCATGGTCGAACGCCTGACGCCGAAACAACGGCAGGTCGCGACCTTCGCGGCGATCATGGCAGCCGGTGTCGGCGCCTTGTGGGCCGTGTTTGCCTTCACCGATAGCGGGACGAAGATTTCCCATTCCCCGCAGTCCGCCTCCACCGGCGCTGCCGCCCCGACCAACATCGGCGTGATGGCACCGGGTCAGCAGGTCAATCCGGTCGATCAATGGGTCGGCACCGCCGGCCGCAAGCTCGCGCACTACGAGCACGAGCGCGAGGAACAATCCCGCATCAACCGAGAGCGCAAGGAATTCGAAGACAAGACCATGCAGCGCTTCGGCGAACTGGAGCAACGGCTCACCGCTGCAGGAAAGACGCAACCCGAGCCTGTGAAACCGCAGCCGGCGCCGGCCGCGCCCCCAGCACCTCCACCCGCGCCGACGCAGTATCCGCCTTCCAGCGCGCTGCCTGGCGACCTGCCTCCGCCGCCCGGTCGCTCCGGTACGGCAGGAGCCATGCCTGCCGGCGCGAGCACGGAAACAATGGCCTCGGGGTTGGTGCACGTATCCATGGCCGAACCTGGCAAAACCCGGCAATCCCCAAGCTCTTCTTCAGAGCCTGCGCCGGATAGTGGCGGTCGTCCCGACACGATCGCCAGCTATCTGCCGGTCAGCTTTACCCGCGGTGTTTTGCTGGGTGGATTGGACGCGCCGACCGGCGGCCAGTCGCAGTCGAACCCGCACCCGGTGCTGATCCGGTTGTCCGATAACGCCGTGCTGCCCAACAAGTTCCGTGGCGAATACCGGGAGTGTTTTGTGGTCGCAGCCGGCTACGGCGACATCGGCTCCGAGCGCGCGTATCTGCGCACCGAAAACCTGTCCTGCGTGCGCGACGACGGTTCCACCCTCGAAGTCAAGATCCAGGGCAGCGTGTACGGCGAAGACGGCAAGGTCGGCCTGCGCGGCCGCCTGGTCACCAAACAGGGTCAGATGCTGGCCAACGCCTTGCTCTCTGGCATCGCCAGCGGCATCGGCCAAGGCTTGTCTTCGTCCTCCACCGACTACAGCACGTCGGCGCTCGGCACCGTCGCCCATACCTCGGGCGGCGACGCCTATCGCTCCGGGCTCGGCAGCGGCGTCGGCCGCGCGCTGGACCGGCTGGCCCAGTACTACATCAAGCTCGCCGAACAGACCTTTCCGGTGGTCGAGATCGACGCCGGGCGCGAGATCGACGTCGTCATCACCAAGGGCGTGCGCATCGACGGCCCTGCCCCATCCCGTGGGACAGCGAATGTCGCCTCGCTACGGCCTTCGTCCGAAGAACGCACCCTGAAAGGAGTCAACGATGAAGACTATTGATCGCGCACTGCTTGTCGCCGCTTTTGCCTGCATGGGCGCCTGCTTCAACGCCGCGGCTTCCCCGTCGACGGCCGACGAAACGCGCTTGCTGGCGGCCCTGCGGAAAGCCCATCCCGGCACGCAGTTCACCGGCGTGTCCCGCACCCCCATCCCGGCGCTGTATGAAGTGTGGATGGGCCCGAACCTGGCCTTCGTCTCCAGAAACAACCTGCGCTACCTGGTCTTCGGCCGCGTGTTCGATACGAAGACCATGACCGATCTGACCGGGCCGAAACTCGCGGAAGCGGAACGCGTGCACGAGGAAACCGAAGAACGGGAAAACGCCGCGCTGGCCATCCCGATCGAGCGGTTGCCGCTGGCTGACGCCATCAAGACCGTGCGCGGCAACGGCGAGCGCCTCCTGGCTGTCTTCAGCGATCCGGCCTGCCCCCACTGCAAGCGGCTGGAACCCGAACTCGACAAGCTCGACAACGTCACGATCTACACGTTCCTGGTGCCGTTTCAAGGCGCTGCGCTGCCCGCCGCCATCTGGTGCGCGGCGGACCGGCAGAAAGCCTGGCATCGGGTCATGGTGCAAGGCGACCAGAGCTTGCTTGCAGCCTCGTCGCCCCCGTCTACCGCTCCCTGTGCCCATCCGCTCGAACGCAATCTCGCACTCGCGCAGCGGCTGAAAGTGCGCGGCACGCCGACGATTTTCTACGCGGACGGCCGCCGCAGCGCCGGCTACGCTCCTGCCGCCGACATCGAAGCCCGCCTCGCGCTCGTGCATGCGCCCGCGCCGGCCGCCAACGCGCAATCGAACGAGGTGCAGCCATGACACGCCCCTTCTATTCAACACGCGCCATCAGCATGCTGATGGCCTGCTTGTCGATCTCGGCATGCGCCAACATCAGCGGTTTGGGCGGCAGCAGCGAGTATGGCTGCAAGGCTCCGCAAGGCGTCCGCTGCGAATCGGTCTCCGGCAACTATTACAACGCGCTCAAGAACAATCTGCCGTCGCAACGTGAACGTCGCGAGGCGCATGCCGCATCGAATCTCAACCCACGCACGCCGGCAGTGCATGCGGAATCTGCGGCAGCGACGAATGCCCCAACGCTCGGGAAAACGACGACGGACACCGCCTCTCCCTTGCGCGCCCAGGCCCGCGTGCTGCGGCTCTGGTTCAAACCGTGGGAAGACGCCGACCGGGATTTGTATGACCAGGGCTTTGTATACGTGCAGATCGATAACGGCCGCTGGCTGATCGACCATGTGCAGCAGCGCATCCGCGATGCCTATGCGCCGATTCTGCCGCCGCGCTCGGCGGCGCTGCCATCCGCCGCGCCAACCAAGCCAGCCGATCCCCGTCTTTCCGGCAGCGGTACGCCCGGCAGCCATTCCGGCCCGTCCGCCACTGCACCAAAGCCACTGCCCGGGACAGCCAACTTGCCCGACAGCGACGGCCAATGACTCCACGAGCGAGGAAATCACCATGTTCGAATCCCTTCGCGCAGGATTGCTCGACGCCGCCGGCGGCGCGCACATCGGCAGTTTATTCGGGCTGGACGAGCGCGACGAATCGCCGGCCGAGCAATTCGCCAGTTGGCTGCCATATTCGGCCTATATCGGTGACGAGGCCATCTTCGTCAACCGCGACAGCCTCGGCTTCATGCTGGAGATCATGCCGCAGTCCGGCGCGGACGAACGCATGGTCGAAGTGCTGATTTCACTGTACGCGACCTGCCCCAAGGGCGCGGGCATCCAGTTCCACCTGTTCGCCGCGCCGCACGTGCGCAACCTGCTGCGCCGCTACGCCAACCTGCGCACGGAAGACGAGGACCAGGCCGACAAAGCCAGGCATTGGGGCCGCCCGGCACGCAACGACAACCTGTTTCGCCGGCTCGCGCGCCAGCGCGTCGCCCATCTGCTTCACGGCGCGCAAACGTCGATGACCGCCGGATTCCATTACACCGTTCGCGATTTCCGGCTGATGATGAGCGTCGCGCTGCCCGGCAACTCCGAAGACATGAACCGGCGCGACGAACTGATCGCGCTGCGCGAAGCCATGGCCACCACCTTGCGCGCGGCGTCGCTGCCCAACCGCACCTGCGACGCGGCGGACCTGATCAACTGGTGCTCGCTGTTTACCAATCCGGACCGCATCTCGCGCACCGGCACGCCGGAGCTGCACTACGACGACGGCCGCGAGATCCGCGACCAGCTCGTCGATTTCGACACGATCCAGGATGCCCATGCCAACGGACTGCGCCTGTGGAAGGAAGGCGACTCCTGTGCGCTGGAAGCGCGGTTCTATTCGATCAAATCCTTCCCGGAGCGCTTCGCGCTATGGCAGATGGGTGCGCTGATCGGCGACCTGATGCAGCCGGCGCTGCAATACAACGCACCATTCCTGTTGACCATGGGCGTCCATGTGCTCGACCCCAACCTCACAAAAACCGCGGTCACCGCCAACCACGTGCGGGCGACGCAGAATGCGCAGAGCAAGATGGCGGCGGTCATGCCCGACGTCAATAAGAAGCTGAAAGACTGGAACGCCGCGGCCGACGCGATCGATGTCGGCGGAGCGCTGGTCAGTATGTATCACCAGCTTGCGCTCTTCACGCCGCCCGGCAAGGCGGTCGCGGTCGAGGAAACCGCGAAAGCGATCTGGCGCGCGCGCGGATTCGAACTGAACGCCGATGTATACATGCACCGCCAGGCATTGATCGCCAGCCTGCCGATGACCTTGTCGGAACGGTTCCATCGGGACCTGAAGAAGATGCGGCGCGTCACGCGCAAGACCATGGCGAACGCAATCCACCTTGCGCCCCTGATCGCCGAATGGCGCGGCACGCGCACGCCCACGCTCGTCTTCGGCGGACGGCGCGGCCAGTTGATGACGCTGGACCTGTACGACAACGACCTGGGCAATTACAACTTCGCGATCATCGGCGCGCCCGGTTCCGGCAAGTCGGTGCTGATGAACGAGATGGCGTGGTCGTACCGGGCGATCGGCGCCAAGATCTGGATGCTGGACCTGGGGCGCTCGTTCGAGAAACTGTGCCGCAAGGCGAAAGGCACCTATATCGAATTCCGACCGGATAATGACATTTGCCTCAACCCGTTCTCGACCGTGCAGGACATCAACGAGGACATCGACATGCTGGTGCCGGCGATCGCCAAGATGGCGTCGATGCAGCACACGCTCGAAGAAGTGCAATACAAGGCCATCTCGGCAATGAGCCTGAAGCTGTACCGCGAATACGGTCGCGACCTGACGGTGACCGCCCTGCGCGACGCGTTCAAGACCGGCACGATCGCCGAACTCGGCGTCGTCAACGATCCGCGGATTCGCGATCTGGCGATCATGCTGAACCCTTACGCGAAGGGCGGCCAGTACGAGCGCTTCTTCGAAGGCAGGAGCAGCATCGATTTCTCCAACGACTTCATCGTCATAGAGAACGAGGAATTGAAGCGCAGGCCGGACTTGCACGCGGTGGTCAACATCCTGCTGCTGTACCAGATCACCGGCGAAATGTACCTGACGCGCAACCGCAAGAAAGTGCTGTTCATCGACGAACTGAAACAGCAGCTCGGCGACATCGGCGCCAACGATCCGGTCAAGGCGGCGGTGGTCGAGGAAGCGGCACGCCGCGCCCGCAAATATGGCGGCGCTCTGGGCACCGCGACGCAAAGCGCCGACGACTACTACGGCTCGGCGCAAATGGAAGCCGCGTTCAACTGCTCCGACTGGGTGTTCCTGCTACGGCAGAAAAAGGAATCGATCGAGATGCTGGACCGCAAGGGCCGGCTGACGATGGACGAATCGAAAAAGCGCCTGCTCAATTCCCTGCGCACCGAGCCCGGCGTGTTCTCCGAAGTCTATATCTCGTCGCCCGTGGGTGAAGGCGTGGCCCGCAATATCCTCGATCCGGCCACCCATTTGCTGTTCTCGAACAAGCTGGAAGACAACGCGCCGATCGACGAGCTGCGCGCACAGGGCTACAGCATCGATGACGCGATCACTGAACTGCTGCGTCAACGGGGGCATACGCTATGAGGACGCTCATCATCCATTCCGCTGCCACCCTGTTCCTGGTTGCGGTCGCGCTGCTCGCATACGACCGTCTGGTGGCGCGCCCGGCGCAGCTGGTCGGTATCGTCGATGTGGGCGAGGTCTACCGGGACAAGGAAGCCGAGTTCACGCAGCAGCTCACCAAGACCGCAACGGACGATGAGCGTCAGAAAGCGTTGGAGATGGCGCGCCGGTTTGCGCAACGGCTTCCCCTGGCATTGGAGGAGCTGCCGCGCGACTGCCGCTGCCTGGTGCTCGTGCGCACCTCGGTTGCCGGCACGCCGCCGCACTCGGTCGATCTGACCGCGCTGTTGAAGCGCAAGGTGAGTCTGCCATGATCGTCGATCCCTCCACGCTCGGACCGCGGACGGCGGGCGGCAATCCGTTGCGCTGCACGTTCCGCGCATTTGCCCGCTTGTTCGAAGATTCCCTGCGCCACGCGCGTCGCCACTGGGTTCTTTATACGCTGGTGTTCGCCATTTGGGGACTGGCGTTCGTGCGCGTGTTCGTCGATCCGATGCCGCGCGTGCCAATTCTCTTCAACTGGACGGCCAGCGTTCCCTACACGGTCGCGCTGGTGCAGTACCGACAGCAGCAACCGCTCAAGCGCGGCGATTTCATCGTCTACCAGTTCGACGGCACAGCGCAGCGCATGTATCCGGGATTGCGCGCGCAGCCGTTCTTCAAGCGGATCCGCGGCATGCCGGGGGAGCGCGTGACCGTCGTCGACCGCCAGGTATTCGTGAACGGCGTGCCTGTGGGCTTCGCGAAAACCGTCACCTTCGATCGCCGCCCGCTCGCTCCAATCGCAGAAACGGTGATTCCACCGGGTTACTTCTACGTGCAGGGCACCCATCCCGACAGCTTCGATTCGCGCTATCGCGAAAGCGGCCTCGTGCGTGCGGATCAGGTCATCGGCAAGGTTCTTCCTCTGTTCTAACGGAGCCCATCATGCGCAGGACATTCCATCTGATCGCGCTGTTCTTCCCCGCTGCTGCCGCGCTGGCCGGGAGCGGGGCAGCGGCGCCAATGCAAGACGATATCCCGCTGGCCGCCTATCTGGACGCGCTGGAACGGATCGCACCGGCGGCGCGCGAGGGGGCCGACGTCTACCTGGCTGCGTTCCGGCAGCGCTGCGGACGGCCCCTGAAGACGGTCGAATTGCGCAGGGCATTCGCGGATGGATCTGGCGATCCGGTGCTGATGGCGATGGTACTTGCCGCCTTCCAGCGCGACACCCTGAAGCTTCGGCGCTTGGCCGACGGCATTTCGTGTGCACGGAGGATGTGAACCATGGCGCATCGCGTCTCCCTGTTCATGCTCGCCGGTGCACTTGCCGTCTGCGGTCTTGCGCAAGCCACCGATCTGGGCGTGATCGGCCCGGTCTACCCGATCGCGGAGCCCCATCTGCTCGATTTCATCCGGCAGCGCCTGCAGGAGAAGGAACGCAGCGGCGAACTGAAGAAATTGGAAGAACAAGCGCGCGCACGCGGTGCCGACGCCGTCGCCCATCCGAAACCGGTCGCGGGCATCAAGCCGGCGGAAGCGGCCCGCACCTTCTATTTCGATCCGACGTTCACGCTGGACCGCAATGTTCTTGACGACAAGGGGAGCCTGCTGTTCGCTGCCGGGACGCGCAAGAACCCGCTCGAAGTCATCGCGCTTTCCAAGCACCTGCTGTTTTACGATGCGCGCGACCAGCGGCAGGTGACGCGAGCCAGAGAGCTGATCGCGTTCTACCGGGGCCGCAAGGTGCACGTGAAACCCATCCTGGTGGGCGGCTCCTACCTCGACCTGATGCAATCCTGGCGCACGCCGGTGTACTACGACCAGCAAGGCTTGCTGACGCGTCGCCTGGGCATCACGCGGGTGCCCGCCATCGTCTCGCAGGACGGCCTGCGCCTTCGTATCGATGAATTGGTTCTGCCATGAAAACATATGCCCACCTCCTTCTCGCCCTTGTCCTGGTGCTGCCGTTTGGCGGCGTACACGCGCAAATCGCGACCTGCACCGGCAAGTTCCCGAACCCGATCACCGACATTTGCTGGAGCTGCATCCTGCCGATTTCCATCGGCGGCGCCCGCATCGCCAACTTCGGCGGACAGGAAGACATCGACAACCCGTCCAGCCCCGTCTGCAGCTGCGGCGTGAATCCGACCATCGGCTTGTCGATCGGCTACTGGGAGCCGGCGCGCCATGTCGAGGTGGTCCGCAAGCCGTTCTGCCTGGTATCGCTCGGCGGCATCGACCTCGACCCCGGCATCCCGGCGCCGGAAGCAGCCCGCTTCACCCGCTCCGAAGGCGATGGCGACGGCGGCAGCTTCTACCAGGCGCACTACTACGTGAATCCGGTGATGTACTGGCTGGGCGTGATCACGGATTTTCCGTGCATGGAGCAAGGCTCGTTCGACCTGGCCTACCTGACCGAGGTCGATCCGCTGTGGAACGACGATGAACTGACGCTGATTCTGAACCCGGATGCGGTGCTGTTCGCCAATCCGGTCGCAATCGCCGCCTGTGCCGCCGATTGCGTCGCCGCATCCGTCGGCTTTGGCATCCGCGACCTGTTCTGGTGTGCCGGCTGCCAGGGCAGCATCTATCCGCTCGATGGCCACGTCCCCTACCACATGGGGGGCGTGCGTACCGCGGCGCTGCTGACGCAACGGCTGACCGCCAAGCTGCACCGCGAACTGCTGGCGTGGGGCTGGCATGGCAGGGCCGGGCTATGCGGGCCGTACTTCCAGCCCGTGATGGACAAGACCGCGTACAAGACACAGCTGACCTATCCCATTCCCAACACCGACAAGATCGACGGCAAATGCTGCCAGCCGTTCGGTCGCACCACCGTGCTGTGGGGCGCCGGCAAGGAATATCCGGTGCGCGGCGAAGACTTCGCATTCATGTTGTTCAGAAAAAGGAATTGCTGTGTCGGCTACTAACCACTTCTCACACGGGTTTCGCGCCGCGCTTTGTGCGCTTGCGCTCATGACGACTACCGCTTGCATTCCAGACGCGTTGGCGCAAGCCAGCCCCGTCATCACCGATACCGATGTCGAGCGGGCGGCTCGCATCCAGCCGGTAATTACCGACGACGACATCGAGCGGGCGCAGAAGAAGCACCGGATGCCGTCCGACGGTGAGCTTCTTCAGGGCCCTGCCATAGCATCACCTATGCTCGACGTGCTTCCAGCGCCCGGTTCATCCCGTGCGATCGACCTGGAATCCCTGGCAAGAGGCTATCAAGCCAATGCCGACCGCATGGCTGCGGCAAGGGCAATCCAATCCGGCCCCGGATTGCTGGTCTTTGTCAGCTTCTCGATGCCTGAACCGACGTTGCGGCGACTCGTCGATCAGGCTGAGAAGGCGCAAGCGTCATTGATCGTCCGCGGTTTCGTCAACGGATCGTTGCAGAAAACCGTGGCGCACGCGCAGGGATTAATCGGCAACCGGCAGGTCGCCGTCCACATTGATCCGCAAGCTTTCGACCGCTTCGCGGTCGTGAAGACGCCGACCTTCGTGCTGGTGCGCGACGGCGCTCAGGGCCAAGCCTGCGATTCCGGCCTGTGCTTTCCTGCTGGTGCCTTCGCCACGACCTCCGGCGACGTGAGCCTGGACTATGCGCTCGAATTCATCGCGCGCCAGGCGCCGCCCTTCGCCAAGGATGCTCGCCGCTATCTGAAAAAAATCCGGGGTTAGCCATGCGCCGATTGATCGTCACCCTCGTCCTCCTGTACTGCGCGCAGCCGCCGGCGTTCGCCGGTCCGCACGAAGACGGCATCGCCGCCGGCAATGCGGCCAATGCCTTCAGTCGCGGCACCGTTGGCGGTGCCAGCGCGGAGAGCGTGGTACCGGGCTACACCGCCACGCCGCCGGAAAGAACGTATTACGGCCAGCCGAACTTGTCTGGGCAGGCGAATTCGGGTATTGCCAATTGCGCGCTGACGCCGGGCGATCCCGTGTGCGAAGCACAGCTAGGGGCGATCCGTTCCGCCAATACGCCCAGGGAGGCCATCACCGCTTACGATCCTGGCATTGCGACTGCGAAGGACATCGCGCGCAATCCTTCCCTCGCGCTCGGCAGTCTCGCGGCGTACTACGCCGGCTGCACCACCACCGATGTCACCGCCCCGGCAACAACCCAGCCCCGCATTTGCCGTCGCACCGCCGGCGTCAGCACCTATCAATGCGCGCGGACATTGACCGTCGGCATGGAACGCAATGCGAATTGCAGTCCGGGCGACTGGTTTGCCCATGCCGGCGCCGGCAACTCCGGCTTTGACGTCCAGTGCCTGCCCGAGCGGCCTGACACGGCACAGCATTTCCGCATTACGCAGGCAGGCGACCCCGTCGTCTTTTTTGATGCCGATTTGACGGTGCCCCGAGTGTTCCCGGAACGCGTGGCCGACCTTGGGGCTATCGGCGGCGCCGGTACGACGGGAGCGCCCGCCCACAATTGGGTATGGATCGCCGGGACTTCGTGCACGTCGACGACATGCACGGCAACCGCACTCATCGCGCCCGACCGCCATGAAGCATGCACGGGCGGCGGCGATTCCGGATCGACCTGCAGCACAACGGAACCCTTCAACCGCGTCTTTGCCGCATGTCCGTCCGGGCAACAGCACGGGGGAGCGATCCGGCGCACGTCAGGGTCACCCGAAGCGCAGCCCGTTCCCACGGCGACGCCCATCGTGATCGACTACTACGGCGACTCGACGGTATGGGGCTATGCGAGCGGCAGCGGCGGCCAGGTGGCTCGGCCCGCGCCGGCCGTGTTCGTCGATGAACTGCCAGCCACCGCACAATTCGACGTACGCAACGAAGGCGTCAGCGGTTCCACCGCCTGCGAACTGCTGCGCGGCGCCGACGGCAGGCACCAGCAGTGGGACCGGCAAATGGCCGCGTCCACCGCGTCATTCGTGATCATCAACCACGCCATCAACGATCAGTGGAAAGACAGCCTGGCCGATTACCGCTCGTGTCTCGCCCAGCTCGCGCAAGTCGCGAAACAACACGGCAAGCAAGTCATCTTCGAAACGCCGAATCCGACCAGGGATAGCGGCCCGGGCGGCCTGGACATCTACGTGCAGGCGATGCGAGACGTCGCCTCGCAGGAGCAAGTGCCGGTGATTGACCAGTACGCCTATCTGACCAGCTATCTGGCGGGCCGCAGCCCTTACACGATTGCGCCGGACGGGCTGCACCCCTCCGATGCCGTCTACGAGATGAAAGGCAAGTACGCCGCCGAGACGTTTGCCAGCCTGTTCCCCAACCTATCCGGTTCCGGCTCCACGACCGCCACGCTGGACGAATCAAGATGCTACCTGCCATCGTCCACCCCGACCGCGCTCGCCGGCACCGACACGACCGGAACATTTTCGGCTTCGTACTGGATTGCCGCGGGCCAGCGCGCCGTAACCGGCTGGCAAAGGAATCCAGCATTTCCGCTGCCGATTCCCGAGATGACGCTCAGCTACACCAAGCCTGCCATGCAGGTCACGGAAGGCGATCGCTGGGAAGATCAATGCCCGATACTGGCCTCCGGCGGACGCTGTACGCTGGCGACCGCCGATGTGTGTGCCGATGGACCGTCGACCAAGCGCATCGACGGCCGGGACGTGACTCGCCCGTGCTGGCGCTACGAGCGTACGCTATCGTGCAACGACGGCATGCCGATCAACGAATGCGCGCCGCTGGCCGCATCCGGATGCACGCCCGCCGCGTCGTCCTGCCAGCAGATGAATGCAGCGACCGGCGTGTGCGAAGTGTTCCAGGACACCTACCACTGCCCGGTTCCGGCGCAGACGACAACATCGGCGAGCAATTGTCCCAGCAACGTGTTTTGCCTCGGCGACAGTTGTTTCAATACCGCTTATACCAGCGATGCCGACTTCGCCCGTTCGATGACGTACATGGAAGCGGCGCGCGAAGCCGGCGTGTATCTCGACACCGACCGCATGCAAGTCTTCAAAGGCGAACGCAACCGCTGCCGGGACCGCCTGCTGACCAATTGCTGCACGTCGGACAGCGCGGGCGCCGGCATGACCAACCGTTCGGTATTCGGCATGGGATCCCGCCTGGTCTACGACGTGCTGATGAACTCGGACAACCGGCAATTCCTCTACCAAGGCATCCGGGCGCTGCTGACCGACGCCGGCTTCAATGGCAGTTTCAGCTCGTACGGGGTGACGGTCGCGGTCAACGGTACCGCACTGCCCGCCGGTTCCGTCACCCTCTTTACCGGCGACAGCATCGCCATCGCGTTCGATCCTTGGTCGCTGGCGGTCACAGCCATCATGGTTGCCGTCACGTCGGCGATCTCCTGCGACGAGGAGGAAGGCAAGCTTGCGATGAAAGAAGGCGCGCGCCTGTGCCATGCGGTCGGCACCTATTGCTCCTCCTGCCTGCGCGTCCTCGGGCGATGCGTGTCCTGCATCACGCGCACGACATCCAAATGCTGCTTCAACTCCGTGTTGTCGCGCATCGTCAACGAGCAAGGCCGCATCCAGGTCGGCAAGGATTGGGGCAGCGCGGAAAGTCCCGATTGCTCCGGATTCACGGTAGCGCAACTGCAAACGCTCGATTTTGCGGCGATGGATTTGTCCGAGTTCTATGCGTCCATCGTTCCCGACACGCCCGATATCGCGCGCATTCGCTCGTCGGCTGCCACCCGCGTCGCCCAGTTTGTCGCGGATCCCCGTCACATGCGGCCGGCCGCGCCGCCGCGTGTCGAAACGCCCCCGCCACCGGTAGGACCGACACCGCTTCCGCCTGGACAGACGCCCGGACCGCGCCCATCACCACCGCCCACGAACGGCAATGTGTCGCCGTATGGGCAAGACCCGTCGCTCTATACGTCGACCTTCGCGGAGGAATTCGAAAACGGCCTGGATCCCGGTCTCTGGAACGACACGATCTGGTACGAAGCGTCGAATCCGACGAGAAACTACGCGGTCGAGGATGGCGTGTTGAAAATCTGGCCGGAACGCGACGCCAGCGGACGCTTCTTCAATCGCACCATCGATACCGACGGAAAATATGTCCAGACCTATGGCTACTTCGAAATCGAGGCGAAGCTGCCGCTGGGCAAAGGAACGTGGCCAGCGTTCTGGTTGTTCAATCATATCGGTGACCGCCGTCCGGAAATCGACGTGATGGAAGCCTACCCCGGCGGCAGGCCCCCTTGGGGTTTCATCGACAGCAATGGCGTGGTGCATCCGCAAGCGTATGCACCGACGGTGTGGAAGGGCGACTACGACGGCCAACTGGTCGGTTCGCGTCAATACGACACGGGCATGGACCTGTCGACCGGCTTCCACAAGTACGCGGTGAAGTGGGAGCCGAACAAGCAAACCTTTTATTTCGACGGCCAGGAAGTGCTGACGCTCGACGTCGCCATGCCCGATCCAATGTATCTGATGCTGGATCTCTGGTACGGCAGCGAGAGCGGCGAGCCGGACGACTCGACGCCGACCGGAAAAGCGAATTCCTACGAGATCAACTACGTCAGAGCCTGGAGTTTCAAATGAAGCCACGCTATGTCGCCGCCTCCTTCGTTGTCGCGCTCGCTGCCAACGCCCAGGCCTCCGCCGTCCTGCGCACACCGGTGACGGATCCGCGCCCCTTGCTCGTCGCCGCCATCGATTCGCCCACCGGTGAAGCGCATGGGGTGCTGACGGGCGACACCGCCGACGTGATCAACCGGAAATTCAACGCCACCACGCCGATCCTGATCGACGTGACCACCGAAAAGCGCTTTGCGCAGGCTGGCTGCAGCCGCCTGAAGCTGCGGTTCTGGCAAGACGCTGTACACCTTCCCGGCGCCACAACGCCGCGTACGCAGACGATCGAGTTCGGCATCAATTATTGCCGCGACGGACAGCCCCCGCGTTCCTTGTCATGAAAGTGAACGCGGTGAAAACGCTCGTAGCGGCGGTAACGGCGGTATGCGCTGCTGCCGCGACCGCGCAAACTCTGGCTCCGCAGACCGCTGTCCGCGCGCCAACATCCTCGTACTGGGCCGATAGACAGCGTGGATGGCATTTCTACGAAGATCCGGAGCCGGAACCCGTTGCACCGCCCCTGCCAAAGGCGGCGCCGGCGAGGGCCGAACCGCACAAGCCGCCGGAAATCGTCCAGTTCGAGCACCTCCAAAAATCATTGGAGGAATACCGCCACGTCGCAATCATCAACCCGAGCGAAGCGAACGTGCGCCGCTACATGGAACTGGAAGCGCGGATCGTGAGCCAGGCCTCGCGCTTCGCCGACGTCGCACAACGGGTGGCCTGGGCGACGCCAGAGCTCGACCCGACGCTGCACGGTCGCCCAGTCAACGCGAAGGCGCTGGAAGTCTTCGAGCTGGGCCAACTGGAGGCGCGTTCACGCTCGGTCGCTGTGTTGGCCAAGGATCACGTCCTGTTCTTTTTCTTCCGAAGCGACTGCCCGTATTGCCACGCCTTCGCGCCGACGCTGGAAGCCTTTCAGGCGAGGCACGGCATTACCGTCGTCCCCATCACCATGGACGGCGGCGGCATTCCGGGCTTCCCCAACCCGCGGCGCGACAACGGCATCGCGCGCACGCTGCATGTCACCCAAGTGCCGGCCGTGTTCCTGGCCCAGCCATTCACCGGAAAGATTTCACCGATCGGCTTTGGCGTGCTGTCGGAGTCACAACTGCTCGAGCGGATTGCCGTGGTGTCGAATCCGTCATCCGACGCCATGGCGCCGCATACCGCCAAACAAATCCCGTTGCAGAGTCCGCCGCATTGAGGAGCCACACCATGTCCACCAAGCCCGCCAGAAATGCTGTCGCCATCATCACCGCCTGGTCGTTGATGCTGGCGCGGCCATCGCTACGTGCCGCCGATCTGAATGGAGAAGTCGACAATATGTTCAACAGCCTTGGCGCGATCGGCAATTACACGGTGCCCGGCGCTTTCCGGGGCCAGACGTTCAACACCTATGCGGGCGGCAGTCTGTTCCTGCGGGCACCCAACAAGGTGTACCAATTGGCCGCGATCCAGTTCCCCAGCGCCAAGGCCGGCTGCGGCGGCATCGACGTATTCGGCGGTTCGTTCTCGCACATCTCCGCGACCGAGTTCAGGAACATGTTGCGCAACATTACCGCTGCACTGCCGGGCATCGCGTTCCAGCTCGCGCTGGAATCGGTATCGCCCTTGCTCGGCGGGCTGACGAAGTGGGCGAAAGGGCTGGAAACCTGGATCAACAACGCGCGCATCAATTCGTGCGAGACAGCGAAGGCGCTGGTCAGCACCGCTGCCGAATCGATCGGGTACAGCTCGCAGGAAGCGTGTGCCGACATCGCCATCGAGATGGGCCTGGAAACCGACCGCGATGCCGCCAGGCGGCGCTGCGCCTCCGACCGCGCCGCCATCCTGGCCGGCGCACGCGCATCGACCGATCCGAATGTCCGGAACAAGGCGCCCTTCGTCGGCAACCTGACCTGGAAAGCGCTGCAACTGACCGGGACTTACCTCGACGACGCGGAACGCGAACTCATCATGAGCCTGGTCGGCACGGTCATTTTCTATCCAGACGAATCCGGCCAGGCGCCCGCACCGATCGCGCCCACCCTGACCTCCATCAGCCACCTCTTGTATGGCCAGGCGACTGCCGCCGCTGGCAACGTCACCCAGCACCTGCTCAGGTGCAACAACTACACCGACTGCGATGCTGTGACCATCGACACCACGTACGTGCACACGCCGTTTACGACGCGGGTCGAGAACATGATGCGTTCCATCGCCTCGCGGATCGCGACACGGTCCCCGATCCCCAACAACTCCGCCGAGGTCGGCTTCGTCAACCAGACCACGGAACCCGTCTACAAGATGCTCTCGATCGGATCCACCATTCCGGGTTCGGGCTTGGCGGATAGCCTCATTACGCAATACCGGGACGTCATCGCCGCCGACTACGCGTATGTCTTCTTGGAACGCAATCTGCGCGTCGGTATGGCGGCCTTGGACAAGGACTACCTGCTGGCCAACACGCAGCGCGAGCAGTCCGCCAACATCCGCAAACGCGCACAAGCGCTGCTCCTTCAGATCGCGCAGGAAAAGAACCTGCTCTACCAAAAGGTCGGCTCGTTCCGCGCGGTGACATCGCATCTCGAACAATTGGAGCGTCAGCTCCGCAGCAGCATGCCGCAGCACGTGATGGACCTGTTGGGGCAACAGGCGGCCGCAATCGGCCGGTGAACGCTGTGATCGCATCGCATGGGGCGACATCATGTGGGAAATCTTTGCCTACCAAAATTCGGACAGTCTGTTTGGCATCTTCAATGCGATCGCCGCCATTCGGGGCGCGGACACCTACCTCAGCGCCATTGCCGGAGTGGTGTTTTGCGGATTCATCGCCGCCCTCCTCGCTTACGCATTCGCACCGCAAAAGCTGCAAGGCTGGCAATGGCTGGCTTCCGTCGTGCTCGTGTACTCGATCCTGTTCGTGCCGCGCGTGACCATCGGCATTGTCGACAAGACCGGCGGCGCGCCGGTGAGGATCGTGGATAACGTTCCCTTTGGCCTCGCCCTGTTCGGCGGTCTCACCAGCACCATCGGCAATACGCTCACCGAATTATTCGAGATGGCATTCCAGGTGATTCCTGGTAGCGGCAGCCTGCCCACCGAACTGGCCTATCAAAAGAACGGCTTGATGTTCGGGAATCGCCTGATCCGGGAGTCAGGCAACGTGGTCTTCCAGGACCCGAATTTCCGCACCGATCTGATCAATTTCATCCATAACTGCACGATGTATGACCTGATCGACGGCACGATCGACCCGACGGTCTTTTCGCGCTCCGATGATGTCTGGAGCATGATGTCCAACCCGAACCCCGCTCGCTTTACCACGCTGACTAGAGCCGGCGGCACGGTAGACATCGATACCTGCCCCAACGCCTACAACGATCTGAACGGCCGGATTCCGGCACAGATCAACAGCATCCAGGACAAGCTCGCGGGCCAGTTGAATCCGACCCTGCCTAGCGCCGCAGCCGCCGCCGTGATCGCCACGCAAATCCAGCAGGCGTACCTGAAGAACGGCATTGCCAGCGCCGCGGCGACTGCCGCCGACATCATTCGGCAGAATGCCGTGATCAATGCGATCAACGATACCAGCCGGATCATCGGCCAAAAGACCAACGATCCGGCGTCGATGATGCTGGCGGTCGGCCGTGCGCAGGCAGTCGCCCAGACCAATGCGGCATGGATCAACAACGGCAAAATTGCCGAACAAGCGTTGCCGGTGGTGCGGAACGTCGTTGAGGCCCTTGCCTATGCGATGTTCCCGATCGTGGTACTCCTATTGTTTCTCACCAGCGGCCGCGAAACGATGATGGCGCTCAAGAACTACATTGCGGTGCTGATATGGATTCAGATGTGGCCGCCCCTGTACGCGATCCTCAACTATATGGCGAGCATTTATGCCGCCTCCGAGCTGTCGGCCGCAGCCAATGTGGGCGGTGGATTGAAAACGTTGTCGCTGCTGACGGCCTCCTCCATTTACGCGAACGCCATTTCTTCCGAAGCGGTGGTCGGCTACATGACCATCAGCATTCCCTTTATTGCCTGGGCGGCATTGAAGCGCATGGAGAACTTCGGCACCAGCATTGTCGGCGGACTATCAGGATTGCAATCCGCGATTACCTCGTCGACGAGTTCTTCAGCCGTCGGTAACGTCAATATGGGCAACGTTGCGATGGACCAAATGCAACTCGCGCCCAACCGCACCTCGGCATTCATGAGCAGCATGCAAAGCGATCTCACCGGAAATACCGTCACGTCGAATGCGCTCAATGGCCGCACTGCAGTCAGTTTGTTGCGCAACCAGGGCTTTGCTTCTCGCGTGGTATCGATGCGGGTATCGGAACAGGATGTAACCGAAGCCAACAAAGAGGCCAATTCCGCGCGCAGCGAAGCGATCGCTGCCAACACAGAAAGCTCGGCCGTGTTGGCGGATGCGCTGAACAAGGGCATCGCCAAGGTCCGGTCGTCACGCACCAGTGGCGGAACGTCGTCGAGCAGTTTCGAGCAGGTGGGTGAACATCTGAATCGCCTGGATCAGATTACCAAAGGAGTCGCCGAGAAAACCGGGCTATCGCAGTCACAAGTTGCCCAGATTGCATTTGGCGCAGCGGGCCATGTCGGAGCGTCAGGTACTTTCGCGGGAGCGGAAATCAAGGCGAGCGCCGGAAAGACGTATCTGTCCACGCTCTCGGGCGAACAGCAAAAGGTACTGGGATCAATGAGCGCCGATCAGGTCGCTGAATTCAAGCAATTTGGTGACCGCGTATCCCGGGATACGAGCTTCATCAATGCCATCGGATTCGACTCCAGGGAGGCGAAGGATATGTCAGCGCGTCTTGCTACCGCAATCTCGAGGTCCGAACGTGCGGATGCTACGCTCGCCCAACGGACGGCGTTTGCTGAACGGCTTGTTTCTGCTCGTGAACGTGGGGAGACGATTTCGATCGACATGGCGCAAGATCCGCATAATGTCGAGATGTTCATGCGCTATGCAGAACAATACGGCGGCAATAGTGCTGCGGCATTTGCGCTGTTCGATGCGGAACTGGCACGCCAGGGCTTGCGTCCGAATCGCGTTTTCTCGGATGGCACCGCGCTACCGACTTCGTTCGATGACATACGCGCACGGCACGGCCAAGACGCTAATGATCCGCACTTGAATCCCGATACGGCGGCGATCGATCGCGAACATCGCAGACAAATCTCGCGCTTCAACACATCCATTGCGAGTATTCCCGGCTCAACACAGCCCTCTGAAACTCGTGGCGATATCCAAGCGCACGGCGTGGAAATTCGAAAGCAGACTGATTCCGACAGTCAAAAATTTGATGCAAAAGCGGAAATTGTCGAGACTCCTGACGGAACACTCGCGTCAAGGAAGTCATTGCTTAAGCGATCGGGGAAGCAATTAGCACAAGATGCCGGCGCTACCTTCGACAATGCCAAAGACGCTGTGAAGGATTTGTTGGATAAAAAGTAGGAGGCCCGACACTACAGCTTATCTGGATCGAATTGGTGATGCCCATGCTCCGGCTCCAGCGGGCTCGTCAGCGGTGGGCGGCCTTTATCCCGCCAGTAATTCCGCGCGAGATCTTCTGGTGTGACGCCAAGACCGGCGAGCGCATCATCGGCGGTTTTAAGTGCGCGGCCCTTCTTGCCAATGCGAGCGATAGCGCCTCCAACTGCCGCTCCAGCAAGCGCGCCAATGGACATCATGACGATCTTCAGGCCCACCCCATCAGGGATTGACGTGAACAGACCGATGAGCGCACCGACTGCCATTCCGACCAAAAGAGGTAGTTTTTTCATTCGAAATCCCGTTCTGCAAAGCAGGGGCGTTACTGCCATTGTGACATCAAGGCGGATGAAACGTTCGGCTTGTCGGGCTCTGGCATTCGCTTGGCGGGTAGCACCGGAGCGACACGTCGGCCCGCACAGGGCAGCCGTTCCGGTCTGGCTGCCGTGGATAACAAGGATGACCGCATTGATTGCGCTCCGTTTGACTGCAACGGAGCATTTGCCATGCAAAGGAACCTCACCATGTTATTACCGTTTCCGTCTTCCGCCGACGTGCAAACGCTTGCCGGCTTTTGCGCCGGCGCCGCGCAGCCATTGCGCCGTCAGCGCGAGCTGACGACGTCTCTCTATGACGCCTACGGTACGCCCGTCGTCTATTCCTTCTCGTGGGGCCGGTTGCTGGAATCGGCCAGCCCTTTGCTCGATCCGGCCACGGAGCGATACACCGGGCTATCCTGGACGATCATTCCTTCGAGCGTCTGGCGCGATCTCTTGCCGCGCGTTCGTGCCAGCGGCTGGCATCTGTACCATCTGCTGGACAATCTCTGGCATTACACGGTGCAATGCCTCGACACACCGGTTCCGGCATCGGTCTATATCCAGGGCAGCTCGCGCGTCGAACTGGCCACCCTCACCACCCTGTGCATCGAAGATGCGCGGCAAGCGCGTGCCTGGATCGCACGGCAATTCCTGCCGCACGACTTGCCGCACGTTTTGGCTTCCTACCAGGGTTATCTGACCGCGCTCCTGGAATGGCGGCGCGAACGGTGGCTTATCGAGCCGCATCCGGAAGGAGGCATCCCATGATCGCGACCCTGCATTTGCCCGCGACGTTGATGAGCCAACCGCTGTCGGCCTGTGGCGTGCCGGGAGTGTTAGCGCAACTGCTTGCCCTGCACGGCAAGTCGGTTGCCGATCCGATCGGCGAGAGCTGGACCGATAACGGCCCCTTCTCAGTGACGCTGCAGAACGAGTTTCAGGAGGCGGCCGGCTATCGTTTCGATTGGGGCTGGGTCATCCCGTCCATGCCGCGCTGGTACATCGACGAGGGCAAGAGTGCTCCGGTCGCCTGGCGCTTCGTACCGGTCGCGCTGTGGCAGGAGTTCGCGCAGGCGCAACGCCTGCTCGAATCCGTGCCCAAGTTGCTGCAGGTAGCGGCGATTCCGGTATTCGATTGCATCGCACAGGCCGCCCATAGCCCGTTCGGTCCCTGGCTTTTTGAAGAGTACTGGACTTCCGACCTGCCTTACGGGTGCCTGGAACGCACGCTGCCGCACGATCTGTGCACATTCTGGCCGCACCGGATCACAGACGCGAATGGCGCGGCCCTGGTGCGATGGATCGAAGACGATTTCCTGCGGCAGCGCTTGCCGCCGCTCTTGCGGCTGTTGAAGTCGGCGGCACTGGCGCGCATACTCGTCCTCGAGAAGAGGCCCGTGATTCCCTCAATGGACGGAAAATCATGACCGAATCCAGAAAAGTCGTGAATGCCGAATGCGATCGGTTTGTCTTTTCCTACGCTGCCGTCGCCTCGTTATCGGCAGCTGGCGTGCCTGCGGATTACCTCGCGTCGCTCCGTGAGCAGGTCGCCCGTTCCCGGGGCTATATGTTCGAGCACGCGTATCTGATGGAACACCTTGCCGTCAAGCGCTCTCTCCCGTTGCGCGCGCGTTGGTCGCTGTACTTGCCGGCGCTGTGGCAGCGGGTCAGCGATGTCCGCAACCCGAATATGGACGTTTCCCCTACGATCGTTTCCTTGATTCGGTCACGGGCGCCGATGTGGCTGGCCGTCGATCCCGGTGACGGCTTTGCTGTGGCGAGCATACATACGAGTTTGGACAGGGAACACGATGCACGACAATGGCTCGCCGCCGTATTTTGCGCCAAAGCCTTTCAAGCCAAATTGAAAAAATTCGCCTCCTCTGCACATCAACCGGGCATGGTGGCCGCCCCGGTTGGTCAATGGAAACGACGCAACACCTACCTCCCGCGCCTGCTGCGCGCGACGTTCCGAGTCAATTGGCAAGACCTGGCGCACCTGGACGAACCGTTATACCGGCGGGCGGCGGCACTCGCCTTGGACATCCACGAAGTATTACTCCGCGCGCAACCGACGGCCGCAACAGGACAGGAAGGAATGGGGGACGCAGTGGAAGAGGAGCTGGACGTGATTGCGGCGGCACGCGAGGCGTTGGCGTTCCCCGTGCGTCCTGTCTAACCGAATTGGTGAAGTCCTCGTTGGCAAGTGCTGTTGACGGCCCCGCAACAAGTGGGGCCGTCGCGTCCAGTGAAAGACGTCATAGTCATTTCAATCCGCTGCCCGAAACGGTACCACGTCTGCGCCCTTGCGCAGCTTGTCCAGATAATCCGCCCAGCGCTGCATCATTTCCCTCCGTGCGGGCAGGTGCGCCGTGCGGTTATAGGCGCGGCCGTTCGGGTCTTTCACCGCGTGCGCGAGTTGATGCTCGATCAAGTCGACGCGCTCGCCCAGCACTTCATCCAGGATGGTCCGCGCCATCGCGCGGAATCCATGCGCAGTCATGACCTCCTTGCTGTAGCCCATGCCGCGCAGCGCGGCGTTGACCGTGTTTTCGCTCATGCAGCGTTCGCTGGTGCGGATGCTGGGAAAGACATATTTGCCGTGCCCGGTCAGCGCCTGCATCGCACGCAGGATCTCAACTGCCTGTGTCGAAAGCGGCACCATGTGATCCACCCCCATCTTCATTTTGCTGCCGGGGATGCGCCATGCTGCCGCGTCCAGGTCAATTTCCGCCCACTCAGCCGAACGCAATTCACCGGGCCGCACAAATACCAGCGGGGACAGCTTCAGTGCCGCTGCCGCGTAAGCATGTCCGCTATAGGCATGAATGGAGCGCATCAAGTCACCAACCCGCTTCGGCTCGATAATCGCGGCGTAATTCGATTTCGGAATCGCCGACAAGGCCCCCTTCAGGTCCGCGGTAACATCGCGTTCCGCCAATCCGGTCGCCACTGCATACCGGAAAACCTGCCCGCATATCTGCTTGACCCGGTGGGCGGAGTCGATCGCGCCACGCGACTCCATTTTTTGCACGGTCACCAGCACGTCGCGTGGTCCAATGGCGGAAATCGACCTGCCGCCGAGGAGCGGAAACACGTCTTTTTCGAGCCAGGTCGAGACCTTTTCCTGCGTACTGGCAGCACGATTTGCCGCCGTTTTTTTCAACCATTGCCGCGCGACCGCTTCAAACGTTTGTGTGGCTGCGACGGCTTGGGACTGTTTGCCGTCGCGCTTGGCCTGCCCCGGATCGATGCCTTCTGCCAACTGCTCGCGCGCCGCATCGCGCCGCTTTCTGGCCTTGGCCAGCGACACGGTCGGATACACGCCCAGCGCCAACGTTTTCTGCTTGCCGCCAAAGCGGTAACTGAGGCGCCAGTATTTGCCGGCAGCCTTCACCAGCAGAAAAAGGCCTTGCCCATCGGTGTGCTTGTCGCCGGCCGCGGCGCCGCTGTGCTTTACCTGTCGAACGAAGGTATCGGTCAGTCCCATGCCACCCTCCGGTGTCGCTGTTTGCGGTTGGTTTGAAGAAAGTACCAACAGGGCTAAAAGTACCAACAAAAATACCATCAATTTGTTGGTATCTCATGCTACTGCGAGAAACGTGACAAGACAATAAAAAACCCACAAAGCTAGGTGCCATGCGGGTTTTGAGACGGTATGGGACTTGTTGAATCCGAGAACTGGTGCCCGAGACCGGAATCGAACCGGTACGCCCCCTCTCGGGTAAGCGGCGGATTTTAAGTCCGCTAAGCCGTAGGGCAGAAATGCGATAAGTGGCACATCCACCCCTTTAAAAATCAATGATTTAATTCTTTTATTGTCTTTCCACGTCCGCTAAGCTACACTTTTCTCCATCAATGAACTGCCACCACAACTGCCACTAATTTGGGCTTAGGGGATAGGATGACGATGCTGACGGAGAGCTCTTTACGGGCCGCCCTGCCGAAGGACAAGGTATATGAGCTGACGGACGCCAACAAGCGCGGAGAAGGAGCGCTTGTGGTCCGGGTAAAGCCCAACGGCTCCCGCTGGTTCTTCTACCGGTATTTTGTCGAGGGCAAACGCACTTATCTCCAGATCGGCCGGCACCAGCAGCGCCCGGACGACGGCGGAATTACCCTGAAGGACGCCCGCCAAAAGGCGGCTGAGTTCAAGGACGACAAGCGCGAACATGGCGATCCGAAACTGAAGCAGCTCGAACAAGAGCAAAAAAACAAGGAAAATCGCCGGAAATTCGAGATCGAAAGTCGGCAAGGGACGTTCCAACAGTTGATCGACGCATATGTCGAACAGCTCGAGAAAGACGAGAAAGCTTCAGCCAAGGACACGAAAGACAGTCTCGAACTTCACGTGACAAATGAATGGCCGGACCTCGTCAAGTTGAAGGCCAAAGAAATAACACCGGATGACATTTCCCGGATCTTGGCGAAGATGATCCGGAAAGGCATTACCCGCCGCACGAATATTATTCGCGCCATGTTGCATGCGGCTTTCGCCTACGGGGCGAGCGGTGACCTAGATCCTGCCCGTGTCGCTACTGAAAGCGTGAAATTCGGCCTCTTGACAAATCCCGTGTCAATCGTTCCCAGACAAACCCATTTCGATACAGCCGACACGCGCATTCTCACGGATGACGAATTGCTCCACCTCTGGAATGAGGTCACCCGGCGTCACTCGACCACCATCCGCAACGCACTCCACGCTGCGATCCTCTTGGGCGGCCAGCGGATTACGCAGTTGACCATGGCGCGATGGAGCGCCTACGACAAAGATCAGCGGATACTCTTCCTGACTGACACCAAAGGCATTGGCGGGCCCAGGACACACATCCTGCCAATCAGCGACTGGGTAGCATCTCTCATCGATGAAATCGACCACGAGCACGATTACATTTTTTCGAACGGCTGGGGAGTTCCGATCACGGTGGAGCACCTTTCCGGCGTCGTCCGCAATATTGCCCGCCCCAACGGCAGCGATTACCGCTTGGGCGATTTGCGGAGGACAGCGGAGACGCGCTTAGCCTCTCTCGGATTGAAGGAAGAAATCCGGGCCCACCTGCTTTCCCATGGCCGGAAATCCGGCGTCCAAAGGAGGCATTACGACATGTGGGCGTATCTTCCGGAGAAACGCGAGGCGCTTTCGATCTGGGAAATCTACCTGAGCGAGCAAGTAGGGATTAAGCAGCAAACCGACCCGGCGCAACCCGCGGAAAGCGGCCAGTAAGGATGTTGCAGCATCCTTGCCGGCCTAACCACAACCACTGAAAGGACCAGTAGCCATGGCTAAAAGCGATTCTACACGCAAGATAATCAACGGCTTCGAACCGGTAGCCGTTGCCGATATTGAGGATGCTGCAAATATCACGTACGAGCAGGCTGACGCGATGCGCGCGCTCTTTCGCGCAATTGCACGTCTCACGGACGATCCGGACGTAAGAAAACTTTGCGAGCACGGCGCGCTACAAGCCGAACTTCAAGGAAACGAAATCGACGTTATCCGCGAGCGTGCCATGAAGGCTGGCTTCAATGTGGAGGCGGCTTAAATCATGGACGCGAAAACCGCCACCCGCCCCGACCCTGTTGAAACAACGGTTACCCGCAGTTCGTTGGCCGATATTGCGACCGAACTGGAAGCCGCCACCTTTCATTTGAAATCGATGCTTGACCTTACCTGGGAAAAGCTAGACGACATTGGAGGCGAGGGTTATTCAGTCGACCAAGCTCAGGCTGATTCCGGCATGGCCCAGTCATTGATCCACGCCGCGAAAAAATATCTCAGTGAAGTAATGGCGGCGAAAGATCGTCTGTACGACCAGGCTTGGGCTCTTCCCATGGCGGACGAGGCCGAATAATAACCATTTCAACCACCGCCGGGAAACCGGCGGCGAAAGGAAAGCAATGGACAAGGAACGACAACTGCGCATGACCAAAGGCCTCCCGGAAGATGAGCTGATTCATCTATCAGATATGTCCTTCGATTTTGAGGACTACTTCGCGCGCTTCGACTCGGGAGATATGAGCGACGAGGAGAAGGAAGAATTTTCCGCTCGCGTGTACGGCCTCTTCTGTCAGTCAGTATTCAAGAGCGGCGGCGACCCGTCAAAAATTTCCTTCTGGGCTGCAAACTACGTAGCTGAGAAGCTGCTTCAAGCACTTGGCGGAGTTCCGTGGCCCGACATCATGCGCCTTCCTTGGGATGTGGAAGAGGCTCCTTTTTTCACTCCCAAGGGGGAACGTGCAATGGACATATATTGCGGAATTACGAATGCTCTGAATACGGACTCCGAAGCCAACACGACAAGCCTAATTGCCGAAATGGCTCAAAAGCACAACGTCTCATACGAGACCGCGCGTTCTGACTATTACGAGATCAAAAAAGCGATCGAATCAAAAACCGGCCTTCCGCGCAAGTTTCTAAGTAACCGAGGCGAATCTTAGAATCATTCAAGGCTGGCATTTTAAGAATAAATCCAGCCCCAAAGATTCATAAAGATTTAACGAGGTCGGACAAATAAGCTTCTTTCCACGGCGACGGTAATCCACCGAAGCCCAACAAAGCACAAATGGAAAGGGCTTATATGAACAAACCGGCTTACACCATCCCAGGCTTTTGCAGCGACCACCACCTGTCGAAAGCCTTCCTCTACAAACTCATCAAAGAAGGAAAAGGTCCGCGTCTGATGAAAATCGGACGCCGCACCCTTATCAGCGCCGAAGCGGCTGCCGAATGGCGCGCGAAGATGGAAGCGGAGACGGCGCAGAACGGAAAATCGTTCTGGGAGCACGATCAAGGCTTTGTCGCGCTGTGAGGTGCTCTAATGGACAACCTCAATATGACGAAAGGCGCAGCCCCCGACCAAGAGAGTGCGCCTTCCAAAATGCAGCAAGCAAAGGATACCAAGGAATCGATGATCCTCGCAATCCTTCGGGCCGGCCAAAGTCTGAACAGGTTTGAAGCCGAGCGCCTGGGCGATCATTGCTTGCATTCGACAATCGCCACCCTGCGCAACAAGGGGCATCTTTTCCATGACGAGTGGGAGTGGGTTCCGACTCGTTTTGGAAAAGAGGTTCACGTAAAGCGCTACCGCTACATCGGTCTATCGCATGCGCAGAGCTAAGTCGAAACCCGCCTTCGCCGGCGGGTTTTTGCTTCTGCCCAATGCCCTGCTGAACAGTCCGAAATTTCGGGCGCTCTCACCAAGCGGCGTAAAGCTCTTGATCGACATTGGAAGCCAATACAACGGCAAGAACAATGGCGACCTGTGCGCCGCTTGGAAGGTGATGCACCCAAAGGGATGGAACTCAGAAGCGACACTGGACAAAGCGAAAAAGGAGCTGCTGGCCGCCGGCTTCATTGCCGAAACTCGCAAGGGAAAGCGGCCGAATCTTTGCAGCCTCTACGGCCTGACCTGGCAACCGCTCAATCCGGATCCGAAGCTTGACGTCGGGCCCGGCGGCTTCCCCTATGGCGCATGGGCGCGTCTGGAAGTAGCATGACGCCCTTTTCAAATTGAGCCCCTTACTACAGTTTTTGTAGTAAGGGCGCACCGCATAGCTACAGTTTCTGAAGTCATTAATTCGCTATAGCTACAGTTTTTGTAGCTATGCTGGCCGTTTTTCCCGTTTCTCTACTTCAGATTCTGTAGTCCTTTATAGAAGTAACCATATGCCTGAATCAAGGCTTGCCCTTGGTCTTCTTTTCTTCCAGTTCGGCTTGCTCAACAGCGCGATAGGCCTCCAAGAATGCGGACGCCACAATGTCAGCTGTAAAGGTACTGTGGTGCTTCTCAACTGACTTAAGGATGGACTGTGCGAGTATCGCGGCCGGCGTCAGAAATTCCTGTCTCATTTCGTTTCCTTAGTGGTGACGGAATTTCATTATGCCCTAAGGCATTGAATTACCACGGTCCAGTATGGACGTGCCGGCGCGCATGTCCGCATCGCTTGCGGACAAAATGCGGACAGAATCCGGACGCCCCACTTTTGGAGAGCCTTGGCGCGCGCTTGACGCGTCGCGGCAGTCCTCACAGACTCTGTCACAGACCATGCCACAGGTGCCGCCAGCAACAGCACCTGTAACGCTCACGGCGTTACTTCACCGTTACCGATTCAGTAACCCCGGTTACCGTTTCGGTAACCCTTTCGAAAGCCTTACCGAAAGCCTTTCGAAACCCAGTGCTAACCCACCGCAAACCCAAACGAAACCCACGGGTTTCCTGTTCGCGTTCGAGAATATTCGCGAGTGCTCGCGACTCCTCGCGAGGCCCTTGCAAGCCCCTTCTAAGGCCCTCCTGAGCCACATCATTTGTCCATGATTGTTCATGGCAGTTTTATCTTTCTCTGCGCTCGCCCTTCGGGTTTTTCCATTGCTATAAGTGGTTTTACATCCACTTCCTTGCAAGGAAAAACATGATCCACAACATCAAAGAGCAGCGCGCTCTGGCAGTGGCCGAAATGCGCAGCATGGTCGAAAAGGCCCAAGCAGAGAAGCGTTCCCTCTCCGCTGAAGAGACGGCAAAGTTCGATCAACTGAAAGCCAAGGTAACGGACCTCGAAGCGCAAGAGCAGCGCGCCGCGTTCCTGGCCGAAGCTGAACGCCGCATGACCGGCACCCCGGTCGACAAGGCCCACGCCGAACTTGAAAGCAACGTGTCGCTGCTGGAAGTCCTCCAAGCTGGCATGGAAGGCCGCTCCCTCACCGGCGCCGCTGCTGAATACAGCAAGGAGACCGAGCGCCGCACCGGCCGCAAAGCTGCTGGCGTGTTCGTTCCGCTGGCTGCTCTCGAAAAGCGCGTGAACACCACCTCGACCGCTGGCGAGCTCGTTCCGACTGATCACCGCGCGGATCAGTACATCGAACCCTTCCGCAACAAGCTGCTTGCCCGTCAACTCGGCGCGCGCGTGCTGACCGGCCTGTCCGGCGACGTGTCGATTCCTGCGTATGGTTCCGGTGTGTCTTCGGGATGGGTGGCAGAGAACGGCTCCCTTACCCCTTCCGGCATGACCTTCGGACAAAAGACTCTTAGCCCGAAGCACGTCGGCTCCCTGGCTGAAATGTCCCGCCAATTGATCCAGCAATCCTCGCCTGACATCGAGCAACTGCTGCGCGATGACATGGCCTACGCTCTCGCCAAGGCGATCGACAGCGCAATGATTCTGGGCGGCGGCACGAACGAGCCGACCGGCATCCTTGCAACGACTGGCATCCAGACGGCGAACCTCGCGACTCTCAGCTGGGCAAACATCCTGGCAATGCTGGAAAAGGTCGAACTCGTCAACGGGACCGCCGGCGCATGGCTGACCTCCCCGCAAGTCAAAACCAAGCTGACCGGCACCCTGAAGGCGTCCGGTATTGCTGGCTACATGTCCGAAGGCGGACGCATGGCAGAGCTGCCGCTGTACAGCACCAACCAGGTTCCGCTCAACACCACCCCGACGCCTGACACCGGTCGCCTGATCCTGGGCGACTTCACGCAGGTTCTGCTGGGCATCTGGAGTGAGCTGGACATCCTGGTCAACCCCTACGACTCCACCGCCTACGCTCGTGGCGGCGTGCTGGTCCGCGCGATGGCTACCTGTGACGTAGCGATCCGCCACCCGAACGCCTTCGTGGTGGCTGACGACGTAGCGATCTAATGGAGCGGCGCGCATGAAGACCAATACTTTCGAGATACGATCGGGCGGCGATCTGCGCGCCACCTCCGCCAATGTCCTGACCGGCTATTCCGCAGTGTTCAACTCGGAAAGCCGGGATTTGGGCGGCTTCGTCGAAATCATCCGGCGTGGCGCGTTCAAGGCATCACTTGCGGCCGGAAACAACATCCGGGCGCTTTGGCAGCATGACGGTAAGGCCTTGCTGGGCACCACCCAAGCCGGCACCCTGCGCCTGTGGGAAGACCGTAAAGGCCTGGGGTTTGAGCTGGATCTGCCGGGCACGAGCATCGGCAAGGATCTCTCCATCCTGGTGGACCGCGGCGATGTGGCCGGCTGCTCATTCGGGTTCCGCGTGCGCGACGGCGGCGACCGCTGGGAACAGCGCGGCGCAAGCCTGGTGCGCGAGCTGCTGGACGTTGAACTGGTCGAGATCACGCTGACCGATGACCCGGCCTACATGGACACCACCGTGGCAAAGCGGAACATGCCGAACTTCGCCGCTGACCGCTCCTTGCAATCCCTCTGGCTGGAGACGGTCTAATGAACATCATTGCCCGAGCTCTCAGCCTGATCGGCATCGAAAAACGCGCTGCTGACCCATCATGGCAAGGCGCGCAGTATCTGCGCTCTGGCGGATTCACTCCAGGCCGCGCGGAAAGTCTTTCAGCGGTCTATGCCTGCGTCTCTGCCATCTCGGAGACCATCGCCTCCCTGCCCCTGATCCTCTATCGCAGGACCGATGATGAAGGCCGCGAGCGTGCCAGCGATCATCCGCTTTACAAGGTGCTCCACGATCAGCCGAACGAATTGCAAACGGCGCTGGAGTTCCGCGAAATGATGACGGCCATGGTGCTATTGCGCGGCAATGCTCACGCTGAAATCAAGCGTGGCTATGACGGCCAAGTGCGCGCGCTGATCCCCATCCCTGGCGATCGCATCACCACGCTCCAGCTCGAGAACGGCCGCATGGCCTATGACGTATCAGACGGTAAAGGCAAGGTCCGACGCCTGCTGCAAGAGGAAGTGTTCCACCTGCGGCACCGCTCCGAGAATGGATTGGTGGGCGTGGCACCTATTACGGCAAGCCGGGAGACGGTACAACTTGCCTTGGCTGAACGCGACCACGGCAACAGTACGTTCACCAATGGGGCCCGACTGTCCGGGATTCTGAAGTTTCCCGCAAAGCTAAATGTCGAGCAGACCAACAAACTGCGCGAGAGCTGGAACAGCCAGCACGCCGGCGGCGCGAATGCGGGTAAGACCGCGATCCTGTCCGAAGGTGTGGAGTATCAGACCGTATCGATGAGCATGGAGGATGCGCAATGGCTCGAAGCAAGGCAGTTCTCTGTCGAAGAGATAGCCCGACTGTTTCGGGTACCGCCGACCATCATCGGGGATCTGAGACACGGCAACTACAGCAACAGCGTGGAGATGAACCGTGTGTTCGTGGTCCACACCCTGCGCCGACACATGGCGATGTGGGAACAAGCAATCAGCCGCTCACTGTTGACCGAAGCAGGACGGCGTATCTACTTCGCCGAGCATCTGACTGAGGCGCTGCTACGCGGCGACAGCACCAACCGGGCGGACTTCTACAGCAAGGGGATTGCCGATGGCTGGCTGTTCCCTGACGAGGTCCGGAAACTTGAAAACTTACCGAGGATGACAGATGACCAACGCAAACAAACGACCGAAGCTCCAGCCCCTCAAGCCAAGGCTGCAGGTGCTGGACCCGATGAAGGCACGAGGGATCAAGACCCTCAAGCAAAAGCGGGAAAGTAACGGGCGCACTCTTGCGCTCGATGGTGCTGCGTGGCGCAAGCTGCGCGCCTCCGTACTATCTGAAGAGCCGCTCTGCCGTCATTGCCGGGCAGCTAACCAGCTCACTCCCGCCACTGACGTCGACCATATCAACGACGACCCGAGCGACAACAGCCGGGAAAATCTCCAGTCGTTGTGTCATGAATGTCATTCGCGCAAAACCAATGCCGACATGGGGCGACGCGTGACCTACGGCTGCGACGACGACGGAATGCCGCTCGATCCGCGCCATCCTTGGAACCTCGAAAAATCACCAGAAGCTGAGCCGCACAAACCGACCGGTTCCCCTCGCGCAAACGCTAACCGAAAAAACGAGCCATGAAAGTGACCCCGCGCCGAAAGCGATCCGACAGCGCGGCAGCGGCCATAGAAGCCGCGAAAGCCGCCGCTATGGGGCCGTTAGAACCGCCTGCCCATGTCACCCTGCGGGAGATCGATCGCCCCTTCTGGAACGCGATTATGCTGGCCCGCGCGCGTGACACCTGGACCGAAGTTGACTTGGTTACAGCCGCCACCCTGGCACGCACTCAAGCCGACATTGAGCAACTATACGGCCAACTCGACGCCGCCGGCTATATGCTGGGCGATAAACCGCACCCGCTCGCCGCCATCGTGGAGACGTTGAGCCGGCGCGCGGTGGCTCTCAAGCGTGTGCTCCATGTCCATGCGGAAGCAACCGTCGGCAAGTCTGAAGACGCGGCCAAGGCCTTGGAGCTCGAGCGCAATGCGCGCGACCAGGACGACGATGATCTGATTCCGACCTTGCGCATGGTGAAGTGATGAGCCGTGCCGCCCTTGTCATTGCCTTCATTGAGAAATACTGCCTGACGCCTGACGGCGCGCATGTTGGCAAGCCCATTGTGCTGGCCGAGTTTCAGAAGCAGTTTATTCGCGAGGTCTACGACAACCCGGCCGGCACGCGGCGCGCATACCTGTCCATCGCAAGGAAGAACGGTAAATCCGGTCTGATTGCCGGCCTGCTGCTGGCGCACCTGGTAGGACCGGAGGCGAAGCAAAACAGCCAGATCGTATCCGGCGCAATGAGCCGAGACCAGGCGGCGCTCGTCTTCAATCTCGCGGCCAAGATGGTGCAGCTATCGCCCCGACTGTCGGAAATCGTGCGCATCATCCCGAGCGGCAAGCGTCTGCTGGGACTACCCCTGAATACCGAATACAAGGCACTGGCCGCCGATGGAAAGACTGCGCACGGCCTTTCCCCTGTCCTGGCCATCCTGGACGAAATCGGCCAAGTTCGAGGACCGCAATCGGATTTTGTCGACGCGATCACCACCAGCCAAGGCGCGCACGCGGAACCGCTCCTGATTGCCATTTCCACCCAGGCAGCCAGCGACGCCGACCTGCTATCCGTCTGGCTGGACGATGCGAAGGTCAGTAATGATCCGCGCATCGTGTCTCACCTGTACGCCGCGCCTGAAGGCTGCGAATTGCTCGACCGTGAAGCATGGCAAGCCGCTAATCCGGCGCTGGGTTTGTTCCGCAGCGAGGACGACTTGCGCGAGCAGATGACACAGGCGAAGCGCATGCCGAGCATGGAGAACACCGCGCGCAATCTGCTGCTGAATCAGCGGGTATCGACTGAAAGCCCGTTCGTGTCGCCGGAAGTGTGGAAGTCCTGCGGCGCCGCGGTCCTGCCCTTTGATGACGACTGCCCGATATATGCCGGCCTGGATCTATCGGCGCGCACCGACCTAACCGCCCTTGTGCTCGTCGGCAAGGTCGACGGAGTGTGGCAGGTTGCCTCGCACTTCTGGACGCCGGCACAAGGACTGGCGGAGCGTTCAAAGCGCGATCGCGCGCCGTATGACATGTGGCATTCGAAGGGCTACCTGCGGACGACACCAGGCGCGACCGTCGACTATGAGCACGTTGCGCATGACATGGCGACCATTCTTGACGGCCTCAGAATTGAGGCGGTTGCCTATGACCGCTGGCGCATCGACCTGCTGCGCAAGGAGCTGGAGAAAATCGGCGCAGACCTTCCCCTGGTGGAATGGGGCCAAGGATACAAGGACATGGCTCCTTCCCTCGATGCCCTGGAAGCGGAATTACTGAATGGCCGGATCGCACATGGGATGCACCCGGTTCTAACGATTTGCGCCGCTAACGCCGTCGTAACGAAAGACCCGACCGGCGCGCGGAAGCTGGACAAAAGCCGCGCCACGGGGCGCATAGACGGCATGCAAGCTCTTGCAATGGCTATCGGTGTAGCTGCGCGCGCGGAAGAGGTAACAGCGAGCGCATACGAGAGCGGCGAATTTATGTTTGTTTAGCGGGACCGGAGAGCACCCGGCCCGAAAGGGATAGTGCTCGCGGGATAAGTCGGAAAGTGCCCGTTCATCGAAAAACACCGACAGCCGGCGGCAGGCGACTCCTTTGCAATTCTTTCCACCTGCGCGGCCGGCGTTTCATACTGTCACAGATAAACGCTCAGGACTGCGCCGTATGCGACAAGTATCGCGCCGAACGCTTGCAGCTTTACGCCGCCTACCACCGTGCGTTCGAGCCTGTCCGCCAGTTCTCTTATTCCCCGTCGATGTTCTTCGCTGTCCTTTCGCGCCTCCGACTGTACCGAATCAATTCGGAGGTTCAGAGCCTTTTCCCTTTCTTCGATTTGATGGCGCAATTCCGAAAGTGCCTTTTCCAATGCCGCAACTCGGTCCTCGATACTGGAAGCCGGATTGCTGATCGTGGCCGCGCAGCCAATAGCGTACGCCGCTCCTAACTCGGCACTGACTGTGGCCGAAATCGGCTTGCGTTTTAGTAGCGGAAATTCCAGGAAATAGTTCTTGATTGCTGTCGGAAGCCCATGCTTGCGGAAAAGGCCCATGTTGTCGTTAATCGAAAACAGGACGATGGCTCCACCAATTACCTGGAGGGCCGCGGCGAAAAATTTATTCGTATCCGGATGCTTGGCAATGGAAAAAAGCAGCCAGTGAATCAGGCCGAAGAACATCGGCACAAGAATTGGCCACGCGCGCAGGATCCATTTGACGAGAGCCGTCAATTTCTTCATGTTGGAAAGGGAGTTGGTTACACTGGGAAATCGTAACCGAAACTGCTCAGTTCGGCGGATTCATCCGGCGCAACTCGAACTGCCACCGCACCAGCCACCAAGAAAATACTTATTTTTGGAAATTCAGCCAAAAATTAGTGAGCACTTCGTCGGAAAGTCTTACTGGTGCCCGAGACCGGAATCGAACCGGTACGCCCCCTCTCGGGTAAGCGGCGGATTTTAAGTCCGCTGTGTCTACCAATTTCACCACTCGGGCCTGTGCGGTATCGATAGACCGGTCGCACAAGTAAAAAAAGCGCACGCGGCGCTTTTTTTGGAAAACTGGAGGCGGGGGTCGGAATTGAACCGGCGTAGACGGCTTTGCAGGCCGCTGCATAACCACTTTGCTACCCCGCCACGGGAGGGTATTTTAACCACAAAACTGAAACAGTGCTGCGTCCGTCGTTCGACGATTCAGCCTCACACCGGACCAGCCTAAAAGCAGAGACGCTTCCAACTGAAACTGGAGCGGGAAAAGGGTCTCGAACCCTCGACCTCAACCTTGGCAAGGTTGCGCTCTACCAACTGAGCTATTCCCGCACTATCCTGCATGCGTTTTCACAAACCCGGCGAACAACACCAAATTGGCGAAATAAAAAAGGAAGCTTGTGTAAGCTTCCTTTCAGAATCTTGGAGCGGGAAAAGGGTCTCGAACCCTCGACCTCAACCTTGGCAAGGTTGCGCTCTACCAACTGAGCTATTCCCGCGTCGTTCACAACAGACGCACATTATAGACACCTGCGATTCTTTGTCAAGCGCAGATGCCTTTCAGGCACGAGATCCAGCCTTCTCCTTGATCAGCGGCCAAGCCTTCTGGAGATAGTAAAACATGGACCAGACCGTCAGTACTGCGGCGATCACCAGCAACCAGGAGCCCCACATGCGGGTATCGATCACGCCAAACAGCGTATCGCTATACAACAGCATGGGGATAGCGATCATTTGCGCGGTCGTCTTGATCTTGCCGATAGAACTGACCGCAACCGATTTCGACGCTCCGATCTGCGCCATCCACTCGCGCAATGCAGAGATGGCGATTTCGCGGCCGATGATGATGAAAGCGATGACGGCGTTGACGCGGTCGAATTCGACGAGAACCAGCAAGGCGCCAGCCACCATCAGCTTATCGGCCACCGGGTCCAGGAATGCACCGAATGCAGACGTTTCGTTCCAGCGGCGCGCCAGGAAACCGTCAAACCAATCTGTCACCGCCGCGACGATGAAAATCGCCGTGGACGCCATCCCTTTCGAGTAAGGAGACAGCCAGGTGTCCGGCAGGTAGAACACTCCTACCACAAGCGGTATGAGTGCCACGCGCAGCCAGGTAAGCAGGATTGGGATATTGAAGGGCATAGTCGGCGCCTGAGAATAATCCCGATTATCGCGTGGAAACTGCATTCCCCGCAAATCGTGGTGCAATGCAGACTGCTGTTAATGCAGTTGCTTGTAAATTTCTTCTGCAAGCTTGCGCGAAATGCCTTCCACGGAGGCCAGCTCCTCGATGCTTGCATCAGCCACTCCACGCAGCCCGCCGAAGCGTGCGAGAAGCTTTTGGCGACGCTTGGCGCCAATGCCTTCGATGTCCTCCAGCCTGGAACTCTGGCGCGCCTTTGCGCGTTTGGCCCGCATTCCAGTGATTGCGAAGCGATGGGCCTCGTCCCGAATCTGTGCAACCAGCATCAGTGCCGCCGACTCCTTGCCCAGTTCAAGAGGCGCTCTATCGTCGGCGAAAATCAGCGTCTCAAGCCCAACCTTGCGGCCCTCGCCCTTGGCCACCCCGACAATCAGGCCGATATCCAGGCCAAGTTCGCTGAAAACCTGCCGGGCCATTTCTACCTGCCCCTTGCCGCCGTCAACCAGCACGATGTCAGGCATGACACCCTCGCCGTTCGCCACCTTCTCGTAACGGCGTGTCAGCACCTGGCGCATCGCCGCATAATCATCGCCTGGCGTGATGTCGTTGATGTTGTAGCGCCGGTATTCTCCGTTCTGCATCGCGTGATGATGGAACACGACACAGGATGCCTGGGTTGCCTCGCCTTGCGTATGGCTGATGTCGAAGCATTCGATGCGCAGCGCGTCGATGTCGGCGGCATCCAGCGCCAGCGCGTCCACCAGCGCACGCGTACGTGCCTTCTGCGAACCTTGTTCGGACAAGAGGCGCGCCAGTGCGATTTCGGCGCCCTTCTGGGCCATTTCGAGCCATTGGCGGCGCTGCCCCTGCGGCTGGAACACCAGCGAGATGCGATGGCCGCACTGCTCCATCAGCGCCATCATCAGCGCAGGCTCGTCCAGCTCCACGTTGAGGATGATGATCGACGGCACGAAGGTTTCGATGTAATGCTGCGCGAGGAATGCCTTCAGGACCTCGGCCTCGACACCTGCCTGCGTTTCGGCAAGTGCATCGTCGACGTGCGAGGGGAAATAGGCACGGTCTCCGAGATGACGTCCTCCCCGGACCATCGCGAGGTTGACGCAGGCACGACCGCCCTGAACAACGACGGCGATGACATCGATATCCGCGTCTCCCACCGTCTCCATGGCCTGCTGATGGAGGACGCGCGACAGTGCCGAAATCTGGTTGCGCACGGCCGCCGCCTGCTCGAACTTGAGCTCCGCGGCAAACGCATGCATCTTGCCCTCGAGCTCGTCGAGCACTTCCTTCTGGCGGCCGCGCAGGAATTTGGCCGCGTTCTCGACATCGTGCGCATAATCTTCGCGGCTGATGGCATTGACGCATGGCGCGCTGCAGCGGTGAATCTGGTGCAGCAGGCAGGGGCGCGTCCTGTTCGCGAACACGGTGTCTTCGCATGTCCGCAGCTGGAATACCTTCTGCAGGATCTGGATCGACTCCTTTACCGCCCAGGCGCTCGGGAACGGACCGAAGTACTGGCTCTTCTTGTCGACCGCGCCCCGGTAATAAGCCATGCGCGGTACGTCCTGTCCTGTGATTTTCAGGTAGGGATACGACTTGTCGTCACGGAAGAGAATATTGAAGCGCGGCTGCTGCGTCTTGATGAGATTGTTCTCGAGCAGCAGCGCCTCCGCCTCGCTGCGGGTGACCGTTGTTTCCAGGCGCGCAATCCGTTCCACCATCATCGCCGTACGCGGGCTGGTGAGCGTTTTCTGGAAATAGCTGGAGACGCGTTTCTTGAGATCGCGTGCCTTGCCTACATACAGGAGCTTGCCGTCGGCGTCGAAATAGCGATAGACACCTGGCAGGTGCGGAAGCTTTGCGACGGTTTCAAGAATGGCCGCGCGCGGATCCGGCGCTTCTGTAACAACGGTTTCGGACATCTTGCGTCTTTACGTTCCCGCGAACGACTCTGCCGTTGCCTTTGCCGCGCAATATCGTGGATCGTCCTGCAACTCCTCCCACGCCATGGGAAGAGATTGCGGCACGAGCGCGGCAACACGCAAAGCCGAAGCCTTCGAAGCAGGAGTCATCTTGACTTTCAAGCCTTGCAGCAGCTCGTCGGCCTTATCGGGCGAATTGCAGATCAACACCATGTCGCAGCCGGCAGCAAGGGCGGCGTTTGCGCCGTCGACCACACCGCCTGCAACACTGGCCCCTTCCATGCTCAGGTCGTCACTGAAGATCACTCCCTGGAAGCCATAGTCGCGCCTGAGGATGGTCAACCATTTCTTGGAAAAACCGGCCGGGCTCTTGTCGACCTTGGGGTAGATCACGTGCGCGGGCATGACGCCAGCCAACCCGAGTCCGAGCCAGCCATATGGTGCCGCATCGTCGGCAAGAATTTCCTTCAGGCTGCGCTCGTCGACCGGGATATCGACGTGGGAATCGGCCTTGACAAATCCGTGCCCCGGAAAATGCTTGCCGCAATTCGCCATGCCCGCGAGCGCCAGGCCATGGTTGAGACTCTTGGCCAGCACACTCACCACGCGCGGATCGCGGTGGAACGCGCGGTCGCCAATGACGCCTGACTCGCCATAGTCGAGGTCGAGCACAGGGGTAAAAGACAGGTCGACGCCGCAAGCACGCAGTTCTGCCGCAAGGACGAAGCCGATATCCGTCGCCGCCTTGATCGACTGAAGCACATCGCTGTCCCACAGCTCACCGAGCTTTCGCATGGCTGGCAAACGGGTAAACCCATCTGTCTTGAAACGCTGCACACGGCCCCCCTCGTGATCGACTGCGATCAGAACACCCGGCCGCACGTCGTGGATCGCTCTGGTCAATTCCACAAGCTGTTTGCGGTTTTCATAGTTCCGCGCAAAGAGGATGACGCCACCGGTCAGCGGATGCCGAATCCGCCTGATATCGTCATCCGACAAGGTCTTTCCTACCACGTCCAGCATCACCGGACCGAGTTGCTGCCTAGCGTTGACCGCCACGTTGTTCATTTTTTCTCCACTATCACAAAGGCCACCGCGTAGTCGGCTTCATCGGTAATCGAAACCTGCGCAGCGAGCCCGTTCTGTTCCATGAATTCTTTCAGTGCTCCACTGGTCGCCACGACCGGCTTGCCGCTTGGCGCGTTCAGTGTCTGCATGGCACGCCATGTCATGGGCATGCGCATGCCCAATCCGATGGCCTTGGAAAATGCTTCTTTCGCTGCAAAACGCGAGGCGAGGAAACGGATACCTCGTGCCTCTACCTTTGACTTGCGGCGATGATATTTATCCAGTTCTTCCTGGCCGAGAATCTTCTCGGCGAACCGGTCTCCATGACGTGCGAGCGCCTCTTCAATTCGCGAAATCTGGATGATGTCGGTGCCGATGCCGTAGATCATTTCTTGTGGAGTCCCAGGCGCGCAGCGACCATGATCGCCTTCATTTCCTTCACGGCGTTCTTCCAGCCGACGAAGACAGCCTCGGAAACGATCGCATGACCGATGTTGAGCTCGGCAATTTCCGGAATGGCGGCAATGGCCTGCACATTCGTGTAATGCAGGCCGTGGCCGGCATTCACTTTCAGTCCAAGTTTCACGCCCTCGAGGACGCCAGCCTGGACGCGGGCCAGCTCCTGCTGCTGCTCACTCTCGTTCACGGCGTCGGCATAGCGCCCGGTATGGATTTCAACCACCGGTGCACCTGCTTCGGCCGCCGCACGGATCTGCACCGGATCGGCGTCAATGAAAAGGCTGACGCGGATGCCTTCCGCCTGTAACTGCCGTACCGCCGCCTGGACATCGGAAAAATGCCCCGCGACGTCGAGTCCGCCTTCCGTCGTCACCTCATTGCGGCGCTCCGGGACGAGGCAAACATCCTGAGGGCGGATACGGCATGCGAAATCGAGCATTTCGCGCGTCACCGCCGACTCCAGGTTCATCCGCGTACGGAGCTGCGGACGAATGGCCTCCACATCCGCATCCCTGATGTGCCGGCGGTCTTCGCGCAAATGCAAGGTGATGCAATCCGCGCCAGCCTCTTCCGCCAGCAATGCGGCCTGCACCGGGTCGGGGTAAATCGTGCCCCTCGCATTTCTCAGGGTGGCCACATGGTCGATGTTGACGCCAAGGTCGATAACCGGAGTATTTGGATGTAGGAGGCTCATGGCTTTTTGTATTGGTCGCGAAATGGCTTATAACTGCATCAAATCTATCAGAATCTGCCGGGTATTGAGCGGTGTTCCGCCCAAATGATGCGCGAGCAGGAACCGCATCAGGAATTTGCTCTGCATCTGGGTCGTGCTGTCGCCGTAGTCCTCCCGTTCCATGTCCAGTAGCGTCTTGCCATGCACGCGTGGCGTATTGTCCGCGGGGTGAGCCGGACGGGGGCCGCGCTCCGGGTCAACGACATAGATCTGTTCCGGCTCCACAGCCGATCCTGTCGCTGTGCATACCGAAAAATTGCCTCCGACCCCTGTTTCCTTCAGCAGTGCGCGCTCGAACTTCCGCAGGACAATCGGCGGCGGCTCATCATGTGCGAGCTGGTTAAGCGTAGCGATGTAATGATCAAACAAGGCGGGATGGGCATCATCGCGCGCGAGGAGTTTCACGAGCAACTCGTTCAGGTAGAAGCCGCAGAGCAGCGCGGATTTCTCTAGAGGCAACAACCCTCCGATCCATTCCGCCGACGTCAGGGTGCGCACTTCCGCCTTACCGCTCCAGTTCACCGTCAATGGCTGGAACGTCTGGAGCACGGCACGCAATTTGGAATGCGGGCGTTTCGCTCCCTTTGCGACAAGGGCAATGCGCCCATAGTCCCGCGAAAACACGTCCACGATCAGGCTGGTTTCCTTGTACGGATAGCTGTGCAGGACGAAGGCGGGCTGCGAGGAAACCCTGTAGTCCTTCTCCGTGAGAGTGGATTGGGAATTTCCACGCCTGTGCGGTCCTTTGGGCGGACGGGGCGTGACAGCGCCGGTATCAGCCGGCGGCAGCACAGGGCTGTCTGCCAGCCCTTGCTCTTCATTAGTCAGCGGAAACGCCATGTAGGAACGTGTCGCCCTCGTAAAGCCCGGACCCGAGGCCCGTTCTATTCGTAGCCGTAGGCGCGCAGACCGGCTTCATTGTCCGCCCAGCCGGACTTGACCTTGACCCAGATCTCCAGATAGACCGGACCACCGAACAATTTTTCCATGTCGAGGCGAGCCTGGGTAGAAATCTCCTTGAGCTTCGCCCCCTTCTGCCCGATCACCATGGCCTTGTGGCTGTCGCGGTCCACGAGGATAGCGGCGAAAACACGACGCAGGTTGCCCTCCTGCTCGAACTGTTCGATCACGACAGTGCTGGTGTACGGCAACTCGTCACCAACGTACCTGAAGACTTTTTCCCTGACAATTTCGGAAGCCAGGAAACGCTCGCTGCGGTCAGTAATGTCGTCTTCTTCGAACATCGGCGGATTCACGGGAAGGAATTTCCGGATCTCCGATTCGAGAGCTTCGAGCTGAAAACCCTGCTTTGCCGACACCGGAACAATTGACGCGAAATCATGTTCAGCGGCGACCTTCTGGGCGAACGGCATCATGATGGCCTTGTCCTTCGTTCGGTCGGCCTTGTTGATCACCAGGATGCAAGGAACGTTCTTCGGAATCAGGTCAAGCACCTGCTTGTCCGCCGGGCCAAATGTGCCGGACTCGATCACGAAAAGGATGACGTCTGCGGCAGTAAGTGTGTTTGTGACCGTCCGGTTCAGCGTCTTGTTGAGTGCGTTCGAGTGCCTGGTCTGGAATCCGGGCGTATCGACATAGACATACTGGGCGTGTTCAGTCGTCTGAATTCCGGTAATACGATGACGCGTGGTCTGCGCCTTGCGAGAAGTGATACTTACCTTGGCGCCGATAAGCGCGTTCATCAAAGTCGATTTTCCGACATTGGGACGGCCGACGATTGCGATGTATCCGCAGCGAAATTCTTCGCTGGAGTCTGGTGAGGTCATGCAGTTTTCGAGTGGGTGGAAGTTGCTGCCTGCCCAGCAGCTTCCGCCACCGGGGCGGCTCCGCCGGTTGTCTTTGATGGCGCTTCCGGAGCTTGTTGCTGCTCGGGTTTCAAGTCCAGTCTGGTCTGGGCAGAATCGGTTTTGCCCTCCTGCTTGCCATCGTCTTTTGAGGATTTGGCCGTTTTCTTGGGCTCATCTTCGGCAGGAACATCCTGCTGGATGGTGGCGATACCGGCAAGCTTGAGCTGGGAGGCACGAGGACGGCTCTTCCTGCTCGATGAAGACGATTTTGATAATGCAGTTTGTACGGCCTCGAGAGCCAGTTTGGCTGCTGCCTGTTCACCAGCCCGCCGGCTGCCGCCGGTGCCAAAGACCTGGATGTCTAATTTGGGCACCAGGCATTCGACTTCGAATTCCTGATTGTGCGCAGCGCCGTGGGTGGCAACGACGTTGTACTGAGGCAAGGCAATTTTCTTGCCCTGCAAAAACTCCTGCAACAGGGTTTTCGCATCCTTGCCGAGCGTTTTTGGATCGACCGTATCGAGAATCGGAATATACAGGGAACGGATGACGTCCCGTGCAGCATTGAATCCTGCGTCCAGGAAAATGGCTCCGAACAGGGCCTCAAGGGTATCGGCCAGGATGGAGGGCCGGCGAAATCCGCCTGACTTCAACTCTCCCTCCCCAAGCCGAAGGAATTGGGAAAGCTCGAGGCGTTGGGCGATTTCGTACAAGGATTGCTGCTTTACGAGGTTCGCACGCAAACGGGAAAGATCGCCCTCGTCGATCTTGTTGTAGCGTTCAAACAATAGCGAAGCCACGACGCAGTTCAAGACGGAATCGCCAAGGAATTCGAGACGTTCGTTATGCAGGCTGCTATGGCTGCGATGCGTCAAGGCTTGCTGCAGCAATGCAGCATCCTTGAACGTATGACTCAGCCGATCCTGTAATAACTTGAAATCCATCTTGTTTCGCGCCTTGCCACACCATCAAGGTTTCGATTTATTTGCAAAGCCGCTTGCCGTCGTTGCATGGTATTCGAGCAACAGGCTGGCGGGGCCAAACAGTGCGATCTTCTTTTCGTACGACACGCTCACATCAAAGCCATCACCGGTCTTGGTGATTTCGAGATCCTTGCTGCTAACTGACTCGACATAGTTTGTTTCACGCTGCCGGTCGAAGGAAACCTGGATTTCCTTGACTGTTGTTCCCGAGTTCTTCGCATTGACAATCGCTTTTTTGATTGCCGAATACTCAACAACCGTCGGCACAACCTTCATCCCGAGTACCGCAAGCAACGCGACAATGATGATGCCAAACAAGAACCCCACCATTGAAAGACCACGCTGACTGTTTCCGGAACAATTCCGCAACTTCATGCGCACACTCCCTATTTCTAATTATTGAAAACCGCCAATGCGTCTCAGATTGCCCAAGTTCATCCAGACAAAAAATGCCTTTCCAACAATATTTTCATCAGGAACAAATCCCCAATAGCGGCTATCGAGGCTGTTATCCCGATTATCCCCCATCATGAAGTAATGTCCAGAGGGGACGGTGCAACTGAAACCCTCGAGGTTATAGCTGCACAACTCCCGCTTCGGGAACGGGTCCGGATTCTGGACATAGGCCGGAGCCTTTTCATCGTTCAGAATTCTGTGCGGAACCGCTGCTAGGCCTTCCCGGTACTGCTTTGAATAGCTCAGGTGCTCCTCATCAAGGTAATCCGGCAGCGACTCATAAGAAACTTCTTTATCATTTACCGTTAAACGTTTGTTTTTATAGACGATTTTATCACCAGGAACACCAATAACACGCTTGATGTAGTCGAGCGAAGGATCTTTCGGATATTTGAAGACCATGACGTCGCCACGCTGCGGATCATTGATGTCGATGATCTTCTTGTTAATGATGGGCAGGCGAACCCCGTATGTAAACTTGTTAACAAGGATGAGGTCGCCAATGACAAGCGTCGGGACCATGGAACTGGACGGGATCTTGAATGGCTCGTACAGGAAGGAACGCAGGAAGAAGACCAGGGCAATTACGGGGAAAAAGCTGCCCGAGTACTCGATCCATGTCGGCTGCCTGAGGATGTCTGCCTCGATCTTTGTCCGATCGACCTCGTCGACCTTGAGGCCATCCGCCTGCAAGCGAGCACGCCGGGCGTCATACTCGGCGAGTGCCGCATCGGCTCGCGCCCTGCGCTGCCTTGCAAAGTGAAAGACATCCAGAAACCAGATGATTCCGGTGCCGACGGTGAGAATGAAAAGGATTAATGCGAAGTTGCCGAGAATCGCTTGCAAACTCATTTATCGTCCACTTGTAAAATCGCCAGGAATGCCTCTTGGGGCACCTCAACCGAACCCACCTGTTTCATGCGCTTCTTGCCCGCCTTCTGCTTCTCAAGCAGCTTGCGCTTGCGCGAGATATCGCCGCCATAGCACTTGGCCAGCACGTTCTTACGCATCGCCTTGACGTTCTCGCGCGCGATGATATTCGCACCGATGGCCGCCTGGATGGCCACATCGAACATCTGGCGCGGAATCAGTTCGCGCATTTTCGCCGCCACTGCCCTGCCGCGGTACTGGCTGTTCGCACGGTGCACGATGATCGCAAGTGCGTCGACTTTTTCGCTGTTGATCAGCATATCGACCTTGACGACATCCGCCGCACGATACTCCTTGAATTCATAGTCCATCGATGCATAGCCGCGCGAAGTCGATTTCAGCTTGTCGAAGAAATCGAGCACAATTTCAGCCATCGGCATCTCATAGGTAAGCATCACCTGCTTGCCGTGGTAGGTCATGTTGATCTGCACCCCGCGCTTCTGTGTACAGAGGGTGATCACAGAGCCGACATACTCCTGTGGCATATACAGATTGACGGTCACGATCGGCTCGCGAATTTCGTCGATCTTCGCGGGGTCCGGCATCTTCGACGGATTGTCGACCATGATCACCGAGCCGTCGCGCTGCACGACTTCGTACACGACTGTCGGCGCCGTCGTGATAAGGTCCATGTCGAACTCGCGCTCGAGGCGTTCCTGCACGATTTCCATATGCAGCAACCCGAGGAAGCCGCAGCGGAAGCCAAAGCCGAGCGCTTGAGACACTTCAGGCTCATACTGTAGTGCAGCGTCGTTGAGCTTCAGCTTTTCCAGCGAGTCGCGCAGTGCGTCGTACTGGTTTGCCTCAACGGGGAACAGGCCGGCAAACACCTGCGGTTGCACTTCCTTGAACCCCGGCAACGGCTCGGCGGCGGGCTTTGCTGCGAGCGTAATGGTGTCGCCGACGCGCGCGGCCTTCAATTCTTTGATGCCGGCAATGACGAAGCCGACCTGACCGGCCGAAAGCGCTTCACGCGCCTGAGATTTCGGCGTGAATACGCCAACGCTTTCAGTCAGGTATTGTGAATCGGTTGCCATCAGCGAGATCTTGTCCTTCGGACGCAACGTACCATTGACGACGCGAACCAGCATGACAACGCCGACGTAGTTATCGAACCAGGAATCGATGATCAGGCCTTGCAGCAGTCCATCGGGATCGCCCTTCGGCGGCGGAACCTTGGCGATCAATGCTTCCAGCACGTCCTCGACCCCCAGGCCGGTCTTGGCGGAGCAACGCACGGCGTCACCGGCATCGATACCGATCACATCCTCGATCTCACTAATGGCATTCTCGGGATCGGCGGAAGGCAGGTCAATCTTGTTCAGGACAGGGACGACTTCCACGTTCAGGTCGAGCGCGGTATAGCAGTTTGCGACCGTTTGCGCCTCGACGCCCTGGGATGCATCGACTACCAGCAATGCGCCTTCGCATGCAGAAAGCGACCGGCTGACTTCGTAGCTGAAGTCAACGTGACCAGGGGTATCGATGAGATTGAGGTTATAGATCTTGCCGTCGCGCGCCTTGTACGACAGGGCGGCCGTCTGTGCCTTGATCGTGATGCCGCGCTCGCGCTCAAGATCCATCGAGTCCAGCACTTGTGCTTCCATTTCGCGGTCCGACAGCCCGCCGCAGATCTGGATGATGCGATCAGCCAGCGTGGATTTGCCGTGGTCGATATGGGCAATGATGGAAAAATTCCGAATGTTGTCCATTAGCTAAGATGCAATTACAAAAAAGGCGCTCTGAACAGGGGGTTCCCCCAACGAGCGCCTTATAGACTGAAGGTTATTCGATAGGCGGCATTTTACCGGATTTCAGAGGGGAAAGCCCGTAAAATCGCCTCGGTTTGATGCTATGCCGGCATGGTGACAGAAATGGCTTCGCTATGCAGCCTCGAGGAATGTGCGAACTTTTGCGTCATCCAGAAAATAATTGCATAGCTGAACCGAGTCAGCATTGCCTTTCTTTCCGAACAGGACGGGCACCAGTTCGTCAAACTGCGCCACCAGCGCTTCGTCAGCATCGACATCCATCATCTCGACGGTAAACGGATATTCACCGCTCAATGCCTGCAAGGCTTCAAGCATGTCGTCACACAAATGGCAGTAGGATCGTGTATAGAGGGTGAAATGGACCACGGCAAGCCGCCAACGGTAAGTTTTTCTGATTCGGCGTCAGGGACTGAGCCGACCGGCAACAGCACCTCGATCAGTATAGTGTCTTATTTTCAATCGACCAAGGCGTTACAGCATGCGCCGGAAGCTGCACCGGCAGGCTTCCGGCCGAATCATTCCGGCTGCTTACTGCCCGTTGGGCCGGATAGGCACAAATTGCGACGCATCTCCGCGACGCACAAGTACGACCGCAAGCTTTTTCGGCTCGAGCTTGGCGACAAGGGCGTTAAATTGCTTTGCATCCCTGACATCATTGTTGTTCAGCCGAAGTATCACGTCGCCCGCACGCAGTCCTGCCCGCGCGGCAGCGCCCTCAGCCGCGTCGACGATGACACCGCCGTCAACTTTCAGCTCTTTCTTCTGCGTCTCGGACAGGTCGCTGACAACGAGGCCAAGCGAGTTGGGAGGCTGCTCCGGCTTGCCTTTCTTCTCGTCCTTTCGTACCAGTTTTTCCGGCTCCAGTTCGGCAATCGTCAACACAACTTCCTTCGCCGCCCCCTTGCGCCATACCGTAAGCGTGCCCTTCGTCCCTGGCCGGGTTGCGCCAACGAGACGCGGAAGATCGCTCGATTTTTCGATGTTTGCGCCATTGAATTTGAGGATGATGTCGCCGGCTTCCAGCCCGCCCTTTTCGGCAGGGCCGCCCGGCTCAACGCGTTGGACAAGGGCGCCTTGCGCGCGTGCCAGCCCAAGCGATTCGGCGACATCCTTGGTCACCTCGCCAATCTGCACTCCGATACGGCCGCGGGTAACCCGACCGGTCGCACGGAGCTGTTCGCCGACACGCATGGCTTCATCGATCGGGACAGCGAACGAAATTCCCATATAACCGCCGGAGCGGCTGTATATCTGGGAATTGATGCCGATGACTTCGCCGCGCATATTGATCAACGGTCCGCCGGAATTGCCGGGATTGACCGCGACGTCGGTCTGGATCAGCGGGAGGTAATCACCCGTGTCGCGCGCCTTGGCCGAAATGATCCCCGCTGTCACTGTATTTTCCAGGCCGAACGGAGAGCCGATGGCAATGACCCACTCGCCGACGCGCAGCTTGTTCGGATCGCCAATGGTCAGGCGTGGAAGGTTGCTGCCTTCAATCTTGACGACGGCGACATCGGTCCGCTTGTCCACGCCGATAATCTTGGCCTTGTATTCGCGCTTGTCGGTCAGCGTCACATAAACGTCGTCAGCGCCGTCAACCACATGCGCATTGGTCAATACGAATCCGTCCGCGGAAATGATGAATCCCGATCCGACACCGCGCGGCACTTCCTCTTCCTGCTGCGGCGCAGGACGCCGCCCCCTCGGGGCCGGTTGCTGGCGTGGCATGGGTACGCCGAAAAACCGGCGGAAGAACTCTTGCATCTCCTCGTCTTCGGCGCCGGGAACTCCTCCGCCCTGTCCCGGCTTGATCCGTTCGGTAGTCCGGATATTGACAACCGCAGGGCCGGTTTTTTCGACCAGATCAGCAAAATCGGGCAAGCCGGCAACGGATGCAGCGTGCGCGACACCGGCAATCCCGGAATAGTGAAGCAGACTTGCGCTCAGCGTGCTGACGGCAAATGCAAGAATGAGATTTCGAGCGAAACGGATTGTTTTCATATCGTCTGATTATTCTAGCTATTTGGACTTGAATTCAATCGAATTGGCGACTTGCCTGATTGCCGCCGATGGTACTTCCCCTACGATGGTAAGCCAAAAATCGCCATGCCGCTTACCAACGATATTCAATGCCCCCTGCTGCATCGAACCCTCCGTTCTGCTTTGCGAGCCGGGTTCGATGAAAACGGAAATTGCTGCGAGCCCGTCAGAAAAAACCATATGCGAGACTTCGCGCTGAGCGGACTGCCCCGCCGTATCGGATACCAGGCGCCTCACTTCACGAATCTTGCGGAAGCCCGGCGGCAGTGACTTCACGGACCAGCCCGACAGGCTTGCCTGGCTCATGACCGCATTTTCGACGCGCCAGCCGCTTGTATCGCCATAGCTTGGTCGTGCGCGTGCCCGGTCAACGCTTCCAATAGCAATCTGAGTGAACGCGATCTGCTCGATCACGCGCCGATTGTCATCCAGCGTCTGCGCCCTCAAGAGCAGCCCCGTCGCCTTGTCGGCCCACAGACGGTAGCCATACCGCATGTTGTCTTTCGGTTCGAGAACGATTGCCTGGCAATCGCGGCCTGCCACCCGGCCGACGGCATCCATCCGCACATTGTAAAACTCGCCGATGTCCGCCGGGTTCGCCGCAAGGATTGCCGGAAAAACGTCATTGGTCACGCGCTTTTCGACCAGCAGCGTTTTGGCCTCAGGGACGTAGCAGATGACCTCTTCGTTGGTCCGGATGTACTCGCGCGGTTTGCCATCGAGTACCTCGAGCTTTTCAATCTCGTTTCGGCCTTCCAGCAAATGCGTGATGCGGGAAGTGCGCATCTGGCTTCCTTGCTGATAGACGAACGTACCGGAATAGTTGAGTTTCTGTGCCGCTGACTGGATTTTTTTCAACCACGACTGAGCGTCGGAAGTTTCAGCCGAGGCAGAACATCCAAGGAAAAAAAACGACGTGGCAACGACAAACTTGAGTAAAGCGAGTGTTTGCCGCATATGAATCATTTATTCGAATCGGTGGCGAAATTCGCAGATCGCGCAAATTGTGCCGTGCTGTATACCGAGGGAGAAATGCGCTGGTGCGCCATCAGGTAATCATCGATGCGGGGATCGCGGAGCACAACTCCGTCCGGCGCAGACGCCGCCACCATCCCTGCAGATTCCGTACCGGATGCCATCTTGATTGCCGGTTCGGACAACTCGGCCTCTCCGTTCAAAGCGACCATTAATTGAGGAGTGGTAAAGAAGGCGACAGTCGCCATCGCAGTGGCGGCGGCCATGCTCGGCAGAGCCCAGCGCCTCGCCTTGCCAGCAGATGCGGCTGAGGCAGTGCGCTCTCCAAGGGGCGCAAGAACTGGTGCCATGACCGTTGGCTCGGCATCAAGACGCGCGAAAAGGCGACTGGCAAAACCGGGACTCAAGTTCACATCCATGTCGTCGGACCGCAACAAATCTCCAATCTGGTGATAAATGTCCCAGTCCGCCTTCCCCTCTTTATTGCGCAGTGCGGCAAGCGCAACGTCGATGTGCTCGCCCGGCAACTCGCCATCTGCCAGTGCGGAAATCTGTTCCCGGGTCATGTCTTTCGTATTCATAACTACCTCGTTCAGGATGCGCCACACCCTGTTTTTTGCTTGAAAAGCCTCGTTCCACCTATCCCTGCACCTACCAGCGCTTGTCGATCGCAGTGCCCAGCAACGGTCTCAGTTTTTCTGCGATAGCTTCACGAGCGCGGAAGATACGGCTGCGTACGGTGCCTATCGGACATCCCATCGCTTCCGCTATTTCATCGTAGCTCAAGCCCTCGATTTCACGCAATGTAATTGCTATCCGCAACTCATCCGGCAGTGCATCCATCGCCACATTCACTGTTTCCGCAATCTGCTTCGTGGCCAGCATCGATTCAGGGGTATTGATGTCCCTTAGATGCTCGCCGTCATCAAATGTTTCCGCTTCTTCAGCATCTGCTTCCGTCGACGTCGGCGCGCGCCTTCCCTGCGTCACTAGGTAGTTCTTCGCAGTATTGATACCGATCCGATACAGCCAGGTATAAAACGCGGAGTCGCCGCGGAACTGCGGCAGCGCCCGGTACGCCTTGATAAACGCTTCCTGCACGACGTCCTCGGCCTCGGCCTGGTCGCGCACGAGCCGCGATACGAGCCTCATCAGTTTCCGTTGATACTTGGACACCAATAGCTCGAACGCTTTTTTATCGCCGCGCTGAACACGCTCGACAAGCAGTTGATCAATGTCGCGTTCTGTCGTCAATCCCCGATCCCTTGTCCCTTTGCAACATACACGCGGCTAGAGTAGTTGACTGTGGGAAATGCAATAAGTTCAATTTGAGTCGAACAATTTTTCAGAAAATTTCCGGGTGCGTTTCGTTCTGCACAGAAATCCACCGGCATGCAACCGACAGGGCCCGAAAGGCCTCCCGATCGACGCTGTCAGGGAAAACCGGCACAACTGTCGTTCGTCCACTTTCCGACTGCAGGCGAAGCACAAGCATATGCGGCCAGATCGTTGAGTCCTTCATCAGACGAACAACCTCGCCTATCTCCTTTACATGCGGCCTGATCGCGGCAGTACAAGAGGGCTGTCCCACTGCCTTCAGCAGCCGGATCTGACCTGTGCCGGAGATATCAAGTTGTATGGTTTTTCGGCTCCGCATGCCATGATAAAACCCAAAGGAGGCGAGGAAAAACACCAGCGAGGAAAGGAGTGCACGGACAGGGATAGGCAGGTCGCCGATATACCCTGCGCCGATGGCAATCGCGACGCCTACAGCAATCGACGCCATCGCGCCATTAAGCGCGAAAAGAACGCGCGATGGATGCACGACGGTTGATACCGCAATGGACATGGAATTGGGAAGTTGGCGAGTGCCTGACGTTCCCCTCTGCGATGAGAGGGGAACGCCGATTCAGACTTTGCCGAAAACGAGTGTTCCGTTCGTGCCGCCAAAGCCGAACGAATTCTTGACCGCGATATTGATCGGCATTTGCCGTGCGGTGTTGGCGCAGTAATCCAGATCGCACTCCGGATCCTGGTTGAAGATATTGATTGTGGGCGGTGATACCTGGTTGTGCACTGCCAGCACCGTGAATACCGACTCCAGACCACCGGCACCGCCAAGCAGGTGACCAGTCATGGATTTGGTCGAATTCACAACCACCTTGCCCGCGTGCTCGCCCAGTGCGCGTTTGATGGCGACCGTCTCGGCGAGATCGCCGAGTGGCGTCGAGGTGCCGTGGGCATTCACGTAATCCACCTGCTCCGGATTAATCTCCGCGTTCTTCAACGCGGCGACCATGCAGCGGCGTGCACCGTCACCGTCCTCGCGCGGAGCAGTCATGTGGTACGCATCGGCACTCATGCCGAAGCCAAGAACTTCCGCATAAATCTTTGCGCCGCGTGCCTTGGCGTGCTCGTACTCTTCCAGCACCATCACGCCGGCTCCCTCGCCCAGCACGAAGCCGTCACGATCCTTGTCCCATGGGCGGGACGCTGTTGCCGGATCATCGTTACGTGCTGAAAGTGCGCGCGCTGCGGCAAAGCCGCCGACGCCGAGAGGCGATACAGTCGACTCCGCACCGCCAGCAACCATGACGTCTGCGTCGCCGTATTCGATCATGCGGGCAGCTGCACCAATGCAATGCAAGCCGGTCGTACAAGCGGTCACCAATGCGAGATTGGGCCCCTTGAAACCGTACTTGATCGAGAGATGGCCGGAGATCATGTTGATGATCGACGCCGGCACGAAGAACGGACTGATGCGGCGCGGGCCGCGGTTGGTCAGTTCTGCGTGCGTTTCCTCGATCATCGGAAGCCCGCCGATACCCGAACCGACGATGACGCCGATACGCTCGGCATTTTCCTCGGTCGCGGTCAGGCCGCTGTCCTGAATCGCCTGGATGCCAGCAGCCATCCCGTAGTGGATAAAGTCATCCATGTGACGCGCTTCCTTACCGGGGATGTAGTCCTCGATATTGAAGCCCTTGACCTCGCCGGCGAAGCGGGTCGAAAAAGGCGTGGCGTCAAACTTGGTGATGGTCGCAATGCCTGACTTGCCTTCGATCAGCGCCCCCCACGCATCGGCAATCGAATTGCCGACGGGAGAAACGCAACCGAGGCCGGTCACTACGACTCGACGTTCACGAGAGCGGCTCAAGCGGTACTCCTGGTTTGAATCAAAACAGCATCAAGCCTTGACGTGTGCCTTGGCGTAATCGATCGCCTGTTGCACCGTCGTGATCTTTTCGGCCTGCTCGTCAGGGATTTCCATTTCGAATTCGTCTTCGAGTGCCATCACGAGTTCAACCGTGTCAAGCGAGTCGGCACCGAGGTCATCAACGAAAGACGACTCATTCTTGATGTCGGCTTCGGCGACGCCCAGTTGTTCGGCGACGATCTTCTTAACGCGTTGTTCGATATCGGACATATTATCCCTCCAGTGGATTACAGAAAGTGCGCGCATTTTATCAGGTTTGCGCAGTGAAAATTCACTTTTGGCTTTTGTTTTCAATAATGCTTGATCTTCGGCCAAAAGCGCCCAAGAGCTACTTAACTCATGTACATTCCGCCATTCACGTGCAGCGTTGTGCCCGTGATGTAACCGGCTTGTGGCGAGGCAAGGAACGCAACTGCGGTGGCGATATCTTCAGGCTGGCCGAAGCGCCCGAGCGGAATCTGCTGCATCAGCGCAGCCGTCTGCTGCTCGCCGAGTTCGCGGGTCATGTCGGTGTCGATGAACCCCGGAGCGACGCAGTTGACGGTGATGTTGCGGCTGCCAATCTCGCGCGCAAGCGCACGGCTCATGCCGGCCACGCCCGCCTTTGCCGCGGCGTAATTCATTTGCCCCGCATTTCCGGAGGAGCCAACCACGGACGTGATATTGATGATGCGTCCGTACTTCGCCTTCATCATGCCGCGCAGAACACCGCGGGAGAGACGGCCGACGGCAGTCAGGTTGGTGGCGATAACGGCGTCCCACTCCTCGTCTCTCATCCGCATCGCCAGCTGATCCATAGTGATGCCGGCGTTATTGACGAGAACGGATAGTCCGCCAAATTCCTTCTGCACCATTTCGATCACGCCATTGCATGCATCGGAATCGGTGACGTTGAGCACTGCGCCCTTGCCACATTCAGGACGGATCGCCGCTAGGTATTCCGAAATCGCTGCCGCTCCCGATTCGCTGGTTGCAGTACCCACGACCTTGGCACCTTGCCTGGCGAGTTCCTGCGCGATCGCTCGACCGATACCGCGCGATGCCCCGGTTACCAAGGCTACTTGATTGTTCAGATTCACTTGAGAAGCTCCAGTACTTTATCCAAAGAAGGCTGATCGAATATCGCTTCGCCAACCAGATCACCGTTGATGCGTTTGGTCAGACCGGCCAGGACTTTGCCGGGGCCGCACTCGACAACATGCGAGACACCTTCGGCGGCCATTTTCTGAACGGTTTCGACCCACCGGACAGGGCTGGCGGCCTGGCGCACCAGAGCGTCCTTGATAGCTGAGACATCCTGCAGAATGGCAACGTCTACGTTGTTAATCAAAGGCAACTTGGGAGCAGAGAACGTGAGACCGGACATATAGTCACGGAGACGATCGGAAGCGGGTTTCAGCAACGAGGAGTGGAACGGCGCCGAGACCGGCAGCGGAAGCGCGCGCTTTGCACCTTTTGCCTTCGCCGCTTCACATGCCCGCTCCACTGCGGCCTTGTGGCCTGCAATCACAACTTGCGCGGGGGCGTTGAAATTGACCGCTTCGACCACTTCGCCTTGCGCCGCCTCGGCACATGCGGCACGCACATCATCGTCCGACAAGCCGAGAATCGCAGCCATGCCCCCCTGCCCCACGGGCACGGCTTCCTGCATTGCCCGGGCGCGGAAACGCACAAGGGGAACAGCGTCCTTGAACAGAATGACGCCGGAAGCGACCAGCGCCGAGTACTCGCCAAGGCTGTGACCGGCGACAATCGCAGGCACTTTGCCGCCGGCAGCGATCCAGGCGCGATAGCAGGCTACCGCTGCGGTCAACATGACGGGCTGGGTGTTCGTCGTCAAGTCGAGCTCATCCTTCGGGCCTTCGGCAATCAGCTTGCCCAAGTCGAATTGCAGCGCATCCGATGCCTCGGCAACGGTTTGCTGAACAACGGGATTATCGGCAAATCCATTCAACATGCCGATGGCTTGCGATCCCTGCCCGGGAAATACAAATGCAAATTTGGTCATGCGCTATCTTGATTTTTTAGGTAGTTACATGCGTGCGAGGACCGCACCCCAGGTGAATCCGCCACCGACGCCTTCCATCATGACATTCTGTCCTGGCTTGATACGGCCGTCGCGTACTGCGGTATCCAGCGCAAGAGGGATGGAGGCTGCCGATGTGTTGCCATGCTGGTCGACAGTAACGATCATTTTTTCGAGAGGCAATCCGAGCTTCTTTGCCGTGCCCTGCATGATTCGGATGTTGGCCTGATGCGGTACCAGCCAATCGATCTGGCTCGACTCCAGGCCGCCAGCCTCAAGCGCCTCATTGGCAACCTTTTCCAGAACCGACACGGCAAGCTTGAATACGGCCTGTCCATCCATGTACAGGAAGGCGCTTCCTTCGATGGCGCCACCAGTGACGCTGCCGGGAACGCACAGGATATCGCCATGACTGCCGTCAGCGTGAAGCCTGGTTGCAAGAATGCCGGGCTCGTTCGAGCCGGACATGACAATGGCGCCCGCGCCGTCACCGAAGAGCACGCAGGTCGTGCGGTCGTCGAAATTCAGGATGCGCGAGAATACTTCGGCGCCGATGACGAGCACGTTCTTGTGCGCGCCGGACTTGATGAAGCTGTCGGCGACGGACATCGCGTAGACGAAGCCGCTGCACACTGCCTGCACATCGAAGGCAGCGCCGCCGTTGGTGATGCCAAGCTTGCGCTGCACGACACAGGCCGTGCTAGGAAATCCACCGAAATGATCGGGCGTGGATGTCGCAAGAATGATCAGATCGATATCGCCCGGAGTCAGGCAGGCCGCCTGCAGCGCGCGCTTTGCAGCCTCAACCGCAAGATCGCTGGACTGCACTGTTGGCTCGGCATAGTGACGTGCCGAGATACCGCTGCGAGAGACGATCCATTCGTCAGAGGTCTCGATCCCCTTCTCTGCCAACTGGACTGCCAACTCCTGGTTTGTTACGCGCTTGGGAGGCAGATAACTTCCGGTGCCGATAATTTTGCTATAGAGCGTCATGCCGTCTTCTGGTGAGTTAGTTCTGTGACGTCGCCCGGCGCTGCAACTGCCTTCGCCGCCTCCTGTTGCGGCATCAGCTCCGCAATCGTTTTCGTAATGCGCGACAGCAGGTCGTGGCTTGCAGCATCGTACGCACGCTTGATCGCCCATTCGTAGCCGTAGGCATCCTCGCCGCCATGGCTCTTGAACACCAGGCCGCGTAGACCGAGGAAGCTCGCGCCGTTATAGCGGGATGGATTCATGCGTTGAGAAATGGCCTTGAGGGCGCCTTGCGCAATGAAGGCGCCAAGCATGTTAACCGGATTGCTCTTGAACTCGTTCTTGAATACGGTCTTCAGGAAGCGCCCAAGACCTTCGGAAGCCTTCAGCACGACGTTTCCGACGAAGCCGTCGCAGACGACAACATCCGTGGTACCCAGGAAGATGTCATTGCCTTCCACGTTCCCATAGAAGTTGATGATCCCCTTCTCGTGGTCGGCACGCAGCAGTGCAGCGGTCTGTTTGACGACTTCGTTGCCCTTGATGTCCTCTTCGCCGATATTCAGCAAGCCCACTGTCGGCTTGGCCTTGTCCTCGAGGGCCGATACCAGCGCGGAGCCCATCAATGCAAACTGGTGAAGATGCTGCGGCTCACAGTCGACGTTGGCACCGAGGTCCAGCATGTAGGTCGGCGTCTCGGTCTGGTTCGGCATCGGGAAACAAATTGCAGGACGGTCGACTCCGGGAATCGTCTTCAGGACATAGCGCGAGACGGCCATGAGTGCGCCGGTATTGCCAGCGGATACGCACGCATCGGCCTTGCCTTCCTTGACAAGGTTGACGGCCACGCGCATGGAAGAATCCTTCTTCCGGCGCAACGCCACTTCAACAGGGTCGTCCATGGTGACGACTTCTGTTGCATTGACAACGGAGAGACGTGGATTCGAGGAAGCGTGAAGCTTTTTCAGTTCGGCTCGAATGACATCCTCAAGACCGACCAAGATCAATTCGGCGCCAGGTTCGTGATTAGCGAAGGAGACGGCTGCGGGAATCGTAACCGATGGGCCGTGATCGCCACCCATGCAGTCGATGGAAATTTTGATTGTCATTGTTTTGACTCAGTACCTCGCTCTAACCAACTAGCGGGCCAGATCCGGCGTGATTCAAAATGACGCGATGCACTTTTTCAGCATATGAAAAAACGGCGCCAAGTCAAACTCGTCGCGCCGCTTTTCGCCTTCGAACAATGACTGCAATTACTCGTCGTTCTTGGTCTTGAGGACCTTGCGACCACGGTAGTAGCCATTCGGGCTGATGTGGTGACGCAGATGGGTTTCGCCGGTGGTCGGCTCGACTGCCAGCGGCGGAACGCTCAGGTGATCGTGCGAGCGGTGCATACCACGCTTGGACGGGGACTTCTTATTCTGTTGAACGGCCATGATGACTCCTAAACCTTAAGATCTGAAATTTTAACATATCCGGCCTGCAAACTCTTGCACCCCGGGAATCCTTGTGTACTTCTACTGCTTGAGTTTCTTCAGCACCGCGAACGGCGATTCCTTCTCGACCTCTTGCGGCACCGCCTTCCCCGCCAAATCCGGACAGACATCGTGTTTCGGCGACAACGGGATCGTCAGCAACGCTTCATCCTCGATGACTTGCGCCACATCGAAACTGTGGCTACCCACGATGACTTCGACGGATTCATCAGCGAGTTGCGCGTCAATTTCATCTGCACTGCTCTCGTCCTGCGCAAGTATGAGCGTTGCGTCAGACTCGACTTGAAACGCGAACGGCGTCAGGCAGCGCTGACACATCAGATTCAATGCACCGGACACCGCCAGATTCAACTGCGGATGCCCGCGCATGTCGCTGCCACCCTGCAAGACCCAGCGGATGGCGCCGGACTTGTCGACCGACTCTTCTGCCAACCTGGGCAAGTCGGCGACGGGGATTTCCCCCTCGCGACGCTCTTTGAGCCGACAAAATTCAAAGGCGTCGATCACAAAAGCATTCATACGTCGAGCCGAACCCGGAAAACCTGCGATAATAACAGGCTTTTCCCTTATTCGTCAAAGTGTTAGGCCGCTTTTGTTGAGCGATCATTCAAAAAAGATTTCCAAATGCCCTCCCCAGCCGCCTTCCCCCGCCTGATCCTGGCATCCAGTTCCCGGTATCGAAAGGAATTGTTGTCGCGCTTGCATTTGCCTTTCGAGACCGCCGTGCCGGATATCGACGAGACGCCGCTGTCCGATGAAGCACCGGAACAGACTGCACTCCGCCTTGCAAAGGAGAAAGCTTTTTCGATCGCTGCCGGCACCTCGGATGCCCTTGTCATCGGCTCCGATCAGGTGGCGACCCTGGATGGAGAACAGATCGGCAAGCCTGGGACGCACGAAAATGCGTTGAACCAGCTGAGAAAAATGCGCGGCCGGAAAGTTGTTTTCCATACCGCCTTGTGCCTGTGGGATAGCCGCACTTCGAACGCCGGAGAACAGATGCAAATCGAGAACGTCCGGACCTTCGTCTCGTTTCGCGACCTTCCCGACCACGAACTCGATGCATACCTTCGAATCGAGCAACCCTACGACTGTGCCGGGAGCGCAAAGAATGAGGGGCTGGGTATTGCCATCATCGAAAGCATTGAAAGCACCGACCCTACCGCTTTGACAGGCCTGCCAATGATCGCCTTGTGTTCAATGTTGCGCCAGGCAGGCGTACCCTTCTTTCGCGCGTGACTCCGCATGACCGGCATTCTTTACCTGATTCCCAATACACTTGGCGCACTGAGCAGCGACCAGGAAGTGGCGCTGGATCTTGTCATCCCTGACGAGGTCCGGGCAATCACATCACGCCTCGACTACTTCATCGCCGAAAATGCAAAAACAACGCGCGCGCACCTGAAGCGCATCGGATCAGGGCACCCTCTATGCAAACCGATCCAGGAAATCCAGATCAGCGAGCTGAACGTCAATACTGATGAAAAGTCGCTGCCCTTGCTTCTCGCACCGCTGAAGGAAGGCCGGGATGGCGGACTGATTTCGGAGGCCGGCGTTCCGGCGGTTGCCGATCCCGGCGCCAATCTTGTCCGGCTTGCACATGCCGAGGGCATATTGGTGCGACCGCTCGTCGGTCCGTCATCCCTGCTTCTCGCTGTCATGGCAAGCGGGCTGAACGGCCAAAGCTTTGCATTCAATGGCTACCTGCCAACCGACGCGGCGCAACGAACGAAGCGGATCAAGTCTCTGGAGGAGCGTTCGCGCCAGGAAAGGCAGACACAGCTGTTCATTGAGACGCCTTACCGGAATTCCGCCTTGCTGGAGGCGATCACGACAACGTGTCAGGCAAGCACGCTGGTGTGCTGCGCGACCGACTTGTCGCTCCCCTCCGAAACGATCCGGACCCAGACCGCCGCGAAGTGGAAAAATGACATTGCAGCAGGGAAAACCGACCATCTTCACAAGCGCCCGACCGTATTCCTCATGCTGGCGCAGTAGACCGTAAACGCGCAAAACGGCGGTATTGCGCCGCCGTTTTGCATGCCCTATCGGGCAGTTATTGAGAAGGCCATCAAGCCTCTCAAAGCCGCGTCCGAGACGCGGCGCCTGACATCTGGTCCGAGAGTTTTTCCTGTAGCGTGCTTCTTGTGCGATACAGGATCGAAACCGGCACCAGACATCTGCAGTATAAGCCGCAAGGGGCAGGATTCAAGGCCTGGTGCGGCTCTGCGTCTTGAAAAATCCCTATGGCGCAAAGCAGCACAATAGGCCGGCTTACGAGCAAAACTTATCGGAACGCAGGACGTGCCGAACTGCTCCAGAGCGAATTCATCGCAGCGGTTCCAACTGCCCCGCCGAACTTTTTCAGCAACTTCTCGGACAGGCCCTCGTGCTGGGTATAGTCGACAATATCCTCCACCTTGAGCTCGTCGCGCGCAACGGAATCGACGGTGCCGAAACCATCCGCCAGGCCAATTTCGACCGCCTTCGATCCGCTCCAGAAAAGGCCAGAGAAGGTTTCCGGCGTTTCTTTCAGCCTGCTGCCGCGCCCCTGGCGCACGACGTCGATGAACTGCTGGTGCACCTCATTGAGCATGTCCTGCGCATAGTTGCGATGCTTGGCACTTTGCGGGCTGAACGGATCGAGGAACCCCTTGTTTTCGCCGGCGGTCATCAGCCTGCGCTCGATACCTGCCTTGTCCATCAGGCCGGTAAAGCCAAAACCATCCATCAGCACACCGATGGAGCCGACAATGCTCGCCTTGTTGACGAATATCTTGTCGGCAGCCGCAGCGATGTAATACCCCCCTGAGGCGCATATCTCATCCACCACGACGAACAACGGCTTCTTCGGGAATTCCTGGCGCAGGCGGATGATTTCGTCATTGATCATCCCCGCTTGCACGGGACTGCCGCCCGGACTGTTGATGCGCAGGATGACGCCGACAGAGCTGTCATCCGAATAAGCCCTGTTGAGCGCCTGGATCACTGCATCCGCGGATCCGGTTGAGCCGGATTCAATCGTGCCCTCGATCTCGATCAGCGCCGTATGCGGACCGACAACCTCCGTATCCTGCGGGCCATAACCGAATGCGATCCACATGCCGAATCCGATCAGGCCAAGCGTGATGAAGCGGAAGAAGATATTCCACCGCCGCGCAGCGCGCTGCTCCCGCAAGGTGGCGAACGCCAGTTTCTCGAGGACCTCCCGCTCCCAACCGGCACTGCGGGAAGGTTCGGGCGACGGCACCGAGTTGCGTATCTGGTTCTGCTCTTCGAAGTTATCTTCAATCATCGCTCATTACTCACTGTTTTTCATTTCCGTCAGGCCCTCGCCGGCCTGATGTAGTCGTCGGGGCGCCAAAAGACCTGGCCATCTTGCTCGAACACGTTGATCACCCGCAGGCGACCTCCCCGGCAAGGCCCGCCGGCACAGCGCCCGGTTTCCGGCGTGTACAGCGCGCCGTGCGTCGAACACATCAGGTACAACCCGCTGGACTCGAAGAATTCGCCCTCATTCCAGTCGAGCTCGATGGGCACATGGGCACAGCGGTTCAGGTAGGCATAGACAGCGCTGTCGTAGCGAACCACAAACCCTGTACTATCTTCGCCGCCTGCGGTGACGGGAAACCGAACGCCTTTTCCGCCCTCTTGCAGCGCCGAGGATGCGCAAACCGGAATTGCGATCTCATCCATGGGGGGATTATGCATTTTCGCGCAACCATGTGTGCAGTTCTGCTACGGAACTTGCGATAAACAAAGGCTCCAATGCTTGCAACTCCGGTGCCGAATGCGCTCCGTAATGCACGCCCACGCCCGCCGCACCGGCATTGGCCGCCATTTGCAGGTCGTGCGTGGTGTCGCCGATCATCAGCGTACGCCGCATGTCCTGACCCAGTTCGCGCGTCAACTCCTGGAGCATTGCCGGATGGGGTTTTGAAAAGGTTTCATCGGCGCAGCGCGTCGCATCGAAGACAGACAGCAGATTGGCCGCATCAAGGGCACGATTCAGGCCTACCCGGCTCTTCCCGGTCGCCACTGCAAGGAAGTACCCATCCTGGGCAAGATCGGCCAGCATTTCCCTGACGCCGCCGAACAGTGTCAGCCCCTGGTCCTTGGCGAGGTAGTGGTAACGGTAACGTTCCACCATATGCGGATAATGCCTGGGCTCCAACCCGGGAATGACCGCCTGCATCGCTTCGGGCAAGGCAAGGCCGATAACGTAGGCGGCCTGCTTGTCGTCGGGGACGGGTAGTCCGAGGTCTTTTGCCGCAGCCTGGATGCACGTCACGATGGTGCCCGTGCTATCCATTAATGTTCCATCCCAGTCAAATACGATCAGGTCAAATTTCTTTTTTGCCATTATCAGGGCAGCACTGCTGCGAGTTTTATTGAATTCGGAATCGAGGGGGCGGCTCAAGCGGCTTTCTTCTCGATGCTTTTCAGGAAGCGTTCGCATTCCTGGGGAAGCTGTGCCTTGAGCGTGACTTGCGCCCCGGTACCGGGATGGCGAAACGTCACCTGGTATGCGTGGAGGAACATGCGCTTGAGCGCGACGCGGTCGCCATCTGCCTTTTGCAATGCCTTGTTAAGGCCAAAATCACCGTACTTGTCGTCGCCAACGATCGGAAAACCGCTGGAGGCGAGATGGACGCGGATCTGATGGGTTCTCCCAGTTTTCAGCTCCGCCTCCAGAAGGACGAAGTCGCCGTACCGCCGAACGAGGTTAAAGACCGTGTGAGAAGCCTGGCCATCGGCCTGCACGCGAACGCGGCGCTCGCCATCGGGGGTCGTGTATTTAAATAGCGGCAACTTGACGTGCTGGCGGGCGTTTTTCCACTCACCTTGCACCAGTGCCAGGTAACGCTTGTCCAACTCCCCCTCTCGAATCTGCTCATGGAGATCGGTCAGGGCAGAACGTTTTTTGGCCAAAAGCAATACGCCGGACGTTTCCCTGTCCAAGCGGTGGACCAGTTCGAGGAACTTGGCCTCGGGGCGAGCAGCGCGAAGCTGCTCGATGACTCCATAGCTGACACCCGAACCGCCATGGACGGCGACCCCGGCAGGCTTGTCGATCACCAGCAGATGGGCATCTTCGAGCAGGATGCTGAACTCCGCCCCCGGCACCGATTGCGTTGACTTTTCGGCAACCCGGATCGGCGGGATGCGCACGACGTCGCCTTCCTTCAGGCGGTACGTCTGGTCGATTCGCCCCTTGTTGACCCGCACCTCGCCGGACCGAAGCACGCGGTAAATATGGCTTTTCGGGACGCCTTTGCAAACACGTAGCAGGAAATTATCGATGCGCTGGTCTGCTTCATCTTCGGAAATGGTCACGAGGCGAACCTGAGCGGATGCCTGAGTGGACTGTTCAATTGGAGCCGAATCAGTCCGCCCTCCAGAAAATCTCGCTAAGTCCTTCATTTTGCAGATATAATTGTTTCGTGTCGGTTACAAACCGGCGCGCGTGTGAGAATAAAAAGCACATTCTACACAGGGGCGTGTCCATCAGCCTCGCCGAATTGCAAATTCGATGGACAGGGCGCCACGAAAATGACAAGAGTGCCCAGGACCAGGGTCAGAGGAGCGAAGATGCACAGGAGTGCGTCGCGCCCCGCCAATCCCGGTCCGGGCGCCCGGTTGTTTTCCAGGTACCCGAAAGACGTGTATGCATCGTCCTTGTGCGAGTCAGGGTTGCACCGCAGTTGCAATCGGATAGCGCGCATCGACGCTGGACAAGATTGCTTGAATACCAAGGATATGTCTGGCGAGCATGCCTGAATAAGGTTGCTCGCTGGTTGATGTGATTGACCCCTGTTTGCCGATTTCGCTGAATGCCATGATTCACCTGGCTCCATCACAATGCTCGCTGCCTGACGCTGCGCCCGACCCGGCCCATAACGCCCCGGTCGGAATGCGCGATGCGGATGCTGCGCGCACTCGGCATCCGTTTCAGTCACGTCCGCGCCCCGTTGCGGTTCCCGCGCTGATGTACTGCGCTTCCGCACACTAAGGCAATTCCCTCCCTCAAGCACTCCGACCTCGCGTACATCCCTGTACCAGTTGCCGCGGCGGCGAAGCCCGTCGTTCGCGGTCTAGTTGACCCAAGAGTCACGGAGTAAATAAAAATGAAACGTATGTTGTTCAATGCCACGCAGCAGGAAGAGTTGCGCGTGGCCATTGTTGATGGGCAGAAACTCATCGACATCGACATCGAAACGACCGGCCGCGAACAGCGCAAGTCGAATATCTACAAGGGTGTCATTACCCGCATCGAGCCGTCGCTGGAAGCCTGCTTCGTCAATTACGGCGAAGAACGTCACGGCTTCCTTCCTTTCAAGGAAGTGGCGCGCAGCTACTTCAAGGAAGGCATCGACGTCCGTAACGCCTCCATCAAGGACGCATTGCGCGAGGGCCAGGAAATCATGGTCCAGGTCGAGAAGGAAGAGCGCGGCAACAAAGGCGCGGCACTGACCTCCTTCATTTCTCTGGCCGGCCGCTATCTGGTCCTGATGCCGAACAATCCGCGCGGAGGCGGCGTTTCCCGCCGCGTCGAGGGCGAAGACCGTCAGGAACTGCGCGAAACCATGGACAAGCTGGAAATCCCGTCCGGCATGTCCGTCATTGCCCGTACTGCAGGCATCGGCCGCAACGTGGAAGAGCTGCAGTGGGACCTGAACTATCTGCTGCAACTGTGGCGCGCCATTGAAGGTGCCGGCAAGTCAGCACCGGGCGCCTTCCTGATTTACCAGGAGTCCTCGCTGGTCATCCGCGCGATCCGCGACTATTTCCAGCCTGACATCGGCGAAATCCTGATCGACACCGACGACATCTACGAACAGGCCCAGCAGTTCATGAGCCACGTGATGCCGGACATGGTGCACCGGGTCAAGCGCTACCGCGACGACGTGCCGCTGTTCTCGCGTTTCCAGATCGAACACCAGATCGAAACCGCCTACTCCCGCACCGTCCCCCTGCCCTCCGGTGGCGCCATCGTCATCGACCACACCGAAGCCCTCGTTTCCATCGACGTCAACTCCGCCCGCGCCACCCGCGGCAGCGACATCGAAACCACCGCGCTCCATACCAACCTCGAAGCCGCCGACGAAGTGGCCCGCCAGTTGCGCCTGCGCGACTTGGGCGGTCTGATCGTGATCGACTTCATCGACATGGAGAACGCGAAGAACCAGCGTGAAGTCGAGACCCGCCTGAAGGATGCGCTGCGCTACGACCGCGCCCGCGTGCAGATGGGCAAGATTTCCCGCTTCGGCCTGATGGAGTTGTCCCGCCAGCGCCTGCGTCCGTCGCTGTCCGAAGGCAGCCATGTGACCTGCCCGCGCTGCAACGGCACCGGCCACATCCGCGATACCGAATCCTCCGCACTGCAAGTCCTGCGCATCATCCAGGAAGAGTCGATGAAGGAAAACTCCGCCGCCATCCACGTGCAGGCACCGGTCGACGTGGCCGCCTTCCTGCTGAACGAAAAGCGCGGCGAAATCCTGAAGATTGAAACGCGCCACCGCGTGACGGTCATCCTGATCCCGAACAAGCACCTCGAGACGCCGCATTACAAGCTCGAGCGCATCAAACACGACGATCCGCGCCTGGAAGAACCGCAAGCCAGCTACGACATGGCCGAGGAAGCGGATACCGACATCAGCTACAACAAGCGCCAGAAGGAAGAAGTGCGTCCGCGCCAGGAAGCGGTGGTCAAGGGCATTACCCCGGACCAACCGGCGCCGATCGTGGAACGCAAGCCGGTCGAACCTGCTCCCGCCCCCGCTCCGGTGGCCGCTCCCGTCGTGGAAGAAGGTTTCCTCAGCCGCGTATTCGGTTTCTTCCGCAAGAAGCCTGTGGCGCCTGTCGCCCCGGCAGCACCGGTAGTGGAAGAAAAGCCGGTTCAGGCACGCGAGCGCGGCGACCGCAATGGCCGTGGCCGCAGCCGCCGTGGCCGAGGCGGCCGCGACCGTGGTGAAGAGCGTGATACCGCCGCCCGCGAAGAGACCGTGAAGCAGGCGGCAACACCGGCTGCAGATGCACCGCAACCGCAGCGTCCGCCCCGTCCTCCGCGCGAGCCTCGTGAGCCGCGCGAGACCAGGGAACCGCGCGAACCGCGTGAAGCACGCGAGACACGTGAGCCGCGCGAACCTCGCGAAGGCAACGAATCGCGCCGCGAGCGCCAGCAGCGTCAGCGCGAAGAGCGCAAGGAAGCCGCACCGGCAGAAGATTTGCTGAAGGCAATTCCGGCCGTTGCCGCGGTACCTGCGCTGGTTGCGCAAGAACAGGTTCCTGTCGCAGAGGAAGAGACCGCACTGGATGCCGCTCCCGGCACGGAAGGTGAAGGCGAACAGCAAGGCGAAGAGCGCCGTCGCCGCCGTCGTCGCGGTGGGCGCAATCGCAACCGCCGCGATCGCGAAACCGGCGAGGCCATTGCCGATTCCGAACAGGACACGACTGAAGAAGGTGTAGCGGTGCAACAGGCCGTACAACTGGAAATCGCGGAAGTCGCCGCTCCGGCGGAAGTGCCGGCAGTTGCGGAAGCAGTAGTGGCTGAGGCTGCCATCGATACCGCCCCCGTTGCGGAAACCGTGGTTGAACCCGTTCCTGCCGTCGTGCCTGTTTTCACCGCCGTGGAAACGCCGCGCGCCCCGGCAGCGCCTGTTGCCGCACCGTCTGCATCCGTTGCGCCTGCTCCGATGCCGTTGGATCAACTGCGTGACGTGCTGGCTGCAGCCGGCCTGACATTGGCCGTGACCGATCCTGAAAAGCTGCGCGCAGCCCAGGAAGCCGCTGAACGTATCGTGCCGCCACCACGCGTGCCGCGCGTTCGCAAGCCGCTGCCTCCGGTGTCGAACGAACCGCTGATCCAGGTGGAAACCCGCCGGTAGGCGCCTGGGGCGCCATGACCTGAACAGGGTTTCATGGCAATAATGCAAAAAGGGAGCATATGCTCCCTTTTTGTTTCCCCGACATCCATTTACGCATGAAAACCGAACTGCAACCACCGAAGACTGTGCACCTGAGCGAGGCGTTCTGGTACTGGCTCACACTGGGCTTCATCAGCTTCGGCGGTCCGGCCGGACAGATTGCGATCATGCACGCCGATCTCGTCGAGAAGCGCCGCTGGATTTCCGAGCACCGCTTCCTGCATGCGCTCAATTACTGCATGCTCTTGCCCGGCCCGGAAGCGACCCAGCTTGCGGTTTATATCGGTTGGCTCATGCATCGGACATGGGGTGGAATTATCGCCGGCACCCTGTTCGTCCTGCCTTCGCTGCTGATCCTGATCGGCCTGTCCTGGGTATATGTCGTATTCGGAAACACACCGGTGGTCGCCGGGCTGCTGTATGGAATCAAGCCCGCGGTCGTCGCGATCGTGCTCGCCGCCGCGTGGCGCATAGGAAGCCGGTCGTTGAAGAACGAATTGCTCGTCGGCATTGCTGTTGCGGCGTTCATGGCAATCACGTTCCTTGACGTTCCCTTCCCGCTCATCGTGCTGTCAGCCGGTGCCATCGGCCTGCTCGGCAGCAGGATTGTTCCTGCAAAATTCCATATCGGCGGCGCGCATTCGAGCGCCGGAAAAAAGTCCTACGGCCCCGCCCTAATCGATGACGACACGCCGACACCCGTTCATGCCCGCTTTTCGTGGCCAAAACTGGTGATCGTCAGTGTGGCGGGTATTGCGCTGGGCGGGATCGTGTGGGTGGCGCTGGCGGCGCTTTATGGCGCATCCAGCCCTCTGGGGCAGATGGGGTGGTTCTTTACGAAAGCGGCAATGCTGACATTCGGTGGCGCCTATGCGGTATTGCCTTACGTGTACCAGGGCGCGGTCGAGCACTTCCAGTGGGTGACGCCCGCGCAGATGATCGACGGCCTTGCGCTGGGAGAAACGACGCCGGGCCCGCTGATCATGATCGTTGCCTTCGTCGGCTTTGTCGGGGCGTGGGCGAAGGCGGTGTTCGGGCCGGATTCCCTCCTGCTTGCCGGCATTGCCGGCGCATGTACGGCAACCTTCTTCACCTTCCTGCCGTCATTCATCTTCATCCTGGCCGGTGGGCCGATGGTGGAGTCCACCCGGGGAAACATCAAGCTGACCGCACCACTTACCGCCATTTCCGCCGCCGTCGTCGGGGTCATTGTCAGTCTCGCAGTCTTCTTCGCCGAACATGTCTTCCGCCTCGAGAGACCGGCTGCCGAATGGGATCTCCTGTCGATGGCGATTGCCGTTGCGGCAGCCATTGCCCTGCTCCGTTTCAAGGCCGGCACAATTGCACTGATCGGCGCCTGTGCGCTGATTGGTCTCGTGGTATCTTAGAACTCACACCATATCGACCGCACCATCAGCATGGCCGAAAGAATCATCCCCGTTGCGGACCACCGACTGCTTGCCGCCGCTCCAGACATTCCCGATGCACTTGAGGAGCCGGACGGCCTCCTGCAGGACACCCTCGCGCGTCCTCTGCATGACCTGCGGATTTCGGTCACAGACCGCTGCAATTTCCGCTGTGTGTACTGCATGCCGAAGGAAGTGTTCGACAAAAACTACGCCTTCCTGCCGCATTCCTCGCTGCTTTCCTTCGAGGAAATCACACGGATAGCGAAGGTTTTCGTGGCACACGGCGTGCGCAAGATCCGCCTGACCGGCGGCGAGCCGCTGCTGCGCAAGGATGTCGAGCGCCTGATCGAGATGCTGGCTGCGCTGACGACACCGGAAGGCGAATCCGTCGACCTCACGCTGACCACGAACGGCTCTCTCCTCGCAAGGAAGGCGCGTGCACTGAAGGACGCCGGCCTGCGCCGGGTGACCGTATCCCTCGATGCGCTCGACGACGCCGTATTCAAACGCATGAACGATGTTGACTTCCCGGTTTCGGATGTCCTGAAGGGGCTCGATGCCGCGCATGCAGCGGGGTTGGGTCCGATCAAGGTCAACATGGTGGTCAAGGGCGGCATGAACGATCAGGAAATCCTGCCCATGGCGCGGTATTTCAAGGGCTCTCCTTTCATCTTGCGTTTCATCGAATACATGGATGTCGGTGCCAGCAACGGCTGGAAAATGGACGAAGTCGTGCCGTCCGCCGAAGTCATCCGCCGCATCGGCGCCGAAATGCCGCTGGAGGAAATCGAACCCAACTACACCGGCGAAACCGCCGAACGCTGGCGCTACAAGGACGACAGCAGCGAGATCGGCGTCATTTCGAGCGTTACCCGCGCGTTCTGCCGCGACTGTACCCGCGCGAGGCTTTCCACCGAGGGCAAGCTCTACACCTGCCTGTTCGCCACGAGCGGACACGACCTGCGTGCGCTGATCCGCGGCGGACGAAACGATGCCGAACTGGCGACCGCCATTGCACATATCTGGCGCCGCCGCACGGATCGATACTCGGAGCTGAGAACCGCAAACACCTCAATGCCGGACATGGCGGTGCGCAAGGTCGAAATGTCCTATATCGGAGGCTGAACTTGAGCGTTACCGGACTCATCCTGGCCGGCGGCCGTGGCTCCCGCATGGGAAACGTCGACAAGGGGCTGCAGACATTTCGCGGCGAACCGATGGCAGCCCATGTCCTTGAGCGCCTGTCACCGCAGGTGGACAAGCTGGCGATCAACGCCAACCAGAACCACGACATCTATCGCGCTTTCGGCCATCCGGTCTGGCCGGACCGGATGGAGGCCTTTCCGGGCCCTTTGGCGGGGCTGCACACCGGACTGCTTGGGTGCAACACCACCTACCTTGTCACGGCCCCCTGCGACTCCCCCTTTTTGCCTATGGACCTGGTAGCGCGTCTGAAGGATGCTCTCGAGGAGCGCGGCGCGCATGTCGCTTTTGCAGCGACCGGGCACGGTGAAACGCAGCAGGCGCATCCCGTTTTCTGCATCCTCAAGGTCGAGACGTGCCTGGAGCCCCTGGTCCGCTACCTGGAAGAAGGCGGACGGCGGATGGAGGCATGGATGCGTTCTCAGGATGCGGTTGAAGTCCATTTTCCCGACGAATCCGCGTTCCGCAACATCAATACACGCGAAGAACTGAACCAGCTCGATACCCCATGACCAAGCTCGACGATATCGCAGGACGGATCGCCAGATTCAATCCGGATGCACTGGAAGCAGGACAGGCACAGGAAATCATCCGCGGGTATGTCGCGCCTGTCGACGGTGTCGAAACGCAAACGCTTGCAGCGGCGCTCGGACGGGTGCTCGCGGCCGACGTCATCTCCCCCATCGATGTGCCCGCGCACGACAATTCTGCGATGGACGGCTATGCCTTCAAGGGCAGCGAGCTCGGGACAGAGACGGTCGCACTGAAAGTCGCCGGCACTGCTTTCGCAGGACATCCCTTCGCAGGTGAAGTCAGCGCGGGAGAATGCGTACGCGTCATGACGGGCGCCGTCATGCCGTCCGGTTGCGATACCGTCATTCCGCACGAGCTTGTCGCCGTGCACACCGATACGTCGGTGACCATCCCGCCCGGCATTATCAAGGCGGGAGACAATCGCCGCCGGCAAGGCGAAGACCTCGCTGCTGGGACGCCCGCGCTGCGCAAGGGAAAAATCCTGCGTCCGGCGGATCTCGGACTGCTGGCATCGCTCGGGATCGGCGAAGTACCCGTGATGCGCCGGCTGCGCGTCGCTTTCTTTTCCACGGGCGATGAACTGCGTTCCATCGGCGAAACGCTGGATGAAGGCTGCATCTACGACAGCAACCGCTACACCGTGTTCGGCATGCTCGCGCGCCTGGGATGCGAGGTCATCGATATAGGTGTCGTGCGCGACGATCCCGTTTCGCTTGAAGCAGCCCTGCGCACGGCTTGCGAGAGTGCGGATGCGATCGTGACCTCGGGTGGTGTGTCGGCCGGCGATGCCGACTACACGACGACAATGATGGAAAAGCTTGGCGACGTGCATTTCTGGAAGCTTGCAATGCGCCCCGGCCGCCCCATGGCCTTCGGGAAGATCGCTTCGAACGGCAAGAGTGCGTACCTGTTCGGCCTGCCCGGCAATCCGGTTGCCGTGATGGTGAGTTTCTACTTCTTTGCCCGCGAGGCGCTGCTGCAGATGATGGGCGCGCAAAGCGAACCGCTGCCGCTACTGCATGTCACATCGCAATCGTCGATACGCAAGAAACCCGGGCGCACGGAATACCAGCGCGGCATCCTGTCGCACGGTGCGGATGGCCGGGCACAAGTACGCGTGACAGGATCGCAGGGCTCGGGAATCCTGCGCTCCATGTCCGAGGCAAACTGCATGATCGTCCTGCCGCATGGACAGGGCAACGTCGATGCCGGCGATGAAGTGGGTATCGTGCTGTTCGAAGGTCTCTGCTAGTGATCGCCCAGGTGGGAAAATGCTTCTTCCCTGCTCGCATATAAGGCCGGCTCCGTCTGATGCCGCCGGAAGGCGGTTCCGAAATAGCTGCGCATGAATGCGCTGCTCGTATAGCGCGTTACCCGGACGTAGAAGCGTTCCGCGAGGTCGTGCACCATGTCCACGTAGGAGTCGAGCAATTCCGGCGTGATCGAGAAGTTGTCGTAGTTGACCACGGCAGGCACCTTCCTCCCCAGCGGCTGCAGGATCGCTTCCACCTGGTCGCGAATGGCTTCGATATCCGCCACGTTTTTCACCTCGAAACCCTCGAAGTTCACGAAGAAGACATTGCGCTTGGCGTTGTAGGTGAGCCGCTGTTCCAGCGGCAAGTACAGGATGTCGTTGCGCAGGCCCATTGGTCCGGGACGGAAGATCCGCTCATCCATCAGCTTGAGCTGCGGGCTCACCTCGGGACGGAATCGCATCTGGCCGAGGATGTCGCGCTCGAGATCGATGCCCGGCGCGATCTCGATCACTTCCAGGCCTTCGAGAATCAATCTGAAGACACACCGTTCCGTGATATAGAGCACGGTCTGCGCGCGCTGCATCGCGTACTCGCCGCTGAAGGTGCGATGCTCGACCGCGTCGACGAACTTCTGCGCCGATCCCTCGCGTTTGATGTGCAGCTTGCCCTGCGTGATCGCCACTTCAAGGTTCCCTGCCGTGAAGGTGCCGACGAACACGACCTTCTTCGCATTCTGGCTGATGTTGATGAAGCCACCGGCGCCTGCCAGCCGCGGGCCGAACTTGCTGACGTTCAGGTTGCCGTGCCTATCGGCCTGCGCCAGGCCGAGGAAGGCCACGTCCAGCCCGCCGCCGTCATAGAAATCGAACTGGTAAGGCTGGTCGATGATCGCCGCCGCATTCGTCGCCGCACCGAAGTTGAGGCCGCCCGCGGGGATGCCTCCCACCACGCCCGGCTCGGCAGTCAAGGTCACAAGGTCCAGCACCTTCTCCTCCGCCGCCACGCTGGCCACGCCTTCCGGCATGCCGATGCCGAGGTTGACCACGTTGTTCGGCTTGATTTCCAGCAGCGCGCGGCGCGCGATGATCTTGCGCTCGCTCATTTCCATCGGCTGGATGGAGGACATCGGCACGCGCATCTCGCCTGCGAATGCCGGGCTGTAGGGCTCGATGAAGGTTTGCATCTGGTATTCCGGCTTTTCCGCCACCACCACGCAATCGACGAGGATGCCGGGGATCTTCACTTGCCGGGGATTGAGCGAACCGCTCTCGGCGATGCGCTCGACCTGCACGATGACGATGCCGCCGGAATTGTGGGCGGCCATGGCGATAGCGAGCGCCTCCAGCGTCAGCGCTTCCTTTTCCATCGTCACGTTGCCTTCCGGATCGGCAGTCGTACCGCGGATGATGCCGACATTGATGGGCAGCGCCTTGTAGAACAGGTATTCCTTGCCGCCGACCGTCAGCAGCTCGACAAGCTCTTCCTTCGTCCTCTCGTTGATCTTGCCGCCGCCATGGCGCGGGTCGACGAAGGTGCCGAGGCCGACGTTGGACAGTAGTCCGGGCTTGCCGGCGGCAATGTCACGGAACAGGTGGGTGATGACGCCCTGCGGCAGGTTGTAGGCTTCGATCTTGTTGGCGATTGCCAGTTGCTGCAGCTTGGGCACCAGCCCCCAATGTCCGCCGATGACGCGCTTGATGAGGCCTTCGTGGCCGAGATGATTGAGGCCGCGTTCCTTGCCGTCGCCCTGCCCGGCCGCATAGATGAGCGTGAGGTTGGAGGGCGAGCCCTTGCCGAGCATTTCTTCCTCGCTTTCGAGAAATCGCTTCTCAAGGGCGACGGCAATGTTTTCCGCGAATCCTATGCCGACAAAGCCACCGGTGGCGATGGTGTCGCCGTCATGAATGAGGCGAACCGCCTCGGCGGCAGTGACGATCTTGTGGCGATGCGACGGACGGGACCCGCCCGCCATTGGATCGGGAATGCGATGCACCATGACTTCCTCCGTGACTGAGCCTTGCACATGCTGCGTGGCGGAAATTATGCCCGAAGTCGCGGCACCGTTTTTTTAAAGATGCCGCCGCCCTTCGGGATCATCCTCGGACTATCGACGCGACAATACGTTGCAGGCCTCGTCCACGGATACGTAGCGCAATGACGCTGGTCAAAGGATGTGACGGAAGGATGGCATTTCCGTCGTCATGCCGGTTCGGAAGAAGCATCCGGCGCCTCGGCAACTTTCGGTGTCGCCAGCACCTTGTCGATGCGTTTGCCATCGAGGTCGACGATCTCGAAAGTCCAGCCTTCCCAATGGCACATATCGGTCGTCTGCGGCAGGCGGCCCAGGATCAGCATGAGCATGCCGCTCAGGGTGTTGTAGCGGCCGCGCTCCTCTTCGGGTACGCCGCGCAGGCCGAGACGGTCCTTCAGTTCCGGCACCGGAATCAGGCCGTCGAGCAGCCATGAACCGTCTTCGCGCTGCACCGCCCATGCGTCTTCTGCACGGTGCGTCTTGAACTCGCCGGTGATGGCCTCCATCACGTCCTGCAGCGTGACGATGCCCTGCACCTCGCCGTACTCGTCGATGATGAATGCCAGCTGCACACCCGAGGTCTTGAAATTTTCGAGCAGTTCCATGCCGGTCAAGGATTCGGGCACGAACACGGCCGGCTGCAGATGCTGCATCAGGTCCGGCTTCTCTCCACGCAGGGACTGCGCCAGCAGCTGGCGCGCATTGGCCACGCCCAGCACTTCTTCCCAGCCGCCCCGCACGACGGGGAAGCGCGAATGGTCGCTTTCCTCGAAGCGTTTGAGATTTTCCTCCAGCGGCTCGTTGACATCGAAATAGACGACGTCGCTGCGCGGCACCATCAGCGAGGCGATCTGGCGGTCGTCGAGACGGAACACGTTCCGCACCATCTGGTGCTCATGCTGCTCGATCACGCCGGCGCTCGACCCCTCGGCGAGCATCAGGTTGATTTCTTCCTGCGTGACGCTCGGCTCTATCCGTTCGCTGACGCCAAAGCTGCGCAGGACAAGCTGCGTCGAACCGGACAGCAGGCGGACAAAGGGCTTGGTAAGTGCTGCGAGCCAGAGCATCGGCCGCGCCACCAGCCTTGCAATGGCCTCGGGGTTCATCTGGCCAAGGCGCTTGGGAACCAGTTCGCCCAGCACGATGGTGCAATAGGTGATGCTGACGACGACGAGGCCGGTGGCGGTGTATTCGGCCCAGGGGCTGTCGACGCCGACGCGGTGGAGCCATACGCCGAACGGATGCGCCAGCGTCGCTTCGCCCACGATACCGTTGAGCACGCCAATGGAGGTAATGCCGATCTGGACCGTGGAGAGGAATCGGTTCGGATCTTCCCCCAGCTTGATCGCCGCCTCCGCAGCAGAGTCGCCTGCTTCCGCCAGTTTTTGCAGCCGCGCCTTGCGCGCGGTCACCAATGCAATCTCCGACATGGCGAACACGCCGTTCAGGATGATCAAGCCAAGCAGTATCGCAATTTCCATAGTTTACGCAGACCGGGAGCCGTGAGTGTTGTCGGAACAGTGAATCATCCGGACAAGTTATCACAAATGCAGCGCAGTGCCGCCGGAAGATGGCCGGCGTTCGTTCATTCCTCTCCCGGTTCGGGCGCATCCGCACCGAGCAGGAGTTGTGCCGTTTCCGACGGGAGTGCTTCGACGGACTTCAATTTGCGCGTCATCTGGCGCGTGCGGGTTTCGGCCTGCTCGATATTCTTGGCGGCACGCTCCAGCGTAGTCTTTGTCGCAGCCAGCACATCGCCGAACTTGCCGAACTCGGTCTTGACGGCGCCGAGCACTTGCCAGACTTCGGACGAGCGTTTTTCCAGCGCCAGTGTGCGGAACCCCATCTGCAGGCTGTTGAGCAGCGCGGACAAGGTCGAAGGGCCGGCAATGGTGACGCGGCAAACGCGCTGAATCTCGTCGGCCAGACCCGGGCGGCGCATGACCTCGGCATACAAGCCTTCCGTTGGCAGGAAGAGGATGGCGAAGTCGGTCGTCAGGGGCGGCGACAAATATTTTTCGGCGATGGTCCTGGCCTCGGCATGCACCGCGCGTTCGAGCGCCTTGCCGGCCGCTGCGACACCATCGCTGTCGGCAAGTTCGGCAGCTTCAACGAGACGTTCATACTGCTCTTTCGGGAATTTGGCATCGATCGGCATCCATACCGGACGGCCGCCATCCTCCTGTCCTGGAAGCTTGATCGCGAACTCGACACGCTCGCCGCTGCCCGGCACGGTTTCCACATTCTTCGCGTACTGGTCGGGCGTCAGCACCTGCTCGAGCAGTATCTCGAGCTGCACCTCGCCCCAGGTGCCGCGCGTCTTCACATTGGTGAGCACGCGCTTGAGGTCGCCGACGCCGATCGCGAGCTGCTGCATCTCGCCCAACCCCTGGTGCACTTTCTCAAGACGATCGGAAACCAGCTTGAAGGATTCGCCGAGCCGCTGCTCCAGCGTCGCGTGGAGCTTTTCATCCACTGTCCTGCGCATTTCCTCGAGCCGTTTGCCGTTGTCTTCCTGCAGGTCGCGTATCTTCGCTTCCAGGGTGCCGCGCACTTCGCCCATGCGTTGCGCATTCGATTCGCTCAGCGCCGTCAGCGCCTGGTTGAGCGTATCGCCGAACCTTTTCAGCGCAACCGCCTGCTCTTCCCTGCCCGCCTGTGCTTGCGTCGCGATGGCAAGCCGCATCGATTCGAGTTGCTGTGCATTGGCCTCGTTCAGCTTGGCAAGCTGCTGCGCAAAAGAATCGATCTGGTTGTTCTGTATGGTCGCCACGCTGGTCAGCTGGGCAACAAGTGCCTGCTGGAACTGGCCCAGGCTCCCGCTCAATTCCTGTCGCGTTCCTCGCGCGCTGGATTGCACTTCGGCACGCAGTTCGCGTTCAACGCGTTCGCTTCCCTGCTGCAACTGACGTTGCAATTCCGCTGTGTCGATCCTGCGTCCACGCAAGAGAATGACGATCTGCAAGAGGACTACTGCAAGGGCAAGCAGCAGCATGACGAGTTCGATGGTGTTCATGATCCTCCCGGGTTGCCTGGAGAAATTATTTCCGCAGGAAGCAAGGGCGCATTCAGCCTGCCTGATTACGCATCCAGTCCGCAGTCTGGTAGAAAGATTGCATCAGGCGCTGCTGCAATTCCTCCGGGATACCGACGTCTTGCATCGCCCATGCCATGCAACGCAGCCACTGATCCCTTTCATCGGATGCGATCGCATAGGGAAGATGCCGTGCGCGCAAGCGCGGATGTCCGAAGCGCTCGACAAAATAATCAGGGCCGCCCATCCATCCGCACAGAAACCAGAATAGTTTGTCGCGCGATCCGTCTGTGGACTCGGGATGCATTGCGCGAATCCCGGCGAACTCGGGTTCGAGTTCCATCAGGTCATAGAAACGATCGACGAGCGTGCGGAGTTTTTCTTCCCCTCCGACAAGCTCGAATGCAGTCTGCTGTGGTGTGTCGTTTGCTGTCATGAAACGAATGATAGCGCATCGAATGTCCGCACGGAATCAAGTTGCAGACCTCATGCATCGACCATGTCGATCAATGCATCGGCAACCGTTCAACACGTTCGAACGAACTCGATGACACTCGGAAATCAGAGGGGGATTTCATGCTGTTTCAGCGGGCGGTGGATTCTACACAACAGCAAGTTTGACTCGATGCAATTCGCTGTTTGAGCGGTCGCAAGCAAACACTACTTAGCAAATTCTGTTGTTCTTTAATGATTACTATTGCCTAAAAGGTAATAACAAATTTGGCCTGCGAAGCACGGTTTTCAGTCGCAATGCGACAACGAAAACAGACCGGAGAAGTGCAAGAGTTGTTGTTACCCAAGCGCTGCAACGCGATGCATTCGATGCAGCAGGACGACATCACGAAAGCATAGCGCAATCGTGCGTCGTCAGCTTGAACCTGGTGCATACGACCACACGCAGAGATGCCATGCGAGACTTGATCATTACAAATTCATCCCGGCTGGAATTCTCGATGCGCGTCATGGATGTCCTTGCGCTCGAACTTGCCGGTGGTCTTGCCGGCCTGATTCACTTTCAGATACCGCTGAGCGAGACGCCTCCTATCCACACGGTACTGCTGCATTTCTGCAGCGCGCTTGCCTTCCTCCTCTTCCCGCAACTCGAGCTGTACGGTTCGTGGCGCGGACGTTCGCTGGCCGACATGTTCCTGCGGCTTGCAGCATCCTGGGGTCTCGTGCTGCTTGTCGGACTGTTCTTCAGCTTCCTCATCCATCATGTCGGCAATGTGTCGCGGCTGTGGATGTTCTACTGGTATGCGAGCGGCGTCACTATCCTCGCTGTCTACCGCATCGGTGTTTACTACGGTTTGCGTTACCTGCGAGCGAAAGGACTGAACAACAAGCGCGTGGTGCTCGTCGGATACGGCAGCACGGGACAGGAGATGCATCGTCGCGCGTTGCAGCAGGACTGGACCGGTTATGACGTCAAGGCCGTGTATGCCGAAGGCGACGATGCCGCGAAGATCCAGGACCCGTCCATCGCGCGCATCGGCAACCTGCAGGAAATCCACGACTATGTGGTGAAGAACCACATCCACGAAATCTGGATCACGCTACCGCTGATGGCGTCGCCGCGCCTGCAGGAACTTCAGTACATCCTGCGCAACACGCTGGTCGATATCCGGTGGGTGCCGGACATCCTCGGCCTGCAGATGTTGAGCAACAAGATGGGTAACTTCCTCGGCCTTCCGGTAGTGGACCTGAACCAGCCGATCTCCAGCGGCTTCAACGGCATCATCAAGGACATCTTCGACAAGGCATTCGCCATCGTCGCGTTGATTCTCCTCGCGCCGCTGTTCCTGGTTCTCGCCATCCTGATCAAGCAATCGTCGCCGGGGCCGGTGCTCTTCAAGCAGCCACGGCTCGGACTGAATGGACGGCAGTTCAACGTCTACAAGTTCCGCTCAATGAAGGTGCACCAGGAACCGGACCAGGTGACGCAAGCCACGCGCAACGATCCGCGCGTCACGCCGATCGGCGCCTTCATCCGCCGTACCAGCCTGGACGAACTGCCGCAGTTCATCAACGTGCTGCTGGGCGACATGTCCGTTGTCGGCCCGCGTCCGCACGCGCTCCAGCACAACGAGATGTACAAGGACCTCCTGGAAATGTACATGCTGCGCCATCGCGTGAAGCCGGGCATCACCGGCTGGGCCCAGATCCACGGCTACCGGGGCGAGACCGACACCGTCGACAAGATGGCCAAGCGCGTCCAGTTCGACCTCCACTACATCCAGAACTGGTCGCTCTGGATGGACGTGCGGATCATCCTCTGGACCGCCTTCCGGGGCTGGACCGGCACAAACGCTTACTGAGATGCGGACATGGCGATGAAACCACGAACGCCTTTTCCCAGGGCCGAATAAGGCCACATGCGCAAGGACCGCCGCCGGTGTATCCATGCCGGGCTGACTTGCTTTCTTAACCGAAACCTGAAAAGAAAACCATGCGCAAGAAAATCACCAAAGCCGTCTTTCCGGTAGCTGGCCTCGGCACTCGTTTCCTCCCCGCGACCAAGGCCAGCCCGAAGGAAATGCTTTCCATCGTCGACAAGCCGCTGATCCAGTACGCAGTGGAAGAAGCCGTCGCCGCGGGCATTACCGAAATGATCTTCGTCACGGGGCGCAACAAGCGCGCCATCGAGGACCATTTCGACAAGGCATATGAACTTGAAGCGGAACTGGAGGCGCGCAACAAGACCGCGCTGCTCGATGTCATCCGCAGCATCAAGCCCGACAACGTGGAATGCTTTTATGTGCGCCAGGCGGAAGCCCTCGGCCTTGGTCACGCCGTGCTGTGCGCGGAACGCCTGGTCAACGGCGAACCCTTCGCGGTGATGCTGGCCGACGACCTGCTCGACGGCCAGACGCCGGTCATGCAGCAAATGACCGAGCTCTACGAGGAGCATGGTTACAGCGTGATCGGCGTGGAGACCATCGCCCGCGAGCAGAGCCGCTCCTACGGCGTCGTTGCAGGTGCCTCCTATGCAGAACGCCTGATCAAGCTGAACGGCATCGTCGAAAAGCCTGCGCCGGAAAAGGCGCCGTCCACCCTCGGCGTCGTCGGCCGTTACGTACTCACACCCGCCATCTTCCAGCACCTGCGCGAACTGCAGCCGGGCACCGGCGGCGAGATTCAGCTGACCGACGGCATTGCGTCGTTGCTTGCCCAGGAAACCGTCCTCGCCTACCAGTTCGAAGGTATCCGCTACGACTGCGGAAGCAAGCTCGGCTATCTGCAGGCCACCGTGCAGTTTGCCTTGCGGCATCCGGAAGTACGGGATGAATTCCGCGCCTTCCTGCAGAACCTGCCGTTCGGCCATTCCGGCCGCCAGCGTCAGTCCACCCCGGCGATTCCCGTCGCTACCGAACGTGTTGCACTCGCGAGCTGAGACATGAACATGAAGGAATTTTCGACCAGGCAGAGTCCGGCTCAAGAGAAGCCGGCGGGAGGATCTGTCCGCAAGGTTGCACTGATTACCGGCGTCAGTGGACAGGACGGTGCCTACCTTGCCGAATTCCTCCTGAACAAAGGTTATATCGTGCACGGCCTGAAACGCCGCTCGTCGCGCTTCAACACCGAGCGCATCGACCATCTTTACCAGGGGCCGCAGGAAGACGAACGCCGTTTCATCCTGTACCACGGCGACATGACCGATTCGGCGTCGATCATGCGCATCCTGCAGGAAACGCAGCCGGACGAGATCTACAACCTCGCGGCGCAAAGCCATGTTGCCGTGTCGTTCGACGAGCCGGAATACACGGCCAATTCGGATGCGCTCGGGCCGCTGCGCATCCTCGAAACAGTACGCCAGCTCGGCATGGAAAAGAAGACGCGCTTCTACCAGGCGTCGACCGCCGAGATGTTCGGGCAATCGCAGACGCTGCCGCTGACGGAAGACGCGCCTTTCCGGCCGCGCAGTCCGTACGCGATTGCGAAGCTCTATGCCTACTGGATCACGGTGAACTACCGCGAAGCCTATGGCATGTACGCCTGCAACGGCATTCTCTTCAACCACGAGTCGCCCCTGCGCGGAGAAACCTTCGTCACCCGGAAGATCACGCGCGGCCTTGCCCGCATCGTGCTGGAGCACCAGGACTGCATCTACCTCGGCAACCTCGATGCGCGACGCGACTGGGGCCATGCACGCGATTACGTCGAAATGCAATGGCGCATGCTGCAGCAGGAGACGCCGGAAGACTTCGTCATCGCAACGGGCATCGAGCGCAGCGTGCGTGACTTCGTCAATGCGGCCGCTGCCGAACTCGGGATGACGCTGCGCTGGGCCGGCCACGGCGTCGACGAAACCGCGACCGTTGCCGATCCCGGTCCCCAGAACAATGTTCGCGAAGGCCAGGTGATCGTCCGTGTCGATCCGCGCTATTTCCGTCCGACGGATATCGACTGCATGGTGGGCGATGCGAGCAAGGCGCGCGACAAGCTTGGCTGGCAGCCCAAGGTGTCATTCGAGGAACTGGTGCGCGAGATGGTGCAGTGCGACCTGGACGCAGCGGCGCGCGACCACATGTTCCAGCAGCACGATTGCGCGCCGCACGCCTATCACGAATAACCGGCCAGCCGGACGGCTCCCATCATCACAGAGGATGCACATGAAAGCTAACCTGAATAAACGTATCTATGTCGCCGGCCATCGCGGTCTGGTCGGTTCCGCCATCGTCCGCTCGCTGCGCAAGCGCGATTACACGAACATTGTCACCCGCACCCATTCGGAGCTGGAGCTGACGGACCAGCAGCAGGTTCGCGATTTCTTCGCGGCCGAACAGATCGACGAGGTATACCTTGCAGCGGCACGCGTGGGCGGCATCCATGCGAACAATACCTATCCCGCCGAATTCATCTACGACAACCTGATGGTGCAGTCGAACGTGATCCACGAGGCGTGGCGCGCCGGCGTGAAAAAGCTGCTGTTCCTCGGCTCGTCCTGCATCTACCCCCGCCTTGCGGAGCAACCGATCCGCGAGGAGTACCTGATGAATGGCGCGCTGGAACCGACCAACGAGCCCTACGCCATCGCCAAGATCGCAGGCATCAAGATGTGCGAGAGCTACAACCGCCAGTACGGCACGGATTTCCGCAGCGTCATGCCGACCAATTTGTATGGACCGGGAGACAACTACCATCCTGAAAACAGCCATGTCATCCCTGCACTCATCCGGCGCTTCCACGAGGCAAAACTGAGCGGTGCAGACAAGGTCGTCATCTGGGGAACGGGAACGCCGCGCCGCGAGTTCCTCTACGTCGACGACATGGCCGATGCCTGCGTGCATGTCATGAACCTCGAACGGTCCATCTATGAAAAGCACACGACACCCATGTTGTCCCATATCAATGTAGGCACAGGCGAGGACGTCACAATAAGGGAAGTTGCCGAAATTATCAGGAAAGTGGTTGGTTTCGGCGGCAACATCGAATTTGATTCGAGCAAGCCCGATGGCACACCGCGCAAGCTGATGAACACCGCCAAGCTGACTTCGCTGGGATGGCGCCCGGGGATGCGCCTCGGCGAAGGCATCAAGGAAACCTATGAATGTTTCAAGGCGGAGTATCAGTCCTGACGCGGCAGTTCGATCCTTTCGATTGGCGCCGCTGGATACCAGTGGCGCATTCCACTGTCTGAACCTGGAAGGGGTGCAGCGCACCCTGAAGCGCACACCGGCGCAATGACGCGCCGGCAGCCTCTTCCCGGACAGCATCCCCCATGTCGGTCTCCTGAGTCCGTGTTTTTTCTTCGAGCAAAGCCATGACACCTGCCCTGACACCTGCCGAAGTGACGACCAATCTTCTGGCTGCACTGTTCCTGATCCCGATCGTCTTCGGCTTCGTCATCAAGGCGCCGCAGCTGGTCGCCCTCGGTTTCATCGGCGTCCTGTTTTCGTTTTCGGATTCCACCTGGGGACAGTTGACCACCGAGACCACGATCTATTCGCGCGGCTCCGGCATGTTCTACTTTTCCCTGCTCAACCTCGTGCTGCTGACGGCGGGCTTTGCCGCGCTGCTCAAGCGCCTCGCGAATCCGCAGGCCGTACAGCTCGCACCGCCGATGGCGAAATACTTTGCCGCCTTCGTGTTCCTGGTCGCCGGCCACATCGTGATCGGATTGATGGAAGGCATCGACCTCAACGTCATCCTCGGCTACAACGGGATCCTCAATGTGATCAACATGATGGTGTTCATGTACCTCGCCATCATGGCATTCGACAGCGAGAAGGAGTCGCGCAAGCTGTTGTGGACAATCATCATCCTCGCCGCCATCCGCGGCATCTTCGGCGCGGTGCGCTACTTCATGTTCGACGGCGACACCGCTAATCCGTACCGCAATTTCGAAGGCCTGAACATCAAGATCTTCTACTTCGACATCAGCGACAATTTTGTGGCCAGCCTCGGCGCCTTCTGTGCGGCCTGGCTGCTGACGGCGCCCGAATCGAACCAGTCCTGGTTCAAGCGCAGCCTGCTGTTCGGCTTCCTGGTGCTGGAAATCGCCGCGGTCGCCCTCTCCTTCCGGCGCTCTTCGCTGATCGGACTGGGACTGATGTTCGTCTTTCTCTTCCTGCGCCTGCCGGGAAAACGGAAGTTCCTCTTCGCCATTCTCGGCGCGGCCTTGCTGGCGGTGGTGGCATCGGTCTTCTATGAACACAGGCTGCAGTTCAACAACAACGAAAGCATGTTGTCATCGCTGATCTATGACATCGCGCCCGACCGCGGCATCCGCAACAGCCGCTTCTACGAACTGTATGCAGCGGCGCAAAGCATGGACGGCAACTGGCTCTTCGGGCGCGGGAGCTGGGGCACCTTCACCGGAGACCGGGACCGCCTGTCCTACCATGGCGACGACTTCAGTTTCGTGCACAGCGGATTCGGCCATGTGCTGTTGAAAACAGGCATCGTCGGACTGCTGATCTTCTGCGGCCTGCTCGCCGCCTACGTCGCCTTTTACATGCGGCACCGAAATTATCTGGCCGGGGAATCCAGGCTCCTTGCCGACGCGGGCTTCGCCGGCTTCCTGTTCTGGGTTCCGACGCTGCTCATCGGCACGCCGATCATCGAGTTTCGCACCATGCTCCTGCTCGGCCTGACGCTGGCCATGCCGTTCATCGCTGTCGGCATCCGCAGCTACCAGGTACGCCGTACTCAATACGATCAGAACTATGCTGTTGCGTAATTCGCTCTGGAACCTGAGCGGTTCCGCCATCCCCATGGTCGTCGCGCTGGCGACGGTCCCGCTGCTGATCGGCGCGCTCGGCGTCGAAGGTTTCGGCATCGTCACCATGGTCAGCTCGGTGATCGGTTACTTCGGCGTGCTCGACATCAATCTTAGCTCCGGCGCGATCAAGTACCTGGCGGAGCATCATGCTTCGGGCGACCGTCGACGCTTTTCCGAGACGTTCTGGTTCGGGGCGATGTTCTATGGCGCGCTCGGGCTGCTCGGCGCCACTGCGATCTTTTTCGCATCCGGGATGCTGGTCGGACGATTCTTCGAAGTGTCCGAAGAAATGCGCGAAGCGACCGTCACCGCCTTCCAGCTGGGTGCACTCGGCTTCGCGCTGACACAGGCACAAAGCTACCTGCTGGTCGTACCGCAAGCGCTGCAACGCTACGACCGGTCGGCGCAGAGCGAAGCCTTCTTCGGCGTGGTCGTCAACCTCGCATCCGTGGCCGCGGCGCTTGCCGGCACCGGCATCATCGGCGTGATCGTTGCCCGCCTTTGCGTTTCCGCGGCCAATGTCCTCTACCTCGCCTGGATGATCCACAGTTTCGGCCTCGGCCTCGCGCCATGCCGTCCCGGCAAGGACGTGCGTGCTGCGCTCACCTCGTTCAGCGCCTATGCCTACCTGAGCAAGATTGCCTCCACGCTGCACCAGCATGCGGACAAGCTGATCGTCGGCGCCATCGCCGGTCCGGTCGCCCTGACCTTCTATACCGTTCCGGTCACGCTGGCGGGACGCATCCTCGGCTTGACCTATCGCCTGTCGAGCGTCATCTACCCCCGCGCCTCCGCACTGGCCGGCGCCGGCAAGATTGCCGAACTGCATCCGGTGTATCTGGGCGTGATGCGCTACGTCACCTACATCAACCTTGCCGCATTGGGCATCATCGTGCTCGCCGGCGACGAGTTCCTGCGCCGCTGGGTGGGGCAGGAATTCGTGCAGCAGGGCTATCCGGTGCTGGTCCTGATGACGCTGGCCCTGCTCGCGGATTCGCTGACCAACATTCCTTCGCTGGTCAACGACGCGCTCGGCCATCCGCGCATCACGGGGCGGTTTGCGCTTGCCAACGGCCTGGGCGGCGTGGCCATGGTCTACCTTGGCACGACCATGGGCGGCATCGTGGGTGCGGCGGCGGGACACCTGCTGTCCTCGCTCGTGCTCGGTGTCAGTTTTCTTCTTTTCGTGCATGGGCGCACGGTTCCCATCGCCTTCAGCGAAACCTTGCGCAAGGGCTTCGGCCGCAGCCTCGGTGTCGGCTTCCTCGTCATCTGCATCCTGCTGCCGGTGAAATGGCTGATCCCGGCAGGCCTGGTCGGAACCGTTGCAGTGGTATCGGCGGCGGTCCTGTCGCTGGGCCTGGCCGGCCTGTTCTTCATCGTCGGCGTCGACGAGCGGAACGCAATGATGGCAATGGCGCGCCGCCTGCGGCCTTGAGGAGAACTTTCATGCGCATACTCATTGTCAGTGAAGACATTCCGTATCCCAACATGGGCGGACTCGCCAAACACGCGCTCAACCTCGCCCGGGCGCTGGTGCGCGCGGGACACCAGGTGGACCTGCTTGGCTGCGACGAGCATCCAATCGATGTCTGCGGCGAAGAAGGCAAGTTCGGCGGACGCTTCATCGGCGAACTGAACGGCCATCACGCCGGATGGAAGGAAATCAGCTTCGGCATGTTCATGCCGCCCAAGCGCCCCGCCATCGCCCGCAACTTTGCGAAGATCATCATGCGGCATGCGCCCAATTACGACGTCATCCATTACCACGGACATATTCCGAACGTCGCGCGCTATCTGCCGCCGGACATCAACTTCGTGCAGACACGGCATGACCAGGGCGGCGACTGCTTCCGCCACACGCGCTTCCGCGATGGAGAAATCTGCGATTCGGTCGACCCGGCGGAATGCGCAAAATGCATCAACCCGGCGCCCAACGCGGTCCAGCGGGCGGTATCCAAAGCCGCCGTCGTCCGCTTCCGCCGCGACGTGGCGCAAAGCTTCCGTGCGCACAAGACAGTGTTCGTTTCCGACCTGCTCGCCCGCAATTTTGCGCGCTGCGCAGGTCCTGGTCCGTGGGGAACGACGGTGCACAACTTCGTCGACCGCAATGCGCTGGAGAAGGTCCGGCATGCCGCCTCGCTCCTGCCTCCGCGCCAGGGCTTCCATGTGTTCATCGCGGCCAAGCTCTACCCCGCCAAGGGCGTCGAGCAGTTCCTGCATGCGCTTGCCCCGCGCCTGCCGAAGGACATGGTCGTGACGATCGCAGGAGACGGGCCCGACGAGAAGCGCATGCGCGAGCGGTTCGCTGGCAGGCAAATCGAATTTCTCGGCTGGTGCGATCCGGACAGGACATTGAAACTGGCCTCGGTGGCAAATGCCATTGTCGTTCCTTCTGTATGGGAAGAACCGTGCGCGACGACCGTGCTCGAAGGCCTTTTCCTTGGCAAACCGACCTTCGCGCTGCGCCGCGGCGGCACGCCCGAACTGGCCATCTATGAGGCTGGCCCCGGGCAGCTGCGCCTGCACGACGACATGGCGTCCCTGGTTTCCGACCTCGTTACCTTCAACCCAGAAACACGCTTCGGCTTTGCCGCTGAAGGCCTCGGCTGCGCCGACCGGGCGGCACAACAGCTGCTCGGCATCTACCGCTCGCCTCCGGGCGGCCACCATCGCATTTAGGACCTAGCCATGGCTCTTACGATATCTGTCATTACCTGTACCTGGAACAGTGCAACCTACCTGCCCGAATCCGTTGCGTCCGTGCTGACGCAAGACCATCCGGACATCGAATACATCTTTGTCGATGGCGGCTCCACGGACGGCACGCTCGATCAGATCCGGGGGATTCAGCGCCCATTTCAGCTGCTGGAGAACGTGCGCGGCGGCGTCAGCCGGGCAATGAATGAAGGCCTGCGCGCGGCGCGCGGGGACGTCATTGCCTACCTTCACTCCGACGATTACTACCTGTATCCGGACGTTCTCTCGCGCGTCGCCCGCCACCTGGAAACCAGCGGCAGGGGTTGGCTGTTCGGCCGCACGATGGCGCTGGTCGACGGCAAGCTCCATCCGGACAACTACGTCGCTCCGCGATTCAGCTACGCCAGCCTGCTGCGAGGGAACTTCATTCCCCATCCCGCGACCTTCGTGCGGCGCGACCTGATGCTGAAGGCCGGCGGCTTCAATACCTCGCTCAAGTACGCGATGGATTACGACCTCTGGCTGAAACTGGCGAAGATAGGACCGCCTGTCCAGCTGGACGAGCCGCTCGCTGCCTTCCGCGAGCATGAAGGCAGCCTGTCGAGCTCTTCCCGCACGCGGCTGGCCGCGATGGCCGAGGACTTCCGGGTGCGCCTGGCCTATGCAGGCAGCAATCCGATCGAACGTCTCGGGCACTATGCGCGCTACTTCGTGCGCCGCCGCCGCGTCATCCAGGCGAAAGGGCATGCATGAGGAAACCCGACGTCTCCCTCATCCTGGCTACTGTCGGACGCACCGATGAACTCGGCCGCCTGTTCGACTCCCTCGCGGCACAGACCTTCGTGCGGTTCGAAGTGATCGTGGTGGACCAGAACAGCGACGACCGCCTGCTGCCGCACCTGGAGCGCGCGCGCTACCTGGGGGTCACCGTGCGTCACCTGAAGCACAACCCGCCCAACCTGGCCAATGCCCGCAACGCCGGCATCGAGGCTGCGCGCGGCAAGTGGATCGGGTTCCCCGACGACGACTGCTGGTACGCCCCCCGCCTGCTGGAGCGCGTCGTTGCGCGCTTTTCCAGGTCCGACAAGCCGAGCGGCGTCATCGTGCGATGGGTGGAACAGGATGAGCAGCCGACATCCGCCGCCGACCTGTCATGGGAACGATCGCGCGCCTTCCGCGACATCCCGGTCAGCTCGATCACCCTGTTCTGCCGCCGCGACCTGTTCAAGACGATCGGCGGATTCGACGGACGGCTGGGGGTCGGGCAGTGGTTCGGTGCGGGAGAGGAAACCGACCTTGCTCTGCGCGCCCTGCGAGCCGGCGCACGCATCACCTACGAACCGCTCGGTGAAGTGCATCACGCAGTCAACGCAGAGAAGCCGCGCGCCGACACCGCCACCTGTACCGCCGTACGGCACAGGGCACGAGGCACGGGTGCGCTCTACGCCAAGCATCGCCTTCCCGGCTGGGTCATCCTGCGCGGACTGGCGGCGCCGATGCTGCGGCCCTTGCTCAAGGGATCGTTCGGCGCCGAACTCATCCTTGGCTATGCCACCTTGCGCGGACGGCTGGACGGCTTTATCGCCTGGCGGCGCAAGCATGCGGCGGGACATGCCAAGGCACCGGCCGCGAGCGAAGCGATCAAGGAAATGTAAGTCCTGCCGGCATATGCCGGCAGTGACGCGGAAGGCCGACAACAATTGTTACAAAACTGCACGTCCGACCTTCCCTTCCTTTGATCTAGCACGGAATGCGGCACGGTGCAGCATTCACAATTTCCTCACCAAGGGAACGGGAACATGCGCGCCGCCCGACAGAAGCTGAACCGACACGATGAACCAACCGACAAACAAGAATCGCCCCCTCGCACCCGTCATGCCGCTTCGGCCGTGTGACGGCTGGGAAAAAGGTACGCCGATGTTGCGCATTGCACTCGTCACCAACCATCCGCCTCCGTTCCGGATTCCGATCTACAACGAGGTGGCGAAGACGCCGGGGGTCGAACTCCATGCCATCTTCTGCAGCCCGCGCGAGCCGAACCGCCAGTGGGACCTTCCTCCCATGCGGTTTCCGCACGCCTTCCTGAAGGAACGGTTCGTGCAGCGCGGCTCGAACTTCATCCACAACAATCCGGATGTTTTCGGCACGCTCAGGCAGATGCGGCCGGATGTCATCGTCACGACCGGCTTCAATCCGACACACCTGTATGCATTCGGCTACGCGCAGCTGCGCGGCATTCCGCATGTGCCGATGACTGACGGCACCGACGTGTCGGAGCAGGTGCTCTCTGGCCTGCACAAGACGATCCGGAAGTTTGTGTATGCACGCTCGCAGGCCTTCATCGCCGCCAGTTACGGGGGATTGCGTCTGTACGACAATTACGGCATCGATGCGGCGAGCTGCTTCCAGTCCTGCCTCTGCACGGACAACGACGCCTTCACCGCGCGTAATGCGGAGAAGCGCTACGACCTGATTTTTTGCGGACGTATCGTCCAGGAAAAGAATCCCGTCTTCACGCTCGACGTTGCGGAAGCGGTAGCCCATCGTCTCGGACGCCGCGTACGGCTGCTCTATGTCGGCACGGGCGAGCAGGAAGAGAAAGTGCGGCGGGAGGCAGCACGCAGGTCCGACCTGGTGGAAGCGACCTTCCACGGCCATGCGTCGCAACAGGAACTGCCCGCGCTGTACGCCTCGGCCCGCATCTTCATGTTCCCCACGGTGCACGATGCCTGGGGCGTGGTAGCCAATGAGGCAAGCGCGGCCGGGCTGCCCACCATCGTGTCGCCCCGTGCCGGCGTCGCCGGCGAACTTGTCGTGGACGGCGAGAACGGCTTCGTCTGCGAACTCGACCTGAAGACCTGGACGGACCGCGTGGCCCTGCTGCTGACCAACGACCGGCTGTATGAACGATTCTCCCGCCGCAGCCTCTCCATCGTCGGCAACTACACTTTCAAGCAGGCTGCCGGGGGCATCATCGATGCCTGCCGCCATGCGGTTGGCGAGCATGATTCGGGAAAGCTGGACCCAGCAGGGCGGAAATGGGGATAGCCGCATGATCATCCATCACGAGAGCCGCGGGAAATGAAGATCCTTATCGCACACAATGCCTACCAGCACCGCGGCGGCGAAGATATCGTCGTCGAGGCCGAAGTCGACCTCCTGCGCCGCTACGGACACGACGTGAAGGTCTATCGCCAGCACAACGATGCGCTGCACCACATGTCCCGCGCAAAGGCCGCCGTGTCGGCGATCTGGTCGCAGGACGCGGCCGTCGACGTGGAGGAATTGTGCAATCGCTTCCATCCGGACGTGATCCACGTCCACAACACCTTCCCGCTGATTTCGCCGTCGCTGTACTGGATGGCCGATGCACTGCGCGTGCCGGTCGTGCAGACGTTGCACAACTTCCGCCTGCTGTGCCCGCAAGCCATCTTCCTGCGCGACGGCAAGATCTGCGAGGACTGCGTGGGCAAGCTGCCGTGGCGTTCCGTCACACGCAAATGCTATCGCGAATCGGCGGTGCAGTCGGCCGTCATCACCACCATGCTCGCCACGCACCGCGCCATCGGCACTTACCGCGACCGCGTCACGCGCTACATCGCGCTCAATCGCTTCGCCCGGAGCAAGTACATCGAGGGCGGCCTGCCCGCCGAGCGGTTCCGGATCAAGCCGAACTTTGTTGCGTCAACAAGCATCCCGGAATGGAGCGGCCGCCGGGGCGGCATGTATGTCGGCCGGCTGTCGTCGGAAAAGGGACTGGAAGTGCTGGCGGCGGCAGCGCGCAATGGCGCTGCGCCGAATGTCGACGTCATCGGCAGCGGCCCCCTGGAAATGCTCGCGCAAGACAGCTTTGGCCAACGCTATCTCGGCTTCCGCCCGCTGGAAGAAATCATGGCGCGCATGGCGCGCGCGCAATACCTGGTGCTGCCGAGCATCTGCTACGAGAATTCCCCGCGCACCATCGTGGAGGCCTTTTCCTGCGGCCTGCCGGTGATCGCCAGCAGGCTGGGCGCCCTTGCCGACCTCGTGCGGGACGGCGTGACCGGGCTGCTGTTCCAGCCGGGCGACCCGGCCGACCTGGCGGAGAAAATCGTCTGGGCCGAGGCGCATCCCGAGCAGATGGTGCGCATGGGACAGGCGGCGCGCGCCGAGTATGAAGCGGAATACACCCCCGAACGCAACTATGAAATGCTGATGGACATATATGATGACGCAATTGCAACCCTACACAGAGAACGTCATGCCGCGTAAGGGCGAGGCCGTTCTCGAAGCCTTCATCGATGCCTTGACGTGGGAGGATGCGCTCGGGCAGATCACGCAGTGGGCTGCTGCGCGCGAGTCGCGTTACGTGTGCATCTGCAACGTGCATTCCGTCGTCACGACAACGAATGACGTGGAGTTCAAGATCGCGGTGAACAATGCGGACATGGCCACGCCGGACGGCGCTCCCATCGCATGGGCATTGCGGCGGCTGGGACATCCCGCCCAGGAACGCATCAACGGTCCGGACCTGATGATGAAGTACCTTGCGGAGGCCGAACGCCTCGGCCAGTCCGTCTTCTTCCATGGCAGTACGGAGAGCACGCTGGCACGCCTGCGTGTTGCCCTGAACGGGCAGTTTCCCGCCTTGCGCATCGCCGGGATGCATTCGCCGCCCTTCCGTCCGCTGTCGCGCGAGGAGGACGACCAGACCGTGGACATGATCAACGCCTCGGGCGCCAACGTGGTCTTCGTCGGACTGGGCTGCCCCAAGCAGGAAAAATGGATGGCCGAGCACCGCGGCCGCGTCCGCGCCGTCATGGTAGGAGTGGGTGCGGCATTCGACTACCATGCCGGCGTCGTCAAGCGGGCGCCGCTCTGGTGGCAACGCAACGGGCTCGAATGGCTGTACCGGCTGGGTTCCGAGCCGCGCCGGCTGTTCAAGCGCTACATGGTGACGAACACCCTCTTCGTGGTCGGGTTTCTCCGGCAAATCGTCAACACGAAGCTGGCCCTCAGCGAAGCATGAGCACGAGTCAGGCGCCGGCCCGCGACCGGACTCCGGAGGGCAGCGGCGAAGCGCCTGCCCTGCGCCTGGTGCCGCACCGCGCGGTGCAACGCTACCGTGAAGACATCGACGGCTTGCGCGCCGTTGCCGTGCTGGCCGTCATCGCCTTCCATGCCAACGCACAGCTCGTGCCGGGCGGGTTCGCAGGCGTCGACGTGTTCTTCGTCATCTCGGGCTACCTCATCACCGGCCTGATCCTGAATGCACTGGAGAACGGCACCTTCAGCTTCGCCGATTTCTACAGCCGTCGGATCAAGCGCATCTTCCCTGCCTACATCGCCGTATCCCTGGCGACGCTGGCCGTGTCTTCGTGGCTGCTGATTCCGAACGACTACATCTTTTACACAACCTCGCTGGCGGCGTCCTGGGCCTTCGTCTCCAACATCTTCTTTTCGATGCTGAGCTGGGGCTACTTCGGCCAGCGGACGGAGGAGTTTCCCCTCCTGCACACCTGGTCGCTGTCCGTGGAAGAGCAGTTCTACTTTCTCTTTCCCCTGGTGCTGATCGGCCTGTACCGTTACTGCCGCAGGCACATGGCCGCAGCACTGACAATTGCCGGAATCGGCCTTGCCATCTTTTCCCAAATGAAGACCGGGGAGATCAAGTCATATTTCCTTCTCGGTTCGCGGGCGCATGAATTGATCATCGGCGCCCTCACGTTCTTCGTCCTGCGGCGCTATCCGTTACTGCCCGGCCTTGTCCCGGCAACCCTCGCAATTTCGGGAATGCTCCTGGTGCTTGGCTCCTTCCTGTTCATCAACAAGGAGTTGCCTTTCCCCGGCATCAACTCGCTGTTTCCGTGTATGGGAACCGCGCTGCTGATCGCCGGCTGCAGGGGCGACAACATGGTGTCCGCGGCCCTGCGCGCGAAGCCGCTGGTGGCGGTCGGGCTTCTCTCGTACTCGCTTTATCTCTGGCACTGGCCGATCTTCGCCTACCTGAAATACCGGCAGGTGGAGATGACGCTTCCGGTCGGCGCGGCAGCGATGGCGCTGGCGTTTTCGCTGGCCTACGTCACGTGGAAGTTCATCGAAACCCCGCCCCGCCACAATGCCGCCCTCGGCTTCCGTCCGGCCTTGCTGCGCCTGTATGTGCTGCCGGCGGCACTGTTCATGGGTATTGGGCTGTTTTCCTATGTGACCGAAGGTGCGCCGCAACGCTTTTCCGGCGATCTTCGCGCATTGATTTCGAGCTACTCCTTCGAACGCGACCTGACGCGCTCCTGCTCGATACGCGCCGAGGACTACAAGGAAGTGACGCTGGATTACCTGCATGCCCACTGCGCATTTGGCGCAACCGCTCCGGAAAAAGCCAGCGTCATGCTGATGGGCGATTCCCACGCGCACCACTTCAGGCCCTTCGTGGAACAGCTGGCCAGCGATGCGGGGCTGAAGGCGGTGTACCACGTGCAGGGTGGCTGCTTCCCGACGGAACTGCAGGTCACGGACAGGCAACCGGAACGCGGCCCCGACACCTGCCAGCGGCGCAACGCGGACCTGCTCAAACTGGCGGGCCATTTCGATTACGTCGTCCTGGCCGGATTCTGGGCGTCCGAACCGGAACGCGAACTGGAAAAGGAGTTGCGCTACGTAGTCGACGCGATTGTCGCTGCCGGTGCGACACCGGTCATTTTCAAGGACAACCCGTTCCATGAACCCGACCTATCGCGCTGCATCCTCTACCGCAAGCGCGGCTGGATGGAAGCCGGCGCCGACTGCCATATCCCTTACCGGATCGCAGCGGACGCGCAAGCCGAATACGATGCGATCATCGAGCGCATGAAGGCCGCGCATCCGAAGACGATCATCATCGATCCCAGGCGCGTGATGTGCAACGAGAAGGAATGCATGACCTACACCGGGAACACGGCGCTGTACAAGGACGCCAACCACCTCAATACGCGCGCCTCGCACATGCTCGGCGACTGGTATGTCTCCCGCGTGGGCAATCCCTTCGTCAGCGAGCGTCCGAGCCGGTAAACGCCTGGCCGTAGTTGCGATGATGCAGCGGCCCCGGCGCCCACAGCGTTCGCGCGGCAAGCTGCTCGTTGTTCAGCCGGTCCGGCATCGGGATCCGGCTTGCGACATGGCGAAAGAAGGCATCGAGGTCATGCCAGGCATTGAGTTCATCGATCTGCTTCGAGTGGCCCCACAGGTGGAACGTCCCGCCGTGCCGGCAGGCGTAATCGAACATCGCGTACATGCGCTGGATCCAGTTGTCGTGCGCCATCGCGAGACGCAACCCTTCGATCCGCCGGTGCCAGCAGCCTGAGCCGGCAAAATTTCGGATGTAGACCGCGCGATCATGCGGATAGAACTGCAACGTGGTCGGCATCTCGAACGGCTTGCTGCCGGCATCGAAGCAGAGATTCATCGTCGTGCGCGCATAGCCGAAGCCGCAGGCCTTGACCAGTTCGACGTCGCGGCGGCTGTAGCGGCCGCCTGGATAGCAGAAGCCGTTCACATGGCTGCCAAGCAGATCTTCCAGCCGCCGCTTGCCGTCGGCGATCTGGTGGTAGGCCTGCCAGATATCGACCTTCTTCAGGTAGCGATGGTCATAGGTGTGCGAGCCGACCTCGAAGCGCCGGCCGAGTTCGCGAATCTGCGCGTCGCTGATGACCGCGTCGCCTTCGCAATTGCGGATCGGAATGAAGAACGTGCCATTGAGCCCGTGCTTGTGCAGCAGGTCGGCGGTCTGCATGTCCGAAGGGTGACCATCGTCGATCGAGCACGTAAATACTGGGCCCATCATTCACTCCACTCTTGTTCCTGGTATCCGTCTTGTCGGCGCAGTCCATGCCTGAGCATCGGCATCAGGCTGCTTCGCGGATCTTTCCCTGCTCGCCCGGGGCGAGCGCGAAGCGGCAGGCATCCACCACGCCTTGCGCCGCGTTATCGAAGGTGTATTTCCGGACGAGCGCAAGGCTGCGCCGCGAAAAACGATCCCACTTGTCCGGCTGCGACAGCAGTGCCGCCGCATGTTCCGCCCAGAGGTCCGCCTCCAGCGGGCAGACATGGCCGTTCTCGCCATCGACCACCAGTTCGCCGGCCACGCCGGCATGCGGCGTCACGAGCACCGGCAGTCCGGCGGCGCATGCTTCGTTTGCGACCACGCCCCACACATCGGCATGGGTCGGAAAAAGGAAGATGCGCGCCGAACGGTACAGCCCCGGCAATTCCTTCTGCAGGGCAAAGCCGTGGAAATGCGCATCCACCGCACCGGCCATCCGCGCCGCCGCTTCCCTGACCTGTTCCTCTTCGCTGCCGGAGCCGGCGAAGAGGATGCTGGTCTTCCGTCCCAGCCTGCGTGCCGTCGCCCGCGCCACTTCCAGCGCGAACATCGGTCCTTTCTCTGGAACGATGCGGCCCGAAAAGATGAAGTCGAACTTCGCGCCGGCCGGTCCCTCCGCATCCTGGTAGGCATCGTTGTCGATGCACAGGTAGGACTTGAAGCACCGCTCCGCCGGCACGCCATAGCTCTCGAACAGCGCCTGTCCTCCCATGCTGGCGGAAAGGAACGCGGCCGACCGTCCATACACCATGCGGCGCACCAGCTTGTGCACCCTGCTCAAGCGCAACTCCGACTGATAGGTGCCGTCGGTCAACGGCACATGCGGAATCCCCTTGAACCATGCATAGGCAAACGCATACAGCTGCGTCGGATTCAATCCATCATTGACGATCACGTCCGGGGCGAATCGCTTCAGCGCCAGGACGACATCCGGGTTGTTGTGGATGTAGCGCCCCTTGACGGTGGAAATGCGCTCGCGCAGGAAGCAGTGGTCGAAGTCGAACGGTGGCAGGTCCCATTTCCGGTTCGGCTCGCGCCGCGCGCAGAAAATGACCTGCAAGGTAATCCCGGGCATGTGCCCCACTCTCTGGAATACGGGAATACGATACGGCGGCGGCTCATTCGTGACGATAGCGAGTCTTGTCATGGGCTAATCTTATTGGGTGCAGCCGGCCGAAAGATGACGAAAATCATAAAAGGCCCGGAACGCAGTCAAACAGGAGCCGGAACGGTCATGGCGAACAAGGAGTGTCGCGCCTGCGCAGCATCATCGGCGGCAAGTTACCTCGGGCCAACGTTTCGCAGGCCTCCTTCTTCAGGAAGTGTATAGGTGGCGAAACAAGGGGTGCTGACGCAAGTCATGTTTTCGCAGCCGCCTGCGCCAAGTCGAAAAATGCCGCCACAACGAAACCGGAAGTAACATTTCTCTTATGCAACACCCCTATTTCCAGTTAGACATCTTGTCGGAAAATTTAACACTTGGTCCCGAAAAATCGCCCATAAGAAACATAAGGGATTGAAATAAAACAAGTTTCCATTACAGGCCCGGAAAATGCTTGCTGGAAAACCGACTTTCAGGAAGAACAATTATGAACACTCTGTATAAATTATTTCCAGCTCTGGCCTTGGGGCTTTCCGTGGCATCCGCCCATGCAGCACCGCCGCCGCCATCGTCCCCCACCCCCATTACCAACACGGGAACGTGTACGCTGGATTCGGTCGTGATCAGCACCATGACCAGCAGCATCACCAATACGGCCGTCCCGCTTCCGCCGGGCGGCATCAACTCGACACATTGCTTTGGCGTCATTGCCGGCAATGATGCACAGGGCGGAACCAACTCCCCGAGCCCCAACCTGGGCTACCTCGGCGACGGTCTTCTCAACGGCGGCATCATCAAGGATGGAAACGTCCAGAAGTATGTCGACCCCGGCGTCTTCCTGGTCGACGGATCGACCTACCAGCCGCTGCAGGATCCCAACAGCGCTGTCGACCCGGGCTGGATCATGCTGGGCAAGATGGAAAGCAGCCTCGGGACGATGAACGGCTACACCGTCACCAACGGCAGCACGACGCTGGATATCGATTCCGTGCTGACGTTCAACATGAATCTCAATGGCACCTGGTCGTTGCAGATCGACGCCGATATCGTCGATACGCTGACCAACGCCGGCCTGTTCGACCGCAGCTTCTTCGACCAGCTTGCATTCGTCTTCAAGGCAGGCAGCGGCGCCAACGACAAGGACGGCGGCTGGGCCATCTATGACTTCAACTTCAACACACTGTTGAACGCGTTTCCGGGAGCATTCGACCTGACGCAGCCCTACTCCTTCACAGGGACGTGGAACACGGATGACTTCGACGGCAAAGCCATTTCGCATATGAGCCTGTGGGCACGCGACCCGCTCAACACCACCACCGTGGTGCCCGTGCCGGGAACGGTACTGTTGCTCGGCATCGGCCTGCTGGCACTCGGCTTCATGCGGAGAAAATACCAGTAAGGTTTTTTCCCCTCGTCCAATTCAACCCGCCTTCATGGCGGGTTTGTTTTTTCCGCCCTCAGAACTGGCCGGCGGTGATGATAATGGCTCGAAAATCGTTCACATTCGTGAGGGTCGGCCCGGTGATGACCGAATCTCCAAGCGCCTCGAAATATCCGTGCCCATCGTTTTGCGCGAGGCGCTCGGATGGACGCATGCCCATTTCCCAGCCGCGAGCCAGCGTGTCAGGACCGATGATCGCGCCGGCAATCTCTTCCTGACCGTCCACGCCGTCGGTGTCGCCGGCCAGCGCATACACCCCTGGCTGACCATTGAGGGCCTGCGCCAGAGCGAGCAGGAATTCGACGTTGCGTCCTCCGCGTCCGGCACCGCGCACGGTTACGGTCGTTTCGCCTCCCGACAGCAAAATGCACGGCGCGGAAAACGGCTGGCCGTGACGGACGACCTGATGCGCAATGCCGGCCATGACCTTCGCGACATCGCGTGCCTCTCCCTCGATGCTGTCGCCCAGGATATGCACCGGCAGCCCGGCGCTTTGCGCCACCGCCGCGGCGGCCTGCAGTGCAATCTGCGGATTCGTGATGATGCGTGTCTGTATGCCGGCCAGACGCGCATCGCCGGGCTTGACCGTTTCCGCGTCTCCGCTGTGCAGCAGCGCCAGCACGCTGGCCGGGACCTCGATGCCATAGCGATGAATGATGGCGAGCGCATCCGCGCATGTTGTCGGATCGCCGACTGTCGGCCCCGACGCGATATCGACCGGATCGTCTCCCGGCACGTCGGAAACGAGCAGCGTCACGACTTTCGCCGGATAACACGCCGCAGCCAGGCGTCCGCCCTTGATGGCGGACAGGTGGCGCCGTACGCAATTCATTTCCGAGATGGTGGCGCCGCTCGCCAGCAGCGCCCGGTTGACTGCCTGCTTGTCCGCGAAGCTGATGCCTGGAGCGGGAAGCGACAGCAGCGCCGAGCCACCACCGGAGATCAGGCATAGCACGAGGTCTTCCGGGCTGAGCCCGCGCACCATCTCCAGCATGCGTTCGGCCGCGCGATGGCCGGCCTGGTCGGGCACGGGATGCGCAGCTTCCACGACTTCAATGCGGCTGCACCGCGCACCGTGGCCATAACGCGTGACGACCAGCCCGGATAGCTCGCCGTCCCAGTGCTGCTCGACGACCCTCGCCATTTCCGCGGATGCCTTGCCGGCGCCGACGACGATGACACGCCCTGCCGGACGCGCCGGCAGATGCTGCGGCAGGCAGCGGGCCGGCTGTGCCGCTGCGATCGCCGCATCGAACATGGCGCGCAGCTGCTTCCGGGCTTGTTGGGACGAGATCTCCATCACTGTTGATCGCTTTATTCGATCGTGACCTTGGCTTCCTTGACCAGTTTCGCAAAGCGGTCCGTGTCATCCTTGATCTGGGTAGCCATCTGCGCCGGCGTGCTGCCGATCGGTTCTGCGCCCATCTCCTCCATCTTCTTCTTGAACTCCGGCGACTTGACGATCTTCACGATCTCGGTGTTCAGGCGCGTGACGATGTCCTTGGGCGTCGCCGCAGGCGCCAGCACGCCGAACCAGGTACCGAGGTCGAATCCCTTGAGGCCCGCCTCGTCCAGCGTCGGTACATCGGGCAGAGCGGCAGAACGCTTGGCCGTGGTGACCGCCAGCGGACGCAGCTTGCCCGCCTTGATGTGCGACAGCACCGGCGGAATCGTGTCGAACGACATATCCACTTGCCCACCCAGCAAATCGATGGTCAGGGGCGCGCTGCCCTTGTAGGGCACGTGCAGCAGCTGCACGCCGCCCATGCGTTCGAACTGCGCACCGATCAGGTGCTGGCCGGTGCCGTTGCCGTTCGATCCGTAGGTGAACTTTCCGGGAGAAGCTTTGGCCGCCGCCAGCAGGTCCGTCACGTTCTTGGCCGGCATGTTCGGATTCACCACGAGGACATTGGGTACCAATGCCAGCAGCGTCACGGGTGTCAGGTCTTTCTGGAAATCGTAGGGCAGCTTTTTGTAGACGCTGGTCGCAATCGTGTGATGGACCGCGCCGACCAGCAGCGTGTAGCCGTCCGGCTTCGCCTTGGCCACGTAGTCCGCACCCAGGGTTGCCCCCGCGCCACCCTTGTTTTCCACGATCACCGGTTGTCCGATCGCCTTGGACAATTCCTGGCCGACCGCGCGTGCCAGCACGTCGGTCGTGCCGCCGGTCGCGAACGGAACGATGATATTGATCGGCTTGGCCGGCCAGGTTTGCGCCATGGCGCTGCCGCCGGCCAGGCCGATGGCGAGGATGCTTGCCTGAAGAATGGAAGTGATCTGGGGAATAGTCTTGCGCATGCTTGTCTCCTGGTTTGGTCGTTGAGCTCTCTGGCTCAGGTTGCTCTCACGCTGCCTTGGCGCCCGGGGCGCTGGCACGGATGCGGTTGCACACTGCTTCTGTCACCTGTGCCGTCGTGGCCTTGCCGCCGAGGTCGCCGGTATGGAGCGACGGGTTGGCCGTGACCTGCTCGACGGCGTCCATCAGCATGCGTGCAGCCTGCGCTTCGCCCAGGTGTTCCAGCAGCATCACGCAGCTCCAGAACGTGCCGACGGGATTGGCGAGGCCCTTGCCCATGATGTCGAAGGCGGAACCGTGGATAGGCTCGAACATGCTCGGGTAGCGGCGCTCCGGGTCGATGTTGCCGGTGGGGGCGATGCCGAGGCTGCCGGCCAGCGCGGCGGCGAGGTCGCTGAGGATGTCCGCATGCAGGTTCGTGGCGACCAGCGTATCCAGCGACGCGGGACGGTTGACCATGCGCGCGGTGGCGGCATCGACGAGTTCCTTGTCCCACTTCACATCGGGGAACTCTTTGGAAACCTGGAGCGCGACCTCGTCCCACATCACCATCGCATGGCGCTGCGCATTCGACTTGGTGACGACCGTCAGCAGCTTGCGCGGACGGGACTGCGCGAGCCTGAATGCGTAGCGCATGATGCGCTCGACGCCCGCACGCGTCATCACCGAGAGGTCGGTGGCGACTTCAATCGGATGTCCCTGGTGGGCGCGGCCGCCGACGCCGGCATATTCGCCCTCGGAGTTTTCGCGCACGATGACCCAGTTCAGGTCTTCCGGCTTGCAACGTTTCAACGGTGCATCGATGCCGGGCAGGATACGCGTCGGGCGCACGTTGGCGTACTGGTCGAAGCCCTGGCAGATCTTCAGGCGCAGTCCCCAGAGCGTGATGTGGTCGGGGATATCCGGATCGCCGGCGGAACCGAAGAGAATCGCATCCTTGTCGCGCAAGGCATCCAGGCCGTTCGCCGGCATCATCTCGCCGTGCTTGCGGTACCAGTCCCCGCCCCAGCCATAGGAAGTGAACTCGAAACGGTAGGCATTCTGCGTGGAAGCCAGCGCCTCCAGTACGGCTTGCCCGGCGGGAATCACTTCCTTGCCGATGCCGTCGCCGGGGATGCATGCAATCTTGTAGGTCTTCATGGTGTCGTCTCAGTGAGGTTGAAGTGGAGCCCACTATAAGACTTGCACGGAGAAATAAATGGACATAAAGTTGAGCCATATTTAACTTTGGATTAACAATGTCCACGCCCGCGACCGCCCCTTCCGAGATGGCCTTTTTCAGCCTGCTGGTGCGCGCCGGCAGCTTCTCCGCGGCTGCCCGGGAGATGAATGTGACGACCGCCGCCGTCAGCAAGCGGATGAGCCAGATGGAGGCGCGGCTGGGCGCCCAGCTGCTTCACCGGACGACGCGGCGCATCGGCCTCACGCCCGAAGGCGAGATGTATCTCGCCAATGCGCGCCGCATCCTGGCCGAGATCGACGACATGGAGCAGATGATCAGCGGCGCGGTGAAAGCGCCGAAGGGATTGCTGCGCGTGAACGCCACGCTGGGTTTCGGCCGCAGCCACATCGCCCCGCTGGTGTCCGCCTTCATCAAGCGTCATCCGGACGTGCAGGTGCAGCTCCAGCTCACCGTCGATCCGCCGCTGCTGGTCGAGGATGCGTACGACGTCTGCATCCGGTTCGGGGAGCCGCCCGATACCCGCGTGATCGCCCGCCGCATCGCATCGAACCGCCGCCTCATCTGCGGCGCCCCCGCCTATCTCGAGCGGCACGGCACGCCGCGCGTGCCCAATGACCTGGCGCAGCACAATTGCATCGGCATCCGCCAGGGCGAGGAAGGCTATGGCATCTGGCACCTGACGGCGGGCCAGCGGACGGAAACGGTGAAGGTGCGCGGCGGACTCAGCACCAACGATGGCGGCATCGCCGTGCAATGGGCGCTCGAAGGACACGGGCTCCTGATGCGCGCCGAATGGGATATCGCGAAGTATCTCGAGAGTGGAAGGCTGCGGCAGGTCCTGCCCAACTGGCAGACGCCGCCCGCGGACATTTATGCGGTGTTTCCGTACCAGGTGCAGACTGCGGCGCGTGTGCGCGCGTTCGTCGATTTCGTGGCGGCGGCCTTTTCCGAGTCGACGCCGCTCAGCAAGGAAGTGGCGAAGTGGTCCTGGAGCGGATGAACAGGCAGTACCCGGAAACGACAAGGCCACCGGTTGTGCCCGGTGGCCTTGCTTCCTACAGCATCACGCGATGATTACTTGAAGCGCCATGCGCGGATGTAGTTCACCTCGTAGGAGTTCGACTTGCCTTGCGGGGTCGAATCGTCCGGGTTGCCGGAGGCGGAGCCGTACCACAGGTCCAGCATCAGGTACATCGGGTCGCTGAAGGTGGTGTTCAGCACCAGGACTTCCTTGCCGTCGAAGTAGTAGGTCTGCTTGTTCGGCTCCCACTTCACTGCGTACTTGTGGAAGCCTTCCGACAGGTCCATGCCGGTGTCGTACTGGCGGGTGCCGACCAGCTCGTTCGGGCCCTTCCAGACCGTCGGCGCATACGCGGTAGGATGAGCGACGCCATTGGAGTCGTTGAAGCCCCACGGTGCTGCACCGCCTGCGTACGCTTCCATCACGTCCATCTCGGGGCGCTCTGCACCGATGTGGTTGAACAGCCAGAACGCGGGCCAGGTGCCCTTGCCGACCGGGAGCTTGGCTTCGATCTCGAAGTAGCCGTAGGTCTGGTAGTACTTGCCGTCGGTGTCGATGGTGCGGTTGAAGAAGTTGCCGGATGCATCGCGCTGCGGCCAGATCTTCAGCTTGCCGTCTTCGACCGTGTAGTTCTTGGTCGCGTTGGAGGTCTCGTACCAGATGTGGTCATTCCACACGCTGGTGTTGAAGCCGCTGTTGAATTCGTCAGCGAAAGTCAGCTCATAGGCGCTCGCGCTCTGCCCGAAAGGCGTCGGAGATGTGCCGCTGGCCGGTGCTTCTGCCGGGGTGGTTGCTGCCTGCTGCTGCGTGGATGCGGCGCCCGACACTTCGCACGTCTTCTGGGTGCCGAATGCGGGATCGCCGAAGACGGTGTTGTTGCAGGCGATCGAACCGGTCGCGGTACGCGTGGCCCACTTGTCGCCGGCGCCGTAACGCACTTCCTTCGTACCCTCGAACGTACAGGTGCTGTTCTCTGTCGCGCACTGCGACCAGGCGGATGCCGGTGCCACGGTCGAGGTGCCAGTCGTGGTAGTGGTCGTCGAGGAGGACGAGCTGGAGCCTGTGCTATTGGTGCCGTCTACGGAGGTCGTGCCGGTGCCTTGTGCTGCCGACGCTTCTACGCCTGCGGAGTTGGTGGACGTACCCGTGCCGGCATCGGTGCCGGAGCCGCCACCGCCGCATGCGGCGAGAAGGACTGCGGCAGCTGCGCAGGAAAGTGCGGACATCGAGAAGCGCTGGAGTGACAAGGTTTGCATGTGGGGATCTCCTTATTCGGAAAGTTGGGCCGATCATTCTCATCGGCAAGCTTTCATCAGAGCATTGCCCCTCAGAAATGGTTCCGCAAAAAAACTACACATGGGGAAATATTTCTTGTGATCACTTGCATGCGGTATGCATTTGGAATACGCACTTCGCAACATGCAAGGCGCTATCGATGCAAGAGTGGAATCCACAATGCAAAAAGGCCGGCATTGCTGCCGGCCCCTGCATATGCGTGAAGGCTGTGCTTCACATGCGCTGCATCACTTGAACTTCCATGCACGCACGTAGTTGACCTCGAACGAGTTCTGCTTGCCCTGCGGCGTCGAATCGTCCGGCGTGCCCGACGCGCTGCCGTACCACAGGTCCAGCATCAGGTACATCGGATCGCCCATCGTCGTGTTCACCACCAGCACTTCCTTGCCGTCGAAGTAGTAGGTCTGCTTGTTCGGTTCCCACTTCACCGCATACTTGTGGAAGCCTTCCGACAGGTCCATCCCGGTGTCGTACTGGCGCGTGCCCACCAGTTGGCCTTCGCGGTCGCCCTTCCATACCGTCGGTGCATACGCGGTCGGGTGCGCCACGCCATTCTTGTTCACGCCCCACGGCGCTGCGCCGCCGGCGTACGCTTCCATCACGTCCATCTCCGGACGGCGCTCGTTGATGTGGTTGAACAGCCAGAACGCGGGCCAGGTGCCCTTGCCCACCGGCAGCTTGGCTTCGATCTCGAAGTAACCGTAGGTCTGGTAATACTTGCCGTCGGTGTCGAGCGTGCGGTTGAAGAACTTGCCCGATGCATCGCGCTGCGGCCAGATCTTGAGCTTGCCTTCCTCGACCGCGTAGTTCTTGGTCGCATTGGAGGTCTCGTACCACATGGCGTCATTCCAGAGGCTGCTGTTGAAGCTGTCGAACTCTTCCGTGAAGGTCAACGCATACTGGCTGGCATCCTGGCCGAACGGCGTCTTGCTGTCTGCCGCCGGTGCCTGAACAGCCTCGGGAATGGTGGTTGCGGGAGTGGCGCCGGCCTGGGCGCCGGCATGGGCGGCTGCGGTCGTTTGCGCGGCTGCCGTGGTGTCGGTGCCGCCGCCCCCGCCGCCGCAGGCGATCAAGACCGTCGCGGAGGCGCAACACAGTGTGGAAATAGCGAATCGGTGGAAAGCGATGTTAGCCAAAATTGTTTCTCCTGTTTCGTATTGATGGTAGCCAATCGTTCTTCATGGCAAGCGGGGGTAGGAGCTTGCGCTTCGGAAAATGGTTCCGGAAATCACCGAAATTCAGGAGAGTTTTTTCGTTCTGTGGTGCAAGGGTTAACGGTTTCGTTGGCGTTCGTGCAAAAGACGCCCCATCGCTTTTCTTTATGCCATTGAAGAAACGGCAATCGCCTCGCGTGCGGATTCCGCCGAAGCCATGTCAAACAACGGAGCAAGCAAGAGGCAATTCAAACAAGGAAGCAAGCGCGTCGCCGTGACACCGATCCAGGACATCCTTCATCGCATCCAGTGGGATGAGGAATTTGGCAAGGGCGCATTCATGATCGGTTATTACGATCGCGTGGCCAGGGAGATCCTGCGCGTGCCATTTCGCAAAGTGCATCTCGCGCGCGGCGAGCACTTTTCATTCGATGTGGAAGCAGAAGATGGCACGATGCACATGGTCCCCTTCCATCGTGTGCGCGAAGTCTGGCGCAACGGTGAACTGATCTGGCAGCGACAGGTGGACCGGGATGCAAGCCCGGCAAAAGAAAAACGGAGCGGTCCTATATAGATAGGTGCCGCTCCATTGAAGGGAAGTGTGCGGATTATTTCGGACGCGGACGTTGCAGGCCGCGATCGGGCGCGGATAAGCTGTTCAGCCGAACCTCGTCGATGGCGCGCTTGACCGCACGGGCGACATTGCGCACCTCTTCCTGCACAGCCACATCGCGGTCGAGCGTCTCGTGGCTGTTGGCATAGGATTCGTAATAGCCGATATAGCGGTCCAGCCGTGCCTGGGTGCCTGCATCGATCAGGCCCATCCAGTCGAGCCAGTCCGACAGGGCACGCCGCGTCCCTTCGATGCCCGCCACATCCCCATGGATGACGAGGCCGTACGTGCGTCCGGCGAGGTGCTTGGGATAAGACCATCCCGCCTCTTCGAGAGCCTTCGCCTTTTCGGCATCCTTCCCCGATGTCATGGTGGGATCGGGATTGCCGCCATCTGCGCAGACCAGGCGGTCGATCATGAGCTTCAGCGCGCTCGGCGACTGGTACCAGTACACAGGGGCGAAAATGATGACACCATGGGCCGCAACCCACTTTTCGTAGATCTCCCCCATCCAGTCGTTGGTCTGTCGCAGGGCATGATTGGGATAGCAGCTGCAGGGCCAATGGCACAAGGGCATGGCGGTGGACACACATCCCTTGCATGGGTAGATGTGCCTGTCGTAGTCGGACACGAGCATGCTCAGGTCAAGGACATCCACTTCCAACTTGGAGGTATCGAGAACCTCGCGCGCGATGTGCATCAGCCGGAAACTCTTCGACATCTCGCCGGGACAGGTTCCGTCGTTGCGGTCGGCGCCGCAGATCAGGAGAACGCGTGAAGGCGTGCCCGGATCTTTCTGCCGCGCCTCGGCGGCGATCAGCCTGTCGCGCGCATGCTTCCAGTCCAAAGACAAATCGTACGCGGGATCCGCGAATTCATTTCCCGCCTTGATGGTATGGGCCGTCTTCTTCGTATTGATGTAGATGTCCCAGGCCACTTCCTCCACCTGGGCGACGGCATCGCTGATTGACTCGAAGCCGGGATGCCCGAACGATCCGTAAAAACGCAGGCGGAACTCGTCGCGGGACAGCATTCCGCCATACTGGCCCTTGCGTGGCTTGGTCATGCCGGTCGTCCTTCCTGCGGCAGTGGTTGCGCGCATGCAATGCGAAGCGATGTTGACAGGATGAATAGAGGATTGGCATTCCGGCAAAAGGTTCCCGCTCAGAGGACTTCATTCAGCAGGTAACAGGCATGGTCGACCAGCTTGTGCCAGGGACTGCGCTTGCGCCACTGGTCGAGGCCGATCTCCCTGCATCGCTGCGCATACCGTTCGAAGATGGCGTCCAGCCGCTGCGCCGTCGCCGCATCGCAGATGCCCAGCGTGATCTCGTCATTCGTTTCAAACGAACGATCGTCGAAGTTGCTGGAGCCCACCGCGCTCCACACGCCGTCTATCGTCATCACCTTCTGGTGCAGCAGCGTATCCGGGTACTCGAACAGGCGAACGCCGTTCTTCAGCAGCTTTTCGAAATTGCGGTGGCTGGCATGCTGCACCAGCGGATTGTCGGAAGCGCTGGTCGCCGGAAGGATGACGCGCACATCCACACCGCGCCGCACGGCGTCTCCGAATGCGTCGATCGTTTCCGGTTCGGGGATGAAATACGGATTCTGGATCCAGATGCGTTTTCGCGCGACGCAGATCGCGGCGTGGTGCAGGATCTTCACGGCCGGCGCAGAGCCTTCCGGCTTGACGAAGGCCGCGTGGATCAGCACATCGCCGGCGGGCTCCAGCGGCGGGAAGACCTCGTCGCCCACGAACAGCATGCCCGTTTCGGCGATCCAGTTCTCGGCGAAAGCGGACTGGATGTTGCGCACGATCGGCCCGTGCAAGCGGACACTGATGTCGCCATAGTGCTTGCCGTCGTCCGGACTGCCCAGCCACTCGTCCTTGACGCAGTGACCGCCGACGAAGGCAACCCGGCCGTCGATGATGGCCAGCTTGCGGTGGTCGCGGTCGTTCAGCACGCCAATGTTGTGGAAGCCCTTGCGATGAAAGAACACGACGCTGCATCCCGCCTCTTCCATCTGCCGGCGCACGCTGCGTCCCACCTTCCTGGCGCCGATCGCGTCGAGTATGACGCGCACCGTCCGCCCCCGGCGCGCGGCATCCGACAGGGCGTCGGCGACACGTTGCCCGAGCACGCCCTCCTGCCAGAGGAAGGTTTCGAAGTGCACCGTTTTCCTCGCGGAGCGGATCTCCGCAATGAGCGCGTCGAAGAAGTCTTCGTTCTCCAGGATCTCGACCGCATTGCCATCAAGGGCCGTGCCGTGCGTCAGGCCGGCCAGCGAGGCGATCATCTCCTCGATCGGCGTGTCGCAGTCGATGTTGAGTCTGGGATTGCGATGGCGGCGGATCGACCAGATGCTGAGCGCCAGCAAGACGACGACGGCCAGCAGCGGCAGCCAGAGCACGGATGCCAGCATGTCCCAGAACGAAGAGTTCACGATGCGACTCCGTCAACATTGGCGAAATGAAAAAAGTATAGGCATCGCGCAAGGGAAAGCCCTGTCGAAAAGCAAAAGGCCGTGCCATCGCCGGACGCCGGAATTATCCACAGTCAAGATCCCGCAACACCGGGGGAAACAAACCTTGACGGATTTCGCCCCGCGCTGATACCTTTCCTTAAAGCAATAAAAATACGCTCGTTCGTTTTTATCCACACTCGGAGACACACATGGCAACATTGATGAAAGCAGCAGTGACGGCGGCCCTGGCTATTGCATTCGGCAGCGCCGGCGCGGCGGACAACAAGCAGGAATGCGTGAGCATGGTGAAAAAGGCGGGTGAATTCCTCGCCGCCAACGGCAAGGACAAAACCCTCGCCGAAATCAACAATCCCAAAGGCCAGTTCTCCCACGGCGAGATCTACCTCTTCGCCAGCGACCACGTTCCGAACTGGGATTCGAACAAGGACCGCACCATCACCCTCGCCCACGGCGCCAATCCGAAACTGGTCGGCAAGGACATGACCGACCTGAAGGATGCGGACGGCTTCGCCTTCGTCAAGCGCATGGCCGAAATCGCATCGAGCAAGTCGGGCGAAGGCTGGACCGATTACAAGTGGCCCAACCCGGTGACCAAGGCGATCGAGCCGAAGACCACGTTCACCAAGCGAATCGAACCGCTGGTCCTCAGCTGCGGCGTGTACAAGTAATTTCGGTCGAAGGTGTAGTGACCATCGTCGGCTATCGCTCCCGCAAAACGGCCCGTTACATCGCGGGGCGATTAGGGGGCGCGTTGACGATTTAAGGGCAATCGCCACGAATAGCAGAACAAAGCCACGGTCACGTGGCTTTGTTCTTTTTGGATGCAGGCCATCGTGGTGCTCACATCGCTGTGGCCCAATTGCTCTTGGACGGTACGGATGTCTAGTGGTCTGTCACTCTTTATTTTTCGTCGACGCCCACATGCGGGAAGACAAGTTGGCGTCTAAAACCCTCCCTCGTCATTCCTGCCTTCGCGGGAATGACGGCAAAAAGCTTTTTCACAGCCTCCGACGCATATGCTTGCATGGTGAAAATCGACGAATGACAGCCTACTCGATTAGCTTGCAGTAAATGAGTAGCGACGCTATGCCGCAAGGTATGAATACTGACTTGCTTGCCACTGCCTGCTTGCACTTCCGTCTGTTTCAATGCTCGCTGCAACCGTTCCGGAAACAGATAATGTCGCCGGACAATGTCGGTCTGTGAATCATGGGCGCGAGTCGCGCTCGTCACGTGCAATCGGTTTGGGATGCCTTCAGTTACTCGCGCTATCACGTCAATTGAAAAAAATTTATTGGGCAGTCATTGACAGCAGCCTGCGCTTGCCTACGCTTGAATTTACTGCAGCCTATGCTTGACTTTCTTCCGGCAGAAACTACTCCAAAGAAGTGCCGCGTAACCGATGGAGAATCAATATGTCCGACAAACAACACACCCGAAGTGTCAGCGAAAGCGAAAACCCGGCCATCCCCGCCCCAACGCCAAAGGTCAGCCGGCCGAGGACGGTCAGGGACTGGTGGCCGAACCAGCTGGACCTTTCGATGCTTCACACGCACTCGCACTTGTCTTGCCCATTGGAAGAGGACTTCGACTATGCCGAACAGTTCAAGAGCCTTGACGTCGAGGCGCTGAAGCAGGATCTCATCAAGGCAATGACCACGTCCCAGGATTGGTGGCCGGCCGACTACGGCCACTACGGGCCGTTGCTCATCCGCATGACGTGGCATGCCGCCGGCACCTATCGCATCGCCGATGGCCGCGGCGGCGGCGGTGAAGGCCAGCAGCGGTTTGCTCCGCTTAACAGCTGGCCGGACAACGCCAATCTCGACAAGGCGCGCCGGCTGCTCTGGCCTATCAAGCAGAAGTACGGCCAGAAAATCTCCTGGGCGGATCTGCTGATCCTGGCCGGCAACGTGGCTTATGAATCGATGGGCTTCAAGACGTTCGGCTTCGGTTTCGGCCGGCCCGACGCCTGGGAGCCCGAGGACATCTTCTGGGGCCCCGAGGACACCTGGCTGGGCGACGAGCGCTACAGCGGCGACCGGGAACTCGCCAAACCACTCGCCAACGTGCAAATGGGCCTGATTTACGTGAATCCGGAAGGGCCTGCGGGCAACCCCGATCCGCTCGCTGCCGCCAGGGATATCCGCGAGACCTTCAGCCGTATGGCGATGAACGATGAAGAGACTGTTGCGCTCATCATCGGCGGCCATACGGTCGGCAAGACACATGGTGCTGCGCCGGCGGCTGAGAATGTCGGCCCGGAACCCGAGGGCGCTCCCATCGAGGAGCAGGGCCTGGGCTGGAAGAACAAGTTCGGCAGCGGCAAGGGACCGCATGCGATCACCAGCGGCCTCGAAGGCGCATGGACCAACAATCCGACCAGGTGGGACAATGGATTCCTCGAGAACCTGTTCAAGTACGAGTGGGAGTTGACGACGAGCCCCGCGGGCGCGAAGCAGTGGAAACCCAAGAATCCTGAGGCGAAAGACACCGTGCCGGATGCGCACGACCCGTCGAAGCGGCATACGCCGACGATGCTGACGACAGACCTGTCGCTGCGTATGGATCCGATCTACGGGCCGATTGCGAAGCGCTTCCACGACAACCCGGACCAGCTCGAGGACGCGTTTGCCAAAGCCTGGTTCAAGCTGCTTCACCGCGACATGGGTCCCCGCTCACGCTATCTGGGCCCCTGGGTTCCGGAGCCGCAGCTTTGGCAAGACCCGGTACCACCTGTCGATCATGAGCTGATCAACGAGCAGGATATCGCCGCCCTCAAGGGCACGGTCCTCAAATCGGGTCTGTCTGTCCCCGAGCTGGTTTCCACGGCCTGGGGAGCCGCTGCCTGCTTCCGTGACACCGATAAACGTGGCGGCGCCAACGGCGCGCGGATCCGCCTGGCTCCGCAAAAGGATTGGGAGTCCAACGAGCCACCCCGGCTGGCCAAGGTGCTGACAACCCTCGAACAGATCCGGAAGGACTTCAACGGCGCGCAATCCGGCGGCGGCAAGAAGGTTTCGCTTGCCGATCTGATCGTCCTCGGCGGGTGCGCTGCCGTCGAGGAAGCGGCCAGAAAGGCGGGATACAACATTACCGTGCCGTTCGCGCCGGGCCGCACCGATGCCTCGCAGGAGCAGACGGATGAGAATATCTTTGATGTGCTCGAACCGACCGGCGATGGGTTCCGCAACTATTTCCGAGCGGAAGACCCGCTATCGCCGGAGACCCGTCTCCTGGACCGGGCCAACCTCCTGAAGCTGACCGCGCCCCAGATGACGGTTCTCGTAGGCGGCATGCGCGTGCTCGATGCGAACCACGGGCAAACGAAGCACGGCGTGTTCACCGACCGGCCCGGCACGTTAACCAACGACTTCTTTGTGAACCTGCTCGACATCGGCACGGCATGGAGACCCTCCGCCTCGGACGAGAATGTGTACGAGGGCAGCGATCGCGCTACGGGCAAGCCGAAGTGGACCGCGACCGCCGCTGATCTCGTCTTCGGCGCGCATTCTCAACTGCGCGCGCTGGCCGAGGTCTATGCGTGCGACGACGCGAAGGAGAAGTTCGTGCGCGACTTCGCGGCGGCATGGAACAAGGTCATGGAGCTTGATCGCTTCGACCTGATCCGGGGGAACAGCCGACGCGCGGCTGCGGCCAAGGCGATCTGCTGAACGCGTTACCAGTACCGCAGCCACAAACGCAGGCGATCCTCTCGAGGGGCGCCTGCGCCTGCTTGCGCGGGAACACGGAAGTGGAACGACGAACAGAACATCCGGTGCGGTGTCCCCTATGCCGCCGGGCGCCTCTCGCCATGTTCCTGCGACGGTTCGCCTGGCGACCTGCGGCCGCATCAGGTTTGTCGAATGAGCGAGACATCGATGGACAAGCAAATCAAGACGTCGCCGCCAGTAGCACTTCCAAGAACCGACTTCGTCAATGGGCAAGCATTTGCGGGCGATTTGTTCCAGCGAAAGCAGCATGCCGAACGCTTGACTGGTTATCTTGAGCGGCTGCGAGAAGGTGCTGTGTTAGCGATTGATGCGCCCTGGGGCGATGGAAAAACCTGGTTCGGCCGGAATTGGGCAGCCTATCTCCAAGAGGCGGGACATCAGGTCGCGTTTATCGACGCGTTTGAGCAAGACGACGTCGAGGATCCATTTTTGCTCATGGCGGCGGAAATTGCCGATGTACTGGATAACGGTCCAGGGTCCGTCCGAGGGCTACGCGAGAAAGCGGCCAGCGTGATGAAGGCGATTTTGCCCGTCGAGACCAGGACCGTAATCAATATTGCCGGGCGATGGATGCCGGGATCGGCCGACTTGTCTGCGGATATTCAGGAAGCAGCCGAGGTCGCTGGTGAGAGCGCAGCGGACGAAGCGGGCAAATGGATCGAAAAGAAACTGGAAAATCATGCGAATGAAAAGGCGTCATTTCAGCATTTCCGAACCGAACTGGCAGCGTTTGCTGCAAGTCAGCCAAAATCGGTGGTGTTGTTCATCGACGAACTGGATAGGTGCCCGCCGATGTTCGCGCTCAAGCTCATCGAGCGGCTGAAGCACTTTTTCGACGTGCCGAACCTGGTCTTCGTGTTGTTGATCAGTCGGGATCAACTGCACCAGGCGATCGGTGGAATGTATGGCCTCGATACCGACGCGGCGACTTACCTGGGTAAATTCGTTAACTTTTTCTTTGCCCTGCCGAAGAGGATCTACGGCGACGCCCTGGGCAGCAACCACGTTGCAGAATATGTAGAACATGTCTTGAATCGCTACGACTTTGACGATTCCGGCGGCCCGGCAATTTTCAAGACCTTCTTCACTTGGACGGCCGCTTGGTTCAACTTGTCTATGCGCGACATTGAACGAGCGGTCGCGTTGTACGCCTTCGCGTATCCGGTCGAACAGCACAACTACCTGTTGGCCTACGTGATCACGCTGAAAATCGGAAAACCAGACCTCTTTCGGCGCCTGCGAAACGGGGAAGACCTCAACGCGCATCGGGAAGCGCTGGATTATCTTAAATCGATACGCGCAAGAACCACGATTTCGCAGCCGTACCGTTATCTGGCGCTTTTAATGGAATGGCATGAAGGGCATATCAATGGATTTTCAATGATCGGTGAAACGTTCACTCTTCTGCTAAGGGAGTATAACCAAAGGTCAGGAGAGCCACTCTTGGGGCGCGACTTGCAGTACGAAGAGTTGTGGGATGCACAGCGGAGATTGTTTCAATTGTTGGCGGAAAGAATTGACGGAACGAATTGACTTGCCAATCAAATTTAATCCAACGTAATACAGACGCCATGGGCTCGTTCGACCAGTTCACTCGGCGATTCCGGCCAACCCACGTGCAAACAGAGGCGGCCATTCTGCAAGCAGCCCGACTGCAGCCGGGCCGCGTCTTGATGCAAAGATGCGCTGCCTGAGGTTTGTCCGCAACACCGATAGCGATCCCTACGCGACTTTTGCCGCGCGCTTTTCCACAAACGCGCTGAGCCGGGTCTGCACTTCCGGACTGGTCTGGACAAGGGCGGCCAGGAGCGACTCGGCAAAAAGCCCGTCGGTTGCCGACATGTCCCATATCTTGTTGATGCCAGCAACGATGGAGTAGTTAGAGAGCGGGGCATTGCCGGCGATCCTGCGTGCAAGCGACATGGCCTGGTCGAACGCGCCCCCTTCTTCCGTCAGGTAATTCAGCAGACCGTTTTGCATGCCCTCTTCGCCATCCATCACGCGCCCGGTCAGCATCATCTCGATCATCCGGTTCGGGGTGACGAGCCGCGACGTCCGTACCGTGGCGCCGCCACCGGTGAAGATCCCCCATTGTCCTTCCGGAAGCGCGAAATACGTGGTCTTGTCGCCGACGCGGACATGCGCCGCGCTCGCCAGTTCCAGCCCGCCGCCGACGACCGCCCCCTGCAGCGCGGCAACGACCGGAATGCCGCCGTGCTGGATCCGGTCGAACGCGCGATGCCAGCCTTGGCATACCCGCATGAATTCGGCAGGGCTGCGCTCCTTGACATGGTGCTCTTTCAGGTCCAGCCCGGCACAGAAATGCGGCCCCTTGGCAGCGAGAAGAATGACACGCGCTTCCGCGGGCGGTGAGGAAAAGTAGCGTTCGATCTCGGCCACCGCGAGTTCGTCCAGTGCATTGCGGCGTTCCGGACGGTTCAAAAACACGACTGCAACAGGTCCATCCATCCGCGTTTCCAATGTTTGATAGGTCATTGCTCGCTCCATGCCGTTGTCTGTCAATTTGCCAAAATGCGTCAACACCTTTTCCCTGATGAATGAAAAGATATGCGCTGCCAGAGGAAGTGTAGATTGCACCTTCGGCCAAAGTTGGCCGATTGCGCCAAGAGATATGCAAAATGCGCCATAATTTGCGGCATGCCCAAAGCCGCTCCGCAAGCTTCCATTACCGTCTCCAGCCATTTCATTCATGAAATGCTGGCCTTCATGAAAAGCCGGCACGGCATGAGTGCTGTCGACGCGGCGCTTGCGGATGCCGGCATTCCGGCCTCCTTGCTTGTCCAGCCCGATGCCCGGATCACGCGTCCCCAGTTCGTTGCCTTGTACAAGAGCGTCGCCGCGGCGCTGGATGACGAAATGCTCGGACTCTGGTCGCGGCCCATCCGAGGCGGAACGCTGAAATACCTGATGCTCAGCCTGCTGGACGCGCCGACGATCCTGATCGCACTCAACCGTTTCGTCAGGTTCTGGAACCTGCTGCTCGACGACTACCGGCTCCACATGTCTCGCAGGAACGAATGGGTCAGGATTGCGCTGGTGAAGAGGAAGCCGGACGTCGCGGTCAGGCAGCTCGGCCATGAGCTCATGATGAAACTTGTCCACGGTATTGCCTCGTGGCTGCTCGGACGCGAGATCGCCATCCTCCGTGTCGAACTTGCCTTTCCGCGGCCCCGGCATGCGGACGATTATGTTTTTCTCTATCCGGCGGAGGTCAGTTTCGACGCGAGCGAAAGCTGCATCTATCTTTCCGACCGCGACTGTGCGTCTTCCTTCGAGCGCCAGCGGCACCAGCTATGGTCGTTCCTGAAGAGAGCGCCGGAAGACTGGACCTTCAGTTCCTTCAATCGCGGCTCCATGAGCGCGAGGGCGCGCGAGTATCTCGAACAGCACCTGGACCAGGCGCCGACGATCAGGGAGCTCGGTGAGAGCCTGCATCTCTCGGTGCGGACACTCAACAGGAAATTCGAGGAAGAAGGGACGCATTTCCAGCTGGTCAAGGATGCGCTACGACGCGACATCGCCATCCATCGGCTGACGCATTCAGACATTCCGGTGACCAGCTTGGCCCTCGACCTTGGGTTCTCCAACCCCGCAGCCTTTTGCCGTGCGTTCAAGGATTGGACCGGAAGCACGCCGACGGCTTACCGAAAGGGAGCCCGTCCGGGATAGGCCTGGAATTGCCATGCATAATGGCAGGCCACAAGGAAAGAATATCCGATGTCAAACGGCCCTCAGCCCGATCCCCTTTCGCTGCCGGCGAAGAATCCGCTCACGCTGATCTATCGCGACGAGTGCCTGCTCGTCGTGCACAAACCGGCAGGATTGTTGGTGCACCGCAGCCCGATCGACCCGCATGAAACCGAGTTCGCGCTGCAATACGCGCGGGCGATGAACGGCGGCGGGCATGTGTACGCGGTACACCGGCTTGATCGCCCCACCTCCGGCTTGCTGGTCTTTGCGCGCGATCCGCACACCGCGAGTGCATTGGGCAAGACGATGATGGCTGGAGAAGTGAGTAAAACCTATCTCGCGATGGTGCGCGGGTGGACGCCGGAACAGGGCATCATCGATCATCCGCTGCGTGACGAGCCGGAGGATAAACGCCGCAAGGACGAGCCTCAAGCTGTGCGTGATGCACGCACGCGGTACCGCCGCCTCGCAACAACGGAAATCCCGGTGGAGATCGAAGGCCATCCGACCAGCCGCTACAGCCTGGTCGAGCTGTATCCCGAGACGGGACGCAAGCACCAGTTGCGACGGCACATGAAGCATATCAACCACCCGATCATCGGCGATGCCAATCACGGGAGAGGCCGTCACAATCGCTATTTTGCGGAACGCTTCGGGCAGGGGCGGTTGATGCTTGCAGCCATCGGCATCGCGTTCCCGCATCCGGCCACTGGTGAGCTGTTGCAGCTGAACGCGGAGCCGGAAGCGAGTTTTCTGCAGGTGCTGTCTGTGTTTGGGAATGGCTTTTCGGGTAGCAGAACGTTCAGATGATTGCGGGGTGCATGTAACGGTCCGTTGTCATCACCCAGTCAGATTAGTCCCGCAGCCATTCCACTACTTCGTCTTCACCTTTACCAATTCCAACATCGTGCGCAGGTGGTGATTCTGACGACATCAGTACCATTTCGACACCGCAATCACTTGGTCACCACTATCAACACCGCTACGCTTATTGCAGCCGAGCGTTGATCGAAAAAACGTTGATTAAAGCGAACCGCCGCTCAGCGTTGACCGTCCTCTTTCGCCGACTGATCGTCAATAAACGGAGGGTGACCTTGTCCCGATATCGAATGCTAATTTACATCCGCCTCTTCGCCCAGGCGTGCTTAAAGAAGTCAATGGTTACTCGAAGTTGCTCCTGCTTTGGGGCGAGAAATGCGGTAGCCGAACAGTTGAGCGCGACTGGATCACTGGCAGGAAAAGTGAAGCCCAATGCTTCGTCCAGGGCGGTATCACGACGCTCCTGCTCGCGCATGCTTTCCTTGCGTTGCTGCAAGCTTGCTTCCTCGCGGGGATCCGCTAAATAGTATTTGTTCATGATGACATTCCTTCGTAAAATCATTGAGCCTCCCGCATGATCGACAGATGCTGGCGGGATGCATCAATGATGACCAACACACTAATCATTGATCAAACCAGTGGTCTTGTCTGTGTCCAGACGCACATAATGACCCAACCCTGCACCAGCTTGTGACGCTACAGAAAGTAGAATGCCTGTCTTGCATACTCCACAGCAGAATCATCTTTTGGCGGCCCTGCCTCCGGAGGAGTTCGGTCGCCTGGAGCCGCATCTGGAACTGGTCTCAATGCCCCTTGGAGAAGTTCTTTACGAGTCGGGCAGCCACATGAAGCACGTCTACTTTCCGACAACCAGCATCGTGTCCTTGCTCTACGTTATGGAGGATGGCGCTTCCGCGGAAATTGCCGTGGTCGGAAATGAAGGGATACTGGGCATTGCGCTGTTCATGGGAGGGGGAACAACACCAAGTCGCGCCGTCGTGCAAAGTGCCGGACACGGTTTCCGGCTGCAGGGCGCGTTGCTCAGGAACGAATTCAACCGAGCCGGTCCGATGCTGCACTTGTTGCTTCGCTATACGCAGGCCCTGATTACGCAGATGGCACAGACCGCCGTGTGCAATCGTCACCATAGTGTCGATCAACAGCTCTGCCGCTGGCTGCTAATGAGCCTTGACCGACTATCGACGAACGAGTTGTTCATGACGCAGGAGCTGATTGCCAACATGCTCGGTGTACGCCGTGAGGGCGTAACCGAGGCGGCAGGAAAACTGCAAAGCGCCGGATTGATTCACTATCGTCGCGGACACATCACCGTGGTTGATCGGGCCGGACTGGAAGCGCGAGCCTGTGAATGCTATCAAGTCGTAAAAAAAGAATTTGAGCGGTTATTGCCCAATCTTATGGCGGTATGAGCAGCTTCCGTCATCAAGGAAGTGCCCTCTCTGGCGTTCCGGATAATCAGGTGAACCGAATGCCGTAAATTGCACGTTTCGTGCTTGATGATGACCAGGCTGCGGAAAGCCTGTCCCGATGTTGATTCCATGAGAGCACCGTGCTGGCCCAGGTAACGCGATCGTTATCGGGAGAGAACTCATAGCTGCCCGATTTCAATTCGTATGGCTTCCTTATGGATGAGACGCCATTCGCCGCAGTATCGCCCGCTGCAATGGATGACCGTACTCTAATCTGGCTGTTGACTCCGAGCACGCTCAGCAAGCTGCTAACCTCTGTTTCTGCAATGCGGCGCTCATAGCCTTCGGCAACCTCCCCTGACAATGTCACCCAGCCTTTTGACACCTGCACCGCGATGGTGTAATCGGCCTTCGGCGTCAAATGACTCAGCACGCGTTCGCAGTCATGCGCAATATCGTCGTCGGCAGGAGTGATATCAGGAGCGAAAACCGTCATCCGCGTCAATATCTTTCGCACCCCGGCAATGCGTTTTGCTGCGGCTTCGATCAACCACCGCTCCCCCTCTCCATCAACGAGACCGGATAATGTCACCACGCCGTCAATGACCTGAACGTCAATCGCTGCGGCGCGAACCGAAGACTCCATTTCCAACTCGTCCCTCACGTCCTGCTCAATCTGCATATCCGTTCGAGTGACGATTGCAGGCTTTGCGCCCGGATCAACAACGACAGGAGAGTCGTCCGGCGATTTGGCCGATTTCTTAAAGGCTGCGAAATACGGGTTGCTTTGGGGCCAAAAGGCCGTTTGATAGTGGTACATACATCTCTTTCCGTTGTGGACTTCAGTGAGACTGTTGGCGCAACAAAGATCAATAGCAACTGGAGCGCCCCGAGCAGGGTGCGCAGCGCCATTAAAGCAGCATGGTCCGGTAGCAGGTCCGCGTCTGTGTGTCAGCGAACATAGCGGCGTGGCAGACGGGAACGTTCGCTAGCGACGAGACATTGCGACGGGCCATTTTGCCTTCCCGCCGCGTTCATTTTGCGGCTATGTTCGCTTCCGCACCGATAACAGGTCCGTTGTGACAGATCATTGAAAGGAGCGATATATCCTTCGTCACATGGCTGGATTCTAGGGCTCGGCTTTCGCCGGGATGAGTCAATCATCCGACATTCCAATGCGGAGGATTCATCATGTCCATTCCTACACTCGAATACAAAGGGAACGAGTTGCGCGCTTCAATGGGTGTCGGATTTGACGGACACTTTTATCGGTACAGGACGTTTCGCTACGAACGATGCAGCGATGCGGTCAATTACGCAAAGTTGGATCGAGTAAAGCCGCAATATCAGGCGAAGGTGATCAATGGCTCTGCCTGGGAAAAGACGGTCGAACCGACGGACCAGGAGCAGTGCGAGATGGCGGCGTTAGGGATTGGTTTCGATGGAAGATACTTTCGCTATGAAAGCTATCGGTATGAACGCTGTGCTGACGCAGTGAACTATGCAAAGTTGCGAAACCGTGACAATGGTTCGACTCATTCATTTCAGTCGAACCTGTCTTGAATTTTCCGCAGGATCGTCAAGACCCGCAGTCACGTCCCCAGCGATGACGCAGCCATCAAGTCGGTCTGCCCTGCGCAACATTATGGCGGAGTGGCGTCGTATGGCGCACGACTGGAAACAGAAGATGAATCGGTTTGACATCTTGTACGCAGATCTTGTACGCAGATCGCCGCAGATCGCGTCACCATCTGATGGCAAAATAAAACCGACTTTATCACCGCGCCGCACGCTCTTGCTCTAAGTACGGAGCAAGAGCGGTGCCGCGGTCATCGCGTTGATTGCCTAACTCGCACGCATCTACACTGTGTTCTGATCCGTTTGCCGCTTTACTACATCGGGCGCAATCGCGTTTCCGTAAATCCATCCGAAGCTGGCGATCATAATTCCGACTTTCGTTGCGAAAAGCATTTTTTCGCGAATATTCATGAATTTCCATGCCTTGCCCGTCGTCGCGGACCTAGTATCTGGTTTGAGTAGAGTGTCCATGGTGAACTTCCTTTCGATTGGTGTCGTTGTGACACCTCGCGCGAACCGGTCTCGGTTTCACGCCTCTATAGCATCTCCCCATGTGCCTGTTCTGTCTGTGCGCAAGCATACATTGAAGGCTGCGGGACCCACTTTCCATCGTTGATCATGCAGTTTCTGCCAGGTCGGATTGTCGAATCATGCGCGGGATCGGTAAAGGAGGAAGACGACCGGATCTGCATAACAATCCATTCAACCGGCGATGATAAGCACCGGACTGACTGCGGGAGACGTTGAACACGCTGCCGCCAAACACTGAAATACGCACGGGGAATTCGAAACGTCGCTACCAGGTTCCTCCCCCTTGCAGGGGGAGGAAACGGTTCAGCATGCCAGCGCCAGCCTATCAAACTCATCTGGATGCTCTGCTGGAAACCTTCGTGAAGCGGTTGGAGAGCTATCGCTACTTCTTCCCGCCCGGTCCTTTCCGGTGCGGCTTCGGCTTGGCCGCCCCGAAGCCGGCGTCTCCCTTGAACGGTTTTCTGTCCGCGCGTTGCTTCTCCTCCACCCGCCTGTCGCCGCCCCTTTTCGGTGCCGACAGGGGCACGCCCTTTCCAGCAAAACCACCGGCGCCATGATCGCCATCTCCGGCGACACTGATGCGCAAGGGCTGGCCGGAAACGACCGTCGATTTCAATTGTTCGAATACGTCTTTCGGCATGCCGTCAGGCAGGTCCACGGTGCTGTAGTCGTCGTGAATGTCGATGCGGCCGATGTACTTGGCATCGAGCGCGGCTTCATTTGCAATCGCACCGACGATATTGGCGGGCTTGACGCCGTGCACGCGTCCGACTTCGATCCTGTACATCCGCATGCCGAGATCGGGCTTGCGCTGGCCCTTGTCCTTCCTGGCTGCAGCGGGACGCTCGTTCAGGCCGGCATGGCCGCCATGCACCGCATCGCTCTCGCCTTCGCGTCGAATGCGCAGCTGCTGCCCCGCGACCCATACCTTCTTCAAGTGGCCCAGGATGTCGTCCGGCATGGTGTCGGGCAGGTCGATCATGCTGTAGTCGTCGTGGATATCGATCCGGCCGATGTACTTCGCTTCCAGTCCGGCCTCATTGGCAATCGCGCCCACGATGTTGCCTGGTTTGACGCCGTGGACATGCCCCACTTCGATGCGGAAGGTCTGCATGCCTGACTCCGGCGCGCGGTCGATGCGCTCCTTGCGCTCGTGGCGTTCAAACCGCTCCTGCGGTTCGAACGTACGGTTGCTGCGCTCCGGACGAAGCGGTCTTGCGTCGGGCCGGACATCCTCCTGCGGCTCCCTGTGTTTTTTCTCCAGCAGGAGCGGCACGTCGCCACGCGCCAGCTTCGCGAGTGCGGCGGCGATTTCAATCGCGGGGATGTTTTTCTCTCTTTCGTAGTCTTCAATCAGCGACTGGAAGGATTCCAGCCCTCCGGCCGCCAGCGTGTCGGTGATCTGGTCCTTGAACCTGGCGATGCGCACATCGTTGACCTCCTGGATGCTGGGCAGCGTCAAGGTCGACACCGGCTGGCGCGTGGCGCGCTCGATAGCCTTGAGCAGGTTCCTTTCGCGCGGGGTGATGAACAGGATCGCTTCGCCGCTCCGCCCTGCCCGCCCGGTCCGGCCGATGCGGTGCGTATAGCTCTCCGGATCATAGGGCACATCGTAGTTGATCACGTGGCTGATCCGTTCCACGTCAAGGCCGCGCGCGGCGACATCGGTCGCGACGAGGATGTCGATCTTGCCGTCCTTGAGCATCTGGACAGTGCGCTCGCGCTGCTGCTGCGCCATGTCGCCGTTGATCGCTGCGGCGGAAAATCCGCGCGCCTCCAGTTTGCCGGCCAGTTCTTCGGTGCCCAGCTTGGTGCGCGTGAAAATGATCATGCCGTCGAAGGGTTCCGCTTCCAGGATGCGGGTGAGCGCATCGAGCTTGTGCATGCCGCTGACGACCCAGTACCGCTGGCGGATGTTCTCCGCCGTGCCGGTCTTTGCGGCAATGGTGACCTCGGCAGGATCGCGCAGGTAGGTCTGGGCGATGCGCCGGATGACGGAAGGCATGGTGGCGGAGAACAGCGCAGTCTGGCGTTCTTCCGGCGTCTTCTGCAGGATGGCCTCGACATCGTCGATGAAACCCATGCGCAGCATTTCGTCCGCTTCGTCCAGCACCAGTGACTTGAGTTGCGACAGGTCGAGCGAGCCCTTTTCCAGATGGTCGATCACGCGACCGGGCGTGCCCACGACCACATGCACGCCCCTTCGCAGCGCGCTCAGTTGCGGGCCGTAGCTCTGCCCGCCATAGATCGGCAGCACGTGGAATCCGGGGATGTGCGTGGCGTAGCGCTGGAAGGCTTCGGCAACCTGGATCGCCAGCTCGCGCGTCGGCGCCAGCACCAGTGCTTGCGGCGCCCCTGGCCGTATGTCGATTCCCGCAAGGATGGGCAGCGCGAAGGCGGCCGTCTTGCCGGTCCCCGTCTGCGCCTGGCCGAGCACGTCGCGCCCCTGCAGCAGGAGCGGAATCGTCGCCGCCTGGATGGGCGACGGCGCTTCATAGCCGAGCTCCGTGAGGACGCGCAGCAAGGCCGCGCCCAGCTTCAGGTCGGAAAAAGAGGGAAAGGAAGTTTCGGGCATGGTATCTCTCACTATTGATTTCGCTTCGCGCTACGCGACACGAATTGCTGCATCAGGCGGATCAGGCCGCCATTTCGACGGACGGCGCGAACAGCCTGTCGTACGCCGCCAGCAACGTCGGTGCATTGCACTGCCCTGCATGCCGGCGCCATACAGCAGCGCCAGCGAGCGGCGGTAGTCCGCCACATCGTCGACATTCAGCATGCTTTCTATGCAACGGTACACCAGTCGGCGGGACGGTGCCAGATCGTTGAAATGATGGATCCGGGCGACTGCAGTGTTTGATGAGCGGACGCCAGGGAGGAGCGGATCGCGTCACTCGGGATGGTTAAATCGTGCGCCATGTGAAGGCGCAGGCGAAGCATACAGGCTTATTGCGCAAGAGCACGGAAAGTTATCGAAATGTCATGCTTTTCTCTTGGCGCTGGATAGATCCATCCGTCCGCTCTGCAAGACGTTACACTTTGCACTTATTTCAAGCTTTGGTATTCCCATGACGTTTTCTTCCCTCGGTCTGGCCGCTCCCCTGCTGCGCGCGCTGGACGAACTCGATTACAAGACACCCACGCCCGTGCAGGCGCAAGCCATACCCGCAATCCTCGCCGGGCGGGACCTGATGGCGGCGGCGCAGACAGGCACCGGAAAGACCGCCGGTTTTGCACTGCCCCTGCTGCAGCGGCTGGTTACCGAAGGTCCGCAGGTGGCGAGCAATGCGGTGCGCGCCGTCGTGCTCGTTCCCACCCGCGAGCTGGCCGTGCAAGTGCACGAGAGCATCATGGCGTACGGTCGCCACTTGCCGTTGCGGACGCATGTGGCCTACGGTGGCGTCAGCATCAATCCGCAGATGATGAAGCTGCGCAAGGGCCTCGACATCCTGGTCGCCACGCCGGGCCGCCTGCTGGACCTGCACAGCAAGAATGCGGTGAAGTTCACGCAGCTTCAGGCACTGGTGCTGGACGAAGCCGACCGCATGCTCGACCTCGGGTTCTCGCGCGAACTCGACGCGCTGCTCGCGCTGTTCCCCAAGCGCCGGCAGACCCTGTTGTTCTCTGCCACGTTCTCCGACCCGATTCGCGCACTCGCGGCCAACCTGCTTTCCGACCCCTTGAGCATCGATGCCAGCCCGCGCAATACCACTGCGGCAAGCATCGAGCAGTGGCTGGTCACCGTCGACAAGAAGCGCAAGACCGATCTGTTCATCCATCTGCTGAAGAAGCACGGGTGGCGGCAGGTACTGGTCTTCGTCAAGACCCGCAACGGTGTGGATCAACTGGTTGAAACTTTGATGGCGCGCGGCTATCAGGCCGACTCCATCCACGGCGACAAGCCGCAGCCGGCACGCCTGCGTGCGCTGGACCGTTTCAAGGCGGGTGAAGTGGACATCCTCGTGGCGACCGATGTGGCGGCTCGCGGTCTCGACATCGACGACCTGCCGCATGTCGTCAACTTCGACCTGCCAATCGTCGCCGAGGACTACATCCATCGCACAGGCCGCACCGGCCGCGCCGGGGCAACGGGTGAAGCGGTATCGCTGGTGTGCGCGGACGAAGTGCAATTGCTGTCGGCCATCGAGGGATTGCTGCAGAAGACCTTGTCCCGCGTTGAAGAACCCGGGTTCGAACCCGAGCATCGCGTTCCCATGACGGACGCGCGCGGGCAGGTGCTGAAGAAACCCAAGAAACCGAAGAAGTCGAAGCTTGCGAAGGCGGCAACTGCGACATGAACCGCGTTCCGGTCATTCCTGCGCACGAGGTCGAGTTCACGGCGATTCGCGCGCAAGGCGCGGGCGGGCAGAACGTCAACAAGGTGTCGAGCGCCGTCCACTTGCGCTTCGACATCCGCGCATCGTCGCTGCCGGAGCATATCAAGGAGCGGCTGCTCGGAGTGAGCGATCAGCGCGTGACGCAGGACGGCGTCGTCGTCATCAAGGTGCAGACGCACCGCAGCCAGGAAAAGAACAAGGAAGAGGCGATGCAGCGTTTGCAGGACATGGTGGCCGGTGTCTCTGTGGTCCCGCGCGCGCGACGTGCGACAAAGCCAACCCGCAGTTCACAGCGCAAGCGCCTTGAGAAGAAGAGCATGCGTGGACAAATCAAGGCGCTGCGGGGAAAAATCCCGGATTGAACGCTGCATGCCGGCGGGCGCCGTTGCCGAATCGGACCGGCCTGCGCCCTGCATCCCGGATCTGCCAGCCAGAACATAAACGCAACGAAGCGTTTGATCTCCCACAAACCTCCTTAAGCTTCGCCTGTTTCCCCTATGGGCGTTTAGATAATGAGAGTGACACTGCTGCATGGCAGTGTCTCATTTCAAGGAGTCTTGATCATGGTACCGAGAGCAACAAAACGACTCGTTGCGATTGCGCTGCTTTCCGCATTTGCAACTTCAGTGAGCGCGCATCCACCTGGCCGATTCACAGGCGGAGGTTTCCTGACTTGCGATTACGGCGGCGCCACCTACAAAGTAACCTTCGGATATACATTGCATTGCAAGACAGATGGAGCAACGTCACCACCAGAGCCGAACAACCTGCAGATCAATTTTTCACATGGAGACCATTTCCACCTGACCGACCTGACTGCCGCGCAATGCTTCCCGCCGCCAACCACTACACCGACAGCAAGCATCAGCAGCATCACGGGTAGCGGCGACGGGCGCTTTAATGCCCAGCCGGCGACGGTGAGTTTCACTATCACAGATGTCGCGGAGCCTGGGCGTCCGGACACTGTCAGCCTGATCATTGCTTCGGGTGGAGGAACGGTTCTTACCTGCTCCGGCACGCTCGGCGGCGGCAATAACCAGGCGCACAACGCGACCGGCAGCAAACAATAATCAAGGCGGCTTTATCCAGGAAGGGCCGGCTTTGCACCAGGCATTTCGGGTGCGTCAGGGACTGGCCGGCTGCTTCCGTTGAAAGCCCATCCCGGCTTGCTGCGCTGGGGACAAAGAGATTCAGCCTTGCGGGCTTTCGGTCATTTGGCGGCAGTAGTTTTCAAGGTTTTCCGGCAAGTGGGGCGGACAGACTCCGCACTGCCGGTTGCCGGGCACGGCGTAGTCAATGAATTTTGGATACGCCAGGTCCAGGTTGGCCATGATTTCCCGAAACTCTTCCAGCGTCCGGTCACCGCCCAGGCGTGGATTCCGCTTCTTTTCCTGACCGATGGACGACACGCGCCGGTCCTTGTAGTCGTGCCCGGGATAGACCAGCACATCGTCAGGTAAAGCGAACAGCTTTTCCCGCACGCTCTTGTACAAGGCATCGGTATCGCCATTCTGGAAATCGGTGCGGCCACATCCTTCGATCAGCAGCGCATCCCCGGTAAAGACCCGGTCATTCAACAGGTAGGAGAAATGGCCGTCGGTATGCCCGGGCGTATGCAACGGCTGCAGCACAATGCTTCCCATCTGAAAAGGCTTGCCCTCCTCGATCCCGATATCCGTGCAGGGAAGCCTGTCATGCGCCGGCGTTGCAATCTTGCTGCCGGCGGCCTGCTTGAGTTCGCGCGCGGCGGTGATGTGGTCGGCATGGATGTGGGTATCGATCGTATAGGCCAGCGTCAGGCCGAGGCGCGCGATCTCGGCCCGGTCACGGTCCATGGAATTGACTACCGGATCGATCAGCACGGCCTGGCCGGTCTGCTCACAGCCCAGCAAGTAGGTATAGGTACTGGATAGCGGCTCGAAAAGCTGACGAAAAATCATGACGTCCTCCTCCAACGCTAACTGCACAATGTACGGGTCAAATAATATTGATTCACATATTATGTTTTAATATAATATAGATGTAAAGGCGTTTTTCAGGAAAGCGAGATGGAAGCTGCACAGCAAATTGATCTGGACGTATTGAAAGCCGCAGCGGGCCGGGCCTGCGGCTTGTTGAGGGCGCTGGCCAACCCGGACCGCCTGCTATTGCTGTGCCAGATGACCCAGGGCGAGTTTTCGGTCGGCGAACTGGAAAGCCTCACCGGCATCAGGCAACCGACGCTGTCACAGCAACTGACAGTGCTGCGCGAAGAGAAGATGGTGAATACGCGGCGCGACGGAAAGCAGATTTTCTACAGTATCGCCAGCCAGGAAGCACTGGCGGTTCTGCAAGTGCTGTATGGGCTCTACTGCCCCAAGGAAGGGAGATACATCAAATGACGATCGACTGGCTCCACTTTACCCCGTGGCTTTCCCTGGCCGGCGGTCTGCTCATCGGCCTTGCCAGTGTCATGCTCCTGCTCTTTAACGGAAGGATCGCCGGCATTAGCGGCATTGTCGGCGGATTGATGGAACCGCTCAAGGGCGATATTGCCTGGCGGACGCTGTTCCTGGTTGGCCTGATTGCGTCGCCGATCGTCTACGGACTGTTCGCATCCCTGCCGCCAGTGCAGGTGGATGCCAGCGCGCCGGTCATTGCGATCGCCGGGTTGCTGGTCGGACTGGGTACCCGCTACGGTTCCGGCTGCACCAGTGGCCATGGTGTCTGCGGCCTGTCGCGACGATCGCCACGATCGCTCGCGGCCACTACCGCATTCATGATTGCCGGGTTTCTCACCGTGTACCTTATTCGCCATGTCGCTGCGTGAAGGAGACGCAATGAGACTATTGATTGCACTGTTGTCCGGTTTGCTGTTTGGTATCGGACTGCTCGTTTCCGGCATGGCCAACCCAGCGAAGGTGCTTGGCTTCCTCGACCTGGCCGGGAACTGGGATCCGTCCCTGGCATTTGTCATGGGTGGCGCATTGCTCATCGGCGTCATTGCCTTCCCTTTCATTGTGGCGCGTCCCAAGGCTGTTCTCGGTGAGGCGATGCGGCTTCCGACTGCACGCCATATCGACCGGCGGCTGGTGATGGGAAGTCTTGCATTCGGCATGGGCTGGGGACTTGTCGGATTCTGCCCGGGGCCTGCCTTGACGGCGTTGTTCCACGGCGGAGGCGCTGCCTGGCTGTTTGTCGCATCCATGCTGGCCGGCATGGCATTGTTCTCAGCCATCGAGCGAAGCCGGCGACGGCTGAAAATTCCTGCCGGATGATGCAGATGCGGCACTTACTCCTGGCGGGACAAGCGATTGTCGAGCACAATGCGTTCCGCCACCAGTTGCTGCAGCTTCCACAAATACCGGTCGTGAATCCCGCGCTCTTCGAGTTTTTGCACCGTATTGAAAAGATACTCGGCCCCCGATCCCCAATGGCCGCATGCTTTTGACAGGGTACCTGCGACTTCTTCGGGGGAAAGCCTGCCGACGTATGCACGCGACTGCCGGTTCATCACGAACGCGATCGCGCGGCACGGCACGCCATTGCTGACGACAGTAATCCAGCGGGCCTGGGTGTTCTGCGGTTTGACCGTGATTTCGCGCCTGCAGAGTTTATGCAACTGCTGATGCAGCGTAGTGCCAGGCAGCCGGTACAGCATGCCCTTGCACTGCCCTCCCCTGTCGAGCGACATCATCAGGCCCGGGCAATCCTCCGTGCCACGATAGCGCCGGATGCGGTAACAGAAGGAACGATGCCATCCGGGTGCGATGCCCGCCTGCTCCTCCGTGTGTTCACATTCCGGCTTCCATATCAGCGAGCCGAACGCGAACAGCCACGCGTCTTCTCCGGAAGGGTGCGTGCTCAGTAGTCCGTCGACCATCCGGTCGTAATCGCCGTCCGTCTGGTAGTCCACGCCCAGCAGCGGGCCGGGATCATCAACGGGCCGGTGAACCAGGGAGACCAGTTCGGAGGTCAATGTCATGCGTCGCATCGGCAATCAGCCTTCCGCTTGAAAGTGCACGGTGAAATCCATTCCCGCTGTCTTTTCAGGCCAACGCCTCTTTCGCGGCCTGCTCCGGAGTCAATCCATCATAGAACATGTCAGTAAACCACTCGACATGTTCCTCGATATGTTCCTGCGCCTGCGCAAGTGTCGCGCCACCTGCAACCAGAAACCCTTCCACTGCCGTGCACCACTGGATAAGCGCTTCGGTTTCCGGATCCAGTTTTTCTTTCTTTGCCATCACATTCCCCTTTCAGCCTGCGTGAATGGTCATCATAAATCAGATTTCTCCGGGCACATGACCATTTCCAGTTCTCCTGCGCAAATGCAAAAAGGCCGGCATCGCTGCCGGCCCCTGCAGGTGCGTGAAGGCTGTGCTTCACATGCGCTGCATCACTTGAACTTCCATGCACGCACGTAGTTGACCTCGAACGAGTTCTGCTTGCCCTGCGGCGTCGAATCGTCCGGCGTGCCCGACGCGCTGCCGTACCACAGGTCCAGCATCAGGTACATCGGATCGCCCATCGTCGTGTTCACCACCAGCACTTCCTTGCCGTCGAAGTAGTAGGTCTGCTTGTTCGGTTCCCACTTCACCGCATACTTGTGGAAGCCTTCCGACAGGTCCATCCCGGTGTCGTACTGGCGCGTGCCCACCAGTTGGCCTTCGCGGTCGCCCTTCCATACCGTCGGTGCATACGCGGTCGGGTGCGCCACGCCATTCTTGTTCACGCCCCACGGCGCTGCGCCGCCGGCGTACGCTTCCATCACGTCCATCTCCGGACGGCGTTCGTTGATATGGTTGAACAGCCAAAACGCGGGCCAGGTGCCCTTGCCCACCGGCAGCTTCGCCTCGATCTCGAAGTAACCGTAGGTCTGGTAATACTTGCCGTCGGTGTCGAGCGTGCGGTTGAAGAACTTGCCCGATGCATCGCGCTGCGGCCAGATCTTGAGCTTGCCTTCCTCGACCGCGTAGTTCTTGGTCGCATTGGAGGTCTCGTACCACATGGCGTCATTCCAGAGGCTGCTGTTGAAGCTGTCGAACTCTTCCGTGAAGGTCAACGCATACTGGCTGGCATCCTGGCCGAACGGCGTCTTGCTGTCTGCCGCCGGTGCCTGAACAGCCTCGGGAATGGTGGTTGCGGGAGTGGCGCCGGCCTGGGCGCCGGCATGGGCGGCTGCGGTCGTTTGCGCGGCTGCCGTGGTGTCGGTGCCGCCGCCCCCGCCGCCGCAGGCGATCAAGACCGTCGCGGAGGCGCAACACAGTGTGGAAATAGCGAATCGGTGGAAAGCGATGTTAGCCAAAATTGTTTCTCCTGTTTCGTATTGATGGTAGCCAATCGTTCTTCATGGCAAGCGGGGGTAGGAGCTTGCGCTTCGGAAAATGGTTCCGGAAATCACCGAAATTCAGGAGAGTTTTTTCGTTCTGTGGTGCAAGGGTTAACGGTTTCGTTGGCGTTCGTGCATGAAACCGGAAAAATGCAGTAGCGAAAGAACAAAAAAAAAAGGCCAGCGTTTCCGCTGACCTCAAACACACCCCGCACAAGGCGGAGGCTCGAACCTTGCGAACCTCGCCATACCGGCGAGGCCCGCGTCATGCTTGATTACTTGAATCGCCACGCACGAATGTAGTTGACCTCGTAAGAGTTCGACTTGCCTTGCGGGGTCGTATTGTCAGGCGTGCCGGAAGCAGACCCGAACCACAGGTCCAGCATCAGGTACATCGGATCGCTGAAGGTGGTGTTCAGCACCAGCACTTCCTTGCCATCGAAGTAATAGGTCTGCTTGTTCGGTTCCCACTTCACTGCATATTTGTGGAAGCCGGCGGACAGGTCCAGGCCGGTGTCGTACTGGCGGGTGCCGACCAGCTCGTCCGGGCCCTTCCACACTGTCGGTGCGTATGCCTGCGGATGCGGGATGCCGTTGGCATCGTTGAAACCCCACGGCGCTGCGCCGCCTGCATACGCTTCCATCACGTCCATCTCGGGACGGCGATCGCCGATGTGGTTGAACAGCCAGAACGCGGGCCAGGTACCCTTGCCGATCGGGAGCTTGGCTTCGATCTCGAAGTAGCCGTAGGTCTGGTAATACTTGCCGTCGGTGTCGATGGTACGGTTGAAGAACCTGCCGCTTCCATCACGCTGCGGCCAGATCTTCAGCTTGCCGTCTTCGACCGTGTAGTTCTTGGTCGGGTTGGAGGTCTCGTACCAGATGTGGTCGTTCCACATGCTGGTGTTGAAGCCGCTGTTGAACTCGTCGGCAAATGTCAGCGTATAGGCATTGGCATCCTGTCCATACGGGCTCACAGTCGCGGGTGCAGGTGCAGGAGCCGGTGCAGGAGCCGGTGCAGGAGCCGGTGCAGGAGCCGGTGCCGGTGCCGGTGCCGGTGCGGGTGCGGGTGCCGTCGTCGTGGTGCTGGAGTATTCGCACACCTTGTTTGCGCCCGGGTACGGGTCGCCGAAGACGGTGTTGTTGCAGGCGATCGAACCGGTCGCCGTACGCGTTGCCCAGCGGTCGCCGAGGCCGTAGCGCACCGTGCGGGTGCCGGAGAAGGTGCAGGTGCCATACTCGGAGGCGCAACGGGTCCAGGAGGACGGTGCCGGCGCAGGAGCAGGCGCCGGTGCGGGAGCCGGTGCGGGTGCAGGGGTGGTGGTCGTATTGCCGTATTCGCACACCTTGTTTGCGCCCGGATACGGATCGCCGAATACGGTGTTGTTGCAGGCGATCGAACCGGTCGCGGTGCGGGTCGCCCAGCGGTCGCCGAGGCCGTAGCGCACCGTGCGAGTACCGGTGAACGTGCAGGTACCGTACTCGCTCGCGCAGCGTGTCCAGGAGGACGGTGCAGGTGCAGGTGCGGTGGTTGTTACCTCGTAGTCGCACACCTTGTTCGCGCCCGGATACGGGTCGCCGAAGACTGTGTTATTGCAGGCGACAGAGCCGGTCACCGTGCGCGTTGCCCAGCGCGTATCGAGGCCATAACGAACCTGGGTAGTGCCGGGGACGCTGCATGTGCCGTACTCGGACGCGCAGCGTTGCCAGGACGTCGACGGCGCGGGTGCCGGAGCAGGTGCCGGAGCAGGTGCCGGGGCCGGCACAGTGGTAGTCGTCGCATACTCGCACACCTTGCTCGCGCCGACGTACGGATCGCCGAAGACAGAGTTGTTGCATGCAATGGAATCGGTGGCAGTGCGCGTCGCCCAGCGGTCGCCGAGGCCGTAGCGCACCTCGCGCGTGCCGGTGAAGTTGCATGTGCCATATTCGACCGCACAACGGGTCCAATCGGTAACGACCGTTGTGTCCGGCATCATGATGCCGGCCCCCGCCTCGGCGGACATGACGCTGCCGGCAGGTTCGGTGGAGCCGCCGCCACAGGCGGCAAGAAGCACCGCGGCGCAGGCGCTCGACAGCGCGGCCACGGGAAAGTGGTGATGTGAATAGTTCGACACGATAGCCCCTAAGGAAACGATTACCGCCACTGTTTATGGGCGGCAAGAGTTTCTTAAGAGCATTGCCCTTCGGAAATGGTTCCTCAGGAAGTAGGGGATTTTCCGGGCGTATTTCTTCGTTTGCGGAATGGCATGCAAACATGTAATCAGCCTGGTTCGCGATTCTTGAATTGCCAGGCGCGGATGTAGTTCACCTCGAAGGAATTTCCCTTCCCCGTTGGCGTGCTTTCATCGGGCTCTCCGCTGGAGCTGCCGAACCAGAGATCGACAAGGATGTACATCCGGTCGTTCATGTTGGCTTCCACGAAATAGGTTTCCTTGCCGTCGAGGTAGAACGTAACCTTGCCCGGTTCCCATTTCGCGGCGTACTTGTGGAATTTCGCGGAGAGGTCCGTGCGGGCGTCGAACTGCCGTGTCCCCGCCGAGACGCCTTCATCCAGCCACACGGTCGCGCCATAAGCGGTCGGGCGCGATACGCCGGCATCGTCCGTATACCCCCACGGATCGATGCCGCCCGGATAGGCCTCCATGATGTCGATTTCCGGCCGGCGGTTGCCGGGGTGGGCAAACAGCCAGAACGCCGGCCATGTCCCCTTCCCGCGCGGCAGTTTTGCCTCCATTTCGAAATAGCCGTATTTCTGTTCGAACTTGCCATCGGTATCGAGCGTGCGGTTGAAGAACTTTCCGGTTGCGTCGCGTTGCGGCCAGATCTTCAGCACGCCCTTCTCGACCGTGAAGTTCCGGGTCGGGTTCGGCTTCTCGTACCAGATGTGGTCGTTCCAGATAGCCGGATTGAAGCTGTCGAATTCCTCCGCAAAGGTCAGCACGTAGTCGGAAGCTTTCTGCCCGTACGGTGTCTTCGCCGCAGCGGGCTCGCCGCGTTTGGACTTCGCCGCCAGCGCCGCTACCTTTTGTGCGTCGAAGGCGGGCTCTTCGCCGCAGGCCGAGAAGCCGGCCACGGCGAAGGTACATGTCAACACGAGATGGAGTAATCGCTTCATGTGCGTGCAATCCTGCGTCGATCAGGATGAATGGAAACCGTCGGGATTCATGCTCTGCCAGCGCCAATGGTCCGCGCACATTTCCGCCAGTCCGAGGCGCGCGCGCCAGTCGAGCACGCGGAAGGCATTGCCGGGGTCCGCATAGCACACCGCGATATCTCCCGGCCTGCGCGCCGTGATCTGGTACGGAATCCTGCGTCCGCTTGCCCCTTCGAACGCACGCACCATTTCCAGCACGCTGTAGCCGCGGCCGGTGCCGAGGTTGAGCGTGAAACCGCGCCCAGAGCGGAACAATTCGGCCAGCGCCGCAAGGTGCCCGCGCGCAAGGTCGACCACGTGGATGTAGTCGCGCACGCCGGTACCGTCCGGCGTCGGGTAGTCGTTGCCGAAGACCGAGAGCCGCTCCCGCCGCCCGACGGCCACCTGCGCAATGTAGGGCATCAGGTTGTTGGGAATGCCGCGCGGGTCTTCTCCGATCAGGCCGCTGGGATGCGCACCCGCCGGATTGAAATAGCGCAGCGCGCCGATCGCCCATTCCGGGTCGGACTGGCCGAGGTCTTCCAGCACCTGCTCGACCATCAGCTTGGAGCGTCCGTAGGGATTGGTGACTGACAGGCGAGCCGATTCCGTGATCGGTACCGTTTCCGGATCGCCGTATACAGTGGCGGAAGAGCTGAACAGGAATTTCTTCACCCCGGCTTCGCCAAGCGCCTGCAGCAGCGTCACCGAGCCGCCCACATTGTTTTCGAAATAATCGAGCGGCCGCGCGACCGATTCGCCGACGGCTTTCAGTCCGGCGAAATGAATGGCTGCATCGATGCGGTGCGTTTTCAGGATGGCGGTCAATGCCGCACTGTCGCGCACGTCGGCTTCATAGAACGGGATCACATGCCCGGTGATGCGTTCCACCCGCGCCAGAGATTCCATCGAACTGTTGCAGAGATTGTCGAGCGCGACGACGGCATAACCCGACGACAGCAACTCGACGCAGGTATGCGAGCCGATATAGCCGGCGGCGCCGGTCACGAGGATGGTCTTGGGAATGGTCATGCGACGGTGCTCCGGTCATAAGAGGTGGATGCGGCGCTTCCCGAAAGGATGAACGGCTCCGCAGGCAGCAGACCATTGCCGCTGCCCGTTGCTGGCTCCGTTGTCGCGCCCGGTGTCCTATCCGGCTATCGTCATGCCGCCTCCATCGCCAAAGGACTGCTGCTGGAGTTGCGGATCTCCCTGACCAGGTGTTCGGAAAGGCGGAACGCAAGCGCGGCAAGCGTGATGGTCGGGAAGTTCGCGCCGGCCGTCGGGAAGACGGAGCTGCCGGCGACGAACAGGTTGGACATCCCATGCACCTGGCAGTTGCGATCGACCACGCCGTATTTCGGCGAATCGTGCATGCGCGTGGTGCCCATGTGATGCCAGGTGCCTTCCAGGTCGGACGGCCACTTGCGGCCTTCGAACGCTGTGTCGAGCTCCACCTGGGCGACGCCGCTCTTGCGCATGTCTTCGGCCAGCAATGCCAGCGTGCGGTCGAAGGTGCGTTTCACCTTCGAAGTCAGCCTCCAGTCGACGCGCACGCGGTTCATGCCGAGCTGGTCCTTCTGCGACGGCGACAGCATGACGCGGCTGTTCGGATCCGGTTCCGGTTCCACGATGAGCTGGAACTTGACGCCCTTGATCAGCCAGCGCGGCTGGAACAGGCGCGTGTAGCCGTAACCCAGCGTATCCAGCGGATGGGTCACCATGGTCAGGATGTCCTTGCCCAGGTTCCAGTCTTCCTGGTCCTTCTGCAGCATTGCCTGCTTGATGCGGAACAGCGCCTGCGCGCCTTCGCTGCCCTCGCCCGGGAAGATGGAGTTGAACCAGACGCGGGCATTGAGGATGCCCTCCTCCTGCAGCACCTCGGGCGTCAGCGCGAACTGGTGCGCGACGTGCGTACCATGCGCGGCGACGGCGGCATTCATGTAGTGGTACTTCACGTCGGACAGCTTGTTGCGCGCCCATTCATCGGAGAAGCGGATGCTGCCCGTGATCAGGCGAGGATGGTCCATGAAGAAGCGGCCGACGAGGTCGTTGCCGTTGCCCAGCCCACACGGCAGGACCTTGTTCGAAGCAAGCAGCAGGCGCGCGTTCTCGATGCCGCCGGTGGCAAGCACATAGTGCTTTGCGACGACTTCTATGTACCTGCCCGTCAGGGTGGCAACCTGGATGCGCGTCACGTTCTGGCCCGAGCGATCGGTGTCGATATTGGTGGCGTTCGCATACAGGTAGACGCGGATGCGCTGGGAGTGCTTGAGCGTCTCGCGGTACAGTTTTCCGAAGCGTGCCGGCGGACTGAACTGGGAAATGGTGTCGCGGATTTTCCCGGTCACAAGCGGCATCCGGCGGACGTCGGACCGCCCGATCGATCGCTCCCAAAAATCCGGGTCGAAGTTGTTCGGCCCCAGTTTGAGCAGCGCATGGGTGCGGTCGTAGTAGGGCGCCAGTTCGCTCAGGCCGAAGGGCCAGCCGCTGTGGTCGACCCAGTCGCGCTTCTCGAAGTCCCACGGGTCGAGCGGCCTGCACCATCCGCCCCAGCAGTTGCTGCTGCCCCCGAGGAAGCGGCTGCGACTGCCGTCGGCGAAGTTGTAGCGCCACTCGCCCACATCCTCGCCGCGGTAGAGATCGCGCGTGCCGTCGTCGGGTGCGAAGCCGCCGCTTTCGAGGAGGCAGACATCGATCCCCTGTTTATCCAGCTCCATCGCGAGGGTGATGCCTGCGACGCCCCCGCCGATGATGCACACCGTCGATTGAACGACGGACCCCTGTTCGACCCTTCGAGTGTCAATAAACATTATTCTTCTGCTTCCCTACAGTGAGAAAAGTCATCCTCATTTACCAATGCGCATGTACAGCACGCAACCAGATGTATTGAAGATAGTTGGCAAATGCTTACGCCGTTTTGATGTGCATTAGAAAGCCGTCACAATGCCGCGCATAAACAACGCATTTCGCCTTCAGAACGTCAGCGCCGCATCTGGTTTGGCGGCAAGGATCGCTCTCTTGAAATCGTCCTGGATGCGCTTGAGCGCCTCGGGCGATTCGCCCTCGAATCGCATCACCACCACCGGCGTCGTGTTCGACGAACGCGCCAGGCCGAAGCCGTCCGCATACTCCACGCGCAATCCGTCGATCGTCACGATCTGCTCCGCATCCGGGAACTTCGCTTCCTTCTGCAGCTTGCCGATCAGCGCTACGTTCTCGCCCTCTTCCAGGTGCAGGTGCAGCTCCGGCGTGCTCGATGCCTGCGGCAAGGCATTCAGTTCCGCCGACGGATCGTCCATGCGCGTGAGCAGTTCCAGCAGGCGCGCACCGGCATACAGGCCATCGTCGAAGCCGTACCAGCGATCCTTGAAGAAGACGTGCCCGCTCATCTCGCCGCCCAACGGCGCGCCCGTCTCGCGCAGCTTGGCCTTCACCAGCGAATGCCCGGTCTTCCACATCAGCGGCACGCCGCCATGCTGCTTCACCCACGGACCGATGTGGCGCGTGCATTTGACGTCGTACAGGATTTCCTTGCCCGGATGGCGCGTGAGCACGTCCTTCGCAAACAGCATCAGCTGGCGGTCCGGGTAAATGATCTGGCCATCCTTGGTCACCACACCGAGACGATCGCCGTCGCCGTCGAAGGCCAGGCCGATCTCGGCGTCGGTTTCCTTCAGGCAGCGGATCAGGTCCTGCAGGTTTTCCGGATGCGCCGGGTCGGGATGGTGGTTGGGGAAATTGCCGTCGACTTCGCAGAACAGTTCGATCACCTCGCAGCCCATCGCGCGGTACAACTCGGGCGCGAAGGCGCCGGCCACGCCGTTGCCGCAATCGACCGCAATCTTCATCTTGCGGCTGGTCTTCACATCGCCGGCGATGCGCTCGATATAGGCCTGCCTGATGTCGTGCGTGCCGTAGCTGCCGTTGCCGGTGGCGAAGTCGCCGCGCACGATGGTCTGGTACAGGCCCTGGATGGCGTCGCCGTAGATCGCTTCACCGGCCAGCACCATCTTGAAGCCGTTGTAATCGGGCGGGTTGTGGCTGCCGGTGACCATGATGCCGGACTTCGCGTCGAGCACCTGGGTGGCGAAATAGACCATCGGGGTGGCGACCACGCCGAGGTCGATCACATTGATGCCGGCGCGCTGCAGGCCGGCGGCGAGCGCGGCGGACAGTTCCGGCCCGGACAGGCGGCCGTCGCGGCCGATGATGACGGTCTGCTCACCCTTGATGCGGGCGGCGGTGCCGAAGGCCTGGCCGATCTGGCGCGCAACGCCGATGTCGAGGGTCTTGCCGACGATGCCGCGGATGTCGTAGGCCTTGAAGATGCTGGGGGAGATGGGGAGCACGATGGGTAGGCTGAAGATGAACTGGGAAATGTTTGGAATTGCTTGCTGGCGGGTTCCGGATTCGAAGTCGAAACGCGCTTTCCCCGTCGTTTCCGCGCAGGCGGGAACCCATAGGGAGTCGGCTATCACTGCCTCACCATGGATTCCCGCCTGCGCGGAGATGACGAATTACGTCCGGATGAGCATCACTTCAGACGCTCGCCCGCATACCGCTATGGAACGTCACGACGCCTCGATCAACGGCGTATTCCCCGGCCGCTGGTTGTAGCCGTACTTACCATAGGTATAGCCGTATCCATATCGGCCAGGCCGCACCTTCAGGTCATTGAACAGCACACCCTTCGCTTCCAGCCCCGCCTGTGCAAGTCGCTTCATCGACTCGTTGATCTCGCCCGGTGTCGTGACGCCGGCGCGGGTCATGATGTAGATCGCGCCGCAATGCGCGCCGATGATCATGGTGTCGGCGACCGCCAGGATCGGCGGTGCGTCGATCAGCACGAGGTCGTAGCGTGCCGACAGCTCCTGCAGGAAGGCACCGAAGTTCGGGCGCAGCAGCAGCTCGGACGGATGCTGCGGCAAGGTGCCGGTGGTGATGAAATCCATGTTCTCGATCACGCCATGGTGGATCACCTGGTCGAGGCGGCGCGCACCGGCGATCGCATCCGACAGGCCGTCATGGCGGCCGAAGCCGAAGTACAGGTGCAGCAGGCCGTTGCGCAGGTCGGCGTCGATCAGCAGCACCTTCTTGCCGGTGGCCGCCATGATTGCCGCAAGGTTGGCGGAGACGAAGGACTTGCCCATGCCCGGCGTGGCGCCGGTGATCAGCACGATGTTGTTCTTGAACTGCGGCATGGAGAACTGCAGCGCCGTGCGGAAGTTGCGCAGGCTCTCGACCGCGACGTCGGTGGACGACACGTTCGCCAGCAGCGGCACCTTCTGGTGCTTGGCATTGACCTGCTGGTAAAGCTCGCGCTGCTTCTTGCTGTGCGGGATGGTTGCATAGACCGGAATGCCCGCGATCTGCTCCACTTCCTCCGGCGAATCGACAGCACCAGCCAGGGACTTGCGGAAGAATGCGGCAACCACACCGAGGAACAGACCTGCCAGTAGCGACAGCGCCAAGACCACCGGGCGGTTCGGCTTGACCGGTTTTTCCGGCAGCATCGGCGAGTCGACCAGGCGCACGTTACTGACCTTGCCCACCGTGATCAGGCGCAGTTGCTGCGAGGTGTTCAGCAGCGCGGTGTACAGCTCGGTATTCACTTTCACTTCACGTTGCAGGCGCAGCAGGTTCTGCTCGAGCGACGGCAGCTGCTTGATGTGGTCATTCATCGCAGCGATCTGGCCGTTGATTTCCTTGAGCTGGCCATCGATGCCCTGCACTGCCGGATGCTCGTCGGTGTAGCGTGCCAGCAGTTCGATCTTCTTCTGCTGCAGTTCCATCTTCTTCAGCTTTGCGGCGGAAGACTGTTGCAGCGTCAGCTTGGACTCTTCGCCCAGGTCCACCGTGCCGTTCTGGTTGCGGAAGGCGTTGTACTTCGCCTCGGCCTGCTCGAGCTGGCCCTTGATCTCGGGCAGCTGCTTGTTCAGGTAGGCGAGCGACTTCTCGGCTTCTTCGGTCTTGCGCGCGGAATTCTGGCGTACATACTCCTTGCTGACCTCATTGAGCACGGTATGCACCATGCGCGGGTCGTCGCCGCGCAGGCTGGCGCCGATCACGCCGGACTGCTTGCCGCCGAGCTCTTCCACCTTCATCGCATTCTGGATGCCTTCGATGGTGGCCAGGCGCGAGCTGCGCGACATCAGGAATTCTGCGCCGGGCTTGCCTTCAAGCTGGTTGACGCGAATCTCGATGGTGCCCTTCGGCAGTTCGAAGATCGCAGTCTCGCCGACACGCGCCTTGAGGTCGATCCCCTGCTCCTTCTGCAGCAGGCGGAATTCGTTGTTGGGCTGCACGATCAGCGAGAATTCGCGGTTCAGCAACGATTCCGGCACGTTGAACACGGCCACGTCGATCTTCTCGGAACCCCAGGTATAGCCGCCCCAGCCGAACAGGCCCGGCGTGGAGAGCTGCTTGTTGCGCTCCGCCAGCCAGTTGCCGATCACCGGGAGGCGCTTGGGTCCGGCGTTGATGTACAGGCGCAGGTTATCCGTCGCGCGGGACACCACGAGGCGCGACTGCAGCAGTTCCATCTCCGCCAGCGCCGAGGTCTTGACGTCGAACATCGACTGCAGGTCGCCGACGATGTTCTGCGACTTGGACGGTCCCTCTTCCTCGACGTGGATCAGCATGTTCGCCTGGTAGACCGGCGTCGTGAGGAAGGCGTATGCTGCACCCAGCAAGGTGGCGACCAGCGTGATGGTCGCGATCAGCCAGCGGTTCTCCCACAGGACGTCGAGATACGTCGAGAGCTCGGCTTCGTTTTCTTGCGGACGGGCCGGGCCGGTCAGCAGTGGTATGGATTGATTCATCATAGGATTCTTCGCTTGTTGTTAGTACGGTGACTTGCTGAGCGGGATTGAACTTTCCTGTCGAACCGTCGCAGCCTTGGCACGATCCGGGCTGGATGCCCGATTCATCCGGCGGGCATCCTTCACCCTCGGCACGGCATCACTGCTAACGCGCGGGACCGACCGCGCCGACTGCCGAGGACAACGCGCCCGGCAGGATCAGGCTGATGGAACGGTGCCAGTTCGCCAGCGGCGTGGCCGCGACGAAGACGACGTCCTTGGGCGACAGCTCGAAGCCCTCGGCCATGGCAAGTGCGCCGGGAGACCGCCCGTCAAGCTGGTAGACCACCTGTTCGGTGCCCTGCTTGCGGATCACATAGATCTGGCTGCCGTCGCCGCTGGTCGGGTTGATGCCGCCGGATTCGCCGAGCGCCTCGTTCAGCGTCAGGCGGCCGTTATGCATCGGCAGCGCACGCGGGCTGACCACTTCTCCGGAGACGAAGACCTTGCTCTCGTCCCGCGAGCGCACGCGGACGACATCGCCGCTGGTCAGCATGATGCTGGAGGGATTGACGCCGCGCTGCACGAGCTGCGGCAGGTTGATGAAGTAATTGGTGCCGTTGCGGTTGACGATGATCTGACTCTGGTCGCCGGTCGGGAGCACGCCGCCCGCACGGTTGATGGCCTCGACCAGGGTCATCGGGATATCGTTGATCGCCTGCAGGCCGGGGTTCTTCACTTCGCCATCGACATACACGCGCTTGCTGCGGAAAGATTGCACGCGCAGCGTGACCTTCGGCTGCTTCAGGTACTTGGACAGCTTGTTCGACAGCAGGTTGCGCGCCTGGTCCTGCGTCAGGCCGGCGACTTTCAGCGGGCCTGCGTACGGAAACTGGATCATGCCCTCATGGTCGACCATGAAGCCCGCCGGCGGCGCAGTAGTGGCCGAAGTCGATGCATCGGAGCCGAGGCCCACCGGGCCGCCCGCTGCCACGGTGGCGCTGTTCGACAGCTCGGGGTGGTCCCAGACGACGATGGACAGCACGTCGCCGCTCTCGATGGTGTACGGGCCCGGCTTGCCGAGGAGCTTGCTGATGTCCTGGGTCACCTGCTTTTCGCGTGTCTCGCGTTCGGTCTTCACGAGTTGCGGCGTGATTTGCCGCAAGACAGGATTGATGTTTTCGGCGCCGGAAGCGGCAGTCGAATCGGGCGCGCTGCTGCCCGAACTGTAATTCGATCCGTTGAAGTGCAGACCCGGTGCGACGGAAGCGCAGCCCGCCGCGATCCATGGCATGACAACAACCATACTCCATCTCTTGAGAGATGCCTTGGACTTGAAGTGCATATGATTACCCCACTGAGTAGTACGATCCGGCCATGAAGACCGTTTGGCTATTGCTGAGAGATGCGTCTTCGAGATGGCGTCGTGCGGGCCGCTGTCTTCGACATTCACCGGCAAGTACTTGCCGCGCTGGCACGTGGTGAGTGGCTCGCTCCATCTCTTTCATTGCCGGTTGACTAGGCTTATCTTATGTACAACTTTACGTTTACCCTTCCTGCCTGTTTTGACACTCATCAACGGCGACCCACATATGAAATGCGCATGAATCAAAGCGTTGTTTTGTTCTCATCGATGCGTTTTTCATAGCGAGCGTCGCGTGACATGCATGCGAATCAATACAGAATACTGAAAGGTTTCGTTACATTGATGCACCACCTCTACAGCAATGAAGATAGGAGCAAGGCGCACATGCAACCTTGCGAAAAAGCACGCAGAAACGCGAAGGGACTTAATCGAAATTAAGTCCCTTCACTTGGAGGAGATGCCATTGGGGAACACGCCGGAAGTTTTCCGGCGGCAAGCGGGGATCAGGTTCCGCGCAAGGTTTGCAGCGGAGGCTGGCTCAATACATTACGCAGTCCGACCCAGCCGCCGACAAAGGCGCACAGCGAACCGACGAACAATCCGGCAAGCCATACCACAGGACTGAACGTCCACTCGAAGTTGAACACGAATTTCGCCAGCGCCCAGCCGACCGCTGCAGCGCCGCTCGCAGCGAGCATGCCGGCAAGACCGCCAACGAGCGCGAACTCGATCCACTGTGACTGCGACAGTTGCGTACGTGTCGCACCGAGCGCGCGCAGCAACCCCGATTCGCGGATGCGCTCGTCCTGAGAGCCGACGAGCGCCGCATACAGCACGAGCACACCCGACGCCAGCGTGAACAGGAACAGGAATTCGACCGCCGAGATCACCTGGTCTACCACACCCTGCACCTGCCTGATCATGCTGCCGACATCGACCACCGTCAGGTTCGGATAGTCGCGCGTGAGCCGGTTGACGAACCCCATCTTGTCGGCGGGCAAGTGGAAGGCGGTGATCCATGTCTGCGGCATGTTCTTCATGATCGACGGATTGAGGATCACGAAGAAGTTGACGCGCATCGATCCCCATTCGAGCTTGCGCAGGCTGGTGATGGTGGCTTCGACGCGCTGGCCGCCGATATCGAACTGCAGGCGGTCGCCGAGTTTCAGGCCGAGCGTCTTCGCCAGCCCCTCTTCCACCGATGCCTCGGGCCTGCTGTCGTCGAACCAGCGGCCGGCGGATACCTGGTTCTGCTCAGGGATGTCCCTCATCGTGGAAAGGTTGAACTCGCGGTCCACCAGGCGGCGCGCGCGGTCCTCCGCGTAGCTGTCCACCGTGACCGCCCTGTCGTTCACCTGCACGAGGCGTCCGCGGATCATCGGATAGAGCATGCTGCGTCCGCGACTGTTTTCCGCGATCTGTTTTTCGATATCGGATTTCTGCTCGGGCTGGATGTTGATGATGAAGCGGTTCGGCGCATCGGGCGGCGTGGAGTCGCGCCAGGCGTTCACCAGGTCGCCGCGGATCACGGTCAGCAGCAGCAATGCCATCAGGCCGAGCGACAAGGCCACGACCTGCACCACGGTTGCGCCGGTGCGGCGCTGCAATGCGGTCACGGCAAAACGCCAGCCCGGGTGGTTGAGCGCGGGACGCAGGAAGCGCAGGGACTTCAGGCCAAGGAAACCGACAAGCGCAAACGCCGCGAATCCGCCAAGAAAGCCCGCTGCCGTCAGCAGGCCGAGTTTCGGATCGCCCGATTGCCAGAGCAGCAATCCGATGAATGCGGTGAGTCCAAGCGCATACGTTGCCACCGTCACCGGTTGCGGCGCATCCTGCTCGCGCCGGATCACGCGGTTGTGCGGCACATTGCGCAATTGCAGGATGGGCGGGATGGCAAATCCGACCAGCAGCACCAGGCCGGTCACCACGCCCTGCACCGCCGGGATGATGCTCGCCGACGGCAACGTGTTGGTCACCAGGCGGGCCAGCCACTCCAGCAGCACGAAATGCGCGGCAAATCCCACCACCGCACCCAGCAGGCTGCCGACAAGACCGACCGTCACGAATTCGATCAGGTACATCGTCGTCACCTGGTTCTGCGTCAGGCCGAGGCAGCGCAGCATCGCGCAGGCATCGATGTGGCGCAGCATGAAGCGGCGCGCTGCCATGGCGACGGCGATAGCCGCGAGCATCGCGGAAAGCAGGCCGACGAGCGACAGGAATTGCTCGGCACGATCCAGCGTTGTCCGCATTTCCGGCCGTCCCGACTCCAGCGACTCGATACGCACGCCCTTGACGGCATCGCTTTCGATCCGGTCCTGCACCCAGCGCTGGAACGCCGTCACCTTCGCCGCATCGCCCGCCACCTGCAAGCGATAGATGACGCGCGATCCGAACTGGATCAGGTTGGTGGCCGGAAGGTCCGCAAGCGGCAGCATGACGCGCGGCGCAAAGTTGATGAAGCCAGCACCGCGATCCGGTTCGATTGCGATGATTTTGGCGATGCGGAAGGTCTTGTCGCCGAGCCTGATGGCTTCCCCCATACCGGCATCGAGCGCCTGCAATACTCCCGCATCGACCCATACCGTATCTGGAACGGGAATATCGCGCGTTTCGGCATCCGGCGCTTCCTGCTCGTCCGCGATCCTGAGCGCGCCGCGCAGCGGGTATCCCGGAGAAACCGCCTTCACCGAGGCGAGCTGCGAACGGGTATTGTCTCCTTCGCCTGCGAGCGCCATGCTGGGAAAGGTTACCGTGTCGGCCAGCGTGAGGCCGCGCTTCTGCGCCTCCTCGCGCCATGCAGGATGGACCGGCTGGTCGGCGTTGATGACGAGATCCGCGCCCAGCAGGCGGTGCGCATCGCGGCTCAGGCCTGCGCGCATGCGATCGACGAAGAATCCCACCGACGACAGCGAGGCAACCGCCACGATCATCGCCACCAGCAGGAAACGAAGCTCTCCCGCCCGCCAGTCGCGGCGGGTCATCAGCAATGCCTGTTTCAGCATCAGGTACTCAACTTTCTGAAAAGCCATCGCAGGCCGCGCCACAGCTTCGGCATCAGCCACAATGCAATGAGGAAAAATACAATCAGGAAGGCGAACAGCAAGAGCGGGTGGAAGAAGGCCATCCACAAGCCGCCAAGCACGGCAACATCTTCCGTGAAGGAGGCCGCCCAGTTACTGAACGGTTCAGGCGAGGTATTGATCAGCGCACGGCTCCCCGCCTTGGTCACGTGCGCGCCCGCGGCGAAGGTGCCGCCGAGAAGTGCTGCGATGGCGGTCCACTCCGTGCCCATTTCGCCCAGCGCGGCAGCGCCGATCACTGCGCCCGCGGGCACGCGGATGAAGGTCTGGATTGCGTCCCACGCGGAATCGATGCCAGGCACCTTGTCGGCGAGGAACTCCACCAGCAGCAGCGCGCCGGTGACCGCCATGACCCATGGCGATTGCAGCACTTCCAGCGCCGGCGGTAAATCGATCCACCCCGCGCGGCCGAACCAGCCCGCGACGAACAGTGTCATGTACAACCGGATGCCGCTGGCCCAGGAAAGGCCGCTGGCCAGCGCAGCGGCGGAAAGCGTCTCAGCCATTGCCCCTCCTGTCGCAACACAGGAAGATCCGCCGCCGGGAAATCCCCGGCAGCCGGAATACAACAAGCAATGCGGCATCTTTCATCGAACCCTCTTCAGGGTAGGTTACTGCTCGAAGAATGCGTCCACTTCATCCAGGAATTTCTGCTTGGCCTGCGCGTCGAGGAAAGACGCCGCAAAGCTGTTGCGCGCCAGCTGGTACGCATGATTCTTGTCCAACGGCAAAGCCTCGAACATCTGCAGGAAATTCTCGTTCACATAACCGCCGAAATATGCCGGATCGTCGGAATTGACGGTGACAACAAGACCGGCATCCAGCAGCTTCAGCATATTGTGGTCGGCAACCTTGTCGAACACGCGCAGCTTGATGTTGGACAGCGGGCAAACGGTCAGCGGCATTTTCTCGCGCGCCAGGCGCTGCGTCAGTGCCTGGTCTTCCAGGCAGCGCACGCCGTGGTCGATGCGTTCGACCTTAAGCAGGTCGAGCGCCGTCCGGATGTACTCCGGCGGTCCCTCCTCGCCCGCGTGCGCTACCAGGCGCAGCCCGAGTTCCTTGCAGCGTGCGAAGACACGCGCAAATTTTTCCGGCGGATGGCCGCGCTCGGAAGAATCCAGTCCCACACCGATGAACTTGTCGCGGTGCGGCATGGATTGCTCCAGCGTTTCGAATGCCGCCTCTTCCGACAGGTGGCGCAGGAAACACATGATCAGCGCCGAACTCATTCCCCATTCGGCCTGTGCATCCTTGAGCGCACGATGGATACCGTTGACGGCGGTCGCGAAGGGAACGCCGCGGTCGGTATGCGTCTGCGGATCGAAAAAGATTTCGGTGTGGCGGACATTGTCGGCACGCGCGCGTTGCAGATAAGCCCATGTCATGTCGTAGAAATCCTGCTCCTTCAGCAGCACGCTCGCGCCCGCATAGTAAATGTCGAGGAAAGATTGCAGGTCGGTGAACGCATAGGCGCGCCGCAGATCCTCGACCGAGGTGTAGTTCAGCTTCACCTGGTTGCGCTCGGCCAGGGCGAAAATCAGTTCAGGTTCGAGCGAGCCTTCGATATGCATGTGCAGCTCGGCCTTGGGCATCTGCTTGAGGATCTCGCGTAGTACAGCATCCATTTTCCCGTCCTCCTTTTACCGTGAATTATGCTGCGATTGTACGGTAACACAGGCCGGATGCGGGAACTGCCAATAGCGCGCAGCAATGCCACACGGATGCCCTTACATGGTCGCGCCCCGGCCTCCGTCTGCGTGCGTCTTCTCCCATGCCTCCTGGCACGGCGCGCAGCGTTCGGCGGTCGGCTGCACCTTCAGCCGCTCGTACGGAATTTCCGTTTCGCAGGTAACGCAATCGCCGTAGGTGCCGTTTTCCAGGCGGATGCGTGCCGCCTCGATCGCTCGCAGCTCGACGATGTCGCGCGTGATCGCCGCATTGCCAAGATCGACCGCGAGGTTGGCGAAGGACGAGTCGCCGGGGTCCGGCGCTTCCGTCGCGACATCGAGGTAATCGTCCTGGTCGCTCACCTCGCGATCCAGCTCTGCGCTGAGTTCCTTGAAGCGCTCATTCAGCATCTGTTTAAGTTCGGCAAGTTGCCCATTGCTCAGGTTTGACATGGCGTGCCTCTTGGAATGACGAATTGATCAATGCCGCCGGGGGCGGCGCATGGTCCTTTCAGCCGGGCCGCATACCGGGCTGCTGCCTCAGGCGCCACCATGCCGCAAGGGCAAGGCCGACGCCGAACATGATGGCGGTGACGATACGCGGCCGGATTGCAGCGCTCGTGTACAGGCTTGATTCGAAAACCGGGCCGGGAAGGCCTTGGCGTTCCAGCAGATCCGGCCCCGGGTGGTGCAGGCTGTTCTGGGTACGATCCCTCGCCGGCGTTCCGCTCTTTTGCTGGCGGAACATGAAGCGCTTCATGTAGCTGTCCATCGTGCGCGGTGCGTAGTGCGCCGTCGAGGACGCCAGCCGGGCGGTCCCGCCGACAAAAATATCGCGCTTGAAATTCTCGGCGGCATACAGGATCGCGTCGGCGGCGATGTCGGGGGCATACACTGGCGGCGGCAGGCGCGGCTCGACTTCCATGTAGTTCTTCGCATGCTCGACGAACATCGTATCCAGGGCTGCCGGCTTGATGAGCGTCACTGCCACCGGTGCCTTGTCCTCTTCCAGCTCCAGCCGCAGGGAATCCGTGAAGCCCTTGACCGCATGCTTGGAAGCAGCGTACATGCCCTGCAGCGGCAAGGCATGGTCGGACACTTCGCTGCCGATATTGATGATCGCCCCGCCGTGCTGCCGGAGATGTCTGGCCGCAATCAGCGAGCCATGCACCACACCCCAGAAATTGGTCTGGAACAGGCGCCGCTGGTCCTCCATGGAAATATCCTCGGTCCTGCCGAAGATCGAGATGCCGGCATTGTTCACCCAGGTATCGAATCCGCCGAAGCGATCAATCGCCGCCTGCGCCACCTTGTGCATATCCTCCTCGATCCCGACATCGGCAACGACATGGACCACCTCGGTGCCGCGCCTGGTGAGTTCGAACGCGAGCTGCCGCAATGCATCCTCGTTACGCGCCACGAGCACCAGCTTTGCGCCGCGCCGGGCTGCCTTGCGCGCGGTCGTCAGTCCGATGCCGCTCGTGGCACCGGTGATCACGATGACCTGTTCTGCAATCCTTTTCAGCTGCAATTTCATGTCGGCGCTCCTTTCCGCTATCGCCACAGCGAAAAACATGCCTGCATCGCAGGCTGGTTGCTCCCGGTGCAAGCACGGAAAACCGGCCTTGCCGCTGCAATTTTTACCGCGTGCATGCGCGATTTTTCATCGCCACCCGTCTTCCCGATTCGGTACTACAATCAGTCAGTACGGCAAGCGCAATGCAATAAGAAGCCCCATCCGGACCGTTTCCGGCATAAGGCAGGAGAATCGCAATGAACTTTCCGAGAAATCATTTCGGCGTACCGCAATACCCCGGCCACGATGCGCGCCGCCTTTTCGTCCTCCTGTCCGCCATCGACCTCCTCGAACGACCGACCGTCTCCGCCATCGCCGACCTGACCGGCCATGACCGGGAAACCATCGACGCCGAGGTTCAACGCTTGCGGGAAGAGTTCGGTGTCGTCCTGCACAAGGTGGGCGACATTTACCGCATCGAATCCTGGGGCGAGGTGCTGAAGAAGAACGGCGTCAAACGCTATCTCAAGGCCTGACGCCAAGCCCCACCCGCCGCGCACCAAAAAAGTGCATTTCGTGTAGACTCGCCTCCTTTGGCCAGCTTTCGTCAACGGAGTACTGATTGACCAGGTTTTTCGATGTACTACGGGGCGTCCTGCCCCGTCCCATGGCCGTCAGCGGCATCGAACGCGTACGCGCCTGCTGGCAGTCGCCTTCGTGTTCAACAATGCCGCGCGATCGTCACCGTCGAATTCGACACAGAACTCGAGGAAGCCTGATCGCTGCGCTATACCTAGGCCGCCTCACCGAGGCGGCGGAAGCGGCCTGAGTTGACCGATATCAATGGTGCCACGCCGGCTGCTGCGCCCTCGATCCTGAACATGCCAACCAGCCCTGCCAGCTTCGCGGCCTGATCCTGCAGGCTTTGCGCAGCGGCGGCGGCCTCTTCGACGAGCACCGCGTTCTGCTGCGTTCCCTTGTCCATGGCGGAAATCGCGCCGTTGATCTGGCCGATGCCGAGCGTCTGCTCCTGGCTGGCGGCAGCAATTTCTCCCATGATGTCGGTGACCCGCTTGATGCTGTCGACGATTTCCCGCATCGTATCGCCGGCCTCCGTCACCAGTTTCGAGCCCGACTCCACCTGCTCCACCGACTCGCCGATCAGCGCCGCGATTTCCTTCGCCGCGTTCGCCGAACGCTGGGCAAGCGAGCGGACTTCCGCCGCGACGACCGCAAACCCCTTGCCCTGCTCTCCCGCCCGGGCAGCCTCGACAGCGGCATTGAGCGCGAGGATATTGGTCTGGAAGGCGATTCCGTCGATCACGCTGATGATCTCGACCACCTTGCGCGATGCCCCCTGGATGGCATCCATGGTATCGACCACCTGCGCCACGACACTGCCACCTTTGATCGCAACCTCCGAGGCCGACGCGGCAAGGACGTCGGCCTGACGGGCGTTGTCGGCATTCTGTTTCACCGTTGCGGTGAGCTGCTCCACGGAGGACGCGGTCTGCTCCAGCGAACCGGCCTGCTGCTCGGTGCGCTCCGACAGGTCGCGGTTGCCGTTCGCGATCTCGCCGGAGGCCGTTGCGATGGCGTCCGTGCCGGCGCGGACCTGGCTGACGATCTCGACGAGGCTGTCGCGCATGTCCTTCATCGCCGCCATCAGGCTGTCGCGGTCGCCCGGCTTCGTGACGACGTCCACCATGAGGTCGCGTCCGGCGATGCGGCGCGCAATGTCGCGCACCGCATGCGGTTCGCCGCCCAGTTGCGCCAGGAGGCCGCGCGTGATGAGGATGCCGATGACGGCACCGATCAGGATGGCAATCCCCGCAACCGCCGCCACGACCACTTCCGAACGCGCGGCGAATTCCTCCGCACGCTTGCTTTGCTCGTCCACATCCTTCTGCGCCGACTTGAGAACGATGTCGATGTCGGCGACGATTTTCCGCCGCAGCGGGCTGCATTCGTTGACGAGGAATTCTCCGAACTCCTGCATCTTCTGCGCCTCGCGATAGAGCCGCGGACGCTTCAGCTCCTCGGCCATTTTCAACAGGCCGTCGCGGGTCCGCTCGAAGTCGGCGTTGCCCTGGAAGTGCGGCGCCAGCACAGCCAGCGCGTCGAGGTAGACCGCCTTTTGCTGGTCGAGGATGTCCAGCTCCCGGCGAGCATCGGCCTCGTTGGTGAAGACCAGGGCGTTGCGCGCTGCCAGGCCTGTCTGCGCAAGGGCTTCGCGGGCAACGTACAGACGCTCCAGCTTTTCGACCCGCACCGCGTTCTGCGCGCGGATGACGCCGGCGACCTGTTCCGTCTGCACGACGGCAAGAATGGCCAGGGCCAGGATAAACAGCACGACCGAGCCAAAACCAAGCGCCAGCTTGGTTCCTATCTGCATGTTCGAATGAAAGGGCATGATGATGTCGTTAAAAGTTGACCGGGCGATGCCCAGGAAAAAACTGGCGAAAAAACGTTTTCCGATGAGAAATGCTAAACTGCCTTCCGGTACGTTTCGATATGTGTTGTTCAAAAGCGATACTAAATCGGACAAAACACGTATCCCTTCGTACAAGTCGCATTCCGATCAAGGACATGGACCATTTTTCCCCGCTGCTCACGCAGTTCGGCTTCACCGCGACACTGTTCTTTCGCGGCGAGTTCTGCGGTGCCAACGAATTCCGCGCTTCCGATGGCTACGGCCAGCTCCACCTCGTGCGCGGCGGACGCGTCATCATGCACCACGGAGATCGCCCGCCGATCGAAGTCGATACGCCTGCCCTCGTTTTCTATCCCAGGCCGCTCGACCACCGGCTGGTCGTGCCGCCGGACTCCCGCGCCGAACTGCTGTGCGCCAACCTGGTGTTCCGCCATCCACAACGGAATCCCCTTGCTACCTCGCTGCCCGACGTCATCCGGATTCCGCTGGACGCCATCAAGGGACTCGGCCCCACGCTGCTGATGATGTTCGAGGAAAGCGCGGGCGAGAACGCGCTCGGCCGGCACTTCATCCTCGACCGGTTGTGCGACGTGCTGGTCATTCATGTCATCCGTCATGCGCTGGAATCCGGGCACGTCAAGACCGGAACGCTGGCAGGCCTGTCCGAACCCAGGCTTGCAGCGGCATTGCAGGCAGTGCACGCCAATCCCGCCCGTCCGTGGACGGTAGAGGCGATGGCCAGGCTGGCCGGTCTTTCGCGAACTGGCTTTATCACCCGGTTTCGGGCGGTCGTAGGCACAACGCCGGCGGACTACGTGCAGAACTGGCGACTGGACCTGGCGCAGACGTACCTGAAAGATCGGCGCTCGGTAAAGGATGTCGCGCGTGCGATCGGCTATGCCAACCAGCCCGCGTTCACGCGCGCTTTCGCCGCGCGATTCGGCGTGGCGCCAACGGAGTGGATGAAACAGGCAACCGCTCCGGCCTGAGCGCCGCGAGGAAATCTGTCTATACTGGTCTCATGGCAATCAAGGGCAAGGCGCGACGGCCGCTGCGTTGTCTGCAGGCAAGACGTGCTTCGCTGTCGCATCTGCCGCTTCCAGTCACTTACGGAACCGGAAAGGACCAGTCATGAAACGCCAAGCCTCCCGCAAGGGCGATGTGAAAAAGGCCGTCCAGAAGGATGTCCCCGCCAGTCCGTTTGCCGGCCGTCCGCTTGACGGCAGCCAGTACATCGATGTGGTTGAAGAGCAAGAATATGCCGATCGCCGACCGACGGAGGAAGAACAGCGTCCGCGTTTTTCCTACCTGCATGACGTCAAGCCAATGAAGAACTGACGGATGCTCCGGGATTACCGGGCGGGCCGTGTTGGCGGTTTCGCACTCTGCCCGGTGATGCGATACAACTCCAGTTCCGCTCCGCTTTCCGGCGGGTGCATCTCATCGTATTCCGGGCTGTGTTCGATCTGGTCCTTCGAGGCGTTCACGAACACTGTCCGGTCTTCCCAGCTGACACGGTCGATCTGGTTCGGCGCAATCAGCACATGTTTGCCCAACAGCCATTTGCGCGTATCTACCGCCATAAGCTGGATAGACCAGTCGATGTGGTCGAACAAGAAGTCTTCGACATGCCCGATCTGCTTGTCCGTGGCATGGATGTGGTAGCCGACCACTTCGCTGCAACTGCGCAGGTGCGGATCAGCGCGGGTATGCTCCTCCTCCAGCCGCTTCCGGATCGCCAGCACATCGGCCGGCTCCATTGGCTTTTTCTCGATCACACCGGGATACACGGCTGAACCGCGATGCGGCCCCGCCCAGTAGAACGGGAAGCCGTAGTAGGTATTGAATTCTTCCTCGTGCTGGCGCTCGACGGGCTTGGCAGTATCGATGCTCGGGCTGTTCCGGATCTGCTGCATTGTCAGGTCGACGCGCAGCGCGCGACGGTCCCACTCCTCGTCCAGCACCGACATTGGCGACAGCAGGACATCGAAGCCGTTGGGCCAGCCGCCCGTATTGACGACCAGGTAGCGGATCACCCACTCGGCATCATCAAAGTACACATCGCGGATGCTGCCCAGTTCCCCGTCGGTGGCGGCAATGGCGAAACCGCGAAGCGCATTGGCACTGTGCAGCATGATGACCTCGAGCGTGTGCTATGGATAAGAAATTAGGTTCCCGGCCAATTCAAAGGTTCCAGCTGCAAATGAAAAGCCCTCCGCATCGGGAGGGCCTGGAATTGGTGCCGGTACCTTTATCTACCGCCGGCTCCGGTACTTACATCTTGTTCTTCTTAGAAAAGTATGTATGCCGCGATGTTAATAAGCTGAAATCTCAATGGTATTGAGATTCATCAACAATTCCGTTGGTGAACTGAAAGGCGACGAAAAACAAAGGGGCGTCCCCGTGAGGAAGCCCCTTCTCGCCGACTGCGCGGCAGGACCGCGCAAGGTAGCGTTTACACCTGCACGCCGTCCGCCACTTCGCGGAACTCGGCAATCTGATCGAAGTTCATGTAGCGGTAGATGTCGGACGCGTTCTTGTCGATCACGCCGATATTCGCCATGTACTCTTCCTTGGTCGGGATCTTGCCGAGCATCGCGCAGACCGCCGCAAGTTCAGCCGAGCCGAGGTAGACGCGCGTATCCAGGCCGAGACGGTTCGGGAAGTTACGCGTCGAGGTCGACATCGCGGTGGAACCCTTGCGGATCTGTGCCTGGTTGCCCATGCACAGCGAGCAGCCCGGCATTTCCATGCGGGCGCCTGTGCGGCCGAGGTTGCCGTAATGGCCTTCGGCGGTCAGCACCTGCTGGTCCATCTTGGTCGGCGGAGCGATCCACAGACGAACCGGGATGTCGCTCTTGCCTTCCAGCAGCTTGGACGCCGCGCGGAAGTGGCCGATGTTGGTCATGCAGGAACCGACGAACACTTCGTCGATCTTGTCGCCGGCGACTTCGGACAGGGTCTTCACATCGTCCGGGTCGTTCGGGCAGGCAACGATCGGCTCCTTGATGTCGGCCAGGTCGATTTCGATGACGGCAGCGTACTCGGCATCGGCGTCGCCCTTCAGCAGTTCCGGCTTGGCCAGCCATGCTTCCATGGCCTTGATGCGGCGCTCGAGGGTGCGCTTGTCCTGGTAGCCGTTGGCGATCATCCACTTCATCAGGGTGATGTTGGACGTCATGTATTCGGCGATCGGCTCCTTGTCGAGGTGGACCGTGCAACCGGCAGCGGAACGCTCGGCGGACGCGTCGGACAGTTCGAACGCCTGTTCGACCTTCAGCTTCGGCAGGCCTTCGATTTCGAGGATGCGGCCGGAGAAGATGTTCTTCTTGCCCTTCTTCTCGACAGTCAGCAGGCCCTGGCGGATCGCGTACAGCGGGATCGCGTTGACAAGGTCACGCAGGGTGACGCCCGGCTGCAGGTCGCCCTTGAAGCGGACCAGCACCGATTCCGGCATGTCGAGCGGCATGACGCCGGTCGCGGCAGCAAACGCCACCAGGCCGGAACCTGCCGGGAAGGAGATGCCGATCGGGAAGCGGGTGTGCGAGTCGCCGCCGGTGCCGACGGTGTCGGGCAGCAGCAGGCGGTTCAGCCAAGAGTGGATCACGCCGTCGCCCGGACGCAGCGCAACGCCGCCACGGGTCGAGATGAAGTTCGGCAGCGACTGGTGCATCTTGACGTCGACGATCTTCGGATAGGCTGCGGTGTGGCAGAAGGACTGCATCACGAGGTCGGCGGAGAAGCCCAGGCAAGCCAGGTCCTTCAGCTCGTCGCGGGTCATCGGGCCGGTGGTGTCCTGGGAGCCGACGGTGGTCATCTTCGGTTCGCAGTAGGTGCCTGGACGCACGCCCTTGCCTTCCGGCAGACCGCATGCGCGGCCGACCATCTTCTGCGCCAGCGAGAAGCCCTTGCCGGAATCGGCCGGGTTCTGCGGCAGGCGGAACAGCGTGGACGGCGGCAGGCCGAGCGATTCGCGCGCCTTGGCGGTCAGGCCACGGCCGATGATAAGGGGAATACGGCCGCCGGCACGGACTTCATCGAAGATCACGTCGGACTTGACCTTGAATTCGGCAATGACTTCACCGTTCTTCAGGGCCTTGCCTTCGTACGGACGCAGTTCGATGACGTCGCCCATTTCCATCTTGTTGACGTCGAGTTCGATCGGCAGCGCGCCGGCATCTTCCATCGTGTTGTAGAAGATCGGAGCGATCTTGCTGCCGAGGCAGACGCCGCCAAAGCGCTTGTTGGGGATGAAGGGGATGTCTTCACCGGTGAACCAGAGCACGGAGTTGGTCGCGGACTTGCGGGAAGAACCGGTGCCGACCACGTCGCCGACGTAGGCGACCAGGTTGCCCTTGGTCTTCAGTGCTTCGAGTTGCTTGATGGGGCCGACCTTGCCCGGCTCGTCCGGGTTGATGCCGGGGCGTGCGTTCTTCAGCATCGCCAGCGCGTGCATCGGGATGTCGGGACGGGTAGTCGCGTCCGGAGCGGGCGACAGGTCGTCGGTGTTGGTTTCGCCGGAGACCTTGAACACGGTCAGGGTCATGCTCTGCGGGACTTCCGGACGGGAGGTGAACCATTCGGCGTCGGCCCAGGATTGCAGCACGGCCTTGGCGTTGGCATTGCCCTTGTCGGCCAGTTCCTTGACGTCGTGGAAGTAGTCGAACATCAGCAGGGTCTTCTTCAGGCCCTCGGCAGCGACGCCGCCGACAGCTGCATCACCCAGCAGGTCGATCATCGGCTTGATGTTGAAACCGCCGAGCATGGTGCCCAGCAGCTTGGTAGCCAGTTCGCGCGAAACCAGCGGGCTCTTCTCGGTGCCCTTGGCAACCGCTTCGAGGAAGGCAGCCTTGACCTTGGCGGCATCGTCCACACCGGCGGGGACGCGGTTGGTCAGCAGGTCAACGAGGAACTGCTCTTCGCCTGCCGGCGGGTTCTTCAGGAGTTCCACCAGATCCTTGGTCTGCGCCGCGGATAGCGGGAGCGGAGGAATGCCGAGGGCCGCCCGTTCGGCGACATGGTTACGGTACGCTGCTAGCATGTGTGTGCTCTTCCAGTTTGGTTATTGAAAAGATAAGGAAAAATCCTGACCTGCCTGTTCTGGCGTTATTGTACTCGAACAACTCTTCTATAAGACATAAGACTTAACAAGAAAGTCGGGAATTTTTTTCGAAGATCGGACCAAGCATTGCCAAAGCGGCAATTTGCCGGCTCCTCGCAACGGCCATGTTCGATTCGCGCAGCCGGGAAAGTTCCAGGCATCAACACTTTTGAAGCGTAAATGGCAAAGCCGCCTCCAGCCTATTGTGCTGGGGCGGAATTCGATCAGTTTGAACGGGGAATGACGAGAATGCGCCGCAGGATCGCGGCGCGGGGAAATGGATGAGTTACATGCCGGATGCCGCGACCCGTGGCGCCTGGAATCCCTTTTCGCGCACCGCTGCGCTGCCGAGCACGAGCCTTACGTCCGATGCATCGGACGCATTGCGCGACCGCGAATTGTTGACCAGCGCGGGCGGATGCGCGAACAGCTTGCTCAGACGTTCGGCATCTTGCTCGAAACCGTCGCGGTACAGGATGACGGTACGGCGCTGCGCACCGGGCGTCATGATTGTAGTCCTGGACACGGTCACGCCGGATTTCTCCAGTTGCGAAGTAACGTCTTTGACAAATCCCTCAACGCCTGTGCCGTCCGTAATCTCGATACGCATGGTTGCCGCAGCCTGAGGTGCCACCGGCGCCTGCTCGACGGGAGCTGCAGCCGGCGCGGCCGCTGGCGGAGCTTCGGAAACCTGCATCGGTGCCGCATCCTGAAGCGCAGCCGCCGCTTCCTGCACTTCGAGCGTCAGCCTGGCAACTGGAGCAATGCGCTGGAGGACAGTTGAGCCAGCCGTGACAAAAACCGGGGCATCCGGATCGGCTACGGTCGCGACAGGCGTAGTGACGGCTTGTTCGGCCGGGACAGCAGCCGCGGCGACCGGCACGAGTGCACTTGCTGGAGGCGCAGCGGGTAAAACAAGCGGCTGGGTGCCGACATACCAGAGCAGGAGCCCGAAAGGTGCGAGCATGAGCAGCTCGAAGGCTGTCCAGTTCTGTTTGGCACTCGCCGTTGCGGTCGTCGATTTCATGGTTACACCTGTTGTTGAAAGTGTTCGGGCTATCCGGTCGCCGAACATGCTGTTGAACCGCCGGCGCAGCAGGATACGGCCTGCCGCCGGCGTATAGCCGACACGGCGCGTCGCGGTCAATCGGTCGTCGAACATGCGTACCTGTTTGCCCTGCCGGCGAACGCCGTCCCTGGCTAGGGTGACAGCATCCGGACTGAAGTCAATAGAAGGAGCCGTGCGTTGCGGTTATCAGGCAACGCGCGATGCGGGGATCGCTTCCCCTGTGGCGGGACGGAGGAAACGCCTGGCGCCGGCCATTATGGATGCCGTACTGCAACATTACAATAGCCGGAATCAAGGAATTCGGAAATGGCTGGCAAGCGCGGAGTCAGCCGCCGTCACGCTCTCCCGGCCCCAAGCTGCGCCTGTCCATGCCGGTATAGGCATAAGGAATAGCAGGTGGCATCGGTCCCTTGATCCGCCCGCCCTGCATCCGTTGTTCCCAGGCATGGGCGAGGATGCCGACGGCACGCGACAGGACGAACAGCCCGCGCCCGAGCTCAGCGGCAAAGCCAAGTTCGGAGAAGACAACCGCGGTCGCACCATCGATGTTCATCGGGATACGCTTGCCGGTCCGCCGAGCCAGCGCCTCTTCCACCGCCAACCCGATGCGAGCGTAATGTCCGCCGACCGCTCCATCGTTACGCGCATTCTCTACCAGGTGCAGCAGCTTCGGAGTACGCGGGTCGATGGGATGGAAACGGTGGCCGAAGCCGGGAATGATCTTGCCATGTTCGGCGATGTAGCCGTCGAGTACGGAATCGACCGCAGCGGCAAGGTCGATCCCACTCTCGGTCAAGGCGCCTATCTGCTGGTAAATCTGCATGCACTGCTGCCCTGCCCCGCCGTGCACGTCGTCGAGCGCATTGATGGCCGACGCCATCGCGCCATTCAGGGGCAGCCCGCAAGTGACCGCCATGCGCGAAATCGCGATCGACGGTGCTTGCGGCCCGTGATCCACGCTTGCGACCAATGCCGCTTCCAGCAGCGCCGCCTGTGCCCGCGTAGGCAGGTCCCCGCGCAGCATCAGCCAGATCATTTCCGGAAAGCGAATTTCCCCAATGAGGTCCTCGATCAGATAGCCGCGGATGTTGATCTTGCCAGGATGGATGTCGATGATCCCGGTCGTCCACCAGGACGATGCTTCCTGCAACAATTGTTCGGCTGTCTTCGCACTCATACCGCACCTGCCTTTTTCAATGTTTCGATCTCGTCGATGGAATAGCCGAGCTCCTTCAGTAACGTCTCGGTATGTTCGCCCAGGCGCGGCGGCGGAAGTGCCGAGCCGGAATCCATCCCATCCATCCTGAACCCGGCGCGCGCCAGGGTCACCGGACGTCCGACTCCCGGTACCTCCTCGAATGTGCGCAGCAGCCTCCGGTGCTGCACCTGGGGATGCGCAAGGGCTTGCGGCACGGTCAGCACGCGGCCAGCAGGCACGCCCGCCTGATTGAGCACCGCCTCCCACTCCTCGGCCGTCCGCTTAGCCAATCCTTGTTCGATCTCTTCGGTAAGTGCAGCCCGATAGCGCTTGCGGTCCTCTCGTTCGGAAAAGCGCGCATCGGAAACGAGATCCTCCCGACCAATCGCTTTCGCCAGCGCCACGAACTGCTCCTGCTTGTTGGCAGCAATGTTGAGCAAGCCCTCCCCAGTGCGGAAGGCGCCGGAAGGTGCGGCAGTGAAATTGTCATTGCCAAACGGACGTGGCACTTGCCCCGCCACCAGGTAATTCGACACGACCCATCCCATTGTCACAATAGTCGCGTCCAGCATGGCCACATCGATAAACGCCCCCTCGCCCGTCGTTGCCCGCCGAAGCAGCGCCGACGCGATGGCAAACGCCCCCGTCAGGCCACCAATCGAATCGGCGACCGGATACCCCACCCGCAGCGGTGCACTGTCCTCGTCGCCGGTGATGCTCATGGCGCCTGACAAGCCCTGAACGATCTGGTCGTAGGCCGGCGCATCCTTGAGTGGGCCATCCTGGCCAAAACCGGATATCGCACAGTAGACCAGCCGCGGATTCTGCCTCTTCAACGCTTCATATCCGAGCCCAAGTCTTGCCATGACGCCGGGCCGAAAGTTCTCGACAAGCACGTCGGCCGTAGCGACTAGTCGGCGCAATACTTCCTTTCCGGATTCCGATTTCAGGTCGATGGTCATCGACCTCTTGCCAGCGTTCTGTGCGAGGAAGGAGGCTCCCATCCGCTCTGCATTCAGCGTCGTGTCAGCACCCAGCTGGCGCGCGAGGTCTCCGTCAAGTGGCATCTCGACCTTGATCACATCCGCGCCCTGCAGCGCCAGCTGGTATGCGCAGAATGGCCCGGCCAGGACGTTGGTCAGGTCCAGCACGCGTATTCCCTGCATTGCGTTCGTCATCAAGGAAACCTCCAAAAATGTAGCGTCTAACAGAACAGTGTTCTATTATTCACCATCGGTCTGGCGACTTCAACCGGTTGCCACTACGACACGAACAATGGACGAAACGAGATGGAGATCCGATGAATAATGACGGTGTTGCGGCCGTCGACCGGGCGCTGACGATCCTCGACGCCTTTACAGCCGATGACCGTGGCCTGACCTTGAGCGAAATATCGCGCCGTACCGGCCTGTACAAGAGCACCGCCCTGCGCTTGGCCGAGTCGCTGGAAAAATTCGGTTACCTGCGCCGTGACGACGAGGGGTACTACAAGCTTGGGGCTAAGCCGCTCTATCTCGGCACGCTCTACCAGCGCCAATTCCGCACCGCCGACTGCGTGCCGAAGGCACTTAGGGAAATTGCAGGGGAACTGCGTGAAAGCGCCTCTTTTTTTGTCCGGGATGGCGACAAGCGCGTGTGCCTGCACCGCGTGGATGCGCCGCGGGCGGTGCGCGATGCGATCAGCGAAGGAGACCGATTGCCAATCGACGTAGGTGCATCGGGGCATGTGATCCTTGCCTTTGGCGGCCACTCAGGACGACGTTACGACGAGATCCGGCAGACCCTGCACGCCGCATCATACGGAGAGCGCGACCCGGAAACAGCAGCGGTCTCATGCCCCGTGTTTGGCATTCACCAGGAATTTGCGGGAGCGCTCACAGTGTCCGGCCCGCGCTATCGCATCGAAGAAATGACGGTGGAAGAAATTCTGCCAGTCCTCTACAAGCATGCACGCGACCTGACGCGTCAGTTCGGTGGCAACCCCGGCGTGTACCCAGCCGAGCAAGTGTAGTCACACAACCAAGGTAGCATTGAAGAGGCACAAACCCGTGCGCCCCTTGGCGGCAGAGCGATGATTTCGCCATCGTGGAATGGCGGAAATAAATTTCATCGCTGCAAAGCAAAAAGCCCCGCCTTCGTTCGAAGGAGGGGCTCATGCGAATAACAAGCCTGACGATTACCTACTTTCACACTGGTTGCAGCACTATCATCGGCGCGACGTCGTTTCACGGTCCTGTTCGGGATGGGAAGGGGTGGGACCAACGCGCTATGGTCATCAGGCATAACTTGTAGCGTTGCATGTATTGCCGTTGCTGCTGGCGGATACAAACAACTCAATCTGGGAAGAAGCAGTAGTTAGGGGTACTACAAATTGGCGGGTGTGATTGAACAGTCATTCACACGCTTACTTGCCTATACCTTGCTAAGGTTATAGGGACAAGCCGCACGGGCAATTAGTATCAGTTAGCTTAACGCATTACTGCGCTTCCACACCTGACCTATCAACGTCCTGGTCTCGAACGACCCTTTAGGGAGATCAAGTCTCCGGGAAGTCTCATCTTGAGGCAAGTTTCCCGCTTAGATGCTTTCAGCGGTTATCTCTTCCGAACTTAGCTACCCGGCAATGCCACTGGCGTGACAACCGGTACACCAGAGGTTCGTCCACTCCGGTCCTCTCGTACTAGGAGCAGCCCCCCTCAAACTTCCAACGCCCACGGCAGATAGGGACCAAACTGTCTCACGACGTTTTAAACCCAGCTCACGTACCACTTTAAATGGCGAACAGCCATACCCTTGGGACCGGCTACAGCCCCAGGATGTGATGAGCCGACATCGAGGTGCCAAACTCCCCCGTCGATATGAACTCTTGGGAGGAATCAGCCTGTTATCCCCAGAGTACCTTTTATCCGTTGAGCGATGGCCCTTCCATACAGAACCACCGGATCACTATGTCCTACTTTCGTACCTGCTCGACTTGTCAGTCTCGCAGTTAAGCACGCTTATGCCATTGCACTATTAGCACGATGTCCGACCGTACCTAGCGTACCTTCGAACTCCTCCGTTACACTTTGGGAGGAGACCGCCCCAGTCAAACTGCCTACCATGCACTGTCCCCGATCCGGATAACGGACCAAGGTTAGAACCTCAAACAAACCAGGGTGGTATTTCAAGGTTGGCTCCACGGCAACTGGCGTCACCGCTTCAAAGCCTCCCACCTATCCTACACAGATTGGTTCAAAGTCCAATGCAAAGCTACAGTAAAGGTTCATGGGGTCTTTCCGTCTAGCCGCGGGTAGATTGCATCATCACAAACACTTCAACTTCGCTGAGTCTCGGGAGGAGACAGTGTGGCCATCGTTACGCCATTCGTGCAGGTCGGAACTTACCCGACAAGGAATTTCGCTACCTTAGGACCGTTATAGTTACGGCCGCCGTTTACTGGGACTTCAATCAAGAGCTTGCACCCCATCATTTAATCTTCCAGCACCGGGCAGGCGTCACACCCTATACGTCCACTTTCGTGTTTGCAGAGTGCTGTGTTTTTATTAAACAGTCGCAGCCACCAGTTTATTGCAACCCCTTCACCCTCCTGGCGCAGGCCAGTCAAGCTACAAGGGCGTACCTTATCCCGAAGTTACGGTACCAATTTGCCGAGTTCCTTCTCCCGAGTTCTCTCAAGCGCCTTAGAATACTCATCTCGCCCACCTGTGTCGGTTTGCGGTACGGTCTCGTTAGACTGAAGCTTAGAGGCTTTTCTTGGAACCACTTCCGATTGCTTCGCGGCATAAAGCCGCTCGTCCCAACCCCTTGAATTACGCGCCCGGATTTGCCTAAGCGCCTTCTTTGAGTTAGGAACCGGGACATCCAACACCCGGACAACCTTCCGCGATCCGTCCCCCCATCGCATCTAACGACGGTGCAGGAATATTAACCTGCTTCCCATCAGCTACGCATCTCTGCCTCGCCTTAGGGGCCGACTCACCCTGCTCCGATGAACGTTGAACAGGAAACCTTGGGCTTACGGCGTGCGGGCCTTTCACCCGCATTATCGCTACTCATGTCAGCATTCGCACTTCTGATACCTCCAGCATCCTTTACAAGACACCTTCGCAGGCTTACAGAACGCTCTCCTACCATATGCTTACGCATATCCGCAGCTTCGGTGACTGGCTTAGCCCCGTTACATCTTCCGCGCAGGACGACTCGATCAGTGAGCTATTACGCTTTCTTTAAAGGATGGCTGCTTCTAAGCCAACCTCCTGACTGTTTTAGCCTTCCCACTTCGTTTTCCACTTAGCCAATCTTTGGGACCTTAGCTGGCGGTCTGGGTTGTTTCCCTCTTGACGTCGGACGTTAGCACCCGGCGTCTGTCTCCCAAGCTCGCACTCATCGGTATTCGGAGTTTGCAATGGTTTGGTAAGTCGCGATGACCCCCTAGCCATAACAGTGCTCTACCCCCGATGGTGATACTTGAGGCACTACCTAAATAGTTTTCGGAGAGAACCAGCTATTTCCAAGTTTGTTTAGCCTTTCACCCCTACCCACAGCTCATCCCCTAACTTTTCAACGTTAGTGGGTTCGGACCTCCAGTACCTGTTACGGCACCTTCATCCTGGCCATGGGTAGATCACTTGGTTTCGGGTCTACACCCAGCGACTGAACGCCCTATTCGGACTCGATTTCTCTACGGCTTCCCTATGCGGTTAACCTTGCCACTGAATGTAAGTCGCTGACCCATTATACAAAAGGTACGCAGTCACCCCTTGCGAGGCTCCTACTGTTTGTATGCACACGGTTTCAGGTTCTATTTCACTCCCCTTCCGGGGTTCTTTTCGCCTTTCCCTCACGGTACTGGTTCACTATCGGTCGATATCGAGTATTTAGCCTTGGAGGATGGTCCCCCCATGTTCAGACAGGGTTTCACGTGCCCCGCCCTACTTGTCGCAAGCTTAGTTCCACACCAGGGATTTCGTGTAAGGGGCTATCACCCTCTATGGCCGCACTTTCCAGAGCGTTCCACTATCGCTGATGCTAAATCTTGCAGGCTGTTCCCATTTCGCTCGCCACTACTTTGGGAATCTCGGTTGATTTCTTTTCCTGCAGCTACTTAGATGTTTCAGTTCGCCGCGTTCGCTTCCACACACCTATGTATTCAGTGTGGGATGACCCAAAGGGCCGGGTTTCCCCATTCGGAAATCTGCGGATCAAAGTGTGTTTGCTCACTCCCCGCAGCTTATCGCAAGCTACTACGTCCTTCATCGCCTGATATCGCCAAGGCATCCACCATGTGCACTTATTCGCTTGTCCCTATAACGTTAGCTTCTCTTGCGAGAAACGCTATAGAGCTTGAGTTTGCGTGCCGTATTCCAGACTACTCGCATTGCTGCGAGAACTCTTTCATACATATGATTGATACAATCACAACCCACCAGTCGCAACCAACACGTCATCACAACGCATCAGCTACAACTGATAAATTCTTTACTACTTCTTCCAGATTGTTAAAGAACAAAACAGCCTATTGATCGTAAAAGATCAAACCTAAATTAATGGAGCGGGAAAAGAGTCTCGAACTCTCGACCTCAACCTTGGCAAGGTTGCGCTCTACCAACTGAGCTATTCCCGCATTGAAACTTAGGTTTGATTTTTCCGCGAAGTGGTAGGTCTGATTGGACTCGAACCAACGACCCCTACCATGTCAAGGTAGTGCTCTAACCAGCTGAGCTACAGACCTACTGCGGCTGTCTTTGATAACACACCGATAAGTGTGAACGCTTGATTTGGATGCGAACTCTAGAAAGGAGGTGATCCAGCCGCACCTTCCGATACGGCTACCTTGTTACGACTTCACCCCAGTCACGAATCCTACCGTGGTAAGCGCCCTCCTTGCGGTTAGGCTACCTACTTCTGGTAAAACCCGCTCCCATGGTGTGACGGGCGGTGTGTACAAGACCCGGGAACGTATTCACCGCGACATGCTGATCCGCGATTACTAGCGATTCCAACTTCATGCAGTCGAGTTGCAGACTACAATCCGGACTACGATACACTTTCTGGGATTAGCTCCCCCTCGCGGGTTGGCGGCCCTCTGTATGTACCATTGTATGACGTGTGAAGCCCTACCCATAAGGGCCATGAGGACTTGACGTCATCCCCACCTTCCTCCGGTTTGTCACCGGCAGTCTCATTAGAGTGCCCTTTCGTAGCAACTAATGACAAGGGTTGCGCTCGTTGCGGGACTTAACCCAACATCTCACGACACGAGCTGACGACAGCCATGCAGCACCTGTGCGCCGGTTCTCTTTCGAGCACTCCCAGATCTCTCCAGGATTCCGACCATGTCAAGGGTAGGTAAGGTTTTTCGCGTTGCATCGAATTAATCCACATCATCCACCGCTTGTGCGGGTCCCCGTCAATTCCTTTGAGTTTTAATCTTGCGACCGTACTCCCCAGGCGGTCAACTTCACGCGTTAGCTGCGTTACCAAGTCAATTAAGACCCGACAACTAGTTGACATCGTTTAGGGCGTGGACTACCAGGGTATCTAATCCTGTTTGCTCCCCACGCTTTCGTGCATGAGCGTCAGTGTTATCCCAGGGGGCTGCCTTCGCCATCGGTATTCCTCCACATATCTACGCATTTCACTGCTACACGTGGAATTCTACCCCCCTCTGACACACTCTAGCCGTGCAGTCACAAATGCAGTTCCCAGGTTAAGCCCGGGGATTTCACATCTGTCTTGCACAACCGCCTGCGCACGCTTTACGCCCAGTAATTCCGATTAACGCTTGCACCCTACGTATTACCGCGGCTGCTGGCACGTAGTTAGCCGGTGCTTATTCTTCCGGTACCGTCATCCACCCAGGGTATTAGCCCAGGCGATTTCTTTCCGAACAAAAGTGCTTTACAACCCGAAGGCCTTCTTCACACACGCGGCATTGCTGGATCAGGGTTGCCCCCATTGTCCAAAATTCCCCACTGCTGCCTCCCGTAGGAGTCTGGGCCGTGTCTCAGTCCCAGTGTGGCTGGTCGTCCTCTCAGACCAGCTACTGATCGTCGCCTTGGTAGGCTTTTACCCCACCAACTAGCTAATCAGATATCGGCCGCTCCAGGAGCATGAGGTCTTGCGATCCCCCACTTTCATCCGTAGATCGTATGCGGTATTAGCTAGTCTTTCGACTAGTTATCCCCCACTCCAGGGCACGTTCCGATATATTACTCACCCGTTCGCCACTCGCCGCCAGGATTGCTCCCGCGCTGCCGTTCGACTTGCATGTGTAAGGCATGCCGCCAGCGTTCAATCTGAGCCAGGATCAAACTCTTCAGTTCAATCTCTGTTGTGGCATTGCTGCCAGGTTCCGAAGAACCGTCGCTCACTCAAAATACTGACAGGTATGTTCTTGTGAACTTACCTATATTTTTTTTGTGAGCACTTAATGTTTTAAGTTCTACGCTGAGTCACCCCAGCGCCGCACTTCCACCAAGCGCCCACACTTATCGGCTGTTATTTTTTAAAGAACTCATTTCACTTGCCTTACCATTTTCTCCACCTGATTAATGCGTTGTGATTAATCACTATGCGGCGGTAATTCAAGACCGTTTTCGCTCTCGGAACCGACTCGTCTGAATCGCTTCGTTGCTGCGTGTTGCTCAACGGGAGGCGAACTATAGCAAGCCGTTCGGGAGTGTGCAAGGTTTTTTTCTGTCACCCAAATTAAATTCCATAAAGACAACTCAGAAAATCCGCGCCCATCGATTGCAAAACAAGACATACGATGCCCTCTCGACCATGTATGCACTGCAATAGTCCCCTATGAAGGAACATAACTTGCCCCTACAGTCTGCATGTCGTGAATGCTCAGCCTTTATTGAACGGCTTCTGAACGGCTTCTGAATGGGGACTTGCGATCAATGAAACGATTGGCCAGTTTCCACTTTCACTCGCACAACTCACTCCGCAAAGATCGTTACGGACGACTATCGCATAATGCGTCCGGGGCAACGCGCTCCACAGGTTCTCCTGCTTGGCCAAAGTTAATCCGTGCCACCCATAGGCCATGCAGACTTTGCAGTGGGACGACGCACTCTCCAGACGACATTCCATGGTTGCGCGCCCAGCGCCGAATGTATTCATCGGTGCTCCAAGTTCCTGGTGACACCTTGGCTCGATGTGTGACGTTGTTTCCCATAACTTTTACCCCCAAACTATACGAACACATGTATGGCCACATTCATGACGAACAAGGGCTTGCGAGGGAAAGATTTCAACTTCGAGTTGCCGGAACAACGTGAGATGCCATGAAAAGTGCAGTTTCAGGCGAAGCATGCTGCTTTCACCTTGAGAACGAAGAGAGCCAAGTCGATCGGTGCTTGGAAAAGATTTGGCGGAGGCGGTGAGATTCGAACTCACGGAGGGCGTAAACCCTCGCTGGTTTTCAAGACCAGTGCCTTAAACCACTCGGCCACACCTCCGGTCTGGGAATGCATCGATATGCGGGGCGGCAAAGAACTTGCCTTGATCGATGCAGACCGGATTATACCTGACTCCCCCTGCACTGCCCTGCCCGCCGGGAAATTTAGTTGAGGAACATCTGCTGCAAGTCGTTCAGGAAACGTCGGCCCAGTTCCGTTGGACGGATGATTTTGTGATCGCGATACAGCAATCCTTTTGCCTCGGCTTCGTTGAGCGACTTTTCAATTGCGTTGAGCGTCAGGCCGGTGCGCTCTGCAAACAGATTCGGCTCGAACCCGCCATTCAGTCGCAGCGCATTGAGCATGAACTCGAATCCGAGGTCGCCACGTCCGATCTCGAATTCCTCCTGAATCTGGCCTCCAAGTTTCACCTGCTCCAGATAAGCCTTCGGCTGCTTGTAGCGCATCTGGCGCACGATGCGATGAGGGAAGGAAATCTTGGAATGCGCGCCTGCGCCGATGCCCAGATAGTCGCCAAACTCCCAGTAATTGAGGTTATGCCGCGCATGCCGCCTGGGCTTCGCGTATGCAGATACCTCGTAATGCTGATAGCCCGCCTCCTCCGTGATCTGCTGGATCATGTCCTGCATCTCGGCACTTGCATCGTCATCGGGAACTACCGGCGGATACTTCGCGAAATAGGTGTTTGGCTCGAGCGTCAGGTGGTAGAGCGACAGGTGCGGCGGTGCGAAGCCGATCGCGGTGGAGACATCCTTGCGAGCCTCGTCGAGAGATTGCGTCGGCAATGCATACATGAGGTCGAGGTTGAAATTGTCGAAATTGGCATGCGCGATCTCGACGGCACGCCTGGCCTCGCTGTCGTCATGGATGCGGCCAAGTGCTTGAAGATGGCGGGAATTGAAACTCTGGATGCCGATCGACAACCTGTTGATGCCGCTTGCACGGTAAGACTTGAACTTCTCGGCTTCGAATGTGCCCGGATTCGCTTCCATCGTTATCTCGGCTGCGCCGTCGAGCGGAAGCAATGTGCGGATATCCGACATCAGCCGGTCGAGCCCCGCTGCCGACATGAGGCTGGGTGTGCCGCCGCCGATGAACACCGTATAGACCTTGCGCCCCCAGATCAGCGGCAATGCACTTTCCAGGTCGCTGCGCAATGCGGCCAGATATTCGTCTTCCGGAAAACCGTTCTTGACCTCGTGCGAATTGAAATCGCAGTACGGGCACTTCCTCACGCACCAGGGAAAATGGATGTAGAGGGACAACGGAGGCAAGGCCGTCAGGTGCAGCGCGCCTGGCTTGAGGAAGGCGCTTGCGGCGTCCACAGGCGTTGCTGCGCTACTGCCGGAATGGATGGGCTTGATTGGAATCATCGAAATTTTTCAACGAGCGAGCGTAGTGCCTTGCCCCGGTGCGACAGGCCATTCTTTTCTTCTGCAGTCAGTTCGGCAACGGTCTTGCCGAGAGTGGGCAGCCAGAAATAAGGGTCGTAGCCGAATCCGCCTTCACCGCGGGCCTCGGCAATGATTTCACCATCCCAGCGGCCTTCGGCAATCACCGGTTGCGGATCGTCGGCGTGTCGCACGAATACGAGCGCGCAGTAATAGTAGGCTGACTTGTCGACGTGCGGTTCCAGGTCGGCGATCAATTTTTCATTGTTGCGCGCGTCGGATTTCGGCTCGCCGGCATAGCGTGCCGAGTACACGCCGGGTGCGCCACCCAAGGCTGTAACGCACACGCCTGAATCGTCCGCGAGCGCCGGCATGCCGGTCAGGCGTGCGGCATGACGCGCCTTGGCGAGCGCATTCTCGACGAAGGTGATGTGAGGTTCTTCCGCCTCGGGCACATTGAATTCACCCTGGGCGTGGACGTCGAAGCCGACGGTGGCGAGCAGCTCGCGGAATTCCTTCAGCTTGCCAGCGTTGTTGGATGCGAGTATGAGTTTGCGAGTCATGGAATACTGAAAAGACAAGCGGCGCCAGCACTGCTGCTCGCGCCGCATATGTTGCGAAAAATCCTGTTATGCCAGGCCGAGCGTGCCCTTCTGCAGCTTGATGAGATCGGCAATTCCCGCTTCCGCGAGATCGAGAAGCCTGTTCATTGTCGGGCGGTCGAATGCGGCGCCTTCGGCCGTTCCCTGCACCTCGACAAAATGACCGGCATCCGTCATCACGACGTTCATGTCGGTATCACAGTCGGAGTCCTCGACATAATCCAGGTCGAGCACCGGCATCCCCTGGAAAACGCCAACGGAGATTGCAGCAACGAAGTGCTTTACCGGGATAGCTGGAATGACCTGGGCCGCAGCGAGTTTCGAAAAAGCATCGTAAGCCGCAACCATCGCACCGGTGATCGAAGCCGTACGCGTGCCGCCATCTGCCTGGATGACGTCACAGTCCAGATGCAGCGTACGCTCGCCGAATGCGTTCAGGTCGAACGCGGCGCGCAGCGAGCGGCCGATCAGGCGCTGGATTTCCTGCGTCCTTCCGGATTGCTTGCCCTTTGCCGCTTCGCGGTCCATCCGGCTGTGCGTGGAGCGGGGCAGCATTCCGTACTCGGCTGTCATCCAGCCTTGCCCCTTTCCTTTCAGGAAGCCGGGCACTTTTTCTTCGATGCTGGCGGTGCAGATGACCTTGGTGTCGCCGAATTCGACGAGGACGGAACCCTCTGCATGCTTCGTGTAATTACGGGTCAGGCGTACGGGGCGCAATACATCGGCGGCACGTCCGCTCGGGCGTTTTTCAAACTGCATAGGATGGGCTCTTAATTTTTGGAGGTAACGCGAGCGGTCTTCTCGATCGCTTCGCGGATTTCTTCGATTGCTTTTTCGATTTCGCTGTCATTGAACGCATCGGCCTGCTCGAGATCGGCATGACGTGGCGCCTGGATGGTGGTCGTGACGCTGCCGATCGGCAAGGTGTGCGTGGTGATCGTTGACGGCGAATCCTGCAGCACGCTGGTGCCCTCCCACATCATGGCAAGGGCGGTGACATTATCGCTTGTTTTGCCGGCGATGCCGGTCGCGGTCGCAAGCAGTTCCGGCACGGCGCGTACGACGGTTTGCGTATGCAGGCTTTGCGCGAGCACGTGGTCGGGCAATACCGACCAGAGGCCGTCCGAACATAGCAGGATGACGTCTCCGGCCTGCAGGCTGGCGCGGCGAGATAGTTCCACTATCGGCAAGTTCGGGGCGCCGAGACAGTTGAACAGCTTGTTGCGGTCGGGATGGGTATCGCGCTCGGAGGGTGCAACCTTGCCTTGTGCGATCAGTGTCTCGATGCGCGAGTGGTCGCGCGTACGAGCAAGAATCTGTCCCTGCCGCATCCAGTAGAGGCGCGAATCGCCACAATGCGCCCAGTAGGCGCTGTTGTGCTGGATGATGCAGGCAACGATGGTCGTGCGCGGTGTCTCTGGTAGATTGTTGATTGCGCGGTAACGGTGAATCTCGCGATGTGCGGAGAAGAAACTGTCCTCGAGAAACTTCTCGGGTTTCTTGATGTAAGGGTTGGCGTTCTGCTGGAACAGCGATCCGATGGTCTGCAAGGCAATCGTAGCCGCCATCTCGCCCTGGATATGTCCGCCCATGCCGTCGGCCAGCAGCAGGAGCAGCGCATCACGGGTGAAGCTGTAACCCATGCGGTCCTGGTTGTTCTTGCGGCCGCCGATGTGGCTTTCCTGATAGACGGAAAATCGCATGTGACTGTCGCCTAGCGCGTGTTGTTATGGATGGTGGTGTTGCCGACCTGCGAGCCCTTGCCGAGACCGCTGAACATGTTGCGCAGCTTTGCAGTGACCTTCTCGATCAGGTCGGGTTCCTTCTGTTCGACCACCTGTTCGCGCAGGGCTTTCTGGAGTGCGAACACGCTCTGCGGCCGTTCGAGCGGCTCGAGGCGCAGCGACCAGCGGATTACCTGGATCAGTTCGCGCGAATACATGCTCTCCAGTTTGCGGAAATGGTCTTCCATGCGGTCGTTCGTCTTGCGCTGGTCCGCCGGTTGCGGCGGTGCGCCGACCATGCAGGCGAACATCGATGCGCCGATGCTGTAGATGTCTGTCCACGGGCCGAGGTTGCCATTCTTGACATACAGCTCGGGCGGCGCGAAGCCGGGGGTGTACATCGGATAGAGCTTGGGCTGGTCGGCCCTGAGTGTCTGCCTGGCGGCACCGAAATCGAGCAGGATCGGCGTGCCATCCATGCGCAGGTAGATATTTGCCGGCTTCAGGTCAAGGTGCAGCAGCTTGTTGGCATGCACTTCGCGCAGGCCGTTCATCACCTGGTTGAACATCTTGCGGATGAAACGCTCCGACACCAGCGGCCGTTCGCCTTTGTCGCGGCGACGGATGATGTGATCCTGCAACGAACGCCCGGATTCATAGGCCATCACCATGTAGACGGTGTCGTTTGCGCGGAAGAAATTCACGACGCTGACAACGTTGGGATGGGAGATGCGGGCAAGCGCGCGGCCTTCTTCGAAGAAGCACTTAAGGCCGATGCGGAATACGGGCAGGTTTTCGGCGGAAATCGCGGGAACCAGTTCGCCGGGCTGGCGCAGTGCCAGCGAGCTTGGCAGATACTCCTTGATCGCCACCGCGTTGCCATCTTCATCATAGGCAAGGTAGACGATACTGAACCCGCCGGACGCAATCTTCTTTACAATGCGATATCCAGCAATTTCGAGTCCATCCGGCAATGGAGCGTTGTTTTGCGATGCCATATTTTCGAGGCGGCTTCCCTGAGAGTTGCTTAGGATTGTGTGGATAAATCACTGATTTGTAAAGCAAGGAAACATTTTGACGATCTCTAGCATGACCGGTTACGCGGTCACCACGCGCGAAACCGATGCGGGCACCCTGACCGTCGAACTGAAAAGCGTGAACTCGCGCTTCCTCGACCTCCAGTTCCGCATCAATGACGAATTCCGCAGCTTCGAACCGGTGTTGCGCGAAGCCATCATGGCACGCATCAGCCGCGGCAAGGTAGAGTGCCGACTCAGTTTCGGACGCAAGGCGGCGGCGGGCGGAGTTCAGAACCTGAACGGTGAGCTGCTCGACACATTATCGAAGATGCAACATGAAGTGCTCCAGCGCTTCCCCGACGCGCCCACCCTAACGGTCAACGAACTCCTGCGCTGGCCGGGCGTCGTCGCCGATGCGGAAGCCGGCCAGGAAGCCTTGCAGACAGAAGTGCAAGCGCTGATTGGCGATGCGCTGAATGCCTTCGTCGAAACCCGCGCACGCGAAGGTGCAGCCCTGCAGGCAATGCTGCTGTCGCGCGTCGACGAGATGGATGCAATCGTCCAGCGCATCACCCCGCTCATCCCTCAGGCAATTGCCCAGTTCCAGCAAAAAGCGACCGACCGCATGAAGGAAGCCTTGGGCATCGCAGCGCCGAACGGCGGTCCGACCACCGTGTCGCGCGAGGAGGCGCTGGAGCGTATCCGCCAGGAAGTGACCCTGTACGGTATCCGCATCGACGTCGCGGAAGAACTGTCGCGCCTGTCCGCGCACCTCGGCGAAACACGTTACATCCTGAAAAAAGGCGGCCAGGTCGGCAAGCGCCTCGATTTCATGATGCAGGAACTGAACCGCGAAGCGAACACGGTTGGCTCCAAGGCCGCGCTGAAGGAGCTGTCCGACGCGTCCATGGCGATGAAACTGCTGATTGAGCAGATGCGGGAACAGGTTCAGAATCTCGAATGACCCCGGCATTGTCTTTTTCACATCATAACCCAATATCCCTTCTATGACCGAAGCCTTCAACCCTTCCGGCAGCCTGTTCATGGTGGTCGCCCCTTCGGGCGCCGGCAAGTCCACTCTGGTCAACGCCCTGCTGGCGCAGGAACCCGCCATCAAGCTGTCGATCTCCTTCACCACCCGCCAGCCTCGCCCGGGCGAGCAGGACGGACGCGAATACCACTTCACGACTGCCGAGGATTTCCTCAAGCGGCGCGAAGCCGGGGAATTTTTGGAGTCGGCCGAAGTCCACGGTAATTACTATGGAACATCGCGCCTGATGATCGAAAAGGAGATGAAAGCCGGCCGCGACGTACTGCTCGAAATCGACTGGCAGGGCGCGCAGCAGGTCAAGAAGCAGTTTCCGACCGCCGTCGAGATCTTTATCCTGCCGCCGTCCATCGCCGCACTGGAAGAGCGGCTTAAGAAGCGCGGGCAGGATGAGCCACATGTGATTACGCGCCGGATTCTGGCGGCCGGCGGAGAAATCGCGCACGCCCCGGAGTCCGAATATGTTATTATTAATCAAGAGTTTGCGACTGCTTTGTCGGAATTGACTGCAATCGTCAAAGCATCCCGTTGCCGCTTCGCGCAACAGGCCGCGCGCAACGCTTCCCTTTTTGCCCAACTGGGTATTCACGCTAATCTAAGCTGACACCGTATTTTCAGGAGCACTTATGGCCCGTATCACCATCGAAGATTGCCTCAAACAGATCCCGAACCGCTTCCAGCTGACCTTGTCCGCCACTTACCGCGCCCGCCAGCTCCTGCAAGGCCATACCCCGAAAGTCGAAGCCAAGGACAAACCGACGGTTATCGCGCTGCGCGAAATCGCTGCCGGCAAGGTCGGTATCGAAATGCTGAAAAAAGTCCCGAGCTAAGTAGCGCCACCGGCCATGCGACTGATAAGCTTATTGTATGAACCTGACCCAACCAGATTCAGCACTATCAATCGCTCCGAATAACCGGGCATCGTCCGATCGCCCGGCATCCAAGAATCCCGATTCCCCTCTGAAGCACGACCCGAACACCGCGCAGAACGCGGGTGTCGCATCCGTTACCCTGCTGATGAACAAGCTGGGCGACTACCTCACGCCTTCCGAAATGAAGAAGGTGAAGGAAGCGTATCGCTTTTCGGATGAGATGCACCTCGGGCAGATCCGCAAGTCGGGGGAACCCTATATCTCGCACCCGATTGCCGTTGCGGAAATCTGTGCCGACTGGAAGCTTGACGCGCAGGCCATCATGGCCGCCCTGCTCCACGACGTCATGGAAGACCAGGACGTCAAGAAGGAAGAGCTGATCGAGCGCTTCGGCGCTCCCGTCGCCACGCTGGTGGACGGTTTGTCGAAGCTCGACAAGATCGAATTCCAGAGCCAGATCGAGGCACAAGCGGAAAACTTCCGCAAGATGTTGCTGGCCATGGCGCGCGACGTGCGCGTCATCCTGATCAAGCTCGCCGACCGCCTGCACAACATGCGCACCCTGGGCTTCATGAGCCCGGACAAGAAGCGCCGCATCGCGCGCGAGACGATGGAAGTGTATGTGCCGATCGCGCATCGCCTCGGCCTGAACAATATCTACCGCGAACTGCAGGACCTGGCGTTCTCGCACCTTTTTCCGGTGCGCTACAAGACGCTGTCCAAGGCCGTGAAAGCGGCACGCGGCAACCGGCGTGAAGTGGTCAGCAAGATCCTTGAGTCAGTGAACAACACGCTGGCCGCTACCGGCATCAAGGCTCAGGTGTACGGCCGCGAAAAGACGCTGTACGGCATCTACCGCAAGATGCGCAACAAGCACCTGTCCTTTTCGCAGGTGCTCGACGTCTACGGTTTCCGCATCGTCGTCGACAGCTTCGCCAACTGTTACGTCGCACTTGGCACCCTGCACGCGCTGTACAAGCCGATGCCGGGCAAGTTCAAGGATTACATCGCCATTCCCAAGCTGAACGGCTACCAGTCGCTCCACACCACCCTGATCGGCCCCTACGGCACACCGGTCGAATTCCAGATCCGCACCCAGGACATGCACCACGTCGCAGAAGCCGGTGTGGCGGCGCATTGGCTGTACAAGGATTCCGATGCCAGCCTGACGGACCTGCAGCAGCGCACGCACGCCTGGCTCCAATCCCTGCTCGACATCCAGAAGCAGACGGGTGATTCCGCCGAATTCCTCGAACACGTCAAGGTGGATCTGTTCCCCGATTCGGTCTACGTCTTCACGCCGAAGTCGAAGATCATTGCCCTGCCCCGCGGCGCGACCGTACTCGACTTCGCTTACACGATCCACACCGATATCGGCGATCAGGCAATCGGTGCCCGCGTCAACCATGAACACTCCGCGCTACGTACTGAACTGCGCAATGGCGACATCGTGGAAATCGTCACTGCCCCGACTTCACGCCCCAGCCCGAACTGGCTGACCTTCGTCCGAACCGGCAAGGCGCGTTCGGCGATCCGCCACCATCTGCGCACCATCAACCTCGCCGAATCGACCGAGCTTGGCAAGCGCCTGCTGGCCCAGTCGCTGACGGCGATGCATATCGATCCGAATTTGCCGCAGGAGCTGGTGGAAAAACTGCTGAACGAGTCCAGCGCGAAGTCGCTTGATGAGCTTTACGCCGATATCGGTGTAGGCAAGCGCATGGCGACGCTCGTCGCGCGCCATATCCGTACGCTGATGGAGAGCGACCCGACGGCTGCCCTGCCGCCGCTCGACAGCGAAAAGAAGAGCAACAAGCTGGATCCCGTTGCCATCAACGGCAACGAAGGCGTGTCGGTGCAGCTTGCGCAATGCTGCCAGCCCATCCCGGGTGACGGCATTACCGGCCAGCTCAAGCGCGACCAGGGCATCGTTGTCCACACCACCGACTGCGAAGTGGCGAAGCGCCAGCATGCGAAGGAGCCGGACCGCTGGATCGAACTGGTATGGGATGCCGAACTAACCCGCCGCTTCGACTGCCGCATCAAGGTCCTGGTCGACAACGAAAAAGGTGTGCTTGCGCGCGTGGCCGCGGAGATCGGCGAGTCCGATGCCAACATCACCTATGTCGGGATGGACGACGACCGCGACCACCTGATGAAGCAGTTGCATTTCACCGTGCAGGTGGAAGACCGCATCCACCTTGCGCGCCTGATCCGCAACGTGCGCAAGATCCCCGGCGTGGCGCGGATCCTGCGCGAGCGCGGCTAGTTCATGCGGTATGGATGCTCTTGTGCATCCGCCGCAAACCCAGCCATACACCTCCCGCGATCAGAGGCAGTAACAGGCCGGTAGCGATGTCCGGATTCACCGGCCATCCTGCCGCCTTGGCAGCCTTGCCCACATAGCTGAGCAATCCCACCGTGTAGTACGAAATCGCCACGACCGACAAGCCTTCGACAGCCTGCTGCAGTCGCAACTGCTGGGCCGCGCGGGTATTCATGGAGTGCAGGATCTGACGGTTCTGCCGCTCCTGCACGATGCCCACACGCGTACGAAGCAGATCATTGGAATGAGCGATTCGCTCGGCGAGCGCCTCCTGCCTGCGCGCGATGGCCTGGCAGGTGTTCATCGCCGGAGTGAGGCGGCGATCCATGAATTCACCTACAGTAGGGAAGCCCTCGATGCGGGTCTCGCGCAACTCCTCGATACGCGCATGAACGAGGCTGAAATAGGCCTGCGACGCAGAAAAACGATAGCTGTTCGCAAGCGAGAGCTTTTCGATGCGCGCGGCCAGTCCGGTGATCGTGCCGAGCAGGACTTGTTCATCGTCCGTGTCGGGAAGCTGGCTGCCGTTCGAGGTATCGGTGTTCACCATCGCCGCGGTCAATGTTGCCAGCTCTCCTTCGATCGCATTCAGCACCGGCGTCGCCTGCTGCGCATGCGGCAATCCGAGCAGCGCCATCATCCGGTATGTTTCAATTTCGAGCACCCGCTGTACCAAACGTCCCGCCTGTTGTTCATGCAGGCCGACGTCGCGCACGACAAAGCGGCTGAAACCATCGGACTGGATGAGGAAATCCGTCCACACTTCACCGCCCTGCAGCACATGGCTGCCGACCAGCATGCTGCCTTCGAACACCCGTTCCAGACCATTGGCAAAGGATTCGGCTGAGCCGTTCGATTTGTCCAGCACCACGTGCGCCGCCACCATGATCTTGCTCTTCAGGCCCAGCAGCCACTCCTGCGGCAACTGGAACAGCGGCACACGCTCGAACGCCTCCGCAACCGTACCGGCTTCATGTCGTCCCGCAAAGGTGTAGGTGGCGAACTCGGTGTGGCACTCCCACTTCAGGCGGAAGCGTCCGAAGTCATGAAAGAAGTATTTCGCTTCCTGCAGCGGCGGCGTCACGCCGAAGTGCGTACACAAGGCGGCGAGGAATGCATGCTGCACGGCCGCGTTGGATGTCGTGGGATCGCCCTCTTCGCGTGCATAGACGGCGATGTGGGTCAGGCTTTCCGGTGCCTCCAGCCGCAGGAAGGGCCGGGAATGCACTTCGGCGGCAAGGGGAACGCGCAACGCATGGTTGAGGCTGGAATAGATAATCGGCATGGAATCGTCTGGCATTTTTTTTACAGGATATTTTTCTTCTTGCAAATTTTGTACCGGAAATGTGACGGTACATTGACGAATTGCGACAGCGATGCGCGGCCGGCGGACATTCCGGCCGGATTCAAGCGGCGGAGCAGCTATTTCGCCGGGTAGCTGACTTCGAGGATGGTGAGTTCATCCAGTCCTGCCGGCGTCTTGAGCACGACGGAATCGCCTTCACGCGCCTTGGTCAGCGCGCGCGCCACCGGGGCAATCCAGCTGATCTTTCCATGCAGGGGATCGAGTTCGTCGATGCCGACGATCGTGACGGTATGTTCTTCGCCGGCCTGGTTTTCGTAGGTCACTGTCGCACCAAAAAAGACCTGGTCGCTGCCATGGTGCACGCTGGGGTCCACGACTTCGGCAAGATCCAGCCGCTTGGTCAGGAAGCGGATGCGGCGGTCGATCTCGCGCAGCCGGCGCTTGCCGTAGATGTAATCGCCGTTCTCGGAGCGGTCGCCGTTCGATGCCGCCCACGACACGACCTTGACGACTTCCGGACGCTCGACATCGATCAGCCGCAGCAACTCATCCTTCATGCGCTGGTGCCCCTGCGGTGTCATGTAATTTTTCGAACCGGCCGGAATGGCGGGAACTGCGCCTTCCAAGTCGTCGTCATCGCCGTCCGATTCTTTTACGAATGCCTTATTCATGAGGCATATTGTAGCGGTGGCGCCGCGTGCCGGTAATAACACCGGAATGATTCACGATATTTACTTCCGGAAACAAAATCAGTTGACGCCACCAGCGGAAACCGCGTCGCTCCATTCGAAAGCGGCAACCTGCAGCGCGTAGAGCTGCTCCGATGACAAATGCAGCTTGTCGAGCAAGGGGGCGAGCTGCGGACAGGCAGTGTCGATCTTCTCGATGCATTCGACCAGCCGCAGCATGTCGCCATATATGCCGCGGCGCTCCAGCAGAGCCTCCCTCACCTCGGCCGCGACGGAGAGATGGCGGAGGATTTCTTCCATCGGAAGGCCGAACAGCGCATCCATGAGCGAGAGGATGCCGACCGTGAACGCGATTCCTGCCATCCGGCGGTCTCCAGGGTGCATTGCGTCCGCGATCAGTTCGAGCAGCCTGCCGCGTGTCGTCGCAAGTGCCAGCAGCGGGGAAGCTGCGGCCCTGCCCTTTTCCGCCTCGGCATAAAGGAGGATCTGCAGCCAGCGCTGGATCTGCTGCCGCCCGAGCACCTTCATTGCGTGCCCAAGGGAATGGATCTGTTCGGGAACGCCGGCGCCTGGCGCATTAACAAGGCGCAGCAGACTCATGCCTAGCGATGCATCGTGCTTGATGCTGCTTTCGATTGCCGTGAGTTCGGCGTCCGACGCCAGTTGCGTCATCAGGCGCATGATTGCGATCTGGGATGGCGTCAGCTTCCTGCCCGCCAGGATGGTGGGCTTTGCGAAGTAATAGCCCTGGAAATAATCGAAATCCTGATCGAGGCAATGCCGGAACTGCTCGAGCGTCTCGACTTTCTCGGCGAGCAGTCTTTTGCCGGCCTGCTTGAATTTTCCTGCGAGGCGGGTCACCCGGTCCTGGTTGAGTTCGCTGATGTCGACCTTGATGATGTCCGCCAGCGGCAGCAGCTTCTGCACATTGGCCGACTCCGCGACCACGTCATCGAGCGCGATTGCGTAGCCGGCCGCAGCAAGTTCTGCGACACGCGCAATGATGCGTTCGTCCACTTCTACCGTCTCGAGGATTTCGAGGACAACCCGGTCCCTGGGCAGGAAGTGAATGAAGTCGCTCAGCAGCACTGCCGCATCGACGTTGATGAATCCGAGCGAACTCCCGATCACATTGGCCATGCCCAGTTCGGCCGCGTGGGCAATCACAGAGGCTGTAGCGGACAGGTCATTGGTGACATTCGCAGAGTCTGCTTCGGCCTCGCGAAAAAGCAGCTCATAGGCGAACAGCTCCTGGTTCCGGTCCAGGATCGGCTGACGCGCAAGAAAGAAGTCCCGCGCGCGATGCGCATGGGCGGCAGCCTCTTGCGAGAAAACGCGGGCGAGATTCTCCATGGCGATTTACCGTTGTGCAGTAGACGGCGACGCGCAGAACGTGTCTGCAAATGATTGTACGATCGGCGATCTCCTGCGGATTCACCGATTTCAAACTGATACATTTGTGCGACAGTGGATAGCGGGAGGAATTCCCGCCTCGCCCTGTTACGCCCTTCGCGTGCTGCCCATGCCGGTAACCGGCGCACCGGTTTCCAATGTAAAACGCGCCTGTTCGTCACGCGCCAGCGCCTTGACGAGGAAAGGCATCATCTCGCGCAGCATCGGTTCGAGCGTCCATGGAGGATTGATGATGAACATGCCGCTGCTGTGCAGGCCGAATCCATCCGGCGAAGGACCGCCGATGGAAAGGGTGACATTCAGCCAGTCCTTGCCTTGCAGGCGCTTGAGCTTGTCCGGCAGCTCGCGCGATTCCATGCGTTGCAGGACGGGATACCAGACTGCATAGGTCCCCGTTGGGAAGCGGGTCAGCGCATCGGCCAGCGTGTCCTTGACCTTGCGGTAATCGTCCTTGACCTCATAGGGCGGATCGAGCAGCACCAGTCCGCGGCGCGATGGCGGAGGCAACAATGCCTTCAATCCCGTGAAACCGTCGTCCTTGTTGATCATGACGCGCTTGCCCCGCACGCCGCCGCGTTGACCTTGGGCCGCAGCGTGCGCCTCGAGCTTGCGGAAATTGTCTTCCAGCAGCTTGCCATCGCTCGGATGCAGTTCGAACAGCCGAATTCTGTCCTGCTCGCGTGCAACTTTATCGGCGCAGTAAGGCGACCCGGGGTAATAGCGCATCTTGCCGCTCGGGTTCATGTCCTTGATCAGCTGCATATACTCCGCGACCGGTTCCGGCAGGTCCTTCCGGTCCCACAGGCGCGCAATGCCGGTTTCATATTCGCGGCTCTTGTCGGCATAGCCGGTATCGAGCGCGTACACGCCTGCACCCGAGTGGGTGTCGATGTACATGTACGGCGTGTCTTTCTGGCCGAGGTAACGCAGCAACTGGATCAGCACGACATGTTTCAGCACGTCGGCATGGTTGCCCGCGTGGAAGGCGTGGCGGTAACTCAGCATGGGGATGTCCGGGGGAGTATGGTGAAAAGGGTGCCCATTCTACCAAGCATCAGCTATGCCCATGCCCGTCATGGCATACGCATTCGCTGCTGCTGGCCGCACTTTGGAGGTTCTGCAGGATGCCGCAGTGCTGCGCATCAAGCTGGGAATGGCAGGTGCTGCGCAAGGTCTGCAGCTGTTTTTGCAAGCGTTGCAACGACGCGATCTGCTGCTCGGTCTGCAGCAAATGACGGTCAAGCATGGCATTGATTTCATCGCAGGCCAGTTCTGGCCTGGCCTGGAAATGCTGCAAGGTACGGATGTCGTCGAGCGACATCCCCAGCGAACGGCAATGCCGGATGAACAACAGGCGTTCCGCATCCTGCTCGCTGTAGCTGCGGTAGTTGCCCTCGGTGCGCGGCGGTGTCGGGATCAGCCCTTCCCGTTCGTAGTAGCGGATCGTTTCCACTTCGCAACCGGTATGCCTGGCCAGTTCGCCGATCTTCATCCTCATCCTTTCACGCAATGCTTGACCCTATAGTAGCTACAGGGTCTGTAATAGGCAAACATTGATGAAGGAGAAGTTTCATGTCTGACCATTGCTGCGCCCATTCCTGCACCCCGAAGGCCACACAGGACCCGCGCTACCGGCGTGCGTTGTGGATTGCGCTTGTTGTCAATGCACTCATGTTCGGGGTCGAGATTTTTGGCGGTTTGCAGTCTGCCTCCACTTCCTTGCTTGCAGATGCCGTGGATTTCTTCGGTGACGCGGCGAATTACGGCGTATCCCTGATGGTCCTGTCGATGGCCGCCATCTGGCGCAGCCGGGCGGCGCTGTTCAAGGGCCTGTGCATGGGGGCGTTCGGCGTTTTCGTGCTGGGCAAGACCGCATGGAGCGTCGCGGCCGGTGTCGTGCCTGAACCGGTGACGATGGGCATAATCGGCCTGCTCGCACTATCGGCGAACCTCGGTGTCGCCGCGCTGCTGTATGCCTTCCGCAGCGGCGACGCCAACATGCGTTCGGTATGGCTGTGCACGCGCAACGATGCGATCGGCAATGTCGCGGTCATGCTTGCCGCCGCAGGTGTATTCGGCTCCGGCAGCGGCTGGCCGGACTGGCTGGTTGCGCTGCTCATGGGTGCGCTTGCATTGAATGCGTCATTCAGCGTGATCCGCCAGGCGCGCGGCGAGATGAGGGGAAGCCCGGAATTGCGTCATGCGCACTCGCATGAAGGGCATCATCACTGACAATCCGGCATTTCCTTCTGCGCATAAAAAAACCGCACCCGAAAGTGCGGTTTTTCATTCCATTCCCTACCGCGGAAGCGGATCAGTGGAACTGTTCTTCTTCGGTGGAACCAGTCAGCGCCTTCACGGAAGACGTGCCGCCCTGGATGACGGTGGTGACTTCGTCGAAGTAACCGGCACCCACTTCCTGCTGGTGCGACACGAAGGTGTAGCCCTTTTCGCGTGCTGCGAATTCCGGCTCCTGCACCATGTTCACGTAGTGCTTCATGCCTTCGCCACGAGCGTAGGAGTGTGCGAACTGGAAGGTGTTGTACCAGTTGATGTGGATACCGGCCAGGGTGATGAACTGATACTTGTAGCCCAGTTCGGACAGCTTTTCCTGGAATTCGGCGATGGTCTTGTCGTCGAGGTTTTTCTTCCAGTTGAACGACGGCGAGCAGTTGTAGGACAGCAGCTTGCCCGGGCACTTGGCGTGGACGGCTTGCGCGAATTCACGTGCAAAGCCGAGGTCCGGCGTGCCGGTTTCGCACCACACCAGGTCAGCGAACGGAGCGTATGCGACGCCGCGGCTGATGGCTTGCTCCAGACCGTTCTTGACGCGGTAGAAGCCTTCGTTGGTGCGCTCGCCGGTCAGGAACGGCTTGTCGTTCGCATCATGGTCGGAGGTGATCAGGTTGGCAGCTTCAGCATCGGTACGTGCCAGGACGATGGTGGGCACGCCCATGACGTCGGCAGCGAAGCGAGCAGCGGTCAGCTTCTCGATGGCTTCTTGCGTCGGCACCAGAACCTTGCCGCCCATGTGGCCGCACTTCTTCACTGCAGCCAGCTGGTCTTCGAAGTGCACGCCTGCCGCGCCGGCGGAGATCATGTTCTTCATCAGTTCGAAGGCGTTCAGTACGCCGCCGAAACCGGCTTCTGCGTCGGCAACGATCGGCAGGAAGTAGTCGATGAAGCCTTCGTCGCCCGGGTTGATGCCGCGGGACCACTGGATTTCGTCAGCGCGCTTGAAGGTGTTGTTGATGCGGCGAACCATGGTCGGGACGGAGTCGTATGCGTACAGCGACTGGTCGGGGTACATGGTTTCGGAAGTGTTGCCGTCGGCGGCGACTTGCCAGCCGGACAGGTAGACAGCTTCCAGGCCGGCCTTGGCCTGCTGCATTGCCTGGCCTGCGGTGATCGCGCCGAAGGCGTTCACGTAGCCCTTCTTGGCTGCGCCGTTGACCTTGTTCCACAGCTTCTCTGCACCTTCCTTGGCCAGGGTGTACTCGATTTGCTTCGAGCCGCGAAGACGGACAACGTCTTCTGCCGTGTAGTTGCGCTTGACGCCCTTCCAGCGCGGATTCTCGGCCCAATCCTTTTCCAAGTCTTTGATTTGCTGTTCGCGAGATGCCATGGTCATTCTCCTGGTTAAAACGATGAAGAAAAAAGAAAACTCGATGGGTGAATCATATGCCGTTTTTTGCAGGGCAACAAGGTCTTATATAAGACATATAAGTAAAATTATTTCCTTATTTTTCATATACTTAATATTTAAATTTCGCGATACGGAATGTTTTTTCTCAAAATGAAAAATTATTACAGTGCGTATCGCACGATTTTTTCACATTGCAAAACGGAAATTTCGAGATGTGGAATTTGGAGGGGTAAAGCTTGTTCAAATCATTAGTGCTAACGACCGCTGGCACTTGCATTCGTTCTCCCCGGCTTAAAGGGGAACGGCACGCGGGGTATTTTGTCCCAGCCAGCTCGAAATTCGTATTCGTCCATGCGAACATGGTGAAACCGTAACAAGTTCCCTCCCAATGCGCACAGGTATCGTACATGCACTCCTGGCGGCAGTCCTTTTTGGAGCCAGTACGCCATTTGCCAAGCTTCTGGTCGGCAACATGCCGCCTGTACTGCTTGCGGGCATTTTTTATGCCGGCAGCGGGCTCGGCCTCGGCGCTTGGCTGGTGGTGAGGGCACTGTTACGCCGCGGCATCAAGGCTGAAGCTTCCCTGACCGCTGGAGACCTGCCCTGGCTGGCGGGCGCGGTATTGAGCGGCGGGATCCTGGGACCGGTATTCCTGATGACAGGGCTCAGCCTGACGACGGCATCGACTGCCTCCCTGCTGCTCAACCTGGAGGGCGTACTGACGGCGCTGCTTGCATGGTTCGTCTTCCGGGAACAGTTCGACCGCCGTATCTTCATCGGCATGCTGCTGATCATTGCGGGCGGCGTCGTCCTTTCAATGAGCCCGTCTGAAGAGTCCGGCACGGGCATATCGTGGGGCGCGTTATGCATTGTTGCCGCCTGCCTGTGCTGGGCGATCGATAACAACCTGACGCGCAAGGTATCGGCGAGCGATGCCACGCAGATCGCGGCGATCAAGGGACTGGTTGCGGGCTGCGTCAACCTGGCTTTCGCGCTCGGCTGGCTTGGCGCGACACTGCCGGATGCAAGCCGGCTCGTGGCAGCCGGCCTGGTCGGATTCTGCGGATACGGGTTGAGCCTGGTCTTGTTCGTCCTTGCGCTGCGCCACCTGGGCACGGCGCGTACCGGGGCGTACTTCTCGGCAGCGCCATTCATCGGTGCCGCGATTTCACTGGCACTGCCCGGCGAGCAGCCGGGAACGGCATTCTGGATTGCCGCGGCATTGATGCTGCTCGGCATATGGCTGCACGTGACGGAATCGCACGACCATGTGCATACGCACGAAAAGATGCTGCATGCGCACCCCCATTACCATGATGCGCACCATCAGCATTCACATGATTTTCCGTGGGACGGGAAGGAGCCGCATGTGCATCCGCACAAGCACGTGCCGCTGACGCACGCGCACCCCCATTTCCCCGACATACACCATCGTCACCGGCATTAGTTATCTACGGCAGGTATTGATCCCGAAGATCATGTAGAGCGGACACCAGTTGACGAGTCCGGTCAGCAGAGGCACAAAGCCGATCAGGCCGAACCACTTCTGGTCGCCTGGAAGAATGAAAAACAAGCTGAACAGGATTGCCGCGAGAACCAGGCGGATGATCTTGTCGACGGAACCGACATTTGCATTCATGACGCTCTCCATTGGTTGAATGAACTGTGTCAGGTTAGCCTCCGCGCCGGCAGAAGTATGTAACCCCGGTTACATAACCTGGCGCTAACGCGTCGCGGCAAGCAATCTCAGCTTCGCACCGTCGCAAATGCAGATACGTCCTCGCCCAAGCTCCACCATGCCCTGCGCTTCAAAGTCATCCAGCAGGCGGCTGATCATTTCCCGCACCGTGCCCAGTTCGTCGGCAAGTTCCTGATGGGTAATGGCGACAAACCGGCGGCCGTCCGGCGCAGGTTTGGCCGACTTTTCGTGCACCAGGAGGGCCGACGCAAGACGTACATCGAGGCGCAGGGTCGCCACCTCTTCCACCAGTTCCATCGTATTCACCAGGCGGTCGCCAAGCGCGCGGAAGATCGATGTCCGGAAACGCTCGTCGGATGCCAGGCATTCGTTGAAGAGCGCGGGCGGCATGACGATGATCCGGGTGGGACCGGCAGTGATGCCCGTGGCCGGGTACTGCCCGTCGCCCAGCAGGCAGCCAAGCGAGAGAATGCAGGCTTCATCCGGCGTGACCCGGTAGAGTTCGATGCGCCGCCCGTTGGCAAGGTACTTGAACACGCGCACCGTCCCCGACAGGATGATCGGGAAGCCCGCGCATTTCATCCGCGTTTCGAATACCTGCATGCCGCCGGGAAGTTCCATCACCGGCAGCGTTGCGAGCTGCTTCGCTACGGACGGCGGCAGCGACTGCAGGATCGGTTGCGTCGAGAAGGATGGGTCGTCCGCTGCTACCGTCATGGCGGGGCCCGTGGTCAATCGAGCTTCTGGGCGGATACCAGAACGCCGTCGGCGTCCGCGTAGATCCAGTCGCCGGGATTGACCGCGACACCGGCGATCGTCACGCGCAGCTCGCGCTCCCCGACGCCCTTGCGGATGCTGCGTTGCGGATGCGTGGCCAGCGCGCGCACGCCGATGTCGCAGCCATTGATTTCTTCGGAATCGCGGATGCAGCCATTGACAATGATGCCGGCCCAGCCGTTCTTCTCGGCGAGCACGCCGAGGTTGCCGCCCACGAGCGCGCAGCGCAGGCTGCCGCCGCCATCGACAACGAGCACGCGGCCGTTGCCCGGGGTTTCGAGCGCCGAACGCACCAGCACGTTGTCTTCAAAAACCTTCAGGGTCGCAGCCTGGCCCGAGAATGCCGTGCGCTTGCCGAATTTCTGGAATACCGGCGGCAGCACGGAAAGCGTGCCGGCCGCAATCTTGTCTTCGTTGGCGTCACAGATGTCGCAGGTCGCAAAGGTCATCATTTCCTCCCGAGATGAAATAAGGCAAATAACTCAGGATTGTAAGCGATCGACCGTGCGAAATCGTACGCCGGCGACCATGCGTCCGGTTTACATCAATGCCCTGCTCATGCCGCCTGCGTGCGTGCGGCGTTCCTGGCCGTATTGCTGCCGACGCTGACCGCGGTCAGGATTGCAAGGCACTGGAAGATCCCGATGCCGACGAACACCCAGGACGGATGCCCCGCATCCATCAGCGCGCCGAACAGCGCCGGCCCGGTGGCAAGCCCGATATCCAGCCCCGAATACACGACGCCGTACACCCGTCCGGTCGCATTTTTCGGTGCAGCGGCGCGGATGAGCAAATCGCGCGACGGCCCCGCAACGCCCGCGCCGAAACCGATCGCCCCCATCAGGGCCACCGCGACCAGCGGCGGGACGATGCCGGCGGCGATCACAAGGGCAAACAGGCCGGCAGCGGTGAAGGAAAACGCAATGGTGCGGTCGTGGCGCGTGGCTTTCGATGCCAGGAAACCGCCCCATACCATGCCGGCAGCCGACGCCAGCATGTAGGCGGTGTACCCGGCAGTGGCGGACGCCAGCGACATGCCGTACAGATCACGCAGGCTTTGCGACGAAAAGCTCTGGATACCGCCAAGCGCCATCGCCGTGATGAAGAAGAAGGCAAAGCACAGCCAGACGGCAGGCAGACGCATGAAGTCGAGGATATGTGCGTTGCCGGCATCGTCCTTCTTCGGCGCAGCAACCGCGGCACTGACCTCGTCCGTGCGCAGCAGGTCGCGGTACACAAAGAGCAGTGCAAGCACCGCAAACGGAATGAGCGCCGCAGCCAGCAAGGCGGTGCGCCAGTCGAACAATCCCGCCATCAACGTGAGGAAGACCGGCGCTGCCGCCCAGCCGAGGTTCCCGGAGATGCCGTGTACCGAAAACGCATGCCCAAGGCGCGGCGTCGATACCCGTTTGTTGAGCAGCGTGAAATCGGCCGGATGGAACACGCTGTTACCCATGCCCGCGAGCATGGAGCCGGCGAGCAGCATCGCATAGCTGTTTGCCTGCGACAGGACAAGCGCGGACAAGCCGAGGAATCCGATGCCGGAGAACAGCACGGCGCGCGCTCCCACGCGGTCGACGACGAAGCCGGCCAGCGCCTGTCCGATCCCGGACACGACAAAGAATACCGTCATCAGCAGCCCCAGTTCCGCGTAGGACAGGCTGAAGGCGTCCTTCAGCCACGGAAACAGCGGCGCAAGGATCAGATGGAAAAAATGCGAAACGCCGTGCGCGACGCCGACCAGGCCAATGACCTGCGCGTCCTGGCGAAGAGTGGGAACTGCAGTGCTCATGGGACTCCCCGGGGGACAAACGATGGAATGAGTGTATGCAAAAGCGCATCGTCTGTTTTAAGATAGAACGACAAGTTTTATCGAAATCCCGCCAACGCATCCGAGAGGCCCCATGGCAACCGTCCCCGTCACCCATACCCGCCTGAATCTTCCCGGCCGCGCCCCAACCCCGGACCGACCGGTGCGCCTGGTTGCCCGCGATCTCAAGGCGTCGGAGTTGTTAGCGGCGCACAGCCACGAGTGGGGACAAGTCACCTACGCCCTGGAGGGCGTGGTGCGCGTGACGGTGGGACAAAGTACGTGGATCGTGCCGCCGCAGCGTGCGATCTGGATTCCGCCAAGGGCCTTGCATGAGGTTGCGACGCTGGAACAGGCGCGTCTGCGGGCGCTCTACGTACACGCAGACGCCTCCCCTTTTCCCGGCGCGGATTGCGAAGTGCTGGAGGTATCGCCCCTGCTGCGCGAACTCGTCGTCGCGTTGGCCATGGCCGATGCGGGCGGGACGCGGGAATCGATGATCTCTGCCCTCATGCTGGACGAACTTGCACGCTCCACAACGATGCCCATCCGCGTCGCCCTCCCCGATGACAAGCGGCTCAAGGTCTTGTGCGAGATGCTGATTGCCGAACCGGCCTCGGCGCTGACCCTCGACGAATGGGCTGTGCGTGTCGGCGCGTCCGCGCGGACGCTCGCCCGGCTGTTCGAAAGCGAACTCGGCATGAGCTTCGGACAGTGGCGCCAGCAAGTCCGCCTCGCGCACGCCGCGCCGCTGATTGCACGCGGCATACCCCTGTCACACGTTGCCAGCGAACTCGGCTATGCAAGCCAGTCGGCATTCTCTTCGATGTTCAAGAAAACCTTCGGACAATCGCCCAGCGCATTTTTCGCGCGCCGGGCGCCTTGATCCGGAAAAGGGAAAAGGCCGCGCGAAGCGGCCTTTTCCCTTGCCAACACCTACCCGTCAGAACGTGCCGGCCTTTTCGAACACCAGTTCGCCGTTGCGCGCGGTGACGGACACCACGTCCTTCGGACCGAACGTCCCTTCGAGGATGCGCTTGGACAGCGGATTCTCGATCTCCTGCTGGATCGCACGCTTCAGCGGACGCGCGCCATACACCGGATCGAATCCCGCTTCCGCAATCTTCTGCAGGGCGCCGTCGGTAATCTCCAGCTTGATGTCCATCTTCGCCAGTCGGCTCTCGAGCACCTGCAACTGGATGCGCGCGATCGAACCGATGTGCTTCTCGTCGAGGCCATGGAACACCACGATCTCGTCGATGCGGTTGACGAACTCCGGACGGAAATGCGTCTTCACCTCGGCCATCACCGCCAGCTTCACCAGTTGCGGATCGCTTTCTTCCATCGACTGGATCTTGTGCGAGCCCAGGTTCGACGTCATGACGATCACCGTGTTCTTGAAGTCCACGGTACGGCCCTGCCCGTCGGTCATGCGGCCATCGTCCAGCACCTGCAGCAGCACGTTGAAAACGTCGGAGTGCGCCTTCTCGATTTCGTCGAGCAGGATCACGCTGTACGGCTTGCGGCGCACGGCTTCGGTCAGGTAGCCGCCCTCTTCATAGCCGACATAACCCGGAGGCGCGCCGATCAGGCGGGCCACGGAATGTTTCTCCATGAACTCGCTCATGTCGATCCGGATCAGCGCCTCCTCGGTGTCGAACAGGAAGGATGCGAGCGCCTTGCACAGCTCGGTCTTGCCCACGCCCGTCGGGCCGAGGAACATGAACGAGCCGTACGGACGGTTCGGGTCGCTCAAGCCCGCGCGCGAACGGCGGATCGCATCCGACACCGCGACGATCGCCTCGTGCTGGCCGACCACGCGCTTGTGCAGTTCGTCTTCCATGTGCAGCAGCTTGTCGCGCTCGCCCTGCATCATCTTCGACACAGGGATGCCGGTCGCGCGCGACACCACCTCGGCGATTTCCTCGGCGCCGACCTGGGTGCGCAGCAGCTTGCGCTCTGCCGCCCTGGTGTCGCCGATATCTGCCTGCTTGAGCTGCGCTTCCAGTTCCGGCAGCTTGCCGTACTGCAGTTCGGACATCTTCTGCCAGTCGCCCTTGCGCTTGGCTTCTTCCATCTGTAGGCGGATCTTCTCGATCTCTTCCTTGATGTGCTGTGTGCCGTGCACCGCTGCCTTCTCGGATTTCCACACTTCTTCGAGGTCGGCATATTCACGCCCGAGCTTGTGGATCTCTTCCTCGATCAGGCCCAGGCGCTTCTGCGATGCCTCGTCCATTTCCTTCTTCACCGCCTCGCGCTCGATCTTCAGCTGGATCAGGCGACGGTCGAGCTTGTCCATCACTTCCGGCTTGGAGTCGATCTCGATCTTGATCTTCGATGCGGCTTCATCGATCAGGTCGATGGCCTTGTCCGGCAGGAAGCGGTCGGTGATGTACCGGTGCGACAGCTCCGCCGCGGCGACGATGGCCGGGTCGGTGATGTCCACGCCATGGTGCACTTCATACTTTTCCTGCAGACCGCGCAGGATGGCGATGGTCGCCTCCACACTCGGCTCGTCGACCAGGATCTTCTGGAAGCGGCGCTCCAGTGCGGCATCCTTTTCCACGTACTTGCGGTACTCATCCAGCGTGGTCGCGCCGATGCAGTGCAGTTCGCCGCGCGCCAGCGCCGGCTTGAGCATGTTGCCGGCATCGATCGCGCCCTCGGCCTTGCCCGCGCCAACCATGGTGTGCAGCTCGTCGATGAAAACGATGGTCTGGCCTTCGTCCTGCGCGATCTCCTTCAGCACGGCCTTCAGGCGTTCCTCGAATTCGCCGCGGTACTTCGCGCCCGCCAGCAGGGCGGCCATGTCGAGCGAGAGCACGCGCTTGGACTTCAAGCTGTCCGGCACTTCGCCGTTGACGATGCGTTGGGCGAGACCTTCCACGATGGCGGTCTTGCCCACGCCCGGTTCGCCGATCAGCACCGGATTGTTCTTGGAGCGGCGCTGCAGGACCTGGATCGCGCGGCGGATTTCGTCGTCGCGGCCGATCACCGGATCGAGCTTGCCGGAACGTGCGCGTTCGGTCAGGTCGAGCGTGTACTTCTTCAATGCTTCGCGCTGGCCTTCGGCATCCTGCGAATTCACATTGCCGCCGCCACGCACCGCCGTGATGGCCGCTTCCAGCGCCTTGCGGGTCAGGCCGTTGTCGCGCGCCAGCTGCCCGGCCGTGGACTTGTCGTCGGTCAGGGCAAGCAGGACCATTTCGCTGGCGATGAACTGGTCGCCGCGCTTCTGTGCCTCCTTGTCGGCGAGGTTCAGCAAGGCAACGGACTCACGCCCGATCTGCACTTCTCCGCCGGTGCCCGACACCTTGGGCAGGCGGTCGATCGCCGATTTCAGGGCGGATGACAGCCCGCCGGCGTTCACGCCTGCGCGCTGCAGCAGCGATCTGGCGCTGCCGTCGTCCTGGCTCAGCAGGGCGCTCAGGATATGCACCGGGTCAATGTATTGGTTATCATTGCCGACTGCCAGACTTTGGGCGTCAGCAAGGGCTTCTTGCAATTTGGTTGTCAGCTTGTCGAGGCGCATGGGACCCTCCAGTATTCGAGTTGATGATTAAGTAGGGACGCAAAACCACATTTCAAGAATGGATGTTTGATTCTGGTTATTCCAGAATCAATTGACGATGGAACTACATCAAATTCAGGTGACTTACCAAGCCGAAGAAGACCGGATTCTTTGCCGTGCCTCCTTCGTCGCGGAAGACGGCGACCTGCAGGAAATCCGAGCCTGGTTCACGCGCCGGATGATCAAGGCGCTGTGGCCAACCCTGCTGGAAGCAATGGAGAGACAGGTCGCGCTGGACAACCCGTTGGCGGCGCATGCCAGCGGCCATGTTGTCGAAATGGAACATCATGCGAGTGTCGAGGCGATCCGGGACAGCGGCAGCTTCGACAGCGTCTATCAGGATGACATCCGCGGCTTTCCGCTTGGGGAAACGCCCATCCTGATCACCAACGCGAATTTCAGCCTCGGCGCTGGCCAGCCTGTCCGGTTGAGCCTTTCACCCAACGAGGGGAACGGTTTCGAGATCGCCTTTGCGCAGCAGGTGCTGCATGGGTTCACTTCCCTGTTGCAGGAAGCCGCAGCCAAGGCCGAGTGGGGGCTGGATCTGGCGCCGCCCGGTGGCACATTGGCTGCCCCGGCCTCGTTGGTATTGAATTAGGCGAGCGCTTTGTAGGTCGCGAAACCCGCGATGCACAGAACCACTGACCCGATCAGGTGCAGGACGGAATGCCCAAGCGCCCAGGCATAGTCACCCCGCTGCAGGAGCTGCATGGATTCCGCGGAAAAGGTGGAAAAGGTCGTCAGCCCGCCAAGGAAGCCTGTCACGATGAAGAGCCGCCACTCGGGCGAAATGCTCGGCAAGGCGGAGAAAAATGCGACCGAGATCCCGATCAGGTAGCCTCCGCCGAGGTTTGCCAGAATAGTTCCCAATGGCAACTGCGGGTGGAGCGCATTCAGCATGATGCCGAGTCCCCACCGCAGCCATGCACCGATTGCAGCGCCTAGGCCTACGGCAAGCCAGCTCATGCGGGTGTGCCGGAGTTGGAGGACTTGATCCCCCACTTGGCGAGCGCCTCGTCGTCCGTCACGCGGGCATCGACCCAGCGCGCGCCCTGCGGCGTGACTTCCTTCTTCCAGAACGGCGCCTGCGTCTTCAGGTAATCCATGATGAATTCGCAGGCGGAAAACGCTTCGCCCCTGTGGGCAGAGGTCACGGCGACGAGGACAATCTGGTCCTGCGGCTTCAACGGCCCGACACGATGGATTACGAGCGCATCCAGGATGGTCCAGCGCGTCTTCGCCTCCGCAACGATGTCCCCCAGCGCCTTCTCGGTCATGCCGGGATAGTGCTCCAGCTCCATCTCGCTGACGCCGGCGCCTTCATTCATGTCGCGCACGGTGCCGACAAAGGCCACGACGGCGCCAACCTGCGCCTGCCCTGCACGCAGTGCCGCCACCTCGGCGCCGAGGTCGAAATCCTGGGTCTGGACGCGGATCGCCATATTGTCCTCAGCCTCCGGTCACTGGCGGGAAAAAGGCGACTTCGCAGCCCTCGCTGATACGGGTGCCGGCATCGGTCATCTGCTGGTTGCAGGCCATGCGCAACGCCCTGCCCTCGGCCAGCGCCTCGGCCCATGCACCGCCGCGCTCGCGCAGCCAGGCACGAACGTCGCCCACCGTGACGACGTTGCCGGGCAAGGCGACGGTTTCCTGGCTGGTGCCGAGCGCCTCGCGCACGCTTGCAAAAAAGCGGAGTTGGATGTTCATGTTCAGAAAAGCAGTTCGCTGAAAGGAAGGAAGCGTACAGCGTCACCGGGGGAAATCGCGTTCCCGGGCGGATTGTCGATCAGTCCGTCGCCCCAAACGGTCGAAGTCAATACTGCGGACCCCTGGTTGGAGAACAGGTCGAGTCCGCCTGCCGGATTGATGCGCGCTCGCAGGAATTCATTGCGCCGGTCGCCCTTCGCCAAGGAAAAATCGGCGCGCATCGCAAATGCCTTCGGCGCCACTTCCGCCACGCCCTGCAAACGCAGGATGAACGGCCGGACGAACAGCAGGAAAGTCACGAAGCTGGAAACCGGATTCCCCGGCAGTCCGATGAAAAATGCACTGCCGCCTTCACCGCGATCGACTTCCCCGAACGCAAGCGGCTTGCCGGGCTTGATCGCGATCTGCCACATGTTCAGGCGGCCTTCCGCCTCGACCGCCGGCTTGATGTGATCCTCTTCTCCGACCGACACGCCGCCCGAGGTGATGATCAGGTCATGCTCCGCCGCCGCCGTGCGCAAGGTGGTCCGGGTGGCGTCGAGCGAATCGGGAACGATGCCGTAGTCGGTGATTTCGCAGCCCAGGTTCTCGAGCAGGCCGCGCAGCGTGAAGCGATTGGAGTTGTAGATGGCGCCGGGTTTCAGCGGTTCGCCGGGCATCGCCAGCTCGTCGCCGGTAAAAAAGACGGCCACGCGGGGACGGCGCACCACAGGCAGTTCGGCAAGCCCGACCGACGAGGCAAGTCCCAGCTCCTGCGCGCGCAAGCGCGTTCCCCGGAAAAGGATGATGTTGCCCGCCCGGATATCTTCGCCTGCGCGGCGGATCCACTCGCCCGCCTTGGGCGCATGGCGCACAATGACGGAGTCGCCCTGCGCCTCGCACTGCTCCTGCATGACGACGGCGTCCGCACCATCCGGGATCATTGCGCCGGTAAAGATGCGCGCGGCCGTGCCGGGTTGCAGCGGCGTGCCGACATGGCCGGCGGGGATACGCTGCGACACCTTCAGCTGCACAGTGCCGCTGGCGCAGTCTTCGGCGCGGACCGCATAGCCGTCCATCTGGGTGTTGTCCATCGGCGGAACGTTGAGCTGCGAGGTCTGGTCTGCCGACAGCACGCGGCCGTTCGACTCCAGCGTCGGAAGGGTTTCCGTCCCTGCGATCGGCCGGACCGCAGAGAGAAGGATATCGAGCGCTTCCGGCGCGCTCAACATGGGTTTCTTTTCAGTCATGCTCAACCGGGGCCTCGAAACGCGGATCTGGTTACAAACCGGTGTGTTTTGCGATGAACGCCTTCATCTTCTCGACATCCGCAGGCATTACTTCGAAACGCTGCGGCAGGGCTTCGATGTTCTCGAAACCGGCCGGACGCTCGGCATCGCGGCCAAGCGATTCACGGATTGTTTCATTGAATTTCGCCGGCAATGCGGTTTCGAGCACGATCATCGGCACACCCGGCGTCAGATGCTCGCGCGCGACCTTCACGCCGTCCGCGGTATGGGTGTCGATCGTCACGCCGTACTTTGCATGCACGTCGCGGATGGTCGCCACGCGGTCGGCATGCACCGACTTGCCGGACAGGAATCCATACTGGGCAACCTTGGCGAACTCGTCGCCATCGCTGCCCGGCTTGCCGGACAGGTCGAAACCGCCATGCGTGTCTACCTTCCTGAACAGCGCGCGCACGCGTTCGGCATCGCGGCCAAGCAGGTCATAGACGAAACGCTCGAAGTTGGACGCCTTGCTGATGTCCATGCTCGGGCTGGTCGTATGGTAGGTCTCGGACGACTTGCGGACACGGTAGACGCCGGTGCGGAAGAACTCGTCCAGCACATCGTTTTCGTTGGTCGCCGCGACGAGCTTGTCGATCGGCAGGCCCATCATGCGCGCGATATGGCCGGCGCAGATATTGCCGAAGTTGCCGGACGGGACGGTGAACGACACCTTCTGGTCGTTGCTCGTGGTCGCGCTGAGATAGCCGCGGAAGTAGTACACCACCTGCGCGACGACACGCGCCCAGTTGATGGAATTGACCGTGCCGATCTTCTGGCGGGTCTTGAAATCGAGGTCGTTCGACACCGCCTTGACCATGTCCTGGCAGTCATCGAACACGCCTTCGACGGCAATGTTGAAAATGTTGGGATCCTGCAGGCTGAACATCTGCGCGGTCTGGAACGCACTCATCTTCTTGTGCGGCGACAGCATGAAGACGCGGATGCCCTTCTTGCCGCGCATGGCATACTCGGCAGCACTGCCGGTGTCGCCCGAGGTAGCGCCGAAAATGTTCAGTTCGGCATGCTGTTTGGCCAGCGCATACTCGAACAGGTTGCCGAGCAGTTGCATCGCCATGTCCTTGAACGCCAGCGTCGGGCCGTTGGACAGGGCCTGCAGGACCAGCCTGGTGCCGTTCGCTTCTTCCAGCACGCGCAGCGGCGTGATCTGCGACGCGTCTTCACCGGCGCGTGCATTACGGTACACGTCGGCGGTATAGGTCTTGTGCGCCAACGCCTTCAGGTCAGCTTCCGGGATATCGGTCGCAAACTTCTTCAATACTTCCACTGCGAGATCGGCATAGGACAGCTTGCGCCAGGCATCCAGTTCGGCGCCGCTGACCTTCGGATATTCGACCGGCAGGTACAGGCCGCCGTCCGGCGCGAGGCCGCCTAGCAGGATTTGGGAAAACGATTGCGCCGGCGATTGACCGCGAGTGGAAACGTATTGCATAAATTCTTGAAAATTTAATAATGAGATGGCGGAAGGCCAACAGCTTCCAGGCCGAATCTTGCATTATAACTGCCGCCCCATGGCGGAGCGGCATTTTCCTTACGCGGCGTGGTGGAGTTTGTGCGGTTCGCGGCGAATATTGGCGAGCATGTCATCGACCAGTTCGTCGAGCCCTATCTTCGCCTTCCAGCCCCAGTCGGCGCGGGCATGGGTGTCATCCAGACTGTGCGGCCAAGTGTCGGCGATGGCCTGACGATGGTCGGGGCGATAGCGGATCTCGAAAGCCGGGCGGCGCTGCCGGATTGCGTTTGCCAGTTCGCGCGGATTGAAGCTCAGCCCGGCCACGTTATAGGCGGAACGGATCCGCACCTGATCGGGAGGGGCATCCATCAGCTCGATCGTTGCGCGAATGGCATCGGGCATGTAAATCATCGGCAGCGTCGACTCCGGTCCGAGGAAGCACTCGTAGCATTCCCCGTGCGCCGCCGCGTGGAAGATCGCAATGGCGTAATCGGTCGTGCCGCCGCCGGGAGGCGATTTGTGGCTGATGATGCCCGGATAGCGGATGCTGCGCACGTCCACGCCGAACTTGCTGAAATAGTATTCGCACAGGCGCTCGCCGGCCTGCTTGCTGATGCCGTAAATCGTAGTCGGGTCCATCACCGCCAACTGGGGCGTGTCCACTGCCGGGGTGTGCGGCCCGAAGGCGGCAATCGAGGACGGCCAGAACACCTTCAGCGGCTTGCCCGCCTGTCCGCGTTCGCGCGCGATCTCGAGAATGTTGAGCAGTCCGTTCATGTTGAGCGTCCATGCCTTCAGCGGCGCCTGCTCGCCGGTGACGGACAGGAGCGCCGCGAGCTGGTACACCTGCGTGATCCCGTACCGGTCGACGACTTGCGCCACACGGCTGGCATCGAGGACATCCAGGGGCTCGTAGTTCTCGGCGCCGAAGAGGCTGCCCGGCCCGATATCCGAGGCGATGACGTTTTCCTTCCCGAATCGCGCGATCAGCGCATCGACCAGCTCGCTGCCGATCTGGCCGTTGGCGCCGATAACCAGAATGCGTTCCATCGTACTGCTCCTTCAATTCTTCAAGAGTTCAAGTTCCTGTCCCGCCTGCCGGAATGCGGCCAGGGCACGGTCGAGTTGCCCCGTTGTGTGCGCCGCCGAAAGCTGCACGCGCACCCGAGCCTGCCCCATTGGAACGACCGGGTAGAAGAAACCGGTCACCAGCACACCCAGTTCGTACAGGCGTTGCGCGAATTTCTGTGCCAGCGGTGCGTCGAACAGCATCACAGGCACCACCGGATGCGTGCCGGGTTTGATCGTGAATCCCAGCTCGCTGATCGCCTTGCGGAAGTACGCCGTGTTGGCGTGCAAGCGATCGCGCAGTTCGGTAGAGGATGACAGGTGTTGCAGCACGGACAGGGATGCTCCCGCAATCGAAGGCGCCAGCGAATTCGAGAACAGATAGGGGCGCGATTTCTGGCGCAGCGTCTGGATGACCTCCTTGCGCGCGGAAGTAAATCCGCCCATCGCGCCGCCGAGCGCCTTGCCGAGCGTGCCGGTAATGATGTCGACACGCCCCATCACGTTGTGGTGCTCGTGCGTTCCGCGGCCGGTCTTGCCCATGAAGCCGCTCGCGTGGCATTCATCGATCATGACCAGGGCGCCGTATTTGTCCGCCAGGTCGCAGATCCTGTCGAGTTGCGCGATCGTGCCGTCCATCGAGAACACGCCGTCGGTCACGATCAGCTTGTGCCGCTTGCCTTCCGCCGCCTGCAATTGCGCTTCCAGGTCGACCATGTCGTTGTGCTGGTAGCGATAGCGCGCCGCCTTGCAGAGACGGATGCCATCGATGATGGAGGCATGGTTCAGGGCGTCGGAAATAATGGCGTCGTTCTCGTCGAACAAGGGTTCGAACACGCCGCCGTTGGCATCGAAAGCTGCCGCATACAGGATCGTGTCCTCCATGCCGAGGAACTCGGACAGTGCGCGTTCAAGCTGCTTGTGCACGGTCTGGGTGCCGCAGATGAAACGGACGGACGACAGCCCGTAGCCATACTTTTCGGTCGCATCGATTGCGGCGCGCACCGTTTCCTCGTCCCCGGAAAGACCCAGGTAGTTGTTGGCGCACAGGTTGATCAGCGTGCGGCCATCGTCGCAAGTCACTTCCGCGCCTTGGCGCGACGCAATCACCCGCTCCGGCTTGAACAGCCCCTGCTCGCGCAAGCTGGCAAGATTGCTTTCCAGCCCAGCGTAAAAACTTTCCTTCGCACTCTTGTCGCCCATTGCCTGCCTCCCTATTTCTTCGTCAAACGGCGGGTATTCATCCCCGGCCGCATCTGCTACGATGCAATTTCAATATAATTCACTGAATTCATTATTTAGAACTCAAGTTCAATATATTGAATATTAAATACAACCATTGAACTTTGCAAGTATCCCCTTATGAAAAAGATCAGTCCGCCGAGTTCCCCTCCGGAAGTAGGCGCAACCCTTCAGAAACTGCGGCTCAAGCGCGGATTGACGCTGGACGACCTGTCACGCGCGGCAGGCGTATCCAAGTCCATGCTTTCCCAGATCGAACGGGAAAAGGCAAACCCCACCATCGCAGTCGCATGGCGGCTGGCGAACGCGTTGGGCATCGGCATTGAAGAATTGTTGTCCAGCGAAAGGCCGGAGCAGGAGGCGATCCACGTGCTGGAGCCGCACGAAACCCCCACCCTCCCCGGCGCGCACGCAGGCTACGTGCTCCGGATACTCGGCCCGATGGAACTGGCAGGAAAATACGAGTGGTACGAACTGACACTGGCACCGGAAGGTGCGCTGGTATCGAACCCGCATGACCCGGGTACGACGGAATACCTGACGCTCCTGCACGGGACGGCAGAAGTGGAAGTGGATGGGGTGACGAAAAAGCTGAAGGCCGGGGGAACGGCCCGTTACCAGGCAGACCGCAGCCACGCAATCCGCAATGTCGGCAAGACGGAAGCAAAAGCCCTGCTGGTCGTCACGCACCGCTAAGAGAAAAAGAAAACGGCCCGAAGACATGGCATCTTCGGGCCGTTTTCTTTTGGACGCCTGCGCCGACCGCAGGCGATGGCATCAGCTCAGTTGCTCGAGGCGGATCTTCGTCACTTCGCCGACCACGGTGGACAGTGCTTCGATCTTCGCAATCGCAGCAACGATATTCTTCTCCTGGGTCTGGTGCGTCAGCATGATGATGTCGGTGCGGGTCTCGCCTTCATCCGGCTCCTTCTGCAGCATCGCATCGATGGAGATCGACGAGTCAGCGAGGATGCGCGTCACATCGGCCAGCACGCCGGGCTGGTCGGATACGCGCATGCGCAGGTAATAGCTGGTCGTCACTTCGCTCATCGGCAGGATCGGCGTATCGACCATCGCATCCGGCTGGAATGCGAGGTGCGGCACGCGATGCTCCGGATCGGCAGTCGCCAGGCGGGTGATATCAACGAGGTCGGCGATGACGGCGGAAGCGGTCGGCTCGGAGCCGGCGCCCTTGCCGTAGTACAGCGTTGCGCCAACGGCGTCGCCCTGCACCAGAACGGCATTCATCGCGCCTTCGACATTCGCGATCAGGCGCTTGGCCGGGATCAGGGTCGGGTGCACGCGCAGTTCGATGCCGTTCGGCGTGCGGCGCGCGATGCCCAGCAGCTTGATGCGGTAGCCGAGCTGCTCGGCATAACGGATGTCGGTTGCCTGCAGCTTGGTGATGCCTTCCACGTGAGCCTTGTCGAACTGCACCGGAATGCCGAATGCAATCGCCGACATGATGGTCGCCTTGTGAGCCGCGTCCACGCCTTCGATGTCGAAGGTCGGATCGGCTTCCGCGTAGCCAAGGCGTTGCGCTTCCTTCAGCACGACGTCGAAGTCGAGCCCCTTGTCGCGCATCTCGGACAGGATGAAATTGGTGGTGCCGTTGATGATGCCGGCGATCCACTGGATGCGGTTCGCGGTCAGGCCTTCGCGCAGGGCCTTGATGATCGGGATGCCGCCGGCGACAGCCGCTTCAAACGCAACCATCACGCCCTTGTCCTGCGCCGCCTTGAAGATTTCGTTGCCGTGCGTCGCGAGCAGTGCCTTGTTGGCAGTGACGACATGCTTGCCGTTCGCAATCGCCTTCATCACCAGGTCCTTGGCGATACCATAGCCGCCGATCAGCTCGATGACGATATCGATTTCGGGGTTGTTCACCACCAGATTGGCGTCATTGACGACTTCGCATTCGCCGTTGGTGAGTTCCCTGGCACGCTCGACGTTCAGGTCCGCCACCATCGCAATCTCGATACGACGGCCGGCGCGGCGCGTAATCTCTTCCTGGTTACGCTTCAGAACGTTGAATGTGCCGGAACCGACGGTACCGATGCCTAACAAGCCTACTTTGATGGGTTTCATAATCTTCAAAAATAAAACGCTGCTGGAGTCCGGCACACGCCGGAACACGGAGGTACTGCAATGATGAAACGTTACGCGGCGATCGCGTGGCGCTTGCGATAACTCTCGAGGAAACGCGCAATGCGGCCGATCGCCTCGGTCAGGTCGTCCGAATTCGGCAGGAACACGACGCGGAAATGGTCCGGCGCGATCCAGTTGAAACCGGTGCCCTGCACGATCAGGACCTTCTCTTCGGCCAGCAATTCATAGGCGAACTGCTGGTCGTTCTTGATCGGATAAATCTTCGGGTCAAGCCGCGGGAACATGTAGAGCGCGGATTTCGGCTTCACGCAGCTGACACCGGGAATATCGGACAAAAGCTTGTGCGCAAGATCGCGCTGCTTGAGCAGGCGGCCGCCGGGGCCGACCAGGTCGTTAATGCTCTGGTACCCGCCCAATGCGGTCTGGATCGCATACTGACCCGGCGCATTGGCGCACAGGCGCATCGACGCCAGCATGTTCAAGCCTTCAATATAATCGCGCGCGGCCTTCTTGTCGCCGGACACCACCATCCAGCCGGAACGATAGCCGCAGGAACGATAGTTCTTCGACAGGCCATTAAGCGTGATGAACAAGACGTCGTCAGCAAGCGATGCAATGGAAGTGTGCGTTTCGCCGTCGTACAGCGTCTTGTCGTAGATCTCGTCTGCAAAGACGATCAACTGATGCTGGCGGGCAACTTCGACGATTTGTTGCAACACTTCAACCGGATACAAAGCACCGGTCGGGTTATTCGGATTGATGACCACAATGGCCTTGGTATTCGGCGTGATCTTTTTCTTTATGTCATCAATATCCGGCAGCCATCCGGACTCTTCGTCGCAGACATAGTGGACCGGCTTGCCGCCGGACAGGCTGACAGCCGCAGTCCAAAGGGGATAGTCGGGCGCCGGCACCAGCACTTCGTCGCCGGTATTGAGCAGTGCGTTCATGCCCATCACGATCAACTCGGATGCACCGTTGCCGATATAGACATCCTCGATCGTCACGCCGGTAATCTTCTTTTCCTGCGTGTAATGCATGATGGACTTGCGGGGCGCGAACATACCCTTGGAATCCGTGTAGCCGGCCGCGTTCGGCATGTTGCGGATCATGTCCTGCACGATCTCGTCGGGCGCATCGAAACCGAACACGGCGAGGTTGCCGATGTTCAGCTTGATGATCTTGTGACCCTCTTCCTCCATCTGCTTGGCCTTTTCGAGTACGGGCCCGCGGATGTCGTAGCAAACGTCTGCCAGTTTCTTGGATTTCTGAATCGGTCGCACTGAAGCAATCCCTTGAAGTTACGCAAAAGTTGGGATGCAATGGTGCACCGCCAAAAGACTCATTTTGCCGAAAGCAAGTAGTTTTATCAATGTACGTCGGGATGTTTTAGCGCGGAAAACGCTACAATGCCCCATCTTTTTCCTCTAATTGTCGGAAATTCACGCCTATTCGCGTGTCTACAGTGTCATGAAGCTCCACACCACCGCCACCCAGCATTACCAGACTGTTACCGCTTACGACGAAACCGGCGTCGAAATCAATGCGGTACGCTTTTCGCACAGCCTGATCGTCCTGCCTGAAATTGCGCCGGCCGCCTGGCCGCCGCGTACCTTCGACGAGCTGACGGCGGAACATTTCGCGCAGATCGCCGATACCTCGCCGGATGTCGTGATCCTCGGCACGGGGACCAGGCAGCGCTTTGTCCATCCGAAGCTGATCGGCGCGCTGACCACTCGCCGTATCGGCGTCGAATGCATGGACAGCCAGGCTGCCTGCCGCACCTACAACATCCTGATGGGAGAAGGCCGCAAGGTCGTCCTCGCGCTCATCTTCGAGGGCGGGGAACGGAACGCTTGAAGGAACGAAAACGAATCCCGTCTTTGTCCAGCGAGCGAGGTTCCCAACAGGATGAACATTCGCTAACATCGCGAATGCGCCCCGCACTCCGGGGACGAGACAACAACAACTTCGCCACAAGCGACAACACACATGGACCAGGAGAAGAGCGTGGCTGAAAGCCCATCTGCATTGAACTTGATCGTTCCCGAATTTACCGCAGCAATGACCGGCGACCAGACATTCCGCTTGTCGGACTACAAGGGAAAGAACATCGTCCTTTACTTCTACCCGAAAGACAATACGCCGGGCTGCACCACCGAGAGCATGCAGTTCCGCGACCTGCATCCCCAGTTCCAGGCAGCGAATACCGAGATCTTCGGCATCAGCCGCGACAGCATCCGTTCCCACGAAGGCTTCAAGTCCAAGCTGGGCATGCCGTTCGAACTGATCTCCGATCCGGACGAAACGTTGTGCATCATGTTCAATGTCATGAAGATGAAAAACATGTATGGCAAGCAGGTGCGCGGCGTGGAGCGCAGCACATTTGTCGTTGACGGCAACGGGAAATTGGTGAAAGAATGGCGTGGAGTAAAGGTGCCTGGGCACGTAGATGAAGTGCTCGAGTTTGTGAAGGCTCTTGCGTAACAACAGAACACATTGAATTTAAAAGAATTTCCTTACCGAAGGCCGTTTGTGGAAGAGGCATCGAGCCTCCCCCTCAAACGGCTTTTTTGCTTTTGCAATTCCCTTTCCCTCCCCGTTGTCCAACCTTCCAACCTCCGTTTGTACCCCGCGCGTAGTCAATTCAACACATTTCTAGATTGAGGTACTGATGCCACTGCCCAAATTGCCGACCAAGCCAGCAACAATGCTCTCAACCCAAGACTATCCGAAGGTAGAGAAAGGAAAACCGGCAAAACCTGTGATGACGCTCGTTGAATCTGCTGCCCCGGCTGCCGATTCGGCCCCACAGGCGCGCGCAAAAACCGAGAAAGCCACTCCGGCCAAACGCACCAGCAAGGCCAAGGAAGTCGACACCCTGATCAAGTCCAGCGCCAGCCGCATCGGCGACAAGATGGGCGTGACCAAGATGTTCGTCCTCGACACGAACGTGCTGATGCACGACCCGACCTCGCTGTTCCGCTTCGACGAACACGATGTCTACCTGCCGATGATGACGCTGGAGGAACTGGACAACCACAAGAAGGGCATGTCCGAAGTGGCACGCAATGCCCGTCAGGTATCGCGCTCCCTTGATGCGCTTGTAGCCGGGGTCGAAGAACACGCGATCGAGGAAGGTATTTCCCTGTCGAAGCTCGGCAACAAGGATGCAAAAGGCCGGCTGTTTTTCCAGACCCGGCTTCAGATCAGCGAGCTGCCGGAGGGACTCCCGATCGGCAAGGCCGACAACCAGATCCTCGGCGTTGTCCGAGCACTCGAAGCGCAGTATCCGGGCCGTCCGATCGTGCTGGTGTCCAAGGACATCAACATGCGCATCAAGGCCCGCGCCTTGGGCCTGCCGGCGGAAGAATACTTCAACGACCACGTGCTGGAAGACACCGACCTGCTCTATTCCGGCATCCTCCAGTTGCAGGACGACTTCTGGAACAAGCATGCGAAAGGCATGGAGTCGTGGCAGGAAAACAAGCATGGCACCGGCTACACCTTCTACCGTCTGACCGGCCCGATGGTTCCCGGCTTCCTCGTCAACCAGTTCGTCTTCATGGAGCCGAGCACCGGTGAGGCGCCGTTCTACGGCCAGGTCAAGGAAATCAACGGCAAGACCGCTGTTATCCAGACCCTGCGCGACTACACGCACGGAAAGAACGGCGTCTGGGGCATCACCGCGCGCAACCGCGAGCAGAACTTCGCACTCAACCTGCTGATGAATCCGGAGTGCGATTTCGTCACCCTGCTCGGCCAGGCGGGCACCGGCAAGACGCTGCTTGCGCTGGCAGCCGGTCTGGCGCAAGTCCTGGAGACGAAGCTTTACAACGAGATCATCGTCACCCGGGTGACCGTTCCCGTCGGTGAAGATATCGGTTTCCTGCCCGGCACCGAAGAGGAGAAGATGTCACCGTGGATGGGCGCCTTCGACGACAACCTCGAAGTGCTGAACAAGTCCGACAGCGATGCCGGCGAATGGGGCCGTGCCGCCACGCAGGACCTGATCCGCTCACGCATCAAGATCAAGTCGCTCAACTTCATGCGCGGCCGCACCTTCGTGAACAAGTTCCTCATCATCGACGAGGCGCAGAACCTGACGCCGAAGCAGATGAAAACCCTGGTCACGCGTGCAGGCCCCGGCACGAAGATCATCTGCCTGGGCAATATCGCGCAGATCGATACACCGTACCTGACGGAAGGTTCGAGCGGCCTGACTTACGTGGTAGACCGCTTCAAGGGCTGGAACCACAGTGGCCACGTCACGCTGGCCCGTGGCGAACGCTCTCGCCTCGCCGATCACGCCAGCGACGTACTCTGACCAATCCCCCGCCCAAAGAAAAAGCCGCGCATTGCGCGGCTTTTTCGTTTCTGCTGGAATTGCGGCGGATTACAGGATCTTGGTCCCTATCCACCATGCGATAGCCGCAACGAAAGCGGACGCCGGGATCGTGAAGACCCAGGCCCAGACAATATTGCCCGCAACCCCCCAGCGCACGGCGGACATCTTTCTCGCCGAACCGACACCGACGATGGCGCCGGTAATCGTATGGGTGGTCGACACGGGGATACCAAGGCCGGTAGCGAGGAACAAGGTGATTGCACCGCCGGTCTCCGCACAGAAACCGCCGACAGGTTTCAGCTTGGTGATCTTTTGCCCCATGGTCTTGACGATACGCCAGCCGCCGAACAGCGTGCCGAGGCCGATCGCCGCGTAGCAGCTGATGATGACCCACGAAGGCAGCGGATCCTTGGCCGTCGAATAGCCGGCAGCGATCAGCAGCATCCAGATGATGCCCATGGTCTTCTGCGCGTCGTTGCCGCCGTGGCCAAGGCTGTACAGCGACGCCGACACGAGCTGCATGCGGCGGAACCACTTATCGACGCGGCGCGGGGTCGATTTGACGAACAGCCAGGAGACGATGACCATCAGGATCGAGCCGAACACGAAACCGAGCAGCGGCGACAGCAGGATGAACGAAATGGTCTTGATCAGGCCGCTGGAGATCAGCGCACCCGTGCCCGCCTTGGCGACCGCGGCACCGACCAGGCCGCCGATGAGCGCATGCGACGACGACGACGGAATGCCGTAGTACCAGGTCAGCACGTTCCAGAATATCGCTCCGACAAGAGCGCCGAAGACAACGTAATGATCCACCACGACCGGTTCGATGGTGCCTTTACCCACTGTGCTTGCGACCTTCAGCTGGAAGAAGAAGATCGCGATCACGTTGAACAGCGCCGCCATTGCCACGGCGTGCTGCGGCTTCAGGACGCCTGTGGAGACAACGGTTGCGATCGCGTTCGCTGCATCGTGGAAGCCGTTCATGAAGTCGAACGCCAGCGCCAGCAGGATCAGGAAACCGAGCGTGTAAATACTTATTTCAAGGGTTTGCATGAGTTTTTGTTCTCGTTTGTTTGAGCGACCGGCGCACTGCCCTGCTTGAGCAAGGCAATAGCCACCGGGCCTGCGCAGCGTCCTGCTCAGGCATTCTCAACAATGATGCCCTCGATGATGTTGGCCACATCCTCGCAACGGTCGGTCACCGTTTCCAGAATTTCATAGATGGCCTTGAGCTTGATGAGGTTACGGACATCCGGCTCGTCGCGGAACAGCTTCGACATCGCGGCGCGCATCACATGGTCGGCATCCGACTCGAGACGATCGATTTCTTCGCACACGGAAAGGATCTGGCCGGAATTATCCATGCTGTGCAGCAGGCCGACCGCAGTCTTGACCTTCTCGGTGCACGACAGGCAGAGTTCAGCAAGGCGCTTGGCTTCGGGCGTGACTGCCTTGATGTCATACAGGGAGATCGTCTGCCCTGCATCTTCCAGCAAGTCCAGGATGTCGTCCATCTTGGTAATCAACTTGTGGATGTCATCACGGTCTAGCGGCGTAATGAACGTCTTGTGCAGCATATCGAGGGTTTCGTAGGTCACCTTGTCGGCCTGCTTCTCGATGCTCTCGATCGCATGCACACGGTTTTCCAGGTCGTCGAAATTGGTCATCAGCGCGACCATTTCCTTCGCTCCCTTGACGCACAGCTCCCCGTGCTGCACGAAAAGGTCAAAGAACTTGCCCTCGTTGGGCATCAATCGTCCAAACATATTTTTGCTCTCTTAATGTTGAATCGTTAATTCGTTGTCGGTGTTCACGTCAACCACACATCGTCCTTTGTGAGAACGAATACCAAATTCCGTACTTGTCTTTATTCGTTGTCGAAGATCGCGTTACCGCCGGTGTAATTGTCGAACTTCGTGTATTCGCCAAGGAAGGTCAGGCGCACAGTGCCGATCGGACCGTTACGCTGTTTACCGATGATGATTTCGGCGGTGCCCTTGTCCGGTGAATCCGGGTTGTACACCTGGTCGCGGTAAATGAACAGGATCACGTCGGCGTCCTGCTCGATAGCGCCGGATTCGCGCAAGTCGGACATCACGGGTCGCTTGTTGGGACGCTGTTCCAGCGAACGGTTCAGCTGCGACAGTGCAATGACCGGGCAATGGAGTTCCTTGGCGATCCCTTTCAGGCTTCGCGAGATTTCGGAAATTTCGGTCGCGCGGTTCTCGCCGCCGCCGCCGTTGCCGGACATGAGCTGCAGGTAGTCGACGATGATCAGGCCGAGGCGTCCGCACTGACGCGCCAGGCGTCGTGCGCGCGCGCGCAACTCGATCGGGCTCAGCGCAGGCGTTTCGTCGATATACAGCTGCGCCTCGTTCATCTTCTGGATAGCATGCGTCAGGCGCGGCCAGTCTTCGTCGTTGAGTTTGCCCACACGCAGGCGGCTCTGGTCGAGGCGTCCGACGGAACCCAGCATACGCATCGCCAGCTGAGCGCCACCCATTTCCATGGAAAACACGGCTACCGGAAGGCCGCTGTCGATAGCAACGTTCTCGCCGATATTGAGCGAAAACGCAGTCTTGCCCATCGATGGACGTCCGGCGACAACAATCATGTCGCCCGGCTGCAGGCCGGAGGTCATGCGGTCGAGGTCGATGAACCCGGTCGGGACGCCGGTAATGTCGTTCTGGTTGTCGCGGTTGTAGAGTTCGTCGATGCGCTCCACTACCTGTGTCAGCAGTGGCTGGATCGCCACCCAGCCTGCAGCGCCCCGGGAGCCATCTTCCGCAATGGCGAAAATTTTCGACTCAGCCTCGTCTAGAAGCTGCTTGACTTCTTTGCCCTGCGGATTGAATGCCTGGCCCGAGATTTCATCGGACACCGTGATGAGTTTGCGCAGGACGCCGCGTTCGCGGACGATTTCGCCGTAGCGGCGAATGTTTGCCGCCGAAGGCGTGTTTTGTGCGAGTGCGTTCAGGTAGGTCAGGCCGCCGGCCTCCTCCGCCTTGCCACTGGTGCACATGGCTTCATAGACGGTGATGACGTCGGCCGGCTTGGAGCCATTGATCAGCTTGACGATGTGCTGAAAGATGATGCGATGGTCGTACCGGTAGAAATCGTCTTCGGTAATGAAATCGGCAATACGATCCCACGCGGCATTATCCAACAGCAAACCGCCCAAAACGGATTGCTCCGCTTCAATGGAATGCGGCGGAATGCGAAGTGCATCCACTTGCGGATCGGAAGCGCGGTTATCTCGATTATCGCGGTTGTCACGGTGATTCATGGCGCGCATTATACCCGTTTAAGCTACCGCATTTCCGAGCGTATCCTCGTCTGATCCGCTTTATTTTTCCTCAAGCAACATGCAGTTTTGGCACTCTTGAAAGAGCAACAAAAAAGGCCGGGAGACCCGGCCTTTTTGTTGACTGCATTCGCGCGATTAGGCTTGTTCGCCCAGCACGGAAACAGTGACGTCCACCACGACGTCCGTGTGCAGCGCCACGGCAATGGTGTGATCGCCAACAGTCTTCAGCGGGCCTTGCGGCATGCGGATCTGAGCCTTCTCGACTGCGAAACCTTGCTTGGTCACTGCTTCAGCGATGTCGGCATTGGTAACGGAACCGAACAGGCGGCCATCAACGCCAGCCTTCTGGGCGATCTGGACGGTCATGCCGTTCAGCTTTTCGCCTTGAGCCTGGGCAGCTGCCAGCTTCTCTGCCGCTGCCTTTTCGAGTTCAGCGCGCTTTGCCTCGAACTCGGCGACTGCGGCCTGGGTTGCACGACGTGCCTTGCGCTGGGGGATCAGGAAGTTACGTGCGTAACCGTCCTTGACCTTGACCACTTCGCCGAGGTTGCCGAGATTGACGACTTTTTCCAACAGAATGACTTGCATGTTTTTCTCCTATTCTTCAGTCGTCAATTAGGCGTTGTGCAGATCGGTGTACGGCAGCAACGCGAGGTAGCGTGCGCGCTTGATCGCGGTGTCGACCTGACGCTGGTAGTGTGCCTTGGTGCCGGTCAGGCGTGCCGGCATGATCTTGCCGTTTTCCTGGACGAAGTCCTTCAGGGTGTCGACGTCCTTGTAATCAACCTGCTCAACGTGCGCGGCAGTGAAGCGGCAGAATTTCTTGCGCTTGAACAGCGGGTTCTGCTGCTGGCGCTTTTGCTTGAGTTTGCTCTTGTCGAATTTTTTACCGAATGCCATGTTTGGCTCCTGTACTGTATCTAGTGATCTGTAATTGACTCGAAATCCGTAACGTGGAACACGAGGCTTTTGCTGTTGCGGTTCTTGCGCGCCAGGAATCCTGTGAACTGAAACATTTCCCCTAGTGCTGCCTGGTTGAATCTTCCGGAAATCTCGCCTGCGGCGACCGCGGCAATCTCCATATCAACCTGGCGCGGGATGCTTGCCTCAACCTGTTCCGAACTGTGCTGCAGTTTTGCTGACACGATCGGGATGCCTGCCGGGGTGTAGCGCAACACGTCACGCTCGGCAATGGCAGCAATCAGGCGAAGCTGGTTCACACTCCTCGGCTGCCGCAATTACGCAGCGGACGCCTCTGCACGTTGGGACTTGGCAGCGTCTTCCTTCTGAACAGCCTTCATCATCGGCGACGGGGCGGTTTCGGCCTTCTTCATCTTGACGGTGAGGTGGCGCAGGACGGCGTCGTTGAACTTGAAGCCGGTTTCGAGTTCAGCCAGGGTTTCGTTGTCGCACTCGATGTTCATGCAAACATAGTGTGCCTTGGCCAGCTTCTGGATCATGTATGCCAGTTGGCGGCGGCCCCAGTCTTCGACACGGTGGACCTTGCCGTTGCGGGCGGTAACGATGCCCTTGTAGCGTTCGATCATCGCGGGCACTTGCTCGCTCTGATCCGGATGGACGATAAATACGATTTCGTAATGACGCATGAATTCTCCTTTTGGACGGATTGAAAAATCGCCCACCCCGGCGTCAAGACGGGTGTGGGAAGAGGAAAGCCCGCAATAATAACCTGTTCAGCAAGAAAACTCAATGCTTTCAAGCCCTTAAGGCGCGCAGACCGGGAATCGGACAATTTCGGCGCAAAAGCGGCCAAATAAAGCACAAATGCGCTTGCATTCACACAAATCCTGTATAAAAATACAGTCTGTTTATACACACAGCACTGGATAACCCCAGTGAATCGCCATGATCAAGCTGACCGCCCGCCAGGAACAGATCCTGAACCTGATCAGGGAAGCCATTGAGAACACCGGATTTCCTCCCACCCGGGCTGAAATTGCTGCCGAGCTTGGATTCCGTTCAGCGAACGCTGCAGAAGAACATTTGCAGGCACTCGCCCGAAAGGGCGCGATTGAAATTTCTCCCGGCACCTCACGCGGCATCCGTCTTCGCGACATGGGTAACGACAGCACTGGCGTGGCCCGCCAAATGGCCTTGCCGCACCCCAGCCTGATGCAACTGAGTCTGCCCCTCGTTGGACGAGTGGCCGCGGGCTCGCCGATCCTCGCGCAGGAACATATTGAAACGACGTACAGCGTCGACCCTTCGCTGTTTTCCGCAAAGCCGGACTACTTGTTGAAAGTACGGGGGCTGTCGATGCGGGATGTCGGCATTCTCGACGGCGACCTGCTGGCCGTGAAGAAAACCGACTCAGCCAAGAACGGGCAGATCGTTGTTGCCCGCCTTGGCGATGACGTGACGGTCAAGCGCTACCGCAAGACTGGCAGCGTCATCGAACTCCTCCCCGAAAACCCGGATTTCGAACCGATTGTCGTGGATGGACGGGAAGACAATTTCGCTCTTGAGGGGCTCGCGGTAGGCCTCTTGCGCGCATGGGGCTGAAATAGCGGAGTAGCGCAAACGTCCGCGGCACAGTCCTGAAAAAGGGATTCCGACGCGGACGAGGCTTCACGTCCGTCCGAGTTTTTTCATGATTTGCCGAGCAATGCCCCGCAGGATGTTCACTTCCTCGGTTTCCAGCTGGGTCCGGGAAAAAAGACGCTTCAGGCGAGGCATCAATTTTTTCGGGTTTGCCGGATCAAGAAATTCGACCGCAACGAGTGCCTGTTCGAGGTGCGCATACATGCCCTCAATCTGGTCCAGGCTCGCGGCCACGCCCTGGAAACCGACCGGGGAAGCAGGTACCGCCTCACCAGCTGCAGCCATCCGTGCCTCGTAAGCGAGAAGCTGTACCGCCTGGGCCAGATTCAACGACGAGTATTCGGGGTTCGCCGGGATATTGATCAGCACGTTGCACTTTTCAATGATCTCGTTCGGCAAACCATAGCGCTCGCTCCCGAATACCAGCGCGGCATTCAGGCTGTCGTCCCCCCTCAATTGCCCTGCCAGTGATCGCGGCGTCGTGATCGGCGGAGAAAACTCCCTCAACCTGGCACTGAGCGCCGCAGCAAAGTTGCAGCCGTCCAGCGCCTCTTCGATCGTCGCGACGACTCGCGCGGATTGCAGGACATCCAGCGCACCACTGGCGAATGCGATTGCCTCCTCATGTGCTGTCGCTTCCGGAAACCGGGGGTTAACCAGCACAAGTTGCGAAAATCCCATCGTTTTCATTGCCCGCGCGGCGGCGCCAATGTTACCGGGATGGCTGGTGCCGACCAGGACAAAGCGCAATCGGCTGAAAAGAGAATTACTGGTTTGGGGCTGGTTCATTTAAAATAGCGGCATTGCGCGGGAACCGGCGTATCGCCGATTGTTGCCGCATCGCTCATTAATCTTATTTCATGTGGTTCCGCGCGGTATGCGACGGTACCGCAATTTTAACGGAACCCCTATGCATCCCATGCTGAATACGGCGGTGAAGGCCGCGCGCCGCGCTGCGTCGATCATCAACCGCGCTTCGTTTGACATCGACCGCGTCAAGGTCACTACGAAGAATCATAACGATTTCGTCACCGAAGTCGATCAGGCCGCCGAGCAGGCGATCATCGAAGTTCTGAAAACCGCGTACCCCGACCACGCGATCCTTGCCGAAGAATCCGGCGCCTCTTCCAACCTGCACGACGAAAACGACAACGTCTGGATCATTGATCCCCTGGACGGCACGACCAATTTCATCCACGGTTTTCCGCAGTACTGCGTGTCGATCGCATTGCAGCAGAAAGGCCAGATCACGCAGGCTGTAGTGTACGACCCGACCCGCAATGACCTGTTCACCGCGACCAAGGGCGCCGGCGCGTACCTGAACGAGAAGCGCATCCGCGTGAGCCGCCGCGACAAGATGGCGGATGCGCTCATCGGCACCGGTTTCCCCTTCCGGGGCACCGAGGGACTCGACGAGTACATGAAGATGTTCAAGATCATGACCGAGAAATGCGCGGGCCTGCGCCGCCCCGGCGCCGCCGCACTCGACCTGGCTTATGTGGCAGCCGGCCGCCTTGATGGATTCTTCGAGAAAGGCCTGCAGCCATGGGACGCCGCAGCCGGTGCCCTGCTTGTCTCCGAAGCGGGCGGCATCGTGTCCGATTTCAAGGGTGAATCGGATTACCTCTATAAGGGTAACGTCATCGCCGGCACGCCCAAAGTCTTTGGGCAGATGGTGAACCTGCTGTCGCCGTTTGCCTGATCACCCCAGAGTCAACTCCTGAAGCCAGGGCGTGCGCGAAGCCACCCTGCTTCCTCCTTTTGCCCATCCGGCATGACTGCCGAGTGGCAGAATCATTTTAGAGAACACATGTCCTTTACCGAACTCGGTCTATCCGATGAAATCGTCCGTGCCGTTACCGAACAGGGTTACAGCACACCCACTCCCATCCAGACCCAGGCCATTCCCGCCGTTCTGCTTGGTGGCGACCTGCTTGCCGGCGCACAAACCGGCACAGGAAAGACCGCGGGCTTTACACTTCCCATCCTGCAGCGGCTGAAAGGCGGCAAGCCTGCGGCCCGCGGCACGGTCCGTGCGCTGGTCCTCACGCCGACGCGCGAACTCGCCGCGCAGGTAGAAGAAAGCGTGCGCATCTACGGCAAGTACCTGAAACTCCGCTCGGCCGTGATTTTCGGCGGCGTCGGCATCAATCCCCAGATTCAGTTGTTGAGCAAGGGCGTCGATATCCTGGTCGCTACGCCGGGACGCCTGCTGGACCATGTCCAGCAGGGCACTGTCAGCCTGGCCAACATTGAAATCCTGGTCCTGGACGAAGCAGACCGCATGCTGGACATGGGCTTCATCCGTGACATCCGGCGTGTCCTCGCATTGCTGCCGAAACAGCGCCAGAACCTCCTGTTCTCTGCGACGTTCTCCGATGAGATCAAGGACCTCGCCGACAGCCTGTTGAACGCACCGGCGATGATCGAAGTGGCGCGCCGCAACTCGACGGCCGAAATGATCGCGCAGAAGATTCATCCGGTCGACCGCAATCGCAAGCACCAGTTGCTGGCCCATCTGGTCAAGACAAACAACTGGTCGCAGGTGCTGGTATTCACGCGCACCAAGCATGGCGCGAACAAGCTGGTCGAGCAGCTCGGCAAGGAAGAAATCAGCGCACTTGCGATCCACGGCAACAAGAGCCAGTCGGCGCGTACCCGTGCGCTGTCGGAGTTCAAGGACGGCTCGCTCCAGGTGCTGGTCGCGACCGACATTGCCGCGCGCGGCATCGACATCGACCAGTTGCCGCACGTCGTGAACTATGACCTACCGAACGTACCGGAAGACTATGTCCACCGCATCGGCCGCACCGGACGTGCCGGCGCCAGCGGCGAAGCCGTTTCCCTCGTCTGCGTGGACGAGCACGATATGCTCAAGGGCATCGAAAAACTGATCAAACGCTCTCTTCCGAGGGAAGTCATTCCCGGTTTCGAGCCTGACCCGAATGCCCGTCCGCAGCCCATCCAGCTGCGCAGCGGTAACGGCGGCGGCAGGAATCGCCCGGCGCAGCCGAAGCCGGCCGCCAAGACCTCCCGCCCTGCCCCCGCTCCTGCAGGAAAGCCGACACCGCCCAAGCGTCCGGCAGGAAAACTCCTCAGCGGCGACAAAAAGCCCGCAAACCGCAATCGCGGCAGCCAGTAAACCGAGCCATTGCCGCAAGGCGACGCAGCATGCAGACGCTGCGTCGCCCCCCCTCCTTTCAGCACCAATCCCCATTAAAATGGCGGATTACACGCGACATCCGCATTACGCAACACGACAAAGACTGGAATGGCATTGAAACCTGCGCTGAAACCGGCTCCCGAAACATCGAAGCCCGGCCTCGACGCCGCGCTGGAAAAACACACTCCCATGATGCAGCAATACCTTCGCATCAAGGCCAATTATCCGGACATGCTGGTGTTCTACCGCATGGGGGATTTCTACGAACTGTTCTTTGACGACGCCGAAAAGTCGGCCCGCCTGCTCGGCATTACCCTGACGCAGCGCGGCGCCTCGAATGGCAACCCGATCAAGATGGCCGGCGTGCCCTTCCATTCGGTCGAACAGTATCTGGGCAAGCTGGTCAAGCTGGGCGAGTCGGTGGCGATCTGCGAACAGATCGGTGATCCGGCGACCAGCAAGGGCCCGGTCGAGCGCAAGGTCGTGCGCGTGATCACGCCCGGCACGCTGACTGACGCGGACCTGCTCCCCGAAAAATCCGAACGCCCGCTGCTTGCGCTGCACGTCGTCACACAACGGAAATCCGTCGTGGCGGGTCTCGCATGGCTGTCGATGGCGAGCGGCGCATTGCGTGTCATGGAATTTTCCGGCGACGCCAAAACGTTCGATGCACGCCTGAAGCAGGAGCTTGAGCGTATTTCTCCCGCCGAGATCCTGGCCATCGACAATGCGGACCTGTTTTCCCAGTCATCGACCGGCAAATTCACGACGGTGCCAGACTGGCACTTCGACATCAATGCGGGACAGAAGGCGCTGCTTGAACAATTGTCCGTTGCAACGCTGAGCGGGTTCGGCGCCGATGGGTTGAGCGCGGCGATTGGCGCGGCCGGCGCCCTGCTGCGCTACGCACAATCGACACAAGGCAAAGGACTGCAGCATGTACGCACGCTTTCCGTCGAGTCGGAAAATGAGTTCATCGGCCTGGATGCCGCGACGCGACGCAACCTGGAACTGACCGAAACACTACGCGGGCAGGAAGGAAGTACGAACGCTCCCACGCTGTTCTCGCAACTCGACCATTGCCGGACGGCGATGGGCTCGCGCCTGCTGCGCCACTGGCTGCATCATGCGCGGCGCGACCAGGAAGTCGCACGCGCACGCCATGCGGCGCTCAATGCACTCATGCGCGCGGATGCTTCCTCGGGTCTTTCCGCGACGCTCGCCGCCGTTCCGGATATCGAGCGCATCACGACGCGCATCGCCCTCCTTTCCGCCAGGCCGCGCGATCTTGCAGGGCTGCGTGGCGGGTTGCAGCAGTTGCCCTCATTGCGCGCGTATGTGGCCATGTGCAACAAGGATGCCGACGCACCGCTGCTGCGTGCCATCCAGGACGCGCTGGCCACGCCGGGCGAATGCCTTGAATTGCTGGAGCGCGCCATTGCACTTGAACCGGCCGCCATGGTGCGCGACGGCGGAGTGATTGCGCGCGGCTTCGATGCCGAACTCGACGAGTTGCGCGCGCTGTCCGAGAACGCCGGCCAGTTCCTTGTCGACCTCGAGACGCGCGAACGGGCGCGCACCGGCATTGCCAATCTGCGGGTCGAGTACAACAAGGTGCACGGTTTCTACATCGAAGTCACGCATGGACAGACCGACAAGGTGCCCGACGATTATCGCCGGCGCCAGACCCTGAAGAATGCCGAGCGGTACATCACGCCGGAGCTCAAGGCCTTCGAGGACAAGGCGCTGTCCGCCCAGGAGCGCGCACTCGCTCGCGAAAAATACCTCTACGAAAAACTGCTGAACGACCTTGCGCCGCAGATCGGGCTCCTGCAGTCGATCGCGCATGCACTGGCACAGCTCGACGTGCTCGTTGCGTTGGCGGACCATGCGCTGCGCAATAACTGGTGCGCGCCGCATCTCGCCCCCGAGCCGACCATCGTGATCGAACAGGGCCGGCACCCCGTCGTCGAAAACCAGATCGAACGCTTCATCGCCAACGATTGCGAGCTCAACAGCGAACGCAAGCTGCTGCTGATCACCGGCCCCAACATGGGCGGCAAGTCGACCTACATGCGCCAGGTCGCCCTGATCACCCTTCTTGCCTACGTCGGCAGTTTCGTTCCGGCGTCGCGCGCCGTGATCGGACCGATCGACCGGATCTTCACGCGTATCGGAGCGGCAGACGACCTTGCCGGCGGACGTTCGACCTTCATGGTGGAAATGACGGAATCAGCCGCGATCCTCAACGGTGCCACCGAGCATTCCCTCGTACTGATGGATGAAGTAGGCCGAGGCACATCGACGTTCGACGGCCTTGCGCTCGCCTGGGCGATCGCACGACACCTGATCGATGCCACACGTAGTTTTACCCTGTTCGCAACGCACTATTTCGAACTGACCCAGCTGCCTGAGACCCACCCGACCGCCGCCAATGTCCACCTATCTGCGGTGGAGCACAAGGACAGCATCGTTTTCCTGCACGCGGTCCAGTCCGGTCCGGCCTCGCAGAGTTACGGCTTGCAGGTCGCCCAGCTGGCGGGTGTTCCCCAGCCGGTCATCAAGGCTGCTCGCAAGCATCTGGCCGCGCTTGAGGCGCAGTCCGTGCAGGCGACGCCGCAATTCGACCTCTTCGCGGCCTCGGCAGCGATCGTTGAAGAACCCGTCGAGCTTGCACCGGCCGAACCGGCGGCGAACGCGCTGGCGGAAGAACTTGCCGACATCGATCCGGATGCCATGTCTCCGCGCGAGGCATTGGACGCGCTCTATCGCCTGAAGGCGCTGGCCGAAAAACAATGAATCGGACCGTGCTCCAGACGCTCGCGCTATGCCTCGCCGTGTGGCAGGCAGCTCCTGCCATGGCGGAGCCCACCGAATTCAGCTTCGGCGTCGTTGCGCATGCCCGCGCGTCGAACCCTGAAGACAATAGCGGTCTGCTGAGCTCCATAGAAGAGACCGATTCGGACAATCTCGCTTTCGTGGTGATGCAGGGGATCAAGCCAGCCAATGCCGCGTGCACGGACAAGGTCTATCTCCGCCAGAAGTCCGTGCTGGATGGCGCACGAAACGGCGTGATCGTTTCGCTCGCGGCAGGCGACTGGGCAAGATGCCCGCCGGAATCCGGAAAGTCATCGGCAGTCGGGCGGATTGGACGCTTGCGGGACCTGTTCTTTTTCGACGACTTTTCCCTGGGGGCGAGCCGTATTCCGGTGATCCGGCAATCTACGATTGCGAAGTTCCGCAGCTATCCTGAAAACGCCCGCTGGCAGATCGGGGACGTCATGTTCGCCACCGTCAACCTGCCTTCCAATAACAACAACTATATCGTCGATGCGGGAAGGAACAGCGAATTCGAGGACAGACTCATTGCCAATCGCGACTGGCTGAACCGTGTCTTCACTTTTGCACATCGGGAAAAGGTAACGGGTATTGTGCTGTTCAGCGACAGCAATCCGTTCGCCCCTGCCCGCCTGTCTGCCAATCAACGGGATGGATTCGCGGAGACGAGAAAGCTGCTGTCAAACCTTGCGGTGAAATTCCCTGGAAAGATTCTTGTGGTGCACAATCAGGCATCGCACACAGGAGCCATTGTCTGGAATGGCAATGTCGGGGAATACGGGACACCTGCGGGGTGGACCAAGGTCAACGTCGAGACACGGCAGGCAAAGGTCTTTTCAATCGAACCGCGCGCTGTTCACTCGGCGGAAGGCCATCGCTGATTCCTCGCGACACGCCTTTCCTTTGCCCATGTAGTAATGACCGGCGTTTGTAATACCTGCCGCGGAATCAATGCAGCGGATAGCTGCGGAACTGGTCGTCGCCTTCGCCTTCGGCATCACCATGGCGGTGATGATGGCCATGCTCGCCGTGGACGTGCTGGTGCGCCACCTCTTCTTCCGTCGCGTCCCGCACGCCGGCAACGTTCAAGGTAAAGCGAAGCGCCATTCCGGCAAGTGGATGATTGCCGTCCAGCACTACCTGGTCGTCGGCGATATCGGTCACGGTAAAGATGAGCGACTCCTCCCCGCCTGCGGCATCGTCGGGCGTCCCCTCGAACTGCATGCCGACCTCGACGGGGTCGGGCAGGCGATTGCGCGGCTCGATCTTGATCAGGTTGGGGTCGTATTCGCCGAAGGCATCCTCAGGCTCCACCTGGATGGTCGTTTCATAGCCGATGTCCTTGCCCTCGAGCGCTTCTTCGATCTTGGGCAGCGTATTCTCGTATCCGCCGTGCAGATACACCATCGGTTCGCGGCTTTCTTCTATCAGATTGCCTTGTGCATCTGAGAGCTTGTAGTGGACCGTCACTACCGTATTCTTGGCGATCTTCATGAGCCGTCCTTTCGTGTCAACATTTCAGGATTATACTCGCCCGTGCCGCAAGACCTTGCGCCGCGACAGATTCTCGAATCGAGTCCGGCCGGCGGCCCGACTTCTCAGCAATCACCATGCCCATTTAACGACAACAATGAAAAAACTGCCTCTCCTCGGCGGACTCACGCCACAGCAATTTTTCCAGGAATACTGGCACAAGAAACCACTTCTGATCCGGCAGGCCATTCCAGGTTTCAAGCCCCTCCTCACCCGGGAAGAACTCGTTGCCATGGCGGCGCGGGACGACGTCGAGTCCCGTCTCGTCACACACTTCGGCTCGCGCTGGCAGCTCCGGAAGGGGCCGTTCGAACAGCTGCCGCCTTTCGGCAAGAAAGCGTGGACGACGCTGATCCAGGGTGTGAACCTCCACCATGACGGCGCGGATGCACTGATGCAGCAGTTCCGCTTCGTGCCGGATGCGCGGCTGGACGACCTCATGATCAGCTATGCCACCGACACTGGCGGCGTCGGGCCGCACTTCGACTCGTACGATGTCTTCTTGCTCCAGGCGCACGGCAAGCGCCGATGGCGCATCGGTCCGCAGAAGGACATGACGCTGGTGGAAGGCCTGCCGGTGAAAATCCTGAAAAATTTCAAGCCGGAACAGGAGCTCATCCTGGAACCCGGCGACATGCTGTACCTGCCGCCCCATTACGCGCACGACGGCATTGCTGTCGGCGAATGCATGACCTACTCGATCGGGTTTCGCACGCCGTCCTTCCAGGAGCTTGGCGAAGCCTTCCTGCAGTTCATGGCCGACTCGGTTGAGCTCCCGGGTCGATACGCCGATCCAGACCTGGCCGTGACATCCAAACCCGCTGAAATCGGCAACGCGATGCTTGCCCGCATCGCCGATACGCTTCGGCAAATCAAATTCAGCGATGACGATGTCGCCATCTTCCTTGGCGAGTACCTTTCGGAGCTCAAGCCAACGGTCTTCTTCACCCCGCCGGCGCGCGCGACGTCGCTGTCGCGGTTTCTGCAGCAGGCAGAGAAACGCGGTGTGGAGCTTTCACGCAAGACCAGGATGCTCTACCGCGGACGCCATGTATTCATCAATGGAGAATCCTTTGTTGCGGGAAGCGCCGAACGACGTCCGCTGGTGAAGCTCGCCGACCGCAGGCAGCTCGATCCGGAAGACGTGGCGGGCGCGTCCGAGGACGTCCGGGAGACGCTCCATGCATGGCACGAAGACGGTTGGATTTCGCTCCGCAAGAACACATGAAAAGCGTGTTGCGATTGCTTACAAATTCCTTACCGAAAAGAAAAGCGCGGATCACTTGTTGCAAAAAAACCCGCTATAATTGTTGATTAGGATGTTTTCGAATGCCGCAATGCAACACCATGCGGGTGAGAAGACGCCTATAGAGCGATAATTACCGGTAATTATTCATCGCATAATTTTTTTATAATAAATTTTGTAAAGGGAAATCCATGAAAAAGTCTCTGCTGATCGCATCTCTGCTGGCTGTTGCTCTGGCTGCTTGCGGCAAGAAGGAAGAAGCTGCTGCTCCGGCACCGGCTGCTGCTCCGGCTGCTTCCGCACCGGCTGACGCTGCTGCTGCACCGGCTGCTCCGGCTGCTGCCGCACCGGCTGACGCTGCTGCCGCACCGGCTGCTCCGGCTGCTTCCGCACCGGCTGATGCTGCTGCCCCGGCTGCTGCTGCTCCGGCTGCATCCAAGTAATCTGCGATTACTGCATGAAAAAGCCGACCATCCGGTCGGCTTTTTTATTTCTTCTTTCAAACTGGCAATTCGTTCGCCCTACCCCTTCAGGCGAATCCAGTCGAATCCCTCTTCCTGGCAGGCGATCATCACGTCGATTCCCGTGCCCTCCGTAACACCGTGAAGCGCTTCACGAGCAAGTTCGGGCGTATTGTTCTGCTGGCTTAAATGTGCACCGACGACGGTCCTGAGCCGCGACTTGTCCAGGGCAGACAGAATCTCCGCGGTCGTTTCGTTTGACAGGTGACCGAAAGCACCGCCAATGCGCTGTTTCAAGGAATAGGGATACGATGAGTTGGCGAGCATGCGCCGGTCATGGTTGCACTCCAAGACAAGCGCATCGCATCCGCCAAGTGCATGAATAAGATGCGGCGTGGATTGCCCGGCATCCGTCAGCACTCCGAGACGAAACTGCCCATCATTCGCCACATACTGAACCGGTTCGCGTGCATCGTGGGGCACCGTATAAGGCGCGAGCTCGAGGTCCTGGATCGAAAGCCTGTCGCCATCGCGGCAAATGTGCACCGTGACGCCGTCGCAGTCCCTCTCCACAGCTTGAAAGGTACCGAAGCTCAACCAGACGGGAATACGGTGTCGGCGCGCAAACTTGAACACGCCACCGACATGGTCCTTGTGCTCGTGGGTGACGACGATGCCTGCCAGGTCGGCGGGTGCCAGCCCCTTGCATTGCAGGCGTCGCTCGGTTTCACGAATGGGGAATCCGCAATCCAGCATGACAGTCGTGCATGTCGTGCCGGATGCGGTAGAGATCAGAAGCGCGTTTCCTTCACTGCCGCTTCCAAGACTTGCAAATTTCAATACGTGAACTTACTTGAGTTGCTCATTCAGGAGCGAAAGGATGCGATCCGCAGTCTGCGACGAATCCGGACGTCCTTCGGCGTTCAGTACGGACACCTGGCTGGAACCACCGGCCGCCTTCACCGCAACACGGTAACGCTGCGCCGATTTTGCGCTGTCGTCGGAACCAAACGTGAACAGCCGCGACAGGAAGCCCTTCTCCGATGCCTTCTTCTGGTCGGCATCCGGATCGACGTAGCGTACGAAGTAGATGCCTTGCGCACGGTCACGGTCTTCCACCGTGAAGCCAACGCGGTCCAGTGCCAAGCCGACACGGCGCCAGGCGCGGTCGAATCCTTCATCGACCTCTACATAACCGCCGCTCGTGCCTTTGACCAGCTTGGCGCGTGACGGTTGCAGGCCGACATTTGCCACCGTCGTCCTGGCTTGGGTGGCTTCCGCGCCGAGACGAGTCATCAGGCGGGTCAGGAATTCGGCCTCAAGCTCCGGATCGGACTGACGCGGCGTCCACATCGTGCTGTCCTTCTGCTGGCCGACAAGCACTTCCTGCATGCCGCGATGGCTGATGTAGATTTCGGTTACGCCGTCCGCCGTGCGTTCGAGACGAGTACGGAACTTGTCGCGCTCGCCAGTGGAGTACAGCGAATCCAGCGCCTTGCCCAGGGTATTGCGGATGAAATCCTGCGGAATCTTCGCGCGGTTTTCGGCCCAGTCGGTCTCCATCACACCGGCCTGGGGGACTTCGTAACTGATCAGGAATCCGGACTCCTGCCAAAAATCTTTCACTAGGGGCCACAGTGCCTCAGGCGCCTGGTTGACCACCAGCCAGCGCTGGTTGCCGGCGCGGTCGATGCGCATGTCACTGGCCACTTTGACGGCAACCGCGGCAGTAGGCGACGAGGGGCGCGCAGCCTGTTGCTGGCTGTAGGACGATGCCGTTGCCGTACCTCGGTTGGCTTCCGGTATGGCGTAGCGATTCTCGCGCTGCAATTGCGTCAGGTCAGGAGGCACCTCCAGCGACGGCGCCTTGCCGGCGCTCTTGTACTCGACGCGATCCGGTTCCAGCACCGATCCGATGGTGCTGCAGCCAGCGAGGCCGGCGATCGCCAGCCCGAAAATGATTCCACGTTGAGCGATACGAGTGTTCTTTCGAATTGTCATGTCGATGCTGATTGAGGTGAAGTCTGCGTGACTGCCGGACGAAATGCGGCGCTTATTGTAATACACCGGATTCGCGCAGGGCCGCGCGCACGGTGTCGTGGTAGCCCTCACCCAGCGGCACCAGGGGCAGCCTGATGCCGGACGGGATCAGCTCCATTTGTGCCATCGCCCACTTCACCGGAACCGGGTTCGGTTCGACGAAGAGCTTGTTGTGCAGCGGGAGCAGCTTGTTGTTGATCGCAACCGCCTCGGCAACCTTGCCGGCCATCGCTGCGGCGCACAGGTCGTGCATGCCGCGCGGCGCAATGTTCGCCGTGACCGAGATATTGCCCTTGGCGCCGCAGAACATGAGCGCCATTGCAGTCGGGTCATCGCCGGAATACACGGCGAAGGACTTCGGCGCGAGGCGGATGAGGTCGCTGCCGCGCGCGATGTTGCCGGTAGCGTCCTTGACGCCGATGATACCCGGCACTTGCGCGAGGCGCAGGATCGTTTCATTGGCCATGTCGGCGACGGTACGGCCGGGCACGTTGTAGAGGATCGCGGGCAGGTCGACGGCCTCGGCGATCTTCTTGAAGTGCTGGTACATGCCTTCCTGGGTCGGACGGTTGTAGTACGGAACCACGAGCAGGGAGGCATCGGCGCCGACGTTCTTCGCGTATTGCGTCAGCTCGATCGCTTCGGTGGTCGAGTTGCCGCCTGTGCCCGCAATGATGGGGATCCGCTTGGCAGTATGTTCGACGGCGATCTTGATCAGCTCGCAGTGCTCTTCGACCGATACCGTCGGCGATTCGCCGGTAGTGCCGACGATGACGATGCCGTCGGTGCCTTCGGCGATATGCCAGTCGATCAGTTTGCGCAGCCCCGGCAGGTCGAGACTGCCGTCTGCGTGCATGGGGGTGACAATGGCGACAATGCTGCCCTGGATCATGATGGTGTTATCGGGTAAAGAAATAAAAGGTTGATTGTAGCGGATAGCCTGCTCCCGTGGGGCAATACGGGGTGAAAACGGACTCAGGCAAGGCGATACCGGCGGGGCTCGGCTACCGCCGACTTCACGGCACAGATGCGCTGGACCATCGCCGGCTTAGGCGTTTCAACGTATCCATCCTCGAATGCGATGACACGTATGCCGTTCTTTGCGGCCCACTCGAGGAGTTCGCCGGAACGCAGCAGGAAGTCCGGATTGGAAGGCTTGCCAAATTGCTCATTCCCGGCAGCGAAGGTTTCGTAGACAAGGACGCCTCCGGGAGCAAGGCTGCGAAGGATGTGCGGAAAAAGCGGACGATGCAGGTAGTTCGCGACGACGATGCCCGCGAATTTGCCGTCTTCAAACGGCCACTCCGTGTCATCGGCTTCGAGATCTATCTGGCGGGTGTCGATACCCGGACCGGCCGTCGATTCCAGTGCCGAGGCATCGCGGTCGACTCCGACAACACGGTACCCAAGTCCTGCAAGAAGGCGCGCGTGGCGCCCTCCTCCGCAGGCAAGGTCGAGTACCTGGCCTGCGGGAATGAGCGGTGCAAATCGCACGACCCAAGCCGAAGGCGTGTCAGGAGAGACGTGGGAAGCCAAGGTGCCGGACTCAGTTGTAGCCCAGTCCCATCGCGTCGCGCACATCCCGCATCGTTTCCTGCGCCAGCTTGCGGGCCTTGTCGCAGCCGTCGGCAACAATCGCGCGCACCAGCGAAGGATCGTCGAGGTACTTCTGCGCGCGCTCGCGCATCGGCTCCTGTTCCTTGAGGATGGAATCGACGATCGGCTGCTTGCATTCGAGGCAACCGATGCCCGCCGACTTGCAGCCCTTCACGACCCAGTCCTTGGTTTCCTGATCCGAATACACCTGATGCAGCTGCCATACCGGGCATTTTTCCGGATCGCCCGGGTCGGTGCGTCGCACGCGTGCCGGGTCGGTCGGCATCGTACGGACCTTCTTGGTCACCGACTCCTTGTCTTCGCGCAGCGTAATCGTGTTGCCGTAGCTCTTGGACATCTTCTGTCCATCCAGGCCTGGCAGGCGCGAAGATTCCGTCAGTTTCGCCTGGGGTTCGACCAGGATGATCTTGCGGCTGCCTTCGAGGTAGCCGAACAGGCGCTCGCGGTCGATCATCGACAGGTTCTGCGTTTCGTCGAGCATGGCCTTCGCCTGCTCCAGCGCGTCCGCGTTACCCTGCTCCTGATAGGCCGTACGCAGTTCGGTGTACATGCGTGCGCGCTTGCTGCCAAGCTTCTTGGTGGCTTCCTGCGCCTTTTCCTCGAAGCCCTTTTCCTTGCCATAGAGGTGGTTAAAGCGGCGAGCGATCTCGCGCATCATTTCAATGTGCGGAATCTGGTCTTCGCCCACCGGCACCTGGCTGGCGCGATAGATCAGCACGTCGGCCGCCTGCAGCAGCGGGTAGCCAAGGAAGCCGTAAGTGGCGAGGTCGCGGTCGGCGAGCTTTTCCTGCTGGTCTTTGTAGGTCGGCACACGCTCCAGCCAGCCGAGCGGTGTTGCCATCGACAGCAGCAGGTGCAGCTCTGCATGTTCCGGCACCTTCGACTGGATGAACAGCGTCGCCTGCGACGGATCGATGCCGGCTGCCAGCCAGTCGATCACCATGTCCCAAGTACTCGTTTCAATGATGCTCGGGTCATCGTAATGGGTGGTCAGCGCATGCCAGTCGGCGACGAAGAACAGGCAAGGCAATTCGGATTGCATCTTGATCCAGTTCTTCAGTGCGCCGTGAAAGTGGCCAAGGTGCATCGCACCAGTCGGACGCATGCCGGAAACTACGCGGTCGGGATACATAGTGTTCAGTTCAGAAAAAGAGTCAGGGGGAAAAGGATCAGTTTCAGGGCTTCATGTGCCAGCAGCATCACCGGCGCCATCCAGAAGTACAGGACTTTCAGGAGCACAAGGCCCATGACGATGAAGAAACCATAGGGTTCGATTTGCGCAAATTTGTAGGCGAGCCGGTTGGGCAATGCACTTGTCAGGACGCGCCCGCCATCCAGCGGCGGAATCGGAAACAGGTTGAACGCGAACATCACAAGGTTGCTCAGTACGCCTGCCTGCGCCATCCGCAGGAAGAACGGCTCCTGAACATCACCCACGCCAAGGATGATCGCAAAAATCATCCAGAGCAAGGCCATGACGAAATTCGCCCCCGGCCCGGCAAGCGCCACCCAAGCCATGTCGCGCTTGGGCTTGCGCAAGTTGCCGAAGTCGATCGGCACAGGCTTGGCATAACCGAAGAGAAACGCGCCGGAGGTGGCGACATAAAGGATTGCCGGAATGATCAGGGTTCCGAACGGATCGATATGCTTGATGGGGTTGAGGCTCATCCGGCCCTGCAAATAAGCCGTCGAATCGCCAAAGTAACGCGCAGCGTAGGCGTGTGCCGCCTCATGCAGGGTAATCGCGAAGATTACCGGCAGTGCATACACTGCAATCGTTTGAATAATCTCATCCATTGGGGGATTTTATCAGAGGGGGAAAGATGCCCGCCGTGAACGGCGGGCGAGGGTTCAGAGCCCGAACATCGATGCGTCGCCGCGTCCCTGCCGCACGAGCGCCGGCTCGTCGTCCGTGAGGTCGACGACCGTGGTCGGCTCCAGATGGCAGGCGCCGCCGTCGATCACCAGCTCGATCTGGCGTTCCAGCTGGTCGCGGATTTCTTCCGGGTCGGTCAGCGGATCATCCTCTTCGGGAAGGATCAGGGTGGTACCGATCAGCGGCTGCCCCAGCTCTTCGAGCAGCGCCTGGGCAATCGTGTTTTCCGGCACACGCAGGCCGATGGTCTTGCGCGAAGGATGGCTGAGGCGGCGCGGGACTTCCTTCGTCGCCTCCAGGATAAAGGTGAATGGTCCCGGAGTTGCCGCCTTCAACATCCGGTACTGCCGATTGTCGACACGCGCATATTGCGCGATTTCACTCAGGTCGCGGCACAGCAAGGTCAAGTGATGCTTGTCATCCACGCCGCGGATGCGGCGCAGGCGCTCGACCGCTGCCTTGTCGTCGAGATGGCTGACCAGCGCATAGCATGAGTCGGTCGGCAGCGCGACAATGCCGCCGCCGTGGATGATTTGCGCCGCCTGCTTGATGAGGCGCAGTTGGGGATTATCTGGATGGATTTGAAAAAATTGGCTCATAAAAAGAACGGCGGCCTTGAACGACCGCCGTTACAGGTTTCTTGTTATCAGTATGCACTGCACAGCGCTGCAATACGTTCTTCAATCGGAGGATGGCTCGAAAACAGCGCGGCAAAACCCGAGCGGCCGCCATTGATGCCGAAGGACTTGAAGTTCTGCGGCATGCTCTCCGGCGGCTCCAGTCCGCCAAGCCGCGCCAGCGCCTTGACCATCGGCTGGGGATTGCCAAGGAGCTTGGCTGACCCGGCATCGGCACGGAACTCGCGGTAGCGCGAGAACCAGGCAACGATAATCGAAGCAAGGATGCCGAACACGATTTCGCAGACAAACACAGTGACCATGTAGCCGATACCCGGCCCGCGGTCGTCGTTGTTGCGAAGCACTGTCTTGTCGATCAGATATCCGACCACACGGGCAAGGAACACGACAAAGGTGTTCACCACGCCCTGGATCAGCGTGAGCGTCACCATGTCGCCATTGGCAACGTGGGCGATCTCGTGTCCGAGCACGGCCTCGACCTCTTCCCTCGTCATGTTTTCCAGCAGTCCGGTCGAGACAGCTACCAGTGCGGAATCCTTGAATGCGCCGGTGGCAAATGCATTCGCTTCGCCGTCGTAGATCGCGACTTCGGGCATGCCGATACCAGCGCGGTCAGCGAGCTTTTTCACGGTGTCGACGAGCCACAGCTCCGTCGATGTCGAGGGGGCATCGATGACGTGCGCGCCGGTCGACCATTTCGCCATCTGCTTGCTCATGAGCAGCGAAATAATGGCGCCGGTAAAGCCGACCACGAGGGAATACACCATCAGCATGCCGAGGTTGAGACCGTTCGCGGTGAGATAGCGGTTGACGCCGAGCAAGGACAGCACCACCGACATCACCAAAACGACAGCCAGGTTGGTCGCCAGGAAAAGGACGATTCGTTTCATGGATTAGCCTCCGTTTGAAAGCGACATCTAGATAGGGTTATTTCCCGGAAATTCAAGTGGCGCATCATGCCACAAAAGCAAGGCACCACCCTTGCGGGGGAGCGCAATTACATGCGCCAGTCGTGCCAGACGGGCGTCAGGCTGGGAGGTAACGGGGGAAGCGAGCCCAGTTCGGTCTGCGATTCGCCGGGGGCATGGAAATCCGATCCGCGCGAAGCAAGCAGGCCGTGGGCGCGAGCGACACGCGCGTAGATGCCGAATTCCTCGACGGTGTGGCTTCCAGTCACGACTTCAACGCCTGTTCCGCCGGCACGCTTGAATTCGGCCAGGAAAACATCCTGCTCCGTGTCGGTGAAATCGTAGCGCCCGGGATGGGCGACCACGGCAATCCCGCCTGCGCCGCGAATCCACTTGACGGCGTCTTGCAGCGTCGCCCAGCGATGCGGCACATAACCCGGCTTGCCTTCGGTCAGGTATTTGGAGAAAACCTCGTGAACGTCCCTGCAAATACCGGTTTCGACGATGTGCCGTGCGAAGTGGGTGCGTGAAATCAGGTCCGGGTTGCCGACATACTTCAATGCCCCCTCGAATGCATCGGGGATACCCGAGGCAGCGAGTTGCTCCGCCATTTCGTGGGCGCGGCGCTCGCGTCCGGAACGCGTGCTGTAGAGACCCTTGATGAGGTCTTCGTTCTTCTCGTCGAAATTCAGGCCGACGATGTGGATGGTGTGACGCGCCCAGGTGACCGAAATCTCGACACCGGTCACATAGCGCAATCCCAGCGCATGAGCGGCCTCGCGTGCTTGCGGGATGCCGCCGATTTCGTCGTGATCCGTCAGCGCCCACACATCCACGCCCCCCGCCTTCGCGCGCGCGGCAACGGCCGCCGGCGAGAGCGAACCGTCGGATACGGTGGAATGGCAATGAAGATCGACGTTAAGCATGCATTCGGAATTGATAGGCAGGATTGAACTATTGTACGCCGAGTGTGCGCCACTCTGCTGGCAAATGCCTGCAATTCCTGTTCGACAGCGCGCGAGACGGGACTATCCGGGGTGAGCGGCAAGGAACTGTTCGATCACGCGGGCAAGCGCCTCGGGCTGGTCATGGTGCAGCATGTGGCCTGCGTCCGCGATTGATGCTGTCGTGACATTCCGAAGGAAGCTGATTCGGCGGTCGATTTCGATGCGCGCCGTTTCCTTTGGCCCCATCCAGCGCCATGCTTCGGTATCGTCCGCCTCCACCCACAGAACCGGCGCGGCAATTGCCTGCCAGCAGGCAAGCACTTCTTCTACGCGGTAGAGAACGGGGCTGACCAGCTTGTGCGCGGGATCGCCGAGAATATCCCACTCGCCGCGCTCGTTTTCGGCGGACCAGTGCCGCGACAGGAAATCCGCACGCTCGTCCGTCAGACGGCGATTGTTTTTCTGCAAGCGCCGTATCACGTCTTCACGCGATGCGTACGGACGCATGCCCGGCGGATCGCGCAGTTCTTCGAGCCATTTCGCATAGCGCTTCGGTGCCTGCTCCGGACGCGTCGCTGCCAGTCCGAAACCTTCAAGATTGATCAGACTGCGGACCCGTTCCGGCCGCGCGCCCGCGTACAGGCACACGACATTTCCTCCCATGCTGTGTCCAAGCAAATTCACGGGCTGGTCGGGGGAATAATGCTGGAGGATCGCGTCGAGATCGCCCATATAGTCGGGGAACCAGTAACAATCGACGCCGGGATTTTTCGTCAGGCCGAAACCACGCCAGTCGGGCGCGATCACATGCCAGTCGCCCTGCAGGCAATCGACCATGAACTGGAACGAAGCGGCGACGTCCATCCATCCATGCACCATGAACAGCTTCGGCGCGCCCTCCGTGCCCCAGTGCCGTACGTGGTATTGAAGGCCCCGTACAGGGATGAATTCGGAGCGGGATGGCTTCATGTTTTTACGTTACCCAGGTCAAGAATGAAATTCCCGGAAATCGGCATAATAGCCAGATTGCCGGAAAGGCAAATTAATAGAACGCCCGTTCGATAATTATAATGGAGAGGACATGACTTCTGCTGCAAGCGCCCCCCGGACCGACCGCTACGATGAGCTGTACAACCATTTCCACTGGCATGTTCCCGAAGCGTTGAACATCGCGCAGGTCTGCTGCACCCGCTGGGCCGGCGAGAAATCGCGGATTGCGATTTACTACGAAGACGATCAGGGCAATAGCGCCACCCTCACCTATGCGGCACTGCATGAACAGAGCAACCGGCTGTCCAATGTGCTCGCCCGCCTCGGCGTGAAAAAAGGCGATCGCGTGGCGATCATCCTTCCGCAGCGCATCGAGACCGCCGTGGCACACATGGCGTGTTACCAGTTGGGCGCCGTCGCCATGCCGCTGTCCATCCTGTTCGGACCGGATGCGCTGGAATACCGGTTGCAGAACAGCGAAGCGGAAGTCGCCATCGTCGACCAGGCCGGCCTGGACAACCTCCGCCAGGCTCGCCCGAACTGCCCTGCGCTGAAACATGTCATCGCCGTCGATTGCGATGCTACCGATGCGCTGGACATGAATACCGAGCTGTCGAAGGCGCGCACGAATTTCGATCCAGTGCCGACCCTGGCGAAGGATCCTGCCGTGCTCATCTACACCAGCGGCACCACGGGCGCGCCGAAGGGTGCGCTGATTCCCCACTCCGCAATCATCGGCAACCTGACCGGATTCGTTGCGTCCCAGAACTGGTTTCCGCAGGAGGGCGATGTGTTCTGGTCTCCCGCCGACTGGGCATGGACCGGCGGATTGATGGATGCGCTGCTGCCGTCGCTGTATTTCGGCATGCCGATCGTCGGCTTCCGCGGCCGCTTCTCGCCTGACACGGCCTTCTATCTCCTCGAGAAATACGGCATCACCAACACCTTCCTCTTCCCGACGGCGCTGAAGATGATGATGAAGGCCTATCCGACGCCCAAGGACATGTTCAAGCTGAAACTGCGTGCGATCATGAGCGCCGGCGAAGCGGTCGGCGATACCGTGTTCAACTGGTGCCAGTCCGCGCTCGGTGTCACGCCGAACGAAATGTTCGGCCAGACGGAAATGAACTACATCGTCGGCAACAGCGTGCTTCAGTGGCCGGCGAAACCCGGCAGCATGGGACGCGCCTACCCGGGCCATCGCGTTGCCGTTATCGACGACGACGGCAATCCGGTCAAGCCCGGCGAAATCGGCGAAGTGGCGCTGCACCGTACGGACATCCACGGCCATCCGGACCCGATCTTCTTCATCGAATACTGGAAGAACCCGGACGCCACGCGCAACAAATACACCGGCGACTGGTGCCGTACCGGCGACCTTGCCCTTGCCGATGAGGATGGTTACCTGTGGTACCAGGGCCGCGCGGACGACATGTTCAAGGCGGCCGGCTACCGCATCGGCCCTTCGGAGATCGAAAACTGCCTGGTCAAGCATCCGGCAGTGGCAAATGTCGCCGTCGTGCCCAAGCCGGACGCGGAACGCGGCAATGTCGTCAAGGCGTTCATCGTCCTGACGGCCGGCACGCCGCGCAACAGGGATGCCGACGAAAAACTCATCGCGGAACTGCAAACGCATGTGCGCGGCAAGCTCGCGCCATACGAGTATCCGAAGGAAATCGAGTTCATCAACGAACTGCCGATGACCACGACCGGCAAGGTGCAGCGTCGGGTATTGCGCCTCATGGAGCAGGAGCGCGCGGCGCAGCGGTAGTCCGGTTACCTAGCCGAACAGCCGCGCAAGCTGGAAGGACGACCGCACGCCGAGCTGCCTGAAATTACGCTCCAGCCAGGCCTCGGCGCGCTGCCGCCCTTCTTCATGCAAACCGTGGATAAAAGCGGGATGCGCATTGAGTTTGCTGTGCCTGCCGAGCTGGCTCATCAGCTCCTGCGATTCGACGACATGCATGTTGAGATGTCGCAGGCGCCGCTCAAGCCGTCCGAACGAGAACCATCCGCGCTTGGCCTCCCGCTGCGCCAGCATCAATCCCTGGAGCTCGGTGAAGAAGGTGGAGCTGAACCCCATTTCGGTCAGCCTGTGCCAGATGCCGTCCGCGCTGCGCGGCACGTGGTCGTGCGGCTGCGGATGCAGCAGCACAACCACGATGTCGCGCGCCACGCATTTGTGAACCAGCGGAAAAAGCGGCGGATTCGCTGTCAGCCCGCCATCCCAGTACGCTTCGCCATCGATCTCCACGGCGCGATGCAGCAAGGGAAGGCAGGCCGAAGCAAGCAAGACATCCATTGACAGCTGCCGGGTACGAAACAGCCGGAGCGTTCCGGTGCTGACCTGCGTCGTCGCGATGAACAGGCGTATCCCGCACTCCGCACGCAGCCGTTCAAAGTCCACCTGCTTTGCGAGGATGTCGCGCAAGGGATTGATGTCAAACGGATTGAGCTGGTAAGGCGAAAAGAAACGGAGCAGCGAGAGCAAGGGTTTGAACGCCGGCGGAAGATCGGACTGCGCTGCAAGATTGGCCGGCGGTACGAGATTGTCGGGGACGCTGCTGAAGGGCGCGCTATTGGCAACCGCCTCCCAGAAATCCCGCAGGGCCTGCCGCGCTCCGTCGCGTCCGCCGATCGTCATCCCGTGTGCAAGCACCACGGCATTCATCGCCCCGGCGCTCGCGCCGCTAATTCCTTCGATCTCGATGCGTTCATCCTCCAGCAGACGGTCGAGCACGCCCCAGGTGAAGGCGCCGTGCGATCCGCCGCCCTGCAGCGCGAGTGTGATTGTTTTTTTCTCCATGGCTTCCGGTCATTTCTTGCGCCGCCCGTATCGGCGGCTGCGTATTTTTCATATCAATGATATGCCCGCACACCGGTCGTGGCCGGCACGCGTGCATCGCGAAATGAGAACCGCAATTATTCTTTCTTCTGCTGCGCCTGTTGCGCCTGCTCGGCCTCGTTCTGGATCTTCTGGCCAAGCTGCTGGAGTCCTTTGCCGGCCACCTCGGCGGCCTTGTTCAGTTCTTCGCCGGCGCGCGATGCCGCCTGGTCCAGCTGCTGGCCTGCTTTTTCGGCGGGTCCCTTCTCGCCGGCGGCGGTATCGGTTTTCTCGCAGGCGGCAAGCCCGGCAATGAAAATGGCTACCATGAGCAGCCGCGGAAAGACAGTTCCTGAAATCGACATGATGCGCTCCCTCGTGTATGCGGAATTAATCCCATGTCAACAAAGACCCCGTTCGGCGGGGCAAGGTTCCTTCAAATTACCAACAGGAAAGCGAAGGGATCAGGCAAGTAGTTCAGCCAGCTCGGCCTCGCTAAAGCCGGCAGCACGGCGTGCTTCCAGGTTGAACGGGCCGCGCATTTGCGGCGCCTTGTATTCCTGTGCCAGATCGGCGTAAATTGCGACGGGATCGAGGCCGCGTTCCTTGCATAGCCAGCCGAACCAGCGGTTGCCGGTGGCGACATGGCCGATTTCGTCGCGCAGGATGATGTCCAGGATTTCCGCTGCCGCCTGGTCACCAGCCTGTGCGAGTTTCGCCCGCACTGGTGGAGACGCATCCAGCCCGCGCGCCTCCATTGTACGAGGCACGAGCGCAATGCGCGCCAGGACATCGCCGCTCGTCTTTTCTGCCATGTCCCACAGGCTGTTATGCGCAGGAAAATCGCCATAGGCGAACCCCAGTGTCCGCAGATGCGCGTCCAGCAAGGAGAAATGCAATGCCTCCTCGGCGGCGACATGCAGCCAGTCTCCATAGAAATCGGACGGCATGCCGGGGAAGCGCCAGATGGCATCCAGTGCCAGGTTGATTGCATTGAATTCGATATGGGCCAGCGCGTGAATCATCGCGGCACGGCCTTCCGGTGTGCACATGGAACGGTGCTTGACCGAAAGCGGTGACACCAGTTCGGGACGTGCAGGCCGGCCAGGTATCGCCACCTGCGGGTGCAGTCGCACTGCCGTATCGAGGGCAAGCTTGCCCGCCGCCCAGCCAGCCTGGAGCGACTTGACGCCCTCCGCCTTGGCGACAGGGTCTGTTTCGCACAGCAAATCCAGGGAAAGCGCGCGTAGCTCCCGGGGGCGGTCATTCGATGTGTTCATGCGATGGGCGGTAAAATGTCGGATTCACACCAAATTCCCGATTTTACGGAAATCCATGGCCATCTACCAATTGGGCGACAACGCCCCACAGATCGATCCTTCCGCCTATGTCGCCGATTCAGCGAACGTTATCGGCAAGGCACGCATCGAAGCAAACGCGAGCGTCTGGTTCGAGGTCACGATACGTGGCGACAATGAACTGATTACCGTGGGCGAAAACAGCAATGTCCAGGAATGCTGTGTACTCCACACCGATCCCGGCTTTCCGCTCACGATCGGCAAGAACGTGACCGTGGGCCACCAGGCCATGTTGCACGGCTGCACGATCGGCGACGGCTCCCTTGTCGGCATCCAGGCTGTCATTCTGAATGGCGCAAAAATCGGCCGGAACTCATTGGTCGGCGCCGGAGCCCTCGTGACCGAAGGCAAGGAATTCCCCGACAACTCGCTGATCATCGGCTCGCCGGCCAAGGCAATCCGTACACTGAGCGAAGAAGATATCGCCCGCATGCACGGCAATACCGCGAATTACGTCAAGCGCGGCCAGCTGTTCAAGAAGGAACTGAAACGAATTGGGTAATGATGGATACGCTGCAACGATTTATTTTTGAAAATGCCGCTGTACGCGGCGAACTGGTCGAGATTTCCGAGACCTGGAAACAGATCCAGGCGCGCAAGGATTACCCGGCGCCCGTCAGGACGCTGCTGGGCGAATTGCTTGCCGCCGCCGCCCTGCTGACGGCGAACCTGAAGTTCAAGGGCATGATGATCCTGCAGATGCACGGGGATGGCCCGGTGAAGCTGCTGGTCATCGAATGCGATTCCGACCTGCGCCTGCGCGCGACGGCAAAGCTTGCCGCCGACGCCGTCATTCCGGAAGATGCCGGCCTCAATCAACTCGTCAACGCACATGGCCAGGGGCGCTTCGTGATCACGCTCGATCCTGCGGACAAGCTGCCTGGACAACAGCCCTACCAGGGCATTGTTCCTCTCGACGGCGAGTCCGTCGCGATAGCAATCGAGAATTACATGCTGCGCTCGGAGCAGCTCGACACCAAACTATGGCTGGCCGCGGACGAGAACGTGGCGCGCGGCCTGTTGCTGCAAAAGCTGCCGCGCGACGGCGGCTCCGGCACGCAGGTGGCGGATGACATGGAAGCGTGGAACCACACCGTTGTGCTGGCATCGACGCTGCGCAAGGAAGAAATGCTCTCGACCGACATCAACACCTTGCTGCGCCGTTTGTTCTGGGAAGAGACGATCCGCGTGTTCGAACCGGCTCATCCAAGCTTCCACTGCAGTTGCAGCCGGGAGAAGGTCGGCAACATGCTGATCATGCTGGGCAAACCGGAAATCGATGCCGCGCTGGACGACTTGGGCAAACTGTCGATCAATTGCGATTTCTGCGGCCAGCACTACGAATTCGACAAAGTCGATTGTGCGCAACTGTTCGCGACGGACAATACCCGCGATGCGTTGCAACAGGCGGGCAGTTCCCGGCACTGAAAATGAAAACGCCGGGTTGTCCCGGCGCTCATTGCGAATCAGTTGGATTTTGATGTTGCCGCCGGCTTGGGCGCAGTGGAAATCGAACTGCCCGGATCAAGGATCTGGACAAAGATTTCCCCGTTCTTGATCATGCCCAGCTCATAACGGGCACGCTCTTCCACCGCTCCCGTCCCATCGCGCAAATCCCGCACTTCAGAATTAAGCTTGTCGTTGCGCGCCTTGAGTTCGGCGTTCTTTTTCTGCGCCGTTTCGACCTGGCCTTCAAGATCCCAGACGCGCAGCCAGCCGCCCTTCCCCAGCCACAGGGGATACTGGATCAGCAAGAGCAAGGCCGCAAGGCTGAGTGTGATGAGACGCATGCGTGCATTCTAAAGAAATTTGGGGGCCGATGCCCCCAAATTTCATCCAACTGTCACTTCCGGTTAACGCAGGTTGTAGAACGCGCTGCGGCCCGGGTAGCTGGCGATGTCGCCGAGATCTTCCTCGATGCGCAGCAGCTGGTTGTACTTCGCCATGCGGTCCGAACGGGACATGGAACCGGTCTTGATCTGCAGCGCATTGGTGCCGACCGCGATATCGGCAATCGTCGAATCCTCGGTCTCGCCCGAACGGTGCGAAATCACGGCGGTGTAACCCGCGCGCTTGGCCATCTCGATCGCCGCAAACGTCTCTGTCAGCGTGCCGATCTGGTTGATCTTGATGAGGATGGAGTTGGCGATGTTCTTCTGGATGCCTTCACGCAGGATCTTGGTGTTGGTCACGAACAGGTCGTCGCCCACCAGCTGTGCCTTCTTGCCCAGCGCATTGGTCAGCGTCGCCCAGCCTTCCCAGTCGTTCTCGGCCATGCCGTCCTCGATGGAAATGATCGGGTACTTGTCGCACCAGGTCGCCAGCAGGTTGGTGAAATCGGCCGACGACAGCGACAGGCCTTCGCCCGACAGCTGGTACTTGCCGTCCTTGTAGAACTCGGAAGCGGCGCAGTCCAGGCCCAGCGCGATCTGCGTGCCCGGCTCGTAGCCGGCCTGCTCGATGGCTTGCAGGATCAGCTTGATCGCTTCTTCATGGTTGGCCACGGACGGAGCGAAGCCGCCTTCGTCGCCGACCGCGGTGGTCAGACCCTTGTCATGCAGGATCTTCTTGAGGGTGTGGAACACTTCGGCGCCGTAGCGGATCGCTTCGCGGAAGGACGGAGCGCCCACCGGGATGATCATGAATTCCTGCAGGTCGAGGTTGTTGTCGGCGTGCGCGCCGCCGTTGATGACGTTCATCATCGGCACCGGCATCTGCATCGCGCCGGAGCCGCCGAAGTAGCGGTACAGCGGCAGGCCGGATTCCTCGGCGGCAGCCTTGGCGACCGCCATGGACACGGCCAGGGTGGCGTTGGCGCCGAGGCGCGACTTGTTCTCGGTGCCGTCGAGGTCAATCAGGGTGCGATCGAGGAAAGCCTGTTCATTGGCGTCCAGGCCCATGATGGCTTCGGAGATTTCGGTGTTGATGTTTTCGCAGGCCTTGAGCACACCCTTGCCCATGTAGCGGCTCTTGTCGCCGTCGCGCAATTCGATGGCTTCGCGCGAACCGGTGGAGGCGCCGGACGGCACGGCGGCACGGCCCATGACGCCGGATTCCAGCAGCACGTCGCATTCGACGGTAGGGTTGCCGCGGGAATCGATTACTTCACGGCCAATGATGTCTACGATAGCACTCATTCAAAATCTCCCAGATAAAAGAAAATCCTGTTGGGCGCGGTGGGCGCCGAATTCTGCTTCATTATTGTCAGGCGGCGCGCATCCGCACCGGAAAACCGCAAATCCGATTACGAAAAATCGGTTTCCGCAAAACCTGCCTTCTTCACGACACGGTCGAGTTCGACCAGCGTGGACAGCAAGTCTTTCATGCGGCCAAGCGGGACGGCATTGGGACCGTCGGACATCGCCTCTGCCGGCTTCGGATGGGTTTCCATGAACAGGCCGGAAATACCGACCGCGACTGCAGCGCGTGCCAGGACCGGCACGAATTCGCGCTGGCCGCCGGAAGAAGTGCCCTGCCCGCCCGGCAACTGCACCGAATGGGTGGCGTCGAAGACGACCGGACAACCCGTTTCGCGCATGATTGCCAGGGAGCGCATGTCGGACACAAGATTGTTATAGCCGAAGGAAACACCGCGCTCGCAGGCCATGAAATTGTCCTGCTCGAGGCCGGCTTCCTTGGCGGCGGCACGCGCCTTGTCGATGACATTCTTCATGTCGCCGGGTGCGAGGAACTGGCCCTTCTTGATATTCACAGGCTTGCCGGACTGGGCGCAGGCGCGGATGAAATCGGTCTGGCGGCACAGGAATGCCGGCGTCTGCAGTACATCGACGACGGCCGCAACGGGTTTGATTTCGTCGATCTCATGGATGTCGGTCAGTACCGGCACGCCGATCTGCTTCTTCACTTCGGCCAGGATTTCCAGGCCCTTCTGCATGCCCAGGCCGCGGAAGGATGTACCGGAGGAACGGTTCGCCTTGTCGAAAGAGGACTTGTAGATGAACGGAATGCCGAGTTCGGACGTGATTTCCTTCAGGCGGCCCGCGGTGTCGAGCGCCATTTGCTGCGACTCGATCACGCAGGGACCGGCGATCAGGAAGAACGGCCGGTCGAGCCCTGCTTCAAAACCGCATAATTTCATGCTGCTTTCCTCTCGGACGACGCCTGCTTGTGTGCCAGCGCTGCCTTGATGAAGGAAATGAACAGCGGATGGCCGTCGCGCGGGGTCGACTTGAATTCGGGGTGATATTGCACGCCGACGAACCACGGATGGCCGCTCTCGCCGGTACGCGGCAATTCCATGATTTCGCACAGGCCTTCATTCGGCGTACGCGCGGATACGATCAGGCCCGCTTCTTCGACGCGAGTCAGGTAATGGTTGTTCGCTTCGTAGCGGTGACGATGACGTTCGGTGACCTTGTCGCCGTAAATTTCCGATGCGATGGTGCCCGGCTTGACCGAGCAGGTCTGCGCACCAAGGCGCATGGTGCCGCCGAGGTCGGAGTTCACATCGCGGCGCTCGACCTTGCCGTCGTGGTTCTGCCACTCGGTGATCAGCGCGACGACCGGCTGTTCGGTGTCGGGATCGAATTCGGTGGAATTGGACTTGGTCAGGCCGGCCTTGTTGCGGGCATATTCGATCAGGGCCACTTGCATGCCGAGGCAGATGCCAAGGTACGGCACCTTGCTTTCGCGTGCGTAACGTGCGGCAGCAATCTTGCCCTCGACGCCGCGCTTGCCGAAGCCGCCCGGAACCAGAATGGCGTCGTACTTGGCGAGATTCGCCACGCCCTTTTCCTCGATCTCTTCGGAGTCGAGATATTCGATGTTCACGCGGCTTTCGGTGTGGATGCCGGCATGACGCAGCGCTTCGGTCAGCGACTTGTACGATTCGGTCAGGTCGACGTACTTGCCGACCATGCCGATGGTGACTTCCGCTTTCGGATGCTCCAGCGCGTAGACGAGCTTGTTCCAGACGGACAGGTCGGCCGGCTTCGGCGAAATATCGAGCTTTTCGCAGATGATCTTGTCCAGGGCCTGGTCATGCAGCATCTGGGGGATCTTGTAGATCGTGTCGGCATCCCACACGGAGATGACGGCTTCCTCGCGCACATTGGAGAACAGCGAGATCTTTGCGCGCTCGTCGTCCGGAATGCGGCGGTCGGCGCGGCACAGCAGCGCGTCGGGCGAAATACCGATTTCGCGCAGCTTTTGCACGCTGTGCTGGGTCGGCTTGGTCTTCAGTTCGCCGGCGGACGCGATGTAAGGTACCAGCGTCAGGTGAACGAATGCGGTCTCGTTGCGGCCTGCGCGCAAGCTGAGCTGACGTGCGGCTTCCAGGAAGGGCAGCGATTCGATGTCGCCAACGGTTCCGCCGATTTCCACCAGCGCGACGTCGAAACCTTCGGCGCCACGGTGGATGAAATCCTGGATTTCGTTGGTGATGTGCGGGATCACCTGCACGGTCTTGCCCAGATACTCGCCGCGGCGCTCCTTGCGGATCACGGATTCATAGATCTGGCCGGTGGTGAAGTTGTTCACCTTCCTCATCTTGGCCGTGATGAAGCGCTCATAGTGGCCGAGGTCGAGGTCGGTTTCGGCACCGTCGTCGGTGACGAACACTTCGCCGTGCTGGAATGGGCTCATCGTACCGGGATCAACGTTGATGTACGGATCGAGCTTGATGAGAGTGACTTTGAGGCCGCGCGATTCTAGGATCGCAGCGAGTGACGCGGCTGCAATCCCTTTGCCCAGGGATGAGACAACGCCGCCAGTGACGAATACAAACTTGGTCATTGCTGAGATGTGCCGGACGGCACGTGCGGGAAATTCAAATTATAACCTAAACCGGTCCGGCCTTCCCTTGTTTCATGCTTCTCATATCAATCTGACCATACTCTCAGGGCGTGTAGGAAAACTGCAGATGCAGGTAGTTTTGCGCACCGATGGAATTCGATAAGTCCCTGATTTCATTGCCACGCCGGACAAACGCCAGCCGCGCGCCGTATGCCCCGCGATTCCACACGATCCCGGCTTCCGCACTTCCGGTGAACCGTTTGGGGTCGACGGTATGTGGGTTGTTTTTTGTGAAATATCCGCCCTGAAGGGTCGCGTTGTAACCCACCGCGCGAACCTCCGTGCGCAAGTAGGCATGGAATGCGGGCGCGGACGGCAGGATATTGAGCTGGCCGGCGCGCGCCAGCAGACTTGCGCCGGCGTCGGTGAAAATATTGCCGAAACGGGCGCTGAACGCCGGCGTGATGTCGAAAGAAGGCCCGAAAGCCCATCGCACCGGCGCAATTTCAGCGTGCAGCACGACACCTGCTTCGTTCCTCACCTGCTTGCCCCACCCGCGCGGCAGCGGCTGGTCGATCACCTTGTGGAACTGCGTCTGGGTCCATTCGCCGCCTGCGCACGGGCCAAGGCAACCGATATCAACGCCTATCTTCGTATACGTGCCGTCCGCAAGCCGCACTTCCCTGAAGATGCCGCCGTACAGCCAGCCGGCATAGGGATGGTTCGGCGGGCCGACGAACTCGGGCGGCAGCTTGATATCGGAGGCCGTGTACAGCTCCTGCCCAATCCGCCAGCCGAAGCTGGTCATCCTGTCGCCGCTGCGCAGCGAACGGACATCCGTGTAACGCATGCCGCTTGTGTAAAAACCGTCATCGCGGTCAAGCAGCAACGTATCGTTGTCGATATCGACAAGGTGCGTAACCGTACCTTTCGTGCGCACGTTCTCGTACTCGGTGACGATATCCGAAAAAGAAGTGGCCCCCGCGGAGCCCGCCGCGAGCATCGCCAGGCAAAAGACGATCGGTTTGTCGGACAGGTAACGCATTTCGCTCACTTTGGAAGAATGGTCTGGATCATGCCGTGCACAGCCTTGGCAGCGGCAACCGGATGCTCCATCGGGAACAGATGTCCGCCGGGAATCTGTGCGAAATGGCGGCCGACGAGACGGCGCGTCGCCGCCAATCCCGCCTGGCGGCATTCGACGGAATCTGCGCCGCCGACAAAGCCGACCGGCACCGGAAACGGCCGGCGGATCAATCTTCCCAGATCATGAGGCAAGGTTCGGTAAACAGCAGTTTCCGTCTCGCGCGTGAAGCGGAGGGTGACGCCGTCCGAATGGGACATGAGCCCGTGCTCGACATAGTCGCGCAACACTTCCTGCGGCCATGCGGCGAACATGGGCTTGCTTGCATAGTGTTCGTACGCCGCGTCGACACTTGGCCACACATTGCGCCGTTTCTCGGAGAACTGCGCCGGGGAAAACCGTTTGTCGACGCCAAGCCGCTTCGCGGCGCGCAGCAATACTGCCCGCCAGCCCACCACGACGGGCGAATCCAGCAGCACGACGCAACGTGCAAGTTCCGGCCGCGCCCTCGCCGCCATCAGGCTGAGCATGCCACCCATCGAATGGCCGACAAGAATCACCGGTTCGGTGTAGCGGGACTCCAGTTCATCCACCAGTTCCCTGACCAGGGCCGGCCAGCCATTGCTGACTGGATAAGCGGGATTGTGGGCGTGCATGGGGAGTGCCTGGACATCGTAATGCTTGCGCATGTGATCGAAAAAGACGCGATACGTGCCGGACGGATAACTGTTGGCGTGTGCGAAATGAAGGAAGGGACGGTGCATTCTTTTCCTGGATTGCCGGATGCTGGAATGAAGCAGATTGTAATTCGATTGGCGTCTTCAGGATTGGAACACTTTACCTAACGGCCGTACCAGTAACGCGCATGCTCCGTCCGGTATTCGCCCACTTCAAGCGTCCGCCCGAAGCGTATCGACACCGCACCCGATTCGTCCGAGCGGATGCGCCTGACGCCAAGCCGGCCGTATCGATCGAACACCTCGGCCTTGGGATGCCGATACCGGTTGCGGTAGCCGACCTGGAACAGGGCGATTTCCGGTTGCACCGCGTTCAGGAAGGCCTGCGTCGACGACGTGCCGCTGCCATGGTGCGGGGCGAGAAGGATGGTGGAGCGCAAGCGTTCGGGATCGCTATCGACAAGGGCTGCCTCCTGTGCCGCCTCTATATCGCCGGGCAGGAGGATGGAATGTTCGCCGAGGGTGATCTTGAGGGTGCAGCTGCGCGCATTGGGCTTCCATTTCACGCTCTCATAGCTCTCCACGTTCGGGTGCAGCATGTCGAAGCGGATGCCGTCCCAGTCCCAGGCCTGTCCGTCGACGCAACGCTGGTGCGCCTGTGACGCTTCGATGATCGCATGTCCATCCGGAAGCGACGAATAGACAGTTGCCACATCGATCTCGTCCAGGATAGACAGCGCACCTCCGGAATGATCGTTATCGCTGTGCGATACCACCACTGCATCGAGCTTCCCGATTCCACGGGCGCGCAGGTACGGCAGGATGACGCGGTTGCCGCCATCGGATTCCGTCGAATAGGCCGGGCCGGTGTCGTACAACAGGCGCCGCTGTTCTGTTTCGATCAGTAGCGCCATGCCCTGCCCCACGTCGAAGGCAGTAACCCAGAGCTCCCCTTCCTTTGGATGAAACGGAGTATTCAGGAACAATGGGAGGAGTCCGGCAAGGCCGAGCCATCGCACGGGCCAGCCTTTCGGCGCGAGCAGCCACAGCGTGCCGGTCAGCGCCGCAAGGAACATCCACCATGAAGGAATCGGTGCGCTCCATACTGCAGCCGGAGATTCGCTCAAAATTTCGAGTATGGAGGCAAGCCATGCCACCATCGCATGCGCACTGCCAAGCACCCACCCGATCAATGGCTCGGGCAGCACGCTGCCGGCCAGCGACAAAGGCGTAACGAGAAAGCTGATCAATGGAATGGCAATCGCGTTCGCCACCGGACCGATCACTGAAAACTGGCCGAACAGCAGCATCGTCAACGGGATGAGCCCTATGGTGACGACGTACTGGGTTCGCGTTGCCGACCGTAATCCGGTCGTCCATTTATGCACGACAGTTTCTTCGTCTACCGTGATCCGCGCCCTCCCAGCAGAGGCATACAGGATGATTGCCACCGCGCCGAACGACAGCCAGAAGCCGGGCCAGAGCACCGCCCACGGGTCGAGCACGATCACAACGGCAAGCGCTGCACACAGCACATGCGAAACATTGGTGATCCGCCCGAACCAGACAGCCAATGCAACGACGGTCAGCATATAGAGCGTTCTCTGTGCCGGGACACCAAATCCGGCGAGCAGGACGTATACCAGCGCCATGCCGGCACCGGCCAGCGCCGCGGCTTTCTGTGCGGGCAGCACCAGCGGCAGGTTCGCGCGCGTGAAGAATGAACGGCGCCAGAGCGCCAGCACCAGGGCGGCGAACATGCCGGACACCATCGTGATGTGCAGACCGGAGATGGAAATCAGGTGTCCGACGCCGGTCCGGTTGAATACCTTCCAGTCGGACTGGCTGACCGCCCGCTGGTCGCCGATGACGAGCGCGACGATCACGCCCGCGTATTCCTTGTCCGGCAGCGCATCGTGTATCCGGTCGCGCAGCCATGCCCTGCTGCGTTCGACGACATTGCGAAAACCAGGGACGAAATCGTCCAGCCGCTGATTCTTCAGTGCGGCGCGCTGGTCGGGACGGACATAGCCGGTTGCGCGCAAGCCCTGTTCAAGCAACCAGACTTCATAGTCGAAAACGTGGGGATTGGCATTGCCGTGCGGCCGGCGCAGGCGCACCGTGAGCTGCCATCGTTCGCCCGGCTGTACGCGACCGACCGCCTGCATCTCGTCGGCACGGAAGGCGGAATACCAGGACAGGGCCAGCCGTGTGGGCACTGCCGGCATTTCTTCATCCTCATCATTCGTCGCATCGACGATGCGTTCCACGGCAAGATTGAAGCGCATACCCTGCTCGAAGTAGTAAGGCAGGCTGTCAATCGTGCCGATGACGGTGATATCGCGGCCTTCCCACTCCTTGGCCAGCTCTTCCGACAGCGTATGCTGGGCCAGCAGTCCGGCCCAGGAAAATCCGAGCACGATGCCGCAGCAGAACAGGAGTGCAGGACGGAGCACCGGATGACGTACACGGCGCATCCAGCAGCCTGCAAGAAATGCCGCCGCAAGCAAGAGCGCCAGTACCCAGACCGCAGGCAGCGCAGCCTGGTTCTGCAAGATGGCTGCGCCAGCCACCAGACCGACAACGAGACTGCGCATCGCCCTAATTCAGTCGAGGCAGCACATTGCGTGCATTGCGGGAAGTGATGTCGGCAACACGTTCGACCGGAATGCTTCGCAAGCCGGCAAGCACCTGGCCTATGCGAGGCAATTCTTCCGGGCTGTTGCGCCGTGGGTGCAACCAGACAGGAGAAATGTCGGGCGCGTCTGTTTCCAGGACAATCGCGCTTTCGTCCACGGTCGCAGCAAGTCGACGGATCTGCAGCGCCCTGGGGAAAGTCATCGCGCCGCCGAAGCCCAGCTTGAAGCCGAGACGGATAAATTCTTCCGCTTGCTGGAAACTGCCGTTGAAGGCGTGGGCGATACCGCCGGGCATGTCGATGCGCCGCAGGTACTTGAGGATGATGTCCTGTGAACGTCGCACATGCAGCAGCACCGGCAATCCTGCGTCACGCGCGATTTTCAGTTGCTCGCTGTAGAAAAATTCCTGCTTCCTGCGCAATTCGCCTTCGCCCAGGCCGGGAACGAAGAAGTCGAGGCCGATTTCGCCGACCGCAACGAAGCGGGGATCATCCATGGCGGCGTCAATCGCCGCGCGCAGTGCGTCCAGATCCTCTTCGGCGGCCTGCGGTACGAAAATGGGATGAATCCCGAGTGCGTAGAAGCAGTTCGCGTGCCGGCCCGCAAGCTCTCTGACGGTCGCGAAGTTATCCCTGGCGATCGCGGGAATCACGATCTGCGACACGCCCCCCTGCCCCGCTGCCTGCGCTACAGCCCCGGGGTCCGCGCCGAATTCGGCCGCGTCAAGGTGGCAATGGGTATCAATCCACATAGGGATGAAGTCCATCCTCCGACAGCCGCAACACGCGGTCGCAGTGCCGCGCGAGTTCAATGTCATGCGTGACGATGACGAATGCCGTGCCGAGCGTACGCGACAGCTCGAGCATCAGGTCGAAGGTCTTGTGCGCGGTGACACGGTCAAGATTGCCGGTCGGTTCGTCCGCCAGCACACAGGCCGGTTGCGTGACCAGCGCACGTGCCAGTGCAACACGCTGGCGCTCGCCGCCGGACAGTTCGCCGGGGACGTGCGTGACGCGATTCGCCAGGCCTACGCGTGCGAGCACTTGTTGCGCGGCGTCGTGCGCTTCGGATCGGCGCTTCCGGCGGATCATCAGCGGCATGCCGACGTTGTCGAGCGCGGAAAATTCCGGCAGCAGATGATGGAACTGGTAGACGAAGCCAAGCGCGCTGTTGCGCAGGTCTCCGCGCGTCTTTTCATTGAGGCTGGCGAAATCGCGCCCTTGCAGCGTGACGCTGCCCGCACTCGGCGTATCGAGTCCGCCCAGCAGATGCAGCAGGGTCGATTTGCCGGAACCCGACGCGCCGACAATTGCCACACGCTCGCCCCTGCTGACGCTGAAATCAATGCCACCGAATACATTCACCGAGTACTTGCCCTGCGTGAAGGTTTTCGCGAGGCCGCGGCAAGACAAAACCACCTGATCCGTCGTATTCACGATGCCATCCTTATTCATAGCGGAGCGCCTCCGCGGGACGCACATTGGCGGCACGCCAGCTCGGATACAGCGTCGCCAGGAAAGCGAGCACGACGGCGACGCTGCCGATCGTCCAGACGTCCGGCCAGCGCAGATCCGACGGCAGCGCGCTGATCAGGTAGATGTCCTTGGACAGGAATTGCACGCCGAGCAAGCGTTCGATGAACGGCACGATGACGTCGATATTCATCGCAACCGACACGCCAAGGCCAACACCGATTGCCGTTCCCAGCAAGCCGACCAGCGCGCCCTGGATGATGAAAATCTTCATGATCGATCCTGGCGATGCGCCGAGCGTGCGAAGGATGGCGATATCGGCCTGCTTGTCGGTCACGGTCATGACCAGCGTGGAGACGAGATTGAATGCCGCCACCGCGATGATGAGCGTGAGGATGATGAACATCATGCGTTTCTCGGTCTGCACGGCGGCAAACCATGTCCGGTTCTGCTTCGACCAATCGAGAATCAGCAGATTGCCGCTCAGGATGCGCGACAGCGTCAAGGCGACTTCCGGCGCACGTTGCATGTCGGCGATGCGCAGGCGCAAGCCGGTCGGCGCTTCCAGCTTGAACATCCGCATGGCGTCGTCGATGTGGATGAATGCCAGGCTGGAGTCATATTCGTTGTGGCCGGCCTCGAAGATCCCCCCCACGGTGTACTGCTTCAGGCGCGGCAGGACGCCTGCGGGCGTTACCTGCCCCTGCGGCGCGATCATCGTGACCTTGTCGCCGACGTTGACCCGCAATGCGCGCGCAAGATCCTTGCCAAGCACGATATTGAATTCGCCCGATTTCAGGCTGTTGAAGCTGCCGTCGCGCACCTGGTCGGCCACATCCGAGACTTTCGGCTCCTGGTCGGGCAATACGCCGCGAATGACGACGCCGCGCACCGAGTCGTCCCGCGTCATCATGGCCTGGGCCGCAACGTAGGGGGCGGCACCTTTTACCTCTTTCGCCTGGAAGGCTTCGCGGGCGGTTTCCTGCCAGTTCGGCATGCTGCCGGTGGCGTCGAAGACTTCGATGTGCGACAGCACTGACAGCATGCGGTCACGGACCTCCTTCTGGAAGCCGTTCATGACCGACAGCACGACTATCAGGGCCGCGACACCGAGCGCGATGCCGGCCATCGAGATCAGCGAAATGAATGAAATGAAGCTGTTGCGCCCGCTGCGGCGTCCGGCGCGCGTATAGCGCATTCCGACCAGCCACTCGAAGGGCATGTTCTTGATGATGCTCAAAAGGGACTCCTGAAGACGGCCGGGACCACGCGGATGGACCGGCCTGCATTTCCGGCAGCGCGCCTGTCAAATAGACTTCTTGGCAACTTCTGCTGCCGGGAGTTTGCCATAGCGCACTGCGCGACGACAAGACTTTTCTCAATCAAATCAAAGGTTTAAAGAGAAGAAAAGCACACTCCCCTCCTTTTAAATCAATGACTTACGGAAGCAAAATCGCAGCCGGCGTTGATCGCGAGCGCTCAATAGACAGAGCCGGGCTTTCCGTCCGCAGCCAATTGCCCTTCCCCGCCCGGGAACTGTGCGCGGAGGTTCCGTGTCGCCACTGCAAGCAGGCGCGCGTCCACTCCTGCAGCGACAAAGGTGCAGCCCATGTCGAAATAGCGCTTCGCCTGCGCGGGATCCGATGAGAGGATTCCCGCCGCCTTCCCGCTACCGATAATACGGCGCAGTGCGCCATCAATCGCCGCCTGTACATCGGGGTGCCCGGGGTTGTTGCGGTGTCCGAGCGAAGCCGCAAGGTCGGCCGGACCGACGAACACGCCGTCGACGCCCTCCACGGCGCAGATCGCCTCCAGGTTTTCCAGCGCCAGTTTCGTTTCGGCCTGCACGAGGAGGCAGACCTCATCGTTGGCGCGCTCGACATAGTCGGGCAGCAGCCCCCAGCGCGATACCCGTGCGATGGCGCTGCCATCCCCGCGGACACCTTCCGGCGGATAGCGTGTTGCCGCCACGAGTTGCCTCGCCTGTCCAGCGGTATCGACCATCGGTACCAGCAGCGTCTGCGCGCCGATATCCAGCAGTTGCTTGATCAGTGCCACATCGCCGACAACGGCGCGGACGATGGGATGGCCCCGGTACGGCGCAACGGCCTGGAGCTGCGCCAGGATGCTGCGCACGTCGTTCGGCGAATGTTCGCCATCGATCAGCAGCCAGTCGAAGCCGGCCGTAGCACACAGTTCCGCCGTGTACGGATCGCCAAGCGACAGCCACAGGCCGACCTGCGGTTCGCGCCTGGCCAAGGCGGCCTTGAAGGTATTCTCAAACATGCATGTCCTTTCGTTGCATCAGCCGATATCGACAGTCCGCACCAGGTCCGCAATGGCGCGACCGAGTTGTTCCGTGCTTGCCTCGCCCCCCAGGTCAGGCGTGCGCGGCCCCTTGGCCAGGACGATTTCGATGGCCTTGAGAATGGCGTCATGGGCTTTCATGTATCGGTCATCGCCGCTCGCCCCCGCTGCCTTGCCGAGGAAATCGAGCATCAACGCTCCGGACCAGATCATCGCAACCGGATTGGCAATGCCTTTACCGTAGATATCCGGTGCCGAACCGTGGACAGGCTCGAACAGCGACGGGAAACGGCGGTCAGGATTGAGGTTCGCCGATGGCGCCAGGCCGATCGTGCCCGCGCATGCCGGACCGAGATCGGACAGGATGTCGCCGAAAAGGTTGGATGCCACCACGACGTCAAAACGATTCGGCTGCAGCACGAAGCGCGCGGTCAGGATGTCGATGTGCTGGCGGTCCACCGACACGCCGGGAAACTGGCGCGCCATGGCATCGGCACGCTCGTCCCAGTACGGCATGCTGACGGCGATACCGTTCGATTTCGTGGCAACCGTGAGATGACGCCGCGGGCGCGACTGTGCAAGTTCGAATGCGTAGCGAAGCACCCGGTCGGTTCCGGTGCGCGTAAAGACGGATTCCTGCACCACCAGCTCGCGCTCCGTCCCTTCGAACATCCGTCCCCCGAGTGCCGTGTATTCGCCCTCCGTATTCTCGCGGACCACGAAGAAATCGATATCGCCTGGCTTGCGATTGGCCAATGGGCAAGGCACGCCCTCGAACAGCCGCACCGGCCGCAGGTTGATGTACTGGTCGAAGTCGCGCCGGAACTTGAGCAGCGAACCCCACAGCGAGATGTGGTCGGGCACTTTCGCCGGCCAGCCCACTGCGCCGAAATACAATGCGTCGCAATCCACGATTTGCTCGCGCCAGTCCGGCGGCATCATGCCGCCGGTTTTTTCGTAGTAAGCACAACTGGCCCAGTCGATGTCGCGGAATTCGAGATCGAGCGAAAATCGCTCGGCGACAGCCTGCAGCACGCGCATGCCTTCGGGCATGACTTCGTTGCCGATGCCGTCACCCGGGATGACGGCAATCCTGAATGGTTTCTGTTGAAGTGAGGTCATGGGCATGTTCCAAGATGTGTGAGTGCGGCCATCCTACCCTTTTCCGCCATTCCGGGCAGGATGCCGATCGCCGCACGGCCTGTTTTTTTGTGTCTGTCATACAATCCCGGCATGACTGAGCTTGATATTCTCCTCCCGTTCGGCTTGCCGCCGCCGGAACTGGCCGGCGACTTGCTGAAATCGCTGGAATCCCCCTCGCTGGCCGTGCTTGCTTCCCGAACAAAATCCGGTGACGCGCATCATGAAGTGATCGAAGAATTCCAGCGCGCCCTTCCGCATGAATTGTGGATGGCTCGCCGTTTCGGCTTGGAAGACGGCCTGAAGAAGCATGGCAGCCCGCCGATCGCATCCGCCTTGATGGCAGCGATGCATGTCGCGCCGCAGCCCGGCACCTGGTTCGTCTTGCAACCGGTTCACATCCACATCGCACGCGACCATCTTGTCCTGACCGATCCCCGGCAGCTTGGGTTGGGCGAGGAAGAGTCGCGTGTACTCTTCGATATTGCCGCCCCGCTATTTGCCGAGGCCGGGAAGCGCCTGCAGTACGGAGACGCATCGACCTGGTTCGTGGACGCAGAAGACTGGCGCGAGCTCGAGACGTCCAGTCCTGATGCCGCCAGCGGGCACAACATTGACATCTGGATGCCCAAGGGCGAGCGCGGGCGCGACTGGCGCAAGGTGCAAAACGACGTGCAGATGCACTGGTTCAACCACGCCGTCAACGAAGCCCGGGAAGCACGCCGGCAGAAGCCGGTAAATTCCGTCTGGCTCTGGGGCGGACCATCCGGCCCGCACAATGAAAAGAGTTCGCACTACGAAAAGGCGTTCAATCTGTCCGGAAGCATGCAAGCCTTTCGCAGTTTCTTGCCCGCGCATGGCGATGCCGCCGATGCAAGCGCCCTGCTTTCGTCGGCAGCCGGACGCAACATGCTTCTCCTGGACACCCTGCTCGAACCGGCCCTGGCCAACGACTGGGCTGGCTGGCTGACAAAGATGAAACATCTCGAGGAAATCTGGTTCGCCCCCTTGCTGCAGGCGCTCAAGTCCGGCAAGATCGACCGGGTTTCCTTGATCGTTACCCACGACTCCCGCATTTCCCGATTCACCGCCACCCGGTCGTCGCTGCGCAAATTCTGGGTCAAACCATCCCTCGCACCACTATGTCCGTGACCCGCATCCTTACCCGCAACGTGCCTTTCCGCACGGCAGAAATGCTCCGCCAGCAAGGCATCCATCCTGTGCTCGCACGGATTTACGCCGCGCGCGGGCTGGCCGACACGGCGGAACTGTCAAGCGAGCTGACATCGCTCATCACGCCTTCCGGCCTGTTGCATATTGACGCGGCGGCGTCCTATCTCGCCGATGCGATTGCAGCGGAAAAGAAACTGGTCATCGTCGCCGACTACGATTGCGACGGCGCAACGGCCTGTGCGGTCGCCCTGCGTGGATTGCGTCTGCTCGGCGCGCGTGTCGATTACATCGTGCCGAACCGCTTCGAATACGGATACGGGCTGACGCCGGAAATCGTCGAGCTGACCATGCGTGAAAAGTCGCCCGACGTCATTGTCACGGTCGACAACGGCATTGCCAGTATCGACGGAGTGGAAGAGGCAAAACGGCGTGGAATCGACGTGGTCGTCACCGACCATCACTTGCCGGGCGACCGGCTCCCCGACGCACGCGTGATCGTCAACCCCAACCAGCCATCCTGCGGCTTCCCGAGCAAGAACCTGGCGGGCGTCGGCGTCATGTTCTACGTGCTCCTCGCATTGCGCGCCGAACTGCGCAAGCGCGGCGCCTTCGATGCGCAGACCCAGCCCAAGCTGGACGCCCTGCTCGATCTCGTCGCCCTCGGCACCGTCGCCGACGTCGTCAAGCTCGATGCGAACAACCGCATCCTCGTCGCCCAGGGTCTCAAGCGGATGCGCGCCGGCCGGATGCAACCCGGCATTGCCGCACTGTTCCGCGCCGCAGGACGCGAAGCCCGCCGCGCCACCCCCTTCGACCTTGGTTTTGCGCTCGGCCCACGCCTGAACGCAGCCGGGCGGCTGGCGGACATGTCCCTCGGCATCGAATGCCTGACGACCGAGGACGAGGGACGCGCCTGGGCCATCGCGCAGCAGCTCGATGCCATCAACCGTGAACGACGCGACATCGAAGCGGACATGCAGGATACCGCCATGCTGCTTCTCGACAGCTACGACCCGCGGAACAGGACCACGATCAGCGTCTTCGACGACTCCTGGCACCAGGGCGTGATCGGCATCGTCGCCTCGCGCCTGAAGGACAAATTCTACCGCCCGACGATTACGTTTGCCCCGGGGGGCGAAGGCCTCATCAAGGGCTCGGGCCGCTCCATCGCCGGCTTCCACCTGCGCGATGCACTGGACCTGGTGTCCAAGCACGCCCCTTCCGTCATCACGAAATTCGGTGGCCACGCAATGGCCGCCGGCCTCACGATCCGCGCCGATGCCTTCGACGCCTTTGCCGACGCTTTCGAAGCGGTCGGCAGGGAATGGCTGACGCAAAACCAGCTGGAACGCGTGATCGAAACCGACGGGCCGCTGGAGGAAGCCTATTTCTCGACGCAATTCATCGAGCTGATCGACAGCCAGGTCTGGGGCCAGGGCTTCGCACCGCCGGTGTTCTGCGACGAGTTCCGCGTCCTGAACCAGCGCATCCTGAAGGAAAAGCACCTCAAGTTGCTGCTGGAAAAGAATGGCAAGCGCTACGACGCCATCTGGTTCGGCCATATCGACGACCTGCCGGAACGCGCCCTCGTTGCCTACCGGCTGGATGCGAATGAATACAATGGCGTGACCCGCGTCCAGCTGATGGTGGAACATGCGCAGGCGGCCTGAAGCGTGACAATCTGACATCGGCGCAAGCCCGCTTCCCGCCTCGGAAGGGCCTGCGTCGGGTATAATGGCAGGTTTGATTGCAAGTGAATTCGCCATGGAAGCCGAACGCCTAAATTCCCTCTCCTCGCTGCTCGCGGACCTGAGCACCCGCACGGCCGAACTACGGAGGTATCTTTGACTTCGATGTGAAGTCGGAGAAGCTCGAACAAGTCAACGCCGAACTGGAAGACCCCAACGTCTGGAACGACCCGAAACGGGCCCAGGACCTCGGCAAGGAAAAGAAATCGCTGGAAGCGATCGTCCTCACCCTCACCAAGATCGACGCCGATCTCGCCGACACCCGCGACCTGTTCGCGATGGCGCGCGAAGAGCAGGACGAAGACACGCTGGTTGCCATCGAGCAGGACGCGGAAGAACTCAGGAAGCTGGTCGAAGGCATGGAGTTCCGCCGGATGTTCTCCAATCCGATGGATCCGAACAACTGCTTCATCGACATCCAGGCCGGCGCCGGCGGCACCGAGGCTCAGGACTGGGCGTCGATGCTGTTGCGCCAGTACCTGCGCTATTGCGAGCGCAAGGGTTTCAAGGTCGAAATCCTGGAACAGTCCGACGGTGAAGTGGCCGGCATCAAGACCGCGACGCTCAAGGTCGAAGGGGATTACGCCTACGGCTTTTTGCGCACGGAAACCGGTGTGCACCGGCTGGTGCGGAAATCACCGTTCGATTCCGCCAACGGCCGCCACACCTCTTTCTCCAGTATTTTCGTGTATCCCGAAGTGGATGAGTCGATCGATATCGACATCAACCCGGCTGATGTGCGCGTTGACACCTATCGCGCATCCGGCGCCGGCGGCCAGCACATCAACAAGACCGACTCCGCCGTCCGTCTTACGCACGCGCCTTCCGGGATCGTCGTTCAGTGCCAGAACGACCGCAGCCAGCACCGCAACCGCGCCGAAGCGTGGGAAATGCTGAAATCGCGCCTGTTCGAACTGGAATTGCGCAAGCGCATGAGTGAACAGCAGAAACTGGAAGACTCCAAGACCGATGTCGGTTGGGGCCACCAGATCCGCTCTTACGTGCTCGACCAGTCGCGCATCAAGGACCTGCGCACCAATCATGAAGTCGGCAACACCAAGGCCGTGCTTGACGGCGACCTCGACGATTTCATCGCTGCCTCGCTCAAGCAGGGCGTATAACCGCATTTCACCATCGACCGCAGAATGTCCATGACCAACCAACACGAACAAAACGTACCGGCGCAAGACGAGAATTCCATCATCGCCGAACGCCGCGCCAAGCTGGCCGCGCTGCGCGAGCAGGGTCCTGCCTTCCCCAACGATTTCCGCCCGGAGCACAAGGCCGCCGACCTGCACGCGCAGTACGGCGAACTCGACAACGAACAACTTGAAGCACAACCGATCAAGGTATCCGTCGCCGGTCGCATGATGCTCAAGCGCGTGATGGGCAAGGCGTCCTTCGCCACCCTGCAGGATGCGTCCGGCCAAAAGGCCAACGGCCGCATCCAGCTCTACATCACCAATGACAATGCCGGCGAGGAAACGCACGCCAGGTTCAAGCATTACGACCTGGGCGACATCCTCGGCGCGGAAGGCCTGCTCTTCAAGACCAAGACCGGCGAGCTGTCCGTCAAGGTGACCGGCCTGCGCCTGCTGACCAAGTCGCTGCGCCCCCTGCCCGACAAGTTCCACGGCCTGCACGACCAGGAAACCAAGTACCGCCAGCGTTACGTCGACCTCATCATGAGCGAGGACACGCGCCGTGTGTTCAAGGAGCGCACCGCTGCCATGTCATCCATGCGACGCTTCATGTCCGAGCACGGTTTCATGGAAGTCGAGACGCCGATGCTGCATCCGATCCCAGGCGGCGCCGCGGCCAAGCCGTTCATCACCCACCACAATGCGCTGGACATGGAAATGTTCCTGCGCATCGCGCCCGAGCTGTACCTGAAGCGCCTCGTGGTCGGTGGTTTTGATCGCGTGTTCGAGGTCAACCGCAACTTCCGCAATGAAGGCGTGTCGCCGCGCCACAATCCGGAATTCACGATGATGGAGTTCTACGCCGCCTACGTGGACTACAAGTGGCTGATGGACTTCACCGAAGCAGTCATCCGCCAGGCTGCGATCGATGCGCACGGCACGGCTTGCCTGACCTACCAGGGCCGCGAACTGGATCTCTCCAAGCCGTTCGAACGCCTGACCATCGTCGGCGCCATCAACAAATATGCGCCTGGATACACGGACGAACAGCTGCACGATGCGACATTCCTGCGCACCGAACTGAAGAAGTTCGGCGTCGAGCCGATGAAGAACGCCGGCATCGGCGCCCTGCAGCTCGCGCTGTTCGAAGAGACGGCCGAATCCCAGCTTTGGAATCCGACCTACATCATCGATTACCCGATCGAAGTGTCGCCGCTCGCACGCGCATCCGATACAGTGCCGGGCATCACCGAGCGTTTCGAACTCTTCATCACCGGCCGCGAAATCGCCAACGGCTTCTCCGAGCTGAACGATGCGGAAGACCAGGCTGCGCGTTTCCATGCGCAAGTAGCAGCCAAGGATGCGGGCGACGAGGAAGCGATGTTCTTCGACGCCGATTACATCCGTGCGCTGGAGTACGGTTTGCCGCCCACAGGCGGCTGCGGCATCGGCATCGACCGCCTGATGATGCTGATCACCGATTCGCCCAACATTCGCGATGTGATCCTGTTCCCGCACCTGCGCCGGGAAGACTGAAATACGCTGCCAGACTGGCAAGGGAAACGGGACCGGAGACGGTCCCGTTTCCCTTTCATGCAGCGGTTGCCTTGACAGACGACAAACGCCGTTACAAAGCCTTACACCTGACACACTAAACGCCTTTTTTTGCCAAGGCTTACCTCTGATAATCGTCTCAAATGCATTTCACGGACGATGTCCGCATCAGGAGGTAAAAAATGGAAAATACGCCATCCACCCGAATTCATCCGCTGGTCGCCGGCGCAGCGATTTCCGTCATGCTGGTCAGCCTTACCGGCGTGGCCGCCATCACCGGTCTTATCCCGAACTCACATAGCACGGCCACGCCCGTTACCGCGACCGTCGGCGCCGCCGCTGCGGCAACGTCGCCAGCCGCGCTGGTTGAAAGCAAGACAGAAACAAAGACTGCAGCGAAAGAGGAAGACGAACCTGTTCCGGAAAAGCGAGCCAGCGCATCGCGCACGGCCCAGGCAGAGCAGCCACGTGCCCGCCGCATCTATAGCGAACCGGCTCCGAAAGTCGCTCAGGCTCCAGCGGTATGCCATAGCTGCGGCCGCGTGGAATCCGTGCAGGTGATCGAGCAGGCAGCACAACCGAGCGGCGTCGGCATGGTGGCCGGCGCAGTCCTCGGCGGCGTCCTGGGCAACCAGGTCGGTGGCGGCAACGGCCGCAAGATCGCTACCGTCGCAGGTGCAGTCGGCGGCGGCTATGCCGGGAATGAAATTGAAAAGCGCACGCGAACCACGGCAACCTATCAGGTACGCGTTCGCATGGAGGGCGGCGAAGTCCGTACCTTCCCGTATGCCCAGCAACCAGGCTGGAGTGTCGGTGACCGGGTACGGGTGGTAGACGGCCAACTCACTTCCCGCGCCTGAAGCAATCGCCCCTCCCCCTCATGGCGGCTTCGTGCCGCCTTTTTTCTTTCCCGCAACAATTTTTGAGCCCACCCGGCCTTTGTACAAGATGCGACATCACACTTGCGCTCGATAGCAGGCCAACGCATACTTGCCATTTATGCATCATTGGAGACGATCGATAGTGGCTCACGACGACGACAATTTGACGCTAGGAAAAACCAACGCAGAATCCTCTGTCCTTGGTTTTGGTTTGCCCGCCGGAAGCGATGCCACCACACTCTCCAGACACCATGAGTATCCGGACGCCGGAAGCACATGGCCTGAGTCGCAAATCTCGGCGCTCTCTACCAGGCTGGGCGTTGAAGAGACCATAGCCCATTACACAGACCTTTACGACAGCGCCCCGGTCGGCTACTTCCGCCTGGACCGCACTGGCACGATCATCGAAGTCAACCTTACCGGCGCCGGCCTGCTCGGCATCACGCGCGCCTCCCTGCTCCGCCGCCGGCTTGAGGAATTCATTTCGATCGACATGCATGCCTCGTTCAACGCCTTCCTGAAGCAGGTCTTCCAAGGCGATTCAAAGGAGACATGCGAACTTCGCTTCCTCGACACGGACAAGAAGGCATTCTTTGCCCACCTGGAAGCGAACGCCGACGATGAAAGAAAGACGTGCCGCCTGGTCCTGTGCGACATCAGCGACCGCAAGCAGGCCGAGTTGAGCCTGATCGAGAGCGAAGAGCGATTCCGCCTGATGGCAGACTCCGCGCCGGTCCTGATCTGGATCACAGGTCCCAATCGCGACTACCTCTGGTTCAACCGCATGTGGCTCGATTTCACCGGCCGCCCCCTTGAAGATGAACTCGGAAGCGGATGGCTTGAGGGCATTCATCCGGATGACATGCCTGCCTGCATCAATGCGCACGCCGCAGCGCTCGATTCACGTACCCCGTTCACCGTCGAGTATCGACTGCGCCACCGTAACGGCCAGTTCCACACGATGCTCGCACATAGCGTGCCGCGCATTTCTCCGCTAGGCCGCTTCCTCGGCTACATCGGCACCTGTACCGACATTACCGAGCGAAAAAAAATGGAGGATGCACTCCAGCACTCGCGGGAAATGCTGCGCCACCTCGTGTCACACCAGGAAAGGGTACGGGAGGACGAGCGGAAAAGGATCGCGCGCGAACTGCACGATGACCTCGGGCAGAACCTTCTCGCGCTTCGGATCGACGTGGCGATGCTCTATGACCGGACCAGGCTGCATTCAAAACTGAACGAGCGGGTACGCCTCGCACTCAACCACATTGATGCAACAATGAAAGCGGTGCGTGCTGCGATCAACAACCTCCGTCCGACCGTGCTGGATCTCGGCCTCAACGCGGCAATCGAATGGCAGGTGAAGGATTTCGAACGCCGGAGCGGGATCGACTGTGACCTGCGCATGGAGGACGATATTGCTCTAGACGACAATCGTGCGACAGCCTTGTTCCGGATCCTTCAGGAATCCCTGAACAATGTCATCCGGCACGCGCAAGCAAACAACGTCGAGATTTCTCTGGGTATCGCAGATGAAAAGTTGTACATGCAGATCACCGATAACGGGATCGGGATTTATCCCGACTGCCGGAGGAAGGCGAACTCCTTCGGCCTCATCGGCATCGAGGAACGGATCATCGCCTTGGGCGGCGAGCTGGACATCCATAGCAATACCGATCACGGCACGACTGTGACCGTCTCGATTCCCCTCGATCCGGCCTGACACCGTACAGGAAACTTACTTTACTTCTTCGATCCAGGCCATCTGGATCGCCTCCAGGACTTTTTCGCCTCCGTGCTTGCGGTCGTCATCGAAGTCTTCCAGCTCGCACACCCAGTTGTGCAGGTCCGTGAAGCGGATCGTCATGGGGTCAACGTCGGGAAACTTGTCGTGCAGCTCTTCGGCAATACGGGTAACGTCAGTCCATTTCATGATGTCCCCCAATTAGTGGTTTTCGCTGACCTGGTTGATCGTATATTTCGGAATCTCGATCACGAGGTCTTCGTTTTCGACAACAGCCTGGCAGGAAAGGCGCGAGGTCGCCTCAAGACCCCATGCGCGGTCCAGCAGGTCCTCTTCCTTTTCTTCCGGCTCGCCGAGCGAATCGTATCCTTCCCGGACAACAACGTGACAAGTCGTGCATGCGCATGATTTTTCGCATGCATGCTCGATATCGATGTCATTCTCGAGCAATACGTCACAAATCGACTTGCCTGCGGGCGCTTCGATTACCGCACCTTCGGGACAAAGGGTCGCGTGGGGAAGTACGACGATTTGGGGCACTTGTGTTACCTCGATAGAGTGTTATTGATGTGTTCCGGGGCGTCACGCCACCTGGTCGAGCTTCTTGCCTGCGAGCGCGTGACGCACGCTACGGTCCATCCGGCGCGCGGCAAATTCCTCGGTTCCTTTTGCAAGCGCCTCCACCGATGCCTTGATTGCGTCATGGTCCTCGCCGCTAACAGTCTGGCGAAGCCCTGCCATCAGAGCCGCGATTTCGCCGCGTTCCTCGTCCGAGAGCAGGTCGCCATCCGCATCCAGAGCGGACTGCGTAGCCAGGAGGATCCGTTCGGCCTCTACCTGCTCCTCCCGCAGGGCGCGCAGTTTCATGTCGATATCGGCAGACTGGAAAGAGTCCTGCAGCATCTTCGTGATCTCTTCATCCCCCAGGCCGTAGGACGGCTTGACGGATATCGAGGCTTCGACGCCCGAACGCTGCTCGCGGGCGGACACGGACAGCAGGCCGTCGGCGTCTACCTGGTAGGTAACGCGAATGCGGGCCGCGCCTGCCGCCATGGGCGGGATGCCGCGCAACTCGAAGCGCGCCAGCGAACGGCAGTCGCTGACGAGCTCACGCTCGCCCTGCACGACATGGATGGCCATGGCAGTCTGCCCGTCCTTGAAGGTGGTGAATTCCTGCGCCCGTGCGCACGGAATCGTGGAGTTTCGTGGAATGACCTTCTCGACCAGCCCGCCCATGGTTTCGATACCGAGCGACAGTGGAATGACATCGAGCAGCAGCCAGTCGTCTCCGGGAGCACGATTCCCTGCAAGCAGGTTGGCCTGGATGGCCGCCCCAAGCGCGACAACCTTGTCGGGATCGATGTTGGCCAACGGCGTGGTCTGGAAAAAGTCGCCCACCGCCTTGCGGATGTGCGGCATGCGCGTCGCGCCACCGACAAGGACTACACCGTCCACGTCATCTGCGGTCAGGCCGGCATCGCGCAGGGCTTTTTTGGTCGGCGTAATCGTTTTGTTGACGAGATGCTGTGTAATCTGGGAGAAGGTCGCCGCAGTAATTGTGAGATGTACTTCCTCGCCGGAATTGAGCACCACATCGATGTGGGTTTCCGCCTGCGTTGACAGCAGCTCCTTGGTCTCGCGCGCCTTTACCATGAGGACGCGCATGTCCTTTTCGGACAAGGGTGCAAGATGCGCCTGCTCGATCATCCAGCACATGAGGCGATGATCGAAGTCGTCGCCGCCCAGTGCGGAATCGCCGCCGGTTGCCAGCACCTCGAACACGCCCTTGGTCAGCTTGAGGATGGAAATATCAAACGTTCCGCCACCAAGATCGTATACGGCATAGATACCCTCGGAGCCGTGGTCCAGACCATACGCGATTGCGGCTGCGGTCGGCTCATTCAGCAGGCGCAGCACGTTCAAACCGGCGAGCTTGGCCGCATCCTTGGTCGCCTGGCGTTGCGCATCGTCGAAATACGCCGGCACCGTGATCACGGCACCGACCAGTTCATCGCCGAGTGCGTCTTCCGCCCGCTGCCGCAACGTGGCAAGGATTTCCGCGGATACCTCAACCGGGCTCTTGATTCCCGCGACGGTTTTCAACTGGACCATGCCGGGTGCATCGACGAAATCGTACGGCAGGTTCTCCGCGTAAGCGATGTCCTTCAGGCCGCGGCCCATGAAGCGCTTGACGGAGACGATCGTGTTCTTCGGGTCGGTGGTTTGCGCAGCCTGCGCCTTGTAGCCGATGTTTGCGTTGCCATTGGCCAGATAGCGCACGATCGACGGCAGCAGCGACCGGCCCTCTTCGTCGGTGAGCACTTCTGGAATGCTGCTGCGGACAGTCGCAACAAGCGAATTGGTCGTCCCCAGGTCAATGCCCACGGCCAGCCGGTGCTGGTGCGGCGCGGTGGACATGCCAGGTTCGGAAATTTGGAGTAGTGCCATAGGTTGTCTTCAGTCAGTCAACGCACCGGACGGCGATCATGCCGGGACCGGTTACGGTTCCCTTGTCAGTATTCTTCTGTTCAGCTTTCCAGCTTCTCGAAAACGGCGTGGACTTCGTTTCCGAATTTTTCGAGGAACATGAGCTGCCGCACACCTTTGGCGGCGGACTCGAAATCACTCGTATCCAGCAGTTTGCCGATCTGTTCGAGCGCGGATTTACGCACTGCGCGCAAATCGGCTTCGACGCTTTCCAGCGCATCGATATCCCTGGCTGCCTTCGCGTCTTCCAGGGCTTCGCGCCATTCCATCTGCTGCATCAGGAATTCGCGCGGCATGGCTGTATTAGACTCCGTTTGCAGGTCGATCCCGTTCAGCTCGCACAGGTAGGCGGCCCGTTTGAACGGGTTCTTGAGCGTCTGGTAAGCCTCGTTGGCCCGCGTTGCCCATTGCATTGCGACGCGCTTCTCGGCATCGGTCGCATTGACGAACTTGTCCGGGTGGACACGGTTCTGCACTTCGCGATACGCCTTGTCCAGCGCTTCCGTCTCGATGGTGAAGCGTTGCGGCAAGTTAAACAGCTCGAAGTGGTTTTGCATGGTTACCTAAAACAAAAGCCTGTCCGGACATCAACAGGCTTGGTATACGAAACGGTTTTCCGGCGATCTTCCGGGAAGAACGCCGCCGAACCGATCAGATACGGAAGCTTTCGCCGCAGCCGCACTCATCCTTGACATTCGGGTTGTGGAACTTGAAACCTTCATTCAACCCTTCGCGCGCAAAGTCCAGTTCGGTCCCGTCGATATAGGGAAGGCTCTTCGGGTCGACGAATACCTTGACGCCGTGCGACTCGAACACTGCATCGTCCGGCGCGCTCTCGTCCACATACTCGAGCTTGTATGCCATGCCCGAGCATCCGGTCGTGCGCACGCCGAAACGCAGGCCAATCCCCTTGCCCCGCCGTTCGATATAACGGTTGATATGCTTTGCCGCTTTTTCAGTCAGTGTGATTGCCATGACGCTTACGATTCTTCCTCAGTACCGCCCGGCCAGGCCGGGCACACAAATCAGGCCGCTTCTTTGGCGTCGGCCGCGTGCTTGGTCTTGTAGTCCTGTACGGCAGCCTTGATGGCATCCTCGGCGAGGATCGAGCAGTGGATCTTCACCGGCGGCAGCGCGAGTTCTTCCGCGATCTGCGTATTCTTGATCGACATTGCCTGGTCGAGCGTCTTGCCTTTGACCCATTCGGTCACCAGCGACGACGATGCGATCGCCGAACCGCAGCCATAGGTCTTGAACTTCGCGTCTTCGATCACGCCGTCGGCGCCGACCTTGATCTGCAACTTCATCACGTCGCCGCAAGCGGGTGCGCCGACCATGCCGGTGCCTACCGAGTTGTCGCCCTTCTCGAACGAGCCGACATTGCGCGGGTTTTCATAATGGTCGAGAACTTTTTCGGAATAAGACATGTTGAGCTCCTTTAGCTTGGTCAGTGCCGCTTAATGCGCAGCCCACTGGATAGAGTTGAGGTCGACGCCGTCCTTGTACATTTCCCACAGCGGAGACAGTTCACGCAGCTTGGCAACCTTGGTCTTGATCAGGTTGATCGTAAAGTCGATGTCTTCCTCGGTGGTGAAGCGGCCGATGGTGAAGCGGATCGAGCTGTGCGCCAGCTCATCACTGCGGCCCAGTGCGCGCAGAACATACGACGGCTCCAGGCTGGCCGAGGTGCAGGCCGAACCGGACGACACCGCGATGTCCTTGATTGCCATGATCAACGATTCGCCTTCGACGTAATTGAAGCTGACGTTCAGGTTGTGCGGAACGCGGTGCGCCATGTCGCCGTTGATGTAGACCTCTTCGATTTCGGTCAGGCCCTTCGCCAAGCGGTCACGCAGCGCCTTGACGCGCGCGATCTCGGTATCCATTTCTTCCTTGGCGATGCGAAAGGCTTCGCCCATGCCGGCGATCTGGTGTGTCGGCAAGGTGCCGGAACGCAGGCCACGCTCATGCCCGCCGCCGTGCATCTGCGGCTCGATACGGACACGCGGCTTGCGGCGGACGTACAGCGCGCCGATACCCTTCGGTCCATAGGTCTTGTGGGCGGTGAATGTCATCAGGTCGACCTTCCACTTCTCGAGGTCGATGTGCACCTTGCCGGTTGCCTGGGCGGCATCGCAATGGAAAATGATGCCCTTCGAGCGGCACAGCTCACCAATTTCCGGAATCGGCTGGATCACGCCAATTTCATTGTTCACCAGCATGACGGAAACAAGGATAGTGTCCGGGCGGATCGCTTGCTGGATCTGCTCCAGCGTAATCAGGCCGTTGTCCTGCGGCTGCAGGTAGGTGGCTTCGAAGCCCTGGCGTTCGAGTTCGCGCACGGTGTCGAGCACGGCCTTGTGCTCGGTTTTCACCGTGATGATGTGCTTGCCCTTGGTCTTGTAAAAATGCGCAGCCCCCTTCAGCGCCAGGTTGTTGCCTTCTGTCGCGCCGGAAGTCCAGATGATTTCGCGAGGATCGGCGTTCACCAGAGCGGCGACGTGCGCACGCGCTTCCTCGACCGCCTTCTCCGCTTCCCAGCCATACATATGGCTGCGCGAGGCAGGATTGCCGAACTGCTGGCGCAGGTAGGGAATCATCTTGTCGGCCACACGCGGATCGATCGGCGTGGTCGCCGAGTAATCCATGTAGATCGGAAAATGGGGAGCCTTGATGGTGTCGACGAGGCTTTTTTCCAGAGGGGCGTTCATACTCTCACTTACTCCAATCATGCAGCTACGTGGGGACGGGGAACGACCACCACATTTTGTTCGGCGTTCTTCTGGCGCTGCTGGTCCACAAGATCCTTCAGCGACACGGAATCCAGGTACTCGACCATCTTGGCGTTCAGCGTCGCCCACAGGTCATGGGTCATGCAGCGTGAACCATGCTCATGGCCATGGCTGTGGCAATTTTCCTTGCCCCCGCACTGCGTGGCATCGAGCGGCTCGTCGACGGCAATGATGATGTCGGCGACCGTCACATCTTCGGGACGGCGAGCGAGCGTGTATCCGCCGCCGGGGCCGCGTACCGACTCCACAATCTCATGCCGGCGCAATTTGCCGAACAACTGCTCCAGGTAGGACAGGGAAATTTCCTGTCGCTGGCTGATCGCGGACAATGTAACGGGCCCCTTGTCCTGGCGCATTGCGAGGTCGATCATCGCAGTGACTGCAAAACGGCCCTTGGTGGTCAGACGCATAGACTTCAACTCCAATAGGAAACTTTATCCAAGTTCACTCGAATATCCCCGATTCCCGAAGATTTTGGTCAAGTATATCAAAGTTGAGTGATTTTGTCAGGTATTGACTGACGACTTGTGGACGCAGAAAATCAGGCAGGACAAGGACAGGGGCGCGGCGCGCTCGATGAAGGACCGAAGACTGTTTGCTGCGATGCAACGCTATTATTTCATATTTCGCACAGCCTCGCGTACGCCGCCATGCGGCTACCGAAGCTTCACGCGCGCAAACATCATATAAGTAGTTGGCCCCGAGCCATAGGAGGGAGTCATGCTGGACGGGACGAAATAGCGCGTGACGTAAGCGCCGACGTCCATGCGCAGGGAAGACGTCAGCCGCAAGTCCTGGGAATAGCCGAAGGTCAGCTTGTTCATCATGAACAGTTGTCGCTGGAGGGATTCATTCTCCCGGACGATTTCATCGCTACCCACCTGTTCGAACCGGCCGAACAGGGAATGCACACCGTCAAACCGGAATGCTGACTCCACCAGATAACCAACGGTGGACTCCCTGAACTTTCGCGAGTTTCGCCCCCATGCAAGTGTCGTCTCCCAATCGCCTTCGGCGAATGCCCGGCGATAGGTAGCCGAAAGCGCAGTTCGCCTCATTTGCTCGCCGACAACGAGATGGTCCAGACCGCTTACGGTTCCACGGCTGAGACGCACTACCCAGTTTTCGAGAGGTGAAAATGACAGGCGCGCGGAGCGGGAATCGATTTTCCTGGGCTCATGCGCTCCCTGTAACCGTCCGTCAGCCGGGCTGGAGAATGCCGCCCCCTCAAGCGTCAGGTCACGCCAGGCATGGCCGACAGCAAATGTTTGGGCGAACCCGGCGCGTTGCTCCAGCCAGCGCTCTGCCGAAAGCGTTGCGCGGGTGTCGATTCCGGTGCGCTCCTGGATAAATGAGGCGGAAACGGCGGATGTCGGCAGAGGATGCAAACCAACTGAAGTCCTGATGCCACCGATGGAAGTCGGGCGGTAGAACGACAGATAACTGGAATCAGGATAAACTGCGCGCGAAAGACTGGCTCCGGATGATGCGATTGCCTGCAAATGCCCGTCAGAAACACGCTCGGAGTCAAGCAGCGGCGCAAGCGCGTCCTCGCTGTCAGAATGAGAAGTATTGCCGGATGTATCAGCGTCCGATACTCCCCGGCCTTGCGGCACGAACTCCTGCGCAAACGCCACGCTTGCCGCCAGCCACACGACTGCCGCTATTGTCGACTTCATCGCGTTCATGACTCCGCCCGATTTGGCATATGTACCCAACATTGCCGTATGCAATCGTCATACCATCCCGGCGGCAGGTGCTGTGCAGCCATTTTTCGCGCCGCCCTTCGGCTGGAGCGATCCGGCACAGGAATTATTGTGCAAGCCGGCGTGGTAATTCTTACACGCTCCGCCTCCGGAATTGAGCTGCCCGCTCAAGGGACAATCATGGGCGCGAATCAGCTACGCGCGCGGGAAACGCCCACGAATTGGAATGCGCACTCAACCTTGCCTGCAGGCGCTGCCTGGGGCCATCCGGCACACTCTCATCACCAACCAGCGCATCGAGAAGTCCCTTGCACGCGTCCTCGATCGCATCCAATACATGATCAAAATCCCTGTCGCTCCGGTAGTAAGGATCGTGAACGATGGTTGCGCGGCGGGACTGCGCATAAGGCATCAACAAGCCCATTTTCTGTTCCGCTCCTGGAGGACACCAGGCCTGCAAGGCAGCGAGGTTGTTGAAGTCCATGGCAAGCACAAGATCAAATCGCTCGAAATCCTCCATTTGGACCTGCCTGGCGCGCAGGCCCGAGAGGTCATAGCCGCGCCGCATGGCAGCGACTTGTGCACGTGGATCAGGCGCTTCGCCAACGTGGTAGTCGTGCGTTCCCGCCGAATCCACGATGATTTGCTGTGACAGGCCCAATTCATCCACGTACTTCCGCATCACTCCTTCCGCCGTGGGCGAACGGCAGATATTGCCCATGCAGACGAACAGGATTTGCGTCGATTTCATAAAGGATCCTCAATCACCCTCGGGCGCCCCGGAATACTGATATCCCGGATAGTTACAGTAGCCAAGACGGCGAGCCATGAGCTTGCGCAAGATTTTGTTAAAAAATAGACAATATCAGAATCGCAATCAAATATGAATTTGCAGATTGTTTTTCACAAACAGCAAGAAATATTTCCGCAGATCGAATCGGCGTCAGAGGAACCCCATCCCGCACCTTCACACGGACTACGGAGACGACCTTTTGAAAAGCAAGTCCATAGGACCGAAGAGCGACTGCATGGTCGCGTTTGCAATGAAACTGAGGTTGTAGGGATGCTCGGAAACTGCGCGCGGGAATCGCGCAGTAATTTCAAGGGCATTCAACTGCTCGGCGATTTTCCCCCACAAGACCAGTTTAGGCAGTTCCGTCCGCCTTTCTTCGGCATCCGCGACAAGTGCTTCGAGGACTGTCTGGAGGAAAGGCTGCCAGGCTTTGGCGTCCTTTGCGGGAGCGACATGCGGGCGGAAGACCAGGGATGCATTCAGGAGCAGAAATCCCTGCCCGGTCAGGTTGGCCTGCAATTCGGTCAGCGTCTGGATAAAGGGAGAACCGATGGCGCGCGCCTTCAGTGAAACATGGGCCAGCGCATCGCCCGAGGTTCCGCCTTCCGAGAGGATGCCTGCGGCAACCAGAAGCATCTTCATGAAGTTGCGCAGCGACGTGGCCTTGTTGACCTGCTTCGACAAGCCCTTTTCGGACCAGAGCGACTCCACCGCGCCATCCATGAAGCATACGCCCGTCGCGCTTTGCTCCCGCGGATAAGGCCCCTCCCCGACCAGCACGTAGCGAACGCTGTGTAACGGTTGCATGAATGCTGCGAAGAGGCGGCCCTGAGTAGGCAGGTAACTGTCGGCAGCCAGCGTGTCGAGATAGCCGGGTTCCGCATTACGGACGGCGTCGAGGCCGCGCTTCAGGATCGGCTGCCAGGAGGGATCGGCCAGCTTGAGCGCATCAAGTATCGCCGGCGGAAAGGTATCGGACATGGTCGTTCAGGAGCTGAGAAACCCGGATTGTACCGCCGCGCCCCGCCGTTGCGGATAGGGTGGCGTTCACATGCCCCCCTTACTTGCCTGAAAGCGAGGCGACATTGTCCAGTCCGGGAGCGCCGAACAGCTGCTGCTTGAGCGTGTGCAGCTGATCGCGTACCTGCGCGGCCTTTTCGAACTCGAGGTTCTTGGCGTGTTCAACCATCAGCTTTTCGAGGCGCTTGATTTCCTTGCTGACCTGCTTCTCGCTCATGGATTCGTACTTGGCCTGCTCCTGCGCCACCAGCAGTTCGGCTCTCGCCTCCTGCGGACTGTAGACGCCGTCGATCAGGTCGCGGATTTCCTTCTTGACCCCGGCCGGCGTAATGTTGTTTGCCTTGTTGAAGGCGACCTGCTTTGCCCGGCGCCGTTCGGTTTCGTCAATGGCCCGCTTCATGGAATCGGTGACACGGTCCGCATAGAGGATCGCAGTGCCATTCAAATTCCGCGCAGCGCGTCCGATGGTCTGGATAAGGCTTCGCTCGGATCGCAGAAAACCTTCCTTGTCGGCGTCAAGGATTGCGACGAGCGACACTTCCGGAATATCCAGGCCTTCGCGCAGCAGGTTGATCCCGACCAGCACGTCGAAGGTACCCAGGCGAAGGTCACGAATGATCTCCACACGTTCCACTGTATCGATATCGCTATGGAGATAACGAACCTTCACTCCGTGATCCCCCAGGAATTCCGTCAGTTGCTCCGCCATGCGCTTGGTCAGCGTCGTGACGAGCACGCGTTCGTTTTTCGCTACCCGGTCGGTGATCTCAGACATCAGGTCGTCGACCTGAGTACTTGCCGGCTTCACCTGGATGATCGGGTCCACCAGGCCAGTCGGGCGCACCACCTGTTCGACCACCTGCCCGGCGTGCGTTGCCTCATACTCCGCCGGCGTCGCCGACACGAAAACCGTCTGGCGCATCTTGCTCTCGAATTCCTGGAACTTGAGCGGCCGGTTATCGAGCGCGGACGGCAGGCGGAAGCCGTAATCGACCAGGTTGACCTTGCGCGCGCGGTCGCCGTTGTACATGCCGTTGAGCTGGCCGAGCAGCACATGCGACTCGTCAAGGAACATCAAAGCGTCTTGCGGCAGATAGTCGACCAGCGTCGGCGGCGGCTCCCCCGGCCTGGCGCCGGAAAGGTGGCGCGAATAGTTCTCGATGCCCTTCGTGAATCCCAGCTCCTGCATCATCTCGAGATCGAAGCGCGTACGCTGCTCGATGCGCTGCTCCTCGATGAGCTTGTTTTCCTTGCGGAAGAATTCCAGGCGCTCGCGCAACTCTTCCTTGATGGTTTCGATCGCCCTGAGGACGGTCGCCCGCGGGGTGACGTAGTGCGAGCCCGGATAGATAGTGAACCGCGGGATCTTCTGTCGAACGCGCCCGGTCAGGGGATCGAACAACTGCAGGCTCTCGATTTCGTCGTCAAACGTCTCGATGCGCAGTGCAAGTTCAGCATGCTCGGCCGGGAAGACGTCGATGGTGTCGCCGCGCACGCGGAACGTACCGCAGCCAAAATCGACTTCATTGCGCGTGTACTGCATCTGGATGAGCCGCGCGATCAAGTCGCGCTGACTCACCTTGTCCTTCGCGCGCAGCGTCAGGATCATCTGATGGTATTCGTTCGGATTACCGATACCGTAGATCGCAGAAACGGTCGCAACGATGACAACGTCGCGACGCTCCATCAGCGACTTCGTGCAGGACAGGCGCATCTGCTCGATATGCTCGTTGATGGAGGAATCCTTTTCGATGAACAGGTCCCGCTGCGGAACGTAGGCTTCCGGCTGGTAGTAGTCATAATAGCTGACGAAGTATTCGACGGCGTTCTGCGGAAAGAACTCGCGGAACTCGCTGTACAGCTGCGCGGCCAGCGTCTTGTTCGGTGCGAACACGATCGCCGGGCGGCCGAGGCGCGCGATGACATTTGCCATCGTGTAGGTCTTGCCGGAACCGGTCACGCCCAGCAGGGTCTGATACGACAATCCGTCCTCGATCCCATCGACCAGTTTGGCGATCGCATCGGGCTGGTCGCCCGCAGGCGGAAACGGCTGGTAGAGCCGATAAGGCGAGTCCGGAAAAGTGACGATCCTGGATTCGTCGACGGTGCTTGATACCTGGGATAAATCTGCCATCTGCATTCGACCTTTGGTAGAATAGAAAGTTGCACATCCGTTCCGGCCAACCTGCTCGGAACTGACTACAACCCGTCTGCAAAAGCCCGCTTTTACAGTCAACTTTTCATGTTATCACGATGAGCCAATCCCATCCCGCCTCCCTGCTGACCGCCATCGAAATGGCGCCGCGCGACCCGATCCTTGGAATTACCGAAGCCTTCAACGCCGACAAGAACCCGAACAAGGTCAACCTCGGCGTCGGCGTTTACTACGATGACAACGGCAAGGTGCCGCTGCTCGAATGCGTCCGCAAGGCAGAATCGCAACTGATGGAAAAGGCAACGCCGCGCACCTACCTGCCGATCGAAGGCCTGGCTGTGTACGACAAGGCGGTGCAGGAGCTGGTGTTCGGCGCCGACAGCGCCGTCATTCAGGAAAAGCGCGCGATCACCGCGCAGGCCATCGGCGGCACCGGCGCGCTCAAGCTCGGCGCGGACTTCCTCAAGCGGTTCTCGCCCAACGCACAGGTATGGATCAGCGACCCGAGCTGGGAAAACCATCGCGCACTGTTTGAATCCGCAGGCTTCACCGTCAACAACTACCCGTACTATGACGCAGCGACCCGCGGCGTGAACTTCGACGGCATGCTGAAGGCCCTGAAGGAAATGCCGGCCGGCTCCGTCGTCGTGCTGCACGCCTGCTGCCACAACCCGACCGGCGCCGACCTCACCGAGTCGCAATGGACCGACGTGATCAAGGTTGTCACCGAGCGTGGCCTGGTGCCGTTCCTCGACATGGCCTATCAAGGCTTCGGCGACGGCATCGCCGAGGACGGCAAGGTCGTCCGCCGCTTTGCCGATGCCGGCGGCCCTCTGTTCGTGTCGAACTCTTTCTCGAAGTCGTTCTCGCTGTACGGTGAGCGTGTTGGCGCGCTGAGCATCGTTGCCGCCAGCGCCGACGAAGCGTCCCGTGTCCTCTCGCAATTGAAGCGCGTTGTCCGCACCAATTACTCCAACCCGCCGATCCACGGCAGCCAGGTTGTCGCGACCGTCCTGTCGACGCCTGAACTGCGCAAGATGTGGGAAGACGAGCTGGCCGGCATGCGCGTGCGCATCCGCGAAATGCGCCAGGCGCTGGTGCAGAAGCTGAAGGACAAGGCCCCCGGCCAGGACTTCGATTTCGTCATCAAGCAGCGCGGCATGTTCTCCTACTCCGGCCTGACCAAGGCTCAGGTGGAGCGCCTGCGCGGCGAGTTCTCCGTCTACGCAGTGGACACCGGCCGTATTTGCGTCGCTGCGCTCAATTCGCGCAATATCGACGCCGTGGTCGATGCGATCGGCAAGGTGCTGTAAAAATAGTATCTGCGGGTGAATCGATTGCGCGTTCACCCGCATTTCTGTTCCAAAAGTTTTGACACGGACAGAAAAATCTGCCTATAATAGCGTTTCTGCTGTTCCCTGATAGCTCAGTCGGTAGAGCGACGGACTGTTAATCCGCAGGTCCCTGGTTCGAGTCCAGGTCGGGGAGCCAAAAAATTCGAAGGGCTTACGTGAAAACGTAAGCCCTTTTTGTTTTTTCTCTGATGCTGCGAGCTCGGGCATCACTTTCCCCCGTCATCCTTTCTCTTCCGCACGTAGCTCCCACTCGGCAACAACGCTTGCGCGATATCAAACTGCTCAATCGAAACACTGCTAAATTGAAATCGATTGCATGGTAGAAACAAAGGGTTGGGATACCCCCATTCCTCTTGCTGCGTCGTCTGTATTGCTTTGCGCTTGCCTTCCACTCAAGGAGGCTCATCATGAAATTCGCATCAACGTATTCTGCTGCGGCCTCTTCAGTATCATCATCCTCCAGGTTGCAACTCGCATGCCTTGCCGCAAGTCCGGTGGCAGTGCGGGCAGCGATAGACGCTGGCGCTGACTGGGTGCGGATACCTTATCGACTCGCACAATCGTGCTCACCGGGACTCAAGAACGATCGATCCAGCCAGGCAATTCGGTACGCTCATGGAAGAGGGAGAAAGATTGCACTCGACCTGAGCATTTCCGCCCAGGGCCAGCCATGGAAGAATTGCCGCGATGCGATCGCATGGACAGCAGCGCAGGGATTCGATGCGATTGTATTGTCGGACATTGCATTGGCCCTCCACTGCGCAGCGCGCTTTCCTGCCCTCCTCCTGCACTTCGTCGCGCCCCCCGCTATTTGCGCCAGGACAGCAACGCAGTTGAAGCTGCAACTGAATGCAGCGCGCATCCTTGTTCCACAAGCACTTTCAGTAGCACAGCTTGTCGAGATTTCGACCAAGAGCGATGTCGAAATCGAGATTCTTGCTTCCGAAACTACGCTCATTTCGAATGCCGGAGATCAAACGCACGATAGCTTGCGCCCTGAATGGATAATTGCCGAAGATCCTTGCAATGACCCATGTTACTCGTCTGAACATCATCTGGCGGAGGCCTTGCAGCAGTTGCCCTTGATGGCATCGCTCGGAATCCGCGCGATCCAGGTGGAAGCACGCAACGACATGCCGGATGAAGTTGCGAAAGTCGCTCGCGTCTGGCGATCGGCGATCGACCGCTGCCTCGAAGATGGTGACCGCTATGCAGTGGATCCCGCCTGGCATAGACAACTCGGCCTCCGGCGGAGACACTGAGCGTTATTTTGGAACGTTTGGCAGATTGCGCCGCGACAGCGTCTGTGTTGCAACGAAGATTTCGCGGAGGAGGTAGACGAAACTGCCGATAAGGGAGAACATCCCGACCACGAAGCAGAGTGCAATGAATTTCGCCAGCGCAAGGTCAAGCGCATCGCCGATGAACAGCGCCGCAATCACCACGCACACAAGCAAGCCGCAGCACGTACTCAGTGTGATCGCACGATTGATGAGATGCGCGCGGCGGTATAGGGTCAGCAGTTCGGCGTGCGCCTCGGCGAATCCCGCACCTCCTGTCGCACCCAACCTGTCCTCAAGCACACGAGAGCGGTCGATGATGCGCGCAAGGCGGTTGGTCAGGACGGCGAGCTTCGTCCCGACGCCGGTCAGAAGAAATACCGGTGCAATCGAGAGCTGAATGATGTGGCTGATGTCGCCGAGATGAATATCCATTTTTTGTTCGTTCGATTATGCGGAGGGATGCTGGAGAGCGCGTTAGCCCCCTGTCCGAGAGGACGACGTAGTGTAGCAGCACGCAGCACGAAATTTGCATACAGGCCATTTGCTTCCGCCATTGCGCCGACTGTCCGTCTTCGGACGCCCCTCTCGCTTGTGCCCCTCCCCGAGTTCTTGAGCAAACGCAAAGAGCGAAAATCCCGCTGGAACCGCCTGCCAATCCGCTTACCTTATCGCAATCGACTGGTTGTTTTTTCTCAATCCAGCTTCACTTTGGTCTGTTAATTTGAGCTCACAACGGTCTTAGGCTGATATACGCAGGACGAATGTTTGCGGCGCAGGGCTTTGACAGGAACTGCCGCAGTCACATCCGTTTGCTATCGGCGAGGATCTTGCGGTTCCCGGCAGTTGGTTCGACGTTAAGCACTTACTCGCAACCGATGCACCGGTACACCCTTGTCCAGTGCCGGATCGACCGCCCTTCCGGCGGCACCAACACTCCGCCTGCACATGAATGCGGAACAGGCATTGGCAACAGAGAATTGCGATGACCACACAATTGGAATACAGCACGGGCAAACTGCCAAACTTCATTACCTCCCTGTCGCGCTTCCCCGCCGCCAAGGTCGGACCTTCGCTTCTATCGGTGATTCATTCGGCAATGGATGGCGTGGTCATTGTCGACTCGATGCGGCACATCGTCCTCGTGAACCAGAAGGTGGAGCGGATGTTCGGCTATCCAGCAGACGACCTGCTTGAAAAGCCGCTCGACGTCCTCATCCCGCCCCGTACCGCTTCCGAACCACGGAGACACATGGATCGCCTTTCGGCGACCCGATTTTCGGGAAGACGGAACAAGCTCGAACTCAAGGGCATGCGTGCGGACGGACAGTGTCTGACATTCAACGCCAGCATTTCGCGAGTCACGGTGCACGGAGAACTTTTCCTGGCGCTGATCCTGCATGAGCCAGGCAGCCACCGGAACGAACACGAGACAAAACGTCGGCTGGTGCGTCCGCACGATTTCCGGCGCTGGGCCGTGTCGTCGCAACAAGCAACCGAGAGTGAAAAGCGGCGATTTTCACGGAAGCTGTATGACGAGATCGGCCAGCGGCTGAGCGTCCTCAAGCTCGACCTTGACTGGCTCGAAAACAGCCTCCCGGAAACCGATGACGGTCTTCCGGCACGCCTTGCACAGATGCAAGGACTGCTGGACAACGTTATCACGATGACAAAGAGCATGGCGTCGGCGTTGCGCCCGCCGCTCCTCGACGATTTCGGGCTGCTTCCCGCCGTCGAGTGGATGGCCGAAAATTTCCGCAAGAAGACCGCCATCTCGTGCACTGTTGAAAGCGTGGGCATGACAGGCAAGCTGGACGATCCCATCGAGTCGGTAGTGTTCCGGGTGATACAGGAAGGGCTGTCCAACATCGAGCGGCACGCCCATGCCCGCAATGCACGGATATTATTCGAACGTACCGAAAACCAACTCGATGTTATGATTCAGGATGACGGTATAGGCATGGCCGCCGGCAGCGAGTTCAAGCCGGGGTGCTATGGCCTGATCGCCATGCAGGAACGCATTTTCGTACTGGGAGGTACGATCAGCATCGAAAACGCGACGCCACATGGCTTGGCGATCCACGCATCGATTCCGATCGATCCTATTTTCAATTCAGAACAGAGCCCTCACCCGCCAACAACATACCCATGATCCGTATTGTTATCGCCGACGACCACACTATCATGCGCGAAGGCTTGAAGCGCATTCTTGATGGGGCCGACGACATCCAGGTCGTGGGCGAAGCCGTCGATGGCTTCGAAGCGCTTGCCCATGTCCGCAAGGGTGGTTTCGACCTGCTGATGCTCGACCTTTCCATGCCCGGCCGCAGCGGGGTCGAGCTGATCCGCCAGATCAAGGATGAAGTCCCGAAGCTGCCGATCCTCATCCTGACCATGCATGAGGAAGAGCAATACGCGGTACGTGCAATCCGCGCAGGCGCACGCGGCTACCTCACGAAGGAAAGCGCCGGTACGCAACTGGTGAGCGCAATCCGCAAGGTTGCATCCGGGCGGCCTTACATCAGCCTTGAAGTCGCCGAGCAACTGGCGATGGATGTGATGCCGTCCAACGAGGACTTGCCGCACAAGCAGCTTTCCAACCGTGAATTCGAAGTCTTCACCCTTCTCGTCAGCGGCAAGTCGATTACCGAGATTGCCGACCTGCTGCACCTGAGCGCTAAAACGGTCAGTACGCACAAGACGCGCATCCTGACCAAGATGAACATGAACTCACTGGCAGAAATGGTCCAGTATGCCGTTCAGCATCGCCTGCTTGGCCCGCTGAAGAACTGATACGCCTCCTCCTCCCCAAGCCAACATCCTCGACACAGCGGGCAGCCATGCACGCGTTCCCATCGGAAGTCCTATAGGAAAACTTCCTTTGTGCATGTAAGGAAATTCCTACACTGCGCAACGGTCTCCTACATGTCAATTCAGCCCACACCGATAGCAATCGGCTGTTGCGGTTGCGATACTGGTCACTCACAGCAAAGCATGACAAGCAAACAACGCGCTTTTGTTTCGTAACAACAAAATCGGGACGAAGGCTTTTCGGCGAGCGTGAAACGGCGATGGCATAACAACACCCTATTGCACGCCGCCGGATAAACAGACCGAATTACCCTGGATTAGGAGAAGCCCATGTTATCCACGCAAATGACTGACCCCCGCCCCGAGACTCCCGTCCCGGCGATGCACTCATCTTCCGTGGAAGCCGGCTGGCAGCGTCAGGGCAAGCTCTGGTCTAACCTCAAGGAATTGTGCGACGTCCTCCGCATTCCGTCCGCCGCAGTCCATACCGACGAAGAACTCCTGTTCCAGCACGTCCAGTTCAAGACCGGTCAGCGCATCCATACGATCGGCCAGCCGTTCGATACGCTATACATCGTCCATTCCGGATTCCTGAAGACCGTGCTGATCGATGAGTTCGGCAATGAACAGGTACTAAGCTTCCCGATGAAGGGCGATCTGTTCGGTGTGGATGGCATCCATACCAAGCGGTATGCATCGGAAGCTGTCGCACTGTCCAATTGCGACCTGATCCTGCTGCCGTTCAAGAAACTGACCGCACTGGGCCGCGCCCATCCCGAATTCGAACATGCCATGTACAGCGTCATGAGCCGGGAGCTGGTGCGCGAGCAGGCGATGGTCAGCATGCTTGGCGCATTGAGCGCCGAAGCGCGCGTCGCACGCTTCCTCGTGAACCTGTCCGAACGCTATGCCGACATGGGCTATTCCAGCAAGCTGTTCAACCTGCGCATGACACGCCATGAAATCGGAAGCTACCTCGGCCTGACCCTGGAAACCGTCAGCCGCACACTGTCGGCATTCAATGAAATCGGCCTCATTTCCGTGGACCAGCGCTCCATCGGCATCAAGGATCTGGATGCACTGAAGACCCTGCGCCGACTGCCGCCTTCGAGTGCACGCGCAAAACAGGTTGCCTCGAAAAAATCGAAGGCCGCGGCCAAGGAGCCCGATCAGCCGGATGGTGAGTGGGGTTCGCTGGCCACCGCATAACGGCTCCTCCTGCCTTTCCGGAAAGCCCTGTCCGTCGGACAGGGCTTTTTTCTTGAACGCCTACCTCTTGCGGCTCGGGCCCGATGGCTGACCGCCACGCTTGTCTTCTGCGGATGCGACTGTCTCCGCTTCCGTCGCCGCACCACGCGCTGCATGGGAGGCTGCTGTTGCGCCCTGGTCTACTGTGCGATTCATTGCATCCTGCGCCGTTCCGGTCGCCACTTCGACATAGGTTGCCATCTCTTGCGCCGATTTGCCTGCGGCCTGCTCGACAGCACCGCGCGCGGCCACCATATTTTTCTTGGCCAGTTCCGCGACTTCCTTGAATGCCGATTCCCATACGGAGAACATGCTGGTCATCGGATTGAACACCGCATCGTTGGCTTGCGCCTGTGCCGCTTGCAGGGGACGGGTTGCGCTCGTCGTCGCGCCGGAGCGGATCTCCGTCATGTACTCCTGCATGGAGCGGCTGATCTCGTTCTGCATTTCCGCGACGATACGGACGATCTCTTGCTGGTAGTTCACCGCATCATCCGGATTGCGAGTAAACAAGCTCGATTGCAGCGTTGAACCGACCGTACGCGGATCGCGCGCGGTCGTGATCGCCTGCACCAGGTTCAACTGCTCGTTGAAGACGCGCTGCGTCGCGCCTCTCATGACACGATCGATTTTCTCCGAGCCGGCAAATACGGCCTCGGCAAATCTTCGCGATGCTTCGAGTTGCGTGTTGTACATCGTGACCAAGGGATTGCTACCGTTCTGCATGATGACTCTCCTGGGAATGAGAAGAAGAGGATGGGACGCGACTGGATGCGGCAATAACCGTCCCGGCGCGCATTTCAGACACGGGCGCCCCACCTGCCGGACAACGCCCTGCAGCCGAGGTTCCTGCCGCTCCAGTCGGATGTGAATCGGGGTTGGTACATTCTGTTCGCATTCACCCCGTCCTTCCACTCACTGCAGCGTGCGCTTGAGGCAGATCAATCGCCGGATTGCCCTGCGGGACGCATGCCCATGCAAGCGAGAAGGACGGCATGCAACCTAGTGCATGTGCTGCCCACCATTGATGGCGATGTTGGCGCCGGTCACAAAGGCGGCGTCATCGGAACAGAGATAAGCAACCAGTGCTGCGATCTCGCTGGGCTCGCCGAGTCGCCCGACAGGGATTTCAGGGATGATCTTCGATTCAAGAATTTCTTTCGGCACCTTCATCACCATGCTGGTTCGCAGGTAACCGGGCGAAACCGTATTCACGGTAATTCCCTTGCTCGCCACTTCCAGTGCAAGCGCCTTGGTGAAGCCATGCATGGCCGCCTTGGCGGCGGAGTAGTTCACCTGGCCGTAGGCCCCCTTTTGCCCGTTGACGGAGGAAATGTTGATGATGCGCCCCCACTGCGATTCGAGCATGCCGTGGAGTACTGGCCGGGTCATGTTGAACACGCTGTCCAGGTTGGTTCTCATCACTGCCTGCCAGTCCTCATACGACATCTTTCTCAGCGTGGAATCCCGCGTGATGCCGGCATTGTTGATGAGTATGTCGATGTGCCCGGTGTCACCCACGATTTTCTTTACGCCGGCATCGCACGACGCATAGTCAGTCACATCCACCATATACGCCATCACCTCCACGCCTTCCTTCCTGTGTACGTCTACCCATTCCGCAGCCGATTCGTTGCGAGGCGAATAAGTTGCCGCCACGCGATATCCGGCGCGGCACAGCCGCGTGCAAATGGCCTCACCCAGCCCTCCCATGCCACCGGTTACCAATGCCACCTTTCTGTCGTCCATGATGCACCCCTTGCTTTATGTTGAAGTTGTCAGCCCTTGCACTGCACGTCCGAAGCAGGACGAACGGACGCCTGGCGCATGCACCAGAATCGTTGGATTTCCGTGTCATGGATTAGTTCGAGAAGAGAGAATGTCCGGAAATGCAGCAGGGGCGATACAAGCCATCGCCTCCCCACACTTCCTTCGTGTGCGGTCGAACCCGTTCAGCCCAAGGCTGTCTATAAGGTTCGAACGAATACGTGCGCGGTTCACGAGCTTTGTGCACGTCCTTTGCCGGCTCGCGCCGGCATTCCTTCAGACCAGGCTATGAGCGAATGCAGTCCAGGATTTACATCTCGTATTCGCCCGATAAAGCAGGCTCTGTCTTCGCACTGTTCTATTGCGAATCGGGCGACGACGTCTTCGGCTGGCACATCGAGACAAGGGAGACCTATTTCTCGGCCGCGTTCTTCATGATCGAGAACTTCTACGCCGACCATGACATGCGCCTGTATCGGAGCGTCGAAGACGATGTGCATGGCCCGTGGACGATCGACCACCCTCCGACGCGCAACCAGATCCGCTGTCCGCTGACTGAAGCGCAACTGCACGAGCTGGAGCGCCTGCAGTCCTTGTTCGTGGAGGACTGGCTGTTCTTCGGGGACGATGAGCACATCGAGTCGGAGCTGGCCGCCTACCAGGTGCAGGGTCTCCCCGTGTACTGGGCGAACATCCGCTGGCGGCGGCTGCAACGGCTGCGCAAGTACGGCACGCAATGGATACATGCGACGCCGGGCACGGACGCGAACGTCGTGCAGTTCCTCCGCAAATACTGGCGGCTCAATGAAAAGGTGCCGGCCGGCTGACTGCGGACAACGTCAGGCGGCACGCGCCGCCATTGCCGCATCCCAGGTGTGCATGTGCCATTCGCAACCGATGCGGCCGGTGACATTTCCTTCACTGTCGAGCCCCTCGACGGGGCCATGGAAGACGGCGAACATGATGGCGCCTTCCGGGCTGACGGGCCGATGCACCGCACCGTCGCGTTCGAGGACGTACATGCCCGCGGTATAGCGGACATGGGGCATGTCGTCATAATGAAAGCCTCCTTCAAGCACGAGCCCCTCGACGGCGCCCACATGCCGGTGCATCGGTGCGACACAGTCTTTTTCCAGCCGGATCATGAGGGAAAAACGCCCGCTGGCCGGGTCGGCGCTCAATAGCTTGAATTGCGCGCCGGGCATGGCCCAGGAAATCCATGGGAGAGCGTTCGTGTCGCAGGCGAGAAGAGGCCTGCTCGATGGAGCGATTGCGGTCTGTGCGGGAGAGGTCATGTTTCGAGTGCAGTTGGGGATGACGCAGGCGACGCCATCCTAACCGAGTCCGGCTGCATGCGCCACTCCTGGTCACGCAGGGGCATGCCGCAAAGGAAGGACAACGCGGAAAGTCGATCCCTTGCCGACTTCGCTGCGCACTTCAATGCGGCCCTGGTGCTTTTGTACGATCCCGTACGAGAGGGACAATCCAAGGCCTGTCCCTTTGCCAACCGGTTTGGTCGTGAAAAAGGGATCGAAGATTCGCGACATGGTTTCCTTCGTCATTCCGCAGCCGTTGTCCTCGAATTCGATCCAGACATGCGTGCCGTCGGCACCGGTTCGGATGACAATGCGTCCCCGTTCCTGGCCGATCGCCTGTGCCGCATTGACGACCATGTTCATGACAACCTGGTTGATCTGCGATGGCAGGCATTCGATTTCAGGCAGTGTGCCGTACTCCTTGACGACGTCCGCCTTGTACTTGATCTCGTTGTTGACGATGTTCAGCGTTGAGTCGATGCCCTGGTGGACATCGGCCCATTGCCATTGCAGATGCGAGTCGACACGGGAGAAATCCTTGAGGTCCTGCACGATCTTGCGGACACGGATCAGTCCCTCGCGCGACTCTTCCATCAGGTATGGGAGATCCCCTTTCAGATAGTCGAATTCCACGCGTTCCCTGAGCGATTTCAGCCGTGCCAGGGCCGCCTCGTCGTTGATGCGGTCCTCGACCTCTTCATAAGCCTCCAGCATTTCGAGGAGGCCGGAGAAGTACTGTTCCAGCGCGCCGAAGTTCGAGAAGATATAGCCGATCGGATTGTTGATCTCGTGCGCGACACCGGCCGCCAGTTGCCCGATCGAGGCCAGCTTTTCGGACTGCATCAGCTGTTCCTGCGCCATCGACAGTTTTTCGTTCAGGTCGGTCAGCTCCGCATTGCGGCGCAGGAGTTCCGCCTCTGCCTCTTCCCGCTTGCGGATGTCATCCTCCAGCCTGCGATTGGCCTGCGCAAGCTGGGCGGTACGCTTGACCACGAGCTGCTCCAGGTCAACCTGGACCTTGTGCAAGTCCCGTTCCGCCAGCTTGCGCTTGGTCACGTCCTGCAGCGTTTCAATGGCGCCGACCACGCGTCCGCTTGCATCGCGCAACGGCGCGGCGGAGAAAAACAGCCAGCGTCCGCTTTCCCCCATATGCGGGAAAAAATCCTCTGCCTCGAATGCCCCCGGAATGATGGGAGAACGCCTGAACTTCCCGTGGTAATAGGCTTCCACCATCTCTTCCACGGCGCCGGAGACAATGAGATCAGCGAGCACCGGCCGCTCTTTGGGATAGAACGGCGCCCACTGGTTGCGCGTGCCGATCATGCGCGAGGCTGCGACACCGATGGTCCGTTCGCATGCCTGGTTCCAGTGGGTGACGACATGGTTGGCGTCAATCGCAAAGGCCGGGACGGGGCTGCCGTCGAAGAAAGCGGACAAGGCGGGCGTCATGGCGCTGTCGCCCTTTGCCGGAGGGGCTTGTACGGCGACTGCGGTTGCCGGCATGTCATTCGATGCACGGATGAATTCCGCGGGAATGCTTTTTTCAAGACTGGCGGCGCCATCTTCCTGCCGCTTGCCGGACTGGCCGCTTGCCTGCGCAAGCATCTCGCTGCGCCTCGCGGCGAACCGCTCGACCCGCACCTGCGCATCATGCAGCGATTCTTCGGCCAACCGGGTTTCGGTGATGTCGTGCATCGTCTGCACCGCGCCAACGATCCTGCCCTGCCCGTCCCGCAGTGGCGCCGCCGAAAAGGCAATCCACCGGCCGCTCTCCCCCAAGTGCGGAAAAAAATCCTCGACTTCGTAGGCGCCGGGGACAAGCGGCACGGACCGGAAACGGATTCCGGCAAACGCCTCGGCAATATCGGCGGGCCGGTCCAGCATGACGTAGTCGGCCAGCACCTTCTGTGGCTGCACGTAGTAGGGTTGCCAATGATTGCCGGTGCCGACGATCTTGTCCGCAGCGATGCCGGTCATGCTTTCGCAGGCCTTGTTCCAGCGGATCACCGTGTGTTCAAGGTCAATGGCAAAGGCAGCGACAGGACTGCCATCAAAGTCCGCCGGCAGCCAATGCGCCGTCCCTGAAGACAGTTGTTCTGGATCGTTCTTCATGGCCCTCCCTGGGCTCCCCGGCATCGATTCATTATCGTACGAAAAGCGGGCGGGTCAACCGGGACGGTCGGACAGGAGTTCGGTAGCGATGGCGTGCGTGTCCTTGATGGTCTGGAGAACGATATTGGATCGGATGTCGAGCACCCCGTCCGTCTTGTACAGTTTTTCCAGGATGAAGGCGGAAAAGTGCTTGAGGCTGCGCGCCCTCACGCGCAGCAGGTAGTTTGCTTCCCCGGTGATGATGTAGGAGCCGACCACCTCCGGCCATGCTTTCAGGAACGCGGAAAAGTTCTCGTGCCAGCGTTCGACGTCGCGCCGCATCGTCACCTGCACGAAGGCATCGACCTCGAGTCCAAGCGTTGCGGTGTCGAGCACGGCGCTGTAGCGGGCGATGACGCCGTTCTCTTCCAGCAGCCGTACCCGGCGCAGGCAGGACGATGGCGAAAGAAAAACCCGTTCGGCGAGCTCCTGGTTGCTCATCCGGCCATCCTCCTGGAGGAGCGAAAGTATCTTCAGATCGACATGATCGAGGTTCATTCGAATATCCAGCTGAAAATTGAGTCAATTCTCGAATCCTATTTCATTTTCAATGGATTTTGTGCTGCACTTCGCAACAAATCGTCATGAATTTCGCCTTACACTTCATTCAAGCGCAACGATTGGAGGCGACAGCAATGACAAAACCCCTGCGGATCTGGGATATCACGCCGCCGGTATCGGCCGGGATGCCGGTATGGCCAGGCGATACCCCCTTCAGCACCGCAACCACCTGGGAAATCGGGGGCGGCTGCCCTGTGAAGGTGAGCCGGCTCACCATGTCCACCCACACGGGAGCGCATTGCGACGCGCCCTCCCACTATGACCCCGCCGGCGCCGCGATCGACGCCGTGCCGCTCGACGCCTACCTTGGACGCTGCCGCATTGTGGATTGCACCGGTGTAAAACGCGTCGAACCGGAGCATCTCAAGGGTACGCTCGACGGGATTCCTCCGCGTGTTCTGTTTCGCACCTATGCGAAAGCGCCCGTGGACAGCTGGGACAGCGCCTTCGCAAGCGTGGCCGCCAGTACGGTGGCGCTGCTGGCGGCACATGGCGTACGGCTCATCGGCATAGACACGCCCTCGCTCGATCCGCAGGACTCCAAGACCATGGATGCGCACCACGCGGTCAGGGCGCACGGCATGGCGATCCTCGAAGGCATCGTCCTCGACGATGTGCCCGCTGGCGACTATGAACTGATCGCCCTGCCCCTGAAACTTGCCGGCATGGACGCCAGTCCGGTGCGCGCCGTGCTCCGATCCCTTCCGCAAGGAGATGCATGATGTTGACAAGAAGCGATTGTGCCGCACTGGACGCAATGGATGCGCTGGCGGGCCTGCGCGAGGAATTCGACCTGCCCGAAGGCGTCGTCTACCTCGACGGCAATTCGCTCGGCGTGCGGCCGAAGAAGGCGCTCGACCGCGCGCGCGAAGTGCTGGAGCGGGAATGGGGCCACGATCTCATCCGGAGCTGGAACAAGGCAGGCTGGTTCGACATGCCGCTGCGCCTGGGCGACAAGCTGGCGCCGTTGGTCGGTGCTGCTCCGGGGGAGATTGCCGTCACGGACAGCACATCCCTGAACCTCTTCAAGGTCCTCGCCGCCGCACTGCGCATCCAGTCGGGAAAGAGCGAAACCGCGAGCCGGAAAACCATTGTCACCGAACGCGCCAACTTCCCGACCGACGTCTACATGGCCCAGGGGCTGACGGAATGGCTGGACCGCGGCTACCGCCTGCGGCTGGTCGACACGCCGGAAGAACTACCCGCCGCCATCGACCGGGACACGGCTGTCGTCATGCTGACGCATGTGAATTACCGTACAGGCCACATGCATGACATGCGTGCGGTGACGGCACATGCGCACGGACAAGGCGCGCTCGCAGTCTGGGACCTGGCGCATTCTGCCGGCGCCGTTCCCGTGAACCTCAACGAGGACGGCGCGGATTTCGCCGTCGGCTGCACCTACAAGTACCTGAACGGCGGACCGGGCGCTCCTGCATTTGCCTGGATTGCGCCGCGGTACCAGGCTGCATTCCGGCAGCCCCTGTCCGGCTGGTGGAGCCACGTGACCCCCTTCACGATGCAGCCGGAATTCGCGCCCGCCAGCGGCATCCGGCGCGCATTGTGCGGCACCCAGCCCATTCTCTCGCTCGCCCTGGTCGAATGCGGCCTGGATGTGTTTGCGCAGACAAACATGGCAGCGGTCAGGAAGAAGTCGCTGGCACTGACCGACCTGTTCATCGAGCTCGTCGAAACCCGCTGCGCGCGCCATCCGCTGACATTGGCCACGCCGCGCGAGCACCGCGTACGCGGCAGCCAGGTCAGCTTCGCGCATCCGCACGGCTACCCGGTGATGCAGGCACTGATCGAACGCGGCGTGATCGGCGATTACCGCGAGCCGGAAATCATGCGCTTCGGCTTCACGCCGTTGTACACGCGCTTCGTCGATGTGTGGGATGCGGTGGATATCCTGGCCGATATCCTGGATGGACAAAAATACGACGTCGGCGCAAAACACGACGCAGTCACCTGAGCGAGGCGAACATGGATTCGAAAAAAACCGCCGAATGGCACGGCGCGCAGATGGACTTCAGCAAGGCCATGAGCTACGGCGATTACCTGGCGCTGGACCAGGTGCTGTCGGCGCAGCATCCGCGCTCGCCCGCCCATGACGAGATGCTGTTCATCGTCCAGCACCAGACCAGCGAATTGTGGATGAAACTGATGCTGCACGAACTGCACGCCGCGCTGCGCCAGATGCAGAAGGATGACCTGCAGCCGGCATTCAAGATGCTCGCCCGCGTGGCGCGGATCATGGACCAGCTGGTGCACGCATGGGATGTCCTGGCGACGATGACGCCGCCGGAATACACGGCGATCCGCCCCTACCTCGGGCAGTCGTCCGGATTCCAGTCCTACCAGTACCGGGAGCTGGAATTCGTTCTCGGCAACAAGAATGCCGCAATGCTGAATGTCCATGCTTCGTCGCCGGAAGTCCATGCCCGCCTCGACAGCGCCCTGCGCGCGCCTTCGATCTACGACGAAGCCCTGCTGCTGATGGCGCGTCGCGGTTTCAGCATTGACAAGAGCCGCCTGCAGGGAGACTGGACGACGCCAACCATCGCCGACGAATCGGTGAAAGCGGCCTGGCTTGAGGTGTACAAGTCGCCGGAAAAGCACTGGGAGCTCTACGAGCTGGCGGAAAAACTGGTCGATCTGGAAACCGCCTTCCGCTTCTGGCGCTTCCGGCATGTTACGACCGTGGAACGCATCATCGGCTTCAAGACCGGCACCGGCGGCACGGCCGGGGCCAGCTACCTCAAGAAAATGCTGGAGGTCGTGCTCTTCCCGGAGTTGTTCGCCCTGCGCACCGCGCTCTGACGCCAATTTTTCCGCAACAACGCCGATTTGAAGGGAGGTAGCGCGACGGCAACGGGTATAATACGGCGCGAAGCACAGAGCGAGCGGTGAGCAATTGTTCAATACGCTGTAATGAAGTCAATGGTTCCCCCTCATGTTCGGGCCGCTTTCGATGCGGCCCGTTTCATTTGGCAGCCGGAACATGGCCTTTTGCTCACGCCCGCATTCACTGATAGCGCCCTATGTCCAAGAATCCAAGCAGCAAACCGATAGAAATCAAGATTTCGACCGTCGTTGCCGTTTCCGCCATCCTCCACACCTCCGACCTGTCCGTCCTCGACGCGGCGATGCAGGCGATGACCGGTGGCGCATCCGACTACTTCGACAACGAGTTCGCGATCCTCGACGTCACGTCCTGTGAAACCTTGCCGACCGCGATCGAGTGGCCCGCGCTGATTTCCCTGTTCAAGTCCTACAGCCTGAACCCGGTCGCCGTACGCGGCGCGCCTGTGGAAATGGAAGAGGCGATCCTGTCCAGCGGCCTGTCCATCGACACCCTGGTGCAGCCGCGCCGGCCTGCCGAGGAAGAAGCGCCGGTGACCGTCGTACCCGAACCAGCCCCCGCGCCGGCGCCCGTTGCCCCGGCAGCGCCAACCGCCGCACCTGCGGCCATGATCATCGACACCCCGGTCCGCGCAGGCCAGCGCATCTATGCGCGCGGCGCCGACCTCGTGGTGAACGCGATCGTGAACCCGGGCGCAGAGCTGATCGCGGACGGCAGCATTCACGTCTACGCACCGTTGCGCGGCCGCGCGCTTGCAGGTGCCAGCGGCAACAACGAAGCACGCATTTTCACGCTGAGCATGGAAGCCGAACTGGTCTCCATTGCCGGCACCTACCGCACTTTCGAGAGCGGTCTACCCCAGGATCTGGCGAAAAAACCGGCGCAGGTCCGTCTTGCTGGCGACCGGATAGATGTCCTGTCCATTCGCGTCTAGTTTTTTTGATCTAACGAAAGGAGTTGTTTGTGGCCAAAATCATTGTTGTAACGTCCGGCAAAGGGGGCGTAGGCAAAACCACCTCCAGCGCCAGCTTCGCCTCCGGCCTGGCACTGCGCGGACACAAGACCGCTGTGATCGACTTCGACGTCGGCCTGCGCAACCTCGACCTGATCATGGGCTGCGAGCGCCGCGTGGTGTACGACCTGATCAACGTGATCAACAATGAAGCGACCCTGAACCAGGCCCTGATCAAGGACAAGCACTGCGAAAACCTGTTCGTGCTGCCCGCCTCGCAGACGCGCGACAAGGATGCGCTGACCGAAGCCGGCGTCGAGCGCGTGCTGAACGACCTGGCCAAGATGGACTTCGAGTACATCGTGTGCGATTCGCCGGCGGGCATCGAGCACGGCGCCGTGATGGCGCTGACCTTCGCCGACGAGGCAATCGTCGTCACCAATCCGGAAGTATCCTCGGTGCGCGACTCCGACCGCATCCTCGGCATCATCCAGGCCAAGTCGCGCCGCGCGCTGAACGGCCAGGAGCCGGTCAAGGAACACCTGCTGATCACCCGCTACGTGCCCAAGCGCGTCGAAGCCGGCGAAATGCTGTCCTACACCGACGTGCAGGAAATCCTGCGCATTCCGCTGATCGGCATCATCCCGGAATCGGAGTCCGTGCTGCATGCATCCAACCAGGGCAACCCGGCCATCCACATGACCGGTTCCGACGTGTCGGAAGCCTACCAGGACGTCGTCGCGCGCTTCCTCGGCCATGAAGTGCCGCTGCGCTTTACCGCCTACGAAAAGCCGGGCCTGTTCCAGCGACTCTTTAAAGGAAAGTAAACATGGCGCTGCTCTCCTTCCTGTTCAATACCAAACCGAAAAGCGCCAGCGCAGCCAAGGAGCGCCTTCAGGTCATCATCGCGCGCGAGCGCAATGGCCGCGACGGCCCGGACTTCCTGCCGGCCCTGCACAAGGAACTGATTGAAGTGATTTCGAAGTATGCGAAGGTGAATGCCGACGACATCAAGATTTCGCTCGATCGCCAGGGCAACCTGGAAGTGCTGGATGTGAATGTAGTATTGCCGGATGTGATGCCGGGCAAGTAAAGTTTGACCGCGTCCTTCGAAGGCATTGCGCCTTCGAAGGAAAGCCTGTTTAGTGAAGCTGGTGTTTCAAGTCTGACAGTTCGCGGTGTGCCTGCATGATGGCGTTCTTCAGTTCGGCATCCACATTGCCTGTCGAATGTTCGCATGCATCCTTTGCGCGATCGCCCAGTTGTTCCAGGTCATCGACGCATTGGCGCACCTGCTGTTCATCCTGCGCCGACTGCACCATGTTGCGCGCCTGACCGATCTTCTGGTCCAGCTCCTGCATACAGTTCTTGATGTCCATCGGCACAGCCTGCGCCGATTCGCAACGCTGGGCGGCCTCATGGATGGTGCTCTCCACATGGACCAGGCGTTGCTGCAGTTCGTTTGCTTGCATCATGTCATGCCTCCTAACGGTTTCCCTCGCAATCGAGGGAATCATTTGATAACTGCCTGACAACCTAGTTCCAGCCGTTCCCGCGCAACTTCAGCGGCCATGCGAGGTCTTATTTTGTTGCGCCTTTGATGCCATTCCGGCAAGCCTTGCGTGTAAGACAGTTCCTGTACAATTCGCCCCACGATGAGCCCCCCGAAAAACCTGTTTTCCTATCCGCGTTACCGTCCCGACTACACGACGCCGGTGCCCTTCCTCCCGATGTCTCGCGCGGAAATGGGGGCGCTCGGCTGGGATTCGTGCGATGTCATCCTGGTCACCGGGGATGCCTATATCGACCATCCGAGCTTCGGCATGGCGCTGGTGGGACGGCTGCTGGAGAAACAGGGATTCCGGGTCGGCATCATCAGCCAGCCCGACTGGCATTCCGCGGAGCCGTTCCGCGCGCTGGGCAAGCCGAACCTGTATTTCGGCGTCACCGCCGGCAATATGGACTCGATGATCAACCGGTACACCTCGGAACGGAAAATCCGCTCCGAAGACGCCTATACCGCAGGCGGCGAGCCGGACAAGCGCCCCGACCGCGCCGTGACCGTCTATGCGCAACGCGCACGCGAAGCCTATCCCGACGCCAACATCATCATCGGCAGCATCGAAGCCAGCCTGCGCCGCATCGCGCATTACGACTACTGGTCGGACAAGGTGCGCCGCTCCGTGCTGCCGGATTCCAAGGCCGACCTCCTCCTGTTCGGCAATGCGGAACGCGCGCTGGTCGCGCTCACCCACCGGCTCGCCGCAGGTGAACCGATCGAGTCGATTCGCGACCTCCGCGGCACGGCGTTCATGGTCAAGCGCGGCTGGAAGCCCGCCGAAGACTGGAGCGAAGCCAACTCGACCCGCTACGACACGCCAGGCCGTATCGAGGCGCATCCGGATCCGTACGAGATGAAGGACAAGCAGTCCGCGAGCTGCGCGACCGACCAGAAGCCTGCGGAGCAGCCCGTCCTCATCCTGTCTCGCGAAGAGCGCCAGGCAGCACTGAAGGAACAGCGCAACAAGACCGTCGTGCGCATTCCGGCCTATGAAGACGTCAAGGGCGACCCGATCCTGTATGCGCACACCTCGCGCATCCTCCATCTCGAATCCAATCCCGGCAACGCCCGCGCGCTCGTTCAAGCCCATGGCGAACGCGACGTCTGGCTGAACCCGCCGCCGCTGCCGCTCGCCATGGACGAGATGGACGGCGTGTACGACCTGCCTTACGCGCGCGGGCCGCATCCGAGCTACGGCAAGGCGCGCATCCCTGCCTGGGAGATGATCCGCTTCTCGATCAACATCATGCGCGGCTGCTTCGGCGGCTGCACCTTCTGCTCGATCACCGAACACGAAGGCCGCATCATCCAGAGCCGTTCCGAGCCGTCCATCCTGCGCGAGATCGAGCTTGTCCGCGACAAGACGAAAGGTTTCACCGGCACCATCTCGGACCTCGGCGGGCCGACGGCCAACATGTACCGTCTTGCCTGCAAGGACAAGAAGATCGAGGAAACCTGCCGTCGCCTGTCCTGCGTGTACCCGAGTATTTGCGTCAACCTGAACACCGACCACAGCAAGCTGATCCAGCTTTACCGCAAGGCGCGCGCCATCCCCGGCATCAAGAAGATCCTGATCGGTTCCGGCCTGCGCTACGACCTCGCAGTGCGTTCACCTGAATACGTGAAAGAACTGGTGACCCACCACGTCGGCGGCCTGCTGAAGATCGCGCCAGAGCATTCCGAGGAAGGCCCGCTGTCGAAGATGATGAAACCGGGCATGGGCGCGTACTACAAGTTCAAGGAAATGTTCGAACGCTACTCACGCGAGGCAGGCAAGGAGCAATACCTGATCCCCTACTTCATCGCCGCCCACCCGGGCACCACCGATGAAGACATGCTCAACCTCGCGATGTGGCTGAAGCAGAACAACTTCCAGCTCGACCAGGTACAAAACTTCATGCCCACGCCCATGGCGATGGCCACCGCGATGTACCATGGCCGCCGCAACCCGCTGCACAAGGTTTCCGCCGATTCCGAAGTTGTCGAAACGCCGCGTACCGGCAAGGTCCGCCGCCTGCACAAGGCTTTCCTGCGCTACCACGATCCGGAAAACTGGCCGATCCTCCGCGAGGCATTGCAACGGATGGGACGCTCGGACCTGATCGGCAACAGCGACCGTCACCTCGTGCCGCGCTTCCAGCCGCCGGGAACCCCTCAAGTTTCGGGCAAGCCGACTCGTGCAGCAGCACCCCAGCGTTCAGCAGGAAAACCAGTCCCGCAAGGTCGCGCAAAACCGTCCCGGCAAGGACCTCCCGGACCGCACAAAGCCGGCCGGAAATGAGCAGTCCATTGAAGATATAAATAGTTCGAATATCTGTTATTGCAACAATAAAGCAGACGGGAAGAGACGGCTCAACTATAGTGAACCTGTCTCCTCCAACTCTTCTTGAATTGGATTTAGCCCGCAAACCGAAAGGACTGCGGGCTTTCTTTTTTCCGCGTTTCGTTTTCCATCCCTTCTGTGCCTTGATTTTAATCAGCAATAAAAACCATTTTAGAATCAAATACTTGGATCACCCCGCACCAACTTGTCCACAGAATTAGCCACAGGAAATGTGTGCAACACATGCTCTCGTGCGAACAAATTTTCACGAAGTTGCCGGTCAGACTATTGATTCCAGTCACCTCTTCTATAAAATGAATTCCAGCAATTAGGGAATTGCGCCAATTCAAGACGAGGCAGACATGAGAAACGCACACCAAAGAGCTGTAGCCCGCACCGCCAAAGCGCAATTCAACGTCAACAAGCTGCAAGCAGCCGCCTGCATCGCGACGTCCTCGGCAGTCAGCATTGCCATCATCTATTGGGCGATCAAGAGTCTGTTCTAAGCCGCACATCACCGTAACGACCATCTTCCCCCGGACGCATCACTGCGTCCGGCACCACCGCTTCTTCCAGCAAATCCTTACCGGCCTTCAGCGACGTTCAGGCGCGCCCTGTATAATCGCGCCGCTTCGCCGCTGTTCGCGCGGCGGTCTGGAACCAACATGGAAGAGCTCCTGAAAACCTACTTTTCGGCCCAGGGCCTGGACAAGGACCCGGCGCTTTTGCAGCAGTCCATGCGCCTGATCCGCGAATGGCTCTTCGTCGACAAGCGCCACGCGTATCCTCCCGCCGATTTCGAAGGCCTGAAGAAGGAATTCAACGCACCCGCGATGCCGCTCGACGGTGCTGCGATGAACGCCGTGCTCGATGCGCTCCAGCAGCAGGTTTTTGCGCACTCCGTCCCCGTCAACCACCCGAAGTACATCGGCCACATGACCCAGGCCTTGCCCTGGATATCCGTGCTGGTGGAAGCATTCATTGCAACGCTCAACCAGAACCAGGTAAAGATCGAGACCGCCTACAGCTCCACGCTGGTCGAAAAGCAGGTTCTCGGATGGATGCACAGACAGATCTACCGCTTCGACGACGCCTTCTACCGCGCCTGCTTCCAGTCCAATGACGTCACGCTCGGCAACATGGTCAACGGCGGTACCATGGGCAACCTCACGGCGCTGTCGGTCGCGCTCGAAAGCCAGATGCCCGGCCTGAGGAAGAAAGGCTTCCTGACAATCCTGCGCGAGAAGGATTACACCGGTTTCGCCGTGCTCGCCTCGGCCCGCGTGCACTACTCCGTCAAGAAATCACTGGCGACGCTCGGACTTGGCGAAGACGCGCTGTGCGTCATTCCCACCGACGAAAACAACCGGATACGGCTCGACCTCCTGGAAGAGCGAATCGCCGAGCTGAAGCAGCGCAAGGTCAAGATCCTCGCATTGATCGGCGTCGCCGGCACGACGGAAACCGGCAGCATCGACCCGCTGAAAGAACTCGGCCGGATCGCGCAACGCGAAGACATCTGGTTCCATGTCGACGCCGCATGGGGCGGCGCCCTGCTGCTTGCGGACAAATACCGCGACATGTTCCACGGCATCGAGATGGCAGACTCTGTCGTTATCGACGGCCACAAACTGTTCTGGGTATCGATGGCGCAGGGGATGGTGCTGTTCAAGAGCGAAAACAGCCTGAACCACCTGCTGCACGCGGCCAACTACATCATCCGCAAGAGCTCCGGCGACCTGGGGCGCACCTCGCTCGAAGGCTCGCGTCGCTTCGATGCGCTGAAGCTCTGGTTTTCCTTCAAGCTCTTCGGCATGAAAGGCTACGATGCCCTGCTCGACCAGTGCGCTGCACGTGCGGCAAGCATGCGTAAACTGGTGATGGAGGATCCGGATTTCGAGCTGATCACCTGCTCGGACACCTTCATCCTCACCTATCGTTATGCGCCGCGCGAGATGCAGACGCAGCTCAAGGCAAGCATGCGTGCCGGGGACGGTGAAACGGTCGCCAGCCTTACAGAGACGCTGAATCGGATGAATACCGCCCTCCAGGACGAGCAGAAGCGCCGGGGCCTCAGCTTCGTCTCACGGACACTACTCGAATCGACGCCGTATCCCGGCCAGGTGACCGTGTTGCGCGCGGTCCTGACCAATCTGCTGACGACGGTGGATGACTTGAAGGAAATCCTCGCCGAGCAAAAGGCAATCGGCAGCCAAGTCGAATAAAACCGTCACCGCTTCCTCGCCTCAGGTACGCTCGCTGCCAAGCCAGTCGCGCACCCGCGCCACCACCCAATCCCCATCATCCAGCGGCAGGTCATGCCCCGCATCGGGATGCAGTGCGAAATCGGTACGCCAGGCGTGGGCCAGCCGCTGTGAACAGGATGTATCGACCAGCCGGTCCCCGGCGGAAGACAGGATAAGCATCGGAACCTTCGGCCTTGCCACGGGCGCGCGGAACGTCGCCGCTGCGATCAGCTGGCGAAGTGCGTTGCCGCGCGAGACCGGGCATTCCTCCTGATAGGACACCCATGCGCTCAGTGTATGCGCATGCATCCCGGGCCGGCTGCTCGTCAGATGGAGGATCAGCCGCTCGCGCGCGTCCGCGTCGTGCCGCGACAAGGCTATTCCGAGCAGCCGGGGATAGTTTCGCCATAGCAGGCGTCGATAGAAAGGGCTGAACGACCGCATGCTGCTGTTCATCAGCACGCAACCGGCAAGCTCCTCCGGGTACCGGTGCGCCCATGCCACGGCGACCATGCCGCCAAGCGACAGGGCAAGCAGGAAATACGGCGGCCGCCCTCCTCGCGCGGACAGCATTGCGCGGCAATGCTCGACCATGTCGTCCACGCGGGCCGGACTCCGGGCGCCGTACAGCTTTCCGTTGCCAGCCAAGTCTGGAAGCATGACTTCCGCGCCGTCGATGCATTGCGAGAACTGCGCCGGAAACACGCCCCAATGGCGGCTTTCACGCATCAGACCGCGCAGGAAAACCCATCTGCTCACCCGCCCCTCCCCTTGTACCAGTGAGCGAAGGCGCGCGCCTGCTGCTCATTACGCTGGGCCCCCTCGGGCAACCAGTGCTTGTACCCTGCCGTGGCCAGCGCCAGGAAATCCAACCAAACAAGGTGGCGCCGCAACACGCGCTGCAGCCGGTGTACGGGCAGCGGATTGAACATCCCGATGCGGCTGAGAAGCTGCAATGGGTTCTTCTTCACCCAGCGCCATGAGCCCATCTCCAGCGTAAGCGGCAGGAAGATCTTGTCCTCATCCTCCATCACCTGCAGGTATAGGTAATCCCACAGGTCCCCGTGTGTCAGGTACTGGCTGCTCTGCGGCTCGAAGACGTAGTCGTGGTGCGGATAGGCCTGGCTGAACAAGTCCTTCAGTGCAAAGACTTCCGCCAGGTGCCGGATAGGCGACGTGCTGTGCGCGAATGGAAACCAGATGCGGTCGCACAGCCCGAAGCCGGAATGGCAGTCGAGCGCAATGCTGAACCGGCGGCTCATCAGTTCCTCGCGCACGACACGGCATACGGCGTCGCTCTCCACCTCCATGGGTTGTCCTTCGGAACCGCGAAACCACGGCAGCCGCGCACTGAGGCGATGTCCGCCGGCGAGCAGCGGCACCTTTTCTTGCGCATCCACGGGAGCGTTGCGCATCAGGTCCACGCCCCGGCCATTGCATCGCGTCCCCCGCCACATGCCGGCAGGATTGACGATGGGCATGAACACGAATCGCATCGACGCCATTTGCGCCTGCAACGTCCGGTCCCAACGCAGCCTCGCCAGCAGACTCTTGAGAAAAGCCAGCAGGACCCGCGAACCGATCCGTTCGAGCCCGTGCACGCCGCCGAAGAAGCCGACTGCGGGAATATCCGTCCGGTCGCTGCCCAGCGCAAGCACATGGACCGGGAAGACGCGGCCTCCCGCCTCGACCCGGCACATCTCGCGCACCGCGAGTTGAGGGTGGCCTTCGTTGGCGATGCTCTCCAGTGCGAGCATCTCGGGGAGGTCCTTCGTCGCCATTCGGCTGCAGATATGGTTGCAAGCGGAAACGTCCCGCTTCCTGTTTCAATGGGAACTCCTCTTGAGATCAACAATCAGGCTGATTGTTGCAGCCGTTTCCAAAAAGTGACAACGCACTCTGCTTGCCGCTGTGCGTCGAATAGTGTCACAGCCGTGTAAGAAGTTGCCGTGATAATGGCCGGCGATCTCAACGTCTCCCTTCCTTATTATGAACGCGCTGCAAGCCTCGGCCCTTTGGACATCCGACACTGTTTTTGCAAAAACCGCAAAAGGCCAGGACGAAGTGTCGCGGCGCGTGCACGGGCTGGACGTCCGGCAGCGGCGTGTGTTGATCGTCATCGACGGTCAAAGGAGCGCCGGTGCCGTAGCATCCATTCTGGCCGCGGATGATGTCGGCCAAATCATTCCATCTCTCGCCGAACAGGGTTTCATTGCGCAAAAAAATACAGGGCCATTGCCAGTCGCACTACCGGGGGAAAACCCGATGGAAAGCGAAGATGCTTTGCGTGATGCAAAGGAGTTCATGATTTCCGTGGCCCATTCCTGCCTCGGCCTGCTGGCGGCCGACCTCATCACGCGCATCGAGCGGGTGGAACGAATAGCGCAATTGCCTCCGGTCGTCGGCTACTGGGCAGCGGCAATCCGCGACTCGAGGTTCGGCAAGCACCTCGGCGAGCGCTACCTCGATCAATTGAAGAAAGCGCTACCGGCACTCCAATTGCGCTGAGTGTTTGCGCCCTCCCCGCCAGAACGTTCGGGTCACGCAGTGGACGGCAGCAGCCTGAGAATCGGCTGCATTTCTGCAGGCGGTAGCGGCCGCGAAATGTAGAAGCCCTGGATCTCGTCGCAGTGCAGTGCCTTCAATATCCTGACCTGGCCAACCGTCTCGACGCCTTCCGCCACGACGCGCATGCCGAGCGCATGAGCCATGGTAATGATGGCCCTGAAGAAAACGCTACCCTCCTCGGATTCTTCCAGTCTGGATGTGAAAGCCCGGTCGACCTTCAGCACATCGGTCGATGGCGATAGAGGTGACGGTTGGAGCCGACAGCGCCGACCTGCGCTGATTGCCTTTTGCCGTTCTTCTTGCAACTACGCAGAATTCGTTATCGTAGGCACGAGAGATGACGAATTAATGACAGGAAGGACAGGTGAAGGCATTGCTTGAGATGCGTCAAACCTGTTTGCCATCACTTCTTGATTGCCTGTGCAATCGGTGGAATCAACTTCCTGCTGCTACACCAGATCTCCATCCCATTGCTCTAGTTCGATGATTCTTTCCCGCATCTGTGCGGACACAGGAATCCGTTCGCCTGTTGCATTCAACAGCCATACGCAGATGGCGTGGCCATGTCCGGCCTTGGCACCGTTCCAGACCGCATATTCCATGCGAAAGCTGGTCGTGCGCACCCAGGAAACGCGTGCCGTGACAATGACTTCCGTCCCGTGATTGAGCGCACGGTCAAACGTGAAGCCAATGTCCTTGAGCACCGGCCCGGGCGTATCGATCGACAATGCCGGCACGCCAAGCGCAGCGATGTAGGCGTTGCGCGTTTCCTCGCACCAGATGAGGTAAGCGCGATTGCTGACATGGCCGAAAGGATCGATGTCGCTCCAGCGTGTCTCAAATCGCTTGCCGAATCCCCATCCCGGTTCGACGCCAAACCGGGCGATGGAGTCCGTGTTCAGATCATTCATTCCGCTCTCCCGCCGGAAGCGCCGGCTCTACACGCCGCCGATGCACAAATACTTCATCACGAGGTAATCATCGATGCCGTGCCGCGAACCTTCGCGCCCGAGGCCGGACTGCTTGACGCCACCGAACGGCGCCATTTCGCTCGAAATCAGGCCGGTGTTGATGCCCACCATGCCGTATTCCAGCTGCTCCGCCACGCGCCAGATCCGTCCGATATCGCGAGAGTAGAAATAGCTCGCCAGGCCGAACTCGGTATCGTTGGCCATGGCGACCACTTCTTCATCGGTACGGAAGCGGAACAGCGGTGCGACGGGCCCGAACGTTTCCTCTTTCGCGACTTTCATTTGCACGGTCGCTCCAGCGATCACGGTCGGCTCGAAAAAGGTGGCCCCAAGTGCGTGCCGCTTGCCGCCAGTCAGCACCTTGCCGCCCTTCTCGATGGCATCGGCAATATGCGTTTCGACCTTCGCCACGGCGTCCGCATCGATCAAGGGGCCCTGCGTGACGCCCGCTTCAGTACCCTGCCCCACCGTGAGTTTGCGCACGGCTGCGACCAGCTTGTCGGCGAAGGCATCATAAATGCTGTCATGCACATACAGGCGGTTGGCACAGACGCAGGTCTGGCCGGCATTGCGGTACTTGCTGACCATGGCGCCTTCGACCGCCGCGTCCAGGTCGGCATCGTCGAACACGATAAAGGGCGCATTGCCGCCCAGTTCCATGGAAACCTTTTTCACGGTGGATGCGCTCTGTTGCATCAACAGCCGGCCAATCTCGGTGGAACCGGTAAAGCTCAGCTTGCGTACCGTCGGATTGCTCGTCATTTCGCCGCCGATTGCCGGCGCATTTCCGGTAATGACGGAGAACACGCCGGCCGGCACGCCGGCTTCTTCCGCAAGTACGGCGAGCGCGAGCGCCGAAAACGGCGTTTGCTCCGCTGGCTTGACCACCATCGTGCAGCCTGCGGCCAGCGCTGCGGCTGCCTTGCGCGTGATCATCGCAGACGGAAAGTTCCACGGCGTGATGGCGGCGCAGACGCCGATCGGTTCCTTGAGGACGAGGATGCGCTTGTCGGCGCCCGGCCCCGGCACCGTGTCGCCGTTGACACGCTTGGCTTCTTCAGCAAACCACTCCAGATAGGAAGCGGCGTACATCACTTCGCCGCGCGCCTCCGCCAGCGGCTTGCCCTGCTCGGTGGTCATGATCAAGGCAAGGTCGTCGATATTGGCCAGCATCAGGTCATACCAGCGGCGCAGGATGACGGAGCGCTCCTTTGCTGTCTTCTGCCGCCAACCGGCCCATGCCGTGTTTGCCGCCTCGATGGCGCGCCTGGTTTCCATTGCGCCCATTTCCGGAACCGTGCCGATCAACTCGCCGGTTGCCGGATTGGACACACCAAAGGTGGCGCCACTGTCCGCATTGCGCCAGGATCCGTCGATATAGCATTGCTTGCGCAGCAAGCCGGGTTTGTTCAGAGTTACCACGGTGCTTCCTTTCATGGGAATTTTTATATGTGCAAGGCGCGGTCATACGCCGCGAGCACGGCTTCATGCATCGCTTCGGATTGGGTCGGGTGCGGGAAGATCGCTGCCATCAATTCCGCTTCCGTCGTCTCGAGCTCGCTGGCGATGGCATAGCCCTGAATCATCTCGGTGACTTCCTCGCCGACCATGTGGGCCCCAAGCAGTTCGCCGCTGTCCGCGTCGAAAACCACCTTGGCGAAGCCGCCGGTGGCGCCGAGCGCGATGGCCTTGCCATTGGCCGCAAACGGAAACTTGCCGACGCGTACGGCGCGTCCGCCGGCGCGCGCCTTTGCTTCCGTCAGGCCGACGCTTGCCACCTGCGGATGGCTGTAGGTGCAGGCGGGAATGCGGGAAATATCGAGCGGGTGCGGGTGGAGGCCGGCAATCTTTTCGACGCACACTAGCGCCTCATGGCTCGCCTTGTGCGCCAGCCAGGGCGGTCCCGCAACATCGCCGATCGCATACACGCCCGGCTCGCCGGTTGCGCCGTAGGGGTCGGTCACGATGTGGGTCTTCTCCACCTTGATTGCCGTGCCTTCCAGTCCGATGTTCTCGACGTTGCCGACAATGCCGGCTGCGCACAGGACCACGTCGGCTTCGATCGTTTTCGCGTTGGCGCCTTCCAGTTCCACTTTCCACGCACTGCCCGCCTTGCTGCTCGATTTCACACGGCAGCCGGTATGCAGCTGCAGGCCCTGCTTCTTCAACGCTTCGGCGACATGGGCGGAAACTTCTTCGTCTTCCACCGGCAGGATGTGGTCTGCCATTTCCACCACGCTGACTTCGCTGCCTAGCGCATGATAGAAACTCGCGAATTCGATGCCGATCGCGCCGGCGCCGATCACCAGCAAGCGCTTTGGCAATGTGGCAGGCATGAGGGCTTCGCGATACGACCAGACGCTGTCGCCGTCCGGCGTCAGTCCCGGCAGCTCGCGCGCACGGGCGCCGGTCGCCAGGATGATATGGTGCGCCGAGAGCGCCGTGCCGCCCTGTTCTCCGTCCACCTGCAGCATGCCTTTTCCAGCCAGGCGGCCATGTCCGTTGATGACGGTCACGCCATTTTTCTTCATCAGGTGGGTGACCCCGCGCTGAAGCTGGGCGGCAACCGCGCGCGACCGCGCCACCATCGCCGCGAGGTCGGCTTGCGGCGCGCCCACCTTGATGCCGAACTGCGCCGCATCGCGGACCAGTCTCAGGACATCGGCGGACCGGAGCAAGGCCTTGGTCGGGATGCAGCCCCAGTTCAGGCAAATGCCGCCGAGATGCGTCTTTTCGACCAGCGCCGTCCGCATGCCAAGCTGCGCCGCACGGATCGCCGCGACATAACCGCCGGGGCCGCCGCCGACGACGACCAGATCGAATTCCTGTTTTTTCATCGCGTCCTCAGATCAATGCTGCAAGCGGGTTTTCGATCATGCGCTTCAGCGTCGCGAGCCATTGCGCGGCAAGCGCCCCGTCAATCGCCCGGTGGTCAACCGACAGCGTCACCGTCATGACCGATGCGATGGCAAGCGCGCCATTCTCCACGACGGGACGCTGCTGGGTTGCGCCCACGGCGAGGATGGCAGCCTGCGGCGGATTGATGATCGCGGAAAATTCCTGTACCCCGAACATGCCGAGGTTGCTGATGGTGAAACTGCCGCCCTGGTATTCCTCGGGCGCCAGCTTGCCGCTGCGTGCGCGGACCGCGAGATCGGCAATCTCGCTGCTGATGGCCGAGAGCGTTTTCCTGTCGGCAGCGCGAACGACCGGCGTGATCAATCCGTTATCGGTCGATACCGCGACCGAGATGTCAGTCTGCGCGTAACGGCGCAGCGCGTTCTCGTTCCAGCTGACGTTCATCTCCGGCATCTCGCGCAATGCGGCAGCGACCGCCTTGACGATGAAGTCGTTGACGGAAACCTTGCGCGGCGCACCGGCATTGACCTGTGCGCGCAAGTCGATCAGCTTGTCCATCCGGCAATCGGCCGTGAGATAGAAATGCGGAATGGAGGACTTGCTCTCGGACAGGCGCCGCGCGATTGTCCGGCGCATGGTCGAATGCGGGATCTCCTCATAGGCGGCGTTGACCTGAAGTGCCTGCGGCAGGATCGCTGTTTTCGTTGCTGCCGCAGCAGGTGCGGTCACCGGCTGCGCGACCTCGACGTCACGCTTGACGACGCGGCCATGCGGGCCGCTTCCGCGTATTGCGGACAGTTCCACGCCGCGTTCTTTCGCCAGGCGCCGTGCGAGCGGGCTGGCGAATACGCGCGTACCGCGATCCGGCGCCGGCATCTGGCTTTCCGGCTGCTTTGTCGCTTCGGGCGCAGGTGCGGATGCCGCTGACGGGGCCGGGGCAGCGCCGGCCAGCAGTGCGTCGATATCGGCAGCGGTTTCGCCCGCGGCAAGCAGCACGGCGACCGGCATGCCGGCACGCGCCTCGCCTCCTGCCGGCACGAGTATCCGGCCGAGAATCCCCGCATCTTCCGCATCAAGGTCGATCAGCGCCTTGTCGGTTTCGATACCGGCCAGCGTGTCGCCCGCGGAGACGCTTTCGCCTTCTTTCTTCAGCCATTCCTTCACCACGACAAGGCCGCCGTCGGCAGCAATTTCCGGCATGTGAATCAGCTTGGCCATATCAGACAACTCCTTTGATCAGGTCGGGGCGATAGGCCCCGATATCCTCGTATTGCACGAGCTCCAGGACGTTTCCTTCGGGGTCGCGGCAGAATGCGAGATAGACACCCGGACGGACTTCCACCCGCTGCGGCCCGGTCATGAACGTGATGCCCGCGGCGGCCAATCGGGCCATCGCCGCATCGATGTCGTCGATGATGAACGTCAGGTAAGCGGCGTTCGGCTTGTCGAGAATCCATTTGCTTGGGGCTTCGGGCGCCGGGGGCGTCGCGCGGGCGAGCAGCTTGATCCGTTCGCCGTACGAGGTCTGCAGGCGCACCACGGTGTATGGCTCCGGACACAATCCGGCTGCCGCGGCCTTGTCGGCCGGGACCTGGAATTCGCTGACAAACCGGAAGCCGAGCGTTCCTTCATAGAACTGCCGCAGTGCCGGCAGGTCGCGGCATGCAATACCCACTTCGAGCGGGACCGTCATGTTCATCGTCATCTGTTTCTCCCTGGCGTTTTCAGAGTGCGCCCTTGTCGCGCATGACGCGACGCAGGCCGTTGACTACCTCTTCCGTGCGCGCGCAGGCGGCGCGCTCGAGGACCTTGGAGATGCTCGGCGAAGCCTCGCTGCCGGTGACGCGCTGCACCGGCTGGTCGAGCCAGTCGAAACAGCGGCGCTGAATCTCATCCGCGAGCCAGCCGCCGTAGGAGGTGCCCTGGGCGCCTTGTTCGACGACGAGTACATTGTTCGTCTTGCGGATGCTTGCCTCGATGGTCTCCCAGTCGAGGCTGGCGCGATCGAGCCAGCGCAAATCAACCACTTCCGCATCGACGCCGGCCTGCTCGACCGCCTCCAGCGTGTGTCCAACCATCGAGAGATAGGTGAGCACGGTGACTTCCTTGCCTGCGCGGCGTACCGCTGCTTTCCCGAAGGGAAGCTGATAATCGAAATCCTCGGTCGGGGCCATGCCAGCCGTGTTGTACAGGTCGACATGCTCAATCACGAGCACAGGATCGTTCAATGCGACGGCGGTGTTCATCAGGCCGACATAGTCGAACGGTGTGGACGGTGCGACGATGCGCCATCCAGGGCTGGTAGCGAAGATGCCGGCCGGATCCATGGAATGCTGCGAGCCGTAGCCGGTGCCCATGGCCACCTTGGTACGCAAGACCAACGGCATCTTGATATCGCCACCGAACATGTGGCGCACCTTGCCGATCTGGTTGAAGACCTGGTCCGCCGCCACCCACATGAAATCGGGGTACATGAACTCGACCACGGGCGCATAGCGGCCGTCCATCGCGAGGCCGCCGCCGAGTCCGGCAAAGGCGTTCTCGCTGATGGGCGTGCCGAGGACACGGTCCGGGAAACGGTCCTTCAGGCCGCGCGTCGCGCCGTTGGTGCCGCCCTTCAGGCGGTGCACGTCTTCACCGAGCACAACCACGCGGGAATCGGTTTCCATGCGGCGCGTCATCACATCCGCGACGGCGTCGATGAATTTGCGCGATTCCAGCTTGCCTTGGAAACTGCCCTCTTCTTCCGTGCGCGCCCCCTGCAACTCGCTCAAGTCGCCGCGAATGCCGACGTCCACGAAATCGCGGCTTGGCCAGAGCTCGGGCCGTATGCGCGCCTTTCCCGCCTTGTCCGCGGGGTCGGCTTCAGTGAGCGCGGCAACGACGCGTGCCATCGCCGCCTGGGCGCGCTCACGCAACTCGGCGATCTCCTTGTCGCTGATCAGGCCGCGCGCGATCATGCGTTTTCCGAGCTGCTCGACCGGGTCGCGTTCGCGGAAGCCTTTTTCCTCTTCCTTGCTGCGATAGCCGAAGGCGCTGCCGGGCAGGACGCCGCTATGGTGGAAGTGCCGGTACAGGTCCGCTTCGATGATTGTCGGTCCCTTGCCGGCGCGCATGTGTTTCAGTGCCTCCTGCATGGCGAGGTACACAGCGAGCGGGTCCATGCCGTCGACACGCCAGCTTGCGATATTGAATCCTGCACCGCGTGCCGACAAACGCGGTTCGGCGGTCGATTCCTCCACCGTCGTCGCGACCGCGTAGTGGTTGTTCTCGATAAAGAAGCACAGGGGCAGCTTCCATGCGGCGGCAAGGTTCATGCTCTCCAGCACCGAGCCGATATTGACCGCGCCGTCGCCAAAGAAAGTGACCGCAACGTTGTCCGTGCCGGCCTGCCGGTTTGCCCATGCCGCACCGGCCGCGAGCGGCACGCCGCCGCCGACGATCGCGTTCGTCCCCATCACGCCGGCTTCGGCCCAGCGCAGGTGCATGGAACCGCCGCGTCCGCCGGAAAAGCCTTGCGCCAGCCCGAGGATCTCGGACAGCGTGCGCTTGAGCAGGTTCTCGATATCGTTCGTCAGCGGCGCCTTCGGATCGATACCGTCCGGCATAAGATAACCAAGCGCCTTGGACAGCAGGATGTGATGGCCGCGATGCGGGCCGTTGACCTGATCCGCCGCGACGAGCGGGACGGTGGCGCCGACCACGCCGCCTTCATGGCCGATGCTCAAGTGCGCGGGACCGTGCACAAGTCCTTTTCCGGCGAGGTCTTGTACGCTTTCTTCAAACGCGCGGATCAGATGCAGCTGCGACAGCAGCGTGCCAAGCATGATCGGATCGGCGTTTTTCCAATCCTGTTCAGTGGTGCGTAGTTCCACCCAAGGTGCGGCGGGCGAAAGCGCAATATGTTCTGCCATGATATCGATCTCCAGAGTGGATGATGTGGTTCAGATATAGCCGTAGGCCGTCCAGCCGCCGTCGGCGACAATCGCCTGGCCGTTGATGAAGGAAGCCGTGTCGGACGCAAGGAAAAGGGCAATGGCGGCGATCTCATCCGGCTGCGCCATGCGGCCGGACGGCGTGCGCGCGGTCAGTGCATCGAGGTCCATGCGGCCCTCGTGCACGAGCTGGTCGACAAGCGCCGTTTTCACGTAGCCCGGCGCGATGGCATTGACCCGCACATTCGATTTCGCCCACTCGATGGCGAGCACCTTGGTCAGCATCACGACGGCGGCCTTGCTCGCGCAGTACGCGGCGCGCTCCGGCGCCGCGGCGAGGCCGTACATCGATGCCGTGTTCAGAATGACGCCGCTGCCCTGTGCAACCATCCGGCGTGCTGCCGCCTGCGCGCAATAGAAGACGCCATTCAGGTTGATATCGATTGCGCGACGCCAGTCCGAGGCGCTCAATTCAAGCGTCGGCTTGTTCATGGAGATGCCTGCATTGTTGAGCAGCACATCAATGCGGCCGAACTGTCGTTCCGCCTGTGCGACGGCTTCCTCCACGACCGACTCGTCGGTGATGGAACCGGTCAGGCAGATGAGCTCGACGTTCGAATGCGCCTCCTGCAGGGTTTTCCTTGCCGCCGCCAGTGCGTCGGCATTGATGTCGAACAACGCGAGGCGTGCACCATTGGCGGCAAACGCCCCTGCCATCGAAAGCCCGATCCCGTTACCCGCACCGGTGATGAACACGACCTTGCCCGCCAGATCGGCATACCGTTGCGCTCCGCCGTGCGTACCCGCTTCTACAGCATGTTGTTGTGTCATACGGCTAACCAGTCTTTCATGAGTTGCGAATTTCCCTTCAGCTCATCCGGCGTTCCCTCGAACACGATGTGGCCGTGGCCGAGCACGCATACGCGCGTCGAAATCTTCAGCGCGATGGTGAGCTTCTGCTCCACCAGAACGACCGATACGCCGCGACGGTGGATGTCCTGGATCGCCTCGCCGACGACGGCAACGATTTTGGGGGCCAGGCCTTCCGTCGGCTCATCGATGAGGATCAGTTTCGGATTGCCCAGAAGCGAGCGGCACATCGTCAGCATCTGCTGCTCGCCGCCGGACAGGTTTCCGGCGCGGGTGTTGCGCCGGTCCTTCAACCGGGGGAAATAGGTGAACATCTGGTCGAGCGTCCATTTCGGCGCATCGTCATGACCCTGCTGTTCGCCCATCCGCAGGTTTTCGTCCACGGTCAGGTTGGCGAACACCTCGCGCTCCTCCGGCACGAACGCAATACCGGAGCGGCACACGGTGTAAGGCCTGGCGCCGGTCAGGTCACGCCTTTCGAACAGCACGTGACCCGAGGTTGGCGGAACCAGTCCCATGATGGCTTTCATGGTGGTAGAACGGCCTGACCCATTGCGCCCTAGCAGGCTGATGACCTCGCCCTTGCCGGCCGTGAAATTGACTCCCTGCAGGATATGGCTCTTGCCGTAATGCGCATGCAGGTCCTTGACCTCCAGAAGTGGAGTTGACGTATTCCGGTTCATGCCGTTACCTCCCCGCCAAGATAAGCTTCCTGGACCTGCGTGTTGTTGCGGATTTCGTCGGGTGTGCCGGTGGCGATCAGTTCGCCGTAGACCAGGACGCTGATCCGGTCGCTCAGCGAAAACACGACGTCCATGTCGTGCTCGACGATCAGCAGTGTCCGTCCTTCGGTCAGCTTGCGGATCAGGTCCACCGTATAGTCGGTTTCTTCGCGCGACATGCCCGCCATCGGCTCGTCCAGCAGGATCACCTTCGGGTCGGAAGCAAGCGTCATTCCGATTTCGAGCGAACGCTGTTCGGAATAGGACAACTCGCCTGCGAGCGTGTCGCCTCGTGCGGACAGGCGCACCTGTTCCAGCAACTGCTCGGTTTCCTCCCGCACCTTGGCAGCACGCGAGACTGGCTTCCAGAACGTATATTGCAGTCCGTGCTTCTGCATCACGGCTAGGCGCAGGTTCTCGAACACCGTCAGGCGCGGGAAGATATTGGTGATCTGGAATGAGCGCGCCAAGCCGAGATGATTGACCCGTTGCGGCGGCAGGCCATGAATCGGCGTACCGTCGAGCACGATTTCGCCGCTGGTCGGCGAGAACTGGCCCGATATCAGCGAGAACAAGGTCGACTTGCCCGCGCCGTTGGGGCCGATCACCGCGTGCCGTTCTCCGGCCGTCAGGTCGAGATTGATGCCACGGATGATGTGCGCTTCGCCAAATTGCTTATGGACGTCTCGCAGTCGAAGTATCGGCATATTCATGCCCCCTCCTTGTCATTCAGAAATTGCCACTTGGCCGCGGCGTTACGCAACAGCGCCAATCCCGCAAAGAATGCAGCCACCGGCAAGACCCAGGTGACGGCGCTGCCCGGCAGCCATTCGCGCCCGAATAGCGCAACCGGCGGCCAGGCGCTGCCTGGTGCGATGAGCGACTGGTAGTCTTGATGGAAAATCCGCTGCAGCATTTCGACGGTAAACACCGTGCCTGCCGCCAGCAGCAAGCCACAGGCAATGGAAATCAGGAGCGGTGGCAACAGCGTGGACAATGTGTGCACGCGACGTTGCGCGCCCCACCATGCAATCAATCCTGATATGCCTGTCGGCATGAACATCATCACGATCACGAACAGGATGCCCTGATAGAGCAGCCAGGTGCGCGTCATGTCGGAGACCGCATAGCCGAAGAAGGTCATGACCGCTGCGCCGAGCGCCGGCCCGAGGAACACGCCGACACCGCCGATATAGGCGTTGAGCACCACTTCGGAAGACAGGCGCGCGTCGAACAGGACGTAGTTCGCCGCTTCGTTGTTCATCGCCTGCAGGCCCCCGGCAATGCCGGCGAATGTCGCCGATACCATGAACACCAATACCCTGAGTGCATGCACGTTGTAGCCAAGGAACTGGATGCGATGGCCGTTCTCGCGCAATCCGAGAGTGAGCCTGCCGACAGGCGTGCGCGTGAAAAAGTACAAGATGGCCAGCGACAGCAGTACCCAGAACAGCGTCAGGTAATACACCTGGGTCGAGGTGCCGAAACTGAGCCCCCAGGCGGGCATTCGCATCGATGAAATACCCGCTTCGCCGCCGAACACGCCTGCCAGGTGCGGTGCGATCGAATGCAGCAGCTCGGCGAGCGCGAGCGTGATCATCGAAAAATAGACGCCGGTACGTTTCGTGGAGAACCAGCCGGCGATACCGCCGAGGACACATCCGACGATGCCGCCGATGATCGGCAATAACGGCGTCGGAAGAAGGCCCGCGCCGCCAACGGCGTTCATGGCGTGAACGGTGGCGAAGGCGCCTATGCCGAAATAAGCGGCGTGGCCGAACGACAGCATGCCGCCTTGCCCGGCGAGGACGTTGAAGGCGCAGGCGAACAGCACGGTGATCAGCATCTGGATCGCGGCATTGACGAGCGACGGCGACAGCACGACAGGCAGCACGGCAAGGCCGAGCAAGCCTGCGGCGAGCAGGAGACGTGAGGAATTCTTCATTTTCAGTCCTTATCGCCCATCAGGCCGGAGGGACGCACCAGCAGGATCAGCAACATGAGCGCAAACGGAATCGTCGCTGCGAGGGAGGAGATCTTCAGGGTCAGCAAGCCGCCGACGCTTTGCGCCCATTCGCGCGCACCGAACACGGCAAGCAGGTCCGCTGTGCTGAGATCGATGCCGACCGCGAACGACGTGATCAGGCCGATCAGGATCGATGACAGCATTGCGCCTTCGAGCGATCCGAGTCCGCCGACGACAACCACAACGAAAACGAGTACGCCCAGTTCCAGTGCCATGTTGGGGTTGGTCGTATAGAAAGCGCCGGCAATGGCCCCCGCCAGACCGGCAAGCGCGGCGCCGACCCCAAAGACGCCCAGAAAGACCAGGGGCACGTTATGTCCGAGCGCCTCGGCCATGCGTGGCCGATAGATGGCCGAGCGGACGACGATACCGATGCGGGTGCGTGCCAGCAGGAGATAAATCAAAACGAACATGAGCACGGAAATCCCCCCCATCAGCAGGCGGTAGAACGGATAGTCCGCGCCGAACAGCTGGAAAGCCGCGAAATTGAGCGAGCCGGGTACGCGATAGTTGACCGGATAATTGCCGTAGAAGAGCTTGATCACTTCGGCGATGATGAACGACAGGCCAAAGGTCAGCAGCAGTTCCTGTGCATGGCCGTACCGGTGCACGCGCCGCAGGAAAAAACGCTCCACGACCATGCCGAGCACGCCGACGATCAACGGCGAAATCAGCACGGCAGGCCAGAAGCCGAACGCCTTCTCCAGCGTGTACGCGAGGTACGCGCCAACCATGTAGAACGATGTGTGGGCAAAATTGAGAACGCCCATCATGCCGAAGATGAGCGTCAGGCCCGCCGACACCATGAACAGCAACAAGCCGTAAATGACGCCGTTGAGCAATGAGATGCTGAAGTATTCCATACGTGTCCCCTTCCAACCGGTGCTGGATGCGGTCGTCGTGCAAAGTGAAGAGATGACGGCAGCCCTGCCCGGCGGCGCATGCAGCCAGCGGGATGTGTCAGATGGTTTCTGGTTTGCCGCGGGCGGACCGCCCGCGGCGTTCATGCGAGGCGCTTAGGCCGGGCTTTGCATCCTGCAGGATGACTGGACCGGGTTGACCGACTCTTCGGGGCTGAACACCTTGACTGGCTTGAAGCCCATGTCAGTGCCGTCCGCCTTGAACTTCGCATCCTTGGTCACCTTGGAAACGACCATCGGGATCACGATCTGATGGTCAGCCGCGCGGACGCTGTTTTCACCCACCGGTGTGCGCACTTTGGCTTTTTCCAGTGCCTTTGCCATGACGGTGGTGTTGAAGGCGCCGTTCACCGGCTTGACGTTCTTGAGCGCCTCGCTGATCAGCATCATGCCGAACACGGTTTGCGGCTCGACAAAGGTCGGATAGTGGCCGGTCTTGGACTTGTACTCTTCGGCGAACTGTTCAGTTTGCTTGTTGAGTTCGGCATTGAACGGATGGGCCACGTAGTAACCGAGCGCGGTTTCGCCGGCATTGGCGATGTTGCCGACCTGGTCGAGGAATACCGTGCCGAAACGCACTTTCAGGCCGGCGGCGCTGGTCGCCTTCATCAACAGCAGCAGGTCGTTGGACCAGTTGCCGGTAAGAACAGTCTGCGCGTCGGCAGACTTGATCTTGTTCACGTAGGGCGAGAAATCCTGGATCTTGTTCACGTCGTGCAAGGTGCTCTCCGTGACGCTATAGCCGCCCGCCGGCGCAAATTCCTTGATCGACTTTTCCATGTCCATGCCCCAGGAATAGTTCTGGTTCATCGCGTAGACGCGGCTGCCGAGCTCTTTCGCATCGCGCATTGCGCCGACCAGCGCCTTCACGCGCATCGGCGCGTTGGTCGTAAAGCGAAAATGATAGAAATGGCACTTTTCGCCGGTGAGTTCCAGGGCCTCGCCGCCCATGTTGAAGTAGAGCAGTTCGTTACCCGGATTGCGCAGATTGTGCTTGCGGACGTCCTCGGTGATCTGGCCCGCAATCGCCGACGACGATCCCTGGATGATGATCTTCGCGCCGGTTGCAATGGCCGCCTTGACCTTGTCCGATGCACCGGCCGGACCGCCCTGGTTATCGTATTCAATGAGCTGGATCGGCTCGTTGTTCCAGCCGCCGGCGGCGTTGATCTTGTCAAGCTGGTACTTGACCGCGGCGCGATACATCAGGCCGGTCGACGCCTGCGCGCCGGACAGCGTTTCAACCAGCGCAATCTTGAGCGGCTCCGCCTGGGCCGCAGTCGATGCAAGTGCGGCGAAGAGGGTAAGCACGCAAGCGTTTGTCTTATGGTTCATCCGGATATCTCCTAGGTTTTGCTTGCTAAAAAAGCCGATTACGGCAATGTGGGACGGCCATGAACAGGCCGGCGAATCGCGCCCATTGATCGTGTTGCGGATCGACCAAGTGGCCGCAAAAAAGGAACTGGGAATAGGTACATAGGGCACATGGGGATAGCTTCCATGACGAAATCAGCCGCGATGCCGACCACGCCCGCCTCTCCGTTCACCATGCGCTCCTCCATTTTGTTGTTTTGACGACATTCGATGTGTCGCCAACATGTCTGATGAATTATCTTTACTTGTCATACAAGTGAAGCGCATAATAGCCACGACAAAACATCATGTCAACAACTATTTTGCACTTGTATGACAAGTGCACATGTCATCGCCGGCCCTATCCGTCGACAGGAAAAGGCCCGCATATAAAGGAGAAAAAATGATTGATTTCGAAGGCAGGACGATACTGATTACCGGCGCCGCAAGCGGCATCGCACGCGTTTGCGCGCACATGTTGTCCGCCGCCGGGGCCGATCTCGCACTCAGCGATATCAACGCCGACGCGCTGGAAACAGTGAAATCCGAACTGGATGGCGGCAAGGGCCGCATCAGCTGCCATGCACTGGATATCGGCGACGAAGCGTCATGCATCCGCACCGTCGAAGCGGCTGCGGCCTTCCACGGAAAGATCGACCATCTGATTCATGCGGCTGGCATCTACCCTGAAGGACTGGTGCGCGACATGCAGGATGCGGACTGGCAAAAGCTCATGCGCATCAATCTCGATGGCACCTTCTACATCTGCCGCGCAGTGATTCCCTTCCTCAGCGACGACAGTTCAATCGTCAACCTGGCGTCGGTCGCAGCCCATCGCGGCAGTTTCTCGCATGCGCACTATTCCGCATCCAAGGGAGCCGTCATCAGTTTCAGCAAGAGCCTGGCGCTCGAACTGGCGCCGAAAACACGGGTCAACATTGTTTCCCCGGGTATTATTGAAACGCCGATGACCACCGGCCTCTTGCGACAGAAAGGCCAGGCGCTGCTGGACAGCACCCCGCTGCGGCGATTTGGCACCGCAGAGGAAGTTGCCGGAGGCATAATATTCCTTTGTTCTCCGCTGGCGCGCTTCATTACTGCCGAAACGCTGCACGTCAACGGCGGACTGTATGTCGTATGAGCGCCATACCGCGCGATGCCTGAACACATTCCAACCTCCGAAAGCCTGACAAGATGACAGTAACGCAAAAAGCGCCGATCAAGAGGAAGAAGCCGCCCGCGCGGCCGCACCAGTCGGTGACAGGAGAAGTCGTCGAATGGCTCCGCCGGCAGATCGAAACAGAGCAGCTCAAGCCGGGAGAAAAGCTTCCCAGCGAAAACGAACTGTGCGAGCGCTTTTCCGTTGGCCGCTCCGCAGTGCGTGAAGCGCTGTCGCAACTGAAATCCGAAGGCATCGTCACCGCCCAGCAAGGCCGGGGCGTGTTCGTCAACGAGCGCAGCGCCCGCCAGACGTTCAGGCTGCAGAACCCGTCGCTCGATGATGCCGAGGGCCTGGCGCATATCATCGAACTGCTGGTCACTTTTGAATCGGCGGCGGCCCGCTATGCGGCGGTGCGCCGCACACCGGAGGATCTCAAGCGCATCAAGCGCGCGCTGATCGGCATGGAGTACGCGATCGTCCACGATCAGCTTGGCGAAGAGGAAGACTTTTCCTTTCACCAGGCGATCGTCGATGCCACGAAGAATCCGCATTTCAAGGCGCTCAACGACTACCTCGAACAGCATGCACGCAAGCTTATCCGTCAAGCGCGCAGCAACACGGCCGCCAATTACAGCGACCTGATTCAGGACGTGCAGGATGAGCACAAGGCGATCTTCAACGCGATCGAAGCAGGCGATGCGGCGGCGGCGGCCAATGCCGCCGAGACGCATCTGCACAATGCGGCCAAGCGGTTGAACATGTACGAGAATGTCTGAAATGCACTTGCCTTAGCTGTTTTCAATGGAGCCAAAGCACCGGCGAATCGATATTGCAGCGTGATTGTCCGAAGAATCGCAGCGGACTTCGCCGAATATTGAATCGCTTCATAACTTGCGCGTGTTACACTCGTTTCATGGCAGTTTTCCTCTTATCGAGGATAGCCTGCGCCCTCTTTTGAAGCGCTTCATCCATTTTGGAAACGGCCTCGTGCTCCGTCATGAAAGACTCTCTTAAAACCGCCACCCTGGCCGATGTCGCAAAACTGGCCGGGGTGTCCTTGGGCAGTGCATCGCGGGCACTTTCCGTACCGGGCCAGGTAAAGCCGAAAACCCTGGCCAAGGTGAACATGGCGGTCGCGCAACTCGGCTATGTCCGCAATGGCGCCGCGCGCGCCCTGGCATCGCGCAAGACGCATTCCATCGCCGCCATCTACCCGACACTGAAGAATCCGATTTTCGCGATTTCGATCGACGCCATGCAGCAAACGCTGTCGCAGCTCGGCTATCAACTGCTCGTCTCGAGCCATGAGTACGACACACTGCGCGAGATCGATCTGATCCGCAACATTCTCGAACACCGCATCGACGGCCTGATTCTGGTCGGTTCCGATCACGATGACCAGGTATTCCGGCTGATCCGCCAGCGCCAGCTGCCGTATGTGCTGACCTGGTCCACCGACGAGACGACCTATCCCCACACGGTCGGATTTTCGAACCGCAAGGCCTCGTACGAAATGGCCAGGCTGGTCATCGCAAAAGGCCACAGGAAAATCGCGATATGCGGCGGCCCGACCATGCATAACGAAAGGTCGCGCGCGCGCCTGACAGGAGCGCTGGACGCGCTGCATGAGGCAGGGATCGAGGTGCCCCCGGACTGGATCATCGAATCGCCTTATTCCTTTGAAGGCGGCAGAGACGCGATTCAGGCGCTGTGGAAGCTTGACGAGCAACCCACGGCGCTCATTTGCGGCACCGACCTGCATGCGATTGGTGCGATCCATGAATGCATGGAACGAGGCGTCGATGTGCCTCGGACGCTCTCCATCACTGGCTTTGACGATACCGATCTGGCCGGCATGGTGAAGCCGGGCCTGACCACGGTGCATATCCCGGTGTCGGACATCGGCGTGCGCGCCGCGCAAAAGATGGTTGCATTGATCGACGGAAAGCCGCTGCCCGAAGAGGAGCGGCTGACCACGTATATCGTCGAACGAGGATCGCTGGCGCCACCGAGCCCTACGTCAACAACCAGCCTCCCGCCACATCGACCACCTGCCCCGTGACAAAGCTGGCGTCCGGCGACGTGAGGTAACAACAGACATCCGCGACCTCGCCAGGCGCGCCAAGTCGCCGCAAAGGCGTTTGCTGGATGACGCGGGTATTGGCCTCGCTGACGACCGTCCGCAGCAATGGCGTGTCGATCCGGCCCGGCGCCAGCGCATTGACGGTAATGCCATGCGGCCCGAGTTCGCCGGCCAGATGCCGGGTGAATCCGATCAGCGCTGCCTTGGTCGTGCTGTAATGCGCGGCGACGATATCGCCGAGATAGGCTTTGCCGGCGACCGACGACATGGAAATGATGCGCCCGAACTTCCGCTCGATCATGCTTCCCGCCAGCAGGCGCGAGAAGTAGAAGGCACTATTGAGATTGACCTCGACGACACGGCGCCACTCGTCCGGCTCCATCAGATGCACGGGTCGCGGATGGCCCTCGTGTTTCGGTGAAATGCCGGCATTGTTGACCAGGATGTCGATGGGCCCGAGGCGTTCTTCGATCTCGCGGCAGGCGCGTTCGCACTCATTGAAGTTGGCGACATCGGCCGCCGCGAAATGCATTTTCAGGCCCTTGCCCTGCCATTCGCGCAGGCATGCTTCGCCGCGCGCCTTGTCGAAGTCGACGACCCCGACAGCGGCGCCTTCCTGCACATAACGTTCGGCAATGGCCGAACCGATCCCGCCGAGCCCCCCTGTCACGAGGACAGTACGATTTGCATGACGCATGAGAGTTTCCTTAATCCTTGACTGACAACATGATTTTTCCGATATGCCGGCTGCTTTCCATCAATGCATGCGCGGCCTGCACGTCGCGCAGGGGAAAGACCTGGTGGATATGGGGCAAGCATTTTCCACTCTCCAGGAGCGGCCAGACGGCTGCCTGCAGGTTCTGTACGAGACGTGCCTTCTGTTCGCTGGAGCGCGCGCGCAGCGTCGATCCGGTCAGCGTCAGGCGCCTGAGCATGATGGGCGTGGCATCGAATGCGAAGTGACTGCCTTCGAGGAAGGCAATCTGCACCAGGCAGCCTTCCAGGGCGAGGCATTTGATGTTGCGTTCGACATAGCTGGCACCGACCATGTCGAGGATCAGGTCGACGCCCTTTCCGTCCGTCGCATCCGCCACCGCCGCCACGAAATCTTCGTTGCGATAATTGATCGCCCTGTCGGCGCCGGCGGCGATGCAGGCATCGGCTTTTTCCTGCGAACCGACCGTGGTGAATACATTTGCGCCGAACGCATGCGCCAGCTGGATCGCGGTCAAGCCGATACCGCTGGAGCCGCCATGCACCAGCATCGATTTCCCGCTGCTCAGTCCGCCGCGTTCAAACACATTGGCCCACACCGTCAGATAGGTCTCCGGCAGCGCTGCCGCCTGCAGCATGGAGACGTTCGCGGGAATCGGGAAGCAGTGCGCCGCGTCGGTGACGCAATACTCGGCATAACCGCCGCCCGGCGTCAGGGCGCACACCCGGTCGCCGTTGCGCCATTGCGTGACGCCTTCGCCCACCGCCACCACCGTACCCGCCACTTCCAGCCCGAGATAAGGCGACGCGCCCGCGGGCGGCGGATAGGAACCGGACCGCTGCAGCACGTCCGGGCGGTTGACGCCCGCGAATGCGACTTCAAGCAGTACCTGGCCGGGCGCCGGAGACGGTATCGCGTCATCCACAACGCGAAGAACATCCACCGCGCCGCCTTTTCCGTGATCGACACGTTTCATCTGTTGCGTCATTTGTTCACCTGTCTATTCGTTATTTGAAATCAAAGGCCCAGATAGGCGCGCTTCACATGGGGACTTTCCAGCAGTTCCCTGCCGGTGCCGGACAGGACGATCTCGCCGTTTTCCAGGACATAACCGCGATGGGCAATGCTGAGCGTATGAAAGACGTTCTGCTCGATGAGCAGCACCGTGATGCCCTGCGCCGCGACGGTCTTGATGATGTCGAACATCTGCCCCACCAGCAGCGGCGACAAGCCGAGGGAGGGTTCGTCGAAGATCAGCAACTGCGGGCCGGCCATCATGCCGCGTGCAATCGCCACCATCTGCTGCTCGCCGCCGGACAGCGAGCCGGCGTACTGGCCGAGGCGTTCGCGAACACGCGGAAACAGTTCGAGCACTTCCCCGAGGCGCTCTTCCATGTCGGCCCGCGCCGATTTCTTGTACGCGCCCATCAGGAGGTTGTCCTTGACCGACAGGAACGGAAACAACTGGCGGCCCTCGGGGACCATCGTGACGCCGAGGGACACGATGTCCTGAGTCGGATGATTGGTGATGTCGTGACCCTGGAAATGCACCGAGCCCGTTCTTGCCTTCACGACGCCGCAGATCGTCTTGAGCGTCGTGCTCTTGCCCGCGCCGTTGGCGCCGACCAGCGTCACGATTTCGCCGGCATGCACATCCAGGGAAATGCCCCGCAGGATCTCGCTTTTCCCGTAGCCGGCGCGGATGTCACGAATTTGCAGCATGGAGATACTCCTTCCCGAGATAAGCCTCGATCACTTCGGCATTGTTGACGACATCCGCCGGTGCGCCCTCGGTCAGTTTCTTGCCGAGATTGATGACGAGAATCCGGTCCGACAAGGCCATGGTGGCCTGCATCAGATGTTCGATCATGAGCACCGACACGCCGGTATCGCGTATCCGCTTGACCATGGCGATCGCGCGCTCGACGTCCGCCGGGTTCAGGCCGGCCATGACCTCGTCGAGCAGGAGAATGCTCGGACCGGTTGCCAGGGCGCGCGCGACTTCGAGACGCTTCAGGCCGCCGACGGTCAGGTTTCTCGCCTCGGTATCGAGCAGGCCGGTGAGTTCGGTCTGTTCGGCGACGTTGCGCGCAACCTGCTCCGCTTCGGCGCGGCTCTTGGTGTGCATGAAAGCGCCCAGCATGATGTTCTCCAGCACGCTCAGGCCGGCAAACGGCTGCGCGATCTGGAAAGTGCGGCCGATGCCGCCATGCGCGAAGTCATTCGGTGAGGCGGGACTCGCCCAGCTGCCATCGGCCCGGCGCACCTGCACCGTGCCGCTGTCAGGCCGGATGAAACCGGAGATCTGGTTAAACACCGTGGTCTTGCCCGCGCCATTGGGACCGATGACGCCGAGGATTTCGCCCTGGTGCAAGGTCAGGGAAACGTTATCGGTCGCCTGCAGGCCGCCGAAACGCTTGTGCAGGTTTTCCGCCTTCAGCACCGGCGTGCCATGCGCGACGATGACCTTTGCCTTTGGCTTGATCTTGACCACGGGCTTTTTCTCGATGCCGAGGTAGGGCAAGCGATCGACCAGCTCCCGGATACGCGCGCCGAACTGGCCAACAATGCCTTTGGGCATGGTCAGTACCACGACCACCAGGATGACGCCGTAAATGAAGCCGTGCGTGCCGCTGCCGAAGGTACCGAGCCAGCCGCGCGCCAGTTCCGCAATCGGCAGGACAAGCACCGTCCCCGCCAGCGGGCCGGCGATGCTGCCGAGGCCGCCGATCAGCGCAAACATCGCCACCTGGATCGACAACTCGAGCGAAAACGCTGCGCTGGGCTCGATGAAGGTCAGGTACATCGCATGGAAGGTGCCGATAACGCTGACCAGAGCCGCCGAAATAACGGCGGCGATCAGCTTGACGCGCGTGGTATTGATGCCGACCGCGCTGGCGGCATCCTCCCGTTCGCGCACGGCCACCAGATAGAAGCCGAGGCGCGACTGGCGGATATACCAGGCAACCCACAAGGTGATGGCCAGCAAGCCGAAGGCAATCAACAGGTACGCCCACTTCTCGCGGAAGATCATCCACTGCAGGCCGATGTTCAGCGGCACGGAGAGGCCGGCCGCGCCGCCGGTCCAGCTGCCCTGGTGCACGGTCAGCAGCTTGAACACTTCAAGCACCGCAATCGACGCCAGCGCGAAGAACGGTCCGCGCAGGCGGAAGGTCGGATAGGCGATGGCTGCAGCCACGACGGCGGAGCAGAACGCGCCGGCGATCATGCCGATCCAGGGGTTGATGCCGAACTTGATGATCAGCAGGGCTCCGGTATAGCTGCCGATGCCGTAGAACACCGCATGTCCGAGCGACAATTGCCCGGCATAGCCGCCGACGATGTTCCATGCCGTCGCCAGGCCGCCGAAGATGCAGATCAGGACGAACAGGTGATAGACGAATGGCGAATTGACCGCCACCGGGATGATCAGCAGCAGCGCGAGCACCGCAATGCTGACGTAAGTGCGAGGATGACGAAGATTTGGTATCACGATGGTGCTCCCCGACTATTCGGACCCGCGTCCCGCGCCGAACAGACCCGTCGGACGGAAGACAAGAATCAGGATGAAGATGACGAAGTAGACGACTTCCTTGAGGTCGGGCGCGATATAGAACCCGGCAAGGCTGTCCACCAGGCCGATGATCAACGCGCCGCAGAGCGCGCCAACCATGCTGCCCAGGCCGCCCAGCACGACGATGACGAATGCCGTCAGGGCGAAATAGGTGCCGACCGTCGGAAAGGCGGGATACTGGGTCGACAGCAGCGCCGCGGCGATGCCGACGAAGGCAGATCCGACGCCGAACGCCAGGATGTAGATCAGGTTCACGTTGATACCCATCAGCGTGGCGGCGTAACGGTGCTGCGCCACCGCGCGGAAAGCGCGCCCGACATGGGTCGTTTTCAGGAATACATGGGTTGCGCCGACCAGTGCGATGGCGATGGCAAAGGTAATTACCTGCCCGCTCACGAAGGTGAACTCGCCCAGCTGAAGAGTGCCCGTTCCGACAGCGGCATTCGAGGGACGCACGTCCGCGCCGAACACGAGCAGGGACAGGTTCAGCAATGCGGTCGAAACGCCCACCGTTGCGAAGATCTGGATGTGTGCATCGGCGTGCAGGAGCGGCTGGATGATGAATCGCTGCATCACCGCGCCGATCAGGAACAGCATCACAGCGAGCGGAATGGCGGAAGCATAGGGATGCCATCCTGCGAAGCTCGCCATCAGATAGACGCCATACATGCCGATCATCAGGAATTCGCCGTGCGCGAAGTTGACGACCCGTACCACACCGAAGATCAGCGTCAGTCCGACGCTGATGATGGCGTAGGCTCCGCCGAGCAACAGTCCGTTCAAGACCAGTTGGACAAAGATTTCCATTTGTGTGACCTCAAAAGGGCGGCCGAGCCCCGTCTGCGACGGGGGCGGCCGCACCAACAGCGGGAATGCGGGGAGAATTGCCGCGATTACTGGGCGAAGATCGGTTTGGCAACCGCCGCTTCAGCCGGGAACACCGTCATCAGCTTGCCGCCCTGCCATTGCATGACGTTGGCGGACGCCAGCTCGTTCTGGCCGTTTTCGCCGAAGCGGAAGCCCCAGCCGGCGGCGCTCGATGCGAGTGGCTTCTTGTAGGCCAGGACGGCGGAGCGGATCTTGTCCTTGTCGGTCGAGCCGGCGTTTGCCATCGCATCCAGGAAGGCTTTCGCACCGACATAGTTGACCAGGCTGTGGCCGGAATGCGGCGGCTGGCCATAGCGCTTCTTGTAGGCGTCGACGAACGCGCTCATGCCCGGCGCGCCGGCTTCCTTGGTCTGATAAGTCGGGAAATCGACATCGAATGCGCCGTCGATATCCGCGCCGAGTGCCTGTGCGGTGTCGGACATGGAATAGCCGCCGCCGGCGCCGATCACTGCCTTCGGCTTGTAGCCCGCTGCCTTGGCCTGGCGGAAAAACAGGATGGTGTCGTTCTGGTAGGAGGTCTGCAGCACCACGTCGGCCTTCGCCCCCTTGAGGCGGAGGATCAGGGACGACAGGTCGACCGACTTGGCGGAGTACGGCAGGGTTTCGACGACGCTCAGGCCCAACTGCTTCGCCTTTTCCTTCTGGAAGCCGGCGACCGTGGTGCCGTAGAGGCCGTCCTCATGGATGATCGCGATGCGCAATGATTTCGGGTCGGCCTTGATGGCCGGCGCAATCATGTTCGAGACCGTGCTGACGGTGGTGTCCGCGAAGTCCTTTGCGGTGGAATTGGTGCGGAACACGTACTTGTAGCCGCGCTCGGTGATCGGGTTGGACACGGCGCCCAGTTCGAAATACGGCACACCGGCAAGTTCCGCCACCTGGGTTGCCGCGAAGGAGATGGACGACGAATAACTGCCGAAGATTGCTTTCACATCCTCGACGGAAGTCAGGCGGCGCGCTTCGCCGACAGCCTGGTTGGCGTCCACGGCGTCCGCCTTGACCAGTACTACCTTCTGGCCGTTGATGCCGCCCGATGCGTTGCGCTCTTCGATGGCCAGTTCCAGGCCGCGATAGCTTTCAGTGCCCAGCGATGCGAGCGCGCCGCTGAACGGAAACAGTGCACCGACCTTGAGATCTGCCGCACTGGCCGGCGCCGATGCAGACATCGCAATGCCGACACCCGCGCATACCGTGAGAAAACCATGAAAAAACTTGTTCATATCTGTCTCCAGTCAACTTTCAATACAAAACGTTGCATGCGTTTCGCTGCAACCCATGTCCGGATCTCTATCGTCATCGCAGTCCGGGTGATACTTTTTTGAAGCGCTTCATTTTGCGACCGCATTTCGGCCGCTGCGCTTTCTTGAAAAACGAGGGAATGTCCTGTCCTTGCTGCTGTTGCTACTGCCGGCCCGGCATGCTGCAGGTTGCCTCGCCCACGGACGGCGTTACCGCGCGTCCGCAAGAATCATCTCGGCCCCTTTCTCCGCCACCATCATCACGGCACCCTGGATGTTTCCCGACACCATGGATGGCATGACAGATGCATCGACAACCCGCAGACCGGCAAGGCCATGCACCTTCAGTGCCGGATCGACGACCGCATCGGTATCGCTGCCCATGCGGCAGGTGCCGAGCGGGTGGTAAATGGTCTGGCCGTTGCTGCGGGCGAAATGCAGCCATTCGTCGCGTGACTGCACTTCGCGGCCGGGGCTCATCTCGAAGTCGACAAAGCGTTTCATTGCCGGCCGCTCGACGATGCGCCGCGCGATCTGCATGCCGCCGATCAGGCTGTCCTGGTCGGCTTCGCTGGCGAGCAGGTTGGGACGGATCGCCAGTCCGTCCATCGGATCGGCGGAGCGGATGTGGATGCTGCCCTTGGACTCCGGGCGCAACTGTGAAACCCCGATGGTCATGCCCGGTGCCTTGTCCAGTTTCCGGTCCGCCGCGTTGGCATAGCTGGCATGGACGAAGAAGTACTGCACGTCGGGGCTGGGAAGGTCCGGACGCGACTTGACGAAACCATGCACCAGGCCGGTACCCAGCGTAAGGATGCCGGTCTTGCGCAGGTAATACTCGCTGACCGCAAGACCGAGCCGCCAGCCGCGCGCCAGCTCATTGAGCGTGTTCGTGCCCTTCACCCGCCAGTTCATGCGCGTGGCAAAGTGGTCGATATAGTTTTCACCGACACCGCGCAATGCGTGCGTGACGCGAATGCCGAGCGATTGCAGCAGGTCCGGATTGCCGATGCCGGACAGCTCCAGCACTTGGGGCGTCTGCACCGAACCGGCGGCCATGATGACTTCGGCGCGTGCATTCACGGTCACGTCCTTGCCATCCTGGCGGTAGGTCACGCCGGTGCAACGCTTGTCCTTCAGGTTCAGCCGAAGCACGTGGCACTCGGTGCGCACCACCAGGTTCTTGCGGCTGCGCGCAGGCGCCAGATAGCCGTCCGCCACGCTCCAGCGCCGCCCTGCCCGCTGCGTCGCCTGGTAATAACCGAAGCCGTCCTGCGTGCTGCCGTTGTAATCCTCGTTCATCGGCTGGCCGTCCTCCCTGGCCGCCGCCAGGAACGCGTCGGAGATGGGGAAACGCTCACGCACGCGAAGCAGGTGCATCGGTCCGGCATGACCGCGTTCCTTGCCGCCTTCGGCGTAATTTTCGATCTTCCTGAAATAGGGCTCGACGCTCTTGAAGTTCCATTCGCGCCCGCCGTACTGTTCCCAGCGATCGTAATCCTGTGCCTGTCCCCGCACATAGATCATGCCGTTGACCAGCGTCGAACCGCCCAGCCCCTTGCCGCGCGGTATCGCGATCTTGCGTCCGAGGACGTTCTCTTCCGGCTCGGTCTCGAAGCGCCAGGTGAATTTGGGCGAAGTCATCAGCTTGCTGAACCCGGCCGGAATCGGCACCCAGAAGCCGCGCCCGTTCCCGCCCGCTTCCAGCACGAGCACACGATGACGTCCGGATTCGGTCAGGCGGTTCGCGAGGATGCATCCCGCGGTTCCGCCGCCGACGATGATGTAGTCAAACTCTTCCATGTCGATCTTTCTCATTACATGTTTTTCGGGAAGACCTTGCCGGGATTCATACGGCCGGATGGATCGAGTGCATGCTTGATGCGCGCCGCAATGTTCAGTTCGGGCGTTGCTCGGCAACGCATCAGCTCGCCGACCCGGTACTGTCCGATGCCGTGTTCCGCCGAGATGCTGCCGCCGTGCGCAACAACGATGTCGTGCACCAGCGTGTTGACCGCGTGGCTGTCGGTCGCGGAATCCACCAGGATGTTGTAGTGGATGTTGCCGTCGCCCGCATGGCCGAAAGCGTTGACGCGCGCGTCCGGGAATACGGTTCGCAACGCCTCGCCGGCCTGCTGCAGGAAGCCGGGAATGGCCGCGATCGGCACCGAAACGTCATGCTTGACCGACCGGCCTTCGCGCGCTTCCGCTTCAGTGATGTGCTCGCGCAATGCCCACAGGTCCGCAGCCTGGCGGCCTGACTCGGCAACGACGCCATCGCTTGCATCCTCGTTCTCGAGGACCTGCGCCAGCACTTCTTCCATCGCGGCGCGCAGGCCGGAAAGGGATGAGCTGGCTTCCAGCAGCACATACCAGGGAGACTGTCCGAGCGGACAGGTGCGCGATGCCTGTTTCACGACGAGTCCCATCGATACGCCGGAAATGAGTTCGAATGCGTTGAGCGTTTCATCGAGCGCGCCACGTGCCGCCTGCAAGACGCGCAGCGCCGCCTCGGGCGTGGGTACGGCCAGCAGCGCGGTTTCACGGTGTCGCGGCAAGGGCGCGAGTTGCAATACGGCCGCCGTGATGATGCCGAGCGTGCCTTCGCTGCCGATGAACACCTGCTTCCAGTCGTAACCGGCATTGTCCTTGCGCAGCCCGCGCAAGCCGCTGACGATGTCGCCCTCCGCCGTCACGACTTCAAGGCCGAGCACCCGCGAACGCGCCATGCCGTAACGCAGCACATTGATGCCGCCCGCATTGGTCGCGAGGATGCCGCCGATGAGCGCGGATCCCTCGGCAGCGAGGCTGATCGGCAGCAGCAGGCCTGCTTCGCGCGCCTTGTCCTGCGCGACCTTCAGGATGCAACCGGCTTCCACTTCCAGCGTTGCGCCAACCGTATCCAGATGGCGAATGGCGTTCATGCGCTCCAGCGACAGCACCACCTGCGTGCCCGACGCGTCCGGCGTCGCGCCGCCGGACAAGCCGGTATTGCCACCGGCCGGGACGATCGCCACGCCGGCATCCACGCATGCCTTGACGATGGCCGACACTTCCGCTGCGCTCGTCGGCAATACGGCGCACAGCGCCTTGCCGCGAAACAGCTGCCGCCAGTCCGTGTTGAACCGCGCCAGGTCGGATTGCAGTTCAATGACGCCACGCTGCCTGAGAAGATCGCGGAAGCTGGCGAGAAGTGAAGAATGCGGCGTATTCATCGTCGCTCAGGCCTGACCGGCTTTATCGGATGCTTCCATGAAGGCCGCCATGAGTTCCACCTGGCCGGCCAGCATCGGCAGGCCACGATGAATGGCACAGCCTTTCGCCTTTGCAGCGACCAGCAAGGGCGTGTCGACCGGGTCCATGATGATTTCGCAAACGGTTTGCGACGGAGACAGCTTGCCGGTGTCCAGCGGCAAGGCATCATTGGGACGCAAGCCCAGCGATGTTCCATTGATGACAAGATCATGACCGGTTGGATCCGTCGTGCCGACGCTTGCGGGGACAGCGGGATAGGCCGTGGCGAGGCGTTCGACCAGATCGAGCGCCTTGTCCTTTGTTCGGTTCGCAATGGTGAGGCGCGACACGCCCGCCTCGGCCAAGGCAAACGCAATGGCATTGGCGGCACCGCCCGCGCCTGCAAGATAGGCGCTGCAGCCCTTGACCGGAATGCCGTTGCGTGCAAGTCCGGCGACAAAGCCTTTTCCGTCCAGCATATCCGCAACCAGCCGTCCGTCAGCCTCGCGGCGAACGACGTTTGCCGCGCCCATTTGCCGTGCAGCGTCGGAGACCTCGTCACAGAAAGACAGGATGGATGTCTTGTGCGGCACGGTCACGACGAATCCGCCCAGGTTGCTGATCGCCCTGAGACCCTGCACTGCGTTCTGGAGGTTTTCCGGACACACATGCAAGGCGACCATCACACCGTCCACGCCACGTTCGCCCAGCAAGCGATTGATCGCCTGCGGTGTTTTCACGTGATGGATCGGATCCGCAATGATCGCGTATAGCCGGGTTTTTCCTGAAATTGTGTTCATGTGATTACGCCTGTATTACGCCTGTGTATAGGCCGTCTTGACGACGGTGTAGAACTCGCGTGCATAACTGCCCTGCTCGCGCGGTCCGTAGCTGGAATCCCTGCGCCCGCCGAAGGCGACGTGGTAATCCACGCCGGCGGTAGGAAGGTTCACCATCACCATCCCCGCGGAGGAACGTTTCTTGAAATCGCTCGCATACTTCAGCGACGTGGTGCAGATACCGGAGGAAAGCCCATAGACCGTGTCGTTGGCAACGCTGAGGGCTTCTTCGTAATCCTTGACGCGGATGACGCTGCCAACGGGGCCGAATACTTCTTCGCGGTTGATCCGCATGTCGTTGGTGGTTTCGACGAAGAGCGCCGGAGAAAGATAGAAACCCGGTGTGCTTCGTTGCGGGCGGTCTCCACCGCAGACGAGGCGCGCCCCCTCATTGCAGGCGATGTCGATGTAAGCAAGATCCTGGTCCAGCTGCGCCTGCGAAACGACCGGTCCGATATCCGTTCCCGGCGCTAGCGCATCGTCGACCTTCAGCGCTTTCATCTTTTCAACGAGAGCCGCGACGAAGCGGTCATGAATGCCATCCTGCACAACCAGGCGGCTCGAACCGGTGCAGCGCTGTCCGGTCGAAAAGAATGTGCCATTGAGTGCGGCGGATACCGCGACGTCCAGGTCGGCGTCGTCAAGGATCACGAGCGGATTCTTCCCGCCCATCTCCAGTTGCACCTTGGCGCCGCGCTGCATGCAATCCATGCCGATCCGCCTGCCGGTTGCTGTCGAGCCGGTAAAGCTGACCGCGCGGACCAGTCGGGATTGGATGATCGTGTCGCCAATCTGCGAGCCGCGTCCCATCACAAGATTGAATACGCCGGGCGGCAGGTTGCCGGCCCGCACGATAATTTCGGAAAGCGCCCAAGCGCAGCCGGGCGTCAGATCTGCCGGCTTGAATACAACGGCATTCCCGTAGGCCAGGGCCGGCGCGATTTTCCAGGCCGGAATGGCGATCGGAAAATTCCACGGTGTAATCAAGGCAATCACGCCCTCCGCTTCGCGGGTGACCTCGACATCCACACCGGGCCGCACCGATGGCAGACGCTCGCCCCCCATTCGAAGCGCTTCAGCCGCGAAGAACTTAAAAATGCGGCCGGCCCGTACGACCTCGCCGATTCCTTCAGGAAGTGTCTTGCCTTTTCGCGCGACAGCAGGTATCCGAGTTCGTCCTTGCGTGCGAGGATTTCGCTGCCGATCCGGTCGAGCGCGTCGCTACGCACTTCCGGCGAGCTGCGCGCCCACCCTGTTTGCGCCTGTGCTGCAGCTTCGATGGCAATCAGGGCCTGGCGGGCATCGGCATAAGCATATTCGCCAATGAGATCGTCAGTATTGGAAGGGTTGATGTTGCGGTTAACCGCAACGCCCTCGACCCACTCACCCGCAATATGGTTCTTGTACATGGGCTGCTGTCTCCGTTCGCGCCAATCTCGAAAAAATGAAGCGCTTCAAATTACTTTTACGGACGATACTCTTTTCGTTATTCGGTGTAAAGCTTTTTTGAAGCGCTTCAAATATAGATGCAAAAAAGCAATCCCTGGCGCCGGTACTGGCGCATGCAGATCGGGAGGGAGGTTGAGAAATTACTGCGCGGGACTGATGCCACAGCGCCAACGCAAGAGTGTCGAGCTGATGGCAGGCCATCTTGATCTACTGCGTATGCGTTCTAGGCGTAGTTGCTGCGTCTTGGTCAGTCGGCGTAGTCGGATGAAGCGCTGCTGGATCGGATACTGGCCTGGGTTGTGATGCGCATAGTTATGCGCCCCACGTACCTCATTGCGCTTGGCATGCGCCAGTAGCGCTCCTAAAACCATCTGCGCCCATTCCATCGCCCTTGTAGCGCGATGCAAGGCAGTATCAGTTGAGACAGAAAAACAAACGCCAGTCAGCCACCTTGTGGTTGTAGTTCAGGTCCAATAAAAAAGCCTGCTCGAGGCAGGCTTTCTTGACCCAACTGTGCCCCAACCGAGTGGGTCTGAACGCTGATATTGGCGTGAATTCTGGTGGACAGTACTGGGATTGAACCAGTGACCCCCGCCGTGTGAATCGGAAAACTTGCCTAGCGTTAGAAAATCTTAGTTAAATAAATCTTTAAAAAACAATAGCTTAAATTAGAAACTCATAGAAAATCTTAGCAGAAATTACCTTTTGATTTGTGGCAATTCTGTGGCAAATTTTCGTATTGTTCGCGCACCCAAGTCTCAAACTGATTGGGGTCCATTAAATTCTGATTCAGGAACCTGACCAGACTTCCCTCCCTTAATACGTTCCAACCTCGATGTGGAACTGTCCATCGTGAGTGGCTTACAAATCGCTGATGCGTCATTCGGTAGCAGTCCCCGCGCTGAAGCGCCCGCCATTCGGAATCTTCGGTGAATCCGAACGCCCAAGCTAGACGGTTCATTGTGAGCCCATCCCTTTTTGCGCATTTGGTCACGAAGTGAGCCCAACCGCGCAAGAACGTCTGCTTGTATTCCTTGTAGGCCGTTAGCGCGGGACGACGGCCAACCTTCGCCCTGGAATGGCTGCGAGCTGCCAACTCCTCCATTGCGGATCTCACAAGTCTTTCCCGGTACTGCTTCGCCACCTCATCCGCATTAAACCAGCGTTTCTGTTCATGCGCGCACAACGCATCGAACAACTCATCTTGACTATCCATGCCCTCAACATCCGCGTTCCATGTCGCTAAATTTGAGGCATTGGCCGCAAGTTCCGCTAGGTATCCCATCGTTTACCTCGTCCTTGAATTTTCTGTCCTTTTTCATTGTGCCCAAGAGAAACATAGTGCGCAACATAGATTTAACCCACCTGGAGCAAGAAAATGGAAAGAGATTGGCAGCTTTTGGAGCGGCTATCAAAGCTGGACGATTCAGTCTGTATCGGTGTTCAAGAAGTCGCAGCAATCACGAACTTCGCAGCTCTAACCATTCAACAGCGTCGTATCAAGGGCTTCCCAGAACCGATTTCGGGGCCGCGTCGTTTGACATGGCACATCGGACAAATCCGTGCATGGGGACTAGACGCGCAAAATAGTCAGACTAGCGCTCGCCCAACCAATGCGCCGGATAAAAGAGAAGGAACCAACTCAAGACGAAATCGAAGCCCGCTCCTCCGTTCTACCAAAGAGAAAGGTAAATGAATATGGGGCGCCAACGCATGATTTCCGACAGTTTCTGGTCCGATCCGCAGCTGGCCCATTGCACAAGCGAGAACCTATTCACGAATTTGCTGTTTCTCACGAGTCGTGACAGTAACGTGATCGGTGTTTATCGCACCATGTGGCGCTCGATCGGTGCTGGAATCGGTTGGACGGAAGCTCAACTACTTAGCGCTGCTCGCGATCTGGCACAAAAAGAGATAGTAGCGATCGACGAACCGACAGGCTGGGTGTGGGTAAAAAACTGGTGGGACCACAACTCACTTCGAGCGGCATTTTTGGGGAACGTCGCGCGGAAGGCGCGTGCAGAACTCAGCCAAGTTCCTGATCAGTGGCGCGATGCGGTTCAAGAATGGATCGCATCGCACGATGATGACGGGATCTTCCGGCCCCTTCATAGCTCCTTGGAAGGGGCTTCCGAGGGGCTTGCCAGAGACAAGCAAGGGTCAGGCGGTAACCCTACCCATATCCTTACCCCTATTTCTACCACCACCAACAATTCAGGTGGTGGTGGTGAGCAGATAAGCATCGACTCTCTCGTCACAGCAGCAGTTTGGGCCGCGTCAAAGAATGGGGTAATTAACAATGAAGTGGGCTACCGCTATGCAGTGAGGTCCCGCATTCAAAAAAGTGGGGCAAGTGCTGAAGACCTTCAAACTCATACCGCTTGGCGCACGGAAATGGAAAAGGCAAGGAGTGAACACGCGTCTCTTCAACAGGCCACCGCGAAGGCCGAGGCGCGCAAGCTCGAACAAAACAGTGAGCAGGAACGCATTCTCTCCGGATTCCGTGCAATTGATGCCAGCCGTCAAGAGGAAGTGCTCGTCGCCTTTGAAGAGTATACCGCCATGAAAAATCCGAGCGTTCACAAGCTACTTAAAAAACAAGGATTGAAAGGTCCATTAGTGAATAGCGCGTTTGTCGACTTTTTGAAGACCTCTCCCAATTTGCTAAGCAAGGGAGTAAGACCACTATGAAGATTCTTTTTCGTATCTTTAATTCAAGACGATTCGAATGCGTGACCCACCGCCTTGGTGCATATCTCCTTCTGCTCCTGAATATTGTGATGCCATTGGGTTTGCACCGGCCTTGGATGAAGCTGCCAGGCTGGTGGCTCTTTCCCGCGGCTTTCACCTTCTCAAGTATTGGCGGTCTTGCCTTCTTAACGTTTCATAATCCACTATGGAGCGTGTTGGCCTGGCCATTCCCACTACTGCTGACACATGACGCTTGGCTATTGACCAAAACGCCAACGCCAGAAACCATCTTGCAAAAATGTGAGAAAGGTCGAGCAGAATGAAAAGGTCTGCCACGCTGACCGCATTGATTGCATTGATTGCATTGTCGAGCACTGCTGTCGCAGCGTCGAGCAGCTCTCTGCCTGGTCAGTTCACCCCGCCCGCCGGGGACACGTCGGTTGAATTTCTGCGCGAGGTCTTCGGCAGCATCATCGGGCTGATCGCCACCGGCGGGAACGTCGAAGGTAGCCAAACCAGTGACGTGCTGGGCGCGATGATGAAAATCTTCGGCAGTGCTGTCTTATTCCTCGGGATGTTGTTTGTCGGCTTCACTACGTTGAAGGGGACGATCGACTCGGCACACGACGGCGAAATGCTCGGCAAGAAGATGTCGTCAATCTGGGTTCCGCTTCGCACCGTCGGCGGCACCGCACTGTTGCTGCCCCTCGGGTCCGGCTACTCGTTGATCCAAATCTGCATTCTGTGGCTCGCGCTCCAGGGCGTCGGCGTCGCCGATGCTATCTGGAAGGCTGCTATCGAGCAGATCAAGCAGGACAACATGATCAGCCGGCCAATGATTCCCGATTCACGGCCGCTGGCTGCAAACATCCTCAAATTCGAGGTGTGCGCCGCAGCCATGAACAAGCAGTTCCAGGAATCGAACCGCAGCACGCGGATCAATGCAGTCGCGATTCCTCGCAAGGTGGCGAATACCGGGGAACTGACCAACTACGACGTCTTTGACGGCATCCCTCTCGTCGGGGCATACACGACCGTCAAGAACTATTCCAAGGCCTCGTACTCCGTCACCGATTACAAATGGCGAGCCAATGACAACAGCTACATGAATCCCGACGTGTGCGGCGGTATCTCATGGAAGCAGTCATGGGAGGCGTCCGAGGGCAACAGCAACACCAAGGTCATCAAAGATCCAATCATCAACGCTCATGCCCAGGCCGTTCAGAAAATGGTCCTGACGCTGCGCCCGATCGCGGCACAGATAGTGGCCGGTCAAAAACCGGTCCCAGGCGCGTTGGATACAGCGGCGGCCGAGTATGAGAATGCTCTTCGAGCAGCGGCAAAATCGGCTGTACAGCAGACGAATGACCGCGCACGAACGGACTTCCTGAAGGGAGCCGAAAGCGGCGGCTGGATCTTTGCAGGGACCTGGTACAACCACATCGTCAAGATGAACGACGTGATGCAGTCCACGCTGAACGGACTCCCGACTTCGGAACCAATCGACATCGTCGACAAGGAAACCAGAGAGGTCCTGCTGACGTACTCTGATGCAATGACCGCGGCGGATGAGTATGCCAAGCATCGCTCCGATGACGTCAAGAAGAACTACTACAACGATACCAATGTCCGCGCCCCTCGCGAGGGCGAAGGTGCCTGGGAATACCCCCGGTGTCAGACTAGTTGTCGCGTCACCTGATGGAAGTAAATCTTATCGGGGGCGGTTAAAGAGTCGAAGTGAAGGCATATTCAGCGGAACGGAAAGAAGCGGTGTTGCGACGGATGATGCCTCCGGAGAACAAGGCGGTATCGGAACTGGCCAAGGAGACTGGTATCACTGAACAGACGCTCTATACTTGGCGGCGTCAATTGAAGAAACAGGGAATGCCGGTGCCGGGAGATGGGAAGAATCCCGAGGGATGGTCCTCGGAAGACAAGTTTGCGGTGGTGCTGGAGACGGCCGCGCTCAATGAAGCGGAGCTGGCCGAGTATTGCCGGCGCAAAGGTCTGTACGTGGAACAGATTGCGGCGTGGCGCGAGGCATGTCGGGCCGCCAATGCGAATGCGGGCGAGCAGGCGCGCAGCCAGCGCGAGCAGTCGAAGGAAGACAAGAAGCGCATCCGGCAATTGGAGAAGGAATTGCATCGCAAGGAGAAAGCGTTGGCCGAAGCGGCGGCGCTGCTGGTTCTGCGAAAAAAAGCCCAGGCGATCTGGGGGGACAAAGAGGAAGACTGATCAGCGCCCCAGATCGCCGTTTATGTGTTGCGTTGATCCGTGAAGCGCAAGAGGCTGGCTGCCGCTTGCATTGTGCCTGTGCCGAACTGGAATTGAGTGTGCGCACGTTCTTTCGCTGGGTGCGCGAAGGGGATGAGGTAATTGGCGCCGATGGTCGCACGACGAACGTCCGGCCGGCGCCTGCGCACAAGCTCAGCGAGTCTGAACGCGAGCGGATGCTGGCGGTGGCCAACAGCGAGGAATTCGCCAGCTTGCCGCCCTCGCAGATCGTGCCGACGCTGGCTGATCGTGGTGTCTATCTGGCGTCGGAATCGAGCTTTTATCGGGTGCTGAAACAGGCATCGCAGCAGCATCACCGAGGGCGCGCGAAGAAGCCTTCCGAGCGCGTGGTGACGAGTCATTGCGCGACCGCTCCGAACCAGGTGTGGAGCTGGGACATCACGTGGTTGCCGGCGGCGTTAAAGGGTCAGTATTTTTACTGGTACGTGATGCTCGACGTGTTCAGCCGCAAGATTGTTGGCCATGAAGTGCATGTGGCGGAATCAAGCGAGCTGGCCGCGCTGCTGATGCGCAAGGCGAGTCTGGCCGAAGGGTTGGGCGGGCGCCCGCTGGTGCTGCATTCGGATAACGGCAGCGCGATGAAAGGCGCCACCATGCTGGCCACATTGGAGCATCTGGGCGTGGCTGCGTCGTTCAGCCGACCGCGCGTGAGCAATGACAATGCCTATGCCGAGTCGCTGTTCCGCACTTGCAAATACCGGCCCGATTACCCGAGAAAACCGTTCGACAGTTTGGAACAGGCGCAGGCGTGGACGCAGCAGTTTGTTCGCTGGTACAACCAGGAGCACAAGCACAGTGGCCTGAAATTCGTGACACCGGGGCAGCGTCACGCCGGGCAAGCGACTGCCATTCTGAGACATCGTGAGCACCTCTATGCCGCCGCCAAAAACAGCAATCCGAGGCGATGGTCAGGGCAGACAAGGAATTGGGAATTGCGGGATGAGGTTTGGCTGAATCCGGAACGGAGTCAGGCGGAACAGCTAAAGCAGGCAGCTTGAGGTCATGTGACAACTACGTTGACAAACGCCGAATACGTGAGGAAGCTGTTGTCGGCCCCTTTCATGGGCGCGATCAACCAGATGACGCAAGAGATTGCAGGCTCGAACCTCAATCACATGAGCCAGATGAAGTCCTTCGGCGACACGATTGTTGGAACTGGCGAAGTGCTCCTGATCACGCTTGCTGGGGCTGCAGGTGCGGCAAGTGCAACTCTGGGAAAACTCGGCGGCGCGGGTGTCATGGATTGGGGAGCAGTCCTGCAGTTCCTGTCCGGGACGTTCACTATTCTGATTTGGCTGCTTCTAGGGTTTGGGGTAACGCTTTCAACATACATCCCAATGATCCCTTTCATCACCTGGATCACATCGGTCGTGAACTGGTTTGTACTGGTCCTCGAGGCGGTCATTGCGGCCCCCCTGTTCGCCGTCGCGCACGTCCATCCCGACGGCGATGACGCGATCGGCAAAGCAGGGCAAGGCTACATGATGATTCTGTCGCTCGTCATGCGGCCGGCGTTGATGTTGTTCGGGCTTATCGGTGCCATGCTGCTGACCCAGCCTGTTACCGGCTTGATCAACATAGCGTTCATGACCGTCGTCGGGGGTGTGCAGGCGGATTCGATGACTGGCATCGTGTCCTTCATTGCCTATGTCGCCATCTATGTCATCCTGATGACCACGGTAGTACACATCGTGTTCTCGCTCATCCACTGGATACCCGACAACATCCTCCGTTGGCTGGGCGCACATGCCGGCGGTATCGGGTCCGCCGAACGCTCTGGCGAGGAAGGCCACAATATCCTGGTAGGTGGTGTTAGAGAAGTGAAAGGCGGCGCAGCCGGAAGCTTGGGCGGGAAAGACCGCGCCGCTCGACCAAACGGTGGGCAAGAAAAAAACGGTACAGATGCACCGTCGAACAAGGACCTCCTAGGGGACTAAGTGATGATGCAGCAGAATCAAAACGAGCTAGCTGGAATTGCGCTTAGTGAAACGGCCACTTGCCGGGTCGTACTGAAAACCCCTTTCCTCATATGCCTTTACTCGTGCCTGCTCAAAAAGTTTGGTTGCGACTCCGTCGTTGAGGAGTGGGTGTGCCGGATTCAACTCGCGCAAGGCTTTGCGAAGCTCGCGAACATATTCCACGCTTACTGCCCGCTCGACACTTTCATTAAGCAGCTTGTTCTCCAGTTTTCCGGAAAACGAGGCCCACTCTCCGATCGCACTCTCTGCATCCTCACGAGTTGTGCGAGCACGTGCAAGCCCAAACGTGAGGCCAGATTGGTAGTCAACATTACTCATGCCACCTCCGCGATCAATATAAAGCCAAGATGCATCAAGTTATCACATTCGATATACGGCGACAAATGTTCCCAGCTAGTTCGGGTCACATTGACTCTCCGAGCTCGACTCGAAAACATTCTCTGTCCCGACAGAGAATGTGCCCGCCGGTCCGAAGGAATCACGTAGTGATAGGAGGGCATCCGACAACGAGTTTAAATTTTTGGACACGAATCATGGAACCTGAAATCAAAGAAGCAGCCTACGAGACCATACGAAACGCACGGGAACTCAAGAAGATTTTGACGCCAAGTACTGCATCCGAGGTCACACTAAAAATGTACGATCGCGAAGTACAGCGTCTGATCTCTAAATTTCAGACCCGATCTCCCGGCGAATTGTTTGCTGCCATGTGCAACACGAGCAGCAAACGCACATACTTCAGAAGATTGGCCGCGACAAAACACTTTGTGCAGGCGCGGCTTGCTGGTGCGCTATCGGAGCAAGACAAAAGGCAACGAGCCGGCGACACCGCGGCATGGCTTTCAAGCGTCGCCGTTGTAAATTTTCTCCTGGAGCTGCATAAAACGATTGAGCAGCACCGGGGCTCGTGCCCTTTACCTGATCCAAAACCACGTAGGAGCAAGCGCCGGAGCCTCAAAGCTTTGCCTTCCGACTTTCGAGAGCAAATGCATGCCGCCATGAGAACCAGCATGTACAGGCTTCCCTTCTTGGTGGCCGCAGTCACGGGGTGCCGCCCTGAAGAATTGGCGACCGGAGTAACCGTCGAACTGGTCGACTCGCACCTCGTTCTTACGATCGCCGGCGCAAAAGTGAAAGGCACCGCTCAGGGGCAAGCCTGGCGCAAGATTGCGTACGATACCGCCACGTCACATCCGCTCGTTCACGAACTTTGCGAAGAACTAGCAAAGCGACAGGTACGAGAGATTAATGTCAATGTACGTAGCAAAGTCAATTTCACCAGTGCGATCAGGCGTATCGGGCGCGCACTTTGGCCGCAGAATAAGACCGAGGTAACCGGATACACCTTGCGGCATGCGGCCGCGAACGATTTTAAAGCCTGGTTATCTCCAGATGAAGTAAGCCAGGCCTTGGGGCATTGTGTCGACAAGACGGCGACGATGTACGGCCAACGGCAGATGTCACGATCGTCGGGCGGGCTTCAGCCCGCCCAGATTCAATCCGCAAGAACAGTAAAGGCTACCAGATCCTTGCCGCATAGTCGCAAGCGGAGTCTCCCCGGCCGTTGAGCGACTGCGAGGCCCCCTTAAAAGTTCAAACGCACGTCGCTTGTTCAGAGTCACATTGACGCTACCAGAAATTCTAGGTTGGGTCACATTGGCCCAAGTTGCGAACTGAAGAAAAATTTTCGTCCGCACCAAAAACAAGGTGCGTCAATGTGACTCTGGGCTGCCTAAAAAATAGGCGAACTAGGGTCACATCGACTTTAGGTAGTGTCGGAGTCTGAATTGAAAGGTCAAAGTGACCCGAGGTTGCTGAAAATTTGTGCAGATTAGAGTCACATTGACCAAGGTGTCGTATAAAACCTAGCGTAGTAGTGCAGTCAATGTGACGCTTCAGAGATTCTCATGCCGAGGCAGAGCAGTTTTAATGTCGGTCGCGTCGTTAAGGCTATGGATTTCAGAAGCCCAATTCGGATCACGCTGCATTATTTTGGCCTTGAGTCGTGACGTGATGTTCGCGATGAAACCCACGTTCGCCATTGGGATGGCTTGAATCACTATGAGGGCGGCAGAAACTGTTTGGACGACGGCAATGCTTCTTTGTGATCGTCGTTAGAAAGGGGTCGTAAAAAAATGATTGACATGCTTGCATGGGCATTCATTACGCATATAATGATGTATGCGTTTTGACTACGAGGCTATATGCAATTGAATTTTGGGCAACTTTTGTACAATCTCTATAACTTGGGCGTAGGTCTGGCAAAACAAAAGGCCGTCGATCCAAGTGAGCCTTCCACGCCAACTTCGATACGTCTTCCACCTCATGTGCGGCGTTTTTACGAAGCGCAAGCGGAGGCAATGGGCGGCATTTCATACCAAGCCGCGGTAACGATGGCGTTAACTGGGCTCGCCGAAGTATCCGTCGCCGGAAATGCGTTCGATAATCCAAATCATGCTGTAAAAACAATCTGCGATCGCTTTTTTCTGCTCTTTAAAGAAAATCGGGTCGACCTCGTTGATATTCCATCGATCTTGCATGACTTCGGGCTCACGTTGTCTGCTTTGACTGATCGTGAGCGGCTGGAGGATTTACTCCGTCCGCGCTTAATTAACTTCCTTGCATCTCAAATGGGAGTGAGCGAAGCCTGGCTTAGAGGCACGTCGCCAATAGCATCCGACGCCAAACTGAATTGGTACAAGGCAATTCCAACGGCAATTCAGCGCTTAAGCACTCTCGTGAGAGATGGGGGGCGGATTCACGTGTATTTCGTACGTCGGGAAGGGGCTGATTTTCCAGCCGCGCTTGCGAGCAACGACAATCACGAAGATCGAGAACCCGTGGGCATAGTAATCCGCATTGACCGAAAAACATCGGACGGGGTGTCCTATACAGCGTTTGAAAAATGGGAATTCGAACGATGGAATTACTGGCGCAGTAGGCAGCAATACAAACTACTCATGACCTTCTGTGACCAGGCGAGCTCTCGCCACATTTTCGGCTGTACGGGCGTTGAACTGGAACCTCACGTGTTTGATCAATTGCATGACGGTAAATGTATGCCGGTAACGGCTATGAACAGTTGGAAACACGGACGTATTTGGCATCCTGAAGACTACGCTTCATTACGTGCAGGGGGACCGGAGGGTGATTGGCTTACCGAAGAAGTGGAGGACTTCAACCAATATGTTCGTTCCGAATATATTGACAGAAATTACGATCGTTTTTTAGACAGCGAGTATTGGTACCCAACGGCCAATTCGCAAAAACAACTGTAAGCACAGGAGGCCAGCCTGACGAATGTGAATATTCAATTGCTGAACCAAGAGGTATCAAACTGCGGACACGTTTCAGAGCGTCATGTCGCGGTCTTCGCTGGCTTTTTGGCGAAGTTCGGCGGTAGGCGCCGGGGCGGCAGCCCTTGCCGGACGGTAGTTTGTCCGGCAACTTCGTAGCCCGCCGAAAGCATGACGCGTCGCCACGGACCTGAAATGCACTAAGAATCAAAGGACCGTGGAAATCTAAGTCGGTAGACCCAGCGGCAGCCACCGCAAGATCTACCTAGTCAAAGCAACCTATATGGGAGGTACGACAATGACCAACGCAATTATATCAACCGCATTAATCGAAGATTTGCTGATTGAAGTTGATCCAGATCTTGAGAAAAGACCTGAAGCCTTTTCCAAGGCACTGACCACCATGCTACGACCAGCCCTGAATCAAGTAGTCAGGGCATGCCGCACGCCTGCTGTTCTGGCGGATGTGATCGAACTGCAACGTAAGCGAGTTGGAGGTTCGCGCACCACGGCCGAGGCATTTGAACTTTTTGTTGCCAATATGATGGATGCTGGTGACTACCAATGGCATTTTCCGCACAAGTGGCCAAGGTGCTCGTGATCGATCTTGAGGCAACCTGCTCCGATGACGGAAGCATTGCGCCTGAACAGATGGAAGTGATCGAGGTTGGCGCAGTATGGTCTCTGCAGACCGGTCAGATCATCGAGCATTTCCAAAGTTTCGTCCGCCCGGTCGGGCGACCGCAACTCACACCGTTCTGCATCTCGCTGACCGGCATCCAGCAGTCCGACGTCGACCATGCGCGCACTTGGTCCGCCGTCGCTGCCAAGCTGCGCGAGTTTGCAGAATGCCACCGGCAGGCGGACAGCTATTGGGGAAGCTGGGGAGCCTATGACCGCCGCCAGATCGAGCGGGATTGCGCCCGGCACGGCGTAGCTGATCCCTTGGTAGGGTTGCCGCATCAGAATCTCAAAGCTGAGTTCGCAAAGCGCCGTAAGATCAAGCAAGTTGGCATGGCCACCGCCCTGCAGATCGTTGGCCTAAGGTTCGAAGGGAACCACCACAGGGCGCTTGACGACGCCCTCAACATCGCTCGGCTCCTGCCGACGTGTCGTCACTCGGATTTCCAAGAGTGAAAGACTGGTATGTTGATCTTTCTGGATACCGAATACACGGACCCGCTGCAAATCGACTTGATCAGCATCGGCATGGTCAGCGAAGACGGAAAGCGCGTTTTCTACTGCGAGCGGTCGGACTTCGATGACAGCCTGTGCAATGGCTTCGTCCGGACGGCGGTCCTGCCGCATCTGGAAAGAGTTGCGCTGGTCGATGGTGCTGGGCTGCGCCAGCGGCTAGTCACGTGGCTCGCTGAGCTGCCGCGCAGCGTCACGATCGGTTGCGATTCGTTTACCGACTATGAGCTGCTGCTCAATGCGCTTGATGGGGAAACACCGGCCAATCTAGCCGGGTGGCACGATATGCGCCCCCTGATCGACAGCCCGGTGTTTCACGCCGCCGTGTGCCGCTATCACGATGCGCCTGGACACCCTTGGCACCATGCCTTGCATGATGCGCTTGCGCATCGCATGGGATGGCTGGCATGGATAGATAGCGAGAAAAAAAAGAACAAGTAACATATCTATCAAAACAAGCACATTCGGGCGCGTAGAGCTATTTTCCGTTTCGTGAGCGTCCGACGGATGCGACGACATAATTTGACTACGTCAAGCCGGCCCCGCGTAGCGGGGTGAAATGTCCAGGGGATGTTCCGGAGAGCGGAGGGGGTGGTTCGTCCTGAATTAGAAGCTCTCCCAGTCGCCGCGGCTCGACCCGCGTCGTGCTGGACTTTCAGGCGGTTGCCACCGAAGGCGCTTGTTAAAGCCTCTGGCCGCAGTGCAGAATCCCTCCATCCTAAAGACCACGCTGACGCGCTCTTAGTCTAAGGTGAACGTTTATGGGGGGGGGCTGCAGTAGAGCAGAAGGTGAACATTTATGGGGCATGCATGAAATCAAAGCCGTTACTGAGATGCAGAAAGAAGTGGAATCGACTTACTGGCCGCATTTCCTTTGTCGTCTGCAATGCCTTGAAATTGAAATAAGAGGCGACTCAAAATAACGGGTATTCGTATTTTACGGTTGACGAATCACGTGTTACGCAGTAACAGCAAAATATTCCGACCATTCTTTACTGTCGGGATCAATAGCGCTGACGATTTGCTGGTCAGCGGAAAGAATGAGCCGTTCGAGCATTTGGCGTTGCGTTACGCCGTAACGTTTGGCGAGGCGACCTAGTGCAAGTGCCGCTCCAGTTGTTACCCACGTATTGATCCGCCTTTCCCCGTTATCCCCAGCCGTCGCGCGTTTCTTTCGATACTCAGCTTGCCGTTCAGCTACCGTCTTTACCATGGATACCCCCCTCGTTACGCAGTAACGTTATTCTATTTCGTTACTGCGTAACATTCAAGGAAATCAACCGCGAAATACGGATATCCAAAATAACTTAATGCTGAAAATTCCAGGTGAAATAATGCGGGTCGCCGGCTGGCATGTTGGAGATCGCCTTGCTTTTTCTGTGGAAGGCGGGACGCTCATTGTTCGGAAAGCGGCCTCGCCTAAACGTCGAAGCCGACGACAGGTGAACGTTTATGGGGGAACGCCTTGATTCTGCATATTCCGGTCGAACTTGATCAGCCAGCCCGGTAAATCTTGAACACTCAGAACGGTTCGAGTTGATACTTACTCTAGCGACGTGAACATTCCCTGACCATATTAAAATTTTTCCGCTTTATCCACCTCAATATGAGGTAGAATTTCCGGAAACGAGAAAGGAATAAACGTGCGGAAATTTGATCTGACAGCCCCCAACGCCTTCGTTCGCCGTGCCGAGATCGTCGATGATCCGGCGCTGGTGGAAGCACGGCTGCAGGAACTGCATCCGGACTTGAATGCCATCCTCATTAAGGATGCGATCAGGGGTGGTTTGGGAGGGCGCAACGAGGTCACGCGCGCGTCAGCTCCGACGGCAGCAGGTGTACAGCAGTGGCTGAAAACCGTTGAAGATCTGCGCACTTTGCTCGCGGCGCTCCAGTGGCATATCCACGAGCAGCAGAACTGCCCCTTCATCAGTTCGCCCGATCGTTCAATCTCCATCGTGGTGATGACCGGTAACAGCGAAACGGGAAAGAACGGTTTCGAGGATCCTACGAACCAGGCCGAGAAGGGGGCCGTGGCGGAGAACTTCGTTCAGCAGAACAGTCAGCTGGAGCTCTTCAACCGTGATTCGTTCAAGCTCGCTAAAGAAAAGCAGAAGGAAACCCAGGTTTGGGCTCTGCTGTACCACTACGACAAGTTGTTGAACGAGGTCCGTTTCGAGTTGTCCCTGCCGACCGGTTTCGACAACAAGAAAATCACTGAGTGGGGTGTTCGTCTGATTCTGGGCAGCATCCCCAACAATCCGGCTGACTTCACCATTCGCAAGGACGAGCCTAACGCGCCTGCCACTGTGGAAGTTGAGCTCAAGACAGGTACGTTTTGAGTAGTTGATTATGTCCGAAATCAACCCCAAGCAAATCACATTTGCCAGGGTGAGAAGGCGCTTGACCAAGGCGCAGTTAGCCAAGGAGTTGGGTGTCACCAGCCGTAGCCTGCAGAACTACGAGACTGGGGCATCTGCTCCTGACCTGGAACTTCTGGCCCGTATTGCAAAACTGCTGAAATTCCCTCAGCAGTTTTTTTTCATTGACGAAGACATGCCGGAGATCAAAGAGCATGCGGTGAGTTTTCGCAAGCTTTCGAAAATGACAGATGCCATGAAGGCCTGCGCCTTCGCAACTGGCGCGATTGCATTCAAGGTCAACCAGTGGGTTGAAGACCGCTTCAGCCTGCCGCAGGCGGATTTGCCGGACCTGAGCGACCTGGGGCCTGAAGAGGCGGCAGCTACCCTGCGCAGGGCGTGGGGCCTGGGCAATGCGCCCATTCCCAACATGGTCCATCTGCTGGAGTCCAAAGGTATCCGCGTTTTTTCTCTGGCCGAAGAAACCCGTGAGGTGGACGCCTTCTGCACCTGGTACGAAGACAAGCCCTTCGTCTTTCTCAACACCATCAAGTCTGCCGAGCGCAGCAGGTTCGATGCTGCTCATGAGCTCGGTCATCTGGTGCGGGACATCTACACCATGCAGCATGGTCAGGCCCATGGACCTGAGATGGAGCGCCAGGCCGATGCATTTGCATCAGCTTTTCTTATGCCGAAGGAAAGCGTGGAGGCCAACCAGCCGCCCGCCTACACCATCAAGTACCTGATGAAGCTGAAGCACTATTGGGGGGTGTCGCTGGCCGCGCTGGCCTATCGATTCAACTCCCTTGGGCTGGTCAGTGAGTGGAACTATCGAAGCCTGTGCATAGAGATTGCCAAGAGTGGCTATCGCACGAACGAGCCAGAGCCGATGGAGAGAGAAACCTCTCAACTCCTCACTAAAGTGCTCGACATTCTGCATAGCCGAAAGCAGGGACGCCGTGAAATCGCAGAGAGTCTTAGTATTAGCGTAGATGAGATCAATGCGCTGACCTTCCAGCTGACCAACCTGTCCGTGGTTTCAGGGACTGCTGATGTGGATTCAGCGCCAAGAGTTCCGCCAAAATTGCGCTTGGTGTAGGCGAGTCGGCTGCGATTTATCTGAGTTTGCCGTGAGACTGCGTTAGCGCGGCATGAGCCGCCATGTGCGTTCGTGATAGGCGTCGTAGGCTTCTCTTGCCCCGGCGCACATCACGGCTTTTCGCTCGAGACGCGGATGAACCCCATGGCCGCGAAGGCACAGTTCGCCAGCGCACCGGCGGTCCCGTCGTGGACCAGCGGGGCTGGGTCAGCGCCGCGATCCAGATCGTGGCGTACATGGATGGATGCGCGCTATGAGCCCCTCCAGACGTCCGCTTACTTGCCAAGAGCATTTATACGAACTTCGCCTATGGAAGGCGACGATCGTGGCAGATCGGACGCTCATCCATTTCGGCTGAATGCCCGCAATGGGTCGACAGTTGTCTATCGGAAAATTTACCGACGGTTTGCTTAACGGCTGAAAGCTGACGGTGTTCATGAACACCGGATCGTGTGTTCGAGTTGCCGGATTGGATGTTAACGAGCAGTAGATTACGCAGATTCAATGAGAGATTTGCCCGCGCGTTTTTAGATCGTGTAATTTCGCATGCCTTTTTACATCCCTTGATAATTCATGGTTATCAAGGGATGCAAGCGTGCCATGGGGCGACTTTCGCGCACGAAAACCGCGCCACAGGCCGGCCGGCCCTCTCGGTGCGTCCCTGCTATGCACCGATCATGGCCCTAATGCCGCCAAGTGCCCGGAAAACCAGAAGAGGACGAAAATAGTCTGGGCGAGGCAGCTGGCCAAGCGTTGACGCCGGTCGTGCCGCTGGAAATCCCACAAGAGGAAACCACGACCGAACCTTGGCAGGAGGCACAAAACAAGTCGTAACGTAACGCGATGCTGGTCACATCCGCCGGCTACGGTTTTTGCAGAAAAGGAAGTCGATATAGCAGGTCAAGACATCGTCGCGTTGCTCAACGCTTGGGGTAGGCAGGTGATGTTGCTCGACCGACATCCATTGGGTGCGACCCGAATCTGCGTGCCTGCCAGAATAAAAACCCTTGTCGCGTGTTATGGTTTTATCGACGCTGGGCGGAGCGCAATTATTGCTCTGAAGGCCCTATCCAAGGTCGTCAGGGTCGTGATCGAGGGGCGGACGTAGGATCGTCCTGGTCGGCAGCATCGGCGTCCCCTGCATCGGCCGCGGCTGACGGCGAAAAGTAGGCTTGCGGCTTGGCGGCGTCAAGTTCTTTCAGAATCCTTGGCCACCGAATTTCATGGAAATTCTGGCTTTCGATGGCATCGTCCGGAAGTGCGACGCGGTAATCGGCACCAAAATACCGAGCCGCCCTGCCTTCACTGGATTTGGCAAGAGCGACCACTTCCTCGATTTGCTTAAGCGCGGTTTTCTCCCCGAGCACACTCTTCGTTTCACGAATGTAATGATTCGCCACCTGCAGCGCTAGTTGCAGTTGCATCCGACCATTGTCATTCTGCTTCTCGGGGAAATGGGCGATGTTGTAGACCCTGCTTCGCAGTAGGTCAAGCGGATGGAGTACCCTGAAAGCGACCTGGTTCGGAGTTTCCAGCGTGATGGATCTGTCCCACACGCTCGAAACTTGGATGCCGGCCACGCTTTGAATGATGTCGATGCTCATGAAATTCTTGTCATCGAGGTACAGTTCGACGACACCGTGCAGACTCGAGAGCGCACTTCTCAGTTGGTAACGCTGTAAGCTGTTGGCAAGGCGGCCGGCCAATCGGCCAACCAACTCCCTGTCCCCCATGAAATCCGAATCGGCGCTAATCGGCGTGGTGCCTGTGTCAACGGATCGTCCTACGCTGAACGTGGCGTTAGGCGAGGCAGAATCGCTGGGGAGTTGAATTTCGTAGATGCCCACCCATACGGCTAGGGCTTGTCCGCCAACCAAGACGGCGTCTTGCTGGACAATTTCAAGCACCTTAAAAAGCATCTCCTCGTTGAATGGAACGAGTCGGAGCTCTTCGGCCATCGGTTAGGCTTTGTATTGGTGAATTCGCAGTGATTTAGCGAGACTGCGGGGCACGAGGAACAGATCGTCCTGCGTCAGCACACCAGAACGCACGGCTTGGCGCGATGCCTCTTGGCGCTGTTGCTTTTCAGCTCGCAGCGTCGATGTATCGCGCTCAGTTTTTACGAATTTTTGGTGGTGACGACTCATGACGAATTACCTCTTGATGCCTCAATGTATCACAAAGCGAGCAAACACCCAACCCACTAAAATTCCGTGCCCCGGCCGACTTTTTCAATGGAAGTATATGAAACCAATCAGTAATTGCATGGGGGCGTGTATGTGGGTTTTTCCATGAAGTGACGCTGCTACTTGATGGTTATCAAGGGATGCAAGCACAAATCGCAGGAATTTTTGGTCTAAAAACGCCCGTCCTGAGCCGACGTGGCTGCCATTCGAATATTTCCCTGGCCCCGCAATCGGAAAACAGTGGACGGAACCGGCTGGTGGGAGTAGGATTTAATCCTACTGATAGAGTTGGAGGTCCATTATGGGACGAACCACGCAGCAACTCAGCATCACCCTTCCGAATGACATGGCCGATGTGGTCAAGTCCAAAGTGCAGACCGGTGAGTACGCGAGCGAAAGCGAGGTCATCCGCGACGGGTTGCGCGCTCTTATGGCGCGGGATCGTGCCGTCGAAACTTGGTTGCATAGCCAAGTGGGCCCGGCCTACGATGCCTTGAAGACTGATCCCTCTCGCGCCATCTCCGCCGACCAGGTGCGCGCCCGTCTCGCCGCCGAGCATGCCAAGACGCAATGACCTTCCGGGTCGTGTTCTCGCCCGAGGCCCAGGAGCAACTTGCGGCTTTGTACCGCTACATCGCCACTGCAGCTTCACCCAACATTGCCGCCAGCTATACAGATGCCATCGTTAGCTACTGCGAGAACTTGCAAACCTTTCCGCATCGAGGCACTAAGCGCGATGACGTGCGCCCCGGCCTGCGGATCACGAACTATAAAAAACGTGCCGTGATCGCCTTCGACGTGGACGGCGACCTGGTTTCCATCATTGGCGTGTTCTACGGCGGCCAGGATTACGAAACGATGCTTCACGACGATCCGGCAGATACCCAGGAGCATTGAGATGGACATCATCGACCTTCCCTACGAGCTTTGGTTAGGCACAGCCGGCGGCACGCCAGAATAGCCGGTCCGAAAAGCTCGCGTTCACGCCAGTGCATGTCCGGCGCAAGAGACGGGTCGAATTTGACATCCGGGAGGCCATGGAAAGGCCCCCGAAGGAGATCACCAGGTGGCTCCATGTCGTTGCGCCCAGGTGAAAGTCGCTCGATAGAAAACAAAATGGCCGCTTACTATCACGGCAAGAGCTGACTCTACTGACCAGATGCGGGACGATAGTATGCGACCTGTAGCAAATAGCTCTTTTTTGAGCAAGTTCCAATGCCAATGTCATACCCAGTATGCAATTGGTATACCGGCCTAGTTACCAAGAAAACAATATTGCCCCCCCCCTTTCTGACACCGCAACTGCACACTCCCTGAAAACCTCTGCTGGCTCCCGCCACAACTCCGCCCTAATGAGGAGCGTCAACCCGGGGAGGCTAATGCCACTAGCCATGATTCCCTGCGCCAAAATACTTGTATATCCATACAGCACCATATATAGTACATATAGGAAAATTTAGCACTATATACGGTGTTTCTGGATTTTCCATTAGAGCGGTATTTCGTCATTTCCTTTTGGAGGTAGCAATGGCAAATAAATCCACCGGTAGCAAAGTGGCGTCCACGGCAGGACGCGTATTAGGGAGCTCGAACGCATCCTCGCTCCAGCGTAGTCTTGCTGGTAGTGCCTTGGCACAGGCCGGCACCTCGAAAACAACGAGCAAGACGATGGAAACCAAGGCCTCCGGAGCATTACAGAGCTCTAAGGCCAGCACTACAACAAAGGCCTTAGCTGGTTCATTGGTGTCCCAGTCAAAGAAAAATCCCTGAAAGAAAATAACGGGAGGCGACATGGGTGGATTGATGCGGCTACGGATCTGGAATGTGGAGCACGGGGCGTGCGCCATGCTTCACCACGTTGAGCCCCAACTGGGTGGGCCCGATAGGGCCGGCAAGCTCGCGATGATCGATTCAGGTTGCATGACAGGTTGGCGACCGAGCACTTTCATCAAGAACACTCTCTGTCGCACTAGGCTGGATTACCTGCTCATTACGAACGCCGATCAAGATCACATGAGCGATCTGCAGGGCCTGTGGAACGAAGGCATATACATCGACACGCTAATCAGAAACGTGTCGTACACTGGCGATCAGTTGGAGGCAATCAAGAGGCAAAGTGGCCGTCCACTCACCGATGACGCCAAAAAGTATGTCGCGTCGTGCAATGGGTACAACACCGTCACGACCTCGCCGTTCGACGACAACATGGGTGGGATCAGGATGTCGATGTACTACAACCCCTACCCGACCTTCACCGACACGAACAATCTGAGTCTGGTGGTCTTCATCAAGTACGCGAACTTCAAGATCCTCTTTCCTGGTGATCTCGAAAAGCCGGGCTGGCTGGCCTTGCTGCAGCAACCCGCCTTTCGCACTGAACTCCACGACACCGATGTGTTGGTCGCATCGCACCACGGTCGCGAGAACGGATTTTGTGAGGACATCTTCAAGTACTTCACGCCAAGTTGCGTCGTGATCTCGGACAAAGCCAAGGTGCACTCCACGCAGGAGACAGTGCCCGATTATCGGAAAGTCATCCGTTCTCAGGGCGTGCGCGTCCGCACGACGATGAAGGATCGACACGTGCTAACCACGCGTCGCGACGGCTGGATCCAGTTCGACGTGCAGGACGATAGCCAGTATTTCATCGATACGGAGTACAACGGATGAAGACCGACCTCGACCGCTCATTGAAGTCACTGAACATGAAGTGGTTGGTGATGCTGGCCGTCCTCGACATAATCGTGATGTTGCTGTTCGTCGCTCCCGAGGTCATCAAGGACGCAGAGTGGAGCCAGATCGCAATCATGCGCGGGTTAGCAGTGACCGTCCTGCCCGTTCTGATCCTGTTGTGCACTGGTTTGCTGTCGCACAACGTGAAGGCCATCCTGGTGTACTGGCGGATTAAGAATCCGATGCCTGGATGCGAGGCCTTCACACGTCATGGGCCGGCGGATGTTCGGATCGACATGGCCGCGTTGAAGAAGAACGTTGGTGAGCTACCGACCGATCTTGCTGAGCAGAACAAGAAGTGGTTCAAGCTGTACAAGATGGTCAGTGACGACAAGCCGGTTGTCGAAGCGCACAAGATGTACTTGATGTACCGCGATATGGCCGCCATGTCGCTACCGCTGATTGTTCTAGTGCCCACCGGCATGCATTTAATTGGCGCAACGAAGTTAGCGTTGTGGATCGCAACAGGGTTCTTTACAACGCAGTTCATCGCCTGCTGCCTGGGCGCGAGGAACAGTGGCACGCGGTTCGTGTGCAACGTACTATCGATACACTCCACCAAGAAGGTTACTGCTCCGAAGACATCTCCCGGGCCAAAAAAGGAGCAAAAATGAATTGGATCATTAACCTGCTATCTGACCCGCTAAAGCAGTTGGTACTTAGTAACCCAGCGCTCGCGTTAGCGGTAGCAGCGTCAATATCACTACCCGTGGTATGGCTTGCTTCGTGGCGACTTATGTATGCAATGAGAGAAAAATCTCTCAATTACAGTGACAAACGATTATCCTGGCTGATGGAAACACTAAAGAGCGAGCGCCTGGAAGCTATACATCCGCTACGCCTAGAACTTGTATTCCGACGTGCTTACGGATACCGGTACAACAGCGACGAAATTCTACTCGCGATGGCGCGAAAGAATACCAGTGGTTTGCTCTTCGATATTAGATACGGCGTATCATTCGTCAAACTTAATAAAGCCGCGATAGGTTTTGAGGCAATAAAAGAACATAAGCTTAGCTTGCGAACGCGCGAACGTATAGCGGACTGGATCGCACAGCTGATATTTATTCCAGCAATCCTCTTTTCATTCATCTTCTCTTTTTTGTGGCCTGTAGAAGGAATCTTTGTTCTTGTTGAATCAGTCGCCCTTCTTGTCTTGTTTATGGGGATGTCTCGGTCATTAGCATGTGCGCAGCGTCTGCTGACGCTTGACAGATATCCGCTGATTGTCACTGAGAAGGGATCTGATATAGCCACATTGCCCATAGAGCCCCCTACTCCTCAGCCACGACAAAATCGATCGCGTAGGAACAAAAACAATTCGACGCCTTCTCTCGAACTAGTTGATATTGAAAAGGATCGTAGTCTCGGAAAGATGCCGAACTCTGCTTTGAGCTGAATGCAAGTCGTCAATGCTCGGATAGCTGGGCTTGCACTCATTGGTATGTGCCACGACTTTCTCAGAATGTCATCCAAGCTTTCTTGCCAAGTCCTTTGCTCGCGGGTGGTAGTACCGCTTCAACATGGAAAGCGATTTATGGCCGGTCACCGCGGATAGCTCCAAGACGTTATCCAACTTTTCCGCTATTCTGCTGGTGGCCTCATGCCTCAAGTCATGGAAATGCAGGTTCTCGAGCCCGGCACGGGTTACGGCACGCTCGTAAGCCTTCTTAGCCGCATCAGCTGTAATCGGAAATACCTTCCCCGAAATATGGCGAGGCAGATTGCTTAGAACAGTATGGGCACGTGTGGAAAGCGGGACATCACGGGCGTCGCCATTTTTTGTATCGTGCAGCCGGACGAAGCGATCCGCCAAAAAGACATCGCCCCATCGGAGTGATAACAGTTCGCCCCGCCTCATTGCGGTTTCCAAGGCCAAAACCACAAGCGGATACACCCAGGGATTTTTGCATCCACCCTCTTCGAATCGCCCCTGAGCTGAACGAGTGCTCGGCTCCAATTCTGCCAGCAATCTTTCTTCTTCCCCTGGTGAAAGACGCCTGTTTCGCCCTTTATTTTCTGGCGGCCGCCGGATCATCGATACGGGGTTTTCAATATGAATTCCCCACTCCTTCCGGGCAACGTTGATTACATGGGAAATCAAATTCAGGTCCCGATTCGTTGTCGACCCTGAGACCTCCTTCAACCGTCTATCCCGCCATTCAGCAAGGATCTTGCCCGAAAGGCCGGCCACCTTATACTGGGCAATCGGGTCTCGAAGCAATGAAGTAATTCGATAGCGCTCGGCCTGCGCGCCTTTCTTGTGATTGGAAACGTCGGAAAGATAACGGCTTAAGAGATCCCCCAAGGTATTTCTTTCCGCCTCGGTTCGATCGACAAAGACGCCGCGTTCCATCTCTGATTCGATAACGGTTGCCCAGGCACGTGCGGCCGGCTTCGAATTGAATGTGTGAGTAAGCTTAGGCCAGCCTTCACGCCGGATCTGAACTTCCCAGTATTTTCCACGTTGACGAATCGTCGCCACCACAAGCTCCCTGCCACTCGACTGTGGCAATTTTGTGGCAAATGTTCCGATTCAGGGAGGACAGAAATCGAGCGGGATTGAAAAATCCCTTGCTGATCAATGTGTTGGGGATGGTGGACAGTACTGGGATTGAACCAGTGACCCCCGCCGTGTGAAGGCGGTGCTCTACCCCTGAGCTAACTGTCCGAAGAGCTGCGCATTATGGCACAAACCGTGCGCGGAATCAATTCGTTGCTGTTTCCGGTTCCACACGCCACAGACATTTTCCTTTGACGTCCTTGTCAAGACGGTCCAGGAGCGCTTCGTGTTCCATTCGCTCCTCTTCCGTCGCTTGAAGGATGACGATTTCAGCCAGCGATACCACCTCGATCACTTGATCCTGCGTCACGCCTTGTTCTGGCGCGGCAAGGTCGATCGTGAGGCTGTTCTGGCCGCGCGTCATGGCCAGATAGACCTCCGCCAGCAATTCCGCGTCCAGCAGCGCGCCGTGGAGCGCGCGGTGGGCGTTGGAAATGCCGTAGCGGTCGCAGAGCGAGTCGAGCGAATTGCGCTTGCCGGGGTGCATTTCCTTGGCCTGCACAAGGGTATCCGTAATACAGGCAACGTGTTCCGCGAAGCGCGGGAACCCGAGCCGGTCGAATTCCGCATCAAGGAAGGCGAGGTCGAACGGCGCGTTGTGGATGATGATTTCGGCGTCGCGGACATAGTCGCGCAGCTCGTTCGCGATTTCCGCGAACTTGGGCTTGTCGCTCAGGAATTCGGTGGTCAGGCCGTGCACCGCGAGTGCGCCCTCTTCCGAGTCGCGCTCCGGATTGATGTAGGAGTGGAAGTTGTTGCCTGTGAGCTGGCGATTCACGATCTCCACGCAACCGACTTCAATGATGCGGTCGCCGGAGCGTGGGTTCAGGCCGGTGGTTTCGGTATCGAGGACGATCTGTCTCATGCTTGATGTACGGTTGCAGGTGTTGGTTGGGCGTGCGCGGCATCGGGCTCGGCATGCGCCTTCTTCCGGGTGAGGAAAGTATAGAAGGTCGGGACGACAAATAGTGTGAGGAGCGTGCCGAAGGTCATGCCGCCGACGATGACCCAGCCGATCTGGATGCGCGACTCGGCGCCCGCGCCGGTGGCAAGTGCCAGCGGCATCGCGCCGAGCACCATGGCGCCGGTGGTCATCAGGATCGGGCGCAGGCGGAGGACGGCGGCTTCTACGACAGCCTCTCGGATTTCCCGGCCCTGCTCTCGCAACTGGTTGGTGAACTCGACAATCAGGATGCCGTGCTTGGTAATCAGGCCGACCAGCGTGATCAGGCCGATCTGGCTGTACACGTTGAGCGTGCCTCCGCTCCATTTCAGTGCCGCCAGCGCGCCGGCCATCGAAAGCGGCACGGTCAGCATGATGATGAAGGGATCGATGAAGCTTTCAAACTGCGCCGCCAGCACGAGGTAGATGAAGGCGAGCGCGAGGATGAAGGTCAGCGCCAGGCTGCCGCTCGACGCACGATATTCGCGCGACGATCCGGACAGGTCGGTGGCGTAGCCGGGCTTGATGATGCTCTTGGCTGTTTCCTCCATGAATTCGATCGCTTCGCCCTGTGTATAGCCGTTGGCAAGGTTGGCGGTGATGACCGCGGCACGGCGCTGGCCGAAGTGGTTCAGCTCACGGGGAGCAACGGTTTCGCGGACTTTCAGCAGGCTGGACAGCGGCAGCATCTGGTCGGGCGTGCCGTTCTTGCCGGTGGCGCGCACGAAGATGTTGTTGATGTCGTCGGGCGCATCGCGCTCGACATTCTCAATCTGCACAATGACGTCGTACTGGTCGCCGCCCCTCTTGAAGCGCGTGACATTGCGCCCGCCGAGCATGGTTTCCAGGGTACGGCCGACGGTCTCGATCTGCACGCCGGCATCGGCAGCCTTGTCGCGGTCGACCTCGACGTTGACCTGGGGCTTGTTCAGGCGCAGGTCGGTGTCGATGTTGGCCAAGCCCGGGTTCTTACCGGCTTCGGTTACGATCTGCTGGACGACGTTCTGCAGTTCCGGATAGGATGCATTGGTCAGGACCACCAGGTTGACGGGCCGCTCGCGGATCGACTGGCCAAGCGATGGCGGTGCGTTGGGGAAGGCAAGCACGCCGGGAACGCCGGCCATCTTGGGCTGCATTTCCTTGATGATGTCGAGCGTGCTGCGGCTGCGCTCGCTCCAGTCGACCGTGCGGAAGAAGGCGACGCCGCGCTCGACGGTCGGGTTGCCCGCGATGATGAACACGCGGTCGATTTCCTTGGCATCCGCGGCAATCTGTTCCAGGCGGCGGGCATATTTCTCTGTGTACTCCAGGGATGCGCCATCCGGTCCGGTGATCGACGTGAAGATCGTTCCCCGGTCTTCGATTGGCGCCAACTCCTTCTTCATGCCGGTTCCGAGCCACACCAGCGCGCCGATGACGAGCAGGTAGACAAGAATCACCATCCAGCGTGCGGTCAGCGTCATCGCCAGGACGCGCCGGTATCCGGCGGTAATGGCATTGAGCGTGTTTTCGATCGCGCGGTAGGCGGCGCCGTGCTTTTCCTGGTGTTTCAGCATGATGGAACACATCATGGGCGACAGGGTCAGCGCGACGAAGCCGGAGACGATCACCGCACCGGCAAGTGTCAGCGCAAATTCGACGAACAGGCGGCCGGTACGGCCGGGCGTGAAGGCGACCGGCGCATACACGGCGGCCAGCGTGAGCGTCATGGCGATCACCGCGAAACCGATTTCCTTTGCGCCCTGCAGGGCCGCCTGGAAGGGCTTCATCCCGTCCTCGATGTGGCGATAGATGTTTTCCAGCACCACGATCGCATCATCCACCACGAGGCCGATGGCCAGCACCAGCGCCAGCAAGGTGAGCGTATTGATCGTGAAACCTGCCAGCGACATGAGCGCAAACGAGCCGATCAGCGATACCGGAATCGTGACCAGCGGAATGATCGAAGCGCGCAGGGAGCGCAGGAAAACGAAGATCACCAGCGCGACCAGCACGATCGCCTCGCCGATGGTCGAGTAGACGGACTTGATGGAGCGTTCGATGAACAGCGTGTTGTCGACCGAGATCGCGATCTTCACGCCTTGCGGCGCGAGTTCTTCGTTCAGCTTCGGCACTTCGGTCTTTACATGGCCGGCCAGTTCCAGCGGGTTGGCTGTTGCCTGACGGATGACGCCGAGCGACACGGCGTTCTGGCCGTTGAAGCGCACCGAGGTCCGCTCGGCGGCGGGACCGAGTTCGACCTTTGCGACATCCTTGACCCGTATGGCATAGCCGTTGACGGTGCGCACGATGATGTTTTCGAACTCCGCCGGCGTCGCCAGGTCGGTCTGGGACACGACCGAGAATTCGCGCTGGCGTGATTCGATGCGCCCGGCCGGTACTTCGACGTTCTGCCGCCTGAGCGCATCTTCCACATCCGCGGGGGTCAGGCGGTAGGCAGCCAGCTTGTCCCGGTTGAGCCAGAGGCGCATCGCATACTTGCGCTCGCCGCCGATGCGCACGTCCGCTGCGCCGGGCAGCAGTTGCAGGCGCGGCTTGACGATGCGGTTTGCGATATCGGTGAGGTCGAGCTGCGACATGCTGTCGCTCGAGAACGAGAGCCAGATGATGGGATTGGCATCGGCCTCGACCTTGGCGATCACCGGTTCTTCGATGGTTTGGGGCAGCTTGGAACGCACGCGCGAGACGCGGTCGCGCACGTCGTTGGCGCCGGAGTCCGGATCTTTTTCAAGACGGAAGCGGACGGTGATCTGGCTTTGCTCCGCGCGCGAGATCGATGTCAGGACGTCGATGCCGTCGATACCGGCGATCGAGTCTTCCATCGGCTTGGTGACCTGTGACTCGACGATCTCGGAACTGGCGCCGGGATAACGCGTCTCCACTGTGACCACCGGTTCATCGATCTTGGGGTATTCCCGCACGGCGAGACGGTTGTACGACACCAGGCCGATCAGCAGGATGATCAGCAGGATGATCAGCGACATCACCGTCGCGAACACGGGACGGCGGATACAGATGTCTGACAAGACCATGATGCGCTCCGTTTAACTCTTCGGTGCCGGCGCTGTCGAGACGCTGACGGGCTTTCCGTCCGGCCCGCTCATCTGGGCGATGCGAACCGGCGTGCCATCCTTGGACAGCCGGATCTGGCCGGCGGTCACCACAGTGTCGCCCGGCTGCAGGCCTTCCACGATTTCCACCGTGGCGGCACGGCGCAAGCCGGTCTTGACCTCGATTCGCATTGCCTTGCCGTCGACGACCTTCCACACCGTGGCTTTGTTGCCTTGGGGGACGATGGCCTCCTCGGGAACAACCATCGCATTGCCGCGTTCGGCGAGGATCAGCCTGACGCGCGCAAACATGCCCGGTTTGAGCTTGCCTTCCGGATTGTCGATGCGGCCTCGCAATAGCGCGGAGCGCCCGGAGCTATCGACCTGCGGATCAATGGCGTCGACGCGCGCACGGAAAGGCCGGCCCGGCACTGCATCCACGAGCACTTCAATCCCCTGCCCCCTTTGCACCTGGTCCACGTAGCGTTCCGGAACGCGGAAGTCGACCTTGACGCTGGAGATGTCTTCCAGGTTCACGAGGTCGGTGCCGTCTTTCACGTAATCGCCGACGCTGACCGTGCGGATACCGACAATGCCGGAAAACGGCGCGCGGATTTCGAGCTTGGACAGCCTCGCTTCGGCGAGTGCGAGCTTCGCTTCGAGCACCTGCACGTTGGCCTGCGACTCGTCGCGCGCGCGCTCGGAAATGAATTTCTGCTTCGCCAGGTCGACGGTGCGTTCGAAGTTTGCGCGGGCAATGCCCAGCTCCGCTTTCGCCTGCTGCACTTCCGCCTGGTTGACCGTGGCGTCGAAGGCAATCAGCAACTGGCCCTTTTTCACATGCTGGCCGTCGTTGAAGTTCAACCTGGCAATTCGTCCGGACACTTCCGGACGGATGATCACAGCTTCGTTCGAACGTATCGAACCGACGGCGTTGATGTCATCAATCAAGCGAGCAGTGCTGACTTGTGTAGCGTCGACCGATACCGGAGAGGATGTACCACCGCCGGATTTTGCCGCGCCGGCCTGCGGGGCCGCTGTCTGCTCGATCGGCCCCTGAGGCTGGCGCTGGGCATAATAGGCATAGGCACCAAGGGCAGAAATGCCGATGGCGGCGATGGCTGGATACAGGATTCTCCGGGCGTTCATGTGCTCGTTTGCGGGTGTTGATCTTCAGCGGCAAACCGTGTTGCCAACGAGCGAATGTAGCATATCAGTGAAATCAGGACACGGAGGCTACTCCGAGGTTGGCCAAGGCGTCGGCGCGCTCGTTTCCTTCGTGTCCCGCATGGCCTTTCACCCAGCGCCATTCGATTTTGTGCTGAGCCTGGGCGGCGTCGAGCGCCTGCCACAAATCGGCATTTTTCACCGGCTCCTTCGCAGCCGTTTTCCAGCCGCGCGCCTTCCAGCCATGGATCCATTCGCTGATGCCTTTCTGCACATACTGGCTATCAGTATGGACAATCACATCGCATGGTCGTTTCAGCGCGGTGAGCGCTTCGATCACGGCCTTCAGTTCCATCCGGTTGTTGGTGGTATTTCGCTCGCCGCCGTACAACTCCTTCTTGTGCGCGCCGGCAATCATCAAAGCTCCCCACCCGCCGAGGCCAGGATTTCCCTTGCATGCCCCGTCGGTAAATATTTCCACTTTTTCCATGCTTATTGATGTTTCTTTTGTATTCGATTGGTTGCCGGCACGCCTTGTGTGGCGGTGGCAGATTTCCTGGCCCAAACCGGGCCGATCAGACGCATGCCGCGCACGCGCTTGATCGCGTGGACGATATAGACGGCACCAAGATAGGGCCACCAGCGGTCGCCCGCCCCTTCCATAAAGGTGAAGCGAGTCAGCCACTTCTCGGTGAGGCAAGGCGGCGCATAGCAGCCGAAATGGCCGCGGCTGACTTCCATGTTGAGCAGCTTGAGCCAGTCCTTGAGGCGGGGGACGCTGATGAATTCGCCCTCCGGCGGAAGGAAATGCGCGCCCGTCAGTCGGCCGGCAATCTGGCGCAATCCCCACATGCTGGCGGGATTGAAGCCGACGATGATCACCTGCCCCTCGGGACGCAGCACGCGCTCGACCTCGCGCAACACCTGGTGCGGCTCGGACGCGAATTCGAGGACATGCGGCAGGACAATGAGATCGAGGCTCTGCGAAGCGAACGGCAGCTCGGCGAAATCATGCACGACGACAATCGGGGCGAGCCCATCCTCACCGTTGCCGGGCGGGACATGCGTGTCGGTCAGCCATTTGTTCGGCATCCGGTTTGCCTGAAGGGCATTCACCTGCGGCAAGCCGACCTGCATGGCATTGAAGCCGAAAATGTCCGCCGTAAGCATGTCCAGCCGCGCCTGCTGCCAGGCGCGGACATAGCTCCCGGCTGGCGTTTCGAGCCAGGGGCCGAGGGCTATAATGGGCTTTTCAGCGGAAGGGCGTTCCATCGTATGTTGAATGTGTTGACTGTTCCGGCGTTCCAGGACAATTACCTGTGGCTGATACACGATGGCGAGCATGCCGCCGTTGTCGATCCCGGCGATGCCGCGCCGATACGGGCAGCGCTCGCGGATCACGGTCTTGCCTTGGCCGCTATTCTACTGACACATCACCATGCTGACCATGTCGGCGGTGTTCCGGCCCTGCTGAAAGATTCCCCCGTGCCGGTCTTCGGTCCACGTTCGGACGGTATTGCACAAGTGACGGTGCCGCTTGCCGAAGGCAATACCGTACAGGTTCCGTCGCTTGGCCTCACGCTGCAAGTAATCGACGTTCCCGGCCATACGCGCGGCCATATCGCTTATTACAGCGCGGAAAACGGCTGGCTGTTCTGCGGCGACACGCTCTTTGCCGGCGGCTGCGGCCGATTGTTCGAAGGCACGCCGGAACAGATGGCGCATTCGCTCGACAAGCTGGCAACGCTTCCTGACAAAACGCAAATCTTCTGCGCGCACGAATATACTCTTGCCAATTTACGCTTTGCTAACGAGGTCGAGCCGGATAATATGCAATTGACAACGCGCATCCGGAGCGAACAATCCAAGCGCGAGCAAGGCATCCCGACGGTGCCATCGACAATAGGCCTGGAAAAGGCCACCAATCCGTTTCTGAGGTTCCGCGAGCCGACCATTGCAGAGAGGCTCATGTCCCGTGGAATCATTTCCACGCGGGAACCAATTGCTGTTTTTGCTGCCTTACGCGAATGGAAGAATTCCTTCCGTTAAGGCATTGCCGGTTTTGCAATTCATGCAATAAATCTTGACGCAGGAAAACACCATTACGTAAACTCACTCGATTCAACCCGGCGCCGACGATCGCCGTGGCTCCAATAACAGCAAGCGAGGCCCCATGCAGCCGCTGAAAACAAGAAACCTCCAAGTTGCAGCGTTACTCATCCTCGGAGCACCGCTCGCCGCCCAGGCAGCCGATCTTTCCCTTCCCCTCTACAACTGGTCGCAGGTTTCCATCCTGGAAAAACCGTACGATCCGAACGACCCGCTGGCGCAGGTCCTGTCGATGGAGGAAGTGGACGTCTGGGCGCGTATCCGCAAAGGCTTCGCCATTCCCGACCTGGACAATCCGCTGGTCGCCAACCATGTGGACTGGTACACGGCCCGTCCTGACTATATCCAGCGGACCACGACGCGCGCATCGCGCTACCTGTTCCATGTGGTGCAGGAACTGGAAAAGCGCAACATGCCGACGGAGCTGGCGCTGCTGCCCTTCATCGAATCCGCCTTCAATCCGCAGGCTTATTCGAGCGCGCATGCTGCCGGTATGTGGCAGTTCATCCCGTCCACCGGGCGCGACTACAACCTGACCCAGAGCATGTTCAAGGACGAGCGCCGCAATGTGCTGGCCTCGACCGATGCCGCGCTGACCTACCTGCAGAGACTGTACGGGATGTTCGGCGACTGGCAGCTGGCGCTTGCCGCCTACAACTGGGGCGAAGGCTCGGTTCAGCGCGCAATCAACAAGGCGCGCGCTGCCGGCGTATCGACGGACTTCAACGGCCTGTCGCAATTCATGCCGGCTGAAACGCGCAATTACGTGCCGAAGCTGCAGGCAGTGAAGAACATCATCGCGGCACCGGGCGAGTACGGCATTGCGCTGCCGAAGGTGGATAACCAGCCTTACTTCGTCACCATCGGCAAGACGCGCGACATCGACGTCAAGGTTGCCGCGCAGTTGGCCGAATTGTCGGTCGATGAATTCAAGGCGCTGAATCCGCAGTTCAACCGCCCGGTCATTCCGGCCGGTTCGGGAACGCAGATCCTCCTGCCGCAAAGCAACGCGGAAAAATTCAAATCCAACCTCGCCCGCTGGGGCCGCGCCCTGTCCTCCTGGACTGCGCACAAGGTGACCGGCGCGCGCGAGAGCATCGCCAGCATCGCGAAGAGGTTCGGCACCACGCCGGAAGTCATTCGCGAGGCCAACAATATCCCGCCGAAGATGGTGGTCAAGGCGGGCTCGACCGTGCTTGTGCCGAGGAGCGACAATGCTCCCGAGAAGGACATCGCGCCGGAACTCGTCGACACAGCCAAGCTGGTGACCGCGCCGGACGTGCCGGAAACCCGCAAGATCTATGTGAAGGTCGGCAAGAAGGACAGCCTCGCCACGATCGCACAGCGGCACAAGGTCAGCGTCGCGCAGATCAAGTCCTGGAATGACCTGAAACAGGATAAGGTATCCACCGGAACGCGTCTCGAACTCAATGTGCCGAACAAGGCGGCTGCGGGGAAAGCAGCGCCGACCCGGCAGGCTGCAAAGAGCACGCCGACGTATCGCAAGGCCGCGCCTGCCCCGGCACGCAAGGCCAAGGCGACCGCATCGAACAGCAAGACCGGCAAGAAGCGTTCGAGCTGACGATCAGGCTCAGGCCGGAGCCGCGCCCGCGTGGCTCCGGGGCGTTGCGGTCTTGCTCAGGGTCGAGTACGTTGCTGCGGCCAGCAGGCGCTGCGTATAGGCTTGCGACGGATTCGACAGCACATCCTCCGTTTTTCCCGCCTCCACTACTTTTCCATCCTTCATGACCATCACGCGGTGCGCCATCGCGCGGATCACGGCCAGGTCGTGGCTGATGAAAAGGTAAGCCATGCCGTACTTGCGCTGCAGCTCGGCGAGCAGCAGCAATACCTGCTGCTGGACCGACACGTCGAGCGAGGACGTCGGTTCGTCCAGCAGGATCAATTCCGGTTTGAGGACCAGCGCGCGCGCAATCGCAATCCGCTGGCGCTGGCCGCCCGAAAATTCGTGCGGATAGCGGGACATCATCTCCGGCGCCAGCCCGACCTCGGAGAGCGCATTCGCCACTTCCCTGCGCAATCCGTCGCGGCCGAGTTGCGGCTGGTGCAGCTCCAGTCCCTCGCCGACGATCTGCTCGATCGTCCTGCGCGGGGACAGCGACGCAAACGGGTCCTGGAACACCACCTGCATCTTGGCGCGCATGGGGCGAAGCTCGACGCTCGACATGTCGCTGATAGGCTTGCCGAGGAAGGCAATCTTTCCATTTACCGCCGCCGAGGACAGGCGGATCAGCGCCATGCCCAGGGTCGACTTTCCTGATCCGGACTCACCAACGATGCCGAGCGTTTCATGCGGCTTCAACTGCACGTCGACATCATTGACGGCGACGAATGGGGTCTTCTTGAACCAGCCGCGCTTGATCGAGAACGTGCAGCGCACACGCTCGGCAGCCAGCAAAGGCGCGGCATTCTCGTCGACGGTTTCCACCACGCGCTGCGGGTGGCTTGCCAACAGCTTGCGCGTATAGGCCTCTCGTGGCTGCGCAAACAGGTCGTGCGTGCTCGCCGTTTCGATCAGCCTGCCCTTTTCCATCACGCCGACACGGTCGGCGAAATGCCGGACCAGGTTCAGGTCGTGCGTGATCATCAGCACGGCCATGTTTTCCTCGCGCTGCAACTGGTTCAGCAATTCGAGGATCTGCACCTGGATGGTCACATCGAGCGCCGTGGTCGGTTCGTCGGCGATCAGCAGCTTGGGCTTGCAGGCAAGCGCCATGGCGATCATTGCGCGCTGCCGCTGCCCTCCGGACAGCTCGTGCGGAAAGGCCATTGCCCTGCGCGCCGGCTCGGGAATACCCGTTTTTTCAAGCAGTTCGACCGTACGCTGCGCCGCGACCTTGGCACTGATGCCTTCATGCAGCATCAACACCTCGGCGATCTGGTTGCCGATGGTGAAGAGCGGATTGAGCGCGGTCATCGGTTCCTGGAAAATCATCGCGACATCCTTGCCGCGCACAGAGCGCATCGCCGCTTCCGGCTTCCGTAGCAGGTCTTCACCTTCGAACAGGATGCGGCCGCCGTATTGCGCGTCATGGTTCAGCCGCAGGATGGAGAGCGAGGTGACGGTCTTGCCCGATCCCGACTCGCCCACCAGCGCAAACTTCTCGCCGGGCGCGATGGAAAAGCTGACATCGCTGACAACAGTGGCGGAGCCGAAGCCGACCCGCAGGTTCTGCACATCCAGCAGGCTCATGCCTTCCTCCGCACGTCGAGCGCGTTGCGCAAGGCATCGCCGATATTGGTCAGCAGCAGCAGCATCATGGTCAGCGCCACGAAGGTCGACATCGCGATCCACCATGCATCGAGGTTGTTCTTGCCCTGCGCGAGCAGCTCGCCAAGACTTGGCGTTGGCGGCGGCACACCGAGGCCGAGGAAGTCCAGGCTGGTCAGCGCAAGGATCGCCGCGCTCATGCGGAACGGCAGGAAGGTGACGACAGGCGTCAGGCTGTTGGGCAGCACATGGCGCCAGATGATCTGGCGGTTGGACAGGCCGATCGCGCGTGCCGCCTGCACATATTCGAGGTTGCGGTTGCGCAGGAAATCGGCACGAACGTAGTCCGACAGGCCCATCCAGCCGAACAGGGACAGCAAGATGAGCAGCAGCCCGAAGCCGGGTTCGAAGATCGACGCAAAAATGATCAGCAGGTAGAGCTCCGGCATGGATCCCCAGATTTCCATGAAGCGCTGGAAGAAAAGATCGGTCCTGCCGGCGAAATATCCCTGGATCGCCCCTGTAATCACGCCGAGGATCACGCCCGTGATGGTCAGGGCGAGGCCGAACAGCACCGATACCCGGAAGCCATACAGCAGGCGCGCGAACACGTCGCGGCCCCGATCGTCCGTCCCCAGCCAGTTGTCGCCGGAAGGCGGCGCCGGATTGGGCGATTTGGCGAAATAGTTCAGCGTGTTATAGCTGTAGCGGTTGATCGGATAGATCGCCCAGTTGCCGTCGCGCGTGAACTGTTCCTGGATGAAGGGATCGAGGTAATCGGCAGGTGTGTCGAAATCGCCGCCGAATTCCCTTTCCGAATACGTCTGCACGATCGGGAACATGATTTTGCCGTTGTAGCTTACCGCGAGCGGCTTGTCGTTCGACACGACTTCGGCTGCCAGGCTGATGCCAAACAGCACGCAGAAAATGATCAGGCTCCAGTAGCCGCGGCGGTTCTGCTTGAAGCGCAGCCAGATGCGCCGGCCCGGTGAGATGGATGGTGTCGTTGTTGTCATCGGTTCAGGCTTTCGAACTGCACGCGGGGATCCGCCCACACGTAGCACAAATCGCCCAGCAGCTTCACCACAAGGCCGATCAGGGTAAACAGGTAAAGGGTCCCCATGACCACCGGGTAATCGCGACGGACCACCGATTCGTAGGACAACAGGCCGAGGCCGTCGAGCGAGAACAGGGTTTCGATCAGGAGGCTGCCGGCGAAGAAGGCGCCGATGAATGCGGCAGGAAAACCGGTCACCAGCGGAATGAGCGCATTGCGGAATACATGCTTGTAGAGCACGGTCTTCTCGCTAAGACCCTTGGCGCGCGCGGTCAGCACGTACTGCTTGCGGATCTCTTCAAGGAAGGTGTTCTTGGTCAGCATGGTCATGACGGCGAACGATCCGGCAACCGATGCAGTGACGGGCAGCGTGATATGCCACAGATAATCAACGACTTTTCCAAAAAGAGACAACTGCTCCCAGTTGTCCGAAGTCAGCCCGCGCAGCGGGAACCACTGCACAAAACTGCCGCCACCGAACATCACCAGCAGGAAGACACCGAGCACAAAGCCGGGAATCGAATACCCGATCAGGACCGCAATACTTGTGGCGACGTCGAACCGTGTCCCTTCCCTCACGGCCTTGGCGATGCCGAGCGGCAGCGATATGAGGTAGGTCAGGAAAAACGTCCACAGGCCGAGACTGATCGACACCGGCAGCTTCGACTTCACCAGTCCCCACACATCCTTGTGGTGATAGAAGCTTTGCCCGAGGTCGAAGGTGGCGAACCCCTTGACCATCTGCCAGAAACGCTCCAGCGGCGGCTTGTCGAAGCCGTAAAGCGCCTGGATTTCCTTGACGCGCTCCGCATCGACGCCCTGCCGCCCGCGGTACTCCGAAGGACCTCTCGTCGAGACTTCGCCCGCGCCTGCCTGCCCCTTCAGCTCCGACAGCATCTGCTCGACAGGGCCGCCCGGCACGAACTGGATGACGGCGAACGTGATCGCGATCACCCCGAACAACGTCGGCAGCATCAGCAGCATGCGCTTCCCGATATAAGCCCACAGGTTCATGGATCAATCCTCATGATAATTTCCTATCGCGGCCCGGTTTCCCACCAGGTAGAGATGACATAGCCGTCGGCCTGGTAATACAGCGGCACGACCTTGGGGATGCCGAAACGGTTGCGGTAGGCAACGCGATGCGTCCCCGAGAACCAGTGCGGCACGACGATATGCTTGTGCAACAGGACGCGGTCCAAGGCGCGCGATGCCGTGACAAGGTCATTCCATGTCGTTGCGGCGACCACCGCGGCGACAAGTTTGTCGACGGCCGGATCCTTCAGGCCCCAGACGTTGCTCGATCCCTTTTCGTCCGCCGCTGATGAACTGTACATGTCGAACAATTCGTTCCCGGGACTGGTGAATGCACCAAGGTTGATGCTCGTCATCTCGAAGTCGAACTCCTGCATGCGGCGCTGTATCAATGCGTAGTCCGATGTGCGCTGGTTCACCTGGATACCGAGCTTTTGCAAGTTGCGCACATACACGCTGATGATGCGCGACATGGCACCCTGATCGTCGATGATTTCGAGCGTGAACGGCTCGCCCTTGGCATTGCGCAGCGCACCGTCCCGATACTCCCAGCCGGCCTCCTTGAACAAGGCTTTCGCCTGGACGAGGTTGGCCCGCAATGACGACGGCGGGGTGGTAACAGGCTGCACGGGCGCGGGGCCGAACACCGCCGGGTCGAGCTGCGCGCGCAAGGGCTCAAGCAGTTTCAGCTCTTCGGCAGTGGGCATGCCGGTGGCGGCAAGCTCGCTATTGTTGAAGAAGGAATAGATGCGCTTGTACTGGAAGTAGAAGAGCTGCCGGTTCATCCATTCGAAATCCAGGGCCAGGCCCAGCGCCTTGCGCACGCGGATGTCCTGGAACTGCGGCTTGCGCAAATTCATCATGAAGCCCTGCATGCCCGCGCCGTTCGAGTGCTTCAGTTCGCGTTTGATGATCTCGCCGCGCTCGAACTTCGGCCCGATGTAGGCACGCGCCCAGTTCTTTGCGGAATATTCGACAACCACGTCGAATTCTCCCGCCTTGAATGCTTCGAGCCGCGCGACGTCGTCCTTGTAGAACTGGTAGTTGATCCGCGCGAAATTGAACATGCCGCGCCGTGAAGGCACGTCATCACCCCAGTACTTCGGATCGCGCCTGAAGCTGATCGAGCGTCCGATGTCGTACCGGTCGATCAGGTAGGGCCCCGTGGAAATCGGCGGTTCGAGCTGGATTTTGTCGAAGCTGGTATTGCTCCCCCACTTGCGCGAAAACACCGGCACGCCGCCTGCGATCAGGGGCAGTTCATGGTTGAGGGACTTGAAGTCAAACCGCACCGTGCGTTCGTCGATCACGACGCACTGCTTGATCTCGGCGAAGGTAATCTTGATGGACGGCGCCCCCTTGGCGACCAGGCTGTCGAATGAATGCTTCACATCCGCGGCGGTCACCGGATCGCCGTTATTGAACCTCGCCTTCGGATTGAGGCGGAAGGTCATGGACATGCGGTCCGGCGCCAGCTGCATGTCCTCCGCCAGCAGGCCGTACATGGTGGCGACTTCGTCAGCCGAGCCGACAGCGAGCGTCTCGAACATCAGGTTGGAGACGCCTGCGGCCGCGACGCCTTTCAGGGAAAACGGATTGAACTTGTCGAAACTGGTGCGCCGGTCGGGATTGGCCAGGAACAGTTCGCCGCCGCGCGGGGCATCCGGGTTGACGTAGTCGAAGTGCTTGAAACCCTCGGGATACTTCGGTGTCCCGTACAAGGAGAAGGCATGGGCGGCCATTGCGCTTCCGCTGGCGGATACCAGGCTGACGAGCAGGATGAGGATAAGGAATTTGCGCATGCGCCTCTATATGTAGTGCATCCCAGCGACTCTGGGCCGGGCTATTTTACCGAAAGGGACAGCGAGGATTTCTATTCCATCAAGTTGCCCTTGCCCTTCGGTAAGCGAGTGTGAGCGTTTTAACATGCCAGACAGCCAACACTGTTGATTTTCCCCAAGCGCGCAAAAGGTTGCCCTATGCCCCAACCCAACCTACAATCTTGCCCAGTCTGAAAAACAGAACCCCGAAAACCGCTGAAACAAGCGCTTTTCCGGTGATTCTTGACCGCGGCACGATGGTCTATACCCGTATCGCGATAAAATACGCACCAAATTTTCTGGAGTCGTTCATGGCATTCCTGCAAGGCAAAAAAATTCTGATCACCGGACTCCTGTCCAACCGTTCCATCGCCTACGGCATCGCCCAGGCCTGCAAGCGCGAAGGCGCGGAACTGGCGTTCACCTATGTCGGCGAGCGCTTCAAGGACCGGATCACCGAGTTCGCCAAGGAATTCGACAGCGAACTGGTATTCGACTGCGACGTTTCCAGCGATGAACAGATCAATGCGGTATTCGCCGATCTCGGCAAGTCCTGGGATCACCTCGATGGCCTGGTGCACTCGATCGGTTTCGCACCGCGCGAAGCAATTACCGGAGATTTCCTAGATGGCTTGTCGCGGGAATCGTTCCGCATCGCACATGACATTTCGTCGTACAGCTTCCCGGCCATGGCCAAGGCCGCCCTGCCGCTGCTGCGCCCGAACTCCTCGCTGCTGACCCTGACCTACATGGGTTCGACCCGCGCCACCCCGAACTACAACACCATGGGCCTGGCAAAGGCCTCGCTCGAAGCAAGCGTACGTTACCTGGCGGAATCGCTCGGCCCGAAAGGCATCCGCGTGAACGGCATTTCCGCCGGTCCGATCAAGACCCTCGCCGCCAGCGGCATCAAGGACTTCGGCAAGCTGCTCGGCATCGTCGCCGCCCATGCCCCCCTGCGCCGCAACATCACGATCGAGGATGTCGGCAACACGGCCGCTTTCTTCCTTTCGGATCTCGCCTCGGGCATTACCAGCGAAATCACCTACGTCGACGGCGGCTTCTCGCACGTCATGTACGCACCGGAAGAGTAATACCGGACTGGGGCGGGCCAGCCCGCCCCTTCCGAAAATAAGCCGACGGCGGATTCAAATAGTATGTATAATGCGCCGCTGTGCATTGCAGCATGATGTACCTCGCAGCATCGCAACCCTTTAGCAATAACGATAAAGCATCCCGCCTCTTGGTGTCGCTCTGGATAGACACCGTCCCGGCGCAAAGCTTTGTGCCGAAATTTCTCAGAAAAATTCTCAGTTGTTTCGTTGGTTGGCGTTGCCTTTTCAATACGTTCGCGTACGCGTCATGAACGTGGTCGCGGCGTTGTAATTCAAGAAAGAAACACAATGACATTTGAAACACTCGGCCTGCACTCGTCCATCCTCAAGGCATTGACGGAAGCCGGCTACACCAAGCCGACTCCCGTCCAGGAGCAGGCTGTTCCCGCGGCGCTCGAAGGCCGCGACCTGATGGTTTCCTCGCAGACCGGTTCCGGCAAGACCGCGGCATTCATGCTGCCGGCGCTGAACAAGTTTGCCGTCGCAGAACAATCCGCTCAACCTGCCCTGAAGACGCCGAACCAGGAACGCCAGTCCGCCCGTTCGCGCGGCGAGCGTCCGCGCTTCCAGGCAGCACAGCCGAAGATGCTGGTCCTGACCCCGACGCGCGAACTGGCGCTTCAGGTCACGACCGCGACCACCAAGTACGGCACCTACCTGCGCCGTGTGCGCACTGTGTCCATCCTGGGCGGCATGCCGTATCCGAAGCAGATGCAACTGCTGGCAAAGAACCCGGAAATCCTGGTGGCTACTCCTGGCCGCCTGATCGACCACATGGAGTCGGGCAAGATCGACTTCTCGCAACTGGAGATCCTGGTGCTGGACGAAGCCGACCGCATGCTGGACATGGGCTTCATCGAAGACATCGAGAAGATCGTGGCCGCCACGCCGGAAACCCGCCAGACCATGCTGTTCTCCGCGACGCTCGACGGCGTCGTCGGCACCATGGCCAAGCGCATCACCCGCGACCCGCTGGTGATCCAGATCGCCAGTGCGGCGAGCCGCCACGAGAACATCCAGCAGCGCGTGCACTTCGTCGATGACTTGTCGCACAAGAACCGCCTGCTCGACCACCTGCTGCGCGATGCGTCCCTCGACCAGGCCGTCGTGTTCACCGCGACCAAGCGTGATGCAGACACGATCGCCGACCGCCTGAACATCGCCGGTTTTGCCGCTGCCGCCCTGCACGGCGACATGCACCAGGGCGCCCGCAACCGCACCCTCGACGCACTGCGCCGCGGCCATGTGCGCGTGCTGGTGGCCACCGACGTTGCCGCCCGCGGCATCGACGTGCCTGGCATTACCCACGTCGTGAACTACGACCTGCCGAAGTTCCCGGAAGACTACGTGCACCGTATCGGCCGCACCGGCCGAGCAGGTCGTAACGGCCTGGCGATCTCGCTGGTGAACCACTCGGAAAACATCAATATCAAGCGCATCGAACGCTTCACCAAGCAGTTGATTCCGGTCGATGTGATCGAGGGCTATGAGCCGAAGAAGACGGCGTCGGCACCGCGCACCGCTCGCAAGCCGGGCGGCTGGAAGCCGGGCGACAACCGCGGCGGCAAGCCGGGCCAGCGCAGCTTCAGCAAGCCGGGCGCACCGCGCAAGGATGGCTACAACAAGGGTTCTCACTTCGGTGACAACGGCGGCGGACGCCGTTCCTACGGCGATCGCTGATCCGTATCCGCATCAGAAAAACGGCCACTTCGGTGGCCGTTTTTTCGTTTACAACGCGCAGCTCCGGAAACCGATGAACATGTCGTCCCGCTCCGGCAGGCAGAAGTTGCGGAACTTCAGTGAACGCAGGCGCTGGCGCGTGGCAAGCGATGCGCCGCGCACCGTCTGATGGGTCATGAAGGCAGGCGTCGAATATTCGCGGTATGCGTCCGGCGCAAAGCCCGGGTACGGCTCGAATGGGGTGCAGGTCCACTCCCACAGGTCGCCCCAGCGCAACGCCGCATGCCCCGACTGCGCGGCATACTCCCACTCCGCCTCGGTAGGCAGCCGCCGCCCAGCCCACATGCAATAGGCTTGCGCTTCATAGAGGCTGAGGTGGCGTACCGGTTCGTCGGGAGGCAAGGTGACTTGTGCGCCGAAACGCATGCAGCGCCAGCGCCGGCTGTCGCGGATCCAGTCACGCGGCGCGGACCTGTCGTTGGCCATCAGCCACGCGCGCCCCGCATTGCTCCAGAACTGCGGCTTCTGGTAGCCGCCGTCGTCGACGAACTCTCCATACTGCGCGTTGGACACCAGTGTCGAATCCATTTCGAACGCCGGTACATGGCAGGGGTGCGCCCACTTCTCGTTGTCGAACACGAAGCCGCTGTCGGGTTTGCTGCCGAGTTCGATCGTCCCGCCGGGAAAACGGATCTCGCCCTGGGCCCAGGCAGGCAGGTTGCGTTGCGCCAGTTGCTGCGGAGCGGGAATGCTGAACGTCTGCAAACCCTGGGCAAGCGCTTCTCCATGCATGTCCTCATACGCCAGCGCGAGCCGGTAGGGATAGAGCGCCTCCGGCTCGTTCCTGGCCCTGCCGAGCCTGTCCAGCACGCGGTCCAGCACTTCATGGCAATACGTCTTCAGCGCGCCCGTGCTCGGCAATTCGATCAGCCAGCGCGAGGGGTGCGGCACCGTGTTCGGATCGAACCAGTCGTCGCCCCTGGTCAGCAGCGACCCGCGTTTCGCCGCCGACGGTTCGCTGGAGGACGCCTCGCGCAGGATGATCCACTCAGCGAACCAGGCGATATGGCCGAGTTGCCAAAGCGGCGGATTGATGAAGGGCAGGATCGGTACCCTGCCTGCGACATCCAGCCCTTCTGCCGCATAGCATTCGAACAGGTCCAGCGTGTACGCGCGCGCATCCTGCAATGCGCCGGCAATTTCGTTCGGCGTGGCGGTGCGAAAGGAAAAATTCATTGTTGTCTTTGTCGTGTGTCCGATGGACCTGCGATTTTTCATTATCGATGCCATCGATGCAAAAGCCAATGACGCCGGCATTCGTGCTTGGCGCATTTGTGCTAATTTTGAAAGCTGCCCCTGTCTCCACAGCAAAGGATCACCATGAGCATCACCGTCAGGCAGGCCGGATTGTCGGATGCCGACACCATTGCCCCGCTGTTCGACCAGTATCGCCAGTTTTACCGTCAGCCATCGCACCCGGCGCTGGCACACGCGTTCATCACTGAACGCCTCGCCAGGCATGAATCCGTCATCTTTCTTGCACAGAATAAATCAGGCGAGGCTATCGGATTCACGCAGCTTTTTCCCTCGTTCACGTCTGTCGGCGCGGGACGCATCTGGGTGCTCAATGACTTGTATGTTGTACCCGCCGCGCGAGGAAACGGCGTCGGCAGCATCTTGCTGGAGGCGGCGCGCGCCCATGCGGCCGCGACCGGCAGCAAGCGCATCGAATTGTCGACGGCACACGACAATCCCGCACGAAAACTGTACGAGTCGCACGGCTACGTGAAGGACGATGGGTTCATTCACTACGGCCTGTCGCTCGACTGACCTGTTTCCTTACCGGGATTTTGCCAGGCGGATACCGGAGAACTGCCAGCGCGCGGTTGACGGGAAGAAGTTGCGGTAGGTCACGCGCGCATGACCTGCCGGAGTGGCGCAGGATGATCCGCGCAGCACATACTGGTTTGACATGAACTTGCCGTTGTACTCGCCTATCGCTCCGTTTGCCGCGCGATAGCCGGGGTAAGGGGCATAGCTGCTCAGCGTCCATTGCCATACGGCGCCGAAGAGTTCGCACAACCCGCCCGCCTGCTCCCTGGACGACGGCATCGGATGCAATCCGCCGGCGCCAAATGATGACGCGCCCTGTGCCGCGCGCTCCCATTCCGCCTCGGTCGGCAACCGTGCGCCGCTCCAGCGCGCGTAGGCGTCGGCTTCATAGAATGACAGATGAGTGGCCGGCCGGTACGGATCGAGGGAATGCAATCCATGCAGTGTGAATTCCTTGCATCCTCCTGCATCCCGTTGCCAGTACAACGGATGCGCGAGCCGGTTCGCTTGCACCCAGTCCCAGCCTTCCGACAGCCAGAGCGACGGCGTGTTGTATCCGCCGTCTTCCACGAAAGCAAGGTACTCCCGGTTGTTGACCAGCCGCGAAGCCACGGCATAGCCCTCGACAAACGCGCGATGGCGTGGCGTCTCGTTGTCGAAGCAGAAGCTGTCGCCCGCATGGCCGATACCGACCAGCGCCGCCTCCTGTTCCACCCATGCAAGCGGCGCCGCAGAAGGTGCCGGTCTGAACGGTGCAGACGAGTACGCCGGAAACAGCGGATTCATCGACAGCAAATGCTTGACGTCAGTGAGCATCAGCTCCTGATGCTGCTGCTCATGCTGCAACCCGGTTTCCACGAGGGCCAGCAGTTCGGCTGTCAGCGTCTGTTCCGACAGCAAGGCACACATGCGCTCGTCGACATTGTGGCGGTACACTGCAATCTCCCGCAGCGAGGGACGCGTCAGCATGCCCCGCTGCGGACGCGGGTGCTTGTCGCCCACGCCGTTGTAATACGAATTGAACAGAACGCGGAAGGCCGGATGGAAGGGCCTGAACTGCGGCTCATGGCGTTCGAGGATGAAGGTTTCGAAGAACCAGGTGGTATGCGCCATGTGCCACTTGATCGGGCTGGCGTCCGGCATCGACTGCACGCAGCAGTCCTCTTCCGACAGCGGATCGGCCAGCGCCATCGTGTGCTTGCGCACTTCCAGGTAGCGTGCCGCGATCGTATCGACATTCATCTTCCATCTCCATCACAGTGCGCGTGCATGGCACACCATGAACCATTCGCGCTCGTCGGTCCACGTACGCACGGCACCGAAACCGGCGCGTTCCAGCAATTGCAGGAAGTCATGGCGCGTGTACTTGTAGCTGTTCTCGGTATGAATGCGTTCGCCCTGGCGGAAATGGCGCACTCCGTCGCGCCAGCGAACGGTCACGCTTCGCCGCGCCTCGAGATGCATTTCGATGCGTCCCAAGGCTTCATTGAAGAAACCGAGGTGCCGCCAGTCAACCACGTCGAAATCGGCATCGACGAGCACATTCAGGTGACGCAGCATGTTGAGGTTGAACGCAGCGGTCACGCCGATGGCGTCATCGTAGGCTGCGTCCAGCACGGCCTTGTCCTTCAGCAGGTCGACGCCGATCAGCAGGCCGCCATCCAGTCCGCACGCGCCGCGTATCTGGCCAAGGAGATACGCGGCTTCGTCCGGCGAGAAATTGCCGATGGATGAGCCCGGATAAAAAAACAGGCGCTTCTCGCACCGTACATTGGCCGGCAGTTCGAGCGAATGCGAGAAATCCATGCCGATCCCCATCATGCGGATCATGGGGTAGCGCTGGCGAAGCCGCTCGACGGCATCCCGCAGGAAGTCCACGGAAATATCGATCGGCACATACTGCGCCGGTTGCAGCGCATGAAACAATCCTTCCGCCTTGGCGCAATTGCCTGCGCCAAGATCGATGAACGTCGCGCCCCGACCGGTCGAGCGGGCAATATCGGAAAGGTGGCGGCTGAAAATGCCGCCCTCGGTGCGCGTCGGGTAATACTCCGGCAGTTCGCAAATCGCTTCGAACAGTTTCGATCCCAATGCATCGTACAGGTACTTGGCCGCAATCGTTGCCACCGGTGCCTGCAGTCCCCTGTCCAGCTCCAACCGTGTGGCCTCCGGATCCAAACGATACAACTGTATGAAGTGAGGCTGGTCGGAATGGGGAATGGACGCCATGGGTTCGCTCAAGCAAGTTTGCTTAAATGCCAGATTAGGCGGTGTGCAATGAAGGGCAAGGTTTTTCGTTATCATATTTGTCGGGCTCCCGGTGGCATTGAGGCGACACAAGCATGGTTTCGTATTTGCTTATGTCGAAACCGAATGACATTCCTTACCGCAGCCCCGCGCGTTGCTCCCGGAGTAACAATCCTTCTCACCCGCCATCCACATACCAGAATGCTCAAACTGCGGGACGTCACCAAATCGTATGCAAGTGGAAGGCAGGTGCTCGCGGGCCTCGATTACACGCTGGAAGCGGGCGAATACGTGGCCGTCATGGGCGAATCCGGCGTGGGCAAATCGACCCTGCTGAACCTGATCGCCGGCCTGGACACACCGGACTCCGGAGAGATCCTGATCGATGACGTCGCGATGACTGCGCTGGATGACGATGCGGCGACGCGGCTGCGGCGCGAGAAGTTCGGCTTCGTGTTCCAGGCCTTCCATGTCCTGCCGCACCTCACGGTCATGCAGAATGTCGCCCTGCCGTTGATGCTGAACAGATCCAGCCTCGACCGCGCATCCGAGATGCTAGAAGCAGTCGGCCTGCGCGATCGCGGCAATGACTATCCGCGGCAACTTTCGGGCGGCGAAATGCAGCGCGTGGCTATCGCGCGGGCACTGGTGCACCGGCCGAAACTGCTGCTGGCAGATGAACCGACCGGCAACCTCGACCCGGATACCGCGCACGAGGTATTGCTGCTGCTGCGCAAGGAAATCAAGGACAACGGCGCATCCGGCATCATCGTCACGCATTCGCCGGCCGCTGCAGCGACCGCCGACCGGGTCCTGGTGTTGACCCGTGACGGGTTGCAGCCCGCATGAACACGGGCTCAACCGCGCTGCTGCGGCGCTGGCTGACCTTCGGCGAATGGCGAGCGCATCCGGTTCGCGCGCTCGTCGCGGCTGCGGCCATTGCACTTGGCGTCGCGCTCGGGTTTGCCATTCACCTGATCAATGCCGCGGCCTATAACGAATTCTCCGCCGCGGTCAAAAGCCTGTCCGGGCAAGCCGACCTGCAACTGCGCGGCATGCAGCCGACCTTTGACGAGGCCGTCTATGAACGGCTTGCGCAGCGCAAGGAAATCGCTGTTGCCAGTCCGGTCCTCGAAGTGGAGGCAGCAGTGCCCGGACGGCAAGGATCCTTGAAGGTGCTGGGCATCGACGTGTTCCAGGCAGGCGTCATTGCCCCGGATCTCATCGGCATCCCGGCGGACGACCGCGCCTTCGACACGCTCGCCGACGATGCCATCTTCCTTTCGCCCGCCGCAATGGAATGGCTGCAGGCCAAACAAGGCGATACCCTGCAATTGCAGGCCGGTACACGCTCCGTGCGCTTGCGGGTGGCCGGAGGGCTGATGCGTGCCCGGGCCGGACAGCGGCTTGCCGTCATGGACATCGGCGCGGCGCAATGGCGCTTCAACCGGCTTGGCCGCTTGTCGCACATCGAACTGAAACTGGAATCGGGCATCAGCCGCAACGCTTTCAAGTCCGCGCTAGAAAAAGAGCTCCCCGCGGGCCTGCTCATCACCGAGACAGAAGACCAGGAAGCGCGCACCGCGAACATGTCGCGCGCCTACCGTGTCAATCTCAACATGCTGGCGCTGGTGGCACTGTTCACCGGCGCATTCCTGGTGTTTTCGACACAGGCATTGTCCGTACTGCGACGGCGCAGCCAGCTCGCCCTGCTCCGCGTCGCCGGCATGACGCGCCGGGAAGTGCTGACGCATATCCTTGCCGAGGGCGCGGTGCTGGGCGTGACCGGATCCCTCGCAGGTCTTGCCGGCGGCTACGCGATTGCCGGTACCGCCCTGCGCCTGTTCGGCGGAGACCTGGGCGGGGGCTACTTTCCCGGCGTGCAGCCCACCGTGCAATTCTCGCTTCCCGCAGCAGTCACATTTTTCCTGCTTGGAACGGCGGCGGGCCTGCTCGGTTGTGCGAGCCCGGCATGGGAAGCGGCACGGGCACGTCCCGCGCAAGCCCTCAAGTCCGGCAGCGAAGACGTCGCGCTGTCGCGGCTTGCCACGCCCTGGCCTGCGCTCGTCTGCCTTGCTGCCGGCGGCGCGATGTCGCAGTTGCCGCCGGTATTCGAATTGCCGGTGTTCGGCTACCTGTCGATTGCGCTGCTGCTGATCGGCGGAATCGGACTGATGCCGCGGGTAGCGGCAATGGCGTTTTCCTTCCTGTCGCGCACGGTCATCCGGCCTGGTTCGAGCGCCGTTGCGGCGCTTGCGCTCGGCCGCCTCGCCAATGCGCCCAACCAGGCATCGATTGCCCTCGGCGGCGTGCTGTCGAGCTTCGCCCTCATGGTGGCGATGGCGATCATGGTCGCGAGCTTCCGCGTGTCCGTGGACGACTGGCTGTCGCAGGTGCTGTCGGCGGACTTGTATGTGCGCTCGGCGTCAGGCGGCAATACCGGCGCGTTCTCCGCCCCCGAGCAGGAGGCGATCGCGAAGGCGCCCGGGATAGTCCGGGCCAACTTCCTGCGCGTGACGCAACTGGTGCTTAACCCGGCGCGCCCCTCCGTCGCCTTGCTTGCGCGGCCGGTCGATGCCGCGGACCCCGCGCGCACCTTGCCGCTGGTCGGTGAATCGGTACCCGTGTCTAAGATTCCCGCGGATGCCGTGCCGGTCTGGGTATCGGAGGCGATGATCGACCTCTACGGATTCCGCCCCGGCGAGCGCCAGCGCCTCCCGCTGGCGGGACAACTACACGATGTCTATGTCGCCGGCATCTGGCGCGACTATGCGCGCCAGTCAGGGGCCATCCAGATGCGTCTGTCCGATTACAGGCAGCTGACGGGCGACAGGGAGGTCAACGACGCGGCGCTCTGGCTGCGGGAAGGAACAAGCACCGCACAAGTGATCGATGGCCTGCGGCGGCTGCCGTTCGGCGACGCGCTGGAGTTTTCCGAACCGGCGGAAATCCGCGCCATCAGCCTGCGCATCTTCGACCGCAGCTTTGCTGTCACCTACCTGCTGGAGGCGGTGGCGATTGTCATCGGCCTGTTCGGCGTGGCGGCGACGTTTTCCGCGCAGACGCTGGCACGCGCCAAGGAATTCGGCATGCTGCGCCACATCGGCCTCATGCGCCGCCAGATCCTGGCCATGCTGGCGGCGGAAGGCAGCCTGCTCACCCTGCTAGGGATCGTTGTCGGTTTCCTGCTCGGCAGTGCGATCAGCCTCATCCTCGTGTTCGTCGTGAATCCGCAGTCCTTCCACTGGACCATGCAACTGCACATGCCGTGGGGCATGCTGGTGTCGGTCGCCGCGGTGCTGCTTGTCTCCGCCGCGCTGACCGCACTGGCTTCAGGCCGGTATGCCGTATCCGGCGATGCGGTGCGCGCAGTCAGGGAGGATTGGTGATGCTCCTTCGTATCCTCTGCTTGCTGGCCGTATTCACGTTCGGATTGCCGGCTTTCGCAGCGCCACCGCAACTCTCCGCTGTCGTGCCCGGCAAATCCGTGTCGCTGCCGCAGGACTTCGGTGCGCATCCCGATTACCGGACCGAATGGTGGTACGTGACCGGGTGGGTCGAGACGCCGGATGGCAAGCCCCTGGGTTTCCAGATCACGTTCTTCCGATCCGCGACCGATCACGACGCCGACAATCCCAGCCGCTTCGCCCCCCGGCAACTGATCATCGCCCATGCCGCCCTGTCCGATCCCGCCGTGGGGAAACTGCTGCATGAACAGAAAAGCGCGCGTGAAGGATTCGGCCGCGCCTATGCGCGAACGGGCAATACCGACGTCAAGCTCGATGCATGGCGCTTCATGCGTGAAGCGGACGGCCGCTATCGCGCCAGCCTTCCCGGCCGAGATTTCACGCTCGACCTGGTGCTCACGCCGACGCAACCGCCGATGCTGCAGGGCGAGAACGGATTCTCCCGCAAGGGGCCGAAGCAGGAACAGGCCAGCTACTACTACAGCGAACCGCAACTGAAGGTAGAAGGTGCCGTGACGCGATCGGGCAACACGGTCCGCGTCAACGGCACCGCGTGGCTGGACCATGAATGGTCGACCACGGTGCTCGATCCAGAAGCCGCAGGATGGGACTGGATCGGCGCCAACATGGACGACGGCGCGGCCTTGATGGTCTTCCGCATCCGCCTGAAGAATGGCGACACCTTGTGGTCCCACGCGGCGCTGCGGGACAAGTCAGGGCGGATATCGCATTTCGGGCCGGACCAGGTGGAATTCACTCCCACACGCACCTGGCGCTCGCCGCGCACCGGCGCGACCTACCCGGTCGCCGTCAAGGTGCGCACCGGCGCAATGACCTGGGAGCTGGAACCGCTGCAGGACGACCAGGAGCTCGATTCGCGACAGTCCACAGGTTCGGTATATTGGGAGGGGGCCGTCACCATCCGGCGCGACGAACAACGTATCGGGCGCGGCTACCTCGAACTGACCGGCTACGTAAAACCGCTGAAACTATGAATCCTTCAAGAGAACAAAAAGGCAGTATCGCCACGCTCAAGGGCCTCCTGCCCTTCCTGGCGCCGTACCGGAAGCAGTTCATGCTGGCCGGCGTGGCCCTGCTCATCGCCGCCGGTGCCACGCTTGCCATTCCCTATGCATTCGGTCGCATGATCGATGCCGGTTTCGGCAGCGACGGGATGCAGGACAGCGCGCATATCGATGTGTACTTCCTCGCGCTTTTCGGCGTTGCCAGCATACTTGCGCTGGCCACCGCGGCACGCTTCTACATGGTGTCCTGGCTGGGCGAACGCGTTACCGCCGACTTGCGCAGCGCGGTGTACGGCCATGTGGTCATGCAGAGCCCGCAATTCTTCGAAACCACGCAGACCGGCGAAGTGCTGTCGCGCCTCACGACCGACACCACGCTGATCCAGACCCTGGTGGGCACAAGCATCTCGCTTGCCCTGCGCAATACCCTGCTCTTCGTCGGCGGACTGGTGATGCTGTTCGTCACCAGCATCAAGCTGTCCTCGATCATCGTCGTGATGCTGGCGGCTGTGGTTGTTCCGATCATCCTCTTCGGCCGCCGCGTCCGGAAGCTGTCGCGCGACTCGCAGGACCGTGTGGCGGACGCATCGGCGCTCGCCGGCGAAATCCTCAACGCCATGCCGACGGTGCAGGCCTTCACACAGGAGACGAATGAGTCGCGGCGCTTCGGCGAGTCGGTGGAACGCGCATTCCATACCGCCATGCAGCGCATCCGCGCGCGCTCGATGCTGACCGCGCTGGCAATCCTGCTCGTGTTCGGCGCGATCGTGTTCGTGCTGTGGCTCGGCGCACATGCGGTGATCCAAGGCACGATGACGCGCGGCGAACTCGGCCAGTTCATCCTGTACGCGTCGATCGTCGCAGGCGCAACCGGCGCGCTGTCGGAAGTGATGGGCGAGGCGCAACGCGCGGCCGGCGCGGCGGAGCGATTGCTCGAACTGCTCGTCGTGCGTTCGCCGATACAGCCGCCGGCCACGACGATTTCCTTGCCGGCCCGCACCGCGAACGGCGCATCCCTTGCGCTGCGCGAAGTGACGTTCCACTATCCCTCGCGTCCGCAGAACGCATCGCTGTCCGGCGTATCGATCGACATTCGTCCCGGCGAAACCGTGGCCGTCGTCGGTCCGTCAGGCGCGGGCAAGACGACGCTGTTCCAGCTGCTGCTGCGCTTCTACGATCCGCAGCAGGGGCAGATCCTGCTCGACGGCGTGGACATCCGGCGGCTGGACCTGCATGCATTGCGCGGCGCCATCGGCATCGTCCCGCAGGACACCGTGATCTTTTCCGCCGACGCGATGGAGAACATCCGCTACGGCCGCACCGATGCCAGCGACGAGGAAGTGGTGCAGGCCGCCCGCCTGGCTGCGGCCCATGAATTCATCGAGCGCCTGCCCGACGGCTACCGCGCCTTCCTCGGCGAACGCGGCGTCCGCCTGTCCGGCGGACAGCGGCAGCGCATTGCGATTGCTCGCGCGCTGCTGAAGAATCCGCCCCTGCTGCTGCTTGACGAAGCGACAAGCGCGCTGGACGCCGAATCGGAGCGCCTCGTGCAAGCAGCGCTGGAAGCCGCCATGGTCGGCCGGACAACACTGGTCATCGCCCATCGCCTGGCGACGGTACAGCGCGCAGACAGGATCATCGTGCTGGAACATGGTCGCATCGTGGAAAGCGGCACACATGCAATGCTGGTCGCGCAAGGCGGCCTGTATGCTAGCCTCGCCGCGTTGCAATTCGGTCAACAATAATTCGGACAGGCGGGCTGTCGAATTCCATTAAAATACCCGGTTCCACCGAACAAGCAGAACCATGCGCGAATACCTCAACTTCATGCGCCATGTGTACGAACATGGCACCGAAAAAACCGACCGCACCGGCACCGGCACGCGCTCGGTCTTCGGCTACCAGATGCGTTTCAACCTGCAGGAAGGATTTCCGCTGCTGACGACCAAGAAGGTCCATGTGAAATCCATCATCCATGAACTGATCTGGTTCCTGGCCGGTTCGACCAACATCAAGTACCTGAAAGACAACGGCGTCTCGATCTGGGACGAATGGGCCGACCCGGAAGGCAACCTCGGCCCGATCTACGGCTACCAGTGGCGCTCCTGGCCGACGCCGGACGGCAAGCACATCGACCAGATCGCGCAGGTGATGGACCAGATCCGCAACAATCCGGATTCACGCCGCATGATCGTCTCGGCCTGGAACGTCGCCGACATCCCGCAGATGAAGCTGCCGCCCTGCCACGCCTTCTTCCAGTTCTACGTGGCCGACGGCAAGCTGTCTTGCCAGCTCTACCAGCGCAGCGCGGACATCTTCCTCGGCGTGCCGTTCAACATCGCGTCCTACGCGCTGCTCACGCACATGATGGCCCAGCAGGCCGGCCTCGATGTGGGCGATTTCATCTGGACCGGCGGCGATTGCCACCTGTATTCCAACCACATGGAACAGGTGCAGGAGCAGCTCTCGCGCAGCACCTTCCCGCTGCCGAAGCTGGTCATCAAGCGCAAGCCGGATTCCATCTTCGACTACAAGTTCGAAGACTTCGCGATCGAGGGCTACGAGAGCCATCCGCACATCAAGGCACCGGTGGCGGTCTGATGGCGGATCTCACCATCGTCGTTGCCCTCGACGAAAAACACGGCATCGGTATCGACAATAAAATGCCCTGGCATCTGCCGGAGGACCTTGCGCATTTCAAGCGCACGACGACAGGCAGGCCCATCATCATGGGGCGCAAGACCTTCGACTCCATCGGCCGCCCGCTGCCCAACCGCCGCAACATCGTCATCACGCGCAATCCGGAATGGAAGCGTGACGGCGTGGACACGGTGCATTCGCTTGAAGCGGCGCTTGCGCTCGTCGGCGAAACGCCATCCTGCATCATTGGCGGCGGCCAGATCTTCGCCGAGGCGCTTCCCATCACGAACCGCATGGTGGTGACCGAGATCGGCAAAACCTTCGAGTGCGACGCATTCTTTCCTGAAATCGATCCGGGACAATGGAAAGAAACCGCGCGCGAAACCCACCGCTCCGAATCCAACGGATTCGACTACGCATACGTCACTTACGTACGAACAGGAGAGTAAATGGCAGGACACGGTTTTCATGTTCATGGTCCCCATGATCATGAGGTGGAACACGCCGCGCATGGCGGCGACGGTTTTTCCAACAAGATTGCGGTGACCACAGCGATCCTTGCCACGGTCGGCGCCATCTTCGGCTACCAGGCCGGCGCCACGCAAAACAATGCCGCGCTGTACAAGAACAACGCCGCGATCAAGAAGACCGAGGCATCCAACCAGTGGAACTACTACCAGGCCAAGTCCAACAAGCAGAACCTGGCCGAACTGGCCCTGAGCCTGCCCGGTACCGACACCGAGAAGTACAAGTCCGAGGTCGAGCGTTACAAGTCGGAAAAGGCCGAGATCAAGGCCAAAGCCGAAGAGCTGGAAGTCTCGGCAGTCAATTGGGACAAGCAGTCCGATGAGCAAATGCACCAGCACCACCGTTGGGCGCAGGCGATGACCGCGGAGCAAATCGCGATCTCACTGGCCGCCATCACCCTGCTTACGCGCAAGAAGTGGCTTGAATACGCCTCCTACGGCGTTGCCGCTGCGGGCCTCGGCCTCGGCGTCCTTGCCTGGCTGCACCTGTAATTCCTCTCGCCCGGCATTCGCCGGGCAACTCCTCCCCTCTCCGCCTGTCTCATTTATCCGCCTGCGGCCGGTTGACCGGCATTGACCGGCTGCACATTTCCGTCAACGAACAAAAGGAGATCGTCATGGACCAGGAGTCGGCAACATCGCAAGCATGGGGAAAATGGCTGGCTGGCGCCGCAATCGGTGCGGCGGCCATGTATCTGTCCGACCCCGACAGGGGCAGGCGCCGGCGCGCGCTCATCCGTGACAAGGTGGTGCATACGGCGCACCGTTCCCAGGGCGCGATTGGTACCGCATCGCGCGACCTTGCCAACCGCATGCAAGGCATGCGCGCAAAGACCGGCCGCCTGTTCTCGCGACGCGCAAAGACAACCGACGACCAGCTGTTGACCGAGCGGGTGCGCTCGATGGTGGGCCGCGCCGTATCTCATCCTCACGCCATCAAGGTGCATGCCCAGGATGGCTGCATCATCCTGAGCGGTCCGGTATTCACGCATGAAAAAGTGCAACTGCTGGAAGCGGTCCGCACAGTGTCCGGCGTGAAGAGCATCGACGACGCACTGCAGGTGCATGACCGCGCGGAAGGCATACCCTCGCTGCAGGGCGAAGGACGCCCGCGCCTGCTCCATACCTCCATCCTCGAGGCGAACTGGCCGCCTGCATGGCGCGCGGTGGCAACGGTCGGCGGCGGTGCACTTGGCGCCTACGGCATGCGCCAGCGTTCCGCGCTGGGACTTGCCGCTGCCGCTCTCGGAATCGGCTTGCTCGCACGAGGCATGGTGAAGGGACGTCAGGCATCGGCCAGGCACGGATCGCAAACCGTCGAACTGCACAAGACCATCTACATCGAAGCCTCGCCGGAAACCGTCTTCGATGCCTGGTCGAACTACGAAAACTTCCCGCAATTCATGTCCAACGTGCGCGAGGTGCGCGACATCGGCGACGGGCGCTCGCACTGGGTCGTCAGCGGGCCGGCCGGGGCGCAGATCGAATGGGATGCCAAGGTGACGGAGAGCGAACGTCCGCGCACGCTTGCCTGGCGCACGACGCAGGACGCCGAAGTCGGGCACACCGGACGCGTACGCTTCGAACCGGCGAACGGCGGCACGCGCGTATCGGTGCACATGACCTACAGGCCGCCTGCCGGGGCGTTGGGTGATGCGGTCGCCACCCTGTTCAACGGCAATCCTAGGCACCAGCTGGAAGAAGACCTGATGCGCATGAAGACATACATCGAGGGCAGCGCGCCGGCAAGGGGCGTGGATAATGCCGCCGAACAGGCGATTTATCCGAGCTGACCGCTAATCGCGCCGTGGCAGGGAGCATGGCGCCCCATATCAAAACAACAACTTTTCATTATCTTTGCAAAATCGCGGTCAATTCGCGCACACCCCCGCCATATCTGCGAAAATTCGGTTTTTCTTTTTTTCGGCGCGCAAGCTTTCCGCCCAGGCGTCTCCCTAGCATTTCGTCCTCTCTGGAGACCACATGAAATTCCGCTTCCCCATCGTCATCATCGACGAAGACTTCCGCTCCGAAAACACCTCCGGCCTCGGCATCCGCGCCCTGGCCCAAGCGATGGAGGATGAGGGCATGGAAGTCCTGGGTGTGACCAGCTACGGCGACCTGTCGCAGTTCGCGCAGCAGCAATCGCGCGCATCCGCCTTCATCCTGTCGATCGACGATGAAGAATTCGGCGGCGGCACGTCCGAGGAAACCGACGTCGCCCTGAAGTCGCTGCGCGCCTTCGTGGAAGAGATCCGCTACAAGAACGCCGACATCCCGATCTACCTGTACGGCGAAACCCGCACCTCGCGCCACATCCCGAACGACATCCTGCGCGAGCTGCACGGCTTCATCCACATGTTCGAGGACACCCCGGAATTTGTCGCGCGCCACATCATCCGCGAAGCGAAGTCCTACCTCGACAGCCTGGCGCCGCCCTTCTTCCGTGCGCTGGTGCATTACGCGAAGGACGGTTCCTACTCCTGGCACTGCCCCGGCCACTCCGGCGGCGTGGCATTCCTGAAATCACCGATCGGCCAGATGTTCCACCAGTTCTTCGGCGAGAACATGCTGCGCGCCGACGTCTGCAACGCCGTGGAAGAGCTCGGCCAGCTGCTCGACCACACCGGCCCGGTGGCCGCGTCCGAACGCAATGCGGCGCGCATCTTCAATGCGGACCACTGCTACTTCGTCACCAACGGCACCTCGACCTCGAACAAGATGGTCTGGCACTCCACGGTCGGCCCCGGCGACATCGTCGTCGTCGATCGCAACTGCCACAAGTCCATCCTGCACTCGATCATCATGACCGGCGCAATTCCGGTGTTCCTGATGCCGACGCGTAACCACCTCGGCATCATCGGTCCGATCCCGCTCGAAGAGTTCAAGATCGAAAACATCATGAAGAAGATCGAGGCCAACCCGTTCGCGCGCGAAGCTGTGAACAAGAAGCCGCGCATCCTGACCATCACGCAGTCGACTTACGACGGCGTGCTGTACAACGTCGAGACCATCAAGGAAATGCTCGACGGGAAGATCGACACGCTGCACTTCGACGAAGCCTGGCTGCCGCATGCCACCTTCCATGACTTCTACAAGAACATGCACGCGATCGGCAAGGATCGTCCGCGCGCCAAGGAATCGCTGATCTTCTCCACGCAGTCGACGCACAAGCTGCTGGCCGGCCTGTCGCAGGCATCGCAGATCCTGGTGCGCGATTCGCAGACGGTGAAGCTCGACCAGGACATGTTCAACGAAGCCTACCTGATGCACACATCGACCTCGCCGCAGTACGCGATCATCGCTTCCTGCGACATCGCCGCCGCGATGATGGAACCGCCGGGCGGCACCGCGCTGGTCGAGGAAAGCATCCTCGAAGCGCTGGACTTCCGCCGCGCGATGCGCAAGGTCGACCAGGAATGGGGCCAGGACTGGTGGTTCCAGGTCTGGGGGCCGGACAACTTCTCGGACGAAGGCATGGGCTCGCGCGAGGACTGGATGATCCGCGCGGAAGACGACTGGCACGGCTTCGGCAAGCTGGCGCCCGGCTTCAACATGCTCGACCCGATCAAGGCGACCATCGTCACCCCGGGCCTGGCGCTAGACGGCAAGTTCGGCGAGACCGGCATCCCGGCCTCGATCGTGACCAAGTATCTGGCCGAGCACGGCGTCATCGTCGAGAAGTGCGGCCTGTACTCGTTCTTCATCATGTTCACCATCGGCATCACCAAGGGCCGCTGGAACACGCTGCTGACCGCGCTGCAGCAGTTCAAGGACGACTACGACAAGAACCAGCCGATCTGGCGCATCCTGCCGGAGTTCGCCGCTGCCAACCCGCGTTACGAGCGCGTCGGCCTGCGCGAGCTCTGCCACAGCATCCACGACATGTACAAGACCTACGACGTGGCGCGCCTGACGATGGAGATGTACCTGTCCGACATGCAGCCGGCGATGAAGCCGTCCGATGCCTTCGCGAAGATGGCACATCGCGAAATCGAACGCGTGTCGATCGAGGAACTGGAAGGCCGCGTCACCGCGATCCTGCTGACGCCCTACCCGCCGGGCATTCCGCTGCTGATCCCGGGCGAGCGCTTCAACAAGACCATCGTCGACTACCTGAAGTTTGCGCGCGACTTCAATGAGCGCTTCCCGGGTTTCGAGACCGATGTGCACGGCCTCGTGACGCAGGATGTGGATGGCAAGCGCGGCTACTATGTGGACTGCGTGAAGTAACGCGAAGGACGCTTCGCGCCTGCAGGGAAAGCCACCGGTTCGCCGGTGGCTTTTTTGCTGTCAAGCCCCTGCAAGGCTCGAAAAAGAAAAAGGCCAGCCGAAGCGAGCCTTTTGAATTTTGGTGCCCAGAAGAGGACTCGAACCTCCACATCCTAAGACACAACGACCTCAACGTTGCGCGTCTACCAATTCCGCCATCTGGGCATTCCGAAAGGCCGCAATTATAGCGGATATCGGACAGGAATGTCATCCGTACAACGAATATTCCGCAAAGCGAACCTCATCCCCCGACTTGCGCACGAAAGCGACGCTGGCGGCGCACTTCGATTTCGGCAGGCGTGATGGCGCCGATCTTCAGCAGCACATTATTCATGTACTCATTGCGCTGTGCCGGCGTGTGCTGAAGCGCCATCACGTATCCGTCCGTCACGCCTTTCAGGTGCTGCACCTGCCCGCTCAGCTTTTCGCCTTTGGCGAGGCCCTGGCGGTAGCCGTACTGGCGTCCGCCGAAATAGCCCAGCGCATATATCCCGATTGCGCCGATCAATACGACGAAGACGGTCGCCAGGATGTCTGCGTTACTCATGAGAATGTTCTCCATCTGCAATGCGCACATACTATCCCGCGTTGCGCCATGAGTCATTGCCCGTCCTGACAACTCTTTCGCGCAGTGCGCGTTGACTGGATTTACATTTGGCAACATCAATCGCACTTCAGAAACAGACGGCACCCGCTTTTGCGCGCATCATCGATGCAACAACATCATCACGTCGTCTTGTGGCGACTGCAGGACTTGAACCTCCAGAGGTGGGCCGCCTCCCTTGAAAAGGGGAGTTTGGGTTGGGGGCAGGATGGTTGAAGTACCTCGGCTGTATAGCGAACACCCTACCCCTTACCTGCCCCTCCCCTTGCACGGGGAGGGTTTTTTTTGCCCTAGAAAATCGAGCGCGCGGTCAGCGTTGTGAAGCGTTCCAGCGCGTAGGTTCCGGCGAGGGAGTTCCCGGTCGGATCCAGGCCGGGCGACCACACCGCGACCGAAGCCTCACCCGGCAACAACGCAAGGATGCCGCCGCCCACACCGCTCTTAGCCGGCAATCCGACCCGGAAGGCGAAATCCCCCGCTGCATCGTAGGTACCGCAGGTGAGCATCAGCGCATTGAGCCGCTTGGCGGGACTGAGGCCGAGAATCCTCGCACCGCTCCAGGGAATGGTGCCGTGGTTGGCGAGGAAGCTGCCGGCCTTCGCCAGTTCGGCGCAGGTCATCGTGATGGAACACTGGCGGCAGTAGCTGTCGATCACGGACTCCACCGGATTGCGCAGGTTGCCGAAGTCCTTCATGAAGTAGGCAATGGCACTGTTGCGGTTCGCGGTCTTGCGCTCGGACTCGGCGACGGTCTGGTCGAAGTCGATGCCCTGCTCGTCCGCGATCTGGCGTGCAAACTGCAGGACGGCGATGTCGGGCTGCACGAAGCGCGATGCGAGGATGTCGGTGATGACGAGCGCGCCCGCATTGATGAAAGGATTGCGGGGCTTGCCGCGTTCAACCTCGAGCTGCACCAGCGAATTGAACGGATTGCCGGAAGGTTCGCGCCCGACGCGTTTCCAGATGTCGTCGCCCTCGCGCGAAAACGCGAGCGCCAGTGCAAACAGCTTGGTCACGCTCTGCAGCGAAAACTTCATCAGCGCGTCGCCGGTCATGTAGGCGCGGCCGTCGAGGCAATACACCGCCATGCCGAAGCGTTCCGGCGAGACCTTGGACAACTCTGGAATATAACCGGCGACCTTGCCCTGCCCGAGAAGGGGCTGGACTTCGGCCTGGATGGTATCGAGGACGTGCTGGTAGTCGAGGGACATCGGTGCCACCTTGCGAGATTGGCCGCCTGCTCATGCAGGCGGCGTGCGTCTCATTCTATGGCACCTTCCTCCAAAGAATATTTGGAAGAATTCCCGTCAGGAGGAGATCAGGTTTTCGGCAGCGTCACGCCGCGCTGGCCCTGGTACTTGCCGCCGCGGTCCTTGTAGGAGGTCTCGCACATTTCGTCGCTCTCGAAGAACAGCACCTGTGCGCAGCCCTCGCCGGCATAGATCTTCGCCGGCAGCGGCGTGGTGTTGGAAAACTCCAGCGTCACGTAGCCTTCCCACTCGGGCTCGAAGGGGGTGACGTTGACGATGATGCCGCAGCGCGCGTAGGTCGACTTGCCGAGGCAGATGGTCAGCACACTGCGCGGAATGCGGAAGTACTCGACGGTGCGTGCCAGCGCGAAGGAATTCGGCGGGATGATGCAGACATCGCCCTTGAAATCGACGAACGACTTCTCGTCGAAATTCTTCGGATCGACGATGGTGCTGTTGATGTTCGTGAAAATCTTGAATTCGTCGGCGCAGCGGATATCGTAGCCGTAGGACGAGGTGCCGTAACTGACGATCTTCTGGCCATCGACGTGGCGCACCTGGCCTGGCTCGTATGGTTCGATCATGCCGTGTTCCTCGGCCATGCGGCGGATCCACTTGTCGGATTTGATGCTCATTGTTTTCGCGGGAGAGTAGGATTGCAGGGTGATCGCAGAGGCGGCAGTGCGCCTGCAAACGACGAATCCCCGCGATTTTACGCGAAAACACCCCGGCAGCCACCAAACTTGGGGGTGGCCGGGCCTGAATTGACCTGGATCAGTTTCAGCAACCCAAACCGTTATTAAATCGGCTAGACAGCCTGGCGGAACACTTCCGGCTGCCGTTCCATGGGCTGGTGGAACCAGGACGCCTCGTCGACATATTGCTGCTCGACGCAGGCCACATACGCCTCCTTCAGCCGCGTCGGCTCCTGCAGCAGGCGATCCTTCCATTCGCCGAGATGGACATGGTTCTGGATCAGGCTGCGCAGGATGGTCGCATGCTCGGTGACGCCGACCGCATTGCAGCCGATGAGCACATCCTTGAAGAATTCCAGCCGCAGGTACTTGAAATTGCGCTCATCCGCGACCTCGACCCACTGTCCGCCGCGTACGCCCTGCCAGTTGCCGAAGGATGAGGAGATCAGGCCCATCGTATCGACCACATCGATCTGCCGCACGCCGCGCTGGAAGGCGTGCTTGCCGGTCATGTTCAATGCCGCGCAATAGGCCTGGTCCGCCGCGTTAGGCTGCACCCCGGAGATGATGGAGCGTCCCGCGACGCTGTCGAAGGTCTCTGCGCAGTCGCCGGCTGCATAGATGCCTGGCACATTGGTCTGCATCGACGCATCCACCACCACGCCCTGCAGACAACGTATGCCACTGCCCTTCAGGAAGGACACGTTGGGCATGGTGCCGACGGAATACACAACCAGGTCGGCAACCAGCTGCTCGCGATTCGAAAGCCGTACGAGGCGAGTCGATCCCGCGTGGAGCAGGTCGCTGCTGCCTATCGAAACAACGCGTGTGGAGGTAAATATCCGCACGCCCTTCTTTTCGCACCACCGCTGCACCATGTCGCCCGCCTTCTTGCCCATCATGCCGGGCAACATGCGGTCACGTCGTTCGACGACGGTCAGCGACACGCCCCGTGCGAGGAGCGCCTCCATCACGATAGACCCGATGAAGCCCGCGCCGATGAGGACAACGCGGGCGCCCGGTTGCGCCAGCCTCTGGATGCGGCGCGCATCGTCCAGTGTCCAGCATGCGTGCACGCCGGGAAAGTCGATGCCGGGAATGACCGGCACGCGCGGCGATGCGCCGCTGGCGATCAGGAGCTTGTCGAATTCGATGGCCGTGCCGTCTTCCATCTTGACGGTGCGCGTACGGCCGCTGACATGCACCGCCCTCCCATATACCGGCGTGACCTGCTGGTGCGCGAACCAGTCCTTTTCGCGCCGCAAATGCATGCCCGCCTCATTGATATTGGCGGCGAGAAGATGAGGAATGGACATGCGCGAATACGGCACTTCCGCCTCGTCGCCGATGACGATGATTTCGTCAGCAGGTGCATTCTTGCGGATCGTTTCCGCTGCGATGATGCCGGCCGGTCCGTTGCCGATGATGACATGCCTCATGCGACCGCTCCGGAGTGCAGGCTGGACATTGCAGCAAGTGGTCTTTGCATTCCCTTCCCCTGTTGGATGAGGATTGACGAAAACCACTATACCGGCGGCAAAACGTTATCAATTGAATAATGTCAACGAAATGGCATAAAGCCGGGAAACCTGCAATCAGGAAATATCCGCCTTGCGCTGGATCTTGTCTTCCCGTGGAATTCCATTCTTCACCGCGGTCATTTCGGCGAGGATGGAAATGGCGATTTCCGAAGGAACACGGCTGCCGATATGAAGGCCGATCGGTCCATGCAGGCGCTCGACCTGCTCTTCCGTCAGGTCGAACTGCTTCAATCGCTCGCGCCGCTTTGCATTATTGACGCGCGAACCGATCGCCCCGACGTAAAACGCTTCGGACCGCAATGCTTCCATCAGCGCCAGGTCATCGAGCTTGGGATCATGGGTCAGTGCCACGACGGCGCAGCGGCTGTCAGGTTTCTGCTCAAGTATGAAATCATCGGGCATGGCGTGCACTACGTCGACAGCGGGCACGTGCCATGCAGTCCGGTATTCCTCGCGCGGATCGCAGACGATGACCTGGTAGTCCATCCCTGTGGCGATCTGCGCAAGAAACCCCGACAGCTGGCCTGCGCCAATTACGAGAAGGCGCCAGCGCGGGCCGTACAGCGTTGCCAGCTTTCCATCGACGACCTCGACCTGCTGGTCGGGATGGCCGTGCAGCAGCGCGACTTCCCCGGAGGACAGGTGAAGGACTCGGGATACCAGCTCTTGTTGGCCCACACGCTGCAGAAGCTCGGGAATCCGGCTCAGGGAGGACAGCGGTTCGATGACCAGCTGGAGCGTGCCGCCGCACGGAAGCCCGAAGCGGTGCGCTTCCTCCGCCGTGATTCCGTAGGTGACGAGTTCAGGGTGGGCGCGCTTCATACCCTCCTTGCGCACACGTTCGATCAGGTCATCCTCGACGCAGCCGCCGGACACCGATCCGACCACCCTGCCGTCCTCGCATATGGCCAGCATGGCGCCTGCCGGACGCGGGCTGGCGCCCCAGGTCCGGATGACAGTGACAAGTTCGCATCGGCGTCCCTGCGCGAGCCATTCATCACAGGCTTTCAGGACCTCGAGATCGGTGCTATCCATTCCAGTATGCAAGTTCCGCGAATTGAGAGCTTGCATCATAACGGATCAGCGTTGCATGGACTCCCACACCTTCTGCAGGCGCTTCACCGAAACAGGCATCGGGGTGCGCAGTTCCTGCGCGAACAGGGACACGCGCAGCTCTTCCAGCAACCAGCGGAACTCCACCATCTTCGGATCGACGCTCTTCTGCCGGTCCTTCAATGCGCGCTGCCAGGGCGCGGCGACCTGCGACCATTCGGCCATCAAGCGCGTGTCGCGCGCCGGGTCGGCGCGCAGCTTTTCCAGGCGCACGTTGATCGCTTTCAGATAGCGCGGGAAGTGCGCCAGTTGCGTGTAGTCGTTGTCGGCGATGAATCGTTTTCCCACCAGCGCCTGGAGCTGCGACTGCATGTCCGCCGCGCTCTGCGCATGCGCCTTGGCTCCCTGCAGCTTTTTCGGCAGCGTGTAGTACTCGGCGAGCACCTGCGCGGCAAGGCGCGCGATCTCATTGACCAGCAGGCCGAGGCGGCTCTTGCCTTCATCCTTGCGCTGGTTGAATTCTTCCGCGTTCTTCGGCAACGGGTCCTGCATACAGGCACGGTCGAGGCCGGCCTGGATGATCTGGTCGCGCAGTTCTTCCTGCGTGCCCAGCGACATGAACTGCATGCCCATCTGCTGCAGGTTCGGGATGTTCTTCTCAAGGTACTTCAGCTGTTCTTTCAGCTGCAGCGAGAACAGGCGGCGCAAGCCAAGATGATGCACGCGCGCTGCTTCCGCGGGATCGTCGAAGACTTCGAGGTCGCAATGCGTCTGCCTGTCGACGAGCGCAGGGAAGCCGATCAGCGTCTGCTTGCCTTGCTGAATTTCGAGCAGTTCAGGCAGTTCTCCGAAAGACCAGGTCGTCAAGTTTTGGTACTCGGAGATGGCAGCGGCCGGCGCGGCTGCCGCAGGACTCGCCTTGCTTCCCTGCTCCACGGGTGCAATCGTTGTTTTCTCCGCCAGCTTCTGGAACTGTTCCCTCGCCTGTCCGCCGAATTCCGCCTGCAGCGCCGACAGGTTGCGGCCCATCTCGAGCTGCCGGCCGTGCTCGTCCACCACCTTGAAGTTCATGAAGTGGTGAGCCGGCAAGGTCTCCAGCTTGAAGTCGGTTGTCTTGACCGTCACGCTCGTCTGTTCGCGCACGTCGGCGATCACGGCGTCAATCAGGTTGCCCTTGCCGAAGTCCGCGCGCTCGCAGAATCCCGCCGAATAGTCAGGGAGAGGGACGCAATGGCGGCGCAGTTTTTGCGGGAGGGACTTCAGCAGCAGATGCACCTTCTCCTTCAGCATGCCGGGAACAAGCCATTCGCAGCGCTCGGCCGACACCTGGTTCAGGGCGTACAGCGGAATCGTCATCGTCACGCCATCGCGCGGACTGCCCGGTTCGAAATGATAGGTGAGCGTCATCGCGACACCCGCCACGTTCATCGTCTTGGGAAACAGGTCCGTCGTCACACCGGCGGCCTCATGCCGCATCAAGTCGTCGCGGTTGAGGTGCAGCAGCTTGGGATTCTGCGCCGTCGCCTCCTTCAGCCATTTCTCGAAGGTGATACCTGTATGGATGTCCTGCGGGATCAGCTTGTCGTAGAAGGCGGCAATCAGCTCCTCGTCCACCAGCACGTCGAGGCGGCGGGACTTGTGTTCGAGGTTTTCGATCTCGCGCACCAGCTTCTGGTTATGGGCGAGGAACGGTGCGCGCGTGTCGAATTCGCCTGCCACCAGCGCGCCGCGGATGAAGATTTCGCGCGCCTCCTTCGGGTTGATCTTTCCGAAGTCGATCCGGCGCTGGCTGTAGACGACCAGGCCGTACAGCGTGGCGCGCTCGTAGGCCGATACCTGCGCCGTGCGCTTTTCCCAGCGCGGGTCGCCCCAGGATTTCTTCAGCAGGTGCCCACCGACGCGTTCGAGCCATTCGGGCTGGATCTGCGCGATGCAGCGCGCGTAGAGGCGGGTCGTATCGACCAGCTCGGCGCCCATGATCCAGCGCCCGGCCTTCTTGGCAAGATGCGAACCGGGCCAGATGTAGAACTTGATGCTGCGCGCGCCGAGATAAACCTGCTCGTCGTCCGCCTTGAAACCCACGTTGCCGAGCAGGCCGGTCAGCAGCGCAGTATGCAGCTGCTCGTAGGTCGCAGGCGTCTCGTTCAACCGCCATCCCTGCTCGCGCACGAGCGTCAGCAACTGGGAATGCACATCGCGCCATTCACGCAGGCGCAGCTGCGAAAGAAAATTCGCGCGGCAGTTGTCCATCAGCTGCCTGTTCGATTTCTTGTGCTCGATGGCGTCCTCGAACCACTTCCAGATCTTCAGGTAGCTGAGGAATTCGGACTTCTCGTCCGCAAACTTCTTGTGCGCGTTGTCGGCCGCATCCTGCGCATCCATCGGCCGGTCACGCGGGTCCTGCACGGACAATGCGGCGGCGATGATCAGCACTTCGGTCAGTGCGGCGTTGTCGCGCGCGGCAAGGATCATGCGCCCGACGCGCGGGTCGAGCGGCAGTTTGGCGAGCTGGCGGCCGAGTTGTGTAAGCTGGTTCGAATCGTCGACTGCGCCAAGTTCCTGCAGCAGCTGGTAGCCGTCGGCGATCGCGCGTCCCATCGGCGGTTCGATGAACGGAAAGGTTTCGACATCGGTCAGGCGCAGCGATTTCATGCGCAGGATGACCGCGGCCAGCGAGGAACGCAGGATTTCCGGATCGGCGAATTTCGGCCGCAGCTGGAAATCCTGTTCGTCGTACAGGCGGATGCAGACACCTGCGGCGACGCGGCCGCATCGGCCGGCGCGCTGGTTCGCCGCGGATTGCGCGACGGGTTCGATCTGCAATTGCTCGACCTTGTTGCGGTAGCTGTAACGCTTGACGCGCGCGAGGCCGGTATCGACCACGTAACGGATGCCCGGCACGGTGAGCGAGGTCTCCGCCACGTTCGTGGCAAGCACGATGCGGCGCGCATTGGATGTCCGGAACACGCGCTCCTGCTCCTGCACCGACAGGCGGGCAAACAGCGGCAGGATCTCGACGTGCGGCGGATGGTGCTTGCGCAAGGCTTCCGCGGCGTCGCGGATCTCGCGCTCGCCGGGCAGGAAGACCAGCACGTCGCCGGAACCGATGCGGGCAAGCTCGTCCACCGCATCGACCACCGCATCCATCAGGTCGCGCTGCTCCTTTTGCGCGGACGGTTTCCCTTCGGTCTTGTCAGCGGGCTCGACCGGGCGATAGCGCACTTCGACAGGATACAGGCGCCCCGATACCTCGATTACCGGCGCGGGCTTGTCGCCCTTGCTGAAATGCCGCGCAAAGCGGTCGGCGTCGATGGTGGCCGAGGTGATGATCACTTTCAGGTCGGGCCGCCTGGGCAACAACTGCTTCAGGTAGCCGAGCAGGAAGTCGATGTTCAGGCTGCGCTCATGCGCCTCGTCGATGATGATCGTGTCGTACTGGCGCAGCAGCGGGTCGGTCTGGGTCTCGGCGAGCAGGATGCCGTCGGTCATCAGCTTGACCGACGCGCCCTTGGACAGGGTATCCGTGAAGCGCACCTTGAAACCCACATGCTCGCCCAGCGGCGTGCCCAGCTCCTGCGCGATACGCTTGGCGGTGGACGAGGCGGCAATCCGCCGTGGCTGGGTATGGCCGATCAGTCCCTTCTGGCCGCGGCCGAGTTCGAGGCAGATCTTGGGCAGCTGGGTCGTCTTGCCCGAGCCGGTTTCGCCGCTGACGATGACGACCTGGTGTGCGCGAAGCGCCTCCGCGATTTCCTTCCGCCGGCCCGATACGGGCAGCTCTTCGGGGAAGGTAATCGTCGGCAAGGGGTTGCGGACGACCGGTTCGACGGACTTCCCCTCGGGCCGGCGCGGCTTTGCAGGACTTTTTTGGACGTGTTCGAGTGCAGACATATCGGGGCGAATTATAATGCGCGTCATGGAAAACCCTATTCAATTCGTTCAGTGGCTGCGCTCGGTAGCGCCCTACATCCACGCGTTCCGGGGAAAAACCTTCGTGGTCGCCTTCCCGGGCGAGCTGGTGATGTCGGGCGCCCTGCCGGTGCTGGCCCAGGACTTGTCCTTGTTGCACGCCATGGGCATCAAGGTGGTCATCGTCCACGGCTCGCGCCCCCAGGTCGAGGAGCAGCTGGCGCTGCGCAACCTGACCGCCCGCTACCACAACGGCCTGCGCATCACCGACGCGGCCGCCATGGAGTGCGTGAAGGAGGCCGCCGGCGAATTGCGCCTCGATATTGAAGCGGCGTTCAGCCAGGGTTTGCCGAACACGCCGATGGCCCATTCGGCCATCCGTATCATTTCCGGCAATTTCGTCACTGCGCGTCCGATCGGCGTGATCGACGGCGTCGACCTCGAGTTCACCGGCATCGCACGCAAGATTGCCTATGAGACCATCCACCCGATCCTGAGTGCCGGCGGGCTGGTCCTGCTCTCGCCGCTGGGCTTCTCCCCGACGGGCGAGGCGTTCAACCTTGCCATGGAAGACGTCGCCGTCGCCGCCGCCACCGCGCTGCGCGCCGACAAGCTGATCTTCATCACCGAAACCCCGATGATGACCGACCTTGAAGGCCGGGACGTGCGCGAGCTGACTGCGGCCCAGGCCGACGCCCTGCTCAAGAGCAGCGTGCTGCCGCCGGATTCGGCCTTCTATTTGCAGGCTTGCGTGAAGGCTTCCCGCGCCGGCGTGCCGCGTGCGCACATCGTGCCGTTCGAACTGGACGGCTCGGCCATGCTGGAAATCTTCACCCACGACGGCGTCGGGACCATGGTCAGCACCGAAAATCTGGAAACCCTGCGCGAGGCCACCATTGAGGACGTCGGCGGCATCCTCAAGCTGATCGAACCGCTGGAAGCCGACGGCACTCTCGTCAAGCGCGGCCGCGAGCTGATCGAGCGCGAAATCGAGTATTTCTCGGTGATCGAGCACGACGGCGTGATCTTCGGCTGCGCGGCGCTGTATCCGTTCCCGAAGGAAAAAATGGCCGAAATGGCTTGCCTGACGGTGAATCCGGAAGTGCAAAGCCAGGGCGACGGCGAGCGCATCCTCAAGCACATGGAAAACCGCGCACGCGCGGCCGGCTTCAACCAACTGTTCGTGCTGACGACACGCACCGCGCACTGGTTCCTCAAGCGCGGCTTCGTGCATGCCAATGTCGACGACCTGCCGAAGGACCGGCAGCACATGTACAACTGGCAACGCAAGTCGCAAGTACTTATCAAGCAACTTTAGGCGTCCCGAAGGAATAAGTTGTGCGATTTGGCGGTCGTAGCGGGATGCTGTGCAAGGCGCCCGACACGCCGCAGTGCGAGCACTGCAAGTGGCGGGCAACGCCGCAATGTGCCTGCTACGGCCAGCAAAATCGTGCAAGTTATTTCTTCGTGATGCCTTAAACCCCGGCTGCCTCCAATATGGCAGCGCCATTCCGATAAACAAGGAGTAGAACATGGCCCGCATGGTCCACTGCATCAAGCTGAACAAGGAAGCCGAAGGACTGGATTTCCCGCCGTATCCGGGAGACCTCGGCAAGCGCATTTTCGAGAACGTGTCCAAGGAGGCATGGGCTGGCTGGCTGAAGCACCAGACCATGCTGGTGAACGAAAACCGCCTGAACCTGGCAGATGCCCGCGCGCGCAAGTATCTCGCGACGCAGATGGAAAACCATTTCTTTGGCTCTGGCGCGGACGTGGCAACCGGTTACGTGCCGCCGTCGGAATAATCTCCCGCACGCAACACATACAAAAAAGCCCGCTGGTCAGCGGGCTTTTTTGCTTTATCGTCCCTTTCAGAAGGTCAACTTTTTCACACCTTCCGCCGTACCCAGCAGAGCAACATCGGCACCGCGCTGCGCGAAGAGGCCGACCGTCACGACACCCGGGATATTGTTGATCTGCGCCTCGAGTCCTGCGGGGTCGGCAATCTTCAGGCCCACCACGTCCAGAATCATGCAGCCATTGTCGGTCAGCAGCGGCTGGCCATCCTTCATGCGCAGACGCGGTTCACCGCCAAAGGTCTTGAGCTTGCGCGCAACAGCCGCCTGCGCCATCGGAATGACTTCCACCGGCAGCGGGAACGCGCCCAGCATGTCGACCAGCTTGGAACCATCGGCGATGCACACGAACCTGGCCGCGACGGAAGCAACGATCTTTTCGCGCGTCAGCGCCGCGCCGCCGCCCTTGATCATCGCGCCCTTGGGATCGATCTCGTCGGCGCCGTCGATATAGACGGACATCGATTCCACCTCGTTCAGATCGAACACCGGGATGCCGTGCGACTTCAGACGCGCAGCCGTTGCCTCGGACGAAGCCACGGCGCCCTTGATGCGGTCCTTGATCTTGCCGAGCTCATCGATAAAGAAATTGGCGGTGGAACCGGTGCCAACGCCGATGATCTCGCCGCTGGGCACATACTCGATGGCGGCACGGGCAACCGCCTGTTTCATTTCGTCTTGGGTCATGGTGCATTGCAATGGAAAAGGAAGCCGCTATTTTAAGCGCAGCCTGTCGCAAAAACCGGATTTTTTGTCGGCAAGTGCAAGCGTGCTGAAGCAATCGGATGTTAGACTTACCACAAAGCATTTTTTTGCTTCAACATCAATAGAGCGATGCGAAAATGACAACCGTTCTCGTTGTAGACGACAGCAAGGTATCCCGCCTGCTCTCGAAGCAGTTCATCCTCAACCGTCATCCCGATTGGACCATTGCTGAAGCAGCCAGCGGCGAAGAAGCCATCGACAAGCTGCAGAATGTCACTCCCGACCTCGTCCTCCTCGACCTGAACATGCCCGGCATGGGCGGCCTCGCGGCAGTCGACAAGATCCAGGCCAAATGTCCGTCGGCACACATCACGCTGTTGACCGCGAACGTGCAGGACGCCACGCGTGAAAAGGCGAGCGCGCTCGGCATCGCGTTTGCAGAGAAGCCGATCACCGAAGCCTGCATCGACCGCATCATCGCCGTCTTCGAAAACCAGTAATGTTCCAGCTTACCGAACTTCAGCATGACGCTCTGGTTGAGATCTTCAACCTCGGTGTCGGCCGGGCGGCCGCGGCGATGAGCCGCATCGTGGATGAAGAGGTCACCATGTCGGTGCCCATGATCAGCTTCCAGAGCCGCGCTGAGGTCGCAAAGACGCTGGGCAGCGATGAAGGACGCCGCATCTCGGCGGTGGCGCAGCACTTCGAGGGCGCCTTCAATACCGAAGCCTTCCTGATGTTCCCGGAAGAGAAAAGCCTGGAAATCGTCCGGCTGATGGTCGGCCAGAGCTTTTCGCTGGAAGAACTCAGCGAAATGGAACAGGAGGCGATGAGCGAGATCGGCAACATCATCCTCAACTCCTGCATGGGCTCCTTTGCCAATGCGGCCGGCAAGGAACTGCGGGGCTCGCTCCCCACTTACCTCGCCGGCACCGGCGACGACATCCTCGGCACCTCCGGCAAGGAGTGGGACGGCGTCGTGCTGACGCTGAAGATCGACTTCAACATCGAGCGGCACCATATCTACGGCTACGTCGCCTTCCTGCTCGACATGCCCGCGCTGCACGACCTGCAGCATTACATCGACGATTACCTCGCAAAGCTGATGGGATAGGCATGCAACTCAGCTTGCTACAGGGTGTACTGAAGACCGTCAGGGCCGGCATCATCGTGATCGATGCCGAACAGCGAATCGTCATGTGGAACCAGTGGATGGAGCAACACTCGCTGCTGTCGCCTGCGGCAATCCAGGGAAAGACCTTCTGCGAAGTGTTTCCCGACATGGTCAACGGCCGCACCCACATCGCGATTCTCGCGGCGCTCGAGAACAATTTTGCTTCGCTGCTTTCACAGACCTTGAACAAGGCGCCCTTCCCCCTCTACGCCAATCCGGCGGATGCGGCGAACTCGGTGCGCATGCAGCAAGCCGTGCATGTCATGCCGCTGGAAATCGCCGGGCTGCCGCGCCACTGCGTGGTGCAGATCACCGATGTGAGCATGGCCGTGGCGAGGGAGAGAAAGCTGCGCGAACTGGCGACCGAACTCGAATCGCAAACCCTCGTGGATGGCCTGACGGGGATCGCCAACCGGCGGCGCTTCGACCTGCATCTCGACGATGAATTCCGCCGCGCCAAGCGCAACGCAACGCCGCTGTCCCTGATCATGATCGACGTCGATTACTTCAAGGACTACAACGACAACTACGGCCATCAGCACGGGGACCAATGCCTGGTGCAGATCGCTGCGGCGTTGAGCGGCACGCTCCATCGCGCGTGCGACCTGGTGGCGCGCTATGGCGGAGAAGAGTTCACCGTCGTGCTGCCGGAAACCAACGAAGACGGCGCGATGCAGATTGCCGAGGCAATGCGCGCGGAAATCGAAGGGCTCAACATCGAGCACGCCTACTCGGGGGTGGCGAAATTCGTCACCGTCAGCCTGGGCGTCAGCACAACCATCCCTGAACACCTGGCCAAGACCGGCAGCCTCATCCACGCGGCAGACCGTGCGCTATACCAGGCGAAGCGGTCGGGACGCAATTGCGTGGTGATGTACGCCGATACGAGGAAAAAAGCAGAGTAGGCTTAAGCCGTCCGCAACGCACTGGCCGCGCGGGCCAGCTCGGTAATCTGCTGCCAGTCCCCCGATTGCATTGCATTCTTCGGCGTCAGCCACGACCCGCCCACACACGCCACGTTCTTGCACGCCAGGAATTGCGGCGCAGTTTCCTGCGAAATGCCTCCCGTCGGACAGAACGTGACATCGGGCAGCGGCCCGGCAATCGCATTGAGCATCCCGATCCCGCCCGCAGGCACCGCTGGGAACAGCTTCAACTGGCGAAATCCCGCTTCTCGCGCGGACATGACTTCGGATGGCGTCATGACGCCGGGTAGCAGAGGCAGGCCGGAACGCTTGGCTGCCTCGACGAGTGCAGGCGTCAGTCCGGGGGACACGCCAAAGACGGCTCCTGCATCGCGCGCGGCGGCGAATTCCTCCGGCTGCGTCAGCGTCCCCACGCCAACGATTGCATCCGGCACCTGCTCCACCATTGCCCTGATCGCCGGGATGCCGTGCTCCGTCCGCAACGTGACCTCCAGCACACGAATGCCGCCGGCAACCAGCGCCCTGGCGAGTGGAACCGCCTGGTCGATGCTGTCGACCGCAATCACCGGAATGACCGGGGAGGCGCGCATGATCTCGAGTAGTGTCATGATGGTCTTTCTTCTTATCGGCGGGTGACGAGCGAATCCTCGTCGGAGAAGGATTGTTCCTCAGGAACGGCAAGCGGGTTGTCCTGCTCCTGCGGCAAGTGGAGCGGCGGGGGCAGGCCGAATGTCGCGCCGCCCTCTTCCGCCGCGCTCACCGAACCGCGGAACATCGCGAACAGTTCACGTCCCATGCCAACCTGGTTGGCTGACAAGTCTGCCGGTTCCATCCCGCGGGCATTCCATTCCGCTTCCACCACCAGGGCCTGCAGTTGGCCAGTGTCGGCATCCACTCGGATCATGTCGCCGTCGCGCACCCGTCCGAGCGCCCCACCAGCCAGCACTTCCGGCGAGACGTGGATCGCCGCCGGCACCTTGCCCGATGCCCCGGACATGCGCCCGTCCGTGACCAGTGCCACACGGCGCCCGGCGTCCTGCAGACTGGACAAGGCCGGCGTCAGCGCGTGCAGTTCCGGCATGCCGTTGGCGCGCGGCCCCTGGTAACGCACGACGGCAACGAAGTCGCGGTCCAGCTTGCCCGCCTTGAAGGCGAGCATGAAATCTTCCTGAGAATTGAACACGATGGCAGGCGCCTCGACGACCCGGTGCTGCTGCTTGACCGCGGACACCTTGATGACGGCGCGCCCGAGGTTGCCCGACAAAAGCCGAAGTCCGCCGTCGCGGGAGAACGGTTCCACGGCCGGCCTCAGCACATTGAGGTCGCCGCTTGCCGATGCTGCAGGCCGCCAAACCACCTCTGCGCCCTGCAGGAAGGGCTCGGCACAATGCGCACGCAGCCCCTTGCCCATCACCGTCATCACGTCTTCATGCAGCAGTCCTGCATCGAGCAACTCGCGGATGACGAATCCAGTGCCGCCAGCCGCATGGAAATGGTTCACGTCTGCCTCGCCGTTCGGATAGATCCGCGCCAGCAGCGGCACCACCGCGGACAGCGCATCGAAATCGTTCCAGTCGACCACGATGCCCGCAGCCTTCGCCATGGCAACCAGGTGCAGCGTATGGTTGGTCGAACCGCCAGTCGCCAGCAAGGCGACGATGGCATTGACGATGGATTTTTCGTCGACGACGTGGCCGACGGGAATGTATTCCTTGCCCTGCGCGCTGATCTCGACGGCGCGACGTGCACCGGCTGCGGTCAACGCGTCACGCAGGAGCGTGTTCGGCGTGACGAACGCGGAGGCCGGCATGTGCAGGCCCATGACCTCCATGAGCATCTGGTTGCTGTTGGCGGTGCCGTAGAAGGTACAGGTGCCTGCGCCGTGATAAGACTGCGCCTCGGATTCCAGCAGTTCGTCGCGACCGACCTTGCCTTGTGCGTACAGTTGGCGCGTCTTAGCCTTTTCCGAATTCGATATACCGCTGGTCATCGGCCCGGCAGGGATGAACACGGCAGGAAGATGGCCGAAGTGCAGCGCGCCTATCAGCAAACCGGGGACGATCTTGTCGCACACCCCGAGGTAGACCGCCGCGTCGAACATGTTGTGGGAGAGCGCGATCGCCGTCGCCATGGCGATTGCGTCCCGCGAAAACAGGGATAGCTCCATGCCCGGCTGCCCCTGCGTGACGCCGTCGCACATGGCAGGCACGCCGCCGGCGAATTGGGCTACACCGCCCGCAGCGCGCACGGCTTCCTTGATGATATGCGGAAAGCGTTCGAAGGGCTGGTGGGCCGACAGCATGTCGTTGTATGCGGAAACAATGGCCACCGAGGGTGCCGATTGCTGCTTCAGCCTGAGCTTGTCATTGACCGGAAAGGCGGCAAAGCCATGCGCCAGATTCGTGCAGGCAAGCGCGCCCCGCTGCACCCCCTTCAGCCGCGCAGCTTCAAGGCGGGCGAGGTAGGCGCTGCGATACGGACGGCTACGCCTGACGATCCTGTCGGTGGTGGAAGCCAGTATGGAGTGAAGAGACATGATGCGATCCTTGACTATCTTTACGTAATTTTACTACAAGTTTTCCCATGCCGGGCATTACACCGATCAGAAATCCGCCTTGGACATAAACCCACGCACCATATCGAACCCGCTTCTACAGGAGCCAATCCATCCTCACGCTGAGATTTCGCAAGAAAGGCGCGTACCGGGAAAAATTTGTAGTGAATTTACCTTAATATGTTGTATAGTTGAACACGTTGACGTCCTATACAAATTGCCTTTCCACCGGAACAGTTAATTGCCATGTCCCAGCCCAACCTGACCGACGCACCAGCCTTTCAGGCCCTGTCACAGCATTTTGCCGAAGCAAAAGACTGGCAGATGCGCAGCTTGTTCTCGCAACAACCCGACCGCTTCAACCGCTTCTCGATTGAAACCGCCGGCCTCCTGCTCGACTACTCGAAAAACCGGCTCGACGACAAGACGATGGACCTGCTGTTCCAGCTGGCGCGCGAACGCGGACTGGAACCGAAACGTTCTGCAATGTTTTCCGGCGAAAAGATCAATGCAACCGAGAACCGCGCCGTGCTGCACACCGCACTGCGTCTGCCGCGCAGCGCCACGCTTGTCGTGGATGGACAGGACGTTGTGCCGGAGGTTCATGCGGTGCTCAACCACATCAAGGCGTTCAGCGACCGCGTCCGCTCCGGTCAATGGACCGGATGCACCGGGCAACCGATTACCGACATCGTCAATATCGGCATCGGCGGTTCCGACCTCGGCCCGGAGATGACCTGCCGCGCACTGCGTCCCTTCGTCCATCCGCGGCTGTCGCTGCATTTCGTCTCCAACGTGGACGGACACGACCTCGACGCAGTGCTGGGCAAAGTCCGCCCCGAAAGCACCCTGTTCATTATCGCCTCGAAAACCTTTACCACGCGCGAAACCATGATGAACGCGCAGTCGGCGCGCGCATGGTTCCTGCGTGCGCATGCGGAAGCCGGCCTGCCCCGCCACTTCGTCGCGGTATCGACCAATACGGAAGCCGTGCGGTCGTTCGGCATCGATCCCGAAAACATGTTCCCGTTCTGGGACTGGGTCGGCGGACGCTACTCGGTGTGGTCGGCTATCGGACTCCCCCTGGCGCTTGCGATCGGGTTTGAAGGATTTTCCGAATTCCTGTCGGGCGCCCATGCCATGGACCAGCATTTCCAGACCGCTCCGCTGGAGAAAAACATGCCGGCCATCCTCGCCCTCATCGGCATCTGGTACCGCAACTTCTTCGGCAGCAGTTCGATCTCCATTGCCCCTTACCATCAGGACCTGAGCCAGTTCCCCGCCTACCTGCAACAGCTCGAGATGGAGAGCAACGGCAAGCGGGTCACCTCTGACGGCGCTCCGGTCCCGGCCGCCACTTGCCCTGTCGTGTGGGGCGACGTCGGCACCAACGGCCAGCATGCCTATTTCCAGCTCTTGCACCAGGGTACGGACGTGACGCCGGTCGATTTCATTGCCGCGCTGAAGCCCGCGCACGCGCTCGACGGACATCACATGGTCCTCCTCGCCAATTGCTTTGCCCAGTCGGAAGCCTTCATGCGCGGCAAGACCGCGGAAGAAGTGCGCGTCGAAATGCGCGCCCAGCAGCTTCCCGATGAAAAAATCGAAGCACTGCTCCCGCATAGAGTCTTCCCCGGCAACCGCCCAAGCAATACCATACTGATGGACAGGCTCGCGCCGTCAACCCTTGGGGCGCTCGTTGCCTTGTACGAGCACAAGGTGTTCGTGCAAGGGGCGATCTGGGGCATCAACAGTTTCGACCAGTGGGGCGTGGAACTCGGCAAGGTGCTTGCCAAGAATATCGAATCGGAGCTGACGGGTGCGGCGCATCCCGACGCACACGATGGCTCGACCAACGGCTTGATTGCACGGGCGAAGATCGCTTTGTCGGAGTAATTTTCCGCGAAGACGAACCGCGCCCCTGCTTTGCCATCGAAGTTTGTCCGCACGTCCAGCCGGAAGGATCGATCGTGCGCTTGCAGCAGTTTTTTTGAAGCAACCATCTGAATATCATGGCTCTATCCGATTTTGACCTGGTCCTGTTCGGCGGCGGCGGCGACCTTGCAATGCGCAAACTGTTGCCGGCTCTGTATAACCGCGAACGTGCAAAGGACATCCCCGCCTCTGCCCGCATCATCTGCGTCGGACGCCATGAATGGACGCGTGAAACCTTCCTGGAAGAAGTGAACCGCAGCGCACGGCCTCACACCGCTTCCGGCTCGCCCGATCCGGCTGTCTGGGATGCGTTCTGCAAGCGCATCGACTACGTCGCGCTCGATGCGACCGATGCCTCGACCTATCCGCTGCTCGTGAAAGCGATGCGCGAACCGGCCGCCGGGAGTCCGATCACGCGCGTGTTCTACCTGGCGACGCCGCCAAGCCTGTTCGCAAAGATCTGTCACAACCTCTCGCAAAGCGGGCTGGCGACACCGGAATCGCGTGTCGTGCTCGAGAAGCCGCTGGGACGCGATCTTGCCAGCGCCAAGCAGATCAACGAGGAAGTCGGCCGGGTCTTCTCCGAGTCGCAGATCTTCCGTATCGACCACTACCTCGGCAAGGAAACGGTGCAGAACCTGCTCGCGCTTCGCTTCGGCAATGTGCTGTTCGAACCGCTGTGGCGGCGCGAGTGGATTTCCGACGTGCAGATCACGATCGCTGAAGAACTCGGGGTCGGCAATCGCATGGACTATTACGAAACCGCCGGTGCCCTGCGCGACATGCTGCAGAACCATCTGCTGCAGCTCCTGTGCATTGTGGCGATGGAACCGCCGGTTTCCGCCACCCCGGACGCGGTACGCGATGAGAAGCTCAAGGTGCTGCGCTCGCTGAAGCGGTTCACGCCCAACACCATTGCACAGAACGTCGTGCGCGGTCAGTACCGCTCGGGACATGTCGAGGGCAAGCCCGTTCCCGGCTATCGCAAGGAGCCGGATGCAAACCCGAATTCGCGCACCGAAACCTACGTCGCCCTGAAGGCGGAAATCGATACCTGGCGCTGGGCAGGCGTCCCGTTCTACCTGCGCACCGGCAAGCGCATGGCCGACCAGCTCGCCGAAATCGTGGTGCGTTTCAAGACCATCCCGCATTCGATCTTCGCCCAGCCCAACCGCAGCTTCCAGGCCAACAGCCTGATCATCCGCCTGCAGCCGGACGAAGGCCTGCAGATGAACCTGATGGCGAAAACGCCCGGCGACGGCATGCGCCTGCGGCCGGTCGAACTGGAACTGGACTTCCGCGAAACCTTCAAGATGCCGCGCATGGATGCCTACGAGCGCCTGCTGCTCGACGTGCTGCGCGGCCAGCTCACCCTGTTCATGCGCAGCGACGAACTGGAAGCGGCGTGGGAATGGGTCGAGCCCATCCTCGACTTCTGGGAACAGGAAGGCGACGAGCCGATGCCCTACACCTCCGGCACCTGGGGGCCGGCTGCCGCAAGCGCGTTGATCGGCCGCGACGGATTACAATGGCGGGAAGAAGCGCTGCCGGAAGAATGATCCGGCCCTGACCAATTCATCTCTATGCTCCTCGACTCGATCAAGACCCAGCTTGACGCCCTGTCCAAGTCGGAAAAGAAGGTGGCCATGGCCGTCCTGAAGAATCCCGACCTGGCTGTCTCCGGCAACATCACCGCGCTGGCGAAGAATGCGCAGGTGTCGGAGCCGACGGTGGTGCGCTTCTGCCGCGCGCTGGGCTACGACGGCTGGCACGAGTTCAAGCTCAAGCTGGCGCAGACGCTGGCGCTGGCCCTGCCGCAGGCCGACGAGTCCCCCCTGCAGGACGACCTTGCCGCCGACCTCGTCAGCAAGATCTGCAGCCGCTCCATCAACACGCTGCTCGACCTGCGCAACAACCTGCAGCCGGCGGCAATCGAGAAGGCGCTGGATGTGCTGGCGCGTTCCAGCAAGATCGAATTCTGGGGCCAGGGCACGTCGGGCATCGTGGCAGCCGACGCGCAGCACAAGTTCTTCCGCTCCGGCGTGCACACCGTCGCCTACGCCGATCCGCACATCCATGCCATTTCGGCAGCACTGCTGACCAAGGGCGATGCGGTCGTTGCCATTTCCCAGCGCGGCAACAGCACCGCACTCCTCCACAGCGTACAGCTCGCGCGCAAGGTCGGCGCCGATGTCATCGCGCTCACGCCGAGCGGCACACCGCTTGCCGAAGAGGCAACCGTGCTGGTGCCGATCGACCTCAGTTTCAACATCGACCCGTACACACCGATCTCGGCGCGGCTCGCGCATCTCGTGGTGATCGACATCCTCGCCGTGGGACTGGCGCTCAAGCGCGGACCGGAATTCCGCAAGAAGATGCAAAACGCGCAAAAGGCCTTGCAGAAGCTGGACATGCAATTCGATTCATTCCTGCGGCATCCGCCCAAGCTCTAGATCCAGATCTAACAGCCTGCCCGGCGATGGGGGTATCATTGGCCTTTTTTGCCGCTGCCCCTCCCGTCATGAACCAGCTCGAACAACTCAAGCAGTACACCACCATCGTCGCCGACACCGGCGATTTCCAGGCGATGAAAGCCTTCGCGCCGCACGATGCGACGACCAATCCGTCGCTGATCCTGAAGGCCGTGCAAAAGGATGAATACAAGCCGCTGCTGGAAAAGGCCGTGCGCGACAACATGCGCCTGCCGACCGGCGACGTGATCGACCGCCTGATCATTGCCTTCGGCCTCGAAATCCTGAAACTGATTCCCGGCCGCGTCTCGACCGAAACCGACGCGCGTCTCTCCTTCGACACCCAGGGCACCATCGACAAGGGCCGCGCCCTGATCGCGCTGTACGAGGCCGCCGGCATTTCGCGCGAGCGCGTCCTGATCAAGATCGCCTCAACCTGGGAAGGCATCCAGGCCGCGCAGGTGCTGGAAAAGGAAGGCATCCGCTGCAACATGACCCTGCTGTTCGCGCTGCCGCAAGCGATTGCCTGCGCCGACGCCAGCGTGCAGCTCATCTCGCCCTTTGTCGGCCGCATCTATGACTGGTACAAAAAGTCCACCGGCCAGGAATACACCGGCGCGGACGATCCGGGCGTGCAGTCGGTGAAGCGGATCTACAACTACTACCGCAAGTTCGGCTACAAGACCGAGGTGATGGGTGCAAGTTTCCGCAACACCTCGCAGATCGTCGAACTGGCCGGCTGCGACCTGCTGACGATCAGCCCCGAACTGCTCCAGAAGCTGGCCGAGACCGAAGCGCCGGTCGCGCGCAAGCTCAGCGTCGAGGAAGCGAATGCGTCGGACCTGAAGAAGCTGACGCTCGACGAGAAGACCTTCCGCCTGATGCTGAACGACGACGCAATGGGCACCGAGAAACTCTCGGAAGGCATCCGCCTGTTCTGCGCGGACGCAGTGAAGCTGGAAAAGATGGTGGAAGCGCTGCGCTGACCGCCTGAAGGAGTGCCGCCACTTAAGCGGCACTCCATGCCTCACCTTCCCGCTACGGCATCCGCCATGGCACACGCGGCGTCACCGCCCTGTTCGCGCAATCCTTGCACCACCCCGGCGCGATTCACCTCGGGCTGGTTCTGGCTCACCTTCCATTTGCCCATCAACCGCGATATCGGTATTTCAATGCCGACAATCGCCCGCAGCATTTTCTCGATGTAGTCCGCAGGCGCATCGTCAAGCGTCCACGGGCGCGCCCGTCCCGCCTCATGCTGTCCGCTCAACCGTTCAAGCTGTGCGCGGATCCATGTCGCATCGTCGATGATCTTCAGCGGGCCGTAGGCGTGCACGACCATGTAATTCCAGGTCGGTACCGCGCGCCCGTCCACTTCCTTCGTTGCGTACCACGAAGGGCTGATATAGCCTTGCACGCCCTGGAAGACCACGAGTGCCTCCACGTCGGCAGAATAGTCCTTCCAGAGCGGATTGGCCCGGGCGATGTGCGCACGGAGGACGCCATGCTCGCCGCCGCCGGCATCAACCTCGAACGGGATATGGTTGGCATTGAGCCCCGATGCGCCCATGGTGACGAGCGTGCCGAGCGGATGTTGACGCACGAGGCCGTGCAGGACATCGACACGGTTTTCGTTGAAATGCGAGGGAATGTACATGTGCAGCCTTCAGTTCACCGGTTCAAGAACGATTTCCGATTTCAGCGAATTCGCGATGAAACACTGCTCGTGCGAATCGTGGTGCATGCGATCGATCTCTTCCCGCGTCGGACGTCGTTCGCCGGCAAATACGATATCGGGACGCAGCGTGATGCGCGTCATCGCGATCCTTCCTTCCGCATTCTTTTCCATGATCCCGGAGGCCCGGTCGACGTAACTATCCACGACGAACCCGCGCTTCGCGGCGAAGCTGAGGAAGAACAGCATATGGCAGCTGGACGTGGCAGCCACCAGGGCTTCTTCGGGATCGACGCCGGCGGCATCGGACATGGGAACAGGAACGACGTGTGGCGAGGAGGACGCCGGCACATCGGCCCCGCCGTCGAAAGTCCAGCGGTGCGCGCGGCTGTAGCGGTTATCGGTAAACGCCTGGCCTCCTCGCTGCCAGGTAATAGTTGCATCGTAGCTATGCATGGCAGATCCCTTCCCTTTGCATCGGCAAAAGCTCAGCTTAACGGCAACATTGGCTTTCTTGAAGTGCCAATAAATGATATTTTTCGAATACCAATTGGAGTATCGACAAATGCACCTCGCCGAGTCACTCGCCACCATCCAGCTTTCGCCGGCCTCTTCCATGCCCATGTTCCGTCAGTTGTATGAAGGCATCAAGCAATCGGTGCTGGCAGGCCGGATTGCTCCGGGTGCACAACTCCCGCCCACGCGCGACCTCGCGCGGCAACTCGGCGTTTCGCGACAGACGGTCCTGAACGCCTATGAGCACCTGATGGCGGAAGGCTATCTCTCCGGCACGGTCGGCAAAGGCACATTCGTCAGCCAGACCCTGCCGCTTGCCCGGACTGCAACCAGGCGCACGGACTCGCGCCCCCTGCGTCCACTATCTGCGCGCGGAGAACGCTTCGTCGGCCCGCAAGTAGCACTGAATACCCATGAAGGCGCACCCAAGGCATTCCGCATCGGCATGCCCGGACTCGACCTCTTCCCGTTCGATGTCTGGGCGCGTCTGGAGGCAAGGCGCTGGCGCCGGCCGCCGCACGAACTCGGCTATGGCGACCCGATCGGGTATAAACCCTTGCGCGAAGCCCTGGCCGGCTATCTCGGCGCTTCTCGGGGCGTCCACTGCCATCCGGACCAGATCCTCATCACGTCCGGCTCGCAGCAGGCCCTGTTCCTGATCGCCACCCTGCTCCTTGCTCCCGGCGACGCGGCATGGGTCGAAGACCCCGGCTACCGCGGCATCAGCGCCTCGCTTCGCGCAGCCGAAGCGCAAGCGTGCCCGGTACCCGTTGACGGCGAAGGCATCGCGGTATCGTTCGGAAAGACAGTCTATCCGGACGCGAAGCTGGCTTACGTCACCCCTTCGCACCAATTGCCCCTCGGCACGACGATGAGCCTGACCCGCCGGCTGGAACTGCTGGCATGGGCCAAGGACAGCAGGGCATGGATCGTGGAGGACGACTACGACAGCGAATACCGTTACACCGGCCCGCCGCTGGCCTCATTGCAAAGCCTCGACAAGGCAGGGAGCGTGATTTATGTCGGAACGCTCTCCAAAGTGCTCTTTCCCGGACTGCGGCTGGGCTACATGGTATTGCCGTCCGCCCTGGTCGACGCCTTCGTCCAGGCCCGTGCCATCCTCGACCGCCACGCCGCGATCGTCCCCCAGATCGTGCTGACGGACTTCATTACGGAAGGGCACTTCGGACGCCACATCAAGCGTACGCGGGAAGCTTACGGGGAACGGCGGATCGCCCTGCTGGAAGCCATCGATTCGCATCTGGGAGGGCATCTGAAAGCAGGCCCGGCAGACGCCGGCTTGCAGCTTTCGACGACATTCGTATCCCGTCGCAACGACCAGGAAATTGCCCGGAGGGCGAGGGAGAAAGGAATCGAGCTGAGGGCGCTGTCCCAGTTTTACCTGGATGACAGTGCCGCTGCACCGCGCCTGACTGGGCTCGTGCTGGGATTCGCACCAATCCCGGTCAAGGACATCAGGCAGGCCGCACCGGCGCTACGCGATGTCCTCGATGAATAAGGATCAGATGGCTGCCAGGAGGTAAGCGCCACCGGCTGCCATGCCGGCGCCGACGACACGAACGGCAGTGCTTGCGGAGCGCGCATGGATGAGTCGGCCGGCAAACAGGCCTGCGAGGTGCAGCATGACAGTCGCCACGATGAATCCGGCGCCATACGTTGCAAGCGCGCTTCCTGCCGGCACTTCCAGGCCGTGCGCGTATCCATGTGCTGCAGCAAACAGTGCAACGACCGGCAACCCACCCCATGCCGGCATTTTCACGGCGAATGCGACGAGCAGGCCCAACACAAGGACACTGGCCGCGATCCCCGCTTCAGCAGAGGGAAGCGCATCACCGCCCGCAGCCATCAGTGCCCCGAGCACCATCACAAGGGGAAACGCCACGGGCAAGGCAATTGCCATGGCACGGCGCTGCTGCGATGCCCAGAGGCCGACGGCGAGCATGGCCAGCAAATGGTCCCATCCGGCCAGGGGATGCGCAAAGCCGGAAGCGAAGCCCGCAATGTGATGCAGACCGGGATGCGCAAAGGCCGGCATGGAAACGAGTGCCGTCAGCGCGGCCGAGAGTTGAACGATTTTCCTGCCCGGGATCTGGCCCATTTCTTCCTCCATAGAATGCTTTGTCATTGGATTTGCCCCCAATTGGAGCAACGCCGCACCATCACGGCACGCTTCGCTGCCGAATGAAGGAGTTAGCAAAAGCTGCGCCCGGACAAGTCCAGGATCAGGAGAAGAGATTGCTGTTGAAGGTGAAGTACCCTGCAAGGAACAGTGCCAGCGCGATCGCGAACTGCTTCCAGAAGTTTTTGTTGAACATGTCGTGGCCTCTTAAATGACGTTGTTTTCCCTGAGCAGTGCGATCTGCGAGTCATCATATCCCAGGCTGCGCAGGATCTCGGCATTGTGCTCGCCGAGTGCCGGCCCCAGCCATTTCGTCTCGCCGGGGGTCGCCGACAGCTTCGGCGTGATGGCCGGCAGCTTGATCGGCGTGCCGTCCGCGAATGCATGCTGCTCGAACATGCCGCGCGCGAGGAATTGCGGGTCGGTCATCATGTCCCGCACCGAATAGATCTTGCCGACCGGGACGTCCGCCGCCTTCAGGATCTCCAGTGCCTCGTCGATGGTCTTCGTATTGCACCAGGCCTGGATCGCCCCGTCGATTTCTTCCGTGCGGGGCACGCGTCCGTCATTGCGCGCAAGCTGCGGATCGTCGGCCATGTCCTGCCGCTCGATGGCCATCATCAGGCGCTTGAAGATCGCGTCGCCGTTCCCGGCGATCACGATGTTCTCGCCATCCTTCGTGGTGTAGGTATTCGACGGAACGATGCCGGGCAACGCGCCGCCCGTGCGCGCGCGGACGACGCCGGCAAAGTCATACTCCGGAACCAGCGACTCCATCATGTTGAATACGGCTTCGTACAAGGCGACATCGACCATCTGCCCCTGCCCCGCCACGCATCCGTCACCGGTCTTGCCATTCCAGCGGCCACCAGTCACGTCGCGGTGACGCAAGGCCATCATCGCACCGATCACGCCATGCAGGGCCGCGACGGAATCACCGATCGACACGCCGATGCGTACAGGCGGACGGTCGGGATGGCCGGATACGTAACGCATACCGCCCATAGATTCACCGATCGCTCCAAAGCCCGGCAGGTCCTTCATCGGGCCGCTCTGGCCGTAGCCCGACAGCCGCACCATGATCGTGGCCGGATTGACCTTCTTCAGGTCCTCGTAACCGACGCCCCACTTCTCCAGCACGCCGGGACGATAGTTCTCGATGATGATGTCCGCCTCGAGCGCGAGCCGCCTTGCAATCTCCTGCCCGCGCGGATCCTTCATGTTCAGGGTCACGCTTTTCTTGTTGCGCGACTGCACATACCACCAGAGCGACGTTCCATCCTTCAGCACGCGCCATTGCCGGATCGGGTCGCCGCCGTCCGGTGCCTCGACCTTGATCACTTCAGCGCCGAACTCCGCCAGCATGCGCGAGCAGAAGGGTCCGGCAATCAGCGTGCCGAGTTCGAGGACCTTGATGCCGGCGAGCGGCCCGGATGGCTTTTGTTCTGTCATGGCGTCGGGTGGAATCTAGGTGGATCGGCGGTCCAGCATGGCGCGGGCGATGGTGCCCGCATCCACATATTCAAGCTCGCCGCCCACGGGAACGCCGCGGGCCAGGCGGCTGACCTTCAGGCCGCGCGCCTTGAGCGTCTCGCTGATGTAATGGGCGGTCGCCTCGCCCTCATTGGTGAAGTTCGTCGCCAGCACAACTTCGGCCACGGCACCGTCGGTCGCGCGTGCGATCAGCTTCTCGAGATGGATGTCTTTTGGCCCGATGCCGTCCAGCGGCGACAGGCGTCCCATCAGTACAAAGTACAGCCCTTTGTAGGTCAGGGTCTGCTCGATCATCATTTGGTCTGCCGGCGTTTCCACCACGCAGAGGAGGCTCGCATCGCGCTCTTTATTCAGGCAGGTTTCACAGACCTCGTTCTCGGTGAAGGTATTGCACCTGGCGCAGTGGTGGATGCGCTCCACCGCCTGCGACAAGGCGCGCCCGAGCATGGCCGCGCCGTCGCGATCATGCTGCATCAGGTGATACGCCATGCGCTGCGCCGACTTCGGGCCGACGCCCGGCAGACGGCGCAATGCTTCAGTGAGGAATTCGAGGCTGGAGGGAGATTTCACTATCAGAACGGCATCTTGAAGCCGGGCGGCAGCGGAAGCCCGGCGGTCATGCCGGCCATCTTTTCCTGGGAGGTGGCTTCTGCCTTGCGCACTGCATCGTTGAACGCCGCGGCCACGAGGTCTTCCAGCATATCCTTGTCGTCGCCCAGCAGGGAAGGATCGATCGACACACGCTTGACATCATTCTTGCAGGTCATCACGACCTTCACCATACCGGCGCCGGACTGGCCTTCGACTTCGATCGTTGCCAGTTGCTCCTGCATCTTCTTCATGTTGTCCTGCATTTGCTGGGCTTGCTTCATCAGCCCTGCGAGTTGGCCCTTCATCATGGTCGTACTCCTTGTTTAAATGGGTTTGATCGATCCCGGCACGATGGTTGCGCCGAATTCGCGCATCATCGCCTGCACGAAAGGATCGCGCTGGAGGTTTTCTTCCGCCTGGCGCAGTTTTGCCTCGCGGTCGGCTTGCGCCTGGGCGTTGGCCGTCTGCTCGACGGCACCGATTTCTGTTGTGACGCGCGCGGATTTACCGAAATGCTCCGTCAGTGCCGCCGCCAGTTTTTCAACGGAGCCAGCGGAGCGCAACGTGTCGAGCGGTATGCGCAAGTGGATGGACACGCCTCCACCGTTGTCCTCGCATTGCAGCAGCTCGCTCTGCTGCGCGAGCTGCTGGACAACGCCGCGCAGCTGCAGGGAGGCGGCCAGCGCGGGCCAGTCGCCGTCCCAGTTCAGCGAGGGAATGGGTATTGGAGGCAGCGCCTTGGCACGCGGAGCTGGAGGTTCCGCCGGTGGAGCAGGCGGCGCCTCTTCTTCCATGACAGCCGTGTCGCCGAATGCGTCGGCCGCCGGTTTCAGTTCAGTTTTTTTTTGAGCCGCTGCCGGAGCAGAGTCGAAATCCGCCCATTCCGGCGCAGGCGGTGGCGGATTGTCTTCCCAGGGCGGCACGGATGCAGAAGAAGGAGCGGGGGCCTGCGCAGGCGGTGGTGCGGGCGGCCTTGCGGCAACCGGCGCAACCGAAGCGGCTGCCTGCGGCTTGCCGGCATTGCGCGCTGCTTCCAGTGCGGCACGAGCCGGACTCATCGCGCCGGCCGGGCGCGCAGGCGCGGAAGCGACAGGTGCTGCCTGCGGCGCTGCGGCAGGCCGGGGCGCCGGAGCGGGAGCCGCTGCCTGAACCGGCGCGCGTGCAACCGGCTTCGCTTCGGCGGCGCCGACACCGGGTCGGAATGCGAGCATGCGCAACAACGTCATGGAAAAGCCCGCGTACTCATCCGGCGCAAGACCAAGCTCGTTTCGCCCATGAACGGCGATCTGGTAGAACAGTTGCACCTCTTCCGCATCGAACAAGCCAGCCAGACGGATGATGTCTTCGCGTTCCGCAACATCGTCGGGGAGTGCCGCGGGAACGGTCTGCGCGAGCGCGATCCGGTGCAGCAAGGTTCCAAGGTCCTGCAAGGCTGCGCTGTACGACAGGCTGCGCGTCGCCATCTCGTCGGCAACCGCCAGCAGCGCTGCCCCATCCTTGGCAGCCAGCGCGTCAAGCACGCGGATGAGATAGGACTGGTCGAGCGCGCCCAGCATGCCTTGCACCGACTCGAGCGTCACCTTCCCTGCCGCATAAGCGATTGCCTGGTCCGTCAGCGACAGCGCATCACGCATCGAACCGTGCGCGCCTTGCGCAAGCAGGCGCAGGGCCGGAGGATCGTAAGCGATGTTTTCCTGGCCGAGGATGTTTTCGAGATGGCCAACAATGTGGCCGGGCGGCATCTGCTTGAGGTTGAACTGCAGGCAGCGCGATAGAACAGTTACCGGGATCTTCTGCGGATCGGTGGTCGCGAGGATGAACTTCACATGCTCCGGCGGCTCCTCCAGCGTCTTCAGCATGGAGTTGAACGCATGGTTCGTGAGCATGTGGACTTCATCGATCATGTAGACCTTGAAGCGCGCATTCGACGGGGCGTAGATCGCCTGCTCCAGCAACTGCGCCATTTCATCGACGCCGCGGTTCGAGGCCGCATCCATTTCGATATAGTCGACAAAGCGGCCGGCATCGATGGCGGTGCAGGCTTCGCACACGCCGCATGGCTTGGCGGTGATTCCTGTTTCGCAGTTGAGCGACTTGGCGAGGATGCGCGACAAGGTCGTCTTGCCGACGCCGCGCGTCCCGGTAAACAGATAGGCGTGATGCAGGCGTTGCTGATCCAGCGCATGCGTGAGCGCCCGCACGACGTGCTCCTGCCCGACGAGCGTTTCAAAGCTCTTGGGGCGATACTTGCGGGCGAGGACTTGATAAGACATGGCTGCGCTGGCTGATAAGTGTAGGTCGCATTTTACCTGACCTGATGCAAGTTATAGCCGCGGATTGCGCGAATGACGACGACGGCCGTATCCGTCGCGCAAGACGCGGAACACCGCAATGAAAAGCAGGGAAATAAAGGAAGAAGAGGCGAGCCTTGTCTACGGCACTTGCGGGGAATGGCTGTGGCTGCTTCGTTCCCGACCTGACCAGGTTGACCACGCCGCAATGCGCAGGGGCCCGCCGATCGCCATTCTAACAGCAATAGCGTCGGTGCGCCCCTGAATTTCTCGGGTTGACTGGAATCAAAGTCCGAGCTGCTGCCAGATGCTGTCGACTTTCGCCTTCACCTCGGGCGTCATTTCAATCGTGCGCCCCCACTCCCGGCTGGTTTCCCCCGGCCATTTGTTGGTCGCATCGATCCCCATCTTGCTGCCCAGGCCGCTGACCGGCGATGCGAAATCGAGGTAATCGATCGGCGTATTGTCGACCAGCGTGGTGTCGCGGAAAGGATCGACCCGCGTCGTGATCGCCCAGATGACTTCTTTCCAGTCGCGCACGTTCACGTCGTCGTCCACCACAATAATGAACTTGGTATACATGAACTGGCGCAGAAAGCTCCAGACGCCGAACATCACCCGCTTCGCATGTCCGGGATAGGACTTCTTCATCTGCACCACTGCCATGCGATAGCTGCAGCCTTCGGGCGGAAGATAGAAGTCGGTGATTTCGGGGAACTGCTTTTGCAGCAGCGGAATGAACACTTCGTTCAACGCCAGTCCGAGCACCGCCGGTTCATCGGGCGGCTTGCCGGTATACGTAGAGTGGTAGATCGGATCGCGCCGCATGGTGATCCGGTCGATGGTGAAGACCGGGAACCACTCCTGCTCGTTGTAGTAACCGGTGTGATCGCCATACGGACCTTCCAGCGCATGCTCATAACCGCTCGGATGAGACGCGTCGGGATAGATATGCCCTTCAAGAACAATCTCCGCCGATGCGGGCACGCGCAGTTCGCTACCGATTGCCTTCACCAGATCGGTACGACTGCCGCGCAGCAGGCCGGCAAACTGGTATTCGGAAAGCGTATCCGGCACCGGCGTCACTGCTCCAAGGATGGTGGCCGGGTCGGCGCCGAGCGCGACGGCAATCGGATACGGCTTGCCCTTGTTGACGATGCCGTGCTCGCGGAAGTCGAGCGCCCCGCCCCGATGTGCAAGCCAACGCATGATGACCTTGTTGCGACCGACGACCTGCTGGCGATAGATGCCCAGGTTCTGCCGCTTCTTGTTCGGCCCCTTGGTTACTACGAGCCCCCAGGTAATGAGCGGCGCCACATCACCGGGCCAGCAATGCTGGATCGGCAACTTTGCGAGGTCCACGTCATTGCCCTCCCACACCACGTCCTGGCATGGCGCGGAACGGTGCTCGCGCGGCGCCATATCCCATAGCGACTTCACCATGGAACCCAGTCCGAGCACATCCTTGAGGCCCTTCGGCGGTTCCGGCTCCTTCAGCGTAGACAGCACGTGACCGATCTTGCGCAGCTCCCCGATATCGTCCGCCCCCATGCCGAGCGCCACGCGGCGTGTCGTCCCGAACAGATTGCCCAGCACCGGGATGGAATGCCCGCTCGGCTTCTCGAAAATCAGTGCCGGACCGCCCGCCCGCAGGGTGCGGTCGCAGATCTCGGTCATCTCCAGGTTCGGCGAAACAGGCACATCGACCCGCTTTAATTCACCCAACTGTTGCAGTTGGGAAATAAAATCCCGCAAATCGGAATATTTCATGATTTTTGACAAAGTATGAGGGCACCTTCTGTTTTTAAAATTCAAGCCCAAGTCGTTGATTTTATTGGCTTAATGTTGCGCCGCAGCGAGATTTCAAGATTTAAAAGTAATAAAGACTTAATTCTATAGTATTGACTCGATATAAACAGCCCCCTAAAATTCGCCCAACTTGATGAGGAAGCGGGCCGGGGGATGTAGGGCTGCGCATCGAGAATCCTCATCACTCACGGGATCGGGGTCCCACATGACATTTTAAGGAGTGTTTTCAAAAGGCGTCTGCCTTATCCCCGAAAAAAGTTGCCTGCCGCTGTTCCGGCCCCTTCTGCGCCGCCAGTCCTGAGCAAGCAATTCCGACGTCTGCCGATTGCGCCGCGCGCGATGACAGACGATGTAACTGATTCACGGCAAACACAAGCGTCTACAAGGCTCTGTAGTGGGCTCTTCGCTTGCCGCGAGGTTTCAGGGAGGTTCAAATGATTAATCGTTTCATCAGGGTGACATCCGATTTCACCCGCAGGAAAGCCAGCCAGTCGGCCGCATGGGCAGTCGTCGCCCGCGACACGGTCAGCGGCTTCATCACCACCGCGCACCACATGCTGATGGTGCTCGGCATTCTCGCTATCGCAGCGCTGGGCATCATGTTCGTCAAGCCCGAGGTCACTGACCACCTGAAGGCATTGTCGCCGTTCGCACAGGCAGAAACCGAAGAAGCTGAACTGCCCCCGTCCGCCGGCCTGCTGGACATGCCTGCACCGTCCATTGCCAAGCAAGACGTGGCTGACAAGGCTGAAGCCGCCATGCGTACCGACGAAAAGAACGCGGCAGCCAGCGCCCGTCAGCAGCAATGGGTGACCGCGTGGCTCTCCAAGCGCTATCGCGTCGCCACGGATGCGACCGACATGCTGGTGTCTGCCGCCTACCTGACCGCCAAGGAAATCAAGCTCGATCCGCTGCTAATCCTGTCGGTGATGGCCATTGAATCCCGCTTCAATCCGTTCGCGGAAAGCCCTGTCGGCGCACAAGGCCTGATGCAGGTCATGTCCAAGGTACACCGCGACAAGTTCGAGGAACTCGGCGGTGTGAAGGCAGCATTGAATCCGATCGCCAACATCAAGGTTGGTTCGCTGATCCTGAAGGACTATGTGAACCGCGGCGGTTCCGTCGAAGCAGGCCTGAAGCTGTACGTCGGCGCAGGCGCATTAGAGTCGGATGCCGGCTACGGCGCCAAGGTGCTGGCTGAATACCAGCGACTCAAGGAAGTCTCGATGGGCAAGAAAGTACCGGTCTACTCGACGTCGGCAAGCTCGACAGTGCAGAAAGCACGCCCGCAGGAGCGCAAGACCGAAGAAGTCGAGGAAGCCGCTTCGGGTTCATCCAATCAACCGCTGGCACAGGCTGACCTCGCTTCCGCACTGTAACGGCGATTCAGCCAATAAAAAAGGAGCCAATGGCTCCTTTTTTCATTCCCGCTGCCAGATTTCACCGGCGCTCTGCGAAGAACTTCTCCAAACGCAAAACAGCCTCGCGCAGGTTATCCAGCGACGTCGCATAAGAGAGACGGATGTACTGCCGCGCCGTGAACGGCCCGAAATCGAGCCCTGGCACGAGTACCACCCCCGCCTGGTTCAGCATGTCAATCGTCAGCTTGTCGGCATCGTCCGACAGGACTGAACAGTCCGCATATACGTAAAAAGCACCGTCAGGAGTCACCGGCACCTTGAAGCCCAGCGCCCTGAGCGCAGGAACGATGTAGTCCCGCCGCCGCTTGAACTCCGCCTTGCGCTGTTCGTAGATGACAATCGACTCCGGCGAGAAGCAGGCGACTCCCGCATGCTGCGCAATGCTGGACGCGCAGATGAACAGGTTCTGCGCCAGCTTTTCCACCTGCGGCACCATGAATTCAGGCACGACCAGCCAGCCGAGGCGCCAGCCCGTCATGTTGAAATACTTGGAGAAGCTGTTGATGACGATGACGTCTTCGCCGAGCGACAACGCGGAAAACGGCTCTTCGTCGTAAGTCAGTCCCTGGTAAATCTCGTCGACGATCGTAAATCCACCCTTCTCGCGCACCGTCCCTACGATCTTTGCCAGTTCGTGATGCGGAATCGACGTACCGGTCGGGTTGGACGGAGAGGCGAGCAATACCCCACGTGTCTTTTCGGTCCAGTGCTCCCGGACCACGGCATCGGACAGCTGGAATCGCTGCTCCGGGCCGCTCGGAATCATCTTCGCCTTTCCATTGAACGCGGCCACGAAATGCCGGTTGCAGGGATAGGAGGGATCCGGCATGAGCACTTCCGCGTCGGTGTCAACCAGGGCGGCACAAGCAAGGAGCAGCGCGGCGGAGGCGCCGGCCGTGATGATGATGCGCGACGGCGGGATCTGCAATCCGTAGACGCGCTGGTAATGCGCGGCAATCGCTTCGCGCAGCGCCGGGATGCCGACAGCGGAGGTGTACTGCAGCTTGCCGTCACCCATGGCGCGCGCCGCCGCCTCGACGACCGGAGGCGCCGCCGTGAAGTCGGGCTCGCCGATGCCCATGTGGATGATGGAGCGGCCCTGCCGCTCCAGTTCGGCTGCCATCTTCGCCAGCTCCATGACATGGAAGGGGGCGATATTGGCAAGGCGGGAAGCGAGGATCGGATTCATCGCGGGTATGGTGTCGTGCAGTCGCCGGCGGTTGCCGGCGACAAGGGGAGGTGCGGCAGGACGGTCAGTGCTGGCCGCGCTTCTTCGCGTCTTCGACCTCGACGGTACGCGCCGTCGCTGCAAACTTGTCGAGCACGCCGTTGACATACTTGTGACCGTCGATGCCGCCAAAGGACTTGGTCAGCTCGACCGCTTCGTTGATCACCACCTTGTAGGGAATCTCGACGTGATTGGTCAGTTCGTATGCACCGATCAGCAGGGCCGCATGTTCGACAGGCGACAACTGGCCGATCGGACGATCGATCAGCGGCGCCAGTCCTTCACGCAGGGCGCCTGCCTGCTTGATCGTTCCATGCAGGAGGGTGTCGAAATGCTCGGCATCGGCCTTGTTGAAGCCGTGCGCCTCGCGAATGTGCGCGTCGATCGCACCGGCATCCTCGTTGTTCAGCAGCCATTGATACAGCCCCTGCAGGGCGAATTCGCGCGCACGATGGCGCGGCGTGCGATTCTTGTTCGGGTTCGCGTGGACAGTCGTCTTTTGCGTCATTGCTTACTCTTCCTCTGTCACGTCTGCGAGTTCTTCCAGTGCAATCGCAAGATTGGTCATTTCCACTGCGACACGTGCAGCATCCGCGCCCTTCTCCGCCATGCGTGCTTCGGCCTGCTCGTCGGTGTCCGTCGTCAGGACGGCATTGGCGATGGGAATGCCGAAGTCGAGGCCCACGCGGGTGATGCCGGCGCCGGATTCGTTGGACACCAACTCGAAGTGGTAGGTCTCGCCGCGTATGACCGCCCCAATCGCGATCAGTGCATCGAATTGCTGGGTCTCGGCCATTTTTTGCAGCGCCAGCGGAATTTCGAGGGCGCCCGGCACGGTGACGTGCAATACATCCTCGTCGGCAACGCCAAGGCGCTTCAGCTCGGCGAGACAGGAAGACAGGAGGCCGTGGCAAACGTCTTCATTGAAGCGGGCTTGCACGATGCCGATACGCAGGCCTTCGCCGCTCAAATTCGTTTCGTAAGTTCCTACGGTCATGGTATTTCCTTCATGCGCGATCGCGCTCATGGGTATTGGGACCATGCACCGCCCTCGTCCAGCAAGGCGGTGCACAGCCATTTCTTGTTCGACATGTCATCGGCCTGCGGCGCTTGGGCGCCGGCAGACGATGTCAGTTTTCCGGTTTTGCCTGGTAACCGGTCACTTCAAGGTCAAAACCGGTCATCGACGGCATCTTGCGCGGGCTGGCGAGCAGCTTCATCTTGCCGACCTGGAGGTCTTTCAGGATCTGGGCGCCGATGCCGTATGTACGCAGGTCCATGCGCGATTCGCGCGGCTGCGGCTTCTGCTCGGGGTTGCTGAGCGCATCGAACTGCGCAAACATCTGTTCCGCCGACTCCTCGCAGTTGAGCAGGACCATGACGCCGCGCTCGGAAGCCTTGATCGCAGCCATCGCCGAAGCCATGTTCCAGGAGTGGGTGGTCGCCTGTGTTTCGAGCAGGTCCAGGATGGAAACCGGCTGATGCACGCGTACCAGCGTTTCGACATCCGGGGTGATATCGCCATGAACCAGGGCAAGGTGCGCCCCGCCGCTCGGCTTGTCCCGGTAGGCGATGGCCCTGAACGGACCATGCACGGTGTGCATCGTGCGCTCGGCAAGACGTTCGACGATGCTTTCGTTCTGGCTACGGTAATGAATCAGGTCGGCGATGGTGCCGATCTTCAGGCCATGCTCTTTCGCGAACTCGATGAGGTCCGGCAGGCGTGCCATGGTGCCGTCATCCTTCATGATTTCGCAGATCACGGCTGCCGGGGTCAGTCCGGCGAGCTCGGCAAAATCGCAGCCCGCTTCGGTATGTCCGGCGCGCATCAGGACGCCGCCCTTCTGCGCCTTCAGCGGGAAAATGTGGCCCGGCTGCACGATGTCGGCCGGCTTGGCATTCTTGGCCACCGCAACCTGGACGGTCTTGGCACGGTCCGCCGCGGAAATGCCGGTCGTGACGCCCTCGGCCGCCTCGATCGAGACCGTGAAATTGGTGCCGTAGGACGTCCCGTTCCGGGTCGTCATCATCGGCAGGTTGAGGAGGTTGCAACGCTCTTCGGTCAGGGTCAGGCAGATCAGGCCGCGCCCGAACTTGGCCATGAAGTTGATTGCTTCCGGAGTGACGAACTCGGCGGCAAGGACGAGGTCGCCCTCGTTTTCCCGGTCTTCCTCGTCAACGAGGATGACCATGCGGCCCGCGCGCAGTTCGGCAATGATTTCTTGAGTTGTTGAAATAGCCATGACTTGAATCCTGTGTAGCTCGCTATTTTAAAGGATTTGGGGACCTTCCCACTTTCAAGTTTGAAACTTGTGCAGGCGGCGCGGCCAAATGGTCAGGCCTTGGCGCTCAGCATCCGCTCGACATAACGCGCGATCAGATCGATCTCGAGGTTCACCTTTACGCCCGGTTTCAGGTGCTTGAGCGTCGTCACTTCAACGGTATGCGGAATGAGGTTGATCGAGAATTCGCAGGCATCCGTCGTATCCTCGATCTGATTGACCGTCAGGGAGACGCCGTTGACCACGATCGATCCCTTGTAGGCGAGGTATTTCGCCAGCTCCCTCGGCGCGGCGATAACCAGTTCCATCGATTCACCGACCGGCTCGAACTTGCCCACGATGCCCAAGCCGTCGACATGGCCGGAGACAAGGTGGCCGCCGAGACGGTCGGCCAGTGTCAGCGCCTTCTCCAGGTTGACCTCGCCCGCACTGTCCAGCCCGGCCGTGCGATTCAGGCTCTCGCGGGACACGTCCACGGTGAACCCCGTCTCCGTCTTGCTGACGACCGTCATGCATGCGCCGTTCAGTGCGATCGAATCGCCGAGGGCGACATCGTCCATCGGCAGGCCGCCTGCATCAATGGTCAGGCGCACGCCGGCGTCCGGCTCACTGCCAAGCGGAGTGATGGATGTGATTTTGCCGACAGCGGCAACGATTCCGGTAAACATGGGCAAATCCGATCAGGTAAAACGGGCAAGGATACGCAAATCGGAGCCGATTTGCTTGATTTCGTGGAATGCAAGGCGCGTCTGGCTGTCGAGCGATTCGAGCGCGGGGAGATCGAACAGTCCGCGCGCGTCGCCAAGGATGCTAGGCGCAAAGTACAGCAACAGTTCGTCGACACATCCTTCTCGGATCAGGGAACCGTTCAGCTTGAAACCGGCCTCGACGTGCAATTCATTGATCTGGCGGGCGCCAAGCTCCTTGATCAGCGCGGGCAAGTCCACCTTGCCGGCGGCATTCGGCAGCTGGATGACCTCGGCGCCCTTGTCGCGGAGACGCGCTTCCTTTTCCGCGTCCGAAACGGCTGTGACGATCCATGTGCCTCCTCCTTCGAGGACGCGGGCATCAGTGCGGATCTGAAGGCGGCTATCGACGACTATCCGCCGGGGTTGGCGAGGTGTTTCTACGGCACGGACCGACAGTTGCGGATCGTCTTCCTGCACCGTTCCAATGCCGGTCAGGATCGCACATGCACGCGCGCGCCACCAGTGGCCGTCATCGCGAGCGGGTGTCGACGTGATCCACTGGCTCAGTCCGTTGTGCAGGGCGGTCCTGCCGTCCAGGCTGGCGGCAGCCTTCATCCGCACCCAGGGCTTGCCCTGGCGCATGCGGGACATGAATCCGATGTTGATTTCGCGCGCCTGGTCCTCGAGCACGCCCGATACGACTTCAATGCCGGCTGCCTCAAGCTTCGCACGCCCCTGCCCGCCGACGAGCGGATTGGGGTCGCCGACCGCCATGACGACTTTCGCCACGCCGGCCTTGATCAAGGCATCCGCACAGGGCGGCGTACGCCCGAAATGGCTGCACGGTTCCAGCGTCACATAGACGGTCGCGCCACGAAGATCGTGACCACGGTTCCGCGCGTCATTCATCGCCTGCACCTCTGCGTGTGCCTGTCCTGGCGGCTGGGTGTTTCCCGCCCCGATCACCATACCGTCCTTGGCGATGACACACCCGACGCGGGGGTTGGGCGTCGTGATGAACATGGATCTTGCTGCCCATTGGAGCGCCAGCTCCATGCCCTGGATATCGTTGTCGATTCTCACTGGTTGCCTGTTCTCTTCGTGGGGCCCGAGCCCGCATGGAGCAGGCTAGCAGGTGTCCGTATCGATTTCCGGATTGCAGATGCGGGGACGCCCGACGAAGTTCAGCTTGATTTTCCTGACCTTGCTTGCCAGCTCGAAAGTAAAGGTTCCGAACTGGGTCCGGTACCCATTTTCATGGGTGCGTGTGCGCCCTGCCCCGTTGTATGCGAGGTATTGTACTGTCGAATCCGTCAGCCTGGCCGTGATCCGCATGCCGGCAGGAGCCGGGCCATGGCTGAAAATGATGATGTCCGAACTGCCCGGCCGCAGGTCGCGGTTCTTGTCGATGAAGACGACCCAGCCCTGCGCCCAGTCGCCCTCTTCGCCGGCAGGCACCATGTCTACGCGTACGCCACGCTGTACGGCTTCAGCTCGGGCAAGGTTGATCGCCGCAAAAAAATCATTTGTTGCGGCGGTAATCCGCGTGTCGCGGATCAAGCCGAGAAATCCGGGAACGCCAACGGTAAAGAGGATAGCCGCGACAGCGAAGGTGACAGCCAGTTCGACCAGCGTGAATCCTCGGTTTCGGCACAGCAGAAATGGCGAACCTCGTCTCATGCTGTCTCACCTCCAGCATTCCGGCGTGCTGGCGTCCTGTTCTCCGGTGCTTGCAAGGACAAGATTGCCGCACACCGGATCCTCGAAGCTTGCGTTGACGTTCGCGGTACCGGGCATGGCGACGAGGCGGACACAGTTCCGTATCTTGTCGCCCGGGCATGCTTCCGCCTTGATTTCATAGGCGCTGCTTTCCGGGCTGTTTCCCGAATACCACTTGAACTGCTTTTCGTCTTCACCCGAGGAACCAGCGGAAAAAGCGATGTAGCTGTTGCGCTGCGAATAGAATCGCTCCTCCTGGAGCATCAATTGCAAGAGCGCCGCACGCCCTTCTGCCCGCTTCGCCTTGCGCGATGCCTCCTTGTAGGAGGGAAACGCAATAGCGGCCAGTATCCCGGCGACGGCAAGCGCAACAAGTATCTGAATCAGTGAAAATCCGCGCGACCGGTTATTCGCGTTCGAGTGCTTCACGAAGTTCCTCCCAGTTCAAGATTTCACGCCAGCCCATCCTGCGCCACGTTCCGTCCGCCGCTTTCCGGAAATATGACTGGAGTACAACCTGCGTATGCTCATTGCTTCCGTAACCGATTGCGGTGATCCGAAAGGTTGTCCTGGCCAGGCTGTCCGCACTTTCCGGATGCGGGGGCGCATCGGGAAAGACCTCGATCAGGTAGCGCGGCGGAGTCGCACTGTCGACCAGCGCACTGCTCCGCCCAGTGAAATAACCGAGCGGGACCGAGATCATCTCCGGGTCATGGTGGAGTTGCTGCCAGACGGGGAACATGTCCGGCGCGGCCGGTCGGCACAGTCCGAGCAAAGGATTGGCCGCGCCCGCTTCGCAATAGCCTCCAGCACGATCCGCCGCTTCTTTCATGTAGAGCGCGACTCTCAGGGATTTTTCGATATCGAGCTCGGCATCCTTCAATGCCGCCTCGGACGCGGCGAAGGCCACGAACCGGTCACGTTCGTGGCGCGACGCCTTTTCCTCCTGAATGGCGACCTGCGCGGCGGATGTTCCGAACAGGAGAATGACCACCATCATCAGCAGACATACAATCAGCGCGGCGCCCTCCTCGCGCCCGAGCGGAAAAATTCGCCGCATGCTCATCCTCCAGGCGGTCGATTGCGCAGCCAGACGGTTGTCGCGAACACCTTGCGTGCGCGATTCCGGACCGCCTTGGGCAATTCCGAAACCTGTATCCGCACTCCCCTGTCACGCGCCGCATGGGCAGAAGAATAAGGCTCGCCGAAGAGGTCATAATCCCTGGATGCCCGCTCCATCGTGACGGCATTGGCGCCGCGAACGAGAACCGCCACCTTCACCTCGACCACCTTCTTCCATGGGCCGTACTTGTCCGCGGGATCCTTGGCCATCGCGTCAACCGCCGACGCGTTCACCACCGAGTTCGGGTAGCCGTCGCCATCCGTGTCCAGCCCGTACAACACCTGGAATGATTCGACCCCACGGGCAATGGCCTGCGCCGCCCAGCCCTCTTCGCCGGGATACTTGCAGTACAGCTCCGGTTCGCCGCTGACGTCTTCGGCGACATAGAAGATGCTCCACCCGCGCTCACGCCTTGCCGATGCGTCACCCGTTCCAATACCGAAGCCGGCGCAATTCAGTACCGAGCCGTCGCCATTGCTCCCGTCTCCGGAACCGCCAATTCGGACAGCAAGGACATCGCTTCCATTGATCGAACGGGCAACCGGTGAAGAAATGTCCTCGGAGCGGCTCTTCAGGCTGCGGGCATCCATCCCAATGACAGCCGGCCCGTCGTCCGCCAAGAGAGAACTGAAATCGGTGCCATCCCAGTGGAAGTAGGACGCCTGGCGGACGGTGCGGGACAGGATGTCGATTGCGTGGCGCCCTGTATCAAGGATCTGGGCGCTCTCGGTTTGCGCGACGTAGCCGGACTTCGCGGAAACCAGCACGACGGTGGCGACTGCGACGACAAACAGTCCGATGGCCATCGAGACCATCAATTCGACGAGTGTCACGCCGCATTCGCGCGCATGTCCGGCGGGACGAGCAGTGACTTTCCGCATGCGGTCCGCCCTCCGTTAAATCGAGGAAACCGGGATGACCACGCTTGGCGGAAAACTGCTGCCATCGGTCGAATAGCTTCCGCCGGGATTCTTCAGCTTCCAGCCTACCTTGACCACGAATGGGGCTTCGGCGGAATCGGTGCTGCAGTCCCACTTGTATGCATGCGCTTCTTCATTCCAGGGATTGCCGTCCCGGCAGACACGCAGGCGTGCCGTGGGAAAATTTGCCGCGAGATGCGCTTTCCATTCATTGATTTCGAAAGCCGCGAAATCGCTCGCCCCGCACATGGAAAAATGACAGGAACTTCCGGACGCCGGCGGTGCTCCGGGTATCGATGTGTAGTCCATGTCGAACAGGGGTTCGACAACACCTGCATACCGTTCATCCGACATCATGGCGCCGACGGTATCGGCAATTTCACCAGCAAGCAGCAAGGCCATCGTCTGGTAGGACGATTGTTGCGTGGTCCGTGTGGAGGCTAGTTGAAGGCCGAGCGTGCCCACGACGCCTGAAGACAGGAGAAGTATGGAGACCAGGACTTCCGTCATGGAAAAGCCGATCTGGCGCGTCAACGTCACTTTCATTCTGTCACCCCACATTAATTGTCATTTATGCAACATTTTTGGCGTGCAAAATCTCCGGCGCGGGAAAACAGGCTTACTTGACTGGAGTTTTGCGCTCGCGGCCGACTTCGGCGATCGCGTCCTGGAATTCCGCTACATCTTCAAAGCTCTTGTAGACGGAGGCAAAGCGAATGTATGCAATCTTGTCGAGGCGCTTGAGCTCGCGCATGACGAGTTCGCCGATATGGCCAGATATCACTTCCCTCGCGCCTGACGAAAGCAGTTTTTCTTCAATGCGATGGATGGCGGCGTCGACGGCTTCGGCGGATACGGGGCGCTTGCGGAGCGCGAGCATGAGGCTGGCACGTAGCTTGGAGGGGTCGAAATCGGCACGGCTGCCGTTTTTCTTGACGATGACGGGCATCGACAATTCGATGCGTTCATAGGTGGTGAAACGCTTGTCGCAATGCGCGCAGCGCCGACGGCGGCGAATGGTGTCCCCTTCCTCGGACACGCGTGTGTCGATGACCTGGGTGTCTTCGTGGTGACAGAAGGGACATTTCATGGCGCTGCCGCAGCCCTATCTTGAGTGCGCCCGGTTCAAGGCACGCACGGCATTATCAATAAAGCAATTTTGTTATCTTTTTGCAAATTCCGCCATCCCATGCTCATGGGATGGCGATCAGTGTAACGTTATTTGCAGGCTTTACGCGTAGACCGGGAAGGCGTCGGTCAGCTTCTTCACTTCCGCCTTCACGCGCTCGATGGTAGCGGCATCGTGCGGATTGTCGAGCACGTCGGCGATCAGGTTGCCGACCTTGACCGCTTCCGCTTCCTTGAAGCCGCGAGTCGTCATCGCCGGACTGCCGAGGCGGATGCCGGAGGTGACGAACGGCTTTTCCGGATCGTTCGGAATGGCGTTCTTGTTGCAGGTCATGTGTGCGGAACCGAGGATGGCTTCAGCCTCCTTGCCGGTAATCTTCTTGGCGCGCAGGTCGACCAGCATCACGTGCGATTCGGTACGGCCGGAAACGATGCGCAGGCCACGGGAAATCAGGGTCTTTGCCAGCGCGTCGGCGTTCTTCACGACTTGCTGCTGGTAAGCCTTGAATTCCGGCGACAGCGCTTCCTTGAAAGCGACAGCCTTGCCGGCGATGACGTGCATCAGCGGACCGCCCTGGATGCCGGGGAAGATCGCGGAGTTGATCGCCTTCTCATGTTCGGCCTTCATCAGGATCACGCCGCCGCGCGGGCCGCGCAGGGACTTGTGCGTGGTCGAGGTGACGAAGTCGGCATACGGTACCGGGTTCGGGTAGACGCCCGCGGCGATCAGGCCGGCATAGTGGGCCATGTCGACCATGAAGTAGGCGCCGACGTCCTTGGCGACCTTGGCGAAGCGCTCGAAGTCGATGCGCAGCGCGTAGGCGGATGCGCCGGCGATGATCAGCTTCGGCTTCTTCTCGTGCGCGAGGCGTTCCATCGCGTCGTAGTCGATCTCTTCCTTCTCGTTCAGGCCGTAGGAAACGACGTTGAACCACTTGCCGGACATGTTGAGCGCCATGCCGTGGGTCAGGTGGCCGCCTTCGGCGAGCGACATGCCCATGATGGTGTCACCCGGCTTGAGCATGGCGAAGAACACGCCCTGGTTGGCTTGCGAACCGGAGTTCGGCTGCACATTGGCGGCTTCCGCGCCGTAGAGTTCCTTCAGGCGGCTGATGGCCAGGGACTCGGCGATGTCGACGTACTCGCAGCCGCCGTAGTAGCGCTTGCCCGGATAGCCTTCGGCATACTTGTTGGTGAGCTGGGAACCCTGCGCTTCCATCACGGCTGGCGAGGTGTAGTTTTCGGAAGCGATCAGCTCGATATGATCTTGCTGGCGCTTGTTTTCCTGCTGGATGGCGGACCAAAGTTCGGGATCGACTTTGGCAATGGTGTGGTCTTTTGCGAACATGAAAAACTCCAATCGATTGCAAATCGGGTTTGCCTGAATCGAATGAGGGCCAAGGGAAGAAGACAGGCAGCCTCAGTCGTGCATTCCATTTGGGCTGCCCAGGCGAACGGCTATGGATGTCTCACGTTCCCCGGTGGATTCCCACCTTTTCGCCGGAGTGCTGCTCCGGCTTCTCGCCAGTTACGTGAGACGAAATGGAGCTAGATTGTAAGATAGCCACCATTTTTCGGCAAGGATGGCCGGCCCCATCCTGAATTTGCTGCCGGAGAGCATGCCGCCGGATGAAGGTGCGCCCTTTCGGCTACAATTTTGGCAACCGTCCGCCCGCACGAAAGGAAAACAACATGATCGTCCTGATTACAGGTGCAACCTCCGGTTTTGGCGCCGAAATGGCCCGCAGATTTGCCCAGGCAGGCCACAAGGTGATTGCCACCGGACGCCGCAAGGAACGCCTGGATGACCTCGCCGCCGAACTCGGCACATCGCTCCTGCCGATTGCCATGGACGTGAGCGACAAGGCATCGATCAACGCCGCGCTTGCGGCACTCCCCGTGGAATGGAAGGAGGTTGACGTTCTCGTCAACAATGCCGGCCTCGCGCTCGGCATCGAGCCGGCGCACAAGGCTTCGCTCGATGAATGGGAAACCATGATCGATACCAACTGCAAGGGCCTGGTCACCATGACGCACGCGATCCTGCCCGGCATGGTGGCGCGCGGGCGCGGAACCGTCATCAACATCGGCTCGGTGGCAGGCACCTATCCCTACCCGGGCGGCAACGTGTATGGCGCAACCAAGGCCTTCGTCGACCAGTTCACGATGAACCTGCGCGCCGACCTCGTCGGCACCGGCGTGCGCGCGACCAACATTGCGCCCGGCCTGTGCGGAGGCACGGAGTTTTCGAACGTGCGCCTGAAGGACGACGCCGCTGCAGCCAAGGTCTATGAGGGCACGGTGCCGCTGACCGCGAAAGACATCGCCGAGACGGCGTTCTGGATCGCGACCCTGCCGCCGCACGTGAATATCAATTACATCGAGATGATGCCCACCTGCCAGGGCTTCTCTCCCTTCAATATCAAGCGAAACACCTGATGAACGAATCCTGCGTAACACGTCGCGGAGAACGGATCCGGCGACGATGACTTCCGATTTCACCTGGAATATCCGGGTCTACTACGAAGACACCGACGCCGGCGGCGTTGTCTTTTATGCAAATTACCTGAAATTCTTCGAGCGGGCGCGGACCGAATGGCTTCGCGCAGCCGGCATCGGCCAGCAACTCCTGACAGTGTCACATCATGTAATGTTCGTGGTCAAAAGCACGGCGGTCGATTATCATGCCCCCGCGAAATTAGATGATGAACTGAAACTCTCCGTCGTTGTCGAACGGCTCGGACGTGCCTCCGTGCAATTCATACAAGAAGCCTGGCGCATCGAGGGAGAGGATCGCCAGCTGCTCGCCAGCGGACGCATCAAGGTCGGTTGCGTGGATACGCGCACATTCCGGCCAAGCCCCATCCCGGAAGAAGTACTGGACCGGATAAAGAATACTGGATGAATTTCCCCGCCTCGCGACGACTGCGCCCATGCAGCAGGTCGTGCCGCGGGACCCATTTGCAAACATTTAACAGATACACATGACTGTCACTCAAGACCTGTCTTTCATTTCCCTGATCAGCAATGCCTCCCTGCTGGTGCAGCTCGTCATGGCCCTGCTGCTGCTCGTGTCGATCATGAGCTGGACGTACATCTTCCGGAAGATGTTCGCCATCCGCAGCGCCCAGACGCAAACCGAGGATTTCGAGCGCGCCTTCTGGTCCGGCGGCAACCTGAACGCGCTGTATGAAGAGGCAACGTCGAACCGCCGCCGCAGTGGCGGCAAGAGCGGCGCGCTGGAACGCATCTTCGAATCGGGCATGGGCGAATTCATCAAGGGCAAGGCAACGTTCGCCGGCAAGGGAACGGTCGATCCGGGCAGCATGATCGACGGCGCGCGCCGTGCAATGCGTGCGGCCTATCAGCGCGAAATGGATGCGCTGGAGTCGCACCTCGCCTTCCTCGCTTCGGTCGGTTCGGTATCGCCTTACGTCGGCCTGTTCGGCACGGTGTGGGGCATCATGAACGCATTCCGTGGCTTGGCCAATGTGCAGCAGGCAACGCTGGCGTCAGTGGCGCCCGGCATCGCGGAAGCGCTGATCGCCACTGCGATCGGTCTGTTCGCCGCGATCCCGGCGGTCGTCGCCTACAACCGCTACTCGCACGACATCGATCGCCTGGCGATCCGTTTCGAGAGCTTCATCGAAGAGTTCTCGAACATCCTCCAGCGACAGGTACGCTGATGGCCAACAGCTCCATGCGAGGCGGACGCAGCCGCAAGTTCAAGTCGGAAATCAATGTCGTTCCATACATCGACGTGATGCTGGTGCTGCTCGTGATTTTCATGGTCGCGGCGCCGCTCACCAATCCCGGCGTCATCAACCTGCCGACGGCGGCGAAATCCGCGCTGCCGCCGACCGAGTACATCCAGATTTCGCTGAAGCCTGACACCACCGCGACCATCGGCCTCAATGGCGGCAAGGGCGCCAGCGCCCAGCCCGAGAAGGTCGGCGGCCGCAGCGCGCTCGTACAGAAACTGAAGACCATGCACACAGCCAATCCCGAACTGCCGGTGATGATTTCGGCGGACAAGGACATCAAGTACGACGAAGTGATCCAGGTGATTTCGGAAGCCAAGAAAATCGGCATTACCCGCGTGGGGCTGGCGACGAAGCAATGACAGAAGCAACCCCGTACATCGTCCCGAAGGAACCCGGCGGCGGACGTGCGCTCACTTTTGCGGCGCTGGTCCATGCCGCGCTATTCCTGTTCCTCTGGATCGGTGTCGCCTGGCAGAACGAGACGCCGGTGACGATCGAAGCCGAGGTCTGGGATCCGGTACCGCGCGAAGCGGCGCCGTTGCCGGAGCCGCCGAAGGAGAAGGAACCCGAACCGGATCCCAAGCCGGTGATCAAGGAGCCGCCGAAGCCTAAGGTCGAGGAGCCGCCGGTCGTCAAGCCTGACATCGCGCTGGAGAAGGAAAAGAAGCGCAAGGAAGAAGAAAAGAAGAAACGCCTGGAAGAAGAAGCCCGGGAGAAGAAGCGCCTCGAGGAAGAAAAGGAAAAGCTGGCCAAGCTGGAGGAAGCCAAGCGCCAGGAAAAGGCAAAGGCGGACAAGGCGAAGAAGGAAGCCGAAGACAAGAAGCGCAAGGAAGAAGCCGATCAAAAGCTGCTGGCGAAAATGCGCGAGGATGAGCTGAAGCGCATGACCGGCGCCGTAGGCACTGGCGGCACGGGCGAAGCACCGAAGTCGCAAGGCGGCCGCGCCGACGGCGATTACGTGCAACGCATCGCGGCGAAGATCCGCTCGAACATCGCGTTCATCGTGCCTGAAGGCCTGCCGGGCAACCCGCCGGTAGAATATGAGGTTCGTCTGTTGCCGGACGGCTCGGTAGCGGGCATACGCAAGCTGAAGGGTTCGGGTGTACCCGGCTTTGACGAAGCAGTGTCCCGCGCGATCGAGCGTTCGCAGCCCTATCCTCGGGACAAGTCCGGCTCTGTCCCCGCTACTTTTATTGGCATCCATAAACCGAAAGACCAGTAAGCAACCATGATGAAAAATCTTTTCTTGCGCGGGTTCGCCGTCTTCGCCTTCTGCCTCTCCGGCTTGGCGCAGGCGCAGCTGCGGGTGGAAACCTCCGGCGTCGGCGCGACCCAGATCCCGATCGCCATTGCCGGCTTTGCCGACGAGACCATGGCGCCGCACCAGGTCACGGCGATCATCAAGGCCGACCTTGCGCGCAGCGGCTATTTCAAGATCCTCGACACGGGCAACACGATGTCGGAAACCACTCCGGTCAACTATGGCGAGTGGAAGGCCCAGGGCGCGGATGCACTGGTGGTCGGCAGCGTGCACCGCCTGGCGGATGGCCGTTACGACGTGCGCTATCGCCTGCTGGATACAGTGAAGTCGGCGAACCTGTCCGGTTTTGGCCAGGTAGCAGGACCGGACCGGCTCCGCGTGGCTGCACACAAGATCGCCGACGACATCTATGAAAAGCTGATTGGCGTGCGCGGCGCTTTTGCGACGCGGATCGCCTATGTGACCAAGTCCGGCAACGAATACCGCCTTGAAGTAGCCGATTCCGACGGCGAAGGCACGCAGGTCGCCCTGCGCTCGAACGAGCCGATCATCTCGCCCGCATGGTCGCCGGACGGCACCAAGGTCGCCTATGTGTCGTTCGAAGCCAAGAAGCCGGTGGTCTACGTACAGGACCTGACCAGCCGCCAGCGCACCATCATCGCCAACCACCGCGGCAGCAATTCCGCGCCCTCGTGGTCGCCGGATGGCAGCAGGTTGGCGCTGGCCCTGTCGCGCAACGGCTTTACGCAAGTCTATATCGTCAATGCCGACGGCAGCGGCCTGCGCCAGCTGACCAACACCAACGGTATCGAGACCGAACCACAGTTTTCCGCCGACGGCCAGTTCGTCTATTTCACCAGCGACCGCAGCGGCGGACCGCAGATCTACCGCATGAGCGTCAATGGCGGCGATGCGCAGCGCATCACCTTCTCGGGAAGCTACAACATCAGCCCGCGCGTCTCCCCCGACGGCAAGAGCCTGGCCTACATCTCGCGTCGCGAAGGGCGTTTCCAGCTGTACATCCTCGACCTGCAAAGCGGCCAGGAACTGCGCATTTCCGACACGGCGAAGGACGAGTCGCCGAGCTTCTCGCCGAATGGCAAGTACGTCATGTACGCCACCGAAGCAGGCCGTCGCGGCGCGCTGGCCGTCGTGTCGGTGGATGGCCGCGTCAAACACCGCCTGACAACCCAGACAGGCGACATCCGGGAGCCCACATGGGGCCCGTTCATGAAATAATATGGGTTTTGGAAATTTTTACTTGGGAGAACCACTAATGCGTAACACCACCACTCTTGCCCTCATGCTCGCGGGCGTTTTTGCACTCACCGCCTGCGGCTCTTCGGTCAAGCTGGATGACAATGTCAAGGTAGAAGAGCGCAGCGCCACCCCGACCGGCACCGCCGATGCACGTACCATTGCTCCGATCACCACCGGTTCCACCGACCCGCTGAACGATCCGAAGGGTATCCTGGCCAAGCGCAGCGTCTACTTCGATTACGACAGCTTCATCGTCAAGGACGAGTTCAAGCCGGTGGTCGAAGCCCACGCCAAGTACCTGGTTGCAAACAAGGGCCGCAAGGTCATCATCCAGGGCAACACCGACGAACGCGGCGGCCGCGAGTACAACCTGGCACTGGGCCAGAAGCGCGCTGAAGCCGTCCGCAAGTCGCTGAACCTGCTCGGCGTCTCCGACGCGCAAGTGGAAGCCGTGTCGTTCGGCGAAGAGAAGCCGAAGGCACAAGGCAGCGACGAAGCTGCATGGGCAGAAAACCGCCGCGCCGACATCGCTTATCAGTAATACTGCAGTGATGGGTGGCGGTCTCCAAAACTCATCCCCCGCCCCCTTCCCTGCTCTGCGGGAAGGGGATCCCGACAAGGGCACAACCGGTTACGAGGCGTTCAAGAGCGATCATGAACAAGACCATCAAATCATCACTTGCAGCGGCCTTCGTGGCCGCGTTTTCTTTGCTGCCCCTGCAATCGCAGGCGGCGCTGTTCGAGGACGAGGAGGCGCGCAAGGCCATTCTCGACATCCGCGCCCGGCTCAACAACATGCAGTCGGAAATCAACGCGAAGGCGGACAAGAGCAACAGCCTCGACTTGAACAACCAGAATGAACAATTGCGCCAGGAAATCGCCCGCCTGCGCGGCCAGATCGAGATCCTGACCAATGAGCTGGCGAACACGCAGAAGCGCCAGAAGGATTTCTACGTCGATCTCGACAACCGCGTGCGCAAGCTCGAGCCGCAGAAGGTCACGATCGACGGCAAGGAAGTCATGATGGAACAGGGCGAACAGAAGGCGTACGATGCCGCCCTCGCCTACTTCAAGGCCGGCGATTACCGCAATGCCGGCGCGTCTTTCTACGACTTCACACGCCGTTACCCCGAATCCGGCCTTGCCCCTTCGGCGCAATACTGGCTCGGCAACACTTACTACGCCCAGCGCGACTACAAGAACGCGATCACGGCGCAGCAGGTGGTGGTGAAGAACTATCCGGACAATCCCAAGGCGCCAGACGCGCTGCTCAATATCGCGAGCTGCTACATGGAGCTCAAGGACAAGGCCGCGGCAAAGAAAACCCTGGAAACCCTGATCGCCCAGTATCCGGATGCGCCGGCAGCGCAGACGGCGAAGGAGCGTCTGGCTGTATTGAAGTAAGTTTTGCCCCGGCGGCAAATTCCCCGCCGGACGCATTATTCTTGCTCCTGAAAAAAATTAACATGAGTGATTTGACAGGTAGCATGAAACTTCCATATAATTTCGTTCTTTCGGGTCGTTAGCTCAGTTGGTAGAGCAGCGGACTTTTAATCCGTTGGTCGCAGGTTCGAGTCCCGCACGGCCTACCAGAAAAACAAAACGGCTCCCAGCGATGGGAGCCGTTTTCATTTGTAGCGCCCAACAAAAAGCCGCTCGACCGAGCAGCTTTTTCTGACGCTGTGCGTCTGCTCAGGCAAAGGCGAGCAGCCAGGCTCCTATCGCGGCAACGGCAGCGCCGACAAGACGCGCGGCGCGATTCGACAGCGTTGCCCTTCCAGCCAGCACACCCGCCACATGCAATGCCAGGGTAGCGAACATCAGGCCTGCCGCATACATACCGACCGACGTACCTGCCTGCATCTCGATGCCGTGCGCGAGACCGTGCAGCAGTGCGAATCCACCGATCAGCGTCGCAGCCGTTCCAACCGGCAAGCGCACCGTGAAGGCGATCAGCAGTCCGAGCGCAAGGACCGAACCGGCAATGCCGCTCTCAACAATGGGAATATGAATACCGCTTATTCCCAAAATCAGGCCTGTCATCAGCATCATCGAAAACACCAGCGGCAGTATCCACATCGCCCGGCGCTGGTTCTGCGTCGCCCACCAGCCAACCGCCACCATTGCCAGCAAGTGATCCAAGCCTGAAAGCGGATGCGTGAAACCGGCAGCAAATCCGGTTGCGTGAAGGATTCCCTCGTTGTGCGCGAAGGCCGGCACAGCGGCCATAAGCGCCGCCGGTACGGCTACGCCAGCCATTTTCAGCGGCAGTGTCATGTGTTCTCCCTGTGACTTCATGTTTAAGCGGACGCGCATTCTAGGCATCCACGTCGTGCACGCGATAGCGCGCAGATCAAGGAATTTGCAGAATTCGTACCGACGTCCTGGCGAACCGGCACGAGACTTGCGTCATGCACAATTCAGGCGCATGGACAACATGCCAAAGGGGTACCGAGCAATGACGGACAGGCAAGAACCTGTCGCAGGACAAGACCTTTCGCTTTATTTGATCCGCTTGATTGACATCCCGCCTCATACACAAGATTCTTCCGCCCTGTCGTTTTTCCAAGGACCCGCACAGACATGACCGCCCCGCGCACAGACGCCGACCACTGTGTCCGCGCCATCGTCGACCGCTACGGCGCCGACGCCACCTACATGCTGCAGATCCTGCGCGAAGTGCAGGAGCAGCGCGGATGGATTTCGCCTGACATCATCGACAGCCTGGAAGCCGCACTGAAGGTGCCGCGCACCAAGATCGAAGCCGTCGCAGGGTTTTACTCCTTCCTCTATACCGAACCGGTCGGCAAGTATCGCGTCCTCTTCAGCGACAACATCACCGACCGCATGCTCGACAACATGGCCCTGCTTGATCGCATGACGGCCCATTTCGGCATCAAGCGCGGCGAGGTTTCACCGGATGGCCTGGTCAGCATCGATACCACCTCGTGCACCGGCATGTGCGACCAGGGACCTGCCATGCTGGTCAACACGCGCGCCATTACCCGCCTCACGGCGGAGCGCATCGACCAGATCTGCGAACTGATCCGCAAGGAAGTGCCCGTCGACCATTGGCCGTCCGGCTTCTTCCAGGTCACGGACAATATCCGCCGTGCCGACGTCCTGCTGAAGGATGGCTTCAAGCCCGGCGAAGCGATCGCGGCTGCGCTGGCGCTTGGCAGCGACGGCATGCTGGAACAGATCAAGGCGTCGAACCTGCGCGGCCGCGGCGGCGCGGGCTTCCATACCGGGCTGAAGTGGGAACTGTGCCGCAAGGCCCCCGGGACCGATCACTATGTCGTCTGCAATGCGGACGAAGGCGAGCCTGGCACGTTCAAGGACCGGGTGCTGCTCACCTCATGCGCCGACCAGGTGTTTGAAGGCATGACCATCTGCGCGTCCGTCATCAATGCGCGCCGCGGCTTCCTCTACCTGCGCGGCGAATACCGCTACCTGCTGGAGCCGCTGAATGCGGTGCTCGCACGCCGCCGTACGCAAGGCCTGCTCGGCAAATCCATCCAGGGCAAGCAGGGATTCGATTTCGATATCGAGATCCACCTCGGTGCGGGCGCCTATGTCTGCGGCGAGGAATCGGCACTCATCGAATCGCTCGAAGGCAAGCGCGGCACGCCCCGCAACCGCCCGCCCTTCCCCGTCACCAGCGGCTATCTCAACCAGCCGACCGTCGTGAACAACGTCGAAACGCTGCTCAAGACTTGCATGATCGCGCGCAAGGGCGGAGAGTGGTACGCGAAACTGGGCACGCCGAAATCGACCGGAACCAAGCTCCTGAGCATTTCCGGCGACTGCGACCGGCCGGGCATCTACGAATACCCGTTCGGCGTCACCGTTGCGCAGGTTCTTGCCGACTGCGGCGCACACAACGTGCAGGCCGTGCAGATCAGCGGCGCCGCCGGTGTCTGCATTGCGCCCGACGAGTTCGGGCGCGCGATCGCCTTCGAAGATATTCCGACCGCCGGTTCCTTCATGGTGTTCAACAACAGCCGCGACATGTTCGAGGTGGCGCGCAACTTCACGCACTTCTTTGCGCATGAAAGCTGCGGCTTCTGCACGCCCTGCCGGGTCGGCACCTCGCTGCTCGTCAACATGATGGACAAGCTGGAAGCAGGCAAGGGCTCGCCCGCCGATTTCACGGAAATCAAGGAACTGAACAAGCACCTCTTCAAGCTCAGCCACTGCGGCCTCGGCCACTCGGCATGCAATCCGGTACTGGAAACCATTGTCAAGTTCAGGCCGGCCTATGAACGCCGCCTGCTGCACAAGAACTTCGTGCCCGCATTCGACCTCGACGGCTCCCTCGCGACGGCACGCCGCCTGACGCAGCGCGACGACGCCGCAGCCCATCTCGGTGAAGAACATGAGTGAACATACATTTACCCTTGACGGGAAGACCATCCCGTTCACGCCTGGACAGACCATCATCCAGGCGGCAATGGACGCCGGCCATTACCTGCCCTACCTGTGCTATCACCCCGACCTGAAGCCGCATGGCTCCTGCAAGGTATGCACGGTCAAGGTCGGTGAACGCTTCATCGCATCCTGCACCACGCTTGCACAGGATGGCCTCGTCGTGGAAAGCGACACGGCGGTGCTGCACGAAGAGCGTCTGTCGCTGATCCAGATGCTGTTCGTCGAAGGCAACCACTTCTGCCCGTCCTGCGAGAAGAGCGGCAACTGCCAGCTGCAGGCCACGGCCTACGACATGAAGATGATGACGCCGCACTACCCGCAGTTCTTCCCGAACCGCCCGGTCGATGCGTCGCATCCCGATTTCCTGCTCGATACCAACCGCTGCATCCTGTGTTCACTGTGTGTACGCGCGAGCCGGGATGTGGATGGCAAGAACGTGTTTGGCTTGACCGGACGCGGCATCCATACCCGCTTGATCGTCAACTCCGCTTCAGGCAAGCTGGGCGACACGAATTTCTCTGCTGACGACAAGGCCGCGAAAGTCTGCCCGGTCGGCGCCATCCTGCCCAAGCGCAAGGGTTTCGCCGTGCCGATCGGCGAACGGACCTACGATGAAAAGCCGATCAGCATGTTCACCGCCATTGAACGAAAGGAAAAGTGACGTGACAGCCTCCGCCTCATCCAAGGTTCGCGTCGCGACCACTTCGCTGGCCGGCTGCTTCGGCTGCCACATGTCCTTCCTGGATATCGACGAACGCCTGCTGCAGCTGATCGACCTGGTCGACTTCGACCGTTCGCCGCTGACCGACATCAAGCATTGCGGGCCGTGCGACATCGGCATCATCGAAGGCGGACTCTGCAATGCGGAGAACGTGCACGTGCTGCGCGAGTTCCGGGCCAACTGCAAGACCCTCATTGCCATCGGCGCCTGCGCGATCAACGGTGGACTGCCGGCACAACGCAATGCGCTTCCGCTCGAAGACGTGATGAACAAGGTATATGTCGACCGCCGCGGCATGAGCAACTCCGGCATTCCCAACGATCCGGAACTGCCGCTGCTGCTCGACAAGGTGTATCCACTGCATGAAGTCGTGCATGTGGATTACTCCATCCCCGGCTGCCCGCCGTCCGGCGATACGATCTGGAAGGTGCTGACCGACCTGCTGGCCGGACGCGAGCCCAACCTCGATTACCCGCTGATCCATTTCGATTGAGAACACCCCTATGATTTCCAGCCTCGAAACAGCGGCCCAACCGGAAAACCTGCGCCGCGTCGCCATCGAACCCGTGTCCCGCGTGGAAGGACACGGCAAGGTCACCATCCTGCTCGACGACAAGAACCAGGTGCAGCAGGTGCGCCTGCACATCGTCGAATTCCGCGGCTTTGAAAAATTCATCGAAGGCCGTCCCTACTGGGAAGTGCCGGTGATGGTGCAGCGCCTGTGCGGTATCTGCCCGGTCAGCCACAACCTGGCGGCATCGAAGGCGCTCGACCTGATCGTCGGCGCGAAGCAGATCACGCCGACCGCCGAGAAGCTGCGCCGGCTGATGCACTACGGCCAGATGCTGCAGTCGCATGCCCTGCACCTGTACCACCTGTGCTCGCCGGACCTGCTGTTCGGCTTCGACAGCGAAGTCGCATTGCGCAATATCGTCGGCGTCGCCCGCCAGTATCCGGATGCAGCCAAACGCGGTGTGCTGCTGCGCAAGTACGGTCAGGAAGTCATCCGCATCACCTCGGGCAAGCGCGTGCATGGCACCGGCTCGATACCGGGCGGGATGAACAAGTCGCTCAGCGTCGAAGAACGCGACCTGCTCCGCAAGGATATCGGCGAGATCGTGAACTGGGGCGTTGCATCGGTGCAGATGGTGAAGGATTTGCATCGCCAGAACCCGGCGCTGTACGACAGCTTCGGCGGCTTCCGCGCCGGCATGCTGTCGCTCGTCGGCGACAATGGCGCGCTCGACCTGTATGACGGCACACTGCGCGTGCGCGACGACAAGGGTGCGATCCTGTTCGACGGCGTCGACTACCAGCAGTACGAGTCGCTGATCCAGGAAGAGGTCAAGCCGTGGAGCTACATGAAGTTCCCGTACCTGAAATCCATCGGACCGGAGGACGGCTGGTACCGCGTCGGTCCGCTGTCGCGCATCCAGAACTGCGATTTCATCCCGACGCCGCTGGCCGAGCAGGAACGCAAGGAATTCGTCGCCTACTCGGAAGGGCCGATGCATGCGCCGCTCGGTTACCACTGGGCGCGCATGATCGAGTTGCTGCATTCGGCCGAAGTCATCCGCGACCTTCTGGACGACCCGGATTTGCTCGGCACGGACCTGGTTGCCAAGGGCCAGCGCGCGCATCAGGGCGTGGGTGTGATCGAAGCGCCGCGCGGCACGCTGATCCATCACTATGAGGTCGATGACAACGATCTGGTGACGATGTGCAACCTGATCGTATCGACGACCCACAACAACCAGGCGATGAACGAAGCAATCCGTACCGTTGCCCGCCAGTACCTTGATGGCAACGAGATCACCGAAGGCTTGCTGAACCATGTGGAAGTCGCCATTCGCGCCTTCGATCCCTGCCTGTCCTGCGCCACGCACGCGCTGGGGAAGATGCCCCTGACTGCCGAGCTGGTGGACGCGGAAGGCAAGCTGATACACAGCCTCACCCGGGACTGACATGACCGCACCTACCCTCATCATCGGATACGGCAACCCCAGCCGCGGCGACGATGCGCTGGGGCCGGCTGCCATCGAGGCGATCGACAGGATCGCCGCCGCGCATCCCGAATGGGGCGAGGTCGAGACGGTGACGGATTTCCAGCTCCAGATCGAGTTCGTGACGGACCTGGCCGGGCGCGAACGCATCGTCTTCATCGATGCATCGGTCAGCGGCGCGGAGCCGTTTTCCTTCGGGCCGCTGGAGGCGAAGCAGGACGCATCGATTTCCTCGCACGCGCTCTCGCCGGCGGCCTTGCTTGCGGTCTACCGCAGCTTCCATGGAGAAGATGCGCCGCGCTCCTTCCTTCTCGGGGTCAGGGGATACGATTTCGACCTGGGCGTGCCCTTGTCGCCGCAGGCGGAGAAAAACCTCGCCGCGGCCGTATCGAAGATAGAAGAATGGCTTTCCGCCGATTGCACTGCCGGCTGCCATGCATGAACTGTCGCTCGCCGAAAGCGTGATCCAGATCATCGAGGAGGCCGCCGTCGCGCAGCAGTTCACGAAGGTGCGTGCTGTATGGATTGAAATCGGGAGCATGGCCGGGGTGGAACAGGACGCGATGCGTTTCTGCTTCGATGCCGTGACGCGCGATACGCTGGCAGAAGGCGCACGCCTGGAAATGATCGAGGTGCCAGGCGCCGGCACCTGCCGGGATTGCGGGAGTGTGCATCCGGTCAGCAATCTGCTTGATAGTTGCCCGCGATGCGGCAGCGTCGCCGTGCAGGTCGAGGGCGGAACGGGTCTGCGCGTCAAGGAACTGGATGTTGTTTAGGCAGGAGAAAGACTGTGTGTACGACTTGCGGCTGCGCAACGGGTGAGTTGCGGATTGAAGGCGAGGATAGCGGCGATCTGACACGGCTCAAGCCGTTCGGCGCATTGCATCCTGCCTCCCTCGGATACCATTTCCGCAAATCCGCGGCGCCTGCACAAGGCGTGAAAGAGGAACGCGACTTGCACTTCGGCCTCGGGCCGGCTCATGCACATGCGCCCGGCCTGTCGCAAGGCCGCATGGTGCAGATCGAACAGGACATCCTCTCCAAGAACGACCAGTATGCAGCGGAGAATCGCCGGCAGCTTGCGGAGCGGCGCATCCTCGCGCTCAACCTCCTGTCCAGTCCCGGTTCGGGAAAGACGACGCTCCTGACGGAAACCATTCTCGCGTTGCGCGGCCGGCACCGGATTGCCGTGATCGAGGGCGACCAGCAAACGACCAACGATGCCGACCGTATCCGCTCCACCGGCGCGCAGGCGATCCAGATCAACACCGGCAAGGGCTGCCACCTCGACGCCTCCATGGTGCGAGCCGCCCTTGCCCGCCTTGCGCCGCAGGACGGCAGCATCGTCATGATCGAGAACGTCGGCAATCTTGTTTGCCCCGCGGGATTCGACCTCGGCGAAGCGCACAAGGTGGTCGTGCTGTCCGTCACCGAAGGCGAAGACAAGCCGCTCAAGTATCCGGACATGTTCCGCGCCGCCAGCCTGATGCTGCTGAACAAGGTGGACCTGCTGCCCTACCTGCGCTTCGATGTCGCGCAGTGCATCGCCAATGCACGCCGGGTCAATCCGCAGATACAGGTATTGCAGGTGTCGGCCATGTCCGGGCAAGGCATGCCGGCCTGGTACGAATGGATTGATGCCGCCTCTGCGCGCGCCTGACCGCCATGAATGCCTCGACCGATTTCTCCCTGTCCGGCACCCTGATTCGCTCCGGGCTGCGCGTATTCGGGCAGGTGCAGGGAGTTGGCTTCCGCCCCTTCGTCTTCACGCTGGCAACGGGCATGTCGCTGTCCGGGTGGGTGCGCAACATCGGGATCGGTGTCGAGATTGAAGCGCAGGGGCCGAACGCGGAGGTGGAACGTTTTGTTCATCGTCTCATGCACGAGCTTCCGCGTGCCGCTCGCATCGAGCGGATCGAACGCGATACGCGCGCAATCGATACGAACGCGACAGGCTTTGCCATCCTCGGCAGTACGAACGACATCACATCCACCTCCATCTCGCCGGACAGCACTGTTTGCGATGACTGTCTTTCGGAGATCTTCGCTCCGTCCAGCCGCCGCTACCGCCATCCCTTCACGCATTGCGTGCAGTGCGGCCCTCGCTACACCATCAGCGCACGCCTTCCCTACGACCGCGCGAATACCAGCATGGCTGCCTTTGCGGAGTGCCCGCAATGCCGGCAGGAACGCGAGCATGCCGGCAATCGCCGCTTCCACGCGCAGACGAACGCCTGCCCCTCATGCGGCCCGCGTCTCTGGCTTGCCGATGCGACCGGGGCCACGCTAGAGGAAAAAGATGCGGCTGCAGCCGCCTTCGCACGGCTGGCACGCGGAGAGATTGTCGCCATCAAGGGGATCGGCGGCTTCCATCTGGCTTGCGATGCACGCAATGGGGATGCCGTGCGCCGGCTGCGCGAGCGCAAGGCGCGCGAGGAAAAACCGTTCGCAGTGATGTTTGCCAACCTCGCCTCCATCGCCGCCTGCGCCGATGTATCCGAAGCCGGCGCAGCCCTGCTGTCCTCCGCGCAGCGCCCTATCGTGCTGCTTCCCAAACACGCGGCCTGCGACAAGATGCTGCCGGGCGTCGCCCCTCAACTCTCGTCGCTCGGCGTCATGCTGCCGTATGCGCCACTGCATTACCTGCTGTTTCATGAAGCGGCAGGCCGCCCCGAAGGCATGCAATGGCTGGAATCGCCGCAGCCGGCCGTGCTGGTGATGACCAGCGCCAATCCGCATGGCGAACCGCTCGTGACGGACAATGCCGAAGCGCTGGAGCGCCTGTCAGGCATTGCCGAAGCCTTCCTGCTGCACGACCGCGAGATCCTGATCCGGTGCGACGATAGCGTGGTGCGCACCACGTCGACCGGGAGGCCGCAGTTCGTGCGCCGCTCGCGTGGCTATGTTCCCTCGCCGGTCCCCCTGACGATCAATGCTCCGGCGGGCATCGCTGTCGGCGCCTACCTCAACAATACGGTTTGCGTGGCGCGGCGCGGAGAAGCCTTCCTGTCCGAACATATCGGCGATCTCGAGACGCGCATGGCGTGTGCGGCCTTCGGCACGACCGTGTCCCACTTGCTGGACATCCTGCAGCTTGAACCCCGCTGGATTGCCTGCGACCTGCATCCCGACTTTTACAGCACGCGGTTCGCGCATGCTTTCGCGAAAGAACGCGGCCTTCCCTTGATGGAAGTTCAGCACCACCATGCGCATGTTGCCGCAGTGATGGCCGAACACGGCCTGCGCGGAAAGACGCTCGGTCTTGCACTCGACGGTTTCGGCCTGGGCAGTGATGGTGAAGCATGGGGGGGCGAGCTCCTGCTCGCGGAGGGCGGGACGTTCAAACGGCTCGGCCATCTGCGCCCCCTTCCGCTTCCCGGAGGCGACCGCGCGGCGCGTGAGCCTTGGCGCATGGCGGCGTCGGCATTGTTTGCGCTTGGCCGATGCAACGCCATCGCAGCGCGCTTTGGCCCCGCTTCCTCTGCAATCGCGACCATGCTTGAGAAAAACCTGAACTCGCCGAAAACCAGCAGCGCGGGCCGCCTGTTCGATGCGGCTGCCGGCCTGCTTGGGGTAAGCAGGGTCACGAGTTTCGAGGGTCAGGCCGCATCCATGCTCGAAGGCCTTGCGGCCGGATTCGGCGAGGCCGCTCCGCTGCAGCAAGGCTATGTCATCGAGGACGGTGTACTGGACATGATGCCGCTGCTGGCCGCGATTTCCGGCATGGAGGACAAGGGCCGTGCTGCCGCCCTCTTCCATGCCACCCTCGCCGCAGGACTGTCCGAATGGACAGTACAGGCCGCGTCCAGGTGCGGCGTGCAGGAAGTCGTACTGGGCGGAGGATGTTTCATCAATGCGCTGTTGAGCAGTGCCCTGCGTGCCCGGCTGGAAGCGCAGGGTTTGCGCGTATTCGAAGCGTCGGCCGCACCGCCCGGCGATGGCGGCCTGAGCCTCGGCCAGGCGTGGGTCGCGCTTCAGCAACTGGATTTATAAAGGAGCAAGGCATGTGCCTCGCAATACCCGTCAAGGTCGTGGAACTGCGGCCGGAACAGATGGCGCTGGTCGATGTCGGCGGCGTGCGCAAGGAAATCTCGCTGGCGCTCGTGGATGACATCGCTGTCGGCGATTACGTCGTGCTGCACGTCGGCTGCGCGCTGCAACGCCTCGATCCCGAGGAAGCGGAAGAAACCCTGCGCGTGATGGCGGAAGCCGGCATGCTGCCGGAGGCCGGAACATGAAATACATCGATGAATTCCGCGACGGCGAACTGGCGCAGGCCATCGGGGCCGCCATCCGCCGCGAAGTGGATACTGAGCGGCAATACAACCTGATGGAATTCTGCGGCGGCCACACGCACGCGATTGCGCGCTACGGCCTGCCCGATCTGCTCCCGCGCAACGTGCGCATGATCCACGGCCCCGGCTGCCCTGTCTGCGTGCTGCCCATCGGACGCATCGACAATGCCATCGAGATCGCGTCGCAGCCCCATGTCATCCTGTGCAGTTTCGGCGACACCCTGCGCGTGCCGGCTTCCGGCCAGATGAGCCTGTTGAAGGCGAAGGCACGCGGCGCGGACATCCGCATGGTGTACTCCAGCCTCGACGCGGTTACCGTAGCCCAGCAGAATCCGGACAAGGAAGTCGTGTTCTTCGGGATCGGCTTCGAGACCACCACACCGACAACGGCGGTCGCGGTCAAGAAGGCGGAGACGCTCGGCCTGCGCAACTTCAGCGTGTTCTGCAACCATGTCCTGACTCCGGCGGCGCTGGATGCCATTCTCACTGCGGAAGATGAAGATGCTTCGCTCGTCCACGGCGTCGTCGGTCCCGCCCACGTCTCGACCATCATCGGCAGCAAGCCGTATGAGGCGTTTACGGCGCGTTACCGCAAGCCGCTGGTGATTGCCGGCTTCGAGCCGCTGGATGTTCTGCAATCGGTGCGCATGCTGATCCGCCAGCTCAACGAAGGCCGCGCCGAAGTCGAGAACGAATACACGCGCACCGTTACCTCCGAGGGCAACCGCAAGGCACAGGCCATGGTGGAAGACATGTTCGAACTGCGGCCGAGCTTCGAATGGCGCGGCCTCGGCGAAGTGCCCTGGTCGGCGCTGCAATTGCGCGACCGCTATCGCCAGTTCGATGCGGAGGCGCGGTTCACGATCGAGAAGCGCGCGGTGGCCGATGCCAAGGCATGCGAATGCGGGACGATCCTGCGCGGCAGGAAAGAACCGAAGGACTGCAAGATCTTCGGCACCGTCTGCACGCCGGAAAACCCGGTCGGCGCCTGCATGGTGTCTTCCGAAGGCGCTTGCGCCGCCTATTACACCTACGGCCGATTCACCATCCCCATTGTGGAAGCAAGTACATGAGCAGCATCAAACCCAAATACACCCGTCGCCTCGATTTCAAGCAAGGCCGAGTGGAAATGAGCCATGGCAGCGGCGGCCGCGCGATGGCGCAGCTGATCGACGAGCTCTTTCTACCGGCCTTCGACAACGAACAGCTTCGGCAAATGAACGACCAGGCGGCCTTCGCAGTGCCTGCAGGACGCATGGTGATGGCGACCGACAGCCACGTCGTGTCGCCGCTGTTCTTCGCCGGCGGTGATATCGGCTGCCTGTCGGTGCACGGCACGATCAACGACGTGGCGATGGCGGGCGCGACGCCCTTGTACCTGGCGGCCGGGTTCATCCTCGAGGAGGGATTTCCGCTGGCGGACCTGCGCAGGATCGTGGAGTCGATGGCAGCCGCCGCGCGCGAAGCCGGAGTGCCGATCGTCACCGGCGATACCAAGGTGGTGGAACAAGGCAAGGGCGACGGCGTCTTCATCACGACGACCGGCGTCGGCATCGTGCCGCCTGGCGTAAATATTTCCGGCGACCGCGCGCGTCCCGGCGACAAGGTCCTCGTCAGCGGTACCCTGGGCGATCATGGCATTGCCATCATGTCGCAGCGCGAGGGCCTGAGTTTTTCGACGTCGATTGCCTCCGACACCACGAGCCTGCATCACCTCGTCGCGAACATGGTGGCCGCCGTGCCGGACATCCACTGCCTGCGCGACCCGACGCGCGGAGGCCTGGCGACAACCTTGAATGAATTCGCACGCCAGTCGCACGTCGGCATCGATATCGATGAACGCGCGCTGCCGGTGCTCCAGGAGGTGCGGGCGGCATGCGAGATGCTCGGCCTCGATCCGCTCTATGTGGCCAACGAAGGCAAGCTGGTTGCCATCTGCAGCGCCGGAGACGCGCCACGCCTGCTGGAAGCGATGCGATCGCACCCTCTCGGCAGGGAAGCCGCCATTGTCGGCGAAGTGCGTGAAGATACGAATTGCTTCGTGCAGATGCGGACTGCGTTCGGTGGACGGCGGAATGTGGACTGGCTCAGCGGGGAGCAATTGCCCCGCATCTGCTGATCATCAGAACAGGTAGATGTAGGCAGCGACCGCGGCGAAGCCGGCAGCGGCATGTGCGATCGACCACAGGAGCTTGCGCGGGAGTCCGCTCTTTTCCTTCGCGAAAAGCGTAACGACGGCGTCATCATCGTCGTCCGCATCAACCTGCACGACCGGTGCCGGCTGCGGCGCGCGTTGAACTTCCACCGGCGGAATGGCAGGCCTGCGCCCGGGGGCTGGACGCAGCACCGGTGCCGCGGGGGGAATCTCCGGAGCGACCTTCCTTGCCGCGACGGCGGCCGCCTTTCTTTCCGCTGCCACGCGGACACGTCCGGAGGTCAGCATCTGGTGCAATTCATCGATGTTGGGCTTGCGATGGAACACCTTTTCCCACGCCCCGATGAGATTGGAATGCCCCTCGCCCATCAATGCGTCGTACAAGGCATCGCCCATTGCGCGCCCCTTCTCCTCGGCCAGCTTCAACTGCTTGTCATGGGTGAGGACGGCGGCGCGCAATAACGCCCTGAACTGGCTTGCATCGTAGCCGGCGTTCAGTGTGCTATCGGTATCGAAGTACTCGACCTGACCATTGATCTGGACAGGCGGTTCCGTGATGATGCGCGTGTCGGCGTTCTTGAGTTCAAGGAGCGCGCGCACCGGGTAGTCGATGGTCGCGGCGTCTGGATTGGCGGAATCGGACGCGGCCTGGCTCATGAACAGGCGCGACTGGCGATATCCTTTGAAATACGAAAGCCAAGGCTCCATATCGGCCTTGGCGAGGGAAAACGGCTTGCTCCAGCTGTCCGCTTCATCCAGCGGAATCAGTGCCGAGCGGATCTCCGGGATGGCATTGACCTTGTCAATCCACTCATTCAGCTGCACGGCGGCAGCCCCTTCGGCTCCTGTCGCCGGTGCCTGCTGCCGCTGGACGGCCTCGAGCCGCGCCTGCTTCTTCTTTTGCTCGGCGGAGCTTTGCAGGAGCCGGTTCTGCCGCTCGGTTTCCCACTGCAGGGCGTTGTCCCGCAATTCGAGGGCGTGCATGTCAACGCTCTCCCGTCAACGTGCAGGCGCATGCCGCTGCGGCAAGGCGCAACGCGACGCAACCGGCGGCACGAAGGGGCAGGATCGACATGGCCTTGCCGGTCGCCCTTACAGGATCGTTTCCGGCGCCTGCGACGACATGATGATCGAAGCATGGACCGGCGCGGTCGCATTGCCTGCCTTGTCGCGCAGCAGGGTCGAGAGGATCTCGGTATCGGTAAAGCGGAAGCGCGAGAGCATGACGTTGCAGCTCGCCAGCTTCAGCACCTGGGCATTGCTCATGCCCGCCAGCAGGTCGGCAATCTCGCCGCTGATGCCGAGGCGGAAAATCGCCTCCGCGCGATCGTGGCGAATCATTTGCTGCGCGATCATCAGGTAGCTGAGATTGACGTCGCGAATTTCTGCCAAATAATCGTTAGCCATGTGAGTCGGTCCTTATCTTAGTAAGCGAAAACTTCCTGTAGAACATCAAGAGCCTTGGCCATCGTCACTTCATCGATGGATCCGAGCTTTCTTATCAACCGCGACTTCTCCATCGTACAAATCTGATCCAGCAGGATCAGTCCTTCCTTGCCCACGAAGCGCACCGGAATCCGGAACGGCGCCGGAAGCTCGCGCGTGCTCATGGGGGCAAGGATGAGCGTGCTCAGGTACTCGTCCATTTCCTCGGGCGAGACCACGACGCACGGCCATCGCTGTTGCGTCACGCTGCCGACCGGCTTTTCAAAGTCGACCAGCCAAACATCTGCGCGCATCACCATGAAAAATCTGCTTCCACGTCGTTGCCGATAAGCGGCCAAGCGATCGCCTGCGCTGCCGCCTTTTCCGCCAGGCGCTGGCAAGCCTGCGCCCACCCCTCACGGGACTTCCGCTTCGGCTTGCGAATCACGATCGACTCGTTTTCGACCTCGATTTCTACCTCGCCAATATCAAGACCGGTCTGTAACAGGAACGGCTTGGGGATCAGCACCCCCTGCGAGTTACCCATCTTGCGGATGGCAGTCTTCATGGAAATTCCTTTAACAGAATGTTCGAACATAGTACTACATAATTACCAATGGGAATATTTTTATTTAAACAATGTTGGAACTTTTCATGACTTGTTACAACAAGGTATTAACGTTATAAGTCCGAAGTTTAGAAATTACTGTAAATATTCTTGAGATATAACTTTAAATATGGAAATAAGTACAACGGATGGAGTTACTAAAAGAAAATGGGAAGGCAGGAGGGAAATGCAGGGATTGACCGACTATCCTTGGCGTCCCGCGTCAGCTGGCGCGGGAGGGGGAATCAATATGTGGAGGCTTGCTGCTGATAGGAAGGGCAGCCGTTTTTGCCCCATGAGCCGTTGCAGATTTGCCAGCGGCAAAATTCACGGCGAATGAAGTTTGTCTTCCGGTCGCACTGCGCCAGGGAGGTGCGGGTTGCTGAAATGCGCGCCACGGTACCTGAGGCCGAGGCGCCCCGGCGGCTCACCTGATCGTTGCGCGCGCCCTGTCCGCTGCCGGGGCGCGTGTCACCCGGACCACGGCCGTGCTCAGTCTTTTTTTTTAGTTCCTCGTCGACCTGGCGGCGAATGCGTTCGATCTCGCGGTCGGTTCTCGTGACGCTCTTGCGCTTGGGCGCAGCGTTGGCCACGCTGGCACCTCCCTGCTTCTCCGCCCTGGCCGTTTTCGGCGCGTCATCCTCTTGCGCCTGCCGGGATTTCTGTCCGGTGGTCGATGGTGTTGCCGGTATTGTCACCAGCGCGTCGTGCTCGACTTCCCCCGCTCCAGCATTCCGCTCGCCCTTCGAGCCGGCGACCGACGCCCCCGAGCTCATCTCCGGCAATGCAGGCGCCCTGGATGCGACCGGTTCCGGATCGGACTGCACGGCTGCCGGCGGCGGCGCGCCATCGTAGGGAAGCTCGCTGGGACTGATGCCGCGGATCGCGGCGGAACGCTTGCCATCGACGGAGGGGGCTGCAGGCACGTTGCGCACCGTGGAAGCAGGAACCGCGGACACCGGCGCTCCCGGTGACGGCTTGTGCAGCCACCATGCCGCCGCCAGACCGACACCGGCGCCGACGACAAACACCCCCGCCATCATCGTGATGCGCCACAATCGAGAGCGCGCCGGCCGCTGGTATCCGCTCTCGCCGAATTCCGGCCCCAGCCCGTGCAGCCGCTCATAGGCGTTGCTCGGCCCCGGCGGGAAAGCGTGGTCGTCGATGCTCGGCTCGATGCGCTGGCCGGTTGGCGCATCGGCGGGAGCGCGGTCGGTGCGCGTGCGCCATTGTGTAGACACCTCTTCCCCGGCGGCTCCTTGCTGGGTTGGCGTACCGCTTGATGTAGTCTTTGCAGATGGTGAGCCGGTCAAGTAGCGCGTCCTCCTGAATCTTTCTGCACAGGAAAGCGTCGTGTGCAGATACGTGCGGTCCCCGGACCCTTCATGCCGTGCGTACACGTAGCCCTTTTGCCGGCGTGCATAGGCACGCATGGCCGGCAGCGTCGTGTGACATGAGACGCAAACCCGGACAGAATCCGGATTGCCCGTCCCGCAATTCGGGCATTGCATGTCGTCCTGCGCAAGCCATCCAGTTGCCCGCGCAAACGAATGACCTTCGGCAGTCAATCCAAGTTCAACAGGATAGGCGCGACCTCTGCGCTTTCACATAGCCGTATCGATGAATTCGAACGGTGATTGATCCGAATCATGCAGGCAGGCGCGCTGCGTCAATGCAATGTTTCCGGCTGTCTGCGCAATGCGTTTGCGCAAGGAAAAACGGCTGCCACGAGGCAGCCGTTTGAAGGATGGTATGCGGTAGCGTTACAGGTTCAGTTCGTACACAATCTTCCAGTGCGAACCTTCCTTGGCCCAGTACTGGCGCTTGCGGATGGATGTCTTGTTCTTGCCGAACTGGGACTCCTGCGTGAAGGTGCTGACGATCATGTCCTCGCGGCCCGGATAGAAGAAGTGCGTCATGTCGCGCAGGGTCACCGACAGGCCGCGTACGCCGCTCATGGACTGCTGGTGCTTGCCCAGCCAGGACTCGAGGCTTTCACCGCGTTCGGACTTGAACTTGCGTGAATAATTCTCGCCGATACGCGCCGTGTTGAGCGTCTCGACATCCCGTTTCCAGCCATCCACCAGACGTGTGGCCAGATTGCGGTCGTTGTCCCATTTCGTCTTGTTGACGAAGTCGACGCTCTCGGCGATGACCACCGGGGTCTTGCCGATCTCGACCGAACTGGTGAGCTTGTGCAGATCGGGATTGGTGAGCACCACGCAGCCGTCGGAAGACAGCGGCGGACGGCTGAAACTGTCGGACGGCGTGCCGTGCAGCCAGATGCCGGAGCCGCTGCGTCCGTTGATCTTGTCCCACTCGTTGGGGTAGTTGATCGGCAGCGCACCGGATCCATAGAAGTCAGGCAGCTTCGCGCCCGGAAGATGGCTGGTGATGTAGTACACACCGACCGGCGTGCGCTGGTCGCCTTCTTTGAGCTTGTTGACGCCGAACTTGCCTTGGCTGACGTAATAGTCGGTAACGAACTTGAGCTGGCCGCCACGGTTGGCATACACATAGAGCCGCGAACGGCGTGCATCCACGACCAGCACATGTTTCTGGTCCTCGCGCAGCTTCAGCACGAGGCGCGGAATCAGGTCGGGGTCGGGGCGCTCGCGCAGTGACTTCAGACGCACCATCGCTTCTTCGCGCAGGTTCTTGAGCTTGTCTTCGGGACCGTCGACGGCACCGAGCGTCTTGACCGGCTGGGTCTGCATCAGCAGCAGGTCACCGCGGATCAGGTGCCCCAGGCGGAAGGTGGGATACGCATCCACCAGCTTGTCCGCGCGTGCCAGCGCCTTGCGCAGGTTGTTCGTACCGAGGGCCTTGTACACCTCGATCAGCAGGACCTCGGGATCCTCACTCTCGGGCGCCGGCGCGGATGCCTGCGGCTGCGCTTGCGCGCGCGCAGACTTCTTCGACACCGCCATCGCGGGCGAGGCACTCACGCTGGCGGCCATCAGCCATGTCATCGTCAGGAGCAATGCCTTTGAAGGACGCGCTCCCGGGCCACCGTTTGTCAATTGGAAGCGGAACATCAGCTACCCGTCGTCTCCTGCTTGATCTGCCACTTGCCGCCCTGCCTGGTCAGCACGAGCGTCTTGCGGGTGTTTGCGGTCAGGCGATCGGAAATATAGACCTGGCGGAATTTCACCGTCGCCGTATTGCCGTTGATAGAGACCTGCGGCGCCTCGACCTTGACGCTGATGCTGCCCTTGCCGGCGATACGCGCGCGGCGGTCGTCTTCCCACGCCTTGCGTGCGACACCGTTCGGGGTCTGGAATTCGTTGCCGTAGTAGTTGAGATAGGACTTCACGTCCTGTGCGCTCCACGCACGCGCCCAGCCGTTGACGGCCTTGAGCACGTCGTCGCGGTCGTCATCGTCGCGGGCCTGTTTCGGTTCAGCCTTGTGCTCGGGCTTCGGTTCTGCCTTCGCAACCGGCGGCACTGCCGCAGGAGCCGGGGTTTTGGCCACGGGAGCCGGTGCCGGTGCCGCCGCCGGGGGAGCCACGGGCGCAGGCGCGGGCTTGGCGGCGGGTACCGGGGCCGGCTCAGGCGCCTTCGCCACCACGGTCGGCGCTGGCGTTGCCGCAGGCGCCTTGGCGCTGGCATTGGCACCGCCCATGTTGCCCACGAGAGAACGCACCAGGGTCAGCTTGGACTTGGCGGCGGAATTGCCGGAATCGAGCTGCAGCGCCTTGTCATAGGCCTGGCTGGCCAGCTTCGCATGCACGTCGCCCAGGTTCTCGTAGGCGGTCGCATAGCTCGGATTGGTGCGGATGGCCGAGTCGAGTGCGAGGCGCGCCTTTTCATATTGGCCAGCGGCTGCGTACAGCACGGCGAGATTGTTGTACGGCTCGGGCAGGCCCGGGAAATCCTCGGTCAGCTTGGTGAAGACGGCGATCGCTTCCGACGACTTGTTCTGCTCGGTCAGGATGACGCCCTTCAGGAACCGCATCTGCGCATCGCGCGGATTCCGTGCGAGGAACGCATCGGCGCGCGACAGCGCCTCGGTGTACTGGCCGCCGCGCATGAACTTGGTGACATCGGCGTAGTCATCCGCAAATGCGGGAGCCGTGAACAGTGCGGCGACAAGACCGGAGATGGCAATGGTGTTGTTCAGTACAGGGCGCAAACGAAGATTGATCATGCGGCGCGTCGAGAAAGTCATGGGTGATTGTTGTGTATGGTGCGGCAACTGCCCTCATGCAACCCGGCATCCGGCGGGGGCGGAAAGCGCGGCGGGCGGCATTTTGAAACCAGTGCATTCTAACCTCACTGGCTTAAATACGCCATTTTGGAACACCTTGCGTACCAATGGGACAACCGGGGAACAAGAGGGAAAACCGCCTGCGAACCATGGAGTTGACATGGCTCACAGGGCATATCAAAGGAACATCATTCGCCGTCGCCGCCGGACTGCGCAGACATTGGGGCAGTACCGAGCTGATACGACATTTGCAACTTGGCCGGGACAATGGCTCCGGCCGAAACCATCGCCGGTGACGGCGAAACCTGTGCCTGGACGGACTGGCTTCCCTGCATGGTAAAGGTCGCGGCGACGGCAACGCCCGCAACGAAGGCGGCGCCGCCCAGCATCGCGACCAGCGGACGGCGCACCGTCCTGGATTTGGAGGCGGGAACCGGCGACTCGGCAAGCACTGCTTCCGCGCGGACGCGCCACTGGCCGACCGCTTCGCTCTTGCCCTTCATCCGCTCCAGCAGGTCCGTGGCGAGCGCCTGCGCTTCTTCCTGCTCGCGCTCGCATTGCTCGCGCAGCGCGTCGGCCTGTTCGGTGCTCGATGTGGCGTATTCCTTCTGACGGCGGGCGGCTTCCAGGGCGCGGCGCTCTGCGTCGGCACGCATTTCCTCGGCGGCGCGCGCTTCGGTTTCGGCGGCCATGCGGCGGGTGGCCAGTTCGGCGGCTTCGCGTTCCAGCGCGGCGCGCTTTTCCGCCTCGGCGTGCGCAAGTTCTTCCGCGCGGACCTGCTCCCTGATCGATGCCAGCGCCTCTTGCTCGGCCTTGGCGCGGGCGCTTTCCAGACGAGCAAGTTCGATGGCTTCGCGCGCCTTGGCTTCGGCCGCCTCGGCCGCAATACGCTGCGATTGCGCCTGCTCGGCGGCCTTTTCGAGGAATTGCTTTTCGGCGGCTGCCCTTGCCTCGATGGCAAGACGTGCCGTGCGGGCAGCTCCCTCGCGGGCGCGGGTGATGGATACCAGTTCGGTTTCGATCCGCTCGCGAGCCTTTTCATCCTCGCAAGCACTCTTTTCGGCTGCCAGCCTGAGTTCGGTTGCCACCATCGCCTTTTCGGCGGCGGCAGTGCGTTCACGCTCGGCGCGCATCTTTTCCTGCAGTGCGGCGTAGGCTTTCTGTTCTGCATTGGCGCGCTGGCGTTCGGCGGTTGCCAGTTCGATAGCCTCGCGTGCCCTGGCGATGGCGACTTCGGCCGTCTTGCGCTGGAACTCTGCCTGCTCGACCGCTTTTTCCACCAGTTGCTTTTCGGCTTCGGCCTGCGCCTGGATGGCTTCGCGCACCGTGCGCTCGGCCTGCTCTCGGGCCATCATGTGCGCGGCTTGCTCTTCCTCGGCCTTGGTGCGGGCATCCGCTTCGATGCGCAGCTTTTTCTCTGCTTCCAGCTTGTTCTGGATGGCGACGAGGGCTTGCTGCTCGGCGACGACGCGTGCCTGCTCGACCTTGGCCAGCTCGATGGCTTCGCGGACTTTCTTCAATGACAGTTGGGCGGCGCGACGCTCCGATTCGGCGCGCTCGGCGACCTTTTGCATTTGCTGCTTTTCGGCCATCAGCTGCGCTTCGACCGCCTTGCGGACGAGATGCTCGGCCTGTTCGCGGGCAGCGATCGTCTCGGCATGCTCGCGCTCGACGCGGGCACGGGTTTCTGCTTCCGTCATCAGTGCCTGCTCGGCGGCAAGATGCTGTCGCACGGCTTCCAGCGCCTTCTGTTCCGCTTCGGCACGCTGCTGCTCTGCGCGGGCCAGTTCCACCGCTTCGTGCGCCCTCGCTTCGGCGGCCTCGGCGGCCTGGCGCTCGAGGTCGGCGCGCTGCGCGGCCTGTTCGAGTTCGAGCTTTTCAGCGGCGCATTTGGCTTCAATGGCGCTGCGCGCTTCCAGTTCTGCCTGCTGGCGGGCGCGCAGCAGTTCGGTGTGGCCTTCCTCGCCACGGGCGCGTGCCTCGGCTTCGCTGCGCGCGGCCTCTTCCGCCTGGCGGCGATCCTGCTCCGCCTGCAGTGCGTGCTGTTCGGCTTCGGCGCGTTCGCGCTGGACACGGGCCAGTTCAGTCGCTTCACGCGCCTTCAGCAGCGCAGCCTGCGCGGCCTTGCGCTGCAGTTCGGCGGCTGCGCGCGTCTGTTCCGCCGTGTGCTTCTCGGCGGTGGCTTCGGCCAGACGTGCTGCTCGCAGGGCGCGGTCTGCTTCCTCGCGTTCGCGCAGGGCTGCGGTTTGTTCCTGTTCGGCGTGCAGGCGCGCTTCGGCTTCAGCATGGGCGGCCTGTTCGGCAGCCAGCTTTTGCTGCGCGGCCCGGAGTGCCTTCTGGGCGGCTTCCGCACGCTGGCGCTCGATCCGGACCTTTTGCTGCAGGGTTTGCAGCGCCTCCTGCTCATCCTTGGCACGCTGGCGCTCGACGCGCGCCAGTTCCACCGCTTCACGCGCCTTCAGCAAGGCAGCCTGCGCGGCTTCGCGCTGCGCATCGCCGCGCTCGATGGCCTTGGCCAGTGCGAGCTTTGCCGCTTCGCATTCCTGTTCCTTGGCAACGCGGGCGGCATGCTCTGCCTGCTCCTGATCGCGCAGCAGGCTCGCGTGCAGCTTTTCCGCGTCTGCGCGCGCATTCGCTTCCGCAACGGCGGCTTCCTCGGCAAGCACTTTTTCCTGCAATGCGACAATCGCTTTCTGTTCGGCGTCGGCGCGCTTGCGTTCGGCGCGGGCCGCCTCCATTGCCTCGCGTGCCTTCACCGAGGCAATCTCTGCGTTCTGGCGCTGGAGCTCCGCGTGCTCGGCGGCACGTGCAAATGCGGCCTGCTCGGCGGCGACCTGGTCGGCAGCCATCCTTGCCGCGGCGCGTTCGATTTCGACGCGCTTCTCGACGATCTTGCGTGCGCGCTGCTCTTCTTCTTCGCGCGCCCTGACTGCTTCAACGATCTTCTGTTCGGCTACGGCGCGCTCACGGGCTTCCTGGATGGCACGCTCTTCCGCGGCGACACGTGCGCGCGCCTGCACATCGGCCTTGTGTTCAGCCTCGATGCGGGACAGGGCCTTTTCCTGCAGTTCGCGCTCAATGCGGATGCGGGCTTCGGTGGCGAGGCGGATGCTCTCTTCTGCTTCGCGGCGGGCCTCTGCTGCTGCGGCTGCAACGGATTCGGCATGCTGGCGGCGTGCAGCGGCTTCACGCATCTCGGATTCGGCATTCAGGCGTACCGTAAGTGCCTGCGCAGTCTTGCGCTCCATGTCGATGCGCGCCTGGGCGATCGCTTCCTGTTCCTGCTCGGTGATGGCGCGGGCGCGCGCCTCTTCGCGAGCGCGGACTTCGGCCGGTGCGCGGCTCAGCGCGGCCTGCAAGGCCATCTCTTCGGCGCGCTCACGTTCGCGTGCGATCTCGAGGGCTTCGCTGCGTGCCCTGGCCAGCATTTCTGCCGACACGCGTGCTTCCTTTTCGCGGCGCTCCTGCTCGCGGGCCAGTTCGGCAATGCGGGCATCGGCGCGGGCGCGTGCTTCTGCTTCCTGCTTGGCGGCTTCCGCGGCGGCCACGCGCTGCGCAGCCTGCCAGCGGGCCAGCTCGGTTTCCTGGGCCAGCTCTTCCACGGCGGCGGCGGCGCGGGCGGCGAGTTGCGTTTCCGCGGCGATCTGTTCTGCGGCGCGCTGGCGTGCTTCTGACTCGGCGCGGGCGCGCTCTTCGGCAAGCCGCTTGGCTTCGGCCTCGGCTTCGGCGCGGGCACGGAGTTCGGTGATTTCCTTCTTGACGGCGGCTGCGCGCGCTTCAGCAGCTTCGCGTGCCTGGCGTTCTGCTTCGAAGCGGGCGCGGCTGGCTTCGATGGCCTCTTCTGCGGCGCGTGCGCTCTGGTAGGCCTCGGCGGCGGCAGCGGCATCCAGCCGTGCGCGGTCTTCGGCCAGCGAGCGGGCTCGTGCTTCGGCGTGGGCGCGGTTTTCCGCGGCGACCGTTGCCTTGGCCTCGGCTTCGACGCGGGCGATTGCCTCGCGGATGGCTTTCAGGTCGACGCCCCCGATGCGAGACTGCGGCGAACCTGCCTGCGTTCCCACATCGCCCATGTCCTCGTCCTCAAGGGCTGTTCCTTGTAGTCCGGGGTTGTTGTGCATCGCCTGTTTGGTGTCCATATCTCTGCTCCCGCTGGATGAGCGATTCCGGCGGTTGTTATGTATGCGCGCTGGGCCGGAATTTCTTAACGTGCATTATCAGGACCGGCCGGGCAAAACAGCCCCCTGAAAAGAAGGGGAATTGCGAGCCATTTCCGCGAAATGAGGGGCGAATTGCGCGATTTCCCATGTTTATGGGGTGGTGATGCAGGGAGAATTGGCGTTTCAATATCAGTACGCCTGCCGACATTTTCCCGCTTGCCTGCATCAAATGCGCGACACTTTCCGGCGGCCGGACGTATATGATTGTCATCGGCAGCGACAGCATTGAATGTTTTTGGGAGAGCCATGCACATACACGATGAGATCGCCGCGGCACCGGCTGCCGGCGGACATGAAAAAAACACCACGCTGGCCATGGGTTCGCTGCTGGCGGAGATGAACCACGACATCCGCACATCGATGAACGGTGTGCGGGGAATGCTCGAACTGTTGCTCGATACCGGCCTGACGCCGTCGCAACAGGAATATGCAAGGACCGCGCAGCACAACGTCGACACCCTGCTGGAGTCGCTGGAACGGATTGTCGACATGTCACTGATCGAAACCAACAGCTTCCGTTTCAACCAGGCCCCCTTCGACCTGCTGCAGGAAGCCCATGCGGCACTGGCCGGCAAACCGGCGAGCGGCCGCAGCAGGGGCCTGGATGTGTCGATTGCCTATCCGCCGTCGCTGCGCCTGCACGGCGATGCGGCGCGCCTGCGCGAGGCATTCTCGGCGCTGGGCGACGTCGCACTCCAGTGTGCTGGCGGCGAGGTCATGTCGCTCGCATGCAGGGCAAGCTACCTGCCGGGGGGAATGTGCAGGATCGTGCTGGAAGCGCGGATTCCGCAATCGTCGGAAGACAGCGCAAACCTTGCATCGGCGATGGGCGGCACCGATCCTGCGCCGGGGGATGTGGGATCGCGGGACTTGCTCGGCATGGCGGTCTGTATCCGGCTTGTGCACATGATGAAGGGAACGATCACCATCGACCGGGCAAACCCGCCAGCCACCGCATTACGCATTTCCATCGACCTGCCCCTTGCAACTGACGCCATGGCCGGCACGCGGGCACTTATCCTCGCGGAGCATCCGGGGCAGCTGGATGCCGCGACGGCAGCGCTGGCACGTCTCGGCATGCAGTGCGATTTCTTTGAATCCGCCTTCGAAGGCCTCGCGGCCATCGACGCGGCCGCCCGCAATGGCGTGCCGTACCGGCTGGTCCTGCTTGAACCCCACCTGCAAGGCATGGACGCAAACGTGCTGGGCAGCGCGATCAGGACCAATCCGGCCCATCGCAATGCGTTCGTTGTCCTGCTGGACCATGCGAACGAACGCCTGCTCCAGCCAGACGACGGCTTTTCCGCCCGTTTGAGCACGTCGGCAAGTCCTGCCGACATGGAAGCGACGCTGGCATGGCTGTGCATTGCGGGCAATGGCGAGCCAGCCGCCTCGTCCGGGTCCGCGGACACGCAGCGCGATGGAGCGACCGCCCCGTCATATTCCGGCTGCACCGTCCTCGTCGCCGACGACAATTCCGTCAACCAGCAGGTTGCCACCCGCATGCTGGAAAAGCTCGGTTGCAAAGCCGCCGTTGCCGCAGACGGCATGCAGGCAATCGAGATGCACACCTGGAAACGCTTCGACCTGATCCTGATGGATTGCGAAATGCCGGTGCTCGACGGATTCGAGGCCACGCAGCGCATCCGGGCTGCAGAAGGCCCGGAGCGGAAGACTCCCATCATCGCCCTCACTGCATGCACCGGCCAGGGCGAACAGGAGCGCTGCCTCGCGGCCGGCATGGACGATTTCCTGTCGAAGCCCATCCGCCCGCAAATGCTTGGCGACGTTCTCGCCCGCTGGCTGCCGCGCCCGTCGGCGTCCGCCGTGGATGCCGACGCGTTCTGCGAGGACGAGCTCGATGAGGTGAAAGAAATGTTCGGCGCCGATTTTGCCGAACTGGCATCGCTTTACCAGAACGACGGTACGCCGAGGCTGGCTGCGATGCGCGAAGCTGCCGCCGCCGGCGACTGCGCGAAGGTCGCGAAAGTCGCCCATGCCTTCGGCGGCAGTTGCGCATCCATCGGCGCGACCGGTCTGTCGGCCCTGAGCAAAACGGTGGAGACTGCCGCCAAGGCCGGTTCGCTTGAAGGCTTCGACCAGAAGATGGCCGCGATCGAAAACGAATACCGCCGCGTCTGCGGCAAGCTGCAATCCTTGCTCACGCCCTGAGGGAACGAGATGCCGGTCTTCCAAAAAGAACTCAACATCCTGATTGCCGACGACGACAGGACCACCCGCCATGTCCTGCGCCTGCTGCTGCGCGAGCACGGACACCAGGTCGTGGCGGAAGCGCATGACGGCGAAAAGGCGGTCGAACTGTGCGGCGTGCACAAGCCGGACATCGCCTTCCTCGATATCGACATGCCGAAAATGGACGGCCACTCGGCCGCAGAACGGATCAAGCAAGCGGCGCCCGGCGTGGGCATGATCATGGTGACCAATCTGCCGACGCTGGACAACGTGCAAAAGGCCCTGCAGATCGGCATCAGCGGCTTTGTCGTGAAACCCTTCAACGCCGTGAAGGTCGTCGAGGCCATCGCCCACTGCATGAAGCAGAAACGCTGTTAATCTTCCACGACCATCAGCCCCGCCCGCAACCCGGCGCGCACGTCGGGATTCGGGAATACCACATACTCCGTCTCGCCGCCGACGCGGTACACCATGTCGCCATCCTCGGCGATCACGCTGCCCGGCGGCAGGGCGGTGAAGTTCTGCGTCTCCTTGCCGAATGCCATGCGGAAGGCATCGGAATGCTTGACCAGCTCCTGCGCCACGCGGAACACCCTCGGCCGCGACTCTTCCTGCTCCAGCCGTCCCGTCCGCATGAAGCGGTCAAGCGTGCCAGCCATGGCGGCGGCAACGCCGAGGTCATTGCTGCCGAGGATGCCGACCTGGCCGAGTTCCACGGTCGCACTTGCCGCGCCAAAACCGGCAGCCGAATAGGCGCTGTACGTGCCGGCCGGCTTCGTATTGAGGATGGCAGCCTCGATCCCGGCGCGTCCGAGCAGGCCGAGCAAGGCATCCCTGCGTGTTCCGGCGATGACGGCGGGCACGACCGCAAAGGTCGGGTATACGGAAGGCCGGATGGCGGTGTGCAGGTCGAGATGCCACTTGTCGGCATCCGGCCCGGCGAAGAACTGAGCGGTTGCGCGCATGAGGACATCGGCGCGCGACGCCTCCGCTGCGGATTCCAGGTCACCGCGGTCGCTGCGGAACATGCGGTTGAGATCGGCGTCGATGAAACGCTTCCCTTCCTCGATGGCCGCCATGTTGCCGACTGCGACCATGAGGTCCACCGCCAGCGCATGCGGCTCGCGTTCCAGCACGGCAAGCAGTTGCGCCAGCATTTCGATCGGCGCTGTTTCGTCGCCATGGATACCGACCGATAGCAGAAGACGCGGCCGGCGCAGCATATGGCTCGACGACACCACCTGCATGATTCCCCGCGCCGGCAGGCGCACCTTGAAGCCGGCGTTGGCGAAATTGTCGGCGGCATGCGTGAAGTCGCCATCCGCCAGCAGGCGCACGCTGTCGTGGATGCCGTTTTCCATCGCCGCCTGCATCACGCCGCGTCCGATGCCGAGGATGCCGCCTCGGACAATGCCCAGACATCCAGCACCGCCAACTCGAGATTCTGCTGGCCGCCGGCACTTGCCATCCGTGCGCCCACCTTGAGCTTGTCGATGAGGGCGGCGACCACCGATGCCGGATCGTCCGCAGGCCTGGCTCCGAGAGGCGCCTGTTGCAGCACCCGCATCAACAGGCGCTGCTGGGCGCGACGAAGCGCCTGCAATGCGTGGTCGCGCAAGGGCTCCTGCGTCGCGCTGGCCGGTGCATGCATCAGCACCCGCTCCAGCCCGTCGATACCGGCCTGGCGCCGCAACGCCATGCCGAGCTGGAGGAACTGCGTCAGGCTCATGCCCTCCGGGCGCGGCACCGACAGGCCGGCGAACAGGAAGTCGGCAATGCCTTCGATCGCTTCCACCGTCTCGCAAGACTGCACGAAGGCTGCAGGCATGCCTTGCAGCGGCAAGGAAGAAGGCACGGCGGGCGCCAGTTCCTGCACGGCTTCCGGCTTGCTGAAGAGCATGGTCAGTTCCGCAAGCGCACTCGATTCACGCAACTGCTGTTCCGGCACCGACAGCACGCCCTGGATCACGACCTTCTGCAACGCGCGGGTGCGCTGGTCGACCGCGAGCGACACCTCGCGCGGCACCTGCAGCGCGTGGGCATCGAGGGTGCTGAAGACGGGTGCGAGGCTCAACGCTGCCCATGCCTGCGTCCAGGCGCAGATGACGTCCGTCTCCTTCACGCCGCGCGCTTCTGCAAGCTCGGCAAGCATGACCGGACCGCAGCGATTGACCGCTTCGTTGGCAAGCACAGTGGCGAGAATGGCATTCGCCAACGGATGCTCGAGCGGATCGCGCGTCGAGACGAGTGCATGCGGGAAATACGGTGTGAGCATGGTGCGCGCCCAGCTGAACTGGGTCAGGTTCAGCTCGGACAGCAACTGCTTGTAGCGGTTCTTCACATGCGCGACGACCACCGCCAGCTCCGGCGTGGTCAGCCCGCGGCCCTCGTTCTTGCGCGTCACCAGTTCAGCAGCCATCGGCAGTTGCTCCAGCTTGCGTGAAATCACGCCTTCCGCTTCGAGCTTTGCTATCAGGGAGGCGTAGCTGTCGAGTGCAGCATGCTCGGACTGGGCCTGCGCCTCTCGCACCAGCAGGTGCGTCTGCAGCGTGTTGTCCCGCAGCACCAGGCGCACGATGTCCGGCGTGATGTCGTTCAGCAGGCGGTTGCGTTCTTCCGCATCCAGCTTGCCGGCATTGACTTCGGTATCGAGCCAGATCTTGACGTTGACTTCATGGTCGGAGCAATCGACGCCGGCCGAATTGTCGATCGCATCGGTAAAGATGTGCCCGCCCTTCATCGCGAACTCGATGCGGCCTGCCTGCGTCGCGCCAAGGTTGCCGCCCTCCGCCACTACCTTGCAGCGCAGTTCCTTGCCGTCCACCCGGATGGCGTCGTTCGCGCGGTCCTTGACCTGCTCGTGGGATTCGGTCGAGGCCTTGATGTAGGTGCCGATACCGCCGTTGTAGAAAAGGTCCACCGGCGCCATGAGGATGGCGTGCAGCAATTCCTCCGGCGCCATGCTGGTCGTTTCTATCCCAAGCGCGGCGCGTGCCTGCGGCGACAGTTCGATGCTGCGCGCGGTGCGCGGCCAGACGCCACCGCCTTCCGAGATCAGGGCCTTGTCGTAATCGTCCCAGGAAGAGCGCGGCAGCGCGAACATGCGCTGGCGTTCCTGGAAAGACTTCTCCACGTCCGGATTGGGGTCGATGAAGACGTGGCGGTGGTCGAATGCCGCCACCAGCTTGAGCTGGCGCGACAGCAGCACGCCGTTGCCGAACACGTCGCCGGACATATCGCCGATGCCGACCGCGGTAATCGGCGAGGTATTGAGGTCATGGCCCATTTCATAGAAATGCCGCTTGACCGCTTCCCACGCGCCCTTGGCGGTGATGCCCAGTTTCTTGTGGTCGTAGCCGTTGGAGCCGCCGGACGCAAACGCGTCGCCCAGCCAGAAACCGCGCTTGACCGCGATGCCGTTGGCAATGTCTGAGAAGGTCGCTGTGCCCTTGTCGGCCGCAACAACCAGGTAAGGATCGGGATCGTCGTAGCACACCGTATCCGGCGGCTGCACCACGCCGCCGCGCACCCGGTTGTCCGTGACGTCCAGCAGGCCGGCGATGAACAGGCGGTACACGGCCTCGCCTTCCACCGCAGTAACTTCGCGCGTGGCATCCTTGGGCATCATCTTGCACACGAAACCGCCCTTCGCGCCTGCCGGCACGATCACGGCATTCTTGACCATCTGCGCCTTGACCAGGCCGAGCACTTCGGTGCGATAGTCTTCCATGCGGTCGGACCAACGCAGTCCGCCGCGCGCCACCGGGCCACCGCGCAGGTGCACGCCTTCGAAGCGTCGCGCGAAGACGAAGATCTCGCGGTACGGGCGCGGTTGCGGCAAGAGCGCGAGCTGGCTGCTGTCGAACTTGAAGATGATCGTGTCTCCCGCCTGGCCGTTCTGGAAGTAGGACGTGCGCAGCGTGGCCAGCATCAGGTCGGCGATGGCGCGCAGGATGTTTTCCGTATCCGCGTGGTTCACGTCCGTCAGACGCTGCTTGAAGGTCGACAATGTCGTCGTGCCGAATGCGCGCTGCTCGGCGGAGAGCGAAGGATCAAAGCGTGCAAGGAATCCCTCGACCAGGGTGCGCACATGGGCAGGCTGCGTCTTGAGACGCTCCGCCATGTAGCGCAAGCTGAAGCGGCACCCGGCCTGGCGCCAGTAACTCGTATAGGCGCGGATCAGCTGTACCTCGCGCATGCGCAGGCCGGCTTCCACCACCAGCGCGTTCATGCGGCCGTCTTCCGCCTCGTCGTTGAACAGGGATTCGAACAGTTCCTGCGCGGCCTGGGCCACATGCGGTTTCGCCAGCCTGACCGCACTTTGCGCATCCACCGACAGGCTCGAGACAAAGTAGCGCGAGCCGTCGAGCGAGGGAATCGCATGTGTGCGCTCGCGCAGGATGGACACGCCCGCATTCTGCAGCGCCGGCAGGATGGACGACAGCGGCGGCACGGTGTTGACGGAGTGCAGGCGGATGGTCACCGCATCGCCGGCGCCGATCTCGATGCGCACCTTCACGCGCGACGGCTGCGGATTGCCGAGCAAGGTGCAGAGGTCGCGGTAGCCGACCTGCGGCGATGCGCCGTTGATGTAATCCGTCGGCAAGCTGGCGCGCAGCTTGCGCAGCGAAGTGCGCATGCCGGCATCCTCGGTCGCGTCGACCAGGCTGTCGAAGGTGTTGTGCCAACCTTCCAGCACGCCGAGCAAGGGCTGCTGGACATCGGACTCCAGGTCGAGTCCCATGTTCGCGCCGTTGGCGATCATGTACACGCGCGCCAGCGGACCATCCGCCAGCAGGGCCTGCACGCGCACATCGCGGGCACCGGAAATGCTGCGCAGCGTCTGGGCCAGCACTTCCTGTGAATGGGCGCCGTAACGCTCGCGCGGCATGTAGACCAGCACGTTCAGGTGGCGGCCATAGACGTCGCGGCGCGCGAACACCTTGACGCGCGGCTGCTTGTACAGCGCCACCACGGCACCGCATACGGCGGCCAGCCATGAGGGTTCGGCCTCCATCACTTCGGGGCGCGGCAGGGATTCCAGGATTTCCAGGAATTTCTCGGCGCGGAAACCTTCGGAGCGCACACCGGCCAGGGTGAGCACCTGCTTGATGCGCACGCGCGCGAACGGCTGCTGCGGCAGCGTGCTTGCGGTCGCTGCACGGGAGAACAATCCGACAAAGCAGTGCTCGCCGAGGATCGTGCCCTGGCTGTCGCTGTCGCGCACGCCGACGAAATCGAGCTGCTGATCGCGGTGCAGCGTGGACTGCACGTCGGCCTTCACCACCGACAGCGTTTCCTTGCGCGCGGCAAGCGTGTCGAAGTCGCCGGGAATGCCGGCCAGGCAGTTGCCGTACACCGGATGACTCTTGTCCTTCAGCACGCCGAGCGCGCTGCCCGGTTCGCGCACGAGTTCGCGCTGGCCGGCCACGATGTGGTATCGGGCATAGCCGAAGACTTCAAAGCCCTCGATCCTTGCCCAGTCGAGGAAAGCGGCGACCTCCTGCCCCGTGGCATCCTTCGCCGCGGCGGCCGAGCCGACCTCGGACATTTTCGCTTTCAGTGTCGCGGCGTCCTGGCGCACGGTGGCGGCATCGCCTGCCGCCATGCGGATGTTCGACAGCAAGGCGTCCAGGTCCTGTCCGCCGATTTCCTCGGCCATCAGGCACAGGACGTAGGATTCGGGAGCACCTTTGCCATTGCCGACCTTGCCGGCGCTGACGATGGTGCCCTCCGGCGCGCGCTCGACAGAGAGGACCGCGTTGAGCACCGCGCGCGACGGCATGCGCATGCGGCGCATCGCCATGACCATCGAATCCACGAGGAAAGGCATGTCCGGATTCAGGATCAGCAACGCCGTCGCCCTGCCGCCGCGATCGTCCGCATAGGCGAGCGATTCGATCCGGCAGCCTTCCTGCGGCGTCCACTTCGCCAGCCGGGAGAATCCCTCCCACAGCGAGGACGCCAGGCAATCGAAGGTGATGCCGGTAAGATCTTCTTCTTCCAGGGAATTGAGCCAGGCGCGGATCAGGGATTCGGTGGCGGGGGCCGGGCTGTTCACGCCGGCGAGGACACGTTCGAGGGTGCGGGTGCGGAGGTCTTGTGGTTGCTGGGTCATGCGCTTCTCCAAGAATATGGTGTTAGTGTGCGCCGTCTCAGGCATGCTGTCTTGCAGCTGCGCGACACCGATTTACATCGGCACGGCACACATGCTTCCCTTGTGGGGACCAGTACGTCGAATAGTAGCGATGGATTTGCCGTGTGAAATTCTTTAATTCCCGCGTTTGCAGAAGCTTATTCACGATGCTGCAGTGCATCGATTGGACGAGGGAAATTCTTTCTCCAATATAGTCGCGAAATGCCGTGCCTGCCGGTGATTTCGCGACGCGGAATTGATGCGGATGAATCGGAAAAAAGAAAGCCCCGTTTCCGGGGCTTTCCATGCAGCGACAGGTCGGGTCGATCAGTTGAAGTTGTACTTCGCCGACAGGTTGATGCGGCTCATGTCGCCGTCCTCGCCAGCCAGGGTGGTACGGCGACCGAAGATGTACTCGGTGCCGAGGTCCACGCCCTTGACCGGATTCCAGATGAAGCCGAGGTGAGCCTGCCACAGCTTGCGGTTGATGCCGAAGCGACCGCTGTCGAGGCCGTTAGCGACGGCGAAGTCGGTGTACTCGTTCTTGAAGTTCTTCTGGTAGCCGAGCGCGAAGTTGTAGCGCAGCGTGTCCGACGGCTTGTGCTGGTAACCGAGCACAACGCCGGCCGCCTTTTCCATCAAGATGCGGTTGTTGGCGGCATCGTGGAACGCGCCTTCGACATAGTTGAGGTAGCGGCCGATGCCGTTACCGCCGGTGACGGTCCACGTCAGGAAGTCGTTGCCGACCGTCTTGACCATGCCGCTCGCGGCCAGGCCCCAGCCGCGGCGCGACAGGTTCACGCCGGCGCCGTCGTCGATGCGGTGCTCGTGGCTGAGCGCGCGCAGGCTGAGGGTGCCCCAGTCGAAGCCCTTGTCGAAGCGGCCGACCAGGTCAGGCACGCGGGAGAAGCCGGCCGGCGTCACGGTCGCGGTATTGTCCAGCACGTAGCTGACCGAGTTTTCCAGCGCCACCGTGAAGTTGCCCACGCCGGCCATCGGATAGGTGTAGCGGATCTGCGGCTGGCGGATGAAGGTGGCGGCGATCGGGCCGTTGAAGTCCACGGTTTCCGGCAGGCTGTCGAGGTCCATGAAGGTCGACCAGGTCTGGCCGGCCAGCAGGCCACCGAACTGGCCATAGGCATGGCGCAGGCGGAAGTTGTAGCTGTTGGTCGCCTGCTGGGTGAAGATGTTGCCCGCGGTGCCGTAGACGGCGGAATTGCCGGTGCGCGGATCGTTGTTGAAGTCGCCTTCGATCTTCATCGAGATCGGGCCGTAGGGCGACGGCGTCGCGGCTTCGATACCGAAGCGCGAGGTGCGGCCGGTCAGGTAGGTGCGTCCCTTGCGGTTGCCTTGGGCCGTGCCCTTCAGCGGCGCGTACGGCAGGAAGGTGGAGTAGTCCTGGTCGCTGTTGTCACCCTTGAATTCGTGCACCGCGTTCAGCTCGGCAAAGCCGTACACACGGACCGACGTATCGGAGTTCGGCAGGCGGAAGGAATTGGGGATGTCACCGAGGACAACGGCGTCCTTGGAGCGCAGTTCCACCTGTTCCACACGATCGGCCAGCGCCGCGTTCGAGGCTTCCGGCTTCTGGCCCTTGAGGGCTTCGAGTTCGGCGCGCAGCTTGCGCATTTCGGCGCGCAGTTCTTCGAACTCCTTCGCGGTCTGCGCCTGTGCCGGCATGGCGGCGGCGAACATCAGTGCGATGGAAGCGGTCAACGTCGTCAGTTTGAATTGCATTCTTGTTTCTCCCAATTGGATTGTTTGTTTATCGTGCTGTATAGGCAATCTGGCCCAGGAACGAGCGGATGCGCTCGTTGCGGGCGTTGCTGAAAAATTCGGCAGGCGGCGCTTCCTCGAGGATCTGCCCCTTCTCGAAGAAGATCACGCGGTCCGCCACTTCGCGCGCAAAACCCATTTCATGCGTCACCACGATCATGGTCATGCCGCCGCGCGCGAGGTCCTTCATCACGTCGAGCACTTCCTTGATCATTTCCGGATCGAGCGCCGAGGTCGGCTCGTCGAACAGCATCACCTTGGGCTGCATCGCGAGCGAACGCGCGATCGCCACCCGCTGCTGCTGGCCGCCGGAAAGCTGGTGCGGATACTTGTGCGCGTGGGCCGCCATGCCCACTTTCGCGAGGAGCGCCTTGGCCGCCTCTTCCGCCTGGGCGCGGGACATGCCGCGCAGGCGGCGGGGCGCCAGCGTGACGTTGTCCATCACCGTCAGGTGCGGGAAGAGGTTGAAACTCTGGAACACCATCCCCACTTCGGCCCGTACCGCATCGATGTGTTTCAGGTCATCGTCGAGGACGATGCCGTCGATCACGATACGGCCGGAATCGTGCGTCTCCAGCCGGTTCAGCATGCGCAGGAAGGTCGACTTCCCAGAGCCGGACGCGCCGATGATGACGGTCACTTCGCCCTGGTAGAACTTCGTCGACACATCCCTGATCACGTGGAACTGACCAAAGTGCTTGTTGATGTTTTCCGCGATGATCAGCGGTTCCTTCGTTTCAGGCTGCGGCGAGATCGTTGCGCCTGCCGGTACTTCTGCCATGTTCATCCCCTCTTCCCCGCTCAATGGTGTCGTTCCACATCCAGCTGCCGCTCGATCGCACCGGAAATCTGTGTCAGCACGGTGGTCAGGAGCAGGTAGATGGTTGCGGTCGTAATGAATACCGGGATCGGCTGGAACGTGGCCGACTGGATGCGGTTGCCGATGTTCGACAACTCGACCACGCCGATCACATACGCCAGGCTCGAATCCTTGAGCAGCGACACGATGTTGTTCACCAGCGGCGGCAGCGAAATGCGGAACGCCTGCGGGAAGATCACATCGCGGAAGGTCATGAAGGGCGTCAGCCCGAGCGAGCGTGCAGCCTCGGTCTGTCCCTTGTGCACGGCCAGGATGCCGGCGCGGATCGCCTCGGCGTTGTAGGCACCGACGTTGAACGCCAGCGCGACGACCGCCGAATTGAAGTCCGACAGCTGCAGGCCCGGCACCAGCGCGGGCAGCGCCAGGAACACGAACAGCACCTGCACCAGCAGCGGCGTACCGCGAATGACCCAGACGTAGAAGTCAGCAGCCAGGCGCAGCGGGATGACCTTGGACAGTTTGGCCAGCGCGGCCAGCATGCCGAAAACGATGCCCATGACGCCCGACACCACCGTCAGCATGATCGTGGTCTTGGCCCCTTCCGCGAACTGTTCCGCATTGGAGCCGATCGGTTCCGGCATCCAGCTCAGGGGGATGGCCATCAGCCACAGGAAGGCGAACAGGCCCGCCACGGAAATGGCGATGGACACTGCGCTGCGCTTCTCGCGCGACCACTCCGCCGGTAACAAACTGATTGCTGATCTCACCGCTTTCTCCTCACTCGATATCGATGCGCTGTATTACTGCTGGCAGCGGATATCTTCTTTCATGTACTTTTCGGAGAGCGTCTTGTAGGTGCCGTCCGTCATGACTTCCGCCAGCGCCTTGTCAACGGCGGCGGCAAGCGAGGTGTTGCCCTTCTTCACTGCGGTGGCGACCTTCTCGACGAACAGGTAGCCGCCGGTCTTCAGCGGTGCGTTCGGATTGTTTTCGATCGCGTTCTTGACCACGAAGCGGTCGCTGACCCAGGCGTCGACACGGCCGTTCATCAGGGCGGCGCGGGCGTCGGTGTCCTGCGGGAAGTTCTTCACTTCCTTCACACTGGGCAGCTTCTTGACGTTTTCCATGTAGGTGGAACCGGTCTGCACGGCGACCGTCTTCCCTGCCAGCATGTCCGGCGTGCGGATGGAGCCGTCGCGCGACACGATCACGCCGCCACTGCAGTAATGCGGGTTGGTGAAGGTCACGGCCTTGGCGCGCTCTTCGGTGATGCCGAAGGAAGCGATCACCATGTCCCAGCGGTCCTGGCGCAGGCCGGCCAGCAGCGCGTCGAAGGACAGTGCCTTCCACTCGATGGCCAGGCCCATCTTCTTGACCATGGCTTCGGCCAGTTCGACTTCGAAGCCGGTCAGCTTCGAGCCCTGGAAGAAGTTGAACGGGGGGTAGGCGCCTTCGGTGGCGACGATGATCTTGCCGCTCGCCTTGATTTCTTCGAACGTTCGGGCCTGCGCCGTCATGCCGACGACCAGACCCGCGACCACGACCAGCAGGTGCTTGATGCTCTTCATAGGATGTGTTCCTCCGGTTGATTGGGTTATTTGCTTTTTCTTTTCAAGACGAGTTTCCGTCGAGTGGCTATTGGACCAGTTAAGGCAACATGGTCAAACCAGCATCGCGACGGGTTCTTGAAAAAATGCGACATCGGAAGCGGTGACTGTCCGATATCTAAAAGGCGCGCGATCTTACCGCGCGTTGGCTTGAAGAAAGATCGGAAGTAAGGGGAGGAAAAAAAAGAAAATTCGGTCAAACGACCTATTTTTACGTAAAGGCGCGGACATTCCGCTGTGAAAAAAACAGCGAAAGCAAGTACTGGTGCGGGTTTACGGGGGATTTTCGATCGAAACGGGCGGCAACGCCGGGCAGATGCCCGGCGCATCGAAATTGGCTACTTCTGGAACGCGTACAGGCCGGGAAGGCCGAGAATCGTTGTCAATTCATCCAGCGCCGTCTGCACTTCGACCGCCAATGCCGGGTCGGCCAGGTCGGCGGGCGCGAGGCGGTCGCGGTAGTGCTTGCCTACCCAGGCGGTGAGTTCCTGGTACAGCGCATCGCTCATCACCACGCCCTGGTGCATGGCTGCTGCTTCGACCTCGGTCAGCGCCACACGCAAGCGCAGGCATGCCGGCCCGCCGCCGTTGCGCATGCTCTGGCGCAAGTCGAAGCTGATCAGTTCGTCGATCGGTCCGCCGCTTGCGACCAGGCCTTGCAGGTAGCTGTCCACGGCCGGGTTTTCCTGGCATTCCTGCGGAACGACCAGCGCCATCTTTCCATTCGCCTTGGTCAGCAGCTGGCTGTTGAACAGGTAGCTGTTGACGGCGTCGGACACCGACACCTCCTTCGCCGGGACGCGTACCGGGCGCAGCTCGGCGCGCACAGCCGCCATGGCCTGCCGCAGCATATCGAGCGAGGCCGATTCATTGACGAATGCCTGCTCGTGGTAGAACAGGACGTTGCCGTTGCCCACCGCGATCACGTCATTGTGGAACACGCCCTGGTCGATGGTGTCCGGATCCTGCTGGATGAATACGGCACGTTGCGCGTCGAGGCCGTGCAGGCGGGCGACCGCCTGGCTGGCTTCCAGCGTCTGGCGTGCGGGGAATCGCTTCGGCGCTGCTGCTTCCGGATCGAATTCGACCCGGCCGTAGACGAACATTTCGACGCCCGGCGCGCCGTGCGAGGCGCACAGGCGGGTATGGTTGGCGGCGCCCTCGTCGCCGAAAGCCGGTGTCGGCGGCAACGCGTCGTGTACCGCGAAATGCCGCTCGTCGCTGAACAGCGCACGCAGTGCACGCGCTGTCTGCGTGTGCTCGTAGGAGCGGTGCAGCTTGTTGTTGAGGTTGGCCACCGTGAGGTGGGTGCGGCCATCCGCCGTGTCGGCCGAGGGGCTGACCGTGGCCGCATTCGCCGTCCACATGGGCGATGCTGAATAGGCGCAGGACAGGATTGCCGGCGCTTCCTTGTAGGCGCGCGCGATGACGTCGGCATCACTGCCGGTAAAGCCGATGCTGCGCAGCAGGCGGAAATTGGGCCGGTCCTGCGGCGGCAGGAGCGCCTGCGCGAAACCGCGCGAGGCCAGTGCCCGCATCTTCGCCAGCCCCTGCAGCGCCGCCTCCTTCGGGTTGGCGACGCTGTTGACGTTGTTGAACGAAGCCACATTGCCGAAGGACAGGCCGGCATAGTTGTGCGACGGGCCGACCAGGCCGTCGAAGTTGAATTCCCGTGCGGTGATCATGGTGCTTTTATTCCCTTCAGAAGACGAGGCCCGGCGAAAGCTGCTTCGGCATTTCCAGCATGCTGTTTTCGATGGATGCAACCGGATAGGCGCAATAGTCGGCGGCATAGTAGGCGCTCGGGCGATGGTTGCCCGACTTGCCGATGCCGCCGAACGGCGCGGTGCTGGCGGCGCCCGTCGTCGGGCGGTTCCAGTTGACGATGCCGGCGCGCGCGCGGAGCAGGAATTTCTGCCACAGGCTCTGGTCGTCGCTGAGCAAGCCTGCGGCCAGTCCGTACTCGGTCGCGTTGGCAACGCGCACCGCCTCCTCGAAACTGCCGACACGGATCACCTGCAGCAAGGGGCCGAACCATTCTTCGTCAGGAATGCCGTTCACGCCGGTAACGTCCACGATGCCCGGCGAGACGAAACCGGTTCCTTCCTTGAGCTGCCGCATCGCCAGCAGACTCTTGCCGCCGCGCGCCACGAGATCGTCGTGCGCCTGCGCCAGCTTCTGCGCCACCTGGGCCGAAACGACCGGCCCCATGAAGGGAGCCGGAGACTGGTCATACCTGCCGACAGCGATTTTCGACGCCACGTCCACCAGCCGGTCGATGAAGGCCCTGCCCTTTTCCGAATCTTCGACGATGAGCCGGCGCGCGCAGGTGCAACGCTGCCCCGCACTCACGAAGGCGGAGAAGATCGTATGGTGTACCGCCACATCGACATTGCCTGCATCCCAGGCGACGAGCGCATTGTTGCCGCCCATCTCCAGCGCGAGCATCTTGCCCGGTTGCCCCGCGAACTGCCGGTGCAGGATGGCACCGGTGTTGTAGCTGCCGGTGAAGAGAATGCCGTCGATTTCCGGGTTGGCAGCCAGTGCCGCCCCTGTATCGCGGGCACCGGTGACGAGGTTGATCACGCCCTCCGGCAGCCCTGCCTTCACCCACAGTTCGATCGTCCTGATCGCGGTCTGCGGCGCATATTCGCTGGGCTTGAACACGATCGTATTGCCCGCGAGCAGCGCCGGCACGATGTGGCCGTTAGGCAGGTGTCCCGGAAAGTTGTACGGACCGAAGACGGCGAAGACACCGTGCGGACGATGACGCAGGACGGCGTCGCCGTCGGCCACCTTGGTCAGGGACTCGCCGGTCCGCGCATGGTAGGACTGCACGGAGATGTCAACCTTGTTCGCCATCGTCGTGACTTCCGTGCGCGCTTCCCACAGCGGCTTGCCGACCTCGATCGAGATCAGCGTCGCCAGCTCTTCGCTGTGCTCCTTGAGCAGGTCGCGGAAACGGTTGCAGATGCCGGCACGGACCTCGAACGGCTTGGTCGCCCAGGCTTCGAATGCCGCGCGCGCGGCCTTGCAGGCGGCGTCGACTTCCGCTGCGGTCGCAGCGCGTCCGCTCCAGGTCTGCTCTCCGGTGGAAGGATCGAAAGCGGCCAGTTGCGGGCCATCGCCCGCAATCCACTGGCCATTCAGGTAATGGCTATGCATGATGTGTCTTTTTCGGGTTGAGTGGCATGGCGCGCACGGCATCGCCGGTGCGGCAGGCCAGTAATTCCTGTTGTTCCGCCGACAGCGCAATGCGGCTGCGATGGGCATGGGTCGGCGCGGTGACGACGCGGAAATCCTGCATGCGCGTCGTCGCCACCAGTGCCGGCGGTTCGTCGCGTTCCAGCGTCAGTCCGGTATCGACAATCGCGAGGTCGCTCTCGCGCAGCGCGCGCAGCTCGCTCACGCGCGCCTGCAGGACGGGGCCGGCGTCGAAGATATCGACGTAACCTTCGTAATACATGCCTTCCTGTTCCAGCAGGCGGCGCGCCGGCGCGGTATCGACGTGGACGCGGCCGATCACTTCCTGCGCTTCCTGCGGCAGGTAGGAGACGTAGAGCGGATGGCGCGGCATCAGTTCGGCGATGAAGGATTTTTTGCCGAGGGCCGTGAGGTCGTCCGCGCGGTCGAATTCCATCTTGAAGAAATGCCGGCCCAGGCTGTCCCAGAACGGCGAGCGACCGTCGGCGCGCTGGTAGCCGCGCATTTCCGCGATCAGCTTCTCGGAGAACAGGTGCGGGAACTGCGCGATGAACATGAAGCGGCTCTTCGACAGCAGCTTGCCGTTGGTGCCGTGGCGGTAGTCCGGATGCAGGAACAGCGAGCACAGCTCGGCGCAACCGGTCAGGTCATTGGACAGGTAAAGCGTGTCCATGCGCGAAAAGACCTTGAGTTCCTTGCTGGAGTGCACCAGCGTACCGATGCGGTAGTTGTAGAACGGTTCGTCCAGGCCAACCGCGCTCTTGATGGCGCAGACGCCGACCACCTTGTGGGCGGCGGTATCTTCCATCACGAACACATAGTCGCGCTGCGGCGGCGCGATCTGTTCGGCAAAGGAGGCGCAGGCGATTTCCACCCGTTGCCCCAGCGCCTTGCGGTCCGGCTTGAGTGTGGTCATGCCGGACCCCACCTTCTCGGCCAGGGACACCAGCCCGTCGAGATCCTGTTCCCTGATTGCGCGTACGACTAGCATCGGCGGCCTCACAATTTCACACATACGATGGAATCGCCCGCCGTCACATCCAGATGGCGCATGGCGGTCGCGTCGAGTACGGCGACGTCCGACAGATCGGAGACGATGCAATCCGTCACGATGGCGCGAAACCTGTCTTCGCGGGCGGCAGCGATCAGGAAGGTGTCGGCCGGAGCATCATCATTTGCGCTGGCGGCGACAGTACGAACCGTCGAGCGGGAGAACGAGCGCAGCGCATTCTTGTGCGCCTGAAGGATAGGTCCGCCGTCGAAGATATCGATGTACTCGTCCGGTTCGAAACCTTCGTCGGTCAGGATCTGGAACGGGAGCTCGCCCTCGGCATGCACCTGTCCCATCGCCGCTTGCGCCTCGCCCGGCAACAGCGGCACATAGACCGGATAGTGCGGCATCAGTTCGACGATCAGCGTACGGTTGCGCGCGCCTTCGATCATGCGCTCTGCTTCGAGGAAGTCCATCTGGAAGAACTTGCGGCCCAGCGCCTCCCAGAAGGGAGAGCGGCCGTTGCCGTCGGTGATGCCCGACATGGATGCGAAAAATTTTTCGCTGAAGCGTTGCGGCGCAATGGCCGCGAACAGCAGGCGCGCGCGCGACAGCAATGCTGCCTCATTCCCGGCGCCACTACGGTCCCGCAGGTAGAAGCTGGACAATTGCGAGCAACTGGTGAGGTCGGAGCACAGCGACAGCGCATGCACGTTGTGGCTGATGTTGAGGTCGCGCGAAACCTGGTTCAGGACATCGTTGCGGAACGCGAAGAACGTGCCGCTGGACCCGGCAGTGGCGGAAATCGCCGCCGTGCCCGCGATCGACTTGTCCGCCGTCGCCTCCAGGACGAAGAAATAGGACTCCTCCGTCGGCACATCGGGCTGCGCCTTGAACGAGGCGATGGATCGCTCCACCGCCCGCTCGATGGTCGCGCGCGTCCGCGGCAAGGTGTGCACGCCCGGCGTCACGACGGTCGCCAGCGATTCCAGGGCCGGGATATCCGATGCCTCTACAGGCCGGACGAGGTACATAGCTTGCTCCAATCCTGTTGTTGACTATTGTGCCGCCAGCACCGTATCGAGGGCGCTGCGCAACCGCGTCACGGCTTCATCGATCTGCGCATTCGACACTACCAGCGCGGGCAGCAGGCGTACGACGTCGGGACCGGCGATCAGCAGCATCAGGCCCTGCGCTTCGGCCGCCTTCGTGATGTCCTTGGCCTTGCCGCGCCAGGCATCGGCCAACACCATGCCCAGCATCAGGCCGCTGCCGCGCACCGAAGCGAACACTTGCGGATAATCGCGCACGATGCCTTCCAGCTTGCCGACCAGGATTTGCGACGCTTCGGTCACGCGGGCGAGGAAGGCAGGCGTATTGATCGTGCGCAGCACTTCCAGCGCCACGGCCGCCGCGAGGGGATTGCCGCCATAGGTCGTGCCATGCGCGCCGACGGTGAAGGCGCTGGCAATCGCATCCGTCGTCAGCATCGCGCCGACCGGATAGCCGTTGCCCAGTGCCTTGGCCGAAGTAAGGATGTCCGGCGTCACGCCGTAGCCCATGTAAGCGAACAGCTTGCCGGTGCGTCCCATGCCGCATTGCACTTCGTCGAAGATCAGCAACGCTCCCTTCGCATTGCAGAGCGTACGCAAGGCTTTCAGGTACTCGACATCGGCCGGCAGCACGCCGCCTTCGCCCTGCACCGGCTCGACCACCACCGCGCACACATCATCGGTGACCGCGAGGCAGGCGGCATCGATGTCGTTGAAGGGGATGTGCTGGAGTTCCGGCGGCAGCGGCTCGAAGCCTTCCGTGTATTTCGGCTGGCCGCCGACCGATACGGTGAACAGCGTGCGTCCATGGAAGGAGTTGACGCAGGAAACGATACGCGACTTGTGCGCGCCGAACTTGCCGTGCGCATACTTGCGCGCCAGCTTGAATGCGGCCTCGTTCGCCTCGGCGCCCGAATTGCAGAAGAAGGCGCGATCCGCGAAGGTGGCGGATGTCATTTCCCGGGCCAGTTTCAGCACCGGCTCGTTGGTGTAACCATTGCCGACATGCCACAACGTTTCCGCTTGCGTGCGCAGTGCCTGGACAATTGCAGGATGGGCATGGCCGAGGCTGGTGACGCCGATGCCGGCAGTGAAATCGAGGTACTGCTTGCCGGCCTGGTCCCACAGGTTCAACCCCTGCGCGCGCACCGGCACCATGGAACTTGGTGCGTAAGTGGGCACCATCACTTCATCGAAGGTCTGGCGGGTGACCGGTTCCACCTGGGAAATTGCCGTCATATCAGCTCGCTGAATCGAATTCATTCCAAACTCCATCTATCGGGGATGTTGGAATTATAGGAAGCGCGGCGTTAAAACTCTTTTCAAACTGCGACGCGGAATTTCAGAAAATCGCGAGGTGAAGTTATCAAAACAGCATCAAATCGCCGACGATGTTCCCTGCGCCGGCCGCAGCTTGCGCTGACGCTCTTCACGCGGCGTAATGCCGAACAGCGCCCCGTAGGCAGTGGAGAAATGCGACCCCGACGAAAAGCCGCACATGAGTCCGACCTGGACGATGGAGTGGTTGGACTCCAGCAGCAACTGGCGCGCGCGCTGCAGGCGCAGCTCGAGGTAGTAGCGCGACGGTACGCTGCCGAGGTATTGCTTGAATTGCCGTTCGAGCTGCCGGCGCGAGATGCCGACGAGGTTGGCGATGTCGTCGGTGGCGAGCGGCTCTTCGATGTTCGCTTCCATCAGCGCCACCGCTTCGGACAGCTTGGGCTGCAAGGCGCCGAAGCGGGCCTGCAAGGCGACGCGCTGACGATCCGAGTGCGGGCGCACACGATCGATGCACAAGGCTTCCTTGATCTGCGCCTGCAGATCCGAGCCGTACAGCGCCTCGATCAGCGTCAGGGTGAAATCGATGCTTGCCATGCCGCCGCAACAGGACAGCCGTTCGCCATCGAGCTCAAAGAGGTTGGGCGTCAGGATTGCCCGGTCCGCAGCCTCATCGGTTTCCGCATACAGCGGCCACGGCAGCGCGGTGCGCAATCCATCCATCGCACCGCCGCGCACAAGCCACAGCACGGCCGATCCGACCGCTCCCCAGACTTTCGATTGCCGGCAGTATTCCGTCAGCATGCGCAACTGTGCGGGAGCGAGCGGCGCGTAGTCTTCATCCCCGATGACCAGCACAATGTGCCGGCATTGCCCTTGGGGGGCTGTTCCATCGAGAATGGCCTGCAAGGGCAAGACCTCGACCTGCAAGCGTCCCGGCCCCAGCAATCGCGCCGCCGTGCGCCAGGGCTGCACGACACCCGCGGCGGCAATCGACAAGCTCTTCCCTGCATCGATCAGGAGAATGCGCAACGGCGCTTCTTGTCCAAGGCGGGCCAGGCTGGAAAATGGCATGAAGGAAGGTGGATTGATTTACATCACTCGCATTGTCATCCAACATCGAAGCGGCACCAAGCCCCTTGCCGGAAATTCAAAAGAGTCCGTCGCTTTTTGGCAATTCAGCCGTGTGCCGTTCGCGCCGCCGGCCGCCACTGGCTGACGATCATCCCCAGGATCAGCAGCACGCCGCCTGCCATGCTCCTTGCCGTCATGGTTTCCGACAGCCAGAAATAGGCGGCAATTGCCGCGCACGCAGGCTCGAACGCATACACGATGGCCGCCTCGTTCGCGCTCGCATGGCGTTGCCCCCAGGTCTGCAGCGAGATGATGGCCGCCGTGGCAAACACGCCGAGATACAGCAGATTGGCGAGGTTGTTCCTTACCCTGTCCTCAACGCTTTGCCAATCGATTGCCTGCTGCTCGGTCACGCCGATCCACCCCGCCGCGCACAGGGCGACAACAATGATCTGCACGGCGGTCAGCGCCATCATGTTGCTCGCGCGGCGCGTCAGCACCTCCATCAGCTTGACGTACACGCCGAAGCAGAGCGCGCCTGCCAGGGCGAGTGTATCGCCCTCGCTCCATGCGCCGCCATCCCAGCACATCGCAAACAGCCCGGCCATGGACAGCGCCACCGCGATGATGATGCGGTTTTCCGGCATGCGTCCGGCCATCACGCCGAGCAGCGGCACGATCAGTACATTCAGTCCGGTGATGAAGGCATTGCGGCTGGCGCTCATGCGGCCCAGGGCTTCGACCTGGAACATGAACGCCGCGAACAGCAGCAAACCCAGGATGGTTCCCGCGACGTAGTCCTCTCTCTTGCCGCGCAACAAAAAGGGCGCAAGCAGCACGCCCGCAGCCGCAAAGCGCAGGAAGGCGATCCAGACCGCGGAGAAATGCGCGGACAGGTCTTTCATTGCCGGGAAGGTCGTTCCCCAGACGACAGTCACGATCAATAATGCGATCACGCCCTGGATATGCTTCGGCATCGTTTCATGGCCCAACTGATTTGAAGGGCGCCTATTATCGGCGCAAAACGCTCATCTTGCTGCGGCCGTCATCCTGAAGATCGCCTGCGCATTGCCGGCGTCGAAACCGAGGTCGAGCGCAGCGCCTGCGTCGATGCGGTCGCGGCTGATGAATTCGTAGAAGCTGCCCGGCACTGCGCGTTGCACGATGCCGTCGCGTCCGTCGCGGAATTGCCGTATGACGGGATCGGCCTTGAACGCCGTCTGGCGGATGCGTCCGCTCTGCGACACCTCGACGGCCTTCTTCATCGGGCGGCCCAGTGCCGCCTGTTCGCGCGTCAGGCGTTCCAGGTCGTCCACGCGGTCGGTCACATGGTTGAATGCATTGCCCTCGGTGGCGATCCATGCCATTTCGTCCGATTCGGCAAGTAGCGTCTCGTAGTCGTCCAGCGCCGGGATGTCGTGCTGCCGGCCGAAGCACGCCGCCAGCTGCGGCAACAGTTCGACTGCTTCCGAGAACGGCAGCCGGCCATCACGTGACAGTTCATGCAACTGGAAGTGCGCCGCCGGCAAGAGCGGATCTTTCGACGTTGAAAGGACACGCGTGACCGCCATCCGGAAGCTCGGAGAAAACCGTTCCGGATGCAGCTCGCTGACGAAGAACTGCGCAATCTCTTCCGGATTGTCCGCATGCGAGTAGGAGCGGCCGGTCATTCCGATCCGGTCCAGGGGAAATACGCCGTTCAGGCGATAACCAAGCGGTTCCAGGATGCGGGTAAATGCCGCCTCTCCCGGAGGCAGCGCGCCATGCTGCATCCAGCGCACGGTGCGCAGCGCGCCGTGATCGTGGAAGACCTTTCCGCCATGCGCGGCCACCTCCTCCGTGTACAGCCGTCCACTAGGGACGCGTGCGAGCAGATCGAAGAACAGAACCATGTTCAGCGCCTGCGCCAGCTCCTTGCGCGACACCCAGCCGCACTCCCAGACGCTGAATCCGGAAGGAATCGCCATCAACTGCATGACGCGCGCCGCGTTGTCCGCGCCGATGGCTTGTTCGACGAGATTGGTGAGATTGCTGTTGTGTGATGCCATGGATGGATCCTTTCGATGATGGTGAGGGCGGCAAGCGCCCTCGCCGCGCCTGTATTGCAGGCGCGTGCAGGGATGGTTACTGCAGGATTGCCGCCCGGGCGGTGTCAGAGATCGAAGCTGATGCCCTGGGCGAGCGGCAGCGCGTGGCTGTAGTTGACCGTATTGGTTGCCCGGCGCATGTAAGCCTTCCATGCATCGGAGCCCGATTCGCGACCGCCACCGGTCTCTTTCTCGCCGCCGAATGCGCCGCCAATCTCGGCGCCGCTTGGGCCGATGTTCACGTTGGCAATGCCGCAGTCGCTGCCGCCGGCGGACATGAACAGCTCGGCCTCGCGAATGTCCGTGGTGAAGATGCTGGACGACAGGCCCTGCGGCACCGCATTGTTCCACGCAATGGCCTGTTCCAGCGTCTGGTAGCGGACAACATACAGAATGGGCGCAAAGGTCTCGTGGTGCATGATTGCCGTCTGCGCCGGCATCTCGACCAGTGCGGGATGCACGTAGAATCCGTTGCCTCCGCCCTCCGGGTGGACCCGCTCGCCGCCGGAGACCTTGCCCCCCTCCGCGCGCGCCTTCGCCAGCGCATTCTGCATCGCGTCGAACGCGCCGCCGTCGACCAGCGGACCGACGAGCGTTCCCTTCTCCAGCGGATTGCCGACCGGCAGCGAGGAATACACTTTCTTCAGCCGTGCCAGCAGCGCGTCATGTACGCTGTCGTGCACGAACAAGCGGCGCAGCGTGGTGCAACGCTGTCCCGCCGTTCCCACTGCGGAAAATACGATGGCGCGCGTTGCCAGTTCGAGGTCGGCGCTGGGCGCGACGATCATCGCATTGTTCCCGCCCAGTTCGAGGATGGTGCGCGCGAGGCGTTGCGCGCAGGCTTGTGCGACGGCACGGCCCATGCGGGTGCTGCCCGTTGCGCTGACCAGCGGCACGCGTGGATCGTCGACCAGGATCTGGCCGCGCTCATGGCCGCCGATGATCAGTTCCGACAGGCCGGCCGGCGCATCGTTGCCGAAGCGCGCCACCGCCTTCTCGAACAGGGACTGCACGGCAATCGCGGTCAGCGGCGTTTTCTCCGACGGCTTCCAGACAACGCTGTTCCCACAGACGAAAGCCAGCGCCGCATTCCACGACCACACCGCGACCGGGAAGTTGAACGCGGAGATGACACCGACCACGCCAAGCGGATGCCAGGTTTCCATCATGCGATGACCCGGGCGTTCCGACGCGATGGTCAGGCCATACAGCTGGCGCGACAGGCCGACCGCAAAATCGCAGATATCGATCATTTCCTGCACTTCGCCGAGACCTTCCTGCAGGATCTTGCCGGCCTCCAGGGTCACCAGCCGGCCCAGCGCATCCTTGTGTGTCCGCAATTCTTCCCCGAACAGGCGGATCAGCTCGCCCCGGCGCGGCGCAGGAACCGTGCGCCACTGACGGAACGCCGCATCGGCGCGGCCGATCTTTTCCGATACCGCATGCGGCGTGTCCGCGCGCAGGCCGGCCAGGGTGTCGCCGGTGATCGGCGTCCTGCTGTGAATATCGTTGCCGTGGTAGTGCGACAGGTCGACGCCCATCGCGGCCAACAGGTTCTGTACGGTCTCCATCCTTGTTTTCCTTTTTTCAAGCGGCATAGAAGCGGCCGAAGCGGTTGGACAGGAATTCATCCAGCCTCGCCTGTTCCTGCCTGATCAATCCCTTTTTCGGCAACTTGCCCTGCATCACCAGATCCACCATCGTGCAGATGCCTGCCGCGGTCGTCACCTGGATGGCCGACAGCAAGTGGCCATTGACGTGCTGGCTGTAAATCTTCTTCGCGTAGGTCTCCTGCTCCAGCCGCCCTTCCCGCATGCCGCACACGCTGGAAAATACGAGCACCACGTCCTGCTTGGTGATGGGAATCGAGGATTCCAGCACTTCCTTCAGGATCGGACGGCGGTCGAGCAGGCCGAGCTGCAGGTCGCGCACCAGCATCTTGATGATATCCCTGTGGCCTGGATAGCGCACGGTCTTGTAGTTCAGGTTCTGCACCTTGCCGGCAAGGCTTTCGCACAGCGTGCCGAGGCCGCCGGACGTATTGAAAGCCTCATAGTCGACGCCGTCGAGCGAGAAATGCTCCACTTCCTCCAGCGGCGACACTTCGCGCAACTGCCCGTCGACAATGGCTTCGCAGGGATTGCAGTATTCGTTGATCAGGCCGTCGGTACTCCAGGTCAGGTTGTACTTGAGAGCATTGCTCGGGAAGGTCGGCAAGGCCCCGACGCGCATGTGGACGTCGCGCAGCTTGTCGAAACGTCCTGCCAGGTCGTTCGCGACAATGGAAATGAAACCGGGCGCCAGCCCGCATTGCGGAACAAAGGCCGTGCCCGCATCTTCCGCGAGCTGCTTGACGACGCGGGTACTTTCCACGTCTTCGGTCAGGTCGAAGTAATGCGATCCCGCTTTCTTTGCCGCCCCGGCAATGACCGGCGTGAGGAAGTACGGGCAGGCGGACAGCGTGACGTCGTGGCCATCGATGAGATCGACGACCGTCTTCTCGTCGGAGATATCCGCATGCACCGTCGCCACATCCGGGAACTGCATGGACGCTACATGGGCCAGGCGGTGCGCGTCGCGGTCGGCAACCGTGATCTTGAAGTCGCCGGTATGGGACAGCAGGTTCAGGATGGCGTCGCCGATCTTGCCGGCGCCGAGGAGGATCAGTTTGGTCTTCATTTTCTTGCTCTCTTGTTGTGGTGTAACGATGCAAAAAGTCTAAGTCCGTCCGGTGTCAGAAAATAGAGAGCAAAGCGTCGTCACAGTGTATGATTACGCTACAAATCGTCGAAACAACAGGACATATCGCACGAAATGAAGCCCGCGCTGGATGAAGTCGACAACCAGATCCTCGCCTTGCTGATGGACGACGCGCGCATGCCGGTCGCCACCATCGCCAAGCGGGTGGACATTGCACGCACGACGGCGATCGCCCGCATCGGCAACCTCGAGAAGCGCGGCATCATCGCCGGTTACGGCGTGCGCCTGAACCAGGAGCTCTACCAGCCGGCAGTACGCGCCTACGTCGGCATCGCCGTCGACCCGCGCAAGGCGTCGGCGCTGGTCAAGGTGCTGGAAAAAATGCCGCAGGTGGAAACGCTCTGTGCCGTCAGCGGCCCGGTGGATTACATGCTGACGCTGCGCTGCCAGTCGACCGGCGAACTCGACCGCATGCTGGACCAGATCGGCGCGACCGACGGCGTCCGGCAGACGTCGACGTCGATCATCCTGACGAAGAGAATTGACCGCAGTCCAATCTAGCGAATGCCGGATTGGCTAGACTCAACGGAATAGCAAGGAGTATTGAATGCATACGATTGCAGAGACCAAAAAGAATCACTTGTGGCGAAAGGTGATCTGGCACACCGATCCGGACGAACATCCGCTCGGCCCCTATCATTCGGCCGAAGTGTATTGCTGCGAAGAGTCGAACGGCTATGCGGTGTGGTATGTGCGCAAGCTGTCGAAGGATGGCGGCCTTGGCGTGCCGGGAACGGAGAATGCGGATTACCTGCTGAACTTCTATTCAAAATCCAGCCGCGACGACGCAATCGAGCGCGCGGTGCTGATTTCGAACAGCGGCGAGTCTGCCGAAAAAGTGCTCGAGCATCTGGACAAACTGGCAGCCGCGGCACAGAAGGTTTGACGGAGGCTGGCGCGGTACGGCATGCGGGCAATACGCCGATCCTATTCGACCCGCTGCATACGGCCCTTCACGTCCGGCAGGGCGGCGATATCTGCCGCATTTTCCAGCCGGACCTCAATCTTCAACTGACTTCTGACTGCCGCATCCTCGATCTTGCCCGGCAAGAACCGGACATTGGCGAACGCGTCGACAATCTGCGATTCGACGCTCTCGGGCAGGAAGGAGTCTTCCACCACTACCCTGTCGACAACGCCCTCCTCGCTGATCAACAGGCGCAGGATGACCGGCACGGGCGGGAAGCCAGGCAGTTCCACGACAAGCCTTGAAATGGCGTCCCCCAGCAGGATGGGCCGCCGCGTCAGTTCACTCGAACGAAAATAATAGGGTCCCGTCGGTGTCGTGAGCGCCAGCACTGCACCATCCTCGGGTGAGGCGCTGCCGCTCGCCGGCCCGGTCTCCGGCGGCAATTTCCCGGCTTCCTGTACCTCGACAGGGACTGCGGATGCAGAAGACGATGGCTGCAATGCGGACGTCGCGGCAAGATATGCCGACATGACCGGTTGCCTTGCTTGCTCACCCGATGCATACCCTTTCCCACCCGTTCCTGCAAGAATGAGCGCGCCCGCGTGCACCGCCAGCGATATCAGCATGGCACACAGACCCGGCCGGGGGAACCGGCCGCTCAGTCGGCCAGTTCGCGCCATAGCACGCGTTTGACGGCACTGACGCCGCTGCCTCCCGCCCCCTTCGGCAACTGCACGGGGATGGACGTCACGCTGCCATTGCCTTCGACCGCGGTCGCCATCGGCTTTCCATTGACCACGGATACGGTGACGCCGACGATCGGCGACGAGGTGCTGGTTGCGACAATGCCGGTACTGGACGGGCTTCCGCCCGACATGAAGTCGAACTGGTACAGCCAACCGGTACCGCCTGGCTCGCACTCGGTCGCGGTCGGCACGGTCGTGGCAACAAGAAGCGTTCCAAAGAAAAGCTGCGGGTCGACCGTCACCCGTTCTCCGCTGCCCGGAAGATCAGCATACCAGCCCGCCTTCGACGACCAGTCCACGGTATTGCTCGACACGCCGCGCGTCTCACTGCCACCGGATATCGTCTGCGCCACAAGATTGGATGTGTTCGTCACCGTGGTCTTTCCGTCGTCCTTGATACCATAGACGGACTGGACACTGGTATCGGTGAGGTCGCCTGTGCCGAGATAGCGTCCGGTGCCGAAGTAGACGACGCGATGCCCTTCGATCTCGCCGATATCCGGCGCGGTCATGATCGGCTTGCCGGGGCCGAAATCGACCACCTTGGATGCGGTGCCGGCATCCAGGTCGAATCGCCACAGATTGCCCAGCAAATCGCCTCCATAGGCGACATCCGCCTTGTTGTCGCTGGCGAACTGATCGATGGTCTTGATATTCAGCCTGGAGAGGCCGCTGGGGTTGTCAATCGAACCGGCCGACGTGGGAATGGTCCGGACTTCTGCACCGTTGGCCAGATCACGGATGAATACATACCCTTTGCCATCGGCGCCTGAATACTTGCCCGCTTCGGGAACATTGTTGTAGCCGGAAGTGAGTACGGCAACCCACTTGTCGTCCTTTAGCCTGGTAACGAGAGGAATGCCGTAGGTGTAGCCGACGTTGGGATCATTCTCCGCCGTGAAGTTCCACAGCGGCGTCGGGTTCAACGGGTTCGTGACGTCGAGTGCGTAGTATCCCCTGCCGCCTTTCCCGAGTGCGCCGATGAGAACTGTTCGCCACGCGCCACCGATCTTCGCATCCGTCACAACAAGCGTCCCGTCGAGGAAATAGCGGTGGTTGCTGGAATAATTCGCATCGGCGAGGCGCCAGAGTTCCGGCAGAACCATGGGGGGAATGTAGGCCCATTGCTCCTTGCCGGTCGCCGCATCGAACGCATGCAGCATGCCGTCGTTGGCCGCCACGTAGACGATGCCCTGCCGCCCCTCGTTGGCCTTCTTGAAATCCAGGTAGGCTTCATCCGTAAAGAAATCGAATGGCGGCGCTTTCACATAGACCGGTTGCGCATGGACGATATCGCCGAGGATCTTGTCCCGGTCGCGGTACAGGCGCTCGGCGTCGGCATTGCCGGCCTGGTCCTCGTAACGATGATGTCCTCTGAGGTAATTCACCAGCCGCGCGGCTGTGGCTTCGGCAAGCTGCTTCTCGCTCCAGCTTGCATACTGCGTCAGCCTGGTATTGTCGAAGTACGTCAACTGTTCCTTTGCCAGCCCCCCCGTATCGGCAGTGAACATGATGCGCGTCGTGCCGTTCGCGGTGTAGATCGTGCGCTCATCCTTGTCGCTGGCGATGATCTTTTCCTTCAGCAGCGATGCTGCCTGCCAGACCGGCATGGGTGAAATGCTTCCGTCTGCCAGGCTGATCGTGTGCGCGCTGACTTCGCCATCCCAGATCTCCGTACGATAGCCGGCGACATAAATGAAGGCATCTCCCGATACAGGTTGCAGGTTGCTGGTCGCAGCCGCAGCACCGGCGCCGATGGAACCCGCAATGCTCGTCAGCGCCTTTTTCAGCCCTGCTTCCAGCGCGGTCGGATTTCGCGCGCTGAAATAGGTGCCACGCCCATTGACGGCTGCGTGCCACAAATCGTCCACCGTCTCGGGGTTGCCCGCCGATGGTGCCGGCCAGGCCTTGGTACCCTGCTTGATATTGAAATAATCTCCGGAGGTGCTGGTCTTGTATTCATCCTGATAGGCCAGCACGCCATCCACGCCCATGCCGATCGTGAACGTCGTCATGTGCTGATGCCGCGCGATATCGTCGACCGCAGAGTCCGTTCCCGACCGGCGGACATTGTTCGTGCACACTGTGCATGAGTCCGGGCGCAGGTCGGTGTGATAGTAGTGGTAGGCAATATCTGCGAGCGTGTTGGGCGCATGGAGCGCATCGTAGGAAGGCCTGCTCACGCCCGCGACGCCGTCGACATCGCCGAGACCGGAGAAGCCGGCATCCTTCCAGTAGCCGTCGGATGCCAGGATGGTGTAGTTTCGCTGGCAGGAGTACTGCAGCGGGTCGGCATAAACAGAACTTTTTCCCTGATACATTTTCCCGACTGCATTCAGGGATTCGCGCAACGGTGTGCCGCCTTTCGGCACGATGCCGTAGAGCGTCGAATAGAACGCCTTTTTCTGGGCCGCATCGAAGTTCGCGATGTCCAGCTTCACCTTTGAACTGCTGTAGCTGTTGATAGTCGTGAGACCGACGCGGGCATGCAGGAAGTTCGCATCGTCTGGATCGGAGAGGAGAGCCGCTCCCTTCAGCGGGGTGCCTCGCACGTCGTCGAACGTCAGCCCGATGGATGACTTCATCATCTGCGTCCGGGTCCGGTACCACGCAAACCATGCGGCAAAGTTCGCCATCTCCTCCGCGTACGTGCACGTTTCGGCCGCTTCGCAGTCCCGACGGTCGGCAGCCTTGGGAAAAACCGATCCCGGCTTGATGTCCACGCGTGACCAGTTGTAGTAACGGACGTACTTGTAGGTGCTGTCCGGCCGCGGCTGGCAATGGCCTGCCTTGCCGAAGTATTTTTCGGGTCCGCTTGCATTGTCGAGCTTGCACCATTCCACGCTGACCTTGTAGTAATACGGCGCACCATAGCGGACTTTAAGATTGTTGTACGTTGCGTTGGGATAGGCGTAGGCAGTGCCTTCTATCCCCGGCTTGCAGTTGGCGCTGTAAGGATCGTCCAATGAACTCTTGCACCAGACACGTTCCGGGTGCTCGCTGGTCAGATTGACTGTCGCGTCGGCAGCATAGGTCGGGCAGGATGCCCCCGACGACGCCCAGGATTTGCACGAGGCCGTTCCCGGCGGAAGGGTGCTGGACTTGTCGACTTGCTGGACGCCGTATCCATCGCTGGACACCGTGGTCCAGGATGATCCGTAGGCGGTTCTTCCCAGCGGGTCGCTTTTCAACGTTCCGTCGTGATTCACCGGCCAGCGATATCGCACGGCCGGGTTGTAATACATGGAGTTGAAGCCATTGGCGAAATACGGCGGATCGCCAGGTTCGCAGACGATCGGTTTGTCGGCGCCGCGGCACATCTGTGTGAAGGAATCATCCTTCGACAGCAGCCGGACATAATCCGGCATGTAATCCCACGCCATGCTGCCGGAATCGTCCAGGTCCAGCATGATGTTGGGGAGGATGTGTGTTGTCGTCGCATCGTTCAGTGGAACGTTCGCCAGGTCAGTGACGGCGGAAGACGCCACGCCCGGAAGGGACAGCAGGAGCGCCGACACCCATGCAAGGTGCAGCGATTTGGGCAGGTTAAGCCGACGGTTCATATTGATTCCCCTATTGAAGCCCGCGCAGGATCGTCCGGAATCGCGGGATGGCATCTTGTCCGGACATGCAACCTATACAGGCAGCGATATGACAGCCTGGACCATGCTGGTGGCGTTTCTCGGCCCGGCAACCCGCACGGTGATGCGGTAATACACGCGGTTGATGGCGGCCATCTTGATGTGGCCGTAGATTTTCTGTTCCGTCGCGCTGCCCTTGCTCCGGCCTTCGTTCAGGCTGCTCTGGTCTGTCGCGCAAGTCGCACCGTCGACAGCACCCGTGCTATCGCACATGCGGTGAATGACGTAGGAGATCCTGTTGCCCGCGCTATCCTCGCCCACCGTCTTCACGTTGCCTGGACTGTTCCAGTCGAGTACGGCATGGGGAGGCGTGCATTCGATCGGCAAGCGCCCGGCGCCGGTCAGGTCCAGGCAATGCTGGCTTGTCGCGTAATAGCCGTTCGGAGGGCTGTCTTCAGTAAGGAGTGTTGAATTCTTGTCCAGCCAGGTAATCGCCGCTTCCACGCCTGCGTCGCCGCCGGCGACACCGCTCTGCCGGAATGCGAGGTTGCCGGCGACGATGGTCGACGTATCGATCGACCGCACCATCGCTACGCTGGCCAGAGTCATTGCGACCAGGACGATCAGCGCAATGATCAGGACTACGCCGCGCTGCCGCCCGGGTCGCATTGCAATAGCCAGGTTCGAAGGCGCGCTCGCACCAAAGCCGATTCCGGTGCTCATCATGCATTTCCCCATATCGCGTTGCGCAGCGGCACAACTGTCTCGAATACCTTGTAGCGATAGCATTGCCAGTCGGCCGGATAGCGCGACGTATCGAAGCTGGCCCAGCTCGGCCAGGCCTTCACCGTATCGGCAGTCGTTGCCCTGCATGTACCGGATTCGGGCTTTTCATATTGGGTACTGCGTGCAACGACCGCGATGCGAATGGCCTTGATCCTCGTCGCATTCGCCGCGCCTGGGTTGGCCCAAACCACCCCTGTTGCATCGACCCACTCGTTGACCTCCTGGCTTCCGGCAGGCGCGACACCGTACTGGGCCTGGAGGTCGATGATGTCGGTGGCGACCTGTCCGTTGGTGACGGTGTCATCGGTGACCTCCAACTGCCGTGAAACGGTATTGACGGTATAAACCCGCTTGTAGAAGGCGCTGGTCTCGGGATGCTTGAAACACGACAGCCTGGCACCTTCGCGGTATGCGGGCCAGCCGTTGTCGTTCTGGTAGCTTGCAGGTGGGTTGAGCGGGCCGCTCGCGCCGGGATTGTGCTGGATCTTGAGTGCGGTGTCCTGTATGTGGGTGATCTGCATCAGCGTGCAGTTGCCGGCCTGCTGTACCAGGACCATGTCGCCGTCCTTGCAGCCCGATACGCTGTTGACGTTGAGTTCCGAGGAAGGCTGGGGCATCGTCCCCCGCAGCGTGGTGTTGGCGGGAAGCCTGAACGAAGAGAGCGCGGGATTCGCATAAAACTGCGCGCTGATCGTATCGGGATTGCCGCCGCCGTCGACAATGCGGACGGAGGCAAAGGTCATGTCACCGAGCGGCCCTGCGACGCCTCCGCAACTGGCGCTGCCGTCGCAGTAGGTATAGGTGGTATTGCAGCTTGCATACAGGGAGGCATCGAGTCCCCATCCTGCCATCCTCGCGTCGCGTTCGATCATGTACAGGGCAATCGCGCCGTTTCCCTGGGCATCCGCAGCTCCGGTAGCGGTTCGCTTGCCGCCTTCGAAGACGGAAAAGACCTGCATGATGACGATCATTGAAATCATGCCGATCCCTAGTCCAACCATGATTTCCACCAGGCTGAATCCCGCGCGACGCTGCGTCATGGCTTTTTCCATTTCAGTTACCCGTTGATCAGTGCAGTGACGACGTGGCGGTGTGGCGTCGGCTGTCCCGGCAGTTGCCAGGTGATCGTGACTGTTACCCTGTCGCCGTCCACGGTAACGGTCCGCTTCCCTCCGGGCAGCGTCGGGATTGCTTCGTCTTTCACGGTGAATGAAGCGATGCTCTTTCTCTTCGCCCACATCTCGCCGAGAACCTGGTTGGCGAGGAAGCTCGCATCTACACGGTACTTGGCATCGGTTGTACGTTTGATGGTAGCTGCCTGCAACCCGACAATCGCGAGGATGCCGAGGGAAAAAATCAGGATGGCGATCAGCGCCTCGACCAAGGCAATACCGTGTTGCCTGTCGGCTGGGATCATGCTTTTCATGGAACCGTCCTTAACTGCATCCTTGCGGGTTGGTGGAAAAGGCGAGTGCCGGGTCGCACATGCGTATTTGCCCGCCGGAGCCGATTGTCACGACGTACCGGCGCGCTTCGGAAGACGCTGCATTGGTGATATCGATTCGTGTGACGCCGGCAACCAGGGGGCGCCCCATTCCATCGAAACTCGCGTCTGCGACAAGTCCCGTACCTGCCTCGATAGGGGTCGAAAAATAACCGGGCGGAACCGGATTGGGGATGTCCGCAGTGCTCACGCCAACTCGTGCATTCCTGGCGCCCTCACCTGTGCTGCGACGCTGTATGGATACCGGACATTCTGGAGTAACTGCAACGCAGCCGACATTCCAGTCGACCATACCGCTGCCGTCGGTCAACTGGAAACGGACAAGCGTATTGCGAGTGACGGCTTCAGCACGGGCCAACTGCAGCCCATTGAGGATGGATTCGGCTGCGGCGCGGTTCTGTGCGTTCTGTATCCATCGTATGAATGCAGGTGCCCCCGCCGCGAGCAGCATCCCGGAAATCGCCAGGCCGATCATCAGCTCGACAAGGCTGACGCCGCGCGCGTGTCGCATCAGCATGTCCCGCCTTTCTTGATGATCCAGCAGGTCGCGGGCACAACGCCCCATCCACCTGGAAGGGAAGTCGTTTTCATGGCGTTTGCCTGGTCGATGGTGTAAGCAAAGTCTGCCATCTGCCCGCCGGCGACACCTGTCGCCTTGGCGGTATATGTCGTCGCTGACAGTTCTTCGCAGCTGTATGTGAAGTCATCGGCGGGCGGCGGCTCTGCCAGTGCCCCCGCTGCGCAAGCGCCTTCGTAGGTCCGGTTGTCCTGGTAAAACTGCTCGAGCTTTACCCGCATGCCGGCCAGGTTGCTCGTCGCCTGGGAAATTCGTCCGCGCATCACATGGTCGCGATAAGCAGGCATGGCGACGGCCGCAAGAATGGCGACGATGGCCACCGCGACCATGAGTTCGATCAGCGTGAATCCGGAGCTGGCAGCACGTGACATGGACATTCTTTCCTGTGGTTATTTTGACAAGCAAGATTATCAAAAAAGAAATATTTTGCATTGCCTTTCTGACAAGCGGTATATTTCTTGAGACAAATGGTTGTCAAATTGACACAGAAAAGGCTCGCATGCGTGTGCGAGCAGAGGCAAAAGCGGGGAACTGCTTGCCTTCGCCTAAGCGCCCCAAAGGGGCTGTTCGTCCATGAGGGCCACCTGTTCGCGCAGTTCCAGGATACGGTCCTGCCAGTAGCGTTGCGTGTTGAACCAGGGGAATGCGGACTGAAACGCCGGATCGTCCCAGCGGCGAGCCAGCCAGGCTGAATAGTGCACCAGGCGCAAGGTACGCAGTGCTTCGACGAGATGCAGCTCGCGCTCGTCAAATTCAGAAAAATCTTCGTAGCCGGCCAGCAGGTCGGACAACTGGCGGACCATCTCCCCGCGCTCTCCGGACAACAGCATCCACAGGTCTTGTATGGCCGGCCCCATCCGGCTGTCGTCAAAGTCGACGAAGTGCGGCCCCTTGTCCGTCCACAGGACATTGCCGACATGGCAGTCCCCGTGCAAGCGCAGCATGCGTACGTCGCCGGCACGCTCGTAGCAATGGCGCACGCCCTCGAGCGCCTGGGCGCTGACGCTGCGGTAAGCCTCGCGCAAGTCCTCCGGGATGAAATCGTGCGCAAGCAGGTACTCCACGGAATCCGTGCCGAAGGTGGGCAGCGAAATCTCCGGCCTCGCCCGGAAAGGCGCCGTAGCGCCGACGGCGTGAATACGGCCGATGAAGCGTCCCAGCCACTCCAAAGTTCCTCGATCGTCGAGTTCCGGGGCACGGCCGCCTTGCATCGGAAACAAGGCAAAACGGAAGCCCTCGTGCGCGTGCAATGTCCTTCCATCAACCGGTTTCAAAGGCGGCACCACCGGGATTTCCTGTTCCGCAAGCTCCGCGACAAAGGCATGCTCCTCCAGGATCGCCTCGTCGCTCCAACGCTGCGGCCGATAAAACTTCGCCACGAGCGGCGGCCCCTCCTCCATCCCGATGCGGTAGACACGGTTCTCGTAACTGTTCAATGCAAGCAGCCGGCCATCGGACCGCATACCGATGCTTTCAATGGCATCGAGGACAACCTCCGGGCTTAGTCCGGAGAACGCATGGGAAAAGATTCGGTTCATGCCCGGATTGTACCGTCGAGACCGGGCGGCGACAGTGTATGATGCGGTCTTTGGTCCTCATTCCCTGTCCGTCACGCAAGTGAGCCACCGGACACCATTTTCCACCTGTCATCCCATGCACCTCGACGAACCTCTCTCCGACAAGGAATTCAACGAACTCGACCAGTTCCTGCTCTCCGACCGCTGCGCCGACGACGGCATGACGATGGACTCGCTGCACGGCTACCTGACCGCGCTGGCGATCGGCCCCGAGGAAGTGCTGATGGCCGAGTGGCTGCCCAAGGTATGGGGATCGGCGGGCAAGGATGGCCCGAAGTTCAAGACACCGAAGGAAGCCGAGCGCACCGCCATGCTGATCGCGCGCTTCATGAACGAGATCGCGATCACCTTCGAGGTCGCGCCGAAAGAATTCGAGCCGCTGTTCTGCGAGCACGAGGTCGACGGCCGCACCCTGCTCGACGGCGACGCCTGGGCGTGGGGCTTCTGGGAAGGGATGAACCTGCGCGCGGACGCCTGGGAGCCGATCTGGGAATCGAACCTCGCCGACATGGTGAAGCCGGTCTATCTGCTCGGCGCCGAGGAAATCGAAGAAGAGGAAATGGCGCTGGTCGACGATCCCGTAAAGCGCCACAAGCTGGCGGTGGAAATGGAGGCGGCGATTCCCCATATCCACAAGTTCTGGCAGCCGCACCGCAAGTCGGCGGTGCAGCAGGTAAAGAACGAAACGCCGAAAACAGGCCGCAATGATCCCTGCCCCTGCGGCAGCGGGAAGAAGTTCAAGAAATGCTGCGGCGCGCAGCAGGAACCGGCATAAGCGTCACACGCCGTACTGCGCCTTCGCGTTCGGCTTGATGTTGCGCGTGGCGGCGTAGATCTGCTCGATCGGCAGCTTCGGCGTGCGGTCCGCCGTCAGCAGTCCATTCGCCTCCTGGAAGGTATCCGCGAACTGCGTATAGCAAAAGCCGCTGAACAGCGGCGTCTCGCTTACCACTTCCAGCAGCCGGCGGTAAACCTGGTGGAAGTCCTGGTCACTACCGGCCATCGAATATCCCCATACATCCTTCACACCGGCCTCCGGGGTCTTGGCATAGGTGATGCCGCCGAACTCCGTCAGGATGATAGGCTGGCCGCGATGCGGGTAGCCATCGAGGGTCAGGATGCGTCCGCCGGGTCGCCGACGGTCGAACAGTTCCTGCGGATTGACCGAATAACGCGCGGCGAGACGTTCAGGGTCTCCATCGTAATCGTGGATGCCCAGCAGGTCGGTGGCCGATGCTTCCCACCCGTCATTGCCAATCACGGGCCGCGTCGAATCGAAGGTGCGTGTGAGGTGGTACAAGGCTTCGACCGCGTTGCGGTGCGCCTGCGTCGAAGTCAGGTTCGGCACGCCCCAGGATTCATTGAACGGCACCCATACGATGATGCAGGGGTGGCTGTAATCGCGTTCAATGACTTCGCTCCACTCGCGCACCAACCGGTTGATCGACTGCGGCGTGAAGCGGTAGGTGGACGGCATCTCTTCCCAGACAAGGAGCCCCAGCCGGTCGGCCCAGTACAGGTAACGCGGGTCCTCGACCTTCTGGTGCTTGCGCACGCCGTTGAATCCCATGGCCTTGGCCAGTTCGACATCCTTGCGCAGGGCATCGTCGTCCGGTGCGGCGAGCATGGTGTCCGGCCAGTAGCCCTGGTCGAGTACCAGCTTAAGGTGGTAGGGACGGCCGTTGAGCATGAAGCGGTCGCGGTTGATGGCGACCGAGCGCAAGGCCGTGTACGACTTCACCTTGTCGAGCACCTTGTCCTTGTGCCGAAGCGTAATATCCACGTCGAGCAGGCGCGGATGCTCGGGGCTCCACAGCAATTCGTTGCGCGAATCGTCGATACCCGGATCGGAGAGCGCGATCTTGCGGCTGGCCTCGCCGCCGATGACCTTGTAGTAGTCGTCGGCCAGCATCTTGCTGCCGTGCCGGATCTTCACTTCGACGTACAGGTCCTCTTCCGTGTCGTCGCCGGCCACGTACGTATCGCAGCCGATCTCGAAACCTTCGAAGTGCGGCGTCCAGCGCAGCTTCTGGAGATAGGTACGCGGCACGCGCTCTAGCCATACCTGCTGCCAGATGCCGGTGGTACGCGGATACCAGATGGAATGCGGCTCCAGTTGCCAGTCCTGCTTGCCGCGCGGCTTGGCCAGGTCGTGCGGGTCGTCTTCCACATAGACCGTCACCGTGTGCCGGGTGCTGTCCTTGAGGTAGTCGGTGACGTCGGCGGAGAACGAGCTGTGCCCGCCTTCATGGTCGGCCACGCGGTGTCCGTTGACCCACACCCGCGCCCGGTAGTCGACGGCGCCGAAATGGATCAGCACCCGCTGCCCTTCGGCTGCGATATCGAACTCGCGCTGGTACCAGCAGGCCCGGTGGAAGCCGCGGTCCCCGATCCCGCTCGCCTTCGATTCGGGTGGATACGGAACCGTGATCTCATGCGCCCACTGGATCGGGTCGCTCGGCCGCCGGTATTTCTTCTCGTCATCGAAGGTGAATTTCCACTGGCCATTCAGGGACTGCCAGTGCTCGCGTACCAGTTGCGGGCGCGGGTATGCGTTCTCAGCCATGCCGGCTCCTCTGTGCGGACAATATCCGGGTTGGAGTATTTCAACGCAATGCTGTTCCCGCCCCAGTCAGGAGATTTGCAGTCCGGCCAGTTACGCCGCCGCACGCCCGGACACCTCATCGTTCCACGCAATCGTGTTTTCCCGCACGTAACGTTCCACCGCGCTCGTAAAGCTCGGCAGGATCAATCCGCGCTCGCTGGTCAGTGCCGTCATGCCGCGCCCGCCGTCATGCGTCCTGACGATGGCGGAGCTGTCCATTCCCGCCTCGCGCGCCACCCGCTCGGCAAACTCGTACCAAGAGGTCACGCCCTGGTTCGTCAAATGCCAGATACCATTCGCGCGATCGATCAGCAGGTCGAGCGCCGCGTGTGCAAGGTCGGGCACGTAGGTTGGCGATACATGGACGTCTCCATGCGCTTCGATGGTCCGGCCGGCGGCGAGCTCGCGCAAGACCATGTGCACGAAGTTGTACCGGTCCCACGGCCCGAAGAAAGCACTCGTGCGGACCACCAGGGCATCGGGGAAGACCTGCATCACGCGCCGCTCCGCCTCCGCCTTGCTGGAACCGTAGACGCACAGCGGGGACACGCGGTCGCTTTCCACATAAGCGCGTCCAAGGCTGCCGTCGAAGACCAGGTCGGACGAAAACGTCACGTAGGGAATGCCAAGCTTCGCGCATGCCTTGGCGAGCACTTCTGCGCCGGCTGCATTTTCGCGGAAACAGCGTTCCGATTCGCGCGCCGCGTCTGCCACCCTTACATAGCCGGCCGCGTTGATCACTGCCCAAGGGCGCCTTCTGCCGAGCGCCCTTTCCACCGACGCCTCGTCGGCAATATCCATGTCGGCACGGCTCAAGAGTTCGTGGGCGAGGCTGCGCTGTCCACAGACGCGGGACAGCGCGCGTCCCAGCGTGCCTGTGCCACCGGTGATGATCAGTTTGCGTTGGGTCGATTTCATGATTTCGGGTACGGATGTCACCTTGGATGGCGTGGAGAAGAACCGGTCCTTGCGCTGCCACCATCCGGCCCCGTCCAGCACCGGATGGTCGAAGTTCCCTGTCGCAGCCAGGGACGCAACGGCATCCGCGAGCGCCGTCGACCGGACCGTCTTTCCGCGCGCATCGAAGACGCCGCTTTCATAGAACCCATTGTCCTGCGTGAGAAGCGAATTCCAGTCGACACAACCGAACAGCGACCATACGGTGACGGCACGGAGATCGACGCCTTCGTTTCGCAGGGTATGCGCGGCCTGCCACATCTGCTGCAGCCAACGCAGTTGATCGTCGCGCGAACCGCCGAGATGTGCCTCGGTGACGGCAATCGGCAGGCGGTAACGCTCCCACACCTCGCGCAGGCGAGCAGCCGGCCCCGTCAATCCGTCGGCATGGTAAGCACGCGTGGCATGAACATCCACATACGGCACGCCCTCCACCTGGAAGGCAGGCGGATAGTCGCGCTTGCGCCGGTCGAGGAAGCGCTCGCTGGTGACGTAGTGGTTGATGCCGATCACATCCGGGACGCACGGCGTCTCGACAAAGACGGCTATGTCGCGTGCGGTAAAGCCCGCCTTCAGGAATTCCTCGTACCACGCATGCGCCGGATCGATGCGTCCGCACAGCAGGTCGAAACACAACCAGCGCCGTTCGTTCTCGTAGTCGGCCTGCTCCTGCAGGTCGGGAAGCGAAAACGTCTTGCCCAGGTCCTCTGTCTGGACCAGTTTTGCGCCGGGCACGATGCGGCGGATAGCCTGCATCGACAATGCGACACCGAGGCATTCGTTGTAGAGGGCACGCAGCATCGTCGGCACATCGCGTCCATGCGGATACCAGTGCCCGTAGAGGCCGCTGAAACGTGCCGTGGTCAACGGCTCATTGACGGGGGTGTACATCGAGATCCACGGGTAGCGGCACGCGACGCGTTCCGCATGGCGGGCGAGCATGGCGGGGAAATCCGGGTCGAGCAGGTTTGTGTATGCCGGCCCGCTTCCGTGGTGCACCAGGCCGGCGATGGGCGAGATACCCAAGTCCCGCAGACGGTGCAGGCGCATGTCGTGCCACTGCCAGTCCGCCTGGTCCGGTCCCGCCGGCGACACGGTTTCCCACAGGATGGGATAGCGCAACGTCCGGATGCCGAGGGCGGCAATCGCATCGATGTCCCCGTCCCTGTCCTTGTGCCCGGTTTCCTCGCTCTGGTCGCGGAAGCGGTCGCCGATGCGGGCGACGGTGCATTCGATCCCGCCCCATAGCTCAAGGGGAGGCATGACCGGTATGTGTGGCGAAGATAGGGAGCGGGAAGGATTCATGCGCGAAGGGATATCGAAAGGGAATCGGAATGAAGCCGCCACGCGCCCTGCGGACTGCCTGCAGGAATCCCTTGCGCAATCAGGAACGCCGCGTGCGCCTGCCAGATCCGGTCAATGCGGGATGAACAAGGACTGCTTCAACCTGTTCGTATCGTTGATTCTTGGGATTGGCTTGTCGGTTGAACGTACCGTGCAGACCCCACGGAGAGGCAATTGTTCCCTTGACAAGCATCCGTCCCTGACCCGCGTCATGAAACAAGGCTACTGCCAGTACCCGGCCTCGCGCAGCTTCATTTGCAGGTGGAATTGAAGGCGGTCCACTTCAGGGATGAGAAAGGCATTTTCGCGTCCTGCGGCATTCTTGCGTTCAACCAGGCGCTCGAAGTCTTCGAGAAGCGCCTTGCGTTGCTCGTCCGGCAGGTCTTTCTTGCGCAATTCCTCGCGAATTCGCGCAATGCGTTCATTATCCCGGCGCATCCGGTTATTGTTCTCGACAATGCGGGAACGGCGTTGCGCAAGGTCGCTTTCCAGGAAGTGAATCTGCTGGCCTCGACGGTACTGATCCATGAACGCGAACTTCATGCTTTCCGGGCAATCGGCGGCATTGGCGACGCTTCCTCCCCGCCCGATCGAGAATCCGTTTTCTGCACGACAATAGCTGACCAGTCCTTGCTCCCGGCCGCGCAGGTAGCCGTCGAGATCGGGTTTCACGCCGATTTCGGCGCAAGCCTTTGCATGGTCATTGATGCGTGCAGCGGAGGCGCCGCCCGCGCCATCGGCAAATCCGATCTGCCGCCAGTCGGCATGCCTGCACTGTTCTGGCGAGAGGGTGGCGCAGCCGGCCATCAGCACAGCCGGCAGCAGCAACAGGAAGCGACGCATTTCCTTGCGTGAGAAGATCAGCGAGGCATGACCGATACGCGCACGCGCATGCGTTCGCCTGGATCGTAGGGCATCACCGTCGTATACATGCGCCCATGGTATTCATAGGTCACGGCATAGCCGTTGGTGCGGCTTTGCCAGTTGTCCACGGTACGGCATTGGCGCACCGGCTGGTGCTCGGTCATGGCAGTGCCTTCGTTGTTTTCCAGGCGGTCGCCGACAATGGCGCCGGCAATGGCCCCGGCCGCCGTCGCAGCCGTGCGTCCGCTGCCACCGCCCACCTGGTTGCCGATGATACCGCCGGCCAATCCGCCAATGATCGAGCCGCCCATGCCACGCTGTTGCTGGCGCTGCACAGGGACATACTCGGTACGGCATTCCTGCTGCGGATAATTGACCTGTTCAACCTGCGGCGTCACGCTCACGACGCGCGCGAAATCCTCATAATCCGCTGCAAAGGCAGTGGACAGTGTGCCGACACATACGAGGGAAACCAGCAACCCCGCTCGCGTCTTGTTCATGATTAGCCTCCCGATATCAACCATAGGGTTAACGCAGGAAGCGGGAAAAGGCGATACAGGAAGTTTGTAACGATATGTATCCCGGCAACACCGGAATCGGGAAGCTACACCTCGGTGTCGCGCGGCGCGCCGGCGGCGCGTGTGAGCTGCACGAGGAGCGCCCCTTTTACCATCGACAGGGCGAGATTGCTGCCCATGCGGAAGCCCTGCATGGCAGCGGCGTCCATCAACGCCAGCACTTCCTCATGTGTCAGATTGTGATAGTCCGCGCGCCCGTAAAGTGCTTCGCGGTTCATTGCATTGATGTCGGTTACTATTTCGTCGGGGGTCATTTTCCTGCTCCTGGCCCCGCCCGATCCGGGCGGTATGCGATTGGACAGCTTCCCCGCAAAGATATCTTCAGATTTTGACCGTCATCCTGCGGTAACCGCGATCAGAGAGCCGGATCCATTGTCATGGCTCAAGCTTCTTGAGCGACCTGTTCCGATCTCGTTCCTTACCTGGAGGGATTGTTGAACGCTTCTTCTTCGATACGGTAATCGTCGGCGCAGGTCTTGCTGCAAAACCGGCGCACATTGTCCAGCGGCTGGTTGCAATACCAGCATGCACCCTTGGGCTTCAGGTCGGCGAAGCTGACAGGCTGCGCGGCTTTGGTTTGCCGTGCAGGCTCAGTACGATCGTCAATCTGGTCTGCATCATTCATGATTCAGCCGCCATCAAAAAGTACTGGAGTGCACCTGACACTGCTCAGATGCCGGACGGGCCGGCCGGGAGTGCCTGCTCGACTGCACCACTAGGGCTGCAATGCGAGAAGTATAGTCCGAAGCCCGGATGAGTTGAAAAGTATGGCAAAAAATTTGACTGGCTGCATTGTTCTCTGCAGCCAAAAGAAAAAAGCCCGCCGGCCTTGCGGCGGCGGGCGAATCTCTCAACCTTGGAAGGAACACCGGCGCGAGAAGCATTCGCGCCTCTTGTATTTGACCACTCCATGCATCGAACGAGCTTGCGATCAGACAGGTGTTTGATGCTCAATTCAGGAGTTTCCCGGCACGTGAATGCTTACCCTCCATGCATGCGCCGCCGAATGCGGGCCAGCCTGTTTTCGCCCTGTTTCCACGGTGAACTTTTCTCCTCCGCACTGCGTCAAAGAAGGCCATCAAGCAATACCCACAACATCGCGACGCCCGGGAGGTAGTGTGTCAGCAGTTCCAGATTCAGAAAATTCGGTTTCGAGCGTCAGCGCCGTCAGGTCGGCGGCCATTGAAATACGCGAGGGAGACTGGAAGACTTATCTCCAGTGCATTACGCGCTGCAAGGACGACAAGGGCGTCCTCGAGCGTTACGGGAGCGTGGCCGAATACAAGCGCGCCTGTGCCATGGCCTATCTCGGCAAACGCGCCCAGCTGCATGGCGGCGTCTGCAGCACGCGCCACCCGCACATCATGACGGTCCAGTTCATCAACGACCTTGAGGTCAGCAACCGGACGATCCGCTACAGCCGCTATCCCTGGCTGCGCGCGCTGATGAACCTGCTGGCAGAAATCGAACAGATCCAGGACCAGATCTCGAGCAACAACGTCATTACACTGGTGCCCGCCACCAAATAAGCTGCGGTTGCACCTCGGCCCCAGACAAAAAAAAGCCCGCCTGCGCAAACCGCTGGCGGGCCTCATTCAGCCAATGCGAGTTGCACCTCATGCAACCCGCACCGGTTTCGCGGCAGCTCAGTTGCCCGGCGCCTTGATCTCGTGCTCGACATTGGCGCTTTCATCTCCCACCTTGCTTTTCCACGCCGAGATAAAGAAGTTCTTCTGGGCCTCATTCGGTTCTTCAAACCAGACCACGATCAACGTTCCCTTGTGGTCGTGCAGGTGCGAAAGCTTGCCGAGGAATTCCTTGTCTCCCGCAACGTCGGATAAGGCAACTGCATAGCCGTAAACACGGTTCAGCCGCTCGATGCGGTCAGGCTCTGTCCCGCTGTTGGTAGCACTGATTTTCGGATGGTCCAGATACATCGCGGTAGTCTCCTTGGTTGCTGCGCATGCGCACATTGTATTGGTTCCGGTGCAACTGCGCACCTCCGGCGTGAAGAAGCAAAGCATGGATGGAAGCGAACCTGTACAGGCACCACTCATGATGGTGACCTCTCTCGAAATTGACAACTCTCAACACCTTGCAGGGTTGACTCATTACCATCGAGAACACAAGCACAATTCTTTCCCTTCATTCCAACATCGGAGACACCGCATGATCAGAACCGCAGCAGAACCGCGCGTTGCAGAGGAAGGCGTGACCTTCACTGTTGAAGTCGGCTTCGCCGACCGCGAGTGCCTGGTATCCAAAAACGCGCTTGCGCATTTGCGCCGCATGAAAGGCGGCCAGATGGACTTCATGGAGACGTATCGCGCATTCGAAGACCAGATCCACAGCGTCGCAAGGCGTCTCGTCGTCGCCGGCGTGAGCGGATCGCCGCTGGTGCTTGGCGCAGCCTATTTCGTGTGACATCGCATCGCGTGTCACGCGTACATGACCTGCGTGCAGAGTATTTGTTTGATATGCGTCGCGTACATCAGCCCAATTGGATCAAACGCAAGCGCACACTATCACGGCTGACGGCAGAGAAATAAGCATCTCTGACAATTATCAAAAATGCATCCGCACGATTGGTCAGAATAAGATCCAGATTGAACCAGAAACGGGGAAAAGCCAGATGAACGAAACTAAAGAGTCAAACGCCCAAGAGCTGTATCAATACGACCCCAACAACCTGCTGGAGTCGCTGATTGAAAAGCTGAATCTGAAAAACGATGCTGCTCTCTCGCGTGCGCTTGAGGTCGCTCCGCCGCTGATCAGCAAGATTCGCCATCGCCGCCTTCCGGTTGGCGCGTCGCTTCTGATCCGCATGCACGAAGTATCGCAACTGAGCATTCGCGACCTGCGTCACCTGATGGGCGATCGTCGCACCAAGTTCCGCATCAGCGACAAGCAGTTCAAGCCCAAGGCCGGCGCATCCAACGCGGTCAATACAGCCGCCTGAACAGCTGCACAGACAACCTGCATTCATTGCCGTCCGCGTCCATGCAGACGGCAATGTCGATCCTGCAGACCGGCGCAGCTGCGGTTCCGTCCGTCGTTGCGCCCTTGCTCCTGATACCGTGATGCCCGGGCTGCGTGCCTGCGCATGCATGACATTGCTCAAGAAGGCAGATCGCGCACGGCGTACGATCACACCATCAACTGGAGCGAGAGATGTCAATACACGATGAGCACCAGGTCCCGCCGGAACCTGTACCAGCTGACGACCCTGTGCCGGAAAAACTCCCCTCTCCCGGCGATGATCCGGTTCCCGACCACAACCCCGTTGCAAAACCTGTCCGGCGCACACCTGCCGAAGGCGTGCGCGCATAAGCCACGGCGAGGGCGCGATGGCCTGCCCTCCGCCTTTCCGAAATCCCTGCATCTCCCCATCGCATGACAGAGCGCATGCCCGACTGGCTCGAGACCTTGTCCTATGCGGTCATGCCATGGGCTTTCCTCCTGCATCGCATTCCCTGGGCTGGCATCATCGTGCAGTTGCTGGTGGCGCTGTTTGCCGTGATGCTCTTCCATCGCGTGGGCACCAGCTTCCTCGCGCGCGTAACGGCGGCACTGCCGTTTTCCAGGAAGCTGGTGGACTATGGACACCGCGCCGGCGGCGTCGTGGTCTTCTTTCTCTCGTCGCAGGTCATCCTGCGCAATGCACCACAATCCCTGCCGGGCCTCGACCTCGCGCGGCATGCGAATACGCTGATCCTGATCACCGCATTGACCTGGCTCGGTGTGCGATGCGTGAAGGCGGTGGCGATGACGATCGTGGAGATGAATCCTGCAGACGCACCGGACAACCTTCAGGCGCGGCGCATCCAGACGCAGACCAAAGTCCTGGCACGCAGCATGATCGTGCTTATCGTTCTGGTCGGAGGCGGATCGGCGCTGATGACCTTGCCCGGCTTGCGCCAGGTTGGCACCAGCCTGCTGGCCTCTGCGGGCGTCGCCGGCCTGGTCGTTGGCTTCGCGGCAAAACCGGTGCTTGGCAACCTCCTGGCGGGCATGCAGATCGCCCTGACACAACCGATACGGCTGCAGGACGTTGTCATCGTCCAGAACGAATGGGGGCATGTCGAGGAAATCACCGGCACCTATGTCGTAGTGCGGATATGGGATCAGCGTCGCATGGTGGTGCCCCTGCAATGGTTCATCGAGAATCCGTTCCAGAACTGGACCAGGATGAGCTCGGAGATTCTCGGGACGGTCAGCATCTGGGTGGATTACAGCATGCCCGTCCCGCCGTTGCGCGCGGAGGCGGAACGCATCTGCCGCGATGCGCCGGAATGGGACGGCCGGCTCTGCCTGACGCAAGTGGTCGATACGAACGAGCGCGCAATGCATGTCCGCGTGCTGGTCAGTGCAGGCGATGCCGGGCGGGCATGGGATCTGCGCTGCCGTATCCGTGAAGGCCTGGTCGATTTCATCCAGAAGGAGTTTCCCGGGCACCTGCCGCGCATGCGCGCTGACGTGCATTCCAGTTTGCCCGAGCGGCAGTGAGGCACCGCCTTCCCCGCAATCATCCGCATTCTGCTTGACAACGCTCAAGCCGTACGGAGTAACTGCCTGTTACATTTCTCACTCAATGAGGGAGGAGATTGCAATGCAAAACTACAAGGACAGCCTGAACGCAGCAGTGACATTCAACGCATACCTCGTCAATGCGGCGATGGAGTACTGGCGCGCCATGTCGTATCCGGCGCTGTATTACGCCAGGTACCTCTAACGCGCCCCCTGGTTCCCTGCATATCCATGCAGCCAGTGCGTCATGTCGCGCACCTCGGCGAGACGCTCGCGGATTGCGTTTCTCGCCGGCTGCGCACCTTGCCGGTTCATCCTGGCCGATGATGGGGCAACCTCGAGCGCAGCCTGGACCACATAGCGCACCAGTTCCTGATATTCCTGCCTGTCTTCCCGGCATGCATTGCGAGGAAGAAGCCCGGCTTCCACGGCCTTTTTCAAGGCCGCATCAAGCATTTCCTCGGTAACCAGTGTGTTCATGTTGAACCTCTCATGAATGATGCACGTTGACTCATGCACAGTGTGAACGCGCTTTATGACGCGACAATGAACCGCAGGCATTCCCTTTGATTTCCCGCTGCCTCACCGCTGTTGCATCCGCTTTACGAATCCCGGCAGGCACCTGACTCTCGGGAATATGCAATGTTGCCTGGAGCAAAATACATGCCGCGCCAAAATCGGGCAAAAAGAGCGAAAAAGCGGCTGCTCTCCCATATATATGGCTAGGACGCCAAGAGTGGGCGGTGATTAAATGCACATTTGAAAACCGACTCAATGCACGCCGATTTCAACATCATGCGGAGAAAAAAGAACACCCCGACGGTTCACTGTTCCGAATGTCAGTCACGCCTGCCTGCGCAAGCAGAGGCCTGTTCTGAATGCGGTTATCCGGTCACTGCCCATATGCACCAGAACAGTTTGCATGAAGAGGCCGGCAACGCCGACCTGGAATACAAGCTGGTACAGTTGCTCGGCGCAGTCGTATTTGTTGCCGGAGTCTTTGCAGCCTTCGCAGAGTCGCCGATCGCTGCCACCGTTGCCCTTACCATTGGCGGAGCAACCTATCTCAGCGGCCTCATGGGCGCTTGGTGGAACAGCGGGGATTAAACCGCAACTTCCGTTCCGGCTTCCTGCGCATCGCTGCGCGCTTGCAATACCTCCCGCAGCGCCTCTGCAAGCATGTCGAGTTGCATCTGGCCCGACACCATCATGGTCGGAAGGCCGCAGGCCCGCACAGCCTGCTCAAGTTTGCGCAATGCGGCGAGTTCGCCTGAAGGTAGTTGCGTTGACATGCTTTTGTTTCCGCGAAAAAAGATCCGAACTCCCTAGACCTTTTCCCGGACACTTTGTTCCGGACCGGCAAGCCTGCCCCTTTTCCCTCGCACTTCAACCGGCCTGATCCCCGTCAAGCGCCCCACAAGCTCCCTTGATAGGATGAAGAAAAAGGAAAGGCAATGCAGATCGAGACTATCGGCAAATACCAGCTTCATCTCATCGCGCATGAACTCCCCAAGGGGGAGTGGGATCCTTTCATCACCATCCTGCGCTTCGATGACGAACAGCAGGATTTCCGCTGCGTCCTCGAAAAGCAGCGCGCTGGCGATCATCCCTGCGCCAGTTACGAAGACGCGATTGACGTCGCTCGCCGCGCTGGCACATCGATCATCCAGTCCGGTCAACTCTGACTTGGCCCATATGTCCCGCTGTCATCGGAACAAGATTTCGTTGACTTGGGATAATGTCATTTTTTACCCATGCCAGCATAATGGTCTTGTGGCGAACTGCGCATGCAAGTCCCATCGGTCATCCTTGCAATGCGATCGCCCTGCATGCTAACGGACATCCGGGCCTTGGCTTCGGATGCGTTTTCATTTCAAGGAAGGGCTTATGAAAGATTGGCCACACGGGGGCAGAAGATATGTGCTGCTTCTCGGCCTTGCGCCTTTCCTGCACGGATGCATGACGATGCCCAGCGAAGGACAAGGGCGCCAATGGGGCGAATCCGGCTTGCGGGTCAAACGCGAATCCGCATTGCGCGCCGCCTGGCGCGGGCGTCCTTATCAGTCCCTTCTGGATGCTTTCGGCACGCCGCGCATGGTGATGACTGTGCCGGGCTACCGCCCCATCCGAACCGATGTCATCGTCTATGGCGCCACGGACAAAGTATCCAATTGCATCGATGCCTTTACCGTCATCCGTCCCGGCTCGGATGACGAGGTAACGGTCACGGATTATTTTTGCCGCTGAACCAGCGCATCCAGGCAACAGCGTTCCCTCTTGATAAAGTGCAATGAGATGCATTCCCAAGCGTCTACCATGGCACAAGGCTCTGCTGCGTGAACGTTGCGCCGCGCGCCGAATCCATCAATAAGAAAACTTCTTTTCGAGCTGCCGCCATGGCACGGATCCACACGCATTACGACAACCTGAAGGTCGCCCGCGATGCTCCACCTGAAGTGATCCGCGCCGCCTACAAGACACTGTCGCAGAAATATCATCCTGACCGTCACGGAAATAGTGCCGAGGCTATCCGCATCATCCAGATCATCAACACAGCCTATGCCGTGCTGTCCGATCCGGCAAAGCGCCGCGAGCATGATGACTGGATATTCCGCAATGAAGCATCGGCACGCAACATCGGCGAACCCGAATTCAGGGAATGCAACGTCACGCACGGCCCGATCCGCAGCCATTCTTCGCGGCGCTCTCATCGCCGGCATTCCTTTGCCTACTATTACCTGCGTTATGAAATGTCGCTCCAGCGTGCTGCCCACAAGCTGCGCATGATGCTGGACCGGTACTCGCGCAAGCTCTTCCGGAAGACCTGATAGTCATTTGAGCGCGCGCATCGGCTGCATGCCATGCAGATGACGAGACGCAATTCCCTGCCCTCCCACGGATGCTGTAATCAGGAAAAACAACACCACATCCAGGAGACTTCCATGCTGTATGCAGTGATCTCGCTCGCAGGACTCATCACGGCCGGACTCGTAGCCGGTGCGTGCATCAACGTCCTTCTGCAGCTCGAGGATATCGACAATGCCCGCTGAAGGGCATGCTCCTCCCCTCTGGTTTCACGGCTACAATAGTGAACGCGTGTCATCTCGGCGTGACTAAGCAGGAGGAGGTACCGACGAATGGAATGCAACGATCGGTCACTATGGCAAAAAATGGCCTTCAAGCTGCAATACATCTGGCGCCTGGCGATTCCATTCTGGCGCTTCCGCGACGCCGGGAAAGGGACGCTCGAACAACGCATGGCGAACTACCGGCATAACCGTTCGCAACGCGACATCCTTCCCTTTTATCTCTGGAAATGGATTGGCATTGCAATCTGCATGTTCCAGATCATGCGCCTGCTATCCGGCCTCATGGCCGCCACCGCAGTCGAAAGCGCGAACCATCTCTATGCCACGCTGTTTTGCGTGAGTGCCGGCATCGGTTTTGCGTTTTCCTGCATCGTGATTGCGCTGCTGACGAGCAGCTACGTATTCCTCAGCTGTGTGAAGAAATAGACCCGGGCATCGGTATGCCACGGCCGCTGATCGGCCGTGGCAACTCCGGGCAAGGTGCTACTGCTTGCGGCCGATGAAGCCGCCGATGATTGCTGCGCCGCTGGCTGCGGACATGCGGAAGGCACCGGCGATTTCGGCAGGGCCGGCACCGCTGGACCCCGTCGCGACAACCGGACCGAACAACCGGCCGCCGACACCACCGCTCAGTGTGCCGTTGGTTACCGTTCCTGTCAGGTAGTTGGCGACATTGGCGCTGGCGGCGCCAAGCGCGGTCGTTGTGGTGAACGTTGCCGGGACCGGTGTTCCTGCCGCGTCAAATGTTGACGTGTTCTGCACGGTGATAACGGCCTCGCGCGTGGCGAAGTTCACGGTCACGGTTGCCGTGCCGCGGAACACCGGCGGCTCCGTCAATGTGCCGCTGCCATACCAGCCATACGCAATGCCGGAATAGGTTGCCGTACCGGTTGTGGGGACAGCCGTCGGCACCGTGACATCGCCGAAGGCAACGATGCCGCGGCGGTTCTTGTTGTGCTCGTTGCCGACATTGGCCCACTCTTCGATCAGGACAGTGTCCTGCGATACCCAAGTGCCCAGGTTGGCATACTGCAGGCCCCAGTTCGAGAAGTTGCGATACCCCTTCGAACCCGGGAACGGCACACCCACACCGGTACCACCGGAAAGGATCGTCACCGTGCCGCCCGGGCCGGGAATACCATTGCCAGCATGGATGTCGCCATCCTCATGCAACCTGGCTACGCTTGCCCAGTCGGGGATCGTTCCACCGGTGCGCCAATCGCCAGCCTGGTTCTGCAGCCCCGTCGATTCGACGGTCGGGCATGGCGTGACATCCGCCGGGCAACGCGATGGATTGCCCGTACGCGGGAAATAAGCGTTGTTGGCATAGTTCGCCTGCGTGCCGCTGGTTCCGCGCGTGGCGAAGTCGTAGAAAGTCAGGTCGGATGGATCGGGTAATGTGCCGAAAGCGAGTGCGCCGGCTGAATTCAGTTGCGTGCGACTCATCACCGTGCGGAAAGTTTCGATGATTGGCGGACGCTCGGTGCGGCCATCCCACGAGAGGCCGAGGTTGCTCAACAGCAGGGCCGCCGTCGTCAGGTTTCCAGCCGCATTCTTGGCGACGCGCACTTCGGCCACGCCGTTGCCGTCCTCGAGCGCGAAGCCCGATGCACTCGTCTTCATCGTGTTGTTTGCAGCAAGGTCGCTGGTTGACTTGCCATACACTTGTACGCCGGAGCTCGACAAACCAATGCCGTTGTCCGTCCGGATGATGCCGCCGCCGCTACACTGGAATCCCGCACCATCGGCGCAACTCATGGTTGTCGCGCCGGCTACGGCACCGGGTGCAGTTGGCGTTGTTCCAGTCGACGGTGTTCCAGTCGACGGTGTTCCAGTCGACGGTGTGCCGGTCGATGGGGTACCGGTAGACGGCGTGCCAGTGGACGGCGTGCCGCCGCTCGAGGTATCCGGCTGAACCGCAGGCGACGAACCGCCGCCGCCTCCCCCGCATGCCGTCAGGACTGCGGCGGCGATGAGCGCGGCGCAAAGCGGCTTGATATTGAAGCCTTGCCGCTCCATGTCACGCTCCCCGGCGCTGGCGTTATCGCGGTGCCTTCCCGAGAGCTTCTGCACCGCCTCTTTTTTATCTTTATCGATGAGCTTTTCCATCCCGAACCTTTCATGTTTGTCGCATTGACGTTTCCCCGGATGAGATCGAGGATCCGTGTTGATTTCTCTCTGCCGGCTGGAACCTGATCGGTGCGCCACCATTCCAATACACTGATATGCATGCCGGAGAGGCGGCGCAATATTTGTTGCTTTCCCGGCTGAAGCTCATCATCTATTGCTTCGGAAAATCGCTTTTTGAGAACTATTAAGGCGAGTGCATTTGCGCATCGCCTGCAACACACTGTTACCAAGGCTCGAAACAGTGCGCATGAAGTGCCGCACGGAACGACCTGCATTGGCATGGCTAAGACGATTTCGCGAGCGAAGAGAAATGAACGTGACTACTGGAAAGTGTGTGTCGAATTATCGACACGGACAGAAGAAAAACTCTAAAACAGGACGTCGCGCGATACGAGCCGGAGATCGAGATTTATACTGAAAATTGTGCGATGCAGTGACCTGTGAGGCGATCATGGATAAATCACATTCGCGGCCATTGACCAAGCGTGTGCCGCCCGCCAGCAAAGATGCGTTCAACCTCAATGTGGTAGTCCGTCAGCGCGGTGCGTCCGCCAAGCGAGAACCGCCGCAGGGCAAGTTGAGCCGGGAAGACATTTCGCGGTGCATCAACATCTGGGCAAGCATGTACCTCGATGCGGATGATGCCGCGGAGTCGGGCGAACTCTGCCTGCCGTCACGCCCCTGGCTCGGGAGAAACCCTTCGATGAAGCGTTTCGAATAGCCGATAAAAAACCGGCTCGTGGCCGGCTTGTGAAAGACCCTTGTAGGGCTTGGGGATATCGAATACTACAACATCCCGGAAGCGCAATGGAATAATTTGCGCGCCGCCGGTATTCCCGCTCCTCTCTCCAGCGGCAATCCGCATCGCGCTCTCCGCGCACTTGCATCGCACCTTCTCCGTAAAGCAATAGAAATGTCTCCGTGAAGCCGCTACTATTCCAGGGTTGACGGAAAACAATAACATCGGGGAGTGAGCGCAATGAACAGGTTCCTGGCGACATGCATCGCCGCAGCGATGACGATGACTGCATCGCCATCCTTCGCCCAGGCAAACGGAGACAAGCCCCTCGATTCCCTCTACGAGCGGGGCCAGCGGGAAATGGCGCCGAACTGGCGCGGCCTCGGGAAGACCCATGAGTCGGCTGTATTCATCCACCAGGAAGTCAGGAAGGCCGACAACGGAATGCTGTCGGTGTGGACCCACCATGAGTTGCCTGCGCCGGGATACATCGACAAGGAGAAGCCCTATCTGTCCACCCGTGACCGGATGCTCGTCGATTGCAAGGGAGGACGCACGGGTACGACGGATATCGCCTATTACTCGGAGCGGTTCGGATTCGGCATGGTGGTAGGCACGGCGCGGAAGAAGGGAGAACTCGCCGATGTCGTCCCCGACTCGATCGAGGAACTGCTGCTGAAGGTGGTATGCGCGCCAAAACCAGTGAAGGCGCCGCAGAAAGCGAAGACGGTTGCACCGCCGGCGAAGGAATAGCCGATCCGCTTCCACCTTGCATGTGGAAGCGGCACACCGTTCACTTCACCGTAGCGGGCAACGAGAACCTTACTTGAACGACTTGACTGCGAGGATGAGCAGTCCGATCGATGCCGATGCTTTCACCGCCACCGAGCGCAGCCTGTCGGTATTCAGAAGCGCAAGACGGCTTCCCTTCAAACGTATCCTGTTGTGCAATGACCTTCCCATGTCGCCTCCTCCGATCACTGGAAACTTCCAGTTACAGAAATTATAGGAAGCAGGTCCTTACAGGAATGTGACACCAAGCACAATCGCAATTGCGCAGCCGCAAAAACAACAGCTGCGCTCATTCCATCCTGTCAGCCACGGATGCCAAGTGCCGGCACCACCGGGGGCAACGTACCTCCCGGTCGAGGCGTCGCAGTTTTCGCCTTGGCTCCATCGTCTTGCCTGCGGTCGCATGCGGCGACAACCGAGACAACGATCAGTACAAGAATGGCAAGGCGCTCTTGGGCGGGGCGTGGGGGCATGGTCTACCTTCTTCACTGCGGAGACCGTCCTAGACCTCAAATCGTTTCCGCGGTTCAACCCAAGCGGCGAAAAAGGACGATTCCGGCTCGTTTCGTGGCCATGTTGACAGTGAAGATTGACAGGACTGCAATCGACTGCTGCCATGCGCGGTAATCATGCAGCGCTAACGCACGCCGCAACGGCCACGGAGACCACAAACTGCCGCATGATCCGTCACCAGCCCAGTCCAATGCCGACGCCGCCGCCACTGCGCCCGCCCCATGAGCCGGCGCCGATGCCGATGCGGACACCCGCGCCCGGGTAGGTCGGGTCGTTGTGCACGCTGTTGGGATCGTTTGCTGCCGTAGCGTCGTGCCCGTTGGGCGCGGACGCGCAGCCGGCAAGGCAAGCCAGCGCCAGCAGCGCAAGAAGTCGGGATTTCATGATGCCTCCGGAAACTCGTTCGATGAAGTTAGAGTGTGTCCGGAAGGGGCGGTTCGACGGTGTCAGGCAGGCTGGACCAGCCAGGCGAGTGCTTCCGCCTTCTCGTGGAATACCTTCACGCCGAGTGCATCGGGGTCGATCAGGGCCATGGCGGTGTCGGCCGATATCTGAGAAAACTTCGCCGGGCTGTAGACCCAGGCAAAACGCTGCATGCCCAGTTCCTTCATGCGAGGAAACCACTCCTTCGCCGCCCATTCCGCCGCGCCCATCCACAAGCCGCGCACCTCGGTATTGTCGTTAAGGATGCGGAACGCCTCGTGCCTGACCATCATGTCCAGGAGATGCTCGCATCCATGCGTGCCGGTATTCATGCTCTGGTAACCCTTCCAGCAGGCATGAAGGATCCGAGTGTCTGAGTCGAGGAAAATATCGATGGAAGAGTCGCTGTACAGCTCGAGCATGGCGTCCTGAATATGCATGAAGGCCCGGGTAAACGGGCCGGTCGATAGTAGCACATGCAGTACACCTTGGCAGACGAGCGGCGCGCCCGCCCCTTGCCTCAGCGGCAGAAGTAATTGACTACGGTGGGAACGCCCGCGTGATTGATGGTGAAGGCATGCGCGCAGCTTGCGGGAAGCTTTGCATGGTCGCGATAGACCACGACAGTGGTGTTGCGCGAGTTCGGGTATTCCATGACGCTGCTCGGCTCGCCATAGGTTTCGAGCAGGTCCTTGTACGGTTTGCCTGCCCATACGAGATTCAGTTGACGCTCGCCGCCGGCGCGCTTTACCGTTCCGTTTTCCGTTTTGCTCGACGCGCATCCGGCGACCAGCGCCATCACCACGCAACTCACGCCAGCCCTGAAGAGGCCTGCTCCTTTTTTCAATTCCCGCTCCTTGCCGCCAACTGTTGAAGATACAACTACGCGACTAATTGTATGGACAGCCAATGTTGGTCTCAAGACATGGATATGGGATTTCCGAGTGGCAAGAATGACCGATTACGGATTCGTTGACGCAAGTTAAGACCGCTGCACCGCCCGCCGCTTTCACGGTCAGAAAAATCCTCACCTTCGATACAGACTTATACTGGTGCAGCGACCGGTTTTACTCTACCCAAGGAATCTTCATGCGCGAACAGACAACAGAGCAGCGCGTCACTGCCGTAAGGCCGGACAAGGAAATCCTGACACGTCAGCGCCTACCCTATTTCATCGGCGTATCCGAAGAAACCGCAGGAGCACGCGGGCTGTCGATGCATCTCGTGGTGATTCCACCCGGGGCGCGTGCCGCTCCACACGTGCATGAGGGATACGAAACCGCGATATACGTACTCGAGGGCCGGGTGGAGACGCGGTACGGCAAGGCATTGGAACAATCCGTGGTGTCCGTCGCCGGCGATTTCCTGTTCATTCCGCCAGGCGTCCCGCACGAAGCCATCAACCTGAGCGAAACAGAACCGGCGCGCGCCGTTGTCGCCCGCGATGACGCGAACGAACAGGAGCGCGTCGTGCCGTACGACTTGCAGGGAGCCCGCCCCGGCGATTCGCCAGCGGCGTGAACGATTCCCGCGATCCGGCGACAAACCCGGTTTGGAGGCTGCGCATGGGCCGAACCACCACGCACGACATCAATCGCCTCATCGGCGAATTCACTGACCAGCAGGAAGCCTGGGAAAAGGATCCCGCACATTTCGACTGGGCACGGTTGGAAGCCCTGGCGCAGGATGGCGCACAGGCATACAACGAAGGTGCAGGACCATCCTTCCATGCGCTCGCGCTGGACGGTGTCGAGCACAGCGCATTCCACGAGCGTTTCCTTGGCTTCCTTCTCAAAGCCGGCTTCGATCCTTTCCGGCTCGCCCGGCCCGGCACGGGTGTCGCCCCGATCTCTGTCATCGACCATGCAAGTCTTTGCGAGGCTGCGGACATGAATCCTTCATCGGCCCGCATGCGCGCCGCCCTGATGGAGATCGCACGAGAACGCTTCGCTGCGGCAGCAGAAGAAGCTGCGACAAAAAGCCGGATTGCGCCGGAGACGGCACTGGTGGTGGCCGCATGCGCGGAATCGATGCCATCCGACCTGCTTGAGCGCATCGCGCCGGAACTGGTCAGCCAGCACCAGACCGGCGTGCGCCGCCGCGCCGTCAATCCGGTGGAAGGCTACCTGAGCCCGGTGGAAATCATCGTGGAAAGCAGCCACGTCCCCTATGGCTGACAGGAAATGGAACTCCGTGCGGGCCAATCGCGGCTCGCTTTTCGGCGGTGCCGGTCTACACTGAAAGCGGGATTGGTGCCGAAACCAAGGAGCCCGCATTCATTGTGCGAGGGCACTAGACTTTTTGGCGGTGCGCTACTACAATCTCGCCTCTCTTCCCCGATAGCTCAGCCGGTAGAGCGACGGACTGTTAATCCGCAGGTCCCTGGTTCGAGTCCAGGTCGGGGAGCCAAAGAATTCAAAGGCTTACGAGAAATCGTAAGCCTTTTTCATTTCTGGTCCTGTGTCGTATTTGTGACCTCATTGGCCACCTCATTTGCCACATTAAGCAGATTGCCCACCACCTCGGCATGTTTTGCCATGTGCGCCGGAGCCAGATGCGCATACCGCCGCACCATTTCCACCGATTTCCAACCGCCCATTTCCTGCAAGTCGTACATCGGCGTGCCATTTTGGACCAGCCAGCTTGCCCAGTATGCCGCAAGATCGTGCCAGCGGAAATTCTCGATTCCCGCCCGTTTTAACGCGCTACACCAAGCCTTGTTATTGACCTGGTGGATCGGTTTCCCGGCATAGGTAAACACGTAATCCTTGTGCTTGCCTAACTGGCGTTGCAACAACTCGACCGACAACTGACTGAGCGACACGTGGATATCTTCCTTGCCCTTCGCCTTGTCGCCCGGAATCCACGCCGTGCTACGCGGCAAATCCACTTGCTCCCACGTGAGTTTGATGACGTTCAACTTTGCGTCATTGTAATACGCTGGATCGCTATTGACCGAGTTGAGTCAAACACCTGCGAAATTAAATGTCTGCTCTCCGTCTAAATAACTAATTAAGAGCAAAATTTCATACCAGTCATCTATTTCTAATTGACAATGCTAAAACAATAGAACGCTTGATAATACCCTAAAAGGGAATTATCATACCTTTTATGGGTATTAATTCTATTGGACTAGCTGACGCACTTTTCTCCAAAGTACAACAACGTGTACTCGGACTTCTGTTCGTCAACGTAGACCGCAGTTTTTACACGAATGAAATCGTTCGCTTCGTCGATTCAGGAATCGGCGTCGTACAACGCGAGCTGGAAAAACTGTCCGCTTCAGGACTGGTGTCCGTCACAAAAATCGGAAATCAAAAGCACTATCAGGCCAATCGTGATGCGCCGATCTTCGATGAACTGCGCGTCATCATGCTCAAAACAGTGGGCTTGGCCGATATCCTGCGCCTGGCTTTATTGCCTCTCGCCGATAGGATTCAGGTGGCATTCATTTACGGTTCCATCGCCAAAGGCAGCGATACCATACACAGCGATATTGACGTGCTGATCATCGGTAAAGAGCTGGCATATGCTGATGTGTACGGCTCACTAAGCCCGAGCGAAGCCCAACTTGGACGCCCCGTGAATCCCTCGATTTATTCAATGCAGGAATTGCAGCGCAAGCTGGCCGACGATAATGCTTTCGTGTCACGTGTGCTGAAACAACCCAAGATTTTTCTGATAGGCTCTGCGGATGACCTCCCCCAACCTTGACAATCTGGTCAAGACCGGCAGTCTGAAAGCCGAGCCACCAAGCCAGGGCGAATTCAACGGTTTGCTGCGTTCCGCAAAGGCGCGGCTGACCGATGCTCGCAATGCTGGCCTTGCCATCGAAAGCCGATTCGATCTGGCTTACAACGCATCCCATGCGTTGGCGTTGGCCGCACTGCGGTGGCATGGCTACCGCTCGGATAATCGCTATATCGTTTTCCAATGCCTGCAACACACGCTGGAAGTGAAGCCTGAAATCTGGCGTGTACTGGCGCAATGCCATCAACGGCGAAACCTTGCCGAGTATGAAGGACATCTTGAAGTCGATGATCAATTGCTCGCCGAACTGATTGCTGCCGCTGATTTATTGCTGAAGAAGGTCGAAGCGCTCGCGCCGATCAAGCCAGCCGTATAATCAAAAAATGCACTGTGCCGTCATTGTGACGTGACGTAGAGGAATCACCCTTTGACGCCCTTGGGCGGCATCGAAAACAAAACGTGGCAAGCGTTGTAAGCAACTGATTATTAAAGAAATTTAAAAAATATTTACGACTGTTAATCCGCAGGTCCCTGGTCCGAGTCCAGGTCGGGGAGCCAAAATTCAAAAAGGGCTGCATCGCTGCAGCCCTTTTTCTTTTGCGCATCGCCTGCGTCAGGCACTCATGCCGCTCTCCAGCTTCCCAAGCTGACCACCCGGCCGGACGAGGCCGGTGCAAGGCCGGTGCGGCCGGCAGGTGCGGCAAGTCCCGGCAACGCCGACTCCTGTCCTGCCGCAGCCATATCGTCCGACACGTCGATCCTGAACAGGCGCACGATCTCTTTCAATGAATGCGCCTGGTCCTGCAGCGAAGCGGCGGCGGCGGCGGCCTGCTCCACCAGCGCCGCGTTCTGCTGGGTCGCCTCGTCCATCTGGTTGATCGCCAGGCCCACCTGCTCGATGCCGGCGCTCTGCTCGCGGCTGGCCGAGGTGATCTCGCCCATGATGTCGGTGACGCGCTTCACGCTATCGACGATCTCCTGCATCGTGTCGCCGGCGTCGTTCACATAGCGCGTGCCGGCATTGACCTTCTCCACCGAGTCGCCGATGAGACCCTTGATTTCCTTGGCTGCGGTGGCCGAACGCTGCGCGAGGTTGCGCACTTCGGCCGCCACCACGGCGAAGCCGCGGCCCTGCTCGCCTGCCCGTGCTGCTTCGACAGCCGCATTCAATGCAAGGATGTTGGTCTGGAATGCGATACCGTCGATCACGGCAATGATGTCCACGATCTTCTTCGACGACTCGTTGATCGAGGACATGGTGTCGACGACCTGCGATACCACCATGCCGCCCTTCAGCGCGATCTCCGCCGCCGAACGCGCCATACCGTTGGCCTGCGCCGCGTTGTCCGCGTTCTGTTTCACCGTCGAGGTCAATTCTTCCATCGACGAGGCCGTTTCTTCCAGAGAGCTGGCCTGCTGGTCGGTGCGTGCGGACAGGTCATGGTTGCCGGCAGCAATCTCGCTCGATGCGTTGGCAATGGTGTCGGTGCCGGTACGGACCTGGGCGACGATGGAGGCGATGCTGTCACGCATGCCCTTGATCGCATGCAGCAGGCTATTGTGGTCACCTTCCTTGAGGGTGATATCGACCGTCAGGTCGCCCTGCTCGATACGGCGCGTAACTTCCACCGCATATTCCGGTTCGCCGCCCAACTGTCGCAACAGGCCGCGCGAAATCAGCAGGCAGATCGCGGCCAGCAATGTCGCCAGGACCACCGTGCCGACCGAGAATTTCTGCACGCGCTCGATGACGGCTGCGTCCACGGTGTCCACATACACACCGGACCCGATCACCCAGCCCCATGGGGCGAACCCTTTCACATACGAGACTTTCTGCACCGGCTCTTCCTTGCCGGGCATCGGCCACAGGTAGAACACGAAGCCCGCACTACCCGCCTTGACCGTATCCACGAACTCGACAAACAGCCGTTTGCCGGTTGGGTCCTTGTTTTCCGACAGGTCCTTGCCGTCCAGCTCGGGCTTGATCGGATGCATCACCATCTTCGGGTGCATGTCGTTGATCCAGAAATATTCGTTGCCGCCGTAGCGCAGCGACTTGACCGCATTCATCGCCTGCTTCTTCGCCTCGTCCTGGCCCAGCACGCCCTTGGCCGCCAACTGTTCGTAGTGCGCGAGGAGCCCGTACGCGGTTTCGACCGACTGGCGGACGCTCGCCTTGCGCTCGTCGAGGATCAGGCTGCGCTCGGAATACAGGAATAGTGCAGCAAGAACGATGATGCCGAGCACGGCGCTCACTGTCAGCACGCCGAGTTTCCTGGCGATGCTCATGGATTGAAGTCGATGGAACATGGCGTTCTCCTCCCGGATAAGTGCCGCCGGGTCTTGCCCGCCGGCGTGTTTGTCTATGTTTTTGATTATAGGAAGCGCTTGCCCGATTCAAGCCGGATGTGATGAAAGATGAGATTTGCGTGGCGGCCGCGCATTAAAATTTTGGCAATGCGCCGCCTTTTCCCGATGCTCACAGCAGCCGGGAAAAGGCCTCCGCCGCGATAGGCATCCCGAACAGGAAGCCTTGTGCCGATGTGCAGCCAATTGCAGCTGGAAATGCAGCCGCCTATTCGCAGGCCGCCGTTATCCGCAAAAAATCCCATGGATATGGCAGGCGAAAAGCGTCCATATCCGCTTATATTGCAAATAGGCAAGAGTTTTCCATCGTCGGCGAAATCAGTGAAGCCAGCGCAGAACAAAGCCGCGACATGCAGCAGAACGCGGCACTGGTCGAAGAAAGCGCCGCCGCAGCCGAAAGCCTGCGCACGCAGGCCCGGCAGCTCGTGCAAGCGGTGGCGGAGCTCAAGCAGGGAACGGAACGGTCTCGCCTGACAGCTTCAGGCGGATGATGCCGAGGTGCGACAAGACTTAGCGATTACTTGTGGAGGATGCCCTATGCTTCGGACAGACGCAGCGCGAACCGACAGGTTCCTGGAATACCTCGAAGAGCGGATCAAGGTAAAGCGCGCCGAATACGCCCAACCGGGCACTTCGGCACGCAGCCGGGATATCCTTGAAACCGAGATCGCGGAAGTGCGGGCGATCTGCAGGGCGTACAGGGAGCAATTCCTGGACGACTGTGTCGCGGGCCATTAAGCCGGCCGGCCAATACGATTATTGTCCAAGCCCGCGATCACCATCCCCTCCGCCAATGTATCGCGGGTCCGGTGCAAGATAGACGAATACTGGGCGGCCGAGCACGCCGGGCGGCGCAACCCGGCTGAGATCGAAATGGCTGACGCCAGTGCCGACATTGAATGCCCAGGCGAAGGATTGGCCGCCGACAACGAACTTCACGATATCGCCGCCGGTGACGTTGACCCATTTTGTGTCGGGCCGGATTTCGATGCTCTGGGTTGCCGCGGCGTCCGGGGCTGGATCGCCAAGCAATTTGACCGGCGGCGCAGCGTTGAAGTGCGCGCATGCGGACAGGACAACAACGGCGCAGAAGGGAACTCGATGCCAATTCATGAGTGACCTGCACAGGTTTTTAAGTATTTGGACACCGACACCGCCGCGCCGTTCGCTGATCGGAAGTGCTGTCGCAGGAATAAACTCAGTAGTGCCGGAAAACAAAAAACCCGCATCAGCTGACAGCTCGATGCGGGTTTTCTTTACTGCTTGGCGGAGAGGGGGGGATTCGAACCCCCGATAGGCTATGAACCTATACACGCTTTCCAGGCGTGCGACTTAAACCACTCATCCACCTCTCCTGGATTCGGGTTCGCAAGCGCGAAGCCCAAGATTATAGCAAAGACTTTCCCGTTTGTTGCACATTTTCTGTTTCATGCCGGAAAAGCCATAAAAAAACCGGCGCGGCTTGTGGCCGCACCGGTCCTTTCAGTCTCCTCGCGTTGTCGGCTCTGCTTATTGCGCCTGTTTCAGTTGCTCCAGGATTGCCGGATTTTCGAGTGTGGATACGTCCTGGGTGATCTGGTCGCCCTTGGCGAGCACGCGCAGCAGGCGACGCATGATCTTGCCGGAACGTGTCTTCGGCAGGTTGTCGCCGAAGCGGATTTCCTTCGGCTTGGCGATCGGGCCGATTTCCTTGGCCACCCAGTCACGCAGTTCTTTCGCAATTGCCTTGGCTTCATCGCCGGTCGGACGTGCGCGCTTGAGCACCACGAAGGCGCAGATTGCTTCGCCGGTGGTTTCGTCCGGCTTGCCGACCACGGCGGCTTCGGCCACCAGCGGGTTGGCGACCAGCGCGGATTCGATTTCCATCGTGCCCATGCGGTGGCCCGAGACGTTCAGCACGTCGTCGATACGGCCGGTGATGGTGAAGTTGCCGGTCTTTTCGTTACGTACCGCGCCGTCGCCTGCCAGGTAGAGCTTGCCGCCCAGTTCTTCCGGGAAGTAGCTCTTCTTGAAGCGCTCCGGATCGCCCCAGATGGTGCGGATCATCGACGGCCACGGACGCTTGACGACCAGGATGCCGCCCTGCCCGTTCGGCATGTCATTGCCGGTTTCGTCCACGACGGCGGCCATGATGCCCGGCAGCGGCAGCGTGCAGGAACCCGGAACCATCGGCGTGACGCCCGGCAGCGGGCTGATCATGTGGCCGCCGGTCTCGGTCTGCCAGAAGGTATCGGCGATCGGGCACTTTTCGTTGCCGACGTTCTTGTAGTACCACATCCAGGCTTCCGGATTGATCGGCTCGCCGACGGAACCGAGCAGGCGCAGGCTGGACAGGTCGTACTTCTTCGGATGCACGTCGGCATCGGCGTCGGATGCCTTGATCAGCGAGCGGATCGCGGTCGGTGCGGTGTAGAAGATGGTTGCCTTGTGCTTCTGGATCATGTCCCAGAAACGGCCGGCGTTCGGATAGGTCGGGACGCCTTCGAACACGATCTGCGTCGCGCCGACAGCCAGCGGGCCGTAGGCGATGTAGGTGTGGCCGGTGACCCAGCCGATGTCGGCGGTACACCAGAAAACGTCGGACGGCTTGATGTCGAAGGTCCACTTCATCGTCAGCATCGCCCACAGCAGGTAGCCGCCGGAAGCATGCTGCACGCCCTTGGGCTTGCCGGTGGAGCCGGAGGTGTAGAGCACGAACAGCGGGTGTTCGGCATCGACCCATTCCGGTTCGCAAGTTGCGGCCTGGCCGGCGAGCACTTCGTCGAGCCACTTGTCGCGGCCGGCGACGAAGTTGATGTTGGCGCCGGTGCGCTTGTAGACGACGACGTTCTTGATCGTGTCGCAACCGCCCATGGCGAGCGCTTCGTCGACGATGGACTTCAGCGGCAGGTGCTTGCCGCCGCGGACCTGCTCGTCGGCGGTGATGACGGCGACAGCGCCGGCATCGATGATGCGTTCCTGCAGGGACTTGGCGGAGAAGCCGCCGAACACCACGGAGTGGGTCGCACCGATACGGGCACAGGCCTGCATGGCGGCAACGCCTTCCACCGACATCGGCATGTAGACGACGACGCGGTCGCCCTTCTTGATGCCGAGGGCTTTCAGGCCGTTGGCGAACTGGCAAACCTTGTCGTGCAGTTCCTTGTAGGTGACCTTGGTCACCTGACCGCCGTCCGCTTCAAAGATGATCGCGGTCTTGCCGGCGTTACCGTTCTGCAGGTTGCGGTCCAGGCAGTTGTAGGAAACATTGAGCTGCCCGTCTTCGAACCAGCGATAGAACGGAGCCTCAGACTCGTTCAGGGTCTTGGTGAAGGGCTTTTGCCATGCGATGTTCTCGCGTGCAAGCTGCGCCCAGAAACCCTCGTAATCGCGCTCTGCTGCGGCGCACATCGCCTTGTAGGTTTCCATACCGGAGATGTTCGCGTTTTTGACGAAGTCTGCCGGCGGGTTGAAGATGCGATTTTCCTGCTTCAGGGTTTCGATGTCGGACATATTGTGTCTCCCGCGCTCATGATGAATTGAAGCGAAGTTAAGCTTTTACTCTTACTGAAGCCTTACATGACGATTGAACATGCTCATCCGGGCCTTCCCGGGCATGGCGGAGGAGCCGTTTCAATTCCGGAAAAATTATCACTCTGGCATTGACAACTGCACGCCGGAAGCATGCTGCGGTGCCACAAGAAACGCCGGAGCGAAAACGCCAGCCCGTGTAAAATGCTGGGGTTTCATTCCTGCCTGTTTTTCCCACAAGACATGAGTTCAAACGACAAGATCACCACCGCCGAACGACCGATCCGCCCCCTGCCCAACCTGATCTTCATGAGTCGCTGGTTGCAGCTTCCGCTGTACATCGGCCTGATCCTGGCACAAGGCGTGTACGTCTACCATTTCTGGGTCGAACTGGTCGACCTGGTGGGTGCGGCAATGGGCAACAAGGCTGCGCTGGAACACATCATCAGCGCGGTCGCCATCGAAGGCGCCACCCGTCCGACCAAGCTGACCGAAACCATCATCATGCTGGTCGTGCTCGGCCTAATCGACGTGGTGATGATATCCAACCTGCTGATCATGGTCATCGTCGGCGGCTATGAGACCTTCGTCTCGCGCATGCACCTCGAGCACCACCCCGACCAGCCGGAATGGCTGTCGCATGTAAATGCTTCCGTGCTGAAGGTGAAACTCGCCACCGCGATCATCGGCATCTCGTCGATCCACCTGCTGAAGACCTTCATCAATGCCGCCGCGTACGACGCCAAGACGCTGATCGCGCAGACCGGTATTCACATCACGTTCCTGCTGTCGGCGATGGCCATCGCCTACTGCGACCGCCTGATGAGCGGCCCCGATTCCCACTCCAAGCAATCCCATTGACCCTCTGTTGACATCATCATGACCATCATCAAGCAAGAAGACCTCATCGAATCGGTCGCCGCCGCGCTGCAGTACATCAGCTACTACCATCCGGTGGATTACATCCAGCACCTCGCCCGCGCCTACGCAGTCGAGCAAAACCCGGCGGCGAAGGACGCGATCGCGCAGATCCTGACCAACTCGCGCATGTGCGCCGAGGGCAAGCGTCCGATCTGCCAGGACACCGGCATCGTCAACGTGTTCCTGAAGATCGGCATGGACGTGCGCTTCGAGGGCTTCAAGGGTTCGATCGTGGACGCGGTCAATGAAGGCGTGCGCCGCGGCTACCTGCATCCGGACAACGTGCTGCGCGCATCCGTCGTAGCCGATCCGCAGTTCGACCGCAAGAACACCAAGGACAACACGCCGGCCGTCGTGCACATGGAACTGGTGCCGGGCAACACCGTCGACGTCCAGGTCGCGGCCAAGGGCGGCGGCTCCGAGAACAAGACCAAGTTCGTCATGCTCAACCCGTCCGACTCGCTGGTCGACTGGGTGCTCAAGACCGTGCCGCTGATGGGCGCCGGCTGGTGTCCGCCGGGCATGCTCGGCATCGGCATCGGCGGCACCGCCGAGAAGGCGATGCTGATGGCGAAGGAATCGTTGATGGAAGACATCGACATGTACGAGCTGAAGAAGCGCGGCCCGCAGAACAAGACCGAAGAACTGCGTCTTGAACTGTGCGAGAAGATCAACGCGCTCGGCATCGGCGCACAGGGCCTCGGCGGCCTGACCACCGTGCTCGACGTCAAGATCAAGATGTACCCGACGCACGCTGCCTCCAAGCCGGTCGCGATGATCCCGAACTGCGCGGCAACCCGCCATGCGCACTTCGTGCTCGACGGTTCCGGCCCGGCCTATATCGAGCCGCCGTCACTGTCCGAATGGCCGGACGTGAGCTGGGCGCCCGATACCGAGAAGTCCAAGCGCGTCGACCTGAACACGCTGACCAAGGAAGAAGTCGCTTCCTGGAAGCCGGGCCAGACCCTGCTCCTGAACGGCAAGATGCTGACCGGCCGCGACGCCGCGCACAAGCGTATCCAGGACATGCTGGCAAAGGGCGAGAAGCTGCCGGTGGACTTCACCAACCGCGTGATCTACTACGTCGGCCCGGTCGATCCGGTGCGTGACGAAGTCGTCGGTCCGGCAGGACCGACCACCGCGACCCGCATGGACAAGTTCACCGACATGATGCTCGAGAAGACCGGCCTGATCTCCATGATCGGCAAGGCCGAGCGCGGCCCGGTGGCGATCGAGTCGATCAAGAAGCACAAGTCGGCTTACCTGATGGCGGTCGGCGGTTCGGCCTACCTCGTGTCCAAGGCGATCAAGTCGGCCAAGGTGCTGGGCTTCGAAGACCTCGGCATGGAAGCGATCTACGAGTTTGACGTGAAGGACATGCCTGTGACGGTAGCGGTCGATTCCAACGGTATTTCGGTGCATAACACCGGGCCGAAGGAATGGGCGGAGCGGATTGCTTCGGGCAACCTCGGCGGGATTCCGGTCGCGGTGAAGTAAGGCTGCGCAGCAAGCAATGCACTACGGGCCGCTCGATCAGGCTGTGTAAAAAGTCCTTGTAGCCGGTAAACCAAAGCAATCAATCCCCGTCCAATGTGAATTGGACGGGGATTTTGTTTTTGGGAGTCAGGCATGGGACATCGTGGCGGAGAGAGCCGGGATCAGGCAGTGTTGTTTCCAGTGAAGTTGGACGAGCTGATCGAGGAGGACGCGATGGCTCGGGTCATTGACGCCTGGGTGAACGCGCTCGATCTGCGAACACTGGGTTTTGGCAAAGCCCATGCGGGCATACTGGGGCGGCCGCCGTATGACCCGGGCGATTTGCTCAAGCTGTATCTGTGCGGCTATCTGAATGGCATCCGGTCATCGCGCGCGCTCGAGCGGGAATGCCGGCGCAATGTCGAATGCATGTGGCTGCTGGGACGACTGGTGCCGGACCACAAGACGATTGCCGATTTCCGGCGACACAACAGCGAGGCGTTGGTGGCAAGCTGCGCTGCGTTTGTGCAGTTTGTGAGGCGCGCCGGGCTGGTGGGCGGCACAGTGGTGGCCATTGACGGCAGCAAGGTTCAAGCCGTCGCCTCGCGCAAGGCGGTTGGCAAGGCGGCCGATCTGGAGCGCCAACAGCAGCGACTGGCGAGCGAAGTAGCGCACTATCTGGAGCAGCTGGAAGCCGCAGACCGGCAAGAGGAGCAAGGCAGCCCCGGCGCCGGCGCGTTCAGGCGGGCGCTCAAGCGCTTACGCGAGCGTCAGGATGAAGTGGGCGCAGAAGTGGCCCGGCTAGCCAAAGGCAAGGCCACATCGAGCGTGCTGACGGAGCCGCAGGCGCGCGCGATGAAATCGCTGCATGGGGCACCGGGCTACAACCTGCAAACAGCAGTCGACACCGACAGCCATCTGATCGTGCATCATGAAGTGTGCAATGACACGTCGGATGTGGGGCAACTGATGCCGATGGCGCAAGGCGTCGCCCAGGTGCTCCAGACCCAGCCTGAAGTAGTCGCCGACGCTGGTTACGCCAATGGCGAGCATTTGCAGGCGCTGCAGGACATGGGGATGACCGGCTATGTGGCGCCATCCCACACGCCGAACAATCAAGGTGATGGCACGCTGTACGACAAGGCGATGTTTCGCTACGACGCCAGTAGGGACTGTTTTACTTGCCCGGCCAACAAGATCCTCAGGCGCAAACAGGTGTGCCGCCAGGACAAGTCGGTGATCTATGCGGCCTCCCCGGATGACTGCGCCAATTGTCCGCACAAGGGGAAATGCACCGTCAGCAGCCGGCGCCTGGTCAGCCGTCACTGGCACGAAGAGGCTGTACAGGCCAATGCGGTACGCGTGGCAGCGGCGCCGCACATGATGGCCCTGCGACGCCAGACCGTCGAACACCCATTTGGGACCATCAAGCAGCAAATTCTGCGCAATGCCCGGTTGTTACTGCGCGGGTTAAAGGGAGCTCGCGCCGAATTGAGCCTGGCTGTAATGGCTTATAACCTCAAGCGCGTGGTGCACATGATCGGAAGTCAAACACTCACGAAGACACTGCGGGCCTGAGCCCGATTTCTACTTCAAAAAACAAATTGCCCCGCCAAAGCGGGGCAATTTGTTGAGTGCCAACGTCAGACTTTTTACACAGCCTGTCGATGCGGCCCGTTTTTTTATTTCCTCACATTCCGCAACGCTGCCCCCCAACTGATCACCTGATCCAGCATCGCCGTCACCGATTTTTCATGATGCTGCGCCGGCTTGAACGTGGCGAAGTTCTCGAAATCCGTGAACAGCGACAACATCACCTGCCCCCGCACGTCCGCCACCTGCAGTTCGCCCATCACCAGCCGCAGGTGCTCGACCGCGCGGGCACCGCCAGCACTGCCATACCCGACGAAGCCAGCGGCCTTGTTATTCCATTCCGCGTACAGGTAGTCGATCGCGTTCTTCAGCGCGCCCGAGGTGCCGTGGTTGTACTCCGGCGTCACGAACACAAACGCGTCGAAGGAAGCGATCTTCGCCGCCCAGACCTTCGTGTGCTCATTGCGGTACTGCCCCATCGCCGGCGGCACCGGCTCGTCGAGCAGGGGCAGGTTGAAATCCTGGACATCCACCAGTTCCACCTGGGCATCGTTGCGCTGCCTGGCGATTTCGTACACCCATCGCGCCACGTCTTCGGCCTTCCGTCCGGGGCGGGTGCTGCCGACAATGATAGCCAGTCTGATCATATTTATTCTCCTAGGTTGTCCATCGACAATGACAAAAGGCCAAGTGGCCTTGATCCTAGGAGTGCGGTGGCGAATACCGGTTCAACAGCAGCAATGCACGTGGGTTGCCCGGTGTAAAATTGTTCGTCTTCGCAATTCCCACTCCCATGTCAGACAAGCCCATCGGCATCTTCGACTCGGGCATCGGCGGTCTGTCGGTGCTGAAGTACATCCACGCCAGCCTGCCCAACGAGCAGTTGCTGTACTTTGCCGATTCCGGCTACGCCCCCTATGGCGGGCGGACGGAAGACGAGATCGTCGAACGTTCGCTCGCGATTGCGGAATTCCTGATGCAGTACGAGGCAAAAGCCCTGGTGGTGGCCTGCAATACGGCGACGGCAGCCGCGATCAAGGCGCTGCGTGCGCACTACCCGGACATCCCGCTGGTTGGCGTCGAGCCTGGACTCAAGCCGGCGGCGGCATTGTCGAAGACCGGCACCGTGGGCGTGCTGGCCACCAAGGGGACCCTGACCAGCGAGAAATTCAGGCTCCTGCGCGAGCAGATCAGCGCAGCGACCCATGTGCAGTTCATCCCGCAAGCCTGTATCGGGCTGGCCGATCAGGTGGAGAAAGGTGAACTGCAATCGGCGGACACCGCCCTGCTCCTGCGCCGCTACATCGAGCCCCTGATCGAGCAAGGCGCGGATACGCTCGTGCTCGGGTGCACGCATTATCCGTTCGTGCTGCCGCTGATCGAAGACATTGTCGGCCATCTCACCTCCAGGCCGGTCGCCATCGTGGACACGGGAGAGCCGATAGCGCGGCAGCTGGTCCGGTTGCTTACCGAACGGGGGCTCCTGCGGCAGGAAGGTCCGGGCAAGATCGCCGCGTTCACGACCGGCAGCGAAACCGCCCTGAAGACGGCGTTTTCACGCCTGCTCCAGCTCGCGCCGCCGGTCTCCGCGCTCGGCGCGACGGGCTGAAAAAGCAGTATTTGCCACTTTGCCCCGAAGTTTGTATAATGACGGGCTTGCCTGACATGCAGTCCGGCAAAGACTTCAGTGGTGGCCGTAGCTCAGTTGGTAGAGTCCAGGATTGTGATTCCTGTCGTCGTGGGTTCGAGTCCCATCGGCCACCCCAAGATTCAAGCAAAAAGCCCAGTCCTCGGACTGGGCTTTTTGCTTTCCGGCACGCCCTACTCCACCGCAATCGTCCCCATCATCCCCCCGGCCGCGTGGTCGAGGATATGGCAGTGGTACATCCACTCGCCCGGATTGTCGGCGACGAAGGCCACGTCAACGGTCTGGCGCGGCCCCATGATGACCGTATCGCGCCATTCGCGGCGCGGATTCGCCTTGCCGTTGACCGACAGCACGCGGAAGAAATGCCCGTGCAGGTGCATCGGATGGTCGAAGCCGGTGTCGTTGATCATGCGCAGGATCACGCTTTCGCCCTTCTTCAGGTGCAGGAAGGGTTCGTGCATCAGCGCATGCTCGTGCTGTGCGTTGTAGTTCATGGTCCACGCCAGGCCCTGCCTGGCCATGATTTCCTGGATGCGCGAAGGCTTGCCGTCCACCATGCCGATCACCGGCTGGCCGCGCATGCCGCCCTGGAACAGGATCACGTGCTGCGAGGCCTTGCGCAGGTTGGGCTCGGCGATGCGGTTTGGCGCCAACGCGACCGGCGAGGATAGCGGCTTGTTGCGCACCGGGCGCTCGTCGCTATAGGCCAGCGTGCCGATGTCGTATGCCGGTGCGACGGGCGGACGCCCGAGGTCGCGAATGGTGAATTTCTGGCCCGGCTTGCCCATGCAGTCGATGATCAGGTCGGCGCGCATGCCGGGACCGAGTGGCAGCCCCTCCGCCGGCACGGCATGCGGACTTGTACCCTGGCCGTCGTAGGCGATGACGCGGGCCTGATGCCCTTCGAATGCAAGACGGAAAAAGCGTGCGGAAGCGGTATTGACGAGACGCAGGCGCAGGCGTTCGCCGGCACGCACCGCGATCTTCCTGCCCGCCCCTGCGATCTGCCCGTTGACCAGCACCTGGTTGCCGAGGCGTCCATCGTTGGCGATGTCGAGAATACGTCCGAAATCCTCCACCTGCTGGCGCTGTTCATCGAGCTTGATGTCCGAGAGCACCCACACCTCGTCGCGGTCGACGACAGGAGGTTTGTCTTCCTCGACGATCAGCGCGCCGTACAATCCGCGCGGCACCTGCTCGAAGCTGGATTGATGCGGGTGGTACCAGAAGGTGCCGGAATCGCGGAGCTCGAAGCGGTAGTCGAACTCGCCTCCCGGCGCGACCGGATCCTGGGTGACGTGGGGGACGCCGTCCATCGCATTCGGCACGCGGATGCCATGCCAGTGCACGGCGCTGTCCTGCTGCAGGTCGTTGGTGAAGGCAAAGTGCACCTTGTCGCCACGGCGGAAACGCAGCACGGGGCCGGGTAATTGTTCATTGAAGCCCCACACGCCGGTGCGCGTCGGATTCGTCGGGTCGAGCGCGGCGGCGAAGGCGGATGCGGTCAGGTCCACCCGCTTTTCGTTGCGGGCAGGCGCTGCCAGGAGCGTACCGGGAAGCGCCGAAGATGCGCCGAGCGCGGAAGCGGCCAGCAGGAAGCGGCGACGGTCGATGGACATGGAATCTCCTGGTAATCGGTTTAGCGTGCGGACTGTTCGTAGATCCGCGTGACCTGGTCGGCAAGCTGCAGCACGGCTTCGCCGCCCTCGGCCATGATGAGGCGGAAGGATTCGGCGCCTTCCGTGGCGAGCACGGCTTGCAGCCATTCCCACTGCAGCGCCAGCTTGTCGAGTTCAGCCTTCAGGGCCGGCGTGGACGCGTTCACCCGCATAGCGGCCAGCGCGCCGGCGAATTCGTTCTGGACATGCTCGCTCTCCTCGCGCAGGGCGGGACTTTCCACCCCCATCTGGCGCAGCATGTAGATCTTGACCAGGCGCTGCGACAGCATGCGCTGGCGGCTGGCGAGGTTGGTCCAGCGGCTGACAGGCGCGGAGGTCTTGTCCTGCATGACGCGCGTGAGGCGTTCGGCGGCCATGAGCACGTCTTCGGCACGGGCGTCGAGCTGTGCGGCATCAGGTACACGTGCCTCGCCCTGCAGCGCCGCACGAAGCGGCGTCCATGCGGCACGCAGTCCTGCAAGTGCGGTCGTCACCTCTGGCGAGTCCGCCGATTTCTCCAGCATGGCAAGGTTGCCGTCAAAGCGGCGCACCGACTCCGCGAGCTGTGCGCGCGACACGTCTTTTTGTACGTTCAGGCTGAACTGGCACCATGCCTTGACGATTCGTTGCGAGAGCATGCGCTGCTCGCCGGCGAGATTGACCGCGGCGGCATCGACGGCATGGGCGCCCTGCACCGCGAGCGCAAGCGCGAGCGCCAGCCAAAGGCGAGTAAATGATTTCATCGTGATTCTCCTAGAACACCGGCACGCCCATGGACTGCAGCGCGCGATTGAGCTGGACGGTGGCCTTTTCCATGACGGCGACGGCTTCCTTGTGGCGGTTGGCGCCGGCGAGCGATACCGCGTCTTCCTTGAGCGTCGCGGCCTCCTTCAGGAAGCCGTCGACGAGACGGCGGCGATCGCCTTCCGCGCGGCCTTCGCCGATCATCATGCCGACCAGGATTTCGTTCGACTGGTAGCGTTTCTGCTCGTAGGCGTATTCGTCGGCAGGCGTGTCGAACTTCAGCGACAGCACCACTTCCTGTCCGGCACGCAGGCGCGAGACCTCTTCGACTTCGAGCTTGTAGGCTTCCGCCATCTTCTTGTTCGCCTCACCTAGATGGCCGGCGGCGGCGAGCTTGCGGCTTTCTTCGGTGAGCGCATCGACGCGGTCCAGCGTCTGCTTGGCCGAAGGCGCGGCCTTTTCCTTCACGAGTGCGGCGAGCGACGAGCGATAGGTCGCGACCTGCTCGGTCATTTCCTGCAGGCGCTGCTTCTGCACGCTGTCGGACAGGCCACCGGCATTGCGGTTGTTGGCTTTGGAAACGCTTTGCAGCGCTTCATCGAGGGCTTTTGCGGCATCCGCGTGTCGCTGCGCGGCGAGCGCTTCGCGTGCCTGCGCGAGCAACGTCTTGCCACGCTCGACGAGAGCGACGGTTTCGCTGTCGCCGCTTGCGCCGCTGGCCTGCGCCTTCGGTGAGTTGAGCAGCATTTCGACGAGCTTGAGCTTTTGTTCCGCGAGGCGGCGCTGCTGTTCGGCATCGGGCGCCGTCTGTGCCGCTGCGCCGTGCACGGCCGCTGCCAGGACCAGTCCCGCAATGACTCGGTGTTTCATTGGTTGTTCCCCTGCGTCGATGAGAGTGGAGGTTGACGCACGATCGGCGCGAAGGAGGTGCGGACACAGGTGAAATCCGCTTTCGGCCAAGCAATATCTTAACTGAAGGGAAGAGACGCGAAAGGGCTAAAAACGGCAAAAACGCTGTCCGGAATCAAGAGATTCCGGCGAAGGTAATGAAGCACTGGGAAGAGGAGAAAAAGCGTCTGCGGCGCGCACCCGACACGCGCCGACAGACGAAGGATGACGCTCGACATTGTTCCGGTTTTCCGCGTGCGACTTGCCCACAATTGCTGTGGTCAATTCTGTGGATAACCGGGTATAAGCTTCCGCATGTCCATGATCTGAAAGGAAATTTTTCCTTTGCGCAAAATCAAGGCATGCGCGGGGCGCGGCGGCGCCCCACGATCCATCTATCGACTCAACATGCTGATCGTGCCACGTCCTTTCGCATACATGATGCCGAGGTTGTACTGCGCGCCCGCGTGCCCCTGCTCGGCGGCGCGGCGATACCAGTCGATGGCCTGTGTCATGTCCTGTTTCACGCCTTCGCCGTTGGCGTAGATGATGCCCAGCAGGTACTGCGAGTTGACGTCGCCCTGCTCCGCCGCCTTGCGGTACCACTGTGCCGCCTGCGCAAAATCCTGCTTCACGCCGATGCCGCGCCGGTACATGTTCGCGAGGTTGAACTGGGCGGGTGCGTATCCCTGTTCCGCGGCCTTCAGGTACCACTGCGCCGCTTCCTCGTAATCCTGCGGTGCGCCGTGGCCGTTGGCGAACAGCAGGTCGCCCAGCTTGTTCTGCGCATGCGCATCGCCCTGGAAGCCGGACTTGCGGTGCCATTGCACGGCCATCGTGAAGTCCTGCTCGACGCCGAGGCCCTTCATGTACATGTTGCCGAGGTTGTGCTGCGCCAGCGCGTGGCCCTGCTCCGCCGCCTTGCGGTACCACTCGGACGCCTCGAGATAATCCTGTGCGACGCCCTCGCCATGGAAAAACATCAGGCCGAGGTTGTACTGTGCGCCGGCATCGCCCTGCTGCGCGGCCCGGCTGTACCACTGGAAGGCTTCGCTGAAATCCTGGCGCACGCCCTCGCCGGTGTAGTACATGAGACCGAGGTTGACCTGCGCGCCGCCATCGCCGAGTTCGGCCGCCTTGCGGTACCAGTGCAGCGCCTGTGCGTAATCCTGCTTCACGCCGAGGCCCTTGCGGTACATGTTGCCCATGTTGTTCAGCGCGAAGGTGTTGCCCTGCTCCGCCGCGCGGCGATACCAGTACATCGCCATCCTGTGGTTCTGCTGCACGCCTTGGCCATTGTTGTACATGTTGCCGAGGTTGATCTGCGCCAGCGCATGGCCTTGCTCCGCAGCGCGGCGGTACCAGGCAACCGCCTGGTCATAATCCTGCGACACGCCCTGGCCGTTGTTGTAGAGGATGCTGGCGAGGTTGAACTGCACCACGACGCGATCCGATTCGACCGGCTTGCGGTACCTCGGCAGGTCGTGTTCGGACTCGGCGACGTCGCCGTTCTCGAAGCGCACGCCCGCGTTGACCGGCGCGCTGGTGTACCCCTGGTCCGCCGCCTTGCGGTACCACAGCACCGCCTGCTTGTGGTTCTGCGGCACGCCATGGCCCAGCGTGTACATGTTGCCGAGGTTGATCTGCGCGAGCGGGAATCCCTGCTCGGCGGCCTTGCGGTACCACGCGACCGCCTGCGCATGGTCCTGCTTCACGCCTTCGCCGCGTTCGTACATCCAGCCGACGTGATACTGCGCACGCGCGTCGCCCTGGTCTGCAAGCGGACGCCACTCGGTCAGCGCCGACGCGTGGTCGTTCTTGTTGTAGGCGGCGAGTCCTTCGATGTAACCGGCATGTGCCGAGAAGGAAACCAGGAGGACGGAAAGAAGGGGGATGGTGTGTTGGCGCATGATCTTCCACGGTTAATGTCAACGAATCGTGAAACGATATTAAATTGACATGAACGGGGGAAACAGCGCCGTGGAGTGATCCACGAAGCCAAACGATTGCCCTTGGGAGACAGAAAGGAACTTGTGCACCGTACGGGTGCGCCAAGGGCTTGGCGAGCGTTGAAACTTCTGATAAATCGCAAACAATTTGCAGTGCCTGACGCGGCACTGCGTTCAGGATCAGTAGGTGCCGGGCAGCAGGATGTTCTTGTCGACCTTCTTCACATCCGTGACGCCGCAGAATGCCATCGTGAGGTCCAGCTCCTTGTGGATGATCTCCAGGCACTTCGTCACGCCGGCCTCGCCCATCGCGCCGAGGCCGTAGAGGAAGGCACGGCCGATGTATGCGCCCTTCGCGCCGAGGGCGAGCGACTTGATCACGTCCTGGCCGGAACGGATGCCGCCGTCGATGTGCACTTCGATCTTGTCGCCGACCGCATCGACGATCGCCGGCAGCGCGGCAATCGACGACGGCGCGCCGTCGAGCTGACGGCCGCCGTGGTTGGACACGATGAGCGCATCGGCCCCGCTCTGCGCAGCCAGCTTCGCATCCTCGACATCGAGGATGCCCTTGATGATCAGCTTGCCTCCCCAGTGCTTCTTGATCCATTCGACGTCGTCCCACGACAGGGTCGGGTCGAACTGCTGCGCGGTCCACGACGACAGCGACGACATGTCCGACACGCTGCTCGCGTGGCCGACGATGTTGCCGAAGGTGCGCCGCGAAGTGCCGAGCATGCCGAGGCACCAGCGCGGCTTGGTCATCATGTTGAGGATGTTGGCGATGGTGAGCTTCGGCGGCGCCGAGAGTCCGTTCTTGATGTCCTTGTGACGCTGGCCCAGCACCTGCAGATCGAGCGTGAGCACCAGCGCCGAACACTTCGCTGCCTTGGCGCGGTCAATAAGGCGACGAATGAAATCGCGGTCGCGCATCACGTAGAGCTGGAACCAGAATGGCGCGCTGGTATGGGCCGCGATGTCCTCGATGGAGCAGATGCTCATCGTGGAGAGCGTGAACGGGATGCCGAATTTTTCCGCAGCCTTCGCGGCGAGGATTTCGCCGTCGGCATGCTGCATACCCGTGAGGCCGGTGGGTGCAATCGCAACCGGCATGAAGACTTCCTGGCCCGCCATCGTGGTCTTCAGGGTGCGGTTGTCCATGTTCACCGCGACGCGCTGGCGGAACTTGATCCGTTCGAAGTCAGTGCTGTTGGCACGGTAGGTCGACTCGGTCCAGGAACCGGAATCCGCGTAATCGTAGAACATGCGCGGCACGCGCTTCTGTGCCAGGACGCGCAGGTCTTCAATGTTGGTGATGATAGGCATGCGAGCGTTTCCTCCTCATTGATTACAGGCAGGGCCTAGTGTAATTGAAGAGGGGAAACGCTGCGAAGGTGGGTGATTGAAATTAATTCACGTGGATCAAGCGTGTGCCTGCATTGGCGTCAGCGCGTGCGGGACGCGAGGACGTTCCGTGAATGCTGGAATGCGTTCACGAGTGCGACCGAGGTCGAGGTCACCGAGCCAATACCTCGTCTCGGTGTCGCCAAGCAGGTTGCGCAATTCACGGATGCTCATTTCGGTGGCTTCGTGCGCCGCCAGCAGTAGTGTCGAATTGACCGCCATCTGGCGGTTCCTCACCTTGCTGATGGTGGATGCAGGAATGCAGAGTGCGCGGGCAAGCGCGGCGTCGCTCTTGACGCGCAGCCTCACCATCAGTGAGTCGAGCAGATGGTTGGGCGTGTAACCCGCACGGTAAACGATGGCAGTATTTTTTCGCATGTCTCTCCTCGCTTGGAAACTGTTGCGTGATTTTGCAGTGCCGCAACCGCAGCGCGCTCAGAAACCGTTCCGATGATTGACATTTCTCAATCGCACCCGTCCGCTCGAAGATGATTTGTTTCAACCTCGATAACAAACGCTTACAACTTCATCGTCAACTGCAACTCCGCAAGCTGCGTTTTCATCCTTGCAGTATCCATTTCAATCACAACGAGTAATGAGGAAATCAATGAAGACTCTGATTGCAACCCTGATCGCCGGCCTGTTCGCAACATCCGCTTTCGCGCAAACCGCACCTGCTCCTGCCGCCGCCACGCCGAAGGCTGAAGCCAAGGCCGCCAAGGCCGATGCAAAGGCGGAAGAGAAGGCGACGAAGGCCACCGCCGAAGCAAAGGAAGAAACCGCGAAGGCAGATGCCAAGGCGGAAAAGAAGGCCGCCAAGGAAACGAAGAAGGCTGACAAGAAAGTCGCCGAGGCCAAGAAGGAAGCGGCCCAGGAAAAGGCAGACGCTGCGAAGAAGTAATCCGCGATCAGCACGCAAGGAGGCAGGTTCGCCCTGCCTCTTTTTTCATCGGCGTCATGCAGCCTGTTCGATCGCCGGCATTCAGGCGGGCCGCATCTCGACCGGGATGCCGTTCAGGACAGCGTTGCCGGACAGGGGATCGCGCATGCTTTCGTCGAGCACTGCGTTCAGGTTTGCGCCCGGACGTTCGGCTGCGAGCGACATGCGCGTTCCCGGCATGTCGTGCCCCCAGCCGTGCGGCAGGCTGACGACGCCCGGCATCATTTCCTCGCTCACTTCCACCAGCGCTTCGATGACCCCGCCCTTGCCGCTGATGCGTGCCTTGCCGCCGTCCTGCAATCCGAATCGCTTCGCATCGGAAGGATTGACGAGCGCCGTACAGCGGAACGGTCCCTTGGCCAGCGTCGGCAGGTTGTGCATCCAGCTGTTGCCCGAGCGGACATGGCGGCGGCCGATGACGACAAGGTCGGGAACCGGCTGCGCCAGTTCTGCCGTCGGACGCTGCAGGTCGGCGAGCAGCATGGCAGGCGCGAGCTCGATCTTCCCCGAAGGCGTGCGCAGAACCTCAGGAATGCGCGGCTGCAATGGACCGAGGTCGATGCCGCCCGATGCCGCCTTGACTTTGGCAAGGTTGATGCCGTCCGGCTTGCGTCCGAACATGTCGCCGTATGGGCCCATCCTCAGTGCGAAGTCGACCTGGCGCTCCGGTCCCTTGAGATGGCCGAGCGCGGCGATGACGGCATCCGCATGTTCGCCGACTGCGCGCCGCGCGTCTTCGGCAAACAGTTCGTCGTCGATTTTCTCCACGTTCACCCCGGCGCCCTTGCCCTGGATGATGGCCGCCAATCGCAGCAGGATCTGCCACTCCGGCGGCTGCCCTTCCGGACGCGGCAGGACCGGATCGCTGAAGCGTGCATAGTTGCGGTAGGCGAACTGCGGGAAGGCCGTGTCGTAGTGGATGTCTTCCAGCGGCGACAATCCGGGCAGGATCACGTCGGCATGGCGCGTGGTCTCATTGAGGTAAATGTCGACGCTGACCATGAAATCGAGCTTGTCCAGTGCGGCCGAGAGCCGGCTGCCGTTCGGCGCAGAGAGGACCGGGTTGCCTGCGACGGTCAGCAGTGCGCGCACCTGTCCTTCGCCAGGCGTGTCGATTTCCTCCGCCAGGCAGACCATCGGGAATTCGCCCATCACTTCCGGTGCTCCGGAGACGCGGCTCTTTCTACGGCCGGTGCCGACGCCCTTGCCGATACCCGGCTTGCCGGCCGTGTTGGCGGCAAAGGCAGGCGCCTTGGCAAACATTGCGCCGCCCTCCCGGTCGAGATGGCCGGTGAGGACGTTGAGCACGTCGATCAGCCAGCTGCACAAGGTGCCGTATTCCTGCACCGTGGTGCCCATGCGACCATACACGGCAGCGTGCCCTGCCCTTGCCAGGTCGCGCGCCAGCGCACGGATGGTGCCGGCGTCGATGCCGCAGCGCGCGGCCATCTTCTCCGGTGAAAAATCCTTCACCGCCTGTCCCACCTCTTCCACCCCGGTCACATGCTCGGCCAGGCGCCCGAGACGCACGAGCTTCTCATCGAACAAGGTATGCACCATGCCGAGCAGGAAATAGACATCGCTGCCCGGACGGATGAAGTGGTGCGCATCGGCCGCTTCCGCCGTCTCGGTACGACGGGGATCGACGACGACGATACGGCCGCCGCGCGCCCGCATGGCCTTGGCCTTGCCGCGGTAGTCCGGTACGGTCCACAGGCTGCCGTTGGACACCATCGGATTGGCGCCGATGATCAGCAGGAAGTCGCTGCGCTCGATATCCGGCACCGGGAAGGACAGCCAGTGCCCGAACATGAGGCCCACTGACAATTGCTTGGGCATCTGGTCCAGCGTCGATGCCGAAAAGATATTGCGCGTTCCCAGGGCGCGCGCCAGCCGGGCGAAATACATGATCAGGCCGATCTTGTGCACGGAGGGGTTGCCGGCCAGCGCGCCCAGTGCGTCCGGGCCGTATTGGGCCAGGATGGGCGGAAGGCGGCGCTCGATCTCGGCGAATGCCTCTTCCCAGCTCGTTTCCACAAATTGCCCGTTGCGCTTGACCAGCGGCTTGCGCAGGCGGTCCGGGTCTTCGTGCAGGTCTTTCAGCGACACACCCTTCGGGCAGATGTAGCCGCGGCTGAAGACGTCCTCGTCATGGCCGCGGATGCTGATGACCTTGTTGCCGCTGACCTTGAGTTCGAGGCCGCAGCAGGCTTCGCACAGGGGGCAGATGCGATGGACGGTTTTTTCGGCGGTTTCGGTGGGCATTGCTTGTCTCCTGGTGATTGCCATTTCTTCAATGAACAGCATTAACCCATTATGCGCGATGTGCGATTACCTTGCAGGTCATTGCCCTTGCATTGAGTAAGGGCGAGGCGGCACCAGGCCTCGTTTCAGGGGATAATGTCGCATCAGAAAATTGACGAGGAAACAATGGCCAACAAACCAGCCCGCACGCTGACCTTCAAGTGCGCAAAATGCGCGAAACCGGTCACCGTCTACCTGCAAAAGGTGTCTGCCTGTTCGCACATCCAGCCGTACCAGGGCATCTGCTCCTGCGGCGAGGTCAAGCTGCACGCCATCGGCCAGAAAGACGCCGTCGAGTCCTATCTCGCATCCGGCGGCGTGAACTGGTCGCACCACCATCACCATTAATCGCCCGGGCCGCAGAGCCCGGAGGTGCACCATCAGGAGGAAAGCAACATGAACGACAATGATTTTTCAACGGAAGACTGGCGGCGCCTGCTTCGTCACCTGGGCGAAGACCCGGGCCGCCAGGGATTGCACGACACGCCGGCGCGCGTGGACAAGGCGTGGAAACACTGGACGTCCGGCTATGAACAGAACCCGGCCGACATCCTGAAGGTCTTCGAGGATGGCGCGGAAAAGTACAACGAACTGATCGTGGTGCGCGGCATCCCCGTGTACAGCCACTGCGAACACCACCTCGCGCCCTTCTTCGGTTCGGCAACGGTCGGCTATACGCCGAACGGCCGGATCGTGGGGCTGTCGAAACTGACCCGCCTGGTGGACTGCTTCTCGAAGCGGCTGCAGGTCCAGGAACGCCTCACCGTGCAGATCGCGGATTCGCTGATGGAACATCTGCAGCCGCTGTCCGTGGGCGTGGTCATCCGCTGCCGCCACATGTGCATGGAAAGCCGCGGCATCCGCACGCCCGGCGAAGAAACCGTTACCTCGGCCCTGCTGGGCGAAATGCGCACCAACCTCGGCCTGCGCACCGAGTTCCTTTCGCTGGCACGCGAGAAGGACTGACCCTTCGCGCCATGCATTCCACGCGGCCAGCTGCATCAAGGCGGATCCTCGCGATCCTTCCCTGCGCAATGCTGGCGGCATGCGTGGCGCGCGCTCCCGCTCCTGTCGCGCCTGCGGTCCTGCAGGCGCCTGCGGAATTCCCGCTCGACTTTTACCGAGACGCCCAGGCCCGCGGGCAAGCGGTATTGCAGGTCGATCCCGGGCAGTCCCATGTCGCCGTCGAAGTCCGCCGCGGCGGACCGCTCGTCGGTCTCGGACATGACCACGTCGTCGCCGCGAGGAACGTGCAAGGCTACGTGCTGCCCTCCGCTGCCCGTGCCGACCTCTTCATCCCCCTCCTGCAATTGACGGTGGACGAAGCCGCCCTGCGTGAAGAATCCGGCATGGGCAAGCCGCCATCTGCGGAGGCGGTGGAGGGCACGCGCCGCAACATGCTGGACAAGGTACTGGAGGCGGGGCGCTTTCCTTTCGCGCTGGTCCGCATCGGCCGGAACAGCGCTGACACATTGCGCGTGGCGATCACGCTGCATGGACGCACCCATGAATTCACCTCGCCCGCGCGCATCGAGGATGCACCTGGGCGAATGACGGTCAGCGGCGAGATGACGATTGCACAAAGCGATTTCGGCATCTCGCCATTCGCCGTGCTTGGCGGAGCCTTGCAAGTGCAGGACAAGCTGGCGCTGCGCTACCGGATCGTCGCCGCACACCCCTGAATTCTGTTTCCTGCAGGGACTATTCTGATTCGAGTCAAGGAAATCCAACGCCGTTGCCGGCATTTGATTTCATCGCGCCGCTGAAGTCCTATACTCCGCTCCGTTGCTATTCAGGAACGGAGTTCAGGCATGACCCTCACTGCGGATTTCAGGACCGCCCACGGAGCAGTGCTCCGCAATGCAAGTCCGGCCGATGCAAGCACCGCACCGCAGGAAGAGTACGGTGACGTGCTCGTCCATCGCGACATCCTGCCTCGCATCGAAACACGCATCTTCACCGTCTTCCCCGAACGCACCGCCCGCGTGAACGCGGAACTGCGCGATTCCTTCCGCCGCAAGATGTGCCTCATCGGCATGTGCGCGCCGACCTCCGTTTTCCTCGCGCTGGCCGCCTGGTACCTGACGCTCTGACAGGCGCTACTGCCTGCCGATGCGCACCATGACGGGAAAGCTTCCCCTGTCGGGATAGTCAGGAGGCGGCAGATAGCGGAAGGACGAAAACCCGGCCGCGAAACAGCGCGCCGCCGCATGGGCGGGGCGCACCACGACGTCCCGAGCGACGCCTTCCGGATCAATTTCAGCAACCAGGACAAACGGTTTCGAATCCTGCTTCGATAGCGGCCGGCATTTGCGCATCGTGCGCGCGAAATGACTGCCCGCCTCGCGCATCATCTGCGCCGGATAGGGATGGAAACGTTCGTCTTCTTCCGCAGCCTTCGCAAGCGCCACGCGCTCGTCGAAGATGACCACTGCGGGAGAGGCTGCAATGGCGGACGTCGCGAGAAGGGAGAACAACAGGATGGCTGGTTTCATGGCCGTACGCCGGGGCTTCCGGTGAAGCGACGAGTCGCATTACATCCTCCACCTTAGTACGGCATTGAAAAAATATCTGTAAGCAAGGGTAACGCCCTCGCAGATAACAATCTTTCAATGAAAAAAAACACCTCCGCAAGCTTGGTGCTGCGGAGGCGCAAATAGCCACAACGCCTGGGGTAAATCAGTTCGGTTTGAATTGAGCGAACGGCTCGAAGCTGTCCGTCCGCCGGAATGGCATCACCGGCGCGAGCGATCCTGCGTGCGGCAAGACGAACTCCGGAGCGGCGGACCGCTGCTGCACTTCCTTCGGCGAACGCCCGAACCAGCGCCGGCATGCACGGCAGAACGCGCTGGGATCGGAGAAGCCGAGCTGGAAGCTGAGCTTCTTGAGCGACAGGTCGCCCTTCCGGAGGTATTGATAGGCCATCTCACGCCGCGTGTCGTCCACCAGCTGCGTGAAATTGGTGCCCTCCTCCGCCAGCCTGCGCTGCAATGTGCGCTCGCTCATCATCAGCCGCTTCGCCACTTCCTCCCGCAGGGGCTCGCCATGCGCCAGCATGCCGGCGAGCAGGCCCTGCACACGCGTGCTGAACGTGTTGTCCGCCTGCGGCGCCTTCTCCAGCTTGGCCAGCATGCGCAGCGTCCAGTTGCGCTGCGCCTGTGCCAGGTCCGCCAGCATGCGCAGCGCCCAGTCGGCCGCCATCGGGTTTTCGGTGCTGATCGGCACGGACAGGTCGGCGTCGTCGAACTGCATGGTGTTGGTCTGCATGCCGAATTGCACCGCGCAGCCGAAGGCATCCACATAGGGCAGCACATCCGCCGGCTGCGGGAAGGCGTAGCTGACCTGCACCGGCTTCAGATCGTCGCGCCCCGCCGCCGCACGCAAGGTGCGCAGCACCAGGCACCACACGAAGTCGTAATGCTGCTGCGGCACGCGACGCTGTCCGCCCGGAAGATGCAGGCTGACGCGCGTGCTGCCGCCGCCCTGCTCGATCGTGCTGTGCACCGTGGGCGACACCAGCGGCGTGTACCGCACCAGGTTTTCGATGGCCGTCTTCACATCCGGCGACGCGCGCATGATGTGCCCCATCAGGCCGGAGCGGTCCAGCGGCTGCGGCAGCGCCGCCTTCACGCCGAGCAGCGGGTCGCCGCAGGCCTGCGTCGCCATTTCCCACAGATGGCTCAGCTTGTCCGAGAGCGTGAGCGCGTCGTCCGCCATGCACTCCGACTCCTCGAGCCCCGCCTGCCGAAAGAATGCGTCCACATCGAGACCACGCGCTGCCAGGCGTGCCTTGATACCCCGTACCAGATCGATCGCCGACGAATATGTCATGTTGCTCCCCTTGTTCTTGTCTCGTTCACTCTGCCGGCCCGGCTGCGCGCGACGCCGGGGCCGCTTCCCCTGCTTGGTGCATCGCCCATGCCTCAGGGCGTGATGGCGGTGCGCAAGCGCGCGCTGATGCGCTGGCGGAAGTCGTCCAGCTTGGGATCGATGACCGGGCGCGATTCGGCGGCGACTTTTTCGCCGAGCGCCTTTTGCATTTCCGGCACCAGTTCCTCAAAACGCTTCTTGACCGGCGACTCGAGGATGGCAATGATCTGGCGCAGTTCGTCTTCGGTGAATTTTTCGGCCAGCATCGGCACCACCGTACTTGGGATCAGTTTCTGCGCGCTGGCGCGCACGACCGGGCCGTTCTCGTCGAGGAACTTCTTCGCTTCCGTCGCGACTTCGCGCATCGTCGCATCGCGGCGCTCGGTCGGCACGCGTCCCTGGATCACGGCGCGCGCCTGGCCCACCGCGTCGGTGACCGGTTCCTGCAGCATCGACTGCGCCAGGATGTCGACCTGCCAGAGCTGCAGCACGCGCTGCACCAGTTCCTGCTTCGCCGGAGGAATCGGCTTGTGCGCCCCGGCGGCGTTTGCGGCACTGGCGGCAACGATGAGGGTGATGGCAATCGCGGATTTGATCATGGTGTGTCTCCTGTCAGTAAGAGTGTTCTAGAAGCGTTTGGTGATGGTGACGCCGAAATAGCGGACCCGTATCCCGCCCGTCACGTCCAGCCCGGCGTACGGGTTGTAGACGATGTTGAAGAACTTGTCGCAGTTCATGTTGCAGCTGCCGTTTGCCGGCACGTGGTAATCGCCGGTCATGTAGCTTGCGGCGACGCTGATATCCATCTCCTTGTTGACCTTGTAGTTGGCGCCGATGCTGTAGAGCTTGGTGTCCGGCAGCGGCGCCACCAGGTCAATCTTGTCTTTCGGGATCGAACTCTTGCGCGGTTCATAACCGAGGCGCAGCGTCAGCTTTTCGCTCACTTTCGCCTGCATGCCGTAGCCGAAGTGCAGCGTGTTCTTGTAGCCGCGCGGCAGTGCGAGCCGGGTCGAGTCCGGCACGCCGAACAGGCGCGCCATTTCGAGCAGCTTGATGCTCTGGTCGAACTCCAGGGTCAGCGCATCCCAGCTCTTCCAGTTGGCGTAGTTGGCGTCGACGTTGAACTGCAGGCGCGGCGTGGGCTTGAACTTGAAACCGAGCTGCAGGCGGTGCGGGAAAGGAATCGTCGCGCTGACGTTGCCTTTCTGCTCCTCCGGGATGGTCTGCGGCAAGCCGAGGACGCCGGCCGCGATCGGGCCCAGCAGGCTCGAGTGCATGCCTTCCACGAAGCGGCGCAGCATCGGCTCGGCGCGGAAGGTGTACTGGCCGGACACCTTGGTCTTCGATCCCCCCTGGTACACCACGCCGAGGCCGAACCAGTCCAGCGGTTCCCACAGCAGCCCGATGTTGATCGTCGGATCGACGTGCGCCGTCATGTTCAGGTCGATGCTGGCCGCCTTCTTGAACGGATTGATGCGCCCCTCCTCGCCGCCGCCACACAGGCCGAAGGTAAAGGTATCGACGATGTTGCCGCCGTTCTCCGGACACCAGCCCTCCTGCACCTTGCCGACGATGCCCAGCAGTTCGTTCGGCATGCGCATGTCGGTGTTGAGGATGAAGGCCTGGTGCGCCAGCGGGACGGAAGCGCCGATGCTGAGCGTGTCCGACACCTTGTAGCCGACGGCGGGCGCCGCAAAGACAAGGCGTTGCAGGTGCATCACCTTGCCGGAGAAGCGGCCGGGATCGTCCGGATCCTTGGTGCGATCCGAGCTCATTGCCTGGCTGATGTAATTGCCGATGGCGAAGGTGAACGGCGATCCTTCCTTGTTGTAGGCAATCCCCAGCCCGGGAAGGACCACGCCCGGCAAGCGCCAGCCGGGAAGGCCGATACCCGGGATGTAGACCCGCTGGTTCATCTCCCCGGTCGAGGTGCCGTTGAGCGGATCGTCGCGGAAGCCGCCGATGCTGAAGTCGGCTCCCTGCCGGAACGACGCCGGTGCGCGCAACGATACCGCACCGAACGAGTGGGAGTGCACCTCGCCCGTGATCCGCGTCAATCCTGCAGGATTGAAATGGATCGAATCGGTCCCCGGCGGGTCGGCCGTCACCGCATTGCCGAGCGACATGGCGGTGGGGCTGGTCAGCAGGTTATCCGTCAGCGCCGCATGGGCCGGCGGCAGCGCGCTCGACAGCAGCAGGCCGGCCAGCGGAAGCAACTTCGTCCGGTTCTGCAGCAGCCGCGTCCGGTATCGCCTGTGTTTGCTCGGACAGGTCATCATCGCGTGTCCGCCCTATCAGAACGACAGCGGCATGCTGATGCCAAGGGTGAAGTCGGGCGAGTCGTTCGTCAGGCCGATGCCGGCGGTGATGTTGAGCGTGGTCTTCGGCGATACACGGTAGCCGATGCCCAGGTTCAGCATGCCCGAAGTCTGCGTCTTGGTCTTGGCGCTGGTGCCGTCGCGGAAGTAAAGCTTGGTGCCGCGCGAGATCGATTCCTGGATCGAGATCGACGTCGAGATGCCGTACGACAGCGCATAGGCGAAGCCAAGACCGAAGCCGATGCTCGGTCCGGGCTCGACGCGGGTCAATACGCGCGAACCGCGGATCTGCGCAAGGTCCTTGGCCGCGCCGCTGTAGGTGAAGTTAAGCGAACCGAACAGTGCAACCGGATCGACGATGTGGTTGACGTTCACGCCCGCACTCAGCGAAGGCACGCCAGATCCGGTGGCGAGGTCCTGGTTCGCATCGACCTTGAACGGGCTCTTGCCCGTGGGCAGGCGCAGGTTGCTGGTGAGGGTGAGGTTCGGACGGCCGCGCTTGGCCTCGAACGGCTGGAAACGTGCGCCGACGCCGATGTCGCCCAGCGAGTGCGAGAAGCCGTCGAAGGAGGGGTTCTCGGAATACTTGCTCACCAGCGGCAGGCTCACGCTGGCGGTCAGGTTGTCGCGCACGCCGTAGTCCACCGAAATAGTGTTGGTGATCTGGTGGGCGCTGTCGTTGTTGATCTCGAACAGCGTGAGCTGGCCGGAGCTGATGTCGGCGTTGATGCGCTCCTGGCCGACATAGGAATAGTTCAATTCATAGTTGGCGGCGATCTTGCCGCGCTTGATCAGCGAATACTGCTTGTCGACGGCGGTGAGCGTCTGCTTGAGCAGTGTGGACTGGTCGGTATCCCCTTCCTGCTTTTTCAATGCATCGCGCGCGGCGGCGCTGTCGGCCCCGCCTTGCTGCGCATACGCAGGCAGCATCAGCGCAGCAGCAATGAAACCCAGCAATGGACGAATTCTCATGACGACTCCCTTTGTTTAGTTGTATTGACGGCGTTGCGGAACGGCGGTCAGTTCCTGCGCAGGTACACGCCACCGGCACCTGAGTTGAGCGCGCGTTCCATCAGGTACGCATTGCCCAGCGGTTGAAGGCTTGCCTGGTCCCGGACGCGATCCATGTCGAATACGCCGAGTTCCCGGTCGGACAGCGCAAGTTTTCCAAGCGCCGGCCGGTTCTTCTGGGGGTAAAGGACGAACAGGGTGTTGCGGTCCCAGAGCGACGCAAATTCGTCGACTTCGAGGACGATGTTTCCGGCGGACGGATCGGCGAGGTACACCAGCCCGTCGCGGATTCCGCGGAACACCACGAAATGCTTGAAGCCTGCGTAATCGATCGGCACGATGGCCGGATGCTCGAGCGTCATGAGGTCCTTGACCTCGGCGCGGAAGCCGCCGCTTTCGATGCCGAGCGATGCGACATAGCGTTTCATGTCGAGCAGGGAGAAACCGCGGCGTTCGATGATCTTTTCCTTCTCGCCGCGTTCGAGCATGCCTTCCATCGCCTGCTGCTCGTTGACGTCGAGGCCGAGGTGGTTGACCAGCAGCGTGACCAGTGCGGCCGAGCCGCAGCTGTAGTCGTAGGCCTGCTTGACGATGTTCTGGAACTTGAGCTGGGAGTGCGGCTCGATCTTCACCGGCTCGGTGATCGGCGCACCGCCGACGATGGACTGCGGCAGTTCGAACTGTCCCTCCGGACGGTCCTTCACCTCGAACCGTTCCGCGGCACCTGCCTGGGCAATGCCGAACGCGACCGCGCCAAGCAAGATCACGAACATATGTTGATCCCCTTCATGTCTTCTCCTCGAATGGATGATGCTGGCGTCGCGATGTCCCTCGCGATCGGCCGAAAACCCGCCGGCGCTGCATCTGAAAACTTATTTTTTTGACAGCTTGCCGAGTGGCTTTAAATGTACGAGCGAACAGGTGGAGGAGAGGTCGTCCGATTGGACGATTCTTGATTGCGCAGCATCAAGTTTGTCGCTCTTGAGACAAGAACTTTCATGTTGCCGAGATGCATTTCTGCTCGCGCATGATTCAACGAATTGCCTGCGGGCGAGCAACAAGGCGGGTCCGCTGCATGCTGCAGCGCATTGGTGGGAAAGCCGGAGAAAGATGCTGCGGCAGACATCCGCCGCAGCCGGGAAATGTCAGGCAATGACGCCCAGCCGGCGTGCGATGGAGATCGCTTCCGTCCGGTTGTGCGCGCCAAGCTTGATATTAATATTGCGCAGGTGCGTCTTGATGGTGGTGATGGAGACGAACAGTTTTTCTGCGATCGCCTGGTTGCCGTACCCTTTTGCAAGCAGCAGCAGGACATCCAGTTCGCGCTCCGTCAGCTCGCTGCCTCCGGGATTCACCGCGCAATCGGGGATCGGCGCGCTGCTCCCCGATGGTCGTACCGTTTGCATGCGGGCGCGATGCAGGACGCGCTCAGCGAAACTGCGTAATGCATTGTTGTCCTGTCCGGATGACTCCTGCATGCCGTCCAGCATCTCCTTCACCAGTGCAAGCAAGGCAGAACCCTCGTCCTTGAAGACCCGCACGAAACCCTCTTCCATCGCATCCTGCATGGTTTCGCGCAGGGTGCGCAATGCGGGGTTGCGCTGGCCGGCAAGTGACAGGGCCAGTGCATACAACACCTTCACGCGCAGCGCATACCGCATGCGTCCGCGCGCATAGGCCTCCTGCAAGTGTTCCTTCAGCAGCGGAAGCACCGCCGCGGCCTGCCCCGTATGGATCTGGATGCGGGCAGCGCACAGCGCCGGGCTTTCAATGTCGGTGGCGATCATCTGCATGTCGCGGCGCTGCCACGACGGCGCCCCTCCCACCAGCGCGAACGTCGATCGGGCTTCCTCGATGTCGCCTTGCAGGATGGCGGCGCGAGCCAGCTCCAGCCGCGCGGCATCCACCACGCGCGGCAGGCGTCGCTGCATGCCGGACTGCTCCAGCTCCAGCAGGACCTGCAGCGCATCGTTGGCATTGCCTTCCAGCCGGAGGATGCGGGCATAGATGACATGGCTGGCAATCAGCTGGTCCGGGATTCCCGCATCCTTGACCAAAGGCAGAAAGAGCTTGAGCAGGCGTTTGGCCTCCACCAGCGAATCCATCTCGTACAGCACTTCGGCGAGGTACAGGCTGGCGAACCCGCTGTCCGCACCGTCGCGCGGCGGCAAGTCCTCGGCGGCGAGTCCAAGAAGCACGCCCATGCGCGATGCGCTGCACCGCAACTGCCGCTGCGATTCGTCGCCGATCAGTGCCAGCAGGCGGGCACAGGCTGCGCGCAGGTTGCCCTGGACCAGGTCCAGCATGCCGCGCACATAGCCGGCGACAGCAATGCTGAACAAGGGCCCCACCGCAGGATGTTCCTGCGTCGCCTGGTCGAGCAGCACGCGTGCCTCGCGGTAACGGCTGGTGGTCGCGTAATAATAGGCGCAGCCGATCATGAGCATGCTGCGCAGCAGCGGTTCCCGCGCGGCGCTGCCGAGGATGCCGGGGTCGTCCCACATCGGCGCCGTTTCTTCGGCGCGGTCCAGCATCATCAGGCTGAATGTGCGCAGCACGTGGTACGTCGAATGGGAGACGGGCGAGCTTCCGTCGTCGGCCGTCACCGTTTCCAGCAGGTTCAGCGCCTCCTCGCTCCTGTTGATATGCAGCAGCGACCAGCAATAGACGGAAATCAGGTGCGGATAGGCGACGAGGTCGCGCCGGTCGAGTGCGTCGAACCAGCGTGCCAGCAACCGTACGCGTCCTTGCAGGAACAGCGGTTGCGCATGGCGGTCGAGGAGTTCCAGCACATATCCGGTGTCTCCCGATGCGATGGCATGGTCGATCGCATGCGTCGGCCGGTTCTGGCCGATATACCAGGCGGCAGCGCGCCGGTGCAGCACGGCCGCGAGACCGGGGTACTCGCGCTCGAGATGGGCGCGGAGGAAATCGGCGAACAACGGATGGTAGCTGAACCAGGTGTGCTGCTCGTCGAGCGGCGTCATGAACATGTTGGAACGCTCGATTTCCTGCAGCAGCGCCCTGCCATCTTCGCGTCCCGTCACTGCATTGCAGCTGTCGGCGCAGAATTTCTGCAGCACACTGGTCTGCAGGATGAAATCCTGCAGGTGCCGCGGCTTCTTCGACAGCACATCCTCCGCAAGGTAGGAGGCAATCGAAGTGTGCGAACCCGAGAAGGTCTGGATGATCCTGCGCGGGTCCTCGCTGCCTTCCAGCGCAAGCGAGGCCAGCCAGAGGGCGGCGGCCCAGCCGTCGGTAATGTCATGCAGCTTCTCTACCTCGTGATCGTCCAGCCGCAGCCCTCGCTTGTCACGCAGGAAGATCGCTGTCTCCTCCAGGCTGAAGCGCAATTGCGCCGCGTCGATCTCCAGCAGATGCTGGCGCGCGCGCAAGCGGCCGACGGACAGCGCGGTCTGCACGCGAGAACCGATCACCAGCCGTTGCTGCGGTCCGAGCATGTCGATCAGCTGCTGGACGATGGCAAGAACGGCGGGATTCTGGAGGTGTTCGAATTCGTCGAAGATCAGGGTGAACGGCAATGGCGTCGATGCCAGCGCGTCGGCCAGCTCGAAGGCCCCGTCCTGCCGCAGGCGCGAATCGAAGAGACCGCGCACCGTCGTGAATCCGCGGTTCATCTGTGCAAACGCTTGCGCGAGGCATGACATGAAGCGCTCGAGGTCGTTGTCGCCGGCATCCAGCGTCAGCCAGGCAGCGGCACCGCCATCCTGCCGGCACTCATCGTGGATGCGCCTCAGCAAGGTCGTGATGCCGAAGCCCGCCGGCGCCTGTACGAGCACCAGCTTCGCCCCGGCTGCCTGGCGGATGCGCTCCATCACCCGCTCCCGCGCCAGGCAGGCGTCGCCCGTCGCCGGCGGCCGGAATTTGGTTGGATGGGAACGCAGGACCGCCGGACGTTCCAGCACCTGATAAGGAATAGCAGCCAATCAAGTTACCCGCAAAAGTGAAAGCATCAGGAAATGCAGCACGCCCGCATTGAAGCCCTGTGCATGTGCCTCAAGGGAATCAAGAGGTTACATAAGATTGTCATTGGAACAATAGAGTGCACACTCTAAAAAGATCGGTCGAACAGTGGTTGTGCGGAGCAGCATGCTGCTCCGTCGAGCGGCATCAAACTGGCTTTCGAAAAAAATTTTCCAGCCAACGACATCGCCACACCATCGCATTCGCGTAGTTGCATGAAGGCGCTGTGCACACCGCACATTCTTTCGACCCGGAAATGCATTCCCTGGTGATGGCTTTCGAGGCCAACGATTTGGCTCGTCCAGTCACAGCGGCGGTCCCCGTTGTCAACAGGGGCTGACCTAATATGAAGGCTCTTAGTATTGCTGAAATATTAAGAGCTGTACGACACGGTTCCAGCGTCCGGCGTGCGGGCAAAGCGCACACCGAACAGTACTCGGTGTTTCCACAAGAAACATGGAACCGGCGTTCGCGGCAGGGGAAGAAAAACTCTTTTTTACACCACGTTATCTATTTGGAGACTATATATGAAACTGTTCAAGAAGACCGCAATCGCCGCTGTTCTGTCCGGCCTGTCCATGGCTGCTTCTGCAATGACCCCGATCGCTGACGAAGGCCTGAGCCAGGTCGCCGGCCAGGACGGTGTGTCCATCGCTGCCAGCCTGAACATCAACATCGGTTCGTTCACCTACACCGATACGGACGCTGCAGGCGGTTCGATCAGCTTCAACAACATCGGCGTTCGCGGCCTGATCGCCGGCACCCTGGACATCATCAACCAGGCTTCCTTCGAAGGCATCCTGACCGCTTCCGGCGTGACCTTCCCGACCAGCTTCTATAACGGCGGCGACGTCGTACAGATGGCTGTCCCGGCAGGCATCACCGTCCCGACCGCGGCACTGGTTGACGTGACCGTCGGTTCCATCCGCATGGGTGGCCATGCTGCCGGCGTGACCGGTCCGTCCTTCGGTTCGATCGCCATGACCGACATCGACCTGCGCGGCACGCAAGTCTGGATGTGGGCTCACTAATCCAGGCAGTTACTGGAACCCCTTCCTAGCTTGGCTGGCAACCCCCGGCGCACGCCGGGGGTTTTCTCTCCTGTTCCTTCGTTCGAGAACAAGCATGATCCGTGTCTGCCTTGCGGCGCTGGGCGCTGCAGTCACCTTGCATGCCGGAACGGCGCATGCGCAGTTGCGCGCGCTGTCCGAGCAGGAACTGTCCACCCACCATGGGCAGGGCTTCCTGGTGCTGAACAACAGCAGCTACGGCGGTTACGATTTCACGCGCATCGCGCTGGGCGCGGACGTGACGCTGAACGCCAACTTCCGTAATATCCGCCTTGGCGAATACAACTATGCACCGCGCAACGGCAGCGGCGCCGACCTCGATATTCCGGCGCTCCAGTTCGGTCGCAGCGACGGCACCGAGGCGCAGCGCCTGGTGCAGATTACCAATCCCTATTTCGAATTCGTCTATCGCAACGCCGGCAATGCGGCGACCCGCGAAGTGGTCGGCATGCGCTTCGGCTTTGAAAGCATTGCCGGCGACATCGGCATGACGCTGTCCACGCTGAGCGGATCGATGCTGGTCGATGGCGGCGCCGCCGGTACGCTCGACTCCCGCACCGATGCCGGCGGCGGAAAACGCTGGGACGGTTCGTGCACCGCACCCTGCCTCAATTTTGCGCAGATGGGCGGCGTGCGCGCCGGCGACGCAAACGGCGCGAGCCGCGATTTCTGGATTTCCGCGCTCAAGTCCGCGGTCCAGTTCCAGGCGCCCGCAGGCATGGCGCAAGCGCCCGACCTCGCGCAGGCCGGCGTATGGCTCAACTGGCGAGATCGTCTGACTGCATTGACTACCACCGGTATGCCACCGCCCAACCTGCCGCCGGTGCGCTGACATGTTGAAACAAACGTCGTTCTTCTCTGGCCTTGCCTGCTGCGCATTCGCGATGGCGTGCGTCGCCGTGCCTGCCGGTGCGCAGGGATTGCAGCCGCTGTCCGACGATGTGCTGTCGTCAGTGCAAGGGCGGGATGGCGTGAGCTTCGACCTGTCTGGTTTCTCGATGTCCGGCGACGCCCGCCTCACTTATCACGCACCCGCGCCGTCCACGGCGAGTGCCTACATAGGCAGCTTCTACGCAACCCGCTCCGACGACCCTGCCAATCCGTTTGGCGATCCATACCGGCTCGACATCATCAAGGGCGCGCCCGGCATGGCGGACATCATTACCCTCGCCTTTCCGGAGAATGCCAACGGCGCGAAAAAGTGGCAGGCAGCCTATGACTGGGGTGTGAATGCCGACGGCATCGCCTTCGACGGCGGCAGCATGGTGCTCAAGGACGTCGCCTTTTACGGCGGCGGCCTCCAGTGGACGACGCCGCGCGTCAACGATGGCATCGCTTTCGGACTCGGCCTGCGTGTCGACGTCGGCAACATGCTGCTGCGCCCGCGCGGACGCGACGACATTTCGCAAGCAGAACCGGCCAGCGTGACGGAGCAGATGCATTTCCGCGGCCTGCGCATCGGGGCGGTCGACAGCAACGGCAATTTCCTCAATGCGCCTTGGCGCATTGCCGACGTCACGTCGCAGCCGGGCATCTTCAATGCCGTCACCGATGATGCCGGCAATTCACGCATGCGGATCGGCATCGACTGGCCGGATGCGAACGGCGCTGCGCTCGGCGGACTGCAGGTCGACAACCTGTCCTTCCGCAGCGACGCCACCGGCAACGTGGACCTCGGTTCGAGCCGGATCGGCTCGATGCAGATCCAGTACCTCGACATCAGATTCAAGCCCTGACATGCGCAGATTACTTTCCCTCATCCTGTCATTGCTGGTCATCTCCGGACATGCGCTCGCACAGCAGCCGCTGGACGATGCTGCACTGTCGGATGTGAGCGGCGCCGATGGCGTCAACTTTGCCATGCACCTGTCGCTCAACGATCCGACGCTGGCCAATCCCTCGGTCGACAGCAGGATCTCGATGGGATTCAATGTCGACGGCTGCACCACCCACATTGTGGTGCGCAACCTGCGCGGTGCTCTCGACGTCTTCGGGCTCTCGCTCGACGTAGAGAAGAAACCGGATGGGACGGATTACCTTGCCATCGGTCTTCCCGCGCACGTCAAGTACACCGATTTCGGCTTCGAATCGCTAAGCGTGCAGACCGATCCTGCCGCACCTGTGACCGAAAGCCTGGGCCGTCTGTCTGTCAATGGAACGATCAACATGCAGGGACAGCTACGGATGTGGGCGCACTGATGCCTGGCGCGTAAAAAGAATCAGACCGCAGCGTGCAGACGCTGCAACAGCAGCAATCCGTGGAACTCGCTGGCGGCGACCGGACGGCTGAACAGGTAGCCCTGCATGCTATGGCAGCCATTTTCGATCAGGAATCGCTGCTGGTCGCAGGTCTCGACACCCTCCGCCACGACACGCAGGCGCAGGCTGTTGCCCAGCGCAATGACGGCGCAGGTAATCGCGGTGCCGTTGGCATCGGTCCCGATATCGCGGGTGAAGGACTGGTCGATCTTCAGCTTGTCGATCGGGAATCGCTTCAGCTGCGAAAGGCTGGAATAGCCGGTGCCGAAGTCGTCGATGGAGAACTTTACGCCGAGCGCGCGCAGTTCACCCATCACCGCGACCACGCGCTCCGGCCGCTGCATGATCATGCTCTCCGTCAGTTCCAGTTCGAGGCAGTCCGGCGCCAGTCCTGTTTCTTCCAGCACCTGGCGTACCTGATTGGCAAAGTCGTCCTGCCGGAACTGGCGCGCCGACACGTTGACGGCCACCTGCAGGCCCGCAAAACCCTGCTCATGCCAGCACTTCGTCTGCCGGCACGCTTCGCGCAGCACCCACAGGCCGATTTCGATGATGTGGCCGGTCTCTTCCGCCACAGGAATGAAGCGTGCCGGCGAGATCATCCCCATTTGCGGGTGCAGCCAGCGCACCAGGACTTCCATGCCGGTGATGTTTCCCGTCGCCAGGTCAACCTGCGGCTGGTACACGAGATGGAACTCGTTCCGCCGCAATGCCAGGCGCAGGCTGCTTTCGATCTGCAGCCGTTCGACGGACGACTGGTTCATTTCCTCGCAGAAGAATTGGAAATTGCTTTCGCCGGTTTCCTTGGCATGGTGCAAGGCGACGTCGGTATGCTTGATGAGCACCCGGGTCGTTGCGCCGTCTTCCGGATAGATACCGATGCCGATGCAGGCGCTGATATTGATCTCATGCCCTTCCACGACGAAGGGGCGCGACAGTTCGCCCAGCACGCGCTCCGCCAGGACGGCTGCATCCTGCGGGTTGGACAGTTCTTCCATGATGATCACGAACTCGTCGCCGATGTGACGCGTCACGGTATCGGCGCCGCGCATGACGCCATTCAACCGTTCCGCGACCGCCACGAGCAGCCGGTCGCCGATGTGATGCCCGAGCACCTCGTTGATGTGCGCGAGGCGATCCAGGTCGATGGCCAGCAGGGCGACATGGTTGCCGTCACGTTCGGCCATCTTCAGGGCATGGTCGAGACGGTCGTACAGGAAGGCGCGGTTGGGCAGTCCTGTCATGACGTCGTACATCGACAGGCGTTCGATCTCGTTCTGTGCGGCCTTGGCCTGCGAGACGTCGCTGAAGATGCCGATGAAGTTCGCTGTCACACCGGCACTATCGGGCACGCGAGTTATCGTCAGCTGTTCGACGTACAGTTCCCCGCATTTGCGCCTGTTCCACATCTCGCCGCTCCAGGAGCCTTCTTCGGCGATCGTCTTCCACATCGTCCGGTAGAACTGCGGGTCCTGCCGTCCGGAACGGAGGATGGCGTGCGTCTTGCCGACGACTTCCGACTCGGTGTAGCCGGTAATGCTGCAGAACGCCTGGTTGACCTTGAGGATGCGGCCCGAGGGATCGGTGATCGAGATGCCCTGCGTACTGTTTTCGAAGACCTTGGCCGACAGGCGCAATTCGTCTTCGGCGCGCTTGCGTTCGCTGATGTCGGTATAGGTGGTGATGAAGCCGGTCAGTTCGCCGTTGACCAGCATCGGCTTCCCCGAGACGAGATGCGTCTTGCCGTTGGGCCGCGTGCGTTCGAACTGGTGCGGCTGGAACTGCATCGCCAGTTCGTGGAAACGGGCAACATGGGTTTCCGGATCGCCCTCGCCGTATTCGCCGCGCTGTGCGGGAACGCGGACCAGGTCATCGAAGAACGCGCCGTCGTGCACGATCTCTTTCGGCAGGCCGAGAACATCGACCATGCCGGCATTCCAGTGGCGCAGTCTCAGCGTTTCGTCGAACACGCTGATGCCTTGCGGCAGATGCTCGAGGACGGCCCTGATCGAAGCGGATTCCCGCGCCAGCGCCGTCCTTGCCGACTTCTCGCTGGTGACGTCAATGTACACCGTCACGAATCCGCCGCCCGGCAGCGGCTGGCCCCGGATCTCGACCACGGTGCCGTCGGGACGCGTGCGCTGCAGGACGTGTGGCTCGCCGCGCCTGACCAGGCTCAGGCGTTCGCGCACCTGTTCCTCAGGATCGCCCGGGCCGTATTCGCCACGCTGCGCATTGAAGCGGAATATCTTTTCCAGCGGCGTGCTTTCGCCCTCGAACAGCGCCGGCGGGACGTCGAGGATCGAGCGCGCGAGGGAGTTGGCGAGCACGATATTCAGGTCGGCATCGATCAGCGAGATGCCGCAGGGGATGTTGTCCATGACCGTCTGCAGTGCATTGCCCAGTCGCTTGCGTTCGCTGATGTCGACCATGATGCCCTGCAGGCTCACAGGACGACCGTCATGCATCTCGACGCTGATCAGGTCCTTGAGCCAGACCACGCGCCCGTCGCTGGCGAGCATGCGGTATTCGAAGCAGCGGTTGGCGGCATGGGTCGTCCAGGACACGCAGTGCTCGATAGCCAGCGCGCGGTCGTCGGGATGCAGATGCGACTCCCAGAATCCGTCGGCCAGCCATTCTTCCTGTGCGTAGCCGAGGATACGGCCTGCCTGTTCGCTCACGAAGGTAAAGCGGAAGGTGTGCGGGTCGGCCTCCCAGACGATGCCGTCGATGCTGTTGACAAGTTTCTCGAAGCGCCGGCGTGCGCTTTCCGTGGCCTCATCCACTGCCTTTCGTACTTCGCTTGATGTGCGTGTCAGCATGGATGGCTTCCGGTTGCGTTGATCTGTTTGCCGTCGTTACGCCGCGGCGGCGAGGACTTCGTCGATGGCAAGCAGCATCACCGAATGCGGGCCGAACGTGCCGAGCCCGATCAGGTAGTGACTCTTCAACCCGCCCCTGGCGCGCGGCGCCGGCGTGACGCGTCCCGGGTCGATGCGATGAACGTCCGATATCCCGTCCACCACGACCCCCATGGTGCGGCCATCTATGTTGAGCACGATGACACTGGTCGATTCGTCGAATACCGCATCGCCAAGCGAGAAGTGCTTGCGCATGTCGACGATGGGCACCCTGATGCCACGCAGGTTGGCGACGCCGCCTTCGAGATCAAGCTCATGCGCTTCCTGGGCGAACGCAGTGAAGCCGCGAATCTCCTGCACGCGCTGCATGTCGATCCCATACTCGTCGCTGCCCAGCATGAAGGCGAGCACTTCGTCCGGCGGGGGACGCTTGTCGGTCGTTGTCTTCTTCATCAGAATTGACCCATGTCAAAGTTGCTTTCCGTAGGACAGCAACTTACGTGCCATACAGAAAATTGCCGGTTTGATGCGGGATCGCACGATAGTGCCGCACGCCATTCCCGAGAACGGGAAGATCGGCGTTCCTGCTTGCGGGAACAGCGTCCTGCGCCACGCGCCTGTTTTGTTGACTGGAAGGCAATTATCTGCCGCTGTCGTGTGGCGAGGTATGCTACCCTCGTGCAACCCGTGGACGGCACTCGAAGACCGTTCCGTTGCAACATGTCCATGCAAATGAATATCAAGGCCTATTTCCCCAGCCGCGGTATCGGCGGCTACCTCGCCGTCGCCTTTTCGGCGCTGTCGATCCTGCTCACCGTGATCCTCGTCGAAGTGATCGGCCTGACGGCGACCACCCAGGTCAAGTCGAACATCGGCGGCAGCCTGGCGGAACTCGCCCTGCAAACATCCGACAAGCTGGACCGCGGCATGTACGAACGCTATCGCGAAGTACAGTTGATGGCGCAGCGGCAGGACCTGACATCGCCGGACAACAGTGCCGAAGACAAGCGCATGGTGCTCGACGCACGGCAGGAGACGTACCACTATTACGCCTGGATCGGCCTGGTCGATCCGAACGGCAAGGTCATGGTTGCCACACGCAAGATGCTGGAAGGTGCGGACGTTTCCCAGCGTCCGTGGTTCCGCAACGCGCTCAACGGCGTCAACGTCGGCGATGTGCATGAGGCCGTGCTGCTGGCGAAGCTGCTGCCGAATCCGTCGAACGAGCCGAAGCGTTTTGTCGACGTCGCCTTCCCCTACGCGGACAAGAACGGCAAGATCCAGGGTGTGCTCGGCGTGCATCTTTCGTGGCAGTGGGCACGCGAAGTCGAGCAATCGGTCATGGAGCCGATCGCGGCCCGCCGCAAGGTGGAGGCCATGATCGTGAATACGGATGGCACCGTCCTGTTGGGTCCGTCCGGATTGCAGGGAAAAAAGCTGGACCGGCAAAGCGTCCTCGCTGCGCGCAATGGCGGCAACGGCTTCGTGGTGGAAGAATGGCACGACGGCCGCAAGTACCTGGTCGGATACAGCAAGGGAAAGGGCTACAGTTCCTATCCTGGCCTGGGATGGACGGTACTCGTGCGGCAGAACGTGGAGGATGCCTACGAGCCCGTACGCCGCATCCAGCGCACCGTGCTGGGAAGCGGCATGGGGCTGGCGCTGCTGTTCTCCCTGCTTGGACTGATTGCCGCCCGGCGCATCAGCCTGCCCATGCAGGAACTGGCCGAAGCGGCGCAACGCGTCCAGCGCCGCGAGTCGATGGAAATCCCCGTTTCCCATGCAGCGTATGCGGAAGTGCGGACGCTGACCGGTTCCCTCAATGCCTTGCTGTCCAACCTCCTGCAGAAGGAGAGCGACCTGAAGGAGTTGAACCTGACGCTCGAACGGCGCGTCGAGCAGCGCACGCGCGAACTCGAACAGGCGCTCGCACAGGTCAAAGCCAATGAACGGCGCATCCAGACCATTATCGACAGTGCGCAGGATGCGTTCATCGCCGTCGACCTGAACGGCCGCATTACGGACTGGAACGCGGCTGCCGTTCGCATGTTCGGCTGGCAGCCTGCCGAAGCCATCGGCCGCCCGCTGGTCGAGCTGGTGGTCCCGGAGCGATTCCGGGAAAGCGTTGCGAATGCAATGCTCGCGTTCAATGAAACCGGGGTGATCGGACTGCTCGACCGCCGGCTGGAGCGCGTCGTCGTCAACCGCAAGGGCGAGGAAATCCAGGTCGAAGTGACCATCGGCCTGGCCGGCAGCGGCGACACGTATTTCTTCAGCGCCTTCCTGCACGACATTTCGGAACGCAAGAAAGTGGAGCGCATGAAGAACGAGTTCATCTCCACCGTCTCGCATGAGCTGCGCACGCCGATGACGTCGATCCGCGCCTCGCTTGCCATGCTGGCGGACGGATTTGCAGGCGAACTTCCGCCCGATACGCGCGAGCTGATCGACATCGCGCATGTGAGCTGCGAGCGCCTGGTGCGGCTGGTGAACGACGTGCTGGATATCGAGAAGATCGAATCCGGCAACATGGAGTTCGACATGCGGCCGCATGCGCTGGGTCCGCTCGTCGAGGAAGCGGTCGATGCGGTGCGCGGCAGCGCCGGCCAGATGGGCGTCGGCATCGAGGTGGAATGCGATGCGGGCGAGGTGCTGGTGAACGCGGACCACGACCGCATGATCCAGGTCCTGGTCAACCTGCTGTCCAACGCGATCAAGTTTTCGCCATCCGGCGCGACGGTGACGCTGCGGGTGGAAACCGTTCAGGAGAAGGTACGGCTGTCGGTCATCGACCGTGGCCCCGGGATTCCAGCTGAGTTCAGGGATCGCATCTTCCAGAAGTTCGCGCAGGCGGACTCCACCGACTCGCGGCAGAAAGGCGGCACCGGACTTGGATTGAGCATCTGCAAGAGCATCGTGGAGGAGCACGGCGGCGGCATCGGCTTTATCTCCGAACCGGGACAGGGGGCGACGTTTACGGTGGAATTGCCGGCGGCCTGACCTACTTCAGCTCGTGCAATGCGACGCCTCCAAACGAAGGCCAGGCAGAGAAATAGGATTCGAGCGCCGGCAGCAGCGCGACGAGCCGCGCCGGGTCGCGGTGGAATGAGGTTGCGGAGCCATCGAATACCACCGCCGACTCCAGCCGGAAGGCCGGCCCATGCGGATTGCCGCGCGGCTCCTTCAGCAGTACAAATACCGGCGTCTGTTCCACATTGACCAGCCACAGCTCCCCTTCAGACGCACGCACGTAACGGCGCTGCTGCTCCGCCTCCACCGGCCCGGCTTCGAGCGCGATGCGCACGGTCTTGCGATGGGCCGTGCCCCAATCGAGGAAAGGCACCGCAAAGCGGCGGATCTGTTCGGGATCTGTGCGGTAATTCATGACGGTCAGTCCGCTTGCCGCTACCGCGAGTCCTTTCATCAGTTCCGCTTTCTCGACCCACCAGAACGGCACGACAAACTCGAGCGGCATTCCTTGCGCAGCGCCACGCAGGGCGCGGGCGAGGGAAAGGTAGTGCCTGTCCAGCGCCCGCGCGGAGAGCTCGTATCCCGGCAGCAGGTAATGCTCGATGTCGAACTGCATGCCTGCGAGGCGCGCATCCGCGCCGACGCCGGCGTTGTACGCCGCATAGGCGCGTGCCCGCATCACGGTCTTTGCGTGCTCCCCCGGCAGAACCATGCGGGGATCGCCATCGACGCTCCAGACCGCGATCCCGGCGGTCCTTGCAAGACGCACGAAGGCGGAAAGCCGTTGCGGCTCAATGACTGCATCGCCGGATACCGGCACGGAAACGAAGAATGCCCGCACTCCCCGTTCCTGCGCACGCGCCACGACATCGCCGGGTTGCTCCGTCCACTGCCGGACATCCCACAACCATGCGGAGCGCGCCGCCGGTGACAAGGACTGCGGGACAAGGCTGAGGTCGGCCAGGTCGAGTTCGGCGGCATGCCGCGGGCAGGCAATCGAAAAGGAATGCCAGCGGGCACGGTCGAACCCGGCGCGCGGCAGTGTGAATTCGAATGTTTCCCTGCCCGGTTCGGCAGTCCCGAGACTGAGGGCGCTTTCTTTCCCCGCCTGCGCAGCATCCGCCACGGACAGGTCGAAACGGCCGCTGGCATTGCCCTGCAGCCGCAGCGTTGCCCGTGCCATCGGGAGATACCACCTGCCTGACAGGAGCACGCCGGCCGGCCGCGAGCCCGCGCGGCAGATCAGGCGCAGGCGGCCGTCCTCGATGCGTGCCTGCACCCGCTCTTCCACGCCGAACACGCGCACCTTCATGGCGGGCAACAGGTTCTCCTGCATGGGCATCGGCTGCGGGCGTTCGGGTGCAGGTTGTCCGCCAGCCGGGCTGACGCTGCCGATCACGAAGCGCCCGTCCCGTTCAGGCCCCTGCAGCAGGATGCGTTCTCCCAGGGATTCTGCCGTGGCGACCGGATGCACTGCCGCGACAGTGTCGGCCGCGACCGGCAGCTCGATGGCATCACAGCCTGGTTGCTTCGCCGCGCTGACGACAAGGCGCATGCGCGAGCCGTCCGGGCGCACAAGCTCCGCACCGGTTCCGCGCGTGTCCTGCGCTTCGGGACAAAGCTGGAGGGATGCCGCCTGTACGCCCGTCACCATGAACCAGAATCCGAAGAGTGCGGCGCGCATGGACTACACCTTGCGCTGCCAGTTTCCCTTGCGCGTCATTGCACCCCAGCTGGCTTCTCCCTCCGTCGCCCAGCGATACAGTCCGACGAGGCGCCACCAGCTGTTGATCTGGCGGTAGCCGAAATTTTCCAGCAGGACGATCAGGGCCAGCATCCCGAGGTGGCGCGGCTCCGGGTAGATGTGGAAAGACATTTCCTCCAGCAACAGGCCGGAGGCGGACAGCAGGATGCCGAGGCCGATGGCGACAAACAGGAAGACGGCGAATGCCTGCAACGAAATCCATCCGAAGGCGAACGCGAATGCCATGAAGATGTATCCCCCCAGTTCCACCAGCGGTCCCAGCCACTCGAACAACAGCATGAACGGAAAGGCTGCCCAGCCGGGCGTGCCGCCGTTGCGGCTGAACATGAGCCCCCAGTTGGCCGACAGGCTTTCCGACAGGCCGCGCTGCCAGCGGATGCGCTGGTTGCGCAGAGTCTTGCGGTCTTCCGGCGCTTCGGTCCAGCAGACCGGATCGGGCACGAATTCGATGCGGTACGGCTGTCGACGTGCGCGCAGCAGGCGGTGCATGCGGACGACGAGTTCCATGTCCTCGCCGATGGTCTTCGGGCGGTAGCCGCCCGCCTCGATCACGACTTCCTTGCGGAACAGGCCGAAGGCGCCGGAGATGATCAGCATGCCGTTCACCGTCGACCAACCCAGCCGGCCGAAGAGGAAGGCGCGCAAGTATTCGACTACCTGGAACAGCGCCCAGATATTGCCAGGCAAGCCTACCCGCGTGAGGAAGCCGCCGCTCACCTCGCAGCCGTTGGCCACGCGCACCGTGCCGCCGGTGGCCACGACCGTCGCATCATTGAGGAAGGGCTTGACCACGCGCTGCAGGCTGTCGCGCTGCAGGATCGAATCGGCATCGACGCCGCAGAACAGCGGATAGCGCGAGGCATTGATGCCGGCATTGAGCGAGTCGGCCTTGCCGCCGTTCACCTTGTCGATCACGCGCAGGTTTGGATAGCGGGTCGAACGGAAAATTCCATTGACCGGTTTCGTTTCCAGCTGGATGCGATATGCCTCGGGAAAGGGCTGCAGGTCGAACTCTTCCTTGAGCACCTCAAGCGTGCCGTCCTTCGAGCCGTCGTTGATGACGATGATCTCCAGTTCGGAATAGGCCAGCTGCAGCATGGAGCGCACCGAGGCGGCGATGGTCGCCTCTTCGTTGTACGCGGGAACGAGCAGGCTGATGGGCGGCTCCAGTCCGGAGTACGCCTGCGGCAGGTCGTCCAGGATGCGTTCCTGCTCCCTGCGGCGCAGGCTGGCGATCGACAGCAGGTTGAGTACGAGGTAACCGCCGTTCAGCAGGATGAAATACACCAGAATGAACCATGTGGTGAAATCGACGATAGCCTGGTGCAGGTTCATCCCGCCTCCCTTTCTGACAGCACATGCCTGAGCATGTCGGCGGCAAAGCGGTCGCCCGAAGCGGAAACCAGTGTCTCGACCTCGCCCGCCTGCATGAAAGGCAGGCCGACCAGCGCCTGCGCGGCGCGGTAACGCACCCACCACTGGGGATCGCCAAGCATGCCCTGCAGCCGTGCGATGTCGGAGCGGTCGCCGATACGGCCGAGCGCCTTGGATGCATGCACGCGCACGCGCCATTCGGGATGCGCAAGGCGCTGGCGCACGTCGTCGAGCAGGACGGGAGCCTGTGCCAGCCGCAAGGCGGCGATCACCAGCTCCGTGTCGTCGCCATGGAGCAGCGTCGCCAACTGGGCGGCGGGGATGGTCACGCGCAAGGCTTCGGCGAGGTGGAGCGCACGCACCAGGTACTCGGGTTCCAGTTGCATGAGGGTGTCGGACAGGTAGCGGGTGCAAGTGTCCTGCGCATCCTGCAGGATGTTCGCAACCTGCGACAGCGCCCAGTCTTCCCGCCGCAGCAGCACCGGCATCATTTCCCGCATCGCCTTGTCCGCATCGGCCTGCACCAGCGCCCAGAGCGCCTGCAAGGACGTGGCGCCATCCGGCTCGGCAGCCAGCTGCATGATGTCCTCCCAGGCCGACCTGTCACGCAAGTGCCCGGTCACCAGCACGCCGAGCAGGCGCTCGGCCCGGTTGCCGTCCCTCAGCAGTTCTCGTGCGATGCCGTCGCAGCCGAGCCTGTACCCCACCTCGTTCAGCGCCTCGCTGGCCTCGCCGCGTACCGACAGGTGCAAGTGCAGCCACAGCCTGAGGAATGGGAGGCGCTCCCTGTGCGGCAGTGACGGAAGCGTGTCGGGCGGCACATCGGCGAGTGCTGCCATCAGCAGCGGGCGCCATTTGGCAATGACGGACTTCTCGAGCCGTTCCCGGCGCCGCAACGCCATGCGCAGGTAAACGATCTGCGCGCCCAGCAGCAGGGTCAGGGCAAGCGCGCCCATGCCTGTCCAGAAGGCGGCCAGCAGGAAAGGATCAGAAAGCGAACTGAAGACCAAGGCTGATTCCGTTGCGGCTGTAAAAATCACCCTGGCGAGTGTGGCCGGCACTATAGTTCACCGCCCAATCGCGATTCAGCCAATGCCGTCCGACGACGGCGGCCGACCGCAGGCTGGTCAGCGTGACCGCGCCGGCAATGCTGGCGGCTTCCTTGCCGCCGGCGAGGATCACACCCACGGAATTCCGGTCCCCGTAGTAATAAGCGCCGCGCAGCTCGCCGCTGTGCGCGGTGCTGTCGAATGCCCGCGCCGGGCGCCATCCGATCGAAGCGCTGAACGAGGAGAAATAATGTTCCAGCATCAGCAGGCCCTGGTTGACCCGCTCGGCATCGTACTTCGTCGTCCTTGCGCCTGCATGCACCAGCCAGGCGGGCGCGAATTCGAACTGCAGCGCCGCCCCGGCGCCATGCCGCGCCAGCACGCGATGGGTGGAACTGGCATTGGCATCGAAGCTCGCCACCAGTTTCTCGCTGAACGGACGCGCATGGTTCACCGAAAATTGCCGGTCCTGCAGGCCGAAGCGCTCGGTGCGGGCGAAGGCCACGCCCGCGCTGTGCCGTGCCGCGTACTGATGCTGCAGCTGGACACTTGCCTCGCGCCAGTCGGGCGTGTTGTTGCCGATATGCTCGGCCCCCAGTGTCAGGCCGATGGTCGACTGGGCGTTCGCCGCAGCGGCAGCAGCCATCAGGATGGCGGCAAATCCTGCCCTCATGCCTTGTCCTTCAGGAAACGCCGCACCCGTGCAAGCAGTTCATTCGGCTGGAACGGCTTGACGATGTAATCGTTAGCGCCCGCATCCAGTGCGCGCACGATGTCGCGTTCCATGTTCTTCGCGGTGAGCATGACAATGGGAATGGTTTCCCATCCGGCCGTCGCGCGCATGATCCGCACCAATTCGAATCCGTCGATGTAGGGCAGCATCACATCGAGGAGGATCAGCGCGGGTCTTTCCTGCCCATCCTCCACCAGCTTGCGCGCAGTCATGCCGTCCGTGGCAACCAGCGTGCGCCAGCCCTGGCGTTCGAGCATGAACTTGAGGATCTGGGAAATGTGGTCGTCGTCTTCGACGACAAGAATAGGTGGTTTTGGCGGTAGGGCGCTCATGGTTGAAGGCATGAATGCTGGAATGCTGGAATGCTGGAACGCACATCTTACAGAAGTTCGGTCAGCATGGCTGCCGTGCTGCACGTCAATTTACTCGCCTCACCGGTATTTTGCGGCCGTGATGAACTGGCTGAACGATTCGCACCACACGATAACCGTGTTGTACGTACCCGGATCGACTTGGGCGGGCACCTGGACAATGAAGTTGTCGAAGGTCTTCACATCCCCCACGCGCACCATCTTCGGTTTCAGGCGCAGGAAATCTTCCTCCGTCTCGATGAACTCGGGCGAGAGATACAGCTTGTAGTCGGGCCCGGGCGCGATGCGTCCCTGCAGCGAGATCCTGTTTCGCCCGACGAACACCGTCCCCTCACCCCAGTGCAAGGCATCGCTGTCCTTGAGGTCGCGGCGGAACTGCCCTTTGTATTCCGCGCCGTCGGCGGCTGCTCCGACCTCCGCAGCGCCCGGCGCCGGTGGCGCGGTCAGGATGGGCAGGACATAGATGCCTCCGGCAAAGCCGGCAAATGCCGCTGCGGCATGGGTGGCAACGAGCAGGAGGCGTTTTTTGTTGTTCATGTCGGGGATTCCTGAAAGCTGTCCGCGAACGAAACCGGCAACGCGGGCGGCGCACGTTTTGCCACCATATTAGTCCAAGGTCAGCGTCAGGTATATCGGCATCGATATGTAAATTAGCTACTTTCCCCCACTTGAAATTGTAGTTATCGCATGATCTAATGGCGATTATATGTAATTTTACTACATTTTTACTCCAATCCTGCCGCCCTCCCCCATTCGACGAACGCCATGCAACTTTCCGATCAAGACAAGGACGTTTTTCTCCAGGAAGATATCCGCCAGCTGGGCCGCATCCTTGGCGACACCATCCGCGCCCAGCACGGCGGTGAAGTATTCGACCTGATCGAAAACATTCGCCAGTGCTCCATCCGCTTCCGCCGCAACCAGGACACGGTAGCGCGCAAGGAACTGGAAGCAACCCTCTCTTCCCTGTCGCCGGAACGCACCACCCAGGTCATTCGCGCCTTCAGCTATTTTTCCCTGCTGGCCAACATTGCCGAGGACCAGCACCACATCCGCCGCACCCGCGCCCATCTGATCGCCGGTTCCCCGCCGCGCAAGGGAAGCCTTGCGCATGCCATCGACAGCGTGTTCGACGCCGGCGTGTCGGCATCGGACCTCGCGGAATTCTTCCGCCATGCCGTGGTCAGCCCGGTGCTCACCGCACACCCGACCGAAGTCCAGCGCAAAAGCGTGCTGAACTGCCAGATGGTGATTTCCCGCCTGCTCGACGAGCGCACGCGCATGCAATTGACCGCAGAAGAAGCGGGGGAGAACGACGAAGCGCTGCGCCGCGCGATCCTGACCTTGTGGCAGACGCGCATGTTGCGCAGTTCCAAGCTGTCGGTGCTGGACGAAGTGGAGAACGGCCTCTCCTATTACGACTACACGATGCTGCGCGAACTGCCGCACCTGTATGCCGGGCTGGAAGACCTGCTCGCGGCGCGCAGCGGCGAATCCGTGGAACTCCCCGGCTTCATGAAGATCGGCAGCTGGATCGGCGGGGACCGCGACGGCAATCCCTTTGTCACCGCCGAGGTGCTCGAGGAGGCGTTGCGCATGCAATGCCAGCGCGCGCTGTCCTACTATCTTGCAGAACTGCACACCCTCGAATCGCAGCTGTCGCTTGCCAGCCGGCTCGTCTCTTGTTCGCAGGAACTGCTGGCGCTTGCCGAGGCGTCCCATGACGATTCCCCGCACCGCGCGGACGAACCTTACCGCCGCGCGATCTCCGGCATCCACGCCCGGCTTGGCGCGAGCCTGCGCGTAATGACCGGCGCTCCTGGCCGCTCCGATCCGCAGGTGAAACCGTATCGCAGTGCCGAAGAACTGTTGCACGACCTGAATGCCATCCACCGCTCGCTCGCGGCGAACGGCTCGGCCCCGCTGACGCGCGGGAGGCTGCGCAGCTTGCGACGCGCCGTGAGCGTCTTCGGCTTCAGCCTCGCGCCAATCGACCTGCGCCAGAATTCCGACGTGCATGAACGCGTCGTCGCCGAACTCCTGCAGACCGCCTGCCCCGGCACCGACTACCTTGCGCTTGACGAAGAATCGCGCACCAGGTTGCTGCTGCAGGAAATCGGCTCGCCGCGCCCGCTGGCGTCGGCCCACCTCACGTATTCCGACGAGACGCGGTCCGAGCTGGCGATCTTCACCGCCGCACGCAAGGCGCAGCAGCGATACGGCACCGACGCCATCCAGAACTGCATCATTTCCAAGGCAAACAGCGTGTCGGACATCCTCGAAGTCGCGCTGCTGCTGAAGGAAGCAGGCATGCTGCGCCCGCTCGAAGGCTGCATGGACGTCAACATCGTGCCGCTCTTCGAAACCATCGCCGACCTGCGCAACAGCGCAGCGATCATGGACCGCCTGCTCGCCTTGCCCGCCTACAAGCGCCTGCTGCAGTCGCGCGACGATACCCAGGAAGTGATGCTCGGCTATTCCGACAGCAACAAGGACGGCGGCTTCCTGACATCCGGATGGGAACTGTACAAAGCGGAAATCGATCTGATCGAGGTGTACCGCAGGCACGGCATCCGCCTGCGCCTGTTCCACGGCCGTGGAGGCTCGGTGGGACGCGGCGGCGGTCCGAGCTACGAAGCCATCCTTGCGCAACCGGCCGGCGCGGTGCAGGGACAGTTGCGCCTGACCGAGCAGGGCGAAGTGATTACCGCGAAGTATGCCAATCCGGAAGTGGGCCGCCGCAACCTCGAAGTGCTGGCGGCAGCCACAGTGGAAGCCAGCTTCCTCGCCCAGCGCGAACCCGCGCCGGATCCCGCCTTCCTCGTTGCAATGGAGAGCCTGTCGGCGGAAGCCTTCCGCGCCTACCGCAACCTGGTCTATGAAACGGAAGGCTTCGAAACCTATTTCTGGGAATCCACCGTCATTTCCGAAATCGCCGGCCTGAACATCGGCAGCCGTCCTGCCTCGCGCAAGAAGACGCGCGCCATCGAGGATCTGCGCGCGATTCCCTGGGTGTTCAGCTGGGCGCAATGCCGGCTGATGCTGCCGGGCTGGTTCGGCTTCGGCTCGGCGGTGAACGCCTGGCTTGAAAAGAATCCTGATGGCCTTGCCTTGCTGCAGCGCATGCACAAGGAATGGCCGTTCTTCAGCACCCTGCTCTCCAACATGGACATGGTGCTGGCCAAGAGCGACATCGCAATTGCCAGCCGCTATGCCACGCTGGTGGAAGACGCTTCATTGCGCGACGCCATCTTCCCGCGCATCAAGGCCGAGCACCAGGCCACCATCGATGCATTGATGGCCATCACCGGCCAGAAGGAACTGCAGGAAAACAATCCGCTGCTCAAGCGGTCGATACGCAACCGTTTCCCCTATCTCGACCCGCTCAACCATGTACAGGTCGAACTGCTGCGTCATTTCCGCGAGGGGCAGCAGGAAGAACGCATCCGGCTGGGCATCCATCTCTCGATCAACGGGATCGCCGCCGGACTGCGCAACAGCGGATGAACAACAAGAATAATTTTCCCATTCACATTCATCAGAGAGAGCAGACATGACTATCCGCGTTGCCATCAACGGCTATGGCCGCATCGGCCGCAACATCCTTCGTGCCCACTACGAAGGCGGCAAGAAGAACGACATCCAGATCGTTGCCATCAACGACCTGGGCAATGCCCAATCGAACGCCCACCTGACCCGCTACGACACCGCCCACGGCAAGTTCCCGGGTACCGTTGAAGTCGACGGCGAATTCATGATCGTCAACGGCGACAAGATCAAGGTCTTCGCGCAGCGCGATCCGGCCCAGATTCCCTGGGGCGAGCTGAACGTCGACGTCGTGCTGGAGTGCACCGGCTTCTTCACCACCAAGGAAAAGGCTTCCGCGCACCTGAAGGGCGGCGCCAAGAAGGTCATCATCTCCGCACCGGGCGGCAAGGACGTGGACGCGACCATCGTATTCGGCGTGAACCAGAACGTGCTGAAGGCGTCCGACACCGTCATCTCCAATGCTTCCTGCACCACCAACTGCCTGGCCCCGCTGGTCAAACCCCTGCATGAAAAAATCGGCGTCGTGAACGGCCTGATGACCACCGTGCATTCCTACACCAACGACCAGGTGCTGACCGACGTGATGCATGAAGACCTGCGCCGCGCCCGTTCCGCCACCCAGTCCATGATCCCGACCAAGACCGGCGCTGCAGCAGCAGTCGGCCTGGTGCTGCCGGAACTGAACGGCAAGCTGGACGGCTACGCGATCCGCGTCCCGACCATCAACGTGTCCATCGTCGACCTGTCCTTCGTCGCCGCGCGCGATACCACGGTCGATGAAGTGAACCAGATCATGAAGGATGCGGCCAACGGCGCGCTGAAGGGCATCCTGACCTGCAACACCGATCCGCTGGTTTCCGTGGACTTCAACCACAACCCGGCATCGAGCAACTTCGATGCGACGCTGACCAAGGTCTCCGGCCGCCTGGTGAAAGTGTCCTCCTGGTACGACAACGAATGGGGCTTCTCCAGCCGCATGCTCGATACCACCGTCGCCCTCATGAACGCGAAATAAACCCACCACAGAAAGAGACATCCATGCCGCGCTCCACCAAGATCGTTTCCACCATCGGCCCCGCTTCCAGCGACCTCGACACCCTGACACGCATGGTGCGTGCCGGCGTGAACGTGGTGCGCCTGAATTTCTCGCACGGGAAGGCGCAGGACCATATCGACCGCGCCCATCTCGTGCGGGAAGCGGCGGCCATCTGCGGCACCGAGGTGGCGATCATGGCCGATCTGCAGGGCCCGAAAATCCGGGTCGGCAAATTCGAACATGGCAAGGTCTTCCTCGAGGCCGGCGCGAAATTCATCCTCGATGCGGATTGCGAACTCGGCAACGACGAACGCGTCGGCCTCGACTACAAGGACCTGCCGCGCGACCTGAAGGCGGGCGACGTGCTGCTGCTGAACGACGGCCTGATCGTGCTGAAGGTGGACACGGTGCGCGGCAACGAGATCCATACCACGGTCAAGATCGGCGGCGACCTGTCCAACAACAAGGGCATCAACCGCCAGGGCGGCGGCCTGTCCGCGCCGGCACTGACGGCCAAGGACATGGAAGACATCAAGACCGCGGTTGGCCTTGGCGCCGACTACGTTGCGGTGTCCTTCCCGAAGAACGCCTCCGACATGATCATGGCGCGCCAGCTCGCCAATATTGCCGGCGAGCCTTACGGCCGCAAGCCGCTGATGATCGCCAAGGTGGAGCGCGCCGAGGCGATCCCGCTGCTGCAGGAGATCCTCGACGCCTCGGACGGCATCATGGTGGCCCGCGGCGACCTGGCGGTGGAAGTCGGCAATCCCGCCGTGCCGGCGCTGCAGAAGCGCATGATCAAGATGGCCCGCGCGTCGAACAAACTGGCGATCACTGCCACGCAGATGATGGAATCGATGATCGTCAACGCCGTGCCGACGCGCGCCGAGGTGAGCGACGTCGCCAACGCGGTACTGGACGGCACCGATGCGGTGATGACATCGGCGGAAACCGCCTCAGGCAAGTACCCGGTCGAGACGGTCGAAGCGATGGCGGCGATCTGCGTGGAAGCGGAAAAGGCGGACGTGGTCAAGCTGGACACCGACTTCCTCAACGTGCACTTCACCCGCATCGACCAGTCCATTGCTTATGGCGCACTCTTCACGGCCTATCACCTGCGGGTGAAAGCGATCGTCGCCCTGACCGACTCCGGCTCGACCGCGCTCTGGATGAGCCGGCACAACATCGACATCCCGATCCATGCATTGACTCCCAAGGTCGAAACGCGCCGCAAGGCTTCGCTGTACCGCAACGTCACGTCCTTCGAGCTGGCGCAAACGGGTGATCGCGAGGCCGTGTTGCGCGATGCCGAGAACCTGCTCGTGGACAAGGGCGTGGTGAAGAAAGGCGATTTGATCGTGCTGACCTGGGGCGAGCCGATGGGACAGGTTGGCGGGACGAATTCGATGAAGATCGTGCAGATCGGGAAAGACAGGGCGACCCTTTAATTCTGCAATCCACCCTATCGATTCTTTCTACACTATCCAAGAAAACAGGAGCAAACAATGACCTCCATCATAGACATCATCGCCCGCGAAGTAATCGATTCCCGCGGCAACCCCACCGTCGAATGCGACGTGCTGCTGGAATCCGGCGCCATGGGCCGTGCCGCCGTGCCGTCCGGCGCCTCCACCGGCTCGCGCGAAGCCATCGAGCTGCGCGACGGCGACAAGGGCCGCTACATGGGAAAAGGCGTGCTGAACGCATGCCAGAACATCAACACCGAGATCGCCGAGGCCATCGTCGATCTGGACGCCAATGACCAGGCGCAGATCGATCGCATCCTGATCGACCTGGACGGCACCGAGAACAAGTCGCGCCTCGGCGCCAACGCCACCCTGGCCGTGTCCATGGCGGTCGCCAAGGCTGCCGCCGAGGAATCCGGCCTGCCGCTGTACCGCTACTTCGGCGGCTCCGGCGCGATGCAGATGCCGGTGCCGATGATGAACGTCATCAACGGCGGCGCGCACGCCGACAACAACCTCGACCTGCAGGAATTCATGATCATCCCGGTGGGCGCTCCGTCCTTCCGCGAAGCGATCCGCTACGGCGCCGAAGTGTTCCACACCCTCAAGAAGATCCTGCATGACAAGGGCCTGACCACCGCGGTCGGCGACGAAGGCGGCTTCGCTCCGTCCGTGGCCAACCATGAAGAAGCGATCAAGCTGATCCTGCAAGCCATCGAGCAGGCCGGCTACGAGCCGGGCACGCAGATCGCGCTGGGCCTGGACTGCGCCGCTTCCGAGTTCTACAAGGACGGCAAGTACCAGCTGTCGGGCGAAGGCCTGTCGCTGTCGTCGGCCGATTTCACCAACCTGCTGGCGACCTGGTGCGACAAGTACCCGATCATTTCCATCGAGGACGGCATGGCCGAGAACGACTGGGAAGGCTGGGCGACGCTGACCAATGCGCTGGGCAAGAAGGCACAGCTGGTGGGCGACGACCTGTTCGTGACCAACACCAAGATCCTGCGTGAAGGCATCCAGAAGAACATCGCCAACTCCATCCTCATCAAGATCAACCAGATCGGCACGCTGACAGAGACGTTTGCGGCGATCGAGATGGCCAAGCGCGCGGGTTACACCGCCGTGATTTCGCACCGTTCGGGCGAGACCGAGGATTCGACGATTGCCGATATCGCGGTCGGCACCAATGCGCTGCAGATCAAGACCGGTTCCATGTCCCGTTCGGACCGCATGGCGAAGTACAACCAGCTGCTGCGCATCGAGGAAGACCTGGGCGATGTTGCCAGCTACCCGGGCCGTGGCGCGTTCTACAGCATCAGGTAAGGCAGGATAATCAAAAAAAATCCCGGCATGTGCCGGGATTTTTTTTACCGATTCTTGCCGAACACGGCAAGACAGGAGAGTGGGTTCATTTAAATCCCAGGACGTGAGGCAGCCAGGTTGACAGCGCCGGTACGAAAGTCAGCAGGATCAGCACCACGCCGTGGGCAAGCAGGAAAGGCTTCAGTTCGCGCGTGAGGTCGGCCAGCGGAATCTTGGCGACATTCGATGTCACAAACAGCAGGCCACCCACAGGAGGCGTGATCATCCCCAGCGTCAGGTTGAAGATCACGACCATCGCGAAATGCACCGGATCGATCCCCGCCGCGGTCGCCACCGGCGCCAGGATCGGCACCAGCACCATCACGCCCGGCAGCGGTTCGATGAAGATGCCGAAGACCAGCAGGAAGATATTGATCGCGATGAGCAACAGCCAGGGAGACAGGTTCCATTGGGTGATCAGTTCGGCCATCTCATGCGGTACGCGTTCAATGGTCAGCACCCAGGCGAATGCTGCCGAGAAGCCGATGATGATCAGCACCGAGGAGGTGAGCAGCGCCGAGCGCACCAGGATGTGCGGCACGGCTTCCCATTCCAGCGTGCGATAGATCCACTTGCCGCAGACGAATGCGTAGAACACCGCCACCACCGATGCTTCGGTCGGAGTAAACCATCCGGCACGCATGCCGCCTAGGATCAGCAACGGCAGCAGCAATGCCGGCAGTGCATTCCATGTATTGGCAAGAATGATGCGCATCCGGGGAAAGCTGCCCACTGCACGGTAATTCCGCTTCTTTGAAATATGGAAATTGACGACCGACATCGCAATGGCGATCAGGATGCCCGGCACGATGCCCGCCATGAACAGCGCGCCGACCGAAACGCTCTCATCCGCCAGCGCATAAATGATCATGATGATCGATGGCGGGATGATTGGGCCGACGATGGCGGTGGAGGCGGTCAGCGCACCCGCGTAAGCACGCCCGTAGCCTGCCTGGTCCATCATCTTGATCAGCATGGAGCCCGGCCCCGCCGCGTCGGCCAGCGCCGAGCCGGAGATGCCGGAGAAGAAGGTCAGCGATACGATGTTGGTGTAACCCAGCCCGCCCCGCTTGTGGCCGACGAACTGCCCGGCAAAGCGGAGCAGCACCGCCGTTAGCGAGCCGCCGCTCATCAGTTCCGCCGCCAGTATGAAGAACGGCACTGCCATCAGCGGGAAGCTGTCGATACCGGTGAAGGTTTCCTTCAGGATCACGATCATGGGAAACTGCCCGACCGCGAGTACGGCGGCGCAGGCGGACAGCCCGAGCGCGAATGCAACCGGCATGCCAATGGCGAGGAGCGCGCAGGCGGAAAGGATGAGAATGATGCTCATGGTCATGTTTCGGTTCCTTCCTTACAGCGACGCGCTTGCGGCGGCATCGAAATCGTCATCCGCCGCAAACTCCCGGTGCACCAGCCACGGTTTGGCAATCAACGCAAGATGGATCAGCATGAACACGCAGCCGATCGGCATGGCCGCGTAGACGTAGCCGAACGGGATTTCGGTTGCGGCCGTGGTCTGCAGCATGGTGCGGCCGACATAGATCCATCCGTAATAGGCCAGCAATCCGAGGAAGGCGACGATCAGGGCCAGCACGACACCGCGCACCAGGCGTGCCGTCGTTGCCGGAAGCGCATCCTGAAGATTGTCGATGGCAATATGCCCGCCGCAGCGCAGCACCAGGCCGCTGCCGAGGAAGGTCAGCCAGATCATCATGTGGCGCGATACCTCTTCCGACCAGGGAATGGATGCGTTGGTCAGGTAGCGCACGACGACGTTGGAAAACACGATGACGGACATCGCTCCCAGCAGGACAATCAGTACCCACCGGTTGAGCGCGACGAACATCTGCTCAAACTTGTTCATGATTCATCTCCGGTTGTTTCGGCGCCGGCCGGCATGCATGGCACACCGGCCGGCAAACCGAAGACAAATTACTTCACGCTCCTGATACGATCGATCGCGTCCACACCAAAGCGGCGCGCATAGTCTGTGTAGGCGACACTCAGTGCCTTCTGGAAGGAGGATTTGTCGACGCCGTTGACGATGGCCACACCCTGTCCCTTGAGCTCTTCCATGCCTTTGGTTTCAATTTCGTTGACGCGCTTGCGCATGGCCTGGGCGCCGACGACGGCGGCTTCCTGCACGGCTTTCTTGTCAGCGGCAGACAGCTTGTCGAGGACGATCGGCGATGTGATGATCAGCGCCGGCGAATAGACGTGTGCCGTCAGCGAGAGGTGCTTCTGTACCTGGCTGAACTTGGACGACACGATGACGGGGATCGGGTTTTCCTGGCCGTCCACCGTGCCTTGCTGCAGGGCGCCGAACAGTTCCGGGAAAGCCATCGGCGTCGGTTGCGCGCCGAGCGTCTTGAACGCCGCCATATGGATCGGGTTTTCCATGGTGCGGATCTTCAGTCCCTTCATGTCGTCGGGAACATTGATCGCGCGCTTGCTGTTGGTCAGATGGCGAAAACCGTTCTCGCCCCACGCCAGCGCAACCAATCCCTTGGCGGGGAACTTGGCGAGCAGTTCCTGGCCGATCGGGCCGTCCAGCACCTTGCGTGCGTGGTCATAGTCGCGGAACAGGAACGGCAGGTCGGTGATCAGCGTTTCCGGCACGAAGTTGCCGACCGGCCCCGTCGACGTCACGACAAAGTCGAGCGTGCCCAGTTGCACCGCCTCGACCATCTCGCGCTCGCCGCCCAGTGCGCCGGAGGGAAATTGCTGGATCTTCACGCGTCCGTTGGTACGCTTCGCGACTTCATCGGCGAAGGCCGCTGCCCCGGCGGCATAGTGCGAATCCTTGCTCAGCACATAGCCGAGCTTCAATGTCGCCTGCGCCGATGCGCCGGCCGACAGGCCAAGAAGTGCGAAGGCGCTGCAAACGGTTGCAGCCAGTTTGAATAGTTTCATGATGTTCTCCTCACTACCGAATTGGAAGTTTTTGAATTTGCCTGCCTGGGCAGGCGGTTTGTCTCGACCATGTCTTTCGATCCAGTCGATGTTCCTGCGTGACGCTGGAATTTCTTTTGCTCTTGCTGTTGCTCTCTACAGAATGAAACGGGTATTGATGAAGTTGGACTTGTTTCCAAGCACGATCGCATCCAGTAACTGCTTGCTGTCCTCGGTCTGCCTGGTCGCCACCATCGAGCGGATCGAGAACGCGCGCAGCGCATCGGTCACCGACAGCGTGCCTTCCGCCGAATCCTTGCGCCCCGCGAACGGAAAGACATCGGGGCCGCGCTGGCACTGGCAATTGATGTTCACGCGGCACACCTGGTTGACCAGCGGGTCGACCAGTGCGCCGATGCGGTCGGGATCGCGGCCGAAGATGCTGACCTGCTGGCCGTGCTCGGAGGTGGCGACATAATCGAGTGCCGTTTCCACGTCGTCGAAGGGCATGACGGGCACAACCGGCCCGAACTGCTCCTCGCGGTACAGCTTCATGCCTTCGCGCACCGGATAGACCACGGCCGGGTAGAACAAGGTGCCGCTCACCGTGCCGCCACCTTCGTTGACGACACGCGCGCCCTGCTCTTGCGCATCGCGGATGCATTCCTTCAGGTAGGCGGTCTTGGCCACCTCCGGCAGCGGCGTGATCTGCACGCCCTTTTCCCAGGGCATGCCGACCTTGAGTTTTCCGACCTCTTCGGCAAGGCGCAGCAGGAAAGGCTCGATAATGGAGCGATGCACGATCAGCATCTTGAGCGCGGTGCAGCGCTGGCCGTTGAAGGACAGGGCGCCCAGCACGCACTCCCTGACGGCCAGCTCGATGTCGGCATCCGGCAGCACGATGGCGGCATTCTTTGCATCCAGGCCGAGGATCGCGCGCAGGCGGTTCGCCTTCGGGTGTTCCTTCTTCAGGTGGTTGGCGACCTTGCTCGAACCGATCAGGGTGAGCACATTGATCTTGCCGGAACCGAGCATGCGCGGGACGATGGCGGCGCCGGGACCGTACACGGTATTGATCACGCCCTTCGGCAAGGCGGTGCGGAATGCCTCCAACAGCGGATGGAACAACAGCGCGCCGAACTTCGGCGGCTTGAACACCATCGTATTGCCCATGATGAGCGCCGGGATCATCGTCGCGAATGTTTCGTTGAGCGGGTAGTTGTAGGGGCCCATGCACAGTACGACGCCAAGCGGCGTGCGACGCACCTGTCCGATCGTTCCCTCGACGACGGTGAAGCGCGAGTTGCCGTTGTCCAGCTCCTTCAACGCGACGACCGTGGCCTTGATGTACTCGACCGTGCGGTCGAACTCCTTTTCGGAATCGGCCAGGCTCTTGCCGATTTCCCACATGATCAGGCGAACGATCCGGTCGCGCTGCGCGATCATCTTGCGGGTGAAATCTTCGATGCACGCGATGCGCCGGGCGACCGACATGGTGGGCCACTCGCCGCGTCCGTTGTCGTAGGCGGCGACCGCCGCTTCCAGTGCCGCATCGCTGGCGGCGCCGTCATGCAGCGGATAGGAACCGATGACCACCTGCTCGGGCACGCCGTCCGCGGTGCGGGTGCAAACAGGCGAGAGCACCGCCTGGACATCGCCCTCCCACGGAAGCAGTTCTCCGCCGACCAGATAGACGCGCTGGTGCAAGGGCTCCGCAAGACGGTGTTCCGCCGGAATGGCATCGGCACCGGGGAACAGGTGGAGCAGGTCGGTGGCGGTCTTCATGTCATTTCCCTTCAGGGACGAAGTCGTCTTCCATGTAGGCGCGCACGATGCTGTCGAAATCGGTATCCGCGGACAGCCCGAGCGCGCTGGCACGTGCAATGTCCCATGCACCGGGCCAGCTGCCGACGATGCGTTCGACCGCCGGATCGCGCTCCCAGCGAATGCGTTCGACTACGTCTTTTCCGGCGACACGCTCCAGCGCGGCAACCATGTCGGCGACGCTGACCGAAATGCCTGGCAGGTTGACGATGCGGCTGTCCCCGAGCGCCGGTGCGGCCATATCGTGCCCCTTGACGAGGTTGTCGATGGCCTTGCGCGGCGACAGCAGCCACAGGCGGGTATGCGGCGGCACCGGGCAGATCGCCTCTTCACCATTCAGCGGTTCGCGAATGATTCCGCTCGCGAACGAGGACGCCGCCTTGTTCGGCTTGCCCGGACGCACGCTGATCGTCGGCAGGCGCAGCACGCGGCCGTCGATGAAGCCGCGGCGGCTGTAATCGTTCACCAGCAGCTCGCCGATGGCTTTCTGCATGCCGTAGGACGAGCGGGGGTTGAGCGCGGTGTCGTCCTGCACGACATCGGGGAGCTTTCCGCCATAGACGGCGACCGAGCTCGTGAACACCACCTTGGGCCGGTTGCCGTTGACGCGGCAGGTATCGAGCAAGGCACGCGACGCATCCAGGTTGATGCGCATGCCGAGGTCGAAGTCTGCTTCCGCCTGGCCGCTGACCACGGCGGCGAGATGGAAGATCGAGCCGGTGTCGGGGCGGATCACCTCGCGCAGCAGCTGCGCCTCCGAAATATCGCCCGCCACGATGCGTACGCGCGGGTCGCCGAAGTCGTTCGCCGGCACCACATCGACCAGCGTGATTTCATCGATCGCGCTGTCACGTCCGTCGGCGCCGGTAACGCGCCCATCCTTCAGCAGCCTGTTTGCCAGGCGCTGGCCGAGAAAGCCTGCGCCGCCGGTAATCACTACTTTCATGTCTCTGTCCTTTTCAGTTCAATGCCTTCATCCATCCGAGGCCATCCTCGGTGCGTCCGCGCGGACGGTATTCGCAACCGACCCAGCCGTCGTAGCCCATCTCGTCGAGCAGGCGGAACAGGTAGCGGTAGTTCACTTCGCCGTCGTCCGGCTCGTTGCGGTCCGGGACGCTGGCGATCTGGATGTGTCCGATACCGTCGAAGTACTTGCGGAAGGTTTTCGCCAGGTCGCCCTCGACGATCTGCGCGTGATAGAAGTCCATCTGCACCTTGAGGTTGGGTTCGCCCACGGACTCGCGAATCCGGTGCCCCTCAGCCTGGGAATTGAGGAAGTAGCCGGGGATGTCACGGGTATTGATCGGCTCGATCAGCAGCGTGATGCCGTGCTTAGCGACTTCACGCGCCGCATGGCGCAGGTTCTCGATGAAGGTTTCGCGATGACGGTTGCGATCGGCACCCGCAGGCAGCAGGCCGGCCATGGCATGCAGGCGCGTGGTCCCCAATGCCTGCGCGTACTCGAGCGCACGGGCCACGCCGTCACGGAATTCCTGCTCGCGGCCCGGCAACGATGCCAGGCCGCGCTCGCCCGCCGCCCAGTCGCCCGGCGGCATGTTGAACAAGGCGTTGGTCAGCTTGTGTTCCTTGAGCCACTGCGCAATTTCCTGCGGCGCGTGGTCATACGGGAAGAGGAATTCGACAGCCTCGAAACCAGCCTTGGCCGCAGCGGCAAACCGCTGGTGAAAGGCGACTTCGTTGAACATCATGGTCAGGTTGGCGGCAAATTTCGGCATGGCTTTCTTTCGAGTCAAATGTCGAGCTTGAAGGCCGACTTGAGTTCTTCGATCTGCCCTGCGGTGAGCGGGCTGGTGGGTGTGTTGCGCAGCATCAGGAACAGCTTGGCGGTTTCTTCCAGCTCCTCGGTCGCATAGACGGCCGCTTCGAGGCTGGTGCCGGACACCACCGGTCCGTGGTTGGCGAGCAGGACGGCGCAATGTTTGCGCGCCAGTCCGCGAATCGCATCGCCGAGGCAGGGATCGCCCGGGCGGTGATACGGAATCAGCGGCAGGCGCCCGATTTTCATCACGAAGTAGGCGGTCAGCGGCGGGATGCAATCCGCATGGTTGAGGCCGCACATGCACGAGACGGCGGCGGAATGCGTCGAATGCAAGTGCACGATGGCGCCGGCGCCGGCGCGCTCTTCGTACATCGCGCGATGCAGGAAGGCTTCTTTCGACGGCGCGTCGCCGCCGATGTGATTGCCGGCCCAGTCGAGCTTGACCAGCCGCGCAGGGTCGAGACGGCCGAGGCAGGCATTGGTCGGCGTCAGCAGCCAGCCGTCGTCGAGGCGCACGCTGATGTTGCCGCTGCTGCCCGCCGTCAGCCCGCGCTCGAACAGGGAACGTCCGAAATCGGCGATTTCCTCGCGCAGGCGTGACTCGTCGCGGCCGGTCTGGATCATCGCGCTCACAGCTTGCCCCATGCCTTGAAGAAGAAATCGTCGCTGCCGAAGTTGCCGGACTTGAGGGCGAGTGCAATGGGGCGATCGCCTGAAACCTTGTTCAGCGAGGTGGTCCAGGGCACACCGGGGTCGATTTCGGGTCCGATGCGCAGGCCGGTGACGCCGAGCGCCTTCACCACCGCGCCGGAAGTCTCGCCGCCGGCAACGATCAACTGGCCGACGCCAAGATCGACGAGGCCGCGTGCGACCCTGGCGAGCGCGTTCTCGACCAGCTCGCCGGCATGCACCGCACCGAGTTTGGCTTGCGCCTGCCTGACCGTCTCCGGCGTTGCGGTGGCGTACACAAGGATGGGTTCCTTGCCGACGCGCGACCGGGCCCAGTCGAGGGCGGCGCTCGCGAGGTCTTCACCGCATGCAAGGCGCATGGGGTCAATGTTGAACGCCGGCGCGCGCTCTCGCATCAGTGCCACCTGCCTGTTGGTCGCCACCGAGCAGCTTCCGGAAATAACCGCGCGATGGCCGCCGGTTCCGGGCAGCGCGTCCGCAACGACGGACTGCGACAGCAGGCCGATCCGGCGGAAATTTTGCGGGAGCCCCAGGGCAATGCCCGAACCGCCGGTGATGAGCGGCATGTTCGCGCATGCAGTACCGATGGCTTCAAGGTCCGCGTTCGACAGTGCATCGACAATCGCCATGCCCACGCCCTGCTCGCGCAAGGCGGTAAAGCGCCGGCCGACAGCGTCAGCGCCCTGGCTGACAGTGGCGTACTCGACCAGGCCGACCTTGCCCTGCACCTGCTGCTGCAGCACGCGCACCAGGTTGGCATCGGTCATCGGCGTCAGCGGATGGTTGCGCATGCCGGACTCGTTCAGCGGCACGTCGCCGACGAAGAGGCAGCCCTTGTAGATGGTGCGCGCATTGGCGGGGAATGCCGGGCAGGCGATAGTGAACGAGGTGCCCAGCGCCTTCATCAGCGCTTCCGCCACCGGGCCGATGTTGCCGCGCGGGGTGGAATCGAAGGTGGAACAGTACTTGAAATAGAACTGACGGCAGCCGGCTTGCTGCAGCCATTTCAGCGCGGCCAGGGACTCGGCGACGGCGTCGTCGACCGGACTGGTGCGTGATTTCAGCGCCACGACCACCGCGTCGACGCCTTCCGGCAGCGGACCGTCCGGCACGCCGATCAGCTGGACAGTGCGCATGCCGGCTTTCACCAGCATGCCGGCCAGGTCGGTGCCACCGGTGAAGTCGTCGGCGATGCAACCCAAAAGTGCTGGCATGGTCGTCCCCTGTCAGGCCTGCGCGGCCGGCAATTCAATGCCGGGGAAAATCTTCACCACGGCGGAATCGTCCTCGCCGCCGTGTCCGGCCGCGGACGCCTGCATGAACATCTGGTGCGCCGCGGCCGACAACGGCAACGGGAACACGCTCTTCTTCGCATAGTCGAGCACGATGCCCAGGTCCTTCACGAAGATGTTCACCGCCGACAGCGGACGATAGTCGCCGGTCAGGATGTGCGGCACGCGATTCTGGAACATCCAGGAGCTGCCGGCGCTGTTGCTGATCACCTCATACAGCGCATTCGGCTCGCATCCGGCGCGCAGTCCAAGCGCGACCGCTTCGGCGGCGGCGGCGATGTGTACACCGGCCAGCAACTGATTGATCATCTTCACCTTCGATCCCTGGCCCGGCTTGTCGCCGAGGCGGTACAGGCGGCTGGCGATGGCATTGAAGAGCTCTTCGCAGCACTCGAAGGTTTCGGGTGCGCCGGATGCCATCACCGACATCTGCCCTGCGGCGGCCTTGGCCGCGCCCCCGGAGATCGGCGCGTCGATGAACTGCAGCCCCATCTGCTGCAGGCGTGCGCCGAGCGCTTCGGCAAATTCGGGCGAAACGGTGGCGCAGGCGATGACGATGGAACCCGGCGCGAGATGCGCGGCGGCGCCGTTCTCGCCGAACAGCACCTGCTCGGTCTGCTGCGCATTGACGACGACGATCAGCAGCGCGTCGACGGCCTCGGCCATCGCTGCGGGGGACGCGGCAGCCTTTGCCCCGGCCTCGACCAATTGACCGACCGCTTCCGGGCGCACATCGCAGGCATGCACTTCGAAACCTTCGCGCAACAGGGACTGGGCGATGCCCATTCCCATCGCGCCCAGGCCGATAACACCGACTCGACGGACTTGCTTGTTCATGTTGACTTGCTCCTTGTATTGGGGAAGAGATGCCGGCAATCGCTATCAGCGGTTGACCAGCCGCGCAGGCACGGACAGCACGGCGAAACAGCCGGCCACCAGCACACAGGCGAGCAGATACATGCCGGCGTTGGTGCTTTGCGTCATGTCTTTCAGCCATCCGATCAGGTACGGGCTGGCAAAGCCAGCGAGATTGCCGACGGAATTGATCGCGGCGATGCCGGCCGCTGCCGCCGTGCCGCCGAGGAAGGCCGTCGGCAAGCTCCAGAACATCGGCGCGGACGAAATGACGCCGGCGGCAGCCAGGGCCAGGAAGGCGACGGCGACGGTCGTGTTGCCTCCGGCAAGCGCACTGCCGACCAGGCCAGCCGCACCCAGCAGCATCGGCACGGCCAGGTGCCAGCGGCGCTCGCCCATGCGGTCAGCGCTGCGGCCGAACAGCAGCATGGCAATCACGGCACAGGTGTAGGGAATGGCGGTGAACAGCCCGATGTTGAACACGCCCGTGATGCCGGCGGACTTTACCAGCGTCGGCATCCAGAACGTCAATCCGTACTGGCCCATGACGCAGCAGAAGTAGATCAGGGACATCAGCCAGATGCGGCGGTCGGCGAACACGGCACGCAGCGACGGGTGCTCGACCTTGCCCCTGGAATCCTGTGCAATGCGCGCTTCGAGGATGCGCTTTTCATCGTCGCTCAGCCACTTCGCGGAACGGATGCCGTTGTCGAGGTACAGCAGCACGGCGATGCCCATCACCACGGCGGGAACCGCTTCGATCAGGAACATCCATTGCCAGCCGGCCCAGCCGTTGACGCCGGCAAAGGATTCCATGATCCAGCCGGACAGCGGGCCGCCGAACACGCCGGACAAGGGGATCGCGGCCATGAAGGTGGCAACGATGCGCGCGCGGCGCTCCGCCGGATACCAGTAGGTGAGATACAGGATGATGCCGGGGAAAAAGCCGGCCTCGGCCACGCCGAGCAGGAAGCGCATCACATAGAACGCGGCCGGCGTGGTGACAAACATGAAGGCGCCGGAGATGATCGCCCAGGTAATCATGATGCGAGCGATCCAGACGCGCGCGCCGACGCGATGCAGGATCACGTTGCTCGGCACCTCGAACAGGAAATAACCGATGAAGAACACCCCGGCGCCGAGGCCGTACACGGTTTCGCTGAACTTCAGGTCGTTGAGCATCTGCAGCTTGGCGAAGCCGACGTTGACGCGGTCGAGATATGCGACCACGTAGCACAGCATCAGGAACGGAATCAGGCGCCACGTCACTTTTCGGTACACGGCGGATTCCTCGGCGGGTACGTTTGTGACGAACCCGGCGGATCCGGCCACCGGTGAGATGGGGGAAGTCATGCATGTCTCCTAAGTTTGGAATTCCGCTCTTCTCATCCGCCCGGCGCTTTTTGCTGTTTTATTAACCGGGTGGAAGTTGTATGAAAGCTGTATGGCTGTATGATAGAAACGACTATCCTGTATGTCAAGCTGTTTTAATTGTCCGTATGCTGTATAGTGAGTAGACAACTTTTTGCACTATTTCCAGGCGCGACGGACTTGCTTGCCTATAGGAAAAATCCATGGACCAGACCAATCCTTTCGTCCCGCGTGCCGCTGTGGCCGACGCGAGCTTCCCGACCGGCACGCTCGGTTCGCGCGTGGCGGAACAACTGCTGAACAAGATCCGCCTCGAAGACCTGGCGCCGGGTTCGCGGCTGCCCTCCGAGCAGGCGATGGCGCAGCATTTCGGCGTCAGCCGCACGGTGATCCGCGAGGCGATCGCCCTGCTCAAGGCAGACGGCTTGCTGGAGACCCGCAAGGGAAGCGGCGCATTCGTGCGCAATATGGACGCTGCACACACGCTGCGCGCCGACCGCATGACCGAACAATCGATCCAGTCCCTGCTCAACGTGATCGAAGTCCGCCGCGGCATCGAAGCCGAGATTGCCGCCCTGGCCGCCGTGCGCCGCAGCCCCGGACAGCTCGCCGATATCGAATATGCGCTGCGCCGCATCGAGGAAGCCGTTACTGCCGGTGAGGACGGTGTGGAAGAGGATGCCAAATTCCACCAGTGCATCGCTGTGGCAACCGGCAACCCCTACTGGGTGCGTTTCGTGGAAATGTTTTCACAGCCGATCCGCTCGGCGGTGAAGGTCACGCGTGCGAATGAAGCGCGGCGGGAAGACTTTGCGCGGCAGGTGCAGGCCGAACATGAAAAGATCGCGAATGCGATCGCGGCGAGCGATCCGGAATTGGCGCGCGCGGCGGCGAAGGAGCACATGGAGCAAGCGGCGCATCGCGTGCGGCTGGCAGACAGGGAGTTCTGGCGCGGGACCGGCGGGGAGCTGGCGCGGCGGCTGGTGGGGGATGGGGAGAAGGCTTAGTGCGATACAACCGAGTCGCGGTGCCCTGCCCCGCGGCTATCTCCCGGCTTGGCCGGGCTTACAAGGCGCCACGCGTCTTTCCGCTGGCGTAGTACACGACCTTGCGCGCCCTCATCACATTCCCCAGCGGCCGATGGTCCATCAGCGTACTCCAGGGATCGAAGACGGCGGTCTCGACCTGTGCGGCAAACCGGTTCTCCAGATTGATTACGCCGCGTTGTCTTCCTTCTCGGACGCCGTGTGCCCATGACAGCCCGGATCGCTCGCCGGGACCGGGCGCTGCCCCCATCCCAGTTCACTCCGGATTTCACTGATCGACGGTACAGGTCCGTTACTGCCGAAACGGCGTTTCAGGTATTCCCGGACTTGTTCCTTGGTTGGTGCTTGATACGTTCCCATGATGGGTTGCTGCTCACAGTGTGAAGAATCGGAGGAAGGACATTCTCGCCAGGCGCTTGAGGATGGACGGGAACGAGCTGCATTCGATGGGGCGCGCGATTGCGTGGGGCGCGGGCAGCGGGTGTACCCTGCCCTGCTTTGCTGACTTGCTGGCTGCGTTGCCGTGCGTGCCGAACCGATGGTTCATGGCTCCTCCCGCGTTCATCCTGTCGTTGGATGAATACAGGTTAGTCCGGGTTGCTTACGTGGATCTGACTTGCGCAATGAGGCAGCAATCTTCGCGTACTACTCGTACGCTTGCGCTTCTCCGCACCAATCTCGACCCGCTCGCTACGTTTTTCAACAACCTGCTAAAGAACGTGACTACTTCTTCGCCTTCTCGTCGCCCTCTTCTTCCTCTTCCGGCTCCTCGGTGATTGCCAGGTTGAATCCCGCATCCGCCCCACCACCGCCGTCCTTGCCGCGGCTCGCGCGCAGCTTGATCTGCAGGCGCAGCTCGTTGGCCGAATCGGCGTTGCGGATCGCTTCGTCGTAGCTGATGAAGCCGTCGTTGTACAGATCGAACAGCGCCTGGTCGAAGGTGCGCATGCCGAGTTCCTTCGATTTCGCCATCGTTTCCTTGATGGCGTGGAACTGGCCCTTGAGGATCTGTTCCGCGATGGTGGGCGTGTTGAGCAGGATTTCGATCGCCGCCTTGCGGCCCTTGCCGTCCTCTGTCCTCACCAGGCGCTGCGAGATGATTGCGCGCAGGTTGGAGGACAGGTCGCCCAGCAGCTGGTTGCGCCGCTCTTCGGGGAAGAAGTTGATGATGCGGTCGATGGTCTGGTTGGCATTGTTGGCGTGCAGCGTGCCGAGGCAGAGGTGGCCGGTTTCGGCGAAGGCGATCGCGTGCTCCATGGTCTCGGTGTCGCGGATTTCGCCGATCAGGATCACGTCGGGAGCCTGGCGCAACGTGTTCTTCAGCGCATGGTGCCAGGTGTGGGTGTCGACGCCGACTTCGCGGTGCGTGATCAGGCAGGACTTGTTCTTGTGGACGTACTCGACCGGATCCTCGACGGTGATGATGTGGCCGGATGAGCTGGCGTTGCGGTGGTCGATCATCGCCGCGAGCGTGGTCGACTTGCCCGAGCCGGTGCCGCCGACGACCAGCACGAGGCCGCGCTTGGTCATGATCACGTCCTTGAGAATCTCTGGCAGCTGCAGCTTTTCAAAGCTGGGGATCTCCGCCGCAATGGTACGGATCACCATGCCCACCTGTTGCTGCTGCACGAAGACGTTCACGCGGAAGCGGCAGACCTGCGGAATCGAGATGGCGAAATTGCATTCGAAGTCCTTTTCGAATTCGGCGAGCTGCTTCTCGTTCATCAGCGAATTCGCAAGCTTCTTCGTGACTTCGCCCGTGAGCTTCTGCTGGCTGAGCGGCTTCATCGCGCCCTGGTGCTTCATGCTGGGCGGGAAGTCGGCGGAGATGAAGAGGTCGGAACCGCCCTGCTGGTGCATGACCTTGAGCAGTTGATGCATGTATGCACGGGCTTCTTCAAGACCGAAGGTAGAGGACATGGCTGCCTTTCTTGTACTGGTCGGGTGTGGTCGCGCAAAGCCTCCCTGCCCTGCGCACAGTAGCAGCCATTATGTTTCCGCGCAGTCAGAACGGGCAAGATGTTTGTCGCGGAAAACCACGAGGTTGCAATAATTACATCCGGCGTGTACAAAATGTTGTGCGTTTTTTTTACCTGCCGCACGCTGCGTTGCCGATTCCGCCCTTCCCCTCTCCCTTCTCCCTCCCGCTCCGCCCTGTCCTTGCCTGTTATCAGGCCGACATCGCATGGCATAGCGTTTGCTGAACGCTGAAGCAGCCATAGAAAAGGAGGTTCGATGCAACGCGCCGCGTTTTTTCATGAACGCAACTGCGCACCCTGCCATATGCGGCAGAGGCGTGTCCTTCTTTAACTGTTCCATCCGCGCGGCATCAGGCGCGGATTCCGTCTAATCCAGTCAAGGAGCGATTCATGGATACAACCAATACTTCGACCCCCACCTCAACCACAACCGTCAAGCCGGGCAATGGCAGCGACACCATGTCCGCCGCTGCGCAAGCAACCCGGGGCACGATGAATGAGATGAAGGGCACCGCGCAGCGCTCGGCGGCCACGCTGCGCAGCGAACTTTCCGGCCTGAAGAACGACCTGGATGCGCTGGTCAACCGTTCCGCCAGCATGTCCGACGACGAACTGTCGCAGGCCCATGCGCAACTGATGGCGAAATTCAGTTCGGTGCGCTATGCCGCCAAGGGCATTGCCAGCGAAGCCTCGCGCCAGTTCAACCGCGGCATGGAAACCACCACCGGCTACGTGAAGGACAAGCCGATGCAATCCGTCGCCGTCGCCGTGGGCACCGGCCTGCTGTTAGGCCTGCTGTTCAAGCGCCGCTAGACAGTTGAGCGAGTCGCGATGTCCCGGAATTTCGCATAAGGAAGACCCTCATGTTTTCAGCCCTACACAAGTCCAGGCAGCTCTACCTGATCACGCTGGAGCGCGTCGGCGATTACATGGACCTGCTGCGTGTCGAGATGAAGATCCGCGAGCACAACCTTGCGCTTCGCATCGCGGGATTCGCCGTGGCCGGCCTGTTTGCATTGCTGGCCACGATATTCCTCGGCATCGCGATCATCGTCAGCTTCTGGACGTCGGAATACCGGGCGCTGGCGGCGTGGTTCGTGGTCTTCCTGTATGGCGCGATTGCGGGCGTCAGCCTGAACATGTGCCTGAAGCATTTCCGTTCGCCGTCGCTCGCCACGACATTGCGTACGGAGTTCCAGCGCGATATCGACGTCATCAAGGAAGCCCTATGAGCGGTCCATCACTTGAAGAAGAACGGAAGGCCATCCTGGAGCGAATGCAAATGCGTAGAGAAAGCTATCGGCGCGCACTCAACGGCGGCCCCGATCTCGACCAGATCCCTGCCGATCCGGCCGCTGCCCGGGCATTGCCGCCTTCGGGGCACGTGCAACACGTTTATCCGACACATCGCCCTGTCCCGACGCGTTTTCCCCGCAGCACCCTGATGCGCGTCCTCATGGACCATCCGGTCCTGTGTGCGGTAGGGGTGGCGGCACTGGTGGCAATCGGTCCCCGCAGGATTATCAAGACGGTTGCCACGAGCGCCACCGCGATCGGGACTTTGACGGCAAACAATCAGACGAACGTCGATCTGCTTGGCAAGGTCTTAACCATGGCAGGAGCGTACGTGCAAGGCCGCACGAATGAATAGCAACTAAGCACCGGAGCGCGCCGGCATGTCGTTACCGGCACGGTATTTTCGGGAACACCTGGTTTTATTTGTCAACCTGAAAGGAAAAAATCATGAAAAAAATCATTTCCATACTGAGCATAATGATGTTCGCCTTCAGCCTGTCCGCTTGCAACACGATGAAGGGTTTCGGCAAGGATGTCGAACGCGGCGGTGAAAAGGTGCAGGGCGCGGCAGAAAAGAACAAGTAACAGGCGTTCTCTCTTTCTGCTGTCTCTCTTCGAGCCCCTTCCGGGGCTTGTGCCGTTTCCACATTCGGCGCACGTTGCGCGCAAGGGGGCTGTTTTTGCGTCCTGGCCCTTGCCCCCTGTTCCCCTATTTCGCAGGACGGGCAGCGTCTCGCCCGTCCTTTTCCGGATCTGCCTATACCTTCGGCTTCGGCTGCTCCACCACATCCTCCACGTACAGCAGCTTGACGGCCACCATGCCGGCGGCGATCAGCGGAGATGCGAGGACCACGCCCAATGGTCCGGCAAGCGCCGCAAGCAGCAGCGTGCCGAAGATGACCAGCGCCGGCGGAAGGGCCACCGCACGCTGCTCCACCAGCGGCGTGAGCAGGTAGTTCTCCGCGGTCTGGATGCCGATGTACAGCAACAGCACGTAAAAGGCGAGCTGCGTGTCGATATTGAAGGAAATGAGCAGGGGCGCGGCCGCCGCCAGGATCGGGCCGATGTAGGGGATGAATTCCAGCACGCCGGTCAGGACGCCGAGCGTGAAAGCGAGCGGCACGCCCAGCCACCAGAGTCCGATGCCGGCAGCGATGCCGACCAGGGTCATCGTCACCAGGCGCCCCACCAGCCACCAGCGCAGGACGGCGCCGATTTCATCCATGACCTCATAGGCGCGCGGCCGCCCCTTGCGCGGCAGCAGGTGCATCATGCCGCGCTGGTACAGGCGCGGCTGGGCCGCGAGGTAGATGCCGATGAACAGGGCGACAGCCGCCCCGCCGACAGCGGAAAAGGTGGAGCTGATGAGCCCCTGGGCCCGGCCCAGCATCTGGAAGTCGAAGCGCATGCGGGACAGCTCGGCGATCAAGGGCTGCAAGGGCTTGGCCCATTCATGCTGGCGCATCCACTGCCGCATGCGGGCCATGGATCGCGGGAGTTCGTCCAGGAGCTGCCCGACCTGTTCCGCCATGGGCACGGCGAACACATAGAACAGCACGAAGATGAACAGGGCCAGGGCCGCGATAGACAGGGTGAGCGCCAGGCTCTCCTTGAACTTCGCGCGCTCCACCAGCCAGTTGGTCGGCGCGCGCAGCAGCACGGCGATGAGGATGCCGGCGAACAGGACCAGGAACACATCGCTCGCGTACCAGATCGCGGTCAGCATCAGCCCGGTGAAGATGACGAGGCTGACGACCAGGGCGGTGCGGCGGACGAACTGCGAATCGGTGAAGTCCTGTGACTCCGCCTGCAGGCGGTAGCCGGCGCGGCGGTCGGGGATGATACGGCGGTCGCCCCGGGACGCTTCCGGCGCCTTTCCGGCGGGATGTCCCAGGGTGGAAGCGAGTACGCCGGCGCGTGGATCGACGCTGGACGCCATGGTCAGCGTGCACCGCTGCCTGCGGCACGGTCGCCGCTGGAGCCGCTGCCGGTGGAAGTGGGCGACCCGCCGCCCTCTGCTACTTGCTGCGGCCAGGAAAGGATGGAGCTGGCGACTTTCGGTGACTGCTTGCGGCCTCCGGCCACCCTGACCGACTTGTTCAGCGTATAGCCCGCTGCCTCCGCACGTACCTTGTAGGTGCCGCCCTGCGGCAGGTCCACCAGCAGGATGGGCGAATCGCAGGCCAGCTGCAGTACCGTATTGCCGCTCGCGTCGCGGATATCGACATCCACATCCGCAAGATAGGCGCCGCTGCGCGTGGCAAAGGTCAGCATCAGGTCGTAGCCCGTCGCTTGCTGTTTCATGTAACTGGACTCTTCCTCGCCCACGCCGCCGCAGAGATAGGTGACGTCATCCTGGGTGACAGGCTTCAGCCGTGCAATGGGAGATGGAGGCGGCTGCAGGTCAGCGCCTGCTTCCGAACGCATCGGTCCGGAGCCGGAAGCGCCAGAGGAACTGTCGCCGGATGCGCCGGCAGATTCTGCTCCCGGCATCGGCTGCGGCGCTGTATGCACCTGAGCGAGCACAGGCGTGGAAAGCATGCCGAGCGCAATCAAAAGACTCGATATTTTTTTCATGGCTGGAACCTCCTTGGACGAATTCACGGGGGAGCGCAAGACTCGCGTTCCGGACATTCATTCACCGATGCAGCATTCATGCCCGTAACAGAAACGCGCAGCAGTCGCGGATTGCGGAAGGGAAAGCGGGAATCGGCCGGAAATAGCTGCATGCATTGGAAACTTTTACACGGCCATGAAGTCTTCAAGCAGGCCACACCATCATCATCGTCTGGCACCGAAAATGCTAAGCGCTTGTTGCTGCCGCTGAAGAAGCGCAGCGCGTGTTTGATCTCAGCAAGGACCGGAACACTTTCCCGTGAGCCAAGACATCCTGCAGTTGCCCGTCAAGATTCTTCCGCAGCCGGACGAAACCACCTGCGGTCCGACCTGCCTGCATGCCGTCTACCGCTACTGGGGAGAAGACGAGTCGCTCACCGGGGTGATCCAGCGCACCGGCCGGCTCGAGCATGGCGGCACCTTCGCCGTGTTCCTCGCCTGCGATGCCTTGCGCCGCGGTTACAGCGCGACGATCTATACCTACAACCTCAATGTGTTCGACCCGACCTGGTTCACCGAGCCGGGCATAGACATCGCTGACCGTCTGCAGAAGCAGCGTGAGACGAAGATGGATTACCGCCTGCAGCACGCGACCACGGGCTACCTCGATTTTCTCGGCCTCGGCGGACGGCTGCGCCTGCTGGACCTGTCGCGCTACCTGATCCGCGCCATCCTGCGCCGGAAACTGCCCATCATCACCGGACTAAGTTCGACCTACCTCTACCGGGTGGCCCGCGAACACGGACCGGACGACGAACCCGACGACGTACGCGGACTGCCGTCCGGGCATTTCGTCATCATTGCCGGATACGACCGCGAGCGCCGCAAGGTGCTGGTCGTCGATCCCTATCAACAGAATCCTTATGCCGGCACCCAGGAGTACTGGCTGAGCGTAGACCGGGTTGTCAATGCGGTGCTGCTGGGCATCGTGACCCATGACGCCAACCTGCTCATCATCCACCCGCGGTGTCCGCCGCGACAGGAAGTACCATGAATATCCTTTTCGTCGTCAGTCAACAGCAAGATTGGCCCAGCGACATACCCGGTGTCACCGTCATACCCGCCCAGACTTACCTCATGGACCCCGCCTACGGGGATATCGGATCCACCAAAGTCTTCAACCTCTGCAGGACCTACCGTTACCAAAGCCAGGGTTATTACGTTTCCCTGCTGGCCGAGGCGCGCGGCCACCTGCCTGTGCCCGACGTGCAGGCGATGAAGGATTTGTATGCCGGCAGCGTGGTGCAGGACATTACCGGCAAGCTCGGCAACCTGATCGATTGCTCCTTTGCTCGGACGGCGGAGGATTTCGTCGACCTGAACATGTATTTCGGCCGGGATGCGGAAGCCGGGCATCCGCATTTGAGCGAGCAGCTGTTCAAGCTCCTGCGCACGCCGGTGCTGCATGCGCGTTTCGAGCAGGCAAACGGAAGCTGGCACCTGTGCAGCATTTACCCCGGCAGCATCCGCGACATTCCGGCGCACCACCAGGATTTCGCCGCCCGCGCGGCGATGGATTACCTGCAGGAACAGAAGATACGAACGAGCACGCCCGCCTCCCGAAAACCCTCGCTCGCCATCCTCCACGACCCGCAAAGAAACGAATCCCCCTCCAACCCCGATGCCATCCAGAAGTTCCGCGAAGCAGCCGAGCTGCTCGGCATGACCGCGGAACTGATCACGCCGAAAGACACGCGCCGCATTGCCGAATTCGACGCCCTCTTCATCCGCGACACCACCAATGTCGACCACTACACCTATGAGCTGTCGCGCCAAGCGGCGGAGGCCGGCATGGTCGTCATCGACGATCCGGAATCGATCCTGCGCTGCACGAACAAGATCTACCTGAACGAACTGCTGAACCGCCACCACATCCCCACGCCGAAAACCATGGTGGTGCACAAGGGAAATGTCGACCAGATCGTCGCCACGCTCGGCCTGCCCTGCATTTTGAAACAGCCCGACGGCGCCTTCTCGCAGGGCGTGGTCAGGATCGAATCGGAGGAAGCGCTGCTGGACAAGGTCAACGAGCTGCTGCAGGAATCGGAACTCGTGCTGGCCCAGGAATACCTGCCGACCGAGTTCGACTGGCGCATCGGCGTGCTCGACCAGCGCCCGCTCTTCGTCTGCAAGTACTTCATGGCTCCCGGGCACTGGCAGATCATCAAGCATGAGCACCAGCGCATGTCCGAAGGCCGCACCGAGGCGCTGTCGGTCGGCGAGGTGCCGGACGAGGTGGTGAAGATTGCCGTGCAGGCGGCCAACCTGATCGGCGACGGCTTCTACGGCGTCGACCTGAAACAGGTCGGTTGCCAGTACTACGTGATCGAGATCAACGACAACCCGAATGTGGATGCCGGCAACGAAGACGACGTGCTGTCCGATGCGCTCTACCGCGAAGTCATGGGCGTCTTCCGCAAGCGCATCGAAGCCAGGAAAGGAAACACATCGATATGAGCGAGGATGAGCCCCCGCTGCTGCACGCCTTCATGGGCTGCGGCATCGAACTGGAATACATGATCGTCGACAGCGAGCACCTGTCGGTAATGCCAGTGGCGGATCGTCTGCTGGAGGGCGGCAGCGACACTGCGCGCGGCAGGATGGGCTGGTCCAACGAACTCGTCCTGCATGTAATCGAGATCAAGAATGTCCGGCCCACCGCCTCGCTTGGCCTGCTGACCGACGCCTTCGAGGCAGAAGTACGCGAGATCGACCGCCGGCTGCAATCCTTCGGCGCCCGTCTCATGCCGGGCGGGATGCATCCGTGGATGGAACCGCGCACCGAAACCCGCCTCTGGCCGCATGGCAACGAAGCGATCTACCGCACCTACGACCGCATCTTCGACAGCCGCAGCCACGGCTGGGCCAACCTGCAGAGCATGCACATCAACCTGCCCTTCGGCGATGACGACGAGTTCGCACGCCTGCATGCGGCGATCCGCCTGGTGCTGCCGATCCTGCCTGCACTCGCCGCCAGTTCGCCGTTCGTGGAAGGACGGCCTGCCGGCTGGATGGACTACCGCATGCGGACCTACTGCAACAATGCCAGCGGATTTCCCTCGATCACCGGCATGGTCGTGCCGGAAACCATCACCAGCCGCGCCGCCTACGAGGAACGGATTCTTGCGCCAATGTACCGCGCCATCGCGCCCCACGACCCGGAGAAGGTACTGCGGCACGAATGGCTGAATTCGCGCGGCGCGATTGCGCGCTTCGACCGCAATGCGATCGAAATACGCGTGCTGGACACGCAGGAGTGCCCGCGTGCCGACCTGGCGATCGCGGCGGCGGTCGTGAATCTCGTGCGCCGGCTGTACCACGCGGACAATCTGGTTGGGCAGCAGGAAATGAACACAGCCGCACTGGCGGCTATCCTGCAGGAATGCATCCACGATGCCGACGAGGCGAACATCGACAATGCAACCTACCTGCGCCTGCTCGATTTCCCCGGCAACCGCTGCACCGCCTCCGCGCTGTGGCGGCATCTGGTGGAACGCATGCTGGAGGACGATCCGCGGCACCGGCAGTACTGGGCGGAACCGCTGCAGGCCATCCTTGAACATGGCCCGCTGGCGCGGCGTCTGCTGCATGCCGCCGGCAGCCAGCCGTCACGTCCGCAACTGCTGTCGGTCTACCGGGCACTATGCGACTGCCTGCGTGCCGGACAACTGTTCCTGCCGTGAGGACAAGTTGCCGGCCAAGGATTTTTACCTGATCACCTGCGAGCACGGCGGCAACCGCGTGCCCTCGCGCTACCACGACTTTTTCCTCGGCCACGCGCCGCTGCTGCGGACCCATCGCGCCTATGACGTGGGGGCATTGCGCGTTGCGCGCGAGTTCGCCGCTGCGCTTTCCGCGCCGCTAATGGTGTCGACCGTCAGCCGACTGCTGATCGACCTGAACCGTTCGCCCAGCCACCCCAAGCTCTACTCGGAGGCGACGCGCCGCGCGCCGCAAGACATCCGCGAGGAAATCTTCAAACGCTATTACATCCCCTACCGCATGAAAGTCGAGACGCAGATCGAGCAGGCCATCGCGGCGGGCATGCGGGTGGTGCATGTGTCCTGCCACAGCTTCACGCCCGAACTTGCCGGCAAGGTGCGCAGCGCCGACCTCGGCTTGCTGTACGATCCCTCCCGCCCGGCGGAAACGGGGTTGTGCCGGCGCTGGCAGACCGCATTGAAGGTGTATGCCTCGATGCTGAAAACCCGGCTGAACTATCCCTACCTGGGTACCGCCGACGGTTTCACCGTCTACCTGCGGCGGCGCTTTCCGCCCGATGCCTACCTCGGCATCGAACTGGAGATCAACCAGAAGCATGTGCGCGGGCGCGGCGAGCATTGGCGCAACGTGCGGCGTGCAGTGATCGAAGCATTCCACGACGCTGCGCCAAGGGAAAAGGCTGCTCCCGCTACACCCGCCAGTCCGCAGGTTTTCGCCTGAGCAGCTATCATTGGCTCTTTCCGGCGTTCAGAAGAGAACAATGCACTTCCTGCTTTTCTACGACTATGTGCCCGACTACATGGCGCGGCGCGAACAATTCCGCAACGACCACCTGAAGCTGGCGTGGGAATCGCACCGGCGTGGCGAATTGATCCTCGGCGGCGTAACGGCCGATCCCGTGGACAGCGCGGTCCTGTTCTTCCAGGCCGATTCGGCGGATGTGGTCGAGGCATTCGCCAGGGCCGATCCCTATGTCACCGGCGGGCTGGTGGCGAAATGGCGCGTGCGGCCGTGGAATACGGTTGTCGGCGAAGGGGCTGCGTCCCCCGTTCATCCGGCCTGAAAGCGTTTCCAGAGTGACAAGCCCGTCCCGGTTTTCCGCCCGTATCCAGCCTTCCGGCCTCACATTCGACGCCCCGGCCTCGGAGCCCCTGCTTACCGCCGCGCGACGGGCCGGCATCGAACTTGCCGCCTCCTGCCGCAACGGCACCTGCCGCACATGCATGTGCCGGCTCGCCAGCGGACAGGTCGGCTACCGCATCGAATGGCCAGGCCTCACCCGCGAGGAAAAGGCCGAAGGCTACATCCTCCCCTGCGTCGCCTACCCGGAATCGGATGTCGACATGATCGTGCCTGCGGCCCGCCGCCTGCTGCCAAAGGAATAACCCGCAGGAAAGCAATCTTTGACCTGGATCATTGGCATTTGCAGGCCGGAGGCAGAGACTGGCACCAGCCCTGCCGCGCGACACCGCGGCGGACATGTTCAGACTTGAGGAAATGGGAGTTGAGAATGCAGAAAATCCGTGTAGGCATCATCGGCGCAGGCGAAACCGGCACGCCGCTCATCAAGCAGCTGCTGGACGCATCGTTCGTCGAAGTCGTCGGCGTGGCCGACCTGAAGGACGACATGCCGGGCATGGCCGTGGCGCGCGCGCGCGGGATCAAGACCACCAACGATTTCATGGACATCGCGATGCTCGGCCTCAAGGTCGACATCATCATCGATGTGACCGGCGTGCAGGCTGTGCGCGAAAAGCTGCGCGAGTACCTGCAGGCTACCGCAAACGGCCACACCATCATCATGCATGAAATGATTGCCGTGCTGATGATGTCGCTGTCCCAGAACAAGCTGGTCACGACCAAGCACAACCAGGTGGATTACGCCTGAGATATCAGCGGGGCGCCGCGCATGCATCGGCATGCGCGGCCCCGGTATCCCTGCGGCATCAGCCCGTGATCACCAGCTGGTTGTTGACCGCCTGCACCCCTTCCACGCCACGCGCCAGAGATTCGGCCTTGCGCCACAGCGCGAGCGACTTCACTTCCCCTTTCAGGGTGACCTTGCCCTTGGCGGTATCGACGTTGATCTTCAGGCCGGCGATATCGGGATCGGCGAGCAGTGCCGCCTTCACCTTCGATGTGATTACCGCATCGTCGACGACCTGGCCGGCGGACTTGTCCGAGGCATCCTTGCTGCCGCCCATGCTGCCGCATCCGGCGGCAAGGACAGCGGCGAAAAACATCACAGGCAGTGCGAATTTCTTGTTCATGGCAGTCCCCTTCGAGATGGGTGTGCGGGTCGTGGAGAGTTGCAGCCGGTTTGACTTCCGCCATCTTGCGCGGTTTCGGCAACGATGACAAAAAAGCATTTTACTTGATATGCACCAAGCCGCGATTCGCGCCGTCAGCCCGTGTAATTCCTTCTGCTGCCAGAAGAAATTACGTGCTTCACACATGCCTTACCCGCACGTTCTGCAGGTACCAGGCGCGCGTCAGGCGGGCGACGACTTCGAGGCTGCCCGGCTCCTCGAAGGAATGGGTGGCGCCGGGAATGATTTCAAGGCGCTTCTTGCAGCGCAACGCCGCATAGATGACCCTGTTGATGCCGACCACGCGCTCGTCGAGGCTGCCGGCAATCAGCAGCGTCGGCGCGTTGACCCGGGGAAGGTTACCCTGCGAAGCAAGATCCGCCCGCCCGCCGCGCAGCACGACGGCAAACACCCTGGAGCCAAGCTGTGCCGCCAGCTGCAACACGGCGGCAACGCCGATGCCGGCGCCAAACAATCCGACCGGAAGGTCCCGCACCGCATGGTGCTCCTTCAGCCAGTCGCATGCCGACTCGAGCTGCCGCGCAAGTGTGCCGGGATCGGCGCCGGCAGGTTCGGCCTCGCCTTGCGGCGTCAGGTCGAGCCAGAAGGTGCCCAGGCGCGCGTTGCGCAGCACCGTGCCGACATAATCGATGGGCGGCTTCACGCGGTACCCGCTCCTGCCGTCCGCGAGCAGGATGACCCCGACGGGATCATCCGGAAGCCACAACACGCCATCGATGGCGCCATTTTCATTCGGTACCGATACCTGCTCGACGCGAGTCGATAAAACCATTGTCCGTCTCCAAAAGGGTGTCATGCATGTGCCTGTCATCCTTTCGCCGCAGTGACGCAAGGTCCATGCCATTAGAGCGGTCTGCGGTGCAGTTCAAGGGATCCGCAAACCGCTCTAAGACAGCCATGTGTCGTTGGTTGCCGGCGGCATCATCCGTTTTTCCAGCGGCGTGAGGGCCGGACCTTCCAGCACCGCACCGTCGGTGGAGAAGCGGCTGCCGTGGCACGGACAATCCCAGCTGCGCTCGGCCTGGTTCCAGTGGACGATGCACTTGAGATGGGTGCATACCGGCGACACGATATGCAACTGGTAGGCGTCGTCGCGATACACCGCCAGCTTGTCGCCGTCGAGATCGACAATGCGCCCTTCCCCGCGCGGCACCTCCGACAACTGCGTCACTTCACCGCCCTTGATGTAATCCTTCACGTAGTAGCCGGCGACGTTGAGGTTTTCCTTCAGGAAGGAGCCGGCGGACTTGAGTGGCGTGAACCGGCGCGGCGTGTACAGGTCGGCGTAGGGATTCGGCCGGCCGGCGATATGGTCGGCAATGATCATCGCCGCCAGCGTGCCGAAGGTGAGTCCGTCCCCGGCAAACCCGGTGGCAAGCAGCAGGCGCTCCGCACCGATGCTCGGTCCGATATACGGAAGATGGTCCGCCGCGCGGTATTGCTGGGCCGACCAGCGGAATTCCGTCGGGTCCGCGTCGAAGCGCGACTGCAGCAAGGCATCGAGCTTCGCGAAAGCCGCTTCGGGATCGTTCTTCTGGCCCGTCTTGTGCTTGCAGCCGATCATCATCACCCAGGCTTTGCCATCCATCTCGAACAGGCGTGTCGATGTCGCTTCGGCGCCGACGCTCCAGAAGATTCCCCCCGCCATCCGGTGGGTGCGCAACGGCGCGGCAACGGCGTACTCGCGGTACGGCCCCAGTTCGGTCTGGATCGCATTGAATCCCTTGGGCGTATGCGTGGCCATCACGATACGCCCGGCCTTGACCGAGTACGCGCCAGCGGTAACGACGCCGGCTTCCTCGTCGATACCGGACACCGGCGTTTCCTCGAAAATCATGCAGCGGCCGGACCGGATGGATTCCGCCAGCTGGCGCACGTAGCGCAAGGGATGGAACTGCGCCTGTCCCGACACCACCAGCGCACGATGGATTTCAACCGGCAAGGGGATATCGGTGGTAACACGCGCTTCCAGCCCGGCGTCCCGCATGCACTGGTACTCCCGGTCAATCACGGCATTGCTTGCCGCCGAGGAATCGACGCTGTACAGCACCCATGGCTGGCGCGAGAAATTACATTGGATGCCGAAGGCGCGGGTATTTTTTTCAACCAGGTCAATCGCGGCCATGCGCGAGGCGACCATCCTCCAGACCTGGTCGTCGCCCCACTTCGCCGCCAGCTTGTGCAGCGGTTCGCCGACCATGCCGTACAGGTTGCCGGTGGAATGGCCCGTCGCGCCCATGCCGATCCTGCCCGCCTCGAGCACGGCCACGCGCAGCCCTTCGGCGGCAAGCAAGGCGGCAGTGGAAATGCCGGTGATTCCTCCGCCGATGATGGCGACGTCAACCTCGATGTCGCGCGACAGCCGGGGAAAGCTGACAGCCTCTGCCGTCGCGGTCCAGACCGACGCCCGGCCCGCGTTTGTGTCGCTTGTGTCCATCATTCTCCTTGTTGTGCAGACGGGCAACAGGGCGGCAAGGTCACATCATGCCGGGCGCGGGCCGCACCGGCAACGCGGGCAGCACGAGGTGAGCGGGGGAAACCTTCCCGGCTTCGGTCACCGGGCGTGGCGGCGAATACGGGGGACGCGGATTGCCCGGCCCCTCGCCGCAGCCTGCAAGTGCAAGCACGGCTCCGGCAAAGGACAGGCACCGAAGCAAAGACGGCATCCTCTGGAACTTCCCGCGGCATCGATTCATGATCGCACCTCTGTCGGTCAAGCGTGGCGACTGCATCCTCTGTTGTTCATCTACCGCCCATGCAAACTGCGTTCCCGCACCGGCTGATCGTCGTCAAGGCAACGGCGGAAGCAGTCGATGGTGCGCTGCAATCCCTCGTCCAGCCCAATTCTGGGTTCCCATCCGAGGGCGGAGCGCGCAAGCGAGATATCGGGACGGCGGCGCACGGGATCGTCGTCTGGCAAGGGCCGGAAAGCGATGTCCGATGTCGATCCGCACATGGCGATGACGCGATCGGCGAGTTCCAGCATCGTGTATTCCCCCGGATTGCCGAGGTTGACCGGACCGCGGAATTCGCGCGGACTGTCCATCAAGCGAACAAGCGCGTCGATCATGTCGTCCACATAGCAGAACGAGCGCGTCTGCGTACCGTCGCCATACACCGTCAGCGGCTGGCCGGCCAGCGCCTGCATGATGAAGTTCGACACCACCCTGCCGTCTTCCGGGTGCATGCGCGGTCCATAGGTATTGAAGATGCGCGCGATCTTGATGTCCGTGCCGTATTGCCGGCGGCAATCCATGAACAGGGTTTCCGCGCAACGCTTCCCTTCGTCGTAACAGGCGCGCACGCCGATGGGGTTGACGTGTCCCCAATAGTGCTCCGCTTGCGGATGCACCTGCGGGTCGCCGTAAACTTCGCTGGTCGACGCCTGCAATACCTTTGCATTGAGCCGCCTGGCCAGCGCAAGGACATTGAGCGCGCCGAGCACGCTGGTCCGCGTGGTCTGCATCGGATCATGCTGGTAGTGGACGGGCGATGCGGGACAGGCGAGGTTGTAGATCTCGTCCGCCTCCACCTGCAACGGCAGCGTGATGTCGTGCCGGATCAGTTCGAAGCGCGGGTCGGACAGGAGGTGTGCGACATTCCGTTTGCTGCCTGTAAAGAAGTTGTCCAGGCACAGCACCTCCTGTCCCTGCGCAAGGAGTCGCTCGCAGAGGTGGGAACCCAGGAAGCCGGCGCCGCCGGTGACCAGTATCCGCCTGCCGGATTCCTTCATTTCTCCTCCCGCACGGCGATCCTGTGCTCCCAGTTCCGGATCACCCGCACCGCCATCACGGCCACCACGTCAGCACCCACGTCATCCGCGCATTCATGCGCGGTCGGACAGGTGTGGTGCATGCAGGGGCGGCAGGGGACGTCGGCGCTGATCACGGAATGGCGTTCCATATCGAGCGGCGCCCAGCGTGCTGGATCGCTGCCGCATGACACCACGACGCTCGGCGTCGCCACGGCGGCGGCCATGTGCGAAATGCCGGTGTCATTGGTGACCACGAGGCGTGCCTGCGCCAGCAGCGCGCCCAGCGCGCCGAGGTCGGTCTTGCCGCAGAGGTCCAGCGCCGGCATGCGCATGGCGCCGCGCACCGCGCGCACCACCTCGGCTTCGTCCTGGGCGCCGGTCAGGACGATCTTCATCCCGCCGGCTGCAAGGCGGTCGGCCACCTCGGCAAAGCGCTGCGGCAGCCAGCGCCGCGACGGCAGGCGCGCGCCGGGATGGATGCACACGTAAGTGCCTGGAGCCGGCAGGTTGATCTGGCTGCGCTGGAGCGCGCGATAGTCGGCATCGGCCAGCGGGAATTCAAGGTACTCGCCCTGCCGCCGCACACCGAGGTGCTCCAGCAGGCGCAGGTTGCGCAGCACCTCATGCTCGCGCTCTTCCCATGGCAGGAAGCTGCGCGGATCGGGGCAATACTGGCCCGGCACATGGAAGCCCGCGCAGCGTTCGGCGGCAAACAGCACCGTCAGCGGATTGCTCAGCGGGCCGCTGCCGTGCATCTGGATCGCCAGGTCGAATCGCTGGCGCTGCGCCTCCGAGAGGAAGTGCGGCACGGCGTTCAGGTGGGCAGGCTGCTCGGGAAAAGCGGGGAATCCTGGAAAGACGAGCAGGTCGTCCAGGTACTTGCCGAATCGCTTGACGAAGGTTGCCGCCCACGGCAGGCCGATGAGCGTGATGTGCGACTGCGGCGCCGCCGCGCGCAATGCGCGCAGGGCCGGCACGGCGCACAGCATGTCGCCCAGTTGCAGTGCGCGGAACACGGCGATCTTGCGCGGCGGCTGCACGCCGCCGAAGAGGCTGTCGGCCAGAGGCTCGCGCATCATGGCTTCTCCACAATGAAGGGACCGATCGCCAGGACATCGAGCGGCGTGGAGCAGAAGGATTCGACCGCGTCGCGGGGCGAACAGACAACGGGTTCGCCCCGCGTATTGAAGGAGGTGTTGATGAGCACCGGCACCCCGCTGCGTTCGGCGAATGCCTTGAGCAGGTCGTAGTAGGCGGCGTTCTGGCCGCGGTTGATGGTCTGGATGCGCGCCGTTCCGTCCACATGGCGCACGGCCGGAATGCGGTCCGCCTTGTCCGGCCGGACGTCGTAGACAAAGACCATGAACGGTGAAACGGCGCCGTCGACAAACCAGTTGGCCGCCTCTTCCTCCAGCACCACGGGCGCCACCGGCCGGAAGTCTTCCCTGTCCTTGATCTGGTTCAGCCGCTGCTGCATGGAGGCGTCCAGCGGCGATGCGAGGATGGATCGCGCGCCGAGCGCGCGCGGGCCGAACTCCATGCGCCCCTGGAACCATCCGATGACCTTGTCCTGCATCAGCAGGTCTGCCACCTCGCCCGGCAAATCCGCCGTCCGGCGATAACGCAGCTTCGCCTGCCGCAGGAAAGCCTCTATCTCATCGTCGCCGTAAGCGGGGCCGAGGAAGGCATGGTCCATCTGCCAGCGCCGTTGCGACGGCCCGCACTGCGCGCTGTCGATCCAGAGCGCCGCTCCCAGCGACGTCCCGGCATCGCCTGCCGCCGGCTGCACCCAGACGCGCTTGAAACGGCCGCGATCCCTGACCCGTGCGTTCATCACGCAGTTGAGCGCGACGCCGCCCGCCATTGCCAGGTTGTCGGCGCCGGTCTGCTCGTGCAGCCAGTCCGCCATGCGCAGCACGATTTCTTCCAGCACCGCCTGCAGCGAGGCAGCGATGTCCATGTGCCTGGACGTGAACGCGCTGCCGCGCTCGCGGGCGGGACCGAACATGCGCTCCCACTCGGCCGGCAGCACTTCATAGTTGCCGTCGCCGAGGTAATGCACGACTTCGCGCAGCAGCGGCGCATAGACAGGCTTGCCGAAGGAGGCGAGCGCCATCACCTTGTATTCGTCGGAAGAATGCAGGAAGCCGAGGTAGCTGGTCACCGACTCATACAGCAGGCCGAGGGAATGCGGCAGGTTGACCTGCTTGATGCGTTTGTAGCGGCGGTCCTGGTAGAAGCCGTAACTGGTGGTCGCCAGTTCGCCCCGGCCATCCATGGAGAGGACGGCGCACTCGTCGAAAGGCGCCGCCAGGAATGCGCTGGCCTCGTGCGCGAGATGATGTTCGACGAAATGCCACCGGTAGGGGCCGTCATGGCGCACGTTGCGGAAACGCTTGCGCAAATGATGCGGAGCGCCGCTGGCAAGCTGCCGGGGAGCGTTCACGATATATGACAGGAACAGCGGGTCCCATGGCGCCGTCCATTCGGACGAAGCATGCGCGGATGGCTCGAGGGGAAGTTGTATGGCGGTGTTGCCGTTATGCTCGCCGAGGAGCAGCGACGGGTTGTAGGAATAGGCGACGTGATGCACGTCGGCCAGGGCGATGCCCGCTTCTGCCAGGCAGGTGTCGATCGCATGGTAGGGCAGTTGCCAGGTCGAAAACGGTACAGGCCGCTTGCCATGCTTGATGCGCGTGAAACGTTCTTCCTCCGCAGCGGCCACGACGACGCCGTCATGGACGAGACAGGCGGAACAGTCGTGATAGGCAGCATTGATTCCCAGCGTATACACATCGGCCTCCTGTCGTCGGTTGTGCGGCCAGCACACGACCCTGCCGCCGCGTCATGGGGCATCGCATCTTGCTTGATTGTCAAGCAAGCGGCATACCTGCACGATCTGCCCTCTCCCGCCTGCGGCAGAGGGCAGATCGTAGAAGTAATTTCTACCCGCGTATGTAAATAGGAAAATGCAGGCGGGCGTTTTTACCTGCCCGTCTCGCGCCGCGCCAGCCGCTTGTTGCGCATGTAGACGAACTCACCCGCGACCGCGGTGAGGAAGATAAAGAAGTTGGCAAACACGAATACCCAGTTTTCCACCAGATAGCTGTAGATGGTGAAGCCGAGCGAAGCAGTCAGCTGCCCGATGAACAGCCACTTCGATACGCCTTCCACGCTGCGCGCGCGCCACTGCGTATATACCTGCCGGGAAATCGTCATCACCAGGATTGCGGCACTGAGCCAGCCGATGATATCGGCATTCATGTTTGTCCTTTCATTCGTCGACGAGCGGCTGCCGCCGCTTGTGGTACTGCGCCATGAGCGGAGTGGCGGAAATGCCGTGCAGCAGGACCGAAATCGCGACCGCGGTCAGCACCATCGAGACCACGCGCTCCTTCATATCCATCGCCCAGTCGAACTGCAGGGCGAACACCAGGTAGTAGAGCGAACCGATGCCGCGGATGCCAAACCAGCCCATCAGTACCCGCTGCGTCCGCCCTGCCCGCTCGCCCGCCAGCGAGACGAACACCGATACCGGCCGCACCAGCAGGAACAGCAGCCCGGCGGCGAGCGCGCCTTCCGCGCTGAAGCCGGCTTCGGACAGCATGATGCCCAGCAGAAGCACCATCACGAATTCGGCGATGTGTTCGAGTTGCTGGTTGAATCCGAGGACGGTCTCGGCCATGTAGGCAGGCGCCTTTGACGGGTGCGTCGCCACCGTCGGCTCATCTCCCGCGGGCACCGCTCCGATCACCTCGGCCGGCGGCGTCGTCCCGCTGCGCTCGTGTTCGATGCCGCGCATGGCGACGCCGGCAGCGAACACCGCGATGAAGCCGACGCCATGCACCATGTGGGCCACGCCGTACGATGCGGCGATGAGTCCGAGCGTAAGGAACTCTTCCATGCCGAGCGCCTTGTGATACCGCTGCCGCAAATGCAGTGCCAGCCTCACCACGCCCCGCGCGAGCAGGAAGCCGCTGCCGAATCCCGCGAGGATGCCCCACAGCGCCAGCAGCGGCGCCCAGGGCGAACCATAGTCCTTCGCATCCTCCACACCCAGCAGGAACAGCCCGAACATCACGACCGGATAGGCGGTCCCGTCATTCAGGCCGCCCTCGCCGCTGAGACTGAAGCGCAACCGGTCGCGGTCGCCTACATCGTGGATCTGCACATCGGAAGCCAGGACCGGGTCCGTCGGCGACAGCACCGCCCCCAGCAGCACCGCTACACCGAGGGGCAGGCCGAACACATAGACGCCGGCTGCCGCCACCATCGCCGATGTCACCAGCATGCCGAGAACGCCGAGGCGCAAGGGCAGGCGCCAGATGCGGTCGGACAGCGGCACGCGCAACTTGAGCCCGACGGTGAACAACGAGATCAGCAGCGCGATCTCCGTCAGCAGTGTCAGCAGTCCGGCATTCTCATGCGGATCGAGCGTCACCAGCCCGGCGCCGGACGGTCCAAGCGCAAAGCCGATGGGCAGGTAGAGCATCGCCGGACTGAGCGGCAGCCTGTGCCAGATCGAGCCGAGCAGCCCCATCAGCAGGAGCAGGGCGCCAATAATCAGGTACCAGATGTTGACCGTGTCGATTTGATGCTCTCGCTTGCTAGCGCCGGGACTGCACCTCGATGCGGCGTCCGTTCTTACCACCTTCCGCAACCGGTACCGTAATCTCCAGCAATCCATCCTGCAGCGATGCGGATGCAGCGTCGCCCCGTGCACCGGCGGGCAGATTGATCACGCGGTAAAAATGGCCGTACGAACGCTCGCTGCGCCGCTGTTCCTGCGGACCATGCGGCGGTTCCTGCCGCCGCTCGCCCAAGATGGTCAAGCGGTCGCCGCTCACTTCCACCAACACATCCTCGCGCTTGACCCCGGCCAGTTCGGCACACACGATGAACTTGCCGTCGCGTTGCGCCACCTCCACCGGCGGCGTCCATTTCGCGGCCTGTTCCGGCGACTGCCTGAGCGGTGATCCTGCCGTCATCACGCCGACGACGCGCTCGATCATGCGGTCGAGGTCTTCCGACATTCGGCGCATCACCGCCAGCGGATCGCTCCATGCGGTCATCGCCTCGGGCATCCATGCGGGCCGCATGGCGGCCTGCCATGCGTCGAGCGCAGGCGGCATCTGGCGTTCCTTGCGCCAGCCATCCGGCTTGCCTTTTCCGGGCTCGCTCTCCATCCGCGCGGCTCCGGCATCGGTCGTGAGGGGTTCCATGTCCTTGATCTTGCCCAGCCAGTCGTGGCTGTCCTTGCCCAGCTTCTCGATGAATTTCTTGAAGCGCGCGAGATCGTGCTCGGTACGCTCCGCGATGACCTTCTGTGCGTCGCCGTGCTGCACCAGGATCTGTTGCCTGGGATCACATTCCATGGTCAGCTTCACTTCCGTGCGGTCCGACTCGGTCGGCCGCAGCTCGATCTTTCCTTCATAGCGCGGCCCGTTCAGGTTGCGCCAGGCGATGCAGCGGTCCGGAACTTGTTGCGTTATCTCCGCATCCCATTCCATGTCCAGATTCCCTGCCTTGGTGTGCCAGTGGAGATGCGTGTCGTCGACCTGGCGCACCTCTTCCACATCCTCCATGAACCGCGGATATTGCTCGAACTGCGTCAGCTGACGGTAGGCGGTGCTGACCGGAACGTTGATCTCGATCGATTGCTCAATCCTTGCCATCGTGAATCTCCTTTCTTCCGTTCCACGACACTCTCCCTGCCGCAAGCCCGGCTGCGGTGCGAAGGAGAGCGCTTCTTTCCGCCATGTCATCGTCCGCATGGGAAGAATTGATGGCGGTCATTGTGACGGGTGTCGTGGAATAAATAGTGCTAATGAAGTCCTCGCAGCGTTTCCTGGTGACTGGGGCGCTGCAAGAAACGAAGGGTGGCAGTGGCATGGGTGCAAGTTCCATACCACTGGACAGTGCGTGCAAACGCTTGTTCAGCATAGGCAGCAAAGCACAAGGATTCAACGCGCCGCTTTCGTTTCCACGGAGACAGGCAGCAGTTTTTGCAGCAGTCGCTTGTAAAGCTTACAGCGAGGCATTGCTCTCATCCCAAGGATTCTTATCGAGATGTCGACTACTGAACATGCACACAGCGATACGCAGGTCATGCGCGACCTCTGGACGGTCGTATCGCAGTTTCGCAGGCGGATTGCCGCGGCACTGGTTTTCCTGGTGCTGGCCAAACTCGCGGTCGTTTCGGTGCCGCTCGTCCTCAAGCGCATCGTGGATGAGTTGTCGCGGCCCGAACAGGTGCTGGCGCTGCCGGTCATCCTGCTGGCCGGCTACGCGGCGCTGCGCTTTGCGAGCACGCTGTTCAACGAGCTGCGCGATCTCGCCTTCTCCCGGGTGACGCAGCATACGGTCGCCACCTATGCGCTGAAGGTATTCGGCCACCTGCATGAACTGAGCGCGCGCTTCCATGCGCAGCGCCGTATCGGCGGCCTGCTGCCCGACATCGACCGCGGCACGTCCGGCATCGCCTTCCTGCTGAGCGTGGGCCTGTTCACCATCGTGCCGACACTGCTCGAAATCACCATGGTGATCGCTATCATGACCGCCCGCTACAGCGACTGGTACACCGCCATCCTGGGCGTGACCTTCGTGCTGTACTGCGGCTTCACCCTGGTATTCACCGCGCGGCGCACGATTTTCCAGCGGCGCGTGAACAAGCTGGACTCGAACGCCAAGAGCCTGCTGGCCGACAGCCTGATCAACTACGACACGGTGAAATACTTCACCAACGAAAAGGAAGAAGCGCGGCGCTTCCAGGGCATCATGGGCAACTGGGCGGAAGCGGTGGTCGCCAACCAGAAGGCGCTCTTCATCCTGCATGTCGGCCAGAGTGCCGTCATTGCGCTCGGCGTTGCATCGGTCATGCTGCTTGCGGGCAAGGGAGTCATGTCGCGCGAGATGACGGTCGGCGACCTCATCCTGATCAACGCCTATGTCATCCAGATCTGTCTTCCCCTCAATGCGCTCGGCTTCGTCTACCGGGAAGCGAAGGATGCGCTGGTCAATGCGGAGAAGCTGTTCCAGTTGCTCAGGGAAAAACCGGAGATCCACGATCCGCCGGGCATGCCCGCACTGAAAGTGACGCGCGGCGAAGTGGCGTTCGAAAGCATCAATTTCGCCTACGAGCCGGAACGCCCTATCCTCCACAACGTCAGTTTCCGCATCCCGCCCGGCGGCAGGGTTGCCATCGTGGGCGGCAGCGGCTCGGGAAAATCCACGCTCGCCAGGCTGTTGCTGCGCTTCTACGATGTCGGTTCCGGCAGCGTCAGCATCGACGGCCAGGACGTGCGCAAGGTCAGCGCCAAGAGCCTGCGCGAAGCGATCGGCGTGGTGCCGCAGGAAACCCTGCTCTTCAACGACACCATCGCCTACAACATCGGCTACGGCCGCGAAGGCGCGACCATGGAGCAGATCATTGCCGCCGCGAAGGCCGCGCACATCCACGACCTGATCGACTCCCTGCCGCAGAAATACGAGACGCCGGTGGGCGAACGCGGCGTGAAACTGTCGGGTGGAGAGAAACAGCGCATCGCACTGGCGCGCGCCATCCTGAAGAATCCGCCGTTGCTGATCTTCGACGAAGCAACGTCGGCGCTGGACACGGCGTCGGAACAAGCCATCCAGGAGGAACTCGATGAACTGGCGGAGAACCGCACCACGCTGGTCATCGCCCACCGCCTGTCCACCGTGGTCGACGCCACGGAAATCATCGTGCTCGAACGCGGACGGGTCGTCGAACGCGGCACGCATGCACGCTTGCTGCTGCAGGGCGGCATGTACGCCCGGCTGTGGCAATTGCAGCAGCGCGCGGACGACAGCGAGAAGATGGAAAGGGAGATGCATTCCATGGCTTGAGCGCCCTCAACAAAGATCGATGGAACGGGAATTGCATCGGCTCGGTGCCAACCAATGACAATATTTGTGATCAGTCGTCACGCTATCCAGGGCTGTATCCATGACGAAAATTCTTGCATTCGACCGTGACCGGAGAAGCACGCACGCCGATTCTTCGGCCCGTTTGAAAACCCGTCCCCGCACCGGCGCGACGCCGACGCCCTTGCGCCGCACCGAAGGATCGTTTGCGCGGCCAGGCGAGGTGGAAGTCGCGGTCACCGTGGTCGTCCCCACGCGCGGCCGCCCGCAATTGCTCAACCGCTGCCTCGCCAGCCTGGTGCTGCAACGATTCGATCCGGCGCGCTTCGAGATCATCGTGGTGGATGACGGCCCGGACGACGACACGCGCGAAGTCGTGGCCGGATGGGCGGCGCATACCGCCGGACAGGGTCCGCGCATCACCTACATTCCATCCATGGGCCCGCATGGCCCGGCGGCGGCGCGCAATCACGGATGGCGCGCGGCACGCGGCGGCATCATCGCCTTCACCGACGACGACACCATCGCCCGCGCGGACTGGCTGAAGAATGGCATGCGCGCCTTCGAGGACGGCGTGGATGCGGTGAGCGGGCGCATCGTCATGCCGCTGTCGCACACGCCCACCGACTACGAACTCGATGCCAAGCAACTGGAAACCGCCGAGTTCGTCACCGCCAACTGTTTCTGCCGCAAGCAGGTGCTGGATGACCTGGGCGGCTTCGACGAGCGTTTCCGCTTTGCCTGGCGCGAGGATTCGGACCTGCAGTTCCGCCTGCTCGATTACCAGGCCAACATCGTGTACGAACCGAAGGCGGTGATGATGCACCCGATCCGCCCCGCCGGCTGGGGCGTGAGCCTGCAGCAGGTGAAGAAGGTGCAGTTCGACGCGCTGCTGTACAAGAAGCACCCAACGCTTTACCGGCGCAAGATCCGCTCGAGGCCGCGCTGGGATTTCTACATCACGGTCGCGGCCCTGCTCGCCTGCGTCGCCGCCGCGGTCGCCGGCGCTGCCGCACCCGCGCTGCTCGCCGGCCTGCTGTGGTTCTACATGACCGGACGTTTCTGCCTGCAAAGGCTGAAGCGCACGTCCAAGGCGCCGGGACATGTCGCGGAGATGGTCGTGACGTCCGCGCTGATCCCGCCGCTTGCCGTCTTCTGGCGCATGGTCGGAGCCGTCAAGTTCCGTGCCGCGCTCTTATGACGTCCCTGCCGCAGTACAGGAATACACCGCTTTCCGCGAGCAGCTCGATTCGTCGACACCGCCGGAGGCGTGTCGGAGCTGTGCGCTATACGCAGGTACGTTCTGACAATTGCGGGCATGGCTGTTGAACCGGAGATGCATTTTCCCCGTCGTCCCCGCGAAGGCGGAGATGATGAACAAATTCAGGCGGCAACGCTCGCCTTCGAACATGTGCCGCCTCTGACAATGACAATGCACCCGCCACGGAAAAACATGAACAACCGGCTGAAGATCCTCACCTGGCACACGCACGGAAGTTACCTGTATTACCTGACCCAGGCGCCGCACGATTTCTACGTGCTGTCTAAGCCGGACCGCCCGCCCGGCTACGGCGGCCGGTGCGGCCATATTCCCTGGGGCGGCAATGTGATCGACCTGCCGGTGTCCGAAGCGAAGGACATGCAATTTGACTGCATCCTGTTCCAGGACGACGACCAGTACCTGAAGGACCAGCACCTCTACCTGAGCGAGGCGCAGCGGCGCCTGCCGAAGATCTACATCGAGCACGACACGCCGCGCGAGCATCCGACCGACATGCCGCATCCGGTCGACGACCCGGATGTGCTGCTGGTGCACGTCACCCACTTCAACGCACTGATGTGGAACAGCGGCCGTACGCCGACCCGTGTGGTCGAGCACGGCGTGATGGTGCCGAAGGATGTTGCCTGGCGCGGCGATCTCGACCGCGGGCTGGTGGTGATCAACAACATCCGGTCGCGCGGACGCCGGCTGGGCGGCGACATCTTCGAGCATGTGCGACGCTCGGTTCCGCTCGACCTGGCCGGCATGGGCGCGCAGGAGGCCGGCGGACTGGGCGAGGTCGAGCATGCGAAGCTGCCGGAGTTCTCCGCCCCGTACCGTTTCTTCTTCAATCCGATCCGCTACACCAGCCTTGGCCTGGCCGTCATCGAGGCGATGATGATCGGCATGCCCATCGTCGCGCTGGCGACCACCGAGATGTCGACGGTCATCCGCAACGGCGAATCCGGCTACATCGATACCAATGTAGAGACGCTCATCGCGCGCATGCAGGAACTGGTCAAGGACCGGGAGCACGCACGCCGGCTGGGCGAAGGCGCGCGGCGTGATGCCCTGGAGCGATTCGGCATCGAACGCTTTGCGGACGATTGGGACAAGACTTTCCGCTTTGTCACTCAATGATTGATTGCTTGGAGGAGAACGCACATGTCGCAAGCTGGCAGCTATCTGATCGACCGCCACGCCGCCGAGAAAGCCGTCGGCTTCGCCCTGCCGATGATCCATGAAGCAATGAAATTGAAGGAAGTCGGCGAAAGCGGCTTCCTGGTCATCGTGGTCATGGACCCGTTGCGCGGGCCCGCCGAGTCGTCCTTCGAAGACGCGATCCTTTACGAATATTCCGTCGGCGACCGGTCGAAGTGGGACGCGGACTATGCCGGCTTCGCGCGCGCCAAGGCGCGCGTGGCATGGCGCACGGGGATGGATAGCCATCTCGTGCAGGAATTGCGGCCGTATCTGCTCGCACCGGGGGATACCGTGCTTTGGGGCAGCGCGATTGTGGATGGCATTACTGTGGCGGTGAGCGGCGCCAATCCCTGGTATGACGAAGCCTTCGCGGGGACGGTGGCGATGTGCCTGCGCGCGGTCGCCAAGGCAGGGATCGTGCAGGAGCGCGGCAAGGGACTTTTCCTGCCTCGGAAATAGCTCTTGATGGTATCGGTACCATTTATGCGGTGATAAAATCGCGGCATGACTGAAAAAGCATCCGTTGTTGAAACCGCATCCCCCCGCGAAAAGAAGGGCCGCCGCGGCGCCGGCGGCATTACCCTGCGCGACGTCGCCAAACTGGCAGGCGTCGCCCCCATCACTGCCTCCCGCGCGCTGAACACCCCGAATGCCGTTTCCCCGGAAGTCCTGCAGCGCGTCCGTGACGCCGTCGAGCGGACCGGCTACGTCCCCAACATGCTCGCCGGCGGACTCGCCTCCAACAAGAGCAAGCTGGTTGCCGCCGTCGTGCCGACCATCGCCGGACCGGTCTTCCTCGAAACGGTGCAATCGCTCACGGAATCGCTCGCCCAGCGTGGCTACCAGCTCATGCTCGGCCAGAGCGGCTACCAGGATTCGCGCGAGGATGCGCTGCTGGAAGCCATCATCGGCCGCCGGCCGGACGGTGTGGTGCTGACCGGGATCATGCGTTCCGCGGAAGGCCGGCGGCGCCTGCTGGCCAGCGGTATTCCCGTGGTCGAGACCTGGGACCTGACGCCGACGCCGATCGACATGCTGGTCGGTTTTTCGCACGAGAAGATCGGCGCGGAAGTAGCAGAATATTTGCATGCCCGCGGCTGCAAGCGTGTCGCCACCATCAGCGGCGACGATGAACGCGCGGTGCGCCGGCAAAAAGCCTTTGCGCATGCCGCGATCAAGCTCGGCATGTGTCAACGTGGCAAGCAGGACATTCCCTCTTTCGTCGTTCCAGCACCCACCACCCTCGGCAGCGGCCGCGCCGGGCTGTCGGACCTGCTCGCCCGTCATCCGGACATCGACGCCGTCTTCTGCAGTTCCGACCTGCTTGCCCTCGGTGTGCTGACGGAAGCCCAGGCCAAGGGCCTGCGCGTGCCGGACCAGGTGGCCGTGATCGGTTTCGGCGACCTCGCCTTTGCCAAGGACCTGCACCCGGCGCTGACGACGGTGCGCATCGACGGCACGGCAATCGGACGCACTGCCGCCCAGTTCATCATCGACCGTGCCGAAGGGCGTCCGGTGGCCTCGCCCATCCACGACGTCGGCTTCACCATCGTCGAACGCGCCAGCGCCTGACCACTCCTTTTCTTTCCCCAAAAACAGTTTGACATTCAAATTTGGTACCGCTACCATTTGTTTTGGTAGCGGTACCATTTGATGCAAGAAACCTGATTTCACCAGCGGGATGGCAGGAACTCCCCCGCAACATTTTCCAAAGGTAAGCCGATGAATCCGAATGAGCTGAAACTTGTCCTCGAGAGCGGCCTGCTGTCGTTCCCACTGACCGACTTCGACGCACAGCTGAACTTCAATCCCGGGCCGTATGTGGAGCGCCTGGAGTGGCTGATGCCTTACGGCGCATCCGCACTCTTCGCGGCCGGCGGCACGGGCGAGTTCTTCTCGCTGGAACCGGCCGAGTACAGCCAGGTCATCCGCACCGCGATCGAGACCTGCCGCGGCCGCATGCCGATCATCGCCGGCGCGGGCGGCGGCACCACGCTGGCCATCAAGTACGCGCAGGAAGCGGAGCGCCAGGGCGCGCAAGGCATCCTGCTGCTGCCGCACTACCTGACGGAAGCGTCGCAGGAAGGCCTGGTGGCCCACATCGAAGCGGTGTGCCGCAGCGTGAAGTTCGGCGTCATCGTCTACAACCGCGGCGCCTGCCGCCTGACGCCGGAGTCGCTGCAGATACTCGCTGACCGCTGCCCGAATCTCGTCGGCTTCAAGGACGGCATCGGCGATATCGAATCCATGGTGGCGATCCGCACGAAGCTCGGCGACCGTTTCGCCTACCTCGGCGGCCTGCCGACGGCCGAAGTGTTCGCCGGCGCCTACAAGGCGATGGGCGTGCCGGTTTACTCCTCCGCGGTGTTCAACTTCATCCCGCGCACGGCGATCGAGTTCTACAACGCCCACGCCGCCGGCGACACCCAGACGACCAACCGGCTGATCAAGGACTTCTTCCTGCCTTACCTGGAAATCCGCAACCGCTGCCCCGGCTACGCCGTGAGCATCGTGAAGGCAGGCGCAACCATCATCGGTCACAGCGCCGGCCCGGTGCGTCCGCCGCTGTCCGATCTCAAGCCAACTGAAGTAGAAGCCTTGCGTGCCCTCATGGCACGACTCGGCCCGCAGTAAATCCAACGAGAGTCCACAGGAGATATCCATGAAAAAACTGATTTCCGCGCTCGCCGTCGGCGCCGCGCTCCTCGCCAACGCCTACGCTGCCGGTTATCCGGAAAAGCCGATCGTCGCCGTCGTCCCCTTCCCGCCCGGCGGCTCGACCGACTCCATCGCCCGCGCGCTCGGCCCGAAGATGCACCAGACCCTCGGCCAGCCGCTGGTCGTGGAAAACAAGCCGGGCGCGACCGGTGCCATCGGCGCGGGCTTCGTGAAGAACGCGCCGGCTGACGGCTATACCTTCATGGTGGCGTCGATCGGCGTGTATGCCGTCAACCCGGTGTTGCAGAAGAAGCTCGCCTACGATCCCTCGAAGGATTTCGACCTGCTGACGGTGGCCGTGCGCGCGCCGAACGTGCTGGTCGCCACGCCGGCCTTCCCCTCGAACAACCTGCAGGACTTCATCGTCCACCTGAAGAAGAATCCGGACAAGGTCACCTTCGCGACCTCCGGCGCAGGTTCGTCCGACCACCTGACCGCAGCCCTGTTCTGGCAGCAGACCGGCACCAGCGGCATCCACGTTCCGTACAAGGGCGGCGCACCGGCGATCAACGACCTGCTCGGCGGCCACGCGGACGTCTCCTTCCAGAACATCAACGTCGTCGCCGGCCACATCGCCGCCGGCAAGCTGAAGGCGCTGGCGATCACCGGCGACAAGCGTTCCGCGCTGCTGCCGAACGTGCCGACGCTGTCCGAAGCCGGTGTGAAGAACGTGGACGTCTATTCCTGGCAGGGCGTCGCCGCGCCGAAGGGCTTGCCGCCCGACGTGAAGACCAAGCTGCTCGGCGCCATCACCGGCGCGCTGAACGATCCCGAAACCAAGCGCCGCCTTACCTCGCAAGGCTTTGAAATCGTCGCCAACACGCCGGACGAGTTCGCCCGGTTCCAGGCGCAGGAACTCGCGCGCTGGAAGCAGGTGATCGAAGTCGGCAAGATCGAACTCGACTGATCCCGCTCGCGAACCGGGCCTGACCGGTTCGCCTCCCCGAATCACCCACATCCTGGATTCCATCATGTCTGCACACTCCTCCGCGCCCGTCATTACCGAATTGCGCGTCATTCCCGTCGCCGGGCGCGACAGCATGCTGCTCAACCTGAGCGGCGCGCACGGCCCCTGCTTCACCCGCAACATCGTCCTGCTCACCGATTCCTCGGGCAACACCGGCGTGGGGGAAGTGCCGGGCGGAGACAAGATCCGCCAGACGCTGGAAGACGCGCGTCCGCTGGTCGTCGGCCAGCCCATCGGCAACTACCACCATGTCCTCAATACGGTCCGCAAGGCCTTCAACGACCGGGATGCGGGCGGCCGCGGCCTGCAGACTTTCGACCTGCGCATCACCATCCATGCGGTGACGGCGCTGGAAGCGGCGATGCTGGACCTGCTGGGCCAGTTCCTGGAAGTGCCGGTCGCCGCCCTGCTTGGTGAAGGCCAGCAGCGCGACCAGGTGGAAATGCTCGGCTACCTGTTCTACGTCGGCGACCGCAAGGTGACCGACCTGCCCTACGCGAGCGAACCGGATGCGGACAACGCCTGGTTCCGCCTGCGCCACGAAAAGGCCATGTCGCCGGAAAGCATCGTGCGCCTCGCCGAGGCCGCCTACGAACGCTACGGTTTCAATGACTTCAAGCTCAAGGGCGGCGTACTGCGCGGCGAGGAAGAAATCGCCGCCGTCACTGCGCTGGCGGAACGCTTCCCGAAGGCACGCATCACCCTCGACCCGAACGGCGGCTGGCTGCTCAAGGATGCGATCCGCCTCTGCCGCGACAAGCACAACGTGCTCGCCTACGCGGAAGATCCCTGCGGCGCCGAGAACGGCTATTCCGGCCGCGAAGTAATGGCCGAGTTCCGCCGGGCTACCGGCCTGCCGACGGCGACCAACATGATCGCCACCGACTGGCGCGAAATGGGCCATGCGATCCAGCTGCAATCGGTCGATATCCCGCTCGCCGACCCGCACTTCTGGACCATGCAGGGCTCCGTGCGCGTGGCGCAGATGTGTCACGAATGGGGACTCACCTGGGGTTCGCATTCCAACAACCACTTCGACATTTCGCTGGCGATGTTCACGCATGTCGCAGCAGCGGCGCCGGGCAAGATCACCGCCATCGACACGCACTGGATCTGGCAGGACGGCCAGCGCCTGACGAAGGAACCGTTGCAGATCAAGGGCGGCATGGTCGACGTGCCGAAGAAGCCCGGCCTCGGCATCGAGATCGACATGGCGCAACTCGAGGCGGCACACCAGCTCTATCTCAACATGGGCCTGGGTGCGCGCGACGATGCGGTCGCAATGCAATTCCTGATTCCCGGCTGGAAGTTCGACCACAAGAAGCCCTGCCTCGTGCGTCCCTGAAACCTTGTTACCACCGGACACCATGTCACAGACTATTCATGAATCGAGCAGCGCCGAGATCGACGGCGCTGTCGCCAGGGCTGCAGCGGCCGCCGATGCGTGGGCCGCGTCGGAAGCGGCCGTCAGGAGCGGATTCCTGCGCCGGCTCGCCGACGGACTGGAAGCCGAACGCGAACAGCTCGTCGCGCTTGCCAATGAAGAAACATCGCTCGGCGCTGTCAGGCTGAACGGCGAACTCGACCGCACCGCGTTCCAGTTGCGTGCCTTCGCCGACGCCGTCGATGCGGGTGAAGCCTTCCAGATGATCGACGAACCGGCGGTCCCGGGTGCGCCGCCCGCGGGACATCCGCACCTGCTGCGCGTGAACGTTCCGCTCGGCCCGGTAGCCATGTTCGCGGCGAGCAATTTCCCGTTGGCGTTCTCGGTGCTCGGCGGCGATACCGCCTCGGCGCTCGCTGCGGGCTGCCCGGTCGTGGTCAAGGCCCACCCTGCCCACCCTCGCCTGTCGCATGCCGTGTTCGCCATGGCCAGCACCGCCGTCGATGCCGCAGGCATACCGCAAGGCGTGCTGGAGATGGTGGAAGGCGCATCGAAGGAAGTCGGCATCCGGCTGGTACGCCATCCATCGATTGCAGCCGTTGCCTTCACCGGCTCGCTTGCCGGCGGCACGGCGCTGCAGAAGGAAATCCAGGGCCGAGAGAATCCCATTCCGTTCTTTGGCGAACTCGGCTCGATCAATCCAATCGTTGCACTACCGGTCGCCGTGCGAGAAAAAGGCCAGGAACTTGCAAAGACGCTCGCCGCGTCGATTGCGCTCGGCTGCGGCCAGTTCTGCACGAGTCCCGGCGTTCTGCTCACGCTGCAAGGAGAGGCAACCGACCGCTTCGTGCAACAGCTCGCGCAGGAAATGGATGCGCAGGCGCCGCACGGAATGCTGACGCCGGCCATCCGCAAGGCGTTCGACGATGGCGTTGCGCAGCTGGTGTCGCATGCGGCAGCGAAGCGGCTCACGACCGGCGTGCAGGATACGGGCAAGCATCCCGCTCCCAACCTGGTCGAAGTCGATGTACAGGATTTCATCGGCCATCCTGAACTCCGGCACGAAATTTTCGGTCCGTCGTGCATTGTGATGAAGGCGGGCTCCCTGCAGGAATTGCAACAGGCACTGCAGGCAGTAGGAGGAAGCCTGACCGTGACGGTATGGGGCGCGGAAGCGGATGACCGCGATTCGCACACCATTGTGCGTTCTGCAATGCGTATCGGGGGCCGCGTCCTGTTCGCAGGCGTGCCGACGGGTGTTGCAGTGACCCGCGCACAGCACCACGGCGGCCCGTGGCCGGCGTCAACCGCGCCGCAAACCACTTCCGTTGGTTTGATGGCCATGCACCGCTTCCTGCGGCCGGTCGCGCTGCAGGATCCTCCCGCGTGGCTGGTCGCGCGCGCCGGCGTGCCCTGCTGATCGAATGAAACCGCTGCCGCGCCCCGGCATTCCGCGCGGCCGGCAGCATCGCACATACCCCAATCTTCCGCTTGCCGTCAACCCGCGCGGCAGCGCATCTGCGCAATGTCAATTGCGTCACGCGTTCATTGATGTGCCGCCGCGTTATTCGCTATAATGCCGATCCTTTTGCCGTCTCGCAGTACGAGTTTCCTTCCAGCCGAATACGCACCTTCCAGCATTTGTTTCCACTTCCGGTAAGCCAATCCGGCCTGCCGAAGGGATGCGTATCGCCGTTTTCCGGAATCCCGATTGCTTTTCCCCTCGCGTGCGCGCAAGGGTTGATCCGGCTGACGTGATGATTGCTCCATGAACAAAACTTCGAAGACATTGACATTGTCGGTGCGCGCCCCGCGGGCCGCAGCCGACTCCGCTACCGAACAGTTCGAACCGAACCTGCCGTTCCACCCGGAAGCCGCGCGTCCCGCGATTCCCGTGGTGACCCGGCGCCGCTCCCGTCTGGCTGTGCAAACACCGCCACAGCCGGAAGTCCATCCGGATGCGGAAATCCATCCGGATACGCAAAGTATCCCGCCTGAGCCCGATGTCGAAGCCTTCGACGCGCCAGCCCAGGTCCCGGCATCGCCTGCCCCGATCATTGTCAAGAAGCGGTCGCGCCTGGTAACGGCGGAACCGGCGAAAGAGGCAAGCACCGCAAGCGTGGCGCCGCCCAGCGCGGAAACCGCAAGCGCACCGCCTGCGAGAAAAGTCCGCGTGCTGTCGAAACCGGCAGCCCCGGCCGCCGCCGCGCCGGCCATCCAGCCTGAAAAAGTGCCGGTTACTGTGCGGGTTGCCGCTCCAGTAGCAGTAGCAGTTGACATGCCGGAAGCACCGCAGGCGATGAAACGCCCGGGCCGCAAGCCATCCTCTCCCGTATTGGAGAACGACGAGGTTGCGGAATGGAACGCTGCCGAACGCGCGGAAATGCGCGTATCGAGCGGGAAATCGACCGTCTCCAGGGAAAGCCGGGAATCAGTGGAAAAGCGCCGCCGGCAACTTGCCGCGCTCATCAAGCTCGGCAAGGAACGCGGTTACCTGACCCGTACCGAAATCCACGACCAGTTGACGGACGATGCCGTCGACCAGGACGCGATCGCAGTCATCCTGAGCGCCATCGATGAGATGGGTATTGCGGTCTACGACCAGGCGCCTGACGATGCGATGCTGCTTCTGTCCGACCGTGTCGCCACCGCCGCCAGCGATGAAGACGTGGAAACGGTCGCCGCCACCACCCTGCTGGCCGACGACGGCGACTACGGCCGCAGCACGGACCCGGTGCGCATGTACATGCGCGAAATGGCAGGCACCGAACTCCTGACGCGCGAAGGCGAGATCGAGATTGCGAAACGCATCGAGGATGGCCAGCGCGAAATGATCGGCGCGATTTCCGCCAGCCCGGCGGCCATCGACGCCCTCCTTGCATTTGCCGCGAACATTGAAAGCGGAAAGACTTCCGTCGATGAAATCGTCGATGGACTGAGCGAACTGGAAGAAGCCGTTCCCGCCGCCGCCCAGGCGGACGGCGACGATGACGAAGACGATCTGGAAGACGACGATGACGCCGCGCCAACCCCGGACGAGGGAGGCGTTTCCGCTGAACAGCTTGAGCGGCTTCGTACGCTCGCACTGGCGAAATTCGCGTTGATCGCCGAGCAAGCGGACATCATGCGCAATGACGCGAAAGGCCTGCATGGCGATAGCTACCGTGCTGCGCAACAGGCCGTCACGCAGACGCTGCTCGGCATCCGCTTTAGCGTGAAAACGGCGGACAAGCTGTGCGCCGTGGTGCGCGGCCAGATGGACGAGGTCCGCGCCATCGAAAAGAAGATTGCCGCGATCATGGTCGACCAGTGCGGCATGCCGCGCGACCGCTTCCTCGCCGCCTTCCCGGACAACCAGACCGATCTCGCATGGGTGCAGCGCGAAGTCGATTGCAACTATCCCTACAGCGCGACACTCGCCCGCCGCATGCCGGCGATCCGCGAATGGCAGGTCAAGCTGGCCGAACTGGAAACGCGCGCCGGCCTGCCGCTGCCGGAACTGCGCAAGGTCGACCGCCGCCTGCTCGCCGGCGAACGCCGTGCCATGAATGCCAAGCGCGACCTGACGCAAGCGAACCTGCGCCTGGTGATTTCCATCGCGAAAAAATATGTCAATCGCGGATTGCAATTCCTGGACCTGATCCAGGAAGGCAACATCGGCCTCCTGCGCGCGGTGGACAAATACGAATACCGCCGCGGCTTCAAGTTCTCGACCTATGCAACGTGGTGGGTGCGGCAAGCGATCTCGCGCGCGATTGCCGACCAGGCGCGCACGATCCGCGTGCCGGTGCACATGATCGAAACCATCAACAAGATGAACCGCATCATTCGCCAGACCATCGCTTCCACCGGAGAAGAACCGGATGTGGCGACCCTGGCGGAAAAGCTCGGACTGTCGACGCAGAAGGTGGAAGAAGTCCTGAAGATCGCCAAGGAACCCGCATCGCTCGATGCGCCGGCGGGTGAAGACGGCGATGCGATGCTGGGCGATTTCATCAGCGACGACACGACCCTGTCGCCGGAAGCGGCGGCAATGCGTGCCGGGATGCAACGTGCCATTTCCGAGGTGCTGGAAGACTTGTCGCCGAAGGAACAAAAGGTATTGCGCATGCGCTTCGGCCTCGACGCCGTCAGCGACCACACGCTGGAAGAAGTCGGCAAGCAACTCGAAGTCACGCGCGAACGCATCCGCCAGATCGAGATGAAGGCCATGGCGAAGCTGCGCCACCCTTCGCGCGCCGACAAGCTGCGCGCCTTCCTCGAAGAACACTGATCTCCTGTTGTTCCCAACCCGGCACTTCGCGATGAAGTGTCGGGCCCGATCCATCTCCCCGCCCACGGCGAAGACGGCGAACGCCGTCTTATCCTTCTTGCATTCTCCTTTTTAATCAACGAGTTGACGCATCTCCGCGAGGCATTCGCACGCGCTGGCACACCTCTCGCAATAGGTCTGTCGAGCGCAACGAAATGCTCTTCCAACCCAAACCAACCCAAGGAGATTTATCCATGTCCACCCTGATGATCAAAGACCTCGCCATCGCTTCCGACCTCGACCGTGCTGCCATGGCTTCCGTGCGCGGCGGCTACTACAAGGGCGCACCGGCCTGCTGGACCCCGTCCTATTGCGCACCGAGCTGGGGCATGCCGACGTCCTACGCACCGGAGTCCAAGTTCTCGTTCGATGCCTCGCAAATGATCGGCCAGTCGCAGAACGTGCAGAACAACAACGGCAACAACGTTGCGTTCGCCAGCGGCATCACCTCGACCGTGAACCCGACCCAGAGCGCCAACAACAACATCAACTTCTGATCGTCATCACTGCCGTCCGTCAGGATCCCTCCCCCTTGCTGGGGGAGGGAAAATGTTGTTTGGCACAAGGATTTCGTACTTTTCTTCGGTGACCCGATGCGTTGGGCTCTCCGTAGATGCTAGCCGGGACTGGCCCCGGCTAGCACCCACGGAGTGACTACCCAAAAGGGGCACCGAAGAAAAGAAAAAAATACCGACACCTACACTTGCAACTCCTGAGTCCCTAGCCCTCCCCACCTCATGTCATGCACCCTGCATGATGACGCAGATGATCCTCGATGAACGTGGATATGAAGTAGTACCCATGGTCATAACCAGGATGCCGCCTCAGCGACAACGGCTGCCCGACAGCTTCGCATGCCGCCTCGAACAGATGCGGATGCAGCTGCGTCGCGAGGAATTGATCGTTCAATCCCTGGTCGATGAGTATGCCGTCCGGATAAGGCACATTCGCCTGTGCATGCATCAGCGCTGTCGCATCGTACCCTCGCCATGCTTCCTCATCCGCCCCGAGATACCCCTGGAAAGCCTTGCGCCCCCATGGGCATTGCGCTGGCGCCGCGATCGGCGCCAGCGCGGAGACCGACCTGAACATGCCCGGATGGCGCAGCGCGAGCACCAGGGCACCGTGCCCTCCCATGGAATGCCCCATCAGGCCGATGCGCCCGCGGTCGAGATTGAAGAGGCCGGCAGCAAGCGGCAACAGCTCGCCGGTGATGTAACGCTCCATCCGGTAATGTGTCGTCCACGGCGCCTGCGTCGCATCGAGATAGAAACCGGCGCCGACGCCGAAGTCCCAGTCGTCCGCCTCCCCTGGAATATTCGCGCCGCGCGGGCTGGTATCGGGCGTAACCAGAACAAGCCCTTCACGCGCCGCGTAGCGCTGCGCCCCTGCCTTGATCATGAAGGTCTCTTCCGTACAGGTGAGGCCGGCCAGGAAGAATAGCGCCGCGCACTGCCTCCCCTCTTCCACCTGCGGCGGCAGGTACACCGAAAACCGCATCGGCAAACCGATGACCTGCGACGCATGCCTGTAGAAACGCTGCCGGCCGCCGAAGCAGCGGTGTTCGCCCAGGAGTTCGGGCGCGCTCATTCGTACATCACGACAGAGCGGATGGATTCGCCACGCTTCATGAGATCGAACCCGTCGTTGATCCGGTCGAGCGTCAGCTTGTGCGTGATGAGGTCATCGATATTGATCTTGCCGTCCATGTACCAGTCGACAATCTTCGGGACGTCGGTGCGGCCGCGTGCCCCGCCGAAGGCCGAGCCCTTCCACACCCTGCCGGTAACGAGCTGGAACGGCCGCGTGCTGATCTCGGCGCCAGCCTCGGCCACGCCGATGATGATCGACTGGCCCCAGCCCTTGTGGCAGCACTCGAGCGCCTGCCGCATCACCTGCGTGCTGCCGATGCATTCGAAGGAATAATCGGCTCCGCCGCCGGTCAGCTGGATGATGTGGTCGACCACATTGTCGACTTCCTTCGGATTGATGAAATGCGTCATGCCGAACTTGCGCGCCATGGCTTCGCGCGCAGGATTGAGATCGACGCCGATGATCTTGTCCGCGCCCACCATCCGCGCGCCCTGGATCACGTTGAGGCCAATGCCGCCCAAGCCGAAGACGACCACGTTCGCGCCCGCCTCGGCCTTTGCCGTGAACACCACCGCGCCGATGCCGGTCGTCACGCCGCAGCCGATGTAGCAGATCTTGTCGAACGGTGCGTCCTCGCGCACCTTGGCCACCGCGATCTCCGGCACCACGATGTAGTTGGAAAACGTCGACGTGCCCATGTAGTGGAGGATGGGTTTGCCATCGATGGAAAAGCGTGAGGTCGCATCGGGCATCAGGCCCTTGCCTTGCGTCGTCCGGATCGCCTGGCACAGGTTGGTCTTGCGCGACAGGCAGAACTTGCACTGGCGGCATTCGGGTGTGTACAGCGGGATCACGTGGTCACCGACGGCCACGCTGCTGACACCCGCGCCTGCCTCGACCACGACACCGGCCCCCTCATGGCCGAGGATGGCCGGAAACAAGCCTTCCGGATCGGCGCCGGACAGCGTGTAGTAATCGGTATGGCAGATGCCGGTTGCCTTGACTTCGATCAGCACTTCACCCGCGCGCGGACCTTCAAGGTCGACCTCTTCGATGCTCAGCGGGCTTCCGGACTTCCATGCAACGGCGGCTTTGGTTTTCATGCGTTTCCCCTGGATCGGCGAGTTTTTCCTTAGGTTAGCAGGCAGGAGGGCTAGTACAAGGTATAGAACACCAGCCGTCCTTGCGCCGCGTCGAAGTACAACGCATGCCAGGGAATGGATACCAGCGCCTCGTTGCGCTTGCGCGCCAGCACCACATAACGCAACTGGTGCGTCAGGATATCCACCATCAGGTGATCGACGGTGCCGATCCTTTCGCCGTGCGCGGTGACAACCGGGCAACCGTAGAGCAGGTCGGCCGTGCTGGAATCGTTCGCGGACAGCCGTGCAAAACGCGGCGGACCGGCCTTCAGTCTGCCGGTCCGGGTGCGGCTGCCGCCCAGGGTTCGTTGCATGATTCTGCCTAAGCTTGAGGCGAAGACCAGCTCACACGACGCGAACCGGCCGCGCCGAGCGCGCCGCCGCCGATACCGATGGCCAGTGCCAGCGCCACGGCAAGAAAGACCACCCATGCCGCCGTTCCTGCACGCTGGACCGCGTTCTCGGTTGTCTGCCTGCCTTGCGGGGACGCCGACTGCGGCGAACCCGTGATGATCAGCGCCTGGTCGGTAATGGCCGCCGCCCGCGTCTGGTCGACACCGAGCTTGCTCACCAGCAGCTGGATCGCCGGTTCGCGCTGTCCCGCCTGCAGGTGCTGCTGGAACTGCTGCATCGATGCCGCATCGAGCCTCGCTCCCTGCGATTGCATGACGGCTGCGATAGGCGAAGAGCCGCCGCCCCGGATGCCCGCCTGCGCCAGCTGGCTCATGTTGTTGAACACGCCGCTCATCATCGAACCGCCCACCGACGTCGCCAGTACGGCGAAAATGATGGTCGTCACGGCCCACGACACCGCCCCATGCAATATACCGTCCGCCTTGCGCTTGAGCCCGGACATGCGCGCGGCCACATAGCCGCCGACGAAGGCGGCGATCAACATGCTGAAGCCGGCCCAGACGAGCGGACCGGTCCCCACGCCCTCGCCCTGCGTCACATCGGCAGTGGACAGGCCGGTAGCGATACCCAGCAGCGTCAGCGCAAGCTGGACCGATATACCCACAGCGACACCGGCGAGGATGGCGCCCCAGCGGATCGCCGGGAAGACCTGCCGGCGCAGGTTGTAATTGACGGCCTCGTCATGCCGCAGCGTATTGCCGCGGGCGGTTTGCGTGTCATTGATCGCCATATTCTTTACTCCTGTCACCATCCATTCGATGGAACGGGCCGCTTGCCGTTCTGTGCTTCATTTAGACGAAACGCAACATCCATGCCCGCATGGTCAGATGCGCGATGGCACCTCGTGCAGAAAATGCATGCGTAAAGATTGCAAACGGGATGGTAAAAAATCCGGTCAGGCGGCGGACTGGACTTCTTCCACGGTGTCCATCGCTGCCTTCATGCGGCGCAGAAACTCGCGGCGCACGCGCCATTGCTTGGCAGGCAGGACCTTGATCCGGCAACGCAATCCCACGGCGGCGTCCTCCACCTTCTCCACGCCGCCCATATCGACATCGTCGAGGATCAGCGATCCGATGGCGGGATCGGCGCGCATGTCGCGCACTACATCCTCCATCAAGCGGAACACACGGTTCAGGTCTTCCTTGCGCGGCACATTGAGGTCCACCACCGCGAAGGCATAGTCACGGCTGCGGTTGGTGACGGTGGTGATCATGCTGTTCGGAATGAAGTGCACGCTGCCGTCGTAATCGCGGATGCGGATGTGGCGCAGCGTCACGCGCTCGACGTAGCCGCTCTTTCCGGCGGCCTCGATGTTGTCGCCCTCGCTCACCTGGCCTTCGATCAGCAGGAACAGCCCGGTGAAGAAATCCTTGACCAGGCTTTGCGCCCCAAAGCCGATGGCGATGCCGGCCACGCCGGCGGTTGCGAGGAGGGGCGCGATGGAAATGCCGACCGTGCCGAGAATGGCCATGATGGCGACGCCGACGATGACGATGTTGGCCGTGTAGCGGAAGACATTCATCAAGGTCTCGATACGCCGCGAATCGCGGTACTCGTCGGTGCGGCTGATGATGTGCGTCTTGAGGACGCGCAGCACGCGCCGGATCATCCACAGCGATGCCCATGCAAGCACCAGGATGACCAGGATGCGCAGCCAGGGCCACGCACCTTCCAGTAATTTCCTCCACTCGTTGGCGTCCAATCCCCCTCCTCCAGAAATGCAAAGTGCAGGCGTCTACGCCTGCACTTCACGTCGCCCGAAACTGTCGATGAAATCAACGATCAGCGGAAACGTTCCACGATGACGCCGTTGTCGAGACGCACCCTGTCGCCCACCTGAACGCCCGGCGCCACTTCCTGTGCGAGGGTCTGCACCGCGCCGTTGTCCATGCGCACCGCGACGCGGTAGACCTGTCCGGAATTGGCAGCGTTCTGCTCCATCTGGTGCCCCACCATGCCGCCGCCGACCGCGCCGGCTACCGTTGCTGCCTTGCGTCCGGTACCGCTGCCGACCTGGTTGCCGAGCACGCCGCCCACGACAGCGCCCGCCACCGTGCCGAGGCCGATGCCCGCCGCCTGTTCGCGCGGGATGACGTCGATTGCCTGCACCACGCCGTAGCCGGTTGCGCTGCTGGTCGTGGTGGTGGGAATGGTGCTGGCGGTCGACGTCGTGGTGACCGGATAGGATCCGGCGGACGAAGTCTGGTTCGGCGAGCTGCCGCAGGCAGCAAGCGTGATGACCGATGCCCCGATGGCAGTCAGCTTGATCTTGTCAGTCCACATATTCATCTCCTTATTCGATTGAGCGTTGTTCTTCCCACGCATGTCGCCATCCGGAAAGAGAGCGAACAAGCGTAGCTCCGTGAGGCAAGGGATGCAGTTCCCGTGCCAGAGTCGACACTCTTTCCTCAAGGAAGCCAAAGCCGCCACGCATTCCTTCCGATCGCCGGCTTGGCGCTTATCCCAACGCGCCGGCGCAGTTTTTACATGCGGCTGTATTTGTTACTTGCCTGCTCGGTGTCTTTTTCTGCGCCATATCAAACCCGGATATGAAAAGGTCGCGGGATGCCAATAAATCAACGACTAGGTACATGGTTTGCTTAGTGGGCATCGCAGCACGCCCACCATTCGAAGAAACCAGACAATCATGCGAAAAATTGCCCTTATCAGCGAACATGCATCCCCCCTTGCCCTGATCGGCAGCACGGATAGCGGTGGACAGAATGTGTATGTTGCTCAGCTCGCCAAGCAACTGGCGCGCCTCGGCTACCTGATCGACATCTTTACCAGGCGCGACTCGGAATTCCAGGAACAGGTCGTCGACTGGATTCCCGGCGTGCGGGTCGTCCATGTGCCCGCCGGCCCGACGCACTTCGTGCCCAAGGAAGCGATGCTGCCTTTCATGGAACAGTTCGGCCGCTTCGTGATCCGCTTTGCACGACGGCAAAAGCTTCCCTATGACCTGATGCATGCCAACTTTTTCATGTCGGGCATGGTGGCGCGGCAGGTGAGGAAGACGCTGGGCGTTCCCTTCGTCATGACATTCCATGCGCTGGGCCGCGTACGGCGCCTGAACCAGAAGGAGGCCGACGCCTTCCCCGATATCCGCTTCGCCATCGAGGAACGTTTGATGCAGGAAGCGGACCGCATCATCGCGGAATGCCCGCAGGACCAGGCTGACATGGAGCAGCTGTACGGCGCGCCGACCGATCGCATCGATATCGTGCCGTGCGGATTCGATCCTGATGAATTCTGGCCGGTGTCGCTGGATGCGCGCCAGCAGCTCGGTCTCGGCCACGACGAGTTCATCGTGCTGCAGCTGGGACGCATGGTGCCGCGCAAGGGCGTCGACAACGTCATCCGCGCGATCGCCATCCTCAAGCACCAGTACCAGGTCCGCGCTCGCCTCCTGGTGGTCGGCGGCAATGCGGAACAGCCGGACCCGATCGCCACGCCCGAGCTCGGCCGCCTGATGGCGCTTGCGCAGTCGCTGAACGTGGAAGACGCGGTCACCTTCACCGGCCAGCGCAGGCGCGAGCAGCTCCGCTATTACTACAGCGCCGCCAATGTCTTCGTTACCACGCCGTGGTATGAGCCCTTCGGCATCACCCCGGTGGAAGCCATGGCCTGCGGCACGCCTGTCGTGGGTACCGCCGTCGGCGGCATCAAGACCACGGTCGTCGATGGCGAAACAGGCTGCCTGGTTCCGCCCAACGATCCGGAATCGCTTGCGGAAAAGCTCATCTGGCTGCACCGGCATCCCCACATCGCCCAGCGCATGGGATGGGCGGGCATGCGACGCGCCTACCAGCACTTTACCTGGCGCAATGTCGCCACCCACGTCGCGGCGGTATACGAAAGCGTGCTCGAACCGGCCACCAGCTATGCAATGCAGCCGCTGGCCGCTTCGGGAGAGATGAGCTTGCGCAGCTGAACTGCGCAGCGCCGCGACTTTCGGCTGCGAATGCCGTTTTTGTCAAGGAGCACGGCATGCCGCAGGCCTACGCTGGCTGTATCGGCATATCGCCATCACTGAAAACCTGTGGAGAGGGAATTGAACAAGACAAGCGTATCCAGTTATGTACCGAACCCGGCGGAAGCCGAACTGTTTTCCGGCAAGACCATCCTCGTCACCGGCGGAGCCAGCGGCCTGGGTGCGGCGCTGTGCCATGTGCTGTCGAGCTGCGGCGCCAACATCGTGGTGGGCGACCTGAACCTGGACAAGGCGCAGACGGTGGCCTCGCTGCTCGAAGCCTCCGCGGGCAAGACGCATGCGATCGGCTTCAATGTCGGCGATCCGGTCGCCGCCGAGCGCGCCATCGATGAAACGGTGAGCCGCTTCGGCCGCATCGACGTGCTGCTCAACAATGCCGGCACGGATGTCACCCAGTCGATCGACGAGCTGTCCTACGGCGACTGGGACCGCGTGATCCGCACCAACCTCTATGGTCCCTTCCTGCTGTCGAAGTATGCAGCGCGGCACATGAAGGACGGCGGACACATCGTCAACATTGCCTCCACCGCAGCCAAGCGCGCATGGCCCAATGCCTCCGCCTACCACGCCAGCAAGTGGGGCCTGCTCGGCCTGTCGCACGCGCTGCATGCAGAGCTGCGGCCGAAGAAGATCAAGGTGACCGCCGTGCTCGCCGGCGGCATGCGCACGCCCTTCCTGCTCGACCGTTTCCCCGACATCGACACCGCGACGCTGCAGGATCCGGTCAATGTAGCGGTCGCCGTGAAGTCGGTGCTGCTGCTTCCGGAACAGACCGTGATCCCGGAAATCATGGTACTGCCGATGCAGGAGACGTCCTGGCCCTGAGATGCCCAAAGACCCGGCTACGACATGCGCGCAATTTTTCTCGACAAGGACGGCACACTGGTTGAAAACGTGCCCTACAACGTCAACCCGGCACTGATCGAGCTGACGTGGCACGCTGGCCAGGGTCTGCAACTGCTCAGGCAATTGGGTTACGCGCTCTTCGTGGTCACCAACCAGCCGGGTGTCGCCAGGGGCCTGTTTACGGAGGCGGCGCTCGGCCCGGTGGAACACCGCCTTGCGGAAAGGCTCGCGCAGTACGGCGTGACGCTGGACGGTTTCTATTACTGCCCGCACAGTCCCGACGGTGTGATCGGCCGCTATGCGATTCCCTGCACCTGCCGCAAGCCGATGCCGGGCATGCTGCTTCGCGCCGCGTACGAGCACGGCATCGCGCTTGCGCAATCGTGGATGATCGGCGACATCCTGCACGACGTCGAAGCCGGGCGGCGCGCGGGATGCAGGACGGTGCTGATCGATAACGGCAACGAGACCGAATGGAAGCTCTCGTCCCTGCGCACACCGCACCTGACCGCGCCTGACCTGTACGCCGCCGCGCAAATGATTTCCGAAGCGGATGCCATGCGTCCCGGCGGCATCAGCGGAATGGCAGGCTCATGATCATCGGTTCCTGGCAGCAGGCGAAACGGATCCTCTGCATACGCCTCGATTACATGGGCGACGTGCTGATGACTACGCCCGCGATCCGCGCGCTGAAGCAATCGATTCCCGGCGGCGGCATCACACTGCTCACCTCGCCCGGCGGCGAGGCCGTGTCGCGCTTCATCCCCGAGATCGACGATGCGATCGCGTATGCCGCCCCATGGATGAAAAGCAGCGCCGGAATTGATCGCCAGTCGGATGCGGACATGATCGGCATGCTTGCCCGGCGCCGCTTCGATGCCGCCGTCATTTTTACGGTATACAGCCAGAATCCCCTGCCTGCGGCAATGCTCTGCTACCTCGCCGGCATCCCGCTCCGCCTCGCCCATTGCCGCGAGAATCCTTACCGCCTGCTGACCGATTGGGTGCGGGAAACCGAACCACAGGAGCATGTGCGCCACGAAGTGCGCCGCCAGCTCGATCTTGTCGCTGCCATCGGCGCGCAGGCAGACGACGAGAGGATGTCGCTGCGCGTTCCCTCGGCGGCGACTGCATGGACCATCGACCGGCTGCAATCGTCGGGAATCGATCCCGCCGGCACATGGATCGCCATGCATCCCGGCGCCACAGCCGCTTCGCGCCGCTACCCGCCGCAACACTGGCGCGAAGTGGCGCGTACCTTGCGCGCATCCCTCGATTGCCCGCTGGTCTTTACCGGAAGCGTGGATGAAGCACCGCTCATCGACGAAATCCGTACCGGACTGCCCGGCACGCTTTCGCTGGCCGGACAGCTCGACCTTGGTCAGCTGACGGCGCTGATCGCACTGGCGCCGGTACTTGTGTCCAACAACACGGGACCCGCGCATATCGCCGCCGCCGTCGGCACGCCGGTGGTCGACCTGTATGCGCTCACCAATCCCCAGCATACGCCGTGGAAAGTGCCAAGCCGTGTACTGTTCCGCGACGTGCCTTGCCGCTACTGCTACAAGAGCGTCTGCCCGCAGGGTCACAACCTTTGCCTGAGCGGCGTCGCACCGGCCGAAACCGTTCAGGCGACGATCGAGCTGCTGCGCGGACACGCATCGCAGGCAGAAGTCCGCATGCCGCCCCTGCCCGCCTGAACGTCTCCTGAACATTTCCCGCTGCAATTTTTACATCGTCATGAAAAAACGGAAGGACCGAAAATGCCGCCGGATGGGGGACAGATCCACGATGTTGACGTTTTTCGGCGCGAACTGAGGTTTCGGCGCCGGATTCCGTCGTGTGGCGGGGCGATGCCGCCGGCTGGCGGCCATGGCACAGAGCTTGCGATTTACCGCGGTACGCTCACCCACGCTACCTGAAAGGCAGCCAACCAAAGGAGTCCGACATGCCACGTAACGCACCTTCCAAGAGCAGCAGCAAAACCGCATCGCGCCGTCCGTCTTCCAAAGGATCGGAAGATGATGCACTGCATATTCTTGCCGATGATCACAAGAAGGTGATCGAACTGTTCGACGAGTTCGAACGGATGAAGGAAGACGAAGAAACCGATGACGAAGCCAAGCAGATCCTCGTCGAGACCGCTTGCGCCGAACTGACCATCCACGCCCAGGTGGAAGAGGAAATCTTCTACCCCGCCGCGCGCGATGCGATCGACGACATGGACCTGCTCGACGAAGCGGAAGTCGAACATGCGTCCGCCAAGCAGCTGATCACGGAGCTGGCCGCCATGCAGCCCGGCGACGACCTGTACGACGCCAAGTTCACGGTGCTCGGCGAGTATGTGAAGCACCACATCCAGGAGGAAGAAAAGGAGCTCTTCCCGAAGATCAAGAAGGCGGACCTCGACCTCGAAGAGCTGGGTCAGGAAATCAGCGAACGCAAGCTCGAGCTGCGTGACGAACTCGGCGTCCCGTCCGACGACGAGGACGACGAGGATCCGGACGGACCTACGTCGAAGCGCCGCGTCCACTAAGGCGCCGAGCAGGGATAAGTTGTGCAACTTATTCCTCCACGGTGCCTAAGGCCTCCGGCGCCGGGACCGCCGCCGGAGGCCTCCCGGCGCCTCATACAATGAAGAAAGGCGATTCGTGAACTTGCCCGACAAGGAACTGCACCGCATACATGCAAGATCGACCCATGCCGTGGATATCCTGGCATTCGTCGAAGCACAGGAAATCCCCTCCGACTATTTCGAGACGCCCTATTACCTCGCGCCCGCACCCGGCGGGGAGAAGGTCTACGCGCTGCTGCGCGAAACGCTGCGGCACTCTGGGAAGATCGGCATCGCCTATGTCGTGATCCAGTCGCGCCAGCACCTGGCGGCGGTCGTCCCGCAAGGCCAGTCGCTGGTCCTCAACACCCTGCGCTGGTCCCACGGACACGACATGTACGCATCCCCCGGCCTGCCGGAAGAAGAATCTCTCGACCTTGCGGCCGCCCGGCAGATGGCGATGCTTGCCCCGCCTTTGCACGCGGGGGATTACCAGAACATATTCCATCCGGCCGGCACAGGCCTGGAGGAGAACAAGATGAAAGCAAAGAAAAGCGAGCGCATCATCGTCGAAGAACTCGAAGGCCTGCTGGACGAGGATGAACTGATCGACGACGATTATCTCGCCAGTGTGCTGGGCCGCAGGATGCATCCTTCCGACGGCCATGCCCTGCGGCAGGCGCAGATGCCGCGCCGCTACAGGCGGGTGTTTGCGCGGCGCCAGAGGTACTGACTACCGGCCGCGGGGCATGTTCCGTATCATCTGGTGCAAGACCGGCGGCAGTGCCGCTTCCTTGATCGTGGCGAAGGGGTGCCGGTGATTCATTGCATTGACCAGGGACGGTGTCGCGGCGGCGGTCAACAACGACTTTCCTGAACTGCTCCCGGAAAAGCCGCGCGAGAAAACGATCTGCAGGTTGTTCCACTCGTCGTAATCCGTCAGCACCGTCCTGCCGAAGCCGCCCAGCGGATTGATGTTCTTGCCAAACGTCCCGCTCGTCCAGATGCCATTGTTGTCCCAGTCCGCATACGCCCCGCCGGCGCTGCCCCGCCCGATATTGACCGCTTCCGACAGCCGTGTCTCGTCAAGCGGCGCCCCGCGTCCATCCGAATAGCTCATCAGAAAGGCATCGCTGCAAGGGGAGTTCTCGACCAGTCCGCAGTAGGTGATGCCCTTGAGACCGTTGGCAAGATAGTAGCGGTCGGCAGCATGCGCACTGTCCGGCGTGGCACTCAAGCCCGCGAACTGGTACATGTAGTTCATCACGCTGTAATGGTTGGGCTTGTAATTGACGTCCTCGTTGCCGCCGTGGCGCAAGCCGAGATTGTGGCCGAACTCATGCATCAGCGTGCTGGCCTGCATGTTGACGAGCATGTTCACGCCCATGTCGGTATCCGCCTGGAAGTCGTAGCCGCCGAGCGTGACGATCAGGTCGTTGCCGGACATTTCCGAAATGCCGGACGGCCCCGCGCTGCCGTCGATATTTTGCGAGTTCGCAAACAACGCATAGTGGAACAGCAGCTTGCGCCGGAGATCCATGTGATGATTCTTGTAGGCTTGGAAGGAAGCGCAACCGGCACGCGCGCCGGCGCCCTCGGCTGACGTGTCGAGCTCGATGCAGGGCGAGAACGGTACGCTGTTTCCGCCGCCAAGATTGAAGGCCGCCGGATCGAAATCCTTCGCATGCAGGCTGCCGGTATCCATGTGCATGGCGATGCCCTTGTCGGCAAATGCCTTTTCCATCTTCTGCAAGGCTTCGCGCCGCGGCCGGGTCGCCACGTCGGTGCCGTCCATGTAATCGATCTCCAGGAAGATGTCGCGGCGCCCGGCGCGCGCGCCCATGGCATGGAGATCCAGACCGGCGTAAGTGCCGCCGGCCACCTTGGCGCTGTCCGGGATGCCGTCGCGGTCCGAGTCGATCACTCCGGGGGCGATGTCATTCATCCCGGCAGGCGTGGCGAAGTTCACCAGCGACCAGTCGGCCGCGCTATTGGTATCCGCGATGCCGCGCGTGGCCAGCCGCACGATGGCCTTGCCGTGTTCTTCCGGCCCGGAAGGCAAGGCCGGCACGCTCGCGCCGCTCCAGGAATTACCGGACGACGGTTCCGTGGTCGAAGTGCCGAAGCGGACAAAGTCCGTGGTCGCTCCGTCGCGCACCAGTTCGGCCGAGCCATTGGCATTCCAGAACGGACGCGCCGAACCGTTCTTCACATAGACCATCTGCGCGGAGTCCTCGAGGTCGTCCGAGGTCCTGCTTCCAATGACAAGATAGGCGCCGGGCGCCAGCGTCACGTCGGGCAGGGCAAACTCCATGGGCGCATGGCTGCTGATGCCCGTGGATGCATCGATGTGGGAGCTGCGCAGGACGTAACGGGACAACGGCATGGGCTGCATTGATGTATTGACCACCTCCAGCCAGGCAATATCGTTGCTGTAATAGCTCGTGGACACTTCGGAAATGAGCAGGCTGCCGTTCTCGCTCGTCACTGGCGCATAGGCCGGCGCGGGTGTCGTATTGAGCGGCAGAACCGGTGCCGACGGCAGTGATGCGTTGCCCGTGTCCGGAATACCTGAGGATGCTCCCTGGTTAGTGCCATCGCCACCGCCACCGCATGACGTTATGCCAACGGCAAGCGCGACTGCTGCCGCGACACGCTTCCATTGCAGGGCGCGCAGTACGCCTTGTTTTCCATTCATATTGTTATCCGGAATGATGAGTCATTCCTGAAGACAACATGGCGGATGGAAAGTTTTATCGGGCAGAAATAAAAATGCCGGTCCATGACAGACCGGCAATGCAGCTTGCCCCGAACGATATCAGGCGCTCTTCTTGATGATGCTGATCTGCCCGTCCGACTCGATATAGGCTTCCTTCACCTCCTCGAGCGACTCGATCCCGGCCTGGCGCAACTTGCTCCACAGCTCTTCGTCCGTGATCAGCTCGCGCCGCATGTTACGGGCGAGCATGCGGCCTTTCCAGATGAGCCTGATGGGCGCCGGTTCCGCAAAACGCCGGAACAGCGGAAAGCGAAAACTCACCCAGTCCAGCAGGACGTTCCATGCAATCAGCGTGGCGACCAGCACCATCCCGTCCGTGATGCTGGTGTATTCGCCGGACATGGCATTCTGCGCGGCATCGGCGACGATGACCAGGACCAGCACATCGGCGATGCCGACCGCGCCGATGTCGCGCCGTATGACGAAGCGGAACACAACGAACAGGAACCAGTACATGGCCGAGCCGCGGATGACGATTTCCGCCAGCGGCAGGCTAAGGCTGAACATTTCTTCCCAATCGACCGACAGCATGTGAACCCTTTAAATTGTTCTGCCGCGCCTTACCTCCGCTCCGTCTGCGTCCATCCGGGGCCCGGCATCGATGGCCAATGGGACTTGTCGAAACCCGGTGAATGCTCCAGGCGTTCGCGGGCGATATCGAGGACGAAGCATCGTCGCTCCGCATCAAGCGTCAGGGAATCCCACGGGATAGCGAAGAGCTTGTTGCCGATGCCCAGCACGCCGCCGAACGAAAGGACAGCATAGGCGACGCGGCCGCTGCGCACGTCGATCATGATGTCCTGGATTTCCCCCAGGTCCTCGCCGGCACGGTTGATAACCGCGCATCCTTCCAGCGTGTCCACGGCCATCACGTCCGGGCCGGGGCCTGAAAGATCGGGTTTCTCGCCGATGATGTTCGCCATGATGCTTCTCCTACCGTCCGCCGTTTCCCGACGCGCCGCTGCCCGTCCCCAGCGGGTTGGCCGCGGGACTGCCGGACGACATGTTCCTGTCGCCGGCATTGCCGCGACCGACCATGCGGCTCCAGTAGCGGTCGATTTCGGCATTCCATTTCCTGTCGGTCATGTCCGGCCACCTTGCCTTGTCGAAGCCCGGCGCCTGGTTGATCGTCTCCCGGTCTGCATGCAGGATGTAATAGTTGCCGTCGTCGCTGGGTTGCAATGCCTGCCAGGGAATCGCATGGAATTTCTTGCCGACGCCCATCACGCCGCCGAAGTTGACCACTGCGTACGCCACTTCCCCGCGCCCGCCATCGAGGATGAGATCCTTGATCTGTCCGATCTTCCTGTCTTTCGCATCGCGCACGTTGGTGCCGATGATCCTGGATCCGCGGTACAGCGTGTGCTGCAGCGGCGTAGCGGCCGGCGCAGAGGCAGCGGCCCCGGTGGGAGGCGCCGTTTGCGCCTGCACGTGGAATGTCACCGCGAGGGCGACAGGCAAAATAATGGCAGGGAGTGTTTTCATGCATACCCTCTTGCTCGGCGGTGTCGTCCATTGGGAACGAGCAAGGGGCATGCCAAGATGCACGCGGTCTACTCTACCGCCACCGCGCGCTTCTCCTCCATCCACCGCACGGTCTCGGCCGCCTTCTTTCCTGCAATGAAGGCATGGTCGGAGTTGTAATACTCCCATTCGCTGTAGCGTCCGGCGAGGATGATGTCGTGCATGGCCAGCCAGGATTTGATGGTTTCGACATTGCGCGCGCGGGCGTGGTCGTACACAACGTAGGCGTACGGCATGTCGATCTCGTTGGCGGCAATGATCTTGTCGTCTTCGCGGAACATGCCGACCTTGATGCAATCCTGGATGCAGCGGTCGATCAAGGCCTGGCCGCTCACCGGCAAGGGCTTCCATGTGGGCGAGTAAGTGATCTCGCAAGTGATGCCGAAGCCGCCAGGCGGATTGCACTCGGGACTCGCATTTCCCTGCACGAAGATGCGATGGAAGATGGTGTCTTCCGGATAGTAGATCCAGTGCTTGTCGGTGATGTTCTCGCGCGCCACGCCAAGGTTCACGCAGCGCACGGAGATATGCTTGAGGCCGCTTGCCGCCTGCCGTACCTCTTCCGGCGCTTCCTCGCCGATGATCCTGACCAGCTCCGGCAGCGGCATCGTGCTGATCAGGTTGTCGTACTGGTAGCGGCGGCCGTCGCGCAGGGTGATCGTGCGCTGGCGCGGCGAGAGATGCGCGACATCGGCATTGAGTTCGATCGTGCCCTTGATATGCGGGACGAATCCCGATACCAGCGCCTGGAAGCCGCCGCGCAGGGGATAGCCGAAACGGGCGTTCGGCCCCATCGGCTTGCCCACCGGCTGCAGGGCGCCGTCGATGATTTCCTCCAGGTCGGGCAACGGCACCCGGCCGCCCAGCCAGGAGGTTTCCATTTCCGTCAGCGGCACGGCCCACAGCTTGCGGTTGTAGGGAATGGCAAAATGCCTGGCGATCCCCGCCCCCCACACCTGGTAGATGAATTCCTCGAAGTTGGCCGGCCCCCGCTTTTCGAGCGCCGCCACCTTCGCCCCCGGCAGTGACACACCCCCATCCGCGCAGCAATCGTTCGCACGGGCCACCGTCGGCGCGGTCTTGCCGGCACTGCCGAAACGTGCCTCGATCGCACCCATGATGCATTCCTTGATCACATCGGCCGGGAGTCCGTGCAGCGCGCCCTGAAACGGATAGCGGGTATGGACGTTCTTGCTATACACCCATGCCTCGCGATTCTGCCAGTGCATATTCGATCCGAGCAGGAGCTCATACAGCTCCAGCACATAGGGATCGGTTGAAAACATGATGTGGCCGGCATGGTCGAAGGTGAAGCCGTTGTCCTTGATCGAGCGGCACCATCCGCCCACCATCGAATGTCGTTCCAGGAGAAGCGCATCATGGCCGAGATGGTAGGCTGCGGAAAGTCCGGTCGGCCCGGCGCCAATGATCGCTGTCTTTGCAAAGCGGGGAAATTCGTGCTGCCGCAGGAGATTGATGCCGGCGGCGGGATCGGCCTGTTCAACGCCGTTCCAGTCCTGCCGGGCGACACGGCGCGGCGTAGTCGCCAGGAGCGCGCACATCTTCTCGACCGTCGCATCCCATGAGGTCGCGGCGAGTACCTTGCGCATTTTCTCTATCTTCTCGGCATGCGCCTGCGGCGAAGCCAGCAGGGCCGCCTCGCAGGCCGCGATGAATGTCCGTGCATCCTCCGCGATCGAGACAATGCCTCCATAGACGTCGGCGACGTCCGCCACCGGCGTGCTGACGATGGGCAATTCGGCCGCCATGTATTCCAGCGTCTTGGTCGGGCTGATGAAGCGCGTCGATTCGTTCAAGGCGAACGGCAGCAGGCACACATCCCATCCCGCCAGGAATTGCGGCAAGGCCTGGTAAGGGTGCTGCCCGAGGTAATGAATGTTCTCGCGGCGCGGCAATTCGGCGGGATCGATCTTGACGACCGGCCCGACCAATACGATTTGCCATTGGGCATGCGCGTCGGCCAGCCTTGCGATCAGATCCGTGTCGAGGCGTTCGTCGATCACGCCGTAATAGCCGAGGCGCGGCCCCGGAATGTCCTTGTGCGCCGGATGCGAATTGGCGCGGTCCAGCGACTGCACGAAATGGCTGGCATCGACACTGCTTGGAAAGCAGTGCACGTTGGGATGCCGCTCGCGCTTGGCGCGGTACAGGCTGGGGCCGCCCGTGAAGACGATGTCGGCCACCTTCAGCAAGGCGCTTTCGCGTTGCAGCAGTTGCTTCGGCGCGTTCTTGAATGACGCGAGCTCGTCCATGCAGTCGTAGACGACCAGGCGCGGATGCAGCTCCTGCAGCAGCGGCAGCGCCATGGGCGTGTAGAACCATGCGATGTGGTCGTCGTAATCCCGCACCACCTGCCGCATCAGCTTCTGCAGGTGCGGCAGGTGGTCGTCGTGGAATCCGTGCTGGCTTACCGGGGTGTGCGGCCGGCAGACGAGGATGCCCGGCGAGGGAGAGTAAGTGTGAAGGAAGGTTCGCTCCTCATCGTGCACCGGCTCTTCGACAAACACGATGGGATGGCGGGCGGCAAGACGGGTCATCAGATGCTGCGGCCGCTGGAAAACAAATTCCCAACGCAGATGTGAAAACACAATGATTGCTGAAGCCATTCTATCTCCTCGCCTGGACGGCTTTTTGGATGATCAAAAATGCGTTGCGGACGCAAGTCCTGTGCCGACGCCTTTTCTCTGCTTCTATCATGCGGGAAGCGCACTGACTATACGAAGCAAGCCATGCCGTGACCCTGAGGCGGCGCAAGCTGCATGTGGCCCTGCCGCATGATGCCGATCAACTCTTTTCCCCCATCGTTGCCGGGATGCCTCGGTACGCTTCCTGCTTGCTCGACTCCTTGCCGCCGACGAGGCGCACCTGCAGCGCGCGACATGCCGTTCATCAATGGAAAGTTGCAGCAGTTGCCGCCGTTCTCATACATGTAAAAACGGCAAACCGGTGTAATCGTTACCCGTGCGCGGCGTCCGGAATGTTCAACCATGGCACTAAGAGAGACGACAATGACCAAGATCCGTAAAGCAGTATTTCCCGTCGCAGGTTTGGGCACCCGTTTCCTGCCCGTCACGAAAGCATCGCCGAAAGAAATGCTGCCGATTGTGGACAAGCCGCTGATCCAGTACGCCGTGGAAGAAGCAGCGGCGGCAGGCATTACCGAAATGATTTTCGTGACGGGACGCGGCAAGCGTTCCATTGAAGACCACTTCGACAAGGCCTACGAACTGGAGTCCGAACTGGCCTCGCATGGCAAGGTCAAGCTGCTGAAAGAGATACAGAGCCTGCTGCCGCAAAACCTCCACTATTCCTACGTGCGTCAGAGCGAGGCGCTCGGCCTTGGACATGCGGTGCTGTGTGCGCGGCCCCTGGTCGGCAACGAACCCTTTGCCGTCGTGCTGGCGGATGACCTGATCGATGCCGACGTGCCTGTCCTCAAGCAGATGATCGACCTGCATGGCCAGCATGCGAGTTCCGTCGTCGGCGTCCAGAACGTGCCGCTCGAACAGACGCAGCAGTACGGCATCGTGCGTCCGCAATCGATGGGCGTGCGCATCCACCGCGTCGGCGACATCGTCGAGAAACCGGCGCCCGAGAATGCGCCCTCCACCCTGGGTGTGGTGGGACGCTATGTCTTCACGCCGGAAATCTTCGATTATCTGGAGCGCGTGACGCCTGGCACCGGCGGCGAGATCCAGCTCACCGATGCGATTGCCGCGATGCTCGCCGAACATCCTGTCCTGGCTTATGAGTTCAAGGGCCGCCGCTACGATTGCGGGTCGAAGATCGGATACCTGGAAGCGGTAGTCGTCTACGCCCTGCGCCATCCGGCCGTCGCAGAGGAGTTCGGCAGTTTCCTGTCCACGCTGAAGATCGAAGGCGTCAAGCAGAACATCGGCAACCTGAGCGCATGACACAGCACGGCGCGGCCGGCATCACAATCAAACATGATGTTTCCATGCTCTTGTCGTATATCAAATGCTGCCGCCGCCGTTCCTGCGTTTGCCGAAACGAAAGCGGATACGCCGGCGATAAAATCCATGCGGCGGATACGCGAATCCGGATATCGCGCCGCATTTTTTCTTGGGACACAGTGAGCAGGAAATCCGGTACGAGGAGTCGGTTTCATCATGTCGGCATCGAATCATCAGGTATTGCCCATACGGGGAAAAGATCATTTACCAACGCCCATGGCCCCGAGCGCGCGGATTGATGCAATGCCTATCATTTCAACAAACGACAGATCCAGTCCGGATGTAGAACGCTACCTCTACCTCGTTGAACGCTGCGCCGACGGCGTTCTCCTCGTGCGGGACGGCCGGATCGCCGGCGCCAACCGCGCGGCAGCCGGCCTGCTCGGCTACCCCGCTCCGGATCAACTGACCGGCCTTGCAATCGACGACGTGCTGCCGGCCGGCGATGCCTGCCGCAGCTGTCCCGCCGTGTTCGAACAGACATTGACGCTGCCGGACGGCAGCCCCCTGCACGCCGAGATCACGCTGTCACGGTACCTCGACCCTGACGCCACGGACAGCGTGCTGGTTGTTGTGCGCGATACAGACGCGCGCAAGAACATCACCGCCGCACTCCGCCAGCAAGACCAGTATCTCCGCCTGATCACCGACAACGCTCCCGTCCTGATTTCCTATGTCGGCGCCGACGAACGCTACCGCTTTGTCAACGCGACCTATGAACGCTGGTTCGGGCTGCCGCGGGAAGACATCATCGGACGGCGCGTGGAGGAGGTCGTCGGCCTGGACTACGCTCATATCGAGCCGCACGTACGCCGTGCGCTGAATGGGGAGCAGGTCGTATACGAAGTCTCGGTGACCAACAAGATCGGCCGGCGTCGCATGTTCGTGACCTATACGCCCGACTTCGGCGCAAACAATGACGTGTGCGGCTTTTCGGCAATGATCATGGATATCACCGAGCGCCGGAATGCGGAGCACGAATCGCGCAAGCAGGAACGGCAGCTTCGGCTGCTGGCGGACGCGCTCCCGGTACTGCTTGCAAAATGCGACCGCGATTATCGTCTCGTCTTCGTCAACAAGACATTTGCCGACCGCCACGCAGTCGCCACGCATATGGCGATCGGCAAGCGGCTTTCCGAAGTCATGGGAGAGGAAACCTTCGCCGCGATCCGCCAGTACATTGATGCGGCACTCCAGGGTCAGCCGCAGGAACACGAGATCAATCTCCCGGAGCCCGGGAGGTCAGAGCGCACGCTGCACATGATGTATGTGCCCGATTCCGACGCCCAGGGCCGGGTGCGTGGCCTGGTCATCGCCATCACGGACACCACCCGGCTGCGCGTCACCGAGGAACAATTGCAGCGCAGGGAAAGGGAATTCAAGACGCTGGTCGAGAATTCGCCGGACATCATTTCGCGCATCGACCGCAACATGCGCCATCTCTATGCGAATCCGGCCATCGAACGCCTGACCGGACTGAAAGCCCCGGCGGTGCTGGGCAAGACCAAGGCCGAGCTGGGCATGCCGCGCAGCGTGGTGCGCGCGTGGGACGATGCTGCCCAGGCCGCCTTCACCACCGGCGTCGACCAGCGTCTCGATTTCGACCACATCATCGATGGCCAGATGCGCTATTTTTCCGGACGGGTGATCCCCGAGATCGACTCCTACGGGAACATCGAGTCGGTCGTGGGCATCGCCTACGATGTCACCGAGCGCGCCCGCATGGAAAAGGAGCGCGACGAACTCCTTTCCCGGGAGCGAACCGCGCGCATCCAGGCGGAAACCGCGGCGCGCGCCCGCGACGAATTCCTTGCCATCGTCTCGCATGAATTGCGCGCACCGCTGAACGGCATCCAGAGCTGGGCGCATGTGCTGGAAAACTATGTCAAGGATGCGACCTCGGCGCCGCTGGCACAACGCGCGCTGCAGGGTATCAAGACCGGCGTCGGACAGCAGGTGCGCCTGATCGAAGACCTGCTCGATGTCACACGCATGATGAGCGGCAAGCTGCGCCTGGTGAAGCAACCCCTCGCGCTGCTTCCGGCACTGCAGGCCGCGGTGGAGAGCGTGCGCGCCCTCGCAGCGGCCAAGCGCATCAGCATCACCTGCACCTACCGCATCACCAGCGAACAGGTGGAAGGCGACGCCGACCGTGTGCAGCAGATATTCTGGAACCTGCTCTCCAACGCCATCAAGTTCACGCCGGAAGGGGGCAACGTCTGGCTCAACGCCTCCTGCAACGACAGGGATATCCTGGCCACCATCCGCGACGACGGCGTCGGCATTTCACCCGATTTCCTGCCCCACCTGTTCAACCGATTCAGCCAGGAAGACACCTCCAGCACACGCGACCACAGCGGACTCGGTCTCGGCCTGTTCCTGGTCCGCCACCTGATCGAACTGCACGGCGGCCGCGTGAAGGCCGAAAGCCCGGGCGAAGGCAAGGGTTCTACTTTTTCCGTGACGTTCCCGTTGCGCGCGCGCTCGGACAAGTACCTCACCGTCGGCCCCTCCGATGTCGGCAGCACAGGCGTGCCGCTGCCCTCGCTCGACGGCCTGAAAATCCTCCTCGTGGACGACCAGGAGGAAGCGCGCGAGTCTCTCACCATGGTCCTGACCGGCGCGGGAGCAAATGTCGTCGCCGCCTCCTCGTCGTCCGATGCGGTTGCCCTCCTGGACAAGTGCCAGGCCGACGGCCTGCCCGATCTGCTGGTATGCGACATCGCGATGCCCGGCGAGGACGGCTACTCTGCCCTGCGCCGCCTGCGGAGCTGGAAGGCGCGTGACGGCAGTATCCCGCTGCACCGCATGCCGGCGCTGGCACTGACGGCATTCGCACAGCGCGAGGACAGGATCCGTGCGTTGACGGCCGGCTTCCAGATGCATGTCACGAAGCCGGTCGCGCCGGAAGAACTGATTGTGGTGATCGACACGATGGCAATCCGGGAATGAATTCCCGGATCATCATCCTCAATGATAGGAATCGCTGCTGCTTCCGTGCATGGAAGAAGCATCGTCCTTCTTCTGCATGCCGCCCTCGTAAGGACCGTACTCTTCCAGCCGGTTGTACAGCGTCTTCAGGCTGATGCCGAGGATATCGGCTGCACGCTTCTTCACGCCGCCGCACAGCTCCAGGGTTGCATAGATCAGCTTGCGATCCACATCCGCAAGCGAGGTGCCGACGGGAATCGCCAGCGTCAGTCCGACGGGCGACTGCGTCGTGATGACGGGGGCGAGCGCCGCGGCATCGATGGTGTGATCCGACAGAATGAATGCGCGCTGGATATAGTTGCGCAATTCACGCACATTGCCCGGCCAATGGTAGTTGCTCAGGCAGGCAAGTCCGTCGGACGACAGCACCTTGCTGGTGCCATGCGAAGCATTGAGCTGCTCGAGAAAATTCTCCGCCAGCAGTTCGATGTCGCCGCCGCGCTCGCGGAGCGGCGGAATTTTCAGCGGGAAAACATTCAACCGGTGATACAGGTCGAGCCGCAGCTTTCCTTCCGACACCGCCTGTTCGGGATCGCGGTTGCTGGCCGCGACCACGCGCACATCGGTTTCGATTTCCTGGTTGCTGCCGATGCGCATGAAGGAGCCGGTTTCCAGTACGCGCAGGAGCTTGACCTGCAGCTCGATCGGCATTTCGGTGATTTCGTCGAGGAAGAGCGTGCCGCCGTTGGCGCGTTCGAAGTAACCCTTGTGCTGGCGGTCCGCGCCGGTGAAGCTTCCTTTTTCATGACCGAAGATTTCGCTCTCGATCAGTTGCGGCGAAATCGCGCCGCAATTGACCGGCAGGAAGGGATGTTTCTGGCGCAGGCTCAACTCATGAATGGTTTGCGCCGCGAGTTCCTTCCCGGTACCGCTTTCTCCCAGGAGAAGGACCGTTGCCTCCGTCGGCGCCACACGCGCAATGTGGTTGTAGAGTTTCTGCATGGCCGGCGCTGCACCGAGCATCTGGCCGAAGTGCCCGAGCCTGCGCAACTCGCTGCGCAGCACGCCGATTTCTTCCTTCAGATCCACGGTACGCGGTATGCGGGAAAGCAAGGCCTTGAGCCGCCGGAAATTGATCGGCTTGGTCAGGTAATCGGCCGCGCCGAGACGCAAAGCCTCCACCGCAGTCTCCACACTGGCGTGTCCGGTGATGAGCACGATCTCGGTTGTCGCGCGGGATTCGATGTCGTTGAAGAGATCCATTCCGCTACCATCCGGCAACTTCAGGTCGATCAGCACGACATCCGGACGCTGGCGCATGATCTGCACCTGCGCGTCCTTGATGCTCCCTGCCACAGCCGTAGAGAATCCTTCGGCAGCCGTGATTTCAACAAGCGCTTCTCGCGTGTTGACGTCATCGTCAACGATCAATACATGCGGCATATGAACTGCTCTCTCTATGTTGTCCAGCGAAATCTTGTACGCGGGTATTGGGATACCGCGCATGAACGCCTGCACCTGCTCGGCAGTGCATGCGTGCCTGTCTTGGGGAAAAGTATCTTGAGGTTGACTGCTACATCGGGATGCCGTTGTTCCGGAGCCAGACTATCTCAGCATATGTCCCATGCCGCTATTGTCCAGTCTGACGCCTGAGCGCCTTTTGACCAAGAACAGCGGACGATGATGTTGTCGATGTTGACGACGCAAGGATGCAGCGGTTTGGAGTGCGGCTGGTACAAATGTTTCCTGCATCCGATACCCGCTCCTGCGTCGTCCTGATCTGATTGGAAATAACGAGCAATGCTCGTCGCCCGCCTGATTTTGGACTACGCAACTTCCTTCGGGTTCGACGATACATTTCGCGAGGGCGCCGGAAATGGGCGGGGCCGGCGTCTCTCACTCGCATCGGCGTTCGCTTGCGGGCACTCACCGCCGGAGCATTCGCTCCGGAACCGGCGAACGCACTGCGGGGATTTTTATTTCGAACCGGAGCCGGAGCCCGAACCCGAGCTTCCGCCCGATGTGCCGGAGGCGCCCGACGAACCGCCCATTGCGCCAGATCCACCCGAGGAACTGGAGCTGCCCGGAGAGCCGCTTGCGCCTGAACTCTGGTCACCAGCGCGACGTTCACAACCGACGGCCGTCAGACTGAGTGCGGCAACAACCAACAAGATTTTGGATGTGGTCTTGAGTGCATTCATTCTTGTTCCTTTCACGAAAAGTTAACGGTGTCTCGTTCTTGACCAGTTCATTTGCGATAAGTTCTTAACTTTTTCGCAAAGTCGGCCTTTAGCGCGACGCAGCTTCCGTGCCAGTGACATGCATGATGGCGTCTACTCGCCGATGCGTCGATGAAGATTCTTGAAGAAACCTTTCAGCGTAAAACTTACAGGCGCGGCGTAAGCATTACATCGCTCCGCATGCCGCGCAGACACTCTGTTCCGCACCTGAATTCACAGGGGAAGATCGGTCTTCGTGCGAACACGCATATGGCGTTATCGTGTATTGTTGACTTGTACGCTCCCCGGTCGTCCGCATGCAGAAAAGCTCTTTGCGCAATGGAACTGAATTAGCGCAAGAGAAGCCTCAGGCATTGGTGCAACAATCGTGAACGCACACCGGACGCCGACTTTGCATGTCCGGTCAACGCCTGGAATCCCTATGACTCTCGACAATTCGTTCAAGCATTCCGGCATCGTGTACGGCTCTTCGCCCGTCATGGAGCAGCTGTGCCAGCAAGTGGAAAGAGTCGCATCGACCGACGCCACGGTGCTGCTGGTGGGCGAGAGCGGGACAGGCAAGGAATTGATCGCCAATGCGATCCATCATGCAAGCAGGCGACGCGATGAAACCTTTGTCGCCGTCAACTGCGGCGCCATTCCTGCACATCTCATCGAGGCCGCACTCTTCGGCCATGAGAAAGGCAGCTTCACCGGCGCCTCCCGTCAACATATCGGCTATTTCGAGCACGCATCGCGTGGCACGCTGTTCCTCGATGAAATCACCGAGATGCCGATCGACATGCAAGTGAAGCTGTTGCGCGTCCTGGAAGCGGGAACCTTCCTGCGCGTGGGCGGCGACGAGGAGGTGAAGGTCGATGTGCGCCTGGTGGCGGCGACCAATCGCGACCTCGATACGGCGGTGAAGCAGGGCAACCTGCGCGAAGACCTCATGTACAGGCTCGCCGTTTTCCCGGTGCGCGTTCCGCCCTTGCGCGAGCGCGGCAGCGACATCGAAATGCTCGCGCTGCATTTCCTGCAGGCGCTGAACGAAAAGGAAGGAAAGCAGAAGGTGTTCTCGCGCAATTCGCTCGACGTCATCCGTTCCTATTCCTGGCCGGGCAATGTGCGCGAACTCAAGAACGTCGTGCAGCGCGCCTTCATCCTCGCCACCGACACGCTCAACGTCGAGGAATGCATCTCCGACCTCGCGGCAAAGAAGCCGACCTTGCACGAAGGCTATCTCAACTTCTTCGTCGGCACGCCGCTCGCGGACGCGCAGAAGGAAATCATCCTCGCCACGCTGAAGCACTACAGCGGCAACAAGCGCCTCACGGCGGAGGCGCTCGGCATCAGCCTCAAGACCCTCTACAACCGTCTCAAGGAATACTGATCATGTATTGATGACCTCGCCGCCGTTCGGATGCAGCACCTGTCCGGACATGAAGGACGCGTCGTCCGAAGCGAGGAAGACATAGGACGGAGCAATCTCGTCCGGCTGCCCCGCCCTGCCCAGCGGTGATTTTTCGCCGAATCCTTCGACTTCCTTCTCGCTGAAGCTCGCCGGGATGAGCGGCGTCCATACCGGACCGGGCGCCACGGCGTTGACGAGAATGCCTTTCTCGATGAGCTGCTGGGACAGCGAGCGCGTGAATGCGACGATCGCGCCCTTGGTGGAAGAGTAGTCGAGCAGGTGCGAACTGCCGCGATACGCAGTGACCGAGGTGGTGTTGATGATGCGCGCACCGGGCTTCAGGTGCGGCAGTGCCGCCTTTACGGTGAAGAACATCGAGAAGATGTTGGTGCGGAAGGTTTTCAACAACTGCTCTTCCGTGATGTCCTCGATGCTCTGCTGCGGATATTGTTGCGCGGCATTGTTGACCAGGATATCGAGCCGGCCGAATTTCGTTATCGCGGTATCGATCATCTTCGCGCAGAAGGACGCGTCGCCGATATCGCCGGCAATCGTCACGCAGTCCCTTCCTGCTGCTTCGACGTGGCGTTGGGTCTCTTTGGCATCCTCATGCTCATCGAGATAGGCGACGACCACGTTCGCCCCTTCCTTGGCGAAGGCAATCGCGACCGCGCGACCGATGCCGCTGTCGCCGCCTGTGATGAGCGCGACCTTGCCCTTGAGTTTTCCGCTGCCTTTGTAATCCTGCATCTCGGCCTTCGGCTTCGGCGTCATCGCCGTTTCCGAGCCGGGCTGGTGATCCTGGTGCTGCGCGGGAATGGATGGTTTCGCGTCCTCGCTTGCCATTGTCGATCTCCGTAGATGAAGGATGGAAATGGAAACAACCTGCCGGAAGAGCGGCATGGAATTGCGCAGGATCGAGCAGGTTCCGTGCCAAATGCCTGGCACGGGAGAAAAGAGTCAGGCGGCGATTGGCTGCATGCGCGCCAGTGCTTCCAGCAGCAAGGCGGGATCGCCGGAAGCAAGCTTCTTCGAATCCGACAAGGTCTGACGAAATCCGCGCGCACCGGGGAGGCCTGCCATGAGGCCGAGCATGTGGCGGGTAATGCTGTTAAGCCTGAGTCCGGCGCCGTTGTTGCCGTAACGCGCAAGCTGGTCCCGGATATAGGGAACCATCGCCTCGATGACTTGGGCACGGGTCTTTGGCGCCGCATCGTCGCCGTAATAGCGGGCATCGAAGGACGCCATCAGGTAGGGGTTGTGATAGGCCTCGCGCCCGAGCATCACGCCATCGACATGCTGCAGGTGCAAGTCGATTTCCTCCAGCGTCTTGATGCCGCCGTTGATGAGGATTTCGAGTTGTGGAAAATCGCGCTTCAACTGGTACGCGTATTCCGGTTTCAGCGGTGGAATCTCGCGGTTCTCCTTCGGACTCAATCCCTTCAGGATGGCATTGCGCGCATGCACGATGAAAGTGTTGCAGCCCGCCTCGGCAATCTTGCCGACGAAATCGCGCACGAAGTCATAGGTCTCGATATGGTCGATGCCGATGCGATGCTTGACCGTCACGTCGATGGACACGGCATCGCGCATCGCCTTCACGCAATCGGCCACGAGTTGCGGCTCGTTCATCAGGCAAGCGCCGAACGCACCCTTCTGCACGCGTTCCGACGGGCAGCCGCAGTTGAGGTTGATTTCATCGTAGCCCCACTGCTCCCCGAGCTTCGCGCTTTTCGCCAGGTCTGCGGGTTCGCTGCCGCCGAGCTGCAAGGCGACAGGATGCTCCGTTTCGCTGAAATCGAGATGCCTGGCCACATCGCCGTAGACCAACGCGCCGGTGGTCACCATCTCGGTATACAGCCAGGTATGGCGCGTGATCTGCCGGTGAAACACGCGACAGTGACGGTCCGTCCAGTCCATCATGGGTGCAACGGAAAGGCGGCGCGAAGGCAGTACGGCAGGCTTGGTCATGATTGGTTTCTATTGTAACGACAGCGATGCACTCGGGTAATCAGGGTTGCTGCTGTCTCGCGGCAACCGGGGTTCCTTTCGATCCCGTCGGCGCAAGCTCATTGAACACCAGCGCCGCCATGACGACCGCACCGCCGATCAATGTTTCCTGCGCCGGCACCTCTCCTGCGCCCAGCCATGCCCACAATGGTCCGAGCAGCACTTCCAGCAACGACAGCAGGGAAACTTCCGGCGCCGAGAGATGTTTCATCGCCTTCACCATCAGCATGCAGGGCAACCCGAGCTGGAAGAAGCCGAGCGTCGCCAGGATGGCGATGTCGTGCAGCGAAGTCTGGAACGGCGAGGCCACGCCCAGCATGAGCCCCGCGGAAAACACGCTGCCCAGGAGAATCGCCGGAATCAGATCCACACCGTGTCCTGCCCGCTTGATGGCAATGAGATTGACGGCGGCGGCGACCGGAACGGCGCTGGCGATCATCATTCCGACCAGGTGTTTGCCGCCGACTTCGCTCATGCTGTTGACGAACATCCACGAGATGCCGACGAAGGCCGCGGCAATCGCCAGCCAGGTGCGCGGCGCAACGCGTTCCTTCAGGATCAGCCAGGCAAGGAATGCGGTCAGCAGCGGCGACACGCTCATCACGATCAGGGTATTGGCGACCGTCGTACGCGTCAGCGCCACCATGAAGCAGACAAACATCACGCTCCACATCAGGCCACTCAGCACGCCAAGACCGCCGAGCGAACGCACGGTACGCGTCGCTCCACGCAATCCCTGCTGATAAAGCAGTGCGCCGGCAACAAAGATACCGGAAAACAGGCTGCGCCAGAACGTTACCTCGAAACCTTGCGCGGACTCGAGGTGGCGCGTCAGCACCCCCGCAATGCTCCACAGCGTGGGAGCGATGATCATCAGCAGGATCGCCCGCTGATGCGATGTCATACGTGACATAAGCAACCCGGAAAAAATCAGCCCGGCGGCCCTTGCGGGCGGCCGGGCCGGTTGAAGCAGCCGGATCTTGTACCCGGCGCTCGATTTATGCAGCTTCGCGCGATGCCCGCTTGCGCTCATGCTCCTTCAGGAAACGCTTGCGCAGGCGGATGCTCTTCGGCGTGATCTCGACCAGTTCGTCGTCCTCGATGAATTCCACCGCGTATTCCAGCGTCAGCTGGATCGGCGGCACGAGACGGACGGCTTCATCCGTGCCGGACGCGCGCACGTTGGTCAACTGCTTGCCCTTGATCGGGTTGACCACGAGGTCGTTGTCGCGCGAATGGATGCCGATGATCATGCCTTCATACACCGGATCGTTGTGGCTCACGAACATGCGGCCGCGGTCCTGCAGTTTCCACAGTGCGTAGGCAACGGCAGCGCCGTCATCCTGCGAAATCAGCACGCCGTTGCGACGGCCAGCCAGTTCAGGCTTGGTCATGTCGACCGGCGAATATTCGTCGAAAATGTGACTCATCAAGCCAGTACCGCGCGTGAGCGTCATGAATTCGGACTGGAAGCCGATCAGGCCACGCGCCGGGATACGGTACTCGAGACGCACGCGTCCCTTGCCGTCCGGCTCCATGTTCTGCAGGTCGCCACGGCGGCGACCGAGCTCTTCCATCACGCCACCCTGGTGCGCATCCTCGACGTCGACGGTCAGAAGTTCATACGGCTCGCACTTCACGCCATCGATGTCCTTGAACACGACACGCGGACGGGACACCGCCAGCTCGTAGCCTTCGCGGCGCATGTTTTCCAGCAGGATGGTGAGGTGCAATTCACCGCGACCGGAAACTTCGAACGTCGTGTCGTCGCCGGTATCGGTCACGCGCAGCGCGACGTTGGACTTCAGTTCACGATCCAGGCGGTCACGGATCTGGCGGCTGGTCACGAACTTGCCTTCGCGGCCGGCCAGCGGAGAATTGTTGACCAGGAAATTCATGGTCAGGGTCGGCTCATCCACCTTCAGCATCGGGAGCGCATCCGGCGTATCCACGGCGCAGAGTGTGCTGCCGATGCCGACTTCTTCGATACCGTTGATCAGCACGATGTCGCCAGCCTGGGCTTCATCGACAAGCTGGCGCTCCAGGCCCTTGAACTTCAGCACCTGGTTGATGCGCGCCTTGATCGGGGTGGAATCCGGGCCGTTCAGCACGATCACATCCTGCAGCGCCTTCGCGCGGCCGCGCTTGATACGGCCGATGCCGATCTTGCCGACGTAGGAGGAATAATCGAGCGAGGAAATCTGCAATTGCAGCGGGCCGTCCGGATCGTCGTCACGGACCGGGACGTGTTCCAGCACGGCGTCGAACAACGGCTTCATCGTGCCTTCGCGCATGGTCGGGTCGAGGCTGGCGTAGCCGTTCAGCGCGGATGCATAGACGACCGGGAAGTCGAGCTGCTCTTCAGTCGCGCCCAGCTTGTCGAACAGTTCGAACGTCGCATTGATCACCCAGTCAGGACGCGCGCCCGGACGGTCGATCTTGTTGACCACGACGATCGGCTTCAGGCCAAGAGCAAGCGCCTTGCGTGTCACGAAACGGGTCTGCGGCATCGGGCCTTCGACGGCATCGACCAGCAGCAGCACCGAGTCCACCATCGACAGCACGCGCTCCACCTCGCCGCCAAAGTCGGCGTGGCCGGGGGTATCGACGATGTTGATGTGGGTGCCTTCATACTCGACCGCGCAGTTCTTCGCGAGAATCGTGATGCCGCGTTCCTTTTCGAGGTCGTTGGAGTCCATCACCCGCGTGTCGATCTGCTGGTTTTCACGGAAGGTGCCGGACTGACGCAGCAGCTGGTCGACGAGGGTCGTCTTGCCGTGGTCAACGTGAGCAATGATGGCGATGTTGCGCAGAGCGCGCTTGGTATTTGACATGGTGGTCCAGTGCTTGAATGCGGGATTCGGGAGAACCGACTAGTATAGCATGTTGCGACGCAAGAACTATTGAAATCGCTGGAATTTCAATGAGTTGCGCGCAGGACAGTGAAAAAATCAGGCATTGCTGCGTTCGGCGATGAGCCGTTCGGGGGCGAGAATGCCGTATTCCATGAGTTGTGCGGTGCCTAGCAGCCGCTCACTCTCCGCAGAGTACACCCGCGTACGCCCCTGGTATTGGGGATATGGCAAGCCTTCCTTGCCGAGGGCGATGCGCTGGCCATGCAAGAATCGCTTGGCGAACGCTTCCGGGAGCCGGACCTGCGGAAAAGTTGACAGCAAGGCATCGACGGGCGAAAGCTTTCGCTCACGCTCGGCATCCGGTACTGCGGCCAATGCGTCCAGGGTAATAGCGTTGTCTAGCGTCAGCGCACCGACCTGCGTGCGCCGCAGGGCTTGCAAATGTGCGCCGCACCCGAGCGCGCTCCCGATATCCTCGCCCAGGACGCGGATGTATGTGCCCTTGCTGCAGGTGACGCGCAGCCGCAAATACGGCGCCTGGTAATCGAGCACGTCGAGCGCATGGATGACCACGCGCCGGGCCTCGCGCTCAAGCACCACGCCTGCGCGCGCGTACTCGTACAGCGGCTTGCCGTCGCGCTTGAGGGCCGAGTACATCGGGGGCACCTGGTCGATCTCGCCACGGAATTTCGCAACCACCGCATCGATCTGCTCACGCGTGACATTCACCTCCAGACGCTGCAGCACCTCTCCTTCCGTATCGCCGGTATTGGTCGACACACCGAGATGCACGACGGTCTCGTAGGTCTTGTCCGCCTCCAGCAAATCCTGCGAGAACTTGGTTGCCTCTCCGAAGCAGAGCGGCAGCAGTCCGGTCGCGAACGGATCGAGCGTTCCGGTATGGCCGGCCTTTTGTGCATTGAGCAGGCGTTTCGCCTTGATCAGGACGTCGTTGCTGGACGATCCAGCTGCCTTGTCGAGCAGCAAGACGCCATCGACAGGCACGCGCGGTTTCTTGGGCGGGTGTTGCGCCATGGTGGGAATTCGAAAATTGCGCCGTCAGGCACCGACGACATCAGCCTTCGGCGTCCTTGGCACGTGTTGCGTTGGCTTCGTCGATCAGCTTCGACAATTCCATGCCGCGGGCGGTGGAAATGTCATGCACGAAGTGCAGTTCGGGGATGGTGTGGATCGTCAGCCGCCGGCCCAGCTGGCCACGGATGAAACCTGCCGCCTTGCGCAGCCCGGACAACGTGTTTTGCATGGCCTCGTCATTGTCGACGAGCGTGGTGAAAAACACCTTCGCATGCGCGTAGTCCGGGGTGAGCTGCACTTCGGTGATCGTGATCATGCCGACGCGCGGATCCTTCAGTTCGTAGGCAATGATTTCTGCCAGGTCACGCTGGATCTGATCGGCCACGCGTACGCCGCGGCCGGGAATGGATTTACTGTGTTTAGCCATGATGATGCGCCCTTAAACGTCGTAGCCCGGATGGAGGCACAGCCGGAATCCGGGAGATGATCCACCATCCCGGATCGTGCTGCGCTCCATCCGGGCTACGCAACCGGCAAGACTTAGCCGGCATTACAAGGTACGAGCAACCTCCTGGACTTCGAAGATCTCGAGCTGGTCGCCTTCCTTGATGTCGTTGAAGTTCTTCAGCGACAGACCGCACTCGAAGCCGGCCTTTACTTCCTTCACGTCATCCTTGAAGCGCTTGAGCGAATCGAGTTCGCCGGTCCAGATCACCACGTTGGCACGCAGGAGGCGAACCGATGCGCCGCGCTTGACGAGACCGTCGAGCACGTAGCAGCCGGCAATCGAACCCACCTTGCTGACATGGAACACCTGGCGGATCTCGACCAGGCCGAGCGTTGCTTCGCGCTTTTCGGGCGCCAGCATGCCGGACATCGCAGCCTTGATCTCGTCCACCGCATCGTAAATGATGTTGTAGTAACGGATGTCGATGCCGCTGGCTTCTGCCAGCTTGCGTGCCGAAGCGTCCGCCCGGGTGTTGAAGCCGATGATGACGGCCTTCGAAGCGACTGCGAGGTTGACGTCGGATTCGCTGATGCCGCCGACTGCGGCATGCACGATCTGCACGCGTACTTCGTCGGTCGACAGCTTCTGCATGGCGTGCACCAGTGCTTCCTGGGAACCCTGCACGTCGGCCTTGACGATCAGCGGGAGGTTCTTCACCTCGCCCTCGGCCATCTGCTCGAACATGTTCTCCAGCTTCGCGGCCTGCTGCTTGGCCAGCTTCACGTCGCGGAACTTGCCTTGGCGGAACAATGCGATTTCACGCGCCTTGCGTTCGTCCGCCATGACCATGACTTCCTCACCGGCACCCGGCACTTCGGTCAGGCCCTGGATTTCCACCGGAATGGACGGCCCCGCTTCTGCGACGTTCTTGCCGTTCTCGTCCAGCATGGCACGCACGCGGCCATAGGACGAACCTGCCAGCACCACATCGCCGCGCTTGAGCGTACCGGCCTGAACCAGCACCGTCGCGACCGGACCCCGGCCCTTGTCCAGCTTGGCTTCGATCACGAGGCCCTTGGCGTGCGCATCGACCGGTGCCTTCAGTTCCAGCACTTCGGCTTGCAGCAATACGTTTTCCAGCAGGTCGTCGATGCCCTGGCCGGTCTTTGCCGACACCGGGCAGAACGGCGCTTCGCCGCCGTAGGCTTCCGGCACCACGCCTTCCGCGATCAGCTCCTGCGTGACGCGGTCGGTATTGGCGCCTTGCTTGTCAATCTTGTTGATCGCCACGACGATCGGCACACCTGCCGCTTTCGCGTGGGCAATTGCTTCCTTGGTCTGCGGCATCACGCCGTCGTCGGCCGCCACCACCAGGATAACGAGGTCGGTTGCCTTCGCACCGCGTGCACGCATGGCGGTAAACGCTTCGTGGCCCGGAGTATCGAGGAAGGTGATGATGCCGCGCGGCGTTTCGACGTGATAGGCGCCGATATGCTGCGTAATGCCGCCCGCTTCACCAGCCGCCACCTTGGCGCGGCGGATGTAGTCCAGCAGCGATGTCTTGCCGTGGTCGACGTGGCCCATGACGGTCACGACCGGTGCGCGCGGGAGCAGTTCTGCATCTGCATGCGTGCCGGTTTCTTCCAGCATGGCTTCCGGATCGTCGAGCTTGGCGGCAAATGCCTTGTGACCCATTTCCTCGACGAGGATCATGGCCGTTTCTTGGTCGAGCACCTGGTTGATGGTGACCATCTGGCCCAGCTTCATCATGTGCTTGATGACTTCCGATGCCTTCACCGCCATCTTGTGCGCCAACTCGGCCACGGTGATGGTTTCCGGCACGTGCACTTCCTTGACGACGGCTTCGGTCGGCACCTGGAAGTTGGATTCGCGCTGGTCGTCGTGGCCATGCGAGCGGCGGCCCTTCGGGCCGCTGCGCCAGCCGTCGCGACCGGCCGGGGCGGCTGCGCCATTCCCGCGGGTCTTGATGCCGCCGCGCTTCTTGGCCGCGTCATCCTGCCACGTGGAGGAGACGTTCGCCGACTTGATCGACTTCTTGTCGCCAACCGCCGGCTTCTTGTCATCTTTCTTCTCGGCGACTTTCTTGTCCGCCGGCTTGTGCAGCGTGCCTTCGGCCGCCTTGGCAACGGGCGCGGGTGCAGGCTCGGGCGCCTTCATCACCTTGCGCGGAGCGTTCATCATCGCCTTGATCTGGGCAACTTCGTCGGCAACGGCCTTGCGGGCGCGCTCGGTCGCTGCGGCACGTTCGGCCGCTTCCTTGGCTTCCTGTTCTGCAGCCTTCTTGCGGACTTCTTCGTCGGCAACGCGCTTGGCCTCTTCGGCGGCGGTCATTTCCTTCTGGTTCTGCTCGGCCTTCGCGGCGGCTGCATTGGCAGCGGCGCGGCGCTCGGCTTCCTCGGCCGCTTCACGCATGGCCTTGGCCTGGGCTTCCTTTTCCGCTTCCAGCTTGGCAAGACGCTCCTGCTTTTCACGCAGTTCCGCTTCCTGGCGCGCGATCAACTCGGCCTGGCGACGAGCTTCTTCCGCACGGCGGGCGACTTCGGCCTCGTCGATCACGGGAGCGGCAGGCGCCACGGCCGGCGCGGCTTCTTCAACCACCGGCTCATCGCGCTTGATGAACGTACGCTTCTTGCGCACTTCCACCTGGATGGTGCGGGACTTGCCGGTCGCATCCGCCTGCTTGATCTCGGTGGTTTCCTTGCGGGTCAGCGTGATCTTGCGCTTCTCGCCTTCCGGCGAGGCGCCATGGGAGCGGCGCAGATGGTTCAACAGCTTGTCCTTGTCTTCTTTCGACAAGGGGTCGGACGCCGAACTCTTCTCAACGCCCGCAGCGCGCAATTGCGTCAGCAGCAAGTCCGCGGGCATTTTCAGTTCGGTGGCAAATTGGGCTACGTTGGTACTCGCCATTCAGTCCTCTTTTCTATGTGGCATGGCAGATGATGTTGGGGCAGTCCGGCTTACTTCGCCTCGACCAGTTCTCGCGCTTTCGCTTGCAACGCCCGTGCCCGGTCGTCGTACTTGGCGTCGATGAGCCGCATTTCATCATCGGTCACATCTTCAAATTCGTTTTCGATCAGTTGACGCGCGCGCTCGATCGGCAACGCCAGGATCGATCCGAATTCGTCATAGGCCAGTCCGGCAAACGCATCCAGCGTCTTGATGCCGGCCAGTCCGAGTTTGCCTGCGATAATGCGGTCGATACCGTCGAGATTCACCAGCGTATCTTCCATGCCTTCCAGGCCTTCCTCGGAAGCAATCGCTTCGGTCACGAGGGCGTCACGGGCGCGGTTGCGCAGTTCGTTCACGGTTTCCTCATCGAATGCTTCGATGTCGAGCATCTCGGTGATCGGCACGTAGGCAATTTCTTCGAGGCTCGAGAAACCCTCGTCGACCAGGATCGCAGCAACCTCTTCGTCCACATCCAGCTTTTCCATGAACAACGCGCGGATGGCGGCGCTTTCAGCAGCAGATTTATCGGCGGATTCTTCAGCCGTCATGATGTTGATCTGCCAGCCGGTCAGCTCGGATGCGAGACGCACGTTCTGACCGCCGCGACCGATGGCGATGGCGAGATTTTCCTCGTCCACGACGACGTCCATCGCATGCTTTTCCTCATCCACGACGATCGAGGTCACGTTCGCCGGAGCCAGCGCACCGATGACGAACTGTGCCGGATCTTCCGACCACAGCACGATGTCGACGCGTTCGCCGCCGAGTTCTGCCGTCACGGCCTGCACGCGCGAGCCGCGCATGCCGACGCAGGTGCCGATAGGATCGATGCGCTTGTCGCTGGTAAAGACAGCAATCTTCGCGCGCACGCCCGGGTCGCGGGCGGCGGATTTGATCTCCAGCAGGCCTTGCTCGATTTCAGGCACTTCGAGTTCGAACAGTTTCATGATGAACTCTGGCGCAGTGCGCGACAGGATCACCTGCGGGCCGCGGGCATTGCGGTCGATACGAAGGATGAATGCGCGGACGCGGTCGCCAATGCGCAGGTTTTCCTTCGGGATCATCTGGTCGCGCGGCAGGCGTGCTTCGATCTTGCCGGATTCGACGATCGCATCGCCGCGCTCCATGCGCTTGATAGTGCCGGTAACCAGTGCGTCGCCGCGAGCCAGGAAGTCGGCGAGGATCTGCTCGCGCTCGGCGTCGCGGATACGCTGCAGCACAACCTGCTTGGTGTCCTGTGCGAAGCGGCGGCCGAATTCAACCGATTCGATCGGTTCTTCAATATAGTCGTCGACCTCGATATCCGAAATCTGTTCTTTCGCTTCGAACAGCAGCACTTCCTGATCAGGCAACTGCAGGCCGGCCTCATCCGGCACCACATGCCAGCGGCGGAAGGATTCGAACTCGCCGGTCTCGCGGTCGATGGACACGCGGATGTCCACCTCGCCCTCGTAGCGTTTCTTGGTTGCTTGCGCGAGCGCGTGCTCGAGCGCTCCGAAGACGATTTCTTTATCGACGTTTTTTTCTCGTGCCAGCGCATCGACCAACAACAATACTTCGCGACTCATGCTTTGCGACTCCTAAAGTCCACTTTCGGCACCAGGCGTGCCTTGTCCACATCGGCGAGCGTGAAATCCAGCATCGCCGGCCCATCTTTTCCTTCAAATTCCAGCTTGAGCGTTTCGCCTTCCGGTGCATGCAGGATGCCCTGGAAGGACTTGCGGTTGGCCGCGCCCGGCATCGGCATGCGCAGCTTCACCACGGCCTCGTGCCCCGCGAAGCGTACATAGTCCGAGTGCTTCTTCAGCGGACGATCGAGACCGGGCGACGAAATTTCGAGACGCTCGTAATTCGCGTTCTCCACCGTCAGCACGTGCGACAGCTGGTGGCTTACCTTCTCGCAGTCTTCCACCGTGATATTTCCCTTGTCCGCATCTTCCGGCGGGAAGTCGATGTACACGCGCAGCAAACCATGGGCCGCCTGCTCGAAATCGACAAGCTCGTAACCCATGCCAACGACGGTTTTTTCAATCAGATCCAGCAACCGCAAAACTATTCTCCGTAACGGTCCAGGCAGGCTGTGCTTGCACACAAAGCGTTCAAGAAAAAAAAAATGGGCATCTGCCCATCTCTTTTTTATCGCCCCCGCGCCAACTCAGGTGATCCCTGAATGCTCCCCGGTCGCAGGCCGACCTTTGTTAACTCACTAATTATAAACAATTATTTGGCGCACCGCAATGAAAACGCGGCCCCAACGGCAAAACCAGAGGCCGATATATTTCTCAATGGAAATTCTTGATGATATACCCAGCCTCAGCCACGAGTACGCCTGCGCGCCATTCCTTGCATGCCAACGCCACCCCGCATCTGACTTCCGCCACGACGGCCGTGTCCGATATCAGGAAAGCCCAAGGCGGTCTGCAGCGGATCCGGCTGCCGCCCCCGCTGCTGGCCTTGTCCCTGCCCCTGACCGCGAGCGCCATTGCTTCCGCGTGCCTGGCCGCGCTTCTGGCCCTGAGGCGATTTTTCGAACACGTTACCGTTGCGATCACCACCTTGCCGCTCACCGCGCCCCTTTGCCTGGGCAGCAGGCTTTTCGAGTCCGCTCATCGCCATCAGGTCGCGGACAGCATGCTCTTCGAGCTCTTCCCAGCGGCCGCGCTTCAGATTGCTCGGCAAGGTCAAGGCACCGTAACGGGTGCGGATGAGGCGCGAGACTGTCAGGCCTACGGCTTCGAACATGCGGCGCACTTCGCGATTGCGACCTTCGCCGATGGTGACGCGATACCAGCGATTGACACCTTCGCCGCCGCCATCCGCGATTTTCGAGAACTGTGCCACGCCATCTTCCAGCTCGACGCCGCCCAGCAGCTTCTGGCGCATACCTTCTTCAAGCTCACCCAGGGTGCGAACCGCATACTCGCGCTCGATACCGTAACGCGGGTGCATCAGGCGATTCGCAAGGTCACCCGACGTCGTGAACAACAGCAGGCCTTCGGTATTGAAGTCGAGCCGGCCCACTGCCAGCCATTTGCCAGCCTTCATGGTCGGCAGGCGGTCGAACACGGATGGACGGCCTTCAGGGTCGCTGTGACTGACGATCTCACCGGCAGGCTTGTGATAGACAAGCACGCGCGGAGGACGCTTGGAGATCTTGCGCTGGATCAGTTTGCCGTTGATGCGCACCTGGTCAGTCGGGAGAATACGCTGCCCTATATGGGCAGGCTCGCCGTTGACGGACACGCGGCCGGCAATGATGAGTTCTTCCATGTCGCGGCGCGAACCGAGGCCGGCGTCGGCGAGCACCTTGTGCAGCTTCGGCGCGTCATCTTCCGCGGTCAGGTCCCGGCGAACCGCTTTTTGCGGCCCATGCCGTCCGTTGCGGCGTCCGTCATCGTCACCGGAGGCATCATATGCCTCGGATGTAACGAACGAAAACACATCGTCCGCATCACTGGATTTTGCGCCAGGCTTCTGCTTCGAGGCTCCGCCTGCCGGCTTGCCACGCCCTTTCTGTGCCGGCTTGCCTTTCTGGCGCTCGTCGCGCTTGCGTGCGTTGCCGCGCTGCGCCCTCTCCGGCTCTGCCACGACACCTCCGACCGGCTGGGCATCAACTCCCTCTGCAGGTACAGTTGCCGCCTTCACCTCGTCATTGCCGCCTTCCTCACGCGGCGCACGCGTGCGCCGCAGACTGCGAGGGCCGCGCACGCCGCGCTTGGCCGGCTTCTTCTTGCCTTGCTCGGCCTGGCCATCGCCTGCGGATGCTTCGCCGTGAGGCTGCGCCTGCTTGTCTTCGGATTCGGCGCGGCTTGTAGATTCGGTGGCTGTGACCACGTGGGAATCATTGTGGTTGGGCAGATTCATCATCGGATTCTTGATTATGCTGGCTTGGCACCGCATTTTTCTGCTCGTCATCCGCGGGGGCGGCGTTATCGGCATGGGCCAGTTCAGCGTCGGTGGAAACGGGTTCTTCAGTCCCGGTGTTCGGTTCAGACCCGGATTCGTCACCGGCGTTCTGCGTGATTTCTACAAAATTGTTGCTCCCGGAGGCCACTGCCGCGCTTTCCGCAAGCATCTCCGCTGCCGCCTCCCCCTCCTCGGGCAATGCCTGCGCATCGACAAGTAGCAACTGCTCTTCGGCAGGCTGCTCGGCGGCGGAAAAATCCATTGCCGCCTGGTCCAGGCTTGCCTGCATCTCGCCGCCCAGCGCCTGCAACTCAGGCAGCATGCCGCCCGGCGCCCCTTCTTTGGACACATCCTGCAGCGGCGGCAGCTGTTCGAGCGATGTCAGTCCGAGGTCGTCGAGGAATTGCCTGGTCGTGGCAAACAAGGCTGGCCGGCCAGGCACATCGCGATGGCCGATTGCCTCGATCCAGCCCCGATCCTCGAGCATCTTGATCGTCTGCGAGTTGACGGTGACGCCGCGAATTTCCTCAATATCGCCGCGCGTGACCGGCTGGCGATAAGCGATGATGGCGAGCGTTTCGAGTGTTGCGCGCGTATATTTGGGCGGCTTTTCCGGATTGAGGCGCTCCAGGTATTTCTTCATTTCCGGCCGACTCTGGAAGCGCCATCCGGTCGACAGGCTCACGATCTCGATGCCCTTGTCGGCCCAATCGTTGCGCAACTCTTCCAGCATCGATTTGATCGTATCGGCACCGACTTCTTCGTCGGCTTCGTCATTTTCCGCGTAGAGCTTCTTCATGTCGTTGATCGACAGCGGCTCATGGGCGCAAAGCAACGCGGTTTCGAGGACTTTCTTCGCCTCAATAGTGTTCATTTTTTGCGTCTTGTTTTCTACTAGCAAAGTGCAGAAGTTATCGTCAACGGCAGGCATTCTGGATGCTGCTTGATCAGAGAACCTGGTGATGCTATTTCCGACGCCTGATTTATTGGAGGTCTGATTTAGGCGGGAATTGATAAGACATAAGACTTGGTTGCGGGGGCAGGATTTGAACCTGCGACCTTCGGGTTATGAGCCCGACGAGCTGCCAGACTGCTCCACCCCGCGTCTGAAGAGATGAATTATATCGTGCATCTACCAGTAACGCAAATGCAATCGCAATACTTTAACGCGGTGATACACTTGCAATGGTCATTTACCCAACTGAATAGAACTCGTGCTGGTTTGGCGCGGTTGACACATTCTCATTTATCTGCACGACCCAGTATGAAATTCTGCTCCGAATGCGCACACCCGGTTTCCCTGCAAGTCCCGCCAGACGACAACCGGGCGCGCTTCGTGTGTACGCATTGCGGGACGATTCATTACCAGAATCCGAAAATGGTAATTGGCTCGATTCCGGTATGGGAGCAGGATGGGCTGACGCAGGTACTGCTTTGCAAGCGCGCCATCGAACCGCGTTACGGCTACTGGACCTTACCCGCGGGCTTCATGGAAAACGAGGAAACGACGGCGGAAGCGGCATTGCGCGAGACTTTCGAAGAGGCGGGTGCCCGGATCGAGTTGCACGAACTGTTCGCGCTGCTCAATGTCCCCCATGTGCATCAGGTGCATCTGTTCTATCGAGCCACATTGCTCGACCTTGATTACGCGGCAGGAACCGAGAGCCTTGAGGTGAGCCTTTTTTCAGAAGATGAAATCCCTTGGTCCGAAATCGCGTTTCCCACTGTTGAGCATACGTTGCGCTGCTTCTTTTCCGACCTGGCGCGCGACAAGGCAATCGACGGCCATCAAGGCCTGCACACCCGCGACCTGCGAACGCCGATGCGGCGAGACAAATAGGTCATTGCAGGAAAGCGCTATCCAGACACGGCTTCACCAATGAAAAAAACCGCCGCCCCAAAAAGGGCGCGGCGGTTCAAGCATATAAAAATGCGATGGCACGATGCGCGTGCGTGTCTATTTGGATGCGGACACGCACGCTCTCGGCTGAGTGCTGATCAATACTTGTATTCGTAAGTGCCGATGTCAATGCCGGAACCTTGGGGACGCGCGGTGCCGAGCAGGTCGGTGGCCGGCGCGTACTTCGTGCCACCGCGATTGACTGCGGGCGAAGCGCTCTTCAATTGATAATTGCCCGCAGCATAGTCGATAAACTGCGGGTCGGCGCTGACCGAACCACTGATCGCACTGGTACCGACGCTGAAGTTTGCCCTCGCGTTGTTGTACGAGAGATTGTTCGTGTAGGTGTTGTGCGTGCCGTTATCGCCTTGCTGCCAGATGCCCTTGTCGTTGCCATAAACGATGTTGTTCGAGACATTGACGTAGTCGGCAGGCGCAGAGAGCCGGTAGTAGCCGCCGCCGCCGACAGTGATGCCACCGCCGCTCTTGACGATCGTATTGTTGGCGATGTCAAGGTTGCGGGCGTCATGCCACAAGTGAATACCCCAGTTGCCGATGGAATGGATGAGGTTGTTCTTTACCTTGCCGGATGTGCTTGTGTAAATGCCCTGGATGTACTTGCAACCGGTGATGCCGATGTGATGAACCACGTTCTCAAGAACGTCGATATGGTACCCGCCGTAGTAGTTGTGCGTGTTGATGCCCGAACCGCCCTGGCTATCGCATGTGCCGCTGGTCGCGATGTCATGCACGTGGTTTCCCTGCAGGGTGATATAAGAACCGGTGCCCACCAAGCCGTTGCGCCAGGTAGTGTTGCCCTTGGCACTGATGTCGAAACCAACGATGTCGACATAATTGCCGCGGTTGCTCCAACCGGTACCTGCAGTCGAACCGGAGGCGGGAACGATCTTCGCGCCCCATTTGGTATCGGATACATAACGGATGCGCGCGGAGGCCGTTCCGTTCGCCGTCGTCTGGAAACCGCCAGCGTACGTGCCAGGCGCGACGTGGACTGTCGTACCGGGTTTAGCGACCTTCGATGCCTTGAGAATCGTCTTGAACGGCGAGGTCTTTGTGCCGGTGTTCGAATCGGAACCTGTCGGAGACACGTACAGATGGTAGAGCGAGGTCGTGGTCGTTCCCATCAGTGTCGTCGTCTGAGCGACGGGCGCGGCCGGTTCCGTTGCAATACTCCCTGCATTGGCGACGGCAGCATCGGTCATATCGACTGCGCTGGTGTCGGGTGCAACATCGAGGGTAAGTTCCGGCGGAAGATCGGCATCCGATTTCACATCCACCGCATCAACATGGTCGGCTCCAGCAACGGCAACAGATTGCTCCATCTGGGCCATCGATGCGCCTTGCGCGTTTGCACTCGTGGCCTGTGTAACGGATTCGTCACCGCTGCCGCCGCCGCATGCAGCGAGAATCAACGACGTCAACAGAAGAGAAGGATAAGAAGTCTTGTATTTCAAGTGAAGCTCCTAGGAAAAAAGTCTGGTGGAGTAACCACGCCAGGCGAAAGGGAGCGAGGCATATAGCGCGGCCTCCTCCCGGCAAACGCTTAATTACGCTAGTACCGATGGGAAAGACTGTTGCCTCAAGGAATAAGTTCCCAGAGGAATGTTTCATGCGGTAAAGAAATTCGCGGAGGAAAGTGTCGGCGCCAAGCAGACACACGAGCGTAGAAAGGAAGTGCGCTGGGACTTGCTCGCACAAAAGCGACTCGAATCGGGGAAAAATCAAAGAAAAATTGCGCGGACATGTCGTGCGGCAACACACGCATGTCGGCGCTACCCGTCACAAAAAAATGGGTAAAAATTCTTTTTTAGGAGAGAAACGCGCGGAGATCCGGCGTGAAATGCGGCAGGGTTTGTGTCGGTTTGCTTGTCTATACCCGCGTGAAATGCGCCTCCCACCTCCGCCCCAAGGAGGCTTCGGACGAGGTTTCTGCGATGCAGATTCCTCTGCAATTCATCCGAGAATTAAGATGCCGTGTCAGCGTTCCGGACGGGAGATGCGATGACCTAGTCCGCAGATTGCTGCGATTGTCAGGATAATGATTTTCATGTCCGTCACGAAAGAACGTTCGCGCGCATACCGAACGTAATACCCGAGCTTTACCGGAAGCACGTCGTTAAGGTACGCTGCTTCAGGGTTCCCGGCTCGGGCGAGAATTTCGCTTTCATCCCTGAAGTAGATCGATGCCCAATCGGTAATTCCCGGGGCGACGGAAAGGACGATGCGGCGAACATCCTCGGGATAAGCCGCGACATAGCACGGGACTTCGGGACGAGGCCCAACCAGGCTCATTTCTCCTCGGACAACGTTCACCAGCTGCGGCAACTCATCCAGTTTGTAGCGACGCAGTACATTGCCCACGCGTGTGATCCTCGGATCCTGCCCGACCGTGATTTGCCTGCGCGAGTCCACGTCGATGCGCATCGACCTGAACTTGAGTATCCGGAAGGGCACGCCATGCCGCCCTATCCTCTCCTGGTGAAAAAACACCGGCCCCGATGAATCGCATTTGATCAGGAGCGCAATGACAACGAACAAAGGCGCCAGGAAGATGAGACCGATGATCGACGCCGAAAAATCGAACACGCGCTTCATCACCCCAGCAATTCCCTTAGAGTGCGTATCACTCGCCTCTGATCATCATCCGTCATGCGCGTATAAAGGGGGAGACTGACCACGCGACGGTAAGCATCCTCGGCAACCGGGAACTGGTTCGGGTCGAGGCGGTAGCGCTGGCGCCAGTATGGCTGTCGATGCAGTGGAATGTAGTGGACGCTGGTGCCAATGCCTTTGTCGGCGAGGGCCTGTATGAGGTCATCTCTCCCGATGCACGCATCATCGGACAAGCGCACGACGAACAGGTGCCAGGCATGGGCGCTGCCTGGACCGGGCAGTGCCGGCAGTTCCAGCGCCAGATTGGCCAGTCCGTCGAAATAGCGACGCGCGAGATGCTCCCGCCTTTCGAGAAAGCGGTCGATCTTCCTGAGTTGCTCGATGCCCAGCGCCGCCGCAATGTCGGTCAAGTTGTACTTGAACCCCGGCGCGACCACTTCGTAGAACCAGCTCGGCCGAGTCGATACGAACCTGTCGAACACGTCGCGGTTGATGCCGTGGATGCGCATCGTCCTGATACGCGCCATGACATCATGGTCGCGCGCAATCACCATGCCGCCCTCCCCTGTCGTCATGGTCTTGTTCGCGTAAAAACTGAATACCGTGGCGTCGCTTGCAAGCGTGCCAACCAGTTTCCCCTTGTAGCGGGTAGGGAATGCGTGCGCGGCATCCTCGACGACGTATAGCTTGTGCCTGCGCGCGCAGGCGATCACCGCGTCCATGTCGCACGCCAAACCGCCGTAATGCACAGGAACCACAGCACGGGTGCGCGGCGTTATCGCCGCGCGTATCGCATCCACGCTGATATTCAGCGTCACGGGTTCGACGTCCACCAGCACGGGCTCGGCACCGAGATACCGGACTACTTCAGCCGTCGCGGTAAATGTGAGCGTGGGAACGATGACCTCGTCCCCCGGACCGATCCCGAGCGCCTCCAGTGCAAGATGCAATCCTGCGGTGGCGGAGTTGACTGCCACTGCCTCGACATCGCCGCCTAGATACCGCGCGAACTCTGTCTCGAATTCTTTTGCCTTCGGTCCGGTCGTAATCCATCCGGAACGAAGGCACTCATTGACTGCATTGATTTCCTCTACACCGATTTCGGGGAGGGCATACGGCAAGAATTGAGACATGAGCTAACCTTTTTGACAAAACTCGCCGGCGGCGCCGTGCCGCGCAGGTTTGGGAATCCAGCACAAGACATGCGTGCACAGGAAAGGAAGCGCACCCAGGACGGGATAGGCACGCGTCGTCACGCGCGATATCCAGCGCGCCAGAGGCGGCGCCACGGTAATGCGCTGAAGCTGGGGTTCTGCCTCCGGAAAGAGTTCGCGGATGCGCTGCGGAGGAACACCACGCACATCCGCGTTCCTGGGATTGTCGTAACAGAAGTCATACCAGAGTATTGCGCCCCCAGGGCGGGTCATTTCCCACATGCGCGCCGCGAGGCGCTCCTGCAGATCGAGATCCAGGATGGAGGAAAACACTGTCGACTGGTAGACGATGTCAAAGCGTCCGCAATCAAGCGTCGAGGCGTCCCCTGCAACCATCCGCGTAGCAAGAGGAAGGCGCTTGCGCGCCTGGACCAGGCGGGCGTCGAGCAGTTCATTGCCGACCAGGTTGGCCGGATCGAACCCCCACTGGATGAACCGCAAGAGATTGCCGCCGCTGCCGCATCCCACCTCCAGAAGGGTCAATTCTTCAAGCCGGCGCAAGCCGACCCGCCGGAACAACTCGAGCAGCGCCTTTTCCTTCTCCAGCGCGGGCAGGTACATTCCGGGATTCAGCCATGAATACTGACCGGCCGGCACCTGCGTTTGCCGCAACGAGTAGCGAGCGGCGATCTCCCCGAGTTCGACATTTCTCCGCTCGGCAGCCTGTTCCGTCTCTGGCAATCCCTTGCTCATGCAGCCAGCTTTCCGCAGGAATTCTCAAGCACGGCTTCAACCACGCGGCGGACATTTTCTTCGCCGAGATAAGGCCCCATGGGAAGGCTCATCACCCTGCCCGTCATGGCGGCGGCAACAGGATACTCGCCGAATGGACCGAAGTGTGCATAGCCGGGCTGATCCGGTATCAGCACCGGATAGTGAACAGCGGTCGGAATTCCCTTCTGCTTCAGGGCATGCTGCATGCCGTCACGATCAGCAATCATTACCGTATATTGCGCAAACACGCTGTTGCAGTCGGTCCGTTGCCGCACGCTCTCCACCTGGCCTTCGAACAGCGCGTTGTACAGGTTTCCCAAGCGCATACGCTCCTGGATTTCGCTGTCGAAATGAGGGAGCTTGGCAAGGACGACCGCGCACTGGAGCGTATCCATCCGGCCTCCCACGCCGATCCGTGAATGGACGTAGCGTCGCTCCTGTCCATGCGTGCGGATCTCCCGCATCACCCGGGCCCATGTGTCGTCGTTTGTAAATACCGCTCCGCCATCCCCGTAACAGCCCAACGGCTTGCTCGGAAAGAAGCTGGTGCATGCGATGGGCGAGAGATTGCAGCTCTTTACGCCGCGGTATGACGCGCCGAAGCTCTGCGCCGCGTCTTCGATGACAATCAGGCCGTGCCGCTCAGCAATCGAATTAATTGCATCCATGTCTGCCGGCTGTCCATACAGCGATACTGGAATGATTGCACGGGTCCGGGATGTGATCTTCGCTTCAATGCAACCGGGATCAATGTTGCAGGTGTCAGGCTCGATATCCGCAAAGACAGGAACGCCGCCGAGCAGCCCGACCATTTCAGCCACGGAAATGAAGGAGAAAGGCGAGGTGATGACTTCGTCGCCGGGCTGCAATCCGATCGCCATCAGGGAAATCAGGATCGCCTCTGTCCCAGAGGCAACCGTAATGCAGTGCCGCGCGCCGGTGTAAGCCGCCAATGCCTCTTCCAGTTCAGCCACCTCCGGCCCGAGGATGTACTGCCCGTGCGCCAGGACTGCCTGGATGCGCCGGTCGATGTCTTCCTGAAGCGCCTTGTATTGTTCCTTGAGGTCGATAAATTCCATGCGCTATCCTGCGTTTTCAGTAAGTGATTGAACGATTTCCTGAGGAGCCGGTTCAAGGCGGCACATTCCGTCGGCTAATCGATACCTGTCTCCATTGCCGGGACAGATTGTCCGCCCGTTTCCGCGCAAAGGCAGGTCCAGACGTTCGCCATGCCGGCTCATCCAACCGATATGCCGCGCCGGCACGCCTGCCATCAAAGCAAAGTCGGGAACGTCGCCCGTCACCACCGCACCCGCAGCGATGAAGGCGTAGCTGCCTATGACGTGACCGCAAACAATCGTGCAGTTGGCCCCGAGGGTTGCGCCGCGCCGCACGACAGTCTTGCGGTATTCGTTCTTGCGCGCCACTTCGGCGCGTGGATTGCGCACATTGGTGAATACCATGCTCGGCCCGCAGAACACGTCATCCTCGAGCATGACCGCGTCGTAGATGGACACGTTGTTCTGGATCCTGACGTTGTTGCCGATCACGACATCATTGGCGACAAAAACGTTTTGCCCGAGGGACGAATCCGATCCGATGCGCGCGCCCGCGCTCACGTGCGAAAAATGCCAGATGCGCGTGCCGTCGCCGATGACTGCGCCATCGTCGACAACCGCCCTGGGATCGATGAAGACACCCATGCTAGTACTCCATCGGGAGGGCCACGCGCTTCCCGTCGCGGGCAGAGTGATAGGCCGCGATCAGGACTTCCAGCGACTTGAGGCCTTCTCGTCCGTCCGTCTCGGGATCAGCCTCGCCATAGAGTGACTGAATCACGTTCTCGTAATACAGCGCGTGACCGAAACCATAGACAGAGTTGGTCTGGTAGCTCGCATCCCTGATCGTTTCGTCCAACTGGTCTCGTTCGGCAAAATCCCAATGCTGGATTTCATTGAGGGCGACGCCCCCGATGCGAACGGTGCCGTGCTCGCCCAATATCGTGATGCTGCCTTCAAAATTCTTCGGATAGGCAAGCATCGTGACATTGACCGAGCCCAATGCTCCGTTGCGCCAGCGTACGTTCATCACTCCGGTGTCTTCGACCTCGATGTTGCGCTGTAGCGTGGCTGTGTAGGCCTGCAGGCTTTCGACTGGCCCGATGAGCCAGTCGAGCAGGTCGATATAGTGGCTGGCCTGGTTCATGAAGGCGCCGCCGTCGTACTCCCATGTCCCGCGCCACCGCGCGCTGTCGTAATACTCCTGCGGACGAGTCCAGAAAACGTTGACATTTACCATGTAAATGCGACCAAATCGCTTCTCGTCGATCGCTCGCTTGAGCGCACGAAGGGTCGCGTTTCTCCTGTTCTGCTTGACCACGAACAGCTGGACTCGCGCTTCGTCGCAGGCGGCAACCATGCGCTTTCCATCCTCCCAGCGCGTGGCCATCGGCTTCTCCGTGATGACGTGACGCCCCGCGTGCGCTACTTCGATCGCCTGCTTGGAATGCAATCCGGAAGGCGTGGTAAGGATTACGGCATCGGTCCGCGCCTCCAGCAGCAAGTCGGAAAGACTGGAGTATGGCTTGGCACCGGTCATGTCTGCCGCGCGCTCGAGCGCCAGGGATTCGATATCGCATACGCCCACCAATTCGCAACGGTCGGAATGCACCTTGATCGCCTCGAAATGGTTGCCGGCGATGCGTCCGCAGCCGACCAGGGCAAACCGGATCTTGCGGTCGGATAAGGACCTCATTGGAGCGATCATTGTTATCCTTCTCCTTTCCTCACGACTTGACAACATTTGCGCGGCGTTCGGTATAAACGCCCCGGGTGTCAACGATGAGCCGCGCATAGCGTTCAATCATTCCGTAATTGAAGGCGCTGTGGTCGGTCGCCAGCAAGACCAGATCGAAGCCGGCGATTGACTCCGGCGTGAGCGCAATGCTGCTCAGGTTGAAGCGGTGTTCCCGCAGCTTGGGGAACACGGGAACGTGGGGATCGGAATAGGCAATGACCGCCCCCTTCTCCCGCAACAGCTCCATGAGCTTGACTGCCGGGGATTCACGCATGTCGTCGACGTTCTTTTTGTAGGCGACACCCAGCACGAGAATCTTGCTGTCCTTGACGGCGCGGCCGCGTTCGTTGAGGGCTGCCGCCACCTTGTCCACGACCCATCGCGGCATGTCGTTGTTGATCTCGCCCGCCAGCTCGATAAAGCGCGTATGCAGGCCGTATTGCCTCGCTTTCCAAGTAAGATAGAACGGATCGACGGGAATGCAATGCCCCCCCAGCCCCGGTCCCGGATAGAAGGGTGTAAAGCCGAACGGCTTGGTGGATGCGGCGCCGATGACTTCGTGGATGTCGATGTTCATCTTGTCAGCGATGATCTTCATCTCGTTGACAAGGCCGATATTGACCGCACGATGGATGTTTTCCAGCAGCTTCGTCAGCTCCGCTGCCCGCGTCGAACTTACCGGAACCACCTGGTCCACCGCTGCCCCATAAAGCGCGATGCCGGCCGCCTGGCAGGACGGCGTACTGCCGCCCACCACCTTCGGTATCGAACGCGTGTCGTAGTGGGGATTGCCGGGATCCTCCCTTTCGGGGGAGAAGACCAGGAAAATGTCGTCACCAACGGAAAATCCGCGCGATTCCAGCCGCGGCTTCAATTCCTCTTCGGTGGTGCCGGGATATGTCGTGCTTTCCAGCGACACGATCTGGCCGCGCCGCAAGTGCGGCAACAGCATGTCTGCGGTGTTCAGAACGTAGCTCAGGTCTGGCTCGCGCGATGCATTGAGCGGCGTCGGCACGCAAATGATGACCGCGTCGGCTTCGTCAATCCGCGAAAAGTCGCTTGTCGCCGCGAATCCCGCATTGCGCGCCTTGGCGACCATATGGGGGGAGATATGTTCAATGTAGCTGCGCCCGGCATTCAGTTTTTCTACCTTTTCTGGATCGATGTCGAAACCGAGGACGCGGAAGTCCACCCCGGAGTAGCGCAATGTCAGCGGAAGGCCGACATATCCCAGGCCGACGATGCCGATTACCGCGCTTCTATCCTCGATCTTTCTTGTCAGACGTTCGAGGGCGGTAGCGTGGAAATCGATGTCGCTGATCGGAAGGTGGCTGATGACCGCGGAAGAAGCCTGAAGCGCATGCATAAATATCCTCGCTGGATGGATACGGTTGGCTGGTTTAAACGAAAGCATGGCCGGGAAAATCAACCACTTGTAGAGGCAATCGTTCTCCCGGAAATTGTTCCCACGTTGAGCGGGATGAAACGTTCTGTCTGGGGGCCGGCATCCAGCGACCGGTACGGGATGTACTCATGGACCATCTTCTGGACCATGTGCTGGATCATGGCGCAGTCATTGGTCGAGCACGCGACCATGAGATACGCAAGCTGTTGCGCCAGCAGGGCCGGTTCCACCATATACTCGGTCGTCGTCATGATCCGCGGGTGCAGGCTCGGAATGGCATCATTCCCCGCAAACATTTCCTCGTACAGTTTTTCAGCCGGGCGAAGTCCGACGTACGCAATCTCGATATCGCCTTCGGGATTCGCGCTGCTCTTCTCTGTATAGCCGTACATGGCGATCATGGTCCGGGCAAGGTCAACGATCTTCACCGGCCTGCCCATATCCATGACGAAGACATCGCCGCCCCTGGCCATGGCGCCAGCTTGCATCACAAGTTGCGCCGCCTCGGAAACGGACATGAAATAGCGCACGACCTCGGGATGGGTGATCGTGACCGGGCCACCCTCCTCGATCTGCTTGCGAAATAGCGGCACAACAGATCCCGAGGAACCAAGCACGTTGCCGAAGCGGACGATGCTGAATTTCGTCGCGGTCTTTTCATTGGAAGCGGCCGCCTGGAAGATAAGCTCTGCAATCCGCTTGCTGGCCCCCATCATGCTGGTCGGTCGAACCGCCTTGTCGGTGGAGACCAGCACACATGTCTTGACACGGAATCGGGCGGCCACGTTTGCCACGCTTTGCGCGCCCAGGACGTTGTTGCGCACGCCCTGGGCCATGTTTGATTCGACCAGCGGAACATGCTTGTAGGCTGCGGCATGGTAGATGGTGTCGATTGCATGGCTGCCGACGACTCTGCCCGTAAATTCCTCATCGCACACGGTGCCGAGGTGCGCCTCAAGCGGGACATCCGGGAAACACGAGCGCAACTCCTGCTCGATGTTGTAAAGCGCGTGCTCGGCATGGTCGAGCACATGCAGTGACTTGGGTTGCAGCGTCATGATCTGGCGGCAGAGTTCGCTCCCGATCGTGCCGCCGGCACCGGTGACGAGGACGTTTTGTCGCCTTACGCATCTGGCAAAAAGCTCGAACTCCGGACGGATCGGCTCGCGCCCGAGCAAGTCCTCGATCTTGATTTCCCGAATGGAACGGGTGGTGATGTTCTCGTCGCCGAGCTCCATCAGTCCGTACATGGTCTTCACTTCCACGCCGCTGATGCGCGCGCGGTACATCATCTCCCGCCGCTGCTCTGGCGTGGCCGACGGTACGGCAATGACAATCAGGCCCACCCCTCGCGCCACGCACACGGCGGCAATTTCCCGCGCGGGATATACCTTGGCGCCGCCCACCGTCCGCCGGGCAAGCGATTCGTCATCATCGAAAAAGCACACGGCACGGTACTGCAGGCTCATGCGCATTGCCGCGCCTAGCTTCGCGCCCGCCTCGCCTGCGCCATAGATAGCGACCCTGCACCCTTGTTCGCGCCGACAGTATGGATTCAGGTGCCGGATCAGCAAGCGCGCTACAAGGCGCGATGCGAGCATATACCCTAGAGCAGCAAGCCAATAGACCATCAAGACGCTGCGCGGAAGGTTGTGGTAATTGACCAGCTCGGCCAGCACGAGCGACATCAGTGCGGCGACGGCCAGGCCAATCGTCGCTGCCGACAGGATGCGTTGATCAATAAAGCGCGTGACCGCGCCATACAGGCCGGTGACGCAGAATGCTGCCACCGCGGCCGACACGGCAAGCACGACCGGCGGCAACCCGTAACGTCGCACGCGGCCGAAATCTCCTTCGGCCACCAGGGCTGCCAGATAAAAACATGCGGCCAGGGCGACGATGTCGATTGCCACCATCAGGCAGATTTTGTTCAGCAAGGTCATATGGACCAGGCTTGAGCTGATCCGTGCAGCAGTCATGGAACGTTGTAAGGACATGAGCATGATCTTGCAAAGAATGAGTCAATCCGCTGTACGTCGCGTTGCGTTGCGTCCTTCATGGCTGGTCCGACAGGCTGGCCAAGAAGCCCACCCCATCCCCTGTCCGGTTCGCTCGCCACGTTTTTCGACAGCCTGATAACCAATGTACGCACTATCCCTTGAAAATTAAGTATGAAAAATTGATCAAAGGCGCCGCATTCCGTCCTCATCAATTGACAATATCGATGAAGCCGCATGACTCCCGATGCAGCTACCGCGTCAGTGCCTTCATTGCACGGTCGGGGGTTCTGCTGAAAAGGATGAAATCCACCAGCCCCCTTGCGAATCCGGTGCCGTAGCCGAGATGCATGACGAAGAGCGCGGCCGCCGTCAGCATGACTGGTGGCCTGGCAAGGCTTCTCCGCACTCCGAATGCGCAAGAAAGCGCCGCAAGTAGATACAAACCGATGGCCGCTGCCAGCAGCCATCCCGCTGCCGACACCCATGGCGCGGCAAGCAGGAGCAGGAACAGTCCTGACATGAAGCAAAAGGGGGCAATATGGCGAGGAGATGCAGGAATGCGATGCTTCTTGAGCACCAGAGCCTTCCAGTAACCGTATTGATGGAACTGCCTCGCAAGCGCGGCAAGCGAGGCGCGTGGAGTATAGACGGAACGGATGGAGGCGCTTTGCCAAACGGCGCCTCCGGAACGTCGGATTCGCAGGCACAGCTCATCGTCCTGGTTGCGCACCAGATCTTCGTCGAAGCCGCCAAGACGCTCCAGATCAGACTTTCGCCACGCGCCAAGATAAACGGTATCGACAGGTCCGTTATACTCCCTGCGCCTTGACAAGGCTCCCCCTGAACCGAAACGGCTTTGGAATGCTGCGGCAATCGCTCGCTGGCAAGAAGTCGTGCCTTCGGCCACCCAAGGACCTCCGACGCACTGCGCCCCGGATGCCTGCAAGGACTCGACACTTCGCCGCACATAATCGCGCGCATACGAGGTATGGATGTCCATCCGGACAATGATTTCGCCCGATGCCGCTGCAATCGCCAAGTTGAGTCCGGTGGAAACGATCCGCTGCGGGTTATGGATCACCCTGATCTGTGGATGCGCCGCCGACCACCGCGCCAGCTTGTCAAGCGTGCCATCGTCGCTCAGGCCGTCGGCGATAAGAATTTCCAGGTCGAGTTTCGTGCAGTCCTGTTCGATAACAGACTGCAGGAACTGATCGATGTATTCGGCCTCATTGCGGCAAGGCGAAATGACGGTCACCTTCATCGGCAACCCCGGCCAATACCGTAGTACTGGAAGCCGTTCTCTTGCATCAGCGAAGGCTCGTAAATATTCCGTCCATCGAAGATGAGCGGCGTCTTCAGCGAAGACCGCATGGCGGAAAAGTCCGGACGCCAGAAGGCCTTCCACTCCGTGACAATGACCAGCGCGTCACAGTCCCCGATGACGGCGAGCTGGTCATCGTAGAACGTCACCCGCTCGAAATGCTCTGCGGACACGGCGAGTTTCAGGGCCATGGCCGCCTCGCGGGTAGCGATCGGATCGTAGGCCTTGACGGACGCGCCTCGTTCCAGCAAGGACGAAATCACCGAAATGCTTGGCGCTTCGCGCACATCGTTGGTGTTCGGCTTGAATGCCAGGCCCCAGATTGCAAAGCTGCGTCCGGACAGATCGGCGCCGAACTTGCGGACGATCTTCCGGACGAGAACGTCGCGCTGTTCCGCATTGACATCATGGACTGCCTGCAGGAGTCGGAGGGCTTTCCCCCTGCACTCGGCAGTCTTCAGTAGGGATTGAACGTCCTTCGGAAAGCAGGATCCGCCGTAGCCGGTGCCGGCATAGAGGAAACTATGGCCAATACGGGGGTCGGAACCGATGCCGCGTCGAACCTCGTCGATGTCGGCGCCCACCTCTTCAGCAAGGTTGGCTAGTTCGTTCATGAAGGAAATGCGGGTCGCGAGCATGGCGTTCGCGGCATATTTTGAGAACTCCGCGCTTTTTACGTCCATTTGCAGGAGCCGGTCGTGGTTTCGCATCATCGGCTCATAAAGCGCCTTGACCATGGCGAAAGCGCGCCAGCCTGTGGCGTCCTGCCGCGCACCGATGATGATGCGGTCCGGGCGGAGGAAGTCATTGACCGCAGCCCCCTCTTTGAGGAATTCCGGATTTGACACGACGGAGAACATTTCCATGGCCTCCGTGAAGTCACGCTCGCGAAGAGCCGCCGCGACAATAGCAGTGACATTGTCCGCCGTACCGACCGGAACCGTCGATTTCGTGACAATTGCCTTGAAGCTATCCATGTGGCGTCCGATTGCCTCTGCTGCGGCAAACACATACTGCAGGTCCGCCGCGCCGTCAGGTCCGGCCGGAGTTCCCACTGCAATGAACAGGACGTCGCCGTGCGAAACGGCGGCCGCGGCGTCGTTGGAAAAGACGATTCGTCCCGCGGCCCGGTTTCTTGCGATGAGGTCTTTCAATCCGGGTTCATAAATCGGCACTTCGCCGCGATTAAGGCGCGCGACCTTGTCCTCGTCTACGTCCAGGAAGAAAACACGGTTGCCGAAATCCGCCAGGCACGCCCCGGTAACGAGGCCGACGTAACCAATGCCAATGATCGTGATCTTCAAGAAATCGCTCCCTTGGAATACAAAGCATCGGGCGCGTGACGCACTCCTCCGGCGAAGGGGCGTGCCGCGCTGTTCATAGCACCCAGCTCAATGTATACGGCGTGCAGCAGGAAAATAAGTATGAAATTTCGATCCGGCGAGCCGATAAATGGCGGTTGCGGAGTGCTTTTTTGATAGATATGCGCCGCGGCGCATGGACGATGGGAAGCCGAACGACTATTCGCGCCGTTCGGACCGAACGCCGACAAGCGCGGGCAGGAACATCAACCGGTAGAGGCGCGCCTTGGTGCCTGATGCAGACGGCAGCAGGTCCGGGTAGTGCTCTTGAATGAAAGCGGCATCCTTTTCATCATGCCGCTCCGCCATGAGGTACAGGTTCTCGGCAAGTCGTCCCAGCAACGGCTGATAGCGGGACCATGCAGCATATCCGCCGCTCAGGAAGGCGCCTGTCATGCCATAGGGCGCATATCCCTCCCGACACTTCCCCCGTTCCACGCCGTACGCTACCCGGAACCAGCCATTGGCGCCGCTCATGTAGTTGGAAAACAAGGGACGACGTTCGTCACCGTTCCAGACACGTTCCACGAGTCCGTTGGCAAATGCTGCGGGCAACGATGCCGGCATCCACTGGCTTTCCCGAAGCGAATAAATGCGTTTCATGGCGGACTGGTTGCGCTCAAGCGCATCGAGCGCCGGCACGAGCCTGCGCGCGTGACTGAGATCCCATCCGGTGTCGCTGCGCTTTGGCACATTCTCCGGAGAGACAATCACCTCCACTTCTCCGGACCCGCGTCCCCCCTTGCAGTTCACCGGCGCTTGCGGTTCTGCATATCCGGCATACCTGTTGTCGGGATAAAGTCGCCAATAGCCCTTGTCCAGGTCTGCCATCATGACATTGCCCGTCCGGTGGCTATTGACCCGTTCCAGGGAAACGCGGGATAGAAAAAATTCCATGAGGGCCTGGATGTGCGGGGTGAGTTCCACCAACGCTTCCCGGTCACGTGAAGCCGTGCCGGTGCCAGCGGCACCCGCCAGTTCCGCGTAGATGCTGATCATCCAGAGCGGCTTGTCCGTGAATAACAGGGAGGACGAGGAGCCGCTGACATCTTGCGGCTTTGCCGAGGCTGCGCGCCGCAGCTTCTCGATCTCGCGTATCCCGCCCCAACGCTTCAGATGTTCGGCGGCGATCTGCACGGTATGGGAGACGAAGCGCTTATCGTCCTCCGTCATGGATTTTCCGGACAAAGCAATCGCGTTCGCCAAGGAGGCCGCAAGTCCAAGGAACTGCACACTGTACAACTGCACCTCGTTACCTGCGTACTTCGAGCCTCCCTCGCAGAGGCTGCCGCTGCGGCACGTCCAGCGGCGTCCCGAAGAAAAGACGCCGCCCGGTTCGAGCCCCTCGTAGGCCTGGGAAACAAGCTGGCTTATCTGGCGCAACCGGTCAGTGCGGCCGCAACGCCGCGCCATGGCGGCCAAATTGTGGGTGTAGGTCTGGAAATCGTAGAGCGCATTTCCTTCGCCATCGCGGATAAGCCGCCGCGCGATTACATTCTTTCCGAGATGCTCGTGCAAGTCGCGGTCCCATAGCGACCAGACCTGCGCCTCTACCGTGCCACCGCAGGCAACGGCATCCCGTAGCATTCCCGCTGCCGAAGGCGCACTCATGAAACCGGCCAACAGCAGCATCGCAAGATACTTCTTCGGCATGACATCCTCCCACCGCTTGTCCACGGCGCAATGCCTCACGAATGCGGTCAAGTAAGTGCTGAATAAAACCGTTGCAGCTTCTCTTCCTCGCTCCCCCAGTTGTACCGAGTTAGCACTGCCTGCCGTCCGTTCGCGCTCATTGCACGCGCCTCATCGGGATGAGTTACAAGGTAATCGATGGCCCGGGCGATGGCGACCGGGTCTTCCGGATCGACGCACATGCCGCAGCGGGCGCCCTCTATGATCTTGCGCCACAAGGGGAAATCGGACGCGATCACCGGAATGCCGGCCGCCATGTACTCAAACATCTTCACCGGCAGCGCGTCGAGGTAGTTGTCCTGCGGATGCAGCGTTACCAGTCCGGCCATGGAGCGATTGAGCACTTCCCGCACCCGGTTGCGCGGCAGGTAGCCGAGCATGTTGACGCGGCCCCAGCCGGTATACGAGCGGACCTCGGTCTCCAGGCCGACATCGGAAAAGGCGCCGCCGATCGTCAGGCGAACCGGCGTCTCGACGAATTCACAGGCCCGAACGATTTCGCGAATTCCGCGCCCGGCAGTAATGTCGCCCACGTAACACACTTCCAGTTGCTTGTCGGCCCAATCCGTTGCAGCGAATAGCTCGTCGGGGACGGGGTAATTGTTGACGTCGACTGTGCATTCATTAATCGGCAGGAACTTGTCCCGAATGGTCGGCGTCGCGGCAATGATGCCGTCCATCCGCCGGCAGGCATGGCGCATGAAGAACCCTGCGGCGGCCGAAAGCAAGCGCAGCGAAACCGGCCCCAGATAGGGTTTGCTTCGAATCTGGGCAGGCACGTCTTCATGCGAGTCGAAGATGACCGTCTTGCCCATGCGTTTCAGGCGCAGTCCAATGGGCAACAGCTCCGGATCATGCAAGTGGTATGCGTCCGCATGGAGGGCAACTCCCTTTTCAAAAACGCGCGCGGTGGTCTTGATCATGCGAGCCACCCGCCCTTCGGCACGACCGACATCCAGGATGGAGACGCCATCGCGCTCCTCGTTTCCCTTTCCGTCCGCCACCACGAGGCTGACATCGTAGCCGTGGCGCGCCAGGCTACGGCACTGCTTGACGAAGATCCGTGTGTCGTAGCGCGGATGAACCGATGTAAGATGGACGACCTTGCAGCTGCACATGCTTGCTCCTGTAATTGGCTAAGACTCCCATCGCTCCCGCAATGACCATATAAGTGAAGCTTTTGGAAATGAACAGCATCAGCACAGTGACGAACAGCATGATGAAGGCGAAAATCAGTTCGCCCGGCTTCTCGCGGCGGCCGTGCGAGAGCAGATCGCGCCCCAGGAGCACCGTGGGAAGGACAATCATCGCAAGGAGGTATAGGAAGCCGAACAGGCCGAGATCAACCCACGCGGAAAGGATGTTGTGCGCGTAGGAACCGCTATTGTTCAGAATGCGAAGATAGCTTCCGTAACTGCCGAATACAGGGTGATCGAGGACGGTATCGACGGCATAGAAGAACAACCTGCTTCGCGCCTCCCAGGATGAGGCGCCGGACAGGTCTAGCAATTGCCCCGTGCGGTTGCCGGGAAACAGGGAAACGATTTCAGCAAAGAACAGGTATAAACCCGCGCCGGCGATTGCGCTTCCTGCGATCCAGAACCCGCGATGCCGGGAATGAATGCCTTCGATCAAGCCTGCGGTGGCTAAAGCGACCGCCAGTTCACTGCGCGCCCCATTGATGAAAAATGCGGGGATGCACAGGAAATACAAGAGCAGCCTGTGCGGCATCTTCTTCAGATAGGCTGCCGGAACGAGGAACCCGAGCAGAAAGGAGCGCGCGAATCCCTGATATGTGGCGACCGCATCTTCACTGGACGCATCGCCCTGCAGACGGAGATAAAACGTGCCGTCCACCGACATGGAAAAAATAATGAGACTCATCGCCACCACGGTGAGCAGGACCGCGCGGCGAAATCCGGGGTCGTCGAAACGCGTGAGCCGGAAAGCGAGGAATACCACGACAAAGTGCAGCAGTGCGACGAGATGGTGTTTGACGACGACCGCGGGCGCGCCAAGCCCGAAGTTGAGGGCGACCACAAGGAAGAAGTAAAGAAGGAAGCCGCCAAAAAAAAGATCGACGCGATTGAGGAAATGCGCCTGTCCCAGCGCCCGCAGCAGGAACATGAGGGCGAGAACAGGAAGGAGCAGGATGGACATCGGTGAAAAATAGCCGCCAAGGACAGCAGGCACCGCCCCAGTGCCGATGGCGGACTGATAGAAGAAGAATCCCGGGAACAGGATCAGGAAGGACCAGTCGCCCACGGTGAACTCCCGCAGTTTCAGACTTGTCATCGCTCCTCCGTTGCTTGACCGGTTGCCATGGCCATCCTCAAACGCTATGACTCTGGATGATCTGGCAGTACATATCGCGCTCTTCGGGAGAATCGAATGCGGAGTTATGCCACAGCAAGGTGAAATTGCCCCGCATGCGCATCGTAGCCGCCTTGAGCTTCATCATCTTGGCGAGCGCCTGCTCCCCGACCCCATAACCCATGTGGCGCAGCACGGAGGCTTCCATGCATACCAGCGGCCGTTGCCTGACCTTAAGGGGTACCCGGGAATGCAGGTCGTACATGGGGTACTCATGGCAGGTACCGCATCGGAAGCCAGCGTGCTCGGCATAACTCAATGTGCTGTCATACTCCAGTGCCGCCGCATCCCAGATTGCCGGGGTACGCGTCGACCAACGCAGGTAATGATGGCGCCCGCCAAGCACGTCCTGCCCGAGATACCACCGATCGAGGATGGACTGGAGCCGCTTTTTTCCGGAGCTGACACCGGTGCGCGACTCATGCGTGTTATAGCCGGGATGAAGGCCGATCTCATGCCCGCGGAACGCAATGCGCTTCATCATGGCCAGCACTGCCTCGTCATTGATGGGACATGTATCGTCGTGGCGGCGATCTGTGATTTCAGGAATAAAGTAGAACGAAACGCGGTTGCCGGCCCGTTCGTTGACGTCCATCATCCAGTCGACAGTGTAGTAGTACGGGTCGTTGGTCCAGTTGCCGGTTTGCAGGGCGCGGTAGTTCTTCAGTGCGTTTGCGGCGCGCGCCAGGTCATTGGTGCGCACCAGTTCTCCAACCACCCGCCTGACTGTGCGGGCAAACGATCCGGCACCCGGATGGTACGGATGGTCAACATCGCAGGATACGTACATGCGGAACTGGCGCGGCTTGCGTTTCAGCCTCGGCCATAGCTTGTGCACCGCGGCCCAGAGAATTTCGACGTACTCGTCCACCAGTGGGCGATGCAGGAAACCGCAGCGGAACGCAACGGATGCCGCCGCCGGGAAGCGACCATGGTCGTCACGCTCCCGGCTTACCGCTTCCTCGTATCGCGAAAGCATGAAAAATGCGGCGCCAAAAATATCCATGCCAAGCGCGCCGTTTCCGCCATCATCGAGGGTAAAGCCGCCGGTCCCGAACAGCACCGGCACACTCCGCTCCAGCAACTCCGCGTCTAACCCCGTCGCAGCGGCATTCCAGCTCTGCAGTCCGGATCGGATGTAATCGAATGGGCCCAGCCATTGGGTTGCGCAGGATCGGAAGAAAACATCCGGCAGTGTGAGTTCCCGGTTGCCGGCACTAATGACCGCATCTTGCGTATCCGTGAACACAGTTTCAACGGACAGCCCGAGAAATTCACGCATCACGACGTCGGCGATCCACTTTCGCTCCGCCCTGCAGTTGTCAGGGAATATCAGTTTCAGCAGCATCGGATTCCATTGCCATTCGTGAGTAACATTATCGGCTCCCTGGATCAGGTTCCCGCACGCCGTACGCTTGAACCCGATTGCATGATGGACAGCACGCTGCGTCGCAACCGCAGCAGGCGCGACGGGGTCTTGGTGATATTGAAGTACGGGATTTGCGTGGCGCCGAAATGACGGAAGAAGCGCTCCACCGGCTCCAGCATCGAGCCGGAGAAATCGAACCGCTGCGCGAGTGTGGCGACATGTTTGATCGCCTCCCAGTGGCAGAGGCTGTTCGCACCGCTGCTTCTCAGCGTCGGCTCGGCTCCCGCCATCAGTCCGTATGCAGTATCGTCATCCCATACCACGTAAAGTCCTGCATGATTCCGGCCATCCCGGTCGACTGCGACGAAGTATTTCCGGCACGACCGCTCACCGCATGCCTTGTCGATGCGTGCTACGAGAGAATCCTCGTAGGGTACGCTCATGCCCTGCCGCTGGAAGGTCGCGCGGTTCAGATAGAGGAAATCCGAAAGCGGAAGGTCGTCGCGCACCTCCAGTCCAAAGCGACCCACCGCTTTTTTGCAGTGGTTACGGATATTGCATTCGAGCATTTTCCAGATCTGCTTGGTATGCACCAGGTCGTCCAGGACATAGGTGTACCGTGTAGTCTGGCTGAAGCCGCTCCATGAGAAAGGCAGCCAATTGGTGTAGGCGTAATGCCAGTTTTGCGAAAAGTGATCAAAGGGCGGCAACTGCTCGATCAGTGAATGCATCATTTCCTTCTCGTGCGCAAGCCGCGTCGAAACCTTGCCTGGGGTCTGGCGTATCCAAGGGCCGAGTTTTTGCGTGAGAGGCGGCTGCGTCAGGACGGTCATTCCAAAACGCCTCTGCCTGACATAGGGCATGGATGCCAGTACGGTGGAGTCCTTCACAACCAGTGCCACATCCCATCCGTCCACTCCGGCAACGGCATCGAGCCACCAGTCCCGGGAAAATATCGGGATTGACGGTTCCTTTGTGCAGAATTCCCGATATAGGGTTTTCGTATCCATCATCCTGTTCCGTTCTGTCTTTGTTTTAATGTCCACGCCCAACCCGGCATCTATTGCGTCAAGCCCCGCGCAAACTCCAGTTGCTGCTTGACCGCATGCCAGCCCTGCCGTACCTGGAGCAACCGGGACGGCGTCTTGCTGATCGAAAAATACGGCAGCTGTGTCGGCCCGAATCCGCGGAAGAATCGTTCTACAGGTTCAATGATGGAGCCCGCGAAGTCGAACTTGCGCGTCACCGTCGCAGCGAACTGGATTGCCGTCCACATGCACAGCGTCGCGCCGCCCGTGTTCCGGAAGCACGGGTCCGCGCCATTCATGAGCCCATAAGAGCTGTTCCGGTCCCAGACGATGTAGTTTCCCGCGTGATGCCGCCCATCCTCGTCGATGGCAATGAAGTACTTCCGGCATCCGCGCCGGACGCAGGCCTCATCCAGCCGCCGCACAAAATCGTCGGTGTACGGCGGATCCTTGCCCTGCCGGCTGAAGCTCATCCGGTTCAGCGCGAGAAAGTCGTCGAGAGGCAAGTCATCCCGAACGACCAGACGATAACGGTTAGCCGCCTTCTTGCATTCGGCGCGGGTGCTGTTCTCAAAATCCGCCCACAACTTGTCGACGTTGGAAAGATCGCTCAGCACATAGGTGTAGCGCGTCGTCTGGCTAAAGCCGTTCCAGGAAAACGGCAGCCAGTTGCTGCATGCGTAATGCCAGTTCTGGGCGAAATGGTCGAACGGCGGCAGCTTGTCGATCAATTCCTGCATTAAGTCCTTCTCGTAGGCGAGCCGCAACGCGTTCCGCCCTGGAAACGGACGCAGCCATGGCCCCAGCTTCTGCGTAAGCTGGGGCTGTCCGATGACTGCCATGCCGTAGCGCCTCATCCGGGAGTACGGCATGGCTGCGACCACCCGTGCATCCCGCATAGCAAGGGCGACGCCCCAGCCATCCTCACCGGCCGTCGCGTCCAGCCACCATGGCTGTGAAAAGATGGGTACAGATTCCTCTTCTTCGGCAAACTGCCTGTAGATATCTTTTGCATTCATCGTTCAATCCTGGATCGTGCAGTTGCGAAACTCGTTCAGGTTGCAGACCATGTAGTGACGCAATTCCTTGCGGTCGTCATCAAAGTAGGTCTCGATGATGACGAAGCCGAGCTTTTCGTTTACGCGCAGCGAGGCGCCGTTGGATACGCTGATGCGGGAAGACACGCCACCGAGCCCGCACGCGGCAAAATTGGCGAGCGCATGGCGGCGCAAGAAGGTGCCGAGGCCGCATCCGCGCACATCCTGGACAACACCGCTGTAACCGACATGGATCGTCTGCTCGGCGCGATCCCGCGCATTGAAGTAGTAATAGGCAAGCCCCACGACTGCACCGCTGGCGTCATTTCGTACTACCAGGGACAATTTCTCCCCCCAGAAGGCGAGCAGCAGCAATTTGTCCGGAGAGATCGGCCGGCCGTTCAACCGCTCGTGAAGGCGGGTCATGGCGACAAACGTGCCGGCAGCTAGCGGCTCGATGCGAAATGGCCCGAACCGGGCCTCAGGAAACGTGCGCAACCTGCGCGTACACAATGCATTGCGGAACAATGCAGCCGAGACTGCGCGCGTCGTGTGCAGGCGATGTGCGATTCGCGACAGAGTGGCACTTGCCGGCGTAACGTTGTCTGGCATGTTGTCATTCATGTGGAAAAGTCCTCGCGCCGGGCGTTAAGGAACTCGTGGACCAGCATGCCATCGAGGCGGTAGCCTTCGCGCATCAGGCACCTGACCTCGTCCGCAGGCATATGGCTGACAATGAAGGCATTGGGCGTTCGCCGGTTTCGGATGGCATTGCGCATCATCTTCACCCACGCCTGGATGGGGCGCGGCATGCCTGACAGCAGCTTGCGAACCTGCGTACCGGCCGGACCGGCATCCTCCGCGTTACGCAGCGTCTGCGCAGCCGCCACGCCGGTGTGGGTGGCGTACAACTCACGTACATAGTCGTTGTACCAGCGACGCCCTTGGCGGAGAGGCAGCGGCACGTTCATGGCGAAGTTCACCAGCCCCTTGTCCCATAACGGCAACCACCAGTCATAGCCGAAAAATTCATAGACGCGGATCGAATTGCAGATGAACTTTGCCTGTCGTTCCTGCCATTCCCAACGTTCGTACGTGCTCGCCAGCGCGTCCCAGCTATCGATCCCGTTTATCCCCGCGATGTCACGGATGCGCTCCCGCCAGACGGGCGAATGGCTCGCAGGGCCTCGCCTGCCGACCGAACGCACGTAATGCCTGTCTCGGATCCTGTCGATCAGAAGCGAGAGATCGGGCGGCGACGACATGTTGTCGCTCGCCGTGATGCCTGTGTTTTGACGAAAGCAAGTGTGTCCCGGGACGAAAATGCATCCACGCTCGAGAACACCCTCGTCGCGCATGGATCGAACCGCAAGCCAGTCCTGCACGTGGGCGAGACTGCAACAGCCGGATGCAAAATCCTGGTAGCGTCGGCGCTCCACGCTGTTCCATGCCGCGCGCCATCCCGTCCTCGTGTATTCGACGAAATGCCACTTCAGACCCAGCGTCTGCGCCACCTGGCGGCTGTATTCCGCTTCCTTGTTGCCGGCCTCGCCGTAGGTGAATGCCAGCAGGTTCGGGTAACGGATGCGGCAAAGGAGCGTGGCGACAAGGCGTGAGTCATAACCGCCACTCAGTGGAATCGCAATTTGCCGCCCTCCCGCCCACGCTGCGAGCCGGTGGACGGCAGCACGCATGCGCTCGTCCAGCGCGGCACTCAACAATGCGCTGTCTGACCTGTCCGGCACCAAATGGTCAAAAAGAAAATAGCGTGCCGTCTCCACGACGGGCTGCCCCCTTGTCGTATCGACCCGCAGCAGTTCTCCCGCCTGCAGCTCCTTGACGTCCGGATACAGCGTCTGGTTTCCGGTGACATATCCGGTCAGCCTGAATTCGTCGCAAGCGACCGGATCCATTTCCTTGTTTCCGATTGCATGCCTCACCCATTCGGCATTGTCGCTGACATAGACGTTGCCGGTCCGCACTCCATAGAACAATGGAATACTGCGAAGATGATCGACGGCGGCAAAAACCTGTCCCTTCGCCACGCGGACAAGTGCAAAAAAACCCTCAAGGCAGCACATCGCTTGCGAACAGGCATGCAGGTCATTCACCGCTGCCTCAAGACGTTCCCCCACCTGTTCCGTCGTCAGCGACGGTCCGTCGCCATGGAACACAGTCCCCCGCATGTTCATTCCGGTTCCGGCGGAACTGTGCCACGCGGGACTGGACAGATGCACGGTCACTTTACTCATGACCATGCCTCCTTCATTAGCCAGGCATACCTGCTCAGGACAAGCAGGAAAACTGCTGCAAACGAAAGCAGCCACATCGTCCTGTCGATATGCATCATCGTGCCGAGAATAAGCGGCGACGCCAGCACGACCGCCCACGCAAGCGCCGCGATCACAGGCCGGACAATCCTTGCCCAACCATTGCCGGTGCAGCGAAGCATCCAGGCAAGGTTCGCCAGCCAACAGACTGCGCTTCCGCAGGCAAAGAAGGCGACAGCTGCCATCAGGTCCCCCATCCAGCCTCCCGCCGCAATGGCAGCCGCGCGCACGGACAGCAGGATCACCTGGAATGCCATTGCCGATACCTGCCGTTCGAGCACCAGGAAGATGGAGGTCATCGGTGATGTGATGAATACCAGGTAAAGCCATGGAGCGAGCCACTGCGCAAAGACACCTGCCTGCCGCCATGCGTCGCCGAACACGAGCGCGAAGATGTCCGGCCCCGCGACCAGCAGAATGAGCGTCGGCGGCATGCCGATATGTGCCAGTCGCGCATGTACATTGGCGACCACCGGACCGAGGCGTCCTTCGCGCATTACGGCAGGAGCATCAGCGAGAAAAACATTGCCGATCGCCTGGCCGATCAGTTGCATGGGTGTGGAAAGCACGCGGTTCGCCAACAGGTAGATACCCGCCGCAGCCGGACCGAAGAAGGCGGCAAACATGACCGAGGGAAGTTGGGCCCCGATGGTGTTGCAGATAGCGGTCCAGGTGGAATACAGCGGATACTTCCGATAGATGAGCGCCGCATCGGCCACCTCCCGCGCGCGGACACTTCGGATCAAGGCCCAGTCCTTGCGCAGCACACGGAAGAACAACGACACCGATCCGCAGCTCTGGCCGGCGACCTGTCCAAGTATCAGTGCAAACGCACCCAGTTTTACGCCAGCAAGCTGAATAGCCGCTGTGAAGAAGGACTGGCTCATGCGGGTGCTTGAAAGCGGGGTAAATGCCTTCCGCCGCAGGGCCCAGCGGTTAAGCATGCCGTACACGCCGGCGAGGAACGCCCCTGCAGGCACGAGGCACATGTAGGCGGACAGCCCAGGCGTCCTGACGAAGTTTGCGATCTCTTCCCGCCAAAACATGAGCGGAATCGCAGCCAATCCGGTGATCACGCACAGGACAACCAGGCTCAGCACCAGCAGGGCTGCCGCCTGCCGGTCATCCTCCGGCATCGGAATTGCCTGCTCATACCGCAAGGCGCCCACGACGGAAACCAGGGACAGCAGGGTCACGAACACCGCGAGCAGGCCGAAGTCTTGCGCGCTATAGAGGCGCGTCAGGATCGGCGCAACCGCAACAGTGATCGCTTGTGCGAAGACATTTCCGCCAGCAAGCACAACGACCCGGCGCGCAAAGGTATTGCCAGGTAGCGCGCGCCGGATAATCGAATGCAGTCCTGTCATGCGCCTGCTCACCTGCGGGAAATACATCGGCGGGAACGGGGCATCATTCATCCCCCGCATAACCGTATTTCCCGCTGCGTACGCCATACCGATGGCTGGCGATGCCGGGTTTCAGGCCATTGAAGATCGTTCCCGTAATTTTCCGGCCGCCCTGATTCAGCCGCTTGTTTGCCTCTTCGATCTCTTCCATCGTCGTTATCCGCGCCCGGGCAATGTTGAAGACCATGCCTGCCTGAGCCACAATGGTGAGTGCATCGGCCAATCCAATGACGGGCGGAGTATCGATCAGGACAATGTCATATCGGACCGAGAGCATCTGGAGCAAATGGGTAAATTCGGGTTGCTCCAGCAGTTCGGAAGACTTTGATGTGGCGCTCCCGGCGGGCATGAAATCGACGTTCCCTGCCACGCCTCGGCGGATCGCCGACGCGTAGCTCGCCTTGCCGCTGAGGACGTCGGACAGGCCGTTATGCCGCTCCTGTCCGAAGTACCGGTGCAAGTGCCCGGTACGCATGTCCGCGTCGATCAGAAGGATCCTGGTGCCGACCGATGCCAGCAGGGCGGCAAGGTTCGCCGACACAAACGATTTGCCGACACCGGGAGTCGGCCCGGTGATCACGACCACGTTATTCTGCGCACCCGGCATCGCGTCCCGGATCAGTCTGCGCAGGCCGCGCAATCCCTCGACGGCCTGGTCATACGGCTCCCGCTCAAGCAGCAGCTTCTCCGAATCCTGGGGGGCGCCCTTCGGCCATGCGCTGAACGGGATGGTTGCTGAAACGGGAATGCCAAGGGACTCTTCCACCTCCTGCGGATAATCGACCTTGCCGCGCAAGCCCTTTTTGAACGCAGCGACGATACTTCCCAATATCAGGCCGGCCACGACGGAAAGGACGACCAGGAAACTGCGGCGTGGCTTGACTTCACGGTAGGACACCACCGGCTCATCCAGCAAGCGCACGTTGGGCGCCTTGCTGGCGGTAATCAACCGGAGCTGATGCGCTGTTGTCAACACGGCCGCGTAAACATCCTTGCTGACCTGGACATCCCTCGCAACGCGCACCACATCCTGCTCCACCGCAGGAAGTTTTTTGATCCGGCTTTCGGAACCAGCAAGATCGCGGCTCAAGGATGCCATCTGCTGGTTGATGGAAACCATCGCGGGATGGCCTTCCTGGAAGCGCACCAGCAGGTCTTCCTTCTTTTGCCTGAGCTCCGCCATTTTCTTTTGCGTGTCGACTGCCTGCGCAAGGACGTTCCTTGCCTCTTCTCCAAGGTCGACAGTGCCGCGCTTGTTTCGCAGATCGTTATAGCTCGCTTCTGACCGCTCCAGCTCCTGCCGCAGCATCGGCAACTGCTTGTTCAGGAAGGCAAGCTGGCGTTCCGCAATCTGGGATTTCCTGTCCTCATTCTGCTGCAGGTAGCCGCTGCCAATGGTCGACAGCACCTCCGCCACCTGCACGGGGTCGGTTCCTTCCAAGGTGACGCTGATGATGCCCGATTGCTTGCCCTTTTCGCTGACCTGCAAGGCCTCCTGCAAGCGGCGCACGACTTCTCCCCGCCCATAGCGGGTCAATGTAAACTGCGCCCCCGGTTTCGCCTCGATGGACGCCACCATCAATTCCCCCTCGCCTTTTCCATGCCTGAAGGTGAGGAGCTCGCCAATCTTGCCGTTCGTCCGGATGCCCTCGTCTTCCTGGACAAGCGTGTACCTGCCGCCGGGCTCCACGGTCAGGATGAAGGGGAATCCTTCAAGGCCACCAGGCACCTTGAATTCCGAAACGGCAGCATCCTCCTTGCCCCATACATATCCGCCCCTTCCGGCGAAACCCGGGTCTGACACGTCGTCGTTGAACCGCGCGATGAGCTTTCCAATGACTGGGAAGTAGTTTGGCGCAACATCAATGAACAGCCGGGACTTGTCGACGGCGGACGAGACGACGAGCCGCGAGCGCAGGATTTCCATCTCTCTGGATGACGCGTTAACACGCGAGTCCTGTCCGTCCATTGACGATGCGAAAGGGCCAAACTGCGTGCCGGAAGCGTCTTCCACCTGGACCAGGAGATTCGACTCGTAGACAGGCGTGGCGAGAAAAGCGTAACCGCTCCCGAGTATCGTCACAGCGATTGCGATGCCGGCGACGAGCCATTTTCTGTCGACAATGGATCCAAGATATTTACGAAGATCGGGAGCTGCACCTTGCGCCAGTCGGTGCGAAACTGGAAACGACTGTACATGCGGAAGGTTCTGCATAACTGATTAGGATGTGAAGTAAATGGAAGAGATGGACTACCCTGCACCTACTTGATCAAAGCATGCAACGAGGACTCGCTGAACAGGCTCTTGAAGAGTCCGATAAACGGGATGCGGCGCGCGCCGCATCCCATGCTTTCGTCAGACTTACTCCACCGGGTCCTGCGACAGCTCGGCGCGAACCGTCCCGATGGTGATAACATCGCCGCGCGGATAACTTGCCCCATTCACCCTGACAAATCCAACCCGCAGCTGGACGCGCCCGCGGGACTCGAAGCGTTGCAGCACCTGCGTCGCCGCAAAGCTGACACTGCCGCCATTGTGATGCGCGGCCTCCACCTCGAATGGTCCGAAGCTTCCCAGCAGATACTGATCCTCAGGGCCGCGGTTTGACGGCAGGAGGTAGACGTCATAGTAGTAGCCGCCGCCCGCTCCCGCTGGAAGGGTATGCACATCGTTGAGCGTAATCTGCACGGATCGATAGGAAGCCGGCGAACGGCTTGCGCCCTGGCGCTGCGCCCCTTCGCCCAAGGTCAGCTCCAGCACTTCGACATCGCTTGCTCCGACGGCAATGGCAGTTGAAACTGAATTCTCATTGAGCCGCACGTTGCGTGCGCCACCGATCGACCGGCGGTTTCCCCCGAGATCGCCCGGCGGCGCTATCGCGAAGTCGCCCACGCGCAGCCCGCCGGCACCATTCCCCAGCGTCCCAACGGTCGCCTGCACACGCACGATTCTTGGCATGATTTGCGCAGCCGGCGGCAATGACGTCGGCAAAGCAAGGTCAGCGTACGTATAGTTCAACTGGCTGGTCGTGTCGTAGGTATGGCTGCGCGGCATGGACAGTTGGGAACCAAAGGATAGTGTGCCCGACCAGTAGGGATCGGTTAAGGGAGGCATGGTTCTTCCTGCGCCCGCCGCTACCCAGGACGCCCATAGTTTGTCGATCATGCCGTGATGCAGCCAGAAGATTGGATCGGTCGGCGCACTCATCGTGGACATCACGCCGCCGATGAGGTTATGGAAGGAGCCGTGCGGCTTGTATTCAATGGACGTTTCAAAGGAGTTGGTCGTGCCCCGTTGGAAATTCTTGTAGGTCGATGAGAACGGCGTCAGGCTCAATCCAGACCGGACATTGGTGTTGACGCGCCCCGAGACGTATAGCGGATTGCCGGAAGCAGGATCGGAAAATTCCGGCGGCAGCACCGGATTCTTGTAATAGTCCCAGTACGGCACCATCAACTGATTGTTCCCCGACACCGTGCGCAGGGTCTCCTGAAACAGATGCAGATAGCCTCGATGCCACGCGAGGAAATACGGTTTCGAATGCGGGCAGGAAGTGCCGTGGATATTGGACCAATAGGCCCAGCTCGTGCGGTCCGATGCATTTGTATTCGCACGCATCGTACGAATGGCATCGATAAAGGAAGCGTAGTCGCTTGTCAGCTTGAAATCATGCCACTCCGGCCTGTTCAATGCGGTCTGTGCCCATGCCAAACCACCGGGTAGCGAGGCCAATGCCGCACCTGAAATAGATCCTTTGAGAAATGTCCTGCGCGTGAAACTTCGATGCATATATATCTCCATGATCAACCGGCCCGTTGCGTAACTTCTCCATGCCGGTACTTCCCCTCAAGAGGCGAATCGCAGCAAACACAACACTGCACCGAAGTTTCAATATAGGAGGGACACCGGGGAAGATAAGTAGGAAGTTTCGATTGGCTGGGCGTCGATGGCGCTCGATATATCGCCGTTTCCGATGAATGCAGAACGGATGCGTCCGCTGCTTTTCCGGCGGTCGTACGGCGATGCACGCAGAAAGGTTATCCGCACGCGTCGTCGTGCGATGAGAATGCGAACCTGGGACAAGCGTGGCATGCTGGCCGGAACATGATCGAGCAAGGGACGCTCGTTAAGGAAGGAGCCGGGTGCGATATGTGTCCGGCTCCCGCACGGCATCTACCGCCCATCTTGCGTTGCAGGATGGAGAATCGCTTCGTCAGCATTTATGGCCGCGTCCGCCTCCGACCCCGCCCCCGATACCATTATTGTGGTTGTTCTTGATTCGCAATGCGTTGTATTTGACGAAGCCCTCAGGGGCCAAATCAACTGCGGCCTTGGGCAGCTTCGACAAAACAACGCTGGAGATATATTTCACATCCCCAGTCTTGACCAGTGCAAATGCGCCTTCGATACTTGAAGGGGTCAAGGCAAAAGCCATTGAGGACAGGGTTACCAGCGGAACGGCGCACAACACAACCAGAGGTTTCTTGATCATGATCGACTCCTTTTGAAAACGCCAGCTCAATACCAGCGTCTTCCTACCGTATACCAGCGTGAAGCAAAGATGCGCATCGATTGAAAAATTGATGAATAGCCGGCCACTCTGAACGAAGTCATTCAATTTCTTGATCAAGAAATTGGGTTGCTGAAACAACGAGGCACCGTGTGGCGCCCCGTCGTGCCGAAAATCACCAGCTTGTTTCCCGCTCCGCGGTCGCGCTGATGCGGTGAATGGAAAGGTCCGCACCATCGAATTCCTGTTCCGGATCGAGACGCAGTCCGAACATCTTCTTCAGCAGTCCGTAGATGGCCAGGCCGCCAAGTCCGGCGATCACGACGCCCATGACCGTACCGGCCAGTTGCGACATGAACGATACGCCGCCAATGCCTCCCAGCGCCTTCAAGCCGAAGATGCCCGCGGCAATACCACCCCAGGCACCGCACAGTCCATGCAACGGCCACACGCCAAGCACATCATCGATCTTCCACTTGTTCTGCGTGAGCGTGAACATCCACACGAAGATCGCGCCCGCAATGCCGCCGGTGATCAGCGCGCCAAGCGGATGCATCAGGTCGGAGCCGGCACACACCGCCACCAGCCCCGCGAGCGGGCCGTTGTAGGCAAAGCCGGGGTCGTTCTTGCCGAGCATGACGGCCACCAGCGTGCCGCCGACCATGGCCATCAGCGAGTTGAGCGCGACCAGGCCGTTCATCTTGTCGAGCGCCTGCGCGCTCATGACATTGAAGCCGAACCAGCCGACGGTCAGGATCCACGCACCAAGGGCGAGGAAGGGAATATTTGAAGGCGGATGCGCAGCAATGGCACCGTCCTTCGAGTAGCGCCCGCGGCGCGCGCCGAGCAGCAGCACCGCCGGCAAGGCGGCCCAGCCGCCGACTGCATGCACCACCACCGAGCCGGCAAAGTCGTGGAATTCTTCCGAGAACGCCGCCTTCAGCCAGGCCTGGATGCCGAACTTCTGGTTCCACACGATGCCTTCAAAGAAGGGATAGACCAGGCCCACCAGCAGCGCCGTTGCAGCCAATTGCGGATAGAAGCGCGCCCGCTCGGCGATGCCGCCCGAGATGATGGCAGGAATCGCCGCGGCAAATGTCAGCAGGAAGAAGAACTTGACCAGCTCGTAGCCGTTCTTCTGCGCCAGGGTCGTGGCGTCGGAGAAAAAGTCGACGCCGTAGGCAATGCTGTAGCCGACAAAGAAATAGGCAATCGTCGAAACGGCAAAATCGACTAAGATTTTGACCAAGGCATTGACCTGGTTCTTTTTGCGTACGGTGCCAAGCTCGAGAAACGCGAACCCGGCGTGCATGGCAAGAATCATGATGGCGCCGAGCAGGACAAATAATGCATCGGCACCGTTTTTAAGCGCATCCATGAAAAACACTCTCCCTGTTAGTGTGCAAGATTGGTTTAATGCTCACGAATGAAGCAAAATCTATTCCATTTTGGTGCAAACAAGCAACTATTTGATTTACAAGTGGAAATTATTTTGACAACACTTCACCGCATTAAGATTGCACCGCTGCAGTGCGTTTTTGCAGCCCAGTTTGGGGAGCGCCAATGATCCCATGGCTGGAGACGGACTCGCCTTTTCCAGACGTGAGCTACGCGTTGACGGAAGAGGATGGCGCGCCTGGACTGCTGGCCGCAGGTGCCGACCTGTCGCCGGCCCGATTGCTGGAGGCCTACCGCCACGGCATCTTCCCTTGGTTTTCGGAAGGGCAGCCGATCCTGTGGTGGAGCACCGATCCGCGCATGGTGTTGTTTACTGAACGCCTCGCCATCTCGCACAGTCTGAAAAAAACATTGAAGAAAGTCCAACGGAGCATGGCGACCGACCGCAGATGGGAAATCCGTTTCGACTCGGCCTTCGAACAGGTGATGCTTGCCTGCGCCGCGCCGCGCAGGGATGGTGCGGGGACCTGGATTTCGGAAGACATCGTCCGCGGCTATGTCGGGCTGCACCGGCAGGGCTATGCGCATTCGTCGGAGGTGTGGCTGGACGGGCAGCTTGTCGGGGGCGCGTATGGGGTCTGCATCGGCAGGATGTTCTATGGCGAGTCGATGTTTGCACGCGTGACGGATGCGTCGAAGATCGCTCTTGCCTGGCTGGTCCACTTTCTCCGGACAAACGGCGTGGAGCTGATCGACTGCCAGCAGGAGACCTCACACCTCGCATCGCTCGGCGCGGTGCCGATCCCGCGAACGGATTTCGTCAGGCATTTGCGACAGGCAACCGCGCTTCCCGCCATCGAGGCGTGGAGCCCGGAAAACCCGTTTTGACCGAACCTGCAAAAGCCTTGCGCACCGGCGGCGCTAACAGTGTAAATTACGAATATCGTAGTCAGGCTTCACGCATATGACGCACCTAAAAGACCTGCCTTTTGCAACGCTGCAGTTTTATGCGACTGCCCCCTACCCTTGCAGCTACCTGGACGGACGGCAGGCGCGCTCCCAGGTGGCCACACCGTCCAACCTGATCAACGCCGACGTCTATTCCGAACTGGTCAAGAACGGCTTCCGGCGCAGCGGCATCTTCACCTACCGTCCGTACTGCGACGGCTGCAACGCCTGCGTTCCGGTCCGCGTGAAGGTCGAGGATTTCGCGCCGAACCGCAGCCAGCGCCGCGCCTGGAAACGACATGAAGCGATGGCGACCTGGGTGACAACGCTGTCCTTCGTGCCGGAACATTATGAGCTTTACCTCCGCTACCAGGCTGCGCGCCACGCGGGCGGCGGCATGGACCAGGACAGCCGGGACCAGTACGCGCAGTTCCTGCTCCAGAGCAAGGTCAACACCCGCCTCGTCGAATTCCGCGACCCGGACGGCACGCTACGCATGGTGAGCATCATCGACGTGCTGAACGACGGGTTGTCGTCGGTGTACACGTTTTACGATCCCGATGTAGAAAGCGCCTCCTACGGCACCTACAACGTGCTCTGGCAGATCGAACAGGCCAGGCGCCTGAACATGCCCTACGTGTACCTCGGCTACTGGATCCGCGACAGTCGCAAGATGGCCTACAAGGTGAACTTCCAGCCGCTCGAAGCGCTGCAGCGCGGCCGTTGGCAAGCGTGGCAACCGGAAAGCTGATTTCCGGCTTTACCTGCCGGCAATAGTAAAATAGCGCCTTTCCAACGCGCGCCGCTTCCGTTGCTCCTCATGTCCGACAAACTGCTCTACGCCCTTACACGCCCCCTGCTGTTCTCGCTCGACCCGGAAACTGCGCACAACCTCACCCTGCCAGCCCTGAAGAATGCCGCTGCCTGCGGACTGACCGCGCTGGTCGGCAAGCCCGCGCCCGACCCTCGCACGGTCATGGGCATCACCTTTCCCAACCCCGTCGGCCTGGCCGCCGGCCTCGACAAGGACGGTGCCTACATCGACGGACTGGCCGCGCTGGGCTTCGGCTTCATCGAAGTCGGCACCGTGACGCCGCGCGCGCAACCCGGCAACCCGAAGCCGCGCATCTTCCGCCTGCCGCAAGCCGATGCCGTGATCAACCGCATGGGCTTCAACAACGGCGGCGTCGATGCCTTCGTCGCGAATGTGCAGGCATCGAAGTTCTTCCAGAACAAAGAAGGCGTACTCGGCCTGAACATCGGCAAGAATGCCGATACGCCGATCGAGCGCGCCGCCGACGACTACTTGCATTGCCTGGAAAAGGTCTATCCCTACGCCAGCTACGTCACGGTCAATATTTCCTCGCCGAACACCAAGAACCTGCGCCAACTGCAGGGCGGCTCCGAACTCGACGCGCTGCTCGCGCAATTGAAGGACGCACAGCAACGCCTTGCCGACAAGCACAAGCGCTATGTACCGATCGCGCTGAAGATCGCACCCGACGTGGATGGCGACCAGGTGAAATCGATTGCCGCAGCCCTTCTCCAGCACAAGATGGACGCCGTGATCGCCACCAACACCACGATCACCCGCGACGCGGTGAAAGGCCTGCCGCACGCGGAAGAAACCGGCGGCCTGTCGGGCGCGCCGGTCTTCGAGATGTCCAACACCGTGATCCGCGCGTTGAAGGCCGAACTGGGCGATGCGCTGCCCATCATCGGTGTCGGCGGTATCCTCTCGGGGGACAACGCCCAGGCCAAGATTTCCGCCGGCGCATCGTTGGTCCAGCTGTACACCGGCTTGATTTATCGCGGCCCCGCCCTCGTGAAGGAGTGCGCAGCAGCCCTGCGCAAATCCCGTTAAAGTTCTGTCATGTTCCGCCAATTGTGGCGGAACGCCAATGACAGACCACCATGGAAAAAATCACCCTAGGCAACAGCGGCCTCAGCGTTTCCAGGATCTGCCTCGGCACCATGACATTCGGAGAACAGAACTCCGAAGCCGAGGCGCACAACCAGCTCGACTACGCGCTCGAGCGCGGCATCAACTTCATCGACACGGCGGAGATGTATCCCGTCATGCCCCGTGCGGAAACGACGGGGCGCACCGAGGCGACCATCGGCAGCTGGCTGAAGAAATCGGGAAAGCGCAGTCAGGTCGTCCTCGCCACGAAGGCGGCCGGTCCCTCTCGCGGAATGACGTGGATACGCAACGGGCAAGGCGATTTCGACGCGAATAACCTGCGGGCTGCAGTCGACAACAGCCTCAAGCGCCTGCAGACCGATTACATCGACCTCTACCAGCTGCACTGGCCCAGCCGCAATGCACCGATCTTCGGCCAGCTCTCCTTCGATCCGCAGAAGGAGCGCGCCTGCATCGCGATCGAAGACACGCTGGCCGCGCTTGATGGCCTCATCAAGGCCGGCAAGATCCGGCACGTGGGCGTATCGAACGAGACGCCTTGGGGCGTAGGCGAATTCATCAAGCAGGCTGAGACGCGCGGACTGCCGCGCATCGTGTCGATCCAGAACGCGTACAACCTGGTCAACCGCAGCTTCGAGAACGGACTGGACGAGACCTGCTTCCGCGAGAATGTCGGCCTGCTCGCCTACAGTCCGCTCGCTTTCGGCCAGCTCACCGCCAAATACCTCGACAACCCGAAGGCACATGGACGGTTGACCATTTTCCCGCCCAACTGGAGCCCGCGCTATCTTCGGCCCTCGGTTGCGGAAGCGGCGAAACGTTATGCCTCGCTCGCACGCGCGAACGGCATGACGCCGGCGCAGCTCGCCCTTGCATGGTGCTATTCACGCTGGTTCGTCGCATCGACCATCATTGGCGCCACCACCATGCCGCAACTGCAGGAAGACATCGACGCACTATCGATCAAACTTCCCGAGCAGGTCATCGAAGGCATCAACGCCATCCATCGCGAACTCACCAATCCCGCGCAATAAAGAAAAAGCCCGAACCCACTTGCATGGGTTCGGGCTCCTGATTGCGGCGCTAACGCTTATTCGACTTCCAGCGTCTCTTCCGGCGCGGACGGCGGCGGCGCATCGCCTTCGGCGAAGTCGAGCTTGATCTGCTCGTTCTCGTCGAGGTCCACCGTCACCTTGCCGCCGGAAACGAGGCGGCCGAACAGCAGTTCGTCGGCCAGCGCCTTGCGGATCAAGTCCTGGATCAGGCGGGACATCGGACGCGCGCCCATGAGCGGGTCGAAACCCTTCTTGCCGAGGAACTTGCGCAGGTTCTCGGTGAAGACGGCATCCACCTTCTTCTCGTGGAGCTGCTCTTCCAGCTGCATGAGGAACTTGTCCACCACGCGCAGGATGATGTCTTCGTCGAGCGCCTTGAAGCTGATGATGCCGTCGAGACGGTTGCGGAACTCCGGCGTGAACATGCGCTTGATGTCCGCCATCTCGTCGCCCGCTTCCTTCTTCTCGGTAAAGCCGATCGAACGCTTCTGCAGGCTTTCGGCGCCCGCGTTCGTGGTCATGATGATGATCACGTTGCGGAAGTCTGCCTTGCGGCCATTGTTGTCGGTCAGCGTGCCGTGGTCCATCACCTGCAGCAGGATATTGAATATATCCGGGTGCGCCTTCTCGATCTCGTCGAGCAGCAGCACCGCATGCGGCTTCTTGGTGATCGCCTCGGTCAGCAAGCCACCCTGGTCGAAACCGACGTAGCCCGGAGGCGCGCCAATCAGGCGAGAGACCGCATGACGCTCCATGTATTCGGACATGTCGAAGCGGATCAGCTCGATGCCGAGGATAAAGGCCAGCTGCTTCGCGACTTCGGTCTTGCCGACACCCGTCGGACCGGAGAACAGGAAGGAGCCGATCGGCTTGTCCATCTTGCCCAGGCCGGCACGCGCCATCTTGATCGCGGAACCGAGTGCTTCGATTGCCGGGTCCTGGCCGAACACCACGTTCTTCAGGTCGCGGTCGATTGTCTGCAGCTTGGTGCGATCGTCCTGGTTGACCGTCTGCGGAGGAATGCGCGCGATCTTCGAGATGATGTCCTCGATCTCGGACTTGCCGATGGTCTTCTTCTGCTTCGACTTCGGCAGGATGCGCTGCGCCGCGCCTGCTTCGTCGATCACGTCGATCGCCTTGTCAGGCAGGTGACGGTCGTTGATGAAGCGTGCGGCCAGTTCCGCCGCGGAGGTCAGAGCGGAAGCAGAATACTTCACGCCGTGATGCTCCTCGAAGCGCGACTTCAGGCCACGCAGGATCTGCACGGTCTGCTCGACGGTCGGCTCGGTCACATCGATCTTCTGGAAGCGACGGGACAGCGCATGATCCTTCTCGAACACACCGCGGAATTCCGTGTACGTGGTCGCGCCGATGCACTTGAGCTGGCCGGAGGACAGCGCCGGCTTCAGCAGGTTGGACGCATCGAGCGTGCCGCCGGAGGCGGAACCTGCTCCGATGATGGTGTGGATCTCGTCAATGAACAGGATGCCGTGCGGGTTGTCGCGCAACTGCTTCAGCACCGCCTTCAGGCGCTGCTCGAAATCGCCGCGATACTTGGTGCCCGCGAGCAGTGCGCCCATGTCGAGCGAATACACCACCGCGTTCTGCAGCACTTCGGGCACGTCGCCCTGGGTAACACGCCATGCGAGGCCTTCCGCTATTGCGGTTTTACCAACACCAGCTTCGCCGACGAGCAGCGGGTTGTTCTTGCGGCGGCGGCACAGCGTCTGGATGACGCGCTCCACTTCGGATTCGCGGCCGATCAGCGGATCGATCTTGCCTTCGGCAGCCAGCTTGTTCAGGTTCTGGGTGAACTGGTCGAGCGGGCTTTCCTTCTGCTGGCCTTCGGCCTGGGCTTCCTCGCTGCCTTCCGGCGCTTTCTGCGGATCCGCCTGCTGGTCCTTGCGCACGCCGTGGGAAATGAAATTCACCACATCGAGGCGCGTCACACCTTGCTGGTGCAAGTAATACACGGCATGGGAATCTTTTTCACCGAAGATCGCCACCAGCACGTTCGCGCCGGTGACCTCCTTCTTGCCGTTGGATGCGGACTGCACGTGCATGATCGCGCGCTGGATCACGCGCTGGAAGCCGAGCGTCGGCTGCGTGTCCACTTCGCTCGTACCCGGCACGGTCGGCGTGTTGTCGTTAATGAAATTGGTCAGCGTCTTGCGCAGGTCTTCTATATTGACTGCACATGCACGCAGCACCTCGGCCGCCGACGGATTGTCGAGCAGCGCAAGCAGCAGGTGCTCCACTGTGATGAACTCATGGCGGGCCTGGCGAGCCTCGACGAACGCCATGTGCAAACTTACTTCCAGTTCCTGCGCAATCATGCTTCCTCCATCACGCATTGCAAGGGATGCCCTGCTTTTCGAGCGTGGGTTAAAACTAATTCTACTTTAGTGGACGCTATGTCTTTTGGATAGACTCCACACATTCCTTTACCGTCACGGTGTACCTTGAGCATGATCTGCGTCGCGGTCTCCCGATCCTTGTTGAAGTACTCCTGAATGATCGCTACGACAAACTCCATCGGCGTGTAGTCATCGTTTAAAAGCAGGACCTGGTACATCGGCGGAGGCTTGAGCTTCTGCTCTTGTCTAGCAAGTACCGTACCGTTATCGTGCTGAGTTGCCATTCGTCTATTCTAAAGCGTTCAACTTCGCGCGGTGCACGAAAGAAAAGGATATTCCGTCTGTATATTGATATTAGCCCTTTTCTGCTCAAAGCGCAGATGATGCTGAAAAGCGCGAAATCAAGGCGTATTCATGTGCAAATTCCTTGTAATATGTCAAAAAACGCCTTGACACTGCCTTGACTTTTATAATTTTTGAAGGAACAATGGTATCGATTGACAACACAGGCGTTATGGTATTGTCAATACAGAAGTGAGCAAGTTATAAAGAGGGGGCAGCGTGTCGCGAGGCTTCTTGCTTTTACGGCTCGTGTGATTAGTCATTAATGAAAGACGCTTTTATGGCAACAGGTACCGTCAAGTGGTTCAACGATTCGAAAGGCTTCGGATTCATCACTCCGGATGACGGCGGTGAAGATTTGTTCGCCCACTTTTCCGCAATCCAGATGAACGGCTTCAAGACTCTCAAAGAAGGTCAAAAGGTTCAGTTCGAAGTCACGCAAGGCCCGAAAGGCAAGCAAGCTTCCAATATCCAGGGCGCCTAATCACCCGCGATTGGCAAGAGCACGGAAAACCCCGCAGAGCGGGGTTTTTTTTCGCCCGCGCTCATCATCTGCAAAGCTTCAGGCGTCCTTTGCAAGCAGGTAGTATTTACACCTTGGCGACTGCTTCCGTACAAGCTCTTGGCCGCCAGTTGTAGAAATAGCTGTAAAGTAACGCCCAATGAAACTCCGGCAAAAGATTATCGTCCTTGCGATTGCGCCCCTCATCGTGGCGCTGATCGCGATTGCATTCGCAGTGCAGTACCAGGCAACCATCCTCGCGCAGCAACAGCGCGCATCCGTCGAAGCCGCCTATCTCGCAAGCAAGGAAGCTGAACTCAAGCACTACGTTTCCCTGGCCGAGCGATCGATCGCGCATCTTTACGATTCCGGCCGCGATGACGAAGCGACAAAAAATGAGGCCAAGGCCATTCTCGCCAAACTTGATTACGGCGACGACGGCTATTTCTTCCTGTATAACCTCGAGGGCAGGAACCTGATGCACCCTCGCCAGCCGCAACTCGTCGGCCGCGACCTATGGGAGCTGCGCGACACCAAGGGCAGCCCGACGATCCAGCGCCTTATCGCACAGGCAAAGGCGGGCGGCGGCTACGTCCGCTACCTCTGGGAGAAACCATCCTCCGGCAAGGTTGCCCCCAAACTGGGCTACGTCATCCAGATGGATCGCTGGGGCTGGATGCTGGGTACCGGCATCTATCTCGACGACGTGGATGCAGCGCTGGCGAAGATAGACACGCAAATCTCGGGAAATATCCGTAACACGATGCTGTGGATCGCCGGTATCGCGATCGCCAGCGTCCTGGTCATCGCACTCTCCGGCCTAGCACTCAATATCAGCGAATACCGGGTGGCCGACGCCAAGCTGCGTGCGCTGGCCCAGCGCGTCGTGCGCTCCCAGGAAGAAGAACGCGCCCGCCTGTCGCGCGACTTGCACGACGGCATCAGCCAGTGGCTGGTGTCGATCAAGCTGCAGGTTGAATCCGGCATTGCCAAACTCCTTGCCCAATCGAACAAGCCTGAAGTCGCGCGCGCATCGTTCGACCGGGCGGCAAACCAGCTCAACGATGTCCTGGGTGAAGTCAGGCGCATCTCGCACGACCTTCGCCCTGCCCTTCTCGATGACCTCGGCCTCGCGGCGGCACTTGACCACCTGACACGCGAATTTTGCGAGAACACCGGCATCGCCACAAAGTTCGAGACCGACGGCGCGATAGACGGCTTGACCGACGTGGCGAACACCGTATTTTTCAGAATTGCGCAAGAGACACTTACCAACATCAAGCGCCATGCAAACGCCTCGAATGTGGTCGTGCGCCTCACAGGCGACAAGACGGACGTAAAGCTGGTCGTGTCGGACAACGGGATCGGTTTCGACGTTGCAGGCATATCCCAGCATCCAAAGCGAGGCATCGGACTTCGCAACATGCACGAACGCGTCAACGCCATCGGCGGCAAACTCGAACTGCTCTCATCCACCGAGGGCACGCAAGTCACAGCAACCCTACCTCGTTCCTGAACGCTATGCTTACCCAGCCCTTTGTCCACATCCTCCTGATCGACGACCATCCCCTTGTGCGGGACGGGTTGCGCGCACGACTTGAAACCATTCCGCACTTCACGGTCGTCGCCGAGGCCGGCAATGCCACCGAAGCATTGGAGCAGGCCGGCAAGCAGAACGTCGACCTGGTGCTGATGGACATCAATCTTGCGGGTGGAATGAACGGCATCGAACTGACCGGACGATTCAATACCTTGTTTCCCGAAATCGCGGTGCTCATGCTCAGCATGCATGACAAGGCAGAGTACGTGATGCAGGCGATCCAGGCAGGCGCCCGCGGCTACGTGCTGAAGGACGCGCCGGCCCTCGATATCATCACGGCGATCGACACGGTCATGTCCGGCGGCATTTACTACAGCGCCGGCCTGGCCAAGCAGCTTTCCCGCCCCATGCCTCCCGCCATGCTGCTGACGCCGCGCGAACGCGAAGTCCTGCAATGCATCGCGACGGGCAAGTCGAACAAACACATTGCGCGCGAGATGAACCTGAGCGTGCGTACCGTGGAGACCCATCGTCTTAACATCAAGCGCAAGCTCGGCATCGAAGGGCAGGCAGACCTGATCCGTTTCGCACTCGAGCAGACGCAGATCAAGTAAGCGTCGCACCATAAAGAAAGGCCGGACATTGTCCGGCCTTTCTTGTCTTGCCCTGCTCGAATTACATGTTCGAGATCATCACTTCGCCGAAGCCGGAGCAGGAGACTTGCGTTGCACCGTCCATCAGGCGAGCGAAGTCGTAGGTCACCTTCTTCGAGGTGATCGACTTCTCCATCGAGGTGATGAGCAGGTCAGCCGCTTCAACCCAGCCCATGTGGCGCAGCATCATTTCAGCGGACAGGATCAGCGAACCCGGGTTCACGTAGTCCTTGCCTGCATACTTCGGTGCGGTGCCGTGGGTGGCTTCGAACATCGCGACGGAGTCGGACAGGTTGGCGCCCGGAGCGATACCGATACCGCCGACCTGCGCAGCCAGCGCGTCGGAGATGTAGTCGCCGTTCAGGTTCAGCGTGGCGATCACGCTGTACTCTGCCGGACGCAGCAGGATCTGCTGCAGGAACGCGTCAGCGATCGAATCCTTGACCGTGATTTCCTTGCCGGTCTTCGGATTCTTGAACTTGCACCACGGGCCGCCGTCGATCAGCTCGGCGCCGAATTCCTTTTGTGCCAGCGCGTAGGCCCAGTCACGGAAGCCACCTTCGGTGTACTTCATGATGTTGCCCTTGTGGACGATGGTCACGGACGGCTTGTCGTTGTCGATCGCGTACTGGATCGCCTTGCGCACCAGGCGCTCGGTGCCTTCGCGCGACACCGGCTTGACGCCGATACCGGAAGTGCCCGGGAAGCGGATCTTCTTGACGCCCATTTCCTTGATCAGGAAATCGATGATCTTCTTGGCGCCGTCGGAGCCTTCCTGCCATTCGATACCGGCATAGATGTCTTCGGAGTTTTCACGGAAGATGACCATGTCGGTCTTTTCCGGCTCACGCACCGGCGAAGGCACGCCCTTGAAGTAACGCACGGGGCGCAGGCAGACGTACAGGTCGAGTTCCTGGCGCAGCGCGACGTTCAGCGAACGGATGCCGCCGCCGACCGGGGTCGTCAGCGGGCCCTTGATCGAAACAACATAGTCCTTCAGTACCTGCAGGGTCTCTTCCGGCAGCCACACATCCGGGCCGTAGACCTTGGTCGACTTTTCGCCTGCGAAAATTTCCATCCAGCTGATCTTGCGCTTACCGCCGTATGCCTTGGCGACGGCAGCGTCAACAACCTTGATCATCACCGGGGAGATGTCCACGCCCGTGCCGTCACCTTCCAGGTAGGGAATGATCGGATTGTCGGGAACGTTCAGGGAGAAATCGGCATTGACAGTAATTTTTTTGCCGTCGGCAGGCACTTTGATATGTTGATACATCGTAGGCTCCGGGGGGTTGGGGAGGAAAAGGGAAGACCGTTCCTGACTTTAAATTTTTGTTTTAAAGCGAAGCACCGGTCTTATATAAGACATAAGACCACATTTCGTATTATGCACTAGTATTTTACTGGATGCCATAGTTTTTACTTTCGTCAACATTCGTGCAAAAACGTCAACACGCTTCCAGGCAAGCGGAAACGCGTTCGACAATACGATGGGAGGGTCCAGCTGCGACGCCTACCAGATTAGCTCCAAATTCCGGCACATTCAAAGCGTAAAATACGGCCTCCTTGACCCCGATTACCCTTTGCGAGATTGCATGGCGCTTTTTCTGTTCAACAAGCCGTTCCAGGTGATGTGCCAGTTCTCGCCTCATCCCGCGCGGCAGACACTTGCAGACTATGTCGGCATCCCCGGCATCTACCCCGCCGGCCGGCTGGACGCCGACAGCGAAGGCCTGGTGCTGCTCACCGACGACGGGAAATTGCAGCATCGCATCAGCCATCCGGACAGCAAGCAGCCCAAGACGTACATCGTGCAGGTAGAAGGAGCACCGGATGCCGCGACGCTCGAGCGGCTGGCTGCGCCGCTGGACCTGGGCGACTTCGTGACACAAAGGTGCAAGGTCAGCGAGATCGAAACACCGGACTGGCTATGGGAGCGTGATCCTCCGATCCGTCATCGTGAGAACAAGCCGACAAGCTGGCTGGCGATTACCCTATCGGAGGGGAAGAACCGGCAGGTTCGTCGCATGACTGCGGCGGTAGGGCTGCCGACGCTTCGGCTGGTGCGGATTGCGATCGGGCCGTTCTCGCTGGCCACGCATCCTGTGTGGCCGGGCGAGACGCGCGAAGTCTCGCCCTTGGAACTGGATTAGAACGGCAGCAACTTCAGGTCGAATACCCGCTCGACAAACCAGACACCCGCCAGCAGCGCAATCAGCGAGGAGCCGCCAAGAAGCACCAGCCGCCGGTAGAACACCGTGCGGCGCAGGGCATAGGCCAGCGGCAGGAACACGGCCACGATCGCCAGTTGTCCGAGCTCGACACCGACATTGAAACCGACCAGCGCAAGGATCAGCGCATCCGAAGGCAATCCGAGGTCGGCCAGAACGCTGGCAAAGCCGAAGCCGTGAACGAGTCCAAATGCAAACGCCATCGCCCACCGGCGCTCGCTGAAGATCGGGAAGACATTGTTCAGCGCGGCGATGACAACCGAAGCGGCGATGACCGATTCAACCAGCCGTGACGGCAGGCTGATGAGGCCGAGCGTCGCCAGCGACAAGGTAATCGAGTGGGCGACGGTAAATGACGTGACGATCTTGAACACGTTCCAGAACGCCGGGCGGAAGGCATCCACTGCCTGCCAGCCGTAGCGGGCGCGCAGCACAACCGCAGGCAGCAGCAGGGCCAGCAGGAAAAGGATGTGGTCGAAACCGATCCAGATATGCCAGATACCCTCTTGCAGGTAGTCTGCAAACTGCGCCCATTTGCTCGGCGCGGTGAGGCTGAAATCCTGGGCAGCCTTCTCCGGGCTGAAGATGGCGGTGCTGGAGCTTCCCTGGTATTCCAGGCGCAGCAGTCCCTTGTGCTGCGGGTCGAGATCGAAAAACAATCCGTAGCGCACCTGCAGGTTGCCGGATGCTTCGCTGCAGTCCGCATGGAAGCGAAGGACTGCGTACGCACCGTCGGTATGGTCGTCGATCAGATGTCCGGTCACCCTCGCCGGGCATGGCTTTCCGGCTGCAGAAATGGCCAGCCGCGGCAAGGCATAGGCTGCAATGTCGGCATGCCTGGCCCGCACTTCTCCCCAGGTGATCTCGGCGTCACCATTGGCATCAAGGCCGATGGCAAAATCCAGGTCGCGCAGGGCGATGTCCCATTGCCCACTGACCGCAGCGCCATCCACTGAAAGCACAAGGTAACTGTCGCTCGGCTTGTGCGCCTGTGCGGGCAAGGCAAGCAACAAGAATGCGATCTGCAGGAGCAGGCGCGCGATCATTTGCGCATTCCCTTCAGCTGGCGCCCCAGATCGCCCAGATACGCATCTTCAATTCCGCTTTCCTCCAGCCATTGCAGCACCGGTTGCGCCGCTGCGGCATCTTTCGCGGCAAGGGCTGCCTCAAGATAGATCCGGGCATCCCTCGGCTCGCGCTGCACTTTCCAGTTTTCCTGGGCAAGCGCCAGCGCCTTCTTCACATTGTTCCTGATCTCGAGCTCGAATCGCGCCTCTTCCTGCTGGTGGACGGTTTCACCGCGCAGTTGCGACGCCGCGTAACGGGCCGCGAGGGCTGTCTCGCGCTCCTTTGCGGTCGGCAAGCCGAGTGCCCGCTCGGCAAATACAAGACGCAGCAACAGCACGTCGGAGCGGGCCTTGTCCTTGAGAAGCGTGACGACTTCCGCATACCGTTTCTTGTCGAGCAAGAGGTCGGAATACGCAGCGAGCAGGAAGGTATCGGGGATGCCCAGCTCCATCGCCTGCCGGAAGTGGGATTCCGCCAGGTCGTCACGTCCCTGGCGTTGCGCCAGCTCGGCAAGGCGAATCTGAAGCCACAGCATGTCTTGCGGCGCAATATCGACGCTCCTTGCCACAGCCGCACTCAACGCCGCATAGGCCGGCACTGCCTTGCCGGTCAAGCCGTCCACCATCGACTCGCAGCCAAAGCCGACCAGCGGACTACCGACCCGGCGCAGTGCCTGGCAGTCGATGCGCGCCTGCGGATAGCGAGCCTGGACGATGTGGATGATCGCGCGCAAAGCGAGCGCACGAACGTTGCGCGGGTCGCGCTCCAGCGCCTGGCCGAGGTCATCGACCGCTCCCGCAAAGTCATGGCGGAACTGGCGGATGCTGGCCCGCAGCACTTGCACGGAGACCGGCGGCGCCGGCAAGTCCCACCAAGGCGCCAACGCAGCCTGCGCGTAGCCGAGATAGCGCGGATCCCCCTCTTCGCCCACCATCCCGTAGTATCGATTGGCGAGGGCTACCGCAGCCTCGAGGTTGCGCGGGTCGCGGCGCAGGGCCGCGCGAAGTTGCGAGAGTTCACGCGCGACCGGATCATTGGGCTTGAATGGCAGCCGTTCCAGTACTTGCGCGTCCGATTTGGGCAGATAAGGGACGGCATCGGCGAGCGTCGTCCAGGACGACAGCGCCAGTAGCGCTGCGAAAAAGCGTGGATTCATGGAGGTCCGGGGTAGCAATTGCCGGCTTGGGGCCGCGCAAAAGTCTGGATCATAACAACTCCATTGACGGCTCGGCAATTTTTGCGCCCCGCCCTCCTCGGAACTGGGCAGACATCCCTTTCGAACTCGCCTGTCAACCATTCCCGAAGTGGATCGTTAAACACATTGATTCGCAAGAATCATGGTTTTCTACAACATCGAACATGAAGGATAAAAAATGAAGAAACTGATTGCTGCTCTCGTTGCTGGTTTGTTCGCCTCCGCCTCCTTCGCTGCCAGCCACGCTGCTGCTCCGGCTACGCCGGCAACACCGGCCGCCGCTCCGGCTGCTTCTGCTGATGCCCCGGCCCCCAAGGCCAAGAAGATGAAGAAAGCCAAGAAGGCCAAGAAGGCTGCTGCCGCCAAATAACCGGCGCAATGTATTGCAAGAAAGGCAGGCGCGTCCTGCCTTTCTTGTTTTATGCTCTCCCCTTCAATAGCTTTTCAACACACCCATGACCGTTCGCCCCCTGATTTCGTCGATCGCCATGCTGCTGGCAATCGCCAGTCCGCTTGCCGCCGCCCAGCAGCCCATGAAGTTTCCCGTTGTTTCACTGACTGCAGGCATGCATGTGATCCGGGCCGAGGTTGCCACCACCGACGCCGAGAGGCAGCAAGGCTTGATGCACCGGGAGAAGATGGGAGCGAACGAAGGCATGGTCTTTCTGTTTCACGCACCGGCCTCCGTGTGCATGTGGATGAAGAACACACTCATTCCCTTGTCCGTCGCCTTCCTCGACGAGCATGGAAAGATTATCAACATTGAAGACATGCAGCCGCAGACGACGACCTCGCATTGCGCGAAGAAGCCGGTCCACTACGCGCTGGAAATGAACCTGGGGTGGTTCCGGCAGAAGAACATCAAGCCGGGCGCGACCATCGAGGGCTTGCCGCGCTAAGGCGACTGCAAAACCGCAGAAACGACAAAAACCCGCGAAGCCGAAGCTTCGCGGGTTTTTTTGTTCCTTGCTGCCACCGCGCCTGACGCGGCGGCCACACTCGAACTTAGGCTGCGAGTGCCTTCAGGGCAGCGGCCAGGCGGCTCTTGTGGCGAGCTGCCTTGTTCTTGTGGATGATCTTCTTGTCGGCGATACGGTCGATCGTCGAAACGGAAGCCTGGAATACTTGCGCGGCTGCTGCCTTGTCGCCTGCACCGATCGCCTTGCGGACGGCCTTGATCGCCGTGCGCAGCGTGGAACGCTGGCTGGAGTTGTGAGCGTTTTGCTTGACTGCTTGACGAGCACGCTTGCGCGCCTGTGCGGTATTTGCCATGTATATTTCCTAATTCGAAATCGGGCTGCGTTCGCGGGATGCGATACGAAATTCTGTAAAGCTGAGGATTATAACGTCCTTTTTGGGAAATGGGCAATGGATTCAGCGGTTTGGCGCATTTTTGCCCGAAATGCCCGCCCTGCCCTCACTGCGCCGGCGCAAAGGAGCGCCGATGTCGCCCGGCTGCGGGATGGCGAGCGGCTATAATTGCGGCCCATGAAACTCCACAAAACGCTGGCAACCGTCTCCGGCATGACCATGCTGTCGCGGATAACCGGGCTGCTGCGCGAGCTGCTGATTGCCCGCGCCTTCGGCGCCTCCGCCTACACCGACGCCTTTTTCGTCGCCTTTCGCATCCCCAACCTGTTGCGCCGGCTGTTCGCCGAGGGGGCATTTTCGCAGGCGTTCGTGCCGATCCTTGCGGAATACAAGAACCAGAAGGGAGAGGCCGCCACCAAGGACCTCGCCGACCATGTGGCGACCGTACTGGTCTGGGCGCTGGTCCTGACCTGCCTGCTCGGTATCGCTGGGGCACCGATTATCGTCTATTTCATCGCCACCGGCCTGAAATCCGACCCGGAGGCGTTTGCGTCCTCGGTCGTCATGACGCGCATCATGTTTCCGTACATCGGGTTCATGGCCTTCGTCGCGCTAGCCGGCGGCATCCTGAATACCTGGCGCCAGTTCCGGGTTCCGGCATTCACACCGGTCCTGCTCAACCTCTCCTTCATCGCGGCATCGCTGCTGGTTGCGCCGCACATGGAGCAGCCGGTCTATGCGCTGGCACTGGCGGTCGTGGTGGGCGGCGTCCTGCAGGTTGCGATCCAGGTTCCGGCACTGCGCAAGATCGGCATGCTGCCGCGCGTGGGCATCAATGTGAAGGCCGCGCTGTCCGACGCCGGCGTCCGTCGCGTCCTGAAGCAGATGGTACCCGCCATCCTCGCCGTGTCGGTCGCGCAGATCAGCGTCATCATCAACACCAATATTGCCTCCCGGCTGGAAAACGGCAGCGTTTCGTGGCTCTCCTATGCCGATCGCCTGATGGAATTCCCGACCGCCTTGCTGGGCGTCGCTCTGGGCACCATTCTTCTACCCAGCCTGGCCAAGGCGCACTCCGAAGGCAACCACACCGAATACGCCTCCCTGCTCGACTGGGGCCTGCGGCTGACCTTCCTGCTCGCCCTGCCTTCGGCGGTCGGGCTGCTGACCTTGTCCGTGCCACTCACTACCACGCTCTTTCATTACGGCAAGTTCGACCCGCAGGCGGTCACCATGACCGGGCGCGCGCTGATCGCTTACGGTGTGGGCCTGATCGGCCTGATTGTCGTCAAGATCCTGGCTCCCGGCTTCTACGCCAAGCAGGACATCCGCACACCGGTCAAGATCGGCATCGGCGTGCTGATCGCGACGCAATTGATGAACCTGCTGTTCGTCCCCTGGATCGCCCATGCAGGGCTGGCACTGTCGGTGGGCGTCGGCGCCTGCCTGAATGCCGCTTTCCTGTACTGGGGCCTGCGCCGCAAGGGCATCTATGAAGCCCTCCCCGGATGGGGGCTTTTCCTGGTGAAACTGACCGGGGCGCTATTCCTGCTTGCCGGCGTCGCGCTCTGGACGGCGGGACATTTCGACTGGATCGCCATGCAGGACCGGCCGCTCCAACGGGTCGGCGCGCTGACACTTGTCATGTTTGCCTGCGGAATCACCTATTTCGGCGCCCTGATTGCGATGGGATTCCGCTTCCGCGACTTCAAGCGGGTCGAGGCCTGAGGAAGTTCCCGGCGGCCAAATTTATCCCCTGCTTTGCCGTGCCGCCCTTTTATTGGCTGCGGCATGGTTTATGATGGTCATTGTATGGTGATCAAATCCCTCGATTACTTCGCGTCGCTCGTGCAGGAGGACGAATCCATTCCACTCTTCGAAGCGGCGCTCGCCATCGCACAGGACGTCGATCCGCAACTCGACCTGGCGGCCACGCAAGCGGAAGTTGACATGCTGGCGGCAAGGCTCCAGCGACGCCTCGCCCCCGATGCCTCCAGCGTGCAGAAGCTGCGCATGCTCAATCACTTTTTCTATCGCGAACTCGGCTTCGCCGGGAACGTGAACGACTATTACGACCCGGACAACAGCTACCTGCACCGCGTTATCACCACACGGCGCGGCATTCCGATTTCGCTCGCTGTCCTGTACATGGAGCTGGCGCAACAGATCGGACTGGATGTGAAGGGTATTTCCTTCCCCGGCCATTTCCTGATGAAGCTGTCGATCCAGTCGGGCGATATCGTGCTGGACCCGTTCAATGGCGTGAGCCTGTCGCGAGAAGAACTCGAGGAGCGGCTCGAACCCTACTTCGAGCAACACAGTTATCCGGGCGCGATTCCGCTGTCCTACTACCTGCATGCCGCGCATCCGCGGGAAATCCTCGTGCGCATGCTGCGCAACCTGAAAGCCCTGTTCGTCGAGCACATGCGCTGGCAACGGGTGCTGGGTGTGCAGCAGCGCCTGCTCATCCTGCTTCCCGACGAGATTACCGAACGGCGCGACCGCGGTCTCGCCTATGCGAACCTGGAATGCCCGCAGGCGGCGCTGGCCGACCTTGAGGCCTACCTCGAAGAGCGCCCCTATGCGCCGGATGCGGACGTACTGCGCGGCAAGCTTCCCGAACTGCGCGAAGCCTGCCGCCGCATGAACTGAAACCGGCTCAGCCTTTCGCCTTCGCTTCGATCGCTTCCCATTTTTCGAGGTTTTCCATCAGCAGCTCGTCGATTTCGGCAAAGCGCGCGTTGAGCTTTTGCACCTCGTCCGGCCGCTGGCGGTACAGTTCCGGATCGGCAAGCTGCTCCGATATGGTTTTCTGCTCTACCTCGAGGGCGGCGATCAGGCCCGGCAGCGTTTCCAGTTCGCGCTGCTCCTTGTAGCTCAGTTTCTTTGATTTCTGCGCGGCGGGCTTGTCGGCAGGCTTGCTGTCCGGTTTGGCCGCCTGCTTTGCCGGTACGCCCTGCTGGCTTGCTGCGCGCACACGCTCCCAGTCGGTATAGCCGCCGACATATTCGCGCCACAGGCCATCGCCTTCGGCGACGATGACTTGCGTGACCACGTTGTCGAGGAACATGCGGTCGTGACTGACAAGGAACACCGTCCCGCTGTAGTCCTCCAGCAATTCTTCGAGCAGTTCGAGCGTGTCGATGTCGAGGTCGTTGGTCGGTTCGTCCAGCACGAGGGCATTGGCCGGACGGGCGAACAGGCGCGCGAGGAGCAGCCTGTTGCGCTCGCCGCCGGAGAGCGACTTGACCGGCGAGCGCGCGCGTTCCGGCGCGAAGAGGAAATCGCCGAGATAGCTCATCACATGCTTGCGTTGGCCATTGATTTCAACCCAGTCGCTGCCCGGCGAAATGGTGTCCGCGAGGCTGGCCTCTTCGTTCAATTGCGTGCGCATCTGGTCGAAATAGGCAACCTGCAGCCGCGCTCCCTGCCGCACCGTGCCCGCATCGGGGGCCTCCTCGCCGAGGATCAGCTTGAGCAGCGTCGTCTTGCCGGCGCCGTTCGGGCCGATCAGGCCAACCTTGTCGCCGCGAAGGATGGTGGCGCTGAAGTCGCGCACGATGGTCTTGTCGCCGTAACTTTTATGGATATCGGTCAGCTCGGCGACGATCTTCCCGGAGCGTTCTCCCTCCGACACATCCAGCCTCACCTGCCCCTGCTGATCCCGGCGGACACTGCGCTTGACGCGCAATTCCTCGAGACGGCGCACGCGCCCCTCGTTGCGGGTGCGCCGCGCTTCGACGCCCTTGCGAATCCACACCTCCTCCTGCGCGAGGAACTTGTCGAACTTGGCGTTCTCGACTGCCTCGATTTCCAGCAGCTCGGCCTTGCGCGCCTGGTAGGTGCTGAAATTCCCGGGGAAGGAGAGCAGCCGGCCGCGATCGAGTTCCACGATGCGGGTCGCGACGTTGTCGAGGAAGGATCGGTCGTGCGTGATGAACAGGATGCTGCCCTTGTATTCGCGCAGCAAGGCTTCCAGCCAGATGATGGAATTGAAATCGAGGTGATTGGTCGGCTCGTCGAGCAGCAGGACGTCCGGCGCACCGACCAGTGCACGCGCAAGTGCGACGCGCTTCTGCGTGCCGCCGGACAGTGTGCCGATCACAGCATCCTTGTCGAGATTCAGCCGCGCGAGAATGGTTTCCACACGGTTGCCGAGGTTCCACGCGTCGGCGGCATCGAGTTTCGCCTGCAGTGCGTGCATCCGTTCCATCAGTGCGTCGTCTTCATGGCCGCCGAGCCGGGCCGTCAGGTCGTTGTACTCGTCGAGAAGCTGTTGTGTGCCGCCCATCCCCGCCGCGACGGCGTCGAACACGCTCGCTCCCTCCTCGAACGCAGGCTCCTGCTCGACATAGGCAATCTTGAGTCCCTGCTGCATGACGAGCAGGCCGTCATCGAGCTTCGATGTACCGGAGATGATTTTCAGGAGGGAGGACTTGCCGGTGCCGTTGCGGCCGATCAGGCCGACGCGCTCGCTGGCTTCAAGGGAAAATTCTGCATGGTCAAGCAGGGCGACATGCCCAAAAGCGAGCTGGGCATTGGTAAGGGAAATGACTGCCATAGATAAGGTCGTTGACGGCGCCGACGAAGGTCCGGACAGCCGAAATGAGAGAAGAAGCATGCATTGTACCGACTCGCGATAACGGAAAGATCATTTGGCGCGTCCGTCTCGGCTATAATCCTGCCTTGGCTGCCATGCAGCCGGTCAAGCGTCTCGCCGTAGTTCAATGGATAGAACGAGTGCCTCCTAAGCGCTAGATACAGGTTCGATTCCTGTCGGCGGGACCAATTCCCCTTCTTTCGCCCCCGCGCCCTTCCCCCCTGATGAAAGTGTAACCACGGGTAACTTTCGCTCGCTGGTACTGCAGGCTTCCTATAATCAGGAGTGGGAGAATCCGAATCATGACCAGACTGCTTGCACCATCCGCCCTCACACTCGCCATGCTGCTGACGGGTTGCGCGACGTATGAATCGCAACCGGGATACCGTGTAACCGCGACGGAATACAGCCATGGGCCGGTCACTTACTACTCCACGCCTCCCGCTTACTATGCGGTTCCCGCACCCGCACCGGTGTACACCGTCCCGCAGGTGTATGCAGCGCCACCGGTCTATATTGCCCCGGCGCCCTCGTTCAACATGCACATACAATCCGGCCCGGGTTTTCGACGGTCTCCACACGGCCACGGCCCGCGGCAGCGGCTCCGCTCCGGAAACGCTGCCGAGTCGCAAGTTGGCGGGCCAGGCTGGACTGGCACCGTCTGGAGTCGTTAAACCTCGTTACAACCCGCAGTGCCTCTTGGTAGCCAATGACCAAGCTCAAGGCATGAGCCCCCCTCGGCAGTAATATGACTCTGTTCACTTTCAACAGAGTTACACATGCCGACGACACCAAACCAGAAGCAAGGCTCCCCTGCCCTATCCCTTGAGGAACCCATCGAATCCTCGCCTGCGGAGACAACCGAGCAGGCGGATTTCCCTGAAGGCGTATCCGAAGTATCCAAGCGTCTCAACCTGCTCGGCAAGCTCATCATCCCGCCTGACCCACGTTAGGGCAGTGTTACTCACATAAACTGTGGCCAACTCTGTGGACAAGTGTCCCGAATGCAGTGCATGTACATGATTTTCATAAGTTTTTTCATATTGACGAAATTCAAGGCACGCAATGCAGTGTACGGGGCAACGGATAGCCGCAGCCCGAAACTTTGCGCGCCGGGGTCAACCTAACGATCTGGAAAGCGGTCACCAGTCTGCTTTTCAGAAGGAGGTCAAAGATGAAAATCCCGTTCGTGATCATGTCGATGGAAGGCGCCATGCCGGCATGGCGTGTCGCCGGTATTCCTGGTGCTGTAACAACGCCTCGTCCACACTGAGACCGGCGCCCGCGAGTACGATGCTCCAGAATGCCGTTCGTGATGGCCGATTCCGCTGACCATTGCCCCTTCCTTTGCACCCGATTCCCCCGATAACCGTTCCCGCCTCCAGGAGGAGATCGCGTGATTCGCTTATGGAAAATGCTGGCATCGCTTGCCTTCGGGACGATTTGCCTTTCCAGCATACTTGCCCAGGTCGAACGGACCGGCGACACCTATGTGGAGACGATGCAGGTGATCAGGGATGCATCCTCGCACGCACAATACCGTGCGTTGGAAAGAGAGGCTCATGCCGTCTTCCGGGCAACGATTGCGCGATGCCGCCGCATGCAGGATCCGCAATTCAGCGACTGCACGAAAGAAGCCCGGGCTCACCTGTTTGACGAACTCTCCGAAGCCAAGCGCATCAGCGACACAGGCTTGTAAGGGGCCTCACTGCGACATGGACAAGCATGCGCGCAGCCCCTATATTGCAAACTCCAAACCATTCCCTACGGAAACCATCAAGGAGATTGCATGAAACTGGCGCGCTACGGCCGCATCGGCAAGGAAAAACCCGGATTGATCGACGAACAGGGCAGGCTGCGCGATCTGTCCGGCGTGGTGGATGACATCGGGGCCGAGCAGCTTTCCGACAAGGCGCTGGCCCGGATCGCGAAGATCAAACCTGAATCACTGCCCCTCGTACGCGGCAATCCGCGGCGCGGTGTTCCCGTGAGCGGGGTGGGGAAGTTCATCGGTATCGGCTTGAACTACTCCGACCATGCGGCAGAGGCCGGCATGCCGATCCCGAAGGAGCCGATCGTGTTCATGAAGGCGACCTCGTGCCTGTCCGGCCCCAACGATGACATCATGCTGCCCAAAGGCTCGAAGAAGACCGACTGGGAAGTCGAGCTCGGTGTCGTGATCGGGACCGTCGCGCGCTCGGTCAGCGAGAAAGACGCGCTTTCCCATGTTGCAGGCTATTGCATCGTGAACGACGTCTCCGAACGCGAGTACCAGCTGGAGCGCGGATCGCAATGGGACAAGGGCAAGGGCTGCGATACCTTCGGCCCCGTCGGCCCGTGGCTGGTGACGCGCGATGAAGTGCCGAATCCGCAACGACTGGAACTCTGGCTCGACCTGAACGGCAAGCGCGTCCAGTCGGGCAATACACGGACCATGATTTTTTCTGTCGCGAAGATTGTCAGCTACGTCAGCCGCTTCATGACCCTCATGCCCGGCGACATCATCACCACCGGCACACCGCCCGGCGTTGGCATGGGCATGAAGCCGCAGCTGTTCCTGAAGCGCGGCGATGAACTTGTGCTGGGAATCGATGGCCTCGGCGAGCAGCGCCAGGCCGTGATTGCATACAAGGCGGGATGATCTTCAAGGGCGGCATGCATCGGGCATTGCCGTCCTTTCCATGAAAGCTACTCGGCGTCTGGCTGGTTCGCCGGCGCCGCCTTCGCAAACGTCTCCAGGGCGAGGCAGGCGTCATTGATCCGCATGACGGTCGGCATTGCGGACAGGTCGCAATTCAATCGCTGGGCATTGGCAATCTGCGGGACAAGGCAACAATCCGCGAGCGTCGGCATGTCGCCGTAGCAGAACCGGCCGGTGCGACTGTCGCGCGACAGTGTCGCTTCCAGTGCCGCCAGTCCCTGCTCGCACCAGTGCCTGTACCACGCGTTCTTGTCGTCCTCGCTGACCTTCAGGTTACGGACGAGGTAGCGCAGCACGCGGAGATTGTTGATCGGATGGATGTCGCAGGCGATCGAGAGTGCGATGCCACGCACATGCGCGCGGTCGAGCGGGTCTTGCGGCAGCAGCGGCGGCGACGGATGCGTCTCGTCGAGATACTCGATGATGGCAAGCGATTGTGTGAGCGCCCTCTCCTCGCCGTCGACTTCGTCCACCAGCGCCGGTACCAGCGCGTCCGGATTCAGTTTCCGGTACTCCGGGCTGAACTGTTCACCGCCGTTGCGCAGCAGGTGGACAGGGACCACCTCATAAGGCAGTCCCTTCAGGTTCAGGGCAATACGCACGCGGTAGGACGCGGAACTGCGGAAGTAGCTGTACAGTTTCATGCCATTGCTCCTGGCCTGTTATATGACTTAAACGATCCTGACCTTCAGTTCGCCCAGGCCTGCAATCGCGCCTTCGAGGAGGTCGCCCTGCTTCACCGCCGCGACGCCTTCCGGCGTGCCGGTGAAGATGAGGTCGCCGGGACGCAGCGCGTAGAACTTCGACAGGTGCTCGATCGTCTCGGCCACGTTCCAGATCAGTTTTTCGACGTCGCTCTTCTGGCGGCCTGCGCCGTTCACGTCCAGGCGGATTTCGCCCTTTGTGAAATGCCCGGTTTCGGAAACGGGATGGATCGGCGCGATGGGCGCGGAGAAATCGAAACCCTTGCCGGTACACCACGGGCGTCCCAGCTTCTTCGCTTCACCCTGAAGGTCGCGGCGCGTCATGTCGAGGCCGACTGCATAACCCCAGATGTGCTGCAATGCGTCCGCTGCCGCGATATTCTTGCCGCCCTTGCCGATGGCGACAACCAGTTCGATTTCATGGTGCAGGTCGCCGGTCATCGGCGGATAGGGCATCTCACCGACCGAACCGTGCGGAATCGGAAGTACGGCGTCGGCAGGCTTCATGAAGAAGAACGGCGCCTCCCTTCCGGTACCGCCCATTTCCTTTGCATGCTCGACATAATTACGCCCGACGCAGTAGATACGATGGACCGGAAAAACGGCATCGCTGCCGGCAACGGGAACGGCAGCAACAGTTGGTTGGGGAATGACAAATTGCATGATGGGCTCCTTGTTATTTCCTGATTATGCCATCGCTAAAACACGCGCGCCGGGAGCTGGCAGGCGCAAAGAAAAACCGCCTTGTCGAACAATCGAGCAAGGCGGTTTCGATGACGCGGATGCGATGCTTTACATCAGCCTTCGCCGAGGTAAGCCTCGCGCACCTTCGGATCGTCGAGCATGTCCTTGGCGTTGCCGGTCATGGTGATGAGGCCGGAGTCCATCACGTAGCCGCGGTGCGCCGCCTGCAGTGCCAGCTTCGCATTCTGCTCGACGAGCAGGATGGTCACGCCCTGGGCCGACACGTTGCGCACCACTTCGAAGATCTTCTCGACCATGATCGGCGACAGGCCCATCGACGGCTCATCCAGCAGCAACAGCTTCGGATGGCTCATCAATGCGCGTGCCATCGCCAGCATCTGCTGCTCACCGCCCGACAGCGTGCCGGCGAGCTGTGCGGAACGTTCCTTCAGGCGTGGGAACACGCCGAACCACTTGTCGATGTCGGCCTGGATGCCATCCTTGTCGTTGCGGATGTAGGCGCCCATCATCAGGTTTTCCAGGATGGTCATGCGGGTGAACACGCCGCGGCCTTCCGGCACCATCGCCAGCTTGTTCTTCACCAGTTCGAACGACTTGGTGCCCTGGATCTGGCTGCCGGAGTAATGGATCTGTCCTTCGACCTTGCAGCCCGGCAGCGTGTTGGTGATGGCCTTGAGCGTCGTGGTCTTGCCTGCGCCATTGGCGCCGATCAGCGTGACGAGCTCGCCCTTGTTGACTTCAAGATCGACGCCCTTGACTGCCTGGATGCCGCCGTAGGCGATCTTCAGGCCGCTGATCTTCAGAATGTTTTCGCTCATTAGTGAGACCCTCCCAAGTATGCCTCGATCACAGCCGGGTTCTTTTGCACCTCGGCCGGTGCGCCTTCCGCAATCGGTTTGCCGTAGTCCAGAACCGTGAGGCGGTCGCAGAGTCCCATCACCAGTTTCACATCGTGTTCGATCAGCAGGATCGTCTTGCCTTCCGCCTTGATCTTGACCAGCAGTTCGCGCAGCGCGAGCTTCTCGGTCGCGTTCATGCCGGCGGCCGGTTCGTCCAGTGCCAGCAGTTGCGGTTCAGTTGCCAGTGCGCGTGCAATCTCCAGGCGACGCTGGTCGCCGTAGGAGAGATGCCTGGAGGTGCGGTTTGCGAATTGCGCAATGCCGACGAAATCCAGCAGCTCCATGGCGCGACGGCGGATCGATGCTTCCTCCTCGCGTGCGGCCTTGTGATGCAGCACGGCGCCCAGCACGCCCTGCTTGGTACGCACGTGACGGCCGACCATCACGTTTTCCAGGGCGGACATCTCGCCAAACAGGCGGATGTTCTGGAAGGTACGCGCGATACCGGCCTTGGCCACTTCGTGCGGCGCGGACGGCGAATACGGCTTGCCCGCCAGTTCGAAGCTGCCGGTGTCCGGTTGGTACAGGCCGGTGATCACATTGAAGAACGTTGTCTTGCCGGCACCGTTCGGACCGATCAGGCCGTAAATCTGGCCGCGCATGATCTTGACGTTGACGTCCGACAGCGCCTGCAGGCCGCCGAAGCGCTTGTTGACACCTGCGATATTCAGAATGGTTTGTTCGCTCATGAAAGTTCCTTATGCAGCCAGCGCCGCCGGTTCTTTTTCGTCGTGACGCTTCTTGGCATTGGCGTCCATGCGGTCTTCGTGCTGCGGCGACGGCCACAGTCCGGCCGGGCGGTACAGCATGATCACGACCATGGCCAGGCCGTACAGCAGCTGGCGCAGGACTTCTGCGTCGATCAGCACGGCACCGAACAGCTTGCGCTGCAGCGGTTCAACGACGTGGCGCAGGACTTCCGGCAGCGCAGCGAGAATGACGCCACCCAGCACGACACCCGGAATGTGGCCGATGCCGCCGAGCACCACCATCGCGAGCACGGCGATCGATTCCATCAGCGAGAACGATTCCGGCGAGATGAAGCCTTGGAAGGAAGCGAACATTGCGCCGGAAATGCCGCCGAAGGAGGCGCCCATGGCGAAGGCGAGCAGCTTGATGTTGCGGGTGTTGATGCCCATTGCCTTGGCAGCGATTTCGTCTTCGCGGATCGCGACGAATGCACGGCCCAGACGGGAATGCGTCAGGCGAATGGAGATGAAGATGATCGCGCCGCACAGTGCCAGGAACAGGAAGTAGTACGCGTTCACGGACGGCATGGAGAGGCCGAGGAACTTCACCGTGGCATTCGATCCCGGTTCGCCGGCGAGCGATACGCCGAAGATGCGGATCGGGTCGATCAGGTTGATCCCCTGCGGACCGTTCGTGATGTTGACCGGCGCATTCAGGTTGTTCATGAAGATACGGATGATTTCGCCGAAACCGAGGGTCACGATGGCGAGGTAATCACCGCGCAGCTTCAGGGTTGGCGCACCGAGCAGCGCGCCGAAGAAGGCTGCCAGGGCTGCGCCCAGCGGCACGATCATCCAGACCGAGAGATGGATGCCGTTCTTCGCGGCTTCTTCTCCCACCATCCAGGTCAGCGCTTCACCGATCATCGGGTACTGGTTGACGAAGGATTCGAGCACCGTTGCGAACTGCGGCGATGCCAGCAGGCCGGTCATGTAGGCACCCAGCGCGTAGAACGCGATGTAACCGAGATCCAGCAGGCCGGCCATGCCGACCACGATGTTCAGGCCGAGCGCCAGCATGATATACAGCAGCGCCAGGTCCATGATGCGCACCCAGGAATTGCCGAAGTTCATGGCAATAAAGGGGAAGGCCATCAATACGATGCCCAGGATGGCAAAGCTCGTGTAGGCCTTGCGCGGATTCTGTTTAACGTCGAATAGTGTTGACATGAAGGTCTCCTTTACGCACGGTCCGCAACACGTTCACCCATGATGCCGGACGGACGCAATGTGAGTACGATGATAAGCACGACGAATGCAAAGATGTCCTGGTAGTGGCTGCCGAGGAAGCCGCCGGTCAGGTCGCCGATGTAGCCGGCGCCGAGGCTTTCGATCAGGCCGAGCAGGATGCCGCCGACCATCGCACCGTAGATGTTGCCGATACCGCCAAGCACCGCTGCGGAGAATGCCTTCAGGCCGGGAACGAAGCCCATCGCGAACTGTGCGGAAGAATAGTTGGCGCCCCACATCACGCCGGCGACGGCAGCCAGTGCCGCACCGATCGCGAAGGTCATCACGATGACCTTGTTGGCGTCGACGCCCATGAGCCCGGCAACGCGCGGATTCTCTGCGGTGGCGCGCATCGCGCGTCCCATGCGGGTACGTTCGACGAGGAGAACCAGTCCGATCATCGCGGCGGTGGCGAGGACGAGCAGCATGACCTGCGTCGGCGAAATCAGCGCGCCGCCAATGGTGAATGGATCGGACGGCATGACCTGCGGGAAGGGGATCGGGCTGCGGCCCCAGATCATCATGGCGAAGGTCTGCAGCAGGATCGACACGCCGATCGCCGTGATCAGCGGGGCCAGGCGCGGCGCATTGCGCAGGCGGCGATACGCGACACGTTCGATGATGATATTGACGACGATGCAGACCGGAATGGCGCCGACAATCGCGATGCCCAGCTTGACGATGCCGGGCAGGTCGGGGGCGACCGTTTGCAGGATCTTGAGGATGGTGACGCCCATCATGGCGCCAATCATCAACACATCGCCATGCGCGAAGTTGATCAGATTCAGAACGCCGTACACCATCGTGTACCCGAGCGCGACCAGCGCATACATACTGCCTAGCACCAGTCCGTTGATGATTTGTTGGATAAATGTATCCATGGTTTGCCTACTCTCTATAAAGATCGTTCAAATCGGTCTGCAACTTCATTGCGGGAAGCAATGTGCAATCGCAGCAATTCGATTCAGATAACAAAAACGGCACCCGGGGGAATGCCTCGAGGTGCCGCATGGAAAATTCATTGTTTATCTGTAAAGAATCGCAGCGAAAATGCGAATAGCGGGGGTGGTCTGGATGCGCATGATCGTGTCTCCTTTGCCGTCTTCGGTAAAAAACTTTTTTAGTTAAGCGTTGCCTTTTGAGCGCACCTGAACCGGGCGGCATTATACCGAACCTGTTCTCATATGAAACATTCATTGCGACATCTTTACGCAAATCGCTGCGAAAGCAACAACAATTCCACCGAACTGTTGGAACCCTTGCAACGATTGGCGTTCCCTGCCGCCCTCACCGCCCACTCTGCAAACACTTCGCGCCGTTCTGACATGGCGACGCGTGTTATCTACTTTATATTCAAAAATGCAAAAAACTTCCTGAATATTTGCGGAGCGATTCGTCAGTACGCTTCATTGGCTGCGCCCTGCATGCGCCGCCGCTTTGCATATGCTCTCGAGGCCATGTCTGCGGCAGTGCTGCTTGCACCTGCAATGACATTGTCATTGCAGGCTGCATCATAACGATGAAAGCAAAAAACAATTGATGGAAATATGGGAACCCGTCTGAATTAAATTCCGGGGTGTTGCGCGCACCGAAGCAGGCAATTGCTCAGTCTGCGCGTGCTGCCGTCAAACCTTTTGGCATGGGGAAAGTCACATTTTCTTCTACGCCTGGCAGGGGGCGCACACTCTTTGCGCCGAGTTCCTTGAGACGGTCGATGACCGCCTGGACCAGCACCTCCGGGGCGGAGGCGCCGGCAGTCACACCGATGCGGGCGGCATTTGCAATCCAGGCAGGATTGATCTGGTCGGCGTTATCGACCATGTAGGCGGCGGCGCCCTTCTTTTCAGCGACCTCGCGCAAGCGGTTGGAGTTGGAGCTGTTCGGGCTGCCGACAACCACGACCACTTCCACTTGCGGCGCCATGAACTTGACGGCTTCCTGGCGGTTGGTCGTGGCGTAGCAGATATCCCCCTTCTTCGGCTCGGAAATACTGGGAAAACGGCGCTTGAGCGCGGCAATGATGTCAGCCGTGTCGTCCACGGACAGCGTGGTCTGGGAGACGTAGGCGAGCATGTCCGGATTGGAGACCTGCAGCGTCTCGACATCTGCGACATTTTCGACCAGATACATGCCCTCCTCCGCCTGTCCCATCGTGCCTTCCACCTCAGGATGCCCGTCGTGGCCGATCATGATGATTTCGCGCCCTTCTCTGCGCATCTTGGCGACCTCGACATGCACCTTGGTCACCAGCGGGCACGTAGCATCGAAGACGCGCAGTCCGCGCGCTTCCGCCTCTTGCTGGACGGCTTTCGAAACGCCGTGCGCGGAAAAGATCACCGTATTCCCGGCAGGCACTTCATCGAGCTCTTCGATGAAGATCGCTCCCTTGGTACGCAGGTCGTTGACCACATAGGCGTTATGCACGATCTCGTGACGCACATAGATCGGCGCGCCGAATTCCGCAATGGCGCGCTCGACGATTTCGATCGCACGGTCGACGCCGGCGCAAAAGCCGCGCGGCTGTGCAAGCAGGATTTCCTTATCCATTTCTGAACAACCTTCAGGAATTACAAAAGCAATCGTTACAGTATGCCGATAATCCGGACTTCGAACTTCAAGGTCTGCCCGGCGAGCGGATGATTGAAGTCAAACAAGGCGCTGTCGGCGTCGATGGCGCGCAACACGCCGGCAAATTGCCCGCCGCTGGGCGCATTGAACTCCACGAGGTCGCCCACAACGTATTCATCGCCGCCACCCGAGTTCTCGTCGAGCATAGCACGCGAAAGACGCTGGATCAGGTCTGGATTACGCGGGCCGAATGCCTTCTCCGGCGGCAGTTCGAACACGGTATGCGCACCTTCCTGCATGCCGAGGAGGCAATCCTCCAGGAACGGGGCGAGCTGGCCGGTACCAAGCTGAAGCGTGGCAGGCTTCTCTTCGAACGTACTAACAATGTTATTACCGTCGGCCGACGCCAGGCGGTAATGCAGGGTCAGGTAGGACGTAGGAGTGACGACGGGGACGGAAGGATTGGACATGGGAATTCAGGTTCAAATGGGAACCCGATATTGTATGCCACGATGGCAGCAGGTCGCCGCTTTTCGGCAATTGTCTGCGCTTACCCAAGAAAACATGGCATCCCAGAAAGTTATATTTATTGCAATTATTTCCTTATAATTGTCTTCCCTCGACTTGCACCTTCCCATCTCATGGCAATTACTGATTGGCCCGAAGACCAGCGCCCGCGCGAACGACTCGTCAAACACGGCCCGCAAACCCTATCGGATGCCGAACTGCTTGCCGTGTTCCTGCGGGTGGGCGTAAGCGGCAAGAGCGCCGTGGACCTGGGACGGGACATGATTGCGCATTTCGGCTCCCTGAACGGCCTGTTCTCGGCGAACCTGCCGGAATTCTCGAAACTGCATGGACTCGGTCCCGCGAAGTACGCCCAATTGCAGGCCGTGATGGAACTTGCCCGCCGTTCGATCACCGAAGAATTGCGCGCCGGCGAAACGCTCGGTTCACCACAGGCAGTGAAGCAATACCTGCAACTGCTTCTAGCACGACACTCGTATGAATCCTTCGCCGTCCTGTTCCTGGACGTGAAAAACCGCCTCATCGCGTCAGAAGAGCTCTTTCGCGGAACGCTGACGCATACGAGCGTTTATCCACGCGAAGTCGTGAAGGCTGCCCTGGCCCACAACGCCGCGGCGGTCATCATTGCACACAACCACCCTTCCGGCACGCCGGAACCGAGCGCGGCAGATCGTACGCTGACACTCGCACTCAAGCAGGCACTGGCGCTCGTGGATATCCGGCTGCTCGATCATTTCGTCGTCGCAGGACGGCATGTTTATTCATTTGCAGAGCATGGAGAAGCATGAATTACCATAAGCACTTAAATGTTAAATTTAACGATATTTTCAAGACACAATTGTTTTTCGCAAGTCATTGAAAACTCACATTTTTTTGGCTATACTCTCGTTTTTTCCAAATTCTGGAATCTTTTTAAGGAGTAAACCATGGCACGTGTTTGCCAAGTCACCGGGAAGGGGCCGATGGTCGGCAACAACGTTTCCCATGCGAACAACAAGACCAAGCGTCGCTTCCTGCCGAACCTGCAGAACCGCCGCATCTTCGTTGAATCCGAAAACCGCTGGGTTTCCCTGCGCATCTCCAACGCCGGCCTGCGCGTGATCGACAAGATCGGTATCGACGCAGTCCTCGCCGACATGCGTGCTCGCGGCGAGAAAGTCTAAGCGGAACCTAACAGGAAATCATCATGGCAAAATCTAACCGCGACAAAATCAAGCTGGAATCGACCGCAGGTACCGGTCACTTCTACACCACCACGAAGAACAAGCGCACCATGCCGGAAAAAATGTCGATCATGAAGTTCGACCCGAAGGCACGCAAGCACGTGGAATACAAAGAGACCAAGATCAAGTAATCGATCCGGTTTCGCATCAAAACAAAAACCCCGCAATGCGGGGTTTAATGAGATGGTCACCCTCCACCCTATCAGCGACTACGCTAGTAGGGTGTTTTTACTTGGAGCGGAGATCATCATGGAAGACGTAACGCTGATTGGTATTGACCTTGGGAAGCATTCTTTCCACCTGCACGGCCAGGATCGCCGCGGCAAAGCCGTCTTTCGCAAGAAGTTCTCCCGCAAGCAACTGCTTGAGTTCCTTGCAACGTTCCAACCCTGCACTATCGTAATGGAAGCGTGCGCCGGCGCTCACCATATGGCCCGGCACCTGGCTTCATTTGGACACGATGTGAAGCTTATCAATCCCCAATTCGTCCGCCCCTTCGTTAAGGGCAACAAGAACGATTTCATCGACGCCGAAGCGATCTGTGAAGCGGCGTCGCGCCCCAACATGCGTTTCGTTACACCGAAGACGGAAGCCCAGCAGGTGCTGGGCGCGTTGCACCGAGTGCGAGAATCCTTGGTGCGCGACAAGGTCAAGACGACCAACCAGATCCACGGCTTCCTGCTGGAATTCGGCATCAGCCTCCCCATTGGTCAAGCCGTTATCACCCGTCTATGTTCCGTGCTGGCAGAACACCGACTGCCAGCACGGCTGGTATCCCTGCTGGAACGACTGCATGCTCATTACAAATACCTGGTGGAACAGATTATCGAAGTGGAGAAGGAACTGGTTCGGCAATTGGCCGACGATGACCTGGGCCAACGTCTGCTGGTGGTTCCAGGGCTGGGCCCGATTACGGCGAGCCTCCTGTCGGCGGAGGTTGGGGACGGCAAGCAGTATCGCTGCAGCCGCGACTTTGCCGCATCAATTGGGCTGGTACCGCGACAGTATAGTACTGGTGGCAAGGCCAACCTGCTCGGCATCAGCAAGCGTGGCGACAAGCACCTTCGGCAGTTGTTAGTGCAATGCGCCCGTGCCTATATGCAGCGCCTTGACCGACAAACCGGTCGCCTCGCAGAGTGGGTACGCGAGCTGCTGTTGCGGCGCCATTCCAATGTAGTTGCCTGCGCACTGGCCAACAAGCTGGCGCGCATGGCGTGGTCGATGGCAGCCAAGCATACCCAATACCGGACCGAGGGTGCCGTAGCATAATTCCCGGTCCATCCTGCAGTAGATTTGACACACCCAACTGGTTTTGCGACTGAAGAAATTGGATGACATGAACGGCACACCGGCCTGACGGACAACCTGTCAAATAAATGGGCTCTTTGAAGCCGCGGGTTTTTTTAGGACTGTCAGGCGCGATTCTCATCGTGGCGCGGAGCACTGCTCCAAATGACGCCGGATAGATTTATGCAAGCCACTTCATATCGTCTGAACTCCCAGTTGCAAATAGGAGGGTGACCATAGATTTTGTTTGGTGCATAAAAACGCGGCCAGAAAATTCCTCGGCCGCGTTTTGCATTAAAGCAGCGCGGTATCAGGCGTAACTGCGCAGACGCGACGAGAACTCCTGCAGCGACTTGATACCGGACGCTTCGGCACGCACACACCAGTCCTGCAACTGCTGCAGCAACTGCTCGCGGCTGGAATTCGAACGTTCCCAGATCGCGCCGAGTTCGACACGCATCTCGTGCATGGTCTTCAGTGCCTTGCTGTGGACGAACAGTTCGGTCAACTGCTGCTTCTGCGGTGCCTCCAGCTTTGCAGGCTCGCGCTGCAGCAGCTTCTTGGCATTCTTCAGAAACTTGGCCTCCAGATTGGCCTTGTCCTTCAGATCGGCGATTTCATCACGCCATGCGCTCTTGACGGACTTGGCGTATGTCGCCATCACGTCGTAGCGGTTGGCGATCACGGATTGCAAGGTTTCGAAATCGGCCACGAGTTTCTGGCGGTCGAACTTGGGCTCGGGGGCGACCTTCTTCACCTTGGCCAGGCCCAGCGTCTCGAGGATGCGGATATACAGCCAGCCGATATCGAACTCGTACCACTTGGACGAGAGCTTGGCAGAAGTGCCGTAGGTGTGATGATTGTTGTGAAGTTCCTCACCACCGATGATGATCCCGAGCGGGAAGATGTTGGTCGATGCATCGATGCAATCGTAATTGCGGTAGCCCCAGTAATGGCCGATGCCGTTGATGATGCCGGCGGCGGTAATGGGGATCCAGAGCATCTGCACTGCCCAGACCGTCAGACCGATTGCGCCAAACAGCATGACGTCGATGATCAGCATCAGGCCCACGCCCTGCCAGCTGTACTTGGTGTAAAGGTTGTGCTCGATCCAGTCGTCCGGCGTGCCGTGGCCGTACTTCTCCATGGTTTCACGGTTCTTCGACTCGGCGCGGTACAGTTCCGCGCCTTCCAGCAGTACCTTTTTGATGCCGCGTGTCTGCGGGCTGTGCGGGTCTTCTTCGGTTTCGCACTTGGCGTGATGCTTGCGGTGGATCGCCGCCCATTCTTTCGTGACCATGCCGGTCGTCATCCAGAGCCAGAAGCGGAAGAAGTGGCTGGGAATGGCATGCAGTTCAAGTGCGCGGTGCGCCTGGCAACGGTGCAGAAAGATGGTCACGCTGGCGATCGTAATGTGCGTCACCACAAGCGTGAAGACAAGGACTTCCCAGCCGGAAGCGCCGGTCAGTCCATGGGATAAAAAGTTGAGTACTGCATCGAGCATTGTGTGTCCAGTCTTTGAGTTTCAGTTGGAATGCATCCGGAAATAGCGCTGGAAGCGTTCTGTCAGCCAAAAACCGACCTCCTGCATGCATATCGGCCCCGATTGTACGCTTTTTACGACGCTCCGGTGGCGCGTACGGCTGGCAACGTTGAGGTTTCGGCACCCGCGGACTGGTCGAGCAGCCGGATTTCGCGCTGCGGATAAGGAATCTGGATGCCATGTTGTTGCAATTGTTTCCAGATGGCGCGGTTCACGTCGGACAGCACGCCGGACCTTCCGTTTTCCGGATCCGCAATCCACCACCCGACTTCGACCTCAAAACCGTCGGCATCGAAGCGCAGGAGGAAGGCCTGCGGCGCCGGATCCTTGACTACCCGGTCCACGCCGGCCGCCGTTTCTTCCAGCAGTTTCAGCACGGAATCGATATCGCTTTGATAAGAAACCGACAGCTTGGTGGACATCCTGAGCATACGGTCGCTCAATGAATAATTCTGGACGGGGCCGGACAGCAACATTTCATTTGGAACAACGGTTTCAATGCCGTCCATACTGCGTACAACGGTATAGCGGGTATTGATCTGCGTGACCTGCCCGTAATACTTGTCCACGTTGACGAGGTCGCCGATGGCGAGGCTGCGTTCGATCAGGATCACGAAGCCGGAAACATAGCTGCTGACGATCTTTTGCAAGCCGAGGCCGAGGCCCACGCCCAGCGCGCCGCCGAACACGGACAGGACCGTCAGGTCGATCCCGACCAGCGACAGGCTGATCAGCACGGCGAGAAGGATCAACACCGCGCGTCCAAGGCGGGCGGTGACCGCACGCAGCGAGGAATGGACCGCATCCATCCGCATCAGCCGCTCCTCGAGCACGGCGCCGGCCCAGAGGGCCAGGATCAGGGTGACGATCACCGACGCAGCCGCCTGGACGATAACGAGCAGCGAGGTCTTGTGACGTCCGACCGGAACCTGTGTCTGATCCAGGAAGCCGACCAGTTCGGGCCACAGCCCGGTAATGTAGAGTGCCACGCCACCCCAGACGATGGTGGCGAACACCTTTTCGAATGTCAGCAGGACCCTACCCGCCTTCCCGCCACGCGCGAAAATACGGCGCAGCACGTAGAAGGCCAGACGGATCAGGGCAAACGAGCCTACGAGCGGAATGGCGACGCGCAGCAGGTTCACGTTCTGCCATTGTTCGAGCATGAGCTTGGCGACGGCGATCAGCGACAGCGCCACAAGCGGTGCGAGTACGCTGGCAAAGCTCTCGACGCCGAGCCGCATCACACGCAGCTGCATGTCCTGCGCGGCCAGGCGGTTGCGCAATATGCGTCCAAGTGCCCAGCCGAGTGCAAGGCAGGCGACCAGCGCGGTAAGCTGCCAGAGCAGTCCGGGGTCGCGCAGGTCGGTCCACAAGTCTGTCAGCAGGTTCGAGAGCAGGTTCTGTTTCATTTCTTGAAGGGTGTCGCCTCTTGCCGGTGCCGCTCCCAGTTCTCCGCGTAGCGGGAGGCAAGCGCCGGATTGTTGCGTGCAATAAGAATGTTTTCGGCGTTCTTGTGCTGCGCCGTCCAGGTGAAATTGAAGCTGCCGGTAATCACCGTAGCCGCCGGCCCGCCCGCGTCCACGACGATGAGTTTGTTGTGGGCGTTCTGGTAGCGGGTTTCAATCCATACCGGCACACCGGCGGAGGATAGTTCCGACGCCATCGACGACGGCACCTTTTCCAGCTGGCCGGCATCGACGAGCACGCGCACGTCGATGCCCCGCCTGTGAGCCGCCACAAGGCTAGTCGCGATCTTTTTGCTGGTCAACAGGTAAGCCTGGACAAGGACCTGCCTGCGGGCGCCGGCGACGACGTCGATCACGGCTGACTCGACATCGTCCCAGGGAGCAAACAGCGGTTGCAGGGAGCCCTGCGCAGGATGCGAGACTCCCGTGGCATGGGCCGCGCCGGACAGCGCGGCCAGCATGCAGATTACCGAGGCAACGAGCGCCCGCCGGATCATTTCCTGCGCTCGAAGACGGCGGCGAAGAAGCCGTCGGTCTGGTGAATGTGCGGATACAGTTTGAGGTAGTCGCCCATCTCCAGCGCCACCTTCTGCTCGGCGAGCACATCCTTCATCGGGACGAGCGCGAAGTCGGCGTGCTCCGCCAGGAATTGCGCGGCGATCGCATCGTTTTCCTCGTCGAGCAGGCTGCAGGTTGCATAGACGAGCCGGCCACCGGGTTTCACGAGGCGCGCGGCGCTGGACAGGATGGCGGCCTGCTTGGCATTGAGTTCCAGGACCGATTCCGGCGTCTGCCGCCATTTCATGTCCGGATTGCGGCGCAGGGTGCCGAGGCCGCTGCAAGGGGCATCGACGAGGACGCGGTCGATCTTGGCCGCCAGGCGTTTGATCTTGGCATCGTTTTCATGGGCGATGACGACCGGATGCACGTTCGACAGGCCGCTGCGCGCCAGGCGCGGCTTCAGTTTTGCCAGCCGTTTTTCCGAGACGTCGAAGGCGTACAGGCGACCTGTATTGCGCATCATGGCGCCAAGTGCAAGCGTCTTGCCGCCGGCACCGGCGCAGAAGTCCGCGACCATTTCGCCGCGCTTGGCGCCGACGATCTGCGCCAGGAGCTGGCTGCCCTCGTCCTGCACCTCGATCGAGCCATCCTTGAACAGTGGCAGGTTCTGCAGCGCCGGCTTCTTGTGCAGCCGAAGGCCGAACGGCGCGTAAGGCGTGGGCTCGCAGACAATTGGCGCCTTGGCCAGTTCGGCGATGACGTCATCCCGCTTGGCCTTGAGTGCGTTGACGCGCAGGTCTAGCGGCGCGGGACGGTTGAGTGCTTCGGCAAGCTGCAAGGCCGCGGCTTCGCCGTCCTGCGCCACCAGCTTGTCGTACAGCCATTGCGGGAAGTTGGCGCGAAGGGCGACCGGAAGCGCATTACGGTCGATCTGGGCGATTCGCTGGAGCCAGTCCGCCTCTGCCGTTTCCAGCCCGCCAAGCGCATCGGCGCCGACGACGTCGGCCAGTCCGAGGAGGGCAAGCCGGCGCATGGCGGGACCGTGTCCGGATTCGGAGAAACTCGCATAACTGAGCTTGTTGCGGAGGACGGCGTAGACGCCCTCGGCGACGGCGCTGCGCTCGCGCGGGCCGAGCTTCGGATGTTCGCGGAAGTAGCGGGACAGGATGACGTCGGCCGGACCGGCAAAACGCAGGATTTCTCTCAATGCGTCTTCGGTATGGCCCACGACTGCGGGGTGCAATCTCATGGAATTCTTTCAGGTAATGGCAGGCTTGCCGGTGTCCGGAGCGACCCGGACGAGGCCGTTATCAATGCTCAGACGGCCTTCGATGAACCAGCGCACCGAGCGCGGATAGATGACGTGCTCCTGTGCGAGGACCCGGTCGCCGAGAGCGTGCTCGGTATCGTCGGGCAGGACGGGAACAACCGCCTGTTCGACGATCGGTCCATGGTCGAGTTCGGCCGTGACGAAATGTACGGTCGCACCATGGTACTTCACACCCGCCACCAGTGCCTGGCGATGGGTGGCGAGACCGGGGAAGCTTGGCAGCAGGGAGGGATGGATGTTCAGCATGCGCCCGGCGTAATGCTCGACGAACGCCGGGGTCAGGATGCGCATGAAACCGGCAAGAACAACAAGATCTGGCGCGAACTTGTCGATTTCCGCACGCAACACAGCGTCAAAATCGTCCCGGCTGGGATAGCCCTTGCTCGGTACGACGGCAGTCGGGATGCCGTGTTCGGCGGCGAAAACCAGCCCTTCCGCATCGGCTCGGTTGCTGACGACGGCGGCAATCCTGCACGGCCATTTCTCGGACTGGGCGGCACGGACGATGGCCTGCATGTTGCTGCCGCGTCCGGAAATCAGGATGACAATGTTTTTCATGGCGCGCATTTTACCGTACGGGGGTTCCGCCGCCCCAACAAAAAAGCCGACCGGAGAGGGTCGGCTTTTCGGGAGGGGTGAATCCTACTGGAAGGAGTAGAAGACGCGAAACGCCACTTTGCGCTCCGCCCAGAAGTCGGCGGCGTCACGGAAGACATCCAGCAGGGTTTCGCGCGCTTCCTTGTCGAACTTCGGGGTATTGGGCAATTGCTCGATGACCACCAGGAAGCCCGGCTGCGGACCAGCCTTGTAGGCCAGGTCGGTCAGGCAATCGCCGAGCGCGTCGAAATTCTTGCCGAAATGGCGCGGGAAATGGAATGCCGTCGCAATGCGCGTCAGCACCTGCTGCTTGGTCGTCGCGTCGGCACACCATGCATACAGGAAATGCTGGCCGAGTCGGGCGGCCTCTTCCTGCAGCTCGTTCACACGGAACGCACGGATGGACTGAACCACATTGGGCGGCACCGTTTTAAACAAGTTCATGTCATCCTCGGCTCGTGCAATTAGCTGGACGGGATTGTGCAGTGACTCGATACGCATTTCGTTACTCTTTGATGCGCCTGAAGGTCGCATAATGGTCGTCGGTGTAATAGTATTCGCCGGATATCGCGGGATCTCCTCCCGAGACAATGCGCCGCGCACCGCGATTGCGCGCGCCGGGAGTCTTCACCGTGAATTCGTGATAATACCCGCGCTTCTGTTTCGGCAAAACCCCTTCATAATTCCTGAAAACGCTGCCGTCCTTGGGGTAGGGAAAGGGGCCGCCCTGCTTGATCAAGCCCAGGGTTTGCTGCGCGTCCTTCGGCAGGTCGCGCACTGCAACGGCACCGACCGGCGCCGGTCCTTTTGCAAGGACATTAACAGAAAGTAATAATCCAAGGACGAGAAACGTCCAAGTTTTCAGGAACTTAGCAATCATCGTCGCTCGTCCGCATTGTTGCATTTTTATCAACAGTTGCGTTTTTTCGGGATTACGTAGGGTAACGTGTTGTCAGAAACGAAGCAAGCGTCTGCCGTCAATTTCGAGTCTATTTTCAAGGACTTAGCGGTAGAAACATTTCCGGAAAAGCAATCTTCTTGAGCAAGATAGTTTCCGCTCACAATTTGTTGCAATAGTTACTTGCCCAAGAATAATTGTTCGTAGTCCGAAACGGGGAGTTTGACGTTTAATAGGTCAGGAAAACCTCAAGGAGAACGTCATGAAGCAATTCTTCCAATCGTCCCCGGTCAAGTGGATTGCTGGTGCCGCAATTGCGCTTGCCGCGCCGCTGGCTGGCGCAAGCGATGTGAACTGGTCGGTCAGCGTGGGCTCCCTCTATCCGGCGCCTCAGGTCTACGCGCCGCCGCCCGTTGTCTACGTCCAGCCGCAACCGGTATACGTCCAACCGCAACCCGTGTATGTCCGTCCGCGCCCGGTCTACGTTCAACCGGCTGCCGTCGTGCAATACGGTCCGACTTACTACGTCGAGGAAGGCCGGCACCGGAAACACAAGCATCGCCACTGGAAGCATCACCACAACCACCGTTACGACTACTGACGGAAACACGGCACGGTCGGCCTCGCCGTCGTGCCGACTTCCTTAAGCAGTCCTGGCCAGTGCCGGCAGGGACAACGCGCCCGCCTCCGGCATGCCAAAGAAAGCCAGCACATCCGCCTTGCGCGCCAGCGCATCCTTTCGGCCCAGGCCGATCAATTCCCCGGTAAAGCTGGATTCGAACAGCAGGTAGGACGCCAGTGCGCCGCCGCGCGCTTCGGTTGCGCCGATGGCGCCAAGCAGCATGCGGATCGGGCCCGGCAGGCTTTGCACGTGCCGGCTTGCGATTTCATCCAGGCGTTCGGACGGTGCGATAATCAGGAGATCCACCGGCCGCAGGGGCGTATGGCGCCGCTGCTCCTCCGTCAGCACGGACAAGGTCAGGTTGATGCGGGTCATGCGCTCGATGTCGACTGCCAGGCTGTCGAGGAAGATGCTCGACATGGCATGGCCGGCGATCTGCGCGAGGCTGGGGTATTGCGCAAACTCGGAGGATTCCCGCTGTTGCTCGGTCAGGCGTCCGGCGCCGATCACCATGACCTTGTCGGCGCCGAGGTGGATCGCCGGAGAAATCGGCGCCAGCTGGCGCATCGATCCATCGCCGAAGAATTCGCGCTTGCCGTCGCAGTAGATCGGCGTGGCGGGAAAGATCAGCGGGATCGCCGAAGAGGCCAGCAGGTGCTCGACACCGATCTGGCTGCGCAATGCGATGCGCTGCGAACGCACCCAGGGCTCGACCTCGGCTTCGGTCTGGAAGAAAGTGATGTGGCGGCCGGCCGTATAGGATGACGCCGTGACCGCCAATGCATGCAATGTCCCGTTCAGCAGCGCCTCGTCCAGCCGGGGAAAGTTGAGCATGCGGTTCAGGAGGGTGACCAGCGGGGTGTTGTCGAGAAGGGCGTTTGGCGGGTTCGCCTTCCATTTCCTCAGCAGCCAGCCGAAGGAAAGCAGCGACAGCCAGCGCGCCCCGGATCGCAGCACGCCGAGCGAGTCGGCACGGTACACCTGCTCGACGGTGATGTGTTCCCACACCCGCAGGACCATTTGCAGGCCCTCGTCGAAGTTGTCGGCATGGCAGGCGAGTGCCGTGGCATTGATGGCGCCCGCAGAGGTGCCGCAGATGATGTCGTAGGGATTGTGCTCGGGAAGCCAGCCCGCCTCGCGCAGGATCGTGGACACGCCGTCCAGCACACCCATCTGGTATGCCGCGCGCGCCCCGCCTCCCGTCAGGACCAGCCCCGTTTTCTTCTGCTTTCCCATAGTAAAGAGATTAGCAGGCGATCCGGGGTTTGGGGAGGAAGCCGTAGAGGAAAGATGAAAAAACGACGGTGCGCGCGGGTGCGTCTACTCGCCCCTGACGATCCCTTCACGACGCGGGTCTGCGCCGCCGAACCACATCTCCTCGCCGTGGATCGGCATGCGCATGATTCCCTGCAGACCGGACGTTTGTTCCATGAGGCGCACGTTATGGCCCTTCGCCTTCAAGCGTTCGACGACGCTCTCCGGCACGCGCCCCTGCTCAAGCTCCGTCGGCCCGTTACGGCTGCCAAAGTTGGGCAGGCTGATCGCCTGCTGCACGTTGAGCCCCCAGTCCATGGTCCCGATAAGTACCTTGGCAACGTAGTTGATGATGGCGGAGCCGCCGGGCGATCCTGTGGACAGCACCAGCTTGTTCGATCCCTTTTCGAATACCAGCGTGGGCGCCATCGAGCTGCGCGGCCGCTTGCCCGGCTGAACGCGGTTGGCGACCGGCCCATTCGCATCGACGGGCTCGAAGGAGAAATCGGTGAGCTGGTTGTTGAGCAGGAAGCCACGCACCATCTGGCGCGAGCCGAACGCATCCTCGATTGTTGTCGTCATCGAAATCGCATTGCCGGACGCATCGACAATGGAGATGTGCGAGGTCGACGGGAGTTCGGGCGAATTGTCGATCCCTCCTGCCAGTGCCGTTGCCGGCGGCACGCCGAATTTGGCCGTGCCCATCGACTTGTCGGTGATCAGGGCGGCGCGGTCGGCAAGGTATTTCCGGTCGAGCAGCGCCTTGGGACTGCCGCCCGGAAGTGGAACGAAATCCGTATCCGCGACGTAGCGGCCGCGATCAGCATAGGCGAGGCGGCCTGCTTCGGAGAACAGGTGGATGGCATCGGCATCCGGTACACCATCCGTCGGGGCCAGCGAGCGCATGTCGCGGGTTTCGAGCATGCCCAGCATCTGGGCAATCGCGATACCGCCGGAGGAAGGCGGCGGCATGCCGCAGACCGTCCATGATTTGTAGTCGGTGCAGATCGGCTCTCGCAGCCTCGGCTGGTAACGGGCAATATCCGCCGCAGTCAGCAAGCCGGGATTGGTGGGATGCCCCTTGACCTTGGTTTCGATGTCGCGTGCGATCTGCCCCTTGTAAAACGCGTCCGCGCCGCCCAGCGCGATTTCGCGCAGCACGCCGGCCAGTTCGCCATTCCTGAGCACATGGCCGGTTGGCCAGGGATGGCCATCCTTGTCGTAGAAATAAGCGGCGGCAACCGGGTCCTTCTTCAGGTGCTGCTCGGATTTGAGCATGGCGTTCAGGCGCGGGCTGACGGCAAAGCCCTCTTCCGCCAGTTTGATCGCCGGCGCAAACAGCGAGGCCCAGGGCAGCTTGCCGTGCTGCCTGTGTGCCAGTTCCAGCATGCGCAGCACGCCCGGCGCACCGACGGAACGTCCGCCGACCACGCCGTCATAGAAGCTCATCGCCTTGCCTTCCGGCGTATGGAACATCTTCTCGCTGGCTGCCGACGGCGCCGTTTCACGCCCATCGAATGCCTTTACCGCCCTGCCATCGAAATGCATGAGGAAGGCGCCGCCGCCGATGCCAGAAGACTGGGGCTCGACCAGCGTCAATACCATCTGTACGGCGATGGCTGCATCGACCGCGGTTCCGCCTGCACGCAGCACCTGGTATCCGGCCTCCGTGGCAAGCGGATTGGCGGCTGCGACCATGTACTTCTTCGCTGTCCAGCCAGGCTTCTCGGCATAGCCGCTCGCACGTTCCGGCGCCTGCATACCGGGAACGGGGACGGTTGCCTGCTGGCCGGGGACGGCGGCACATCCGGCTGTCAACAGGATTGCAAGCAAGGTCGAAGGTATTCCAGCTTTCAACATGGGCGCTCCAGAAAGAAAAAGACAAGCCATCGGCTTGTCTTAGTCTAGTGTGGCACGGATGCCGTTGTCATGCTGCCATGCAGTGAATGTGGCCCGGGCTTGCGTTTGCTCACCCGGGACACTGCGGTCACATTATTTCGGCTGCATGCGAATTGCGCCATCGAGGCGGATCGATTCGCCGTTGAGCATGGAGTTTTCGATGATGGTCTTTGCCAGGTTCGCGTATTCGGCCGGCTTGCCGAGACGCGGGGGGAACGGAACCATCTTGCCCAGCGCGTCCTGCACTTCCTGCGGCATGCCGAGCAGCATCGGGGTTTCGAAGATGCCGGGAGCGATCGTCATCACGCGGATGCCGCTGCGGGACAGGTCGCGCGCCATCGGCAGCGTCAGGCCAACCACCGCGGCCTTCGATGCGCCGTAAGCGGCCTGGCCGATCTGGCCGTCATAGGCAGCAACGGACGCGGTGTTGATGATAACGCCGCGCTCGCCGCCCTCGTTGGCTTCGGTCTTGGCCATGGCATCCGCTGCCAGGCGCGCCATGTTGAACGTGCCGACGAGGTTGATATTCACCACGCGCTGGAACACGTCGAGGGGATGCGGACCGTCCTTGCCCACGGTCTTGACTGCCGGCGCCACGCCCGCGCAGTTGACCAGGCCGCGCAGCGTGCCCATTTCGGTCGCGGCTGCGACGACAGCCTTGCCGTCCGTCTCGGAGGTCACGTCGCACTTGACGAACTTGCCTTTCAGTTCGGCGGCCAGCTTCTCGCCCGCTTCCACCTGCACGTCGGCCAGGACAACCTTGCCGCCGTTTTCCACGATCATGCGCGCAGTTGCCGCGCCGAGGCCGGACGCGCCGCCGGTGATGATGAATACGCTGTTCTGGATCTGCATTTCTTCCTCTTTGTGATGAACGGAAAGGTTAATGACGTTTACGTAAACGTAAGGAAGATCAATTGTAGCCAATTTTGAACGGCAAAAGCAAAAAAGGCGGCCGGAGCCGCCTTTGCCCGTTTCGGGAACCCGGCGTTACTTGGATTCCGCCTGAGCCGGAGCCGGAGCGGCCGGCGTCGCCGCCGGAGCACTCACCGCAGTCGGCGTGGCCATATGTCCTGCAGCAGCCGTGGTCCCGACTGCCGGAAGCAACGGTACCAGCAGCAGCGCCACGATGTTAATGATCTTGATCAACGGATTGACTGCCGGGCCGGCAGTGTCCTTGTACGGGTCGCCCACGGTATCGCCGGTGACCGCTGCCTTGTGGGCGTCGGAACCCTTGCCGCCGTGGTGGCCGTCTTCGATGTACTTCTTCGCGTTATCCCATGCGCCGCCGCCGGTACACATCGAGATCGCCACGAACAGGCCGGTCACGATGGTGCCCATCAGCAGGCCGCCGAGCGCCGCCGGGCCGAGGATGAGTCCGACCAGGATCGGCACCACGACCGGCAGCAGGGACGGGACGATCATTTCCTTGATCGCCGCGGTGGTCAGCATGTCGACCGCCTTGCCGTATTCCGGCTTGCCGGTGCCTTCCATGATGCCCTTGATGTCGCGGAACTGGCGGCGCACTTCTTCCACCACACTGCCTGCAGCACGGCCCACCGCTTCCATCGCCATGGCGCCGAAGAGGTAGGGGATCAGGCCGCCGATAAACAGGCCGATAATCACCATGTGGTCGGACAGGTCGAAGCGCAGGTGCATGCCGCGCGCCTCGAGTGCGTGAGTGTAGTCGGCGAACAGCACGAGTGCAGCGAGGCCGGCCGAGCCGATCGCGTAGCCCTTGGTGACGGCCTTGGTGGTATTGCCCACGGCGTCCAGCGGGTCGGTGATGTCGCGTACGCTGTCCGGCAGGTCCGACATCTCGGCGATGCCGCCGGCGTTATCGGTGATCGGGCCGTATGCATCGAGCGCGACGACAATACCCGCCATGCTCAGCATGGAGGTCGCTGCCACGGCGATGCCATACAGACCGCCGAGCGCGAACGACACCCAGATGGCGATACAGACGAAGATCACCGGCCATGCGGTGGACTTCATCGACACGCCAAGACCGGCGATGATGTTGGTGCCGTGTCCCGTGGTCGATGCCTGTGCGACGTGCTGCACCGGCTTGTAGTCGGTACCGGTGTAGTACTCGGTGATCCACACCATCAGTGCTGTGAGCACCAGGCCGACGACGCAAGCACCAAACAGGGCCATCGCGCCGACGGTCTTGCCACCGGCGACCGCTACTGCCTCCGGGAACATCCATGTAGTCACGAAGTAGAAGGCAACGAGTGAAATCACGCCGGCGATGATCAGGCCCTTGTACAGCGCGGGCATCACGTTCTTCATGCCGGGAGAAGCCTTCACGAAGCTGCAGCCGATAATGGAAGCGATGATCGAAACGCCGCCGAGCACAAGCGGATAGATCACGGCATTCAGCGGTGCGCCGGTGACCATCAGCGCGCCGAGGGTCATGGTCGCGATCAGGGTCACCGCATAGGTCTCGAACAGGTCGGCCGCCATGCCCGCGCAGTCGCCCACGTTGTCGCCGACGTTATCGGCGATCACCGCCGGGTTGCGGGGGTCGTCTTCGGGGATGCCGGCTTCAACTTTACCCACGAGGTCGGCGCCAACGTCCGCCCCCTTGGTGAAGATGCCGCCACCGAGACGCGCGAAGATCGAGATCAGCGAAGAGCCGAAGGCGAGGCCAAGCAGGGGTTTGAGGGTGGTCGCATCGACGGCCTTGCCATTGGTGATGAACCAGAAGAAGAGAGTGACGCCAAGAAGCCCGAGACCGACCACCAGCATGCCGGTGATCGCGCCGCCGCGGAAGGCGACATCCAGCGCCGGGCCGATACCCTTGGTGGCAGCCTGCGCGGTGCGTACATTGGCGCGCACCGACACGTTCATGCCGATGAAGCCGCAGGCGCCGGAGAGGATGGCGCCGACGATGAAACCGATGGCGGTGGTGGCATCGAGGAAGATGCCGATCAGGATGGCGAGGACGACGCCGACAAGGCCGATCGTCTTGTACTGGCGCGCGAGGTAGGCTCCGGCGCCCTGCTGAATGGCTGATGCGATTTCCTGCATGCGGGCGTTGCCCGCATCCTGGCTCAAGATCCAACTCCGGGACACCAATCCGTAGATGACGGCAATAATGCCGCACGCTACGGCCAACCACAAACCTGTTGCCATATCGACTCCTCCAATTGTTTCACGACAAAGTTAAAACAACGACGGTCAGGAGGACGGCGACGGCATACGCCCGGATGCTGCAAGAAGGTATCTGCTGTCGTCGTCCCGCGACTACTGCGCACTGCAAACTTCTTGTGCTACTGATTGCTGAAGAGATTCGGTTGGTCCGTATTGTTGCATACGGGATATTATCTGGATACTTGCCTCAGGTTCCCCCTGCTGATTCGTTGATCTGGAACAGGCCGGGGCCAGGAAAGAAAAAAGCGGACACGAGGTCCGCTTTCTTTTTTACTCCGACAAGGCCGCAAAGGCTTTGTCGCGGATCGTCTCGACTGGTCCGACACCCGAAATCTTGCGGTATTTCGGCGCGCCGGACTGGCCGGACTCCGCCCATTTGTTGTAGTAGCCGACCAGCACTTCGGTCTGGTCGTGATAGACGGCGAGGCGTTTCTTGACGGTTTCTTCCTTGTCGTCGTCACGCTGGATCAGCTCTTCGCCGGTAACGTCGTCCTTGCCTTCCGCCTTCGGTGGATTGAACTTGACGTGGTAGGTACGGCCGGAGGGCTGGTGCACGCGGCGGCCGCTCATGCGCTCGACGATGGACTCGTCGGGCACATCGATCTCGAGCACGTAGTCGATCGCCACACCAGCGTCCTTCATGGCGTCAGCCTGGGGAATGGTGCGCGGGAAGCCATCGAACAGGTAACCGTTCGCGCAGTCCGGCTGCTTCAGGCGGTCCTTGACGAGGCCGATGATGATGTCGTCGGAAACCAGCCCGCCTGCATCCATCACCTTCTTGGCTTCGATGCCGAGCGGCGTGCCTGCCTTGACGGCAGCACGCAGCATGTCGCCGGTGGAGATTTGCGGGATGTTGAATTTTTCCTTGATGAAATTCGCTTGCGTGCCTTTGCCGGCACCTGGCGGTCCTAAAAGGATGAGGCGCATGGTGTGTCCTAGACTGGTTTTAAATTTGTAATCGGTGACGAGGATTTCCGCCAGGGCGGGCGAATTTCCCTCAAAGACATGCTTTTATCACACTAAGTTTTCATGAAACTTACCACAGAATGGCACCTAACCGGAAACCCGCACCAATTTCTTCTATCTTTCTTGACCGAAAACTTGCCTGACCCGCGCGAGATCTTCGGGCGTATCCACACCTGTCGCGGGCGCATCCGGCGTGACATGGATGGCAATCGGATAGCCATGCCACAGCACGCGAAGCTGCTCCAGCGCTTCGATCTGCTCCAGCGGCGACAGGGCAAGGCGCGGGTAGTCCTGCAGGAAAGCATTGCTGTAAGCGTACAGGCCGATGTGGCGCAGCGGGGCGTATCCGGGCGGCACGACCTCTTTCGATTGCGCAAAAGCATCCCGATGCCACGGGATGGTCGCGCGCGAGAAGTAAAGCGCCTTCCCCGTCTTGTCCAATACGACTTTCACCACGTTCGGATTAAAAATCTCCCCGATGTCTGCGATCGGATGGGCTGCAGTCGCCATCGGAACGCCGGAACCGATCAGCCCTGCTGTCGCGGCAATCAGCGTTGGCGAAATCAGCGGTTCGTCACCCTGCACATTGACGACAACGGCATCGCCGGGCAGCGACATCGCGGCCGCCACTTCGGCAATGCGGTCAGTGCCGGAAGGGTGATCGGCCCGGGTCATGTGCGCGATGACGCCATGATCACGGCAGGCTGCGAGAATGTCCGCATGGTCGGTTGCGACGACCACCTGCGTTGCGCCGGATTGCAATGCGCGTTCCGCCACGCGCACGACCATCGGCTTGCCACCGATGTCGGCAAGGGGCTTGTTGGGTAACCTGGTCGATGCCAGCCGCGCGGGAATGATGACGGTAAAGGTCATGAACTCTGGCTGCACTCGCGGTGCGGGAAGATTCAGGGATTGGCTGCGGCGGGCGGCGCGTTCAGGTCGCGTGCCTGGTCGGCCCACATGATGGGGATGCCATCGCGGATGGGATAGGCAAGCTTGTCGGGATTGCAGATGAGTTCCTGCGCGTTCTTGTCGTACTCGAGGGGGCCCTTGCAGATGGGGCAGACCAGGATATCAAGCAGTCGGGCGTCCACGACATTTCTCCACTATTCGTTCGGCCAGCGCGCGGTCGATGCGCGCCGTCACCGGCACGACCCAGATGCGCGGGTCGTTGTTGATCGTATCAATTCGCGTACATTTTACTGCATCCTTCTCGGTGACCAGAATGATATCGGCCGTGATATTCGCGAAAGGGTTGTCGGAGAAATCGTGATGGTCCGGCAGCGGAAGCTCTTCGATCTGCAGGCCGGCCGAACGAAGCATGGCAAAAAAGCGCGAGGGATTGCCGATGCCGGCGGCTGCAACAATGCGACGCCCCTGCCCTGCCAGTTCGGGAAGTGCGACCGGCTTCGCATTGCCGGAAAGCGGCTCCGCCGTCTCGCCGGCGAGTTCCATCCGCATCGCTTGCGCCGGAATGCCTTCAGGCATGCGCGCCGCATTGAACACGGTGAAATCGCGCGACCTGGACGGAGGCTCGCGCAGCGGACCTGCGGGCAGCAGCCAGCCGTTGCCATTGCCCCGTTCGTCGCAGAGCACGATTTCGACATCGCGCTGCAAGGGATAGTGCTGCAATCCGTCGTCCGAGATGATGACGCTCACCTCCGGGTGTGCTGCGAGCAATGCACGTGCGGTATCCACACGCCGGCGGCCGATCACGACGGGACATTTTGCGCGCCGCGCGATCAGGGCTGGTTCGTCACCGACTTCGGCGGGCGCAGACGCGGGAAAGACTTCGAGCGGAGTATCGTTCTTTGCGCCATAGCCGCGCGAAATCACGCCCGGGACAAGACCGGCGCGCCGCAGTTCTTCGACCAGCCAGATGGTCAGCGGTGTCTTGCCCGTACCGCCGACGAAGATATTGCCGACGACGACGACTGGCACCGGAAGGCGCACGGACTGCAGCAGTCCCGACCGGTAGGCGCCGCGCCGCGCGGCCGTCAGCGCATGGAAGACAAGCGAAACCGGCCAGAGCGAGCACGCGAGCAAGCCGCGTCGAAGCCAGGCCTCGGGAAGTTGCGTCATTTCCTGCCGCTGGTTTGCGCGGCAAAGGTGACTTTCTCGAATCCGGCGAGGCGCGCGGCTTCGAGCACATTGATGACCGACTGGTGGGCAGCCGTCGCATCGGCGTTGATGATAATCACCGGATCCTTTTTCGATGCGCCCTTGGCATTGGCGGCAGCCTTCAGTTCGTCAGCAAGGCTGGCCGCGTCGCGCGCCGAAATCTGCTGGTTGTCGATGGCATACAGCCCCTGTGCATTGACGCCGACGTTGATCTCGAAAGGCTGTTCAATTGCCTTCTCGGCATCGGCCGTCGGCAGGGAAATCTGCAGCGCGGTGAACTTGCTGTAGGTGGTGGTGACCATGAGGAAGATCAGGATCACCAGCAGGACGTCGATAAAGGGAATCAGGTTGATTTCCGGATCGTCGCGGCGCGTGCCTTTGCGGAAGTCCATGAGGCTGCCTTACTTGCGGTTGCCGTGCACGATGTCGACGAACTTTACCGCCTGCTGTTCCATGTCGACGATGAAGCTGTCCACCAGCGCACGGAAGTGACGGTAGAACACGAGGGCGGGCATCGCGATCGCCAGGCCGAATCCCGTGTTGTAGAGGGCCACGGAGATGCCGTGCGCCAGCTGCGCCGGATTGGCGCCCGTCGCATTCTGCGAGCCGAAGATTTCGATCATGCCGACAACGGTGCCGAACAGGCCCATCAGCGGCGCGAGCGTGGCGATCGTACCGAGGGTGGTGAGGAAGCGTTCGAGGTCGTGCGCCGTTCCGCGGCCGGCCTCCTCGATGGATTCCTTCATCACATCGCGCGGCGCGTTGACGTTGCGCAGGCCGGCGGCGAGCACGCGGCCCAGCGGCGAATTGAGTTCGAGGTTGCGCAGAACTTCGGGACTGATCTTGCCATTGTGGTAGACGCGGATGACCTCTTCCAGCAGGCTGGGCGGGAGGATGCGGCGACGGCGCAGGTACAATACGCGCTCGATGACGAGTGCCAATCCGATAACGGAAGCAATCAGCAGCGGCCAGATCGGCCAGCCGGCCGCTTGAATAATGGCGAGCAAAACAGGCTCCTTGGGTGAGAATTCAGTCGGATGCAGAATGTATCCTGTTGGGCCGTCGCGGGCAAGCACGCGCAACGCGGATACCACGCAAAAACTTCTGCACAGCGCCTGTGGATAACTTTGTGGGCAAGTCGGTGGATTTCGTAAAAGTACTTGATTCCAAAGGATTTTCAGACGGCAAGCATGCTGCAATGCAAATTGGTTTTTCGAATGAAATCAATTACTTATCTCACCCCCATGTTGTTTGTAACCAAGTATGACAGTCAGATGACGATTTGGCGCGCCTGTGGACAGGTTTTGCCTTGGAAGACCGCATGAATACTGGAAACGTTTCCGAAAACCCAGGCGCGACGCCGCCTGTACTGACGGTCTCGGCCCTGAACCAGGCCGTATCGCGGATGCTTGAACGCAGTTTTCCGCTTGCATGGGTATCCGGCGAAATTTCCAATTTCACCAAGGCGGCGTCGGGCCACTGGTACTTCACGCTCAAGGACGATGCGGCGCAGGTACGGGCCGTGATGTTCCGCGGACGCGCGCAGTACGCCGGCTTTACGCCGCGCGAGGGCGACAAGGTGGAGGTGCGCGCCCTCGTTACCCTGTACGCGCCGCGCGGCGACTACCAGCTCAATGTCGAGGCAATCCGCCGCGCGGGTGTCGGCAATCTCTATGAAGCCTTCCTGCGCCTGAAGGAAAAGCTGAATGCAGAAGGCCTGTTCGATCCGGCGCGCAAACGTCCGCTTGCGCTCTTTGCGAGGACGATCGGTATCGTCACCAGCCCGCAGGCTGCGGCGCTGCGCGACATCCTGACCACCCTGCGCCGTCGTGCGCCCCACGTCCGGGTCATCCTCTATCCTGCCCCGGTGCAAGGCGAAGGGGCCGCGCAAAAAATCGCACACGCGATTCAGACTGCTTCCGCGCGTGCCGAGTGCGATGTCCTGCTCGTGTGCCGCGGCGGGGGAAGCATCGAAGATCTGTGGTCGTTCAACGAGGAAGTGGTTGCACGCGCAATTGCCGTGTGCTCCATGCCGGTGATTTCCGGTGTCGGGCATGAAACCGACGTGACCATCGCCGATTTCGCCGCCGACCTGCGCGCTCCGACACCGACTGCGGCTGCCGAAATGGCGGCCGCGCCACGTGCGGACTGGGTGGCAACCCTCGGCGCCCATGCCGACGACCTGACCCGGGCGTTCAAGCGCCTGCTGGCCGAGAAGACGCAAACACTGGATTGGTTCTCACGGCGGCTGGTGAGTCCTTCCGCCTATATTTCGCACGAGCGGCTCAAGCTCCAGGGCCTGCAAACCCGGCTGGCGCATGCGACGCGATCGCCGCTCAAGCAGGCGCGTTTCTCGCTCTCGCATCTCCAGACGCGGCTTGCCGCACAACTACCGAAAACCGCTCCAGCCCGTCTGCGACTGCAGGATGACGCGCGTCGCATCAGTACACGCATGTACACTCTGCTGGCGCAACGCAGGCAGGCGCTCGCATCACTCGAGGCACAGCTGGAACTGTTGAATCCGCAGCGGACATTGGAACGCGGTTATGCAATGGTGTTGGACGGCAAAGGAAGAATTGTCCGCGCGCCAAAGGATCTGCGTCCCCGGGAAACTGTCACGGTGCGATTGGCGGAAGGATCGGCTGAAGTCGGCATCGCCAGTGTCCAGCCGACCCTGGAATGACCACCCGGGAAGCCTTTCCGTCTCCAGTTCGCCGTGGATCAATGAGATCATTCATGCAACTTGTCGGCATCCGTCTTACAATTAACACCTTTCAAAAACAATATCGACCGTAACAAGAGAAAGGAACTGCCATGGAACACACCCTGCCCCAGCTGCCCTACGCAATGGACGCACTGCAACCGCACATGTCCAAGGAAACACTGGAATACCACTACGGCAAGCACCATCAGACCTATGTGACCAACCTGAACAACCTGATCAAGGGCACCGAGTTCGAAAACGCCTCCCTGGAAGACATCATCAAGAAGTCCTCCGGCGGCCTGTTCAACAACTCCGCACAGGTATGGAACCACACCTTCTTCTGGAACTGCCTGAAGCCGAACGGCGGCGGCGCTCCGGCCGGTGCCGTGGCCGACGCCATCAATGCCAAGTGGGGCTCCTTCGACAAGTTCAAGGAAGAATTCACGAAGTCCGCCACCACCAACTTCGGTTCCGGCTGGACCTGGCTGGTCAAGAAGGCCGACGGCTCCGTTGACATCGTCAACACCTCCAACGCCGCTACGCCGCTGACCACTGCCGACAAGCCGCTACTGACCTGCGACGTGTGGGAGCACGCCTACTACATCGACTATCGCAACGCGCGTCCGAAGTTCCTGGAAGCATTCTGGAACCTGGTGAACTGGGATTTCGTCGCGAAGAATTTCGCGTAATCGCAGTCCGGCTCCGACGAACCCCGCCTTGTGCGGGGTTTTTTATTGCCTTGATGGGATGATGCAAGCATGCCGTCAGCCTGCGCAAGTAGGGTTACGTACCTGTTGAAAAACTTTCACGCCAGCGCAGGCCCGATGTCTTATGCTTGCGCCAAACGAATTCCTAACTTTGCATGCCAACCAACATGAAGACGCCTCAGCATCGTCATCCCATCCGCAAGATCCTCGTCGCCAACCGCTCCGAAATCGCCATCCGCGTCATGCGCGCCGCTGCCGAACTCGGCATCCGTACCGTGGCTATCTATGCCAATGAGGACAAGTTCGCCCTGCATCGCTTCAAGGCGGACGAGTCCTATCTCGTCGGCGAAGGCAAGAAGCCGATTGCCGCCTACCTCGATATCGACGACATCATTCGGATCGCGAAGGAAGCGCATGTCGACGCGATCCATCCTGGCTACGGTTTTCTCTCGGAAAATCCCGACTTTGCAGAAGCCTGCGCGAAGAACGGCATCACCTTCATCGGCCCGCAGCCGGAAGTCATGCGCACGCTGGGCAACAAGGTAGCGGCACGCAATGCCGCCGTCGCAGCAGGCGTACCTGTCGTCCCGGCAACCAAGGCACTGCCGCATGAGATCGAGCAGGCGAAGAAGATGGCCGCCGAGATCGGCTACCCGCTGATGCTCAAGGCAAGCTGGGGCGGCGGCGGACGCGGCATGCGCGTGATCGAATCGGAAGCCGAGCTGCCGGGCCAGCTGGAAGTGGCGCGCCGCGAAGCGCTGGCTGCATTCGGCAATGACGAGATGTACCTCGAAAAGCTGGTGCGTCGCGCGCGCCATGTCGAGGTACAGCTGATGGGCGACAAGCACGGCAACCTGGTACACCTGTTCGAGCGCGATTGCTCGGTGCAGCGGCGCAACCAGAAGGTGGTGGAACGCGCACCTGCTCCCTACCTCGACGACCAGACCCGAACCGAACTTTGCGATGCAGCTTTACGCCTCGGCCGCGCAGTCAACTATACCCACGCCGGCACCGTCGAATTCCTGATGGATGCGGATACCAACAAGTTCTACTTCATCGAGGTCAACCCGCGCATCCAGGTCGAGCACACCGTCACCGAGCAAGTGACCGGCATCGATATCGTCAAGGCGCAAATCCGTGTTTCCGAGGGCATGGCCATCGGAGAGAAGGATGAACATGGCGCAGGCATTCCCGCGCAGGCAGACATCCGCCTGAACGGCCACGCACTGCAATGCCGGGTGACGACGGAAGACCCGGAAAACAATTTCACCCCAGACTACGGCCGCCTCGTTGCCTACCGCAGCGCGGCAGGCTTCGGTGTCCGCCTCGATGGCGGCACCGCCTACTCGGGCGCGGTGATCACACCCTACTACGATTCGCTGCTGGTCAAGGTGACTGCCTGGGCGCCGACCTCGGACGAGGCGATCGCCCGCATGGACCGCGCGCTGCGCGAGTTCCGTATCCGCGGCGTGTCGACCAACCTGCCCTTCCTTGAGAACGTCATCAACCACGATCAGTTCAAGTCGGGCGAATGCATCACACGCTTCATCGATACGACACCGGAACTGTTCCAGTTCGCCAAGCGCCGCGACCGCGCAACGCGCATGTTGCGTTTTATTGGCGATGTCGTCGTCAACGGCAATCCGGAGATGAAGGGCCGCAAGGGCATCGACGGCGTGATCCCCACGCCGCTGCTGCCGAAGGTCCATCGTTCGGAACCGATCCTGCCCGGCTCGCGCGACAAGTTCAAGGAGCTCGGCGCGGAGAAATTCGCGCAGTGGATGAAAGACCAGCCGCAGGTGCTGCTGACCGACACCACGATGCGCGATGCGCACCAGTCGCTGTTCGCCACCCGCATGCGTACCGCCGACATGCGCGCCATTGCGCCTTACTATGCGCGCATGCTGCCCAACCTGTTCTCGATGGAATGCTGGGGCGGCGCGACCTTTGACGTGGCGATGCGCTTCCTGAAGGAAGACCCGTGGGAGCGCCTCTCGCAACTGCGCGAGGAAGTGCCCAACATCCTGTTCCAGATGCTGCTGCGCGCCTCCAACGCGGTGGGCTACACCAACTACGCGGACAATGTTGTGAAGCATTTCGTCGACCAGGCGGCCAAGGGCGGCGTCGACCTGTTCCGCGTGTTCGATTCGCTGAACTGGGTGGAGAACATGCGCGTGGCGATCGATGCCGTGCGCGAGTCCGGCGCGCTGTGCGAAGGCGCGATCTGCTACACGGGCGATCCCTTCGATCCGTCGCGCCCGAAGTACAGCCTGAAGTATTACGTCGACATGGCCAAGCAACTGGAAAAGGCCGGCGTCAACATTCTCGGCATCAAGGACATGGCCGGCGTGTGCAAGCCGCACGCGGCACGCGAACTGGTCAAGGCACTGAAGGAAGAAGTCGGCCTGCCGATCCATTTCCATACGCACGACACCAGCGGCATTGCCGCCGCCTCGGTGCTGGCTGCCGTGGAAGCGGGATGCGACGCCGTCGACGGCGCGATGGATGCGATGAGCGGCCTGACCTCGCAGCCCAACCTCGGCTCCATTGCTTCTGCACTGCAGGGGACCGCGCGCGATCCGAAATTGGACAAGCAGGCGATGTTCGAGATTTCGCAGTACTGGGAAGGCGTGCGCCGCCAGTACGAACCCTTCGAAGCAGACATGCGTTCCGGCACCTCGGATGTGTACCGTCATGAAATGCCGGGCGGCCAGTACACCAACCTGCGCGAACAGGCGCGCGCGATGGGCATCGATCACCGCTGGACGGAAGTGGCGCAGGCGTATGCCGACGTCAACCAGTTGTTCGGCGACATCGTGAAGGTGACGCCGACCTCGAAGGTGGTGGGCGACATGGCGCTGTTCATGGTCGCCAACGACCTGACGCCGGAGGACGTGAAGAACCCGGACAAGGAGGTCGCCTTCCCCGAATCGGTGATTTCGCTGTTCAAGGGTGAACTCGGCTTCCCGCCGGACGGCTTCCCGAAGGCGCTGGAACAGAAGGTATTGAAGGGCGACAAGCCGATGGTTGGACGACCGGGCGCGAACCTGCCTCCGGTCGACTTGGCGAAGGCCAAGGAAGAGGCGGAGAAGGCAGTCGGCCGCTCCATTACCGAGCAGGAGCTCGCCTCCTACCTGATGTATCCGAAGGTCTTCCGCGACTACGCCGAGCATCGCCGCAATTTCGGCGACGTCTCGGTGCTGCCAACACCGGTCTTCTTCTATGGCCTCCAGCAGGGCCAGGAAATCTCGGTGGACATCGACCAGGGCAAGACATTGGTGGTGCGCCTGCAGGGCCGCACCGAGCTGGAGGAAGAAGGCCAGAGCAAGCTGTTCTTCGAACTCAACGGCCAGGCGCGCATGGTGCGCATCGACAAGGCCGGCGCGCTGAAGCTGGTCACGCATCCGCGCGCGCAGGACGGCAATGCGAACCATGTCGGTGCACCGATGCCGGGCATGATCGTGACGCTGGCGGTGAAGCCGGGCCAGAAGGTGGCCAAGGGCGACCCGCTGGTCTCCATCGAGGCAATGAAGATGGAAACCATGATCCGTGCCGAACGGGATGCGGTGGTGAAACACACACACGTCAAACCGGGCGCGGTGGTCGCTGCAAAGGACTTGCTGGTCGAACTCGCCGACTGAGCATCCGGCTATTCATGCAAAGGGCTCGCACATCCAGGCTGTGTAAAAAGTCTGACGTTGGCACTCAACAAATTGCCCCGCTTTGGCGGGGCAATTTGTTTTTTGAAGTAGAAATCGGGCTCAGGCCCGCAGTGTCTTCGTGAGTGTTTGACTTCCGATCATGTGCACCACGCGCTTGAGGTTATAAGCCATTACAGCCAGGCTCAATTCGGCGCGAGCTCCCTTTAACCCGCGCAGTAACAACCGGGCATTGCGCAGAATTTGCTGCTTGATGGTCCCAAATGGGTGTTCGACGGTCTGGCGTCGCAGGGCCATCATGTGCGGCGCCGCTGCCACGCGTACCGCATTGGCCTGTACAGCCTCTTCGTGCCAGTGACGGCTGACCAGGCGCCGGCTGCTGACGGTGCATTTCCCCTTGTGCGGACAATTGGCGCAGTCATCCGGGGAGGCCGCATAGATCACCGACTTGTCCTGGCGGCACACCTGTTTGCGCCTGAGGATCTTGTTGGCCGGGCAAGTAAAACAGTCCCTACTGGCGTCGTAGCGAAACATCGCCTTGTCGTACAGCGTGCCATCACCTTGATTGTTCGGCGTGTGGGATGGCGCCACATAGCCGGTCATCCCCATGTCCTGCAGCGCCTGCAAATGCTCGCCATTGGCGTAACCAGCGTCGGCGACTACTTCAGGCTGGGTCTGGAGCACCTGGGCGACGCCTTGCGCCATCGGCATCAGTTGCCCCACATCCGACGTGTCATTGCACACTTCATGATGCACGATCAGATGGCTGTCGGTGTCGACTGCTGTTTGCAGGTTGTAGCCCGGTGCCCCATGCAGCGATTTCATCGCGCGCGCCTGCGGCTCCGTCAGCACGCTCGATGTGGCCTTGCCTTTGGCTAGCCGGGCCACTTCTGCGCCCACTTCATCCTGACGCTCGCGTAAGCGCTTGAGCGCCCGCCTGAACGCGCCGGCGCCGGGGCTGCCTTGCTCCTCTTGCCGGTCTGCGGCTTCCAGCTGCTCCAGATAGTGCGCTACTTCGCTCGCCAGTCGCTGCTGTTGGCGCTCCAGATCGGCCGCCTTGCCAACCGCCTTGCGCGAGGCGACGGCTTGAACCTTGCTGCCGTCAATGGCCACCACTGTGCCGCCCACCAGCCCGGCGCGCCTCACAAACTGCACAAACGCAGCGCAGCTTGCCACCAACGCCTCGCTGTTGTGTCGCCGGAAATCGGCAATCGTCTTGTGGTCCGGCACCAGTCGTCCCAGCAGCCACATGCATTCGACATTGCGCCGGCATTCCCGCTCGAGCGCGCGCGATGACCGGATGCCATTCAGATAGCCGCACAGATACAGCTTGAGCAAATCGCCCGGGTCATACGGCGGCCGCCCCAGTATGCCCGCATGGGCTTTGCCAAAACCCAGTGTTCGCAGATCGAGCGCGTTCACCCAGGCGTCAATGACCCGAGCCATCGCGTCCTCCTCGATCAGCTCGTCCAACTTCACTGGAAACAACACTGCCTGATCCCGGCTCTCTCCGCCACGATGTCCCATGCCTGACTCCCAAAAACAAAATCCCCGTCCAATTCACATTGGACGGGGATTGATTGCTTTGGTTTACCGGCTACAAGGACTTTTTACACAGCCTGACATCGCGAGCCCTTTTTGCTTGATGGATTGACAATGATTGCCGTTCCACCCGGCACCTCATCGTGAAATCGGTGTGACGCGCACCGGGGCTTTAATTAAAATACAAGCTTTTACGCGCGGCTGTCCGCGCCTTTCCGAAACCCCTCCTCCCATCCAACAACCATGAAACGACCCAGCCTTTCCGCTTCCTTCAAGCACGTGATGCGCGTAACGATCGCCGCGACCGCAGTTGCCCTCGCCGGCATCGCGCACGCCCAGCAGGTGCTGCGTGTCTCCGCCATCCCTGACGAAGCCCCCACCGAGCTGCAGCGCAAGTTCAAGCCGCTCGGAAGCTACCTCGAGCAGAAGCTGGGCATGAAGGTGGAATTCGTGCCGGTCACCGATTACGCTGCTTCGGTGGAGGGCCTGGTCAACAACAAGCTCGACATGGTGTGGTTCGGCGGCTTCACTTTCGTGCAGGCAAAGATCCGCAGCAACGGCAAGGTGATCCCGATCGTGCAGCGCGAAGAAGACGAGAAGTTCCGTTCGGTCTTCATCACGACCAACCCGGCGATCAACAAGCTGGAAGACCTGAAAGGCAAGACCTTCACCTTCGGCTCCGAATCGTCGACGTCCGGCCACCTGATGCCGCGCTCGTTCCTGCTCGCCGCGAACATCAATCCGGACACCGACATGAAGCGCGTCGCGTTCTCGGGCGCGCATGACGCGACCGCCGCCGCGGTTTCGGGCGGCAAGGTGGATGCCGGCGCACTGAACATTTCGGTGTGGGAGAAACTCGTCGGGCAAGGCAAGGTGGACGGCAAGACGGTGCGCGTGTTCTACACGACGCCCGGCTACTTCGACTATAACTGGACGGTGCGCGCCGACATGGACCCGGCGCTGCGCAAGAAGCTCACGGATGCCTTCCTCGCCCTGAACGCCAACGATCCGCAAGGCAAGGAAATCCTCGAATTGCAGCGCGCGACGCGCTTCATCCCTACCAAGGTCGACAACTACGAACAGATCGAAAAGGCTGCACGCAACGCAGGCCTGCTGAAGTAACAATGACGTTTGCGCTGCATGGCGTCTCCGTACGCCATACCTTTACCGGCTCCGGCCCTGCGGCATTGCAGGAGGTGACGCTGTCCATCGGACAGGGCGAACAGGTGGCGATGATCGGGCCATCGGGAGCGGGCAAGACGACCTTGCTGCATACCCTCGCCTGTGCGCATCGCCCGGACAGCGGGAACATGACGCTGTTCGGCATCGCCCCCTGGGCAGCAAGCGACAGGCAGCGCCATGCGCTGCGCGTGCGCCTGTTCCTGGCGCCGCAGACACCGCCCTTGCCACCGCGCCAGCGCGTCGTCACCGCCGTCCTCGCCGGCCGGCTTCCGCAATGGAGTTTGTGGCAGGCGCTTGCCTCGCTGTTCAAGCCGGCCGATCCGGAGGCTGCTTATGAGGCGCTTGCGCGATTCAACCTGCAGGACAAGCTGTACGCGCGCGTGGATCGCCTTTCCGGGGGCGAAAGGCAGCGGTGCAGCATGGCCCGCCTGATCGTTTCCAAAGCCGAAGCCTTCCTGGTGGACGAACCGCTGTCCGCGCTCGATCCCGCCCTCGCGGTCCAGACGCTCGCGGTATTGCAGGAGGAAGCAGCTTCGCGAAAAGCGGCGCTTGTTTGCAGCCTGCACCAGGTGGAACTGGCGCGCGCGCATTTCCCGCGCATCATCGGCGTTCGCGCCGGACGCATTGTCTTCGACGCGGCACGCGAAGCGGTAACGGATGACATGATCGATGCGCTGTATCGCCATGCGGATCGCGTGCCTGTGATGGATGAACCGCTGGATGCGCCGGCAGCGGTGCCGCTGCCGACGCGCTGCTTCTGATTCGCCCATGTCTCTGTTTTCCTCGCACCCGACGCATCCGGACCCGGCCTGGCATGGCCGCATTGCCGCTGTCATCCTGGCGCTTGCCGTGCTGTGGCCGATGCTGTCCTGGAGCGAATTCAAGCCGTGGCTGCTGCTGGACGAGCAAAGCCTCAATGCAACCGCGCGCTTCCTGGCCGCCTTCGTGCCGCCGGCCCATTCGCCCGAATTCCTGCAGCTTGCAGCGCAAGCGACCTGGGAGACGATTGCGATGGCGACTGCGGGAATGGCGCTCGCCCTGCTGGGTGCAGTGCCGATGACGCTGATCGTCACCGAACGCCTGTCCTTGTCGCGCATCGGTACCGGTCGCATCGGCCTGTTCGGCCGCGCGCTGCGGCAGGCGGTGCGCTGGTTCCTCGTGATGCTGCGCAGCGTGCCGGAACTGGTCTGGGCACTGCTGTTCGTGCGCATCGTCGGCCTGGGTCCGACTGCGGGAGTGCTCGCGATCGCCCTGACCTACTGCGGCATGCTCGGCAAGGTCTATGCCGAAATCCTGGAATCCTCCGACGCCCATGCCAGCGACACCCTGCTGCAGAACGGGAGCGGCCGCCTGTCCGCGCTGCTCTATGGCGCACTGCCCGATTCGGCCTCGGAACTGGTTTCCTATACGGTGTACCGCTGGGAATGTGCAATCCGCGGTTCGGTGGTGATGGGTTTTGTCGGTGCCGGCGGACTCGGCCAGCGCATGGATGAATCGATGAAGATGCTGGCGGGCGGCGAAGTATCGACCATGTTGCTGGTTTTCGTGCTGCTGGTGGCCTGTGCGGACGGCGTCAGCAAACTGTGCAGGCGGAGGCTCGCATGAACCGGTCGGCCTTGCCTCCCGCTCCGCGCGTGCGGCTGTCGACGCTGGCCTTGCTTGCCGCGATGGCGCTGCTCGTGGTCGCGAGTTTTGCCACCTTGTCCCTGCAGTGGAAGGCGTTTTTCACGCTGGATGCGGCGCGGACGACCGGCGAATTCCTGCTCGGATTCGCGCCGCCGGAACTGTCTTCCGGATTCCTGGGGAAGACTGCCGTCGCGACCGCCGAGACGCTTTCCATGTCCGCCCTGGGTACAGGCATCGCTGCCCTGCTCGGACTCGCCCTGGCGCTGCCTGCCAGCGGCCGTTTCGGACAAACGGCACGCGCTGTCACGCGCATGCTGCTGAATGTGTCGCGCTCGATTCCGGAACTGGTCTGGGCATCCATCCTGCTCATTGCCGCCGGCCTCGGCCCCTTCGCCGGCACGCTCGCGCTGGCTGCGCATACCTCGGGCGTGCTGGGCCGCCTGTTCGCCGATGCGCTCGAAAACACTTCGCCGCTGCCTGAGTCGTCCCTGCACATCAACGGCACGCAGCCTGCGGCCGCCTTCCTTTATGCGACGCTCCCGCAGGCGATCCCGCAGATGGTGTCCTACACGCTGTACCGCTGGGAAAACAATATCCGTGCGGCCGCCATCCTCGGCGTGGTCGGCGCGGGCGGACTGGGGCAAATGCTGAAGTACCACCTGTCGCTGTTCCAGATGCAACAGGCGGCGACGGTCATCATCGCGATGCTGCTGCTGGTAGCGGTCGTGGACGCGGCCAGCTTTTCGCTGCGCCGGCTCATGACACGCTGAATGAAAAAAGGGTGACGCGCGTTTCCGCTGCGTCACCCTTCCGGATGCGGTTGTCCGGCACCTGTGTGCCGAAACAGGATCAGCCGTTGACGGCGTCCTTGAATGCCTTGCCTGCCGAGAACTTGACGGTCTTGGCGGCAGCGATCTTGATCTCTTCGCCGGTGCGCGGGTTGCGGCCGGTACGTTCTGCGCGCTTGCCGCATGCAAAGCTGCCGAAACCGACGAGCTGCACGGTCTTGCCTTCTGCAACGGACTTGACGATGTTGTTGATCACGGAGTCGAGTGCACGTTGTGCGGCAACCTTGGACAGATCGCAGTCCGCTGCAATTGCATCAACCAGTTCAGTCTTGTTCATTAAATGTTCCTCCTGAGAAAAGGCACAGATTCTAGCATCAGGTCTTGACGTAGTCTGTAGGTATTTTTCCACAGCCGCCGCAGCGGCCGGGGATGTTCAATTTTCGTTCAAATGCCCGTCTGGCGGGAGGTATAGGATAAAACAAACCGGCGTTTTGTATCAGTAACGATACGCCCGGTCGTTTTCAACCCTGACCCGGGCACCGACCTGGAGGTCTGCTGCGCTGTCCTGCGTCACCGTCCGGTAGCTGCCGTTGTCCATGCGGATGCCTACCTGGTAGGCATTGCGGGCCTGGCTGCTTCGCTCGATCTGGTGACCGACCATGGCGCCGCCGATCACGCCGGCCACGGTGGCAGCCTTTTTCCCGCTGCCGCCGCCGACCTGGTTGCCGAGCAGGCCGCCCACGACGCCGCCGACCACCGCCCCCGTGCCGATGCCGTTGCCGCCGCCTCCCTGGACGAGTTGGATCGACTCGACCGTGCCGTAGGAACTGCCATAGGCTGGCCCGGCGGCCGGATAGGTCTGTACGGGCGCCGGATAGGACGGGCCCACGACGGGGTATTGTTGCCCCTGGCTGGCGCAGCCGGAAAGGATGATGGCGGCAACGACGGCGGAGAGAGAAAGTTTGGGATTGATCATGGCAGACCTCACTGGTTGTGAGGTCATTTAACGCCAAAGGGCAAGTCTCTTCCAGTGTCGATCAGTAAGGATTGCAACAAGATGTATCGGCCGAACCGCCATTGCCGCCGGTTGTCTGTCCTCATGAAAGCCTGCGCTCGCCAACCAGATCATCCTGCACAGGCATACCTCTCTATCCGATGACCTCCATGGCACCTGCCCCTGACAGGCCGCATACCTTCGCCCAGCGCCTGCGCAAGCTCCTCGTCGGCGCCGTCGAGGAATGGATCAATGACCGCGCCTCGAGCAAGGGGGCGGCGCTCGCCTTCTATACGCTCTTTTCGCTGGCACCGGTACTCGTCATGGTGCTGGCGATTGCCGGCGCCATCTTCGGGGAGGAGGCGGCACGCGGCGCGATCTTCCGGGAGCTGAATGGCCTTGTCGGACCGGCAGGCGCCGAGGCGATCCAGTTATTGCTGGCAAACGCACGCAACCCGAAGGCCGGCGCACTGGCCACCCTGATCGCCCTCGGCCTGCTCGTCGTCGGCGCAACCACCGTCTTCGGCGAACTGAAGGACAGCCTCGACGAAATCTGGGAAGTGCCGCAGGCCTACCAGCCGGGCATCATCCTTTTCATCCGCTCGCGGCTGCTCTCGTTCAGTCTGATACTGGTCCTCTCCTTCCTCCTGCTGGTGTCGCTATCGGTGAACGCGGCACTGGCCGTGCTGGAAAAATACCTCGGGGGATTCTGGGGCGATGCCACGTATGTCCTGCTCGCACTGTCGTCGGTGATTTCATTCGCGGTGATCGCTGCGCTCTTTGCGGCCATCTACAAGTTGCTGCCGCAGGTGCGGCTGCCCTGGCGCGATGTGTGGGTAGGGGCGTTTGTCACGGCCGGCCTGTTCCTGGTCGGCAAGAAGCTGATCGGCGCCTATCTGGGCAACAGCGAGTTCGTCACCAGTTTCGGCGCCGCCAGTTCCATCATCGCGCTGCTGATGTGGGTCTATTATTCCGCGCAGATATTCTTTCTCGGCGCGGAACTGACGCGGCAGTATGCCCTATGGTTCGGCAGCATGAGCAGCCGCGAAGCGACCTAGCACTCAGCTGGACCGCGGCCCCGTACCATTGGCAAGCTGGGCATGATAGTGGACGATGCGCTCGATGGCATATTCGGCGCCCGCCTTGCGCACCGCATTGCGGTCGCCTTCGAAACGGCAGGTTTCGGAGAACACAAGGGTCGTTCCCTCATGCTCGAATCCCCAGGCAAAGCAGATGGTGCCGGGTGGAATGCCGTCAGCCGGCTCAGGCCCGGCGATCCCTGTATTGGCCACGGCAGCGGTCGCATGGCTGTTGCGCAATGCGCCCTGCACCATTTCGCGCGCGACGGCTTCGCTGGTCAGGTTGTATTTCTCGATGGTTGCCGGATTGACGCCGAGAAGCCGGCATTTTGTCTCGGGGGCGTAGGTAACGAAACTGCATTCGAGCCAGCTGCCGCAGCCCGGCATGTCGCCAAGGGTGGCGACGACCAGTCCGGCGGTGCAGGATTCGGCGGTGACGAGGCGGAGTTTGTTGCGGTCGAAATAGTCGGCGATGCGCGGCAGGTTTTCCATGTCTCTCCCATGTGGAATCTACACGGGATAGACAAGCCGCGCCCCTGTTCGGTTCGCTTACTTTGTTTCAAAGGTGGTAACGCCGTCCCAGTCCGCGCCGGGCGGATGCTCGCGGTAATGCGCGATCCGCTGCAGGTAGAGCTTGTACAGGACATCGTCCGGATGGCCGGCAAGAAGCGCATTGAGCAATGCTTCGGCCTTGTCCCATTCCTGGGCACGGACAAGGCCGAGCGCCTCGTGCCATTTTCCGGCTGTCGCGCGGACAGCCTCGTCGATTTCCGCATCCAGTCCCAGCGGCTCGAAAATCGGCACCGGCTCGTTCTTGCCTTTGACGCGCACCCGGTCGAGCTCGCGGTAGGCAAACTGCGGCGCAGCCAGTTTCGTTGCCTCGCCCACGGCAACGCCGACGCCGTAGACCTTGGTAATGCCTTCGAGGCGCGACGACAGGTTCACCGCATCGCCCATCACGGTGTACGCGCGCCGGATTTTGGAACCCATGTCGCCCACGCGCATCTCGCCCGTGTTGAGGCCGATACCGATCTTCAGGGGCGGCCAGTTGCGTGCGATGAAATCCTTGTTCAGTGCCTTGGCCGTGGCCTGCATCTTCAAGGCGGTGGCAACCGCGCGCGATGCATGGTCGGGCAATCCGACCGGAGCGCCCCAAAAGGCCATCACCGCGTCGCCGATGTACTTGTCGAGCGTCCCGCGATTGCCGCGGATGTCTTCCGACATCGCTGTCAGGTAGATGTTGATGTATTCGCGCAGCGCATTCGGGTCGAGTCCTTCCGAAATGGTGGTGAACCCGCGCACGTCGCAGAACAAGACGGTCAGCTCGCGGCTTTCGCCTTCCATGCTGTAGCTCTCGGGATTGGCCGCCATCTCGGCCACGAGTTCCGGCGCGACATATTCGCCGAACAGGTTGACCATCGCCCGGCCCTTGCGGTATTCGAACAGGTAGCCCCAGGCGATATTGAAGATGAATAGCGCCACCACCAGCAGCAGGGAGATGGCGATAGGCACGACCCAGTTGAGGTGCTGGTACATCGCAAAGTTGGCACCGATCACCGCAGCAATGGCGGCAAGCGACGCCAGGATGGACAGCATGGGCGACAGCACCGGCAGCAGGAGTCCGAGCACGATGCCAATCACCAGCACCTGCGCCAGCTGGAGGCCGATGATGAAGTCCGGCTCCTGCTTGAAGTCGCCATCCATGATGGAAGAGATGATGTTGGCGTGCATCTCCACGCCGGGATAGTCGGTGTTGACCGGCGACGGACGCAGATCCTTGAGGCCGGCCGATGTCGTCCCGACCAGCACGATGGTGTCGGCGAGGTGCTCCATCGGGACTTTTTCCTGGAGCACATCGACTGCCGACACATAGCGATACTGCCCTCCCCTCGGTCCGCCGGGGCCCCGATAGTTGATCAGCGCGGTCATGTGCCGTTCGAGGGGAATGACGGTCGTCTTCGGCTTGGTGTTGAGGCGCAGCTCCTTCAACGCGCCATAGGTCCTGTGCTCTTCGCCGCTGAGCTGGGTTTCATCTTCGGTATAAAAAACGGGCTTGATCCTGCTCGCCCCCAGGCCGACCCGCGCAGTGGCCAGCGCCAGCGATTCGTAATAGTTGTCGCCCACGCGGGCCAGCAGGCTCAGGCGGCGGATCGTGCCGTCCGGATCCTGCGTCGGATTCATGAAGCCGCCGGCCCTGGCCGCTGTCTGGAGTGCCTCCAAATTGCTGGCGTAGGACTTGTAGACGGCAGAGTCGACCTCCATGCCGCCAAGTTCCGACACTGAAAAGGCCGGCGCCGGCAGCAAGCCTTTGGTAATGGCGTCGGGTTCGTTGGAGAGGAAATAACCGAGGACAGTAGGACGCCCTTCAAGCGCCGCAGCCAGGTGATGGTCATAGTCGAACCTTGGCTTGAGCGAGCGGACGCGTTCCGCGAAACCCGAAATGTCCCTGAACTCCTTGCGCGCGAGTCCTTCCAGCGTGCCGTAGCCGGAGCTGGTATCGGCTTCGGAAAAGATCACGTCGAAGCTGACCGACTTGACGAAGTATTTCTGGTCGAGCGTCTCGACCAGTTTCGCCACGACGTTCCGGCTCCACGGCCAGCGGCCCACTTCGGCGATGCTTTTCTCGTCGATGTCGACGATGACGACGCGCGGGTCCAGCTCGCCCTTCTGCACGCGCATGCGCATGTCGTAGGCGAGGACGTCGAGACGTTCGATGAAGGAGACGGAAGGGAGATAGGCGATCTGGAGCGCGGCGAGCAGCGTCATGCCCAGTGCCACCGCCCAGCGCGAACCCAGCTTGGAAATCAATCGCAGCATGCCCCTCCCCCGTCGAATGCCGGTCAGGGCTTGTAGCCCGGTATCCTGGTGACATCCACCTCATCGATCTGCGCGGGATCCATGAAGCGTTTCGCGTACGTGAGATAGACCTTCTTGCGGATGAAGACGTCGAAGAGATCCGGATCGATGTGGTTGCGCAGCACGAAACCGCCGAGGATTTCCAGCGACTCGCTGAGGGTCTTGCCCTTCTTGTAGGGGCGGTCCTTCGCGGTGAGCGCCTCGAAAATATCGGCGATCGCCATCATGCGCGCCTGCACCGACATCTGGTCGCCGCGCAGCCCGCGCGGATAGCCCTTGCCATCCATCTTTTCGTGGTGGCCGCCGGCATATTCCGGCACTTGCTGCATGTGCTTCGGCCATGGCAGCGATTCCAGCATGCGGATCGTGACCGAGATGTGGTTGTTGATGATTTCGCGTTCCTGCGCATTGAGAGTGCCGGCGCGGATCGTGAGGTTGGTGATCTCGTCCTCGCTGAGCAGGTCGCGCTCGAAACCATCCGGCCCGGTCCAGCGGTAGCGGGCGATGTCGCTCACGCGCTGCTGCGCCTCGGGCGACATCGCTTCCGAGCCAATGTTGGCAAAGCGCAGGAAATCGCGGTCGGCGTCGAGACGCGCCAGCTCCTCGCTCAGGCGCCGGTTGATTTCTTCGTGGCGCTTCGTGTCATTGCCAGCGGCCAGCTTCTCTTTCAACGAGCGGATCTCCGCATCGCGCTTGAGTACCTCGAATCGCGTATCGACCACGTGGATGCGGTCGAACAGGGTTTCCAGCTTGGTGGCCTTTTCGACCACGTGCACCGGCGTGGTGATCTTGCCGCAGTCGTGCAGCAGGCCGGCGATCCACAACTGCTTGCGGTCGCGCGGGGTCATCGTGAAATCTGCGAGCGGTCCGGTGTCGATCTCATGGACCGCATCCGCCAGCATCATCGTCAGTTCCGGCACATGCTCGCAGTGACGGCCGGTGTGCGGCGATTTTTCGTCGATGCCGATGTTGATCAACTTGACGAAGGATTCGAACAGGTTCTCCAGCAATTTGATCAGTTGCTGGTTGGTCAGCGCGATCGCCGCCTGGGACGCCAGCGCCTCGATGAATCGCTGGTCGGTGTCCGAGAAGGCGCGCGTCTCGCCGGTTGCCGTATCCTTCGCGTTGATCAGCTGCAGCACGCCGATGACCTCGCCTTCGTGGTCCATCATCGGCACGGTCAGGAAGGACTGCGAATGATAATGGAAGGTCTCGTCGAACTTCCGCATCCCCGAGAAGTTGAAGACGTCGACCTTGTAGACGTCCTGGATGTTGACCGAGGTGCCGGTGTTGGCCGCGTAGGCCGCCACCGCGCTCAGGTTCTTTGCGCCGGTAGAGGTATACAGGGGAATGTCGGGAATCTCGATCTCGTGTCCGCTGGTGCCGCCCTGATGCATGCCCAGCGTGTCGTTCATCGAGATGTTGAAGCACAGCGCCTGCTTGTCCTCGCGCGTGATGTAGAGGGTGCCGCCGTCCGCATGCGTCATGCTCTTGGCTGCCGTCAGTATCCTCTCAAGGAGCAGAGGCGTGTCGTGGTTCGTGCTCAGCTCGACGCTCAGCTCGGTCAGGCGCTCCAGTCTTTGCGCAATGTCTGTGTAAGTCGAGTCACTCATTGTATTTGTTGGACGCCGTTGTGCCGCCAGAGCGCAAGCGCGCTGTCTATCCACCGGCGCAGCCCCATCGGTCACACTTCAGTCGCTGCGCGGTCTTTCGACAAACACTTGTTCAGAAAACGAATTCATCCCCGCATTTCAGCGCGCGGAAGGGGCGCCCTTCACCTTCCTCCGCCAGCTCGCGCATGATCTGGTCTTCCTGGCCGGGCTTCAGGTGGTAGATCAGGAATTCGATGGCATGCGTCATTCCACGGATGTCCTCGATCAGCGACCGCGGGCAGAAATGCATGGACTTGGCGGCCAGTTCCATGTCGGCGTTGGTGAATGAGCAGTCGACAATGACCTTCGAAAGACCTTTTTCGTTTTGCAATACCGTCCAGAGGTCCGGTGTGGAAGACATGTCGCCGGAGAACAGGAATCCCGACCGCGCGTTCTTGACCATATAGGCGACCGAGCCGACTGTGTGGTTGACGATATGCGGGGTGAGATGGCGGTTGCCGAGATCGACCGTTTGTCCCGGCTCGACGATTTCCCAGCGCATCGACGGACGCTCGTTGCTGGGGATCGTGGCAAAGTCGGGCCACAGCACCCAGTTGAACAGATGCTTCTTCAGCGAAGCGATGACCTTTTCCGTTCCGTGCACGGTGATCGGAGAGGAACGCTTGCCCTGGATCGAATCGACCAGCAGGGCGAGGCCAGCCACATGGTCGAGATGGCAATGCGTGATGAACACATGCTCGATGCGGACCAACTGATCGACTTCCAGGCTGGTTACACCGGTGCCGGCATCCAGGAGAATGTCATCATCTACCAGCAGGCTGGTGGTTAAACGCTCGCGTCCACCGATTCCTCCGGCGCATCCAAGTACCTGCAATTTCATTGTGCGACGCCCGGGCGGCCCGGGCCAGTTGTTGTGTGCGGCGCATCAAGGGGAGCCGGGCAACAAGCCCGCTTCAAACGCATCACATCCAGCAAATGCATGACGCTCCTCCTCTTGCTTTTTTGAATGATTGTAGACCGAATCTGACGGATTGCGGCTTTTTCGTCGTCCCAAACCAGATGCTGAAAATTAAGCGCAGCCCGATGATACATTTTTGCAACGTGATCCATTATGATGGAAGAACAGGCCGCATGCGGCCAATGACCAGATACCGATTCCATGTCCACATGCATCCGCAATAGCGCAGCACAGCGGCACGCATGATGTTGATAAAAATGAAACACCCGTGATGGACGACTATTCATGAGCGCGGTTCTCGGAACTCCACGAAGCAATCCCGACGACGCCAATCTCCGCCTGGCGTTCTTCAAGAAGCTGCAGGACGTCACCAACAAGATCCACGCGACCAGCAACCTGGACGAGATCATGATGGACCTGTCGCAGGATATCTGCGATCTGTTCGATGCGGACCGCCTGACCTTGTATGTGCTGGGCGAAGACAAGAACAGCATCGTCTCCAAGATCAAGACCGGCCTGAACTCGTTCAAGGATTTCAAGCTGCCGATCTCGGCGCAAAGCATCGCCGGCTATGCCGCGCTGTCCCGCCGCGTCCTCAACCTTCGCGACGTCTACGACGACAAGGAACTGAAATCGCATTCGCCCGACCTGAATTTCCAGCGCGGCGTGGACCAGGCGACCGGCTACCGGACCAAGCAGATGCTGGTCGCGCCGCTCATCGATGAAACCAGGGGCGAACTGCTGGGCGCCATCCAGTTGATCAACAACCGCTCGGGCGAGTCCTTCAGCGCTATCGCCGAAGAAGGCATCAAGGAATTGTGCAAGACGCTGGCGATCGCCTTCACCCAGCGCCTGAAGCCGATGCCGCTGATCCGCTCCAAGTACAGCATGCTGGTGGAAGAGTCGGTGCTGTCGGCGCCGGAACTCGAGCTTGCCTCCCGCTCGGCGCGGCGCAAGAACGACGACATCGAGGAAGTCCTGATCAACGAGTTCCAGGTCAAGCAGGCCTCGATCGGGCAGGCGCTGTCCAAGCATTTCGGCGTGCCCTATGAGCAGTTCAAGGCGGATCGGGTCAAGCCGGTAGACCTGCTCAAGAACCTGAAGCGCGATTTCGTCGAACAGAACCTGTGGGTGCCGATCGAGGAAGGACCGGAAGGCATGGTCATCCTCGCCATCGATCCCGAGCACGTCCGCAATGCGCGCGTCATCAACAACATCTTCCCCAAGGCGAAGCTCGCCTATCGCGTGACGACCAATCGCGAATTCGCCCAGACACTCGACCAGTTCTACGGCGCGGAAGGCGACCTGACCTCGGTCGGCGACCTGCTGTCGGGAATGGAGGATGGCGGCGACGAGGAAGGTTCGGAACTGTCGGAAGCCGATCTCTCGGCAGCGGCCGAAAACGAACTGGTCAAGCTGGTCAACAAGCTCATCATCGACGCCTATCGCCAGGGTGCATCGGACATCCACATCGAACCGCGCCCCGGCAAGGAAAAGACCATGATCCGCTTCCGCAAGGACGGATCGCTCGAGCCGTACATCGAGATACCGGCGAGCTACCGCAATGCGCTGGCGGCGCGCATCAAGATCATGTGCGACCTCGACATCTCCGAGCGCCGCAAGCCGCAGGACGGCAAGATCAAGTTCAAGAAGTACGCGCCGCTCGACATCGAACTGCGCGTCGCCACAATCCCGTCCGCAGGTGGCGTCGAGGATATCGTGATGCGTATCCTTGCCGCCGGCGAGCCGATTCCGCTCGACAAGCTGGGCGTGCTGCCGCACAACCTGGAACGGCTGAGAGGCGCGGTCAGCAAGCCCTACGGCCTGTTCTTCGTGTGCGGCCCGACCGGCTCGGGCAAGACGACGACGCTGCATTCGGTGCTCAACTTCCTCAATACGCCGGAAACCAAGATCTGGACGGCGGAAGACCCGGTCGAAATCACCCAGAAGGGTTTGCGGCAGGTACAGGTCAACCGCAAGAGCGGCCTCGACTTTGCCACCGCGATGCGCGCCTTCCTGCGCGCGGACCCGGACGTGATCATGGTGGGCGAAATGCGCGACAAGGAAACCGTGTCGATGGGTATCGAGGCATCCCTCACCGGCCACCTCGTGTTCGCCACACTGCATACCAACAGCGCGCCCGAATCCATCATCCGCCTGCTCGACATGGGCATGGACCCGTTCAACTTTGCGGATGCGCTGCTGGGCGTGCTTGCACAGCGGCTTGCCAAACGCCTCTGCTCGAAGTGCAAGCAAGCCTACGAGCCGTCCGAGGATGAGCTGCGCATGCTGCTGGCCGAGTATTGCGAGGAATTGAAGAATACCGAAGCCTTCAAGGATGAAAAGGCCGGCCAGGAAGGCGTGCTCGGTACATGGAAGAAGAACTATGCCGAAAACGGCAAGTTCAAGCTGTATCGCGCTGTCGGTTGCGACCAGTGCAGCAACGGCTACAAGGGCCGCGTCGGCCTGCACGAACTCATGATCGGCACCGACCGGCTGAAGCGGCTTATCCAGGAACACAGCCGCGTGGCGCAGATGCTGGCGGCGGCGCTGGAAGACGGCATGCTGACCCTGAAGATGGACGGTATCGAGAAGGTGCTGTCCGGGATCACGGACATCAAGCAGGTCCGCGCGGTGTGTATCAAGTAACCAGCGGCGCGTTCTTGCGCCGCTCCGGCCCCATGAATTCCACGAGCTTCCCGCTCACGCCCCGCAGGCGCTGGCTGACCAGCTTGGCCAGCTTCGACAGGATGTGCAGCGCCAGCACGGGGCGGTCGTGCATCATGCGCGTATAGCTGTCCTTCGTCAGCAGCAACAGCACGCTGGGCTGCGACGCGATGCAGGTGGCCGACCGCGGTTCGCCGTCAACGATAGACATCTCCCCTACTGTCTTGCCGCGCTGGACCTGCACGATGCGGTGCGGCTTGCCTTCCTGGTCGTACTTGAAGATTTCGACCTCGCCCTTCACCAGCAGGCACATGTAGCTGCCCGGATCGCCTTCCTTGAAGATGATCGTTCCCGCATTCACCTCATAGCACTGGACATAGTTGGCCAGCGCCTCGATGTCTTTCCAGTCGAGATCCATGAACAGTCTTGAATCCGCGATCATTTCGCAGATCTCGTCCTTGAACGCCGCGCCGGCGCCCATCAATGTAAAGCTGTTAGATATCGGTGTGGATTGCATGCATTTTCCTATCGCACTTCGCAGTCGACGGCATTCGATCCCGATGCATTGCCCGATCCGCCCTGCGGGCCGCTGCTCGAGTTGAACGACGGCGGCGGCGTGAACTTGAGGCCCGGGTTGTTCGGCAGGATGACCGGCGGCTGCTGGAAGTTCGCGGTATAACCGAACTGGCCCGCTGAGAAATTCTGCGTGCCGCCCTTGTTGCTCAGGTTGATCATCCCGTCCAGCACCTGCACGTACAGGCCGGGCGCAAGATTGCCGCCTCCCGGCGACGGCGGCTGACCCGGCGCTTGCGCCAGCCGCATCGGCAGCACCTGCAACGGCACCGCCGCCGGCATGTCGCTGCGCACGTCCGCATAGCCCGACACGCTCATCGCCGCCATGCTCGCCATCCCGTACGCAGCCACCGCCTCATCGCTCGGCGCAACGTACTCCGCAATGAAGATCGTGCCGCGAATGCCGATCGTCGCCGTCGGCGTGTTCATCCCGAATTTTTCCTTGTTGCGCTTGCCCAGCGTCCCCGTCACCGCGCGCAAGCCGCCCTTGACCAGGTTGAACGCCGCGCTGTCCTTCTCCGGCTTGTCTTCCTCGAAGCTGAAGTTGTCGATCTTCAGCTGCGAGTTCGGCCGCAGCGTGATCTCGCTGTTGTCGATGAACTTGATCCGTGCGTACGTATCCTTCTCGCTGATGAGCGTGTCACCCTGCTCCACCGACGATTTCACCGCCAGCACCTTGGACGTGCCGTCCGCCTTCTTGGCCAGCAAGGGGCCGCTCAGGTTGGCTACCGTCCCCACGACCTGTGCCGCCCATGCCTGCACCGACAGCAGCAGCACGGCAATGAACAGCAGCGGCTTAATTGCAGTACATCTTCTTGGCTGGTTCATTTTTCTTCGCTCCGCTGTCGTCTGTCGAGGATGTGGTTTTCTTTTCTTCCTTCTTGTCGTCGCTCTTTTCCGACGTTTGCTCCGCAGGCCTATTGACCGTGCCGCCCGAGGAGCTGCCTCCACCCGACTGCACCGGGTTCGACGATGCCCGCGCTGTGGTGAGCACCACCGTGTTGGTCGTCAGGATCACGGTTTGCGTGACGATGTTCGTGGGCGTCGGGCTTGACCCCGTTTCAGTCACAGGCAGCACAGTCTGGCATTCCAGCGCGGACGGATTGGTGATGCACTTGCTGGCCGTCGGCACCACCACCGAGCAGCCTTCCTTGTTCGGGGTAGCCGAGCATTCGGTCAACGTGGGCAGTACCGCCGTACAGCCAGGCAGGGTCGGCGCGCCCATGCAGGCGCTTATGCTGGGCAGTACAACCGTGCAGCCGGCTTGATTGGGATTGGTCGTGCAGCTACTCAGCGTCGGGAGGACAACGCTGCAGCCCGTCTGAGTCGGATTGGTCGTGCAGGTATCGACCGTCGGCAGTACTGCGCTGCAACCCGCTGTCGTCGGCGCTGTGGTGCAGGTGCTCAACGCGGGCAGCACGACCGTGCAACCCAACTGGGCCGGATTCGCCGTGCAACTGGTCAGTGTCGGAAGGACGGTGCTACAGCCCGGCTGCGTCGGATCGGTCGTGCAGGATGCCACCGTGGGCAACACCGCCGTGCAACCTGTTGTGGTCGGGACAGCAATACACGTGTCGAAGGCTGGCAGTATGACTGTACAGCCGGCTGTCGCTGGGGCTGCCACGCATATGTCCATGGACGGAAGCACCGCACTGCACCCTGCCGTTGTCGGTGAAGTGGTACACGTTGCCAGTGTTGGCAACACGACGCTGCAACCTAGCGTACTCGGTGCGCTGGCACAGGTACTTAACGACGGAAGTACTGCCGTGCAACCAGTTTGACTTGGGTTTGCCATGCAAGCGTCAACAGTCGGCAACACCGCGCTGCATCCTGCCGTAGCAGGAGCCGTAATACAAGTGCTCATTGACGGCAAAACTGCGGTACATCCTGCCAACGTCGGAGTCACAGTACAGGTTTCCAGTGCAGGCAAGACACTGGTGCAACCAGACAGTGTCGGATCCGCTATGCATTGATCAACTGTAGGTAGTGCAGGCGTCGACGGTACTTCCGATGCTCCCCCGTAAACGTGCAGAGTGACATTGGATGTCGTCGGCACACTGGTCCCGCCGACGCTATGGGCAGAGAGGATGATCAAGCCAGAGCTGGAAGCGACATTTCCGTTAATCGTCAGAACGTCGGACGGCGAGGGAGATTCAGCAAAGCCGGCTGTCAATGCGATATCCCCAGTTGCGACAATGTCGCCATTCACCGTTAACGAACCAGAACTAGTCGAAATCATCGCCGCCCCGCCCACATTAACCACGGTACCGGCATCCGCGACTGCAGGACCAACGATCACATTGGTGAAATTCAGCATATCGACGCTTCCGTTTGGCGCAGTGATCGAAGCAATACGCGCGAAACTGGTTTGCAGTCCCCCATCTCCATCGATCGCGCCGGCTCCGATGCGGGAAGAAGTTCCGCTAGCCGTAATGTTCAGCACGCCCCCCTTCACGTCGGGACTGGTGCCGGAGCCATAGATGGAACCGCTCGACGTCAGTGTGACAGTGCCGGTTCCGGCATCAACCTGGGATGGAATATGCAACTCGTCGGTTGAAGCTCCGGCAAGCGTAAGTGAAACATTGCCATTGTTTGTTGTTATGCCGGTGAAACTGTAATCGTCCGGCGGTGTACCGCCACTCAAGGTTGTTACGTTAAAGCCTTGTGTATTCTTGAAGCTGAATGCACCAGCTGTCGTCTTTCCGGAAATATTCGTAATGACATTGTTGCCGGTCAATGTAACCGTGCCGCCTGCGCTGATTCCGAGATTAGTTACATTGACAGGGCCGTTCTGTGTAATGCCAGCGCCACTCAACAAGCCAATAGTATGCGTCGATGCATGCCTGTCAATATCTGTGCTTCCACCGACCGAAATACCCTCGACAAAAATGGCACCTGACGGCACGTTTTCCGGATCTGACGCGTTCAAATCCTCTCCGATGCCAATCACCTGTGCATTGACGTTGTACAGCTTTGTCACTCTCAGGCAACTGGTGCCACCACCATCGCACGTCGTTGAACCTACCGTAATCGGACGATTAGGTGAAAACGTGACGATAGAGGCCAAGCCGGCGGTTACCGGCGCGTCAAGTGACAGTGCATCCGCCTGCAGAGAGATGAAACCCGTGCCAGCATTCACGGAGTCGGCAACCGTAAGCGCACCGTTGACCTCAATCTCAATTGCTTGGTTGCCAGTGGTTGTGAGTCCTGTAAGGGCATCCCCTCCGACAACACCAAGCGCAAGATCGGTCCCGTTCGTAAACATGATCTTTCCGGTGTTCATCGCGGTCAAGCGTCCAACACTATTCGTGGTTTGTCCGAGATTGATGGGACCGGTCGTTACGAGCTTGAGCCCTGCCAGGTTTGAACTGGTGATCGGCGCTTCCTGCGACGTGCCGCTTCCACCAGCGGAAAGAACGATACCGGGAGACGTCGCATTGAACGCACCCGCATGCTGGATACCGGACGCACCGCCGAACCCTGAGAACGCCGGAATACTTGCAACAAAGATGCCGTTACTGCTGGTATAGCTGAAAGTATCCGTATCGGCTGCACCTGTAGCTTGACCTGCGATGACGCCGGTAGGATTGGCCTCATCAAGGGTGACCTTCGTTCCCTTGGTATAGACAGCCTTCCCGCCCAAGGTAGCACCGGGAGATTGCGTGATTGCACCCGATGATTCCAAGGCGATTACGCCATCCGGGCTGGCAGAGCTGTATGAACCGCTGATGGTTAAGGCTATCCCCGTCTTTCCTGCAATGCTGCTTCCTACGTTAAGAGGTGCTGCTCCGTTCTTGAACAGGAAGTTCTTGTTCGTTCCACCGGAATGGCCCGCGAGGTTGGTGACAAGATTGGGAGCGGTATTCAGCTTGATGTCTCCGATCGCCGCAATGGCAAGATCATCCTTGGTGATCGTACCGGCGACGACTTGCGTTACATTCCCTCCCGATTCGATGAGCAGGTCGCCGGCAAATGCAGGGGCAATTGCCGCACTGACATGAACGTTTCCTGCCGCAAGGTCACCGATCTTGAGAATTCCGGTGCCGGCAAGCGTATTCAATTCCCCCGTGGACAACTCCAGAGTATTTGCCGCCGCGTCGGTGGCAGATGCACCGAGATCGATGTTCCAACCGGAGGTCTTCGGCAGGAGGTGCAAGGTACCGGTTCCTGCGTTGGTTGTGCCCGCCGCGTTCAATGCCATGCGATCGGCGGTCAGTGTTATTCCGGTGCCGCTCAGTGACTTGGCGGCAGGAACCGTCAATAGGCCCCCCGCCCCCAGGTTAAGACCGGAAGTGCCGGTATTGATCGTTGCAGCTGTCAGGTTTCCGGTTGCTGTCATGTCAACCGGTGCATTTGCACCTAGCGTTACCGAGTTCAATGTGGCGTCTCCCGTATGCATGAGATATACGCTGCTCGGTCCTGATGTCGAGCCGACAGTTATTGATGCGTTGCCCGAACCTCCTATCGAACTTGTCTTGAACATCGCGCTTCCGGAAGTTCCAATCGATCCGGAGCTATTGCTCTGTAGCGTAATGGTGTTCGCAGTCGCAAGTCCCGAACCGCTTTGCAGCAGAGAGCCGGTTGTGCCCGCCTTCAGCGAGAGCGATGCCAGGCTGGATCCAGCTGCAATCTGGCCTGTCAAGGTCAAGTTGTTGGCACCCGTAGTTTCAATGGAAACGGCAGAGGTGGCGAGTGATTGATGACTGACGGATGCCACACTCAAGGGGACATTATTTACAAACGAAATGCCGCCACCTGCAGAGTCCGTCTGTGTGATGTTAAGGATAGCAACGGCATTTGTCGCAGTGTTGAGCGCAATCGACGTGCCAGCTGTCACACTAAGATTTCCCGCCGTGATCTTACCGCTTGATGACTCAAGAACGGAGCCAGTGGTGGCAACGAGCGTTGCCGTGCTTGTACCCGCGTCGATGCCGTAGACCGAGTTGGCGATGTCAAGGTCGCCAGTTCCGACAGTGATGCTGATCCCGTTATTGTTCGTACGCACGCCATTTGAGCCCAATACCGCGCCGACTGTGAGCCCATTCGAATCGGAAAACGATACTCCTCCGTTACCATAAGCCGAAAGCGTACCCACATTGTTTGAGCCATTAGTGAGAAGAACTGCCCCGCCATTGGCATTAGCGAGTAGTTTGTCAACCTGTATCGCGGCAGATTGAGTAATGTTTCCAGACGCCGAATCCATCCTCAGGGTACCTGATGACGCAGTGACAGCACCATTGATAGCGATGGCACCTGCAGCGTTTAATGTCAATGAATTGGCATTACCCCAGGTAATTGGATCCACCACTGAGATATTGCCTGCTCCAATCCCAGAAGCATTGGTCGTCGATACCGTCACATCAGCCGTACCCAGCGCTGTCTGAAGCACACTGGTTGTCAACAGTGAATCCGCGACTGCACCACTGGCAACGAAACTGGTGGGGCCGGAGGTATTGATCGAGAGGTCAGTTCCGCTCATTCCCGCTGCCGTTGCATTTGCCTGGCTGCTCGCGATGTAGATGTTCGTCGGATCCAGCAGCAACGTTCCTGTCGCGCCGCGCGGCGCACGGGTGTCAACCCGTCCTTGCATGTCCAGGAATTTTCCCGATGTCTCGACGAAACCACCGTCACCTGCCTGCTGACCGCCCCGGGCGCTGATCGAACCGTGAAAGCGCGTAGTCTCGTCCGACCAGACGATCACTTTTCCTCCATCACCGCTGGCCACGGCATCCGCCCTGATTTCCACGTCCTTTCCGACCACCGTTTGTTTCGCATTGGCGATCTCGGCATTCTTGCCCTGGTAGTCGCCTCCAATCAGTGCGATTCCACCAGCCGTATCGCCACTGACATCGATCTTGGCATCGCCGAACAATCCAACCCGCTCGCCCAGCACCTGGATTTCGCCCCCCTTGCCCGCGCCCTTCGCGCTGGTCCGGCTGCCCGCCTCCAGCAGCGTATCGCGGCTGGCCTTGAGTACCACCTTGCCGTTCTCGCCCACCACCGCGCTGTCGGCGCTGACCACTCCGCGCTGCTTCACCAGCGCGCCGTAGATGCCCGTCCTGCCGCCCGATGCAATCACCTGCCCCAGATTCAGCGCCTCATGCTCCGGCGCGCTCAGCACCACGCGCAAATCCGGATTGAGTGTATCCACCAGCTGCACCGTGTGGCCCGCTGCCAGCATCACGTCCCCCTTGGGCGAGGTGATGATGCCGCTGTTCTCCACGTTCGGCGCAACCAGGAAGATCTGGCCGCCGGTCGGCGTCGTGATCGCGCCTTCGTTCTTCAGGTTGCCCGCCTTGTCGCCCGCCTTGAAGAGCAGCTTCCCGTTCAGGAAATCTTCATTACTGATGTTGAGCGTGGATGCCACCAGGCCGTTGACGTCGACCTGCGCGCCCTGTCCGAACAGGATGCCGTTGGGATTGACCAGGAACACCCTTCCGTTCGACTGCAGCGCGCCCAGGATCTGCGACGGATCCTGCCCGGTGATGCGGTTGAGCACCGCGCTGTTGGCGTTCTGCTGGATGAAACGCGTGAGTTCGCCCGGATTGATCGAGAAGCTTTGCCAGTTGATGATCGTGCCCGGCGTGTTGGTCACCGACAGCACATTGCCCTGATTGAGGAAGCTGGCCTGGCCATTGACCACCTGCGCGCCGAATGGATTCGCAAGCGCGGTGCCGAAACAGCTACCCACCAGGATCGGGAGTAACCGGCGGCGCAGGATCGCCTGCCTGCCTGCAGTGCGCGGCGTACGCGCGACGGGTTTGGTGCTCATGTCTCCCCCCTGCTTCCTCGGCCCGCGTCATGCCGGGATGTTTCCCATCGCATGGCGAACTCAGCTATCCCCAAGAAACTATTGTCCATCGACCGAGAAGGTGTCAAGGACATTGACCGCGCGGATCGTCTTGCATGGATCCATTTGGTGCAGTTGCGTCTCATTCTTAATTCATCCGTTATCGCTTGAATAATCGCTGTACGCCGCAATCGAGTTCATTTGAAGTTCAATACGTCAGGCCAAGCCTGAAATGCAATTTCTTGTCGCCCTTGAGCTGCGTGATGCCGCCATCGATGACATGACCGTAATCCATCTGCATCGTCAGGTACTTGCTGACGCTGACGCGCAGGCCCAGGCCGACGCTGCCGATGGCGGCTTTGGCGACCTCGCCCGGCAACGCATCGTTACGCCGGACACTCGCCGTGTCGTAAAACGCGAGCCCGCGGCATTGCGCGGCAACGGTCTGGAGCGTGGAGCAGAAATTCGGGGTGTAAAACTCGACGCTGGCAAGGTGTCCCTTGTCGTTCGAGACATCGCGCTCGTCGAAGCCCCGCACCGTGGACGCACCGCCGGCGCCGAACTGTTCGCCGGGCACGAGTGCGTCGGACGTGAACTGGCCGGCGAGGATGAGGCGCATCTGCCAGTCTTCCGGCAGTGCGTGACTGTAGCCTGCGCTGTACCGGAGCAGGCTGTATCCGGCCGGGGCGCCAGCGCGCACGCGCGCGAAGTCGGCGCTCTTTCCGTTGTCGCCGCCCGGGATGTTGCGCATGCCCGTGACGGTGAAACTCAGTTCGCCATTGGCCGTGCCGAGGATGCCGGTGTAGGCGACGCTCAGCGGATGCACGGTGACGTCATTGCCGAGCTGGACGCCTTGCAGGGCCACATTGTTCTGGAATTCCTTGTAGTCCAGCCCGTAGGTAAGGCGCGACTCGTAGTCGCCCCTGCGCTGCAGCAGCTGGTTGTAGCGTCCGCCGAACACGGTGCCGCGGCCGCTGACCTGGAGGCTGAAAATACCGGCCAGCACCGATCCGGAATCCACATCGGAGTAGCTGGCAAAGAGGTCGATGGAATCGCCCAGCGCATAAAGCGGAATGTGATAACCCACGCCATACACGCTCACCTGGCTCGGCTTCTCGAGCGTGGTCGTGTACTGCAGGCTCATCACATGGTCGCGGTCCATGATGTTGGCGTGCTGGAACTGCATGGTCAGCTGCGATTTTCCTGTACTGCTGTTGCCGCTGTTGTCCAGGCTCGCAGCCACCTTCCATGCCTTGTCGTCCACCACCGCGAGAACCGCGTTGACCTCGTCGTCGTTGTCGCCGCTCTGGAGCTGCAGCGTGGTTTTCTTCGACGGGTTTTCATTGGCCAGCTTGAGGCTGGACGAGACCGCGCCGAGGTTCGGCGTCTGTCCTTCTACCAGGCCCGGCAGGCTCCTGCGGATGTTGTCCTCGCTGAAGACGGTATTGCCTTCCACACGCAGCTTGCCGATGCGGGTCTCGACCACTTGCAGGCGCACGACGCCCTGGTCCAGTTCCTGCTCCGGGAGCGCAACCTGCACGACGTTGAAACCGCGCGCATGATAGGCCGCTTCCAGGGCCTCGAGCGCCATCTGCACATGCCCGAAATTGCGATCCTTGCCCGCAAAAGGTGTGAGCAATTTGTCAACTTCCGCCATCGGCAGGATGGTGTTTCCTTCAACAGCAAAACGGGTGATCTCGAAACGGCCGATCGGATCCTGCTCGTCGGCGGCCAGGGCCGCGCCGGCAAGGATGGCGAATGCGGTGCCGGCAATCAGACGCGATAGGGGATATCTCATGATGTTGTGGACTCTGCCGTGGAAGTCTTTCGTTCTTATGAAGAGTTCGTTACAACTTTTTACATCTTTGCCGAGTAGTAACTATAGCGTAGGGCCTTGATGAATCTCAAAGAAATTATTTTGTGTCAGCACAAATCCCGCAGACGGCAAGATATTTGTTGTATTGCGGCCATGCGTGGAATTGATGCGGCGGGAAGGCACAAGATGCACCTGCCCGGAACGGAAAATCGGGAGGCGATCACGCGCACCCGTCCTTTTGACGACGTTCAACGGTTGCGGGAGCGGAAGCTGGCATAGTGGGCCAACACGCATTGCTCGTCATCGAAAGGCCGGGTATGGGGCTCATCAGCAATCTATTCGGAAAGCCGGACGGGCACCGCGAAGCGCCCCGTCTGGCTGATGGCGCGCTCTTCCTGCTGCGCTTCGCCTTCCTGACCGCGGCGTATGCCCTGGTCGCGCAGCTGTCGATGAGATTTTCGGTACTTCCCGGCTTCGTCAGCTCCCTCTGGCTGCCCTCCGCGATCGCCTTGTGCGGCTGCCTGGCGTGGGGCGTGCGCGTTGCCCCTGCCGTATGGTTCGGCACCATGTTCGCTCTCGCGAACCGGGATGTGCCGCTGGCCGCATCCATCCTGACGGCAACCGGAGGAATGGCGGGAACGATCGTTGCGACTCTGCTTGTACAGCGCCTGTACCGTTCGCGGACGGACTTCATCTACCTTGCGCCCCCTTACCGGTTCATCGCCATCGCACTGTTCAGCAGCATGATCAGTGCGGCGGCCGGCACCCTCGGCCTTGTCGTCAGCGCCAAAACCGGCACCACTCCCCTGTCCATCCACTTCCTCGCCTGGTGGCTGGGGGATACCGCGGGGCTGATCATCGGCGTCCCTCTCATCCTGGCCTGGGACCTTCGACGCGGCGTCCGCTGGCGCCCGGGAAAGGTCGTCGAAATCGCCGCCTTCGCCATCCTGCTGCCCGTGACCGTCCAAGGGATCTTCGGCGGCGTCTTCGGCAACTGGCCGGTTGCATACATGGTCATGCCATTCTTCCTGTGGGCGGCCATCCGCTTCAACCTCGCCGCCGTCGCCTGGACGACCGCGGTCATCTGCGCGGTCGCCGTATGGAATACGGCGCAAGGCAACGGCCCCTTTTCCAGCAGCGACATGATGGTTTCCCTGCTCCTCCTGATGCTGTATATCAGCGTCACCGGCAGCGTCGGACTGGTCATGGCCAACCTGGTCTACCAGCGCAGCAGTGCCGAGTCGCTGCTGCGCGAAGAGCGCGACGACCGCGAACGGCATGTCCTCGACCGGACACACACCCTGGTCAGCGATATCGAAGAGCGCAAGCGTATCGAGCAGAAACTGGCCGCGCGCGAGCGCCAGCTGGCAGAGGCGCAGCGTCTCGCGCAGCTAGGCAGCTGGAACTGGAACCTCGATACGGATGAAATCACGTGGTCCGAGGAGCTGTACAGGATTTTCGGCGTCGACCGTGACAGCTTCGTCATCTCGCAGGAAAGCATCCGTAACCTGATTCTCCCGAACGGCTACGAGCAGTTGCGTGAAAGCGTGCGCAGCAGCAAGGAAAGCGGGCAGCCGTTCCAGGTGGAATACGGCATCAGGCTGCCGGATGGTTCCACCCGTATCGTTGCCGCACGCGGCCAGCCCCAGTGCGGCAACGACGGACGCATCGCCCGCATGGTCGGCACCGTGCAGGACATCACCGATGCCAAGAAGGCGGAGGCATCGCTGCGCGAGGCCGAGGAACGTTATCGCAAGGTGGTCGAGCTTTCGCCGGATGCCATCCTCGTGCAGCAGGACGGTGTCTTTGTCTATGCAAACCCTGCAGCCCTGCGCCTGCTCGGCGCCGCGCGCATGTCGGAAATTGTGGGCAAATCCTTGTTCGATTTCCTGCATCCGGATTTCCATGCGCTGGCGCGGCAGCGCATTGCCTGCCTCCGGCGCGGCGATACCCTGAGCGCGGCAGAGGAAAAATTCATCCGGCTGGACGGCAGCGATGTCGACGTTGAAGTCAGCTCCTCGCCCTTCCTGCACGGCGGGCATTTCGCGTCACTGTTCATCATGCGCGACATCACCGAGCGCAAGAGGACGACGGAGCAGATGGCGTATCTCGCACACTTCGATTCCCTGACCGGGCTGCCGAACCGCACGCTGTTCCACCAGCGGCTGAAACACGCACTCAACATCGCCGAACGGCCCGGGCACTCCCTGGAAGTCCTGTTCCTCGATCTCGACAGGTTCAAGCAGATCAACGACACGCTCGGACATGCGACCGGCGACCTGGTGCTGAAAGAAGCGGCCACCCGCCTGCAAGGCATCCTGCGCGAATCGGACACGGTGGCGCGGCTGGGCGGCGACGAGTTCGTCGTGCTGGTGGAAAACATCGGCGAATCGCATCGGGGAGGGATCATCGCGGAAAAGATACTTGCGGCCTTCGTCCCGCCCTTCCTGCGCGATAACGAACCGCTGACGCTCAGCGCGAGTATCGGCATCAGCAGCTTTCCCACTGACGGCACCGACTCGGAAACGCTCCTGAAGAACGCGGATATCGCGATGTACCGCGCCAAGGAAACCGGGCGCAACACCTACCGCTATTTCTCGCCCGAGATGAACCAGCATGCGGCCGAGCGCCTGGCACTCGAGAACGCGCTGGGGCGCGCGATCGAGCTGGGCCAGTTCTCGCTGCATTACCAGCCGAAGATCGACATTCTCACCAACCGCATCACCGGCATGGAAGCGCTGCTGCGCTGGGAGCACCCGGTCATGGGGTCGATAACGCCTGCGCGCTTCCTTTCGGTAGCGGAGGAAAGCGGGCTGATCCGGCCGATAGGCTACTGGGCAATCCGCACCGCCTGCGCGCAGAACAGGCAGTGGCAGCGATCCAGCCCGGTCCGGCTGCGTGTGGCGGTCAACCTGTCGGCAAAGCAACTGTCGGACAACCGGCTGGCCGACAACATCGAAGCCATTCTCGCCGATACGGAACTGGATGCGCAGTACCTGGAACTCGAAGTGAGCGAGAGCGCCGTCATGGAAGATCCGGAGCGCACCATCGGCGCGCTGAACAAGCTGCGCGACCGCGGCGTTTCGATCGCCATCGACAATTTCGGCACCGGCAATTCCTCGCTTTCCTACCTGAAGCGCTTCCCTATCCGTGCGGTGAAGATCGACCATTCCTTCGTGCAGGGCCTGCCGTACAACCACGACGACTCGGCCATCACCAAGGCCATCATCACCCTCGCCCACAGCCTGGAATGCAGCGTGATCGCCGAAGGCGCAGAGACGCAGCAACAGTTCGATTTCCTGCGAGAGAACAACTGCGATAGCGTGCAGGGTTTCTACTTCAGCGCGCCGATGCCGGCGGAGCATTTCGAGGATTTGATCAGGGTGCAGTCGAACCTGCATCTGCACTGAACGGGCAGATCATTCAGATAAGTTGGTGGCTGCGCTCATCGCCCCGCAAAATATTCAGCTCGAATCGTTCATCGCCTCCTTGACCAACGTGTCGATCTCGCCGGTGATATCCGACAGCACTCCCGCCACCACCGAGAACTCTTTCCCCGCCGTCCCCGCCCGCGCCGCCACGATTTGGGCATTGAACGCAACCATGCGCGCCTGGCGTGCAATCGACTCGATATCCGACATGATGCCGACGAGCTGCTTGCGCACGCGCAGCGCATGCCGCTTGGACAATTCTTCATACACCTGCGTAATGCGGTTGAGCAGGGCAAGAAGCGGGGTCGCCATGTCCACAAGCTGATCCACCAGCGCCACACCGTTCGCCGCCCCCTTCTCCACCGCATTCAACGCCTGCTGCGCAAGGGTGATGAAATCCCGGATACGCGCATCCCCGTGCTCGTTGCCAAAGTAGACGGCTTCCAGTTCCTCGCAGAATACGCCCGGCACCTGGTCATTGCCGTTCACGAGGATGTCATGCGCCTCGGCAAAGAGTTTGAGCGCGTCGCGCGCAGTCCCGACCGCATTCGGAGCGGAGCGTGTACCGAGGACGGCATAGAGGACGAGCCGCTGCGATGTGAAGCGGCGCCGTCCCGACAGGTTGATCAGCATGGCAAAGGTTTCGCCGGATAGTTTGACCGCCCGCGAAGATACCGGTCGATCCCGGATGGAAAGGGCGTCAAGCGGAGGCATGGAACTCTCCCGATAGTTATATTGCCTATTGGAAAGCATGATCCATGCCACTCGATTTGCGTTCGACGGTGTGGACAGCGCATCGTTGCTGCGCAATGTGACGCACGAAAGTGCGATGTCATGCGGGAGCGGCACCAAAAAGGCGCACGCCCCGGCTGCTCACGATTTCTTCCAGACCAGCAGCCGGTTGTTGGCCGGCATGCCGCAATCTTCCTGCAGCGTCAGTCCGTTTTCCTGCGCGACCCTGTTCACATCTTCGAAATTGCGCAGGCCCATGTGCTCTCCCTGCGCCTTGAGCGACATGTCGAACAGCGCATTGCTTTCGCTGGTGAATTGCCCGCCGTAGTTGAACGGGCCGTAGACGCATAATGTCCCGCCCGTCCGCAACGCCCTTGCGGCGCCATTCAGCATCGCCACCACTTCATCCCACGCCATGATGTGGCAGGTATTGGCGGTGAACACCGCATCCCACGGCCCCGCGGGCCACTGCCCGGAGCGGACGTCAAGTTCGAGAGGCGGCAGGACGTTGGACGGCGCCTCCTCGGCGAGCCAGGCATGGATGCCTGGATGATTGGACGGCAGGTCGCTTGTCTGCCAGGTAAGTGCCGGCAGCGCGGCGCCGAAATACACCGCATGCTGGCCGGTACCGCTGCCGATTTCCAGCACCCTCCCCGATGGCGGCAAGACACGGCGCAGCTCCGTGAGGATAGGTTCGCGATTGCGTTCGCATGCGGCAGAAAACGGCTTGGTCATGGCGGACTCCAGGAAAATATGCCGGCATTGCGCAACATCTGCTCGACACGCACCCGCATCCGTGCCACATGCGAGCCATCCCAATATACATGGGCGCATTCGGCGCATTCGAAAAAGTGTTCGTAGAACTGCCGGCTGTGCTGGGGAATACGATGTGCCACGTCCTGCTTGGCAACGGCGCGCAACTGGCCGTTGCAGGTGAGGCAGCGGCTGAAGGCGCGCACATGCGGCGCCAGCCTGAAGCGGACGATGACTTCGGCCATCTGGCCCTCGGTGTCCAGCGCATGCAGGTAGCATCCAAGAACGATTTCCTTGCGGATCAGCAGGTCGCGGTCGCGGGTGAGGACGATGCGTTCCTCGCCGGCGGCAATACGCGCCACTTCGGCATCGCTGTAATCATTGCGGTAGAGGACATCGAATCCGAGCATGCGCAAATCCTTCGCGAGCTGGCCCAGGTGCGCGTCCGCGATGAACCGGCCGGGCACGGGCGGATCGGGCCGCAGGCGCAGCGCGAGCCCGATATCCATCGAGGAAAAGGTGGGATACACGCTCACGCGCTCGCCGTCCTGCAGCCGGTGCGAGAAATTCACCGCCATGCCATCGACGCAGATCAGCGCGACCTCGGTATGCGGAACCCCCAGGGCCTCGATCATGTGCTTGACCGTCGCATCCCGTGAACAGGGATGGCTGAATGTGCGCTGGCGATGCAAGGGCGCAAGGAAGTTGTTCAACTCGGCGTAGAAGCGGAAATGCGCGATGTCCACGATGGTCGCGCGAGAATAATTAGCGTCCGGGGCCGGCGTAGGCAATGTGCAACTTGCCGGACTCCCACGCGGGCGCATTCAGGTTGAGTGCCAGCCTGACAGCGCGGGCGGCATCGACGGGGAAGCGGAAGGCGCTTCCGGTCAGCACTTTCATGAAGGAAGACATGACCTGCCATCCATCGGGCTCGCCAACCCGGGCAAGGCGGTTCCATTCCCGAGCGGCGTCCGGGAGGGCGGCGCAGGCGCGCAGCATCCCTCCCTGCATCTCGGCAACGATCGTTCCCAGGTAATAGCCGTAGTCCAGCGCGCGCATGACGCCCGGATGCACCTGTGCTGCTGCCAGGAACAAAAACTGTCTTGCATCATGTGCGGCAGCCAGTTGCCGCGTCGAAAAATTACCTTGCTCCAGAGTCAGGCGGAGCATCCCCATATTCAGCTCGGCGTATTGGCGCATGCCCTGCACCACCGTATCTCCGAGCATCGTGCCGACAGCGAGCTGCCATGACACCTGTTCCCGTGCTGCCCTGGAAACCTCGTCATGATTCGCGAGCATCCAATTCTCCCGCACCGGTTCGTCCGGCATCCCTTCATTTTATGTAGGGCACGAATGAAATCAAGGCAACGTCCGTCATTGCCTCGCTTTGATACCTGTCAAATTTCCGGGAAGGCATCTTCGGGGGCGGAGTATGTCTAATAACACCCACTGCACGAAGCCGAGGATCACGCCATGCCCTACAAGACCATCCTGGTGCACGTGGATGAATCCAGCCGCGCAAGCGAACGCATCAAGATTGCCGCTGCAATTGCGATGGTGGAACGCGCCCACCTGATCGGCACCGCAGTGACCGGTGCATCGCGCTACCTGCTGCAATCGCGCATGCTGGCCGAACTCGATCCCAGCCTGCAGGCGCATCTGGCCTTCCTGCGCGGCCGGGCAGAGCGCGGCCTGGCGGATTTCGAGTCAGCGGTGCACATGCTCGGCCTGTCGTCGTACGAAAAGCATCTCGTGGACGACGAGGCTGGCGGCGGTATCTGCATGCAGTCGCGCTATGCGGACCTGGTCGTCATCGGCCAGTATGACCCGGAGGAAACTTCACCCGTCGTGATGCCGGACTTTCCCCAATACGTGGTGCTCCACTGCGGACGGCCGGTCCTGCTTGTGCCGCATGCCGGACGCTTCGACAACATCGGCCGGCGCGTGCTTGTCGCGTGGGATGCCAGCATGCAGTCCACCCGTGCCGTCACCGATGCCATTCCGTTGCTGCAGCGGGCCCACACCGTCGATGTGGTAGTGTTCAACGCAGGCGCGCAACAGCAGTTGCAAAGCACACGGCCGGGTGCCGACATCGCCGCTTACCTCGCCAGGCATGACATCAAGGTGGAAGTCTTGCGCCGGCGCACCGAAGAACAGGTAGGCGACGCGCTGCTTGCCCTCGTGCAGGAACTCGGCGCCGACCTGCTGGTCATGGGCGGCTACGGCCATACACGCTTCCGGGAAATCATTCCGGGACGTGTTACGGAAAAGGTGCTGGCCGCAGCGACCGTGCCTGTCCTGATGTCCTGCTGATCCCCATTCAGCCCGCTCGGTTTGCGATCCATCATTACGTGCAAGCCTTGCGCTGGTACTACTACGAAGTGACAGAAAACCGGAGACCCGGATGGACACCATTGCCGGAATCGATGCCACCCTGCTTGCGCGCATCCAGTTCGCCTTCACCATCAGCTTCCACATCATCTTCCCCGCCTTCTCCATCGGCCTGTCGGCCTTCATCGCGACGCTGGAAATCCTCTGGCTGCGCAGCGGGGAGCAGCACTACCACACGCTGGCCCGCTTCTGGACCAAGATTTTCGCGGTCTCGTTTGCGATGGGCGTCGTCTCCGGCATCGTGCTGTCCTACCAGATCGGCACCAACTGGAGCCGCTTCTCGGAAGTGGTGGGCAATACCATCGGCCCGCTCCTCGGCTACGAAGTGCTGACCGCGTTTTTCCTGGAAGCGAGCTTCCTTGGCGTAATGCTCTTCGGATGGAACCGCGTGCCGCCGTGGCTGCACACCCTGTCGTCCATCATCGTCGCCCTCGGCACCGCCATGTCGGGATTCTGGATCCTGGCCGCCAACAGCTGGATGCACACGCCCGACGGCTTCGAGATGCGCGGCGGGATCGCGTATCCGGTCGACTGGTCCGACATCATCTTCAACCCGAGTTTCCCGTACCGCTTTGCCCACATGATGATCGCCACCTACCTGACCACTTCACTCGTGGTGCTGGCGGCCGGGGCGCGCTACATCCTGCAGGGACGCTTCGAGCGCGAGGCGCGCACCATGGTGAGGATGGGACTGGGCATGGTGGCCGTGCTGGCGCCTGTCCAGCTGCTGGTCGGCGACCTGCACGGCCTCAATACGCTGGAGCACCAGCCGGTCAAGGTCGCCGCCATCGAGGCGCACTGGGACGGGTCGAAGCCGGCGCCCTTCGTCATCTTCGCCTGGCCGGACGAGAAGGCCGAGCGCAATGTGGCCGAGATCTCGATTCCCTATGCCGGCAGCCTGGTGCTCAAGCATGATCCGCAAGGACTCTTTCCGGGACTGCGCGATTTTCCGGAGGATGAACGCCCTCCTGTCGTCCCGGTGTTCTTTTCCTTCCGCCTGATGCTGGCCATCGGCATGCTGATGATCGCCATCGGACTGATCGGCGCCGTGCTGTGGTGGCGCAAGCGCCTGTTCGTGCACCGGCGCTACCTCACCGCCGTGTCGACCTGCTGGCCGCTCGGCTTCATTGCGATCCTGGCCGGCTGGATGGTGACCGAGATCGGGCGCCAGCCGTGGATTGCCTACGGCGTGCTGCGCACGGCGGACGCGACATCGCCGGTCGCGGCGGGAACGGTGGCGCTCTCGCTCGCCCTGTTCGTGATGGTGTATTGCGTCGTGTTCTCGGTCGGCATCCTGTATGTGTACCGCATGCTCGGCAAGGGGCCGGTTGCCCTGCCGCACGGTCCCGGTGCATTGCCGAACCGGCCGCTATCGGTGGTCCAGCGCGCGGATGGGGACATTGCATGAGCAATCTCGAATACACGCTGCCCGTGATCTGGGCCCTGCTGATCGGCCTGTCGGTCGCGCTCTACGTGGTCCTTGACGGTTTCGATCTCGGCATCGGCATCCTCTTCCCCTTCTTCCGGAGCGAGGAGCAGCGCGACCTGGTGATGAACTCCGTCGCCCCCTTCTGGGACGGCAACGAAACCTGGCTGGTCATGGGCGGTGTCGGCCTCTGGGTCGCCTTTCCCAAGGCCTATGCCATCGTGCTGCCGGCCGTGTACCTGCCCGTCATCGTGATGCTGCTGGCGCTGATCTTCCGCGGTGTCGCCTTCGAATTCCGCTGGGTCGCGAAACCGCACCACCGGGCATGGGATATTGCCTTCGCGGCGGGCTCGACCGTCGCCGCATTCATGCAAGGCGTGGTGCTGGGTGCGCTACTGCAGGAAATCCGCGTGGAGAACGGGCGCTTCGCCGGCGGTGCGCTGGACTGGCTGTCGCCCTTCGGCATCATGTGCGGTGTTGCGCTGGTCGTGGGCTATGCGCTGCTGGGCGCGACCTGGCTGATGATGAAAACCGAAGGCGATGTGGAAATGCGCGCGCGGCGCATGGGCATCCCGCTGCTGTTCGGACTGCTCGGATTCATCCTGCTGGTCAGCATCTGGACGCCGCTGCAGATCGAGCGCATCGCACAGCGCTGGTTCAGCGTACCGAACTTCTACCTGCTGTCGCAGGTGCCGCTGGCGACGCTGCTGCTGGCATGGCTGTGCTGGCGCGGTATCCGGAAGAACCAGGCCATCGCGCCGTTCGCATCGGCCGTCGGCCTGTTCCTGCTGGCTTACGCGGGGCTGGTGATTTCGAACGCGCCCTACCTCGTGCCGCCGTCGGTCACGCTATGGGATGCGGCGGCCCATCCCTCGTCGCAGGTCTTTTTCCTGATCGGCGCATCGATCCTGATGCCGCTGATCCTGGTGTATTTCGTGTTCGTGTTCTGGCTGTTCCGCGGCAAGCTCAAACCGGGAGAGGGGTATCACTGAAGTGCTTGCGGGCCCAGGGCACCATTTCCTCGTCGCTTGGGCGGTCCACCGTTTCCAGCGCCACGATCCTGTCGGCCACTTGCGGATAGCCCCGGCGCAGGTGGACCAGCAATTCCAGGCGCTCGAAACCCGGCCCGAGGATCAGGATGCCGTCGGCGTCGCTGATGGCTTGCGCGATATCGTCGAAGTAGCGTGCGGTGTCGGGCGCATGGACGCTTCGCTCCGCAGGGACGGTCCCGGGCGCGGGCGCATAGGTCTTGATGATTTCGGTTTTCACGAGCGCGCGGTTGAAACGGCTCACGCAAGCCTGGTCGTAATCGATCCATACGACCACATGATTGAACGACATACAGTTTTCCTTGATACGAGTTAGAGAGAAACGCCGTGGCCCAGCCCGTGCTGCTTCTCATAGGCCTGCTGGCATTTCACGCAACTCATGGCGGTCGGCAGCGCGTTGAGGCGTGCCGCGGGAATCTCCTCCCCGCAGTCGACGCAAATACCGTAGCTGCCGGACTTGATGCGCGCCAGGGCCGCGTCGATATCGCGCAGGCGCACCAGTTCATGGCTCAGGAGCGCGATGTCGGTATCGTTGAGCAGGTCGGCCTCGACCCAGTCGCCAACGGCTTCGAGGTGGTTCAGCAATGCCAGCTTGCCGGGCTCGCCTGCGGAATGAAGATGCTCGCGGATGTCGGCGAGCACGGATTCGCGTCCGGCGAGCAGAACCTTTTCCATGCTTTCCCTGGCATCCGCGCCAGCGTGGCTTGGGGCATTCACGTTGTCCTCCTTGCAACCTCGCATGTCAGTGCGGGGACTCAGAATGCAGCGTAAGGGATTTTTCCGGATGCAACGAATGACCTAAATCAAGCTTGTCCCACTCCTGCCCGATTCTGTCGATGCAAACAAAAAAGGCCGCAACGGATGCGGCCTTTCCGGGTAATCACATGGAATGGATCAAAACTCTTCCCAGTCGCCGTCATTGCCGGAACGTGCCACGGCGACCTGCCTTGCCACAGGAACAACCGCGGTGGCGCGCGGCTTCGGCAGCGGAACCACGCGCGCCTGGACCGCCGCTTGCACGACGGGAGCCGGCGCCTCCATGCCGCCGAGCTTGAATACGCTCACCACATGCGCCAGGCTCGACGCCTGCTCCTGCAGCGACGATGCCGCGGCGGCAGCTTCCTCGACCAATGCCGCGTTCTGCTGCGTGACTTCGTCCATCTGGTTGATCGCCTGGTTGACCTGCTGGATACCGTCCGTCTGTTCCTTGCTGGCCACCGAGATCTCACCCATGATGTCCGTCACGCGCTTGACGCTGTCCACGATCTCTTTCATCGTCGCCCCGGCCTGGTCGACCAGGCGGGCGCCGGTATCTACCTTCTCGACCGAGTCGTCGATCAGCAGCTTGATTTCCTTGGCCGCCGCCGCCGACCGTTGCGCAAGCTGGCGCACTTCCGTGGCCACGACCGCGAAGCCCTTGCCCTGCTCACCGGCACGCGCCGCCTCGACGGCGGCATTGAGCGCGAGGATGTTGGTCTGGAAGGCGATGCTGTCGATGACACTGATGATGTCGACGATCTTCTTCGCGGACTCATTGATGGATCCCATGGTCTGGACCACTTCGGAAACCACCGCGCCGCCCTTGACCGCGACTTCGGATGCCGATGCCGCGAGCTGGTTCGCCTGGTAGGCGCTGTCCGCGTTCTGCTTGACGGTCGAGGTCAGCTCTTCCATCGAGGAGGCGGTTTCCTCGAGCGAGCTGGCCTGGGTTTCGGTGCGCGCCGACAGATCAAGGTTGCCGGCGGCAATCTGGCGCGATGCCGTGGCGATCGTTTCCGTCCCGCCGCGCACTTCGCTGACGATGCGCACCAGACTCTGGTTCATCTCCTTGAGCGCCTGCAGCAGTTCGCCGGTTTCATCGGATGTCGTGACCTTGATGTCCTTGGTCAGGTCGCCGGCCGCGACTGCCTTGGCGACGCCGACCGCATCGGCCAGCGGCTTCGCAATGGCGCGCAGCAGCCAGATGCAGATGACGGTGCCGAGGAGGACCGCGAACAGCATGCCGATGATGCAGGAATTGCGGACCCAGACGTACATCGTCTCGTTCTTGTGGTAATCCTTCTCCGCCGTCTCCCGCTGGTATTGCATCAGCTTGCCGGCGGCGTCAACGACGGGCACGAGCAATTCGTTCATCGGGCCGCGCATGAGCTGGGCAGCCTTGGCAGTGTCGTTGGCGCGCAATGCGGTGACCGCCGGCTTCAGCCCCTCTTCCAGGAATTTTTTGCGGCTGGTGACGAACTTGTCGGCGAGCGCTTTTTCCTCGTCGGAGATCTCATCCCGCATGTCCACCATCAATTGGTCCCACTGCCGGTTGATCTCGCCGATCCGCTTGTCCACGCCATCCATCTCGCGCTGGATGCCTTCCGGGCTGTCCGTCAGCGCCTGCGCGATGGCCAGCTGGTTGCGGTCGACCAACCGGATGATCTGGTCGATGCCGCCCATGGGCACGAGCCGGTGCTCGTAGGTGATGTGCAGTGTCTCATTGGCCATGTACAGGCTCGACAGCCCGACGACGGCGCCCGAAACGCACATGAGTGAAAGGAAGCCGACCACGAAGATCAAGCGCGATTTGATACTGAGATTCCTGAGCATGCCCATGCCTCTTTTGTTTGCCCGCGATCTGCCTGGACCCGCACGTCCCCGGCGTCGCTTGTTGTCGTTGTAGTCGTTGTCCTGTCCCCGCGGTACGCAGGCGTCTTTACTCATCCGGGAATGTGCGTGGCGGATGAAAAAAGTTGATTTTAGTCAACAATTGTAAAGAGAATAGGGAGAGTGACAAAGAAAAACATTGATTCCAGTCAATTTTTTCGGATGTCCACAATAGCGCGGCAAGAGGGACTCTGATCCGGCGACAGATATCCGGCAGAGGAAAAACGCAGGCGGAATATTGTCAGGCGCGCAAGGAAATGCGTCCCGGGCGTGGGGCCAGGCAGAATGCCTGTCCTTCCGGCACTTCAGGGCGAAGTGCGGAAGGACAGACGATGGGCATGACCGTCGTCAGTGAAAGTGGCTCGGCTGGCCGCCGCTCGGAGCCTGCTCTGCCGGCGGGGCCTTGGGCTTGCCCTGGGCATCGCTCAGGCGATACTTGGTACGGCGGTCACCCATGAGATCGCGCAGTTCGCGGATGCTCATGCCGGTCGTTTCATGCATGCGGATCAGCAGCGAGGCGCCGATCGGCAGGCGGCGGTGGCGGATCTTGCTGATTACCGGGGGCGCGACCTCCAGCATGCGCGAGAGTGCCGCGTCGTTCTTCAGATTCATCCGCTCGAGCAACGTGTCCAGTAGTCGATTGGGATCGTAGCTTTCCTGGCTCGACAGCGCGTGTTCGGTCATGATTGGCTCCTGATAAAAAAACAACTCATCGTACTTAGGTGTAACAAATGACACCTTGACTTCAATTAAGTTTCCAAAAACAACAAAAATTATTCAATTATTTATTAGAACTCATTTCATCAATAGGAAGGCCCGCGCCTATTGATGAAATGAGTTCTAGTGGACGTAAGCAGCCACTTTCCTGCCCCTCCGCAACGGCAATCTTGCTGCAGCAATACGTCCAGAGCCATGATTCCAGTCCCCCCGCTGTATTGTTTTCAAATGCGCTGGAACATTTACAACCAGGCACTGCCAAAAGCCTCACACCTCTCTCGATCCAGTATAGGCACAGGATTTGCACAGACCAGGGGTGTGTTGCGAACCAGATAACGCGTCTCTTTTTCTGGTTCATAACACCCTCAAGTGCATCAACGAAGCATTTCTCGTTTTGAACAAAAGGAGATTGTCATGAATTGGGATACCGTCGCAGGGAACTGGACACAGTTCAAGGGCAAGGTGAAGGAGCAGTGGGGCAAGCTCACTGACGATGAGCTCGACATGATCGCCGGACAGCGCGAGCAGCTTGTCGGGAAGATCCAGGAAGCTTACGGCATCGGCCGCGAGGAAGCCGAAAGGCAGATCGAGGGCTTCGAGCGGACGCTTCACTAAGCCGTGCCCGTCGCGCTGCCTTTACCCGGCGCTGCATTTCACCATCCCCTCTCACCGCCTGGCCTTTCGTCCGCGGCTATCCGTTTCCACACATGAGCACGAATCGCCTGGCCGGCGAGCAAGGAGTCAACGACATGGGATTCGATCAGCAAGGCACCTTGGTCATCTGCGTGTCGCCGGGCCTGAACGGCCGATGGGATGTTTCCGAAAAGGGGCAGGACGTACCACTTGCATCGTTTGACGATAAGGAGGATGCCTATGCGTATGCCACTCAACTGACGAAATCCAAGCAAGACGCGACTGTCCTGGTCGAGGATGAGGAAGGGTTTTCGCCTCTCCCGACTGACGACAAGGGCGGCATTCGCCGGCCGCGCGGCTGATTGAAACGCTCACGGCGCATCCCGGATTTCCGGCATTCGGCCGTGATGAACCATTCCCCAGGCAGCCAGTCTATTGATGTAGCCACTTTGTCAACACAGGAGGTAAACCATGAACTTCATTATCTGGATTGTTGTAGGCGGTATTCTCGGCTGGCTCGCCAGTCTCGTCATGCGCACGGACGCCAGCCAGGGCCTGTTGCTCAACATCGTCGTCGGTATCGTAGGCGCGCTGCTTGGCGGCTGGCTGCTCGCACCGCTGTTCGGGACGGGAACCATCAACCAGAACGACTTCAGCATTTCTTCGCTGCTGGTGTCCTTCCTGGGTGCGGTGATCCTGCTGGCAATCGTCAATCTCCTGCGTCGCGGCACGCCACGCTGACGGCGAAAGGAGAGAAAGACAGCTGCACCGAACATCCAGCCGGTTTCCTGAACCGGCAAAAAGAAACAGGCGCGAATTCCCGATGTCCGGGATTCGCGCCTGTTTCCATTTCCAGTGCGCCCTAGTGGAGTTTTACGGGCGGCGTGACCTTGCCGCGTATCCAGTGCGCGACCGACTGCGCGGCCATGCGCACGAAACCGTGCAGCGACATCACGTGCTTCTGGTACATCAGCCGGTACAGGAGACGCGCGGCCAGCCCGCCCACCAGCATCTCGCGCTTGTTCGCGCCGCCGATGAGCACGCCCATGGCGGCAAAGGGGCCGAGCGACACGACGGAACCGTAGTCGCGATAACGGAAGCCATCCCCCCTGCTTCCGACCGCCCGGATCAGCGCATCGGCCAGGTACACCGCCTGCTGGTGCGCCACCTGAGCACGGGGCGGAACCGCGGCGCCATTCACCGGGCAGACATAGCTCGCGCAATCGCCGATGGCGAATACGGCCGGATCGGCTTCCGTGCGCAGCTCGGGCGTCACCACGACCTGCCTGATGCGGTTCAGCGGCAAGCCCAGCGTGGTGCAGATGGCAGGCGCTTCCACGCCGGCCGCCCATACCGTGATGTCGGAAGGGTGGCGCACGCCGGCACTGTCATGGACGGCGTCCGCCTCCACCCGCGCCACGGTCATGCCGGTACACACCTCGATGCCGAGACGGCGCAGGGTGCGCGCCGCCCGCGCGGACAGGCGCGGGTTCAGCTGCGGCAACAGGCGGTCGCCCCGCTCGATGATGCGGATGCGGACATCGCGCGCAGGATCGAGCGAATGCACGTTGTACTGCGCCAGCGTGCGAACGGTGTGGCAAAGCTCGCCCGCCAGTTCGATGCCGGTCGCGCCCCCGCCAACGATAACGATGTTTACAGCAGCCCCATCCTGCGCGCCGTCCCGCCGGCTGCTCGCCTGCAGGCATGCCCCGAGGAAGCGCTTGCGGAACAACTCCGCATCCTGAACGCTGTCGAGGGTCAACGAGTGCCCGGCCGCACCGGGGATATTGAAGAAGTTGGTCACCGCGCCGCAGGCAAGCACCAGCTTGTCGTATTGCAGGGTACGCGGAGGAAGGAGTTCGGCGCCGTCATCCGTGCGCCAGGAACCGATGTCGAGCGTGCGGGAGGCGCGGTCCACGTGGAGCACTTCGCCGCAGATGAACTGGAAACCATGGTCGGCTGCCTGGGCGGCATACTCGACCTGGTGCACTTGCGGATCGAGCTTGCCCGCCGCAACGGTGTGCAGCAGCGGCTTCCAGAAGTGTGTCGGGTAACGGTCGACAAGAACGATTCTGGCGCGTCCGTTCTTGCCCAGGCTGTCGCCCAGACGGGTCGCGAGCTCAAGCCCGCCGGCACCTCCTCCCACGATAGCAATCGTTTCCATTTCGCGCCTCCAAACTGATTGAAATTCCGATGAAATACATGATCGATCAGGCCGCCGCGTGTACCGGCATGGTTTTCGACAATACCGGCATGCCTGTCCGGCTCTTCTTGAACGCGCGCAGCGCATCGAAGGTGACGAAGCGTTCCGGACGCGTCTTCGGCGCATTCCTGCGTTCGATCATGTCGCGCAGTTCCTGCATCTGCGGACACCAGATGTCCGCGGCGGAAATGCGCGCGATATCCTTTTCGTACGGCGTCACGGCCATGGTCCAGATGCCTGCCTGCCGTGCGGCGTTCAGGCCGGGAACGGCCGCATCGATGGCGACACAGCTGCCGGCGTCGGCGCCCATCGTGCGCAGCGCCAGTTCGTACGGTCCATTGCCTTCCGCCGTCGAGAAATCGGCGCCGCTGACGATCACCGAAAAGATGTTGGTGACCGCATTGCCGAATGACTGGTCCAGCAGGGCTGTCGCCGTCGTCACCGGCATGTCGGTGACGACCGCGATCTTGCATCCGCTCTCGAGCGCATCGGCCATCAGCTGCGCGCAACCCGAGCTGCGCAGGGGCTGGTTCGCCAGGACAAGGTCATGAAACAGGCGGTTCTTTTCCTGCGCCAGGTTGACGACGCGTTCATCCGTCGATGCAAGCCCCATCCGCTCGGCGACGGAGTCCGTCACGTTCGCCGCGCCCCACACCCTTGCCGACGCGCGCAGCTGGGGCAATGACCATTGCAGGTCCAGCCCGCAGGCGTCAAAGGCTGCATTGCATGCCCGCAATTGCGCGTCTTCAGTGTCAAAAATCACGCCGTCGAGCGCGAGTGTGATCGCTTCGATTCCCATACTTTTCCGCCTGAAAAATGTGCGCCGGAACCATGCATTGGCGCGATTTGCTGTCTCGTTCGCTGTTAATATAAGCGCAAGAAATCCAAAAGAAAAATTAATTTTTCTGTCTATTTGATAAGGAATCACTTATGCATCTCGCCAGCTTCAAACAATTGCAGGCCCTGGTGATGGTGGCGCACCACGAAAGCGTTTCACGTGCTGCGGACGCATTGCACGTGACGCAACCGGCGGTATCGCTGCAATTGCGGATGCTCGAGGAGGCAGCGGGCACATCGCTCACCCGCAAGGTAGGACGCGGCATCCAGCTGACTGCCGCGGGCGAGGTGATGGCGGAGTTTGCGGACCGCATCCTCCGTCTGTGGGACGAGGCGGTGGACGAGGTGGCTGCGCTCAAGGGTGTCATCTCGGGCACCCTGCGCATCGGCGCAATCACGACCGCGGAATACCTGCTGCCGCCGATGCTGGTGCAGTTCACCACCGAGCGCCCCGACGTGCGCATCAAGCTCCAGGTCGGCAACCGCAACGAGATCGTGAACATGCTGGGCAAGCACGAGATCGACCTCGCCATCATGGGCACGCCGCCACGCGAGCTGCGCACCAACGCGGCACGCTTTGCACGCCATCCAATGGCATTCGTCGCCAGCCCGAAGCATCCGCTGATGCAGAAGAAAAAGGTGACGCTGGCCGACATCATGGAAGCCAACCTGCTGGTGCGCGAACGCGGTTCGGGTACCCGCACCTCGATCGAGAAGCTGTTCAAGGAAGCCGGCTACCCGCTGCGCATCGGTTCCGAGCTGTCGAGCAACGAGGCGATCAAGCGGATGGTGGTGGCGGGACTGGGCGTGGCTTTCCTGTCTGTGCATGCCTGCACGCTGGAGTTCGAAGCCGGGCTCGTGCGCATGCTGCCGATGGCGGAGAACCCGGTCGAGGCGGACTGGTACGTGATGCACCTGGTGGACCAGCACATTCCCACGGTGGCGGCGGCGTTTCAGGATTTCGTGATCGAGAACGGGCAGGAGGTGGTGCGGCGGCAGCTTGAGGCTTTCCACCGGGATGCGGCAAAACTCAAATCTCCAGGCCGGAAGATCCGCGCCTGACTACTGTCCGGAACTCTCCTCGACACTGCTGCGCGCCCGGGATGCGGACTTGATCCCGGCGTCCTGCGGCGGCAACTCGATCGGCCTGACCTCAACCGTCGCGAGGCCTTCCTTCTTCATATCAAGCTTCTCCGCCGTCTTCGGCGTCAGGTCCACGATGCGTCCATCCACATACGGCCCGCGGTCGCGGATCTCGACCACTTCGCTCTTGCCGTTTTCAAGGTTGGTCACAATGGCCTTGGTCCCGAGGGGAAGCGTGCGGCTGGCGGCGATGTTGGAGTTGGGATCCATCGGCGTGCCGTCGGCCATTTTCCGGCCATGGAATTTTTTTCCGTAGTAGGACGCCTTGCCCTTGCGCGGCTTGCCTGAGCGGTCCAGTTGCGGTTTCTTCGTTGAACTTGCGGTGGATTGGGTATCGCTCTTCGAAGGAGCCTGTGCCCACGACGGCGCGCCGAAACACAGAGCCAGAGCGAGAACCACCGCGCTGCGACATTTTTTTGTCTTCATGCCTGCTCCATTCGAGCTGTCACAACAAACGGTACGGACATTCCCGAAAGAATGTCCTTGTCAGTTCGATAGCATGCAAGCAGCAAAGGTTCTGGGAAACATGTTACGCAATGTTTCGCTTCTTCTCTTCCTCGTCGTACAGTTCCTTCTTCGACAGCTTGCCCACGGGCGTCCTCGGCAGTTGCGTGCGAATCTCCATCGCCTGCACCATCTCATGCTTGCCGAGCCGGCGCTTAAGGAAATTCCTCAACTCCTCGATCGTGAACGACGCCGCGCCCGCCTTGAGCACGATGAAGGCTTTCGGCGACTCGCCGCGGTAGGCATCGTGCACGCCGATGACGGTGACTTCGGCCACCGACGGATGCTCGTAGATCGCTTCCTCGATGATGCGGGGATAGACGTTGTAGCCGCCGCACAGGATCATGTCCTTGGTGCGGTCGACGATGGTCACGAAGCCGTCATCGTCCATCCACGCCACATCGCCGGTGCGGAAGAATCCATCCTTCGTCATCGATGCCGCCGTGGCATCGGGCTTCTTCCAGTAGCCCTTCATGACATTGGGGCCCTTGATGCACATCTCGCCGCGTTCGCCGCGCGGCACCTCGACGGAAGGGTTGTCCACCTCGACGAATTTCAGGATGACGCCCACGGTCGGCATGCCGCAGGAACCGACCTTCTGCATGCCGTACACGGGCGTGAAGGTGCCGGTGGGCGAAGTCTCGGTCATGCCCCATCCTTCCACCAGGCAGCAGCCGGTCAGGTGCTGGAAGCGCTGGTTCACTTCGACCGGAAGCGGTGCGCCGCCGGAGCCGCAGAACTTGAGCGCGCTGAGGTCATGGTTCTCGATGCCAGGATAGTTGATGATGGCGGTGTACATGGTCGGCACGCCGGGAAAGACGGTAATCTTCTTGGCGGCCAGGTCGCGCACCACGGTGTCGATCTCGAACTTGGTGTGCAGGACCAGTTCCGCTCCCAAACGCACGCCGAAAAGCATGTTGACCGTCAGCGCGTAAATGTGGAACAGCGGCAGCACCGCGAGCACGCGTTCCTGCCCCTCTTCCAGCACGCGGTTTTCGCCGCCGGTGATAGCGCAAAGCTGGCTCACGGCGGTCGTCAGGTTGGCATGCGTGAGCATGGCGCCCTTGGGCAGGCCGGTGGTGCCGCCGGTGTATTGCAGCACCGCCAGCGCATTGTCGAGGTCCGCCAGCGGGTAAGCCTGATAAATGCCGTCGTTGTCGAGCAGGCTGGCGAAGCGGACATGGCGCGCGTCCTCCTCCGCTTCGGCAAGTTGCCCGGCATTGCGCATGTGCGTGTGCACCGCATCCGGGTTGCCGCTCATTTCGCCGATGCTGCCGACGACCAGCTTCTTGAGGCGTGTGGTGGAAAGCAGGCGGTCCATCTGCGGATACAGCACCCCGAGGTCGAGCGTGACGATGATGTCGGTCTCGCTGTCTTCGACCTTGTGTTCCAGCACACGCTCCGCATCGAGTGGGGAGTAGTTCACAACCGTCCCCCCGGCCCGCAGCACACCGAAAAATCCGATGACGTAATGCGGCGTATTCGGCAGGTACAGGCCGACGTGCACGCCCGGCTTGACGCCGAGCGCCTGGAAACCCTTCGCGGCACGATTGACGAGGTCCTGCAGCTCGCGGTAGGTGATGCGCCTGCCCATGAAGTCGATCGCCGCATGGTCCGGCCATTTCGCCGCGGCATCGTCGAGCAGTTTCGGCACCGGCATGGTCGGCAGTTCGGCATCCCAATGAATGCCCGGCGGGTAGGATTTGATCCACGGGAACTGCGTATTGCGCTTCATGCCTGCCACTCTCCTTCATGCAAGGTTGAAAACGGCACCGCCCCGGACACCGGATGAATAAGCTTCATCCGGCGCCGGGGCGGCCAGGGGGGAATTGTTGTTGTGTTCAAATCGATGTCAGTCCGCCGTCGACAGCCATCTGGTGCCCGGTGACGAAAGAGGCGGCATCCGAACACAGCCATACCGCTGCGTTCGCGATCTCCTCGGCTTCGCCCAGCCGGCCGATCGGATGCGCCTTCAGGATGTTCTTCTCGCGCCGCGGCTCGCGTTCCAGCGCACGTTCAAGCATCGGCGTGCGGATGATGCCCGGGCACACGGAATTGACACGGATGCCGGCCTTGCCATATTCGGCCGACGCGGTCTTGGTCATGCCGACCACCGCATGCTTGCTGGCGGCGTAGATGGGCATGCCCGGCGCGCCGACCAGGCCCGCGACCGACGCGGTGTTGACGATCGCGCCGCCGCCCTGCTTGAGCATCTGCCTGATCTCGTGCTTCATGCACAGCCACACGCCCTTGACGTTGACGCTCATCACGCGGTCGAAGTTGGCTTCGTCCGACTCGGCCAGCGGCAGGTGTTCGATCTCGATGCCGGCATTGTTGAAGGCGCAGTCGAGTCTCCCGTAGCGGTCGGCCACGGCAGCCACCATCGCTTCGACCTGGAGCGACTGCGAGACATCCGCCTTGAAGAAAAACGCTTCACCTCCTGCCTGCACGATCAGCGCGACGGTTTCCTCGCCGCCCTTTGCATCCACATCCACGACCGCGACGCGCGCACCTTCGCGCGCGAATGCGAGCGCCGCCGCACGGCCGATACCGCCCGCTGCCCCGGTCACCAGGACCGACTTGCCTGAAAATCCCAGATTGCTCATTCCATCTCTTCCTTTGAAGCGTGCGCCGCAGGACACCTGGCCCTGCGGCGCTGCGCGATTACTTGTACTTCTTCAGTTCCAGCTTGCCGATCTGGTTGCGGTGGACTTCATCCGGGCCGTCGGCGATGCGCAGCGAACGCGCGCTGGCATAGCTGTGCGCCAGCACCGGATCGGCCATGCCGGCACCGCCATGTGCCTGGATTGCCCAGTCGATCACCTGACAGGCCATGTTCGGGGCCGCCACCTTGATCATGCCGATCTCCTTCAGCGCCGCCTTGTTGCCGACGCGGTCCATCATGTCGGCGGCATTAAGCACCAGGAAGCGCGCCTGGTCAATCAGGATGCGGGCCTGGGCGATGCGTTCCAGCGTGACGGTCTGCTCGGCCACCGGCTTGCCGAAGGCGACGCGCTTCAAGGTGCGCTTGCACATCTTTTCCAGCGCGCGCTCGGCCATGCCGATCAGGCGCATGCAGTGGTGGATGCGGCCAGGCCCGAGGCGGCCCTGCGCGATCTCGAAGCCGCGGCCTTCGCCCAGCAGGATGTTCTTTGCCGGCACGCGCACGTTTTCGAACAGGGTTTCGCCGTGGCCGTGCGGCGCATCGTCGAAGCCGAATACCGGGAGGTGGCGCACGATGGAGACACCGGGAGTGTCGCGCGGCACGACGATCATCGACTGCTGCTTGTGCTTCTCGGCGGTCGGGTCGGTCTTGCCCATGAAGATGAACACCTTGCAGCGCGGATCGTTGGCGCCCGAGGACCACCACTTGCGGCCATTGATGACGTATTCGTCGCCGTCGCGCTCGATGCGCGCTTCGATGTTGGTGGCGTCGGAGGAGGCGACGGCCGGTTCGGTCATCGCGAAGCAGGAACGGATTTCGCCGGCCAGCAGCGGCTTGAGCCATTGCTCCTTCAGCTCTTCGCTGGCATAGCGCTCCAGGGTTTCCATGTTGCCGGTGTCCGGCGCGGAGCAGTTGAAGACTTCGGCGGACCACGGGGCGCGGCCCATGATCTCGCACAGCGGCGCGTATTCGAGGTTAGTCAGGCCGGCGCCCTTGCTCGACTCCGGCAGGAACAGGTTCCACAGGCCGGCGGCCTTGGCCTTGCCCTTCAGTTCCTCCATGACCTTCGTCGGGATCCAGGCATTGCCTTTTTCGCGGTTGGCGTCGATCTCCTTGTGGAAGTTTTCTTCGTTCGGGTAGACGTGTTCATCCATGAACGCGTTGAGGCGCTTTTGCAGGTCTTTGACTTTGTCGCTGTACTGGAAGTCCATGTGTTGCTCCAAGAAAGTGTGCGGGGTTGGTGTTGTTGTGGCTTGCGGTTGGATGCTTGTTCTGTTCTGGCACGTTCGGGTTGCCGGCTTGGCAGGACGGGGATCGCCCGTCCTGCCGCCGTTTCTGTTATGTACTGCTGTCTCCTGCCACGCTCACTGCCAAAATCAGCCCAGTAGATACCCGCCGTCGACGTTGATGCAGGTGCCGGTGGTGTAGCTCGCCGCATTGGAGGCGAGATACAGTACGGCGCCAGCCATCTCGTCCGGCTGCGCGACGCGGCGCATCGGCACGTGCGGCATCATCTTGTTGAGCACCGCCGGGTTCTGTACCAGCGCGGCGGCGAACTTGGTATCGGTGGGGCCGGGCAGCAACGCATTCACGCGTACGCCGGCCTGCGCGCATTCCTTGGCGAACGCATGGGTCATGGAGATGACGGCCGCCTTCGTGATCGAGTAGATACCCTGCATGTCGCCGGGGATGACGCCGTTGACGGAAGCGACGTTGATGATGCTGCCGCCGCCGTTCTTCTTCATCAGTTTCGCGCCATTGACGGACGCGAAGAAATAGCCGCGGATATTGACGTCCACCGTCTTCTGGAAGGACGAGACGTCGGTTTCGAGGATGTGTCCGAAGTACGGGTTGGTCGCGGCATTATTGACCAGGATATCCAGACGACCGTGCTTATTTTCGATCGCGGAAAACAGTGCTTCGATCTGTGCCATCTCGCCGATGTGGCAGGCGAGCGCCTCGGCGGAACCGCCCTCTTCGCGAATGGCGGCGACCACGGCTTCGCAGCTTTCTGCCTTGCGGCTGGAAACGATGACGTGCGCGCCATAGGCGGCGAGGGTTTTGGCGATGGATTCGCCGATGCCGCGGCTGGCACCGGTGACGAGGGCGATTTTTCCGGAGAGGTCGAACAGGTTTGCGTTGGTCATATTAGCGATAGGTGATGGATTCAGGTTTGCCCAGCCATTCGAGGTGGGAGTAATTGTTGAGGTAACTGAGTGTCACGCGCCCCGGCTGGTAGAAAAGCTTGGTCATCGCGCAGTTCACCAGCGTCCAGTTCATCTCGGCCGTCTGGCGGTCCGACAGGCCGAGGATATGCTGGCAGATGGTCGAAATCGTTCCGCCCGACGTGAAGACGATGATGTTCTGCGACTTGTCCGCGCTGTCCACCAGCCGTTGCAGCGCATCGACGCAGCGCTTCTGGAATACCGGCCAGGATTCGACGTAATCGCCGTCGTACTGACCGCTCATCCAGCGCGACATCGACGCCTGGAAAATGTCCTGGAAGGCGTATTTGGCCTTCGGGCTGGAGGCGAGGAAGCGCTTCACCTCTTCCGGGTCGTCGAACTCGGGACGATGGCGCACCAGCACTTCATGATGGTTGTATTCATCGAAACCGGGATCGGTATCCCAGTCGGTCTCGACGCGGTGCGCCTTTGGCAGCATGGCGATGCAGGCGTCGGCGGTCTGGCGATGGCGTTTCAGGCTGCCGGTGACGATGCGGTTGAATTTCTGGTGGGAATTGGCGAACCATTCGCCGAGCAGGCGCGCCTGCTCCAGGCCGAGGTCGGACAACTGGTCGTAGTTCGAACTTCCGAACGATGCTTGTCCATGCCGGACCAGATAGATTTGTCCCATTGCTTGCCTTCCCTGTACGTGAATAGCGGGTTGTGGAAAGCATATCGCCGGGGTTAGAATCGATCAAATGAATAGTTATTATCTGATTCGATAAATTCCATGCATATTTCTCGCGTCGACCTGAACCTCTTCACCGTCTTCGAGGCGATCTACACGGAGGGCAGCGTCACGCGCGCCAGCCAGAAGCTCAACCTGACCCAGCCGGCGATCAGTCATGCGCTCGGACGACTGCGGCAGATGTTCGACGATCCGCTGTTCGTGCGCCAGGGCCATGCGATGGTGTCGACGCCGTTGGCGCGCAGCATCATCGATCCGATCCGCCGCTCGCTGCGCAGCCTGGAGGTCACGCTCAACGGCGTGCATGCCTTCGATCCGGCGACGACGGCAAAGCGTTTCAACATTGCGCTGCGGGATGTGCTGGAGGCAACCTTCCTGCCGCCCCTGATGCTGCAAGTGCGGCAAAGCGCGCCGCTGGTGGACGTGGCGGCCAGCCATGTGGAACGGCGCGAGCTGCAAAGCGAAATGGCGAACGGGACGCTGGACGTGGCCATCGACGTGCTGCTGCCGCTTGCGAGCGACATCATGCACACCCGCATCTACCAGGATTCGACGGTGGTGGTCGCGCGCAAGGAGCATCCGGTCATCAAAGGCGCGGTCGATATCGACACCTACCTGAAGCAGGACCATATCCTCGCCAGTTCGCGCCGGCGCGGGCCGGGCCTCGAGGATTTCGAACTGAGCCGATTCGGCATGGAGCGGCGCATCTGCCTGCGCTGCCAGCATTACTTCGCCGCCTGCCGCGTGGTCAGCCAGACCGATATGCTCCTCACCATGCCGGGCCGCTATGCGCGCATCGCCAACGAACAGTTCGGCAACCAGATCCTGCCCTTCCCGCTCGAAGTGCCGCCGTTCGACGTGTTCCTCTACTGGCATTCGAACGTGGACAACGATCCCGCGAACCGCTGGTTCCGCGAGCAGGTGATGCAGTCCGTCGGGACTACGTAACCTGCCGCAGCCGAGGCGCTGCCAGCGCAGGCTTGCGGGCCGGGACAGCCGGCTTCGCCGGCGCCGGGCCGCTGGAGCGGTACCCCATGCGGAAGCCTCCCCAGTGCTTGCCGTTGACGTAAATCGGCACGGACAGGTCGTGCATCACTTCGCCGGTATCGCGCTTGTAGGTCTGCAGCAGGAAGGGCTTGGTGCTGGAGCCGCAGCGTGAGCCGGTACGGTCGCTGAAGATGCGCTTGGTGCGGTTGTTCACCAGGTCGACATCGTAATTGCCGGTCAACGGCTGTGAAAACTTGCGGTTGTGCGTCGGGAAGTAGCCGTTGTTGTCGACGGCGCCCGCATACGCGATGTGCGGCATCTTTTCCAGGATCGATTCCTGGATCGCCGGCAGCACACGGTCGGTGAAGGCATCGAAGGCCGTCCTGTGCTTGGGCGGATTGGTGTTCGGGATCGGCTTGTAGCTGCGGTCGAAGAGCGCCATTTCGGTGATCTGCCCGGTCGCGATCGCCTGTTCGAACACCTTGCCGATGTCGCGGGCCGCCTGCTCGGCCACGGCGCGAATCTCGTCGTGCGAGGTCTTGGCATGGCATGCCGTTGCCGCATCGAACAAGCCTTCGGCGCGGTCGTTCAGCATCATCGCCGACTTCGACGCCAGCGGCAGCTCCGTTTCCGTTGCCAGCATGCCGTCGCGGATGCGCGAGATCGCGTCGGCAATGCGGCGCGTGGTTTCCACATGCTCGCGCGAAGCGGCGGCGATTTCCTCGATCTCGCCCTGTGACGCACTTGCAAGGCGCTCGATGTTGCTGAGGAAGCCGTGCACCTTCTCCACATTCTGCGCTGCTTCCATCACCTTGTCGGTCAGCGCGCCCATACCCGTGGTCGCACGTTCGGCTTCTTCATTGATCTCGCGGACCATCTTGCCGATATCATCGGTTGCAGAAGTGGTGCGTTGCGCCAGCTGGCGCACTTCGCCGGCGACGACGGCAAAGCCGCGTCCGTGCTCGCCCGCACGCGCGGCCTCGATCGCGGCATTCAGCGCGAGCAGGTTGGTGCGGGCGGCGATTTCGTTGATCACTTCGGTGATGCCGTGGATGCGGCGCGCCTTATCCTGCAGCTTGCCCATCATGCCTGACGCCGCCTGCGCATCTTCACGCGCATTGCTGATCTGGCGCAGGCCCTGGTCCACTTCGGCGCGTCCCGCCACGCTCTCGGCGCATACATTGGCGGCCACCTTGGCGGCACGCTCGGCGTTGACGGCAATTTGTTCAGTGGTGTGCGCAGTCTCCTGCGTACTGCCCACGATTTCCTCGGTGGTCTGCAGGTCGACATCGACCTTCTTCTTGATGGAGTCGACGAAGTAGGAGGTTTCCGCCGCGCCGATCATCAGGTGGTCGATTTCCTCGCCGACCTTGTGCGCGAAAGCTTCCGTGCCGTTGCTGCTTCGCGCGTGGAAGACCATCGTCAAGGCGATGCCCGAGGCACAGGCGATGAAGGCGGCGACAAAGGGATTCACTGCCATCCCGGCCAGCCATTCGAACGAAGCCAGCACCGCGCTCACGAGCATGGCTGCGGCCAGCAGCAACAAATACCGAAGTTGTTGAGTATGCATGTTGAATCCTCCCGGTTCTTTTTATTCATCCTAGACCACAGCAGCGCGGCCGTTGCTCAAAATGTTTCGCCGGCGCGATTGTGCTGCGACGCAAAACGTCGGCCAGGGCAGGCAATATGGAAGGTTGATGGAGAGCGCGGATGTCAAAAGGCGTACCCCGGAAACTTCCGGTGCGCGCGATGATGGAACAGAAAGATTACTGCTTGCTTACTGAAAGATTAAATACTCAATGAACCAAAATTCACTTTTTAACGTCATTCCGACGGTTTTGTCATGTCCTCGGGCCGAACCCAGCGGTCGAAATCCGCTTCGCTGACATAGCCATAGGCAAGCGCTGCCTGCTTGAGCGTCGTGCCTTCGCGGTGCGCTCGCTTGGCGATCTGGGCGGCGCGGTCGTAGCCGATGTGCGGAGCAAGTGCGGTCACCAGCATGAGCGAGCGTTCCATCAGCTCGGCGATACGTTCATGGTTCGCCTCGATCCCCTGCACGCAATGGGTATCGAAGCTGCGCATACCGTCAGCGAGCAGGCGCACGCTCTGGAGGAAATTGTGGGCCACCAGCGGCTTGAACACATTCAGCTCGAAATTGCCCGACGCACCGCCGATATTGATGGCGACGTCGTTGCCGAACACCTGGCAGCAGAGCATGGTCAATGCTTCGCACTGCGTCGGATTGACCTTGCCCGGCATGATGGAACTGCCGGGCTCATTTTCCGGAATCGTGATCTCGCCCAGTCCGGATCGCGGCCCCGAAGCCAGCCATCGGACATCGTTGGCGATCTTCATCAACGCCACGGCAAGCGTCTTGAGGCCGCCGTGCATCGCCACCATCGCATCGTGCGAGGCCAGCGCGGCAAACTTGTTCGCGGCGCTCCGGAACGGCAATCCCCTGCTGCTCTCCAGTTCCGCTGCCACGCGCTCGCCGAACGCGGGATGCGTGTTCAGGCCGGTGCCGACAGCGGTGCCGCCCGCGGCCAGTTCGCACAAGGCGGGCAGCATCGCTTCGATCACGGAGCGTGCATGGTCAAGCTGGGCGACGTAACCGGAGAATTCCTGTCCCAGGGTCAGGGGCGTCGCATCCTGGAGATGGGTGCGGCCGATCTTCACGATGCCGGCAAATGCCGCTGCTTTCTTTCCCAGTGACGCACGCAGCGCATGCAACGCAGGCATCAGGCTGTTCGTCACGGTAAGGGCGGAGGCCACATGCATCGCCGTGGGGAAAATATCGTTGGACGACTGGCCCAGGTTGACGTCATCGTTGGGATGCACCAGCCGTCCTTCACCGCGCGATCCGCCGAGCAACTCGGATGCGCGGTTGGCGAGCACTTCATTCATGTTCATGTTGCTCTGCGTGCCGGAGCCGGTTTGCCATACGGATAGTGGAAATTCGTCCGGGTGCCGCCCTTCGATCACTTCATCCGCGGCGCGGATGATGGCATCGGCCTTCGATCCATCGAGCCGGCCGAGATCGCGGTTGATGACCGCACACGCGCGCTTGACGACGGCGAGGGCATGCACGAGTTCGCGCGGCATCGCTTCCGTCGAGATACTGAAGAACTCGCGCGAACGCTGCGTCTGCGCGCCCCACAAGCGTTCTGCGGGAACATCGATCGGTCCGAAGGTATCCCGCTCTGTCCTGGTCTGATCCATCTTCACCCCCATTTGATGTGAAGTTTGATCGGCAATGCGCCTGTGCGTTCCAGCGTCGAGTTTCGCCGGCGAAATCAACCTTCCTGCGAGAACGGGCTGCGGTCGAGGTAATACAGCATGACCACCAGTCCCATGGTCGACAGCACCAGCAGGACCGGGCCGAAGAGCCAGAACGCCAGCGGCACGGTGACGAAATAGGCGCGCATGCCGACGGTATAGAAGGCGCCGGCCTGGTTCAGCCGCGCCGCCACCCATTCCGGCGACAGCGCGCCCTGTGCGGCATCGGCCGGCAGGCTGATCATGAATACCACATGGTTGAGCACCCGGATCGTCATGGCAAAGGCAAAGAAAGCGACGATCAGTGCGGTGAGCAGGCAAAGTATCTTGACGATCCACAGTTCCGGTGCGATCGAGCCGCCGATGTTGAGCACATGCCAGGTGCGCGCCAGGCTTTCCGCCTGTCCAGACAGCGTCAGCGTGCCGATGATGAGCAGGATCGCCGACGACGCCTTGAAAGTGGCGGCCATGGCGAAGTTGCGCAGCGCCTGCACCCCCATGATGTCCTTGGAGCGGTCGCGCATGACGGCCTCCACCCACAGGGTACGTGCCTTGTGGTTGATCGCCTGGATGGTGTAATCCGGATCGCGCCGCACGCGCGAGACAAGGAAGACGTAATAGGAAACGATCAGCGTCACGCTGATGGCAACGGCGGCGGTGTCGAGCTGGAATGCGTTCAATCGCGGTCCCTTCGTGGCAGTAATTCCGGCATCTTACCCCGAACCGCCGGCAACGCCTCAGGTTCCGACGCCGGCCACCGCTTCCGCATCGCTGTCTCCTGCCGCATCGAGCAACTCCCCGTGCATTGTCCAGTAATGGCGGAATGCGTCGCGAATGCCGTCGCGCAGCACGCCTTCATCCCATGGCTTGGCATAGAAGCGGAAGATTCCGCCGAGGTTGACGGCATCGACGACGCTGTTCACGGCGGCGTGCCCGGAAATCATCACGCGCACCGTTTCCGGGTACAACGTCCTGACCCTGCCGAGCAGTTCGCTGCCCGTCATCTCCGGCATCCGCAGGTCGCACAGCACAACCTGCACCTGATAACGGCCGAGCAGCTCGAATGCGTCTTCCGGGGTCATCGCGATCAGCACGTCGTACCCGTCGGAGCGCAGCATGCGCTTGAGTGCCGAAGCGACACCCGGTTCGTCATCCACGATGAGCAGCGTCTGCCGGCGTGGAGCGGTGAGCGCCGGCGGCAGGCGGCGCCGGTTGCGCAATAGCGCCGTGCAGTCTTCGGCAGGCAATGCCCGGCTGAAGTAAAAGCCTTGCATGAAATCGCAGCCGTGGCGCTGCAGGTAACTGAGCTGCGCTTCGGTCTCCACCCCTTCGGCAATCACCTTCAGGCGCAGGCTGTGCGCCAGCGAAATGATGGACAGCACGATGGCGGCATCGTCGGCATCGACGGTAATGTCGCGCACGAAGGACTGGTCGATCTTGAGCAGGTCGATCGGGAAACGCCTGAGATAGGACAGGCTGGAATAGCCGGTGCCGAAATCGTCGATCGACAGGTGCACGCCGATCGCCTTCAGCTTGTGCAGGATGGCGACTGCATGCTCGACGTCGTTCATCATCATGCTTTCGGTCAGTTCCAGCTCCAGCAAATGCGGCGCGATACCGGTCTCTTCCAGGATTGCCTTGATGGAAGACACGAGGTCCTGCTGGTAGAACTGGCGCGGAGACAGGTTCACGGCGACGCGCACCTGCCCGTACCCGGCATGCAGCCAGGCCATGCTTTGCCGGCAAGCGGTGCGCAGCACCCAGTTCCCGATCGGCACGATCAGGCCCATTTCCTCTGCAAGGGCGATAAACCGCGCCGGTGGCACAGCACCAAGCATCGGGTGCCGCCAGCGGATCAACGCTTCCACCCCAAGGATGCCTCCCGTGGCGAGATCGACCTGAGGCTGGTAGTGCAGGACGAACTCGTCGCGCTCCAGCGCATTGCGCAAATCGCTCTCGAGCCGCAGCCGTTCCATCGCCTGCTCGTTCATCGACGATGCATAGAACTGGAAGCTGTTGCATCCCGTTTCCTTGGCGCGGTACATCGCGATGCCCGCATGCTTGATGAGCGTGTCGGCATCGGTGCCGTCGGTCGGGCAGACGGCGATGCCGATACAGCACCCCATCACGAACTCGTAACCCTCGATCACGATCGGCTGTGCAATCGACGCCATGATGCGCTGAATGACCACCGGCGACAGGTTATCCTCGGCGCCCTCAGGCAGGATGAGCACGAATTCGTCGGCGCTCAAGCGTGCGATGGTATCGGACGCCCGGACGGCTTCGCGCAGCCGTTGCGCCACGATATTCAGCAGCTGGTCGCCGGCACGGTGGCCAAGCGTGTCGTTGACGAATTTGAAACGGTCAAGATTGAGGAACAGCACCCACACCGGATGCCCATACCGCACCGCATAGGCACTCGCCTGCCGCAGGCGGTCGTGCAGCAGGCTGCGGTTGGCCAGGCCGGTGAGCGTATCGCGGTTGGCCTGGAACTCCAGTTCGGCCTGGTAGCGCTTGGTCGCGGTGATGTCGTACAGCGCCACGACGAAATGGTTGACCTCGTCCGACTCGTCACGCACGGGAGCGAGGTAGGCGTCGCTCCAGAACATGCGCCCGTCCTTCCCGTAATTGCGCAGGACTGCGTGCGTCTCGCGCTTTTCGCGGGCGGCGGCAAGGATTTCCTGAATCTCCGGCTGGTCGCGGTCTTCTGCCCACAACAAGCTGCAGCTGCGTCCGAGCACTTCGGCGGCGCTGTAGCCGGTAATCCGCTCGAACGCCGGATTGACATACTCGATCGGGTACTTGGGCGGGACTGCACTGGTGATGATGACGGCATTGGCGCTTGCATCGATGGCGCGCTGCCGCAGTTGCAGACCGTCCTCGGCACGCTTGCGCGCCGCGATGTCTTCGATCAAGCGTTCGTTCGCATGCCGCAGCTCCGCGGTGCGCTGTTCCACCAGCTTCTGGACGCGGCGCGAGCGCGAGGCCAGGACCTGCACGAATGCCGCCAGCAGCATGCTGAACAGGATGCCGCCGATCAACGTATTCAGCGAGCCATCGTGCTCCAGGAAGAATGGCTTGGGTTCGGCCGAAACAACGACCCGCCAGATCCTGCCTGCCACATCGAAGTTGTGCACGATCTCTTCGGGCTGGTCGTGGAAGATCCAGCGCGGCAGCCACGATGCCGCCGCCTGCCGGAACGGGCGCGCGCCCTTGCGGAAGACGAGGAATTCTTCGTCCAGGCTGGCCGCGGCATATACACTGATGCCGATTCCGGCATCTTCCATCAAGCTGTTGGTGCGGAGGATCTGTTCGACGAGATAGGGAGCGTTGAACACCGCCGCGGTATCGCCGATAGCCGCCCTGCGCCGCGCCGCCACCGAGTTGAGCGGCATGCCATGCCGGTAGACCGGCATGAGCACGAGGAAGCCGCGCAGCTTGCCGCCGCCCTGGGCAAGGGTGATCAGGCCCGTCGACGACACCGTTCCGGTATCGATCGCGCGTTCCAGTGCCGCGATGAGCTCCGCATTGTGGGACACGTCCAGGCCGAATGCCACTTCGTTCCCATGCATCGGCTCGATGTAGTCCACCACCAGGTGACGCTCGCGCGGTTCGGCCGGCACCACCTTGCCGTCCTTCAGGCGCGTCATCGCAAAACCCGGAAACCGCCGCCGCATCCGCGCCTCGTAGGCCTCCCGCTCGCTGTCCGCGACAAAGCGGTGGAAGTTGAACGCCTGCACATACGGATGGCGCTGCAACAAAGGGTCTGTAAACACGCCGAACTGCTCGCGGCTGACCGGCTCGACCGTAGCAAACAGCTGGTTGAGGAACTTGAGGACCTGCACCGTCTCGGTCAATTGCTGCCGGAGCGTAACAGTGCGAAGACTGGCGCGCTGCTGGAAATCCAGGTCGACCTTGTCATGTTCGAGCCGGCGCATTCCCACGAATAGCGCCGTCGCCCCGATCAGCCCCACGACAAGCGCGAGGACAGCGGCGGCAGAAAGGTTGAACGGCAAGCGACATCGCGGCATGGCGGTTCCGGTGAGGTACTTTTTGAATGAAAAGCAGCTTGGCAAAAAGTCATCCCTCGCCATAAAAAATTGAGCAAATTCACGATAGGGTAGCGCAGTTTGTTGCCACAAGGTAAGAGTGAACGAGCGTTTCTATCGCTCTGCCCGTCTCATCGACCGGTGAGTGTGGTTGAGCGTCAACAATCCGCACGCAATGCGCCTCCATGCGGAACGCCCGCAAGGTCTATATTGGATTGAAGGAAGGATGCGAGGGACTCCCATGGAATACCGGTTTCTCACACTGTGGCGGATTGCTGCGCCACGCCAGCAAGTGTTCGACGCCGTATTCGACTCCCTGCAATGGCCGGCCTGGTGGCCTGGCGCAGAGCACGTCGAGCAGATCGCTCCGGGCGATGCCGGCGGCATCGGCAGCCTGCGGCGCTACATCTGGAAAGGCCGGCTGCCATACCGCCTGTCCTTTGTCGCGCGCGCGACCGAGATCGAGAAGTTCCACCTCCTTGCTGCCGAGGTCAATGGCGATCTCAACGGCTCGGGACGATGGACCTTCATGCATGATGCCGGAATCACAACCGTTCGCTATGACTGGCAAGTATGCACGACCAAGCCCTGGATGAATGCGCTTGCGCCGCTTGCCGGCGGGGTCTTCGCCAGCAACCACCACGCGGTCATGCGGCAAGGCGGTGAAGGGCTCGCCCGCCGTCTTGAAGCGCATCTTGTCGATGCTTTTTACGGCGACCTGCCCTAGACATAATGTATTGACCTGCCGCACCTCAAGCGACGCGGATTAAGCTTGAGGTTTTTCAACCCAGGCTCAGAGCCGTAATTGAGGGGGCAGGCCGTGAACGAGTTTAGCAAATACGTTGGATTGGATGTGCACAAGGAGACGATTGCGGTCGCTGTGGCGGAGGCCAACGGTGGCGAAGTGCGCTATGTCGGAGAGATTGCCAACACGCCGGAAGCGATGATCAAGCTGGTACGGCAGCTTGGCAAGGGCGGCACGAAGCTGTCGTTTTGTTATGAAGCTGGGCCGTGCGGCTATGGGGTGTATCGACAGCTGCAAGGGCTCAAGCAGGCTTGTCTGGTGGTAGCACCGTCGCTGATTCCCAAGAAGGCTGGCGACCGTGTCAAGACGGACCGACGTGACAGCTTGAGCCTGGCAAGACTGCATCGTGCTGGCGAACTGACAGCGGTCTGGGTGCCGGATGAGGAGCATGAGGGCTTGCGGGATTTGACCCGGGCACGCGAGGACATGAAGCATTTGCAGCGGCAAGCCAAGCAACGCTTGCTGGCTTTTCTGCTACGGCATGGCAAGCGTTATGACGGCAAGAGCAAGTGGACGCAGGCACATTACCGATGGCTGGAAACGGTGAAGTTCGAGCAGCCGGTGCAACAAATCGTTTTCCAGGAATATGTCGATACGGTGCTGTCATGTCACAAGCGTGTGCAAGGGCTGGACAAGCAGATTGAGCAGGTGGTTCAGGCAGCGTCGGTATGGCCTGTGATTCAGGCGCTCATGGCGCTGCGCGGAGTAAATCTGCTCACGGCAGTCACCATAGTGGCCGAGATCGGGGATCTGAAGCGATTTGCCAATGCCCCGCAGTTGATGGCGTACCTGGGCCTTGTGCCCAGCGAGTATTCCAGTGGAGGCAGCGTGCGCCGTGGTGCGATTACAAAGACCGGCAACAGCCACGTGCGACGGGTACTGATCGAGGCGGCGTGGACCTATCGGCATCCAGCACGCAAGACTGCGGTCCTGCAGCGGCGTGCCGAACACGCGCCCGAGGCGGTTCAGGAAATCGCATGGTCGGCACAAAAGAGACTGTGCCGACGGTATCGGCTCCTCGACGAAAAAGGCAAGCTCAAGGTGCAAGTCTGCACGGCGGTAGCACGCGAGTTGGCCGGGTTCATCTGGGCAGTCGGACAGACATTGCCTGCGCCACGCAGTGCAAAAACAATTTGAAGGACACGCAGATGAATAATCAGCGGGCTCACAGCAGGGCAAGCAACGGTCGGAGAACCCTCGCACCCTCTATGAGGCACCAGACCACCGGATGATCCTCGCCACTAGAGAGAGGCAGCTCCACGACGAATCTTTGTCATGCGGTAACCAACCCGCGTATATCAGACTGATCAACCGTCGTATCGCCGCCTGCTCTGCTGTGAGTCCGTTGTAATTGTAATGATGATTTTTTGAATGACCTTGACGGGTCAATACATATCAGAGGGTTGCGCCAGAGACGTTCGGTACCATTCCACATGGTCGCGTCAAAGACACTGGCGCCGGAAACCGTCGAAAGGATGCGCAAGGCCATTGCCCAGCTCGACAAGAGCGGGGAACTGAAGAGATTGCTGGAAAAATGGGCGGGGTACTGACCGGCCGGCAGCCGTCGAAGGCGTCCGGTCAGGCCTTCTTCTCCACCGGTTCCGGCAGGAGGCAGGCGTCAACGATCTGCAGGTCGTTGTCCTTGGCAAAGTTCAGCACGAAGTGGTAGGCCATCGGCTCGATCTCACGCAGCGCCTCATTGACGACCACGGACTTCACGCCGCCGAGGACAGTGGGTTTGACGTACGGAGAATATCGAAGGTGGGAACCCGGTCCGCGCATCCCTTCCGGACGGAAGCAGGACATTACTCCACACAGGCGTTCAGCCCAGTCGCTCGGGCGGAATTGCCTGCCGTTGCTGGTGAGGCCCTGGATGAAGAACTCGCGGGCGACGGGCTTCGATGTGGTGGAATCGGCCATGTGTTCGGCTTCTTTCAAAAAGCGGTGCTACTGCTTTCGGGTCCGTTTCGGTGCATGCGAAGCGGCTCTTTCAGCTTGCCCCTATTATGCAGGAGCAAGCTTTCATTATTCTTGCATATTATATCTTATAGAAGACTTGAAGTGAAACAACATCTCGCAATGTGAAAAATGACAATATTGCAAAAATGGCCACATTCTCGTCTGCGGACGAGGAAGGCCATTGACAAAGGATAGTCGCCGCCCGGCGTTTCGCTACCGGAACGCGCGATTTTCAGGAAGGAAACGAGGCCGGGTCAGCCCAGCCAGACGGCGAACGAAAGCAGGAGCAGGAGCAGCATCCACAACAGCAAGGCGCGCCAGACCAGGCCGACGGTGCTCTGCAATGCACGCACGGTTGCCTCTTCGCCGGGGGGCATTTCGGCCTCGATACCGCCGGCATCGATCGTGGTCGCATCCACAAACCGCAGGTCCGCGGCATTTTCCCTGGCGCTGCCCAGGCGCAGGCCCATCGCTCCGCCGCCAGCGCACAGGATGATGCCGATCGCCTCATCCTGCCAGCGGTGGGCAAAATTGCGCCACGCGTAAATGGCATCCTCAAAATTGCCGACCACGGCAAATGCAATCGCGGTCAGGCGCGCGGGAACCCAGTCGATCCAGTAGAAGGCCTTGGTGGCGAATCGGCCGAACGGCTCGTTGCGAAGATGCTCCGGCTCATTCCAGGCGCGGGCGAGGTACTCGGATACACGGTACAGGATGGCGCCCGCCGGCCCCAGGGGCAGCGCGAACCAGAAGAACACCCCGAAAACATTGCGGTGCGTGGTCACCAGCGCATTTTCCACCGCCACGCGCGAGATCTCGCTCACGTTCATGCCGGTCGTATCCTGTTTCGTCCATTCGGCCAGCAGGCTGCGGGCGGTCGCCTCGTCGCCGCTGTTGAGCGCGAGCTGGATGGACGTGAAGTAGTGGCTGTAATGGCGGAAACCGAGGGTCAGGTAGACCACGAGGATATTCCATGCCAGTGCAAGAAAGGGACTGATCTTCGCGCACAGCCAATAAATCAGAAGCGCAGGCACGAGCAGCGCGAGCATGGTCACGATCCAGGCCAGCCGTCCGTGGCTTTCCTGCCCTGCGTTGAATGACGCCTCCATCCGCGCCGCCAGTTGCTTGATTGACGCATACATCGGGTTATCGGCCCGCAGCGGCTTGAGTTGCTCGAACAGCAGCGCGAAGAGAATCGAGAGAAATGTCATCAGCTTGTCGGTTGTATCAGGTAGCCGTAACGATAACCCAGTGCCACGCGGGAATCAAACCGGCCAGCTCAGGCACGCAGGAAATGGAACAGGTTGCGCAGCATGCCGGCCGTTGCCCCCCAGATGAAAAAGCGGTCATACGGCATCGCATAGAAGGTCCGCCGGCCGACGCCGGGGAGTTCGATGCTGCGGCGCTGGTGATTGGCGCCGTCGAGCAGGAAGGCAAGCGGCACCTCGAAAATCTCCGCCACCTCGAACGGATCGGCCCGCAGGTCGAAAGGTGGTTGCACGAGCGATACGACGGGCGTCACGCGAAATCCGGTGCCGGTGAAATAGTCGGGCAAGGTACCGAGCACATCGATGTGCTGCCGGTGAAGTCCGACTTCCTCCTCGGTTTCGCGCAAGGCGGTTTCGACAGGTGAGGTGTCGGCCTCATCGACGCGGCCTCCGGGCAAACTGATCTGGCCGGCATGGTCGTTCAGGTGGGCGGTGCGCTGGGTAAGCAACAAGGTCAATCCGTCATCGCGCACGACGATAGGCATCAGCACCGATGCCGGCGTCGGCTCGCCGGTCTGCTTTCGCATCAGCCGTTCCTCGAAACCTTCCGGCTCCCAAGCGGGAGGATTGGCAAAACGTTCACGCAGCCAGGATTCGTTCAACCGCTCCGGTGCGACCGCGGGCTCGCCCGCAAGGGATTCAACAGGAAGAGCTTCGGGGTCGAAAATCAGTTTGGACAAAACATGTTCCTCGGCGGTGCGGATGATCCGGTATCGATTCTAACGTGATTGCGGTCTCGACTCACGACGCAGCGCAGAAATGAAAAAGGGCACCACAGGTGCCCTTTTCGCTTGCAGTAATCGGCGATTACTCTGCAGCTTGCGCCGTCACACGACGGTTCGGCAGCTTTTCCTTGATACGTGCCGACTTGCCGGAACGCTCACGGAGGTAGTACAGCTTCGCACGGCGTACGTCGCCGCGACGCTTGACTTCGATCGAAGCGATCAGCGGGGAGTACAGCTGGAAAGTACGCTCAACGCCTTCGCCGGAAGAGATCTTGCGGACGATGAAGTTGGAGTTCAGACCGCGATTGCGGCGTGCAATCACGACGCCTTCGTAAGCCTGGGCGCGCTTGCGGGTGCCTTCAACCACGTTGACGTTGACGACGACGGTGTCACCCGGCGCGAAGTCAGGAATGTTTTTGCCCAGGCGGGCGATTTCTTCTTGCTCGAGTTTCTGGATCAGATCCATGTTCAGCTCCTTAAGCCATCATGCCGGCGCGTTGAAAATTGTTTGCCCGGTAGAGGATGGGGTTTTACAAATGCGGGTTGCCCCGCGCGATACAACAAAACTACGACTTCAAACTGCTCAAAAATTTTTCGTCGGCTCGCGACAGCAAACCTGCCTCGCGCGCCTTCTCGATCAGGTCAGGCCGCTTCTTCGCAGTCGCCAGCAGCGCCTGTTCCCGCCGCCACTTTTCGATTTCCGCATGGTGCCCACCCATCAGAACCGGCGGCACCGGCACACCGTCGTAGGATTCCGGCCGCGTGTAATGCGGACAATCGAGCAATCCGTTGACGAAGCTGTCTTCAATTGCCGACACATCGTCGTTCAATACGCCCGGCAACTGCCGGATCACCGCATCCATCAGCGCCATCGCCGGCAACTCGCCACCCGACAGCACGAAATCGCCGAGGCTGATCTCTTCGTCCACGCACCGGTCCAGCAATCGCTGGTCGACCGCTTCGTAACGGCCGCACAACAACACCAGTCCGGTCTCGGCAGTCAGCTGCATGACACGTTCGTGCGTCAGCTGTTTGCCTTGCGGCGACAGATACACCACGCGCGGCTGCGGCAAGCCCTGTTCCATCTGGCGCGCCTTGGCTGCGCCGATGGCCGCCTCCAGAGGCTTGGCCAGCATCACCATCCCGGGACCGCCACCATAGGGGCGATCATCGATGGTGCGATAGTTGTCCGTCGTGAAATCGCGTGGATTCCAGAGCGACAGCGCACATTTCCTTTGTTCGAACGCGCGCCGGGTGATGCCCGACTGCGTGATCGCGGTGAACATGTCGGGAAAGAGCGTGACGACATCAAATTGCATCTCGACTCATCCCAAAATCCGGGCTAATAATCCAGCCCCCAATCCACCGTAATTTTTTTACCTGCCTGGTCTACCGTCTTGACGAACTGGTCGACGAAGGGGATCAGCCACTCTTTCGGCTTCTGATCCGGCGACGCGACCGGCGCCACGACTCTCAGGATGGGATGCGCGCCATTGTCCATCAGGTCGGCGACTGCACCGAGGGCTTCGCCCTCCAGGTTTTCTACTGCCAGGCCGACCAGGTCGACCCAGTAAAACTCGTTGTCATCAAGCGGCGGGAAATGGCTTCGCCGGATCTGCACGGTTGCGCCCTTGAGCGCTTCGGCTCCATTGCGATCCGCCACACCCATCAACTGAGCGACAACGTCTTCGCCGTGCACCTTGGCCTGCATCATGTCGACGTCGTGCAGGACAGGCTTGTCCAGCCACCACGTCTTTGCATGCAGCATGGCATCCGCATCCGAGGAATAGGGCTTGATCCTGACCCAGCCCTTGATGCCATAGGCGCCGGTCACATAACCGACCAGCACCAGATCTTCAGGGACAGCAACCCCTGACACCGTCTTGATTGACAAATCCAGCGACTATATAGAAGCCGAATTAAGCAGCGGTCTTGCCGGCTGCCTTGACCAGGCGAGCAACCGTCGGGGACAGTTGTGCGCCAACGCCTTGCCAGTGCGCCAGGCGGTCTGCGGCGATACGGAAACCTTCATCCTTGCCTTCGGCTACCGGATTGTAGAAACCCAGGCGCTCGATGAAACGGCCGTCACGGCGGTTACGCGAGTCGGTGGCAACGATGTTGTAGAACGGGCGCTTCTTGGCGCCGGCGCGGGAAAGACGAATAACGACCATAATGTGCTTCCAAAAATTGTTCGAAGGCGGAAAAAGCCGGGAATTATAGCCCGTTTTTCAGGTTTCCTGCAAGTTTAGTCATTGGACAACGACAGAGAGCACAGCCAAATTGCACTGAAGGCGCGCCTCATGCACACTACAGCCCCGAAAATACCCGGCTTCAGGCTGGCAAGAAGCCGGATTTTAACAAAATCACAAACCACTCAAGACGGAATGACTACATCGCACAAGAACAAGACGCTCGCCACCTTCCTCGCCGCCGTTTTCGGCGGCCTAGGCTTCCACAGGTTCTATCTGTACGGCAAGAAGGACGTCTGGGCCTGGGTGCATGTCTTGCTGTTCCCGCTCTCGATTTTTCCCGCTTTCATCGAAGCGCTGGTCATCGGCCTTACGCCGGATGAAAAATGGGACAAAACCCATAACAAGGACTCCAGCCGAAAATCGGATTCCGGTTGGCTACTTGTGGCGCTGCTGGTGCTGACGTTCGGAGGCGGGGCAATCGCCATCATCGCGGCAATCGCCCGCACATTCGACCTTCTGTTTACAGGCGGCGCATACGGTTAAGCATGGGCAAGCGGGCGCTCGATCGGCGGGGTGCCTTCCTTGAACATCTGCTTGATCTGCTGACGCAGTTCAGGCGTATCTTCATGATGATGGACGGCAACAGCGTGCTGAACTGCCGCATCCAGGAGTTCTTGGTCTGAATCGGCCGACAAGGCGACCGTGCAGTTCATGTCGCTCGGGAATTCGCGACAGTCGATGTATTTGCGGGTCATGATCCTGCTCTCCTCGCTGGAGTGAATGGACGAGCGTGCAGCGATGCACTGCACTATGTCGTTATAGCGCGCGGATGTGCGTCCACAAGGCGCGTGTGTGTCGGAATGTTGATCCAGATCGAAGTCAGATGGAGACGCTGGTGGTTTCCAGGAGTTGGCAACCGTCGATCCGCCATGCGCTGTCGTCACCTTGCTGCATCCAGAAGATGGCGAGCCAGACCCGGCTGTTGCCGTCCGTGACGCGTACTATCTGGATGGCATCGCCGTTGATGACTTCGGGCCTGGAGAAAATGACGCGCTGGTAGCGGTAGATCGGGTTGTATTCTTCCTTGATCAGCCGCAGGAAGTTGTCCGGGCTGCCGATCAGCATGCGCTTTTCTGGGGTGGCAAGCTCGAATGCGCTGACGGCATCGTCGTTCGATAATGCCTCAAGCTGGGTTTGCACCACTTCGTGGATCGCGATGGCGTCGGCCGTCGTGATATCGTCGATCGCCCATGCGCTGCTCCACCACGGTGCACAAAGCCCGAACAACAGGCCTGCCATAGCCAGTAACCGTTTCATGATCGCCTCCCGACCAGAAACCAAGGGTTGTCAATTCAGTATACGGCAGATAAAAAAAAGTGCTGAGAGTTCACTGCTGGACAAAAAAATAAGGCAGCCCGGCCTGCACCGGACTGCCTTTCGACTTGTCGCGACGTCGTTGCGTCAGAACTGGTCTTCCGCCAGCGCCATCACGCCGGCGCTGCCGTCGATGATCGACGTGCGATAGCTGGAAGCCTGCGACAGGATGTGGTCTGCAAAGAAGCGCGCGGTACCGATCTTCGCCTGGTAGAACTTGGCGTCGCCCTCGACTGCCTTCAGCTTGCGCTCGGCAACCAATGCCGCGCGCGCCATCTGCCAGCCGCCCAGCACCACGCCAGCCAGTTTCAGGTACGGCACGCTGCCGGAGAAGACGGCCTTGATGTCGGACTTCATGTTGTTGACCACGAAGTTGACGACTTCTTCAAGCGCCTTCGAACCGATTGCCAGCTGCGAGCGAATCGCGGCGAGGTCCGGCGACGTGGAAGCGGACAGTTCCTCTTCGGTGCGGCGCACCTGGGCCAGGATGGCTTTCGCCGTCGCCCCCGCGTCGCGCACGGTCTTGCGGCCGACGAGATCATTTGCCTGGATCGCGGTCGTGCCTTCGTAGATCGGGAGGATGCGCGCGTCACGGTAGTACTGGGCCGCACCGGTCTCTTCGATGAAGCCCATGCCGCCGTGCACCTGCACGCCGTTGGAAGCGACATCGATCGACATCTCAGTGGACCAGCCTTTGACGATCGGCACCATGTATTCGTAGAACGCCTGGTTGGACTTCCGCACGGCGTCATCCGCGCTGTGGTGCGCAGCGTCGTAGGCAGCCGCGGTGACGTAGGCCATTGCGCGGGCGGCTTCGGTTTGCGCGCGCATCGACATCAGCATGCGGCGGACATCCGGGTGATGGATGATCGCCACCGGGCCTGCGGAACCGGCGAGGTCGCGCGACTGGACGCGGTCACGGGCATAGGCCACCGCCTTCTGGTACGCGCGCTCGGCAACGCCGACGCCCTGCATGCCGACGGCGAAACGGGCCGCGTTCATCATGATGAACATGTACTCGAGACCACGGTTCTCTTCGCCAACCAGCGTGCCGATCGCACCGCCGTGGTCGCCGAACTGCAGCACCGCCGTCGGGCTGGCCTTGATGCCAAGCTTGTGTTCGATCGAGACGCAGTGCACGTCGTTGCGCTCGCCGAGAGAGCCGTCCTTGTTGACCAGGAACTTGGGCACAACGAACAGGGAGATGCCCTTCACGCCCTCCGGCGCGCTCGGGGTGCGTGCCAGCACGAGGTGGACGATGTTCTCGGCCATGTCGTGCTCACCGTAGGTGATGAAGATCTTGGTGCCGAAGATCTTGAAGGTACCGTCGCCCTGCGGCTCGGCGCGGGAACGCACGAGCGCGAGGTCGGAACCGGCCTGCGGCTCGGTCAGGTTCATCGTGCCGGTCCACTTGCCGGAGATGAGGTTCTCGAGGTAGGTATTCTTGAGCTCGTCGGAGCCCGCCGTCAGCAGCGCTTCGATGGCGCCGTCGGTCAGCAGCGGGCACAACGCGAACGACAGGTTCGCGGAATTGAGCATTTCGATGCAGGGAGTCGCCACCAGCTTCGGCAGGCCCTGGCCGCCGAATTCCGTCGGATGCTGCACGCCCTGCCAGCCGGCTTCGCCGAAGGCCTTGAACGCGTCCTTGAAGCCCTTGGTCGTGGTGACCTTGTTGCCGTCGTGCCAGTAGCTCGGTTCCTTGTCGCCCGCGACGTTGAGGGGTGCGACGACTTCGCCGCAGAACTTTGCGTTTTCGTCCAGGACCGCTTCGACGGTTTCCGGCGTTGCGTCTTCGCAGCCGGGCAACGCATTTACTTGGGACAGGCCGGCAAGTTCGTTGATCACGAACAGCATGTCGTTCAACGGGGCGACATAGCTCATTTGAGACTCCAAAGAAAAATGGCAGGACTGCGGGAATTATTACGAAACCCGGAAAAAAATCCTGTCAGTTCCGCGACAAACCCGGCAGGTCCTGCCCGGTATTTAATAATTATTGTGCGCGGGGCAGCCATGGCGGATGCCCCGGTGTTTCTATCAGCCGAGCTCGGAAACCAGCTGCGGCACCACTTCGAACAGGTCGCCCACGATGCCGTAGTCGGCCACGGAGAAGATCGGGGCTTCCGGATCCTTGTTGATGGCGACGATGGTCTTCGAGTCCTTCATGCCGGCCAGGTGCTGGATCGCGCCGGAAATACCGACGGCGATGTACAGCTGCGGCGCGACGATCTTGCCGGTCTGGCCGACCTGCCAGTCGTTCGGCACGAAACCGGCGTCGACGGCGGCACGGGACGCGCCCATGGCGGCGCCCAGCTTGTCGGCCAGCGGTTCGAGGATCTTGAAGTTGTCGCCCGAGCCCATGCCGCGGCCGCCGGAGACGATCACCTTGGCGGCGGTCAGTTCCGGGCGGTCGGACTTGGCCAGTTCGCGGGAGACGAAAGCAGACTTGCCCAGGCTGGCGGCGGCGCTGATGGTTTCGACGGCAGCATTGCCGCCGGCAGCAGCGGCGTCAAAACCGGTGGTGCGGACGGTGATGACCTTGACGTTGTCGGTCGACTGCACGGTGGCGATCGCGTTACCGGCGTAGATCGGGCGCTCGAAGGTGTCGGCGGAGACGACCTTGGTGATTTCGGAGACCTGGCCGACGTCCAGCTTGGCAGCGACGCGCGGCAGGATGTTCTTGCCGTAGGCAGTGGCCGGAGCCAGGATGTGCGAGTAGTTGCCGGCGATAGCCAGGACTTGCTCTGCAACGTTTTCGGCGAGGCCGTCGGCGAAGTGCGCGGCATCGGCCAGCAGCACCTTGGATACGCCGGCGATCTTGGAGACGGCTTCGGCTGCGCCACCGGCATTGTGGCCGGCAACCAGGACGTGGACGTCGCCACCGGCTTGCGCCGCGGCAGTGATGGTGTTGAGCGTGCTTCCCTTCAGCGAAGCATTGTCGTGTTCAGCAATGACGAGTGCGGTCATGATGATGGATTCCTGATCTGAATAGGTTTAGATGACTTTTGCTTCGTTCTTGAGCTTGGAGACCAGCGTGGCGACGTCCGGCACCTTGATGCCTGCGGAGCGCTTCGGCGGCTCGGAAACCTTCAGGGTCTTGACGCGCGGAGTGACATCGACGCCGAGGTCGGCCGGCTTGAGGGTGTCGAGCTGCTTCTTCTTGGCCTTCATGATGTTCGGCAGGGTGACGTAGCGCGGCTCGTTCAGGCGCAGGTCGGTGGTGACCACGGCCGGCAGCGTGAGGGAAACGGTTTCGAGACCACCGTCCACTTCGCGCGTCACGACAGCCTTGTCGCCTTCGATCGAGACCTTGGAGGCGAAAGTGGCTTGCGGCCAGCCCAGCAGGGCGGCGACCATCTGGCCGGTCTGGTTGCAGTCGTCGTCAATGGCTTGCTTGCCGAGGATGATCAGTTGCGGCTGTTCCTTCTCGACCACGGCCTTGAGCAGCTTGGCGACAGCCAGCGGCTGCAGTTCGGCATCGGTCTCGACCAGCACGCCACGGTCGGCGCCAATGGCCATCGCGGTGCGCAGGGTTTCCTGGCACTGGGTCACGCCGCAGGACACTGCCACGATCTCGGTGACCTTGCCGCCTTCCTTCAGGCGGGTGGCTTCCTCGACCGCGATCTCATCGAACGGGTTCATCGACATCTTGACGTTGGCGATGTCGACACCGCTGCCGTCGGACTTGACGCGGACTTTGACGTTGTAGTCCACCACGCGTTTGACAGGTACCAAGACTTTCATAGCTTTGCCTTTGTAAAGAAACAATTGACGTTAACGTAAACCGAACCGTGATTATATGAGACAGTTGACTGTGCGACGAAATTTAGCACGACCGTTCTATTAATTGGTAGAGAGTATGCACTAAATCGCATCAAAAATCCAAGGAAACGTGATGCGATTTGCCCGCCGGAATCGTGCGGGAACCAAGCAACAACTGGACTTGCGGGGACGTTGAAGGGGAAGACTACGAGAAAGAAAGGAAGCGGGACATGCGCGGGATCAGGGATTATTTACGCTTCATGAAGAAGGTGAATTCCTTGTTGTCTTCGCTCTGGCCGACCAGTTCGTTACCGGTCTGGCGGGCAAATGCCTGGAAATCGCGAACGGAGCCGGGATCGGTCGCCAGCACCCGGAGGATTTCGCCGCTGGTCATTTCGGCCAACGCTTTTTTTGCCTTCAGAATCGGCAAAGGACAGTTGAGACCGCGAGCGTCAAGCTCTTTATGAAATTCCATATTCATTACTCTGTAACGAAAAATCGATGGGAAATTCTACCCCAAATGAAAGGTCTTTGTGCGGCGCAACAAGCAACGAAAACTACGTAGTGGAAATTCCGCTGGTAGCGGTCACTGTGTCGGCAGGTCGATGAATTCAACCGGCAGGCCGCGCGCGCGCATCCAGTCTGCCATGGCATAACCCGTTCCCGCACGCCAGGGGCGCAACTTTTCGGGCGAAATCATGCGGTAATCGACCAGCTCTTCCGATAACCGGATATGACCCGATGCTTTCACATGATAGGCGATGATGACTTCGTTCTTTCGGATGAATTCGTAAACGCCGATGAGGGTGATTTGGTTGGCATCGAGGTTGGTTTCTTCCTTGAGTTCGCGGGCGACGCCCTGCTCCGGCGTTTCGCCGCGCTCCATGAAACCGGTGATGAGCGCGAACATTTTTTCCGGCCAGGCGGCATTGCGCGCGAGGAGGATGCGGCCCTCGACTTCAACGAGGGCGGCGAGGACCGGAAGGGGGTTGTTCCAGTGCGTCCAGTGGCCGTCGGGACAGGCAAGGCGTACCTTGCCTGCTTCGCCGGCATCCGCGCGCTCGATGAGCGGCGCGGCGCACACGGGACAGAATTGCGGCGTCATTTACGCACGCTGGCGCACCCAGTCGGTGACGCCTTCGAGCGCCTTGGGCAGGCCCGTCGGGTCGGTACCGCCGGCTTGCGCCATGTCGGGACGGCCGCCCCCCTTGCCGCCGACCTGCTGGGCGACGAAGTTGACCAGCTCGCCCGCCTTGACCTTGGCTGTCGCATCGGACGTAACGCCGGCGATCAGGCTGACCTTTCCTTCATTGACGGCGGCCAGCACGATCGCCGCGGTCTTGAGCTTGTCCTTGAGCTTGTCCATGGTCTCGCGCAGCGCCGGGACGTCGGCACCGTTCAGCGTGGCGGCGAGCACCTTGATGCCGTTGACGTCGACTGCCTTGGCGAGCAGTTCATCGCCCTGGGCGGAAGCCAGCTTGCCCTTGACGGCGGCCAATTCCTTCTCCAGCGAACGGACCTGCTCAAGCACGCTGCCGACGCGCGTGGACAGTTCCGCCGGCGTTGCCTTGAGCGTGCCTGCGACCTGGTTGACGGTGGATTCCAGCGATTGCAGGTAGGCCAGCGCGTTGTCGCCGGTCACCGCTTCGATACGGCGCACGCCTGCGGCCACGCCGCCTTCGGCGACGATCTTGAACAGGCCGATGTCGCCGGTGCGCTGGACGTGTGTGCCGCCGCACAGTTCGCGGCTGGAGCCGATGTCGAGCACGCGGACTTCATCGCCGTACTTCTCGCCGAACAGCATCATGGCGCCGACCTTCTGCGCTTCGTCGATCGGCATCACGCGTGCCTGCGTGGCATGGTTGGCGAGGATTTCTGCGTTGACGATCGCTTCGACCTTGCGGATCTGTTCCTGCGTCACCGGGCCGTTGTGGGCGAAGTCGAAACGGGTGCGTTCGGCATTGACCAGCGAGCCTTTCTGCTGGACATGGGAGCCGAGCACTTCGCGCAGCGCCTTGTGCATCAGGTGGGTCGCGCTGTGGTTGCGGACGGTTTTGGCGCGCTTTTCGGCGTCGACCTTGGCGTTGAGCGTGTCGCCGATCTTGATCGTGCCCTCCACGATGCTGCCGTGGTGGCCGAACACGTCGGCCTGGATCTTCAGCGTGTCTTCCACCAGGAAGCGTGCGGCGGCGTTGCGCAGTTCGCCGGTGTCGCCCACCTGGCCGCCGCTCTCTGCGTAGAACGGCGTGTGGTCGAGCACGATCACGGCGTCGTCGCCGGAATTCGCCTGTTCGACGGAGGTGCCGTCGACATAGATCGCGGTCACTTTGGCGGTGTCGTGGATCAGTTTCTCGTAGCCGTGGAAGGTGGTCGGGCTGCCGGCATACTCCAGGCCTGCCGCCATCTTGAACTTGCCGGCTTCACGCGCGCGCTGGCGCTGCTCGTCGAGCAGCACGTTGAAGCGCGCCTCGTCCACCGTGACGCCGCGCTCGCGGCAGACGTCCGCGGTCAGGTCGACCGGGAAGCCGTAGGTGTCGTGCAGCTTGAATGCGGTGTCGCCGTCGACCTGCGTCGCGCCGGAGGCGAGTGCGCGGTCGAGGATTTCCATGCCGTTGGCGATGGTGCGGAAGAAGGACTCTTCTTCCTGTTTCAGCACCTGCATCGCGCGTTCGCCGTTCTGGCGGAGTTCCGGATAGGCGTCGCCCATTTCGTTGACGAGCGCCGGGACCAGTGCGTGGAAGAAGGGTTTGCGCGCGCCCAGTTTGTAACCATGGCGGATCGCTCGGCGGGCAATGCGGCGCAGCACGTAGCCGCGGCCGGCGTTGCTCGGGATCACGCCGTCGACGACGGTGAAGGTGCAGGCGCGGATGTGGTCGGCAATGACCTTCAGCGACGGGGAATCCTTGTCGCAATCGCCCGCGCCAGCGGCATCGACCGCCTTCTTGGCGGCTGCAAGCAGGTTGACGAAGGTGTCGATCTCGTAATTGCCGTGCACGTGCTGCATCACCGCGGTGATGCGCTCCAGGCCCATGCCGGTGTCGACACTAGGCTTGGGCAGCTTGTGCATCACGCCTTCTTCGTCGCGGTTGAACTGCATGAAGACGTTGTTCCAGATCTCGATGTAGCGGTCGCCGTCTTCGTCGGGCGATCCAGGCGGGCCGCCGGCGATTTCCGGGCCGTGGTCGTAGAAGATTTCCGTACAAGGACCGCAGGGGCCGGTGTCGCCCATCATCCAGAAGTTGTCGGATGCATAACGCGCGCCCTTGTTGTCGCCGATGCGCACGATGCGTTCGGCCGGCACGCCTACTGTCTTGTTCCAGATTTCATAGGCTTCGTCGTCTTCCGCGTAGACGGTCACCCACAGCTTTTCCTTCGGCAGCTTGAAGACGTCGGTCAGCAGTTCCCATGCGTAGGTGATCGCGTCGCGCTTGAAATAATCGCCGAAGCTGAAGTTGCCCAGCATCTCGAAGAAGGTGTGGTGACGCGCGGTGTAGCCGACGTTTTCCAGGTCGTTGTGCTTGCCGCCGGCGCGGATGCACTTCTGCGCAGTGGTCGCGCGGGTGTACGGCCGCTTGTCGAAACCGAGGAACACGTCCTTGAACTGGTTCATGCCCGCATTGGTGAACAGCAATGTCGGGTCGTCGCCGGGGACCACCGGGCTGGACGCGACGATGGTGTGGCCTTTCGATTCGAAGAACTTCAGGAATTTTTCGCGGATTTCGGACGATTTCATGTTGGGCGAAGTGAGGGAAATGCGTTGCAAACCGTTGATTATACGTGATTGGATACCTTCGATGAGGCAGCGGAAAGGGATTGCGGAGCCAGTCTCCGTACCGGGCGGGCCGCCCGGATCAGCCTTAGGCGAAATCCGGGCCGATCAGGTCGATACGGTCGGTGCAGAAGGCGTCCACGCCCCAGCAAAGGAGCTCCCGCGCCCGCTCCGGGGTGTTGACGGTATAGCAAAACAATCCGTAGCCGGCCTGCTTGACCGCGCGTGCGCGCTCGGGAAGGAGGTGCTTGTGGTTGGTGTGCAGAGCCACTGCATCCAGTGCCTGCAGCCGTTCGCGCCAGTCGGGCGGGATGACGTCGGCGAGCAAGCCGCGCGGGATGCCGGGTGCCGCCGCCTTCGCCTCGTCCAGCGCGTCGTACGAAAACGAGGAAAACAGCGGCAGCATGGCATCGCCGCCATCGAAGAGTCGGCGCGTGACTTCAGCGGCCACCCTGCCGGTTTCCCGCTCGGCGCCTGGCGAAGGTTTGATCTCCACATTCATCCAGATACCGTTTTCCTTGCAGAAATGAATGGCATGCTCATACGTCATTACGGTTTCGCCCGCAAAGGCATTGCCGAACCAGGCTCCCGCGTCCATGCGGACCAGTTCCGCCGCAGTCGTTTCACAGACCTTGCCCGTGCCCCGTACCGTCCTGCCGAAATCGGGGTCGTGCATGAGCACCGGGATGCTGTCCTTCGACAACATCACATCGAACTCCACCGCGCGGAATCCATGCGCCAGGCCGCAACGGAGGCCCGCCAGGGTATTTTCCGGCGCAAGCGTGCCGCCGCCGCGATGCGCAAGGACTTTCGGATAAATCCACATGGCTTGAGCGATCTCTTGGAATGATATTCAAGGATTCACAGTCTAATGCCAATCGTTAATCAGAAGGTGGTGCGGGTCAGGCCTCCAGTCCACGGGGCTTCGGCCTGCCCCGCCGTGCCCGACATGCCTGCCGACAGTCCCTTCCCTGCCCCATTCGATACTTCCACCTTCCTCTTCCCGGCGGAATGGCACGCGTTTTCCGATCTGCTGGGCGGCGCGGATACCGGTTTGATTTTCCTGACGGAAGGTGTCATCACCCATATGAACCGGCATCTCGTGGACCGGCTCGGTTTCGACGAGGCCGAGCTGATCGGACAGCCGGCGGAATTCCTTTTCCCCGAAGGCAGTGCCTCGGCGGAAGACGACCCGTCCACAATCCGGCTTCGCACCAAGTCCGGCAAGGTCCTGCGCTTCCATTTCGTGGCCAATCGCATCGACACGCTGCACGACACCCGCTCCACCATCTGGATCCTGCGTCCGGAATCGCGCAGCGAGGAAGGCCGCGCCGATGTTGCACTGGGCGAGGCGATCATCGGGCATCTGCCCGGTCTCGTCATGGTCTGCGGCACGGATACCTCGTTGCGCTTCGCCAACCGGTCGTTCGAGGAAATGACGGGCGGCAACGGCGGCATGCTGTCGACCCTGGTGCACAGCGAAGACCGCAGCAAGCTGCTTGCCACCCTCGACAAGGCAGCAGGTGGGGAAACTGGCGCGTCTGTTCCGCTGTCTTTCCGGCTGCGCCATCACGACGGCGCGTGGCGCCGCTTCGCCGGCGAGGCCTGCCGCCTTGACCTTCCCGACGAACCCAATACGCTTCTCGTGTATGCGCGCGACGTCACGCAGGAATTGCAACTGCAACAGGACGTCGCCGCGGAAAGGAAGCGGCAACTGCATTACCTCAACCGGCTGTTGCGCCTCGCGCAGCAGGCGCACGTCAACCTGGATTCCGCGCTGAAGGTAATCCTGAAGTCCGCAGCAAAGGCGATCGCCGCAGACAGATGCGCGTTCTGGGAAATCTCTCCGGAACCATCCGCCTCCCGCTGCGTGGCGATGTATGACGACGTGAGGCAAGGCTTGACCGTGGAGGAACCCGACACGCTTTTCGCAACGTCCTTTCACCCGCTCCTGCACCAGATCGTGCGCAGCGAGCAACAGTTTGTTGTCGACGACTTCGACCAGGATCCGCGCGTGGCGGTGTATTGCGAATACTTCCACGCGCGCGGAATCAAGGCACTGATGGCGCTCCCCGTGCAGCGCGGAAGCCAGCCTGCGGGCCTGCTCCTGTTTACCGTCCTGTCGCGGGCACGCCGCTGGCGCAAGGATGAGGCCGAGTTCGGACACAATGCGGCGGCGCTGCTCGGCGGCATGTTCGGCCAGGCGGAGCGCGTCCGGGAAGATGCGCAACTGCGCCATCTCGCGCACCACGACAGCCTGACCGGGTTGCCGAACCGCCACTTCCTGTTCGACCAGGCCGCCGATTTCTTTCCCAAGGTGACGGCCGGGGCAAAGACACTGGCTGCGTTCTTCATCGACCTCGACGGGTTCAAAAACGTGAATGACGCCTTCGGCCATGCGGTCGGGGACGAACTCCTCAAGGCGGCAGCGCTGCGCCTGAAAAATGTCGTGCGCAAGGACGACGTCCTGGTGCGGCTGGGCGGGGATGAATTCATGCTCCTGGCGCGCAACCTGAGCAACATGCGTATCGCCGACGATATCGCCCAGCAGATCGTCGAGACGATGCGTGGCGCGTTCTCCCTGCAGGGGCGCGAATTGCAGATCTCCGCCAGCGTCGGCATCGCGATCTATCCATTCGACGGCACCGACATCGACACGTTGATGAAGAAAGCCGACATCGCGATGTACCACGCGAAATCCGCCGGGCGCGACCAGTACCAGATGTTTGCGCCGCAGCTCAAGGACACGGCAACACAACGCTCCACGCTGGAGGCGGACCTGCGCCGCGCGCTCGACGAGCACGAACTGGTGCACTACTACCAGCCGCAGATCGACCTGCGCACGGGGAAAGTGCGCTGCGTTGAAGCCCTGCTCCGATGGCGGCACCCACGCAAGGGCATTCTTCTGCCCGCCGTCTTCCTGCCGCTGGCGGAGGAGACCGGACTCATCCGCGACATCAGCGCCTGGGTGATGAACGAGGCGTGCGAACAATTGAACGAATGGATCATGCAGGGACTGCACGACTTCACGCTGGCCATCAACCTGTCCGTCAGCCAGCTGATGGACAGGTCGCTGGTGCAGGAGCTGGAGGACGCACTGGACCGCACCGGCGTTCCTTCGCACCTGCTCGAATGGGAGGTGAAGGAAAGCACGGTAATGCAGCACCACACGATGGCGTCCTCGATGCTGGACCATATCACCGACATGCGCATCGGCTTGAGCATCGACGATTTCGGCACCGGATACTCGAGCATGGCCTACCTCCGGCGCTATCCCGTGCGCAAGGTTAAAATCGACGGCAGCTTTGTCGACGGCCTGCCAGGAGAACAGGACGACCGCGCCATCACGGAAGCCATCATCTCGATGGCCAAGCCGCTGGGACTGGAAGTGGTGGCCGAGGGCGTGGAAACACCGCAGCAGATGGAATTCCTGCGCGATCACGGCTGCGACATTGCACAGGGATACTTCTTCACACAACCACTGACTGCGGAACAATTCGAAACATGGGTGATTCGACACTGAAGAAAGCGCTTGGACATATTCGCGTACTCGACCTCACCCGCGTCCTCGCCGGCCCGTGGTGCGCGCAGAACTTCGCCGACCTCGGCGCGGACGTGATCAAGATCGAACGGCCCGGCGCCGGCGACGATACCCGCCACTGGGGCCCGCCCTACCTGAAGGATGCGGACGGGCGGGACACCAGCGAAGCGGCCTACTACCTCGCCGCAAACCGCGGCAAGCGATCCGTCACGCTCGACATCGCCACGCCCGAAGGCCAGGAGATCGTGCGCCGGCTGGCGCGGCAATCCGATGTGGTACTGGAAAACTACAAGGTCGGCCAGTTGAAGAAGTATGGCCTCGACTACGAATCGCTGAAGAAGGAAAAGCCCGATCTCATCTACTGCTCGATCACCGGCTTCGGCCAGACCGGGCCCTATGCGCAGCGCGCCGGTTACGACTTCATCATCCAGGGCATGGGCGGCTTCATGTCGATCACCGGGGAGCGCGACGACCTGCCCGGAGGCGGACCGCAGAAGGCGGGCGTGGCGATTTCGGACCTGATGACCGGCATGTATTCCACCATTGCCGTCATGGCGGCGCTCGCCCATCGCGACCGCACCGGCGAAGGCCAGTACATCGACATGGCGCTGCTCGACGTGCAGGTATCGATGCTGGCCAACATGAACACCAACTTCCTCGCCAGCGGCAATCCGCCCAAACGCTGGGGCAATGCGCATCCGAACATCGTGCCTTACCAGACCTTTGCCACCTTGGACGGACACATCATCGTCGCGGTGGGCAATGACGGCCAGTACAGGCGCTTCGTGGAGGCGGGCGGTCGGCCGGAGCTGGCGACCGACGAGCGGTTTGCGACCAACCCAATGCGGGTGCGCCATCGCGACACGCTGGTGCCGCTGCTGGCGGACATGGTGAAGACCAGGACCAAGCAGCAGTGGATCGATGCGCTGGAAGCGGCGGGCGTCCCCTGCGGTCCGATCAACAACCTCGACGAAGTGTTCGAGAATCCGCAGGTGCAGGCGCGCGGACTGCGCATGGATCTGCCGCATCCGACGGGCGGCAGTGTCAGGCTGGTGGGCAGTCCGATGCGAATGTCGGCGACGCCGCCGCAGTATGACTTGCCGCCGCCGTTGCTGGGGCAGCATACGGAGGAGGTGTTGTGCGGATTGCTGGGGGAGAGTCAGGAGCGGGTTGCGGCGTTGAAGGAGAAGGGAATCGTTTGAAAGGGCTCCCCCGCTCCGCCTGCGGGAGAGGGGAGATTACAAGACGAACGTAAAGTCCTTCACCAGCGCCCCCGGCAGCAATGCACTCCCGGTGCTCCGCGCCCCATACGTATCCGTATCGATCAGCATCTCCCGTTCCCGCGTCAGCCCGAGCAGCTTGTCGCCCAGCAGCCGGTACAGCGAATCGTCGAAGCGCATCACATTCAGCGGCGCCCTGATCTCCCCGTCCTCGACCCAGAAGGTCGCAAACCGCGTCATGCCGGTCAGGCGTCCGCTCATGCGGTCCGAAAAGTTGAGGTACCAGAGATTGCTGATAAAGATGCCGGTATCGAGTTCGGCCAGCACGCGCTCCAGAGGCAAGCCACCGGCTGCCAGTTCCAGCGAAGACATGCTCTCGCCTGCATCGGCGCCGTTGGTTGCGATGCCGTACTCCTTGGCCGTGCGCGGCGACACCAGGCTGCCGGCCAGCCGCCCTTCGTCGAACAGGACCACCCTGCCCGGCTTGATGAAGCCGTCGCCCTGGAACGCCGGTGCAAGACCGCCCGCCGTGTGCTCGGACAAGGTCACGGCGCTGTTCAGTTGCACGCCGTCGTCGCGCATGCGGCACAAGGGACTCTGGCGGGTGCGCAGGGATTTTTCCGAGACGCCTCCCCAGTTCAGCATGCCGAGGATTTCATTCAATGCCGACGGTGTGAGATAGGCACGGTAGGCGCCGGGTGAAATACTGACCGGGTCGCGCTGCAGGTACGCCAGCTGTTCCACCGCATGGCTGAACTTCGCCTCGAAGGCGGCGCCGTCCCACTCGAATCCGGCGTAGCTGGCCTTCACTGCCTTGTCCCGCTGGTGGTAAAGGCTCCAGTCGAGGTTGAAGCTGGCCGTCTCGTGCCAGTTGCGCTGGCCGAAAGAATTGGCATAGCCGCGATAGACCGGGCCGGCGGCGAGGATGCCGACCAGGTCGTGGCCGCGTGCGGCAGCCAGCACTTCGTCGACGACGGCGGCGGTTTCCGGCACGCGCGAGGGGACGATGTGCTCGGTGGAGCGCACCTCGGTCGCGCGCAGCAGGTGCGGGTCTTCGGGCAGGTCCTGGACCTGGCTGCGCAGCGCGGCGACCATGCGGTCGAGGACAAAACGGTCCGCATCGATGGTGCCGGCCAGCGCCATCGTCATGCTTGCATGGCGCTGGCCTGCGAACAGCGTGAGCGTAAGGTAGATCTGGCGCACATGGCCGGGCTGGCGGATCGCGCTGCGGTTGAAGCGCACGAAGTCGGACGATTCCGCCTCCAGCCAGCACTGGTAGTCTTCGCCGTCGCGCATGCGGGCATCGAGGCGGGCGGCGAGGTCACGGAAATACAGGCGCATCATGCCCCTCCAAACACATCGACATTGCCGAACAGGCAGGCCGGCGACGCATGGCCGACGCGGATCACCTGCGAGGGTTCGCCCTTGCCGCAGAACGGGGTGCCCATCACGCTGAAGGTGGACTGGTCGCCCACGGCCTTCAGCGAGCGCCAGAAGGTGGCGGAAATGCCGCGGTAGTTCGGGTTCTTCACGATGCCTTTCAATTCGCCGTTCTCGATCAGCCGGCCGACCTCGCAGCCGAACTGGAACTTGTTGCGCGAGTCGTCGATAGACCACGACAGGTTGGTGTCCATCAGCACGCCGCGCTCGACCGAGCCGATCATCGCGTCGAGCGTCGAGTCGCCCGCCTCGATGTTGAGATTGGCCATGCGATCGATCGGCGGCCTGTTCCAGTTGCAGGCGCGCGCATTGGCGACGCCCTGCATGCCGCTGCGCGCCTGCGACACGGTGCCGCCGAGCGGCCGTTCGAGGATGCCGTCGCGGATCAGCCAGGCGCGCTCGGCCTTGCTGCCTTCATCGTCCCAGCCGTAACTGGCGTACTGCTCGGGGCGCTCGGGGTCGTAGGTCACGTTGAGCAGCTCGGAGCCGTAACGATAGCTGCCGAACATGTCGAGCGTCACGAAGCTGGTGCCTGCGAAATTGCGCTCGTCGCCAAGGATGCGGTCCAGCTCCAGCGGATGGCCGATGGACTCGTGGATCTGCAGCATCATCTGCTCCGGCATCAGCAGCAGGTCCATGACGCCGCTCGGGCAGTTCGGCGCGGCGAGCAGTTCCAGCGCCTGCTCCGCCACGCGCCCGCCTGCGCCGAGGAATCCGGCCTGTTCCAGGATCTCGAATCCGCCCTGGCGGCAGTAGCCGTTGTACTGGCCGCCGAGGCTGCGCGTCTGAGTATCGCTCCCGTCGCTCGCCGTGACGGATAGGTTGGGAACCAGGTAGCGGAATTGCTGCTCCACGTCGGCGCCGTCCGCCGTCAGGTAGAGCTGCGAGGTCGACACGCTCCACAGCGACGCCTGCCAGTCGACCACGCGCGGGTCGATGCGGCAGCCTTCGGATTCGCGCATCAGCAGGTCGATCAGCTCCTTGCGCGATGGCAGCGGCGCAGGCGGCATCGGCGTCGCATAGCGGCCTTCGGGGCGTGGCAGGGGAATGCGGGAGTAGTCGACGACCGAACGGCCGGCACTGGCTTCCGCCCAGCGGCGCGCGCGGGCGAGCGCATTGGCCAGGCCGGACGCACTCAGGTCGCTGGTGGCGGCATAGCCGCACCCGCCGCGGTGGATGACGGTGACCATGACGCCGCGGTCGATGCCGGTGGACAGCGGCTGCAGGACATCCTGGCGCACAGCCAGCTGCTCGCTGCTTTCCTCGACGAGGCGCAGCGAACAGAAGTCGACCGCAGGCGCCATGCTGCGGAACAGGGAACGGATGGAATCGGACAAGGCGGATCTCATGCAATCAGGAAGCAACATTACAGAGACTCTATCAGACCGGGTTCGTTCATTTCCTTGCGTCATTTATTAATGACATAAGGAAACTTCAGCACCGGAAAATGACGCGACACAATATTTTTCTTTGCAAATGATCAAGACGCGCCCCGCACAGGTGCATGCGTTGTCAGTAGAATCGATCTGGTCATCCCCTTGAGAGACCGTCATGGCCGACTTCAACTGGAGCAATCCCTACCCTTCCACGCGCTCCCCGCTGTTCGCCCGCAATATCGTCTCCACGTCCCACCCGCTCGCCGCCCAAGCCGGCCTGCGCATGCTGCTCAAGGGCGGCAATGCCGTGGACGCGGCCATCGCCGCCGCCGCTGCGCTCACCATCGTCGAACCGGTGTCCAACGGGCTCGGCGGCGATGCGTTCGCGATCCTGTGGGACGGGCAGCAGTTGCACGGCCTGAATGCGTCGGGGCCTGCGCCGCAAGGCTGGAATGTGGATTACTTCAACAGGAAGCACGGCGGAAAGATCCCGGGACACGGCTGGGATTCGGTCACGGTGCCGGGCATGGTGGCCGGCTGGGTCGAGCTGTCGGAAAAATTCGGCCACCTTCCGTTCGCCGAGCTGTTCGATCCGGCCATCGAACTGGCCGAGCGCGGCTATCTCGTGCCGCCCATCGTGCAGAAGAAATGGGCTGCCGCCGTTCCCGTCCTGAAGCGGCAACCCGGTTTCGCCCGCGCCTTCATGCCCGATGACCGGGCGCCCGCTGTCGGCGAGAAGTTCGTCTTTGCCGAGGCCGGACACACCCTCACCCGCATCGCGGAAACGCATGGCGAAGCCTTTTACCGCGGCGAAATCGCCGAGGCGATGGCGCATCATGCGAAGCAGTGCGGCGGCGCGCTCACGCTGGACGACCTCGCCGCCTTCGTGCCGGAATGGGTGACGCCGATCCAGAAGGATTACGCCGGTTATACCGTGCATGAGATTCCCCCCAACGGCCAGGGCATCGCCGCACTGATGGCGCTGGGTATCGTGTCCGGGCTGGACATTACGCGCTTCCCCGTCGATTCCGCCGACAGCATCCATCTGCAGATCGAAGCGATGAAACTGGCCTTTGCCGACACCTACCACTGGGTCGCCGACAGCCATCACATGAAGAAGGTCAGCGCCGAAGACCTGCTCGACGACGCGTACCTCGCGGAGCGGGCAAAGCGGATCGACCTGCGCAACGCCGGCGACTACAAGCACGGCACCCCGCCGCGCGGCGGCACCGTGTACCTGACGGCGGCCGATGAAAACGGGATGATGGTCAGTTTCATCCAGTCCAACTTCCTCGGCTTCGGCTCGGGTGTGGTGGTGCCGGAAACCGGCATCAGCATGCAGAGCCGCGGTACCGGCTTCTCGCTCGATCCGAAGCATCCCAACTGCGTGGCGCCGGGCAAGCGCCCCTTCCACACCATCATTCCGGGATTTGTCACGAAGGAAGGTGTGCCGCAGATGAGTTTTGGCGTGATGGGCGCCCACATGCAGCCGCAAGGGCACCTGCAGGCGCTGGTGCGCATCTTGTCGTATGGTCAACAGCCGCAGGCCGCCTGCGATGCGCCACGCTGGAAGGTCAATGCCGGCCTGCATGTCGATATCGAGCGCAGCATGGCGCATGACGTGGTGGAGGCGCTGGCGGCGCGCGGCCACGAACTCAACACGAAGACCGACAGCACCCAGGATTTCGGCGCCGGGCAGTTCATCTGGAAGACGGAAGACGGCTATATTGCCGCCAGCGACCACCGCCGCGACGGGCAGGCTGTGGGTTTCTGACCCCGTTCGCTTCCGGAAATCCGCGCTTCACTCCCGTTTGGCGCAGTTCGTCGCAATCCGATATCCCTTCGGCGGCGCCCGCTGAATAATGCCTCCAACGAATCAAGCAAGACAGGAGGCAATCATGGAACACACCGCTGCCTACCGCGACACCCGCCGCCATGTCGAGCGCAAGATCGGCTTTCAACGCCATCTCGCCGTGTGCCTCGCGGTCAATACCTCTTGCCGCTGATGGGCTGGGGAATCGGGTTACTATTCCACGGCCTTGCCGTCTTCCTGCACACACCGGGCGCGGCATGGAAGGAACGCATGATCGAGAACGAAATGAAGAAGCAGCAGAAGAAGGAAGCATGATTCACCACCCTCCCTACGTCCACGGCTATTCCCGCCTGCGCCGGTTTGCGATCGACATTGCGATTACCCAGGTCTTCAACCTGATCATCGCCGTGCTCATCACGTATGTTGTGCGCGGCCACGGCGGCTTTTTCGTCAACCTCGTGTTTTCGGTTTGCATCGGCACGCTGGCGACCACCTTCATCGACGGCGGCCGCCTGCTCATGTGGGGCGAACAGAAGCCGCCGAAGTGGAAGTTCATCCTCCTGATCCTCTTCTCGCTTCCGGCAGCCCAGTTCATCGGCAAAGTGCTCGCCGCCTCCATGCTCGGCATTCCCCGGCAGGCGCTCTCCGCGATGCGCGCCGGCAATGCGACGGCGATGCTGATTGGCGGCGCCGTATGCTCCATGTTCATCATCTGGTTCTTCTGGAGCAGGGAGCACATCGAGTTCCTGCGCGCCGAGGCGGAGGCGGAAAAGGCGCGCGCCGCCTCCATCGAAAAGCAGGCATTGCAGGCGCAGCTGCAGATGCTGCAGGCGCAGATCGAGCCGCACATGCTGTTCAACACCCTGGCCAACCTGCAAGGACTGATCGCGGTCGATCCGCCGCGCGCGCAGCACATGCTCGACCAGCTGATCCAGTACCTGCGCGCCACGCTCTCGGCCTCGCGCTCGGAGAAAACGACGCTGGGACAGGAATTCGCGCTGCTCGACGCCTATCTCGGATTGATGAAGGTGCGCATGGGCCAGCGCCTGTCGTACACGCTGGAACTGCCGGATGTCTTGCGCAGCCTGTCCGTCCCGCCGATGCTGCTGCAGCCGCTGGTGGAAAATGCGATCAAGCACGGCCTCGAACCCAAGGTCGAGGGCGGCCTGGTCACGGTACGCGCGGAGCGCGAGGATGGCAGGCTGAAGCTGACCGTGTGCGACACCGGCCTCGGGCTCGATGGCGCACCGCAGAGCGACGGCACCGGCATCGGCGTGGATAATGTCCGCGGACGCCTGCATGCGCTGTACGGCACGCGCGCCGGCTTTTCACTGATCCCGAACACGCCCGACGGCGTCATCGCCCAACTCACCATTCCGCTATGAACATGACCCGCGCCCTCATCGCAGAAGATGAACCGATCCTTGCCCATGCCCTGCTGCAGACGCTGCAGCGCCTGTGGCCCGACCTGCAGGTCGGCGGCGTGGTGGAGAACGGCATCGCCGCCGTGACCGAAGCCCTGGCGCAGCGTCCCGACGTGCTGTTCCTCGACATCAAGATGCCGGGCAAGACCGGGCTCGAAGCCGCACAGGAACTCGCCGAAGACTGGCCCGAGGATGTGCCCTTCCCGCTCGTGGTGTTCGTCACCGCGTACGACGAATACGCACTGCAGGCTTTCGAGCAGGCGGCCGCCGACTACGTGCTCAAGCCCGTGACCGATGCACGCCTGTCCAAGACCGTCGAACGCCTCAAGACAAGGCTCGCGCAGCACACGGAGCGCAATGCCGAGCTGGAACGCATCGTCGGCCAGCTGCGCTCCCTCGTGCCGCACGTTCCCGCGGCAAGCGAGCACCTCACCCTCATCCGCGCCGCGGTCGGCAACCAGGTGCGCATGATCCCGGTGTCCGAAGTCGTGTACTTCGAGGCCACCGACAAATACGTCAGCGTCGTTACCGCCGACAGCGAATCGCTGATCCGCACCAGCCTCAAGGAACTCCTGCCGCAGCTCGACCAGAACGCGTTCTGGCAGGTGCATCGCGGCACGGTAGTCAACGTCAATTGCATCCACTCCGCCGTGCGCGACGAAAGCGGCAAGCTGTCGCTCAAGCTGCGCGGACGCAGCGAAAGCCTTGCAGTGAGCAGGGTTTTCGCGCATCTGTTCAAGCAGATGTAAGACCAAAAAGCAACTTACAACAGTGACAAAAAGCAATAGTTGCAAACCGGAATGACCGTGCTATAACAATAACTCGTGCCGCGCGCCCGCAAGGCCGCACGGTGCGCTTCCGCCTGCATTGCCGTCCCCATCCATGACCGGCAGTGCGCATGTCATGACCTGCCCGGAAAATCCTCACTGCGCTGCAACGACGCCGTGGGTGTTGTTCGCATCCCGTTGCGTTTCCAGCCACTGTTATACCTGTCCTCACAAGAAAGGATAAGCCCATGCGCGTGCTGTTGAATCGTCTGCTCCTGTCTCAGAAATTTGCATTGCTCGCGCTGTTTGGCCTTGTGCTGGTCGCCACGCCGCTCGTCATGTATGTGATGGAGTCCAACAGAACCATCCATGCCGCCGAGGACAAGGTGAGCGGCATCACGCCGTCCCGCGCAGTCCTGAAGGTCGTTATGCTGATGCAGCAGCACCGCGGCCTGTCCGGCATGGTTTTGGCCGGCAACGAGTCCGCGCAAGCGCAGCGGGCCGGCAAGCAGGACGAAGTGGAAAAGGCGATACGCGATGCCGACCCGGTATTGCAGCAGGTCGGCCATGCGGGTATCGCGCGCGAATGGCAGGACATCAAGAATCGCTGGTCGCCCCTGCCCGGCAAGGTGGCGCAAAAGGCGATTGCGGGCAAGGACAGCTTCGCCGAACACACTGCGCTCATCGGCCAGCTCATGCAAACGAACGATATGATCGCCGAACGCTTCGGCCTGCGCCTCGACCCGGAAGCCGCCAGCTTCCACCTGACCGATGCCGCACTAGTCCACTCGCCGGTCCTGATGGAAACCCTGGGCCGCATGCGGGCGCGCGGTTCCGCCATGTTGACGTCGAAAGAAGCCGGCACCGAGGAGCGCGCGCTGATGATGGCGATGCTGGACAAGGCGAACGACCGCTACGACGCCATCGGCGCCGCGCTGGACAAGGCCGTCGCCGCCGCCCCCGCGCTCAGGGAAAAGCTCGCCCCTGCCATGCAAGCCTCGCTCGCCATCGGCAAGCAGGTACTGCAACTGACGCAGGAACAGATCGTCAAGCCGGAGCAGCTCAGCCACGCCGCCCCGGACTATTTCGCAAAGGCCTCGGACGCGATCGGTGCCCAGCTGAAGTTCTTCGACGCCGCCGTCGCCGAGCTGGAGCGGGAACTGAATGATCGCCGCACCGAACTCACCGCCACCATGATCATGCTGATCGGCATCGTCCTGCTGCTCTCGCTGGGCGTTGCGGTCATCGGATACGCCATCAGCCGCTCCGTCACCGTCCCGCTCTCGGAAGCGCTCACGCTCGCCAAGCGCGTCGCATCCGGCGACCTGACCGCGAAGATCGAAGTGCGCCATGGCGGCGAGGCGGGCGAACTGCTCCATGCGCTCAGGGACATGAACAGCAGCCTGGTCAATATCGTCACCGAAGTGCGCGGCGGCACGGAAACCATCGCCAGCGCCTCCAGCCAGATCGCGGCCGGCAACCTCGACCTCTCCTCGCGCACCGAGGAGCAGGCCAGTTCGCTGGAAGAAACGGCAGCGTCGATGGAAGAAATCACCAGCACGGTGAAGCAGAACGCCGACAACGCGCGCCAGGCGAACCAGCTCGCCCAGTCGGCATCGGAAGTGGCCAGCAAAGGCGGATCCATGGTGTCGCATGTGGTCGAAACGATGGGCTCGATCAACGAGTCGTCGAAGAAGATCGTCGACATCATCAGCGTCATCGACAGCATTGCCTTCCAGACCAACATCCTCGCGCTCAACGCCGCCGTGGAAGCAGCCCGTGCGGGTGAGCAAGGGCGCGGCTTTGCGGTCGTGGCCTCGGAAGTGCGCAATCTTGCACAGCGTTCCGCCGGCGCCGCCAAGGAGATCAAGGAGCTAATCAACGATTCCGTCGAAAAGGTCGATGCCGGAGCGCGCCTGGTGGACGAAACCGGCGCGACGATGGACGAGATCGTAGCCAGCATCAAGCGCGTGTCCGACATCATCGCGGAAATCACCGCCGCCGGCAGCGAGCAGAGCGTGGGCATCGAACAGGTGAACGAAGCGATCACGCAGATGGACGAGGTGACGCAGCAGAATGCCTCGCTGGTGGAACAGGCTGCCGCAGCCGCCGAATCCCTGCAGGAACAGGCGCAAAACCTGTCGCAGGTCGTGAGCGTCTTCCGCCTGGACGGCTCCCAGGCGCCGGCCGCGCCCGAGGCAAGGACGCCCCCGCGGACGGCCTCCATGACCCGCATCACGACGCGCACGCCCCGCCTTTCCGCAAAGCGTTCGCAACACGCATGACGAACCCTCGATGAACGGCCCGGACACGCTCCTCGTCCGCGGCCGTTCTTTTTTCCATTCCCTCTCCCCCGGATCTAACCTGGATCAAGGACTTCGCAACATCCCATGATCCGGGTATTGCCCGTCCACAACCACACGCCTATAACATGAACAGGCGTGCAACGAAGGCGCTCTCCCGAAGCGTACTACTGCACTGCCTGTCGCCCATATAGGAGTGTGTATGTTCACGCAACTCAACAAACTCGCCCTGTGGCAGAAGTTTGGCCTTCTTGGCACGATCGCCGCCATCCTCGTATCCCTCCCGCTCGCCATGTACATCAGCGAAGCGCGCAAGGCCATCGTCGCGACAGAGGCCGAGGTCTACGGCCTGACGCCGGTGCGATCGGTGATGGGTGTCGTACTGCTGGTGCAGCAGCACCGGGGCATGTCGGCAATGGCCCTGTCCGGCAACGAAGCAGCACAGACCCAGCGTGCGGCCAAGCAGGGCGAAGTCGACAAGTCGATCGCCTCCGCGGAGGCCGCCATTGCCCAGGTCGACAACCCCACGATCGTCGCCAAATGGAAAGAGGCAAAGGACCGCTGGGCGGCCCTTCCTGCGAAAGTGGCCGAACGCCAGCTGACGGCGCCCGAAAGTTTTGCCGCGCATACCGCGCTGGTAGAACAGATGCTCAAGGTCAGCGAGCTGATGATCGACCATTTCGGACTCAGCCTCGATCCGCAGGCGGACAGTTACTACCTCATCGAAGCCGCCCTGGTGCAATCGCCGGACCTGATCGAGACGCTCGGCCGGCTGCGTGCCCGCGGTTCCGGCATCCTGACCGCGAAGAACGCCAGCCTTGAAGACCGCGCCGCCATCGTCGCGCTGATCGAAAAAGCCAACGGCCGCTTCTCCGGAGTCCGCAATGCGGTGGACAAGGCGGTCGCCGCCAACGCCGCGCTCAATGCGCGCCTCGCGGGACCGCTGCAATCCACGCTGTCCAAGGGAGAAGACCTGCTGCGCCTCGCCCGCGAGGAAATCGTCAAGCCGGAACAGCACACCTACAACGCTCCCGATTACTTCAACAAGGTGACGGCCGTCATCAGCGAACAAGTCCAGTTCCAGGAAGCCGCACTGAAGCAGCTGGAAGAGATTCTCGTCGCGCGCGAAACCAAGCTTGCCAAAACCAGTTACGCGCTCATCGGCGCCACCCTGGCACTCGTCCTGCTCGGATGGTTCCTCGGCATGAGGATCATCCGCTCCATCAGCGGCCCGCTGCATGAAGCGATCGACATCGCACAGCGCGTCGCCGCGGGCGACCTGAGCACGCGCATCGAGGTCAGGTACCGCAATGAAACAGGCATGCTGCTGCAAGCGCTCAAGGACATGAACAGCGGTCTGTCGAAGATCGTCAGCGAAGTCCGCAACGGCGCGGAAACCATCGTCACCGCAACCGGCGAGATCGCCACCGGCAACCTCGACCTGTCCTCCCGTACGGAACATGAAGCCAGCTCTCTCGAAGAGACTGCATCGACGATGGAAGAGCTCACCAGCACGGTCAGGCAGAACGCCGACAATGCGCGCCAGGCGAACCAGCTTGCACTGTCGGCCTCCGAGGTGGCGGGCAAGGGCGGCGAAATGGTGCAGCATGTGGTGGAGACGATGAACTCGATCAACGAGTCCTCGCGCAAGATCGTCGACATCATCAGCGTCATCGACGGCATCGCTTTCCAGACCAACATCCTGGCGCTTAACGCCGCGGTGGAAGCGGCCCGCGCCGGCGAGCAGGGACGCGGCTTTGCGGTGGTTGCCGCCGAGGTGCGCAGCCTCGCGCAACGGTCTGCCGCTGCCGCGAAGGAGATCAAGGAACTGATCAACAACTCCGTCGAGAAGGTCGAGGTCGGTACGAAGCTGGTCGACCAGACCGGGGACACGATGAACGAGGTCGTGGGCAGCATCAAGCGCGTCTCCGACATCGTCGCGGAGATCGCCGCTGCCAGCAAGGAACAGTCGTCCGGCATCGAGCAGGTGAACGAGGCCATCATGCAGATGGACAATGTGACGCAGCAGAACGCGTCGCTCGTGGAACAAGAGGCCGCCGCCGCCGAGTCGCTGCGCGAACTCGCACAGAACCTGGCGCACACGGTCAGCGTCTTCCGGCTCGGGAACGAGGAAATGACGGTTCGGACGGCGGTGCCGGCTGCCGCCCCGATACCGGTAACGCAGCCGCTGCCGGTTCGCAGTGCGAATGTGGTTTCGCTTGCGGTGGCGGGACGCGAAAAGGCGCACCGGTGAATTGAACGGATGATGAATGGCCGGGCGGGTAGCGCGAAGAAATACCCGCCCGGCAGTCTTTTGAGCTGCTACCAGACCGCCGCTTTTCCCGGTATCAGTTGGATTCCTTGATCAGCCGCCCCGACAGCGCCTGCACCGGGCGCGCATTCATCGGATACAGCCGGGCGAAGATATCGAGCTGCTGCTTCGACGCCTGGATCGGTTCCTTCATCACAATCCACAGGACGCCCTCGTCGCAAGGCGGCGTCGTCAGCGAACCCATGAAGGTGTAATACTCGCGCCGCTGCGGCAGCATCGCCGCGGGATCGAACTGGATGACTGGCGCCAGCGGCTGGTATTTTTCGAGCGGCAGGTTGTTCCACACTGCCTGGATGCCCGGATGCTGCGTGCCGCCCTCGATCAGCACCGCGATCACGGCCAGCCGCCCCTCCTCATCCTTGTGTACAAGGTGCGCGACCATGTCAAAGCTGCGGCCGTCGACCTTTTCCTCGGAAGGACGGTGGAAATGGAATTGTTGCAGTTCATACGTGCGGCCGGTCAGCGTGAAGCGGTTGCCCGGCGCAAGGTTGACCTGCACCGTATGTCCGTTGTTGATCACGTTGAAACCCGAAGCGCCATACTCGAACACGATGGGTTCCAGGTCGACCTTGATGCCATCGCGGATATCGATTGGCGTCTGGCGGTTGCCGGTATCGCATCTGGCCCATGCCGGATTGATCTTGCCCCACTTGAGCGGACCGGTTTCGCCTTCATAGCTCCACTGGTCGGAGCGTTTCACCTTGGGATTGCTTTCGGCGGCCTTGGCATCGGCGGCGGCACGCGCCGCCTTCGCCTTGCGCATCGCCTCGAGGCGGACCTTGACCATGGCGGCGACCTCCGCGTCCGTCAGCGGACGTCCCGGCTCTTTCTGCGGCTCGGCCTTGGTGACGAGCACGCGGCTGCCGGGCAGCTTTTCAGGTTCTTTTGCCAGGGCGGCCTGCGCAAGCATGGCAGCGCAAGCCAGTAAGGTAGTCGGGAGTCGCATGTCTTTTTCGCACCGTAAGGTCGGGCTCGCTTCGGATTTCACCGAAGAAATATTCTACCCGACTCACGATACGCCCCGGCGCTTTGTGCCGGGGAACAACACACCTTGCACGGTTGGCCCGGATACTTGCAGGTTCAGGCCGATACCTGTTGCAGCGCGACCACCGCCAGCGGCACCGACGCCATCACTACCGCAAACAGCAGGCGGATGCGGCCGCCATAGCCGCGCTTGCGAAACCAGGCCACGATAGCCATTCCTCCGGCAAGGTACAGGAAGACCAGGATGGCCCAGGCGCCGCTTCCCATCGCATGGACGGCCCGGCTGGAAAACAGCACGCCGAACATGACGGCCGTCACTACTGCAAGCACCGCCAGCAAGAAAGACAGCACCGCATGGAGGCCCTGGTACTGGCGAGGACGCGCCTGCATCAGCATCGCCTGTCGCTTGGCAGTGATATCCCGCTGCAGGAGAAAGACCAGCAAAGGATCGACCTGCCGGTATTGCAGAAGACCTGCGGCCGCTGCGGCAACAAGGTCGTCGCGTCTAATCGTCATTCGGTGCTCCTTCGGCTATTTTTCTTAGAGCTGAAAGGATGTGCAGCGCACCCCAGCAGTGCACGTCCGCGCGAGCTTTCCGAATGAGAGGCCGAAACGCGGAAACGGCAGTTTTTCGGAATGCCTGGAGACGCGGCCGGCCCTGCTGCGCCGGCAGGCGTCTTCCTCGGTATTTAATCGGCTCGCGGCGAGAAGTCGTAGAGATAGATCAAGCGGTTACAGTCGAATGACACGATATTTATACCGTGTCAAATCGAAGGTATCGATAGTTGACGCGCGATAATCGACGCCTCTCAGGCAATCTTCAGCAAAGCCTCAACTTCCGTGGCGCTGCCCCCAGAGTCAGACCGTCATGCCGACCTTCGCACGACAGCCGGCCGGTAGCCGTTGTCGCGTGCAAGCCGCGCCTGGCGCGACGCCGCCATCGATACGGGCTGCGCCTTGGCCAGCACCGGCTGCTGCCGCTTCGCCGCCTTTGCGCCGGCCGACATATTGAATACGGCCACCGCATGGCTCAACCGTGTTGCCTGTTCATTCAGGCTCGCCGTCGCTGCGGCCGCCTCTTCCACCAGGGCGGAATTCTGCTGGGTCACGTGGTCCATCTGCGATACCGCCTGGTTGACCTGCTGGATGCCATCCGACTGCTCCTGTCCGGCCAGCGCGATTTCGCCGACGATGGAATTCAATCGCGCGACCGCATCCACCACCTGCTCCACGGTGCGCTTGGCGCCGGCGACCATTTCATTGCCGGCATCCACTTTTTCGACGGAATCATGGATCAGGTTCTTGATGTCCTTGGCGGCCTCGGCCGAGCGTTGCGCAAGATGGCGGACTTCCGCCGCCACCACGGCAAATCCTCGTCCCGATTCGCCCGCGCGCGCTGCTTCCACCGCGGCATTCAATGCCAGGATATTGGTCTGGAACGCAATGCCGTCGATCAGTCCGGTGATCTCCGCAACCATGCGCGCCGAGCGGGATATCTCTTCCATCGTCGCGCCGACTTCGGCGACTGCCTTGCCTGCATCGGTCGCAATCGATGACGCCGATCCGGCCAGCTTGCTCGCCTCCTGCGCGCTCGTTGCATTCTGCGATACCGTCGCCGCCAGTTCTTCCATGCTCGATGCGGTTTCTTCCAGGCTCGACGCCTGCACCTCGGTGCGCGATGACAGGTCCATGTTGCCGGCAACGATTTCGCCGGTTGCCGTATCGATGATTTCGACATTCGCGCGGATGTCGCCGATGGTCGCGATGAGATTGACGTTCAGTTGCTGCAGGGCCTGCAAGAGCCGTCCGATGTCGCCGCGATCGTCGAACGACGCCTTGCAGGTCAGGTCGCCGCCGGCAAGGGATTGCGCCAGTTTCGTTGCCCTGGAGATCGGCGCGGCAACGCTGCGCTGGAGATAGATCCAGAGCTGCAGGCTGAGCAGCGCGGAGAAGCCGAATGCAAACGGCGCCCAGCCCGGCATTTTCGAGGATTCACCAAGCATGAGACTCGCTGCGGCCAGCGCCGCCATCAGTGCGATCTGGATGCAGGAAGTCAACGCGCACCGAAACTGCAGCGGCATCGCGGTCAGCCGGGCAAACAAGGACGGCAAGCCCTTGCGCTGGATACGGCCACGCGCCACCTCGAGGCGGGAATGCTTTTCATCGCGCATCTCGGCATAGGCGGCCTCGGCCATCTTTATCTGCTCGCGCGTCGGCTTTGTCCTGACAGACATGTAGCCGACAACCTGACCGTTCTCGGTAATCGGCGTGACATTGGCCATCACCCAATAGAAGTCACCGCTCTTGCGCCGGTTCTTGACCGGCGCGCTCCAGATCTCCCCCTGTTTGAGGCTGTCCCAGAGATCCTTGAACGCCGCTTCGGGCATGTCGGGGTGGCGGACGATGTTGTGGGGCGAGCCCAGCAGTTCCGCCTCGGAATATCCGCTCACTTCGATGAAGTACGGATTGACGTAGGTGATCTTGCCTTTCAGGTCGGTTTTCGACACGATCGGTCGGCCGTCCTGCATTTCGTACTCGGTATTGCTGACTGGCAGGTTCGTTCGCATAGCTGTGTCTCCTAGTTGTTTTAACTTCGGAATTACTACTAGACGCGTCCAACTCGTACCGGAATGCAGCAGTTGCAAAAAAGTTTCCCATCGTCATTCATTTATAACCATCCCATGAATGCGGGATCTTGATCGATGTTTTACGAAAGCACGGAATTGGCTGGAGTAAGGGATGATTTGCTCACCAAAACTATGCGTGTTCGATATCGAGATGCGATATCGTTCCGGTTTCAATCCAAACAGGAAGCACGATGCTAGACGAGCACTGGCTGGGCAGATGGAAAAGCCTGATGACGCAGCAGTCGCCCTCGCCCGCCATCCTTGAACTGGGATGCGGCGGCGGCCTCGATACGCGATGGATGGCGCGGGAGAAGTTTGCCGGCATCACGGCGACGGACCTGTCGTCCGAAGCACTGGCGGAATGCGCGCGTGGCGTCCCGTCGGCCGGTCTTGTGCGCCATGACCTGCGCGAGCCGCTGCCGTTTGCCGAGGGACATTTCGACGTCGTGATTGCCAGCCTGTGCCTGCATTACTTTGAGTGGGACAAGACGCTGGAGATCGTACGCGAGATCCGTCGGTGCCTGGTGCCGAACGGCGTATTGCTGTGCAGGGTGAATTCAACGCGGGATGTGCATCACGGCGCGGTCGGGCATGCGGAGATTGCGCATCATTACTACGATGTCGAGGGGAATCCCAAGCGATTCTTTGACGGGAGTGATGTCGATGCCTTGTTCGCGGAGGGATGGTCACGTTTGTCCACCGAGGAAATGACGATCGACCGGTATGAGAAACCGAAGACGGTGTGGGAAGTCGTGTTGCGCAAGCATTGACGCCCTACCGCGTGAATGCGGGAAGCGCCCGCCCTGACATCGGTCTCCCGCTCCCCGTCATTGCCTGCCAAGGCTGGAATCCACAGGCAGGTCAAGTCGTGAACCCGGCATGGATTCCCGCCTTCGCGCGCTACGCGTATTCGGAACCGTCCTTGTGCACGAACTTCCAGGCGCCGTCGATCATCTGCGCGGCAATGTCGTCGTCCGGATAGCTGGCTTCGTCGCCCGGCGTGCGGTCGCCGACCTCGAGGTACACCACCTCCTCCGCCGATTCGTTGACCAGCCTGTGCGCATTGCCCGTCCCCGCCTTGAATCCGGCGCACATGCCCGGCCGCAACGGGGTACGGCCCTCGTCCGTGCAGAGAATGGGCGTGCCGGAGAGGATGAAAATGAACTCGTCCTGCCTGCTGTGCGCATGACGCAGGGCGGACACCCCGCCCGGATGCAGCGTGGTCAGGTTGACCCCGAAATTGCCCAGCCCGAACAGGTCGCCGAGCGGCCGCTTCACCCTGCCCGACATCATCGAGGCAAACGGCTCGGGATAGTTGGACGGTTTCATCCGCGGCGGCGCCTCTCCGGCGACGATGGCAACGGGTTTTCTTTCTTCTGTCATGACAGTCCTTTCATGCGATGAATCCGAACATTATCGTCGCCTAAAAAACGGGCGGCCGCAGCCGCCCGGATCACGCCCTCCTCCTGATTACCCTATCGCACCTGCCACTGCCGCGCCGGCATCGCCACGATCTCCCGCGCATTCGGCTGTCCCGCCGCCACATCGAAGACGCTGATCCGCACCGGCCCGTTCGCCAGGGCAGCCGCATCCACGTCCAGCCAGGCAAAGGTGCCGGCCGGATCCGGGATGGAAAACACGCCCAGCCTCGGCAGATAGCCGCTGGCCGGCAGCAGCTCCACATTCTTCATCCCGCTGCCGCGCACTTCGAGCCGCACCGTCCCGCTGATGATTTCGCCATGGGCCGGCGCCATCGTCACAGTGGCGGTATACGCGCCCGTGCCGTTGCTCACCGTCCACCGCCGCGCCGGCATCGCGATGGCCTCGCTCGCCCCGGCCTGCCCTTCCGTCACGTTGTAGGCGCTGATCCGCACGTCACGCACGCCGTCCGGCAAGGTCCGCGTGTCGAGGTCCAGCCAGGCCATCGTCCGGTCCGGCGACACATTGAAGGTCGCCAGGCGCGGCGTATAACCGGTGGCCGGCAGGAGTTCGGCATTGGCAATGCCGCTGCCCCGGATCTCCAGCCGCGCGATGCCGCTGACGACGGCCCCGTCCGCGGGCGCGGACGTGACTGCCGCCGTGAATCCCGGCGGCAGCGGCGCCGCATTGTTGATGTTCCAGGTGCGCGCCGGCATGGCCACGATCTCGCGCGCGTTCGGCTGCCCCGCCGCCACGTCAAAGGCGCTCACCCGCATGGTGATCGGCCCGTTCGGCAGGCGCGTCGTGTCCAGGTCCATCCAGGCCACGGTCCTGTCGCCTGTGATATTGAACACGCCATAGCGCGGCAAATACCCGGTGCCCGGCAACAACTCGACATTGGCCATCTCGTTGCCGCGCACCTCCAGCCGCACGATACCGCTCAGCGTCGCACCGCTCGGCGGCGCCACGGTCGAACGGGCAAAGAACGGTGCATAAGGATTGCCCGAACACTCCGGGCTCAGGCTGCAACTGTTGAACGCCCGGCCCTCCGACGTCCATACCGTCGGCCGCAACTGCGTGGTCGATGTGGAAGTCAACCCGAGGTCCGGTGTTCCGCCGCCGCACGCGGCCAACAACACTGCGGCGATGGCCGCGACTGCGATTCCAATTCTTGGCATTCTTGCTGTCTCCAAAAGGAAGGGCTCCCTGCGTGTGCTGCACCGGGCATCCGGCAGCTCAGGCGAAAACGCGGCAGGACTCTATAGGCCTGCCGTCACCCCGCGTCGGGGCGGGTTCGGGACTCAGTTTGGCGATAAGTGGGTGCACGCTGTTGAGGCTTCTCAAACACCCGATCCGGGTGTTGCGCGGCGAACGACAGAAGGCCCGCCCCTCCCCCGCTACGGTAAAATGGCCGGTTAAACCACCATTTACCGAGCATTCCCCCCGATTTCATGAGCAACGATTCCAAAAACGCAACAGCAGCCACCGAAAACGCGGCGCCGTCCAATTTCCTGCGCGGCCTGATCGAATCCGACCTCGCCGCCGGCAAGTACGCCAACCGCACCGATCCCAACGGCAACCCGCTGCCCACGGTCGTCACCCGCTTCCCGCCCGAGCCCAACGGCTACCTGCACATCGGCCACGCCAAATCCATCTGCCTCAACTTCGGCATGGCGCGCGACTTCGGCGGCCGCTGCACGATGCGCTTCGACGACACCAACCCGACCAAGGAAGAACAGGAATACGTCGACAGCATCCTCGACGCCGTCAAATGGCTCGGCTTCGACTGGAAGGACAGCGGCGGCGACCACCTCTATTTCGCCAGCGACTACTTCGACCAGATGGTCATGATGGCCGAGTACCTCATCAGCGCCGGCCACGCCTACGTCGACAGCCAGAGCGCCGAAGAGATGGCCAAGAACCGCGGCAACTTCACCGAGCCCGGCAAGAACTCGCCCTACCGCGACCGCCCGGCGGCAGAATCGCTCGACCTGTTCCGCCGCATGAAGCTCGGCGAATTCAAGGACGGCCAACACATCGTCCGCGCCAGGATCGACATGGCCTCGCCCAACATGAACATGCGCGACCCGGCCATCTACCGCATCCGCCACGCGCACCACCACCGCACCGGCGACAAGTGGTGCGTGTACCCGATGTACGACTTCGCGCACCCCATTGAAGACGCAATCGAATACATCACCCACTCCTTCTGCACGCTCGAATTCCAGGACCACCGCCCCTTCTACAACTGGGTGCTGGAGCGCCTGGCCGAAGGCGGCTTCTTCAAGCGCCCGCTGCCGGAACAAACCGAATTCGCGCGCCTGAACCTGACGTACGCCATCACCAGCAAGCGCAAGCTGCTGCAACTGGTCGAAGAAAAGATCGTCGACGGCTGGGACGACCCGCGCATGCCCACCATCGTCGGCATCCGCCGCCGTGGCTACACACCGGAAGCGATCCAGTTGTTCTGCGAGCGCGCCGGCGTCGCCAAGTCCGACAGCTGGATCGACATGGGCACCCTGGAAGGCGCCCTGCGCGACGACCTCGACCCCAAAGCCGCCCGCGCCATCGCCGTGCTCAAGCCCCTGAAGCTCATCATCGACAATTTCCCGGAAAACCTCGCCGACGAATGCAGCGCCCCGGTTCATCCGCATCATCCGGAACGTGGACATCGCACCTTCCCGATTACGAAGGAAGTGTGGATTGAAGCGGAAGACTTCATGGAAGTCCCGAGCAAGGGCTACTTCCGCCTCTTCCCGGGGAACAAGGTGCGGCTGAAGTACGGCTACGTTGTTGAGTGCACCGGGTGCGACAAGGATGAGAACGGGAATGTGGTTGCGGTGCATTGCAACTACTTTGCTGATTCCAAGAGCGGTACCGAAGGCGCCAACAATTACAAGGTCAAGGGCACCATTCACTGGGTCAGCGTGACGCATTCACTGGAAGCGGAAGTGCGTTTGTATGACCGGCTGTTTACCGATCCGAATCCGGATGCGGGAGGGAAGGATTTCAAGCAGGCGTTGAATCCGAATGCGAAGGAAGTGATTACGGCTTATCTGGAGCAGGGGTTACGGCATGCTGTGGGGGATGAGAAGTTTCAGTTTGAGAGGCATGGGTACTTTGTGGCGGATCGGGTGGATCACTCGGCGACCAGGCCGGTGTTTAATCGGGTGGTTACGTTGAAGGATAGTTGGGGGAAGTAATTGTTTAACCCGAATACTAGGAGCCTGTAGTGATTTCCTTATCCATGTTCAATAACAAAGGTGGCGTCGGTAAAACCACCCTTACCTGCAACCTTGCATCTTTGCTTGCAACGAAATTTGAGATGCGGGTGCTGCTCGTTGACTGCGACCCCCAGCAAGCGTAGGGTGCGTCCCACGCACCATTTCCCCCTCGGAGGTCGTTATACTTCCGCACGTATGACTTTCTCCGAACCGGTGCGCAGGGCGCACCCTACTTCTTGTGGCGCATGCCAAATTATCGACGCGCGAATCTCGCTGGTGGTACGTACTTCTTTACCGTCAATACCTTGCAGCGAATTCCTGTATTGACGGAAGCGCCGGTGCGGGAAGCATTACGGGAAGCGATCCAGCAAACTCGCCTGACGGCGCCGTTCGACATCGATGCATGGGTTCTCTTACCCGATCATTTGCATTGCATCTGGACGTTGCCGCAAGGTGACGCCGACTTCTCGATGCGATGGTCGAAAATGAAGCGATACGTTTCCCAGCGATGCGGCGATTCGTTTGGCGTCGAGAACATTTCTGCTTCACGCACCATGCGTCATGAATCGGGCTTGTGGCAACGCCGATTCTGGGAACATCAAATTCGTGACGACACCGATTTTGCGCGGCATGTCGATTACATTCACTGGAATCCGGTCAAGCACGGGCTTGTCGCTCGCACGGCTGACTGGCCGTATTCAACCTTTCACAGGTTCGTGGAGGGTGGCGTTTATTCGTCGGATTGGGGATTAGCGGAACCACGCTGATGTTGCCCCTCGCATGTGTCGTACTTCTTTGTCGAAAATGGCGACGAATGCGCTAAGGCCCATGTGCTGCGAAATGCAGCAAGCCCAGGGTGCGTCTCACGCACCTTTTCTCCCTCGACCGTCGCCACTCTTCCGCACGACTGAATCTCTCCAACCCGGTGCCGAACGCGCATCCATACTGCTATCATCGTCAAAGCCAACCCGCCACATCCGACGATTCCAATGAAAACGTCCCGCTACCTGCTCCTCCTGTCCGTGTTACCGCTGCTCTTGCCGGTCACGGTCACACGTGCAGCCGAACCCGCAGAAAAAGGCATCCTGCTCGTGGCAAGCAAGGGCATGCGCGATCCCAACTTCCGGCAGACGGTTCTGCTGTTGACCGACCACGGCCGTCGCGGCACGATCGGCGTCATTATCAACCGCCCCATGCCGACCGGGCTCGATCTTCTGTTTCCCGGCAATCCCCGCTTGCAGAATGCGCCGGACAGGCTCTATTTCGGCGGTCCGGTTTCCGGTCATACCCTGGTCTTCATTTACCGTTCGCCGTTGAAGGCGAATGAAGCGCTGCATGTGGTCGACGACCTCTACATGAGCATGAGCCCCGAGATCCTTGCCGGGCTGCTTCGCCGCGAAGCGCCGACACAGGATTTGCGTGTTTTCAGAGGCTATGCCGGCTGGGCTGCCGGTCAGTTGAAAGCGGAAATCGGTCGCGGCGCGTGGCATGTGCTCAAGGTCGATCCGGAAACGGTATTCAGCAAGGCGCCGGAAAAGCTGTGGCAGGAAATGATCACCCGCGCCACGGCGCTGGAAGCGAAAGCGAATCCGGAACAGGCGGCTTTGCTTGCATTGCGTTGACCGGTACTTCCATCACGACTTGGGTCGCGTCCTTGATTTATGAAGCTCCGCATCCTCGTTTGGCTTGTCCTGCTTGCCGGCACCTTTACCTTCATCTATTGGTGGGGAAACGCCCTGATCTCCATTCCGTTTTCCGAAGCGTTGTGGACGTTCTATTTCCATTTGACCGGCCAGACCAATCCAGGGCTTGCATCTGACCTGGAATCCCTCACGGCGATAGGCATTGGCTTCCTTCTGTCCTATGGCGGGGTGAGGATTTCCCGGCTTATGAAAAAGACATGGATGAAGTAAAAGCTGGCTCGGTACGCAGGTACGGGGCGCCTGTTAGGTAAGCGCCTCCCGACGTGCCAATTCGGCTCATATTCACCAAACAGATACCTGAAATTCCCAATCGAAAGTGCAATTTTGGTGCATCGCTTCCTACACTGGGAGTGCAAACCAAAGTACTTCAAGAGGAAAATAAAATGTCAGCCGTATCCAATATGCCGCATGTGATCGCAGATGCAGTTCGCGCAGCAGGTCACGCTACCCACGACTTTTTCGAACACCTCGGGGATTCGCTGAGCCACAGCATCGTTGAGAGCGAGCGCGAACGCGAAGAGGCGTATCTCGCTGAATCGACCGACCTCGCCGACCTGGAATGCCGGATGCACGAACTGGATCACGCACGCCAGCACAACGTGTTCTGGACAACCTGAACGTCAGCGTTTCAGTCAGCAGTTCAATGAGAAGCCGGTAGCCCAAAGCGGAGGATTGAGTCCTCCGCTTTCTCTTTCTGCTCGATGGCGCGCTCACTCCAACAGCGCGGCGAGCAGCCGCGCCCAGTCCCCGTCATCCAGCGCGTCGAACCAGTCGTTGTGGCCGACGCCCTTCAGTTCAATGTAATGCCGCGCAGTGTCCATCGCGGCGAGGGAACGGGCATGCGTCACGGGGATGATATCGTCCTTCTCGGCGCCGATGATCGCCACCTTCCCTTTGTAGGTGGCAAGCGCCGCGCGGGTGTCGAGGCGTTCCCGCAGGAGCACGGATAGCGGAATGCCGAAGAATTTCTCGTTCACCAGGGAGGACAGGCTCGTCCACGGTGTGAACAAGGCGATGCCGTCGAACTTTCCCGGATTGTCCGCCGCGACCTGCGCCGCAAATCCGGCACCGAGGGATTCGCCCATTAAGATCATCCTTCCCGTCCAGCACGCGCGTGCCAGTGCTGCATCTTCATGCGCCGCCGTCAAGGCTGCGCGCAGTGTCGCCTTACCGGGGCGAGCGCCATAGCCGGGATATTCATGGAGTACAACGCGGTAACCTTGTGCGGTGATGCTGCGCGCGTAGATGGCTCGGTATTGCGCGGCACCCGCATTGCCGTGGAAGAAGAGCACCGTGCCGCGTGCTGTCCCTGGCGGCTCGAACACCACGCCGCGGTAGCTGCCCTGCTCGTGCCAGGGAACGGCACCCGGGATGGCGAGGTTGGTGCGATGGGGATCTTCCGGCATGGGAAAGAGCAGCAGCTTGTCCTGACTCATGTAAAGGAGGAACGATACAAGGACAACGACCGCGACCATGACAAATCCAATGTATTTCAATTCACCTCCCCTATGGCTAGAGAGAATGGAATCTGGCTATGCATTCACACACTCATTCTCCCTTGCAATCGGAGACTGCCCCTCTACCCGATTGCTTACTCCAGTCGAACATCGACCTCTGGATACAGCTCAGGAAAGAGAAACTGAAGCGCATCGAGTGGCAACCCAAACCGCACAGGCCCAAGCGGCGTGTCACTTGCAAGCAGTTTGGCCGCAAGCAGCCTGGACAGCAGCGAGCGTGCAGTGCGCTCCCCCAGTCCCGTCATCTGGGCGAATTCTCCTCGTGTAACGGGGCCGGCAGCAAAGACGTGGTAGAGGGGAAGAATCGCCTCCACTCGCATGCTTTTATCATGCGCGGCACGGAATCTCACGAGAGCTTCGATTCGCCGCTTCATCCCGTCCAGCTCAAGCATGCGAGCCATGTAAGTGACCTGGTCCTCGCATATTGAAAGGAAAAATTTGACCCATTCTGTCAAACCGGCTGCAGTGAGGTTGCCCCGTCCATCCAATGCACCGCGCCTGGGCGCGTCGGCATTGTGCACGTAGGCGTAGTAGTCCTGGCGAGCGCGTGCCAGCCCTCTGCTCGGTGACCACAGGCCATCGGATAGAGCCCATAGTGCGCAGTGACTTTGCAGGCGCGTTGCGCGGCCGTTGCCGTCACGGAATGGGTGTACCCAGGCTGCGCGATGGTGGAGACATGCGATTGCTATCAGTCGCGCGTCCCAGCCCTTGGGTTTCGCATATACCTCGTCCATCCGAGCAAGAAATCTGGGCATCGACTCCGCAGTTGGCGGAACGTGTCGACCAACCTCTACGGACTCGTGACGCAGTTTTCCCGGAACGACAATGTAACCATCGTCAAGGGTTCGGTCGGCTTCCGAGAGTCGAGCGTACAGCGCTGTGTGTGCCGAGATAAGGAAATTCGAAGCAAGAGGTGTTTCGCCAGCTTTCACGCGCTCCTCAAGTTCTCTCTCGGCTTCGATATGCGCGAGTGCAATGCGCTGCAATTTTGCAACGTCAGGCCTTTGCGAAAAGTCCTGGTGTAATGCGCGTTCGATGTTTAGCGGATGCGTGCCCTGCCCCTCGATTCTATTGCTGTAATACGAATTCATTGACCGGACAAGTTCGCGAATAGTGGTCCGTGCCGTGGGGTGCGCTGCCGACGTGAGACTTAGTCCAGCCTGCACGATACGAGTCGCCTGGTCGTAGAGCTCGTCCAGGTGTACGAGTGGCAGAAGAGGCTCAAAATGCTGAGGAGAGTCGTGCATTTTGCCGATTTATTTTCCAATATTTTTACTACATAAGTCATTAATTTTTAATGACTTTAGCAGGAAAACAAAAAGGGGACATTAGAATTTTTTGCCGACTTATTTGCAAAAGGAGCTTCTGACCTTGGCAACAAGCATCAATTGCAACAATTGAAATAGAAGAAAACCCTTTCAAACATGGATATTGCTAAAATGGCATTTCTTTTTATCAAGGAGATTCCATGAAAAAACTCTTCATTGCGGCAATGCTCATGCTGAGCGCAGTCGCAAATGCAACGATCCTGTCGGCCGATTTCAGAAACGAATCGGACTTGCCGTATTGCTGCGCCGCTGCCGGCCCGAAGGTCCTCGAATCGTCGGGGCAGGCTGTCGGCGGTGGCATCGAACTGAACGGGAGCGCATCGCTCTCCAACCCGTCCGGCTGGGGCGGCGGTGTCGTTTATGTGGACATCGATCCGACTACCAATATCCTGACCCTGCTGTCGCAGGACACCTGGGACTTTCAAACTTTCACCGCGAAGGTTGCCAATATCCTCTTCAGCGGCGGCGAGGTGATTACCGGGCTTTCGTTGTTGTCCAATAACCTTACCGACGAGGGCATCGTGCCGACGCTGTCGTTCACGTCGAACAGCCTGTCCATCGGCTACGACACGTCGAGCATCTTTTACTTTTCCGGCGGCACTGCAAGCTTCCAGATCACCACATCTGCAGCAGCAGTTCCTGAGCCTGCAAGCATGGCGCTCCTGGGCATCGGGCTGCTGGGCGTCTTTGGGTTGCGTCGCCGCGCCTGAGACCAGCCCTATCGCGCGAAAAAAAGCCCGGTCTGGTACCCGAGCCGGTTGGTTAACGTGTTGTTTTCAGGTGTTTGAATTTCATAGAGGCCCCGCATGTCGGGGCTTCTTCAATTTTACGTGTGGAGAAAAAATTTGATCCAGAGCGCCCTGCGTCGAAATGGCAGTCTTTGCCATTTCCTGCCATTAGGAGTATTATGGAAGTGAAGGAGGATTTCCATTATGCAAAGCATGAACATTTCGCTTCCCGATCCCTTAAAGCACTTTGTTGACGGCGAGATCGCAAAAGGTCGCTACAGCAGCGCCAGTGAATATGTTCGAGAACTGATTCGAGCTGATGAAAAGCGCAAGGCCGAAGATCAACTTGAAGCTTTGCTGCTGGAAGGTCTGAACAGTGAAGAAACGGCTCTGACGGCAGATGATTGGAAGGCAATACGTAAGGAAGCTCTTGCCAAGGTCCAAGAACGAAAGAATCGACGCTAATGCCTATAGCAACGACAAGGCACACTGCAAAACGTGATCTGATCGAGCACTACGTCTATTTGGCTGAAAAGGCGAGCGAAGAAACTGCTGATTGCTTCCTCGTGAACGCGAAAGGCAGTTTTGAGGACTTAGCCGAACAACCCATGATGGGCTCGCCGTTGAATCTTCGGCATCCTGCCCTTGCAGGCATGCGTAAGTGGAGTGTGAAGGACTTTCATCACTTCCTGATTTTCTATCTTCCAGGCCTTGACGGTGTATCGATCGTGCGTGTGCTTCACTCATCGCAGGACTGGTGGCGTGTACTTGGAGTGAAGTCCTAATAGCAACAAAAAAAGACCCTCAGACGCGAATCTGAGGGTTTTTCTTTAGGGATCACAACAACACGTTAACCAACCGGCTCGGTCTGGTACCGGGCTTTTTGTTGATGCACACGCTTATTCGATCTTCACCCCCGCCTGCTTCACGATTTCCTTCATGCTCTGGTAATCCGCCTGCAGCAGTGTCGCGAACTTCTCCGGCGTCATTGCCTGCGGTTCCGCCCCCTGCGCGTGAATCGCGTTCTTCATTTCAGCCGTTTCCAGCAGCTTGTTCACATCGCTGTTGATCCGCACCACGATGTCTTTCGGCGTCCCCGCCGGCACGAAAAGACCATACCATGTGCTGACGTCGAAGCCCTTGTATCCCGATTCCGCCACGGTAGGAACATCCGGCAGCGACGTACTGCGCTTGGCCGACGTCACCGCCAGCGCGCGCAGCTTGCCTGCCTTGATCTGGCCGAGTGCGGAGGGAACGGAAGACAGTGCCAGGTCCACCGTGCCGCTGATCGCATCGACCATCGCCGGGCTCGCTCCCTTGTAAGGCACGTGCACCAGTTTGATTTTGGCGGCGACGTTGAGCTCTTCACCGGCCAAGTGGATCGTCGTGCCGTTCCCCGGTGAACCATAGGTGATCGTACCGGGTGCGCTGCGCGCTGCATTCACCACATCGGCCAGCGTCTTGAACCTGGAGTTGGCGGCAGTGACGATGACAACCGGCGTGTACGCGACATGCGCGACAGGCGTGAAATCCTTGAGGGGATCATAGGCCAGGCTCTTGTAGAGCCACGGCGCGACGGCCATGTTGTCCTTCTGGCCCATCACGAGGGTATAGCCGTTCGGTGCGGCCTTGGCCGCTTCGGCGAGACCGATGGTGCCGCCCGCACCGCCGCGGTTGTCCGCGACGATGGTCCACTTGTTGGCCTCTGCAAGCTTGTTGGAGACGATGCGGGACAGGATGTCGGTGCCGCCGCCGGGCGGGAACGGAATGATCAGCTTGATGGGATTCGCCGGCCAGGTTTGCGCTTGCGCGGCGACGGCGCTGCAGGACAGCGCGACGGAAACGAGGATGGTCTTGATCAGGGTGCGTCTTCCTTCGTTCGCGGAGGACGATGTTTTCGAGGTGATGGCGCGCATGGGATTCGTTGCTGGGTTGGAAGGGGCTGTTCAAGGATTATCGGCTTGAGCAGGGGAATATTTTATTGTTCATTCGCGCCCCCTGCAGGGCCGGCTCATTTTTCGGGAAGGTCGACCTCCGCCAGCTTCCAGCGCCACAGGCCGCTGCGCACGAGAATGAAGCTGCCGTCTTCCTCGGGTGCTTCTGCCCCGCGAAAGGCCACCCTGCTCCATCCGCGATAGGTCGCCTTCAGGTCGGCGGGCGGTTCTTCTGCCGAGGGTACCTTTGTGATCGAGCTTGAGATCACCGCGCGCGTGATCGTGGGCGTACCCCGGTTGATCATTTCGATGACGCCGGGTGGACCGAGCACGACGTCGAGCGCAGTACCGGTCAGCGTTCCGATGATGCCTTCGCTTAATGCGCCGAGAATGCTTTCGTTGTCTTTCTTCGTGCTGCCGTTTGCGAGCAGCTGGCCCTTGAAACTTGCGTGGAGGGATGGGTAATCGACGTGGGAGGAGAATGCGTTGTAGTCGCGGGCTTCAATGGCGGAACGCATGCGGTGGAGCGTCCACCAGGGGCTCAGGATACTGGTGATTGCGAGTGTGAGGACAATCGCGGCAGTGATGACGATAATCTTTCTTTGGGTATGCATTTCTGTTGGCATCGCTGGGACGAGAGGGGTGGTTACGGGATGATAACTGCTTATGGCTATAGCCAAATTTCGCCTGGACCGGGGCAATTTCGGGAGTGTCCCGAAGACCGATATACTGCTGCACGATTGACTTTCTTCGGGCCGGCGCGCCACGTGCGCCTGCTGCACAAACCTATGAGCGACGACTCCATCAGCCCCTTGCCCTCCAACGCAGCACAAGCCCGGCAATGGGTCACGGACCTCGGCGCACAACTGGCGCAAAGGAAGATCTCCTTTCGCTCTCCGCCGGAAGAGCCGGCAAGCTGTTGCGGTCGCGGCTGCAATGGTTGCGTATGGGAGGGTTATCTCCACGCGGTTGGATATTGGTGCGGGCAAGTACGGGCGATCTTGCTTGAAGCCGGCGGCGAAAGCGGTATCCAAGGCTAGATGCCCAGCCAATTCCGTTAAGATCACTCTTTTTTGCCATTTTCAAAGCCATGAAGCGAGATCAAATGCTGATGGAAGCGATTCTTGGAAAGCTGCTGGAGGCGCCGGAACCGCTGCTCAATGCCACAGGAATTGCCAACCGGTTGAACACGGACCAGGCGGTCGTTCGCCATCATCTGCACCTGCTTTCCGACAAGGGCTGGGTCGCCGAATCGGAAAGCGGTTTCTGGCGGCTGACGAATGCGGGCCATGACTACCTGGAGGGGACGCCGGAGCAAGGCATTTCGCTGAAATCTCTCGGATAAATAAAAGTCGTCTGCTTTTCTGCTTGCTTTCCGACATCATTGTCGGTAGACTTCGCTCCCTCAGACGCGGGGTGGAGCAGTCTGGCAGCTCGTCGGGCTCATAACCCGAAGGTCACAGGTTCAAATCCTGTCCCCGCAACCAGATACAGGAAAGGCCCGGCGCATGTGCAGCCGGGCCTTTTGTTTTCAGGCCCGTGCGATCGCCAGCAGCGTCAATACCGCATAGGGAAATGCCACGGTGGGACGCAGCATGCTTTTCGCATACTCCGCCAGCAATCCGCCGAATCCCGGACGTGCCGCCTGCCATTCGGTATGCAGCTGGCAGGCGTAAGCGACCTGCGGCGTGGCCTGTCGCAGCAACTGCTCGATGCGCAGGAGCCTGTCGCCGAGACGCGACTGGCCTGTCCTGAGAATGCCTTCCTGCACCCACAATATCAGCATCACCGCAACGGTGATCGCCGCGTCCAGTGCCAATGCCAGGCTGGCGACAAACACGGCAGTGGCGCCCAGCTTGATCAGCAGGCTGCTTTTTTCATACTGCTCATAGTTGTTCTGCAGGGTCGACCATTTATGCGCGAGGGGCGATGTTTCCGAGAGCATTTTTTCCTTTGTTATCAATGTGCTTTCAAAACATCATTGTACGTTCTGGCTGCCCCCTATTTCCTGTTCTTGATGGCCTGCAAGGTTGCAGCGGCCGCCTCGCGCCAGGGACCGCCCAGGGCGAGTGCATTTTCGGCTGCGTGGCGCGCCTGTTTCACTTCCCCTAGCTCAAGGAGCACCGTCGCCAGGTTGATGAAGGCCGGTGCATTGTCCGGATGTGTTTGCGTGGCCTGGCGAAATGCCGCAGCAGCGGCACTGCGATCGCCGGCGGCGTAGGCCGTATTGCCCAGTCCCATTTGCAGGGAAAGGTTATGCGGCCAGCGTTGCAATGCCGATGCGTATGCCTTGCGCGCACGGCCTGGATCGCTTGTCTTTTCGAAGGAAACCAGCGCATCGGCCACTGTGCTTTCCCCGGACGTTGACGGCAACCGGCCCGGCGGCAAGGTGACCATGCCCCAGCGATTGCCGCGCTCCCAGGTCTTGTCGAAGGTGTACATCGACATGGCCAGGCGCTCGGTCGTGCCGGAGCGCAGGATGATTTCCTCCCGCTCAAGGTCATAGCCGATCGCTACCGCGTAGTGCCAGAGCGGCATCCAGGAGAGGCTGAGGTTTTGCAGGACGAGCACAGGATGGCCTGCGGCCAGTTCGGTCAGCAAGGCATCCAGGCTGGGCGGGATGGTCATGGCGACAGCGCCGTTGCGGCGTGCGGCGGCCAGCATCTCGGGCTGCAGGCTGCCCTCGCGTTGCGGCACGTAGACCTGCGGTTTCAATGCGTCGGGCGTGACATCGACGCCCGCGGTGGCCAGCGACATGGCCAGCGAGGCAGGGCCGCACTGGTAACGCTCTTGCGGGTAGAACGGCGTCGACGCCAGTTCGGCGCGCGGCGGCAAGCGGATGGCGCTTTCCTGCAGCAGTGCGCGGGTGTGCGTGGCGCAGCCGGTCAACAAGACCGCCAGAAGAATGAAAACTCCCGGCATCCATCGATGCCGGAAGCTTGTCTTGCCGGGTCGCATTGAAGCTTGCGCTTAACGGACCGAGCGGGTGAACGGATAGACCTTGGTCAGGCCCAGGATGTCGGTCACCAGCAGCAGCACGAAAACAAACACAATCGCGCCAATGATGTCGCCGCCTGCCGGCAGGCTGTCGATGCGGCCTGCCATGGCGGCCACTTCGTCATCGCTCATGGCGGCGACACGCGCTTGCGCTTCGCTCTTGTCGACGCCCATCCGTTCGAGTTCGGCCGCGACATCGGGACGTTCAAGTGCCGCCGCGAGTCTTTCCCTGTTTTGCTGGGAAGTGTGGGCAGCGACCGCTTGCTCGGTGCTGATCATCGCGGCGTGGACAGATTGCGTGAAGCCGACGAAGGTGAACGACATGATCACGAAAGAGATAAACACTTGTTTGAGTTTTTTAAGCATGGCCACTCCTTTCTGTTAAGTGGGTGCGAGGGACGACGCGGGGAATGTTATTGAAAGTATATTGTTTATCGGCATGACAAAGAATTACACAACCGTAACAAATGTAACGACATGAGCAGCGGCAATGCCCCAGCCCGGTGCAGCTGTAGCTTAATGAGCGTAATAAATTTGGTGCAAGCGATAGCATGATCTCACTGTCGCCAATGGAATAAATATTGCTCTTCCACCAAGAACGCGGCTGCGGCCGCAAGTATTCAGCATGGAGAAGAAATGAACAGAAGGCAGTTTGTCGTCGGCGCTTTGCTCGCCGGTGCAGGGAGTGTGACGATGCGGCATGCGTCGGCACAGATCGTCAATCTGAATGACGCCATCAACAAGGCCGGACGGCAGCGCATGCTGTCCCAGCGGCTGGCAAAAAGCTATTTGCAGATCGGCCAGTCGATCGACCTCGAGCGCTCCCGGAACATACTGGATACGTCGCTGGCCTTGTTCGACCGGCAGCTGGTCGAACTGAAGGCCTTCGCGCCGTCGCCGGACAACAAGGCGACGCTGGGCGAGCTGGAAAAGGTCTGGCTGCGTTACAAGGAAGTGCTGGTCGGGCGCGCGCCGAATCCGAAGGACGCGGCCTTTGTCATGGCGGCCAGCGACGACGTGCTGACACTCGCGCATACGGCGACCGTGCAACTGGAGAAGGCATCGCCGACTGCGGCCGGGCGCCTGGTCAACCTGTCGGGAAGGCAGCGCATGCTGTCGCAAAGGATGGCGAAGTTCTACCAGGCCATCAACTGGAACATCGCGCCTGCGGATGCGAGAGGCAAACTGGCGACCGCCCGCAAAGAGTTTGTCGATGCCCTGGATGTGCTTTCCGGCGTGCCGAACAATACGGTGCAGATCAAGAGCGAGCTGGAGCTGGCCCGGCAGCAATGGGTGTTTTTCGAGAACGCGCTGGGTGCCCGCGTGGATGCCGAAGCGATGAAGCGGCAACTGGCGACGAATGTTGCGACCACCAGCGAACGCATCCTGGAGACGATGGACAGGATTACCGGGTTTTATGAGAAGTTGGTGTAACCGCGCAGAATGAAAAATGTCCGAAATCAAGCTGCCGGTTTTGATATGGAACTATACGAACCAAAGCAGCGCCCAATGACGACACCCCCTGCCATCTTTGAAGGGGCGGCGTATGACACGAGCCAGCGACGACTTATCGGCGTTCAATGCATCCACGAAATCGCTGCTGATGCTGGCAGAGGATTTGACGATCGTCGGTGCAACGGATGCATTCCTGGCCGCATGGTCGCTCTTGCGTGACAATATTGCGGGACGTTCCGTTTTCGAAGTCTTTCCGAATGCCACCGGAAAGGATGCGCGCGACGAAAGCAGCCAGGCCAGGCTGATGCCGATCCAGGAATTGTTCGACCGCGCCCCGGGCGGCATCTGCGTCACGCGCGGGCCGACGCATATCTTCGAAATCGTTAACAAGCCCTTTTACAAGGTGGTGTGCCACCGCCGGATCATCGGCATGCCGGTACTGGACGCCTTTCCCCATGCCGCCGGACACAAACTGATCCAGCTGCTGGACCAGGTTTACGCCACCGGGCAGCCCTATGCGGGGCAAGCGTACAGGCTGAAACTGCAGCCTTCCCCTGGCGCACCGTTGGTGGAGGCTTATGTCGATTTCATGTACCAACCGATATTTGCAGCGGACGGCTCCGTTGCCGGCATTCTTGCCTTCGGCCACAACGTCACCAAGGAGGTGCAAGCGCGCGAAGCCTTGCGTGCCAGCGAGGAGCGCTTTCACCTCGCGCTGGAAGCCGCCGGAGACGGCGTGTGGGACTGGGATATCCCGGGCAACAGGTTCGTGTTTTCCGCCCGTGGCAGGGCCATGCTGGGTTATGACGAGAACGAGATCGGCACCCGCCTGGACAACTGGCTGGCGATCACGCATCCGGAGGACCAGGAGCGGATCAGGGCGAACACCATGGCCTGCCTGCAGGGACGCATTCCGTTTGTTTCCGCGGAATACCGGGTGCGCTGCAAGAATGGCAGCTGGAAATGGCTGCTGTCGCGAGGCGCCGTGGTCCAACGCGACGAGAAAGGCTGGGCCACCCGGATGGTGGGCACGACCATCGACATCTCGACCGAACAGGAGACCTTGCGGCGCGCCAACTTCGATTCGCTGACCAGCCTGCCCAACCGCAACCTGTTCCGCGACCGGCTGGAAAAGGAAGTGCAGGGCGCCAAGCGTAGCGGCAAGCCGGTCGCCTTGCTGTTCATCGACCTCGACCGCTTCAAGGAAGTCAACGACCTGCTCGGCCACGATGCCGGCGACAAGCTGCTGCGCGAATGCGCCAACCGCATCCGCTCCTGCGTGCGTGCCGTGGATACGGTCGCACGGCTGGGCGGGGACGAATTCACGGTCATCCTGATCGATCTCGAAAGCCGGGCCCACGTCGAAGACATTGCGCAGAAAATCCTGGACGTGCTGGCCCGGCCGTTCGACCTCGGCCAGGAACGTGTCCACATTTCGGGAAGCATCGGCATCACTGTGTATCCCGACGATGGCGACGACCCGGAACGCCTGGTGCGCAATGCCGATCAGGCGATGTATGTCTCGAAGAATGCCGGGCGTAACCAATTCCATTTCTTCACACGGTCGATGCAGGAACAGGCGTGGCACCGCATCACGATGATGGGCGAGTTGCGCAATGCCTTGCCGCGCAACGAGCTGCAGCTGCACTTCCAGCCGGTCGTGGAACTGGCGGACGGACGGATCACGAAGGGCGAAGCGCTGCTGCGCTGGAATCATCCGCATAAAGGCATGCTGCCGCCATCGGAATTCATCGGCCTGGCCGAGGAGAGTGGCCTGATCAATGAAATCGGCAACTGGGTATTCATGCAGGCGACCGCCTGGTCGAAACGGTGGACCGAGATGACCGGATCGCTGTTCCAGGTCAGCGTCAACGCATCGCCGATCCAGTTCATGCAGCGCAAGGGCGCGCTGAACTGGGGCCGCCACCTGAGCGAGTTCGGTCTGGCATGGAACAGCATCTCGGTGGAGATCACGGAAGGCCTGCTGTTCAACACCTCGTCGGCGACCGCGGAGCAATTGCTCAACATGCGCGATGCGGGAATCCAGGTGGCGATCGACGATTTCGGTACAGGCTATTCCTCCATGGCCTACCTGAAGAAGTTCGACGTCGACTACCTCAAGATCGATCAGTCCTTCATACGCGGCACGACACCCAACAACACCAGCAGGACCATTGCGGAGACCATCATCGTAATGGCGCACAAGCTCGGCCTGAAGGTCATTGCGGAAGGTGTCGAAACGCCCGAACAATGCGATTGGCTGAAGCACGCGGGTTGCGACTTCGGACAGGGCTTCCTGTTTTCGCGCCCGGTGCCGCCGGAGCAGTTCGAGCGGCTGCTGGTCCCTTCCCTGGTTCATCACACCCAGTAGCCGCAAGCACCGTGATTCCCGCTCGCCCTCAAGGCTGCCGGATCCTTTTCGCCGCGCGGGCCTGATATATTACGCACTCTCCCACCACCTCTGCGCGTCCCGCCCTGCCCGCCATGCCAATGACCTATGAACGATACCTGGACGAAGTCACCACGCTCCTGACCGAAATGTTCGACATGAGCGACGAGGCTGCGATCAAGCATGTGATGCGCGCCCAGGCGGCGGATTTCTTCACGCTGCACGACGACATTCCGGCAATGCGCACGCAGGAACGCGCTGTGCAGGATGCGAGGACCTTGTTCGCGCAGATCCGCCCGCCTCGCCCCCAGCCGCCGTCCAAACCCGGTCAGCCGGGCAAGCGCAAGAAGTAGCTTGCCCTCCCCTGATACACTGCGCCACCTGCATGGCATGCGAATGCATTCGAAGAACGGACAAGGACCATGGACGACAAATTGACGAAAGATGAGTACGAGGCGCTCGCGCAGATCCGCCGGCTGAAAAAAGGCGAACGCGAGAGCGCGTGCGTGGCGCGGAACGCCAAGCGTCTCGTCGGGCTGAAATACATTACTTCCAGGGGCGGCGTGCATGTGCTCACCGAGAAGGGACAGCAGACCTTGTTTCTGCAGCGCTGCATCGACGGGCTGCGCGCAGTGGCCTACGCAGCGCCGGGAGCCATCGAGGCGGATGTCGCGACCTTCCTGAGCAGGAAAGGGTTGATCGCGCCGCGAACGGTGGGAGATGGATTCGACATTACCGAGCGCGGTCGCGAGTCGCTGGCGGATATCGATTCGCGGGAGAATAAATCGGCATAAGCGATTGCTGCGCTCTCAGGTATAAGCCAGGAGCCGGCCGCAGGAAATCACGCCTATCCAGATCGCGAGCGAGAGGACGGCCTGGCCTTTGGCAAGCGCGGGTGCGTCGACATCCTTGTTCCACGCGTCGACCGAACGATAGACGCCGGTGTGAAACAGGATGGCATTCACTCCGGCAGCGGCAATCAACGTGAGCTTGACCTGGAAGACGCTGTTCTCGATGAAGTCCTGCGGATGCGCGGAAAACATCATCACCCCCGCAGGCACTACCAGCACCAGGCTGGCCACCGTCCACCGCAACAGGTGCCGTCCCAACGCCTGCACGGACAATGACCGGGAAAAGCCGAGTACCCGCAGGTCGAACATGGCGACCGATCCGACCAGCGTGATGAAGCCGACGATGTGGACGATTTCCACGATCGGGTACATCCACAGGCTGTGGCGCATCGCGAGCGACAGCGGCGTCGCTTCCAGCCAGCCGAGGAAGCCGGTGGCACCGCTCATCAGCGGAGTTCCGTGGTCTTGTCGCCGACAGTAATGCGCTCGGCACGCATTTCTTCGGGCTTGTTTCGGTTGGGGTAGCCGTACACTGCAACGCGGTTGCCCGGCGCAAGCATCTCTTTTTCCAGGCCGCGGTTCTGCATGCGGGTCGGCGGCGCGAGCACGACGGTCCAGTTGCGGTCAGCGGTTTTCAGGTGGACGAAACCATGCGGATGGACATAGCCTGACTCTTGGATCGTACCTTCCAGCTTCAGGGGACGGCTGTCGTCATATTCGCTCCAGCCGTGATGGGCGAGGACGGGCGCGGCGACAAGCATGGCGAGGATGGCGAGTTTTTTCATCGTGCTGCTCCAGGTAGTCTTGCGGTCATTCTATGACGCCGTGGGGAAGCATGCTGGCGCGCGCTAGGACTTCTTCACCGGCAATACCCGCACACGTTCGTACTCCGCAGTGATGAACGGAATCGCCCTGCTCGCGACGAGCCAGGAAATGCCGAAGGCAACCAGTGCCGTCCGCTCACCATAGAACACCAGTCTTTGTACCCTGGAACTGATCAATCCGCCCGCGACGAAGTCGAGTGCGAGAACCGCCATGGACAGAACGATGGCGAATCCGCAGAGTGCATAAATGCGGGCACGCCAGGCCGCTTGCCGATTGCCTTTTTCCCGCGCCCGCCTGAAGAAGATCACGCAGTAGCAGGCAAGCACGGCGAACATGATCGCCGCGAAGGAATAATGTACAAACGGGAGCGCCTCTTCTTCAATACCACAGCCGCAGGGAACGATAGCGACGACGATTGCTGAAACGCCGCCGACCTTGGCCAGGACCATTTCGGTGGCGGTCTCGCCGTTGTAGGCGAGGAAAAATGCGCTTATCGCGAACAGGAGGCCAACGAAGAAGTCGCGCGCCAATCCACCTTCGTGGTAGGAGGCGCTGATGGAATCGATGGTGTTTGCGGACAGGAGTTCTGTCAGGCTGGCAAGGAAGAGTGCAATGACCCCGACGATCAGCTTCAGGACATGGTGGTCGATCTCATGCCGTTTGAACGTTGCTTTCAATTCGACCTCCGGGCGAGATGAAATGGATGCTTCAATCTATCTGATTGCAGTACTGCATTCCGAAATCGTCAAGGCTAGAACCGCTGCACACCCCTGCGCGGAATCTGCGACGACATCACGATCGATGTCCGCGTCTCGCCATACTGGTTGATGCCGGCAAGGAACTGTTCCAGGTCGGCCATGTCCTTCGCCACCACGGTGAACAGGCAGGAATCCGCGCCCGTCACATGCAGGCATTCCAGCACCTGCGGCTTGTCCCGCAACACCTCGATGAATTTCTGCTTGTACGGATGCTGGGTGGTGATGGCAACCACCGCCTTGATGATATAGCCCAGCGCTTCCGGCGCGATGTCGGCGTGGTAGCCGCGGATGATGCCGGCGTCTTCCATTTTCTTGATGCGCTCGGCGGTGGCAGGCACCGAGAGTCCGGCCAGTTCGGCCAGCGTTTTCAGCGAGGCGCGGGCGTCTTCCTGCAGAGCGGCGAGGATGCGCCAGGATTTCTCGTCCACAGGGTACATTGCCGGATCTCCTTCCGTTTTTCAGGCGATTCGGCCATTTTGCCTGAAAAAGAACATTCCATGCCAGCAGCCGGCTGGATAGACTTCCAGCCATGGATACCTCGCTCATTCCCCTCTTTCTCAAGTCGGCGCTGATCGGCCTGTCGATCGCCGCGCCGGTCGGGCCGATCGGCCTGCTGTGCATCCAGCGCACGCTGGACCACGGTCCGCGCGTCGGGCTGGCGACCGGACTGGGCGCCGCGGTGGCGGACGCGATGTACGGCGCCATCGGCGCCTTCGGCGTGACGGCGCTCATCACGCTGCTGACCGATGCGCGTCCGGTGCTTGCGCTGGGCGGCGCGGTGTTCCTGCTGTGGCTGGCGTGGAGCGCCTGGCACGGTGCGGAACCGGTGCAGGCCGCGGCGGCTGGGGGTGGCGTGAAGGGCTGGCATGCCTTCGGCGGCACCTTCCTGCTGACGATGTCCAATCCCATGACCATCCTGTCCTTCGTCGCGGTGTTTTCATCCCTGGCCGGCAGCATGGCGACGGCTTCGCCGGCGTGGATGATTGCCGGCGTGTTTGCCGGGTCGGCGGTGTGGTGGTTCGTACTGGTGGGGATGGTCGGGCGCTTGCGGCAGCGGTTGCAGGCGGCGCACCTGCGCTGGATACGCCGGGGGTCGGCGGTGCTGCTGGCGGGGTTCGCAGGCTACCAGCTGGTGTCGCTCGCCATGGCCTGATTTGCCATTTATCCATCTCTCACCTACCCTTGCTCTAGATGACAACCGGCAAGGGGGATTTGATGGACAACGTATTCGGATTGAAGCGTCGCCGCCTGTTGCTGGCGGCGCCAGGGTCCTGACCGATGTCCCGGGTGCAGACCTTCTTCCTGACCACGCTTGCCATGCTCGCCTTCGCCGGCAATTCGCTGCTGTGCCGCGTCGCGCTGAGGGAGACGGACATCGATGCCGCGAACTTTACCTCGATCCGCCTTGTATCCGGCGCGCTGGTGCTGGCGCTGGTCATCTCCATGCAGGGCAAGCTGCGCGAAATGCAGGGCGACTGGGGGACAGGGTTCTGGTTGTTTGCCTATGCCGCTTCGTTTTCATTCGCGTATACGAGCCTGTCCGCAGGAACCGGAGCATTGCTGCTCTTCGGCGCAGTGCAGGTGACGATGGTCGGCATGGGCTTGTGGCACGGCGAACGCCTGACGTGGCGACGCGGCACAGGGTATGCCTGCGCAGTTGGCGGACTGATCGGGTTGATGCTGCCAGGACTGTCTGCGCCGCCACTGGCAGGTGCCGTCCTGATGATCGTGTCCGGCATGGCATGGGGCCTGTTCTCGATCAGGGGCAAGGGCGCGGGATCCCCCACCCTCGTGACCGCCGGGAGCTTTGTGCGGACTGTTCCCTTTACGGCAGTCCTGAGCATGGCCGCGCTTTCCATGGCATCGATCGACATGCGGGGCGTCATGCTTGCCATGGTGTCGGGCGGCATCACTTCGGGCTTGGGCTATGTGATCTGGTACAAGGCCCTGCGCGGCTTGACCGTTACGAGCGCGGCGACGGTGCAGCTGACGGTTCCGGTAATCGCGGCCGCCGGGGGCATCATTCTCCTTGATGAACCGCTCGACATGCGGCTGGTGCTGGCGTCGACCGCTGTCCTTGGCGGTGTGGCGATTGCACTGACAGGAAAGAAACCGTAGCCGCGCTGGCATGACTTCTGCAAGCTTTTCATGGTGGTGCGGATGCGGTCCGCGGGATTGCCTGCGCGCGTCGTGCCGGTTCCTGCAGGAGGTGCAACCATGCGTACACGTATCGTTCCAGTCTTATCTCTTTTGCTGACAGGATGTGTCGCGATGACCACATCCGGCACCAGGGAAGCCGTTCTTTTTACCGGCGAGGAAGAAACGCCTGCCGAACATGCGCAGGTGGTATTGAAGCCGTACAACGACCTTCCGGTGTCGATGGAATTCAAATGCCCGTCGAAAGTCGCCACGCTGTCGCCCTCGTATGTCGTGCCCTTGCCGCCCGTTTTTCCAGTGGGATTTGCACACAGCAAGGTTTCTTACCTTCGCATCCGGATGCCGGAAGGCATGGATAACGCGCTTGCCCAATCGCGCGTCGTCACACGGCAGGGAACGTCGATGCCGCTCGCCGAAGCCCGGCAGTCAAGCCGGCCTGTCGGCAATGAAGGCACGGTGGAAGCCACCTTCACGTTCAACAAAGAGTGCGAGGCCTTGAACGGCGGCAAGCTGGAAGTCGCCGGATTCTCCTACAACAACAAGACCTATCCGCCGTCGCAGGCGCGATTGCAGTTCGACGCGCAGGTGACGGCCGGGATCGGGTGGTGGCCGCCGGCATTGTTCAATGGCGGGCATGCCATCAGCGGCGCGCCTGAAGCGGAATAGGATCGAACGGCCGGGCAACAGGCTTGTCCAATGCATGTCATGCATCGAGGCCAGCATGAAGCGCCTGTTCGTCCCGCTTGTTCTCGCTGCGGCACTCTCCGGATGTGCCGTTGTTGCTCCGTATGAACGGCCTTACGACGGCTATCCCTTGGCTTCCGCCCACGACTCCCCCTATGCGACGGCGCCAGCATACGTAACGCCGGCGCCGGCCTATCGCGCGCCGTCCTACGTGTGGCCGCCGGTCCGCTTCCGCTTCAGCCTCCAGTTCTGGAAAGGCCGCGGAGGACATCCGTGGCATCGCCACGGCTTCCGTCCCCACCGCTTTGGCGGATGGCGGCGCTGACAACCGCCCTCGATCCGCACTCCGAAAGCATCTTGTCCGTTTTGACATGAAAAATGTCAAAACCGGCCATTTCCCGATTCCTGCACTTTAGCGAGACTGTGCTCGATCCATTTCATACAAGGAGCCCGGTTGATGACGAAGCGGAACATGCATGAGGACGATCCCCTCGATGACTTTGCTGGACGCCAGATTACGCTCAACGATGTGACGAAGAAGGTCCATGTCGCCGGCTGCGGCCCGGCAGTGATCGTGATGACCGAAATGCCGGGGATCAGCCCGCATGTCGCCCGCTTCGCGCGATGGGTGCGGGATGCCGGGTTCACGGTGTACATGCCGTCGCTGTTCGGGCGCGACGGTGCCGTGCCGGATGCGGGGGAAGGCGTGGCCGTCTTCAAGCGTGCCTGCGTGAGCGCGGAGTTCCGTGCCTTCGCCGCCAACGAGTCCAGTCCGGTGACGGTATGGTTGCGGGCGCTGGCGAAGCTGGCGCATGAGGAATGCGGAGGGCCTGGTGTGGGCGCGATCGGCATGTGCTTCACGGGGAATTTTGCGCTCACGATGATGCTGGAGCCGGCGATGCTCGCGCCGGTGCTGGCGCAGCCCACGCTGCCGCTCAACAATCCGGCGGGCATCGAGATGACGCCGGAGGAACTCGTGGCCGTACGGCAGCGCCTCGATCGCGAGAACCTGACCGTGATGGCCTACCGGTTCAAGGGCGACCGTTTCTGCACGGCGCAGCGTTTTGCTGCCTACCAGGAGGCATTGGGAGACCGCTTCATCGCACGCGAGCTTCCCGACAGCGCGGCCAATCGCGAGACACCGCCGTTCTTTGCGCAAGTGGTAGGCTCGCCGCACAGCGTGGTCACTGCCCACCTGATCGATGAGGCCGGCCAGCCGACGATTGCTGCTCGGGACGAGATCCTTGCCTTCTTCAGGCAACGGCTGGCGGCCTGAAATTTGCTCTCCGGAAGGCGTGCAATACACCTTCCATCCGGACCGCCGCCACATTTGGCAAAGTGCCAATTCTAGAAAGCCTCCACTAATTTTTCCTTCACACCCGCTTGACCTTGCCATGGCTGGATAGTTGAGAGTAGGCGTCTCGAACGTGGCCGACCGGTGACCGGGCGCCGCGCGATGACCAACCTCACCTGAAGGAATCCACCATGATCCGTCGACAGTTTTTCGCCGTGCCCGCCTTGATCGCGCCGGTCTTCCTTGCCTCCTGCATGTCGCCGCCTACCGGCCTCGATCTTTCGCAGAAGCGTCCATCCGAGCGCAACCTCTACCTTGTGGAAGTGCAATCGCTCGCCAATCCGATCGACATCAACAAGATGCATGCGTGGGAAGCGACGGTGAAACTGCCCGCCGGCGAGCCGGTATCGGACGCTCGCATCACGGTAGGCGGCGGCATGCCGCAGCATGGCCACGGTTATCCGACCCAGCCGCGGGTGACGAAGGAACTCGGCGGCGGACGCTACCTGATCGAAGGCATGAAATTCAGCATGCCGGGCTGGTGGGAACTCAAGCTGAACATCGACTCTTCCGCAGGCGTCGACGACGTCACGTTCAACACGGTGATCGCGCGGTAATGGCCGCTGCCGGTTCATCCAATACTGTCAGGCGGAGATTCGTCATGCACTCGAAAATCAGGATCACATTCACGATGGCGATTGTTGCCGTCGCATCGCTTGCCGGCGTGGCGTCGGCATTCACATGGGGTGGCGCGGATGGCTGGAACGGGCAGGAAATTTCTGTCCTGTCCTCGCTGCGCCTGAGCCAGCTTGGGCCCGCGCCCGAGGATCGCTCGAACCGCTACGAAGGCATGCCCGCAGCGGCAGAGCTGGGCAAGCGTATTTTCTTCGACCAGCGCTTCAGCAGCAATGGTGAGGTGTCCTGCGCCAGTTGCCACGATCCGAAGCAGCAATTCCAGGATGGCCGAGAGTTGGGGCGTGGCGTCGGGACGGGCGCGCGGCGGACGATGCCGGTGGTCGGACTGGCGTACAGCCCGTTCCTGTTCTGGGATGGCAGGAAGGACAGCGCGTGGTCGCAGGCACTGGGCCCGCTCGAAGATCCTGCCGAGCACGGCGGCAATCGCGTCGCCTATGCCCGCGTCCTGCAGGCCAACTACCAGAAGGACTATGAAGCGGTGTTCGGGCCGATGCCCGGCCTTGCCCACCTGCCCCGCGATGCCGGCCCCCTTGGCGATGACAGGCAGCGCGCGGCGTGGAAGGAACTGGACGAGCGGACCCGCCAGTCGGTGTCGCGCGTGTTCGCGAATATGGGCAAGGCAATCGCTGCGTACGAGAAGACGCTGCAGTATGGCGCATCGCGGCTGGACCGGTATCTGGAAGGCGTGGCTGTACGCGACTCGGCAGCTTACGACGTCCTCACCCAGCAGGAGAAAAACGGCCTGCGCGTCTTTATCGGAAAGGGCCAATGCGTGACCTGCCACACCGGTCCCTTGTTGAGCGACCAGCACTTCCATAACACGGGCATTCCCCAGCGCAATGCCGCGAAGCCGGATTCAGGACGGCGCGCCGCGATCGCGAAGGTCACCAGGGACGAATTCAATTGCATGGGGCCGTTCAGCGACGCAGGCAAGGACGACTGCGGCGAGCTGCGCTTCATCGCGCAGGAGGACCATTCGCTCGACGCAGCATTCAAGACCCCGGGCCTGAGGAACGTCGCGCTGCGTGCGCCGTACATGCATGCCGGGCAGAAGCAGACGCTGGCCGAGGTGGTCGAACACTACAGGAAGGCCCCTGCGTCAACGGTCGGACATAGCGAGCTGAAGCGCATCGATCTGTCGGACCAGGAGGCGCGAGACCTGGTGGCCTTCCTCGGCACGCTGTCGGGACCGATCCTGGAGCGAGGCCAGGGGAGCGGGCAATGAAGAGGACGTGTCACGAAGGCATGAAAAGGCGTAGGGCGCGCTCCTCGCGCCCTACGCCTGATCAACCTGGTCATTGGCACGGCGTCATGATTTGCGAATGCCGAATGTCACGAGGTAATCGCGTGGCATCGCCACGCCCAGTTCCGACTTGAATCCTTCATGGTAGGCAATGAAGTCCTGCTTCAAGCCTTCCAGGCGTTGCGCGTCTAGTCCTTGGGCAAGAGCCTTGGTGGGCCCGTAGCCGGAGACGAAGATATCCCACACCGCCTCGCCGCTCGACTCCCGCAGGACCGTGGTGCCTGTTTCAAAGCGCAGGTCGAAGCTCTGGCCCAGGAGTTGCTGCACGCGCTCCCGGCCTCCCCATTCGAAGGGGGACGGTGGCGCCGGCGTCGCAGGCGTGGGCATGTAGGCTTTCATGACCTTGAACAGGCCCGCGAGAGTCCCGTCCGCCGGCCACGTAGCCAGGACAATGCGCCCGCCGGGCTTGCAGATGCGCGACAGTTCGACCGCGGCGGCTTCGGGCTTGCTGACGAACATGACGCCGAAGGTCGAGATCACGCCATCGAAAGTCTTGTTTTCAAAGGGCAGTGCTTCCGCATCGCCTACATGGAAATCGATATCCAGCTGTTCGACGGTGGCGCGTGACTTGGCTGCCTCGATGAGGTCGGCGCCGAGGTCGACCCCGGTCACTTGCGCGCCGCGCGCCGCGACCCTGCGGGCGGCCCAACCGGTACCCGTTGCCAGGTCGAGGATGCGCTCGCCCGATTTCGGGTTCAGCCGTATCACGCAGTGCTCGATGGCATCGGCAATGGTTTGGCTGATCCGTTCATATTGCATGCCGCCGCTGTTCCAGATCGCGGCCGGCCTCAGGTTGTGTTGCTGGACAGTGTGCTCGCTCATAGCGTCTCCTTGTACAAGCGTGGGCTTTGCGCGTCGCCGCCTGGCAAGGCCACTGCTTGAAATTTGGCTCCCTGTGAATTTGCCGGAACGCTTCGATAGTAGACAGTCGTCGGCAGGAGCACAGCTTTTTCCGCCGCATGCTTGATCCGCCTCCAGCAAGAGGGAATTTTTGGGAGGCGGTGCGAATGCCGGACAGGAACTGTCCGGTGGCACAACGTTGCTTGCCTTACTTGACGGCGAGCCGTCGCATCAATGCATCGAATGTTGCCAGGGCAAGGGGATCGCTCAAGGCGTCGGCGGTGATAGTGGTTTGGTGGTCAGCGTCCGCATACTCTTCGGCAAGGTTTTTCCATCCCTTGCTTGCGGCAAACTGCGCGAATTCTTCAGGCGCTTCGAGGACGATCAGCCTGTCGTCCTGCAGGCCGGGATCGCCGGGACCGAAGTCGGGGCCATCGTAGCCGAGCTTGCGCAGCCGCGACAGGATCTGCCGGATGACAAGCGGGTCTTCGTGGAGAGGATCGTCTTCCATGGATGCTTCCATGTCGACGTAGACATCGATGATGCCGTAGCCTTCATCGTAGATACGGATGGCCTGCACCTTCCAGGTCCGCCCCATGGAGTCATGGATGCGGAACGGGCCGCTCAGCGGAATGACGTTATCGTTGTCCATGCCCTAGCGTACACGAAGTCGCCTGTCAGTGTTCAACAAAAACCGCCGCCGTTTGCGGCGACGGTCCTGTTCAATTAATCGGCCCGCCGCTGCGCGAGGAAGAAGCGCAGCATTTCACGCGAAGCGTCCGGACCTGTCGAATCCGTATATGAACCCTTGCGGCTGCCTCCTGACCATGCGTGACCCGCGCCATGCACGATCCATTTTTCCGCGACGGCTTTTCCTTGTGCGTCATGGATGACCGTTTTCGTATAGCGCCGCCCTCCAGGCGCCGTTCCTTGCTGTACATCGGCGCGCGCCTTCGTGTCGCTAGCGGCGGGGACGCATTGCGCCAGTGCCTGTTCACTGTTGAGCGGCGCCACGGTCGTGTCGCGATCGCCGTGGAAGACGATGGCCGGCACCATCTTCCCTAGCGGCGACGGATGGTCGTGACGCGCTCCTGACTTCAGCTTGCGACGCTTCATCACGGCGAAGGCTGAAGGAACATCGTGCGCGACCGCATACGGCAGGCCGGAGTGAACGCCGACAGCGGTAAATACGTCCGGATAGGTGGCAGCCAGCACGACTGCCATCGCGCCGCCTGCCGACAGGCCGGCGACATAGACGCGGCCGGTGTCGACCTTGTAATTGCGGGCGATCTCACGCGTGATGTCGGCGAGGATGGATGGCTCGCCCTGGTCGCGCCGCTGGTCGCCCGGCAGGAACCAGTTCCAGCATTGCGATCCGTTGGCGTTCTTCGTCTGTTCCGGATAGACGACGAAGCAATTGTTCTCTTCGGCGGCGTTGTTCATGCCGGTGCCCGCCGCGAAGTCGTCGGGGTTTTGCGTGCAGCCGTGCAGCATGACGACCAGCGGCAGCGGCTCGTCCTTGTATCCGCTCGGGATGTAGAGCTTGTAGGCGCGTTTCCCGGCGCTGTTGGTACAAGTGCCGGCAATGAAGCGTCCCCTGGACGAATGCTCTTCGCCGGAAGCCGGAACGTCATGGACTTCGACGTCTTCGACCTGCTGGCGCGCTGCGGCGCCAGCCCATGCGCCATGCGCGAGCTTGCCGAATCGCGCGAGCACATCCGCACCGCTCTGCCGCGGATTGAGGTCGGGCATTTCCGGCGCCTGAGGCAGGTACGCAGTCCAGTCGGTGTGCTGTGCCGGCGCCTGATCCGCCGATGCGCCGTGCAGCGCGCGCTGTATCGCGGCAGTCGCGGCCATCGGGCCTTCGGTCTGCAGCAGTTGGGTCGCTTCGCGCATCTGCGCGAGGAAGCCTTCATTGATTTTCATGGAAATCTTTCAGAATGATTAGTGAATCCGTCCGGCCAATGCGGCCTTGACGGCAGGGCTGGCGTGCAGGGCACCCAGCACGGTGATGGAGTCGATGGCAGCGAGCGCCAGGTCGGGCGTGACGTCCGGGGCAATGCTGGCCAATCCCAGCACCTGTATCTGCAAGGTCTGCCCTGCATCGCGCACCGCCTCCAGGTCGGCGCGGGAATAATGCTGCAGGCCGAGCACGAGGCTTTTTCGCGCCACGGTTTGCCGGATGACATCGCCGTGCAACTGCAACTGGTTGCGTATCGCAGTGCGGATCAGGTCGGTGCGGTTGGAATAGAAGCCTTCCTGCACCAGCAGGTCGATCTGCCCGAGGTCGACGGGGCCGAGGTTGATGGTGATCTTTTCCGTATCGCCAACTTTTATCCGGCTGTCTTGTACGACTGGTTCGCGTGCCATGTTTTATCCTCCTGCATGGTCAGACCAGCCGAACACCATCCAGTTCCCATCCATATGGATGGTATTTCGTCGCGCGCGAAACCATGCCGGCAGAACAACGCATACGGAATTGGAAACGAGAAATGCCTGGAGGAATTCTGCGGATTGTTGCCGGCAGCGTAAAGGAAAGGCGGAGGTGTTGCCGGAGAGGTGATGATGGCAGGAAGCCGGGGAAGTCCCCGGCGTTCCCGCTGCGTGCTGCGTTGTTATTCTTCCTGCTTCTTCTTTTGTCCCGGCGCACCGGTCTTGCCGTGCGCCTTCGTTCCGGTTCCCGCATTGTCTCGCGCATAGCCCGAGGCGCCCTTTGCCGGATCAGCCGTGCTGCCCGACGGACCGGATGCGCTGCTGCCGCTCGGACCGCTCGCGCTGGCACTGGCGCCCGGGCCGCTGGAACTGGTGGCGGTGCCGCCGCTGCTGTCCTGCGTGCCGGCCGAGGTACCGCCGGTGCCCACGCTGGACGCACCCACCCCGCTACCCGCGGTCGCACTGCCGCCGCTGCCAATGGTGCTGGAGCTGCTGGCGCTGCTGCCAGTGGAACCGGATGTGCTACCGCTCGTACTTGTGGTGGTGCTGCTCTCCGCCTTGCGCACGCCGGTGCCGCCGTCGGCATGGCGGCCAGCGGCAAAGCCCCTGCTCTCGGTGATGCTCGTGCCATCCGTGCCTGCGGTCTGCGCCTGGGCACTCATTGCTGCAGCGACTGCCGCCATGCCGGCGATCAGGCTCATCCTGAGTGTGTGTTTCATGGTCGGTTCTCCTTGTACGCTTTTTTCCTGACGGCCGTGCCCTTCCCGATCGGGAAGGGCATTGGGCCTGCATGACTGGAAGTGTCCGGAGGATTTAGCAGCGACCCTGCTTCTCCAGTCCCGGAGGGCAGTCCTTGTTCTTGTTTTTATCCTTGCGCTGTTTCTTGGCGGGAGAGCCGTCCATATCGGAAGCGCCCGACGCGCTTGCGCCAGTTGCCGCACCTGAACCGCTGGACACGCCGCTCGTTCCTGCCGCGCTGCCGCCGGTGCCGGTGGTCGATCCGCTGGAGCCGTTGCCCGCTGCGCTGCCACCCGTACCCAAGGTGCTGGAGCTGCCCGAGGAATCGCCCGTGCCCGCCGAGCTGCCGCCGGTGCCTACGGTCGATCCACTGGAACCGCTGCCTGCGGCACTACCGCCGGTACCGAGCGTGCTGGAGCTGCCGGAGGAGTCGCCCGTACCTGCGGAGCTGCCGCCCGTGCCGACCGTCGATCCGGTCGAGCCACTGCCTGCGGCACTACCGCCCGTACCCAGGGTGCTGGAGCTGCCCGATGAGTCGCCCGTTCCTGCCGCGCTGCCGCCGGTCCCTACCGTCGATCCTGTCGAACCGCTGCCCGCGGAGCTGCCGCCTGTACCGAGCGTGCTAGAGCTGCCGGAAGACTTGTCCGTGCCCGCAGCGCTTCCTCCCGTTCCCAGGGTCGAACTGGCGGTGCCGTTGCCCGCGCTGCTGCCGCCCGTGCCGAGGGTCGTGCTGGATTGAGCGTGGACTGTGATGGAAGCGGCCGCCAAGAGCGCGGCGGCGAGGATGGATAGTCCGGTGTGATTTCTTCGCATGCAATTTCTCCTGTTCTGTTGAACACACTGCCCGGCGTGGCAACTCTTTCCCTGGGGAGAAAGTGCACGCTCGGGATGTGCTCAATGGAGTCCGCGATGCAGAGTGCGGTTCTATCCATCTCGTAACAAATTGTCAGCATGCATCCGGACTGACACGGATCAAGTATCCGTGCGGAACTTGGAAGGGTGACGGTACTTCGGGCAGGCCGACGTGCTCGCAATTTTCATCGGCTTGCAAAGGGAATCGAGCAATGAAAAGAAGAAGGGCCTGGAGATTGCTCTCAAGGCCCTTCTTCTTACTACAAATAATGGTGCGGCTGGCAGGAATCGAACCCACGACCCCTTGGTTCGTAGCCAAGTACTCTATCCAGCTGAGCTACAGCCGCAAGGGGGCGGATTGTAGCAGCTTTTTCCCGCGATGTGTCACTTCGATTGCACGCCGGCATTTCCTTCGCCGAAGCTGCGCTCCTCGACCGGCGCCAGCGGCCGTGCCGCCGTTCCCTGGCCGATCTCCTCCTGGAGAATGATCGATTGCGCGGCTTCCAGCGCCTCGGTCGTGATGCGCTCCATCTCGTCCGGCCTGATATCGGGAACGTCATCCGGCACACGCGGTTGCGGCGCTGGCGTCGTCCTGCGCGGCGCAGGACGTGCCGGCGGTTCTTCCTCGTTCCAGCCGAAGAAGCCGGTCACCTTGTTCACCAGCGACGCGAAGAAGGATTCCGGCGGCTTCGGGAAGCGCGCGTTGGCATCGATGAGTTTTGCCTGCATCGAGCGCCGCGTGAAATCGCCGACTACCGGCAATGCCGTATGCGCGCCCTGCCCCCAGTAGCTGCTGCGCATCGTCACGCGCGCATCGTTGAAGCCGACCCATGCGCCGGCCACCAGGCGGGGATGCATCAGGATGAACCAGCCGTCGGTGTTGTTCTGCGTGGTGCCGGTCTTGCCGGCGACATCGGCGCGGCTGCCGACCTGCCAGCGGATCGCGCGGCCGGTGCCCTGGTCGATCACCGCGCGCAGCATGCCGGTCAGATCGTGGGCGGTTTCCTCGTCGAGCACGCGCCTGCCGTCGCTGCTGAAGGTATCGAGCACCTTGCCGTCCTTGTCGAGGATGCGGCTGACCATGATGGGCTTGCGCGCCTCGCCGCCGGTGGCGAATGTGCCGTAGGCCGAGACCATTTCCAGCAGGGTGACCGGGCTGGTGCCGAGCGCAAGCGCGGGGACCTGCTCGAGCGGACTCTGGTTCACGCCCATCCTGCGCGCGAAGTCGGCGACGCGGCGCGGACCGACTTCCTGCATGACCTGCGCGGTGATGGTGTTCTTCGACTGCGCAAGGCCTTCGCGCAAGCTCATCTCGCGTCCGCTCGGGCCTGACATGTCGGTCGGTTTCCACACCGTGCCATCGGGCATCTTGATCTCCACCTCGTTGTCGGTGAAACGCTTGTCCGGCGACATGCCCTTTTCCAGCGCCGCGCCGTAGACGAAGGGCTTGAAGGTGGACCCCGGCTGGCGGCGCGCAGTCGCGACGTGGTCGTACTGGTCGATGCTGAAATCGCGGCTGCCGACCCATGCCTTCACATGGCCATTGGATGGATCGATGGCGAGGAAGCCGGTTTCCAGGCGCGTCTTGTCCGCAAGCAGCGGCACCACGAAAGCGGCGTTGGACTTGATCTGCTTCAGCGCCTGCTCCGGCGGCGTGCCTGCATCGATGGCCTTGCGGTAAGGGGCGGATTCGCGCACGAAGGCGTCGAGCAGGTCGGTACGTGTCTTCCAGAGATAGCCGAAGGGGCGCGTGGCCGGGTTCACCGCGGCGCTCGCCGCCATCTGGCGCATCGCACCCGTGCCCCATTCGCCGTCCGCCACGCCCTGCAGCCTGCGCAACTGCCGCTCCACCGCCTGCTCCGCGTAAGACTGCATGCGCGAATCGATGGTCGAGACGACCTTCAGGCCGTCGGAGTACAGGTTGTAGTCGTTGCGGTCGGCCCAGTCGATCAGCCATTTGCGCACCTGCACCGCAAGGTGCGGCGCCATGCCGACCGGCTCCGGCTGGCGTTCGAAGTCGAGGCGGATCGGCCGCGTTTTCAGGCGTTCGAATTCGGCCTTGCCCAGTACGCCGCGCCTGGCCATCTGCGAGAGCACGACATTGCGCCGCTCCAGCGCGCGCTCCGGACGCAGCACCGGGTTGTAGTAGCTGGTGCCCTTGAGCATGCCGACCAGTGTCGCGCTTTCCAGCACGTTGAGATCGGCGGCGGACTTGTCGAAGTAGGTGCGCGCGCCCATCTCGATGCCGAACGCGTTGTACAGGAAGGGCATCGTGTTGAGATAGGTGAGCAGGATCTCCTTCTTCGAATACACGGCCTCGATCTTGAGTGCGGTGACCAGTTCCTTGAGCTTGCGGTTGATGCTGCGCTTGCGGCCGATCTCTTCCGGGTAGAGGTTGCGCGCGAGCTGCTGCGTGAGCGTGGAGCCGCCTTCCGGGTCGCCCTGCAGTGTACGCAGGAAAGCGCCGGCGGTACGCTTGAGGTCGACGCCGAAGTGCTGGTAGAAACGATGGTCTTCGGTCGCAATCAGTGCACTGACGACATGCGGGGAGATCCGGTCCAGTTCCACCCACTCGCGGTTCATGCGCTTGAAGACGGCAAGTTCCTTGCCGTCGGCGGACAGGAGGACGCTCGGCGTTTCCGCCTTGGCCTTGCGCAGGTCGGCGATGCTGGGGGTGAACGGGATCAGGATGATCGTGTAGGCGGCCAGCAGCACGAAGCCGATGGCCGCGCCGGCCATGCCGGCCTTCGCCAGCGCCCTGAGCCGGGCGGGCCAGCCGAGCGAGGTGTCGATGACAGACGTGAAATATCCGGCGATGCGGGAAATGATCCGCGACAGGCGTGTGCGCGGCGTGTTCTCTGCTTCCAAGGCGGTTCCTGTATTCTGGCGCGCAACGATGTCGTGCTTGCTGCAGGGGAAGTATTTTACCGTTGTTGCCCGCCGGAATAGCGGAACGAAGGTGGACGGGTGATGCCAAAGCGGAATGCTCGGATTGCAGGCGGGCGCATTTTTCGAGGTCTCCCATGTCCATTTTTCCCAGCGCGCCGCGCTTCTCTCCGGCGCAGGATGACGCCGGGCCGGTGCGCGAATGGGTAATGCCGACCGCCGTCCCGCGCTTTGGCCAGGTAAAGGCCTGTGTCGCCCTGCCGCCGGGCATGCCGGATTGCCTGGAGGTGAGCATCGTCCATTCCGGCGAAGGCACCGAGCGGACCACTGCTGTCATCTACGGTACGCGCGCGATTCTCATCCACTACGCGTTCACACCGAATTGAAAAAGTTACAATTCCTTTTTCGGAAGGGAGAACCGAGATGACGCCGGAATCGCTGCTCGATCACATCGACCATGGACACCTGTGGCCTCATGCCCCGGGCGAAATCGGCAGCGCCGGCCTCGCGCACGCCTACGCACAGGCGCTGGAAGTGCGCCGCATGCGCATCGCGCGCGGCGAACGTCCCGTGGGCTACAAGGTCGGTTTCACCAACCGCACGATATGGGAACGCTACAACGTCTACGCGCCGATCTGGGGAACGGTCTGGGACACCACGCTGCGCCTGTGCGAGGGCCACGGCACGCTGTCGATTGCGCATACCTGCCAGCCGCGCGTGGAGCCGGAAGCCGTCTTCGGGATGAAGGCGACGCCGAAAGCCGGCGCGGACCTGGACGACCTGTTCGATGCGATTGAATGGGTGGCGCCGGGTCTGGAAGTCGTGCAATCGCACTTGCCCGGATGGAAATTCGTGCCGGGTGATGCCGTAGCCGACAATTCGCTGCATGCCCGACTGCTTGTCGGCAGGCGCCTGCCTGTGCGCGAGCTTGCCTCAAACGCAGCTGAACTCGACCGCATCCTGGCGCAAGCCACAGTGGAATTGCTCAAGGAGGACAACGTGGTCGAACGAGGCAATGGCGCAAACGTGCTGGACAGTCCGCTGCGCGCGCTGCTTCATTTCCTCGTCGAGTTGCGGCAGTGCCCCGGCGCCGCCGACCTGCAGGCAGGCGATGTGGTGACCACCGGGACGTGGACGGATGCCTGGGCCGTCCAGCCCGGCGAGACATGGACAGCGCGCTTCAGCGCGCCGCTGGGCACGCTGTCCGTGACACTGGAATGAATGCCGCTATTGCTGCCCTCCGACGCGCGACGGCTGCTTGACGGTGCGCAAGTAGGGCTTGATCGTGTTCCACCCCTCCGGGAACAGCGACTTCGCCTCCTCGTCGCTGACCGACGGCGGAATGATCACATCCTCGCCCGGCTTCCAGTTGACCGGTGTCGCCACCTTGGTCGTGGCGGTCAGCTGGATGGAATCGAGCACGCGCAGGATCTCGTCGAAGTTGCGGCCGGTGCTCATCGGGTAGGTCAGCATCAGCTTGATGCGCTTGTCGGGACCGATCATGAAGACCGAGCGCACGGTCGCATTCGTCGCGGGCGTGCGTCCTTCGGAAGTGCCAGGCTCGTCGGCCGGCAACATGTTGTATGTCTTGGAGACGGCAAGGTCGCTGTCGGCGATGATCGGATACTTAGGCAGCGCGCCCTGCGTTTCCTCGATATCCTTGAGCCATTTCTGGTGGCTGTCGACCGGGTCGACGCTCAGGCCGATCAGCTTCGTGTTGCGTTTGGTGAATTCCGGCTCGATCTTGGCCATGTAGCCCAGTTCCGTCGTGCAGACCGGCGTGAAATCCTTCGGATGGGAGAACAGGATTGCCCATCCATCGCCGATCCAGTCGTGAAACTTGATGGCTCCCTGGGTGGTCATGGCGCTGAAGTCGGGCGCGATATCATTGATGCGTAAAGACATGGTCGCTCCTTCGATAATCGTGGAATGGGGGCGCGGCGACAGATTGTGCGCGCCGGTTTGCAAAGCACTTGCTGCATGTCACAATGCGACCTCCTTCAGGGGCGCAGGTGCTCGTTCAGCATAGAAGCGCACTCCACGCATGATTTGACATGCATCAAGACGTCCTGATACGCCGTCACCAGGCTCCAATACAAGCATGAAAAAGACAAAACACACTCCCGGCCCGAAAGCCGCCCCTGCCGAAGAGCGGGATGAAATCCTCTCCGACCGCCTCGTCACGCTCGCGCTCGACCTGCGTGAGTCGAACGTGTACGCGGTGCTGCCCGATGCATTGCAGAAGGCCCAGTCCGAGCTGCGCAGGACGATCCGCAAGTGCCTGCAGCAACAGCGCGAGCAGGCGCTGGACGAAGCGCTGGAGCGCACCTGGGATGAGGACGCCGACGCCTACCGCGTGCTGCGCACGGAAGTCGAGGAACTGTCGGGCACCATCCTGTTCCGCCACGACAACGGACCGGACCAGGAGATCAATGCCTTCGTGGTGCCGCTCTTCGTGCATACGACCGGCGGATTGCAGAGCGACCAGGATTTCCAGGACGAACAGGCCTTCGCGGCCTTGCGCGACAGCTTCCAGGAAGGCGGCCTCGAAAGCCGCAAGTCGCATGTCGTCCTGGTCAGCCATGCCTACCACCTCGACGAGATCGAGCACATCGGCTACTGCCAGCTCAACGAGATGGTGCAGGAAGCCTATGAGGCGATGACGCGCAGGAAGGGCACCGCCGCCGATGCCATCGGCCGCAGCATGCGCGGCTGGCCGCCGTCGCAGTTCGGTCCGCAGGACAGCGCGATGGAACTGCGTTTCCTGCTCGGTTTTGCGCTGAAGCCGATGGACGATGCCTTCTATCATGTGCCGGCGAAGGAAGCGGCGGCCGACCGATATTTCGAGACGCGCGCCGAACGTTTCCGCACCTGGTCGAAACAGGTGCAGCCCTTGCTGCAACGCTGCCTGGTGACGGATGGACGCGAGGTGCAGGTCGACTGCCTGTACCAGGACCTCTTCCACGGAGGAAAGGAGACGGCGGTGGCCGAACTGGAAATGCTGCGGGTGCTCTCGGAAGTGCAACATGTCCTCGACGAACACGGCGCCGCGCCGGACAGCGTGAGGGCCGTCATCGGTCCCACCGAAGCGGATGACGGCGCGATTGTGCGCATCAGTGTGCAGTCGAAGCAAGGCGATGCGGAAATCGGCGCCATCGACAAGCCGCTCGGCCGCATCGAAACGATGGAAGGCGCGGTCGCCGACCTGGGCGATGCGCTGGCGGGCATCGGGATCGGCGCGCTGTACATCACCCGGCAGTTCGACACCGACGGCGTCGCGGCCAATGTGCGCCCGTATTCGCCGCGCTAGCGCAAGATGAACCGCAAAGATATTGCCATCGGGGCGGCATGCGTTGCGGCGGCAGGCGCAGCCGCGCTGTATTTCTTCGGCAAACCGGAGGCTGGATTCATCGATCCCTCGGACACGGCACTGGTGGCGCAGGGCAAGAACATCTATGCCACCCACTGCGCCGCCTGCCATGGCGCACACCTGGAAGGCCAGCCCGAATGGCGCAAGCGCCTTCCCAACGGCCGCCTTCCCGCGCCGCCGCACGACGGATCGGGACACACCTGGCATCACCCCGACGCAGTGCTCGTCGATATCGTGAAAAACAGTCTCGTGCCGGGACGCACTGCCCCGGACGGCTACCAGAGCGATATGCCAGCCTACGCGCAGGTGCTGTCCGATGCCGACATTGCCGCGGTGCTCGCCTACATCAAGAGTTCGTGGCCGCCGGAGGCATTGGCGATGCAGAAGGAACTGAGCCTGCGCAGGTAGGCGGCTTTCCTGTTTGACGCCGTCGCCGTTCAGGGAACCGTCAGTCGGCCGGCGACCTGCAATTTCCCTTCTGGGCCGGCCCGGACGACGATAATTTCGCCGGACCCGACCGGCTCGCCGGTCAGCGCCGTGATATTGACCTGGTGCGTCACCAGCATCAGGTTGCGCGGCGGCTGCACCGTGCGCACGATTTCCTTCACCTGCCCTGTCTGCGCGTCCTTGCGGCCGGGCGCATCGAAGAAGGAATTGAGCGCGGGCCAGACGGTGGCGTTGTCGAACGCAAGTGCCGCCGTGTCGACGCAGCGGCACCACGCGCTCGTGCGCACCTCGCTCAATGCAATGCCGCGCGTGCGGAAGGCTTCGCCGGTGCGCCGCGCCTGCGCCCTGCCTTCCGGTGACAGGTTACGCTGCGTCCGGCAGTCGCCGAGGGTGAAACCGGGCGGATCACCGGTGCCCGGTTCGGTTTGCGCATGGCGCATCAACAGGACGTAGCCGCCTGCCTGCAACTGTTTCCAGACTGACTCGTCCGCCGAAGCCACCAGGCAGAACGCCCAGAGAATGAACCCGATCCCCGCATGCCGCATATCACCTCCTGCCGGAAAACCGCCCTGGTGAAGCTATAATCGGGCCAACTCTTTCCTACAAGGCCGCCCGCTTCCATGCGTTTTTCCGTATTGCACCAATATCTCCTGCCGAAGCAGGTCCTCACCGCGCTCGCCGGACGTTTTGCATCCTCGTCCGGCGGACTGACGCCCCATGTGATCCGGTGGTTCGCCAAAAAGTATGGCGTGAATATGGAAGAAGCGCTCAACCCCGACCTGGCGAGCTATCCGAGCTTCAATGAATTCTTCACGCGGGCCCTGCGCGAAGGCGCGCGCCCGCTGGCGGACGCCGACTTCATCTGCCCGGTCGACGGTGCGATCAGCCAGTTCGGCGCCATCGAACACGACCAGATCTTCCAGGCCAAGCGCCACCGCTATTCGACCACCGCGCTGGTGGGCGGCGACGCCGCGCTGGCGGCGCAGTTCGACCACGGCAGCTTCGCCACGCTCTACCTCAGCCCGCGCGACTACCACCGCATCCACATGCCCTGCGACGGCAAGCTGTTGCGCATGATCTATGTGCCGGGCGCGCTGTTCTCCGTGAACCCGACGACGGCACGCGGCGTGCCGGGCCTGTTCGCCCGCAACGAGCGCGTGGTGTGCGTGTTCGAAGGACCGCACGGCCCCTTCGTGCTGGTGCTGGTCGGCGCGACCATCGTAGGCAGCATGGCGACCGTGTGGCACGGCGTGGTCAATCCGCCGCGCAGCGGCACGGTGCGCGAATGGCAGTACCGCGACAAGGACATCGTGCTGAAGAAAGGCGCCGAGATGGGACGTTTCCTGCTCGGTTCGACCGTCGTGATGCTCTTCCCCAAGGGCGAGATCGAATTCAATCCCCAGTGGCTGGCCGAACGCGCCATCCGCATGGGTGAAGCGATGGGCCGCAAACCCCTCGCTTGATACCGGCATGACGACGCACCAGTCCATTCTCGATTTTTCCACCACGGGACGCGGCACCCGCAACATTACGGATGCCGTCGCACGCGTCGTCACCGATTCCCGCGTAAAGACCGGCATCGCGCAAATCTTTGTGCAGCACACTAGCTGTTCGCTCACCATCACCGAGAATGCCGACCCGGATGTGCGGCGCGACCTCGAGACCATCCTCGGGCGGCTCGCACCTGACGGCGATCCCGCTTACCGGCATGACCTCGAAGGGCCGGACGACATGGCAGCGCATGCGCGCAGCGTGCTGACGGATACCGCCTTGAGCGTTCCGGTCGGCGGCGGGCGCATGCTGCTCGGTACGTGGCAGGGGATTTTCCTGTGGGAGCACCGCACAGAACCGCAGCACCGGCGCGTGGTCGTCACCGTGCTGGGTGACTAGGGCGTGTCATCCTTGACCTTGATCCCGTCCTGCTGGAATGACTGCGCCAGCGCTTCACGCGCGGCCTGCGCAATGGATAGCCGCTTCGTTTCATCGCGGAAGTGAGGGAATAACGCCTCCAGCGTTTCGTAGTTGTGCTCGCGGAACTTGTCCTTCGCCAGGCTTGCCGTCTGCGCGTCCATGCCCATCTGCTGCAAGGCTTTTTCTGCGATCAGCAAGGCGGATTCGAAGGTTTCCCGCTCGATCATGTCGACGCCCCTGCTCTTCAGCTCGAACACATGGGTGACGTCGCGCGCCCGGCACAGCATCCGCAGGTGGGGGAAATGCGAGCGGACGAGATCGGTCAGCTTCAGGTTGCTGTCCACGTCGTCGATGGCATTGACCAGCAGGATGGCCTTGTCTGCTTCCGCCGCCTTGAGCAGATCGAGCCGCGTCGCATCCCCGTAGTACACCTTGAAGCCGAAACGGCGCACGGTTTCCAGCAGGTCGGGGTCGTTGTCGAGCACGGTGATCTTGATGCCCGACGCGTTCAGCATGCGGCCGACGATCTGGCCGACACGGCCGAAGCCGGCAATGATCACGCGCGCACCATCCGGTTCGATGACGTCGGCCTCGCGCTGCGGAACGCCATGCAAGGTCTTGCCAAGCCAGTTGCCGGCGGCAAGGGCAAGCGGGGTCAGCGCCATCGAGAGCGCGACGGCCAGCGGCAGCATGTCGTCCCACGGCGCAGGCAGCACCTGAGCGTCGCGCGCGGTGGCAAAGACAACGAAGGCGAATTCGCTGCCCTGCGCGAGCAGCGCGGCGAACGGCCAGCGCTGCACCGGCGCCACCGGCAGCAGGCGCGCGAGCAGGCCGAGCGCGGCCATCTTCAGCACAACATAGCCGGCGGTGAGGGCTGCGATGGTGAGCGGCGCGGATGCCAGCAGGCCGAGATTCATCGACATGCCGACCGAGGTGAAGAACAGGCCGAGCAGCAGCCCCTTGAACGGCTCGAGGTCGGTCTCGAGCGCCTTGCGGTATTCGGAGCGCGCGAGGAGGACGCCGGCGAGGAAGGCCCCCAAGCCCATGGACAGGTTTGCCAGTGTCATCAGTTGCGCGATGCCAAGCACCAGCAGCAGCGCGAACGCAGTGAATATCTCGCGCAGCCGGGTGCGGGCGATCAGCCGCAGCATCGGGCGCATCGCGTAGCGGTTGAGCAGGTACACCGCGGCCACCGCTGCGATCGCCACCATCCAGTTGAATCCCTCCCCGCCACTCTTCGTTCCAAGCAGCGGCACGATCACCAGCAGGGGAATGGCGGCCATGTCCTGGAAAAGCAGGATGGCGAAGGCAATCTTGCCGGCCGGCGTGTTGTCGAGATGCCTTTCCTGCATGCTCTGCACGGCAATGGCGGTGGACGACAGCGACAGCGCGAGGCCGGCGACGAGCGCGGCGACCAGCGGCAGCCCGGCGAAATGGATGCCCGCCGCCAGCACGATGCCGCACACTGCCATCTGCAGCGTCCCGCCGCCGAAGACGATGGTGCGCATTTCCAGCAGCTTCTTCGGCTGCAGTTCGAGTCCGATCAGGAACAGCATGAGCACGACGCCGATTTCCGCCACATGGCTGGTGATCTCGATGTTCTTCACCAGCCCCAATCCCCAGGGGCCGATGATGCAGCCGCCGATCAGGTAGCCGAGCACAGAGCCGAGGCCGAGCCGCTGGGCCAGCGGCACAAGCAGGACGGCGGTCAGGAGAAAGACGATGGGCGTCAGCAGCAGGTCGTGCATGTGAGTTCTCTTTACGGGGGATCAGCTTTACTTTAGCAGCCATTGCATGTTCAAGTATCAACTGGCCGGGAATTCGATATATGATGAAACTGCAATACCGTGCCAGCGCGTCATACAATCGTTTTTTCATTCACGATGCAAGCATATTTCCAGGACACACCTGCCTTCCTCGCGACGATGGAGCCAGACCGCTTTCAGCGCCGTCTCGCACTTGCCGCCTTCGCGATCTCGCTTGCCTTCTTCCTTGCCGCGACGCCTTTCGCAAAAGTCCAGCTCGCGCCCGTTTCCGCTTTCATCCCTGTCTACCAGTCCGCACTGGTGGTCAGCGACCTGATCACGGCAATCCTTCTCTACGGACAGTTCCGCATCCTCCGCTCGAAGAGCCTTGCCATCCTCGCATCGGGTTACCTGTTTACCGCGTTCATCGCGACTGCCCATGCGCTAACCTTCCCCGGCCTGTTTGCGCCGGCGGGACTGCTCGGCGCCGGGCCGCAGAGCACTGCGTGGCTCTACATGGTCTGGCACGCCGGCTTCCCGCTGTTCGTGATTGCCTACACGCTGGCAGGCAACAGCGCCCTCTCCGAAAATACGCGGACACGCAACATCATTGCCGTCGGCGTCATCGTCGCCCTGCTGCTGGTTGTCGCCGCTGTGCAGCTTGTCACCGCCGGGCAGTCCCTGCTCCCGGCCATCATGGCAGGCAACCGGTATACGCCGTCGATGATCGTCGTGGTATCCAGCACCTGGGCGTTCAGCCTGATCGCCCTGTTCTTCCTGTGGCGCCGGCGCACGCGCTCGGTGATCGATCTCTGGCTGCTGGTCGTGATGGGCGCCTGGCTGTTCGACATCGCGCTGTCGGCGATGCTGAACCAGGGCCGCTTCGACCTGGGCTTCTATGCCGGCCGGATCTATGGATTGCTTGCATCCACCTTCGTGCTGGTGATGCTGCTGCTGGAGAACAGCGTGCTGTACACGCGCCTGGTGGAATCGAGCGAGCGCGAGCGGATGCGTGCCGCCGAACTGGAGCGCATGGGCGCCAGCCTGGAGGCCGCGAACAGCATGCTGGAAGAAAGGAACCGCCAGCTGCAGGAAGCCAGCCGCATGAAGTCCGATTTCCTCGCCAACATGTCGCACGAGCTGCGCACCCCGCTCAATGCCATCATCGGTTTCTCCGAAGTGCTGAAGGACGGGCTGGCAGGCCCCCTGGAGCCGCAACAGACCGAATACATCGCCGACATCCACGGCAGCGGCAGGCACCTGCTCGCGCTGATCAATGACATCCTCGACCTGTCGAAGGTCGAGGCAGGCAAGATGACACTGGAGCTGGAACCTGCCTCCATCGATGCGCTGGTGCGCGATTGCCTGCATGTGATGCGGGAACGCTCCTTGTCGCAACGCCTGCACATGACGGCCGATATCGAGCAAGGCATGGACCAGATCTGGATCGACGGCCGCAAGACACGGCAAATTCTCTACAACCTGCTGTCGAACGCGGTGAAGTTCACACCCGAGGGCGGCAGTATCCGTGTGAAGGCGCGCAAAGTCGGGCGCGAGCGTTTTCCGCACAGCAGCTTCCCGCATTACCTGGAACTGTCAGTGGCCGACAGCGGCATCGGGATATCCGCAGAGGACCAGGCCCGCCTGTTCCAGCCCTTCTCGCAGATCGAAAGCGTGCTTTCGCGCCGCCATGAGGGAACCGGCCTTGGGCTGGCGCTGCTGAAGCGGATGGCCGAACTGCATGGCGGCGACGTAACGCTCCAGAGCGAACCGGGCAAGGGTTCCACCTTCACCGTCTGGCTGCCGTGGAATACCGGGGGCAGTGCTCCCGCACCGCAGAGGGTGATTGCGACCAGTACGACACAGCCTGTGCAGCGCGGGGCCGCACCTCTTGCGCTCGTCATCGAAGATGACGAGATGGCCGCCAACCTGCTACGCGTGCAGCTGGAGGACGGCGGATTCCGCTTCGCCCGCACCAGCACGGCGGAAGTCGGGCTGGAAGTGGCGGCGCGCGAACGGCCTGATGTCATCGTCCTCGACATCCTGCTGCCTGGCATGGATGGCTGGGAAATGCTGGAGCGGCTCAAGCGCGATCCGCTGCTGTGCTCCGTTCCGGTTGTCATCTTCTCCGTGGTCGCCGACGGCAACCGCGGCCTGTCGCTGGGCGCCGCGCGCGTCCTGCAAAAACCAGTAAGCCGCGCAGACCTGATCCAGACGCTCGACGGCCTCGGCTTCCGCATGATGGCGAACAAGCCGCAGCGTACCGTGCTGGTGGTGGACGACGACCGCAAGGCGGTGGAACTGACCCGCACGCACCTGGATGCCGCCGGCTACAAGGTGCTGCCGGCTTACGGCGGACAGGAAGGCATCGACCTCGCGCGCAGCCGCCGGCCCGACCTTATCGTGCTCGACCTGATGATGCCGGACGTGAACGGCTTCGATGTGGTGGAGGCGCTGAAGGACGATCCCGTCACACGCACGATCCCGGTCGTGATCGTGACGGCAAAGCAGATCGCACCCGAAGACCGCCTGCGGCTCAACGGCCGCGTGGAAGAAATCATGCAGAAGGCCGAATTCAACCACGGCCGTTTCATCGGTGAAGTACGACGGGCGCTGCCTGTGAAGGAGGCGTAAGGTGGCGCGCATCCTAGTTGTGGAAGACAATCCCGCCAACATGAAGCTGGTGGTCTTCATCCTGCAGAAAGGCGGTCACGAGGCCATCCAGGCGGTCGATGCGGAAACCGGCTTGCGCGCGGCGCGCGAGCAGCGGCCCGAGCTGATTCTGATGGATGTGCAACTGCCGGGCATGGACGGCCTGGAAGCCACCGGACTATTGAAATCGGATCCCGGCACCAGCCACATTCCGGTGATCGCGCTGACGGCCATGGCCATGCGGGGAGACGAGGAGCACATCCGCGCCGCCGGTTGCGACGGCTACATCGCCAAGCCCATCGATTACAAGACCCTTCTTGTGCAGGTGGAACAGGCCCTGGCGCGATGAACCGCAGGGCGCGTGCGCCGGTCAGATCATGAACTGAATGAAGGAAAAACCATGGCGGATTTCGTCCTTGTACATGGCGCCTGGCACGGTGCCTGGTGCTGGAAAACAATCTTGCCCGGCCTCTGGCGGGCAGACCATCGTGCATTTGCGGTGACGCTGACCGGCACGGGTGAGCGCGCCCACCAGCTGTCACCGGGCATTTCCCTGAAAACGCATATCGACGATGTTGCCGCGGTGATGGATGCGGAGGAATTGCAGCAAGCCATCGTGGTCGGCCACAGTTACGGTGGCATCGTCATCACCGGACTGGCCGACCGCATGCCGGAGCGCATCGCGCGCCTCGTCTACCTCGATGCCGTGGTGCCGCTTCCCGGCGAAAGCTGGTCGAGCGGGCATCCGCCGCAGACGCAGGAACAGCGCCGCCAGTCGATTGCGGCAACGGGCAGCATCCCGCCGGCCGATCCGGCCTTGTTCGGGCTGTCCGGCGAGGACGCGGATTGGGTCGCGCGCCGGCAGACGCCGCAACCCGGTGGTGTCTATGACGACCGGCTGCAATTCGACGCGATGCGCGTGGCCGCCCTGCCCCGCACCTTCATCGATTGCACCTCGCCGGCCCTCGCCACCATTGCCGTCATGCGCGAGCGCGTGAGGAAGGAACCCGGCTGGGAGGTACGCGAAATCCCCACCGGCCACGATCCGATGATCAGTGCGCCGGGAGAATTGCTGCGGCTCCTGCTCGCCGCGGCCGGCCCGGCTGAAAATTGATTGACGAAGGAGCACACCATGAGTGTATTCATCAAGCCGGTGTTCGAGGGCACCGTGATATTTGAAGACAAGGAGCTGTTCAAGGGACAAGGCGCGGCAAATCAATGGGCGCAGCAGGTCGGGAACGAGTTGGGGATCGCGGTCGAGGCACGCAAGATTGGCACTGGCTGGGCATTGGTCGGCAACGTCGACGGTGTCGAGACCATGTGGGGAATCTACGGACAGCGGCTCAAGCGCATCTCTCCTTGATTGCGTAATGATGGAGTGAATCATGGAAATGAAAAAGATCAATGCCGGGAAATTGCGCGCGATCGGATACGACCAGCGCGAGCGCGTCCTGAGGGTCGAATTCGACGACGGAACCGCAATTGATTACTCGGGTGTCGGGCTCGAGGTCTGGCGCAAGTTTTCAACCACCGGGTCGGCGTGGAGCTACTACCGCGACAACATCGAGGAAGAGTTTGCGGGCCGGCGGGGCAGGGCCCAGCCCAAGGGGGCATCGAAAGCGCTCGAGGATCTTTTCAAGGCGCCTGGTGATGATGCGACTTCATGAAATCCAGCGAGCGCAGCTCAGTAGGCTGGATTAACTCACCGACTAAGCGCTACGCGCAAGGCGACGGATCAGCAGATCGGCCCGCAGATACAACACCGCAACCACCGCCGCAGTAGTGAGGATGTCCGCGAGGCTGTGATATCGCTGGTACAGCATCAACAGCCCGTAAGCACACAGCGACACCCAGCACAACAAGCGCGACGCAGGCCAATACATGGAAAGGAAGATCGCAAGCACCAGGGCCACCGCCGTGTGGGTGCTGTAATCCAGCTGCGCCATGGGCCAGATCGCCAGCCGATTGTCCAGGAACATGAGGCCATACGCGACGAACGCACCGGCGGCCAGGCTTGCTCCCCGCAGCCCAAGCACCCTCCATTGCAGCCCATGCAACGGACGCAACAAGAGAACAAGACAGGCCAACGCCAGCAGCGGTGTATAGGCATCGGCGATGGCATCGAGGGTGGCGTAGCTGGGCATGTGGCAGGGGCGGTTGCAAATCGGGCAACAGGATCATAGCCGATCCGGCCGCACTCCCCTCATGCTGCACTTGCACATCGGCCACGTTTGATCCAGATCATTGCCCGCCTTCGACGCGCCTGCGAACAATGGCCTTTCCTGCAGTTTTCATCATTTCTTCAAGGGTGGCGCAATGACAAGGTCGACAGCAAATGCAAAAACGGTTACCGGAAAAAAGCCTGTGCGCCAGCGCACACAGGCTGTCTCCGCCAGTGTCGTCGCCCTGCCCTCGGCAAAGATCAGCGTGGCGCGCAAGGCGCCCCTGAAGACTGCTGCGAAGCTCAAGGCCGAGCCGCTCCATCCGACCAATCCGGCCATTGCGCGCACGGCCGACCTCAAGGAAATCCGCGACCTGAAGAAGATGGCCGAGGATGCCGGGAAGACCGGCCGCAAGAAGCGCGAACCGCGTACCGACGTCGAACTGAATGACGGCCCCGAGCGCGAGCAGTATCCGTACAAGTACCGCCTGTCGACCAAGGCCTACGAGGCACAGAAACGCACGCTGCAGGTCGAGCTGCTGAAGCTCCAGGCCTGGGTCAAGGAGACCGGGCAGCGCGTGGTCATCCTGTTCGAAGGCCGCGACGCGGCCGGCAAGGGCGGCGCCATCAAACGCTTCATGGAACACCTGAATCCGCGCGGCGCGCGCGTCGTCGCGCTGGAAAAACCGTCCGAGGCCGAGCGCGGCCAATGGTACTTCCAACGCTATAACCAGCATCTGCCCACCGCCGGCGAGATCGTGCTGTTCGACCGTTCGTGGTACAACCGCGCAGGCGTCGAGCGCGTGATGGGATTCTGCTCCGACAACGAGTACCTGGAATTCATGCGCCAGACGCCGGAGTTCGAACGCATGCTGGCGCGTTCGGGCATCCACCTGTTCAAGCTGTGGTTCTCGGTCACGCAGAAGGAACAGCGCCTGCGTTTCGAGCAGCGCATGACCGACCCGCTCAAGCACTGGAAGCTGAGCCCGATCGACATGGCTTCGCTCGACAAGTGGGACGAGTACACCAAGGCGAAGGAAGCGATGTTCTTCTACACCGACACCGCCGATGCGCCATGGACGGTGATCAAGTCGAACTGCAAGAAGCGCGCGCGCCTGAACGCGATGCGCTGCGTGCTGCAGAACCTGAACTACACGAACAAGGACGTGGAAGCAGTCGGCATTCCCGACCCGTTGATCGTCGGCTCGGCGCGCGGACAGTTCGAGCGCGACGACAGGAAGTAACGGCTTGCTTCGATGCCGGATGTGCAATAAGCTGACAACAGGCAACTTTCGGGTCCAGCCATCATGACACTGTTATCGGGCATCGATTCCTGGACGGCGTTCCTGTCCGACAAGGACCCGCCGGTCCTTCGCCACACGGCGCAAGCAATCGCAGCCGCGCGCGAACGCATCGAGCGCATCAACGTGCGCGAGATTGCCGGCATCGTGCTCCAGGATCCGATGATGACCGCGCGTGTGCTGCGTTTTTCCGCCGCCCATCGCGGACGCCGGCAGCTGCAGGACCTCTCCACTGTCGAGCATGCAGTGATGATGCTCGGCGTCGAACCATTCTTCCACCACTTCGCGCAGTTCGATATCATAGAAGACCACCTGAAGCCACAGGCGCTGCTCGGCCTGTTGCAGGTGATCCGGCGCGCCCAGCGTGCCGCGCACTACGCGCTCGATTGGGCCACCTGGCGTTGCGACCTGAACTGCGAGGAAGTGGCGATCGCGGCACTGCTGCATGACCTCGCCGAAATGCTGGTGTGGTGCCACGCGCCGGACGAGGCGCTGAAGATACAGGCGCTGCAGAAAGCGGATCCCGCCATGCGCAGCGCGAATGCCCAGTCCGCCGTGCTCGGTTTCCCGCAGCGTGACCTGCAGACGCTCGTCTGCCGCAACTGGGAACTGCCGGAGCTGCTGCTGACCCTGATGGACGACGACACCTGCGAAAAGCCGCGCGTGAAGAATGTGAAGCTGGCAGTCGACCTGGCCCGCCACACGGCGCACGGCTGGGATGACCCTGCGCTGCCGGACGATTTCCATGCCATCGCGACGTTCATGAACATTGATGAGGAAACGCTACAGGTGCGGCTTGGCCTGAAAAAGGCGGGCGACGATGACGCACGTGATGCATGAGCAAATTTGAGCAACGCTGTTACCCAATGTCACACCACGGCTGAATTTTCCATGTATCATGCGGTCCCATGCAACCCTCGGAGTGAGACCCAGGTTTTCAGAAGAACAGGTTGCATCCACCGGAGCTGGCGGGAGGGAAGTAGTACCAGCACCAATTTCAAAGGCCTCCGCATGCGGAGGCCTTTCCGCTTCAGAAATACTTCTTCAGGACTTCGCCAAAGGCGTCTTCGACAGACCTGCCCTGCTTCATGAGCTGGGTGATTTCTTCGGTGTGCTGCGAAATGGTGGCCGGCAGCGATTGACGGTTGTTGCGGTAATACTCGTACCGTTGCGCGGCGAACTGTTCTTCCAGCTTGGCGGCGCTGGTGCGCGTGCCTGTGCCGCTGCCGGCGCGTACGACGCGCGGCGAACGCGACGCAGTACTGCGCCCGCCGAGGCCGATGCCGGAAACGGCGGCCTTGACCTGTTCGATGGTGTAGGTCGAGGTGGCATTGGCGCCGGCGAATTCATGGCCTTCCGGCTTGAGCAAATGGTGGTTGCCGTCGAACGCCATCGACTTGCCAAGTGTATTCGTGACCTGGTAACCGGGCGTGGGGCCGCCGGTGACGAGTGAAAACTGGACGCGGTCGCCATAGTCGGCCATCTTTGCTATCACGTCCTTGAGGAATTCGACTGAAAGGGAATCGACGTTGCCGTTCCAGCGCTTGCTTCTGGTTGCCAATGTATTGCCTTCAAATAAAGTTGCCGGGATACAGACTCTTGCCCCGATTGCACGAGGCAGGGGGCGAATTATCGCCCATCCTGGCCCGGAATGGTTTGATCAATCAGGAATGCAAGAGACTTCTTGATGCCGCCGGAAAAGCCGGCCGTCAGGTTTGCCTGCGGCCAACGAGATACCGTACGCCGTCCGGACCATAGCGTTCGGTATGTGGTTCTCCTGCTTGCAGATGGAAAATCGCGCCGGGCCGGTAAATACTTTCGGTGCCGTCCGTGACGATGCTGATCTCGCCATCGAGGATCAGTGCCTTCGCCTCGAAAGGATGCGTATGCATGTCCAGCCCGCCGTTGGCTTCGCGCTCCACGGTCACCAGTTCGCTGAACCCCTCCTGCGCCAGCGCAGCGATGAACGCATCCTTGTCCATGTTCAGCCCTCAGCCAGGACTTGCCTCAGCGCCTGCTCGAACACATCCACGGGCTGACCTCCCGAGATCAGATAGCGGTCGTTGAGGATGACAGCCGGCACCGAGTGGATGCCCTGCTCGAGGAAAAAATTCTCCTGTTCGCGGGTTTCCGCTGCGTAGTCGTCGGAGGCGAGGATTTGCTTCGCGCGTGCCGCATCAAGTCCGACCTCGCCGGCGAGGCGGATCAGAACATCGTGCGATCCCGGATTCTCGCCATTGGTGAAATACGCCTTGAACAGGGCATGCTTGAGTTCGCGCTGTCGCCCTTCTTCCGCCGCCCACAGCAGCAGGCGGTGCGCATCGAAGGTGTTGTAGATGCGGCCTCGCTTGTCCATGTTGAAGGTGAAGCCGACGTCTTCGCCGCGCGCGCGGATCATGTCACGCGTCTGCTGCGACTGCTCGGGCGTGGCGCCGTATTTTTCAGCCAGGTGCTCGTTGATGTCCTGGCCTTCGGGCACCATCTGTGGATTGAGTTCGAAGGGTTGGAAAGTGAGACCGGCGACCACGTCGTCGCCGACGCGCTCCAGCGCCTTTTCCAGCGCATGCAATCCGATCGCGCACCAAGGGCACGACACGTCGGAGACAAAGTCGATCTTCATCAGTTGCGCCATGGCATCTCCCCTGTGACATCAATGTCAACAGTGTACTCCCTTGGGCACCTGCCTGCCGGGAATCGCGATGCATTATCATTGACGCCCCCCGATCAACTTCCATTGACCGCACCAATGAACCTGGACGCATTTTTGAAGAAACTGAACGACAGTTCCGCATCGATCGCCTTCGACGACACCATGTCCGTCATCGGCGAGGAATACGATTTCACGCCCGCGGCATTCACCAACGGCGACACGCGCAACGAAGCCGGCCAGAACTCCGGCTCCTGCAAGCTGTTCGCCTTTGCGATGCTTAACAAGCTGTCCAAGGAGCAGACGCTGGCCTGCTTCGGCGCCTACTATCGCGACGACGTGCTGAAGAACCCGCTGGGCACGGACCACCAGAACATCCGCAACTTCATGAAGTACGGCTGGGACGGCGTGAAGTTCGACAGCATGCCGCTGACGGCCAAACGACCCTAAGCAGGCATCTCGGACGTCGTCGGGTCGATCACGTTACGCACTGCCGCGATGCTGTTGACCGGGAAGCCACCCCGCTTCGCATGTTCCCGCACGAGGTCTTCCGACTCGGCGATATACACGCAGTAGATCTTGTTGTCGGTCACAAAGCTCTCCTGCCACTGGATGGACGGCCCCATATTGTGCAGGACGTCACAGGATTTCGCGGCGATGCTGCGCAGTTCCTCCTCGGACAGTTTTCCGGCGTCAGGGAGTTCTCGTTCGATCACGTACTTGGGCATGGCGGCCTCCTTGCTGGGACGGACGGGACGCATGATGTGCCCCGTCACGAACCACCATAGGCCTCATGCCAACGCACCGCTTGAGCAAACGCAAGAAGCGAAGAAGCTCAACACCCATGGTAGTACGCCTCCTGGATCATCCACAGGGCGGTGCGCATGGCATCGACGTGCGCCATGTTCACCGGCCCGTCCGGTCGGCGGGCTGAGGCCGCGGGCGGCGCGACCATCATCCGGACAAAGCGGACATCCAGTCCGGAATCGGCGCCCAGTTGCGCCAGTGCTTCTTCCTCGATGTCGAACATCAACGACCAGCTGAGCGCCCTGCCGGAAGATGCATGCCGCCGCACGATGTTCCTGATCACCTCCCGCAGGCGCGCTTCCACCGCATCGAGTTTGGCGATGTCCGTGTCCATGGCAATTCCCATTGATACTGTACATTCATACAGTATAATCAGGTAACGGGGAATTCAAGGACAAAGGACAGGACATGAGGACTTGCAACGCACTGTCCCTACTCAAGGACGGGGAGCTCTGCATCGTGACGACGAAATTCGGAGAACGCGAAATGCGATGGAGCATCGCCAGCTGGTGCTTCTATTACACCAGCGCCGGCACGCCCATCGTCTGCCCGTTCGACGAGATCGAAGAGTGGCGGCCGGCCGTATTGAACCAGGCACGCCCTTCCTGAAGTCTTAGCCTTCCTTTGACGCCCGTCAAAGGATGCTCCATCCCTGCGTTCCGTTATCAAACACGCATTCCAACCGGGCGAAACCCTGCTATTGCTGAAATGACCCGTGACAACCACGGCAATGCAAAGGAGAGCGCCATGGCATCGTCAATGCATACGGAACTCGTGCGGATCCCGTGCGGCCAGGTCCAGGTGGAAGGCATGCTCGAACTGCCGCCCGATCCCATCGGCATCGCCCTGTTCGCGCACGGCAGCGGCAGCAGCCGCTTCAGCCCGCGCAATAATTACGTCGCCGCCGCGCTGCGGCAGTCACGCATAGGCACCCTGCTCATGGACCTTCTCACGCAGCAGGAAGAGGACGACGAACGCCTGCGTTTCGATATCCCTCTTCTGACCCGCCGGCTGGATGCGGCGCTGGACTGGCTGCAGCAGGCCGGCAGTGCGGGGGCGCTCCCGCTCGGGTTGTTCGGCGCGAGCACCGGCGCGGCGGCCGCATTGCAGCTTGCGGCGAAACGGCCTGACGACATCGCCGCCGTCGTGTCGCGCGGCGGCAGGCCGGATATGGCGGGAGAACCGGCATTGAAGAAAGTGATCACGCCGACGCTGCTGATCGTGGGCGGCCTGGATGTGACCGTCATCGACCTGAACCAGGTTGCGCTGGCCGCGCTGGACTGCGAAAAGCGCATCGAAATTGTGCCCGATGCCGGGCACCTGTTCGAAGAACCGGGCAGGCTGGCCAAGGTCGCCTCGCTTGCGGCCGGCTGGTTCATCCGCCACATGTCGTCACCGGAAGAGGAAGCCGCAGGGCACATGAAAAACACCGCGCGCAGCACACCGGAAAAGCGCGCCGGCTGAGTCCGAGTCAGGGGCGGCCAATGGGATGGGACGCGGCTTCCGCAATGGGCATGTATCGGCCATGCAGCCATCCCGGAGTTACAAGCGGCGGTGCAATTTTACGTTGCCGCACCGCCGCGCAAAACCGGCATCAAGGCTGTTTCGGCACCTCGACACGCGTAATGCCGCCGCCGGCAACGGATACCGGATCGCTCGCGGGGAAGGTCAGCTCGACAGCGTCATCGAGCAATTCCTGCTCCTTTTCTTCCGGATCGTCCGAGCGGACCTTGCGGTCCGTGACATCCTTCGATGAGGCATCCTGCGGACCGACATCCTTGGGGGTCTGCGATCCGGAATTGATACCATGCGACGAACGTTCCTTCGGCGCTTTCTTTTCGTCCTCTTCGGAACTTCTCTTCAGGTTCGACATGACGTTTCTCCTATGAATCACTGCGGCACCGGCGTGCCGTTCAATTGCGATGTTTTCAGGGCGCGAAAGTTCAGTGGTGTACGGAAACCATCCCTCGAAAATACTGAGGCACAAGGAGCATGGCCTTCATTTCAACTTTCTGGCATGCACTTCCAGCACCAGATAAATGACGGTCGCCAGCGCCAGCGGCAGCAGGTAGTAGATGCCGCGATAGGCCAGCAGCGCGGCAAGCAGTTCGCTGCGTGGAACCTGGTGAGAAAGCAACACGACGAACACCGTCTCGAGTACCCCGAGCCCAGCCGGGACGTGCGTGATCACGCCCGCAACCGCCGCCACCAGCATGACTGCCAGCACCGTCGGGAACGCAATCTTGTGTTCGAGCAGCGTGTAGACCGACGCCGCAATCAAAAGCCAGTTGAAGGTTGAGATGCCGAGTTGCAGCAAGGCGAGCCGCAACGATGGCAGTTCGATCTCATGTCCGCGGATGGTCCACGTCCGCCGTCGTGAGAATGTACACAGGAAGAGGTAGGCAAGCGTTGCCGCGAGCAGCACGGCACCGAGCAGGCGCAGTCCTCCCACGTCCAGCATCCAGTCCGGAGGCGGCTCCGGCGGCGCCCACAGGAATGCGAGTCCCGCGAGGAGCAGGTAGCCCAGCCAGTTGGTCAGCATGCTCATCGCGACGACGCGCGTGGTAGTCGCCGTGTCGAGGCCCAGGCGGGAATACAGCCGGTAGCGGAAGGCGACGCCTCCCACCAGTGCCCCCATGTTGAGGTTGAATGCGTAGCTCACGAAATTGACGGTCATGACCTTCGGTACGGGAAGTCCGTGCCGGGTGACATGGCGCCCAAGGAGGTCGAAGCAGCTGTATGTCGCATAGCTTGCTGCTGCAAACGCCAGCGCGGTCAGCATGCTGTCCGCTGGCCTGCGCCGGATACTCGTCCACACTTCATCCCATTCGACCTCGCGTGCCTGCGTATAAAGCAGGTAGCCGACCGCCGCGAAGAACAGCAGCGTCAGCACGCGCTTGGCCCATGGCCACCAGGCACGACGCGTCGCCCCCTGCGCCTTTCCCGTACGCCGTCCCGCGACATCCGCATGCTGGCGGATACTCATGGGAAGGCCTGCTTGTCGATTGTGTCCGTCGCAGCGGTCTCCGCCGACTGCAAGGGTGCCAGCCGGGGAGCGTGTGCAGGCAACCACCCGGCCCAGTAGGGATAGCGCCGCAGGACATGGAACAGGAAAAAGCTGCGCAGTTTGCGCCAGGTCGTCGATTCGTCGAGGTCGGCCGCTTCCACCTGTGTGCAGCTATGCCGCATGAGCCGCTGCAGGCTGTCGCCGACCGTGCGCGCGAACTCGGGGTCGCGGATCATCAGGTTGGCTTCCAGGTTGAGCGAAAGGCTGAGCGGGTCGAGGTTGCTCGATCCCACCGTCGCCCATTCGTCATCCACCACGGCAACCTTCCCGTGCAACGGACGTTCGCAATATTCGTGGATCTGCACGCCGCCGTTCAGCAGATGGTGGTACAGCATGGCGGCCGCCGTCTGCACGATCGGCATGTCGGGATTGCCCTGCAGGATGAGGGAGACTTCCACGCCGCGACGCGCAGCCTTGCGCAGCTCGCGCAGAAAGGCATAGCCCGGGAAGAAGTACGCATTGGCGATCACGACACGCTTGCGCGCGAGGCGGATGGCAAGACGGTACTGGCGTTCGATGTCGTTCGTGTGGTCGCGGTTGTCGCGCCACACGAACAGGGCATCCGCAGTGCCCGCCGGCGGCAGCGTTTCCACCGAAGGATGTGCGCGCCGCCAGGCGAACCACCGCCTTCCGGTCCGGCCTTCCGCAATGGCCGACAGCATGAAGCTGCGGATATGCGCCACGATCGGTCCCTCTGCCTCGACCGCGTAGTCTTGCTTGGCTTCCGGTCCGAAGTCGGCAAGATGGTCGGCGGAATAGTTGATGCCGCCGACGAAGGCGCGCTTGCCGTCCACGACCACCAGCTTGCGGTGCATGCGGCGGAAATAATTGACGCGTGCAAACATGCGTGGCGCTGGGTCGAACACATGCATGCGTACGCCGGCCGAGGTCAACGACGAGATGAATTCCGTCGACAGGTCCGGGGAACCGAAGGCATCGACCGTGACATCGATCTGTGCGCCGCGGCGCGCGGCTTCCAGCAGCGCAGCGTGCAAAGCCTTTCCTACCTTGTCTTCATACAGGATGAAGGTTTCCAGCAGCACTTCTCGCTGCGCTCCCGCAATCGCGTCGAAGACGTGCGGGTAGAACTGCTCTCCGTTTTCGAGCAAGGAAAATCTGTTTCCGCTAATCCATGGCTGGCTCACTCGGATTCCTCTCGTCTGCGCAGTTGGCAAGGGTCAATGCCCGTTTCAAGAGATAGACACGGAAACGCGGTGGATATTCCATTGAGCGGAATCAATCGCGTACCGATCGTGGCGATGCAGATGCTGGCGAGGAAACTGGGGACAGGCGGACCTGGCGGCAAAACGGAAGGATGGGGAGTCGATGCGGGTGTGCGTGAGCAGGTGTGGGAGCAGCGCTACCTGTTCAGCTTCGACCACGGTGGGCCTGCGCTGATGGCGCTCTTCGGGGAAGCGATCTGTTCCGGATCGTGCCCGTCACTCCGGAGCGGAAGCGCGGCGCAATCCGGCTGAAGCGGCGTCAAACGTAGGCGCCGACACGCTGCACGGAGCGCTTGACGGCGAGCGTGCGGGCTTTACCGCTTCGCTCACGGCGAAGCCTGATGGTGGTTGCCAGCCATCCTATCGCGTTCACCATCATGAACACGAAGGCGATGACAGCCGCGCCCGCGCAGGCAAATGATTCCATCATCACGAACTGGCGGGTAAAGCCTTCGACGGTGAAACGCATCTCGGTGGACAACGTCCATTGCAGCAGGCACCAGGCGGCGCTGAAAAAGACCAGCAATATCATCGCGATACGGGCCGCCAAGGCGTGACGCACCTGCCGATTGGGCAGGGAGAGCTCTTGTTCTGCTTTATTCAACATGATGTTTCCTTAGAGATATGTCGCGCTCTTGTGCAACGCGACACGAGCTTTGATGCTTGATTATTGCCGGTCAAATTCACGGAATCCAATTTCCGTTGCCGATATCCAGTTATTCGATTGATGAATAACGCAGGCGCAAGACATGACCGAAACGACAATCAGGACAAGGAACCATCATTCGCCTTCCCGGCGCGGTTGAAACCGGTTCAGCGGGTCCAGTACCACTGCATGTAGCGGTCGTGGAACAAGCTTTGCCGGGTCAGGTCGTCCCGGCGGCTGGTTTGCACGATGCAGCCGCGCCATGCTTCGCTGCCTCTGGCATGGCCGATCTTTTCACAGGACGGACCGTATTCTTCCGACATGGCCAGGACGGGATCGGCATTGTAGGCCACTTGCTCCGGGGTGCCGCAGGCGGCAAGGGAAGCCGCGACGGCAAGCATTGTGAAGGGGGTGCGCATCATGCTTCCTTTCATTCTTCTTGGTGGCAGGCAAGCGGCGATCCCCCTTGGTTCTTTTCATCGCCTTTGCTGCTTCTGAAGTGTAGAAGCCCCCCCTGTGAATGCAAGTACAGCCACATGCATTGCCGTTCGTCATGCATGGCCTGCAAAGTCAACTGCTTGGCCTGCAAAGTTAATGCATGGACAGATCGTTCTACGCCCTGCCGTGTCCATGTACGACACACTATATGCACCGGCAGCCGTGCTTCACTATATGCCGGCAAATAAAACGACACTGCAGGAGACACCATGACCATCATCACTCGCATCTTCCGCATGCGCCGTTAGGCGCAACACCGCATTTCCGGAGAAAGGGCGAGGCATCCCCTCGCCTGCCTGCACATTTCCGAACAAGGCCCAGACATAAGGGTCCGGACTGACTCAAGCCAATTCACGCAGAAATAGGAGACATCATGGCAATTTTCGGTACGGCTGTACGACGATTGGGAAGACTGCTTGCGAGCGCGACAGTGGCGCTCTCGACACTGGCGGGAAGCGGCCACGCACTGGCCGCCAACAACGATCCGGTCATCCTGGTGCATGGCTTCCTCGGCTTCGGGCCGCAGGAAATGCAGGGAACCGGGTTCAAGTACTGGGGCGGCTTCAACGACATCGAAGCCCACATGAAAACCTACAACGGCACGCACAAGGTAATGACGGCCGTGGTGGGCCCGGTCAGCTCCAACTGGGATCGCGCGGTGGAGCTGTATTACCAGATCAAGGGCGGCTGCGTGGATTATGGCGCTGCGCGCACCGCGCAGTTCGCCGCCTTCGGCAAGATCCAGAAACCGGCCGGAAAATGCTGGGCCGCCGATCCGAACAACAATCCGAACAACTATCCGCTGGCGCTGTACCCGGCCTGGGACGCGGGGCATCCGGTGCATTTCGTTGCCCACAGCCAGGGCGGGCAGACGGTGCGCACCCTGATCCAGCTGCTGGAGAACGGTTCGCCGAACGGCAATGAAGGCGGCGGTGCACTGTACACCGGCGGCAAGACCGGCTGGGTGAAGAGCGCCACGACGATCGCCACGCCGCACGACGGCACCACGCTGCGCAATGTCGTGCTCAACTACGTGCCCAACGTCGCCGAATGGGCCGGCAAGATCGTCGAGGTCGCCGGTCTCGGGGGCAGCAGCAATCCGGTCTACAACTTCAAGCTGGAGCAATACGGCCTGGCGCAGGGACCGTCGGAGCGCTTCTCCGAATTCATCGAGCGCACCAAGGGCGCCCTCTTCTGGTCGATCGCCAACAAGGATTCCGCGCAATGGGACCTCAGCCCGGACGGCGCGAAGCAGCTCAACGGCTGGGTGAAGACTTCGCCCAACGTGTACTACTTCTCGGTCGGCAGCAAGGCGACGGAAACCGGCAGTTTCTGCTGCAACGGCACCGACCGCATCATCGCGCCCTTCCAGAGCAGCAGCTACCAGTATGCGCGCGACGACATGATCTTCTTCCTCAAGCCGACGGCGGGCGAATGGGTCGTGCCCTCCATCCTCGTGCGCGGCATGGGTTCGTACACGCAGACCGATCCGAGCCGCGTGCTGATCGACAGCCGCTGGTTCCCGAACGACGGCGTGGTCAATACCGTGAGCATGCGTTCCCCGGCAGGGCAACCGGTGCGCAACCACACGACCGGCGCGCCGGTGCGCGGCACCTGGAACTATCTCGGGTACTATAACCAGTGGGACCATTTCGACGTGATCGGATGGCTGCTGCCGGCGGCAACGGTCTATCCGGTATTCAACTACCTGTCGGGAATCATTTACGGCCTTTGACGGCACGTGACTGACCGTACGGAGGGGAGACAATGCAGATTCGACAGCCCTTGCTCTGGATTGGCGTAACGGCAGCCCTTGGCGTTGCCGTCTTCCTGCACGACAGGGAGGATGAGCCGGTGGAGCGGGCGGCCGGGCCCGACATGTTCTCCTTCGTACGCGCGCTCCCCGCGGATTCCGGCGACAAGCCGGTGAACGAAACCGTCCGGCCTGTTGCGGCGGCGGAACCTGCCGCCGTGCAGGCGGGGAACGCATTCCAGACAGAAGAAGCCGTGCGCAGGATGCGCGCGCAAGGTGCAAGCGAGGACGAGGTATACCGGGCGCGCGCAACCGCGATGGGCGCGGAAGCCGCGGCCACCCTGGCGCGCCTGGATCAGGAAGAAGCCCTCTGGCAACAGCGCGTCGCCGCCTATCTCGCCCAGCGGCAGGCAAGTGCGGCAGACCCCGTCGCGCTGCAGGCCTTGAAAGACAGGCTGTTCACCGCCGAAGAACAGGGGCGGCTGGCTGCCTACGAGCCGGCGCCCATGCCCCTGACCGGCATGCCTCAGTGATTGGGAACCAGTCGGAACGACGACCCTTCATCCGAGGTATCCACTCTTCCCTCACTTGCGGCATCCTCAAGTGTGCGGACAAGTACATCGTGGTCGATGTCCGGGAGACGCTCGGACAGGTCGTCAATCGCCATCAGCGCGCTCCTGTCCTGGTCCCATTGCAGGTATACATCGGAAATTTTCTTCCACACCTGGCCTTGATTCATTGGCGACCTCCTTGGTCAGTTGATTACGACCAAGTGTGTCCACGAATCAGCAGGACAGTTCAGCCGCATCGACGCCGGCTAGATGTGGATCAATGGTGGAATGAAATTTTACTGGCGTGACATGGTGATCGCCGTCCAGTCGCGCTCCTCATCGGCGGAGAGGCGTTGCAGGCACTCGATTTCCTTGTCGGTCAGGTCTTCGAGCATGCGTGGGTCGGCGGCGTCGAAACGCTTTTGCCGCGACAGCGTGTCGATCTTGGAAAGATGGTCGGCCATCATGAGGACGCGGCCCAGTGGCGAGAGATTGCGTCCGATATTCTTGTCGTCCTGTTCGCCGATGGCGGTGACGACCGCATCGGGGAAATGCCATTCCCGCGCAATGTTCGCCGTCAGCGTGCGTCCATAGGCGGCGAGCGCATTGCAGAAGGTGGGCGACCCGACCGGCTGGCGTCCATCGGAAATCTTGTCGATCACGCGCAGCGACACCGTCAGCCCGACGTTATGGATCAGGCCGACAAGGAAGGCTTCAAGCGGATCGACCGGCTCGTTGCGCGCCAGGTGCGCGCAGGCCGCCGCGCAACGCTCTGACTGCGCCCACAGGCGTGGCGCCACCATGCGGGTGAAGCTGCCGGAATTGAGGTTGATGATGGGCTTGAACGCCACGCCCGTGATCAGCTGGCGCAGGCCGTTCTGTCCCAGGATCAGGATCGCGTGATCGATGCTGGTGATCGGCGCGCCGGGATTGTAGGCGGCGCTGTTCACCAGGCGCAGGACTTCCGCCACCAGCACCACATCATGCGAGATCGTGCGCGACAGCTCCGCGCCGGAGAAGTCGCTGTTGCGCAGGCTTTGCAGCAGTTGCGGGATGACGCCCGGCATGCGGCGCACCATGTGCGCGCCCGACTCCTCGGACTTCACCGTCGCGTCGAGTGCGGCGAGGATGCCGTCCTCGTTCTTGTTGGTGAAGACATCCGGATTCTCTTCCGACTGGAACAGCCAGCTGGAGAACACGAAGTCCACCTGGTCGCGCTGCGTGGACAAGGCGATGTGCGTGGCGATGTTCTGCACCTTGGGTGCAGGTGCGGGTGCCGGCGTTGCAGTTGCCGGCACGGGCGCTGCGGCAGGTTTGGCTTGCGGTTCGGTGGAGAAAAGACGGAGCAACCAGTTGAGCATGACGATGGGGGCGAGTGGACGAGCGCGCTTCAGCGCGTACATGCCGTGATTTAAGCACGGTATTGTCCCGCCGTCGACTACGCAAACTCCACCTGGAAAGGCGATGCCGGCCTGCCGCCGAACAGGCCACGGGGCGGCGTGCCCGCCACTGACCTGATGCCGAACGTCGCCGGGCAACGGGCGCCGACCGTCGAAAGCACGATATCCCGCACGGGCGCCTGCAGCACGCGGCTTTGTCCTGCCTGGAGGACGATGTCTTCCAGCTCGCCCGGAACCGTGATCCATAGCTGCCCGGACAGGCTGGTGACCGCCACCGGACCGCGTGCGTGCAGCGATGCGACGCGGTGGGGTTCGAGCTTCATGACCACCCGCTCCGGCGTGGCGGTCTTCTGCACCGCGTCGCAGTGATCGGCGTACCCCCCTTCCCTTGCAGGAACGCCTGCCGTCAAACCAGTGAAGCCAATCCTTGCGGCGATGTCCATGTCGTTTCTCCTCGTAGCGTTTCAACGGATGCCCCCGCCTTTTGCATGCAAGCCCGTTGGGGCGCATACTTGATCCATGACTGTTTCTCATGCATCCTTTTTACCGGCGGTTCATGATCCACAGTTTATAGAGAAGAATTTTCGCCTCAAGCGCTATTTCCGCATGATTAACATGAGAAAAACGCATGCAAAACGAACTATTGTCCCTGCCTCCGCTTGATGCATTGCGCGGTTTCGTGGCCGTGGCGCGGCGCATGAGCATCACGCTCGCCGCGCAAGACCTCTGCCTGACCCAGTCCGCGGTGAGCCGGCAGGTACAGGCACTGGAAGAACATCTCGGCATCCCGCTCCTCGTCCGCAGGCATCGCGCGATCGCCCTCACCGACGCCGGCAAGCGCCTGTTCGATCTCGCGTCCCCCTGGCTGGGCCGCCTTGCCGAATACGTCGCATCGCTGCAGGAAGATGGCCGCGTGCGGCCGGTCACGATCACGGCCAGCATCGGCGTGACCTCCCTATGGCTGCTTTCGCGGCTGGGCGGGTTCCAGGCCGCGCATCCCCACATCGACGTCCGTGTCGCCGCCAACAACCGCGTGGTGGACCTGGTGCAGGAAAACATCGACGTCGCCATCCGCTACTGCAAGGAGTCCAGCGCGCCGAGAGGAGCGATCCGCCTGTTCGGCGAAGCCGTGGTGCCGGTGGCCAGCAAGGCGGTGGCGGCAAAGGCATTCAAGACCCCGGACGCCCTGCTCCGGCAGGTCCTGCTGGAATTGTCAGAGGGCGACGTCCCCTGGCTGCACTGGTCCGACTGGCTGAGCGCAAAGGGATTCGCCCATGCCAAGCCGAAGGCTTACCTGCACTTCAACCAGTACGACCAGGTGATCCAGGCCGCCATCGAAGGCCACGGTGTGGCGTTGGGAAGGATGGCACTGGTGCAGCCGATGCTGAACGACGGACGGCTCGTCGCGCAGCGCAATGCGAAAGTCGGCGTCGACGATCATGCCTATTGGCTGGTGCAGGCAACGGAGTCGCCACGGGAAGAAGTGAAGGTGTTCAGTGAGTGGATCGTGCAGGAGGCGCGGCAGACTTAGGCGTCGCGCAGGAATAACATGTGCGATGCCTTAGTAGGCATAACGCACGGCCAATCCGCCGCCCCATTTCTGGGAGCCTTCGGCGCTGTACTCGCGCGAGAGGTAGGTCTGCGTCTTCCAGGACCTGTCCACGTTGTGCTTGTAGCACGCCGTCAGTTCACGCGTCTTTGCGCTGCTGCGGAAAGGTTTGTCGTTGCAGCCGAAGTCGATGCCCGCGCTTTCCGGCTCGGGCAGCTTGAGCGCGGTGACATTGGCCGGTGTTCCTGACGCCTTGGTGGAAAGGCCGGGATGACTGTGGCCGTGCCGGTCGAATACGGGCGGCGCGCCAAGCTGGCGCTTGTCCGCCAGTGCGCCATTGAGCTTGAAAACAGGATCCTGGAACAGGTTGTAGGTGACGATCCGGCGCGGTGCTTCCTTGTCGTTCCGGCGGGCCTTGCTCTGCGCTTTACCGGCATCCCGCATGTCGCCGCGCTTCAATGCAGCCGCCTTCGCCGCGCTGCCGGACTCAACCGCGCGGCACGGCATCGCCGCAAGGGCAGCGGCAGTCGATGCGACGACAAGGATGACGGCGGATAGCGTACTCGGCATGGCGATTCAGTCACCGTGGGTTCGCGGTTCGGGCAGCATTTGCTTGCATGCCCGCTTCGATAATCCCATTATCGGCATTTCCGGATGGAAATGAAGTATTTCCCGTGAAAACAATGACTTGGGACAGGAATCTGTAGCACTTTCGCCGCACGTTGCCGCCTTGCTCATTCTCATGCGCCCGGTCCCGCTTGCCTGCTAATGTATGCGAAAGGAGCGAAGCCATGATCCTGTCCCGCCCATGCATCCTCGCATTTGCCCTGGCCTTGGCCCCGGCAGCCGCCACGGCCGAGGAGATCCCCCGCCCCGAACCCATCGGCAAGCCCGCCACCAAAGTGCTCCGCCAGGTGACGCCCGACGGGCGCGTCATCTATTCCGACAAGCCGGTCAAAGGCGCGAAGGTGAGCGAAACGATCGACGTCGATCCGCCGCCCAAGGGAAATCCGTCCGGTACGGTGTCCGGCAAGCCGCCCGAACCGCCCTTGGGAACAGTCCCGACGCCGGTCGACCGGGTCAGCGTCATTCCTCCGCCCGGCAAACCGAGGACGGCGGATGACGCCCAGGCAGATGTGATCCGCGCCGAAATGCTGCTGGACGATGCGCGCAAGCGCATGGCAGCCGGCGCCGAACCCTTGCCGGGAGAACGCATCGGCACGGCCTCGGGCGGCTCGCGCCTAAGCGATGACTATCACGCCCGCCAGAAAAGGCTGGCCGAGGAAGTCGCGGTGGCGGAAAACGTGCTGAAGAAATCGATTGCCGAACGCGACGCTTTGCGAAACGGACGCTGACGAGCCTCAGCCCTTCGCCCGCACCATGCCCCTGAGCATGGCCGCCAGCTCAGTCTCGCGCAGTACGCGGATACGCTGCTCGTCCGCATAGCGGCGGGCATTCTCGCTCAGTTGGCCGACGGTGATGTAGAGCCTGTCGTGCGCGCCGCAGGACTCGGCGGCAGCGGCCAGTTCGCGCAGGGGTTCCACGCCCGTGTTCGCCGCCTTCCAGCGCTTGCCGCTGACGACCGCCTTGCGGCCATCCTTCGCGATCTCGAAGTCGGCACCACCCTCGCGGCGTTTCACCTCGTAACCGTCGCGGCGATAGGCCGCCTCGATCGCGTCGGCGAAGTCGCGCCACGACATGGAAGACACCGACTCGAGCGTTTGCGCAACCAGTGCGGCGCCGGGCGCCCGCCACTGCTTCACCGCGGCAATGATGCCGATGACGAAGAATGGGAAACCGGCGGAAGCGCCATACACGGCATACTCGCGCGGAAACAGCATGCTCGTCGCCAGCGACACCACGGACGCGATCAGGATGCTGATCCACCACGGCTTGCGCAGCAGGATCGCGAACAATGAATTTTCCGACATCTTCAGCTTCATGCCTGTGCTCCCGGGAGATAGAACCAGTGCCACGGTTCGTAGATGAACCCGAGCGCATTGCCGCGCGGGTAGGACAGCGCGAATCCGAAGCGGGATGCATGCGCATTCAGCCAGCGAAAGGCGTCCGTATGCTCGAACGGCTCTTCCCTTTCCTCGCAGCCGGGCGTGTTGATGTCCACGGCGCGTCCCGTATGGTGCTCGCTGTAGCCGGGCGGCGCGCTCAGCGTCAGGATGGTTTCCATTGCCATGCCGCGCGCCTGCTTGTCGCGGATGATCTGCGCCTGCTCTTCGAGATCCCGAAAGGCCGACACGATCTCGAGCACGATACCGTCCTTGTGCGCTTCCGCCTTCATTGCCTGCCACGCCTCGGCGGCGGCAGGAATCATGCGATGCCGGCGTCCGTCGCGGGCGGTTTCAGCCAATGCAAGCTCATGGGCATCGGGATGGAAGGGCAAGGCCTTGCGCGCGAGCAGCGTATCGGAGATGCCGAGCGACGCGAGCAGCAGCGCAAGGTTGTTGTCTTTTTCGTGAGGAAGCATGGGTAAGGCGTAAAAGAAGATTGCACGGCGATTATAGCGGCGGGTGTGGTGCGTGATCGCGAATATTCATTGCTCCGTGGAAGCCTTGCCATCACCGTCGGAATTTTCTGTTTGCGGCATGTCTAATTGGTCACATGCGGCCTTGACGGCCTTTCATCAATTCGTGACAGAAATTTGCAAGAGGAAAACATGCCCACCGTAGAAAAATCGAGAACGTGGGCGATGCCATCGGCGTGTTCTCGCATCGCGTGAAAGGCAATCTGGAACGGTTCAAGGAATTCCTGGAATCGCGCGGGCAGTCGACCGGCGCATGGCGCAGGAATGTGCAGCAGGGTCAACCGCGGCCGGGAGCATGACGAAACAAAGGGCAGGTGCCTGGCGGCCCTGCCCTTTTTACATTTCCCGCTTCAATTGCCGAACAAGCCCTTCAGCAGCTTGACCGGGTTCGGCACCACGTCCTGAATCGACGCCGGAGCCGCATTGTCGGCAGATTCGCTTGCGGGAGCATTGCGTCCGCCCCGCTGCGCCTCGCGCGACTCCTCCATCCCCAGCATCGTCATCCCCGTCGACTTGATCCGCACGCGCGCCGTCCACTCCGGCTGCCAGTTCGCCGGCGCCTTTTCGGGACGCGGCGGATGCGAGACGTTGAGCTCGTTGCCGTAGGCGATCATGTTGAGCATCGCGCCCTCGGCCTTGTCGAAGATGCCCTTCGGCACGATGCAGTTCACGATCGTCGGCGGCAGGATGACCTTCTGCTGCAGCAGCTTCGTGATCTGTGCCGGCGACTGGTAGGTCATCAGCGACCAGCCATTGTCGGGCTTTTCGCTCGAGCTCCAGAAAATCATGTCCTTCGCACCGCCCGGTCCGTCGGCCGCACCCTGTGCATGCAGGAAGTATCCCCTGGCGTTCTGCATCCCGTTCCATTCGACCTGCACGCCATCCTTCGGCGCACCGCGCGTCTTCAGCTGCGCCTTCGGCAGGAAATCGTAGGCGGGGCTGACCGCGAACTTGAGGGTAGGCGGCACGCCGTTTCCGCTCACCGCATGCTCCCCTTCCAGCGAAGCGTTGTCGGGCACGCGCTTGCTGTCGCGTTCGTTCGGCCACAGCGAGTGGCCCGGTCGCCCCTGCACGCCCTTGCTTGCGCCACCGTGGCTGGAGAAGAACTGGGAAAATTCCGCGTAGTCCTGCTTGGCGAAATCCAGCACCTTGGGCTGGCCCGGGCGAATGGTGTCGCCGCAGCCCCAGTAGAGCAGGATGCGGCCCTTGGGTTTTTCGGCGCGCTCAGGCGTCTCGTCGCGCGTCGGCGTGCCGCGCTCCGCTGGCTGCGGCCGGTGCGGGACCAGCAGCAGGGACGGGCCCATGTTCATTGCGGAAGGAATCGTGTGGGTGCCTTCGATGCCGGAAGGATGCGCACGCACATAGAGCTCGGTATCCATGACCTTGCCCCGGGATCCCATGCCCATCGAACCGCCAAAGCTGTTGCCGCCCATGAGGCCGCCAAGGAGGCCGGCCGCACCGCCCTCTTCCGGCATGCCGGGCATCGAGAAGTTGCTGGTCGAGAGGTCGACCCAGTATTGGGCGGCCGGGCCGCGGGTTTGGGAATGGGCGGCAGCGGCGACGGCCGCTGCGCAAAGTGTTACTGCGACGCGCATGGGGTTCTTCATTGTTGACTCTCCCTTGTGTGTTGTCTCTTTGACCTTGACGATTCTGCCAGAAAGAAAAGGATCGGGCTTACAAGGAGGCCAGGCCCGGGTTGAACGCGATTTCCCACAGGTGGCCGTCCGGGTCCTGGAAATAACCGGCATATCCGCCGTAGAACGTCTTCTGCGCCGGTTTCGCGACCGTCGCACCCGCATGTGCGGCACGCGCCATGATGGCGTCGACCTCCTCGGGGGAGGACACATTGTGGCCAAGCGACACTTCCGTCGCACTGCACGGCTGCAGCGGAACGCCGCTGTCCGAAGACAGGCTCTTGCGCGGCCATAGCGCGAGCTTGAGTCCGTGCTGAAGATCGAAGAAGGCCACGGCGCCGTTCTCGAACTCCGTGCCGATGATGCCTTTCGTGGGAAAGCCGAGGCCGTCGCGATAGAACGCTACCGCGCGCTCCAGGTCGTCGACGCCGAGGGTCAATACGGTGATGTGCGGATTCATGGTGTGCCCCATAAGACATTTCGCTGAACGGACGGCAGATGCATCAGACAGTGTAATTGCAAAACAGGCAAGGACAACCAGGCACGCCTCCATTGCCTGGCGGCCACGTCTCCTCACGGAACGTGGCAGACTCGGGATTCATCTAATCTGGCAAGACCAACCGACAACATTGCATGCCATGCCCCAGCCAGCCCCCACCCCCGCCGCCGCGTTGACCGACATCGAGCTCGCCCGTCTCGTATCCACCGGCGATGCCGATGCCTTCGAACTGCTCATGCGCCGCCACAACCGCGCCCTCTACCGCACCGCCCGCAGCATCCTCAAGGACGACGCCGAGGCAGAGGACGCGCTTCAGGATGCGTATCTCCTCGCCTATCGGAACATCGGCAAATACCGCGGCGAGTCGAGCCTGTCCACCTGGCTCACGCGCATCGTCGTCAACGAAGCGATTGCTCGATCGCGCAAGAGCAATCGCCGGGCAGAGGTCATCCAGCTCGTGGGCGATGACGATTTTCCAGAAACGCCGGAGCAAGACATGGACACCCACCGTACGGAACAGCCCGAGAGTGCAGCGATGCGTGCCGACGCCCGCCGACTGCTGGAACAGAAAATCGACGAGCTGCCGGAGGCTTTCCGCACCGTGTTCATGCTGCGCGGCGTGGAGGAGCTGACGGTGGAGGAAACAGCGGCCTGTCTCGGCATTCCGGAAGCCACCGTGCGCAGCCGCTTCTTCCGCGCGCGCAGCATGCTGCGTGAATCCTTGTCGCGGGAATTCGACCATGCGCTGGAAGGCGCCTTCGGATTCGATGGTGCGAGATGCGATCGCATCGTTGCCGGTACACTGGAGCGTATTGCATCCTGCGGACAGGTGCCGCCGCAGGACAATCAAAAGGGAGACAAATAATCATGCATGCCAGGACCAACTTGCTGCGCGAGATTGAAGACGACCAATTCACGGAAAGCGACTGGCGCCGCCTGCTGAAGCATCTCGGCGAAGACCCGTCCCGCCAGGGGCTGCTCGATACGCCGCAACGGGTAGAAAAAGCCTGGGCACACTGGACGTCCGGCTACGCATCCAACCCTGCCGATATCCTCAAGGTCTTCGAGGATGGCGCCGAGCAGGTCAATGAATTGATCCTGGTGCGCGGGATTCCTGTCTACAGCCACTGCGAACACCACCTCGCGCCCTTTTTCGGGACGGCGACGATCGGCTATACGCCGAATGGAAAGATCGTGGGCCTGTCGAAACTCACGCGCCTGGTCGATTGTTTCGCCAAGCGGCTGCAGGTGCAGGAGAGACTGACGATACAGGTCGCCGAAGCACTGATGGAACATGTGCAGCCACTGTCGGTCGGCGTCGTGGTCCGCTGCCGTCACATGTGCATGGAAAGCCGCGGCATACAGACACCGGGAGAGGAAACGGTGACGTCCGCCTTGCTGGGTGAAATGCGGACCAATCTCGGGCTGCGCAGCGAGTTTCTTGCGCTGGCCCGAGAGAAGAGGTGATTACTTGCTTGCCAATGCCTTGCGCAGCGTGGTCGCCAGGTCTTCCGCATTGAACTTGGCGACATAGGCGTTCGCGCCCACACTGCGCACATGCTCTTCGTTGGTCGTGCCGGACAGCGAGGAATGGATGACCACCGGGATCGACGCGAACTTCTGGCTCTGCTTGATGTTGCGGGTCAGGGTGAAACCGTCCATCTCGGGCATTTCCAGGTCGGACAGTACCAGTGCGATCCTGTCCTGCACGGTCTTGCCTTCCGCTTCCGCCGAGGCAGCGATCGCCTGCAGGCGCTCCCAGGCTTCCTTGCCGGTCTTCGTCATGATGAAGGGCACGCCCATCGCTTCCAGCCCCTGCTCGATCAGCGAGCGCGCAACGACGGAGTCGTCGGCGGCGAGTACAACCGTGCCCGGCTTGAGGACGACCTTGTCGCCGACGTCTTCCGGATCCACGTCCTGTTCGCCGGGCGCGCCCATGTCGCGCAGGATGGTTTCCACGTCGAGCACCTGCGCCAGGCGGGAGCCTTCGACATTGCCGTCGAGGCGCGCGATGCTGGTCACCGTGTGACCGGCAGCCGTGTTCTCCGCGGAGAGCACCTGGCTCCAGTCGAGACGCACGATGTCTTCCACCGCTTCCACAGCGAAGCCCTGGGTGGTGCGCGCAAATTCAGTGACCAGCAGGATGTTGAGGCCGGTCTTGGGAACGCAGCCTACGATGGCCGGCAGGTCCAGAACGGGAATGATCTGGCCGCGCAGGTTGACCACGCCCAGCATGTGCGGACGCGATCCGGCGATGCCGGTAATCTCCGGCATGGCGACGATCTCGCGGATCTTGAACACGTTGATGCCGAACAGTTCGGAGCGCTCGCCGTTGGCGTCGCCGCCCAGGCGGAACAGCAGCATTTCGAACTTGTTGGAGCTGGTGAGGTTGCTGCGCTCGTCGATATCCTTCTGTACTGCATCCATTATTGTCGCCCCTGCTGGTCTTCAAGAATTCCCCGAGGGTAACAGGTCGTTCCGGGCGCGACAATGCAGGAATTCAAGGAATTCCTCAATTTTCCTGCACTTTTGGGCCAACCATTCCGGCAGGCGGGTCAGCCTCCATTGGAACGGAACAGCGCAAGCGTGCGGGCTCGCGCCAATGTTGCACATTCGTCATCGAAATCGGCACGGCGATCGGAATTGAAACCATGGCCCGCCTCGTACAGGTGGACCTCGACTCCAGGGTGTTTCGTCCTGACCGCCTCGACACCCTCCAGCGGAATGCCCTTGTCCAGTTTGCCGAAGTGCAGGATGGTCGGGCAGCGCGGCATTTCGTCCGCCATTTTCGGAATCAGGCTGCCGTAATAACCGGACGCCGCCGCCAGCCCCATACACCGGCATGCCGCAGCCCAGGTGACCGAACCGCCATAGCAGTACCCGGTGATGAAGACCGGCCCCTTGTCTTTCAGGCGGTCGATGCAGGTCTGCACATCGGTGATCGATTGCTCGAAAGGATGCTGTTCGCGCGCCACGCGCAGCGCCGCCTGCACGTCCTCCGGCGCGTAGCTTGCCTGCAAGCCGGGGGCCTCGCGGTCGAAGAGTGCCGGCGCCAGCACTTCATAGCCGTCCGCGGCGTAGCGGTCGCACTGGTCGCGGATATGGTCGGTGACGCCGAAAATTTCCTGGATGAGGACGAGGCCGCCGCGTCGCGGGCCGGAGGGTTCGACGTGATAGACGCCGATTGCCGCGCCGTCGCCCATCGTCATCGAGATCATCTTTCCATTGCGTGCCATCGATTGCCCTTTCACTATCAAGGCCATCGAGTATAGCGGCGCTGCGGCCAGGCGTATTGACGCGCTTCCCGTTGATGCGCAGCAGCAGTGCAAAAGACGGCAAATGCTGCTAACTTATCAATCCCATCCCAACAAGGAGACTGCGATGAAGACGATTCTGGCTGTCCTGTTGTTGTCCGTATCCGCCATGGCAGGCGCGAACAATTGCCCGAACGAGATGAAGGCCATCGACGCCAAGATGAGCTCCGCCAGCGGCATCAGCGCCGAGAACATGGCGAAGATCAAGGCGTTGCGCGCCGACGGCGAAAAATTCCACAAGGAAGGGAAGCATGCCGAGTCGATGAAGGCGCTCGGGGAAGCCAAGAAAATGCTCGGCATCTGATGCGCATTGAATTCACGAATAGCCACCGCCCGGTGGCTATTTTTTTGCAGCGAGTTGACTACCGATGATCACCCTTTTCCACTGCGTCAGCGCACGCTCCTTCCGCCCCCTCTGGACCATGGAGGAGCTGGGCATGCGCCAGGGCACGCATTACGAACTGAAGATGCTGCCCTTCCCTCCCCGCGTGCACATGCGCGAGTACCTGTCCGTCAATCCGCTCGGCACGGTGCCGGCCTTCTTCGACGGCGACGTGAAGATGACGGAATCGGCCGCAATCTGCCAGTACCTGGTGGCGAAATACGGCCCATCCCCGCTGGAGGTGACGCCCGACGAGGCGGCTTACGGCGCATGGCTCAACTGGATGCATTACGGCGAAGCGACGCTGACCTTCCCGCAGACCCTCGTGCTTCGCTATCGCCACATGGAGCCGGAAGAACGCCGCCTGCCGCAGGCGGCCGACGATTACCAGCGCTGGTTCCTTGCGCGCCTGCGTGCGGTTGATGCCGCATTGCCGGGTGTGGAATTCCTGTGTGCCGGACGGTTCACCGCAGCCGACATTTCCGTCGGCTATGCGCTGATGCTGGGAGAATATCTCGGCCTGCAGGAGCAGTTTCCTCCTGCGGTGCGCGACTACTGGGAAAGGCTCAGGCAGCGCGACGGCTTCCGGCACGCCCTTCAAGCGCAGGCGCATGCAGCCGAAGCGCAAGGCGTCTCGCCGACACCTGCGCCGCTGGCCGGACGCACATGAAAAAAGGCCTGCACAAACATGCAGGCCTTTTCGTATTACTCAAGCGAAGAAATTACACGCGCTCGATCACTGCCGCGATACCTTGTCCGCCGCCGATGCACATGGTGATCAGGCCATAGCGCTTGCCGGTGCGGATCAGTTCGTACAGGCACTTGATCGTGATAATCGCACCGCTTGCGCCGAGCGGGTGGCCGAGGGCGATGGCGCCGCCGTTCGGATTGGTGCGCGCCGGGTCGAGGTCGAGGCCGCGGCATACGCCCAGGGACTGCGCGGCGAAGGCTTCGTTCGATTCGATCACGTCCATGTCATTCAGGCTCAGGCCGGCACGCTTGAGCGCGAGCTGCACGGCCGGGATCGGCCCCGTGCCCATGATGGACGGATCGACGCCGGCCACGGCATAGGACACCAGGCGCGCCATCGGCTGCAGTCCGGCACGCGCGGCGGCGCCGGCCTCCATCAGCACGCAGGCAGCAGCGCCATCGTTCAGGCCGGAGGCGTTGCCGGCGGTGACAGTGCCCGCTTCCTTCTTGAACGCGGGCTTGAGCTTGGCAAGGGTTTCCAGCGTCGTGTCCGCCTTCGGATGCTCGTCGGTGTCAAACACCACCGTGCCCTTGCGGCCCTGAATTTCGACCGGCACGATCTGCGACTTGAAATAGCCGGCGGCGATTGCTGCCACAGCCTTCTTCTGGCTGTTCAGCGCGAACTCGTCCTGCTGCTCGCGGGTGATGCCGTACTGGGCAGCGACGTTCTCGGCGGTGATGCCCATGTGGCCCGCGCCGAACGGATCGGACAGTGCGCCGACCATCATGTCGATCATCTTGAAGTCGCCCATGCGCTGGCCCCAGCGCGCCGCCTGCGCGGTGTAGGGTGCGCGGCTCATGGTTTCGACGCCGCCGCCGACGGCGATGTCGGTGTCGCCCAGCTGAATCGCATTCGCCGCGGTGACGATGGCCTGCAGGCCGGAGCCGCACAGACGATTGAGCGTGAGCGCGGCGGATTCCTTGGCCATGCCGGCATTGAGGCCGACCACGCGGGACACATACATGTCGCGCGGTTCGCAGTGGATGACGTTACCCATGACGATCTGGCCGGCTTGCGCCGGATCGACCTTGGCGCGCGCAAAGGCTTCCTTGACAGCGATCGCGCCCAGGTCACAGGCGGTGAAATCCTTCAGCGTGCCGCCGAAGGTGCCGATTGCGGTGCGCGCTGCACCGACGATGACCACGTCTCTTGTATTTGCCATCTCTCTTTTCCTTGGTTGGTAAATTATCGATTCCCCACGCGATCTTACGCGGCTGGCAAGGTATTTTCTGTCAACTTCGGGACATTCGCACTACCGTAGAAGTACGGCACCGATGTGGCATATGATGCAAGTTCGATCGCTGGAATCGAAATCGAATTTCCCTATGGGAACCAATATTGATTGTGCGAAACTAAGCTCTCTTTGGAGGCGGTATGGATGCACTAGAGGGCAAACTCCCGGACGAGGAAGTCGCGTTCGTGAGACTGATGAAAAGGCTGACAGGCAAGCAAGTGTCGATGCCGGAGGTCGAGGGCCGCAAGGTCATACGACCGGATACGCGCGAGATGTCGATCGTGGAAGTGACGGAGGAGCTGATACGCCAGCTGAAGAAGTAGCGGGCGGACAGGCGGGCGGGTCTTCCCCGCCCATCCTTCAATGCCCTTGATGCCTTTCCTGCTTCTTGCCGCCGCCTGCGCCGGTATTGGAACCGGCCTTGCCTTGATGTGGCTCTTCGCGTCATGGCTGCTCTTGCTGCTCCGGCCCGAGCGGCCATCCACCTACCTCACATCGGCTTCCGTATTGTCCAGGCGCTTGGCCGGGGGGCGTTGTCCATTTGTTACCTCGCTATTGCAAATAAAACCACGGGGACAGTAGACATGCCGCTGTGTGGAAAAATCCCTTCCTCTCATCAAGACTTGTAGGCACGGTCGGCCGCAGCGGTATCGGCATACTCGCGGAAGCGCGTGATCTTGCCGTCGCGCACGGTAAACACTTCCGCCCAGTCGCTCTCGAACACGCGGTCGGTCTGCTTCACCGTCCAGGCGTAGTGCCCCAGCGCCACCACCTTGTCTCCCTGCGCAATGAATTCCTGCGGCTCGAATTGCAGCGGATGCTGGGACTCGTCAAGCGAGGAGAAAAACTGGCCGACCTCGGTCTTGCCGTGACGCGCGCCGCTGAACGGCACGTATTCCGAACGATCCAGTATCCATTCGATGTCGTCGGAAAAGAGGTTCATCAATCCAGGGATGTCGCCGGTCTTGAACCGGTCGTAAGCCTGCATCACCACCCGTGTGTTTTCCTGTTCGTTCATGGTCTGCTCCTTCGCGTTCGCAAGTGCTCCCTTGGCATTCACCATAGGATAGCGACCGCTCCGGCGATTGCGCGAGATCAAGAACCTACAGGCTTGCTTCCGCTCCCCAAAGCTGCTGCATGCTGACACGCACGCCCGCCTGTGACTCGTGCAGCACTTCCCGGATGGCATGCAGTTCCTTGTGCGTCTCGCGGCGGATAGGGAAGGACAGCGGCGCCCCGCGCGGTCCGATCAGCGCATGCACGATCGGCGTCGTCGTGCTGCTGCCTCGTCCCGTCACCACCCCTACTTCGCCGTTGACCAGGCGCACGAAGGTGCCGGTGGGATAGGTGCCCAACTCGCGGATGAAGCAGGCGGCGAGCATGGGCTGGATGTTTTTCTTTTCCGTCAGCAGGATGTCGCGCAGCGCCGCATTCGGCAGCATGGATTTGCGATAGAGGCGCGACGATACGCGTGCGCAATAGCGGTCGGCCATCGCGATGATCTTCGCATTCTCGGGAATATCTGCGCTGCCTTTGCCGAAGGGATAGCCGCTGCCGTCTTCGTTCTCGTGGTGCAGCAGCACATAGTTCAGCACATTCTCGTCGACGACGCCCGCACTGCGCAGCAGGTTGACGCTTTCTTCCGGATGGTTCCGGATCAGGCCCTGCTCTTCATCCGACAGCGGCTCCTCGCGATGATGGAGCTGCTCATGGTCGCGCAGCATGCCGACGTTCATCATCAGCGCCGCGGCCATGATGTCCTGCACCTCCTGCGCCGGCTTGTTCATGGCGCGCGCCACCACCAGGGAGACGATGGCGCAGTCGACGCTGTGCCGTACGGGGTAGCTTCCCGATTCCTGGTTCAGCAGGATGCAGGCGAGCGCAACGTCGGTATTGATGTCGACGGCAAACTTGATGGCCGTGACGACTTCGACGATCTTGGGATGCAGCTCGGATTCGCTATGGAGATTGAACAGCAGCCGCTCCAGCCGCTTGGTCGCAAGGTTGATCAGCCGCAGCGTGGACGGCCTTTCGGTATGCCGGGCGGCAGCAAAGGCCGCCTGGTTGGATGCCGCGCCGTCCCGCTTCGCCGTCACGAACAATCCGCGCACGACGAGCGTCTCGACCTGCTGCTCGCGCTGGACGACATGTCCCTTGCGCAGCAGCAGCTTGTTGTTGGAATCGTAGACATCCCATGGCAAGGGTTTCCCTACCACGATGTCCGACATGGTGATGCGTCTCTGCTCCATCCCTGCCCCTCCGGTTATGTAGCGACGGCAAGGCCGGCGCATTTTTTTGGGGCAGTGTATCCAGATTCGAAGACGATGAACAACAATCGGCGCATAAAGATGAGGAATACGGGCGTTTATAGAGCATTTCCTCTAAATCCAGGCAGCTTCGCGCCGGATGCTTTGCCCGGCCATGCTTTCAACGGTGTCCGGGCGCGGGCAAAACGCAGGGCGGTCGCCGGCAGTTCGCGTGCGAAGTCGCCGAGCGCCGGTGGATCGAAGGCCATGGCGCGCAGCAGCCGCCCGCGCCTGCCCCGGTCGGCCAGCATCCCCTGCCATGCCGATGGCTGCATGAGGGGATGGCGGATGCTGGCACTGCCCGCCACCAGCGCGCGCACGCCGGCCTCCTTCGGCGCAGGTACGAGACTTTCGGCGACAAAATTGAGGCCGCACCACACCGACGCCGTCAGCGACGCCCAGAAGCGGGGATTCGATTCGATCAGCCACACCTTGCCTGTTCCTTCCTCCACGCGTGCATCCACATGCATGACGCCGTGGTAGCCGCTCGCGCCGGAGAGCGCCGATGCCATGGCCTCGAGCGAGGGATTGTGCTGGAACACGATGCGCGAACCGCTTGCGCGCTGCACCGCGAGGGCGGACATCCTTCCGCCCAGGGCGAGAAAGCTCACATCGACATCGTCGCCGCGGATGAAACGCTGCGCGATCAGAGGGCCGTAATCGTACGCCGCATTGTCCAGGATCGACGCATCGAAGTCTTCCACGCTGCGCACCACGCACACACCGGTGGAACCGGCGCGGTCGAGCGGCTTGACGACGAAGGGCAATCCGATCACGGATGCGATCGCATGAAAATCCATCGTGTCCTTCGCGGCAAAATACATGGTCTCCGGTACCGGCAGTCCCAGCCCGGAACAGAACTGGTGGAAGGTCCACTTGTTGTCGAACATATCGAGCGTCGGCAGTGCCGGAATGGGCGTGGTCTTGACCTTCAGCCTGTCACGCACGCGATTGGCGAGGCGGATCGCATCGCAGTCGGCGGGGATCAGGATGACGTGGGGATTGGCATCGGCGATGCGGTTCACGATGTCGGCATAGGCCGAGTCGCCGCCGCCATCGATATCGACGCTCACCTGCCGCTTGCACAGGCCCGACCACCGCAAGCTGCGTGTTGACGATCCTCCGACGACGATGCACTTGGCATCGGTAAAACTGCGGATGGCAAGCAGCACGGCCGAGACCACGCGCCTGCAATTGCCTGTGACGATAAAGTTGATCACCTGTTCTCCCTGTGCGCTGCACGTTCTCCAGAGGAGGATGGCCCCATTACTGCGAAGATATCTTGAGCCTGCGCAATGAGGCGGGAACGAGGCTTGCAAAGCAAAGGCCCATGCACTATGAACATTCCATGATGAAAGCAACTGATTCATCGTCGTGCCACACGCGGACAAATGTTGCGCCAGCACGGGTGCGGAGTCTGCATTCCCCCAAGCAGGCAATTGCGCTGCCGTCTACAATTGGCCCGGGAGGCTTTCATGAAAAACGATAACGGTACAGTCATCATTGCAGAGGGACTCGCATTCCCTGAAGCGCCGCGCTGGCATGACGGCGCACTCTGGTTTTCCGATTTCTATACGCACAAGGTGCATCGCATCGGCGATGACGGCACGCTGGAGACGGTCGCCGAGGTGCCGGGCCAGCCATCCGGGCTGGGCTGGCTGCCTGACGGGCGCCTGCTTGTCGTCTCGATGCAGGACCGCCGCGTGCTGCGGATGGAGGATGACCGGCTCGTGACGCACGCTGCGCTCGACACCTTCACGTCCGCCCTCTGCAACGATATGGTGGTGGATGCGCGGGGCCGCGCGTATGTCGGCAACTTCGGGTTCGACATGCTCAACAGGGAAGCGCCGCGCCCGACCGTCCTCGTCATGGTGGAACCGGACGGACGCGCGCGTGCGGTTGCGGACGGCCTGCTCTTCCCCAACGGCTGCGCAATCACGCCCGATGGCAGTACGCTGATCGTCGCGGAAACATTCGGCAAGCGCCTGACGGCCTTCGATATCGCGCCCGATGGAACGCTCGGCGGACGCCGGATATGGGCGGACTTGGGCGAAGCGTCGCCGGACGGCATCTGCCTCGACGAAGATGGCGCAGTATGGGTCGCTTCACCGCCAACCGCCGAATTCCTTCGGGTCCATGAAGGCGGACGCGTGTCGGAACGGATCGCCGTCGACGGACAGGCAATCGCCTGCGCGCTGGGTGGACCAGGACGGCGCACGCTGTACATGGTCACGGGAAAAGTAGCGAAGGCGCCGCGTGCGCTCGCCGAGCGCAACGGCCGCATTCTTGCACTGCAGGTCGCATCCGGAGGCGCAGGGCTGCCGTAAATGGTTGTTGCGAGGAAGCGGAACCGTGGCACGCAATGAACTTTCTGCGGCCCAAATGTCTTACATATGAATTTGACAACCCCACTTTCCGCCCCGCATGTATGAACCCAATCTCCGTTGATAACGTAGTCGATACATACCGCTTCTATGCCCCGCTCTATGATCGTCTCTTCGGCGCCGTCCTCGAACCGGGGCGGCGCGCGCTGACAGATGCGGTTTGCGCCATCCGTCCCACCTCGATACTGGAAGTCGGCGTCGGCACCGGGTTGACGCTGGAGAGATATCCGGACAGCGCCTCCGTCGTGGGCATCGATATTTCCAAGGAGATGCTCGAGATCGCACGGGAACGCGCAGAGAACCTGCCCGGGCGCAGCATCCACCTGGTAGCGATGAATGCCGAAACCATGGATTTTCCCGACGGCTGTTTCGATTGCGTCGCCATTCCGTACGTGCTGTCGGTCACGCCGAACCCCGATCGCCTGGTGAGCGAAATCCGCCGCGTATGCCGAAAGAACGGCACGATCCTGGTCCTCAACCACTTCAGCGGCAGCCGCTTCTGGTGGTTCCTGGAAAGCGCGGTCCGCCCGCTGTCCAAGCGCATCGGATTCCGTTCCGACTTCTGCTATGACGAACAGATCCTGAAATACGACTGGGAAATCCTTTCGGTAAAAAAGGTGAATCTCTTCGGCCTGTCCCGGCTGGTGACAATCCGCAATACCTGAGTCATCATCCCCTCTTCCACCGCCTGAAATTTCCGCACGGCTGTTCGTTTTCCAGTAGCATATGGAGAGGCAGCCGTACGCACCATTGATTCGGCAAGCCGGCAACATAACGATAAAGGAGACCTACCATGAGACATCCTCGTTTTACCCGCCGTGATTTCCTGAAATCCACTGCGGCCGCATCCGCCACCATCGCCTTCCCCGCCTTCGCCCAACAGTCCTATCCCTCGCGCCCGATTCGCCTGGTCTGCCCCTGGCCTGCCGGCGGCTCGACGGACATCGTCATGCGTGCCTTCGCGGAGAGCCTGTCCAAGAACCTCGGCGGCACCATCGTGCTCGACAACAAGCCCGGCGCAGGCGGCATATTGGGCGCGGTCGAACTGGCTCGCGCGCAGCCCGACGGCTATACCCTGTCGCAACTGCCGCTTGGCATCTTTCGTATCCCGCACATGCAGAAGGTCGCCTTCGACCCGATGAAGGACCTGACCTACATTGCCTGCCTGACCGGTTACACGTTCGGCATGGTGGTGCGATCCGATTCGCCGATCAAGAGCATCAAGGACCTCGTCGACTACGCCAAGGCGAATCCCGAAGGCTTCTCCTACGGTTCCACCGGGACCGGCACTACGCCCCACCTCGTGGTGGAACAGTTCGCGAAGCGCGCCGGCATCAAGCTCCTGCACGTGCCCTTCAAGGGCAATGCGGACGGCATGCAGGCACTGCTGGGCGGCCATGTGATGGCGCACAGCGACGCGACCGGCTGGGCATCCGCTGTTGAAGCCGGCCGCGCGCGCCTGCTGGCCACCTACGGCAGCAAGCGCACCAAGCGCTGGCCCAACGTGCCGACACTGCTCGAGCTCGGTTACCAGACCGTGTCCGATTCGCCCTTCGGCATCGGCGGCCCGAAAGGCATGGAGCCCGCGCTCGTCACGCGCATCCAGGACGCATTGCGCAAGACGCTCGACGACCCGGCGGTGCAGGCCACCCTGGACAAGTTCGACCAGCCGGTAATCTGGATGGATAGCGCGGCGTACACCAAGTTCGCGCAGGACACCTACCGCGAAGAGAAGGAAACGATCGAAAGCCTCGGCCTGGCCAAGACAAGCTGAGTCGGCGAGAGGGTGTTATGAACTAGGGAAGGGGTCGCGCCATGGGATAATGCGCGCCATCCCATCTCGACGATCCCATCAATGAACCGTCTCAGTCACACGATCTGGCGCCGCCTTACCGGCCTCATGCCGGGAGAACTGAAGGAATCAGAAATGGCGTGGCTGGTCTGGCCGCGCCGCCACCTTCCCCTCGTCACGCGCCGCCGCGCCACGGTCATCGTCAACCGGGTTCGCCTGTTCGCTTTCCTGTTCGCCGTCCTCACGCCGCTATGGAGCGCGGTCGACTTCGTCGTCTTCCCCTTTCCCCTGTGGATGAACCTGGCGCTGATGCGCTTTGCCGCCACGGCCGCCTTCGCCAGCCTGCTGCTGTATTACCGGCCGACAGGCAACCTGTTCGACGCCTATCGGGCGATGGCGCTGCTGTTCCTGATCCCGACCGTCTTCTATGTCGCATCGCACACCATGCTGGCGAACTACCAGCTCACGGGGATGTCGGCCGCGATCGGCGCGGGCTACGCCTTCCTGCCCTTCGTGCTGCTGGCCGGCCTGTCGATTTTCCCGTTGACGCTGCTGGAAAGCCTGATGATTTCCAGCCCGATCCTGCTGGCCCAGGGCATATCCGGTTACCTGCGCTGGTCGGCCATGGACTGGCCGTCATTCGCCGGTGCGTTCTGGCTGCTGGTCCTGATCACCGGCGTGTCCACGCTGGCTGGCACGAGCCAGCTGGCCTTCATGCTGGTGCTGGTACGACAGGCGATCCGCGATCCGCTGACCGGCGTGTTCTCGCGCCGCAGCGGCGAGGAAGTGATGGAACTCCAGTTCAATAATGCGACCCGCCACGAAGCGCCGATGGCGGTGGCCTTCTTCGACATCGACCACTTCAAGGCAATCAACGACAAGTTCGGCCATGAGGCCGGCGACAAGGTACTGATGGACATGACTACCACCGTCGGCGCCAATCTCCGCCGCGGCGATACGCTTGCGCGCTGGGGCGGCGAAGAGTTCATCCTCATCATGCCCAATACCGACCTGCAGCAGGCGGAAGCGGCTGTCCAGCGCTTGCGCAATGTGGGGCTGGGCCGCCGTCCCGATGGCACGCCGGTCACGGCAAGCATCGGTATCGCAGAGCGGAATGCGGATACCGCGGAGGAATGGAAGAAGCTGGTCGACCTCGCCGACCAGCGCATGTATCACGCCAAGCAGGCCGGCCGCAATCGCGTTGTCAGCGGCGACGACTGATACGTTAAAAAAAAGGCAACGAAGATTGCGGCTGACGTTGTCACTCTTCCCTCGCAGAATTGCCTTTCAGCATATATGATGAAGTGAATTGATGCATATCAATATCGCTGCCGCTGAATCACGCAACCAAGTGCCAATGGCCGCTTGACCGGCAGACCGGCGCCACTGGCAGGACTACCAGGAGACAGCCATGCCGGGAATCATGCGCGCATTACTCGATCGTTTCCGCCTGCCCGGATCGGCTCCAAACCGCACCGGCGCGCGCTTCTACTGACCATCAGCCTGACAGGCTCCCATGCCCCCGTCCTTCAAATGGCTTGCCGGACTCCGCAATGTATGGGCGGAATGGCAGGCATCGGGCGGAATTTATGCGGTGGCGCCCCGGCTTGCGGCGCTGCATCTGGCAAGCCGCGCCATCGAATCGAACGAGAATCCGATCATGGTCACCGGGACCGCGCAGGACGGCTACGCGATCCGCTATGTGAACCCTGCCTTCGTGCGCGTGACCGGCTATACCGCCGAAGAGGCGATCGGCCTCAACTGCCGTTTCCTGCAAGGAGATGAACACGACCAGCCGGAACTGGAACTGCTGCGCGCCGCGTTGAAGGAAGAGCACAAAGTGCACGTCGTGCTGCGCAACTATCGCAAGGACGGCACGGCATTCTGGAACGAGCTGTCGATTTCTCCGGTGCGCGATGTCCGCGGCCGGGTCACGCATTTCGTGGGCGAGATCGTGGACGTGACGGTACGCCGCCAGGAGCAGGAACAGTTGCAGCACCAGGCGACGCACGACGCGCTCACCGGGCTGCCCAACAGGAACCTGCTGACCGATCGCTTGCGCCAGGCGATCAGCTATGCGCAGCGCTATCAGCGCATGGTCGCCGTCGCCTTCCTCGACCTCGACAAGTTCAAGCACATCAACGATACCCTGGGCCACGACACCGGCGACCAGCTGCTGAAGATCGTCGCGGAACGCCTGTCTGCCTGCGTGCGCGATTCCGATACCGTGGCGCGACTGGGCGGAGACGAGTTCGTGCTCGTGCTGTACGACCAGGCCAACGAAGATATCACCTACCACGCAACACAGCGCGTGCTGAGCAGCATTTCGGAACCGATGGTCATTGCAGGCCGCGAAATGACCGTTACCTGCAGCATCGGATTCGCCGTGTATCCGCAGGACGGGCAGGATGCGGAAACGCTGATCAAGAATGCGGATACCGCGATGTACCGCGCCAAGGAACTCGGCCGCGACAACTTCCAGTTCTACACGGAAGAGCTGCATTCCCGCATCAACGAACGGCTGGCGATGGAAACGGGATTGCGCCGCGCACTGGAACACGACGAGTTCGAGCTGCATTACCAGCCTCGCGTCGATCTCTCGAGCGGAAAGGTGACGGCGCTGGAGGCGCTGATCCGCTGGAACCATCCGGAACTCGGCCAGATCGAACCGCGCCGTTTCGTGCCGCTGGCCGAGGAACTCGGCCTGATTCATCGCATCGGCGATTGGGTGCTGCGCGAAAGTTGCCGGCAGCAGGCGGCATGGCAGAAAGCCGGCGTGGCCGACCTGCCGATCTCAGTCAACATTTCGTCGCCCCAGTTCCTGCAGAAGGATTTCACGAAACTGCTTACCCGCGTCCTGCTCGAGACACCGCTGGATGCCTCCCGCCTCGAACTGGAAATCACGGAATCCCTGTCCATGCAGGATCCGGAAGCAAGCATTCGCGTGCTGCGCGAATTGAGAAGCATGGGCGTGCGGGTGACGATCGACGACTTCGGGACCGGCTACTCCAACCTCCACTACATGAAGCAGTTCCCTGTCGATACCATCAAGCTCGACCAGAGCTTCGTGCAGGACATCGTGCGCAATCCGGAAGACCTGGCGATTTCCAACGCGGTGATTTCAATGGCGCACAGCCTGCACCTGAAGGTGACGGCGGAAGGCGTGGAGAGCGTGACGCAGCTGGCGCTGCTGGCGGACCACGGCTGCGACGAAATGCAGGGCTATTACTTCAGCGCGCCGCTGCCGGTGGATCATTGCACGGCACTGCTGCGGGAGAACCGCGTACTGCCGATGGAAAAACTGGGCCGGCGCCAGGTCAATCGCACCATCCTGCTCATCGACGACGAGCCGCACGTGCTGTCCGCGCTGGAACGCATCCTGCGCCGCACAGGCTGCCGGATACTGACGGCCGACAGTGCGCTCGAAGCCTTCGACATGATGGCCATGCACGAGGTCGGCGTGATCCTGAGCGACCAGCGGATGCCCGAGATGACCGGCGTCGAGTTCTTCGGGCGTATCCGCAACATGTATCCGTCGACGGTAAGGATGATCCTCTCGGGCTACGCCGACGTCGATGCGGTCACCAACGCCATCAATATCGGCGCGGTCTACAAGTTCCTCAACAAGCCCTGGGACGCCAACGAACTCTGCGCCATCATCAACGAGGCGTTTGAAAAATACGAGGACGACGTCCAGCGCCTCTCCCGCGGGATGGAGCGCCGGGCCGTCGCCTGTTGAGTTACAGCAGGGTACGCGCCAGCGCCTCGAGCTGCGCGGTATACGCCGCGGAATCGAGTTCCTTGCGCGCCACGCCGCTTTCGTAGGCAGCAGCGGCAATCTTCGGCGTCACTCCCGTCAGCAGGCGCTCGTCGAGCAGCGTCGGCACGATGTACTTCGCGCTGAAGCGGTCATCGGTGCGCGCCATGGCCGCAAGGGCGACGACACAGGCGCGTTTCATCGCCTGGTTGATGGTCGTCGCCGCGCTGTCGAGGGCGGCGCGGAACAGGTAGGGGAAGCACAGGGCATTGTTGATCTGGTTCGGATAGTCGGAGCGGCCGGTGGCGACGATCGCATCCGGCGCCGCTTCGAGCACCAGTTCCGGACGCAGCTCCGGCTCGGGATTGGCCAGTGCGAACACGATCGGCTTGGCCGCCATCTTCTTCACGTCTTCCTGCTTGAGCAGGCCGGGACCGGACAGGCCGAGGAAGACGTCCGCCATGCCGATCACGTCAGACAGGGTCTTCGCATCCGTATTCTGCGCCCAGGCGCGCTTTTCCTCGGTCAGGTCGCGCTGCGTCGTGAGCACACCGCGGCTGTCGCACACGTAGACGTTCTCGCGGCGCACGCCAAGGTCGACCAGCATGTCGAGGCAGGCCAGCGCCGCCGCGCCTGCGCCGGAACACACCACCTTGACGAGGGAAATGTCGCGCCCGGTCAGGTGGAGCGCATTGAGGAAGCCGGAGCCGACGACGATGGCGGTGCCGTGCTGGTCGTCGTGGAACACCGGAATCGCCAGCCGCTCGCGCAGCCTGCGTTCGACGGTGAAGCACTCGGGCGCCTTGATGTCCTCGAGGTTGATGCCGCCGAAAGTCGGGTGCAGGGCCGCGATGATCTCGACCAGCTTGTCCGGGTCGGTCTCGTCGATCTCGATGTCGAAGGCATCGATGCCGGCGAATTTCTTGAAGAGCACCGCCTTGCCTTCCATCACCGGCTTGCCGGCCAGCGCGCCGATGTCACCGAGGCCAAGCACCGCGGTGCCGTTGGTGATGACGCCCACCAGGTTGCCCTTGGCGGTGTATTCGTACGCCTTGGCGGGATCCTTGTTGATTTCGACGCAGGGCACGGCGACGCCCGGCGAGTACGCGAGCGAAAGGTCGGTCTGGCTCGCGACCGGCTTGGTCACCGAGATGGCGATCTTGCCGCGTTGTCCGGCGGCATGGTATTCGAGTGCTTGTTGTTCCAGCGTGGTCATCGTCGTAAAGCTTTCTGTTTTTGGTTGATCCGGAAGAGTCCGTTCGACAACCGGCTGCGGAATGCAGCGGCCCGGCGCGGCTTGTCAGGCGCACTCTGGTTGTCGGGCGGACTCTATGGCAAATGCCTGCAGCGCCGTTCATCGGGCGCAGCAATGGCTGTTTCGTCGTGATCGGTCGAACGCCTCCAGGCGTCGGGCGGGGAAGAACTGTCCGGCTTCCGGACGATGCACAGGGGTCTCTCGTGCAGGTGTTCTCTCCGTCGTGTGCGGCACGCGCATGACTGCTTAAGCCAGTTGCGTTCCGTGGGCGGGTTCATGCCGCGGCGACGCGCGCGGCGCTTCCCTGTTTCCCCCGCTGATAGGGGGGAAGGAGCAAACACGTCACCCTGCAGCGATGCCGTGGATTTCAGGCCCTGCCGCAGGGAGGCGTAAGACTAGCATAATCCGGCGGATACCGGGACGGTATTGCGGACAACACGTATCAGCGGAAGGCTTCCGCCAGCGACATGACGCGCGGGGTGATCTTGATGTTGAAGCCGGCGAGGACTTCGTCCAGCCGCTGCAGGTTGGATTCCTTTTCGGCCGAGGTCCAGCCTTCAAAGATGTCGGTGCCTGCCTTCTGGAAATGGATGTCGACGATCTTCTTGCCGTCGTGATGGGTGTAGGGCTTGGTGAACACCTGCTTGAAGCCGATGCCTTCCACTGCCTGGATGAAACCGGCCGGTGTGTCCACAGCATCCACGGCGACATACACCATGAAGGTCTTGCCCGGCGGCTTGGCCGCCACATCGACTGCAAAGACACCGGGTGCGATCGGTGCCGACGTACTTTTGAGAAATAACATAAACCCCTCTTCCGCTCTTGTTGCAGTGGGCCCGGTGCTTGCCGGGCCATGCTTTATGCCTTGCAATATGCCATAAATATTCCCCGGCTGAACAGTTTCCATTTCTCAATTTTCCCGCACATCCGGTTTTTCCTCGCCTCTGGAGCCGGTCCTGCGTAATATTGCGAAATAGCAATTTCAGGATAATAACCATGTTCGTCGGCCATTACTCCGCAGCCTTCCTCGCCAAACGCGTCGCCCCCGCCGTACCGCTACCGGTGTTTTTCGTGACCTGCCAGCTGATCGACCTGTTCTGGGGCGGACTGGTGCTGCTCGGCATCGAGAAGCTGCGCGTGATTCCGGATTTCACCCGCTCCAACGGACTGGACCTGTATTTCATGCCTTACACACACAGTCTTTCCTCGGCGGTGCTCTGGTCGGTTAGCGCGGCGCTGCTGTTCTGGGCATGCACCCCCGGGATCGCACAGAGAACGCGCTGCGCGCTGGCCATCGGGGTGACCGTGGCGGCGCACTGGATGCTGGACCTGCTGGTGCACGTGCCGGACCTGCCGCTGTGGTTCGACAGCATGAAGGTGGGCCTGGGATGGTGGAATTACCGGACGTTTGCGCTCCTGCTGGAGCTGGGCCTGCTGTGGGCAAGCGTGCTCGCCTGCCTCGGGGTGGCGGGCGAAAACCGCCGCCGTTACCTCGTGCTGGCGGCCGCCATGACCTGTCTCCAGGTCTACAGCCTCTTGAAACAGCCGGCGGAGCCGTCCGCCGTGGCGCTGCAACTGCTCGCCGCCTATCTCGCCCTGACCGCGGGCGCATGGTGGGCGAGCAGGCGCGCCAGCGTCAACGCGGGAACGGCGACAGCGGCGTGACCGTTGTTTCCTTCTGCGGCGGCGTGCGCGCCACGTTCATCACCATCGACACGGTGGTGAAGTAGCCGGCCAGGCCGACCATGTCCACCACGCCGCGCTCGCCGAAGCGTTCCACTGCGCGGCGGTAAGTGTCGTCCGAGACGCCGTGCGTGCGCGTCAGTTCGTCGCACAGGTCGTACGCGATTTCCTCGTCGTCCGCCATGCCCCTGGGGCGGCGGCCTTCCGCCAGCGCATCGAGAATCTCCTGCTTCATGCCGGCCTTGAGCGCCAGCGGATAATGCATGCACCACTCGAACTGCTGCGTCCACTGGCGCGACACGATCAGCATCACCCATTCATTGATCCGCGTTTCCAGCGCGCTGTGGTAACGGATGTATTCGCCGACCTTCTGCAGGCGGTTCATCAGCTCGGGGCTGCGCATCAACGGGATGAAGGGGCCGAACACCGCGCCGCGCGGTCCGTTGATGAGTTCCTGCGCTGCGGCTTTCTGCGCGTCGTCCATGGCGTCCATGGCAAGCGGGGGCATGCGCTCCGGACCGGGCATGCAGTTGGTGGGACCAAGTTTTGTCGTTGCGTCACTCATTTCGCTTCCTTTCTTTCCAGTCATTTCTGTTGTCCCCGCCCCAGCAGCAAGGCGCTGCCCGCCAGCAGCACGGCGGCAGTCACGAGCGCGGTGGAAAAGCTGCCGTTGCCGGTCCCCGCGGATACCGTGAGCGGTCCGATGATCTGCCCTGCGGCAAACGCCGAGGTCATGGCGGCAATCAGCACGGTCGCGCTGCTGCCCGCAATGCGCTTGCCCTCCTGCAGCGCCGCCAGGGTAATGACCATGAAGGTGCCGCCGACGCACAGGGCTGCCACAAAGACGGACAGCAAGCCGGGAAGGATGACCGGCAGCACCACGCCGGCAGCCATCACGAAATGGCTGACCTGCCACACGCGGCGGTTGCCCATGCGTGCCACCAGGAATGCGACCCACAGCGTGGACAGCGCGGCAGCAATGCCGAACACCGGCCAGGACCATCCGAAGAGAGTAGAGCCTTGCAGTGCATTCTTCGCCATGACCGGCAGGAAGGTCGCGGGAATGATGTAGCCGAAGCCGAACACGCCGTAACAGAGCACGAGGCGCAGGGCATCGGCGGTCCACCGGTAGTGTCCTTGCCCCGCCTTCGCGGCAGCGATGGCGGACGTGGGCCGGAAGAAGCGCCACACGACCAGCGTGACCGCCAGCGACAGCAGGCCCATGGACACCCAGGCCTGCGGTGAATGCGCATCGACGCTGATCAGCGTGAGGCACATCAGTCCGGCAATCGCGATGCCGGTCCCGACGCCGGCAAACACGAGGCTGTTGAGGAACGGCCGCCGGTAACGCACCAGCGATTCCATGCACCAGGCCGACACCGAGATCAGTACCCAGGCACTGGCGATGCCGGCAAGCAGCCGCAATACGAGCCAGGCTGCAAAGGGCAGCGGCCAGCCCATGGCCAATGTCACGACGGCAATGGCAAGCAGGCCGCTGCGGATTGCGTGCTCTGGCCGGATCTTCACCACCATCGCGCTCAGCGCCCCGAGCAGGTAGCCGACATAGTTGGCCGACGCGAGCAGGCCGCCGGACGCAATCGACAGGCCGGCATCCTGCAGCATCATGGGCAGGATAGGCGTGAATGCGAAGCGTCCGATGCCCATCGCCACTGCCAGCGTCGCCAGTCCGGCGAGCGCCTTGGAAATGGGACCGGCTTCAGCGCGGACGGCAGCGGAGGTGGTGGAAGGTTGTTCGATCATGAAAGCAGTCTACCTTGACCAACCCATTCTGAAAAATGAATAATGGAGAAAGGAGGTTCTCAAAATGAGAAACATCGACCTGGATTCCCTGCACATCTTCAAGGCGGTCGTGGACTACGGCGGCATCACCAAGGCCGCTACCCAGCTGAACCGCGTCCAATCCAACATCACGACGCGCGTCAAGAACCTGGAAGACCGCCTCGGGGTGAAGCTGTTCCAGCGCCAGGGCGGCAAGCTGGTGCTGTCGCCGGAGGGAACCCAGCTCCTGTCGTACGCGGACAGGCTGCTGCGCCTGGCTTCCGAGGCCGAAGCCTCCCTGCGCAAGGGAACGCCGCGCGGCACCTTGCGCATCGGCACCATGGAGAGCACCGCCGCCGCGCGCCTGCCGCCGCTGCTGTCGCGTTATCACCAGCATTATCCCGAAGTGCAGATCGAACTGGTGACGGGCACGTCCGGCGCGCTGATCGCCCGGGTGCACCGCTTCGAGGTCGAGGCCGCCTTCGTCGCCGAACCCTTTACGGCGACCGACCTTGAAATGCAGGAGGCCTTCCGCGAAGAACTGGTGCTGATCACGCCCCGCAATGCGCCACCGGTCAAGACGCCGAAGGACTTGCGCAAGCACACGCTGATCGCTTTCACCACCGGCTGCTCCTACCGGCGCATCCTGGAGGAATGGCTGGGCATGTCCTCGGTCGTGCCGGACCGCGTGCTGGAGCTGGGGTCCTACCACGCCATCGTGGCCTGCGTCGCCGCCGGGTCCGGCATTGCGATCGTGCCGCGCTCCGTGCTTGCCGTCGTGCATGCGGAAAACGAAGTCGCCGCCTATCCCCTGCCCGAACGTGTCGCGAAGGCGAAGACCTTCCTCGTCTGGCGTGCCGGGCATCAATCGGTGGCGCTCGACACGCTGCGCGGCGAACTGCAGAAGCAGAAACGGTAGTTTTTTCCATCGCCTGCGCAGTTCTTACGCGCGCAGCGGCTTTTCTCCCCTGACGGCGGCATGCCCCTGCTGGCATGAACGCTGCATCCCTGCTGGCCGGTGCCTCGTGTTTTTCCCCGCGAACGCATCGCAAGCGTGTCCTGCCGCCCCCAACCAGACAGGAGATTCGGCCATGAAATCCATTCTCACCGGATTGAACGTTCGCATGTGGCTCGCCGTTCTTGGCGGGCTTGTCCTCGCATCCTGCGGTGGAGGCGGCGGCGACAGCGGTGCCACGACATCCGCTGCCAACAGCCTGACGCCCGCGTCGACGCAAGCTGCCGTGTCGGAGCTGACCGACGCCTTCGCCGCAACGCTGACGGGAGCACAGGAAGTGCCGCAGCGCGCCAGCAGTGCTACCGCCTCCGGCGCGGTGGTCATCCAGCCCGCCACGCGACTGATGACCGCCACACTGACGACAACCGGAATTGCCGGCACGGACGCGCATATCCAGCAGGCACCGGCGGGCCTGAATGGACCGATCGTTTTTCCAATGACCGAAACCACGCGCGGAAGCGGTATCTGGGCGACGCGCGCCGTGCTGACCGAAGCGCAATACAACGCCTTCCGTGCCGGCGATTTCTATTTCAACGTACGCAGCACCAACTTTGCGGAAGGCGAAATCCGCGGACAAATCCTGTCCCAACAGCCGGGCACCACGCCGGCGACTGCAACGAGCGTCAATGCAAGTACGGGTACGACCAGTGTGGGCGCTGGACTGAATCCCTTCGTCACTTCGACGGCGACCTTCCTCACGGCACTGCGCGGATCGCAGGAAGTGCCGCCGACGGCGAGCGCCGCGCTAGGCTCCGGCACTGTCCTGGTCAACCCCGTCAACCGCCAGTTGACTGCAGGCGTGACCACCTCCGGCATCGCGGGCACGGCTGCCCACATCCATGAAGCTCCACCGGGAGTCAATGGCCCCATCGTGATTCCGCTCACCGAATCGGGGACAGGAAGCGGTATCTGGACCGCAAGTGCCATCCTTACCGAAGCGCAATTCAACACATTGCAGGCCGGGAACCTTTACTTCAACGTGCATAGCGCCACATTCCCCAATGGGGAAATCCGCGGACAGATCCTGCCGCAAACCATTTCGCTTGAATTCATCACCGGTGCGGCGGGCCGTACGGGAGCGACCGGCACGTCGACAAGTACGCCGGCAGGCAGCACGACGGGGACCGGGGCGACCGGCTCCGGATTGACGGGTACGGGTACGACAGGGACAGGCATGACCTCCGGTTCAGGCAATACCGCCGGGCTCGCCTACTAGCCTACGCCTGCCACACGCCGTAGCCGGCCTCCCGCAGTCCGATCGCCAGTTCCACCTCCATGTCGCGCGCGCCGTCGTACGGCATGGGGTTGTACATGGCATAGAGTTCGGGCAGCAGGCGCAATCCGAACTCCTTCACGAAGCGGTTGGACTGGATGCCGGCCTTGTGCTTGTCGAAGCGCACATCCGGGTCAACGCCCGTCATGCCCACATACACGCACGGCTTGCCCGTCACGTAATCCGGATTGGCCTTCCTGAAGCGCGCCTCGTACAACACGTCCTTCGACAGCTCGACCACATAGACGCTGTAGTGCCAGCGGCGCGCCATGGGAAATCACTTCTTCGGCATCATGCCGCCGGCCGGCGGGACGTTACCGCAGTCGGCGGCGAGCCACTTGCCGCTGTTCTCGTGATGCTGGTTCACAAGCTGGCCGTGCATCGTGCCCTTGAAGTCGTAGGTAGAGCTGAACGCGGTGTCGCCGGAGAACATGCCCTTGACCTTGCCTTCGCCCTTCATCTGCGCGCTATTGCACACGACATCGGCACTGTAGCTGTTCCCGCTCTGCTGCATGTTCTTCGTCTGGCAGCCCATCTCGTTCTTTTCCATACCGGGCGGCAGCTTGCCGTCCGTCATCTGCTTCGTGATGCAGACCTTGTGGACCATGGCGCCGTCCTGGATCTGCGGCACGTTCATGCCCATCTTGCGCATCTGCTCCATTTGCTCGGGAGGAATCTTCGGCATGTTCTTCATCGCGTCCGATTTCATCGTCATTTCCCACAGGCCGGGCTTCATCTGGTTCGCGGCGAATGCGGAAGCGGACAGCATCGAAAACAGCAGCAGCGGAATGGCGGTCTTGCGCATGGAGTCTCCTGTGCAATGCGGGTTGAGGGAGTGCGACGAGCCATTCTAGCAGGGACCGGAAGCGGGCTTGTTGCCGCTCAGATTGCCGTGCGGGCACTTGTGGTAGCCTTGGGCCACGATTCATAATGCGTCGCCATGTACACCAAATTCTTCCGGCTGGCACAGGCCCCGTTTTCGATCTCGCCCGACCCGCGTTACCTGTTCATGAGCGAGCGTCACCGCGAGGCGCTGGCGCACCTGCTGTACGGCGTGGATGCGGGCGGCGGCATCGTGCTGCTGACCGGAGACATCGGCACCGGCAAGACCACCATTTGCCGCTGCTTCCTCGAACAGGTGCCGGCCAACTGCAATGTCGCCTACATCTTCAACCCCAAGCTGACCGTCGTCGAACTGCTGCAATCGGTGTGCGAGGAATTCCACATCCCGCTCGACAAGCCTGCCGCGGGCGTGAAGGATTACATCGATGCGCTCAACCGCTTCCTGCTCGCCGCGCATGCGGATGGCCGGAACAGTGTCCTCGTCATTGACGAGGCGCAGAACCTGTCGGCCGATGTGCTGGAGCAGTTGCGCCTGCTGACCAACCTGGAAACGAATGAACGCAAGCTGCTGCAGATCATCCTGATCGGCCAGCCGGAATTGCGCGCCATGCTCGCACGCCCCGAACTGGAGCAGCTCGCACAGCGGGTCATCGCGCATTACCACCTGACGGCCTTGTCCGAAGACGAAACGGCGAGCTACGTCCAGCACCGCATGGCCACGGCCGGCCTGACCACGGCCTCGCCTTTCCAGCAGCCGCTGATGAAGCATATCCACCGCTTGAGCGCTGGCATTCCGCGCAGGATCAACCTGCTCTGCGACCGCGCGCTGCTCGGCGCCTATGCGAAGGGAACGCATGAGGTCGATCGCACGACCGTCGAGGAAGCGGCCGGCGAACTGTTCATCCACCAGCAGGCGGAGCGCAAGGCAGTCCGCACATGGCCTTCGATCCTGTCGCTCGTCACAGGCATGGCCCTCGTCGCAACCGCATGGTTCCTGAATGACGGCGGCTGGCTGAAGTCGGGTCATGCCAAATGGACTGCCACAGCATCTCCGTCCGCCGAACCTGTTGCCATTGACACGGCGCCCGCAATCCGCGCGAGCGAAGACCGGACACCGGAGCCCGTCGCCGGCAAGTCCGCACAAGAACCCGCCCAGGGCATGCTTGTGGAAAAAACCGGCGCTTCCCGGACAGGACTGCGTGACGAAGCGGAAGCAATCCGCCAGCTCGGCCGGTTCTGGGGCTTGACGCTGACGGAAGAAAATCCCTGCGACGCCGCGCGTGCACGCCACGTCCTTTGCCACAGGAGCAACGGCGGCATCGCCGAGTTGCGCCAGCTCGACCGGCCGGCGATCCTCAAACTGTATGACCAGGCCAATCGCCCGTTCTATGCGATGCTGACCGCGCTCTCCGACAACGCCGTTCGCCTGCGCGCGGGAGATGCGCGGCAGGAGCTGGGACTGGTTTCGCTTGCCCGCTTCTTTCGCGGCGAGTTCATCACGTTCTGGCGTGCACCGGACGGATTCGAGAATACGGTGGAGACCGGCGACCGCGGCCCGGCGGTCGACTGGTTCGCCACCGAACTGGCGAAACTCAGCGGAAGCAGCGCGCCCGGGCCGAACCAGCCCTTCACCCCGAAAACGCTGAAGCAGGTGAGGCACTTCCAGCAAGCGCACGGCCTGTTCGTGGACGGCGTCATCGGTCCGGTCACGGCCATGCATATCAACCGTGCAGCCGGCGTCGACGAGCCGCGCCTGGTTGAACGCACGTCGGGGGAGTGACGCATGTCCTATATCCTCGAAGCGCTGAAGAAAGCTGAAGCCGAACGCAATGGCGTCGTCCACAAGGCGGCTTCGTTCCTTCCGCCGCTTGCTGCGGCGTCAAAGACCCCGCCCCCCTGGCGACGCCCCCTGCCCTGGGCAGCGCTGGCGGCACTGGCCGTCACGCTTGCGAGCACCGCATGGTTCTCGGTGAGCCGCGACGAACCGGTACAACCGGTGCCGCCGGCGCCTGTCGCCCTGGCGGCTCCGCCTGTCATACCCGACACGACGGTTGCCGAACCGGAAAGGCCGAAAGAAAAGCCTGCACCGAAAAAAGCCGCCGAAAAGAAACGCAGCCCGCCGCCCGAGGAGCCCAAGGCGGCCAAGGCCCCTGCACCTGAACCTGCAGTCGGCTCGCTGCAGGACTTGCCCGCCCAGATCCAGCGTGAAATCCCGGCCCTGGCCGTGGGCGGCTACATCTATTCAGGAAACAAGGCGGACCGCTCGGTGCTGGTCAACAACCGGCTGCTGCGCGAGGGCGACGAAGCCGCCCCCGGCCTCGTGCTGGAAAAAATGACGCCGTCGGGGATGGTCCTCAACTACAAGGGCTATCGCTACCGCCGAGGCTATTAGAGCCTGTTCAGTATCTTAGGCCGCCACCCGCAGCCGGGGACGCATCGGCAGGAATGCCAGCAGGTTCCCCGCCAGGACGCAGGCGAGCCCGGCGAAGGCCAGCGCGTTCCACTGGTAGCCTTCGAACACGGTCGAGATCGTCAGCGCCACCACCGGAAACAATACCGTGCAGTACGCCGCCTTGTCCGGTCCCATCCGTCCGACCAGCAGCAGGTAGGCCGTAAAGCCGATCACCGATCCCGGAATCGCCAGGTAGAGCAGCGAGCCGATGTAGCGTGCAGTCGGTTCAATATCGAACGGCATGCCGAGCATGATCCCGACGAGCGTCAGCACGCTGGCGCCGATGAACATCGCCCAGGTATTGGTCAGCCACGGCGTCAGGCCGATCGCCTGCATGCGGCTGGACAGCAGGTTACCGGTGGAGAAGAACAGCGTCCCCAGGAGAGCAAGGCCGAGACCCTGCAGCATCGCGCCATCCCCCCAGTGTCCGCGCATCTGCGGCAGGAACAACATTGCAATCCCTGCCAGTCCGAGCAAGGCGCCGACGACCACCTGCGGCTGCATGGGCCTGCCCAGGAATATCCGTCCGTTGATCGCATTCCACAGGGGCGCTGTCGAAAACACCACAGCCACAAGACCGCTCGGCACCCACTGGCTGGCGTAATAGAAACAGAGGAAATTGCAGCAGAACAGTGCCACGCCTTGCGCCAGCAGGTAACGCCACGCGCGCGCCGGCGGCATGACCGGCTTGCGCATGGCCGCCAGCACGAACAGCAGGACGACTGCCGCGATCCAGAAACGGTAAGCGATGGATACCGGCGCCGGGACGACGCCGAGCTGCCATTTGATGGCAATCCAGGTGGATCCCCAGATGAGGACGGTCAAGGTGTAAAGGAAAGTGTTCATGCGGGGGGCCTGCGGTTTTGATGCCATCATCATCACGCTTGCGGACCGGGATGACTTGTCCGGAATTGCGGAATCCTCCCGGTTCGCCCCCTGAACTTGTCTGATCTTGCGCATTTTCCGGCAGCGGCAAGCGGCTGTCCGCAGCGTTTGACGGGAAGTGATAAAGTGCAATCCTGGAACCAGCCCTTGCGCAGTCATGCCCGACCGCCCCCGACTTTACGCCCCTGAAACGCCGCCCACGCGCATCACGCACGCGGTGTTCAACACGCTGCGCGGAACGAACGCGGAGCTGGAGCGTTTTGCCTGGCTGGGCGACGATCTTGCGGTCGCCATCTGGCACCGCCAGACGGATGAAGAAGAGACGGCCTACATCCGCCCCGGTCACCATACCCTCTCGTATTACCTCGGCGGCGGCTACCGGACCGAACGCAATGAATTGCCCGGCATGTACGGCAGTCCCGGGCGTCTCTGCACGCTGCCCGACGACCATGAATCACGCTGGGTCGTACGCGACCGCCTCCGCTTCCTGCATGTGTATTTCCTTCCTGAGCATTTCACGCGGCGCGCGATACAGGAACTCGATCGTGAACCGCGCGAGCTGACGCTCGCCGATCGCACCTACTTCGAGCACGCACAGATTGCGCACCTGTGCGCCACGCTTGAACAGATGCCGTGGAACGGACCGGACGACCTGCTGCGCGCGAACGAAACGGTGCACGAAACGCTCAGCCACCTGCTCCGCTCGCAATCGAGGCCGCTGCACAACATGCCTATGAAAGGCGGTGTCGCTCCCGGAGTGAGGCGGCGGCTGGCGGAATACATCGACGCCCACCTCGGCCGCAACATCACGCTCGGGATGCTGGCCGACACGGCAGGACTGTCCGAATACCACTTCGCGCGCATGTTCCGCATTTCCTTCGGCATGCCGCCGCATGCCTGGATCGCCGAACGCCGTCTTGAACGCGCGCGGCAGCTGCTGAAGTCAACCGGACTGCCGCTGCAGCAAGTCGCCGATGCCTGCGGCTATGCCGACCTCAGTCACTTCAGCCATCGCTTCCGCGCAGCTGTCGGCGTTTCTCCGCGCCAGTACCGCCAGATCATTTCCCATTAAATCGCCTGCGCCGGCGCCGGGAAGATATGCCTGTGCTCGCCGCGCTGCTCTGCGCCGAGCGCGGTGGCGGCCTGGTCGATCGCGCTCATGACTTCATCCGGCGCGAAGTGATGCAGCATGTGGCCTGCGCCGTGCGTGACATGGTAAGTACTATGGGGCAGCTCCCGATGCAGCTGTTCGGAATGGACCCGGCTGTCCAGGTGGGTATCGCCGTCGCCGGCCATGATCACGACCGGCATGGTCAGTTCGTGGTAGCGGTGCCGCAGGGCGAAGGCGGCTGGAATCAACAGCGCGGTTTCTGCCGCTGTAGCGCGCAGCGATGAAGGACGCAGTGTCATCCATACGGGGAAGCGTGCGTCGAACTTGTACGGCACCTCTGCAGGCGCGAAGAGACGCTTCTTCATCATCGGCCAGATCATGCGTCCGATCAGCGGCGAGACGGTGTAACGCAGCAGGTCGCCGATCACCGGTATTGCCGGCGGCGACAGCAGCGGCACGTCGAGCCGCGGCGTCGGATAGTAGTAGCCCGATAGAAGGACCAGGCTCTTCACATCATCGGGATAATCCAGCCCCAGTGCGACTGCCACCTGCGCTCCCCAGGAGTGTCCCACGACGATGGGTTGCGATACACCGATCTGGTCCAGCGCATGATGCAGGAGCGTGGCCTGCGCCTGCGGCGTCCAGATCGTGGTGCGCGGACGGTCACTGTAGCCATAGCCGGGCCGGTCGAAGGCGATCACACGATAATTTTTCGCCGCCAGGTCGATCAGGCCGCTGATCTCGAAATCCTGGATCATGCTGCCGTCGCCATGCAGCAGCACGACGGGTTGCCCCGAACCGCGCTCGACATAGTGCAGGCGAATGCCATCGACTTCCACAAACTTTCCGGCCGGCGGATTGTCACTCTCGACTTCGCGCGTGCGCTGGCGGACGACGTAAGCAGCGGCGGCAAGGGCGGCGCCGACAGCCAGCAGGGTTGTGTTGCGGCGAGGCCTGGCGCGGGCGCGCACTGCGGATTGCCTCGTGTCATATCGGATTTCTTCTCTGGTCGCATAGTCCATGTTTTATTCCTCCTGCTATTGAGTGGAGTTGTTGGAAGCACATGATCCGCGGGAAGTTCAATGTTGATGCCAGCGATATCGCTGCATTTGACACCTAAATGTATATGCATATATATTTAATCCTCCCCCATTTCACCAAGATGCCGTGAAACCCCTCAAGCTTCCGTGTTACTGCGCTTCCATCCGTCAGGCCTCCCGTGTCGTGACGCAGATGTATGACAAGGCACTCAAGCCGTCCGGCGTGAAGATCACGCAGTTCAGCATCCTGCGCCTGCTCTCGCGCTTTCCCGGCCTCACGACCGGCGAGATGGCCGAGGCGCTTGTGATGGACAGCACCACCCTGACGCGCACACTGAAGATCATTCACGACAGCAAGTGGATCGATTCGACGCCGGGCGAAGACAGGCGCGAGCGGCACTGGTCGCTGACCGAGGAAGGCAAGGCACGCGTCCAGGAGGCCGTTCCGCTATGGAAAAAGGCGCAAGTGGAATTCGCGGAGATGATGAGCGATGTCGACCTCGACGAGCTCACCCGATCCGTGTTCCAGCTGGTGCAGAAATCCACCGAAACCGCCGCCTGACCGCAATGAATCTCCCGGCCTGCCTTGCGCGGGCCTTTTTTCAATCAACAAGGACAATGCATGGGACACACACTCGACGCCGAATCCTTCAACCAGCGCGGCATCGGCTACCTGCCCGAATTGCTTGGGATTAAGGTCAACAGCGTGGACAAGAACGCGATTCAAATGGAGCTCGCGGTCCAGAAACACCATCTCGCCCCCAACGGTTACCTGCATGCCGGAACCGTCGTCACGCTGGCCGACACGAGCTGCGGTTATGGCTGCATCGCGAACCTGCCGGAGGGCGCGGCCAGCTTCACCACCATCGAGCTCAAGAGCAACTTCCTCGGCACCGCTCGCGAAGGCATCATCGAATGCGAGGCGAAACTGGTGCATGGCGGACGCAACACGCAGGTGTGGGATGCGCTGGTGAAGCACCGCGATACCGGCAAGCTGATGGCGACCTTCCGCTGCACGCAGATGATTCTGTATCCGCGCGCATCATGACCGACATCAGTCCCGGCATCTACGAGCACTACAAGGGCAAGAAATATTTCGTCCTCGGCCTGTCGCGCAACACGGAAACAAACGAAGCCTGCGTCGTCTACCGGCCGTTGTACGAAACCGACTGGCCGCAGCTTGTGCACCGGAACGCCGCCATGTTCTTCGAGTCAGTCACGGTGGAAGGCAGGCAGGTGCCGCGCTTCCGCAAGATCGGCTGACGGGATACAGAGATGGACGCGCTGTTCGACACACCCGGCGGATGGGAAACGATCCCGGCCCCCGATGCCGATCTGCGCGTATTGCCAGTCTTTTACCGCAAGCCGGATACGGACGCCTTCATGCAGCGCCTGCTGGACGAGACGCCCTGGCAACAGGAGATCATCACGCTGTGGGGAAAGCAGCACCTGCAGCCGAGACTGTCGGCGTGGTACGGCGATCCGGGCAGCGGTTATTCCTATTCCGGCGTGGTACTGGCGCCACATCCCTGGACGGAGACACTCCTGCGCATCAAGGCGGATGTGGAAACGGCGACGGACAACCGCTTCAACAGCGTCCTGCTCAACCTGTACCGGGATGAAAACGATAGCGTGGGATGGCACAGCGATGCCGAACCGGAACTGGGAAACTGCCCGGTGATCGCCTCGCTCTCGCTGGGGGAAAGTCGAACCTTTCGCCTCCGGCACCGGTCGCGCAAGGACCTGAAACCCTTGCTGCTCGACCTCTCGGATGGCAGCCTGCTGCTGATGGCAGGCAAGACCCAGCATTGCTGGCAGCATGCCGTGATGAAGGAACGCCAAGCGCGCGGGCCGCGCATCAACCTGACGTTCCGGTTAATCCGGCAATAAAAAAGGCGGCCCACGGGGACCGCCAATTTACGAAGCAGGCGGTGCCTAAACCGCTTGCTCCTGGAGCGTCGCTCGCTGGGTGGCAATACGACGGGTAAAACTTACGCCTGGCGCTTGGCGATCATGTCCAGTTCCTGTGCCAGGTTCGGCATCACGGAATCGGAGCCGGACATGCGGTACAGGCGCATCAGGGACATATCTGCGTCAGCCTTGCGAACTTTCGCCGGCTGCTCAACACGCGGGGTGACGGTGAACAACGCAGCCAGCAGTGCACGCGCGGCGCGGCCGACGTTCTGTGCATAGCTCGAACCGATCGAGCCAGCGGTCGGGGTTGCGATTGTCAGGGTTGCCATGATTCATTCCTCTCGATAAAAAATTCTTGCATGGACACAGTGTAGGCAGGCCCCAGTTATTATTCCAATTGCGATTTCAGATAACTGACATTCGACTTGTGAATATTTGAATTTTCATATTTCAATGCCAAGGGGGAATGTTGCTGCCTTTGTCATGTCGGTTTCTGTCCGTTTTTCCCCCACCGAGGCCAGACTTCTTGCGGACGTTGATAGAATGCGGAGGATTTCTTGGCTTGTTGACGGGAGGAGGCATGCACAAGGGTAGCTGCCTATGCGGCGCGGTCAGGTACGAGATCGACGCCGAGATCAAACGGATTACGCACTGTCACTGCTCGATGTGCCGCAAGGCGCACGGCGCCGCATTCGGTTCGTACGGCACCGTCCCGCGCAGCGGCTTCCGCTTCATTCAAGGCGAAGATGCCGTGGCGACCTATCACTCGTCGTCGCCGGTGACACGCACCTTCTGCAGGCATTGCGGTTCGACATTGCAGTGGTACAGCGACGCCGCGCATCCGGAATGGATGAGCATCGCGCTTGGCACGCTGGACACCTCGCTGGAACAACCGAAACAGAAACATATCTTCGCCGGCTCGAAAGCCAGCTGGTACCAGATCAACGACGGCCTGCCGCAATCGGTAAGCGGGTCCTGACACAAGACAATGAGTTATCTCGCGCTGAAACACCTCCACATGAGTTTTGCCGCACTGAGCGGCACCCTCTTCCTCATTCGCGGCATCCTCATGCTGCGGCGTCCGGACGGCGTTCCGGCACCGAAGACCATGCTGGACCGCAGCTCCCACATCATCGACACGGTCCTGCTTGCCAGCGCACTGACCATGGTGGTGTGGAGCGCGCAATACCCGTTCGTTGTACCGTGGCTGACCGCCAAGGTGATCGCGGTGGTGGCCTACATCATCGTCGGCGCGGCGGCGCTCAAACGCGGCAAGACCAAAGGCATCCGTGCCGGCGCTTTTGTGGCTGCGCTGCTGATCTTCGGCTACATCGTCAAGCTGGCGCTCACCAAGCAGGTCGCCTAGTGGAACAGATCACCACCTTCGGCACATCGGCCTACGGCATTGCCGACATCCAGCTTTTTCAAGGTGCGCCGAAAGAACAGATTGCCGCACTGATCGCGAATTGTCCGGTGGTCCGCATCGGTGCGCACCAGGCCATGCAGGACTGGTCGCACAAGGGCGGGCGCCTGTTCGTCGTTTTGCAGGGCGCGCTGGACGTGACCCATGTCGATATGCGCGATTCACGCCTCGATGGCACGGCGACCAAGGTGCTTCCCGGCGAATGCGTCGGCGAATTGTCAGTGCTGGACGAGGAAGCCTCGTCGGAGCGGATCACGGCGCGCGTCGAGTCGGATGTACTGGTCATCGATGCGGACATTCTCTGGAAACTGGTCGATGAATCGAACAATGTCGCCCGCAACCTGCTGCGCCTGCTGTCCTTCCGCGTGCGCGCGGCCAACGCGCAGCTGCGGCGCCGCCAGAAGGTCGGCGAATTCTATCGCCAGCTGTCAATGGTCGATGGCCTCACAGGCCTGCAGAACCGCGCCTGGCTCAACGACAACCTGCAGCGCATGATCGAGAACGCGCACATCGTGAACAGCCCGCTGTCGGTCATCATGATGGACCTGGACCACTTCAAGCAGTTCAACGACCAGCACGGCCACGTGTCGGGCGATCATGCGCTGCAGGTAGCCTCCAAGGTCATCAGCGCCGGATTGCGGCCGACCGACTTTGCCGCGCGCTTCGGCGGCGAGGAACTCATCGTCATCCTCCCCAACACGCAGCAGACCAGCGCGCTGATGGTGGCCCAGCGCCTGTGCGAGCGCCTGCGCCAGGCGGTGGTCTTCAGCGAAATGCACAGGCCGCTGCCGCACATCACCGCTTCGTTCGGCGTAGCGACGCTGGAACCGGAACAGAATGCCGAAGCCCTGATTTCCGCCGCGGATGCGGCCTTGTACCGCGCGAAGGAAGACGGCCGCAACCGCGTGGCGCTGTAGCCTTGCCAGTCAGGCAACAGCCCCTGCCGCCCCGGGTGCGTTCAGTATAATGGCGGGTTCTGCACCCACCGCACGATCCGCCATGCCCCGCTCTCCCGAACTCCTGCTCCCCGCCGGCTCCCTCGCCAAGATGCACGCCGCCTTCGACTACGGCGCCGATGCCGTCTACGCCGGCCAGCCGCGCTACAGCCTGCGCGCGCGCAACAACGAATTCTCGACGCTGGACGCACTGGCGACCGGCATCGGCGAAGCGCATGCGCGCAACAAGCTGTTCTTCGTCGCCAGCAATATCTTCGCGCACAACGCCAAGCTGAAGACCTACCTGCGCGACATGGAACCGGTGATCGCGATGAAGCCGGACGCGCTGATCATGGCCGATCCCGGACTGATCATGCTGGTGCGCGACAAATGGCCGGACGTGCCGGTCCACCTGTCGGTGCAGGCGAACGCGGTCAATTGGGCCGACGTCAAGTTCTGGCAGCGCATGGGCCTGACCCGCGTGATCCTGTCGCGCGAGCTGTCGCTGGACGAGATCGAGGAGATCCGCCAGCAATGCCCCGACATGGAGCTGGAGGTCTTCGTGCACGGCGCGCTGTGCATCGCCTACTCGGGCCGCTGCCTGCTGTCCGGCTACTTCAACCACCGCGACGCCAACCAGGGCACCTGCACCAACTCCTGCCGCTGGGATTACAAGGTGATGAATGCATCGGAAGATGCGTCCGGCGACATCGCGCGCGTGCCGGTCGAGACGATCAAGTTCAACTACCAGCAGGCGCTGGAAGAAGCGAACCAGTCCTTTTCCGCGCTCGGCGATGCGCCGCGCCATCCGCTGGCCGACCGTCCCTACCTGATCGAGGAAGCGGGGCGTCCGGGACAACTGATGCCGGTGCTGGAGGATGAGCACGGCACCTACATCATGAATTCGAAGGACCTGCGCGCGGTCGAGCATATCGAGCGCCTGGTGAAGATCGGCGTCGACTCGCTGAAGATCGAAGGCCGCACCAAGTCGCTCTATTACGTTGCGCGCACGGCCCAGGTCTATCGCCGCGCGATCGACGATGCGGTTGCCGGGCGTCCGTTCAACACGCAATTGCTCGGCGAACTACAAGGCCTTGCCAATCGCGGCTACACCGACGGCTTCTACCAGCGCCACCATACGCAGGAATACCAGAACTACATGAGCGGCGTTTCCGAAGTGCATCGCAGCCACTATGTTGGCGATGTGCAAGCCGTACGCGACGGCTGGGCGGATGTGGAGGTGAAGAATCGATTCTCCGTCGGCGACCGGATCGAAGTCATCCATCCGGGCGGCAACGAAGTCCTCACCCTCGCGCAAATGCTTGCCGAAGACGGCACGCCGCTGACCGTCGCGGCCGGCAGCGGGCATCGTGTCCGCATCCCCTTGGATGCGCGCTTCGACAAGGCATTGCTTGCACGCCTGCTGTAAGAATTTCCGCTGCTGACTTTCGTTCCCGCGATGCGCCTCACGTCCGGGGCGCGTATGCTTATTGCTCTCCCTCTTCGAAAAACACCGGAGGCGCAACATGAAATGGGAAGGCAATCGCGAAAGCGATAACGTGGAAGACCGCCGTGGTGCGGGCGGAGGATTCGGCGGACGGTCGGTCGGACTCGGCACCATCGTCATTGCGCTCGTCGTATCGTATTTCCTAGGCGTCAGCCCGACAACCGTCCTGAATGTGCTGACCGGCGGCGGCATGCCGTCCGTGCAGGAAGTCCCTGCGCAGCGCCCGCCGGAAACGGACCAGATGGCGAAGTTCGTTTCCACGGTGCTGGCCGATACCGAAGACACCTGGACCGAACTCTTTCGTTCGCAGGGCGCGTCCTACGCACGTCCGAAGCTGGTGCTGTTTTCCGGCAGCACGCCGACTGCCTGCGGAACCGGGCAATCCGCCTCCGGTCCCTTCTATTGCCCGGGCGACCAGAAAATCTACATCGACCTCAGCTTCTATCGCTTGATGCAGCAGCGCTTCAAGGTATCGGGCGAGTTTGCACAGGCGTACGTGATCGCGCACGAAGTCGGGCACCATGTGCAGCACCTGATGGGCATCACCGGCAAGGTCGATGCGGCACGCCGCCGCATGTCGCAGTCACAGGGGAATGCGCTGTCGGTCCGGCTCGAACTGCAGGCCGATTGCTTCGCCGGAGTGTGGGCGCATCATGCTGACCGCGCGCGCAGCATCCTCGAATCCGGCGACGTCGAGGCGGCACTCAACGCCGCCAGTGCCATCGGCGACGACGCACTCCAGCGGCAAGCGCAAGGCGAGGTGATTCCCGATTCGTTCACGCATGGCACTTCCGCCCAGCGCGTACGCTGGTTCACCACCGGGATCAAGAACGGACAGGTCACCGACTGCAATACCTTCGAGGCGCGGCAGCTCTGATCCGATACAATGCAGGCATTCATTTCCATCCCGCCTTTCCATGTCCCACGCACTCGCACTCCAGACCCTGCGCACTTCGCTTGACGACCTGCAGCACAAGCGCATTACTACTCAGGCATTTTGCCAGGCATGGCGCGCGCAATCCGCTCTTCTCGGCGCGCTGCCGCAACGTTACGGCCAGGTGATGGAAGACCTGCTCGGCCGCATGGAGGCCGGCAGCCTGTTCACCGAGGAAAGCTGCTCCTTCAGCCAGGAAGACCTGCAGGCCAACCTGTCGGTGTGGCTGGACAAAGCAACGCAAACCCTGGGAGCCTGACATGCAAACCGTCGATTTCGAACTGGATGGCGAATACGTCGAACTGAACCAGCTGCTCAAGCTTGTCGGCATCTGCGACAGCGGCGGCGCGGGCAAGGCCATTGTTGCCGCCGGCGAGGTGGCTGTGGACGGCAAGCAGGAACTGCGCAAGACGGCCAAGATCCGTAGCGGCCAGACCGTCACCATCGGCGACATCCGTATCCGCGTGCAGGGCTGAGGACACGCGTCCCCTGCCGGATCGAGGCGGCCATGATCGAGCAATACGGCAAACTGATCTTCATCGACCTGGAAACCACCGGGCCGAATCCGATGACCGATCGCATCACCGAGATCGGCATCGTCGAGGCCGGCAAGGATGGCGTGCAACGCTGGTCCGTACTGGTGAATCCGCAGGTACCGATACCGCCCTTCATTGTCGGACTCACCGGCATCTCGGACGAGATGGTGAAGGATGCGCCGACCTTTGCCCAGGTGCAGGAGGAGTTGCTGCAGCGCCTGCAGGGTGGACTGTTCATCGCGCACAATGCACGCTTCGACTACGGTTTCCTGCGCAATGAGTTCAAGCGCCTGGGCAAGACTTTTCGCTGCGAAGTGTTGTGCACGCTCAAGCTGTCGCGCAAGCTGTTCCCCGACATCATCAGCCATGGCCTCGACGCGCTGGTCGAGCGCCACGGCCTGACTACCGACGCGCGCCACCGCGCCCTGGGCGATGCCGAAGTCCTGTGGCAATACTGGCAGTTGCTCGAGCGGACGATCGCCGGCGACAGACTCAGGGAAATCGCCCGCCAGTTGCTCCAGCGGCCCAACCTGCCCGTCCATCTCGATCCGGACATGTTCGATGACCTGCCGGATACGCCGGGCGTGTACGTCTTCTATGGCGCGGGAGACAAGGCGCTGTACATCGCACGGGCGGCCCAGTTGCGCGTGCGCGTGCTTGCCCATTTCCACGGCGAGCAGCCGTCGAAGAAGGATGCGGACCTGGCGAAGGAAGCGCGCCGGTTCGAGTGGTTCGAGACAGCCGGCGACATCGGGGCGCAACTGCTGGAAGCGCGCCTCATGCGACGGTTGCAGCCGCCGTCCAGCATCGGCCGGCCGACAGAGGCGGACGTGTGCGCGTGGCGTATCGCCGAAGGGAGGCCTGAGCTCGTCTTTGCCTGCGATCCCGGCTTTGCAAGCGGAGCGCCATGCCACGGCATGTTCACGTCGCGGCAGAAAGCAGAAATGGCCCTGGCTGCACTGGCGGAAAAGAATGGCATCAACATGAACGCACGCGCGATCGACGGTGAGCGTCTGCAGCGTGCGCTCTCTTCCCTGCCGCTGGTGAACTGGCCTTATGCCGGCCCGGTCGCCGTGGTCGAACAGGGTGGCGATGGGCGTGAAGACTTCCATCTCGTCGATTGCTGGCACTGGCTCGGGACGGCGCGAGACATCGACGCGTTGTCCGCCCAGCGCGGACAGTCCTCATTCGAATTCGATACCTACCGCATCCTCTCGCGCGCCATCGCGCAAGGGAAGGTGGAAGTCCGTCAGCTTTCCTGATCCGCCTTCGCCAGCTTCTTCTGCCACTGTTCCGACCAGCGCTGCAGCGGCATCAGCGCCTCCAGCAACTGCCTGCCCTGCTTGCTCAATGCGTAACCGTAGGGTTCTTCCAGCACCACGATCTCCGTGTCGCGCAACTCGCGCAGGCGCTGGTTGAGCACGGTGGGCGACATCGCGTCGCAGCGTTCGCGCAGTTCGCGGAACGTCAGCGGGACGTCGCGCAGTTCCCAGAGGATGCGCAATACCCATCGCCGTCCCAGCAGGTCGAGCAAGGCCATGATCGGCCGGCCTGTTTTCGATCCCCTGACCGGCGCTCCCGGTTTCGGCAAAGCCATGGTGCCTCCGCTACAGATAAAGTAGCAATATGCTACAGTAAACGTAGCATCCAGTCCAGAAGGATGCCGATTCCACACGACATGAAGGAGCAAGATGATGACCGATCCACGCATTTCCCCCGCGGAGCCGCCCTACGAACCCGCCATCGCCGAGGCATTTGCCCGCATCATGCCGCCGGGTGTCGAACCGCTCACGCTGTTCCGCACGATGGCTCGCAGCCCGCGCGTCCTGCAGCGCATGTTTGCCGGCGGCCTGCTCGACAAGGGCGCAATTACTCTCCGCGATCGCGAACTGATGATCCTGCGTACCTGCGCGCGCTGCGGAGCGGAGTATGAATGGGGCGTGCACGTGGCCTTTTTTGCACAGAAGGCCGACTTGATCGAAGCGCAGGTGGCGGCGACCGTGACCGACGCCAAGGAAGACTGCTGGAGTTCGCGCGACCGGCTGGTGTTGCGGATGGCAGACGAATTGCATGGCGGCGCCACAGTATCGGACGCGCTGTGGGCAGAACTGAAAGCCGTGTTCAGCGACGAGCAATTGCTCGAACTGGTCGCGCTGGCCGGTTACTACCGGACGATTTCATACATGGTCAATGCCTGCCGCCTGGCGCCTGAGCCATACGCCGCACGCTTCGGCAAGGCATAAAAAAGCGGGCCGCATGCGGCCCGCTTTTTCGTCCAGCCTGATGCTTAGCTCTTGGCTTGTGCGGTCGCGGCCTGCGCGAACTGGGTCACGGTGCCGTTGACGCTGGCGTTCACGGCTTCAGCAGCCTGCTTGGCGGTCTTGGTGAACTGCTCGTAGGTGCTGCTGGCGTTGCCCATGGCGTTCTTGAAGATCGCCAGCACGCCGTCGGCGCCCGGCGCCTTCTGCGAAGCTTCTTCGACGAGTTCGGTGACCTTGCGGCTGAACTGGGCCATCTGCGACTCGGCGGCCTTGGTGAATTCAGCCTGGGTGCTGTTGGCGATGGTGGTCAGGTGGCCGCCGTAGGCAACGACCTTGTCGAGGTTCGGCTTTGCCTGTGCTGCGACGAGGGAGAAAAATTCCTGCGGGTCCTTCGCGGCCAGGATCTGGCGGGTAGCAGCCTGGGACTCTTCCATCGAAGAACGCGCGGCGGTCAGGTTCAGGTTGATCAGCTTTTCGACGCTTTCGAGTGTCTTGTTGGTCAGCGAGCTGTACAGCGCGAGGTTGGCTTCGAGGTTGGCCTTGGTTGCTACGGAAATCTGGTCTTGAATCGGGAACATGGCATCTCCAAAAAACGGAATTCGGGTGGTAGTGACAAAATGTCTTACCAAATTTGTTGCAGAGCAACATCGACTATTTTAGAGATGCTGTCGTGGGAGTTCAAGCGTTGATTTGTGCATTGCAGGAAAAAGTGCAGCAAGGGGTAACAAAATGAAAAAGTTCCCGTCACCGCTCAAGAATCATGCTCTGCATGTCTCTGCAATATCCATAGGTTTTCCAGCCAAACATGCGGATTCGGGCTAATATGAAATTCATATTGCCCGTATCGGAGGCGTCCAGGGAAACGTATCCGGTACCTTGGATCGATTGAGGCTAAGGACAGATGGATAACGAGAATCCACGCGCACGCTTGTATTACCTCTTCGGAACGAACCAGAGTCCTCAGGGCTCGTCATGGCTGGCCCGGTTGCCGGTAGGCCTGTTCGCCATTTCGGTCGGCTTGTTCGGACTCGTGGGCGCGTGGCGCCGGGCCGCGGTGTTCGGATGGGAAATCGCCGGCGACATCGCCGCGGCCCTGATCTGGCCGGTGAGCGCCATCTGGATCGTGTCGCTCATCCTGTATGCCATCAAGTGCAAACGGCATCCGCAGTCCGTCAAGCGCGAATACAGGCATCCCGTGCAGGGGTCGCTGCAGGCGCTGCTCCCCTTGTCCGTTCTCCTCGCGGTCATTCAGTTCCAACAGCCCGCACAGGGCGTATGGCTTGTTCTCGCGTTGACAGCGCTGGGCCTGCACCTGTTGATTGCCCTGCGCGTGGTGGCGACGCTGGCGACCGGCCAGATGCCGGCCAACGCCATCACGCCTGCACTCTATCTGCCGGTAGTCGGCGGCGCGCTCGTGGGCGGCATGGCCCTTGCCACGCTCGGTTTTTCCGGCTGGGCTGCCATGCTGTTCGGTACCGGGCTTTCCGGCTGGGCATTGCTGGAAGCGCGCATCCTCAGCAAGCTCTTCGAAGGTCCCATGCCTGAACCGCTGCGGCCCACCATCGGCGTGGAACTCGCACCGCCGGCCATCGCGACGCTGACGGCTGCCGTCATCTGGCCGCAACTGCCCGCCGAAGTGCTGATGATCGGACTGGGCATATGCATCGCCCCCTTCGTCGGCGTGATGGCCCGTTACCACTGGTGGCGCAACGTGCCCTTCTCCGTTGGCTTCTGGTCGTTCTCCTTCCCGCTTGCCGCACTGGCCAGCGTGGTCCTCGAAGCGGTACATCGCGGCGGCTGGCCGTTGTGGATCGGCATTGCGGCCCTGCTGACGGCATCCGCGGCGATTGCCTTCCTCGTGCTGCGCACGGCCATCCTGTTGCTTCAGGGGCGGTTCCTTCCAGCGGAGTGAAAGCGCGCCAGCTTCAGAGCGTCTCGGTGCGGCGGTTCTGCCGCCGTTCCATGGAGTGCGACGACACGCGGAACTCGACGTTGGTGATGCCTACAGACCCTGGAGGACCGGCGACGAAGCCGAAGCCGCTCTTCACCGGGAACAGGCAGTTGTCTCGCAATACGAGATCGGTGTGGCAGTTGGGCGTAGGCTGGTAGAGGTGCTGCTTGATCTCTTCCCACACCGGCTCGGTGACCCAGCCGTAGAGGTAGAGCTGGTTGGGATACAGCGAACTGTCGGAGTCGAGGTAGCCCTTCTGGTTTTTCTGCAGCGGCGGATGCGAGGGCAGCGTGTTGGAGACGGAAAGATCCACCGAACCGTCGCCGATCAGGTGGGCCTCTTCATTCTTGTAGGTGGAATAGGCCAGCCGCAAATGCCAGCGGCAGTTGAGCTCGATCTTCTTTTCCATCCCGACCTTTTCGGTGGCCATCGACAGGCCGTCGGTGACGGTGAGCTGCGTACACATGACCTGGCCGATCAGCGTGGGCTCCAGCTTGCGGAACTCTTCCAGGTTTTCATGCAGGTTCCAGAAAAACCACTTGGCCCGTTCCCCTTCGGTCATGTCGGCCAGCTCGGCCGCGTCGCGCTTGCCGTGCCCTTCGATCGTTCGCATCGCATCCCTGCGCTGTTTTTCAAATGCCTCGTCGTCTCCTGAACCAAATTTCTGGAAGTAGTCGCTCCGCATAAAACTCTCCGAAAACGGGTGTGATCTGATGCTCTCAGTGTAGAACCCGGCCTGCAAAAAAACAGGGGGGATATCAAGTTGTCACCGCGGATAGAGCAATTCGAGGGTGATAAGTTCAGGCAATTGCGCTGCATCCCGAGAAATGGCCGGTAAACTGATGGCTGCTCGGTGCTCGCTGCCAGGGACAGCCGGGATAACATCGAAGCTGGATATCCTTGCCCAACAACCAAACTCAAGAGAGAAGAACTATGTCGAGGCTGATTTACATAGCTGACCCGATGTGCGCATGGTCCTACGGCTTCGGCCCGGAACTCGCCGCACTGCTGGAAGGCGTACCGGGATTGCCGGTTGATGTGGTGGTCGGCGGCTTGCGCCCCTACAACAAGAACGTCATTTCGGCGGAACGCCGCGCGGAACTGAAGGCGCAATGGGAACGGGTGTCCAGGGAAACAGGACTGCCGTTCTCCTATGACATCCTGTCGAAGGAAGATTTTGCCTACGACACAGAGCCGGCATGCCGCGCCGTAGTCACGGCACGCAAGCTCGCACCGCAGGCCAGCCTGTACGTATTCCATGAAATCCAGCGCATGTTCTTCTCCGAAGGCAAGGATACGACCCAGGGTGAAGTCCTGGCCTCCATCGCCTGCAAGGCGCTCGCGGAAGAAGGCTATCCGGTCGATGAAGCGACTTTCCTTGCCACCTGGAACTCCGACATTGCCGTCAAGGGTACCAACGACGATTTCCTGCTGACGGAAAAATGGGAGCTCAAGGCTTTCCCGACGCTCGTGCTGGAACGCGGCTCGGAGCTGGACCTCGTGACGACCGGTTATGTCGCCATGCCGCGACTGATCGAACTGCTGCTCGGACTGGTGGAAGGAACGGACGGTCAGCCGGCAGGCGGCACACCGGCCTGATCCTGCCAGCGACACCAATGCAACGGGGCCTTGAAGGCCCCGTTTTTTTGCACTGATGCAGTGCGATGCAAAAAAAATGGCGCAGAAACCGTGCGGTCGTCTGCGCCATTTGGGATCGCCCGCAGGCGATCGCCGTTCGCATCAATACATGTGCTGACCGCCGTTGATGGCGATGTTTGCACCGGTCAGGAAGGCTGCTTCATCGGAAGCCAGGTAGGCAACCAGGCCTGCCACTTCTTCCGGCTTGCCCAGGCGGCCCATCGGGATTTGCGGGATGATCTTGCTTTCCAGCACTTCGCTCGGGATCGCCATGACCATCTTGGTGCCGATGTAACCCGGGGAGATGGTGTTGACCGTCACGCCCTTGCGCGCCACTTCCAGCGCCAGCGCCTTGGTGAAGCCGTGCATGCCGGCCTTGGCCGCGGAGTAGTTGGTCTGGCCGAAGGCGCCCTTCTGGCCGTTGACCGACGAGATGTTGATGATGCGGCCCCAGCCGCGGTCGGTCATGCCGTCGCACACCGGTTTGGTCATGTTGAAGACCGAATCCAGGTTGGTCTTCATGACCGCATCCCAGTTAGCCTTGTCCATCTTCTTGAAGGTCATGTCGCGGGTGATGCCTGCGTTATTGACCAGCACGTCGACCGGGCCGATTTCCTCGGCGATCTGCTTGATGCAGTTCTGTGCGGAATCGAAATCTGCGACGTCGCAAGGATAGGCGCGGAACTTGAAACCCTGCGCCTCCATCGACGACAGCCATTCCGCCGCCTTGGTATTGCCCGGCGAATAGGTCGTCACAACCTGGTAACCGAGGGCTGCCATCTTGATGCAGATCGCTTCCCCCAGACCGCCCATACCACCCGTAACCAATGCAACTCGTGCCATGTTCTACTCTCTCTTCTTGAAGATTGATTTTGATTGAAACTTCCCCAGCAACTGCCCTTGCGGGCAGCCGCGTTTCTTATCAACGCTCGATGGCGAGCGCTACTCCCATGCCGCCGCCGATGCACAGGCTTGCGAGGCCGCGCTTGGCATCACGACGAATCATTTCGTGGATCAGCGTCACGAGGATGCGGCAGCCGGACGCACCGATCGGATGGCCGATGGCGATGGCGCCGCCGTTGACGTTGATCTTGCTGGTATCCCAGCCCATTTCCTTATTCACGCCGATCGCTTGCGCAGCGAAGGCTTCGTTGATTTCCATCAGGTCGACGTCCTGGTGCGTCCAGCCGGCCTTTTTCAGGCAGAGCTGCGATGCCGGAACCGGGCCCATGCCCATGATGGTCGGATCAACGCCGGCGGAGGAGTACGCCTTGATGCGGGCCAGCGGCTTGAGGCCGAGCTGGTCTGCCTTCTTCGCGGACATCATGATGACGGCGGCAGCGCCGTCGTTGATGCCGGAAGCGTTACCTGCAGTGACGGTGCCGTCCTTGGCGAATGCCGGCTTCAGGCTGGACATGGAATCGATGGTGACGCCCGGCTTGATGAACTCGTCGGTGTCGAACACGATGGCGCCCTTCTTGGAAGGAATCTCGAGGGGGATGATCTCGTCCTTGAACTTGCCAGCCTTTTGCGCGGCTTCGGCCTTGTTCTGAGAGGCAACGGCGAACTCGTCCTGCTCCTGGCGGGACACGCTGTACTTCTTCGCGACGTTCTCTGCGGTGATGCCCATGTGGTACTGGTTGTACACGTCCCACAGGCCATCGACGATCATGGTGTCGACCAGCTTGGCGTCGCCCATGCGGAAGCCGTCGCGGGAGTTGTTCAGCACGTGCGGCGAAGCGCTCATGTTTTCCTGGCCGCCGGCAATCACGATCTCGGCGTCACCGCACAGGATGGACTGTGCGGCGAGATGGGTAGCCTTCAGGCCGCTGCCGCAGACCTTGTTGATCGTCATCGCGGGAACCATGTCAGGCAGGCCGGCCTTGATCACCGCCTGTCGTGCCGGGTTCTGGCCCACACCTGCGGTGAGCACTTGGCCGAGGATCACTTCGCTGATCAGTTCCGGCGCGATGCCGGACTTGGCCAGCAGGTTCTTGATCACATGCGCGCCCAGGTCCGCCGCGGCGACCTTGGCCAGCGTTCCACCGAACTTGCCTACTGCGGTACGGCCAGCTGCGACGATGACGACTTCATTCATTTCAAATCTCCCTTGAGGACAACAAAAATACAGCAAGCCTGCCCGGCATCTGCACGGCGCAATGAGCTTGGACAGCACAGGCTGCAAGGCCGTTCATCATAGCGCCGCGCCCCTGTGTTTCGTTTGATCTTACTCAACGCGTTCAGAGACACCAAAACATGAACGCGCATTCGCGAAACGGTATGCGTTCGTGTACCGGACAATATGGTCACTATAGCAAGAAGCAAGCCCACAGGAAATGAAAATGCAGGCGCATGGCCTGCATTATTTCAAGGCTCGATGACGGCTTGATGAAGCCTGAAGAGAAGTGGTGCCGTACGGCAACTTAAAGGGTGTCGTGCGCTTGGTGTGCGCAGCAGGTCAGGCCTCTGACAACGCATTGTCCTCAAGCGCGGCGACCGGCAACCTGCGCAGCACTTGCGGCTGCGGCGTGAGCGGGACCACGTTTGCCACGCTTTGCATCACAGTGGATGCCGGCGCAGGCAAGGTATCCATCTTGAAGACCGCGACAGCCTTCTCGAGCACCGCGGCCTGATCCTGCATGCTTTGTGCGGCAGCAGCGGCCTGTTCGACAAGCGCCGCATTCTGCTGGGTCATCTCGTCCATCTGCGCGATGGCACGGTTGACTTCTTCGATGTCGGCGCTCTGCTCTTCGCTGGCGGCAGTGATTTCGCGCATGAGGTCGGCAACCTGTGTCACGGCATTCACGATGTCGTCCATCGTCTTGCCGGCCTGGTCGACCAGCTTGCCGCCGGTGTCGACCTTCTCCACCGAATCGCTGATCAGTTGCTTGATCTCCTTTGCAGCGCTTGCCGAACGCTGCGCAAGATTGCGCACTTCGGCCGCGACGACAGCGAAACCGCGGCCCTGTTCGCCGGCGCGTGCCGCTTCGACAGCGGCATTGAGCGCCAGGATATTCGTCTGGAAGGCGATGCCGTCGATGACGCCGATGATGTCGACGATCTTGCGCGAACTATCCTTGATCGAGCCCATCGTGCCGACCACCTGGCCCACGACCTCGCCGCCCTTTGCGGCAATGCCCGATGCGGAGATCACCAGCTGGTTTGCTTCCCGCGCGCTTCCTGCATTCTGCTTGACGATGTTCGTGAGCTGTCCCATGGAGTTGGCCGTCTCCTGCAAGGCGCTTGCCTGCATTTCGGTACGCGAGGACAGGTCGGCGTTGCCGGAAGCGATCTCTCGCGAGGCGACGGATATCGACTCGGTGCCGGTCCGGACTTCGCCGACAATTTTCTGCAGGCTGCCGTTCATGTCATGCAGCGCTTGCAGCAACTGGCTGACTTCATCGGAACCGGTCGCGTCCACCTGCGAGGCAAGTTCGCCTGCCGCCACGCGGCGCGCGACGAGCACGGCATCCTGCAGGGGCAGGATGATGCTGCGCGTCAGCATCCATGCGAAGGCGCCGCCTATCGCCAGTGCAACAGCGCCGATGACAAACAGCATGGCCATCAATTGCCTGCCGGATTCGACCGTGTTGTCGAGCACGCGATGCGCCGTCGCCTGCTGGATGTCGACCAGCTTGTTGATTTCTGCCAATGCCTGCTGGTTGAGCGGATCGATCCTGGTCGTGATCAGTTTGATCGCATCTTCGCTATTGAAGGCGGTGACGAGGCGGATCGCTTCCTTGAACGGGGCGTCCGTCTCCTGTTCCAGGCGGCTGAGGTCGGCGAGGATCTTTTTCTCGGTGTCGTCGAGGCCGAGCGCAGTGAGCTTGTCGCGGGCCTCGGTGAAGCGTTGGCGCAGGGCCATGACCTTCTGCTCTTCCTTCTTCATGGCGCCCAGGTCGGATTGCAGTCCGATGTTGCGCATCGCGATGCCGCCTTCCAGCAAGGCGCCCTTGATGTCGCCCGCGAGGGCGCTCTTGGCATTGCTCACTTCCAGGCCGGCGATCATGGCCTCGCGGTTGCGGGCGCTGACGAAGCTGTCCGCCCCGAGCGCGATGACCAGCATCGCGAGGATGATTCCGAATCCAATGGCAAGGCGCGTACCGATACGCAGGCTGCGAAGCTTCATGCGGTCTCCCGATTGCTGGCTGGTCGTTGTCGCAAGGCAAGACTTGCCGTGCGAGATTGGACTCTAACAGTGCAGCGACAGGAGATTGCGTGAAAAATCGGGTGCTGCGCCGACGAAAATTCGGTGCAGGAAACGGTTCCGGACGGGGTCAGCCGCGCTGCAGCCGGTCGACGAGCGCCAGCAAGCGAGGCTTCACTTCGCCAAGGAGGAATTCGGGCGCGAGGTTGAAGGCAGGACCGCCGCAGTTGATACTGAGGATGGCGCCCCCGTTGGCCGGGCGGAAGGCGACCGCGATCGCATTCACGTCGGGTTGCCAGTCGCCGAACGAGGTGCAGCAGCCGCGTGTCGAATATTCCTCGAGGGAGCGCATGACGCCGTCGCGGACGGAGGGCCACTTGATTTCATCCAGTTCGCGGACGCGCTCGAGGATATCGTTGCGTTCGGCGGGCGTGGTTTCCGCGAGGTAGGCGCGGCCCATGGCGGTCTGCGCGATCGGGATGCGCGCGCCGACGTCGAGCCGCAGGGTCAGCGCGGCTTCGCTGCGGCAGTTCTCTATATAGATCATGCTGAGCCGGTCACGCATGCCAAGTGACACCGTGGCGCGCGAAAAGTCCGCCAGCTCCTGCATGTAGGGGCGGGCGTACTGCCGGATGTCGAGCTTGGAGAGCATCGCGCTGCCCAGCGCCAGGCTGGCCGTGCCGAGCCGGTACTTGCCGATGTGGTCGTCGTAGTCGAGGTAGCCCAGTTTGGTCAGGGTATAGGTCAGGCGCGAAATGGTGGATTTCGGGAGCCGGGTCCGTTCGGCGAGTTCCTGGTTGCCAAGCGTCTTTTCACCCGAGCGGAAACAGGACAGCACATCGAGGCCGCGCGCGAGCGCGGTGACAAAGTGACGGTCTTCCTTTGCATTGGACTGCTTTGCCTCGGATACGGGATCTTCCTGGTCTTCGTAGTTTTCCTGCGCCATGTAACTGCTCTCTCGATTCGACTGCGGGATTATCCGGCAAACCCGGCTTCCATTGCGAGCGATCTCGCTCTCGCGCAGCCCGTGGATGCGAATGCTCGCATAGGGGTGTTTCAAAAGCAATATTTTCGGAATTCATACCTGCATCGCAGAACACGCCAATTTTACGCGCCCTTGACACGGGCTTTTGAAATGACCACAATTCCATTTTAGAGTATTTAATTCCACTGTGCAGAATTAAACATATCTGGAGAGCCAGAATGCAAAACGGATTTCCCCCGCCACCGGGCGCAAAGGAACTGAATGTCGGCGTGATTGGCTGCGGCGTCATGGGCCGCGGCATCGTCCAGATTGCCGCTCTGGCCGGCGCAACGGTATACATGGTGGACAGCCGGGAGGGCGCCTCGCAGGCAGCGCGCGACGAACTCCTATCGACCTTCGGCAAGCTGGCCGAGAAAGGCAAGCTCGATGCCGCTGCGGCCGATGCGGCGGGCGGCAGGCTGGTCGCCTGCAAGGGGCTGGACGAGCTTCGTTCCTGCCATGTCGTGGTCGAGGCCATCGTCGAAGACCTGGCGGCGAAGAAGTCGCTCTTCGGCACGCTGGAAGGCATTGTCGATGCCGGCGCCATCCTCGCGTCGAACACTTCGTCGCTCTCCGTGACCGCCATCGCCGCCGGCCTCCGGCATCCCGAGCGCGTTGCCGGCTTCCACTTCTTCAACCCGGTGCCGCTGATGAAGATCGTCGAAATCATCGGCGGCTTCCTGACACGGCCGGACGTCACCGACTATCTCCTCGCGCTGGGCAGGCAATGGGGGCACACGGCTGTGCTCGCCAAGGACACGCCAGGCTTCATCGTCAATCATGCCGGGCGCGGCTATGGCACCGAAGGCCTGCGTCTGCTGGCCGAAGGCATCTGCGGCGTGCCGGTGCTCGACGCCATCCTGCGCGACACCGCCGGCTTCCGCCTCGGTCCCTGCGAACTGCTCGACCTCACCGGCCTGGACGTGTCGCATCCGGTCATGGAATCGATCTATCGCCAGTACTACGAAGAACCGCGTTTCCGGCCGCAAGTGCTGACGCGCCAGATGCTCGCCGCCGGCGCACTCGGCCGCAAGGCCGGCCATGGTTTCTACCGCTACGGCGCGGACGGCAAGAAGGAAGCCGTCGCCGAACCGGCCCAGCCGAGCCAGCGTCCGGAAAGCGTCTGGCTCAGCCAGGAGCGGCCTGAACTGGCGGAACGCATTTCCGTCCTCGCCGCCGCAGCCGGCGTGCTGGTCGAATCGGGTGCACGTCCCAGCGACCGAGCGCTGTGCATCGTCACGCCGCTCGGGGAAGATGCCACCACCTGCTGCGTGCGCGAAAGCCTCGATGCATCGCGTACCGTCGCGGTCGAAAGCCTGCTCGACCTCAGCCGCCGCCGGGTGGTGATGACAAATCCGGGCACCAGCGCGGCGTACCTTGCGATGGCATGCGGCCTGTTCGGCGCCACCGGCATCCCCGTCAGCGTCATCCGCGACAGCGCCGGACTGGTCACGCAGCGCGTGGTCGCCCATATCGTCAATATCGCCTGCGAGATAGCGCAGCAACAGATCGCCGATCCGCAGGACATCGACCGCGCGGTCGTGCTCGGCCTCGGCTATCCCATCGGCCCCCTGGCCTGGGGCGACCAGATCGGAGCGGCGACCGTACTGGCCATTCTCAAGAACCTCGAACACCAGACCGGCGACACCCGCTACCGCCCCAGCCCATGGCTGCAACGGCGCGCGATGCTCGGCCTGTCCCTACATCACAAGGAGATCTGATCCATGCTCGACGCTTATATCTACGACGGCTTGCGCTCCCCCTTCGGCCGCCATGCCGGCGCGCTGTCTCCGGTCCGTCCCGACGACCTCGTCGCGGAAGTCATGCGTGCCGTCGTGGCGCGCAATCCCTGGAAGCCGGAACAGATCGAGGACGTCATCCTCGGCGACACCAATCAGGCAGGCGAAGATGCGCGCAATATCGCGCGCAACGCCCTCCTCGCCGCCGGCCTGCCCGTCACGGTTGCAGGGCAGACCGTGAACCGCCTGTGCGCAAGCGGACTCGCGGCCGTGATGGACGCGGCGCGTGCCGTGACCTGCGGCGAAGGCGAGCTGTTCATCGCCGGCGGTGTCGAAAGCATGAGCCGCGCGCCCTTCGTCATGGCCAAGTCGGAATCGGCCTTCTCCCGCGATTTCAAGGTCTTCGACACCACCATCGGGGCGCGCTTCCCCAACCCGAAGGTAACCGCGCAATACGGCGCCGACACCATGCCGGAAACCGGCGACAACGTCGCGAAGGAATGCGGCGTCACGCGCGAGCAGGCGGATGCCTTTGCGCTTGCATCGCAGATGAAATACCACGCCGCGCTGCAGGACGGATTCTTCGCCGGCGAAATCCACCCGATCAGCGTTCCCACCGGACGCAAGACGCCGCCGGTCGTGGTCGACACGGACGAGCATCCGCGTCCCGAGACCACCGCTGCCTCTCTGGAAAAACTCAAACCCCTGTTCGAAGGCGGCGTCGTCACCGCAGGCAATGCCTCCGGCATCAACGACGGCGCAGCGGCATTGCTGATCGGCAGCCGTGCCGCCGGCGAGAAGGCAGGCAAGGCGCCGATGGTGCGCATCCTGTCCGCGGCGGTCGCAGGCGTCGAGCCGCGTGTCATGGGCATCGGCCCCGTCTACGCGATCCGCAAGGCCCTCTCCCGCGCCAACCTGTCGCTCAAGGACATGGACATCATCGAGATCAACGAAGCCTTTGCCAGTCAGGTACTCGGCTGCCTGAAACTGCTGGAGATCGACTTCAAGGACACGCGCGTCAATCCGAACGGCGGCGCGATCGCGCTCGGCCACCCGCTCGGCGCTTCGGGTGCGCGCCTCGCGCTGACGGCCAGCCGCGAGCTGGCACGCCGCAACGGCCGCTACGCCGTGGTCAGCCTGTGCATCGGCGTCGGCCAGGGCCTGGCCGTCGTGATCGAACGAACACAATAAGACCGGAGACAACATGAAACAGAAGGTGCAATTCCACTGGGACGATCCGCTACTGCTCGACCAGCAGCTGACAAACGAAGAGCGTATGGTGCGCGATGCGGCGAACGCATACTGCCAGGAACGCCTGCAGCCGCGCGTGCTGGAAGCCTTCCGGCATGAGAAGACCGATCCCGCCATCTTCCGCGAAATGGGCGAACTCGGGCTGCTCGGCCCGACCATCCCGGAGCAGTATGGCGGCCCCGGTCTGAACTATGTCAGCTACGGCCTGATCGCGCGCGAAGTGGAGCGCGTCGATTCCGGCTACCGTTCGATGATGAGCGTGCAGTCCTCGCTGGTCATGGTGCCGATCTTTGAATTCGGCACCGAGGCGCAAAAGCAGAAATACCTGCCGAAACTGGCGAAGGGAGAATGGATAGGCTGCTTCGGCCTGACCGAACCGAACCACGGCTCCGATCCCGGTTCGATGGTCACGCGCGCGAAGAAGGTGGCCGGCGGCTTCCTGATCAGCGGCGCCAAGATGTGGATCTCGAATTCGCCGATCGCCGACGTGTTCGTGGTGTGGGCCAAGGACGATGAAGGCGACATCCGCGGCTTCATCCTCGACAAGGGCATGAAGGGCTTGTCCGCACCGGCCATCCACGGCAAGTTCGGCCTGCGCGCATCGATCACCGGCGAGATCGTGATGGATGAAGTGTTCTGCCCGAACGAGAATGCCTTCCCCGACGTGCGCGGCCTGAAGGGACCGTTCACCTGCCTGAACTCGGCGCGCTATGGCATTGCCTGGGGCGCGCTCGGCGCCGCCGAATCCTGCTGGCATATCGCGCGTCAATACGTGCTCGACCGCAAGCAGTTCGGCAAGCCACTCGCGGCGAACCAGCTGATCCAGAAAAAGCTGGCCGACATGCAGACCGAAATCACGCTCGGCCTGCAAGGCTGCCTGCGCCTCGGCCGCATGAAGGATGAAGGCACGGCTGCGGTGGCCATCACCTCCATCATGAAACGCAACTCCTGCGGCAAGGCGCTGGATGTGGCCCGCATGGCGCGCGACATGCTGGGTGGGAACGGCATTTCGGACGAGTTCGGCGTGATCCGCCATATGGTGAACCTGGAAGTGGTCAACACCTATGAAGGCACGCACGATATCCATGCGCTGATTCTCGGGCGCGAACAGACCGGCATCGCCGCCTTCTGACCAGAGGACTCCATGGACCTGAACTTCACCCCCGAGGAACTCGCATTCCGCCAGGAAGTCCGCGACTTCGTCGCCACCTCCCTGCCCCCCGACATCCAGCACAAGGTAATCAACGGCCTGATCCTGGGCCGCGACGACTATGTGCGCTGGCAGAAAATCCTGCACGCCAGGGGCTGGGGCGGCGCGGCGTGGAAAAAGGATTTCGGCGGCACCGGCTGGACCACGGTGCAGCAGTACATCTTCGAGGAAGAATGCGCCGCCGCAGGCGCGCCGCGCGCCATTCCCTTCGGATTGAAGATGGTCGCGCCGGTGCTCATGCAGTACGGCTCGCCGAAGCAGCAGGACCGCTTCCTGCCGAAAATTCTCGCCGCCGACGAATGGTGGTGCCAGGGCTATTCCGAACCCGGTTCCGGTTCCGACCTCGCCTCCGTCAAGACGCGCGCAGTGCGCGACGGCGACCGCTACATCGTCAATGGACAGAAGACGTGGACCACGCAGGCGCAATACGCCGACTGGATCTTCTGCCTGGTACGCACCGATCCGGAAGCCAAGCCGCAGCGCGGCATTTCCTTCCTGCTGATCGACATGCGCAGCCCGGGCGTGACGGTCCGCCCGATCATCACGATGGACGGCGCACATGAAGTCAACGAAGTCTGGCTGGAAAACGTCGAAGTGCCGGTCGAGAACCTCGTCGGCGAGGAGAACGCGGGCTGGACGTATGCCAAGTTCCTGCTCGGACACGAGCGCACCAACATCGCCGGCATCGGCATCGCGAAACGCGAGCTGTCCCGCCTGAAGCGGCTTGCGTCCATCGAGACCAAGAACGGCAAGCCGCTGATCAAGGACCCGCTGTTCTCCGCGCGCATCGCCCAGGTCGAGATCGACCTGACCGCGCTGGAAATCACGAACCTGCGCGTGCTTGCCGCGGAAGCGGAACGGCGTGCGCCGGGCCCCGAAGCATCCATCCTCAAGATCAAGGGAACGGAAATCCAGCAAGCCATCACCGAACTGCTGGTGCAGGTCGCAGGCCCTTATGCGCTGCAATTGCGCCGCGAAGCAATGGCAGCGGGCTACCAGGGCGATCCGGTGGGACCGTTCTATTCGGTACCGCTGGGACCGAACTACCTCAACATGCGCAAGCTGTCGATCTACGGCGGCTCCAACGAAATTCAAAAGAACATCATCTCGCAGATGATCCTGGGCCTGTAGGAGTACGGATATGGATTTCACGTTTACCGAAGAACAACAGATGCTCCTGGACACCACCAGGCGCTTCGTGACGAAGGATTACAACTTCGAGGCTCGCCAGAAGATCCGCGAGAAATCGCCGGACGGTTTCAGCCGCGAAGCCTGGCAGGCGCTGGCCGACATCGGCCTGCTGTCGATCAATGTGCCGGAAGCCGATGGCGGGCTCGGCGGCTCACCTGTCGATACCATGCTCGTCATGAATGCGATCGGGGAAGGCCTGCTGCTGGAGCCCTATCTGGCGAGTGCCGTGCTGTCGACGAAAGCCCTTGCATTGATGGGCAGCGAAGCGCAGCGCAGCGAATACCTTCCGGCGCTGGCTGGCGGCGAGAAAATCGCGGCATTCGCCCATGACGAACATGCATCCCGCTTCGACCGCATGGCGATCGAGACGCGCGCGTGGCCGGTCGGCAATGGCTACGTCATCACCGGCCACAAGAGCGTTGTCACGCATGGGGCGTCGGCGGACGTGCTGCTGGTGACGGCGCGCATCGCGCAGGCGGGCGAGTCCGGCCCCATCGGCGTTTTCCTCGTGCCGCGCGAAGTGGCGGGCGTGCGCCTCGTGCCGTTCAAGACGGTGGACGGCGTGCCGGCAAGCGAAGTGTGGCTCAACCAGGCGTTCGTGCCGGCCAATGCCCTGCTCGACGGCGAGGCGGAATCCAGGCTTGCCGAAGTGCTCGATTTCGGCATAGCCGCCGTCTGTGCAGAGGCTATCGGCGCGCTCGACAAGCTGCTCGCCGCCACCGTCGAATATGCACGCAACCGCAAGCAGTTCGGCCAGCCGATCGGCAAGTTCCAGGCCTTGCAGCATCGCATGGCGGACATGGTGCTGCACATCGAGCAGGCGCGTTCGATGAGTTACCTCGCTGCCGTTCGCTGCAATGATCCCGATCCCACAGTGCGCGGCAAAGCGTTGTCAGCCGCCAAGGTCGTCGTCGGCCAGGCCTGCCGCTACGTCGGCCAGCAGGCGGTGCAGCTGCACGGCGGGATGGGTGTGACGGATGAGCTGGACGTCAGCCATTACTTCAAGCGATTGATGGCGATCGAATTGCAGTTCGGCAGTACGGACACGCATCTGGAAGCCTACGCCGCGCAGCTGGCGTAACGAAACCCGGGGCGGCACCGCCCGCCCCGGCAAGGCAAGTCCGTGCGCGCCCATGGCCTGGTTTTGGCGCAAAGATTTGGCATAAATCATTGGCTGCACAACAGGCCTGTCTAATCTTCCTGTAAGAGCAAGGAAGACGCTCGCTTCCGAGCGGCATAATTCTTCTCCGTCGGTCATCAATACGCCGTCGCCCATGCCGCGCGGCGAACGTCGACGCCGGTTGCCAATGCCGGCTGCGAGCCTCAGGGCAGGATCATGTTGTTGCACACAGAAGAGGTGCTGAAATGGGATCCACACTCTCTCGCTTGTCGTTCATCCGCGCCGTATCCGCAGGCGTGCTGGCCTCGCTTGCTGCCTGCGGCGGGGATAGCGATCCGGCTCCGGCTGAAACAACGCCGGCTGCCCCGGCGTCGACCGCCACCGGAGCAACGCCATCGGGGACGAGCATTGCCCCCTTGACGATCAACCTGGACCTGTCCGGTTCAAAGGAAGTACCGCCGACCAACAGCACGGCGACGGGCAAGGCCGTCGTGACCATTGACCCGGTCAGCCGGCAGTTTACGGCAACGGCAACGACCGCCGGCATCGCGGGAACGGCGGCGCATATCCACGAAGGCATCGCGACCGACACCGGGCCTGTCGTATTTCCCATGCGGGAAACGGCACCGGGAAGCGGTATCTGGACGGTCAGCGGACAACTGACCGAAGCCCAGATGACCGCGTTGCTGAATGAGCGGTATTACATCAACGTGCACAGCGCGGCATTCCCGGGCGGAGAAATTCGCGGACAGATCCCGGAGGAGTGACGGTAAATAGCGGAGTCCAAAATCGTGGACAATAATCGTACGGACGTGCTAAAACACCAGGCACCAGAACGATTGCACATCACGAGACAAGGACTCCCATGGCTGTCAACCGCCTGCTGATCGCCAACCGTGGCGAAATCGCGATCCGCATCGCCCGCGCCGCTGCCGAACTCGGCATCCACACCGTGGCCGTGTATTCCGAGGACGACGCCGCCTCGCTGCATGTGCGCCGGATGGATGAGCGCCGCGGGCTCAAGGGGACGGGCGCGGCGGCCTACCTCGACATCGAACAGATCGTCGCCGCCGCCAAGGCAGCGGGCTGCGACGCCATCCATCCCGGTTATGGCTTCCTGAGCGAGAACGCTGCCTTCGCTCGCCGCTGCGCGGAGGAAGGCCTGGCCTTCGTCGGGCCGCGCCCGGAAGTGCTCGACCTGTTCGGCGACAAGGTGCGCGCCCGTGAACTCGCGCAACGCCACGGCATTCCGGTGATTCCCGGCACGAGCCATGCCACCAGCCTGGAGGAGGCGCGCGCATTCCTCGCATCGCTCGATGGCGCACCGATGATGGTCAAGGCCGTTGCGGGAGGCGGCGGACGCGGCATGCGTGCCGTCAACAGCGCCGATGAATTGCCCGAAGCATTCGCACGCTGCCAGTCCGAAGCAAAAGCCGCATTCGGGAGTGCCGACCTCTATGTCGAAAAGCTGGTTGCCAGCGCCCGCCACATCGAAGTGCAGGTCGTCGGCGACGGCAGCGGCAGCGTCACGCACCTGTGGGAACGCGAGTGCACCCTGCAGCGCCGCAACCAGAAACTTGTCGAGGTGGCGCCCAGCCCCACCCTCCCCCATCCCGTCCAGAAACGCATCATCGACGCGGCGGTACGCCTCGCGCAGGAAGTGCGGTACAACAGCCTGGGCACCTTCGAATTCCTCGTGGATGCCGCCGACCACTCGGACCGCGCCGCCTTCCATTTCATCGAAGCCAATCCGCGCCTGCAGGTCGAGCACACCGTCACCGAGGAAATCACCGGCATCGACCTGGTGAAGGCGCAACTGCAACTCGCAGGCGGCGCCTCGCTGGCGCAGATCGGCCTGACCCAGCATGAAGTTCCCGCGCCGCGTGGATTCGCCGCCCAATTGCGCATCAACATGGAGACCATGGACGCGGACGGAAGCACGCAGCCGTCGGGCGGACGCCTGACCGCATTCGACCTGCCTTCCGGCCCCGGCGTGCGCGTCGACACCTACGGCTACACCGGCTATGTCACCAACCCGAACTTCGATTCCCTGCTGGCCAAGCTGATCGCGTCCACCTCTTCCGGCCGCTATCCCGACGTCATCGCGCATGCCTACCGTGCCCTCTGCGAATTCCGCATCGAAGGTGTGGACACCAACATCGGCCTGCTGCAGAACCTGCTGACCCGGCCGGACGTGGTCGCCAACCGCGTGCACACGCGCTTCGTCGAAGAGCACATCGCAGCGCTCGTGGAACCGGTGAGCGGCGCGCACCAGAAGCTGTATCCCGAACCGGCGGCGCAAACCGCGGTTGCCGAACACGCTGCCGCAGCGCATGCGCCGGAGGGAACCGTTCCCGTCCCCGCTCCCATGCAAGGCTCGGTCGTCTCCATCGATGTGAAGGAAGGCGACCTGGTCCATGCCGGACGCCAGCTCGCCGTCATCGAAGCAATGAAGATGGAGCATGTAGTCGCGTCTCCCATCGGCGGCATCGTCAGGATGATCGACGTGCAGCATGGCGACGTCATCTTCCGCGATCACCCGCTTGTCCATATCGAGCCCGCCGACGTCGATGCGCTGGAGGCGGAACTGGCGGAAGGCATCGACCTCGACGCCATCCGTCCGGACCTTGCGGAGACCTTGCAACGCCACGAGATCGGCCTCGATGCGGCACGACCCGATGCCGTCGCGAGGCGGCGCAAGACAGGCCAGCGCACCGCGCGCGAAAACGTGGCCGACTTGTGCGACGCCGGCAGCTTCATCGAGTACGGTGCGCTCGCGATCGCTGCGCAGCGCCGCCGACGGACAGAGGAAGAACTGATCCGCATCAGCCCCGCCGACGGCCTGGTCGCCGGTATCGGCAGCGTCAACGGCGCGCTGTTCGACGACAGCAAGTCGCGCTGCATGGTGCTGGCCTACGACTACACCGTGTTCGCCGGCACGCAGGGCATGATGAACCACAAGAAGACCGACCGCATGTTCCAGCTAGCGGAGCAATGGAAATTGCCCGTGGTGATCTTCGCGGAAGGCGGCGGCGGACGCCCGGGCGATACCGATGCGATGCTGGTTGCCGGACTCGATGTCATGTCCTTCATCAACTTCGCGAAACTGAGCGGGCTGGTGCCGCGCGTGGGCATCGTCTCGGGCCGCTGCTTCGCCGGCAATGCCGCCTTCCTCGGCTGCTGCGATGTCATCATCGCGACGGAGAATGCGACAATCGGCATGGGCGGCCCGGCGATGATCGAAGGCGGCGGACTGGGCGTGTTCGAACCGGAACAGGTCGGCCCGGTCAGCATGCAGGCGCCCAATGGCGTGATCGATATCGTGGTGAAGGATGAAGAAGAGGCGGTGCGCGCGGCGAAACAATACCTGTCCTACTTCCAGGGGCCGGTTGCGCAATGGGAGTGCGCGGACCAGCGCGAGCTGCGCCGGCTGGTGCCGGAAAACCGGCTGCGCTCCTATGACGTACGCACCGTGATCGATATGCTCGCCGACAAGGATTCCGTGCTGGAACTGCGACGCACTTTCGGCACCGGCATCATCACGGCACTGATCCGGATCGAAGGCCGTCCGTTCGGCCTGATGGCAAACAATCCGATGCACCTGGGCGGTGCGATCGATGCCGACGCTGCGGACAAGGCAGCGCGCTTCATGCAGTTGTGCGATGCCTTCGACCTGCCCATCCTGTCGCTGTGCGACACGCCTGGTTTCATGGTTGGGCCAGACGCGGAAAAGACAGCCATGGTGCGGCACGTATCGCGCATGTTCGTGACAGCGGGCAGTATCAGCGTTCCGTTTTTCACGGTCGTATTGCGCAAGGGCTACGGACTGGGCGCGCAGGCAATGGCGGGCGGCAGTTTCCATGCCCCCTTCTTCACGGTCGCATGGCCCAGCGGCGAGTTCGGCGCAATGGGACTGGAAGGCGCTGTACGGCTGGGGTTCCGCAAGGAACTGGAAGCCGTCGATGATCCGGTAGAGCGCAAGGCGCTGTTCGACAAGATGGTGGAGGAATCGTATCGCAAGGGCAAGGCCATCAACATGGCTTCCTTCCTCGAAATCGATGCCGTGATCGATCCACAGGCGACGCGCGACTGGGTGCTGCACGGATTGCGCGCGGCTCCACCAGCCCCGTTGCGACAGGGTAAGAAGCGTCCCTGCATCGACACCTGGTAACATTTCAGCGGGCACCTGTTCTCACCGAACATCGGCGTCCCCGAACGGTCTCAACATCGATGCCGTTGCGCGTGGAAAGCCGCTTGCCTGCCGGCCACGGCAGGATCTGTACCGCCCGTTACAGGCAAGCAAGTCAGGAGTTCGCCCATGCCCGCAGATTCGTCCGATGCCGGTCGGTCATCGCGCTTTGCCACCGGCGTCTTTGCGTGCTTGCTCGCCCTGTTCCTGCTCTTGGCCTACGGCATCTACCGTCACCTGGCCGAACGCGACGAAATGCGTGCAGAACAGACATTGGGCCATACCGCGGACATGCAGAGTGCTGCGGTAGCGGGGTGGGCGGTGGAAAGGCTTGGCGACGCCCATGCCTTCAGCAGCGACCAGTTCCTGGGAGAGGCGGTGCAGGCATGGATGGAACACAGCGCGTCCCAAGAGGCAGTCCGGCGCCGGATACAGGCGCAATTGCGGGCGATCAAATCTTCCTACGGCTACCTCGACGTGACCGTCGTGGACAGTAATGGCGTGGTCCTGATCAGCAGCGAGGACAATCACGCGCCGCTGGGAGAGCCGGTATTGCGCACGGCAATGAATGCCGCCAGGACAAATGTCATCCGGATCTCGCCCATCCACGCGTCAACCAGCTTTCCGCAAGCCAGTCATTTGGTCTCTATCGCCGCACCGCTGTCGCCGGCGTCCGGCAAGAGCGAAAGGATGCAGGCCATCCTGATATTGAGCGCCAACGTGGATATTCATATCGAAGCCTTGGTGGAGCCTGTGCCGCTGCTCAATGCCGCGACGGAAGTTGTGCTGGCGGAAGAACGCGAGGGACGCGTGATCGTGACCGTAGCAGATAAAAACACGACCTTTTTCAGAGACCTTGAGGCACTTCCGATTACCCTGGAACAGTTCAGCGCGCACACCGTCTGGCCGATGCGTCCGGTTCTGCTGCAGACAACGGATGGGCGTACCGTAATCGCCGCGGCACGGAAGATTCCCGTCGCCCCCTGGTATCTGGTTGCGATGTTCGACCAGGCCGCGTCGCGCGCCAACGTGAACCGGCTGGCATGGGTGGTAGCGGGCGCCGGCATCGCGCTCCTGCTGCTGTTTGCGCTGGTGGCGCGCATATGGTGGAAGGGACGCGAGAGCCGGCACCGCTTGCAGATGCTCCAGGCCGCATCCGAGAAGGAAGCGCTGCAGCGGCAATCGGAAACCGCGCTGCGGCAAAGCCAGGAAAAGCTGGATTCGATCCTGGCGAGCATCCTCGATGTCGTCTGGTCGTTCTCCGCCAGCCTGCGCATGCTCAATTACATCAATCCGTCGGTGGAGCGCATTTACGGTTATCCGCCGGCGGCATTCCTCGATCGCCCTCAGCTCTGGTTCGATGGCATCCACCCGGAGGACCGGGAACGCGTCCATGGCTTGCTTGCGGGCCTGACGCCGGAGCTTCCGATGTGCGATATCGAATACCGGGTCGTACACGCCGACGGCAGCGTGCGCTGGGTCCAGTGCCGTGGCCGGCTGGTCCCCGAGACGGAAGGAGAATCGCCGCGCATCGACGGCGTAACGAGCGACATCACCGAACGCAAGGCCGCCGAGCAGCAGGTGCAACAGCTCGCCTATTTCGACAACGTGACGAAGCTTCCCAATCGTACCTTGCTGCAGGACCGGCTGGCGCAGGCGATGCACATCGCGCAGCGCAACCGCCGGAAAGTGGCGCTGCTGTTCATGGACCTGGACAATTTCAAGCACGTCAACGACTCGCTGGGCCACCAGATCGGCGACCTGCTGCTGCAGACGATCGGCGAACGGCTTGTCGCTTGCGTTCGCAGCGAAGACACGGTGGCGCGCATCGGCGGCGATGAATTCCTGATCGTACTGTCCGACCTCGACAAGGGAACGCGGGCAGTCGCCGTCGCGGAAAAGATCCTCGCCTCGGCTGCGCGGCCGTTCTTGCTGCGCGATCACCAGATCCACACCACGATCAGCATCGGAATCGGCATTTTCCCCGACGACGCGCAAGAGCTGCACGAGCTGGTCCGGCATGCAGACGCTGCGCTGTACCAGGCCAAGGGCCGCGGCCGCAACAACTACCAGTTCTTCACCCAGGAACTGAACTACCAGATCACGCGCAGCGCCACCATCGAAAGGGAGCTGCGCCTGGCAATCGACACACGCACCGGCAGGATGATCGGCGCCGAGGCGCTGCTGCGTTGGCGAAACGGACAGCACGATTTCCTTTCGCCGGTGGAATTCATCCCGGTTGCGGAAGAACGCGGGCTGATTTCGTCCATTGGCGAATGGGTGCTGCGCGAGGCATGCGCGCAGTGCCGCCGGTGGCATGAGAAGGGTCTGCGGACGGTGCCCCTGGCGGTCAACGTGTCGCCGATCCACTTCCAGCAGAAAGGATTCGCGGAACTGGTCATCGGCGTGCTCGACGAGAGCGGGCTGGATGCATCCTGCCTGGAGCTGGAGATTACCGAGAGCGCGGTCATGCAGCGCGCGTCGCAGGTGGCAGAACTCGCGATGCGCCTGCGCGAGATAGGCGTGGGCATCAGCATCGACGACTTCGGCACCGGATACTCCAGCCTGAGCTACCTGAAACAGATTCCAATCGACAAGATCAAGATCGACCGCTCCTTCATCAAGGACATGATGCACGACGATGACGACGAGGCGATCGCTTACGCCATCATCAACCTGGCGCACAGCCTGAAGCTGCGCGTGATCGCGGAGGGCGTGGAATCGCGCGAGCAAGTGGACCGTCTGCGCACGTTCGGCTGCGACGAGGTGCAGGGTTACTTCTACAGCTCGGCAGTACCGGCAGCGGAGTTCGAGAGGTACCTGATGGCCGATCCGACATTCCCGCAAAAAAGCGCGGTAATGCCGCATTGAAGGGCAATGCCCGGGCATCGGACATGCTGGTCCGGGTCAGACTACAATCGGCTTTTTCCAGCAACCCGGTTCCCATCCGCATGAAGAAGAACGGCAGGCTTCCGCGCACCTTCTATACCCGCGCAACCGAAGTGGTCGCGCGCGACCTGCTCGGCAAACATCTGGTGCATGTCGACGGCGGCATGAAAAAGTGCGCCCGCATCGTTGAGGTGGAAGCCTATGTCGGCGCGCACGATCTCGCCGCGCATTCGTCGAAAGGCGTGACGCCGCGCACGGCGGTCATGTACGGCCCGCCCGGATACGCCTATGTGTACCTGATCTACGGCATGCACCACTGCATGAACATCGTCACCGAACCGGAAGGCAACGGGTCGGCGGTGCTGATCCGCGCCGTCGAGCCGGTGGCCAACATTGAAGGCAATACGAAAGGCCCGGGCCTGCTCTGCCGGGCGCTGGGCATCGACCGCAGGCTAAACGGCCACGACTTGCTGAGCGATGACTTCCATGTCGCCGCGCCTGCGAGTGAGGAGGCGTTTTCGATTGCCGTCCGTCCCCGCATCGGGGTGGCCTACGCCGGCGAATGGGCCGACGCGCCGCTGCGGTTCTATATCGAGGGGAATGCGTTCGTCTCGAAGAAGTAACCGCCACAGGAAATAGTTCTTAGCGCACGCCGCGCGTGACGTGGTCGCTCCACTCGAAGGCGGCCAGTTGCAGGAGATAGAGGTCGTTGTGGGAAACGCGGAGCTCGCCAACTGCCTGCAGCAACTGCGCGTCGACTTTCGAATGCCACTCGGTGTACTCGACCAGGCGCAGCAGCTGCCCGTAGTATCCCTGGCGGTGCAGCAGGGCATCGCTGACCTCGTCCACGACGGGGATCTGTTCCAGGATCTTTTCCATGGACATGCCGAACAGGGAATCCATCAGCGACATGATGCCGACCGTGAAACTGGTATCGGCGATGCCGCGGTTGCCCGGCTTGAGTTTCTGCGCCAGGAGTTCCATCAGCCGGCCGCGCGTGGTGGCGAGGTCAAGCAGGGGCATAGAGATGCCGCCATGGTCACCTTTGTCGGCATACAGCATCACCTGCAGCCATCGCTGGAGCTGGTTGCGGCCGAGCACCATCAACGCCTGCCTGAGCGAGTCGATGCGGTGGGCGCTGAAAGCCGGCGTATTCGCCAGCCGCAGCAGGTTCAGGCCGAGCGACACGTTGCCCTTGATCCGGTCTTCGATGACGGAGTTGTCCGCATCGGAGACGATCAGCGCCATCAAGGACATGATGGAAAGATGGGATGGTGCGAGTTTCCTGCCTTCCGCGTAGACGGGCGATGTGAAGTAATAGCCCTGGAAATAGTCGAATCCGAGCCTGTAGCACGCCTGGAACTGTTCATGCGTGTCCACCTTCTCCGCCAGCAGGCGCTTTCCCAGCGGCGCGTAGGCGGAGCAAAGCTGCGCGAGTTCCTCTTCGCTCTTGCCGGTGACGTCGATCCGTACGCCTTCGACGAAGGGCAGCAGGCCGGACAGGTCGACGGCGCCGCCGTTGTCCACCAGCGCAAAGTGGAAGCCTTTCCCGTTCAGTTCGGCTAGGCGTTCGAGGAGTGCGGGTGTGACCTCATGGACTTCGGCGATTTCCAGCACCAGCTTGTCGGGCGGCAGGAAATCGAAGACGTCGCTCATGATCGTTTGCGGATCGACGTACAGGATACCGACGAGGTCGCCGATCACGCGTGCCATGCCATGCTCATAAACGTCGGCGATCACGGTGGTGGAAGTGGGCTGTTCATCGGCATCGCCGGGCTCGGCGGCCGTGCGGTCGTCGCTGAAGAACATCAGCTCATGCGCGACCAGGTGCTGCTCCCTGTCCAGCACGGGGCGGCGCGCCATGAAAAAGTCCGAGGCGAGCAGTATCCTGTGCGCACTATTGAAGGTTACGCTGATACTCATGGCTATCCTCGCTGTCGCGCTTCCAATCGTCTACGGGGCTGGCACCCCTTCTTGTCCTTATGTTGTATATCGACAAGATTACGGCAAAGCTTGAGCAGCGCGATATGTGCAGTGCAACATCAGGGCAGGCGCATCTCGAACAGTGCACCGCCTTGCGGATGATCCTGCAGCGACACCGAGCCTCGCCGCTCTCCTTTGTGGTGCGCCTGCGCGATGGCAGCGCACAGCGCCGTTCCCAGGCCGGTGGAGGGCTTGTCTTCCTGCGCGCCGAGCCCCGGCCCGTCGTCGCGCACGGAAAAGACCAGCTCGCCGGAACCGTTCATCACGCAGCCGATTTCCACGGCCGAACGCGCAAACCGGGTCGCATTTTGCAGCGCGGCGGCGATGGCCAGTCCGGCCAGGTTCTCGTCGAAGAAGCCGAGGATCGGCATGTCCTGCGTATTCACCACCACGTTCAGCTCCGGCCTGCCGGTCGGGTTGTCACGCACCAGGGCATGCAGGAAGTCCTCCGGGTTCACCGCGTCGACGCGCGCAATCAGACCCTGGGACGAGGCCTTGTACAGCGTCAGGAATCCGATCAGTCTATCGCGCAGGGAGGAGCACATGTCCTGCGCCGAGACGGCATTCTCCCGCGTGGGCTCCTGCACCAGGCCCGCCAGCATGCCTTCGAGGACGCCGAGGGCGTTCTTGATGTCGTGCACGACGGCGGCGGCCATACGGGTATCCATGCTTATCCCTTGCTCGCGCGGCTCAGTGTCTCGCGCATGAAGCGATACATCTTGGCCACGCGTTCGTTGCCCGGCAACAGGACATCGAGCTTGGCGAGGTAGTTGTTCACCCGCGCCACATAGTCGAGGTTCAGGCCTTTCTGGCTCATCCACAGCAGATGCAGCTGCGCCGCCGCGAGCAGCACGCCGGTGTTTTCCGGCATGCCCTGCAGGGCTTCCTCGAGCTTCTGCAGCGATTCGTCGAACTGCGCCTTGCGCATGAGCGCGTTGGCTTCGGCGACGATGGCGTTGACCTGGTCGAGCGCGCCGTCGACCACCTCGGCCGCCAGCGCCTCCTTGCCGCTGTCCTTGAGGACCTTGCGGGCCAGCGAGACGAGGCGCGTGTTTTCATGGTCCGCGCGCACGGCCTTGGAGAGGATCGCCGCGCCTTCGTCCTCGCGCCCGATCGAGAACGCCGCCTTGGCCAGTGCCAGCGCGGTGCCGTCGGCACGGGTGGCGTCCGCCAGGCTCTTGGCGCGCTCGAACGCATGCTGCGCGGATTCCAGGTCGCCCATCTTGATATGCGCCTGTGCCTGCACCGCTGCCTGCGTGGCGACGAAGGCGTCCGATTCGCCGTAATGCTTCGGCGCGGTGGACAGGACCTGCAAGGCGGCCTGCGCATCCCCTGCGTCCACATGGACCTGCGCCAGCGACAGCAGGTCGGTCGGCTGTGCCGTGAGCGAGCCCTTGGTATGCTTCACCGCCCGGTCGAACGCCGTGCGCGCCTGCTCCAGGTCGCCGGTGCGGTAGGCCACGTCGCCGACCATGCGGCTGCGGCGCGCGGAGGGAATGACTTCATAGGAGCGGTTGAGCGCCTCCAGCGCCTCCTGTTCGTTGCCCTGCGCCTCGGCCACCTTGGCCAGCAGGTCATAGGCGACGACATACTGCGCATTGTCTTCCAGGACCTGTTGTGCGACGGTCTTCGCCTCCTCGAGCTGGCCGGCGGCGAAGTGGCAGCGCGCAACACCGTAGCGTGCCCAGACCAGGTCGTCGCGCAGCTTCAGCGCGGATTCGTACACGGCGCGCGCCTCTTCCGGCTTGCCCAGTTCGAGCAGCGCATTGGCCTTGATCTTGATGATGTCCAGCGCCCATTTCGGCTGGACCTGCATCGCGCGGTCGCATTCGGCGACGGCGCCGGCGATGTCCTTCAGGTTGAGCCGGCCGACGATCTGGCGCAGCGCATTCTGCTTGTCCAGCAGCCGTTCGATGCGTTCGAGCAGCTTGCCGCCGGTAAGCGGCTTGACCATGTAGGCATCCGGCTGGAATTCCGCGGCGCTGGCAACCAGGTCATAGCTGGTCTCGGCCGTCACCATGATGAACATGGTGGAAGCCGGAAGGATGTTCTGCGAGCGCAGGAATTCCAGCATCTGCTGGCCGTTGGTTTCCCGGTTCAGGTTGTAGTCGCAAATGATGACGTCGTAGGCATTCTTGCGGATGTAGCTGATCGCCTCGTCCGGCGTGGAAGCCTGATCGACGTGGGGAATGCCCAGTTGCCCAAGCTGGGTCCGGATGTTCTGCCGCATCGTCGCCATGTCGTCAACGACAAGCGATCGCAGGTGGGCCAGACGCTGGTTGATGATGGTCGCCATGGCTATCTGGTGATGGAAAACGGTTTCATCATACCGCCATCACGCCAGAAATTGCTTGATGGAAACAACGTTCTTCGTAAAAATTTCTCAATTTCAACAAATTAATGAAATCCTTCCAACTCGCCCCTACAATGGGTGGAACGATTTCTCCCCGCTTCAGCAATGTCGGCGGAAGCCATTTCCGTTTTGACAATGCGTTTCGAAAGGAAAAACATGGAGCAGCGCCCCCTCGAGATGCCTGACGATACCTCCGTCGCCCCGCCATCCCGCCAGCCGGTCCTGCGGCGGATCAACGAAGCGCACCGCGAGCTGGAATACCTGCTGTTCAATCTCGAGCGCGAAACCGACGCCCAGTCGCGCTTCCTCGCCGTCGCCGGCAAGCTGATCTCCGCCGTCGAGGACGGTCCGGATATTGCCCTCGCCGCCATCCTGCATAACCAGGACGAAGGCAGCTACGCGGTCCGTCACTGCATCGACACGGCTGTGGTCGCCATGCTGGTCGCCCGCGCGCTCGACAAGCTGCCGCACCAGATCCTGACAGTCGTTGCGGGCGCGCTGACGATGAACATCGGCATGCTGCACAAGCACGAGCAGCTGCAGAGCCGGCTCAACGCCATCTCCCACGACGAACTCGCGGCCATCCATGCGCATCCGCAGGAGGGTGTCGATCTCCTCCGTCGCGCGGGTGTCACGGACGAGGAATGGCTGGACTGCGTGCTGCTGCATCATGAGAACGAAGACGGCAGCGGCTATCCGTTCGGTCGATCCGGGGACGAGATCCCGCTCAACGTCAAGATCATCGCCCTCGCCGACCGCTATTGCGCGCGGGTCTCGTCGCGCAGCTACCGGCAATCGCTGCTGCCGATCGAAGCGCTCAGGGAAATCTTGCTAGCAGACCACCAGATTGTGGATCCGATGCTGACTGCCTGTTTCATCCGGGTGGTGGGGATGTATCCGACGGGAGCTGTTGTGCGGCTGGCAAGCGGGGAGATTGGGGTGGTGTCGGGGAAAGGGAGTGATTCGACTGCGCCTGCTGTGCAAGTGCTGGTGGGGGGGGATGGGGTGTTGCTTGCTACGCCGCTCAAGCGTGATACCGGTACGGCTGGATTTGGGGTGCGGGAGATGTTGAGCGGGGAGCAGGCGGGGGTGCGGTTCCGGATGTGGCAGGTTTGGGGGGAGGATGCGCGTAGTTGAGTTGAGGTTTCTCTTCGGTGACCCTTTTCGGTAGTCACTCCGTGGATGCTTGCCGGGTTCGGCCCCGGCAGGCCGCTCACTTTCTTTGCTTCGCCAAAGAAAGTAAGCAAAGAAAGGCGACCCTGGTACCGCCACCCCCTTCGGGGTGCCCAAAAGAGCGGAGGAAAAATCGGGAAGCGAAATAACTCGCCCTCGCTACGCTCGGTGCTCAAACAGATTTCGCTTCTTTTTCCGTTTTTCTGTCCGCTCTTTTGGCGTCGGCACAAGGGATCTCTTCACCCCATCCCCACCCTAGCCCTCCCCTTGAAGGGGAGGGAACAGAAACAGCTTTCTCCGAACTCTGCCAAGCCAGACTATTTCCCTCCCCTTCAAGGGGAGGGTCAGGGTGGGGATGGGGTGGCAGTTCTTCCCTTGTGCGCAGCCGAAAAATCCGGCGCCGAAGCGGATAAAGAAGCGAAATCTGTCTGAGCTCCGAGCGCAGCGAGGGCGAGTTATTTCGCTTCCCGCTTCGGTGCCGGATTTTTCGGGTACCCCCGAAGGGGGCTGCGCACCAGGGTCGCCTTTCTTTGCCTACTTTCTTTGGCGAAGCAAAGAAAGTAGGTGGCCCGCCGGGGCCAGTCCCGGCCAGCTTCCACGGAGAACAACACGCATCGATTCACCGAAGAGACAACCTCATCCCTCCAACTTTGAAGCAACCGAAATCTCCGCCTTCAACAACTTCGACACCGGACACCCCACCTTCGCATCATTCACAGCCTTGTCAAACACATCCTTCCCCGCCCCCGGCACTTTGGCCACCAGGTTCAAATGCACCTTGGTGATCTCAAACCCCGACGCCACCTTCTCCAGCGTCACCACCGCATCCGTCTTCAAACTCTCCGCCTTGAACCCCGCCTCCTCCAGCTGCGCCGACAAGGCCATGGTGAAGCACCCCGCATGCGCTGCCGCGATCAGTTCCTCCGGATTCGTCCCCGGTCCTTCCTCGAACCGCGACTGGAACCCGTAGCGGGAGTTAGACAGTACCCCGCTCTGCAGGGAAACAGTCCCGGTGCCATCCTTGAGTCCGCCGCTCCACGCGGCCGTTGCACTGCGTTTCATGCTTTCTTCTCCTGTAAGTTAGTGGCGCCTCTTCCTTCGCCTGGCGGGAGGCTTCACGTCAAGCGCCCCGGTCCAGAAATCGATCACCTGCTTCATGCCCCGGGTCATCATCGCCGCGCCCTGGCGCTTGCTTTCCGCCGTGATCCTGCGGCGCGCTGAACCAGCGACCGCGTTGGCGCCGCTGAGCCACATGCTCATCAGCGGATTCTTCTTCAACCAGGGATTTTTCATTGCCGGCATCCTTTCTTCGCGGCACGGCAACGTCGCGACATGGACAAAGGATTTCGACAGTCTTTGCGGGAGACAGGTCAGGCCCCGATGCGAAAACGCACCGGGCTTTGCGGAAGATCAATGGAAAAATTGCGGCGAGACTACCAGCTGTCCATCCGGTCGCCCCAGCTCGTCATGTCGCGCGCATAGAAGCGATAGGCATCGTCGGGCGCATGCTGCGCCAGCCGGGCGAGGTCGAAGATGAACAACGCCCGCCCGATCCCGCGCCGGCGATAGCCGCGATTACGCTTGGGCAAGATGGAATCGCGCCACGCACCCAGGTTGATGTAGGTGTAGTTGTTGCGCCCCTGCCGCGGCTGACTGAATTGCAGGTCCGCCTCCAGCGCGACATGGGTATGCCCTTCCACATGCAGGCGCAGGCCAAGCGCGCGATAAGCCGGCTGGAACGCGGGCAGGCCGGTCAGCGTGCAGGTCTTGATGTCGGACTCCGGCTCCTGCACCTTGGCCATCAGGCGCATGAGGGTGATCTCCACCCAGTACCACCTGATCCTGCTGAGGACGTTCAGCACGTACAGGCCGAACTTCGTGGTGCCATGCGCGCTCTTCCAGGTCTCGTCGTGCGACATCCAGTCGACCAGGCTTTCGCGGAAACAGCGCAGCACCTTGTCATGCATGCCCTTCGCCTCCGGCGTGCGCCAGGCAAGGCGGCGCGATTCGGCCAGTAAACGGACTACGGCGGATACCGACGGACGGTACAGATCCATTTCATCGAGCAGGTTGCAGATGCGGCCCGCACCCGGCATGTTCTTGTCGATGGTATCGGCCATCTTGCAGATGAACCGTGACAGCATGCCCGCTGCCACCGTATCACCAAAACAGGGTTCGCTGAAGGCGCGGTACTGTTCCTGCCTCCAGACCTGCGGCTGCCATCCGCACGACGGCTTCCAGTTTGCGGTGGCACGGCTGTTGTCCTGGTCGCGCCACTGGCCATGTGTGGCAAGCAGGCGCAGGCCGGCATCGGCGAAGTAGAACGGCATGCACGGGTACATGTCATCCGCCGCCGTGCCCATCTGCGCGGTGACCCAGGCGCGGTAGCTGTCGCTGATGTCGAGCGCGGTCATCCCGAGGCATTCCTCGTAAAACATCTGCCGCGCCGCCGGCACGATCTGCAATTCCTTGTCGTGGTTGCCGACGATGGGGATGACGGTGACGGCGATATCGCGCTCGCGAAGGCTGGCGATGCTTTGCCGCATCCAGTAGAAGAATCCGGAATACGGCTGTTCGCTGCACTCCGGCCGCGAGCAGGCATGGATGGCGACGATGTCGCGCATGATGTCGACGATGATTTCCGCAAAGCGGGGATCGTCCCGCTGCCACGGATAAATGCCCGCCTCCGCCCACTTGCTGGTGCGGATCAGGTCGACAATGTCGCCGTTGAGGATGAGCAGCAATTCGTCGATGCGCTGCTCCGACGGCCCCTGCACCTTGTCGCCGGGATTGTGCACGGCGAACTCCAGCTGCTCGAAGAACAGCTGCCAGTCAGCCTCCGACGCCGTCTGGTTGCCGACGGTGCAGTCGGTGCAGTGGATGTCGCTGATGAGCACGCACAGGCGGTTCTTGCTGGCCGTGCCGGCCGGCCACATCACCAGGCCGGGAGGGAGTTCTTGTTCATCCATGCGCGTGCTCCCGCAGGAAGGCGATCAGGTGGGGGAAGACGTCCTTCGCGACATCCTTGCCCATGAAAATGTCCTGGTGCCCGTAGCCGGGGACGACATGCAGGCGATGGCGGCCGGGGACGATCTTCTCCAGCCGCTCGTGGCAGCGGATGTTGGAATCGGCGAAGACGCGGTTGTCCTGGCCCTGGACGAACAGGATGGGCGTGCGAATCTCCGCCGCATGGTCGAAGTAATTATCCGGCAGCGCCGCATAGCGCGGATTGCCAGGTTCGAATTTCACCGCGGTATTGCCCGCCGCGACCATCTTGTGCACATGGCGGTAGTAGTGCACGTCCACGCCGCCGAACAGGTCGCCGAGCCGGTCGTGAGTCACCTTCAGCATGTTCTCGTGGTTGAACAGGGCGGGCCTGCCGCTGCCCCACATGAAGCTGAGCATGTGACATTCCGGCGAGTCGCATTCCTGGTGCGCCAGGTCCGCGCACATCGCAATCAGCTTGCCGACCGACCAACCGGGCTGGCGACGCCAGCTCGGGTTGTAGTACTCGATACCGAGCAGATAGTCCGACGCCCACGGTCCCACCACAAGTTTGAGGCCGCACCATTCGGGCACATACGGCGTCAGCGCAACGCTGTTCAGGATCACGCTGGAGACGCCCTGCACCGTCTTGCCGAACAGGCTCATCGCCATGGTGAGCGCGCCGACGCAATGTGCGATCACATGGATGCGGCGATGCGGGCCGATATGCCGCCGCAGTTCCGCGATCGCTGCGGGATGGTCGAACAGCGCGATGTCGTCGAAGTTGTAGCGGCTGCGGACGAGGTTGTAGGGAAAGCGGCAGCTGCCCCGGTAGTCGAGCGTCCAGACGTCGGAGAATCCGTCGTCGAGCAGCGTCTGCACCAGGTTCCGGTGCTCGGGCATGATGAACATGTCGGACGAGCTGGTCAGTCCGTGCACGATGAGGACCACGTCATTGCTTGCACCGCGCGAGAAGCGCGTGAGGTTGAGCGTGAGGCCGTCCGCCGTGGAAAACGGATGCATGGAGACCGACGCGCCCTGCACGCCTTCGAGCGTGAACTTTGCGTAGCTCCGCTGCGGCTGACTGGGCGCGGGAGGCAGGTGCGGTCCGTAGACGTCCCACAGTTTTCCGGCGAAGAAGCGGCCGAAGGCAACCAGGCCGGCGAAGCTCGTATCGCCATGCGCATCCTTCGCGCTCAGGCCGCGCAGCACCTGCATGAAATCGAGCAGGCCGAGGCTGATGATGCCCGTTACCCAGAGCGAAGCCTGCGCCGGCTTGTCCGGGTCGACATGGCCGCGGTAGACATTGACGAACAAGGTGGTCGTGTCGTGCCACAGGTCGAGCGGCGCCGTGTGCTGCACCTGCTTGTTGCCGACGAAGGTGAACTGCTCGCCGGAAGGCGTGGTGCAGTACACCTGGTAATACATGACCTTGCGGTCGCGGTCCGCGGTATCGGGCATCAGCCGGAAGGTGCCGGACTGCACCGGACAGACGCCGCCGAGCAGCGGGCAATCGACATGCCCCTCAAGCGTGCCGGCGTGGCCTTCGGTATGCAGGAAGGCATGGAGGTCGGAAATGCGGACGGTGACATGCAAGGCCAGTTGATGGCCGGCCTTCTCGCCGTCTGCGTAACCGTCGGCGAAGGTCGTGGCCTCCGCGCTGACATAGCCTTTCATTACTTCGGCGAATTCGATTTTTACGCCGGTCAAATCATCGGACATACGCACTCTCCCTGGGAATTTTTTCCGGGCCGTCACCCAGCCTTCTTCCTAACTCCCCTCTCCCGCAGGCGGGAGAAGGGAGGGGTCAAAGACCCGCATCCGGCACGACACCGGTAATGTCATGCGCGATCCACTCCGACAAGGCCGTAATGGTCGCCACCGGATTGGCACCGAGCGCCGTCGGCATCAGCGAACCATCGGCCACATACAACCCCTGGTAGCCGAACACCTGGCCGCGGCTGCCGGCCTGCGCGCTGACCACGCCCTGCTCCGGCGTGTCCGCGATCGCGCAGCCGCCGAGCGGATGGACCGTGATGTTGTTCTTGACCGGCCACAGCCAGGTCGGCATCGGCAGGTAGTGCTTGCCGCCGATGAACTGCGTGAAGCGCTTGCCCAGCCGGATGATGGCGTCGTACAGGCTCTCGTTGCTTTCCTGCGGCCAGTCGATGTCGAGGTAGCCTTCCTTGTTCAGGCGCAGCACGCCCCTGGCATTGTCGAGTCCCATGCACAGCAGGACCGCGCTGTACTGCGACAGGTCATGCGAGAAAAGCTTTTGCACCATGTAGCCGACGCTGCTGTGCTTGCGCCCCGGGTAAAACTTGTCGAATGCGTAAGCCATCACCTGCTTGAAGGTCGTGCAGATCATCTCGATCGGATTCATCACCGGCCCCAGCGCGGCAGTTGCCCAGCCGACCTGGGTCGGATAGCTGGCATCCTGCAGCAGGAACGCCTGCTTGCGGTCGAGGTCCTTGTACAGGTGGTGGTCGGTGTATTGCGTGATGACCGGACCGTAGGTGGAATTGACTTCCTTCGTGCCGTCCACGGCGAAGGCGAGGAAATCGCCGTTGCCGGAAAACTGCTGTCCCAGGCGCGAGGAAATGCGCGGCAGCGTCTTGTGCACGTTGCGGTTGCGCAGCAGCAGTTCGTTGGTACCGAGCGTCCCGGCGGAAACAACGACGCGCTGTGTCGTGACGCTCACGGTTTCGCCCATGCGCAAGTCGCGGAAATACACGCGGTAGCCGTGGTAGCCGTCGCCGTCGGGGTCGTCGGCCCCGCTGGCATCGAGCGGCACGATGCGCTCGACCTCGCACTGGGTGCGCACTGCCGCCTGGTAACGCTGGCGCGCCACATGCAGGTAATTGTGGTCGACGGAGTTCTTGGCCTGCACGTTGCAGCCGATGTCGCATTCGCCGCAATAGGTGCATGAGGTCTGCAGCGCGCCGTAGCGGTTGGCCTCCTGCACGCCGAGCGGCACCGGATTGTCGCTGCCGCGATAGGTGTAATCGTTGCCGAAGTAGACGCAGATGTCGGCCATCTTCGTGGGAAGCTCGGCCTGCCGGGCGAATTCCTGGAAACGTTCGGTGCGCCGGATATAGCGGCGGTCATCCTCGCCGCTTGCCGGCGGAACCGGGCGCGCGCCAAGGACCTGCTGGGCAACATCGTAGTACGGCGCCAGCACCTCGCGCTTGAGGGCGGATGGCCAGCCCTGCTCGAAGACCGCCGCCGGCGGCCGCAGGAAAACATTGGCGTAGATCTGGGAGCCGCCGCCGTAGACCGCGGATGTAACGGTATCGATCTTCTCGAAATGGCGAATGTCGAACATGCCGGTCAGGTGGCCGCGTTCCGCCTTGCGCCTGCGCACGGCGCGTGAGCGGCGTGCGGTATCGCCATCGGGGCACCAGACGTTGTCTGCCATTTCCGCAGGGCTGCGCGGATAGGCGCCGAGCGGGTATTCCTTGCCCCGTTCGAGCACCAGGATCTTGCCCGGCCATTGCCGGGACAGACGGGCGGACATGACCGCTCCGCCGAAACCGCTGCCGATGATGACGACTTCGTGTTGAAGACTGGTGCTCATATGGGCCTCCCTCGTGCGGCTTTCCGGACGGTGCCGCGATTATTGAATTTTTCGGATCATATTTGATTTCTGTTAAGAAATGTTAATTCTGTAACCATATGTTTCTTTGACGCAACCTGGACAAACGCAGACTCCTCCAGCGTATGCTGTTACGATAGAAGTTGTTTCTAATTTGTAACATTTTCAAACAGGTGGGGGATGTTGTCTGCTTTTCGTTTCATTCGCATCTGGTGTGCAATCGGCCTGCTGCTCCTGGCCTCCGGGGCCGGGGCAACCGACCTGCTTCTCGACGGCAAGCCGCATCCCAAACCCATCAACCTGACCCCCTACTGGTCCGTGCTGGAAGATTTCGATCAGCAATGGAACATTGAACAGGTCAGCAGTGCCGCCTTCGCGCCGCGCTTCAAACAGCCGCGGCTGAAGAACGATTCTCTCAACTTCGGGCTGCGCCGATCGGCCATGTGGCTGCGCATCACGATCGCCAACAAGTCCGAACGCGACCTGGACCGCCTGCTCGAAGTCCCCTTCACCCACCTGCACCACGTCGACTTCTATTCGCCGTCCGATTTCGGCTTCAACCGGATCTCGACCGGACATTCCAAGCCCTATGCAGAGCGCGTGGTCAACCACCGGCATTTCGTCTTCCCGCTGCACGTTCCCGCCGGCACGGAGATCACGTATTACCTACGCGTAGCGACCGGCACCACGCTGGACATTCCGACCAAGCTGTGGGAGCCGAAAGTCTTCGAGCAGGAAAGCCTGCACGAATACATCGGCCAGGCGCTCTACTTCGGCATGCTGCTGGCGCTGGGCCTCTACAACCTGCTGCTGTTCGCATCCCTGCGCGACCGGACCTATCTCTACTATGTAATGTTCGTCGGCGCGAATGCGCTGTCGCTCATCGCCTTCAGCGGCGTCGGCTTCCAGTTCCTGTGGCCGGAATCGCCCGGCTGGTCGATGATCTCGTCGATGATCGGCTTCGCGCTCACCGGCCTGACCCTCATGCTCTTCCAGCGCCGCCTGCTTGCCACCGACGTGACCGTGCCGGTACTGGACAAGGTCATGCGCGCGATGATCTTGTTCAATGTGCTGCAGATGATCGGGTTCTGGGTGCTGCCCTACCACCGGATCATCGGCATCGGCATTACGCTCGACATGCTCAACATGCTGCTGGCGCTGGTCGTCGGTATCATGTGCAAGATGCGCGGGCAGCGCAGCGCGCGCTTCTTCCTGCTGGCATTCAGCTGCCTCGTGTTCACCGCCGTGCTGACTGCCCTGCGCAGCTACGGCGTCAAAGGCATCCCCAATTTCCTGTCGGTGTACGGCATCCAGATCGGTTCCGCACTGGAAATGCTGCTGCTGTCGCTGGCACTGGCGGACCGCTTCAACCAGATGAAACGGGAGAAGGAAAATGCGCAGCAGCAGCTGGTGGACAGCCTGAAGCGTTCCGAACGCATCCTTGAACAGCGCGTTGCCGAGCGCACCACGGAACTGCTGCGCACCAACTGCGAACTGCGCGATCATGAAAAGGCGCTGGAAGCCGCAAAGGAAGTGGCCGAAGAGGCTTCGCGCATGAAGTCGGCCTTCCTTGCCAACATGAGCCACGAAATCCGCACGCCGATGAACGCGGTGATCGGCATGGCCTATCTCGCGCTGCGCACCGACCTCTCGGGCAAGCAGCGCGATTATGTCGAAAAAATCCATCGCGCCGCCGTTTCGCTGCTGGGCCTGATCAACGACATCCTGGATTTTTCGAAGATCGAAGCCGGCAAGCTGACCATCGAAAAGACCGATTTTTCGCTGCACGAGGTGCTGGCCAATGTCAGCACCGTCACCAGCCAGCGCGCGGCGGAAAAGGGATTGCGCTATGTGTTCGACGTGGCCGACGACGTGCCCGTCCACTTGAACGGCGACCCGCTGCGCCTCAGCCAGATCCTGATCAACCTGATCAGCAATGCGATCAAGTTCACGCCGCAGGGCAAGGTGCAACTGCGCTGCCGCGTCGTGTCGAACGGCAACGACGGCGTGGAACTGCGCTTCGACGTCGAAGACACCGGCATCGGGATGTCGCCGGAACAGATGGACAAGCTGTTCCAGGCATTCACCCAGGCCGACGACTCGACCACGCGCAAGTACGGCGGCACCGGCCTCGGCCTTGCGATCAGCCGCCGCCTGGTGGAAATGATGGGCGGCAGCATCTCGCTGCAGAGCCAGGAAGGCGTCGGTTCGACCTTCACGTTCACCCTGCGCTTCGGCCTCGGCGCACAGACCGCCATCTCCCTGCCAAGCCTGCCGGAGCGCCTGCTAGGCTGCCGCGTCCTGGTCGTCGATGACAATCCGGCCGCGCGCGAAATCCTGACCAACCTGGTCGACGGCTTCGGACTCCAGGTCAATGCGGTGTCCAACGCCGCCGATGCGCTGGTCGCCATCCGCAACGCCGACCTGGGCGTTCCTTACGACCTCATACTGGCCGACCTCGGCATGCCGGACATGAACGGCACGGAACTGGCGAACGCCATCCGCCAGGCAGGGCTGGCGCATATCCCGAAAATCATCCTGGTGACGGCCTTCGGACGCGAGGACGTCATGCGGCAGTCGGAAAACGCACCGATCGATGCGGTGCTGTTCAAGCCCATCGACCAGTCCCTGCTGCACGACACTTTCATCAATGTGCTGGCAAAGGACTCCGCCTCGGAGCGCAGCGTGCCGGGCAGGCAGCATTTGCCGCGCTTCGACGGTTGCCGCGTCCTGCTGGTCGAAGACAACGAAATCAACCAGCAGATCGCACGCGAAATGCTGGCCGTGACAGGCGTGCAAGTCGAGATCGCCGGCAATGGCCGCATCGCGGTGGACAAGCTGCTCGCGGAAGGGCCGGATGCCTACAACCTGGTCCTGATGGATATCCAGATGCCCGAGATGGGCGGCCATGCGGCCACACGGCGCATCCGCATGGACGAACGTTTCTTGGAACTGCCGATCGTGGCAATGACGGCGCACGCAACATCGGAAGAACGCGAGGCCTGCACCAAGAGCGGCATGCAGGACCACATCACCAAGCCGATCAATCCGGGGCATTTCTACCAGACGCTCACGCGCTGGCTGGCGCCGATGAGCGTGGTGGCGCCGGCAGCTTCTCCGCTGCCCGCCCCGATCAACGCAACGCCCGTCGAAATTCCCGGGTTCGACACGGCGGATACCCTGGATCGCCTGTCCGGCGATGTGGAGCTCTACCATCGCATACTCGGCATGCTGGTTCCCGGCCTGGCGACGGCGATCGACCAGTTCGCGGCAGCAGTCGCCTCATGCGACCACGCGGGCACCAGGTCGGCCGTCCACAGCATCCGCGGCATGGCGGCCAATGTGGGCGCCACCGAACTTGCCGGGTATGCCGCCGAACTGGAGCAGATGCTGGGCGAACAGCGGGAAAGCCCCGAGCAACTGGCGCGCTTCCGCGTGCTGGGCGAGCAGACGGTGAACCTTGTCGAGAGCGCGCTGGCGGAACGGAAGACGCCGGTTTAGAGCAGTTTCAGCCTGGCTCCGGGTACAGTCTGGATAAAACTGCCCTAGCTGTTTCCGGTCAACTGTACGTAGAGGCTGGGCAGCACCTTCGGCAACGTCGCTGCATCCCGCACCACTGTATAACCGTTGGCGCCGAAGAGGTGGGGGAGATACTCCCCTGCCTTCTCATCGATGGTCACGCAGAACGGCGTCAGTCCCATCTGGCGCGCTTCCTGCACCGCGACGCGCGTATCCTCGATGCCGTACCGTCCCTCGTACTTGTCCAGGTCGTTCGGCTTGCCGTCGGTCAGGATCAGCAGCAGCTTGCGCGCCGACTTCTGCTTCGACAGGATCGCGGCGGAATGACGGATCGCCGCGCCCATGCGCGTATAGAAACCGGGTTTCAAGGCCGCCACACGTCCGCGTATCGTCGCGCCATAGCGCTCGTCGAATCCCTTGATCAGGTGGTAGCGCACGTTTTCCCGCCGCACCGATGAAAAGCCGTACAGCGCGAAGCGGTCGCCGGTGGCGCCCAATGCTTCCCCGAACAGCATCATGCTGTCGCGAATGACGTCGATCACGCGCGCGGAATTGCTGATCCACGCATCGGTGGACAGCGACAGGTCGGCAAGCAGGAGGCAGGACAGGTCGCGCTGCTGCTTGCGGCTGTCGATGTACAGCCCAGGCTCGGCGGTCGGCAGACCGGTCGCGCGCTCTGCGGCATGGCGCACGCAGGCGTCGAGGTCGAGGTCGCTGCCGTTTGCCTGTGCGCGCAGGCGGGTGCGTTGCGAAGTCAGCGCCTGGAACTGGTTGCGCAGGCGGCGTGCCGTGGCGCACAGTTCGACCGGCAGCTCGCAAGGCTGCGCATCGCGCGCAAGGAGCATCTGCAGGCGGCAATGCCCGGGCTGCATCTGCCGCTTGCGGTAGTGCCATTCGGGCAGCAGGATGCCGTCGGCCAGCACGAGATCATCGTCCGCCTCCGCCGGCAGGTCGAGGTCGAAGCGGATGCGGCTGGCGGTCGTCTTGCCATCGTTGGCGACGCTCAGGACGTCGAGGTCGTTAGCCGCCTTCACCGCATCGTCATTGTCTTCCTCGTCGAGCGAGCGGTTGACCTTCACGTATTCGGCCCAGGAAAACAGGCTTTCGGCGCGGAACAGCAGGATGAAGGGATTGTCCGCCTTCGGCATGTCCACGTTCTCGGCGCTGCGCTTGCGCGCTTCCTCGTCCTTGTTGACCTTGCCGCCCTCAGGCTGCTGGGGCTCGCCCTGCCCGGCCTTGCGCTGTTCGCCGGCCTGCTGCGGCGGATCGGGGTGCAGCCACAGCGGCACCGGGAAAGGCGGCTTCGTTCCCGGCGTGAATGCGGTCACAGATCCAGGTTGCAGCAGTGCGTCACGAATCGCCTGCTCGGCTTTTGCGTCCTCCGCCGGCAGTTTGGCCGGCGCGGTCCGGCGTGCCAGTTCTGCCTCCACCAGGCGGCGATAGCGCGACTGCATCCCCGGCAATGCTTCCAGCGTGGCGCGTGCCGCCTCCTGGTTGCGCACGATCCAGTCCGCTTCCGGGGCGATGTCGTGCGCCGCCAGCGCGATCAGCCAGAGATAGAGCTCGCGGTTGAGCGCTTGTTCGGGATAAAGATCGATCGAGGCCGGCAGATGCAGCGTGACGTCGTCGGCCCATGCCAGCTCGGTCTTCTCGCCGATGCCGGCGACGCGCTCCATCCAGCTGCGTCGCGCGCCATGCGCGGTGGCTGTTCCCGACCGGATGTTGAGTCCGGCGTCGCCGCCGAGCGCACGGAAAAAGATCGGCGCCAGTTTTTCGATATCCTTCAGCTCCACGCGCGCCTTCGGAAAACCGCGGTAGGCGGTGCGCGTAATCAGCTTGTCCCACAAACCGCCGACGAATTCTTCCATTGCTATTCCTTCTTGCCGGTCTGCACCGGCGTGATCTTGATGGTACGCGCTTCACGCATGTTGAATGCAGCTTCCGACTCGGCCCGCACATCGTGTACCCAGTTGAGCAACGATCCTTGGGGATTGTCCGCCTGGGTGTGATCGCAGGCATCGACGCACTGCCCGCACTGCACGCAGGCGAACATCATGCGCTTGACATTGCGCGGGTTGAGCCGCATCGGGCATACATGGTCGCAGGCGGAAAAGCAGGTCGAGCAATCCTTGGCCCGCTCGCGCTTGAAGCCGACCACCATGGCCTTGTCGTTGCTCATCCATGCCAGGCTCTGGAAGAAGCCGACCGCACAGGCATAACGGCAGAACAGGTGGCGTGCGAACATGAACTCGACAAAGAACGCGAGCGACGCCACGCCAAGGAAAATGGACTGGTTGCGCGTGAGCGTGCCGTGCCAGATGTTGCCGTAGATTTCCGCAGGCGGAAGCAGGTAAGTCAGCAACACCACTGCCCACAATACCGAGCAGGCGATAACAAGCGGAATCACGGCGAACCACCAGATCGCATCATGCGGCGTCTCGCTGCCATCCGCATTGCGTGAGGGAATGCGCTTGGCATCCCAGATGCTTTGCTTGCCGATGGCGCGGCGCAGGGTCTGGTTGATGGTTTCCACCACCGAGAAATGCGGGCACAGCCAGCCGCAGTACAGCCGTCCCCATTTCCAGCTGACGTAGATCAGCGTACCGCCGATGGCAAGCAGCGGCAGGAAGCCGCGCAGCACAATGTTGATCGAGGCCTGCACGGCGGAAGCCCGCCCGGCCAGGAAATCGTCGAGCCCGAGCGTCCAGTCCAGGCCGAGGAAAATGAAATGCTTGACGTTCAGGTCGAGCCGGAAGATGTCGAATACCGGAGCAAGGATGAACAACAGGAAAAAGCCCGTCTGCGTCAGTTGCCGCCAGCGCTGCACGCGCAGCCCCAGCCAGCCGGTCGCATTGCCGCCCGTCGCCGGCGCCACTGCGGGACCGGTCGCGGCGCCATGCAAGGGCTTTACCATTGACGGCTCCCGATGAGCGGATAGACATACGGTTTCCCTGCCATGGCGCGCGACAGCCCGACAATGCCGAGCAGGGCCAGCACGGCGTGACAGCAGGTGAAATAGAGGATCAGCACAACCCATGTGGCCGGCTTGTGCAACCCGCCCAGCACCAGGATCGTGGCCGTTACCGCCGTGAGCAACGCGCCGGCCCACAGGCTGGCTACAATCGTCTGCTTCAGGTGGCAGCGCACCAGGTCGCTCGGGCTGCGGCGATGGCGGTGCGCCAGCCACAGCAATCCGGCAAAGGCCAGCCCCGGCAACAGCAGGAGGTTAAGGAGGTAGAGCGCTTCGGCCTGCACGGCCACTGGCGCATGCGGGTCCTCATCCATCATTTTCCGAAGGTGGCCTTGATGACTTCGAGCAGCGCCGCGGCCGTGTCGGCATCGTCGGTCAGCGGCTCGACCAGCGCCGCTTCGCAGGCATCCACCGGATCGCAGCCGGCGCGCATCAGGCTGGCGGCATACACCAGCAGGCGCGTGGACACGGCCTCTTCCAGGTCGTGGTCCTTCAACTGGCGGAAGTGGCCGGCCAGCGTGACCAGTTGCGTTGCCTGCATGGCTTCGATACCGGTTTCGGCGATCACGATCTTCTGCTCCATCGCCGCCGGCGGGAAGCCGAAGTTGATGGCGACGAAGCGCTGGCGGGTCGAGGGCTTCAGGCTTTTCAGCAGGTTCTGGTAGCCGGGGTTGTACGACACCACCAGCATGAAGTCGTCGGGCGCCTGCAGTTCTTCGCCGGTGCGTTCGATCGGCAGGATGCGGCGGTCGTCGGTCAGCGGATGCAGCACGACCGTAGTGTCCTTGCGTGCCTCGACCACTTCGTCGAGATAGCAGATGCCGCCCTGGCGCACGGCACGGGTAAGCGGACCGTCGGACCAGATCGTCTGGCCGTCACCGATCAGGTGGCGTCCGACGAGGTCGGCGGCGGTCAGGTCGTCGTGGCAGGCGACGGTGATCAGCGGCCGCGCAAGGCGTGCCGCCATGTGGGCGACAAAGCGTGTCTTGCCGCAGCCGGTCGGCCCCTTGATCAGGAGCGGCAGGCGGTTGCGGAACGCATGCTCGAACAGCGCGCATTCGTTGCCGATCGGCTGGTAATAGGGAATATCGAGGGAAGCCATCAGGCCGGGTGCGGTGAGGTCGTTCATCAATTCCTCCATACTAATTCTGTGAAATGCGGAATGCAAAAGCGATCAGGCCGACGACGGCGAGCAGCCAGCCCAGCACCGTCACGCGCCACAGGATGGGCGCGTGACGCAGTCCCATGAAGGCGTCGATCACGATGCGGCCCTTGAGCAGTGTTGCCAGCAGCACCGGGATCAGGACAGCGGCACCTGAGAGGTGCATTTCGGCGAGCCCGGTGCTGAGGCCGGTCAGTGCCAGCAGGATCAGCCAGGCGCGCATCGATGCGGTGTTTGTCATGATGTCAGTGCAGTATGTAAATCAGCGGGAACAGCACGATCCACACGAGGTCGACCATGTGCCAGTAGGCCGCACCGGTCTCCACGCCGGCGTGGTCGTCGGCGCTGTAGCCGCCCCGCCGCGCCTTCAGCGCAACGGCGGCGAGGATCACCATGCCGAGCACCACGTGCATGAAGTGGAAGAAACCGAGAAACAGGTAAAACATGTAGAAGGTATTGGTCGACATCGAGATGCCGGCGGATACCTTGACGCCGAATTCGGCGAGTTTCAGCACGAGGAAAGCGCCGCCGCAGCCCATCGCAGCGATGAGCCAGCGCGCACATCCCGTGCCGCCATATTTGCCGCCGCGCCGGATTGCATCGACGGCACGCACGACGAAGAAGCTGCTGGTAATCAGCAGGACGGTATTGATCGCGCCACTGGTACGGTCCAGTTCGAGTTGCGACGCGTTGAAGAGTTCGACGTGGTTGGCGCGGGTGAAGGCGTACACCACGAAAAAGACGCCGAACACCAGCAGTTCGGCGAGGATAAAGCACCACATCGCGAGGTCGCCGGGCAATTGGCGATTGTTTTGATGAGGCACAAAGGGAGACAGTGTTACGTTCACGGCTGGTTTCCGTATCCGCCCGGCGGGAGCCGGGCGGTTGGTCATGGTCAGGCGGTTGCCTGGTCCTTGCCTTTGACGAAGAAGCTGACGATGTACAGCACGATGCCGACGAGGAACACGACACCCGCCACTTCACGCATCCAGTAGAACAGGGCCACCTGGTCCTGCGCCACCATGAACGGCATCGGGGTTGCCGAGACGCGCTGCAGCCAGACTTGCAGGATGCCTGCGGCGGTCAGGAACAGGGTAATGAACACCATGGAGATGGTCATCAGCCAGAACGACCACATTTCCACGATCTGCGCCTTGTTGCTGTTGGCCGGACGGCCGCGCATCAGGGGCATGGTGTAGCTGATCATGGTCAGCGTGACCATGGCATACGCGCCATAGAACGCCATGTGGCCGTGCGCTGCCGTGATCTGGCTGCCGTGGGTGTAGTAGTTCACCGGTGCCAGGGTGTGCAGGAAGCCCCACACGCCCGCGCCGAGGAAGGCCATCACGCCGGTGCCCAGTGCCCACAGGACGGCTGCCTTGTTCGGATGCTCGCGGCGGCGGCGGTTCACCATGTTGAATGCAAAGACGGTCATCATGAAGAACGGAATCGGTTCCAGGGCGGAGAACACGCTGCCCCACCATTGCCAGTATTCCGGTGCGCCGATCCAGTAGTAGTGGTGGCCGGTACCGATGATGCCGGTGATCAGTGCCATCGCGATGATCACGTACAGCCACTTCTCGATCACTTCACGGTCCACGCCGGTCACCTTGATCAGCACGAAGGCCAGCATCGCGCCCATGATCAGTTCCCACACGCCTTCCACCCAGAGGTGCACGACCCACCACCAGTAGTACTTGTCCTTGACCAGGTTGGCCGGGTTGTAGAACGAGAACAGGAAGAAGATCGCCAGGCCCCACAGACCGACCAGCATGACCAGGTTGATGCTGGTCTTGCGGCCGCGCAGCACGGTCATCGAGATGTTGTACAGGAAGACCAGTGCAACGATCACGATACCGACCTTGGTCGGCAAAGGCTGCTCGAGGAACTCGCGGCCCATGGTCGCCAGCAGGTCATTGCCGGTGTACTCGGCAAGCTTGGCGTACGGGACGGCGAGATAGCCGACGATGGTTGCCGCGCCGGCGATCAGGAAGACCCAGAAGGTCGCCAATGCCAGTTTCGGGCTGTGCAGCTCACGCTCCGACTCTTCGGGAATCAGGTAGTAGGCCGCCCCCATGAAGCCGAACAGCAGCCACACGATCAGCAGGTTGGTGTGGACCATGCGGGCCACGTTGAACGGAATCGCCGGGAACAGGAAGTCCCCCACGACATACTGCAGCCCCATGATCAGGCCGAACAGAATCTGCCCGAAGAAGAGGCCGATCGCCGCGATGAAATAAGGCTTCGCGACCGCCTGTGATTTGAATTGCATTGTTTTCTCCGCTTGTTGCTTTGAATTGGATTAACCCTCGATATTCGGCGGCCACTTGTTGGTATTGACCTCGGAGGTGTACTTCAGGAAGTTCACGAGGTCATCCAGTTGCTGGTCGTTCAGGTGGAACTGGGGCATCTGGCGACGGCCCGGCGTACCGGTCGGCTGGATCTTCATCCACGTCTTGATGAAGTCGCCGCCACGGCGGGTGTACACGTTGGCAAGCTCAGGCGCGAAGTAAGCGCCCTCGCCCATCAGCGTGTGGCAACCGATGCAGTTGCGCGTCTCCCAGAGATGCTTGCCGCGAACGACCGACTCGGTCAGGTTCTCGCGGTTGTCACGCTTGGGCAGCGTCTGCATGGTGTCGAAGGTCATTGCCAGGAATAGCAGGAAGAAAAACACCGCGCCGCCATAGAAGATGTTCCTGGCTGCGGATTTGGTGAAAGAGGCGCTCATGTCAGGGGATTCCTATGTCTGAACCGTTAAGGGTTTCGGCGCGTCGCATATGATGAAAAAAGTCACATGTTGAGCCGACGGATCAAATCATACATTTGGGATGCATCTTTGTGCAAAGGGGAAATTGGACTTTTGTTGCGAAAAGAAGGGAAATTTTCGGAACTTGATTTAAGTTAAGGACAGCCGAGGCATTCGGATCGAAGCTTGGGCGGCACAGATCGTACCCTCACGGCGCATCCATGACGAGGCGAATGCCCACGAGCGTGTATCGCGTCTCGGGTGAATTCCAATTGCGGTATGCACAACGCGCGTACAGCGGCCATGTGTGCCATGAACCGCCTCTGCGCACCTTGACCGTGCCTTCCGCCGGGCCGTTCGGATCGTCCAACGGCGAGTGCGCATAATAGTTTTCATCATGCCAGTCGGCAGTCCATTCCCACACATTCCCGTGCATGTCATGCAGTCCGACGAATTTATGAGCACCCTGAAGCATGTTGGGCTTTGCAGCCCAACCTACCGCACTGGCACGCATTGGGGCAGGTTTTGGGTCTTTCCGTCAGATCATGAATCCACGGATCCAAGGAGCGGCATTGTTCGGCGGCACCACATGTATGAGCAGACAGTGCAGCGCGCGATCAAGCGCGGTGTAACGGCGGCCAGGCTTACCAAGCCCGCTTCGACGCACACCTTGCGCCATAGCTTTGCGAGACACTTGCTGGAAGCAGGTTATGACATCCGGACAGCTCAGGAACTGCTCGGCCATTCGGACGTCTCCCCCACCGGGATTTACACCCATGTATTGAACCGGGGCGGTCGCGCTGTCATCTCCCCGATCGATGCCGCGCTGTCCGGTTGATGCCGCAATGGCTGCGGCGCCTTCACCGGCCACCAGTTATTGCGCGATCAATCCGCCACGTACTTCCTGATGATCTGCTGATACTGTCCACTGCTCTTCAATTGCTTCAACCCCGCATTGAAATCATCACGCACCTGCTTGTCGAGGAACACGGCGTTGCGCGACATATCGGCGTTCGGCGCAAATACCTTGTGGTACACCACCTCCTGCCTGACATCCACATCCCCTTTCACGCCGTCGCGGTAATACTTGAAGATGTTGACGTCGCCTGCGTAGACCTGCGTGCTGTTTGCATAAAACATCTGCAGCTTGCGGCGCTCGTTGCTGCTCTCCTGGTAATTCGCGTTGCCCTTCACCGCGGCGGCATAGTCCTGTCCCAGGAATTGCGTCGCGCCCTGGAAGCTGACGATGGATTTGCCCTGCAGGTCGGCGAGACTGTCGATCTTCAGGTTGTTCTTCTTCAGCGTGACGGCGGCGTCCTGGTAAAGCACGGTCGGTTCCGACGCATAGTGGAAACCTTCGCTTTCCTTGAGCTCCATGCTGCCGCGCTGGGCGGCGTCGGCCTGCTTGTCCCTCAGCATTTTCGGTGCGGCGAGGAAGGAGGCGTAGGTCGGTTTCAGCGTGTGCCCTTTCACCGCGAGCGCGGCGCGGATGATGTCGACTTCGAATCCGCTGTTGCTCTCCTGTATGACGTAAGGCGGCAGGGCGAGCCCGAAAATCATGGTGACTTCCCTGGCTTGCGCGCTGCCGGCGGCAATGGCGGCAGTCAGGAATACGGACAGGGTACGGGCAATGTTCGGCATGACGGTCTCCTCTGGATTGGCGGTACGTGGATGCGCTCTTGGTCGAGCGGGTTTCGCTGTCGCTGTTGCCGCGACTTCCAGCCAATCTAATGAAATAGTTTCCGCATGTAACCAATGCGGCACATATAGGAGGTATCGCGGGCGGGCTATATCAGGCCGAACGAAGGAGGATTTCAGGAACGGAATCGTGGAGACCAGCCGGGCATGCTTGCCTGCTACGCCAGCGCGAGGTGCTGCTGCTGTTCGGGCAGGAATTCACGGATGTCGCGCGGCTTGCGGCGGCGGGGATGCTCGATCTCGTCGCGGCGCAGCGCGCGTGCTGCACGCCACAGCATCATGTCATCTTCATAGGGTCGCAACGAGGCCGTCTTTTCCCATGTGACGCGACGATGCGTGACGAAATCCCACAGGACCGGCGTCAATCCCTCGAGCTTGCCTTCGGCCTGCAGCCTGAGCGCCACACCCATCACGTCGCCCGCATGCGGCACGTCTTCCGGGAAGTGGATGGAATTGGCCCATGCGCGCACGTCGCAGAAGTCGAGGACTTGTCCGCGGATGGGCTTGTGCCAGAGGTCAGGGTGCGCGTTCTGGTTGGGCCAGCGGCCCGCCCCTACCGATGTGCCTGCTTTGAACATAGTGGACTCCTTGTTCAAGTGGCGACGGGATCGGTGTCCGGTCTGTCGCCGTGGGAGTTGTACGAGCCTCCCGGTTTGTACCCCGGCGTTGACAAATTTGAACGAATTCAGTTCACCCAAAAACGCCGGAATCAAATACTGTTCATACATACAGTACATCGTATTTCGGCCTTTGTCCATGCGGGTTTCAGGAAATTTCAGCTTGCTTTTCCCATTCGAAACAATTATTTCCTTCGCAAAATCGATTTAATGACAAAATTCGCGACATTACATTGAAATAAAAATTCATACCAAGTTGTTTTTAAAAGATTTTTCAATATAAAATTAAGACATAATTCAAGACATAACTCTCCCCATGAGACCGCGCAACGACATTGCCCAGCAATCTTTCCTTAGAGCCCTCCGGCAAGGACCCGCCAGCGCGTCGTCATTGTCGCAGCGGGCAGGTGTCGTACCGCGCACAATCCTCCGCTGGCTGGGGGAACGACAGGATATCCTCCAGGCCGGCGCCGGTCCGCGTGCGCGCTACGCGCTGCAGAGGCCCTTGCGCGGCCGACTCGAAAAATATCCTCTTTACCGGGTCGACGAACACGGGGGCATAGAGGAAGTGGCAAGCCTGGCCCCCGTTTACCCGGACGGCGTCCTGTGCAACCTGCAGACACTCTCCTGGCCGGTCGACAGTACGTCGATTGACGGCTGGTGGGAGGGACTGCCGTATCCGCTGCTCGACATGCGGCCGCAGGGCTTCCTGGGCCGGACGTTCGCCCGTCAATACCATGCCGCACTCGAAATCCCTCCCGATCCACGGCAATGGAGCGACGACGATGTCCTGTATATCCTCACGCGTGCCGGCTGGGATACCAGCGGCAACCTGATACTCGGCGAACCGGCCCTCCAGCGATGGCAGGAACGCGTGCTGAACCCGGAACCCGCCATCACGGAGGCGCAACAACCGGGGGCCTATATTGCCCTCGCCCGAGGTGTCGCGGCGCTCGGTGTCGCGGGAGGCAGCGCCGGTGGCGAGTTTCCGAAATTTCCGGCGATTCGCCGCCTTGCCGGTGCGGCCACCGAACATGTGATCGTCAAGTTTTCCGGGGAAGTCTCGGAGGGCGCGACGCAACGCTGGTCGGACCTGCTGGTCTGCGAGCACCTGGCGTCCGTCCATATCGCAAAACTGCCTGGCGTTGCTGGCGCCCGTTCGCGCATCCTGCGCGGACAGAACCGGACCTTCCTCGAATCCGAGCGCTTCGACCGAGTCGGCCGCTTCGGCCGTACGCCGCTTGTCAGCCTTGAGTCGCTGAACAACCACATGCTGGGAACCGGCGGAGAAGACTGGCGCGTTCCCGTGCGGCGAATGGCGCAGCTGAAGTTGATTGCCCCTGCCGGGGCGGATTCGGTGCTGCGCATGTGGTGGTTTGGAAAGCTGATCGCCAACAGCGATATGCATATGGGGAATCTGAGCTTCATTCCCGAAGCCGGCACATTCCGGATCGCGCCCGCCTATGACATGCTGCCGATGGCGTACGCCCCCCTGCCGGGAGGCGAAGTGCCTGCGGTCGCACCGCAATTTTCCATGCCGCTACCGGCGGAAAGAAGCGCCTGGATGGATGCGTACGAATGCGCGCTTGCGTTCTGGGAGGATGCGGGTAGCGATGAGCGGATCAGCGGGGCATTCCGCGCGATTTGCAGGGAAAACGCCAGGCAATTGGCGACGATTAGAGGGAAGGTCATCCCTCGCTGAAGATGCCGGGCTGCAGGCAAGAGGGCAGGTGAACATAAAAAAAGCCACCGGAATTTTTCGGTGGCTTTTCTGTTTGATGCTCCGCGCCGATCACTTGCCCGGCAGCTTGCCCTGCACGCCTTCGACGTAGAAATCCATCTTGTTCAGCGCGTCGTCGGTCATGGCGCCCTTCTCGAGGCGGACCTTGCCTTCGTTGTCCTTGACCGGGCCATCGAACGGGGTCAGCTTGCCGGCGACGATATCCTTCTCGGCGGCTGCAACCAGTTTCTTCACGTCCTCGGGAACGCTGGCGTTGATCGCTTCCAGCTTCACGAAACCGTCCTTGATGCCGCCCCAGGTGCCGCTGGTCTTCCACTTGCCGCCCGCCACATCCTGCGCGGCCTTGGTGTAGTAGTCGCCCCAGTGGTGCGTGACGGCAGCGAGCTGCGCCTTCGGACCGAACTTCTTCATGTCGGAGTGGTAGCCGACCGCGTACTTGCCCTTCTCTTCCGCTGCCTGCACGGCGGCGTGCGAGTCGGTGTGGTGCGTGACCACGTCCGCGCCCTGGCCGATCAGCGTGATCGCGGCGTCGCGTTCCTTGCCCGGATCGAACCAGCTGTTGACCCAGATGACGCGCACTTCGGCCTTCGGGTTCACGCTGCGCATGCCGCGGGTGAAGGCGTTGATGCCTTGCAGGACTTCGGGAATCGGGAAGGCGCCGACGTAACCGGCGACGTTGGACTTGGTCATCTTGCCCGCGAGGACGCCGGCGAGATACCGGCCTTCATAGAAGCGCGCGTTGGCGGTGGCGACGTTCGGCGCGGTCTTGTAGCCGGTCAGGTGGACGAACTTGACGTCCGGGAATTGCTTGGCGACCTTGAGCGTCGGGTTCATGTAACCGAACGAGGTCGTGAAGATCAGCTTGTTGCCCTGCTGCGCCAGGTCGCGGATCACGCGCTCGGCGTCGGCGCCTTCCGGCACGCTTTCGACGAAGCGGGTCTTGACCTTGTTGCCGAGCGACTGCTCCATCTGCTTGCGGCCCAGGTCGTGCTGGTAGGTCCAGCCGGCTTCACCGATCGGGCTGACATAGACGAAACCAACGTTGAGCGGTGCCGGGTCCGCGGCAAAGGCCATTGCTGGCAGTACGGCGATCGCGGCCAGGGCGGCGCGCATGAAGCTTTTCGACATGGTTTTCCTCTACAGGTATTTCCCACTGGTTGTTCAATGGACGCCGCATCTCGCCGAGTGGGAACCACAGCGGGATAGTCCGGACGACGGGCCACCGGTCGTCGAAGTCCACATCGTTTGACAGCAAACAAACCGGAGATTATCTCCAAATTCGCACGAACGCGCCTTTCCCGGAATCAATGCGGATGGAAATTTTTACCGAGCGAAGCCGGCATGTTCAGCTTGATCCAGTTTGCGTTGGTGGAAATCAGCACCAGCACCATGATGGTGGCAAGGTAAGGCAGCATCGACAGCCACTGCGATGCAATCGACACGCCCAATCCCTGCGCATGGAAGGTCATGATGGTCACGCCGCCGAACAGGTAGGCGCCGACCAGCACGCGCGCCGGGCGCCAGGTAGCGAAGGTGGTCAGCGCCAGCGCGATCCACCCGCGTCCGGCCACCATGCCCTCCACCCAAAGGGGCGTGTACACCAGCGACATGAAGGCGCCCGCCAGGCCGCAGCAGGCGCCGCCGAACAACAAGGCGGCCAGGCGGATCCTGCGCACATCGTAGCCGAGCGCATGGGCGGAGGAAGGCGATTCGCCCACCGCGCGCAGCACGAGGCCGGCGCGGCTGCGATAAAGGAACCAGATGATGCCGCCGCACAGCAGCAGCGACAGGTAGACCATCGGATGCTGGCGGAACAGCGCGATGCCGAGGACGGGAATGTCGCCGAGGAGGGGAATCGCGAACTTCGGATTTTCCAGGCTGTGGCCCACGTAGCTGATGCCGATGTAGGCCGATGCCCCACCGCCGAACAGCGACAGCGCCAGGCCGGTCGCATACTGGTTGGTGCCGAGCCAGACGGTCATCAGCGCGAAGAAGCCGGCCAGCAGCATGCCCGCGCAGGCGGCGGCGATGAAGCCGAGGGTCACGCTATCCGTATTGACGGCGGTGGCGAAGCCGACGATGGCGGCGACCAGCATCATGCCTTCGGCGCCGAGATTGACGACGCCGGACTTTTCATTGATGAGCAGGCCGAGCGCGGCCAGCATCAGCGGCGTGCCGGCATTGATCGATGCGGCGACCAGTGGCGCAAACGATTCCATTATTTTTTTCTCCAGCTCAATTTGTAGTGGATAAGCACATCGCAAGCCAGCAGCGAGAACAGCAGGATGCCCTGGAACACGCCGGTGATGGCGTTAGGCATGCCGAGCCGCGACTGCGAGAGCTCGCCGCCGATGTAGAACAGCGCCATGATGAAGCTCGAGAACACCACACCCACCGGATGCAGGCGTCCCACGTAGGCCACGATGATGGCCGCGAAGCCGTATCCCGGCGAAACCGACGGCGTGAGCTGGCCGATCGGCCCGAGCACTTCGGCGGTGCCGGCGATGCCGGCGAGCGCGCCGCACAGCAGCATCGAGGTCCACAATGCCTTGCGCGAGGAGAATCCCGCATAGCGCGCCGCCGCCGGCGCCATGCCGCCGACCTGAAGCCGATAGCCGGCGAAGCTGCGCGACAGGAACAGCCAGCCGAGCGCGGAAGCCAGCACGGCCATTGCGAAGCCGAAATGCAGGCGCGTGCCTTCGATGATGTTGGGCAGCAGGTAGCCATCGGACAGCATGCGCGACTGCGGGAAATTGAATCCTTCCGGATCGCGCAACGGGCCGTGCACCACGAGATTGAGCAACAGCTGCGCAACATAAACCAGCATCAGCGATACCAGGATTTCATTGGCATTGAACCGGTCGCGCAGGAAGGCCGTGATCGCCGCCCACGCCATGCCGCCCGCCATGCCCGCCAGCAGCACGAGCGCGATCATCATCGCCCCGCCGCCCTCGCCCTGGTCAAAGTACAGGCCCACCGCCCCGCCCGTCATCGCGCCGATGACCAGCTGGCCTTCGGCACCGATGTTGAACACGTTGGCGCGGAAGCAGATCGCCAGGCCGACCGCGATCAGCAGCAGCGGCGCGACCTTCACGCCGACCTCTGCCCAGCCTTGCAGATCCTTGACCGGTTCGATGAAGAATACCGAAAGGCCGGTCAGCGGATTCTTGCCCAGCGCAAGGAACAGCATCGCGCCGCAGGCTACCGTCAACAGCACGGCGAACACCGGCGACAGCCACGACATCAATACGGACGGGCTGGGCCGCTTTTCCATCTTAAGCATTGGCCACCTCCTGGCGCGCCGGTTGATTCTCGTCCCACAAGCCGCTCATCCACTGGCCGATCATGTCGACCGTCGCCTGCGAACGCTTGATCGAGGGAGACAGTTTTCCCTTGGCGATCACCACGAGGCGGTCCGAAATTTCGAACAGTTCATCGAGCTCTTCCGACACGACCAGCAGCGCGCAGCCGGCATCGCGCAGGGCGACCAGTTCGGCGCGGATCTGCGCGGCGGCGCCCACGTCCACGCCCCAGGTCGGCTGGGCGACGATGAGCACCTTGGGATCGCGCATGACTTCGCGGCCGACGATGTATTTCTGGAGATTGCCGCCGGAGAGGCTGCCGGCGGTCGCGTGCGGCCCCGGCGCCTTCACCTTGAAACGGTTGATGATGGCGGCAGCGAGATCATGGATCGCACCAAACCGGATCAGGCCGGAACGGACCGTTGACGTATTCTGGTGCGAGAGCAGGATGTTGTGCGCCAGCGAGAGGTCGGGCACGGCGCCGCGGCCGAGCCGCTCTTCCGGCACGAAGCCGAGGCCGCGCTTGCGGCGGCGCGCGGCATTCATGCGGCCGACCGGTTCGCCGTTGAGCAGGATGGCATCCGGCCTTGCGCGCGGATCTTCGCCGGAGAGCGCGGCGAGCAGTTCCTGCTGGCCGTTGCCGGAGACGCCGGCGACGCCGACGATTTCACCGGCGTGCAAATCGAGGTTGATGTCCGCCAGCTCGGTGCCGAAGGGATGGTTTTTGGGCAGCGACAGGTCGCGCAGCGAGAGCAGCTTTTCTCCCGGCAGGCGGTCGACCGCCTTGATGGCCGGGGGCTCGGCGCCGATCATCATGCGCGACAGGCTGGCCGCGGTTTCCTGCGTCGGATCGCAGATGCCGGTCACCTTCCCCGCACGCATGACGGTGCACTTATGGCACAGCGCACGGATCTCGTCGAGCTTGTGGCTGATGTAAAGGATGCTGCATCCCTCTTTCGCCAGCAGGCGCAGCGTATCGAAGAGCTTTTCCACCGCCTGCGGCGTCAGCACCGACGTCGGCTCGTCGAGGATCAGCAATTGCGGCTTGGCCAGCAGCGCGCGCACGATCTCGACGCGCTGGCATTCGCCGACCGACAGCGTGTGGACATGGCGCTCGGGTTCCAGCGGCAGGCCGTACTGGTGCGAAATTTCGCGGATGCGCATGCTCAGCGCATGCAGGTCGGTGTCCTTGGGCAGGCCGAGCGCGATGTTTTCGGTCACGGTCAGTGTGTCGAACAGCGAGAAGTGCTGGAATACCATCGCGATGCCGAGCTTGCGCGCCTCGGCGGGATTGGCGATGTTGACTTCGCGGCCGTTCCAGAATACCTGGCCGGCATCCGGCTTGACCGCGCCGTAGATGATTTTCATCAGGGTCGACTTGCCGGCGCCGTTCTCGCCGAGGATCGAATGGATCTCCCCCGGTAGAACGTTCAGGTCGATGCCGTCATTGGCGACCACGGACGGGTACTTCTTCGTGATCCGGCTCAGGGTTAGGCGGGTGTCCATGTCTCACTCTTCAGGGAGCTGCTACTGCAAAAACGTCGAAGGCGTAATGGTAGTGGCTCTGTTGTGGATTTATTCTGGTTCTTGTCGAAAATTACAGGAAATAATCCACACCACTATACCTTTGTCTGTATGAGCAATATAGATGCCAGGATATAGGGTTGTCAGCGAGCGTCTGTAGTGACGTTTTTGAAAGGAAACTGTCGCCATCGGATACGCAGTCAGCGCGCGGTTCATGCCCCCCATATTCTCCCCGCCATATGCCGCCTATTCAACACCACGTATCCACAGCACATTTTTCTATAGGACAGTACAGCCCACGAAGACCCCGCAAGTACGGTGGCGGCAGCGCAAGCCATGAAAATGCGTTCTAATAGCCGTCGCCGTTCCCAAACAACACGTTGAGGAGAGACACGTTGAGCACCTTGGAGAACAGGCAGAGACAAGCCGAAACAGTAATAAAAGGAGAAGAAAGAATGGGTTTCTTGGAGAGGTTCTTCAAGCTCAAGCAACAGGGAACGGATGTGCGGACAGAGCTGCTGGCCGGTGTGACCACCTTCCTGACGATGGCCTACATCATTTTCGTGAACCCCTCCATCCTCGGCGACGCCGGCATGCCCAAGGATGCCGTATTCGTCGCCACCTGCGTCGCGGCGGCGATCGGCACGCTGATCATGGGCCTGTATGCAAACTATCCGATCGCGCTGGCGCCTGGCATGGGCCTGAACGCCTATTTCGCCTATACCGTGGTCATCGGCATGGGATACACATGGCAGGCGGCGCTGGGCGCGGTCTGCATCTCGGGCATGCTGTTCCTGACCATCAGCGTGCTGCGCATCCGGGAGATGATCGTCAACGGCATCCCGCGCTCGATACGCATCGCCATCACGGCGGGTATCGGCCTCTTCCTCGGCATCATCGCGCTGAAGAACGCCGGCATCATCGCCGCCAACCCGGCCACCTACATCACCCTTGGCAACCTGCATGCGACGCCGGCGGTGCTCGCCATCATCGGCTTCTTCATGATCGTCGCGCTGGACCGGCTGAACGTGAAAGGCGCGATCCTGATCGGCATTGTCGCCGTCACGATCCTGAGCTTCATTTTCGGCGGCAACAAGTTCAACGGCATCGTTTCCGCGCCGCCATCCATCGACCCGACGCTGTTCAAGCTCGACCTCTCCGCCGCGCTGTCCATCGGCATCCTGAATGTCGTGCTGGTGTTCTTCCTGGTCGAGCTGTTCGACGCCACCGGCACGCTGATGGGTGTCGCCACCCGCGCCGGACTGCTGAAGACCGGCAAGATGGAACGCCTGAACAAGGCGCTGATCGCCGACAGCACTGCAATCGTCGGCGGCGCCTTCCTCGGCACCTCCAGCACCACGGCCTACATCGAGAGCGCGGCGGGTGTGCAGGCCGGCGGCCGCACGGGCCTGACGGCCGTTGCCGTCGCGTTACTGTTCCTCGCCTGCCTGTTCATTTCCCCGCTGGCCGGCGCTGTGCCCGCCTATGCGACAGCGCCCGCGCTGTTCTATGTCGCCTGCCTGATGCTGCGCGACTTGGCGGAAGTGGACTGGGAAGACTCCACGGAAAGCGTGCCGGCCGTCATCACGGCGCTGATGATGCCGTTCACCTTCTCCATCGCCAACGGCGTGGCGTTCGGCTTCATCTCGTTTGCCGGGCTGAAGCTGTTCACCGGTCGGGCGAAGGACGTGCCGTGGATCGTCTGGGTCATCGCGGCAATTTTTGTGTTCCGCTACATCTACCTCGGCGCCGAGTAAAGCCGACGCGGAAATAGGACGCTTCGCGCACATGACAAGAAACAAAGCCACCGAATGGTGGCTTTGTTTTTTCCGCAGTGATCTACGCATGTTTCATGAGAAGCAATGCTCTTGCTAAACATGTAAGCCAACGTAAAAAAATTCGCCGGCGCGTCGCGTGCCAACCATAGTGAATAGGGGAGAATTTCTGGTTCAAGGTTACCTCAAGCTGTTGCTCGCCTACGGATTACCGAGCCTTCAGTCAAGAATTCAAAGCAGGTTTCTTTGGCCCGGTAAATACCTTAAAGACACTTGTTTATGAAACCGGTCACGACTTTTCCGGCTGTATTTTTCTCCACTGCCATCTCTATTACGATCGCATCACCATTCTCTTTCGCACAGCAGTCAGGGCCAGTCATTGTCGACATCAAAGCCATTGCAGCGGAAATTGCCAGGAACGCGAAGGTTGAGGCCAGCGAGATTCCGCTGACGGTCCGTGCACCGGTTGATGTTGCAGCGAAAGTATGTGGCGTTTCACCGGATGTTTTGAGGGCACAAAGCGAACAACATGGTGTGAGTTGTGCGGCAACCAGGACATCACCTGCGTTGGAACGAATTGTACAGATTCGGCGTCAGCAACAATAAGCACCGCAGCTTCTACGTTGCGCGGCCCGAGACTTGAGTGCTTTCACGATCAAGCATGCGCATGCCGGTGTCCGAAAATCAGGTGTGGCGTGACCCGGGCAATCCTGTCCCACTTGCCAAAGTGCGAGGTGATACGCCCAACAGGCATAGCCAGCCAGATCAGTGCCACGCCCAAGAAAACCGATGCGGCAGCGGCCATACCCGAGTGTTCGCCAATCACCCATGGCGCAGCGATCAGCCACGCGCCAAAACCGATATTCGCAAAACGCAACGGGCGGGCGACCTCCCCCAACGCCATGATGGAAAACGTGATGACCAGCGAACCGACAATATGGTCGCTGTCCGCCGCTGCCCCGGCCGTGTCGAACAGCAGCCTGGTGCACATCAACGCCACTCCGATCAAGCTGCTGACGACCAGTGTCCAGGGCACACTGACGCCGCAGAACAGCATTTCACGCAAAACCGCACCGGGTGCAGCCTCGAAATTGTCCGAGTAATCCGCACTGCCTCCGGACATTGTGTCGCCGTGCAGCATCAGGTACCACAATGACCGGCCCTGCTGCCGCCGCTTTTTCAGGAACTGCAGGGTCGCCAGAATCTCGTCGAACGAATAAGGAATTTGCAGCAGCATGGCCAGCGCACCAATCAAGCATAGTGTGCACCATGTGCCGATGACGATCGGCTGGATGATGATGAAGAAAATACTGACTGCGCCGAGTGGCACGATGAGGATGCCGAACAGCAGTACCAGCCAAGGCATGGCATGCTGCAAAGAAATTAGCATGAGTTTGACGGCGTCGGCTTCTTACTTGGGGACGCATAGGGGGAAATCGTCGAATAAATGGGCATGCACTCTTTTTCTGCCGAGAAAGGCTGATGTGATCAAGGGTCTTTTTGCAACGCCAACGTGCATTAAGCCACATTTTTCACTATACTATCCTGACGGGATAAGATAATTATGGATATACCAGAATACTCACTTGAATTACTTCTTGCCTATGACGGTAGGAAACATTTTCTCGAAAGTGGATATTTCCTGAAATTTGAGGTTCGAAGGGTAGAGAAAACAAAACAGGTGCCACATGGAATTGCATATTCTTTAACGCTGCATGAGCCGAATGGAGACAGAATCCTGGGCTTTGATAATGCACATCCGGTCGCACATACCGGCAGTAAATTTGTGAAGCGGCCTGACGAATCTGATCATTGGCATCGAACTGCGAACGACGAGGGACGTCCGTATACATTTGAGTCAGTAGAAAAGCTTATAAGTGACTATTTCACTGAGGTTGAGCGGACGCTTGGGGAGCTTGGAATCCCGTTTGACATTGTTAATGACGAAGAGGATTAAAAATGAAAGCGAAAATCCAATCGATGAAAAGCTTAAAGGCTGAAATGCTGGCGGTGGCTCGGGGTGAGCAAAAAGCACCGGCTGATGCTGGCTTGGTTTCTTACGAATCCGCTGATGCGATTCTTCGTCTTTTGACGCCAGAAAATCGAAAGCTACTGGCTTTAATTAAAGAACGGAAGCCAGAATCTGTTGCAGCTCTTGCTCATTTGGCCCATAGAGCAGAACCCAACGTAAGTAGAACGCTTAATAAATTTGTCGCATGTGGCTTCGTGAAACTACGCGAAGGGCAGGGGAAAGCCAAAGTGCCAGAAGTGGTTGTACATCATGTAACAGTTGATATTGATGTCTTTACGCAGGCAGATCGAATAGCGATTGCTTAAACGAGTATTACTTTAGCTTTTTTACGAGATATTCTGCGCGAAGGTGTGTGTATCGCTTCAGCATCTCCAAGGTTTTGTGGCCAGCTCACCTCGTCGCATCGACGTTTCGACAGCTAGAGTAATTACAGCCCGAAGTTCCACAGATTCACTAGCCGCTAAGATTTTCTCGATCTCTGCCGGTGTCACACGCGTACCTGATGCGAAAGTTGCGACTCGGTCGACATTCGGCGCGACGGCGCTCGCGCAAGCAAAGAACCCGGTTTTGAATGACAGCTGAAGAGCGGATTTCCAAACAACAGGAAATGGCCGAAAGCCATCGTCGCCTGGATGAGATTTTTTATTGAGCGTGTCCCGCTGCAAAAGCGTTTGCAGCGGGACTTCAGCGGATGAACCCGGACCTTTTTCAACAAGGTAACCGAGCTGTCGAGGATGCACCGGACTTTATTGGTGCATTTTGGAAATCAGAGCGTTTCCAGCGCCTTCGCAAAGTTCGACACGGTGCGCTCGATATTGTGCAGCTTGTCGAGGCCGAACAGGCCGACGCGGAAGGTCTTGAAATCCGCCGGCTCGTCGCACTGCAGCGGCACGCCGGCCGCGATCTGGATGCCGGCCTGAGCGAACTTCTTGCCCGACTTCACATCGTCATCGCCGGTGTAGCTGACGATCACGCCCGGCGCCTTGAAGCCTTCGGCGGCCACGCTCTTGATGCCCTTGCTTTCGAGCAGGGCACGGACGCGCTTGCCGAGCTCCTGCTGCTCCACCTTGACTTTGTCGAAGCCGTACTCGTCCGTTTCCTTCATCACCTTGCGCAGCACGGCGAGGCCGTCGGTCGGCATGGTCGCGTGGTAGGCGAAGGAGCCGCCTTCGTAGGCTTCCATGATCTGCATCCACTTCTTCAGGTCGCAGGCGAAACTGCTGCTGGTGGTGGCCTCGATGCGTTCGCGGGCGAGCTGGCTGAGCATCACCAGGCCGCAGCAGGGCGACGCGCTCCAGCCTTTCTGCGGCGCACTGACCAGGACATCGATACCGACTGCCTGCATGTCAACCCAGATCGCCCCGGAAGCGATGCAATCCAGCACGAACATGCCGCCGACCGCGTGCACGGCCTCGGCGACCTTGCGCAGGTAATCGTCGGGAAGGATCATGCCGGAGGCGGTTTCGACGTGCGGCGCGAACACGAGGTCGGGCCTGGTTTCGCGGATGGTGGCAATGACTTCCTCGATCGGCGCCGGTGCGTAGGCCGCCTGGTTGCCCTGTTCCACCGGCCGCGCCTTGAGCACGGTGCAGGAGGATGGAATATTGCCCATCTCCAGGATCTGGGACCAGCGGAAGCTGAACCAGCCGTTGCGGATCACCAGGCATTTCTTGCCGGTCGCAAACTGGCGGCAGACGGCTTCCATGCCGAAGGTGCCGCTGCCGGGAACGACGATGGCGGTCTTTGCGCCATACACTTTCTTGAGCGTGGCGGATACATCGCGCATGACGCCCTGGAACTGCTGGGACATGTGATTGATTGCACGATCGGTGTAGACGACCGAATATTCAAGAAGTCCGTCGGGATCGACGTGGGGTAACAAACCTGGCACTCGCGCCTCCATCGTTGTAAGTTTCGGTCGGTTTGCACTTGCCGCGTGGTAAGCGGATGCAAACTTGCTGCTGTTCAGGCGATTCTACTGGAGCCAGCAGAAAAGGACAGAACCGATATTGAACCAGAAAGTGCCCTCGTGCACGAAGATGGCGCAATCCTGCGGTGCAGCATTACACTTGTCCGACACGAAAACCGTCAATCGGCTGACACGCCGCAGAGGAAGCAGAAGGATGATCGAACACCAGGAAGCAAAGGCATTGCCGGACAAGAGGCTTTCAGGATGGCTGGGCGAAGGGGCGCGCACCGCACTCTTCCTGCCGGCCAGGTGGGAGGGGCTGGCGCCTTCGCCCGCACTGGTCGCGCTGCTGGTGCTCTGCAGCATCCTGCTGAACCTCGCATTCGAACGCCTGTACCTGCCCGGCCCGGCGGTATTCGAATGGCGGGCGCTTGCCAGTGGCTGGGTGCCAACGCTGGTCGCTGTCTGGACCTGCTACCTGATGCGCTGCCCCTCCCGCACCGCCGCGCACCTGTTCAGCATGGTGCTGGCGCAATCGGTGTTCATTTCGCTGCTGGTCGGGGCGACATATGCCGGACTGATCCGGGCGAACGTGCACAACGAACGCGCACTGGGCTCGGCGGGAATGTGGGCGCTGTGGCTCGGACCGGCGGTGTGGTCCATCCTTGCGCAGGTCACCCTGCTGTCCCGTGACGGTATCCATCGCTCCGGCCGGCTGCTGCTGGCCGCCGTGAGCCTCGTCGCCGCGTCCGCCATGCATTACGCGGCACAACCGTCCGGTTTCTGGACGCCCGGCGATGACGACCTGCAGGAGCAGCGGCGGCAGCTGAGCCTGACGCAGGAATTGATGGAAGCGCAGCCGCAGCTGCTCGCGCAACGGCTCAGGGAAATCCCGAAGCAGCGCTCTGGTTCGATCGACGTGTATGCCATCACCTTCGCCCCGTTTTCGGACGAGGATGTGTTCCTGCGCGAGAGCGCGATGGTAGCGGACGTCATGACGCGCCGCTTTGGTGCGCGGAGCCTGCAACTGGTCAACCATGTGCAGACCCTCCAGCAATGGCCATGGGCGACGCCGCGCAACCTGCAGCGGACGATCCAGCGCGTGGCGGAAGTGATGGACCGCAACGAGGACATCCTCTTCCTGCACCTGACCTCGCATGGTGCAAAGGATGGGCAACTGGCGGCGGAATTCTGGCCGATGACGGTCACGCCGGTGCGTCCCGCCGACCTGAAAGCCTGGCTGGACCAGGCTGGAATCCGGTACCGGGTCATTTCGATTTCGGCCTGCTATTCGGGAAGCTGGATTCCGGCGCTGGCAGGCGATTCGACGCTGGTGATGACGGCTGCCGATGCGGACCATACTTCCTACGGCTGCGGGAAGGGCTCGGAACTGACCTTCTTCGGACGGGCGATGTTCGATGAGCTGTTGCGCAACGACACGCTGTCATTTGAAACGGCGCATGCCGCCGCGCGCGACGTCATCAGGAAGCGGGAAGAGGAAGCGGGCAAGGATGACGGCTATTCGAATCCGCAGATCAGCATGGGGCCGGCGATCCGGCCCCGTCTTGCCCGCCTGGAAGAGCAGCAGAAAGCTCAGCTGCCACGATAGGTCGAATACGACCAGGGAGAAACGACCAGCGGCACGTGGTAGTTCTGCGACGCGTCGGCAATGCCGAAGGCGATGATCACGCGGTCGACGAAGCGCGGCTCGGGGAGCGTGACGCCCTGCGCGGCGAAATAGTCGCCTGCGCCGAACACCAGCTCATACTGGCCGGCGCGCATCGTCTCGCCCTGCAGCAGCGGCGCATCGCAGCGACCGTCGGCATTGGTCACCGTGCTGCACAAGAGCGTCCTTTGCGTGGCCTCCACGGCGTACAGTTCGACCAGCACCCCGGCGCCCGGCTTGCCCTGCGTGACATCCAGCACATGCGTGCTCAGCTTTCCCATTGCTTTCTCCTGTGGAATAGATTGAGGGAATGATATATCGGGGGAAGATGCGGTTTATGGCATGCGCCGTATATTACCCATGCCGGCAGGCGGATATCGCCTCATATATCCCGGCACATATACCCACTATTTCATCCATCGACTTCCGCGTTCGCACGCATCTTGCATGATGACTCTTTGACAGTCATGCATCCGTCCCGATATTTCCCGTATTGCACGTCGAGGATACCCTGCATCATGTTCCGGATATAGCCAGACAATTGACCGATGCTAATCTAGCGCCACAACAAAGGTGGAGAGAGCATGACACAAGCCATTCGTTACATTTATCGCGGTGAAGTTCAGACGGTCTCGGATGCGTCTCCGACCCGCACCATCCTGCAGCAGGTGCGCGAGGAACATCGCTGCACCGGCACCAAGGAAGGGTGCGCCGAAGGGGATTGCGGCGCCTGCACCGTGGTCATCGGCGAACTGAAAGGCAATACGGTCGAACTGAAGGCCGTCAATTCCTGCATCCAGTTCGTGCCCACCCTCGACGGCAAGGCGCTCTTCACCGTGGAAGACCTGAAGCAGCCCGACGGCGCGCTGCACCCGGTGCAGCAGGCGATGGTCGAGTGCCATGGCTCGCAGTGCGGCTTCTGCACGCCGGGTTTCGTGATGTCCCTGTGGGGCCTGTACCTGAAGCAGGAAGGCAAGCCCTGCCATCCCGAGCGCAAGGAAATCGACGACACTCTCTCCGGCAACCTGTGCCGCTGCACCGGCTACCGCCCGATCATCGATGCCGCGCACCGCATGCTCGACCTGCCCAAGGTGAAATTCGACCGCGACACCTTGAAGGGTGCGCTGCAGGCCATCCAGCGCCAGGACATGCTGACCTACCACTTCGAAGGCCAGTCCTTCCATATCCCGCGCACGCTCGACCAGCTGGTGCAGATCCGCGCCGAGAAGCCTGCCGCGACCATCCTCTCCGGTTCGACCGACGTCGGCCTGTGGGTCACCAAGCAGATGCGCAACCTGGGCGACATCATCTACATCAACGAAGTGGCCGAACTGCAGCGCGTCACGGAAGCGGACGGCAAGCTGGAGATCGGCGCCGCCGTCACGCTCAACGATGCCTACGCGGCAGCCTGCAAGCACTACCCGCAGGAACTGTCCGAACTGTGGCAGCGTTTCGCGTCCCTGCCGGTACGCAACGCCGGCACGCTCGGCGGCAATGTGGCCAACGGCTCGCCCATCGGTGACTCCGCGCCCTGGCTGATCGCCCTTGGCAGCGAGATCGTCCTGCGCGGCAAGGACGGGCAGCGTGTGATGCCGCTGGAAGCGTTCTACCTCGACTACCAGAAGAAGGACCTGCGCCCGGACGAATTCGTCGAAGCGGTTCGCGTGCCGCTGCCGCAACCCGGCCTGCGCTTCCGCACCTACAAGCTGTCGAAGCGTTTCGACCAGGACATCTCCGCCGTCTGCGCCGCCTTTGCGATCACGCTCGACGGCAAGACCGTGCGCGATGCACGTATCGCCTTCGGCGGCATGGCGGCGACCTCGCGCCGCGCACCGAAGGCGGAAGCCGCGCTCAACGGCCGCGAATGGAATGAAGCCGCACTGAACGATGCGATCCACGCGCTGGCGGAAGACTACACGCCGCTCACCGACATGCGTGCCTCCAGCAACTACCGCATGAAATCCGCCCAGAACCTGCTGCGCCGCTTCTGGCTGGAAACCCGTCCCGATGCCCCGCTGCCCGCCGACGCGGTCAACGCATTTGCCTGCGCATGAGGGGTGACACGATCATGAACAAGACGACCGAATCCTTCCTGAAACAAAAAACCGGCGACTGGGCAGAAGTCGGCGTGCCGCGTCCGCACGAGTCCGCCTTCCTGCATGTCCTTGGCGAGGCCAGGTATGTCGACGACATACCGGAACTGCAAGGCACGCTGCATGCCGCACTCGGCCTGTCGCAGAAGGCGCATGCCCGCGTCAAGGGCATCGACCTTGCCGACGTAAAGGCGTCGCGCGGCGTGGTCGCCGTCTATACGGCGCAGGACATTCCCGGGACCAATGACTGCGGCCCGATCATCCACGATGATCCGATCCTGGCTGATGGCCTGGTGGAATATGTCGGCCAGCCGATCTTCCTGGTCATCGCCGATACCCACGACAATGCACGCCGCGCCGCGCGGCTGGCGAAGGTGGACTATGAGGAACTGCCCGCGATCCTGACGCCGCAGGCAGCGAAGGAGGCACAGTCCTTCGTGCTCCCGCCGATGCGCCTGCGGCGCGGCGATTTCCGGAAAGCCTTCGAGCAGTCTCCGCACCGCGTCAAGGGCGAGCTGTATGTCGGCGGCCAGGAGCAGTTCTACCTCGAAGGCCAGATTTCCTACGCAGTGCCGAAGGAAGACCGCGGCATGCATGTCTATTGCTCCACCCAGCATCCGTCGGAGATGCAGCACGTGGTCGCACATGCGCTCGGGCTGCATTCGCATCATGTGGTGGTGGAATGCCGGCGCATGGGCGGCGGCTTCGGCGGCAAGGAATCGCAGTCCGCGCTGTGGGCCGCTGCTGCATCGATTGCGGCGGCGAAGCTGGACCGTCCGGTGAAGCTGCGCGCCGACCGCGACGACGACATGATGGTGACCGGCAAGCGCCACGACTTCCACTATGCATACGAAGTCGGCTACGACAACGATGGCCGCATCACCGCGGCGAAAGTGGAGATGGTGTCGCGCGCCGGCTACTCGGCCGACCTGTCCGGCCCGGTCGCGACGCGTGCTGTCTGCCACTTCGACAATACCTATTACCTGTCCGACGTGGACATCCTCGCGCTGTGCGGCAAGACCAACACGCAGTCGAACACCGCCTTCCGCGGTTTCGGCGGCCCGCAGGGCGCGATCGCCATCGAATACATCATCGACGAAATCGCCCGCACGCTCGGCAAGGATGCGCTTGACGTGCGCAAGATCAACTTCTACGGCCGCAATGACGAAGAAGGCCGCAACGTCACGCAATACGGCCAGAAGGTGGTCGACAACGTGATCCACGAACTCATCGCTGAACTGGAAGCCGACAGCGAATATCGCCAGCGCCGCGACGCCGTGCGCGCCTTCAATGCGTCGAGCCCGGTGCTGAAGAAAGGCATCGCGCTCACGCCGCTCAAGTTCGGCATCGCCTTCAACCTCACCCACCTGAACCAGGCAGGTGCGCTCGTGCATGTGTACGTAGACGGATCGGTGCTCGTCAACCATGGCGGCACGGAGATGGGACAGGGTGTCAACACCAAGGTGGCGCAGGTTGTCGCACATGAGCTCGGGCTGGACCTGTCGCATGTGCGCGTGTCGGCAACCGATACCAGCAAGGTGGCGAACACGTCGGCAACCGCCGCATCGACCGGCGCCGACCTGAACGGCAAGGCCGCGCAGGATGCCGCCCGCCAGATCCGCGAGCGGCTGACCGCCTTTGCCGCGCAGGCGTGGAAGGCCGATCCGGCAAGCATCCGGTTTGCCGACAACCATATTCATATCGACGGCACGCCGCAGCCCTTCCAGGAAGTGGTGCGCAAGGCCTACAACGCCCGCGTGCAGCTGTGGTCGGACGGCTTCTACGCCACGCCGGGCCTGCACTGGGATGCGGCGACGATGACAGGCAATCCTTTCTTCTACTTCGCCTACGGCGCGGCGGTGTCGGAAGTAGTGGTCGACACCCTGACCGGGGAATGGAAACTGTTGCGTGCCGACGCGCTGTACGACGCCGGCAATTCGCTCAACCCGGCCATCGACATCGGCCAGGTGGAAGGCGGGTTCATCCAGGGCATGGGCTGGCTCACGACCGAGGAACTATGGTGGAACAAAGCGGGCAAGCTGATGACGCATGCGCCGTCCACCTACAAGATCCCGGGCATCTCCGACTGTCCGCGCGACTTCCGCGTGAAGCTGTACAAGAACCGCAATGTCTCCGACAGCATCCACCGCTCCAAGGCGGTGGGCGAACCGCCGCTGCTGCTGCCTTTCTCGGTGTTCTTCGCGATCCGCGACGCAGTGGCCAGCGTCGGCGATTACAAGGTGAATCCGCCGCTGAATGCACCTGCGACCAGTGAGGCAATCCTCAATGCGGTGGACGCGGTGCGTGCCGCTGCCCGCTGACGGAAAGCTGAACATGATGAACTGGCTCGCCGCAATCCATACCGTCACCGTTCGCGCAGAACCGGCGGTGCTGGTCACGGTCGCGTCCGTGGAGGGTTCGGGCCCGCGTGAACCGGGGGCGAAGATGCTTGTCACGCGCGATGCACAGGTCGACACCATCGGCGGCGGACATCTCGAAATGCGCGCCTGCGACCTCGCGCGCGACATGCTGTCCATGTCCTCCGCCCTGCCCGCTTCCGAACGTCGCCTCGCACGGTTCGCACTCGGCCCCAGCCTCGGCCAGTGCTGCGGCGGCGTCGTGCACCTTGCGTTCGAGCGTATCGAAGGGGGGATGCACGGCTACTACGATTTACTCAGTGAACGCTGGCGGCAGCGGCAAGATGGCTGGCGCGTGGTGGCGCTCGATGCCGCCGTTGCACCTGTCCTGATTGACACGGATGGCCAAACCCTGCAAGGATCGCTCCCCCCGTCGCTGCCCGACATTGACCGGGAGCGCGGCTGCCATGTGATGAAGGACGCCGATGGCTGCAACTGGCTGGTCGATCCCTGCCTGGCCTACCGCTCGCATCTCGTGCTGTTCGGCGCCGGCCATGTCGGCGCCGCCATCGTGCGCGCGCTGGCTGACCTGCCCTGCCATGTGACCTGGGTGGACGAACGCGAGGACCTTTTTCCAGCGGACTTGCCCGCCAACGTGAAGATCGAGGCAACCGACACGCCGGAAGCGGTGGTCGACGAGGTGGCGGCCGGCGCCAGCTATCTGGTGATGACGCACAGCCATGCGCTCGACCAGCAGCTGTGCGAGGCGATCCTGCGGCGCGCTGATCGGGGCTGGTTCGGGCTGATCGGGTCGAAGACCAAGCGCATGCAATTCGAGCATCGGCTGCGCGACCGGGGCATCGACGCCGCGGCGCTCGCGACGATGACCTGCCCGGTCGGCGTTCCCGGCATCGGCGGCAAGGCGCCGGCGGTGATTGCGGCGTCGGTGTGCGCGCAGTTGCTGCAGGTGTGGGAGAAGGAAGAAAGCAGCATTCATGCACAAACACCGACGCTTGCGCATTCCAACCAAGTGCCCCCCTTCTCCCGCAGGCGGGGCTGAAGTGGGGCGCGGAGCGAGGGTTGGGGATCAGGGGGATTGCAAGGGCGCTTAAGGCCTTGACAAACTCCCTCACCCCCGGCCCCTCCCCGCCTGCGAAAGAGGGGAGATTGGTGAGCGCATCAGAATCTACGATAGAAAGCAAGAAAGCATTACATGACCCTGAACCCCGCAACACCCCGCTGCCAGGCCTACCGCGCCAGCGTCCTGCATTTCACCGCCGACCCCGCCTTCGATGACAACGCTTATGCATGGCATGAGGACGGCCTGCTGGTCGTCGAGGACGGCCGCGTGAAGGCGGCCGGCGACTACGCGCAACTGCACAAGGCCCTGCCGCCGGAGACCACGGTACACGACTACCGCGGCAAGCTGATCGTGCCCGGTTTCATCGACACGCACATCCATTACCCGCAGACCGACATGATCGCGTCGCCGGCGCCCGGCCTGCTGCCGTGGCTGGAAACCTACACCTTCCCCACCGAGCGCAAGTTCGACGATCCCGAGCATGCGCACGAGGTCGCGCGCTTCTTCATCGATGAACTCCTGCGTTGCGGCACGACGACCGCGATGGTCTACTGCACGGTGCATCCGACTTCGGTGAACGCCTTTTTCGGCGAAAGCCACAATCGCAACTTGCGCATGGTGGCCGGCAAGATCCTGATGGACCGCAATTGCCCGGAATTCCTGCGCGATACCGCAGAAGGCGGCGTGCGCCAGAGCGAGGAACTGATCAACACCTGGCACAATCACGGCCGCCAGCTCTATGCGATCACGCCGCGCTTCGCACCGACTTCGACCGAGGCGCAGCTGCAACTGGCAGGCGAACTCGCGCGCGCCTACCCCGATACCTTCCTGCAGACGCATGTGGCCGAGAACACGGATGAAGTGGCGTGGGTGAAGTCGCTGTTCCCCGACTCGCGCAGTTACCTCGACGTGTACGACAAATACGGCATGATGCGCCCGCGCGCCATGTACGCGCACTGCATCTGGCTGGACGACCACGACCGCGCCCGCATGCGCGAAACGCAGTCGGCCGCATCGATCTGCCCGACCTCCAACCTCTTCCTCGGCAGCGGCCTGTTCGACTTCAAGCGCGCGGACGAGGCGCAGGTGCCGATGTCCCTTGCCACCGATGTGGGCGGAGGCACTTCCTTCTCGATGCTGCAGACGATGAACGAGGTGTACAAGATCGCCCGCATGGGCGGCACCTACCTGCCGGCGCTGCGCATGTTCTACATGGCCACGCTCGGCGGCGCGCGCAGCATGCAGCTCGAAGGAACGATCGGCAATTTTGCAACAGGCGTCGAGGCGGACTTTGTTGTATTGGATCCACAGGCGACGCCGTTGCTCGCGCGCCGCACGTCGCGCACCGAAAGCCTCGAAGAACTGCTGTTTGCACTGGCCCTGCTGGGTGACGACCGGGCCGTCGCCGCGACTTACAGCGCGGGTAAACGGGTACATGCAAGGGATGAAGCAAGTGCTGAAAAAAGCGGCACGCCAGTGTGCTGATTTGACAAAAAAGAAAGCTTGACTTCGATCAAGTTCTCCAATTTCCATTACGCAACTGCCAGAAGGAAAAGTAGAATGGCTGCCGACTTGAAATCGGGAGCTGCGGCGGATGCGTGAATGATTCCGTCCGGGGAGGCCCGGCTTCTTTAACTGCATCGCAACAGGAGACGTCATGCAACAAACAAGCCTGAAACTGAAACAACTCGCGCTGGCAGCAGCATTGTGCGCCGCCACCGCAGCACCTGCCATGGCACAGACCAATGTGACCGTGATGGGCCTGGTGGACGCCTATGCCGGCTCCATGCGCAATGCCGGCGACGCCAGCGCGCGCAAGGTCGTCAACAGCGGCGGGCTGACGACTTCCTGGATCGGTTTCAAGGGCACCGAAGACCTCGGCGGCGGCCTGAAGGCAAACTTCCTGCTGACCAGCTTCTTCCAGGCCGACACCGGCGTGCAAGGCCGCTTCCCCGGCGACACGATGTGGTCGCGCGATGCGACCGTCGGCCTGTCCGGCGGCTTCGGTGCGATCTCCTTCGGCCGTGAACTGGCGCCGCACTTCCTGCCGACCATCCTGTTCAACCCGTTCGGCGATTCCTATACCTTCGCCCCGCTGATCCTGCACGCGGACGTGCCGCTGTTCAACGCATCCGGCTGGTCCAACTCGGTTGCCGGCGACACCGGCTGGAGCAATTCGATCCGCTACACGACGCCCGACTTCGGCGGCCTGAAGGCCAACCTGCACTACCAGCTCGGCGAGCAGGCAGGCAACAACGGCGTGAACAACATCGGCGCCAACGCGCTGTACTTCAACGGCCCGCTCGCGCTGACCGCGTTCTACCACACCGTGGAAGTGAACAACCCGCTGCATACCGCCGGCTCTTCCGTCGGCTTCGGCGCCGCGCGCCAGAAGGCATGGATGCTGGGCGGCACCTACGACCTGAAGGCAGCGAAGCTGTTCGCGACCTACGGCCAGACCTCGCACAACGTCGACCTCGACGACAAGACCCTGTCGCTGGGCGCAACGGTGCCGATGGGCGCGGGCAAGATCCTCGCTTCCTGGGCCCAGACCAAGCGTGAAGGCGTGGTCATCGGCGCCGACCAGAAGCGCACCACGACTGCCGTCGGTTACGACTACGACCTGTCCAAGCGTACCGACCTGTATGCGATCTACATGAACGACCGCATCACCAACCGGAACAGCGGCAACAGCTTCGGCGTCGGTATCCGTCACCGTTTCTAACTGATTCAGGCAAGGGCGACAGCCCTCGCCTGGTGCAGGGCCGGCCACAAGCCCGCCCTGCAGGCTTGATCGATTGACCTCGATTGAACCCTCGAACCCGGCAGACCGCCGGGTTTTCTTTTTCCGGTTTGCTCAGGCGGGCTTGTCCTCGTCGGGGACAAAGAAGCGCAGCGAATCGATGATCGGCACGAAGTAGTCGTGCGACACCTGATAATCGGCGCATGCATAGTCGTGGAACGATGCCTTCACCACGATAGGCGGGGCGGCGAGGATCTTGCCGATGGCCCGATAGCACTTTTCCGCCGCCAGGCAATCGGTAATCGCCACGCAGGCCGGGCCATTGGCGCGGTTCACCTGGTTGATGATCTGCCACGCATAGCCATCCATCGCGTCCAGCGCCCGCAAGTCGGCCGCCTTGAACGAGCCGGCAACCTCTTCCGCCGTGCGCCGGTCATCGCTTGCCAGGCTCCAGGTGGCGATGTACAGGCCCTTGGTGCCGTCCTTGCATTCGAAGTACAGGGACTTTCCGTCGGCCGTCTTGCGCTCCTCCCAGTCGCCCGGGAGGTTCATCTGCCAGATGTCGGTGCGTATCGTGTAGAAGTTCATTGAGCCATTCTAGGTTGCCTTGTTGCAAGAGTCTAGGACGGTTTCTCGACCATCAGATAGAACACCATCACAAAGGCAAGGAAGGCCGGCACGCCCAGCGCCACCCATGGCCGGTCCTGGTCCATGCGTCTTTCGGCGCGGCGCTGGTGTTGCAGGGCTGGCGGCGTCGCGGCGACGGCGACAGCTATCCGCGCGGCGCCCAGAGTCGCTTCACACGCGCCCAGCCAGCGTCATCCGGATTCGCCCCGAATTTCTCGTGACACCAGTCCGCGAACTCGGCCGCCGGCAATGGCCGGCTGAACCAGTATCCCTGTGCCTGGTTGCAGCCATGCGCTTCAAGGTAATGCAAGGTGTCTTCCGACTCGATGCCTTCTCCATGCACCTCCAGCCGCAAGCTGCGGCCGAGCCCGATGATGGCTTCCGTCACCGTCCTGCTCGCCTGGTCGCGCTCGATGCGGCGCACGAACGACTGGTCCACCTTGAGCTTGTCGAGCGGCAGGCTGGTCAGGCTGCTCAGGCTGGAATAACCGGTCCCGAAGTCGTCGAGCGCAACCTTCACGCCCAGCGACTTGATGCGCGTGAGGATCTCGACCGCGTCGTCGATGTTGTCCATCACCGCGCTCTCCGTCACTTCGATCTCGAGACAGGAAGGATCCATCCCCGTATCGGCGATGATGCCGCCGAGTTTCTCGGCGAAGGCGCGCTGGCGGAACTGCAGCGGCGACACATTGATGGCGATCACGATCTTCAATCCTTCGCAGCGCCATGCGGCATGCTGCCGGCAGGCCTCGGCCGCCACCCACTCGCCCAGTTCCCCGATCAATCCGGCCGATTCGGCAATCGGGATGAACCTGTCCGGCCCGACCTCTTCGCCGGCATTGTCGGCCAGCCGGACCAGTGCTTCGGCGCCGATCAGCCGCCCGCTCCGGATGTCGATCACCGGCTGGTAGACCAGTTGCAGGCCGTCCTGCCTGATGGCTTTCCTGAGCCGGAGCTCCAGCTGCAAGGCCTCGTCGGCGCGCTGGTCGAGTTCGTGGGTGTAGAACTGGTAATTGGCCCGGCCGAGCTGCTTCGCCTGGTACATCGCGAGGTCGGCGTTGTGCATCAGCGTGCTGACGTCGGTTGCATGTTCCGGGAAATAGCTGATGCCGATGGACGGCGAGATCGACAGTTCGAGCGTATCGATCAGGAAGGGCTGGCTGATGCTTTCGACCACGTGCCGCGCCACCGCGCCGGCGCGATACCGGCTGGCGTCGAGGTGCGCGAGGACAATGACGAACTCATCGCCGCCAAGTCGTCCGACCAGGTCTTCGTTCCTCGTGCATTGCGACAGACGCCGGCCGACTTCCAGCAGCACGCGGTCGCCGGTCTCGTGCCCGTACAGGTCATTGATGGGCTTGAAGCGGTCGAGGTCGATGAACAGCAGCGCCCCCTGCCCGTGGCCCCGCTGTGCGGCGGCGAGCATGCGCTCGCAGAAGTCCATCACCAGGGCGCGGTTGGGCAATCCCGTCAATGCGTCGTGCAGGGCGGCGGCGCGCAGCTTCTCCTCGGACTCGCGCAGCAGGTCGGCGGCCCGCTTGCGTTCGGTAATGTCCTGCATCATGCCGCGCAGCGCAACCACATCGCCGTGTTCATTCAATACGGCCTCGCCTTTGGCGTTGACCCAGATGAGATCGCCGCTTGCGTGGATGACCTGTATCTCCAGGTCGTACCCCTTTCCGTGGCACATGGCTTCCTGCAGCGCCGCATCGAGGCGGTCCCAGGATTCCGGCGGCAGTATGGTGCCGCGCATGCCGGAAAAATCGGGCACGTCGCGCCCGTACACCTCGCGCAATGAATCGGAGATGCTGACCTTTCCTGTGACGAGGTCCCAGTGCCAGGTGCCGAACTGGGCCAGCCGATGAGCCTCCGCCAGTTCGTCGTCGCGCTCCTGCAGCAGGCGGGCTGCGCGGCCGATGGCGGTGGCCACTTCCGCTGCCTCCTTGAGATGCACGTCCGGCACCGGCATCGCCATGCCTGCGCCCAGGGCAGTGGCGGGCGCCGTCAGCGCCTGTACCGAACGCGCAATGCGTCCTCCCACGATACGGGCCATGACCAGGCAGATACCGAACAGGACGGCCACCCCCAGCGCCAGCATCGACAAGGTCCGTGCCAGTTCGGCCTGGATATGCGCGCGCGGAATGCCGATCGACACCCTCCAGTTCGTCACCGGCGAGCGGCTGAAGAATGATCTGAGTTCCGCTTTCTCCAGCGTCGTGACGTCGACGGAGCCCTCGGAAGATTCGGCCATCGCGCGCAGCAGCCGCGGATTGGCCTTGCGACCGACGTACATGTCGGGGGTGTGGGTACGACCGGCGATCGTTCCCACGCTGTCGAACACGCCGGCTATCCAGTTGGGCGGCAGGTTTTGCGCTTTCAGCAATGCATCGAAATGCGATGGGAGGATACCGATGCCGAGCGCATAGACCACCTCGTCATTCAGCACGATGGGCACATCGACGCTGATCACGGGTTGCTTGAGGACGGGATCCATGAAGACATCGGAAATGGTCGGCTTTCCGCTAAAGAAGACGCCGCGCACCTGTTCCGGCGCCGGCAGGGGCGTCAACGGCCTGGTGTAATCCACAGCGGTGTTGATGAGTTGCCTGCCGTATTCATCCCGCAGCACAAGGTTGGAACTGAGTCCGGAGAGCGCCAGGGTTTCGCGCGCGACTTGATGAAACCGCGAAAAGTCGCCCCCGAGAAGCGCGTCGGAGCGGGACAGCGCCTGGGCAATGGCCTGCACGCGCAGGAGGTGGTTGTCCACCGCCTGCACCAGGGCGCGGGAGGTCTGGATCGTATCCTTTTGCTGCTGGGCACGGCTGGCATGGTACTCGTAAACGAAGAGTACAACGGCGCCGATGACGCCCGGCAACAGGCAGGCCAGCACGAGCCAGCTCAGGAAGGTCCGGACCGAACGGTGGGATACGGGAGTCGCAGGCGTTGTGACCGGCTTGTCGCCGGTTGCATCGGGGTAAGAATTCAAGAGTGCCGGCCTTCAAGCTTTCCGGTTCGACCCTGCCATCTCGCAAAGATTCCTGCGCTGGCACAAGATAAAAAATCCGCGTCGCAAACTTCAGGTTGTCATGCCTGGGGGAAGTTAGACGTGCCCCAAACCGGTTCCTCCCGCGCGATGTACACTGGGATCAGCAAACCGATGTCCCGATCCGCTGAAAGGACGTTGCCCATGGGTGAACATGCTCCACAACCGGAAACCGGCGTCAGCCGCCGGGAAGCCTTGCTGATGCTTGGCGCCACGCTGCTTGCCGGGCCCGCCCGCGCGCAGCCCGCGGCCCCAATGCCCTTGTGTGTCGTGACACCGGAACAGACCGAAGGCCCCTATTTTTCCGACTTCATGCTGAACCGCAGCGATATTCGCAGCGATCCGACGGACGGCACGATGAGGAGCGGCATTCCGCTCGCACTGACACTGCGCGTGCATGCCGTCGAAGGCAGCCGATGCGCGCCCCTGCCCGGCGCCATTGTCGACGTCTGGCACTGCGATGCGGCCGGCACCTACTCCGATGCGATGGATGGAAGCTTCGATACGCGCGGCAAGAAATTCCTGCGTGGCTACCAGGTGACCGATGCCGGCGGGACGACGCGCTTTACGACCATCTATCCCGGCTCCTATCCGGGCAGGGCGGTGCACGTGCACTTCAAGGTAAGAATGAAGGCGCGCTCGGGGCGCGATGCGGAGTTCACTTCCCAGCTGTATTTCCCGGACAGCATCAACGATCGCGTGCTCGCGTCCGCCCCGTATGCGAGGCCGGGCCGGCTGGTGCTGAGAAACGAGAACGACGGCCTTTTTCGTCGCGGAGGACGGTTCCTGATGGCCGAGGTTGCGGACGCGCCAGGCGGGGGATTCAACGCCCGGTTCGACATCGGCGTCACACTGGTTTGATCGATGCCCGGCGCGATGACGAAGACAGAACGGGAAAAGATGCTGGCGGGCGAACTGTACGACCCGCGGGACGCGCAGCTTTCCGCCGAGCGGCGCAGGGCGCGATTGCTGCTGAATGACCTGAACGGCACGCGCGACGACCAGGTCGAAGAGCGGGCACGGCTGCTGCGCGAGCTGATCCCGTCGCAGGGCGCCGATACCTGGATCGAGCCGCCCTTCTACTGCGACTACGGCAGCAACATCGTCCTGGGCGAGAAGGTCTTCTTCAATTTCAACTGCGTGGTCCTCGATGTCGCCGCCGTGCGCATCGGTTCGCGCGTCCTGTTCGGACCGTCGGTACAGGTCTATACCGCGACCCACCCGATGAATGCGGAAGAACGCCGCACAGGCCTGGAACTCGGAAAGGCCATCGAGATCGGTGACGACACATGGATCGGAGGCGGTGCGATTATTTGCCCCGGCGTCAGCATCGGGGCCGGCTCCGTCATCGGCGCGGGGAGCGTGGTGACGAACGATGTGCCCGCAGGCGTATTCGCCGCCGGCAATCCCTGCCGGGTATTGCGCACAATCGAGCCGCGATCCTGAGTGGGGACACATGGATCAGGCTGCCGCCATGCCGATAACATCGAACAGGCCCTGAACACACGCAATGACGGAAACAAAAAAGGGGCAGGTTACCCTGCCCCAATCACACTCCTCGGGAGTCTTGCTTACAAACTTTTTCAGACGAAGCGGCCGATCTTCTTCTCCACTGCGGCGCGCACCGATCCGCTGGTGACAAAGGACTGCGCCACCTGGATATCGTTGTGGAACCAGCGGTCTCCATCAAGGCAGGCTGGAATCTGGCGCCGCACTTCGTCATAGGCCGCCTGCGTGCCCTGCCCGAGCACAAAGCCGGGAAGCAGCGATTCGGTCATCGTCAGTGCCTGCGCGGCGAGCAGCATTTCCACACCGATGATGTACTGCGTATTGGCCACCACGGTCGCCGCCTTGCGCGCACACCAGGTCGAGTTGGAGATGTGGTCTTCACTGTTACCCTTGGACGGAATGCTGTCGACGCTGCCCGGCATGCACAGCGTACGGTTTTCCATGACCAGCGAACTCATCGAACATTGCACGACCGGGTAGCCGGTGTTGACACCGCGGATGCCTGTCATCAGGTTGCGCGGCAAGCCCCATGAGAGCGTGGGATCGATCAGGCGCGCGATGCGGCGCTCGCAGATGCTGCCGAGGTCGGTGATCGCCATCGCCAGCAGGTCCATCGCCTGCGCGAGGTACTGGCCGTGGAAATTACCGCCCGAGATGATCTCGAAACCGCCGCCGTCCTTGCCGAAGATCAGCGGATTGTCGGTGGCGGAGTTGATTTCCTTGGCAACGATGGTGTCGATGTAATCCAGCGCATCGAACACCGGGCCGTACACCTGCGGCGCGCAGCGCAGCGAATACACGTCCTGGATGCGCGGTGTGTAGGGAATGTCGGTACGGCGCAGTTCGTCCGGGAATTGCACGGCGCGCGCTTCATGCGTGGTCCTGGTGGAACCCTTCAGCAGGTTGCGGATGATGGCGGCAGTCTTGACCTGTCCGGCATGCGGACGCGCCAGGTGGATGCGCTCGTCGAAACCGGCCATTTCCGCGCGCATCGCCTCCAGCGTCAGGCCGAGCGACAGGCAGGCGTCCGACAGCAGATTGCGCGCGTCATGCGCCGCCAGCACGGCAACCGCGAGCGACACCGTGCATCCGTTGATCAGCGCAGAGGCATCCTTCGCCTTGAGGTCGAATTTCACCGGGCCGACGCCGGACTTCAGGATCGCCTCCGGCGCGCTCATGCGCTTGCCCTGGTACATCACTTCCGCCTCATCGAAGCCGGCGATCGCGGCGGCGAGGTAGGACAGCGGCGCCAGGTCGCCCGAAGCGCCGACCGAGCCCTTCTGCGGCATGAGCGGATGGATGCCGGCATTGATGAAGGCGAGCAGCCGGTCCACCACTTCCACCCGCGGCGCGGAGTAGTTGCTGGAGAAGGCATTCGCGCGCAGCAGCATGGTGGCGCGGCTGACCTCTTCGGAAAACGGCTCGCCCATCCCTGCAGCATGCGCGCGGATCATCTGTGTCTGGAACAGTTCGATGTGCTCGACCTTGATGCGCGTGTCCTTCAGCAGGCCGACGCCGGTGTTGAAGCTGTACATCATCGGCGCTTCATCGTGCATCCAGGTGGATTCGATGTAGTCGCGGCTCTGCTTGAGCGCGTCGCGCGAAGATTGGGCGAGGCCGACCTTGACCTGCGGGTCGCGGGCGATGGCGATGACTTGTTCGGCGGTGAGGGTGAAGCCGTCGATGTTGATCGTGGTTGTCATGATTTAAGTCTCTCGTGATTCTGGAGCCCCCCTCTCCCGCCTGCGGGAGAAGGCAGCTATGGATATTTACTTTGCCCCTGCCGCAAACCACTGCCCAACGAGCGCACGCTCATCGTCGGTCATGTTGGTCAGGTTCCCGATCGGCATCGACTTCAGCTGCACCGTCTGCTGGTACACCCGGGCCGCATTCTGGCGCACCAGTTCCGGCGTATGCAGCATGACACCCGCCGGCGCCGTGGCAAAACCGTTGTGGGTCGGCTTGTCGGAATGGCAGACCGCGCAACGCTGCTGGATCACCGGCATGATCTTTGCCGTATCGACGGCAGCGCCCGCCGCCGGCTTCGCAACAGGCTTGGGCGCGATCGCAATGGCCACCACCGCCAGCAGCGCAACGCCCGCCGCCGGATAGCCCCATGCAACCTGTCCCTTGTGCCTGAGGTTGAAGAAGTGGCGAATCAGCACGCCGGCCGCCATGATCCCGGCCAGGACCAGCCAGTTGTACGGATGGCTGTAAGTCATCGCGTAGTGGTTGCTGATCATGATGAACAGCACCGGCAGCGTGAAGTAATTGTTGTGCACCGAACGCTGCTTGGCGCGCTTGCCGTAGATCGGGTCCGGGGACTTCCCCTGCTTCATCGCATCGACCAGCTTGCGCTGGCCGGGGATGATCTGCATGAGCACGTTACCCACCATCATGGTGCCGATCATTGCCCCGACATGGATGTAGGCCGCGCGACCGCCGAGCAGCTTGGACAGCACATATGCCGCGCCGACGATCAGCACGTACATGACGATGCCGAGCGCGCCGTCGCGCTGGCCGAGCGGCGACTTGCACAGCAAGTCGTACACCACCCAGCCGGCCACCAGCGTACCGAGGCCAATCAGCACGGCCTGCGTGCCGGAAATATCGGCAACCGATTTGTCGATCATCATCGCCGAGGGGTTGAAGTAGTAAACGATGAACAGCAGCGCGAAACCCGACAGCCAGGTGGAGTAGGCCTCCCACTTGAACCAGTGCAGCTCTTCGGGGAGCTGCTTGGGCGCGACCAGGTATTTCTGCGGATTGTAGAAACCGCCGCCATGCACGGCCCAGAGTTCGCCCGCCACGCCGGCCTTTTCCAGGTCGGAGCCGGCCCTGGGCGGCCTGATCGAATTGTCGAGCCAGACGAAGTAGAAGGACGCACCGATCCAGGCGATGCCGGTGATCAGGTGGAGCCAGCGAACCAGCAAGTTGAGCCATTCGGCGCCGTAATTGAGCAACAAAGCTTCCATGTATTCCTCATAGACAGAAGCTCGTCTGCCTCCGCGGGCGCTTCAGACGAGGGGGATTTCTCCCGGTGGGATGGTCGCGAACCTTTTAGAGCTCCGCTGCGACCGGTATGAACTTGCCAATGCGAATTCCGATATACCCGGCATTCGCCATGGGCCATGTGACGCACTGCCGTAACAAGATAGACTTTTTTCTACCCCGAAACATCGGGTGTCCATTATATTTTACATACCTATACCAATATAGAGGGGACGCAATGTCGGGCCTGCCGGATCATCTGGATATCCATCTTATACGTATCCTCTACCTGCTTCTGTCCGAGAAGAACGTTTCACGGGTGGCGCTCAAGCTCAACCAGCCCCAGCCCTCGATCTCCGCCTCGCTGCGCAAGTTGCGCGAACTGACCGGCGATCCCCTGCTGGTGCGCGGCGCGCGCGGCATGGTGCCGACGCAGCACGGCGAGAGCCTGCTCAAGCCGGCCAAGCAGATCCTGGACGAGACCGAGAAGCTGTTCGCGCAGAAGACGGCCTTCGCGCCCCAGCAGGAGGCGCGGACCTTTCACATCGCCGCCCCGGACTACCTCGACAGCCAGTTCCTGCCCAACATCGTCGCCACCGTGCGGCGCGAGTCGCCGAAGAGCCGTGTCGTCATCCACAACATGGGCGCCGACAGCGATTACCTGAAACTGCTGTCCGACGGTGAACTCGATGTGGTGATCGCCAACTGGGACGAGCCGCCGGAACACCTGCACATGTCGAAACTGTTCGAGGACGAGATTGCCTGCATCATGCGCGCCGACTGCGCCTACGCGCTGCGCACCGGGCCCGACGACATGACGGTGGAGGACTACCTGTCGCTGCCCCATGTGGCACCCTCGCAGATGCTGCCCGGGTACTCGGGCGTGATCGAATCCTTCCTCGCGAAGCAGAACCTGCACCGCAACGTCGTGGTGGAATCGGCCTATTTCGGCCTGATCCCCTACATGCTCACGCGCAGCGACCTGGTGCTGACGACCGGCCGGCAGTTCATGCGCTTCTACGAAAAGAACCTGCCGCTGAAAATATTCACCGTGCCGGTGAAGTTCCCTGCGATGCGCTTCTACCAGCTGTGGCATGAGCGGGTGCATCATGCGCCGGAGCACAAGTGGCTGCGGGAGTTGATTGTGGGGACGGCGAAGTCCTTGTTGTCAAAATGATCTCGCACCGGTTCCTTCCCCCTGCAAGGGGGAAGGAACCGGACCAAGGCTCAAGACCGCCTGCACATGCCCCCCCGGCACATTTGATGCATTCCCTACCCCAGGCGCAATTCCGCGCCCATAATCAGTGCAATCGTATATCGCCGCGCTGAAGCCGCTTATCAGCCGCGTCATATACTGCCGCTGCACCGGCGATTTACTATCGAGCATCATCAACCCCGACCTCACACCAGGGTGAAGCGTGACTGATACCTACAAAAACTACCCTCGCGACCTCGCCGGCTATGGCCGCAATCCGCCCCACGCGAAATGGCCAGGCGGCGCCCGCATCGCCGTCCAGTTCGTCCTCAACTACGAGGAAGGCGGCGAAAACTGCGTCCTGCACGGGGACAAGGCGTCCGAGACCTTCCTGTCCGAAATCATCGGCGCGCAAGCATTCGAAATGCGCCACATGAGCATGGAGTCGATCTACGAGTACGGTTCGCGCGCCGGCCTGTGGCGTCTGCTGCGGATGTTCGAGGAGCGCAAACTGCCGTTGACCATCTTCGGCGTGTCCATGGCCCTGAAGCGCCATCCCGAAGCCGTCGCGGCCTTCCGCGAACTCGGCCACGAGATCGCCTGCCACGGGCTGCGCTGGATCAGCTACCAGCACATGGATGAAGCGACCGAGCGCGCGCACATGCAGGAAGCGGTGCAGATCATCCGCGAGATGACCGGCGAGGCGCCCCTCGGCTGGTACACCGGCCGCGACTCGCCCAACACCCGCAAACTGGTGGTCGAGCACGGCGGCTTCGCCTACGATGCCGACTACTACGGCGACGACCTGCCCTTCTGGGAACGGGTCCCCGTCACCGACGGCGACAGCAAGCCGCACCTCGTCGTCCCCTATACGCTCGACGCCAACGACATGCGCTTCGCCGCGATGCAGGGCTTCAACTCCGGCACGCAGTTCTTCGACTACCTGAAGGACGCCTTCGACGTGCTGTACAAGGAAGGCGATCCGGACGGCCTCGACCGGCCGAAGATGATGTCGATCGGCCTGCACTGCCGCCTCGTCGGCCGCCCCGGCCGCGCCGCCGCGCTGGCCCGCTTCCTCGACTACATCCAGTCGCACGACAAGGTGTGGATCACGCGTCGCATCGACATCGCGAACCACTGGCACGCGGTGCATCCCTTTACCGAAACGAAAAGCACATGACTACGACCCTGCAGCACCTGAACGCCTGCGACGACGCCGAATTCGTCCGCATCCTGTCCGGCATCTACGAACATTCGCCCTGGATCCCGGAGCGCGCGGCGGCACAACGGCCCTTCACAAACCTCACCGCGCTCAAGCAAGCCTTGCAAGCCGTCGTCGACAGCGCCCATGAGGAAGAACAGCTCGGCCTGATCCGCGCCCACCCCGAACTCGCGGGCAAGGCGGCCATCGCCGGCCAGCTCACGAAGGAATCGACCGGCGAACAGGCCAAGGCCGGGCTCAACAATTGCAGCCCGGAAGAATTCGCCACCCTGCAGAAACTGAATGCGGATTACAACGCGAAGTTCGGCTTCCCCTTCATCCTCGCAGTCAAAGGCCCGGACGGCAAAGGCTTTAACCGCGGGCAGATCATCGCCACCTTCACGCGCAGGCTGAAGAACTGCCGCGCCGACGAACTGGCCGAAGACCTGCGCCAGATCCATCGCATCGCCGAGCTGCGGCTGAACGACCTGTTCGGCCACGCGCCGGCACTCGGCAATACCATCATGGAATGGGCGGACGTCATCGGCGCCTGGAGCGACGACGACACCGGCCTGACCTGCGCCTACATGACGATGGCACACCGCAAGACCGCCGCCCAGCTCGCGACATGGATGCGCGAAGCAGGCATGGACGTCCATATCGACGCCGTGGGCAACGTGGTCGGACGCTACCTGTCCGGCAATCCGCACGCAAAAACCCTGATGACGGGATCGCATTACGACACCGTCTGCAACGGCGGCAAGTACGATGGCCGCGAAGGCATCCTGCTGCCAATCGCCGTCGTCAGGCACCTGCACGAGCGCGGCGAGAAGCTGCCCTTCCATCTCGAGATCGTCGGCTTCTCCGAAGAGGAAGGCGTGCGCTTCAAGAGCACCTTCCTCGGCAGCAATGCGATTGCCGGCCGCTTCGACATGAAGCTGCTGGACAAGCTCGACGCCGAAGGCATCAGCATGCGCGCCGCACTGCTCGATGCCGGCCACCATCCCGACGAGATTCCGCGCATCGCCCGCAAGCGTGAAGACCTGCTCGGCTTCGTCGAAGTGCATATCGAACAAGGCCCGGTGCTGCTCGAGCGCGGCCTGCCCGCCGGCGTCGTCACTTCCATCGCCGGCAGTTGCCGCTACCTCGTGGAACTGACGGGCGTGGCCAGCCATGCCGGCACGACCCCGATGCACATGCGCAAGGATGCCGCGGCTGCTGCGGCCGAGATCATCCTGTTCGTCGAACAACGCTGCGCACAGGCGCCGTCGCTGGTCGGCACGGTGGGCCAATTGCAGGTGCCGAACGGATCGGTCAATGTCGTCCCCGGCGGCTGCCGCCTGTCGCTCGACATCCGCGCCGCCGACGACGCGACCCGGGACGCCGCGCGCGAGGACATCCTGCGCGAGATCGAATCCATCTGCGCCCGCCGGAACATCGAATTCAACATCGACCTGCTGGTCAGCGCCCCCGCCGTGCCCTGCGCACCGTGGCTGATGGAGCAGCTTGCCGCTTCCACCGCGCGCGCCGGCGTCGCCCCCTTCAAGCTGACCTCGGGCGCCGGCCACGACGCGATGGCCATCGCGGCGATCACCGACGTCGCGATGCTGTTCACGCGCTGCGGCAACGGCGGGATCAGCCACAATCCGCTGGAGACGATGACGGCGGACGACGCGGAAATCTCGGCGCAGATCTTCCTGGATTTCCTGCGCAACTTCACGCCGTCCAGAAAGTGACGCCATGAGCCGGACCCTCCTCATCCGGAATGCGCACGTCCTGGTCACGATGGACCAGAACCGGCGCGAGATCGCCGACGGCGCCGTGTACGTGCGCGGCAACGTGATCGAACAGGTCGGTCGCAGCGCGGACCTGCCGCAGGATGCGGATGAGGTGATCGACGCGCGGCACCATGTCGTTCTGCCCGGACTGGTCAACACGCACCACCACATGTTCCAGAGCTTGACCCGCGCGGTGCCGGCGGCGCAGGATGGGGAGCTCTTCAACTGGCTGCAGAACCTCTACCCGATCTGGTCACGGCTCACGCCAGACATGCTGCGCGCCGCCACCCTGACGGCGATGACGGAACTGGTGCTGTCCGGTTGCACCACCACGAGCGACCATCTCTACCTGTATCCGAACGGATGCCGGCTGGAAGACAGCATCGAAGCGGCGCAGCAGATCGGCATGCGCTTTCACGCCGCGCGCGGCTCGATGAGCGTGGGCGAATCGAAGGGAGGCCTGCCGCCTGACATCCTGGTCGAGGATGAAGCCGCGATCCTGAAAGACACGCAGCGCCTGATCGAAACGTGGCACGACCCAAGCCGCCACGCAATGCTGCGCGTGGTCGCCGCGCCCTGCTCGCCCTTCTCCGTCTCGCGCGACCTGATGTGCGAGTCGGCCGCGATGGCGCGCCACTACGGCGTCTCGCTGCACACCCATCTCGCCGAGAGCAAGACCGACATCGACTACAGCCGCGAGCAATTCAACATGACGCCGGCACAGTACGCGGAGGATTGCGGCTGGGTCGGCCACGACGTCTGGCATGCGCACTGCGTGCAGCTCGACGAGCACGGCATCCAGCTGTTTGCGCGCACCCGCACCGGCGTCGCGCATTGTCCCTGTTCCAACATGCGGCTCGCATCCGGCATCGCGCCCGTGCGCCGCATGCTCGACGCCGGCGTGCCGGTCGGCCTTGGCGTTGACGGCTCGGCGTCCAACGATTCCGGCCATATGCTGGGAGAAGCGCGGCAGGCGATGCTGCTGCAGCGTGTCGGCCACGGACCGGCTGCAATGACAGCAAGGCAGGCGCTGGAACTGGCGACGCTTGGCGGAGCAAAGGTGCTCAATCGCGACGATATCGGCGCCCTGATGCCGGGCATGTCGGCCGACATCGTGATGTTCGATACGCGGCAGATCGGATTTGCAGGTGCGCTGCATGACCCCGTTGCCGCGCTGGTGTTCTGCATGCCGTCAGGCGTGGCCTGCAGCATCATCAACGGGCGCATGGTTGTGCGCGACGGCAACTGTACGACTGTCGAGACGGGGCGTATCATCGAGCAACATCAACGGCAGGCCGCAATGATCTTGGGCGGCTGACATCAACAGGTACAGCAATGTCGGTCTTCTAACGTTTAGCTGTCAGTGGGGGCTATTGTCTGGAGGGCGGCACGCGGCCATGAGCAGTCAATCAAGGGAACTCCGAGACGTTCGATATCAGACGTAGGCACATTTGGTCATATTGCCTTCTCGGTAATAAACAATTCAACGCCACCTGTACCTAAGCCCAAATACTGCCCACCTCAGCGATATCACGGCTAACTTTCCGCACAAGCTCTTTCCCGCCAATTTCCAAAATTACACTCACAAAACACTGCAGGGCAGTTAAGAATGTGGAACGTGGAACTCCCGTTTGGCTTGTTACAAGATCGAATGCGTTCAAACGAGTATCGCCAAGCGTTGTCGATTTAGCTATCTGTGCGGCGGCCGCCAAGACTGAATCGGGACGCTCTTGCGCGGCGCTTGTGAGTGCACGCCGCAACAATTCTTCTCGTTCTGCATCAGACGTCGCCTGCAATGCAATTCGGCGCAACAGGTCCCAGTTTTTTGGTAGCTGCAGCACCAAGTCGAGAACAACGCGGCGCTTCTCAGTATCAACCGGCTTATATAGGGGCAGTAGTTCGACCCAAGCAGAAGCTCGTTGTGATTGGTCCTCAATCAATGCAGCGTGCTCCCATGCCCGATCAAGCTCCTGCGTACCAACGCTAGTATCACCCATATGCTGCATGAGTGCAGATAAAGCACGGCATCGGACAGACGGATCGGCAGCGTTAAGGGCCAGCGCTTGCGTTTCGACGATTACTCGAGAAGCATTGAAACGAATGGCAATAGGCATGAGGCAAGGAAGAGCCGAAGAATATTCCCACGTGTCCGACGGAAGTTGGCGCATTGCATCATCCAAGTCGGCATGGGACCACAAGTCGCCAAACGCATCAGCGAGGCGCCCCAATGTAAATCCTGCGAATCGTTCCAGACGTCCATTCCTTATCAGCGTCATGCAGTCGGAAAACGCCTGTCTCCGTAGGGCAGTCGGTGCGTTAGCAAATAGGTTGATGGTCTCATTGACCCTCGTGTAGGTATCGTAGGCCATGTGTATGAGCTGATACGAGGCCTCCCGTAGCTGAGTTTGCAGTGGTTCGTCTTCATGTGCGGCTAGCGCCATAAACAGTTCTGCTCGGTGCACAACATAGGAAATTTGACCGATTTCAACCATTAAATCAGCGCGATCCGCCTGTCTTTCGTCGCGGGGAAGCTGTGCGTAAAGTTCAATGCGTGCGCGAACCTGAGAGACTTGGTCCTCAATCAGACGTGCATTCGCTAGTGCTTTTTGTACCAATTCTTTTTGATTATATTGAGGCGCATTTTTGGCAAGCTCCAAGAAAGCGTGCGTACGGTTATTGCCGGTCCGTAGGTTATTGGCGAGGGCGCTGGCTTTATCAAAGACGGCGGCAAAATGTGTAGGGCGTACTATAGGTAATAGCTTGGTTAATTCACGTGCCTGGTCCCACTCCTCGACGTGACCCAACAGAGTCAGCGCTTCTTCAAGCTCGCGCTCATACGCGGCGGCGTCGAGGTCGCTGGCGGCTAGCAAGATGATCCTAGCGAGCAATGAAAATGCTTGTGATGCCCTAATCAGGTCGAACGTGGAACCGCCTTGTGCCTGTCGGATTTCGACCAGACGCTCGACATGCGGGCGAGCTGAGTTCGCAACGCGGACTGCCATTTCTTGCACTGCCGGTAATCCATAGATCTCAGCCACATTCCACACTGCAGTCAGTTTATCAATCGGGTCAGTGATCCGCTCAATCAGTTGAACACTGCAAGCCAGTGCCGGTGCTCCGGGGCGTCCTTCAGTTTTGAATACTTCCGCCAAGCGAGCATATTCATTGGCATAACCCATGAGCTGTTCTACCGCGACACCTGCAGTAGGTTCGTCGACAATAAAATTGTCCAAAAGCTCTGAACGATAACGGCCGAGTTGTACCGTTTGTGCGAATCTGTGTAACGGGACGTCATCTTCGTGCAGAAGCGACATCGCAATGCTGATCAAACGTTCTCTCTCGTCCAGCGAGCAGGCGCCGATAATCCTGTTGACAAACTGAATCCGATTGCCGACATTTTCAGTTTGCAGAATGCTTTCTATCGCTGCTTGCCGTTCGTTTTCAGGAATGAAGGCAAACGTTTCAGCAAAGAACTGAGATTGGTTTTCGGGCATTTGCAGCTCGATATAATGCGCCGCCTGCCTCCAAGTCAGCAGTTCGTGCTTCAACCCCAGCGTCAACAATTCTGCTGGAATATTCCTGCCTATCGATCTAATGCTCGATTGGATAAGGCAGGCGCGGAGCTTGACTGCAGCAGCTTGAGTCTGATTATTGCCCCAGTCATGTACTCTACCAACGCCTTCAAGTACCTTGCGTATATCCGAAGAATACCCTTTGAAGCCCCCTTCAAAATTCTCCCAAGCACGAGCCCAAAATTCGCTCAGCATTGTGGAGCAGCGCTGTAGCGAAATACCGACCGCCTGCATATGGCTTGCATAATGCTGCAGGAGATAGGGCGCAACGACAGCAGTTGCCCCAACGGGGGAGCGATCCCTCAGCACATCGTCGCCCCACCGTACAAAGTGCTCGTGAATACTTTTCATTTTTGCCGGGGAAAAGTACTCCTCACTCAAATATTGCCCCAGCTTCGGGTGGCTTAAAACATAGCCTTCCTTTTCCGTGCCGCGGCCGATAACGAAGCGTTTGATCGGCGCGATATATGCGGCGGCACTGAGCGGCTCAGCTTCGCCAAGCAGATCGGACACAAGATAAAGGAAGTCTTCCGTTTGAAGGGGACCAAACGCAGCACTAAGCACGGCTAGTGCTGCGTCGATGCTGCGGCGTTTTGTCGAATCTTTTTCCTCTTTCCAGATCTGCTCCTGCTGCTCAAGCCAGTGCAGCATGTAGGGACCGTAACCCGGCTCAATATTACTTAACTGTTCCAGATTAAAGCTCTGATTGCGCACCAATAATTCTGCGATGTCTTCAATGTAGAGTTGAACAAGTAGTGGTTCTCCTTGCGAGAGTTCAAGCAAGCGATCAGGGAGCGTCCTTGGAAGAACGGCGGGGTCGAGCTCGGCGCTGATGAGTGTCTCCTGAACTCCTTCGCGGTCGAGTCCCGGCAGCACGATTGCGGCAGCGGTGTTATTGCCGTTCCAGCGGAGTCTGGCCTTCCATCCCTCGGCACCTACGTCGCCAGCTACTTGCCGAGCACTTAGAACCAGCTTCAGATTTGCATGCAGCAGTCCAGGAAAGATCGATGCATTAAATGCTTCCCCAACGACTTCGTCTAACCCGTCGACGACGACAACAACTTTTTTTCCGGATTCATTCACGGCTTTAAGGAGCGCTGCCGCTTGGCCAAGATAGAACTCCTCGGGATCGGAAGCTGGTGCATTCAGGGTGCAACCCAAGATTGCGGCGAGTTCCTCCGCGAGCAGCTTGAAAAAGACCGCGGGGCGCGAAGTGCCGAAGCGGATGCTGATAGGTACAAACACTGCATGCCACTGTGCCGTCTTATCCTGAATGCCCAGTCCCGCAAGCCAATGCACCAGCAGTGCGCTTTTCCCGCGTCCGGTTGGCCCGGTTATTAGCAGTCTCCGCGGGCCATCTTCCGCACTCAACCAGGCATCGAGCTGGGCCATCTGTTGCCGGCGTCCGCCGAATACAACGCGACGGTCACCGGAATGCAAATAGCTTGCACGGAATAGTTCAATAAGTCCGGATGCAGCGGCGCCGTGAACAACTTGAGTCAATATTGGCCTCAGGCGTTCGACAAAGCGCTTGATGGCAAGATAGCTGGTCTCGTTTCGGGATGTTGGCTTGCAAATAGTGAAGTGATCGGCGTCCACAGGAATCGGGATGGAGTCAGGAACGTTAGAGTCTGCGCTGGACTGGTCCACGACCAAGGTGGGGCCAACCTTTCGTGTCTCGAAAAATGTCAGCGTAGCAATTTGTAAGGTAGGTGCGTTCATGCGGTACCACGTATGCATAAGTGCCTATCCCAGTAGGCCAATGATTCGCCAAGTGATGATGCCGCAGGCCAGATGAAGAAATGCGAGGTGGTTCTTCGCTTTCTTGGCCCAGCGGATCAGCAATCCACGAAATCGATTCAGCCAACTGTGCGTTCGCTCCACAACCCAGCGGCGAGCGCGTTGTCCGGTCCTTCTTTGCTGTGCTTCTTCACCGCGTGAGCGGATGTGAGGGCGGTAGCCCAGTTCAACGGCGAGCTGCTGAATCTGCGCATAGTCATATCCCTTGTCCAGACACAGGCCTTGCGGCCACACCGCCAGCAGTGACGGCCGCGCTACCTCCAGCGATTCCAGTGTCGGCCTTGCCAGCTTCATGTCGTGACGGTTGGCTCCGTCAATGACGATGGCCAGTGGTATCCCGTGCGCGTCCGTCAACAGACTGCGCTTGACGCCGTCTTTGCCGCGATCCGTAGGATTGGGCCCGGTTTTTTTCCCCTCCCAACGGAGCCTTGGTCATTGCACCATCCAGAGACAACCAGGACCAGTCGATTTCCCGCAGCACTGCTGCTGATAACAGCCCATGCATCCAAAACTCCTCGAACACGCCGGCCTCCACCCATTCCTGAAAGCGCCGATGGGCCGAACTGCTGGAACAAATACCGGTGCCGTTCAGTGCATTCCATTGGCAACCAGTGCGCAGCACAAACAAGATGGCGTCCATGGCAGCCCGGTCGCTCACCCGTGGATTATGGCAACCCAAGGGATGCGGCTTGCGCGGCGGTAAAAGCGGCTCCATTTGTGCCCACAGCCTGTCCGGCAAACGCCAGCCATCGTCCTGCTTGACCATGCCCATGTCGACTCTCCTTCTGACATGAGTTTGGACTGACATTCACATCACAGTTTCCCTTTCCTCGCACCTACTGAGATACGCTCTAAAGCGTAGTGATGAATCGTTTCGCTGTAACTCGTGGGTGCGCATTGAGGGCAGCTTTGGTAAGTGCTGCAACAGGTTCGCTAGAGACGACCCGGTATGGGGCGTGCCCATGAACACAACGCCGACGATTTGCCGCTGCAGGCGCTCCCACGCACTGTTCTTAAGTGTGGCAGCCGAATGAAGTAGGTGTTTGAACAGAATGCCGCCCATGCTGTGACAGATGAAAACGATGGGCCGTCCGCCAAAATTATGGCTGTTTAGTAACTCCAAGGTTGCATGGGCAACATCAACAATCGACAAGCCGCTGGAGGGGGTAAAGCTATAGCCGCGTGACGGCCATTTCAGCGTCCAGATCTGTACCCTACCTAGATCCGCAGAAAGCCATGTCGGCCAAAATTCCCCTGTCGTAGGTGAGGTCCATGTCCCCGTAGGATCTCCGCCCAGGCCGTGCACGACGATTACATCGAGGACGTCGGTCCCACCCTGTCGCGGACCGACTGGCTCGATGAAGTGGGATAGTTCGATGTGGGCAAACGACTCTTCGGTTTCTTCAGCTTTCCTGAATACGTTCCATTTTCCTTTCAAGGAAAAGAACGCGCCTAAGCAGGCGCCCCAGTCTTTTTGCTTTTTTTCCATTGTCGCGGAAGTTGTTCTTGGGAAAGATGGAACAATAGCATCTCTTATTCCGGGTGTGACCACGCTTAGTGAATGCGGAGTAACGAGAACAGGCTTTGCTCCAAAAGTATGGGGAACTACCTATTGCTAAGCTAGAAATTGAACCATGCGTGCAAACCGTCGAATGTCAGCTTCGTCCAACCTTAACTGTCCGCCAAGGGTCAGGCGCCGGCGAATCTCTGATGCTGCGGTCTGACCGCTTTCGGACTGTTATCGCCCACTCAGCCAAATCGGCAGAGAATGGAATTCCTTTCAAGAACGGGAGGAATTCATGGAAGCGAACATCAATACCACTGCACGCCGAGTCCCCTGGAATAAGGGAAAGCTCGTCGGTCAAAAGGCACCGCTGAAGCTCAGAGAAATCTGGGAGATCCGTACACGCCTACAAATGGCGCATAAGATCCGTGATCTTGCTTTGTTCAACCTGGCCATCGACAGCAAACTGCGCGGGTGCGACCTCGTCGGACTGCGCGTATGCGACGTGTCGCAGGGCTCACGGGTTCTGCCACGCGCAATGGTGATGCAACAGAAAACAAAGAGGCCAGTGCAGTTCGAAATCACGGAGCAAACACGAAATGCTGTCGCCGCGTGGATCGAGAAGGCCCAGCTTGGTTCTGGGCAATTTCTCTTCCCGAGTCGACTGTCCATGTCGCCGCATCTGTCGACCCGCCAGTACGCCAGGATAGTTGAGTCATGGGTAGAGTCGATCGGACTAGATACCGCACCGTACGGAACCCATACGATGAGGCGCACCAAGGCTACGCTGATATACCGGAAAACGAAGAACTTGAGGGCCGTCCAGCTCTTGCTTGGGCACACCAAGCTCGAAAGCACTGTCAGGTACCTCGGGATTGAAGTCGACGACGCGCTTGAAATTGCGGAGCAGTTGGAAGTTTGATGTTGGCTGTCGCAACTGGCGCGGGGGCCGCAAACGTATGAAAGCTGTCATTACGGACGTGCGGCTCCTTTGCTGACACCGGCCAAGAGTAGTCACATAGGGGGCGATTTTTTGTCGGAAATGCGGTTCTGCAGTCCTTGTCAGAAAACCGCTTACCAAGAACGCGGTATTGCCGTCTTACATTGCGTTTGATACTTTGCAACCTTTCTAACTGCGCACATGGCCGAAGCAACGCTTGTTGCTTATCGATCCGTGTTAAGCAGTACCACGCATCCCATGGCGACTAGTAATTCATATTCGATTGTCTGTTTCCCTCGTCTGGCTGCGGCCATTTCGATTTTGCTCGTCGCCTCAACCCTGCAGATTGGCTGCTCAGCAACGTTGCCGGTCCAAGACCAATATGTCGGCGCCTTAGAAAAGATTCACGCCCTCTTTCAAGCACCGGAAGTCCTGCTTGACAATGCAACCGTCGGCCGTCTGTTAGGTGCAACAGTAATTGCACTCGACTGCGCTGCCCAGTCGCAAAGCAGCGACGTATCTTGCCGCTTTCAAGATTACGCATTCGAAAATCTTCCCGCGCCCTTCCAGTTAAACGACCCAGCCGGCGAAAGCATGCGCGGCCCAGGCAGCTACTTCATATCTCGTAATAGGGAAAGAGCAACGCTCAAGCTTTATGTTGATCCGAACAAGGAATGCGTGACGCAGCGTGACGTCGAGACCAGATTTGATGAGCGCCTTCTAGAAATCCTTCCTTTCTCGGCTCCAGCTTCAAACAATATCGCCGGCTCCAGTCTCCTAAAGCAAGGCCAGGCCACTGGCCTTCCTTCAGGGAACATCCCGTCACGTTACATTTCGTACGTATATAGAAAAAAGAACGGACAATTCCTTGTTCAATTCTGCGCTAACGAAAGACGGTGCATGTGCGAAATGACCATCAGGTACGACATATCAATCGAACCGCATAGATACCGTCTGCCACTCCTTAACTAATGGAAGCAATGGCTACTTCCACTTTTGGTCGCGTGTTCCCATTCGCTGCTAGCCCGGATATTTCATGAGGTAGGTCGGCGATTCCGTGCCGGAGCGCGTTGTTATTGGTTCTCACGCCTAATAACAACCGGAATCGCCGATGCCAAATTGTACCGTTGAATTTCCGTCTGAACCGACGATCCTGGGCAAGCTCGGACGTCGCATTATCGAAGCAGCGTTTGATGGTGGCGACCTCAGCAGCGATGCCGGGGTATTGTTGTTCAAGCGTGCCGACGAGCGCATCGGTCTGACCCGCGCGGCGGCGACCGCGTTTGCCGATGAGCGGCGCGGCGCCAGCGTCACGCACCCAATCCATTGCTTGCTTGCACAGCGCATCTATGCGCTGTGCTGCGGCTGGGAAGATGTCACCGATCACAATACCCTGCGGCATGACCTGGCGCTGCAGACGGCTGTCGGGCGTGATTGCGCGCTGGCTTCCGGGCCAACGCTGTGCCGTCTGGAAGCAGCGGCCACGCCCGCCCACGCCGCCGCGCTGCATGGCGTGCTACTCGACCAGTTCATCGCCAGCCGCGCCGAGGCACCGCAGGAATTGATCCTCGACATCGATGCCACCCATGTGCCGCTGCATGGCGATCAGGAGAAGGCGCATTTCCACCGTTACTACGACAACTATTGCTACCTGCCGCTGTACGTGTTTTGCGGACAGGATTTGCTGGCTTGCGTGTTGCGCCCGTCCAGCCGCGATCCGGCCAGCATCCTGTCGGCGCTGATCAAGTTGCTCGCGCAACGTCTGCGCCAGGCCTGGCCCGACGTGCGCCTGATCGTGCGCGGCGACTCGGGCTTTTGCCGGCCGGCCGCCTTGCGCCGTTTCGAGAAATGGGGCGTGCACTACATCATTGGCTTGCAAAAGAACGCGGCGCTGTTGAAGCGGGTGGAGGTGGCCGAACTGGCGATCGCCGATGCCTATCAAGCCACCGGCATCAAACAGCGCATGATCGGGGACTTCGACTATGCTGCCCGCACCTGGGATCGCGAGCGTCATGTGATTGCGCGCCTGGAACACGATGCGCGCGGCGCCAATCCCCGCTTCGTCGTGACCAGCCTGCACGGCGATTGCGCGGCCTTGTATGAACAGCTCTACTGCGCCCGGGGCGAAGCCGAGAATCGCATCAAGGAAGCGCAGCTCGACCTGTTCGGCCGGCGCGCCAGTTGCCACAAATTCCAGGGCAACCAGTTGCGCCTGCTGCTGGCCGCACTGGCCTACACGCTCATGATTCACCTGCGACGTCTGGCCCTGCACGGCACCGAACTCGAACGCGCCTGCACCGCGACGATCCGCACGAAGTTGCTCAAGATCGGCGCAGCCATCGTGCGCAACACGCGCCGCGTGCGCGTGCTCATGGCGTCGCATCATCCGCTGCGGCACGTGTTCTTCGTCGCCGCGCAGGCGCTCTCTCCATAGCCGGCCCGAGTGCGGTTCCCGGCACGCTGATAAACAATGGGGGTAGGGGGAATTGCGTGCGCAGCATGGAAATTACTACGCCAGCTACCCTGCGCGCCGCTCCTCCCCAGCATCGCACACCCTTCGCAAGCGAAAAACCGCGCCTCCTGCAGGTTCATGAAATATCCGGGCTAGAAGCTGAATCTCCGGAAGGTGGCCCTTTCCCGCCAGTGCCGCAAAGGCGTCCGCCTGACACTATCGCTCCCTGAAAGAATGGTGCAACTGCGGCCAACCCGCTTCCCTTCCACGCTGTATGCATTTTCATCCTCACGCCGCAAGCGTAAAGTAAACCTGAACAGGGAAGGCACTTCGGCCAAGCGGAAACATGACGTAGCCAAATCAGCTTGGGCGATCTCTTATCGGCGGAGGGTAAGTCCATGTTTAGCAAAGATCGTTTTATTGCCGACTGCATAAGCGCTGTTTCCGAAGGACAAGGGGCGGTTCGCGAGGTCGTGGCTGAAGCTGTTTCCGATTGCCCGGGAGTGATGTCGGAGCTTGGTGCGTCGGACCACGCCGGGATTACACCGCTATATCGTTCGCCTGCGCTCACCATCCTCAAGTTTGTCTGGGCGCCATATATGGTTCTCATGCCGCACAATCATCAGATGTTTGCAGTAATCGGAATTTATTCCGGTAGGGAAGACAACATTTTCTGGCGCAGGACGGAAACCACCATCGAGGCCGCAAGTGCGCGATCACTTGGCGCGGGCGATGTGACTGCGCTCGGCCGGGACACCATCCATTCCGTACTGAACCCAATCGCCAGGATGACGTGTGCCATACATGTTTATGGCGGTGACTTCTTTGCTCCGCAAGAGCCCAGGAGCGAGTGGGAGCACGAAACCCTGGTTGAACGGCCATGGGATATCGACAGGGTGAAATCGCTGTTCCGCGACGCCGAGACACGGTTCAATGCTGCGAAGCATTTTGCAGCGCCGTAATCGGCTTTCTGCATTTTCCGGTTGGCCAGGCAACTGATTGCGGTTGCCCGGCCAACCTGCCAAACATTGCGGTCCAGATGCGGCCGCGCGGAAACTGTCCCTGCTTCAGCGTGAAGTCCCCGACGCCGCGCACCAGCGTCGAACAGATTTTCGTCCGGCTAACTAACTGGACGCTGTCAGAAAGCGAATTCTCGACAGTGCCCGTTATCACTGGCATCAGTGGCGGGGTTGTAAATGCCAAGTCCTGGGCAGATCTTCAGCATACAAATCCGGCACACCCTGGACCGCTGTTCCGGAAATTCCCATTCAACGCGCCCCTCAGCGCGGGTACGTGAACCCGGTGCGAATATCCATCGGTACCAGACGTTTGCCCTCGCGCACCGTCAGCCGCTGGGGCGGTTCGTCACCTGCCAGTGCGCGCGGCGTGACGGGCAGTCCTTCGCCCTTGCGCAACAGCGGATCGCAGCGTTCGTACACGTTGCGGCAGCCCGTGGCATTCAGGAGCGCCTGCACGACCGGCACCTTCCACAGGTCGACGCCGCCGGCATTGAACTGGCAAACCAGATAGCCTGCGGTGCCGCCATAGCTGTGCACCAGGAGACCCGGCAAGCCGTCCTTTTCGCCATCGATCAGCTGGACCAGTGCCTGCGAATCGGCGCTGCGCAGGGCATCGGCGCGGCGAAGCACGCCAGCCTGGACGCGCCGCTTGATCATCGCGTGGTCAACCGGCTCGTCCTCGCGCAAGGTCCAGACGCGGGCGGCGATTTGCGATTTGGCGTTGTAGGCCGCGCGGGCAAGGAACTGGCGAGCCGATGACTGCACGATCGCCGTGGCGCCCGGTTTGTTGCGCTCCTGCGGCTTGCCCTCGACTTTTTCGATGGCGGAGACGTAAATCCACGGGTCGCCGGACAGCAGGCCTTTTTCCTTACCCTGTTTGATGGTGATGATGAGCATGCGCGGCTTTCGTTTTCAGGAACGCGATGATACCGCATGCATCGCCTGCGACCGGAAGCGGAAGCCGGGGACGCGTTACACGATCAGGATCGCGCGGAAGTCATTGACGTTGGTGCGCGTAGGCCCGGTGACAACGAGGTCGCCCAGCGCGCTGAAGAAACCATATCCATCATTGTTATCGAGCATGGCGCGCGGACGGAGTCCGAGCTTCTCCGCCCGGAGGATCGAATCGGGCTGGTAGATCGCTCCGGCATTGTCTTCCGATCCATCGATGCCGTCCGTGTCGCCGGCAATCGCATGCACGCCCGGCAGTCCGTTCAGGCTGGCCGCAAGGCTGAGCAGGAATTCCGCGTTGCGCCCGCCGCGTCCTTTGCCGCGTACCGTCACCGTGGTTTCGCCGCCGGAGATGATCACGCAGGGCCGCTTGAAGGGCTGGTCGCGTAACGCGACCTGGCGCGCCAGTGCCGCGTGCGCCATGCCGATGTCGCGCGCTTCGCCTTCCATGTCGTCGGACAGGATGAATGGCGTCACGCCGGCCTGTCGTGCCACTTCGGCCGCAGCCTCCAGCGCCTGCTGGGCGGTCGCGACGATGTGGTGTGCATTGCGGGTGAAGCGCGGATCGTCCGGCTTCGGCGTTTCGCCGGCGCCGGTGGACAGGTGCCGTTCCAGGTTCGCCGGTATCGCGATGCCGTATTTGTGCAGGATGGCGAGCGCTTCCTCGCAGGTCGTGGGATCGGGCAGCGTGGGGCCGCTGGCGATAACGCCGGGGTCGTCGCCGGGCACGTCGGAAATCAGCAGCGTGACCACGCGCGCCGGTGCACATGCAAGCGCGAGCCGCCCGCCCTTGATCGCGGAGAAATGCTTGCGTACACAGTTCATTTCGGAGATCGTGGCGCCGCTTTTCAGCAGTGCCTTGTTGACGACCTGCTTTTGCTCCAGCGTGATGCCCTCGGCGGGCAAGGCAAGCAAGGCCGAACCGCCGCCGGAAATGAGGCAGAGCACGAGGTCATCCTCCGTCAGCCCCTTCACCATGTCCATGATGCGGCCGGCCGCCCGCCGACCGGCCTCGTCGGGCACCGGATGCGCGGCCTCGAGCACTTCGATGCGGCGGCAGTCGGCGCCGTGCCCGTAGCGCGTCACAACCAGCCCGCCAATTTCTCCCTGCCAGTGGTCTTCCACCGCCTTGGCCATCGCCGCGGCCCCCTTGCCTGCGCCGATGACCAGGGTGCGGCCTTTTGCAGGCGGTGCCGGCAGGAAGGCCGGCAGGCATTTGCCGGCGCTCACTGCGGCAGTGGCACGGGAAAACATGTCGAGCAGCAACTCGCGGGCTTTCATCTGATGCATGGCGCGTGTCCTTGTTGTGTTCCGGGTATTTTACGCGCTGGCGATCTCGTGGTTGGACATCAGCTCGATCGCGCGGCACAGGGCCGAATGGTCGAGCCCGCTCATGCCATTGGCGGCGCAGGCGTTCATCAGTTCCTGCGCGGTGGCGGTATTCGGCAAGGACACGCCGAGCGCCTTCGCGCCCTGCAGCGCGAGGTTCAGGTCCTTCTGATGCAGCTCGATGCGGAAGCCGGGGTTGAAGGTGCGCTTGACCATGCGCTCGCCATGTACTTCGAGGATGCGCGACGAGGCGAAACCGCCCATCAGCGCCTGGCGCACGCGCGCCGGGTCGGCGCCGGCCTTGGACGCGAACAGCAACGCCTCTGCCACTGCCTGGATGTTGAGCGCGACGATAATCTGGTTGGCGACCTTGGTCGTCTGGCCGTCGCCGTTGCCGCCCACCAGCGTGATGTTCTTGCCCATCAGCTCGAACAGCGGCTTGACGTCGTTGAATGCACTCTCGGAACCGCCGACCATGATGGTCAGCGACGCCGCCTTGGCGCCGACTTCGCCGCCCGATACGGGAGCGTCCAGGTATTCGCAGCCCAGCGCATTGATGCGCTTCGCGAAATCCTTGGTCGCGATCGGCGAGATGGAACTCATGTCGACCACGATCTTGCCCTTGTCCAGGCCCTTGGCGACGCCGTGCTCGCCGAACAGCACCGATTCCACATGCGGCGTATCCGGCACCATGACGATGACGACGTCTGCACGCTTGGCCACTTCCTCGCCCGAGGTGCAGACGGTTGCCCCGCCTTCGATCAGCTCGAAGGGAGGGTTCTTGTGGTCGTGCAGGTAGAGCTTGTGTCCGCCCTTCTGCAGGTGTCCCGCCATGGGTGCGCCCATGATGCCGAGGCCGATGAAGCCGATTTTTGCCATTGTGTTCTCCGTAGATGTGAATATTCGCTATTGCTTGCGGACGGGCGAGTACGACTGATACCGCGGTTCCTCTTCCCCGTCATTGCCGCCCGCCACGTCCTGCCTATACCCCGTGCTCCGCCCGCCAACCGAGCCCTTCCACCGTTCCCGCCCGCGGCTTGTACTCGCACCCGATCCACCCGTCGTAGCCAGCCTCATCCAGCATCCTGAACAGGTAGCGGTAATTGATCTCCCCCGTCCCCGGCTCGAACCGCCCCGGGTTATCCGCAAGCTGGATATGCTTGATGATGTCCAGGTTGGCCTTGATCGTGTTCGCCAGTTCGCCTTCCATGCGCTGCATGTGGTAGATGTCGTACTGCACGTAGATGTTCCCCGACCCGGTTTCCTTGATCAGGTCGATCGCCTGCTGCGTATGCGTCAGGTAAAAGCCCGGGATATCGAAGTCGTTGATCGGCTCGACCAGCAGCCGGATCTTGTGTTCCTGCAGCATATCCGCCGCGTATTTCAGGTTGTTCACCGTGGTCTTATAGAGGGTATCGGCATCCACCCCTTGCGGCGCCTTGCCGACCAGGCAGTTGAGCTGTTTCACCCCGAGTGCCTTCGCATAGCGGATCGCTTCGTCCACGCCTTCGCGAAACTCGTTCACGCGATCGGGGTGACAGGCGATGCCGCGCTCGCCCGCTTCCCAGTTCCCGGCCGGCAGGTTGTGCAGCACCAGGTCGAGTTGGTAGGTGTTGAGCTTGTCGGCAATCTGGTCCGCATGGAAGGCATACGGAAACAGGAATTCGACGCCGCGAAACCCGGCGCGCGCCGCCGCTTCGAAGCGGTCCATGAAGGGATGCTCGTTGAAGAGCATCGTCAGGTTGGCTGCGAGTCTTGTCATTTCCCTCTCCTTAATCCAGCAAGGCAATCGCAGTCGGCGCATGGTCCGGCGAGGTTGCCAGTTCTTCGAATTCATTGATGGCGTTGATCTCGGTGCCCATCGCGATATTGGTCACGCGCTCGAGGATGATCTCGACCACGACCGGCACTTTGTACTGCCGCATCCACGCGCGCGCCTGGCCGAAAGCGTCCTGGATATCTTCATGGAGTCGCACGCGGATCGCCTTGCAGCCCAGCCCTTCGGCGACGGCGACGTGGTCCACACCATAGCCTTCGAGTTCCGGCGCATTGATGTTCTCGAACGACAGCTGCACGCAGTAATCCATGTCGAAGCCGCGCTGCGACTGGCGGATCAGTCCGAGGTAGGAGTTGTTCACCACGACATGCAGGTAAGGCAGCTTGAACTGCGCGCCGACGGCGAGCTCCTCGATCATGAACTGGAAGTCGTAGTCGCCGGAGATCGCGACCACCTGGCGATCCGGATCGGCGGCACATACACCTAATGCAGCAGGCGCTGTCCAGCCGAGCGGCCCCGCCTGTCCGCAGTTGATCCAGTTGCGCGCCTTGTACACGTGCAGGAACTGCGCGGCGGCGATCTGCGACAGGCCGATCGTCGTGACGTAGCAAGTGTCCCGTCCGAACACGCGGTTCATTTCCTCATAGACGCGCTGCGGCTTGATCGGCGCCGCGTCGAAGTGCGTCTTGCGCAGCATGGTGCGCTTGCGTTCCTGGCATTGCGACACCCAGGATTTGCGACAGGCGAGCTTGCCGGCGTCCTTCCATTCCTTCGCCACCTCGACGAACAGTTTCAGCGCGGTGCCAGCATCGGAAACGATGCCGAGATCCGGCCCGAACACACGCCCGATCTGCGTCGGTTCGATATCGACGTGCACGAACTTGCGTCCCTTGGTGAATACGTCGACGGACCCGGTATGGCGATTCGCCCAGCGGTTGCCGATACCGAGCACGAAGTCGGATTCGAGCATGGTGGCGTTGCCGTACCGATGACTGGTCTGCAAGCCGACCATGCCCGCCATCAGAGGATGGTCGTCAGGAATCGTCCCCCAGCCCATCAAGGTCGGGATGACAGGCACATTGACGATTTCCGCGAACTCGACGAGCAAGGCCGCCGCGTCGGCGTTGATGATGCCGCCGCCCGCCGTGATCAGCGGCCGCTCGGCTTCATTGAGCATCGCAAGCGCCTTCTCCACCTGGGCGCGCGTCGCCGCCGGCTTGTACACCGGCAACGGCTCATAGGTATCCGGATCGAACTCGATCTCCGCCATCTGCACATCGAACGGCAGGTCGATCAGTACCGGCCCCGGGCGGCCCGAGCGCATCAGATGGAACGCCTGCTGGAATACACGCGGCACCAATGCCGGCTCGCGCACGGTCACGGCCCACTTGGTCACCGGCTTGGCGATCGATTCGATATCGACCGCCTGGAAGTCTTCCTTGTAGAGCCGCGCGCGCGGCGCCTGTCCGGTCACGCAGAGGATCGGGATCGAATCTGCCTGCGCCGAATACAGCCCGGTAATCATGTCCGTACCCGCCGGGCCGGAAGTCCCGATGCACAGCCCGATATTGCCCGCCTTCGCACGGGTATAACCCTCCGCCATATGCGAAGCGCCCTCGACATGCCGCGCGAGAATGTGCTTGACGCTCCCCCGCTTCTTCAATGCCGCATAGAACGGATTGATTGCCGCGCCGGGCACCCCGAACGCCTGAACAATGCCTTCCCTCTCCAACACATGCACTGCGGCTTCCGCCGCGGTCATCCTTGCCATAGGTCCTCCGTAGAACAGTTGAATCCCGATGGAAGGATGCTATAGGCAGACGAATAGTTTGATAAGAAGACAAATGATCGCTTTATTCGATATCTGGAGTATGGAATAATGACTTTGCCGGAATGACAGCGACAGACGCACACCATGGACAAATTCAAGCAGATCGAAGCCTTCGTCGAGGTTGTGGAAAAAGGCAGCCTCGCCAAGGCCGCGCTGGAACAAAACATCACCCCCGTCATGCTGGGCCGCCGCATCGACGCCCTGGAGCGAAGACTAGGCGTCAAGCTCATGCACCGCACCACCCGCCACCTGACGCTTACGGAAGAAGGCACAGTCTTCCTCGACCACTGCCGCAAACTCCTCGACGAACTCGACTCCGCCGAAAAAATCGTCTCGGAAGGAAGACACAAGGCCACCGGCCACCTCATCGTCTCCGCCCCCGCCGCCTACGGCAGGAAACATGTCGCCCCCCACGCCCCCGCCTTCCTCGCAGCCAACCCCGAGGTACGCATCTCCTTCAACCTCACCGACCGCGTGGTCGACCTGGTGCGAGAAGGCTATGACGTCGGCATCCGCATCGGCGGCGCCATCGATCCCAATTTCGTCGCGGTCAAGCTGGCAAGCAACCGCCGCGTCGTATGCGGATCGCCCGCCTATTTCGCGAAGCACGGCATGCCGAAAACGCTCGCCGACCTCGAGCAGCACAACTGCCTCGCCTTCAACCTGCAGGGCGGCCAGCAACGTGGCTGGTACTTCCAGCAGCACGGCAAGCCGGTCACGATCCGCGTCAACGGCAACCTCGACTGCAACGACGGCGAGCTGCTGCATCGATGGGCGTGCGAAGGCCTGGGACTGGCATGGCGCTCGACCTGGGAAATCCAGCCCGAACTTGCCGCCGGCCAGTTGATCACCGTGCTCGACGAATACGCGCTCGACAACTACGACATCATGGCGGTCTACCCGCAGCAGCGTCACCTGCCGGCGAAGATCCGCTTCTTCATTGACATGCTGAAGTCCGTCTATGCCCAGCCCGGCTACTGGAACCGTCCGCAGAACTGGTGACAAGTAAAAAAGCCCGCGAGATCATCGCGGGCTTCACTCATGCCTGGAATAGAACTGCGGTACTTACGCGGCGACCTTGTCCAGCGTCGGGCGTCCCTTGCCGGTCACCACACCGCAATAGGCCGGCTTGGCCGCGCCGCAGTAGGCGGACGCCGCTTTGTCCGATGCAATGCCGCAATAGGCCGCCGATGTCTTCTCGGACGCCACGCCGCAATAAGCGGATTCCGTCTTGTCCAAGGCAGCGCCGCAGTACGCCGTGGCGGTCTTTTCCGACGCCGCCCCGCAATAGGCCGCACTCGCGCTTTCGGCCGCCACGCCGCAGTAGGCGGCGGCAGCCACGCCGCAATAGCCTGCGCCCGGCTGTTTCGCCGCGCCGAATTCCTGCCGGTACAACGCCTGCGTCCTTTCGTTTGCATTGGCGAGGTTGGCGGCATCCTCGTCGTCGCGCATGCCGAAGTACGGGAAGTGGTGCAGGAAATAGCCGAACACATTGTGGCAATCCTCCGCATATTTCATCGTGTCCAGGATATGGGCGTGCCAGAACTTGTCCACCTCCTTGTTCGGCACGATCGCCTCGTCGGGAAACTTCGCGACCAGCGCGAGAAAACGCTTGTATTCCAGTTCCCGGCTGTCGGTCTCCTCCCGTGTCCAGCCATAGCCTTCGTTTGCGTCCATCAGCTTGAACTTGATCGGGTCAAGGTCAAGCGAAAAAACAGCTTCACCCATCTGTTCCGGTGTCTTTTTTTGAGTTTGCTGTTCCATTGTTCTCCCACCTTTCGATTTTGTTGAATATGGATTTACCCGTTCCGAAAAAGCGATCTCCTGGCGTTATTGCTGTTTGGCACCTTTCGGAAGGCCAATGTAGCATGCGCACATGATTGCAATTTTGTAACATAATTGACGAAGATCAAATTTCCGGCGGGAGCAAGCGAAAAGCAGTGGCGCCCCCTGAAACAATACGCAGATGCCGCAACGGAGGGTGTTCTGCTGCCCCTCCGAGGCAAACGGCGGCCGGAAATTTCCTCATTGAAACCGATATACACTGGTGATATCCGCCGCGATCCCGGACCAGTGCGCGGACGGATCGCCAACCACTCGTACAGTTACAGCAACGATGCTCATTTCCAGACGATTTGTCCGGTCGCTATTTGCCTCTACCGCCTGGTGGATCGGCGTCGCGGGATCGCTCGTGCTGTGCCTGCTGGTCGAGCAGACGATCGCAAACCGGAGCCGGGCCGAGTTCGACTACCACGTCGACAATGCGCAACTCTCCATCCAGAACCGCGTGCGCTCCTATGTCGACGTGCTGCGCGGTTCCGCGGCCCTGTTCTACACCGCCGATCACATCACCCGCGACCAGTTCCACGCCTACGTCGGCGAACTGAACCTGAAGCAGAGCTTTCCCGGGATTACCAACCTCAACTTCGCCCGCCTTGTCACGCTGGAAGAAAAGGCGGCGTTCGAAGCCTCCGTGCGGAACGACCGTCGCATCGACCGGCGGGGCTATCCCGATTTCTCGATCCGGCCGGCCGGCGAGCGGCCCCGATATCACGTCCTCACCTATATCGAACCGCTGGAGACCAACCGCGTCTCGTTTGGATGGGACATTGCGTCCAATTCCGCCGTCGCCAATTCGCTGGAAGTCTCGCGGGATGGAGGACACCTGGCCTCTTCGGGACGGCTGATCCACATCATGGGTCCGCACAAGCACGTCGGACTCGCGATGCGCATGCCCCTGTATCGTCGCGGCATGCCGACCGCCACCGTTGAGGAACGGAGAAAGGCTTACTACGGTTCCGTCGGTGCGGGTTTCGACATCAACAAGCTGATGGTCGGCGCCGTCAATCCGACCATACTCAAGCGGATGCGGGTGCGACTGTACGACGTTGGGCGCGGCGATGGCTCGGCCACGCCCGAAAGCCTCCTGTTCGACAGCAGCGCAAGGCCCGACGGCGCCACCACAGACGACTCGTATGCGCCGTCCTCACAGTTGTTCGTGAAGCGGGTCTCGATGAGCGTAGGGCCGCGCGTCTGGTCGGCGGAGTTTTCCGCGTACAAGTCAGCGCTGGTGGACGGTTTCGAGGCCTACCTGCCCTGGGTGGTGCTGGCCACCGGCGTGCTGGCGTCGCTGCTTCTCTACGGCGTGTATTACTCCCTCGCCACGGCGCGCCGCCGTGCCGTGGAGCTGGCCAAGGAAATGACCAAGGACCTGCGTGCAAGCGAGGCCAGCCTTGCCGAAGCGCAGCACATGGCAAGACTGGGCAGTTGGGTGCTGGACCCGCTGACCGGCAGCATGTCCTGGACGGCGGAAACCTATCGCATCTTCGGCCTGGACCGTTTCAACGAAACGCCAAGGCAACTCGATTTCCTCAACCGCATCCATGAAAGCGACCGCACCCGTATCCAGGAAGGCATGGAAAAATGCCTCGTCAGTGGCGCGGAATTCGATACGGAACACCGCATCACGCAGTTCGATGGATCGGTGCGCTGGGTGCACACGATCTGCCGCCTCGGCAACAACGGCAGCACGCGCTTCCTGCGCGGCACCATCATGGACGTGACCGAGCGCAAACAGACGATGGAAGCCCTGAAGCGTTCGCAGGAATTGCTGCGCGATCTGACCGCGCACCAGGATCGCGTGAAGGAAGACGAGCGCAAGCGCATCGCACGCGAGATCCACGACGAACTCGGCCAGACGCTGCTGGCCCTGCGCATCGACGTGTCCATGCTCGACGCGCGCACGGGACGATCTCACCCCCGCCTGAATGAAAAGGTGCGCGGCGCGCTGCACCACATCGACGCGACGGTGAAGACCATTCGCACCATCATCAACAACCTGCGTCCCGCGGTGCTCGACCTCGGCCTGAATGCAGCGATCGAATGGCAGGTGACGGAATTCCGCCGTCGCACCGGCATCGCCGCCGACCTGCACATGACCGAGCAGGAGTTCGCGGTGGACGACGTGCGGGCGACCTCGCTGTTCCGCATCCTGCAGGAATCGCTGACCAACGTGATCCGCCATGCGAAGGCAACCCGCGTCGATATCGAGCTGTACCAGGAAGACAAGCGCCTCGTCATGAAAATCACGGATAACGGCATCGGCATTTATCCGGAGTCACGCAAGTCGTCGAACTCGTTCGGGCTCGTGGGCGTGGAGGAGCGCATCCATGCGCTCAACGGCGAATTCATCATCACCAGCGCGCCCGGCAAGGGCACGACGCTGACGATCTACATCCCGCTCGAGAACGGCGGCCAGGACCTCTACGATTTCAAGCTGGTGGATAGTCGATAAGCTATCGAATCAGCTGGATGCCCACCAGTGCCCAGGACATCGCCGCCGCAGCCGATGCCAGTTTGAGCCGCTGCACCTCCCGCCTCGCCTCTTTCATTTCGTCCAGCCTGCGCCGGAACGCCTCGTTCCTTTTCTTTGCCTGCCGGCGCTGACGCTGGCGCGCTGCCGGCGACATTTCTCCATCGAACATGTCCATGGCTTCCCCCTGAGGTCGCGAAAAACTTATTTTCTTGGCAACACACAGGGAACATTTGCGTTCACGCAAACAAAGCGCGGTTAACCGTCAGAGCCGGGTGCGCAAGAGGTCAGCCAGTTCGGCATCATCCAGTACCAACGGGTTGGTGCGCATGCTCCCTCCCCGGCTGCCCTGCACGATCCTGCCGATGTCGGCGGCAGTTACGCCGTAAACGTGAAGACGCGGAAGATGCAGGCGCTCCGACCATGCATGCAGAAGTGCGATCAGCGCATCGCATGCTCCTTCGTCTGCAGCTTCGGACCCGGCGAGGAGGCGGCCCACGTCTGCATATTTTTGCAGCGCCGGTGATTGAGGCGCACGTTCACGCAGAGCACGGATATTGACCGCCGTCGCCTCCGCAACCAGCGTGCCGCAGACGACGCCGTGCGGGATCGGGAAGAACGCGCCAAGCGGCGACGCCAGCCCATGCACCGACCCGAGGCCGGCCTGCGCCAGCGTGATGCCCGACATCAGCGATGCATAGGCGATTCCGGCGTAGCCCTCTTGGTGACGCGGGTGCCCGGCTTCCCATGCCTTCCAGAAGCCGTCGCGAAATGCCTTCAATCCGGACAGCGCGAGCGCATCGGTGAATGCACTGGCATTGGTCGACACATACGACTCCAGCAATTGGGTAAATGCATCCATGCCATTGGCCGCGATGAGGTCTTTCGGGCAGTTTGCCAGCAGTTCGGGATCGACGATCGCAACGCGCGCGACCAGCGCGTCGTGGCGGAAGGATTTCTTGAAACCGTCGCTGCCCTGGACACTGAGCACCGCGTTCTTCGTCGCCTCGCTGCCGGTGCCTGCGGTCGTCGGCACGGCGACAAAGGGCAAGGCAGGTCCGGCATACGGCACGCCGCGTCCCACGCCTTCGAGATGGTCCATGACGGAATTGCCCGGCACGAGCAGACCGGCAATCGCCTTGGCGGCATCGAGCACGCTCCCGCCGCCGATGCCGGCGACGACGTCGATGCCCGCGGTGCGGAATCGCGCGACGGCATCATCGACCAGTTCCGGCGATGGCTCCTGCGTGACCTGCAGCGTCTCCCATGCCATCCCGCGTGCTGCAAGCGAATCCTGCAATGCTGCCCACTGCGGGGTAGAGACGAAGGAGCGCCCGCCCGTCACAAGCAGCGCCTTGCGGCCGAACTGCGCCAGCACTTCCGCGGTTTCCTTGATTCTGCCGGCGCCGAAGCGGATCTCGGGCAGGCGTGCGACGGAAAATGCGGCGATGCTCATCGTGGCTTCCTTGTCATGAAGAAGACCGCACTATAGCGCGATCCAAAAGAAAGCGCCCCGTGCCGCTTCGACACGGGGCGCTTCCTGGACAGGCGAGCTTTAGCGCGCCTCGGCAATCTTGCCAAGCGCGACGCTGAGGGCAGCGCCGCCCAGCGTCCTGCCCGCAGATGGATCGACCGCGAAGAACTCGCTCATGCGGTCGATGACCGCGGGATCTTCCATCGCCGCCTCACGCGCGAGGCGGCGTACTACCTCTGTATCGAGTCCCTCCACCAGCGCGCTGTCCACCGGTACGGCGGGGTCACCGCTGCCGTTGGCCAGCCGGGGCAGCAGGCCATCGTCGATCAGCGGCTTGACGGCTGCCGGGCTGGCGCCCTCGATCAACTGCTTCAGCATGGCCGCACGCAGTTCGGTCGATCCGCGCTCGAAGGAATCGCCCACCATGTCTTCAAAAGGAGGCGTCTGCTCCGAGTGCATCGCTTCGGCCAGGCCGGTGGTCACATGCTCCGCCGGGACACGCTGTGCGACGGCCACGAAATCCTGCTCGACCTTCTGCACGGAATGCACGCCTGTTTCGGCTGCGTACTGTTGCAGCACTGCACTCACATCGTTTTCTCGACTCATCGTTTCTCCTTGGTAAAAACGGCACGGGAAGTTGCCCGCGCCAACGTATAAGGCGGAGAAAGACGCAGTTAGTTCAGGGTCAAAGAAAATTTCATGGGGGCGACATATCCGGTGGATTTTTCGATTCGCCCAGCTGCACGAGGTCGCTCACATCCTGCCGCGGCACTTCCACCTGTTGCAGCTGTCCTGCATCGAGCTGGTGCGAAAAATTCTCCACCGAATCCAGCCGTTCCTGCCTGTCCTCGGCCAGTGTCGGACCGCTCTGGATATACAGGGTCAGCAGTTCGGCAAGATTGACCAGCACGGAAAGGTGCGTGCGCTCATAACCGTGCGATGCATCCGCGCCGAAACACAACAGTGCGGTCCGCACGTCATGCCCCGCGCTGACGGCAGCCCCCGCGTCGGAATGATAGAAGCGGAACACATCGCGGTTGCAGGGAATGCCGTGGTCGGCGCACAGCTTCAGCAGGCGGCGCGTGAGATGGTAATCGTGCGGACCGGCCGAATCCATCAGCGGGATGGTGACGCCGTGCTCGCGCGCGCCCTGCCCTGCCGCCACCGGTCCGATGTCGACGCCGATCACTTCGCTGACATCGCTCTGGATGACCGCACGCGCGCCGGAGCCGACCTCTTCGGTCAGGGTGAAGACCGCGTGGCAATCCATGGGCACGCGCGCGCCGGCATCGACCACCGCCTTCAATGCGGCGAGCACCGCGGCGACGCCTGCCTTGTCGTCGAGATGGCGCGACACGATGTAATCGTTCGGCAGCCACTCCGGATTGGCATCGAAGGCGACGAAATCGCCGATCTGGATGCCGAGCGCCAGCACATCGGCAGACGATGCGATCGGCGCGTCGATGCGCAGCTCCAGCTGGTCCCAGTTCACCGGCTGGGTATCGATGGCCTCGTTGTACACATGGCCGGACGCGAGCAGCGGCAGCACCGATCCGCGATAACGTCCCGTCTCGGTGAACAGGGTGACACGGCCCCCTTCGGCCCAGCGGCTCGACCAGGTGCCGACCGGCATCAGCGACAGCCTGCCGTGAGGCTTGATCTCCCGCACCATCGCGCCCAGCGTGTCGAGGTGAGAGACGATGGCGCAGGCCGGATTCGTCTTGCGGCGCTCGGGAATATTCCGGCGCAGCACGGCCCGGATGGTGCCGCGGCGCGTCAGTTCATAGGGCACGCCCATCGCATCCAGCCGGCTGCCGGTGTAATGCACGATCGCATCCGTCAGGCCGGTCGGACTGGGAATGGCGAGTAGCTCGAGCAGCGTCGCCTTCAGGTAGTCGGCATCGATGCGCAGCTTTTCCATCATGTCTGTGTAGCGGTGAAGGGGAACAGGAGATCGATGAAACGCTGCGCCGTCGGCTGCGGATCGTGGTTGGCCAGCCCCGGCCGTTCATTGGCCTCGATGATCACGTACTGGTCGGAATCGGGCGACGGCACCAGGAAATCGAGGCCGACGACGGGAATGCGCAGCGCCCTTGCTGCCGTTTCCGCCACCTCGCGCAGGAGCGGATGCAGTTCCGCCGTCACATCGTGGATCGTGCCGCCGGTATGCAGGTTGGCCGTCTTGCGCACCTTCACCGCGCGGCCTGCTTCCAGCACCGTGCCGTAATCGAGCCCCTGTCCGGCGAGGCAGCGTTCCGTCTCGGCATCCACGGGAATCCTGCTTTCGCCGCCGGTCGCGGCCGCCCTGCGGGCGCTCTGGCGTTCGATCAGTTGCGCCACCGTCGACGTGCCGTCGCCGACGATCTCGGCCGGCTTGCGGATCGCCGCCGCCACCACCTTGTAGCCGATCACCACGATGCGCAGGTCCTGGCCCGAGCAGAATTCCTCGATCACGACATGGCCGCCTTCCTTCGCCGCGCGCGCTATCGCTTCCGCGAGATGTTCCTCGGTCTGCACATCGACACTGATGCCCTTGCCCTGTTCGCCGAGCGCGGGTTTGACAACGACGGACTCGCATTCCTCCAGGAAGCCGGCATTGGCGGCCGCATCGCCTGCAACGATCTGCTTCGGTACGCGCAGCCCGATGGATGCGAGACGGCGCGAGGTCAGCACCTTGTCCTGGCACCAGGTCATGGCGACGCCGCCGGTGAGTTCGGTCAGCGACTCGCGGCACAGCATTTCATGGCCGGCATTGCGCAGCTTGAAGATGCCCGCTGCCGCATCGATCACCTCGACGCTGATGCCGCGGCGGCGCGCTTCGTTGATGATGATCATCGCGTAGGGATTGAGGCCGCCGAAATCGGTGCTTTCCACGAACAGCTTTTCGTTGATCGCATTCTTGTTCTTGACCACGAATCCGGGCGCCTGCTCGAAGCCGAGCTTGCGGTAGAGGCTGATCGCCGGCTCGTTATCGTGCAGCACGGAAAGGTCCAGGAATGTCCGTCCGCGTGCAGCGAAGTGGGCAATCAGGTAATTCACCAATGCCCGCCCCGCGCCGCTCAGCCCGGTCTGCGGATCGACGGCCAGGCACCACAGGCTGCAACCGCCCTCGGCGTCGCCGAATGCTTCGGCATGATCCACGCCCAGGGCCGTGCCGACGATCTCGCCGGTGCGGTCGTCCTCCGCGATCACGTAGTGCACCGCGTCGGAATTCCTCTGCCGCCATACCGTCTTCTGGTCCACGGGCACCATGCCGCGCATGCTGTAGAGGCGGTTGATCGCTGCGATGTCGGCGCGCGTCGTCAACGGCCGCACGACGATGCCGGACAATTGCTCATCCTCGACCGGCTTGCCCAGCGGGCGCCGGAAGATCAGCGAAGGATCGAGGAACAGGGACGAAGGCGCCTCGGCAAGAACAAGCTGCGGCGACTCCACATGCAGGGCAATATCTCGCTTGCCCGGCTCCTCTTCCTGCAGCGCCCTGGCCAGCACCTGCGGCGATTCGTACGACGGACCGTACAGCAGGCGCCCCCAGCCGCATTCGATGAATGCGTTGGTCCTGCAGGAAGTCATCTCTTCCGATGGAAGAGGCGTACCGTCATCGGCATGCCTGAACAGTGCGTGATGCGTATGGTTTCCATTGATGGAAGGATCGTGTGGTGAGACGCTCATGTCGCTACCCTCTGAAAATGGATTGATTCATGCCGTGCTCTCCGGCGTGGCGCCGTCAGATGTCGTTGGCCTGCAGCCACGCTTCGAGCAATGCGATCTGCCATACCTTCGAGCCGCGCAGCGGCGTGAGGTGACTGTCGGGCGACTCCAGCATGCGATCGACGGCTTCGCGGCGGAACAGGCCGCGTTCGCGGGCCGGCCGCGCATCGAGCGTGTCGCGCACGAAGTCCAGGAAATCGCCGCGCAGGTATTTCAGTGCCGGGACAGGGAAGTAACCTTTCGGCCGGTCGATGACGGCTGCCGGGATGACGGCACGCGCCGCTTCCTTGAGCACGTGCTTGCCGCCTTCGGCGACCTTGTGACGGGCAGGAATGCGCGCGGCGAGTTCGACCAGTTCATGGTCGAGGAAAGGCACCCGCGCCTCCAGGCCGAAAGCCATCGTCATGTTGTCCACCCGCTTGACCGGGTCGTCCACCAGCATCACGGTCGTATCCAGCCGCAACGCGCGGTCGATCGCGCTGTTTGCGCCGGGCCGCGCGAAGTGGGCGGCAACGAAGGCGCTGCTGGCGTCGTCGATACGGATGGAAGGATCGAGCAGCCCGCACAATTCCTCATGATTGCGGTCGAAGAAGACCCGCTTGTAGATATCGATGCCGGTCGCGGCATCCGCCGCATCGGTCAGCGGGGGATACCAGTGGTAGCCGGCAAATACCTCGTCCGCTCCCTGTCCGCTCTGCACCACCTTGGTGTGCTGCGACACCGCCTGCGACAGCAGGTAGAAGGCGACGCAGTCATGGCTGACCATCGGTTCGGCCATCGCCTCGATGGTCTCCGGCAGGCTCGCCAGCAGGTTGTCGGCGGGGATGTGCAGCTTTTCGTGCACCGTGCCGTAATGGCTGGCGATGAGGTCGGAGTAGCGGTACTCGTTTCCCTCCTCGCTGCCGACGGATTCGAAACCGATCGAGTAGGTCCGCAGACCGACCGTGCCGGCCTCTGCAAGCAGCCCGGTGATCAGGCTCGAATCCAGCCCGCCGGACAGCAGGACGCCGACCGGCACGTCGGAGACAAGGCGGCGCTTGACCGAGGTGCGCAGACTGGCAAGCACAGCATGCTTCCAGTCCTCGAAGCTGCGCTTCTCGTCGTCATCGCTGCGCGTGAAATCGAGGCGCCACCATTCCTTGATGCTGCAATCGCCGTCCGGCGTCACCTTCATCCAGCTTCCCGGCGGCAGCTTGCGCACCCCCTTGACGATGGTATGCGGCGCCGGCACGACCGCATGAAAAGTCATGTAGTAATGCAGCGCCTCCAGGTCGAGCGAGGTGTCGATCCCGCCGCCCTTGAGCAGTGCAGGCAGCGACGAAGCGAACCGCATGCTGTCCTTGTCCTGCGTGTAATAAAGCGGCTTGATGCCGAGCCGGTCGCGCGCGAACCAGGTGACGCCGCTGTCGCGCTCCCACAGCGCGAAGGCGAACATGCCGTAAAAACGCTCCAGCGCCTTCGGCCCCCACGCATGCCACGCCTTGATGATGACCTCGGTGTCGCCGGTCGATGCAAACTCGTAGCCCTTCCCGCGCAGCTCCGCGCGCAACTCGTGGTGGTTATAGATGGCGCCGTTGAAGACGATCCCCATGCCGAGCAGGTTGTCCACGAAGGGCTGGTGGGCGCGGCTGCTGAGGTCCATGATGGAAAGGCGGCGGTGCCCGAAGCAACGGCTGCCCAGGCTGAATATCCCTTCCCCGTCGGGCCCGCGGCGCGACATGCTCTCCGTCATGCCGGCGACGGCCCGGATATCTGCGAATTGCTGGTCGAAGCGCAATTCCCCGGCAATTCCACACATGAAAAATTCACTCCGGAAAAAACAAAAAGAGGACGCGGCCCTCATGCCTTCCTGTAGAGGCCGGCGCAAGGGTTTTGTTCCTGACAACTTGCCTCCGGAGCAAGATGCATCAAGAAGCGGAACGTTTTGCCGGAGAGTCAATCAACTCGATGTTCGGCACCATGGGCCTTCTGCAACTTTCCGATGAAAACCTTTCACTGCGACAAATGCGGCCAGCTCATCTTCTTTGAGAACGTGCGCTGCGAGAACTGCGGCAGCATTCTCGGTTACGTACCGGAGCAACTGGCCATCTATGCGTTCGAGGAGGACGGCGAAGGCTTGCTGCGCAGTCCGGACCCGCACCTCGGCGGGCGCAGGTACAAGAAGTGCGTCAACTATGCGCGGGAAGAGGTGTGCAACTGGATGCTGGAAGCCGGCACACCGAACGAACTGTGCGCCTCCTGCCAGCTCACCCGCGTGATCCCGGCGCTCACATCGGACAGGAACCGCCTGTACTGGAAGCGCCTGGAAGCGGCCAAGCGCCGCCTGTTGTATACCTTGTGGGCGCTGCAGCTGCAGCCTGAACCGAAACTGGACGATACCGACGCCGGCCTCGCTTTCGAATTCCTGGAAGATACGCCGGAACAGCATGTCACGACCGGCCATGCGGACGGCGTCATTACCGTCAACATCGCGGAAGCCGATCCCTCGCACCGCGAAAAGACGCGCGAAGAAATGGGCGAACCCTACCGCACCCTGCTCGGCCACTTCCGGCATGAGAGCGGCCATTTCTATTTCGACCGCCTGCTCGCCGGCAGCGAGCGGCTTGACCGTTTCCGTGCACTGTTCGGCGATGAGCGGCAGGACTATGGCGCATGCCTCAAGGCGCACTACGACAACGGCCCGCCGCCTGACTGGAACCAGCGCTTCGTCAGCGCCTACGCCAGCATGCATCCCTGGGAGGACTGGGCCGAGACCTGGGCGCATTACCTGCACATGGTGGATACGCTGGATACGGCGTACGCCTGCGGCGTCACGCTCAAGCCGAAACGAGCAGGCGAACCGGAACTGGAGATCGGCGCGCAACCGGTGCGCAGCGACGACTTCAACGATATCCTCGACGCCTGGTTTTCACTGTCCTACGTGCTCAACAGCCTCAACCGCAGCGTGGGCATGCCCGACCCCTATCCCTTCACGCTGTCCACACCGGTCATCGACAAGCTGCGTTTCATCCACGACATGGTCCGTTTCAGGCAATGAGCGGTGCAGGACGGGAATTTATCGGACCGGCCGTTGTCACTTGTTACACCGATTTACTGAAATGTCTGAAACACGATGATGGAACACCACACAGCGGAACCGTTTGACCCGAACCGACTGTTCGATACGCTGCAACAGATGCTCGACCTGGAAAACGACGAAGCGCTCTCCCATGTGCTGCACGTCGAACCCTACCTGATCAAACGTGTGCGGGAGCGCCAGCACCCGCTCGACCCGTCGCTGTTGATTCGCATCAACGAAGCGACCGGCATCAATATGCGCGACCTGCGCCAGATGATGGGTGACCGGCGTACGGAATACCGGCTGGATGCCGCGCCGCAGCCGGTTGTCGCGCCCGTCAAGGAAGTGGTGGAAAAGCACGACGAGGGCGAGGAAAGGGGAAAGCTCCGGCGCTCCTTCGAACGGGACGACACCGGACTGCCCAATTTCGTGCAGTGGTCCTGAACGCTATACAGGTTCTGCCTTTTCAAACAGATGCGCGTCGGCAATCGCCTCCCGCACATCCGCATACCGCGTCTGGTATTGGCTGACCTGCGCGTCGTATTCTTCCCGCCCTATGTGATTACCGAGCTGATAGGCAATCGCTTCCGCCAACTCCTTGCTCAAAGGGTGCTGCAAGTCAATAACAACGCTGCACCATGCTGGCATTCTTATTGCTGATATTCCTGCACTTGTACTGAAATTCGGATTTGCAAGCGGCGGCTTCAACCATGCTTGTCGACACAGCCGGCCTTCCTACCGGGAAGTCATCCGGCGAGCGATCTGAAGCCTTGAACCACCCATTTCAAGAAGCGTAAAAAATGCAAACAATGACCTACTACATGGACAATCTGAAGGCCACTGCAGAGATCCAGGAAACCGATGTAGGCGGTGGCCGCATCCTCGCAGTCGTATCGATCCAGGAGGGCAAGGACGATCCCGCCCACCGTTCGCATCACACCATTGTGTTCGAGCCGGGCACCGGCAAGAGCATCATCGAAGCCACCAAGACCCTCGTGCACAACCTGATGCACAAGCATCACCTCCGAAAGCCGGCGGCGTAAGAGCCTGTTCAGTATCTAATCTCAGGCGTGGGTGCCGCGCACCTGCGCCGCTTTCTTCCCCGATCGCTGCCGCATCGCGCGGTTCTGCGACTGCAGGATGCGGTCGATCCGTTCCGATGCCTCCCGCGCCAAATGCTGCGCCTCCTCCCCATACGGGAAGAATTCCGGGCAGCGATAACCCAGCCACGCATATGCCGAATAGAGCTTGCAGGTGTCCTCGACATCCTGCAGCGATTCGCCCGGCACGTGCTCGCCGATCCAGTCCAGCTTGCTCGCCTGTCCCCGCGCCAGCGCGCGCGCCCACTTCTGCCATGCCGCATGCAGGGACGGGATGCGCGACGAGATCGGCACCAGCGACAGGGTGAATTTGTCCGCCAGCGTCAGCGGCAGCGTGTCCAGCCACAGCGCGCGCTCGGCCTGTTCCTCGGTGATGCGCGGTGTGAAGAATCCGTCCGGCACATCGATATCGGTTTCGAAGCGCTTGAGCAGTTTCGCCAGCGACTGCTCGCCGGTGACGGAGGTGATGCGGTTCAGGTGCTCCAGCGTGGGGGCGACGGAAAATCCGAGCGACGACACCGGCGGCACCTTTTCCTTCAGCAGCGCGCGGATGACGTAATGCGTGTCGTCGTCGTAACCGGCGACGAAACCTTCCTCGTGCACGCCGAAGCGGCCGGCGCGCCCCCCGATCTGCTTGGCGAGCGCGGCGCTCAGTTCCTCCTCCTCGACACCGTTGTACTTGACCGCGGTCGTCATCACCACGCGCTGGATGGGCAGGTTCAGGCCCATGGCGATGGCGTCGGTGCCGACGACGATATCGGCGGAGCCTTCGCGGAAACGCGCCGCCTGCGCGCGGCGCACTTCGGGCGACAGATTGCCGTACACGGTCGCTACCGAAAATCCGGTCTCGGTGATCATGTCGCGCCACATCAGGACCTCGCGGCGCGAGAAGGCAATCACCGCATCGCCGCGCCGCAGGTTGCGCAGCTTGCGTATCGGTTGTCCTTCCATCGATAGCGGCGCCTTGCGGCTCAGCACGCGCACTTCGAGCGGGCAATCCAGGCGCTTCGCCAGCGCCTCGACCGCACGGCGCGCTTCCGGTGCGCCGACGAGATAGACGACACTGGCCGGCGCACCGCACACCGCCGCCGTCCACGCCGCGCCACGGTCTCGGTCGCCCAGCATCTGGATCTCGTCGATCACGGCGACATCGACGCGCGTCTGCGGGTCAAGCATCTCCACCGTGCTGGCCACATGCGTCGCGCCCTCCACGACGCGGCGCTCTTCGCCGGTGACCAGGCTGACCTTGAGCCGCTCGCCGTTGCGCGCCCCTTCGGCCAGGCGTTCATAGTTTTCCAGCGCGAGCAGGCGCAGCGGAGCGAGATAGACGCCGCTCTTCGCCTTGGCCAGCGCCTCCATCGCTTCGTGCGTCTTGCCGGAATTGGTCGGCCCGAGCAGTGCGATGAACTTGCGCGGCATGCGGCGCGCGACTTCGAAGGAGGCCGGATACTCTGCCAGGTTGATGCTCTCGCGTGTGCGGGCTGCATTCGCCGCTTCCTGCTGGCGCTCGATGGCGTTCAGCAGGCGCTGTTCGATGCGGTCGAGGACGTGGTCGACCGGAGACGACGATTCCTTGAGCGCAAGGACGTGGAGGAATTCTTCCGCATCCAGCCCGACCTCTTCCGCGCGCGCGGCCAGCGCTTCGACGAATTCACCGACCTTGCGATGCAGGATCCCGCGTGCCTTCGGATGCACGCGTTCGTGCACGAGGGCGAGTTTCTTCTCGGCGGAAAGATTGCGCCATTTGCTGGCGTTGGCCAGGACGCCCTCCGGCGGCACGAGGTCATAGGGGACGCGCAGCGGCCCGGCTTCAACCTCGCCTGAAAAGCGGATCATGACGCGGCCTTCCAGCTTGGCCAGTTCCGCGCCATGGGTGCGGAGATGCTGTTCGAGGGCGCCGGACAGCGCCGCTTCGTTGTCAGGGTATTGCGGGGATGTTTCCTGCTCGGTCTTGTTCATGCCATTAGGATGTCTTGCAGCGGTGGGGGTTCCGCGCAGTAAACCCCAAATCCGTTCTTGCAGCAAGACATCCCGCTCCTCACGGCTGAAGCCGTCGTTTCTGTTTCAGGAAATCGACGGCTGCCTTGATCACGTTGTCGTCCTGGAGGATGCGGCGATGGCCGAGGCCGGCGGCCGGCAGCAGTTGCGAAGCCGGCCAGCGCGCATGCAGGCGGCGGCTTTCTTCGAACGGCACTTCCTTGTCGCCCTCATCATGGATGAGCAATGCCGGATGCGTCAGGCCGCGCACAATGGCGTCCTCTTCGAGCACGGCAGGGTCGATGCCCAGCGCCTCGTGCACGATCTTGCGGAAGCGCGCGAATCCGGCTTCGTCGAGGCCGCAGGCGGCGGCGAATCGCTGCAGCACGCGTTCGAACGAGGCCGGCCCTGCAATATGGACGCTCGCTTCGACGTTCAGTCCGTGCGTCATTGCATACAGGGCAGCCGGCGAGCCGGCCGAATGCGCGATCACGGCGTCGATCTTTCCAAGTGCCTCGCGTGCGGCGAGCACAGCCTTGCCAAGCTCCGCGACATCGCCCTTGTCCCCTTCGGAGTCGCCGTGGGCGGGACCGTCGAACGCCACCACACGGAAACCCGCTTCCCGCAGCGCGTGAAGAAATGCCAGCAGGTGCGCGGCCCGGCTCTCCCAGCCATGCACGAGCAGGACCGTCTTCGGGCCGTCGCCGGTCACGTAGCCGCGCAACAGCGACTCCTGATGACGGAAGGAGACCGGCGTCGCGCCGGGGATGGCGGACTCGTCGTTCGCGGTCTTTGCCGGACGGCGGGGATGAAGGAAGTAGGAGACGGCGGTTTCAGGAGTCATGGTCGTTTTCCTCATGCGGGCAGCGGATCAGGTCGCGGCGACCGCGCCTGCGCGATCCGGCAGCCGGGCTTCCCGGATCGGCAGGTTGGCGATGGCCGCCCCAAGGGCAAGAAGGATGTCCGCGTACCACATCCATTCGTAGTTGCCGAAACTCGCGAACGCCAGCCCGCCCAGCCAGGCGCCGAAGAATCCGCCGATCTGGTGGGACAGCAGCGTCAGTCCGAACAGCGTGGCGAGATAACGCATGCCGAACAGTTTACCGACCAGCCCTGCCGTCGGCGGCACGGTGGCGAGCCAGGTGAAGCCGAGCGCCGCGGCGAAGATGTAGAAGGTCCATTCCGTCTTCGGCGCGAGCAGGTAGATCACGATCAGCACGGCGCGGCTGCCGTACATCCCCGCGAGGAGATACTTCATGCGCATGCGGGACGACAGCGCACCGGCGGTCAGGCTGCCGGCGATATTGAACAGTCCGATCAACGCCAGGGCCGTGGCCGACACGCCCGCAGGCAAGCTGCACAGCGCCACTTCTCCCGGCAGGTGGGTGACGAGGAAGGCGATATGGAATCCACAGGTAAAGAAGCCCGCATGCAGGAGCAGGTAGCTCGGATCGCGCATCGCGATCTTCAATTGCTGCTTCAATCCGATGTGCGAAGGATCGGCCGCCGCCTGCACTGCCAGCGCGCGCCTGCGACGCAGCGGCCATGCCAGCGGAATCGTGAGCAGTGTCGTGACGGCCATGGTCAGCATCGCGGCGACCCATCCGGCGGTATTGATGATCGCCTGCATGAGCGGCGCAAAGACGAACTGGCCGAAGGATCCGCCCGCGTTGATGAAGCCCGATGCGAAAGCGCGCCGCTCGGCCGGCAGGCGTTGCGCGGTGGCGCCGATCAGGATGGAAAAGCTTCCCGCGCCCGCCCCCGCCGCACTCAGGATGCCCAGGGTCATGATCAGGCCCCACTGCGAGTCGACGAAAGGCGTCAGTGCGGTTCCCACTGCCAGCATGACGGCGCCGGCAACGATCACCTTGCCCGGCCCATGCTTGTCCGCGATGGCGCCGAAGATCGGCTGCGACGCGCCCCACATGAACTGGCCAACGGCCATGGCAAAGCTGATCGACACGATCCCCAGCCCGGTCGACGTATTGATCGGCGACACAAACAGTCCGGTCGTCAACCGCGCCCCCATTGTAATCATCAGGATGGCCGCCGCTGCCAGCGTCAGCATCCATGCTGCACCGGCCGTCATTTCAGGTTGTTGTTGCATGCGTTTTCTCCTTCACCACAGGATGTATATGTATATGCATATTTATACGCGAAATCGATTATAGTGTATATGCATATGTTTTGCCGGCGGCTTTACGCCGGCCTATCTTCCACCGACTTTTCCAGAGAGGCGCGCAATGAACCTGCAAGATCCCCAGAAAGAATGGCAAGCCGATGAAGCAGCCGTCCGGCCCGCATTGATCCCGGCCGGCGTTGCATCGCGCGAGCAGTTGCGCGAGCGTTCGGGCGTTGACTTCCTTCTCGGCATCATGCGCGGCGAACTTCCTCCCGCGCCCATCGGCGAACTGCTCGACTTCGTGCCAGTGAAGGTCGAGCCGGGCCTGATGGTCTTCCAGGGCACGCCGGGACCGCAGCATTACAACCCCATCGGTTCCGTCCACGGCGGTTATGCGGCAACCCTGCTCGATTCCTGCGTCGGTTGCGCGATCCACAGCATGCTGCCCGCCGGCAAGGGCTACACCACACTTGAATTGAAGATCAACTTCGTCCGCGCCCTCACCGACAAGACCGGCCCCATCCGCGCCGAAGGCAAGGTGATCCACCTCGGCGGCCAGGTCGCGACCGCGGAAGGGCGCATCGTGGATGCGCAGGGCAGGCTGTACGCCCACGCCACGACCACCTGCCTGGTGTTTCCCATCTGAAGGATGTGCGCAGCCGGAAGCCGGCTGCGCTTCTGCGTTACAGCTGTGTGGCGCCGCCATCCACATAGATCGTCGAACCCGCCATGTAGGAGGATTCCGGAGACAGCAGGAAGGCGACGGCCGACGCCACCTCTTCCGGCTTGCCGTAGCGTTTCATTGGATTGCTTTCCTTGATCCGCGCCACCATGCCCGCCGCAGCCTCCTTCGGCAGGCCGCCGGTGCGCTGCCAGATGGGCGTCTCGACCGGCCCCGGGCTGACCGCGTTCACACGTATACCGCGGCCGAGCAATTCGCCCGAGAAGGTGCGCGCCATGGAGCGCACCGCGGCCTTGCCCGCCGAGTAGACCGCGGTCATCGGCACACCGGTTTCCTGCGTCACCGAAGCGTTCACGACGACGGACGCGCCGCTCGCCAGCAAGGGAATGGCCTTCTGGATGGTGAAGAACACGCCTTTCACATTGGTGTTCATCAGCGCGTCATAGGCCGCTTCCGTCACGGTCTCGATGGGTTGGAAGGTGGCTATGCCCGCATTGGCGAACAATCCGTCCAGCCTGCCGTATTTCTCGCGGATGCCCGCATACAGCCGGTCGAGGTCGCCAAGGCTGGTGACATCCGCCACCACCCCTGCCGCGCGCGCACCGATCGCTTCCACTGCCGCATCCAGGCTGTTGCGGTCGCGCCCGGTGATGATGACCGCGCCGCCTTCTTCCACCACGCGCTTCGCGGTCGCCAGTCCGATGCCGCTGTTCCCGCCGGTAATCAATACGACCTTGTCCTTGAATCTCATTTGCATTCCTTTTCGAAAGTAAAGCGATCCCCGGAGCGGCCCCTGTCACTCCTGCGTCGCCAAATAAATGGTGAGGCCGGCGCCGTCAGCTTCGGCCTTTAATCATGATGACTGTCATGATTAAATTTATTATGATGACCATCATGTAAAAAGTCAAGGATGGATCATGAAGGTATCTCGCGAGCAGATGGCGGCCAACCGCGAACGCATCCTGGAAGCCGCAGGCAGGTTGTTCCGTGAACGCGGTTTCGAGAACGTCGGCGTCGCCGAGGTCATGCAAGTCGCAGGGATGACGCATGGCGCGTTCTATGGCCACTTCGCCTCGAAGGAAGCACTGGCTGCCGAAGCGGCGGCGCATGCGCTTGAACAGACCACGGCGCGGTGGAAAGGCATCCTCGAGAAAGACGGCGAAAAGGGCCTGCGCGAAATCGTCGAGCTCTACCTCTCTCCCCGGCACCGCGATGCCCCCGGCGCCGGCTGCGCGATCGCCGCCCTCGGCCCCGAGATCGCGCGACAGGAATCGGCCGTGCGCGACGCCTTCGCACAGGAAGTGATCCAGCAGCTGGGCACGCTTGCCTCCTTCATGCCTGCAGGAACGACAGAAGAAAAGCGGGAGAAAGCAATGGCACTGCTCTCGCAGATGGTCGGCGCCATTGTCATCAGCCGGGTACTCGGCCGCAAGTCCATATCGGAAGACATGCTTGCGGCAGCGAGAGCCGCAATGAAATTGTCATCGAAATGACAAAGACAGAGCGGCACGGATGATCTGCATCAAACCTTCGTCGATTTTCCGCGCGCAGAGCGAAGAAATCGCAATCCCCTTACGCGGGTAAGGGATCAGTAAGTCAGCGCACGTATCCTCGCAAGCTCTTATGAGTCACACATTGAGGACGTGAAAATGGAAGACGATATTGTCCAGAAGGTCAAATCGAATCAGAAATACCAGAAGCTGGTATCTAGCCGCTCCACCTACGGATGGACGCTCACGTGGATCATGATGGTCGCCTACTATGGCTTCATCATGCTGGTCGCCTTCAACAAGGAATTGCTGGGCCAGAAGATGGGCGCCGGCGTGACGACCTGGGGCATTCCCATCGGCCTGTTCGTGATCGTGTTCACCGTCATCATCACCGGCGTTTACGTGCGCCGCGCCAACGGCGAGTTCGATGAACTCACCGCGCAGATCCGCAAGGAGGTGATGTGATGCAGGCCCTCAAGCGCATTCTCCCGGCACTGGCCCTGCTGGCCGCAACCGGCGCCGCATTCGCGGCCGGCGGCGACCTCGGCCAGGCAGAAAAGCAGGCGACGAACTGGACCGCCATCTCGATGTTCGGCGTGTTCGTCATCTTCACCCTGTTCATCACCAAGTGGGCCGCGGCCAAGACCAAGTCCGCCGCTGACTTCTATACGGCCGGCGGCGGCATCTCCGGCTTCCAGAACGGCCTCGCAATTGCAGGCGACTACATGTCGGCCGCATCCTTCCTCGGCATTTCCGCCGCGGTGTTCCTGAACGGCTACGACGGCCTGATCTACTCGATCGGCTTCCTCGTCGGCTGGCCCATCATCACCTTCCTGATGGCGGAACGCCTGCGCAACCTCGGCCGCTTCACCTTCGCCGACGTCGCCGCCTACCGCTTCGAGCAAAAGCCGATCCGCGCCTTCGCCGCATCGGGCACGCTGGTCGTCGTCGCGTTCTACCTGATCGCGCAGATGGTCGGCGCAGGCCAGCTCATCAAGCTGCTGTTCGGCCTCGAGTACTGGGTCGCGGTCGTCCTGGTCGGTTCGCTGATGATGGTGTACGTGCTCTTCGGCGGCATGACGGCCACCACCTGGGTGCAGATCATCAAGGCGATCCTGCTGCTGTCGGGCGCATCGTTCATGGCCTTCGTCGTCATGTCGCAGTTCAACTTCAGCCCGGAAGCGCTGTTCGCCAAGTCGGTCGAAATCCACGAGAAGAAGGACGCCATCATGTCCCCCGGCACCTTCATCCGCGACCCGATCTCGGCAGTTTCGTTCGGCATGGCGCTCATGTTCGGCACCGCCGGCCTGCCGCACATCCTGATGCGTTTCTTCACCGTGCCGAGCGCGAAGGAAGCACGCAAGTCGGTGTTCTGGGCCACCACCTGGATCGCCTACTTCTACATCCTGACCTTCATCATCGGCTTCGGCGCGATCGTGCTGGTGAGCACCAATCCGGACTTCAAGGATGCAGCAGGCAAGCTCCTCGGCGGCAACAACATGGCGGCGATCCATCTCGCCACCGCAGTGGGCGGCAACGTGTTCCTCGGCTTCATCTCGGCCGTGGCCTTCGCCACCATCCTCGCCGTGGTCGCCGGCCTCACGCTGTCCGGCGCATCGGCCGTGTCGCACGACCTGTACGCCACCGTCATCAAGAAGGGCCAGGCAACCAGCGAAAACGAACTGCGTGTCTCGCGCGCGACCACCATCGTGCTCGGCATCATCGCGGTCGTCCTCGGCATCGTGTTCGAGAAGCAGAACATCGCGTTCATGGTGTCGCTGGCCTTCGCGATCGCCGCGTCGGCCAACTTCCCGGTACTGTTCATGTCGGTGCTGTGGAAGGGCTGCACCACGCGTGGCGCAACGATCGGCGGCTTCCTCGGCCTGATCACGGCTGTGGTCCTGACCGTGCTGTCGAAGTCGGTGTGGGTGGACGTGTTCGGTTACAAGAGTGAAATCTTCCCGTATACTTCCCCGGCCCTGTTCTCGATGACCGCCGGTTTCGTCGGCATCTGGCTGTTCTCCATCCTCGACAGCAGCGAGCGTTCCCGCAAGGACCGCGTCGGTTACGAAGCGCAGAAGATCCGCTCCGAAACCGGCATCGGCGCGGCAGCTGCTTCTGCCCATTAAACAGGCAGACTCGATGCAACCCCGGGGAGCGATCTCCGGGGTTTAATGAGATGGTCACCCTCCACCCTATCAGCGACTACGCTAGTAGGGTGTTTTTACTTGGAGCGGAGATCATCATGGAAGACGTAACGCTGATTGGTATTGACCTTGGGAAGCATTCTTTCCACCTGCACGGCCAGGATCGCCGCGGCAAAGCCGTCTTTCGCAAGAAGTTCTCCCGCAAGCAACTGCTTGAGTTCCTTGCAACGTTCCAACCCTGCACTATCGTAATGGAAGCGTGCGCCGGCGCTCACCATATGGCCCGGCACCTGGCTTCATTTGGACACGATGTGAAGCTTATCAATCCCCAATTCGTCCGCCCCTTCGTTAAGGGCAACAAGAACGATTTCATCGACGCCGAAGCGATCTGTGAAGCGGCGTCGCGCCCCAACATGCGTTTCGTTACACCGAAGACGGAAGCCCAGCAGGTGCTGGGCGCGTTGCACCGAGTGCGAGAATCCTTGGTGCGCGACAAGGTCAAGACGACCAACCAGATCCACGGCTTCCTGCTGGAATTCGGCATCAGCCTCCCCATTGGTCAAGCCGTTATCACCCGTCTATGTTCCGTGCTGGCAGAACACCGACTGCCAGCACGGCTGGTATCCCTGCTGGAACGACTGCATGCTCATTACAAATACCTGGTGGAACAGATTATCGAAGTGGAGAAGGAACTGGTTCGGCAATTGGCCGACGATGACCTGGGCCAACGTCTGCTGGTGGTTCCAGGGCTGGGCCCGATTACGGCGAGCCTCCTGTCGGCGGAGGTTGGGGACGGCAAGCAGTATCGCTGCAGCCGCGACTTTGCCGCATCAATTGGGCTGGTACCGCGACAGTATAGTACTGGTGGCAAGGCCAACCTGCTCGGCATCAGCAAGCGTGGCGACAAGCACCTTCGGCAGTTGTTAGTGCAATGCGCCCGTGCCTATATGCAGCGCCTTGACCGACAAACCGGTCGCCTCGCAGAGTGGGTACGCGAGCTGCTGTTGCGGCGCCATTCCAATGTAGTTGCCTGCGCACTGGCCAACAAGCTGGCGCGCATGGCGTGGTCGATGGCAGCCAAGCATACCCAATACCGGACCGAGGGTGCCGTAGCATAATTCCCGGTCCATCCTGCAGTAGATTTGACACACCCAACTGGTTTTGCGACTGAAGAAATTGGATGACATGAACGGCACACCGGCCTGACGGACAACCTGTCAAATAAATGGGCTCTTTGAAGCCGCGGGTTTTTTTAGGACTGTCAGGCGCGATTCTCATCGTGGCGCGGAGCACTGCTCCAAATGACGCCGGATAGATTTATGCAAGCCACTTCATATCGTCTGAACTCCCAGTTGCAAATAGGAGGGTGACCATAGATTTTTATTTTCGCCGCAGGCCGTTGCGATAAACAACCGACATGCTCGACCCGAACACACCGTGCCCTGATCCCGCAGCCGGCCTGAATACGCCGGCATTGCAGCAGGCGCATGCCATTGTTGCCGCCGCCAACGACGTGCAAGGCGTGAAGCTGGCCGCTGCAAGGATTCGCACCCTTGCACACCAATTGGCGGACGACATGGGAGGTTCCGAACCGGCGACGCGCATTATTTCAACCGTCAACGACATACTGACGCGTCGCGTGATCGAGATAGTTGCCGCCGATGCCATACCAGGCAACTTGCCATGGTGCTGGATTGCGCTCGGCAGCGAAGGCCGCCAGGAACAGACGCTCTCGAGCGACCAGGACAACGGCATCATTTTTGAGGGTGAGGGAGAAAGCGGCCGTGCACGCCTCCTCGACCTGGCAAAGCGGATCAACGACGCCCTCGATGCCTGCGGCTTTCCCCTGTGCAGGGGCAATGTCATGGCAGGCAACCCGGACTGCTGCCTCAGCCTGGCCGAGTGGAAGGAACGCTTCCGGGAATGGATTTTCGAAGGCGATCCGCAGGCGCTGCTCAATGCCACCATCTTCTTCGACCTGCGTCCGCTATACGGTGCGCATGCGCTTGCCGAGGAATTGGGAAACTGGCTGGCGCAGGAAGCATCCGGGAACCCGCGCTTCCTTTACCAGATGGCCGCCAACGCCTTGCAACGTGAAGTCCCGCTCGGGCTGATCCGGCGGTTTGCCGTGGAAAGAAAGGGAAAGCACCGGGGCACCATCGACCTCAAGATGAAGGCAGCCGCCCTCTTTGTCGACGGCGGTCGCATCTACGGCCTTGCCAGCGGCTCCCATGCCGTGAACACGGCGGACCGGTTCCGCCTGGCAGTGAAGGCAAACCGTTTGCATCCGACCGAGGCGGAGGGCTGGATCAATGGATTCCACTTTATCCAGTCGCTTCGGTTGAAGAACCAGCAGGCCTGTTACCGGCGTGGTGAGGAAATCCACAACCATGTCGTGCCGTCCATGCTCGACGCAAGCGACCGCGCACGGCTGCTGGACGCATTGCGTCAGGCCCGTCACCTGCATCACCGGCTAGTGCTCGACTATCCGGGGATCGGGTGATAGTGCGGAGTGAAGAGGTTTGATTGCGTGGCGGGAATGCCACGCAGATGCGTGTCAGCGACGGCGCTGGTAGCCGGTGGAAACCGGTCCGCGCTTTTCGAGATGGCGGAAGGTGATACGACCTTTGCTCAGGTCATAGGGCGACAGTTCGATCGACACCTTGTCGCCGGCAAGGATGCGGATGTGGTGCTGGCGCATCTTGCCGGAAGTGTAAGCGATCAACTGGTGGCCATTTTCCAGGTTCACACGAAAACGGGAATCCGGGAGCACCTCGGTCACGAGGCCACTCATTTCAAGCAATTCTTCTTTAGCCATGCTACGGTCCAATACTAAAAGTGCGTCAACGGCTGCCGGCGCAAAATGCCCTGCCAGAACAAGATGGCCTCATTCCTTGGTTGCAGAGACTGCGCAAACGCCTGGCGCAGGGGATCAAAAGACGCCGTGCCTCAAACTGGCAGGCCTGGCGAGGAATTAACGGCGCCGGGGATCGGCGGAACGATGAAGTGGTCGGCGAACGCAGGCTTTTTTCATGCCTGCACGACCTATAAGGACTGAAAGAGACGAGGTGAGGACACCGGCTCCGTCCAAGCGGATAATCCGCCATCGGACGCCGCACTATACCACATGCCGCCCATCCCCGCTCAGCGCGCGTGAGCGCAGGATGAGCAAGCGGTACATCGCCGGCCGGAAAAAATTACCGGGTACGCGGCGAATTGAACGTTTCCGGGCGCATGACCAGCGGCGTCCCTTCCACACCGGCGGCGACCAGCCTGCGCGCAACGCCGCTGATGTTCGACTCGAAGCTGTGGAAGATTTCCATCATGTCGACATCCTCGTCATCGCCCTTGAAAGAAGACAGCTTGTGCAAGGCTTGCGGCGTGATCAGGCACTCGCGCTTGACGGAATCGACGACGACAGTGAATGTGATGCCCTCTTCAGAGAGGCAGGGTTGGTTGATTGCGTGGCTCATGATTGTCCTTTTGCAAACATCGCGACGATGACGCTGGCGAGCACCATGGAATTCGCCTGGTGCGAGCGGTTGCATGAGCTGGTCATGCGACGGGAGCGGTACGCCTTATGCTTGGCATTCCTTTTTGGGAGTATCCATCATGACCAAGTTTGAAATCATGGCGCTGATCATGCGCAAGGAAAGCCAGTTCGAGGGAGACGCCTTTACCATTGCCGCCAAGCTCGCTACTTGCCTGGAGCCATTATCGGAACGCCTGCAGGATGATGAACTGGCAGAATTCATTCAGATCGGCGGCGCGATCTACCGCTATGGTGTTGAACAAAGCAGGCAGAGCGTACCGCTCGAAGACCTCTTCCCTGCATGCGAAAACTGGCCGAGTCCGCATCCTGACCGCGGCGGCTTCAGGCATTAAAGCGGTATTGCCCGGGTTGTCGCCGGGGAAGAAAAAATAAATACCGATACCATTAGGTGCGCTGGCGGTTTGCGTGTATAGTGGCCCATCGCACTTGCATCAAGTCGTCGTCTTTGCTGGTCTCGTTCCCGTCTTGCTCTATCTCCAGAGCCATTCCTGTCTGATTCCCTTCGGTCGTATTTCTTGGTCCAGAGCGTATTTTCTGGCGCAAGCCTTCACCCCAATCCGATAGGAATCCTCATGAGCATGCAAACACAAACCGGCACCGTCAAATGGTTCAACGACGCCAAGGGCTTCGGCTTCATCAAACCCGATGAAGGCGGCGACGACCTCTTCGCCCACTTCCAGGACATCCAGTCCACCGGCTTCAAGAGCCTCGCCGAAAACCAGCGCGTGTCCTTCGAGCGCGGCACTGGCCCCAAGGGCGCCAAGGCAACGAACATTCGTCCGATCTAAATTTCTACGCTCTGCCAGACGCGCAAGCGCCGGCGGCAGCTGCCAACGGATTTCAAGGTGCGCGCACCATGCAGATAGCATGGGTTGCAACCCGATGATCCTTGGGACACCCTGCAGATAGCCTGGGTCCCAAATGCCAGAGTGGAAACGAAAGCCCGTCATTGACGGGCTTTCTTCTTTTTCGGCTCAGAAATCCGGCGAAACGCACAAAAATGGAACCTTCGATGTGCGCCACAGCCATACCAAAAACACTCGCTGTTTCAACACAAGCCACAATACCGGACGAGGGACACATCATGGACCAAGACGAAATCCTGGCCTTCATCACGCAAGTTGAGACCGAGGACATCGATCCTGTTTGCGTCGCCAAGGTCTATGCAGCCGCGGTCGACGACATGCAAACCCGCATCTCGGCGCAGGACTTGCGAAGGCTGTTGCTCATCGGCGCCGCAATGTACCGCAACAGCATCAAGGGTCAGCATATCGAGTTGCAGCTTCCGGCATCGGAAAAGAGCGAGGATGGACGCGATATGTTCAATGCCGAACCATTCAACGGCGTGCTGCATTAGTACGTTAATGCAGCGCCAGCCCGGATTGCGCGACGCGCGCCCTGATGATCGCTTCCAGGTCGTCCGAGGGTACCGGCGGGCTGAAGAGGTATCCTTGTCCTTCATTGCAATGATGCGCATGCAGGAAGCGCAACTGCTCGTCGGTTTCCACGCCTTCGGCAATCACCCTCTGCCTCAGGCTGGCACCCATACCGATTACCGCACTGACAATGACGCCGTTGCCGCCGGTTCCGGAAATCGTCTGTATGAAGGACTGGTCGATCTTCAACACATCAACAGGGAAGCGGCTCAGGTAACTCAGGCTGGAATATCCCGTACCAAAGTCATCGACGGCAAGCTGCACACCCACTTCCTTCAAGGCATGCAGGATAGCGCTGCTCGACTCGACATTCCTCATCAGAACGGTTTCTGTCAGCTCAAGTTCAAGAAACCGAGGCTCCAGGCCTGTTTCCTCGAGCACATCGCGGACATTTTCGATAAACCGCCTGTCGCGAAACTCGATGGCAGACACATTCACGGCGACTGACATGGACGGCAGTCCCTGGTCCAGCCAGGCCTTGGCCTGGGTGCACGCCTGACGGAGGATCATTCGTCCGATGGGGACGATCAGTCCTGAATCCTCCGCCACCGGAATGAATGACTCCGGAAGTACGACTCCGCGGTCAGGATGCAACCAGCGGACCAGCGCCTCGACACCAGTAACGCGCCCGGTGAGCAGATCGATTTTCGGCTGGTAGTACAAGGCGAATTCGCCACGATCGATGGCGCACCGCAGCTCTGCTTCCGTCGTCTGGCGTTCGACCGCCAACGCGTTCATCTCGAGATTGAAGAACTGGTAGTTGTTCTTGCCCTTCGTCTTTGCATGGTACATCGCGGTATCGGCATTCTTGAGCAGCGTTTCGCCATCTTCACCGTCCGTCGGGAAAAGACTGATTCCAATACTGGTGGTGATATGGAGTTCATTGCCATCGATATGGTGTGGAGACGCCAGCGCCCGAAGGATCTTTTCTCCGATCACCGTCGTTCGCTCCGCCTGGACATCTTCCAGGACCAGCACCACGAACTCGTCGCCGCCCTGCCGGCTTACCGTGTCGGAATGGCGGACTTGCGCAACCAGCCGGCCGGCGACCGACTCCAGCAGCTTGTCACCCACCGAATGTCCTAGCGAGTCATTGATGTGCTTGAAATTGTCGAGATCCAGGTACAGGACCGCGACCTGGGTGCCATGGCGGTGCGCATATGCCATCGCCTGTTGCAGCCTGTCGTTCAGCAACATGCGATTCGGCAGGCCCGTCAGGTAATCGTGCTGGGCGAGATGCTCCATTTTCTGCGCCATCGCCTTTGCTTCCGATACGTCATGGAAGGTCACGACCGCGCCGGTGACTTCACCATGCCTGTCAAAAATCGGCGCCACCGAGTCTTCTATCGGCGATTCATATCCATCCCGCCGCACAAGTACGGACATGGCGTGAAGCGACATGCTTTTCTTCCGCTCGATGACCAGTTCGATGGGATTGCGGGCAGGCTCGCGCGTATTGCCGTCAATGAGATGAAAGACATCCGCAATGGGCCTGCCGCACGCCTCGTCGCGCGGCCATCCTGTCATCCGCTCGGCTTCCCTGTTCAGGTAGGTAATGTTGCATGAAACATCGGTGCTGAGCACGCCATCCCCGATGGACTCCAGCGTGACGCGTACCCGCTCCTTCTCGACGTACAAGGCCTCTTCGATCTTTTTTCTCTGGATGATGCTGCGCAGGGCCTGCGGAATCAGTGCGTGTTCAAAGAAATCCTTGGACAGATAGCCCTGCGCACCGCGCTGTACAGCCGCCACCGCAAGGTCTTCATTACGCTGGTCGGACAGAACCATGGCCGGTATATGCGGTACGCGCTCGAACAAGGCATCAAATGTGGCTATCCCTTGGCTGTCCGGCAGAAACAAGTCCAGCAGTACGATGTCGACATTGCCTTTCCGCAAGCGTGCCAGGCCATCCGCCAGCCACCTGTTCCATTCGACGTTAAACGGACCATCCCTGGCCATAGCCAGCGTCTTCTTGAGCGCTCCGGCGTCTGATGCGTCGTCCGTGATGATGAGGACAGTGTTGACAGGCATAAAGCATCGCTTTCAGGAACGGGCTGAATCACATCGCGCAGCAGCTTGCTGCGTAAAAGTTGAGACACCGCCATTCATGCCCGGTTCGTGCACTGCCATCCATCTCTTGCTGCCGTGAACCGGAAAAACCAAGATTCCAAAAGCAACAACAAATAGTTACTTACCATTTTGAAAAGCACGTAGAATGGGCCGCACGACGGAAGGAACATATGATCAAGAATCTTGGAATTCGCATCACTGACTCCATGCGCACCGCGCCCGAGTACCTGCATGCGAAACGCTTGTTCGTCGAACGGCAGGAGCTGCAAGCGAAGTTACGCGAAATCAATCGCGCGCTGCGACATTTGCAGGGCAAGGCTGGCAGCCTCGTCAGTCTTGCCAAGTCGGATTTGGACGCCGAAATGAGGCGATCCGGCTATGCAATCAATGACCACGCAGCATAACAGGCGTACAGAAGCGGTCGTTTTCGAGCGACAACCATCATGATCTCTGCAAGTGCGCCTCGCCGCCCTTGATCCAGTGAAACCCCTCATGCTTGCTGATGGCTGCGATCTCGACCGGCCCGCCCACGGTCTTCTGCCTGGACACAGAGAAGCGAATGAATCCGATCGTGGTTTCAACGAGAAACTGCGCAAGCTCGGCCGCATCCGATAGAGGCATCGCCTCAAGGAACAACAGCTCATACAGGCCGGGTGCCACGCCGCTGCGGACATCCTGCCCATGCGTTGCCACGAGTCCCTGCTCTTCGGCAAGGCCGGCAAAGCGGCTGCTCACGCCCAGCACGAGCCGATCCAGGGCTTCGCCGTCTCCCGCCCATCGCGGACCGAAGTCTTCTTCCCGCTGCACGCACACCGGCGGCGGGCAACCTGAATCGCTCAACAGGATGTCCCACGCCTCCGCCAGCGGCCTGCCCGCGGAATACCCGCACAACCTGATCTGCGAACTGACCGGCCCTGCGTGAGCCCGGACCTTTTCCTCAAACAGGAATTGCCGCACGCGCAGCGCGACTTGCTCGACCGTATAGTCACGGGGATCGAGCTTCCAGTCCGGATACCGCGCATCGTCACCGCGCAACCGTACACCCAGGTCTTTCAGCAGTGTGTCGACAGACTCGTTCCCGATACCGCCCGACCCGGCAACCATCACGCCGACAGGGATGCGCTCAACGATATTCCTGATCTTGTGCGCGTGGTGATACACCATCCCGCTTTCGAACGAGCTCGCGCTGTCCGCAGCCATGACGATGCCGTCGTTGATCTTCACTGAAACAAGTATGGTCATTGCCAGCGCTCCTTTTCGTCCATAGTGTGGCATGTCCGGAGCGGACACGGGGAAAGAAAGGATTGGATTGAGCGCGGTCAACAACAAGGAGAATGAACCGGCGGCTTGCGGGTATTCAGAAAACCAGTACACAACCGGTCATCAGGCGATGCTGCCGGGCATATATCCCCCAGGCGCGTGGCTGAAGCGACGCAAGCGAACGGTTTTGTAAAATTTGATCCAGGTCATATACGCGGACAAGGCCGCTTTCTAGTATGGGCTCTCGACGCTTGGAAGGGCTGCGCGCCTGAAGCGGGCGCTTTGCCGCTTTCTCTTTCTCGTTCATGACTTCAATGAATCAGCAAACAGAATCGGCTCATGTCAGCAGCAGGACAGGCACTGCCCCGAATGGACACCGATATGACGGCGGCCGAAACTCCACCTCGCCTGACATCATCATTTCGGACGCGCTGCACTCGGTACGCACGCTGCTCGATATGGACGTCGCGTTCGTTTCCGAATTCACCGGCGGACGAAGGATTTTCAGATACGTCGACAGTTGCGAGGAGTGCACCTCGATCCGGGCCAACGCCTCGGATCCGCTCGAGGAAACCTACTGCCAGCGCGTGCTCGACGGACGCATGCCGGAACTCATCACGGATACCGCGAAGAACCTCGAGGCGCTCAAGCTGCCGATTACCGATCATCTGCACATAGGCAATTACCTCGGCGTGCCGATACGTTTCAGCGATGGCGCCGTGTATGGCACCTTTTGCTGTTTCAGCGGGCACGCCAATGAGGCACTGAACAGCCATCATCTCGAAACCGTGCGCCTGTTTGCGAACTTCGTCGGCAAGGTCATGGAGCGGCACGCCCTGGCGCATCTGCGGAACGAGACAAGAACACGGCTCATCAACGTCCTGGAGAAGGAGCACTTCGACATCCACTACCAGCCGATCATCCACGTCGCCGAAAACAGGCTGGTGGGACACGAAGCACTCGCCCGCTTCCCGTCGGATCCGCCCCGCTCGCCGGACTGCTGGTTTGCCGAGGCCGCTGAAGTGGGATACCAGGAAGAACTGGAACTTGCCGTCATCAGAAAGGCGCTTGGCGCGCTGTCCTGTCTTCCACTGGACACATACGTCTCGATAAACGTTTCACCCGAGACCGTACTCAAAGGTTCCCTACCCGCCGCGCTCGACGGCCATCCCCTGGACCGCGTGGTTCTGGAAGTGACCGAACATGCTCTGGTGGACGACTACTCCTCGATCGCCCGCCAGCTCGCCTCACTGAGGAAAAAAGGACTGCGGCTCGCAGTGGACGATGCCGGCGCAGGATTTGCCAGCTTCCGCCACATACTCAAACTGAAGCCGGACATCATCAAGCTCGACAGCAGTCTCATCCAGCGCATCGACATTGACGTGAACTCGCGCGCGCTGGCTGCGGCGCTGATCCGGTTCGCGAAGGAAACCGGCAGCAAGATCGTTGCAGAGGGCGTCGAAACCGAATCGGAACTGCGTGTCCTGAGGGAATTGAAGGTGAACAAGGTACAAGGCTTCCTGCTCGGGCGGCCGCGGCCCATCTACGCGCATTGAGTTTTCATCGGCCAGGCGCGGCCATGTTCCTCAGTTGATGGCGCCGAACACCTTGCCGATGATCTTGCTCCCGGTACCGACCGGGTCCTTGCGAATCGCCTTCTCTTCTTCGGCGATGATCGTATACAGGCCGTCGAGCGCCTTTTGGGTCACATAGCCTTCCACGGTTGCCTGTTCCGATCCAAGGCCCATTTTGGATGCCTGCGCCATTGCGCCGTTATACGTCGCCGAGAGATTGGAGCGATCGGTGATCTTCTTCACGATCGGCAGGAATTTCACGGCAAGTTCGGACGAAGTCTTCTCGCGGAAGAAATCCGTCACCGACGTATCGCTGCCGGTCAGGATCTGCTTGGCATCGGTCAGCGTCATGGACTTGACCGCATTGACCAGCAACGGCTTGGCCATCGGGACGGCCGCTTCCGCCGCGCGGTTCATGGATACGACCAGTTCGTCGAGCTGCTTGCCCTTCCCGGTCATTTTCAGGAGCGGCCGGGCCTGTTCGAGAACCGACGGCAGCTGGATCTTCACCTTGTCATTGTTGAGGAAACCGTTTTCGACGCCGAGCCGTGCGACAGCAGCATTCGATCCGCGCTCCAGCGCCGCCTTCAGTCCGCTGGAGGCGTCCTGGTTGGACAGATCTGACAGGGAGGCCGCCGTTGCTATCGAAGCGAGGAAGCACAGTGACAGGAAGAGGCCTTTGGCAAGGGGGCGCAGGGGCATATGGACTCCTCTGGGAAGTTGGAGGTCGCCTCAAAAAGGGGGGGGATTACCGGAGGCTTTGCCAGTCTACGCCGGATGGTGAAACTTGGCCATGGCCAACTTCTCGGCGAGCCAAAAGCAAAACGGCCCGCATTTCTGCGAGCCGTTTCTGATTTCTGGTGCTGATGAGAAGAATCGAACTTCCGACCTACTGATTACGAATCAGTTGCTCTACCAACTGAGCTACATCAGCGAAAACGGCGATTCTACCAAAAAAAGTTACAGATCCGCTAGTGCGACGTTTCCCGGTCTTGCCGTGACGGCATTATTTGCAGAAAAACACCAGTAAATTACTCGGGAATTAACGGCCAGAGGGGCATCCCCGCCCCTCAAACCGGCAACCCTTACTCGGCGTGATAGCTCGTCACGCGCTCCACTTCGCTGCGCGATCCCAGGAACACCGCCACGCGCTCGTGCAGCTTCGTCGGCTGGATGTCGAGGATGCGCTGCTTGCCGTTGGTCGCCGCGCCGCCCGCCTGCTCCACGATGAAAGACATCGGGTTGGCTTCGTACATCAGGCGCAGCTTGCCCGGCTTGTCCGGTTCGCGCGCGTCGGCCGGGTACATGAAGATGCCGCCGCGATTCAGGATGCGGTGCACGTCGGCGACCATGGAGGCGATCCAGCGCATGTTGAAGTTCTTCTGGCGCGGGCCCGTTTCGCCGGCGAGCATTTCGTCGACGTAGCGCTTGACCGGCGGATACCAGTGGCGCGCGTTCGATGCATTGATGGCGTATTCCTTCGTCTCGGACGGGATCTGCATCTTGCGCTGGGTGAGCACCCAGGAGCCCATTTCACGGTCGAGCGTGAAGCAGTTGACGCCATTGCCGGTGGTGAGCACCAGCACGGTCTGCGGGCCGTACACGGCGTAGCCTGCAGCAACCTGCTTGGCGCCGCACTGGAGGAAGTCCTTTTCCGTCGGCGTGCCCATGCCGTCCGGTGCCTTCAGCACGGAGAAGATTGTTCCGATGGAGACGTTGACATCAATGTTGCTGGAGCCGTCGAGCGGATCGAACAGCAGCAGGTATTCGCCCTTGGGATAGCGGTTGGGAATGGGGAAGATCTCTTCCATTTCCTCCGACGCCATGGCGGCCAGGTGACCGCCCCACTCGTTGGCTTCGAGCAGCATTTCGTTCGAGATGACGTCCAGTTTCTTTTGCACTTCACCCTGCACGTTTTCACTGCCTGCGGTGCCGAGCACTTCACCCAGCGCGCCCTTGCCGACCGCATGGCTGATGGTCTTGCACGAACGCGCGACCACTTCGATCAGCAGGCGCAGCTCGGCGGGAATGTTGTTGTAGAGACGCTGTTCTTCCACTAGGTACTGCGTCAGGCTGACTCTTTTCATGGATTTTTCCGGTAGATGCGTTTTAGTTGGACAGGGATTTGGTAATGACTTCGAGTACGTCTTTCGACAGGTCCTTGGTGCGTGCGACCTTCTTCAGTGCGGCATGCATCTTTTCCTGCAGGGCCGGTGCGTACTTGCGCCAGCGGTCGAGGCTGCGCGCCAGGCGGGCAGCGACCTGCGGGTTGATGGCGTTGAGCGCGGTCACCTGTTCGGCCCAGAATTCATAGCCGCTGCCGTCCACTGCGTGGAACTGCGACGGGTTGCCGTTGCAGAAGCTGAAGATCAGGCTGCGGGCGCGGTTCGGGTTCTTCAATGTGAAGGCCGGATGCTTCATCAGCGCGCGCACTGCGGCAACGTCGGTCGTGCGCGACATGGCCTGCAGCGAGAACCATTTATCGATCACCAGCGCTTCCTGCTCGAACTCTTCATAGAAGCTGGCCAGCGCGTCGTTGCGGCCGGGGGCGCTGCTGTTGGCCAGCGCGGTGAGCGCGGCAATGCGGTCGGTCATGTTGTTCGCATTGTCGTACTGGGTCTGCGCGAGGTGATGCGCTTCCGCGTCGTCGTTGTCGGCGATATAGGACAGGGCGAGGTTCTTCAGTGCGCGCTTGCCGGCGGAAGCAGCATCGGGGCTGTAGGTGCCGGGTGTGCGGTTGGCCTGGTAGGCGACCATCCAGTCGACACGCAGCGCCGATGCCAGCGAGCGGCGCAGGAAGCGTCGCACCGCGTGGATGGCGTGCGGGTCGATGACCTGCATCTGTTCCGCCACCACCGTTTCCGACGGCAGCGTGAGCGCGAGCTCGCGGAAGGCGGGGTCGAGGGCATCGGTATTGAGGGTGGCGCGGAAGGCGTCGTTGAGCACATTCTTTTCGAGTTCGGCATCGCTCAGCGCGTGATTGTTCTGCACCGCTTCGGTCAGCGCCAGCATGCGGCGCATCGCCAGGCGCTGGCCCGCTTCCCAGCGGTTGAACGCGTCGCTGTCGTTGGCCATCAGGAAGGCGAGCTCGTCATCGGTGTACTCGATGTCGAGGACGACCGGGGCGGAGAAACCGCGCAGCACCGAGGGCACCGGACGTTCTTCCACCTGCTTGAAGCGGAAGGTCTGGCTGGCCTCCGTCAGTTCCAGCACCATCGTGGATGGCGCGTCATCCAGTGATCCGCCTTCGAGGTGCAGCGGCATGTCGTTGCCGCGCGAATCGAGCAGGCCGATGGCAACCGGGATGTGGAAGGGTTTCTTTTCCGCCTGGCCGGGTGTCGGCGGGCAGGATTGCGTCAGCGTGACGGCATAGGTCTGCGCATCCTCGTCGTAGTCGGCTTCCACCGTTACGCGCGGCGTGCCTGCCTGGCTGTACCAGAGTTCGAATTGCTTCAGGTCGCGACCGTTGGCATCCGCCATCGCGCGGCGGAAATCGTCGCACTCGACGGCCTGGCCGTCATGGCGCTGGAAGTACAGGTCCATTCCCTTGCGGAAGCCGTCGCGTCCGAGCAGGGTCTGGACCATGCGCACGACTTCGGCGCCCTTCTCGTAGATGGTGACGGTGTAGAAGTTGTTGATCTCGACGTAGGAATCGGGGCGCACCGGATGCGCCATCGGGCCGGCGTCTTCCGGGAATTGCGCCTGGCGCAGCACGCGCACGTCCTCGATGCGTTTGACCGCGCGGCCGCTGTCGGTGCCGATCAGGTCGGCGGAGAATTCCTGGTCGCGGAAGACGGTCAGGCCTTCCTTCAACGAGAGCTGGAACCAGTCGCGACAGGTGACGCGGTTGCCGGTCCAGTTGTGGAAGTATTCATGGCCGACCACGGATTCGATGCCGGCATAGTCGGTATCGGTGGCGATGCGCGGATTGGCGAGCACGAACTTCGTGTTGAAGATGTTGAGGCCCTTGTTCTCCATCGCGCCCATGTTGAAGTCGCTCACCGCGACGATCATGAAGCGGTCGAGGTCGAGTTCCAGGCCGAAGCGTTCCTCGTCCCAGCGGATGCTGTTCTTGAGCGAATCCATCGCATGCTGGGTCTTGTCGAGGTTGCCCTCTTCCACCCAGACCTGCAGCAGCACTTCGCGGCCGGATTTGAGCGTATAGGTTTCTTCCTGGCACACGAGCTTGCCCGCGACGAGCGCAAACAGGTAGGACGGCTTCTTGAACGGATCTTCCCATACCGCGTAATGGCGGCCATCGCCGATGTCGCCCTGCTCAATCAGGTTGCCGTTGGACAGCAGCACCGGATATTTTTCCTTGTCGGCGCGCAACATCACGGTGTACTTCGCCATGACGTCCGGACGGTCGGGGAAATAGGTGATCTTGCGGAACCCTTCCGCTTCGCATTGGGTAAAGAAGTTGCCGTTGGAGACGTACAGGCCCATCAGCGAGGTGTTCATGCCGGGATGGGTGACGGTCTCGATTTCGAGCGTGACATTGTCGGGCGGGTTGAAGATTTCGAGCGTCCCGTGGCCGAGCGCATACTGGCGCTTGCTCAGCGCCTTGCCGTTCAGGCGCAGTTGCTCCAGGCGCAGCGATTCGCCGACCAGCACGAGGTTCTTGACCGGACTGTCCGGGTTGCGCCGCATGGTCATGCGGGTGGCGACATGGGTGGCTTCGGGATCGAGGTCGAAACCCATTTCGACAGTATCGACCCAGAAGCTGGGGGGCGTGTAATCCTTGCGATAAATCGTCTGGGGAGTGTCGGTGCGCATAGGCTGGAAATCCGGTGAATCGGGGGGATAATGCTGGAAACTGCTATTTTACCAACCGTCAGGGACTGGAGCCCATCTCGATGAAATCATCCTTTGCGCTTTTCGTAGTTGCCATTTCGGCATTGCTCGCAGCCTGCACGCAGGAGCAGCAGAACCAGATCAGCCGCAGCGTGCAGAACTGGACCGGCACCAACGGCGTGCTGGAGGTGTACGCAGGCGACAAGCTGGTGCGGCGCTTCATCCGCGTGGACAAGATTTCGACTGCGTTCGGCACCGACGACAACCGGCCGCGGCCCTACCGCTACGGCTACGGCGTGCTGGACGAAAACCTGAACATGGTCGTCGATCCGGGCGAGAAGAAGGTGTATTTCGAGATCAGCGACTACGGCTCGAACTACCTCTTTTTCGAAAGCCCGCGCTGAGTTACAAAAACTTACGGATCTTTTTGCCGGCCGTCCGAAACTAATTTCTATACTGGCATCAAGATATGTCGCTGGAGAGAATCATGAAAGCTTTGCTGTCCGCCTGCATCCTGGCCGTCAGCGCCTTGGTCGCCGGCTGCGGCACCATCATCAGGAGCGATGTCACCACCTTCCACGAGTGGCCCGAGACGCTGCCCGACAAGTCCTACGTCTTCGAACGCACGAAGGAGCAGAACGACAGTCTCGAGTACCGCAATTACGAAAACCTGGTGCGCAACGAGCTGAACCGGCTGGGCTTCACCGAAGCGCCGGTCTCCACGAAGCCGGCGTTGAAGGCTGCGCTCAGCTACAGCATCGACGGCCGCGATGTGCGCGAGGTGTATCCGGTGGTCGTGCATCCGTATCCGTACTGGTACGGTCCGGCATGGCGCGGCTACTATGGCCCGTTCTACGATCCGTTCTGGTTCGGCCCGCCGATCGTCGAACAGCGCGTGTCGCAGTACCAGCTGTTCAACCGCCAGCTGCGCATCTCGCTGGCGCGCATGACGGACAGCAAGAAGCTGTTCGAAACGACGGTGGTCAGCGAAGGCACCAACGGCACGCTGGCGACGATCATGCCCTACATGGTGCGCAGCGCGTTTGCGGATTTTCCCGGCAAGAGCGGTGTCCCGCGGCGCATCGAACTGAAGATGGAACAGTGATCAGGCCGCCCCGAGCCTGTGCAGTGCCGCGGATATCGCGTGGCCGACCATTTTCCCGGCGGGAAGGCGCACCGCCCGCTCGGCATACATTCCCTGCGCCAGCGCGTCCCTGTCGAGGGTGAATAGCAGCTGGCCCTGCCTGCCGGCGAAGATGAAGCGGCTGCTTCCCGGACTGGCCCAGAGCAGCCTGCAATTGAGCTTGCTGCCGTCGTTGCGCACGAACGCGAACCACGTCCCCGCCTCCAGACCATCGATTTCCTCCATGAACGGCGCGAACGCTTCCGCGCGCTGCTCCTGGGCGCGCCGCTCGAGGCGGTGTTCGCTGGCGCGCTCCACGGCATCCATGCGGCGCTCCAGCGCCTGGCGTGCGTCCGTGTCGGCGCCGCGCATGGCGGCGGCATGACGGTCGGCCAGGTTGTCGAAGAAGTCCTCCCGCTCCGGCCCTTCCCATTTCACGACATTCAGCCAGGCATTGAGCATGGAGAGCAGCGCAGGCAGGCGCTCCACCAGTTCCTTGCGCTCCTCCGCGTTCTCCCTCGGCCTGACGCTTCCGAGCAATTCGTCCATGGCCGTTAGGACCTTCTGCAGCACGTCAGGCTTGGCCTCTCGCACGCCGTAGGCAAAGGCCAGGACACGCATCCATTGCGTTTGCAGGAAGGATTCGATGAACGGGTCCGCCTCGCCGCTTTCGATGCGCGAGAGCACGTCCAGTTCCGCACGGCGTTCCGCCTGCGCCACGTTCTCCTGGGTGACGGCGTCGGCGACGGCGGCAAGCAGCCTGTCGCCCAGCTTGCGGTCCTCGCGCGCGGCAAGGGCATCCAGTTCTTCCGCGATCTCCTTGTACTGCGCCAGTGCCGCTGCCGGAATGCGCGCGCACAGCGCCTCGATGGATTGGAACAGGCTGTCTTCTCCTTCATCTGTGCGGCAGCCGAGGCCTGCTGCAAGGAGGGCCTCCAGCAGGCGGCGCACCGGATGCAGCGCGTCGAAGAAGAACCGGGGATCGTCAAGAACGGCCTGCCTGAGCGGCGTTTCCAGGCATGCCAGCAAGCCCTTGATCCGGCCGGGAACGGCCTCGACATCCAACAGGCATGCGAGCAGCGCATCCGCCAGCGCCGCGGCACGCGCATCGATCACCCTCAGCATGCCTTCCGGCGCCAGCCACTGCCGAAGATCTTCGTCCGCGGGCGCCGGCGGAATGGTGTCGCGCGGCTTTGCGCACTTGCGGTATTTCTGCTCCGCGTCGGGGAGCACATGGCGCAGCGCGAGTTCCTGGTTGAGCGCCCGCCAGATGGGGAGCAGTTCGAGGAAGACGGCCTGGTCCATCTGCCGCAGGACCAGCCGGTGCGACTCCTGCACGGGGTCGAACGTGAACCAGGCATCGGCCACTGCCTTCAGGAACACTTCGGAACGAAATGGATTGCGCAGGGAACCGATCTCGTCCACACCGAGCCAATGGGCAATGCGCAGGCTGAGCACGGCGAGCTCCTCCGCACCGGCCCTGTCGATCGCCTGGCTGAGGTTATCGACGATTACCTTGCGCTCCATCGCATCGAAGGTGATCAGGCTCAGGTCGAGCGCCCCGCGGTCGACGCCATGGGCCGCGTCGTCGGCAACATCCTGGATGGCCTGCATCAGCCCGCTTTGCAGCGAATCCGCAACCAGGCGCTGGAAGGTGCTGCGATGCTCCGCCAGATGGCTTTGCGCGGCACGGAACAGCGTGCGGTCTGCTTCGCCGGCGGCGTCCGCGGCGCGGGAATCCAGCGCCTGTTCAAGGCGGGTCGTGAAGGCGTCGCTCTGCGCGGTGCACAGGCGCAGCGCGGCGAACGCCAGGGTGTGCAGCAATGCCAGGCGATCCGGGGGGATCGCCGCTTTTCCTGCTGCGCGGTGTGTGTGCGGATCTGGCATGGCATCACAGGCCGGCACGGGGCCGGCCTTCCCGGGTTCAGGAGTAGAGTGCTTCCGACGCGAAAGTGACGGCAACGATCACCAGCACCGCTGCACCGAGGACGAGCAGCAGGCGCCCGAACCTGGGCGCATCGTCGGAACCGGCCGGCTGCTCGGGCGGGTGCTTCATCGGGTTGTCGGTCTCGTCGTTCACGGCAGCAGGATGGTAGAACCGGTGGTCTTGCGCGCCTCCAGGTCGCGGTGCGCCTGGGCCACATCCTTCAGCGCATAACGCTGGTTGATGTCGATCTTGACCTTCTTGCTTTCCACCATGCCGAACAGGTCGGCCGCCATGTTGTCGAGGTCATCGCGCTTGGCGGTATAGGTGAAGAGCGTCGGACGCGTGATGAACAGCGAGCCGCGCGAGGCGAGCTCCTGCAGCCCGAACGGCGGCACCGGACCCGATGCGCTGCCGAAGCTGACCATCATGCCCAGCGGCGAGAGGCTGTCGAGCGAACCGGTGAAGGTATCCTTGCCGATCGAATCATAGACGACAGGCACGCCCTTGCCGCCGGTGATTTCCTTGACGCGCTCGACGAAGTTTTCGGTGTTGTAGTTGATGGTGTGCGTGCAGCCGTGTGCCTTCGCCAGTGCCGCCTTTTCATCGGAACCGACCGTGCCGATCATGGTCACGCCCAGCGCCCGCGCCCACTGGCAGGCGATAAGGCCGACGCCGCCGGCAGCGGCGTGGAACAGGATGGTCTCGCCGCCCTTGAGCGGAAAGGTGCGGCGGAACAGGTACTGCACCGTCAGGCCCTGCAGCATCATGGCCGCGCCGGTTTCAAAATCGATGGAGTCCGGCAGCTTCACCAGGATGGATGCCGGCATGACGCGCGCTTCCGCGTAAGCGCCGGTCGGACGTCCCGCATAGGCGACGCGGTCGCCGGGTTGCAGGTGCTTGACGCCCTCGCCCACGGCTTCGACGACGCCCGCCCCTTCCATTCCCAGGCCGGCCGGCAGCGGCTGCGGGTAAGCGCCGGTGCGGAAATAGACATCGATGTAGTTCAGGCCGCACGCCATCTGGCGCACGCGCGCTTCGCCCGGTCCGGGATCGCCGACCTCGACGTCGACGTATTCCATCACCTCCGGTCCGCCGACCGCGTTGATTCGGATTGCCTTTGCCATGTATGCTCCCTAACTATGAGTATGGTGGTGATGCGGCACCATCTGCGACAGCATCAGCCTCGCCGACGTGACATTGGTGGCGCACGGAATGTTGTGGACATCGCACGCACGCACCAGCGCATTGATGTCCGGTTCATGCGGCTGCGGCGTCATCGGGTCGCGCAGGAAAATCACGCAGTCGATCTTGCCTTCGACCAGCTCGGCGCCGATCTGCAGGTCGCCGCCGTACGGTCCCGACAGCTTGCGTTCCACCGTCAGGCCGACTTCGTCGTGAAGCCGCTTGCCGGTCGTGCCGGTGGCGACGAGAATGCACTGGCGCAAGAGGTCGGCGAACTCGGAAGCGAGCTCGACCATCTCGTCTTTCTTCTGGTCGTGTGCAATCAGCGCGATGCGTTTTTTCACTTCGATTCCTTAAAAGGTTCCCGGATAGTTGCCGCCGTCCAGCAGCACGTTCTGGCCCGTCATGTACCCGGCATGCATGCTGCACAGGAATGCACACACCGCGCCAAACTCCGCCGGGTTGCCGAAGCGCTGCGCGGGAATCTGCATGCGCCGCGCCTCGAACACTTCCTCCATGCTCTTGCCCGTGGTGGTGGCCGCGGAGCCCAGCGTCTTCTTCAGGCGATCCGTGTCGAACTGGCCCGGCAGCAGGTTGTTGATCGTCACGTTATGCGCCACCGTCTTGCGTGCGATGCCGGCGACAAAGCCGGTCAGGCCCGAGCGCGCGCCGTTGGACAACCCGAGGATGTCGATCGGCGCCTTCACCGCGCTGGACGTGATGTTGACGATGCGGCCGAAGCGGCGATTCATCATGCCATCGACAGTGGCCTTGATCAACTCGATGGGTGTCAGCATGTTGGCGTCGAGGGCCGCGATCCAGTCGTCGCGCGACCACTTGCGGAAATCGCCGGGCGGCGGCCCGCCGGCATTGGTCACGAGGATGTCCGGCTGCGGGCAGGCGGCGAGTGCTCTGGCGCGTCCTTCCGGCGTGGTGATGTCGCATGCGACGGCCGTCACGGTCACGCCGGTCTTCTGGCGGATCTCCTGCGCGGTGGCATCCAGCGCATCGGCCGTTCGCGCCACGAGGGTGACATGCACGCCTTCCGCGGCGAGCGCTTCCGCGCAGCCGCGTCCGAGTCCCTTGCTGGCGCCGCAGACCAGCGCGTGTTTTCCTGCAATTCCCAGATCCATGGTTTCCCCTATGCTCTCTTTCTGGACAACAAATAAATGCCGGTCAGCACGAGCGCCGTGCCGGCCAGCTGGATGCCGGTGATCGGTTCACCGAGGACCAACGCCCCCATGAACAGGGTCGACACCGGCCCGATCATTCCTGCCTGCGACGCGGTGGCGGGGCCGATGCGCGACACCGCTTCCATTGTCAAATATACCGGGAACACCGTGCAAAACACGGCATTCACCAGCGACAGGCCGTACACCTGCATCGGCTGCACCAGCATCGACGGCGGCCTGAGCAGGAAAAACTGCACGATGCATGCCACGCTGGACACGCACATCGCATAGGCGACGAGGCGCAGCGATCCGACACGCCTGACCAGTTCGCCGGACAGCAGCAGGTACAGGGCATAAGCCACCGCGCTGCCGAGCACGAATGCGCTGCCGAGCACGACGTTCGCCCCGCCCAGCCGCACGTCGTGCAAGAATACCAACACGGTTCCGAGGTAAGCGGTGCCGAGCGCCATCCATTCGACCGTCGTGATCGTCTTCCGCAGGAAGAAGACCGAAATCAGCAGCACGAACGACGGCGTGAGGAACAGGATCAGGCGCTCCAGGCCGGCGGAGATGTATTGCAGGCCGAGGAAATCGAGAAAGCTGGACAGGTAATAGCCGAGCAGGCCGAGCACCACGATCCGGCCGCGCTCGCCGTTGGTCAGCGGCGCTTCGGTGTGCGACTTCCACAGTGCGACCGCGGCAAAGAAGGGCAGCGAAAACAGCATGCGGAAGGTGATCAACGTGACGGCATCGACGTCGTAGCGGTAAATCAGCTTGGCGACGATGGCCTTTGCCGAAAACAGGATGGCGCCGGCGATGGCGATCGCCAGGCCGATCAGGAAAGCCTGGCGCGCCGATGAGGGAACAGTAGTGGAAGGCATCCGGCGATTTTACGCCGGACGTGATTTTCTTACATTGAGACGGGTTACCTCTTCAGGATCGAGCCTAGAACGCCGCGGATAATCTCGCGTCCAACCTGCGAACCGATGCTGCGCGCGGCGGACTTGACCATTGCCTCCACCATCGTGTCCTTGCGCCGGCCGACGCCGCCGCCTCCGCCTAACAAGCCACCCAGCATGTCGCCGAGACCGCCGCCGGACTGCGCCGGCGCTTCTTCCTGGGTTGCGGCCTTGCCCTTCGCCGGTTTCGCTTCTTCGGCAGCCGGCATTTCCTTCGCGACGCGGCCCTTCAGCTTTTCGTAGGCGGATTCGCGGTCGACCGATTTTTCATACACGCCGGCGACCACGGAGTTCGACATGATTTCCTTGCGCTCGTCATCGGTGACCGGTCCGATCTGCGATGCGGGCGGCACGATGAATGCGCGCTCGACGATGTTCGGACGGCCCTTTTCATCGAGGAAGGACACCAGCGCCTCGCCGACGCCCAGCTCGGTAATCACCTGCGCGGTATTCAGCTTGGGATTGGGGCGGAAGGTCTCGGCGGCTGTCTGCACCGCCTTCTGGTCGCGCGGCGTGTAGGCGCGCAGCGCATGCTGCACGCGGTTACCGAGCTGGCCGAGCACGGTGTCGGGAATGTCGAGCGGATTCTGCGTGACGAAATACACGCCCACACCCTTGGAGCGGATCAGGCGCACCACCTGCTCGATCTTCTGCAGCAACGCCTTGGGCGCCTCATCGAACAGCAGGTGCGCCTCGTCGAAGAAGAACACCAGCTTGGGCTTGTCGAGGTCGCCGACCTCCGGCAGGTGCTCGAACAGCTCCGCCAGCATCCACAGCAGGAAGATCGCGTACAGCCGCGGCGAATGCAGCAGCTTGTCGGCGGCCAGGATGTTGACCATGCCCTTGCCGCGCGCGTCGGTCTGCATGAAATCCATGATGTTGAGCATCGGCTCGCCGAAGAACCTGTCGCCGCCCTGCTCCTCGATCGCCAGCAGGCCGCGCTGGATGGCGCCCACGCTGGCGGGGGAAATGTTGCCGTACTCCGCCTGCAGCTCGCTTGCGTTCTCCGCCACGTTCTGCAGCATCGCGCGCAGGTCCTTGAGGTCGAGCAACAGCAGGCCGAGGTCGTCGGCGACCTTGAACACCAGTTGCAGCACGCCTTCCTGGACGTCGTTCAGGTTCAGCATGCGCGACAGCAGCAACGGCCCGAGATCGGACACGGTGGCGCGCACCGGATGGCCTTTCTCGGCGAACACATCCCAGAAAGTGACCGGGCAGCCCGACCATGCCGGCTCGTCCAGTTTCAGCAGGTCAAGGCGCTCCTTGATGCGCGGCGTGGCCGAACCCGGCTTGGCCAGGCCGGACAGGTCGCCCTTGACGTCGGCCATGAACACCGGCACGCCGATCCCGGACAGGGCCTGGGCCAGTGCCTGCAGCGTGACCGTCTTGCCGGTGCCGGTAGCGCCGGTGATGCAGCCGTGGCGGTTGGCAAGGTTGGACAGCAGGGCGAGTTCCTGCTCCTGGTTCTTGGCGATCAGTAGGCTTTTGGACATGTTTTATGAACTTTCCGGCAAGTTTGGGGAGGGGGCGATATGGTAAAATTGTAGATTGGTTTTCGGACTGGCACCCGGCTATTTTGGATCAAATCTCGCGGTGCCGCCGCCCTTCCTCGAATACTTCCAAGAAAGAAATACCATGGCTGGACACAGTAAATGGGCCAATATCAAGCACAAGAAAGCCGCCGCTGACGCCAAGCGCGGCAAGATCTGGACGCGTCTCATCAAGGAAATCACGGTTGCAGCCCGCCTGGGCGGCGGAGAGCTGGACAGCAACCCGCGCCTGCGCCTGGCGGTGGAAAAGGCGGCGGACGCCAACATGCCGAAAGACAACGTCACCCGTGCGATCCAGCGCGGCACCGGCGGCCTGGAAGGCGCGAACTACGAAGAAATCCGTTACGAAGGCTACGGCATCAACGGCGCCGCGATCATCGTCGACTGCATGACCGACAACCGCGTCCGTACCGTTGCCGAAGTGCGTCATGCCTTCAGCAAGTTCGGCGGCAACATGGGCACCGAAGGTTCGGTGGCCTTCCTGTTCAAGCATTGCGGCCAGCTGTTTTTCGTCCCGGGCACCGATGAAGACAAGCTGATGGAAGCGGCGCTCGAAGCCGGCGCCGAGGACGTCGTGACCGACGAGGAAGGCGGCATCGAAGTGATTACCGCCCCGAACGATTACTCCGCGGTCAAGGACGCGCTGGAAAAGGCCGGCTTCAAGGCCGAAATGGCCGAAATCGTGATGAAGCCGTCCACCGAGACCGTCTTCACCGGCGACGACGCCGTCAAGATGCAGAAATTGCTGGACGCGCTGGAGAATCTCGACGACGTGCAAGAGGTCTACACCAACGCCGTGATCGAAGAATAAGATAGAGCAATATCTGTCGAAGTCTGGCTTTCGTTTTACCCGTTTCACAAGTAAATTGGGGAATGCAGGATTGAATTGCTGCATTCCCCCCAACGTTTCGATATCTCCATGAAAATTCTGGTAGTCGGTTCAGGCGGCCGCGAACATGCCCTGGCTTGGAAGCTCGCGCAATCCGAGCGCATTCAAATGGTTTATGTTGCTCCGGGCAATGGCGGCACCGCGTCCGACCCGCGCCTGCAGAACGTCGACATCACCGATCCGGCCTGGCTGGCGCAATTCGCAATGAAGGAAAACATTGCCCTGACCGTCGTCGGCCCCGAAGCGCCGCTGGCTGCCGGCATCGTCAATATTTTCCGTGAGCAGGGTCTGAAGGTATTCGGCCCGACGAAGGAAGCCGCCCAGCTGGAGAGTTCCAAGGATTTCGCCAAGGCCTTCATGAAGCGCCACCGCATCCCGACCGCCGACTACCAGACCTTCTCGGATGCCGCTGCAGCACGCAAGTACATCAACCAGAAAGGCGCCCCGATCGTGATCAAGGCCGACGGCCTTGCAGCCGGCAAGGGCGTCGTGGTGGCGATGACAGTCGACGAAGCGCACGCCGCCGTCGACATGATGCTGTCGGACAACAAGCTCGGCGATGCCGGCGCGCGCGTCGTGATCGAGGAATTCCTTGCCGGTGAAGAAGCCAGCTTCATCGTCATGGTGGACGGCAAGCACGTCCTGCCGCTGGCCACCAGCCAGGACCACAAGCGCCTGAAGGACAACGACGAAGGCCCGAACACCGGCGGCATGGGCGCCTACTCGCCGGCCCCGATCGTCACGCCTTCGCTGCACGCCCGCGTGATGCGCGAGATCATCAATCCGACCGTGCTCGGCATGCAGAAGGACGGCATTCCCTACACCGGCTTCCTGTACGCCGGCCTGATGATCGATGCCAAGGGCAATCCGAAGACGCTGGAATTCAACTGCCGCATGGGCGACCCGGAAACCCAGCCCATCATGGCCCGTCTGAAAACCGACTTCGTCGGTGTGATGGAACATGCGGTCAACGGCACGCTGGACGAAGTAGAGCTGGAATGGGATCGCCGCACCGCGCTGGGCGTTGTGATGGCCGCGGGCGGCTATCCGGATGCGCCGCGCAAGGGCGATGTGATCACCGGCATCCCCGCCGAGACACCGGATTGCGTGACCTTCCATGCCGGCACAACGATGGCGGGCGGCAAACTGATGACGTCGGGCGGACGCGTGCTGTGCGTGGTCGGCCTCGGCGACAGCGTACGCATTGCGCAGAAGCATGCCTATGACGTGGTGGACGACATCCGGTTCGACGGCGCGCAGTTCCGTCGCGATATCGGCTGGCGCGCGCTGAAGCGGCACGAACAGTAAAGCCGCCCTTTCCCAACCCTCCCTCCGGGCCCCACGGATTGGCTTGCAAGCCAATCCGGCTCTGGCGGCGCAAAGCATGCTTTGCGAAACCCCGCCTCCGCCCCGTCTACGGGAGAAGGGAGCGCCCAGTTTCCTCCGCCATGCCGGGGTAAAATCGCCCGAATCGTCTCCTCCCGAAGCATCCCATGACTACCTCCCCCGAATCCGTCAAAACCTACCTGCTCGACCTGCAGAAGCGCATCGTCGCCGCCCTTGAACAGGTCGACGGCAAGCAATTCATCATCGACCAGTGGGAGCGCCCGCATGGCACCAGCCCGATCAATGGCGGCGGCATCTCGCGCATCCTCGAAGAAGGCAACGTGCTGGAACGCGGCGGCATCGGCTTCTCGCATGTGAGCGGCAGCAGCCTGCCGCCGACCGCGGCAGCCAACCGCCCGGAAATCGCCGGTCGCAGTTGGGAAGCGATGGGTGTGTCGCTGGTGCTCCATCCGCGCAATCCGTATGCGCCGACCTCGCACATGAACGTGCGCTTCTTCACCGCCACCAAGGAAGGCGAAGAGCCGGTCTGGTGGTTCGGCGGCGGCATGGACCTGACGCCCTACTACGGTGTCGAAGAAGACGCGAAGCACTTTCACCAGGCCTGCAAGGATGCGCTGACACCTTTCGGCAGCGACCTGCATCCGCGCTTCAAGAAATGGTGCGACGACTATTTCTACCTGAAGCACCGGCAGGAACCGCGCGGCGTGGGCGGCATCTTCTTCGACGATTTCCATGCGCTCGGCTTTGAACAAAGCTTTGCAATGATCAGGAGCGTCGGCGACCGCTTCATCGATGCCTATGTGCCGCTCCTCCAGAAACGCAAGGACACGCCCTACGGCGAACGCGAACGCGACTTCCAGGCCTATCGCCGGGGGCGCTATGTCGAGTTCAACCTGGTGTTCGACCGCGGCACGCTGTTCGGCCTGCAGTCGGGCGGCCGCACCGAATCCATCCTGATGTCCATGCCGCCGGTCGTGAAGTGGCGCTATGACTGGAAACCCGAGGCCGGCACCCCGGAGGCGAAGCTGTACACCGACTTCCTCAAGCCGCGGGAATGGGTGTGACTGCAACGCGCTGCATTGCCGTCCTGGGCGGAAGCTTCGATCCCGTCCATAACGGCCATGTCGCCCTCGCCGGCTACTTCGCGCGGCTGCTGGTGCCGGATGAAATGCGCATCATCCCCGCCGGGCAGCCCTGGCAAAAGGAAGGGCTGCAGACAGCGCCGGCGCATCGCGTGGAAATGGCCCGCCTCGCCTTCCGGCATCTTGCCGTACCGGTGGCAATCGACGAACAGGAAATCCGGCGCGGCGGCGCCACCTACAGCATCGATACGCTGCGCGCCCTGCGGCAGGAACTTGGACCGGACGTATCGATCGTCTTCCTGATGGGCGCGGATCAGTTGCAAAAATTGCAAACATGGAAGGAGTGGCAGATGCTGTTCGACCTCGCCCACCTGTGCGCCGCATCGCGCCCGGGATATGGCATCGCGGGCGCCACGATCGCGCCGGAAGTCGCCCGTGAGTTTGCGCGGCGGGCAGCCACGCCGGAACAAATCCGTAGCACGCCGAAGGGATTGACCTACATCGCCACCAACCTTGCGGTCGACATTTCGGCCACGCAAATCCGCGCCGGCCTTGAACAGGGCGGCGATGTGACCTCGCTGATCCCAGCCGGGGTGCTAGACTATATACAACAACACCATCTCTACAGAAACTAATGGACATCAAAAAACTGCAATCCACCGTCATCGACGCCCTTGAAGACGTAAAAGCACAGGACATCCGCATCTACGACACTGTCCATCTGACCAGCATGTTCGACCGCCTGGCCATCGCTTCCGGCACTTCCAATCGCCAGACCAAGGCGCTCGCCGCCTCGGTGCGCGACAAGGTCAAGGAAAAGGGCGGCAACATCGTCAGCATCGAAGGCGAAGAGACCGGCGAATGGGTGCTGGTCGACCTCGGCGACATGGTCGTGCACATCATGCAGCCGGCGATCCGCGACTACTACCGCCTCGAGGAAATCTGGGGCGACAAGGAAGTGAAGTTCGGCGCTGCAAAGCGTACTTCCAAGAAGACGGCCGCTGCCGCTGATGCCGAACCCGCACCGCGCAAGCGTTCCACGCACATCGCCGCCAGCCAGACCACGCTGGACGACGACGAGCCGAAGAAGCCGGCGCGCAAGACCGCCGCCCGGAAGACCACGGCCACCAAGACGGCTGCAACGAAAACCACCACTGCCCGGAAAACCGCTGCCAAGACAGCCAAGGCCCCTGTCGGCAAGACCGTGAAGGTCGCCGCCACCAAGACCGCAGCGCCAAGGAAGACTGCCGCCAAGCGCACGACCGCAAAATAAGCTGCCATGCAGCTCATCATCGCCGCGGTAGGCCACAAGATGCCTGCCTGGATCGAAGACGGGTTCGGCGAATATGCGAAGCGCATGCCGCCGGAGTGCCGCATCCTCCTCAAGGAAATCAAGCCAGTAGAACGTTCCGGCAGCAAGACTGCCGAAACGGTCATGGCATTGGAGCGCGGCAAGATCGAGGCGGCGATCCCGAAAGGCTCGCGCATCGTCGCCCTCGACGAGCGCGGCAAGGACCTTACGACGGTGCAACTCTCGCAGCTGCTGACGCAGTGGCAACAAGACGGGCGTGATGTTACATTCGTGATAGGCGGCGCTGACGGGCTGGACGCAGGTTTCAAGGCGTCCGCGGACATGCTGATCCGCATTTCGAGCCTGACGCTCCCCCATGGAATGGTGCGCGTCCTGCTTGCCGAACAGCTATACCGCGCGTGGTCGATCACGCAGAACCATCCGTACCACAGGGTTTGACAATTCCAATGAAACCGGCAGACAACAAGATCTACCTCGCTTCCAAGAGTCCCCGCCGCCGCGAACTCCTGCGCCAGATCGGCGTCGAGTTCGAACTGCTGCTGCTGCGCGGCGAAGGTCCGCGCGGCCCGGATGTCAGCGAGGAAGTGCTGCCGAACGAGAAGGCGGAAGACTATGTGGTGCGCGTGACGCACGAGAAGGCCGAACAGGCATGGAAGATCATGATGGCCCGCCGACTTCCGCTGCGCCCCGTGCTTGCGGCCGACACCACAGTCGTCGTCGACGGCCGCATCCTTGGCAAGCCGGCCAACGAGACCGAGGCCATGGACATGCTGCGCACCCTCTCGGGCCGCGCGCACCAGGTGATCACCAGCGTCGCCTTGCACCGGGACGGTGAAACCTTCCAGCAGACGCAGACCTCCGAGGTGACCTTGTCGCCCCTGACCGAAGACATGATGCGTGCCTACTGCGCCACGTCCGAGCCTTACGACAAGGCCGGCGGCTACGGCATCCAGGGCATCGCGGCGGTGTTCGTCAAGGACATCGCCGGCAGCTACACGGGGATCATGGGCCTGCCGCTTTACGAGACCGCACAACTATTAAATCAAGCCGGTATCCCGACTTTATGAGCGAAGACATCCTCATCAACATCACTCCGCAGGAAACGCGGGTTGCATTGATCCTCCAAGGCGCAGTACAGGAACTCCACATCGAACGAACCTTGTCGCGCGGCCTCGCCGGCAACGTCTACCTCGGCAAGGTGGTGCGGGTGCTGCCCGGCATGCAGTCGGCCTTCATCGACATCGGGCTGGAACGCGCCGCCTTCCTGCACGTGGCTGATATCTGGGAAGCCCGTCCGCACGACAACTCCAACACGATGCCGGCGCCGATCGAAAAGCTGCTCTATGACGGCCAGTCGGTGATGGTGCAGGTGATCAAGGACCCGATCGGCACCAAGGGCGCGCGCCTGTCGACGCAGATTTCCATTGCGGGCCGCATGCTGGTCTACCTGCCGCAGGATTCGCACATCGGCATTTCGCAGCGCATCGAGAACGAAGTCGACCGCGAAGCCCTGAAATCCAAGGTACAGAAACTGCTGCCGCCCGAGGAAAAAGGCGGATTCATCATCCGCACCATGGCCGAGGATGCATCCGATGCCGACTTGCAGATGGACGTCGACTACCTGCGCAAGACCTGGGCCAACATTACCCAGCAGGCACGCACCAGGCCGGCGCCGACGCTGCTGTACCAGGATCTGAACCTGGCCCAGCGCGTGCTGCGCGACTTCGTCAACGACAATACCTCGACCATCCAGGTCGACTCGCGCGAAAACTTCCAGAAGCTGCAGGAATTCGGCAATGCCTACACGCCGTCCGTGCTGGCGAAGCTGGTGCATTACACCGGCGAGCGTCCGCTGTTCGACCTGTACGGCGTGGAAGAGGAAATCCAGCGCGCGCTGGGACGCCGTGTCGACCTCAAGTCCGGCGGCTACCTGATCATCGACCAGACCGAGGCGATGACGACCATCGACGTCAATACCGGCAGCTATGTCACCGGCCGCAACTTCGACGACACGATCTTCAAGACCAACCTGGAAGCGGCGCATGCGATCGCGCGCCAGCTCCGGCTGCGCAACCTCGGCGGCATCATCATCCTTGACTTCATCGACATGGAGAATGTCGAGCACCGCAATGCCGTGCTGGCCGAGCTGAACAAGGCGCTGTCGCGCGACCGGACGAAGGTATCGGTGTCGGGCTTCTCGCAGCTTGGACTGGTGGAAATGACGCGCAAGCGCACGCGCGAGTCGCTGGCGCATATCCTGTGCGAAGTGTGCCCGGCCTGCGCGGGCAAGGGTCAGGTCAAGACCGCGCGCACCGTCTGCTACGAAATCCTGCGCGAACTGCTGCGCGAGGCCAAGCAGTTCAATCCGCGCGAATTCCGCATCCTTGCCTCGCAGGTGGTGGTCGACATGTTCCTGGAAGAGGAATCCCAGCACCTGGCGATGCTGGGCGACTTCATCGGCAAGCCGATTTCGCTGCAGGTGGAGACGCTGTACCACCAGGAGCAGTACGACATCATCCTGATGTAAGGCGTCTTCAGGACGCCGTTCCGGGATCCGGCAAACGGTTCCTGGCGAGCTTTTCCAGCATCGCCATTCCCTGCGCGAAGTTTTCCACGAGCTGGGATTTCGCGCCGCGCTTGCCATTCCTGGACAGCCAGGACTGCGACAATCTCCAATCCCCGAGCAAGTCCTGGTCGAGCACCACGGTATAGATCCGTGCGTCGGTCGTAAAATGCACCCGTGTCGGCTTTTGCAATGGGAGCGTGCGGGAATCTGCTGGGTCGATCATGGGCGTGGCAATAAACAGGGCGGGAGGAATTATAGCGGTCGAACGCTACCGGATGCACTCGCCTGCATGCAACAAATCGCGCTCATGCATTCCTGCCAATAAGCCATAGTCCGATTGGAGTATGGCAAGCCTAGGCCAAGCGTTATATCATCCAATATATAACGCTTGAACAACGACTTTCCATGCCCTCTTCCAACAAGATGCACCTCGAAGGCCGCCTGTGGATTGCCCGGGATGAAAGCAATCTCGCCGGGCATGGCCGCGTCGACCTGCTGCAGAAGATTGCCGAGACCGGCTCGATCAGCCAGGCGGCGAAAAGCATGGGCATGAGCTACAAGGCGGCGTGGGATGCAGTCGATGCAATGAACAACCTTGCCGGCGAACCGCTGGTGGAACGCGTGACCGGCGGCAAGGGCGGCGGCGGCACACGGTTGACCGAACGCGGGAAACGGCTGGTTGCCGCCTTCCGGATCATCGAGGACGAGCACCAGCGTTTCCTGCACTCGCTCGGGGAAAACATCGACGACTTTACCGGCACCTATCAACTGCTCCGGCGGCTCAACATGAAAACCAGCGCGCGCAACCAGTTCTACGGCAAGGTCGCCGACATCCGCAGCGGCGCCGTCAACGACGAAGTCGTCGTCGAGCTGCAGGGCGGCGACCGCATCGTCGCCGTGATCACGCAGGAAAGCACGCGCCATCTCGACCTGCGTCCGGGCTCGGAAGTTGTTGCTTTGATCAAGGCGCCGTGGGTCATGGTGGCCACCGAAAATCTCCGCCTGTCGGCACAGAACCGCCTGTCAGGCACCGTGGTCAAGCTGCAGCGCGGCGCGGTCAATGCCGAAGTCGTAATCCAGCTGGCGGGCGGCACGACCGTCTGCGCCATCATCAGCAACGACAGCGCGGACGAACTGGGACTGGCCGAAGGAAAGCCGGCCACCGCGATCTTCAATGCCTCGCACGTCATCCTCGGCGTGCCGGCGTACTGAAAAGGACTCCATCGATGAGGATGCTTGCCGCTCCCCTGCTCTTCGCGCTGTGCACCGCCGCCGCCGCGGACACGCTGACCGTGGCGGTCTCGGCCAACGTGCAGTACGCCTTCGACGACATACAGGAGGCGTTCAGGAAGGAAACCGGCCACACGCTGAAACCGGTCTACAACTCCTCCGGAAAATTCGCGGCGCAGATCATGAACGGCGCACCCTTCGATGTCTTCCTGTCCGCCGACATGGAATATCCGGAGAAGCTGCACAAGGAAGGACATGCCGCCGCGCCGCCGAAGGTCTATGCCTACGGCACGCTGGTGCTCTGGACCATGAAGGAGATCGATCTTGCCAACTGGCGCAGCGTGCTCGCCGGCCCTGCCGTCGCGAAGATCGCCGTCGCCAATCCCAGGACGGCGCCGTACGGGCGGGAGACGATGAAGGCGCTCGCGCACTACAAGCTGGATGAGTCGCTGGCCGCGAAATTCGTGTTCGGCGAAAGCATCTCGCAGACCAACCAATACATCCACTCGCGCGCCGCCGATGCGGGCTTCACCGCGAAGTCCGTCGTCGTCTCGCCGGAAATGCAGGGCCAGGGAAAATGGATCGACCTGCCGAAGGAATCCTACCAGCCGATCGCGCAGGGCATCGTGATCCTGAAGCATGGCCAGCAGAACAATCCGAAGCTGGCCCGGCAGTTCCACGACTTCGTGCTGGCGGCGAAATCGCGCGCCATCCTCGAACGCTACGGCTACCAGTTGCCATGAACCGACTTCCCGGACACATTCACGCGCTTGACGTCCACGGCAGCATCGCGCTGGTCGATGTCGATGTGGGAAATCATCGCTTCACCGCCACGCTGATCGGCGCCAGCGAGGAGGTTTCCGGCTGGACGCCCGGCATGCCGGTCACGCTGCTGTTCAAGGAAACCGAAGTATCGCTCGCGAAGAACCTGTCCGGCATGATCAGCATGCGCAACCGCCTTCCCTGCACGGTGACGGACATCGAGCGCGGCAAACTGCTGACACGGGTGATGCTGGACTTCGCGGGACGCAGGCTGGAATCGGTCATTACCACGCGCTCCTCGCACGCACTCGACCTCAAGACCGGCGACACGGTCGAGGGCCTGGTCAAGGCCAACGAAATGACGCTGCTGGCGGAGGAGACGCCATGAGCCACGACTGGCAGCCGCTGCTGCTCACCTTCCGCCTTGCCGCGATCACGACGCTGATCCTGTTCGTCATCGGCATTCCGCTCGCATACTGGATCGCCCACACGCGCACGCGCCTCAAGCCGGTGATCGAAACCCTGGTCAGCATGCCGCTGGTGCTGCCGCCCTCCGTGCTCGGCTTCTACCTGCTGCTTGCCTTCAGCCCGCAGAATGCGTTCGGGCAGTGGCTGGAACAATGGTTCAACATCCGGCTCGTGTTCAGCTTTGCCGGCCTGGTGGTGGGGTCGGTGATCTTCAGCCTGCCGTTCATGGTGCACCCGATCCAGTCCGGATTCCAGGGATTGCCGGGATCGCTGGTCGAAGCGTCCCGTACGCTGGGCAAATCCGACAGTTACACACTCTTCCGCGTGCTCCTGCCGAACATCAAGCCGGCGCTGCTGTCGGGCGCGGTCCTGAGCTTTGCGCATACGGTCGGCGAGTTCGGCGTCATCCTGATGATCGGCGGGAACATCCCCGGCGTAACCAAGGTGGCGTCGATTGCGATCTACGATGAAGTGGAAAGCCTGAACTATGCCGCCGCCAACTTCTATGCGCTGGTCCTGTTCGCCATCACCTTCGCCATCCTGCTGACGGTGTATGTGATGAACAAGAAACTGCTGAAGGCGGGCTGAGATGATCGAATTTTCCCTCGGCATGCGGCTCGGCAGCGCCAGCGGACCGTTGCAACTGGACGTGGAGGCGCGCATCGAAAGCAAAAGCTTCGTCACTCTGTTCGGCCCCTCGGGCGCAGGCAAGACCACCGTCCTGCGCATGCTCGCTGGACTGGTGCAACCGGAACGCGGGCGCATTGTCGTGGATGGCGCGGCATGGTTCGATGCGGACCGCCGCATCAACCTCCCGCCGCAGCAGCGTGCGATCGGCTTCGTCTTCCAGGACTATGCGCTGTTTCCCAACCTGTCCGTCCGGGAGAACATCGCCTATGCCGTGCCGCGCGACGACCGGCGCTGGGTGGATGAGCTGCTCGAACTCACCGGCCTGCACAAGCTGCACGACCGGATACCGTCCACCCTGTCCGGCGGCCAGAAGCAGCGCGTGGCCCTGGCGCGGGCGATTGCGCGCAAGCCGGCGCTGCTGCTGCTCGACGAAGCCCTGTCTGCGCTGGACATCTCCATGCGCAGCCAGTTGCAGGATGAGCTGGCATCGCTGCACCGGCGCTTCGGCCTGACCACCATCATGGTGAGCCACGAGCTGGGCGAGGTGTTCAAGCTGTCCGGGAAAGTATTGCGGCTGGAGGGCGGCCGCATTGTCGAATCCGGCACGCCGCGGGAAGTCTTCCTGCAGAAGCGGCTTTCCGGCAGGCTGAACCTGCATGCGCAAGTGCTGGACATCCGGCGGGAAGACGTCGTCCATGTCGTCACGCTGCTGATCGGCCAGGAAGTCATCGATGTGGTCGCCTCGGAAGACGAGGTCATGCATTTGCGCATGGGTGACAGCGTCTCCGTCGCCGCGCGGGCCATCAGTCCTTATCTGTCGAAGACGGCAAACTCAGTGCGACATTGACATGGTGCCGCTGCCCATGCGCAGCTGGAGACGGCCGAGGAAGCTCATGCCGATCAGCGTTTCTCCGGTGACGCCAATGGCGATGCGCACGTCGCGCAGGGTGATGCCGGACACGGTGACCGAGGGCACCACGACATGGCTCGCCGTGATCGCGCCGTTGGCCGTCTGCACACTGCCCGCCTGCGCGGGAAGCCGGTCGATGCCGAGCTGGCGCGCCACGTCCGGGCTCATGGCAATGGAAGAAGCGCCCGTGTCGATCAATCCCTCCACCGTAATGCCGTCGATCACCTCGCTCATGCTGCGTCCACCAGATCCCTGATCTTTTGCCGAAACGTCTCCAGTGCTTTCCTCGACACCGCCCGCCTGACCTCGCCTTTCCCGGTTATATAGAGCTCGTAACCCAGAAACTTGCGGCTGATCAGGCTTGCGGATACGCATACCGTGATCGAACGCGGGAAGGTGGTGTGGTCGGGAAGTTCGGAGGCGTTGCGTGCTGCGCCTGATGTCTGGCATAGCTATGTCGGGGTCTAGAAGCTGCCTGCGAACTGATACCGCCCACCCGGATGCCACATGGTCGCTACCGATGCCACTTCCCCCTTCGACAGCGTCCTGCGCTTCAGCACCAGGCACGGTTCCTTCACCGTCATGTGCAGCATGTCCGCAATCTCGCGCGGCGGACTATTGCTGGCCGTCAAGCGCCCCGGCAAGGAGGGCTGCAGAAAAACGTCTTGCGCCGCCCCTATTGGGAAGGACGCTCCCGTAGCGTAAATTGATGATATAGATTCCCACTGTGGGGCCATTGCGCATCGTAGTCAGAAACGCTTCAATTCCCTGATGGCCGTCCTATACTGAATGCTGGCTTCACTTTTCAACTCAGGCGCGACCTTGGCGCATGGATCATCTGCGTCGGCGGTCGCATTCAATCTGCAGCTGCTTGAAAATAAGGAGGCAAACATGGCCCGAGCAGACTGGCGCCTTGAAGGCGAATGGATCAAGAGTTGCATTTGTGCATGGGGTTGCCCATGCGACTTCAATGCACCGCCTACACACGGCGAATGCAAAGGCTTCCTTGGCATGCGCATTGGCAAGGGGCATTTTGAACAAGTTCGGCTGGACGGTCTCAGCTTCTTTGTCACAGTCCGATTCCCCGGCCCATTGCATGAGGGAAACGGCGAAGCGCAGCCGATTGTCGATCAAAGCGCGACGCCAGAGCAGCGTGATGCGCTGTTCCAGATCATGTCAGGAAAACATTCGGCCGAGGGAACGCTCTTCCACATCTTCAGCCTGATCGTAACGAAGATGCATAACCCGATATTCGCACCGGTGGAATTTTCGTTCGACCAGGACGCGCGTACAGCAAGGGTACTGATTCCCGACGCACTTGAATCGAGCACTGAACCGATCAAGAACCCGGTTACCGGCCTGCCGCATCGCATCCAGGTGATGATGCCGGAAGGATTCGAGCACCGCCTCGGAGAGGTGGCTTCGGCCACGATCCACAGTAGCGCCGACATTCCGTTCGACAGCGATGGATCGCACAGCACGCTGGCGCATGTCGTGCAGACGCCTGAAGGCGTAGCGGCCTGACCCTCGTGTTCCCATGACCGCCGCCTTGCTCGATCGCGTGCTCCGGCGTGAGCGTCAGATCACGCTCGCGGGCCTCGCAGTAGTCATCTTGCTTTCCTGGACCTATATCCTGACAGGCGCGGGCACCATGCAGGAGATGGGCGGCATGAGCATGCCGATGAGCATCTGGCCCTGGACGGCCGGCCATGCCTTGCTCATGTTCGTCATGTGGCTGGTAATGATGATGGCCATGATGCTGCCCAGCGCCGCGCCGGCGATCCTGCTTTACGCGACCGTCGCGCGGCGCAGCCCTTCTGCCCCGCGCTCCGGCCCCGCGCTGTTCGCCTCGGGTTACGTCGCCGTGTGGGGCGCGTTCAGCCTGTTGGCCCTGCTTGCACAATTCCTGCTGGAATGGGCGGAGTGGCTGTCGCCCATGATGGAGTCGGATAACACGTGGCTGAGCGCGTTGCTGCTCCTTGGTGCCGGCGTCTACCAGTTCACGCCCCTCAAGCGGGCTTGCCTGCGGCTCTGTCGTTCACCGCTGGATTTCCTTGTCGCTCACTGGCATGGTGGTCATGTGGGTGCGTTGCGCATGGGCGCGCAACATGGACTCTATTGCGTGGCCTGCTGCTGGGGGCTGATGCTGCTGCTCTTTATTGGCGGCCTGATGAACCTCTGGTGGATCATTGCGCTCGCCGTGTATGTGCTGGTCGAAAAACTCGTTCCCGGCGGAGAGCGCCTGAGCCATGTTGCCGGTGCATTGCTCATCGGTGCCGGCTTCGCATTGCTCGCCGACATCATAGTGTAGTGCCTGGTTTTCTTTGGGCTGCGACGGTTGGCGCGAATGACTTTTTGCAGGATGTCATTGGCCTTTGCGGTCCAGACGAAGGGCTCAGGTTTTTTATTGTGCGCGGCGATGTATCTGCCTATGGCGGCACTCCGTTCAGACACGCTCTTGAACACACTGCGCCAGTGCATATGGAAGCGCGGATGCGTTTCCATCCATGTCTTAGAAACTCCCCGCAAACTGATACCGCCCGCCCGGATGCCACATCGTCGCCACGGACGCGACCTCCCCCTTCGACAGCGTCCTGCGCTTCAGCACCAGGCACGGTTCCTTCACCGTCATGTGCAGCATGTCCGCAATCTCGCGCGGCGGACTCAATGCCTCGATGCTGTAGTTCACCCCCTGCAGCGGCGCGGCCGCCATCAGGTATTCGTTCGGCGTGATCGCTGAAAAATCCTGCTGCATGTAATCCGGCGCGACGTCCGGATTCACCCAGCGGTCCTCGACCTGGATCGGAATGTCGTTCTCGAAATGCACGATCACCGAGTGGAACAGCGGATGGCCGGGCTTCACGTTGAAAGGCAGCGCCAGCTGCTCGTTCGCCTTGCTGCGTTCCAGCAGGTGCAGCTCGCTGCGATGGCGGTGACCGCGCGCACGGACTTCCTCGGCGATGCTCTTGATCTCGACCAGCGTCGCCTGGTACTTGTGCTGGGCGACATAGGTGCCCGATCCCTGGATGCGGCTGAGGATCTGTTCGTCGGTCAATTCGCGCACCGCCCGGTTCACGGTCATGCGCGAGACGCCGAACTGCTTCGCCAGCGCCTGCTCCGATGGAATGGCGTCGCCTTCCTTCCAATGCCCCGCCTGGATCTGCTCCAGCAGGTAGTTCTTGATATGCAGGAACGCGGGAACCCGCTCCTCCTGGCTTTCTTCCGCGCTTTCCTGTGCGTCCTTCATGCCGCCCTCTCGTCAACGTTTATCGATTTTATGGAATTAATTTGTATTGTCAATTAATGCCAGTATTGCGTAAGTTGTCTATACAACTTAATATAAAGCGTCGGCCCGGAAAACGCCATTGTTTTTCGGGCACGCAATCCGGCCAGGGCGTCCATGACGTTCGCAGACGCCCACGATTCAGACCCTTGAGGAGACACGTAATGATTCCATTCCGCAGGCAACTGCTCGCTTCCGCATGCTTCACCGCCTTCTTCGCCGCCGTTCCCGCCCATGCGCAGATCAAGATCGGCTTCAATGTGCCGTTGACCGGCTTTGCCGCGGCAGACGGCAAGTCGGCGCTGGAAGGCGCCAAGCTGGCCGTCGCGCAAGCCAATGACAAGGGCGGCGTTGCCGGCCAGAAGCTGGAACTGGTGATTTACGACGACCAGGCTTCGCCGAAGGAAGCCGTGCCCGTCGCCACCAAGCTGGTGGAAAAGGACAAGGTGGTCGGCGCGGTGTCCGGCTCCTATTCCGGCTCGACGCGCGCCGCCGCCGGCATCTTCCAGCAAGGCAAGGTGCCTTACGTCGTGTCCTATGCGATCCACCCGGACATCACGCTGACCGGCGACTACATGTTCCGCGTCTCGGCGATGGGCGAAGTCCAGGGCCGCGCCGGTTCGATGCTGGTGCACAACCTCGGCAAGAAGAAGGTCGCGATGATCACGCTGAAGAATGACTTCGGCCAGGCCCTCGCTGCCGGCTTCAAGGAAGGCGCGTCGAAGTTCGGCCTGCAGGTCGTCAATGAATACGAGTACGGCATCCAGGACCGCCAGTTCGGCGCACTGGTGTCGAAGGTGAAGTCGGACAATCCGGACGTCATCTACGCGTCGGGCTATTACTTTACCGCCGGCCCGCTGGTCAGCCAGCTGCGTGCCGCCGGCGTGAGCGCCCCCATCATCGGCCAGGAAGGCTACGACTCCGACAAGTTCATCGAGATCGCCGGCGCCGCCGCCGAGGGCGTGTACGTCACCACCTCGCTGGATCGCGATTCCGATTCCGCCGCGACCAAGTCGTTCATTGCCGACTTCCGCAAGGCGGTCGGCTCGAATGCCGACATGGTTGCCGCGTCCGCCTATACCGCGACCTCGGTCCTGATCGAAGGCTTGAAGAAGACCAACGGCAAGGGTGGCGAGGAGTTGAAGAATGCGCTGGCCGCGGGCAACTTCGACACGCCGATCGGCAAGCTCGCGTTCAACGACCTGCATGAAGTGAAGAAGGATGTGCAGGTGCAGGTCATCAAGGACAAGGCGTTCCGCCGTCATTCGGTGATTTCGGGTCCGCTGCTCACGCCGCCGTCGAAGTCGGCGAAGTAATCGTTCCGAATACTCCCCTCTCCCGCAGGCGGGAGAGGGGTTGGGGGTGAGGGAGTTCGCACAGCCTCCTGCGGCATTGACAACGCCCCTCATCCCCGACCCTTCTCCCGCCTGCGGGAGAAGGGAGCAAGACAGTCCACATCAAGGAGTCATCATGCTCTTCCTGGAGCTCACCGCCCAAGGCCTGGTCCAAGGCAGCATCTACGCGCTCGTCGCGCTGGGGCTGACGCTGGTCTACGGCCTGCTGCGCATCCTGCACGTCGCGCATGCCGCCCTGTTCACGCTGGGCGGCTACCTCGGCGTGCTGGTCACCAATACCACCGGCAGCCTCGTACTCGGCTTCTTTGCCGCGATGATGGTCGCCGGCATGTCCGGCGTGGCCATGTACCGCGTCTGCTATGAACCGATCCTCAAGCAGCCGCCCTTCGTCGCGCTCATCGCGTCGATCGGCCTCTACATTGCCTTTGAAGAATTGTTCCGCATCATCTTCGGCGCCGCCGGCATGTCCTACCAGACGCCGCCGCTGCAGGACCAGGTGGCGCTGTTCGGCGGCCTGCAGTTCAAGCAGGCGGAACTGCTGGTCATGCTCGGCACCGCCGTCATCATCGGCGTGCTCGGCTACCTGCAGAACAAGACCCGCGTCGGCGTCGCCTGCCAGGCAACGGTGTCCGATCCGCAGATGGCGGAATCCTTCGGCATCAAGCTGCGCCAGGTGCGCGACATCAACTTTTTCGTCGGCTCCGCGCTGGCCGGTTTTGCCGGCGTGTGGGTGGCGCTGCTGAACAACCTGGTGGAACCGACCATGGGCAGTGTGCCGTCTTACAAGGGTCTCGCCATCATCGTGCTCGGCGGCATGGGTTCGGTGCGCGGCACCCTGCTCGCGGCGCTGGTGCTCGGTGTGGTGGAGTCCTTCGGCACGATCTACCTGGGCAAGCTGCTCGATCGCAATGCCATCGCCTTCGCCTTCCTGATCGCGGTGCTGATGGTCCGTCCGCAAGGCCTGTTCGCTCGGAGATAAGAGATCATGGAATACGAAATTTCCCTGCTGACCACCATGGCGATCAGCGTGCTGTTTGCGCTGTCGCTCAACCTGATCACCGGCTTCTGCGGCCAGATCAGCCTCGGGCATGCTGCCTTCCTCGGCATCGGCGCGTACATGTCCGCGCTGCTGTCCAAGGCCGGCCTGCCCTTCCTCGCCACGCTGCCGCTGGGCATGCTGCTTGCCGGCATCATCGGCGCGGTGGTCGGGCTTGCCAGCCTGCGGGTACGTGCCGACTTCCTCGCCATCACCACGATGGGCGTGGGTTTCCTGTTCGTCGGCATCGTCCGCCAGCAGGACTGGCTGGGCGGCGAACTCGGCGTGTCCGCCATTCCGGATTCCGGCCTGTCCAAGACCGGATTCATGCTGCTGACCTTCGTGCTGTGCGTTGCCACCGCCGCGCTCTGCATCTACATCCGCAAATCGTGGATGGGACGCGTATTCAACGGCGTGGCGGAAGATGAAGACACGATGCGCGTGCTCGGCATCGATGTGCCGCGCTACAAGCTGGCCGCGTTCGCGATCGGCACCGCGCTCGCGGGACTGGCCGGCGGCCTGTATGCACAGCACCTGAAGTTCATCGGCCCTGACAGCTTCGGCTTTGTCGAATCGGTGACGGTGCTGTCCATGGTCGTGGTCGGCGGCATCGGCTCCGTCGCCGGCGTCACCGTCGGCGCGGCGGTGCTGAGCGCCCTGCCCGCCTGGTTCCAGTTCATCGGCGATTACAAGCTGCTGGTCTACGGCGGCCTGCTGTTCCTGATGATGCGCTTCTCGCCGGGCGGCATGGCCGCCATCGTGACGCGCGTCCTGCAACGTTCCAACGGAGGCCGCGCATGATGACGCAACTGAACGCACTGCTGCGCGTCGCCAACGTTACCGTGCGCTTCGGCGGACTGACCGCGATCGACGATGTGTCCTTCGATGTCTACCCCGGCGAACTGCTCGGCCTGATCGGCCCCAACGGCGCAGGCAAGACGACCATGCTGCGCGCCATCACCGGTGTTGTGCGCGCGTCGGAAGGCGATGTGCTGCTGGAAGGCGAAAGCCTGTCCGGGATGCCGATCCACAAGCGCATCCAGAAAGGCCTGTCGCTGTCGCAACAGCTGGTCAAGCCCTTCCGCGAGATTTCGCTGCTGGACAACGTCGCCCTCGCCGCCGGCATGGCCCGCACCCGTTCGCCGCTGAAGGCCCTGATGCATGTGTCGCAGGACGAGGAAGCAGTGGTCGGCCGCGAGATGCTGGAACGCGTCGGCATCGCCGCGCATGCGGACCAGAAGCCGGGCATCCAGCCGCTGGGCATCCTCAAGCGGCTGGAGATGGCGCGCGCACTGGCGTTGAAGCCCAAGCTCCTGCTGCTGGACGAACCGCTGGCCGGCCTCAACTCGAAGGAAGCGAATGCACTGGCGACCACCATCGCCGACATCAACCGCCAGGGCGTGACCATCATCCTGATCGAGCACAACCTGAGTGAAGTGATGCGCGTGTGCCAGCGCCTCGTGGTGCTGGACAACGGACGCAAGATCGCCCAGGGCGAACCGCGCGCCGTGATGAACGATCCCGCCGTGCGTTCCGCCTATCTCGGCGGCGACACCATCGCGGAAAAAGCGAAACAACCCAACCTGGCCGTTGTCGGAGGCACCCATGCTTGAACTTCATCACCTCTCCTGCGGCTACGGCGCCTTCGAAGCGGTGAACGACCTGTCGCTCACGCTGCGTCCGGGCACGATCACCGGCCTGATCGGCGCCAACGGCGCGGGCAAGTCGTCCACCTTGATGTGCGTGGCCGGCCATGTCGCGCTGAAGGCCGGCGCCATCATGTTCGACGGGCAGGACATCAGCACGCTCACGCCCGACCAGCGCGTACGCCGTGGCATTGCAATCTCGCCGGAAGGCCGCCGCCTGTTCAAGGACCTGAGCGTGGAAGACAACCTGCGCGTGGGCGGCCTGATCCAGCCGGCCAGCCGCTTCAGGCAGGACCGCGACTATGTGCTCGGCCTGTTCCCGCGTCTCGGCGAACGGCTGGACTCGCTGGCGGGCAACCTGTCGGGCGGCGAGCAGCAAATGCTCGCCATCGGCCGCGCACTGATGACCCGCCCCAAGCTGATCATGATCGATGAACTGTCGCTGGGCCTGATGCCCAAGGTCATTGATCTCTGCTACCGCGCATTGCAGCAACTGCAGCAGGACGGCATGACCATCCTGCTGGTGGAGCAGAACACCGACCGCGTGCTCGCCTTCGCCGACGACGTCTGCGTGCTGGAATCCGGCCGCACCGTGTGGCAAGGCAAGGCGAGCGACGCCATGAACAATACCTCTTTGACCGCGGCCTACCTCGGCCTGCACTGATTGACACTGGAAGGAACAACAATGAATACGATGACCGACGCCGCAAAACTGAACGACGATCCGCGCTGGGATGAGTCCCGCGTCATCCGCGCCCCGCGCGGCAGCGAACGCACCTGCAAGAGCTGGCTGACCGAAGCCGCCTATCGCATGATCCAGAACAACCTCGACCCGGAAGTGGCCGAGAACCCGAAACACCTCGTGGTCTACGGCGGCATCGGCCGCGCCGCGCGCAACTGGGAATGCTTCGACAAGATCCTGGAAACCCTGAAGGACCTGAACGACGACGAAACCCTGCTGGTGCAGTCCGGCAAGCCGGTCGGCGTGTTCAAGACCAACCCGGACGCGCCGCGCGTGCTGATCGCCAACTCCAACCTGGTGCCGAAGTGGGCCAACTGGGACCACTTCAACGAACTCGATCGCAAGGGCCTGTTCATGTACGGCCAGATGACCGCCGGCAGCTGGATCTATATCGGCAGCCAGGGCATCGTGCAGGGCACCTATGAAACCTTCGGCGAAGCCGGCCGCCAGCACTACAACGGCGACTGGGCCGGCCGTTGGATCCTGACCGCCGGCCTCGGCGGCATGGGCGGCGCGCAGCCGCTGGCGGCGACGCTGGCCGGCGGAGTGTCGCTGAACATCGAATGCCAGCAGAGCAGCATCGACTTCCGCCTGCGCACCCGTTATGTCGACAAGCAGGCCAAGGACATCGACGACGCGATCGCCCTCATCAAGCACCACACCACACGCAAGGAAGCGGTGTCGATCGCGCTGCTGGGCAATGCCGCCGAAATCCTGCCGGAACTGGTCAAGCGCGCGAAAGCCGGCGGCATCAAGCCGGACCTGGTCACCGACCAGACCTCCGCGCACGACCTCATCAACGGCTACCTGCCGGTGGGCTGGACGGTCGAGCAATGGAAGGCCGCGCAGAAGGACCACGGCCGCCATGCGGAGCTGACCGCTGCTGCTGCAAAGTCCTGCGCGGTGCATGTGCAGGCGATGCTGGATTTCCATGCCATGGGCATCCCGACCGTGGACTACGGCAACAACATCCGCCAGGTCGCGTTCGATACCGGCGTCAAGGATGCATTCGATTTCCCCGGCTTCGTGCCCGCTTATATCCGTCCGCTGTTCTGCGACGGCAAGGGTCCGTTCCGCTGGGTTGCGCTGTCGGGCGATCCGGAAGATATTTACAAGACCGATGCCAAGATCAAGGAACTGTTCCCGGAGAACAAGCACGTGCACAACTGGCTGGACATGGCACGCGACCGCATTTCCTTCCAGGGCTTGCCGGCGCGCATCTGCTGGCTGGGACTGGGGGAGCGCCACGTCGCCGGCCTCGCCTTCAACGAAATGGTGAAGAATGGCGAACTGAAGGGCCCGATCGTGATCGGCCGCGACCACCTCGACACCGGCTCCGTCGCCAGCCCGAACCGGGAAACGGAAAGCATGAAGGACGGCACCGATGCCGTCTCCGACTGGCCGCTGCTCAATGCGCTGCTGAATACGGCCGGCGGCGCGACCTGGGTGTCGCTGCACCATGGCGGCGGCGTGGGCATGGGCTACTCGCAGCATTCCGGCATGGTGATCGTTGCCGATGGCACCGACGCTGCGGCAAAACGTTTGGCGCGCGTGCTGGTCAACGACTGCGGTTCGGGCGTGATGCGCCATGCTGACGCCGGCTATGAAGCCGCGGTAGCATGCGCAAAACGCAACGGCTTGAAGCTGCCGATGATCAAGTAAAGGACGCAGCTTGGATTGAGCGCGGGTGCAAAAGGTTGATTCGGCAATGTGCTTTCCCCGTCGTTCCCGCGAAGGCGGGAACCCATAGTGAGGTAGATCGAGTACCGGCTTATGGGTCCCCGCCTTCGCGAGGACGACGGGGAAGATATGCAGTGCAACCAGCTACCGGCACCCGCTCTCGACCACATGTTGAACAAGATATGTAAGCACCGTAGTACATAAAGCAGAACGCAGAAAGCAATCGACCAATGACAAACAGCCTCACCCTGCAACCCGGCCAGATGACCCTGACGGACCTGCGCACCATCTGGCGCGACGCCATCCCGCTCGTGCTGGCTCCCTCCGCCTACAAAGCGATCAACACGTCCGCAGCCACGATCCACAAGATCGTGGAACGCGGCGCTCCCGCCTATGGCATCAACACCGGCTTCGGCAAACTGGCGAAGACGCACATTCCGAACGACCAGCTGGAAGAACTCCAGCGCAACCTGATCCTGTCGCATTCGGTGGGCAGCGGCGAGCTGATCGCCGACGAGGTCGTGCGCCTGATCCTCGCGATGAAGATCGGCAGCCTCGCGCGCGGCTACTCGGGCATCCGTGCCTCGGTGATCGACACCATGATTGCGCTCTACAACGCCGGCATCATGCCCTGCATCCCGAGCAAGGGTTCCGTTGGCGCGTCCGGCGACCTCGCCCCGCTGTCGCACATGACGCTCGCGCTGATGGGCGAAGGCGATGCGCGTGTCGATGGCCGCATCGTGCCCGCCAAGGAAGCGCTGGCTGCCGCGGGCATCGAGCCGGTCACGCTGGCCGCCAAGGAAGGCCTTGCACTCATCAACGGTACTCAGGTCTCCAACGCGCTCGCCCTGAACGGCCTGTTCCTCGCCGAGCGCATGCTGGAGGCCGCGACCGTCGCCGGTGCACTGTCCGTCGATGCAGCCAAGGGTAGCGACGCCCCCTTCGATCCGCGCGTGCATGCCGTGCGCGGCCAGCCGGGACAGATCGCAGTGGCGAAGATCTACCGCCAGCTGCTGTCCGGCAGCGAAATCCGCCGCTCGCACCTGGAAAACGACGAGCGCGTGCAGGACCCGTACAGCCTGCGCTGCCAGCCGCAAGTCATGGGCGCCTGCCTCGACCTGATCGGCAATGCCGCGCGCACCCTGCTGATCGAGGCGAATGCCGTCACCGACAACCCGCTGGTGTATGCGGAAGAAGGCGACGTCATTTCCGGCGGCAACTTCCACGCGGAGCCGGTCGCCTTTGCGGCAGACACGCTGGCACTCGCCATCGCGGAAATCGGCGCGCTGTCCGAGCGCCGCATCGCGCTGCTGATCGATTCGACGCTCTCCGGCCTGCCGCCCTTCCTGGTCGCCTCGTCCGGTCTCAACTCCGGATTCATGATCGCGCATGTGACGGCTGCCGCGCTTGCATCGGAAAACAAGTCCCACGCCCATCCGGCCAGCGTCGACAGCCTGCCGACCTCTGCCAACCAGGAAGACCACGTCAGCATGGCGACCTTCGCCGGCCGCCGCCTGCACGAGATGGCGCACAACACGGCCACCATCGTCGGCATCGAATTGCTGGCCGCCGCCCAGGGCGTCGATTTCCATGGGCCGCTCAAGACCTCGCCGCAACTGTCGCAGGTGCAGCAGCGCCTGCGACAGCGCGTGGCCTTCTACGAGAAGGACCGCCTGTTTGCGCCCGACATCGAAGCGGCCAAGCAGATGGTGCTGCGCGGCGACCTGAGCGCAACCTGCCAGGACCTGTTCGCGGGCCTGTACGCCGCATAGGAGACGCCATGCACCAGAAGGCAGACATGACACGCTGGCAAGGCCGCGTCGACGCGACGGAAGGCGAGCGCGGCAAGCGCTGGCACCAGATCGTGAAACCGCTGGAAGACTGTACGGACGATGGCGGCGTGGCATTGATCGGCTTTGCCTGCGATGCCGGCGTTGCGCGCAACAACGGCCGCATCGGCGCATGCCAGGGACCGGCTGCGCTGCGCAGCGTGCTGGGCAACACGCCGGTCCATCGCTGCCGTTCGCTGGCTGATGCCGGTGATGTCGTGTGCAGCGACGACGGCCTCGAAGCGGCACAGGAAGAACTGGCAGGCGTCGTCGCGGACGTGCTGGCACGCGGCAAGCTCCCCGTCGCCATGGGCGGCGGCCATGAGATCGCCTTCGGCTCCTTCAGCGGCCTTGCACGCCATCTCGCGAAACGGGAACAAGCGCCGCGCATCGGCGTGATCAACCTCGACGCCCACTTCGACCTGCGAATGGCCGAACGCGCCAGTTCCGGCACGCCATTCCGCCAGATCGCGGAAGACTGCCAGGCACGCGGCTGGCCTTTTCACTACTGCGTGCTCGGCATCAGCGAGTTCGGCAACACGCAGGCGCTGTTCGAGCGTGCGCGCGCGCTTGGCGTGCGCTGGATGCTCGACGAGGACATGCACGTCGCCGCGCTGGAAAAGGTGCGCGCGACGCTGGCGGATTTCATCGCACAGGTCGACCACGTGTACTTCACCGTCTGCCTCGATGTGCTGCCCGCATCCGTTGCACCGGGCGTGAGCGCCCCTGCGGCACGCGGCGTTCCGCTCGATGTGGTTGAACCGGTGATCGACATGGTGGCGGGCAGCGGCAAGCTGCGTCTTGCCGACTTTGCCGAACTGAACCCCGGCCTCGATATCGACCAGCGCACCGCGCGCGTTACCGCGCGGCTCCTGGCACGCATCGTCGAACGCAGCAATGCGTAAGCTGGCGGCTGGCGACTACCAGGTCATGCCGTGGAAGAACGGCGGCGGCGTCACGACGCAGCTTGCGGTCTTTCCTCACGGCGCGGGGCTGGACACGTTCGACTGGCGCGTCAGCACCGCACAGGTTGCCAGCGAGGGACCGTTTTCGCTCTTCCCCGGGATTGACCGGTCGTTGGCGGTCATACGGGGACACGGCCTGGTACTGACAAGCGCAGAGGGCGAATGTTGCAGGATGGGCTCGGGATCGGAACCGTTTGTTTTTCGCGGCGAGCAAGGCATCGACGCGCGACTGAAGGACGGACCCGTCGTCGACTTCAATGTGATGACGCGGCGGCCCGCATGTTCGCACCTGCTTGAAGTCATGGAGCTGCAAGGCACATGGCGCTGCATTCCCCGGGGCGACCTGATGCTGGTCTATGTGGCCGAGGGCGGCAGGATCGCCTGCCGGGACATGCACGCAGATGTTGCGGAAGCCATCCTGGTCGACTGGCGCAAAGAAACGGAAATCGAACTGACTGCCTCGTCGCCGGCGGTACTTTGCGTGGCACACATCACATTCAAGGAAGAGCGGGATGACTGAACAGCACCATACTTGGGACAGCCTGTGGATCAATGTCCACCTCGCCACCATGGCTTCGGCGGGAAGCTACGGCGAAATTCGCGACGGCGCGATCGCCGTGCGCGACGGGCGCATTGCATGGCTGGGACCGCGCAGCGACCTTCCCGCCCACCAGGCAGCGGTGACGCACGACGGCAAGGGCCGCTGGCTCACGCCGGGACTGATCGATTGCCATACCCACATTCTCCATGGCGGCAATCGCAGCGACGAATTCGAGGCGCGCCTCAATGGCGTCACCTACGAGGACATTGCCAGGCAAGGCGGCGGCATCATGTCCACCGTCCGCGCCACGCGCGCGGCCAGCGAAGATGCCTTGCTGGATGCCAGCCTTACTCGCGTGCAAAACCTCCTTGCCGAAGGCGTGACGACACTGGAAATCAAGTCCGGCTACGGGCTCGACCTCGACTCCGAGCGCAAGATGCTGCGCGTTGCGCGCCGTATTGGCGAGACGATGCCGGTACGCGTTCGTACGACCTTCCTGGGTGCGCATGCCCTGCCGCCGGAATATGCCGGGCAAGCGGACCATTATATCGATCTTGTGTGCGACACCATGCTGCCGGCGCTTGCGGCGGAAGGGCTGGTCGATGCGGTGGATGCATTCTGTGAAAGGATCGGGTTTTCGGCTGCCCAGACCGAGCGCGTGTTCGACACTGCCCGCCGACACGGCCTGCCCGTGAAACTGCATGCGGAGCAGTTATCGGACCAGGGGGGAGCCGCACTGGTTGCGCGCTACGGCGGATTGTCGGCAGACCACCTTGAATACCTGTCGCCGGAAGGCATCGCCGCCATGAGCAATGCCGGAACGGTTGCCGTGCTGCTGCCCGGCGCGTTCTACTTCCTGCGCGAAACGAAGCTTCCGCCGATCGCCGGCCTGCGCGACGCAGGCGTGCCGATGGCGGTGTCGACCGATTGCAATCCCGGCACGTCGCCGATGACTTCACTGCTGCTGGCGATGAACATGGCCTGCACGCTGTTCAGGCTGACGCCGCAGGAGGCGCTGGCCGGCACGACGATTCATGCGGCGAAAGCGCTTGGGCTTGCGGATCAGGTTGGCAGTCTGGAGGCCGGGAAGTCGGCGGACTTTGCGGTGTGGGAGATTGAACGTCCGGGGGAGCTGGCTTATGCGATCGGAGGGAATCCTGGCCGGTGCGTGGTGAATGGCGGCAACGTGCGTTTCACCGGACGCTGAAGTACTCGCCTCTCCCGCAGGGGCCAGGGATGAAGGGGATTGTCAAGACCGCATCAAGTATTTGCGCGCCCCCTCACCCTAACCCTCTCCCGCCTGCGGGAGAGGGGACTTTCTTTATGGCTCGACCAAAGCCTGATAAATCCTCTCCGCGACAGCCTCTGTTTCCATAAGCATCTGATTGTTCCAGACGCGCAGCACCTTGATCCCTTGCGACTTTAACCAGTCATCTCTATGACGGTCATACTCCAATGCCTCGGCATGCTGTCCGCCGTCCAGCTCGATAGCCAACATCTTGTCATGGCAATAGAAGTCGAGAATGTAACGGTCGACCGGATGCTGCCGTCGGAATTTCGCTCCAGCCAAACGGCGATTGCGGACGAGTTGCCATAGCAGGGATTCGGCATCCGTCATGCTGCCACGCATTTCCCTTGCCCATGTCCGGATATCTTCTGGAAGTTTTTGTGGAGAATTTGGACAATAATCGCTCATAGTCAGCACACCCTCTCCCTTCTCCCGCAGGCGGGAGAAGGGCCGGGGATGAGGGTGATTGTCAAGTCCGGCCAAGGTCTTGCAAGCTCCCTCACCCCTAACCCCTCTCCCGCCTACGGGAGAGGGGAACATTCAGCGCTCCTTGATCATCTCCCGCAACGGCTCCCACACCATCCCCGCCGAAATATCCTTCATGCAGCGATGATGCCCCAGCGGGCACTCGCGCTCCCTGCAAGGCGAGCATTCGATGCCGAGGAAGATCGACCTGGCGACATCCGAAAACGGCGGTGCATGCAGCGGATCGGTCGGTCCATAGATGGCGACGATCGGACGGTTGAGCGCGGAGGCGATGTGCAGCAGCCCGGAATCGTTGCTCACCATCGCACTGGCGCAGGCGATCAGCGCCACCGCCTCATCGAGCTTCGTCACGCCCGCAAGGTTATGCACGCCCGGCGCCATGGCTGCGATCTCTTCGCACACTTCCTTGTCCTTGGCCGATCCCATCAGCACGACCTGCGCATCGCTGCGTTCGCTGCGGATCGCCTTGGCCAGTTCCGCGAAATGCGTGGCCGGCCAGCGTTTGGCGGAACCGAACTCCGCTCCCGGAGCAAACAACACCAGCGGACGCTTCATGCTGAGACCGACATGCAGCGCAACTTCAGCTATGCGCTCCTCGGGCACGAACAACGATGGCCGCGGCAACGCGGAGGGCGGCGGCACGTCGCGCGCAGGCGTGTTTGCCAGTGCCGCGTAGAACGACACCATCGGCCGCGGCGTGTCGCGGTTGTCGTGGTGGATCACGTTCAGCAATCCGTAGCGCATCTCGCCCTTGTACCCGACGCGCTTCGGAATGCCGGCCAGCCAGGGAATGAGCGCGAATTTCAATGTATTCGGCAGTACGTAGGCATCCGCATAACCACGCAGGCGGAGCATGGCCGCATATTCGCGGCGCTCCCGCAATTGCAGCGCACCGTGCCGGAAGGGCGCTTCGAGCACGGTGTCCACTTCCCGCATCGCGCGCCACACCGGCGCTACCCATGCGGGGGCCAGCACATCGATCGGGCGCTCCGGATGGCTGTCGTGCAGCAGGCGCAGGAGCGGCTGCGCCATGACGGCGTCGCCAATCCAGTTGGGCGAGATGACCAGCGTGCGCGGCACGCCCTCGACAGGCACGCTCATTTGCTGCGCGGCACGCGGCCCATCAGGAAGAATTCGTCGTTCGGGCGCATCGAGATGGCGTTGGCCATGCGGTTCGACAAGCCGAAGAAAGCGGTGATGGCGGCGATATCCCAAATGTCTTCGTCGTCGAAGCCATGCGTGCGCAGCACGGCATAGTCGTCGTCATTCACTTCGTGCGAATGCAGGCAGACCTTGATCGCAAAATCGAGCATCGCCTTCTGCCGCGGCGTAATGTCGGCCTTGAGATGGTTCACCGCCACCTGGTCCGCCACCAACGGCTGCTTGGCGTAGATGCGCAGCAGCGCGCCGTGTGCGACGACGCAGTACAGGCAGTGATTCTTCGCGCTGGTCGCGGTCACGATCATTTCCCGGTCGGCCTTGGTCAGGCTGCCTGTTTCCTTGAGCATGAGGGCGTCGTGATACGCGAAAAATGCGCGGAATTCGGCGGGACGGTGCGCCAGCGTGAGGAATACGTTGGGCACGAAGCCGGCCTTTTCCTGCACGGCCAGGATCATGTTCTTGATGTCATCCGGCAGCGCATTGATGTCGGGCACGGGAAAGCGGGAAATCGGTGCTGCGGTGGTCATGCTTCTGTCTCCTTGGCAAATTGAAGGTGATACAGGTTGGCGTAGACGCCGTTCTTTTCCAGCAATTCTGCGTGCGTTCCTGTTTCCGCGATGCCGCCATCGGCCAGCACCACGATGCGGTCGGCGCGCTCGATGGTGGACAGGCGGTGGGCAATGACCAGCGTGGTGCGGCCCCGCATCAGTTCCTCGAGCGCGGCCTGCACGGCGCGTTCCGATTCGGTGTCGAGCGCGGACGTCGCTTCGTCGAGAATCAGGATGGGCGCATCCTTGTAGATGGCGCGCGCAATCGCAAGGCGCTGGCGCTGGCCGCCGGACAGGCGGCTGCCGTTGTCGCCGATCATGGTGTACATGCCTTCCGGCAAGCCGGCGATCACGTCGCTCAGGTGGGCGGCCTTCGCGGCTGCCTCGACGCGCTTCATGTCGGGACTGGCATCGCCGTAAGCGATATTGGCGGCCACGGTGTCGTCGAACAGCACCACATGCTGGCTCACCATGGCGATTTGCGCACGCAGGCTGGCAAGCGAGATTTCTTCGATTGGCTCGCCATCGACGCGGATTTCACCGGACGAGACCGGATAGAAACCGGGCACGAGGTTGACCAGCGTGGACTTGCCGCCGCCGGACATGCCGACGAACGCAACGGTCTCCCCCGGTTCGATGGCAAGGTTGACACCGGCCAGCGCCGGCTGCTTCTGTTCCGGATAGGTGAAGCCGACGTCGACGAATTCCAGCCTGCCGCGTGCGCGTCCGGGCAGCAGCTTGCCGGTCTTGCGTTCCGGTTCGGCGTCGATCAGCGCGAACACGGCATCGGCCGCCGCCATGCCCCGTTGCAGCGGGCCGTTCACTTCCGCCAGGTGCTTGAGCGGCGTGAGCAGCATCAGCATGGCGGTAATGAAGGAAGCGAAACTACCGACGGTCGTCGTGCCATTGTTGGCCTGGACCAGCGCGATCACGATCACGATGGACACCGCAAAGGCCGTCATCAGCTGCGTGACCGGCACGGTGGCGGCAAAGGTGGTCGCCATGCGCATCGAGTAGCCGCGCAGCGTCTCCGCACGCTGCTTGAAGCGCTTGCGCTCGTAATCCTGGCCGCCGAAGATCTTGATCACCTGCTGCGCGCGCGTGGTCTCTTCAATCACTTGTGTCATTTCCGCATTGATGGTCAGGAAATGCGTGTTGAGCCGGCGCAGGCGCTTGCCGGTGATGCGGACCACGACGGCGATCAGCGGAATCAGCACCAGCGTGATGAGGGTGAGCGCCGGGTTCAGGTAAAACAGGTAGCCGAGCAGGCCGATCACCGTGAGCGTGTCGCGGATCATGGACGTGAACACGTTGCGCATCATGTCGACGATCTGCTGCACTTCGAACATCATGGAGTTGATCACGCGCCCGACCGACGACTCCGCATAAAACCCGATCGGCACGTCGAGCAACCGCACGAACGTCATGTACCGCAACTCGTTGAGCAGGCGCGTCGTCGCCCATGCCAGCATGTAATTGGTCATGAAGGTGGAGAAACCGCGCAACGCGAAAATGCCGATCACGAAGGCCGGTACCAGCCAGAGCGAGAAACTCACCTTTCCGCCGAAGCCGTTGTCCAGCAGCAGCTTCATCATCGCCGCGAGCGTCGGCTCGGTGGCAGCCGTGATCACCATGCCGAGCAAGGCCAGCAGCAAGCGCCCCTTGTACGGCACGACCATGCGGGACAGCCGTTTCAGGTGGGGGGACAGCTTCATGGGAAAACTCGTTGCATTGTCATGTCAGGCCGGCAAGCCGGGTAAATATTGCTGGTCGTAGATTATAGAGCGGTTTGCGGGCCAGTTTAGAGGGGGGGATCAGGTATACTCCCCCGCAGTTTTCGCGCCGCGCCGCCGGGTGCGGCTTTCCATGCAAGGCTATCAACACATGCTGATCTCGGTCATCGTCACCACCTACAACCGCCCCGATGCGCTGGCGGCCGTCATCCGCGCCCTGCTCGACCAGACAGATCCGAACTTCGAGGTCATCATTGCCGATGACGGTTCCGGCCAGCCGACGCGGGACGCCCTGGCAGCCTTCCGCAATGCGCCGCATGCGAGCGGCATGAAACGGCTGGTGCATGCATGGCAGCCCGACGACGGCTTCCGCGCCTCCGCCGCGCGCAACCTCGGCGTGCATGCCTCGAAGGGGGAATACCTGGTTTTCCTCGACGGCGACTGCGTCCCGCGCCCGGACTATATCGCCCGCCACCGCCTGCTGGCGGAAAAGGGATTCATGGTGTCCGGCAGCCGCGTGCTGCTGTCCGAACCGTTCACGAAAGAAGTGCTGTCGTCCGGTGACCCGATCCACAAGCATGGCCTGGCTTACTGGCTGCGCCAGCGCCTGTCGGGCAATACCAACAAGATCGTCCCGCTGCTGCATTTCCCGAACACCGGCATGCGCCACTACCGCGCCGTCAAATGGAACCGCATCAAGAGCTGCAACCTGGCTATCTGGCGTGACGACTATGTTGCCGTGGACGGTTTTGATGAAAGCTTTGTCGGCTGGGGGCATGAGGATGCGGACGTGGTGCTGCGCCTTGCCCGCCATGGCATACGCCGCAAGGGCGGCGCGTTCTCTACCGAGGTTTTCCACTTGTGGCACCGCGAAAATACGCGTGCGACGGAATCGGAAAACCGCAAGCGCGTCGAGGATCGCATGAAGACAGGCGTCACCCGTGCCGACGCCGGCCTGTCAGCGCATCCGAAAGCGGAAGATTGCGTTGAAGTGATCTGCTGAAAGGCGTCAGCGCGCCATGGTCAGGTTGTAGACCTGGTCTGCAATCCTGTCCCAGGTGAATGTCTGCGCGAACGCCAGGTTCGCCGCACTCGTCGCTTCCCAGCAGGCACGGTCCTCGAACTGCAGGATCGCCTGCTTCCATGAGGCCGCGTCAAGATGGTCGGCATAACGCGGATGTTCATGCGCCCAGACCTCAATACTGTCCAGCTTGTGCGTGATCACGGGGATTCCCGCCGCCATCCCTTCCAGGATCGTGAGGCCGAAGCTTTCCAGGTCGGTCGGATGCAGCAGCAGGAAGGCCTGCCTCAGCAACCCGATCACCTCATCCTGGCGCTTGCGTCCATGGAATACGATGCCGGCGGTGCGCCCGTGCTTGTCCAGCAGTTCCTGGTGCAGCGGTCCATCGCCCACGATATCGAGCTGATACCCGCGCCCGTCCAGCCCGCTGCCGGCGAAGAAATCCGCCAGCCAGTCGACATGCTTGCTCTTGTCGAGGCGTCCGACAAAGACCAGCCGCCGCGATTCCGGAAACCGGGGGGCGCTGTCCGGGAAAAACGGCTCGTCCACACCCAGCGGCAGCGACGCCACCTGCACGCCCCACTTGCGTTGTGCACGCGGCGCGGCACGATAGCCGAAAAAGATCACTTTCTGCGGAGGCACCTGGCAGAAGAATCGCCGCATCGACACGCCCGGCAGGAAATGCCTGAAGCGCGCGCGCAATGCCGGATACTGCTTTTCCAGCAGGAACGCGTCTGCCTCGTAAAAGGTCAGGATGTAGTCGAACGACGCCAGGTCGATATTGCTCTTTGCGAGCGACCGGAAGAAGGTACGGCTCTCGATCTTGAACCTGCTCGTCATCAAGAGCTTGCTGAGCACGCGGTTGAAACGCGAGTCGCGCCCCGCGAACGGAATCGTGCGCAACGCGTATCCGCTGGCATCGACGAGGACTTTCGCCCCGGTTCCCGGATCCCCGCTCAGCACTGTCAGGCTGACCTTGTCCTTCATCCGCCGCGCAAGCTGGCTCACGACCGTTTCGGTGCCGCCGATGTAGCAGGCCACCGTCGGGCAGATGAACAGCACATTCAGCGGCCGGCTCATCGCACCGCCCTGCGCATGCTCACCCCGGGCGCGACGGAGAACGCGCTGCGTAGCAGCCCGCCTTCCAGCCCGATGAACAACATCAGCCAGGCATGGCTGACCGCGCCGCGGAACATCGTATTGGTAAAGCTGCCCACGATGCAGACCACGGCAAAGACGAACAGCACGCCGCCCTCCAGCGTGGCGCGCCGCCGCCATCCGCTCAGCAGCAAGGCGGCGTAGAGCCAGACCAGTGCCGCGAGCCCCGGCAATCCATAGCTTGACGCGTAGTACAGGAAGGCATTGTGCGGCTCGACGAAGCCCAGCCCCTCCCCCGTCTTCGGCGTGCTGTGCCATACCTTGTTGAAGCCCTCGGGTCCGGCACCCAGCAGCGGATGTTCGCGGATGACGGTCGCCGCCGTCCACCACATTTCGTAACGGTAGCCGAGGGACGTCTCGGTCACTTCGCTCTGCAACAGTCTCAGGTCGTTCACCGCGGCTTCGATGCGTGTCTGCACACGCGGCGACATCAGCAGGACAGCGACGGCGATCGCCGATACGACAGCGACCTTCACGACGCTGGCGCGCGGGAAGATGTTGAAAAAGACAAACGGCATCAGCACCAGGACAGCCAGCATGCCGCTGCGACCGTCACCGGTCAGCAGCCCCGCGTAGAAACCGGCCATCAGCAGCAGGTAGAGCCAGCGCAGGCGCCGCTCCTGCTCGTGACGGTAGAGGACGGACAGCAGCACGATGGCCATTGCCAGGAGTTGCGAGTACAGGATGTAATTGCCGAGCGCCGAGGGCGCCCAGGGCAGCGCGATCCATCCGGCGGTCGTCACTGTCGCATAACAGAAGACGCAGAACACACCGGCGACGAAGGCGCGCAGCCACGGCAGCACCGCGTGCGTACTCGACGCGAGGAAAATCCCGAAGGCCAGCAGCCAGTAGTAGGACAGCCCGAGATGCGAAACGGCAGCCGCGCGGTCATCATGCACGACCAGCGACAGCAACGGGAAAACGGCAAGCAACAGCGCCGGCGCCACCCATCCAAGCGTGCGCCAGCGGCGCAAGGCTTCGACACCGCCGCCCGATGCGAAGAACAGCACGAAGGCAGCCGTCAGCGAGACGAACAGCAACGACTTGGAGATGGGAAGGAAAAAGAAGGCCGCGCAAAACGCCTTCTGTGCAGCACTACTGGCAGACGCCGAATTCCCGTTGTATGCGACCGATGTCATAAGTTCTTGTAATCGTGTGAGGCCGGTCTTGAGACGTGAATCGGGGTGACGCGTCTGACTGCCAGAGCGGATTATAGCGGTCATCGGGGTGGCGATTGCGTTTTGGAAAGATGAAAACAAAAAAGGCAGGACCAGCCTGCCTTTCGAAGGATTGCGAGCAGCTTATTTGGTTTTCTCAGCCTTGTTTTCGGCCTTGTCGGCCTTCGCATCCGCAGCGGCGGCTGACTTGTCAGCCTTGGCCTCTGCCTTCTTCTTGGTCGCCTTGGCCTCAGCCTTGGCTTTGTCCTTTTCCGCCTTGGCATCGGCCTTCTCTGCCTTCTCGTCAGCCTTGGCCGCTTCCTTCGACGCCTTCGAATCGGCCTTGCCGTCCTTGGTCATGGTCGCCGAAGACTTGTCTGCCGGCGTGGCGGTGTGGGATGCAGCGAAAGCGGTGGATGCAAAGACGCTGGCAATCAACAGGGCAATCAGTTTTTTCATGTGTGACCTTTCATGGAATGTTTGATCGATAGTCCGCTTACCAGTCTAGTCATGCACCCGATTCGGCTGTTAACAAAAAATAAAAAGTTACACATTTCGTCACGTCATGATGTGCCTTAGAAATCATCCCAGTGAGGGCGCGGCCCGAAGTACGCCGTCAGGTGGTCAATGAAGGCACGTACCTTCGGCTGCATGTATCGGTTCGGCAAGTAGGTCATATACAGCGACATGCCCGGATTGGCCACGGCATCGGGAAGGATGATCTTCAGGCGGCCGCTCTTCAGGTGATGACCGAGGATGTAGGTGGGAAACAGCACGATGCCCATGCCGCCGAGGGCAAGCTGCAGCAAGGCTTCGGAATTGTTGATGCGGCACTTGCCGCCGACGTTCACCGCCACTTCCTTGTTGCCGACCCTGTAGCGCCATCCGTCGCGGTTGGGCGGGATGCCGTGGTACAGGAGGCAGTCATGATCCAGCAGGTCCTGCGGCGTGTTCGGCGTCCCCCGCCGCTCCAAGTACTCCGGCGAGGCGCAGGTCACCCAGTGCAGCGGCGCGATCTGCCGCGCGACCATGGTCGGGGATGGATGGTCGGTGATGCGAATGGCCAGGTCGACACCCTCCTCCACGATGTCGACGATGCGGTCGCTCGCGTTCAGTTCGACCTCGACCTTGTCGTAGCGTTTGAGGAAGGCCTGGATGGCCGGGGCAAGATGCAGGGACGCAAAAATCACCGGCGACGTGATGCGCAGCACGCCGCGCGGCTCTGCCTGCAACTGCGTGACCGTCTCCGACGCCGCATCGATCTCCTGCGCAATGCGCGCGCAGTGTTCGTAATAGGCAGCGCCGATTTCGGTCAGGCTCATGCGCCTTGTCGTCCGGTTCAGCAAGCGGACGCCGAGCGCGCTCTCCAGGTTGCCGATCTGTTTGCTGACCAGCGATTTCGACGTCTTCAGTTCCACGGCGGCAGCCGAAAAACTCCGTGTTTCCACGACCTTCGCAAAGGTCATCATCTCCGCAAGATGCTCCATGCGCCCCTCAATTGTCCACATATGGAAACAATATTATTCCATTTTCCATAATTGTAAATATACGAGAACAAACCATAATGTGCTCCATGGAGGCACCACAAGACCTTCCGACTCGGAAAGAAGGAGCACATCATGCTGACCAAGGTCCACAAGACTGTTGCACACATCGCTCATCACCACCGTGATGGCGCCACTTCACATGCTGCACTGGAACTGAACCCGGCCGGAGAAATCCTTGCCCTGCGCCCCAGCCAGCACATGCACTTGCCGCAAGCCCGCGGATGGACGGTGCGCGCGCTCGACGGCGCCGTCTGGATCGCACAGGACGGCGATATCCGTGACGTGGTACTGGAAGCGGGGGACTGCGTTGTCCTCGACCGTGACACGCCGGCCCTGTTTTCGCCGCTGGGTGAGGCACGCATCAGCCTGTCGCGGGAGACCGGCCGCTGCACGTCGCAACGCCAGTCAGCCGCATTCCCGGCAGCAGTCCACCCCGCATTCGCCTGACCGGAGGCCATCATGCTCAGCCTCCTGCCCTTCCCGCATGCGTGGAAGCAACTGCTGCCGTTCCGTTCACCGTCCACACGCGAAGTGCATGACACCTGGCGTCTCAAGGACGGCACCTCGGTCACGCTGCGCGCGACGCGCGCCGACGACGGCGAACTGATCCAGGAACTGGTGCGCGACCTGTCCGAGAAATCACGCTACCACCGCTTCTTCAGCCCGATCCACGAACTGACACCGCGCATGCGCGACCGCTTTACTCACAACGCGGCCACCGAGGCAATGACCGTCGTGGCGGTGGTTCAGAGAGACGGTAAGGAAGTCGCGATTGCGATGGCGCAGTACGTTGCCGATCCTTATCCGGAACGTTGCGACTTTGGCGTCGTCGTGGCGGATGAATGGCAACGCAGCGGCCTGGGCAGGAAACTGATCGAATCGCTGATTTGCATCGCGCGCGCCGCCGGGTTTGAACGGATCGAAGGGGATGTGCTGGTGGAGAATGTGCCGATCCATCGCTTGATGCATGCGATGGGGTTCCGGTTCGGGCCGCATCCGGATGGGGCTTACCTGAGTCGGGTGAAGAAACGGCTGGTGGCGGAGGAGTGGAAGTGCACGCCGTTGACGACGCTGGCAGAACGGGAACGGACGCAAAGGACGGCGAACGTCGCCTGAGAACTACTCCCCTCTCCCGCCTGCGGGAGAGGGGCTTATTCAATACTCCACCGTAGCGCCCTTCACCCCAAGCTTCTCAAACAGCATCTGCTTCAACCCATCCGCCGGCGCGACACGCCAGTCGTCCGCCAGACGAATTTCGCACGCCCCCACGCCTTCCTGCGTGTAACGCATCGTCAGCGGCAAACCATTCTCCGACCGATACGGTGCCAGAATCGTCTTCATCTGCGCCGCATCCAGCCGCGTCGTCAGCGAAAACGCAAACTGCTTGCCGAACTGCACGCGCGCCATGGCGATATCCATCACCTTTTCGGCCGTGATGCGCACGCCGCCATTGAAGCGGTCTTCCGTGACCTTGCCCAGCACAGCAAGGAATTCATCTTCCTTGAACAACTGCTTGTTGGCTTCGTAGACCTCGCTGTACACCGTCACGTCAACCGCCGCTGTGCCATCGTCCAGCGTGGCGATCACCATCTTGCCGCGCTGGGTCATCTGCACGCGCACCGCGCTGATGATGCCCGCCAGCAGGCGCGGATCGCGAGAGGGCTCCAGGCTGAGCAGCTTGGTCTTGATGAATTTGCGCACTTCGCCTTCATATGCATTGAACAGGTGCCCGGACAGGTAGAAACCGAGCGCCAGTTTCTCCTCGGTGAGGCGCTGCTTGTCGCTCCACGCCGGCACCTTCACATATTCCGGTGGCGGTTCCATGTCGCTGTCGTCGCCGCCGAACAGGCTGACCTGATTGGCCGAGGCGTGCGCCTGCTCTGCGCATTCCATCGCAAAGTTGACCGTCGCAATCATGATGCCGCGATCGACGCCGAAACAATCCATCGCGCCTGCGCGGATCAGCGCCTCGATCGTGCGGCGGTTGATCTGCTTCTTGTCCACGCGCTTGACGAAATCGAACAGGTCCGTGAACGGTCCACCCGATTCGCGCGCCGCAATGATGGCCTCGATCGCGTTCTGGCCCGAACCCTTCACCGCGCCCAGGCCGTAGCGGATCTGCATCGACTTCTTGCCCGGCTCGCCGACCGGCACGAAGCGGTACTGGGACAAATTGATATCCGGCGGCAGCATCTTCAGCTTGCAGATATCGATCGCGTCTTCGACCAGGATCTTGATCTTGTCGGTATCGTCCATGGCCAGCGACATGTTGGCTGCCATGAACGCGGCGGGATGGTGGGCCTTCAGGTAGGCGGTGTGATACGACAGCAGCGCATACGCGGCCGCGTGCGACTTGTTGAAGCCGTAGCCCGCGAACTTCTCCATCAAGTCGAAGATTTCGTCGGCCTTCTCCTGTGACAGCCCGTTCTTCGCCGCGCCCTCGCGGAAGATGAGGCGGTGCTCCGCCATCTCTTCCGCCTTCTTCTTGCCCATCGCGCGGCGCAGCAAGTCCGCGCCGCCGAGCGAGTAGCCGCCGATCACCTGCGCCATCTGCATCACCTGCTCCTGATACACCATGATGCCGTAGGTTTCGGAGAGGATGCCCTCGGTACGGGGGTCGGGGTAGTCGAACTTCTCGCCGTGCTTCCGTTTGCAGAAGTCGGGGATCAGGTCCATCGGTCCCGGACGGTAGAGCGCCACCAGCGCGATGATGTCCTCGAAGCGGTCGGGACGCGCATCCTTCAGCATGCCTTGCATGCCGCGGCTTTCCAGCTGGAACACAGCGACTGTTTTCGCCTTGGTCAGCAGTTCGTATGACGCCTTGTCGGTCAGCGGCAGCTTGGCCAGGTCGAAGTCCTTCATCGCCGGGTCGAGCATCTTGATGTAATTCACCGCCCGGTCGAGGATGGTCAGCGTGGTCAGGCCCAGGAAGTCGAACTTCACCAGGCCGACGGCTTCCACGTCGTCCTTGTCGTACTGCGACACCACGCCGGCGTCGCCGCCCTGCGTGTACAGCGGGCAGAAATCCGTCAGCTTGCCGGGCGCGATCAGCACGCCGCCGGCGTGCATGCCGATGTTGCGGGTGATGCCTTCGACCTGCTGCGCGAGGTCGAGCAACTGCTTGACCTCTTCTTCATTTTCGAGACGCTCCTTGAGCAGCGGTTCTTCCTCGATCGCCTCGGCAATCGATACCTGCTTGCCCGGCTTGAACGGAATCAGCTTGGACACGCCGTCGCAGAAGGTGTAGCTCATGTCGAGCACGCGGCCCACGTCGCGCACCGCGCCCTTCGCCGCCATCGTGCCGAAGGTCGCGATCTGCGACACCGCCTCGCGGCCGTAGCGGTCCTTCACATACTGGATCACGCGGTCGCGGTTTTCCTGGCAGAAGTCAATATCGAAGTCAGGCATCGAGACGCGTTCCGGATTCAGGAAGCGCTCGAACAGCAGGTTGTATTCCAGCGGATCGAGGTCGGTAATCTTGAGCGCATACGCCACCAGCGAGCCCGCACCGGAACCGCGGCCCGGACCGACCGGCACGCCGTTGTTCTTGCCCCACTGGATAAAGTCCGCCACGATCAGGAAGTAGCCGGGGAAGCCCATCTTGATGATGGTGTCGGTCTCGAACTTCAGACGTTCCTCGTAACGCTGCCGCACCTTCTCGCGTTTCTCCTCGTTCGGGAACAGCTGCAGGAGACGTTCTTCCAGGCCGGCCTTCGCTTCCTGCACGAGGAAGTCGTCGAGCGACATGCCGTCAGGGGTCGGGAACAGCGGCAGCTTCGGCTTGCCGAGTTCGAGCTGCAGGTTGCAGCGCTTGGCGATCTCGACGGAATTCTGCAGCGCCGCCGGCATGTCCGCGAACACCTCGGCCATCTCCGCCTGGGTGCGGAAGCACTGGCTCTCATTGAAGCGTTTCACGCGGCGCGGATTGGCGAGGATTTCGCCTTCCGCGATGCAGGTCCGCGCCTCGTGCGCGATGAACTCTTCCTTGGTCTGGAACTGGGTCGGGTGCGTCGCCACCACCGGCAGCTTCAACTTCGCCGCCAGCGCCACCGCCTGCCGCACATGGTTGTCCATGTTGGGCTGCCCGTAACGCTGCACTTCGATGTAGAAATGGTTCGGGAAGATCGCGGCCCATTTTTCCGCGCACTTCTGCGCCAGCGCAGGATTGCCGCTGTCGATCGCGATCCCGACATCGCCGGAATGCGCGCCCGACAAGGCGATCAGCTCGCTCGCCGCGCCATTTTCCAGCCACTCGGTGCGCACTTCGGCGCGGCCGCGATGCACGTTCGTCAACCATGCCTTGGTCAGCAGTTCGCATATCTGCAGGTAACCGGTGCGGTTCTTGCAGAGCAACAGCAGGCGCGAAGGCTTGTCGCGGTCGTCATCGTTGGTGATCCAGACATCGCAGCCGGCGATCGCCTTGATGCCCTTGCCGCGCGCGGCCTTGTAGAACTTGACCATGCCGAAGAGATTGGCGAGGTCGGTGATCGCCATGGCCGCCTGGCTGTCCTTGGCCGCGGCTTTGACGATGTCATCGACCCGGACGAGGCCGTCGACGATGGAGTATTCGGTATGGAGGCGGAGATGGGTAAATTGCGGGGTGCTCATCGCGGTATTTTACAGCCCGGATCACTTCCGAATGGCAATGAATCTAAAAACCATGGAACAAGAAATCCAGAGTAGCAACAATCTCGAACTGCCTCTCGCTCAACGAAGCAACAGGCGTCTTGAGGATGCGCAGTGGCACCGCGGCAAGCTTTGGGGTTTCGAGCATGCACGCGACCCCATCGATCTCGAAAACCGGAATCAGATTCGCAGGAAGCGTGACCTCCGGGAAACGATCCCGGCGCCGCAGAGGGACAACGATACGCGTATGCAGTCCGGACAACAAATCGCTCTGTACGTCCAGAAGAAATGGTGTATCCCCTGCGTGCGCCCCACCGTTTCTGTACACATCGAATCGTGGCATTTCAGAACGTCCGCCACTGATCAAGCGGCAAATCCTCCTGCCCCACGGTGTTGTTGTAGGCCGCGATGAAATCCGCATGCGCCTCCTTCCAGCATCGCTCGCGCTCCCGGCGAACAAGATCCCGCAAGAACTGGTCGCAAACCTGGGAAACATTGATGCCCAAAGATTTTGCCTCGGCGAGAACGTCCGCCGAAAGCGTGAGATTGGTCGCCTTTTTGGGCGTGGAAACGAGATTTCCCATGGCATGCGCTCCATGAATACGCATAAGATATGCGCATTATACGCCAACATCGCTACGCAAAAGACCGTGCCTTGCATTGCGCCTATAATGTCGCTAAATCAAAGACTTACACCAACTCGCCTATTCATGTATTCCAGCAACACTTACATCAACATCGCCGCCTACAAATTCATCACCTTCGATGACACGGTCGAGAAGCGTCCGGAATTTCGCGCGCTGTGCGAAGAACTCGGCCTGAAAGGCACGATCCTGCTCAGCCCGGAAGGGATCAACCTGTTCCTCGCCGGCTTGCGTGAACCGATCGACCGTTTCCTGTCCTGGCTGCGATCCGACGCGCGCTTTGCCGACATCGAAGTCAAGGAAAGCTATTACGACCGCCAGCCGTTCACGAAGATGCTGGTCAAGCTCAAGCGCGAAATCATCACGATGAAGAATCCGCTGATCAAACCCGAAGAAGGCCGCGCCCCGGCCGTCGATCCGAAAACGCTCAAGCGCTGGTTGGACCAGGGGTATGACGACAACGGCAAGCCGGTCGTGATGATGGATACCCGCAACGCATTCGAAGTGGATGTCGGCACCTTCGACAACACGATCGATTACCGCATCGAGAAATTCAGCGAATTCCCGGAAGTGGTGGCAAAGCACAAGGCCGAACTCGCTGGCAAGACGGTCGTGACCTTCTGCACCGGCGGCATCCGCTGCGAGAAGGCGGCGATCCACATGCAGAACGTCGGGTACGACAGCGTGTACCAGCTCGACGGCGGCATCCTGAAGTATTTCGAGGAAGTGGGCGGCGCGCACTACACCGGCGACTGCTTCGTGTTCGACTACCGGACGGCGCTGAATCCCAAACTGGAGGCGACGGATACGAAGCAGTGCTTTGCGTGCAGGGCAGTAGTGACGCCGCGGGAGCAGTTGTCGCCGTATTACGTGCCGGGGGAGTCTTGCCCGCATTGCCGGAAGGTCGGCCCGCGACATGCGGAGCTGACAACGCCCCCGCCCTCGCCGTGACTCCTGCGATGCCGGTCAACGTGCCATTCCGTTGACCGGCCAATGGGAAGGGCACTCCGTTCAATGCCGCAACTCCCACCTGCGAGCCGGCATCGCCACAATCTCCGTTGCGTTCGGCTCCCCTCCGAAGAACTTGGAGCTACGAATACACTGTTATTTTTAGTGGCGGCACTCAGAGCTTGAGTCTGCTCAACCGTGATCCCATGGGGATCTACACCCGGCTGCCGGCAGCAGTTGATTGCGCACCAGTGTCGGCTAGCGGCCGGCGCTTCATGATGCGCTTGCCCAGGTTCTGCGTCGGCAACTCGATCGAGTTGTGCACCATCCATGCAATCACAATCACAAGCGCAGTGGCAATCGGCACGGCGACGTAGTAGGTCACGCCAAGCGCGTTCAGGTAGCGCAGCGACGCATACCCGACCAGCGAGTGCAGCGCGTACAGCGGGTAGCTGATGGATGCCAGCCAGTCCAGCGGCTTGAAGGGCCGAAAATGCCTGCGCAGCGCGTACGCGGCGGCGAACACCACCAGCGCATACAGGTAATTCAAGGGCACCTCCGGGAAATGAACCTTGAGATGAGTATTCACCCAGCCGACAATGAACAGTGCGAACAGTGCAACCGCACCCGCAAGCAATTGCACGCGCGTGATCTGTCCGCGAAAGCGGTACGAAAACAGCGTTCCCACGAACATGAAGGGCATGAACATCAGATCGTGGGCGATCAGGTTGAAGTGTACGGATGCAAAACGCAGGTTGACCGAGTTGGCGCTCAGAGGCATGAGATGCGCGTTCCAGGCAATTCCGGCAGTCAACGCCAGCGCGAGGAACAGCAGCGGCGCAATTCGCCCCCTGGAAATCCATGGCGCCAGTACGCAAGCGAGCAGGTAAAACTTGATTTCGATTGCCAAGCTCCAATTCACCATGTCGATGGTTTCCACACCCGTCACGGTACTCAGCAGCAAGGCGTTATGCAGGATGTCCTGCACGCTCCAGTCGAAGCGCACACCCCAATACCGGGACGACAGCCAGACAGACAGCAGGCTGACCAGAAGGCAAACGATATAGGTAGGATAGATCCGCAGGGCGCGCGCGGCGAGGAAACGCAGCCCGGTCGATTTGGTCAACGAAAACGGAATGACAAAACCGCTGATGAGGAAGAACAGCGCGACACCGAACGGGCCGAAATTGAAATGCGAAAAGCTGATCCATTCCAGACTGCGTGCCGATGGTCCCGTCAATAGAGGAGCAAAGATATGGCGCGCCACCACATCGCGCGCTGCCCAGTACACGCCGAGCAAATGCACGATCATCACGCTCACCGCTGCGACAGCACGCAACTGGTCCGCGAAAAGGACCTTGCCGCTGTCCACACCGTTGCGCACCGGCTGATTCTCCACATCCCCCCCTAGTAGTTCATCCAGTTGATTTTGCAGGGTGCGCCCCGCGTACCGGTACCCTTCATGCCGTCGCAATGGTGCGCAAGGCGCACCCTGCTTCTATGATCCAGGCGATCAACCACACAGCTTTCAACTACACAAAAAGACAATGGCAGCGGAATCGCCGCTGCCATCCTGTCAAAGATTGTACATGCTGAATCTGCATGCCTAAAACGAAACCCGGATCAGGCGCTGCTGCCTTCCTGCCTGATCTTCCATGCACCGCCAGTCCTGGTCAGCACGAGAACCTTCCGCTGGTCGTCCGCAAACCGGTCGGACTTGTAGACTTGGCGGAACTTCACGGTTGCCGTATCCCCGTTGACAACGACCTCGGGAGAATCGACGCGTACGGAAATGCTGGCCTTCCCCGCGATCCTGGCCGTTCGCTCCTTGGCCCACGTGTCGCGAGAGAGCCCCTTCCCGGGCTGGAAGTCGGACGCGTAAAAACCGAGGTAGGACTGGATATCCTGCCTGCTCCACGCCTGCGCCCATGCATCGACGACGTCGAGCAGCTCCTTTTGCGCAGTATCGGTCGGACGCGCCGTTACCGGTTGCGGGACGGCCCCCGGCACGACATATTTCGGCGCCTCAACCAGACCTTTCGTTGTCACGGGCAGCGGTGCAAGCGACGCGGACGTTGCATTGCCGCCTGCGCCCTTCACGAAGTATCCGGCAACAGTATGCAAGTCTTCCGTCGACAGGGTGCCCGCCGCAAAGCGCAACCGCAAGAAGCTCAGCAGGTAGCTGTAGCGCGCCTGCGCAAGGTCGCGCTGCACGGTGTACAACTGCTGCTGCGCATTCAGCACATCCAGATTGATGCGCACCCCGCCCTTCACACTTTGCTGCGTCGCCAGGACCAGCGCACGTGCGGACTGCACCGACTTGACCGTGGCGTCGATGCGCGCCGCACTGCTCAACACCAGGTTGTACTGCTTGCGCAATTCGACCAGCACCTGGCGGGTCTTGGACTCGAGGTCCGCCCGTACCCTCTCGCGATTGGCAACAGCCTGGCTTGTGGAAGCGGAAACCGAGCCGCCGGAATAAATCGGAATGTTCAATTGCACGCCGACAGTACGCGCGGTGGAGTCCTGGTTGCGCGTGCTCAGCGTGTCCGACTCGCTCTTGTTATAACTGGCGATGAAATCCAGCCGCGGCGCATGACCTGCGCGCGCCTTGCTGATTTCCTGCTCCGCCGCTTCGACGGAGTAACGCAGGGCTGCGAGTTCTGCATTGTTTTCCAGCGCAAGCGCCTTCCACTCGTCAAAGCCCGCCGGCTGCATCGGCATGACGCGGAAATCATCCGACAGGCCGTCCAGCTCGCTCACCTCGGAACCTACAATGGTGGCCAGCGTATTGCGTGCCGTGATCATGTTGTCGCGCGCCTCGATCAACTGGGCTTCGGCCACATCGAATTTGGCCTGCGTCTCCAGCATGTCGGTTTTGGTACCTTCCCCGCGCTCGAACATGCGCTCATTGACCTTTTTCTGCTCGGCCAATGTATCGCGCTGAATGATAGCCAGCGCGAGCTGATCTTCCGTGAACTTTGCTTCCGCATATGCGGAAACAAGCCGGATGAGCAGATCCTTCTTCTTTCCGGAGAATTGCGCATCGCTGTAGTTGGTCTGCGCCACGCCCTGCCGGTAGCGCGCCAAGCCATCCAGATTGAAAAGCGGTTGCCGCAACTGCACGGTACCAGACGAACTGTCGTATTGCGGATGCGTCGTGGTCGGATCACCCAAGAAATTGGGCTGCGTAATATCGGCGCGGTTCTTGTATTTTGAATAGCTGGCCGAGACGCTCGGCAGCAGATTCGACCGGCCGAGCGCCTTGTACTGCTGTCCGGCCTCATTCTCATACACGGCGGCCTGATAGGTGGGATCGTTCAGCAACGCCGCTTCGTAAGCATCCACAAGACCCAAAGCCGATGCATGAGTGACCTGAACCAACATTGCAGCGGCAACCGCCGCCGAAAGCGTACGCCTTCTCAGGTTATTTGCCACGCTCATTCCTCGGTCAATGCCGTCTTCGCACGGTCAAACAAGGGTTTCAACAGGTAGCTCATCATCGTGCGCTCGCCGGTCTTGATGAATATTTCCACCGGCATGCCAGGGCGAACCTGGAGATTCTTCAGCAACTGCTTGCCTTCCGGCGTGACCTGCGCCTGCACCTTGTAATAAGGCACGCCGGTCTTCTCGTCCACGAGGCGATCCGCCGAGACCTGCGTGATGACGCCCGGGATATGCGGCGTATCGTTCTGGTTGAATGCCGCGAAAATCAGTTCGACAGGTAGGTCCTTGTGCACCTTGTCGATCAGGTTGACCGGAACCTGTCCTTCGACAACCAGCGGGTCGTCGCTCGGCACGATGTCCATCATGCGGAAACCCGGCGACACGACGCCGCCGCGCGTAAAGACGTTCACGCCGACCACGATGCCGTCCGCCGACGCCTTGACCTGCGAATTGGCGAGGTCGAAATCCTGGCTCTTCAGGCGGTTCTCCAGCGCTTCCGCTTCCTTCTGCACGTCGGCCAGGTGGGAACGCACTTCCTTCTGGTATTCCTGCTGGCGCTGGATGCGGCGCAGGCTGAGTTCGCTGATCTGGCGTTGCGCACGGCCGATATTGCCGATCGTTTCGGCAATCGATCCGTTGACCTGCGCATAGGTGCGCTCGAGGTCGAAGACGCGATTGCGTGCGACGTAGCCCTCCTTCGCCAGCTCGCGGAGGTCTTGCAATTGATCCTTCAGGATCTGCTGCTGGGTCTTTTGCGTGTCGCGCGACTCTTCCAGTCCGCGCACCTGCGCCTTCAGGCCGGAAATGTTTTCTTCCAGCGCCGCCAGTTCATTCTGGATGGCCGCCTGACGGGACGTGAACAGCTGGGTCTGCAGGCCAATGTTGGCCGCCACACGCGGATCGGTATTCTTGGCGCTTTCCAGCTCCGGCGGGAAGGTCACCGTCTTCTTGCCGTCGCGTTCCGCCATCAGGCGGGCCTCGGCGGCGCGGGCCGTAAAGTACTGGACGCGCGTCATCTCGGCCGCGGACCTGGTCTGCACATCATTCATGCGCACCAGCACCTGGCCTGCCTTCACCTGGTCGCCTTCCTTGACGAGGATGTCTTCCACCGTGCCGCCCGTCAGATGCTGGACAGCCTTGCGGCTGCTGGACACGGTCACCGTGCCGGATGCAGGAACACCCTTGTCGAGCGGAGCAAGACTTGCCCAGAGCAGGAAACCGCCCACGCCGGCCAGCACAACCAGCCAACCAAGCCGGGTCGGTGTCCTGGCATCGGTATCGACGACCTTCAGCGCTTCATCCGCGACGACCACATCGGTAGCGTCTGCCTTATCACCAAAGAGCTTCCTCATGCTTATTCCTGTTCCGTTACCGCGTTCTGACCGCCGGCAGCAGCCAGCCTTGCCTCTTCCTGCGCCACTGCCTGCTGTTGCGCCAGCTTCGCCTGCTGCACCTGCTGGGCCTGCTGCTGCGCCGCCTTGTTGAGGGCATTCAGCACTTCATTGGTCGGGCCGAAGGCCTGGACCGTACCGTCGCGCAACAGCAGCAGCTTGTTGGTTGCCCCGATCACGCTGGTACGGTGCGTGATCAACACGATAGTCTTGCCGCGGCGGCGAAGATCCACGATCGCCGCGAGCAGTGCCTGTTCGCCCACGTCGTCCAGGTTGGAGTTGGGCTCGTCGAGAACGATGAGGGAAGGATCCCCATACATGGCGCGCGCCAGGCCGATGCGCTGCTTCTGCCCGCCGGACAGGCCGCCGCCGCCATCGGCCAACGGAGTGTCGTAGCCCTTGGGGAAATGCAGGATCATGTCGTGCACACCGGCGCGCTTTGCCGCCTCGATCACCTTCTCAGGGTCGACCTCGCCGAAGCGCGCGATGTTCTCGCTGACCGTACCCGCGAACAGTTCGATGTCCTGCGGCAGGTATCCGATATGCGGGCCAAGTTCGTCCTTGTTCCACTGGTAGATGTCCGCGCCATCCAGTCGCACCTTGCCAGCCATCGCAGGCCAGACGCCGACCAGCAGGCGTGCCAGCGTAGACTTGCCGGAACCGCTGGGGCCGATCACGCCGAGCGCGTCGCCCGGCTGAATGGCCATGGTCACACCGCGCAAAATCGGGGCCTGCGATCCGGGCGGCGCAGCCATCACACCTTCCACGGAAACCTGACCCTGTGGTTTCGGCAGGCTCATGCCAGCCTTGCGCTCCGGGTTGTCGTTCAGGAGGTCGGTGAGACGCTCGTAGGCGCTACGGGTGCTTGCCCACTGCTTCCAGACGCTGATCACCAGTTGCACCGGGCTCAACGCACGCCCCATGAGGATGGACGCGGCGATCATCATGCCGGGGGTGATCTTGCCTTCAACGGCCAGCAGCGCGCCGTAACCCAGGACCAGGGACTGAAGCGACACCTGAACGAATTTGGTCATCGCGCTGACGACGCCGGCCTTGTCGCTCGCCTCACCCTGCAACTGCAGGAACTTCCCGTGCATCAAGAACCAGCGATGCATCAGGTTAGGCAGCATGCCCATCGATTCGATGACTTCCGCGTTGCGCAAATTGTTGGTCGCGAGCGTGCTGGAAGCAATCGCCAGCTTGTTGGCCTCGCCAAGCGGCTTCTTCGACACCTTTTCGTTGATAAAGGCAAGCGCGATCAGGATGGCGGTACCGACCAGTGCGAAGATGCCCAAGCCCGGCTCGAAGAAGAAGATCACGATCAGGTAGATCGGGAACCACGGCGCGTCGAAGAACGCGAACAGGGCATTGCCTGTCACGAACTGGCGGATATTGGTCAGGTCCTGAAGCGCCTGGCCAGCATTGGTGCCGCCGCGCTTCAGGTTGTGTTCGAACGCTGCGGTGTAGACGCGCTTGTTCAGCTTCATGTCCAGTTGCGCACCGACGCGCACAAGGACATAGCTGCGCACAAATTCCAGGGCGCCCATGAACGCATACAGGCCGAGCATCAGCAGCGTCAGCATCAACAGCGTGATCTCGTTGCGGCTGGGCAGAACGCGGTCGTAGACCTGCAGCATGTAAATCGAGGGAACAAGCATCAACAGGTTGATAATCGCACTGAAGATGCCAACCGTACGAAACGCGCTCTTGAAGCTGGCAAGCGCCTGCGCGATTTCATTTGGCGGAATTTGGAATTTGGATTTCATCTGATTTTTTCTTGCACAAGCGGCGTGCAGAACGACGAGAAAATAGTGCGAGGGGGACACTAAGCAACCAATGACGCCACGCCACTCGAAACCTCATTAAATGTGACGCAAATCACATTTTTTGAAGCTTAACATAGCGCAAGGTTGCCGACCAGACTTTTTTCCGTCGGGATTGGACTGAGGTAGTTGGCGTTGCTTATGGGGGACTACGGGGGCGTGATTGTGATGGTTGATCTGCCCCGACGTTTTGACCCGGTGCGTGCAAGTCCCGGATGCTTTGCCGCTTATGGGAGGTTGGCGTTAATGCATGGAATTGACAGCCAACCCAAGTCGCGCACTCACCGAAATAAGTCGATTATCTCGCGTCCATAACAAGGCTCCCGGCGACAAGCGGGCTGAAGCCAACAGATGTACCGATATATCCAATGCCAAGGCCGTAAAGCGCTTCGCGATTAATAAAATAAACTGCATCACTTCTTGATCTGTGGCAATAGTGGCCATTGGCAATTCCTGCAACGCTCCGATCACAACATCCCTGTTGCGCAAACTACCCAGTGCCAATTCGCCGATCACAAATGGATGCACCAGTACTTGCCCAACGTTGAGGCACCGTTCCAATTCGGGGTCGCCTTGCCTCAAATGGTCGATCCAGACCGAGGTATCCACCAGGATCATGGGGTTTGGCGACGGGGAATATCCCCGAGTTGCGGCTCCGAACCGCCCAGTAAGGCAAGCCGCTTGGCACTTTCTCTCTGAATGAGCGCCTTCAACGCTTCCCGCAACAAGGCCGCCTTTTCCGTCATACCAGTTAAAGACTGCGCTTTCTCCAGCAGATCATCATCAAGTGACAGGGTCGTTCGCATATCATTCTCCGAGATGTATCGCATTAACAATAGCATCAATTGATGTCGATCCTGATGCGGGAGTAAGTATCCTTCGGCAAAAAATTAGCAAAAACCAAAACCGGGGTCACCCATTAGCCGGCCGTAGTCAAGAAAGAAAATTCACCCGGCGTCGCGGTGATAACCGCGACGCAATTGCTTTTCGTTCCCGCACAGCTGCCGCATCGCGCCCGTTTTTTCGCTCGTCTGGTTACGATAAGAAGTCGCACCAGTCACCCATCAGGATCAAGCGCGACAGCGGTATGGCTGCTGTCGGCCCTGGCAGTCTGCACTGCCCCAGAAAAACGTTGGTACCGTCCCGTGTTCAAAACAAAAAACTGACAGATCAATGGCTTTCGATAGTCGATGCCAACCCCACATTGGCTCACGGCCCGGGCGACAAGCTTGCTGTTCGGGCGGCGGTGCAGCGGCGTCCATTCAGATCTGCTGGTTGAGGACCAACCCCATATCCTGGCTCGCCGGCACCGCCTTAACCGTCAAGCGAAGCAGCGTCGTTCATCGAAGTCACACTGCTCCTTCAACATGTAATAGCAGGCGCGCGCCAGTTTGTGCGCCAGTGCCTTGGTGGCCACAACGGCATTCGTCTTTGCTTTCTTTCGTTCGTAGAAGCGTTTCGCGGCGTCGTTGTACCGCAGCGCGAAATGGGCGGCCTCGACAAACGCCCATGCCAGATAACGATTGCCGTTCTTGCGGTTGCCTTCGCCTTTCTTCTTCCCGTTGGAATAGCGTGCGCTGTCAACACACCGCGCATAGGAGGCGAAGTTGCCGACCTGGGCAAAGCGATCAATTGTGCCGGCTTCCAGCATGATCGTAGTCGCCAGCACGTCACCGATGCCTGGCGCCGACTTCAGTACGGCATATTCTGGTCGCAGTCGCACACGCTCGCACAATCGCTTTTCCAGCTGCACAATAACGTCATTGACGGCATGCATGACGGTGAGACTGGCTTGTGCTGCCAAGGCGGCATCGGGCAGCCATCCCCATTGCGCAACCGCGTCCGTTGTGAGTTGCCTGACTGCGTTGCCGGAAATGCGTCCGCCTGTTTGTCTTGCCACCAGATTCTCTATCGATAACACATGCATGGTGCGCAGGCGCACCAGCTGGCTGCGCTTGCGTGCCAGATCCCGAACCGCGCGCAGTTCCTTTGGGTAGATATAGCCGGTACGTAAAATGCCCAGCCGTAGCAAATGCGCCAGATGTCGCGCATCGTGTTCGTCACCGCTGTGCTTCAACCCGTTGTACTGCTCGATGGCCGTCGTGTTGGCCAGCTCAACCTGATACCCAGCTTGCTGCAGGCCATCAACCAGCCAATACCAGTTGTAGGTCGATTCCACCACGACGCCGACTAACTCCTCTCGATATGGCGTCAGCAGCGCAATAATTTCGGCCAAGTCGTTTGGTACACGCTGCTGACAACACACGCGATCCATGTCATCAATCACCGCAACTACGCAATTGTTTGAATGCAGATCGATCCCGCTATACTTGTTCATACCGGCCTCCAGGTTCAGGTGAGAACAACTCGTCATTGCTCTCTTACTGTAACCCCTCCGCATTACCGCAGAGGGAGGCCGGCTAGATGATTTTCAGTCCTCAACCAGCAGATCTGAATGGACGCCGCTGCACCGCCGCCCGAACAGCAAGCTTGTCGCCCGGGCCGTGAGCCAATGTGGGGTTGGCATCGACTATCGAAAGCCATTGATCTGTCAGTTTTTTGTTTTGAACACGGGACGGTACCAACGTTTTTCTGGGGCAGTGCAGACTGCCAGGGCCGACAGCAGCCATACCGCTGTCGCGCTTGATCCTGATGGGTGACTGGTGCGACTTCTTATCGTAACCAGACGAGCGAAAAAACGGGCGCGATGCGGCAGCTGTGCGGGAACGAAAAGCAATTGCGTCGCGGTTATCACCGCGACGCCGGGTGAATTTTCTTTCTTGACTACGGCCGGCTAATGGGTGACCCCGTTGTTTTGTGACCCCGTTGTTTTGAAGAACCATAAAAAAACCCCGCTGCCTTGTGAGCAGCGGGGTTTAAGGTGTTTCGCACACCCCCTACCGAGGTAGGAGGTGCATCTCCGAGGGAGATTAGGCGATTTCCAGGATGCTGACCGTGCCGTTGTAGGACGCAGTAGCCAGGTCAACCGTGCCGACAATCATGGTCACGAAGTCTTGTCCGTCCACGAAAGTGGCCGCGCTTTCGGCACCAACGTCAGCAACGATGTAGGTATTGCCACCGAGTTGGAACCAGCCAGCTTGGTTAGCGGCAAGAGTCGTCATTGCTTGGTCAAGATAAGCTTGCGTGGATTCGGTAGCACCCAGAGCAAGCGTGATCTTGGTAGCAGCAAAGCTAGCGACAGCTCCCAGACCAGCCAAGTCAATCTTATCGCCAGTACCGACATTGCTGATAACCGCGTAGTTGCTCTTGTTGGTCGACACACCGTTGAAGTCGAACACGTCTGCGCCCGCACCACCATCCAAGGTGATGAGGTCAGCGCCTGCCGCGATTACAAAGGTGTCGTTGCCAGCACCACCAATGAACTTACCGCTGTCAGCCGTTGCTGCCACGGTGATCTGGTCGTTACCTGCGCCGCCAGTCACGGTCATGCTGGTGTTGTTGGCAGTGAACACCAAGCCACCTGCTGCACCGGTGCCGGTCAGACCACTTGCATCCACGGTCTTCAGGGTAGTTGCAGTAGAGGTCAGGTTGACACCCGCATTACCGGAGACGTTGATCGCCTTGACGGTGTCACCATTGGCGATGATGACGTTGGTTGCGCCATCAATGTCAGCCGCGGACGACGTGATGTTGAAGGTTTCAACCAGGTTGGCAGTAATCGTACCTGCATTGTTGGCTGTGCCCAGTACCGCATCTGCTGCCGTAGCAGTCTTGTTGGTAGATGCCAGAACATAGTTCAGCGCATCTGCCGTACCAGTAGCATCTGCCAGAGCAACCGTGTAAAGCGAGCCTGCAGTGCTACCAGCACCAAAGGCTACGGTGCCGTTTGCAGCCATACCGGTCAATGCGAGCGTATCCACAGCACCAACTTCATTTGTACCGTTCACGGTCACATAGTCATAAGTCAGATTAGCCAGGTTCACCGTGTAAGTGACAGCAGCAGCATCCACGCCAGCAACGTTATTAATGGTCAGGCGCTCAAAGCCGACCACCTCTGCGTCAAAAGCGGTGTCTGCGGATACTGCAACAGCGTCTGCGTAGCCCATCGCCAGGGTGTCGGTGCCGTCACCGCCCTTGACAGTGCCGACAATCGTGGTGGCCGTCGTTCCAGCAGCCACAGTCAGCGTGTCGTTGCCTGCGCCCATGTCGACGTTTGCAGTCGCTGCAATAGCTGCTGCACCCAGAGTCAGCGAGTCACTGCCAGAGCCACCAGTGAATGCAACAGAGTTGGCAGCACCCAGAACCGCCGTGACACCACCGGTGTTGCCGGATGCATCAATGGTCTTCAGGGTGGCAGCATTGGTGGTTGCGCCGGTCAGGTTGACAGCGGCCGAGCCGTTGACATCAATCAAGGTTGCAGCCGTGAAGGTGCTTGCGCCCGACAGAGCGGCTTCCGCATTGATGGTGACGGTGGTAGCTGCTGCTGCAGTGATAGCGCCCGTGGAAGCCTCACCCGAGGTGTTGATGGTCAGCGCCGTCAGCGTTGCGGCACCAGATGCATCCAGGTTCACCGTGCCATCCACGTCCGTCAGGTTCAGCGTCAGCGAGCCTGTGGACAAAGTGTCCAATGCGGCTGCACCAGCACCAGAGTTCTTCAGCGTCAGGGTGGCGACTTTATCCAGGGAGCTTACAGCACCCAGCGTAGCACCAGCGCTGTACCCATCGACCGTGATGGTGGTAATGGTCTTGGTTGCGCCGTCATCAATCGCTACGGCGCCGTTAGCAACACCCATAACACCGGTGACAGCTGCAACGGTTGCAACACCAGTAACGCCAGCAGCGACTGTCGGAGCGGTCGGGGCTGTAGTGCCGGTACCTTGAGCCGTAGCGACAGTAATCGCAGCAGCGTTAGTACCAGCGGTCACCTCGGTGTAGGTTACGGTTGCGCCGACAGCAGCACCGGTCGTGAACGCCAGCGTGTTGTTCGCACCGGTATAAATACCCTTCGAGGTCGGGCCACCGTCATCTTGACGATCAGCATTCGTCAAACCGGCGAATGCCTGGGCGACTTCTTCAGCCGTCATGTTTGCCACAGCGGTGAAGGTCAGGCCATTCACGGTAACCGAGTTACCAGCAACCAGGGCCTTGAACGTGACGATTTGAGTCTGGCTAGCACCAGCAGCAGTAGCAGCTGCTTTCGCAGTAACTTGGTCACTTTGGACAACGGTCACCGAAGTGGTAGCACCGCCGCCGATCACGGTCACTGCGCCTTGGGTAATGATGTCGCCAGTATTGTCGACATTGGTCGCCGCAGTGCCAGAAACGGAGTTTGCATCTTGCGTTACGGTGACAGTAGTACCGCCAGTCACAGCGATTGCGTCCATTGCAACCGCAGTAGCGCCAGCATCTTTAGCGATTGCAACAGCAGCACCAGTCGAGGTAACAGACACAGCGCCGGTGACTGCATTGCCTGCGCCAACACCGATGTCAATACCGCCTGCAGCAGCAGCCGAATCCGTAGCAACGACGGTAACGTCACCTGCCTTGTTGATGACGATGTCGTCAGCAGCCGTATCCATCTTCTGGGTAACGGTGACCGACTTGCCGCCAGTGACACTAACAGCTGCTTCAGCACCGGAAACACTGACGTCGGTGGTGTTGGCAGCGGTCAGCGTGGCAGCAGCAACCGCCTTGGTGACATTCAGGTTCGTCAGACCAGTCCAAGCAGAGGAATCAACCGTCAGTGCTTGGGTGGATTGGAAATTAGCAACTTCGATGTTCTTGACCGTTGCACCGATAGTGGTGGTGTTCAGGCCCGCTGCGGTAACAGAAACGTTCAGGGTATCGGTACCTGCGCCGCCGTCCAAGTTATCCAGAGCGGTCAGAGAAGCAGTCAAACCACCGACGCCGTTGCTCACTTCAGCGGCAACGAACGTGTCGGCACCCGAGCCACCGGTCTTCGTATCCACACCATTAGTGAGCGTGAAGGTTTGACCAAGCGCGCCATTCGCAGCGTCAACAGCCGAGGTAATCGTGGTAGCAACAGAAGCGGTTGCAGCGGTCAGCGAAGCAGCGGTGTCCGTCACGGTTGCCAGCCAGGTACGGGCAACTGCGTTTGCAGTCATGCCGGTATAGCCGTTGGCTTCAGCGATGGTGTCCAGGTTGTCGGTGAAGGTGGTGGAAGCCGTAACCTTGTTGTCGACCGCGGTCTTGTCAGTGCCTTGGGCGCTGTTTGCAAGCTTCAGTGCGATGCCGTCGATGGTCTCTTCGCCACGCAGCATGCGCTGCGCCCAGAAGTTTGCTTCGGTCAGGGAAGCGGTGCGGCCGAACAGGTTGGTGTACAGGGTAGAAACGATTTGCAGCTGGTTCATGCCCTTGTACAGGTCGGTGTACTCGGTCGACTTGGCGAACTCGGCAGCGATCTTAGCCTCGGTCCAGCCCTCAGCCATCTTGCCTTCCCAGAACGTTACGCCGAGAACGTCGCCAGGACGGTTAAAGAAAGCCACATACAGTTTTTGTACAGTTGCAGTGAATGCACCCATTTATTACTCCTAGGAAGGAACGACAATAATTTATGTTGCGGATCCGCATGACTTGCAGAATCACAAGTCCGCGGAAAGGATCATGGCAGAAGGAACTTTTGGGTTATGTGACAGCCGTCACAAAAATCCAGAAATCCCCGGCCCGAGTGATGCATTTTGGCCACAAACTGCGGCCAACCGTGGATTATGGGCAAATATTGCTGCTGAAGCAATAGCATAAAAATGGGAGATGAAGCCGCGTCATTGCCCTTCCGGGCCAGAGGCTGAACCGTCCAGGCCGACGTCAGGATTGCAGCTGGGACTGACCAGGCGACGAAGGAATGGAGATATTCCGAAGGATGAATTACTACTCAGCGCAACCCAAGGCAGGATTACTTCTGCCAATAGGTGACGCCGGTAGCCAAGCGCTGGTCGTCGATACGACCTTGGAAGATATAGGCAGCCTCGCCGCCGTTTGCCGGACCCATGACACCCTGCACCGACATGTTGGTGGGAAGCTTGAGCTGGTTGTCACCGAGCAGCTTGCCGTCCCGCGTGAGGTCTCCCTGAGCCTGGAAGCTGTAGATCTGATTCTTGTTGCTCACAAGGTCAAAGCTTGTACTGAACCGTGCCGAGGCGAAGTTCACATCCAGCTTGCCATTTTCCACCCTGGCGGAAGAAACCTTGCGCGTCGGCTCGTCCACAATGAAGGCTTCGCTCTGCTTGAGCGCAAAGCCGACATTGCCGGTTGCAGGAACCTGCCAATCTGCGCCCTGGGAGCGGAGGACAGCGAAGTAGGTATTCAAAGCGAGGAGCTGCGACTTGCTTTCAACCGCCTTCGTGACGTCCAGGCCGGCCGGGCTGTCTGCGATTGCCTGCCAGCGACCCCAGATGACTTGGCGTTGCGGCTGTTCCACGCCCGGCTCATTGATCACCACAACAGGCGGCGGCGACTGCGGCATGGAAGCTGTGATCCGGGCAATGAGACCTGCGTTCTTGTGCGGATCGAGACTGATGTCGGCGCCAGCGAGGATGGAGCCGATGGACGGCGCACTGGAAGTCTTGCCGTTGGGCTCGTCGTTGCGCGGCGGGGCGCTCAGGTCAGGCGAATTGCCATTCAGCGGAAGCAGTTGCGGGGCCGGCTGACCCTTGCGTACCTGCAGGAGCTGCCCAACCTGATGCGCGAAAAGCTCGCGGCTGGCGCTGCCTTCGCATGGGCCACTGCCGTCCGGGCCGCAACCGGGGCCGAAACCGCCGACCACGATACCGCCGGAAATGACGGCGACGCGGGAGGTTTCCTGGTCGGTATATACAGTGAAATCGGTGCCACGAACACCGATCGCGGCAACCGGGGTATTGAAGCGGAAATTCTGCCGCGCCTGCTTGACCGCGTCGCCGGAAATGCTGCGGGCGACGCCGTTCATCAGCTCAAGCTTGACGCGGGTGTTGGCCGGATTGTTCTGGTCAATGTGATAGGCGACAATGCGGGCGCGGCTGGAAGGACGCAGGATGAGGAAGCCGTTGTCGACGGTCTTCATATATATATAGCCGTCTGCGCCGGTCGTGACTTCGTCGCCTTCCTGCACGGCGTTGCCCAGGGCAACGCGATTCGCGCCGATCTTTGCGTCGCCGGCAACGAACACGACGCGCGCAGCCTCACCCGCCTGGGCAAGCGCCGAGGCGAACATCAAAGTGGCTGTCAAAAAGAGGCTACGCATTGTCCATTTCTCCATGCCACCATTTTCCGATGTCATCCGATAAATGATGTGATGGCTGTCACATTTTACATGAAAAGAAGAAATTTTCTGTTAGCAATTTCTTTGAAAACAACGATTTAGCTTGTGGACAACTTTTCGGGGGTGGGGTGTTGGGTTTCCCTACGGAACAGATCCGGATGCCGTTTCACTTCGTCCGGGCGGCAGTAATGGGTTGCGGCGTGTCACTGCGGGCGTGCTCACATCGTTTTTCGCATTCTGCTCCCCGTCATCTCCGTGAAGGCGCATTGGTGTCCGGGATAATTTTGTTGACAAGGCCGGGAGGCTTTGAAGGGTTTCACCCAGCGGCGAATGAACCATGCTACCGACTTGATTTCGCAGTAGTGCTCCTTCCCCCTGCAAGGGGGAAGGTTGGGATGGGGGTGTGAAGGTCGAATTATTGCCTTCGATGGCTCAACCTCACTACCCCCATCCTAGCCTTCCCCCTGCAAGGGGGAAGGGACTTTGCGGCGCTCTCTTCAGACAGACGGAATGAACATCAAGCTACTCATGTCAACAAAATTATTCCGGACACCAGTGCGTGAAGGCGGGGATGACGGGGTGGGGGGTTGAGGTGAATCGGGGCTGGGTGCCCGCCTTCAAACTCGAGTTGCAATGCTATTGCGCGGCATTTCCTCTGCGCGTCAACCTGCGTGGTATGCCGGCCACTTTCCGAAATGCTTGAAAGTACATGCGCTATACTTTCCGCTTGGTAAAAAACGAGGCGATAGCACGATGCGCCGGGGCGTTTGATCACACAACTTCATGAAGTCACCAGCCGCCCTTCCCTTTTCCCTCCGATCCGCCGCCGGCCTGCGCATCCTCGTCGCATTCATCGCGATCCTGCTTGGCATCGGTGCTCAGTGGCTGGTGCCGGCAAATCAATCCTTCTTGGGCGACGAGTGGCTGCGCGATCAGTTCATCCGCCTGCAGGCAAGCACGGAGGTCGAATCGCGGATCGTGGTCGTCGATATCGACGAGGCGAGCCTTCAATCCATCGGCCCGTGGCCGTGGCCGCGCGCGCGGCTCGCCGACCTGGTGGAAAAACTGTTGAGCACGTATGGTGCGCGGGCGGTTGCACTTGACCTGGTCTTTCCCGAGCGCGCGGACCCTGCGGGTGACGCACGGCTGGCCATGCTGACGCAGCATGGCCCGGTGGTCCTGGCGCAGGCCTTCGACTATGAGCAGCGGCAACTCCCCGTGCGTGTCGGGCATGCGGGCGGCGGTAAAGAACCGGGCTCGGCGGCCAATGTCCCGCTGGCGACCGGCTTTATCGGCAACCACATCGGATTGGCGGAGGCGGCTCACTTCGGGAATATCGGTTTCCGGCCCGATCCGGATGGAACGATCCGTCGGCTGCCGATGGTGACGCGTTTTGAGGGACGCGATTATCCGACGCTATCCTTGGCATTGCTGGACTGCTGTTCCGGTGCGCCGTCGATGCAGTCCACGCTGCCGCAAGGCTGGGAGCGCATTTCGTACATGCGGGACTGGTCTGCCTACACGGTGATATCGGCCGCGGAGATACTGCGCCAGGATGTGCCTGCGAATTTCGTCGCCGGGAAGCTGGTCCTGGTTGGGTCTTCTTCGCTTGGCCTGACCGACCGGGTGGCGACACCGCTGCATCCATCGACCAGCGGGGTGATGGTGCACGCGTCGCAGTTGTCATCTTTGCTGGACCGGCAAGCAGGCCATGCGCCAGCGGCCTGGCCAGGCCGGCTCATCGCGGCGCTGTTCGCGATCGTGGTTGCGATCGTTGCGGCGTACACATTTCCGCGCCTGTCTGCCGTCATCAACATCGGCCTGATGAGTGTTGCCACGGCGGCATGGCTGATGGTCGCTTATGCGCTGGTGCCTCACGATCCGCTGTTTGCCACGACAGGCCCGCTGGTGTCGATCCTGTTCCTGCTGGCGGTCGCAGTGCCTTTCCATTGGCAGCTGACGCAAAGCAGTTCGCGCAAGCTGCTCTATACCTTCCGCCATTACGTGGCCGATGCGGTGGTCGATGAACTGCTGCGGCGCGACTTGCGGGATCCGCTGGCGCCGAAGCGGCTGGACGTGACGACGCTCATCGCGGACATGGAGGGCTATACCAAGCAGGTCGAAGCGTTGAGCATGGAGGAGGCGGCGCAGTTGACGCGGGACTTCCTGGACTGCCTGACACGGCCTGTACTGTCCCGGCGCGGGACGCTGGACAAGTTCACGGGAGACGGGCTGGTGGCGTTCTGGGGTGCCCCGCTTCCGGTCGACGATCACACCGACGAGGCAATCGACGCAGCCATCATGATGCTGGAGGAAGTGCGCAGCTTCAGCGCAGCTCGACTGGAAGCCGGACTGCCGCCGATACGGGTACGCATCGGCATCGAGAGCGGCCAGGCGATGGCGGGCGATTTCGGCACGTCGTTCCGCAGCATCTATACGGCGGTCGGAGACAGTGTCAACGTCGCTGCCCGTCTTGAGCAGGCGGCGCGGAACTATCCGCACAGCATCATCATAGGTGAAGGGGCTGTCAGCAGGTCAACGCGGCATCGCTTCGTGTTCCTTGGGGAGACGCTCCTGCGCGGCAAGGAGAAGCCGACGAAGCTCTATACGCTGGACCTTCCCGAGATGGAGCAGGCAGCGTGACGAGCCGTTGGACCAGATCATTCGGCCTGGCTGCAGGCGTCGTGACGCTGCTGCTGAGTGCAGGCGTGGCTGACGCAAGCAGCCACGGGCAGCAGGACCTGTACCTGGACGCGATGCAGTCGATCATCGAAGGCCGCCAGCATGATGCGAGCGAAGCGCTGATGCGCATGATCGAACAGGAGCCCCAGCATGCAGGCGCGTGGCTGGACCTGGCCATCATCCAGTGCGAACTCGGGCAGGCAGAGGAAGTCGAGCGGATACTCCAGGTGATCGAGACGCGATTCTTCCCGCCGCCGTCGATCATGGAAGTCATCAACGGGATTCGACGCGAAGGCTGCAAGGGCTGGCAACCACGGCAGCATGTGTCGGTCAGCCTGGGACGCGGCGTCGACAGCAACGTGAATCAAGGGGCGAGCAGCCCGAATTTCTCGATCGGCGTCGGGACCAGCCGTATCGAGCTGCAATTGCTGCCGGAATTCCTGCCGCGCAGTGACCAGTTCACGTCATTGTCCGCGGAGTACATGCGCGAGATGAACGCCAACGGCGGCATCGTCTTCGCACAGCTGCGCGCGCAGCAGAACGACTCGCTGTCGAGCTTCAATACGGCGTCGATGGCCGTGGGCCTGGAGCAGCCGTGGCGCGTGGGGACGTGGGGCGTGCGCGGCAGCGGTGCGCTGGCCGCCCTGACGCTTGGCGGTCACCTCTATCAACGCCAGGCACAGGCGCAGGTCCGGCTCACGCCCCCGCTTCCATTGCCGCGGAAACTGCAGTTCAGCGTGGTGGCCGGCGCGACGCAGCTGGAGTATGCGACGCTCACCGATTACAACTCGACCACTTGGGAAATGCGGGGACTGCTGGCGTACCGGAGCGGCAGTTCGCAGGCGCAGGCCAGCCTCGCTTACCTGACGGATCGGGCGACCTCTTTGCGTCCCGGCGGCGACAGGAGCGGCTGGTTGGCGAGTGTCGCAGGACGGACCCGGATTGGCTCGGACCTCAATGCAGAACTGGGATGGACCGGGCAGTCCTGGGACGCGCGAGCGCCCTACTCGCCGGGGTTGATTGACGAGGCGCGGCGTCAGCGCACCCAGGTCGTACGGGCAGCGCTCAGTATTCCGGTTGCCCCGAAACAGACGGTGAATATCGAGATGCGGCATGTACGCAACAACGAGAATATTTCCATCTTTCAATATAATAGCCGCCAGTTGCAGGTGAGCTGGCAGTGGCAGGACTTCTAACGGGTTGCCATTCTCAAGGGAACCTTTTGTTCCCGTGAAGCCGGGGAGCATGAGGAGCTTCTTCGACTTGACTCACCATGGATCCCCGCCTTCGCGGGGATGACGGGGGAAAGGATGCGAAGAATCATTGTGCAGCACCCGCAGGCAACCTCTACTGCCTCGAAGCCGGGTGTGAAAGGCTGTGGGCATCTCGATGCACACCTTGCATCACTGACAAATTCCTCCTTAACGCGTAACGAAAAGGTAACGAAATGCCGTGGGAAGCTCTTCTTCTTGTCGGAGCCACTCTTCTGGTTTCGGTCGGCTGCCTTATGCCGGCGAAATGGCTGCCGCCCTTGCCGAACGATAAGCTCCTGCACTTTATTGCCTTCGGCGGGCTGGCCCTGCTTGCAGGTCGCATCGCCCGCACGGCGACCGGTGAGATTGCCGCTTTGTTCATTGTTTTCCTGTTCGGTCTGCTGATCGAGATCCTGCAGAACTCCGTTCCGGGGCGTCGATTCTGCTGGCGTGATTTAACTGCCAACTCTGCAGGCATCCTGGCTGCGGCAATTTTTTCAAAGATGTTTCTGGAAATTTAAGACCTGTTGTTTCGTGCTCCGATGCAACACAGCCGGGTTGCATGACCGCTATAATTCAGCGAAAGGTTCCAGGAGCAACATTGAATGACGTCAAGCCCAAACGAAACGCTTGCCAGGCAGGATGACGCCATTGCACCGGTTGCGCCCGCAGTTCCCCAAGGCGCGCCCGCCAAAGTCAACCTGAAGGTGATGCAAGTGAACTTGCAGGTTCATTTGCGCAAGATTCCTTTGCTTGCCAATCTGACGGACGAGGAAATGGCGCGTGTCAAGGCTGAGTTGCGCCTGCGCCAGTACGCGCGCCGCGAGGTTGTGCTGCAAAAAGGCGGCGCTGGCGACAGCCTGCTGTTCCTGCTTTCGGGGCAACTCCAAGTCATCGATATCACCGAGGATGGCCGCGCCATCGGCCTTCGCATCCTGAAGCCGGGTGACTTTTTCGGCGAGATCGCGGTTATTACGGGTGCGGCACGCACGGCGTCGGTGATTGCGTTGAGTCCGGTACTCGTCGCCTTCCTGCCGCGGCCGACTGCATTGCACCTGTTCTCGCATTCTCCTTCCGTCGCCAACCTGATGCTTCGGCACCTGGCGGAAAAGGTGCAGCGCGATTCGGAATTCCGCGCGCTCCTGAGCATCAATAACACGTCGCGCCGGATCTACAGCTTCCTCGAATTGCTCAAGCAGAAAGGCCCCGAGAATACCGAAGTGGTGGAAAACCTGCCGACCCACCAGGACATCGCCAACATGATCAACACCAGCCGCGAAACAGTGACGCGGGCGCTGCTTGCGCTGGTTCAGCAGGGTATCGTCAAGAAGGATACGCACCGGCTGATCATCTTCAAGCCTGCGGAATTGCAGAAACTGGCACAGGGCGGGGCATAATCTCGGCCAATGCGCTCGCTCAATCTTCCGCACAATCCGAGAATCGACGAACTCCGGTGCCTGGCCGCGAGCCTTGTCTTCTTCTTCCATTTCTATCTCTATTTCTACAAGGGCGATACGCAGGCCTTCGCGTCGCAGAAATGGAACTGGTTCGCGCTTTTCATTGAGGGCCATACGGGAGTAGGACTGTTCTTTACGCTGTCCGGATTCCTGTTCATGCAGATCGCCCTGCATCACAAACGAATCGTCTACAGCGATTTCATCCGCAACCGGTTCCTGCGGATCTTCCCGCTCTTCATCACCGTCTTCTTTATCGCTATTTCGATCGGGCGCGACAGCTTCGCGCCACAGGATATCCTCTACGTCCTGTTCTCGAACCTGGGCGATGCGCCCACGTCGAAGTATTTCATCACGGGCGCGGCGTGGACGATCTCGCTGGAATTCGCCTTCTACCTCGTATTCCCCTTCCTCGCCCGCTTCGCGATCGAGCAGGGACCGCGTTACCTGGTGCAGTGGCTGGTGCTGATGCTGTTCTTCAAGCTGGCGGCATATGGCGCAAGCGAACGCAGCATGCACATGTTCTTTTCGACGCTCGTCGGAAGGTTCGACCAGTTCCTCATCGGCATGCTGGCCGCCATCGTGTACCGCGATTACAGGTTGCCCATCACGCACCACGGCGGAAAACTGCTGCTGGCGGCATGCCTGGTTGCCGTGCTCAACAGCGTCATCCAATCACGCTACGGCAGCTTCTTTTCACCCAACCAGAAAGTGTTTTTCTGGATTACATGGTCCATGCAGGAAAGCCTCGGCTGGGCTTTTTTCATCGTGGCGTGGCTTGCGGCAGATATTGCCAAGCCGAAATGGCTAGAGAGGTTCCTGCAGCATGGCGGCGACATCAGCTTTTCCTTTTACTTGCTGCATGCACTCATCATCTACCTGGCCTACGGCTGGCTCGGTTCGACCGTGATCAGCGGCCATCGTCAGCTCGATGCGGCACTCATGATGGTGCTGGTCTACTCCGCCACCTGGGCATTCGCGACTCTCAGCTACCGGACCATCGAGCAGCCCTTCCTTCGTCTGCGGCACCGCTACGGCGAATAAGCCCCCCGGCAACTAAAGAGTTTCAAGAAGTAATCGCAAAGCACCTGCTTGTTGAGTGCGGTAAAATACCCGGTCTTGCGGTTTGCCAAAGTAACAATGCTAAACCAGCACCGCACATCCCTCCTTGCCGATTCCTGATTGTTATCCAGTAATGCGAATTCTTACTTCCCCACAGGGTGGAGCCGCCCAATGATCTCGGGAGACATGCTGAAGGCCGTGCTCGCGTATCGCGGCTTCATCCTGGGCAGTATCAAACGGGAATTCCAGTCCAAGTACCGCAACTCGATTCTCGGTGCAGCCTGGACGGTGCTCAATCCGCTAGCGATGATCGTTGTATATACCGTGATCTTTGCGCAAGTCATGCGCGCGAGACTGCCGGGTACGGATTCCAGCTTTGCCTACAGCATCTTCCTGTGCGCCGGCGTATTGACCTGGGGCCTGTTCAGCGAGATCACCGGCCGGGGTCAGACGGTTTTCCTGGAATACGCGAACCTGATCAAGAAAATCAGTTTTCCGCGCATTTGCCTGCCGATCATCGTCGTATTGAATGCGCTCCTGAACTTTGCCATCGTGTTCGGCCTGTTCACAGGCTTCCTGGTCATCAGCGGCAACTTCCCTGGCCTGCCATACCTGGCGCTCTTCCCGCTGCTGGCAATCCAGGTGGTGTTTTCGATTGGACTGGCGACGGTCATTGGCGTGCTGAACGTGTTCTTTCGCGATGTCGGACAGTTCTTCGGCATCTTCCTGCAGTTCTGGTTTTGGCTCACGCCGATCGTCTATCCGGTATCCATCCTTCCGGACAATATCAAGACACTCATCGCGTGGAATCCGATGACGCCGCTGATGGTGGGTTACCAGACTGTTCTGGTCAACGGGCAGTGGCCGCAGTGGTCAACCCTGCTGACACTCACACTGCTGGGCCTGGCGCTTTGCGTGCTGGGCATGCGCTTGTTCCGCAAACGTAGCGGTGAAATGGTGGATGAACTCTGATGGGCAGCATTCGCGTCTCCAATCTGGGCAAGGCCTACAAGCAGTACGCGACACGGTGGTCGCGGCTGGCAGAGTGGCTCGTTCCTTTCCGCAGTCCACGGTACCGGCTGAAGTGGGTGCTCAAGGACATCAACTTCCATGTCGATCCGGGTGAGGCAGTTGGCATCATCGGTATCAACGGCGCCGGAAAGAGTACCTTGCTGAAGCTGATCACGGGCACAACGCAGGCTACAACCGGCAGCGTTGCGATCAGCGGGCGCGTGGCAGCCATGCTCGAACTCGGCATGGGCTTCCATCCTGATTTTACCGGCCGGCAGAATGTCTACATGGCGGGACAACTGATCGGGCTGACCCAGCAGGAAATCTCCGACCTGATGCCGCAAATCGAAGCCTTCGCCGAGATCGGCGACTACATCGACCAGCCGGCGCGCGTCTATTCCAGTGGCATGCAGATGCGCCTCGCATTCAGCGTGGCGACGGCAAGGCGGCCGGACGTACTGATCGTCGACGAGGCGCTGTCCGTAGGCGATGCGTACTTCCAGCACAAAAGCTTCGACCGCATCCGCGAATTCCGCAAGCAGGGAACCACGCTGTTGATTGTGTCCCATGACAAGGGGGCAATCCAGTCGATCTGCGACCGCGCAATCCTTCTGGATTCTGGCAGGCTGGCCAAGGAAGGCTCGCCGGAAGAAATCATGGACTTCTACAACGCGATGCTGGCTGAACGGGAAAACCAGACGGTGCGGCAGGACAAGCGCGAGGATGGCAAGGTCCAGACCATTTCGGGCAGCGGCGAAGCGACGGTGACCGATATCGCCCTACTGAACGAACAGGGACAACGGGTCGAGGCCATCGACGTCGGCAGCGCCGTCACGCTGCAGATCAAGGTCACCGCGCATGCTCCGATCCCGCGCCTGGTGCTCGGCTACCAGATCAAGGACAGGCTGGGACAGCCGATGTACGGCACAAACACCCATCTGAAGGAAATGCCCCTGAACGAAGTCAAGGCGGGTGAGGAGATCACGTACCGGTTCAGGTTCCCGGCCAACCTGGGACCGGGAAGCTACTCGATCGCGACGGCGCTGGTCAGCACGGATACGCATCTGATCAATAACTACGAGTGGCGGGACCTGGCGCTCGTATTTTCGGTTGTGAATATCAGCCGCACGCATTTCATCGGATCCGCATGGCTCGATCCTCTGGTGGACGTTCAACGCTCATGACATTCATTTCTTACGCACAGAATTTCGAGGACATCATGCTCTGGCGTGCGCTGAAGCACGTCAGGAATGGCTTCTATATCGATATTGGCGCCAACGATCCCGAAGTCGATTCGGTCACCTTCGCCTTTTATGAGCGCGGGTGGCGCGGAATCAATGTCGAGCCGATGCGCCAGTATTACGAACGGCTGCGCATCAAGCGGCCTGCCGACGTCAACCTGCCGTGTGCAGTGGGCGAGGCACCGGGTGAGCTGACGTTCTACGATGTGCCCGGCACCGGACTGTCGACTGTCGATCAGACGGTGGGCGAGCAGCACGCGAGCGCCGGCCATACGGTCAACAGGCAGAGTGTTCCGGTAACGACGCTCGCGGCGATATGTGCCGAACATGTGGAGGGACCGATCCATTTTCTGAAAATCGACGTCGAAGGTTTCGAGCAGGCGGTCCTTCGCGGCATGGATTTTCAGCGCTGGCGCCCATGGGTTCTCCTCATCGAAGCAACCCGGCCGCAGAGCGAGGAGACAAACTATGAAGAGTGGGAAGACCTGGTCCTGGAAACGGGTTATCAGTTCGCATATTTCGACGGGCTGAACCGGTATTACGTCGCGCGCGAACATGGCGAGCTGCTCTCCTCGTTCGATACACCGCCCAATTTTTTCGACCATTTCCAGTTGCGCGAGGATCACGCTTTCAGTCATCCCCTTGGTCCGTTGAAGGAAAAAATCGCCTTTGCGGAAAGGCGTGCGCTCGACGCTCAGGCAGCCGCAGACCATGCTCGCACACAATTGGGACAGATTCACGCGCAAGTACAGGGGCAGCTTCACCAGGCGGAAACGCGGATACAGGATGCGCTGTCACAAGCGCGAACTGCCACAGCCCAGCATGAGCAGGCCCGGCGCCACCTTCAGCAGGTACAGGAAGAATTGCAGCTCGCCCGTCACCAGATTTCGGCCATCTACGCCAGTACGTCGTGGCGCATTACCCGCCCTATTCGCCAGATGAAGACCGCCCTCCGGAATCCGCGCCTGGTCCTGGGAATGATACGCAGCCTGCTGGGTAGAGTGAAAGCGATGATCAGGAAAGCTGTCGTCAAGGTATTGAAGCGGGTGGCTGCGCAACCCCAGGTGCGCGCCCTTGCCGGGCGAATTCTGTTGCGCTTCCCATCGATGCGGGAAAGGCTGAAGGAAATGGCCGCCCGGATGTCGGCATTGCCGGCCGCGCAGCCCGCCGCTCGCATCGACGACACTTATACCGCTGTGGACCTGTCGACCTCGGGCCGCCGTGCGTTTTCCGATCTGCAGCGGGCAATCAACAAAAACGAATAACTTTCACCACTATGCGAATCGTACTTGACCTGCAGGCCTGCCAGAGTTCCGGCAGCAGGAATCGCGGAATCGGCCGTTACTCCATGTCCTTGAGCCAGGCAATGGCGCGCCAGGCACGCAACCATGAAGTGCTGATTGCACTAAACGACCGCTTTCCGGAGACTATTAATCCTGTGCGCAAGGCATTTGACGGGCTGTTGCGCAAGGACAGCATACGTACCTTCAATGTCTTCGGGCAGCTCAGCCAGCTCGATCCGGCAAATTTGTGGCGCGCAAGAACCGCAGAACGGATACGCGAAAATTTTCTCGCCGGCCTCTCCCCCGATATCGTTCATGTCTCGAGCTTGTTCGAGGGGCCGGGTGACGACTCCGTCACCTCTACCGGAAACTTCAGCGGGCGTTTCGATACGGCGGTGACGCTGTACGACCTGATTCCGCTTTTGAACAAGGAGATTTATCTCACCCATCCGCGCGTTCGCGAATGGTACTACCGCAAACTGCTTTCCTTGAAAAATGCCGAGCTGCTCCTTTCGATTTCCGAGCACTCGCGCCGGGAAGCCATCGCGGCCCTGCAATTGCCCGAGGATCAGGTTGTCAACATTTCGTCGGCAGTGGATCCGGTGTTCCGTCCTCGCATCCTTTCGGTTGAAGAGCTGGCCGGCCTGAGAAACCGGTACGGATTCTCGAGGCCATTCCTGATGTACACCGGCGGTATCGATCACCGCAAGAACATCGAGGGCCTGATCGAGGCTTTCGCCGGCCTTCCGCGCGAAGTGCGGTTGCAATACCAGCTTGCCGTCGTCTGCAGCATCGACGAAGACAATCGGCGCCGGCTCGAATCGCTGGCTTCCCGTGCCGGCCTTGAAAAATCGGATGTGGTCTTGACCGGGTTCGTCCCCGAGGAAGACCTCATCGCCTTGTACAACGCCTGCACGCTGTTTGTCTTCCCTTCCCTGCATGAAGGATTCGGGTTGCCGGTTCTCGAAGCCATGTGTTGCGGTACCGCGGTCATCGGCTCCAACACCAGCAGCATTCCCGAAGTGCTCGGACGTGAAGACGCGCTGTTCGATCCCAGGGATATTTCCGCGATCACTCGCAAGATCCATTCGGTGCTGACCAATGAGGATTTCAAGTCGTCACTGCAGCGTCACGGCCCGGTGCAGGCCAAAAATTTCTCGTGGGATGCGAGCGCAAAACGCGTCTGGGAAGCATTCGAGCATCAGCATGACCGCCGCCAGCAAAAAACCGCTGTCGCCGTTACAACCGGCAAGCCCCGGCCGAGGATGGCGTATCTCTCACCGCTTCCCCCGGAAAAATCAGGAATTGCTGACTATAGTGCCGAACTGCTTCCCGAACTCGCCCGTCATTATGAGATTGAGGTTGTCGTTACCCAGGCTGAAGTGACCGATCCCTGGGTAGCAGCCAATTTCCCGGTTCGGACGGTTGAATGGTTCGAGGCGCATGCGGCCGGCTACGACCGTGTTCTCTACCACTTCGGAAACTCCGGCTTCCACCAGCACATGTTCGGCTTGCTGGAGCGCCATCCGGGGGTTGTTGTGCTGCACGATTTTTTCATGAGCGGCATTTTGGAGTTTGCCGACTACGCGGGCACGATACCGGGCGCATTTCCCCGTGCGCTGTATGAATCGCATGGTTACCCCGCATTGATCGAACATCAGCGAAACGGCCGTGAGTCGGCGATGTGGACTTATCCATGCAACCGCTGGATATTGGACAACGCACTGGGCATCATCGTCCACTCCCGGTTCTCCATGGAGCTTGGGAGAAAATGGTACGGTGAAGGCAGTGCGGCGAACTGGCAATTGATTCCGCATCTGCGCGCCCTGCCGGAGAAGGTGGACCGCCAATCAGCCCGCCGGCAACTCAAACTGTCAGACGAAGACTTCCTTGTCTGTTCATTTGGCCTGATCGGACCGACGAAGCTCAACGAACGGCTTCTGGAGGCCTGGCTTGCTTCTCCCCTTGCACAGGACAAGCAATGTCACCTTGTCTTCGTCGGTGAAAACCATGCCGGCCCCTATGGACACGAGTTGTTGCAAAAGATCGATTCGAGCGGGTGCCGCGATCGCATCAAGATTACTGGTTTTGCCTCCCCGGAACTGTACCGGACATACCTGGCTGCGGCCGACGCAGCAGTACAGTTACGCACCAGGTCCCGCGGCGAAACCTCGGGTACCGTGTTTGACTGCATGGCCCATGGAGTACCCGCGATCATCAATATGCACGGGTCATCCGTGGACCTGCCGGATGGCGTAGTCATCAAGTTACCGGACGAATTCGCGGCTCCGCAGCTCGGCGATGCCCTGATGGCGCTGCGCAAAAATCCGGAAAACGGCCGGAGCCTGGCAAAGCAGGCCGTCGATCATATTCGTTCTGCACATCATCCGGCACAGATTGCTGCCCGATACCGGGATGCGATCGACCTGCTGTCGACCGAGAGCACCGGTGCCCGCTACCAGCGGCTGCTGCGCTCTATCGCTGCGATCGCCGCTCCGGTGCCGCCTTCGGCCCAAGATCTTGCAGCGGCCGCAGAAAGCATCGCAGCCAATCAGCCCGTGGCGGCGCCGAAGCAAATCCTGCTCGACGTAACCGGACTGCTGGAGCCGGCTGCCAGCAACAGTGCATTGAAGCCAGCCAGGGAAGCCCTGGGTGTCTTGCTGAACCAGCAGATCGAGGGTTGCCGCATCGAACCGGTTTACGCGGCAGATGGTCGTTTCAAGTATGCACGCCGCTTCACTTTGGACCTCATCGGCGCTGCGGAGATCCAGCTGGATGACGCGCCTGCCCAGGCGAGGTTCGGCGATGTATTCATTGGACTCGCATCCGTTGCGGACGCGACGATAACCTCACTGCTGGCAGGATTGCGGCATCGGGGGGTGAAAGTTGTCTCTGTCGGCCTCACGTGGCTGCAACCGGGTGACTTCCTGCAGGGGGCGCAAGCACTACTTGTTGAATGGATGAGGGCATTGAGTGACACTTCCGAACTCGCATGCATGCGCCCTCATTCAAACGATGGCCTCACGGCCGAGAAGCAGGCCCTGCTGTCGAACGCACGCACCATCGCGCGCAGACAGGCGAAACTGAAGGACAGCGATTTCATGGCCTGCCTCTTCAGCACGCCAGCATCGAAAGATGCAGACAAACATTTTGTCGAAGCATGGTTGAAAGCGTCGTTTTCCACCGACGAACGCTATCACCTCGCCGTCATTGGCGAATGTAGCAACGCGCTCAAGGACTTGCTGTCGCATGCTGACAACCGCCGCATCCACATCGTCAGCGACAGTTCGAGAGAATCGCGTTGTGCCTGCCTGCGCTCTGCGGATGCGGCCATTCTGTTGCAACCTGGCGCACATGAAATTGCGCCGTCATTGATAGCCGACAGCCTGGCCCACGGCGTGCCCGCGATTGTGGGAACCGATTCTTTTTCAATGGAATCCGTCAGCAGAACGCTTCTCCAACTGCGCAATGACCTGCCCGACGTGGATGCAGGCACGGATTTGCCTACGGACAGCGAGACTGCGAAGTCGCATGTCGTAGAAATCTATCGCGACTATCTCGAACAGATCATGTCCCGTCGTCTGGACAAGACGCGCGCTACAAACCAGACAAAAGCGCTCCAGTTGCCGTCCCATGACACGACAGATCCTGCAACAGCGCAACTGCTGGTCGATGTCACGTTCCTTGCCAGGCATAACCTCAATTCCGGGATTCAGCGTGTCGTACATCACGTCCTTGTGGAACTGCTGACCACCCCGCCAAATGGATACAGGGTTGAACCGGTGTACGATGCCGGCGGCTACTACGCGTACGCGCGCCGGTTCACTTCGAACATCACCGGTGCAAAGGTACAGAACGACGAACCCATCACGGTCAGGAGCGGCGATATGTTCCTGGGTCTCGACCTGTCTCCCGACTCCGTTCGGGAAAACCGGTGCGTCTTCAATGACTTCAAGAATCACGGCGTTCAAGTCTTCTTCGTCGTGTATGACCTGCTGCCGGTACTGCGGCCGGAGGCTTTCCCCGCTGACGCACAAGCGACGTTTGCCGAATGGCTCGAACAGGTCGTTGCGATTGCTGACGGCGTGGTCGGCATTTCACGCACCGTTGCGGATGAAATCGTCGCCTGGGTCGGCGCACGGCAGGTGGCAAGGGCACAGCCGCTGCATATCGGATACTTTCACCTCGGGGCAGAGATCTCCAGAGATAGATCGCCACGAAAAGCACTTGAACAGCCTCACTCGCGGCCAAGCATTCTCATGGTTGGCACGGTCGAACCGCGAAAAGGCCACGCACAGACATTAGCCGCATTTGAAAGGCTATGGGCGCAGGGTAGTGATGTCGACCTCGTGATCGTGGGACGGCAGGGATGGATGGTCGAGCCGTTGGTGGCACGACTGCGTACCCATGCCGAGCACAGCAAGCACCTTTTCTGGTTTGAAGGAGCAAGCGACGACACCCTTCTCAGTCTCTACGAGACGTCGTCGGCCCTGCTGCTTGCGTCCGAAGGAGAAGGATTCGGCCTGCCGTTGATCGAGGCGGCTCATCACAAGCTTCCCGTCATTGCGAGAGATCTGCCTGTTTTCCGCGAAGTCGCCGGCGAACATGCTTTTTACTTCAGCGGCACCTCGGACGATTCCCTTTACGATGCGCTGAACAGGTGGCTCGCGCAGTATGCAGTGAACCGTGTTCCGTCACCGGAAGGAATACGTTGGCTTACCTGGACGGAAAGCGTCCGGCAACTGGTAGACGCCGTCGTCGGGAAAAACTGGTATCGGACGATACCGGAAGGCCCCCCGGAAGTGGTAGCGCCGTCGCCTGTCGCCGAAAGCGCGTAACGTGCCCTGAAAAATGCGCCCAGCCTACATCGGCCGCTTTGCCCCGTCTCCAACCGGCCCGCTGCACAGGGGGTCGTTGGTGGCAGCAATGGCAAGCTACCTGGACGCGCGCGCGCGCCGCGGGCAATGGCTGGTCAGGATCGAGGACGTCGATGAAGCGCGCACGGTGCCGGGCGCCGCGGAAGATATCCTGCGATGCCTCGGCGCATTCGGGATGAACTTCGATGGAGAAGTCGTCTGGCAGAGCCGCCGAAAGTCACTGTACGAAGCGGCATTCGCGAAACTTGCAAGTCATGTCTATGCCTGCGGCTGTACACGCCGTGAAATCGCTGATTCGCGCATTGATTTTGCCAGCGATGGGGCTGCAATCTATCCTGGAACCTGCAGGAATGGGCTGGCACCGGGGAGAGCGCCGCGCGCTTACCGGCTGCGGATACCCGATGACGAAAAAGGATGCATTCAATTCGAGGATCGCTGGGCAGGCCGGGTCACCCAATGTCTTGCCACGGCAGTCGGCGATTTCGTGCTCAAGCGCGCGGACGGCTTCTGGGCTTATCAGTTGGCTGTCGTCGCGGACGATGGTGACCAGGGTGTTACACACGTCGTGCGTGGAGCGGACCTGCTGGATTCGACGCCAAGGCAGATCTATCTTCAGCGCCTGCTAGGCCTGCCCACGCCTCAATACATGCATGTCCCTGTTGTCACCAACGACATCGGGGAAAAGCTTTCCAAGCAGACCGGCGCGCGGGCGCTTGACCTGTCGCATCCGTTGGAAGAGTTGATCGCGGCCGCACGTTTTCTGCAGTTGCAGATCGATCAAGCGGCTTCGGTTCAGGATTTCTGGCACAGGGCGATTCCATTGTGGGCAATCGCCCGCAATCACCCTCTCTGAAAGCTGCACGAATCAGCCTTCATCAACGCTTGGGGCCGCCACCAAGCAAGGCCGCCACTTTGTTCTTCTGCGGCTTCACGCCGCCCCCCTGGGCGGGTGTCCCATTGTGTTCCGCTTCCAGCCCTGGTACGGCCGGTTCGTAGGGCTTGAGGAACCAGGGGTCGATCTTTTCCTTGCGAGCAGAACCATATGCGCCTCGGCCATATGGGGAACTGCGCACCGGCGCTGCGCCCCGGTCTTCACTTTCGGTCGGACGCGAGCGGCGATCGGCGGAGCGCGATGGCACGAAACCTGTTAACTGCAGCCTCGAAATCGTATGCTTGATCAGCTTTTCGATATCGGCCAACTGACGCGCTTCCTTGTCCGTAAAGAGGGAGATCGCGTCGCCTGAAGCTCCGGCTCGCCCGGTACGGCCGATCCGGTGAACATAGTCTTCCGCGTTGTAAGGCAAGTCGTAGTTGATGACGCAAGGCAGTTCGGCAATGTCCAGTCCGCGCGCGGCCACATCGGTGGCCACCAGTACTTCGATCATCCCCTGCTTGAAGGCTTCGAGTGCCGCCATGCGTTCAGCCTGGGTCTTGTCCCCATGAATTGCGGCAGCCTTCACGCCCTCCTTCTCCAGATGACGCGACAGGCGGGATGCTCCAATCTTGGTGTTGGAGAACACGATGACCTGCTTCAATTCGCGCTCGCGGATAATGTGCGTGACAGCATCGCGCTTGGCCTCATCGTCGACCTTGTAAAGGACCTGCGTGACGTTGTCGGCCGTCGCGTTGCTGCGTGCGACTTCGATTGTCACAGGACTCTGCAGGAAGCTGTTCGCCAGTTTCTTGATCTCGGGCGAGAACGTGGCGGAAAACATCAGGTTCTGGCGCTGCTTGGGCAGCAGGTTGATGATGCGCTGAAGGTCCGGCAGGAAGCCCATGTCGAGCATGCGGTCAGCCTCATCCATGACAAGGATCTGCGTCTGCGTCAGATTCAAGGTCTTCTGCTGCACATGGTCGAGCAAGCGGCCTGGGGTGGCAATCAGGATCTCGACGCCTGCGCGCAATGCTGCCGTTTGCGGCGCCATGTCGACGCCGCCAAACACGACTGCCGAGCGGAGCGGCGTATGTCTGCTGTATGCCTTTACATTGTCCGCAACCTGGTCGGCAAGCTCGCGCGTCGGAGTGAGAATCAGCGCACGCACTGGATGGCGTGCCGGCGACGCACTGGTGTTTGCATGTGCAAGCAGGCGCTGGATGATCGGCAATGAAAAACCGGCAGTCTTGCCTGTCCCGGTCTGGGCCGCACCCATTACATCACGCCCTTGGAGCACGATCGGAATAGCTTCAGCCTGAATAGGGGTCGGATGCACATATCCCTGGTCGGCAAGGGCCCGCAAGATATCGGCCGAAAGTCCGAAATCCTCGAAACGGACTGCAGGCTTGCTGGGTTGCATTGTGGCTTGCTGGGTGTCTGACATGGTGCTTTCAATAAGGCTTCAGGTGAGGCCGTCGATCAAGTGCGATTCAACCGTTTACCGCCAGTGAATCGGTTTTTAAAAATAACCCTTCATTATACGCTCGCATGTACTACATCGTTGATTTGGCTGCATCTTTTCCGGATCAGCACGATACGTAGCGTCCTGCTCTGACCACAAGAAGGCATAAAAATTGCCGGAATGCCCCGAATGGAGGGCTTTTTATCCGGCAGCCCCTCCAAAGTTGCCATTTTCAGAACATTGCTATACTGCAATCTCGCGAATATCTGTTCAACTCATCATGCCGACTTTATCTGGATATTTCTCAGCCGCCCCCTTCAAGATCGTCGATTCGACGTTGAATGCAAATGCGCTCTTCGGTCCCGTTACCCACGATCTGAACGGTGACGGGAATAGCGACCTGCTCATACTAGGCGCCTTCTACCCAGGTGCTTCAAGCAATTATTCCGGCCAGCCGGGACGCGTCCTGTTCGGTGATGGACAGGGTAACTTTACGCCGGTGAGCGAGTCGGCATTTCCGGTTTCCTCCCTCAACACGGTACACCCGAGAAAAGTTCTTTTCGCCGATTTCAACGGTGACGGACGGGATGATTTCTTCGTCTCCAGTCATGGCTGGGATGCGATGCCGTTTCCCGGCGAACAGAACCGGCTATACCTATCGACGAGCAGCGGCGGCTTCAGCGACGCGACATCGCGGTTGCCGCAGGTGCTTGACTTTTCGCACTCTTCGGCAACCGGCGACATCGATGGTGATGGTGACATTGATATCTTTGTCGGCAACGGCTACGACAACCCGGACCATATCCTGCCCTATACGCTGATCAATGACGGCAAAGGAAACTTCACCCAGTCGCAGTCAAACATTCCCGTCCACTCAGGGGGCCTGCTCGACCCCAGGACATCGCACCTGTTTCCCGGTTCGACGTTAACCGACCTGAACAATGACGGCCTGCCCGAACTGCTGATTACCGCAGACGCGACGACATCCTTCAACAAGTTGAGCCGAACCACCATCCTATGGAACAAGGGTGGCACTTTCGGCGAGGACGCCGTCACCCTCCTTCCCGTTCCTGCCGGGCTGCCTTCCTATGCCGCCCTTGATGTCCAGCGGATCGATTTCAATGGCGATGCCAGGCAGGATCTTGTCGTGATCGGGACCAACGGCAATCCGTTCTACGACGGCGCCTTCGTGCAACTGCTACGCAATGATGGCAACAACGTGTTCACCGACGTGACCGCCACCAGCATGCCTGCGGCGGACGCATTGATGGCATCTCCCGGAACGACGACCGGGAATCCATGGGCAATGTGGGTGAAGGTACTGGACTTCAACAATGACGGCGCGATGGATTTTGCGGTCGAGTACAACCGGGTGCAGCAATCGACTCCGCTGGTCTGGCTCAATGACGGCACGGGGAAATTCACTACGCTGAAGGTCAGCGATTTTGTCAATCCGGGGGAAGAATGGATGCTGGGCGGCGGTCATTTTTATCCGACGGCGAATGGATACAGCATCGTCACCACGCAATTCGACCAGTCGAAGAGTTCACTGATCACGATCGGACTCCTGGCGAGCAAGCCATACCTTACCACCACGAGTTCGGCGAACAACCAGACCAGGACAACCTCGGCTGATGACATCGTGGATAGCGGTGCCGGTGTCGACATGCTGGTCATGAATGGTAATCGTTCCGGCTACACCTTGACGAAGCTATCGAACGGGTATCAGGTACAGGACAGCAACAGTAGTGACGGCGCCGATGGAACGGACACGCTGCTCAATATCGAGCGAATCAGGTTTGCCGATACAAACATCGCCCTGGACATCGACGGCAATGCAGGAAAGGCGTATCGCCTGTACCAGGCAGCATTCAACAGGACTCCCGACCTGCCCGGCCTCGGCTGGCAAATGAAGGCGATCGACGCCGGCATGAGCCTCTTGCAGGTTTCACAGAACTTCATGGACTCTGGCGAGTTCCAGTCCCTGTATGGCAACAACCTTGGTGACAGCGCCTTCGTTACCCAGCTGTACCAGAACGTATTGCATCGCACACCGGTGCAGAACGAAATCGATTTCTGGGTAGGCATCCTGCACGGCACGGTAGCGGGCACCGCCCAGCAATCACGAGCCCAGGTACTGTACTCCTTCAGTGAAAGCCCCGAAAATCAGGCTCAGGTAATCGGATCGATTCAGAACGGCATCGAGTACCAGTATTTCAGCTAGGCCTGCCATCAAGGCAGAAAGAAAAAGGGTTACGCCGAAACGTAACCCCTTCTTTTTTATGGTGGGCCTCCCGTGAGTCGAACACGGCACCAACGGATTATGAGTCCGCTGCTCTAACCAAGCATGAGCTAGAGGCCCAATCTTTTCTCGGCGGACTGGGTACATCATGTCCCGCCTTCTCCCTTTGTCCTCAGGCTGAGAACGCCGGTTGGGTTTCCTTCGCTATTGCCAGTTCAGCGGATCAGCTGCCTTCGAGGAAGCTCTTCAGCTTGTCGGAACGGGACGGGTGACGCAGCTTGCGCAACGCCTTAGCCTCTATTTGGCGAATGCGCTCGCGGGTCACGTCGAACTGCTTGCCCACTTCTTCCAGCGTGTGGTCGGTCGACATCTCGATACCGAAACGCATGCGCAGCACCTTGGCTTCGCGCGGCGTCAGCGAGTCGAGCACGTCCTTGACCACCCCACGCATCGAAGCATGCAACGCCGCGTCGGCCGGAGCCAGCGTGTTGTTGTCTTCGATGAAGTCGCCAAGATGCGAATCGTCGTCGTCGCCGATCGGCGTTTCCATGGAGATCGGTTCCTTCGCGATCTTCATGATCTTGCGGATCTTGTCTTCCGGCATGTCCATCTTGATCGCCAGCGTTGCCGGATCCGGTTCCGCACCGGTTTCCTGCAGAATCTGGCGCGAGATGCGGTTCATCTTGTTGATCGTTTCGATCATGTGCACCGGAATACGGATCGTGCGTGCCTGGTCCGCGATCGAGCGAGTGATGGCCTGGCGGATCCACCATGTCGCATAGGTCGAGAACTTGTAGCCGCGACGGTATTCGAACTTGTCCACTGCCTTCATCAGGCCGATGTTGCCTTCCTGGATCAGGTCGAGGAACTGCAGGCCGCGGTTGGTGTACTTCTTTGCGATCGAGATCACGAGACGCAGGTTGGCCTCGGTCATCTCACGCTTGGCCTTGCGAGCCTTCATTTCGCCGGCGGCCATCTGCTTGTTGATGTTGCGCAGGTCCGGCAGCGGCAGCACGACACGCGCCTGCAGGTCGATCAGCTTCTGCTGCAGTTCCTTGATGGCCGGCACGTTGCGGCCGAGGATGGCGCTGTACGAATGATTGCCGGAGACTTCTGCATCGACCCATTCGAGGTTGGTTTCGTTGCCCGGGAAGACCTTGATGAAGTGGGTGCGCGGCATGCCGCACTTGTTGACCGCCACTTCCAGAATCTGCTTTTCGATATGGCGCACCTCGTCGACCTGGCCGCGCAGCGTGTCGCACAGCTTCTCGACGAACTTGGCGGTGAAGCGGATGCCGAGCAGTTCGTTGGAGATGGTTTCCTGCGCCTTCACGTAGGGCTTGGAGTTGTAGCCTTCCTTCTCGTAGGCCTTGCGCATCTTGTCAAACTGCGAGGCGATTTCGCTCAACTTGCCCAGCGCGTCGCGCTTGAGCTGTTCGAGCTGTTCGGCGGAAAAACCGGCAGCCGCACCGCCACCGCTTTCTTCTTCCTCTTCTTCCTCTTCCTCCTCGTCTTCCTCCTCATCGTCATCGGATGCGGCGACGGCGGCGACAGGGGCCGCGACGTCTTCGGAAGCGTTCGGATCAACGAGTCCGTCGACGATTTCGTCGACCTTCATTTCATCCTTCTCGATGCGGTCGGCAGCGGCAAGAATCTCGGCAATCGTCGTCGGGCAGGCGGAGATGGCCTGGATCATGTCCTTCAGGCCTTCTTCGATGCGCTTGGCGATTTCGATTTCGCCTTCGCGGGTCAGCAGTTCGACCGAGCCCATTTCACGCATGTACATGCGGACGGGGTCGGTGGTGCGGCCAAAATCGGAATCGACAGTCGACAGCGCGGCTTCGGCGGCAGCTTCAGCATCGTCGTCAGTAGCGACGGTAGCGACGTTGTCGGACAGCAGCAGGGTTTCCGCGTCGGGCGCCTGCTCGTAGACGGCAATGCCCATGTCGTTGAACGTGCCGATGATGCCGTCAATGGCTTCCGGATCGACAATGTTCTCGGGCAGGTGGTCGTTGATTTCGGAATAGGTCAGGAAGCCGCGGTCCTTGCCGAGCTTGATCAGCGTCTTGAGCTTCTGGCGGCGCTGCTCGAGTTCTTCCTCGGATGCCTCGGTGTCGGAAGAAAACGCGTCCTTCAGCAGTGCCTTTTCCTTGGCCTTGCGATCCTTGGCCTTTGCCTTGTCGGCGGCCTTCAGCTCCGCACGCTCGACAGCATTCAGCGCGGCGACCTCATCGTTCTCCGGCTGGAAGTCCTTCGGCTTGCGACCACGCCGACCGGGTACTTTAACCGCAGGCAACACGTAGCTGGACGTGTCGATCGCCGCCAATGCTTCCGCATCGGTCGTCTGGCTGACCGCCATCACTTTGCTATCGGACTTCGGCTCGGCTTTCGCCGCGACCTTGGTGGTCTTGCTTGCGGTCTTCGATTCGGATTTCTTGTTCGTCACGGGTGCTTTCAGTTTCTCGGGAGCCGGCTGTGCAACGGCTCGGGATGAAGGTTTCGACTTCGACGGGGTTGCCTTGGTTGCCGTTTTAGGCGTAGTCTTGACACCCGTTTTCGTCACAGCTTTGACCGGCGTCTTTGCCTTGCTTGCGGGCGCGGCGGCAGTGGTCTTCTTCACGGCAGGCTTTGCCATCGACTTGCTCGGGGCCGCTTTAGTTGCAGCCGATTTCGCCTTTTTTGCAGTTACAGTCGTTTTCGCGGTTTTTTTCATTGCGTTTGCCATGGAATGAATACCAACTGGTTTGCTCTCGTGCGCCGAGTGAATTGCGCTTGGTGGAGCCGATGAGTGTGACTGGCTTCGGCATTCGCCCGCGCGACATGTCCCTGGCTTTTCGTTGTCCGGCTGAAATTTCAACCCGGTCAGCGAAACAACCTAAGGTCTTGAATCAAAAGCTTTAAATTATACCACAGAGAGCAACATTTCTCCATTTCAAAGGCATTCAACAACACGCCGCCGTCTGTCTTCGACCTCGGCGCCTCCAGGATGTTGCATGATTCTGGTGCGATCGCCCACGATGCGGAATGCGCAGGCACGACAACAGTCCGTCGCTCCTTGCACTACCGGCAGTTACAGTCTTATGCCGGATCCTGCCCTCGCCTCAATTGCTCTTGTTTTTGCATCAGCTCGCGATAGCGTGCGCGAGCCTCATCGGTCGCAAGACCGGTCGTTGCAAGCCTTTCGAGCTCGCCTTTCAATACCTGCATTTTAGTCTGCCGGACTGCCCCGGCAAGTTCGAGACGCGCCGTGTCAAGTTCCGACTCCGAATCTGCGGCAATTTCGGCGATAAGTGCATCAAAATCACTGCTTTGCGCACGCAACTGCTCTGCCAGCGCTGCAAAATTCGCTTGCGGGCCGAGCGCCTCGCAGGCTTCGATCAACTGCATCAACATGGCCGCGTTGTCCGGCGCAAGCTGAGCAACGGCGTCCAGCGCAGCCTGGTCCAGTCCGGCCGCCAGCGAGGGATGCGCCACCAGGAGCCGGATCATCTGGCGCTCCAACCCCATTGGCGGCGTCCGCTTGGTGCGGGGCGGCGCCACTTTGGTGCGAGCTACCGGCTGCGCAAGCTCAAACAAGGCCTCGATCTCCGCCGGCGTCGTCTGCGTCTGCTGCGCCAGCCCGCGCACGATCTGCAGGCGCAGCGCAGAAGGCGGCATGGCCTGCAATAGCGGCTTGGCATCGAACTGCGCCTTCGCCCTGCCCTCGGATGTCGCGAGGTCGTTGTCCCGCGTGACTTCCTTTAGCAAGAATTGTGACAACGGCATCGCGTCACGCACCTGCTGCTCGAAAGCCTCCGCACCGTATTCGCGAACATAGCTGTCGGGGTCATGCTCGGTCGGCAGGAACAGGAACTTGATCGTCTTGTTATCCGTGGCATGCGGCAGGCAGGCATCGAGCGCCCTTCGCGCGGCACGCCGTCCGGCGGCATCGCCGTCAAAGCTGAAAACCACGTCGTCCGTTTGCCGCAACAGCTTCTGTACGTGCGTCGGCGTACATGCAGTGCCGAGCGTGGCGACGGCCTGTGGAAATCCCAGCTGTGCCAGTGCGACGACGTCCATGTAACCCTCGGTCACCAGCACGTAACCTGCTTCGCGGATCGCCTGTCTTGCCTCGAACAGGCCGTACAACTCGTGCCCCTTCTGAAATAGGGGTGTTTCCGGGGAGTTCAAATACTTCGGTTCGCCGCTGTCGAGCACGCGTCCGCCGAAGCCGATGATCTGCCCCTTAGTGTTGCGGATCGGGAACATGATGCGGTCGCGGAAGCGGTCGTAGCGCTTGCGCCCGCCGCCATCCTCGTCACTGCGATCGACCAGGAGGCCGGCCTCGACAAGTGCCGGCGCATCGTAGTCGGGAAAGACACTGCGCAGGTTGTCCCAGCCGCCGGGCGCATAGCCAAGGCCGAACTTTGCTGCGATCTCGCCGGTCAAGCCGCGGTTTTTCAGGTAGGTGATGGCTTGCGGGGCGCCGCGCAGCTGGTGGCGGTAATAGTCGCCGGCGCGCGACATGACATCCGAGAGCGCCATGCTTTTCGCCTGCGCTTCGGCGCGCTGTGCCGGCGGGATGCGATCTTCGTCCGGCACGATCATGCCGACGCCCTGCGCGAGATCCTTGACGGCCTCGACAAAGCCGAGGCCCGAGTATTCGATGAGGAAGCCGATTGCCGTGCCATGGGCGCCGCAGCCGAAGCAATGGTAGAACTGCTTGGTCGGACTGACGGTGAAGCTGGGGGATTTTTCGTTATGGAAGGGGCACAGCCCCATGTAGTTGGCGCCGCCCTTCTTGAGCTGCACGTAGCGGCCGACCACGTCGACGATGTCGACCCGGTTGAGCAGATCCTGGATGAAAGACTGCGGTATCACGGCGGCGCCTTGGTATCGTGGGACAGTCCCGGAAAATCATGCCGACGCCACGGGAATGCGGAGCGCGTCGACGCCAACTGTATGCTGGGGCGCGGCGATCGGCTGGCAATCGCCCGCCCGCGCCATTCAAGCCTTGGTGAGAGCGGCCTTGACCAGCGCAGAAACGACGGTCATGTCGGCGCGCCCGGCGAGCTTGGGCTTGAGCACGCCCATGACCTTGCCCATGTCCTGCGGGCCGGCCGCGCCGGTGGCGGCAACGGCGGCGGCCACTTCAGCCTGGATTTCAGACTCGGGCATGGCGGCGGGCATGTAGGTGGACAGCACCGCCATTTCGGCCTTTTCGGTATCGGCGAGATCCTGGCGACCGCCGGCTTCGAACTGTGCGATCGAATCCTTGCGCTGCTTGATCATCTTTTCGATGATGGCGAGAACGTGGGCATCGGTCAGCTCGATGCGCTCATCGACTTCCTTCTGCTTCATTGCGGCGGTCAGCAGGCGGATGGCGCCCAGCCTGGCGCTATCCTTGGCGCGCATCGCGGCCTTCATGTCTTCGGTGATTTGCTCTTTCAGGCCCATTTTCTCTCCATGTGCAGACAGTTTTCGCGCTCTACAAGCAAGACGCGCAAAAATACAGCAGGCTATAAACACCAAAACCCGCTGCGGAAACTACACCGGAGCGGGTTTGCAGAGCACCGCACGCGAGCGTGCGGCAGCAAAATCAGTACATCTTCTTCGGCAGTTGCTGGCTGCGGATGCGCTTGTAGTGGCGCTTCACGGCAGCGGCGAGCTTGCGCTTGCGCTCAGCGGTCGGCTTCTCGTAGAACTCGCGCGCACGCAGCTCGGTCAGGAGACCGGTCTTTTCGATGGTGCGCTTGAAGCGACGCATGGCGACTTCGAAAGGCTCGTTTTCTTTAATGCGAATAGTGGTCATGTAAACTCACAAACCGATGAAATTTGTAGGAAAGACGACGAGTATAGCAGCTTCGTCCAACATTGGAAAGGACAACGTCTGTTTGTTGTTGCACACGTCCACCATTGCTACAAAGACAATCCCGCCGCCACGCCGGAAGCCCAGGCCCACTGGAAGTTGTAGCCGCCCAGCCAGCCCGTCACGTCGACCGACTCGCCGATGAAGTGCAGGCCGGGCACCTTCGCCGCCATCATGCTCTGCTGCGAGAGTTCGCGCGTATCGATGCCGCCGCAGGTGACTTCCGCCTTGCGGTAGCCTTCCGATCCATTCGGAACGATGACCCAGCGGTTCAACGACTCGCCGAGCTTGCGCAGCTGCTTGTCCGGCAGGTCGGCAATGCGCGCGTCTGGTTTGAAACCGTTCGCCTGCAGCAAGCCGTCGGCCAAACGCGCAGGCAGCCATTGGGCGAGGATATTGCCGAGGTTTTTCTTGATCGTGGTTTTGCCTTCGATCAGCGTTTGCGCGACGTCGACTTCAGGCACCAGGTCCAGCGTGAGTGCCGTTCCCGGCTGCCAGAAACTGGAAATCTGCAGGACCGCCGGCCCCGACAGGCCGCGATGCGTGAAGAGCAGGTCTTCGCGAAAATGCATGCGCGACTTCTTCTCGCCGGTTTCGATACCGACCTCGAGCGAAATGCCTGCTAGCGGAATGAAGGGCTCCCAGCCGGCGCTGTCGAAGGTCAGCGGCACGAGGCCGGGGCGCGGTTCGACCAGCTTCAGGCCGAACTGCTTTGCGACGCGGAAGGCGAAATCCGTGGCGCCGATTTTCGGAATGGAGAGGCCGCCGGTGGCAATGACAAGGCTCTTCGCAAGAATCGACCCGCCGTCCGTGCCGATGACGAAGCGTCCCCCTTCCCTGCCGATCGCCTCGACCTTGCACGGCATGCGCCATGACACATGCCCGGTGCCGCACTCGGCCTTGAGCATGTCGATGATCTGCTCGGCGGAATCGTCGCAGAAGAGTTGCCCCTTGTGTTTTTCATGGAAGGCAATGCGGTGGCGTTTCACGAGCGCGAGAAAATCCTGCGGCGTGTAGCGCGACAGCGCGCTCTTGCAGAAGTGGGGGTTTTCCGACAGGTAGTTTTGCGGCCCGGCGTGGAGGTTGGTGAAGTTGCAGCGGCCGCCGCCGGAAATGCGGATTTTCTCGGCGAGTCTTGTAGCGTGGTCGATCAGCACGACCTTCCTGCCGTTCTGGCCGGCAGCGGCGGCGCACATCATGCCTGCGGCGCCGGCGCCGATTACTGCAAGGTCGTATTCGTTTAACATGGCATATTTCTCTAATGAGCCATAATTGTAGCGATATTCAAGGCTTGCCCATTACCAATCGGCATCAATTCGACTTTCAGATCCGATGAGACTTGCATCGGTCCCGCCCACATCATTCGCCCATTGAACGACACCACACCATGCTGATTTCCTGCCTTTGCACCGAGTCGATGCTCCTTTCCCCGACATCTCAGGAATGGGGAGCAAAGCTCGGAGAGAAGCCCGGCCATGTGCATAGAAAAATATGGGAATGGTGTTTCATCTGTCAGGCGCTCGATGAGCGTGGCATGCTTCGCAAAGGAATGCGCGGTCTGGGATTCGCGGTTGGCGAAGAGCCACTTACCGCCATGTTTGCGAGCAAGGGCGCACGAATCACGGCAACGGACCTGGCACTTGAAGAGGCCCAATCGGCCGGCTGGGTAGAGACCGGCCAGCATGCAAGAAGCCTTCAACAACTAAATTCGCGCGGAATTTGCAATCCTCGTGATTTTGAAGAGCTTGTCGAATTCAAGGTCGCTGACATGACCAACATACCTGCAGACTTCAACGGGATATACGACTTCGTCTGGTCTTCCTGCGCACTTGAACATCTTGGCAGTCTTGAAAAAGGCATGGAATTCATCTACAACGCGATGAATTGCCTGAAGCCCGGCGGCTTTGCCATCCATACGACTGAATTCAATGTGACGTCCAATACAGATACTGTAGACGGCGGTCCAACCGTCCTGTATCGACAGAGAGATATCGAAGAGGTAGTACGGAACCTGAGGTCCCATGGCCATATCGTCGATCTTGACCTTACGGATGGAACTGGAAAACTCGATCAGATCATCGATATCCCTCCCTACAAACAGCTGATTCATTTAAAGCTGCAGATCGGGAAATATGTTGTGACCTCAGTTGGATTGATCATTCAGAAAAAGAAAAGCACTCCCATCGACTGGATCAAGGGAATCCGCAACAATTGGATGAGAACGTCGAGGCGGCACTGAGCGATGGTCGTTAAATGGCGCTCTGTATACGATGCGGGTCGGCACTACCAAGGATTTATTAATGGAAATACGGCGATGCCGAATCTTTCATCCACAGTTCCGACGACAATCGCATCACATCGTTGAGCGAGCCGCGCTTCCTGTAGGTTTCACGCAACCAGGCGGCGTCGTTCAGCCGCTCGTAGGCCATGTGCCGCAGCTTCTTCAGGGCCTGCACCTCCGCCTCGTTCTGCGCATAGCGTTTCAGATCCTGCAGGCGGTCGAGGATGCTGACGAAAATCGATTGCTTTCCCGCGGCCGCAGTCTTGTCTTCGCCATGCTGGGCTATTTCGCCGTCCAGGCCGTAGCGGCTGGCCTCGAACCGGTTGTACTGGTAGAGCAAGTAGAAATCGTCGTCGATCCGGAGAGGACGTTCCGTGAGGATCCAGCGTGCGAGCAACTGTGCGTAGCATCCGAGCAATGCGGCATGCTCAAGCGTCAGCGGCGTGTCGCATACACGGATCTCCACCGTGCCGTACTCGGGCTTGGGACGGATGTCCCAGTAAAAGTCCTTCATGCTTGCAATGATGCCCAGGTCGATCAGCTCATCGTAATACTTCTCGAAGTCAGTCCACTTCGTCACCACCGGCGCCGTGCCAGCGAGGGGGAAAGCGCGCACGACATTGCTGCGTGACGAATCGAAGGCCGTGTCGACGCCCTGATAGAACGGCGACGCGGCGGACAGCGCGATGAAGTGCGGCACATAGCGCGAGAATCCGTGCGTCAGGTACAGCGCGTCATCGCCGTTTGCGACGCCAATATGGATGTGCTGCCCGAACACCGTGAACGTCTTCGCGAGATAGCCATACTTTTCGTGCAGGTGGTGGAATCGCTCGCTCGGCGTGATCCGTTGCTCGCTCCAGTTCTGGAACGGGTGCGCCCCGCCGCCGGCGACATCGATGTTGAGATGGTGCGCGCCTCGCGTGAGCGCGCCGCGCAGTTCCTTCAACTCTTCCAGCAGGTGATCGACGCGGGTATGGATGCCGGAGTTCAGCTCGATCATGCCCTGCGTGATCTCGAGCTTGATCTGGTTCTGCAGTTCGCGCGGCTCGATCCATGCCAGCAGGTCGATGGCGTCCGTGGCAAGGTTGTAGTTGCGTCGGTTCACCAGTTGAAGTTCCAGTTCGATTCCCATGGTAAAGGGCGTCGATGTTGTGAAAGGCAGCGCGTTCATGGATGTCTCCGGTGGTTCAGTCGCGTCCGCTTTCGCCGGACTTGATCAGTGCGAATTGCGTGGCGATCGGTCCCAGCAGTTCAAGGACGATCAGCGTCCCGGCCAGCAAAGGCGCAACAGCTGCGGCGGTCTGCGGGTAAACAGCGGAAATCTGTGCAAGGCCCAGGCTCGCTTCCGCCATGGGAAGCGTGCCGAGCGTCAGGAGTCCGGCCTGCCGCCACTTCAACCGCGCAGGCCGCGCAAAGGCAAAAATGCTGCAGGCCATCGCGGCAAAGCGCGCACCGACCAGGACGAGCACTGACAGGCCGATCGTGGCGACATCGGCGATGCCGATGGAAGCACCGATGGTGGCAAACAGCATCACGATGAAGAGTTCGTTCGCGACGCCGAACTCCAGTTCCATCAGGTCGTACTGGAGATCCAGGTTCTTGGAGAGGATCGCGAAGATCAGCATGGTGAGCAGCACCGGCAGGCGCAATGCATGGGCGGCGCCGATGGTCAGCGTGATGATGGCGATCACGAGGACGAATTGCCGGCTGCGTTCGCGGCCGAGCAGCCGCGCAAGGGGCATCATCAGGCGATACGTCAGATAGGCCAGCAGCGCGGAGCCGAATACCGAGTAGACCGTACTCGACAGCAAGGTCTGCAGCGGAATGTCGACGTCGGTCGCCACCACGGGCAGCATGATATACGCGGACACCAGCGCGACGAGATTGTTCAACGCAGTCATCGCGGCAAGCCTGCGCGTGACCTGCCCTTCCGCGCCGAGATCGCGCACGACAACCATGATGACCCCGGGGGCGGTACCGATCGCGAACACGCCGGCAAGCATCGCAAGCGGACGCGCTACGCCGAACAGCTCCAGCGCCATCCACACGAATCCGAAGCACAGCGCGGCCCCGCTCACGACGGTTGCCAGCAGCCATCTTTCGTGGCGCAGCCATCCGATGTCCACATAACGTCCGAGCTGGTAGACAACCAGTGCGAGCGCGATGTCGGCAAAGATATGCGCAACCTTCAGAATGTCGCCCGACAGCCATTGCAGGCCGCTTTCTCCAACGACAATCCCGGCCAGCAGGTAGCCGGTGATGCGGGGAATCCAGGGGTTCCTGGAAACGAGGTAGCCACCGATCAGTCCGAGCAGCAGCAGGCTGCCGAACAGCAGCAACGCATTCCATTGCAGCGGCTGTGACGGGTCAAACAGCGGGAAGGTCCACGGCATGGTGACTCCTCATCGGGATGCATCCTCCAGCGCGCACGGCACGCATGAGGAAGCAGTTGACGAACTCCGGCAGCGGCGGGGAGCTCGTCAGGCGCGACGAGCCACCGTCATCGGAACGATGAGCATGGATAACGAGTTCCGAAACCTCCCTGGAGTCGGCGTCTGATACCTATACTTTTATGTTTCAGCCATGGTGGACTGCAAACCTTTGTCCGCAGGCAATGCAAAAAGTTCCGGAGATTATTTCCTGCAGGAAGAAGCTGCTCTTGCAGCTTGCCGATTATTTAAGCGGGTACAGCGGGGAGGAAGGATGACATTCCTCAAACGGCTTGACTGGCCGGATGAGGAATCAGGGACAAGAAACGAACGGGCGTATCACGCCTGGCACGAAGCGAAATACCGGCGATGCATTGCTTCGTTGATGAATTCGGGCCGCGCGCAGCGGACAACATCACCGACGACAATGATGCTCGGGCTGGCAAGCTTCGAGGATGCCAATGCAGAGGGCAGCTCGCCGAGTGTGGTGATCAGTTGTGCCTGACTGGTCGACGTGGCGGCATGCACCACCGCCACCGGAGTCATCGCGGACTTGCCGCCGGCAAGCAGCGCCTGCTGGATTTCGCTGCAGCGGGCGACACCCATGTAAATCACCAGGGTCATGTCCAACTTCGCAAGCGTAGCCCAGTCGGGATTGGCATCTGCCTTCTTGCCGTGGCCGGTGACGAAAATCGCGCCCTGGCTCCAGTCGCGATGGGTAAGCGGGATGCCGAGCGATGCGGGCGCAGCGAGGCCGCTGCTGATCCCGTTGACCACTTCGACCTTGATGCCGGCTGCTTCAAGGTGCGCGCGCTCCTCGCCGCCGCGCCCGAAGATGAACGGGTCGCCGCCTTTCAGGCGCGCGACGAAGTTGCCGGCGCACGCCTCGCTGATCATCAGCTTCTCGATGAACTCCTGCGGCGTCGACTGGCATCCGCCGCGTTTGCCGACGGGGATAATGCGCGCATCGAAACGCGCGTGGTCGAGGATTTCGGGATTGACGAGGTCATCGACGAGGATCACATCGGCTGCGGCGATCGCCTTGACAGCCTTGATGGTGAGGAGGTCCGGATCTCCCGGGCCTGCGCCGACCAGAACAACCTTACCTAGCTTCTCCATGTGACACCTGTTTGGCATGTACGAGCCCTGCTACATGCAAACAGTGTTCCATCTGCTCGGCAATGGGAACGGGTACCGGCTGGCTGCCGTTGAGCGCCGATCTGATCCATTCAGCCGTGGTAGATGCATCACGTTGAAGCGGAAGCGGGGGTAATTCATCGACCGCCTCCTGTTTTTGCACCATGATAGTGCATTGATGATCATGAAACCATGATATCTGCTGGGCGCGCTTGGCATTGGCGACGGTCTCGCCTTCGGTGCCGCGCATCAGGAAGGTGTCGCCGCGGTCGAGCGGCACGGCGGAGCTGAAATACGCCGTCAGCATCTCCAGGTATTCCGGATGCGTGTACGAGGTCAGGCGCAGCGCCGGTCCTGCGAAGGGCTGCAAGATCTTGACCAGCGTGTGGGTCGAATTGCGCACGCCGAGGATGCGGCGCAACTCAAGCAGGCGTGCCATGCGTGGCGCCAATACTTCAATAGGCATGAACACCGGCTCTCGCCGTGCAAAACCCTGCATGGCCTGCTCGATCGACTGCGCGAACGAGACGCCGAGCTGCTGCAGGATTTCCGCCGTCGTCACCCGTCCGGGATCAGTCGTGACGCCGTGCACCAGGACCGGCACGCCGCGTTGCGCAAGAAGCATTGCCAGCAGCGGCGTGAGATTGGGCATTTGCCGCGAGCCGTTATAACTGGGAATGACAACCGGTGCGAAATCGCCGGGGGGACAAGGCAGCTTGTCGAACGACTGCTCCGCCGCATTGAGGAATCCTGCGATTTCGTCGACGGACTCGCCCTTGATGCGCATCGCCAGCATGAGGCCGCCCATCTCGAGGTCGGAGACACGGCCGTCGAGCATGGCTTCGTAAAGGCGGCAGGCGTCCTCGCGGGAAATGCTGCGCGCACCTTTCTTGCCGCGGCCGATCTCCTTGATGAAGGGGGCGGCGGCAAACGGTTCGTTGGTATGTGCTTGTTCCATGGCGATAGGGTACTACGAGGCGCGGGCGGGCTGAAAGTGCGCAACGCGATTTTCCCGGCCGAAAAGACAAAGGGCAGGTTACCCTGCCCTTTGTCTTTTCGGATGCCGGATTCTTAGGCCAGGCGACCGTGGCACTGCTTGTACTTCTTGCCGCTGCCGCAGGGGCAGGGATCGTTGCGGCCGACCTTCGGCACGGCATTGACCATCGGCTGCTGGCCGGCGGATTCCGCGTTGGCGGTCGGCGCGAGAAGTTCTTCCGGTGCGGCATTCGGATTGAAGTCGGCGTGTTCGTAGTGCACGTTCTCTACGTGCGACTGGGCGAGCTGTGCTTCCGCCGCGTCGATCTCTTCACGCGACTGGATGCGCACGGTCATCACGATGCGGACCACTTCGTTCTTGATCAGGTCCAGCATGGTACCGAACAGTTCGAAGGCTTCGCGCTTGTACTCCTGCTTCGGGTTCTTCTGCGCATAACCGCGCAGATGGATGCCCTGGCGCAGGTGGTCGAGCGCCGCAAGGTGCTCGCGCCAGTGCGTGTCGATGCTCTGCAGCATCACGCTGCGCTCGAAGCCGGCGAATGCTTCCTTGCCGATGACCTCTACCTTGGCGCTGTAGGATTCCTCCGCCGCCTTCTGCACACGCTCGAGCAGCTCGTCGTCGGTCAGTTCGGGCTGGGCTTCCAGGATCTTCGTGAGCGGCACCTCGAGCTGCCACTCGTTGGCGAGTGCAGCTTCCAGGCCCTTGAGGTCCCACTGCTCTTCCATCGACTCTTCCGGCACGAAGGCGCGGAACACGTCGGTGAACAGCCCCTGGCGCAGGGACGCGATCATCTCGGCCACGTCGTGCGCTTCGAGCAGTTCGTTGCGCTGCTGGTAGATCACCTTGCGCTGGTCGTTGGCGACATCGTCGTATTCCAGCAATTGCTTGCGGATGTCGAAGTTGCGCGCTTCGACCTTGCGCTGCGCGGATTCGATGGAGCGCGACACGATACCGGCTTCGATCGGCTCGCCTTCCGGCATCTTCAGGCGGTCCATGATGGCGCGCACGCGGTCGCCGGCGAAGATGCGCAGGAGCGGGTCGTCGAGCGACAGGTAAAAGCGCGAGGAACCCGGATCGCCCTGGCGGCCGGAACGGCCGCGCAGCTGGTTGTCGATGCGGCGGGATTCGTGGCGTTCGGTACCGATGATGTGCAGTCCGCCCGCGTTGACCACATGGTCGTGCAGCGACTGCCATTCGTCGCGCAGGGTCTTGGCCTTCTGCTGCTTCTCGGCGTCGCCCAGGTTGGCATCGGCTTCGATGATCTGGATCTGCTTCTCGACATTACCGCCCAGCACAATGTCGGTACCGCGGCCGGCCATGTTGGTGGCGATGGTGATCATCTTCGGCCGGCCCGCCTGTGCGACGATTTCCGCTTCGCGCGCGTGCTGCTTGGCGTTGAGGACGTTGTGCGGGAGATTGTGCTTGGCGAGGATCTTCGAGATCAGTTCGGAGTTCTCGATGGATGTCGTGCCGACCAGCACCGGCTGGCCGCGCTCGTAGCAGTCCTTGATGTCGTTGACGACCGCGTTGTATCTCTCCTGTGCGGTCTTGTACACCTGGTCCTGGCGGTCCTTGCGCTGGCTCGGACGGTTGGGCGGAATGACGACGGTTTCGAGGCCGTAGATTTCCTGGAATTCGTAGGCTTCGGTATCGGCGGTGCCGGTCATGCCGGCGAGCTTGCCGTACATGCGGAAATAATTCTGGAAGGTGATCGAGGCCAGGGTCTGGTTCTCGTTCTGGATCTTCGCTCCCTCCTTCGCCTCGACCGCCTGGTGCAGGCCGTCGGACCAGCGGCGGCCCACCATCAGGCGGCCGGTGAATTCGTCGACGATGATGACTTCATTGTTTTGCACGACGTAATGCTGGTCCTTGTGGAACAGCACGTGCGCGCGCAGGGCGGCGTACAGGTGGTGGATCAGCGTGATGTTGGCCGGTTCGTAGAGCGATGCGCCTTCCGGCAGCAGGCCCATGCGGGTCAGGATCTGCTCTGCCTTTTCATGGCCTGCTTCGGTCAGCAGCACCTGGTGTGACTTTTCGTCCTTGGTGTAGTCGCCGGGGACTTCGATCTTGCCCTTGCCGTCCGGTGTTTCCTCGCCGATCTGCAGCGTCAGCAGCGGCGGGACGGCGTTCATCTTGATGTACAGGTCGGTGTGGTCTTCGGCCTGGCCGGAAATGATGAGCGGGGTACGCGCTTCGTCGATCAGGATCGAGTCCACTTCATCGACGATGGCGAAGTTCAGGCTGCGCTGCACGCGGTCGCCCGAGTCGTAGACCATGTTGTCGCGCAGGTAGTCGAAACCGAATTCGTTGTTGGTGCCGTAGGTAATGTCGGCAGCATACGCAGCCTGCTTGGTGTCGTGAGGCATCTGCGACAGGTTGACGCCCGTCGTCAGGCCAAGCCAGGCGTACAGCTTGCCCATCCATTCGGCGTCGCGCTGCGCGAGGTAGTCGTTGACCGTCACGACGTGCACGCCCTTGCCGCTCAGGGCATTGAGATAGGCAGCCAGCGTCGCCATCAGCGTTTTGCCTTCGCCCGTGCCCATCTCGGCGATCTTGCCGTTGTGGAGGACCATGCCGCCGATGAGCTGCACATCGAAGTGGCGCATCTTCAGCACGCGGCGGCTCGCTTCGCGGCAGACCGCAAAGGCTTCCGGCAGGATCTCGTCCAGCGTCGTGCCCTTGGCGATGCGCTCCTTGAACTCAGGCGTTTTCGCCTGCAGCTCGGCGTCGGACAGCTTTTCCATCGCCGGTTCAAGCGCATTGATTTCGCGGACGGTCTTTTGGTATTGCTTGATCAGCCGCTGGTTGCGGCTGCCGAAAATCTGGGTCAGTAGGGACATGCTTTAATTTTGATTTAGACGCCGCGAAAACAGCCCTGCATGAGTTTCACGGAGACGCAATTGGGTAAATTGCTGATTTTATCATGCAGCCCATCGAGGTCTGCCCGCTTCGGAACCGGATGCGCAAAATGATTGCGCGAGGACAAATTCCCGGAATCCCGCCCGGCCTGAATCCAGCCGATCAAGCGGAAGATGGGGACGATCCAAAGGGAAACAATCCCCCTGGCACTGCAAAGACAACAGTGCGAGGGGCGGCACTATCTGGCAGCGAGTGCGGCCAGCTTTGCCTGGTCCGCGCCTGCGGACAGGAATTTGTGCGGATCCTGCTGAATGCCTTTCACCAGGACCTCGAAGTGCAGATGTGAGCCGGTGGAACGGCCGGTGGATCCGATATCGGCGACGTGCTGGCCGCGCCGGACAATGTCGCCGACCTTGACGCCAAGGCGCGAACAATGGGCATAACGCGTAATCATGTCATTGCCATGGTCGATTTCGACCATGTTGCCGAACTGGTGGTGATATTCGGCAGTGATCACTACCCCGCCGGCAGCAGCGACGATCGGGGTGCCGGTGGCCGCTGCAAAGTCGATCCCTTCATGGAAGGCCTGGCGTCCGGTGAAGGGATCGAAACGCCAGCCAAAGCCGGAAGCGTTATAGCTGACATTGACCGGCTGGATGGTGGGCAGCAGCTTGGACTTGATCTTGTGGCTCATCAGCGTCGTTTCGACCACGTTCATGTAATCGGCGCGGTGTTCGACGTCACGTGCCATGGCGTCGAGCAGTTGCTGGAATTCGTTCATGCTGAGCGGCCGGTCCTTCAGGCTGGATGGCTCGGTGCCGCCGCGGCCAGGCATCTCGCGGAAATTGAATTCCTGCGGCTTGACGCCAGCGAGGCCCTGCACGCGTTCGCCCAATGCGTCCAGGCGCATCAGTTGTGCCTGCATCTCGCCCAGCTTCATGGCCATGGCGGCGAGGTTTTCCTTGACGTACTTGTCTTTCTTGCTGGTGTCGTCGTGGGTGGCGGAAGCGAGGACGTCGCGAACGACCGGAATGTTGAGATCGGTGGCGTGGCGGAAGGTGAGGTAATACAGGAAAAGGGAAACGAGGATGACCGATGACAAAAACACAAGCCCGAGCAGCATCAGGTGCCATCGCGTCAGGGTGAGCGTCCTGGCGCTGAAGCGCGGGTGCAGCAGAATAATTTGCATTCAAACTCCTCCGACTCGTCTATCGCAGGTGTGATGTGATAAGGTTCAAGCATGAGTCGCCCGCCCTTATTTCTTTCTTCTCAGCAACGATTTCAGTCTACCCGCGCAGGTGCAAAGCCCGCGAGCAGAGTTACAGCTGTTACAGATTTCCTGCGCACGCACGACAGAATGGCCACGCTTTTGCCGGCCGTCATGCGCCTGGCGAAGTTGCAAGAAGAGTGTTCGGCTATCCTCCCCGCGCTTTTTGACGCTTGTTCCGTCATGCGGTTCGACGAAGATCAATTAACGGTCGGGGTACCGAATGCCGCGCTTGCCGCGAAGCTCAAGCAGCAGTTGCCAAAATTGCAAGAAGGCCTACTGCAACGCGGTTGGCAGGTTAACGCAATACGTATCAAAGTGCAAGTTAGAAAGATTGGCGAAAAGATAATTCGCCAGAAAGAAATCGAGCTGCCGAACAAGGCCTTGTCGGCATTCGAAGACCTGCGGAATTCATTGGAAAAGTCACGCGGAAACGAGGCGTTGACGGTGGCGTTGAGCACCATGCTCAAGCGCCACGGGAAGGCTTAGCTGAAGGCCCACTCCTGCCGTGTCTGGCGGGCGTACGCTTCCGGCGCGGTCGTGATCGAATCAAACGTCACGATTTCATAGGCATCCGGCTGATCGAGCAGTGCGCGCAGCAGCAGGTTGTTCATCATGTGCCCCGACTTGTGGGCCACGTAGCCGGCGAGCAGCGGATGGCCGACCAGATAGAGGTCGCCGATCGCGTCGAGAATCTTGTGCCGCACGAATTCATTCTCATAGCGCAGGCCGTCCGGATTGAGGATCCGGTATTCATCCATTACGATCGCGTTTTCCAGCGAACCGCCACGGGCCAGTCCCATGCCGCGCAGGGTTTCGACGTCCTGCATGAAGCCGAAGGTGCGCGCGCGGGCGATTTCCTTCACGTAGGAATCGATGCCGAAATCGACTTCGGCAATCTGGCCGGTCGCATCGACCGCCGGATGGTTGAATTCGATGAAGAAGCTGAGCTTGAAGCCGTCGTACGGTTCGAGGCGCGCCCATTTTTCCTGGGCGCCCTTGCCTTCGCGGACTTCGACCGGCTTCTTGACGCGGATGAACTTCTTCGGCGCGTTCTGCTCCTGCAGGCCGGCCTGTTGCAGCAGGAAGACGAAGGAGGCCGCGGAGCCGTCCATGATCGGAATTTCTTCGGCCGTGACGTCCACGTACAGGTTGTCGATGCCGAGGCCGGCGCAGGCCGACATCAGGTGCTCGACGGTCGAGACGCGAATGCCGTCCTTCTCCAGGACGGAAGCCATCCGGGTATCTCCCACACCATTGGCGCTCGCAGGCAGGTCAACCGGCGGATTGACATCGACGCGACGGAAAACGATGCCAGTGTCAGGCGCGGCCGGTCGCAAGGTGAGCTCGACCTTGGTGCCGGAATGCAATCCGACGCCAATGGTCTTGACGAGCTGTTTGACGGTGCGTTGTTTTAGCATCGGTGAATTATAGCAACTAACCCACCGGTCAGTTGTAAAGCACTGTAACGGTTGTTGGGCTTACACCACGCTATCCGCAACGAACTTCCGTCATCCCCCCTTTATTTAGTGGCTTTCCAGCCAATGTTGCGCGCGCTGCACCGCGCGGCGCCATGTCGAAAGGCGTTGCTCGCGTTCATCGGCGGCCATGGCGGGCTCGAAGCGTTTTTGAACCTGCCATTGCGCAGCGATTTCATCCTTCGAGCCCCAGAACTTCACTGCGAGGCCAGCAAGGTAAGCCGCGCCCAGTGCGGTCGTTTCCGTCACGAGTGGCCGCACCACCGGGACGCCGAGCACGTCGGCCTGGAACTGCATCAGCAAGTCGTTGCGCGAGGCGCCGCCGTCCACCCGCAATTCAGTCAGGCCGATGGATGCGTCCTTCTGCATCGCCTCGAGCACGTCGGCGGTTTGATAGGCAATGCTGGCCAGCGTCGCTCGCGCGATGTGCGCCTTGGTCGTTCCCCGGCTGATGCCTACCATGGTGCCGCGCGCGTACGCGTCCCAGTAAGGCGTTCCCAGACCGGCAAATGCGGGCACGAAGAAAACCCCTCCGGTATCCGGAACGCTTGACGCCAGTGCTTCGACTTCTTCCGAACTCTTGATGATGCCCAGCCCGTCACGCAGCCACTGCACGGCGGCGCCGGCATTGAACACGCTGCCTTCGAGCATGTAATCCGTCTGTCCGCCGATGGTCCAGCCGATGGTGGTCAACAGGCTGTTCTTCGAGGTGATGGCCTGCTTGCCGGTGTTCATCAGCATGAAGCAGCCGGTGCCATAGGTATTCTTTGCCATGCCCGGGCGATGGCATGCCTGGCCGAACGTCGCGGCCTGCTGGTCCCCGGCGATGCCGGCGATCGGGATTGCGCCGCCAAGCAATTCGGCTCTTGAGTTGCCGACCACGCCGCTTCCGGAGACAACTTCAGGCAGCAGGCTGCGGGGGATGCCGAGGACGGCAAGCAGCTCATCGTCCCATTGAAGGGTGTGAATATTGAACAGCAGCGTGCGCGACGCGTTGCTGGTGTCGACCACATGCGCCCCGCACAGCTTGTAGATGAGCCAGGAATCGATGGTGCCGAAGGCGAGTTCTCCACGCTCGGCCTTGCTGCGCGCGCCGGCGACGTTATCCAGCAGCCACTTGAGCTTGGTGCCGGAAAAATAGGCATCGATCACGAGGCCGGTCTTCCCCTGGAACAACGCGGTCTTGCCCTGCTCGCGCAGGCTGTCGCACAGGCCTGCGGTGCGGTGGTCCTGCCATACGATGGCATTGGCGATCGGCTCGCCCGTCCTGCGGTCCCACACCACGGTCGTCTCGCGCTGGTTCGTAATGCCGATGGCGGCAATGTCGGCCGCGCTGATGTTCAGCTGCCTGAGCACCTGCTGCGCGACGCTCAGCTGGCTGCTCCAGATTTCGTTGGCATCATGTTCAACCCAACCCGACTGCGGGAAAATCTGCCGGAATTCCTGCTGTGCGATGCCCTGCATGCGGCCTTCGCGATCGAACAGGATCGCGCGCGAACTGGTCGTGCCCTGGTCGAGGGCGAGGATATATCTGGTCACTGGACTGTCTCCTTGAATGACGCGCTCTCCGGCCGCCATGAAAAATGGCGCGGCAACCTGCCGCGCCAACCTAGTTTAGCTGATCGATGACGACGCGATCAGTTGGCACGGCCCTCCTTCCAGGCCTGCAGCAGCTTGTCGTAGGCGATGGTTTCACCCTTCGGCTTTTCGTTGTCCAGCTTCTTCCACGGAGCACCCTTGTCGGTCAGCCACTTGGCCGGATCGCCCTTCGGATTCAGCTTCGGTGCGCAGGCCTTCATGCCGGCGCGTTCGAGACGGGCCAGCACCTGGTCCATTTCCTCAGCCAGGCTGTCCATCGCTGCCTGCGGGGTCTTCTCGCCGGTGACTGCTGTCGCCACGTTCTTCCACCACAGCTGCGCCAGCTTCGGATAGTCAGGGACGTTGGTGCCGGTCGGCGTCCATGCCACGCGTGCCGGGCTGCGATAGAACTCGATCAGGCCGCCGAGCTGGTCCGCGTGCTTGGTGAAGTAATCATGCTTGATGTCGGATTCACGGATGAAGGTCAGGCCGGTGATCGACTTCTTCAGCGACACGGTCTTCGCGGTCACGAACTGTGCATAGAGCCATGCGGCGGCGCGGCGATCAGGTGGCGTGGACTTGAAGAAGGTCCATGCCCCCACGTCCTGGTAACCGTTCTGCATGCCGTTCTTCCAGTACGGGCCGTGCGGCGACGGCGCCATGCGCCACTTCGGTTTGCCGTCCGGATTCACGACAGGCAGGCCGCCCTTGATCATGGAGGCGGTGAAGGCGGTGTACCAGAAAATCTGCTGGGCGATTTCACCTTGCGCCGGAACCGGGCCTGCTTCGGAGAAGGTCATGCCGGTGGCTTGCGGCGGCGCGTATTTCTTCATCCAGTCGACATACTTGCTGAGCGCGTACACCGCGGGCGGCGAGTTGGTCGCACCGCCGCGCGAGACGGAAGCGCCGACCGGATTGCACTTGTCCTGCGAAACACGGATACCCCACTCGTCAACCGGCACGCCGTTCGGGATGCCCTTGTCGGCAGTGCCCGCCATCGACAGCCAGGCATCGGTGAAGCGCCAGCCGAGCGACGGGTCCTTCTTGCCGTAATCCATGTGGCCGTAGACGCGCTTGCCGTCGAGGTTCTTCACGTCATTGGTGAAGAAATCGGCGATGTCTTCATAGGCGGACCAATTGACCGGAACGCCCAGTTCATAGCCGTACTTGGCCTTGAACTTTTCCTTCAGGTCCTTGCGCTCGAACCAGTCGGCGCGGAACCAGTACAGGTTGGCGAACTGCTGGTCGGGCAGCTGGTAGACCTTGCCGTCGGGCGCGGTGGTGAAGCTGATGCCGATGAAATCCTTCAGATCGAGGCCGGGGTTGGTGAACTCCTTGCCCTCGCCTGCCATGTAGTCGGACAGCGGGATGATTGCGCCGTAGCGATAGTGCGTGCCGATCAGGTCGGAGTCGGAAATCCAGCCGTCGTAGATGCTCTTGCCGGACTGCATCGAGGTCTGCAGCTTCTCGACCACGTCGCCTTCCTGGATGATGTCGTGCTTGACCTTGATGCCAGTGATTTCCTCGAAGGCCTTGGCGAGAGTCTTGGACTCGTACACGTGCGTGTCGATGGTCTCGGACACGACGTTGATTTCGTTCACGCCTTTCGCCTTGAGCTTGGCGGCGGCTTCAATGAACCACTTCATCTCGTCCAGCTGCTGCTGCTTGCTCAGGCTGGAAGGCTGGAACTCCTGGGTAACCCACTTTTCCGCCGCTTTCATGTCGGCCCAGGACGCACCCGAAGCCAGCATCGCCGCAGCAGCCAACGCCGTCAGTTTTAGTCTCATATCTCCACCTGTTTTAATGCCTTCCCCCAGCAGAAATGCCCGGCGCGGGGAAGGAATGCGCCGGGCATCGAAACGCAGGGTCAACCCCAACGCATCACGATAAGCAACACCACAAAACCGATTGCCGCCCCGATGGCCTGGTCCAGCTCGGTCAGGCCGGCCCAGGCCAGGTTCAGGTAGGCCGCCGTCAGCAGGCCGATGAACAGCCTGTCGCCGCGCGTCGTGCTGATCGGCAGGAAACCCTGCCGCTCGGTCGTCGGCGACTTGATCTCCCAGATCGTCATGCCGATCAGCATCAGTACGATCGCCGTAAAGAAGATGGCCACAGGAGGCGTCCAGGCCATCCATCCGAAAACTTCTTCCATGTCACACCCTCCCCATTGCAAAGCCCTTGGCGATGTAATGCCGCACGAACCAGATCACCAGCGCGCCGGGCACGATGGTCAGCACGCCGGCCGCCGACAGCACGCCCCAGTCCATGCCGGCGGCCGAGACGGTGCGCGTCATGGTCGCCGCGATCGGCTTGGCGTTGACCGAGGTCAGCGTGCGGGCCAGCAACAGTTCCACCCAGCTGAACATGAAGCAGAAGAACATCGTCACACCGACCCCGGACTTGATCATCGGCAGGAAGATCTTCACGAAGAATTTCGGGAAGCTGTAGCCGTCGATATAGGCGGTCTCGTCGATTTCCTTCGGGATGCCGGACATGAAGCCTTCCAGGATCCATACCGCCAGCGGCACGTTGAACACCATGTGCGCCAGCGCCACCGCGAGGTGCGTATCCATCAGGCCGACCGTCGAATACAGCTGGAAGAACGGCAGCAGGAACACCGCGGGCGGTGTCATGCGATTGGTCAGCAGCCAGAAGAACAAGTGCTTGTCGCCGAGGAAGGAGTAGCGCGAGAACGCATACGCCGCGGGCAGCGCCACTGCCGTCGACAGGATCATGTTAATGGCGACATAGATGATCGAATTGATGTAGCCGTCATACCACGACGGATCGGTGAAGATCGTCTTGAAGTTGTCGAAGGTCATGTTGCTCGGCCACATCGTCAGCGCACCAACGATTTCCTCGTTGGTCTTGAGCGACATGTTCAGCATCCAGTAGATCGGCAGCAGCGACAGCAGCAGGTATATCGTGAGAATGGGCGCCGTCAGGCGTTTGCTCATCATTTCTTGTCTCCCGTTCCGACACGTTGCATCCAGTTGTACAGCACGAAGCAGAACAGCAGGATGATCAGGAAGTAGATCAGCGAGAATGCCGCCGCCGGTCCGAGGTCGAACTGGCCGACTGCCTTCTGCGTCAGGTACTGCGACAGGAAGGTGGTCGCATTGCCCGGTCCGCCGCCGGTCAGCACGAAGGGCTCGGTGTAAATCATAAAGCTGTCCATGAAGCGCAGCAGCACCGCGATCATGAGCACGTTGCGCAGCTTGGGCAGCTGGATGAAGCGGAATACCGCCCAGCGCGATGCGCCGTCGATCTTCGCCGCCTGGTAATACGCATCCGGAATCGCGCGCAGGCCGGCGTAGCAGAGCAGGACCACCAGCGGCGTCCAGTGCCAGATATCCATGACAAGCACGGTGACCCATGCATCGACCGAGTCGCCGGTGTAGTTGTAGCTGATGCCCGAATGGTTGATCGCGTAACCGAGCAGGCCGATGTCGCCACGGCCGAAGATTTGCCAGATGGTGCCGACCACGTTCCAGGGGATCAGCAGCGGCAAGGCGATGAGCACCAGGGACATGGACGCCTTCCAGCCCTGCGCGGGCATGGTCAGGGCGATCAGGATGCCGAGAGGGATCTGGATCGCGAGCACGGACAGCGAGAAGATCAGCTGCCGGTACAGCGCGCCGTGCAGTTCGCTGTCGCGCATCACCATGCGGAACCATTCGGTGCCGACGAACACATGCTGCGTCGGGCTGAGGATGTCCTGCACCGAGTAGTTCACGATGGTCATCAGCGGCAGGATGGCCGAGAAGGCGACGCACAGGATCACCGGGAGAATCAGGAACCACGCGCGGTTGTTATAGGTTTTCATGTCATGCCACCCGCTTGTCGTTGACGTAGTAAAGGGTCCGTTCCGTCGGCAGGCGCAGCCATACCTTCTCGCCGGCCGACGCCGACAGTTGCCGCAGCTTGGCGGCAATGGTGTGTTCGCCCAGCCTGAATTCGGCGAGGTAATGCGTACCGAGGTTGCGCACGGACGTGACCGTGGCCGGCGCGGTATCGGGCTGCGGTTCGAATTCGCATTCGACGAATTCGGGACGGATGCCGAGTGTCGTTTTCCCGTTGGCGCCCTTCAGTGCGGCACTTGCGCCCGGCGACAGCGGAATGCTGTTCCCTTCGAGGTGTGCGGCGTCGCCGTTGATCTTGCAGGGCAGCAGGTTCATGCCGGGATTGCCGATGAAATAGCCGACGAAGGTATGCGCCGGCTCCTCGAACAATTCCTGTGCCGTCCCCGCCTGCACCACTTCGCCCTGCGTCATCACGACGACCTTGTCGGCAAAGGTCAGTGCCTCGACCTGGTCGTGGGTGACGTAGATCAGCGACAGTTTCAGCTCGTGATGGATTTCCTTGAGCTTGCGGCGCAGCAGCCATTTCAGGTGCGGGTCGATCACGGTCAGCGGTTCGTCGAACAGCACCGCGGCGACGTCGGGGCGGACCAGCCCGCGGCCGAGGGAAATCTTCTGCTTGGCATCGACGGACAGGCCGCTGGCGCGATGCTTCAGGTCGCTGGTCAGTTCCAGCATCTCGGCCACCTGCTGCACGCGCTTGTTGATGTCCGCCGTTTTCCATCCGCGGTTGCGCAGCGGAAAGGCGAGATTGTCGAACACGGTCATGGTGTCGTAGATGACCGGGAACTGGAACACCTGGGCGATGTTGCGCGCTTCCGGCGGCAGGTTGGTGACATCCTTGCCGTCGAAGAGCACCTTGCCATGCGAGGGCTTCAGCAGGCCGGAAATGATGTTCAGCAGCGTGGTCTTGCCGCAGCCGGACGGCCCTAGCAGCGCATAAGCGCCACCATCGTCCCACTGCATGTTCATCGGGCGCAGCGCGTAGTCGGTCGGCGCGCTCGGGTTCGGCTTGTAGGCATGAGCCAGATCAACGAGTTCAATGCGAGCCATGCTTACACTCCAGCCTGAGTCAGTGTCGGCGCAAACAATAGCGCGCCATCGGGTGCATACAGGAACAGGTCGCCCGGCCTGCAATACATGCTGCAGGGAGAGCCGAGTTCGAGGTCGTGGACACCGGGCAGCTGCGCGACGAGCGCAATGCGGCCGCGATGCATGTGCACATAGGTTTCGGAACCGCTGATTTCCGCCAGCTCGACTTCCGCTTCGATCGGCACGTCGTCCGGGTAGCGCGCAGCCAGGCGCAGGCTGTGCGCGCGCAGGCCGAGCATCACTTCCTTGTGTCCTGCCGCCTTTTGCATCTGTGCCGGGCTCAACTGCAGGATGAGCCCGCTGCCCAATTGCGCCGTGCCGTTGGCTTCGAGCGTGGCGTGCATCAGGTTGATCGGCGGATCGCTGAAGGTGCGTGCGGCCTGGATGGAATTGGGTGCGTTGAATACATCGAGCGTCGGGCCGCTCTGCAGCAAGCGTCCCTCATGCAGCACCGCCACGTTGCCGCCGAGCTGCAAGGCTTCCAACGGCTCGGTGGTGGCATACACCACGGTGGTTCTTCCTTCGGAGAACAGCTCGGTCAGTTCATTGCGCAATTCCTCGCGCAGCTTGTAGTCGAGGTTGACCAGCGGCTCGTCGAGCAGCAAAAGACCGGCTTCCTTGATGAGCGCGCGCGCCATCGCGGTGCGCTGCTGCTGGCCGCCGGACAGCTCGGCCGGGAAGCGTTGCAGGTAGGGCGTGATGTGCAGGCGTTCCGCCATGTCGGTCACGCGCTTCCTGATCTCGCTTTCCGCCACGCCCTTGATGCGCAGCGGCGACGCGATATTGTCGAAGACCGTGAATGACGGGTAGTTGATGAATTGCTGGTACACCATGGCGAGGTCGCGCTCGCGGACCGACACGCCGGTCACATCGCGGCCGCCGGCCACGACGCGTCCTTCGGTCGGGCGGTCGAGCCCGGCCATCAGACGCATCAGGGAAGTCTTGCCGGCTTTGGTTGTCCCCAGCAATACGTTGATGGTCCCCGGTACCAGCGAGAGCGATAGCGGGTAGATGTGATCTTCCGCGCCAACTTTCTTGCTGACGTTTTCCAATGCTAGAAGCACGCTGTCTTCCTCCTAAAAATTCTTCTTGCTCGCCTTTGTTCTGGTTTTAGGCGCTGCAGCTTTTTTCCGTCCGGGTTCGATTCCGGATCCAGGCGTCGAGCCTGTCCTGCGTATCCCTGGGCAAATGCAGGCCGAGCTTGGAACGGCGCCACAGGATGTCCGCCGCGTCCACCGCCCATTCATGCCGCATCAGGTAATCGACCTCGGCTTCATACAGGCCGGGTGCGATTTCCTCGCCCATGTCCGCTTTCCCCTTGCGCCCCTTGAGCAGCATGTCGATGCGTGTCCCATAGGCTCGCGCATAACGCGCAACCAGTGCCGGCGGCAGGAAGCCATAACGCTTCTGCATCTCGTGCACGAACTTGTCGTACTCGAGCACGGAGCGGTTTGAAGGCTGTGCGCCGAACAGGTCGCCGCCGGGCAGGCAGGCATTCTCGGTCCATGAACCATGCCGCATGGGCAGCAGGGGGGCGAGCATGTCGACTGCCTCTTCCGCCAGCTTGCGGAAGGTGGTGATCTTGCCACCGAAGATGGACAGCAGCGGCGCTCCCTGCGTATCGATTTCGAGGCGGTAGTCGCGCGTTACCGCGGATGCGCTCGACGACTCGTCCTCGACGAGGGGGCGGACGCCCGAGTAGCTCCACACGACGTCAGCCGGAGCAATGCGCTTGCGGAAATAGCGGCTTGCAAGGTCGCACAGGTAGACGATCTCATCCTTGTCGATCGCCACCTTGTTGGCGTCGCCGTGGTATTCGATATCCGTTGTGCCGATCAGGGTGAAGTCCTGCTCGTAAGGGATGGCGAACACGATGCGCCCGTCAGGGTGCTGGAAGATATAAGCGTACGGATGGTCGAACAGCTTGGGAACGACGACATGGCTGCCCTTGATCAGGCGCAGCGCCTTTTCCGTCGGGCGCTGTACGGCGCTCTGCAGGAATTGCGCCGTCCACGGACCGGCCGCATTGACCAGTGCCCGGGCGCGCACGAGGGATTGCCGTCCCTGTGCATCGGCCAGTTCCACAATCCATGCGTCACCGTCGCGCCGGGCGGACGTGCACCGCGTGCGGGTGAGGATGCATGCCCCTTTCTCGGCGGCGTCGACCGCGTTGAGCACCACCAGGCGCGCATCATCCACCCAGCCATCGGAATACACGAAGCCGCGCGTGAACTCCGGCTTGAGCGGCTCGCCCGCCGGGTGCCGGCGCAGGTCGGCGCCGCGCGAACCCGGCAGAAGCTCGCGTTTTGCAAGCGCGTCGTAGAGAAACAAGCCGGTGCGGATCATCCATGCCGGACGCTGCCCCTTGTCGTGCGGCAGCACGAAGCGCATCGGCCACATGATGTGCGGCGCGGCGCGCAACAGCACTTCGCGTTCGATCAGCGCCTTGCGCACGAGGTTGAACTCGTAGTACTCGAGGTAGCGCAGGCCGCCGTGGATGAGCTTGGAGGAGGACGAGGATGTGTGCGAGGCAAGGTCGTCTTTTTCGCAGAGAACGACAGTCAAACCACGTCCGGCGGCATCACGCGCAATGCCGGCGCCGTTGATGCCGCCGCCGACGACGAGCAGGTCGCATTCGAGGTTGTACTTGCCGTTTTCCATCCGGATCTCGCCCAAATAGTGAGTGGTACGGTGACAGGCAGTTAAGATACGACAATACTCGAAACTAATGCAACATCTTTTTTGATTTTTTATGTTCGTTTATTTTCGTTTTCAATTATATTGATACCTTTGCCACGATTGAAGGGGAACGGCTTTGACTCTTAATCCACGTCAAAGGCGGCTGCTGGATGCCGTGCGGCAACGCGTGACCATATCGGTGGAGGAGCTGGCACTGGAGCTGGGCGTGACGCCGCAGACGGTGCGGCGCGACGTCAAGATGATGGAAGAAGCGAACCTGCTGGCGCGCTACCACGGCGGCGTCGGCCTGCCCTCTTCCGTCGAAAACATCGACTACAGCCTGCGCCAGGGGATGAACAGCGACGCCAAGCGGCGTATCGCCTGCGAGGTGGCGCGCCAGGTGCCTTCGGGATGTTCGTTGCTGATCAACATCGGCACGACAACCGAGGAAGTCGCCCGGGCGCTGGTGCATCATCAGGCGCTGCATGTCGTCACCAACAACCTCAATGTGGCATCCATCCTCTCCGACAATCCCCATTGCGAGGTGATCCTGGCCGGCGGTGTGGTGCGCGGCCGCGACCGGGGCATCGTGGGCGAGGCGACGATCGATTTCATCCGCCAGTTCAAGGTCGACATCGGGATCATCGGGATTTCCAGCATCGAGCTCGACGGCACGCTGCGCGACTACGATCCGCGCGAGGTCAAGGTGGCGCAGGCGATCATCGAACAATCGCGCGAAATCTGGCTGGTGGCCGACCGCGACAAGTTCGGAAGGCAGGCGCTGGTGCGCATGGCGCACGTCTCGCAGATCGACATGCTGTTTACCGACGCGCCGCCGCCGGACGCACTGAGCCACGTACTCAAGGATGCGCGGGTGGAAGTCGTCGTCGTCGAGTAGGGAATAAAACCGGGACCCGGCTCGTACATGCAGGCACAGGCGCATCCCTTGCGCCGCGTGACCTGACGCCATCGAGGAGGACAGCATGCCCTTTCGCCCCATTCCTGCCGGGGGAACGCCCTGTTGTTTCCGGAAAAACATCGCTGCCTCCGGCGTCTGTTCTGATGCTATTCTCTGAGCACATTCCCACAGGGACGACGATTGCGGCGAATGGAACGACCGCAAGTCGACCGATACCGGCCACAGAGATACTCCCACCCAAATTGATCGATCGCGACGAACTGGTTGATGTCCTGCCCCGGCTGCGCCGCTATGCGCGCGTCCTGACGCGCGACCTCGCCCGCGCGGATGACCTGCTCCAGGATACGGTCGAGAGGGCGCTGGCCCGCGAATCGACCTTCCGGTCGGGCGCGAACCTGCGTGCATGGCTGTTCTCGGTCATGCACAACCTGTTCATCGATGGCACGCGCCAGCGCGAGCTTGTCGACTGGACGGCCGACATGGCCGATTTGCCGGAGGCCGCTGCCGGGCAGCAATCCGATCCGGCCGAGATGCGCGACATCCAGTCCGCGCTGTACAGGCTGCCGGGAGAACAGCGCGAAGTCCTGCTATTGGTGGCGGTGGAGGGTCTGCGCTACCGCGAAGCGGCCGAGGTGCTGGCGGTGCCCGTCGGCACGATCATGTCCCGCCTGGCGCGGGCACGGGAGAAAATGCAGGAATTGCTCGGAGACGCCCCCGCCGGCAAGGGAGCAGCACGATGAACATGCCACTTACCGACGAACAACTCTGCGCCTACCTGGACAATGAACTCGACCAGGCCGCGCGCGCGACAGTCGAACATGCGCTCGCGCAGGACGCAGCGGCGCGCGAGAAACTTGCCTTCTGGTCGGCGCAATCCGGCAGCTTGCGTCGCGCACTCGACGACAGTCTCGATGAGCCCTTGCCAGCCGGACTGGTCAAGTTCGCAAAGACGCCGCCACTGCAAGCCGTCGCCACACGAAAGGCCTCCTGGCGGGACATGCTGACAGCCTTGCTGCCTTCACCGCGCTTTGCCGGCGCCCTCGCCGTCGCGGTACTGGTCGGCATCGTCGTCGGCAAGGAACTCCTCCCCCGGCTCGATACCGACGGACAGCTCGTCCGCCTCGCGTCGGTCGCCCACCATGTCTACAGCCCCGACAAGCGGCAGCCGGTCGAGGTCAAGGGCGATGATCCGACCCTGACATCGTGGATCTCCAAGCGTCTCGGCAAGAAAGTGTTTGCCCCGCAGGTTGGCGACTTCCGCTTCCTGGGCGGACGGCTGCTGGCAGGCGCCGAGGAACCCGCCGGGCAATTCATGTATGAGGACGCCGCAGGCAAACGGCTGACCGTCTTCGTCCGTACCGAGGGAGCACTGGACAGGCGAACCGCGCCGGAATGCGATACCTATCGCGGCATCAGCGTGTGCTACTGGTATGCAGGTGACGTGGCCTATGCCCTTGCCGGTGAGCTGCCCGCATCCGCCCTGTCCGCGATGGCCGGTCCGGCGGCAGAATCAGTCCGCAATCCAAAGCCCTGATACGAGCAAAAAAAAACGGCGCCGAAGCGCCGTTTTCCATGTTCCACCGAGAAAACTCAGCCGAGCTGGCCCAGCAGGGTTTCGGCGTTCGAGACTTCGAACTTGCCTGGTTGTTCGATATTGAGCTGCTTCACGACGCCGTCTTCCACCAGCATCGAAAAGCGTTGCATGCGAACGCCCATGCCCTTGGCGGTCAGGTCGAATTCCAGGCCGAGCGCCTTGGTGAATTCCGCGCTGCCATCGGCCATCATGCGCACGATGCCGGTGGCCTTCTGGTCGCGGCCCCATGCACCCATGACGAAGGCATCGTTGACCGAGATGCACCAGATTTCGTCCACGCCCTTGGCCTTGAGCTTGTCGGCCAGTGCGATGTAACCCGGCACATGCTTGGCCGAGCAGGTCGGGGTGTACGCGCCCGGCAGGCCGAAGACGGCAATTTTCTTGCCCTTGGTCAGGTCGCCGACCTTGAAGGTATTCGGGCCGAGGGAGCAGCCCTCCGATTCGACTTCGATGAATTCCGAGAGCGTGCCTTCCGGCAGGCGGTCGCCAATCTTGATGGTCATGATATGTCCTCTCTTTTGGGGGAAAGCGATAAAACGAAACTGCGCAAAAACGCCGCGCGCCGCTGTCACGCGGGGCGCGGCGTACAAACCGCAGTATGCCTTTTTCTTGCTTTTCTTGCAGTATCAGGACTGCTTCACCCTACTTTATGTAGGGTGAATGATCAGTCTGCCTGCTTGCGCAGGAAGGCCGGGATATCGTAAGTTTCCATGCCGTTCTTCTCGAGCGCGCGCACCGTGTCCGATGCAGACTCGCGACGCCATACCGCCGGCGCCTTCAGGCCGTCGAAAGCAGCAGCCGGCTGTGCGGAACCATGTGCCATGCCGGTGTGCTGCATGATCGGCTCGTTGTGCGTACCGGTGCGCAGGACCGGGGTCTGCACCAGTTGCACGTTCTTGCGGCCGCGGCCGAGGCCGGTTGCCACGACGGTGACACGGATCTCGTCGCCCATGTTCTCGTCGTAAGCGATGCCTTGGGCGATCGATGCATCGGGTGCAGCGAAGGCGCGGACGGTGGCCATGACTTCCTTGATTTCCTTGCCCTTGAGGCTGCGGCTGGCGGTGACGTTGACCAGCACGCCGCGCGCGCCGGACAGGTCGATGCCGTCCAGCAGCGGCGACGCCACTGCCTGCTCGGCGGCGATGCGCGCACGGTCCACGCCGGAAGCGGTCGCCGTTCCCATCATGGCCTTGCCCTGCTCCCCCATGATCGTCTTGACGTCGTTGAAGTCGACGTTGATGTGGCCCGGCACGTTGATGATTTCAGCGATACCGGCGACGGCGTTGTTCAGGACGTCGTCAGCGTGCTGCAGCCATTCCATCATGCTGTCGTCTTCGTAGATCTCTTCCAGCTTCTCGTTCAGGATCACGATCAGGGAGTCGACATGGCGGGACAGTTCGTCCAGCCCCTGCTCGGCGAGTTCCATGCACTTCGCGCCCTCGTAGGAGAACGGCTTGGACACCACGGCGACGGTCAGCGCGCCGAGTTGCTTGGCGACTTCCGCCACGACCGGAGCAGCGCCGGTGCCGGTGCCGCCGCCCATGCCGGCAGCGATGAAGACCATGTGCGCGCCGCGCAGTGCGTCTTCGATGCGCTGGCGGGAATCTTCGGCCAGCTGGCGGCCGACGTCAGGCTTCATGCCGGCGCCCAGGCCGGACTCGCCGATCTGGATGATGTTGTTGGCCTTCGACTGCTGCAGTGCCTGCGCGTCGGTATTGGCGGCGATGAACTCCACGCCGGCCACGCCCTTGTTGATCATGTGCTGCACTGCATTGCCCCCTGCACCACCCACACCGACCACCTTGATCACGGTGCCGAGATTCGCGTTATCGATCATATCGATTTCCATGACAGTTTTACTCCCTTAGATGAAGCAGTTTTCAGTCGATAGTCACCACGCTATGGGGCGACTAGCAACTGCAAACTGCGGTTAGTACACAATGATTATTAAAATTCTTGCTGCTTAAAAATTACCGAGGAACCACTCTTTCATTCGCTGCCAGACCGCCTTCACCGAACCATCCTGGCGAGTGACGATGTGGCCGCGCAGGTACTGCTTCTTCGCTTCCAGCAACAACCCCAACACTGTCGAATACCGCGGACTGCGCACCACGTCCGCCAACTGCCCGCTGTACTCCGGCACGCCAAGGCGCGTCGGCTTCAGGAAGATGTCTTCGGCCAGTTCGACCATGCCCGGCATCATTGCCGTGCCGCCGGTGATGACGATGCCGGAAGACAGCACCTCTTCGTAGCCCGATTCGCGCACCACCTGGTGCACGAGGGCAAACAATTCTTCGACGCGCGGTTCGATCACCGCGGCGAGCGCCTGGCGCGACAGGGTGCGCGGGCCGCGGTCGCCGAGGCCGGGCACTTCCAGCGTCTCGCCCGGATCGGCCAGCACCTGCTTGCCGACGCCGTAGCGCAGCTTGATTTCTTCTGCTTCGGACGTCGGCGTACGCAACGCCATCGCGATGTCGTTGGTGATCTGGTCGCCGGCGATGGGGATGACCGCAGTGTGGCGGATCGCACCTTCGGTGAAGATCGCAACGTCGGTCGTGCCGCCGCCAATGTCGACCAGCACCACGCCCAGCTCCTTTTCATCCGCCGTGAGCACTGCGTCGGCGGAAGCCATCGGCTGCAGGATCAGGTCGGACACTTCGAGGCCGCAGCGGCGCACGCACTTGACGATGTTTTGCACTGCCGACACCGCGCCGGTCACGATATGCACTTTCACTTCCAGGCGGATGCCGCTCATGCCGATCGGCTCGCGCACGTCCTCCTGGCTGTCGACGATGAATTCCTGCGGGACCGTGTGCAGCAGCTGCTGGTCGGTCGGAATGTTGACCGCCTTGGCCGTCTCGATCACGCGCGCGACGTCGGTCGCCGTCACTTCCTTGTCCTTGATCGCCACCATGCCGCTGGAATTGAAGCTGCGGATATGGCTGCCTGCGATCCCGGTATAGACGTTCTTGATCTTGCAGTCGGCCATGAGCTCGGCTTCCTCGAGTGCGCGCTGGATCGACTCCACCGTCGCTTCGATGTTGACCACCACGCCCTTCTTCAATCCCTTGGATTCGTGCTGTCCGAGACCGATGACCTCATGCCTCCCGTTCGGCATCACTTCGGCCACTACCGCGACTACCTTGGAGGTGCCGATGTCGAGGCCGACGATCAGGTTCTTTGCGTCTTTTGTCATGTTGATTCGCTTACTTTTTTTTGCCTTCGATACCGAACTTCAAACCGGTTGCCTTCAACGCCAATCCATTCGGGTAACGCATGTCCATACTTTCAATCCTGTCCTGCAACCGCGTGACCAGTTGCGGATAGATCTTCACCAGCCGGTCGACGCGATCCTTCAGCGTCGCGCTGTTCGCCTCGCGGCCCAGCTCGACCGTCATGCCGTTGTTCAGTCTCACGCTCCAGGCGTAGCGGCCGGAGAGCCACACCGCATCCGGCGCCAGGCTGACCGGCTTGAACCAGTCCTGCAGTTCACGGTACCGGGCAACGACTTCCTTCTCGCTTCCTTCCGGTCCGCCGAACTCGGCCAGCTCGTGGTCTTCTTCCGCCTCGGCGAGGTTGGCGGTGAACACGTCCCCTTTCACCGATAGCAGCTTGCCTTCTTCGCCCCACGTTCCCAGCGGTTCATGCTCTTCCACGGTCACGATCAGCTTGTTCGGCCATTCGCGCCGCACCGACGCCTTGCGCACCCAGGGCACCGCTTCGAAAGCCATGCGCACCGTATCGAGGTTCGCAGTGAAGAAGTTGCCCTTGACGCGCGGTACTGCCGTCGTGCGCACCGTCGATGCATTAACGTGCCGCAGCACCGTTTCGCCGACACCTTCGATACGAATCGTCTTGAGGGTGAACATCGGCCGCTGCGCAACCCACCAGATTCCCGACGCGAGGAGGCTCAGCACCAGCACGCCGAGGAGCGCGTTGGTGGTGGTGTTGAGCGTTCTTACGTCGTGCCACATGGTCGGTCGTCATTCCTTACGTCGGTTGCCAGTCCTTGTTCGGCTTCAGGTCGAGGTCGGCCGAACGCAGGATCTCCACACACAAATCTTCATAGCTGACACCGGAGGCCTTGGCCGACATCGGCACCAGAGAATGTCCGGTCATGCCCGGAGAGGTATTGATCTCCAGCAGGAAGGGTTCGTTATCCGCGGCACGCAGCATGAAGTCGACGCGCGCCCATCCGGAACTGCCGACAGCGTTGAACGCACGCACGGCGAGCGACTGGATGCGCTTGGTCAGTTCCTCGTCCAGCGGCGCCGGGCAGAGATACTGCGTGTCGTCGCTGAAGTACTTGTGCTGGTAGTCGTAGTTGCCCTGCGGCGCGCAGATTTCCACGATCGGCAGCGCGCGCGCATTGCGGCCCTTGCCCAGCACCGGCACCGTCAGTTCGCGGCCGGTGATGAATTCTTCCGCCAGCACGACGTCGTCATATTTCGCGCAGTGCTCGAAACCGGCCTGCACCGCTGCGGCATCGATCACCTTGCTGATGCCGATGGTCGAGCCTTCGTGCGGCGCTTTCAGCATGACGGGCAGCCCGAGTTCGGTGGGCACGTTGGCCAGTTCTTCCGGCGTAGCGGAATGCGAATCGAGCACGATGAAGCGCGGTGTCGGCAGGCCATGGTTCAGCCAGATGCGCTTGGTCATCACCTTGTCCATGCCGATGGACGAGGCCATCACACCGGAGCCGGTGTACGGAATGCCCAACTGTTCCAGAACGCCCTGGAGCGTGCCGTCTTCGCCGTAGCGGCCGTGCAGCGCGATGAACACGCGGTCGAACTTCTCCGCCGCCAGTTCGGCCAGGCTGCGTTGTGCCGGATCGAAGCCGTGCGCGTCGACGCCCTTGCCCTGCAGCGCCTTCAGGACGCCGGAACCGGACATCAGCGATACCTCGCGCTCGGCCGAACGGCCACCGTACAGCACGCCGACTTTTCCAAACTCTTTTTTCAAATCCGTATTGCTCATGATGAATCCCGCTTCAGCTCGTTTGAGCCAGTTTTCCCGGCACGCCGCTGATCGAACCGGCGCCCATGGTGATGACCACATCCCCATCCTTCGCCATGTCCATGATCGTCGACGGCATGTCGGCCATGTCTTCCACAAAAATCGGTTCCACCTTGCCGAGCACGCGCAGTGCATGAGCCAGTGCGCGGCCATCCGCGGCCACGATCGGTTGTTCGCCGGCTGCGTAGACCTCGGCCAGCACCAGTGCGTCCACCGAGGACATGACTTTCACGAAGTCCTCGAACAGGTCGCGGGTACGGGTATAACGATGCGGCTGGAAAGCCAGCACGATGCGGCGCCCCGGGTAGGCGCCACGTGCGGCCGACAGCGTGGCCGCCATTTCGACCGGATGGTGGCCGTAGTCGTCTACCAGCGTGAAGGAGCCGCCTGCCGGCAGCTTGATGTCGCCGTAGCGGGTAAAGCGGCGGCCCACGCCATGGAATTCGCGCAGCGCCTTTTGCGTCGCGGCATCATCGACACCGAGTTCGCGCGCGATGGCGATCGCGGCACAGGCGTTCTGCACGTTATGCATGCCGGGCTGGTTCAGGCGCACGGTCAGCGGCGGATATTCGTCCTGGATCACCGTGAATTCCATGTGGCTGTCGACAGCCTTCGCATCGACGGCGCGCACCTGTGCATCCTCGTGGAATCCATAAGTGAGGATGGGCTTGGAAATGAACGGCATGATCTCGCGCACGCTCGGGTCATCGATGCACAGCATTACGACGCCATAGAACGGCAGCCGCTGGGTGAACTCGACGAAGGCCTGCTTCAGCTTGGCGAAGCTGTGGTCGTAGGTCTCCATGTGGTCGGCATCGATGTTGGTGATGACTTCGATGCACGGCGACAGATTCAGGAAGGATGCATCCGACTCATCGGCTTCGGCAACGATGAAGTCGCCGGCGCCCAGCTTGGCATTCGCGCCGGCGCTGTTCAGGCGGCCGCCAATGACAAAGGTCGGGTCCAGGCCGCCTTCGGCAAGCACGCTCGCCACGAGGCTGGTGGTGGTGGTCTTGCCATGGGTGCCGGCAATGGCAATGCCCTGCTTCAGGCGCATCAGTTCGGCCAGCATGATGGCGCGCGGGACGATGGGAATGTGCTTCGCGCGTGCGGCAATCACTTCCGGGTTGTCCCCCTTGACTGCGGTCGAGGTCACGATCGCGTCGGCATTCTGGATATTCTCTGCCGCATGCCCGAAGGTGATCTTCGCGCCGCGCTCGATCAGACGTTGCGTCGCAGCGTTGCTGGCCAGGTCCGAGCCGGAGATCGTGTAGCCGAGGTTGAGCAGCACCTCCGCGATGCCGCTCATGCCGGAGCCGCCGATACCGACGAAATGAATGTTTTTTACTTTGTGCTTCATGTTATTTGGCCAATTCTTCCAGTACGTTCGCAATCGTTTCGTTCGCCTGGCGTCTTCCGATGCCGTGCGCCGCCTCTGCCATCGTCCTGCATTCCTCCCGGGTAAGCGACTGCAACAGTTGCGCCATCCGTTCCGGATTCAATTCTCCCTGCGGCAGATGCACTGCCGCCTTCTGGCTCACCATCCACTGCGCGTTGTCGCGCTGGTGCGAGGTTGTCGATGCGACCAGCGGCACAAGCACGCTGGCCACGCCCGCTGCCGTCAGCTCGGATACCGTGATCGCGCCTGCGCGGCAGATCACGAGGTCGGCTTCCGCGTAGCGGCGTGGCATGTCATCGATGAAATCCACTACTTCCGCCTGTACCTGCGCATCGACATAGGCCTTGCGCAGTACATCGATATGCTGCTTGCCAGACTGATGCGTGACGATCGGGCGTACGTCTGCCGGGATGCGAGCCAGCGCTGCAGGCAAGCATTCGTTCAATACTTTCGCGCCAAGGCTGCCGCCAACCACGAGCAGGCGCAGGGGGCCTGTCCGCGACGCGTAGCGTTGCGCGGGCGGCGCAACTTCGATGATTTCCTTGCGCACCGGGTTGCCGGTCACCAGCGCCTTGGAAGCCGCACTGCCGAAATCGGCCGGAAAACCGAACAGCACGCGCTGCGCGACAGGCGCGAGCGCCTTGTTAGACAGCAGCAAGGCCGCGTCGGCGTTGACAAGGACCAAGGGGACGCCGCGCGCCTTCGCCATCATCCCGCCCGGCACGGTCACGTAACCGCCCATGCCCAGCACCACGCTCGGCTTGCGCCGGCCGATGATGCTGAAGCAGGAGGCAAACGCGGCGGCCATCTTGAACATGCCGCGCGCCGTATGCATCAAGCCCTTGCCGCGCACGCCGGCGAAATCGATCGAATCCATTTCGATCCTGTGCTTCGGCACGATGTCGCGCTCCATGCCGTGCATGGTGCCCAGCCAAGACACCTGCCAGCCGCGCGCCTGCATCGTCTGCGCAATCGCCAGGCCGGGGAAGATGTGGCCGCCGGTGCCTGCTGCCATGATCAGGAGGCGTTTCATATCCGCCCTCCTCGCATGAGCACCCGGTTCTCATAATCAATGCGCAACAAGATCGCCAGTCCTACACAGTTAATCAGTACACCCGAGCCGCCGTAGCTCATCAACGGCAAGGTCAATCCTTTGGTCGGGAGCAAACCGAGGTTCACACCCATGTTGATGAAGGCCTGCACGCCGATCCAGATACCGATGCCCTTCGCCGCAAGACCGGCAAAGGTCATGTCCATCGCAATCGCCTGGCGGCCGATTTCGAAAGACCGTTTGACGATCCAGTAGAACATCGCGACAACCACCAGCACGCCGACAAATCCCAGCTCTTCGCCGATGACGGCCAGCAGGAAGTCGGTATGGGCTTCCGGCAGGTAGTGCAGCTTCTCTACACTGCCGCCGAGGCCGACACCAAACAGCTCCCCGCGGCCGAAAGCGATCAGGGAATGCGACAGCTGGTATGCCTTGCCGAGCGCGTTCTCTTCCGTCCAGGGATTCAGGTACGCAAAGATGCGCTCGCGCCGCCACGGCGAAAGCAGGATGACCATGCTGAAGATGCCCACCAGCGTCGCGCCGATGCCGCCGAACCAGATGCCGTTGATCCCGCCGAGGAACAGGATGCCCATCGCGATGCAGACGATCACGCCGAAGGCGCCGAGATCGGGTTCGAGCAGGAGCAGCAGGCCGACGACCCCGATTGCCAACGTCATCGGCAGGAAACCCTTGGTCAGCTTGTGCATCACTTCCTGCTTGCGCACCGTGTAGTCGGCGGCATACAGCACGACGAACAGCTTCATCAGTTCCGACGGCTGCAGGTTGAATACCTTGAACGACAGCCAGCGGCGCGCACCGTTGACGCCCTTGCCGATGCCGGGAATCAGCACCAGCGCCAGCAGGATCAGCGTGGCCACGAAGAGGTAAGGCGCCAGCCGCTGCCAGGTCTCGATGCGCACGCGGAAGGCGAGCAGGCCGGCAAACAGGGCCGCGCCTATATAGACTGCCTGCCGGATCAGGAAGTGCGAGTTCTTGTAATTCGCATACTTGGGCGAATCCGGCAATGCGATCGACGCCGAGTACACCATCACCATCCCGAACAGCATCAGGAGCACGACCACCCATACCAGTGGTTGGTCGTACTCCATCATCTTCGAACGCTGCACGACGCCGGGCAACGGCGCCGATGCGGAAGAAGACGAGAAGGATGGCATCGCAAATTTCATGCGATCACCTCGCCACGGGCCAATGCGACCTCGCGCACGGCATCGACGAATACCTGCGCGCGGTGGGCGTAATTCTTGAACATGTCGAGGCTGGCGCAGGCAGGCGAGAGCAGCACGGCGTCGCCGGTCTGTGCCAGTTCGGACGCCTTTTGCACAGCCTCTTCCAGCGTCGCGCAATCGATGAGGTCAACGCCGGCCTGTTCGATGGCCGTCCGGATCGCCGATCCATCCTTGCCGATCAGGACAACCGCCCTGACAAACTTGGCTACCGGCTCCGCCAGCGGCGAGAAATCCTGCCCCTTGCCGTCGCCGCCGGCGATCAGCACCAGGCGGGATGATCCACCAAGTTCGGCACCCAGTCCGTTCAGGGCAGCGACTGTCGCGCCGACATTCGTGCCCTTGCTGTCGTCGTAGTAATCGACGCCGCCGATGTTCCCGACGAGCTCGACGCGGTGCGGCTCGCCGCGATACTCGCGCAGCCCATGCAGCAGGGGCGCCAGCGGCAGGCCGATGGAACGGCACAGCGCCAGCGCAGCGAGTGCGTTGATGGCGTTATGCTGCCCGCGGATTTTCAGTGCGTCGGCCGGCATCAGGCGTTTGACCATGACGGGGACTTCAACGATGTCCTTCTTGCGGCGCGGCTTTTCACCTTCGTCCAGCGCAATCGCGGTCGTGAGCCAGTGCATGCCGTTTTCGTCCAGAAGGCCGAAGCAGTCCGGCTTAGCGGGCTCATCCGTACCGAAGCTGATGCATGGAGCAAGCGGGGATGCCATCTGCATGACGCACGCGTCGTTGCGGTTCAGCAGCCGGATCGTCCGCGCGCCGAAAATGCGCGCCTTGTCCGTGGCATAGGCATCCATGCTGCCATGCCAGTCGAGATGGTCCTGGGTCACGTTCAGCACCGTGGCCACGTCCGCCTGCAGGCTGAAGGTGGTGTGAAGCTGGAAGCTCGACAGTTCGAGCACCCATGCTTGCGGCAGTTCATCGCTGTCGAGCGCGTTGCGCAGCACATCGAGCGCGGCGGGACTGATATTGCCGGCGACGACCGTCTTCAGGCCGGCGCGGCGGCACAGCAACCCGGTCAGGCTGGTCACCGTGGTCTTGCCGTTGGTGCCGGTGATCGCGATGACTTTCGGTGTGTAGGCGCTGGAGGCGTGCAATGCAGCGAGCGCCTGTGCGAACAGCTCGATCTCGCCCCAGAGAGGAATGTTCTTTTCCGCAGCCGCGGGGATGATTTCAGCCAGCTCGCGGTCGGGAGCCAGGCCGGGGCTGACGGCGACAAAGTCGACACCATCCAGGAGACTGGCGGTGAACGGACCGCCGATGAATTCGGCGTCCGGAATCGCTTCGCGCAGTGCGGGCAGACGGTCTGGTTCAGGGCGGGTATCGGCAACGCGGACAGCGACGCCGAAACGGGCAAGCCAGCGCGCCATGGCCAGGCCGGATTCGCCCAGGCCGAGCACGAGGACGTGCTTGCCCTCATAGGCGAGACTTTCTTCCAGCGTGACTGCCGGTGCAGGCGGCACTTCCTCCACCACGACTTCTGCGGGCACTTCCGCGACGGGCTCTTCTTCGCCAGGCGTTGCGGCCATGGCTTCATCTACCGGCATCTGCGGCTCAACGTCGGCAGTGACGGCGACAACGTTCTCGTTGACGTCGCCACCGGCGCTGTCAACTGCGTTGTCTCCCTGCTCTTCGTTCACGTTGTTTTCCACGCAGCTTTTCCCCAAAATTCCCTGTTTAACGCAACTTCAATGTCGACAGACCGAACAGCACCAGCATCATCGTGATGATCCAGAAGCGCACCACGACTTTTGTCTCTTTCCACCCCTTCTGTTCGAAGTGGTGGTGCAGCGGTGCCATCAGCAGGATCCGCCGGCCTACGCCGTAGCGCTTCTTCGTGTACTTGAAGTAGCCGACCTGCAGCATCACCGACAGCGTCTCGACTACGAAGATGCCGCCCATGATGAAGAGGACGATCTCCTGCCGGACGATGACGGCGATGGTTCCGAGAGCGCCACCGAGTGCCAGTGCACCGACGTCGCCCATGAAAACCTGGGCCGGATGTGCGTTAAACCAGAGGAACGCAAGCCCGGCACCTGCCATGGCCCCACAAAAGATTAGCAGTTCCGCAGCCCCGGGTATGTGAGGAATAAAGAGGTATTTCGAGTACACCACGCTGCCTGTGAGGTAGGCGATGAGGCCAAGGGCCGATCCCACCATCACTGTCGGCATGATCGCGAGGCCATCGAGGCCGTCGGTCAGGTTCACTGCATTGCTGGTGCCGACGATGACGAAATAGGTCAGGGCGATGAACCCCCACACGCCCAGCGGGTAGCTGATGGTCTTGAAGAAGGGGACGATCAGGTCGGCCTTGGGAGGCAGGTCCATGTTGAAGCCGGACTTCACCCAGGCCATGAAGAGCTCCAGCACCTTGGTGTTGGTGGGTGCGGAGACCGAGAAAGCGAGGTAGAGCGCGGCGGCGATGCCGATCAGCGACTGCCAGAAATACTTTTCGCGGGAGGACATGCCCTCCGGGTTCTTGTAGACCACCTTGCGGTAGTCGTCGACCCAGCCGATGGCGCCGTAACCGAGGGTCACGACCAGCACGACCCACACGAAGCGGTTGCTCCAGTCGGACCACAGCAGGGTCGAGACGCCGATGCCGAGCAGGATCAGCGCGCCGCCCATGGTCGGCGTGCCGGTCTTGATGAGGTGGGTCTGCGGACCGTCGGTGCGCACGGCCTGGCCGACCTTCAGGCGGGTGAGCATGCGGATCATGGCCGGACCGGCGATCAGGCCGATCACCAGCGCCGTCAGCGTGGCGAAGACGGCGCGGAAAGTGATGAAGTTGAAAACCCGAAGCGGGCCGAGGTCTTGTTGGAAGTATTGTGCCAGCCAAAGCAACATATTAATGTGATCCCTGTCCTTGTTCTGTAGTGTTGACGAGGTGCTGGATGACGCGCTCCATCTTCATGAAGCGCGACCCCTTCACCAACGCCGTCGTGCCGGCGGTGACCAGTGCTTCGGCAGCCTGGTTGATCGATGCGATATCCTCGAAATGCGTCGCGCCTGCACCGAACGCACTACTCGCGTGCCGGGCCAGCTGGCCCAGCGTGAGCAGGTGCTCGATGCCCTTGTCGCGGGCATAGTTGCCAACCTCGACATGGAACTGCGGACCTTCATCGCCCACTTCGCCCATGTCGCCCAGCACCAGCACCCTGGGTGCGGCAGCGTTCGACAGGACGTCGATCGCGGCGCGTACCGAATCCGGGTTGGCGTTGTAGGTATCGTCGATCACCAGGGCGCCACTCTTTGCCGTCTTGCGCTGCAGGCGGCCGTTGACCGGCGCGAAGGACTCCAGTCCGCGGATGACCGCATCCTGGGGTACGCCGATCGCCAGCGCGCATGCCGTCGCAGCGAGTGCATTGCGGACGTTGTGCACGCCCGCAGCCGAAAGTGCTACCTGGAACTGTTTCCCACCGGCAGTTATGGACAGATCACTGCCGAAATCGTTCACCTTGAATGTGCAGGTCACGTCGGCGTCGGGCGACAAACCGAAGGTCATGACCTTGCGCTGGCCTGCGTAGCTACGCCACAGGCTTGTGTATGTGTCATCGGCGGGGAAAACGGCCACGCCATCGGCCTGCAGGCCGAGGATGACATTCCCGTTTTCCTTGGCCACCGCTTCCACGCTTTCCATGAATTCCTGGTGCTCGCGTTGTGCGTTGTTCACCAGGCCCACCGTCGGCTGTGCTGTCGCGGTAATCGTGGCGATTTCACCCGGATGGTTCATGCCCAGCTCGACCACCGCAGCCTTGCACCCCGAACCAAGCCGGAACACCGTGAGCGGAACGCCAATATCGTTGTTCAGGTTGCCACGCGTGGCGAGAATGCTATCGGCACCGAAAGCGGCGGACAGGATGGAGGCGACCATTTCCTTCACGGTGGTCTTGCCATTGCTGCCAGTGACGCCGATGACGGGAATACTGAACTGACGGCGCCAGAATGCGCCGAGTTCATTGAGGGCGGCGCGCGTGTCGGGCACCACCAGGGCCGGCACGGTCAGTCCGTCCGGCACGCGTTCCACCACCACTGCAGCCACGCCGCGGGCTGCCACATCATTCAGAAAGTCGTGCGCATCGAAACGTTCGCCGCGCAGGGCGACGAACAAATTGCCAGGTGATACCTGACGGCTGTCGGTCGAGACGCCGTCGAATGCTGCATCTGCCGCAGGATCGTTCACGATCGCGGCTTCCGAAATCCATGGCTGCAGTTGAGCCAATGACGATTTCATCAGTTTGTTCCCTTCATTGTTGCCCGTGCAGCCAGCGCCAGCGCGGCATGGTCTGCATCCAAAAACGGCAGTTTCTTGCCTTTGATTTCCTGGTACGACTCGTGGCCTTTCCCTGCCAGGAGGACCACGTCGCTCTTGCCGGCATGGCGCACCGCCCACAGGATGGCGGAGGCGCGGTCTTCGATTACATGCAGCGCGTCTTTCTGGAGGCGTGCGGTGTCGATGCCGGCAACGATTTGTTCAAGGATCTTCGCGGGGTCTTCGCTGCGCGGGTTGTCGCTGGTGGCGATGATGTGGTCCGCTGCCTGCGCAACCGAGCCCATCTGCGGACGCTTGCCCGGATCGCGGTCGCCGCCGCAGCCGAATACGCACCACAGCTTGCCGTTGCGCTGCTGCGCGACCTCACGCAGGGTGGCCAGCGTCTTCTCCAGCGCGTCCGGCGTGTGCGCATAGTCGATGACGATCAGCGGCGCATCGTGTCCGCCAAGCTGTTCCATCCGGCCGGGGACCGATGTCAACGATTCCACTGCATCGAGCGCAGCGCGGAAATCGGTGCCGCGCGCCAGCAAGACGCCCATGACGCCAAGGACATTGCTGACATTGAACTGGCCGACGAGCTGCGTCTTCACCTGCGCGGAGCCGCCCGGCGCTTCGAGGCGGAATACCGTGCCGCCATGGCTGGTGCGGATGTCGCTCGCGCTCAGGACCGGAATGCCGCCGGCATTCCGGCCGCTTGTCGTATAACCGGTCACCGGCAGCGACGGACGGGTCGCCGCGAGATGGGCGACCAGCCGCAGCCCCATGTCGTCGTCGAGGTTGACCACGGCATGTTCCAGCCCGGGCCAGTCGAACAGTATGCGCTTGGCGGCCTCGTAGGCATCCATGCTGCCGTGGTAATCGAGGTGGTCGCGCGTGAAATTGGTGAACAGCGCCACATTGAAACGGGAGCCGTTCAGGCGTCCCTGGTCGAGGCCGATCGAGGATGCCTCGATCGCCAGCGCCTGGGCGCCTGCTGTCCGCAATTGCGCCAGCCGCCGCTGCAACTGGACCGCATCCGGTGTCGTATAGCCGGTAGTGTTGAAACCGCCATGCTTGCCGCTGCGGTAGAGGGCAACGCCGAGCGTGCCCACCACGGCGGTCGGCACGCCGAGCCCCGACAGCGCCTTGCCCAGCCACTGCGTGCACGAGGTCTTGCCGTTCGTGCCCGTCACCGCGACGGTAAACATGCCTGCATCGGGCTGGTCGTAGTACGCGCTGGTGATTTCGCCAGCGAGATCCTTCAGGTTTTCCACCGCAAGGCGCGGAAGCACCAGCTTCTCGTCCCAGGTGAAATCTTTCGCCTCGTGCACCACCGCGCGCGCGCCTGCTTCAACCGCACGTTCGATGTAATCGCGGCCGTCGGCGGCATCGCCGGGATAGGCGAAAAAGACATCGCCCGGGGAAATCGTCCGGGAATCCGAAGACAGCTGCGCCTTCGGCGCATTCGCGTGCAGCCAGGCAAGAATCTCGGTCATGGTCGGCGTCGCACTCATCACATGCTCTCCTCGACTGGATTGGCCGGCACGATGATGTCGGTCACGGTGGAGTCAGGCGGAACGTTCAATGCACGCAAGGCGTTGGCAGTTACGGCCGAGAAGACCGGTGCTGCCACCTGGCCGCCATAGTGGAAGCCGTTGGACGGCTCGTCGACCATGACGGCAACGATGATGCGCGGATCCGAAACAGGAGCAAAACCCACGAAGGAAGAGACATATTTGTTTGCGTACTGACCGCCGACGAGCTTGTGCGCCGTACCGGTCTTGCCGGCCACGCGATAGCCTGGCACCTGGGCTTTCGGCGCCGTGCCTTCGGGACCGGCGGCCATCTCAAGCATGATGCGCACGTCGCGCGCGGTCTTTTCCGAAATCACGCGCTGGCCGATCGGCTGGTCGCCCGCCTTCTGCAGCGTCAGCGGGATCATGTCGCCGTCGCGCGCGAAGATCATGTAAGCCTGCGCGACCTGGATCAGCGAGGTCGAGATGCCGTGGCCGTAGCTCATGGTCGCCTGTTCGATCGGCTTCCAGGATTTGTGCGGACGCACGCGGCCGGCGACGGCGCCGGGGAAGCCCAGCTTCGGCTGCTGGCCAAAACCGACAGTAGTAAACATGTCCCACATCTGCTGCGGCTGGAGCTGCAACGCCATCTTCGCGGTGCCGACGTTAGACGACTTCTGCAGCACGCCCTGCACCGTCAGCACGCCGTGGGGATGCGCGTCGCCAATGGTCGCCTTGCCGATGGTGAGCTTGCCGGGCGATGTCTGGATGTTCGTGAACGGTGTGACGAGCCGGTTTTCCAGCGCCAGCGCAATCGGAAACGGCTTGAGCGTGGAGCCGGGTTCGAACGTGTCGGTCATCACCCGGTTGCGCAGTTGCGCGCCGGTCAGCTTGGAGCGGTCGTTCGGGTTGTAGGTCGGCAGGTTCACCAGCGCCAGCACTTCGCCGGTCTTCACGTCGAGGATGACCATCGCGGCGGCTTTCGCCTTGTGCTTCTCGACAGCTTCCCTCAGGTGCGAATAGGCGATGTACTGCAGCTTGCGGTCGATCGACAGAGAAAGGTCCTTGCCGTCGTGCGGCAGGCGCACCGATTCGATGTCCTCGACGATGCGGCCGAGGCGGTCCTTGATCACGCGGCGGCTGCCGTTCACGCCGGCGAGGTTCTTCTGGAACGCGAGTTCCATGCCTTCCTGGCCGATGTCTTCGACATTGGTGAATCCGACGACGTGGGCCATGACGTCGCCGTCCGGGTAGTAACGCTTGTACTCGCGGCGCATGCCGATGCCGGGGACGTTCAGGGCACTTACCTTGTCGGTGACGTCCTGTTCGACCTGGCGCTTGAGGTAGACGAAGGTGCGGTCGGAATCCAGTTTCTTGCGCAAGTCCTTCTCGCTCATGTCGAGCAGTTTGGCCAGATCGCGGATCTTCTCGCCCGGCGCTTCCAGAACGTCTTCCGGGATCGCCCAGACGGCCTTCACCGGCATGGAGGAAGCAAGCACCTGGCCGTTGCGGTCGGTGATCTTGCCGCGGGTAGCGGGCAGTTCGAGAGTACGGGCGTAGCGGGACGCGCCCTGCTTCTGCAGGAATTCGGTGGAGATCCCCTGCAGCCAGAGCGCCCGGCCTGCCAATGCGGCAAAACCGGCGAAGAGTGCGAACAGTACCACGCGTGAGCGCCATACCGGCAGCTTGAGCGCGAGCACCGGGCTGGCGCTGAACTGGACCCCTTTGCCCGCCGCTGTGCGTGAGGGCTCGCGCATCACTGGCCTCCCATCGTCAGGTACTGCGTGCGGTCGGGCGTGACGGGGACCATGTTGAGATCGCGTCGTGCGTTGGCTTCGATGCGTGCATGCTTGGCCAGCGTGGACTGGTCGAGCTGCAGCTGCGCCCATTCGATCTCGAGCTGTTTGGCGGCCGCTTGCGCGCGCTCGAGCTCGATGAAGAGGCGTCTGGATTGGTATTGCGAATTCACGACGAAAAGGGCGCAGGCGACGAGCGCCGCGGTGAGGATTGCGTTGACCTTGCCGCTCATTTCGCGCCTCCCGCGGAAATCCGCTCGGCGACACGCATGATGGCCGAGCGCGCACGCGGGTTGGCGGCGATTTCGGCGTCGGTGGGCTTCATCTTGGCCAGCAGCTTCAGTTCGGGCTGCGGCAGGTCGGCGGCACGGATCGGAAGGCGGCGGTCGGGCTGCTGCACCTTGGCTTTGGAGGCCAGGTAGCGCTTGACGATGCGATCTTCCAATGAATGAAAGCTGATCACAGCCAGTCTCCCGTGCGGGGCCAGTTTGTCGAATGCGGCGTTCAGTCCTACTTCGAGTTCTTCAAGCTCTTGATTGATGTAAATCCGGATAGCCTGAAATGTGCGAGTGGCCGGATCTTTGCCCTTCTCGCGGGTTTTGACGGCGTGTGCCACGATCTCGGCAAGCTGTCGTGTGCCTGAAATTGGCTGGATTGCCCGGCGAGCAACAATCGCCTTTGCAATCTGAAAAGCAAACCGTTCTTCCCCATAATCTTTGATCACCTTTCCTATCGTCTGTTCTGACTCGGTTGCGAGCCACTCTGCCGCCGACATTCCGCGCGTCGTGTCCATGCGCATGTCGAGCGGACCGTCCAGTCGAAAACTGAAACCCCGCGCCGCTTCGTCTACCTGCGGCGACGAGATTCCGAGGTCCAGCAAAATTCCATCCACCTGCATGACGCCGCGCGAAGTAAGCGCCTGCCCCATCGTCGCAAAGCTGTCATGCACGATCTCGAACCGCTTGTCCGAAATCGCCTGTGCGACCGCAATCGCCTGCGGATCCTTGTCGAATGCAATCAGGCGCCCGTTCGGGCCGAGCCGCTCGAGGATCCGGCGGCTGTGGCCGCCACGGCCGAAAGTGCCATCGACGTACACGCCATTGGCGCGATCACCGTCGATTTGCAGCGAATCGACCGCTTCTTCCAGCAACACCGTGCGGTGCTGCAATCCGGGCACCGTTTGATCAATCATCACGGGCCGTCAGAACGAAAAATTACTCAATACGTCGGGCATGCCGTTGGCCACGGCCTGCGCCTCGTCCTGGGCGAGCTTTTCAGCGTCCCAGATCTCGAAATGGCTGCCCATGCCGAGCAACATGACGTCGCGCGTCATGCCGACGGCCGAACGCAGTTCCGGCGCAATCAGGATGCGGCCGGCGGTGTCCATTTCGACATCGGAGGCATTACCAAGGAAGACGCGCTGCCAGGCACGTGCAGACATCGGCCATGCGGCGATCTGCTCGCGGTGGTTTTCCCACACCGGGCGCGGAAAGAGCAGCAGGCAACCATGCGGATGGCGAGTGAGCGTGATGCGTCCTTCGCATTGAAGCGACAAGGCGTCACGATGCCTGGACGGGATGGTCATCCGCCCTTTTGCATCGAGATTCAACGCTGACGCGCCTTGAAACACCCTGATTGCCCTCGTGGTTGTCGTTGTTTGAACTTGGCTGTGACGCGTATCTTGAAGGAACTTTTAAAAAACGCCCCACAAAAATACACTTTTTCACACTGCTGCCCACTTTAGAGGATGCTTTATTTGCGGTCAAGTAATATTCGGGTTCAAAAATACGATTTTTATCAATGAAGTCAATGACTTAGCGCGTTTCGCTGAAGCAATGCCTCGAATGAATTCTCAAGAAAAAGAAGCACTTATCGCAGACACTGAAGGTGACGTCTCAGCTTTACACATGTGTTTGGCTGAGGTATGGAAATTTGGCGAACGGAAAAATTTGTTGCGCTAGAGAAGTTGGATGCGGCGTCAGGACTGGGGTTCCGGCCGGAATGGTGTGACCGGGAACGCTGCTGGAGGGAATGAAAAATTGTACACCGGGCTGCCCAACCGGGAAGTTCCCGGCCGGACAGTTCAGAAACCGACGGCGAGCGTCGCGTACAGGGCGAGCACGGAACCGGCGAACGCGGTCCCGTAGCATGCAAGCTTGGCCGCAGGCCCGGGATGGATGCCGACGTCGTGCAGGCTCTTGAAGATGCGATGCGCGGCGTGCCAGAGGTAGAGCACGATGATGGCAATGATGCCAAGCTTGCCCAGCACATTCTGGGCAAAACCGAGCATGTTCTGGTAACGCATCACCTCGGGCGAAAGGATGAATCCGATCGGAATGGCGATGCCGGTGACAAAAACGAGGACCGGCCCGGTCAGCGCCGAGAGCATTCCGCCGGCGCCGAACAGCGCCCAGAAAATCGGTGCGTTGGATCGTTTTTTCATGGCTTGGCGCTCCATACGGCGAGGAACAGGACCAGTGTGACGACGACGGCGGCAACGACGCCCGTGGCGGTAATCGTCCCCCCGGAAACGCGCTTGCCGCCGACAATAATGGGAGGCATGGTCTTGGGCATGATCTCGAACCAGCTCCAGGTGTGGTACACCATGGCTGCCAGTGCCACTGCATGGAACGCGACCGAGACAGGATGACGCAAGACGCCCAGCCAGACGCTGAACGCCGCCTCTCCGTTAGCGAGGCAAAGTACGCCGGCAAGAAGCACGAAGGCATACGCCGCCACGACCAGCGCCGTCAATTCGCGCGCCATGTAACGCACAAAGAACGGATTCTTGCGCCACCAGCCTGTCATCGACCGGACGTAGGGCTTGCGGGCGTCTGTCTGCATGTCGCTCATTTTCCGCCTCCCTTGCGCCCGAGCAGGTTGAAGAAAAAGTCCTTCGCGCTGTTGATCTTGTTCACGTTGACCGCATTTGCCGGATCGACGCCCTTCGGACAGACTTCCGAGCAATAACCGACCGCGGTGCAGTTCCAGACCCCCTCTTCCGCGTTCACCAGCTCCATCCGCTCCGCCTGTCCGCCGTCGCGGCTATCGACGTTGTAGCGATGCAGCAATGCCAGGACGCCCGGCCCCATGAAGTCCTTGTTGAGGCCGTATTGCGGGCAGGCGGCGTAGCACAGCATGCAGTTGATGCAGGAGCTGAACTGCTCGTAACGGTCGCGTTCGGCCGGCGTCTGCAGGTACTCGCCCTGATCGAGGCGCCGCGCCTCTTTTGCGATGATGTAGGGCTTGATGCTTTCCAGCTTGCTGATGAAGTCGTCCGGCCGCACGACGAGGTCGCGCTCGATCGGGAAATGGTTGAGCGGCTCGACGCGCACACCGGCGGGATAGAAGTCGCGCAGGAAGGTATGGCAGGAAAGCTCCGGCTTTCCGTTGATCATCATGCCGCAGCTGCCGCAGATTGCCATACGGCAGGACCAACGGTAGCTGAGCGTGCTGTCGAGTTCGTCCTTGATGTATTGCAGGCCCTGCAGCACCGACATGTCGTCCGTGAACGGGACGGAAAACTGCTGGAAGAACGGTTCCCCATCCTGTTCCGGACGGTAGCGCAGCACGTCGATAGTGATCGTCCTAGCCATGTGCGGCCTCCTTCCCATGCAGGGCTTCCCCCGCTGCGCCATAAGCGCGCACTGCGGGCTGCGAACGGGTGATCTTCACGTCGCCGTAGCTGATGCGCGGTGCATCGTCGCCTGCGTACTGCGCCAGCGTGTGCTTGAGAAAGTTGACGTCGTCGCGCGCCTCGAATCCGTCAAGACGCTGGTGGGCGCCGCGCGATTCCTTGCGGTTGACCGCGGAATAAGCCATTGCCTGCGCGACATCGAGCTGGAATCCAAGCTCGATTGCCTGCAGCCAGTCGGTATTCCAGACGCTTGACTTGTCGTCCACCTTGACGCGCCGGAAGCGCAGCTTGAGTTCGTCGATCTTGTCGCAGGTTTCCTGCATCTCGCTGCCGATGCGGTAGATTCCGCAACCGCGCTCCATGCTGAGCGCCATTTCCTTGCGAAGCACGGAGATGCGCTCGCTGCCATTCTCGCGCCGGACCAGATCGATCGCGCGCTGTCTTGCCGTTTCCGCCTGCTTTTCGAGAAGCGCGCCATCGCTCAGGGTGGCACTCCTTGCAAATTGCGCCGCCTCGTCGCCGGCAACCTTGCCGAACACGCACAGTTCCGCCAGCGAGTTAGAGCCAAGCCGGTTGGCGCCGTGGATGCCGACGCTGGAGCATTCACCCACCGCATACAGGCCTTTCAGCGGCGCCTCCGTCTTGCCATTCACGAGGATGCCGCCCATTGTGTAGTGGATCGCCGGGCGGACCGGGATCGGCTGATGCACCGGATCGATGCCCATGAAGCGTTCGGCGAGCTCGCAGATCAGAGGCAAGCGCTCGCGGATATGCTTTTCGCCGAGGTGACGCAAGTCGAGCAGCACCGCGCTGCCCTGCGGCGTGCTGACGGTATTGCCTTTGCGGTCTTCATGCCAGAACGCCTGCGAGAGCCGGTCGCGCGGACCGAGTTCCATTGCCTTCTTGCGCGGCCATGGATCCGGCGGTCCGAGCCCGTAATCCTGCAAGTAGCGGTAACCGTCCTTGTTGACGAGGATGCCGCCCTCGCCGCGACAGGCTTCGGTGAACAGCAGTCCCGTGCCAGGCATGGCGGTCGGATGGTATTGCACGAACTCCATGTCGCGCAGCGGCACGCCGTGGCGGTATGCGAGCGCCATGCCATCGCCGGTAACGATGCCGCCATTGGTACTCTGGCGGAAGACGCGTCCTGCACCGCCGGTCGCGATAATGACGGACTTGGCCTTGATCAGCACGAACTTGCCCGTACTGATCTGGATGGCGAGCACACCCTGGCAGCGGCCATCCTCGACAATCAGGTCGCAGCAGAAGTATTCGTCAAAACGATTGATCGAGGGGTACTTGATCGAGGTCTGGAACAGCGTGTGCAGCATGTGGAAGCCGGTCTTGTCGGCAGCGAACCAGGTGCGCTCGATCTTCATGCCGCCGAAGGCGCGCACGTTGATGTGACCATCATCCTTGCGGCTCCACGGACATCCCCAGTGCTCCAGTTGCACCATCTCTTCGGTGCAGCGGGCAACGAAGTAATCGACGACGTCCTGCTCGCACAGCCAGTCGCCGCCGGTAACGGTGTCATTGAAATGGTGGTCGAGGCTGTCGTGCGATTGCACCACGCCGGCGGATCCCCCCTCTGCCGCCACCGTGTGGCTGCGCATGGGGTAAACCTTGGATACCAACGCCACCTTCAGTGCCGGGTCCCGCTCGGCAACGGCAATGGCGGCCCGCAACCCACCACCGCCAGCGCCCACGATGGCTACGTCGGATTCGAAAATGTCCACTTTCGCCCCTTTGTCCGAGGGCTTGCTTTCCATTAAGCAATGCCTTCAATCCAATATAGGCGGGTTGATAGGCTATTCCAATGACGCAGGTCAAAGTTTTCCCTGTAGCGCCGGAGGGGTCAGAGGCACTTGCCGACGACGTAATGGTTCGGCCCGACCTGCTTCAGCGTGGTCATGGAAAAGAAATTGTTCAGGCCCATGAGCTTGTTCGAACCGTTGGCCATGGCTAGGAAAAACCAGTCGTGCGCGCGGCCTGCAAAGACATGTTCGGCATTCGACGCGGTGAAGCAGCGGGGCGCCGGATCAGGCGGCAAGGTCGCGCCTGAAACGCGGTCCAGCATGGCCCGGATGGCGAGCATCTGGCGGCCGCTCTTGTTCGCGTATTCCGGATCGTCGCGATTGAAGTCGAACCAGTTCCAGCACGCCTTCGGATTGCGGACAAAAGTGGACGTCGTCTGCGGATACAACACGATGATGTTGTTGACGTCGGCCCACTGGTTGTATCCCGCATGGCGGATGAACTTGTCGTCCACCTCTTCCGCATTCTGGCGGCATCCATGGAAGGCGACATGCACGCGGCAGGATCCATTGATGTTTTTGTCACAACTGGCAGGGATATAGGCATAACCGCGATCTGCCATGCCATGCCGTTCCGGTTTGCGGTCATTGAAAAATTCCGACTGATCGAATTCGACCAGCCGTCCGCCCAGGCCGTTGGTGTTCTTCGACCGCAGGTTATCGTCGTAAATCCATTTCAGCATTTCCCCTGCCGCGTCCACGCCGCAGTTGCCGAGATAAGGCTTGCCCAGCTCCGTGCACGGGTTTCCGGCTCCGTCGGTCGGCAATGCGTGCTCCGCCTGGACATCCTTCCGGTAGCGGATGTTGATGTCGCCGATGTAGTGCCGGAAGTAAGTGAACAAGTCGTTCATCACCGGTTGCGGCACTACGCTGTCGAGCGTGCCGGAAAACATCCAGATGCGCTGCCGCGCCATGTTCTGCGTCGGATCGACCGCACCGTTGCGGGCTCGCTGGTTGGTGATTTCGACAAGCTGTTCGACACTGGTCGAGCCTGGCGCGACCTCGCAGCTGGCGATGAGAGGCAGGCCCGTGCAACTGCATTTTCGCGTTGCGATATCGACGTCGCCCTGCGCACAGTAGTAAGGCCCGCCCGCAACGACGCCCGCGCCTTTTACGATCGATGAATAGGCAACGGCAAACTGCACCGCCATGAAACCGCCGGACGACAAGCCCGAAACTGACGTTTCAGCCAGGTCCGCGTTGTAGTTTTGCAGTGCGACGGGCGCCGCCTGCGACAGGACGGGGAACACGACGATGCAGAGCGCGGCCAGCCAGTTACGCATATTGTTGGAAATTATGTGGCCTGCAGAAGAAAGCCTGCTGGTCGTGGGAGGAAGTTTCGGAAGCGGGTTGGCGATTGCGGCTGCACCCTTGTCGAACTGCTTGGCGGCCGCCATGGTGGAGCGCATCCGGCATCGCGAACCGCCACCATTCCTAGTTATCCGTCCCACGGCCAGCAGGCTCTGTTGATGAACGGACTTTATCGCATACGAATGGGCGCGCGTTGAGTTGCCTCAAGTTGCACGGATTGCCCGAGGAAGACGTTGTCCGAGCAGGGATTTTACAGATGCAGATCAAGGAAAAGTGAAGCAAGCCGATAGGCCGGATTCTGTTACGGCGGACGGGCGCAAACCCGTTCGCTATGACAGCCATTCCTCTAGGCCGTGAATTGCTCCACGGCTCAAGCTTTCTACCCGCACGCTCCGCGAGCAGCATCAATGCGTGCCTATTTGAAATTGCTCCGGGTGGAGGTTACCGCGTTTCACCCTTTGTGACGCAGGGAGCGGCTTTCGCCCTCCCCGGTCCCAAAGACTCGTCTCTGTGGCCCTGTTCCGCGCCTCGCGGCGGACGGCCGTTAGCCGTCACCCTGCTCTGTGGAGTCCGGACCTTCCTCCCGCCGCCTTGCGGCGGCCAGCGGCTGTCTGGCTTGCTTCACCCCGCATTGTAGCCCACGCGGGCTGCCGCGATATGCTACGTTATTCTTTTTTCGCGCAAATCCATCATGGCAAACAGAACCGGCGGACAGATCCTGGTCGACGCACTCAAGACACAGGGCGTCGATATCACCTTCGGCGTTCCCGGCGAAAGCTACCTCGCCGTCCTCGATGCGCTGCACGATTCATCAATCCGGTTCATCACCAACCGGCAGGAAGGCGGCGCGGCGTTCATGGCCGAAGCCTACGGCAAGCTGACCGGCCGTCCGGGCATCTGTTTCGTCACGCGCGGCCCCGGTGCGACCAATGCCTCTATCGGTGTGCACACCGCGCACCAGGACTCGACGCCGATGATCCTGTTCATCGGCCAGGTGGGCAACGATTTTGTCGAGCGCGAGGCCTTCCAGGAAATCGATTACCGCCGCATGTTCGGCACGATGACGAAGTGGGTGGCGCAGATCGATCGCGCCGACCGCATTCCCGAATATGTTGCCCGTGCCTTCCAGGTCGCCACCAGCGGACGTCCGGGGCCGGTTGTACTGGCGCTGCCGGAAGACATGCTGTCGGCGACCGCCGATGTGCCTGATGCGCGCCGGTATCAACCGGTGCAGGCCACACCGTCCGCCGCGCAGATCGGACAGCTCCGCGAGATGCTGGGCGCGGCGAAGAGTCCGCTCATCCTGCTGGGAGGCGCAGGATGGGACAATCCGGCCTGCGGCGATATCCGACGCTTTGCGGAGGCGAATGCGCTGCCCGTTGCCTGCGCCTTCCGCTTCCAGGACCTGCTCGACAACCGGCATCCGAATTACGCCGGCGATGTCGGCATCGGCATCAATCCCAAACTTGCGGCGCGCGTCAGGAATGCCGACCTGCTCATCGCGGTGGGCCCGCGCCTGGGCGAGATGACGACCGGCGGCTATACGCTGCTCCAGCCGCCATGTCCGCGGCAGAAACTGATCCACATCCATAGCGCCGCCGAGGAGTTGGGACGTGTGTACCAGGCGGACTTGATGATCAACAGCGGCATGCAGCAGGCAGCCGCCGCGCTGGCCGCCATGCAGCCGGTCGATGCGGCGGCATGGCGCGACACGGTGGCACAGGCACGTGCCGAACTCGACGCATGGCAGTCCGAGCCGCCCGTGTTCAGGGAAGGGGAAGCAAAACTGAACCTTTGGCAGGTCGTGCAAACGCTGAAACAGACGCTGCCCGCCGACACCATCGTCACCAACGGTGCAGGCAACTTCGCCACCTGGGCGCACCGGTTCTGGCCGTACGCGGGATTCCGCACGCAGCTGGCGCCCACCTCGGGCGCGATGGGTTACGGCGTCCCAGCCGCGGTTGCCGCCGGGATCGTCGAACAGCATTACGGCAGGCAACGCTCGGTGCTCAACTTTGCCGGCGATGGCGACTTCCTGATGAACGGCCAGGAACTGGCGACGGCGGTGCAGTACCGGGCCGGCGTGCTGTTCATTGTCTTCAACAACGGCACCTACGGCACCATCCGCATGCACCAGGAGCGCGAATATCCCGCCCGTGTTTCCGGCACCGCGCTGCAGAACCCCGACTTCGCCGCCCTCGCCCGTGCTTATGGCGCTTTCGGGGAAAGCGCCGACACGACGACTGCCTTCGAGGAAGCATTGCGCCGCGCGCAGGCGCATATCGCTGGGACCGGTTTACCGGCGCTGATCGAACTGCGCTACGACGCCGACCTCATTACGCCGAATGCCACCTTGCAATCAATACGTGAAGCTGCGCTGAAGTCGCGCACCCGATAAGCGGGAAAGCAGCGACGCGGGTTTCCTTGCCGTCCGGGAACGTGTCTGCTACCTTACAAATAACCATTCCATAACTAGTGGTTCCCGGCAGGAGACAATCATGTCCACGCGTATCCGGCAAGCCCTTGTCGTAGCCTTTTCCTTGATTGCCGCGCTTCCTTCCCAGGTCACTGTGGCGCAAACAGCCATACATGACGATCCCGAGGTCGACAGCCGCCGCCCCATCGTGACCCGTCCCAACGAGCGCACCCGCATCCTCAACAACATGCGCCAGTACCTGGTCGGACTGCAGGCGATGACCGATGCCCTCGCTCGCAGCGACATGCGGGCCGCAGCCGAGGCGGCGAAATCGATGGGCAGCATTAACCTGTATGAAGTGAAATTGATGTATCCGTCACGTGCAGGCATCGAATTCCGCGAACTTGCCTTCGAGGTGCACCGGGATTTCGATGTCATTGCGCGCGATGCAGAGACCAGACAGGATCCGAAGCTGATGCTCACGCAGCTTAGCGCGATCATGAAGAAATGTGCGCACTGCCACGATACCTACCGTCTGCAGGACAAGGCGCATTAGATTCTCCTCCGACAACTGCTGCGCCGCCCGGCAAAATGTTGAATATTTTGCATGTGCGCCGAGAATCTTTTCCCGAACCGGTGGTCAAGTACTACGTTACCCCGTTGCCCGGCGCACGTGCCGGCGCATTGTCCGAAGACCGATTACGGAATCGTTCAGGCATATGGCACTTGTCTCCATCACCGAGGCTGCAAAACTTGTCCGACGGAATCGATCAACGATTTACCGTGACATCGAGAAAGGCCGCCTGAGCAAGACCGTCACGCCCGACGGCGAGACGCAGATCGACACGTCGGAACTGCTGCGCGCCTACGGCAGCCTCCACACCGAGGAGGAGTATGCCGGTGACGACCCGTCGCGCGACAAGGTCAAGATCGCGCTGCTCGAAGAGCGCAACCGCTCGCTTGAACGTGCACTGGCGCTGGAGGCGGAGCTGCGCAAGGTCAAGGACCAGGTGACCAACGAGTTGCGCGCCCGCATCGCGGACAAGGAAAACGTCATCAAGGTACTGGAAAGCAAAGTCCTGTTCCTCGAGTACGACAAGCAGATGGAAACCCACCCCGAAGACACGACGCTGCCACCCGGGAGCGCCTTGAACGAGCCTGTTCAGGCGTTCCCGGAAACTTCCGTGAGACCGAAACAGCGATGGTGGAAGGCCATCATCGAGCAGCGGAAGAAGACACCGCCGCGCAAGTAGGCGCGTCAGCCCGCACTCATTTCCCTTTCATTCCATTGAGCAACCGATCCAGTTTCTCAAGCAATCCCTTGCGATTCTTGTGCCGGATTTCATGGCTGCGAATCTTCCTGATTTCCGCTGCCGATAATTCGTCTGCCCGCGCAAGGATCTGCGGGATCGTCATGTGCTGGTAGCCGTCGAGCGGCAAGCCCCTGTCCTCCGTCTTGCCTTCACGGTCCTTCTGCTTTTCGGCAGCAGTTTCGCCGAACTGCCTTCGCTGCTTGTTCACGATACGCGCCGCGACCTCTTCTTCCCGTCCTGGATAGCGATGTTCCTTCTTGAATTGCCGCTGCAATTTTGCGTATTCGCGTTCGCGCTTTGCACTTGCTCCTGCCGGCATGGTGTGCCTCCTTTCGTAAGGTAATGAACAGCAGCAGGCGTGCATATTCCGTGCCTTCCCGCGCGTGCAGGATGCAGGAACTTCAACAGCCGCCATTCCTCCAAAAGCTGTCCCATCCAGCATGGGAAATATCGTTCAATATCTTGAAAGGAGGCACATCATGCGAGTAGCCGATGCGATGACACGCGATGTCCGATTGGCCAGCCCAGACCAGAGCATCATCGAGGCGGCACAGATGATGGCTGACGGCGATTGTGGTGCACTACCGGTAGGAGAAAACGACCGCCTGGTCGGCATGGTGACAGACCGCGATATCGTGGTGCGCGGTCTTGCCCAAGGCAAGGCGGACTGCAAGATCCGCGATGTCATGAGCCAGGACATCAAGTACTGCTATGAAGACGACGACATCGACGACGTCGCGCAGAACATGGGCGACCTGCAGATCCGCAGGCTTCCCGTCCTGAGCAAGGACAAGCGGCTGATCGGCATTGTTTCGCTGGGAGACATTACCCAGACGACCGATTCGGATATCGCAGGAGATACGCTCTCCTCGATTTCCGAGAAAGCATCCCAGCATGTCAGCACGGGCGCGCGCCCCCACTAAGCGATCGTGATGCGGAAGGACGCGCGTCCTTCCGCATTTTTTCAATCAGGCAAACTTGGTGAAATCCGGGCGGCGCTTTTCGAAGAAGGCGGTAAACGCTTCCTTCGCTTCCTTCGCCATCAGCATATCGCCGAAGTGCTTGTTTTCTTCCGCCATGCGCGCGTTGATCGCTTCCGCCTGCGCGCCCTTCATCAGGCGCTTGGTCACGCGCAGCGACGATGCAGGCAACGCGGCCAGCTTGGCTGCCTGGCTGTGCGCGAGTTCCGCGAGTTCGGCCACCGGAACCACCTTGCTGATCAGCCCCATGTCGTAGGCATCCTCGGCGCCGAATGCCTCGCCCAGCAGCAATTTTTCCGCAGCACGGGGATAGCCGACCATTGCCGGGAACAACATGCTCGATGCGAATTCCGGGCACAGGCCGAGTTGCGTGAAGGGCATCGCGAACTTGGCGTTTTCCGCCGCGTAGACGAGGTCGCAATGCATCAGCATCGTGGTGCCGATGCCGACCGCGTTGCCCGCGACCGCAGCGATCACCGGCTTGGTCGCGCCGCTCAATGCGCGCATGAACTGCGCAACGGGACGGTCGCCGACTTCGGCCGACGAATTCTTCAGGAAGTCCTCGAGATCGTTGCCCGCCGTGAACACCTCGGGCTTGCCCTGGATGACGATGGCGCGCACCGCCACATCACCCTCGGCGTCTTTCAGCGCATCCGCCATCGACTGGTACATCGCGGAAGTGATCGCGTTCTTCTTTTCCGGACGATTGAACTCGATGGTCAATATGCCGTTTGCCTTGCTGGTCAGAATATCCATGAAGTCTCCAAGTAAGTCTTTTCTTGATGGTATACGAGGATCATGCTTTGCGCTGTCATGATCCCGACAGTCCCATCCCAATAGAAAAAAAGCCGCACAGCTGTCGCTGCGCGGCCTGTCAATTACTGCTCGATCCGTTACCTTATACGCGTTCGAAAATGCCGGCTGCGCCCATGCCTGCACCGACGCACATGGTGACCATGCCGTACTTCAGGTTCTTGCGGCGCAGTGCGTGGATCACGGTCGCGGAACGGATCGCGCCGGTCGCGCCCAGCGGGTGGCCGAGTGCAATCGCGCCGCCCATCGGGTTGACCTTCGCCGGATCGAGGCCGAGGTCCTTGACCACTGCCAGCGATTGCGCAGCGAATGCCTCGTTCAGCTCGAACCAGTCGATCTGGTCTTGCGTAATGCCGGCAGCGCGGCATGCTGCGGGAATCGCTTCCTTCGGGCCGATACCCATGATTTCCGGCGGAACGCCGCGCACCGAGAAGGACACGAAGCGCGCCAGCGGGGTCAGGTTGAACTGCTTCAGGATCTTTTCGCTGACGACGATCAGCGCACCTGCGCCGTCGGAAGTCTGCGAGCTGTTGCCCGCAGTGACGGAACCCTTGGCGGCGAACACCGGCTTCAGCTTGGCCAGGCCTTCGATGCTGGAGTCGCCGCGCGGGCCTTCGTCCAGGTTGACGGTGCGGGTCTTGACGTCGATTTCGCCGGTGGCCAGGTTGGGGAACTTCTCGATGATTTCGACGGCAGTCATTTCATCGGCGAATTCACCGGCCTGCTGCGCGGCAATGGCGCGACGGTGCGATTCGAGCGAGAAGGCGTCCTGCTCTTCGCGGGTGACCTTCCACTGGTTGGCGACCTTCTCGGCGGTCAGGCCCATGCCGTAGGCGAGGCCGACGTTTTCATCCTTGAAGACCGCGCCGTTGATCGACGGGTGATGACCCATCATCGGCACCATGGACATGGACTCGGCGCCGCCGGCGATCATCACGTCGGCTTCACCGACACGGATGCGGTCGGCGGCCATCGCGACGGCGGTGATGCCGGATGCGCAGTAGCGGTTGATGGTCACGCCGCCGATGGTGTTCGGCAGGCCGGCCAGCACGACGGCGTTACGCGCCATGTTCATGCCCTGCTCGGCTTCCGGGAAGGAGCAGCCGATGATCGCGTCTTCGATCAGCTTCGGATCGAGGTTGGGCACTTGCGCAACCGCGTTCTGGAGCACGCGCACCAGCAGGTCGTCCGGACGGACGTTCTTGAACATCCCGCGCGGCGCCTTGCCGATCGGGGTGCGGGTGGCGGCGACAATGTATGCGTCTTGAACTTGTTTCGTCATTTTTTGGCTCCTGTTCTCTCTCCCTCCCCTTCAAGGGGAGGGTCGGGGTGGGGATGGGTTTTAATGAGTTCCGCTCGTTGTCGAAAGAAACCCACCCCCACCCTAGCCCTCCCCCTGAAGGGGAGGGAACGGTTAGTTAGTTGCGTACCGGCTTACCCGTCTGCATCATGCCCATGATGCGTTCCTGCGTCTTCGGATTGTTCAGCAGTTCCACGAAAGCCTTGCGCTCGAGGTCGAGCAGCCATTGTTCGCTGACCAGACTGCCTTGCTCGACGTCGCCGCCGGACACGATCTCGGCAATCATCGAACCGATCTTGAAGTCGTGCGCGGAGATGAAGCCGCCGTCACGCATGTTGACCAGCTGCGCCTTGATCGTGTTCATGCCGTAGCGGCCGGTGACCGGGACCAGCTTCTGCGCCGGTGCGCGGTAGCCTGCGTCGAACATGGCGCGGGCTTCCACTTTCGCCACGTGCAGCAGTTCGTAGGCGTTGAAGACGATGGTGTCGGTGGGCTTCAGGTAGCCCATCTGCTGCGCTTCCAGAGCGGACTTCGAGACGTTCGCGGTGGCCGCGTTGGTGAAGTAAGTCTTCAGGAATTGCAGGATGTCGTTGCCCTTCGCATCGTTCGCTGCGCGGACCGCGGCTTCCTTCAGGCCGCCGCCTGCCGGCACCAGGCCGACGCCCACTTCGACCAGGCCGATGTAGGACTCGATCGAGGCGACGCGCTTGGCGGCGTGCAGCATCAGTTCGCAACCGCCGCCCAGTGCCAGGCCTGCCACTGCGGCGACGACCGGGACGTTGGCGTACTTCAGGTTCATCAGTGCGTTCTGCAGCTTCGCGACTTCCGGGCCGATCGCATTCGCACCGCCGGACATGAAGGCCGGCAGCATGGCCTGCAGGTCGGCGCCGGCGGAGAAGGCGCCGCCTTCGGCTGCGTCGGCGTTCCAGATCACCAGGCCCTTGAAGTTCTTCTCGGCTTCTTCGATTGCCTTGGCCAGGCCGGTGATGACGCCGGGGCCGATGACGTGCATCTTGGTCTTGAGCGACAGGACGAGGACATCGTCGTTCTGGTGCCAGATGCGGACGGATTCGTCTTCGAAGAAGGTGGTGCCGCCGGTGGCGCCGTCGACCGTGGTCTCGCCGGCCAGCGAGGCACGGAAAGCCTGGCGCTGGTACACGGGCAGGTCCAGGCGAGGCACGTAGGCCTTCTTGGACGGCGACCAGGAACCTTCAGGCGTATGCACGCCGTTGCGGCCGTCGAACACCCACTGCGGCAGCGGGGCATTGCACAGCGCCTTGCCTGCATCGATGTCTTCCTTGACCCACTGGGCGACCTGCTGCCAGCCAGCGGCTTGCCAGCCTTCGAACGGGCCGTTCTTCTGGCCGAAGCCCCAGCGCAGTGCGAAGTCGACGTCGCGCGCTGAGTCGGCGATGGATTCAAGGTGTACCGCGATGTAATGGAAGCCGTCGCGGAAGATGGACCACAGGAATTGCGCCTGCGGATGGGTCGATTCGCGCAGCGCCTTCATGCGCTTGGCCGGATCCTTTTCCTTCAGGATGCGCACGACCAGTTCGTCCGCCTTGCCGGTGGACGGCACGTAGTCATTCTTCTCGCCGTCGAAGCGCAGGATTTCCTTGCCCGCCTTCTTGAAGAAGCCGGCACCGGTCTTTTGACCAAGGGCACCGGCGCCGATCAGCTTGGCCAGCAGTTCGGGCGTCTGGTAGACCGGGTAGAACGGATCGGACTGCAGGTTGTCCTGCATGGTCTTCATTACGTGGCCCATCGTGTCCAGGCCGACTACGTCCGCGGTGCGGAAGGTCGCGGACTTGGCGCGGCCGAGCTTGGTGCCGGTCAGGTCATCGACCACATCGACCGGCAGGTTGAACTTCTGCGCTTCGTACATGGTCGCCATCATGTTGAAGATGCCGACGCGGTTGGCGATGAAGTTCGGGGTGTCTTTTGCGCGCACCACGCCCTTGCCCAGCGTGGTGGTCAGGAAGCCTTCGAGCTGGTCGAGGATTTCCGGACGGGTTGCGGAGGTCGGGATCAGCTCGACCAGGTGCATGTAGCGCGGCGGGTTGAAGAAGTGCACGCCGCAGAAGCGCGCGCGCAGGTCGGCGCTGAAGCCGTCGGACAATGCGGTGATCGACAGGCCGGAGGTATTGGAGGCGAAGATGGCGTTCGGAGCAATGTGCGGAGCGACCTTCTTGTACAGGTCATGCTTCCAGTCCATGCGTTCGGCGATCGCTTCGATGATCAGGTCGCAGCCCTGGAGCACATCGAGGTTGTCTTCGTAGTTGGCGACCTGGATCAGTGCGGCGTCTTCCTTGTTGCCCAGCGGCGCGGGGCTCAGCTTCTTCAGGTTTTCGATGGCGCGCAGCACGATGCCGTTCTTCGGGCCTTCCTTGGCCGGCAGGTCGAACAGCACGACGGGCACTTTTGCATTGACGCAGTGGGCAGCGATCTGCGCGCCCATCACGCCTGCGCCGAGGACGGCGACTTTCTTGACGATGAAGTTGGACATGGGAGGTTCCTTTAAATTCGTATCGGAAGTTCCCCCCCCTTCAAGGGGAGGGTTAGGGTGGGGATGGGTTTGCGTTGCGCGATCTTGCTGCTGAAACCCATCCCCCACCCAACCTCCCCCTTGAAGGGGGAGGAGTATCTGCTGTGAATCTTTAGAACAGGTCTGCTTCCAGCGCCATCAGGTTGGACGCGCCGGAGCGTGCCTGACGGATGAGCATGGCGGTTTCGGGCAGCAGGCGCGCGAAGTAGAAGCGTGCCGTTGCCAGTTTTGCCTTGTAGAAGTTGTCGCCGGAAGCTTCCTTCTCCAGTGCGATCTTCGCCATTTGCGCGAAGAAGTAGGCGAAGACCATGTGGCCGACCACACGGAGGTACGGCACGGCGGCGGCGCCGACTTCGTCCTGGTTCTGGAAGGCCTTCATGCCGATTTCCATCGTCAGCTTGCCGACCTTGTCGCCGATGTCGCCCAGCGGGGTGATGAACTCGGACATCTTTTCATCGGTGCCGTTGGCTTCGACGAAGGCCTTCACCTTGTCGCCGAACTTGCGCAGCTTGGCGCCGTTGTCCATCAGGATCTTGCGGCCCAGCAGATCGAGCGACTGGATGGTGTTGGTGCCTTCGTAGATCATGTTGATGCGGGCGTCGCGCACATACTGCTCCATGCCCCACTCGGAGATGAAGCCGTGGCCGCCGTACACTTGCATGGCCTCGGAGGTGGCGATCCAGCCGTTGTCAGTCAGGAAGGCCTTGATGATCGGGGTCAGCAGCGCGACTTCGTCGGCGGCGTCCTTGCGCACCTGCTCGTCCGGGTGGTTGAGTTCCTTGTCGATCTGCAGCGCGACGTAGGAGCAGAATGCGCGGCCGGCTTCGGCATAGGCCTTGCCCGTCAACAGCATGCGACGCACATCGGGATGCACGATGATGGGGTCAGCCGGCTTGTCCGGCGCCTTCGGGCCGGACAGGCTGCGCATCTGCAGGCGGTCCTTGGCGTACACCAGCGCGTTCTGGTAGGCGACTTCGGTCAGGCCGAGGGATTGCATGCCGACGCCGAGGCGGGCGGCATTCATCATCACGAACATCGCGTTCAGGCCCTTGTTCGGCTCGCCGATCAGCCAGCCGATCGCACCGTCCAGGTTCATCTGGCAGGTCGAATTACCGTGGATGCCCATCTTTTCTTCGATGGCGCCGCAGTAGATCGGGTTGCGCTTGCCCAGCGAACCGTCCGCGTTCGGGAGGAACTTCGGCACGATGAACAGGGAGATGCCCTTGGTGCCCGACGGTGCGTCCGGCAGGCGTGCCAGCACCAGGTGGACGATGTTCTGGGACATTTCATGTTCGCCGGCGGAGATGAAGATCTTGCCGCCGCTGATCTTGTAGGTGCCGTCGGCTTGCGGTTCAGCCTTGGAACGCAGCAGGCCGAGGTCGGTGCCGCAATGCGGTTCGGTCAGGCACATGGTGCCGGTCCATTCGCCGGAAACCAGCTTGGGCAGGTACAGCGCCTTCTGCTCCGGGGTGCCGTGCTCGTGGATGCACTCGTAGGCGCCGTGCGACAGGCCGGGGTACATGGTCCAGGCCTGGTTGGCCGAGTTCAGCATCTCGTAGAAGCAGTTGTTGACCACGAGCGGCAAGCCCTGGCCGCCGAATTCCGGGTCGCAGGACAGCGCGGGCCAGCCGGCCTCGACGTACTGCTTGTAGGCGGCTTCGAAGCCAGCCGGGGTCTTGACCTTGTGGGTTTCCTTGTCCAGTTCGCAGCCTTCGCGGTCGCCGGAATGGTTCAGCGGGAACAGTACCTCGGACGCGAACTTGCCGCCCTCTTCCAGCACCTGGTTGATGATGTCCTTGTCAATCTCTGCGTGCGCAGGCAATTGCTTGAACTCATCTTCCACCTTGAGCAGTTCGTGAAGGACGAACTGCATGTCACGCAAGGGAGCGACGTATTGACCCATGTTATTTCTCCTGACGGCTAGAACGGATTAGGCTGATTTTTTGACAGCGGTTTTGGGGTTCGTTTTTGCGGCCGGCTTGTCAGCCTGCTGCGGATTCGTGTAACTCTTGATCAAGCGTTCGAACCCGACTTCGGCGCGGTTCACGCTGCCGGGCAACTTCAGGAAACGGGCGTCATGGTGCAGGGCAAGGATCAGGCCGTACATTTCGAAGACGAGCTGGTCCGGATCGGTTTCGGCGGACAGGTGCCCCATCTCGACGGTCTGTACCACGCAGCGGCGCAGGGCGTTCTTCCATGCACGGACCATGCCGGCGAGTTCTTCGCGGATGGCGCCGGGACGGTCGTCATACTCGACCGCGCCGCTAATGTAGATGCAGCCGGACGCAATTTCAACCGACACGCGCTTGACCCAGCGGGCAAACATCGTTTGCAGGCGGGGCAAGCCACGCGGTTCTTTCATGCTGGGATAGAACACTTCCTGTTCGAAGTGGTGGTGGTACAGCTTGACGACTTCGATCTGCAAATCTTCGCGTGAACCGAAATGCGCAAACACCCCCGATTTGCTCATGTTCATCTTGTCTGCGAGCAGACCGATGGTGAGCCCTTCCAGCCCGTCCCGGCTGGCAAGGTCGAGTGCCACGTCAAGGATCGCGGCGCGGGTGAGTTCGCCTTTACGCATCAATTTTGGTGTCGAGTCAGTCATGTTTGTAGCCACAGTAATGCCCCATCAAAGAATCAAAAAACAACGCGGTCGAACTGAAGCGAACGCTCGTACTATTATCTACCGCAGTATAAATGTCAAACAGGAACTTAGAGGGTCGATTCTAGTCATCTGACGCCTGCAAACCCACGGGGAAACATCGCCTTGTGGAAAGGGCTGGAGAGTGTGTGCCCTCTGTGGAAGCGGGGCATGGAGCGCTCTAGAGCTTGTCGATTTGCCGCCTGTCGCGTTTGGTTGGTCGCCCCTTGATCGCTTCGCCTGGTTCCCGGAACAGCTTTCGTTGTTCTGCCTTCTTCTGCCGCTCCGCAATGCTGCGTTCGGTCTCCGTATAGAGTGTCTGCGCGACGGATGCCGATCCGCGCGTGTCCGACAGTCCCTCGACCTGCACTTCCCATTCGGTCGAGCCATTGTCGATTTCCAGCAGGTCTCCTGTCTTCACGCCGCGCGCGGGCTTGATACGCTCGCCGTTCAGGCGCACCTTTCCGCCATCCACAGCATCGGTCGCCATCGAACGGGTCTTGAAAAATCGTGCGGCCCACAGCCACTTGTCGATGCGGACGGAGTCAGTACTCATATGTCAATTTCTGCAACAAGCTCCATTTTATAGTCTGACCGTGCTTTTTCTATCATGCGCTGCAATATATCCCGTTGTTTTTCAATCCTTTTCAAGAAGATCGCCAAAAACTTGTCCATAATGTAACCCTCCTTCCGAAACGGACTGCACCTTGGCAGACGAACAGCACACTGCACACCTCAAGTCCCTGCTCGCCGCGACGGCGCGCAGGGATGCGGCCGCCTTCCGTTCCCTTTACGACGCTACTTCGGCGAAACTGTTTGCGTTTGCGCTCCGTATACTGATCAAACGGGAGCTGGCCGAAGAAGTGCTGCAGGAAAGTTTCGTCAATATCTGGAACAACGCTTCCGGTTACCAGTCCAGCCTCGCTGCACCGATGACGTGGATGACCACCATCGTGCGCAACAAGGCGTTCGACATGCTGCGGCGGCAGGACAACACCGTGGAAATCGATGCCAACACCTTCGACAAGGAAGTCATGGACGCCCTGGAAAGCACCAGCCCCACGCCGATCGAGGCGCTGCAGATGAGCGGCGACGCGAAGGCGCTGGCGCGCTGCATGTCGCGGCTGGAGGGTTTGCACCGGCAGGCGATCGCGCTGGCCTTCTACCATGACCTGTCGCATAGCGAAGTGGCCGAGCAGATGAAACTGCCGATGGGCACGGTCAAGACCTGGATACGGCGCGGGCTGGAGAAATTGCGTCTGTGCCTGTCGAAGCTGGAGGGCACATGAACCTCCGGCAGCTCCGGCACAACGACGTCCTGCGCGAAAAACTCGCTTCCGAATACGTGCTCGGCGCCCTGCGCGGCAGTGCGCGGCGGCGTTTCGAGGGATGGCTGAAAGAGGATGCGGCCTTGCGCCGTGCCGTCGCCGAGTGGCAGGACAGGCTGCATCCGATGGTGGAATTCGCTCCCGCGGCGGAACCGTCGCCGCAGGTATGGCTGGCGATCGAAAAGCAGCTGGACCTTGCCGTGCCTGCGCAGCCGGCCGGGCGGCGCGCATTCTGGCGGGGCCTGCGCGAAGACCTCGCGTTCTGGCGCGGCCTCGGCATGGTTTCCACCGCTGCCGCCGCGGTACTGGTCACGGTACTGCTTGCAAGATTGCCTGAATCGGGCGCACCGGCAGCGAACTATGTGGCGACGCTTGCCGACGACAAGGCACAAACGACGATGGTGATTACCGGCGACGCACGGCGGCGCCAGCTGACGGTGAGAGTGATCGGACAGCCGGCCGTGGCGGCCGACAAGAGCCTGGAATTGTGGGCGATCCCGAAAGAAGGCGCGCCGCGCTCCCTCGGCCTGGTCGCCGCAGGCGGGACGGTCACCTTGCCGTTGCCGGAAAACGCCACGCCGGAAAATACGCCGGTGCTGGCAATCAGCCTGGAACCGAAAGGCGGCTCGCCGAATCCCAATGCGCCCACCGGTCCGGTACTTTACAAGGGCGCATGGGTGAAAATCTGAACGACCGCTGGCGCCTTCCTTCCTAGAACTCTTCCCACTCGCCGCCGGCCACAGCCCGCACTTTCGGTACGCGCCTTTCGGCCGGAACCGTTGCCCCAGGTACCCGCGGCGCTTTCCGTTTTACCTGTGCCGGAGTGCGAACCGAGGTCGGCGGCTGGACGACCGCAACGCGGTGCGTGCCCGATAGCCGGAACACACCCACCATCTGCGCCAGGTTGCCCGCCTGCTCCTGCATCGATTCCGAAGCGGCGGCCGCCTCTTCGACCAGGGAGGCATTCTGCTGCGTCACCTGGTCCATCTGGGTAATCGCCAGATTGATCTGCTCGATGCCCGCCGTCTGCTCGTGACTTGCCGCAGCGATCTCGGCCATGATGTCGGTCACGCGCTTGACGCTCTGGACGATCTCTTCCATGGTTGCGCCGGCACGGTTCACCAATTCGGCGCCGGTATGCACCTTTTCGACGGAATCGTCGATCAGTGCCTTGATCTCCCTTGCCGCCGCAGCCGAACGCTGGGCGAGGGTGCGGACTTCCGCCGCGACGACTGCAAAACCGCGCCCCTGCTCGCCGGCACGGGCCGCTTCCACCGCCGCGTTCAAGGCAAGGATGTTGGTCTGGAAGGCGATACCGTCAATGACGCCGATGATGTCGACGATCTTGTGCGACGAATCATTGATGGCGCTCATCGTATCGACCACCTGCGCGACCACCTGGCCGCCGCGTCCTGCGACTTCCGAAGCGGAAGCGGCAAGCTGGTTGGCCTGGCGCGCATTGTCGGCATTCTGCCTGACGGTGGAAGTGAGCTCTTCCATCGACGATGCCGTTTCCTCGAGCGAGCTGGCCTGCTGCTCGGTGCGCGAAGACAGGTCCATGTTGCCGGCCGCGATCTGGCCCGAAGCCGTGGCAATCGTCTCGGTGCTGTTGCGGACTTCGGCGACGATCTTTTCGAGGCTGCCGTTCATGTTCTTCAGGGCGAACATGAGGCGGCCGGTCTCGTCGCGCGATTCCACGTCGATGCGCTGGGTCAGGTCGCCCGCGGCGATGCTGCCGGCAACGTCGATCGCCTTTTCAAGCGGGCGCGAAATCGAACGGATCAGCCAGGCGCCAACGATGGCCCCCGTGAGGACGCCGAGGATGATGCCGGCAATCGACAGGTTCCGCACGAAGATATAGGACGCCCGAGAGGCTTCATACTCCTGCTTGCTCACGTCGAGCTGCAGTTGGATCAGACTGTCGATATCCTTGCGCACTGGCTGGAAATGCTCGTTCATCGGACCATTCAGCAACTCCGTGGCGCGGCCGGTATCCTGCGCGCGCAGCGCGGCAACGGCTGGCTGGAGTCCGTCCGCGACAAACTTTTTCCGGCTTTCCGCAAAACGGTCGGCCAGATTCTTTTCCTCCGGCGTCAGCCTGGTGTTCATGTACGCGTCCCACATCTTGCCAACCTTCTCGATGTTGGACTCCACCTCGGCGACGTGCTGACCGATCTGGTCGACCTTTCCGGACACGGCCTTGGCGACGGCAAGCTGGTTGCGGTCGAGCAGGCGAACCACCTGGTCGAGCTGGCCCAGGGCGACGAGACGGTCGTCATACAGCGACTTCATCGAACCGTTGGCAGAGCCGAGACTCGAGATGCCGAGGATGCCGCCGATGATCAGTTGCACGGACAAGAGACCGATCACGAAGACCAGCCGGGATTTGATGGATAGGTTCTTCAGCATTTTCTTTCCCCGAGAATTGCAATACGCGCCTGTCGGATCGACATCGATCGATGGACGCTTTTTATTGTTGAAATCTGTCTCGCTTCACCCTGCTTCATGCAATGCCGGGTGAGCGCGGCGCCTCTGGGAGGTGTGGTTCCGCCGGGAGCGAGAGCACCGAGCGGTAACTGGCAACGGCAGCGACGCGGTTACGCACGCCGAGTTTCTTGAAGATCGCGTGCACATGGTTCTGCACGGTCAGTTCGCTGCGCGACAATTTTTCCGCGATGGCGCGGTTGGACATGCCGGTCGACATCAGGGCGAGGATTTCCTGTTCGCGCCGCGTCAGGCTTGCCGAACGCCTTGACTCGCCGGCCCGGTGAAAGACACGGGTGAAGGTCATGTGCAGGTAAGGCATGAGCATTTCGAGTTTGAATGCATGTCTGCCCGTCAGCCGGCCCGGAATGCCGCCGAAGCTGAAGTACGTCCCTCCCTGCCCGCCGCCGTCCAGGCATCCGAAGGCGGCAAGATTGTTGACGCCCGCGGTCGCCGCGTTCTCGTGTTCCTGGGGCGACAATTGTTCGTGCATGTCGGCGGCGTTGATGATCTGCGCACGATACTGCGACAGCCACCGCTTCACGATGCGCCGCTCCCGGCAACTGGTAATTTTGTCAAAACGATCGATGCAGGCTTGCGGGCAATTGACGCCGAGAAGGTGGCGGATGCGGATTTCCTCGCCGAAGAGCTGGCCGATGGCGGCGATCATGCTCTGGTGCGGGAAGTAGGCTTTGACGGGGCCGGAAATCCAGTCCTTGAAATCGGGAATCGTGACGACATTGACACCGCTTTCCGCCGCGTTCAGCAGTGCGTGCTTTTCAATATCGTCGAGGGAATACTGCGCGTAAATCATGCCGAGGAGTGTTGAGGATAAGTTGCCGAGCGACAATGAATGGAATCATCTATTTTTTGCGCGGTGTTGCGTGCGCGCGTCGCGTCCTTGTCAAAGGAAGAAGACAGGCTGCTAAAAGGCGTGGCGCAACGCGAGGTGCGCACCGAGCAGCAGCAGTCCGGCGAAGAAACAGACACGGAACTGCCCGGCCCGCACCCGCGACCGCACCCACTGCCCCGCCAGCATGCCGGCAATGGCGGGAGCGAGCGCAAACAGCGAGGAAGCGGCAACGCCCGGCTTGAAGAAACCGCCGGCAAGAAGCACGCTGCCGAGCGCGACGGTGGATACCGTGAACGACAGCCCCAGCGCCTGCACCAGATCGTCCTTGTTCAGCCCCAGCGCCTGCAGGTAAGGCACCGCCGGCACCACGAACACACCCGTGGTGACCGCGACGAGGCCGGTTGCGAGACCGACCACAGGCGAGCACCAGCGCTCGGCCGAGGGCGGAACGGAAAACTGCTTCGCGCTCAAGCCCAGCAGCGCATAGGCAATCAGTGCCACGCCCAGCAGCGTTCCCGCATACGACGTCGAACCATGGTTCAGACCGCCCGCGCCGGCCCAGGTTCCAATACAGAAACAAAGAAGCATCGGCCACAAGCGCCGGACAAGGGGAAGGAAGGCGGGCCCGGCGGCGAGCTGCCAGATGTTGGTGACCAGCGAAGGCACGATCAGCAGTGCCGCCGCCTCGGCCGGCGACATGAACAGGCCGAGCAGGCCGATGGCGACGGTGGGCAGGCCAAGCCCGATGACGCCTTTCACGAAACCCGCGAGCAGGAACGTCAATGCGGCAGTCACCGCCAGCGCAAGGCCTGTTTCGCCCATTGCCGCGCTACCTCTGTACGACGCCCGGTTGCGCAGCGGCCGCCGGCGATGCCGTCGGGGCGGCGGGCTTTGCCTTCAGGCGCATCACGCCGAACATGACGAGCGCCAGTCCTGCCAATTGCAGCAGCGACATCGATTCGTCGAGCAGCAGCCAGGCGGCAAATACCGTCATGACCGGCCCCAGCGTGCCGATGGCAGCCGCCTGTCCGGCGCCCAGCCGCTGGATGGCCAGCGAAAGCCACCACACCGGCAATACCGTCGAAAACACGGCCATCATCAGCGCATGGCCCCAGACGGCAGCCGGCAGCGTTGCCAGCGATTGCGGTTGTCCGAACAGGAAGAAGTGCCCAAGGACCAACACCGAAGACGCGCTGCCGGCCAATCCGGCGAGACGCGTGGAGCCGATGCGGCTGACCATGCTGCCGGTGCCGTGGTAGTAAAACGCGTAGGTCACGGCGCTGGCAAACACCCATGCCGCCCCCACCACCACGTCGGCACCGTTTCCGCGCTGGCCGAAGTCGTGGGCGAAGGCGATCGCCAGTCCGGCATAGCAGATCGCCATCGCCTGCCACGCCCGCTTGCCCGGCGGCTGGCGCATCAGCCACGCCTGCAGGAGCAGCACCAGTGTCGGGTAGAGATAGAGGATCATGCGTTCCAGGCCGGCGGTGATATAGGTCAGGCCGTAGAAATCGAACAGGCTGGACAAGTAGTAACCGACGCAGCCCAGCATCAGGATGCGAAGGGCATCGCCCGCGCCCAAGCGTGGCGCGCCCTCGCCGCCCGTGCGCAGGATCAGCCAGGCGAACAGCGGCAGCGCGAAGCCCATGCGCATGGCCAACAGGGTCAGCGCATCCACCGGCGCCGCCGCGTAGGCGAGCTTGACGAAGACGGCTTTCATCGAGAACCCGGCCGCGGCGAGCACGGCGTAGAGCCGGCCGTCATGCAGCCAGCGGGTGAAATGCAGGGAAAGAGTGCGGGTCATGGCGCGGCCTGGATTGAAAAGCGTTCCTTATTCTGCAGCGAAGCCAAAGTGGCTAAAATGCTTATTTCATGTACCCATCCTTCGCAAACGGAGAAACCTTGCACTTCGACCTGACCGATCTGCGCCTTATCGTTGCGATTGCCGAATTCGGCAGCCTGAGCCGCGCGGCGGCGGAATTCCCGATCGCATTGTCGGCGGCCAGCAACCGCCTGCGCCTGCTGGAGCAGCGGCTGGGCATGCGGCTGTTCGAGCGCCACGCCGATGGCATGGCGCCGACGTCCGCCGGCCGCATCGCGCTCGACCATGCGCGGCGCGTCATCGCAGAGGCGCAGCAGTTGACACAGGCGCTGGATGGCCTTGCCGGAAGGCAGCGGGTGAGCGTCAGGCTGGCGGCCAATACCGTCGCCAACAGCACGTTTCTGCCCCCGGCACTCGGCCCCTTCCTCAACGATTTCCCGGAAGTCGACCTGCACGTGGAGGAGCGCCCGAGCCAGGACATCCTGCAGGCGGTGCAGGCGAGCGACATCGACATCGGCGTCCTGGACGGGAACATCCCGATGCAAGGCGTCGTGTCCCTGCCCTTCCGGCATGACCGGCTCGTCCTGCTCGTGCCGGACGGACACGGGCTGGCTGCGCGCGGACACTGCCTGTTCCGCGACGCACTGGGCTTTCCGTTTGTCGGCATGCCAGCGGAACGGGCGATGCAACGCTTCGTGGAAGAGATGGCCACCCTGCTCGGCAAGCCGCTCACGGTGCGCGTGCGCGCACCGAGTTTCTTCGCCATCGCCCAACTGGTGGCGCAGGACGTGGGCGTGACCGTGCTGCCGGAGGCGGCGGCGCAGCGCCACAGCGGGACACTGCCCGTGGCAATCGTGACGCTCGACGACGGCTGGGCGACGCGCGAGCTGCGGCTTTGCGTGCGCTCCCTCGAAAGCTTATCGGCGCAAGGCCGCCAGCTGGTCGCCTACCTGACCGGGACGTAAACGCTCAGTGAAGCTGCGAGGGATTCGCATCGCCAATGTCGTCGACGATCGCGCCACTCGAGATTACCTCGCCTATCGTCGCTTCCTGGAACCAGGCCTGCACCTGCTGCAGGTGTGCCCGCTCTTCATCCAGTGCGACGGAGAAGTCGGTGATCAGCGAGTTCTGGTTCTGGTCTTCCGCCAGCGCGATCAGCAGTTCCCAGCCGACGTTGTCGGTCATCTCGGCGACGAGGATGGCGTGCAACGATTGCGCGATCGTGGTGCGCGGATCCGTCACCACCTGCATCAAGCCCATCGATTCCACGCCCACCAGGTCGGCGCACGGCGTCTGCGAGGTCGGGTCGCCGCCCAGCGTCTCGATGGCGTCGGCCACGATGGCGAAGTGCCGCGCTTCGTCCTGCCGGATCTTCTGCAGGTCGGCCAGCGTCATGCTGGCCGACTGGTCCTGGATGGTCTCGAACTTGGTGATCAGCGCGTCGTACAGCCGCGTGCCGGTGCGCTCGAAGGCGAGGCGTTCGCCCAGCTTGTCCAGCAACAGTTGCGGCTGGTCGCCGGTCAGCATCGACACGCCGGTGGTCAGCGCGCCCTTTACCGTTCCCGGCACCGGGACCGAGCCGATCGGATCGGACTCGGCGATATAGGCGCTGCGGATTTCCGCCAGCGCGCTGTCATCGCCCGGCGTGGCGGGCGTCATCGATGCGGGCGTACCCGTCATCGCGCCGGCATCGAACGGCGACATCTGCATGCCGGTGCGGTTCATGCCCATGGGGGTCTGCTCTTTCATTGCTGCTCCTTGCTTTCGTTTCGATTGTGTCGCGCTACACCGCGACCGCCACTTTGCGGTTGAGCTCGGTGCCGGGGTTCCATACATAGCCGCCGGCCACGGATTCGCTCGGCGAACCGTCGGAGTTGATATGCGTGCGATAGGCGATCGAAGCCTGGCTTTCCTGCGACTTGTTCACGAACTGCGTACCGTTCGCGCGCAGGTCAACTTCCTGCGCCAGCACCTGCCGCACGAAGTCGCGCTGGCTGGCGAACTGCACGGGTTCCGGCAGGTCGGTCGGGAACAGCTCGGCGGGATCGCGCTTCTCGTATTGCTTGAACAGTTCGGAAACGGCATGGAAGTGGCCCAGCTCGTAATCGAGGAAACGTTCCCAGATCGCCTTGATGCGCGGGTTGGTTTCCTGCTGCACGCAGCTGTAATAGTTGTAGACCTCCACCGCCTCGTGCATCAGCCACTGCTCCAGCAGTGTTTCGTCCGGGCTGATCAGCGAACCGTATTGCGTGACGTGCTGCTCCTCGATGGAGGCGATCTCCGCATACAGCTGCCGCGCCACCGGATCGGCGAACTGCGGGCCGATGTTCATGTAATAGTCGTGCGTCTGGAACTCCGCCGCGGTGATCATCAGCGCATGCAGCTTGGTCAGCGGCGCCGCGGTCTTGCGATCGTAGGATTCGCGCACGTCGTCCTGCGGATGCCGGTGCTCATCCACGGTCGGACGGCCGGGCAGGATGTCGGTGTAGCTCTGCAGGATGTTGTTCGCATCCTTGCCTTCGAGGCGGTCGAGCATCGCCGAGTAGCGGTACAGGTGGTCGAAGTCTTCCAGCAGGCCGAAGCGATATGCCTGCGCGAAATAGGCGTCGGGCTCGCGCTGCGCAACGGCTGCGGTCACCTCGATGGCGACCTGCTCGTAGGCAATCGTGGTTTCCAGCGGCGAATGGTCGGGACCGATCAGCCAGTTCACCATCGTCGCCTGGTGCTGCTCGGTGCGGCGGATCTGCGCCAGCTTCAGCCGCAGGTCGCGGCTCATGCGCGCGGCCATGTGCTGGAAGCGCAACGCCTCCAGTTCGATGCCGTTCATGAGGATGATGCGTACACGCGTGAAGGCATCGTCGTCGAGCTTGCTGATCGGCTTGCCGACCATGTCGCGCCAGGTAAAGCGTTGCTGCTCGAGTGGACAGCCTTTCGCACTGAATAGATTGAGGGACATTGCGCTACTCCTTTCATGCCTGTTTGGGGAATCGCCGCAGGGCGCGCGAATGGGCTGATGTCGCAAATACCGTGCCGGTCCATGGCGGCATGCGGAGCCATCCGCAACGGAGGTGCCGCGCACTTTCTTACATCGGCGAGGTAAGCCTTACAGGCTGCGGCGCCCGCAGTGCGTGAAGGAAGGAGGAAGGTTCCGGAGGGGCGTTATGCAGGAACGAAAACAGGTTCGGGCGTGAGCATGTTGGCGTCGCGCACGATCACCCAGCCCGATTCCGGACTCTTGCGCAGGATGGAGAGCGCATTGCCCGAGCGCCGCATCGGCAATCCTTCACGGTGCGGTGTCACCGTGACGGTCAACTGTGTCCAGCAATAGGCGAGATCGTTCGCGATCTGCAACTCCTTGATCTCGCCTTGCGATTCGATACGGTAATGTTTCATGCCTTCCCGGAATGCATCCATGTAAGCTTGCCGGCCGCGCATGGGAGCCTGCCCGGGCATGAGGAAGATGACGTCTTCCGCCATCAGTTCGGCCAGCCGTTGCAGGTTGCCTTCGGCGGACGCGGTTTGCCATTCGTGGACCAGCATGCGGATCACCTGTTCATCGTTTTGCATGGAAGTATCCTTCTCTGGAGCGAATGTTGACGCGGCCGGCTCAACCGACCTGCGGCCATGCTGCCTTCAGCAGCGCGGGCAGGATCTCTCCCGCCTTGCCGCGCAAGACGTACTGCGCAATCTCATCATGACTGGTGACTTCCGGGTTGATCTGAATCACAGTACGGCCGCATGATCGCGCATAACGCGGCAAGCTGGCCGCCGGTTCGACCAGGCTGGAGGTGCCGATGCAGAAAAACACATCCGCCGTTTCCAGCACCTCCGCCGCGCGCGTCCAGGCTTGTGTCGGCAATGCCTCGCCGAACCAGACGACGCCGGGACGGACCTTGCCCTTGCAACGGGGGCAGGCTGGCGGGGTGTCCGCGCTCAGTTCAGGTTCGGGAACGGGTGTGCCGCAATCCGCGCACAGGTTGCGCCAGATATTGCCGTGCAATTCGATGACTTCGGTACTGCCGGCCTGGATATGCAGGCCGTCCACGTTTTGCGTGATCACCGTGACCCGCGGGAGCAGCCGCTCCATCGCCGCGATGGTGAGATGGCCGGGGTTCGGCCTGACCTCGCGTATCAGGTCGCGCCGCCACGCGTACCAGTTCCAGACGGTGACGGGATCGCGGCGGAAGGCTTCCGGCGTTGCCAGGTCTTCCGCACGATACTTCGCCCACAGCCCTGTCAGGGCGTCGCGGAAGGTCGGAATGCCGCTTTCGGCCGATACGCCAGCTCCCGTAAACGCCGCGACGTGACGGGCGTTGCGCAGGATATCCAGCAGTTCAGGATCGAAGTCCATGTCGGCTCGATGCGGCGGGGAACAATCTTTCAGTATAGACGCCGGTCAGAAAAGCGAAACGCCGCGGCTGCCGGCGAACAGGAAGACTGCGCCCGCGACCAGCGGCGTCACCGCATAGGCCAACAGGTGCACGGTGTCGCCGGTCTTTTCGCCGAACAGGTCTTTCATTGCCTGCAGCCGGGACAGTTTCTGCGGGCCGGTGCGGCGCATGATGACGTTGTAGAGGCCGAACGAGAACGCGGCGGCGCCCACGACCATGGTGATTGTGTTCATTCGATTCCCTGGCAAGCGTAAAGAGCGGTCATCTTGCCACGGAAGCGCTCACTCAGGAAGCGGGCTGGGCGCAGCCTTGATCCGCGATAGCGTCCTGCCTCGGCTTCGTTGCCAGCAGGATGACCGCGGCGAGCACCATGGCTCCGCCGATCAGCTGTCCGGCGCTGGCCGATTCGCCGAGCAGCGCGATGCCGAGGCAAAGCGTAATCACCGGTTCGAGCGTGGAGATGATGGATGCCTGCGATCCGCCGATGTGCTTGAGGCCGACGAGGAAGCAGGCAACCGCCACCAGCGATGCGAATGCAATGGCGAGGATCGCCAGCCAGGTCGTCGTATCGGCCGGCATCGCGGCGCCGCCGGCAAGCGCGAAGGCACCATTGCCGATGGCGGCGGCGGCCATCACGACCAGTGTCGCCGATAGCGGATCGGTACCCTGCGTCAGCCGGCCGCCGATCGTGATGTACACCGCATAAATGGCCGCCGCAAGCAGGCCGAGCGTAATGCCCAGCGGCGTGCCCTGCAGGTCGCCGCCCAGCATCACAACCATTCCCGCGATAGCCAGCGCCAGCAGGGCAAAGGTGCGGCGGTCCAGCCTTTCCCAGCCGAATGCCACCGCCAGCAGCGTGACCAGCACCGGATACACATACAGGAGCAGGCCGACCAGTCCACTGCTCGCATGCATGAGCGCAGTGAAATAGCTTTGCGACTGCGCGGTGTACAGCGCCCCCATCAGCCCAAAGCCGGCAAGCGTCCGCCCGCGCGGCAGGCGCAGTCCCTTCCACCAGACCACCGGTGCCAGCATCGCCACCGCCAGCACGAAGCGCAGCGTCAGCAGCATGCTCGGCGAGAGGCCGGACGCGTAGGCCACTTTCGCGAAGAGCGCCATGCTGCCGAAGCCAAGGGCGGACAGCAGGACAAGGACAATGGCGGCGCGGCGGGAGATCGTCATGATGGCGAGAGCAAAATGGATTGAGGGTAAAAGCAGTGTATTTCCTTGCCCTCAGGGCCACAAATCAATATTCTTGGCGGATAGCCCCAATAATATTGAGCCATGACGCCGTATCGCCTGCCCCCGCTGCCCGCCGTCCGCGCCTTCGAGGCCGCCGCCCGCCATGGCGGCTTCCAGAGCGCGGGCGAAGAGCTGCACGTCTCGGCCGGTGCCATCGCGCACCAGGTCAAGCAGCTGGAGAACTGGCTCGGCGTCACCCTCTTCCAGCGCCTGGCGCGCGGTGTCGTGCTGACGCCCGCGGGCCGGCAGTACGCCGAGGCATTGCGCCCCTTGCTGAATGGCCTGGCGGAGGCATCGGAAGCGGTCAAACACCGTGGTGACGAACGCGTGGTCACCGTCACTTCCGTCCCCTCGCTCGTCGCGCGCTGGCTGATGCCGCGCCTCGGCCGCTTGCAGGAGCAGCATCCGGAAATCGACATGCGCGTGCTGGCATCGCTGCATCCGGCGGATTTTGCACGGGAAGGCGTGGACGTGGCGATCCGCATGGGCACGGGCCCGTATCCCGGCCTGAAGGCGGACGTGCTGCTGGAGGAATGGTTTTCCGCAGTGTGCAGTCCGGGCTTCAAGGCAGCCGCACAAGACCTGCGCGAGCCCGCCGACCTGCTGCGCTACCCACTGCTGCACGATGAAGCGGAGATCCGCATCCCCGAAGAAATCAGCTGGTCGCGGTGGCTGGCAGCGTTCGGCGTGCATTACAGCAGCCCGGCACGCCCCAGCTTTTCGCATACCTACCTTACGCTGGAAGCGGCGGCCAACGGCCAGGGTGTGGCGATCGCGGCGGAACCTTTCATCGAGGAAGACCTGCGCAGCGGCCGGCTCGTCAGGCTGCTCCCGCAGCACGTGCTCGGCCCCTACCGTTTCCACTTGCTGCGCCTGCCCGACGCCGAGGCACGCCCGGCGGTGAAGGCATTCTGCGACTGGATCAAGAGCGAAGCCCTTGCGTCTTCGCCCGCGCAGTGATCAGGCGCGCGGATAACCGCGCTGGTTCTTGTACGCGCATCCTTCGCCTTCGGGCGTGGAAGGAAAGTCACATCATACGTCCGCTTTCAGCGGGCCTTCTTTCGCATGAGATATCCCGAAAAGGCAAGGCCTTCCGCACCATCGACCTGCACCACACGCATCGTTTCTCCCTTGCCGCGGCCGATGCCGAGGATAAGCAGCTCGGTAGCGTCGACTGTGTTGGCGAGGAGCGTGAGCGGGATCGGGCTGAGCTTCGGAACCTCCGCTTCGAGCACCAGGAATCCATCCCGTTCGAATAGGCGAACACGTTCCGGCAGCGTGAAGTCGCCGTCGCCGTTCACAACTTCGTAGTCCCCAAAGCGCGCCTTCCACACCGCGGGAATCGGCGCGGGCGCGACCCGCTCGCCCACCAGCATGTTCTGCGATCCGGTCGTGGCGTACAGGACGTCGCGCCCATCGATGCGGGAGCGCGACAGGCCGACTTCCGACAGTGCTCCAAGCGAAACCGGCAGCATGCCGAGCAGCCTGTAGCGCAGGCCGAGCTGCCCTTCGCCTCGCGCAATGAGGTCAAAGCGTTTGCCGAACAGTTCAGCGTTCAGGCTGTCGCCGCTGCGCGTGACCTTTGCAGTGCCGGCGATGGTTTCATAATGTCCCGGATAGGATCCCAACTCCTCATCCGAAAGCGACCGCCGTGGCCCGGATATTTCTTTCCTTGTCAGCATGGCCGAAACCTTCGGCCCAGATCACTTCCTGGTCGTCCACGAGGACGATGCTGAGAGCGGCCAGCGAGTGCGCCTTCATCCGGTGCTGGATCAGCCGGGTGACATATTCCTTCGCGGCGTCGTAGTCGCCCCGTGCGATGGACGGCGGTCGTGTCGGCGCGCTTGCGCATCCAAGCAGGGAAGCCGCGGCGGCTACGGTCACGGCGAGACGGAACTTCATTTTCTTGATCAGGGCGAGCATGGCGTGGCAGGACATGCGATATCAAATCGATAACGCGCATGAGGATAGCATTCTCGCGCCGGCGCAGCCTGCCTAATCGTCCACGTTGAACGCCAGCTTGCGCATTGCATCCGCGGACAGGTAAAACCGCAGCTTGTCTTTCGATTGGGCACCGATGCGCCGATAGAAGCCCGCCGCGCGCAGATTGCTTGCAGGCGTCTGCCATTGCATGCCGCTGCAGCCCAGGCGCACTGCTTCCGCAGCCAACATGCGCGCCAATCTTTCCCCCAGTCCGCGGTTCCTCGCGCACGATCGGAGGTAGAGGCAATCCATGTGCAAGTAATAGCCCGCCTGCCAGGTGGTAAATTCGCGCGTGGCGGTGGCATAGCCGGCAATCTCGCCCGCGATCTCTGCCACCCAGCAGGTCAACGGCGCAGGGGCTCCGAACAATGCCATGCGCAAGGCCGCCGCATCCGGCCCGCGCTCAAGCGTCACGCCCTCGAAAGCGGCGTGTTCGATGCACAGTGCGGCGAGTGCTTCCACGTCTTCCGGTCGCGCCCTGCGAATGACTGCGTCAGCATCCACACAGAATCTCGCTGTTGCCCTGGCTGCCCTTCTCCCCGGCCGTCGGATAGCCGTCGCGCTTCCACCAGTCGAGTCCGCCCATCAGCTCCTTGACCTTGAAACCCAGCTTCGTCATGTTCAGCGCCCCCTTGGTGGAGGCATTGCAGCCGATGCCGTCGCAGTAGGTGACGATGAGTGCGTTGCGGTCGATATGCCTGGTCGTTTCCTCGCTCATGGTACGGTGCGGGACATTGATCGAACCGGGAATATGTTCGATCGCATACGCGTGTGCCGCGCGGGCGTCGATCACAACGACGTTCTCGTTGGACGCCAGTGCCGCCTTCAGGTCCGAGGGATCGGTTTCGTACGCGAGCTTGTCGAGGTAGTGCTGGAGTTGCGCTTGCATCTTGGCTTCCTTTTCATTCGAAGTGATCAAACAGACAAGAAGAATGGTATCGTTAAATGGTTTGCCGAAGCAGACCATTTCCTGCATGTTGACCAGACCATTCATGAACACATCGACCCGTACCGTCACCGGCGCCCTGCTGACCCTGCTGGAACGCGACGGCGTGCTGCCCGGGACGCTTTCGACCCGCGTGTATCGGGCCATCCGCTCTGCGATTCTCGATTCCACGCTCAAGGCCGGCGATCGCCTGCCGTCCACGCGCACGCTCGCCGCGGACCTGTCGATCTCGCGCAGCACAGCGGAGGCCGCCTATGCCCAGCTCGAAGACGAGGGTTACCTGACGCGCGGCGTAGGCAGCGGCAGTTATGTCAGCGCCGACGCGGCGACCAGCCGGCACGCAAGAAAAACGCGCCCGAACGGCCCTGCTTCACCTGCCCTGTCCAAGCGGGGTGCGCAAATTGCCGGCATGGGTGGTTGCGTCGATGCGCGCGTGGTCCGCGCCTTCTCCGCCGGCATGCCGGCACTGGAATCCTTCCCCGCCGAGACATGGCAAAAGCTGCTTGCACGCCATGCCCGGCACGACGCGCCGCAGTGGATGATGTACGGCGACCAGCAGGGTCTTCCGGCCTTGCGCGAGGCGATCACGCAGTATCTCTCCTTGTCGCGCGGCGTGAACTGCGATGCCTCGCAGGTGATCGTGCTGACGAGTTCGCAGCAGGCGCTCGGCCTGATCGCGATGATGATGCTGGATGAGGGTGATCCGGTGTGGCTGGAAGAACCCGGCTATCGCGGGGCGCAGACCGCCTTTTCCGGCGCCGGCGCAAGCATCGTCCCGGTGCCGGTCGATGCTGAAGGACTGTGCGTGGACGACGGTCTGCGCCTGCAGCCGCGCGCGCGGCTCGCCTACGTCACGCCATCGCACCAGTACCCGCTCGGGGTCACCCTCAGCCTGCCGCGCAGGCTGCAGCTGATTGAATGGGCGCGGCAGTCGAGCGCGTGGATCGTGGAGGACGACTACGACAGCGAGTTCCACTACGACAGCCGCCCGGTGTCCGCCATCCACGGCCTGGACCAGCACGAACGCGTGCTGTATGTGGGCACGTTTTCCAAGGTGCTCTTCCCCGGCCTTCGCCTCGCTTACCTGGTCGTGCCGCGGCAGATGGCGCCCGCCTTCGTAACAGCGCGCAGCCAGGTCGACGGCCACGCTTCGCCGCTGATGCAGGCCGTGCTGGCGGATTTCATGCAGGACGGGCATTTCATGGCGCATGTGCGCCGCATGCGCGAGCTGTACCGCGCGCGGCGCGACATCTTCATGGAGGAAACCGGCCGGCACCTGCGCGACCGGCTGCAGCCCCTTGCCGCACAGGGCGGGATGCAGACAGCCTGTCTGCTGGCCGACCAGCGGCTCTCGGACCAGCGCCTCGCGGGGGTGGCTGCGGATGCCGGCATCGACCTGCCCCGCCTGTCGCGGCTTTACCTTGGCTCGGACAAGCGGAACGGCTTCGTGATGGGCTACAGTGCGCTGGCGCCCTCGGCAATACGCGATGGCATCCGCTCCCTCGCGAGAATCCTGTAGCTATTCGGTATACCGGCCCAGGGTGACGATGCGCAGGATGCCCTTGTAGAGCATCGAAGCGGCTCCATACCACGCACGCTCGTACCAGGGGATGTTCACGTAGTCTTCCATCCGCACGACCACGCCTTCGGCGACCGCATCCTCGATCGTCTTGCGCAGCGCGCGCGCGAACGCGGCATCCTTCACCACGACATTCGCCTCGTGGTTGATCAGCAGGCTCAGGCCGTCCCAGTTGCTGGAGCCGACCGTGGACCATTCATCGTCGATCACCGCCACCTTGCCGTGCAACTGCGTCTTGCGGTACTCCACGATACGCACGCCGCTTTTCAGCAGCTTGGGGTAGAACGAATGCGCCACCGCATCCTGGATGCGGAATTGCCCGACGCCGATCAACAGCGTCACCTGCACGCCGCGCGCCGCCGCGGCAGCCAACCCGTCGCGCAGCTTGCGGCCGGGAGCGAAATACGGATTGGCCAGCATCGCCGTCCTTCGCGCATTGCCGAGCGCCTTGAGATAGGTCTTCTGGATGGTGCGCCGGTTGCGCAGGTTGTCGCGCACCACGAAGGCCGCCATGGCGGGCCCTTCGCCGAGGGTGTGACCGGTCCGGCGGCGTTCACGGAACAGTTCCCAGCGATGGCGCAGGCTCAACCCTTTGAGCATCATCCATTGCGCCTGCACGTCCTGGTAAATCGACGACACGAGCGGCCCCCGGATGCGCACGGCAAGGTCCCAGCGCGGCGCCGGCAGCGGCTCGTTGAAGCCGTCGTCGGAGATGTAGTCGTGGTTGATGTTGAGTCCGCCAAGGAAGGCCACCTGGCGGTCCACTACGCAGATCTTGCGGTGGCTGCGCGCCAGGCCGCGCCTGAACCAGGAATTGAACACCCGATGATTGACATGCCCTTCGGCCAATGCCTCATTGAGGAGCACCGATTGCCGGTGCCCCGTGCCCAGCCAGTCGGTGATGACATTGACCATGACCCCGCGCGCGGCTGCGCGGACAAGCGCATCCTTGACCGCCTCGCCGGTCAGGTCGAGCGTGAAGATGTAGGTTTCGAGATAGACCTCGAAGCGTGCCGCATCGATGGCGGCAATCAGCGCCGGAAAGAATTCGGCGCCGCAATGAAGAAGCGTGACGTGATTGTGGGCGGTAAACGTTACCGGACGCATAACCGGGAGCACACTCCGACGAAGGTGAAGCTGCCAATTCTACATTGCAAGCGCATGCGCTTTCATGTCCAGCGAGGCCACGATTGGCGCGTGGTCGGACAGCCTGGCCCACATCGGGCCGTGCAGGACCTGCGCATTCTCGATCTGGAAGCCGCGAACGTAGATCCGGTCGAGCCGCAGCCAGGGCAAGGCCGCCGGGAAGGTGCGCGCCGGTTTCATCTTCGGCCCGCGCCCGCCCAGGGTGCGCAAATAGGAACCAAATCCACGCGACGGCAGGTTTTCGTCAAACACTTCGGTCACGCCCAGTTCGTTGCGCAGGCTGTCGCTCAACTGGTTGGTCCAGTCGTTGAAGTCGCCTGCGATGATCAGTGGCGCATCCGGCGGAGATGACGTGCTGACCGCCTCGATCAGCGCCTCGGTCTGGCGCTTGCGGCTGCGCGCAAAAAGCCCGAGGTGGATCACGTAGCAATGCAGGTCGCAGGCCGGCGCTTGCACAATACAATGCAGGATGCCGCGCGATTCGTACGCATGATCGGACACATCGCGGTTGCTGGACGAAAGAACGGGGTAGCGGCTGAGCAGTGCATTCCCATGGTGGCCGTGGTCGTACACCGCGTTCATCCCGTACACCGCCTGGTGCGAATCGCCGGCGAGGAAATGATGCTGCGCCTGTTCGGGCCAGAGCGCCGCATGCTTCATTGCATACTTGTCATGCCGCCCCTGCACTTCCTGCAGGAACAGGATATCCGCCTCCATCGAGGCAAGTGCCTGTTTCAGTGCGTGGATGCGCGGCATGCTGCGCAGGGAGCTGACGCCTTTATGGATGTTATACGTCGCGATGCGAAGTTTCATGAATTCATTCTAGACGCTGCGCAACAGATGCGAAAGGCGCTATGTCATGTGGAGAACATTGTCTCTGAGGAGATTGTCGCAGGATAAGTTTCAGGACGATTGCAGATATTTCGGGAGTTGCAGGACTGCTTCCGCGTTGGACGGCGAAAAACATCTGTCCGCAGCCTCGTGGAAAGGCAGCCATGCGTAATCGACATGCTCGCGCGGCGCAAGCGTGATCGGGATATCGCGCGGGACCAGCAAGCCGAAGACATGTTCGGTATTCTTTGTCACGCCGGGCGCGTAGCGATGCCGCCAGACGGGATAGATTTCATAGATGTTCGACAGGTGCCAGTCCGTCAGGTTTCGCATCGGGACGGCGCGCTCGATTCTATCGAGGTCGTCCGATACGACGATGCCGGTTTCCTCGAACACCTCGCGCACAGCGGTGACGGCGAACGGCTCATCGGGGGCGTCCTTGGAGCCGGTGACGGATTGCCAGTAGTCCGGCTTGTCGGCGCGTTCGATCAGCAGGACATCCAGGTCCGCGGTGTGGATGACGACCAGGACCGATTCGGGAATCTTGTAGGGTTTGTTCATGGGGCCGGCTGCAATGCGGAGTGCACGGACATGATAGCCGAATGCCCCGGGTCAAACAAAAAAGGGCGCGGAAAACCGCGCCCTTCCCTGTTCATTCGCAAACGCTTCAGGCCTTGACTGCCGGCTCCACGTTGCGCAGGCGGATGTGCAGTTCGCGCAACTGCTTCTCGTCGACTTCGGACGGCGCTTGCGTCAGCAGGCACTGCGCGCGCTGCGTCTTCGGGAAAGCGATCACGTCGCGGATCGACTCGGCGCCGGTCATCATGGTGACGATACGGTCGAGGCCGAAGGCCAGGCCGCCGTGCGGAGGCGCGCCGTATTGCAGCGCGTCCAGCAGGAAGCCGAACTTCAGCTGCGCCTCTTCCGCACCGATCTTCAGCGCACGGAACACCTTGCTCTGCACGTCGGCACGGTGGATACGGACCGAGCCGCCGCCCAGTTCCCAGCCGTTGAGCACCATGTCGTAGGCCTTTGCGATCGCCTTGCCCGGATTGGTTTCCAGGAAGTCTTCGTGACCGTCTTTCGGTGCGGTAAACGGATGGTGGGCAGCGACGTAACGCTGGCCTTCCTCGTCGTACTCGAACATCGGGAAGTCGATCACCCACAGCGGCTTCCAGGTGTCGTCGAACAGGCCGTTCTTCTTGCCGAAATCGCTGTGGCCGATCTTCACGCGCAGCGCGCCGATCGCATCGTTGACGACCTTCGCCTTGTCGGCGCCGAAGAAGATCAGGTCGCCGTCCTGCGCGCCGGTCTGCTCGACGATCGCCGCCAGGGCCGCGTCATGAATGTTCTTGACGATCGGCGATTGCAGGCCGTCGCGGCCCTTCGCCTTCTCGTTGACCTTGATGTAGGCCAGGCCCTTGGCGCCGTAGATGGCGACAAACTGGGTGTAGGCGTCGATCTCGGAACGCGGCATCGCGCCGCCGCCCGGAACGCGCAGGCCGACCACGCGGCCGCCTTCCATGTTGGCGGCGCCGGAGAACACCTTGAAGTCGACATCCTTCATCACCGCGGTCAGGTCGGTGAACTGCAGCTTGACGCGCATGTCCGGCTTGTCGGAACCGTACAGGCTCATCGCTTCCGAATACTGCATGACCGGGAACGGGTTCGGCAGGTCGATGTCGAGCGCGTTCTTGAACACGCCGCGGATCATGCCTTCGAACATGTCGCGGATTTCCTGCTCGTTCATGAACGAGGTTTCGCAGTCGATCTGCGTGAATTCCGGCTGGCGGTCGGCGCGCAGGTCTTCGTCGCGGAAGCACTTGGTGATCTGGTAGTAGCGGTCGAAGTTGGCGACCATCAGCAACTGCTTGAACAGCTGCGGCGACTGCGGCAGCGCGAAGAAGTTGCCGGCATTGACGCGCGACGGCACCAGGTAATCGCGCGCGCCTTCCGGCGTGGACTTGGTGAGCATCGGCGTTTCGATGTCGATGAAGCCGTTGGCGTCGAGGAACTTGCGCACTTCCATCGTCACCTTGTAGCGCAGGCGCAGGTTGTTCTGCATCTGCGGACGGCGCAGGTCGAGCACGCGGTGCGTCAGGCGGGTGGTCTCGGACAGGTTGTCGTCGTCGAGCTGGAACGGCGGCGTGACGGAGGCGTTGAGCACTTCGAACTCGTGCGCGAGCACTTCGATCTTGCCCGACTTCAGGTTGGCGTTGGTGGTGCCTTCCGGACGGTTGCGCACGACACCCGTGATGCGAACGCAGAATTCATTGCGCACGGCTTCCGCAGTCTTGAACACGTCGGCGCGGTCCGGGTCGCACACCACCTGCACCAGTCCTTCGCGGTCGCGCAGGTCGATGAAGATCACGCCGCCGTGATCGCGGCGACGGTGCACCCAGCCGCACAGGCTGACGGTTTGACCGAGAAGCGCCTCGGTGGTGAGGCCGCAATAGTGAGTTCGCATAGACATGATGGATTCCAGTTTCAGATTCTTTGTGATAACCCCGTTGCCTGCATTTGCTCCAGGCCGGGGTCCTGGTGAATGAGGGCCGTTGTCAGATCGGAGGAGGAACGGCCTTCAGGTTCTTCGCAGCAGCGACGACATACTCGGGCGCGACAACGCCCATGGAGACGATGTACTTGAGGGCTTCATCGACCGACATGTCGAGCTCGATGGCATCGGCGCGCGGCATCATCAGGAAGAAGCCCGAGGTCGGGTTCGGCGTGGTCGGCACATAAACGCTGATGTAATCGCCCGCGAGATGGTTCTTGACGTCGCCGCCGGGCACGCCGGTCAGGAAGGCGATGGTCCAGGAACCTTCGCGCGGATACTGCACCAGCACCGCCTTGCGGAATGCATTGCCCGAGGACGAGAACAGCGTATCCGACACCTGTTTCACGCTGGAGTAGATCGAGCTGACAATGGGGATGCGCGTCAGCGCCTTTTCCCACAACAGCACGATCTGGTTGCCGATGAAGTTGCGCGTCAGCAGACCGACCAGGAATACGAACAGCACGGTGATGAGCGCCCCCATGCCGGGAATGTCCAGGCCGATCAGTACCGCCGGCCGCCAGCGTGCAGGCAACAGCAGGACCGACTGATCCAGTGTGCCGATGATCAGGTTCAGCACCCAGAGGGTAATCGCCAGGGGAACCAGGACCAACAGGCCGGTGATGAAATATTTGCGCATGGTGTTTTTCAGGCTGGGAGCGAGCTCGGTCGTCGTTACGCTGCGGAGGGCGTGCCCGCATTGGCGGCACAGCCGCCGGCGCCGCAACCCTCAGCCGCAGGACAGCTTTCCGCCGCGGCCGTCTTGGTCGCCGGCGCGGAGGTACCACCGTTGCGGAAATCGGTTGCGTACCAGCCCGTTCCCTTCAACTGGAAACCGGCCGCGGTCAGTTGCTTCTTGAAGCTGCTCTTCCCGCAGGACGGGCAGTCCGTCAGCGGCGCGTCGGACATTTTTTGCAGTACATCCTTGGCGAAACCGCATGTCTCGCAGCGATAAGCATAAATCGGCATGGGAAACCTCTCGCAAAAATCATCCAAAACCCTGAATTATAAAGGTTTTCAGGCCAATTTTGCGTGAGTGCAGGAAAGCCGGCGGCGGGAAAGCAAAACGGCCGGTCCCGATACCGGGAGCCGGCCATTCATTGTTGCAATCAGTTCAACAATCCGGCAATCAGCCGTGCGCCCCTTGCGCGGAATGATGCGGCTCGTGGCGGTTCTTGAAGATTTGCGGCATCAGCGAACCGGCAATCATGCCGGCAAACCCTGCGATCAGCCCGGCGAGCTGACCCGGGAATTGTTCGCCCAGCATGGTGATCTGGGGGAAGAACAGGATCCAGGTGGCGATACCGGCACCGACCGAGAAGATCGCCCCCTGGGTGGTTGCGCGCTTCCAGTACAGCCCCATCACCAGCGGCACGAAGGCGCCGACCAGCGTCACCTGGTAAGCCGTCGACACCAGCTCATAGATGGACGTGCCCTGCATTGCGATGGCGTAGGACAACACCAGCGCGGCGAACACGACCAGCGTGCAGCGCATCGCGAACAGTTGCTGGCGGTCGCTCATGTGCGGGCGCAGGTTCTTCAGGATGTTTTCCACGAAGCTGGTCGAGGGCGCCAGCAGCGTGGCCGACGACGTGCTCTTGATCGCGGACACGAGCGCGCCGAAGAAGAGGATCTGCATGACCAGCGGCATCTTCGTCATGATGAAGGTCGGCAGCAGGCGCTGGTAGTCATCCTTGGCGATCGTGAGCGCGCTCTCGCCCATCACCACTACGGCACTGGTGACGATGAACATCGGCACGAAGGCAAACAGGATATAGCTCGCTCCGCCGATCATGGCCCCGGCGCGCGCGGTGGGCGCATCCTTGGCCGACATCACGCGCTGGAACACGTCCTGTTGCGGAATGCTGCCGAGCATCATGGTCAGGCCGGCGCCGATGAAGAATGCGATCTCGGTGAAAGTCGGCTCGGGGAAGAATTTCCACAGGTCGGCCTGCGCCGCCACGGCGAACACCTTGTCGGAACCGCCCGCGAGATCCGCCGAGAACAGCGCAATGATGCTCAACCCGACCACCAGCACGATCATCTGGATGAAATCCGTCCACGCGACCGCGAGGAAACCGCCGATGACGACATAGATCAGCACGGCCAGCGTGCCGACGATCATGCCTGCGGTCTCGGACATCGCGCCGTTGGTCAGCACCGAAAACACGAGGCCGAGCGCGGTGATCTGCGCCGCCACCCAGCCGAGGTAGCTCAGGATGATGGCGACCGAGCAGAACACTTCGATGCCCTTGCCGTAGCGATTGCGGTAAAAGTCGCCGATGGTCAGCAGGTTCTGCTTGTACAGCTTGGTCGCGAAGAACATGCCCACCAGGATCAGGCAGGTGCCGGCACCGAAGGGATCCTCGACAATGGCGTTCAGGCCGCCCTGCACGAACTTTGCAGGAATCCCCATCACCGTCTCGGCGCCGAACTAGGTGGCGAAGGTCGTCGTGATCACCATGATCAAGGGCAGGCTGCGTCCGGCCACGGCGAAGTCGCTGGTGCTCTTGATGCGCGTGCCCGCCCATACCCCCAGCGCGAGCGTGCCCAGCAAGTACAGCACGACGAAGGTAATCAGTGTGTAGTCCATGTATGTCTGCTCCGGACGATAAACGGCCTGTTGAATGAGGATGAACCGGGGCGCAGCAGGCACTGAATTAGTGCACGTTTGCACACCTTCCCGGCAAATTTTTCGCGATTATATCCGCAGAAATCCGCCGGATTGCCACTAGAAAGGAAAAAAGCAATGTCTGTGCGAACTACGCACAATTGCACCGGCGCCACACCTGCCAGCGCTCTTTTCCCGCAAAAACAGGCAGGGAATCGGCGACGGTCTCATCCGCGATGCGTTCGAAGAAGGGCGCGAGCAGCGCGTCCAGTTCGGCGGAGGGAATGCCGAACGGCGGTCCCTTGGGCGCGTCGTCGAAAAAGAAGAATCCGGCAAGCAGCCCGCCCGGCGGCAGCAGCGCCGCCCAGCGTTCGACGATGGCACCGCGCATGCGCGGCGGCAATGCGCAAAAGAATGCGCGCTCGTAAATCAGTTCGACCGGTTTCGCGGGTGCGAACGTGAAGAAGTCCGCCTCGACAACGCGGCTGCCCCAGGGGCCGAGCACTTTTTGCGCGGTCTCGACGGCGGAGGCGGAGAAATCGATGGCGGTGACGTCCCAGCCGGCCTCCGACAGGCAAGCCACTTCGTAACCGGTTCCGCAGCCGGGAATCAGGGTGACATAAGGACGGCCTGATTCCGCGACGAACTGCAGGAACCGCGCCGGCACGCCACCGCGATCCCAAGGCATGAAGCCCTGCTTGAAGCGCTCTGACCAGAAGCCGGGAGCGGTCGGATCGCGGGTGTCGAAGCTGGGCGCGGAGGACATGGTTTTACCACCAGTTGATGAGCTTGTACCAGCGCAGCATGACCTGCGCCAGGATGATGCCCCCGGCGAGACCGCCGCCGAAGAACACGACGAAGCCGAGCAGCCTGTTCGTGCGCCGCTGTTCGTCGACGAGCTGCCTGAGCAGCTCCGCATTGTGCTGCGGTTCCTCCGCCTTTGTCGCCAGCGCGTGGTGCAGCAGGCGCGGGATTTCGGGGATGATCTTGTTGTAATGCGTTGCCTCTTCCTTGAAGCGCGCGATCATGCCGCGCCAGCCGACCTGCTCGTCCATCCAGCGTTCGAGGTAGGGCTTGGCGGTCTTCCACAGGTCGAGCTCGGGATCGAGCTGGCGGCCGAGGCCTTCGATATTGAGCAGGGTTTTCTGCAGCAGCACCAGTTGCGGCTGGACCTCGACGTTGAAGCGGCGCGAAGTCTGGAACAGGCGCAGCAGCACCTGGCCGAACGAGATGTCGCGCAGCGGCCGGTCGAAGATCGGTTCGCAGCAGGCGCGCACCGCCGCTTCCAGCTCATCGACACGGGTTTCCTTCGGCGCCCACCCGGATTCGATATGCGCTTCGGCGACGCGCTTGTAATCGCGCCGGAAGAAGGCCAGGAAGTTCTGCGAAAGGTAATCCTTGTCGTAATCGGTGAGCGTGCCGACGATGCCGAAATCGAGGGCAATGTAGCGCCCGAAGGTCGCGGAATCGACAGACACGAGGATATTCCCCGGGTGCATGTCCGCGTGGAAGAAACCGTCGCGGAACACCTGGGTAAAGAAGATTTCGACACCGTCGCTCGACAGCTTCTTGAGGTCCACGCCGGCTTCGATCAGCTTGTCGATACGGGAGATCGGGATGCCATGCATGCGCTCCATGACGATCACGGAGGTCGAGCAGTAGTCCCAGAACATTTCCGGCACGATCAGCAGCTGCGACTGCAGGAAGTTGCGGCGCAGCTGGCTGGCATTGGCGGCTTCGCGCATGAGGTCGAGTTCGTCGTGCAGGTACTTGTCGAACTCGCCGACGACTTCCTTCGGCTTCAGGCGCCGGCCATCCGCCCACAGGCGTTCAACCCAGCCGGCGGCGATCTTCATCAGGGCGATGTCTTCTTCAATCGAACGCTTCATGCCCGGGCGCAGGACTTTGACAGCAACCTCGGTTCCATCCTTCAGCTTGGCGAAGTGCACCTGCGCAATCGACGCCGAGGCGACTGGCACACGGTCGAATTCCGCGAACAGGCGGTCAGGGTGTTCGCCCAGCGACTTGACGATCTGCTCGATCGCCAGCTCGGTGGGGAATGGAGGCACGCGATCCTGTAGTTTCGCGAGCTCGTCCGCGATATCCGGGGGCATGAGGTCGCGCCGCGTGGACAGCACCTGGCCGAATTTCACGAAGATCGGCCCCAGGTCTTCCAGCGCCTGCCGCAATCTCACACCGCGTGGCGCGGAGATGTCGCGCCAGAAGAAGAGCGCGTTCGTCAGCCGGGTGATACCCGGTCGATCCAGCGTGGAAATGGCAATGTTGTCGAGGCCATAACGAATTCCAACGCGCGTGATTTTGAAGAGCCGCAGGACTTTAAATAGCATTTAGCGGCTTTCCTTCAGTTTTTCGATGCGTTTGGCAAGACGTTCGACGTCGTCGCGCAGACGGGTGACATCGCTGGAAAAATCGGCCACCGCTTGCGGCCGCACCAGCATAGGATTCTCTTCGAGGAAGTACTCGGCGACGTTCTCCACCATCTTCTGCTGCGTTGCCTTCGCCGCGTCGAATGCGCTGCGCGCCGTGCCGACAAGGCGCACTGCCGCCGTATCGCCGACCAGCTTCGCAAGATCCTCCTCCGCCTCCCAGCGCAGCGTTTCGCTCAACTGGGAAATCGTGTTGGCGAAATCCGCATCGCCTTCGATCTGCACGTAGGAAAAAGCGTGCTCGCGGTTCTTCAGGATGAGGGGCAGGTCGGACAGCTTGACGCGGATGGTGACGTTCTGCGGCTCGTCGGCAGCAGCGGCCTCGACCATGCCGTCGGCGGCTGCCTTGAGGCGCAGCGACATGACGCCGGCGTCGAAAAGCGCCACCTTCCCGGCATGCCGGGCGAGCTTTTCCCGCGCCCAGGGTTCACGGGCGAGCAAGTGGTTGATCGCGGCGGAGACAGGTGAAATCATGTTCACAAAATAAAACCGCCCGTGACGGTCCACGGGCGGCCTCAAGTTTACCAGTTTGATGGGCGTTGTTTCAGGATAATTGTTGAATGCCGGCAAGCACCCAGCCACCTTGACCTGAAACAGGTTTATTGAGGTTCCACACCTCGTCGAACGGCTCTGCCGGTGCGTTTTCCGCTTCCTTGATCATGCCGAAGAACTTGACGCTGGCGTGGTATTGATCGCCCACCTTGTCCAGTGCGAGCAGGCCAGCTTCCAGCGAGACCACGTCCGTATGGTTGGATAAGGCACCGCGTTCCTGCAATTGCAGGCGCAGCTCGGCGAACAGCTCCGGCGTCGTGAATTCGCGGATGTCATTGATATCCGCCTTGTCCCAAGCCGCCTGCAGGCGGATGTAATAGGTCTTCGCGTGGCGCAGGAAGGCCGGCACGTCGAAATCCGCCGGAACGTTCAGCGTGCCCGCACCGCCGGCTGCCTGCTCTGCCTGGAATGCCGCCGGCTGGGCCGGGGTATCGAGGCGAGAACCGATTTCGGGCGTTCGCATGGCGGGATTGCCGCCGGCATACGCGGGCTGCGCGCCATGATTGCCGGCATTCTTGCTACGGACCAGGCGGATGATGAACATCACCGCCAAGGCCAGCAAGGCGATCATCAGGATGGTGCTGATCACGCTTGCCAAGGCGCCACCGATGCCGAGGTGCGACAGCAACGCGCCGAGACCAAGGCCCAGGAGCGCGCCGCCGAGGATATTGCGCCACGGGCTGGCCGGCCGCGGAGGCGTCGCCTGCGGCGCGGCAGCAGGTGCGGCGGGCTGTGCCTGGCTCGGATTGGCCGCCTGGTTGGGCGACTGCATCGGCGTCTGGCGGCTGATGCCCTGCGACTGGCGGCCGATCGATCCGCCGCCGCCGAGGCGCTTGGCTTCCGCTTCGGACACCACCATGGAGGCGGCGCTGACAGCGACCATCAAGGCAACGAGGAATTTCTTCATGGCACTCTCCTACAGTTTGATCCCGGTGTGCAGCGCGGCCACACCGGCCGTCAGGTTGTAATACTCCACGCGCTCCAGTCCGGCATCCTGCATCATCCGCTTCAGGGTTTCCTGGTCCGGGTGCATGCGGATCGATTCGGCGAGGTAACGGTAGCTTTCGGAATCGTTGGCGACCGCCTTGCCCAGCCACGGCAGGACCGAGAACGAATAGACGTCGTACGGCTTTTGCAGCGGCTCCCATACCTTGGAGAACTCCAGCACGAGAAGTTTCCCGCCCGGCTTCAACACACGCTGCATTTCCGCCAGCGCCTGGTCCTTGTGGGTCATGTTGCGCAGGCCGAAGGCCACGGACACGCGATCGAAGTAATTGCTCGGGAACGGCAGCTTTTCGGCGTCGCACAGCAGGGTCGGCGTGACCATGCCCTTGTTCAGCAGGCGGTCGCGGCCAACGCGCAGCATCGATTCGTTGATATCGGTGAGCCACACTTCCCCGGTCGGACCGGCCTGTTTCGCGAAAGCCTTCGCAAGGTCGCCCGTGCCGCCGGCAATGTCCAGCACCTTGAAACCGGGGCGCACGCCCGCCTGCGCGATGGTGAACGTTTTCCACAGGCGATGCAGGCCGCCGGACATGAGGTCGTTCATCACGTCGTACTTGGAGGCGACCGAATGGAAGACCTGGGCGACCTTTTCGACCTTCTGTTCTTCGGGAATGGTTTCGAAACCGAAATGCGTTGTATTCGTCATGGCAACGGCCTTGTTTGTCCAAGCCGCATTATACAAGTGCGGACAAGACGATCCGGAAAGTGTTCCCCAAGGGGGCAATTTTCCTGCCCATGGTCAATCGATCAGTGCCCGCAGCGCGGTTCGTTCTCGGCGAGCATGGGCGCGTCGCGGCCGGTCTCGCGCGTAAAGCCGACGGCCTCGAGGCGCTTCAGGTAGTCTTCCCAAAGCTGCGGCTGCTTGGTGCCAAGCCAGTACAGGTAATCCCAAGTGTAGATACCAGTGTTATGCGTATCGGAAAAGTGGAGCTGGACAGCGTAGTTGCCGACAGGTTCGATGGCGGTGATCAGCACATCGCGCTTGCCCGTCTGCAAGACCTCCTGCCCCGCGCCGTGTCCCCGCACTTCCGCGGAGGGCGAATAGACGCGCAGATATTCGAAAGGCAAGGAGAAGCTCTCACCGGAATCGAAAGCGATCTCCAGCACACGCGACTGCTTGTGCACGGTCAGCGCGGTCGGCGCCGCGCCCGGCTTGTTCTTGTCAGCCATGTCAGGACTCCGGTAAACGATTACAGCAGCGATTGCTCGAATCGCTCGAGCAATTTTTCACGCAAGCGGGGAATAAGGGCGCTGCGCTTGCCGAGATCGGTGGAAGCAGGCGTGCGCTTGATTTCACCCCAGATCGGATTGGGGAAATGCGCGTCGTTCTCGTAACGCGGGATGATGTGCCAGTGCATATGCGGCACGACATTGCCGAGGCTGGCGACATTGACCTTGTCCGGTTGCATCACCTCGCGCACCGCTTCTTCCACCTGCCAGACGGCGGCGATCAGGATGGCGCGCTCGGCGGTCGTCAGGTCGGTCATTTCCCGCTTGTGCGCATTCCAGATCACCCGGCAAAAGCCGGGATAACGCTCGTCCTCGACAAGCACGATGCGATAGTTGTCATCCCGGTAGATGACTTCACCGCCGGGATGCATGCACAGTTCGCAGGCTTCCTTTGCCATCGCTTATACCAGTACGCGTTCGATGCCGCCGCTGTTGGCCCTTGCCACATAGTCCGGCAGCCAGTTCTCGCCGAGCAAATGCTTCGCCATTTCCACCACGATGTAGTCGGCGGTCGTGCCCGAGTCCTCGTTGTAGCGCGACAGGCCCTGGTAGCACGACGGGCAGGAGGTGAGGATCTTCACGTCGCCGCTGAAGCCGTCGGCACGCAGCTTGTCCGCGCCCTTGCGCATTTCCTCTTCCTTGCGGAAGCGGACCTGCGTGGAAATGTCCGGGCGGCTCACGCCCAGGGTGCCGGATTCGCCGCAGCAGCGTTCGTTCTTCTCGACCTTCAGTCCGTCCGCCATCGTGATCAGCGCGTTCACCGTCTTCATCGGGTCCTGCTGCTTCATCGGCGTATGGCAGGGGTCGTGGTACATGTAACGCACGCCGCCGACGCCTTCCAGCTTCACGCCCTTTTCGAGGAGATATTCGTGGATGTCGATGATGCGGCATCCCGGGAAAATCTTCTCGAATTCATAGGTCTCCAGTTGGTCGTAGCAGGTCCCGCACGACACTACGACCGTCTTGATGTCGAGGTAGTTCAGGGTGTTGGCGACACGGTGGAACAACACGCGGTTGTCCGTCATCATCTTTTCGGCCTTGTCGTACTGGCCGGAACCGCGCTGCGGATAACCGCAGCAGAGGTAGCCCGGCGGCAGCACGGTCTGCACGCCGACGTGCCACAGCATCGCCTGCGTTGCCAGGCCCACCTGCGAGAACAGGCGCTCCGAACCGCAGCCAGGGAAGTAGAACACGGCTTCCGTATCGGCCGTGGTCTTCTTCGGATCGCGGATGATCGGCACGACCTTGTCGTCCTCGATGTCGAGCAATGCGCGCGCGGTCTTCTTCGGCAGGTTGCCCGGCATCTTCTTGTTGATGAAGTGGATCACCTGTTCCTTGACCGGCGGCTTGCCATGCGTGGCCGGCGGCGCCTTGGTCTGTTTCTTCGCGAACTTCTTCAGCAGGTCGTTCGCGAAACGCTGCGCCTTGTAACCGAGGCCGGTCATCGCGGCGCGTGTGGCGTTGATGGTGGCCGGATCGGTTGCGTTCAGGAAGAACATAGCGGCGGTCGTGCCGGGATTGAAGGACTTCTTGTCCATCTTGCGCAGCAGGTTGCGCATGTTCATCGACACGTCGCCGAAATCGATGTCGACCGGGCACGGGGTCACGCACTTGTGGCAGACGGTGCAGTGGTCGGCGACGTCCTCGAATTCTTCCCAGTGCTTGATCGACACGCCGCGGCGGGTTTGCTCTTCGTACAGGAAGGCTTCGACCAGCAGCGAGGTGGCCAGGATCTTGTTGCGCGGCGAGTACAGCAGGTTGGCGCGCGGAACGTGGGTCGCGCATACCGGTTTGCATTTGCCGCAGCGCAGGCAGTCCTTGACGCTGTTGGCAATCGCGCCGATATCGCTCTGCTGCATGATCAGCGACTCGTGGCCCATCAGGCCGAAGGACGGCGTGTAGGCATTGCGCAGGTCGGACGGCATGGCCGGGTCATTGAGCAGCTTGCCCTTGTTGAAGCGGCCTTCCGGATCGACGCGCAGCTTGTAGTCGCGGAAATCGCGGATCTCGTCCTCGGTCAGGAATTCCAGCTTGGTGATGCCGATGCCGTGCTCGCCCGAGATCACGCCGTTGAGCGAACGCGCAAGCGCCATGATGCGGGCCACCGCGGCATGTGCGTCCTGCAGCATCTCGTAATGGTCGGAGTTGACCGGCAGGTTGGTGTGGACGTTGCCGTCGCCCGCATGCATGTGCAGTGCGACGAACACACGCCCGCGCAGCACCCGCTTGTGGATGGCGTTGCACTCGTCGAGGATCAGCTTGTACGCGGCGCCATTGAAGATCTGGCGCAGCGGCGCGCGCACTTCCGCCTTCCAGGACACGCGGATGGTGCGGTCCTGCACGACGTTGAATACATTCGCATCCGGCTGGCGCTGCAGACGCTCGTCCAGCCAGGTGGTCGATACCTGCAGTGCGGCCAGCTCATCGCGCGCTTCGCGCAACGGCTTGTCCAGGTTGACCAGCAGGTAGGACCAACGGTCGTACGTCGCTTCGATCAACTGCACCGCCTGCGTGACGCGATCCCCCAGAAGCTCCTCGGGCGGGATGTCGCTGTCCGCATCCTCGCTCTTGCCGAGCGGCAGATGGGGCGATGCGAAGAAACCGCGCAGCTCGGCAAGGAATTGCAGCTTGTTCTTGATCGACAGTTCGATGTTGATGCGTTCGATGCCGTCGGTATATTCGCCCATGCGGTCGAGCGGGATCACCACGTCTTCGTTGATCTTGAACGCATTGGTGTGCTTGGCGATTGCCGCGGTACGCGCACGGTCGAGCCAGAACTTCTTGCGCGTTTCCGGGCTGACGGCGACGAAGCCTTCGCCGACACGCGTATTCGCCATGCGGATCACTTCCGACGCGGCACGGGCGACGGCTTCCTCGTCGTCGCCGACGATGTCGCCGAACAGCGCCATCTTCGGCAGCACGCCGCGCTTGGATTTGGTCGCGTAGCCGACGGCGCGCAGGTAGCGTTCGTCGAGGTGCTCCAGGCCGGCGAGGATCGCCCCGCCCTTCTTCGCCTCGGCATCGAGGTAGTCCTTGATCTCGACGATGGACGGGATCGCATCGCGCGCCTGGCCGAAGAATTCGAGGCAGACGGTACGCGCGAACTTCGGCATCTTGTGCAGGATCCAGCGCGCCGACGTGATCAGGCCGTCGCAGCCTTCCTTCTGGATGCCCGGCAGGCCGGCGAGGAACTTGTCCGTCACGTCCTTGCCCAGGCCTTCCTTGCGGAAGCGGCGGCCTTCGATTTCCAGGTATTCGGTCTTGAACGGCTTGTTGCTCTTGCCCTTGTCGGCCGGGTGCGTCCATTCGAGTTTGAACTTCGCCACCGGGGCGTCGTGGATCTTGCCGAGATTGTGGTCGATGCGCGTGACTTCCAGCCAGTCGCCGTTCGGGTCGACCATGCGCCAGCTCGCCAGGTTGTCGAGGGCGGTGCCCCAGAGGACGGCCTTCTTGCCGCCGGCATTCATCGCGATGTTGCCGCCGATGCAGGATGCTTCCGCGGAGGTCGGGTCGACAGCGAACACGAAGCCGGCCTTTTCGGCGGCGTCGGACACGCGCTTGGTGACGACGCCCGCGCCCGAGTAGATCGTCGCATACGGACGGTCGACGCCCGGAAGCGTGGTCATTTCGACAGGGCCGAGCTGCTCCAGCTTTTCGGTATTGATGACCGCCGACAGCGGCGTCAGCGGCACGGCGCCGCCGGTGTAGCCGGTGCCGCCTCCGCGCGGAATGATGGTCAGGCCGAGTTCGATGCAAGCCTTGACCAGGCCGGCCATTTCGTCCTCGGTATCCGGTGTCAGCACGACGAACGGGTACTCGACGCGCCAGTCGGTGGCGTCGGTGACATGCGAGACGCGCGACAGGCCGTCGAACTTGATGTTGTCCTTGGCGGTGTAACGGCTCAGTTCACGAGTGGCGCGCTTGCGCAGGTCCCAGGTCTTGCGGAATTCCTCGCCGAAATCGGCGATTGCCTTGCGCGCGGCCTTGACCAGGACTTCGACGTTGGCACTGCGGCGGCGAGCCTGCGCATCGCCGACATCGGCCAGGCCAGTGGTCAGGCGGCGCTTTTCGACTTCCGTCAGGCGGTGGTTGAGCGCGTCGATCAGCGCCTGACGGCGCTTCGGGTTGTCCAGCATGTCATCCTGCAGGTACGGATTGCGCCGTACCACCCAGATGTCGCCCAGCACTTCGTACAGCATGCGCGCGGACCGTCCCGTCTGGCGCTCGCTGCGTAGTTCGTCGAGGATGCGCCAGGATTCTTCGCCCAGGAGGCGAATCACGATTTCGCGGTCGGAGAACGAGGTGTAGTTGTACGGAATTTCGCGCAGGCGGGTGGGAACGATGTCGCTGGGCGCGTCGGAAAGTAGTGCGTGGATTTGTGCGGGGGCGTTCATCAGAATGTCAAGACAGACCCTTAAAGGTGCATTTTAGCGTATTGCATTGCACCAGGCGGCAACAGCCTTACTTCCCGTACGGCCTAATACGGGAATTTGCCGCGATTTATCGCCAACATTGCAAAAAGTTTCAATTTTGCAACAACTAGAACAAATTGACGAGACCACGCCAGAAGCCGTCGGGCACGGAGAGCAACAGCGTGGTCATCGTCACATAGCGCAGGAATTTACCGATGGCCATATACAGCACGCACGGCCAGAACGGCAGTTTCAGCCAGCCACCGAGCGTGCAGAGCGGATCGCCGATCCCGGGCAGCCACGCAAGCAGCATCGCCTTCGCGCCGAAACGCTGGAGCCAGCCGAACCAGTGGGTTTCCCGCTCTTTCGCAAATGCCTGCTTGGCGCCGTATCCCATCCAGTAATCGATGATCCCGCCGATGGTATTTCCCACCGTGCCCACCGCGATGGCCGGCCAGAACAGCGCGCCGTTAGCCTTGATGACGGCGAAAACGGCCGGCTCCGACCCGAGCGGAAGCAAGGTGGCCGAAACGATGCTGATCACGAATACGGACGTCAGCCCGACGTCGGGAATGGCGAGAACGCCGAGCAGCCAGCGGATTGCGGATTCGATCATCGAGTGAATAATGAGCCCCCATCAAGCGGAGGCGGTGCATATCGGATATATAACCAGCCATGGAAGATTCGCCGGGGGCGTCCATTATAATGGCGGGCTGCGTGCGCATTGGGGAATGCATGCAGCCGACACCGAACCTATGACTACCGACTATCTACAGAAAATACTGACCGCCCGCGTCTACGACGTCGCGGTCGAATCGCCGCTCGAACTCGCGCCAACGCTGTCGCAGCGCATGGACAACCGCATTTACCTCAAGCGCGAAGACATCCAGAGCGTGTTCAGTTTCAAGATTCGCGGGGCCTACAACAAGATGGCCCATCTCACGCCGGCACAGCTGAAGCGTGGTGTCATCTGCGCATCCGCCGGCAATCACGCCCAGGGCGTGGCGCTGTCGGCGGCACGCCTTGGCTGCCGCGCCGTGATCGTCATGCCGACGACCACCCCCCCGGTGAAGATGGAGGCGGTCCGTGCGCGCGGCGGTGAAGTCGTCCTGTTCGGCGACTCCTACACCGACGCCTACAATCACGCGCTGACGCTGGAGAAGAAGCTCAAGCTGACCTTCGTCCATCCCTTCGACGATCCCTATGTGATCGCCGGCCAGGGAACGATCGGCATGGAAATCCTGCGCCAGCATTCCGAACCCATCCACGCGATCTTCTGCGCCATCGGCGGCGGCGGCCTGGTTGCCGGCGTGGCGGCCTATGTCAAGGCGGTTCGTCCGGACATCAAGGTGATCGGCGTGCAGACCACCGACTCCGATGCGATGGCACGCAGCCTCAAGGCAGGCCGTCGCGTCACCTTGGGCGACGTCGGCCTGTTCTCCGACGGCACCGCAGTCAAACTAGCCGGCGAGGAGACGTTCCGCCTGGCGAAACAGCATGTCGATGAAGTGATCCTGGTCGATACCGACGAGGTGTGCGCCGCCATCAAGGACGTCTTCCAGGATACACGCAGCATTCTCGAACCGGCAGGCGCGCTGGCGGTAGCCGGCGCCAAGGCTTACATCGAGCGGTCGAAGGCCGGCAAGAAGCCGGTCAGCGGGCACAGCCTGGTCACCGTGACCAGCGGCGCCAACATGAACTTCGACCGCCTGCGCTTCGTGGCCGAGATGGCCGAAGTGGGTGAAGCACGCGAAGCGCTCTTCGCCGTCACGATTCCCGAGGAACGCGGCAGCTTCAAGCGCTTCTGCGAACTGATCGGCCCGCGCAACGTCACCGAATTCAACTACCGAATCAGCGATGCAAAAGTCGCCCATGTCTTCGTCGGCATCCAGATTTCCAAGCGCGACGAGTCTGAAAAGATCTCGAAGAATTTCGAAAAGCACGGCTTCAAGACGCTGGACCTGACGCATGACGAACTGGCCAAGCTGCACGTCCGCCACCTCGTCGGCGGCAAGAGCCCGCTAGCGCATGACGAACTGCTCTACCGCTTCGAATTCCCGGAACGTCCGGGCGCGCTGATGCGCTTCCTCGACAGCATGGCGCCGAACTGGAACATCAGCCTGTTCCACTACCGCAACCAGGGCGGCGACGTCGGCCGCATCCTCGTCGGATTGCAGGTGCCGAAGAAGGAAATGAAATCCTTCCGCACCTTCCTCTCCAGCCTCGGCTACCGTCATTGGGACGAAACCGAGAACCCGGTGTATAAACTGTTCCTGTAGGAAGCATGCAGCGACCGAACCGAGGGGGCCGGCCGCTGTCTTAATGACATCGCAGCCCTCTCGGGAGTTTTTTCCGGCTTCGTGCCGCGCCGCGTATGACCATCTCCAACCAGCCGGAAGCCTCGCCGCTCGGCAAACCCACCGCCTACCAGGCCGAATACACGCCGTCCCTGCTCTTCCCGATCCCGCGCGAACAGAAGCGCCTGGAAATCGGTGTATCGGGAACCCTGCCCTTTTTCGGCATGGATATCTGGAATGCCTATGAACTCTCGTGGCTGAACCCGCGCGGCAAGCCGCAGGTTGCCATCGCCACCTTCACGGTGCCGGCCGATTCGCCGAACATCATCGAATCGAAGTCGTTCAAGCTCTACCTGAATTCGTTCAACCAGACACGCATCGAGTCGCCCGAGGCGCTCGCCGAGATGCTGCGGACCGACCTGTCAAACGGCTTCGGCTCGCCAGTGCAGGTAAAGCTTGCGATGCCCGACACCTTTGCCACCGTAGAGATGGGCGAACTCGAAGGCCTGCTGCTCGACCGGCTGGATATCGAAGTCAACGAATACAGCCCCAATCCCATGCTGCTGAAGGCGAACCACGAGGAAGCGATTGTCGAGGAAACCCTCGTCTCTCACTTGCTGAAATCGAACTGCCTCGTCACGGGACAACCGGACTGGGGCAGCGTGCAGATCCGCTACGTCGGGCCGCAGATCGACCAGGAACACCTGCTGCAGTACCTGATCGGCTTCCGCAACCACAATGAATTCCATGAGCAATGCGTGGAACGGATCTTCATGGACATCATGCGCCAGTGCAAACCACAGAAATTGTCGGTGTACGCTCGTTATACGAGGCGCGGCGGCCTTGATATCAACCCATGGAGGACAAACTTCACTACAGGACAGCGGCCGTCAAACATGCGTAACGCCCGACAATGACCGTTGTTTGTTCGTCACATGAAGGCAGATGGGTGGCAGAAAGCCGGTTCTGCCAGGAAACCATTTCATTCCGTGCCAGTCTTAACCAGAGGCGACAGTAACCACTGATGAATGTTGAAAATTGCACATCCGGTTTCTGCTTACTATCAATGTAGTTTCTTCGGGCAACCCTAAGCTAAGTCATTGCACATCCCAGCAAGAGGCCTATAATGCGACTCAAAATAACGCATTGTGCGGTGCAGCATGCCGTTTTGTAACATGACTAACCTTTCAAAAATCCTGTCGCCCAACAACGTGGTTCTGGATCTCGAGGTATCGAGCAAGAAGCGCGCATTCGAGCAGGCGGGATTGATCTTCGAGAACAACTGCAGCATCGCGCGCTCCGTTGTTTCGGACAACCTCTTTGCCCGCGAACGCCTCGGCTCGACCGGATTGGGTCATGGCGTGGCCGTGCCGCACGGCCGCATCAAGGGGCTGAAGGCGCCGCTGGCCGCCTTTGTCCGGCTGAAGGAACCGATTCCTTTCGAATCACCGGATGGGCATCCGGTCAAGCTGCTGGTATTCCTGCTGATCCCGGACCACGTCACGCAGCAGCATCTCGAAATCCTCTCCGAAATAGCCGAGATGTTCTCGGACGAGGCTTTCCGCAACCATCTGGCGACCGATCCGGACGCCGCCTCGGTCCATTCGCGCATTATTGCGTGGGAACCGAGCGTGCATGCATAATCGGAACTCATGTGGGGGGCGTTCCCCCCATCACAATGAGTTCCGCCCATGCCCACACAGACCAACCTTTCGATCCAGCAGCTGTACGACGACACCCGCGAAGCATTGCAACTGGGCTGGTTTGCAGGCTTTCCGGGCGGTGAACGCCGCATTTCCGGCGACGCCACCTCCGCCGCCGACCAGGTCGGCCACCTGAACCTGATCCACCCTGGCCGCCTGCAGGTCTTCGGCCACCAGGAAATCCAGTACTACAACAAGCTCTCGCCCACTTCCCGCAAGTACCAGACGGAAGAGCTGGTCAATGGCGAACCGCCCGCCTTCATCATCGCGCAGGGCCTGGAAACGCCTCCCTACATCCTGCAAGTGTGCGACGAGCGCAACATTCCCCTGTTTTCCACGCCGCTGCCCGCCGCACAGGTCATCGACTACCTGCGGGTCTACCTGTCCAAGGAACTGGCGCAGCGGGTGACGATGCACGGCGTGTTCATGGACGTGCTGGGTGTCGGCGTGCTGATCACCGGCGAATCCGGCCTGGGCAAGAGCGAACTGGGCCTGGAGCTGATTTCACGCAACCACGGCCTGGTCGCCGACGACGCAGTGGAATTCGCGCGCATCGCACCGAACATGATCGAAGGCCGCTGCCCGCCCCTGCTGCAGAACCTGCTGGAAGTGCGCGGACTGGGTCTGCTGGACATCAAGACGATCTTCGGCGAGACCGCCGTGCGCCGCAAAATGCGGCTGAAACTGATCGTCCACCTGGTCCGCCGCAAGACCCTGGAAGAAAACTACGAACGCCTGCCGCTGCACTCCCAGACCGAGGAAGTGCTCGGCCTGCCGATCCGCAAGGTCATCATCCCCGTGGAAGCCGGCCGCAACCTCGCGGTGCTTCTCGAAGCCGCGGTACGCAACACCATCCTCCAGCTGCGCGGCATCGACACGCTGAAGGAATTCATGGAGCGCCAGCAGAAAGCAATGGGGAATGACTAATACCTTTGCGGTATGATTACCGCTTATGCGCATCATTCTCATCACTGGCATTTCCGGCTCGGGAAAATCGGTCGGACTGAATGCACTCGAAGACGCCGGCTACTTCTGCGTCGATAACCTGCCGCCCAAGCTGCTGCGCCAACTCGTCGAGACACGGCTGGAAGAAGGCGCGCAAAACCTCGCCGTCGCCATGGATGCGCGCAGCGCCGACTCCCTGGCCGGACTTCCCGCAGACATCCAGAAGTTGAAGGATGAAGGCCACGACGTCAAGGTCCTGTTCCTCTCGGCGAAGACCGAATCCCTGATCGCGCGTTTTTCCGAAACACGCCGCAGCCACCCGCTCTCCCACCGTTTCCGTCCGGCGCCTGGCGGCGACCAGCCGACCCTGACCGAATGCATCCTGCGCGAGCGCGAAATGCTGTCCGCCGTCGAGGGTATCGGCCATGTCATCGACACCTCCGGCCTCTCCGCGAACAAGTTGCGCGCCTGGATCAAGGACCTGGTGGAGACCGAGCGTACGCCGCTGACCCTGCTGTTCGAATCCTTCGCCTTCAAGTTCGGCGTGCCGCTGGACGCGGACCTGGTATTCGATGTGCGCGTGCTGCCGAATCCTTACTATGACCTGCGCCTGCGCCCGTACACCGGACGCGACGAACCGGTGATCGCCTTCCTCGACGTGCAGGCCCACGTCGCGGAACTGCTCGCCGACATCCGCACCTTCGTCGAGAAATGGCTGCCGGCTTTCAAGAATGACAACCGCAGCTACCTCACCGTTGCCATCGGCTGCACCGGCGGCCAGCACCGCTCGGTCTACATGGTCGAGAAGCTGGCAAGGCATTTCCGCGCCTCCGAGCGCGTGCTCGTCCGGCACCGCGAGCTGAACTGATTTCATTGGCATTCCATGCGTGCGACTGATTCCTGGCTCCCGCTGTTTCCGCTGAAGACCGTCCTGTTTCCGGAAGGCGTCCTTCCGCTCAAGGTCTTCGAAGCGCGCTACATCGACATGGTGCGGGAGTGCATGAAGAACGATGCACCGTTCGGCGTCGTCCTCATCAAGAGCGGCCAGGAAATCGGCACGGCCGCCGAACCGGAGGAAGTCGGCTGCCTCGCGCATATCACTGGTTGGGATATGGAGGAACTCGGCGTGATGATGCTGCGCACCCAGGGCGGCGAACGCTTCCGCATCCGTGAAACGCGGGTGCTGCGCGACCAGCGCCTCGAAGCACGCGTCGACCTCATCGCCCCCGACACCACGATACCGGCGAGCGATGTCCATGTCACTTGCGCAAAGACGCTCAAGATGGTTATCGACGATGTGACCGAGAAGGGACGCGCCGAGCGGGGCGCCGACTTCATCAGCCCGTTCTCGCAACCGATACGCCTCGACAGCGCGAGCTGGGTCGCCAACCGCTGGTGCGAAATCCTCCCGATCCCGCTCAAGGCGCGACAGAAACTGCTGGAACTGCTCGACGCGGAAAGCCGTCTCTCGATCATCCATCAGTACCTGGTCCAGCACAAGATCATCTAACTTAAAACAAAGACAAGAATCCTCGGCATATCGCCGCCCGGCGATGTGACATTTGCGAGAATCTCTCGCACGACAAGCTTCCCCACTGCATTTTTCGTCCCCGGTTTGTTACCGCGCAAAATCGCAGCCGGCCATTCGTAGGATAAATGGCTGGTCACTGCCGCATCGGCAAAATTTCCCCGCAACCAGCAAGCATTTACCGGCACACATTGAGCGCTAATCCCATGCTATTGGACGACGCACGCGAAACGATGCGGTCTGACACAATCAACCGCCGCAAGAACATGCCGCCCGTCCGCATTCCGCAGATTTCGCCGATCAGCCTGATTTCGCTGCTGTACGCGCTCAGCCTGTACATCTTCTATAGGCAGGGTTTCATCAGCGGGCTGACATTCAGCTGTGTTGCCGCGGCAGTGGTAGCAGTTGTCGCGCTCTTCTACGGCGTTTTCCGGCTCGGATTGAACCAGCGCTTCCATGAGCCGAGCCTGATGCTCCCGCAGTTGATGGCGTCGCTGCTGATCATGCTGGGCGTGGCCTACCTCGAACGCTCGACGCAGATTGCGCTGGTGCCCTTCGTCCTGATTGCGTTTTCGTTCGGCATATTCAGGCTGTCCACTGCATCGCTGATCCTGCTCTCCGTCGGCTGCCTGGCCGCCTATCTCGGCATCATCCTCGTACGCGCGCAGGCCGAGGGCTACCACTTCGGTTTCCGCGCCGACATGGCGCAATGGTTCGTGCTGGCGCTGACCCTCCCCGGCATGATCATCGTGGGCAAACAGATCCAGAACATGCGCCAGCTGCTGCGCGCCACGCGCTATCAGCTTGAACACTATGAAGAGAAATCCGTCCGCGACGAGCTGACCGGCCTCTACAACCGCCGCCAGCTGCAGTCAGAACTGGAGCAGGCCAAGCTGCAGGCCGACAGTTGCGGCATCCCGTTCACGATCTGCCTGATCGATATCGACAGGTTCAAGGAAATCAACGACAACAACGGACATCTCGTGGGCGACACGATCCTGAAGGAATTTGCCCGCGTGGCGCGGGACAGCATCCGCGACACCGACGTCCTCGGACGCTACGGCGGCGACGAGTTCATGCAGATCCTGCCGGACACCGATGTGAAAGGCGCCGTGATGCATGCGGAACGGCTGCGCGTCTATGCGCATTTCCTCGACTTCCAGAAGATCCTGGAACAGAAGCACATATCGCTGTCGATCGGTGTTGCCCAGTACAGGCAGGGAGAAAAGATCACGGACCTGATTTCGCGCGCCGACTCCGCGCTCTACCAGGCCAAGCAGCTCGGACGCAACCGGGTGGAATGGATCAACGACTAGCGATCAAATCCTGCTCGCGAAATACCGCAAGCAGCAGCTTTTTCACTGGCGCCGGCAAGGGCGCATCCGCCAGCCGTTCACCTGGATACCAGACGTGACTGGATTGCCTTGCCGCATCGGCACGGCGCGAGAGCCGGACCCGGTAGGGAGAGACATGCAGTTTGAAGTGGGTAAACACGTGCGAAAACGGCGTAAGTTTTTCGCTTGATTCGGGTTCGCCAAAAGTTGCTGCCACCGAAAACACTTTATCGGACACATCGCCGTCGACTGCAAGTTCAGGCAGGGACATCAATCCGCCCCAGATGCCTGTATCGGGGCGCTGCTCCAGCAGGACATGACCGCCATGCGTGATAACCAGCATGGTGGTGGACTTTTCCGGCACGGCCTTCTTTGGCCGGCGCTCCGGCAACAGGTGCACGCGTCCGCTTCCATAAGCCACGCATCGCTGCACCAGCGGACACTGGCCGCACAACGGACTGCTGCGCGTACACAAGGTGGCGCCGAGATCCATCAATCCCTGTGTATACGATTCAATATCCCGCTCAGGCAGGAGAGTGACCGCGCGTTGCCACATCCTGTCTTCCACCGGCTTGGCTCCGGGGAAGCCTTCTATTCCGAATACCCGCGCGAATACGCGCTTGACGTTGCCATCCAGAATGGCCGCCCGCGCGCCATAGGCAAATGCAGCGATGGCCGCAGCCGTCGACCGGCCGATCCCGGGCAACTCGGCGAGCAGCAGTGGATCGGCGGGAAAGACACCGCCAAACTCCGCCACCACACGCTGCGCGCACCGGTGAAGGTTGCGCGCGCGCGAGTAGTATCCCAGCCCGCTCCAATGCGCCATCACTTCCTCGGACGGCGCAGCCGCCAGCGATGCGACATCGGGAAATCGGTCGAGAAAGCGAAGGTAGTAGGGAATGACCGCGGATACCTGGGTCTGCTGCAGCATGATTTCCGACAGCCAGATGCGATAGGCATCCGTGGTGTTCTGCCATGGCAGCGTGTGCCGCCCATGCTGCTTTTGCCATCGGATGACGGCCTGCGAAAATGATGGATCCGAAAACGCCGAACCGGCGCCCGCAGCCTGCGCTGCCGGCGCCCCTGCAACCCGCTTCATCTATGCCGCCGCCTTGAGAGCGGACAGTTCCGCAGCAATTGCGCCCTTGAGTTCCGCTTCAAGCGCGTGGAGGATTTTCTTCTGCGCCTCGATCTCGGACTGCATCGCTTCCAGCACCTGCACCTTTTCTTCCAGGCTGTCGGTGGCGAGATGGATGCGTTCGATCGACTGGCGACGCTTCTTCAACTGCGACCGGTGCTCCCAGATCTGCGCTTCGAGCGGTGCCATGACCACCTTCAGCCATGCTTCGACGTCGCGGTTCGCCTGCAGGAAGCTTTGCTTCACGCGCGATGCGATCGAGTCGAAGAACTTGGTCATCAGCGCCACCTGCGGCATCGTGAGGATGGCCGCGGCGCCGAACTGCTTGTGGTACACGCTTTCGATCAGCTCGATCTCCTTGAGGTATTTCTCGAGCGAAAACGGCATCGGAGAAGAAAGCGCCAGACCATGCTCGGTAGAGAATTTCCGGTACATCACCGTCATCATCTCGGTGATCTCGTCCGTCTTCTGGCCGGACTGCACAAGGTTGTTGCGCACATGCGCGAAGAAGTCCTTCACTGCCGCGCGCATGCCGGCGGAGAATTTGCTGTTCTCCATCGACTCCCGGGTCTTGCGGATTTCCGCCTTCAGGATGTCCATGCCGAGGCTGGTGAAGACCTCGCTCGACAGGCGCGTGAAAACGGCGCGCGTGCCTTGGAGTTTCAGCAGGCTGCTGTCGAACTCCTTCTTTTCGAGATCGACGCGCTTCATCATGTGTTCGATGATCGACTGGTTCTTGCCGCGCAGGCTCTTCAGCTCGACCAGCTGCTCCACGATGTTGCGGCTGCGCGAAGCCAGCAACGCATGCTTGGCTGCCGTCAGCTCGTTGACCTCTGTCTCGAGCTGGCCGCGTACGATTTCCCGCTTGCTGGGAATGAGCTCTTCCGAGAGCGCGGATTCGAGTGCCGGCAAACGGCTCTTTTCCAGCAACCCCGGATCGCGGTTGACCTTGCCGACAAGGCCTTTCTGAGCCGAAATGGGGAACACCTGGTGGGTGGACAGACTGAGCGTATGGGCGACGGTCGCGACCTGCTTTTCGATCTGCTCCTCAACCTCTTCAACCGAGCGCAACTCGTCCCACATGCTGTCGATCTTGTTGAGCACGACAAGGCGGGCGGGGCCGCCGCCGATGTGGTCGCGCCAGACGTCGATGTCGCTCCTGGTCACGCCGGTATCGGCCGCCAGGATGAAAAGCACGGCGTGCGCGTTCGGGATCAGGTTCAGCGTCAATTCCGGTTCGGTACCGATCGCGTTCAGGCCCGGCGTATCGATGATGACCAGGCCCTGCTTCAGCAGCGGGTGCGGAAAATTGACGATCGCATGGCGCCACTGGGAAATTTCGACGAGACCGTCGTCCCCCACGGACAGCGATGCATCGGGATCGTCCTCGTGGTACAGGCCGTATCGCTTTGCCTCGTCAACCGGCACACGCTTGGTCAGGCTCACCTGCTTGAACGCATCCAGCATGCCCTCGCCGGACGTGATGTCGAGCGGCAGGACGGTCCAGACGTGGTTGTTGTCCTTGTAATCGCTGGTCGATGCCGCCTCTGCGCGCGTTTCGATCGGCAGCAGCCGGATCGACGGCGGAAAGGTTTCGTCGTACAGCAATTCCGTCGGACACATGGTGGTGCGTCCCGCCGAGGACGGCAGGATGCGCTGGCCGTAATCGGCGAAGAAGATGGCGTTGATCAGTTCTGACTTGCCGCGCGAGAACTCAGCCACAAAGGCAATCGAAAGCTTGTCGTCGGTCAGCCTGGCTTTCAGGCGCGAGAAATGCTGGTCGCTGACCGGGTCGGAGAGGTCCGTTCCGCTTACGCAGGCGCGGTAGCGCTCGAGCGCAGCCATGACGTTGTTGCGCCAACCACTGTATTCCTGGAACTTTTGTACCAGATTGCTCACAATTTCCCCAAGCTAACACTGTATGAATGTACGAATCTAGCACCCGGACTCATTTTTGACAATTTGGGCAGTAGAAGGTCGAACGCTGTCCCTGCTTGATCGCCCGGACCGTCGTCGCGCATATCCGGCACGGTTCTCCGGCGCGGTCGTAGACAAAGTAGCTCTGCTGGAAGTATCCGGGCTGCCCGTCCGCCGCCATGAAATCGCGCAGCGTGCTGCCGCCTTTTTCTATGGCGGCAGCAAGCGTTTCACGAATGGCCACCGCCAGTCTTTCATATCGGACAAGGCCGATACGGTGGGCAGGCGTGCGTGGATTGATCCCTGCCTTGAACAGGCTTTCCGATGCATAGATATTGCCGACCCCAACGACAATGTCTCCGGCAAGCAACACCTGCTTGATGGAAGCACTGCGCCGGCGTGTCATCTTGTACAGCAATTCAGCGTTGAATCCGCTATCCAGCGGCTCGACACCGAGTCCGCGCAGCAGCAGGTGCTCGTCGACCATGCCCTCCGCGCTTCCATGCCAGAGCACAGCACCGAACCGCCGCGGGTCAGTCATGCGCATCACCTGATCGCCGAGCTCCAGATCGAAATGGTCATGCTTTTCGGGTGGCGTCCCGCGCGGCAGTATCCGCAGGTGGCCGGACATTCCCAGGTGTACGATGAGCGTGCCGTGGTCGAACCCGATCAGGAGATATTTGCCGCGGCGTCCGGTCGAGCGAATACGCTGCCCGCGAAGGAGTTCGGCAAGCCCATCGGGAAAAAGCCATCGAAGGCCGCTGTGGCGCAGCGCGACACCGGCAACCACCCGCCCTTCCAGATGCGGGGCCACGCCCCGGCGCGTCACTTCAACTTCGGGTAGTTCAGGCATTGTTCAGACGACTCTTTGCAGAAAGACAAATTTGACAGAAGACAAGTGTGGTATCACTGGAGTGCCATCACTTTCGATGGCCGCAGTGTTCGCAAGGGCGATAATTCGGCTCGGCAGCTCTATATTACCCACGCGCATAGCGCCCCCGTTGGGCGTAAAATGAATGCTGCCTGATTAGCTGGGAATGTTCCTTGAAAAACACTCTTCTCATTGTAACTCTGCCGATCCTGTTATCGGCGTGCGCCACCCGCACCATTCAACCCGCGCAGCCCGTCATCGCGTCGGCGCCTGCCGTGGTGGCCAACGCCGACGAGTCGGTCGTCAGGAAAGCTTCGTCCGCATCCCCGCACAAGCGTCCCGGTTCTGGCGAGCAGAAACCGGAGGACCCGCTGCCCTCGGTGGAGTTGACGGATGAGCTGGTGTACAAGCTGATCACCTCGGAAATTGCATTCCAGCGCGGCGACTGGCAAACCGCCTACGTGACGCTGCTCTCCCTCGCCCAGCAGACGCGCGACCCGCGCCTGGCCCGCCGTGCGGCAGAAATGGCGCTGACGGCCAAACAGGCGGATGAAGCATTGAGCGCGGTGCGCCTCTGGCGCACGCTGGCGCCGAACTCCGACGAGGCCACCCAGTATTACCTGAGCTTTGTCATCCTGAGCGACAACCTCGACGAAGCGCAACCCATCCTCGAGGAGCGCCTCAAGGAAGCGCGTCCCCAGACTCGTGGCTTGCTCGCCTTCCAGATGCAGCGCCTGCTCGCCCGGGCCAAGGATAAAAATGCCGCGTTCGCCATGCTCGAGCGCATCCTCCAGCCCTACCTCGACGTGCCTGAAGCACGGCTGGCCTTGGCCCAGGGCGCCTATGCCCGCGGCGACATCCAGCGCGCGCGCCAGGAAGCAGAGACGGCACTCAAGGCCAAGCCCGAGTCCGAACTCGCCATCCTTGCGCTGGTACAGGTGACACAGGATAAGGCGGAGTCCCTCAAGCTGCTCGGCGATTTCGTCGCCAGCTATCCCAAGGCACGCGACGTGCGCATGGCCTATGCGCGCATGCTGATCGACCAGAAGCAATATACGAAAGCACGCGGCGAATTCGAAGCCCTGCTCAAGGACCAGCCGCAAGACCTGACCTCGCTATACGCGCTTGGCGTACTCGGCATGCAGACCAATGACCTGAAGTCGGCCGAGCAATACCTGACGACCTACCTCAACCTCTTGTCCGCGAAACCGGATGACGAGCGCGACCCGTCCCAGGCATTGCTGCTGCTTGCGCAGATCGCCGAAGAGCGCAAGGACAGCGACGGCGTCCTCAAGTGGCTGTCCCAGATCGAACCCGGCGAAGCCTACCTGAATGCTCAGATCAAGCGTGCACAGGTCATTGCCAAGCGGGGCGACATGGCGAGCGCCCGCAAGCTGCTGCACGAACTGAGCGTCAGCGGCGACCGCGAGGAAGCCCAGATCGTCATCGCCGAAGGCCAGCTCCTGCGCGACGCCAACCAGTTACAAGAAGCGTTGAAGGTCTTCAAGGCAGGACTTGCACGCTTCCCATCCAATACCGACCTGCTCTACGACTACGCGATGGCCGCCGAAAAGAGCAGCCAATGGGATGTGATGGAGTCATCCCTGCGCAAGATCATGGAACTGGCGCCCAACAACCAGCACGCCTACAACGCGCTCGGCTATTCGCTGGCCGAGCGCAACGTCCGCCTGCAGGAAGCGCACTCCCTGATCGACAAGGCCCTGCAGCTGGCTCCCGACGACCCCTTCATCATGGACAGCATGGGCTGGGTGCAATTCCGGCTCGGCAACCTGAAAGAAGCCGAATCGCTGCTGCGCCGCGCCTACGAGCTGCGCCCCGATGTGGAAATCGCCGCACACCTGGGCGAAGTCCTCTGGGTGAAAGGCCAGAAGGATGACGCGCAAAGACTGTGGCGTGACGCGCAGACCAAGGACCCGCAGAACGACACACTCAAGAGCACGCTGGCGCGCCTGAACGTCAACCTATGAGTCTTTGCCTTGCCCGGGCAATCGCATTCGCGTTGCCATTGCTGCTGGCTGGCTGCGCCACCATGTCACCGCCCGCCCCACCGGCGACCGAGCAGGCGGCGCCACGCCGCTTCCACGAAACAATCGACATCGGCGGACGCCTGTCCGTGCGTTACCAGGCCAACAGCAGGGATGAAGCCCTGCACGGCAGCTTCACCTGGTCGCAGACTCCGGCGCAAACCGTTGTCACCCTGTTGTCGCCGCTCGGCCAGACCGTGGCCGTCATCGACGTCAATGCCGAAGGGGCGACACTCCGGCAGACCGGACAGCAAGCAAAGAGCGCCGCCAGTGTCGATGCACTGACAGCGGAAACGCTCGGATGGCCACTGCCGGTCGCCGGGCTGCGGGAATGGCTGCAGGGGTTTGCGGTCGACATTGCCGGCAAACGCCTCGTTGCCAGCCCGCCCGAAACACGCATTGATTCACGTGACGGCTGGCGCATTCACTACGCCAGCTGGCTCGATGACAATCCGTCGTCACAGGAAAACCGTCCCAAACGCATCGACCTTGCCCGCAACACCGAGCAGGCAGGCGACGTCTCTCTCCGTATCGTCATCGACACATGGCAACCTCGCTGAACAACTGTCCCGCTCCCGCCAAGCTGAATCTGTTCCTGCACGTCACCGGACGCCGCCCGGACGGCTATCACCTGTTGCAAACCGCCTTCCAGTTGCTCGACCATTGTGATCTGCTGCATTTCACCGTGCGCAGCGATGGCGTGGTGCGCCGCCTTACCGACATTCCAGGCGTACCGGAAGACACGGACCTGATCGTGCGCGCCGCAAAACTGCTCAGAGCGGCCATATCCCCCGGCCTTGCCGGGAAGCTGGGCGCCGACATTGCCATAGAAAAAAGGCTGCCGATGGGCGGAGGACTCGGAGGCGGCTCCTCCGATGCGGCGACCACCCTGATTGCGCTCAACCACTTGTGGCAAGCCGGGCTGACGCGCGATGAACTGATGAAACTCGGTCTGCAGCTCGGTGCAGATGTACCTTTTTTCATCTTTGGCCGGAGTGCGTTTGCAGAAGGCGTGGGCGAAGATCTGGCGGCCGTCGACACCCCGAATCGCTGTTATGTTGTCATCGAACCCGGGGTTTCCGTACCGACCGCAGCAATATTTTCAGATCCGGGTTTGACAAGAAACACAAACCCCGTCAAAATATCGGACTTTTCCAAGGCATCCAATTGCTTCGGAAAAAACGACCTGCAAGTCGTGGCAACAAGACTCTTCCCGCCGATTGCCGAAGCCATCAACTGGCTGCAACAATTTGGCGATGCAAGAATGACTGGTTCCGGTGCTTGCGTGTTCTGCGCCTTCGGGCAGGAGCATGAAGCTGACGAAGTGCTGAAAGCAGCACAGAAAACCGGACAGACTCAGTGGAAAGTCTGGAAAGCCAAGGCGATCGAGCGCCACCCGCTCTCGCACTTGCTGCCGTCGTAGTACAGAATTCGTTTGACGTTGCATGAAGCACATGGGCAACGGCAGACAACAGGTTGCGTAGGGGAATCGCCAAGCTGGTTAAGGCACCGGATTTTGATTCCGGCATACCAAGGTTCGAATCCTTGTTCCCCTGCCATTAAACACAAGAAGAACCCAAAGCCGCCAACGCGAGACACACAGTCATGCCTTGGCGGCTTTTCATCCTTTTAACCCGCAATTTCCTAGGTGTCCCATGGCGCTTGAAAACCTGATGGTCTTTACCGGCAACGCAAACCCGGAGCTGGCCGCAGGGGTGGTCAAGCACCTCGGCATCCCCCTTGGCAAGGCTGTCGTGTCGAAATTCTCCGACGGCGAAGTCATGGTGGAAATCAACGAGAACGTGCGCGGCAAGGATGTTTTCGTCCTGCAATCGACCTGCGCGCCGACCAACGACAACCTGATGGAAATCATGTTGATGGTCGATGCACTCAAGCGTGCTTCCGCCGGTCGCATTACCGCCGCCATCCCCTACTTCGGTTACGCCCGCCAGGATCGCCGTCCGCGCTCCGCGCGCGTGGCGATTTCCGCCAAGGTCGTTGCCAACATGCTGCAGCAGGCCGGTGTCGGCCGCGTCCTGATCATGGATCTGCACGCAGACCAGATCCAGGGCTTCTTCGACATTCCGGTGGATAACATTTATGCATCCCCGATCCTGTTGACGGACCTCATCAAGAAGAATTACGACGACCTGCTAGTCGTGTCGCCGGACGTCGGCGGCGTGGTCCGCGCCCGCGCACTGGCCAAGCGCCTGAACTGCGACCTGGCCATCATCGACAAGCGCCGCCCGAAGGCGAACGTGTCGGAAGTCATGCACATCATCGGTGAAGTCGAAGGCCGCAACTGCGTGATCATGGACGACATGGTCGACACAGCCGGCACGCTGACCAAGGCCGCCGAAGTGCTGAAGGAGCGCGGCGCCAAGAAGGTGGTCGCCTACTGTACGCACCCGGTGCTGTCCGGCCCGGCGATCGACCGCATCACGACCTCGCCGCTGGACGAACTGGTTGTCACCGACACCATTCCGCTGACTGCTGAAGCCAAGGCCTGCCCGAAGATCCGCCAGCTCACCGCAGCGGACCTGCTGGCCGAAACCTTCAAGCGCATCACCAAGGGCGATTCGGTCAGCTCGCTGTTCGTCGACTAAGTTTTCGGTTTTCCCTTCTTCCTCCGGGAGGAAGGTTTTCACGTCCCCTGGTCGCGGGGGACTTATCGCAAGCTTGCTTGCACTTTTGGAGCTAAAAATGAAAGTTATCGCATTCCCACGCACTGAGCAGGGGTCCGGAGCGAGCCGCCGCCTGCGCAATGCGGGCCAGACGCCGGCCATCATCTATGGCGGCACGACTGATCCGGTCACCATTGCACTGGACCACAACGCGCTGTACCACGCGCTGAAGAAGGAAGCTTTCCACTCTTCGATCCTCGACATGGAAATCGAAGGCAAGGTCGAAAAGGTCCTGCTGCGCGACTTCCAGATGCACGCATACAAGCAACTCGTGCTGCACGCTGACTTCCAGCGCGTCGATCCGAAGCAGAAGATCCACGTCAAGGTGCCGCTGCACTTCGTGAACGCTGAAGTCTCCCCGGCCGTGAAGCTGGGTGGCGCGATCATCAGCCACGTGATGAACGAACTCGACGTCAGCTGCCTGCCGGCCGACCTGCCGGAATTCGTCGAAGTCGACCTGTCCAAGGTCGAAGCTGGCGCATCCGTCCACCTGGCTGATATCACCCTGCCGAAGGGCGTTACCGCAGTTGCACACGGCGACAACAACCCGACCATCGCGATCGCAAGCGTTCCGGCTGGCCAGGTTTCCGCTGACGACGCCGCAGCCGCAAGCGCAGCAGAGACGAAGTAATCCGTCTTTCGCAGGCAGCAATGCCGCACTGAAAACCCCGCCCGCATGGCGGGGTTTTTTGTTTCCAGCGCCGGATTGGACGCCAAACGGCAACTTCCACGATAATCATTCCTTTTCCGCGGCAACACTCAACACGCATGCCCATCCGTCTCATCGTCGGCCTCGGCAATCCGGGCCTTGAATACGAACAAACGCGCCACAACGCGGGCTTCTGGCTGGTCGACAATCTTGCCGGCGGCCGGCTCATGCGCGAGTCAAAATACAATGCGCTGGCGGCGAAAACGGTGATCGCCGGCCAGGAAGTCTGGCTGTTGGAACCGCAAACCTACATGAATCGCTCCGGCCAGTCGGTCGGCGCGCTCGCCCGCTTCTACAAGATCCCGCCCGACGATATCCTCGTCGTGCATGACGAGCTCGACCTGCAACCGGGCGTGGCAAAGATCAAGAAAGGCGGCTCGTCCGGCGGGCACAACGGCCTGAAGGACATCACCGCTGCGCTCGGCACGCAGGACTACTGGCGACTGCGCATCGGCATCGGCCATCCGCGCACGGCGAACCTGCAGCAACCGGTGGCGGATTTCGTCCTGCACCGCCCCCGCAAGGAAGAACAGATCCTCATCAACGACGCCATCGACAAGAGCCTGGATGTCATTCCCACGCTCTGCGAAGGCAAATTCGAGGCAGCCATGATGAAGCTGCATTCGACCGCAAAATGACGGCCTGTATCCGATGAAGGCGCTGGCGATCCATGCCGGGCCGAAGGCGCTGGCACATATCCGCGAACACGGGCTGCGCGCGCAGGATATCTCCATCATCCCTGCCGCAGCCGGCGGCCCGAAGGGTTTGATTTTCCAGAAAATGGACCAATGGCTGTTCGGCAGCTGGCTACCGTCCGCGCCGCGCGAGCGTACGCTGATCGGAGCATCGATCGGCGCCTGGCGCATGGCCGCGGCGTGCCAGGCAAATCCTGTGGAGGCATTCCGGAAGCTCGGCGACCTCTATTGCGGACAATGCTATCCGCGCAAACCGACGCCTCGGCATGTGTCCGATACCTGCGAACGGTTTCTTGCCGAATTCATCACCGGCCATGAGCAGCACACCATCGCACATCCCCATCATCGCCTGCAAATCCTGGTATCGCGCGGACGAAAACTCCTCAAAGCGCCGACGCGCAACCTCTCGGTCACTGCGGGGTTTGGCCTGGCCGTACTCGGCAACCTCGTGTCGCGCTCCCAGCTCGCCAACCATCTGTCGCGCGTCGTCGTCGGCGACCAACGCGACCCTGCTTTCTGGCTGAAGGCGAAATTCGACGCCTTCGACACCCAGTTCATGCCGCTGTCCCCCGAAAACCTCAGCAGCGCACTGCTGGCGTCGGGCACACTGCCCTTCATCATGGAGCCGGTGCGCGACATTCCAGGTACGCCTGCAGGCACCTTCTGGGACGGTGGGTTGATCGATTACCACCTTGCCCTTCCCTACTCGCGCGTAGCCGGCAATCCCGAGGGCGGCCTCGTCCTCTACCCGCATTTCGGCGAGCAGATCGTGCCGGGCTGGCTCGACAAATCCCTGCCCTGGCGGCGTGCCAATGTCGGCCGCAACAGTAATTGGCTCGACAACGTCGTCCTCCTGTCGCCAACGCGCGCCTTCCTGCAAACCTTGTCCAGAAGCAAACTCCCAGACCGGAACGATTTCCTCTACTACGGCGAGAACAACGATTTCCGCATCCTCAACTGGAAGCTGGCAATCAGCGAAGGCGCCCGCCTGCGGGACGAACTCGCAGAATTTGTCGAAAATCCCGACCCGGCCCGGGTCAAGCCGCTCTGATCCGCCCTGCCGCTACGGTAAAATAGCGGGTTAATTCATACACTTAGCAAAACAAACACCATGAGTCTCAAATGCGGCATCGTCGGCCTGCCTAACGTCGGCAAATCCACCCTGTTCAACGCGCTGACCAAGGCGGGCATCGCTGCGGAAAATTACCCCTTCTGCACGATCGAGCCGAACGTCGGCATCGTGGAAGTGCCGGACCAGCGCCTGAATGCCCTCTCCGGGATCGTCAAGCCGGAGCGCATCGTTCCCGCCGTCGTGGAGTTCGTGGACATCGCCGGCCTCGTCGCCGGCGCTTCCAAGGGTGAAGGCCTCGGCAACCAGTTCCTCGCCCACATCCGTGAAACCGATGCGATCGTCAACGTGGTGCGCTGCTTCGAAGACCCGAACGTCGTGCACGTCGCCGGCAAGGTGAGCCCGCTGGACGACATCGCGGTGATCCAGACTGAACTCGCGCTGGCCGACCTCGGCACCGTCGAAAAATCCATCCAGCGCGAAAGCAAGAAGGCCAAGGCGGGTGACAAGGATGCGATCAAGCTGGTTTCCGTGCTGGAACGCATCGTGCCGCACCTGAACGAAGCCAAGCCGGTGCGCGCGCTCGGCCTCGACTCAGAGGAAATGGCACTGATCAAGTCGCTGTGCCTCATTACTGCAAAGCCGGCAATGTACGTGGCCAACGTCGCCGACAACGGCTTCACCAACAACCCGCTGCTCGACCAGCTGACCGCCTACGCGAAGGAGCAGAACGCGCCCATCGTTGCCATCTGCGCAGCCATCGAAGCGGAAATCGCCGACCTCGAAGAGGAAGACAAGGGTGCCTTCCTCGCCGACATGGGCATGGAAGAACCGGGCCTGAACCGTCTCATCCGCGCCGGTTTCAAGCTGCTCGGCCTGCAGACTTACTTCACCGCGGGCGTGAAGGAAGTGCGCGCATGGACGGTGCCGATCGGCGCCACCGCACCGCAGGCTGCCGGCGTGATCCACACCGATTTCGAACGCGGCTTCATCCGCGCGCAAACCATCTCCTTCGACGACTTCATCTCCTACAAGGGCGAACAAGGCGCGAAGGAAGCCGGCAAGATGCGCGCGGAAGGCAAGGAATACATCGTCAAGGATGGCGATGTGCTCAACTTCCTCTTCAACGTCTGACCTTTTCCTCGACCCGGCATGGCTATCCTGACCGAACTGAACCTGTACCCGATCAAGTCCTGCGCCGGCATCTCGCTGCGCGAAGCGACGCTGACGACCGCCGGACTGATGGTCGAACACATCTACGACCGCGAATGGATGGTCGTGGACGCGAAGGGCGAGTTCATGACCCAGCGCGACTTCCCGAAAATGGCGCAGATCACGCCGCGCATCAAGGCTGACACGCTCGAACTGCGCGCACCCGGCATGCTGCGGCTGGAGATTCCGCTCGGCCTGCCCGATCCGGAAAATGCGAAGACGATGCAGGTCCGCGTCTGGGAAGACACCGTGCAGGCCTACGACTGCGACGAGATCACCGCCACCTGGTTCACGAACTTCCTCGGTACGCCCTGCCGCCTTGTCCGCTTCCATGCCGACGCGAAGCGGCTGGCGAGCGGCAAGTGGACGGGGGATGTGGAAGCGCCGACGCTGTTTGCCGATGCGTTCCCGATGCTCGTGATCTCCGAAGGCTCGCTCGCCGACCTCAACGGCAAGCTGAAGGCACAGGGCCGGGACGCATTGCCGATGAACCGCTTCCGCCCGAACATCGTGATCGGCGGGATCGAGGCATTCGAGGAAGATTTCGCCGCGTCCTTGCGCATCGGCGAGGCAAAGCTGAAACCGGTCAAGCCCTGCTCGCGCTGCAATGTGCCGTCGGTCGACCAGTCGACCGGCGTGCCGGGCCCCGACCCGCTGGATATCATGCAAAGCTATCGCGCCAATCCGAAACTCGACGGCGCCCTCACCTTCGGCATGAATGCCATTGTGCTCGAAGGCGAAGGCCAAGTCCTGCGCGTGGGGCAGGACGTCGGTGTCGACCTCGCATTCTGACCCCGGTCAACGCATCCGGGCCTGCGGTTGCAGGCTCGTAGTGCGCCATGTAGTATTTGCCGAACGTTTTTGACTTCGTTCGGGACATCCACCATGTCGCACGATCTGGCGCGGGAAAATCGGCAATTGCGCGATCAGTTGGCGCAACTGATCGCCAATGCCCAGAAAAACCAGCAGATCCTGCAGCGGCATCAACGCCTCGACCTTCAGTTCATCTCCGCCGACAGTTTCCAGGCGCTGATCGACACCCTGTTCACGACCTTCCCCGAAACTGCCGGACTGAACCTTGTGACGCTTGGCCTCCTCGACGGGCAGTACGACATCCGTCGCATCCTGGTCCAGCTCGAAATCAACCTGTCCGAACTGCCGCAACTGCTGTTCCTGCAGGACGAAGCGGAATTCGGCGACCTGGCGGGAAAGCTGTCGAAACCGGTGCTGGGCACGTACAGCGAAGAACTGTTCGGGACGATGTTCCCTGAACCGCTGACGCCTCCGGCCAGCGTCGCCGTAGTCCCGCTATGGCGCCACACCCGCCTCATCGGCACCCTCAACCTAGGCAGCAACGATCCAGGGCGTTTCATGCCGAACATGAGCACGGATTTCATCGAGCACATGGCATGCATTGTCGCCATCTGCGTGGAAAACGTGATCAACAACGAGCGGCTCAAGCACATCGGCCTGACCGACCCGCTTACCGGCGTGAACAACCGCCGCTATATCGAGCGCCGCCTGCTCGAGGAAATCGGCCGCAGCCGCCGGCAGAAGACGCCGCTGTCCTGCATGTATATGGACATCGACCACTTCAAGCAGATCAACGACAAAATCGGCCACCAGGCGGGCGACGAGGTGTTGCGCGGCGTGGCCGGGCGCATCAAGGCGGAACTCCGCCTGAGCGATTCGCTGGGCCGCTTTGGCGGCGAGGAGTTTGTCGTCCTGCTCACGGATACGGAACGCGACGACGCGGTCAATGTCGCCGAACGCATCCGGCAAAGCATCGCGGAACAACCGCTGGTGCTGACGAGCGGGGAAAAGCTGAATGTGACGATCTCGGTCGGGGTCGCCGGATTGCAGCCTGCCTTGGGGGATGAGGCGGTCGAGACAACGTCACAGCACCTGGTGGCGCGTGCCGACCACGCGCTTTACGAAGCAAAGGCACTCGGCCGGAACAGGGTCGTCCCGGCGAACTGACACTCAGGATTGCTGCTTTTCAGCCTGCAGTCGTTCGTACTTGGCCTGCAGCTCTTCCTTGCTCTCGCGCCAGGCGGGATTGAAGGGGATGCAATCGACCGGGCAGACCTGCTGGCACTGCGGCTCGTTGTAGTGGCCGACGCATTCGGTGCACTTGTCGGGATCGATCTCGTAAATCACCGGCCCCATGTAAATCGCGTCGTTCGGGCACTCGGGCTCGCACACGTCGCAATTGATGCATTCGTCCGTAATCATCAAAGCCATAACAACCTCTGACCTGCTTTCTTACTTGCTGCCTGCAGCGATCTTTTCCTTGAGCCAGCGCTCGACGGAAGGGAATACGAATTTGGACACATCGCCGCCCAGCGTGGCGATTTCACGGACGATGGTGCCGGAAATGAACTGGTACTGGTCGGACGGGGTGAGGAACAGGGTTTCGACATCGGGCAGCAGGTAGCGGTTCATGCCGGCCATCTGGAATTCGTACTCGAAGTCGGACACCGCCCGCAGGCCGCGCACAATCACCCTAGCATCGTGTGTGCGCACGAAATCCTTCAGCAGGCCGGAAAAGCTCTCGACCTGGACATTCGGATAATGGCCGAGAACCTCATTGGCGATCGACAGCCGCTCGTCCAGGGAAAAGAAGGGCCGCTTGTTCTTGCTGTCGGCGACACCCACAATCAGCTTGTCGAACAGGCCAGACGCGCGGCGCACCAAATCCTCGTGCCCGCGCGTGAGCGGATCGAACGTTCCTGGGTAAACAGCTGTAACCATCGGGGCTCCCTGCCTAAGAGAAAGTTTCCGGAACGCGCATTATGCCTCAAATTCCCGCGGCGGCATTGCGGTGCAGCAAGTGGTAGAAGACCATGCCGGCCTTGTCGGCGCGGACAACTTCCCAGCCCTTCATCCAATCCGGCGCCGTTTCGCCGTCCAGCGGCACTTCAGCTTCAGCATATACCAAGCCGCCGTCGGTCAATAGCCGTTCACAGACCGGCAGTATTTTTACGAGCCAGTCCTGGTGGTAAGGCGGGTCGAGGAAAATGACCTGGAAGCCTTTTGCCGTGCTGGAAGCAAGACTGGCCGCCGCAGCCAAGGCATCGCCGCGCAGGATGTCGACGTTGTCCGCCTGCAGTTTTTCCTTCGTGGCCTGCAACTGCCTCACGGCGGCGCCGTTGTCCTCCACCATCACCACCCTGGCTGCCCCGCGGCTTGCCGCTTCGAACCCGAGTGCGCCGGTTCCGGCAAACAAGTCGAGGCAGCGCGCCTGCTCCCAGCTACCATCCAGGAGGTGGTTGAGCCAGTTGAACACCGTCTCGCGCACGCGGTCGGGCGTGGGCCGCAATCCTTCGGCGTCGAGTACGGCCAGCGGCGTGCGCTTCCATTGCCCGCCGATGATGCGTACCTGGTGCGGCGGACGTTTTCCCTGCACGGTTTTCCCGGGTCGGTTTCTTTGCATGGTCTTATTTTGCATTGCCAACGATCACGGTGGACATCCGGTCAAGTGCCAGTTTGCGCTGGAAAGCCGCCTTGACTTCGGCGATCGTCACCTTTTCGATCTTCACGGTCCAGGTATCGAGGTAATCAAGCGGCAGGTTGTAGAAGCCGATTGCGGCGATGTTGTCCAGGATCTTGCGGTTGTTGTCGATGCGCAGGGCAAATCCGCCAACCAGGTTATCCTTCGCCGCCTTCAGTTCCTGCGTCGTGGGACCGTCGCGCAGGAAGGCGGCAATGGTATCGCGCACGACCTTGAGCGCCTCGTCGGTTTGCTCCTTTTGCGTCTGCAGGCCAGCCTGGAACGGGCCCGGCTGCGCCATTGGATTGAAATAGCTGTACACGCTGTAGGACAGGCCGCGCTTTTCGCGGACCTCATGCGTCAGGCGCGACACGAAGCCGCCGCCGCCGAGCGTGTAATTGCCGACCAGAAGGGGGAAGTAGTCCGGCTCGCCGCGCACAATGGCAGGCAGGCCCAGCAGGATATGCGCCTGCGTCGCAGGGTGGGGAATGCGCTCCTCGCTCGCAGCCGCCACGTCAACCTTGGGCAGTGCCGGCAGGGGGGCGCCCTGCGGCAAGCGCGAGGTAAGTTGCTGCGCGATCGCATCCGCTTCGGTGCGCGTGATGTCGCCGATCATCGCGATGACCGCCCGGTTGGCGACATAGTGCGCGGCATGGAAGGCAACCAGGTCGTCGCGCGTGATCGACTCTACCGAAGGCACGGTGGGGTACTGCGAATACGGATGCGAACCGTACAGCACGCGCCAGAACGCCTTGCTGGCGATCGACTCGGGCTTGGTTTCGTCTTCCTTGATGGCAGCAATCGTACGGGCCTTGTCGCGTGCGAGGAAGTTCTCGGGAAAGCTCGGATGCGCGAGGATGCGCGCGAGCAGGTGCACGGAAGCATCACGCTCGACCGCGCTGGAGAGCGTGCGCAGGCTGGCCCCTGCACGGTCGCCGCCGGTTCCGCCGCCGCGTTGGGCTGCGATGTCGGCGATGGCGTCGGAAATCTGCGCCTCGGTCATCGCCGGTTCCGGGGTGGGCGTGGTCGACTCGCGCAGGCCGCGAGCAAGCATGGCATTGGTCAGCTCAGCCGTCCCTGCCTTGCCCTGCGGATCGCGGCGCGACCCGGCATCGAACTCGACGCTGATGTCGAGGATGGGAATCGAGTGGTTTTCAACGAACAGGACCTTGGCGCCATTGGCCAGTGTCCAGGACTGGATCTTCAGCGCGGCGCTGGCCGGGCCGGTACTCGCAAATGCGAGCAGGAATGCAAAGAGAATGCGTTTCATCATGTTCCTTCCCGCCATCAGTGCCGCAAGCCCTTGGGCGCAGCGGGTGCTTTTTTCTCGGTGATCGGCAGCGGCACGAGCGTGGCGACTGTCAGTGCGTCATCGCCGAAGTACTTCTTCGCGACGGCCTGCACCTGCTCGGCGGTCACTTCCTTGAGCTTGTCGATGATGCGGTCGATCTTGGTGTGCGAAATGCCCGACATTTCCATCGTGCCGATTTCCATCGCCTGTCCGAAGATGGAGTCGCGCTTGTAGATCTGGCCGGCGATCAGCTGGGCCTTCACGCGCTTGAGTTCCTGCTCCGAAATACCTTCGTTCGCGATGCGCTCGACTTCTGCGCGCAACAGCTTTTCCAGTTGCTCGGTCGAGGTTCCCGTGGCAGGCGTGCCGTCGAGCAGGAACAGCACGGGGCCGCGCGCGATATTCGAATACCCTGCGCCGGCCGAATTGGCAACGCGGTCGGTACGAACGAGTTTTGCATTCAGGCGGGCATTGTCGTAACCGTCGAGGATTGCCGCGAGCACATCGAGCGCATGCGACTCGTCGTCCTTCTCCACGTCGCGCAATGCCGGAACCTTGAACGCGAGGACGACATAGGGATTTTCAGCAGGCGCCTTGACCGTCACGCGGCGAATACCTCGCTGCAGGGGTTCCTCCTGCAACTTCGTGACCGGCACAGACTTGCGCGGAATCTTGCCAAAGTGTTTCTCGGCCAGCGCCAGCACCCTCTTCGCGTCGACATCCCCGGTCACGACCATGACCGCATTATTCGGCGCATACCAGCGGTCGTACCATGTCTTGGCGTCCTGCACGGTCATGCTCAGCAGGTCGCTCATCCAGCCGGCGATCGGGTGGTGATAGGGATGGGCGGTGAAAGCGGTCGCGTTGAGCGCCTCGTACACCAGCGGAATCGGCTGGTCCTCGGTACGCCAGCGGCGTTCCTCCATCACGACACGGATTTCGCGGGAAAACTCTTCCTTGTCGAGGATGAGGTTGGCCATGCGGTCGGCTTCGAGCGCCATGACATTTTCCAGCTTCGACTTTTCGATCTGCTGGAAATAGCCGGTGTAGTCCTTGCTCGTGAAGGCATTCTCGCGACCACCCAGCGCCGCCACGCGCTGGCTGAACTCGCCCGGCTTCAGGGTCTTCGTCCCCTTGAACATCATGTGCTCCAGCGCATGCGCAACGCCGGTGGTGCCATTATGCTCATCCATTGATCCGGCCTTGTACCAGATCATGTGCGCCACCGTCGGCGCGCGATGGTCTTCCTTGACGATGATTTTCATGCCGTTCTTCAACATGAATTCCTGCGCTGCCGCCGCATGCGAGGCCGCCGGCAGGAAGGCCAGCATCCATGCGGACAGCAATAAGGCGATCCGGAATTTCATAATCTCCGCTCTGATAAAATAGAGAACTGGTTTGATGTGGTGGCAATGCAAGATGACGCCACCCGTGAAATGAGGTTCCGATTGTATCTTCTTTCTGCGGCGACGCTTTGCGCGCCCAGGACTGCCCACCTCCCCTGCTCCGATGTTTAGTTTCTTCAAGAAAAAACCGAAAGATACGCCTGCGCCGCCGGCGGAAGCGGCACCAGAAACAGCCACACCGGAAGCCGCTCCCGCGCCGGCCGAAGCACCGGCGCCGCAAAAGTCCTCCTGGCTGAACCTGTTCAAGAAGGAGCAGGCCCCAGCGCCTGAAGTCGCTCCTGAGCCAGTTGAAGCCCCGGCTCCCGCACCTGAGCTCGTTCCCGTTCCCGTTCCCGTTGCCGCGCCTCTTCCCGAGCCGGCTCCTGCTCCGGTCGCGGTCGAAGAGCCCGAGGGCGAAATCGTGCCCGCGGAACCGCCTCCGCCCGAGCAGAAGCGCTCCTGGCTGCAGCGCCTGAAGGCAGGCCTGTCGAAAACTTCCACGAACCTGACCACGCTCTTCATCGGCGCCAAGATCGACGACGACCTCTACGAAGAACTCGAGTCCGCCCTGCTGGTTTCGGACGCCGGCGTGGAAGCGACACAGTTCCTCCTCGACGAGCTCAAGAAGAAGGTCAAGACCGAGAAGCTGACCGAGGCCGAACAGGTCAAGGCCGCGCTACGCACGCTGCTGATCGACATGCTCTCGCCGCTGCAGAAGCCGCTGGTCCTCGGCCGCGAACAGCCGCTGGTCATGATGATCGCCGGCGTCAATGGCGCCGGAAAGACAACAACGATCGGCAAGCTGGCCAAGCATCTGCAGGCGCATCACCAGTCGGTCCTGCTCGCCGCCGGCGATACCTTCCGCGCAGCCGCGCGCGAACAGCTTGCGATCTGGGGCCAGCGCAACAACGTCACGGTGGTCGCCCAGGAATCCGGTGACCCGGCGGCGGTTGCCTTCGACGCGGTCCAATCCGCCAAGGCGCGCAACGTCGACGTAGTAATGGTCGATACCGCAGGCCGCCTGCCGACCCAGCTGCACCTGATGGAAGAGCTGAAGAAGATCAAGCGCGTGATCGGCAAGGGCATGCAGAACGCACCGCATGAAGTCCTGCTCGTCATCGACGGCAATACGGGACAGAACGCGCTGGCGCAAGTGAAGGCATTCGACGACGCCCTGCAACTGACCGGACTGGTCATCACCAAGCTTGACGGCACCGCCAAGGGCGGCGTACTGGCGGCGATCGCCAAGACGCGCCCGGTACCGGTGTACTTCATCGGCGTCGGCGAAACGATCGAAGACTTGCAGCCTTTCAATGCCGAAGAATTCGTCGATGCGCTGCTGAGCTGACATGATCGAGTTCCGGCACGTTTCCAAGCAATACGGGCGCGGCTCTTCCGCGCTGACCGATATCGACCTGACGATCGACAAGGGCGAACTCGTCTTCCTGTCCGGCCCGTCCGGCGCGGGCAAATCGACCCTGCTCAAGATGATCGCGGTGATGGAGCGCCCGACCTCGGGAACCGTGTCGGTCAACGGCCAGGATGTCGGACGCCTGAATGCGTCCGGACTCCCCTACCTGCGCCGCAACCTCGGCCTGATCTTCCAGCAGCAGAGTCTGCTGAATGACCGCAGCGTGCTCGCCAATGTCATGCTTCCCCTGCTAGTCATCGGAACGGCCGGGGGCGACGCGGAGAAACGTGCCCGCGCAGCCCTCGACAAGGTCGGCCTGCTCGACAAGTCGGCATCGGACCCGATGGCGCTGTCCGGCGGCGAGCAGCAGCGCGTATCGATTGCGCGCGCCATCGTCAACCGCCCTCAAATCATTCTCGCAGACGAACCGACCGCCAATCTGGACCGCGGAAGCGCGAAGAAGGTGATGGACGCATTGAAGGCCTTCCACGGCGTCGGCGTGACCTGCATCATCGCCACCCACGACGAAAACATCCTCGCCAGCGCACCACGCGTGGTGTATCTCGAACGCGGGCGCCTCGCCGAGGGGCCGGCAGCGGATTCGCTCCAGGGGGCAGCATGATCACTTGGCTCAGGCAACATGCCCTCGCACTGGCAAGCGCATTCCGGCATCTGCTGCGTTCGCCAGGGAGCTTCTCCCTGAATGTCGTGGTGGTTGCGATTGCGCTGGCGCTGCCGTTCGCGGGGCTGACCCTGCTCGAAAACGTGCGCCCGGTGTCCGAGCAGCTCGCGGTGGAACCGGAAATCAGCATCTTCATGTCCATGGAAACGCCCCGGGAACGGGCAACCGCACTCGGCCCGCAGATTCGCCGCACGGTCCAGGAATCGGGTAACACCGGGAAACTGGAATTCATTCCGCGCGAGCATGCCCTCACCCTGCTGAAGAACAAGACCGGCCTCGACGATGCGATCACGGCCCTCGGCGAAAATCCGCTGCCGGATGGTTACGTGCTGAAGCTATCGGGCGTTCGGGATGCCTCGGACGCCGCCAAGGTCGAAACCCTGGCCGCGCAACTCAAATCCCTTCCCGGTGTCGAATACGTCCAGATCGATTCCGCATGGGTCAAGCGCCTCGCCGCCCTGATGCACGTCCTGCGGCTTGCGCTGCTATTCCTTGCAGCCACCTTGGGGGTCGTCGTGGTCGCCGTGATCTTCAACACCATCCGGCTCCAGGTGATGACCCAGCGCGACGAGATCGAGGTGTGCCGGATGTTCGGCGCGACCGATTCCTATATCTATCGACCGTTTTACTACACCGGTGCCTTGCTGGGGCTCTGCGCAGGGGCTGCAGCCCTCGGGGCGGTGGCGGTTTCGCTCCACCCGCTGAATGATGCAATCACCGATTTTGCCCGGCTGTACGCATCGGAATTCCGGCTGGCACCGCTCGGCATGAGCGCAACGCTTGCAATGCTTGCAATAAGCGCGTGCCTGGGCCTGATCGGTGCACTGCTGTCGGTCCGGCGGCAACTTGCCCGGCTTCCCTAGCATAAAAACCTGTCTTTTCCTGCAACAATTTGATTATTCACAACTTTTTCCCGGGCACCTGCTCTACAGTTGTTTGAATATATGAAAACAACCGACAGAATAGATATTCCCTATCCTGACCGTTGAAAACGGTGATTAGCACTCCTCCCTTGAGAGTGCTAATATACTGACGAAATCGGTAATCCTCCTCGTTTCGGCGGAGGAAACACTGACAAGGCAAGGAGAAACGATGAAAGCAACTTCTGCACAAACCGCATTGGTTCCGATGGGAAGTCATGCCCTGACGCTCGGTTTCCCGGGCAGCCTCGGCAACATCGAAGCGTACATCTCGGCCGTCAACCGCATCCCGATGCTGACGCACGAGGAAGAGACGTCGCTTGCCCGTCGCCTGCGCGAGCAGAACGATCTGGCGGCGGCGCAGAAACTGGTCATGTCGCACCTGCGACTGGTCGTGTCGATCGCACGTGGCTACCTCGGCTACGGTTTGCCCCACGCCGATCTGATCCAGGAAGGCAATATCGGCCTGATGAAGGCTGTGAAACGCTTCGACCCCGACCAGGGCGTACGCCTTGTGTCGTACGCGATGCACTGGATCAAGGCCGAGATCCACGAATACATCCTGAAGAACTGGCGCCTGGTGAAGATTGCCACCACGAAGGCGCAGCGCAAGTTGTTCTTCAACCTGCGCAGCCACAAGGAAAGCCTGGACGCGATGACGCCGGCGCAAGTCGATGATCTTGCCAATGCGCTCAACGTCAAGCGCGAGGAAGTGATCGAGATGGAAACCCGCATGTCGGGCCACGATATCGCCCTCGACGGCCCCAGCGAGGACGAAGACGACAAGTTCGCTCCGATCGCCTACCTGTCCTCCGACACGGCAGAACCGACGAAGGCACTGGAAGCGAAGCAGTTCGACCGCATGCAGTCCGAGGGGCTGGAAGCGGCGCTTGAGAAGCTCGACCCGCGTTCGCGCCGCATCGTGGAAGCACGCTGGCTGTCGAATGACGACGGTTCCGGCGCCACGCTGCACGAACTGGCTGACGAATTCGGCGTTTCCGCCGAGCGCATCCGCCAGATCGAAAGTGCCGCGCTGAAGAAGATGAAAGGCACGCTCGCCGCGTACGTTTGATCAGAGAGCAGGCAACAAAAAAAGGCGCCCGCTGGGCGCCTTTGTCTTTTGCGGCACGCTCCTACGAAAGCAGGAGCTTCAGGTCGTGCGCAATCGGCTCCGTCCCCTGCCCGTGCCGAACAAACAGGCGCAGGCGCCCTTGCGGGTCGAATATGTAGCTGCCTGCGGTGTGATCCATCGTATAGCTTCCAGGCTCCTTGCCTGCCACCTGCTGGTAGAACACCCTGAATTCCTTCGCCATCTTTTCCGTCTGGGCCTTGTCGCCGACGAGACCGAGGAAACGCGGATCGAAGGACGGCACGTACTTGGACAGCAATTCCGGCGTGTCTCGCTCCGGGTCCACCGTCACGAAAAGAACCTGGACCTTGTCCGACAGCGGTCCGAGCTGCTGCATGACGTTCGCCATCTCAGCCATGGTTGTCGGGCAGACGTCCGGGCACTGCGTATAGCCGAAGAACACAACCACCGCCTTGCCCTTGAAATCGGCCAGCGTGCGCATCTTGCCGGTATGGTCCGGCATGGCAAAGTCCTTGGCGTAATCGAGTCCGGTGACGTCCGTGTTCTTGAAGGTGGACTGGGCCGGGGACAGCATCATCTGCGTGCCCTCGCCCTTCTTGTCGCATGCGCCGAGCATGATGCTCGCAGCGACGAGCGCAAGCGCCGCAGCGCGTCTTGCCGTAATGAATGACATGATCCTAGAGCTTGATGTAATGATCGACCAGCAGCGCGGCAAACAGCAGCGACAGGTAGACGATGGAATAGGCAAAGGTCTTGCGCGCGATGAGATCGGTGTAATGCCGATAAACCTGCCACGCATACCAGAGGAAAATGGCGCCCAGCACGATGGCGCTGGCGAGGTAAATCAGCCCGCTCATCTGCACGGCAAACGGCAGCATCGTGGTCGCCACGAGGATGATCGTGTAAAGCCAGATATGAAACTGCGTGAACTGCAGTCCATGGGTCACGGGCAGCATCGGCAAGCCGGACTTCGCATAGTCGTCGCGGCGGTACATCGCCAGCGCCCAGAAATGCGGCGGCGTCCAGACAAAGATGATCAGGACCAGGATCCACGCTTCCATCGGCACGTCGTTGGCAATCGCCGCCCATCCAAGCGCCGGCGGCATCGCGCCGGACAAACCGCCGATGACAATGTTCTGCGGCGTCGCAGGCTTGAGCAGCATCGTGTAGATGACCGCGTAACCGACAAAGGTAGCGAAGGTCAGCCACATGGTCAGCGGATTGACGAAATTGAAGAGCACACACATACCGATGCCGCCAATGACGCCGGAAAACACCAGGGTTTGCGGCACGGTCAGTTCGCCACGAGCCATCGGACGGCGGGCGGTACGTGCCATGCGCGCATCGATCTCGCGTTCCACCAGGCAGTTGACCGCGAACGCCGCGCCGGCGAGCAGCCAGATACCGATGGTTGCAGCCACGACGACACGCCAGTCGGGCAGGTCCGGTGTCGCGAGAAACATGCCGATGACGGCGCAGAATACGGCGAGCTGCGTCACCCGGGGTTTCGTCAGCGCCCAGTACTGGGCAAAGCGGTTGGATTGGATGGTCAGTGTAGTCACATGCACCTCAAGCAGCTGAAAGCCGGGTTGCGGCTCGATTCGACGCGGCTTGCGACGGAATCCTAGCCTGAAAGTTTAACATGGTGAGCAGAAGCACGAGGGCCGCCGCACCGCCGTTGTGGACCACCGCAAGCGCAAGCGGCCACTTCAGGAAAACCGTGGACATGCCGGTCAGGAATTGCATGCATAGCGCAGCCAGAAGCCATGTGGCAACACGCTCGAGACCTCCGATTTTCCGGGAACGCAACGCCAGCCATCCGACATAGATCACAACCACGATGGCAAACATGCGATGCACCCAATGGATGGCGGTCAACGCCGGGAACGGCAGGAATTCGCCGTCTGCCGTCTTCCCGAGGTCACGCCACAAGGTAAAGCCGTTCGCAAAATCCATGTGCGGCATGGCTTCGCCATGGCATAGCGGGAAGTCGAGGCAGGCAAGTGCCGCATAGTTCGTGCTGACCCATCCTCCCAGCGCGATCTGCACAAAAAGCAGTGCCAGTGCAATCGTGGCAGAAGCACGCACCGACAGCGCCGCTACCGCAACAGGAGGATGAGTGTTCTGGCGCGCTCCCAGCCAGGCCAGCAACATGAGCAGCCCCATGCCAAGCAACAGGTGGATCGTGACGATTACCGGCTGCAGCTTCTGCGTCACCGTCCACGCGCCGAATGCCCCCTGCACGCACACGAAGACAAGCAGGTAGGAGGGTAGCCAGGGAGCAAACGCGGCGTCCTTCCGTTTCGACCGCAGCCACCGGCGCCAGGCAATCACCATGATGGCGATAATCAGCACGCCCACGCCCATTGCCAGGTAGCGATGGATCATTTCGATCCATGCCTTCATCACCGTGACCGGGCCGTCCGGCATCGCGGCCTCCGCCGCGCTGATATGCGCGTGCGCCTGCACCGGATTGGCATGTCCGTAACAACCGGGCCAGTCGGGACACCCGAGACCGGAATCGGTCAGACGGGTGAAAGCGCCGAACATGATCAGGTCAAACGTCAGGAATGCCGTCACCCAGACCAGTTTCCGGTACTTGTTCGAATCGCCGGACACCCAGACGATGGTCAAGGGCAGCAAGGCTGCCAGCACGCCCATGATCGCAAGTTGGATCAGCATCGGTCGGTCATCCTATGCGCGAAGCCTTCAGGAGCTTCGCAATGTCTTTCTTCATCTTGTTCGGATCCGCGTCCTTGGGGAAACGCATCATCAGGTTGCCCAACGGGTCGATCATGTAAATATGGTCGGACGGCACAGTGCCCGCATCGGCAGGCAGCCACGACTTCACGACATCTGAACGGGCCCGCAGCATGTGCGTGCCGTCGTACTCGCGCATCAGCAGCGTCTCCAGAGGTTTGTCGTCGGTGACCAGCCATACGCGTTCGATGCGGTCCATGTCCTTGCCTTGCGCAAGTCGAAGCTGGCGCATGTCATGCAGACGTTTGCGGCAAGGATCCTGGCAGTCAGCCTCGGCAACCTGCAGCATGATCCATTTCCCCTTGTAATCATTCAGTCCCGCAGGCTTGCCCTCCAGGGATGTCGCGCCCAGCGCCGCCGGAATCGGATAAGCGCGAGGATCGATAAGCGCGCCGTAATTGGTCCGCCCTTCCGGTTTGATCACATAGTAGGTCAGGTAGGAGGCAATCAGCGGGGACGCGCAAATGGCAATCACTGCAAACAGCTTCCAGCGCCCCTTGCGCTGCTGGTCATTCTTTTCCACGTCGAAATCCTGTTGCCACAAAAAATAGTAGTGCCGTTACCGCGAGGGCGTACCACTGGAAGGCGTAACCCTGGTGCTTTTCCACGCCCGTCGACGGACGCGGCCAGTCGCGAACCAGGCCATCCTGCATGTCGCCGATCTGCTCAAGCACAAAGGGCTGCATCTTGAGCCCGGCAGCCTTCTCGAACTCCGATGCATCCACATTCTGCACAATCGCCCCCCGCTGCAGCGTCTCCGCCTTGCCGAGTTGCAGCACATGGCCGGGGGCTCGTCGTGCAACACCTTCGATCTCCACCGTGCCGGCAGGCGTCGAAATCGGCGGCAGTTTAGCCCGGTCCGCCACATCGCGCTTGACCCACCCCCGAGCGACAAGCACATGCATGTCCGAATTTGCGATCTTCATCGGCGTCATGACATGAAACCCCGCCGCCCCCTTGTAGGGCCGGTTGTCGAGATACACAGTCCATTCCGGCACGAACTCGCCGCGTATCTTCATGCGACGGAACTCCACCTCTTCGGGCTGGCGAATGTCGCTGCCAATGTCCATCACCGCGTCCGACTCGCGCGCCTGCTGCCGTGCCTCGATCGTCAGCTTTTCCGAAGCACGACGCGTCTGCCACTGACCGAGGGAAAAACCGATCGCCGCGACGATGACTGCCGCGACGAAAGGAATCCATCTGAACCGGAATTTCATTGGCATTACAATGTCACTTTATTCAACACCGAGTGTCCTTCTGTCGCGCCTTGCCGCCCGCAGTGCCATCACCATATGAAAACGCTAGTCGCCGTCGCCTTCATCCTGATCCTCGCCAGCCTCGGCTCCGCGCTTGTCTTCCTGATGCGCGACAAGGGCAAAAGCAATCGTACCGTCAAGGCACTGGCCTTGCGTGTCGGCTTCTCGATCGCATTGTTCATCCTGATTCTCGTCGCCTACAGCCAAGGCTGGATACAGCCTACCGGCATTCGCTGACACGGCGCTGAAAGAGCAAAAAAGCCGCACCTCGGTGCGGCTTTTGTTTTCTGCAAGTATTGATTACAACCAGTACACAACAACGTACAGGCCGAGCCACACGACGTCGACGAAGTGCCAGTACCACGCAGCCCCCTCGAACGCGAAGTGATGATCCGGAGTGAAGTGGCCCTTCATCACACGGTACAGCACGACTGCCAGCATGATGGCGCCCAAAGTCACGTGGAAGCCGTGGAAGCCGGTCAGCATGAAGAAGGTCGAGCCATAGATGCCCGAGGTCAGCTTCAGGTTGAGGTCGCTATAGGCATGCGCGTACTCGTAAGCCTGGAAGCCCATAAACACTGCACCGAGGACGATGGTTGCAAAGAGCCAGAAAGCCGTCTTGCCGCGCTGACCGGCGCGCAGAGCGTGGTGAGCAATGGTCAGAGTGACGCCGGAAGTCAGCAGCAATGCGGTATTGATCGTCGGAACCCAGAACGGGCCCATCTTCGCGAAGGGCTCGACGGTGCCGCCAGGGGAATTACCCCACTGCGCGCTGAAATCGGGCCAGATCAGCTTGTGGTCGATGTCGGCCAGCCACGGCATGGTTATGCTGCGCGCATAGAACAAGGCGCCGAAGAAACCGGCAAAGAACATGACTTCGGAGAAGATGAACCAGCTCATGCTCCAGCGATACGACAGGTCGATGCGCGCGCCATACAAGCCGCGTTCGGACTCGGAAATCGCATCACCGAACCACTTGTACAGCACCACGATCAACGCGAGGATGCCGATGATGTTGGCTGCCGGTCCCCAGCTTACACCGTTGACCCATGCGGACGCGCCAGCCATGGTGACGAGCAGCGATGCACCGGCCAGGACCGGCCACCTGGAAGGCCCCGGAACGAAATAGTAGGGTGCGCTACCTGTTTGATGAGAACCCATCTCCATCTCCCAATACAAATTTAAATAATTACTTTCCGACGACACTCTTCACAATAAGCAACAGCGTCCCGATAAAAATCAAGGCCCCGATCACACCGGCAATAATCACATGCACCGGGTTCAGCTGCTGCGCATCCTTTTCGTAGTCGCTCTTTTTCCTGATACCGAAAAACGACCAGAACACCGCCTTCATCGTTGCGCCGAAGGACGCTTTGCGCGGCGTTTTCGGGTCATCCATTCGTATTGCCCTGCGATGCCGTCTGCTTCTTGCCGGGACCACCGACTTCGAAGAACGTGTATGACAAGGTGATCGTCTTCACATCCTTCGGCAGGGCCGGATCGATGAAGAAGACGACCGGCATCTGCTTCGCTTCGTTCGGACCGAGCGTCTGCTGCTTGAAGCAGAAGCACTCCATCTTCTTGAAATGCGCCGATGCCTGCTGCGGTGCGTAGCTCGGAATCGCCTGCGCATCGATCGGGCGTGCCTGCGTATTCACCACCTCGTACACCACCTGCGCCATCTCACCGGGATGCACCTGCATGCTGGACACCGTCGGGCGGAATCGCCACGGCCCCTGCGCTGTTGCATCAAACTCGATCGTGATGGTGCGGCTCTTGTCGACCTGTGTGTTCTTGATGTCGCCGACCATCGAATCCTTCGGCGTCAGCAGGTTCACACCGGTAATCTCGCAAATCTTCTTGTAGATCGGAACCAGCGCATAACCGAAACCGAACATCATTACCGCCACGACCAGCAGCTTGGTGAGCATCTGCCTGTTCAGCAGGCCCGCCTTCGTTGCAGTGCCGCGTTGTTCCTGTTGTTCCATCTCAAGCGAACCAGAGTCGTTTCACGAACAGTCCCACGGCAAACATCAGTGCCACGGACGCCAGGATTAGTGCGGTCTTCAGGTTGTTCGGTTTCTTCGGATCAGACATACGCAGAACCGGCGGGCTTTCACCCGCCAGTCAATTACTTCACAGTCGGAGGTACTTCAAAGGTGTGGAAAGGCGCCGGGCTCGGCACGGTCCACTCCAGGCCTTCGGCACCATCCCAGGGCTTGTCGGCTGCCTTCTGGCCGCCTTTGATCGACGGCAGGACAACCGCGAACAGGAAGTACACCTGCATCAGGCCGAAGCCGAAAGCGCCGATGGACGCGATCATGTTGAAGTCCGTGAACTGCGCCGGGTAGTCGGCATAGCGACGCGGCATGCCGGCCAGACCGAGGAAGTGCATCGGGAAGAACGTGACATTGAAGGTGATCAGCGAACCCCAGAAGTGGATCTTGCCGCGAGTTTCGTTGTACATGAAACCCGTCCACTTCGGCCCCCAGTAGTAGAAGCCGGCGAACAGTGCGAACAGCGATCCGGCGACCAGCACGTAATGGAAGTGCGCCACGACGTAGTAGGTGTCCTGCATCTGGATGTCGATCGGGGTCACGGCCAGGATCAGGCCGGTGAAGCCACCCATCGTGAACACGAAGATGAAGCCGACGGCGAACAGCATCGGGGTTTCGAAGGTCATCGAACCCTTCCACATCGTCGCAATCCAGTTGAACACCTTCACGCCGGTCGGAACCGAGATCAGCATGGTGGCGTACATGAAGAACAACTGCGCCGTCACCGGCATGCCGGTGGTGAACATGTGGTGTGCCCAGACAATGAACGACAGGATCGCGATCGAGGCCGTTGCATACACCATCGATGCGTAGCCGAACAACGGCTTGCGGGCGAAGGCCGGGATGATGTGCGACACGATGCCGAATGCCGGCAGGATCATGATGTACACCTCGGGATGGCCGAAGAACCAGAAGATGTGCTGGTACATCACCGGGTCACCGCCACCGGCGGCATTGAAGAACGAGGTACCGAAATGGCGGTCGGTCAGCGTCATGGTGATTGCGCCGGCCAGCACGGGCATCACGGCGATCAGCAGGTAGGCGGTGATCAGCCAGGTCCAGCAGAACATCGGCATCTTCATCAGCGTCATGCCGGGGGCACGCATGTTGAGGATGGTGACGATGATGTTGATGGAGCCCATGATCGACGAGGCGCCCATGATGTGCATCGCGAAGATACCCATGTCCATGCCGATACCCATCTGGGTCGACAGCGGAGCATACAGCGTCCAGCCCGCCGCAGTCGCGCCGCCAGGCACGAGGAAGGATGCGGCGAGCAGGATGGCGGCCGGGGGCAGCAGCCAGAACGAGAAGTTGTTCATCCGGGCGAACGCCATGTCGGATGCGCCGATCTGCAGCGGGATCATCCAGTTGGCGAAGCCGACGAAGGCCGGCATGATCGCGCCGAACACCATGATCAGGCCGTGCATGGTGGTCAGCTGGTTGAAGAACTCCGGCTGCACCAGTTGCAGGCCGGGCTGGAACAGCTCGGCGCGGATACCCAGCGCGAGCACGCCGCCGGACAGCAGCATGATGAACGAGAACCACAGGTACAGCGAACCGATGTCCTTGTGGTTGGTTGCATACAACCAGCGTTGCCAGCCGTGCGGATGGTCGTGCGCGTGGTCGTGAGAGTGATCGTGTGCGTGATCAACTGCGGTGGTCATCTCAATCTCCTAATTCAATTACTTGCGCGCAGCCAGCACTTCGGCCGGTTGAACAATATTTTCCTGGGCCTTGTTGGACCAGTTGTTGCGGGTGTAGGTGATCACTGCAGCGAGTTCGGTATCGGACAACTGCTTGAACGGAGGCATGCCCTTGCGGCCATTCACCACAACCTTGATCTGTTCTGCGCGCGGACCGTTCACCACAGCGGAACCGTCGAGCGCCGGGAATGCGCCCGGAACACCCTTGCCGGTAGCCTGGTGGCAGGCCACGCAGTTGGCGGCGTAGACTTGCGCGCCACGCTGCTTGAGTTCGTCGACGGTCCAGGTCTTGTTCGGATCGTCAGCCTTGGCAGCCATTTCCTTCTTCTTGCCCTCGACCCACTTCTTGTACTCTTCGTCGGTCACGACATTGACGACGATCGGCATGAACGCGTGTTCCTTGCCGCACAGTTCCGCGCACTGGCCACGGTAGACGCCGGTCTTCTCGGCACGGAACCATGTGTCGCGAACGAAACCGGGAATCGCATCCTGCTTCACTGCGAATGCCGGAATCATCCAGGCATGGATCACGTCGTTGGCAGTCAGGACCAGGCGAATCTTCTTGTTGACCGGGACGACGACCGGATTGTCGACTTCGATCAGGTAGTTGTCGTTTTCGATCTTGGCCGGATTGATGACAGCCTCGCGCGGGGTGGACAGCGCGGACAGGAAGGAAATGCCTTCGCCTTCGCCCTTCAGGTAGTCGTAGCCCCACTTCCATTGCATGCCGGTCACCTTGATGGTGAGGTCGGCGTTGGAAGTGTCCTTCATCGCGACCACGGTCTTGGTGGCGGGCAGCGCCATGCCGATGACGATCAGGAACGGCACGACCGTCCAGGCGATTTCAACGGCGGTGCTTTCGTGGAAGGTTGCCGGCTTGTGGCCGACGGATTTGCGATGCTTGAAGATGGAGTAGAACATCACGCCGAACACTGCGACGAAGATCACCAGGCAGATGATCAGCATCAGGTTGTGCAGCGAATAGACCTCTTCTGCGATCTTGGTGACCGGCTGGTGGAAGGTCATCTGGCGGACTGCCGGACCGCCCGGGCTATCGTTGACCGCCCATGACGGCATGCCTGCCATCAGGAGCGACGCACCGAGCATCAGGGATTGAAGGCGCTTCGCAAGTTTCATAGTTTCCTCAAAAGCCAAAATTGGAATTCTGTTTATATCTTTGCAACGCCAGCGCGCTATTCAACTCCCGCGCAAGCTCGCGTCTTTTCCATTCTGTCAAAAACCGGCCGATCTCGACCCTGGTGCCGTTCGCCTCCAAACGCACCAGCCCGCTGCTGCCCGACAGGGGCGGTTCAACGCGCGTATGGCGCGGATCCAGCCTGAATTGTCGGACATGCTCCACCTGGATGACTTCCACCAGCAGGCAGTTCTCTTCGAGTGCGATATGTTCCCTGTCCGTCGCATGACGAGCATACAACAAAAAGGCAATTCCTACCGCGAACTGCTCAACAAGCGCAAAGCCGAGGACGTACCAGGCACCGGAAGCAGCAAAAAATGTCGCGACCAGCAGTGATGTCGTGCAAACCGCGAGATAGGCAAGGCCGAGTTGTCGCGGTGACATTGAGCAATTGCGCTTCAGCATCCATTCGCGGCTGTCCATGACTTACCTCAAGGAAGCGAAGCGGCGCGCTCTCTGCGCAAAACCACGGAAGTATAAGTCGGATAACGGATGGTTATCAAGGGGAAAAAGTCCTACAAATGACAGCTCGCCGCGCATGGATGCGCTTCTGCAACAGGCATGCAGCAAGATGGCAATTGTCATTTCGATCACATTCCGGCGACAGGCCGACTATCGCAATGGCGGAATTTGTCTGTCAGACGAAATTAAAGGTGTAAGCGCCTACTGACGCTTGCGGGGGAAGTCGAACCTGATGATCGATTCGCCATCGGCGGTCTTTGTCGGCGCAGGACGGAAGGCATGGCCGTATACCACTTCGAATGTGAGCGGAATCTTGCCGTCTGCGCGGCGGAAAGTGTCGAGCACACGAAGCAGTTGCGCCTTTGCACTGCGATCTAGCAAGCCGCGTCGGCGGGTCAGGAGGGGATTGCCTCCCCATGCGCGCACGTCGGACAGCAACTTGTCGGTGGACTCGTAAGTGACGGTAATAGTTTCCATATCCATCACCGGCGTTGAGAATCCGCTATTGACGAGCATGTCGCCGAGATCATGCATGTCGACGAAGTTCAAGGTGTGCGGGTATTCGTCCACTTGCGCGAATGCCGCGCGAATTTCCTTGAAGGTATCCGGACCGAAACAGGAAAACATCAGCAGGCCATCGACGCGCAACACGCGCCGCCACTCGGCGAACACCAGGTCCGGCTGCGGATGCCAATGCAGCGCGAGATTGGACCAGATCAGGTCCGCGCTGGCTGGCTTGAGAGGCAGTTGGGAAAAGTCACCGCACAACTGGCCGAATGCGTCTTCATGCCTTGCGCCGATTTTCCGGGGCAGGAGTTTGCCGAGCAGGCGTGTCATCGAGTTGACTGCGGCCGATTGCTCCCGGCGGCCTCCCGCGAGAAGCGCAAACGATCCATCGAGACCGAGCATATGCGCCTCCGGGTACAACTCCTGCAAGGCCGGGAAATCGGCCCCCTCCCCGCATCCGAGGTCGAGCACGCGCTGCGGCTGGATCTTCACCAGCGAGAGACGCTCGTGCATGCGGCCGGCGATCTCGCGGCGCAAGAAATTCGACTCCGAAATCCGTGCCGGGCTGTCGAACAGGCGGCGTACGTTACTCACATCGATAGGCGCGCTCAAACGGGAGTCGGGTTGGGTGGACACAAGGAAATCCGGCAGGGCAATGAGATAATGCTCGCAGTTTACACGCTTGAGGATTCGCCTGCTCCATGATTTCCCGGATGCGCCCGATGCTGCAGCAACTGCTGACAGGCCTGCCCTTCGTACTCCCATCGTCATGCGCGCTGTGCGGTGCCGAACATCGCACGGCATTGTGCGACGGATGCCGGGCCCAGTTCTTTTCGACAAGAAAGGTCCGCTGCGCATGCTGTGGCATACCATTGCCCGGCGCGACAGCCGACATGCGCTGCGGCGACTGCCTGAAACAGCCGCCTGCCTTCGATGCAACCGTCGTTGCGACAGACTACCTGCCGCCGGTCGATCGGCTGGTGCTCGCGCTGAAATTCGGCAGCCGGCTCGAAGTGGCGCCGATGTTCGCGCAGATGCTGCATCCGGCCACCAAGGATATATTGCTGCCCCACTTGCTGACGGCGGTCCCGCTTGGCCCGCAGCGCCTCGTGCAACGTGGATTCAACCAGGCGCTGGAAATAGCGAAGCCGCTTTCGCGCCACATGCGTGTGAAGCTGGAGCCGCACCTCGTGGCGCGGCACAAGGAAACACATGCGCAGGCAACGCTGCCCCCGGACGAGCGCCAGAAGAACATCCGTAATGCCTTCGTCGTTCCCGCGCCTGCGATGCAGCGCGTACATGGGCGGCATATCGGCGTTGTCGATGATGTGATGACCACGGGCGAGACGCTCAATGAGCTGGCGGCTACACTCAAGCGATTCGGCGCAGCGCGGGTCACCAATATCGTATTTGCGCGCACGCCGCAACATTAGAGGAGCAGGACTTGTTTCACGTCGTACTTGTCGAACCGGAGATCCCGCCCAACACGGGCAATGTAATCCGCCTTTGTGCCAATACCGGTGCGCAACTCCACCTGGTCGAACCGCTCGGCTTCCCGCTGGACGATGCGAAGATGCGGCGCGCGGGGCTCGATTACCATGACTATGCGACGATGAAGGTGCATCCGGACTGGGATGCCTTCCTTGCCAGCGAACGCCCCGATCCGGCCAGGATGTTTGCGCTTACCACGCACGGTTCGACACCGTTCGCGTCGATGACCTTCCGTCCCGGCGATGTTTTTGTCTTCGGATCGGAAACGCGCGGTCTCGCACCGGAACTGCGCGAATCGTTTCCCCCATCGCAACGGATCAGGCTGCCGATGCGTCCGGACAACCGGAGCCTCAACCTGTCGAACACCGTCGCGGTCGTCGTCTATGAAGCCTGGCGGCAGAACGGTTTTGCCGGCGGCAATTGAATTTTTGTATATCTGAACAAAGGACCATCATGATTTTGCGTACATGCATTGCACTGGCGTCGGCATTCACTTTCAGCATGCCCGGCCATGCGCAGGAGACGAAGCTGAAGGATCTGCGCATCGACAATCCGTATGCCCGCGCCACAGTCGCGAACCAGCGTGCCGGCGGCGCTTACTTGACGATTGAAAACAAGGGCAAGAATGCGGACAAGCTGGTCGGCGCGAGCAGCCCCGTGGCGAAGAGCGTTGAAATCCATTCCATGGCAATGGACGGCAACGTCATGAAAATGCGGGAAGCGGGACAGATCGAGATCCCGGCCTCCGGACGCGTCGAGATGAAGCCGGGCGATGGCTATCACCTGATGCTGATGGGATTGCAGCAGCCCCTGAAGGCCGGTGACAGCTTCCCGATGACGCTGGTGTTCGAAAAGGCGGGGAAAACCGAAGTGAAGGTAAAAGTGCAGGAGAAGAAGGATGCCGGCCACGGCGGCATGCACCACGGCCATTAAGCATCCCGCGCGGCACACGAAGTGCCGCGCTTTTCTTCATCGTCAGGCGCCGTAGTGCTTGTACACCCGGGAGCGGCCGTCCGCCTGGATCAGCAGCACATCGTAGGGATCCTTGCGCGGCCCTTCCATTCCCGGCGAGCCCATCGGCATTCCAGGCACAGCGAGGCCGCGCGCCTTCGGGCGTTCCGCGAGCAGGCGCTTGATCTCTGCCGCCGGCACATGGCCTTCGAGCGCATATCCCGCGACGACGCCGGTATGGCAGGAACCGAGGTCATCGGGAATGCCATACTTCGTCCTGTAATCGGACGGGTTGGGCACGTCGACAGCCTTCACGGCAAAGCCATTGGCGCGCAGGTGGTCTACCCAGACATGGCAGCATCCGCAGCTTGCGCTCTTGTACACCTCGATGACGGGCAAGGGATTCTTTGCTGCCTTCGCCACGGTGGCGGGCAGCAGCATTGCGACAATGGCCGCTTGCATGAATGTTCGTCTTTGCATGTTCATTTCCTTTGATTGCATGGACTGTATGGCGCAGCCCAGTTGATGTCGCACGGGGCTATTAGTGGCCCTTCTTGCCTTGCATCATCCCGTGCTTATGACTGCCGTGGTCCGGATTGGTGCCCTGATAGCCGCGCAGCTTGTCGTACTCGGCAATCTGCTGCGGCGTGAGGACCTGGCGCATTGACAGGTGTGCGTCAAGATGCACGAGGCGATACTCCGCCTGAAGCGTTCCGATTTCGCGCACCAGCGCAGCGGTGTTGTCGCGGTTTGCCTGCCCGGTGGCGAACAAGGTTTCCAGTTCGGCTTCCTTGTTCACGATCTGCTCACCCACGCGTTTCGCGTCTCGTGCCATCTTGTCATGCAGGTCCTGCGTCCCGGCCCGCTGCGCCTCCGACAAGCCGAGTGCGTGCGCATGTTCGAGAACATGGCGCGGGCCGGGATAGTGATTCAGCTCGGCGGCAAGTGAGGTGCGCATCCCGCGGCCGCCGCGGTAGTCGGCGATGTCCTGCTCGGACAGCGCCTTGATGGGACGCCGTTCCTGACCGGCGTACGGGTTGTCGGCAGACAGGGCCGGCATCGAAGCCAGCGCCAGGACGACGAAGGCAATCTTGTATTGCATGGTCCATTCCTTTCAAACGAAGTCAATACGCGCCCCCGGAATATCCGGAGACGCATTGCGATGTTCAAAGGGAATGACGCCGTGGCGGGCGGTCCGGACTGTCCGGGATGAAGAAGGGGATGTGAAAACCTGCGTACGCCACGACGGCTGCGACAGGTTCAAACGGTGGTAGATGGAGTGCGCTTGCTGGAATCCAGGGAATGCCCGCGTACTGTGCGGTGCATGTCGTTTCGTTTTCCTGCTGCGTGTCTTGCATGTCGGCGCAGGGATGCGCATGCCCAGATGGTGAGATTGCATGTGAAGCGGCGAGAACCTGGTTTGCTGCCTTGCAAACCAGCACCGCATTGGCGGCCATGCCCTGGAGGGGAATAAAGGACATCAGCAGCCAGATGAACAATGTCTTCATTGCTTTCATGGAGCACTCACCTTATCACAACAGGGTGATGCCGGCAGGCATCCAGATCAAGCCTTGGCGAGCTGGACCGCAGGTCTTACTTCGCCGGTGCGGATGCCCTTCAGGTTGAAGAGTTGTGGGCGCAACCATGATTCGAGCGCACTATCTTGACGAGGCAGCAACCCGAGTTGCGACAGTACCGCCACCGTTGCCGGCTGCAGGCCACGCGCGCTGCCGTCGGCGGCCTTCAGCGCGATGCCGATTCCGGAGGAGCGGATGCCGATTACCTGCACGCCTTCCGCGCCGCCTTTCGCCACCCAATCGCCCTGCCCTGCCTGCATCAACGCAAGGTCGATGCGACCGGTGCCGGAGACGAGTTCGGGATGCGTGGTCATCGCGGCAAAGAGCTGTTCGGTCAACTCGCCGTGCACAGGATCTGGGCCGCATTGCGCCAGCCGGGCGTAGGCATAGGCAAGCCGCGACAGGGGCAAGGCGTAATTGGGCGCCGAACATCCGTCCGTGCCGGTCGGCATGGCGGAGTCCGCGACTCCAGCGAAATCGGCAAGGCTGGACCGGATTGCCTTCTGCAGGGGATGCCGGGGATCGAGGTAGCTCTCGACCGGGTGGCCATGCTGCCGGCAATATGCAAGGAAGCCGGCGTGCTTGCCGCTGCAATTGTTGTGCAACTGGGTGAAGGTATCGGCGGGTGGCGGCCGGGTGTTGGTTGTCGCGTAATGTATCGGCACATGGCAGCCGCACTGCAAGTGGCGCTCTTCGCATCCGGCCTTGTGCAGCATCGACTCCACGACCGCTGTGTGCACCGCCTCGCCCGAATGGCTGGCGCACAGGAGGGCCAGTTCGCGGCTGCCGAAACCGAAGTGCGCCGGTCCGCCTGCGCGCAGGAAGGGCAATGCCTGGAATGGCTTGATCGTCGAACGCGTGAAAGTGAGGAAATGCGGATCGCCGGCCTGGTACAGCAACTCGCCGCGCGCATTGACCACTGCGGCTGCGCCGAAGTGGATCGATTCGATCTCGTTTCCGCGCGTGACTTCGGCGAGTGGGGCGACGTTCATGATTTCAGCTGTTGCGGACCTTGCTCAATAGCCTTGTGGTGGAACGGTCGTGCTCGAAGTCGATTGCGACAGCCTTGCCGCCGTAGGCCAGTACCGCCTGTCCTTCCGGGATGGCGGTCATGTCGTAGTCGCCGCCTTTCACGTAGACGTCGGGCCGGGCTTCCTGCACCACTTCCAGCGCGGTGTCCTCATCAAAGGGCACCACCATGCTCACCGCCTCCAGCGCCGCGAGGATGGCCATGCGGTCTTCGCAGGCGTTGATCGGGCGGTCGTCGCCCTTGCCCAGTCGCTTGACCGAGGCGTCGGTATTGACTGCGACCACCAGCGAGGCGCCGAGTTCGCGGGCCTGCGCCAGGTAGGTGACGTGGCCTCGGTGCAGGATGTCGAAGACGCCGTTGGTCAGGACCACCGGCTTGGGCAACTGCTTGATGCGCTCGCCGAGGTCGGCGCGCGGGCACATCTTTTTCTCGAAAATCGGCATGTTAGAAATAAAAAAGCCGCAAGCTTGATTGCTTGCGGCTTGTAGCTTACCTCAGTCCGATATCATGCAGCGGGTTTGAGGCCGCCATTGCCGAGACGGCCTGTAATTTCCTTGCGATAGCGGTTCAGGTCCTGCACCGATTCGAAGGTGCGTTCGAACAGCAGCGACATGTTGTGCAGGATGCGGTCGACGACCTTCTTTTCCCACTCGCCGTCGAACTTGATCTGGCCGTCGAGCCAGCGCTCGAGCCAGTTCGGATCGGGCAGGCGGCTCTGCACGGTGTCGTTCGGGAACAGTGCCTGGTTGACGTGCAGGTTGGTCGGGTGCAGCGGCTTTTCGGTGCGGCGGGCGGAGGCCATCAGGACGCCGATCTTGGCGAAGGCGGCGCGGGCATTGTCGCCCACTTCGTTCAGCGCCTTCTTCATGTAGCGCAGGTAGGCGCCGCCGTGGCGCGCCTCATCCTGGCTGATGATCTTGTAGATGTGCTTGATCACCGGCTCGGTGTGCCAGTCGGAGGCGCAGCGGTACCAGTGGTTCAGGCGGATTTCGCCGCAGAAGTGCAGCATCAGGGTTTCCAGCGGCGGCGCCGGGTCGAACTCGAAGCGCACGTTGTGCAGCTCTTCCTCGGTCGGCACCAGGTCGGGACGGAAGCGGCGCAGGTATTCCATCAGGACCAGCGAATGCTTCTGCTCTTCGAAGAACCACACCGACATGAACGCGGAGAAGTCGCTGTCGCCGCGATTGTCGCGCAGGAACATCTCCGTCGCCGGCAGCGCCGACCATTCGGTGATGGCATTCATCCGGATAGTCTGTGCTTGTTCGTCTGTCAGCATCGATGCATCGAACTTGTCCCACGGGATGTCTTTTTCCATGTTCCAGCGGACTTGTTCTAGCGATTTGAATAGTTCTGGGTACAGCATCACGCACCTTCAATGTTGAATAAGTCGTTGATTCTACCAAGAAAAGCGGAAATTCCCGAATAGTTGGCATTTGGCTGGGCCGCGTTCGCAATACTTTTGGTAAAGTGAAGCGGACGGGCATTAGCGCCCACTTCGCGCAAACAACATGCAAAACAACCCTGCAAGCCCGGCTCGCACCAGAATCCCCCCTACCGTCTGGGTACTCGGCTTTGTCAGTCTGTTGATGGATATTTCGTCAGAAATGATCCACAGCCTTCTTCCGGTGTTTATGACAGTTGTTCTTGGAACAAGTGCCACCACGGTTGGCATTATCGAAGGCATTGCGGAAGCGACCGCGCTGATCACCAAGGTTTTCTCCGGAGTGATCAGCGACTGGGTTGGCAAGAGGAAATGGCTGGCGGTGATCGGTTACGGGCTGGGCGCGCTGACCAAGCCGTTCTTCGCGATGGCAACCGGCGCGGGATGGGTGCTGGGGGCGCGTTTCGCCGACCGGATCGGCAAGGGCATCCGGGGCGCGCCCCGGGATGCGCTGATCGCCGACGTCACAGACCCGTCCATGCGCGGTGCCGCCTTCGGCTTGCGGCAGTCGCTCGATACGGTCGGCGCATTCGTTGGCCCGCTCTTGGCAATGGGCCTGATGCTGCTCTGGGCCAACGATTTCCGCGCAGTATTCTGGGTCGCCGTCATTCCCGGCGTGCTGGCCGTGTTCCTGCTGATTGTCGGCGTGCGCGAACCGCATCGGGTCGCCGCGCCGGGGCGCGCATCCTTTCCCATTTCACGCGCAGCCCTTGGAAAACTGCCGACGGCGTATTGGTGGGTAGTCGCGGCCGGCGCAGTATTGACGCTGGCACGCTTCTCGGAGGCGTTCCTCGTCCTGCGCGCGCAACAGGGAGGACTTCCGCTTGCGCTGGCGCCGCTGGTGCTGGTGCTGATGAATGTCGTGTACTCGGTGGGCGCCTACCCGCTCGGGAAACTCGCGGATTCGATGAGCCACCGCACGCTGCTCGTCGCCGGCATCGTGCCGCTGGTCGTGGCGGACCTCTTGCTCGCGCATAGCGGACAACTCGCTTGGGCGTCGGCGGGACTGGTGTTCTGGGGGCTGCACATGGCGGCAACACAGGGCCTGCTCTCCGCGATGGTGGCCGACACCGCGCCGGCCCACCTGCGCGGCACGGCCTTCGGCCTGTTCAACCTGGCGAGCGGCATCGCCATGCTGGCGGCAAGTGTGATCGCTGGCGTGCTGTGGGATACGCTGGGCGCGGAAGCCACCTTCCACGCCGGCGCCATCTTCGCCATCCTTGCAATCGCCCTGCTGTCGCTGCGACGGACCTGACGGTCCGCCGCATTCGACCGGCACGCGTCGTCAGACCGCCGCCAGCGCCTGCTCAAGGTCTGCCAGCAGGTCATCGGCATGCTCGATGCCGATGGACAAGCGCACCGTATCCTCGGTCACGCCGGCTTTTGCCAGCTCCGCCGGATTGAGCTGGCGGTGCGTGGTCGAGGCCGGATGGCAGGCGAGCGATTTCGCATCGCCGATATTGACCAGGCGGGTGAACAGCTTGAGCGCATCCTGGAAGCGCGCGCCGCCTTCCCGTCCGCCTTCGACGCCGAAGGTCAGCACGCCGGACGGCCGTCCGCCCAGGTACTTCACCGCAAGCGCATGGTCGCGATGGTCCGGCAGGCCGGCATAGTTCACCCACTTGACCTTCTTGTGGCGCGAGAGGAATTGCGCCACGCGCAAGGTGTTCTCGGTGATGCGCTCAAGGCGCAGCGCGAGCGTTTCGATGCCCTGCAGGATGAGGAAGGCATTGAAGGGCGAAATCGCCGCGCCAGTATTGCGCAGAGGGACAACGCGCGCCCTTCCGATATACGCCGCTGCGCCAAGGGCTTCGGTGTACACCACGCCATGGTAGGACACATCGGGTTCGTTCAGCCGGCGGAAGCGTTCCTTGTACTCTGCCCACGGGAACTTGCCCGAATCGACAATGACGCCGCCGATCGAATTGCCATGACCGCCGAGGTACTTGGTCAGCGAGTGCACCACGATGTCCGCGCCATGCTCGAACGGGCGCAGCAGGTAAGGCGTGGCCACCGTGTTGTCGACGATGAGCGGCACGCCGTGGCTGTGTGCGATCTCGGCAATCTTCTCGATGTCGGTGATGTTGCCCAGCGGATTGCCGATGGACTCGATATATACAGCCTTCGTCCGCTCGTCGATCAGGCGGCCGAAGGATTCCGGTTCGCGGTAATCGGCGAAGCGCGTTTCGATGCCGAACTGCGGCAGCGTGTGGGCGAACAGGTTGTAGGTGCCGCCGTACAGCGTGGAAGCAGAGATGATGTTGTCGCCGGCTTCCGCGATCGTCTGGATCGCGTAGGTGATCGCCGCCTGGCCGGATGCGAGCGCGAGCGCGCCGATGCCGACTTCGAGCGCCGCAACACGCTGCTCCAGCACGTCCTGCGTCGGGTTCATGATGCGGGTATAGATGTTCCCCTGCACCTTGAGGTCGAACAGGTCGGCGCCGTGCTGCGTGTTGTCGAACGCGTACGACACGGTCTGGTAAATCGGAACGGCGACCGCGCGGGTCGTCGGGTCGGGGGAGTAGCCGCCATGGACGGCAATGGTCTCCAGTTTCATGCTGTCTCCTGTGCTTATCGCTGGTAGGCAGGCTTCACGAAGCCCTTGAACTGCTTTTCCGTGACTTCGCGGAATTCCTTCGAACGGTAGGCGTCCGCGATGTCCTTCACGAATTGCTTGTCCTTGTCCTCGGTGCGCACGGCGACGAGGTTCTGGTACTGGTCGGTCGTGTCTTCGAGGCCGAGGGCTTCGGTCAGCTTCAGGCCGGATGCGATCGCGAAATTGCCGTTGACGAAGGAGAAATCGGTGTCGTCAAGCGAGCGTGGCAGTTGCGCGGCTTCCAGCGGCAGCAGTTTGATTTTCTTCGGATTGGCTTCGACGTCCTTTTCCGACACGCGTATCGGATCGAAGCCCGCCTTCAGCTTGATCCAGCCGAACTTGTCCAGCAGCACGAGCGCGCGTGCCTGGTTGGTCGGGTCGTTCGGCAGCGCCACCGTCGCGCCGTCCTTCACTTCGTTCAGGGAACGGTGCTTCTTGCTGTAGATCGCGATCGGTGCGGTCGGGACCTTGATGAGTTCGGACAGGTTCAGGTTGTGTTCCTTCTTGAACTTGTCGAGGTAGATCACGTGCTGGAACGCGTTCGCATCCAGCGCGCCCTGTGCCAGCGCGTGGTTCGGCTGCACGTAGTCGTTGAACTCGACGATCTTCACCTTGTAGCCCTTCTTTTCGAGGATGGGCTTGATGCCGAACTTGATCTGGTCGCTGTACGGGCCTGCGGTGGCACCGAAAACCAGTTCCTTCTTTTCGGTGTTGGCAGAGGAGAACAACGGTGCGGCGACCAGAGCGGCGGCGACAGCAGCGAGGACGGATCTGCGAACCTGGCCGGAGAATTTGTTGGATGCAGACATGAGAGCTCCCTATCGTTTGTTGAGGTGATGTGCAACACGGTTGCCCGTGAACTGAATGATCTGGACCAGCACGACCAGCAAGGCGACGGTCGCCACCATGACGTCGGTCTGGAACCGGTAATAGCCGAAGCGGATGGCAAGGTCGCCGATGCCGCCGCCGCCAACGACGCCTGCCACCGCCGAATAGGACAGGAAGCTGACGGTCAATACGGTGAGCGCAAGCACCAGGCCCGAGCGTGCTTCCACCAGCAGGACGCGGAAGACGATCTGCCATTCGGTGGCGCCCATCGCATGCGCCGCCTCGACTGCGCCGCGCGGGACTTCACGCAGGGACTGCTCGACCAGGCGGGCGAAGTAGGGAATCGCCGCGAACGACAGCGGAATGGCCGCCGCCACCGGACCGATGGACGTTCCGGCGATGAAGCGTGTGATCGGCACGAGCGCGACCAGCAGGATGATGAAGGGGAAGGAGCGCACCGTATTGACGATCCAGTCCAGCACCAGGAACACGCCGCGGTTTTCCAGCGATTGCCCTTTCCTCGTCAGGAAGAGCAGGATGCCGAGCGGTCCGCCGAGGAATACTGCCGCCGACACCGCGATGCCGACCATGAGGAAGGTCTGGCCGATGGCCAACTGTATTTCCGGCAGCAGGCTGATGATGTTGTCAAGCATAGTGAACCTCCTTTGCGATATCGGTAAGCAGCCCGCCGTGCGCCTTGTCGGTCGAGAACTGTTCGACCACCTTGCCGTGCTCCATCACGGCGACATTGCGGCACAGCGCCCTGACCACAGACATCTCATGCGTGACGATGACGATGGTGACGCCGAACTTCTGGTTGATATCCTTCAGCACATCGAGCACCGAACGGGTGGTTTGCGGATCGAGCGCCGAGGTGGGTTCATCGCACAGCAGGATCGACGGGCTGGTGGCCAGGGCGCGGGCAATCGCCACGCGCTGCTTCTGTCCACCGCTCAGCTGCGCGGGATAGGCGTCTGCCTTGTCCTGCAGGCCGACGATCGCCAGGCATTCGCGCACGCGCGACGCAATCGCGGGACGCGAGGCGCCATGGATGCGCAGCGGGAACGCGACGTTGTCGGCGACAGTGGCGTTCTGCAAGAGGTTGAACTGCTGGAAGATCATGCCGATCGAACGGCGCAAGCCGCGCAGCTCCCGCTTCGGCAATGTGGTGACTTCCTGTCCGTCGACATGCACCTCGCCCGCGTCGGGACGTTCGAGGAGATTGATCAGGCGCAGCAGCGTCGACTTGCCGGCGCCGCTGGTGCCGATGATGCCGAAGATGTCGCCGCGGCCGATGTCGATCGAGGCATCGTCGACTGCCTTGAAACTGTCCTTCGGCGTGGTGAACGCCTTGCTGACGTTCCGGATTTGAATGATGGGCAGTTGGGCGCTGCCGGCGGGATTGCCGATATGGGTCATCGTGTTTTTCCTCTTGTTGTTGTGTGCATCCGCAGGTATGCGACTGCACTGACACGATGAAACTGTATTGGATACGGCTAATGAGGAAAACGAATTATTCTGCGATTGATTATTTGAATTTCGGCTATGTGCGCAATGCCGTGCCTAACCACGGCATTACATGTTGACGATGCTATTCATCGTCAACATTGCCGCGGTTAATCGGATGCAACAAGGCCGCGACGACGAGTATGACCAGGAGTGCACCGGTAACAACGTCAAGCAGGTCCATGCTGTCGATCCTCGTCCGTCATGCGCGCTTTTGCAGCGGGAGGTTGTGCGCGGCATATTGCGTGCGCAGCACATTCTTCATGACCTTGCCGGTGGCACCGATGGGAAGCGACTCCACGAACACGACGTCATCCGGGCGCCACCATTTCGCCACCTTGCCTTCATAGAATGCGAGCAGTTCATCCCGCGTGACGGAGGCGTCCTGTTTCTTCACCACCACCAGCAATGGCCTTTCATCCCACCTTGGATGCTGGACACCGATGCATGCCGCCTGTTCAACACCAGGGTGCTGCATCGCGACGTTTTCGAGATCGATGCTGCCGATCCACTCTCCGCCGGACTTGATGACATCCTTGCTGCGATCGGTGATCTGCAGGTAGCCATGGCTGTCTATCGTCGCCACGTCGCCTGTGGGAAACCAGCCATCCTGCAGGATGTCGCCGCCCTCGCCCTTGTAGTAACCGCTGATCGCCCACGGTCCGCGCGCCATCAGATTGCCCGGCGTCTTGCCGTCCCAGGCGACCTCCTTGCCGTCGTCGTCGACGATACGGATATCGATGCCGGACAGCGCATGGCCCTGTTTTTCGAGGACGGCGGATTGTTCCGCTTCCGGCAGGTCGAGATGCCTTGCCTGCAAACGGCAGGCCGTGCCCAGCGGAGACAGTTCGGTCATTCCCCAGGCGTGCACGACGTCGACGCCGTGCTGCTTCCGGAATGTCTCCATCATGGCCGGCGGGCAAGCCGAGCCACCGATGACGGCGCGGTTCAGCGTCGACAGTTTTTTCCCATTCTGCTGCAGGTAACCGAGCAGGCCGAGCCAGACGGTGGGCACGCCCGCGGACAGGGTGACGCGCTCGCTTTCAAACAGTTCGTAAAGCGACTTGCCGTCCGTCGCCGCGCCTGGAAACACGAGCTTGGCGCCGGTCAGCGGTGCGCTGTAGGGCAGTCCCCATGCATTGACATGGAACATGGGAACGACCGGCAGAATCGCGTCGCGCGAGGACAAGCCGAGTGCATCAGGCAATGCCGAGGCGTAGGCATGCAGCACCGTGGACCTGTGCGAATACAGTGCGCCCTTGGGATTGCCTGTCGTGCCGGAGGTATAGCAAAGCCCGGAGGCGCTACCCTCGTCGAACTGCGGCCAGACGAAGTCATCGGTGTGCGCGTCGAGCAGTTCTTCGTAGATGAACAGGTTACGGATTTTGGCTGTACCGGGAAGATGTCCGTGATCGCACAACGCGACAAATGCCTTGACGGTGGGGCACTTGGGCGCGATCTGCTCGACCAGCGGCAGGAAGGTCAGGTCGAAGAACAGCACCAGGTCTTCAGCGTGGTTGACGATGTAGACGATCTGCTCCGCGAAAAGGCGCGGGTTGATGGTATGCAGCACGGCGCCCGACCCCGACACGGCATAGTAGAGCTCGAGATGCCGATAGCCGTTCCATGCCAGGGTGCCGATGCGGTCGCCCATGCCCGCTCCCAGTGCGGCGAGCACATTGGCGAGCGTGCGGGCACGTTGATGGCAATCGCGATAGGTGTAGCGGTGGATGTCCCCCTCGACCCGACGCGAAACGATTTCCGTATCGCCGTAATGACGATCCGCCTGCACCAGCAGGTTCGAAATCAGCAGGGGCTGCTCCATCATCTGCCCGCGCAGTGGGCGCTTGTCGCCGGACGTCATGCTGCGAATTTCCTTTCAAGGATGTCAGAGGAGTGCGTCGGCCCAGACATTGGTTGCCCATGCGCTCGCAAAGGCCGCTTCCGCCGTGTTGCGTTTCTCGGATACGCCCGTCCCCTCCGCCGTGACGAGTGCCTGCTTCGCAGCGTCGTAGCGATAGACGGCCGCGACGTGGACGGCTTCCGTGTTGCTGACCCAGCTGTAGCAGGTGTTGGAAAACACCGGGCTCGCGTAAGGCTGTTCGCCGCGCAGCAGCGACACGACTGCGGCGGCGGCGATCTTGCCCTGCTGGTTGGCGACGTGGCCGGATTTCGGCGCCGGGGACGACACCGTGGCATCGCCGATCACATGGACGCCCGGAACCGACTTCGACTCGTAGGTGACAAAGTCGACCTTGGACCAGCGGTTGTCGGCATCCACCACGCCCGCCTGGAAGGCGATCGCGCCTGCCTTGTTCTGCGGCACGACATTGAGCACGTCGGCCTTGACGCTTTCGAAGTCCGTCTTCGCCGTCAGCGTCACCGGATCGACGTCCTGCAGCGCATTGTTCGGCCGGTACTCGACGATGCCGGGATAGAGTTCGTTCCAGGCCGACGTAAAGAGTCCCTTCTTCGACACGATGTCGGGATTGGCGTCCAGCACGATGATCTTGGACTTCGGCTTCGCGGCCTTGAAATAGGATGCGATGAGACTGATGCGCTCGTACGGGCCGGGCGGGCAGCGATAGGGCGCCTTGGGAATCGTCAGCGCATACACGCCGCCGTCGGGAATGCCTTCCAGCTGCTTGCGCAGCGCGAGCGTCTGCGGTCCCGCCTTCCACGCGTGGAGGATGTGCTGCCGCTTCGACTCCTCGGCGATGCCGGGCAATGCCGAATAGTCGAGGTCGATGCCGGGCGACAGGATCAGCCGGTCGTAAGGAACGGGGGCGCCGCGCTTGACCCGTACGACTTTCTTGTCATGGTCGACGCCGACCGCTTCGTCCTTGATGAGGTTGATGCCGTACGCCCGGGTGAGCGAGTCATAAGACGTGGTCAGCTGCTCCAGCGTCCGTCCGCCGCTGAGGACGAGATTGCTTTGCGGGCAGGAGATGAAAACGTCGTTGCGCTCGATGACGGTCACATCGATCTCGGGCGCCCAGCGTTTGATGTACTTCGCCGCGGTCGCGCCGCCGAAGCCCGCGCCGAGAACGACGACCCGTGCCTTGCGGGCGCTTGGCGCGCCGAAGATGCGCGGCGCGAATGCGTACAGCGACGCGCCTGCCCCGGACAGGAGAAAGTGACGTCGCGAAAAACCTTTGTTTGTGCTCATCTTCCCCTCCCGGTCAACGCTTCTGCGCCGCGAAATAATCCGCCAGGAGTTCGATCTCCTGGTCGTTGTAGCCCTTGGCATGGCGGTGCATGACCGTCGCCGGCCGGGCACCGTTCTGGAATTCCTTGAACGCGGTGATGAACTGCTCGCGCGAAATGCCGGCAATGACGGGCGTGCCCTGTACGCTGCGCCCCTGCGTGTTGTGGCAGGCCGCGCAACTCGAGGCGACGAGGCTGGACGGGCTGAGCTTTTCCTGTGCCTGCGCGGACGCGGCAATGAGATTCAGCGCCATCGCGGAAAACAACAGGAATGGGCGGACGGGTTGGTTCGTTTTCATCGTATTCCTCCTTGAGCGCAAATATACGAGCGGCTTTAACGATGAGAAACGAAGCATTTCTTCTTTTCATATGAGCAAGCCACCTAGTCGGATGGAACGCATATGCACATGCGAATTTCTTCGTTTCCGACGCTGCACGGGCGGCAGTACATTGCGGCGATGTTCATATCACACCATTCATCCTTGCCGCGCAGGCGACGCCTGCTGCTGGCCGGCGGTGTACTCATCGCCTCGTTCCCACTGAAGAGCCTTGCACGGATCAGGAAGGCGATCGACGCGCGTGCGCCTCAGGAGGTGCTCGACAGATTGCTCGGCGGACTGCAGCCGGAGAAATCGGAGCGCATCCGCATCGTCACCAACGAGCTGGCGGAAGACGGCGCAGTCGTTCCGATCACCATTGAAAGCGATCTTCCGGGAATCGAATCGGTCTCCTTTCTCGCACCGGAAAATCCGCAGCCGCTTGCATTGAGCATGCGGCTGGGCCCGCGCGCCACCCTGCCTGTCACCTTTCGGGTGAAGCTCGGCAAAACACAGGATGTCAGCGCGCTCGTGCGTGCCGGAGGGAAGGATTACTTTGTTACGCGCGAGGTGCGCGTCGTCGTCGGGGGTTGCGCAGGAACATGAACGGTAGCACCATCAAGCTGCGGGCTGAAGCGGACCCGGCGGGCAATGCATCGGTAAGGCTGCTGGTGAACCATCCCATGCTGCCCCAACGGGTCGACCAGGAAACGGGAAGAACACAGGCTCCGCATCACGTCGACGTGATCGTCATCGACGTCAACGGAGAAACGGCCCTCGTGATTGACTGTGGACCGGGCGTCGCCGCCAATCCGTTCTTCTCGTTCAAACTCGCTGGAGTGCGCCGCGGCGACCGGATTTCAGTGAAGTGGACCGACAACCGGCAGCAGTCCGATCAGTTGCAGGCAATGGTTGCCTGACATGCACACCCTGCCCAGTATCGGGCTGCGCCTCGTCTGAAAGGATGTGCCGCTGTCCTGCCCCTCGCCAGCGAAGGAGACAGCGGCAAGTGAGGAAGATGTGCCTCAGAACGCCGGAACTACCGCGCCCTTATACTTCTCCTGAATGAACTTCTTCACCTCGGGAGAGGTCAGCGCCGCTGCCAGCTTCTTGATGGCGGCGTTGTCCTTGTTATCCTCGCGGGCGACCAGCAGGTTTGCGTACGGGGAGTTGCCATCTTCGATGAACAGCGAGTCCTTCACCGGATTGAGCTTCGCTTCCAGCGCATAGTTGGTGTTGATCAGCGCGAGGTCGACCTGGTTGAGGACACGCGGCAGCGTCGCGGCTTCCAGCTCACGGAACTTCAGTTTCTTCGGGTTGGACACGATGTCCTTCTTGGTTGCCGAGATGTTGTTGGCATCCTTCAGCTTGAGCAGGCCCTGGCGTTGGAGCAGCAGGAGCGCGCGGCCGGAGTTGGACGGATCGTTGGGAATGGCGACGGTTGCGCCGTCCGGCAGGTCGGCAAGCTTCTTGTATTTCGCGGAATAAGCAGCGAACGGCTCCACATGCACCTTCGCCACCGGCACTTCGATGTCGTTCTTGTGGCCCTTCTTGAATTCATCGAGGTAAGGCTGGTGCAGGAAAAAATTGCCGTCCAGGCGCTTTTCATTCACCTGTACCGCCGGCTGGACGTAGTCGGTGAAGACCTTGACCTGGAGGTCCACACCGTCCTTGGCCAGCTGCGGCTTGACGAATTCGAGGATCTCCGCGTGCGGGACCGGCGTGGCCGCGATGACGAGCTTGTCGGCGGCATGGGAGGCGACCGGCAGGACAAAGCCGACGGTCGCGGCAAACAGCAATGCAAAGTTGAAACGCATAACTACTCCTGTAAAAATGATGTGAATTACCTGCGGGTGAAACGGCGTACCAGCCAGTCGCCTGCGTATTGCAGCAACTGCACGAGCACGACGAGAATGAACACGGTGACGATCATCACGTCCGTCTGGAATCGCTGGTAGCCGTAACGCAGCGCGAGATCGCCGAGTCCGCCGCCGCCCACGACGCCGGACATCGCCGCGTAGGAAACCAGCGCGATGGTGGTGACGGTCGCGGCGGCGAGCAGGCCCGGCAATGCTTCCGGCAGCAGCGCGCTGATCACGATCTGGTGCGTCTTCGCGCCCATCGACTTGCAGGCCTCGATGACGCCGCGGTCCACCTCGCGCAGGACGTTCTCGACGAGGCGCGCGAAGAAGGGCGTGGTGCCGACGACCAGCGGCGGAATGGTTCCCTCGACGCCCAGCGATGTCCCGACCAACACCAGCGTGACCGGGATCATGACGATCAGCAGGATGATGAACGGCAGCGAACGCAAAACATTCACGACCAGCGAGAGCACCGCATAGATGCCGCGCTGCTCAAGCAATTGCCCGCGCGCGGTCAGGAACAGCAGCACCCCGAGCGGCAAGCCGAGCAGAACGGTAAAGACCAGGGACACGCCGGTCATGGTGAGCGTGTCGATGGTTGCCTGGCCGATGTCGGCCCAGTCGATATTCGAGAATTCCATCAGTTCACCACCTCGCAATGCACGTCAAGACGCCGGAACAGGTCCAGCACCGCGGCGGCTTCCTCGTCGGCGCCGCCGATCTCCACCAGCAGCTGGCCGTAGGGCTTGTCCTTGATGCGGGACACCGCGCCTTGCAGGATGGTGATTTGCGCCCGCGTCTGTTCGACGACGCGGGTCAGGATCGGCTGGTACGCCGTCTCTCCGGTATAAGTGAGGCGCAGGCGGCGTCCATTCGCGGCGCGCACACCGGCGAGGTCGAAGTCGTCATGCGTGTTCTCCGCAACGAGGCTTCGCGTGACGGCATGCCGGGGATGCAGGAACACCTCGGAGACAGGACCGGTCTCGACGATTTCTCCGGCCTCGATCACCGCCACGTCGTCGCAAATGCTGCGGATGACTTGCATCTCGTGCGTGATCAGCACGATGGTGAGCCCGAGGCGCGCATTGATTTCGGCCAGCAGCGCGAGGATGGACTGGGTCGTCTCCGGATCGAGCGCGGATGTCGCTTCGTCGCACAGCAACAGTTGCGGCGCATTGGCGATGGCGCGGGCAATACCGACGCGCTGCTTCTGGCCGCCTGAAAGCTGCGCCGGATACTTGTCCTTGTGCTCGCTCAGTCCGACCAGGTCAAGCAGCTCGTCCACCCTCTTGTTGCGCTCCTCGCGGCTGTGGCCGCCGGCAAGCTTGAGCGGGAATTCCACGTTTGCGCCGACCGTCTTGGCCGACAGCAGGCTGAAGTTCTGGAACACCATGCCGATCTGCTGGCGCATGCGGTCGAGTTCCGTCTTGCCGAGCGTGGTGATGTCGGCGCCATTGATGCGCACGGCACCGCTCGTTGGACGTTCGAGGAGATTGAAGGTGCGCAGGAGCGTGCTCTTGCCCGCGCCCGAGCGGCCGATGATGCCGAAGATTTTCCCTCGCGGGATGTGCAGGTTGATGTTGTTGAGCGCGCTGACCGTGCGGCTGCCTACCCGGTAATCCTTGTGAAGCTGTTCGATGTGAATCACGTTTGTATTTACTGTTCCGGTCCGCCGAGGCGGCGACCTTGCATGAAAGGGCGGAAGATTAGCGAAATCAACATGAATCCGGAACGAAGCATTTCTCATTTGCTTATTGGCACCCGGCGGAAAACAGGCTTTTTCTGCACAGAACGGCATTCCTCCCAAATAAAGATCGGCACAGGCGCCCGCGCACAAAAGATCGTGAACGCGCAGACCTGCCGGCGCACGTTTTCCGGCTTGGCGTTAAGATAACGGCCATGCGCGGGCCGCTTGCACGGTTTCGCTGCGCTTCACCCCATTCGCAATGACCTCTCTTTCGCATCGAGGTCACTGGTCCCGTCAACCCGAGCCTGCACACCGCATTGTTGAATCAGCCACCCAATTTCACCGAACAGAAAAAAGAAAAACTGTTCCTCCTCGCCCTCGCTGGAATCCAGTTCACGCATATCCTCGACTTCATGATCATGATGCCGCTCGGCCCGGAACTGATCCGGGTGCTGCGCATCGACACGCATGAATTCGGCCTGCTGCTGTCCTCATACACGTTCACCGCTGCCGCATCCGGCCTGCTGGCCGCGACCTATGTCGACCGCTTCGACCGCCGCAAGCTGATGCTGACGCTGTACGTGCTGTTCATCCTCGCCACGCTGTTCTGCGCGATTGCACCGAACTACCTCACGCTGCTGCTCGCGCGCGCCATGGCCGGCGCATTCGGCGGCGTACTGGGGGCGATGGTGCAGACCATGATCGCCGACGTCGTTCCCTTCGAGCGGCGCGGGCAGGCGATGGGAACGGTGATGGCGGCGTTCTCGGTGTCGACGGTGGCCGGGGTGCCGCTCGGACTCTTTCTCGCGGAGCACATCCAGCAACTCGGCTGGCGCGCGCCCTTCTTCTTCATCGTGCTGGTGTCCTGCCTCATCCTCGCGCTCGGCTACCGCCACCTGCCGGCGCTGACCGCCCACCTGTCGCGGGAGCGGACCGGCAATGTGTTCCAGCAGATCTACGCGGTCGCGAAAGAACCGGAACACCTGAAAGCCTTTTTCTTCGTCGGATTGCTGATGATGAACTTCAGCGTGATTCCCTATATCGCGCTGTACTACACCTCCAACGTCGGGATGACGGCCAGCTTCATTACCCTGATCTACCTCGTTGGCGGGGCGGCGACGCTGCTGACTTCGCGCATCATCGGCAAGCTCGCGGACAAGCACGGCAAGCTGCGCACCTTCCGCTGGATCGCCGTGCTGTCCTTCGCGCCTATCCTGGTGACCACGCACCTCGTGCCGGTGCCGTGGTGGCTGGTGCTCATCAACTCGACCGCGTTCTTCATCCTCGTCTCCGGACGCATGATTCCCGGCATGGCGATGGTGACCGCGGTGGCGCCGCTGCAGGTGCGGGGAACCTTCATGAGCCTCGGATCGTCGGTGCAGATGCTTGCCTCCGGACTGGCGTCGCTGGTCGCGGGCCTGGTCATCACCCGCACGCCTGCGGGGCAGATCGAGCACTACAACATCGTGGGATATTTTGCTGTCGCCTGCGGGCTGGCAGCCCTGTGGATGGCGGGACACCTGAAGGTGCCCCAGGCCGCGGAGGGAAGCAGGCCGCGCGGCTGAGGCGGGCCTGCCGTCGGGGATTATTTCGTTGTCTTGCGCTTGCGCGTCGTCGTCGAGGACGAGGATGCGGAGGAAGCCGACGATGCAGCTTTCGGCTTGGCGCTCGCCTTGGCCTTCGGCTTTTCCGCTGCCGGGGCAACTGCGGCGGCGGCAACAGCCTGGGTCTCGGTCATCGCCGTATTGACCGCCTGCTTGAACTGGTCCTGCAGCATGTTCCACCAGGCAGCGGCATTGACCAGCGGCGCGGTCAGGCTGGCGGCGTCCTGCTCATCCTTCCGCGTCGGCTCCGGCGCCGTGCCATGATCGCGTTCGGCGCCGATGCCGCCATCCGCCCCGTTGGACGACCTGGCCCCATTTGGTGCTGCACCTGCCGACTGACCGGTCTCTTGCGCAGCGGCGGGATGCATCGTGGCGCTGAATCGCTCGCCCATCGTCTGCAGCGTGGAGATGGTCGCCGCCTGCACTTCCAGCGCCTGGATGGTACTGCGCAGCATGCCCATGTTCAGGCTGAGCCAGGACTCTACCGCCTTCAGGTCGGAAATCCGCTTGTTGATCTCGTCCACGGAGAGAGTAGGCATCACCATGCCGGGAACGTTCATGGCCTGCATCCCCGGTACATTCATTCCCGGCAGGCCCATGCTGCCCCACAGGTTCTTGACGAAATCAAGCGTATCCGTCATCGCTCCCATCCCGGGGATGTTCGGAATGTTCGGTATATTCGGCTTAATCATCATTACCCTCCGTTGGAAAATTACCTGCAGCGTATCACCAGATTAGCTGAGTGAACAGAATGTTAAAGGTTCCGATCTTAGCGCGTTTGCCGTCCGGCGGCCCTGCTTCAGATCACGTATCTGCAAACCGGCCGCCCTGCCGGTTTTTCGTGACGTTACCGGCACGAAACTTTGTATCCCGTCACAGTGCAGGCCCGGAGAGGTTGTTACACTAGCGGGATGGTCCGCACTTCCCCGCCAGCATACTCCCCGCAGTCCGCCCCACAGCGATCCGCCCGCCGGATCCTGCTGCCGGTTGCGCTGCTGGCATCGCTGTTGTGGCACCTGTTCCTGTTCAACTGGGCGAGCGGACGCATCGCCCTCCCCGCCATGCGCGAGGAAAAGCCGGCGGTGATCGCCACGGAACTGCTCCCGCCGCCGGTCGCCGCACCGAAAACGCCGCCGCCTGTCGCGCCGAAACCGAAACGCAAGCCGAAACCGCGCCCCGCCGCCCCGCCTCCTGCGGCAGAAGCGGTCGCCGTGGCGCCGGCCACGGCGCAACCCGAGGCCGCGCCACCGGAAACGCCAGCCGAGGCTTTGGCGCCGCCGGTCGCCGAGGAACCGCCGCCGCAGGCTGGCGAGGCGACGGGCACGTACAAGTTCGCGCTGCCGCCGTCAGCGGAACTGAACTATGAGGTCCGGGCCTTGCGGGAGGGGCAGCAATGGCACGGTTCCGGCGTGTTCCGCTGGAATGCGGATGCCGGCAGTTATGTCATCACCGGCGAGGCCAGCATCACGGTGCTGTTCAAGATCACGGTCCTGAATTTCCGCAGCGAAGGCGCGATCAATGCCTCCGGCATCGCGCCGACGCTCTACAGCGAAAAGCCGTGGCGCAAGGCGATGACCAACACCCACTTCCAGCACGAGAAAAAGACGATCAGTTTTTCCGCCTCGCAGGCCGTCTATCCCTATAACGGGGGCGAACAGGACCGTGCCAGCGTCATGTGGCAACTGGCCGGCATCGGCCGCGGCGATCCGGCGCAGTTCATCCCCGGAACGGCGTTCGACATCATGGTGGCCGGCGCGCGCAACGCGGAAACCTGGCGCATCGACGTAATCGGCCAGGAAGACATCGACACGCCGCTCGGCAAGATCCCTGCCTGGCATGTGGTGCGCGCACCGAAGCCCGGCTCCTACGACCAGAAAATCGACATCTGGCTGGCGCCCCGGCATGAGTGGTATCCGGCCAAGGTGCGCTTCACCTATGCAAACGGGGACTACCTCGACATGCTGCTGGCGGAACTGAAACCGCCGCGCAGCGTGGATTCTTCTTCAGGAAACGAATGAGCATGTCCTTCAGACTGCCGCTTGCCGCCCTCCTCGGCGGCCTGCTGGCCACTGGCGCGGCCGCGGCCAATCCGCCGGTCAAGTACAAGACCAGCCTGCCGCCGTCCGCCGAGCTTTCCTATGCGATCAAGGCCAGGCAGAAAGGCATCCCGGTCGAGGGCGAGGCGCTGATGCGCTGGACCGTCGAGGCCAACCGCTTCAGCGCGACCAACGAGGCACGCGCGGTGCTCGTCGGAAAAATCCTGGATGCGCGCAGCGAGGGCGAGGTCGACGGCTTCGGACTGGCGCCCGCCACCTTCACCGAGAAACGGTTCCGCAAGGGGGCCGCCACGACCACCTTCGACCGTGCGGCGGGAACGATACGCTTCACGAATTCGGAGCAGACCTATCCCATCCGGGGCGGCGAGCAGGATCGCAACAGTGTCATCTGGGAATTGGTGGCCGTCGCCCGCGCGGCACCCGCGAAGGTCAAGCCGGGCGCGAGCTGGAATTTCTTCGTCGCCGGCGTGCGCGATGCCGAGCCCTGGACCTTCAATGTGGTCAAGCAGGAAAAGATCCGCACGCCGCTGGGGGAAATGAACGCGCTGCACGTCACGCGCATTCCGCTGGCGGATTCGAAGGAGCAGCACATCGACATCTGGCTGGCACCGGCGCTCGAATGGTATCCGGTCCGGGTGCGCTACAGCGAGGACGACGGCGACTATATCGAGCAGACGCTGCGCGCCATCAGCCGGAAGACGCCGTGACGCACGCCGGCGGCGCTACAATGACCGGCATCCAACCTCTTCCAACGGAACAAGCATGACACTCTCCAACGGCGCACTGGTTCTCTTCAGCGGCGGCCAGGACTCCACGACCTGCCTTGCCTGGGCGCTTGCCCGCTATGGCAAGGTCGAAACCATCGGTTTCGACTACGGCCAGCGGCATGCCATCGAACTGAGCGTGCGGCCGGCGCTGCTGCAGAAGATGCGCGCGCAGTCGCCCGAATGGAACGCCCGCCTGGGCGAGGACCACATGATCGACCTGTCGCTGCTCGGCAAGATCTCCGACACCGCGTTGACCGCCGACGTCGAGATCGCGATGCAGGCGAACGGATTGCCCAACACCTTCGTCCCCGGCCGCAACCTGCTGTTCATGACGGTGGCGGCGACGGTCGCCTACCGCCGCGGGCTGGATGTGCTGGTCGGCGGCATGTGCGAAACCGATTTCTCAGGCTATCCCGACTGCCGCGACGACACCATGAAGGCGCTGCAGGTGGCGCTCAACCTCGGCATGGCGACCCGCCTCAAGCTGGAAACGCCGCTGATGTGGATCGACAAGGCTGCGACCTGGCGCCTGGCAAAAGAGCTCGGCGGCACGGCGCTGGTCGACCTGATCCGCGCCGATACGCATACCTGCTACCTCGGCGAGCGCGGCGAACTGCACGACTGGGGCTATGGCTGCGGTAAATGCCCGGCCTGTGAACTGCGGGCGCGCGGCTACCGGCAGTTTGTGGCGGATGGGGCATAGACAGTTTCGGCGTTCCGCTCTACCCTTTCCGAGAGTCAACATCGAAAGGTAACCATGTCCGTCCATTGCGAGCCCGAGACTTGCCAGCTCCTGCTCCGGCTTGAGCTGTTCCGCGAACTCAACCAGCCGGAACTGGAACGACTGCTCGCGGACGCGGAACTGGCCGAGTGCCGCAGCGGCGACTATCCGATCCGCGAGGGCGAACAGGACAACCACCTGTTCATCATCCTGTCCGGCAAGATGGCGATCTACAAACGCTCGGCCGGCGTGCAGAAGCTGATCAAGGAGCTCGGACCGGGCGAATGTTTCGGCGAAATGTCGCTCATCGAATGCCGCAGCCGCTCCGCCTCGGTCAAGGCCGTCACCCACTGCCGCCTGCTGCGGCTCGACGGGGACCAGATCGTCCGGTTGCCCGACGTGGCCACCAAGCTGTTCCGCAACATTGCCCGCCTGCTTTCGCAGCGCCTGCGCTACGCAAACGATTTGCTTACTCTGGGATAGATCGTCCGTAGCCGTCAGGATAAATTCCGCTGTAAGCAAACCTAAAGGTAGCGGGAGTAGGATGTCAGTCAGAGACACTCCGCTTGTCAAAATAACATCCCCACCGGAAACGCCCATCCATGCTGATCGCCATACTCACCGACATCCATGCCAACCGCGAGGCGATGACCGCCTGCCTCGCCCACGCCAAGGAGCGTAATGCCCAGCGGTTTGCCTTCCTGGGCGACCTCGTCGGCTACGGCGCCGACCCGGCCTGGGTAGTGGACACCGTCATGGACCATGTCGGGCGCGGCGCGTTCGCCGTGCAGGGCAACCATGACGTTGCAGTCACGCAGACAGCGTCCAAGCACATGAATCCGCAGGCGCGCGAAGTCGTCGAATGGACGCGCGCGCAGCTCAATGAACCGCAGCTCCAGTTCCTCGACAAGCTGCCCCTGACGCAGGAGCACAACAACCTGCTGTTCGTGCACGCGACCGCAGCCGAGCCGAAGAGCTGGGAGTACATCACCGGCACGCTGGAAGCCGTGAAGAGCATGCATGCCACCCGCGCCCGCATCACCTTCGTCGGCCATGTGCACGAACCGGCGCTCTACAACCTGTCGCCGACTGGCAAGGTATCGTCCTTCGTCCCGACCGGCGACAGCAGCATTCCGCTCGGCACGCAGCGCCGCTGGCTGGTGCTGCCCGGCTCCGTCGGCCAGCCGCGCGACGGCAATCCGGCCGCCTGCTATGCGCTGTTCGACGACGCGACCAATGAGCTGGTCTACTTCCGCGTTCCCTACGATTACGAATCCGCCGCCGCCAAGATCCGCGCGGCCGGCCTGCCGCAAAGCATCGGCAACCGCCTCGAGCACGGAAGATGAGCCGCCTGACGCCGGGCATGATCATCGACAGCTTCCGCGTCGAGGAGAAGCTGCACAAGGGCGGGATGGCGACGCTGTGGCACGTCACCCGCGTCGACGGCAAGGAAGACGATCCGCGCCTGCTGATGAAGATCCCCATCCTCGGTGACAACACCGATCCGGCGGCCATCGTCGGCTTCGAGGTCGAGCAGATGATCATGCCGAAGCTGACCGGCATCCATGTCCCGCATTTCGTCGCTTCGGGCGATTTCACCGGCCAGCCCTACATCGTGATGGAAGAAATCGCCGGCAAGTCGCTGCGCGCGCGCTTCGACGAGGCACCGTTGCCGATCGAGGAAGTGGTGTCCATCGGCATCCGCGTCGCCACCGCGCTGCACGACCTGCACCGCCAGCATGTGATCCACCTCGACATCAAGCCGAGCAACATCATGTTCCGCGAAACCGGCGAGGCGATCCTCATCGACTACGGCCTGGCGCGGCACGACAAGCTTCCCGACCTGCTGGCGGAGGAATTCCGCCTGCCGATGGGCACCGGTCCGTATATCTCGCCGGAACAGGTACTGCACATCCGCAATGACCCGCGCAGCGACCTGTTCGCGCTCGGCGTGCTGATGTACCACCTTGCCACCGGCGAGCGCCCTCACGGCTTCCCGACATCCGTGTCAGGATTGCGCCGCCGCCTGTACCGCGATCCGGTGCCGCCGCGCTCGCTCAACCCGAAGATACCGAAGTGGCTGCAGGAACTGATCCTGCGCTGCCTCGAGGTGAATCCGGCGAAGCGCCACGACACTGCGGCACAACTGGCGCTGGAACTGCAGAATCCGGACCAGGTGAAGCTGACGGCGCGCGCGGAGAAGCGCGTGCGCGAGGGCATGGTCAAGATGGCGCGGCGGTGGTTCCGCTCCATCGGCATGGAATACGTGCCGCAGCAGTCGGCAGGAACACAGCTCACCCGCGCGCCCATCATCGTGGTGGCGATCGACCTGAATTACGGCTCGGAAGCATTGGCTGAATCGCTGCGCGTGGCCGCACGCCGCGTGCTGCAGACCGAACCGGGCGCGCGCCTTGCCTGCGTGACCGTGCAGAAAACCAATCGCATCGGGCTGGACGAACTGGTCGACAAGGAAGGCCGCAACATCCACGTCAAGCATCTGGTCGGACTGAAACACTGGGCCAGGCCGCTCAACATTCCGGCGGAAAAAATCACCTACCACGTGCTCGAAGCGCCCGACGCCGCCACCGCAATCATCGACTATGCCAAAGTAAATGCCGTCGACCATATCGTCATCGGTTCGCGCGGCAGTTCCGCCTTCCGCCGCTATCTCGGCAGCGTGTCCTCGGAAGTCGTGGCGCTGGCCGAGTGCACCGTGACCGTCGTGAAAACGCCGGGCGGCACGCCACAACCCAACCTGCAGGCGGTCAAGCCACTGCCGCCCGAGTCAAGTGAAGGCGCACAAGCAGGGACAACGCATTAGGTACGGCAGCCCCGCTTGCAGTGTTGTCGAAGATGCACCAGGCATGACGCCCGGCATCGACGCTGCGCACGATCCGTTCATGCAATTGCAGGATCACATCCTCGTCGTAATCGGAATGGTAGATCACAGGCGAGCCATGCATGCGCAGGTAGACGATACCCGCGCCATCCGCTTCCGCGGGAATGGGTGCGACAGGCGGGTCGGCGTCTACATATCCCACGCCCATTCCTGACAGCACATCTCCCGCGGACGGTGTGAACCATGTCGGGTGACGCGGTTCGCAGACAACCGGCACATTGCTGAGCGCGCGCAGGCGGCGGAAGAACCGGCGTGCACCCTGCGTGTCGAACTGCAGGCTGGGCGGCAGTTGCACAAGCAGGCAGCCGAGCTTGTGTTCCAGGCGGCTCACTTCTCCGATGAATTTTTCCAGTGCTTCATCAACCCCCTGCAGTCGCGCTTCATGCGTGATCGCCTTGGGCACCTTGGCGGAAAACCGGAACCATTCGGGCACGGATTCGCGCCATCGCTCGTAAGTGGCGGGACGGTGGGGCCGGTAGAAGGAGGTATTGATTTCCACCGCGGGAAGGACGGATGCATAGCGCACCAGGTGCGAGCCGGCAGCGGGGAATCGATCATGCATTGCACCAGGGACGCTCCAGCCGGCGCACCCCACATGGATCAGGTTTCCTTCTTTGTTCGCACGCATTCCGCCTGAAGTCATCGCCCGCTCTCCTTGCACGTCCCGACTTGCTTGCTCCGGCGCAGCGTCGCGCCATGGCGCATCGCACCAATTTCTGCCCGTGCATCATGTCCTTTAGACATTGTGCAGTGCGAATTGATCCGCGACGCGAGGCGGCGCAGAATAGGGGCGCAGCATTCGTCCTGCGAAAGGGGGTGCTGCACTGCTGGAGACGGATGTGCCGCCCATGCGCATCCGGAGGAAAACGGAACTTCGCTGTCGACGCACTACCTGATCTGCTCTGACGATTTAGACGATGTCCGCCACCTTGACTGCATGCTGCATCAAGACTTCATCGGAGCCTATACGGTCGCCCTTGTACCCGGTTCAAGGAGGAGTCTCGCATGAACGTACTACGTGAGGAAATCCAGCAACGCCTCGGTTTCATCGACCGCACCATCTTCCACGCGGTTCGCGCGTGCGACACCGACGGGAACATCCCGGATGAAATCAGGAACTACGTGCAGCAGCTCGGCCAGCGGTCGTGCGAGGCACGCCTTGCGCTGGAATCCGACGACGACCGCAGCGTGCGCGAAACCGTCGACGACCTCGCACGCATCAGCTACCAGGCGCAGCGGCGCATCCATCCGTCCGACGGCATGAACTACGAGCTCAAGAGCGCCGTCATCCTCGCGCATATCGAACTGTCGGCATTGCGCTATCAGCTCGCCTGAGCGTCTACGCACAGGTCCGGCCATCGCCACAGCCAGTTTTTCCTGGCCAGACGCGTGGAGAACTCGGTCGCGCTGTTGCGCTTGCGCCGGTTCGGCGTGATCCGCCTGGCGAACAAGCCGTCGAGGCCGAACGCCGACACGACCTCGATGCGGCCGCTGCCATCCAGGCGCACGCCGACGGCGGTCTCCTGCTCCACCCAGTAGCTCATCGCATCCAGTGTCGACCGATATGGCGCATCGCCGTTGCGCTCGTGCATGCGCGCCTGGTTGCGCACTGACCATGGCAGGGCCGGATCGGTTTCCATCAGTTTCTGCTCGATGCGCCTGTCGTGCTCGCGGTGTGCATCCAGCGGATCGAAGTACACGAGGTCGATGTCGTCCAGTGGCGTGGGGGTCTCGAAGCCGTGCAGCTTGTCCCACACAAGGTTGCGCACAAAACCGGCGGCGAGGCACCAGTCGGGAAGGCCCAGCTCCCGAGCGAGATGCAGCGCGCGCATGCGCATCGGGTCTTGCGCCATCCACGCGCGTATCAATTCTTCATGCATGTCGTGATCAATGAAAAAACCGCCGGCCCGGGAAATCCGGACCGGCGGCAGTGGACGATCGCCCGGGTTCAGGCTGCCGCGTGCTGCGAGGACGGCGACGGCGCGACGGGAGACTTGAACTCCTTCAGCAACGCCGCTTCCTTTTCCTTCGCTGCCTTCAGGTGGCGCTCCTTCACATGGCCGAAGCCGCGGATGTCTTCCGGGATGCCGGCGATGGCCACGGCCTTCGGCAGGTTCTGCATGGTCAGTTCCGGCAGCAAGGCGTCGATGGTGTCGCGGTACTGGCGGATCAGCGCGCGCTCGGTCTTGCGCTCCTCGGTATGGCCGAAGATATCGAATGCCGTGCCACGCAGGGACTTGAGTTTCGCCAGCATGCCGAACGCCTTCATCATCCAGGGACCGAATTCCTGCTTGATCAAGTGGCCTTCCGCATCGCGCTTGGCGAACAGCGGCGGCGCGAGGTGGAACTTGACCTTGTAGTCGCCTTCGAACATGCCCTCGATCTTGGCCTTGAATGCGGTGTCCGCATGCAGGCGCGCGACTTCGTACTCGTCCTTGTAGGCCATCAGCTTGAACAGGTAGCGCGCGACCGCTTCCGTCAGCTTCAGCGCGCGGCCCTCGCCGATGACCTCGGCCTCGGCAGCGCGCACCTTGTCGACGAAGGCGCGGTACTGGCCGGCATAGTTTGCATCCTGGTACTTCGTCAGGAAGTCGACGCGCGTGTCGATGAGATCGCCCAGCGAAGGGTTGCGCTTGAACTCGATGACCTGCGCCTGCACGTCATTGAGCTTGGCCAGGCGCTCGACCGCCGCCCAGTCGTGCGCGGCGTTGCGGCCCCACACGAAAGCCTGCTTGTTGAACTCGATGGATACGCCGTTGAGTTCGATCGCCTTGTTCAGCGCCGCTTCGGACAACGGCACCCAGCCCTTCTGCCATGCATAGCCGAGCATGAACATGTTGGTGGCGATGGTGTCGCCCATGAGCGCACTGGCGACCTTGCCGGCGTTGATGAAGTCGACGTTGCCGCTGCCGCAGGCATTGCGGATGTCGGTTTCCGCCGTCGAGGACGGGAACTGCCAGTTCGGGTTCTTCACGAAAGCCGCGGTCGGCGATGCCGTCGCATTGATGGCGGCATGGGTGCGTCCCTCGCCCATGCGGCTCAGCGCATCGCGGCTGGCCGCCACGATCTCGTCGCAGCCGATCACGAGGTCGGCCGCGCCGGTGCCGACGCGCGTCGAGTGGATATCCTCCTGACGGTCGGCCAGGCGCACGTGAGACATCACCGCGCCGCCCTTCTGCGCGAGGCCGGTCATGTCGAGCACGGACACGCCCTTGCCTTCCAGGTGCGCGGCCATGGCGATGATCTGGCCGATGGTGATGACGCCGGTACCGCCGACGCCAGTCACCAGGATGCCGAAGGGTTGCGCCGTGCCGGGCACCGCCGGATGCGGCAGGTTGCTGCCCTGCAGGATCGGCAGCTTCTTCGCGCCGGCATCGTCGTTGACGGCCGCCTTCTTCGGCTTGCGCAATTGTCCGCCTTCGACGGTGACGAAGCTCGGGCAGAAGCCCTTCACGCAAGAGAAGTCCTTGTTGCAGGTCGACTGGTTGATCTGGCGCTTGCGGCCGAATTCGGTATCCAGCGGCTCGACCGACAGGCAGTTGGATTGCACGCTGCAATCGCCGCAACCTTCGCACACCGCTTCATTGATGACGGCGCGCTTGGCCGGGTCCGGATACAGCGGCTTGCCGTCCGGGCCAGTCTTCTTGCGGCGGCGGCGCTTCTCGGAGGCGCAGGTCTGGTCGTAGATGATGGCGGACACGCCCTTCACCTCGCGCAGTTCCTTCTGCACCGCGTCGAGTTCGTCGCGATGGCGGATAGTGACGCCGGGCGCCCAGTTGATGCCGGCCGGGTACTTTTGCGGCTCGTCGGTCACGACGATGATCGGGTTCACGCCTTCGGCGGCGATCTGGCGCGAGATCATGGCGGGGTCGAGCGGGCCGTCCACGTTCTGGCCACCGGTCATCGCCACCGCGTCGTTGTACAGGATCTTGTAGGTCATGTTGACCTTGGCCGCCACGGCGGCGCGGATCGCCAGCAGGCCGGAATGGAAGTAGGTGCCGTCGCCGAGGTTCTGGAACACGTGCTGTTCATTGGTGAACGGCGCATGGCCGACCCAGGTTACGCCTTCGGCGCCCATGTGGGTGAAGGTCGAGGTCTTGCGGTCCATCCACAGCACCATGTAATGGCAGCCGATGCCGGCCAGCGCGCGGCTGCCTTCCGGCACCTTGGTCGAGGTGTTGTGCGGACAGCCGGAGCAGAAGTGCGGGACGCGGTCCTTGGCCGGGTCGGGCTTGGCGCTGCCGACCTTGAGCACGGCTTCCTTCGCTTCCAGGTAGGCGATGCGCTCCTTCACGCGCTGCTCGACCGGATGGCCGGCGAAATATTTGGAAATGCGCGTGGCGATCGCACGGGCGATCTGGGCGGGATTCAGTTCATACGTCGCGGGCAGCAGCCAGTTGCCGTGGCCTTCGCGATGGTTGCCGCTCCATTCGCCGGTGTCGTCGAACTTGCCGACCACGCGCGGACGCTGTCCGTCGGGCAGGTTGTACAGCTCTTCCTTCAATTGATACTCGAGGATCTGGCGCTTTTCCTCGACCACCAGGATCTCGTCCAGGCCGTGCGCGAATTGCTGCACGCCTTCCGCTTCGAGCGGCCAGGTCATGCCGATCTTGTACAGGCGAATGCCGATGTCGCGCGCCACGTTCTCGTCGATGCCGAGGTCGGCCAGCGCCTGGCGCGTGTCGAGGTAGGACTTGCCGGCGGTAATGATGCCGATGCGCGCGTGCGGGCTGTCCCAGACGATCTGGTTGAGCTTGTTGGCGCGGACGTAGGCAAGCGCGGCGTACCACTTGTAGTGGTTCATGCGCGCTTCCTGATCCAGCACCGCGTCTGGATAGCGGATGTTGAGGCCGCCCGGCGGCAGTTCGAAGTCGGTCGGGATGACGATCTGCTCGCGGAAGGGATCGACGTCGACGGTGGCGCCGGATTCGACGAGGTCGGTCACGCACTTCATCGAGACCCAGAGGCCGGTATAACGCGACAGCGCCCAGCCGTGGATGCCGTAGTCGAGGTATTCCTGGATGGAAGACGGATACAGCACCGGGATGCCGCAGGCCTTGAGGATGTGTTCGCTCTGGTGCGCGGTGGTCGACGATTTGGCCGCGTGGTCGTCGCCGGCGATCACCAGCACGCCGCCGTTCTTGTCGGTGCCGGCCATGTTGGCGTGCTTGAACACGTCGCCGCAGCGGTCCACGCCCGGCCCCTTGCCGTACCACATGGAGAACACGCCATCGTACTTGGCGTCCGGGAACAGGTTGACCTGCTGCGTCCCCCAGACCGCGGTCGCGGCGAGGTCTTCGTTCATGCCGGGGTGGAATTTGACGTGGTGCGCTTCAAGATACTTGCGCGCCTTCATCGCGGTTATGTCGACGTTGCCGAGCGGGGAGCCGCGATAGCCGGTGATGTAGCCGGCGGTGTTCAGTCCTGCCTTCAGGTCACGCTGGCGCTGCATCATCGGCAGGCGGATCAGCGCCTGGGTGCCGGTCAGGAAAGCGCGGCCGCTCTCCAGCGTGAATTTATCGTCCAGGGAAATGTTTTCCAGCAGCCGGCGTTGTCCGGCATCCAGGGGTGCGTTCATCTTGCCTCCAGGCTATCCATTCATGTTCAGAATGCGTCTTTTTCTTGCCTGCCGGGTTGCGGCTGGCAAGGTTCTTTTTGCCGGCAACCCATGTGACGAGCGCCGGCTTTTATATGCTTCCTCAATCACTATAAGAACTTGGCTTCCTTGAGTAAAATATAATTTTGATGAACCAGATATTCGAAAATCGAATGGCTATCCAGGACATTTCCACACGCCAGCTCCGCTACTTCCTGGCGGCCGCCGAAACCGGCCAGTTTTCCCTCGCCGCGCATGCGGTCCACGTATCGCAGACGGCGATCACGAATGCCATCGCCTCGCTGGAAAGCCTGCTGGGCGTGAAGCTTTTCGACCGCCATCCCCATGGCGTTACCCTCACGGCGGAAGGGCATCACTTCGTGCAGCATGCGCAGCACGTCCTCAATGCACTGAATGACGCGGTGCGCGCGCCGGCGTTCCGCACTTACGACGTCTCCGGCGAAATTCGCATTGCCGCCTCCTACACCGTGATGGGCTACTTCCTTCCGCAATACCTGGCGCGCTTCCAGCGCACCCACCCCGGCGTCAGGCTCAAGCTCATGGAACTGCACCGGACCGAACTGGAGGAAGCGGTGAAGAACGGCGATGTCGACGTCGCCATTGCCGTCACATCGAATGTCGCGCCGTCGAAGGGGCTGGCCAGCGAAACGCTGGTCCGGTCGCGCCGGCAGTTGTGGACCGCGAGCGATCATCCGCTGTGTTCCGAGAGTGAAGTGTCGCTGAAGGAAATCGCGCAATACCCCCTCATCCAGATCATGGTCGACGACGCCGGCGAATCGGCGAAACGTTACTGGGAAAAGCGCGGACTCGAACCCAATCTCCTGCTCGAAACCGAATCGATGGAAGCGGTGCGTACCTTCGTGGGACTCGGTCTCGGCGTAGCCATTCTTTCCGACCTGGTGTTCCGCCCGTGGACCCTGGACGGACGGAAGATTGAAGCCCGCCCGATTACCGACGTCGTGCCGCCGATGGAGATCGGCATCGTGCGCAGGATATCGCGCCCCCAGGCTCCGGCGGCGGAAGCATTCGCCCGCTTCCTGAAGCTTGCCTGCGGCGCGGCGACGCCCTGATTGCAAGTATTTCAACCTGTAACAGAGCGTAAATGCCATAGAGAAACTCCAGTGCGCTACGTACAGTGAAAACGTGACAAAAGCCGTGCGGAGTTCGCCATGCACTACATCCTGCTATCCATGCTCATCGGTGCCTTGCTGGGCGGCGGCATGGCTGTCGCCCAGTCGTCCGGCGAGGCGTCAAAACAACCCCATCCCGTGTCAAAGTTCAGCGAGCAGTTCAAAGCCGCGGACAAGGATGGCGACGGCGCGCTCACGCGGTCCGAAGCGCAATCCGCCAACCTGACGCGCGTGGTCGAACACTTCGACCGCATCGATGCCAACCGCGACGGAAAAGTGACGCGCGACGAGATACGGACGCTGGTGCGCGCCCGAATTTCGATCTGATCAGTCGAGCTGATCACGCATTGGGCGGGATGTTGACCTCGCCCGGCAGCAGCGTGTTGGCCGGCAGGGATTCCTGTTTCTTCAGGCGTTCATACATCGGCGTGAAGTCCGGCGCGGTCGCGTCAAACAGTTGCTCGTAGTCCCGGATCACGAAGTAGGTTTCCTGGTACGAATCGATCTTGTACTGCGTGCGCATGATGCGCGCCGCATCGAGCGCGATGCGGCGCGGCTTCGGACTCGTCAGGCAGTATTCGATCTCGCCGCCCGAGGAAAGGATGCCCGCGCCATACGCGCGCAAACCCTGCGGGCTTTCGATCAGCCCGAACTCGACCGTGTACCAGTACAGGCGTGCAAGATACTTCAGCGCATCCAGCTTCAACGCCTTCAGCCCGCCCTTGCCGAACTGCTGCAGGTGATCCGCAAACACCGGATTGAACAGCAGCGGCACATGCCCGAAGAAGTCATGGAAGATATCCGGCTCGACGATGTAGTCGAACTCTTCCGGATCGCGCAACCATACCGTGACCGGGAAGCGACGCTCCGCAAGATGCTCGAAGAAGGTCAGGTCGGGAATCAGCCCCGGCACCGCGACCAGTTCCCAGCCGGTGGCCTTGACCAGCGCCTCGGTCGTGCGATCGAGCCGCGGTATTTCATCCGCTGCTTTCAGCTTGTCCAGGCTTTCGATGAACAGCTCGCACGCGCGGTCCGGCACCAGTTTCGCCTGCCGCTGGTACAGCTTGCGCCAGAGCGCATGCTGCTCCGGCGTATAGGCCGACCAATCCTGGCGGACGACGTAGCGCTCGTCGCAGCAGCTGTAATCGCCACGCAGCTTGCCGCCGTCCGACTTCTCTTCCAGCGTCTTGAAAAAATCCGCCTGGTCGACAGTGGTGTTCATGATGCCGCTCCTTATGCGGAGACCTTCTCGTCTTTCAACACCCCGCGCCGGATCTGGTCAAGTTCGATCGATTCGAACAGCGCACGGAAATTGCCCTCGCCGAAGCCCTGGTCGCCCTTGCGCTGGATGATCTCGAAGAAGATCGGCCCGATCACGGTCTGGGTGAAGATCTGCAGCAGCAGTTCGGGACGCGAGGCGTTGCTGTTGCCGTCGATCAGGATGCGCAGGCGACGCAGTTCGTCCAGCTTCTCTCCGTGTCCCGGCAGGCGCTTGTCGACGAGGTCGTAGTAGGTGTCGATGGTGTCCTGGAAGGCGACTTCCTTTGCCGTCATCGAGGCGACGGTCGAGTAGATGTCGTCGGTGCCGAGCGCGATGTGCTGGATGCCCTCGCCATGGTAGAGGTCGAGGTATTCGGCGATCTGCGACTTGTCGTCGGACGACTCGTTGATCGGAATGCGGATCTTGCCGCAGGGCGAAGTCATCGCCTTCGACTTCAGGCCGGTGAGCTTGCCTTCGATGTCGAAGTAGCGGATCTCGCGGAAGTTGAACAGGTGCTCGTAGAACTCCGCCCATTCCTTCATGCGGCCGCGATGCACGTTGTGGGTCAAGTGGTCGATGTAGGTCAGACCATGGCCCTTCGGGTTCGCTACCGCGCCGGGAATGGCGACGAAGTCGACGTCATAGATGCTGATGTCGCCGATCGCGCCCTGCTCTCCTTCCTTGCCGCGCCAACGGTCGACGAAGTAGATCAGCGAGTCGCCGATGCCCTTGATCGCAGGGATGTTCAGCTCCATCGGCCCGGTCTTGTTGTCGAAGCCCCAGGCGCCCAGTTCCAGCGCACGCTTGTAGGCGTAGGCAGCATCCTTCACGCGGAACGCGATCGCGCAGATCGACGGGCCATGCTGGCGGGCGAAACGCTGTGCGAAGGAATCCTTTTCGGCGTTGATGATGAAGTTGACTTCGCCCTGGCGATAGAGGGTCACGTCCTTGTGGCGGTGACGGGCGATCGCGGTAAAGCCCATCTGTTCGAACAACGCACCGAGCGCCTTGGGATCGGGTGCGGCATACTCGATGAACTCGAAGCCGTCGGTACCCATCGGGTTGTCCCAGGGTTGGAAATCCATGCCTGTCTCCTCTAAGAATTTTGATAAAAAGCTAAAAACAGTATAGTCAAGGGGAGGAGACAGAAGATTGCGAAATCGGCCCACACTGTCGCGAATTTGGCAATAAAATTGCTAAACATTTTTTGAATTTGGTGATCCATGTCAAAAATCAACCTGGACAAAACCGACCTCAAGATTCTTTCCATCTTGCAGGCGAACGGGCGGCTGACCAACCAGGAAGTGGCGGAAAAGGTGAACCTGTCGCCCTCGCCCTGCCTGCGGCGCATTCGCAACCTGGAAGAATCCGGCGTGATCCGGCAATACGTGGCGCTGCTCGATCCGGATAAGATCGGGCTGGGATTGCTGGCCTATGTGAACGTGCGGCTGGAGAAGCACAGCGATCCGCCGGCAGGGAGTTCGCGCTCGCCGCGGGCGGATTTCGCCGCTTCGGTGGACAACTGGCCGGAAGTGGTCGCGTGCTATGCGATGACGGGGGAGATGGATTACCTGCTGCGCGTGCACGTGGAGGACATGGAGCACTTTTCGCAGTTCATGATGGAGACGCTGCTCAAGCATCCGGCGGTGCTCGACGTGAAATCGAGCTTTGCGCTGCAGCGCATCAAGGATACGACGGCGCTGCCGCTGGTGTGACAGCGGCAGCCGGTCCGGCTTACTTCTTTACTCCAGGCAATTTCCGCCACCACTTGATCGCGGCTTTCGTATTCGCCTTCAGGGTGTAATCGAAGGACGCAAACTGCTCCTCCACCGCCTCGGCCAGCATGCTTCCCGGATTGGCGGGCGTCAGCTTCAGGTAGGCGTCCGCTTCGCCGTAATCGCGATGGATCTCCATCCCGGCCTTCTTCGCGATATGGATCATGGTCTGGTTCGAGGACAGGCAATGCATGTACAGCGTGTCCACATCCTCGTTGCGGCAATGGATGGCCGCCCGCTCGAAGAGTTTCGATCCGACGCCCCGCCCGCGCGCCGACGCCGACACCGACACGCCAAACTCGGCGATCTGCGCCTTGAGCGTCGCATCGCTCAGCACGGGATTGGTCTCGCGCGCCGCGAAGGCGAGGTGACCGACACCGACCAGTGCAAGGTTGTCGTCGTAGACGCCGAATACCGTGTCGCGCGAAAAGTCGAGCGTCTGCACATAGCGCGTGATCAGGTCGTCGGGCAGCACCATGCCGAAGCGCAATAAGCGGTCGCTGTCATCCAGCTCCAGGAAATGCATGAGCAGGCGGCGGCGGTCGCGCTCGGACAATTCCTTCACACGTACGCTAGGCTTCTCGCCGGATAACTGGTCGGCTTGTTCGTTGGTCATATCAGCAGGAGCCGTCAGGCCTCCCAATTCATTCGATTTCATTGCGCACTCCTCTCGGAAACGAGTTTTTGTGCGATGCACAACGCCATTTTATGCGATTCGCGCCTCTTGCAAGGAAGGCGCTGCGCGATATTCGACACGGTTGACGCACATCAATGCAAGTACGCGAAATTAGTGTTGCTTGTTACGTAAAACCCACAATTGCTGTCCACTTGGCAACGCTCAACAATGGCCTCTCCCCCAGCCTTGAAGGACGTCACGATGAGCGCTTTTCCCCGCAAATTCCTTTCTGCATTATTGCTCACCGGCGCGGCATTTTCAGCATCGGCGGAAGACGGCGTCACCGATACCACCATCCTCATCGGCCAGACCGTCGGCGTGACGGGCACCGTTGCCGGTCCGGTCAAGGAAATGAATGAAGGGGCGATGGCCTATATCCACCAGATCAACAGACAGGGCGGCGTGCATGGCCGCCAGATCGTCATGAAAGTGCTGGACGACAAGTTCGATCCGGCATTGACCCTGGAAAATGCCGAAACGCTGATCAGGAAGGACCATGTTTTCGCCTTGTTCCAGGGCCGCGGCACACCGCATACGCAAGCGATCCTGCCGCTGCTGGAGCAGTACAACGTGCCCCTGCTCGCCCCCAGTACCGGCGCCGCCATCTTCCACAACCCGGTGAACCGGCTGCTGTTCAATATCCGCGCGAAGTACCAGGATGAAATCACCAAGGCGGTCGAGCACTTCACCACCATCGGCGTCCATCGCATCAGCCTGCTGCATGTGGACGATGCGTTCGGTCAGGACGGATTGGAAGGATTCCGGAAGGCGATGGAAGCGCGCAAGCTCACTCCCGTGTCGATCACGGCATACGCCCGTGTGAAGCCGGATTACCAGGCTGCTGCGGCGGAAGTCATCAAGGCCGATCCGACCGCACTCATCATCGTGAGCTCCGCCAAGAACACCGCCGAGGTCATCAAGGCGATCCGCGCGCAGGGCAGCCAGATGCAGATCATGACCATGTCGAACAATTCTTCGCAGGCTTTCGTCGACGACCTCGGTCCCGCAAGCGCGGGCGTGATCGTGACGCAGATCACGCCCGCGCCGCACCTCCTGTCGACACCCCTGGGCCAGGAATTCGCGCGGGCGGTGAAAGATTCGAAGGCAACGGTCTCCTACGCCGCAATGGAAGGATTCGTGAACGCGAAGGTGCTGGTGGAAGCATTGCGCCGCGCGGGTCCGAAGCTGACGCGCGCAGGCTTCGTCAAGGCGCTGGAATCGATGCAGCGCGTCGATTTCGGCGGCCTGATGGTGACCTACGGCGCCAACGACCACACCGGAAGCGAGTTCGTCGAACTGACCATGATCGGCAAGAACGGCCGCTTCGTACGGTGATCCAGTTTCTCTCCGTCAGACCGGTACGCGCGGCCTGACGGAACCCTCCCTCCAGACCATCCTCAATCGATCCCCGGCAGCGTCTTCATCCTCGCTTCCCAGCGCGAATTTTCCTTGGACAGGATTTCCCGGGCAAACTGGTCCGCCGGGATCGGCTGGCTCAGGTAATAGCCCTGCAGCATGTCGCAGGCTTGCTCACCCAGGAAGCGCAATTGCGACTCCGTCTCCACCCCTTCCGCCACGACTTCCAGACGCAGGCTGTGCGCCAGCGCGATGATGCCGGTGACGATGGAGGCATCGTCGGCATCATGCGGCACATCGCGCACGAAGGAGCGGTCGATCTTGATGATGTCCACCGGGAAGCGCTTCAGGTAGGACAAGGATGAATAGCCGGTGCCGAAGTCGTCGATCGACAGGCGCACCCCGAGGCCGCGCAACCGGTGCAGCGCCTCCAGCGTGTCCTGCGCATTCTCCATCAAGGTGCTTTCGGTGATCTCCAGCTCCAGCAGGCTGGGCGCAAGACCGGTGTCGGCCAGCGCCTGTTCGACCGTCGCCGCGAAATCCTTCTTCAGCAACTGCTTCACCGACAGGTTCACCGCAATCCGGATCGTCGGCAGGCCGGCCTTGATCCAGCTCTGCAACTGCGCACAGGCTGCGCGCAACACCCATTCGCCGACCGGGTTGATGAGCCCTGTTTCCTCGGCCAGCGGAATGAACTCCGCCGGCGAAACCATGCCGCGCGTCGGATGCCGCCAGCGCACCAGCGCCTCCGCGCCGATGACCTGGCCGTTGGACACGCGCGCCTGCGGCTGGAAGAACACTTCCAGCTCGTCGCGTTCGATCGCGCGGCGCAGGTCGTTCTCCATGCGCACATGCTCGGAAATGGAGTGCTCCATCGATGCTTCGAAGAACTGGAAGCCGCTGTTGTTCTTCTTGGCGCGATACATCGCGGTGTCCGCGTGCTTGAGCAGGGTGCCGACATCGGTGGCGTCATGCGGGTACATCGAAATGCCAACGCTGGTGGTCACGAAGATGTCGTGACCGTCGATCTGGAATGGCGTTGCCAGCGCGCGGCAGATGTTCTGGGCGGCGGTCACCGCGGCGTTCGGGCCGGCCACTTCGGCGAGCACGACGGTGAACTCGTCGCCGCCGAGACGCGCCACGCAATCGGCATTGCGGACGCTGCGACGGATGCGTTGCGCCACAGCCACCAGCAGGCGGTCGCCGACGTCATGGCCGAGCGTATCATTGACGTTCTTGAAGCGGTCGAGATCCAGGAAGAGCACGGCGACGGCTTCGCCGGCCACCCGCGCCTGCTCGATCCGGCGGCCGAGCTGGTCCATGAACAGCGCGCGGTTCGGCAGGCCGGTCAGCAGGTCGTTGTAGGCGAGATGCCGGATGCGCTTTTCCGCCTGGTTGGCTTCGATGATGCGGCGCACGCGCTGCGACAGCACGGCAAAGTGGATCGGCTTGGGAATGTAGTCGCTCGCGCCGGCGGCGAATGCGCGCTCGACCGAGGTATTGTCTTCCAGCGCCGTAATCATCAGCACGGGGATCGAACGGCCGTTGGGCAATTCCTGCACGCGGGCGCAGGCGGTGAAACCATCCATCACCGGCATCACCGCATCCATCAGGATCACGTCCGGCTGCATGCGCTTGAGCATCTGCAGCGCCTGTGCGCCGTCCGCGGCCTCTTCGACACGGAAGCCGTCGCGCTGGAGCGTATGACGCAGGGAGCTGCGCGTGCTGCGGTCGTCGTCGACGACGAGTACCTGCGCGATCTCCTCGCCCTGCCGGATGCTGAGGCGGTCCTCGATGAATACTTCGCTGCCGAGCACCACCGCCACCGCCTCGAACGCCTGCCGCAAGCGGCCGAGCATCGGCTGGATTTCCGCGACACGGTATTCGATCGCCAGTTCCTCCGCTTCCTTCGCCAGTTGCGCCAGCGTGCTCGCGCCGAGGTTGCCGCTGCTGCCCTTGATCGAATGCGCCATGGCACGCGCGGTATCCGCGTCGCCGTCCTTGATCGCCTGTTCCAGCTGATTCAGGTAACCGGGCGTGTCTTCGAGGAAAGGCGCCACCGTCTGCTGCAATGCCGGGCCGAGGATTTCTCGCAGCTTGTCGAACACGTCGTGGTCCAACGGGCTGCCATCGACCTCATGTGTGCTGACGGCGGGCAGCATGGCACGGCCGGCCGATTCGGCACGGCCCAGCCAGCGTTCGAGCTTGTGCCGCAGTTCGACCAGGGTGATCGGCTTGGCGAGGTAGTCGTCCATGCCGGCGGCCAGGCACTTCTCCGCATCTCCCTGCTGGGTGTTCGCGGTCATTGCGACAATCGGCGTACGGCGGCCGAGCGGCTCCTCGAAGTTGCGGATATGCGCGGTAGCCTCGTAGCCGTCCATCTCCGGCATGCTGCAGTCCATCAGGATCAGGTCGAAATGGCCGTGTCGCGCCGCCTCCACCGCTTCGCGTCCGTTGGCGGCGAACTTGCATTCGCAGCCGTTCATGGCAAGCATGCCGGCGGCGACCATCTGGTTGGTACGGTTGTCTTCCGCCACCAGCACGCGGTAATCCTTCGCGGCCATATGGATGGCGGCCGGCTGCGTCGTGGCGAAGGTCGCGGCGGCCGGCGCCTGCCCGCCGGGCAAGAGCCGGCGTACCGCTTCCATGAGACGATCGAGGCGCAGCGGCTTCCCGAGGTAGAGATCGGCGCCGAGCGAGCTGCTTCCCATCGGAGATGCGTAGCGGTCCAGGACCAGGATGCGCGGCGTGGCCGCCCCCATGTCGATGCGCACGCGGCGAACGAGGTCGCTGCCTCGCTCATCCACCGTGTCGACATCCATGACGACGAGGTCGTAGGGCGTGCGCACTTCCTCCGCGCGCACCAGTTCGGCCAGTGCTGCAGGTCCGTTATGCACGGTGCGGCAATGCATGCCGGCCCGCGTGAGATTCTGGTCGATGAAGGAGCGGATGATTTCGCTGCCGTCGGCAACCAGCACGCGGACGCCTTGCAGCGCACGATTGTCTGCCGCCGCCGGCATCTGCTCGGCAAGCTTGCAGCGTACCGAGAACCAGAACGTGCTGCCCTTGCCCTTTTGGCTGCTCACGCCGATCTCGCCATTCATCAAGGCAACGAGCTGCTTGCAGATCGCCAGGCCAAGGCCGGTGCCGCCGTACTTGCGCGTGGTGGAGCGGTCGGCTTGGGCGAAAGATTCGAAGATATGCTTGACTGCTTCCTCGCCCATGCCGATGCCGGTATCGCTGATATCGAAGCGCAGGCCGAACTCCGCGGAGGCAGCATTCGAGACGGAAATGCGGACAGCCACTTCGCCGTGCTCGGTGAACTTCACTGCGTTGCCGATCAGGTTCAGCAGCACCTGTCGCAATCGCAACGAGTCTCCACGAACGCGCTCGGGAACGTCGGATGCGATCAGGTAACCGATTTCCAGCCCCTTCTGCTGTGCCTGCTTGGCCAGCAGCTCGATCACTTCCTCGACCAGCCTGCGCAGGTCGAATTCGATTTCATCCAGTTCCAGCTTGCCGGCTTCCATCTTGGAGAAGTCGAGGATGTCATTGATCAGCTCGATCAGCGCGCGCGAGGAATTCCAGGCGACGTCGACGCATTCCTGCTGGCGCTTGGTAAGGCGCATTTCCTTGAGCATGTCCAGCATGCCGACCACGCCATTGAGCGGCGTGCGCACCTCGTGACTGACGGTCGCGGCAAACTGCGTCTTCATCAACGCGGTGCGCAATGCCTCGTCGCGCGATTGCTTCAGTTCCACCTCGCGCTCTTCCAGCACATCCATCATCTTGTTGAATGCGTGTGCCATCTCGACGATGTCCCGCGGCCCGTTGGGTACCGCGCGCATGCCGGACTCGCCCGCTTCCGCGCGCCCCATCAGCTTGGACAGGGCGTTGAGAGGACGGATCATGTGGCGCGCCAGCAGGCGCATGATGCCGAGCAACACTGCAGCGAACGACAGCGTGATGGCAAGGTTGCCGATCAGGAGGGATGCGACCAGCCGGTTGAGCGTCCCCTTGCCGATGACGACATGGACATAGCCGAGCAATTGCTGCTGGCGCTCCTGCACGTCGAACGGAGAACTTTCGGCCTGCCCGCCGAACACCGGCGCCATGAAATGCCACTCTCTTCCGTTTTCCTGCACCAGCATGGCGTGGGAAACCGGAATGGCGACAGCCGGCGTGACCGGCCTGGCATCGCTTCCCGGCTTGACCTGCGACAGCAGCACCTGCTGGGCCGTATTGGTAATCCGGACCTGGGTCACATCGGGAAACGCCAGGGTCGTGCTGACGCCTTCGCGCACATTGTCGGGAGAGTGGTAGAGCAGCGCAAGCACGCTCTGCAAGGCAAGGTTTTCGGTGATGCGCTGCCCCTGCTCGACCAAATAGCCTTCCATGCGGCGGCTGGCCTCCCAGGAGTTCATCAAGGAGGAGAACAGGGCCAGGCCGAGGATGGCGGCACTGACGACGATCGTCAGCTGGCGGCGAAAACCGGTGCGGCTGAGGAAATTGCGGAACATCATGGTGAATCAGAAATCGAAAGCCGGCGCATGGCGGCGCTGCTGCAAACGGCGGGAGACCCTCCCGTCGTCCATCGTGCGTTGCTTGTTCTTCTTATTGTTCGCTCTATGCATCAAGGCTCCGGAAAGATGAAATCGAAACTGCGTTGCTGTTGATAGCCGATCGTCAGGCCAATGTGACTTGCGGTTCGAAGGTTGACGGCGGTCTGGACCTCCCTCAGGGGAAGTACGCCGCGGCGGCGGCCATCGCCGGCCATCACGGCAAGCGCGGAACTCGCGAGTGTGCGTCCGAGCTCCAGGTTGTTCGGGTACAACGCAAACAATGCTCCCTTTTTCACGTGCAGGAAACTGCTGGAGAACACCGGGACATTGCGGTTCCAGGATTCCTTCAGGACGAGCGGGAGGATGGTGTTCTCGTCGACTGTCGTCGCGTCCTGCGGCAGCCATACCGCATCGCGGCGGCCATCAGCGGCGGCAAAGGCGGTCTCATAGGCGCGCGCGGCGGCGGCGAGATCGCGCGCTTCATGTGTGGCCAGCTCCAGGCCATGCGTCCTGGCCGCTTCACGTGCGATCTTGATCAGCCATTCGTTGTGCTGCGGATTGTAGACGACGATGACGCGCTTCACGCCCGGCATGAGGTTCTTCAGGCGCGTAAACAGCAAGGCCGGATCTGGCGTCAGGCTGATGCCCATCAGGCTGCGGTTTTCCGCCTCCGGAATGGCAAGCACGCCGCCGACGACGACGGGAATCGCACTATCGAGGGACGACGTGGCTTTCAACCCCTGGCGTCCGAGCGCGATGACGACCTTGGTGCCGTTCTTCTTCAGCAGTCCGTTCAGCTCGGCAGGGTCCTGATTCGGACCGATCGGATAGGTGTGCACCGCGAGGCGTGCGCCATCCTCGATTCCTTCGATGATTTTTGCAAAGACGCTGCGATAGGGTTCGCCAATGTCCGGATAGACTACGGCAAGGGCACCGGCCGTCTGGGCGTCGAAGCGCTTCGATGCATCGCCGAGTTCTGCGAGACTGATCGGGCTGAATTCGTAACGGGGGATATTCAGGTCACTGCGGAACTCGAAGGGGTCGTAGCTCAGGTCCTGCATATGATGGAGGTCCGTGTAGGCGACCGACATTCCCCACTGCCCTGTCTGCGCAGCAGCATTACCCACGACGAACACAGACCACAAGCCGAGCAGCCCACGCATGATGCGCGTACCTGGCCTGCAATGCCTGTTGTTGTGGAGTTTTGCTGTCGCCATGAAGTATCGGTGAACAAACAGTTTCGCTAAGTTATCGAAGAATATCGCAGTAAATGTTCTAACGAGCAATATTTAAGGCATTTCACATCCAGAATGACTGTTTTTCCTCACAGTAAATATCCTGATATTACATGCTGAATGATCAAGCACAGGAGGCAAAAGATTGATGCAAATGTGGACAAACGGAAGCAGCGCGCGTTGGAGATGCGCTGCATACCATACACCGATTGCGCAATGAAGATGACTGGCGGAACTCAGGATGCGTGCCGTGCCTGGGTATACACCATGCCCGAGGCCGTCCGAAATTACATCCGGTATGCGAATTGCACCCAGAAAGCACGCGGCGCCATGGGCAAGTCGTTCGGAATCGTTCCCGGTGCAAGGGACGGCTCCAGCACCATGGCGTTGAACAAGTTCCGCACAGAAGCGGCAATCGTCCATTGCCCGCCATCCAGCTGGCTGCGCGCAGTGAAATCCACCGTCGTGTAATCCGGAACAGGAGGCCTGGTATCGCCGACAGCGCGCTTGCGGTCCATGACGCGATTCAACTGGGAGCTGAAACGCCATCCGCTCGAGTAGCGCCAATCCGCCCGCAAATAGACACGATGATGTGGGGCATAACCTGCGTCCTGGCCTGTCAGCTCGTCGATGGACTTCTGGTACGAGTAGTTGCCCGTCAGCCGTACATTGCGGCTGAAATCCCACATTGCCTCGAGTTCCATTCCCGAGCCGTGCTGGCCGCCGGTATTGTTGTACGTTGCGCCTGTTCCCGGTACTGCATTGGGCACAGTGCGAATGATGTCGTCCATGTCGTAGCGGAAGAAGTTCAGGTTGACCTGTGTATCCTTTCGCGCCTGCCAGGAAAACGCCGCCTCGATCGTTTTGTTGGTTTCCGGTTGCAAGCTGCTATTGCCGCGCGCGACCGGATTATTGATGCTGTACTCCTCGTTAAACGAAGGTGCGCGGAATGCACGGCCATACAACAGCTTGGCGGTGAGCTCGAGCGATGCGTCCCACACCAGTGCCAGGCGAGGGTTGGTCGTGCTGCCAAAATCGGAATACCTGTCGTGGCGGATGCCTGCGGTCAGCGCCCAGTCCTCGGCGATACGCCATTCATCCTGGGCATACAGGTACTTCACGGTTCGGCGGTGCGGCGTCAGGAAAGGCGCAATCGACGTGTAATCCCTGACGGCGCCATCCGGTACCGGAACGCCTGCGGGGCTGAATATGAAGTTCTTGATTTCCCGTGTTGCATACAGGTCGAGGTCCTCATAGCCCAGGCCGAATCGCAGGCTGTGGTACTTGAATCCGTGATAAGTGGCAGATGTCGACAGCCTGTATTGGCGTTCGGATGTCTCGGGGGCGCCGATCATCCCGCTGGCGAATGTCCCCGTGGGGAAGGTCACGCCCGGCGGGAAGAGAACTGCCGGCACGGGAAAGCGCTGCCTGTACCCCATGTAACTCAAGGTGACATTTGTCGCCCATGACGACGCGACCTGGGGGTCCGTCCATGAAAGATCGGACATGATGCGCTCGCTCTTGCCTCGACCGACAGGATCGAGTGCAGAGCCTACGCCGATACCTGTGCCCATATCGTCACGCAACTTGTAACTGCTGCGCCAGCGCCACTTCTGGTAAGAGAGGTCGAGGCTGCCGTCGAGCGCTTCCTGCTGGTTGTTCGAGAATCCCGGCGCGAGGCTGGCTCTTGTCCCGAACGCACGGTCATTGCGCGACGCGGCATCTGCAGAAATGAGTCTCTTGAAACCGTCCGTGCTTCCAACCCTGAGGTAGGCAGCAACCTCGACCGGCCCTGCGTTACCGCCGTGCAGCAGCCAGGCGTCCTTGGTATTGAATGATCCGGCACGCACGCCAACGCTGGTCCCTGGCGTATCTGCGGCGGTTTTGGTAATGATATTGACGACACCGGAAAAGGCGTCTGAACCATAGAGCGCCGACCCGGGGCCGCGGATAATCTCGATCCTGGCTACATTCTCCAGCGGCAGGCCTCCCCAAAGGTTGCCCTTGTTGCCGATGAAGAGCGTAGTCACGGGAATGCCGTTCTGAAGCATCAACACCTGCGGTGTGAACTGGCTCATCACACCGCGCATTGTATATAGGGGGGAATTGAAGTTGGCGCTGCGATTGACATGCAGGCCCGGGACCGTTTCCAGGACTTCGTCGAGGTCGACTGCGCCGATGGCGGCGATGTCTTCAGCCGTAATGACCGTCGCGACCGCCGGCGCTCGCCGGATGTGCTGCTGGGAGCCTGTCGCGATCGAGACAGTGAACTTGTCGCCGTAGATCGACGCCAGGTCTTCCTCGTCATTGACTTCGGCATGCGCCATGGAGGCACATGCCATGGCAACGGATAGGCAGATTGCCTTGGGTATCGTCGTTCGCATTCCTGCACTCCCCTGTCGATCTTTATTATTTGGCTCTCGACATCCCTACGAACACTCCAACAGCTTATTCAGATCGCCATTGACGTACGGGCGGTCCCTCATACTTTACTCCGTCGCATGGTACCGGAAAAACAGTGCCTTCAGGCTTTTCTGTCGCTTCCAGATAACAGGGAGGCATACCTGCAACAAACAGGGGAACACGGAATACCTGAAAGTCGGTTTTCGTGAACCCCATGTCCGCACAGAGGGAAGAAGTCATGGCGGCGTAATTCATGCGGAGGCGCGGGTGTCGTGCAGTTAGCATTCTCTCAACCTCCTTGGCGATTCTGAAGTGAGGTCCTTGATCGAGGCTCAGCTCGTGCGCCAGTCGTTCGAGCCAAGGCAAGCGTTCATCCGTCGTCTCGGGAGTCGGCCTGCCGTAGCCGAAAATCTTCCCCTCCTGTTTCACGAAGTCCGCCAGGTTTCCGCCCGAGCTGACGTGCTGCTGCGCACGCAGGAAGAAATCGATGGCCCGCACGCCGGGATACCCCCCGTAGATCGACGCTTCCGACACCGCCATCCCGGCCGATATCGCCAGGCCCGGCGTACTCCTGGCAGTGCCTGCCATGGCGGCGACGCGATTGTTCCAGAGACGGGCATCCGGATAGCTGGTATAGACCAGGATGCCGTGCAGGAGCTTCATTTGTTCCGGTGTAAAGCGCTTTCCGGTCACCCCGAAAAGATAGAGCTCCACCCAATCCATGTGCCTGAGATCGGCATGCAGGTCGTGCCCCCGGAACACGGCCCTGCTGCCAGCCCAGAACGCACCCATTTTCGTCCGCAGGGTGCCCACGTTTTGTTTCAGGATTTCCGGGCCGCTCATGCCATCCCCTTTGCCGGATCGTTTTCAACATCGATGGAATAGAACGGAAACTTCCTGAAACCATATCCTTTCTGCTCAAGCGCATGTGCCGCCGCCCCGGGCAGGCGGAGCAGCAAATGCAGCATTTCGCCTTCCTCGGACGAGAAGCCCAAATCGTGATAGGCAGCGGCAGCGGCGCCAGCAAGGCTTAACGGCCGTCCGGCCGCGCGCTCCAGCGCATCTGCATTCGAGGCCAGCCAGGGCAGGTGCGGGCCGGGACTGAGACGTGCGAAGCACGCCATTGCCATGTCAACCACGTCACTCCTGCAGACGCCGTGCGGATCGAACCCCGGCTGATGCTCAAGGTCGGGCCAAATGTCCAGCGTGCGCGCCGGTCCGCCTTTCAGGAACGACTCCCAGGCCTGAAGGTCCGTACCGTATTCCTGCCAGGCGCGAAGGGCAAGGAGCACCTCGCGCCCGCCGGAGATTCCTCCGGCGCCGGCCGCGAGTGCCGCAACCAGCGTTGAAGCGGCGGTGGAACCGCATACTCCCGCACACATCGCCGCATGCACCGAGGGATCCCGCGGCCCGGGATTGGCCATCGCCACAGCGACGGCCTCGATCAGGCCGGCTTGCTGTGCCGAAGGCGCCTCGCCGCGAAACAGCAGGTAGAGCATCTCCACCCAACGGGCATTTCCGAGCATCTGCCCGAAAACGTCGTACCCGAAACAGTATGCCGCCTTCGCTGCGAACGGATTGTCCGCTTCCGGCTCTTCCTTCCAGATTCGGGTATGTATGACATCAACCGGCACAAAGTCGCCGCTCATTCGCTTCCCTTTCTCAAGTGAGACTCATACCGCCATCAACGACGATTTCTTCTCCTGTCATGTAGGAAGAATCGTCGGAAGCGAGAACCAACGCAATCCTGGCAATCTCTTCCGGGCTGCCGAATCGCTTCATCGGTGATTTGACTTCAATTTCCTGCTTTTTCGCCCGCAGCATTTCCTCGGGGAGACCGAATCGGTCAAAGATGGGTGTGGCGATGGGTCCTGGACAAATCGCATTAATGCGTATCCCGCTTTCGGCGAGGGCGAGGCTCAGCGACTTCACCAGTGAAGAAAGCGCGGCCTTGGTCGCCCCATATATTGAGAAATGCGGCGTTGCAATGCGGCCGCTGATCGATGTGGTGACGATGATGGATGCTGGGCGGGACAGTATCGGCAACGCCTTCTGGATCGTGAAGAAAGCGCCCTTGAGATTGATCTCTGCGATCTCGTCATACTGCGCCTCGGTGACTCCACCGAGCGGAGAGGCCTTGGCAACGCCTGCATTCACAAAAAGAATGTCGAGCTGGCCGAAATGCTCTCGCACCCGCTGGATCGCGGCGTCGATCGAGTCGAGATCCCTGACGTCGCTGCGTATCACCAGGGTATCGGCGCCCAAGGATTGCTGCGCCGCTGCCAATCCCTCCGGGTCGCGTCCGGTGATTGCCACACGCGCCCCTTCATTCAGGAACAGCTTTGCCGATGCCAGTCCGATGCCGCTGGAACCACCAGTAATCAGTACAGTCTTGCCCTTTAGTTTGCCCACAAGATAATTCTTTAAAGATTGTTCGCCAATACCCGCATGCGGACATTCATCGGCGGCACTTCTTCCGCGTCGATCAGCACATCCAGCACCGTCGGTCCCTTGCGTGCGCAGATCGCCTCGACATCCAGCTTCGCCATGTCTTCGGGTGACCGGATTGTAAACGCCTGCGCGCCCAATGCGCGACCGAGTGCTGCAAAATCCGTCGGCGGCAGGTCGCAACCGATCTGTTCGGCCTTTGCCAGCCTCTGGCCGTGCTTGACCATGCCCAGCGCGCGGTCGTTGAGAACGACGAACACGATCGTCTGCTGCTCCGCGACCGCAACCGAAATCTCCTGCCCGTTCATCAGCAGGCTGCCGTCACCGGTGATGCAAACGATCGGGACATCCGGGTTGGCCGCGGCAGTGCCCACCGCCCCTCCGATCGCCCAGCCCATGGGCGCAAAGTTCATGTTCACGCGCAGCCATCCCCCTGGGGTACGGCGGCGCCCGGCTGTCCGCTTGCGTTCACCACCGAGGAGCCGGCGCTCGCCGACGCGCCGGTCGCGCGGATGCAGGTAGTGGGTGGACCAGGACACGCTGTTGCCGGTATCGGCGAGGAAGCGCGTGGTCGGCGGGAACATCAGGCCAAGCTCGCGCATCAGCCGCTGCGGCTTGATCGGCGTAGCGTCGCTCAGGTATTTGTCCATGTCCGACAGCATGCTGTCGGGATCGGACACCTTGACCTTGACTTCCCGCGACACGCGGCGGCGTTCGATCTCGTAGGAAGCATGCTTTTCTTCATCGTGCAGGCGTTCTACCAGGCGATTGAATACCGACAGGATGCGGCCGCGCACATGCAGACGTGCCATCGGCGTGCGCGCCAGGTTGTCCTCTGACTCGTCGATATGCACCAGGCGCTCGTTCAGCAGGCTCTCGCTCCAGCCGCCGCTGTTCCACTCGCCCATGCTTGCGCCGACGGCGAGAATCAGGTCAACCGATTCGTCGCGCAATGCAGCGTCGGCCGAGACATGGCCACCGAAACCGAATACGCCGCGGAACAGCGGGTGATGCGGACTGACCAGGCCCTTGCCGTCCGGCGTGGTGACGAAGGTGGCCCCCTTCAATGCCGCGAACTGCAGGATGGAACCGGCCGCCTCGCCGCACCAGCCGCCGATCAGCAAGACCACCTTCTTCGCATCCACGATCATGTGGTAGAGCGTGTCGACGGCATCGTCATCGATCATCGACGATGGCGCGAGCAGTTGCCGCAGGTCGTAGGACGGTGCGGCCGGCATACTGGGGCTGCGGAACACATCGACAGGCACTGTCAGGTGCACCGGCCCGCGCGGCGCGCGGGTGGCACGCTGCAGCGCTGCGATGAGCTTCGGCTCAAGCTGCTTGGGATGCGAAATCAGGGAGTTGTAGCGCGTGCAGTGGCGGAACATGCCGAGGACATTGATGCCGGTACAGGCCGACTCCTGCAATGGATGCTTGCCGAATGCAGGCAAGGCGGGCTGGCCGGTAATGACCAGCATCGGAATATTGTTGTCGTAGGCGCCGGCCACGCCGGTAATGAGATTGGTCGCTCCCGGGCCCGAGGTGGAACAGCAGACACCGATGTTGCCCGTCTCGCGTGCATAGCCATCGGCCATGAAGGCCGCGCCGGCCTCATGCCGCGCAAGGATGTGGCGTATGCCTCCACGCCGCTGGCTCCTGGCAAGTGCGTTGTACAGCGGCTCGATGGCGCCGCCGGGTACGCCGAACACATATTCGACGCCTATCTGCTCAAGATAGGCCACCAGCAAGTCGGCTACTTCAACCTCATGACTGGTTGCGATGTCCCGTCTCTCCTGATCGCCTTCGGCAGCATGCTGCACGGGCAAGATGTTGGTACGCATGTCGGTTTTCCTTCGGCGGCATCTGCGCCTTTGAAATTTTTTTTGGGTGATGGCTGCAGGCGAAACGCCGACAGCCATTGTCTCTATTGCCAATCAGCAATAGTACTCCAAAATAACATGACCAACTAGTTGATTTTTAAAGGGAAAATTTCAAAAAGTGCAAACGCTCACCGTGCGTAACGGGGTCTATATAGTTGCTGCCGGCCATGCGCACTCGTCGCTGAAGCAATAGCATCCTTTTCCCTGCTGCTTGGCCCGGTACATGGCCTGGTCGGCCTGGCCTAGCAGCGTTTGCGCCGAAGGCATCGTTGTTGCCGCACCGCTTGCGGAGGCGATGCCGATACTGGCCGACAGGCGTATCGCGTGGCCGTCGATGTCGCTGATCGCATGCAATTCCTCCAGCACCGCCTCGGCGAGGCGTGCGGCGCCGGCAGGTACGCCGACTTCATTCATCAGGATCACGAATTCGTCCCCGCCCAGGCGGGCGAACGCATCCTCCTTGCGCACATGTTGCCGCAGCCGCAATGCAACCTCCTGCAGAGCGCGATCTCCCGCGGCATGACCGTAGGTGTCGTTGATCGCCTTGAAGCCGTCGAGGTCGATGAACATCAGCGCCACGATCCAGCCGCGCCGCTCGGCGCGTACCATGGCCTGCTCGATCTGATCCAGCAGGTGCCTGCGGTTGATGAGGCCGGTGAGCGTGTCATGCGTTGCCAGCTCTTCCAGCTGTGCAGACTTGCGGGCCAGTTCCGCCGTGCGCTCTGCCACCCGCTGCTCCAGCGTCTCGTTGGCGGCCTGCAGGCTGCGGTTGACCCTGGCGATCACCTTGTAGCTGTGCATCAGGCGCCAGGCCGCATAGGTCAGCAGGGCCAGCAGGAATCCGGAATACACAAAGAGATACAGGCGGTAGAGCTGCTTCTCGTGCAGCATCTCCTGGAAGGCGTCGTCGAGGGCAATGTTCAGCGCATCGATCCGCGCGGCGGTGGGCGTGCCGGTGATGCGCGCGATCAGTGCGTCTTCGACCGCACGCTGGCGCAGGATGATATGGGCATGCCGGCTCATCAGGGCGTGCTGCTCCTGCAACGCTTCGGGAATGCTCTCCTGCCTGCTGTCGAGACGCGCGATGGCAACAGAGATCCGCTCGCCAAAATCCTTTTCCGGCATCAGGTTATAGAGAAGGATGTCGGTCAGCAGGCGATCGATGTCCGCCTGCAGCGTGCCGATGCTTCGTTGCTGCCGCATCAGCGCCTTGAACTCCTCCACCGCGGTCGGAAAGTAACGCAGCGAGTTCTGCAGCACGGCGTTCTGCGATTTGAACTGTTCGACCAGGTCTTCCTTGTCCACGAAGGCCTGCTCCATCGCATACAAGGCTTCCTCGAGCGTGCTGCCGTGCCCCATCTTGATGCCGCGGATGAGTCGTTCGCGCAGTTGCCGCGCGGCAGGCAGCGGCGTAGTGAGCGGATCGTAATTGCTGTGCAGGCCGACGCGGGACTGCAGGATATTGGTATTCCATTCGGCATCGAGCTGCTTCAGATCACGCAACGCGGGCACGACCTCGTTCTGCATTTCGACATCGATTGCCTGCGTCTGGTAGTAGAGATAGCCGGAGATGGCCAGCAACGCAGCAAAGCCGAGCCAGAGCAGCGTGATGCGCGGCGACTTCATTGCGCGGGCCCCGGTTGCGCGTGCGCCGGCAGCGTGCCGGTCAGCGTATGGAGGAACTTGACGATCAGCGCCTTGTCTTCCTGCGGCGCCATGCGGCCCAGCTGGTACTTGATCATCACGTCGACCGCTTCCTCCAGGGTACGCGCCGAGCCGTTGTGAAAATAGGGCGCGGTCAGGGCCACATTGCGCAGGCTGGGCACCTTGAACACGAACTTGTCGGATTCGCGCCGGGTGACGTGATAGCGGCCAAGATCGGATTCCTGCAGCACGCCGTCCCGCCCCAGGTACGGCCGCACGGCGCCGAACACCTGGAACATGTTGCCGCCGACATTGATGCCCTGGTGACAGGCCACGCATCCATAGCTCTTGAACCTGGCATAGCCCTGCTTTTCCTCGGCCGAGATTGCATCGGCGTCACCGCGCAGGTAGGCATCGAAGCGGGAAGGCGTCACCAGGGATCGCTCGAACGTCACCACCGCATCGGTGACATTCCTGCGGTTCAGTCCATCGGGATAGGCATTCTTGAAATCCCGGACCATGACCGCATCCTTGGCCAGCTTCGCGAGGATGCTGTCCCAGTTGGAGTCGAACACATTGGGATTGGCGATGGACATGTCGACCTGATCCTCAAGCGAATCGGCCTTGCCGTTCCATAGCTGCCGGAAGTTGAAGCGGGTGTTGAACACGGTCGGCGAGTTGAGCGGCCCGGTGCGGCCGTCGACTCCGGGCGACCGTGTCCTGCCGTCCGCGCCGCCCTTGCCGAAGTCGTGGCAACTGGCGCAACTGACCTTGTTGTCGCGCGAAAACCGGGTGTCGAAGAAGAGCCGCTTGCCGAGCGCCACGCGCGCCGGATCGGCGTCCACCTTTTCAGGCAAGGGGCGGATCGGTTCGTCCAGGCGCGCGGCGGCGAGCGCGCCGGCAGCAACACAAGCCCCCGCCAGCGCAATGACGAATCTGTGCGCGCTTGCCGCGGCAGCACGCCGCGGAGGCTGGACGAAATGAGCTGTCGGAGTCACTCTTACAGAATAGCAAGAATCCCGACAAGCGAGTTTCAAATCGGTAACGGGCGGCAAAATCCGCAACAGTGCCAGCTACGGATGCATCCTTGCCTGATTGACAATCTCAACCACTGCCTCCACACGCGCCGCCTGGATAGCCGCCGGGATGCGTTTCGGCTGGTCGGCGTGCAGGCGTGCGATCTCGCCGGCATTGACCGAAGTAGCAGCGGCCAATGCCTGCTCCAGGTAGGCACGCTGCGGAAAATCACGGTCCTCGAAACCCGCGCGCCCGCGATGGTCGCATTCGGCGGCATGCAGCATGTCGACAAAGCGTGCCGGCTTGCGGAATGCGTCGCAGCGTTCGAGGAGCTTGACGATGGTGTCGGCGCGCAGCTCGAAGGCGCGCGCGATGTTGCCGTGCTCGCGCGCGGTCATGACAGCGAGGTCGCGGCAATCGTTGGGAATTTTCAGGCGCTTGCAGACCTGCTCCACGAGGTGCACGCCCTGCCCTTCGTGTCCATGGTGTTTCGGCCATGCATCCGGCGGCGTCGCGCCTTTGCCCAGCTCATGCATCAATGCGGCGCAGCGCACGGGAAGGTCGAAGCCTTGGCGAGCCGCACGGTCCACCACCATCATGACGTGTACGCCGGTATCGATTTCGGGATGGTGCTGTTCCGGCTGCGGCACGCCCCACAGCACATCCAGCTCAGGCAGGATGCGCGCAAGCGCGCCGCACGCACGCAAGACCTCGAACATGCGCGAGGGCTGGGCTTCCATCAGGCCGCGCGAGATCTCCTGCCAGACGCGTTCCGGCACGAGCGCGTCCACTTCCCCCGCCGCCACCATGGACCGCATGAGCGCATTCGTTTCCGGCGCAACACTGAAACCGGTAAATCGCGCAGCGAAACGCGCAACGCGGAGAATGCGTACCGGATCTTCTGCGAAGGCTTCCGACACGTGTCGGAAGACGCGTGCCTGCAGGTCGGCCTGGCCGCCGAAAGGATCGACGATGCTGCCATCTTCGGCTTGCGCCATCGCATTGATCGTGAGGTCGCGGCGGACAAGATCCTGTTCCAGCGTCACGTCGGGCGAGGTATGGAAGACAAAGCCCTTGTATCCGGGCGCGGTTTTCCGCTCGGTGCGCGCCAGTGCGTATTCCTCGTTCGTTCGCGGATGCAGGAATACCGGAAAGTCCTTGCCCACCGGACGGAAACCCAATCCCACCATCTCGTCCGGCGTCGCGCCGACGACCACATGGTCGTGGTCCTGCACAGGCAGGCCCAGCAAGGCATCGCGTACGGCACCGCCGACGACGTAGGTCTTCATCGCAGTCAGTCCGCGCATTCAGTCCGGGTAGCTGTCGTACTTCTCCAACCGGTCGGTTTCCTTGAGCGCGCCATCGATCCACTGTGCCACGGCGGGATGGGCGACAACGCGGTCGACGTAGGCCTGGATAGCCGGCGGCAGCCAGACGCCATAGGTGCGGAAACGCATGACAACCGGGGCGAAATACGCGTCGGCGATCGAGAAATCGCCGAACAGGAAATGATGCGGTCCCGATCGCGCCAGGCAGTCTTCCCAGATCTCGCAGATGCGCGCGATGTCGGCCTGCGCTTCCGGCGTGCGGCCTTTTCCGGGAAAGCTGGCACGGATGTTCATCCACATGGCCGTACGCATGCCCGTAAAGCCGGAATGCATCTCCGCGCAGATGGAACGCGCTACGGCACGCGCCTCGACATCGCGCGGCCACAAGCCCTTGTCCGGGAACTGCTCCGCAAGGTATTCGCAGATCGCCAGCGAATCCCAGACGGTCGTCTGCCCCGCCACCAGCACCGGCACGCGTCCTGCGGAGGTGTACTGGGCGATCATCGACGATGTTTCCGGTTTGCCCAACGCAATGCGCACTTCCTCGAACGGAATGCCGAATGCCTTCATCGCCACCCATGGACGCATGGACCAGGAGGAATAGTTCTTGTTGCCGATGACCAGTTTCAGGCCGGCCTTCTCGGCGGCGTTGAGGGTTTGCGACAAGGTCGGGTCGAGTTCTGTGCTTTGCATGCTTACAGTCCGTTGTTCGATTGTTTTCCGCGGCTTCGCCTGCTGCGTGCCTACCGGGCAGGATGCATCGGGCAGCGATTGCCGCAGTGCGGAATTCGAGGATAAAGCTTTTGCGCGACTTTGCCAAACCGGCAAAGCCTGTCTCGCCTACGCCGCTGCCGTTCCGTAGCGTGTCCTGCCACGCAGGTAGTGCGGTGCGATGGCTTCGATGGAGCTCCATTCGATGCCCAGCTCGTCCGCAAGCGGACTCTTCCGGATGTTGTCGACCTGCATGGAGTCAAGGTTGTCCCTGCTCATCAGGGGGCCGCCGGGCAGGTGTTCCAGGAAAAATGCTTGCACGCGCGCGAAGGCATCCGGCACGCCGATCACAGGGCGCCGGTGGCCGGAATACTCGCCGGCCAGCCGGACCAGCTCGCGCAAGGTATAGACTTTCGGCCCGGCCAGTTCATACACCTTGCCGATGGTGCGGTTATCCTGCAGGGCTTTGACGAAGGCGCGTGCGACGTCCTCGACGTAAACCGGCTGGAACTTCGCATCGGCGCCGGCGAGCATCATGACCGGAAGCATCCTTTGCAGCGAGGCGAACATGTTCAGGAAGCGGTCGTTGTCGCCGAACACGACCGAAGGCCGGAAAATCGTCGTCGCCACTTCAGGCGAGGAGGTGGCCGCCGCTTCGCCGTCGGCTTTGGAACGCAGGTACATCGACGGGGCGTCATGCGCTGCTCCCAGCGCGCTCATGTGCAGGAAGCGCCGCACGCCGTTGCGGACACACGCGGCGGCAATCCTCTGCGGCAATTCGACATGCGCCCGGGCGAATTCGGCGCCATAGCGCGATCCGCTTGGACCCGGTTTTCCATGCAGGATGCCGACGAGGTTGATGACGGCGTCCTGGCCGTGCATCAGCCGGTCCAGCGCCATGTCATCGTGGACATTGGCCTCGACGACCTGTTCGACGTCCGGCAGGAGCAGCAAATGCGTGGCATGCCCTTCGCGCCGCGTGGGCACCGTGACGCGGCAGTCCGCGTCGACCAGTTTGGCGATGATATGGCTGCCGATGAAACCGGTGCCGCCGATGACCAGGACGTTACGGTATGCCATGTTGCCCTCCGTGATGGTTCGAGCAAGGCCGCATTCCCTCCGCCGCCTCCATCATTCTTTTTACTCCAGTGTGGCGCGGTCTTCAACGTGCGCTTGTCTCTCTCGCACGCATTTTCCGGAAACCATGATCGCGGTCAACGGCGCATGCGCCAGAAGCAAAAAAGCCGCATCCCGGCGGATGCGGCTTTGTATGGACTGTGGCAATTCCGCTCAGGGCAGGTCGCTGGCCACGTAGCCCTTCGGTGCCACCGTCCCCAGGCGCGCCTTCAGCGACTGCGGCTTGTCCTCGAACAAGGCTGCGTAGTAGGTCGCGTTGGACAGTACCTTCTTCACATAGTCGCGCGTCTCGGTGAACGGAATCGACTCGGCGAAGATGGCCCCCTCGACCGCGCGTGAAAGCGTCGAGCGCCACGCACGCGGCCGGCCGGGACCGGCATTGTATGCGGCGGTCGCCAGTGCCTGCGAGCCTTCAAGGTCGTGCAGCACCATGTTCAGGTAATTGGTGCCCAGCGTAATGTTCGTGTTGACATCGTTGACCTGGTGCTGCGCAAAGTTGCCCATGCCGATCTTGCGGGCGACGAATTGCGCAGTTGCCGGCATGAGCTGCATGAGGCCGGACGCGCCGACGTGCGAACGCGCATTCATGATGAAGCGCGACTCCTGGCGAATCAGTCCGTAGACCCAGGCCATGTCGAGGCTCAGCCTTTCGGTCGCGGCGTGCATCACATCGCGGAACGGCGTCGGGAAACGCTGGGTGAAATCGAATTCCGACTTGGTGCGGTCGGAGGTGTTCACCATGCGGTCGAGCACATTCTTCTGGCGCGCGAATTCCGCGGCAGCGAGATGCTGGCGCTCGTTCATCTTGCGCAGCTCCCAGTTCCACTCGCGGTAGCCTTCGAAACGCATGTTCAGGTCGAAGAGTTTGAGCGCCCGGCGGAAGCCGGCGTTCTCGGCCATCGGCGCGACTTCTTCCTGCGTCACCGGCTTCGCGCGCGGCGGAATGGTCACTTTCCTGCCCAGTTCCTCAAGGGCGAGCTGGCCATAGAAATTGGTCTGGTCGGCAATGGAGCCGAAGAGCTTTTTGGCCTCTTCCTGGTTGCCTTCCGCATGCTGGGCCCGGCCCATCCAGTAGATCCAGGCCGCATCGTTGCGCAACGATGCCGGCATCGCCTCGATGGTGGATTTCACCAGCTTCCATTCTCCGGCGCGCAGTGCCGCGCGCGCTTTCCACTGGTAGCCGTCCGGCGACAGCACGGTGCCGTTCGTGCGATGCCAGTAGACGATCGCGTCCGGCGCCAGCTTCATGGAGGATTGCAGTGCGATTTGCGCCCAGGCGTGTTCGCGCTCGCGTTCGTTGAGCTGCTCCGCGGATTTGACCAGTGCGCTGACTGCGCGCGAAGGATCGTTCTTTGCACTGCGCCCGAGCGCGAGAATGAAAACCTCGCGCGAGGCGCGATTGCCTCCGGGCCCACGCGCAAGAATGGTCTCCGGCTTCTCATATGCCTGGACCAGGACGTTCTCATTGACCTCGGTGACCGGCGCCATGCGACGCAGGGTATTGGCAAAGCCGGACTCGCCGACCATGCGCACGTAGGTCCACACGTCGTCGAGCGTGAACTGGTTCACCTGCACCAGGGTCGCAATCATTGCCGGGCAGGCTTCGCCGTAATTCTGCGTGTTGACCAGCACGGCGCGTGCGTCGTCCTTCACGTCCTGCCCCTTGAGCGCCTTCGACATCAGTGCATAGCACTTGACCTGGTTATCGTCATTCAGCACGAACTGCGGGTACAGATCGTCGAACAGCGTCCAGTTGCGCGCACGGCCGAGCTCCAGGAGCCAGTCGTTGCGCAGCCGGTCCGCGATCGCCGTACCGTCGTAGCGGGTCAGATAGTCGCGGATTTCCTGCTCGCCGGCGGCATTGATGCGCGGCCGCAGGCGGTAATAATCGACATAGGAGGGAATGGCATAATTGCCAAGACGGGATGCCAGTTCCGCTGCACGCGGGGCGTCGCCATTGCGCGAAGCCTCGCGTAGCGCCATGAAGACTTCGTCGTCATTGGCAAAGGCAGCAGGCTTTTTCGCAAGCGCAGCCGGGGCAAACAGCACCGACGTGGCTGCGGCAAATGCAATACCTGCAATCCATTTCATTTGAAACATCTATTTGGACCTTCAATACACTCGTTCTACGTCTTGTAGGATAGCATGTGACCATGCCGGACAACACCGCACAAAAAGCCGCCCTGCGGCGTGAGCTGCTTGCGAACAGACAGGCGATCGCACCCGAAGTTCGAAATGCGATGGATGCCGCCATCGCACGGCACGTCATCGCCTGGCGAAATGCCCATCCTGCCGGCATCCTGGGCGTGTATTGGCCGATCCGGGGCGAACCGGATTTGCGCGGATGCTATGCGGCGCTCGCCGAGCAGGGGGTGCTGCTGGCACTGCCCATCGTGGTGGACCGGGATGCGCCGCTGCGTTTCCTCTCGTGGATGCCGGGTGATGCGATGATCAAGGACAGCTTCGGCGTCGCCATCCCCGCGTCAGGCGAGGAAGTGCAACCGGATGTGCTGTTGATTCCCTGCGTCGGATTCAACGAACAGCGGTATCGCCTCGGCTATGGCGGCGGTTTCTACGACCGCACCCTCGAAAAGGCCGGACGCCCTGTCACCGTCGGCATCGCCTACGACAGTGCACGCGCACGCTTCGACGCCGACGCCCACGACGTTCCGCTGGATTACCTCATTACCGAAAAGGAAAGCGGAACGCCGTAACGCATGACCGGCGTTCCTTGCCATCCCGATCAGCCCGCCGACAGGTTCAGCCGCTTCCAGAGCGCGGTCGTGGCCGCAGCCTGGTTAAGCGAATAGAAATGCATGCCGGGGACGCCTCCCGCCAGCAGGCGCTCGCACAGTCCGGTCACGACATCGAGGCCGAATGCCTTGATGGACTCGGTGTCATCCCCGTAACTCGCCAGCTTCAGGCGAATCCAGCGCGGGATCTCCGCCCCGCACATGTCGGAGAAGCGCATCAGCTGCGAGTAGTTCGTGATCGGCATGATGCCGGCAACGATGGGCACGTTCACGCCGGCCTTGCGCGCCTCGTCCGCAAAGCGGAAGTAGGCATCCGCATTGTAGAAGTACTGGGTAATGGCCGCGTTGGCGCCGGCATTCACCTTGCGCACGAAGTTCTGCAGGTCGTCCTGCGGCGACTTCGCCTGCGGGTGCATTTCCGGATAGGCGGCGACCTCGATGTGGAACCAGCCGCCCGTCTCGGCGCGGATGAATTCCACCAGTTCGTTCGCATAGCGGAATTCGCCCGCTGCGCCGTACCCGCTGGGCAGGTCGCCGCGCAGGGCGACGACACGGCGGATACCCTTCGACTTGTACTCGTCGAGGATGGCGCGGATGCTCTCGCGCGTACCGCCGACACAGGACAGGTGCGGCGCCGCATCATGCCCCTCGCGCTTGATCTCGAGGACGGTTTCCAGCGTGCCCTTCTGCGTCGAACCGCCGGCGCCGAAGGTCACCGAAAAGTACTTGGGATTGAGCTCGGCCAGTTTCGCGCGCGTCGCGCGCAGTTTTTCCACGCCTTCCGGGGTCTTCGGCGGGAAAAACTCGATACTGAAATTTTTCTGTGTCATGGTTACTTGAGTATCAAGGCAGACAAGGCCCACGAAATCAGGCTGTACAGGATCGCCGCCACCATCGCCGACCAGAACCCCGCCACCTGGAAGCCGCCGACGAAATTGGCGACCGCCCAGAACAGGAGTCCGTTGATGACGAAGATGAACAGGCCGAGCGTCAGCACCGTGACCGGCAAGGTCAGCAGCACCAGGATCGGGCGGATCAGCACATTGACCAGCCCGAGCACGAGCGCCGCGACCAGCGCGGTCGTAAAGCTTTCGACGCGGACGGATTGCATCAGGTAAGGCAGCGCAAACAGGGCCGCCGCATTGATCAGCCAAGTGACAAGCAGGCGCATGGTTTTCCTCCCTAGGGTCAACCTTCCATGGCGCCGGACCGGTTGCGGTCAGGCGCGCTTGCTTCGTGGGGACGCATCCTCCGCCATCGCGGAGGATTTGCCGTCTTAGTAACGGTAGTGGTCAGCCTTGTACGGGCCGTCCTTCTTCACGCCGATATAGGCAGCCTGCTCGTCGGTCAACTGGGTGAGCTTCGCGTTGAGCTTCTTCAGCTGCAGGCGCGCGACCTTCTCGTCCAGGTGTTTCGGCAGCGTGTACACGCCGACCGGGTACGCAGCGGTGTTGGTGAACAGCTCGATCTGCGCGATGGTCTGGTTGGCGAAGGAAGAGCTCATCACGTAGGACGGATGGCCGGTGCCGCAGCCGAGGTTGACCAGGCGGCCTTCGGCCAGCAGGATGATGCGCTTGCCGTCCGGGAAAATGATGTGGTCGACCTGCGGCTTGATGTTCTCCCAGGTGTACTGTCGCAGCGCGGCGACTTCGATTTCATTGTCGAAGTGGCCGATGTTGCAGACGATCGCCTGGTCCTTCATCTTCTTCATGTGCTCGTGCGTGATCACATGGTAGTTGCCGGTGGCGGTGACGAAGATGTCGCCGTGTTCGGCGGCGTATTCCATCGTCACGACACGATAGCCTTCCATTGCGGCCTGCAGCGCGCAGATCGGGTCGATTTCGGTGACCCAGACTTGCGCGGACAGTGCGCGCAGTGCCTGTGCCGAACCCTTGCCCACGTCGCCGTAGCCGCAGACGATGGCGATCTTGCCGGCCACCATGACGTCGGTGGCGCGCTTGATGCCGTCAACCAGCGATTCGCGGCAGCCGTACAGGTTGTCGAACTTGGACTTGGTGACTGAGTCGTTGACGTTGATCGCCGGGAAAGCGAGCTTGCCTTCCTTGTGCATCTGGTACAGACGGTGCACGCCGGTGGTGGTCTCTTCGGTCACGCCCTTGATCTGCGCCAGGCGGGTCGAGTACCAGTTCGGCGATTCGGCCAGCTTCTTCTTGATCGAGTTGAACAGGCAGACGGCTTCGTCGGAATCCGGATTGGCCAGCACGCTCAGGTCCTTCTCGGCGCGGGTGCCGAGGTGCAGCAGCAGGGTCGCGTCGCCGCCGTCGTCGAGGATCATGTTGGAATAGCCGCCATCCGGCCATTCGAAGATGCGGTGGGTGAAGTCCCAGTATTCGTCCAGGTTTTCGCCCTTGAAGGCGAACACCGGGGTGCCGTTGGCGGCGATGGCCGCTGCGGCGTGGTCCTGGGTGGAGTAGATGTTGCAGGAGGCCCAGCGCACTTGTGCGCCCAGTGCTTCCAGCGTCTGGATCAGCACGGCGGTCTGGATGGTCATGTGCAGGGAGCCGGTAATGCGCGCGCCCTTGAGCGGCTGCGATGCGGCGAATTCCTCACGGATGGCCATCAGGCCGGGCATTTCCGTTTCGGCAATCTTGATCTCCTTGCGGCCCCAATCGGCCAGGCTGAGATCGGCGACAAAAAAATCCTGCTGGGGATTTTGCTTAGATGCGGGATTCGAGATAACGGCGCTCATCACGCCCTCCTTTCCTGGAAAATTAGAAAAAAGTAACGTGAGCGCCGTTGCGAAAAAGAAATCCAAGCCTGACACGATTCGCGGAGAACCGTGCTGCAACGCTCCTTGGAGCCTGAATTATAACTCAGGGAAATCAGGCAAAACTCAACAAACTTCAGTGGTCGACCAGTGCTTTGTTCGAGGTGCGCTGGATCGGCGAAGACTTTCCTGCCGGCACGCTGCGCTCGATCCACGACAGCATATCCCGCCAGATGCGCTGCACCTCGTCCTTCGGCGGCATCGCCAGCGCGTTCGGCAGTTCGATGGTGATGACCGGTACATTCTTGTGCATGCCGCCATAGTTGCCGAGAGATCCAGGGTAAACCCCGACCCGGCTGTAATACAGGCGACCGAACTGCCGCGGCGGCTTGGCCGGGCCGTCGAAATCCAGCACGCCGAAAGGCGCATGGACGGAAATGATCACGTGCGGCTTGAAGCGCTCCATTTCCGCATTGAGCCAGCGGCTTTCCGGCTCGGAAAGCGGCGACTGGCCGGGGAAGCGCCGCGGGTCGCCGCCCGTCGTTTTCATCCAGTAACGCTTTGCATCCTGCTCCCAGCCAGGTGTCGGGAAATTGCGGTTCAGGTCGACGCCGTTCGCATTGACTCGCTGCGGCTTTGGCGCCATCAGTCCGTCCGGATTGACCACAGGCGCCACATGCCAGTGGAAGGTTTGGGCCGCAGGTGTCTGCAGCGCCTGCATCCACTCGAACACGATGGCCGCGGCGGTCAATTCATCGCCGTGAATCCCGCCGAGCAAGAGGACGCGCACAGGCTCGCCGTGCTTGCCGGGCTTCGCGGGCGGAATGGAGCGCATCAGGATGGGAAAACCGTTGCGGGAGGTCGCGCCCGAGGGCTGGAGCCCGCTTCGCTGGCAAGTTGCGACATTCACGCCGGGAAGACGCGGAATGAGACGCTTGCACCATTCGGCCTGCTGGGCAGCGTTGGCCGGGGCAGCAAGCGCGGGAACGCAGGCTGCCGCAGCAATCAGCGCAGCGGCGTTGCGGATCAATCGCACGATATAACTTCGTCCAAAAATAAAATCGGGCCTGCCCGAGAACTTACTCGAAACAGGCCCTTTCCGCTACTGCGCGTAGCGGTGTTACTACAGTCCGGCCGCTGCACGCAGCGCCTGTGCCTTGTCGGTACGCTCCCATGAGAATTCCGGCTCTTCGCGGCCGAAGTGGCCGTAGGCAGCGGTCTTCGAGTAGATCGGACGCAGCAGGTCCAGCATCTGCACGATGCCCTTCGGACGCAGGTCGAACAGCTCGTGCACCAGGACGGCCAGTTGTTCATCGCTGATCACGCCGGTGCCGAAGGTGGTGACCATGATCGACGTCGGCTTGGCGATGCCAATTGCATAAGAAACCTGGATCTGGCAACGCTTGGCCAGGCCAGCAGCCACAATGTTCTTGGCGACATAGCGGCCGGCATAGGCTGCGGAACGGTCCACCTTGGACGGGTCCTTGCCGGAGAATGCGCCGCCGCCGTGGGGGGCTGCGCCACCGTAGGTGTCGACGATGATCTTGCGGCCGGTCAGGCCGCAGTCGCCCTGCGGGCCGCCGATGACGAAACGGCCGGTCGGGTTGATCAGGTAGCGGGTATTCTTCAGCCACTCAGCGGGCACGACCGGCTTGATGATTTCCTCGATCGCGGCTTCCTCGATCGCCTTGTGCTCCATCTCCGGGCTGTGCTGGGTGGACAGCACGACGGTGTCGATCGCGACCGGCACGCCGTCGACGTACTTCAGCGTGACCTGGGACTTTGCGTCCGGGCGCAGCCAGGGCAGGCGGCCGTCCTTGCGCAGTTGCGACTGGCGCTCGACGATCCGGTGCGAGTAATAGATCGCGGCCGGCATCAGTTCCGGCGTTTCGTCGCAGGCGTAACCGAACATCAGGCCCTGGTCACCGGCGCCCTGGTCGAGGTCGATGCCCTTGCCTTCGTCCACGCCCTGCGCGATGTCCGGGGATTGCTTGTCGTAGGCAACCAGCACCGCGCAGCTCTTGTAGTCGATGCCGTAGTCGGCATTGTCGTAGCCGATGCGCTTGATGGTGTCGCGGGCGACGTGGATATAGTCGACGTTGGCGGTGGTGGTAATCTCACCGGCGAGAACGACGAGGCCGGTGTTGCAGAGGGTTTCCGCCGCTACGCGTGCCTTCGGGTCTTGCGCCAGGATGGCGTCGAGGATCGAGTCGGAAATCTGGTCCGCGACCTTGTCGGGATGGCCTTCGGAAACAGATTCGGAGGTGAAAAGAAATTCATTTGCCACGTGCAGGCTCCTATTTGATGAAATTGCTGACCATGTCGCGGCCAACACATTGAGCCTGCGACGCTTTAGCGAGATTTGTATTCCGCCTCGCAAGTTGTCTGTTAACTCGGCGGGTACAGCGATATGATATTTTACGCCTCTTCAAAAGTTTCTCAACAATTCCCTCCGCAAAATTGATGCTTGTCAGACTTTTCCGCCTGCTGTCCGGTTTGCCGCTGCCGGTTCTTCACGGCCTGGGCTCGGCACTCGGCTGGCTGGTCTACCTGGCGTCGCCATCCTATCGGCGTAGGTTAAAAGACAATATTACGCGCGCCGGTTACGCGGACTCGCTGTCCGCCGCGATTTCCGAAGCGGGCAAGAACATCCTCGAACTGCCCTTCGTCTGGTGCGCGCGCGCGGAGCGGGTCCTGGCCACGGCGCATATCGAAGACTGGGACGTGGTGCAGTCGGCGCTCGACGCGAAGCGCGGCATCATTTTCCTGACGCCCCACCTCGGATGCTTCGAAATCCTGGCGCAAAAGGTGGCAAGCATCGTCCCTGTCACCGTCATGTACCGCCCGCCGAAGAAGTCGGCGCTCAAGCCGCTGGTCGAGGATGCGCGCGCGCGCAACAACCTCGGTCTTGCTCCGGCCACGATGTCGGGCGTGCGCACGCTGCTCAAGACGCTCAAGCAGGGCAAGCTCATCGGCATCCTGCCCGACCAGGTTCCCCAGGAAGGCGAAGGGGTATGGGCCAACTTCTTCGACAAGCCCGCCTACACCATGACGCTGCCGGCCAAGCTGCGGCAAATGACCGGCGCGCCGATCATCCTTTCCTATGCGGAACGGCTCCCGGGCGGCAAAGGCTTCGTGCTTCGCTTCGTGCGTTTCGATGATGAAATGTCCGGCACGCCCGAGCAACAGGCACGCGCGATCAACGCCGGCATGGAGGCGCTGATCGCACGCTGCCCATCGCAGTACTTCTGGAGTTACAACCGTTACAAGGCGCCCGATGGCATCGCCGGGCCCGGGGACGCGCAATGAGGCTGCTTCTTGGCGTGATGTGGCTGCTGCACTGGCTGCCGCTGCCCCTGCTGGCGCGCATCGGCGAAGGTGTCGGTTCGCTGCTTTTCAGCCTGGTGAAGTCGCGCCGCCATATCGCGCTCACCAACCTGCGCCTGTGCCTGCCGCACCTCTCCGAAGAGGAACGCCATGCGATTGCGAAGAAGCACTTCCAGGCCTATGCGCGCAGCGTGCTGGAGCGAGGCATCCTGTGGTGGGCGCCGGAATCCCGCCTGCGCCGCCTGATCCGTGTCGAGCCGCGCGTGCCGCTCGACACCATCCAGTCGGGCCCGACCATCCTCCTTTGCCCGCACTTCGTATCGCTGGATGTGGCCGGTGTCGCCACCATGCTGGAGACGAACCTCTGCTCGATCTATACGAAACAGCAGAACAAGGTATTCGACGAAGCCCTGCGCAAGGGCCGCTCGCGCTTCCGGCCGGTGCGCCTGTTTTCGCGCGGCGAAGGCGTGAAGCCGATCATCCGTGCGATGCGGGAGGGGCTGCCCTTCTTCATGCTGCCCGACATGGATTTCGGCGAGAAGGATGCGGAGTTCGTGCCCTTTTTCGGCATTCCGGCGGCCACGCTCACGGCCCCGGCCCGCATCTCGGGGGCAACAGGCGCCAAGGTCGTGCCGGTGATCGCGACTTACTTACCGGATTACCAGGGTTGGAAAGTCGCCTTCCATCCGCCTTGGGAAGACTATCCGGGCGACGACGTGGTGACGGCCACGCGCCGCATGAATGCCTTCATCGAGGACCGCGTGATGGAAGCGCCGTCCGAATACTTCTGGGCGCACAAACGCTTCAAGACCCGCCCGCCGGGCGTTCCCGGCGTGTATGGCAAGCCCCCGCCCTGATGCGCCACCGACGCCGGGCTATAATCCGGGAATGAAGCTCAAATTCACCAAAATGCACGGCGCCGGCAATGATTTCGTCGTGATCGACGCGATCAGCCAGGACATCCACTTCACCCCCGAGCAATGGAAAAAACTGGCCGACCGCCGCTTCGGCGTCGGCGCGGACCAGATGCTCGTGGTTGAAAAGCCAAGTTCGCCCGGCGTCGATTTCCGTTACCGCATCTATAACGCCGACGGCGGCGAAGTCGAGCAATGCGGCAACGGCGCCCGCGCGTTCGTCAAATTCGTGACCGACAAGGGCCTGACCGGCAAGCGCGCGATCAAGGTCGAAACCATGGCCGGCGTCATCGAGCCGAAGCTGGAAGCCGACGGCCGCATCACGGTGGACATGGGCGCCCCCATCCTCGATCCGGTGCGCGTACCCTTCGACGCTACCGGCCTCGAAGGGAAGCGCGAAGGCGATGATACGCTGTGGCCGCTGGAGATCAACGGCCGGACAACGTGGATTTCCGTCGTATCGATGGGCAACCCGCATGCGGTGCAGGTGGTCGAGGCGGCGCAGACTGCCGCGGTGCATCTGGACGGCCCGGTGATCGAACGCCACGCGCGCTTTCCCAGGCGCGTCAATGCGGGCTTCATGCAGATCGTCGATCGCCACTCGATCAAGCTGCGTGTATTCGAACGCGGCGCCGGTGAAACGCTGGCCTGCGGCACCGGCGCGTGCGCAGCGGTCGTTGCCGGTATCCGGCGCGGCCTGCTCGACTCGCCGGTCAAGGTTTCCACGCTGGGCGGCGAGCTTTCGATTGCCTGGGCAGGGGCGGACTCCCCGGTCATGCTTACCGGCCCCGCCGTCAGCGTGTTCGAAGGCGAAATCGATATCTGACCCCTCACCCCAGCGTCTTCAACCGGTAGAGGCGCTGGCGGAAATTCCCCTCCGCCCCGGCAGGGGCACGCTCGAACTTCGCAATAACGCGATCCAGCGTTGCCCGCTCTTCCGCCGTTTGTACCAGGATCAAGCGCCGTTTGCTATGCGGATGCTCTGCGCGCACATCCACGACGAGGCAGTGTCTGCGGTCGGCGGTCTTCGGGTCGATCAGCAAGGCTTCGGAACGCGACAGCCCGAAACAGGCTGCAAGCTCCAGGCGCGCCACGAGCAAGGATGCGCGTTCGGCAACGGAACGCGACACGCGCTGCAGGATGGCTTGCGCCCACGCAGCGGGCGTCGCGCGCGCGGCGATGCGCTCCAGCATGGATGCCGCCTCTGACACACCCCGAGTGCGCGCCTTCAGCAGCCAGTCAACGGCACGCACATCGTTCGACGCCCCCTCATGTCTTGCGCGCCACGCGGCCACGCCGAGTTCGTACTGCGCCATGCCGTGGCCTGCCGCGGCAGCCTGCTCGAGGCAATGCCGTGCTTCGTCGGGATTGCGCTGCGCGCATTCCGGCTTCTGGTAGATCTTCGACAGCGCATACCATGCCTCCACGAATCCCTGACCGGCCGCAAGGGACAGCCAGCGTATGGCGCGCTTGTAGTTCGCCGCGCCGGGCACCGCTTGCATCCGTTTGCCGTCGGCGTCCATGCGTGCCAGCCAGAGTCCGAGCACGTACTGCGCCTGGCCGTCGCCGGTTTGCGCCGCCCATTCGAGCACGCGGGTGACCGCAGCGGGTTCGTCCCCGCCGCCGGCGGCCATTGCATGGGCGGTACGCAGCACAAGGGCCACCTCCCGTTCCACCGCAGCCCCTGGAGGCGGCGCCGATGCCACCACGTCGCCGACAATCGGCCGCGCCCACTGCAGGAAGCCGGCGAGATCGCCCTGTGCCCAGGCATGGTCGGCCATCGCATATCTCGCGTCGGCGACACCGCTGCGGGCCGCCCGGGCAGCCCATTCAAGCATCGCTTCGTTGTCGGCGCCGTCCTGTCCCGGCGCCGGCCATGTGCCGACGGAATCGGCTTCGCCATGCCCCGCCGACTGCGCCAGCATCCACTGCGCCTCGGCAATGCCGGCGTGCGCCGCCGCTTGCAAGGCGCGCTGGGCCTTGCAGCGCAGCGCCTCACTGACTGCGCCCTGCGGCTGGCCGAGCACCAGCTTTGCCAGCACAAGTCCCGCCTGTGCGATGCCGGCGTCGAAGGCGCGTTCGTACCACATCAGGAGCTTGCCCGGCTGGGTCGCGCTTTGCGCGGTTTCGAACGGGACATGCTGCCCGATCAGCATCCACGCATCCGGCTCATCCTGCTGCGCGGCGCGGTCGAGCCAGTAGAGCGCCGTGGGCAGGCTTTTCGGCAGGCCGGCGCCGCCGAAGAGATAACGCTGCCCCAGCTTCAACTGTGCCGCCGCCTCGCCGGCCCGGGCGGCACGGATGATGAGGAGATCTTCGCGGTTTGCCATGCTGTTTCCCGCCGGTGCCTGTGGCTGCATGCAGGAAAGTGGCCAAAAAGCCACGTTCCTGTGCGCAGCGTTCGCTCCCCCTGCCTATCCCTTGACCAATTTCTCGCGCGCTCCGGTTCAATGGCCTATGCTGAAATTCTGGAGAGATTCAACCTGTCTGGGAGCCAACATGAAACGGCCATTACTTGTCATTACAACATGTGGTGCGCTTTTCCTTGTGACCGGCAACGTTCTCGCGCAGACATCCTTGACCCTCTACGGCATCGTCGATGCCGGTGTCGTCTACGAGCGTGGCGGCGCGACCGGCAGCCTTACCAAATTGACCAGCGGCGTCCAATCCGGTTCTCGCCTCGGCTTCAAAGGGATGGAAGATCTCGGCGGCGGCCTGTCGGCGAAGTTCGCACTGGAAGCGGGTTTCAATACCGATACCGGCGCGCTTGGCCAGGGCGGACTGCTGTTCGGCCGCCAGGCCTGGGTCGGGCTGGGCGGCCGCTGGGGCGACCTCAGCTTCGGCCGGCAATATACGCCGCACTACCTGCTCCTGGATCAGGTCGATCCTTTCGGTACCGGCCTGGCCGGCAGCTCGACCAACCTGATGTCGACCACGACACGGATGAACAATACCGTCAAACTGGCAACACCGGCATGGAGCGGCTTTACCGGCGAACTCGCGTACGGCTTCGGTGAAGTGGCAGGCGACAACACCGCGAACCGGCAGGTCGGCGCATCCGTCGGCTACGCCAGCGGTCCGCTGGTCCTGAAGATTGCCCACCATCGCATCGAAGACGCCACAGGCACCGACAATTCCCGCAATACCCTCCTTGGCGGCAAGTTCGATTTCGGCATGGCGGCGGCCAGCCTGGGCGTCGGATTGAACCGCGGGCTGGGCACGACGGACAACCGCGACTACATGCTTGGCGTTACGGTTCCAGTGGGGGCCGGCGCCCTGCTCGCCTCCTTCACCCGCAAGGATGACCGCAGCGGCCTCAATGCCGACGCCGACCAGTGGGCGCTCGGTTATACCCATGCACTGTCGCGGAGAACGAACCTCTACACCTCCTTCGCGCGCATCAACAACGACCCGGGCGCAGGTTTCACTGTCGGCAATGCCACCGAGCCGGGCTCCGGGGACAAGGCGTTCAATATCGGCATCCGCCACAAGTTCTGACGCGCGGCGGGACCTTGCCCATCGCTTTCCGATTGCCGCATCCCTGCGGCAACGCGGCTCCTTTGTCGGTTAAAATCACGGCTTGGCCTGCGGGCCGCGACCAACCCCGATCTGCGCATATGACCTACCAACTGGACACCAACGCCGTTGCCGATTTCCTTTCTGACAATCCGCATTTTTTCGAAGAGCACAGCGAGCTGCTGGCACGCGTCAAGCTGACCAGCCCGGTCGCCGGCCGCGCCGTATCGCTGCAGGAACGCCAGATGGAAGTCCTGCGCGACAAGATCAAGGTGCATGAAATGCGCCTGGCGGAACTGCTGCGCATCGCGCAGGAAAACGATGCGATCACGCAGAAGTTCCACATGTGGACGCGCTCCCTGCTGCTGGCCCGCAACGACGTCGACATGCCGCACACGCTGGTAACCGGCTTGCAAACGATCTTCTCGGTACCGCATGCGACGTTGCGCATCTGGGGCGTGTCGGAAGAATTCGCGCATACATGGTTCGCAGCGGACGTCTCGGAAGATGCAAAGATTTTCTGCAACGGCCTGACCTCGCCGTATTGCGGCCCCAACCAGGACTTCGAAGCCGCCTCCTGGATCGACGACGCCGAATCCGTCCAGTCGATCGCCATGCTGCCGCTGCGCCTGGCTGACGCGTCGGAAGCCTTCGGCCTGCTGGTGCTCGGCTCGCCGGACCCGCAGCGTTTCACCGCCGACATGGCCACCGACTTCCTGTCGAAGATCAGCGAGACCGCCAGCGCGGCCCTGACCTGCCTGCTGGACTAAGTGAGCAACGAGAACAACCGGGCGCACGTCGCCCGCTATCTCGAACACCTGGAAAAGCAGCGCAAGCTGTCGCTGCACACCGTACGCAACTACGGACGCGACCTGAACGACCTGCTGGAATTTGCCGAGGCGATTCCGAGCAGGCCGGCGCTCAATACGATCACGCAGTTCCACATCCGCAAGCTCGCCGCGCAGATGCACGCGAAGGGGCTGAATGCGCGCTCCATCGCGCGCAAGCTGTCCGCTTGCCGGGGTTTCTTCGACTGGCTGGCGGACTCCGAGACGATCGCAGCCAATCCTGTCGACGGCGTGAAGGCCCCCAAGCGCGACAAGCCGCTGCCCAAGGCGCTGTCACCCGATGACGCCGTGCGCGTGGTATCGGAATCGCGCCCCGGCCGCGATGCGCAGTCGGCCAGCGAGCTATGCAACCGCGCGATGTTCGAACTGCTGTATTCAAGCGGCCTGCGCGTTTCGGAACTGGCCGGCCTGGATGTGCATTACGCAAAGGAAGACCGCTACGAATCCGCTGGCTGGCTGCATATAGACGACCACGAGGTCGAGGTCACCGGCAAGGGCAGCAAGCGGCGGCGCGTTCCTGTCGGCCAGCCGGCGATGCAGGCGATTGCCGGGTGGCTTGCCGTGCGCGACACACTGGTGAAGCGCGATCCGCATCCGCTCTTCCTCACTGAACGCGGCACGCGCATGTCGCCGCGCGTCATCCAGTTGCGGCTGAAGGCGCATGCGCAGGCGCTGGGCATTCCGGCAAACGTCCATCCGCACGTGCTGCGGCATTCGTTCGCATCGCATGTCCTGCAGTCGTCCGGCGACCTGCGTGCGGTGCAGGAAATGCTGGGACATGCATCGATTGCCGCGACGCAGGTGTACACCTCGCTCGACTTCCAGCGACTCGCGCAGGTGTATGACGCCGCCCATCCGCGGGCCAAGAAGTCAAAGACTGAAGAATAAGCACCACCTTTATCCGGAATACCCCATGCTGACCATCATCCTCAAACCCGGCAAGGAAAAAAGCCTCCTGCGCCGCCATCCCTGGATCTTCCCGACCGCGATCGACCGCATCGAAGGCAAGCCGGAGGAGAAGAACAAGCCGGGCGCCACGGCGCTGGTGCGCTCGGCTGCCGGGCAATTCCTGGCCCGTGCCGCGTACAGCCCGAAATCGCAGATTCGCGCGCGCGTGTGGAGCTTCGACGAGAACGAACCGATCGACCATGCGCTGATCAAGCGGCGCGTGAAGCATGCCGTCGCATACCGCATGCAGGCCGTGCGCGACACCGACGCCATCCGCCTGATCTTCGGCGAAGCCGACGGCTTCCCCGGCCTGGTGGTGGACTGGTACGCCGGCAAGCAGGGACACCTGGTGTGCCAATTCCAGTCGGCCGGTGTCGAGGCATGGAAGGCGCCGATCGTGCAGGCGCTGATCGCGGAAACGGGCTGCCCCAACGTCTACGAACGCTCCGACGCCAGCGTGCGCGAGCGCGAAGGCCTGCCCCTGGTCACCGGCTCGCTGGCAGGCGATGAACCGGGCGACGAAACGCTGGTCACCGAAAACGGCGTGCGCTACGCCGTAGACATCAAGACCGGCCACAAGACCGGCTTCTACATCGACCAGCGCGACAATCGCCGGCTGGTGATGGAAAACGCCGCCGGCCGCGACGTGCTGAACTGTTTCTGCTACACCGGCGGCTTCTCGCTGGCGGCACTGAAAGGCGGGGCGAAGAGCGTGGTGTCGATCGACTCCTCCGGCGAAGCGCTGGCCATCGGCAAGCGCAACGTGGAACTGAACGGTTTCGATGTCTCAAGGGCGGAATGGTGGGACGCCGATGTGTTCAAGACGCTGCGCGCACTGCGCGAGCAGGGAAAGTCTTTCGACCTGATCGTGCTCGACCCGCCGAAGTTCGCTGCATCGCCTGACCAGGTCGAACGCGCCGCGCGCGCCTACAAGGACATCAACCTGATCGGCCTGCAACTGCTGCGCGAGGGCGGGCTGCTGTATACCTATTCCTGCTCGGGCGCGATCAGTGCCGACCTGTTCCAGAAGATCGTCGCCGGCGCAGCCAACGACGCGAAGGTGGATGCGCGCATCCTGCGCCGCCTCCATGCCGGCGTGGACCATCCGATGACCACCAGTTTCCCCGAGGGCGAGTACCTGAAGGGCTTGATGCTGCATAAGCCCTGAAGGAAATAAAATTGCCATCGCGTCAATTTTTGCAACTCGATTGCAAATTTGCGTCATAATTTTCCATCACGTTTTTCCAACGCAGTATGTCCATGAGCAGCAAAGCCAAGCCTGAAACGCGGGCAAACCGGAGGCCTTCGGATTCCGCCGTGCGTGCCGAAGCGCAATTGCGCGGCGCGTCCGTGCGCATCACCGATGCCCGGGTCAAGGTGCTGGCCGCGCTGCTCGACGCCGAGCGCGCGTTTTCGCACCAGGACGTGCAGGAAGCATTTGCCGACATGGACCGCGTGACGCTCTATCGCGCGCTGGATTGCCTCACCGACGCCGGGCTGGCGCACAAGATCGCCGGCGACGACCGCGTGTTCCGCTACAGCGCCGGCGCCGAACACAGCAGCGAACCGCACCACCAGCACGGACACTTCAAATGCACGCGCTGCTCGAAGGTGTTCTGCCTCGACAGCATCGCGGAAGCGGAAACGCTGCAGAACGCCTTGCAGCAATCGCTGGGCAAGGGATTCCGCAGCCACGACATCGAATTCACGATCAAAGGATGGTGCGCCGACTGCGCCCACTGACATCCCATGAAACTTGTTCCCGCAACGATCCTCACCGGTTTCCTCGGCGCCGGCAAGACCACCCTCCTCAACCGCATCCTGCGCGAACCGCACGGCCATCGCATTGCTGTGATCGAGAATGAGTTCGGCGAAGAAAACATCGACAACGAGATCCTTGTCCAGGACAGCAACGAACAGATCGTCGAGATGAGCAACGGCTGCATCTGCTGCACCGTGCGCGGCGACCTGATCCTCGCGCTCGGCGCACTGGCGCAGAAGCGCAATGACGGCGAGCTCGACTTCGACCATGTGGTGATCGAAACCACCGGGCTGGCCAATCCCGGACCGGTCGCGCAGACCTTCTTCATGGATGATGAGGTCGCGACGCATTACATGCTGGATGCGGTGATCACCGTCGTCGATGCCAAGCATGCGATGCAGCAGCTGGACGAGCACGAGGAAGCACAGCGCCAGGTCGGGTTCGCAGACCGCCTGATGCTATCGAAGACGGACCTGGTGAGTGCCGATGAGGTCGAAGAACTGAGCGCCCGCCTCAAGCGCATGAACCCGCGTGCCCCGATCTCGAAAGTCGATTTCGGCAAAATCCCGATCACCGAGGTGCTGGACCTGCGCGGCTTCAACCTCAACGACAAGATCGAGATCGATCCCGACTTCCTGGCCGAGGAAGAGCACGAGCACCACGAATGCGGCGAGCATTGCGGCCACGACCACCACCATCACGGCCACAAGCATTCGAACCATACGGACGAGATCGCGGCCTTTGTCTTCCGCAGCGACCGCCCCTTCGATACCGCCCGCCTGGACGAATTCCTGGGCAGCCTGGTCCAGGTCTTCGGCCCGCGCATGCTGCGCTACAAGGGCGTGTTGTGGATGGATGGCGCCGACCGCAAGGTAGTGTTCCAGGGCGTCCACCAGTCCATGGGTACCGATATCGGCGCCAAGTGGGCCGAAGGCGAAGCACGCTGCAGCAAAATGGTGTTTATCGGCAAGAATCTCCCAAAAGAAACATTTATTAGCGGTTTGGAACAGTGTTTGGTATAAACTATTGAACAAGTATTGATGTAGATTCAAGCAGTGGAGGTAGTCGTTTGGCAAGATGCGTCGACTAAAAGTCGCACGCGACGCCCGATGGTATCCAAGCCTGCCTGGAAACGGAGGGAGACGGTTTCGGGCACGGATCGACAGGTCGGGCGGTTCATAATAACGAGGGGACCATGAACGCAACCGTCACAAGATCCGCCACCAAGAGCACATCGGCAAAAAGCGTCGGCAAGACAACGGCAAAGACCGTCGATCCGGCCAAGGGCAAGACAGCCACCAAGCCGGCGACCGAATCGATACTGAAAGCGGTTGCGGGAAAAGTGGCAAAGACCGTCGCAAACGCACTGAAACCCGCCACCAAAAGCGCCTCCTCGTCAATAAAAGCCATTGCCAAACAAGGTAAAACCACGGTAAAAAGCAGTGTAAAACCAGCGGCAAAGCCGAGCGCCAAGAGTGCAGGCACCGCGAAGATAGTACCGGCCGCAACACGGGCAGCCGCCGCCAAGGGGGCTGCAGCGAAAACGGCCAAGGGAGCAACAGCATCGAAGAAGACTTCGAGCCAGAGTTCCAAGGAGACATCCGGCGCGACCATGAGCAGCAGCAATGCAGGCGCCGGGTTAACAGATAAAATGGAAAAACCCGTAGTTTCGAAAGTAAGCGAAGTGGCTACCAAAACAACTAAACCGACCGCCGCCCCAGCTGAGGGCCGACTGCTCACCGAAGAGGAAATCCTCAAGATGAGCGACAAGGACTACATGAACGAGGCGCAGCTTGCCTTCTTCAAGGCGAGACTGCAGCAGCTCGAACGTGACCTGCTCAAGAACGCCGGCGAAACCACGGAACACCTGCGCGAAACCGTGCTCGTTCCCGATCCGGCCGACCGCGCCACGATCGAGGAAGAACATGCACTGGAACTGCGCACGCGCGACCGTGAGCGCAAGCTGCTGAAGAAAGTGCAGCAGGCCATCGTCAGCATCGATGCCGGCGAGTATGGCTGGTGCGAAGAGACCGGCGAGCCGATCGGCATTCCCCGCCTGCTGGCCCGCCCGACCGCCACGCTGTCGCTCGAAGCGCAGCAGCGCCGCGAGCTGAAGCAGAAGCTGTACGGCGACTGACAACGCCTTCTGCACTGACCTGACAAGCGCACGATCCGTCGTGCGCTTGTTTGCTTTTGGAGCCCGATATCCGGAGTCGTCCGGACAGCACAGTTTCTGTATTGATCACGATATAATGCAACTATGTTGCAAATATCCGGACTGACCTATCGCTATCCCAACGCCACGGACAACCAGTTGTCCGTGCCCGCCTTCTCCCTCGCCAAAGGGGAGCACGCCATCATCCTCGGCCCTTCAGGCTGCGGCAAGTCGACACTGCTTCACCTGCTGGCGGCGATCCTCACCCCGCAGCAAGGCGAAGTTCGCGTCGCCGGGATCGACCTGCGCACGCTGTCCCCGCGCGCTGCCGATGCTTGGCGCGGCAGCACCGTCGGCTTCCTTCCGCAAAAACTCGCCCTTGTGCCAAGCCTGTCCGTGCGCGAAAACCTGCTGATGGCAGCCTATGCGAACGGACGGACAGCCGATGCCAGCCGCGCCAGCGCAGTCCTGCGCGCGCTCGGCATGGAGGACAAGGCAAATGCCAAACCCCACCAGTTGAGCCAGGGCCAGCAACAGCGCGTGGCAATTGCACGCGCGCTGTTCAACCACCCGGCCCTGCTGCTTGCTGACGAGCCGACCGCCAATCTCGACGATGATGCCTGTGCCGCAGTCATCGGGCTGCTGACCGCGCAGGCCGGCGAAAATGGCGCATCGCTGGTGATCGCCACGCACGATGCGCGCGTGCTCGCCGCGCTGCCCGGCGCCAAGGTGCTGCGACTGGGACGCACATCAAGGGAGACGGCATGACACACATCAACGCCTTCACGCTGGCGCTGAAATCGCTGCGCCACAAGCCCTTGTCGACAGCGGTCAACCTGATCCTCATGGCGGTCGGCGTGGCGATGATGACCTTTGTCCTGTCGGCATCGCAGCAACTGGAGGAAAAGGCATTGCGCGACGCCCGCGGCATCGACCTCGTGGTCGGCGCGAAAGGCTCGCCCCTGCAACTGATCCTGTCCTCGATCTACCATATCGACATCCCGACCGGGAACATTCCTCTCGCAGCACAGGCGCAACTGCAGCAGAACCGCATGGTGAAGAAAGTCATCCCGCTGGCGCTGGGGGACAGCTTCCAGGGATTCCGTATCGCCGGCACGACGCCGGACTACATCGCGCATTACGACGGCAGCCTGGCGCAGGGGAAGATGTTCGACGCGCCCATGCAGGCGGTCCTCGGCGCACAAGCGGCGGCCCGAACCGGCCTGACCACAGGCTCACGCTTTATCGGGTCGCACGGGCTGTCCGGCGGCGGCGACGGCCACGGCGACGCGCCGTTCACGGTGGTGGGCGTGCTCAAGCCGACCGGCTCCGTGCTCGACCGGCTGGTGCTGACTTCCGTGGAGTCGGTGTGGCACGTCCATGAAGTGGCGCACGGCATCGATCCCGAAGACAAGGAAGAAAAGGCCGCGATGGATGAAGAGCGCGAACTGACCTCCCTGCTGGTCCAGTATGCGTCGCCGCTGGCGGCGGCAATGCTGCCCCGCGCGATCAACAGCCAACCCGAACTGCAGGCCGCGCAACCGGCCTTCGAATCGGCCAAGCTGTTCCGCATGCTTGGCGTCGGCGTCGACGTCCTGCGCGGCATCGCCGGGATCATGCTGCTGTCCGCCGCGCTGTCGATGTTTGTCGCGCTCTACAGCGCGCTGGAAGAACGCAAGACCGATCTTGCCATCCTGCGCACGCTTGGCGCGCCGCCGCGCAAGCTCCTGTCGCTGCTGCTGGTCGAGGGCCTGCTGCTCGCCTTCGCCGGTGCGATGCTGGGCTGGATCGCGGGGCATGCGGCGCTGGACATCCTTGGCCGCGTGGTATCCGACGACCAGAACCTGTCCCTCTCCGGCTGGTACGTGGCGTCGGCCGAGGCATGGCTGGCACCGGTCGCGCTCGCCATCGGCCTGGCCGCGGCGCTGCTGCCCGCGTTACGCGCCTACCGTACCGATATCGCGACGACCTTGTCGCATTGAAAGCTTTTCAAGGAGAACGAATTGAAGTACTTGCTGTCCCTGTTACTGGTAGCCGCCTCCCTTGCGGCACAAGCCAAGGAAGATCCCGCCCACAGGAAAGCCCTGATCGACCAGCACAAGGCAATCGCCGCCGCACATGAAGCAGCAGCGCAATGCCTGTCCTCCGGCAAGGATGAGGAAGCCTGCCATGCCGAACTGGCAAAGGCATGCAAGGGCCTCGCCATCGGTAAACTGTGCGGAGCAAAGCACAAGCATTAACCCTGCCGGACAGCGATGTGGAATGCACGCCTGTCCGGATCACTTTTATGGAAGTGTCATGAAGACATCCTTGCATCGACTGATCATTGCAATTCTTGCAGCACCCGCACTGGCGCTTGCGCAGGGCGCTCCCGCCGGCGGTCACGTTCCGCCGCCCAACGCCCCGCCGCCCCCGATGCAGCCGCTGCCGGAAATCAAGGGCGTGGTGTCCTGGAACACGCTGGCAAAGGTCAAGCAGATCAAGACCAAGGACCGCATCCTTCCCGAGTTCTCGAAGGAGATAACGGCGCTCGACAATACCGAGGTCAAGGTACAGGGCTTCATGATGCCGCTCGAGCCGGGCGAGAAGCAGAAGCACTTCCTGATTTCGCTCACACCGCAGTCCTGCAACTTCTGCCTGCCCGCCGGTCCTGAGGGCGTGGTGGAAGTGAAAACAAAAACGCCGGTGAAATACACCTTCGATCCGGTCATCGTGTCCGGCAAGATGAGCGTGCTGAAGGACGATCCGATGGGCCTGTATTACCGCCTGACCGACGCCTCGCCGGTCTCGCTGAAATAAGCTGAATGCCCGCTGCACGATCCGCCCCGGGCTTGCGCACCGCCGTCACCGCCCTGCTGATGGCGGCGCTGCTGTTCGCGCAATGGGCCGGCCTCGCGCATCGCGTGGACCACGGCCCTCTCGCATCCCTGCATGCAGATTCGGCGGACGGCAGCACGCCGGAAGAAGGCAGCCATTCCTGCGTCGCATTCGACGCAGCGGCCGTCGCCGATGCCATCTCCCTTCCGCCTTTCGCCGCGCCTCCGATGACGGGCGCAAAGGTCCTTGCACTCTGGACGGCGTTCGTCTCATGGGACGCGCCGCCCGCCCTGCCGTTTTCTTCCCGCGCCCCGCCTGCTTCCTGATGCGTCGCTTCGACGCGTGATCGACACCCTTATCGACGTTCGCCTGCGTCCCGTGACGCCAGCGAATGCTGTCCTTCATCATTTTCAGGAATCACCATGACCATGCAACTCGCATTGGTGGCGTGCGCCGTTCTGCCCGCGCTCGCCGCCCTTCCCCTTCCCACCAGCGCCCAGGACAAAGCCCTGCCCGAGGTGGTCGTCACCGCAACGCCTTTCGGCAACAGCGACAGCAGCCAACTGCTGACGCCCGCACGTGTCCTGTCCGGAACGGAATTGCGCAACAAGCTCGGCACCTCCCTCGGCGATGTCCTTTCGCGCGAACCAGGCGTCACCGCATCCGGTTTCGGCGCCGGCGCGTCGCGCCCGATCATTCGCGGACTAGAAGGCCCGCGCGTCAAGATCCTGCAGAACGGCATGGCCGTGTCGGACCTGTCCGCGCTGTCGAACGACCATGCCGTCGCCTCCGAACCGGCTACCGCCCGGCAGATCGAAGTGCTGCGCGGACCTGCGGCGCTTCTCTATGGCTCCGGGGCCGTCGGCGGCGTAGTCAATGTCGTCAATGACCGCATCCCGACCGAATTGCTGGCGGCGCCGAACGGAATGGCAGAAATGCGCCTGGGATCGGACAACCGCGAGCGTAGCGCGTCGTTTTCCGTTGATGGAGCAAGCGGCAGCACCGCCCTGCACCTGGATGGCAACGTACGCAACACCGGCGACTACCGCATCCCGGGCTTCGCGGTGCGCGACGATGCAAGCTCGGCATCCGGCCGGCTGCCCTCCTCCTTCACACATGCGCGGGACCTCGGTTTCGGCGCATCGCATGTCGCGAACTGGGGATACATGGGTGCCTCCATCGGCAGCCGCGACGACCGCTACGGCATACCGACCGAGGAAAGAAGCTTCATCGACCTGCAGCAGACGCGCCTCGATCTCGATGCCATGGTCTTGCGCCCTTTCGAACTGGCCGAGTCGGTACGCGTGCGCGTCGGCGCCACCGATTACAAACACACGGAGAAAGAGCAGGACGGCAGGCCCGCAGCCGATTTCAGCAACAAGGCCGTCGAAACGCGGTGGGAGCTTGCTCACCGCGCGGTCGGCGGCTGGCGCGGAATACTGGGACTGCATACCGAGCGCAGCAGGTTCGCCGCCTTGTCGGCCGAGACCGGCCGTCCGGATACCGTCCCCGTCACGCGGTCGTCATCGCTTGCGGCCTATCTGGTCGAGGAACGCGACTTCGGCCCGGTACGCGGCAGTACCGGCGTCCGGCTGGAGTCGGTCAAGCGCAATCCGGATGCGACGGTGGCTCCGGAACGCAGTTTCGACCTCCTGTCGTATTCGGCGGGCGGCGCCTGGACGTTCATTCCAGGCTATAGCCTCGGGACCACTGTCTCGATTGCGCAACGCGCCCCAAACGCGGAAGAGCTGTACTCAAACGGTCCGCATGAGGCAACCGGCACTTTCGATATCGGCGATACCGCACTGCAAAAAGAACGCTCCCGCAACCTGGAACTGACGCTGCAAAAGACACAAGGAACCGTGCGCTGGAAGCTCAACCTGTTCGAAAACAAGGCCAGGGATTTCATCTACGGCCGCCAGGACGGCTCGACGGTGGACGAAGACGGCCTGGACGATCCGGACGGCGAATTCACGCGCCGCTTCTGGGCCCAGGAAAGGGCCACGATCCGCGGCGCGGAAGCCGAATGGAGCATCAACCTGCGCGGCGAAGGCCCGTCGCTGCGCGTGTTCGCCGATACCTCGCGTGGAAAGCTGGACAATGCCGGCAACCTGCCACTGCAGCCGGCCACCCGCGCCGGCATCGATGCGGGCTATCGCCGCGGACCGCTGCAGGCGGGCGCTTCTGTGCTGAGGGTGCGCGCGCAGGAAAGGCTCGCCGTATCCGAGAAGCTCGCCACGCCCGGCCATACCCAGCTCGACGCGCACCTGTCCTACACCGTGCGTAACGGCGGCATCAACTGGACATGGTTCGTCCTCGCAAAAAACCTGCTCGACAAGGACATCCGCCTGTCGACCTCGCAGCTCCGGAATGTTGCGCCGCAACCAGGCCGCAACGTCATTGTTGGCATTCGCACACAATTCTGAACGACCGTGCCGGCTTGCCTTGGGTTTGACAAACACACCTTGTGCCGTTGTAATGGCAAGTCGGCATACTAATTGTGTTACCTTAGAAATCACCGCTCCTCGCTTCCGGCGACGGAGCGCAGAACAGTCATCTCAGGGAAAACGTGGGGATTTTTTCGCTTTTCGGGAAGAAGGACAGTCGCCAGGCCAAGCCTGCCGACAAGGATTCCTCTCGTACCAAGAAGCAGGCAGGCACGTCGTCGCCGTCCACCGCGCGCAATACCAGCGCCGCGTCCTCTCGCGTACCGACCGTCAAGCGCGACGCCAAGACCGCGCTGGCCACCGCACTCAAGATCGACGCCATCGAATCCGAGATGTCCTCCGAATTCGTGAGCATCACGACCCAGCCGCCCACGACACAGCAGAAAAAGCCTCCGCCAGCCTCCCCCGTCAAACCGAAAACCGCAGCGCCGCAGGACAAGCCGCGCGCCGAATCAAAAAAGCCCGAGTCGGCCGCTGAAGAAGCCAGCCTGCAAACGCTGACGACGGGAATGGGCACCACCACCGATTTCCTCCTCGCCGGGCAGACCGCCGTGGTCGACATGGCCGCACCCGCCTCTGACGCCGCGGCCGTCATAGAAGAAGCGGCAATCATGTACGCCAACGGGCAGTCCGACGTCGTCGAGCAAATGCTGAAAACGGCCATCGAGGAAGACATGCTGGGCGACCTCACCCGCAATGCCTGGTGGATGCTGTTCGACCTGTACCAAATCACCGGCAAGAAGCAGGAATTCGAAAACCTTTCGATCGACTTCGCCAGCAAGTTCGAAACCTCGCCGCCGGGCTGGATCGAATCCAGCCGGGACGAAGCGCCTGCAGCATCACCAGCCTCGGGCGCCACGCCCATGGTCCCCTTCTCCGGCAAGCTCGACGCCTCATGCATCAAGCAGGTCGAGCGTGCGCAGAAACTCGGCGAGAACTACCGTGCCCTGCGGCTCGAATTCGCAAAGGTGACGCAAGCCACAACCGAAGGCTGCAAGCTGCTGCTCGGACTGTTCAGGAAGCTGCAGAAAACCGAGCACGACCTGATCCTCGTCGGCGCCCCGGAACTGGCCACGAAGATTCGCGCGATCATCGAAGTCGGACGGCGCGAAGACACCGAGGATTCATGGCTGCTGCTGCTCGAGATCCTGCGCCTGCTGAACCAGGAAAAGGAATTCGAGGAAACCAGCATCGATTACTGCGTGACCTTCGAAGTCTCGCCGCCGGCCTTTGTCGCGCCGAAAAGCAAGATCACTACCGCAAGCGCGGAAACGGCGCCCAGCACAAAGGCAGCCGATGGCTTTGCGATGCCCGCCGTCGTCGAGGGCAGGATCGACAACCTGATCCTTGCAATCGCCGCTTACTCGGATGAATACAGTCCGGCCATCATCGACTGCTCCAATCTCCAGCGTGTGGACTTCAACGCCGCCGGCCGCCTCCTGACCGGCCTGGGCCCCTTCTGCGGCATGGGCAAGATCATTGAATTCCACCATGTCAACCACTTGGTTGCCGAACTGTTCAGCGTTATCGGGCTCAAGGATATTGCCCGTATTGTTCCGCGCAAGAATTGACTCGGGCGGCGACGCCGCTTTTTGACATCCGCCCTCCTTGTAATCCGGCACCCCGCCCACATCTGCGGTTGAATACCCGTTGCCGGCGCGCATTCGCCGCGCCGGCATTTCATCAGAGGAAAGCATGGAACAATTTCATGGCACTACCATCCTGTCCGTCCGCCGCGGCAACGTCGTTGCGCTGGGCGGCGATGGGCAAGTAACGCTGGGCAATATCGTGATGAAGGGCAGCGCCCGCAAGGTCCGCAAGCTGTACCAGGGCAAGGTGCTTGCCGGATTCGCAGGTGGCACGGCCGATGCCTTCACCCTGATCGAGCGTTTCGAAGCCAAACTCGAAAAGCACCAGGGCAACCTCATGCGTGCCTCGGTGGAACTGGCCAAGGACTGGCGCACCGACCGCATGCTGCGCCGCCTGGAAGCCATGCTGCTGGTGGCCGACCGCGAGTCGACGCTGGTCATCACCGGCAACGGCGACGTGCTGGAACCGGAGAGCGGCATCGGCGCCATCGGCTCTGGCGGCGCCTACGCGCAGTCGGCGGCGAAGGCCCTGCAGGAAAACACCGACCTGCCGCCGGTCGAGATCGTGAAGAAGGCGCTCACCATCGCCGGCGAACTCTGCATCTACACCAACCTGTCGCACACCATCGAGACCCTCGAATAACGCGCACCGAACCAGGCAAGACATCATGAACATGACACCGCAAGAAATCGTTTCCGAACTCGACAAGCACGTGGTCGGACAGGGCCGCGCCAAGCGCGCCGTCGCCATCGCATTGCGCAACCGCTGGCGCCGCCAGCAGGTGGCCGAGCCGCTGCGCCACGAGATCACGCCGAAGAACATCCTCATGATCGGCCCGACCGGCGTCGGCAAGACCGAGATCGCGCGCCGCCTCGCCAAGCTGGCGGATGCGCCCTTCATCAAGATCGAAGCCACCAAGTTCACCGAGGTCGGCTATGTCGGCCGCGACGTCGACACCATCATCCGCGACCTGATCGACATCGGCATCAAGCAGACGCGCGAATCCGAAATGCGCAAGGTGCGCACGCGCGCCGAGGACGCCGCGGAAGACCGCGTGCTCGACATCCTGCTGCCGCCGCCGCGCGACTTCGGCTTCAGCGCAACGCCGAGCGCGGCCGAGAGCGATGCCCAGCCAGGCAACAGCACGCGCCAGGCCTTCCGCAAGCGCCTGCGCGAAGGTGCGCTTGACGACAAGGAAGTCGAAATCGAAGTGGCCGAAGCCAGCCCGCACATGGAAATCATGGCGCCGCCCGGCATGGAAGAAATGACCGAGCAGATCAAGTCGATGTTCTCGGGCCTCGGCGGCGGGCGCAAGAAGAAGCGCAAGCTGAAGATCAAGGAAGCGATGAAGCTGCTGATCGACGAAGAAGCCGCCAAGCTGGTCAACGACGAAGAACTCAAGCAGAAAGCCATCACCAACGTCGAACAGAACGGTATCGTCTTCCTCGATGAAATCGACAAGATCGCCAGCCGTTCCGAAGTCGGCGGCGCGGACGTCTCGCGCGCCGGGGTGCAGCGCGACCTCCTGCCGCTGGTGGAAGGCACGACGGTGAACACCAAGTACGGCATGATCAAGACCGACCACATCCTGTTCATCGCATCCGGCGCCTTCCATCTCGCCAAGCCGTCCGACCTGATCCCCGAGCTGCAGGGCCGCTTCCCGATCCGCGTCGAACTGGAGTCGCTGTCGATCGCCGATTTCGAACGCATCCTCACCAGCACCGACGCCTGCCTGACGCGCCAGTACGAAGCGCTGCTGGGCACAGAGGGCATCAAGATCGCGTTCACCGAAGACGGCATCCGCCGGCTCGCGGAGATCGCGTTCTCGGTCAACGAGAAAACGGAAAACATTGGCGCGCGCCGCCTCTACACGGTGATGGAAAAACTGCTGGAAGAAGTGTCGTTCTCCGCGAGCGATGTTTCCGGCAACACGGTGGCGATCAACGCGGCCTATGTGGACGACAAACTTGGCGCGCTGGCGATCAACGAGGACCTGTCGCGCTACGTGTTGTAAGACATCATGGCTAACAAGACACTGGCAAAGCGGCAGAAGATGACGATCCGGGTCGAGCCCTCGCAGAGGGCGCTCAAACCCCGGAATCCGATTGCGCTTGCCGCCAAACAGCGTGTCGCCGGCTCGCACCGCAAGGGCGAGGGCGCCGAGCGGCAATTGCATGAACGCCTGCTGAAGAAGGTGCTAGGCGGCGGCTCGGAAGACTAGCGGCTCAGCGCATCGGACCGGGCGGCACGCCGGGCAGCGATTGCTGTGCAGGCGGCACCGGCGGTGGAACCTGCTGCTGCACGGGCGCTGCCGGCGGCGCAGGTGCCGGACTGACGACCGTAGTAGGCGGCGCGGTGGTGATTGTGGACGGAACCTGCGGCGGTATGGGCGGTGGCTGGACTTGCGTCTGCGACGGCTGTGGTGGCGACGGTGCGGTTTGCGGCGTCATTGCTTGTGATGCTTGCGGCGCTTGTGGCGCCTGAGGGACGGACGGTACGGCGGGGGCAGGTTGCGCCGCTTGTGCAGCCTGGGCGCGCGATGGCACAGGCTGGTTGCCCGCCGGCGGAGTCGCCGGGCGTGCGGACGTCGCTGCCGGAGCAGCGGCAATGCCCTCCAGTCCCTTCGCATTCTCGGGCAAGTCGACCCGCTTGGTTGCACCGCCTTCCGACAACAGGACATGGTCGCGGTGCACTTCCTTGATCGTCACGCCTGGGGCGACTTCCTCATCCACACCGATTGCCTGCGCCGGTTTTCCGTCGGCGCTGATGATGGCCACGCTACTGCGCGGACTTCCCGAAAAGATCACACCGCGCAACTGGTAATTGCTGGCCACCGCCGCATTGCGGTTGCTTCTGCCGAACAGCGCCGCAGCGGCATCTGTCCTGATTTCCGCCTGCGCCACGCGCGGCGGCGCCGCAACCGGACGAACCGGCGGCTTGAACAGTTGCATGGCCCAGTAGGCTGCCGACGCGCACAGCGCGATGAACAGCACAAAACTCACGATCTGCGGCAGGCGCCTCATTCCAGTCCTTTTCTCTTTGTTGTTATCGCACCAGCTGGTTGATCTCGATGATCGGCATCAGCACCGCCAGCACGATCAACAGGACCACCACGCCCATCACCAGGATCAGTGCCGGCTCGAGCAGGCCGGCAATCGTCATTGCGCGCCGCTCGAGGTCGGTCTCCTGTGCATTGGAGGCGCGCTCGAGCATGGCGGGCAGTTCGCCGGTCACTTCGCCGGCGCGGATCATGTGGATCAGCATCGGCGGGAAGTGCTTGTGCGCGGACAGGGCGCGTGCCAGTCCCACACCTTCGCGCACGCTGGTCGTCGCCTCCTCCACCTGCTGGCGCATGGCGACGTTGGACAGCGTATCGCGGCTCGTCTGCAAGGCGCGCAGGATGGGCACGCCGGAGCCGGTGGTGATCGCCAGCGTGCTGGCGAAGCGTGCGGTATTGAGGCTGCGCTCGAACTTGCCGTAAAGCGGCGCGTTCAGCAGCCACTTGTGCCAGCGGAACTTGATGTCGGGATTCTTGAGGGCCGTGCGCCAGACAAGGAAGCCGGCCACAAGGATCAGGGCCACCAGCCATCCATAGGCGCGAACGAAGTCGGAAATCGCCAGCATGACGACAGTCAGCATCGGCAGCTTCTGCTTGGTATTGGCGAACACCGAAACGATCTGCGGCACGACATAGGCCAGAAGGAAGATCACGATCGAGAAGGCGACGACGGTGACGATGGCAGGATAGGTGAAGGCCAGCCGCACCTTTTGCACGAGCGCATTGCGGCGTTCGATGTAGTCCGCCAGGCGCGACAGCACGCGCGACAACTGGCCGATCTGTTCGCCGGAGGCAACCAGCGCGCGGTAGATGTCGGCGAAATCGCGCGGGTGGCGCGACAGCGCATCCGACAATGATGAGCCGCCCATGACTTCCGATCGCACCGATGCGACAAGGTCGCGCACATACGGACGCTCGGCCTGTTCGAGCAAGGCGGTGAAGGCCTGCTCCAGCGGCAGGCTGGCTTCGAGCAGGCTGGCGAGCTGGCGTGTGAACAGCGCGAGTTCCGTCGTCGACAGCCGGTCGCCGAACATGCTGCGGCGCGTCTGGCCGAACTCATCGACCTGCGCTGCAATGGCATCGACGACGATCGGCACCAGCCCCTGCGCGCGCAGGTCGGAGCGCGCGGCGCGGGCACTGTCGGCGTTCAATACACCCTTGCGGGTGGCGCCAGCTTCGTCGACAGCTTCATAGCGGAATGCAGGCATCGTTCGCCCTCTACTCCTTCGTCACGCGCAGCAACTCGGCCTGCGTCGTGGTGCCGTCCGCCAGCCAGCGTTCACCATCCTCGCGCATCGTGCGCATGCCGTCACGTTGGGCCGTTGCACGAATCTCGGCCTCGGATGCGCGGTCATGGATCTGCGAGCGGATTTCATCCGTGGTGATCAGCAATTCATACACGCCGACGCGTCCCTGGTAACCGGTGTTGCCGCACTTGTCGCAACCGACGGCATGCCACTGGTGGCCATCGTGGCGTTTGCAGACCGGGCAAAGTTTGCGCACGAGGCGCTGCGCGACCACGCCCAGCAGCGACGACGACAACAGGAAGGGTTCGATGCCCATGTCCAGCAGACGGGTGACCGCCGACGCGGAATCGTTGGTGTGCAGGGTTGCCAGCACCAGGTGGCCGGTAAGGGATGCCTGCACCGCGATTTGCGCGGTTTCAAGGTCGCGGATTTCGCCGATCATGATGATGTCCGGGTCCTGGCGCAGGATGGCGCGCAGGGCCTTGGCAAAGGTCATGTCGATGCGGGCGTTGACCTGGGTCTGGCCGACGCCCGGCAATTCGTATTCGATCGGGTCTTCGACGGTGAGGATGTTGGTCGCCGGCGCATTCAGCTTCGACAGCGCGGCATAGAGCGTGGTCGTCTTGCCGGAGCCGGTCGGGCCTGTCACCAGCACGATGCCGTGCGGCTGGCTGATGAGATCGTCGAACTGCTTCTGCACCTCAGCACTCATGCCGAGGTGACTCAGGTCCATGCGGCCGCCCTCCTTGTCGAGCAGACGGAGCACGGCACGTTCGCCGTGGCCTGTCGGCAGCGTGGAGACGCGCACGTCGACCGGCTTGCCGCCAACGCGCAAGGTGATGCGGCCATCCTGCGGCAGGCGTTTTTCGGCGATATCGAGCTGCGCCATGATCTTGATGCGCGAGATCAGCGAGGCATGGATCGCCTTCTTCGGACGCACCACGTCGCGCAGCGCGCCGTCGACGCGGAAGCGCACGACGGACACCTGCTCGAAAGGCTCGATGTGGATATCCGATGCTTCTTCGCGCAATGCCTGCGTCAGCAACGCGTTGATCATGCGGATGACCGGCGCATCGTCGGCGGATTCCAGCAGGTCCTCGATCGCCGGCATGTCCAGCATCAGCTTGGTGAGGTCGAGGTCGGATTCGACTTCGTCCACTACCTGAGCGGCATCGTCGCCGGAATTGGCGTAGCTGCGCGCGATGGCGGCTTCCAGCTCTTCGCGCGGAATCGACTTGAGCTTGACGCGCCCGAAACGGCGGCTGACTTCCGCGATCGCGGAAGGCGCGGTGGCTTCGGATACCCACACCTCGACGGCATGATTGGCCGTCTCGCTGCGCCGCGCGAGCAAGGCATGGTCGCGGGCGAAGGCGTAAGGCAACAGACGTGCGTCACTCAATACGGTACTCATTGCTATCTACTCTGGTTCTGGTTGGCCGGCGGCGTCTGCGCGGGCGGCGGGCTGCTCGGCGGCACGCCCATCGCTTCCGGCCTTCCCGCCGGCGGCAGGTTGAGCATGGAGCCGCCCACCGGACGTCCATCCTGCAGCGGCGGCAGGATCGGCGTCTGCACTTCCGGCAGGATCACGCTGCTGCCGCGCGAATCGGTCTGCACGTTGCGGATGAATTCGTAGCGGTCGCCGGCAACATTGTTGCTCTGGAAGTTGGTGCGGACGACGGTCGGGCGCAGGAACACCATCAGGCTGGTCTTGGTTCCCTTGCGGGTCTGGTACTTGAACAGGTTGCCGACGACGGGGATATCGCCCAGCGCCGGGACTTTCTCCACGCCATCTTCCACGCGGTCCTCGATCAGGCCACCGAGCACCAGGATCTGGCCGTCGTCGACCAGCACGTTGGTTTCGATCGACCGCTTGGTGGTCGTGATATCCGACGTGCCTGCGGAGCGCGGCAGGACCGCCGAAATTTCCTGGTAAATCGCCATCTTGACCGTACCGCCTTCCGACACTTGCGGACGCACACGCAATGCGAGGCCGACGTCGCGGCGCTCAATCGTCTGGAACGGATTGACGCCGGCCGCACCGCCCGATGCCTGGGTGGTGAACTGGCCCGTCACGAACGGCACGTTCTGGCCGACGATGATGCGCGCTTCCTCGTTGTCGAGCGTGATGAGGTTAGGCATCGACAGGATGTTGGCGTTCCCTTCCGTTTCGAGGGCGCGCGCAATCGCGCCCAAGGTGAGCGAGCCATTGACCTGGCGGAAGATGCCGATGTTGAGGCCATTGCCGGGCGGCAGCGGATTGCCGGTGGAAGCGTTGTTGACCGCCTGGTTGATCAGGTTGTTGCCGCCCTGGCCGAAGCCGCTCGCCACGCCGAGGCGATAGCGGCTGGCCTCGTCGCCCGACAGGCCGGCCCACTGAACGCCGAGTTCGGCGGCCTTCTCGGCAGAGACTTCGACGATCAGGGATTCGACATACACCTGCGCGCGGCGCGCATCGAGCTGGTCGATGACGGAACGCAGGTTGCGATAGACGGCTTCGCTGGCGGTGATGATCAGCGCATTGGTCGCCGGATCGGCCTGGATGAAACCGGCCGGCCCGCCGGCAGGCAGTGCGGTAGGGGTCTGTGTTGCCGGCTGCTGGAGCGCGCCCTGGCCCAGTTGCGACTGCTGGCCGGCGGCCGTTGCCTGCGCCTGCTGCGGCTGCGCCTGGGGCTGAGTGGAGCCCTGCGGCGTGCTGGTATCCGATGCCACGACGGCGCGCAGGGTCTGTGCAAGGCGGACCGCGTCGGCATTCTTCAGGTAGACGACGTGAACGTTGCCCGGCTGCGCGGTCGGCTGGTCCAGCTTGGCAATCAGCGACTTGGCCAGGTTGGCGCGCGCGACGGAGGGCGCACGGATGATCAGGGAATTGCTGCGCGAATCGGCCAGCACTGAGACGCGGCCTGCATCGGCGCCGCCGGCGACCGGTGCGCCGCCCTGGTCCATCAGGCGGTTGACGATCTGTGCGAGGTCGGTCGCGGCGGCATGGCGCACCGGGACGATATCGAGGTCGCCGACCGCGGGCGAATCCAGCGCGGCGATGATGCGTCCGAGGCGCTTGAGGTTGTCCGCATAGTCGGTGATGACGATGCTGTTGTTGCCCGGATTGACGTTGATCGTGTTGTTCGGCGAGATCAGCGGACGCAGCACCTGCACGAGGTTGTTCGCCGACTCGTAGTTAAGGCGGAAGATCTGCGTCGCGATCTGGTCGCCGCGCACGTCGCCTGCCTGGGTTGGCCCGGCCTGCAGTTTTGCGTCCGCTTCCGGCACCACCTTGAGGAAGCCGTCCGCCCGCACGACCGCGAAGCCTTGCAGGCGCAATGCGGAAGTGAGCATCTGCATTGCCTGTGCCTTGGTCACCGGCTTTTCGGATACGAGGTTGATCGTGCCCTTGACACGCGGGTCGATGATGAAGGTGTTGCGCGTGTAATGGCCGACGGCCTTCACGACCGATTCGATGTCGGCGCCGACGAAATTGAGCGTGGCCTGGTTGGAGGCCGGATCCTGGGTGTACGCGGTCGGCGTGCCTGCGATTGCGCACAGCAGCACTGTCGCCGCTCCCACCCGGCGCAGTCTTGCCGGGCCCTGCAATGTTTCTGCTGATCGATTTTTTTTCATTTGAACTCTAGCGCGATAACATCCTTGTCGCCTTCTCGTCGGCGTTGTCCCAGCAAATTCAAGAGATTTGCCAGCCTTTCTTCCTGCCCTTCTTCCGCTTGTGCCTTTCCTGAAAACTGCAATCTTCCGTTTGTCAGCGTGCCATTGCCACTCAACAGCATCGGCCCTTTGATCGTCGTCAATGCCAGTTGCGCCTGCCGGCCGCGCCAGTCCATTATCAGTTGGTAAGCGCCCAACGGTTTGACGGGTGACAGACGCGACGCAATGTCGTCCATGCGTAAAGTTGTCGACCCCGCCACCTCCACCGCATTGCCTTGCCGCGCAACTTGCAGCGGCGTCCAGGACAGAAGCATCTGTCCGGACGGCTGGATGGTGTTCAGCGGCGCCCCCAATCCGGCCAGCCGTTCCGCAGGCAAGGATACCGACGCCGGACTGACCTGCCACTGGTACCAGTCCCCGGTAATCTTCACCGGTTGCGACAAGGCATCCGCATTTTCCAGGTCGACATCGACCTGTCCCAGCAGCACCATCGGCGAAAGGCGCCAGGCAAATCGCCCGGGCAGCAACGGCGTCACCGGATCGCTGCCGCTCGGCGCGCCGCCGATGAAAGCGGAACCGCGCCACAGCGTGCCCTGCGCATCGCCGAGCGTCAGGCGGCCGCCGGATTGCGATTCAACCACCGCAGCCATCCATGCGGCGGGGCAGAACGCCAGCAGGGTCAGCACAACAGCCAGGATGCCTGCCAGCAACCATATCACGAGACGGCGCACTGGCTGTCCCTCACTGGTTTTCGCCGCGCTGCTGGCGCAGCGTGAGGTTCGCATTCACCATGTCGGGCTGCTGCTGCGCCTCGATCACCGCTTCCAGCACCGACATGCGCGCGGTTTTCTGCATCTCGGCCAGCCACTCCGTCGTCGCGGAAAACGGCACGCCGTTCAGTTGCAGCTTCGCCAGCTCGCCGCTCACCGTGACGCCCTGCGCCTTCAAACCCTTCCGCGACAGCGAGGTTTCAATGCTCTCGCGCGTCATTGCCGGCGGCGGCGCGGAGGACGTCTTGCCGCCCAGTGCCGACGCTTCCCTGGACAGCGCCTGGACTTCCGCCGCCTGCTGCCGCAATTGGGGCAGCTTCTTTTCGAGATCGGTGCGACCGCTCAGGGCCGGGTCGATAAACAGCGCATACAGCAGCCCGAACACCACGACCACGGCCGCGACGGCCAGCATGTTCTGCTCGCGCTTGTTGCGTTCGCTCCAGAACGTCGACAACGACTGTTTCATTCCGCCCGTGCGTGCCTTCATTTGCCGCTCCTGATCTGCCAGACGCCCGCACTGGGCTGGGTGATCGACAGGTTGCGCGAGGCAAGCGCGCTGCTCAACTGTTCCATCGATACCGAGCTCCCCGGCTTGAGTTTCACCGTCAGGCTGCGGTCCCGGTATTCAAGTCCGGCGACGGGCGCGGCGCCCTGCCCGGTCGTGCCCCATGCCTCGCTGAAGGCCGCCGCCAGGGCGACGAAATCGTCGGGCGCCAATTGCCCGGAGTCGCGTTGCGCGCCGGCCATCTTCTGCCGCAATTGCGCCAGGGGATCGACGACGACGGGATCCTTGGGAAAAGCGGAACGATAGGTCTGGATCATGCCATTGCTCAATGCCGTTGCCTCTCGCTTGAGCCGGAGCCAATCGATATTGAGGCCGATGACATTGACGAGCAGCACCGCCGTACCGATGATCAGCGGCCAGCGCCAAGGCTTCCAGTTGACCTTCGGGCCGCCTCCCGCTCCGAGGCCGCTCATGAGGTCGATGCCGGTCTTGCCGGCGCCCGCCACCCAGCGTTGCCAGGTGTCGGTGTGCAGCGTGATGCGCTGCTCCAGGGCCGGCGCGATGTGCATCGATTCCTGGTAGTCGCGCACGCGCGATTGCGGCACGTACAGCACGACAGGAGCGGACGGCACGACGGCGGCAAGGGATTGCATCGCTTCGAAGGCAAGGGATTCCGGCTGGTCGGCAGCGATCGACAATCCGATGCCGTCCTGCTCGGCCAGGCGAATAGCGATATCGGCTTCCGCGCCGTGCTCGGAAACGGCGGCTGTGGCTGCATCTCCCTGATGCGGCAGGCACAATTGCGACGGGACCGCGGTGATGCTGCGCGCACCAAGCGCCTGCAGGGTCCGCACGAGAAGTTCAAGCCAGTTCCTGCCGACGACGGCTACCGTGCGCATGCCCGCATGCATCTCCCCGGCGACGACCACGCATTCCTCCGGGTCGCTCATCAGCTTGTCTTCGACCAGGTTGGGGAGCGCGGCGCGCAGCCTGGCGCCGGACAGGGGCGGCATTTTCACGCGCAGGAGGGTGACGTCGCTGGCGGCGAGCAGCAGCACCACACGCTGCGCCCGCTTCACCGGCTCGGCCAGTTCGGATAGAGCAGCGACACCTTCTCGCTCAATGGCACCTGCGTTGGAGGCGATCGCGAAGTGGCAGTACAGCGGCATGCCGGGCTGGAGCCCTTCCGCGGCGACGTGCGATGGCAGGCGAATGTAGAGGTTGCTCAAGGTCTCACTTTCTTGTTCTTAATATTCGCGTATCCAGAGGACGGTTTGTTTTGTCGGCGACTCGCGCCTGATCAGGGCCTGCATCTCCATGCCGGCACGGTTCAGGCGGACGTTACCGTTGATCAGGAAGTACTCGGTCTTGACGTCCAGGACGTCGCCCGGATTCTGGATGCTGGCCGGTATGGGCAGTCCTTCCAGGTTCTGGAACGGCCTGCTTTGTCGTGCAGCAACCAAGGTCATCGCCTCTGCAAGCGACAGTGTATCAACTTTGGCAGCAATGACTTCGGCGGGGGCAGTGTTGACGTTGATCTTTGTCACTACAGGCAGCACGATCACGAAATCTTTGAGTTTTTCGAGCATTTCCCCGGTGAAGCCTTGTACGGCAAGCAGGTCGTCCACGTGCTGGATGTCCATCGGCAGCGGAGACGACGCGTTTGTCGCGCCTGCAGTCCCGCTGCCCGCCGTGGCCTGCTTCTGCGCCGACTGCATGAGGACCGCCGTCTGTCGTGCAAGTGCAGGATTGATCTGCAGCAGGGTCAGCAGCGTGCCGAAGCTCTTCACTTCCTTTTCGTTGATCGTCCCGTTCTGGGATAGGCCTTTCAGGTTGAAGCGCGCCTGCGCATCCGTGATGCCCCCGGACAGCGCGGCATCGGGGACGTCACCCGCCCTTTCCTTCTCGACGTACTGATCCAGGCGTGTTTCCGCCAGCGGAACCGCCCATGGCTCGCCGAGGTGGTCGACGTTCCTGTTGTAGCGCATGTCGATGCGCTTGTCCTCGCCGAGGATCAGCCGTGCCCAGTCGAGCGCGCCGCGCAGGACCCATTGCTTTTGCAACTGCAGCCGCTGGTTTTCGATGGAACGCACCTGCACCTGCTGCTGCCAGAACAGGCTGGCGACGATAGTGATCGCCAGCGTGGTCAGCAGCAAGGCGGTGATGACGGCGACGCCCTGCTGGCGCTGGTGCATGCGCGTCATCATGCCGCCCCCAGCAGGAAAATCTTGATCAGGTTCTCGGGCCGGTCGCGCAGGCGGAGCGAGACTTCGAGGCCTGTTGGCGGAATAGTCTGGCCTCCCGGCCCGGTTCCGCCTTCGGTTCCAGCCGGGCGCCATTGACCGTCGACCCAGCTTCGGATGACCATGGACTCCACTTCGGAATGCAACGCGACTGCCGGCACGTCCGCCGTATCGCCCAGCGCGGCAATCCATGCCGTATCCAGCTCCCGCAGGTCGCGGGTGGCGATCGACTCGCGCCGTGTCAGGACGCCGCCATCGATGCGATAGGCAATGACTTGCGCGCGCGACGGCTGGTTTTCGGCGAACACCATGCGCACCATTGTCAGCCGCCCCGCCTGCACGGAGAGCACCGGACGCTTGCCGAGGTCTTCCATCTTGGCGATGTGGCCGGTGTCGCTCTGCATTTGCGCGAAAGCGAGCTGCAGGCCGCGCGTCTGCTCGAGCTCGTTGTTGAGCGCGACGCGTGAACGGATGATGGTATCCAGCCCGCGCCAGCCGAGCACGGCGACGATCGCCATGATCGTGATGGCCACGAGCAATTCGATCAGCGTGAATCCGTGGCGCCGGTTTTTCATCGGTTCGACACGATCTGGGCCAGCTTGATGATTTGCCGGCCGGGGTCGTCCTCGTTGGTCACGCTGACTTCGACGCGCCGGAAGAAGGGATTTGGCGTGGCGAACACTTCCTCGTCGCATGTCAAGCGCAATTCGCCCTGCGGACAGGCGAAGCTGCGCCTGCCGATGGCGGGATACTCGCGCTGCAAGCGGATCGCGGTCAGGCGGTTTTCCGCGGACCACGTCGCCATCATGGACGCGCGCAATCCGCTGCTGTTCTGCGTCAAGCTTCCCACCGCACGCAGGCTGGCCCCGAGTGCCGTGCCGACGATGACCAGTGCAACCAGCACTTCAAGCAAGGTGAAGCCGGCATGCGTATGTTTGTCGCTTCGCCGCATATCACTCCACCACGAAGTGCCCGACACCGTCGGCGCGGATCGCCACGCTGGCATCGCCGAGGGTAAAGGTAAGGACGAAGGGTTTATCGACCGGCTCGCGCCCGAACACGATGCGCATGTGGTCCGATTCCGCCGCAGTGGGCGGAGTGATGGTGAGTGCAATCGGCGACCTGCGGAATTCGCGTTCCCGCAGCAAGTCGTCCTGCGTGAGCGCCTGCCACTTGTTGCCGTCCCGGATCAGGAAGCGATAGCGCTCAGGTTCGGCCTCGAAGGCGATGGGCCGGTTGCGCACAATGGCTTCGTCGCGGGCCAGTTGCAGGAGAAGCGCGACACGTTGCGCCTCGCCCTGCAGCACCTGGCGCTCGCCCTGCACGGCGCTGAGACCGACCATGCCGAGCAGGATGCCGGCGATCACCAGGACCACCAGCAGTTCAAGCAAAGTGAATCCGCGCGCAGCCGTGCTGTACGTTGCGCGCCTGGAAGAAACGAAGGTCTGGATTAGAGATCCCACGAACCGATGTCTGCATCATTGCCGGAGCCGCCCGGCTGGCCGTCGGCGCCATAGGAGAAGATGTCCACCTCGCCCTTGACGCCCGGCGACAGGTATTGGTACTGGCCGCCCCACGGATCCTTCGGCAGTTTCTCGACGTAGCCGCCGTTCTTCCAGCCGTTGGCCGCCGGGCCGCTGGTCGGCTTCGAGATCAGCGCCTGCAGGCCCTGTTCGGTTGATGGATAACGCTGGTTGTCCAGCTTGTACAGCTTGAGCGCCTGCATCAGGGTCGAGATGTCCTGCCTGGCGGCGGTAATGCGCGCGTCGTCCGCGCGGCCCATCAGCTTGGGCACCACCAATGCGGCCAGAATACCCATGATGACGACCACCACCATGATTTCGATCAGGGTAAAGCCGCGCTGGACGGTACGGCCGAGCGAGCGGCGAAGGGAAGAGACTTTGGTTAGCATCGAGAAGATTTTCAAAGGATGACAAACAAACCACTAGTATAAGGCCAACATGGGCGCCCCTTACCGGGTAAGCAAGAGGCGGTTTGATCATGGGCAATTAAACCGTGGGAAACGACAGCAGGCGGGAAGTGCCGTACGGCACCATATCGTGATGTGTAATCGCCGCCCTGTTACTGACCGCGCTGCAAGAGCACGGTTCCCTGCCGCAAGGTATCCCTTGGCCGTGGCGCGTGAATTTTGCGCCACGGCGACGCTCAGTCAGGGGCAGTTGCCGATGACGTAATAGCCCGGGCTCGTCTGGGCCAGCGTGGTGGTATAGAAGGTGTTGTTCAGGCCCATGTTCTGGTTCGATCCCTTTGCGTACGCATAGCCGCCGCTGGCGTACGCCCTGCCGGCAGTGACATGCGCATAGTTGCTCGATGTCGTCTGCGTGCAGGACGACAGCGTAGTCGCGCTCACGCTCGCGGACAGCGCGCTTTCGCGGCCCGAACTGAACGAGGAAACGGCGTAGGAATAGGTCGTGTTGGGCGTGAGGCCGCTGTCGGTGAAGCTGGTGGCGGAAACCGGCGTTGCCGTCACCTTGGTTCCGTTGCGGTACACGTTATAGCCTGCTGCGCCGCTTGCCGCGCTCCATGTCAGCGAAACCGACGTCGATGTCCTGCCGCTCACCGCGAGGTTGGCCGGCGTCGCAAGGGGCGGCGGGTTGCCGGTCGTGCTCGCCGTCACGCTTGCGGAATCCTGGCTCGTCGCACCGCTCGCGGTGACCGCGCGCACCGTATAGGTGTAGCTGGTGCCGGATAGCAGGCCGCCGTCGGTATACGTGGTGGAAGTCAGCGGGCTGCTGTTGACCTTGGTTCCCATGCGGTACACGTTATAGCCGGCGGCGCCGGAAACGGCGTTCCATGCGAGCGAAATGCTGGCGTCGGTCGCGCCGGTCACCTGCAGACCGCCCGGTGCGGGAAGCGCCTGGAAGCCGCTCGTGATCTTGTCGACCATGCCCTTGATCGCCACCATCTGCCGGCCGCTCTTCTTTGCATAATTCGGGTCGTCATAACCCCACCAGTCCCAGCACCCGTTCGGATTTCCGGTGCTGCTGGGAGCGGTTTGCGGATACAGCACGATGATGTTGTTGGTATCGGCCCACTTGTTGTAGCCGGTGTTGCGATAGTACTTGTCCTGGATCTTGGTCGGATCCTGCTGGCAGCCGTGCAGCGCCACGTGCAGCTTGCACGCCTGCCCGCTGTCGCAGTTCGCCGGCACATAGAGCCAGCCGGTGTTGGCCATGCCGTGCGAGGGCGGATTGGCGATGTAATCGGTCTGGTTGAATTCGACAAAAGTGCCGCCGAGCGTGCCGCTGTTCTTTGCGTTCAGCGATCCATAGATCCACTTCAGCATCTCGCCGGCAAGGTCGAAGTTGCAGTTGTTGATGTAAGGACTGCCCTTGAAGCTGCAGCTGCTGCCGAAGTAATCCGTCACCATTGCGTGTTCGGACGCGATGTTGTTCTTGTAGAAGACATTGGCGCTGTTGACGTAGTTCTTGTAGTAGGTGTTCGTCTCGTTCACCGCCAACTGCTTCACCGTGCTGTCGATCGTGCCCGAATAAATGTAGACCTTCGAATTGGCGAGATTGCTGGTGGGGTCGATCAAGCCCTGGCTGGCCCAGCTGTTGGTGGTTGAGATGAGCGTCGATGTCGCCGGCTTGCTCGTGCTGGTCGCCGCCATGCAGGGGCCGGTGGCGGTGGCAAGACTGCCTTGCGCGCAGTAAAACGGCCCGGCCGCAGCAATACCTGCCCCGGCCTTGAAGACGGATGAATACGCGACATGCAATTGCACCGCCATGAATCCGCCTGACGAGAGGCCGGAAACCGATGTCTGTGCGGGATCTGCATTGTAGGCCGGCAATGCCACTGCTGCGGCGGCGTTGAGGCTGATGCTGGAAAGTCCTGCTGCAAGAATCGCGGGAATGCGTGCGCCGATGCGGCGGCCACGCGGGGTGGAACCGGTCATGGATGTGTCTCCTCAATGTAGTTTTCGTTATCGCGCTTCGGCCGCTGCCGGGCGTCCCGGGACGTGCCCCGTCAGGTGGGGGATGCACTGTCCGCAGGAAAAACCATGTTAGTTTCAAAATCGAGGAGTTCAACCGACCTCGTATTTCTACGGTACCGTGCTGCGCCGCATCAGAAGCGGCGGGCCGCGCGCCTGTTGATCCGGCGCAAACAAGGAACAAACCTGCTTCTGGCACAGTCTCCAAGACAACAAAGGAGAACACCATGCCACAGCATCATCCCGCGCCCGGAGAAGTGATCGATGTCCGCCCGTTAGGCGAAAAGCTGGTCGAGGCAGCGTCCATCGCACTGGCGAGGACGGATGACTTCGAAGTCATGCGCCTGATGATGCCGAAGGGTAAATCCATTCCGGAACACAGCGTTCCCGCGGAACTGACGCTGCACTGCCTCGAAGGCACCGTCGATGTGCAGGCACTGGACCGGACGCAGACGCTGCAGGCCGGGCAGATGCTCTACCTGCACGAGAACACGCCCTATGCGCTGTTCGCACGCGAGGATTCCTCGGTGCTGATGACGGTACTGCGCAAGGAACACATGAAAGGATGAAAAACGCCGGGAAATCTCCCGGCGGTGATCAGGTCGCCTCGTCGCGCGGATCGCGGGACAGCAGGCGTTCGACCATGGCACGCGGCGAATCGCCATCGAAGAGGACTGCCGCCACGGCATTGGTGATCGGCATGTCGACGCCGACGTCCTGCGCGAGCGCCCGCACCGCTTGCGCGCAGCGCACGCCTTCGGCGACATGGCCGAGTTCGGCCACGATGGTGTCGAGCTTCTTGCCTTGCGCCAGTCCCAGTCCGACCTGGCGGTTGCGCGACAGGTCGCCGGTACAGGTGAGGATGAGATCGCCCACGCCGGCGAGTCCCATGAAGGTTTCGGTGCGGCCGCCGAGCGCGACGCCCAGGCGGGTAATCTCCGCAAGGCCGCGCGTGATCAGCGCAGCACGCGCATTCAGCCCCAGCCCGAGTCCATCGATGACGCCGGTGGCAATCGCGAGAATGTTCTTTACCGCGCCGCCCACTTCGACGCCGACGAGATCGTCCGTCGAGTAGACGCGCATCGAGCGCCCATGCACCGCGGCGACCACGCATTCGCGCAGTGCGGCGGACGCCGACGCGACGGTCAGCGCACAGGGCATGCCGGCAGCCACTTCCTGCGCAAACGACGGCCCGGACAAGGCTGCGTACGGGAGTTCGGCGCCGAGCACTTCGCGCACTACCTGGTGCGGAAGGAGCCGGCTCTTTTCTTCAAAGCCCTTGCACAGCCAGACAAGGTTGGGAATGGATTGTCCCTGCAGGCGTTGCGCCAGCGGGCGCAGGCCGGCAACGGAGGAGGCGATGACCAGCAGGCTTTCGCCCTGGCCGACATGGCCGACGGCCGCCTGGAAATCGGACGTGACCTGCACGCCTTGCGGCAGTGCGAATCCGGGCAGGTAGGCCGTGTTCTCGCGCTTTGCCGCGGCATCGCGCATCGCCGCTTCTTCGCGCCCCCACAGCACGACCTTGTGCCGGTCCGCGAGCAGGATCGCCAGCGCCGTTCCCCAGGCGCCGGCGCCCAGGATGGAGACATGCATCGTCCTGCAGTTGGAAGCCGACGGCATCACTCGCCCCAGACTTCCGTGACACGCACGAAACCGGACTGCCCGTCGCGGTGGCGCACCTTGGCCCATCCGCCTGCCGGAGGATCGACAAGTTCCAGCAGCACGCCCTTCTCGGCCGTGAAGGTCACGGGTGCGGCATCCTCCGCCGATGCGCGCACGCGCGCGCTGGCGGCATTGACCACCACACTGCGGCGCGGGACGAGCGAACGCGACTGGATCCAGGCGAGATCGCCCGACATGTCGCGCACCTTGGCCCATTCGCCATAGGTCAGCACGACTTCGACCGGCATGCCGCGCGGCGCGACGAAGACCTTGCGCCCCTTGGGCGACGGTGCGTCATAGAGCACGGCCGGCGCAGGGCCGACCGACTTGAACTCGAGCGCATGCGCTGCGCCCGTCACTGCAAACAACGCTGCCGACAAAACGACCAGACGCGTGGATTTCATCCATCCTCCCCTGCAGGTTCAGCCGATTCTTAATGCTTTGCCGGCGAACCGTCGGGCATCACGAGGCCGGTGCCGCCTTGCGCCTGTTGCTGCTGTTGTTCCTGCAGCTGCTGCAGGCGCTGCTGGTAGAACGCCTCGAAGTTGATCTCGGCCAGGTGTACCGGCGGGAAGCCTGCGCGGGTGATTGCGTCGGCGATATTGGCGCGAAGGTAGGGGTAGATGATGTTCGGGCAGCCGATGCCGAGCAGCGGGTCGAGCTGTTCCGGCGGAATGTTGGCGACTTCGAAAATGCCTGCCTGCTTGCCTTCCACCAGGAACGCAACCTTGTCCTTGACCTTGGCGGTCACGGTGATGGTGACGGTCGATTCGAAAATCGTCTCTGCCAGCGCTTCCGCACCGACGTCCACGGCCACCTCGATGTTCGGGCCTTCCTGCTCGAGGAAGATCGCCGGCGAGTTCGGCTGCTCGAGGGAGAGGTCCTTCAGGTAGACGCGCTGGATCTGGAACACGGGTTGGTTGTTTTGCTCGGCCATGGGAGTCTTTCGTTGTAGGTAGGAAGGAAAAAGGACGGCTGATCGCCGTCCTTCCGGTAGAAGATTGCCAAGTTTAAGCGCCTTGAAGCAGCGCGTCCAGCTTGCCCTCGTGTTCGAGCTTGCTGAGGTCGTCGAATCCGCCGACGTGGGTCTCGCCGATATAGATCTGCGGCACGGTGCGCCGGCCGGTCTTTTGCATCATCTCGACGCGCTGTTCCGGCTGCAGGTCGACGCGGATTTTTTCGATGTCCCGGACACCCTTCGCGTTCAGCAGCCGTTCCGCCATGACGCAATAGGGGCAGACGCCGGTGCTGTACATTAAAACGCGTGCGGTCATGATCGAGACTCCGTTACTTCGCCAGCGGCAGGCCTTGTGCCTGCCATGCAGCAACGCCGCCGTCGAGGCTGAACGCCTCGTTGAAGCCTGCCTTCTTCAGCTGCGCGGCTGCCTTGGCCGAGCGCGCGCCGGTCTGGCAGACGGCGATGACTGCCTTCGACTTGAACTTGTCCAGTTCGCCGGTACGGTTCGACAACTCGGCCAGCGGGATGTTCTTGGCGTCACGCAGATGTCCCGCCGAGAACTCCGCCGGGTCGCGCACGTCCACTACAACAGCTTTGCCCTGGTTGATGAGCTGGGTCGCTTGCAAAGTAGAAACCTTTGCGCCCCGACGCTGCAGGTTCGGCCAGATGAGAGCGCCGCCGGAAAGGATTGCGATGCCGATCAGCCAGATGTTATCAAGAAAGAATTTCACGGTACTCCAATGGTTTTAAGCAATCCCGCCATTATAAAATAGATGCGGAAGCCGTATTTCAAAGTCCCCAATCCCCTTATTTTTCATCATCTCCCGACATGTACAAGATCGTATTCATGCGCCACGGCGAATCGACGTGGAATCTGGAAAATCGTTTCACCGGCTGGACCGACGTCGACCTGACCGAAAAAGGCGTCAATGAGGCCCGCCAGGCCGGCAAGATCCTGAAGGAAGCCGGTTTCGAGTTCGACCTCTGCTATACCTCCGTCCTCAAGCGCGCCATCCGCACCCTGTGGCTGACGCTCGACGAGATGGACCTGATGTGGCTGCCCGTCAAGCACGACTGGCGCCTGAACGAGCGTCATTACGGCGCGCTGCAAGGCCTGAACAAGGCGGAAACCGCCGCCCAGTACGGCGACGAGCAGGTCCTGGTCTGGCGCCGCAGCTACGACGTGCCGCCCAATCCGCTCGACGCCAACGATCCGCGCACCTCGTACAACGACCCGCGCTACGCCGGCCTGAAGAAGGAACAGATCCCCCTGACCGAGTGCCTGAAGGACACGGTCGCCCGCGTCATGCCCGCATGGGACGAGGAAATTGCCCCCGCCATCAAGGCCGGCCGCAAGATCCTGATCTCGGCCCACGGCAACAGCCTGCGCGCGCTGATCAAGTCCCTGGACGGCATCAGCGACAAGGACATCGTCGGCCTGAACATCCCCAACGGCCAGCCTCTGGTGTATGAGCTGGACGCCAACCTGAAGCCGATCAAGAGCTATTACCTGGGCGACCAGGAAGCCATCGAGGCCGCCATGAAGGCGGTCGCCAGCCAGGGAAAGGCGAAGTAACGCTTTTTCCATGCAGTTCCTCAGCCGTCCCGGAAACCGACAGGAATCCCCCTCGATCACCCGGCATCTTCGTCATGCCGGCTGGGTAGCCCTCGCGGTTCTCGGGGTGGCGCTCGTGCTGGGCAGCGCGCCTGCCCACGCGAACAAAGTCACCGAACGCACCCGCCAGAAGCGCGCCGCCGAGGCGGAACGCGCCGAACTCCAGCAGAAGCTGGAAGCCTTGAAGCGAGACATCAGCAAGACGGAAACCGCCAAGAGCCACGCCGCCGATGCGCTGGCCAACTCCGAGGCGGCCATCTCCGAAGCCAACCGCGCGCTGCACGAACTGGACCGCGAACAGAAGGACGCCGAAGCGAAACTGGCCCGGCTGTCCCAGCAGCAGGACCAGCTGGCCAGGACCATCGCCACCCAGCAAAAGCGCCTGTCCCGCCTCCTGCGCGACCAGTATGTCGCCGGCAACGAAGACCGGATCAAGCTCTTGCTCTCCGGCGATAATCCGAACCGCATCAACCGCGAGCTGCAGTACATGGGCTACGTCTCGCAAGCCCAGGCAAAACTGATCGACGCGCTGCGGGCCAACATGAAGGCGGTCGAGGACAACAAGGCCGCCGCCCAGGAAGCCCGCGATGAACTCGAGGAAATCGCGCAGGAACAGCGCGAGCAGAAGGCGCAGCTCGAGAAGGAAAAAGCGCGCAGGGCCACCCTCTTGGCGCAGCTGTCGAGCAAGCTTTCCGCCCAGCGCAAGGAAGCCGGCAACATCGAACGAGACGAGCAGCGTCTCGCCGGGCTGGTCGACCGGCTCGCAAAGTTAATCGAAGAACAACGAAAAGCCGAAGCTGCGGCCCGCGAGAAGCGCCGCCAGGAACAACTCGCGCGCTCCAAAGACAAATCGGAGGCATCTCCTGACAAAAAAGTGAGTTCCGTCAAGACGCCGGCGCACAATCCTGATGCAATCGATGATGACGAGCCGCCACAGAAATTGACGGCCCGAAATGAACTCACGCCCGACGGCAACGTCCAAGACCGGGGCGTCGATCATGCTTTTGCTTCGTTGAAGGGTCAGCTCAGGCTGCCGGTCAAGGGTGACCTGGTCGCCCGGTTCGGCAGCAAGCGCGGCGACGGCCCTGCCTGGAAAGGTCTGTTCATCCGGACCGCCGAAGGCGCGGACGTCAAGGCGGTCGCCGCCGGCCAGGTTATTTTCGCGGAATGGTTGCGCGGATTCGGCAACCTGATCATTATTGACCACGGAAGCCAGTACATGACCATCTACGGCAATAATCAGGCGGTCCTGAAACGCGTAGGCGATGTGGTCAGGACCGGCGACGTCATTGCCAATGCCGGCAACAGCGGCGGCAACGAAAATTCGGGTTTATACTTTGAAATGCGGCATCAGGGCCGCGCAATCGACCCACTCGGGTGGGTAACTATCAGGTGACACATGAGCAGCAAACTGAAGAACTTCGGCCTTATCGGTCTAGGCGTTATTGCAGGCATCGCTGGCTCGATGCAGTTCGAGGCAAGCGCCCAGAAGCACACGGCGCCGCTGCCACTGGAAGAATTGCGCCAGCTGGCGGATGTGTTCGGCCTGATCAAGTCGGATTACGTCGAGGCGGTCGAAGACAAGAAGCTGCTGACCGAGGCGATCTCGGGCATGGTGGCCTCGCTCGATCCCCACTCCGCCTACCTTGACAAGAAGGCATTCAAGGAACTGCGCGAAGGCACCCAAGGCAAGTTCGTCGGCCTGGGTATCGAGGTCGGCATGGAAGACGGCTATGTGAAAGTCATCTCCCCGATCGAAGACTCGCCCGCATTCAAGGCCGGCCTGAAAGCCGGCGACCTGATCACCCGTCTCGACAACACCCCGGTCAAGGGCCTGACGCTGGATGAGGCGGTCAAGCGCATGCGCGGCGAGCCCAACACCAAGATCACCCTCACCATCGCCCGCAAGGATGAAGACCGCCCGATCATCGTCACCATCGTGCGCCAGGAAATCCGCGTGCAGAGCGTGAAGTCGAAGGTCATCGAACCCGGCTATGCATGGCTGCGCGTGTCGCAGTTCCAGGAGCCGACGGTCGAGGACATGGCCAAGAAGCTGACCGCGATCTACCAGCAGGAACCCAACCTGAAGGGCCTCGTGCTTGACCTGCGCAATGACCCGGGCGGCGTGCTGCCGGGCGCCATCGGCGTCTCCGCGGCCTTCCTGCCGAAGGACGTGCCGATCGTGTCGACCAATGGCCAGCTGCCGGATTCCAAGCAGACTTTCTATGCACGCCGCGAGTTCTACACCTCGTCGCGCGTCGCGACCAGCGACCCGCTGGTGAAGCTGCCGGAAGCCGTGAAGAACGTGCCGATCGTGGTGCTGGTCAATACCGGTTCCGCTTCCGCATCGGAAATCGTGGCCGGCGCGCTGCAGGATTACAAGCGCGCCACCATCATGGGCACGCAGACCTTCGGCAAGGGCTCGGTGCAGACCATCCGCCAGCTCTCCGCAGATACGGCCGTCAAGCTGACCACCGCCCGCTACTACACGCCGAACGGCCGCTCGATCCAGGCCAAGGGCATCGTGCCCGACCTGCTGGTGGATGAAACCGCGGACGGCGACGGCCTGAACGGCCTGCGCCTGCGCGAAGCCGACCTGCAGAAGCACCTGTCCAACGACAAGGACAAGGACGAGGCCGCACGCAAGCTCGACGAACTGGAAGAAGAACAGCGCATCGCCGCCCTCGAAAAGAAGCGCAAGCCGCTCGAGTTCGGCAGCAAGGAAGACTTCCAGCTGGCCCAGGCGCTGAACCACCTGAAGGGTCTGCCGGTTCAGCTCTCCAAGTCCGCGAAGATCGAGAGCAAGAAGGAAAACACCATCAACGAGAAGAAGAATGGTGACAAGAACGGAAACGGCGAGAAGAAATAATTCTTCGCGAACTCAAAAGGCCGCAGCGATGCGGCCTTTTTCATTTCCGCCGTCCTGCGCGCGGGTACAATCCCCGTATTGCCATCCCTCGCACCACGTAACCACGTGCCATGAACGATAACCAGCTGCTCCGTTATTCCCGCCATATTCTTCTCGATGAAATCGGCATCGAAGGCCAGGAGAAAATCCTCACCGGCCATGCATTGGTGATCGGCGCGGGCGGGCTGGGTTCACCCGTTGCGTTCTACCTGGCCTCCGCCGGCATGGGCAAGATCACGCTGGTCGACAACGACACGGTGGACTTGACCAACCTGCAGCGCCAGATCCTGCACACGACGGAACGGGTCGGCCGGCCGAAAGCGGAATCCGGCAGGGAGACGCTGGCGCGCATCAATCCGGAAGTGGAGGTGGTTGCCCTGAAGGAGCGCCTGGAAGGCGAACGCCTTTCAGAACTGGTGCGGCAGGCGACCGTGGTACTCGACTGCAGCGACAACTTTGCGACGCGCCACGCCGTCAACCGCGCATGCGTGCAGCACAAGATACCGCTGGTGTCGGGCGCGGCGATCCGCATGGACGGCCAGATCTCCGTGTTCGATACGCGGCAGGATGCATCACCGTGCTACGCCTGCCTTTTCCCGCCCGAGCAGCAGTTCGAGGAAGTGCTGTGTTCGACAATGGGCGTGTTCGCGCCGCTGGTCGGCATCATCGGCACCATGCAGGCAGCAGAGGCACTGAAGCTTGTGGCCGGCATCGGCGAGTCGCTTGCCGGCAGGCTGTTGCTGCTCGATGCGCGCAACATGGAATGGACGAGCATCCGTGTAGCACGCAACGCGGCCTGCACCGTCTGCGGACATTAATCGTCCAGCAGGCTGGCGTGGATGGAGCAGGTGGCAAGGTCCGAATCCACGGCATGCAGCAGGCCTTCCCCCTGTGTGTATTCGCGCGACTTGAACACGTTCGCGGAGTCGTCGAACAACTCGCGGTAGGTGTTATAAATCGCGAAGTGACGGCGCTCGACTACGACCGGGAGGCCCGTGTCGCCCCCCTCGTCCATGAACGCTACCTGGATAACCTGTGTTTCGGCCGCAGCGGCCGGCGTTTCGATTCTCCCGCAGGCAGCAAGCCCAAAGGCGACCGCAACCAGCATTGCAGTCCTCATCTTGTTGTTATGCGCGAGCATTTTCATGTCGATCTCCCCTGACATGATTATTAATCTTTCAACAATCCTGCCTTTGGCTTGCATCAATTGCATTACATGGTCCGACCCGTTTCCGGACAGCGATCGGCAACGGCGCAACATCCTCCCGCCAAGCGTGTCCAGAGGGGCGGTGCTACAATCGAACGACCGCTCTTTTTCCCCAACGCAACACTCTCCCGATGTCCGCAGCCGACCTTGCCAAGCTGGTATTCCTGTCCGCGATCTGGGGCGGCTCGTTCATCTTCCTTCGCGTGGCAGCGCCTGAAGCAGGGCCGCTGCTTACGGCGACGCTTCGCACGACACTGGCCGGCGCCGCGCTGGTGGCGTTTGCGATGGCAACACAGGTCAGGATGGACTGGCGCGCGAATCTGAAACCGTTCGCGGTGGTCGGCCTGTTTGCGGTAGTGATCCCGTTTTCATGCTTCTCGTTCGCAGCGCTGCATCTGCCTGCATCGCACTCCGCTGTGCTGAATTCAACCGCGCCGCTGTTCGGCGCTGTCTTCTCGATGATCTGGCTGGCTGAACGCCTGACCATGCAAAAACTGGCCGGTCTGCTGCTGGGCATCGCCGGTGTCGCCGTCCTGGTCGGTGCAGGCACGGTGTCGATGAATCCCGTGACGATCGCCGCCGTCGCCGCCTGCCTGCTCGCGGCGGCCGGCTATGCGCTGTCCAGCATCATCGTCAAGAAGACCGGGCATCCGGACGGCATTCATCCGATTGCGATGGCCGCAGGCTCGATGGCCCTCGGAAGCATCGTCATGCTGCCGACCGTGCCGTTTTCCCTGCCGCCAGCCATGCCGTCCTTCACGGCACTTGCCTGCATCCTGGCGATGGCGCTTCTCTCGTCAGGGCTCGCGCAGGCACTGTTCATTCCCCTCATCGTCAAGATCGGGCCGACGCGCGCGATGAGCGTCTCCTTCCTGATTCCCCTGTTCAGCATGTTGTGGGCTTTCCTCTTCCTGAACGAGTCGATCGGCATTTCGACCGTGGCAGGTGGCGCCGTAGTGCTGGTGGCGATGGGACTGGTGCTGACGGCGCCGAAGGCATGAGCGGCGCGCAGGCAGGGAACTTCGCCCTCCGTCATCCGCTGCTGACCGCGCTGGCGCTGTCGTTCGGCGCGGCCATCTCGCTCGGCATTTCCCGCTTTTCCTACGCGCTGCTGCTGCCGCCGATGCGCACCGACCTCGACTGGTCCTACCTGCTGGCCGGGGCGATGAACACGGCGAATGCCTTCGGCTACTTCGTGGGCGCGTTGATGACGCCGGCATTGATGCGCCGCCTCAACGCGCAAGCGGCGCTGATCGGCGGCGCGCTGCTGACCGGCCTGTTCATGCTGCTCTCGGGCTTTGTCACCGATGCAGCGATGCTGTTGCTGCAACGCGTGCTGGCGGGCATTGCGAGCGCCTTCATCTTCATTTCCGGCGGCCTGCTTGCCGCCCGTCTCGGCGCGCTACACGTGAAACGCGCCGGCTTCCTCATCGGCCTGTATTACGGCGGCACGGGCTTCGGGATTACCTTGTCCGCCCTGCTGGTGCCTGCGACGCTGGAGGCTGCTCGCGACGTCGCCCATCCGTGGCAATGGGCGTGGCTGGTGCTGGGCGGCCTGTGCCTCGTCATGACGCTGCTCATGGCCTTGCCGGCGCGGCAGATCGATGGCGCGGCCGGCGCGGCCGGCGGTCCGGGGCACTTCCGCGTGCGCGCCTTTGGCTTCGGGCTGGCCGGTTATCTGATGTTCGGCGTCGGCTATATCGGCTACATGACCTTCATCATCGCGCTGCTGAAAGAACAAGGCATGCAGGCATCGACGATCACGCTGTTCTATGCCCTGCTCGGCCTGGCCGTCGTCGCATCATCGCGCATCTGGGCGCGCATGCTTGACCGTTTCAAGGGCGGCCAGTCGCTCGCGATCCTGAACGGCTTGCTGGCGATCGCCACGCTGTTGCCGGTGCTGACCTCCGCGCCCGTAGCCGTATTCGCGTCGGGCATCCTGTTCGGGGCGGTGTTCCTTTCCGTGGTCGCCTCCACCACCGCGCTGGTCCGGCACAACCTGCCTTCGGAGGCATGGTCGTCCGGCATCAGCGGCTTCACCACCGTCTTCGCATTCGGCCAGATCGTCGGACCGACGATCGTCGGCTGGATTTCCGACGGCGCCGGCGGATTGCAGCGCGGGCTGGTGTTCTCTGCGATCGCCCTCCTTGCGGGCGCTGTGCTCGCCTCGCGGCAACGCCCCTTGCAGCACCACGCATGATCGCCTGTCCGAATCCGGCGAGCGTGCTTCATGCGGCCGCGCTATTCTCTTGTTTCGCTTACTTCAGGATCGACCATGCGTAGCGCCGACCTCGTCCGCCTCCTCATCCTTGCCGCCATCTGGGGCGCCTCCTTCCTCTTCATGCGCATCATCGCACCGGTGCTCGGCGCGCTATGGACGGCCGAACTGCGCGTGGCGATTGCAGGCGTCGCGATGCTCGCTTTCATGCTGGCAACCGGGCGGAACATGCAGTTCCGCGCCAACTGGAAACAATACCTCGTGCTGGGCACGCTGAACTCCGCCCTGCCCTTCGCGCTGTTCGCGTATGCCGCGCTCACGCTGCCGGCCGGATACTCCGCCATCCTCAATGCAACGAGTCCCTTGTGGGGCGCGCTGATCGGCGCCGCCGTGCTGGGGGAAACACTCACGGCGCGCAAGATTGCCGGCCTCGTGACCGGCGTGGCGGGTGTCGCCTTCCTGGTCCGCCTCGGGCCTGCGGAATTCTCACCGCAGGTCCTGATCGCCGCGCTCGCTTGCGTAACTGCCGCGCTCTGTTACGGCATCGCCGGCGCGTACTCGAAGAAAAAATCGTCCGGCATCGCGCCGCCGATGATGGCGACCGGCTCCCAACTCGGCGCGGCGCTAGTACTGCTGCCCCTCGTGTCCTTCTCGCCGGTACGCGGTGAAGTCACGTCGCTCGTCATGGTGCTTACACTGCTGCTGGCCTTGCTCTGCAGCGCGGTGGCGTACTTCATCTATTTCCGACTGATCGCGGATTTGGGACCGACCAAGGCATTGACGGTGACCTTCCTGATTCCCCTGTTTGCCATGGTGTGGGGTGCTGTGTTTCTGCAGGAAGAAATCAACTTCAATACGCTGGTCGGCTGTGCGCTGGTGGTGCTGGCGACATGGCTGGTTGTATTTCAGCGCAACGTGGCGGCGGGCGCCAAGCAACCCGGTCGCCTGACCCGGGACAAGGAGGGCGCGTCGCGCTCCTGATGCATTGCCGGACAGCGCGCCAAACGCACGCGTCTGGCAATTTCAAAAAGCCCTCCGAACAATTAATCGCAGCCACCCATTGAAAAACCTTGTCAGTTTGCCTATCTGTCTCCAGCGCATCCACGCGCCATGTTCCGACAGGCAGAGACGAGCTATCAATGCGACTGACACACCACGATATCCACCGCGCGACGGCAAGGCAGCTGGCCGCGAACCAATACAATGACTTCGTCTCGGGCGCGCTCTATGCCCCCATTTTCGCGGGCATGTTCGGGGCCTTTCTCCTGGAGCGGCCCTTCATCTTCCTGGCGTATGTCTGCGTCGTCATTTGCGTGGCCCGGCTGCAGATCAGGGAGGCGCGGGATTCTGTCCATGGGCGTTTGGTTTCGGGCTGGATCCAGTATGCGACCTTGTTCATCACGGCGTTCACCGCCGTCAACGCGTTGCTGGGCGGAAGCCGCGAGTACGCCGTCTTCATTCTGTTTACCGTCCCGCCGCTCCTGATCGAATACCTGAACCGCCGGCGCTGCTATCGCGCACTCCACTTTCAGGTGGTGCGTTCCTACATCCGCGACGTGCATGACCTGCGCACACGCTTGCACCGGCAACGGAAGCGCAAGCCGTCCTATCGTGCGCCGAGGTGAACGCATGAAACTGTCCCGAAATCGATGGATGGAAGCGACGGCACTGGTCCTGATCGCCCTGTGGTGGGGTGTGCCTGCCCTGCGGATATGGAAGGCGGACAGGCTGGTGGATGAGCTGTGCGCGGGGAACGGCGGCTTCAATGTCTATGAACCGGTCCTGCTGTCGGAAGGTGAGCCCGACAAGGTGATGCAATCCGAAGCTTCTGCCGAGGGTGCCACCCAGGTTGCAGACAAGTACTACCGCGTCAGGAAAACAAGAACCGTGCGCGGCGAATCTGATGCGGTCGACGGCACTACCCTGGTCGTTATTCAGGACCTCTACCAGGTATACCGAAGTTCGGACAAGAAGCTGCTCGGCGAGGCCATCGCTTACACCCGCAAGGGCGGCGATCCGGTCGCGCCCTGGCATTCGGCCCCGCATTCCTGCCCCAGGCAGGCGGAGGAAGGTCTGGAGAATCGGATATTCCGGAAAGCGCACAAATAAGTACTTAGGCGTCCTGCCAGTCGATGGACGCCGGCAACACACCGCGCAAGGCATTGCACACGATCACCGCTTCCGCGGCGCGCAAGTCGTCGCGCGTCAACCGCCTTTCGCGCGTCGCCCATGTCGGGTCGTCCAGCAGCACGCCGCGCATCACGCCGGGCAGCACACCGGCGTCCAGCGGTGGTGTGAACCACTGGCCGCCCAGCTTGACGAAGACGTTGCTGCGCCCGCCTTCGGTGAGTTCGTCGCGTTCGTTGAAGAACAGCATGTCGAACCCGCCTTTCGCTTCCGCCCCGCGCCATGCGGCGTCGTACTGGGCCCTTACGCTCGTCTTGTGGCGTAGGAAGATGTCGGCGGACTGCGTCGGCGCCGGGGCAAGGAATACCTTCACCGGCAAGGCCAGCGGCACAAGCGGTGCGGACTGCAGTGACACGGTGCCGTTATGGCGCAGTGACAGGCGCATGCGGTACGGTGTCTGCGGTGCGAGTGACGCACACCCTTGCGCCAGCTTGTCCGCAATCAGGCCTTCGTCGCACACGAAGCCGAAATAGCCGGCGGAGGCGCAAAGGCGGCGCAGATGCCGGTCCTGGTTGCGGCACCCCTCCTCGCGCGTTGCCTGCATGGTTTCGAACAGTTCGAAGTCGTTCCGCAGGCCAGTCAGGAAGCGCGCCTTCAGCCGGCATTCCGCGGCTTCTTCCGCTGCGACGCTGTCATGCACGATGCCCGCGCCGACGCCCATCTCTCCCTTGCGGATACCGTCGTCACCAGGCGGCTGCAATACCAGCGTGCGGATCGGCACCGACAGGCAGAAGTCGCCCACCTTGCGGCCTGCCGCCGGGACATCGAACCAGCCGATCGCGCCGGTGTAGATGCCGCGCGGGGCCGGCTCCAGTTCGCGGATGATCTGCATCGTCCTTCGCTTGGGCGCCCCCGTGATCGAGCCGCAGGGATACAGTGCCGCAAGGATATCGGCGAGTCCGGCGTCCTCACGCAGCTCCGCTTCCACCGTCGAGGTCATCTGCAGCACGCTGCTGTAGCGGTCCACGCTGAACAGCTTCGGCACCTTCACCGTGCCGAATTTCGCGACGCGGCCAAGGTCATTGCGCAGCAGGTCGACAATCATCAGGTTCTCTGCGCGATTCTTCTCATCCGCGGCGAGCGCGGCTGCACGTTCTGCGTCGACGGATGCATCCCCGCTTGCGGCAGCCGTCCCTTTCATCGGCCTTGTCGTGACCATACCGCCTGCATGCCGCACGAACAGCTCCGGCGACAGGGACAGCACCGTGCACCCGTCCGGAAGCATGAGCAGCGCACCGTAGGGGACCGGCTGGCGTTCGCGCAGGCGGCGGTACAGGTCGACCGGCGAGCCGAATGCATCGAATCGCAGCCGATAGGTGTAGTTGATCTGGTAGGTGTCGCCGGCTTCGATGTAGGCGTGGATGCGGGAGATGGCTTGCTCGAATTGCGCGTCGCTGACGTTAGAATGCACGCCCGCGATGCCCGCAGCTGCGGTTTGCGCGCGAGCGGCGAGCCATTGTGCGACCTGCGATGATGAAAGGTGCTCGCAGCGGTCGAACAGCAGGACTTGCGCCAGGGTTTCCGTGCCTTCGTGCGGCGTTATGCCATGCATGCAGGCGCCGAGTTCGTAGCTGAACACGCCGACGGCATGCCTGCCTTGTCGCAGCGCATCCTCCATCTGCGCCAGCATGCCGGCGAGCGACTCCGCGCTGTCGCAGGACAGCACACCGGCAAGACCGGTCAGCAGGCGCGAGCGCGGGTCGCTCTCGCTCGCATCAACGTCGTCGAGAAGCGCGAAACAGGAGTCGGCGGGGATGGATGAAGCAGTCAAGGCAGTGTCACGCGATGGGAGCGGCAGGCAGCGCCGCCGCTTAAACCGCTATTGTATCCCTGCCCCTCAGCTTCCGCGCTTGGACAGATAGATCCCCCACAGCAGCAGCGCGCCGCCGGCCATCTGCACCGGTCCGATGGCTTCCTGGAAAATGATCCATGCGGCGACCGCCGCCGTCAGCGGCTGGATCAGCAGGCTGACGGACGTGAGATTGGCCGGCAGATGCGCCGCGGCATAGGCGATGACGGTTTGCCCGCCGATCTGCGCGATCAGCGCCAGCGCCAGCAGCGGCAGCCAGCCTGCCGCTTCCGCCGGCCAGAATGCGCCCGGCGCGGTGAGCGCGAACGGCAGCAAGGCGAGCCCGGTGACGGTCGTGCTCCATGCCATCAGGCGGGCGGTGGAATACTGGTTGCGCGCATCCTTGACCACCAGCTGGTAGGCGGCATAGAAAATGGCGCTGCTCAGGCCGAGGAAGTCGCCCATGAGCTTGCTGTCGCCGTTGCTTTCGCCGCCGGCGTTCGGCCCGACGAGCATGACCGCGCCGACCAGTGCAATCAGCATGCCGATGATGAAAATACGGGCAAAGCGTACGCGGTAGGCAATCCACATCCACAGCGCGATGAAGATCGGCGCGAAGTTCGACAGCAGGGTGGCGTTGGCCACGGTGGTGTAGTGCAGCGACAGGTGCCAGAGCGCCATGTCGGCGGCGAAGTAGATGCCGGCAAGGACGAGCGCCTTCGCGAAGCCGGTGCGCTTGCCCGCCGCTTCATCCTGGCGGCGGACGGCGAACGCCCACGCCCACAGGAACGGTGCGGCCAATGCCATGCGCCAGAACGCCGAGGCCAGCGGATTGACGTCCGACAGCCGCATGAAGATGCCGGCGAAACCGATGGCCATGCCGCCGATCAGCAGCGACGCAAACGCGAGTACGGGGAAGTTTTTTTCGAGTGTCGTGTCCATGCATCCGCTCGGTGGAATGGCAAAGACAGAGAGTGTACTGATCTTTGCAAGCTGCCGCAGGAGGGTCCGCGGAGTGCAGGCGTGCCGGAGCGTGGAACAAGGCCCTGCGCCGAACAATCGGGAAAAATCGGCGCGAGCGAATTAATGAAGCGATGTTGTCGGCGGCCGCAAGCGAATCAAATTCGGACTTGCCCGGCAAAAAACCTTGAACTTTCTGCAATCAGGCCAGCAGCATCGCGATCTGCGCCTGGGCATTCTCGGAGGGAGTGTGCTTGAAGCCGGTCTTGGCATAGCGATGCCATTTGCCGACGATCAGGCTGGTGATCATGCAGGCGCGCACCGCCACTTCATTCTCGCGCGCCTCGCCCTGCGTCACCGCGACCCGCAGCGCCTGCTTGATCGCCAGTTCAACGCGTTCGATGAACTGGTTCATTCGCGACTGCAGCCGCTCGTCCTCGTTGACCAGCGCATCGCCGATCAGCACCCGCGTCATGCCGGGATTGCGTTCGGCGAAGCTGAGCAGCATGGCGGCGATGGCCTGGACCTGCGACAGCCCGTTTTCCTGCTGCTCGCTGATCTGGTTGATCAGGCCGAAGACGCTGGTTTCGATGAATTCGATCAGCCCCTCGAACATCTGCGCCTTGCTGGCGAAGTGCCGGTACAACGCGGCCTCCGATACATCCAGCTTGGCCGCCAGGGCCGCGGTGGTGATCTTTTCCCCCTTGGGATGCTCCAGCATGGTGGCCAGAGTCTGCAGGATTTGAAGCTTGCGTTCGCCCGGTTTTGTGGTTGCCATGATCGTTTTTGTGGAGAAGGTTTTACCTCAGCCTGTGCAGCATCGCCGGAAGTTGCCTTACGGATTGTACTTTGACATCGACAAAAATGGGGCGCTTTGTGAATCTTGGTATCGGCCGGCCTTTCGCGAGCTGCTTCAGGTTGGGGCTGGACGCCAGGTATTGGGTCACCCAGGCGGTGCGCATGCCCAGCGCCTTGGCGGCTTTCAGGTTGTCCGCCGTGTCCTCGACGAGGATGCAGCGACGGGCAGAAACACCCTCGCGCGCCAGCAGTTTGCGCAACAGGTGCTTGGACGGCTTCGGCCGCAACTGGCCGTGGACGCGCATGGATTCGATCGGGATGTGCTTCGCGAAGTGGAGATGCAAACCGAGGTGGCGCATCACGTCGTGCGAATAGCGGCGCGGCGCATTGGTCAGCAGGATCTTGCGCCCCGGGAGGCGGCGCAGCAGCCGGCCGAGGCCGCGTTCGGCGCGGATCATGGCGGAGAGGTCGTCGAAATTGTGCGCCTCGCGCAGGAAATCCTCCATCCGGACATTGTGGTGCTTGACCATGCCGAGCAGCGTCGCACCGTAACGCTTCCAGTAGGCGAGGCGCGCGGCATTGACGGTTTCCGGGTCGGCGGGATTGTCGCCGTCGCCCAGCACCTTTGCCATAAATGCATTCATGTTGGCGTTAATCGCCGGGAAAATCGCGTGCGACGCGTTGTGCAGCGTGTTGTCGAGGTCGAACAACCAAATCGGTGAAGGCATCTGATACAGTGAAATGAGCCGCTATCAAAGCGGCGGTCAGGGAGAAACAATGAAGTCCGGCGTTATTGTTTTGCTAAGCGTTTGCTTGGCTGCTTGGTTCGGCCTCGCGCATGCGGACAATAATGCAGCACCGGCAGCGGCGGCACAAGCCGCCGCCGTCAAGCGCGGCACCCTGTACCGCGTCCGCCACCTCGGCAATACCGCTTACCTGTTCGGCACCATCCACGTCGGCAAGCCGGCATTCTTCCCGCTGGAAGACGAAGTCACCCGCGCGCTGTCCGGCGCACGCAAGCTGGTGCTGGAAATCGACATCCGCAAACCCGAACCGTTCCAGCTCGCGCTGAACAAGCACGGCATCTATCCCGTCGGGGACGCGGTCGACAGGCATCTCTCATCGGACACCTTGGGACTGCTGCGACATGCGCTGGACGACGCCGGCATTCCATTCGATGACGTCAGGCACCTGAAACCCTGGCTGCTGGCCAACATGCTGGTCGGCCTCGGTCTCGAACGCAACGGCTACCGGCGCAGCCACGGCATCGAAACATTCCTGCTTTCGCTCGCGGACCAGCAGGCCAAGGACGTGTACGAACTGGAGTCGGCGGAGTACCAGATGTCGCTGTTCGACAGCATGCCGGACGCAGCACAGGAGCAATACCTGCGCGAGAACCTGGCCGAACTGGGCGACGGCAATGCGCTGAAGAAGGCGCAGGCCTTGATCGATGCCTGGGCGGAAGCGAACGGCGACGCCGTCGAGGCCTTCATGCGGGCGTCACTGCTTGAGAAGACGATCTCGGGCGATTTCCTGCAGCGCGTGCTGCTGGACAAGCGCAACCCGGAACTGGCCAGCAAGATCGAGGAACTGCTGCGCGAGGATGAAACGGCCTTCGTGGGAGTCGGACTGCTGCACATGGTCGGGGAGACCGGGGTGCCGACGCTGCTGCGGCAGCGGGGGTATGAGGTGGAAAAGCTTTACTAAGGCAGGGTGCGGCGCGCGCACCCTGCCCGAACATCAATGCGAGCGGATCATCGTGCCGAACGCCTGTTCCGTCAGCACTTCCAGCAGCAGCGAATGCTCGATGCGGCCGTCGATGATGTGCACGGTGTTGACGCCCGACTTGGCGGCATCCAGCGCCGAGGAGATCTTCGGCAGCATGCCGCCGGAAATCGTGCCGTCGGCGAACATCTCGTCGATCTGGCGTGCCGACAGGTCGGTCAGCAGGTTGCCCTTCTTGTCCATCACGCCCGGGATGTTGGTCATCATGATCAGCTTTTCCGCCTTCAGGATTTCCGCGATCTTGCCGGCCACGAGGTCGGCGTTGATGTTGTAGGCCTGGCCATCCTCGCCGAAACCGATCGGGGAAATGATCGGGATGAAGGCGTCGTCCTGCAGCGCCTTCACGACGGCCGGGTTGATCGCATCGATCTCGCCGACGAAGCCGATGTCGAGGAACTGGCCCGGATTCTCTTTATCCGGCATCTGCATCTTGCGCGCGCGGATCAGGCCGCCGTCCTTGCCGGTCAGGCCGACTGCCTGGCCGCCGTAATGGTTGATCAGCATGACGATGTCCTGCTGCACTTCGCCGCCCAGCACCCACTCGACCACTTCCATGGTCTCTTCGTCGGTGATGCGCATACCCTGCACGAAGGTGCCCTGCTTGCCGATCTTCTTCAGCGCGCTGTCGATCTGCGGGCCGCCGCCGTGGACCACGACCGGGTTCATGCCCACCAGTTTCAGCAGGATGACGTCGCGCGCAAAGCCGTGCTTCAGGCGCTCTTCGGTCATGGCATTGCCGCCGTATTTCACGACGATGGTCTTGCCGTGGAATTTGCGGATGTACGGGAGAGCCTGTGCAAGGATTTCGGCCTTGATCTGCGGCGCAACGCCGGACAGGTCGGTGTTAGGGTCTGCGAGGTCGGTCATGGCGGGTCCTGAAAAACGATTTTCGCGATTTTACAGGGAAAGCGCGGTGATTTCCCGGCGGATTTCTTGTAATTGCCGGATCGGTCCGCTACGCTTTGCCCAAATGACAATCCACGCCAGAAAACCGTGACATGACGGCCACACTTCACCGCGAACTCGAAGCCCTGCGCCCCATCCTGGTGCGCTTTGCGGTTTTGCAGCTTCGCAACGAGACGTTGGCGGAAGACGTAGTGCAAGATGCGCTGATCGCGGTGCTGGAGAAACCCGGCAGTTTCGCTGGCAAGTCGTCACTGCGGACCTATGTCACCGGCATCCTCAAGCACAAGATCATCGATGCGATGCGCGCATCGAAGCGCGAGTTCCTGATCGACGTCGGCGAGGACCAGAGCGACGCCGACGTGATCGACGCCCTGTTCAAGCCGGACGGCCATACCGTGGACATGCCACGCCGCTGGGGCGACCCGGACGCCACGCTGGAACAGAAGGATTTCTTCCGCGTGCTGGAAGTCTGTCTCGACAAGCTGCCGGCCAGGACCGCCCGCATTTTCATGATGCGGGAATGGCTGGAATTCGACACCGAGGAAATCTGTAAGGAAATGGGCATCACCACGTCTAATGCCTGGGTCATGCTCTATCGTGCCCGCGTACAGCTGCGCGAATGCCTCGACCTGAACTGGTTTGGAAACCGCTGATGTCCCTCAAGCCCACTTGCAAGGAAGTCCACCAGCTCACGTCCGAAAGCATGGACCGTGAGCTGACCCTGGTCGAGCGTACCCGGGTGCGCCTGCACCTGCTGGTCTGCAATGCCTGCCGCAACTTTACCGGACAGATGGACCTGATCCGGAAAGCGATGCGGCGCATGGTGCCGGACAAGGAAAAGGGCGACGATTCCCTCTGACGCGACCGATTGTGCGGCCGCAACAAATATTCGCGCACAATTCCTCGCCATCTCCCCGCATACCGCCGCCAAACCAAAAAATCCGCCAAACGAAAATCCGCTTCAGCAAAGAAATACAGAATTTAATAACAAACACCTCACCCTAACATTCCCCTGCACTATTCCAACAACAAGGAGGGGACATGAAGCATTTGCTGCGAATCGGGACTGCGCTTGTTGCGCTGCTGTTGCTGGGCGCCTGCAGTCGGCAGGTGACGGTCAGGATCGGCGTGGTAGCGCCGATGACCGGCCCGCTCGCCCAGTACGGCAAGGACATCGCCAATGGCGCGCAGGTTGCCATCGATGAACTCAACAGCGACCACTTTTCCATCAACCGCAAGCGGGCGCGCTTCGAGCTGGTTGTCGAAGACGACAAGGCATCGCCGGAGGAAGGCAAGGCCGCGGCCAAACGCCTGATCGATGCCGGCGTGTCGGCGGTATTCGGCCACTTCAATTCGGGGGTATCGATTGCCGCGGCGCCCCTTTACGCACAGGCCGGCATTCCGCAGCTGTCGGTGTCGACCAATCCCCAGTACACCCGCATGGGACACAAGACCGCCTTTCGCATCACCGCCGACGACATCCAGCAGGGCGCGACGCTGGCGCGGCTGATCCGTGAAAAGCTGCGGGCGAAATCCCTCTACGTCGTGGACGACCGCACCACTTTCGGCGTCGGCATCGCGGACGAGGTCGAACGCGGCGTCAGGCTGAAGCAGGCTCCGGTGCGCATCAGCGTGGACGGCAAGACCGACGATGTCACGGCGGTCGCCGCGAAGATCCTCGACGCCAACGTGGACGCCGTGTTTTTCGGCGGCGATGAAGCGGTCGGCCTGCCGCTGCTGAAGGCGCTGCGCAAGGCGGGTTCCACCGCGAAGTTCGTCGTCGCCGACGCCATGTGCGACGCCTCCACGCTCAAGGGCGCGGAAGGCAGCGCCAACAGCAATTATTACTGCACGATTGCCGGCGTGCCACCGTCCTGGCTGTCTTCGGGCATCGGTTTCATGGACATGTACAAGGCGAAGTTCGGCACGCCGGGCGCCTATTCGACGCTGTCGTACGACGGCATCCACATCCTCGCGCAGGCGATGCAGGAAGCAGGGTCGGTATTGCCGGAAACCTTCCTGCCGGTGCTGGCTAAAGGCTCGTTCTCGGGCAAGATCCAGGGCGCGATCGAATTCGATGCCAAGGGGGATATCAAGGATGGCACCGTGGTAATTTACCAGTCCATCGGCGGACAGCTCCTGGAGCAGCGGAACCTGCTCTGAAGCCGAAAAAAAGCCCGGCGGCGCCGGTCATGTTCACTGGCACTTGCGCATTTCCTGCTTCGGGAATCCCGCCTTGACCTTGTCGAGCGCCGCCTTCCCTTCCTCGTCGAGCTCGCGGACCTGGAACGCGACCTGGCTGGAGGTCACCGTGCGCTGGCCAATGCGCGCGCTGCGCACGCCTTTCTGGTTGAGCGACGCAAGGTGGGTCCGCGCCGCATCCTCATGCTTGAACACGCCGAGCGAAATGCCCCAGCGCATCGGCGAGTTGTCCTGGATGATGAAGAAGTCCTCGACACCCAGCTTGCGCAATTCGCCCGCCTTCTTCTCCGCGCCTTCCTTGTCGGCCTGCGGCGGGATGTAGACCATGTGGTTCGCAACCTCCTGCAGCGCGCGCTGCTTGACGCGGTCGCCCAGGGACAGGGAGGCGAGTTCGGCGCTGAATCGCTTGGCGTCTTCGGGGCCGAAATTGCCGATTTCGGTACAGGCCAGCACGACCTTTTTCACTTCCGCTGCGGGTTGCGGGGCAGGCTCGGGCGCCGGTTCGGGGGCGGGAGCAGGCGTCGGCGCAGGGGCAGCCACGGGCGGCGGAATCAGCTTGACCTTGTCGGCATTGAGCTGGTCCTTCATGCGCGCGGGTTCGCGCCCGCTGGACAGGAAGGCATCGAAATAACCCTGCTGGTAGGCAATCAGGCCGGCATTGCCGAGCAACAGTATCCAGAAGAAGAATTTCAGCATCATGTATTCATTGCGGCCTTGTGCAGGCCGATCAGCACCAGGTTGTCGACGCGCTCGTGCGGGACGGAGAGGTGCGGCGAAATCAGCGCGGCCGCACCGCCGGAGAGCACGCACCGGACCGAGCCGCCATGCCGCGCATGCGCCGCGACAGCCCGCTCGATCGCCCCGGCCTGGGCGGAGAGGCAACCGCTGACGATGGCCGCATCCGTGTGGTCCGCGAACGGTTCCGCGATGTCGAGATGCTCCGCCACCTGCGGCAGCTGCGCCGTGTTCTTCGCCAGCGAACTCGCCATCAGGCCGAGCCCGGGCAGGATCATACCACCCAGGAAGACGCCGTCCGGCGTGACGGCGTCCACGGTGGTCGCCGTGCCGCAGGTCGCGACGATGAGCGGTTGCGACGGGAACAAGGCATGCGCGCCTATCGACGACGCGAAGCGGTCGCAACCGAGCTGTGCAGGGTTGCGGTAATTGTTGCGAATACCCGCCAGTGCAGGCGCCGAGGTAAACCACTCCAGCGGAACCGGCTGCATGCCGAAGGCGCCAAGCAGAACCTGCTCAAGCCCTTCTCGCATCGCCTGGCCGGCGACGTTCGAAGCGAGGACGCGCACGACGCGATGCCTGCGCCACGCATCGCCGAGGCTGCGCAGCTGCGCATGCTCCACCATGCCGGATTCCATCCATTGGCCAAGGGTAGCCGGATCGCGTTGACTGCTCGGCACAACGGCCCATTTCACCCGCGTATTGCCTGCATCGATCAGGAGCAGCATGCCTTATCCCTTCGGGCGCAGCGACACGTCGCCCGCCATGATCGTCTTGCGCCCGGCCGGCGTATCAAGCACGAACCGTCCGATCTCGTCGACGCCGACCGCCAGTCCTTCATGCTGCAATTTACCGTTGTCGAGGATCATCACGGACTGTCCGGCATAGGCATGCAGGGTGTTCCAGCGCGGGGTAAATGCGGCGAGGCCTTCATGCTCGAACTGCACCATCGCCTCCGCCAGCCCGCTGGCCAGCGTCGCCATCAGCATGTCCTGGTCGAGTTCCGCCAGCCAGGGAATGTTCGCCACCGGCCGGCCAATCTCCGCCGACATGCTGTCGCTGAGCGCGATGTTGATGCCGATGCCGATCACCGCCCAGCTCGCGTCGTGCGGGACATGGGCGGCCGTTGCGGATTCGATCAGGATGCCCGCCAGCTTCCTGCCCTCGTGCAGCACGTCGTTCGGCCACTTCAGCCTGACCTGCACGTTGAACATGGCCAGCGATTCGGCAATCGACACGCCCACGGCCAGCGGCAGGCCGACAAGCGCATGGACCGGCAGGCTGAATTTCCAGGCGAGGGAAAAGGTCAGCGACTTGCCCGGTGCGGACAGCCATTCGCGTCCGGCGCGGCCTCGCCCGGCCGTCTGCGACTTCGCAATGAGGAGGCTGGGCGCGGCGAGCGATGGCAGTGCGGCAAGCAGGTCGGCATTCGTGGATCCGGTCTCGTCGACGACCCGCACATCGATCTGCTGGGCGGCGGGACGGAGCAAGGAGGCGATGCGTTCGGAAGTAAGTGTCATGCGCACATTGTAGCGGCATGCTTGCACAAGGTTAATGCCGTTGACGCCGGTCATGCCCGCCGGGATGACCCTTGCGGCAATCTCCCTTACACTATCCAGATGCCAAATGGACAATCCCCAACACTGACGATCAGCAAGGGACCGCATCCCGCCATCGCCGCCGCCGGCCGATGGCAGGTTCACGCACTGGCCGATCCCGCCGTGATCAAGGAGATCACCAGCGGCCTGCGATCCGTCCCGGCCGATTCGGCGGCGTGGGATTTGTCGCACATCTCCGGCCTGGATCATATCGGCGCCCAACTGTTCTGGAATGCATGGGGAAAATCGCGTCCGCAGCAGCTGACGCTGGCGCCAGGCCACGAGGAAGTGTTCAACCGCATCGAACAGGCAGGCGCGCTCGCGCTGCCCGAAGCGTCGAAGCGCCCCTGGTACTCGCTACAGGGCATTGCACTGCCGCTGCACAATTTTTCCGGCCACCTGCTCAGCTTCGTCGGCCTGATCGGACAACTGACGCTGGACCTCGGCACCTTCATCATGCGCCCCCTGCGCGGGCCATGGAAAGAGATTTCGGCCAACGTTTTCCATATCGGCTACCAGGCGCTGGGCATCACCGCCCTGGTGGGATTCCTGATCGGCGTGGTCCTGTCCTACCTGTCGGCGCAGCAGCTGCATACCTTCGGCGGCGACATCTACCTGGTCAACATCCTCGGCATGAGCATCGTGCGCGAACTCGGGCCGCTGCTTGCCGCGATCCTCGTTGCCGGCCGGTCCGGTTCGGCGATCACCGCCCAGCTCGGCGTCATGCGCGTGACGGAGGAACTGGATGCGATGCTGGTGATGGGCATGCCGCACGGCTTTCGCCTGATCATGCCGCGCGTGATTGCGCTGGGGATTTCCATGCCGCTGCTCGTGGTGTGGACCGATGCCATTGCCCTGATGGGCGGCATGGCGGCGGCGAAGGTCGAATTGGGCTTGTCGGCCACCTACTTCCTCCAGGAACTGCCCGGCGCCGTCCCCTTGCCCAACTATTGGATCGGCCTTGGAAAGGGTGTCGTGTTCGGTTGCCTGATTGCCCTGGTCGCCTGCCATTTCGGCCTGCGCATCAAGCCCAACACCGAAAGCCTCGGCCAGGGCACCACGCTGTCGGTCGTCACCGCGATCACCGTCGTGATCCTGGCCGACGCCGTGTTCGCAATCGTGTTCAAGGGAGTCGGTTTCTGATGGCCGCGCCGATCATCCGCATCCGCGACCTGTGGACGCAGTTCGACCAGTTCGTCATCCACCAGGACCTGAACCTGGACGTCAACCAAGGCGAGATCCTGTCCCTCGTCGGCGGCTCGGGTTCGGGCAAGACCACGCTCCTGCGGCAGATGCTTGGACTGGAGCGACCCACGCGCGGACATGTGGAAGTGTTCGGCGAAGATATTCATCGCGTCGGCGGCGCGCGCTTGCGACAGTTGCGCAACCGCTGGGGCATGCTGTTCCAGCATGGCGCACTGTTTTCCGCGCTGAATGCCCTGGAAAATGTCGCCCAGCCGATGCGCGAACTGCGCGCCCTGCCCGACGACCTGATCCGCGATGCGGCGCTGCTGAAACTGGACATGGTCGGCATCACGCCCAAGGATGCCATCAAGATGCCCGCCGACTTGTCGGGCGGCATGGTGAAGCGGGTGGCGCTGGCACGCGCACTGGCGCTCGAACCGGAACTGCTGTTCCTCGACGAGCCGACCGCCGGCCTCGACCCGGACCTGTCGGAAAGCTTCGTCTCCCTGATCAGCAGCCTGCACCAGCAGATGCGGCTGACGGTGGTGATGGTCACCCACGATCTCGACACGCTCTTTGCGCTGTCGACCAAGATCGCAGTGCTGGCCGAAAAGCGCGTGATCGCGCTCGGCTCGCCAAAGGAAGTGATTGGGCTGCCGCATTCGTTCATCCAGCGTTTCTTCCTCGGCGAGCGCGGGCAGCGCGCGCTGGAGGTGCTGCGCGAGAAGGAAATGGAAACCAACCATGGAAAATAAGGCGCATGCCCTGATCGCCGGGCTGTTCACCATCATGCTGTTGACCGCCGCCGTGTTCATCGGCATCTGGCTCAATCGCGACCGCGTGGAATACGTGCCGTACCAGATCGCCACCAAGCTGTCAGTCCCCGGCCTCAATCCACAGGCAGCGGTGCGTTATCGCGGCCTCGACGTGGGCAAGGTGGACGACATTTCCTTCGATCCGCAAGCGGTCGGGCAGATCCTCGTGCACATCAGCGTCAAGCCCGATACGCCGATCACGCAATCCACCTTCGCCACACTCGGCTACCAGGGCGTGACCGGCATCGCCTATGTGCAGCTCGACGACGACGGCAGCAAGCCGGTCAAGCTGCACAGCACGCCGCAGCAAGTCGCGCGCATCGAGATGCGTCCCAGCCTGTTCGACCAGTTGCAGACGCGCGGCCTTGCGATCCTGCAGCAGACGGAAGAAGTCGCAAAGCGGATCAACAACATGCTGGAACCGGCCAACCAGAAGGCCATCCTCGATGCCTTCGACAACGTGAGCAAGGCGGCCACGGAAATCGAATCGATTCCGCGCCAGCTGGAACCGACCCTGGCGCGGCTTCCCGGCGTGACGGCGCAAGCGCAAAAGTCGCTCGCTTCGCTCGATGCACTTTCGAGGGACGCGAGTGCGCTTGCGAGCAGCCTGAACCGCATTGCCGAGACGATGAACGCACCGGGCGGCACCCTTGCCACCGTGACCGACACCGCGGCACGTCTCGGCTCGGTTGCCGAAAGGATCGAGCACGACACCTTGCCGCTGGCCGGCGATGCCCGTTCGTCGATCCGCGCGCTCAACCGCGCGCTCGACAATTTCAGCGAACGGCCGCAAAGCGTCCTGTTCGGCTCGCCGGATATCGCACCGGGCCCCGGCGAACCGGGATTTGCCGTGCCGTCGAAATAAGGGAGGACAACAATGCAAAAATTCATCCCCGCCATCGCCCTCATGACTGCGTGCGCGCTTGCGCTGCCCGGTTGCGCTGTGCGCGGCAATACCGATTCGGCGACGCTGTACGATCTCGGCCCCCTGAAAACGCAGCAGGACAAAACCGCCCTCCCCGCATTGCCGCCGGTCAGCATCGCAGCCGTACAGGTGCCGGTCTGGCTGGACAGCAGCATGATGTTCTACCGGCTCAATTACGCCAACGCGCAGCAGCCGCGTCCCTACGCCCAGGCGCGCTGGACGATGACGCCGGCGCAATTGCTCACGCAATACCTGAAGGCGCGCATCGCCCAGGCGGGAGGCGTTGCACTGGCCGCTTCCGACGGCGCGGTGGATGTCCCCGTCCTGCGCATCGAAGCGGATGATTTCTCGCAGCATTTCGCCTCGCCCTCGGAAAGTACAGGCCAGGTCGCGTTGCGCGCCTCGCTTTACCGCGGACGCACGCTGCTGGCGCAACGCAGCTTTGTCCGCCAGTCGCCGTCCGGCAGCGCAGATGCCGCCGGCGGCGCAGCAGCCCTCGCATCGGCAAGCGATGCGGCGATCGCCGACATCATCCTCTGGCTGCACGGCCTGCCGTTGAAATAATTTCGCTTGCCGCAATTCGGGCATCTGCCGAAAATACGTTTTAACCGCAATCACGAAGGCGAAGCTTGCTCACCGAGGAAAATCCGCAGACAGCCACCAGCGAACCTGTCCAGGCTGCGAGTGTGTCCACATTCGCCCGGGTCGGCCTGCTGATGTATACCTTCCTGATCATCTACGCCAGCCTGTATCCGTTCTCCAACTGGAGCGACATCGGCCTGCCGATGTGGGCGTTCCTGGTCATGCCGATGCCGCATTACTGGACCGGCTTCGACGTCGCGGCGAATATCGTCGGCTATCTGCCCTTCGGCATGCTGGTGGTGTTTGCGCTCTATCCGACGCTGCGCGGCCTGTCGGCAACGATCACGGCCATCTTCGCCGGCATGCTGCTGTCGGGCGGGCTCGAAGCGGTGCAGACGCTGCTTCCGAATCGCGTTTCATCCAACCTCGATTTCCTGACCAATCTTGCAGGCACCTGCATCGGCGCTTTCCTTGGCGCACTGCTGACCCATACCTTCCTTGAACAAAGCCGGCTCCTGCAGTTGCGGCGCGACTGGTTCGTGCCGGATGCGGGTCGCGGACTGATTGTCGCCGGCCTGTGGCCGCTCGCGCAGATCTACCCGCAAGGCTACCTGTTCGGGCACGGCCAGCTGATGCCGATTCTCTCCAACTGGATCTCGGACTGGCTGGAAACTCCGGTCGACCTCGTTGCCATCCTCACAAGCGACATCCACCTGTCGGTACAGGAGTACTGGCTGGCCGAAACACTGATCACCGCATTCGGGTTGATCGGGGCCATGCTGACGTGGTCCATCCTGCTCCGCAAACAGGCGCCCAAACCCGTGCTGCTGATCCTGTTCATTGCAATCGCCATCGGCGTGAAAGTGATGGCAAACGCATTGCTGTTTTCACCCGCCAATGCATTGGCGTGGCTGACCCCGGGCGCGAAAGGCGGTTTGCTGATCGGCATCATGATGGTCGGCGGGCTGTCCTATGCGCCGCCGGTTGTGCAGCGCCGGCTCGCCGCGCTGTGCCTGCTGCTGGGTTTCATTGCCATCAATCTGGTGCCGGCCAACCCGTACTTCGTCGCCACTTTGCAGGCGTGGACGCAGGGAAAGTTCCTGAATTTCAACGGCGCTGCGCATTTCCTGTCGATCTTCTGGACGTTTTTTGCCCTGTGGTTCCTGCTGCACCCCGCCCACCGCATGAAGCGCCAGTAGCCGGGGTGTATCATGGCGGCTTTACCCCAGAGATTGACATGTCCGACAAGCCTTATTATCAACACCACGTCTTTTTCTGCCTGAACCAGCGCGAGGAAGGCCGTCCTTGCTGTCATGACAAGGGAGCGCAGGCGGCACAGGAACACGCAAAGGCGCGCATCAAGAAACTCGGCCTGAGCGGCCAGGGAAAAGTACGGATCAACAAGGCGGGCTGCCTGGACCGTTGCGAGGAAGGCCCGGTGCTGGTCGTCTATCCGGAGGGCACCTGGTATACCTATGTCGACCAGCAGGACATCGATGAAATCATCGATGAGCATCTCGTCAACGGCAAAGTCGTCGAGCGACTGAAGATTTAAGCAACAAGAACAATGAATTCCCAGACCCAACGTTTCTCCCTTCGCGGCGCCGCCGGCAACATCGAATGCGCGCTGGACCTGCCGAACGACGTGCCGCGCGGCGTCGCACTTGTCGCGCACCCGCATCCGCTGTACGGCGGCACGATGGACAACAAGGTTGCGCAGACTGTGGCACGCGCCTTTGTCGCGCTTGGCTATGCTACCGCGCGCATGAATTTCCGTGGTGTCGGCAAGTCGGAAGGCGAACACGACGCAGGACGCGGTGAAACCGACGACATGGCGGTACTGCTGCAGCACATGCAACAACAGTATCCCGGCCTGCCTGTCGCGCTCGGCGGCTTCTCCTTCGGCACCTTCGTGCAGTCGCAGCTGCAACAGCGCCTTGTCGCAGCCGGCACGCCGGCAGAACGCCTCGTGCTGGTCGGCACTGCTGCGGGCAAATGGGCAATGCCTGCCGTTCCGGACAACACCATCCTCATCCACGGCGAACACGACGAGACGATCCCCCTCTCGGATGTGTTCGATTGGGCACGACCGCAAGACCTGCCGGTCATCGTGATTCCCGGCGCCGATCACTTTTTTCACCGCAAGTTGCAACATATAAAGAGTTTCGTGGTCGAAATGTGGCATCGTTGAAAACCGGCGTTCTTTCCGGACGCCAGCTTTTCTGCGGGGCTATAATTCGGACCTTGTTTACTCTTGCATCCGCCCGGTTACCGCGCGGGGTTTCAATCTGCACAACCCATGAAAAAGCTCATTGCGGCCCTTGCCGCCACCCTGTTTACTTTCTCGATTGCCTTCGCACAGGCGTTGCCTCCGCCCACCATTGCCGCCAAATCCTGGCTCCTGCTTGACGCCACCAGCGGCCAGGTCCTTGCCTCGCAAGAAGCCACCGCGCGTGTCGAGCCGGCATCGCTGGTCAAGATCATGACCGCCTACCTGGCGTTTTCCGCCGTCAAGGAAAAGCGTCTCGACCTGAACCAGATGGTCAACGTCTCCGTCCGCGCATGGAAAGTGGACGCGAGCAGCTCGAAGATGTTTATCGACCCGGCCACGCCGGTGAAGGTGAACGATCTGCTGTACGGCCTGATCGTGCAATCCGGCAACGATGCCGCCGTCACGCTAGCCGAAGCAGTTGCCGGCACGGAAGAGGCCTTCGTGACGCTGATGAACCGCGAAGCCGAGCGCATGGGGCTGAAGAACACCCGCTATGCCAACCCGCACGGCCTGCCGCATCCGGACAACTACACCACGGCGCAAGACCTGTCGATCCTGGCCACGCGCATGATCCTGGACCATCCGGAACTGTACAAGATCTATTCGACCAAGGAATTCACCTACAACAAGATCACGCAGCCGAACCGCAACCGCCTGCTGTGGCTGGATCCGACCGTCGACGGCATGAAGACCGGCCACACCGCCGCTGCCGGCTACTGTCTGATCTCCACCGCCAAGCGCCCGAACGGCGGCAGCGACCGTCGCCTGATCTCGGTTGTGCTGGGCACGGTATCCGACCAGGTGCGCGCCTCCGAAAGCCAGAAGCTGCTGAACTGGGGCTTCCAGAATTTCGACACGGTCAAGCTGTACGCCAAGGGCCAGCCCGTGGCGACGCCGGAAGTCTGGAAAGGCTCGCAGGGCCAGGTGAAGATCGGCTTCACGCATGACGTCTATGTGACCGTGCCGAAGGGCGTGGCCGACAAGATGAAGCCTGTGCTGGAGCGCAATGACCCGCTGGTCGCGCCGGTCGCGCAGAACAGCAAGGTCGGTACGCTGAAGATGATGGTCGACGGCAAGGCGCTGACCGAACTGCCGGTCGTTGCGCTTGAACAAGTGAACCAGGCCAGCATCATCGGCCGTGCGTGGGATTCCATGCGGCTCTGGATGAAGTAATGCAACTCCCTTCTCCCGCAGGCGGGAGAAGGGTTGGGGATGAGGGTGGTCGCGTTACCGCCTGAGGTCTTGACCATCCCCCTCACCCCCACCCCTCTCCCGCCTGCGGGAGAGGGGAGTAAACGGCGAAGGTGCTGCATCAGCCTTCTCCCCTTACCGGAGAACCGCCATGCCTGCATACATCATCGGTCACATCACCATCAAGGACGCCGCCAGATGGGCAGAGTACCGCGACAAGGTGGGCGCCACCATCACCGCCTGGGGCGGCGAGCTGGTCTTTCGCGGCAAGATGCTCAAGGTCCTCAACGGCGCCCACGCACACACCGATACCGTCGTTGCCTGCTTCCCCGACAAGGATGCACTGCTTGGCTGGCACGACTCGCCCGAATACCAGGCCCTGATCCCGATCCGGGATGCCGGCGCCGATGTCACCCTCGTCAGCTACGAAGCTTGAAGGATTCCCCATGCAAGACCCGCTCGTCTACCTGAACGGCGAACTCACGCCCCTGTCCGAAGCGAAGATTCCGGTGCTCGACCGCGGCTTCATCTTCGGCGACGGCGTGTACGAGGTGATCCCGGTCTACAACCGGAAGATGTTCCGCGCGAAGCAGCACATGGCGCGCCTGTTCCGCAGCCTGAACGCAATCCGCATCCCGAATCCCCACACGGAGGAGGAATGGATGGCGCTGATCGGCAAGGTGACGGCAGCGCATCCCGCCGACACGCAACTGATCTACATGCAGGTCACGCGCGGCGTGGCCAAGCGCGCGCACGCCTTTCCCGCCGATGCAACACCGACGGTCTTCATCATGACCAATGCGTTCACTCCGCCGGATGCGGACACCGTCAACAATGGCGCGCGCTGCGTGACGACCGAGGACTTGCGCTGGATGCGCTGCAACATCAAGTCGATCTCGCTGCTGGGGAATGTGCTCGCCGCACAGCATGCGGCAGAGCACGGCGCGCTGGAAGCCATCCAGTTCCGCGACGGATTATTGACGGAAGGCGCATCGTCGAACATCTGGATTGTCAGCAAGGGTACCGTGGTCGGCCCGCCGAAGGATACGCGCATCCTCGAGGGCATCCGCTACGGCCTGCTTGAAGAACTCTGCGCTGCCTGCGGCATTCCTTTCGCATCGAGACAGATTACGCGCGACGAAGTTTTCGCCGCGGATGAAGTCCTGATGACATCCGCCGGCCGCGAAGTGCTTGCCGTCACGTCCATTGACGGCAAACCCGTGGGCGACGGAGCCACCGGCCCGCTGTTCCGCAAGCTGTACGCGGCCTACCAGGACGCCAAGAGGGCGTAAAATACCGCCATTGAAAATCTGTCGTTCCGTCGCCATATGGAACGAAACAGCGAGCAATGCCATGACCCAGCCGACCGACAGCCTCATCGAATACCCCAGCGACTTCCCGATCAAGATCATGGGCGTCATGCAGGAAAACTTCGCCCAGACCATGGTGGAAGTCGTGACCCTGCACGACCCGACCTTCCATGCAGGCAAGATGGAAATGCGTCCTTCGTCCAAGGGCACCTATCTCGCGCTCACGGTCACGGTGCGCGCCACCAGCCGCGAGCAGCTCGACAATCTCTACCGCGCGCTGTCCTCGCATCCGATGGTCAAGGTCGTCCTGTAATCAGACCTTGGGTTGCGGCAGCGTCGCAACCTCTCCCAGCAGCCAGGTCCTGAACGCCTGCACCTGCGGCTTGCGCAGGGACTCGGGCGGGCAGACAAGGTAGTAGGACTGCGGCGTGCTGATCGCGATATCGAACAGTCGCACCAGTTCCCCCGATTCGATATCCGACACGGCGATCGCATGGCGCGCCAGCGCGATGCCGTGCCCCTCCACCGCCGCGCGCACCAGCATCGATGAATCCTGGAACACGAGGCCGCCGGTCGGCTCGAGGAAATCCAGCCCCGCCGCGCGAAACCACGGCGTCCACGGCTCCATCTCGCAACGCAGCAGCGGATGCTGCGCCAGCTTCTCCGGTGTGCGCGGCAGCTTGCCCTTGTTGAAGCGCGGACTGGCGACCGGGTAGTAGTAATCGTCCATGATTTTTTCCACGACCAGCCCCGGGTAATTGCCCCTGCCGAACCGCACGCCGATGTCCACCGACTCGCGCACGAAGTCGGTGAGCTGGCTGCTCGACTGCAGCATCACTTCCATGTCCGGATGCTGCTCGATGAACTCCCCGAGGCGCGGCGACAGCCAGCGTGCCGCGAACGACGGCAATGCCGTCACCGTCAGGCGCTTCTGCTTGCCGTCGGCCTGCAGCGCCGCGGCGGCCGCCGCGATGTCGGTCAGCGCCTTGCGCAAGGTTGTCGCAAATCGCTCGCCCTCGGGCGTGATGGAAATGCGCTTGCCGTGACGCGCAAACAAGGGCACGCCCAACTCCTCTTCCAGCGCCCTGACCTGATGGCTGATCGCGCCGTGCGTCACATGGATTTCCTCCGCCGCGCGGGAAAAATTGCCATGCCGCGCCGCCGCCTCGAATGCGCGCAGCGCCGCCAGGTTGGGAAGTTTTCTGAAGTCGGCCATATGTGAGAAAAACTATCAAGAGAATCAAAAATATATCGTTTAGACAAGCGCATGACAAGGACTATGATGCTTTCACGGGACAGGAAAAAAGCCATTCTGCAAGCGTGCAGCGGCATCCGCCCCGGCAATCCAGGAGCGACATCATGAGAGGGCTATTCACAAACGGCACATTGACCATTCTTTCCGGACAGGCTGTTTCCGGCACCGCAGACCGCGCCGAAACGCTGCGCATCCAGCGCGGGCGTGTCTGGATTACCGTCGAAGGCATCAAGCACGATTATTTCCTGCACGCAGGCGACACGTTCACCGCCGTCCCCGGACGCTTGACCGTGCTGGAAGCCGACCAGGACGCCAGCGTGGAATTGCGCCGCCCGCAAACCGGCCGTATCCTGAAAAGCATCGGTCAACGGGTCGCCGCCTTCCTCCGCGGCATGTCGCAGCATGCGGTCGTACAGACCTCGTTGAAACGCCATCGCACCTGCGATGCGTGCTGACCCGGCGCGTCGCTCACCAGGAGATCACATGCGCGCTGCCACGTACACCTGCACCGGCCCCGCCAGGGAAGTCCTTGCACTCGAAGAGATCGAAACACCGGCCCCCGGGCCGGGCGAGGTCCGCGTCAAGCTCTCCTGGTCGGGCGTCAACCCATCCGACGTCAAGACCAGGGGCGGAGTACGCAGCACCACCCTGCCCTTTCCGCGCATCGTCCCGCACAGCGACGGAGCAGGTGTGATCGACCAGGTGGGCGAAGGCATCGACCCCGACCGCATCGGCCAGCGCGTCTGGACCTGGAATGCCGCCTGGGGCCGCGCCGAGGGTACGGCGGCGCAGTTCGTCACTCTTCCCGCTCGCCAGGCCGTCCCGCTGCCGGACAACGTCCCGGACGACGTCGGCGCATGCCTCGGCATCCCGGCCCTGACGGCATGGCATGCGGTACATGTCGACGGAGGCGTCGCGAACAAGCGCGTCCTGGTGGCCGGCGGCGCGGGCGCGGTCGGCAACTATGCGGTACAGATGGCGAAGCTCGCCGGAGCAGCACAGGTCATCGCCACCGTCAGCAGCGATGAAAAAGCGGCGCTGGCGAAGGAAGCCGGCGCGGACGCCGTCATCAACTACAAGACGCAAGACCTGGCTCCTGCTGTCCTCGGCCTGACCGATGGCGCCGGTGCGGACCGGATCATCGAAGTGGACTTTGGCGCCAATGCCGCCAAGGACATCGCCATGCTCAAGGCGGAAGGTGACATCGTTGCCTACGGTAGCGGAGTGCCGGAGATCGCGCTGCCTTTCTTCCCTTCCATCGTCAAGAACATCCGACTGCGCTTTTTCATTGTCTACAACCTGTCTCCCGCCGACCGCGCCGCCGCCCTCGGCGGGCTTGCCGCGCTGCTGAAAGACGGCGTCCTCAAGCACAACATCGCCGCCCGCCTGCCCCTGGAACGCATCGCCGAAGCACACGAACTTGTCGAAAGCGGCAAGGTGGTCGGCAATGTCGTCCTTTCTGTCGACTAGGAGAAACATGAAACATCCATGCCAGCTCGCACAGGTCAACATCGGCCGTGCGCTCGGCGCCATCGACGATCCGGTCATGTCCGGCTTCGTCGCGCGCCTCGACGAGATCAACGCGCTCGCGGAGTCCAGCCCCGGTTTCATCTGGCGCCTGAAGACCGACGAAGGCAACGCCACGTCGCTCCAGCCGTACGACGACGAACGCATCCTGATCAACATGTCGGTATGGGAGTCGCCGGAACACCTGAAGCAGTTCGTGTACCGCAGCGCCCATGCGCAGGTCATGCGCCAGCGGAAGGAATGGTTCGAGCGCTTCAAGGAGACCTACATCGCCCTTTGGTGGATCGCGCCGGGACACATTCCCACGATCACCGAAGCAAAGGAACGCCTGCAATACCTGCAACTTCACGGTGAGAGCGATTTCGCCTTTACCTTTGCCAGACTTTTCCCCGCGCCCGGAACAATCGTCTCCTGCGCGCCGGTTTCCATCGAGGAGCAGGCATGAACGTCATTCGCAGCCGCGAATTCACCGCCGAGCGTGCCTGGGGCGCGCTCGACATCGCCAGCATGAATGGCGTCACCACCCGCCTGCACTGGACCGATGCGCCCTACAAATGGCATGTCAACGACGGCGAGGAAGTGTTCGCGGTGCTCGACGGCGTGGTCGAGATGCGCTACCGGGAAAACGGCGCCGAACAGGTTGCGGTCCTGAACACCGGTGATGTCTTCTTTGCCGGCATCGGCTGCGAACATGTTGCCCATCCCCGCGGCGCGGCGCGCATCCTCGTGATCGAAAAAGAAGGCAGCGTGTAGAGAAATCGACTGCAAACAAAAATTTTTGCCGCCGGTGATATCCTGTCCGGCCCGGATTGATGAACCCAAAAGCAAGATGCCCCACCTGACACTCGAATACACGAACAACCTCGCGATAATCAACGCCGGCCGTATCCTGCTCGCACTCAACCATGCGCTGGTCGCCTCCGGCCATTTCAAGGAGATGGATATCAAGAGCCGCGCGATTGCGCTCGACACCTGGCATGTCGGCGTCACGACTGCCCCGCACGCCTTCGTCCACGTCAAGCTTGCCATCCTCAGCGGCCGCCCGCCCGAGGTCAAGAGCGCGCTTTCCAATGCACTGCTGCGCGTACTGTCCGAATCGTGCAAGGACCTTGCCGGCCATCCGGTACAGTTGTGCGTCGAGATGCTGGACATCGACCGCGCAAGTTATGCCAAGGAAGTCCTCAACGCGGAATCGGTGCGCTGAATGAATCCCGGTATCCTGATCCTCCTGCTGGTAACCCTCGTCTGGGGCACCACATTCCCGCTGCTGAAGTCGACCGCCGCCGATCTCGGCGGCGTAGAGATTTCCGCATTCCGCTTCATCGTGGCCGCCGTGTGCATGTCGCCCTTCCTGCTGCGCGCGCCGCGCCGGGCGTGGATCGACGGCGCATTGCTCGGCGTGCTCGCCCTTGCCTCGTATGTCGCGCAGGCGTATGGCCTGCAATTCATCTCATCCAACCGCAGCGCGTTCCTGACGAGCCTGAATGTCCTGATGGTGCCCTTGCTCGGCCTGGCCTTTGGCGGACGGCTCACCTGGACCGCGCTGGCGGCCGCGGCAATGGCCTGCGCCGGCATCGGCTTGATGTCGTGGGAAGGCGGAGGAAACCTGGCGGGCGATGCGGCGACGATCGTGTGCGCGCTCGCCTATGCGCTGTACGTGATCGTGCTGTCCCAGCGCGCCGCGCGCCATGAGGCGAAGCATCTTGCCGCGACACAGATCGCCGTGATGGCCGTACTGGCTACGGCGTGGATGCTGCTGCAGCCGTCCGAAACGCTCGCCACGCTGCACGCACGTGCCATGCCGCATGTCACCACATTGCTCTACCTCGGCGCGGTCGCCACCGCCGGCATGCTGTTCCTGCAGGCGGTGGGACAGCGCCGCGTCGCCGCGGAGAAAGCGGCATTGATCTATGCACTGGAACCGGTGTTTGCCGCCCTGTTCGGCTGGATGTGGCTGGGAGAACTGCTCGGCTGGCGCGGCGTCGCAGGTGGCGCCATCGTCATCGGTGCGCTGCTCCTCGCCGAGCTGCGCCCCTTCGGCCGCAAGACAGGAAACACCTGACCGGCGTCACTTGCCCTGCTGCGCGGCGCCCGCCGCCTGGCGTCCGCCATGCAGGGCCAGCATCGCGATGACGCCTGCGACCAGCCCCCAGAATGCGGCGCCGATGCCGAACAGCGTGATGCCGGAGGCCGTGACAAGGAAGGTAACCAGCGCCGGCTCGCGCTCCCGCTCATTGGCCAGGGCGGCGGCAAGTCCATTGCCGATTGTCCCGAACAGCGCAAGGCCGGCGATCACGAGGACAAGTTCCTTGGGAAAGGCGGCGAACACGGCGCCGACCGTCGCGCCGAACAGGCCGATCAGCAGGTAGAAGAATCCTGCAGCGACTGCCGCCACATAACGGCGCCGCGCATCCGAATGCGCTTCCCGTCCCATGCAGATGGCGGCGGTAATTGCCGCCAGGTTGAGGGCGAACGCGCCGAATGGCGCAAGGACAAGATTCGCCACCCCGGTCCAGCCGATCACCGGCGATATCGGCACCGAGTACCCCGACGCCCGGATCACGGCGACGCCGGGAACGTTCTGCGACGCCATGGTAACGACGAACAGCGGCAAGGCAACGCCGATCAGGGACGGCACGGAAAACGCCGGCATGATGAACTCGGGACGTGCCAGTTCGAGACGCACGCCCTCCATGTGCAGCAAGCCCTTCGCAGCAGCAATGCCCAGCCCGGCGGACAAGGTCGCGATCACCGCATAGCGCGGGAACATGCGCCGGCCCACGAGGTAGACGAGGAACATCGCCAGCGCGAGGACGAACTGGGTCTTCATCGCGACGAACACATCCATGCCGAAACGCAGCAGCACGCCCGCCAGCATGCCGGAGGCGATCGAAACCGGGATGCGGTTGATCATGCGTTCGAACCATCCCGAAAACCCGCACACCGCAATCAGCGCGGCGGACAGCAGGAAGGCACCGGTCGCTTCGCCGATCGACACACCGGCAGCGCCCGTAATCAGCATGGCCGCGCCCGGCGTCGACCAGGCGGTGACGACAGGGACGCGATAGCGCAACGAAAGCAGGATGCAGGTAGCACCCATGCCGAGGCCGAGTGCCCACATCCATGACGCAACCTGTCCGGGCGTGGCGCCGACAGCGTTCGCCGCCTGGAACACAATGACCGCGGAACTGGTAAATCCGACAAGTACGGTAACGAAGCCCGCGATGACGGCGGGCAGGGAGAGATCCTTGATGAGTGACATGTGGCGTTGGCGCGTGCCGCGCGGGGCGGCATGTTTGACAGGCGCCCTAGCGTAACACGATCACGCGCTCAGTTCACCGGCGAGGTCGCGCAGCAGTTCCTTGCGCACCGATTCGGGCGGCAGGCCACGCGCAAGCAGGTGATGGAGCTTGGCGAAGAGCGCCTCGAAGGTCATATCGCCGGAACCGATGACACCTGCAGCCGTCATGCCGGCGCCCGCCGCATACGTGCCGATGGCGACACGTCCGTGCGGCGACTGGCTGCAGGCGGCAATCACCATGCCTTGCGCGCTCGCACGCGCGAGCATGTCCATCAGCGCCGGGTCGCGGTCCGGCGCATTGCCCGCGCCGTAGCACTGCAGGATCAGCGCCTGCGGCTTCAGGTCGATCATCGCCTGCACGACCGCCGTCGGCATGCCGGGGACGAAGCGCACCGGCAATACGGTTTCCCGCCCATAGTCGGGAAGCTCGAAGCGTTCCCGGTCCGCGCGCGGCAACAAGGCTGCCTGGTTGAGCCGCACCTTGATCCCCACGTCAGCCAGCCACGGATAGTTCGGACTGTCGAAGGCATCCATCCGCTCGGTGCTCACCTTCGTCGCACGGTTGCCGCGCAGGAGACGCTGGTTGAAGTAGATTGCCACTTCATTGATAGCGTCCGACACGGCCAGTTGCATGGCGGTTACAAGGTTTTGCGCCGCATCGGAGCGCGCCACACCGAGGGGAATCTGCGAACCGGTCACGATGACGGGTTTGCGCAGCCCCTGCAGCATGAAAGAAAGAGCCGCCGCGGTGTACACCATCGTGTCGGTGCCATGCAAAACGACGAAGCCGTCGTAGTCGTTGTAACGCGCCGCGATATCGCGGCCGATGCTCTGCCAGTCCTGCGGGGTCGCATTGGTGCTGTCGATGGGAACGGCATATTCGTGCAGCGTATAGCGCGGCATCGAGTCCCCCGCCGCCGCGAACAAGCGCGCAAGCGCGGCCCCGAAGTCCGGCATCGGCGCATAGCCCTGCGCCGTCATCGTCATGCCGACCGTGCCGCCGGCGTAAATCAGTCCGATGTGTTTGTTGTTCATCGATCAGGAAGTGTTGTTCGTTACTGTTGCATGCCGTTTGCCAGCCGTGCCAGCCTTTGGGCAACCAGTCCCGTCACGTCGACCACGTGCTTGTGCCCCGCGTCGAGGGGAATCAGCGGCAACTCGGTGCAGGCCAGCAGGACGGTATGCGATTCCAGGCCATTGAGGATCTCGCGGAACCGATGGCGGATATCCTCGGCATTGCCGCCATAGGTTTTCACGTCGTAGATCAACCCGTGCAGTTGCTCCGCAAGCGCGGGCTTCGGCAATTCGATCGCGACATGTTCCGCAAGCGCGCGGTAGTGCGACCACGGGCCAAGGTCGGTGACAGGACGCGCACCGAGCAGCGCCACGCGCTCGATCCGGTTGTCCTTCACGAAGCCGGTGACGGCATCCGCAAACGAGACGAATTTTGCCGGCAGCTGTAACGCTTCGAGCTGCGGCTGGTAGTAGTTCAGCGTATTGCAGGCGATGGCGTAGTAGTCGACACGCTGTGCTATCGCCTCGGCAGCATGGCGGAGACATTGCCAGACCACGCGGTCGTTTTCCGCCAGTTCCATCGACAGGCCGAGGGTGGACTCGGACAGGACGGTGACGTCGGGCGCATCCAGGTCGCCGCGAAAGCGGTTGCCATGGATCTTCCGGTTGGCCGCGAGCAGCTTGCTCCACAAGTCGATGCCCGCTTCCGGCCCCGATCCGGTGATGATACCGATCTTCTTGCGTGAGGCTGGATTCGCTTGCATGGAATGATTCGTGAAAGGCGGATCAAAGGATTGTGCCAGCGGATTGCCCGCCCGTCACCGCGAATGCAAACCGGCGGCGGCACATGCCGCCGCCGGAAACGAAGCGAGGATTACTTCGTCACAGCCAGTTGCTGACGCTTGCCGCCCTTGTAGGTGTACAGGGTCAGCGTGCCGTCCTTGATGTCGCCCTTGGCATCGAAAGCGACGTTGCCGGTCACGCCCTTGTAGCTGATCTTGGCCAGTTCCGGCAGGTACTTCGCCGGTTCGGCGGAGTTGGCCTTCTTCATGGCTTCGACCATCACCATCACGGCGTCATAGACGTACGGTGCGTAGATCTGCACATCGGCGTTGAACTTCTTCTTGAACGCGGCGCGGAAATCTTCCATGCCCTTCTTCTGTGCTTCTTCCACGCCGCCGGCTTCGGCGCATACCACCTGGCCGTCGCCCATGGCGTCGCCTGCCAGGTTGGCCAGGCCTTCGGAGCAGATGCCGTCGCCGCCCATGAACTTGGCGTTGATGCCCAGTGCCTTCATCTGGCGCAGCATCGGGCCGGCCACAGCGTCCATGCCGCCGAAGAACACGGTGTCCGGATTCTTGGCCTTGATGGCGGTCAGAATCGCGTTGAAGTCGGTTGCCTTGTCGTTGGTGTACTGCTGCGCCACGATCTCGGCGCCGCCGCCCTTGGACTTGACGCCCTTGATGAATTCTTCAGCCACGCCCTGGCCGTAAGCGGTGCGGTCGTCGATGACGGCGATGCGCTTGGCCTTGTTGATCTGCACGGCGTAACGGCCCAGCGTGCCGCCCAGCTGGCCGTCGTTGGCCACCACGCGGAAGGCCGTCTTGAAGCCTTGCTGCGTGTACTTCGGGTTGGTCGCGGACGGGGAGATCTGCGGGATGCCGGCGTCGTGGTAGATCTTGGAGGCCGGGATGGTGGTGCCCGAGTTCAGGTGACCGATCACGCCGTTGACCTTGGCGTCGACCAGCTTCTGTGCAGCTGCAGTTCCTTGCTTCGGATCGGCGCCGTCGTCTTCGGCCAGCAGTTCGAACTTGACCTTCTTGCCGCCGATGGTCACGCCCTTGGCGTTCAGTTCGTCGATCGCCATGCGGGCGCCGTTTTCATTGTCCTTGCCCAGGTGTGCAATGGCGCCGGAGATCGGGCCGACGTGGCCGATCTTGACGACCTGTTCCTGTGCCGATGCCGCACCTGCAAAGGCAAATGCAATCGCGCCAGCCAACGGAATCATTTTTGTCTTGAACTGCATGTGTTGTCTCCTAAGGATTAACGAGAGGAAGGTACTTCAGAACGCGCCTAGGCAGGAACCTGCACAGGCGAAAAGCTGGCCTCGCGGCCGGAAATCACAAAGTCGACATCGTCTTCCAGGCCGGGGTCGCGCAGCGCCCTGCGCGGGGACGGGAACATGCCGGCTGCGCTTATCTTCAACCTGTCGAGGGAGAACTGGCGCAGCTGTTTGAACACGCTTTGATTAATCGCAATCATGGCCTGCATGACGAGCAGGTCGACATCGTTGGGAGCGCGGTCAGCGGCAGCTTTCCGGGAACGCGTTTGCTGCTCGGACATGACGCAGCGGAACACGTCTTCCAGCGTGACGAGCGAGGGGTCGCAGGTCAGCACCCATTTGTCCTGCGCCTGCGCCTCCTGCCGCAAGAGGCCGTCGCGGGACAGTGCGGCGCACAGCTTCGCCAGCTCCTTTTCGGGGCGGCCGGTGGCGTCTTCGAGCTGCGCCATGCTGACGGCGCGCGGGGCGCTGGATACGAGTCGTGCGAGGATTTCGGTGGTGGCGAAAAAGCGGTCATGCAACGCGCTATTGCCGAGGATGCAATCTTCAACGGTAACCATCAATGTCTCCTTTGTGAGGTCACGCTGCCTTCTGATGCTGTCAGTTTTTGGCCGATGCATCTCATGCAGTCATTGCCGGGTAGGGTGTCTGTTTATTGTTATTGTCTTGTCCCTGCAAGCCGCGCCGCCTGTTGATTTTGTAATTGAAAAAGCGGCACCAACTTGGAACGCAACTTTAGGGACATTCCCCGACGAATACCATTTCGCTAAGTGACGCGACTTGATGCTGGTTGATGCTAAAATAGCGTCAACCAGCATCAATCCATTAACAAAAGGAAAAGGATAGCCATGTCGTTATCGATCGACACGGGCAAGATCCATCCCGCACAACGGGAGTTCTCCGCCAACCTGCGCATGCTGTGCAGCTATTACCGCTCGGTAGCGGATGTCTGCCGCAAGCTCAACCTGAACCGCGCCCAGTTCAACCGCTACCTGAACGGCACCAGCAAGCCATCCAGTCACACGCTGGAGCGCATCTGCGACTTCTTCGGCGTGGAGCCGTCGGAAATCTACCTGCCGCGCGAACACTTCCACCAGATCGTGCAGGTGCGGCCGAAACAGCGCGTCGAACGCGCGGTCTTCACCGACCACATCGCCCGCCTGCAGCACCAGACCACCGGCAAGTTCGACAAGTACCTCGGCTACTACTACGAGTACTACCACTCGATGAGCGCGCCGGGAAAAGTGCTGCGCGGACTCGTCCACATCTTCCAGCACGAGAGCGCGGTGTACCATGAGCGGCTGGAGCGATTCCCGCAGCATGCCAACCTCGACGAGACCTACAAGTGCAAGTACGTGGGCGGCACCTTCTACCTGAACGACCGCATCTTCCTGGTGGACTACGAATCGCTCACCGGCAATGAAATCGCGCAGACGGTGCTCTTCCCCACCTACAAGAACAAGGTGGCGCGCCTGTCTGGGCTGATGCTCGGCGTTTCGTCGAGCAACCAGCGTTCCATTGCCTGCGCGCGCGTGGTGTTTGAATTCCTCGGCAAGGACATCGACGTGCGCCGGGCAATGCGCCTGTGCGGCCTGTTCGACCCGAAGGACGGCGAAATCGACCCGACCATCCTCAAGGTCATCGACAACTCGCCGCACAAGGACCAGAACCACTTCTATACGATTCCCCTGTAAATGCATCCAATTGCCATCATCGACCGCGGCTTCGAGCCGTACGACGCCAGCTTCGCCGCGATGCGCGCCTATACCGACGCGCGCACCGTCGAGTCTGAAGACCAGCTCTGGATCGTCGAACATCCGCCGGTGTTCACCCTCGGACTGGGCGCCGACCCGTCGCACGTACTGGACGCCCACGGCACCCCCGTCGTCCAGACCGACCGCGGGGGTGAAGTGACCTACCACGGCCCCGGCCAGGTCGTTATCTATTTGCTCATGGACCTGCGCCGCAAGCCCGGCGCGCGCCTGTATGCCCGCGAATTCGTGAATAAAATCGAACAGTCGGTCATAAACACCTTGCAGGCTTATAATCTCGAAGGCGAGCGCAAACCCGGCGCGCCGGGGATCTACATGAGCGGCGGCGCCTGGAAAGGCGCGAAGATCGCCGCCCTCGGCCTCAAGATCCGCGGCAGCGGCTGCACCTACCACGGCGTATCGCTGAATGTCGCGATGGACCTCGCCCCGTTCTCCCGGATCAATCCCTGCGGCTATGCAGGCATGGCGACGGTGGACATGAAAACCGTCGGCGTGGAAGCGCCACTGCGCGACGTGCAACTGGCCCTGGCCAACAACCTGACCGAATTACTAACGGCGTGATTGCGCCTTTCGCCGGCAGAAGCTGCCGGCGCGGAAACGACCACCATGACCACTGAAAAAGACCCTGCCGCCACTCCCGCCTACAATCCCAGCGACAAGCAGAAAGGCGCCGGCAAGACGGCCCGCATCCCGATCAAGATCGTGCCGGCGGAAAAACTGGCCAAGCCGGACTGGATCCGCGTGAAGGCAGGCTCGCCGACGACGCGCTTCTACGAGATCAAGGACATCCTGCGCTCCAACAAACTGGTCACGGTATGCGAGGAAGCAAGCTGCCCGAACATCGGCGAATGCTTCGGCAAAGGCACGGCGACCTTCATGATCATGGGCGACAAGTGCACCCGCCGCTGCCCGTTCTGCGACGTCGGCCACGGCCGCCCGGACCCGCTGGACGTGAACGAACCGGAAAACCTGGCACGAACGATCGGCGCGATGCGCCTCTCCTACGTCGTGATCACTTCGGTCGACCGCGACGACCTGCGCGACGGCGGCGCCGGCCACTTTGCCGAATGCATCCGCAAGGTACGCGAACAGTCGCCGAATACGCGCATTGAAATCCTGACTCCCGACTTCCGCGGCCGCATGGATCGCGCGCTGGAAATCCTGAAGGCGGCGCCTCCCGACGTGATGAACCACAACCTCGAAACCGTGCCGCGCCTGTACAAGGAAGCGCGCCCCGGTTCCGACTATGCGTACTCCTTGAGCCTGCTCAAACGCTTCAAGGAACTGCATCCCGAGGTGCCGACGAAGTCCGGCCTGATGGTCGGACTGGGCGAGACCGATGAAGAGATCCTGCAAGTGATGCGCGACCTGCGCGAGCACGGCGTGACGATGCTGACCATCGGCCAGTACCTGATGCCATCCGGCGATCACCTGCCGGTGCGCAGGTATGTACATCCGGACACCTTCAAGATGTTCGAGGATGAAGCGTACAAGATGGGCTTCGCCCATGCCGCCGTCGGCGCGATGGTGCGCAGCTCCTACCATGCCGACCAGCAGGCGCACGGTGCCGGCGTCGCTTGATCCGGCACAGGACTTCTCCCCTCCCCGTCCCATCCCCGCCACAGTCGCTCCGCCGCCTTGAGAAAAGTAAAGGAGCGACTGCCGCAGCCGGTCGACAATCCCGGTTACAAATCCGCATGAACTTATTCCGGGGCATCGTGCCATATCAACAGCTATGATCGACTGGACGGATATCACGACTTACGGCGACGTCACCATCACGTCGCTTGCCGCAGCCGCGATTGCGGCATGGCTTTTCATTGAAGATGAAAAGCGCCTTGCCTTCTGGTGGAGCATCCTGTTTGCCGCCGGCATGGGTATTGTCATTGCGACCAAGATGGCATTCATCGGCTGGGGCATCGGCATCCGCGCAATCGATTTCGCGGGTTTCAGCGGCCATGCCATGCGCGCCGCAGCCGTACTGCCTGTACTGCTCTACCTGATACTGCAGCGCACGCGCTTCATCGTGCGTGCGGGAGGTGTCGTACTCGGCTTTGCGTGCGCCGCAATGATCGGTGTGTCGCGCGTCGTGCTGCATACGCATTCGGTATCGGAAGTCGTGGCTGGCCTCCTGCTCGGCGCGGCCATCAGCCTGCCCTTCATTCACATCGCGCACACCTCGCTCAGCAAGCATGTATTCAAGCCGCTGCGCATCGCGCTGAGCCTGCTGGCCCTTCTTCCCGCCCCCTACGTGCATCCGGCGCCGACGCAGCAATGGCTGACCGAACTGACCCTGTATTTCTCCGGCCATGACCATCCGTATCCGAGGGCGGACTGGAGAGCTGAGAAGCGCCGGCCGCCGGAAGCATACTGAACGAAAAAAAGCGCCTCACTGGCGCTTTTTCATTTCCCCGGTCAATATCAGGCAGACAGCGCCTTCTCAAGCAGCTGATGCAGGGCGGCAAAGTCGGGTTCGCCGACATAGCGTTTGATGATCTTTCCTTCCTTGTCGATCACATACGTGGTCGGCGTGAGCTTCACGTCGTCGAAGGATTTCGCGACCTCGCCCTGCACGTCGAGCACGACCTTGAAGGGCAGGTTGCGCGTCTGCGCATAATTGAGCACATAGTTCGGCGGGTCGTAGCTCATCGCGACGGCAACGAAGTCCAGTCCCTTGTCCTTGTACTTGTTGTAGGTCTGCACCATGGCCGGCATTTCCTTGATGCAGGTCGTGCAACTGGTGGCCCAGAAGTTGACCATGACCACCTTGCCGCGCAGGCTCTGCAGGCTCACCTGTTCGCCCGTGATGCTGGCAAATGTCACGTCCGGCGCCGGCTTCGTGGCCGACAGCGTGACGTAACCGAACGTGCCGGCGGCGGCGACTGCGAGCGCGGCAAGCGCCTTGAGCAGGGTGCGTTTTCCGGAGGAGGAGAGGATGTCGGGTTGCATGGTTGCTGATTACGTGCGGTGCCTGTTTCTCCCGCCATTATATGCGGCGCAGGTCAGGGCCGCAGGTAAGCGAAGCCTTCGCGAGCTTGCAGGCGTGCAACTTCGGCAACACCGGATTGCACGAGCTTCACTTCGGGTAACACCAACGACACAGGCACGTCGTGCGCCGTCAGCGTATTGCTGCACAGACGGAATTCAACACCTTGCGACACCAGCGCGGTGACGGCGGTATCGAATGGCTTGCCGTTGCGTTCCCGCGCTCCGGCAAGCAGGAACTTGATGCCGTCGCCGTTGGCAACAACGACGATCTTCGTGTCGGGGTCCGCGCGCAGATGGTTGCGAATATTGCCCATCGCGCGCGACGCCTGGTCGAGCCCTTCGGTCATGTGATAAACGACCTTGACCGGATCGGCCGCCATGACGGGGCCGGCAAGCATCATTGCGGCAAGAAATTTGAGGATGGTTCTACGCATAGAGTTGTTCGGACGGATCGTTCCAGTGAAAGTCGGTATACGTGGCGGCCACTGCTGCGGGCGCGGGCACTTCCAGCGCCGCGCAGATGGCGCGCATCAGGTCGGCCGTTTCCGCAGGCATGGGCCGCCTGTCGCCCGTCGCGCCGAGCAATGCCTTTACCAGGACAGGCTTGGTCAGCGGCGCTATCTGATGGGCCTTGTTCAACGCGGCGCGTACGCCATCGTAATTGATTTCCGAGACAGGGGTCGGATTACCCGGCGGCAAGCCTGCCATGGCCGCTCCCCGCGCGAACAATGCTTGCGCGTCCGCACTGGAAAAAGCGGCTGCGACATGGGCGACGAGGGACAACAGGAGGAGGCACTCCTCCCTCAGTGCCGCCAAGCCAGCGTAACGCACCGGGATCGCCCTCCCTGCATGCGCGCCGAGGCGACGGGCCAGCACCGTCTGCAGCACGAATTCGGCCAGCGTCAGCTTGCTGTCGGCCGCGATCAGCCTGTCCGTCGATTGCAGCAAGGCATCGCGCTCCTGCTGCCCCAATTGTTTCAGCATCGGCATCGCGAGATCGAGCAAGGGCAGGCGCGCGCTTTTCGGCAACTTCCCCGCTGCAGCGGAAAGGAACAGCACGAATTCCGCATCCGGGATTCCCGCACGTTCCAGCAGTGCGCGCTGCCCGTCCCGTTCCTGCGCGGCATCCACGAGAAGCGCATGGACGAGTGCAACGGCTCCCTGTGGATCGCGCAATGCATGGTCGATGTCTGGAGGCAATGCGTGGTACGCACACTCATCCGCCTTCATGGCCCAGTGGCCGGGCTCCGGCGCAAAACCCGCAGCGACGTAGGGAATGTCCGGCAATGCAGGAGATGCTTCTGCATACGCATCCTGCTCCGGCGCCGCATCCAGCGGTTCGACCGGCCTGCCGTAAATGCGCAACAGCCGCTCCTCGATGGACGGATGCGTGGCGAGCAATCCGGCGACGAGGCTCGACCTGGGCGCGCCAAGAAAGAGATGCGACAACTGCTCGGCATTCGGATGTTCGATGCGCGTGCCAAGGCCGGTTGTCCTGTCCAGGCCGCCGATCTTGCGCAATGCCCCGCCGATGCCGTCGGCGTTGCGCGTGAACTGCACCGCGCTCGCATCGGCGAGGAATTCGCGTTGCCGCGACACGGCCGCCTTGATCAGGCGACCGAAGAAGACGCCGATATAGCCGATGACCAGCAGGGCCAGCCCCGTCAGGAACAGAGCCAGCCGCAGGGAGGGCCCCTTCTCGCTGCGGTCGCGCGCGCTCCAGGAATGCGAACCGAAGTCGATCAGGTGTTGACCGAAGCCCGCGATCATCTGGATGCCGAACAGCAAGCCGATCAGCCGGATGTTCAGGCGCATGTCGCCGTTGAGGATATGACTGAACTCGTGCGCGATCACGCCTTGCAGCTCGTCGCGGCTGAGGTGTGCGAGGGTGCCCTGCGTTACCGCGACGACGGCTTCATCCGGGTTGTATCCGGCGGCGAAGGCGTTGATCGACGTCTCCTTGTCGAGCAGGTAGACGCGGGGACAGGCGATGCCGGAGGCAATGGCCATTTCCTCGACCACGTTGAGCAGGCGGCGCTCCTGCCGGTCCGTCGTCGATGGCAGGACGGGCCGCCCTCCCGCCATCCTTGCGACCGCGTCGCCGCCGTCGCGCAGGTTGAACATCTCGATCAGCGTGCCACTCGCGATCAACGCCAGTGTGATTGCTGTGTTGGTGGCGAAGAAGCCGCGCGGATAGTCTTGCATGCCAAGGACATAGCCGGTGGTCGTCCAGCTCCACACGAGCGCGGTGGCCAGGTTTACCGCAATGACGATCGCGATCACGGCCAGCGCGAAAAGGATGACCAGCGTGCGCGACTGGCGGCGCGCGTGTTCCTGGTGCTGGAAGAAATTCATGGCGCCGGCGCCTGTTGGGCAACGATGTGAAGTCCTTTCATGGAGCGCAACCGAAACCCATCCCCACCTCGGTCCTCCCCTTGAAGGGGAGGATGAGAACGGATGCGCTCGCGCATCGGATCAGAACGTCACCTTTACCGGCTTGCGCTCTTCCGGCGACTCCGTCGACTGCAACATCTCCGCCTCCTTGAACGCGAACATGCCCGCGATGATGGAGCCGGGGAATTGCTCGCGCGAGGTGTTGTACTGCATGACGCCGTCGTTGTAGGCCTGCCGCGCGAAAGCGATGCGGTTTTCGGTGCTGGTCAGCTCTTCGGTGAGCTGCATCATGTTTTCGTTGGCCTTGAGCTCGGGATAGGATTCGGACAGTGCGAACATCTTGCCGAGCGTCGCCGACAGCATGCCTTCGGCTGAAGCCATCTGGCGCATGGCGCCGGTATCGGAGGGATCGGCGGCGGCCTTTGCATTGGCGTTGACGGCCTGGTTGCGCGCGGCGATCACGGCTTCCAGTGTTTCGCGCTCGTGCTTCATGTAGCCCTTGGCCGTTTCCACGAGGTTCGGGATCAGGTCGTAGCGGCGCTTCAACTGCACATCGATCTGCGAGAACGCGTTCTTGACCTGGTTCTGCAGGCTGACCAGCCTGTTGTACGCACCCACGCCCCAGAACAGGACCACGAGGACAACGGCAATCAAGACGATCAACCCGGTCATGCTTCCCCCTGAAAAGAAAAAAGGCCGCAAATACAAATCGATTTGCGGCCTACTATAGCATCCGGCATTACCCGGAAATCACTTTTTGTTCGGGTCGTCCGACGTGCGCGTCATCTGGCGCAGGTCTTCCTCGGAAATGTATTCGAAGACCTTGACGACCTTCTTCACGCCGTTGACGCCGCGCGCCACGTCGGCCGCGAGCTGGCCTTCGCGTTGCGTCATGCGCCCCATCAGGTAGACCGTGCCGCGCTCGGTGACGACCTTGATCGAGTTCGCATACAGGTCCTTGGCGTCGACGAACGCTGCCTTCACTTTGCCGGTGATCAGCGAGTCGTTGGAACGCGCACCGAAGCTGGAGACCGGTGCGATTTCGAGGTCGTTGACGATGGATTGCACGCCTTCGATGTTGGCCACTTCACGTTCGACCGCGGCCTTCATCGCCTCGTCGCGCACTTCGCCGGTAAGCAGCACCTTGCGGTTGAAGCTGGTGACGTTCACATGCCCTGCATTGCCGACAACGTTCGGCACGCGTGTTTCGCCCTTGAACAGGATGGCCTTGTCTTCGGTCTGCGCACCGAAGGTACGGCGATCGGTTGCAGCCAGCGTGCCGACGACGGCGGAACCGACCGCCATCTCGACGCAGCCCTGCAGCGACGTGATTGCGGTGCCGCACAGGACCGCAACCATCAGAGGACGTTTCAAGCGCGTCCATGGTTTCATTCAGCTTCCTCCCCAAATAACGCGACGTCGATGCCGTCGCACAAACAATGTATGGTCAACAAATGCACTTCCTGGATCCTTGCGGTGCGGTCGTGCGGAACGCAAATGTGCACATCGGCATCGGTCAGCCGCTTGCCGATCGCACCGCCGCCCTTGCCGGTCAATGCGACGATGCGCATGTCGCGTTCGAGCGCGGCATCCACTGCCGCCAGGACATTGGACGAGTTGCCCGATGTCGACAGCGCCAGCAGGATGTCGCCTGCCTGCCCGAATGCCTGCACCTGCTTCGAGAACACTTCCTGGAAGCTGTAGTCGTTGCCGACCGCAGTGAGGATCGAGGTGTCGGTCGTCAGCGCCAGCGCCGGAAGCGGCAGGCGTTCGCGTTCGAAACGCCCGACCAGTTCCGCCGCGAAGTGCTGGCAGTCGGCAGCCGATCCGCCATTCCCGCAGGCAAGGATCTTGTTGCCATTAGACAAAGCGGTAAACATAAGTTCCACGGCCTGTGCAATCGGATCGGCAAGCAGCGCGGCGGACTTGATTTTCAGTTCGGCACTTTCCTGGAAGTGCGCCTGGATGCGATGGTTTGTCATAGTGTGGGGATTATAGTGCAGGCGCGCCACAGGCACGCCGTGGGGAAATAAAAAGCCGTAAGGAAATATTGCTTGAAAGCCATCAGGTTTCGATGGCGTTTTTCAGCCATTCCATGGCGGCGCCGTCGATGGCTATGACATCGAAACGGCACGGCGGTGGCATCTTGTAGCGTTGCAGGAAGGTCTGGGCGGCGATCACCAGCCGGGCCTGCTTGCGCGCGGTGACGCTGGCAGCCGCGCCACCGTACCCGTTGCCCGCGCGTTTGCGGACTTCGACGAACACCAGGCCGCGCCCGTCCTGCATGACGAGATCGATCTCGCCGCCCTTGCAGCGGAAATTGCGTTCGACCAGTTTCAGGCCGTGTTCCTGGAGAAAGCGCAGCGCCTGTTCCTCGCCGGCATCGCCTTCCAGCTGTTTGGCCGTGCGCCTGCCGGCAATGGCATCGAACACGCCCATCAGCGCGCTTCGCCTACACCGACGACGCTGCCCTCGCGGTAGACGGCTTGCTGGGTCACGCGTTCGAAACGCGCCTGTCCCCGGTCGATGCGCACCTTGAGCTTGCCGGTCACGCCATCGATCTCGAAACTGGTTTGGCGCTCGGCGATCTCGCGTGCGATGCGATAGGCATCGATACCCAGCGCATACAGGCGTTCATGATCGGCATTGCGTTTCTGATCGGCTTCCACGACCAGGCGCGGATAGGTCATGACAGCCGGATGGTCGGGCTGCAGTTGCCAGGGAATGTCGAGCAGACGCGTGCCGTCCATCTCGGCAATCCGTTCGACGGCCGCGCGATCCGTGAGGGCGGTCGGGTTGAGCTGCGAGGTGCCGTACAGGGCGATGTCCTTGCCCATGACGGCGCGGAACTGCCGCGCCTGACGGGCATCCAGCGCGAGGAAGAACATTGCCGGCTTGTCGGTTTCCACCTGTTTCTTCAACTGCAGGAGATTCCGCCCGTTGAGGAAGCCGTCGTTGGCCGGGACTTCGATCGCTTCCACTTCGCGCCCGCGTTGCTGCCAGTGCGTCTCGAAGGCCTTCGCTGCCCGGCGCTGCCAGGCGGCCTGCGTGTACAGCACCAGTGCCTTGCCCTTTTTCATGTCATGCAGCGCCCACTCGGCGACCTGCCGCGCCTCTTCCTCGATGGACAGGCCGATGACCAGCATCTGTTGCGGCAACTTGATCTCGCCGTTCTCCGCCGGGTCCGGCGGGGTCAATGCAATGGTCGGCTTGACCACTGCGTCGCTCTGGACAACCGCAGTGACACCGGTACGCGACAGCGGCCCCACGACAACGTCGTTCAGCGCGCTGGCGGCCTTGTAACCGGAGACGATGTCCTGCGCGGAATCGCCGGTCTCGACGATGTTGATGGTAATGCCGCCGCGCTCGCGCTCATACGCGGCCTGGAAGCCGGCACGCAAGACCTCGGACGGCACGCGCAGGATTTCCGAGCGCAGGGGCAGCAGCAAGGCGATGCTCACCGTCTTTTCGGTTGTCGACAGGTCCACCGGCGACGTGACGACGCCGCTGTCGGCGCCGGTTGTGTTTGCCCGCGCAGGCAGGCACAATCCGCTCAGCACCACGCCCAGTACCATCAGTTTTGCCCATTGGCCCGACATCACATCTCCTCATGCCACACTCAACGTCCAGCGCCCCGTCCCTCGATCTCATCATGCAGGACGTGGCGCATCAGGTTTATCCGCCGTCCACATTATATGTGGTGGCCACCCCCATCGGAAACGCGGGGGATATCACATTGCGTGCGGTCAACGCGCTCGCAATGGTCGATGCGGTGGCCTGCGAGGATACACGGAATACCGCCCAGCTCCTGCATCGTTACGGGTTGCACAAGGAATTGCTTGCCGCGCATGAACACAACGAGCGTGAAGCGGCGGACAAGCTGATCGCGCGCCTGCAGTCGGGGCAGCGCATCGCTCTGGTCTCCGACGCCGGCACGCCCGCGGTGTCCGATCCGGGCGCGCGCATCGTGGACGCGGTCCGTTCGGCCGGCTTGCGGGTCATGCCCCTGCCGGGCGCATCGGCAGCCGTAAGCGCACTCTCCGCGAGCGGCCTGCTGGGCGACCGCTTCCTGTTCGCCGGGTTTCTTCCGGCCAAGTCGAAGCAGCGCGAAGCAGCCTTGCTGGAATTGAAGAATGTCGCTGCGACGCTGGTGTTCTACGAAGCGCCGCATCGCATCGTCGATATGGTGGATGCGCTTTGCGCCACATTGGAAGCGGAGCGGCAGGTGGTGTTCGCCAGAGAGCTGACGAAGCTGTTCGAAGAAATCCATCGCTGCCGCCTGGGCGACGCCCGCGCCTGGCTGGATGCCGATGCGAACCGGCAAAAGGGCGAGTTCGTCATCCTGGTCGAAGGTGCGCCTCCCGCATCGGACGAGAACGATGCCGAAGCGGAGCGTATCCTGGCGATCCTGCTGGAAGAATGCCCGGTGAAGCAGGCCGCTTCGCTCGCGGCACAGATCACCGGCAAAAAGAAGAATGCGCTGTACGAACGCGCATTGCAGATGAAAGGCGAGCGTTAACGCTGCACGATCATCGGCTTGGCCATGCCGCCGTCCTGCAGTTGCCTGGCCGCGGCATCGGCTTCCGCACGGGTGGCAAACGGCCCGCTGTAGACGCGGAAGAACTTGTTGTATTCCACTACTTCCAGCGGAGGCAGGGGGAGTGCCTGGCCGCTCATGAGGCGGGTGCGTGCAGCCTCGGCATTCGCAGCCTGGGAATAGGCACCAAGTTGCAGGTAGAAGCCCTGCGCAGATGCCGCCTGCGGAGAAGCAACGACAACGGGCGCGGCGGCCATCGCTTGCTCCAGCATGCGCGGCGCTTCGGGTCCGCCGAGGTTGACGGGCATGGCAACGACAGCCACCGTCTCCTGTACCGGGGCGGGACTGTCGATACGCACCTGTTTTTCTCCCTTCCCCATGCGCGCGATTTCCTCGGGCAGGATGCGCTCGACTTCCAGTTCGCTGCTGCCCTTGCCGAGATAGCCGAGCTTGAGGGCAGCCGTATACGACAGGTCGATGATGCGTCCGGAATGGAACGGACCGCGGTCGTTCACCCGCACGACAACCTGCTTGCCGTTCGACAGATTCGTCACCCGCGCATACGACGGAATCGGCAGGGTCGGATGGGCGGCCGTCATCTTGTACATGTCGTAAGGTTCGCCCGATGAGGTCTTCTGTCCGTGGAATTTCCTGCCGTACCAGCTTCCCACGCCACGCTGCTTGAACGGCCGCTCATCCAGCGTCGGCGTGTAGGTCTTGCCGAACACGGTGTAAGGCTTGTTGCCGCGGTTGGCATAGGGTTCGACGCGGGGTTCGGCATCCGGGACGTCCATCAGGCCTTCCGGCGGTGCGTCGCCGGGGCCATCATCCTGGTAATAACCGCCACGGCCGGAACCGGCCGGCGGCAAGGCCGGGAGGCTGGACGGCGCCTTCGCCTGGGCAGCCGGGCGAGCGGGAGAAGGGTCAGTGGACGGCTCGCCGAGCGGGACGCTGCTGCAACCGGCGAGGGCCAGCGGCACGAGCGCCATCAATTGACAGGCAAGGCGGGGGCAGCCGCGAAATACGTGCTGTGACATCTCGTTGTCCTTCTTGATTCTTGTCGAGACAGGGGCCGGGCAAGCGTCCGGCGGCTCGGTGAACAGTTTGCACCGGCACAAGGCTTGCCGCAAGGATAGATTTGTTGCCTTATTGACAGTGGAGCCGGGGAAAAGTTTCCCGGCTCCACTTTCGCGTCAGGTCTGCACCAGCTTGCGATGGCGCTGGATACTCATCAGCATGCCGATGCCGAGGCCGAGCGTTACGAACGCAGTGCCGCCGTAACTCATGAACGGAAGGGGCACGCCGACCACCGGCAGGATGCCGCTGACCATGCCCATGTTCACGAACGCATAGGTAAAGAACATCAGCGTCAGCGCGCCGGCGAGCAGTCGGCTGAACAGGGTCGGCGCGTTGGCGGCGATGAAGAGCCCGCGGCCGATCAGCATCAGGTAAAGGATGAGCAGCGACGTATTGCCGATCAACCCGAACTCTTCCGAATAGACCGCGAAGATGAAGTCGGTCGTACGCTCGGGAATGAACTGCAGGTGGCCCTGTGTACCGTTCAGCCAGCCCTTGCCCATCGGTCCGCCCGAGCCGATGGCGATCATCGACTGGATGATGTGGAATCCCTTGCCGAGCGGATCGGAGGTCGGGTCGATCAGCGTCATCACGCGCTGCCGCTGGTAGTCGTGCATCATCGACCAGCCGATCGGCAGGAAGGCCGCCCCGGCGAGCGCCAGTCCGATGATGATCTTCCATGGCAGGCCGGCGAGGAAGATCACGTAAAAACCCGACGCCATGACCAGCAGCGCGGTGCCGAGGTCGGGCTGCTTCATGATGAGGGCAACCGGCACCATCAGCAGCATGGCGGCCACGATGAACTCTGGAATCCGGATCACGCTCTCCCGCTTCTGGAACCACCATGCGAGCATCAGCGGCGTGGCGATCTTCATGATTTCCGACGGCTGGATGACCACACCGACATTGATCCAGCGTTGTGCGCCCTTCTTGATGATGCCGAAGAGTTCGACACCGACCAGCAGCGCGACACCGACGAGGTAGATCGGCACGGCCAGCCGCATCAGCGTTTGCGGGGAAACGATGGCGGCGACCCACATGATGAGCACCGACAGGAGGATGTTGCGCAGATGTCCTTCCAGCCGGCCCGGGAAGTCGATGCCGGCGGAGACCATCGTGATCGTGCTGGCAAGGAAGACCAGGCCGACGATGATCGTCAGCGGCCAGTCGAACACCATGATGTAGGGTTTGAGCGTGGGCCAGATCGCGCGTTTTTCACCCAATGCAACCGTCGCCATCAGTCTCCCTCCACTTCAATGGGCTGCGCCGCCTTTTCCTTCGATTCCGGCCGCTTGCCGAGCAGGTAATAGTCCAGCGCGAGGCGCGCGATCGGCGCTGCGGCAGCCGCACCGAAACCGCCGTTCTCCACGATCACGGCCAGCGCGATGCGCGGCTTGTCCACGGGCGCAAACGAAATGTAGAGCGAATGGTCGCGATGACGCTCGGGCATCTTCTTCGCATCGTATTTCTCGTTGCGCCCCAGGCCGATCGCCTGCGCGGTACCGGTCTTGCCGGCGGAAACGTACTCCGCCCTGGCGAATGCGCGCGAGGACGTACCCTCTTTCACCACGCCTGCCATCGCGTTCTTCACGAAGTTGAGGTTCTCCTGCTTGAGCGGAATGCGATAGCTTTCCTTCGGCACGGTAAGCGTCTGCTCCTTGGTGACGCCATCCTCGATGGTCTTCACCAAGTGCGGGCGCATTACGATGCCGTCATTGGCAAGGTTCGCCATGGCATGCGCGAGCTGCAGCGGTGTGTAAGCGTTGTAACCCTGGCCGATGCCGACCGACACGGTCTCGCCGGCGTACCACTTCTTGTGCTCCGGTTTCTTGTACGCGTTGCGTTTCCAGGTGGTCGACGGCAGGACCCCGGCGCGCTCGTTTTCCAGGTCGATGCCGGTAATCTGGCCGAAGCCGAACGGCTTCATGAAATCGTGGATGGTATCGATGCCGAGGTCGCTTGCCAGCATGTAGTAATAGGTATTGCAGGACACCACGATGGATTTATACATGTCGACCATGCCGTGGCCGCCCACCTTGTCGTCGCGGAAACGGTGGCTGCCGAACCAGTAGAATCCGGGGTCGGAGATCGCCTGGTTGGGTGTGCGCTTGCCCGTCTCCAGCGCGGCGAGGGCCATGTAAGGCTTGAACGTCGAGCCCGGCGGATAGGTGCCGATCAGCGGACGATTCAGCAGCGGCCGGTCGATGGAGGTGTTCAGCTCGTCCCAGCTCTGCGCGTCGATACCATCGACAAACAGGTTGGGGTCGTAGGTCGGTTTCGACACGTAGGCCAGGATGTCGCCGGTGGAAGGTTCAATCGCGACCAGTGCGCCACGGCGGTCGCCGAAGGCATCCTCGATGATCTTCTGCAGCTCGATGTCGATCGACAGTACCAGGTTCTGGCCAGGCGTGGCTGCGGTTCGCGACAGCGTACGCACCGCGCGGCCGCCCGCGGTGACCTCGACCTCTTCGTAGCCGGTTCGTCCGTGGAGGATGTTCTCGTACTTCTTCTCCAGGCCTTCCTTGCCGATGTAATCGGTGCCGGCGTAGTTCGCGGCATCTTCCATTTCCTCGATGCGCTTCGCGTCCTTCTGGCTGATACGGCCTATGTAGCCGACGACATGGGATGCGGTCTCGCCGAGCGGATACTGGCGGAACAGGCGGGCCTGGATCTCGACGCCGGGGAAACGGTAACGCTGTGCGGTAAAGCGCGCCACCTCTTCGTCGCTGAGGCGGGTACGGATCGGGACGCTTTCGAAATTCTTGGCCTCTTCCAGCAGACGGCGGAAGCGGCGGCGATCCTTTGGCTGGATGTCGACGACGGTCGACAATTCTTCGATGACGCCATCAAGGGTGTCCGAGATCTTGGACGGCGTGATTTCCAGCGTATAGGCGGAGAAGTTGCGCGCGAGGACAACGCCATTGCGGTCCAGGATCAGGCCGCGGTTGGGCACAACCGGGACCACCGAAATCCGGTTGTCCTCAGCCTGGCTCATGTAATCGTTGTGCTTGAACACCTGCAGCCACACGAAGCGCGCGAACAGCAGGCCGAAGCAGATGAACACGAACACCGCCACCACCGAGAGGCGGAGGCGGAAGAAATGCAGTTCCTGTTCAGTGTTCTTAAACTCGGTCATGCGGATTCAGGTCGGTACAAGTCGTGTTCATTCCTGCCATGCAGGGAGTCGTCGAATGCCATGATGCCGCGATCAGATCGGGCGGGTCTCGTCACGGTCGACCGCGCGGCGCTGGGGCGCGAGCAGTATCCAGGTCACGACCGGCCAGAGCGCGGCGGTGATGATGCTTTCCAGGAAGTAGAACCAGCCCGGGAAATCGCCGCTCACCATCAGGCGGATCAGCAACTGGACAAACTGCATCATGAAGAGCAGCGGCAGAACGTGCAGGGTTTGCGTCGGCACCTTGAACCAGAGCACCCGGCGATGGATCATGATCGCGAAATACGACAGCAGCGTGTACGACAGGGCGTTCTCGCCCAGCAGCGTCGCATCGTGCACGTCCATCAGCAGGCCCATGAAGAAGGCAACGCCGATTCCCACCTTGCGCGGCTGGTGGATGCTCCAGAAAACCAGTACCAGCGCGACGAAATCCGGAATGCCCACCCACTGCCCCCAGGGCAGCAGGTTCAGCAGGAAAGCGACGATCAGGCTGGCAATGATGAACAGCGGGTTCGCCGGTAACAGGATGTATTGCGGGCGGTTCATTGCGTGGCTCCCTGCGGTGCCGCGGCCGGGGCTGCCGTCGCGGGCTTGGGCGGCTTGGCCGGAGCGGCTGCCTGCGGTGCGGCCGGTTTGTCGGCCACGGGTTTCTGCGCACCTGCGGCTGGCACCGCCACAGCAGGCTGGGCCGGCTTGGCAGGCGCAGCCGGAGGAACGGCAGGCGCAGCGGGCTTGTCCTGGACCGGTCCTGTCGCGGCGGCCGGCGTCACGGTGCCCGGCGCATTGGGAACGGCCGCCGCCGGCGCCTGCTGTGCGGGCGCAGCTGCACCAGGGGCTGCGGGCGCTGCCGGTGCAGTGCCCGCAGCCGACTGCTTGGCCGCTTCTTTCGCAGCCTCCTTGGCCGCCTCACGCTTCGCTGCCTTTTCCTTCTTCGGATCTTCCGGCTCCGGGCGCGGCGGGAAATTTATTTCGGTCAGCAGGATGAGCAACTGGCGGTTGCGGTCGATACCGGCCAGCGGCTGGCAGACGATGCGCGCAAACGCGTCGGACGACTTGCGGTCCACCTGCGTCACCTTGGCCACCGACAGGCCGGCCGGATACACGCCGTCGATGCCGGACGTGACGAGCATGTCGCCGTTCTGGATGTCGGCATTGGCCGGCATGAAGCGCAGGTCGAGCGAGCCGGAGTGTCCCTGCCCGTAAGCGATGCTGCGCAGCCCGCTGCGCACGACCTGGACAGGGATCGCCTGGTCCTTGTCCGTCAGCAGGGTAATCTCGGATGTAAACGGGAAAGCACGCGTGACCTGGCCGACGACGCCGACATCATCGATCACCGGCTGCCCCGGAGCGACACCGTGGCTGGTGCCGCGGTCGACGATGATCTTGCGGGTAAACGCATCGCGAGCGTCGTAGAGGATCTCGGTCATCACCGATTTCACTGCCAGCCGCTCATTGGCCGACAGCAGCTTGCGCAGGTGGACGTTTTCCGCCGACAACTGCTGCACTTGCTGCAGCGTATGGCCGTTGGCGATCTGCTGTTCCTTGAGCTTGTGGTTTTCCTTCTGCATCGCAGACAGCGACGAAAAGTAGTCTCCGACCATGTAGGCAGCATCGCGCGGCAGCAAGGCAACAACCTGCAAGGGATAGAGCGCGGTGCCGACCACCTGGCGAATGGCGCCGAGCGAGCGCAGGCGCGAATCGGCCACCAGCAGGATCAGGGCAATGAGGGAGAAAAACACCACTTTCGCACGCGCGGAGGCGCCTTGCTTGAAGAGTGGCGGTGGACTGTAATCCATCAGGGTCTAGACTCGGAACGTGACCGGGAATTTCTGTCCATCGGCGCGCCTTGCGGGTTTGGGGCAAGGCGCGCCTGGCAAAACATCGTGTCGATTACTCGTAGGAGAAGATGGAACCGAGCTTGTCCATGCGCTCGAGCGCCATGCCGGAGCCACGCACCACGCAGGTCAGCGGATCCTCGGCGACGATCACCGGCAGGCCGGTTTCTTCCATCAGCAGGCGGTCCAGGTCGCGCAGCAGCGCGCCGCCGCCGGTCAGCATCATGCCCTTCTCGGCGATGTCTGCGCCCAGTTCCGGCGGGGTCTGCTCGAGCGCGTTCTTCACTGCGGAGACGATGTTGTTGAGCGGGTCGGTCAGCGCTTCCAGGATTTCGTTGCTGGAGATGGTGAACGAACGGGGGATGCCTTCGGACAGGTTGCGGCCCTTGACTTCCATTTCCTTGACTTCGGAACCCGGGAAGGCGGAACCGATTTCCTTCTTGATCGCTTCGGCGGTCTGCTCGCCGATCAGCATGCCGTAGTTGCGGCGGATGTAGTTGACGATCGCTTCGTCGAACTTGTCGCCGCCGACACGGACGGAACCCTTGTAGACCATGCCGCCCAGCGAGATGATGCCGACTTCGGTCGTGCCGCCGCCGATATCGACGACCATCGAACCGGTTGCATCGGACACGGGCAGGCCGGCGCCGATTGCGGCGGCCATCGGCTCTTCGATCAGGTAGACCTGCGACGCGCCTGCGCCGAGTGCGGATTCGCGGATCGCGCGGCGCTCGACCTGGGTGGAACCGCAGGGAACGCAAATGATGATGCGCGGGGACGGCTTGAACAGCTTGGAGTCGTGCACCATGCGGATGAACTGCTTGAGCATCTGCTCGGTGACGGTGAAGTCGGCGATCACGCCGTCCTTCATCGGGCGGATGGCTTCGATGTTGCCCGGCACCTTGCCCAGCATCTGCTTGGCTTCCTTGCCGACGGCCTGGATGGTCTTCTTGCCGTTCGGGCCGCCCTGCTGACGAATCGCCACCACCGACGGTTCGTCCAGCACGATACCCATGTTGCGCACGTAGATCAGCGTGTTTGCCGTGCCCAGGTCGATTGCCAGGTCGTTAGAGAAGTAACTGCGTAAAAATCCGAACATGTATGGTCCCGATGCGCATCAGTGGCGCGCTTAACGTTGGTGGTGAAAACCTCGGCACCGGCGACGTGTCAAAGCTGCTATCGCCTGCGAGGTATTAACCCGCCATTCTACCTTATAATTTAGCCGAAGTTAGTCGACGGAAACTTCAAAAATGCGTGCCGGATACGTGCCAGTTCGCGCGTTTTGACAAGTTTTTGCCAGAATTAGAAAACATTTTTACCCCTTTGAAAATCGCGGCCTTCCCAGCGCCGCCCAACCCTTTCCATCATGTCACTCGACCTCTCCGACGTTAAACGCCTTGCCCGACTGGCGCAGCTCGACCTGAACGAAGACCAGGCCGCCAAAACCCTGGACAAGCTCAACGGCATCTTCTCCCTGGTGGAGCAGATGCGCGCCGTGGACACCGCCGGCATCGAGCCGCTCAACCATCCGATCGCCGCCCACCAGAACGATGTGGCCCTGCGCCTGCGCGAGGACGAAGTCACCGAGCCGAACCGCCGGGAGGACTACCAGCAGGTCGCCCCGGCCACGCAGGACGGCCTGTACCTAGTCCCGAAAGTCATCGAATAACAAGAACAGCGCATTTTTTCCCGGATTGCGCCACCGTTACCACTTATGCATACCAAGACACTCAAAGAGCTCTCAGCGCTGCTGCAGGCAAAACAGGTTTCCGCCACCGAACTGGCCAAGCTGTACCTCGCGCGCATCGAACAGAGCGACCTGAACGCATTCATCCATGTCGACGAAACCCTGACGCTGGCCCAGGCCACCGAGGCGGACGCCCGCATTGCCAAAGGCGACACGACGCCCCTCACCGGCATTCCCATCGCGCACAAGGACATTTTCGTCACGCGCGACTGGCGCTCCACCGCCGGCTCGAAGATGCTCTCGAACTACATCAGCCCCTTCGATGCTACCGTGGTGAAACAGTTCCGCGCGGCAGGCATGGTTCACCTCGGAAAATTGAACTGTGACGAATTTGCCATGGGTTCGTCGAACGAGAATTCCTTCTTCGGCCCGGTCAAGAACCCGTGGGACAAGAATGCGATTCCCGGCGGATCCTCCGGCGGCTCTGCAGCCGCCATCGCCGCGCGTTTGGCCCCGGCTGTGACTGCAACCGACACCGGCGGTTCCATTCGCCAGCCGGCATCCTTGTGCGGCGTCACCGGCATCAAGCCGACCTACGGCCGCGTGTCGCGCTTCGGCATGATCGCTTTTGCATCGTCGCTGGACCAGGGCGGCCCGATGGCGCAGACAGCGGAAGACTGCGCCCTGCTGCTCAATGCCATGACCGGTTTCGATCCGCAGGACTCGACCAGCCTCGAACGTCCCGCGGAAGATTTCGCGCGCGACCTCGACAAGCCCCTGCAAGGCCTGAAGATCGGCGTGCCGCGCGAGTACTTCGGCAAGGGACTGGCGAGCGATGTCGAAGAGGCAGTGCGCGGTGCGTTGCGTGAATACGAGAAGCTGGGCGCAACCCTTGTCGACATTTCACTGCCGAAAACCGAGCTGTCGATTCCGGTCTATTACGTCATCGCCCCGGCCGAGGCCTCGTCCAACCTGTCGCGCTTCGATGGCGTGCGCTACGGCCATCGCGCCCAGGACTACAAGGACCTCGCCGACATGTACCGCAAGTCGCGCGCGGAAGGCTTCGGCGAGGAAGTGAAGCGCCGCATCCTGGTCGGCGCCTATGTGCTGTCGCACGGCTACTATGATGCCTACTACCTGCAGGCGCAGAAGATCCGCCGCCTGATCGCACAGGATTTCCAGGAAGCGTTCAAGCAGTGCGACGTCATCATGGGCCCGGTGTCACCGACGGTGGCATGGGACATCGGCGACAAGGCCGACGATCCGGTGGCGAACTATCTTGCCGACATCTTCACGCTGTCGACCAGCCTGGCAGGCCTGCCCGGCATGTCTATTCCCTGCGGATTCGGCAAAGGCGAAAAGAATGCGAAGCGCCCGGTGGGCCTGCAGATCATCGGCAACTACTTCAACGAAGCGAAGCTGCTCAATGTGGCGCACCAGTACCAGCGCGTCACCGACTGGCACAGCCGGACACCGGAAGGCGTATGACTCGCTCCACCCGCGCGACACTGGCCGCCCTCCTGCTGATTGCAGGAACGGCATCGGCTGTCGAACAGCAGCTCGAGACACGCTTCTCATGCAGCGTCGCGCGCCTGGTGGACGGCGAACGCGTGACCTTTGCGGACACCGGCGAGATCCGCCTAACCGGGAGTCACATCGATGCCTTCCGCTGGGAGTCGTCGCTGTTCCGCAGCACGCACGGCTTCGACTGCAGCATCGACGAGAGCGACGGCCTTCTGGCCGAAGTCCGCGATGCGGCGCCGGTCGTGCAGTGGCGCATCGCGCTGAAAAACGCCTACGATGCGCGCACCCGCCGCGGCTACGATTTCGACCGCCTGCCCCGATGCACCATCCGGCTCGAACGCGAAGGCGACACGTTGAACGTGAAGCCGAGCTGCCCGGCGCTCTGCGGATCGCGCCCCAATTTTTCGGAACTGTCGGTGGACCTTAAGACCGGACAGTGCCGTTACGAAGAATAATTTCTGAGGAAAACACTATGCAATGGGAAGTCGTCATCGGACTTGAGACGCACGCACAGCTCTCGACCCAATCGAAAATTTTCAGCGGCGCCTCTACACAATTCGGCGCAGAACCGAACACCCAGGCCTGCCCGGTCGACCTCGCCCTGCCCGGCGTGCTGCCGGTGATGAACAAGGGTGCTGTCGAACGCGCGATCCAGTTCGGCCTCGCCATCGGTGCGAAAGTCGCGCCGCAATCGATCTTCGCCCGCAAGAACTACTTCTACCCCGACCTGCCGAAGGGTTACCAGATCAGCCAGTATGAAATCCCGGTGGTTCAGGGCGGCACGATTTCCTTCGTGCTCGAGAAGGACGGCAAGGCGGAGATGCGGACCGTGCAGCTGACCCGCGCCCACCTAGAAGAAGACGCCGGCAAGTCGCTGCACGAGGACTACCACGGCATGAGCGGCATCGACCTCAACCGAGCCGGCACGCCGCTGCTGGAAATCGTGACGGAACCGGACATGCGCAGCGCAGGGGAAGCCGTCGCCTACGCGAAGGCCCTGCACTCGCTCGTGGTCTGGCTCGGCATCTGCGACGGCAACATGCAGGAAGGCTCCTTCCGCTGCGACGCCAACGTCTCCGTGCGTCCGCTTGGCCAAAAGGAATACGGCACGCGCTGCGAGATCAAGAACCTGAACTCGTTCCGCTTCCTGGAAGAAGCCATCAACTATGAAGTGCGTCGCCAGATCGAGCTGATCGAGGACGGCGGCAAGGTGGTGCAGGAAACCCGCCTGTACGACCCGGACCGCAAGGAAACCCGTTCCATGCGCAGCAAGGAAGACGCGCAGGACTATCGCTACTTCCCCGACCCCGACCTGCCGCCGCTGGTGATCGCGCAGGAATGGATCGAACGCGTGAAGGCGTCCATGCCGGAACTGCCCGGCGCGATGCGCGAGCGCTTCGTGAAGAATTACGGCTTGCCCGAATATGATGCGTCGGTGCTGACGCAATCGAAGGCCATGGCGTCCTACTTTGAAGCCGTGGTGGCAAAAGCCGGCAAGGAACAGGCCAAACCTGCGGCGAACTGGCTGATGGGCGACGTGTCGTCCACCCTGAACCGCGAAGGCGTCGAGATCGCCGATGCGCCGGTCAAGGCGGAACAGCTCGCCGTGCTGCTGCAGCGCATCGCCGACGGCACGATCTCGAACAAGATCGCCAAGGAAGTATTTGCCGGCATGTGGGAAGCACCGTCGGACAAAGAAACGCTGGCCGATGACATCATCGAAGCGAAGGGCCTGAAGCAGATTTCCGACAGCGGGGCGCTCGAGAAGATCGTCGATGAAGTGTTGGCGGCGAACGCCAAGTCGGTCGAGGAATTCCGCTCCGGCAAGGAGAAGGCATTCAACGCCATCATTGGCCAGGCGATGAAGGCCACCAAGGGGAAGGCCAATCCGGCGCAATTGACGGAACTGCTGAAGAAGAAACTGGCAGGCTGATCAGGACAGTGAGCGCGCTTCCCGGCGCGCTCACTTCGCCGCGACGTTCAGTTCGCGGAACCGCCTCACCAATGCATCATGTTTTGCATTGACCTCGGCCACATCGGCCTCGTTCCCCTGGATTGCCTTTCGGGTTGTCGCCACGGTCTGTGCCGCGTCATCGATACGGTGCTGCAGGACGGTAGGCACCGTGGCATTTTTCTTCTTCAAGGCATCGGCTTCTGCCTGGGCCTGTTGCTGCTGCTTCTCCGCCGCTGCCAACGCTGCCTTGTCCCGCTTGATCCTGTCATCCACCTGCTCGAGCGCGCGCTTGCGCGCTTCCTCGATATCGGCCTCGCTCTTGTAACGAGCACGCAGCAGACGGTCGCTTTTGCGCTGCTCGTCGGCAGCAGCCTCATCCGCCTTGCGCTTTTCTTCCTCCTGCTGCAGGCGGCGTTTTTCTTCCGCCGTCATCGGCGCAGGGATGTCGCGGCGCGTGCGCCCGCTCTTGTCGAGCTCGCGCACCGCGCGGTCGGCGCATTCCGGAATGGGACGATCGGAGGTGATGGTGCGGCCGGAAGCATCCTTGCACATGTAGATTTGTGCCTGGACGCCGGCCACCGGCAGCGCAAGGGAAAGGAACAATGCAGTCTTCAGTGAACTCATGGCCCCCTCCCAAGGTGCGTCAGTGAGTTACATCACGCCGTAGCGGCTCCGGTAGGCAGCCACCGCATCCTTGTACTTGGCAAGGTCGGGATTGGCGCCAGCCTTCGAGATATATTCCAACAAATCGGACAAGTTGCCAATAGGCACTACTGGCATGCCGTAGGCTTTGGTCACTTCCTGCACCGCGGAGTGTTCGGACAGCGCGCCCTCCGTGCCCGATTTTTCCATGCGGTCCAGCGCAATCAACACCGCGCTTGGGGTCGCGCCGGCGGCACGGATCATTTCGACCGACTCGCGCACCGACGTCCCTGCCGAGATCACGTCGTCGATGATGACCACCCTGCCCTCCAGCTTGGCGCCGACGATGGTGCCGCCTTCGCCATGGTCCTTGGCTTCCTTGCGGTTGTAGGCGAAGGGCACGTCGCGGCCCTTCTGCGCAAGAGCGATCGACGTAGCGGCCGCGAGCGTGATCCCCTTGTAGGCCGGGCCGAACAGCATGTCGAATTCGACGCCGGAATCGATCAGTGCCTGCGCGTAGAAGTCAGCCAGCTTGCCGAGCGTGGCGCCGTTGTTGAACAGGCCTGCGTTGAAGAAGTAAGGCGACGTGCGGCCCGCCTTGGTGATGAACTCGCCGAAACGCAGCACGCCTGCATTGACGGAGAACTTGATGAATTCCTGGCTCAGCTTGCTCAAGATGACCTCGATGTGAATATATTGACAATTCCGGACCATGCCGGACAAGCACGCATTGTAATGGCTCGGACCGGCCGCAGGGCCGATTTGCCGGACACAAATTTCCGGCGGATCGGGTATGCTAGCCGCTCGTTTTTTCCCGCCGATATCATGCTCAAGATCGTTTCAGCCAATCTCAACGGCATCCGCTCCGCCTCCAAAAAGGGTTTTTTCGACTGGATGGCCAAGCACGACGCGCACTTCGTCTGCGTGCAGGAACTCAAGGCGCAGGCCGCCGACATGACGCCGGAATTCCAGGCCCCCGCCGGTTACCATGGCCATTTCCATTACGCCGAGAAGAAAGGCTATTCGGGTGTCGGCATCTATTCGAAATTCGAGCCGGATGCGATCCAGGTCGGCTTCGGCTGCACCGAATTCGACGCGGAAGGCCGCTATGTGCAATGCGACTTCGGCAAGTTGTCCGTGATCTCGGTGTACTGCCCGTCAGGCTCGTCGAGCGAGGAACGCCAGCAGGCAAAATTCCGCTTCATGGATGTGTTCCTGCCTCACCTGCAGAAGCTGCGCGATTGCGGCCAGGAAGTCGTGCTGTGCGGCGACTGGAACATCGCGCACAAGGAAATCGACCTCAAGAACTGGAAGAGCAACCAGAAGAATTCCGGCTTCCTGCCGGAGGAACGGGAATGGATGACGCAAGTGCTGGGTGACGTCGGCCTGGTCGATGTGTACCGCAAACTGCATCCGGAAACGACCGGAGAAGCCTACACGTGGTGGAGCAACCGCGGTCAGGCGTGGGCGAACAACGTGGGGTGGCGTATCGACTACCACATCTCCACACCGGGCATCGCCGAGAAGGCCTGTGCGGCCTCGGTCTACAAGGACGAGCGCTTCTCGGACCATGCGCCGCTGACCATCGAGTACGACGGCGCAAGCGCATTCCTCAAGGGATAGGCGCGATTCCCTTTACATTGCTGGCATAGGGCGGCAGCTTCGACTGCGGCAGTCCTTTCACCTTCGCATACAAGGGCATGACCGACGACATGTGCTTCCGCATTTCGGCGATGCGGGACTGTCCAGCCGGATGCGTGGACAACCATTCCATCGGGGCATTCTTGCTCACCATGCCCATCTTCTGCCATAACGCGACACCTGCGCGCGGGTCATAACCGGCGCGCGCCACGATGTCGAGCCCGACGAGATCGGCTTCCGTTTCATCGCTGCGCGAAAATTTCAGAATCGCCAGGTTGGCGCCCACGCCAGCGGCCGTATTCGTGAGATTGGGATCGATCCCCAGCAGGGCGGATAGCCCGAATCCAAGCACCTTGGCGCCGACATTGGTCAAATTCGACTTGGCCAGCCTTTCCCTGCCATGCTCGCGCAGCGCATGCGCGATTTCATGGCCCATGACGATGGCCACTTCGTCATCCGTGAGCTTCAGTCCATCGAGGATTCCGGTGAAAAAACCGATCTTCCCGCCGGGCATGCAAAAGGCATTGATCTGCTTGACATCGATGAGGCTGACTTCCCATTTCCAGTCGGTCGCGCCGGGGTTCCAGCGTTCGGCGTGGGGAATCAGCTTTTTTGCGATCGCCCGCAGGCGCTGCACCTGCGGGTCGCTGTCGGGCACGAGGACGCCTTTCTGGCTGGCCTGCTGCTTGAGGCCGGCATACTGCTGCAATGCCGCCGCTTCCAGCTCGCCTTCCGGCACCAGCTTGCGCAGCGGCGACATCTTTTCGACCTTGACGCCGTCCGGGCTGACCTCGTCCTTCGCAAAAGCAGGTGAAGTTGCCGCCGTCAGCACGACAACTGTCATCAGCATGGAAATCAAGCGTTTCATGGTTTGCCCTTTCTGCAAAGGAAAACGTCAGGTTGCCTCGGCATTCCCCTCCAGCCGGACGCGCGGATGCAGCCAGAAGTACAAGGCGACAGCCGGGACGATCGCCAGCGTGGTGATCCAGAAGTAGGTGCCATAACCGACAGCTTCGACGATGCGACCGGAATAGAAGCCGAGCACCTTGCCCGGCAATGTGATCAGCGAGCTGAACAGCGCATACTGCGTCGCGGTATAGCGCTGGTTGACGAGCCCGGACAGGTAGGCCACGGCCGTCGTGCCAAGCACGCCTTGTGCGAGGTTTTCGCCGGAAATCACCAGGGTCAGCATGCGAACGTCGCCGTTGGCGCCGATCAATCCCAGGTACAGGAGATTGCTTGCCGCACCCAGCACGATGCCGACCAGCAGCGCACGTTCGACACCCCAGCGCGCCACGGCGACACCGCCAAGAAACGCGCCTGCGATCCCGATCCAGATGCCATAGACCTTGGAAACGGCTGCGATCTCGGTCTTGGTGAATCCCTGGTCGAGATAGAAGGGTCCCATGATGCCGCCGACCAGCGCCTGGTCGGAGACCTTGAAGAGCAGGATGAAGAGCAGGATCAGCAGACCGACGCGACCGCCGAAACGGCGAAAGAAGTCGGCAAACGGTTCCACCACGCCGTCGCGCAACCCTTCCATCCAGCTTTGGCTGTGGACGCGCAACACTTCGGGCTCGCGCGCCATCAGGTTGACGACGATCGGTATGAGCATGCACAGCGCCATGACCCGGTACACATTGGACCAGACGGTGTAATCGGCGAGCACCAGCGCCAGCGCACCGGTGACGATCAGGGCGATGCGATATCCGAGCGAATAAGTGGCCACCAGCGCGCCTTGCGCTTCGACCGGGGCGATCTCGATGCGATAGGCATCCACCGCAATGTCGAGAGTGGCACCGGCAAAGGCAACCAGGAGGGTCAGGCCGACGAACAGCCCCAGCTGCGACGGCGTCACCGACGCCATCGCGCCCAGCCCGATCATGACCACCACCTGCGCCAGCAGCAGCCAGCTGCGCCGTTGCCCGAGCCGTCCGAGGAGCGGCAAGCGCAAGCGGTCGATGAACGGCGCCCACAGGAACTTGAATGAATACGCCAAGCCCGCGCTGGCGATCATGGTGATGTCCTTGAGCGTGATGCCGTTTTCCTTCAGCCAATAGGCGAGCGTGCCGGCAACGAGCAGGAAAGGCAGGCCGGAGGCGAATCCGAAGAAGAACATGGTCCACGCCGATGGATGCAGGAAGGCATCGCGGATGCGAGCACCTGGCTTGCTGTTTTCCTCTTTCCCGCTCATCGGGCAGGCTCCGGAGGGAACACATTGTTCAGGAGCGGAGAATCGATGCGCCGGGCGGCGTCAATCGGCAGGAGCTTCATGCGGTAGTCTTTTTTCGTAGTCGGAACACGGCAAGGCTACCACGCCAGTTCGGCAGGAATGAGACAGGCTTACCTTCATGCAAAGCAATGCATTCAAGCACTTCGAGTCCGACTTTATTGGCGAGTTCCTCGAAATCCTTGATCGTGGCGCAACGCACGTTGGGGGTGTCGTACCACTCGTACGGCAGCGACTTCGAGACCGGCATGCGTCCGCGCAGCAGCGCGACGCGGTGTGGCCAGTATGCAAAGTTGGGGAAAGAGACGATCGCCTCCCTGCCTACGCGTGCGATATCGGCCAGGATGCCCTCGACGTTCTTCATCATCTGCAGCGCCGACAGGCAGAGCACCGTATCGAATGCGCTGTCGGTAAACATGGCAAGTCCGGCCTCCAGGTCTTGCTGGATGACGGACACGCCGCGGCTGACGCAGGTCGGGATCTTGTTGTCGTCGATCTCGACACCGTATCCGATACAGCGTTTTTCGGATTGCAGGTACTCGAGCATCACGCCGTCGCCGCAGCCGAGGTCGAGCACATGTGACTCGGTCGCCACCCAGTGGGCGATAAAGGCGAGATCCGGTCGCAGGGCGATGAGTTCGCGGAAGTTCATGCGCGCCCTCCGTCGTTGATGTCCTGCCAGATGCGGTCGTAATAGGCTTTCACTACATTCATGTAACGGGGATCCTCGAGCAGGAATGCATCGTGGCCGTGCGGCGCATCGATTTCCGCGTAGTCGACGCGGCGCTTGTTCTTGACCAGTGCCTGCACGATCTCGCGGCTGCGCTCGGGCGAAAAGCGCCAGTCGGTGGTGAAGGACACCAGCAGGTACTGCGCCTTCGTATTGGCCAGCGCCTTGGCGAGATCGTCGCCGTGCTCGCGCGCCGGGTCGAAGTAGTCGAGCGCCTTGGTGATCAGCAGGTAGGTGTTGGCGTCGAAGTACTCGGAAAACTTGTCGCCCTGGTAGCGCAGGTAGGATTCGATCTCGAAATCGATGCCAAAGCCGAACTGGAAATCACCGTTGCGCAGCGAGCGTCCGAATTTCTCGGCCATGCTGTCATCCGATAGGTAAGTGATGTGGCCGACCATGCGCGCCACGCGCAGGCCGCGCTTGGGCACCACGCCGTGCGCATAATAGTCGCCGCCGTGGAAATCCGGATCGGTCAGGATGGATTGCCGGGCGACGTCGTTGAAGGCGATGTTCTGCGCGGAGAGCTTGGGCGTCGATGCGATCACGACCGCATGCCGCAGGCGCTCCGGGAAGATCATGCTCCACGCCAGCGCCTGCATGCCGCCGAGCGAACCGCCCATGACGGCGGCAAACTTCTCGATGCCCAGCCGGTCGGCCAGTCGCGCCTGCGCATTGACCCAGTCTTCCACCGTGACGACGGGAAAGCTGGCGCCGTAGGGTTTGCCGGTAGCAGGATTGATATGCATCGGACCGGTCGAGCCGAAGCAGGAGCCGGGATTGTTCACGCCGATGACGAAGAAGCGGTCGGTGTCCACCGGTTTGCCGGGGCCGACCATGTTGTCCCACCAGCCGACATTCTTGCTGCCGTCCACTCCTTCATAGATACCGGCGACGTGATGCGACGCGTTGAGCGCGTGGCAGACCAGCACCGCGTTGGACCGGTCCGCATTGAGCGTGCCGTAGGTTTCGTACATCAGGGTGTAATCGGCAAGCGTGGCGCCGCTGCGCAGTGTCAGCGGTTCCGGGAAATGCATCGATTTGGGTGAAACGATTCCGATGGATGGCATAAAGATCCAGATAACAAGCGCCGGATTTTCGTGGAATCCGTTGCGCCGAAAACAAAAAAGCCCGACAGCGAACAGCTTATCGGGCTTTCAGGGCTTTCTTGCAAGCACGCTTTAGCCGTATTTATTACGCGCCCGCAAGCTGATCATCAAATCGGCGCATTGCATAAGAATAACCAAGTCGCTTCCACCAGTCAAACCGGCTGAGTTGGGATCCTTGTTTGCTTTACAAGCTTCTTCCGGCTGCTAATCTGCCTAGAGCGGCAATCGCGCAAACATGATAAAACAGCAACGCCATGGCAAACCGCAAAACAATGATCGAAAGCTAAATGCAAGCTAAGGTGTTTTACATTACGCCGGACAGCGCATGCACCCTGGCGCTCACACAATAATCAGGGTTGCCTTACTAGGAAGAAGGAGATTTACCATGACTATCGGCAAACGCAATTCCCTCAGCCGCTGGCTGCTCAGCTCGATCACGGCGCTCGGCCTGGTCGCCAGCGCACCGGCACTCGCCCTCGACAGCATCAAAATGCTGGTGCCGGCCAACCCGGGCGGCGGCTGGGACCAGACCGGCCGCGGCCTCGCCCAGGCAATGCAGCAGAGCGAAACCGTCAAGAAGGTCCAGATCGACAACAAGGGCGGCGCTGCCGGCACCATCGGCCTGGCGCAGTTCGTCAACTCAGCCAAGGGCGACCCGACAGCGGTCCTGATCGGCGGCAGCGTGATGGTCGGCGGCATCGCGCTCAACAAGTCCCCGGTCAACCTCTCGCAAGTCACGCCGATCGCACGGCTGACCGGCGAATATGACGTGCTGGTCGTCCCGGCCAGCTCCCCGATCAAGTCGCTCAAGGACCTGATCGCCCAGTTCAAGGCCAACCCGGGCGCCGTTTCCTGGGGCGGCGGCTCGGCCGGCGGCACCGACCACATCATCGTGGCGATGATCGCGCAGGCAACCGGCGTGGATGTCAGCAAGATCAACTACATCCCGTTCGCCGGCGGCGGCGAGGCGCAGGCCGCCATTCTCGGCGGCCACGTGACGGTCGGCCTTTCCGGCTACAACGAGTTTGCCGGCCAGATCCAGTCGGGCAAGTTCCGCCCGCTGGCTGTGACTTCCGGCAAGCGCCTCCCGGGTATCGATGTCCCGACGCTGAAGGAGCAAGGCGTGGATGTCGAATTGTCCAACTGGCGTGCGATTTTTGCCGCGCCCGGCATCAATGATGCGCAGAAGCGTGAGCTGATGATGACGGTCGACAAGGCAGTCAAGAGCAAGTCCTGGCAGGACCTGCTCGCCAAGAACGGCTGGGCGGATGCCTATCTGCCGGGCGACGCGTTCCAGCAATACCTCGAAAATGAAGTGAAGCAGACCGAGAAAATCATCAACGGCCTCGGCCTCGTCAAGAAGTAAGCGCCTGTCCACGGCGCATCCGCACCGGTCCGTCCGGACGCAAGGACGGACCGCACCATGTCTTGCCCCGGCCGGCGCAAAGGCAGCTCGCCTTGCACGCCGTGCCGGTATAAAAATAAAGACATAACCATTCGAACTCTAGGTGAACAACATGACCACTCGTTCTCCGATCAACCCGGGAGAGCTGATGGTGTCCATCGCATTGGCGACGCTGGGCATCTTCGTCGTCGCCAGTACGCAGGACATCTCGGCCGGCGGCGGCTACTCGCAGGTGGGTCCGCGCGCATTCCCCTACCTGATTGGCACCGGCCTGATGATCCTCGGCGGCATCCTCAGCTGGCAAGCAGTCTCCGGCGGCTGGCGCAATGTCCCGATGGACGACGAAACCAACCATGACGCGCCGGACTGGGTTGCCTTTGCGATCCTGAGCACGGGTGTAATCCTGCACATGGCGTCCATCGCGTGGGCCGGCTTCGTGCTCGCCTCGACCTTCCTCTTTACGCTCGTGGCGCGCGGCTTCGGCAGCCGCAGGTTGTTCCGCGATATCGTTGTCGGCCTGATCGTCGCCACGATCGCCTTCTTCATTTTCACGCGCGGTCTCGGACTGAATCTGCCGAGCGGCCTGCTGGGAGGGCTGTGAGCATGGAAACCTTCAATGCATTGATTGCCGGGTTCGGCGTCGCGATGACGATGCAGAATCTGATGCTGGGTTTCATTGGCGTCACCCTCGGCACGCTCGTGGGTGTGCTGCCTGGCGTCGGCCCGGCACTGACTGTCGCCTTGTTGCTGCCGGCGACTGCCAGCTTCGACCCGACCGGCGCGCTGATCATGTTCGCCGGCATCTATTACGGCGCGATGTATGGCGGCTCGACCACATCGATCCTGCTCAATACACCGGGCGAATCGGCCACCATCATGACGGCGCTCGAGGGCAACAGGATGGCCAAGAACGGGCGCGCCGGTCCGGCACTGTCCACCTCGGCCATCGGCTCCTTCGTCGCCGGCACCATCTCCGTCGTGATGCTGACCGCCGTAGCGCCGCTGGTGGTGGATGTTGCGATCAAGTTCGGCCCCGCCGAATACTTTGCCGTGATGATCCTTGCCTTCGTTACCGTATCCACCCTCCTCGGCGCTTCGATGGCACGCGGACTGGCGAGCCTGTTCTTCGGCCTGTGGATCGGCCTGATCGGCATTGACGGCCAGACCGGCCAGCCGCGCTTCACCATGGGTATCCCGGAGCTGCTCGACGGCATCGACGTCGTCGTCGCGGCCGTGGGCCTGTTCGCGGTCGGCGAAACGCTTTACCTTGCCACTTACCTGAACAAGGCCGAGGACAAGCTGGAGCAGGTCAAGGGTTCGATCTGGATGTCGAAATCCGACTGGGCGCGTTCCTGGAAACCGTGGCTGCGCGGCACGGTCCTCGGATTCCCGATCGGCGCGATGCCGGCGGGCGGTTCCGAGATCCCGACCTTCCTGTCGTATTCGATCGAAAAGAAGCTCAGCAGGAATCCGGAAGAGTTCGGCAACGGTGCCATCGAAGGCGTGGCAGGTCCGGAAGCGGCGAACAATGCATCGAGCACCGGCACGCTCGCCATGCTGCTGACGATCGGCCTGCCGACATCGGCCACGGCGGCAATCGTGCTGGCGGCGTTCCAGCAATACGGCCTGCAACCGGGTCCGCTGCTGTTCGAAACCCAGCCGCTGCTGGTCTGGGGCCTGATCGCCTCCATGTACATCGGCAATGTGCTGCTGCTGATCCTGAATCTGCCGCTGGTCGGCGTGTGGATCAAGCTGCTGTCGATCCCGCGCCCGCTGCTGTACGGCGGCATCCTGATCTTCGCCACGCTCGGCGCCTACGGCCTGCGCAATTCGTGGTTCGACCTGCTGCTGCTGTACATCATCGGCCTGATCGGCTTCCTGATGCGCCGTTACGACATCCCGGTTGCGCCGACCATCGTCGGCATGATCCTCGGACCGGTGGCGGAACAGCAGTTGCGCCGCGCGCTGTCGATCAGCCAGGGCGACATGACGATCTTCGTCACCAAGCCGATCTCGGCGTCGATCCTCCTGCTGACTGCGGCACTGGTGATCGGTCCCTTGCTGTGGAAGCGCCATCAGGCAAGGCGCGCCGCAGCGATGCCGGAAGCGGCACCATCCTGATTGCAGGCAATGCAATGAAAAAGGGGACTCGATCGAGAGTCCCCTTTTTTGTTGGCGCCTGCAACAGTCCTGTCAGAGCTCGCGCAGCTGCTCGACGGCGCTGAGGATGGCCGCCGGCTCCATCGTGCGCAGGATCTTCTTCGTCTGCGCAGCAATGGCGTGCAGGTCGGTGTTGAGAATTTCCTGCTTCACCGAAAGGATCTGCGTCGGATGCATGGAAAATTCGCGCAGTCCCATGCCGAGCAGCAGGCGCGTCATGCGCGTATCGCCCGCCATCTCGCCGCAGACGGATATCGGAACACCCGCCTTCGCACCGATCGAGATCGTGCTTGCCAGCAGGTACAGCACCGCCGGATGCAGCGGGTTGTAGAGATGCGCAACCTCGTGGTCCGCGCGGTCGATGGCCAGCGTGTACTGGATCAGGTCGTTGGTGCCGACCGACAGGAAATCCATGCGCTTGACGAACATCGGCAGCGTGAGCGCAGCGGCGGGAATTTCGATCATCGCGCCGACCGGGATCAGCGGGTCGAATTTCTTGTTCTGCTCGCGCAATTGCGCCTTGGCCTGTTCGATCATCGCCAGGCTCTGGTCGATCTCGAAGGCATGTGCGAGCATCGGGATCAGCAGCTTGATCGGGCCGTAGGCAGACGCGCGCAGGATCGCGCGCAACTGCTGCAGGAACATCTGCGGCTCGGCGAGGCAAAAGCGGATCGCGCGCAGGCCGAGTGCGGGGTTGAGCGCGGTCTGCTCGGCGGAATCGAGCGGCTTGTCGGCGCCGATGTCGAGCGTGCGGATGGTGACCGGCCGCCCCTTCATCGCCACGACGGCCTGGCGGTAGGACTCGAACTGCTCGTCCTCGGAAGGCAGCTTGTTGACGAAACCGGCGCGGCCCATGAAAAGGAATTCGGAACGGAACAGGCCGACGCCCATGGCGCCGGAGTCGAGCGCGCCCGGGCAGTCGTCCGGCAGCTCGATATTGGCAAGCAGCGTGATCTCGGTGCCGTCCTTGGTGATGGCCGGGGTCTTTTTCAGCTTGCCGAGCTTCTTGCGCTCGCGCATCAGCCGCTGCTGCAGATCGCGGTACTGCTCCAGCACGTTCGGCGGCGGCTCGACGATCACCACGCCCGCATCGCCGTCGATGATGATCAGGTCATCCTGCTCGATCAGCGCGGAGGCGTTGGACATGCCGACAGCGGCAGGGATGTCGAGGCTGCGTGCAACGATCGCGGTATGCGAGTTCTGACCGCCGAGGTCGGTCACGAATCCACCGAATGCCCGATCCTTGAACTGCAGCATGTCGGCCGGCGATATGTCATGGGCAACCACGATCATGCGTCCGGCATTCTCGTCGCCATCGCTATGCGTCGGCAAAGTGGTGGCACTTCCCGTCAGCACCTTCAGTACGCGCTCGCCGACCTGCTGGATGTCGCTCTTGCGCTCGCGCAGGTAGGCATCCTCGATTTCGTCGAATTGCGCGGACAGCTCGTCGATCTGCGTGACCAGCGCCCATTCCGCGTTGTAATAGCGCGTGCGAATGATGTCGAGTGGCACTTCGGCAATCATCGGGTCCGACAGGATCAGCGCATGCACATCGATGAACGCGCCCAGCTCGGCGGGCGCGTCTTTCGGCAGCTCGTTCCAGATCGTCTGCAGTTCCTTGTGGACGCTGGCGATCGCCTTTTGCAGGCGCAGCACTTCCGCCTCGACCTGTTCCTGCGAGATCAGGTAATGCTTGACGTCGAGCGCAGCCGGCGCGAGCAGGTGCGCGCGGCCGATCGCGATACCGCGTGAGACGGGAATCCCGTGGAGCGTGAAGGAAGCCATTCTGTGTGCCGGGCCTATGGTGGTCGAAAAGGCTTACTCGCCTTCGCCGAACTTATTCTGTATCAGCTCGAAGAGCGCGTCAAAACACTCTTTCTCGTCCGCGCCTTCCGTCTCCAGCACGACTTTCGAGCCCTTGCCGGCAGCCAGCATCATGACACCCATGATGGACTTGGCATTGACCCGGCGCGCATTGCGCGTCAGCCAGACTTCGCTCTTGTACTTGGCAGCCAGTTGCGTGAGTTTTGCGGAGGCTCGCGCGTGCAGGCCCAGCTTGTTGATGATTTCGATTTCCTGTTGAATCATTTTCTTGTGCTTGTTGTTCAGTTGGGAGAGAGCCGCACGCGGTTGTCCACCCGCACCGCGCCGCTCTGCCCTCCGGCAAGGGCCATTTCCACGACGACATCGATCGTGTCGTTGCGATAGGTCAGCGCCCGCAGGAGCATCGGAAGGCTGATACCTGCGATAACCTCGATATGTCCCGGGTTGCACAGCTTGAGTGTGCAATTGGACGGCGTGCCTCCCATGACGTCCGTGATGACCAGCACGCCGGAACCATCGTCGAGCCGCTTGATCGCTTCCTGCGCGATCCGGTTCACTTCGGCGGGATCCTGGTCGGCGCGCACGTCGATCGCCTCCATGCGCTCCGGTCGCGCGCGAAAGACGTGCGTGGCGGCGTCCATGAACGCGTTCCCCAGCGGTGCGTGCGTCAGAAGAAGAATCCCTACCATGATCTGTCCGGCCAAGAACAGTCGCGTGCGCGGTTGAACACCTGCCCTCCCCGAGCCGACGACCTGTCCGTCGTTATTCTCCGCGCACCGATTGCGCGAAGCGAATTATTGGCACTGTCTCTCCAGTGCGTCGATGAACATGCCTGCCACATCGAATCCTGTCTGCTGCTTGATTTCCTGAAAGCACGTGGGACTGGTGACGTTGATTTCCGTCAGGCAGTCGCCAATCACGTCCAATCCTACCAGCAATAAGCCGCGCTTCAAAAGAACTGGCGCAAGGGCTTCGCCGATTTCCCGGTCGCGCGCCGATATCGGCTGCGCTACGCCAAGACCGCCGGCGGCGAGATTGCCGCGCACTTCACCGCCTTGCGGAATGCGCGCCAGGCAAAACGGCACTACCGCCCCGCCGATCAGCAGCACGCGCTTGTCGCCTTGGACGATTTCCGGGATGAAGCGCTGGACCATGATGGTGTGCGCGCCGTTTCCGGTAAGCGTTTCAATGATCGAGCCGAGATTCATGCCGTCTTCCCCGACACGGAAGATGCCCGCCCCACCCATGCCGTCCAGCGGCTTGAGGATGATGTCCTTGTGTTCCTGGTGGAAGGCCCGGACGCGCGCCGCGTCGCTGGTCACCAGCGTCGGCGCCGTGAACTGCGGGAACTGCGCGATCGCCAGCTTTTCGTTATGGCTGCGGATCGCCTCCGGCCGATTGAAGACATGCGCGCCCTGCTTCTCCGCCACTTCGAGCAGGTAAGTCAGGTAGATGTACTCCATGTTGAAAGGAGGGTCCTTGCGCACAACGATGGCATCGAATGCATCCAGGGTCGACGCCAGCGGCGGTTCGGCGCGGTACCAGTCATCCTGGTCGCCCGTCAGCGTGATCCGTCGTATGTCGGCGGACACCTTGCCGTTTTGGAAGGCCATGTCCTTCTGCTGGAATGCAAAAATCTCGTGGCCGCGGCGCGCAGCCTCGACCATCATTGCGTACGTCGTGTCCTTGTAGATCTTGAAATGGTCCAGCGGGTCGGCAAGGAAAGCGAATTTCATGCAGGCGTCCCGTCAGTAGACTTCCGGATTCGGATCGGTCTTCTCGAGTTCGATGGATGCCGCGAGCAGAGCCATGCGCGCGACGACGCCGTACATGTAGAAACGGTTCGGCGGCGCGGTGCCGGGCTTGGCCTGCAGGTCGGGCAGCGCATGCTGCTGCGCGAAGGCGAGCGGCACGAAATGCGCGCCGGGCGAGTTCAGGTTCTCGTCGATGCCGCGTTCCGCATGCACGCGGTAGAAGCCGCCAACGACATAGCGGTCGATCATGTACACCACCGGCTCGGCAACGGCGTCGTTGATGTGCTCGAAGGTGTGCACGCCTTCCTGGATGATCACGTCGGACACTTCCAGGCCTTCCTTCACCACCGACATCTTGTTGCGCTGCTTGCGGTTGAGGTCCTTCACTTCGCTCGCATCCTTGACCGACATGATGCCCATGCCATAGGTGCCGGCGTCTGCCTTGACGATGACAAAGGGCTTTTCCTTGATGCCGTATTCCTTGTACTTCTTGCGGATCTTCGACAGCAGCGAGTCGACGTTCGAAGCCAGGCATTCTTCGCCGGTGCGCTCCTGGAAGTTGATCTCACCGCACTTGGCGAAATACGGGTTGAGCATCCACGGGTCGACGTCGACCAGCTTGGAGAATTTCTTCACCACCTCGTCGTAGGCTGCAAAGTGATTGGTCTTGCGGCGCACCGCCCAACCCGCGTGCAGCGGCGGCAGCAGGTTCTGCTCGTGCAGCCCTTCCAGAATCTTCGGGATGCCGGACGACAGGTCGTTGTTCAGCAGGATGGTGCAGGGATCGAAATTCTTCAGGCCGAGGCGGCGTCCGTTCGCGGAACGCTCCAGCGGCTCCAGCGTCAGCGTCGTGCCGTCGGGCAGCTCGATGTTGGTCGGTTCCTTGACGTCTTCCGACAGGGAGCCCAGGCGGACATTCAGGCCGGTCTGGCGGAAGATCTGGATCAGCCGGGCGACGTTCTGCAGGTAGAAGGTGTTGCGGGTATGCCGCTCCGGGATCAGGAGCAGGTTCTTGGCATCCGGACAATATTTTTCAATCGCGGCCATCGCTGCCTGGACGGCCAGCGGCAGCATTTCCGGCGACAGGTTGTTGAAGCCGCCGGGAAAAAGGTTGGTGTCGACCGGCGCCAATTTGAATCCGGCATTGCGGAGGTCCACCGAGCAATAAAAGGGCGGCGTGTGCTCCTGCCATTCCAGGCGGAACCAGCGTTCGATCGCTGGGGTCGCGGCCAGGATTTTCTTTTCCAGGTCGAGAAGCGGGCCGTTCAAGGCCGTAACGAGGTGCGGAACCATAAAAACCTTAGTGGTATAAGCATTCTTGCAAGCTGAATAAGCTGATTCTAACGGCAATCCCTCTGTTCCGCCTGCCGACTGTTGTTCGAGGATGCGCCTGCCATCACCCAATATTTCAAAAACGGCAACAAGGCAACCTGGCAAACATCCCGGGACACCTAGATCTGGGCAATCTTCCGGTTTTAAAGGCAAGGACGAAAAAAAAGCGCCTCATGACGAGGCGCTTTGTGAAGCCCGCGGTTGCGGGCGGGGAAACGGGTTCCCTTGGAGATCAGGAGTGGTATGCGGATTCGCCGTGGCTGGAAATGTCCAGGCCTTCGCGTTCTTCTTCTTCCGGCACACGCAGTCCAACGATCAGGTCCACCAGCTTGTAGGCAATGAAGGACACGACAGCGGACCAGATCAGGGTGGTCAGCACGCCTTGTGCCTGGATCCAGACCTGGCCGGCGATCGAATACTCTTCCGCAACCTTGTTGGCAACGTAGTCGTAGATGCCCGTGCCGCCGAGGGAGGGAGCCGCGAACACGCCGGTCAGCAGCGCGCCGAGGATACCGCCGACGCCATGCACGCCGAACACGTCGAGCGAATCGTCCGCGCCGAGCAGGCGCTTCAGGCCGTTCACACCCCACAGGCAGATCACGCCAGCCAGCAGGCCGATGACCAGAGCGCCCATCACGCCGACGAAACCGGCAGCCGGCGTAATCGCGACCAGGCCAGCAACGGCGCCGGAAGCGGCACCCAGCATGGACGGCTTGCCTTTACCCATCCATTCGCCGAAGCTCCAGGACAGGGTTGCGGCTGCGGTAGCGAGCAGCGTGTTGATCAGTGCCAGGGCAGCGGTGCCGCCTGCTTCCAGTGCGGAGCCGGCGTTGAAACCGAACCAGCCCACCCACAGCAGCGATGCGCCCACCATGGTCAGCGTCAGCGAGTGCGGCGCCATGGATTCGCGACCGTAACCGATACGCTTGCCGATGACATAGGCGCCCACCAGTCCTGCGATAGCGGCATTGATGTGCACCACGGTGCCGCCCGCGAAGTCGAGCGCGCCCTTGGCGAACAGCCAGCCGGCGGCAGCGGTCGCCTTTTCAGCAGCGGCTGCGTCGGTATAGGCATCCGGACCAGGCCAGAACCAGACCATGTGTGCGATCGGCAGGTAGGAGAAGGTGAACCACAGAACGACAAACAGCAGCACGGCGGAGAACTTGATGCGCTCGGCGAACGCGCCGACGATCAGGCCGCAGGTAATGGCTGCAAAGGTTGCCTGGAAGGCGACGAACACGAACTCGGGGATCACGACGCCCTTGCTGAAAGTGGCCGCCATCGATTCCGGCGTGATGCCCTTCAGGAACAGACGATCGAAGGAGCCGATGAACGAGCCACCTTCAGTGAATGCCAGCGAGTAGCCGTAGATGCACCAGAGCACGATGATCAGCGAGAAGATCATGAACACCTGCATCAGGATCGACAGCATGTTCTTGGTACGGACCAGGCCGCCGTAGAACAGTGCCAGGCCGGGGATCGTCATCAGGATGACGAGCACGGTTGCCATCATCATCCAGGCGGTGTCGCCCTTGTTGGCCGTCGGTGCCGCAGCGGGAGCGGCTTCAGCCGGAGCAGCGGCGGCAGCGGGTGCTGCAGCGGCGGCGGCCGGCGCAGCCGGTGCGGAAGCCGCCTCGGGAGCGGCAGGTGCGGCTGCCTGCGCAACGACAACCGCCTCGGTCTTGGCCGGTGCGGCCTCCTCGGCCAGCGCCGGTTGCGCAAAGCCGATGGCGATCAGCATGGAGCTTGCCGCCAGGATGCTTGCAAACAGTTTTTTCATCTCACCCCTCCTTTAGAGTGCTTCTTTACCGGTTTCGCCGGTACGGATTCGAACGACTTGCTGCAAGTCGAACACGAAGATCTTGCCGTCGCCGATCTTGCCGGTGCGGGCAGAGCTTTCGATTGCTTCGATGGCGCGGTCGACGATGGCGTCGTCCACGGCAGCTTCAATCTTGGTCTTGGGCAGGAAGTCGACCACATATTCGGCGCCGCGATACAGCTCGGTGTGGCCTTTCTGGCGCCCGAAGCCCTTTACTTCCGTGACCGTAATGCCCTGGACACCGATCGCCGAGAGGGCCTCGCGCACTTCATCGAGCTTGAAGGGTTTGATGATCGCAGTGATCAGTTTCATGATTTCCTCGCTTAGAAAGTCTTGGCGATCGACAGGACCAGGCTGTTCTTGCCGAGGTTCTTGCCGTTCGGACCAACGTAGTTGTCGGTATCGGTACCGATGAGTGCCAGTGCACCGGTCACGATGCCGAAGTCCTTGGTCACGCCAACCTTCCAGTCGGTGTAGCTGAACGGCGAATTGTTCTTCACCTTCTGGTGGCCTGCGTGCAGGTTCAGGATCAGGCCTTCGCCGATTTCGACGTTGGCACCGATGTCGAGGTAGCCGCTGCGCTTGCTGTCGGCGAAGCCGAACAGGTTGGTCAGCGAGTGCGAATACTTGATATAGGCCGGGCCGTAGCCGAGCTGGCCGTAGATTTCCGTGGTGTTGGCGCTCGGGTTCAGGTTGTTGGACGGGTACTGGTAACGCAGCACGCCCAAGTCATAGGAAACGCCTTCGACGACTTCACCGCGCTTGCCGGCATAGATGTCCCATTCGATGCTGGCGTCGCCGCCCGGGACATCCTTGATCCACTTGATGGTGGACAACCACGTACCGGCGTAGAATCCGGTTGGGTTATTGACGTAGTCAGCGCCGCCCTGCAGGGCAGGCTTCAGGCGGGTCTGGGAGATGCCGCGATAGCGGTAATCGCTCACCACCGATGCGTTGAAGCTGACTTCATGATCCGGCTTCTTGTCCTGGGCCTGTGCGAGACTGCCCGTGAAGGCGGCGGCGATGGCAGTGGCAAGAATGAGTTTTTTCATGGCGTTTCCCTTTTTATGGCGTTGGAAAAATGGGCGAATTGCATTTTTCCAACTACTTAGCAGGACTCATGCCACCGTTTTTCAGTGCAGATGCGTTATCATTTTTATAATTTCGTGCATTGGTCACGCGCTGCTTACACCTTTTTAAGGCAATGCACCACAAAGTTCGCACCACAGTGATGCGCACCACGTTTGCGCGCACCACCGAAGTGCGGTCTTTTCATCTTAGGATTGATTATGGACAAGACAAACTTCTTCAACGACCTTCAGGCAAAGATCAACCAGGCCATCGAGAACTCCCCCGCGAAGGACATCGAGCGCAACGTCAAGGCCATGCTGACGCAAGGTTTTTCCCGGCTGGATCTCGTGACCCGCGAGGAATTCGACATCCAGAGCCAGGTGCTGGCAAAGACCCGCGCCAAGCTGGACGCGCTGGAAGCGCGCGTGGCGGCACTGGAAACGCAGTTGAAAAAACCGTAATCGATGAGCCTGGCCGTCCTGAAAAGCCGCGCCCTTGCCGGCATGCACGCGCCGGAGGTAACGGTCGAAGTCCACCTCGCGAACGGCCTGCCCTCATTCACCATCGTCGGCCTGCCCGAAACCGAGGTAAAGGAATCCAAGGACCGGGTGCGCGCCGCGCTGCAGAATGCCTGCTTCGAATTCCCGGCAAGGCGTATCACCGTCAATCTCGCCCCGGCTGACCTGCCGAAGGAATCCGGGCGTTTCGACCTCCCCATCGCGCTGGGCATTCTTGCCGCTTCGGGTCAGATGCCGGCCGACGATCTCGATAAATACGAGTTTGCCGGCGAGCTGTCGCTCTCCGGCGAATTGCGCCCGATCCGCGGCGCGCTGGCAATGACCTATGCGATGCACCGAGCAGCCGACAGCAGCGGCCGGCAGCGCGCGTTCATCCTGCCCCGGGCCAATGCGGAAGAAGCGGCCCTGGTCCGGGACGCCACCATATTCCCCGCCGACACCTTGCTGCAGGTTTGCGCCCACTTTGCGGCAATGGCAGAAGATGCAAGGCTTTCACGCCATCGCCCCGCAGCCAGCCCAGTACGGCCGGCCTACCCCGATTTTTCCGATGTCAAAGGCCAGGCACAAGCGAAACGGGCGCTCGAAGTGGCGGCAACAGGGGGCCATAGCGTCCTCATGGTGGGCCCGCCCGGTACGGGAAAATCGATGCTCGCGGCGCGTTTCCCCGGCATCCTGCCGCCGATGACGGACGAGGAGGCGCTCGAGTCGGCTGCCGTGCAGTCGCTCACCAGCGGCTATTCGACCAGTCGCTGGAAATCGCGCCCCTACCGCGCGCCGCACCATACGGCGTCCGGTGTGGCACTCGTCGGCGGGGGCAGCCCGCCGCGTCCGGGCGAGATCTCGCTGGCGCACCGCGGGGTGCTTTTCCTCGACGAATTGCCGGAATTCGACCGAAAGGTTCTTGAAGTCCTGCGCGAACCGCTCGAATCCGGGCACATTACCATTTCACGGGCAGCCCGCCAGGCAGACTTTCCTGCACGCTTCCAGCTGGTCGCTGCGATGAACCCGTGCCCCTGCGGCTACCTTGGCCACAGCGCCAACAAGTGCCGCTGCACGCCGGATCTGGTGGCACGCTACCAGGACAAGATTTCCGGCCCGCTCCTCGACCGCATCGACATGCAGATCCAGGTCGGTGCGCTGCCGCACGAGGACATGCTGAAGCAGGCGGACGGCGAACCCACGGCGGCGATCGCCGAACGCGTCGAGCGCGCATTCGACCGGCAACTGGATCGTCAAGGCAAGGCCAACCATGCGCTTTCCGGCGCGGAAATCGACGAGCACTGCAAGCCGGATCCTGCGGCGGAACAACTGCTGCGCACTGCGATGGCGAGACTGAACTGGTCGGCGCGCGCCTATCATCGCGTCCTCAAGGTCGCGCGGACGATTGCCGACCTCTCCGGCGCGACCACGATTGCACAGCCGCATGTCGCGGAAGCAATCCAGTACCGGCGCGCATTACGCGAACATTGAGCACGCTGCGCAGGAATACCGATAAAGATTTATGATGGCAGTCCAGCCGCATGCCGGAAAGCACGCGGCGCGTCGAGGCCTGCATGTTCCATCACCCTTCCGAATTCGTCACCTTCAAGTCCAGCCCGCACCTGCCGGGCGTGGAGCTTTATTCGGCACGGCTGGTTCACCATGCTTTCGCGCCGCACGTGCATGACGGCTATTCGCTCGGCGCGATCGAGGCAGGGGCGGAACGATTCCGCTATCTCGGTTCGGAGCATGTCGCTCCCGCAGGCACGCTGGTCATGCTTAACCCCGACGAGCTGCACACCGGAAAAGCCGAAGTCGACGCGGGCTGGACCTACCAAATGCTGTACATCGAGCCGGAAACGCTCTGCGAGATGACCGGCAGCGAAGCCTTCTTCCCCGATGCGACCGTCTACGATCCTGCGCTTGCATCCGCCTTCCAGCAGACCTTCCGCAGCATGTGGAATGCGCCGAACGATGTCGCGTTTGCATCGGAATTCACGACGCTGGTCGACGCCATCGTCGCGCGCTACGGCAGCAATGCGCGCGAGGTGCGCCCGGCCTCGGCCAGCGAAAAGCGCCGGATGGCGTCGATGCAACGCGTCCTGGACTGCATCGAAGCGCATCTCGACGACAACCTGGGCATCGAGATGCTGGCCGCCGAAGCCGGCCTGTCCGTCTTCCATTTCGTCCGCACCTTCTCCGCAGCCTTCCATGTCACGCCGCATCAATACGTGCAGGCGCGCCGGGCCGCCCGTGCAAAATCGCTGCTTGCCAAACGTGCCACGCCGTCCGATGCGGCAGCGGCGGCCGGCCTGACCGACCAGAGCCACCTGAACCGCTGGTTCAAGCGCGCATACGGCGTCACGCCCGCCCAGTACCAACAGCAAATCGGTACAAGACCGGAACCGAACCGCCGCTGATAATCCGTGCCCATGGGTGCGCATTGGCACCCGCAGCCACTCTTCGGAATCATCATGTTCATCGGATTACTTTGCGCACTCGGCGCCGGCCTCCTGTGGGGACTGGTGTTTGTCGCGCCCCTCATGCTCGGTGATTATCCCGGCCTGGTGCTGTCGTTCGGCCGCTATATCGGCTTCGGGCTGATCGCGCTGGTGCCGGCGTACTTCGACCGCCGCCGTATCGCCGCGCTCACCAGGGCGGACTGGATCGCGGCGCTCAAGCTTGCGCTGGTCGGAAACATCCTCTATTACGCCGCGCTGGCCACCGGCATCCAGCTTGCGGACGCGCCGTTGCCCACGATGATGATCGGGACGCTGCCGGTCGTGATTGCCATCTGCTCGAACTGGTCGCCCGGCCATCCGTCGGAAACGGTGGCATGGGGCAGGCTTGCACCGTCGCTCATCATCATCTTCATCGGACTGATGCTGGTGAATGCGAGCGAACTCGCGCACCTCGACGGCAGCCGCTCCACCTCGGACTATGCGCTGGGTTGCTTCATTACGCTCGGCGCCCTCGCTGCGTGGACCTGGTATCCGATCATGAATGCGCGGCACATGAAACAGAATCCGCACATCGCCTCGTCCACCTGGGCGACTGTGCAGGGACTGGCGACGCTGCCGCTGGCGCTCGTCGGTTTCGCCGGCTACGGCGTCTATGCCGCCCTCCAGCCCGCTGCCTACGATTTCCCGCTCGGTCCGCGCCCGATGGAATTCATCGGCCTGATGCTCACGCTCGGGTTGTGCGCGTCGTGGCTCGGCACCATGTTGTGGAACAAGGCGAGCCAGAAACTCCCGACCTCGCTGGCCGGACAGCTTATCGTGTTCGAAACCTTATCGGCGCTGCTGTATGCATTCATCTGGCGCGGCGCGGCGCCGACCGCCACGGTACTTGCCGGTATCGCGCTGCTGTGCGTGGGCGTCGTGCTGGGAATGCGCACGTTCCAGAAGGCGCATGCTGTTGGCACGGCGGCAGCGACGCCGCAGGGAGCCGACTGACGACAGTCATGCCGGGACGGAATACGGTGCAACTGCTACCATGTCGCCCATGTTCACCTCCCCTGTTTCCCTCCTCGCAAAGGCGGCGTGCATCGCCTGTATCGCCTTGCTCGCCGCCTGCAGCCCCAAGTTCGACTGGCGCGAAGTGCGCGGTTCGCCGGCGACCTTCGTCGTGCTGCTGCCCGCCAAACCGGCATCGCATACGCGCACGGTCAACCTCGACGGCATTGAAGTATCCATGACGATGACGGCCGCAGATGTCGATGGCGTGACCTTCGCTGTCGGAACCGCGGAATTGCCGGATGAAGCCAGGGCGCTGCGGGCGCTGACAGCGATGAAGACAGCGCTGGTCCGCAATATCGGCGGCAGCGTGCGCAAGGAAACGGTATCCGCTCCCGGCGCTGTTCCGGCGACAATCGACATCGAGGCCGCCGGCGCGGAATCCCGCGTGCTGTTCGGCCGCTTCGTCGCCAACGGCAAGCGCATCTACCAGGTGATCGCGGTCGGCAAGGAAAGCGCATTGCCGCGCGAGGCGGCCGACACCTTCCTCACGTCCTTCAAGCTCAACTGACATGGCGGCACTCCGCGGACTGGCCGCTGCGCAAATTTTCCTGTGTTTTGCGGCTGCCTATTTCCTGTCCTACGCCTTCCGCTCCATCAATGCCGTCATCGCGCCGGACCTCCAGGCGGACATCGGCCTGCAGAATGCCGACCTCGGCCTGTTGTCATCGGCTTATTTCCTGAGTTTCGCCGCACTGCAGCTGCCGCTCGGCATCTGGCTGGACAAGTATGGCCCCCGGCGCACAGAATCGGCCCTGCTGCTCTTCGCCGCGGCCGGCGCGGCCATCTTCGCCAGCAGCGAATCCCTTGCCGGCCTGTGGCTCGGCCGCATGCTGATCGGCGTAGGCGTCTCGGCCTGCCTGATGGCACCATTCAAGGCATACCGGCAATGGTTTCCTGCGGATCAGCAAAGCCGGCTGGCTGCCTGGATGCTGGTCGCCGGCACCTCGGGCGCGCTTGCGGCGACCGTGCCGGTCAGCGCGGCACTGCCGCTCATCGGTTGGCGCGGAGTATTCTGGGTCATGAGCGGAATGATCCTGGTGATTGCGGCTCTGATCTTCTTTCTGCTGAGGAAAGTCGAGGCCAGCCAGCATGCGGCGGCACAAGCGAAACCCGCCGCACCGGGTACCGGCGCACTGGGATATGGTCATATCTTTGCCGATCCCTTTTTCCGCCGCATGGGACTGTTGGGCATCGTCAACCACGGCTGTCTTTCCGCATGGCAGACCTTGTGGGCGGGGCCATGGATGATGACGGTGCTGGGAATGAGCAAGCAGCAGACGGCGCAGATCCTGTTCGTTTTCAACCTGTGCATGATGCTGTCCTTTCTTGGCATGTCGTGGTGGGCGCCGCGCCATGTCGCGCATGGCGGTTCGCGCGGTTTTTCCTCGGTGCGCGTCATTGCAGCCGGCCTGGCCGGTGCCGTCGTGGTGCAACTGGCTATGCTTTCCACATCGGCACCGTCGTCATGGGCCCTATGGCTTGTCCTCGCAGCATGCGTGACGGTAACGACCTTGACGCAAACCGGCGTCAGCCTTGCTTTCCCTGTTGCATTGGCAGGCCGCGCCAACAGCGCCTTCAACCTCATGGTTTTCGTCGGGTCTTTCATTGTGCAGTGGGGCGTGGGTTTGCTGATCGACATGTTCTCCTCGTTCGGAACATCGGCCCCCGACGCCATGCGCGGTGCCTTGGCGATATGCATTGCCGGCCAGGCACTGGCGCTGGCTGCCTTCGTCGCCAATCGTGCGGCGCCGTCCGTCCACTGATTTGGCCTATAGCAAAATCCCAAACTCATGCTATGTTAAGAAGTAGAGACTGCTATCGGAGGCCCCATGCTAGTTACATTCAAATCAAAGGCAGCGGCGGAAGTCATGATGTATGAGGAACACGCCAAGCGCATTCTTGAGTTGCTGAACAAGGACGTCAAACTCGGTGTCATCACGTCGGAAGAGGCGCCGAACGCCGTGGCAAAGCTGGAGGCGGAAATCGCCGAAAGCCGCTTGCACCCGACGTCCGAGGAGGTAAAACGCGACGTGCTGGCGCATCATGGCGATGAAGGCGATGACAATGACCATGAACCCGTCGAATTTGTCAGTTTTGCAACCCGCGCCTACCCCCTGCTGGAAATGTTGCGTGCTGCCCGAAATGACGGCAAAGACGTGATGTGGGGCGTATAGGATCTGCAACGAGGCTACAATGATGTCTTTGCCTGACCGCACCGGATCTTCGGTGCGCACTGCGTATGGACATCCTTGGAATTTCCGATTTCGGCCTCTTTCTCGTTGCAGTCTTGCTGCTCAACGCCACGCCCGGCCCTGATACGGCCTATATCCTGGGGCGCAGTATCGCGCAGGGCCGGTCCGCCGGCATGATGTCGGCCCTTGGCATCTCCGCGGGATGCTGCGTGCATGCACTTGCGTCCGCCATCGGACTGAGCGCCATCCTCGCCGCTTCCGCCACCGCCTTCACCTTCATCAAGCTTGCCGGCGGCGCCTACCTGATCTATCTCGGCATTCGCATGATGCTCGTCAAGCCGGGCACTCCCTCGACTGCAGATGCGGTTCGCGATGTGCGTCCGCACCGGACGATCTTCCTGCAAGCCATGGTCACCAATGTGCTCAACCCGAAGGTGATCCTGTTCTTCCTCGCATTCATCCCGCAGTTCGTGCGCACCGACGCACCACAGAAGACGCTGGCCTTCCTGCTGCTTGGCGTCGCGTTCGCGGTCATCAGCATGTTCTGGAACAGCGGCACGGCCTTCCTTGCGGGAACGCTGGCACGGCGCGCAGGACGCAATCCGCGCGTGAAACTGTGGCTGGAGCGCGTGGTCGGCGCTACCTTCGTGGCGCTGGGCGCCAAGCTCGCCTTCACCAAGACCTGATTCATCTTATTACGGGAGATTGCGCGGCGCCGCCGCGCATGCCGATGTCGAACACCCAACTGAAAACAGATTCCCTCGCCTTCAGCCTGCTGGGCGCAGCCCACGCCGTTGCCAGGGTCAAGGCGGGAACGGCCCTGCCGCAAGCGCTCGCTGCGGTATTCGTGCAGACTGCAGCGCCGCCGCAGGCACGCGGTGCGATGCAGGACATTGCCTATCGCACGATGCGGCAGCTCGGGCGTGCTGACCTGCTGCTCGGACTGCTGGCATCCAAGCCTCCCTCACCGGCTGAATTGCGCGCACTGCTGTCCTGCGCGCTGGCCCTGCTGTGCGACGACAGCGCCGCCACGCCGGATGCGCCATACGAAAGCTTTACCGTCGTGGACCAGGCCGTGACCGCCGCCGCGGCGGACGCGGGCATTGCGCATGCAAAGGGGATGGTGAACGCGGTACTGCGCCGTTTCTTGCGCGAGCGCGAGGCGCTCATGCCGCAGGTACTGAAACACGGTCCCGGCCGCTGGAATTATCCGCAGTGGTGGATCGACTCGGCGCGCGCGGCCTATCCGCAGCAATGGGAAAGCATCCTCGCCGCCGGCAACCGCACGCCGCCGCTCACGCTGCGCGTCAACAGGCGCAAGTCGTCGGTCGAAGAGTACATGCGCACGCTGGCGAACGCACAGATCGGTGCAAGCGTGATCGGACCTTCCGCAGTACGCCTGGAAAAGCCGGTTCCGGTCATGCAGATCCCGGGCTTTGCCGAAGGCGTGGTGTCGGTGCAGGATGCGTCTGCCCAACTGGCGGCGCCGCTGCTCGACCTGCGCGACGGCATGCGCGTGCTCGATGCCTGCGCCGCCCCCGGCGGGAAGACCGGGCATATGCTGGAATGCGCGGACATCGACCTGCTCGCGCTCGACAGCGACCCGGCCCGCCTCACCCGCATTACCGAGAACCTGGATCGGCTGCAACTGGAGGCACGCCTGAAGACGGGCGACGCCAGCAGCGGCGACTGGTGGGACGGCGTGCCGTTCGACCGCATTCTCGCCGACGTGCCCTGTACCGCCTCCGGCATCGTGCGGCGCCATCCGGACATCCGCTGGCTGCGCCGCAAGGAAGATGCAGCGCAGCTTGCAACACTTTCCAGTCGAATCCTCGACAACCTGTGGCGGATGCTCAAACCCGATGGTAAATTGGCATTGGTCACCTGCTCGCTCTGGCCGAAGGAATCCGAGCTGCAGGCCGCCGCCTTTGCCGAACGTCACAATGCCATCCGCCTCTCCGCGCCCGGCCAGCTCCTTCCCGCGGCGGACGGGGAAGAAGATCACGATGGCTTGTTCTATGCGCTATTCCAAAAAGGCGGGGTCTGATAGTATCTTCGCCGACTTACCCACTGAGACAGGCGCATGAACAGAACGAATTGCATGCTGGGGCATCTGATCCACGTCGGCAAGGCGAGCCGGGGGAAACGCCCTCCGGACGCTGCTCCGGCAGGTCTGCAAGAGTTTTCCTGAACAACGATCCATCCCCGTGACCGACCTGCGCCCGAACGAGTGATTCGTCCTGTCCTTCACCTGCTGACGAGCTGGATGCTGGCAGCGATGCTGCTGGCGGCTGCGCTTGCGCCGGCACCGGCCCGCGCGGAAGGCGTCGAGATCACGCAGGCGGCACTGGAATATACCGACGACGGCTACAAGCTTGCCCTCGGTTTTTCCTTCGAACTGACGCGCGGACTGGAAGATGCGGTCACGCGCGGCATACCGCTCTATTTCACCACCGAGGTCCAGCTGACCCGGCCGCGCTGGTACTGGTTCGATGAAAAGGCCGTGACCGCCGCCCAGACCATCCGCATCTCCTACAACGTGCTGACGCACCAGTACCATGCCTCCATCAGCGGCCGGCTGCAGCAAAGCTTCACCTCGCTCGATGACGCGCTGTCGCTGGTGCGCCGGCCCAGCCGCTGGGTGGTTGCCGAAAAAGGCGCGCTCAAGTCGGGCGAGGTGTACACCGTCGCGGTTCGCATGGGGCTGGACGTGGCCCGCCTTCCCAAGCCGTTCCAGGTCCATGCGATGAACAGCTCGGACTGGCGCTTCTCTTCCGACTGGAAGCAATTCACGTTCAGGGCGGAATAAGGTGCAACGGTTCCTGCGTTATTTCCTGGTCGTCGGCGGCGCGATCGTCAGCATCCTGCTGTTCCTGCTCGCTTCCGCGTCCGAGAACTCCGCCTTCTTCGACCGCCACTACCCCGAGCTGCTGGTCCTGAATGCGCTGATCGCCGTCGCCCTGCTGGCGCTGGTGGGCCTGTTGCTGGCGCGCCTGTACCGCGGACGAAAACGCCGCGAATTCGGCTCGCGGCTGATGACGCGGCTCGTGCTGCTGTTCGCGGTGGTGGGCATCCTGCCCGGGACGGTGATTTACATGGTGTCGGTGCAGTTCGTATCGCGCTCGATCGAATCCTGGTTCGACGTGCGGGTGGAATCGGCGCTGGAATCCGGCCTCACCCTCGGGCGCACGGCGCTCGACGCATCGCTTGCCGACCTGAGCGCCAAGGCACGCAGCATTGCCATCGAACTGTCGGAAATGTCCGAGTCGGCACAGGTCACGCAACTTTCCCGCCTGCGTGATCAAAGTCAAACGCAGGAAGCAACTATTGTCACTTCCAACGGTCATATTGTCGCGACTGTCGGCGGCCGTATCGGTACGCTGGTGCCGGACCTCCCCACTGCGGCGATGCTGCGCCAGGCGCGCATGTCGCGCGGGTTTTCGGCCATCGAAGGAGGCTTCGATTTCAGCGACAGCCCGGCAAAGGATAGCCAGGCGCCGGCTGCGCAGGAGCAGCGCGCGTCGTCTAATGCGGCTGCAGACCTGCGCCTGCGTGTGGTGGTGGAAATCCCGGCGTCCAACTCCGACCTGTCGCTGCAGAGCGAGACCCGCTTCCTGCAATTGCTGCAGCCCGTCCCGGCTCACCTCGCCGCCAACGCGGAGGCGCTGCGCGCGGCTTACAGCGAGTACCAGGAACGCTCGCTTGCACGGACCGGTCTGCGCAAGATTTACCTTGTGACACTGACGCTGACCCTGCTGCTCGCCATCTTCGGCGCGATTGCCGCGGCCTTCCTGATCGCAGGCGACCTCGCGCAGCCGCTGCTGGTCCTGGCGGAAGGCACCAAGGCAGTGGCGGAGGGCAACCTGTCGCCGCGGCCGATCGTGGCGACGTCGGATGAACTGGGAACGCTGACGCAATCGTTCAATACGATGACGCGGCAACTGTCGGAAGCGCGAGCCTCGGCAGAACGGAACCGCGCTGCGCTGTCCAATGCGAAGGCGTACCTCGAATCGGTGCTGGCCAACATGTCGGCCGGCGTGATGGTACTGGACAGCCAGTTCAGGCTGGTGACATGCAATGAATCGGTGGAGCGCATCCTGCTGAACGAATTCGACGCCCATATCGGAAAGCCTTTGTCCGCCATCGATGGCCTGGAGCCGATGGCCAATGCAATCACGAAGGCATTTTCCGAGCAGCGCGCACAATCGGCGGGCGACGCACCGGCCGACCTCCACTGGCAGAAGCAGATCGAGGTCCCGCGCCGCACCGCCGAACCCGATGGGGACAACGACATCACCCTGCTGGCGCGGGGTTCCTACCTGCCGGTGGCAGGAGGGACGGGCTACATCGTGGTGTTCGATGACATCACCGACGTGATCTCCGCGCAGCGCTCGGTCGCCTGGGGCGAAGTAGCGCGCCGCCTCGCACACGAGATCAAGAATCCGCTGACGCCGATCCAGCTCTCGGCCGAGCGCCTGCAGATGAAACTCGAAGCAAAGCTGGAGGGCCAGGACGCCGCCGTGCTGAGCAAGAGTACCGCCACCATCGTGAACCAGGTCTCGGCCATGAAGCGCATGGTGGACGACTTCCGCGATTACGCGAAGACGCCGCCCGCGGTCCTGACGCCGCTCGACCTCAATGCACTGGTGGAGGAGATCCTGCATCTGTATGTCGGCGGCGACGAGCGCGATATCATTCGTGCCTCGCTCAGCCCGGACCTGCCGCAGGTCATGGGCGATGCGACCCAGTTGCGGCAAGTGATTCATAATCTCCTGCAGAACGCGCAGGACGCGGTAGCCGACCGCGCATTGCCGGATGTCAAGCCGCACATCGACGTGACCACGGAGGCCGTGCATTACGACGACCCGGACGGCGGGCATCGCACGGCGGTGCGACTGACTGTCGCCGACAATGGCCCGGGCTTCTCGCCGAAGATTCTTGCGCGCGCGTTTGAACCTTACGTCACTTCCAAGTCGCGCGGAACGGGGCTCGGCCTGGCGATGGTAAAAAAGATCGTGGATGAACACGGCGGTCGTATCGACATCAAGAACAGGTCGAACGGCGGCGGTGCCAAAGTAGCAATTTTGCTGTTAAAGTTAGCGCCGGACGAGAATCGAGCGGCGGCCTGAAACAAATCGTGACAACTCTCCTGCTCCTGTACGACGCACATCAACAATAATCAGCGACAGCGGAAGCACACAAGGTAAGCATATGGCAAACATTCTGGTAGTCGATGATGAAATGGGTATCCGGGAACTGCTCTCGGAAATTCTGGGCGACGAAGGCCACGTCGTCCTCATGGCAGAAAATGCGCAGCAGGCACGCGATGCGCGCGCACAAGGTGCGCCCGATCTTGTCCTCCTCGACATCTGGATGCCGGATACGGATGGCGTGACGCTGCTCAAGGAATGGCAGCGCGATGGCCTGCTCACGATGCCGGTGATCATGATGTCCGGCCATGCGACGATCGATACGGCAGTAGAGGCAACACGCATTGGCGCGCTGAATTTCCTGGAGAAACCGATCGCGCTGCAAAAACTGCTCAAGGCGGTCCAGCAGGGACTGACACGAACGACCGAAGTGCTGCGCCCGGCGCCGGTCTACCATGCCCGCCCCGCTCCCGTGCCATCGGAAGAAAGCAGCATGCCGCCCGTCGGCAGCTACGCGCCGATACCGGCAGGAATCATCCCGAACGCCAGCGTGCCTGCACCGGCAGTCGCGCAGTCCGACTCGCATCTGTTCGGCCTGTCCTTCGACCTGCCGTTGCGCGAGGCACGGGATGCCTTCGAGCGCGCCTATTTCGAGCATCACCTGATGCGCGAAGGCGGCAGCATGACGCGTGTCGCGGAGAAAACCGGACTCGAACGCACCCACCTGTACCGCAAGCTCAAGCAGTTGGGTGTCGAACCAAGCAAAGTGTCCCGCAAAGGGTGATTCCCACAACGCTCGTGACCGGTGCCAGTCCCGCATTGCGCGAGGCGGCCATCCGTTCGGCAATGACGCCTGATATCAAGGCAGCCATCATTCTTGAAGGCATTCCCGACGCCATTTCAGGCCTGGATGGCGACACTCCCCACCTCCAAATCGCGCGTATCGCTCCCGGCTGCCTTTGCTGCACCGGGAACCTCACCATGCGCGTCACACTCAACCGCCTGCTGCGCGGCAAGCCCGAGCGCCTGTATATCGGAATGGCAACAGCCGCCCATATCGAGCAACTCCGTGCATTTCTTTCCGCACCGCCGTACGACAATTTACTCACCCTGACTAAAGATTTGTACGCGTAGTGCCGATCTTTCTTATAGGAACACAGCTTTTTCGTGGCAGGCCCGCGAGAATCCTGCGACGGCTTGAAATCGGCGAAGGTGGCCCCATTTTTGCATCATAGGTACTGGGTTACCTTCAATTTATCCCGTAGCAGAAGGAGCGCAAAATGAACTTGATCTACAACAGCGAGCAGTACAGCGTCGTAGAGTTCGGGGCCGATGACGGGCGCGAGGCCTTGCGCTTTGGCGGATATGAAATCATGGACAAATCCGGCAAGCGAGAGATCTTCATTGGCGGCACCCTCGCCAAATCATTCCGCGAAGAGGTGGAAAACCTGATCGCAACCGAACCGACAGTGGAAGAAATCGATGACTTCCTCGGCAAATACGACGCGCTGATGCGTCAACCGGTCACCCTGCACTAATTACAAAACTCCGCCACAGAATACACGGCGTTCTGTGGACCTTCCGGAACTTCGCTGCGACTGTGCCTGAATGCTGCCCTGTGGCATGATGGCGGGCAATATCAGTCGGCCCCCTTTCCAACGCAATCCACTCGACACGGGTATCGCCCGTGCAGGGCATCGTCTTTGCGTCCCGGGGACAACCAGCGAGGTGTCGGATGGACCAGTTCAGTGCATTGAAGGCGTTCTGCCGCGTCGTGGAGGCCGGTAGTTTTTCGGCGGCCGCCGCCGCAATCAATGTGTCGCACACGGTCATGTCGAAGCAGGTCCGCCAGCTCGAGACGCTGCTCGGCGCGCAACTGCTCAACCGCACGACGCGCCGGCTCGCCCTGACCGAAGCAGGCCAGACCTACTACGAACGCGCACGCCGCATCCTCGACGAGCTGCATGATGCGGACCTCGCGGTAAGCCGCCATCATGCCGTGCCGCGAGGGACATTGCGCATCAATGCGCCGATGGCATTCGGTACGCTCGACATGGGGCGATGGCTTCCTGCTTTCATGGCACGCTATCCTGATCTGAAGGTCGACCTCGTGTGCAACGATCGTTTCGTCGACCTCATCGAAGAAGGCTTCGACGTGGCCGTCCGGCTTGCGCGCGAGTTGCCCGACTCTTCCCTCGCAGCGCGCAAGCTCGCCACAACCGCGACCATGCTCGTGGCATCGCCGGACTACCTCAGGCGTTGCGGCATGCCCGCATGCCCTGAAGATCTCGCCAGGCACAACTGCCTGATCTACACGCTCGTTCCCAAACCGAATGAATGGACGCTGACGTCGCCGCAAGGCGAACGCACGACCGTCACCGTCAGCGGCAGCTTCCAGTCCAACACCGGCCTTGCCCTGCGCTCGGCGGCACTCGCAGGCACCGGGATCGTGACGTCGGCATCGTTCATCGTGCATGGCGACCTCGTTCGCGGCGACCTCGTCCCGGTCCTGCCCGATTACCGTCTGACTCCTCGCGATATCTACGCGGTGTACCCGCATAACCGCCACCTTTCGCCCAAGGTGCGGGCTTTCGTCGATTTCGCGTGCGACATCTACCGATCCTCCGAGTGGGGCTGACATGTACGCGAATTCGCGCCTGGTCAAGAGTGCCCAGACGGGCATCCACGAGCATCTTCCGGTACTCGTGGCACGGCACGCACGGGCCAAGTTCCGCAAGCCGGTCATGCCGTACAACCAGGATGCCTTCGCGTCGAGCATGGCCGCATGGCGAGCGGCAGGAAGCGCGCCGCTGATCCTCGATGCCGGTTGCGGCGTCGGTCTGTCGACCAGGCATCTGGCACGCTTGCACCCCGATCATTTCGTCATCGGCGTTGACCAGTCGGCAGACCGGCTCGGGCGCAACACGGCATGGGAGGGTGAGCTTCCGTCAAATTTCATCTGCGTGCGCGCCGATCTCGTCGACTACTGGCGGCTGATGCTCGCCGCCGATGTCCGTCCGCGGAAGCACTTCATCCTCTATCCCAATCCATGGCCGAAAATCGGGCATCTTGCCCGGCGCTGGCACGGGCATCCTGTCTTTCCCGCCATCGTTGCCCTGGGGGGCGACATCGAGTGCAGGAGCAACTGGCGTATCTATATCGAAGAATTCGCAGCGGCACTCACGCAATTGACCGGCATCACCGTCCCGACAGCACCTTTCCTGCCCGCCCACCCCATCACGCCGTTCGAAAAAAAATACGCCGATTCCGGCCATCAGTTATGGCGTTGCCGTGTGCTTTTACCTCCGTGAATATCCACCCATAAATTTTCCATACGGAAAATTATTTTTTTACGTAACAAATCCGGACATCCAATATCCATGCGGTTTTCCGAAGAAAATGCCGTGGAAAGCCCCTATTTTCCGTCGTTTCAGATAAGAAACCTAGATTTGACGGAGCACAAACGGCGATTCCGTTATTGTCAACTCCCGCATTTATGGCATTGTTCGTGTGACTAAAAGACGGTAATCTCGGCCCTTGATCACGTTCTGACCGGCCCCCCCAGAAGGCCGCCGCCGGGGCAGTTTCCGGTGCGAGGGAGGGTATCTCAATACTTGCCCAAGCCGTGCGGAGGACATGCCGCCGCGCCCCGGTCCATACAACACGAACAAGGGTAATGCGACATGCTTAACGTCTCCAATTCTGCATCGACGACCCAGCCCGTGCTGGTCTTGCGACTGACCGGACGCAACGGGCAGCAATGCCCCTACACCGAAACACTCCGGGATCACGGCCTCAATCTGATCGAATGCTTCACCCTCGAATCCGCCTACCAGGCTGTCGAGAGCGGCTGCCGGGTCGGCCTGCTGATCGTCACCCAGGTGTCGGAACTCGCGCATATCGACAAGTGCGAGCCCTTCGTCAGCAACAACCGCATCTCCTGGGTCGGCCTCGTCGCGCAGGAACTGATCTCGATGCCGCGCATGCGCGAATTCATCGGCGAGCACCTGTTCAACTTCATCACCCTGCCCGCCGACCTCGATCACATCGTCCTGACGCTGCGTCATGCATGGGGCATGGCATTCATGCGCGACCTCAAGCGCGATGCATCCCCGGCCCCAACACCGGATAGCGCGGAGTTCGTCATGGTCGGCAGGACGCCGCAGATGCAGCAGCTGTTCAGCCAGCTCCACAGGGTTGCGCGTACCGATGCCTCCGTACTCATCACCGGTCCGTCGGGCACCGGCAAGGAACTCGCCGCGCTGTCGATCCATCGCCAGTCCGCACGGCGCGATGCGCCCTTTGTTGCAGTCAATTGCGGTGCGATCGCGCCACAGCTGTTCCAGTCCGAACTCTTTGGCTACGAGAAGGGCGCCTTCACCGGCGCCAGCCAGCGCAAGATCGGCCGCATCGAAGCGGCACAGGGCGGCACGCTCTTCCTCGACGAGATCGGCGACATGCCCTTCGACATGCAGGTCAACCTGCTTCGCTTCCTGCAGGAGAAAACCATCGAGCGCGTGGGCGGGAACGATTCGATCGAGATCGACGTGCGCGTCATCGCGGCGACCCACATCGACCTCGCCGAGGCGGTACGCCAGGGACGCTTCCGCGAAGACCTGTACTACCGCATCAACGTGGTGAACATCGGCATGCCGCCGCTGGCCGACCGCGGCCAGGACATTGAAGACATCGCCAAGCACTACTTCAACCAGTTCGCCAGCATGCACAACCGCAGCCTGCGCGGCTTCTCCAAGGCAGCGATGAATGTGATGCTGAGCCACTCCTGGCCCGGCAACGTGCGCGAGCTGGTCAACCGCGTGCAACGTGCCACGGTGATGGCGGAAGGCCGCTTCATCCAGCCGGAAGACCTCGGCCTCGATCGCAGCAACGACCAGTCGCAACTGATGTCGCTCGAAGATGCGCGCGCCGCCGCGGAGCGGATGATGATCCGCCGCGCGCTGTCGCAGTCGCGCAACCAGATTTCGCGTGCCGCGTCGCTGCTCGGCGTATCGCGCGTCACGCTGTACCGCCTGATCGAAAAATACAATATCAGGCCCGATACGGTGGCACCGGCCCATGCGCCGTTCATGAACAGCACCAAGCCGGACCTCGAAGTTCACAAGTGATCGTCGCGCTTCGGCGCGCCGGGGCCGTCTAAAATGACTCAGCCGGCCCGCCATGCGGCGTAAGAAGCAGCCCTCCTCTGCTCACGCACGCGTTGCTCATCCGGCGCGCGCCGCCTCCTCCCGCCGTGCACTCTCTTTCGCTGCATAGCTGCGCAGCACTTCGGCCAGGCGGCTTGCGGCCGGCGTGGTGAACCAGGGCCGGCCGTGAATCAGGTAGAGCATCGATTTGTACGCTTGCTTGTCTCCAAGAGGGAGACAGGCAAGCTGCCCCTGGTCCAGCCACTTCTGCACACGATGCTTCGGCAGCCATGCATAGCCCAGTCCTTCGCATACGGCGGCGACAACCGTGTCGAAACTGTTCATCGTCCAGCGACGTATCTGCTTCGGCCCGCCGCCCATCGGCTTGCCGCCCCCGTTCCCAGGCCCCATTTCGATCTGGATGTGCTGCGCGAGATCCATCGAACTTGGCTCGCGCTCCAGCCGCATCAGCGGATGCCCGGGATGCGCAACGGCGACATACTCGACTTCTGTCAGGGGCTCGCCAAGGTAGCCGAGGGGAACGCGTTCGCTGATGGCGAGGTCCACATTCGGGTCGCGCACGATATCTTCCGCCTGCAGGGTCGGCACCTCGCGCAGGCGCACATGCGCGGCGCCCTTGCCGATCTCGGTGAACTTGCTCAATGCCTGGGTAAGGAGATGCACGGGAAAGTTGTGGTCGACAATCAGGCGCACTTCATCGCCCCACCCCTGACCGAGGTTCTTGGCGAAATTTTCCAGTTCGACAGCTTCCTTCAGGACATTGCGGGAACGTTCGAGGAGCGCGCGTCCCTCCGGCGTGAGGGTGGCCTTGCGCCCTTCGATGCGGAGCAGTGGCGTGCCAAGCTGTTCCTGGAGTTTGGACACGGTGTAGCTGATGGTGGATTGGCTCAGGTGCAGCGACTTGGCCGCTTCCGCGAAGCCGCCGCAGTCGATGACCGCGTGGAATATCCGCCATTGCTTGAGGCTGACGTAGAGGTTGTGGATGTCATGCGGCCGCGAGCGATAGGTAGCGCGCGCGCCGTCATGCCTTGCTGCATGCTTGAACTCTTGCGTTCTCGATTGCGTCATGGTGCTTTCCTCGTGTTCAGAACAGACCGGTTGACGACCGCGACATGGGGAACCCTCCCCTGCACCTCGCGCCTTTGCGGACGCGAGCCTCAAGCAAAACATACGCCTGTCATGACAAAGGATTGATTTCGCTCGCTTTTCAGCCGTTCAGGCATGGCGCGTCGTCCTGTTGTGTATCACCGCCGTCGTGGCGAACGTTGGCGCGAGGCAGGAAACCGCCCCTGTCCGCCTGGACATGTCACGACACATCAAATGTGAGGAACACAGGCCAATGTTGGGATTCGCGCACCGATAAGGAGAAATACTTCGTGAAAATCGATCATTTTCGCGGAGCAGGCCGGAGACCGCGTGCGTCCGATCGCCACTCCGAGAGCACGGAAATTGTGTACGGTCATCGAAGTATCCGCGCGATGCAGCGTCGAGAGATGTAAAGCACCGCCATCATCGGCAAGTGCGCGCCACCGCAAGCGGACAGCGGCGGCCACGCCATGCCTGCACATCCATTCCCTGCGCCTCGAAAAAAAACCCGCCACGCCTGCTTGCACAGACAATGGCGGGAACCGGAGAGGGTAAGACGTCGCGAGCGGCGCAAGCGCAGGCTGCGCCCCGGAGAAGTCAGTCCCCGGCATATCGCAAGTGGCGTGCCACTTCTGCAAATGCTTGATTCGTTTACGCTTGTTTTGCCGTCTCCGGAAAATCAGTGCGGCACCTGTCCTGAAGTGTGTCAATGACGTTCAATTGCTGCGCAGACTGTGCAATGCATGTGCATTCGCTTCGAACGGAGAAGAAAAAAGGCGTGCCCTGGGACACGCCTTGCATTGGCGCTCAAGCCGGCACCAGAAATCAGCCACCGAAGTACAGCGTGCGGCCAGTCTGGTTGCGTGCGGCCTGCACTGCCTCGCCACGCACTTCCTCACGGCTCCTGGTCGATGCGACATGGGTATGCTCGACGAACTCGCTGTTGCCGGCGATCTGCTCGGCAGCGCGTGCCTGCTCGAGCTCGACGCGCACTTCCGCGCGGGTCTTGCTTGACGGTACGTTGGTGTGCTCGACGAAGATGCCGTTGTCAGCGGCAAAGGCGGTGCCGGTGGCTGCGAATACCGCGATGGCGGCGACGATTTGCTTTGCGTTCATGTTCAGACTCCCGATAGATTGATTCGATATTTGCTCCGGTGGCGACCGGATGTCGCGCATCGATGAGTCACAGTGTAGAGATTGCGCGGATCACAAAAAAGACGAATAATCGCAAGACACTATTTCCGATTCAGAAACAATAGACAACGATGGACAGACTGCAATCCATGCGCGTCTTCGCGAAGGTGGTCGAACAGGGCAGTTTCGCCGCCGCCGGCAAGGCGCTCGATATTTCCAATGCCGTCGTGACGCGCCATGTGGCGGACCTGGAAGAGCATCTCGGCACGCGCCTCCTCAACCGCACCACGCGCCGCCTGTCCCTCACGGAAACCGGGCACGCTTATCTCGAGCGCGTGCTGCAGATCCTGCAGGAGATCGAGGATGCTGAAGCGATCGCCTCCTCCCAATCCAAGAAGCCGAGCGGCACGCTGCGCCTTTATTCCCACCTCGGTTTCGGCCAGACACAGCTGGCGCACCTGCTGCCGGCATTTGCCGCCAAATTCCCCGACGTCACGCTGGACGTGACACTTTCAGACCGGTCGGTGGACCTGGTCGAAGACAGCTATGACGCCGGGATTTTCATCGACTTCCAGAAATTCGACAGCGGCATGATTGCGCGTCAGCTTGCCGTGTCGGAAGCGATCCTGTGCGCCTCGCCCAAGTACATCAAGGAACGCGGCACACCGCGCAGCGTGGACGACATTTCGCGGCATGCCTGCCTGAATTTTTCCTACGAGCAGTTGCGGCATTACTGGCCGACCAAAGGCCGGGACGGCGAGACCGTCAATGTGCCAATAAACAGCAAGGTGATCTCCAATAATGGAGAACTGCTGCGGCAATGCGCGCTGGCAGGGATGGGCATCATGATCCGTCCCTCCTTCGCACTGGGCGACGACCTCGCAGCGGGCCGGCTGGTTCGGCTTTTGCCCCACCACGAACTTGGCCAGCTGACCGTGATGCTGGTCTATCCCAGCCGCCGCCTGCTGTCCGCCAAGGTGCGCAGCTTCGTCGATTTCATGGCGCAGCAGTTCCCACGGCCGGAAACCGATCCATGGCTATGGTGATGCAGCACGCGCCAGTTTGTCCGCGACGTGCTATGTTGTGGGTTCAATCGAAATATCCCTGCTCACCATGTGTCAGCTACTTGGCATGAACTGCAATGTCCCGACGGACATCGTGTTCAGTTTCACCGGATTCGCCACGCGCGGCGGGCGCACGGACGAGCACAAGGATGGCTGGGGCATCGCGTTCTTCGAGGGCGCAGGAGTGCGCCACTTCGTCGACTACGAGTCCGCCGTCGCCTCGCCCATCGCCGACCTGATCAAGCGCTGCCCGATCAAGTCCAAGAACGTCATCGCCCACATCCGCAAAGCCACCCAGGGACGCGTCTCGCTCGAGAATTGCCATCCCTTCGTGCGCGAACTCTGGGGCCGATACTGGGTATTCGCGCACAACGGCGACCTGAAGGACTTTGCGCCCCAACTCGACGGCGCCTTCAGGCCGGTCGGCACCACGGACAGCGAACAGGCCTTCTGCTACCTGTTGCAGCAATTGCGCCGACGCTTCGGGGATACGCGGCCGGAACTGGATGCCCTCGCCCCGGCCCTGAGGGAACTGACGGCGGAGATTGCGCGCCACGGCACCTTCAACATGATGCTGTCCGACGGGACTGCGCTGTTTGCGCACTGCTCCACGCATCTCCACTACATCGTGCGCCAGCATCCTTTCGCCACTGCCAAACTCTCGGATGAAGACCTGAGCGTGGACTTTGCCCAAGTCACGACCCCGCGCGACAGGGTGGCGATTATCGTCACTGCGCCGCTGACCACGAACGAGGCGTGGACGCAGTTTGGCGCCGGTGAATTGAAGGTCTTTGTCGAAGGCGAACCCGTCTCGTTTTGACGAGGCGCAGCATTTCACAGAGCGTCCGGACTTTCTTGGCCTGCGCTAAACAATCCAGCATGTAAGCGCCCGCTCTTGACTTCATGCGAGGATTTTCCTGTGCAGCGCACCATCAAAAGTTGCGTAAAGGCAATAAAAATACGCTAGAGTGCAGCAGGTAATTCGGCATCCGGCTTTGCCCTGCAAAAGGGTGAACAGGCCGTATGCGTTGCCCCATACCCGCAACCCATACGTCCTGTGCGCGCCTGCTTTTGGCGCGTGCAACTCTCGGCCCCCGCCCTGACTGCGGGGACACATGTCATCTCAACGACGAGAAGAACAAGAACGTGATCATCGCCGACTCATCATCAGGCGCAGGAGCCGCCATACCGCTGAAAGTGCGGGAATTCTTCCTTGCACGACAACCTATCCTCGACCGCACCCAAGCACTGGTTGCCTATGAACTCCTGTTCCGCAACGCCGCGTTCGGTCCGGCCAAAGTGACGAGCGATCTTTCCGCGACCGCTTCCGTCATCGCCCACGCTTCGCAGCTCGGCATGGAAAAAGTCATCGGCGACTCGGTCGGCTATCTCAATGTGGACGCGGCCGTGCTGATGAGCGATATCTTCAAGTTCCTCCCGCGCGAAAAAGTAGTGCTCGAGATCGTGGAGACGATGAAGGTCACGCCGGAAATCCTCGCGCGCATCGAACACCTCGTCGCCGACGGATTCCGCTTCGCGCTGGACGATGTGATCACCGATTCGGACGATGTGCAGCAACTGCTGCCGCTGGTCGAGGTCATCAAGTTCGACCTGCGCGACATGCCGCTGTCAGCGTTGCTGAAACTGACGCCGCGCTTCAAGCTCTCGAAAAAGAAACTGCTGGCCGAGAAGGTGGAAACCCAGGAACAGTTCCAGACCTGCCTCGAACTCGGCTTCGATTATTTTCAGGGCTACTACTTCGCCAAGCCGGTCATCCTGAGCGGCAAGAAGCTGTCACCCTCGCAGCTCTCGGTAATGCAGTTGATGTCGCTGATCAATTCCGACGCGGACAACAGCGACATCGAACGCGCCATCAAGAAGGATGTGTCGCTGTGCTTCAACTTGCTGCGGCTCGTCAACACGCCCGCCGTCGGTTCGCCGCGCCGCATCGACTCCGTCACCCAGGCGCTGATGGTCCTCGGGCGCAACCAGCTGCGGCGCTGGCTGCAGATCATGCTGTATGCCGAACCCTGCAAGAAGGGCCAGGCGATGACGCCGTTGCTTCGCCTCGCCACGACGCGCGGAAAATTGCTGGAACTGATCGCGCAGCAGGTCGAACCGCGCAACCGTGGCATGGCCGATACGGCATTCACCGTGGGCATCATGTCGCTGATGGATACCCTATTCTCCATCCCCATGGAGGAGATCCTGGAACAGGTATCCGTCGTGGACGCCGTCAGCGATGCCCTGATGCACCGCAAGGGCGTCTATGGCGACATGCTGAGCCTTGTCGAGCAGATGGAACGCATTGAAGAAGCTGGCCCCATGCTCGACGACCTGGTCGACCAATTCCACCTGTCGTCCGACGATCTGGTCAACCTGCAGATCTCGGCATTCGAATGGAGCGACAGCGTGGCGCGATACGCCTGATTGCGGGCCCATCCACGAAAAAGTACGCCACCTTGCGGTGGCGTTTTTCATTCCAGGCCGGTTACAGGTTCGGCGCCAGCCAGCGCTCCAGGTCGTCCCTGGGCACATCGCGCCGGGCAGCCATGTCGGCCACCTGGTCCTCGCCAATCTTGCCGACGACGAAGTACTTCGACTCGGGATGCGCGAAGTAGAAGCCGGACACCGATGCGCCGGGGAACATCGCGAAGGACTCGGTCACCTGCATGCCAATCTCGTCGCACTGCAGGAGCTTGAACATGTCCGCCTTCACCGTGTGCTCCGGGCAGGCCGGATAGCCGGGCGCCGGGCGGATGCCACGGTAGGCTTCCTTGATGAGATCCTCATTGGACAGCGACTCATCCGACGCATAACCCCACAGATCCTTGCGCACGCGCTCGTGCAGGTGCTCGGCAAATGCTTCGGCAAGGCGATCGGCGAGCGACTTCAGCATAATGCTGCTGTAGTCGTCGTGCGCATCCTCAAAGCGCTTCTCGTGTTTCTCGATGCCGATGCCGGCCGTAACCGCGAACAGGCCGATGTAATCGGCGACGCCCGAGGACTTGGGGGCAATGAAATCGGCGAGGCACTGGTTCGGACGCGCCACGCCATCGATTACCGGTTTTGCCGTCTGCTGGCGCAAGCCGTAATACGTGAACGCGACCTTGGTGCGTGTCTCGTCGGTGTAGATCTCGATGTCGTCGTCGTTGACCGTGTTCGCCGGCAGAAGTGCGATCACGCCGTTGGCGGTCAGCCAGCGGCCCTCGATCAGCTTCTTCAGCATCGCCTGGCCTTCTTCATAGACCTTGCTCGCCTGCTCGCCGACGACGGCATCCTTCAGGATGGCGGGGAAGGGACCGGCAAGGTCCCAGGTCTGGAAGAAGGGGCCCCAGTCGATGTATTGTGCGAGGGTCGCAAGGTCGTAATTCTTGAACACGCGGCGGCCGACGAATTTCGGCTTCACGGGTGCGAACTCGAGCTTCGCCTTGTTCGCACGCGCTTCGGCCAGCGACACCATCGGCGTCGCTTTCTTGTTTGCATGCTGTTCGCGGATGCGCTCGTAGTCACCCTTGATATCTTCGATGTACTGGTCGCGCTGCTCCTGCGTCAGCAGCGATTGCGCAACCGAAACCGAGCGCGATGCGTCCGCCACGTAGACCACGGGGCCTTCGTAGTTCGGCGCAATCTTCACTGCGGTATGCGCGCGGCTGGTGGTCGCGCCGCCGATCAGCAGCGGGATCTTCAGCATGCGGAAATGCGGGTCGCGCTGCATTTCCTTCGCAACGTAGGCCATCTCCTCCAGCGAGGGCGTAATGAGGCCGGACAGGCCGATGATGTCCGCATTCTCCGCCTTCGCCTTGGCGAGGATCTCGGAGCACGGCACCATCACGCCCATGTTCACCACTTCGAAGTTGTTGCACTGAAGGACCACCGACACGATGTTCTTGCCGATGTCATGCACATCGCCCTTCACGGTCGCGATCACAATCTTGCCCTTCGGCTTGGCGGCGATACCGGTGCGCTGTTCTTCGAGGCGCTTCTCTTCCTCGATGTACGGGATCAGGTGCGCCACCGCCTGCTTCATGACGCGCGCGGATTTCACCACCTGCGGCAGGAACATCTTGCCCTGGCCAAACAGGTCGCCGACGATGTTCATGCCATCCATCAGCGGGCCTTCGATCACATTGATCGGGCGGCCGCCGGCTTCCAGCGTCTTGACGCGCATCTCCTCGGTGTCTTCGACGATCCATTGCGTGATGCCGTGCACCAGCGCATGCGCGAGGCGCTTCTCGACCGGATCGCTGCGCCATTCGAGGCTTTGCTCTTCCTTCTTCGCGCCGGCCTTCAGCGTGGCGGCGAATTCGATCATGCGTTCCGTCGCATCCTCGCGGCGGTTCAGCACCACGTCCTCCACACGCTCGCGCAACTCAGGAGCGAGGTCGTCGTACACGCCAACCATGCCTGCGTTGACGATGCCCATGGTCAGACCGGCCTTGATTGCGTGATAAAGGAAGACGGTATGGATCGCTTCACGTGCCGGGTCGTTGCCGCGGAAGGAAAAGCTGACGTTCGACACGCCGCCGCTGATCTTCGCGTGCGGCAGGTTTTGCTTGATCCAGCGCGTCGCATTGATGAAATCGACCGCGTAGTTGTTGTGCTCTTCGATGCCGGTCGCAATGGCGAAGATGTTCGGATCGAAGATGATGTCTTCCGGCGGGAAGCCGACCTCTTCTGTCAGGAGCTTGTATGCACGGCTGCAGATTTCGATCTTGCGTTCGAATGTGTCGGCCTGGCCGGTTTCGTCGAAGGCCATGACGATCACTGCAGCGCCGTAGCGGCGGCACAGCTTGGCCTGGCGCAGGAATTCCTCTTCGCCTTCCTTCATCGAGATGGAATTGACGACGGCCTTGCCCTGCACGCACTTCAGACCGGCCTCGATCACCGACCACTTGGAAGAGTCGATCATGATGGGCACGCGAGCGATGTCCGGCTCGGATGCGATCAGGTTCAGGAAGCGCGTCATCGCCGCGACGGAATCGAGCATCGCCTCGTCCATGTTGATATCGATGACCTGCGCACCGTTCTCGACCTGCTGGCGCGCGACCGACAAGGCTTCGTCGTACTGCTCGTTCAAAATCATGCGCGCGAACGCCTTGGAACCGGTGACGTTGGTGCGCTCGCCGACGTTCACGAACAGCGATTCGTCGTCGACGATGAAAGGCTCCAGGCCCGACAGCTTCATGCGATGGTCGCTGACCGGCACCGTGCGCGGCGCGACGTCCTTCAGCTCGGCGGCGATCGCGCGGATATGGTCTGGCGTGGTGCCGCAGCAACCGCCGGCGATGTTGACAAAGCCGCTCTGCGCGAATTCCTTCAGCAACGAGGACGTGACGTCCGGCGTTTCATCGAAACCGGTATCGGCCATCGGGTTGGGCAGGCCGGCGTTCGGATAGATGCAGACGAAGGTATCGGCGATCTTCGACAATTCTTCCGCGTAGGGACGCATCACCGCCGCGCCGAGCGCGCAGTTCAGGCCGATGGTCAAGGGCTTGGCGTGGCGCACCGAGTGCCAGAACGCGGGAACGGTCTGGCCGGACAGGATGCGGCCGGAGGCATCGGTGACGGTGCCGGAGATCATGATCGGCAGGCGCTTGCCCGATTCTTCAAAGAAGCTATCGATGGCGAACAGTGCCGCCTTGCAGTTGAGCGTATCGAAAATAGTTTCGACCAGAAGCACGTCCGAACCGCCCTCAACCAGTCCGCGCACCTGTTCGATGTAGGCCGCGACGAGCTGGTCGAAGGTGACGTTGCGTGCGCCGGGGTCGTTCACATCGGGCGAAATCGATGCGGTCTTTGGGGTCGGGCCGACTGCGCCGGCGACGAAGCGCGGCTTGTCGGCCGTCGAATACTTGTCGCAGGCCGCGCGCGCGAGCTTCGCCGCCGCCACGTTCATCTCGTAGGCGAGATGCCCCATGTGGTAGTCGTCCTGTGCGACGCTGGTTGCGCCGAAGGTATTGGTCTCGATGATGTCGGCGCCGGCGGCGAGATATTTCTCGTGGATCTCGCTGATGACCTGGGGCTGGGTCAGCACGAGCAGGTCGTTGTTGCCCTTGATGAACAATTCCTTGCCCGGCACCTGGAAGTCGGCGAAACGCGTGCCGCGGTAGTCCTCTTCCGTCAGCTTGTACTGCTGGATCATGGTGCCCGTCGCACCGTCGAGGATGAGGATGCGCTTGGACAGCAGATCGCGCAGGAGCGCTTCGGTGGCAGAGACGGCGTCGCGTTTCATGTTGGACTCTCTAAAAGCAAAAAACCCGGCCAGCAAAAGCAGGACCGGGTCTGATCTCCGCTTTAGCTGCATTTGGTAGTGGGACTATCCCCTGGAGGACTGCACCCTGGCGCCCGCAAGCTGGTTTTGACTTGTTCAATCAAATCGGCGCAACAAAAATTATACGGGAAATCACCTGGACGGTTAAGAAATGCACATTGTTGAGATTCTTGCATTTTAGAAAGGGATCCGTGCCGTTTCGGCACAGGTCCTGTGCAAGACAGCCCGTAGTTCCCGGCCGCGTCCGCGCTTAAGCTTTTGATTACGGGATTGCACTTGCAGAAGCCCTGGCCCCCACAAGGAGAACGCCATGCCCCTCGTCACCCTCACCCTCCGCAAAGGCAAGACCGCCTCGTTCAAGAACAGTGTCCTGAACGCCGTGCACCGCGCGCTGGTTGCCTCCGGCGTACCGGAAACCGACCGCTTCCACCGCGTACTGGAACTGGAACAGGAAGACTTTCGCTACGACCCAGGTTATCCCGACCTGTCATCCCCACGCACCGATGATTTCGTGCTGGTCGAGATCCTGCTGTCGTTTGGGCGCAGCGTGAAAGTAAAGAAGAAGATCCTGGCCGACATCATCGAAGGAATCGCGCAAGCCCCGGGCCTCGACCCGGAGCAGGTGATGGTCGTTTTCAAGGAAACCGCGTGGGAAAACTGGTCGTTCGCGGGCGGACGCCAGATTCACGTTTAGGCGAAACGTCCGCCTTCGAGGGGGAAACCCTTCAGGAATTCGGCGGCAGGCAGGCGCTTGCCGCCAGGCTTTTGCAATTCGAGCACGCGCAACGCTCCCTGGCCGCAGGCAATCAGGACGCCGTCTTGTGCGGAAGCCGCCAGCACCTTGCCGGGTTCGGCTGCGGTCGCACCAGCTACCGGTTCGGCGCGCCAGAACTTGACTGCAACGCCATTGAACATGGCAGTCGCTCCAGGGAAAGGATTGAACGCGCGGATTTTGCGCTCCAGCAGGTCCGCCGGTTGCGCAAGATCGAGGGCCGCCTCTTCCTTCGCGATCTTGGCCGCGTAAGTCACGCCCTCTTCCGGCTGCGGCGCGGCATTCAGCTCATCCTGCTCAAGCTTCCGCAGGGCATCGACGATCATGCGCCCGCCGAGTTCGGCGAGCTTGTCATGCAGGCTCGCGGTCGTATCCGTCGCCATGATGGGGATGCGCTCCATCAGCAGCATCGGGCCGGTGTCGAGGCCCTCTTCCATCTGCATGATCGTCACGCCCGTCTCCGCATCGCCGGCTTCGATCGAACGGTGGATCGGTGCCGCACCGCGCCAGCGTGGCAGGAGCGATGCGTGGATATTGATGCAACCTTGCATGGGAATGTCGAGCACGCTACGCGGCAGGATCAGGCCGTAAGCGGCGACGACCATGACATCGTGCGGCGTGGCACGCAGCAGCGCGTGCGCCTCCTCGGCGACCTCGGGGTATTTACCGTTCAGGCGCAGCGACACCGGCTGCGCAACCGGAATCCCATGCGCCACCGCAAACTGCTTGACGGGCGATGCCTGCAACAGCATGCCGCGTCCTGCTGGACGATCCGGCTGCGTCAGCACCAGCGGAATCTCGAAGCCTGCTTCATGCAGGGATTGGAGGGCGACCGCGGCAAATTCCGGCGTACCGGCAAAAACGATTCTCATGCTTGTTGGTCTTGTTGCAGGCCCGCGGGCCTGGGGAGAAAGGGACGGCGCGTGAATTACCGTGCGCCGACAGTCTTGCGCTGCTTCGCCAGTTCCCGCTCTTCCTTCTGGAGCTTGGTCTTGATGCGGTTGCGCTTGAGCGGTGACAGGTATTCGACGAAGACCTTGCCCTTCAAGTGGTCCATCTCGTGCTGGATGCACACCGCCAGCAGGCCGTCCGCCTCGACTTCGAACTGCTTGCCGTCGAGATCGTAGGCGCATACCTTGACCTTGGCCGGACGTTCGACGCCGTCGTAGATGCCGGGCACCGAGAGGCAGCCTTCGTCATAGACCTGCCGCTCCTCGCTCGCCCAGATGACTTCGGGGTTGATGAACACTTGGAGCTGGTCATGGGTTTCGGACACGTCGATCACGATCAGCTGCTCGTGGACATCGACCTGCGTCGCGGCCAGTCCGACGCCGGGCGCATCGTACATGGTCTCGGCCATGTCGGCGGCGAGCTTTTTCAGGCGCTCGTCGAATACGGCGACCGGCTTGGCGACCTTGTGCAGGCGCGGATCGGGATAGCGAAGAATATTCAATATGGACATACGGCTTTTGCGCAACAACTGCTGGATCTAGGATTGTCGTTTCTCTTGCTAGTTCAAGGATTTATGTGCAGAATTTGATTCACTTTGACAAGTTTCGTCAGGCAACAATTTGTTACACTGACAACATGCAGTGGCGATAAGAATAGTCGTTGATTTGAGCCACATTTACCGGACTGACTATGAAAAAGTTTAGCACAGCCGCCCTCGTTCTCGCGCTTGCCTCTGCTTACGGCAGCGCGTTCGCAGCAGGCGAAGAAGCGATGAACAACCCGCGCTGTGCCTTCCTGCAGAATGCGCCGGACCAGCATACCGTGGTGCGCGGGGATACGTTGTGGGACATCTCCGGACGCTTCCTCCAGAACGCCTGGTGCTGGCCGCAGGTCTGGGGCATGAACAAGGACGAGATCCGAAACCCGCACCTGATCTACCCCGGCCAGATTGTCTATTTTGACCGCGCTGCCGGCAGGCTGCGTCTTGGCAAACCCGTCGGCGGCAACGGCGCGCAGGACGGACGCGCCAGCCAGACCGTGAAGCTGACGCCGCAATTGCGCACGGAAGGCCTGGGCATGGAAGCCGTCCCCGCCATTCCGTCGAACGTCATCGAACCCTTCCTGTCCCAGCCGCTGGTCGTCGGCGAGGGCGAGCTGAACGATGCGCCTCGCATCATTGCCACCCAGGAATCGCGCGTGATGCTGGGCAAGGACGACAAGGCCTATGTCCGCGGCGCCATCACTTCGGGCACATCGTTCCAGGTCTTCCGTCCAGGCACGCCCCTGCGCGACCCGGATACCAACGCGGTGATCGGCTACGAAGCAGCCTATCTCGGCACCATCAAGCTCGAACGCCCCGCCCGCACGCCAGATGAGGCGCATGTCTTCAATGTCGTCAGCGTGAAGCAGGAGATGGCTGTCGGCGACCGCCTGTTGCCTGTTCCGCCCACGCCTATCCTCAATTACGTACCGCACCCGCCCGAGAAGGATGTCGCCGGCCGCATCGTGTCGGTGTACGGCGGCGTGACCCAGGCCGGCCAGAACCAGATCGTCGCCGTCAACCGCGGCAGCAAGGACGGCCTCAACATGGGGACGGTGCTGGAGCTCTTCCGCTACGGCCCGATCATCACGGACCGCACCGATAAAGGCTCCATGTGGACCATCGGCCCGTGGGGCCGCACGCAGGTCAAGCTGCCCGATCACCAGTACGGCAGCCTGTTCATCTTCCGCGTATTCGATTCCATTTCGTATGGACTCGTGATGCAGGTTACGGACACGGTGCAGGTAGGCGACGTCGCGAAGTCGCCGGAATAAGCACTGACGCATGGCGCAAACTGACAGGGCGCACGAGCTTGCGCAGTGGATTCGCCTTGAGCGCACTCCTGGCGTGGGCCCTGAGACCGCGCGCAAGCTCCTGACCGCCTTTGGCCTGCCGGACAATATCTTCGCGGCAGACCTCTCCTCGCTCCTGCAAGCCGTCCCCGAGCGCATCGCGCGCGCACTGGCGGCACCGATGCCGGACGAGACACGCGCGCAAATCGACAAGACCCTGGAATGGGCGGCACAGCCCGGCAACCATGTGCTCACGCTCGCTGACGAGCACTATCCGAAATCCCTCCTCGACATCTCCGACCCGCCCCTGGTTCTGTATGTAAAGGGCAATGCCGATCTGCTTTCGCGTCCATCGATTGCCGTGGTGGGCAGCCGCAACGCAACCACGCAGGGCATGGTCAATGCAGAGCAGTTTTCTGCGGTACTGAGCAATGCGGACCTCGCCATCATTTCGGGACTCGCCCTCGGGATCGACACTGCTGCGCATACCGGCGGGCTGCGCGGCAGCGGCTCCACCGTCGCCGTCATCGGCACCGGCGCCGATATCGTCTATCCCGCCCGCAATCGCGGACTCGCGCATCGCATCGCGGAGAATGGATGCATCGTGAGCGAATACCCGCTGGGCATGGGCGCACTCGCAGCCAACTTCCCGCGCCGGAACCGCATCATCTCCGGACTGTCGCGCGGCGTGCTGGTGGTGGAAGCCGCTGCGCAGTCGGGATCGCTGATCACCGCGCGCATGGCCGGCGAGCAGGGCCGCGACGTGTTCGCGATTCCCGGATCCATCCACTCGCCGCTTTCCAAGGGATGCCACCTGCTCATCAAGCAGGGCGCCAAACTGGTCGAATGCGCGCAGGACGTGCTCGATGAACTGCGGCACATTCCCCTCCCCGCAAGGCAAACCGCACCGGTTGCCGACGACGACAAACCGGTTGTCGAATCCGGCATCCTGGCCGCGCTCGGCTTCGATCCCGTCGCGCCGGACGTCCTCGCCCTCCGTTGTGAAATGGACATCGCAGCCCTGAATGCCGAGCTGCTCACGCTCGAACTGGACGGCCATATCGAGATGCTCCCGGGCGGAATGGTGCGCCGGCTCGCAACAACCTGAAACCAAATCTGCTGTCCCAGTTCCCGTTTTTGGGATATGCTGTAATCGTAAGGCCCGATAAACCTTGTACTGTCGCTGGCATGACACGGCTCTTTCCTGTGCGTGGCAACATCGCGTTTTAACGGGGATCGCACCACGAGCATGTCATTTTTTGCAACCTGGTCGCGGCGCCGCCTTCTGGCAAAACGGCCTTAACGCTACAGTAAATCATGTTTGACGTTCTCGTTTATCTCTACGAAACCTACTACCGCCCCGACGCCTGCCCGGACTCGGAAGCGCTGGTCAAGAAGCTGTCGGCAGTCGGTTTCGAGGAAGAAGAGATTTCCAAGGCGCTGGGCTGGCTGACCGACCTCGCAGAGGCCACCAACGAATTTGCCGAAAGCTATCCGCAGCAAACCGCCTTTTCCTTCGGCATCCGCATCTACGCGCCGCAGGAAATGGATGTGCTCGGCACGGAAGCGGTCGGATTCCTGCAATTCCTCGAATCCGCCAAAGTCATCGATCCGATCCAGCGCGAAATCATCATTGAGCGCGCGCTCGCCGTCAGCGAATCGCAAGTGTCGCTGGACAAGATCAAGGTCATCGTCCTGATGGTACTGTGGAGCCAGGGCAAGGAACCGGATGCGCTGATTTTCGACGAATTGTTCTCGACCGACGAAGACTCCGAACCACGCCTGATGCATTGACGGCAAAGTAACAAAGGCACCTCCCCACTTGTTTCCTGTCGGGCAAACCGGCGTGCGGCGGCGCTCCCCTCCCTCTCCTCGCTTGCGGTTTTCGCCGCATCACGCTTATCATTGGCCGCTAAAACCCCGGATCGTTGATATATTGGTAGGGTTTGCAGCCAGGCAAGCCTTGAGTCTGCCCCGATTGCTGTCTATATATATAAGCGCTTGCCCGCGCCACTCTCGAGACCAACTTTATGACTAAGACCCTCATCATCGCAGAGAAGCCCTCGGTCGCGAACGACATCGCGAAGGCGCTGGGCGGCTTTGCCAAGCACGATGAGTACTTTGAATCCGACGAGTACGTGCTGTCCTCCGCCGTCGGCCACCTGGTCGAAATCGGCGTCCCGGAAGAATATGACGTCAAGCGCGGCAAGTGGACCTTCACGCACCTGCCGATGATCCCGCCCCACTTTGCGGTCACGCCGATTGCCAAAACGGAATCGCGGCTGAAAGTGCTGAACAAGCTGCTCAAGCGCAAGGATGTTTCCGCCGTCGTCAACGCATGTGACGCGGGCCGCGAGGGTGAGCTGATTTTCCGCCTGATCATGCAGTACGCCAAGGCCAAGCAGCCGATCAAGCGCCTGTGGCTGCAGTCCATGACGCCGGCCGCGATCCGCGACGGTTTTGCCCGCTTGCGCGACGACAAGGAAATGTTGCCGCTGGCCGATGCCGCCCGCTGCCGCAGCGAAGCCGATTGGTTGATCGGCATCAACGGCACGCGCGCAATGACCGCCTTCAATTCCAAGGATGGTGGCTTCTACCTGACGACCGTGGGCCGCGTGCAGACGCCGACACTGTCGATCGTTGTCGAGCGGGAAGAGAAGATCAAGAATTTCGTGCCGCGCGACTACTGGGAAGTGCGCGCCGAATTCGTGTGCGCCGCCGGCATTTACGAGGGCCGCTGGCTCGACACGAAATTCAAGAAGGACGAAACCGATCCCGAGAAGAAAGCCGAGCGCCTCTGGAGCAAGGCCGCAGCCGAATCCATCGTCGCGGCCTGCCGCGGCAAGCAGGGCACGGTTACCGAAGAAGCGAAACCGGCTTCGCAACTGTCGCCCGCGCTGTTCGACCTGACCAGCCTGCAGCGCGAGGCGAATTCGCGCTTCGGTTTTTCCGCGAAGAACACCCTCGCACTGGCGCAAGCACTGTACGAAAAGCACAAGGTGCTGACCTATCCGCGTACCGATTCGCGCCATCTGCCGGAGGACTACTTCGACACGGTGAAGCAGACGCTGGACGTGGTCGCCGAGAACAACAACTACCATCAGTTCGCCAAGCAGATCCTGAACAAGAACTGGGTGAAGCCGAACAAGCGCATCTTCGACAATGCGAAGATCAGCGATCACTTCGCGATCATCCCGACGCTGCAGGCGCCGAAGAACCTGTCCGAGCCGGAACAAAAGCTCTACGACATGGTGGTGCGCCGCTTCATGGCGGTGTTCTTCCCCGCAGCCGAGTACCTCGTCACGACCCGCTTCACCGAAGTGTCCGGCCACAGCTTCAAGACCGAAGGCAAGGTGATGACCAATGCCGGCTGGCTGGCCATCTACGGCAAGGAAGCGGCGAACGACGACGACAAGGAAAATGCCGGCACGCTGGTGCCTGTCGCCAAGGACGAGAAGGTGAAGACCGACAAGGTCGCCGCCAACGGCCTCGTTACCAAGCCGCCCGCGCGCTACACGGAAGCGACACTGCTGTCCGCGATGGAAGGCGCCGGCAAACTGGTCGAGGATGAAGACCTGCGTGAAGCGATGGCCGGCAAGGGTCTCGGCACGCCGGCGACGCGCGCGGCGATCATTGAAGGCCTGCTGAATGAAAAATACCTGCTGCGCGAAGGCCGCGAACTCATTCCGACGGCCAAGGCATTCCAGCTGATGACGCTGCTGCGCGGCCTCGGCGTGGATGAACTCACGGCGCCCGAGCTGACCGGCGAATGGGAATACAAGCTGTCTCAGATGGAGCGCGGCAAGATCAGCCGCGAAGAGTTCATGCGCGAGATCGCGCAGATGACGCAGATCATCGTCAAGCGCGCGAAGGAATACAACAACGACACCATTCCCGGCGACTATGCGACGCTGAAGACGCCGTGCCCGAATTGCGGCGGCGTGGTGAAGGAAAACTATCGTCGCTTCGCCTGCACGAAGTGCGAATTCTCGATGACCAAGATCCCCGGCAGCAGGCAGTTCGAAATCGCCGAGGTCGAGGAGTTGCTGCAGAAGCGCGAGATCGGTCCGCTGCAAGGCTTCCGCTCGAAGATGGGCCGCCCGTTCGCCGCGATCCTGAAGATCGTGCGCGACGAGGAGAACAGCAACTACAAGCTGGAGTTCGACTTCGGCCAGGCGCAGGATGAAGGCGAGGACGGCGAAGGCGTCGACTTCAGCAACCAGACGCCGCTCGGCGCCTGCCCGAAGTGCGGCAGCGGCGTGTTCGAAATGGGTCTCGCCTATGTGTGCGAGAAGACCGTTGCCAAGCCGAAGGCCTGCGACTTCCGCAGCGGCCGCATCATCCTGCAGCAGGAAATCGTGCCGGAACAGATGGCCAAGCTGCTCAACGACGGCAAGACCGACCTGCTGCCCGGCTTCATCTCGCAGCGCACACGCCGTCCTTTCAAGGCTTACCTGGTGAAGGACAAGAACGGCAAGGTGAGCTTCGAGTTCGAAGAGCGCAAGGCCAAGGTGCCGGCGAAGGGCAAGGCTGCCGAGGAAACGCAGGAAGAAGAAGCGCCGAAGAAACCTGCAGCGAAAACCGCGGCCAAGACGGCAGCGAAGACCGCCGTGAAGAAGCCGGCAGCGAAGAAGGCGGCGGCCAAGAAAGCCGCCTAATTTCTTCCGCGTGAGGAGCAGGCAATGAACGAGATCATCGAGACCAGCCCGTCCAGGGAAGAGTGCAACCTCGCGATGCTGGCTCATCTGCTCGGCATCTTCAGCGGCTTTGTCGGCGCGCTCGTGCTGTGGCTGGTCAAGCGTGAAGACAACGGTTTCGCCGCCCAGGAAGCGCGCGAGGCGCTCAACTTCCAGATCACGATTGCCATCGCCATGATGGCCGCCTTCATCCTCAAGTTCGTGCTGATCGGCTTCCTGCTTGTTCCTCTGGTCTTCCTCGCCAATTTCATTTTCTGCCTGCTTGCCGCGCTTTCGACGGCCAAGGGCAAGGCATACCGTTATCCGCTGGCGCTCAGGCTCGTCAATTAGCGGGTGGGCTCAAGTCCTTCGTAGCGCGGCAGTTCATCGTCCATCGCCGCCCATGGCGGCAGGTTCGTTGCGAAGATATGCGCCACAGGCTTTGCGTCGGTCGGCGTATCGATCGTTCCCATCCTCAGTCTCAGCACATCCGGCATTTCATCCTTGCGCGAATACAGCGGCGCGCCGCATTGCCGGCAGAACGCGCGCTTCTTGCCGGGCGACGACTCGTACTCCGCAATCAGGTCCTGCCCCGAAAGCCAGCGGAACGATGCGGTGTCGACCGGTGCAGCAACGACCGTCGTGCTGCCCTGCGCCTTGCGGCAATCGCTGCAGTGACAGACGGTGATGGTGCCGAATTCTCCGGCGTACTCGTACTGCACGCCGCGGCACATGCAGCTTCCACGAATCATGTTGTTCCTTTCAGGTAGGTCTTGATGACGGCCGCGTCGTCGAGCCCGGCCCAGCCGTTGTCGACGGTCTTGCGGAAGATGTCGAGTGCTGCGTCGCCGAGCGGCGTGTCGTACCGCGCCTTGTCCGCCATGGCGGTGGCGAGCGTGATGTCCTTGGTGAGGATGTGCGCGAAGGCGCGTGCTTCGAAGTCTTCCTTCAGCGCGCGTGCCATGCGGTCCTGGAAGATCCATGAATTGCCGCTCGATGCGCAGATGACGTCGAACAGCGTGTGCGGATCGAGGCCGATCTTCATGCCGAGCGCAAGTGCCTCGGCGCCGGCGGCGAGGTTGATCCCTGCGAGCAGGTTGTTGACGAGCTTGGTCTTTGCGCCGTCGCCGATCGTCTGGCTGATGCGGTACTGCTTGTCGCTGAGCGCGTCCAGCACATGCGCATGTCGCTGCAGCACGGCATCCTCGCCTGCGATCATCATGCTCATCGTGCCCGCTTCCGCTCGCGCGGGGCCGCCGGAGATCGGCGCGTCGATGGCAGCGACGCCGTGCTCCGCGAGGCGCTGTGCAATCCGGCTCGTGTCTTCCGGCGCAATCGTCGAACACAGCATCACGCATTTTCCCTGCACCGGCGCGTGCGTGAGTCCATCGGCACCAAAGAGCACGTCATCGATCTGCTGCGCGTTGACAACCACGACGATGACGAGGTCCGCATGTTCTGCCAATGCCGAGGGAGACGGCCATGCCTTCATGCCGATTGCGCTCGCCTCTGCCTCTGCTTCCGGCCTGATGTCGCGCACCTGCACATTGAATCCCTTTCTGTGAAGGTTCTTCGCCATCGCTATCCCCATGGCGCCGATACCGATGAGGCCGAGCTTCGTGTCTGGCTGCATGATCATTCTGATTTCACCCCGGAAAATTCCACTTGGAACTCCCAACGTAGCCTAACGGTCGAACTGTGACAAGCTCCATGCATCGCGTCCGCGGTGCGTCCAATTCCTCCGGAGGAAAAAATGAACACACGCAGACTGACTTCCATCACGGGTGCGCTCTCGCTCGCGCTGGCACTTACCGCTTGCGGCACCACCACACGTCAGCAAGTGGGTATCGGCACCGGTGCCGTCCTCGGCGGCATGGCCGGTAGTGCCGTGACGAACGGCAGCACCATCGGCACGGTCGGTGGCGCGGCGGTCGGCGGCGTCATCGGCAACGAAGTCGCGAAAAAGAAAAGGTAAGAAGTTGTAACGCGATGGTGCGCGACGGCAGCCTTGCTTCGCGCATCATCTCCCCTGTCCGTCGCCCCTTCCCTGCGCAAGCCCTTGATTCACGGGGCGATGCCGCATACCCGCTTCCCGTCCTCATTGCATCCTCTTTCTGCGCTGCCGCCTTGCGTCGCATGCCATTCGGAAATCGCGCCGGAACTTTCGTTAGTTGAAAGATTCTACACACTCGCATACATGCCATTCTGGCATGAATGGCTCACGTGCTTCGCGAACTTTTCAAGGAGAATATTTATGTTGAAATGGACCATCCCTCTCGCATGCGCACTCGTCCTGGCGGCTTGCGGCACCGGCAAGATGGGCAGCTCGTCGTCCGGTTCGTCGGCAACGTCGCCGAGTTCGTCTTCCGGCGCATCGGGCAGCTACGGCACGTCCGGTTCCGGCAGCTCCTCGACCAGCAGCCCGAGCGGCAGCTCGTCCGGCATGTCGTCCGGGTCGTCTTCCAGCGATACCTCCGGCAGCTCGTCCAGCCAGCCCGGCGCAAGCGGAACCTCCCAGGCTGTCCCGGGCACGCCGGGCAGCTCCAGCCCCACGAGCGGCAGTTCATCTACCTCGAAGTAATCGTTGCATCCGTGTGCTGCGCGAGGATGGCGCCGTTCCGTGCGCTTCCTGCGCCTGCACACGCGTTCCGCGCATGCCGCTTGCCCAATAGCGGCATCAGCGCCCCTCATGGGCAAGCAGGTAACGCTTGCGTTCCAGGCCGCCCGCGTAGCCGGACAAGCCGCCCGATGTGCCCAGCACGCGATGGCAGGGCACGATAATCGATACGGGATTGCGTCCGATGGCCGTGCCTGCGGCGCGAACGGCTTTCGGGTTCGCCACGCCATGCGCAATGGACCGGTAGGTCGTCGTCTCCCCGAAAGGCAGTGCGGCCAGTGCATTCCACACGGCGCGCTGGAATTCGGTTCCCCGCATATCGAGCGCGACATCGAAGGCGGTGCGTGTGCCTGCAAAGTATTCATCGAGCTGGCGCATGGCCGCCTGTAAATGCGGATTCGAAGGATTGCGCGTCCAGCCTTGCGGGCCGTTGAAGTATTTGTGCTCTTCGAAGTACAGGCCGCACAGGCCGTCGGCGGTTGCCGCCAGCAGCAGAGTGCCGAGCGGGCTGGTGTGTTCGGTATAGTCGGTCATGTCATGCCATCCATAAAGCGAGTGCTGCATAGCCGCGCCAGGGAGACCAGGCGGCTGCGCGTGCAGCAAGTTGTTTTTCGGTGAGCCGCGTGCCGTCGATAGCTGCGGCCTTTTGCAGGCCGAGGTCGCCTGCGGGAAAAGCATCCGGATAACGGAACGCACGCAGGGCGATGTAGTGCGCGGTCCAGTCGCCGATTCCGCGCACGGACTTCAGGCGCTCCACCGCGTCGGACAGTGCGAGTCCAGGCCTGACTTGCATGCCGCCTTCTGCTGCAAACCGTGCGAGGTTGCGTATCGTCTCTGCGCGCGTCGCGGGCAATCCGATGGCGGCGATCTCCAGCGCCTCGGCCGCTGCGAGACGCCCGGCGGACGGGAAATGATGCGTCACCTTGGCGAAAGGCGTCTCTGCCGGCATCCCGAAACGCTGCACAAGCCGGCCGGACAATGTGGTCGCTCCCGCCACGCTGACCTGCTGCCCGAGCACCGCCCGCACGGCAAGCTCGAATGCATCGAAGGCGCCCGGCACGCGCAACCCGGGCATGGCAAGGATGCGGGCTTCGAGGAGCGAGTCATGCATCAGGTGCGCCTCGATCACGGCGGGATTGGCGTCAAGGTCGAACTGGTTCCGAAGACGGGCGATCAAGGGCATCAACTGCGCAGACAGCGATGCGGATACTTCCAGTTCGAGCTGCTGCCGCGCCGGCGCATGCGCGACGCGCAGCCAGCCGGCCGCGTCACCGCTGCGCACACTGCGGACATAGACGCCATCCTGCACCGATTCCACGCCGGCGATGGCCCTTCCCGAGAGGTAGCGCAAGAGGTGCTCCCATTGATACGGCGGCCGGTAAGCGAGGCGCAGGAGCAGCGCGTCACGCTCCATGGCATCCTCTTTTGCCTGCGCGCGGCGGATGTCCGTGGGCGCGATCCCATAGCGTTGCGCAAACAATGCATTGAAACGGCGCACACTGCCGAAACCCGCCGCATAGGCAATATCGGTCATCGGCATGCTGGTCTCCTGCAACAGCTTCTTCGCGAACAGCAGGCGCTGGGTCTGCGCGAGTTCCACAGGCGTGACGCCGAAATGCTGCAACAGCACACGACGCAACTGGCGCGACGACAGGCCGACCTCCTCAGCCAGGCGCTCGACATTGCCGTCGTTCAGTGCGCCGGCGGCAATGCGCTGCCACACCGCATGTGCCAGGTTTTCCTGCAACGCGTAGGGTGCGAGTTCCGGCCTGCAGCGCAGGCAGGGACGGAAGCCTGCGGCTTCTGCTGCGGCTGCAGTGCCGAAGAACAGGCAGGACGATTCCCGCGGCGTCTTGACGGTGCACACTGGCCGGCAGTAAATCCCGGTGGTCTTCACGCCGGTAAAGAACACACCATCGAAACGTGCATCGCGCGCGGCAAGGGCGCGGTAGCAGCTTTCATGGTCGAGGGCCGGAGAGGCGGGAGCATGGGCATTCATGCGATCTTTATACGCGCCCCGGCGGAGGGCGTCTAGCCGTTTTCGGACATCACACGAACGAGGCAATCATCGACGCAATGCAGCAATTGCCGTAACAGCTTCTTTACAAATTCCAACCAGGCGTCCCACCGTATTTTTACTACTTTCCCGTCAACACGGCATGGAGTAATCTGGCCGGAGCCTGATTTCATCTGCGCCGTAGCAGGGGGCGAGGCCATAGCCCCCGACGTCCTGTTTCCGCTTGTTGGGCGTTGTTCGCGCTGCATATGCAATGAGGCACCAGAACAATCAACAAGAGGAAGAGACATGACCCGACACCACCTGATGGCGGCGCTCGCCGCGCTTTGCTGCACCACCGCACTCCACGCAAAAGACATCAAGATCGCACACGTCTACGACAAGACCGGCGCGCTCGAAGCCTACGCAAAACAAACGCACATCGGCCTGATGATGGGCCTGGAGTACGCGACCAAGGGCACCATGACAGTGAACGGCAACAAGCTGGTGGTGATCGAGAAGGACAGCCAGGGCAAGCCGGACGTCGGCAAGGCGCAGCTGGCTTCCGCCTATGCGGACGACCGTGTCGACATCGCCGTCGGCCCGACCAGCTCGGGCGTCGCACTGGCGATGCTGCCGGTGGCAGAGGAATACAAGAAGATCCTGCTGGTCGAGCCCGCCGTGGCCGACGCCATCACCGGCGAGAAGTGGAACCGCTATATCTTCCGCACCGGCCGCAACTCGTCGCAAGATGCGATCTCCAACGCGGTTGCGCTGGACAAGGCCGGCGTGTCAATTTCCACCATGGCGCAGGACACCGCCTTCGGCCGCGACGGCGTGAAGGCATTCAAGGAGGCACTGAAGAATGCCAAGCTGGTGCATGAAGAGTACCTGCCGGGCAATACCACCGATTTCACCGCCGGCGCGCAGCGCATGTTCGACACGCTCAAGGGCCAGTCGGGCCGCAAGGTGATCTTCGTGATCTGGGCCGGCCCGTCGCCGATCGGCAAGCTGGCCGACCTCGACCCGAAACGCTACGGCGTGGAAGTGGCCAGCGGCGGCAACATCCTGCCGGCCATGGCGACCTACAAGAGCTTCCCCGGCATGGAGGGCGCAGCCTATTACTACTACGGCATCCCGAAGAACCCGGCCAACGACTGGCTGGTCGCCGAGCACCAGAAGCGCCACAACTCGCCGCCTGACTTCTTCACCGCCGGCGGCATGTCGGCTGCCATGGCGCTGGTCGAGGCACTGAAGAAGACCAATGGCGAGACCAAGACCGACGCGCTGATCTCGGCCATGGAAGGTATGAGCTTCGACACGCCGAAGGGCAAGATGACCTTCCGCAAGGAAGATCACCAGGCGATGCAGTCGATGTACCACTTCAAGATCAAGGTCGATCCCAAGGTCGAGTGGGGCATTCCGGAACTGGTCCGCGAGATCAAGCCGGAAGAGATGCACGTGCCGATCACGAACAAGCGCTGATCGGGCGAACACGCCCCCTCAGGCTCACCTAACGCAGGGCAGCATGCCGGGGACGACTCATGTCTCTGCAATCCACCAAGAAAACCTCGCTCGAAACACGCGACCTCACCATCCGCTTCGGCGGCCATGTGGCGGTCAATGCCGTTTCGTGCGCATTCCAGACCGGCACGCTGACCGCCATCGTCGGTCCGAACGGCGCAGGCAAGACAACCTACTTCAACCTGATCTCCGGCCAGCTCAAACCGAGCGCGGGACAGGTATTCCTGAACGGGAACGACATCTCGGCATTGCCTGCATCGGCACGCACGCACGCCGGGCTCGGGCGCGCGTTCCAGCTCACCAGCCTGTTCCCCAACCTGACCGTGATGGAGAACGTGCGCCTCGCACTGCAGTCCCGCGCGCACCTGGGACTGGACCTGTGGAACGTATGGAACCATCACAAGGAACTGATCGAACGCGCGGAGCAGGTGCTGGAAGACGTCGCCCTCGCCTCCAAGCGCGACACGCCGGCAGCGGCATTGCCGCACGGCGACCAGCGCAAGCTGGAGGTCGGCCTGCTGATCGCGCTTGATCCCGACATCTTCATGTTCGACGAACCGACTGCGGGCATGAGCGTGGATGAAGTGCCTGTCATCCTCGACCTGATCCGCAAATTGAAGAAGCTCTCTCACAAAACCATCCTGCTGGTCGAGCACAAGATGGATGTCGTGCGGAACTGGCCGATCGCATCATCGTCCTGCACAACGGCTCGCTGATGGCGGACGGCGACCCGGAAACGGTGATCGCATCGCCCATCGTGCAACAGGCATACCTGGGCATGGCGCCCGTCGAGGAGGCAGCATGACGCAGGCACTGCTGAAACTGGAAGGCGTGCACACGCATATCGGCGCGTATCACATCCTGCACGGCGTGGACCTCGAAGTGCCGCGCGGGCAGCTCACCATGCTGCTCGGCCGCAACGGTGCCGGCAAGACGACGACGCTGCGCACCATCATGGGCTTGTGGCAGGCGTCGCAGGGACGCATCACCTTCGACGGACAGGACATCACGAAGCGCGGCACGCCGGATATCGCGCAGTCGGGCATCGCCTACGTGCCGGAGAACATGGGCATCTTCGGCGACCTGACGGTAAAGGAAAACATGCTGCTCGCCGCGCGCAGCGCGGGACGCATCGAGCAGATCGACGAGAAGCGGCTGGACTGGATCTTCGGCCTGTTTCCCGCGATGAAGAAATTCTGGCTGCATCCGGCGGGAAAATTGTCGGGCGGGCAGAAGCAGATGCTGGCGGTGTCGCGTGCGATTGTCGAGCCGCGCAAGCTGCTGCTGATCGACGAACCGAGCAAAGGACTGGCGCCGGCGATCATCGCGAACATGATCTCGGCGTTCCGGGAACTGAAGCAGACCGACACGACGATTCTTCTGGTGGAGCAGAACTTCAATTTTGCGAAACAGCTTGGGGATACGGTGGCGGTGATGGATGACGGGCGGATCGTGCACCGGGGGGCGATGCAGGAGCTCGCGGAAGATGAGGCGCTGCAGACGAAGCTGCTGGGGCTGTCGCTGGCGGCACATCACTGAATAGCCCCTCTCCCGCAGGCGGGGAGGGGTTGGGGTGAGGGAGCGCGCGAGACCTTCTGAGGACTTGTCAACGCCCCTCATCCCCGGCCCTTCTCCCGCCTGCGGGAGAAGGGAGGAAGAAGCAAGAGAGGATATTTGCATGGAACAAGCAACCACACTGCCGTCAGCTCAGGCCACCGGTCCGCGGCTTTACACACAGATCGACTGGGCGCCCCTGGCACTGGTGCCCGTGCTGGCACTGGCCGCCCTGCCGCTGATCGGCTCGTCATCCACCTGGATCACGCTCACAGCCGCAGGACTCGCCATGGGCATGATCATCTTCATCATCGCCTCCGGCCTGACGCTGATCTTCGGGCTGATGGACGTGCTCAACTTCGGCCACGGCGTCTTCATCGCGCTCGGCGCCTTCATGGCGGTCACCGTGCTGGGCATGATGCCTGGCTGGATGGGCTCCGCGAACATCGGGCTCAACCTTGCCGCGATTGCCGTGGCGATGGTTGGCGCGATGGTCACAGCGGGCGCCATCGGACTCTTCTTCGAACGCGTGATCGTGCGCCGCGTGTACGGCCAGCACCTGAAGCAGATCCTGATCACCATGGGCGGCATGGTGGTCGGCGAAGAACTGATCAAGGTGTTCTGGGGGCCGCAGCAGATTGCGCTGAACCTGCCTGCATCGTTTCGCGGCGCAATCCTGTTCGGCGATTCCGCGATCGAGAAGTACCGCATCCTTGCCGTCGTGGTCGGGCTGGCTGTCTTCGTGGCGATGATGATCGTGCTGAATCGCACCAAGCTCGGCCTGCTGATCCGCGCAGGCGTGCAGGACCGCGAGATGGTGGAGAGCCTGGGCTACCGCATCAAGCGCCTGTTCGTCGGCGTGTTCGTCGCCGGTTCCGCGCTGGCGGGGCTGGGCGGCGTGATGTGGGGGCTGTACCAGCAGAGCGTGATCCCGCAGATGGGCGCGCATGTGAACGTGCTGATCTTCATCGTCATCATCATCGGCGGCCTCGGCTCCACCGGCGGCTGCTTCCTCGGCGCCCTGCTGGTCGGCCTGCTGGCCAACTACACCGGATTCCTGGCGCCGAAGGTGGCACTGTTCTCCAACATCCTCCTGATGGTCGCCATCCTGCTATGGCGCCCGCAAGGCCTCTACCAGGTGACGAACAGGTAAACGCGATGCTCAGACAACTCCTTTCCCACGACCTGCCGCGCAACAAGGTGCTGAGCGCGGTGCTGCTCGTCATCGTATTCGCCCTGGCGTTTGCGCCCTTCCTCTTTCCCGGCGCGAAGGCGCTGAATGTGGCGGCAAAGATCCTGATCTTCATCGTGCTGGTCGCCAGCTATGACCTGCTGCTCGGCTATACCGGCATCGTGTCCTTTGCGCATACGATGTTCTTCGGCATCGGCGCCTACGGCATCGCTATCGCGAGCACGCGCATGGGGCCGGGCTGGGGCAGCCTGCTGGTCGGCGCGCTGTGCGCGGTGGTGCTGTCGCTGGCGCTGTCGCTGATCATCGGCCTGTTTTCGCTGCGGGTGCGGGCGATCTTTTACGCGATGATCACGCTGGCGGTGGCGTCTGCGTTCCAGACGCTGGCTTCGCAGCTGTCGCAATTTACCGGCGGCGAAGACGGCCTCAACTTCAAGCTGCCGGAGCTGCTCTCGCCTGCCTTCCAGCTCGCCGAGGAGCAAGTCCTCGGCGCCTGGCTGGACGGCAAGTTCATCACCTATTACATCCTGTTCTTCACGACCGTGCTGCTGTTCCTGGCCATGCTGCGCATCGTGAACTCGCCGTTCGGCCGCGTGCTGCAGGCGATCCGCGAGAACGATTTCCGCGCCGAGGCGATCGGATACAAGATCGTTGTCTTCCGCACGTTGTCCAATGTGCTGGCGGCGGTCTTCGCCACGCTTGCCGGCTGCATGCTGGCAATCTGGCTGCGCTACAACGGCCCCGATACCTCGCTGTCTTTTGAAATCATGGTGGACATCCTGCTGATCGTCGTCATCGGCGGCATGGGCACGATGTATGGCGCAATCTGCGGTTCGGCCATCTTCCTGCTGGCGCAGAATTACCTGCAGGACCTGATGCGGCTCGCGTCGGGCGCCGCGCAAAACCTGCCGTTGCTGCCGGCACTGCTGTCGCCGGACCGCTGGCTGCTGTGGCTGGGTATCCTATTCATCCTGTCGGTGTATTTCTTCCCGACAGGCATCGTCGGCAAACTGCGTACATGGGGGACACGATGAAACCGGTTTCGCATTACCTCCGCTGCTGCGAGCGCGAGATCCATTATGTCGAGTGGGGAAACAAGGATGCGCCGCCGCTGATCATGTGGCATGGGCTTGCGCGCACCGGGCGGGATTTCGACGATCTCGCGGAAGCATTGTCCGGCACCTACCGCATCATCTGCCCCGACACGCTCGGGCGCGGCCTGTCGCAGTGGAGCCCGGATCCGGACAAGGAATACTGCCTCGCCTTCTACGCCAGGCTGGCGGCATCGCTGGTCGACCAGTTGGGATTCGACAAGGTGCGCTGGGTGGGGACCTCGATGGGCGGTGCCATCGGCACGGTGGCGGGCGCAACCACGCTGAAGGGCCGCATCAGCCATCTGGTGCTGAACGACAACGGCCCTTCGCTGGCCAGCGCGGCGATCGAACGCATCAAGACGTATGCGGGCAATCCGCCGCAGTTCGATACGGTCACCGAGCTGGAGAATTTTTTCCGCACGGTGTACAAGCCGTATGGATGGCAAAGCGATGCGCAGTGGCGGCGCATGACGGAGACATCGGCCCGCCGCATGCCGAACGGGAAGGTCACGCCGCATTACGATCCGGCGATGGTGCGCCAGTTCATCGTGTATCCGGACGACTACGACCTGTGGGAAAAGTACGACGCGCTCGACATGCCGACGCTGGTCTTGCGCGGGGTGGAGTCGGACCTGCTGCTGCAGGAGACGGCGGAGGAAATGACGCGCCGCGGACCGCGGGCGAAGCTGGCGGTCATCCCAGGCTGCGGCCATGCGCCGGCCCTGAATGTTGCGGAACAAATCGACCTGGTGCGCGGCTTCCTCGCCGGCTGATTTATTTCACCAGGAAGTGCGCCGCCAGCGCCAGCACTGCGGGCACGGTCTGCACATACAGGATGCGCTTCTGGACCGTGACCGCGCCCCAGATCCCGGCCACCGCCACGCACAGCAGGCCGAATACCGCGAACGCATTCGCGATGGCCGGTTCGGGATGCAGCAAGGCGACGGCGAGGGCTGCGGCGAGGAAGCCGTTGTAACACCCCTGGTTGGACATGGCCGGCGCCATCATTTCGACCTGTTCCCCGCTCAATCCGAATACCTTGCGCCCCCGTGTGCGGAACATCACCGTTTCAAGCAGGAAGATGTAGACGTGGATGAGCATGACGAGGCCGGTCAGTATTTTGGCGATGAGCAGCATGGGTTCCCCTTCAGGTGAGTTTCTTCATATATATCATGGGGAGATTAGAGATATCCGTCTACTCGACCGATATCCTTCCCGGCCGACATTTCAGACGCCCTGCAAACCGTGCTGTGCGAACGGCTCCCTCGCGAACTTGACGTTGGCGCGTCCGCTGTTCTTCGCTTCGTACATCGCCAGGTCGGCGCTGCGGGTCAGCGATTTTGCGTCGGCGCCATCCCTCGGGTAGACTGCCGCGCCGATGCTGGCCGAGATGCCGAAGGTATGGCCGGCGATATGGTATGGCATGGTCAGGCGCTGCAAAACCTTGTCCGCGACCACCGCCACATCGTGTTCCCCCTCCACCTCCGGCAACAGGGCGACGAATTCATCGCCGCCGAGACGCGAAGCCGTGTCGGACTCGCGCACGCAGCTACGCAAGCGCAGCGCCACCTCTTTCAGGAGCAGGTCTCCGTAGCCGTGTCCGTAGTTATCGTTGACCGGTTTGAACTTGTCGAGGTCAATAAACAGCAGCGCCACCTGCCCGCCGTGCCGCTTCGCGGTGGCGAGCGCGTGCTGCAGACGCTCGTCAAGCAGCTTGCGGTTAGGCAAACCGGTCAGCGGATCGTACAAGGCCAGTTGCATCGCCTGGCTGGCCGCCTGCAAGGCACGTGCCCTGTCGTCCAAAAAAATCCACACCAACAGGGCAAGCAACAGGCTGATGCTGATGCCGGCCTGCAATACCAGCAGCGTCCTTCCGGACTCGATCCGGTGCTCGAAGACCGGAAGGGCTGCAATCGCCACGCTCCATGCATGGTTTGCGACTTCGATGCGCGTCACCGCCCGGTAGAGAAAATCAGGCGACATGGCCTGCACATCCGTCCTTGCGTCGAACGTGCGCGCGCGTTCATTCAGGTCACCGTTATCGTAGATCTCGATGTCGACATCGATACCGAGGTTATCGAACAGGCCGCGCATGAAGTCACCCATGCGAAACGGCGCATACACCCACCCCATCAGGTTCGTGCGCCGCTGCTCCGGCAGGTCGTAGGGTGTATCGTCTTCATAGACTGGCAGGTACATGAGGAAACCGGACTGTACTTCGCCGCCGGTTTCCTGCACCAGCGTCACCCTGCCCGACAGCGCGGCCGAGCCGGTATCGCGCGCCTTGTCCATCGCCGCCCGGCGCACCGGGTCGGAATACATGTCGTAGCCGAAAGCGCGCAGGTTGCGGCCGGAGAAGGGTTCCAGGTAGAGGATGGCCGAATAGACGTCGCGCGCGCCTTCCGGACGGATCGTGTAATCGGCGAATCCCTCATTGCGCACGCGCGCGATGTGCTGCGCCTTCCCGGCCGCTGGGATAAAGGCAGAAAAACCGAGGCCCTGGATCCCCGGATAGTTGTCCGTCAGGTTCAGCGCATCCACATAGGTGCGGAACATGTCGCGGGAGACCTCGCCCTTGACGACGAACAGACCTTTGGTAGCACGCAGGACCTGCTCGTAGATCATGAGCCGCTGGCGGATCACTTCGCCCACTTCGCGCACGCGGTAGTCGAATGCGCTCTGCACGATCTGCGCCATATTGTTGCGCGCATCTTCCCACAGCTTGTAGGTCACCAGCAGCGAGGCAACGAGCACGAGGACCGTCAGGACATCACGCGCACGGATAAGTTCAGGAATCCGCTGCCAGCGTTCTTCCATCTGCATCATGCCGCCCTCCCTGGCGTGCGGTGCCGCGCGGACAATATCCCCGGCATCATCGCCATCCAAGGACATCTGCCTGCCGGCGTGGCCGCCATTCCCTGTGTTCGATACACTCGGTTTTCCTTATCGTTGGTCCTCTTCAAAAGATTTAAGACAAGAAAGCGCGCCAAGGGTTTTTGACGCGTCACAAACCTTGTTCCGCCACTTCTCGCCGTGCGGAAATTTGTCGCAAGCAAGGCGCCTGCCTGGCCCGGTAAAACCGGCGGTCCACATGCTTTTTCGCTTTGCGCTACACTCGATTGTTCCCTCCTGTCATCCGAAAGCCCGCCATGCTGACCGCCACCCGCGCCCCGCAACTCAAGAACGTGCTGATCGCCAGCGGCCTGGTGCTGACTCTCGCCATGGGCGTGCGGCACGGTTTCGGTTTCTGGCTGCAGCCGATCTCGCAGGCGCACGGCTGGACGCGGGAAACCTATTCGCTGGCGATGGCGTTGCAGAACCTGCTGTGGGGCGTGTTCGGCCCGTTTGCCGGCATGGCGGCGGACCGTTTCGGCACGGCGCGCGTGGTGATCGTGGGCGCCCTGTTCTACGTCGGCGGCCTGCTGTGGATGGCGACGGTCGCCGATCCGACGGCGTTCGTGATCGGCTCCGGCATCCTCATCGGCGCTGCCCTTGCCTGCACCGCCTTCGGCGCGGTCAGCGGCATCATCGGCCGCACGGCGCCGGAAGCGAAGCGTTCCTGGGCCTTCGGCATTTCCGGCGCGGCAAGTTCGTTTGGCCAATTCATGATGATGCCGGTCGAGCAACAGCTGATTTCCAGTACCGGCTGGCAAACCGCCTTCTACATCCTCGCCGCGCTGGTGGCGCTGGTCATGCTGCCGATGGCCTTCGGCCTGCGCGAGCTGCCGCACCAGAAGTCCTCCGGTCCGCAGCAGAGCATGGGCGAAGCGATCCGCGAAGCCTTCGCCTACCGCCCCTTCCAGCTGCTCGTCGCCGGCTATTTCGTGTGCGGCTTCCAGCTCGTGTTCGTCGGCGTGCACATGCCGGCCTACCTGAAGGACAAGGGCATCACCGACGCCAACGTGGCGGTGATGGCGCTGGCGCTGATCGGGCTGTTCAACATCTTCGGTTCCTACTATGCCGGCAAGCTGGGCAGTTTCCTGCCCAAACGCTACCTGCTGTCGGCGATCTATCTCGCCCGCGCGGTAGTCATCGGCCTGTTCCTGCTGGCGCCGCTGACGCCCTGGTCGATCTACCTGTTCTCCGCCGCGATCGGCCTGCTGTGGCTGTCGACGGTGCCGCTGACCAACGGCGTGATCGCCGGCATCTTCGGCGTGAAATACATGTCGATGCTGTCGGGCTTCGTGTTCTTCTCGCACCAGGTGGGCAGCTTCATCGGCGTGTGGCTGGGCGGCTACCTGTTCACGCGAGACGGCAGCTACGACACTGTATGGGGCATCGTCATCGCGCTCGGCGTGTTTGCCGCGCTGGTGAACCTGCCGATCAACGAGAAGGCCATCGTACGCCAGCCGCATCCTGCGATGGCCTGACTATCATGCGCGACGGACTGAAACGCTTCCTGCTCGGCATCGCCATCGCGGCGGTGCTGGCGGCCGTGTTCGTCGGCTACCTGCGTCCGTCCTTCATCTTCGACCTCGCCAACCGCATCATCCTATGCTTCTGAATTCCGCTTCCCTGCCGGCCGCGCGCGCAGCCGTGCAACACCTGGGCGCATCGCGCATCCGCGAAGTCGCCAACGCAGGCATCGGCCTGCAGGATGTGCTGCCCTTCTGGTTCGGCGAGCCTGACCAGGAAACGCCTGCTTTCATCCGTGAAGTGGCGAAGCAATCGCTGGACGCTGGCGACACCTTCTATACGCACAATTTCGGCATCCCGCCGCTGCGCGAAGCGATTGCGGCCTACCTGTCGGCGCTGCATCGCCCGATCGATCCGGGCCGCGTGGCGGTCACGTCGTCCGGCGTATCGGCGCTGATGCTGCTGTCGCAGCTCATCATCAATCCGGGCGACCGCGTCGTCGCCATCACGCCGCTGTGGCCGAACCTGGTCGAGATCCCGAAGATTCTCGGCGCGGAAGTGGTGAAGGTGCCGCTGCGCTTCGGCAAGACCTGGGAACTCGACGTCCAGCAGTTGCTGGATGCGCTCACGCCCGGTACCAGGGCGGTGCTGATCAACTCCCCCAACAATCCGACTGGCTGGGTGATCGCGAAGGAACAACAGGAAATCATTCTTGCGCATTGCCGCAGGCACGGCATCTGGATCCTGGCGGACGATGTGTACGAACGCCTCGTCTACGACGGCACGGCGGGGCAGCGTTCCTGCGCTCCGTCCTTCCTCGACATCGCTGCGCCGGATGACCGCCTCGTGTCGGCCAACAGTTTTTCCAAATCCTGGCTGATGACCGGCTGGCGGCTCGGCTGGGTCGTTGCACCGGAACCGTTGATGGCCGATCTCGGCAAGCTGATCGAATACAACACCTCCTGCGCGCCGGGCTTCGTGCAGCGCGCCGGTGTGGTCGCCATCGAACGCGGCGAGGAGATCATCGCGCACACCGTGTCGCGCTACCAGGCGGCGCGCGACTTCTTGTACGAACGGTTGAATGCGCTCCCCTGTATCACGACACCAAAACCGAAGGGGGCGATGTACCTGTTCTTCCGCGTCGACGGTGCGCAAGACACGCTGGCGCTGTGCAAGCAACTGGTGGTGGAAGCGAAGCTCGGCCTGGCACCCGGCAACGCGTTCGGGCCGGAGGGTGAGGGTTATATCCGCTGGTGCTTCGCGAGTTCGGTGGAGCGGCTGGATGAAGGCGTGAAACGGCTGTCGAAGTTCCTGTCCGAACGCTGACAGACAGCCTCAGCGGCTCTGCGCCGTCGCCGCCGGCGCAATTCCCCCGCCCGCCGGCCACCGCACGAATTCATAGATATCGCTATGCTGGTTTTGCCCGGTCCGGCCACGCGTATTGATCACGACCTGGCCAGCTTCCATGCTGCCGTCATAGGCCGCGGGTGAACCTTCGGGAGTGAAAAAAAGCAGGCGCATGCCCTGGAACTTGACGATGCCGCGCTCGTTGTTCGGCTCGTCGCGCACAAACCATTGCCGCAGTTGCTCCGGCGTCCCGACGGAGCGTACGGTGATAAAGGTTCCATCCGGATAGAAGCGGAAGTATTTCCAGGACAGGGTGCCGTTCACGCTGACCGGCGCCCGGTAGACGCCGTCGTATTGCAACTGGGGACCGGCAGCCGCGCGCGGGTCGGCAATGGTTTTGACGTCTGCCGCCGCCCTTGCCTGTGGCGCCGCTCTGGTTGCCACGTTCGCCTCCACAGTGCCCGCAGCCGCGAGCACGCCGGCAGCGTCTGCCGGATCGATCACGATCGCATCCGCCGCAGCGCGCGCGGTCGCGGCCACCCTTGCCTCGGCTGCCGCTTTTTGGGCAGCAGCCACAGCCCTGGCCTGGGCCGCTGCCTTGATATCCGCTGCGGACCTGGCGTCTGCTGCAGCTTTGGCGGCTGCCGCAGCGGCATCAGTCGCCGCCTTGGCCGCGGTCGCCGCCCAAGTGTCGGCTGCAACCTTGGCATCGGCCGCACTCGTGGCCTCATTTGCCGCAGCGTCCGCCTGTGCCTTGGCCTCTGCCGCGACCCTGGCGGCGGCCATGGCCCGGGTTTCGGCGGCTGTCCGGGCTTCCATTGCCGCTGCCCTGGCTTCGGCGGCAGCCTTGTTCGCAGCGGCCTTGGCTTCCGCAGCGAGGCTGGCGGCCGATGCTGCCCTGGCCTCCGCTGTCGCGGCCTCCGACGCGGCCTTGGCCGCAGCCGCGGCTTTGGCATCCACAGCGGTCCTGGCGGTAACCGTCGCCCTGGAGGTCATTGCAATTCTTGCATCGGGGGAGTGCGCATCCGCCGGGCTCGTCGCATGTCCGCCCGGGGCGTCAACCATCTCGCTTTCAACGCCTTTTGCCGCGTAGATGATCTTGCGCTTCTTGCGGTCGCACCGGCCGACTATCTTGCCGGGGACCTTCACGTCCTTGTCGACAACGGTCAGCGTGACATCCTTCACGCCGTTCGCCGTCATTTTTGCTTCAATGGCCTTCTTTACGGCCGAGCAGTCGTCGCTTGCCGCCGCGGGCGAGCCAAAAGCAGCAGCCACTGCCAGGACAGCCAACGCCTGTAACTTGTTCATCGAAGCTCCCGTCCGCAGGGATCGCCATGAAAAGGGCCCGTGCACTATCAAAGCCGATATTGCACATAGTCACACAAAAAGGGGGGAACGACAATCGAGGCTGCTGCCGGGCGGGAATACCGCATATTGCACCGCAAGATACATCCACACCACCCACCCGGACCACACGTTGTGCGACAAAAAGTGGGCGCCGCGCATCATCTGCCCCCATCCCATCGCCATGCCGGCAATGAGGCCGACAGCAAGGAACAGCCGCGCCAACCGGGGACGAACATCATGCAACCCGAAATACAACGCGACCAGTGCAAAGCCGCCCGAGGCATGCCCGCCGGGGAAACAGTGTCCCGCCGCAATCCCATCTGGAAGCCGGTCGAGCAGTCCGTGGAAGGGCGCATAACCGCCGTACTCAGCCAGGTCCCAGGGACAGTGCAGGGCGCTGCCATGCTTGAGCAGCGACACCAGCAGCGCGCCGCCGGCCATGCCCGCGACGATCCATAACAGGCGGCGACGGTGCGGTTCCCACTGCGGCAGGAGCCAGGTGAGCAGGTAGGCGCCGAATACCGCGAAGGCGATGCCGATGACCAGCAGCTTGGCGCCGCTGTGCATGACGTTCTGCAGGAACAGGTCATCGCGCAACAGGAAGGCATGCGCGGATGCATCGTAATAGGCGGCAATCAGTGCCCGGTCCAGCGGCGTCGCTTCGAACAGCAGCGCCAGAAGCGGCGCCAGCGCCACGGCCCACAGCAGGCGCGGGTCGCGGCAGCGTGCCAGGAAGCCTGTCATGGCAGCCGGCGATAGAGGCCGCCTTTGTACAGCTCCGCCGCGCCCTGGTAATACGCAATCGCCTCGCGCAGCAGGGACTGGTCGACCGGGATGCTGGTGAGGTTGGACTGTTCGTCGACGCGGTAGGCGGCCACCTGCCGCTTCGGGCGCAAAACGGTCAGGATGTTCTTTTTCAGGTAGCCGAGGGCCTGGTAGTTGCTGATGAATGCCCGGTCTTCCTCTTCCGGGGTGTGCAGGACATCCCTGCCGAGGAAGCGGGTCGGGTAGCTGAAATCGAGCAGCCCGAGCAGCGTCGGCCCGGCATCGATCTGGCTCGCGAGACGGTCCACCTTGCCCGGACGGATGTGGGCGGGTGCGTACACGATCATCGGGATGTGGTAGCGCTCGACAGGCAGCTCGGTCTTGCCGGCACTCGATGCGCAGTGGTCGGCCACGATGACGAACACCGTGTCGCGGAACCACGGCTTGCTGCGTGCCCGCTCGAAAAAGCGGCCGATGGCATAGTCGGTGTACTTCACCCCGCCTTCGCGTCCGGTATGCGAGGGAATGTCGATGCGCCCTTCCGGATAGGTGAAGGGCCGGTGGTTGGATGTGGTCATCACATGCGTGAAGGAATGCTTGCCCGCGCGGTGCGATTCGTCGATTTCGTCCAGCACCTGGTCGAACAGCGCCTCGTCCGCGACACCCCAGATGTTCTCGAACGGAATGCGCTCGGACGGGATCGATACGCGGTCAACGACGCGGTAGCCGTTACCGCCAAAGAAGGCGTTCATGTTGTCGAAGTAGCCGTAGCCGCCGTAGGCATAGCGCACGTCATAGCCCTTGCCCTGGAATACGCTGCCGAGCGAGAAGAGCTGCGCATTGTCGGGGCGCTTCACGATGGATTGACCCGGCGTCGGCGGCAGCGACAGCGTCAATGCCTCCAGGCCGCGCACAGTGCGTGTCCCCGTCGCGTACAGGCGTGTGAACAGCAGGCCTTCGCTTGCGAGGCGGTCGAGGTTCGGCGTCAGGTTCCGGCGATTGCCGAAGCTTCCGAGGAAATCCGCGGAAAGACTTTCGACGGAAATCAGCACGACGTTGAGACGCTTCTCGGCGGCCAGCGCCTGCACGATGCGCGGCTGCTCGACGCGGACGGTACCGGGCGCGACCAGTTGCCCGAGCATGCGGCGCACTTCGCCGCTGGGCAGCGTTTCATAGAAGCGCGCGTAGTCGAGTTCGTTGTTGCGGAAGGCGGCGCCGAAGCTGTACAGACCGTTCGCCGCCAGCTCGCCGTTGTACTGGTTCTTGAAGATTTCCGTGGAGAGCAGGCCGCTGCCGAGCCAGCCGGCGAGTACCACCCCACTCCAGCAGGCGACATGGCGCAGGCGGCGCGCGAACGGATCGGTGACAGCGAGCGCTGCGGCCAGTTTCTTCCTCGCGAGGAACAGCAACACCGCCGTCAGCACCAGCAGCGCGCCAAGTATCTGTCCGACAGGATAGGACTCGCGGATATTGCCGATCACCTCATGCGTATAGACGAGGTAGTCCACGGCAATGAAGTTGTAACGCACGCCGAACTCCTGCCAGAACAACAGTTCGGAAACGAAATCGAACAGCAGCAGGTACACGGCGAGCGCGAGTGCCGCCGCCTTCAGCGTCCTGGAGAAGGGCTGCCATTTCCGCCCCTGTGGCAGGAAGAGATGCATGAGCAGCACCGGCAGCATTGCCCACAATCCGGCAACCAGGTCGTACACGAATCCAAGCGCGAGGCTTGCCGGGACAGCGGCCCAGTCCACGTCCCCGGCTGCCATCGCCAGCAGAGCGAGACGTGTGGCGAATGACGCAATCAGGAAGACGAAAAGAAAGAGCAAGGGCATGCCGCCGAAATGGCGTTGCAGTCCGGTGCGCGCTTGAATAGTGAATGACATCCGCAAGTCCTCCAAAGGTGACGTGCGGAGTATAGAAACGGGACTGTGAAGGCCGGATGGGGGTTTTGTGAAGGAATTGTGATGTGCTGCGCTGCCGCTTGCGAAATGTCAGGCATGGAAGCGAACGGCCACCCTGGTGCCATGCTGCGGATCACCTTCTGCGGCATGGCTGTCAATGCTGCAGATCCAGCCGTGGGCGTCGCAGACGCGCTTTACGATGGAAAGGCCGAGGCCCATTCCTCCGGGGAGGTCGCTTGCGCGGTAATGCCTTTCGAATACACGCGCGACATGTTCCGCAGGAATGCCCGGGCCGGTGTCGGTGACGCTCAACACGCCATCGGCAAAGCCGATGACGATCCGTCCACGCTCGGTATAGCGCGCTGCATTGCCGACCAGGTTGTCGAGCAGCAGTTGCAGGAGCGACGCATCGGCTTGCACCATCGAATGCCCGGCAATAGCGATGTCGATCTGCACGCCGCGTTCTTCGCAGGCATGACGCACCGGTGCAATTGCGGCTTCCACAGATTTTTTCAGGTCGAGCGGCTTGCGCTCGTCAAGCGTCAGTTCGCGCGCCAGGAAAAGCAAGCCACGCAAACGGGATTCCATCGCGTCCACGGAAGCAACGATGCGTCCGGCGCGGTCCTTGCTGCGCTCGGACAGCGCCGGGTCTTCAGCAAGCAGCTCGGCACTGGTGCGAATGCGCGTGAGCGGCGTGCGCAGTTCGTGACTGACATTGGCGGTGAATTCGCGCTCTCGCTCCAGCAGTTCGCGGTTGCGCTGCCGGTAACGGTCGAGCGCATCGGCGAGCAGCGACACTTCGCGATCCAGGCCGGGCTCGTTCAACGCGGTTTCGTCGTCGCGCTTGAGGCGCTGCGTGATGTTCTCCAGCTGGTGCAGCACACGCCCGGCGAGCCAGTAGCCGAGCCAGAGGGATGCGAGACTCAGCACCGCGATTCCCATGATCAGTTTCCATTCCAGCTGTTCAAGCCGTGTCTCGTGCTCGCTGGCGTCGTACATCAGGAACAGGCGCTCGCTGCCGCTGTCGCGGATGCCGACGTGGTATTCGGTATCGCCTGCATACCATTCATGGATGCCAGCGGGCAGGGTTGCGTATTGCTCGGGCAATTCTGCCGGGCGCTGTCCGGGCGCAAGGCGAAAGAATTTCATGCGTTGCGGCGCTGTCGGCAGGTCGTCCAGGTCGAGCGGCGTGCCGGGCTGGCGCAGCTGGTTTTCGAGAGTGGCATTGACCACTTCGTTGATCATGTCCTCTTCCTGCTCCTCGGTGCTCACGAAGAGCGCCACCGTCTGGATCAGTACGGCGAAGGTCGAGAGCAGCGTGAAGGTCCAGGCGAGGCGCCAGCGCAGGCTATTGATCATCGGGATTCACCAGGCGGTAGCCGCGGCCGTGCACGTTCTCGATCATGTTCTTTCCTTCCGGGAGCGCCAGTTCGCGCCGCAACTGCGACAGGTGGCTGCGCAAGGTGTCGCTGCTGGCCTGCTGCTGTCCCCACACCGCCTGCTCCAGTTCCTCTCGCGTAAACAGCCGCCCGGGCTGCCGCAGCATGGTGACGAGGAGGTTCAGGCTCTTCGGCGACAGCTTCAGCGGCTTGCCCTGCCAGGTCACGTTGCCCGAGAACGGATCGTAAGAGAGCGCCCCCACACGCACGGCGGCGTCGACCACCCTGCCCTGCGCGCGCTTCACCAGCGCCTGGATGCGCGCATCCACTTCCTTCAGGGAAAACGGTTTGACCAGGTAGTCGTCAGCGCCGGCATCGAAACCGGCCAGCTTGTCGTCGAGCGCATCGCGCGCGGTGAGCATGAGGATGGGAATGCTCATCCTTGCATCGCCGCGAATGCGCCGTGCCAGTGTCAACCCATCCATGCCGGGCAGGCCGAGGTCCAGCACGACGGCGTCGAAGCGTTCCGTCGTCAGCAGGTGCAGCGCGGCCAGGCCGTTGGGCGCCGCGTCCACCTCGTAGCCCCTGGCGGTGAGGTAGTCGTACAGGTTGCCGGCGATGTCGGCGTCGTCCTCGGCGATCAGGATGCGCATCGCAAGTTATACCGAGCGCGTGATACCACCGTCGACCCGCAGGTTCTGGCCGGTGATGTATCCGGCATCGGCCGACAGCAGGAAGGCGACCGTCTTCGCGATCTCCTCTTGCGTCCCCTGCCGTCCCATGGGAATCTGCGCGACCGTCGCGTCATTCTGCGCGATCGAGTCCACATAACCCGGCAACACGTTGTTGATGCGGATGTTCGACTTCGCGACCTCGTCCGCGTAGATCTTGGTGAAGCTGCCGAGCGCGGCACGCAGCGTTGCGGAGATGGGGAAGCGCGCCGATGGCTCGTAGGCGGCGAAGGTGGAAATGTTGACGATCGCGCCGCCGCCCTGCGCCTGCATGACCGGCGTGACGAGGCGCGCCATGCGCACCACGTTCAGGAGCAGCAGGTCGAGGCCTGCATGCCAGTCTGCATCGGTGAGTTCCAGCAACGGGCCCTTCTTCGGATGGCCTGTGTTGTTGACGACGGCATCGATGCGGCCATGCGTGTCCATCGCCAGCGTGACGAGCTTCCGCAGGTCATCGGCATTGTCGCTCGATCCCTGCAGCGCGATGCCGCCGAGCTCTTTTGCAAGCGTGTGGATGTCCGCCGAGCGCGACATCAGCGCCAGCTTGTAGCCGCGCGCAGCGAGTTCCCTTGCGCATGCGGCGCCCATGCCGCGCGACGCGGCGGTAATCAATACAACCTTGTCCATGGATACGGTCCCGGTGATGAATCGACGGCACATCATATCAAGCGCCATACCCTGCCGTACAATAGCCGGATGAACATCACCCTTCCCGAACTGGAACAGGCCATCAACTACTGGCGGGCCTTGCGTCCATCGACCGGCGAGGAATGCGCGCTCTCTCCCGAAGTCAACGCACTGGCCGATGTCTACGCAATGATGATCTACAGCAGGAGCCACTCCCTGCCTTTTGCCCAGCTTGGCCAGGCCGCCCAGCAACTGGTGGAAGCCTGGCGCGCGCAAAAAACTTGACGCCATGGCAACATCTGCCGGAATTTTTCCGGTTCATGCCACATTTCCGCCTCCCGCCTCGTCTTGCCTCCCCGCATTTCTGGTGCCCCCTGGCGTAACCGGCACCGCGACCGCAATCGTCTCCTTGTGCACATCCAATCCAACGTATTTGCTAAACTCGTTCACGGCCTGCCCCCCCTCAATTACGGCTCTGAGCCTGGGTTGAAAAACCTCAAGCTTAATCCGCGTCGCTTGAGGTGCGGCAGGTCAATACATTATGTCTAGGCTGCCATGTGCCGCGCCTGCCGCGGGTTCGCGACGTCCGGCCTGTCCTTTTCCCCTTTCGGCTTCAGGTGCCGCAGGTTGGCCTGACCCGCATAGTCGCTGTCGAGCAGCGCTGCGACCTTCTCGCCATCATGCCCGCGCTCGCGCAGCCATTGCGCCACGAGCGCGGCGAGCCGGTCCAGTGCGATGCGGTGCGTCGCATCCGTCTTCGCATACAACCAATCCGCCAGCGCCATGAAATTGGCAAAAGGCGCATCGGCAAGAACGATCGGCAGCGTGTTCGCGAAACGCCCGGAGTTGGCGACCATGTCCCAGTAGCGCGCAAAGCGCACCAGCCGCTGCATGCTGGCGAAGTCGATGCGGTCGGTGGAGAGGATGGTGTACGGCGCGTTCGGATCGAACACCAGCTTGTACGCCTCGGTATGCCGGATCACCGGCGTGCCGCGCAGGCGCTTGAGGATGCCGAACTGGATCTCGTGCGGGTTGATGGCGACGAGGCGGTCGAAGCCGCGGGCAAAGCTGTCGATGTCCTCCCCCGGCAGTCCCGCGATCAGGTCCACGTGCAGGTGCGCATGCGACTCTTCGCACAGCCAGCGGATGTTGGCGGCGGATTTCTCGTCGTTCTGCTTGCGGCTGATGATGGCCTGCACTTCCGGGTTGAAGGTCTGGATGCCGATCTCCAGTTGCAGCGTGCCGGGCGGGAACTTCTTTATCGCGTCCTTTAGCGCGTCGGGCAGGTGGTCCGGCACGACTTCGAAGTGCGCGAACACCGGGTCATCGGGATGCGCGGCCAGCTTGTCGAGGAAGAACTGCATGATGCGCAGGCTGGACTTGATGTTCAGGTTGAAGGTGCGGTCGACGAACTTGAACAAACGTGCCCCGCGCGCGTGCAGCGATTCCAGTTCGGCGAGAAACAGGTCGAGGTCGAAAGGCCACGACGTCTTGTCGAGCGAGGACAGGCAGAACTCGCACTTGAACGGGCAGCCGCGCGATGCCTCGACATAGAGGTTGCGATGGGCGACGTCCTTGTCGTCGTACAGCGCATACGGCAGCTTGATGTCCGACATCGGCAGCTGCACGCCGGCGTGAATCTTCATCAGGGGCTTCGGGCCATGCAGGATCTGCCTGCACAGTTGCGGAAAGGTCGCCTCGCCCCAGCCGGTGACCACATAATCGGCGAGCTGCGCGATCTGCTGTTCCTGCGTTTCGTGGGAGACTTCGGGACCACCGAGCACGACGACGATCTCCGGTGCGACGCGCTTGAGCATCGCGACGACCTTCGTCGTTTCTTCCACGTTCCAGATATACACGCCGAGTCCGACGATGCGCGGCCGGTGCGCGAGAATCCGTTCGACGATTTCCGTCGTCTTCGCGCCGATCACGAATTCCTTCAGTTGCGTCTCCGGCTGCAGATCGCCCATGTTGGCAATCAGGTAACGCAGCCCGAGCGAGGCATGGGCGTAGCGGGCGTTGAGGGTGGATAGCAGGATGGTCATGGGGGCAACAGGCGGGAGCGGCAGCCCCACATTTTACGCCTGTCCGCCCATCGCGACACCGCGCCCCCGGCCTGCCTCAATAGCTGTAGGCCACGTTCAGTCCCGCGCCCCAGTCCGGGCTGCCGTCGGCAAAACCCTTGGTTGCATACGCCTGCAGCTTGTAGCCGCCGCCCAGCTTGCGCGAATAGAAGCCGGTGATCTCGCGCTGCGCGAAGCCGGTGTCGGTGGACCGGCTGCGATAGTCCAGCATCGCGCCCACGCTGGACAGCTGGTCCAGCTTGTACGACAGGCCGGCATTGGCGCTGACGACATCCTTGAGCTTCAGGCTGTCGGAAGAACCGAGCATGCCGTAACCGATCCCGCCGAAGTAGGTCACGTTGCCGAACTTCGCATAGGGGTCGACCAGGATCCAGAAATCGTTCTCGCCGGTGCCTAGGCCACGGTCGCTGTCGGCCGTGCCCCACTTGACCTTGCCGGTGACGTCGACGCCGAACTGCGACTTCGGATCGATCATGAAGGAGTAGGTCGCCGCGGTGGTGAGATCGCCCATCCCGGAGTCCGTGCGTACCCGCGTCGCCGTCTGGCTCACGGCGCCGACACCCGCAATCACATTGTCCGAACCGGTAATGCGCACATAAGGGATGGATGCCTTGAAGGTCCAGTTGCCGGTTTCATAGGCGCCGATGAGCGGAATCGCCGTGATCTCCGTGGTGGTGTCCGTACCGTACTTGCCGGTGGTGTAGTCGAATCCGGTTTTCACGGTGAAGTTGCCGTCGGCAAGCGCCGCCTGCGACACGAGCACGGCGGCAAGAAGGGTCAGTCTTTTCATTGCTATAACAATCGTTGGTCCAACAAAAAACCGGGCAACGCATGTTGCCCGGTCGGGAGGGGGAAGTGCTGCTTAATTGCGGCGGGTCTTTTCGACTTTCTCAGGCCGCTCGATCTTTTCAACCTTGGCGACCTTTTCGACTTTCTCCACCTTCTCTACCTTTTCTACCTTTTCTACCTTGTCGATCTTCTCGACTTTTTCAACTTTCTCGACCTTCTCAACCTTGTCGACCTTGACCGGCTTTTCAGCCTTGAAGGCGGCAATCGCTTCGCGCTTCTCCGCAGCGGCTTCCCGGTTCAGGGCAGCGCGCGCCTGGCCTGCCTGCGCGGCTTCCGGCAGCACGACTGTTGCGCCGTGCGCCTTCGCTGTCACGCCGTCCGGCAGGGTCGAGCCCGGCTTGTAGACGGTTGCGCCCTTGCGGACTGTCGTGGTCGTGGTAGTCGTGGCGGTCGAGGTCGTCGTCGTAGTCGGCGTAGTCGTTGCAGTCGTCGTCGTGGTGGTTGAAGGCGTTGCCGTCGTAGTAGTGGTCGGCGTCGCAGTGTCGGTCGTCGTCGCAGTCGTCGTGGCCGGCGTTGCAGTTGTCGTAGTCGCAACCGGCGTCGAACTGGTGGTCGTGACCGTGGCGTCAGTCGTGGTGGCAGTCTGTGCGAATGCAGAACCCGTAGCCAGCAGGGCAGTGGCAAGTGCGCTCAGGACAATGGCGGGGGCGGTGATCTTGGTGCGTTTCATGGTGGTCTCCCAAAGGCAGGTATCAAGTAATCAATGCCGGGACCATGTTAAGTGCGCATTGAAGGAATTGGCGCCACGGAAATGTTTCAGCTGTAAGAAAATGCTACCATTTAGAAATATTCTATCCAGGCCTCCAGTCCCGGAGGGCTATACCCCCTCCGCCTGTAGCGGCATCTTGACCTCAATCAATGGATTCGGAACTGCGCCTTTTCCCGGTGGAATCGCAGTGATTAAATGCTTTAACCAGTGACGTTAAAGACTGTCGAGGTAGCCATGATTGAAACCACCGAAAAAAAAGAGCTTGATATGCTCCAGATTTCCTGGTCGCAGGATCTCGCCATCGGCCATGAACTGATTGACGCAGACCATCAGGAAATTTTCGACGCCGCGCAGCGGCTGCAGGCGGAAATCTCGTCTGAAGAGCCGGAGTATTCCATCGTCGGCGAAGTGCTGGTCGAGCTGATCGATCACACCGGCGGGCATTTCGCGCGCGAAGAGGCGCTGATGCGGGAAATCGGATTTCCCGCGTATGAGGCACACAAGCGTGAGCACACCCTGTTGATGCAGAAGGTCAACCACCTGCACCGTCAATTCATGGATAGCCGACGCAACTGGAACCTGCCGGTCGAAGTGGCGAACTTCATCCAGTACGGCCTGGTACGCCACATCATGCGTTCGGACATGGAGCTCGGCCGCTTCATGCACGCGGACCGCTGAATCCCATCGATCCCGGGGCGTACCCCGGGGTTGTCTCGAATTTGCCTATTTCGCCGCCGTTACCGGCTTGCGTGTCACATGGGTACGCAGGACGTATTCCGACACATCGGCGATATCCTGGTTGCTCAGGCTCTTTTCCCAGGACGGCATATGGCCGCGTCCGTTCGACACTGTCGAGAACAGCGAGAACCCGGTCGCATAGTCGCGGAAATCCTGCTCCTGGAAGTTGCGCGGTTTGATCTGCGCCACGCGCTGGTCGGCCCCCTTTCCGTCGCCGTTCGCGCCATGACAGGACTGGCAGTTCGCCGCATAGACCGTCTTCCCGCGCACCGCATCCGGTTTCAGCCCGTAGGGATAGTCCACTTTCTTCGCATTGGAATGGTCGTGGCCCTTGTGCCGGGGGTCGTTGTGGTCATGGACATTGTCGGCCGGCCTGCCGCCCATGAAGCGGACGATAATGTAGTCCACCATGGTTTCCATCTGCTCGGGGCTCAGGTGCTCCTTCCACGAGATCATGGCGGTGCGCTTGCCATCCTTGGTCAACGTCCCCTTCATCAGGGTCTGCAGCATGTGGTCGCGCGACAGTTCATCGCGCGCCTTGGCGCTGGTGAAATCACGCGGCGCCGGGTCGAGCGCAAAGCGGGCCTGGGTCTGGCCGTCGCCGTTCGGCCCGTGGCACACGGCACAGTAGTGGCGGTAGAGCTTGTCCGGCTCGTCCGTGCTCATGTGGCTTTTCCACTTCTTGTCCTGCGCCATGGCAGAACCGGCGGCAAGACTTGCCGCCAGCAGCGCGAAAACGGCCGCCCGGCGTGCGGCTTGGCTTTGGTACATCACGAACCTCTCAACGATATCGATCAGGCAGGAGGCACCCTGCCATCGGGTTTGGGGCCCATTGTATAGCCCCCCGGAAACCGCGCAACCGAATCTACATCAAGTTTTTGCGTCGATTCGATGCTTGTTTGATACCGCCATGGCAAGTCCGTGATGACAAGCTGTCAGGCTTACTTCTTTTCCATCTCCTTTTCCTGCAGCGCGCGCCACATCACCTTCCCTGTCGCCGACTTGGGCAGGGCCTGCACGAATTCCACCAGCTTGGGCACCTTGTAGGCCGCCATCTTCTGCTGCGCCCAGGCGATGATCTCGTCTCCCGTCGCCTCCACGCCCGGCCGCCGGACGATGACGGCCTTGACCGTTTCGCCGCGGTACGGGTCGCGGGCGGCGATGATGCAGCACTCCTGCACGGCCGGATGCTGGTACATCATCGACTCCACTTCCGCCGGCCAGACCTTGAAGCCGCTGGCGTTGATCATGCGCTTGAGGCGGTCGGTGAAGAAGAAGAATCCTTCCTCATCCATGTAGCCCAGGTCGCCGGAACGGAAGAATCGCTTTCCGTCCAGTTCGGCGAAGGATTCCTCGGTCTTGCGCGGGTCGTTCCAGTATCCCTGGAAGACCTGCGGGCCATGGATCCAGATCTCGCCGGTTTCGCCCTGCGGCACTTCCTTCATCGTGATCGGATCGACGACGCGGGAATCCACGTTCAGGTAGGGCACGCCCAGGCATTGCTGCTTCAGCCGGTTGGGCGGGTTGACGTGCGATGCGGCCATGGTTTCCGACAGGCCGTAGCCTTCCATGTACTGCTGTCCGGCGAGGTCGAGCAGCTTTTGCGCGATCGCCGCCGGCATCGCCGCGCCGCCGCCGGACACGCGCTTGAGTCCGGAGATGTCGTATTCCGGCAGGCGCGGATTGGACAGGAAATCGATCATCATGGTCGGGATCAGCGTCCATGTCGTGACCTTGTAGCGCGTGATGAGCTGGCCGGCCGCATCGCGATCCCAGCGCGGCAGGACGACGATGGCGCCACCGGTATAGATCATCGCGTTCATCACCGACTGCATGCCGGTGACGTGGAAGAACGGCAGCACGGCCAGCGTGACATGGTCCGGCGCCATCGGCCCCGACCATGTGGGCGATGCGACCGCATTGAACATCACGGAGCGGTGCGTATGGATGCAGCCCTTGGGCTTGCCCGTGGTGCCCGAGGTATAGGGCATGCAGGCCAGGTCCTCCGGCCCCGCCGCGTGCGCACGCGGGGCATGTGCCGCATCGAGCGCATCCTTCCATGCCGCCACGCCAGGCATTGCAGGCACGTCACGCGGCGCGCGCACGAAGTCGGGCACGTTGAGTTCTGTCGGCTGGACCAGGTAATCGGAGTAGCTCGCGACAATCGCCTTCTGCAGCGCGCCCTTGCCCACCAGCGGCGCGGTACGAGAGAAGATTTCCTGCGACACGATCGCGACCTTTGCCCCGCTGTCCTCGACGTAATGCTGCAGCTCGTCGGTCATCAGCATGGGATTGACCGGCACCACCATCGCATCGGCGCGCATGATCGCGTAGAAGGCGATGATGAACTGCGGGCTGTTCTGCATGTTCAGCAGCACGCGGTCGCCGCGCTGCACGCCGCACGCATGCTGCAGGTAACCGGCCAGCGCGAGCACCTGCTCGTGCACTTGCGCATAGGACAGCACGGTGTCGTAGAAGATGATCGCAGGCTTGTCCGGATAGCGGCGCGCGGACACTTCCATGTTCACGTACACACTGGTATCGGGAGTGGTGATGGCGTACGGGAGTCCCGCCGGCCAATGGGCGTAGTGGGTGGTGTTCATTGTCTCCGTCTCGTTTTCTTATATGGAAAATCGATTATAGGTGGGCACGGGAAATGCTGCTGACGCTGCCTTCCGGCAGGATTTTTTCTGCTGCGCTACCATCCAGTTTCTTCCCGTCAGATCAAGAAAGATACATGCCATGAAACTCTATTACTCGACCGGAGCCTGCTCCCTCTCTCCGCACATTGTCCTGCGCGAGGCGGGCTTTCCCTTCGAACTCGAGCGCGTGAACCTTGCCAGCAAGAAGACAGCCGGCGGCGCGGATTACCTCGCGGTCAATCCGAAAGGCTACGTGCCGGCGCTGGCGCTCGACAACGGCGAGGTATTGACGGAAGGACCCGCCATCATCCAGTACCTCGCGGACAAGGCGCCGGAAAAGCAGCTTGCGCCGGCAGCGGGCAGCATGGAGCGTTATCGCCTGATCGAGTGGCTGAACTTCATCTCGACCGAGCTGCACAAGACCTTCTCTCCGCTGTTCAAGCCGAACGCGCCGGAAGAAACCAAGCAGGCTTCGCGCGACACCATTGCCGCACGGCTCAACATAGTCGAGAAGCAATTGCAGGAACGCGACTACCTGAACGGGAACCAATTCAGCGTTGCGGATGCCTATCTCTTCACCGTGCTGAACTGGGCACGGCCGATGAAGTTCGACCTGGGCCAATGGCCCGCGGTACAGGCATACATGCAGCGGGTGGCCGCACGGCCGGCAGTCCACGACGCCATGAAGGCGGAGGGCCTGATCAAGGAATGATCGGTCCACGCGCTGCAACTTGTCGCGTTGGGAGGTTGCAGGGAAATGAGCTCGAAAATCAAGTCAATCGGTGCCAGGCCGCGCGTCGCGCTCGTTCTCCAGGGAGGCGGCGCGCTTGGCGCCTACCAGGCAGGCGTCTACCAGGCACTGCACGAACATGGCCTGACACCCGACTGGGTGGTGGGCACTTCCATCGGTGCGATCAACGGCGCCATCATCGCCGGCAATGAACGAGCCAACCGGCTCGACAGGCTCAAGGAATTCTGGGACGAAGTCGCGCACTCCGACCTGCTCGACATGCGCAAGGTGCCCGATCCCGCGCGCCGGCTCAACACCATGTTCACCACCATCGATACCGTCACGCAAGGCGTGCCGGGGATGTATTCGCTGCGCTGGTTCAATCCCTTCTTCGCGGGCTGGCCGGTCGAGGCGGAAGCGGCGAGTTTCTACGACACCACGCCGCTGGAGGATACGCTGAAGCGCCTGGTCGACCTGCAATGCCTGAACGCGTCGAGCGGCATCCGCCTGACCGTCAGCGCAATCAAGGTCACCTGCGGGCGGCTCGACAACTTCGACACCGCGCACCAGGCGGTCAGCATCAAGCATGTGATGGCCAGCGGCGCGCTGCCGCCCGGGTTTCCGCCGGTGCGCATCGACGGCGAACTCTACTGGGACGGCGGACTGTATTCCAATACGCCGCTGGAAACCGTGCTGGCGGACGAGCCGCGTGTCGACACCATCTGCTTCATGGTCGACCTGTGGAGCCCCGACGGCCCGGAACCGAATACGCTGGAACAGGTGTACACGCGGCAGAAGGATGTGCTGTATGCGTCACGCTCGCGCCGGCATATCGATGCCTACCTGCGCGGTTACCGCTTGCGCCGCCTCATCCGAACGCTGCGCGAGAAAGTCCCGGATCACATGCTGGGAGAGGATGAACTGCGCGAGCTGGAAAAGGTCGGCACCGACACTACGATGCATATCGTGCGGCTCGCGTACGCCGGCCGCGACTGGCAGATGGCGTCCAAGGACATCAACTTCTCGAAGGGCTCGATCGAATGGCGCTGGGAACAGGGCTATCTGGATGCGATGCGCGCCATCGACCATGGCGCCTGGCACGCGGAAGCCCCCGAAGGGGCCGGCGTGCTGGTGCATGAAATCGGCCCGGACGGGCGCGAAGAACGGTTATCGAGCTGAGGCGGAGAGCACGCCCTGCTCGGCGGACATGCGGCAGGGCAGGCCGCGCTCCATCGCCGCGTTGGCGACGCCGTCGCCGGCTGCGCCTGCAAGGCGCGACATGACGAACACGTTGCCTGCAGACCGGTCAACACGAATCGGACGAATGTCGGCCAGTTCCGACCAGGCGCTGACCGATTTCCAGGTATTGCTCGCCTTGTTCAGTATCTGGAGGAAGTACTGGCCATCCTGCCGGCGCACGCGAGCCCCCACGGAACCGTCGACATCCATGATCCAGCGCGTCACTTCGCCGCTGTTCTTCCATACCATCTCCACATTGCCGGTCGCTGGATCGGCGGTGTAGACGTCGAAGACGGCGGGATCGCGCCGGTTGCTGACAAGGACAAGCTTGCCGGACTGGGCATCGCCGGCATGGATCACGTGCGAAGTGCTGCCTTTCCATGGGGTGAGGTTGATCGGCGTCGCACCCGGGCGGTCGGTATCGATCAGCATGACCTGGGTATTGCCGCCGCCGGCGGGATCGGCTTCATGGATCAGGTGGCGGCTGTCGCAGGACCAGTAGGGCAGGTTGCGTCCGAGCCGGAACACGGCGGCGTCTCCGCCGTCCACATTGCGCACGAAGGTCGTGACCTCCCTGCCGTACTGGGCGTGCCAGAGCAGCTTCCTGCCGTCGGGCGAGGCCTTGCTGCCGCTGGGCGCATCGATGCTGGCGACGAATTTGCGAAGCGGATCGGGCGCCGGCAGCTGGGCAGCCGCAGGCGAAGGCAGGGCCGGCCACCCCGCGCAGCCGGCGAGCGCGCACACACTGCCTGATAACACGATGCGCGATGCAATCGATGCCATATTGTCATTCCTTGTCGAACCGGGATAGCCGCAGAGTATAAAGCATTGCGTTACCGTTTCCGGGCCAAGGTGAGCCCATCGCCAAGGGGCAGCATCGACAGGTCGATGCGCGCGTCGTCACGCAGCAGCCGGTTGAATGCCTGCAAGGCAGCCGTGTCCTCATCTTCCGGCGCCTGCGCCACCTTCCCGCCCCACAGCACGTTGTCGACGGCCACCAGGCCTCCCGGCCGCAACAGGACCAGGCAGCGTTCGTAGTAGGCGGCATAACCAGTCTTGTCGGCATCGATGAAGGCGAAGTCGAAGCTGCCCGCCCGGCCCCCGGCGATCAGCGCGTCCAGTGTTTCCAGTGCAGGTGCGATGCGCAGGTCGACCTTGTGCGCCATGCCAGCCTTCTCCCACCAGGCACGCGCGATATCCGTGTATTCGCGGCTGATGTCGCAGGCCACCACCCGCCCGTCCTCCGGCAGCGCCAGGGCGACAGCAAGCGCACTATAGCCGGTGAAGGTGCCGATCTCGATCGTGTTGCGCGCGCCGAGCAAGCGCACCAGCAGTTGCATGAACTGCCCCTGCTCCGCCGCGATCTGCATGCTTGCCCGCGGATGCGTGCGGTTGGCCTCGCGCATTGCTGCCAGCACAGGATGGTCGCGCAGGGAAACATCGAGCAGGTACTGGTAAAGCGTGTCATCGAGATTCAATGTACGTGTCGTCATGGTTTTCCTTTCTTGTCATCGAAAGCGGCGAAAGCATATTGTGCAACGTCCGGCAGAGCGTGGGGCGTCACCATTCCGGCCAATGAATTCGCTTGCTTTCCCTGGAGAAAAAAACGTGATGTTTTCCAACATTTTGGGAAAAGGTTGACATCGATCATATCGGAGCGACGCCCGGCTTTTAGCATGAAAAGTTGCCGGTCGTCGCGCCGCGCAAGGGAATCCTCCCTGAATACCGGACTTGTACGTTTGCAAGCGGGCACAATGCTTACGAAGAACTCGAACGCCGCCGAGACGCCGACCGTTCTGATCGTGGACGACACGCCTGCGAACCTTGCGGTGCTGTCGAACTACCTTGGAGACAACGGGCTGTCGGTGGTGGTAGCCGAAGACGGCGAAGAAGGCATCGCACGGGCCGTGTATTCGCGTCCCGACCTGATCCTCATGGACGTCATGATGCCCGGCATGAGCGGGTTCGAAGCATGCCGGCGCCTCAAGCAGGATCCGGAAACCAGGGACATCCCCATCGTTTTCATGACGGCGCTGTCCGATGCGAGCGACAAGATCGCCGGATTCAACATCGGTTGCGTCGACTATGTCACCAAACCCTTCCAGGTAGAGGAAGTCCTCGCCCGCGTCCGTGCCCACCTTGATTTACGTTGCATGCAGCGGCAGCTCGCCGCGCAAAACCTGCAGTTGCGGGAAGAGATCAGCGTACGCCGTCAGGTCGAGGCGGAACTGCATCAGGCTCGTGACAAGCTGGAGGAGCGCGTGGCGCAGCGCACTGCCGAACTTGCGCAGGCGAACGACAACCTGCGCAAGGAAAACGCCGAACGGGCCCGCGTACAGGAAGAGCTGAAGGAACGGGAAGCGCGGATCAGGCGGCTGTTCGAAGCCAACGTGATCGGCATTTTCTACTGGCGGGTCGACGGTGGCATCAGCGAAGCGAACGACGCCTTTCTGCAGATCATCGGCTATTCGCGCCAGGAATTGCAGGCCGGTGCCGTCCACTGGACAAGTGTGACACCCGCCGAGCACGAAGCGGCGGACACCCATGCGCTGACAGAGTTGAGGGCAAGCGGAACCTGCGCCCCCTACGAGAAGGAGTACATCCGCAAGGACGGCAGCCGTGTTCCCATCCTGGTGGGCGCTGCCCTCTTCGAAGGACGGATGGATGCCGGCGTGGCATTCGTCCTCGACCTGTCGGAGCGCAAGAGGGCGGAAAAGCGCATCGCCTTCATGGCACATCACGATGCCTTGACAGGATTACCCAACCGGACTCTCCTGCAGGATCGCATCACGCAGGCCATTGCGCACGCGCGCCGCTCCGGACGCAAGGTGGCGGTCCTGTTTCTCGACCTCGATTATTTCAAGCGCATCAATGATTCGCTCGGCCACGCCATCGGCGACCGCCTGCTGCAGATGACAGCGATGCGGCTGCTGGCATGCCTGCGCGAAGGTGACAACCTGGCCCGGCTCGGCGGCGACGAGTTCGTGCTGTGCCTGCCTGACCTTGCCGACGACAACGATGCCGCGCTGGTCGCCCGCAAGACACTGGATGCGCTGGAGGCGCCTTTCATGGTCGAAGGGCACGAGCTGCATATTACCGGCAGCATCGGCATCAGCCTGTTCCCCGATGACGGCATGGATGTCGATGCCTTGATGCGGGCGGCGGACACCGCGATGTATCACGCCAAGGAAAAAGGCCGCCACAACGCCCAGTTCTTCACGCCGGAGATGAACAAGGCGGCGCGCCTGCGCCTTGCGCTGGAGAACCGGCTGCGCTATGCGCTGGCGGCGGACATGTTCGAGGTCCACTTCCAGCCGCAGATCGACATGCGGACCGGCGTCATGTTTTCGTCCGAGGCCCTGCTTCGTCTGCGCGAGCCGGGAAAGAGCCCGGTCTCCTGCGGTGACTTCATCTGCGTCGCGGAAGAAACCGGACTGATCATGCCGCTTGGCGAATGGGTTCTCGAAAAGGCATGCCGGCAACTGAAGCAGTGGCACGACCTCGGACATACCGGCCTGCATGTGGCGGTGAACCTTTCCGCCCGCCAGTTCTTCCAGCCGAACCTCTGCGAAACCATCGCGCGCATCGTCGATGCCACCGGCATCGACCCGAGCGCGCTCGATCTCGAAATCACGGAAAGCATCCTTCTGCGGCGCACAGACGACAACATCAATGCGCTGCACCGGTTGAGCGAACTGGGCATCCACCTTTCGATCGACGATTTCGGGACGGGCTACTCCAGCCTTGCGTACCTGCAACGCTATCCTGTCAACACGCTCAAGATCGACCGTGCCTTCGTCAGCGGCATTACCCGCAATGCGAATGACCGCGCGCTGGTCACGGCGATCGTGGCCATGGCCCACGGGCTCGAGATGAACGTGCTTGCCGAGGGCGTCGAAAGCGCAGAGCAGGTCGAATTCCTGCTCGACCATGGATGCCACTGCGCCCAGGGCTTTTATTACAGCGCGCCGCTGCCGCCCGATGATCTGACGGGGCTCCTGCGCAAAACCGGGGGACGCATGCCCGGACTTGACCTGCACAAAGCATAGGCAAGCCTGCCTTGTGCCGGGAGACGGAAATGAAAGCACTCAATCGATATCGCAGGCTGCACCGTCTTCTGCACATCCCGCAAGAAACGGACATCCCATTCACGCGCATCCTTGCCGCTGCCGCGGTGGCTCTGCTCCTGGCCGTCATGCCGGCGGCCTCTTCCATGGACGCAGCCCGTGCGCAGGACGTTCCCGCAGCACGGCCGCGCGTTGCCCTGGTGGTAAAGACGCTCACCAGTCCCTTTTTCACCGAAATGGAAAAAGGTGCGCGCCGGGCGGAAGCACAGTTCGGCATCGACCTCGTCGTCAGGACATCCACCCAGGAGACCTCGATCGAGCAGCAGATCGCCATCGTCGAACAGCTGACGCGCGCCAGGATCGACGCCATCGTCATTGCGCCGGCCGACTCCTATCGCCTGATCCCGGTCCTCAAGAAGGCGCAAGATGCGGGCATCGCCATCATCAACGTGGACAACCGTCTCGACGCGGACAGTTCGCGCCGGTACGGGCTTGCCGATGTGCCGCTGATCAGCGTCGATAACCAGGCCGCCGCTTACAAGGCGGTCAAGCATCTGACGGCCGGCGTCTCCGTGCCGACGGAGGCGGCAATCATCGACGGCTTCCCGGGAGCGACCAACGCCGAAGAACGCAGGCAGGGTGCCATGCAGGCATTCGGCGAGAACCGGAACATCGCGATTGTCGGCAGCGAACCTGGCAACTGGAAAATCGACGATGCCTATGAGGCGGCACGCAAGCTGTTCAGCACGCGCCCGCGTATCCGCCTGCTCTTTTGCGCCAACGATCTGATGGCGCTGGGCGCATTGCAGTATCTGCTGGACGCGCGCATCCAGTCCGTCCGTGTCGCGGGCTATGACGGCCTCGAAGAAGCGCGCCGCGCCATCCGGCAAGGACGGCTCGTTGCAAGCGTGGACCACCAGTCGGGCCGGCAGGGTTACCTGGGCGTTTCCTATGCGGCAAGGCGGCTGAAGGGCGAACGGTTGCCTGCGGAAACCATGCTGGAGACCCGCATCATCACGAAGGAATCGCTCGCGGGACAAGGAAGATGACAGCCTTGACACCGGACTCCCCGCGCACCGGCATGGACAATACCGTGCGGCCGACGGATGCCCGGCGGCTGTTCGAGCCGCAGCGCAATATCGTTCACCGCTTCATCGTGTATCTGATGGTGCTGAGCATCCTGCCTCTGCTCGGACTGGGCCTTGCCTCCTTCGAGATTTTCCGCTCGGCCCTCGAATCGGAGGCCGAACGCCACCTGTCGCAGCTGCTGCGCGAACGCAAGCGCTTCATCGACTTGCAGACAGCGCAGATCGAAGGCTTGATTTCGAACATTTCCGGCGTCGAGACGATCATCAAGAGCCTGTCGCTCCCCTACAACCCGTCCGACGATTACACCCGGCTGCTCACGCAGTCGCGCATCGGCTATATCCTGAACGGTTACGTGAACATCAACGGCCTGGTGTCGATCGACATCTTCGCCGCCAATGGCGCGCGCTACCACGCCGGCGACACGATGGATATCGACAACCGGCGAGACGATGTGCTGGATGCGATCCGCCGCGAAGCCGGCTCAAGCCCGAATCCGGTGTACTGGGCAGGCATCGTCGACAATATCAACAGCAACTCGAAACACACCAGGGTCATTACGGCGGCAAAGGAACTGTACGGCTTCCGGCCGCGATCCGCGGACCAGGAATTCCTCGGACTGCTGGTGGTGAACTACAGCGTCGATTACCTGAAAGAGCAACTCGGCAGCATCGGTCCGGGAGAGATCATCCAGATCGCGCTGGTCGACGGCAATCAGCGGCTGGTGTATCACTCCGACGCCAGCCTGATCGGCCTGCACGCCGATCCCCTCATGCTTGAACGGATACGCGGCGCGGCCGGCAGCTTCCTGCTGGACTCCGGGTCGTCGAATACCCTTGTCAGCCATTTGCGCTCCGAACCTTCCGGGTGGGACCTGGTCGGCTTCGTGCCGCTGTCCGCCATCGATGCCCGCACTGCGGTCATCGGCAAGGCGACCCTCCTGGTGGTGGCGCTGTGCCTGCTGATCGTTGCGATTTTGGCCTACCTGTTTTCGCGCCAGTTCGTTGCGCCCTTGCGCCGGATCACCGACAGGTTCATCCAGCTGCGCGGCAATTCCGCCGCAGACGGCGACCATCTGCCCGTGCGCGGAGAGGACGACGTGGCCGAGCTGACCGCCTGCTTCAATGCCTTCCTCGACAGCCTGCGCGAGCAGGCGCGTGCCGAAAAGGCGCTGCATGCAAGCGAGATGCGGTTCCGCACCATCTTTGCCGACGCGGGGATAGGCATGGCGGTGCTGGCGCAGAACGGGCGCATCCTCCTCGCCAACCGTGCACTCGTGAACATGCTGGGCTACACCGCGGACGAGCTGCAGGGAAAGACGCTGGCGGCACTGATGCGCCCCGGCGATGCCGGGAAGATATTGTCAGAGCAAAAACCGTTTGAAGCGCCGGGGCAAAGTCAGGTGTTCGAATCGCGTTTCCGGCACAAGGACGGCCGTATCCTATGCATACGGGTAACCGAAGCCCTGCTTCCGGAAGCCACGCATAACGGCGACCGCACGATCGCCACCATGGAAAACGTCACGTCGCAGAAGGAAGCCGAGAAGGAGCGGCGCGCACGCGTGGCGGCGGAAGCGGCCAACGACGCCAAAAGCGCCTTCCTTGCGTGCATGAGCCACGAACTGCGCACACCGCTCAATGCCATACTCGGCTACGCGCAGATCCTCCGCCGCGACAAACGCTTGCGCGACCATCACGCGACGGGCCTGCGCATCGTTCAGGAAAGCGGGGAACAGCTCCTCATGCTGATCAACGACATCCTCGACCTGTCCCGGATCGAGGCCGGCAAGCTGGACCTCTATCCGGAAGCCGTGAATCTCCATGGCTTCCTGCAAGGGATCGCGGACGTCATACGCGCCCGCGCGGAGGAGAAAGACCTGCAGTTCGCATTCGATGCGTCCGCCGGCTTGCCCAATGCGGTATGGGTCGATGCGCGACGGCTGCGGCAGATCCTGCTGAACCTGCTGGGCAACGCGGTGAAATTCACCGACCGGGGCGAAGTCCGGTTCCGCACCCGCCGATTGCCCGACGAAGGAAAAGCCGGAGCCTGGGTCCGGTTGCGGTTCGAGGTCGAAGATACCGGCATCGGCATTGCCGCCGACCAGCTGGAAGCGATTTTCCTCCCCTTCGAGCAGACGGGCGACACACGCCGCCGCAGTGCCGGAACAGGCCTTGGCCTGGTGGTCAGCCGGCAGCTGGCGCGGATGATGGGAAGCGAAATCCAGGTCTGCAGCGTGCCCGGCCAAGGCAGCCGGTTCTGGCTAGAAATCAGCTTGCGGGAAGAGCATGTGCGTCCGGAAGCGCCGTCCCTCCCTCGCACCGTCATCGGCTACAAGGGGCCGCGAAAAACCGTCCTGGTCACGGACGATATCGCCGAAAGCCGGCAGATGGTGATGGACATGCTCGGCTCGCTGGGCTTCGCCACCGTCGAAGCAGGGAACGGCCAGGAAGCGATCGACAAGGCGCAGGCCGAACGGCCCGACCTGATCCTCATGGATGAAGTCATGCCCGTGATGACCGGCCAGCAAGCCATTGCGCGGCTGCGAGAACTTCCCGGCAGCAAGGACATACCCATCATTGCCGTATCCGCCAGCGCCTCCGATCCTGAAAGGGTGGACAAGCTTGCGGCTGGCGCCAACGCCTTCCTGCCGAAGCCCATCGACCTGAATGCGTTGCTGCAGCACATCGGCCGCCTGGTAGATCTGGAATGGGAATACGAGCCGGAAGAACATGGAGAGCCGGCACAGGACGATGGCCTGGCTGCGCACCCTTCCATGGAGGAGCTGCAGGCACTGCATCACATGGCGCTGCTGGGAAACATGCGCGAGATTCGCGAGTGGGCGGACCGGCTCGGCGCCAGGGATGCGCATTTCCGCGTTTTCGCCGGCAAGCTGGGCTTGCTCGCCGACCGCTGCCAGTCCAAGGCCATCCTCTCCCTGGTGAAGGAGGCGATGGCCGACAAGCAGGGACATTAGGCATCACGCAAGAATAACCTGCGCGACGCCTTAGGTTTTCCTGCCGCGCCGTCCTCTCAAATCGTCTGATCCATTTCGTCCGACGGGCAGCTGTCATCGTGGTGATGCCTGACTACGCGTGCCGGCACACCGGCGACGGTGCAATGGGCAGGCACGGGGCGCAGCACCACACTGCCTGCGGCGATCTTGCTCATCGTGCCTACCTCGATGTTGCCGAGGATCTTGGCGCCCGCGCCGATCATCACGCCGCTGCGGATTTTCGGATGGCGGTCGCCGTGCTCCTTGCCCGTGCCACCGAGAGTCACATTCTGCAGGATGGACACATGGTCCTCGACGACCGTCGTCTCGCCGATCACGATGCCCGTGGCATGATCGAACATCACGCCGCAGCCGATGCGCGCCGCCGGATGGATATCGACGCCCAGCGCCACCGATGCCTGGTTGGACAAGGCAAAGGCCAGTTCCTGGCGTCCTTCCTGCCACAGCGCATGCGCGATGCGGTAAGCCTGCAGGGACTGGAAACCTTTCAGGTTGAGCACCACGTGCAGGAGGTTGGGGCATGCCGGATCGCGGTCTTTCACTGCGGCCAGATCCGCCGCGGCGTGCTGCGCGATGCCGGATGCGTGGAGCATCACGCTGTCGAACAGCTCGCGCAGTGCAGCCTCGGGCAGATCCTCGGTGGCCAGACGCCGTGCGGTCACAGCCGCGAGCGCGGCGCCAAGCGTGGGCCGGTCCAGCACCATCGCCTTCAGGCGCGGCAGCAGCAGCGGCTCCCGTGCTGCCGTCTGTTCCGCCTCGGCACGGATCTCCAGCCAGATACCCTCCTGCGTCCATGACTGCAGCCGCGCATCCGCGAATGCCGCAGACGCGGACAACAGCGAAGCCGGAATCGCGCTTCGCCTGGCGAGGGTGGCTTCGGTCGTGTTCATGTCAATCCTTTCAATGGCGGCAACAGCGCCGCCCGAAAAAGCAAAATGGCCGCAGGTCTTGTCAACTCTGCGGCCATCGGAATCTGTCGAATACGCGTGCGTCAGTCGGCAGGCCCTTCAGGCCGCCCACGGCAACAAAACTTTGCGGAAACAATGCGCTTGTTCATGCGTCAAAACAAAAAGAGAATATGCATATAGCAAAACTGTCCGTCAGCTCATTAAAGCACATTTCCGACCACGCTGCCAAAGCGGCGCGTTTCTTGCAACTTCAGCCACGCCTGCACCTTGATTGACAAAATGGAAATAATTCGCATCGGCCTGATCTCCGATACGCACAACCTGCTGCGTACCGAAGCGCGCATGGCGTTGAAGGGTGTCGACCGCATCATCCATGCAGGGGACATCTGCGACGCCACGGTCCTGCACGAGCTGGAAGCGATCGCGCCGGTCACGGCAGTGCGCGGCAACAACGACCGTGGCGCGTGGGCGGAAGCTTTGCATGAAAGGGAACGCATCGAGATCGGGGGCGTGCCGATCTACATCGTCCACGACCTGCATGACCTGGACCTCGTGCCGGAAGCCTGCGGCATCAAGGTCGTCATCGCCGGTCATTCTCACCGCCCGCTGATGAAGATGGAAAACGGCGTGCTCTACATGAATCCCGGCAGCGCGGGGCCGCGCCGGTTTACGCTGCCGATTTCGATCGGCTTCCTCGAAATTGCCAACAGACGGGCGAAAGGCCGCCTGCAGACGTTGGAAGTCGATTAGTAAATCTGCTCGCCGCCCTGCGCGCCGCCGCGTGCCTCGGCTCCGCCGGTCATGCTCAGCGCCACCGCCTCGCCGACCTTGATGCCGTCCACGCCCGCCGACAGGATACCGCCCGCATACCCTGCCCCCTCCCCTGCCGGAAACAGTCCTTTCACATTCAGGCTCTGGAAGTTGTCCAGGCGCTTGACGCGCACTGGCGACGAAGTACGTGTCTCCACGCTGGTGAGCACGGCATCCGCCATCGCATAACCCCGGATCTGCCGCTCGAATGCGGGAATCGCTTCGCGCATCGCTTCGATGGCGTAAGCGGGGAGCGACGGTGCAAGGTCCGTCAGTTTCACGCCGGGTTTGTAGGACGGCTGCACCGAGCCGAATTCCTTCGACGCCCGTCCGTTGAGGAAATCGCCTACCAGCTGGCCCGGCGCGTCATAGTTGCCGCCACCCATTTCGAAGGCGCGCGATTCCAGTTCGCGCTGGAAGCCGATGCCGGCCAGGGGATGATGGTTGCCGCCGAAATCCGCCGGTGCGATGCCGACGACGAAGCCGCTGTTGGCGTTGCGCTCATTGCGGGAATACTGGCTCATGCCGTTCGTCACCACGCGTCCCGGTTCCGATGTTGCCGCTACCACGGTGCCCCCCGGGCACATGCAGAAGCTGTAGACGGTGCGTCCGTTGCTCGCATGGTGCACCAGTTTGTAATCGGCGGCGCCCAGCAGCGGATGGCCGGCAAACTTGCCGAAGCGCGCGCGGTCGATCACCGATTGCGGATGCTCGATGCGGAAGCCGATCGAGAACGGCTTGGCCTCCACGTACACGCCACGGTCATGCAGCATCTGGAAGGTATCGCGCGCACTGTGGCCGACGGCCAGCACGACGTGGTCGGTGGCGATGCGTTCGCCGCCTTCCAGCATGACGCCGCGTACCTGTCCGCTGTCGATCTCGATGTCCGTCACCTTCGCCTGGAAGCGGAACTCGCCGCCGAGCGATTCGATGGTTTCGCGCATCGCCTCCACCATCTTCACGAGGCGGAAGGTGCCGATGTGCGGCTTGCTGACGTACAGGATTTCTTCCGGTGCATAGGCCTTCACGAATTCCGCCAGCACCTTGCGTCCGTAATGCTTCGGATCCTTGATCCCGCTGTGCAGCTTGCCATCGGAGAAGGTGCCGGCGCCGCCTTCGCCGAACTGCACGTTCGATTCCGGATTGAGGTCGCGCTTGCGCCACAGGTCCCAGGTGTCCTTGGTGCGCTCGCGCACGACCTTGCCGCGCTCGAGGATGATGGGGCGAAAACCCATCTGCGCCAGGATCAGCGCGGCAAAAATCCCGCAGGGGCCGAAGCCGATGACGACCGGCCGCGACTTGAGTTGCTCCGGGGCCTGCGCGACGTACTTGTAGCTGGTATCGGGCGCGATGCCCACATTCGGCGTACCCTGCAGGCGCGCAAGCACCGCCGCCTCGTCCCTTACCTCGACGTCGAGCGTATAGACCAGCGTGATCTGGCTGCGCCGGCGCGCATCGTAGCCGCGGCGGAAGAGGGTGACGGCGAGCAGGTCGGCGTCGGCGATCTTCAGGCGGTCGAGGATGGCCGCGCGCAGGTCGGCTTCGGGATGGTCGAGCGGGAGGATGACGTTGGTGAGTCGCAGCATGCGGAGAACCTTCAGGGAAGGCTGCTATTTTACCGCAGGCATCCTCCGTGACTAAGTACGGTACTGGCCGCGCAGGCTCTTCACCTGGTCGTGGTTCTGCAGCACCCCTTGGTACTGCCGTTCCACCACGGCGCGCACGCTCTCGGGAAGGTTCCGGGCCAGTGCCTGGCTGTAGCTGCTGACAGCCATCGCCTCGCCGCGCTCGCACTCCTGCAGCACGGCCCGGTCATCCTTGCCGGTGACAAGCGCCCTGATGTCGATCCAGCGCCGATGCACGGCGCTGCCCAGGCTGCTGCTGTTGTCAGGATCGCCGCCATGGGCGCGAACCAGGCTCTGCAGTTCAAATGCAGCCGCCGCGCAGCTCTGGGCACGGTTGGTGAAAAAAGTCTTCAGGCGTGTGTCGCTGGCGTCCAGCGCACAGGTGCGAAAGCCTTCGTCGCCATCCTTGCAGGTTTCGATCAGGCTGTTCAGTACCGAAATTACCTCGTCATTCGTCATGCTCGCTCTGCTCCACGCCCCGGCCGCCATGAGGCCGGGGACAGTTGAATGCACTTCTGACTTATTGCTTGGGGCTGGTGCTGTCGGACGTGCCGGACTTGCTCGACTCCGCCCCCGACGAACCGGACGAAGAACCCGATGCCGAGGTGCCTGCAGGTCCTTGGGATCCCGATGTCGAGCTCTTCGCGCTGCTGACGTCCTGCGCCAGCGTCAGGTGCTGATTCACGATCGGCTCCATTTTTGCGGCCAGCGCCTTGATGTCCGGATCGGTGGCGCGGGTCTGTGCGCGTTGCAGCAGACGGTGCGTATTGCGATGGTCGCTCAGGCCGCCCTGCTTCAGGTATTGCTTGTCGAACTTGTCGCCTTCCAGCGCGCTCAACTTCTTGGCGGCCGCCTGGTGCTTCTTGTCGGGCTCGGTCGGCAGGGTCACACCCTTGGCCTGCGCAAGCTGTTCCAGTTCCTTCTGCGACTGCTGGTGGTCGTCGATCATTTTCTGCGCGAAGTTGCGCACCTGGTCGTTCTTGGATTGGTTCAATGCAATCTTGCCGGTTTCAATTTCCGCGAGATTGGACATGGCCATTTCGCGCATGATGTTCTGGTCGGATTTGCTCAATGACTTGGCGCCCGCTTCTTTGCCGGCGGCCGCATTCGCGCCTCCGGATTGCGCGCTGCTTGCGCCTTGTCCTGCGGAACCGGAGGTGCTGCCTGATTGCGCTTGCACGGAGGATGCGCCGAACAGCATCGCGAGCACGGCGATCCCGAGCATGCGGTTGAGAATGTGACGTTGATGCATATGAATCTCCTTCGGGAACGTGACGGCAATAGCCGGGAAGTGACATCCTTGGATGCCTCATGCCAGTCAGGCAATGTGCATGCCAGTGGCGATCCCGGAAGAAGATGCGGCTGCGCGCAAAGACAGGGGAGAAGAGACTACAGAACGACGGAAAAAATTACAGGAATCGTCCGCCGTGTGACGCTATTGGCGACGGACAAAAAAAAGTGCCAAAGCTTGCGCTTTGGCACAAGTCTTGCCGGATCGCTCCGGCAAGCGCCCATGAAAAGGCGGCATGACGAGATACATCCCGCTATCAAGCCTGGAGGCTCGCAGCCGGTTGCGAAGGACGCCGCGCGCCTTGCGGCGCTCCCCTTTCCTCGCGGCGTCCCCGCAAACCTGATGTTTCTCTAGCCGCGCTGCCTCTTTTCACATTTGCATTCGATCGTGTTCAACACGTTACCCTGCGGATCGACCGTTTCCAGCATCACATCGAATCCCCACAAGCGGGTGACATGCTTGAGCACCTCTTCCGCCTGGCCGTTCAATGGCCGGCGCAGGTACTGGTTGTGACGCAGCGTCAGCGAACGTTGGCCATGCGTGTCGACCGACCACACCTGGATGTTCGGCTCACGGTTATGCATGTTGTACTGCCCCGCCAGTTGCTCGCGCAGGTAACGGTAACCGTCGTCATCGTGAATCGCGGAAATCTGCAGCTTGTCCTTCTTGTCGTCGTCCAGCACGGCAAAGAAGTGGAAATCGCGGATCAGCTTGGGCGACAGGTATTGGGAGATGAAGCTTTCATCCTTGAAGTTGCGCATCGCGAAGTCGAGCGTCTTCTTCCAGTCGCTGCCGGCGATGTCCGGGAACCACTGGCGGTCCTCTTCCGTCGGCTCTTCGCAGATGCGGCGGATGTCGCGCATCATCGCGAATCCGAGCGCATACGGGTTGATGCCGTTGAAGTACTTGCTGGTGACCGGCGGCTGGTACACCACGTTGGTATGGCTCTGCAGGAACTCCATCATGAAGCCGTTGCCGACGATGCCTTCGTCGTACAGCTGGTTCAGGATGGTGTAATGCCAGAAAGTGGCCCAGCCTTCATTCATCACTTGCGTCTGGCGTTGCGGGTAGAAGTACTGCGAAATCTTGCGCACGATGCGCACGATTTCGCGCTCCCACGGCTGCAGCAGCGGCGCGTACTTCTCGATGAAATACAGCAGGTTTTCCTGCGGCTCGTGCGGGAAACGGTTCGGCGCGGCTTCGGTCACGACTTCGGCCTTGCGCGGCAGCGTGCGCCACAGGTCGTTCACCTGCGACTGCAGGTAGGCTTCGCGTTCTTCCTGGCGTTCGCGTTCCTTCGCCAGCGACAGCTTGGCTGGACGCTTGTAGCGGTCCACGCCGTAGTTCTGCAGCGCATGGCAGGAGTCGACCAGCAGCTCCACCGCTTCGATGCCGTAACGCTGTTCGCACTCTGCGATGTAGTTCTTCGCGAACACCATGTAATCGATGATCGCGTCCGCATCGGTCCAGGTGCGGAACAAGTAATTGCCCTTGAAGAAGGAGTTGTGGCCGTAGGAGGCATGCGCAATCACCAGCGCCTGCATCGTCAGGCTGTTCTCTTCCATCAGGTAGGCGATGCAGGGATCGGAATTGATGACGATCTCATACGCCAGCCCCATGTGGCCGCGGCGGTAGCTTTTCTCGGTGGCCAGGAAGTGCTTGCCGAAAGACCAGTGCGAGTAGGACACCGGCATACCGACGGAGGCGTAGGCATCCATCATCTGCTCGGCGGTGATGATCTCGAGCTGGTTCGGGTAGGTGTCCAGGCCGAAATTCTCGGCCACGCGCCGGATCTCGTTGTGCGCCTGCTCGATCAGCTCGAACGTCCACTCCGACTGGTCCGGCAGGCGGACAGGCTTGGCTGCCTTCTTCCGGCCGGTCTTCTTTACGGGGGCTTTATTGAGGACTTTGATCATTTGGGTTGCTTCTTGAACAGTTCCCTGAACACCGGATAGATATCTGCCGGCGACTCGATCTTCTGCATCGCAAAGTGCGGGTGATAGTCCTGGATCTGCAGGTACTCGAACCACAGGTTCTGCGGTTCGCCTTCCGTGATCTCGACGTAGGCGTAGTACTGCACCAGCGGCATGATCTTCTCGACCAGCAGTTCGCGGCAGGTCACGGAATCGTTGTCCCAGTTGTCGCCGTCCGACGCCTGCGCGACGTAGATGTTCCAGTCGCTGGTCGAGTAACGCTCGTTGATCACCTTGTCGAGCAGGTGCAGCGCCGACGACACCACGGTGCCGCCCGACTCGCGGGAATTGAAGAACTCGTCTTCCGTGACTTCCGTCGCCTGCGTATGGTGGCGGATGAATACCACCTCGATCTTTTCGTAGGCGCGCTCCAGGAAGAGGTAGAGCAGGATGAAGAAACGCTTGGCCGCATCCTTCTTCGCCTGGTCCATCGATCCCGACACGTCCATCACGCAGAACATGACGGCCTGACTGGACGGCTTGGGCACCTTGATGCGGTTGCTGTAACGCAGGTCGATCGGATCGAGGAAGGCAATGCCGTCGATCTTGGCGCGCAGGTGACGGATCTCGTTGCGCAGCGCAAGGATGCGGTGATCGTCCTCGAATGTCGTCTTCAGCAGCTCGTTCATCTCCTGTTCCGCCTCGCGCAGGCGCTTGCGCGACTTCGAACCCACGGCGATGCGGCGGCCGATCGCGCCGCGCATGGAACGCAGCACATGGATATTGGTCGGCGTGCCGGAGATGGTGTAGCCCGCGCGCTGGTTGCGGAATTCGTTGATGGATGTGAGCTGGGTCTTGACCAGGTTGGGCAGTTCGAGGTCTTCGAAGAAGTAGTTCATGAACTCTTCGCGCGTCAGCTCGAAAGTGAAATCGTCTTCGGTGATTTCTTCGCTGTTGCCCGCCTTGCCCTTGCCGGATCCGCCGCCGCCTTTCGGCCGCTGGATCTGGTCGCCCTTCTGGTACTGCTCGTTGCCCGGGCGGACCACTTCCCAGATGCCGCCGTGGGCATGGCCGAACGTGGGCTCGTTGATGTCCTTGACGGGGATGGATACTTTTTCGCCTTTCTCGACCTCGGTGATCGAGCGGCCCTTGATGGCGCGTTGTACGGCGTCCTTGATCTGGCCCTTGTAACGCCGCAAGAATCGTTCGCGGTTGATCGCGGACTTGTTCTTGCCCTGCAGGCGCCGGTCGATGAGGTGAGCCAAAGTGCCTCCTGAAACTGTATGGGCGTTTATTGTTCCCCTCTCCCGCGGACAAGGTGTTGCAAGTCGGCGAGCCCTTGTCACTCCTTCCCCTTCAAGGGGAAGGCCGGGATGGGGATGGGTTTCGGCTGATGCATTGGAAACCCATCCCCACCCTAACCCTCCCCTTGAAGGGGAGGGAACTTCAGGGCCTTGCAACCTGCAGCAAACCCTCAGCCTGAGGCATGAGAGGGGCTTTACTACATCACGACGACTTGCGAACCCGCAGGTACCACTCGCAGAGCAAACGAACCTGCTTCGCGGTGTACCCCTTGTCCACCATGCGCGACACGAACTCCTGGTGCTTGTTCGCATCGTCGGCGCTGGCCTTGGCGTTGAACGAGATCACCGGCAGCAGTTCCTCGGTGTTCGAGAACATCTTCTTCTCGATCACGGTGCGCAGCTTTTCGTAGCTGGTCCATGCCGGGTTCTTGCCGTTGTTCTGTGCACGCGCGCGCAGCACGAAGTTGACGATTTCGTTGCGGAAGTCCTTCGGGTTGGAGATCCCTGCGGGCTTCTCGATCTTTTCGAGTTCGCCGTTCAGCGAATCGCGGTCGAAGCTCTCGCCGGTGTCCGGATCGCGGAATTCCTGGTCCTGGATCCAGAAATCGGCGAACGTCACATACCGGTCGAAGATGTTCTGGCCGTACTCGGAATAGCTTTCGAGGTAGGCCGTCTGGATCTCCTTGCCGATGAACTCGACGTAACGCTGCGCCATGTACTCCTTGATGTAGGACATGTACTTCTGCTCGGTCTCGGGCGGGAACTGCTCGCGCTCGACCTGCTGCTCCAGCACATACAGGAGGTGCACCGGGTTGGCGGCGACTTCGGTGTTGTCGAAGTTGAAGACCTTGGACAGGATCTTGTACGCGAAGCGGGTCGACAGGCCGTTCATGCCTTCGTCCACGCCGGCGTAGTCGGTGTACTCCTGGCGCGACTTCGCCTTCGGGTCGGTGTCCTTCAGGTTCTCGCCGTCATACACCTGCATCTTGGAGAAGATGCTGGAGTTTTCCGGCTCCTTCAGGCGCGACAGCACCGCGAACTGCGCCATCATCTTCAGCGTGCCAGGGGCGCAGGGCGCCTTGCCGAGCGAGGAGCTGGTGATGAGCTTTTCGTAGATCTTGATCTCTTCCGACACGCGCAGGCAGTACGGCACCTTCACGATGTAGATACGGTCGAGGAATGCTTCGTTGTTCTTGTTGTTGCGGAAGGCCTTCCACTCCGATTCGTTGGAGTGCGCCAGCACGATGCCGTCGAACGGGATCGCGCCGAAGCCTTCAGTGCCCTTGTAGTTGCCTTCCTGCGTGGCGGTCAGCAGCGGATGCAGCACCTTGATCGGCGCCTTGAACATTTCGACGAATTCCATCAGGCCCTGGTTGGACAGGCACAGGCCGCCGGAGTAGCTGTAGGCGTCCGGATCGTCCTGCGAGTAGTCTTCCAGCTTGCGGATGTCGACCTTGCCGACCAGGGAGGAGATGTCCTGGTTGTTTTCATCACCCGGCTCGGTCTTGGAGATCGCGATCTGCTTCAGCACCGACGGGTAACGCTTGACCACACGGAACTGGTTGATGTCGCCGTTGAATTCGTGAAGCCGCTTCACCGCCCACGGGCTCGGGATGGTCTTGAGGTAGCGGCGCGGAATGCCGAAGTCCTCCTCAAGGATGGCGCCGTCTTCTTCCGCATTGAACAAGCCGAGCGGCGATTCGTTCACCGGCGAGCCCTTGATGCAGTAGAAGGGAACACGTTCCATCAGGGACTTGAGTTTCTCCGCGATGGAGGACTTGCCGCCGCCGACGGGGCCGAGCAGGTAGAGGACCTGCTTGCGCTCTTCGAGGCCTTGCGCGGCATGACGAAAATAGGAGACGACCTGCTCGATGACTTCCTCCATTCCGTAGAACTCACGGAATGCCGGATAGATCTTGATAACCTTGTTGGCGAAGATGCGCGAGAGACGCGAATCGTGGCGGGTGTCGATCAGTTCGGGCTCGCCAATCGCTTCGAGCATGCGCTCGGCGGCAGTGGCATAAGCAAGGCGATCGCGCTTGCACAACTCCAGATATTCTTGCAGGGAGTATTCCTCTTCCCGTGTCCGCTCATACCGTGCTGCGTAGTTGTCAAAGATCTTCATTGGGCTTCCTTTGATATATGTCTACCGGTCGTGTGGGTGTCGGATACAGATTGATTTTCCACTCCGCAATTTAATAATACGCAGAATTTTTTCTCGTCGATAGGAAATTTTTCGGTTTTTTTTATGAGAGAAAATTGTTGAAGAAAAGGCTTTCAACTTCTTCTTTTCAAAGCAGTATTTATCGCGTGTTTTTTTAAGAAATCGATTGGATTGCGCAAAACTTTTTCGCGCCGCAACTGTCGTGCGTGACTGTTTGAGACACCGTGCGTGTGCATAAAAGCGACAGTCGTTGTGCGTGACGATGCACAGGTCAAAAAAGTCTGTCGTCCGCGTCAACCGATAGAGGCATCCAATCGTTGGATGGAGATCGGGATAGCCTATGCTGCGCAACAATTTCTTGCGCAGCGAGGATGTTCGAGTATATTGGTGTTGTAACTCAGGCTACCTGCCCAACAAACCCTTCAGCTTCTCTTGCAGCTGACTGCGGACCTTTTCTTTCTGTTCGTCGAGCGACTTCTCCGCTTTCGCCCGCACTTCTTCTTTCCGCTCATCGAGCTTCTGTTTTGCGAGTTCGCTTGCCATGCCCGCGAGATCGACGCGCCAGCCGATTGCATTTAAGGGACCGGACAGGCGCACCGGCACCGTCAATCCCTTCAGCGACTGCAGCTCCGGACCGCCCTGTCCCTGCAAGGTGGACACGATGGTTGTGCGCGCAAGGTAGTCCAGCCGGTCCTCGGCGAGATAGATGTCGCCCGAGCCGGCAACGCGCACCAGCGGCGACTTGATGAGCAGGTCTTCGTTGTGCGCCACACCATTGACGATGCGGAAGCTTCCCGTCAGCTCGCTGAAATCGGTCTTCTGCGCTGCAGATCCAACGCCTCCCTGCGTTTTTTCGTCGCCGCGAATCTGCCCGATACGCGCTTTCGCATCGCGGATGGTCTGCGCAATATTGACGCCACGGATGGCGCCGTCGCGCAGTTCCAGCCGGGCGCTTCCGTTCAGTCCTTGTTTTATTTGACTGAAGGTCATGCCGGACGAGGTGACGTCGAGCTGGATATTGCCTTTTCCTTCCAGCGTGTCCTTGCTGATTGCGTCTTTCATCAGCGGGCCGATATCGATGCCGGACAGTGACTGGCGCACGGCGAAGCGCGCCGGGTTGCCTGCCGTAACGCTCAATGCGCCGGAGACGCTGCCACCGTAAAGGTTGGCGGAGAGCGGCTGGATGTCCAGCTTGCCGCCTGCCGCGCGCATATCAAGGCGCACATTGGCGCTCTTGATATTGGCCGCCTTGAGCGCACCGATCCGCACGCTGCCATTTGCGTTCAGTTTTCGCAGTGCATCAAAATTCATCGGCGCTTCCGCCGCAGCCCCCTTCCCGGCCGTCGCTGCAGCAGGCGTTGTCTTGCTGCGGTAGCGGTCGAGATCGAGCTGATCGATGCCCACGTCAAACGTATACATGAGCGGCGAAAAATCACTCAAGCCGATCTTCGCCCGGAATGCGCTTTGATCAATACTGCCGTTCAGGATGGCCGATCCTGACTGCTTGCCATAGTCCATGGCGACGTTGCCCACAGCCTTGAGCGCCATTGCGCCACCGGCCGGATTCGGCAGGTTGAAGCCGGCATTGATCTTGTGCAGTTCGGCATAACGGGCGGTCAGGTCGACGGTGAGCGGCGTGACGAGCGTGCCGTTGATGGCCGTCGCACCCTGCTTGCCATCCAGCGCGAGCGTCATCTGCGGTGAAGTAAACAACAACTTGTCGATATTGCCGATCAGCGCACCGGACAGCTTCAGCTTCGCATCCAGGGCGCCATCCCGCACGACACCGTCGATAACCAGCGCAGGTACCCGGAAAGACTTGGGACTTCCTTCGAAGGAGGGAGCGCTGAAACTGGCGCTCATGTTGCGTGCGCCCTCCGCCATGCGGACTTCACCCTGCAGCTTGCCGCCGCTGACCGCTGTATCCGTCACAGAGAGTTGCGGGATATCGAACTTCGCTTCGATGGCCTCGCCGCCGCGCTTGCCCTTCGCTGCAAGCTTGATGGCATCCAGCGTAAAGCGTTTCGCCGCCGGCAGGAGGTCGGCATCGCCCGCCAGCTTCAGGTCGAGATCCGACATGCCGGCGAGCCCGCCCTGCAACGCGGCATCCAGGCCCTTGAGAACGATGTGTTGCTTGTCCGGATCGAGCGTAAATCCTGTCTTGAGCGAGGCGCGGGCATCGACGGCCGGCTGGTTGCCCTTGATGTGGGCCGACAGTTGCAGCTTTCCCGGCACGCGGGCGGCGATCTTTCCGGTTTCCAGGTCGAGACCGGCAATCGACAGCGTGCGTCCCTGCTGCTGGTCGTCGTAGTGCAGTTGTGCCTTCTTCAACACAATGCCGTCGATGTCGAACCGGAACGGCTGCCCGGGTTCGTCTTTCGGCTCGGCCGCTTGTTCGTCCTGCGCAAGCAGGTCGTCGAAATTGGTGCCGCCATCCTTGAAGCGGCGGATATTGGCGCGCAGTCCTTCGATCCGCACCTGGTCGACGACGAGCTGTTTCGACAACAGGGGAATCAGCGCCAGCGACACGCGCGCGCTTTCCACGGAGGCGAATTCGGCACTGTCCTTGTGCTCGGAAATGCTGAGCTTGCCGAGCTCGGCGCCGATCTTCGGGAAGAAGCTGAGCCTGATCTCGCCCGGAATGACCAGCGTGCGCTGCTTCTTTTCCTGCACCAGGCGGATGAGCTGCGGCTTGTAATCGTTCGGGTCGAAAGTCGCGGCGACGATGGCTGCGGTTCCGGCGAGCAGCACAACCAGGCTGCCGCCGGCGATGAGTAGATACTTATAAGTCTTGCGCATGTTGTCCCGATGCCGTCCGCACCTCGACCCCGCCACGACGATAGGCTTTCAGTGCGAAGCGGGCGGGATCGAGTGCCTCGGCGAGTTCACGTTCGATCGGCAGTGGTTCCCCTTCCAGCATAGACGCAAGCAGTTCGGCTGCAAACGGCGCCCAGACGATGCCGCGCGACCCGTATGCCAGCAAGCAGTACAGGCCGGGCAGGCGCGGCACGTCGCGCAGGCGGCTGCCGGCAACCGGCAATGACGCATCGGGCAAGGCGCCGACCAGGGGCAGCCGGTCCGGCGACACGCAGCGGAAGCCAACCCGGCCCGCAAGGGCAACATCGACATCCGCTTGCGGCAGTACCTGTTTCAGCCGCGCCAAGTTCTCGTCATGGCTTGCCTGCCGCAATTGCGTATCGCTATCGAAGTCATAAGATGCGCCGACACAGCAAATCCCGTTGGCCGGGCGCGTCACGTATCCTTCGCCGCAAAGCACTACAGGCAGCTCGGGTAATGCCTCTGCCGACACATGCGTCACCTGCCCGCGTATTGCGCTCAGGGGTAATGCTTGTGTTTGAGGAAAGGATGTTGCAATAGTTCCATTGGCGAGAATGACAACCGGCGCCTGCGCCACGATGTCTCCCCGGCCGTCGCGGACACACCAGCCTTCCGCCGTGCGCTCCAGCGCGGCCGCCTCCCTGACGAAACACCGCTGCAAGCTGTCGCCACATGCATGAAGCAGCGCAGCGCACAGGCTGGACGGCGTCACCCACCCGCCGCGAGGAAAGAACCACGCGCCCGCCAAACCGCCGGCGCCGGTCAGCGCCTCGACAGCGCGCCCATCCATCCAGCGCACGAACTCCTCCGGGAAGCCGAGCGACTCCACCGCCTCGCGCTGCACTTGCGCATGCGCCGCATCGCGTGCCAGGTGCAGTACGCCGCACGATTCCCCCGCAAATGTCTCGCCGATCCCGCCGAGCCGGTCCCAGCAGCGCACGGTATACAGAAAGGCCGACCGCAGCAGCCGCGATGAAAGATTGTCATCCTTCGACAGCAAGGGCATCGCGATGCCTGCCAGGTTTCCGGAAGCCTCCTGCGCCGGCCTGTCATGCCGTTCGATCAGCGTCACCTTCCAGCCACGGGCGGCAAGACGCTCGCAGGCGGCACTGCCGGCGATCCCTGCGCCGATCACGATGGCATGGCGCTCGGCCGCCCCTGGCCGGTCCGCGGTTTGCCAGCGGGGCGCATAACGGGCCGCCAGCATGTCGCGCTTGCGCCCGAAACCCGGCCGCTTTTCGCAGTGGAACCCTCCTTGCGTCAGTGCCTGCCGCACGGCGGCGGAAACGGTGTACGTGGCGGCTGTTGCATCCGGCGCGGCGAGGCGGTTCAGGCGCGTGAGCACCTGCGGCGACCACATCTCGGGATTCTTGCCCGGCGCGAAACCATCCAGGTAAAACGCGTCCGCCGCCGCGTCGATCTGCGGCAGGCAATCGGCGATGTCGCCGAAGGCAAGTGTCAGGACGACGCGCCCCTCCTCCAGCTCAATGCGGTGGAATCCAGTAACCAGCACCGGCCATGCATCGCGCAGTTGCGCCGACAGCGATGCCAGTTCCGGCCATAGCGCGTGCAATTGCGCGAGGTCGCGTGCGGAGAACGGATGCTTCTCGATGGCGACATAATGCAGCCGTGCGCTGCGCTGCGGATCGTCCCGCCACGCCTGCCAGGTAGCGAGGAAATTCAGGCCGAGGCCGAAGCCGGTCTCGACGATCGTGAAGCGGTGCCGATTCGCCCATCGTTCCGGCAGCCCGTTCCCGGCCAGAAAAACGTATCGCGCCTGCTCCAGACCGCCGTCGGCGGAATGATAGACGTCGCCATAGGCTTCGGCGTAGGGAATGCCGTTGGCATAGGACAGGACAGCGGGCTGGAGGCGATGGCCGGACATGGGACAGGCGGGAAAGGAAACAATGGCGACATTGTAGTGCTTGTCCTATCTTCAAACCCGTGCAAAAAAGTCATCCGGCACGCCGTGGTATTGAGATAATACGCACCCACATCCATTCCAACCTGCCTGAACCGAGATGAATCGCACCAGCAATACCGACTCCGCCGAACGCCCCCTGTATGTCGTCAAGAACTCCCGCGTGCACGGACGCGGCGTGTTCGCCACGAAGAAAATCCCCGAGGGCACCTGCATCATCGAATACGAAGGCGAGCGCATCAACTGGAAAGAAGCAGTGCGGCGCGAAAACCTGAAGGCGCCTGACGATTTCCACACCTTCTTCTTCAGCCTGGACAGCGGCAAGATCATCGACGGAGGCAGCGAGGGCAACGACGCGCGCTGGATCAACCACGCCTGCGAACCGAACTGCGAAGCGCGCGAGGAAGACGGTCGCGTGTTCATCTACGCGCTGCGCGACATCGCGCGCGGCGAAGAACTCAACTACGACTACGGCCTGATCCTGGAAGAACGCCACACGGCGGCGCTCAAGCGCGCCTACCAGTGCCTGTGCGGCGCGCCGGGCTGCCGTCACACCTTGCTGGCGCCGAAGAAGAAAAAGAAGGCCGCCTGAGTCAATGCGGGCTGAGCATCTTCAGCCCTGCAATCCCGCCGAGGATCAGCGCCACGCAGATCCACTGCCCCGCCGACAATCCCTCATTCAGCAACACGGCGCCGAGTATCGCGGTGCCGACGATGCCGATCCCGGTCCATACTGCATAGGAAGTGCCGACCGGCAGCGTGCGCATGGCAATACCGAGCAGCACCACGCTGGCGACCATGGAAATGAGTGTAAGTGCAGAAGGCAGGGGACGGGAAAAGCCTTCGGTATATTTCAGGCCAATGGCCCAGCCGACCTCAAGCAGGCCGGCGATAATCAGGATGAACCAGGACATTTTTTCTTGCGAAGAGATTCCGTGGACGTCCACGGTGGTTCGGAAAGACACGGGGCCGTCCCCGCGCTTGTCACAACACCCTCTGAGGCATGCCGATACTTTATCGCATCCCTGCGATTGCTGCAGGAAGCTCAGCCGGCAATTTCGTAACGATTGCGCCCGTTGCGCTTGGCATCGAACAATGCGGTATCCGCGCGGTTGATGGTGTCGGAAATGCGCTCGCCGGACCTGCGCTCGGCGATACCGAAGCTGGCGGAAATCTGTACCGCCTCGTCGTCGGCCATCATCTCGATCCCGGCAATCGCCTCGCGCATGCGCTCGACCACCATCGCCCCTTCGGCAGCGGCGATCTCCGGCATGATGACCATGAATTCCTCGCCGCCCCAGCGGCCGCAAAGATCGTAGTCGCGCACGCCGTTGCGGATGGCGTTGGCGATGCGCACCAGCACCTTGTCGCCGGCTTCGTGACCGTAAGCGTCGTTGACCGACTTGAAGCGGTCGACGTCGATCAGCACTACCGTCAGCGGCCTCTCCAGGCGTTCCGCGCGCGCCGTTTCTGCCTTCAGGCTTTCCATCAGCATGCGGCGGTTGCCGATGCCGGTCAGCGCATCCTTGGTCGACGCATCCTTCAACGCCTCGTTCAGATCGCGCATCATCGACTGGTAGCGGTCCGAAATGCGGGCGATCTTTTCGAGCTGCCGCAGCTGCTTGTTATAGCGTCCCGTCAGCGCATCCTTCTCGTCCCGGCTGACCGTCTGATAGCGGTCGGAGATGCGCGTGATGCGGTCGATCTGGTGCAGCAGGCTGCGGTATTCCGCATACAGTTCGCTCAGCGCGTACCGCAGCGGATTGCCCTCGTTCTCGGGATCCGCCAGCAGCGTTTCGATGATCAGCTCGAGGTGCTTTTCGTCGCGCACGATTATTCCACCTGGCTGGTGATCTCGAACGGGAAAGTGCAGTCTTCCTTGAATTCCTCCGCCAGGTCCGCGACGCGCTCGTTCTGCTCGTCGTAGAACCAGTTCACCATCACCTTCCGTCCGGCCTTGTGCGCGTCTTCGAGGATGTCGAAGATGTCCATCATGGCCTTGACGCTGCTGGTGTTCAGGTACAGCAGGTGCAGGTTCAGCACCAGCGCGCGGTCCTGCTGCAGGTAGTTTTCGATCCACTGCATCGCAGGCGAGAACAGCTCGAACGAGTTCTCCGGGTAGGAGTCGCCGCGCATTTCCACGGTGCCGGCCTTGAAGTCGGCGACGATCGACGGTGTCGATTGGGTGCCTTCGATTCTCAGGTTGTCCATTCTTCGTTCCTTTACATCACGACGCGCATGCTGAAGAACGCGCGTCCATTGTCGAGTGTACGCAGCGAACAGGACAGCGGCTCCGACGCCTTGCGCGCCAGGTCGATCAGCCCCAGGCCGGCGCCGGTGGACGCCCCCTCTTCGCGCGGCTTGCGCAACTGTTCCTTGTACTCGGCCTTGAGCTGGGCCTTGTCCAGCGACGCCAGCCGCTGCACGCGCGCTTCCAGCGCAGGTCCGTCGGTGCTGTCGAGGAAATTCCCGGCCGATACGACATAGCGGCCCTCGGCGTCGCGCGCGATCACCACCGTGGCGGCGGCATCCGCCTCGCCCCAGCCCTTGCGCGCCGCATAGTGGCGGATATTCTGCGTGAGTTCGATATACGCGCCGAACACGTCCATGGCCGACGACGGCGTCGCGTGCTCGTGCTCCATGTAGTTGCGCAGCGCGTTGCCGATCTCTTCGATCAGGCTCTTGGTCAGCGGACCGTTGAAACACAGCATGATGCTTTGCTGGTTGTATGTCTGCTGCAATGAAAAGAGATCAATAAGGCTCATGCCTTCTCCTTATGCGAACCTGAAACAGAGCATGGTGATGTCGTCCCGTTGCGGATGGTTTCCCTGGTATTCCGCAAGTGTAGAAGCAAACGCACCGCTCTGCTCCGCGAGGGAACAGTTGGCGTGCCGGCGCAGCATCTCGACGAAGCGCGTATTGCCGAAGCCGAAGCCCTTGTCGCCGCCCGCCTGGTCGAGGAATCCGTCCGTGGCGAGATAGAAAGTGCGCGAGCCCAGCAGGTCGACGCTCTCGTTCCTGTACTCGCCGACGTAACGGTCGCCGATCGAGCGCCGCGCGCCATGGATCGAGCCGATGTCTTCGCCATCGCTCCAGTACAGCGCGATCCTGGCGCCGGAAAAGACAACCTTGCGTGTGCCGAAATCGACATAGGCGATGCCGGCGTCCATCATCGTCGCGATATCGCGGCGCCTGTCGTCGATCTGCAGCATGCCGCGCATGACGGCGTCGGTCCGTCCGAGGATGGCAGCGGGGTCGTGCGCGCCGGTTTCGTCGATGGCCTGGTCGATCGCCGCGCGGGCAAGCATGGTCATGAAGGCGCCGGGCACGCCATGGCCGGCACAGTCGACCACGCCCAGCAGGCACCCGCCCTCGACCTCGCGATAGACGTAGAAGTCGCCGCCGACGACATCGCGCGGACGCCACAGCACGAAATGATTCTCGCCGAGGGCGCTGGTGAGCTGGCGGTCCGGCAGGATCGCGCGCTGGATCAGGCTGGCGTAGGAGATGGAGTCGCTGATCTTCTTGTGCGCCACCGACATTTCCCGGTTCGCCCGCGTCAGTTCCTGCGTGCGGTCGCGCACCTTCTCTTCCAGTTCCTCGGTGTGGCGGCGCACCTTCTCGGCCATGGCGCCGAACGCACGGGTCAGGCTGCCGATCTCGTCGTTGCCGGCCGGCGGCAGTGTCAGCGTGTAATTGCCGGCCGCCATTTCCTGCGCCGACTGCTTGAGCCTGAGCAGCGGTGAAAGGACGAGGCGATTGAGCGCGTATACAAAGCCGGCCATCGCCACCACGAGCAGGGCCAGTGTCGCGAGTGCCACCCATTTCAGCAGCCCGCTGTCGAGCAGCTCCGCCACGTCGAGGTCGACCGCGGTCAGCACATGCCACTTCAGTTCGGGAATGTAGGACACGGCGACCAGCTGCTTCTTGCCGTCCAGGTTGGCATTGAACACTTCCGCCTTGCCGGGGTTCTCGGCAGCCCAGGAAAGCGCCGCCCTCGCCGCCTCCGCATCCTTTGTCCCCTGCAGCAATCCGAACAGCGATTGTTCGATGATGGCTTCCTTGGTTGCGGAATTGAAGGCGATGCGCTTGTTGTCCGGATGGGCCTGCACGGCGCCGTTGACGTCGACGATCATGGGCGTGACACCCGCTTCGGTCGTGCTGACGAAATCGTTCAGGAAAGTCGTGAGGTCGAGGCCGGTGCCCGCCAGTCCGATGGTGCGGTCGCCGTCCTTCACGATGATGTTGAACCACACCTTGGTGACGTTCAGCTTCACGTCGGGGTCGACGTTGATGTTGAAGGGCTTGTCGCCCTTCATGGTGTTGAAGTACCAGGCGTCGTTGCGGTCTTCTTCCTTCAGCGTGTAGCGCGGAGCGTCGTTGAACGCGGAGCGGGTATCGTTGAAGAAGTAGTGCTTCGTGATGTCCGAGATGATGAAGTAGGACTGGTCGGTGAAATCGCGGCGGAAGCTCTCGGCCTCGCGCAGGGCCACGGCCTTTTTCCCGGCGTGGTCGTCATCGAGCAGCCATTCGCGGATCACCTGCGACTTGGCAAGGCGCAGGGACAGGGCGAGTTCGCGCGCCACCGGCGCGACGATGCGCTCGCGGTTGAGCAGGGTGTAATTCCGGGTGTAGGCGGAGCCCAGGTGGGAGCGGATCGATTCGACGGCGCGGAAGCCGATCAGGCTTGCAAGCAGAAGAACTAGAACGCAGGTACCGAACAGAGCAAGAACCGACTTGCCGCGAAGGCCGAACGCGCGCCCCATGTATTCTCCAGCTTGTTGAATGGCCGGAAGCGCAGCGAACGGCGCCCCTCTCGTGTATCCGCAGGCCTGCAGCGAACGAGGAAATTCTGCCAGTCATTGTTGCTGCGCGCAATGATCTTCGGCCAATTGTCGCCCGGGCGTCAATCTCGCCCTCACCGCATTATCAATTTGCTATTGCAGCACGCCGAACTGCCAGCCGAAGAAGGTAATCAGCGCAATCGCAATGGTCAGCAGCTGCTTTCGCGTCGCGGCGCACACCAGGATGGCGATGACCGAAGCAACCAGTTGCGGGTTGCGCCAGGTGAGTTCCATGCCCTCGCCGTGCGGCGCGAGCACCATGGGCACGATGATGGCTGTCAGTACCGTGACGGGAACGAATCCGAGGGCCTGCTGCAGCAGCGGCGGAAAAGCGATGCGTCCGCCGAGGACAAAGATGGTGGCCTTGATGAAGACCGTCACTGCGGCCATGCCGAGAATCATCCATGTATGGCTCATGCCGGGCTCCTTTCGTCGGCGCGCACGCCTGCGCGCCAGCGCGACAAGGCCAGGCCGGTCGACACGCCGGCCACGACGGCCAGCGTCAGGCCGAGCTTGTAGGGCAGGTCCTGCAACAGCCATGCGAACGTGCCCGCCGCCACCGCCGCGCCGAAATGCGGCAACCGGTTCAGCTGGGGCACCACGATGGCGATGAAGGTGGCGACCATCGCGAAATCCAGTCCGAGCGACTGCAGCTGCGGGAATATTGCGCCGAACACGAGCCCGACCAGCGTCCACGTCTGCCAGTTCACGTACATGGACAGGCCGGATCCGAGGAAATACCAATGGCCGTACGGGCTGTCCTGCTGCCTGCTGTAATAGCCGTTCATCACGGCGAAGGTCTCGTCGGTCATCAGGAAGCCGAGCGTCCAGCGCCAGCGCGCCGGCAGATGGGCCACATGCGGCAACAGGGCGGCGGCATACAGCATGTGCCGCAGGTTGACGATGAAGGTGGTGAACCAGATGACCAGCATGCCCGCACTGCCTGCCACGAGGCCGACGGCGATGAACTGGCTGGAGCCGGCAAAGACGCCCAGGGACATCAGTTGCCCCTGCCATGGCGCGAGCGGGCCGGACGTGACAAGCGTGCCGAAAATCATGCCGAAGGGCGCGGCGCCGATCAGCATCGGAATGGTATCGCGCGCGCCGGCGGCGAAACTGGACAGGCGGGTGGGATGGTGCGACATGCGTTTTCCTTTCGATGGCCATGGTAACGTCATGGCCGCCGATCCGCTTGTATGTTCTTGCGCAACCGGATGCCGCCCCGTTTTTTGCCGGCATGCCGCCGATATTTGCGGTCCGGCATGGCCTGGGCTAAACTTGGTTGAATAACAACACCCGGTCCTGCGGCTTTCCTGGGAGGCTTCATGCAGAAGTTCGATTTTTCGATCCACACGCGCAGCGGCCAGAAGGTCGAGAGCATCGTGATTGCCGGCCGCGACCGGGAAGATGCGGAACGGAAGCTGTTCCAGATGTACCGCAACTGCACGGTCGTCACCTGCAGCATGAAAGATCCCGAGGAAAAGCCCAGGCAGGCGGCATCGATGGAAGACCTGCTGACGCTGATCTCGAAATAGCTATCCGAAGAATCCGGCGGCAAACAGCTCCTCCAGCAGCGCATCGTAATCCTGCGCGCCGCGGCTGCCCGGCGCATGCTCGAACACCGTCTTGTTGTGGGCCGGGCTCTCCGCCAGGCTGACGTTCTCGGCAATCCGCGTACGGCAGACCTCCTCGCCAAATCGCTCCTCCAGCATCGCCTGCACTTCCTTCGCCATGCGGCGGCGGTTGTCGAAACGCGTCAGCAGGTAGCGGCGCTTCACCCGCCGCTTGAGCACCGGCTCCAGCGCCTTCAGGGCTTTTTCCACCTGCAGTGCGCTCTTGCAGGAAAGATGGTCGGCCGAGATTGGCACGATCAGGCAGTCGCTGGCGAAGATGGCATTGAGCGACAGCACCCCGATCAGCGGGCAGCAATCGATCAGCACCGGGCTCGCCGCGGTGCTGAAGCCTTCCGCGCGCAGGCTGGCGTTGAGCCGATTGACCACGTTGTAGCCCTTGCCGAACAGGGTATCCACCTTGGACAGCTCCATGTGGGACGGGATGACGCGGATGCCGCTGGCGGCGGGACGCACCAGTTCGGCGAGCGGACGGTTGCGCTGGAACAGGCTGAGCAGCGTGTCGTCGCCGGAAGCAGCAGAGATGCCGGTGATGGCGCTGAAGTGCGCCTGGGGATCAAGGTCGATGCCGAAAGGGGTTCGGCCGCAGCGCGCCAGTGCGGCGGCGAGATTGAGGGTGGTTGTGGTCTTGCCCACCCCGCCTTTCTGGTTGAAGACGGCAACGATGGTCATGAGTGCCGCCCATCTTACTGGAGTTTTCTATGCCTGTGGCTTGAATATCGGCGCCGACGACATGATCACCAGGCCGATGGCCAGCGGAATCGTGGCCGAAAATCCGACGTGCTTGAAGCCCAGCGCGCCAAGCACGCCGCCGACGAAGAAGGCTACCACCAGGGACAGGTGCACACGCAGTTTGGTGCGGTTGGCGGCAACGAAGTGATCGCGCTCGATGCCTGCCTCCCGGTTCCAGTAAAACAGCTTGCCCAGCTCGATGCCGATGTCGGTGAACAGGCCGGTGACGTGGGTCGTGCGGATCTCGGCATTGGAAATCTTGGTGACCAGCGCATTCTGCAATCCCATCACGTAGCACAGCAGCGCCGCCGTCAGCGACAGGTCGACGAACTCGTGCATCTGCAGGTTGGCGCCCATCAGCCCGAACACCAGCAGCAGGACCGATTCCGTCAGCAGCGCCGGCATGTAGGGATTGCCGCTCAGGTTGCGCCGCGCGTAATTGACCATGATGGCGGTGGACGCAGCGCCGAGCGCGAACGACAGGATCGACAGGAAGGCGGTCACCACCAGCGGCAGGTGGCCGAGCACGAGGTTGTCGGCGGCCGACGACAGCATGCCGGTCATGTGGGACGTGTACTGACCGATGGCGAGGAACCCGCCGGCGTTGAGCGCCCCCGCGACGAAGGCAAGCGAAGTGCCGAGATGCAGGTTGGCGCGGGCGGAGCGTTCCTGCGCAGTGAGAGAAGCAAGGTAAGTGATGGGCATCTGAAGAATTGCCTGGATTGCAACAACAAGGCCGGCGAGCGTGCTGCACCGGGATGCCTGAGTGTAATGCCAAACGTTGCAATGCCGCGAAGGGGCGGAAAAAAAGGAGTGGAGACTGCGTGATCTCCACCCCAAACCTCAGGAGACACTGAGGAGAGACTGCATGGGCCGCCGCTCTCCGGGGGAGGACGGCAATGCCCATGCCGATTGCTACTGTTACCCGTGGGCCCCAAGTACCCACGGAACGAATGTAGCAGCGAGCGGACAAGAGAAAATCCGGAAAGATGAGAGGTCTATCTAAGAAGATTCAGCGGGAAGCCGATTGCCGCCGCGACAGAGAATGCGTTGCATCCGGCGAGATACAAATACGGACAGCGACAGGACGCAAAAAGCTCAGGGCTTCGCTTCAGCCGGAGGGGTTACTTCTGCCGAGGCAGGCGCCTCGCGCGGTTTCTTCGCCGCCGCTTCCGCCGCCATCACGAAGGCCGATGCGCAAGCGGCTTTCAGCTCCTGTTCGAACACCGGCGCGAACAGGGTCTTGCTTTTTGACTTGCTCATGCGGGTCGCCTTCGGCAGCAGGTAGTCGCCCGGCGGGTGCTCCATGCGTATCCAATGCAGCATGCCGCCGGATTTCTTCATCTCCACGCGCACCTTCACCGGCGGCGTGGTCCGCGTGCTCATCGCCACGACTGTCGCTACATCATTGGCGATCTCGCCCAGCACCGATGGCGCCATGCCCTCGTCGATCCGCTCCGCGCCGGCGGTCGAAAAGAAATGCGCGCCGCACAACTGGTCGTCCTTCTGGTGCAGTTCGAGCACGAAATTCGAGCACTTGCCGGAATCGCGCTGCACGCCGCCCGGACAGATCCACGCCACCCATGCGCCGCTGAAATCATCGGCGGCGAAGGCCGGCGCCAACGGTGCGAACAGGAGCAAGGAAAGGAGCGAGTGAAGCCGCATGGCGATGGTATCCCCGAAGTGCGATCGTCCACTACATTTACCAGAGAACGGCGGACGCTCCTTGAGGGGCCGCAAAGGACGCGCAGCGGTCTTGAATCCGGCTTACGCGGCGGCGGCGAAAGGTATCACGCGGTTGCGGCCAGCCGACTTGGCTGCATACAAAGCCTGGTCTGCCTCGCGCATGCGCCGCGCGAGTTCCTTGTCGGAGGGCCGCGCATTGAAAATCGTATAACCGATGCTCAACGTGTGCTCGATCGCCTGGTCTTCAAATCGCGTGACCTGTTCCGAGAACGCGTGGCGCAGCCGCTCCAGAACCTCGGTCGCACGCCCGGTGTCCGGCACTTCCATCAGCACGCCGAACTCTTCTCCGCCCAGCCTGCTGACCACGTCGCCGGGGCGCGTGTTCTCGCGCATGATGCGCCCCAGGTCGCGCAGCACGGCATCGCCCGCCGGGTGGCCGTAGGTATCGTTGATGCGTTTAAAGTAGTCGAGGTCGATCAGGCCGAGCACGAAGACGCCCGCCCTGCCTTCGCCGTCTTGCGCGCGCTCGATGAAATGCCGGCGATTGCCCAGGCCGGTGAGATCGTCGGTGCGCGACAGCGATTCCGCGCGATGGCGCGCCTCCTCGAGGCTGCGCGTGCGTTCGGCCACCTGGCTCTCCAGTTCCTGGTTCTTGCTTTCCAGCGCGGCCTGGTAGCGCTGTTCCGCCACATCCTTGTCGCGCTGGAGTATCCGCATGCGGTCATACTGCGCGACGGACAGCAGCAGCAACTCGCTGAAGTAGGCCAGTTCCGCCCAGTGGAAAGCCTCATAGGAATAAAGGCCGAGGCGCGAGCCGATCACCCCGAAGGCGACGGTTGCCGAATAAAGCGCCTGCGCGATCACATACCAGCGTGCATAGACCACGCCCTTGCGCCAGGCGCTCCAGCCCGCCACCAGCGTAACCACGGCATGCAGGACGACCAGGGCCATGAGGGCGCGGGTAACCATGCCGTACACGCCTGCGATGCGAAGGGCGATGGCTGCGATCGACAGCCACATCAGCACCTGCAGCAGGCGGTCGGTCCATGCCTGCGTCTTCCGCGTGCGCAGGAAATCGCGCGTGAATATCACCGAGAACACGAGCGACAGCAGGAAGAAGATATGCAGCGTGGTGTTGGCCAGGTCCGGCTGATCGACGAACAGGTACTGCCCGAGCAGCCCGTTCATTCCCATCCAGGAGCCGAGAACGGACAGGGCGTACAGTGCGTACACCGAGAAGCGGCGGTCGCGTGACACAAGCCAGCCCGTCAGCGCGGAGAACGCCAGCGCGAGCGGCATTCCATACAGGGTGCCGAGCACGATCTGGCTATGGGCGACGGTCTGTGCGAAAACCGCGCTCGAATCCAGCGTAAAGATGAGATGGACATCTGCGGTCATCCTGTTGTGGATGCGGACGTAGACTTCGGCCGTTTCGCCTGGCCGGCTGATATGCCGGACGGCGGGATAACGGTATTGCACCTGGCGTTCCCGCAACAGGGTGCGATCGCCGCCGATCGCCCGCGTCACCGCCTTGCCGTCCACGATCACCCAGAACTCGGCGTAGTCGGTGAAGGGGAGGCGGTGCTGCATGACCCATTCAAAAGGGGCATCGCCGGGGTTCTGCAGGGTCACGCGCAGCCAGAAGTCGGATTCGGTCAGGCCCCGGATGAAGTTGTCGCGCGTGAGGGATGTGAAGCGTGCGGCAGGGAGGGCGCGCACCTGCTCCAGTGTCAGCGCCTTGCCTGGGTCCTCGACAAACTCCAGCCTGCTCCAAAGTTGGTCCGTCTTCATATCCGCATGCAGGCGGACGGGTTCACCCGCTGAGGCCTCCGGCAGGAGACCCGCCGCCAGTATGAAAAAAATCGTAACAAGCAGGAGTTTCAACACACGCATGGAATTCCTTCATGGGCAGGCGATCCGATATTCATATGGGCACCGGTTCTCTGTCAAGAAACTAAATCGCGAGGTTCTCGCGCAGGAAATCGAACAGCAGCTTCACCCGTTTCAGGTGCCGGACGTCGGGGTGCGCAAGCATCCAGAGGTCCGTCTCCAGTTCCGCCACCGGACCTTCCACGATGCGTACCTGCGGATGATCCTTGAGCAGGAACATGGGCGCGACGCCGACGCCCAGTCCCCACACGATCGAGCCGGCAATGGACAGCACGCTGTTGCAACGGTAACGCGGCTGCACCTTCGGATAGTGCTGGCGGCGCCAGCGCACCGATGGATGGTCCGCGAGCGATTCATCCAGTGCGATCCAGTCGGCTTGCTCCAGGTCCATCTCTCCGCCCATGCGGTTGACATACGCCGCGGATGCGAACACCGCTGACTTCAGCACGCCGAGCCTGCTGCCCACGAGATGCTCCGGGGGCTTGCGGGTGGCGCGGATGGCGACGTCGGCGTCGCGCTGGCTGAGGTTGGCAAGCGTGTTGGTGGCGATCAGCTCCAGCTCGATCTGCGGATGGGCAGCGGTGAACCGGCCCAGTGCCGGCAGCAGCAAGCCGTTCAGGATGGTGTCGGTGGTCGTGATGCGCAGGGCGCCGGCCGGCTCGCTGCCCCCCTTTGCCGCCGCTTCTCGCGCTTCCTGCAGCTGCGTTTCGATGCGCTCCGCATAGCCGGCAAGTTCGCGCCCGAGTTCTGTGGGCAGGTATCCCTGCCTGCCGCGCTCGAACAGGAGCTCGCCGAGATCCTTCTCGATGCGCTTGATCGACCGGAACACCGTCGAGGTGTCGACCCGCAAACGTTCCGCCGCGCCTTGCAGCGACCGGCCGCGCACCAGCGCGAGCAGCAACTCCAGGTCGGACAGGCTCAGCATCGATTGCATTTGTGCATATGGTGATTTCATGAATGCCTATTTTCATTGCGTATTTGCAGTCCTACATTAGCACTACTCCAACCCGTGTGAAAGGAAGCACCATGAAACTCTATTACTCCCCCGGCGTCTGCTCCCTCGCCCCGCATATCGCCCTGCGCGAAGCAGGCATTGCCTTCGACCTGGAAAGGGTCGACACCGACAAGAAGCTCACCGCAAGCGGACGCGACTACCTCGCGATCAATCCGCATGGTTATGTGCCGGCGCTGGAGATCGAACCCGGCTTCATCCTGACCGAAGGTCCGGCGATCATGCAGTACATTGCCGACAAGGCACCGACGTCGGGACTTGTCCCGGTCGCGGGCAGCAGCGAACGCTACCGGCTGCAGTCCTGGCTGAACTTCATCACGGCGGAGATCCACAAGGGTTTTTCGCCGCTGTTCAAGCCCGGCATGCCGGCCGAAGCCAAGACCATGTTCAAGGCGCAGGTCGCACAGCACTTCGACTACCTCGAACGCCACCTGTCCCGGCATGCCTACCTTCTCGAAAGCGGATTCTCGATCGCCGACGCCTACCTGTTCGTGGTGGCGGGCTGGTCGGGCTTTGTCGGCATCGACCTGAACAAGTGGCCGGCCATCGTTGCCTTCCGCGAACGCGTGCAGGACCGCACATCGGTGCGGGAAGCGATGCGTGCCGAGGGTTTGCTCAAGTAAGGCGCCGCGCCGTTCAGGCCCAGCGGCGCATGCGCTGGGCGCGGTTCTGGCGTATCCCGGCCATGGCCTGCCGGAAGTCGACGACATTGCGTTCGTTGCGCTCCGGCAGGGTCATCAGGGCATAGTCGGCATCGACGCTGACATCGATGTGCAACTGTTCCACATGCCCGTGCCGGCCGACGGCCAGGAGCGCGAGAAGGTCTTTTCCGTACACGGCTTCGATATTGTCCGTATCCTCGCAGTGGTCGTTCCAGCGAAGGGTGTAGGCAAGGTCCGGCCGCTCGAGCTCGCCGACGACCGGCACTTCCAGGATCGCCGTGTCGGCTTCCGCCCCCTGGGCGGCGGCATAGGCGCGTGCGGCGCGATGGAATGCAAAGGCCCGTTCTTCACGGTGCCCGTCTTCATAGTGCGCGACCACGATATAGATCAGCATACGCCCCCCGCCAGTATTTTTCCGACATGATGCAGAGCGCCGGCCGGGCGCACTACCCATGAACATGGGATTTTCAATGGGAATCGGCGGATGGAACGTGTGAATGATCAATCAGGGTTTGCGCAGCGGACGGTGGCGGAAGCAATCGACGCAATGGTCGTTGACCATGCCGATTGCCTGCATGTATGCGTAGATGATGGTGGAACCGACGAACTTGAAGCCGCGCTTCGACAGGTCCTTGGAAATGCGGTCCGACAGCGGCGTCTTGGCCGGGCAGTCGCGCAGGTGCGTCCACGCGTTCTGGATCGGCTTGCCGTCGACATAGGTCCAGAGGAAGGGTGCGAGCCCGCCCGCTTCTTCCTTCAGGCGCAGGTAGGCCTGCGCATTGGTGATGGCGGCCGCGACCTTGAGGCGGTTGCGGATGATGCCGGGATTGGCGAGCAGTTCGGCGACCTTGGCGTCGTCGTAACGCGCGATCTTGCGTGCATCCCAGTTGTCGAAGGCTGCACGGTAGCTGTCGCGCTTGTTGAGCACGGTTTCCCAGCTCAGCCCGGCTTGTGCGCCTTCGAGGTTGAGCATTTCGAACAGGCGCACCTCGTCATGGCAGGGTACGCCCCATTCTTCGTCATGGTAGGCAAGGTAGCGGGGGTTGGCCGGATTGGCCCAGGAGCAGCGGACGGTCATGGCATCGACGCAAGTTGGAATGCGTCGATTCTATGCCTATTTGACCTTGTACTTCAGCTTGATCCAGCGCGCGACGCCGATGACGATCGCGATGCCGGCGAGGTCGGCCAGCGCGGTCTGCTGGTTGACCTCGAAGCCGGCCAGGCCCTTGAGGCCGGTGACGATCATCCACGCGCTGAGACCGGCGAGGACGACGCCGGCGAGCGGGCCGGAATAGCCTTTCGCGAAGCGCGTCAGCAGGTTCGGCTTGTCGGGCGATTGCTTGTCCATGTTACGGTCCGGTGAGTGCGGAGGTGGCCGGGCTGGCCGGGGCGGCAGCCGTGGCCGGACGCGCTTCGTCGATCCACACCACATGATCGTCCACGGCGTACAGGCGGCAGGGCTGGTTGCTGTTCTTCTGACAATCCTGCAGTGCCTGCTCGACCGGATCGTCGCCGTCCTCGGCCCAGCTCCAGGCGCCGGTCGGGGACACGGCGAAGGCGCGCGGCGTGGACTTGCTGAGGAAGACGCGGTATTGCTCGCGCGCGCTGCCCTTCAGGTAGGGGATGGCCTCGACGTTGTCGATCGCGGCATATTCGGTCTTCGGCACCTTCACTTCATTGTTCAGTGCGTACACGGCCTCGGTCGGCATGCCGAGTTCTTTCAGGAATTTCTCGGTTTCCGGCCACCAGATCTTCACGCCGTCGCGGCTGCCGCTCATGCCGTGGGCATCCTTCTTGAACGCGCCGTAGGCAACCAGCCTGGCGTTGCCGCCGGCCTGGACGTAGGCGTTATGCAGGCGTGCAGCGAGCTCGGGGCCGAAATGGTTGTCGTTTTCGCCATAAAACCAGATGCTCGGCAGGGTGCTCCTGGCGCCGTAGCTGGCGAACGCCTGCACCAGGGACTGCTGCCAGCGGCAATCGCCGCCATGCATCTTGAGGCCGCCGGCGAAGTTGATCAGGCCTTTCACGCCCGGATACTGGCGGGTGCCGAAGGCCATCGCCGTGAGTCCGCCATAGGACTGGCCGGCGACGATCACATGCTCCGCGTCGGCCCAGCGTTGCGTGCGCAGGTAATCGAGCGTACTCTGCAAGTCATCGGCCTGCGAATAGCCGTGACCGGTCATGTCGCAGCCGCGGTCGATGTAGTCGCCGCTGGACTTGGAGAAGCCCTTGCGCATCGGGATCACGACGGCGTAGCCGCGCTTGACGAATTCGCGGCTCAGGACGATGAAGCGGTCGCGGTTCTGGTTGCGCGGGTTGCCCAGTGCCTTGCCGTGATTCATCACGACGACAGGGAACGGGCCTTCGCCCGGAGGCTTGAAAATGGTGGTTTCGAGTTCTGCCGACTTCCCGCCGAAGGCAGCGGGAACCATGACAACCTGCTCATTGAGGGTCGCGTCGAGCGACACGGCTTCCGCCGGGGCGGAGCTGGCAAACAGGCTGGACGCGAAGGCAAAGAGGCCCAGGACAGCAGAGATGGTCCAGCTTTTCTTCGCGTCACGCTTCTGTATTGGGGGATACTTCATACATCCGATACACGTCGAATTGCAAACACATCGGCCCGCAGGGCGAACCGCCGTAGTGCGCTGCGTCAAGCTTCTTGATCCAGCACAATGTTGCCCATTCTAAAGAGCGCGTTTCCGCAACTCAATACGCGTTTAGGCAACTCCGGACGTTTTTTTTCGGAAGTTTTATTGCAGGGCAAGGCTTTGCGGCAACTTTGCTTGCCAAGGAGGAAAGATGAGGGGTGACGCGGGGATTTGATGCAGTGCGCAACCTTTACGATGTTGCAAGGTCAATAGCAAACCAGCTTTTTTCGAGAGGACGAAGTCATGAAAGTCGACGTGTACAAACGCCCGGAACGGGAAGGCATGTATTCTTACCTTGCTGTTCCGGAAGGCCGCCCCATTCCCGAGGAAGCAACCAATATCGACTGGGAAACTGCCGAGAACAGTATCGATCTCGACGAAAACAATGAACCGGTTCTCGGTCTGTCAGCAGAGGATGCGCTGTCGCAGATCAGCGACAAGGGATACGCGATTTCGCATACGCGGAGTTATAAGCTGAGCATCGGGCCAAGCGTCTGACACGACGGCCGGCGGCAAGCTGCCGCCAGTCATTCACGCCTTTTTACGACGACTTGCCTGCCTCCCCGGCAGGCGACGGGCCGCCATGCGCGGCCCCGGCCGTCCATCCCTCCACCACGTCCATCGGCATGGGCATGCCGTAATGCGGCTGTCCCGCCGCCCATGCCGCCGCCACCGCGCACAACACCGCGTCGAGCCAGTCGGCCGTGCCGTCCGCGATGAGCGTCCGGCGCAGCGTCTTTTTCATGCGGACACGCACGCCCATCGGATGCGTGCCCTCCTCCAGCGCCGCGACGATGGCTTCTCGTGCGGCGCGGCGCTGCGGCGTCTGCTTCGTGCGCTCGTCGCTTTTGTAGGAAGCCCGCGTCACGAGGCGCGCGACGAGGCCGGGGTATCCCTCCAGCGCGATGCGCTGCGGGTCGCCGGCATGCAGGCCGAACACGGTCACGCCCGCATTGAGCAAGCGGCGCGTTCCTTCATGGAACATGTAGGCAACCGGCGGATTCACCCACTTCATCGACGGACTGGCACCCGCCGGACCGTCGGTGACGCGGTGCGCGAACTTGTTGCCGACAGGACGTGCATCGCAGAATGCCTTGAATGTAGCGCGCAGATCTTCCCGCGAGAGACCGGCGCAATGCGTGACCAGGCCGGCCCACTGCAGCGGCCAGCCGAGGTGCTCGACCAGTTCGCGCGACAGGCCGAAGGGGAAATCGAAGGCGCCCAGCCACGAACCCGGCGCACTCAGCCAGCTTTCGTAGGAATCCCAATCGGCAAACGGCTCCACGCGTTCGAGGAAGAGGTCGGTTCCATCGAGGCGGCCATGGGCGACCGTGATGGGTTTGGCCCGCCGCGGTGCAGAGGTGAAATCGACGCCGACAATATGCATGGCACGGAGTGTACCGTGTACGTCGCGGCAACAGCCTTCTTTCCACACGCCCATCTTCTTGCGCGATGTCGTTTCCGCTTCGAATAATTCTTGCCGCGCGCGGAATTATCAGACGGAAAACCGATTCCTATATCCGACAACAAGAACATCGAGAGTCCGGAATGCCAGGCTTGTTTTCGCGCTTCTTTTCGCCCGGCCACATGGTGCGGAAACTGGCCGTTCTTGCGGCGGCCGCCCTGGCCGGCTGCGCCAGCCTCCCCGACGTCCGCTATCTGCGCGAGCGGCAGGTCGCGCCGGCGCCGGACCCGTCCATTATCAGCACCTTCGGCGAGTTGTCCGATGCGAAAAAGCAGGCACTGCTCGACGGACTGGCCGCGAAGGCCGGACCGACCGATATCCTTGCAAAGCATGTCGCCGCCGAAGAGGCGATCAGCGGACGCCCGCTCGTGGCCGGCAACAAGGTCGTCCTGCTCGACGACGGCCCGGCGACCATGCGCGCGATGATGGCCGCGATCGAGGCGGCGCGGCACCACGTCAACCTGGAAACCTACATCTTCGAAGCTGACGAAGTCGGGCATGCGCTGGCAGACCTGCTGCTCAGGAAGAAAGCCGCGGGCGTCACGGTCAATCTCATCTACGACAGCGTAGGGTCGATGGATACGCCGAAGGAATTCTTCGAGCGCTTGCGCGCCGCGGGCGTCAACGTGCTGGAATTCAATCCGGTCAATCCGGCGCGGGCACGCGGCGAATGGGACATCAACCAGCGGGACCATCGCAAGATTCTCGTCGTGGACGGGCGCATCGCATTCACCGGCGGCGTCAATATCAGCAAGGTCTACGGCAAGAGTTCCTTCCTGCAGGGAAAACGGCGCGCACCGCCGCCGAAGGATGCGAAGGAAGCGGCATGGCGCGACACGCACATGCAGATCGAAGGGCCGGCCGTCGCCGAATTCCAGAAACTGTTTCTCGGCACCTGGCAGCGCAGATCCGGCACGGCCTTGCCCGATGCAAATTTCTTCCCCTCCCTGCAACCTGCCGGCAGCGCGCTGATCCGCGCGATCGGCAGTACGCCGGACAACGAAGACTTTGCGGTGTACAAGACCTACATCTCCGCCTTCGCGCATGCCGATAAATATATCCACCTCACCACCGCCTACTTCGTCCCGGACCGGCAGGTGGTGCAGGCCATGATCGATGCCGCACGGCGCGGGGTGGATGTGCGCATCATCTTCCCCAGTTTCTCGGATGTCGGCCTGATGCTGCATGCGGGGCGGTCCTACTACGATGAATTGCTGGCGGCGGGCATCAAGGTCTATGAGCGCAAGGTGGCCATGCTCCATGCGAAGACGGCGGTGATCGACGGCGTGTGGTCGACCGTCGGCTCGACCAATATCGACATGCGCAGTTTCCTGCACAACGACGAGGTCAACGCGGTAGTGCTCAGCACGGAGTTCGCCAATCGCATGGAAACGCTGTTCGAGCGCGACCTGCGCGAATCCGTCGAGATCACCCCCGAGCAATGGAGCCGGCGCGGACTGCGCAACCGCATGCGCGAATGGATGGTGCGCATGTTCGAGTACTGGCTCTGACTGCGGGTGATTTGTCCGCACCTGCTTCAGGGTTGAACCAAATTGACATTCCCGCATCACATTAATACGTGATTGAACTAGGGAAGCCTCAGTTTGGAATGACTTTTCCTGATGAAACAGCGCGCCATGGCCGCAGGCTGTGGGCGCCGCTGTTGGTTGCAACAGCACTATCCGGATTGGCAGCATGCGGCGGTGGCGGAAGCAGCAATGAAGCCGCGGCTCCCGCTACCGTACCGGCAGCAACACCCGCAACAGCGCAGGCAGCTGCCGCGAGCATCGTACGCAGACTGGAAGTGCCCGCCGCGCTCGACGATCCCCCCTTCGACACCACAAGAAACCTCACTGTGCCGCCGGGCTTCGGTATCAGGCTGTGGGCGCGTGTGCCGCGCGCGAGGTTCATGGCGCTTGCGCCGAACGGCGATGCGCTCGTATCGGTACCGAGCGAAGGCAAGATCGTCCTGCTGCGGGAACGCGTGAACGACGTGCCGCAAGCCTTCGACTATGCGACGGGACTGCGTAATCCGCACGACATGGTGTTCCACCGCATCGGCGACACCACCTACCTGTACGTCGCCGAATCCCACCGCGTGAGCCGCAGCGTCTATCGCGGCGATGAAACGTCCCGCAATGCGAGCGAAACCGTGGTCGACAACCTGCCGGACGATTCGACGCCGGAGCTGCAAGGGACATACGGCCACCAGTTGAAGAACATCGCCCTGTCCCCCGACAACAGGCTCTACGTGTCGGTGGCATCCACCTGCAATGCCTGCACCGAGGACACCACCAGCGACCCGGTGCGCGGGGCGATCTACCAGTACAGCGCCGACGGCCGGGAGCGGCGCCTGTTCGCGCGCGGTCTGCGCAATGCCGAAGGTCTCGATTTCCTGCCCGGCACCGCCACCCTCTGGGTTGCTGTCAACAGCCGCGACGATATCCGCGTGCCCGTTGACGCCGACGTGGACGGAGACCAGTCGGGCGATCTCGGCAAACTCATCCCGTCCTACGTTGACCAGAACCCGCCCGAATTGTTTACCTCGGTGCGCGATGGCGGCCACTATGGCTGGCCGTTCTGCAACCCGGTGCCGAACGCGACGATGTCCGCGCTGGATCTGTTGCCTGATATTGAGCTGAACCGGAATGGCGGCGCATTGAATTGTGCAGCGGCAGATCGCTCCGCCAAGGGCTTGCGCGCGCATTCGGCGCCGCTCGGTTTCAGCTTCCTCCATGCGAGCACCCTGCCTGTCTCCTTCCGCAAGGGGGCGGCGGTGGCGCAGCACGGCTGCTGGAATTGCACGCGCCTCGACGCCGGGTACAAGGTCAGTTTCTTCCCGTTCGACGATGCCGGCAATGCGGGTGCGGAGATCGACCTGATCAGCGGCTTCGTCACCAATCCCGACCGCCGTGAAGTCTGGGGACGGCCGGTCGACACGATCGCCGATTCGCGCGGCAATCTTTTGGTGTCGGACGATTTCGCGGGCGCGGTCTACCAGCTCTATCCGCTCCGGTAGGCGGCGTCATGGACACACGGATTCTTGCCTGATGCGCCGGCTCTTCAAACGCTTTGGCAGGATGCGGGGCATGGTAATGGCGCCGCTGCTGGGCGCGGTCGCGCTGGCCGGCGGCGGCGTCGGTTACATGACATCGATGCCGGGAGAGTCCTTCCGCGGAGCGCTGCCGCCGCTGACGGCCGAGGAGGAGTCGCTGGCGCGCAGGTTGCGCGCTCATGTCGAGCGCATCGCACGCGAGGAGCACAACACCGCGTTTCCCGGGCAGCTCGAAGATGTGGCGCACTATCTCGAAAGCACGCTGGCCGGACTTGGCTACGCGGTCAAGCAGCAGATGTTCAGCGTCGACGGCAACCGCGTGCGCAACCTCGAAGTCGCCGTCCGCAGCGCCGCTCCCTCCGCAGGCAAGCCGCGTATTGTCGTGGTGGGCGCGCATTACGATTCGGCGCCCGGCACGCCCGGCGCCAACGACAACGCAACCGGAAGCGCAGCGGTTATCGAGCTTGCGCGCGCGCTGCAGGAGATGACGCCTGAACCCGGACACGAAATCAGGCTGGTGCTCTTCGTCAATGAAGAAGCGCCCTATTTCAAGACCACACAAATGGGCAGCCTGCTGCATGCGCGCGACATGTATGCGCGCGGCGAGAATGTCGCGGCGATGCTCTCGCTGGAAACCATCGGCTATTACTCCGGCGCGAAGGGCAGCCAGCGCTATCCTCCGCCGCTGGATGCGCTTTATCCGGATACCGGCAATTTCATTGCCTTCGTCGGCGACCTCGGCTCGCGCGATCTGGTGCGGGACGCGCTGGCATCCTTCCGCCGGCATGCGAAGTTTCCATCGGAAGGCCTTGCCGCACCGGCGTCGGTGCCCGGCGTCGACTGGTCCGACCACTGGTCTTACCGCATGCACGGCTATCCTGCGCTGATGATCACCGATACGGCGCCTTACCGCTATCCGCACTACCACACGGCGCAGGATACGCCGGACAAGCTGGATTACGCGCTCCTGGCGCGCGTCGTCAAGGGCATCGAATTCGTCGTCCGCGACCTCGCCGCCGCCCCTTGATGGACGACAAGACAAGGCTTCGCTTCCCACCTGTGGCAAGAGTCAGAATCCAATCGTGAAGCCAAGCCCGATGCCGGTAAAACGCCAGTCGTCTGCGTCCTGGATTTCCTGTACCTGGCGCAGTTGCAGCTCCACGGTCGCCGATTGCTCACGGACCTGTTCCAGGCGGTTGAGCTGCTCCGGCGTGGGCATGGCCCAGACGATCCGGCCACGGATTTCCCCGTTGGGGTAGGAAGGGCTGTGCACGTTGAAGTAATAATTACCGTCGCGCAGTGCTGCGAATTGCGGGTCGGTCAGCGGAGCGCGCGCCGTCCAGACGCTCGTGCCGGCCGCTTTGGACAGCGGGAAGGCCACCGGGCCGGTAGTTCTGGGAATCGCCAGATGGATATGCGCATCCGTATCCACCACGCCGGTGGTAACCACGCTGGCGGTCAGCGCCCTGCCGTCGGGATCGACGGTCACGAGGCCGGCACCGCTGCCGGTGCTCGCCGTCGGAGGGACCTCCTCGGCGCCCGTCAGCGTTGCCGAGAAGGCAAAAGGAAGGTCGTCGTCAATGCTACCGCCGCAGGACGCGAGGGCAATTACTGCAACGCATGCTGCCAGATGGAGACGCAAGAAAGACATGACTTGCTCCTGTCCCCCTGTCATTGCTCCCTGGACTGCCGGATTGCTTCCGGTCAGGCGTGACGCATGCAGGCTTCATGCCTGCCCGGCTGCATCCTTCATCACTTCCTGCGCAGTACGGAAGGCATCCACCGCCAGCGGTGCGCCACAGTAGACGGCCGCGTGCAGCAGCACTTCGCGGATTTCCGCCGGCGTCGCGCCATTGTTGAGCGCGCCGCGCAGATGCCCCTTCAGTTCGTGCGCGCGTCCGAGCGCGGTGAGCATGGAGATGGTGATCAGGCTGCGGGTCTTGAGGTCCAGGCCTTCGCGGCACCACACCGTTCCCCACGCGTTGCGCGTGACGAATTCCTGCAAGGGCATGGTGAATTCGTCGGCATTGACAAACGCCTTCTCGACAAAATCCTCGCCCATCACCTGCTTGCGCATCCGCAAGCCGTCTTCGAATTGCTGGTCCATGCTGCCGCTTCCCGTTGAGTCAAAACGGTGATTATAGGAGCCTGTCCCGAGGCGCGCTCACCGCTGCCACGAAGCAGGCGAGCGACACCAGCGATACGGCAAACAGGATGCCGAGCAGCCACGGCGGCGAGGGATCGGCGGCGACGATCGCCGCGGCGGCCAGCGGTCCCGCTGCCTTTGCAATGAGCGACGGCCCAGCGAGCGCGCCGGATATCGCACCGTAGTTCTCGCGTCCGAACAGCGTCTGCGGCACGGTGCCGCGCACGATGGTCAGCACGCCGTTGCTCACCCCGTACAGCATGCAGAATGCCGCAACCGCGTAGCTGTGCTGGCCGAGGAAAAGCAGCGCCAGCAGCCCCGCCGGCAAGAGGGCGAAAGTCAGCTTGCCCACAGCCTGCGGACGGACATGACGCGCAAACGCCAGCTCGCCGATCCGTCCGGCGACCTGCATCGGACCGATCAGCGTCGATACCAGCACGGCGGTGGCCGCCGAATGGCCGAATCGCTGCAGCAGCGGAATCAGATGCACCGACAACGCGGAAAAGACGAACATGTTGGCGGAAAAGGCGATGGCCAGTTTCCAGAACGCGGGATCGCGCACCGCTTCATGCAGGGTGTAATTGCGCGCGGCATGCGTCTCGGCGGGCGGACGCTTGCGCGCGCCACCCGAGCGCATCAGTGCATGCACGGGCGCGCAAAGCGCGAGATGGACCGCGCCGTAGATCAGGAAGGTATCGCGCCATCCCAGCATGCTGTTGAGCATCAGGGTCAGCGGCCAGAATGCGGTGCTGGCCAGGCCGCCGAACAGCGTCAGCACGGAGATGCCCTTGCGCGGCGCGAGGAGGAATTCACGATTGATGGTGGCAAAGGCCGCTTCATACAAGACCATGGCCATGCCGATGCCGACCGCGCTCCATGCAGCGAAATACAGCGCGGCGGAATGCGCGCTGCCGATGCCGATCATGCCGAGGCCCGACAGCACCGAGCCCGCCGCCATGACGGCGCGGCCGCCGACGCGGTCGATCAGCATTCCGGCCGGCGTGGATGCCAGGCCGGCGATCAGCAGGCTCCACGAAAAAGCGCCGAACACGATTTCGTTGCGCCATCCGGTCTCGCGCTGGATGTCGCCGGCGACGATCGCGAACGCGTAATACAGCGAGCCCCACGACACGACCTGCGTGAATGCAAGGAGGTAAACAATCTTCCAGGGATCTTTGCTGCTCATCCGGTACGCGAAGAAATTGCCGAACCGAAAGTGTACCCGGTTCGGCAATTCCTCACGCGCGCCTGAGCATACCGCGCGCCTGCGCGACCAGCGTCCGCGACAGGCGCTCCATGCGCGGCGACTGCACCTTCCAGGCGTGCCAGTAGAGCGCGACATCGATGGCGCGGTTCGGCGCGAGATCGACCAGCACGCCGCGCTCGCGCAGGCTGCCCATCTGCAGTTCCGGCAGCATGCCCCAGCCGAGGCCGTGCACGACGGCCTGCAGGTAGGGGTCGGACGCGGGAACAAAGTGCTGGGGATAGGCATCCTCCGGCAGGCCGAAATGCTTCAGGAGGAAATCCGCCTGCAGGCGGTCCTTGCGGTCGAAGATGATCACCGGCGCCTTGGCCGCCGCGGCACGCGACATGCCCCGGGCGAACCAGCGCGCGCGGAATTCCGGTGACGCCATGCAGCGGTAGCGCATGGCGCCCAACGGCTCGACGCTGCATCCCCGCATGGGCCGCGACTCCGTCGAAATGCAGCCCAGCGCGCGCCCCTCTTCGAGCAGCGTATAGGTGTGGTCCTGGTTGTCCAGGATGAGGTCGAGCATGACCTGTTCGGCAATGGCGAAGGGCGCCAGCGCGGGAAGGAACCAGCTGGCGAGCGAGTCGTTGTTGAGCGCGATGGAGATGGACTGCGGCGCCATCTGCTCGCCGGCGAGCTCCGCCCGCAGGTCTTCTTCCAGCGACTGCACGCGGCGCAGATATTGCAGCAGGCGCTGCGCGGCCGGCGTTGCTCGGCAGGGACGGGTGCGCACGACCAGCGGCGTGCCGAGGAAAACTTCCAGCGCACGCACGCGCTGCGACACGGCGGAAGGAGTCAGGTGCAGCACGGCGGCGGCCTGCTCGAAACTGCCGTGTTCGATCACGGCAAGCACCGCTTCGCATTGGCGGGGGTCGAGTTTCATTGATTAAGTATTTTTAAACGATATGGAATTATATTAAATATCGTTTATTTTCTTGCGATGCCGCGACAGAATGCATCCATTCGCCAAGCGGGAGGAAAACGTGTCGTTCTATCTGAAAGGGTTGGGCCTTGGGGCAGGGTTGATTGTCGCCATCGGATCGCAGAACGCGCATGTGCTGCGCATGGGACTCAAGCGCCAGCACGTCGGCCTCACGGTGCTGGTGTGCATCGTGTGCGAAGCGCTGCTGATTTCCGTCGGCGTCGCCGGGGTCGGCACGATGGTCGAGCGCAGTCCCATGCTGCTTTCGCTCGCACGCTGGGGCGGCGCCCTGTTCCTGGCCTGGTACGGGCTGCGCGCCTGGCGATCTGCCTTCGGGCGGCATGCGCTGAATGCAGCGCCAAACGCGGAGATCAGCCTGCGCGAAGCACTGCTTACCGTGCTGGCGGCCACGCTGCTCAATCCGCACGTCTACCTGGATACCGTCGTGCTGCTCGGCGCCATCGGGGGGCAGCAAGGGCAGGAGGGGAAATGGTGGTTTGCGCTCGGCGCGATGACGGCAGGCGCGGTCTGGTTCGCGCTGCTCGGCTTCGGCGCCCGGATACTGGCGCCATGGTTCGCGAAGCCGGCAGCATGGCGCCTGCTCGATGCGACTATCGGTGTGGTGATGCTGTCCCTTGCCGCCTCGCTCGTGACCTAGTGCGCAAACACGCTGACGTGGCTTGCCGTCAGGATCGCATCTACCGCCGGATGCTTGATCTTGCGTTCGTTGGAAATCGCATAGACCTGCTCGCGCACATGCGTGAGTTCGCCGACGGGCACCGCTGCAAACTGCTCTTCCACCGCCGATGCCAGTGCGGAAGGGGCCGGAAACATTCCCAGTCCCGTGCGGCCGAAGGTGTTGAGCAAGGCGCTGTCGTCGAACTCGCCGACGATATCGGGCCGGACGTCGTGCGTCTCGAACCAGTGGTCGAGACGGCCGCGAATCGCGTGGTTGCGCGTCGGCAGGAGCAGCGGCGCACCTTTCAGGCTGGCGGGGAAGCCGTCACGGTACTTTTCGGCCAGTTCGGGCACGCCGTAGAGCATGGTTTCGCTTTCGCCAAGCAAGTGGCTGAATACGCGCAAAGTCGTGCCGGACGGCACCGGGCGGTCGGTCAGGATGACATCGAGCTTGTGCACTGAAAGTTCGCCCAGCAACGATTCGAAATCGTCCTCGTGGCACACCAGCTTGACCTTCTGCGGCAGCTTCAACGCGGCATCGAGCAGGCGCGAGGCGGTCAGCTTCGGCAATGAATCCGACAGGCCCACGGTGAGGCGCATCGTCTGGCCGATATCGGTCTCGGTCAGCACATCCTGCAATTGCTCCCCAAGCAAAAAGATCTGGTCGGCGTAGGACAGCGCCACCCGGCCGGCCTCGGTCAGCACAAGGCGCCGCCCCTGCGGCGCAAGCAAGGCCTTCCCGACCGATTGTTCCAGCAAGGCAAGCTGGGCGCTGATGGTCTGCACGGCCACATCCAGCCGCTCCGCGGCGCGCGTCACGCTGCCCTCCTTGGCGACCACCCAGAAGTAATAGAGATGGCGATAGTTCAGGGAGACGTTTTTCATTTTCTGATTTTTGCGAAGTAACTTTCACATTATCTTCGCTTTTTAAGACATGACAAGTCTTTTAAGATGCGTGGGTCGATAAACAGGAGGTTCCGATGCAATGAAGGAGCACACAGCACTGCAACTTGACTGTTTGGCATCTATCCCGGAAAGGATTCATCATGAATGACCGTATCACCACCCTGCGCAACCGGACCTTCGGTTCCGGCTCCGCGACGACCGTCATCGACGCGTCGGCGCACAAGGTATTGCGCAATACCTACATGCTGCTGGCCATGACGCTGGGCTTTTCCGCGATCACGGCCGGCGTGTCGGCGGCCTTGCGCCTGCCGCATCCCGGCATCCTGATCACGCTGCTCGGCTACTTCGGCCTGCTGTTCCTGGTCAACAAGTACCGCGACCGCGGCCTCGGCGTGGCGCTGGTGTTTGCGCTGACCGGGTTCATGGGCTACACGCTCGGCCCTGTCATCAGCCACTACCTGAACATGCCCAACGGCACGCAGACGGTCATGCTGGCGATGGGCGGCACGGCGGCCATCTTCCTGGCCATGTCCGGCTATGCGCTGGTCACGAAGCGCGACCTGTCGTTCATGGGCGGCTTCCTGATGGTCGGCATCCTGGTGGCCTTCCTGGCCGGCCTGGCGGCGATCTTCCTGCAGATTCCGGCGCTGTCGCTGACGGTGTCCGCCGTCTTCGTGCTGCTGATGTCCGGCATGATCATGTTTGAAACGCAGCAGATCGTGCGCGGCGGCGAGACGAACTATGTGATGGCGACGCTGAGCCTGTTCGTGTCGATCTTCAACCTGTTCACCAGCCTGCTGCACCTGCTGGGCTTTGCAAGCAACGATTAACCCCTCCGTTCCTCAACCGAGAGCAGACGCAAGTCTGTTGCCTTCCGGGGGCGCTCACACCGTCCCCGGTTTTTTTTGCAAACTGTCTCCGTTTCTCAAAGTCCAATTCAACGAGTTGGACTTTGAGAAACGAAACTAGATATAAGGAAAATCCATGGTCGAACTACTCTCCGATCCGCAAGTCTGGATCGCCTTCTTCACCCTCACCGCGCTGGAACTGGTGCTGGGCATCGACAACATCATTTTCATCTCCATCCTGGTGGACAAGCTGCCGAAGGAAAAGCGAGAATTCACGCGCCGCCTCGGCCTGTTCCTCGCGATGTTCATGCGCATCGGCCTGCTGATGACGCTGTCGTGGATCGTGAGCATGACGCAGCCGCTGTTTACCATTCTGGGGCAAGGCTTCTCGGGGCGCGACCTCGTGCTGCTGGCCGGCGGCCTGTTCCTGCTGTGGAAGAGCGTCGGCGAGATCCACGAAACCTTCGAAGGCGCGGAAGGCGGCGCATCGACTGCCGTGAAGAACACCTTCGCCGGCATCGTGCTGCAGATCATGGTGATCGACCTGGTGTTCTCGCTCGATTCGATCATCACGGCGGTCGGCATGGTGGACGAGATCGCGGTCATGATCGCAGCGGTCGTTGCCTCCGTCGGCCTGATGATGTTCTTCGCCGGTCCGATCGGCCGCTTCGTGTCCGAGCATCCAACCATCAAGATGCTGGCCCTGTCCTTCCTCGTTGTCGTGGCCGTGGTGCTGATCGCCGAAGGCTTCGGCCACCATGTGCCGAAGGGCTACATCTACAGCGCGATGGCGTTCTCGGTGATAGTGGAAATGCTCAATATCCGCCTGCGCAAGCGCTCGATGCGCGCAGAGCTGGAAGCGACGCGTTACGTGCCGGAAGCCGGTTCAAAACACTGATCCAAAACGCTGCAATGCCGGGAAGGAAATCCGTTTCCTTCCCGGCATTTTCTTTTGACGAACACCAAATGGAGGAACGGCAAGCGCAGGTTGCAGGTCGATCATGCATTCGCTCAAGAGGGTGATATGAAGATTGCGATCATCGGCACGGGTTACGTCGGCCTCGTCACCGCGGCCTGCCTTGCCGAGATCGGAAACACCGTCATCTGCGTGGATATCGATGCACGGAAGATCGACTTGCTGAATGCGGGAAAGATCACCATCCACGAGCCGGGACTGCCGCAACTCATTGCACGGAACCGCTGCGCGAGCCGCCTTGCCTTCACCACCGGCCATGAAGAGGCCGTGCGGCATGCCGAAGTCGTTTTCCTCGCGGTCGGCACACCTGCCGAAGAAGACGGCAGCGCCGACCTCTCGCATGTCATCGACGCGGCCCGTCTCATCGGGCGGCATCTGCGCCGCCCCGCCGTCATCGTCAACAAGTCGACCGTGCCCGTCGGCACTGCCGGCCTGGTCCGCGCAGCGATCGCGGACGAACTCGCCGCCCGCCATCTCGCGCTCTCTTTCAGTGTGGTGAGCAACCCGGAGTTCCTGAAGGAAGGCTCGGCGGTGAGCGACTTCATGCATCCCGACCGCATCGTGCTCGGTTATGAAGACACGACGGCGGCCGGCATCATGCGCGAACTGTATATCCCCTTCCTGCGCCAGCGCGAACAACTCATCGAGATCGATGCGCGCAGTGCCGAACTGAGCAAGTACGCGGCCAACGTGATGCTGGCCGCGCGCATCAGCCTGATCAACGAACTGGCCGGCCTTGCCGAGGCGACGGGCGCCGACATCGAAGCGGTACGCCGCTGCATCGCCGCCGACGTGCGCATCGGCCCGCATTGCCTGCAGGCCGGCATCGGTTACGGCGGCTCCTGCCTGCCCAAGGATGTGAAGGCATTGATCAGGACGTCCGCGCAATACGGCTGCACGCCGCACATGCTCAAGGCGGCGGAGACCGTCAACGAGAAGCAGAAATCGATGCTGTACAAAAAGATCTGCAGCCACTACGGCGGCGCGCGGCGGCTGGAAGGAAAGACGTTTGCGCTATGGGGCCTGTCATTCAAGCCGAACACCGGCGACATGCGGGAAGCGCCGAGCCTCGTGCTGATCGAGCAGCTCCTGAAGGCATACTGCGGCATACGCGCCTGCGACCCGGTCGCGTGCGAAGAAGCAGCGCGGGTATTGCAAGGCCTGCATGGCATCGGCCGGTTTGCCGATCGCATCCATCTCACCCGTGATCCGTGGGAGGCCGTGGAAGGCGCGGATGCGCTGGTGCTGGTGACGGAGTGGCGGGAATTCCGGACGCCGGACTTTGCGCGGCTGGCGGAAAGCCTGTACGACAAAGTCGTGTTCGATGGGCGCAACCTGTACGAACCGAGGCAGGTACAGGCTGCCGGTTTGCAGTACTACGGCATCGGACGCCAGGGTTAACGACGGTAATCCCAGCGTTCGCCGCGATGGCCGCCGTCCCAGCCATCCCAGTCGTGGCGGTGGCGATGATGGTGCCTGTGGCCGCGCGGCTCGATCTGACGCCCATACGGGTCGACGTACAGAACCGGAGGCGGATAGACCGGATAAGCGGGCTGCACATAGACCACGGCGGGCGGCGGCGCGAATGCCGACGGCGGCGGGCCGTAGATGTAATGTGGCTGCGGAGAAACGATGACGCCGGGCGCCGGCACAATGTAGCCGGGCGAACCGACGGTCACCGACCATTGCACACGTCCGCCCGCATATGCCGGCATGGCAGCCAGCCAGGCTGCGAGCGCGCCGACTGCAACTGCGAAATTCCTGTTCATGTTCTGCTCCTCGATCTACTTATATTAAAGGCGATAGAAGGATGCCCTGCGCGGAATCTTTGTAACAACTCGCTTCGCGGCCGGCATTGCGGCAGTCGCGCAACAGCATGTCCGATGGACATCCCGACAGGCTTTGCTTAGACTCGCGCCATCGCCAGTCCGCTACCATCCATGCCCGCCACCTTCGCCGCCCTGTTCCTGACCTGCTTGCTTGCCGCCGGCCTTGCCGGGTTGCTATCGCTGGCTGTCTTCGCCGTCTACGCCGCCACCAGTATTGCCGCCTTCGTCGCCTATGGCATCGACAAGTCGGCAGCCCGGCGCAAACTGCGGCGGACGCCGGAAAGCACGCTGCACGCGCTCGGCCTCGCCGGCGGATGGCCGGGTGCGCTGGCGGCCCAATCCCTGTTCCGCCACAAGACGAGCAAGCAGTCGTTCCAGGTGGCATTCCGGGCCACGGCGCTCATCAATTGCGCCGGACTCGCCTGGCTGCTCCTGTCCGGCCGGGTTTGATATTCGTCAGCAGGAAAGCCCGCATATTAGCCATGTCGAAAAAACACGAAACATTTCTGACGGAACGCGAAGACAGCCCGCAGTGTCCGAGCTACGTTTTGCACTTCGACGACATCTGATCATTCCAATGCGCGCCCTGCTCACCCGTTTCATTTCCGACAAACATGTTGAAGCCCTGATGTTCCGTTGCGGCCTCGCGCTGTACCTGGCCGTCATCCTGTTCGGCTCGATTCCGGGTGCGCGCGATGAGATCGGGGAAGTGGCATCCGGACTGGTGCTGCACTTCGCGACCTACTCCTGCATCGCGCTCCTGCTCGCCTGCGGAGCCGCGGGCAACGTCTCCGCCAGGGCCTTCAAGGCGTTCTGCATTGTTGCGCTCATGGGCGCGCTGGACGAAGGCATACAGAGCCTCCTGCCCTATCGCGACGGCGCGCTGGACGACTGGATGATCGACATCAGCGCGGCACTCTTTGTCACGCTGACCTATCGCATCGCCGGCAGCGACAAGACGGAAGCGGCCTAGCGCGACAAGCCGCCGCTCAGCAGCCATACGCGGCTGCGCGCGCCCGCAGTGAGACTGCTGTTGACCACCGCCACCTTGCCGCTTCCGCCCACAGCCAGTTTTTTCATCAGCAGCCCCTGGTAGCTGCCATTGCCGTCGCCGCCAGGCTCGATACTGCCCGGTATGACATGCGGTTCGGAGAAGCGGCGTCCACCATCCATGGACACTGTCATCCCGAGTCCTCTGGGACGCTTGCGCGGGTCGGGGACGACCTCCCACAGTACGAACACGTTGCCGCCGGCATCAATGGCCAGCGACGGAAAGGATGCGCCCGTGCCGCCGGCTGACGAGATGTCGCGCGACGCTTCAAAGCTGCGCGCCCCATCCGTCGAGCGCGTGTAGCGGACGTGGTAGCGGTCGAATGGGCCGCTGGCGCTTTCCGCGAAAACGAGATGCACCGTGCCGGTGCCGCCGACCGCAAGCTTGGGCGCGTCCGAATATCCCTTCCCCTTGAACGCGCGCACCGGATCGCCGAAGGTGCCGCCGCCGTTGTCCGACCTGGCCACATGGATGTCGGCGCTGTCATCCTCGCCGGTCGTCCACGCAAGGTAGAGTTCGCGGCCTTTGCCGATGGCGAGCGACGGGCCGCGCACCGGCTTGGCCTGACCTCCGCCGGCCACATGTTGCGGGCGGGAAAAACGCTTGCCGCCATCCGTAGACCGGCTGAACCAGAGCGGTCCATCGTACTCTGTCCAGGCGACATGGAGCGCGTCGTCCTCGCCGGCAACAAGGTCGTAACTGCCGTTGTGCCACACATCCTTGTTGATGCGTCCCTTGCCGTCGCCGCTGATGGAATTCGATACGTTCAACGGCTCGGAAAACGATACGCCGCCGTCCTCGGAGCGGGCAAAGAACATTTCGCCGCCGTGCGACGCGCCGGAGAAAATGATTTCCTGCCAGAAGAGATAGATGCGCCTGGGATTGTCCGGTGCGATCGCTAGGCGCGGCAGCCAGGAAAACGTGGCCGGACTGCGCGACACATTCACCGGTACGCCGATACGCGTCGTGCCGTCGGCGGCAAAACGCTGGAAGAAAACATCCTTGCGCGCCTGTTCGACCCATGCGACCGCAATCCGTCCGCCGCCGTCCATGGCGACAGTCGGATCGTCGACGTAATCGTAGCGGGAATCGTTCTGCCGCCACGGGCCCTTCTCGCCGCGTCCGGTGGCGATGTCGGTGCTTACGTGCCATCCGTGCAGATCGGCGGCAAGGGAATTGGCCAGGAGAAATGCGGGCAGGAATGCCGTCAGGAGTTGTCGCGCGCCCATGCTTGCAGTCTAGGCGACTGCAAGCACTTTACATACTTCCGGCAGGGGGCCGCGGCAAAAAGTTTCCGCCAGGGATTTACAGACGTGCAGCGAGCTCCGCGCCTTCCCTGATCGCACGCTTGGCGTCGAGTTCCGCCGCAAGTGCCGCGCCGCCGATCAGGTGGAAGCGTGGACCGCCCTCGGCCTGCGCCGCCGGCATCAGGTCCTTGAGCGACTCCTGGCCGGCGCAGAGGACCACGTTGTCCACGTCGAGCACCTGCTCCTTGCCATCGACGGTGATATGCAGGCCCTGGTCGTCGATCTTGCGGTATTCGACCCCGGCCATCATCCGCACGCCCTTGCGCTGCAGGGTGGCGCGATGCACCCAGCCCGAGGTCTTGCCAAGGGAAGCACCAAGTTTGGACGCCTTGCGCTGCAGGAGGAAGACTTCACGCACGGGTTGTTCCGGAACAGGCTTGCGCAGGCCGCCGTTGGTGCCGGCCTTGAGGTCCACGCCCCATTCGTCCAGCCAGTGCTGCAGCGGCACCGGCAGCGGCACATGCGCGTCGTGCAGCAGGAACTCGCTGATATCGAAGCCGATACCGCCCGCGCCGACCACCGCCACGCGCTTGCCCACGGGCGCATCGTTCTTCAGCACGTCGAGATAGGACAATACCTTGGGATGATTGACGCCTTCGATGCGCGGCGTGCGTGGCACGATGCCGGTGGCCACGATCACGTCGTCGAAGCCCTGCTGCAGCAACTCCTCGCGCGTGACCCTCCGGTTGAGCACGAGGTCGACGCCGGCGAGGTCGAGGCGGCGGCGGAAGTAGCGCAGCGTTTCACGGAACTCTTCCTTGCCCGGCACGCGCATCGCAAAGTTGAACTGGCCGCCGATGCGGTCGCTTGCCTCGAACAGGGTGACGCGATGCCCGCGCTCCGCGGCGACGGTGGCAGCGGACAGGCCGGCAGGGCCGGCGCCGACCACCGCGACACGGCGCGGCTGCGCGGCCTTCGCATAGACAAGTTCCGTTTCGTGCGCCGCACGCGGATTGACCAGGCAGCTCGCGCGCTTGTTGGAGAAGGTATGGTCGAGGCAGGCCTGGTTGCAGGCGATGCAGGTATTGATCTCGTCCGTGCGCCCGGATGCGGCCTTGTTCACGAAGTCGGGGTCGGCGAGGAAGGGCCGCGCCATGGACACCATGTCGGCATCGCCGCCGGCGATGATGTCTTCCGCTTCCGCGGGCATGTTGATACGGTTGGAGGCGACGACGGGAATGCCGATTGCCTTGCGCAGCTGTCCCGCGAGACTGCGGAATGCCGCGCGCGGCACGGAGGTGACGATGGTCGGCACGCGCGCTTCGTGCCAGCCGATGCCGGTGTTGATGATGTTGACGCCGGTCTTCTCGAGCGCCTTCGCCACCGCGACCACGTCGTCCCAGGTGTTGCCGCCTTCGACGAGGTCCAGCAGCGAATGGCGGTACATGATGATGAAGTCGTTTCCGACGGCTTCGCGCACCTGCTTCACGATCTCCACCGGCAGCCGCATGCGGTTCTCGATCGAACCGCCCCAGCGGTCGGTACGGCGGTTGGTGCGCGCGCAGAGGAACTGGTTGAGCAGGTAGCCCTCGCTGCCCATGATTTCGATGCCGTCATAGCCGGCCTTCTTCGCCAGTTCGGCGCAGCGCACGTAGTCACGGATCGTGCGCAGGATGCCCTTCTCGTCGAGTTCGCGCGGCGTGAATTTCGATATCGGCGACTTGACCGCGGATGCGGACACGACGAAGGGCTGGTAACCATAGCGTCCGGCGTGCAGGATCTGCATCAGGATCTTGCCGCCCTCTTCATGCACAGCGCTGGTGACCTTGCGGTGGTTGGGCACATCGAAGATGCTGTTCAACGTGCCGCCGAAGGGCAGCAGCCATCCCTGCCTGCTGGGCGAGATGCCGCCGGTGACGATCAGGCCGACGCCGCCTTTCGCGCGCTCGCGAAAGAAGGCCGCCAGTTTCGGATAGTTGAAGAAGCGGTCTTCCAGGCCGGTATGCATCGAGCCCATGATCACGCGGTTGCGCAGTGTGGTGAAACCGAGGTCGAGCGGGGCAAGCAGGTGCGGGTAGGCGGTCTTCATCTTGTTGTATCTCCGATGGCGGTCGGCAGAGTCTACAAGATGTCAGGCCGCTATTCTTAGTGGCAATCCTCTAGGCGTATTACAAGCGTTACATTTCTTAACACAGTCGCAACAACTTCTGCGGCGCGCACGCGGTCAGAACATGCAGTAGAGCCCGAACAAAAACACTTTCCCATTATTTTGTGAGGACGCCATGTTGAAAAAAACCGTATCCCCTGCAGTCATGTCCGCATTCGCTTTCGGTCTTGCCGCATGCGACGTCGAAAAGAAGCAGGAAGGCAACCTTGACCTGCCGAAGTACGAGGTCGAGAAGAAACAGGCCGGCAACGTGAAGCTGCCCGAGTATGACGTCAAGACACCTGACGTCGCAGTCAACAAGGAACAGCGCACCGTTGAAGTCCCGACGATCAAGAAGGAAGAACGCACGGTTACCGTGCCGGATGTCGACGTGAAGCCGGCACAGGAAAAATAAGAGTTTGCTGCCCCCGTTCGTACCCTGATGGGTACTTGATGCCCCCCGGTCCCCGGGGGGCCTTTTCACTTTCCTTCGTTGACAACGGCACGGAAGCGCAGGTAATCCTCCGCGCTCTCCTTCGGACGTTCGAGCATCGGCAGATGGCCGACGCCCTGCATGACGACCACCTGCGAGCGCGGCATCAGTTTGTGCAGCACTTCCGCTGTGCCAACGTGGATCACGCGGTCGCCGTCGCCCCATACGATCAATGTCGGCGTCCGCAGCCCCGTCACGCGCTGCTCGACGGACTCGGTGGCGATCCTTGCGAAAATGCGTTCTTCGAGCTCTGCATTGCGGATGCGCTCCTGCGCAAACACGTTGAGGATGGGCCGTGGCACGAAAGGCGGATCCGTCATCACGAAAGCAAAGGTCTCCGCGAACTCCTCTTCGCTGCGGGCGATCAGCGGATTGCGTCCCGTACCGAGCACGATGTGCGCGAGTTCGCTGCGCGGTGCGTTCCAGATGCCTGCCGGATTCAGCAGCCAGAGACTGTCCACCTCCTTCGGATAGCGCGCGGCATAGGCCATCGCGATCTGGCCGCCCATCGAGTTGCCTCCGAGGTGTACGCGTGGAATACCGAGCGCCTGCGCCAGCAGGTACAGCCGCTCCGCCTGTGCAGCGGGCGTGTAGTCTGCATCGTCCGGCCGCGAAGATTCGCCAAAACCTATATGATCGGGGATGATCACGCGGTAATGCGGCGTCAGGTGACGCGCGCTGCGGGTGAAGTTGTCCTTGTTTCCGCCGAACCCGTGCAACAGCATCAGCGGCTCGCCCTGGCCGCCTTCGAGGTAGACGTAACGCAGTCCGTCCTCGAGCGCGACCTCCTTGCGCTCCAGGCCGGCACGCCCGCGGTCGAAACCGATGGCGATGTCGGCAACCTGCTTGTAGGCGCTCGCGCAACCGGTGAGCAGGAAAACAAGGAAAAGCAGCGGCAGCAGGGATTTTCTTACAGTGATCATGGGAGCGAATCGGCCATAGGCATGAATATCCTTGCAACGCTATGCATTACCGGTCGCGTCACCTTGATGCACCTCATGCCGTCACCGCGCTTGGCGTTGCGAGGTCAAGGATTGGCGCTGTCGCGCACATGCGTCGCAAACCTGCATTTCCGCCCCGCGCATGAAAATCATGATGGCGGACACGGACGGGACATCAACCCTTTCCGTCCTCCGGAATGCCAAGATCGATCCCATCCAGATCGTCGAGGGGGCGCAACGCGACAGCGTGCCCGACGAAGGGCACGCGCTCCTCCCACCCGCCATTGCGCGCAGGAACCAGCCAGTAACCTTCCTCATTGTGTGCGACCCAGTAGCGAGGTTGCCGGGTGTACTCATATAGCGTGACCAAAGGAAACTCCGTAGGGGGAAGGCCGAAATTTTTTGTTGCCCATGAAAGCCCAAATGACGGTAGTCAAGCAATGCAACACGGCGAGCTTTCATAATAGCCCTGCTATGCAGGACGCGCACCACCGGCATAATCAAAGACAACACAGGACAACTGCAATGAATATCGCGCTTTCCACGACGAGTTCCAACGCCGCTCCTGCCCCATCCGAATCCGCATCCGGTCTCGCCGGCAACGGAAAACGCATCCTGGTGGTGGATGACAATGTGGACGCCGCCGAATCCGCTGGCGAAATTCTCCGCCTGCTTGGCAATGAAGTGTCGGTGGTGCATGACGGGCTGGCAGCAGTGTCGGCCGTCGAGCAGTGGCATCCTGAAGTGGTACTGCTCGACATCGGCCTTCCCGGCATCGATGGCTATGAAGTAGCGAAACGGGTGCGCCAGTCGGATTTCGGCAAGGAAGTGATGCTGGTCGCGCTCACCGGCTGGGGACAGGAGCAGGACAAGCAGAGGACGTCCGATTCCGGGTTCGACCAGCACTGGGTCAAGCCGGTCGGGATCGACAAGCTGAGGGAAATCTCGCAAATCAGCCGGTGAGGCGGCGTACAATGGCGGGCGCATTTCCGTTCGCACACGCCTCATCATGTTCAACGACGACCTCTACCTCATCCTCCTGAAATCCACCGCGGTAGGCCTGCTCCTGGGCGCCGTTGCCGCCCGCATCAAACAGCGGAGCTTTGCCGGCTGGGCGGCGATCGGCGCCGTGGCCGCCGCGATTTTTCCCGGACTGTCCCTGGTTGCGCTGATGGTGCTGGCGCTGCTGCCCAGGGGCGAGCGTAAAGACTAGCGCCGCGACGACAGCACGATCCCGCCGACGATCAGCGCAAACGCCACCGCATGGTAGGCATGCGGCAATTCCCCGAGGAAGGCCGATGACATCAGCGCCGCGAACAGCGGCGTGAGGTTGTTGAAGAAGGCGGCGATATTCGGGCCGACGCGCTGCACGCCAGCGCCCCAGCAGCGGAAGGCAACGATCGCGGGACCGATGGCGACGTAAAGCAGTGCCGCCGCGAGCGGCCAGCCCCATTCGATGTGCTTGCCGCCCATCGCCCATTCCCCTGCCGCAAACGCTCCCGACCACATGACGCCGAAGGTCACCTGTGCCAGCAGGAAGGCCGCCCAGTCATTGCGGATAGCCTCGGGCTCCTTGCGCGCGACGAGCAGCCAGCTGTAGACCGACCATGCAATCGTGGCCAGCACCATGAACAGGTCGCCCGGCACCAGTCGCAATGCGACCAGTTGCTCCCACTGCCCGCGGCTGAGCACGATCAGCACACCGGCCACTGACAGCAATGCGCCCGCGACCTGCATGCGCGACACGCCGGCGCGGAAAAACATCCATCCGATCAGCAGCATCCAGACCGGCATGCTGGCCGCCACCAGGGTCACGTTGATCGGCGTGGAGCTCTGCAGCGCAAGATACTGCAGCGCGTTGTACATGCCCACCCCGAGCAGTCCGAGCACCGCGAAACGGCGCGAGTGCACCCACATGCCGCTGCGCTTGCGGTAAATCCATCCCGCCATCGGCACGAGGATCAGCAACGCAATGGCCCAGCGCAGGAAATTGAGCGTGATCGGCGGCACCATCGCATTGACCAGGCGTCCGACGACCGCATTGCCGGCCCACAGCAGCGGAGGAACGACGAGCATCAGGACGGTGGACGGTGTGAGCGGATGATTCATGCTGCTGGCTGACGGCAAGAAGGTGTCGATGGGAAAGAGCCAAGAGCATACTTGATTTCATTTGTCGCCGCCGGGCACTGGCACCTCCCGGTACAATCGTGAGTCATGCATCGGCGAATTGCCAAGATGATCAGGACGCTGGAAAACCGCTTTTACTACCTCGACAACTTCCACACGGTCGTCAACTGGATCGGGGAACGTTACGACGCCCTGCTCGACGATGCGGAGCGCGGATTCATCGCGCGCTTTGCCGGACTGCCCCAGGCGTCGCGCGCGCTGCTGGTGCGCATGGTGATGCGCAAGGGGGATCTGTTCCGTTCCGGCAAACTGCATTACGAGGAAATCGGCGATCCGTGCGAAGCTGCGGCACTCCTCGCCGACGCGGGATGGATCGAGCGCGATGAGCATCTCTCGCTCGATGAATTGTTTTCGCTGCTTACAAAGTCTGAAATTGAAAGCCTGTTCCGCGCGCACATTCCGAAAGGTGCGAGGAAGGCAGAGCAACTCGAAGCACTGCGCAGCACGTTCACAGGCACGCGTCCCTTTTCCCGATGGCATCCCGAAACGGATGAACAGGTGTACCGCCTGCGCATCGGCACACTGTGCGACCGCCTGCGTCTCATGTTCTTCGGCAACCTGCACCAGGACTGGACCGAATTCGTGCTGTCCGATCTCGGCATCACCCGCTACGAGAAAGTGGCGTTTCCCGCGTCCGCACAGGCATTCCGCGACCGGCAGGATGTCAACGATTACCTGCACCTGTTCCGCTGCCGCGAACGCTTCGAGGCAGGCGAGCCGATGGAGATGGTGCTTGCCGATGTGCCGGCGCAGCCGCTGGACAACCACTGGATCGAGCAACGCCGCGCGCGCTTGCTGTTCCACGTCGCGCAAGAGTATGAACGTGCCCGCGATTGGAACAATGCATTGCGCCTCTACACCGGCATCCGCTATCCGGAAGCACGCGTGCGCACCATTCGCGTCCTTGAATTGAGCGACAGACATGAGGAGGCCTTGTCACTCGCGCAGGCCGCGGCGCATCAGCCAGAAAGCGACGCCGAGCAGCAACAGCTGCAGCGCATGCTGCCCCGGCTCCTGCGCCGCGCGGGACTGCCGAAGCCCACGCCGCGCGCGCCGGCACCCGTCACCCGTATCGATCTCATCCTGCCCCAGCCGCAGGACGATTACTCGGTGGAGGAACTGGTGCGCGCGCACATCGACACTCCGAAGGCGCCGGCCTGGTATGTGGAGAACACGCTGATCAACTCGCTGTTCGGCCTGCTCTGCTGGCAGGCCGTGTTCACCCCGGTTCCCGGCGCATTCTTCCATCCCTTCCACACCGGTCCGGCGGACCTGCACAGCGCCGATTTCCGGCTGCGCCGCGCAACCGAATTCGACGATTGCCTCGCGGCGCTCGAGACGCAGCGGTACAAGGACATCATCCGCCTGCACTTCCGCGAAAAACACGGCATCCAGTCGCCCTTCGTGTTCTGGGACATGCTTGACGAGCGCCTGCTGAAAACGGCGCTCGAATGCATCCCTGCGCAACATTTGAAGAAGTGGTTCGAGCGCATGCTGCTCGACATCCGTGCAAACCGCTCGGGCTTCCCGGACCTCATCCAGTTCTGGCCGCAGGAAAGGCGCTACCGCATGGTCGAGGTCAAGGCGCCCGGCGACCGCTTGCAGGACAACCAGGTGCGCTGGCTCGAGTTCTGCGCCGCGCACGGCATGCCGGTGGAAGTCTGCCGGGTGCAATGGAAGGAAGCATGAAGTACGCCGTCGCCGTCCGCGCGCTGACCGAGTTCACCGCCAAACAGGGCGACCTTGACCTGCGCTTCACGCCTTCTCCTTCCGCGCAGGAAGGCATTGCCGGACATGCGGCGGTGACGTCGCGGCGTCCACCGGGCTACCAGGCGGAAATCAGCCTCAGCGGCGAATACCGGCACCTGGTCGTACGCGGCCGTGCCGACGGTTACGATGCGGACCGCAACCAGCTCGAGGAAATCAAGACCTTCCGCGGCGACCTGGACCGGCTGCCCGCGAACCATCGCCACCTGCACTGGGCGCAGGTCAAGGTATACGGCTGGCTGCTGTGCGAGAAACTCGGCCTGGCCGAGCTGCGGCTGGCGCTGGTCTACTTCGACATCGGCACCGGCAAGGAGACGGTGCTGGCGGAGACACATTCGGCGGTGGATCTGAAGCAGTTTTTTGAAACGCAGTGCGAGCGTTTTCTCGCATGGTCGGAACAGGAAATGAGGCACCGTTCCGCGCGCGACGAAGCACTGGCCGCATTGCGTTTTCCGCACGACGCCTTCCGCGCCGGACAGCGCGAACTGGCGGAAGCGATGTACCGCGCTGCGGGCAGCGGACGCTGCCTGCTTGCGGAAGCGCCCACCGGCATCGGCAAGACCATCGGCACGATATTTCCCCTGCTGAAGGCTTGTCCGGGGCAGCAGCTCGACAAGGTGTTTTTCCTTGCCGCCAAGACATCCGGGCGCAGGCTCGCCTTCGATGCGCTGTCCCGGGTCGGCGCGGGGAAGACGCTGCCGTTGCGCGTGCTCGAACTCGTTGCGCGCGACAAGGCATGCGAGCATCCGGACAAGGCATGCCATGGCGAATCCTGCCCGCTGGCAAAAGGGTTTTACGACCGCCTTCCGCAGGCGCGGCAGGCGGCTGTCGACATCCGCGTGCAGGACAAGGACGCCTTGCGCAAGGTGGCGCTGGCGCACAACGTGTGTCCCTACTACCTGGGCCAGGACCTGGCGCGCTGGAGCGATGTCGTGGTGGGCGATTACAACTATTACTTCGATGGCGGCGCGATGCTGCACGGACTCACGGTGGCGAACGACTGGCGTGTGGCGGTGCTGGCCGACGAAGCGCACAACCTGGTCGAGCGCGCGCGCAAGATGTACACGGCCGAACTGGATCAGGGTGCATTGCGCGGGCTGCGCCTCACGGCGCCGGCAGCGCTGAAGAAAAGCCTCGACCGCCTGCACCGCCAGTGGAACGAACTCACCAAGGCGCAGGAAGCCGATTACCACGTCTATCCGGAAGTGCCGCCGACATTCGCGGGGGCCCTCCAGCAGTCCATCGCCGATATCACTGAGTACATGGCCGACAACCCGGCGCTCTTCGATGCCGGATTGCAGCAGTTCTATTTCGACGCGCTGCACTTCTCGCGCCTGGCGGAAGTGTTCGACACGCACTCGCTGTTCGATATCAGCAAGCCGCGGACGCGCGGTTCGGTGCTGTGCATCCGCAATGTCGTTCCCGCGCCCTTCCTCGGCCCGCGCTTCGCCGCAGCGCGGACAGCGGCATTGTTCTCCGCGACATTGCGGCCGGTGGATTTCTATACCGACATGCTCGGCCTGCCCGAGGACACGGTCTGCATCGAAGTGGCGTCGCCGTTCGATGCAGACCAGCTGCGCGTGAAGATCGTGCGCGACATCTCCACGCGCTACCAGGACCGCGACGCATCGCTCGATCCGATCGCCGCGCTGATCGCGAGGCAGTATGAAAGCCGGCCCGGCAATTACCTGGCCTTCTTCAGCAGCTTCGATTACCTGCAGAAAGTCGCGCAGCGTTTCGCCGCGCGCTTCCCGGACATCCCGTTCTGGGAGCAGTCGCGCGGCATGGCGGAGAGCGAACGCGATGCCTTCCTCGCGCGCTTCACACCCGAGGGGCGCGGCATCGGCTTCGCCGTCCTGGGCGGCTCCTTCGGTGAAGGGATCGACCTGCCGGGCGAACGGCTGGTCGGCGCCTTCATCGCCACCCTCGGACTGCCCCAGCTCAACCCGGTGAACGAACACATCATGCAGCGCATGCAGGAAACTTTCGGCGCCGGCTATGACTACACCTACCTCTATCCCGGCATGCAGAAGGTGGTGCAGGCGGCGGGGCGCGTCATCCGCACACAGACGGACAAGGGCGTGATCTACCTGATCGACGACCGCTTCGCGCGCCCGAACGTGATGCGTTTGCTGCCGGGCTGGTGGAAGGTGGAGCGTTAGAGTCTGCGCGGCATCGCGTTATGCGCTATCCCAAGCTTTGTTGCGAAGGCGGGATTTCGCAGCCATTTCCCTTGGTCGAACCAATGCGGCACAACCGCAGCCACCTTTCTCCGCAGATGCGACCGTATCTGCAGTTCCACGAGTCATACCACGTCAGGGAGCAGATAGCGCCCGCAGAGCGCAATCGTCATTCTTCATGAATGGAGAGCTTATGGGATGGTTTTCAAGCAATGATGCACAGTCGCCCCGCCGCGCTGCCGTCGCGCTACTTGCCTCTATCCTTCTCGCGCCCCTGTCCGCCATGGCGCTGGAGACGGGCAGCATGCAGCGGCTGTCGGAAGATGAACTGCGGCTCGTCGCCGCGAAGGGTCTTGCCGACCGCTTCCTGCAGCGCGTGGCGCTCTATGCGTCCAACGGATTCGGTGTCGAAGTCATCGGCGACTCGGCGAGATTGCTCAATCCGCTGGGCGACGCCTTCGCCGGATTGCTCGATGCTGACATCACGTTCCAGGATGCGGTATTCAACCCGCTCAATCCGTTGACGCTCATCGACAGCGACGGCAGCGTGCTGGTGCGCCTGCCGTCGACGATCGGGGGAATCAGTATCCGCAACATCCGCATCCGCGGCTCCAACGGCGCCAGCTTCGGCAGCGTGACGATCCGCGACGTGGACTTCGGCGGCACCACGATCCGGGTGACGCGCCGCTGAAATATCGATCCCGCACTTGAACATGCGCATGTGGCTGGCTAATATACTGTATTTATATACAGTATATTAGCCATGCCGGACGACGACTTTCCCGGGGATTCCCAGCCTGTCCTGCTCCACCGCCCACTTGCCGCGCGCAAGGGCCGTGGCGCGGTCACCAACCTGCAGGGCCGCTACGAAATGCTGGCGCGCGAGGCCTTCGACGATGGCTGGATGGCTGATGAGGAAGAATCTCCCCCGGCCTTCAGGACAGAAGTGTTCGAGGAACAGGCGCGAAGCATCCTGACCCGCAATGCGTCGCCGGACGTGCCGTTCGATGTATCGCTCAACCCGTATCGCGGTTGCGAGCACGGCTGCATTTATTGTTTTGCCCGGCCGACACACAGCTACCTCGGCCTGTCGCCCGGCCTGGATTTCGAAAGCCGGATCTACGCCAAGGTCAATGCGCCGGAACTTCTGCGCCGCGAGCTGGCAAGGCCGTCCTATATGCCGGAATCAATCGCGCTCGGCGTCAACACCGATGCCTACCAGCCCTGCGAGCGCGGCTTGCGCCTGACGCGGCGCGTGCTGGAAGTGCTGCACGAATGCGGCAATCCGGTCGCGGTGATCACCAAGTCCTCGCTGATCGAGCGCGACATCGACCTGCTCGCGCCCATGGCCGCAAAGCGCCAGGCCATGGCAGCAGTCACCATCACCACGCTCGATCCGGCAATCGCGCGCACGCTGGAACCGCGCGCCGCCGCACCGTCCCGCCGCTTGCGCACGATACGCACGCTCACCGATGCCGGCATCCCGGTCGGCGTCAGCATCGCGCCGGTGATTCCCTTCGTCACCGAACCCGACCTGGAACGCATCATGGCCGCCGCCGCGGATGCAGGCGCGGTCGCGGCGAGCTATATCGTGCTGCGCCTGCCGTGGGAAGTGAATCCGCTGTTCCAGCAATGGCTGGAAGCGCATTTCCCCGACCGCGCCCGGCGCGTGATGAATCGCATACGCGACATGCGCGGCGGCAAGGAGTACGACGCGACGTTCGGCAAACGCATGCATGGCGAGGGGTTATGGGCCGACCTGATCCGGCAGCGATTCGACAAGGCGGTCGCACGGCTTGGGATGGGTTCGCGCTCGAAGGGGTATGCGAGACTCGATGCATCGCATTTCCGGCGGCCGATGTACGGGAAGCCCGGGAATGCCGGTGGACAATTCGAACTCTTCTAGGTCATCATGCTGTCACACTGAGCCCGTAAGATTCGCCCATCTACTGTACATGCAAACGATATGCATGACGGCAGACAGGTGTGCCGCCGATCCCGAATAGACACGGGGTGGCACACCGCCCCCCCCCCACCTGCATTTTTCCTTTCCCCGTTTCAACAAATGATCGGCCGTTGATTCATCCGTGTACCGGAAACCGGTGAACCTGCCCGGCAAGATACCGTCTACAAGCAAAAGCTAGGCGTGCACGACGCGCCTGCGATCCCCTTGTACCTTGCCAATTGGAGCCGACCGTATGAACCTGATGATCACCGGACACCATGTCGATGTCAGTCAAGCCTTGCGTGACTATGTGGAAAACAAGATGGAACGGGTCGTCCGTCACTTTGACCAGATCATCGATATTGCGGTGATACTTGGTATCGAGAGGCCATCCGAAAAGGACAAGCGCCAGCGCGCCGAAGTGAACATGCGGCTCAAGGGCAATGTCATTCATGTGGAGCATTTTGCCGAAGACCTGTATGCGGCCATCGACGGGCTGGTGGACAAACTCGACAGGCAAGTGCTCAAGCACAAGAGCAAGGTGCAGGGCCATCAGAACGAGGCCATCAAGCACATCAGCCCGGACCTCTCCTGACGAATCAGGGACTGCGGGGAGGCAAGGTGTAGGGCAGGAAAAGACTGAGTACCTGCTTGAATCCCCAGTCAAGATGTTCCCGCGTCACCTTGCCGACGTTGTGCCGTGAATCAAGATAATCCAGCCAGTAGCTGGAAATGATCCAGGCATTGATCACCAGGCATTCCAGCTCCTCGTCGCCTGCGGTGAGGAGCCCCTTCTCGACCATCTGTTTGAGCGCGCGCTTGATATCCGCCTGCCCGCGGTCGGCGAGCTTCACGTTTCTTGCGCGCAGCTTCGGCGCCATGCGCTTGATTTCCGCCCCGTCGCGGTACAGGAAGCGCCATTCCCACATCAGCCTGAACCAGCGTTGCAGGTAGGCCAGCCCTGCCGAGCTGCCTTCCTCGCTTGCCTGCGATGCATTGGCTACCTCGTTCAGTGCCTCTTCGAACTGTGCGAAAAGGGCGAAGAGGATGTCTTCCTTCTTCTTGAAGTAGTAATACAGGTTGCCTTCGTTGATGCCTGCGGTGCGCGCGATCTCGGCTGTGGTGACAGCGGCGGGGCCGGATTCATTGAACAGGCGCAAACATACATCCAGTATGCGGTCCCGCGTACTCCTGGCGGCTTCAGTCATGATCGTTCGTATTGACAGGTTTAAGGTGGCACCCTTAACGTGGATCTTGCAGAAAATTCATTTCCTTTGTCCATTTTACTGGACGCGAACCGGGCAATGCGATTCGGAGGGCGGCATGAGCTGGCAAGCGCGTGTTTTCAGTTTCATCCTGCGGCAGACCGTCAAGCGGCGGCTGGCGGCGGCGATCCGCGCACGCCCTGGCATCGTCGCTCTATGCAAACCTGCGCGGCCTGCCGCCGCTGCTGATCCACATCGGCGCGGATGAAGTGCTGCTCGACGATTTTCCGGAAGCGTGTAACATCGTTCAAGACAACAAAGGAGACAATATGCTGCATCCCCAGGCGCGCGCACTGCTTGACCTGATCGAACAACGCGCCGTCCCGCCGACGCATACACTAACGGTCGAAGACGCACGGCGCTTTTACCGCGAGCGACGCTTCTTCACCCAGCCCGATACGCCTGAAGTTGCGCATGTGGAAGACTTGTGCGCGGATGACGGTATCCCGCTTCGGCTCTACAAACCGCTCGGTGCCGCGCAAGGCCCGATGCCCGCGATGGTCTACTACCACGGCGGCGGCTGGACCATCGGCGACCTCGACACGCACGACACCTTGTGCCGCCAGCTTGCCAACCGCTCCGGCTGCGCGCTGGTGTCCGTCGATTACCGCCTCGGCCCCGAGCACCGTTTCCCCGCCGCCGTGGACGACTGCACCATGGCCTTGCGCTGGGTGCATGCGAATGCCCCTGCCCTCGGCATCGATGCCGCACGCATCGCCATCGGCGGCGACAGCGCGGGCGGCAATCTTGCGGCGGTGGCGGCCATCGACGCACGCGACAACGACGGCCCTCGGCTGGCGTTCCAGCTCCTGATCTACCCGGCGACGGACATGCGCGCCATCGCCGCTTCGCACGTCACCAACGGCCAGGGATACCTGCTGACCAGCGACACCGTACGTTATTTCCACGACCACTACATCGACGACCCGAAGCACGATCTCGACTGGCGCGCGTCGCCCCTGCTGCATCCCGACCTGTCGCGCCTGCCGCCGGCCTTCATCCTCACCGCGGGCTTCGACCCGCTGCGCGACGAGGGGCTGATGTATGCGCAGCGACTGAGCGAAGCGGGCAACCGCACGACTTCGATCTGCTTCGACCGCCAGATCCATGGCTTCATTAGCATGGGCCGCGTGCTCGATGAAGCCAACGCTGCGGTGGACATCTGCGCGTCGCAACTGAGGAGCGCGCTCATCGGCTGACGGTATCGTCCGGCGCGACTATCGGTTGCGCCGCATTCACCCCGGCAATTCCATCCCCTCCGCGCTGCGTCTGCGTGTATATTTGATGCCGCTTAATCAACACGCTGCAGAGGAGACCATGGAACAACCCATCGATGCGCAAGCGGGCGCGACTGTATCCGGCACCACCGCGCATGCCGAGCATCCCAACCAGTTCGCGCTGCTCGGCCAGCGCCGCTTCGCGCCCTTCTTCTGGACGCAATTCTCCGGCGCGGCCAACGACAACCTCTTCAAGTTCGCCTTCACCGTGATGGTCACCTACCAGCTGCAGGTAAGCTGGATGCAACCGGCCATGGCCGGCCTCGTGATCGGCGCGCTGTTCATCCTGCCCTACCTGCTGTTCTCCGCCACCAGCGGACAGGTCACCGACAAATACGAAAAGACGACGATCATCCGTTTCGTGAAGAACCTGGAGATCGTCATCATGGCGGCGGCGTCCTACGGCTTCCTCATGGAAAACGTGCCGGTGCTGCTGGGCTGCACGTTCCTGATGGGCCTGCACTCGACGCTGTTCGGGCCGGTGAAATTCGCCTACCTGCCGCAGGTGCTCAGCGAGCGCGAGCTGACCGGCGGCAACGGCATGGTGGAGATGGGCACCTTCGTCGCCATCCTGCTCGGCAACATCGTCGGCGGCCTGCTGATTGCAACGCCCGAGGTCGGCCGCCTGCATGTGGCGATCGGCTGCATTGCCGCCGCCGTCGCCGGCCGCGCCGTTGCGCAGTTCATTCCGCTCGCGCCCGCCACCGATCCCGGATTGAAGATCAACTGGAATCCGGTCACGGAAACCTGGCGCAACCTGAAGATGGCGCACGGCAACCCGGTCGTGTTCCGTTCGCTGCTAGGCATCAGCTGGATGTGGTTCTTCGGCGCAGTCTTCCTCAGCCAGTTCCCCAGCCTGTCGCGCGAAGTCCTGCACGGCAACGAACAGGTCGCGTCCTTCCTGCTGGTCGTCTTCTCCATCGGCATCGCCACCGGCTCGCTGCTGTGCGAAGTGCTGAGCCGCCGCCACGTCGAGATCGGCCTGGTGCCGCTGGGTGCGATCGGCATGACCATCTTCGCGGTCGATTTCTACTTCGCGACGCGCAGCCTGCCGCCGGCGGAGACGCTGGCGCTGGGCGAATTCCTGGCGCGTCCCGCCCACTGGCGCGTGCTGGCCGACCTCATGCTGCTCAGCCTGTTCGCCGGCCTGTACAGCGTGCCGATGTATGCGCTGATCCAGCTGCGCGCGCAGCCGACGCACCGTGCGCGCATCATCGCGGCCAACAATATCCTGAACGCGCTGTTCATGATCGCCAGCTCCGTCATCGCCGGCATCCTGCTCCAGTCCGGTTTTTCGATCCCGCAGATCTTCCTGTTCACCGGCCTGGCCAATGCGGTCGTCGCGCTCTACATCTTCATGCTGGTGCCGGAATACCTGCTGCGCTTCTTCGCCTGGGTGATGTCGCATGTGGTGTACCGCTTCAAGGTGCGCGGCGACGAGAACATCCCGACCACCGGACCGGCGGTGCTGGTGTGCAACCATGTGAGCTTCGTCGATGCGGTGCTGCTGATGGCGGCGAGCCCGCGCCCGATCTATTTCGTGATGGACCATAGCATCTTCCGCATCCCGGTGCTTGGCGCCGTGTTCCGTCTTGCGAAGGCGATTCCGGTCGCGCCGCGCACACAGGATGAAACAACCTATGAGCGTGCTTTCGAACGCGCTGCGCAAGTGCTTCGCGAAGGCGACCTGCTGGCGATCTTCCCGGAAGGCGCGCTGACGCGCGACGGCAGCCTGCAGGAGTTCAAGGGCGGCGTGATGAAGATCCTGGAACGCGCGCAGCAGGATGGCATTTCGCCGCCCGTGGTGCCGATGGGACTGACCAACCTGTGGGGATCCTTCTTCAGCCGCATCGAGGTCGTCAACGGCGACCGGGTGGCGATGGTGCGCCCGTTCCGGCGCGGGATATTCTCCCGCGTGGGACTGAACGTCGGCCAGCCCGTCCCCGCCGCGCAGGCACAGCCCGCCATGCTGCGCGAACGTGTCGCCGCACTGCTGGCGGAGTGACCGCACACACTTGCGATAGCTTAAAAGACCTTGTTCCTCCTGCGGCGCGGGCCGCAGGAGCGCATGTGGCGGTTGAGAACACGCAACCGCCACATGACGCCTCGCCTCTAGCATGAAGACTCCATCCATCGAACAGCGAGGAGTCCTCCCCCATGAAGAAAACGCGTGTTCCAAGCAGTCTTGTTTTGGCACTGGTCAGCGGATTGAGCGCATGCGGCGGGGGAGGAGAGGACAGAGCGGCGGCGGCAGGGCCGAAGCCGACATCCGTGATGGCGCCGGAAGTCTGGATCAAGTGCGCGGACGAATGGCAGGTATGCAGCTTCTCCGGAACGACGCAAGTGCGTTACGGCCTGGACGGCACCTGGGTCACGCGAACCGCCACCGGATCGATCGGTTGCAATAACGATGTCTTCGGCGACCCGCTTCCCGGTGCCGACAAGATTTGCGAGTACGCGACGATGTCGCCGACGCCAACTCCCACGCCAACTCCCACGCCGACGCCAACTCCAACGCCAACTCCCACGCCTTCACCGACATGGAGCAAGTGCGCCGATGAATGGCAGACGTGTTCCTTTTCCGGTACGCGCCAGGTCCGCTACGGCCTCAACGGGACCTTCGTGACGCGTACCGCGACCGGCTCGATCGGCTGCAACAACGATGTCTTCGGCGACCCGCTTCCGGGCGCCGACAAGATCTGCGAAGTCGAAACCACCACACCCGCACCATCGCCGACGCCCTCTCCGACACCATCCCCAACGCCCACGCCAACGCCGTCACCCACGCCCGCGGACTGCAACGCCATCATCGACCGCTGCTTCGACCTGACCGCGCCGTCCATCACGAAGTACAAGGGGGACAAGACCGCGGCCGCCTCGTACACCTTTGACGACGGCTATCAGTCGAGCGCGACAATTGCGGGCATCTTCGAGAGCTTCGGCCTGCGGGCGACCTTCTACATCATTCCGGGAATCATCGCTGACGATGAATGGAATTTCTGGAAGGACATCGCCGGACGCGGGCACGAGATCGGCAATCATTCGATGACGCATGAAGTCGACATGGGCGATCCCTCGGTGTCCGACGCCGCGCTCCAGACCGAGATCAACGCGGCGCAGGATCGCATCGCCCAGAAACTGGGCACCAAACCGCTCACGTTTGCGTTTCCATGGCATTCGTACACCTCGCGGGCGCTGGGCGTGGCCGAGGCGCGTCACTTCTCCGTGCGCAAGATGTCGACCGGCGAAAGCAATTACCAGTTTGCGTTCTTCGACCAGGCGCATGACGGCTCGCTCGCGGAAGCCCTCGCGACCGTCAACGGCCAGCTGCGCTTCGTCGTCGACAACGGCGGCTGGTTCGTCGCCGGCGGCCATGGCGTGGATGGCGACGGCTGGAGTCCGGTCACGTCGCAATTCCTGCGCGATCACCTGACGTACGCCGGCCAGTTCTCATCATCCCTGTGGGCCGATACCTACCTGAACGTGGCGCGCTACCGCCTGTGCCGTCCGCAGGTATCCGTCACCGCCACGGCGGCGTCGTCGAGCCAGGCGACGGTGACGGTCGACGGCAGCTTCAATGCGTCGCTCTGCACCGCGCCGCTGACGGTCAGCCTGCCGGTCAAGGAAGACTGGTCCGGCAACGTCACCGCGCGCCTCGCCGACGGCACCGCGGTACCGGTGACGCGCACGGCCACCCGGCTGTACCTCGACATCCGTCCGGGCAAGACGGCAACGGTCGAGGTCTCGCGTTAAAACGGGCTCCGGTATCGGATCGTGATACCGGGGGATCTTCACAAGAACACCCGGATCAAATAGCGATCCTTTCCCGCGACTTTCAGGGACACTCCTCTCACCCCGCAACCACAGAGAGGAATGCAATGAAAGTCCTGATTCACCGCGATACCAGCGCCTGGCAGATTCAAGTCTGGGTTTCCTTCGCCGTCGCCGCCTTCCTGTGCGGCGTCGGCCTCGCCTGGCTGCCGGGCAAGGACCTCGACCGTGCCTTCATGGTCATGGGCTACTTCTTCTGCCTGACCACGGCCTTCGTCCTCGCCAAGTTCGTGCGCGATACCGAACAGAGCCGCCGCGAAGGCAAGCCCGCCGACACGCCGCTGTTCCGCTATGTCGTGTGGACCAGCTTCTTCCTCGCCATGGCGCTCACCGGCTGGGGCCTGCTGCGCATGGAAATCAACGAGACCTACAAGGCCTTCCTCGGCGTGAGCTGGCTGTACCTCATCACCTGCGCGTTCACACTGGCCAAGACGCTGCGCGACAAGCATGAAGCCGACCTGCTTGAAGCCCGCGCCGCGTCCCGCTCGCAGGAAGCCGCCTGATTACTTGTCCCCTGGAGAATGTCATGAACAAACGTTTTGCCGTATCCCTGCTTGCATCGATCCTGATCGCTTCGGGCGCCATCCTTCCCGTACACGCACAGAGCGATGCCTCGGCATTGAGTGCGATCTCCGCCCTGCCCGTCGCCTCCGTTATGGTTGCGGGCTCGGCAGCCAGCGCGGTCATCGCTGTCCCTGCCATGCTGTCGGTTGCCGGCGCCGTACTGGTGGTCAAGGCAGTGGAAGCGAGCGCACATGCCACGGTGATCGTGCTGGAGCGTGCCTCGGACGGCGCGCGCGTCAGCCTGCGCATCGCGGGCGATGCCCTCGCGATGTCCGGCATGGCCGCCGGCACTGCCGTCGTCGTCAGCGTGATCGGCGCCGGCGTCATCCTTTCAGCGGCGGGCGAAGCGATCGCCTTCATTCCCAATGCGCTGGGGCAGGCCCTGCTCCACAACGAGCGCCTGACTTACTGAGGCCGGCCATGCAAAGACTGACAAGGATCGCCGTCGCCGTTGCGGCGGCAATGATCGCGACGGCCGCCTGGGCCGGGCGCTCCTGCGAGCAGAAGCGCCCGACAGTACAGACCATCGAGCGTGGATTGACGCTCGCCGCGCGCACGCAGGACATGCTCGATTCGCTCGACCAGGATGTCGTCGTCCTGGCGCGCGCCGGGCAGGATCTGACGCAATACGGCGTGCACTATTCGCATGTGGGACTCGCCTACCGGCAGCCGGATAGCAAGGGCGGCCGCGTGTGGCGCGTGGTGCACAAGCTCAATCATTGCGGCACGGCGGAAGCGGCAATCTACCGCCAGGGACTGGGGGAGTTCTTCCTCGACGACCTGTGGCGTTACGAGGCCGCCTTCTCGATGCTGTCGCCCGACATGCAGGCCAGGCTGCTGCCGGTCCTCACGGACAGCAGGTCGGCGGCGAAGATGCATCACAAACCCTACAGCATCGTCAGCTATGCATGGGGCAAGACCTACCAGCAATCGAACCAGTGGGCCATCGAGACCATTGCCGCCGCGATGGAACCGTCGATCCGCTCGCGCACGCAGGCACAGGCATGGCTGCAGTTGCGCGACTACCGGCCGGCCACGTTGAAGCTCGGCGCGCTGACCCGCCTGGGCGGGCGCCTCAGCGCGGCCAATGTGGCGTTCGACGACCATCCGTTCGAGAAACGCTTTTCGGACCGCATCGAAACGGTGACGGCGGATTCTGTATTTACCTGGCTCGAACGCTCCGGCCTGGGCAGCAGGTCGGTTGCGGTTGTGCCTGAATAACCAATCACGCACGGCACCTTATGGATTGGGATTCAACATGAATGAGGTCCATTCCTTGAATGCCACGCCCGTTCGGCGCGGCTTTCGAAGATCGGCCTTTCCACGCTCGCGAATCAAAACCCGTAGCTCAAGCTGGCCAGCAGCTTGTTGCCCTGCTTCACGCCGAAACGGTTGTCTCCCGCAAGCAGCCCCTGCAGGCCCCACGTCACTCCCGTTTGTCCGATCGGCTGCGTAATGCCGACGATCAGATGGCGAAAACCTCCGCTCGAAGGTGCGCCGCCGGCGTAACAGCCATTGACGAAAAAGCTTTGTCCGCCGGGACAGGCGGCGCCCGCCAGCGTATCCGCCGAACCGAGGAATTTCCCCTCCTTGTCGTAGCGGTAGTACCCCAGCGAAGCGGTCAGCGTCAGGTCGTTCGGCAGTCCCTTTGTATAGTTGAGCGTCCAGTAGGTATCGCCCTTGTTGCCCCAGACCACGTCCTTGAGCAGGGTTTGCGCGTTCAGGCTGAAGTCGCCGTAGGACAGGCCGAGCTTGGTTTCGAACGCGTTCGAGCTCTTGCCGTTGAGGTACACGTAGCCCGTCAGGCCCACGGTATAGCCGATGTCGCCGATGGTGCCGGTATAGCCGCCGTAGATATCGTTCTCGATCGACTTGTCGGTCTGGAAGTCGGTGATGCTGCGATCGGTGTACGACTGGCCGACGCGCTTGTACGAGTAATTGATGGTCGATCCGAAGTAGCCCAGGTAGAAGCCGGAGGGATGCACCCAGTCCGCGCCCCACTGCAGGGCGACCCGGTCGGATTCCGGCGCGTCGCCGCCGGGATTGCCGAAGCCGGGATCGAACGGTCCGTAGGTGGTGGATATGCCGCGCAGGACGTAGCGGCTGACCAGGTCGATGTGGCCGGTCAGTTTTGCCGCGTCCTGGGCAGTGGCTGCGCCGGCGGCCAGCAGGCCGGCCGCGGCAAACGTAATGGTGATGTGACGATGAAATGACATACGCGCTCCCTTGAGTGAGTTATTGAATTTCATTACTGAAGTGACTGCACTGCTTCCCTGAATACCGCGATACGCTGGCCGGCGCCGACCGGTGTCCCCTCGTTCACCAGCCATTCGACCAGCACGCCGGCATGGGTGGCGACGAGCGGGATTTCCATCTTCATCGACTCCAGGATCGCCAGCGTTTCCCCTTCGGCGACCTCCGTATCCGGCTCCACCATGACTTTCCATACGCTTCCCGGAACGATTGCCGACAGGTGCCGGCAGCCCTCCGGCAGTTCCATGTCCGAGGCCTCGCCGGAGGCGGCCTCCTCACCGACCCATTCGGCCTGCCCCATGCTGCGCCAGCGTTCGCGCTCGGCGTCGAATGCCGTCTGCTGCCGCTGCTTGAAGGTCGCGATCGCCTCCTTTTCGCGCGACAGGAAACGGTTGTAGTCAGCTAGCGAAAATTGCGTTTCCTCGATCTTCACGTTGAAGCGCCCGAGCGGGAAATCGCGCCGGTGTGCCAGCAATTCTTCCTCGCTCACTTCGTAAAAGCGGATCTGGTCGAAAAAGCGCAGCAGCCACGGCTTGCTGTCGCGGAAGCTTTCCGTCTGGCGGTAGCGATTCCACATCTGCACCGTGCGGCCGACGAACTGGTAGCCGCCGGGGCCTTCCATGCCGTACACGCACAGGTAGGCGCCGCCGATGCCGACCGCGTTCTCCGGCGTCCAGGTACGGGCCGGGTTGTACTTGGTGGTCACCAGGCGATGGCGCGGATCGATGGGCGTGGCGACCGGCGCGCCGAGATACACGTCGCCCAATCCCAGCACCATGTAGCTGGCGTTGAACACCACGTCATACACGTCATCGATGGAATCCAGGCCGTTGATGCGACGGATGAATTCGATATTGCTCGGACACCATGGGGCATCGGGGCGCACCGTGGTCTGGTATTTCTGGATCGCCAGACGGGTCTGGGAGTCGTTCCACGCCAGCGGCAAGTGCACGATGCGCGACGGCACCATCATGTGGTCCACTGGCGGCAGGCGGACAATCAGGCTGTCGACCAGGTGTACAAGCCGGTCGCCCGGCAACCGGCGATGATCGAAATGCACCTGCAGCGAACGGATGCCCGGGGTCAGGTCGATCACGCCCTCCAGACGCGCCTGTTCGATCGCCTGCATCAACGCATGCACGCGGAAGCGCAGGTTGATGTCGAGCACCAGCTCACCGAATTCCACCAGCAGGTAGTCGTCGCCGGCGCGGCGATAGACCACCTGCGTTCCATCCGCGAGCACGCCGCTGCACATGACTGCCGGCGCCGCCTTGCCCGCATCGCTGCGCGGTGGAATGAAGATGGGGGACGCTTTCGTCGTTTTCTCGAAGACGCTCTCCTGCGCCGCGCGCATGGCCGCCGCCTCCACTGGGGATACGCGGATGAAACGCACGGTATCGCCGGGCTTGAGCTGACCGATCTTCCACAAGTCTGCCGACACGATCACCGCGGGGCAGACGAAACCGCCGAGGCTGGGTCCGTCCGGACCAAGGATCACCGGCATGTCTCCGGTGAAATCGATGGAACCGATCGCATAGGCGTTGTCGTGGATGTTGGACGGATGCAGGCCTGCCTCGCCGCCATCTGTCCGCGCCCAGCGCGGCTTCGGCCCCACCAATCGCACGCCGGTGCGGCTGGAGTTGAAATGCACCTGCCAGTCGGTGCCGAAGAACATGGCGATGTCTTCGTCGGTGAAAAAGTCCGGCGCCCCGTGCGGCCCATAGTGCACCGCGATCTCCCATGCATGCGTATAGAGCGGCATCGCGCCTGTACCGAGGCGGCGCGGGATGGCCGACGATGGATTCAGCTTCAGTACGTCGCCGGCACGCAGCGACCTGCCGCCGTGCCCGCCGAAATTGCCGAGCGTGAAGGTAGCGCGGCTGCCCAGGTAGGGCGGCGCATCGAGGCCGCCGCTGAACGCGATGTAGCCGCGCACACCCGCGCCCGACACGTCACTGCAGCGCAGGGTCTCGCCCGCAAGGATGGTATGCGTCTGCCAGTTGCGCAGGCTGCGCGTGCCATCCGTTCCGCTCACTACAGCGCCCATGTCCGCGCCCGCCAGCGCGATGGTGCAATCGCAATTGAAACGCAGCGTGGCACCGTGGAGCGTCATTTCGAGCGTGGCCGCATCGTCATCGTTGCCGAGCAGGTGGTTCGCGCAGCGATGGGCGTACGCATCCATCGGGCCGGAGGGTGGAATGCCCACCGCCCACAAGCCCAGCCGCCCCGGATAATCCTGCACGGTGGTCTGGATGCCCCCGTCCAGCACGTCAACCGTACGCGGCCGGTAAGGCATCGAGGCCAGCATCTGGGTGGTCTGACGGCCTTCCTGGAAGGTGCCGTAGCCCAGTATGCCGGCGAGGTAGGCAAGGTTGGTTTCGATGCCGTCGATGCGCGTCGTCCGCAAGGCGCAGGCCAATGCGGCGATCGACGACGCGCGGTCATCGCGCCTGACAATCAGCTTGGCGACCAGCGGGTCGTAAAAGGGACTGACAGTGACACCGCGCTCGACCCAGGTATCCACACGCAGGTCATCCGCGAATTCAACTGCCGTCAGCACGCCGGACGACGGCTGGAAATTCTTTGCCGGATCCTCGGCGTACACCCGCAGCTGCATTGCATGCCCGCGGCACCGGAGCGAATCCTGCGGCGGCAGCTCGAAACCGTCCGTGGCGGCACGGATCATCCACTCCACCAGATCGACGCCGAACACTTCCTCGGTCACGCCGTGCTCGACCTGCAGGCGCGTGTTCACCTCCAGGAAGTAGAAGGCGCCGGTGTCGGCGTCGAGCACGTATTCGACGGTGCCCGCCGACAGATAGGCGATCGATCTCGCCAGGCGCACGGCGGTGGCCGCCAAGGCCTGCCGCGTCTCCTCGCTCAGTCCGGGCGCGGGGGTTTCCTCGATCACCTTCTGGTTGCGCCGCTGCACCGAGCAGTCACGCTCGCCAAGCGAAACCACCCCGCCCCTGCCGTCGCCGAAAATCTGCACTTCGACATGGCGCGCGTTCTGTACGAACTTTTCGAGGTAGATGCCGCTGTTCTTGAAATTGTTTTCCGACAGGTGCTTGACCGAGGCGTAGGCGCCTTGCAGTTCGTCCGCGTCGCGGCACAGCCGCATGCCGATGCCGCCCCCGCCGGCGGTGCTCTTGAGCATGACCGGGTAACCGATGCGCGCGGCCTCGCGCACGGCTTCGTCCCTATCCTGCAGCAGGCCTGTGCCCGGCAGCAGGGGGACATCGGCGCGCTGCGCCAGTTCTCGCGCTGTGTGCTTCAGGCCGAAGGCGCGCATCTGCTGCGGCGTCGGTCCGATGAACACGATGCCGTCCGCCGCGCAAGCCTCCGCAAAGCCGGCATTCTCGCTCATGAAGCCGTAGCCGGGATGGATGGCTTGCGCGCCGGACTGCCTTGCCGCGTCGAGCACTTTCCCGGCCGAGAGATAGCTTTCGGATGCCGCCGCCGGCCCGACGCAAACGGCCTCGTCCGCCAGGCGCACGTGCAGCGACTCCACGTCGGCCTCGGAATACACGGCGACTGTCTGGATACCCATGCGCCGCGCGGTGCGGATCACGCGGCACGCAATTTCGCCGCGGTTGGCGATCAGGATCTTGTCGAACATGGATTCAGCCTTCCCTGTCCCAGATGACGAAGCGCACAGGCGTCGGATTGTAGGCATTGCAGGGGTTGTTGAGCTGCGGACAGTTCGACACCAGCACCAGCACATCCATCTCGGCACGCATCTCGACGTACTTTCCCGGCGCCGAAAGGCCGTCCTCGAAACTCAGACCACCGTCCGGCGTGACCGGCACGTTCATGAAGAAGTTAATGTTGGGCACGAGGTCGCGCTTGCCCATGCCGATGTCCGCATGCGCAAGGGCCAGCAGGTAGTTGTCGCGGCAGCTGTGCATGAACTTCTTCTGGAGCGCGTAGCGCACGGTATTGCTCTCCGCCGCGCAGGCGCCGCCAAGCGTGTCGTGCCTGCCGCAAGTGTCGGCAACGATGGTCAGCATCGCCCTGCCGCGATTGGAGCAGAGGACGGAGCCGGTGCTGAGGTAGATGCCGCCCTGCCGCTGCAGCGTGTCGGTCACGCTGTAGCTTTCTGCCGTGTCCTCGGCGTTGTAGAAAATCGTGTCGACGGCCTGGTTGCCTTCCAGGTCGACGATGCGGAAGGTCTGGCCGCGCGCGACCCTGTGCAGCCAGGGTTCGCCGGCCGGCTGGTAGTGGTCGAGGATGGCGGAGGAAGGGTCGAGCGTGCTTTCGCGCAGGGTTGTCATCGCTGTCTCCTAGCGGTAAATGAGTTCGGTGTTGGTGTAGCCGCGACGGTTTTCCGGACAGGACAGGCGGCAGGGATCGTCGGGGCCGGCGGAGCCGGAGTGCCAGGCGGCGACGCCGACCTTTTTCGGTGCGTAGTCGGGATTCGGGTCGAGCGGATGTGGCGCGGTCGAGAGCGCGATCAGCGTGTCCATCTCGAAGCGCAGCTCGACGCAGTCCCCCCTCCGTGAATGCCCGGGCACGAAATGGAAACGGCCATCGCCGTCGACCGTCACCTTGGAAAACAGGTTGACGTTCGGCACCAGGTCGCGCAGGCCAAGGCCCCACTTTCCGATTTCGATCAGCAGGCTGTCCTTGCCGTTGCGGTACATCGCGTTGCGGTGTTCCTGGTAGCGGCGCTCGCCGTATTTCGCGCGGACCAGGGCGGCGTCGGACACGCCGCACAACGGGTCGTGCCAACCGACAGTATCGGCGCTGATCGCGGCCAGGATGCGTCCCATGTCCGAATACAGCACGTTGCCGGCGGTGAGATGGGCGGTGTGCTGCGCCTTGAGTGTGTCGGGCAGGTTCAGCCTTTCCAGGCGCTCGTCGCCACGGTACAGCAGGACAGCCACATTGGCGCCGCCTTCGAGATCGGTGAAGCGCAGCGTGGTGCCGCGCCTGACGCGATACGACCAGTGGCCGCCTCCCGGGAACAGTTCGGTCCACAGGATCTTGTCGGAGGCGATGCCGGGCGCGAGTTCGGACGCCATGTCCGGTACGTCGACGGTATCGCGTTGCGTGTCATTCATGTCATGTCTCCAGTGACTCAGGCAGGTGTGGTTCGGGTCAGCTTCTCGAGCTGCTCCAGGTCAGTCTTGATGCCGGACGTCTCGCGGATGCGATCCAGTATCCGGCGCTTGAGCGCGGTGAATTCGGGACTCAGCTTCAGGTCCTGGCGGCGTTCGCGGCCGAAGGGAACATCGACGATGGAGTCGATGCGTCCGGGACGCGGCGCCATCACCACGACGCGCTGGCCGAGGTAGATCGCCTCCTCCACGTCATGCGTGACGAAGACGACCGTGGTCTTCTCCAGCAGGTAGACGTGGCGGATCAGGTCGTGCATCACCTCGCGCGTCTGCGCATCGAGCGCGCCGAAGGGCTCGTCCATCAGGAGCACGTCGGGCCGCGCCATCAGGGCGCGCGCAATGGCGACGCGCTGCTGCATGCCGCCGGACAGTTCGGCCGGATAGGCATGGGCGACATGCGACAGGCCCATCAATGCAATCAGCGCATCCGCCCGGCCGGCGGCGAATTCCACGTCGGCCGAGGTCGCGTTGCCCCGATGGTGGCCCAGGCGCCGGCAGAATTTGATGTTGTCGGTGACCGTCAGCCACGGGTACAGGCTGTAGCTCTGGAATACCATCGCCCGGTCGGGCCCTGCGCCGTCGACGATGCGCCCGTTGCAGAGGATGTCGCCGTCGGCATATTCCTCCAGTCCGCCGATGGTCCGCAGCAGGGTGGATTTGCCGCAGCCCGACGCGCCGACGAGCGTGACGAATTCGCCCTCGCCGATATCGAGATTCACGTCCTGCAAGGCATGCGTGCTGCGGCTGCCGCGTCCGTAGTATTTATCCAGCCCGCGCACGCTGATCTTGATGGGCATGGCTTCAGCTCCTCAGGTGGTGCCAGCGAAAGCACCGGCGGTGCAGCCAGCGGAATGCCTGGTCGGTCAGCAGGCCGACCAGGCCGATCAGCAGAATGCCGGCGAAGATCTTGTCGGTCTGCAGGAAACGCTGCGCCTTGAGGATCGCAAATCCGAGACCGGAACTGGCAGCCACCAGCTCTGCCACCACGAGGTAGGTCCAGGCTAGTCCCATGTTGGCGCGCAGGGTGTCGAGCATCGCCGGACGTGCAGCGGGAATCAGCACGTGCTGCACGATTTCGCCATTGGTCGCGCCCATGGTCCGCGCCGCCTCGACCGGCGCATTCGGCACGCGGGCGATGTCCTCGGCGATCATCAGCACCATCTGGAAGAACGTGCCGACAAAGATCACCGCCACCTTGGCGCTCTCGTCGATGCCGACCCACAGCAGGATCAGCGGAATGAAGGCCACCGCCGGCAGGTAGCGGCTGAAGTCGGCCAGCGGCTCCAGCAAGGCGCGCACCGGGGCATAGGTGCCGATCATCACGCCCAGCGGCAGCGCCAGTACCGCCGCCAACGCAAAGCCTCCGAACACGCGGCCGATGCTGATCCCGATATCGTTCAGCAAGTCATCGGCAAGCAGCCAGTCACGCAACCGCAGCAGGACGTCGACCGGCGCAGGCAGGAAGACGTTGTCCACCCAGCCGCTGGCGGAGGCAAGACTCCATGCGACGAAAGGCAGAATGAAGCCCAGCACGGCCAGCGCGAGGAATGCAGCATGCGGAATCTCACCGCGCACGGCCCAGGGCGAACGCCGGTTGCGCGTGGCCTTCGCCCGCGATCCGGCCGGATTGTCCGGCATCAGGTTCGGCATGATGCTTAGTGCTTGAGTGCGTCGGCAAGCAGCGAGGAATCGAGGCCCTTCGCGTAGTCGACAGGCGCTTCGATCAGCTTGTTCTCGCTGAGGAACTTGTGGATGATGGGGCCGACGGCGACCAGCGACTGCGGCTGCTTCGCGTCGAAGGCAGCGCTGTTGTCGCCGGCATTGAAGAAGCGTGTGCCGGGCAGGAACACCTTGTACTCGGCCGGCGGCAGGCTGACCACCTTCGCCATGATGCGGATCGCCTCGTCGGGATTGGCGCGGATGAAGGCTTCCGTCTCGAACCATGCGCGCACCATGCCGACGAGCTCGGCACGCTTGGCCTTGTCGCCCAAGGCTTTGCCATGCGCGACAAGCAGGTCCGGCACCAGTCCCGGCATGTCCCTGGAAGTAAACAGTGCGCGCCCCTTGCCGCTGGACTGGATCTTCGACACCCACGGATTCCACACCACCGTCGCATCGACACGGCCCGCCATGAACGCGGCCGCGGCATCGCCTGCCGAGAGATTGACAATCTTGACCTCGTTGATGCCGATATTGTTTTTCGCCAGCGCCGTAGCAAGCACGAAGTGCGAGATGCTGTACTGCTCCAGCGCGATGGACTTGCCCTTCAGGTCGGCAAAGGACTTGATCTTCGGGCCGACCATCAGCGCATCGTTGCCGGCCGAGTTGTCATTGACCAGCACCGCCTTCAAGGGCACGCCCTTGGACAGTGGCGTCATCGTGTCCGACCAGGTCTGCGAATTGGCGTCGAGCTGGCCCGCCGACAGCGCCGCGATCGAGTCGGTATAGTTGGGGAACCATACCAGCGTCACCTTCGCGCCGTGCTTCTTGAAGAAGCCCTTTTGCTCGGCGACATACCATGCGACCCAGCCCGGCCAGTCCGACAGGCCCACCTTCACTTCAGCGCGTGCGGGAGACAAGGCGCCGAGTCCGATTGCGACGCACAGCAGGTATCCGGAGAAATTGCGCAGAACGCGCGGAAGAAGAAATGAACGCATCGTCAGGCTCCAAGAGTGGATAAAGTCGGAGAGGCGAGCGATCACATTGCAAGAAACGTGATGGCCTCCCGGGCTTTTATCCCTCCGTGTAGCTCCGAACCGACGGCATTCGAAACCGGCTGCTCTCGGACCAGGCATCGCATTGCGGCGACCGGAACCCTAGCATCCATGCTCAAGAAGCGTCCTGCAGACAAGTTGTCATGCGCGCCTCTCGCTGATGGAGACTTAGCAACAATGATGCCAAGGTTTTTTGCCGGGATTCGAGGATGAAACGCACCGGAATGGCGCCAGCCGGCAGAGAAAAGCTCTCCAATAGTGCAAACGTCGCGTATGAAGTGCCTGCAGGACGGGCACTGTTCCTGCATGTGGCGGATATCGCCTTTATTCATGCATGGAGCACCCGTCCGATGAAACCACGACCGCTTGCCCGTCTTTCCGCCAGCCTGCTTCACCTGCTGGTCTCGGCCGTCGTTGCGGTGGCATCACGCCCGCGATTTGCGCATCCATGGCTCGTGCGTGAAAGGCGTCCGGGGGCGAAAGCGGCGGGGGTTGAGTCCGTACCGACCGTACCACTCAAGGCGGCCAAGAATTCGCGATAGCGCGGTAGGTTGGGCTACGAAGCCCAACATTTTCAACATCTGCGGCCCATCTCCGGATCACAATTTTCTCTCCCAAGTTCTTCGTCATCCGGCGATTTTATGAGCCCCCTGACGCAGGTTGGGCTTTGCAGCCCAGTATATTGGGGTAGCCAGTATCGGGTATGCCAAACTCCAGACCGTTTCGTCCGTGGTCGCCGCGCAAACTTTAACCCCAGCACACGCTTGATAAAGCACGCCGTTCAGTAAGGCCAGTCCAACCCCAAGGCAACCAGCTATGAACAGCGAAACAAACACGAAAACCAATCCTGCTTTTTCACGAGCACCATATCCCACACACGCTGACAGAACCACTCCAATCCCGACAGTCGACCAAGCAACAGCAAGTGGTGATATCACGATTGCACCTTATTTAGATTGACAACACCCGTCTGATTAACCCGAATCACTGTCCGCCTCACCCGTGCCCCCGATCCATCTCAGGCCGTTGCCACCCGCTCGCCCCGACAGACCACTGCACAAAAACACAGCAATAAATAACAAAAACACATCACGCAGTATATACGCGCGCCTCCCCTCCCTCAGGTTAAAATTGCCGCACCGCACCACCCAGCCACACCCGCAGAGATCCCCATGGCCCGCCTCAAACTCGATTTCCCCGAAGACCAGTTTTACTACTCCACCACCCTGACCGTCCGCGTCACCGACATCAACGGCGCGAATCATCTCGGCAACGACTCGATGATTTCGATGATTTCCGAAGCGCGGGCCCGCTTCCTGTTCGATTTCGGCATCGAGGAAACCCAGGGCGACGGCATCGGCATCATCGTCACCGACCTCGCCACCACCTACCGCACCGAGGCGCATGCGCGCGACCAGCTGCTGTTCGAGGTGGGGGTCATGGACTTCAACAAGTACGGCGGCGACATCACCTTCCGCATCACCCGGCCGAAAGACCAGACGCTGGTGGCGATGGCGAAATCGGGATTCGTCTTCTTCGATTACATCAACAAGCGGGTCGTGCCGATGCCCGAAGCCTTCCACCGCAAATTCGAGCATGTGAACTGGACCGAATAAGCTCACTGCGATGCATTCGGGCGTTGATGTAAGTACATGCTTATTTCAAAAGCCCCATTTTTAGGGCGTTGCAAAAGCCCTACAGCGTCTCGGAATATCTTGATCAAGATCAAGGTTGCCAACGTGTCCCCTTCGATAGCATGACTTCCGCTATGCAAAGGTTGATGCCATGAGAACTTCAAAGTAAATGGCTAAGCATGGCGAACGGTCCAACGGCGGGCCGAATGCATCGAAGCACCAGTACTACCAGTCCATTCCCGCCGTGCCGCTCGCACATTGCCCCCCTCGAAGCGTGACATCCACCTTGCATAAGCGGCGCCGCAGCATGACGCAGTGACGACGTCGAAGGCAAGCCGGTCACCTGATCCAGAAGCCACACCGACCGCCAAACCCGTCCACGCACCGCAGCGCCATTCGACCAATTGAAACGCACGGGAGCAGCAATGGACGCCAATGACAAGGCACCGACAAAAGCGCAGGAGATGCGCGCCTTCCTCTTCCTGACCGTCATCACCGCGCCGATCCTGGCCGTGGCGGTCGTGGGCGGATACGGCTTCAGCATCTGGATGATCCAGTTGCTGACCGGCTCGCTGCCTACCGGCTGAGGCCGACATGGAACAGGAAATCCACATCGCCGGCATCGTCGTCTACGCGCAGCCCGATCAACTCGGCTCGATACGCTCGTGCATCGAGGACGTGCCGGCCGCCGAGGTCTGCGCCTCCGACGGCAGCGGCAAGCTCGTCGTCACGCTCGAAACCGACAGCACCAAACGCACCCTCGACATCATGGACGCCATCCGCGCACTGCCCGGCGTCCTCGACGTTGCCCTTGTATACCAACATGCGGAACCGATTTCCGCTCTCGACCAGGAGGTCTCACAATGAAGCTCACACGACGCGACTTCATCAAGCAATCCGCTGCCGTGACGGCAGCCACATCGGTCGGCATCCCGATCGAATCCATCGCCTCCAACGTCGTCACCGACGCCTCGAAGACGCAGATCCAGTGGAACAAGGCCGCCTGCCGCTTCTGCGGCGTGGGCTGCGGCGTCAACGTCGGCGTCAAGGACGGCCGCGTGGTGGCCACGCACGGGGACATCAATGCCGAGGTCAACCGCGGCCTGAACTGCGTGAAGGGCTACTTCCTGTCGAAGATCATGTACGGCAAGGATCGCCTCACCAAGCCGCTGCTGCGCATGAAGAACGGCAAGTACGACAAGAACGGCGATTTCACGCCGGTGTCGTGGGATGTGGCCTTCGACACCATGGCGCAGAAATTCAAGCAGACACTGAAGGACAAGGGCCCGGCCGGCGTCGGCATGTTCGGTTCCGGCCAGTGGACGATCTGGGAAGGCTACGCTGCCGCCAAGCTGTTCAAGGCCGGCTTCCGCTCCAACAACATCGACCCGAACGCGCGCCACTGCATGGCCTCCGCCGTGGCCGGCTTCATGCGCACCTTCGGCATGGACGAGCCGATGGGCTGCTACGAGGATATCGAAGCCGCCGACGCCTTCGTGCTGTGGGGCTCCAACATGGCGGAAATGCACCCGATCCTGTGGACCCGCATCACCGACCGCAAGCTGTCCGCGCCGCACGTGAAGGTCTGCGTGCTGTCGACCTACGAGCACCGCAGCTATGAACTGGCCGACCTGCCGATGATCTTCGGTCCGCAGACCGATCTGGCGATCCTGAACTACATCGCCCACTACATCATCAAGAACAACAAGGTCAACAAGGACTTCGTCAACAAGCACACCCGCTTCGTGCAGGGCAATACCGACATCGGCTATGGCCTGCGTCCGGAGCATCCGCTGCAGAAGGCGGCGAAGAATGCCGGCCCGGATGCGGGCGGCAGCAAGCCGATCACCTTCGACGAGTTCGCCAAGTTCGTCAGCACCTACGATGTCGAGTACACGTCGAAGCTGACCGGCGTGCCGAAGGACAAGCTGCAGCGCCTGGCCGAGATGTACGCCGACCCGAAGGTCAAGGTGACGTCCTTCTTCACCATGGGCTTCAACCAGCATACGCGCGGCGTGTGGTGCAGCAACCTGCTGTACAACATCCACCTCCTCACCGGCAAGATCTCCACGCCCGGCAACAGCCCGTTCTCGCTGACCGGCCAGCCGTCCGCCTGCGGCACCGCGCGCGAAGTCGGCACCTTCTCGCACCGTCTGCCCGCCGACATGGTGGTCACGAATCCGAAGCACCGCGAGATGGCCGAGAAGATCTGGCAACTGCCCCCGGGCACCATTCCGGAAAAGCCGGGCTTCCACGCGACCGTGCAGAGCCGCATGCTCAAGGACGGCAAGCTCAACGCCTACTGGGTCCAGTGCAACAACAACATGCAGGCCGGCCCGAACGTGATGCAGGAAATGCTGCCCGGCTATCGCAATCCGGCCAACTTCATCGTTGTCTCGGACGCCTACCCGACCGCGACCACGCTGGCCGCCGACCTGATCCTGCCGACCGCAATGTGGGTCGAGAAAGAAGGCGCGTACGGCAATGCAGAACGCCGCACGCAGTTCTGGCACCAGATGGTGGATGCGCCCGGCGAGGCGCGCTCCGACCTGTGGCAGCTGGTCGAATTCTCCAAGCGTTTCAAGATGGAAGAAGTCTGGCCGAAGGAATTGCTGGACAAGGCGCCGCAATGGCGCGGCAAGACCATGTACGACCTGCTGTTCAAGAACGGCGTGGTGGACAAGTTCCCCAACACCGAGATCGAGCAAGGCTACGCGAACGCGGAAGCCAAGGCGTTCGGTTACTACCTCCAGAAGGGCCTGTTCGAGGAATACGCCGCGTTCGGCCGCGACCACGGTCACGACCTGGCTCCGTTCGACACCTATCACAAGGAGCGCGGCCTGCGCTGGCCGGTCGTCAACGGCAAGGAAACGCAGTGGCGCTACCGCGAAGGCACCGACCCGTACGTCAAGGCCGGTGAAGGCTTCAAGTTCTACGGCCATCCGGACGGCAAGGCGGTCATCTTCGCCCTGCCCTACGAACCGCCCGCGGAATCGCCGGACAAGGAATACCCGTTCTGGCTGACCACCGGACGCGTGCTGGAGCACTGGCACACCGGCACCATGACGCGCCGCGTCCCCGAGCTGTACCGCGCGGTGCCCAACGCCGTCTGCTACATGCACCCGGACGACGCCAAGCAGCTCAACGTGCGCCGCGGCGACATGATCGAAGTCTCGTCCCGCCGCGGGACAATGCGCACCCGTGTCGAGACAAGGGGCCGCAACAAGCCGCCGCGCGGACTGGTGATGGTGCCGTTCTTCGACGCCAGCCAACTGGTCAACAAGCTCACGCTGGACGCGACCGACCCGATCTCGTTCCAGACCGACTTCAAGAAGTGCGCAGTCAAGATCACCAAGGTATAGGAGCCTGACATGAACATTAAAAAATTCATCATGACGCTGCTCCTGCTGGCACCGCTTGCAGGCTTTGCGGCGGACTTCCAGGACGGCATGCGCGGCGCCACCCCGCTCGACCAGACCACGCAGCCGCCGCCGATCGCCAACACGGACAACAGCGACATCAAGCGTGCCCGCAACTACGCGATGCAGCCGCCGGTCGTGCCGCACAAGATCGAGGGCTACCAGCTCGACAAGAATGCGAACAAGTGCATGATGTGCCACGCACGGACGCGCACGCAGGAAAGCCAGGCGCCCATGATCAGCGTCACGCACTTCATGGACCGCCAGGGCAACTTCCTCGCCGAACTGTCGCCGCGCCGCTACTTCTGCCTGCAATGCCACGTGCCGCAGGCCGACCTGAAGCCACTGGTGGAAAACGAGTTCGTCGACGTCGATACGATCCTGAGCAAATCGACCAAGCCGTCGCTCGCCCCCGCGAAGAAGAAGTGAGAGGCCGATCATGAGACAAGCCCTCAAGACGTACTGGAACATCCTGTGGCGGCCCGCCGCGCACCTGAGCCTCGGCTTCCTGGTGATCGGCGCGTTCATCGCAGGCATCATGTTCTGGGGCGGCTTCAACACGGCGCTGGAGGTGACCAATACGGAAGCCTTCTGCACCGGCTGCCACGAAATGCGGGACAACGTGTTCCAGGAACTGCGCACCACGATCCACTACGCCAACCGCAGTGGCGTGCGCGCCACCTGCCCGGACTGCCACGTGCCGCACAAGTGGACCGACAAGATCACGCGCAAGATCAAGGCATCGAAGGAAGTGTGGGGCAAGCTCTTCGGCACCATCGACACGCGCGAGAAGTTCGAGGCGCACCGCCTGCAACTGGCGACGAACGAGTGGGAACGTCTGAAGGCGAACAACTCGCTGGAATGCCGCAACTGCCACCAGTTCGAGTCGATGGACTTCACCCGCCAGAGCAAGCGCGCATCCGACGCGCACTCGACGCAGCTGGCCAACGGCCAGAAGACCTGCATCGATTGCCATAAAGGCATCGCGCATCAATTGCCGGATATGGCGAATGTGAAGTAGGACGGTTAGCGCGAAGCGGCGGTCACATGCCGCTTCGCGCTATTCCGCTACGCGCAATCTCTTGATGATCTCCGCCATCCGGTAGGGTTTGGTGACGAACTCGAAATCATCGACACCGGCATCCCTGGACCTGGCAGCATTCGACGCATAACCGGAAGCCAGGACGATTTTCGCCCGAGGAGCAAGGGTCCGCACCTGGCGCGCAAGTTCGACGCCGCTCATGCCCGGCATCACGACATCGCTGAAGACCACGTCGATGTCGGGCGTGCGCCGCACGGTGTCGAGCGCATCCTTCCCGTTGCTGGCTGACAGTACGTCGTAGCCGAGCTGGCGGAACAATTCCACCGCCACCCCCAGGACATCCGGCTGGTCGTCGACGACCAGCGCCTTCTCCACCCGCTCCTGCGTCGAAGGCGTCGCATCGCCCGCGCTTTCCCCCTCGATGGCCGGGAGGTAGAGCATCACCGCCGCTCCCTGTCCGGGGGCGCTGTCAATCACCATGTCGCCGCCCGCCTGCTGCACAAAGCCGTACACCTGGCTCAATCCCATGCCGGTGCCCTTGCCGACATCCTTGGTCGTGAAGAAGGGCTCGACGGCGCGCGCAGCGACCTCGGGCGGCATGCCGGCCCCATTGTCCTTCACCGTGACCCTGACATACGTCCCCTTGGGAAGATTGCCCACCTCCGTGCTGCCAATCCGGACGGTCTGCGTAGACAGCGTGATGCTGCCGCCATCCGGTGTGGCATCGCGCGCATTCACGACGAGATTGAGCAACGCGGCCTCAAACTGGGTCGCGTCGATCATCGCCTGCGGCAAACCGGGTTGCAGACCAAGATCGAAATTCACTGCGCCGACGGCCCTGCGCAGCACAGCCTCGAAGGAACCGATCACGCTGTTGACATTGTGCCGCTCCAGCTGGAGCGGCTGCTTGCGTGCGAATGCCAGCAGCTGCATGGTCAGTTTCGACCCGCGTTCCGCCGCACGCTGCATGCTCTCCAGCACTTTCTGCGCCCGCGGACTCTGGATCTCCAGCGAGAGGATGTCGAGCCCGCTGACGATCACGTTGAGCAGGTTGTTGAAGTCGTGCGCGACGCCGCCGGTCAGCTTGCCGATGGCTTCCATCTTCTGCGACTGATACAGCGCCTCCCGTGCGCGTTCGAGCGCCGCGGCCGTCTCCCTGCGCTCGGTAATGTCTCGGGTCACCTTGGCAAAACCGATCAGCGTGCCGGACTCGTCGCGGATCGGATCGATCACCACATGGGCCCAGAAACGCGTGCCGTCCTTGCGGACGCGCCATCCCTCACCCTCGAAACGTCCTTCCTCGATGGCTGTCGACAGCGCGCGCGCCGGCAGTCCGTTTGCGCGGTCTTCGTCGCTGTAGAAACGGGAAAAATGCGTCCCGATCACTTCGTCATGCTCGAAGCCCTTGATCCGCCGCGCGCCGGCGTTCCAGTTCGTGATCGTGCCTTCGGGGGACAGCATGTAAAGCGCATAGTCGGTCACGCCCTGCACCAGGAGCCTGAACCGTTCCTCGCTCGCATGCAAGGCTTCCGCCGCCTGCTTCCTGTCGGTGATATCGCGCGTAACCTTGGCGAAGCCGGCGAGCGCGCCGTCCGGCGTGCGGATCGCATCGATCACGACGTTCGCCCAGAAGCACGATCCATCCTTGCGCAGGCGCCACCCCTCATCCTCGAACCTGCCGGTCTCCATCGCGATGCGCAGGTTGTTCGCAGGGATGCCGCGTGCATTATCCTCATCGGTGTAGAAACGGGAAAAATGCTGTCCGATGATTTCCCCGGCGGCATATCCCTTGATGCGCTGCGCACCGGCGTTCCAGCTGCTGACGATCCCGGTCGTGGACAGCATGAAGATGGCGTAGTCGGTCACGCCATCGACAAACAGCCGCAGCCGTTCAGCCTCGTCGGCGCTGAAGGAGGGCAGGTGCGAATCCTTGTGCATCAATGCCCCGCGTTGGATAGGCTTGTCATTGAAGACACTGCAGGTGGGAATGAATGTCGATTTTATAAGGTTTGGCGCGGCATCGCAGGAAAGCGGACGATCCTTTGCACCGCCTCAACGCCTGGCAAACTTGCCGCTCAACACGATAGGCCTGCGATTATCGTTCTTCTTGCAGGAGTGGAATATCCGTTTGATATCGGCGCAAAAAAATCTGCGTGGGGTGTAACGATTTGTGACAGGAGTCACAGTCGTGCATGTGCCACTGGAGTGTAATGGCGGCGTAATCTCCAAAGCTTTATTTCAGGCCCGCAGCCGCAAGGTGCGCGGGCCTTTTTATTGGCTGAACGACATGGCAGCGTCGGGGATGTCGCGGAATGCAATCTCTTCCACGTCCTGGCGCCAGGCTTTGCGTGCCGGATAACAGGTGCGGACGGTTTCCTGCGAATACATCCGCTCGCAGGATTTGCGCCAGCGCAAGTGGGCGCGCATGCATGCGCCGGTGGCCATCACTGCGGCGAGCCAGATGCACAGGAAACCCGGATTGCCTTGCCGGATGAGTACCGTGATCGACAGCGCGAAGGATAGAAGAAAGCCAAGGCCGCCCACTGCCCATCCGAACTGGATGGCAAGTACGCGTTTCGGTTGTGGCATGTTGTGCATGGAGTGGTGATGCGAGGCAAGTCGAAGGGACAGGCCGATTATGCACAGGGCGCAAGGACATTTCGATGGAAAACGGGCATCGGGAGGGAAGATTTTTTGTGCGGGGCGGTTGAGCGTAAGCGGTCAATAAACACGCCCCTCAGAGTCGGGCTATCCGCAACAACTGCGCTGTTGCTGGATAGGCGGGCATTTTATTGAACCGTAGGAGCAGAAGACGCAGCAATCTCCAGCCTTGGGACGAAGAATCGCCTTGCAGTTCTCACACTCATAGTAGAACTGGCAAGCGTCGGTAGGCATTGTCTCTCGCTTGGCAAAACCACAGGTAGGGCATGTCAGCACGGATTCGAGGATGGTCGCACGCATTGTTGCTTGGCGCTGCAGGTTCAAAACAGTCACATGATACTGCAGCCCGAAGCAAGACCCGCGAAGCCTTCACAAAATGCTGCATTCATCCCCGGTACGAAGGCAGGTAGTGCTCCGCTAGGGCACGATCACGTAATCAGGGTTGGCGATTTCGAAGGCGGCCTTTCGGTCGGCGGCAGGCGGGTAGATCCACTTTGTGGTGATATCTCGCTTCAGATTCTTGGCCTCCTGGCGGATGAGGCAGATCTGGCGATCCCAGCCCTCGGTATATAGCGCCCCCCAGGCGCCGAGATCAAGGCAGGTGACATACTTGGGCTGGCTATAGGCATGGAGTGGAAGACCGACCAATTCGGCCGCCGCATTATGGCCCGCCACACGCCCGAGGCTCAGCGCATGCTGGCAGGACATGACGGCCACATTACCTTGGTCGTCAGTAGCCGCATGGGCAACGTCCCCAGTGACAAAGATGTCGGCAGCTTGCGGAGCACGTAGATAGGGATCGGCGTGGATGCGGCCATACTGATCCCGATTACCTGGAACCTGCGCTGCGAGCGGATTGGCGCGAGCGCCAGCTGTCCATACGACTGTGTTCGATTCGATACGCTTGCCCGATGAGGTTGTTATTCCGTTCGCATCGATCGCGGCAACGGCCACGCCGGTAATGATCTCGACGCCACATTCGGCCAAGGCAGCCTCGATGACCGGACGGGGTACCGGACCAAGGTCGGGACCGATTCCCGGTGCCTGTTCGATCACCACGACGCGAATTTCTGCCGTGTTGCCCAGCACTTTGCGCAAGCGCTCCGGCATTTCGGCTGCCGTTTCGATGCCGGTGAAGCCTCCACCGGCCACCACGACCGTATTGCGCGCTGGCGTTTCAGGTCGGCCCCCCAAGGAAGCAAGATGTGCGTCAAGTACCTTGGCGTCGGCCAGCTGGTCAACATTGAACGAAAACTCCGCAAGGCCAGGGATCGGCGGCCGGAACAAAGTGCTGCCGGCGGCAAGAATGAACTTGTCATAGTGCAAGGTAGAGCGCATCCCCTCGGCAGAGACAATCTCCAGTTCATGACGGTCGGCGCGAATGCCCGCGACCCTGCCAGCAATATGCTGTACCCCCATAACAGTGAAAAGCGGCGCCAGGTCCGGATCGATGTTCTCCATTACAGCTTCATAGAGGCGAGGACGAACGACAAGAGTCGGACTTGGGGAGATAACAACAACCTCGATATCCTCGCTCTTGCCGGCCAGTTCGACAGCACGAGTTGCCGACAACGCCGACCATAACCCGGCAAAGCCGGAACCTGCGACAACAATTTTTTGGGCCATTCTATTCACTCCTAGCAAATGTCCGGACGTAGGGGGGCATTGCGCAGGTGCGCAAGAGCTCGCTCGGCACATCCGGCGAAGACCGAGAACGATTTTGAGTGCGGGGGAATGCGGCTTAGCGCCGCGCTCTATGAGGCGGGGGGGCCGGGCTTCTTGGCCCGGCGCCCGGGCTTGCGGCTGCCAGTACGTTCGGTTGTCCAGTCATGAACTTCAATGAAGAACTTTCTTGGCGCCTTACGGATGAAGGTTGCTGAGACTTCGGCGAGGGAATGAGCCGCCAGCTCGTCGCGCATCGCCTTTTCGGCCTTCAGCATGACCTGATGCACGCCGCAGACGCCGCTAGTTGCCCAGTCAGGCGCCGTTGCTCCGAATACGGCGCAGCGGCTGCGAATTTCCTGGCAATCGAACAAGGGCTTTTCGCCCTCAATTGCGTCAACGATTTGCAGAAAGCTTATCTTTTCCGGTGGTCGCGCCAAGCGGTAACCGCCTCGCACACCTTCACAGGCCGTAACAATTCCTGCCTTCTCAAGCTTGGGGAAGATCTTGGCGACGAAGCTGACAGAGATACCCTGCAATTCGGCCAGATCTCGACTGCTCAATGGCTTATCGCCTGAGCCAACGAGCCATAGGAGGCAGTGGATGCCGTATTCAACGCTAACAGTGAGATGTGCCATAACGCAGACTATATCTGTCGCCGTTTAAAAATTCAAGTAAACGGCGACAAATATTGTCCGCGAAAATAAATTCGTATTGCGATGAACTAATCGAGCCCGCTTGCAGATGCATTCAGGGCATCAAAATAACTGTCTGTGACTGAATGGCGGGAACGGTCACTCGGAACGCACCCTGTCCTGCGGCACCTGATCTATTCATTGCAGCGAGCGTAGGGTGCGCTCCGCGCACCATTTCATCTTCTCGGGTGGTGTTCAATCCCTTGTACATGCATTCTTCGGACCGGTGCGCATGGCACACCCACCGCTTGCTCCATCTTCAAAATAGCCAGCGGCAGTGATGACGCTCGCCGATCGGCGAGACCTGCTATGCTTTTCCCCGTTTTCGCCGCGTTTCGTGGCAACGTCCAATTCCAGGTTTCGCAAGGAGTAATTCGGAAATGAGTATCCAGACATGGTGGCTGTTCGTCATGATGACTTTTGTCGTGTCGGCGACGCCAGGGCCAAACATGATCATGGTGATGAGCCATAGCGCGCGCTTTGGGTTCCGTGCCGCACTTGCCACCATGGCGGGATGCATGACTGCACTGCTGGCGATGATGAGTCTTTCGGCTGCGGGGCTGGGTGCCTTGCTGCAAGCCTTTCCGTCCGTGTTTGACGCCTTGCGCTGGGCAGGTGCCGCCTATCTCGCCTACCTGGGCTTCAAGAGCTGGCGCGCGCCGGTACACGGGGAAGCGGCGCCGGTGTCGACGGCGGCCGCCGTAAAATCGCCCGGCGCCGGCCATCTCTATCGCCAGGGATTGTTCGTCGCCGCCAGCAATCCGAAAGCCATCCTGTTTGCGGCGGCCTTCTTTCCCCAGTTCATCCGTTCGGAACTGCCGCAGGTGCCGCAGTTCGACATCCTGCTGGCGACCTTCACTGTCATCGAAGTCGGCTGGTACCTCGTGTATGCCGGCAGCGGCCACCGCCTTGCGGCCTATCTGCGCAGCGCGCCCGTCCTGAAAGTGTTCAATCGGATTACCGGCGGCGCGTTCATCGGCTTCGCGGCAGTGATGGCGACAGCGCGCAACTGATCATCGGGCCCGACGCCGAAGGGCAGCGATGCGACGCACGAGGCCGCCTGCGTCACCTCCCGTTCGCATCGAGCGTGTATTGCAGGAATACCCCGACAACGTTCGCGCTGTAGTTCTGCGGTCCTGCATTCAGGAACACCATGTTGTTGTACACGTTTTGCAGGCCGTCGTAATGCCAGTCGGTGAACTTGGCCTTCTCGTAGCGATGGAACAAGCGCCAGGCCATGTTCTTCGCCACCTGGTAGCGCAGGCCGGTCTCCAGCACGTTCTGGCGGAACAGGCTTTGCGGCATACCGCTGCCTGCGGTGGCGGCCAGCGCGGGCGAGGCCAGCGCCGCCGCAGAGGCGAACTCGTAGCCGATCGCCACGCGTGACAGCGTGATCGTGTAATTGCTCTCCAGCGTAAACTTGCCGAAGCCGTAGCGGCCGCCGAGGCCGAACGAATGGCTGTTGTCGCGGAAGGCTTCCGACCAGGCGTTGGCGAGCGGGTAGTTCGCGCCGCCGGCGTTGGCGTCGTTGTTCCCGGCCATGTACGGACTCGATGTCGAATCGTTGATGTTGGCCTGGCGTTGCCGCGACCGCTGCAGGCTGTAGTGCGCGTAGGCACCGGAGGTGGGCGAGGCGTTCCAGCTCCAGTCCGCGTTCCAGCTGGTGATCCGTTCCACGCTGCGGCCGAACGCAGCGTCGTTGCCGTTGTCGATCAGTTTCCCTGAAAGCATCAGGTCCATGTCCTGGCGCAGGATGACATTCATCCTTGCGTTGACGATGTGCTGCTTGCGGTCGGCCAGGTCGAGCTTGCGAAGCTGTGCCAGCGTGTGCGGCGGCAGCGTCATCAGGTTGCCGGAGTTCGTGCCCTGCGTGGTCGGCATCGCCGCGGCCGGACTCAGGATGAACGGTTCGTACGGATCCGGGTTGTACTCGCTGCCCTTGCGCTCGCCGTATTCATACGACAGGCGCAGCGTGGCCCACGGGATGTCGCGGTTGTTGAACGCGACACGGAAGCGGTCTTCCCAGGTGCGGTCGCGTTCGCGGTGCGCGCGCGTATATTCCTCGCGCTCGTAGCCGAGGGAAACCGTGGTGCGTCGTGCAAGGCGGTAGTCGCCGTCAAAGCTGTAGTTGTCGCGGCGGTATTCGAACGGGATGCTGCGGTAGCGGATCGGGAACACGGCGCGCACCACGTCGATGCTGCCCGACGGCGTCACGATGGTGCCGGTCTGGTCGCTGTAGATGCCGCTGTAGCCCTTGGCGTTGACCCACAGGCCGCCGTCCAGGGCGACGTAGCCGTATTGTCCGGTCAGCGGGTTGTAGGCAACGTAGCTGGTCTTGTTGTCTTCCGCATAGCGGCGCAGCTTTGCCCGCAGCGTCAGGTCGTCGGTCGGCTGTATCGAGCCGCCGATCTGGCCGAGCCAGGTATCGATGCGCGCGTTGGCCGACTTCTGGCTGAGCGCGTCCGTGGTGTTCCACAGGTTAGCGTTGAGCACCGGACTCGCCGAGGCGGCGCCCTGGCTGGTGAACGGCGTCGGGTTTGCCAGCGGCGTGCTGGCGGAGGAAATCGGCGTCGAGGCCAGCAGGCCGGAATTGGCGACCGGCGCCAGCAGCGCATCGTCCTGCACCATGCGGCCGATCGACAGCACCCCGTTGATCTGTCCGCGCATCGGCAGGCCGCTGCCGCCAAAGTCCAGCTTGAGGTGGTTGAAATTGTTGTCAGGCGCGAGATCGGTCCTGCCGTACTTCAGGATGCCGGGGCCGTTGGCCGACGAAAACGGGTTCTCCCAGGTCAGCGCATCGATATGGTTGCGGAAGAAGGAACCGGTGTAGGTGAGGTTGGCCTGCAGGTTCTCGCGTGCCCAGCGCAATCCTGCGACTACGTCGTGCGTGCGGTAGTCGATCGGTTCGATGGTCTCGACCGCCGAACCGCCCGGCAGGTTGGTCGCGCTGCCGCCGGCCGCCGTCACCGCAGTGACGAAGCCCATCGTGCCGCCGAAGGGGCGCGCGCCCTCGCGTTTTTCCTGGCTGTAGCGCAGCAGCAGGCTGGTGTCGGCACCGAATTTCGTTTCCGATTCGAGGCCGACCTTCTTGCGGCTCAGGCCGAGGTCGACATCCTGCAGCGCGCGCAGCATGTTCTGCGCATCGGCTTGCTTGGCCGCCGGCGTGTTGGCGCGACCGGCCCCGCCGGGTGCGAGGCCGAAGCCCTCGCGCAGCGTCAGGTTGCCGGTGCCGGCGCCGTCGAAGATGGTTTTCGTCTGGTCGCCGAAGGGCTGCTCCAGTTCGTTCGCGTAGAACTTGACCTTGTACGCGTTGTACTTGCCATAGACCGCGCGCAGGTATTGATCGTCGCGCCCGAGACTGCCGCCGGTCACGTCGAAATAACGCGCCTGCGCCTCGTTCTCCAGTCCTAGATTGAAGCTGTTGAGCAGGAAGCCGTTGCTCCAATCCTTGCGCTCGCTGAACTTCGCCGACTTGTCCGGCCCGTTGACGTGCAGCACGCCGGCTTCCGCGTTCAGCCGCGCCATCCAGCCGTCGGCATACGGCACCATGACCGGCGGTTCGTAGGGCCAGCTATAAAGCAGGCCGGTGGGCGTGCGTTCCAGGTCCGGGATCATCAGGGACTTGCCGCGGACATCTGGCGTGGCTGCGGAAACGGCGCCGCGCGGCGACAGGGTGCCGGCGAAGACGGTATCCGGTCCGGCGGCGGAGTCCGCCATGGCCGAGCCGGCGAACAACTGGGAAACAGCCAGCGCGATCACGCGCGGCACGAGTCGTTGGGTTTTCATGATCTATTCCCTTATGGCTAACGGTGGCGACGGAACATCAGCGATGCATGCGCACGCCGGACGGATGGTTGGAACCGTGGATCTGCGCGTGGCAGTTCTGGCAGTTGCGGTTCAGCGCACGTCCGTCGGGCGTGCCGCCCGCCGCCGTGTTGCCCTTGGTGAGGAGGTCGTTCGGATGCTGCACATGGGTGTGGCACTGCTGGCACAGGAAGGGGCGCGGCACCGACAGCAGCTTTTCATTGTTCGAGCCGTGCGCGTTGTGGCAGTTCATGCAGTTCTCGCGCACCGGGGCGTGCTCCCACACGAAGGGGCCGCGCTTTTCGGTGTGGCAGGTGTAGCAGAGCTGGTTGACCGAATCGGCCTTGAGCAGCGGGCGGGTCGGGCTGCCGTGCGGGTTGTGGCAGTCGACGCAGGACATCTTGCCTTCATTGACCGGCATGTGCGAACGCTTGTTGAACTCGCCGCGCTGCTGCTGGTGGCAGGTGTAGCAGGTTTCGGTGATGCTGTTTTTTGCGAGCAGGCCGGTGGCCGACGCTTTCGACATCGGGTTATGGCAGTCGGTGCAGGCAACCTGGCTGGCCTGGTGCATCGAGCCGCTCCAGCCGATGCGCTGTCCACCCTTGTGACAGGCCAGGCACTGTCCGTTCTGCTTTTCGAGCGGCGTGTCGCCCTTGCGCGTGAAGGTGATCAGCGCGCTCTTGTCGGTGGCGTTTTCCAGATGGCGCGAACCGGGGCCGTGGCAGGCCTCGCAGCTCTTTTTCTCGAGATCGGTCTTCGGGTTGAGCTTGAACGCCTTGGCATGGGTGGTGTGCGCCCAGTGCTCCTTCTCGAGCGAGTGACAGGCGACGCAGCGTTCTTCGCCGACGTAGGTCGCCTCGGGTTTCTTCTCGGCGGCGGCCGGTGCAGGAACAGCCTTGGTGTCGGCCTGCGCTAGCCTGGTGACGGCGGGCTGCGGCGATTTGTCCTGGCGGAACAGGTCGAAGATGCGCTGCCCCGCGCTCGGGGCAGCTTGCGCGGCCGCGGTGCCGGCGAGCGCGTATCCCGCGCAGAGCAGTAAGCAGAGTAGCGTCGCGACGAACGCGCCGGGTGTCCTTTTGATACGTGACATGACGTGGCTCCATGAGAAATTTCCACGGATGGTAAGAGCGCCGGGTCACGAAAAACCGCGTGTGCGGATTTCGAAAAATGCAATCGAGACTTGCGCAAAACGGATGTCGGCGGGACGCGGACAGCGCGTATCGATGCGCGCGAAGTGCCATCGAAGGCTTAGGCTGTCCTCCCAGAGGGGGCGGCGAAGTCCGCCTGCTGAAGCCGTATGGCGCATTGGTGCGGAAGCACTGCATGCGCGGCGATTATCAACATCCGACGAATAATGAATTTCAGCCGGAGTGCTTTTTCCTTCTGGAACCACCGGCAATAATCGCCCACGCGAGAGAGGGGAATGGCAAGCCCTCGCCCTCCTCGCACCCCGTTCTCACGTCAATGGATTGGTGTTACCGATGGACCGTTTGATGGCAATGCAGGTGTACCGCTCCGTGGTGGATGCCGGCTCGTTCGCGCAGGCGGCGAAGATGTTGCGGCTCTCTGCTGCTTCGGTGTCGCGCCATGTGGCCGATCTCGAACGCCACCTGCGCGTGACGCTGCTGCGCCGCTCCAGCCGCGCGCTGCTGGTGACGCAGGTGGGCACGACGTACTACGCACATTGCTGCGAAATCCTCGACCGGCTGGAGGAAGTGGAAGGACTGGCGGCGCAGACCAAGGCGGAGGCGCGCGGCCATCTCGGCATCAGCATGCCGGCGGGGTTCGGCGTGCACTATGTCGCGCCGCTGCTCCCGCGCTTCATGGAGCGTTATCCGGAAATCGAGATCGACGTGTGGTGCAGCGACGATTTCGTGGATTTCAGCGAATCCGGCATCGATGTCGCGATCCGCATCACGCGCGAACCGGAAAGCAACCTGATCGCCAAGGAAATCGCGCCGGTCCGCTGCGTCGTCGTAGCGTCGCCGGAGTACCTGGCGCAGCGCGGCGTGCCGGAAACGCCCGACGACTTGCGCGATCATGCATGCATGGCGTATGCGCACACCAGATATGGCGCCAACTGGGTCTTCTTCCGCGACGCCGAAGAGATGACGGTGCCGGTCAGGTACCGTTTCCGTTCCAACTGCGGCGGCGTGCTGCGCCAGGCCTGCCTCGCTGGAAAAGGCATTGCGATCGAGCCGGTCTTCATGGTCGACGACGACCTGCGCAGCGGCAGGCTGGTCGAACTGCTGCCGGATTACCGGCTATATGCTTATCGCTGCTACGCAGTGTATCCGCAGGACGGGCGGAATTCGGTGCGGACAAGTCTTTTCGTCGATTTTCTCCGCGCGGAGCTGCCGGCTTTGCTGCCCGACTAGCGTTCGCTTCGTCCTGCAGTCCCGCCTGGCGGTTAGCATGGCGTACCGCAGATCCGTTTGCTGGAGTTATTGATTTTGTTTGCGATTGATTGTCGAACCCTGTCCGGTCAGTGTTCGATTCTCATTCCCTGAGGCAGTCGCATCGATCAGTACCAGCTTGCCGGTTTTGGGATCGCGAAATACTTCGCCGACCCGATCGTAGCCGCTGCCGTTTTGGGTAATGCCGCTGGCCGGGCGCTCGATTTCGCGGCCCTTGTCCACAGGCTTCGGTACCTTGAGTGCGCTTTGCGTGCCGGCCGCCAATGCCGCCAGCAGCCCGCAAGCGAACACCAGCATCACGTCGACCAGGTTGACGAGACTTGCGCGCGGGTCTTCGTCGTGGTCGTCGAAGCGGGCATCGAGCCGGGAATAGAGACGCAGGCGTTTGCGTGGCTGGCGGTCGCTCATTCCATTGCCTCCAGCGTTTCCTCATACCAGCGACGGCGCAATTTACCGATGACCAGGCCGCCGATGCCCGCGACGAGACCGAGCACCGTTGCGTCGAAGGCGACGGTGACAGCGCTGGCAAGTTGCGCCGGATCGCCTTTGCCAAGTGCGGCGAGTCCCGGCCCAAGCGGAATGATGGTGGCCATCAGGCCGAGCATGGGAGGAATTCGGGCGAGCAGGTCGGCGCGTTCAAGGCGATGGCGAGCGACGCGTTGCACGTGCAGCACATCGCCGGCGGCCCTGAGCCTGGCCAGGCCATGGAAACGTTCGCCGGTGGCGATGCCGGCTTCTATCAAGGCGATCGCACAAGCCAGCAACAATGCGGCCAGTGCTGGGGCAAGCAACCAGGTGACGGCTTCATGCAGCCAGGTAAATGACATCAAGTCGGTCATTGAAGACTCCTTTTATGTGAATGGAATTGCCCGCCGCGCCACAGGCCGAAGGCAAACAGGGCGAAGCCGGCGACAAGAAGGCCTAACAGGTTGACGATGCGGACGGCAGGATTGCTTGCCGGCGCTTCCTGGTCGATGAGTTCGTAATAGCGCGAAGGTGCTTCAGTGGCGGCGGGCGCTGCGGCGCTTTCATTTCCACCGGCGGGATTGGGGGTCCTTTCCGCCTTGGCTGCCATGGCGGCCGGCGCAACAGCAGGGAAGTCGCCTCGCGCCTTGTCCAGCGTCACGCCAAGTGCCCCGGCATCGGCGGCGTCGAGCTGTGGGGCGAGCCATTGCCACATCGGGTGGTCAGGCGCCGTATGGCCGCTGCCGGGCAATCCATTTCTTGCAACCAGCCGCGCCAGTTCGCCCCCCATCTGCCTGATGGTCGCGGTGTCGGCCTTCCAGAAACCTTTTTCGGCTGCGACCATGAAGATGGCAAGCATGTGTGCCTTGACATGGGCATTCTGCCCCTGCCCGAGGAACTGCGGCAGGCCGAGTGTTTTTGCATCGTCGAAATAGACGGCTTTCACCTCATCCCAGGCCCAGTTCTTGACCAGGTCCGGGCGGGTGACTTGCCAGCCCCACAGGTTTTCTAGGAACTCCGTCCCCATCGTGCGAGCGCCCGCGTAGCCGTGGTTCATCAATGGCTTGAGCCAGGCGGGGTTGAGAAAGCGGCCGCGCAGTTCGCCCAGCAGTGCGGTGGCCAGCGGTTCGACATCGGCACGGCCGGGTTCGGCGTGCTGCAGGATCAAGGCTTCAGGCGGGTGTCCGGTGCGGCCTTCGACTGCCAGCGACAATCCACCGAGGTAGTCGAAGGCGTCGTTGTTGTCGAGCAGGCCGTACAGGTTGCTGGCGCGGCCGTGATAGGTGCGGGCGATGCCCACGAGTGCGGTGTCGAAGGCGGCATGACTGGCTTCCCCCGTATCGGCAAGTCCATACGCATGGCCCATGCGCTTGCGGTATGCACGCCCGATCTCGTCGCGTTCGCGCCAGGCACCCGAGCGTTCGGTCAGGCGGTTGACGCCGGTGCCGTAGGCGCCGGGAGCGTCACCGAAAATGCGCAGCGCGGCGGCGCGGCCGGCTTCGGCAACTGGCAGCCCGGATTGTTCGAGTGCAGCGAGGCGGTTCAGCCATTCGCGCGCAACTCGGTTGTCGTTCACCGCTTCGCGCCCCCATGCGGCCGTCGGCACCGGCGCCAGCGCGGCACCCAGCGCATCTTTCAGGTCCGGGCGCTGCTCGATCAGGCTGGCGGCAGATGCGGCCAATGCCAGCCGTCCCGCACGGTCGATGAGGTGGATCAGGTTGGGATACAGGTCGCGGAACAGTCCCGAGGTGGTGACGATCACGTCGCGTCGCACGACTCCCTGCTTGAGGCGCACATCCGTGACGATACCGCGCGCGTTCCACACCGGTTCGGCCCCCATCAGCGCGAGCGCGAATGCCACCATCACGCCTTCGTCGCGAACAGCGTCGGACGCCCAGAGGATGACGCCTTCCGATCCCGGCGCCGATTTGTCGCGGGCCACGGCCTTGCCGGCCAGCGATTCTCCCAGCCGGTACCCGACGCGGGTCGGCAGGATGTCGCCATCAACGGCGTGGAAATTGCGGCCGGTCGGCAGTGCCTCCGGCGAGCGCAGCGGGTCATTGCCTTTGCCGGGCGCGATATACCGTCCGTCCAGGCCGGCCAGCAGGCCCAGCATTTCGAGCCGTGGCGAGTCGGCCAGCTTGCGGCTGATCGCCGGATCGTCGATGCCGCCTTTTTTCATGGAATCGAGCATCAGGTCCAGCGATGGCTGGCTCCATTGGCGGCCGAAGATATGCAGGCCGTAGGGCATGAATTTTTCCTGCAGCTTGGTCAGGTAGTGGCCGATTTCGTGGGCCAGCAGATCATCGTCGGCCGCGTCGAAACCGATGCCGCGTACGGCCAGGACATCGGCCATCGAGGCTTCCAGTTCGGCTTTCAGGTTCAGCGCCACGACTTGTTCCCGCATGGTGCGGGCGGCCTGGGCCTTGAGCGATTCGCTGGAGGCGGCTTCGAAGCTTTCGACGACCTGGCGCAAGGCCAGCAATTGGTCATAGAGCGGTGTCGAGGCGAGCGGCGGCGTCAGGTGATCGACGATGACGGCGAGACCGCGCCGCTTGGCCTGGGTGCCTTCGCCGACGCCATCGACAATGTAAGGATAGATGCCGGGCAGATCGGCTGCGATCAGGCTGGGATAGTCGTCCGCTGCCAGTCCGACGGCTTTCCCCGGCAGGAATTCATATGTCGAATGCCGGCCGACATGCACGAGTGCATCGGCCTTGAACCGGTCACGCAGCCAATGATAGAACGCCAGGTACTGGTGCGGCGGCGTGACGCTGGTATTGGCGTGCAACAGTTCCTCGTCAACCTCCCAGCCGCGCGGCGGTTGCGGGCCGATGAAAATGTTGCCGAAGACGATGCCCGGCACCAGCAGCTTTCCGCTGTCGGCCATGATCCTGCCCGGCGGCGCGCCCCAACCCTTGAGGCCTTCAATCCCGTAGCCGGTCAGGCGGCGGACGGTCGCGGCAAGCGCGGCACAGCGGCGCTGCGGATTGTCGGCGAGGCAGGCGAGATAGCCGGTGTCCAGTGCCTCCAGATCGCGGATAGCTTGTTGCCGTTTCGGATGGTCCGCGCCTTCAACCAGATGCCGCAATTCCTTCAGTATGGCGTCGGCCCGTTTGCGGCCCGCGGCACGCTCATTGGCCGCCTCCGCTTCGAGCACCTCGGCATGCAGGCGGCCGAGGGGACCGTCCATCATTTCGCCCTGTACGCGGCGCGGCAGCGTCGCGAACCAGCGGGCGTAATCGGCAGCCGGGACGCTGGCCACAGAGGCACCAAGCTCGCGCAGTGCGCTGCGATCCTCCGGCAGGTTTACGCCGTGCGCCATGATGCGGTCGAGCAGGGCTTCAGGCGAAGCAGGCAACTCGCCTGTCGTGTAACCGGCTGCCTTCAGGGCATGCAGCATGTCGAACAAGGAAGCAGGTACGTCGAGGTTGTCGGCGCCAATGTTCTGGCGGCCAGGCGGATGGTTGTAATAGATGATGGCAATACGCTTGTCGCGATTTGCCTTGCCGCGCAGCGTCAGCCAGCGATGGACACGCGCCGAGAGGAGGTTGATTTCCGCATCCAGTGCGACGGGCGGGCGTGTCTCGATGCCCGTCACGCGATCCAGCCGGCTTCTGCCGAGCGCCGAGACGACGACGGGCTGGCCGATACCCTGCAATTCAGGCAGGGCAACACGATACTGAACGGAGTCGGCAGGCAGTCCGTCCGGCGACAGACGCCACTGGGTTGCGTTGCGTTCAGTCAGACGGATGGCCTTGAAAACGGGTACATCGAGTTTCTTGAAGGCGTCGATCACCGCTTCCCGCCCTTCGGCGGCGCCTACGACGAAGTCCTGCAATACGATCAGCGCAGCGGGCCGTGCCGGTGCAATCAGCTCGGGCAAGCGTTCCAGCACATCGCGCGATGCCGTTCCCCAACGGGTCAGGATCTGCACGCACGGCAGGCCGCGCTGTTCGATGCGTTGGCAGAGCGCAGCGGGCGTGCCGGCATCCATGTTGGCGAGGTCCAAGACCACGACGCTGTGCATCGGGCCTAATCCAAGGGATGCCCCTGCGCTCCTCGCCGATGTGTCACTGAACTCTTTGCCGCCGACGCGCATGCGCAACGCCGGCTCCGGCTTCGGGACCGGCAACGACTGCCGCGGGTCGAGCAGATGAGCAAACAGCGCCGCCATGTTTTCGCTGCCCCAGGCCTGCCAAACTTGGCGGGCGGCCAGCCACCGGCGGGCTGTCGGGTGGGCGCCGGCTGCATGCAAGGCCGATACGGGCGGGTTTTCCTGTGCCAGCTGGAACAATGTATCGGCGGGGAAGTTGCCCAGGCTTCCGGAGCGATCCGCACCGAGGTTGCGGCTCATCAGGTTCAAGCTGGATTCCCCATTCATGGCGAGCACGGCAGTGTGCGGGCGTGCATGGCGCTCCAGGGCATCCTTCAGACGACGCGCCGGGTCGCCGAAAACAGCGGCCGCGAGCACGCTGTCAGCCTGTCCTATCCATTGGCCGAGCTGCCTGTCGCTCGCGGCCATCAGTTGCGCTGGCGTGCGCAGCACGATGCGATCATCGGGGTGACTTGCGAGGTGACGGTGTGCGGCTTCGATGGCGTTTGGCGCCGCACGTTCGGTTACCACTCCGAACAAGGTTGCGGCCCAGCTCTGCGCGCCTGCGGCAAGAAGGATGGCGCAGACCAGATAGCGGGCGAAATGAAAGTCGGTTGAGCGGGCCGGCATATTCTTCTGACGGTGTACTGAAAGGCACCAGGCCAGGAGAAAAAAGCTCACGCGAGCCTGCCGGACGGCAGACATCAATGAAACCTTTCCCATCACCCCGGGGATTGGTGCGGCTATGCTTCAGGCCGGTCTTCTGGCTCGCCTTCATCCTTCCCCGACCTTCCCATGCCAATGCACAGTGGTGTTTTCGGAGTCGTCAGGCTTACAGCAGCGGGGGCTGCGCCGGAATGCCTGATCGCTCAGAGTCACCGGCTTCCCGTTTCACTCGCTCGCAAACAAGGAGCAAGTCACCTAAAGTGACGGCAGTATAACGCAACATTACGCGATGCCCGCGCAGGGTGTGGAGACGTGGACAGGATCAGCAATACCCCCTCGTTCACCCGCTGCCGCGTCAGGTCATGCGGTAATCGCGAATGACATCCTGATCCGGCTCAATGCCAAGCCCGGGCCCCTGCGGCACCTCGATGGCGCCGCGCTTGGGGATGATGGCGTCGCCGTACAGCTGCGCCTCCAGGTCGAAGTAGCGCCACTCGACCAGCGCATTGGGACCGCCCAGTGCGGCGCTCGCATGCACGCTGGCGAGCAGTCCGGGACCGTCATAGAACGTGTGCACCATGACGGTCGTGTTGTGTGCGCTGGCCAATGCGAATACCTTGCGCAATTCGGTGATGCCGCCCATCTTTGCCGGACTCGGCTGCACGAAATCGACGGCCTCCGCTTGCAGCAGGTGCTGGAATTCCATCAGGGTCGATGCATTCTCGCCGGCAGCAACAGGAATGCCGCCTTCGCGGCGCACGCGTGCAAGGCCGGCGACATTTTCGGGAGGCCATACCGGCTCTTCGAGCCAGCGCAAGTGATAGGGCCGCAGTCTGCCGGCCATATCGAGCGCTTCCCGCACCGTCCACGGACAGTTCACGTCGAGGGTGATCTCGATATCGTCCCCGGCTGCCTGGCGCGCGGCGTCGACGCAGCCAATCGCCACTTCATGCAGCTTGAGATACCGGTAGCCATCGTTCAATGCGCGACGGACATTTTCCCGCACCAGTTCGGGGTCCGAGTAGCGGATCAGGCTGGCATAGCAGGGCAGGCTGTCCGTGTCGCTGCCGCCGAGCAGCTGATGCACGGATTGGCCAGCGATCTTGCCTGCCAAATCCCATAGCGCAATATCCAGCGCGGACAAACCGAACATGATGGCGCCGCTGCGCCCGAAGATGTGCAGCGTCACCTGAAGCTCATGCATGAGCTTCTCAATCAGCGAGCAATCGCGGCCGATGCAAAGCGGCGCGATGATCCGGTCAACTGCGGCCTTCACCGCCGGGACTGCAGTGAAGCCGAAACTTTCTCCCCAGCCGACCAGCCCCTGCTCCGTGGTGACTTTCACGACCAGGGAATCGACCGTTTTCAGGTCCTTGCCGCCCCAGGCGCCGGTATCCGACCGGCCTCCTGCGGTAAACGGGATACGCAACGGAATGGCTTCGATTGTGGCGATCTTCGTGCTGGCGGCTGTGCTCATGGAAGCCCCTATTCCAGTACAGCATGATTGAAACGCGTGCTGACCCGTCGCGCGCGATTTTCAGTGTATACGCGCACCTGGAAATTACAAAAACAGCATTGATCAGACGGAACAAGCGGCATAGTTTCCATGCATCAACCAATTGATGCGCCGTATTTCTTGACCTGGATCACCCTTTTTCAAACATGTTCCAGCAGGTACCCGATTGGCGCGAAGGCACCCCATATTCATGGGATGAATGAAGTGTGCGCCGATGCTTTAATGCCCCAAAAATGACATCCGTCCCCTACCGTGCAAGATCTTCACTCCTCATCCCTCCGGCCGATCATTGCCTGGTCCGACATCCTGCTCGTCGGCCACGCGCAGATCGACGCCGACCACCGACGCATGTTCGAGATTGCGGACCGGCTCCATGCCGGCATTCGGGAAGCACGCAAAGACTTGCTGGTGCGTGAGGTGATGGTGGAATTGATGGACTATACCCTGACGCATTTCGCGCGCGAGGAAGCCTTGATGAAAGCAGCGAGGTTTCCCGGACTGGAGGATCACCGGTTCGAGCATGAGCTCATTTCGTACCGTCTTCGCAACCTGCAGCGTGAGGCTTACAGCGGACGCGAAGGTCTTGCCGGCGAACTTGAAGTCTTCCTCGACCGGTGGCTGGCCCGTCACATCCTGACGTCCGATGCACAGGTCGCGATCGCATTGCGCGAAGTGCCGGCGACGCAGCATCCGTCGCCGGCTATTCCGAAGTGTCCGCGGCACTGACCGTCATGGGTGCGGCCGCCATCATCATCAGGATCGTCAGGAAGTAATCCGGGACGGTTTCATCATCGCCGCCCCGGGCGGCTGTCAGCGCCGCAAACGCAGGGCAGTCTTGCTTTTCCCCGGCAATGCAGGATAGGCGCGCGCCGGTTCCGCCGCCGGAAGCGCGAGCATCGGCGCATTCTGGCGCAGCCCGTCATCGCTCACGTGGAACACCGATACGGCCTGTACCAGTTCCTCGGCTTCCTTCTTCAGGTTCTCGGCGGCGGCCGCCATTTCCTCGACCAGCGCCGCGTTCTGCTGCGTGACCTCGTCCATCTGCGAGATCGCCTCGCCCACCTGCGACACGCCGATGCTCTGCTCGTTGCTGGCCGCGCTGATCTCGCTCATGATGTCCGTCACGCGGCGAATGCTCGCCACGATTTCCTGCATCGTGCTGCCGGCCTGGTCCACCAGTACCGTGCCCTGCTCCACGCGCTCCACGCTGGCGCCGATCAGCGTCTTGATCTCGCGGGCCGCCTGCGCCGAACGCTGCGCCAGCGAGCGCACTTCCGCCGCCACCACCGCGAAGCCGCGCCCTTGTTCGCCGGCCCGCGCCGCTTCCACCGCCGCATTGAGCGCGAGGATGTTGGTCTGGAACGCAATGCCGTCGATCACGCCGATGATTTCCGAAATCTTGTGCGAGGCTTCGTTGATGCCCTTCATCGTCGATACCACTTCGTCGACGATGCCGCCGCCCTTGACCGCGATCGCGCTCGCGTCCTGCGCGAGCTGGTTGGCTTCGCGCGCACTGTCGGCGTTCTGCTTCACCTGCGAGCCCAGCTCTTCCATCGACGCCGCCGTTTCCTCCAGCGAGCTGGCCTGCTGTTCGGTGCGCGCCGACAGGTCGTTGTTGCCCTGCGCGATCTCGGCGCTGGCCGTGGCCACGCCTTCGGCATTGCGACGCACGTTGCTGACCACATTCGACAGGCTGTCCTGCATCACATTGAGCTGCGCCATCAGGCTGTGTTGATCACCCCGCTGCAGTTCGATGCGCATGGCGAGGTCGCCCTGTGCCACGCGTTGCGCCACGGCGGCGGCTTCCGACGGTTCCGCGCCGAGCTGCCTGAGCGAGCGCCGCACGATGGCGCCGATGACGAAGAACAGCGCCACCTGCAACACGCCCTGCCCGATCCACAGCAGGATGTTGAAGCGGCGGATCGCCGCCAGGTCGTCCTTGATATCGAGCGTCACGCTGGCCGCGCCGAGGACGGCGCCTTCATCCACCGCATGGCAGTCCAGGCACTTGCTGCTCCTGAACTCCTTCATGGCAATGAAGGGCAAGACGGCGCGCAGCGAGGCCTCGCTTCCACTGTCGGTCATCTTGAAAGCCGGTTTGCCTGTCGCCAGCACGGACTTGTCCAGGTCATCGACCGGCTCCTGCTCAGGCAGGCCGGGACCGAATTCGTCGTTGGTCCCCTTGCCGCGCACGATGCGCAGTTCCTTGATGCCGTCCGAGATGCCGATCTGCTTGATGAAGCGCGCCTTGGCCTTGGCATCGCTGATGACATCCTTGCCGGCCACGGTGACGTCCATCAGCGTGTTCAGACCGTTGATGGCGCCGTCGGCCACCGCCGTCGTCCGCTCTTTCGCCGCGATCAGTTCGCGCTGCTCGAACTGGTTCGACACCCAGTGCTGCACACCGATGAGGACAACCAGCAGGAAACCCTGGATGAGAATTTGCAGTTTGCGTTGCAGGCCAAGCCGACTCCACCAATCAGACATGCTCTTTCTTCCTTTGCAATTCGGTGACCGGCTCGCCATGCGGTCTTCCGCGCGCGCCGCAAACAATTTCAAACCACGCATTCAAGCCTAAAGAACACGTTCATCAGCGGCAATGGGGCGGCTTGATTCACGTCAATCCGCCGCGCAAATACCCGGCGGTTTGTCTCAGCCGTTCAGCCTGAACACCGCCACCGCCTGCACCAGCTCTTCGGCTTCCTTCTTCAGGTTCTCGGCGGCGGCCGCCATTTCCTCGACCAGCGCCGCGTTCTGCTGCGTGACCTCGTCCATCTGCGAGATCGCCTCGCCCACCTGCGACACGCCGATGCTCTGCTCGTTGCTGGCCGCGCTGATCTCGCTCATGATGTCCGTCACGCGGCGGATGCTCGCCACGATTTCCTGCATCGTGCTGCCGGCCTGGTCCACCAGTACCGTGCCCTGCTCCACGCGCTCCACGCTGGCGCCGATCAGCGTCTTGATCTCGCGGGCCGCCTGCGCCGAACGCTGCGCCAGCGAGCGAACTTCCGCCGCCACCACCGCGAAGCCGCGCCCTTGTTCGCCGGCCCGCGCCGCTTCCACCGCCGCATTGAGCGCGAGGATGTTGGTCTGGAACGCAATGCCGTCGATCACGCCGATGATTTCCGAAATCTTGTGCGAGGCTTCGTTGATGCCCTTCATGGTCGATACCACTTCGTCGACGATGCCGCCGCCCTTGACCGCGATCGCGCTCGCGTCCTGCGCGAGCTGGTTGGCTTCGCGCGCACTGTCGGCGTTCTGCTTCACCTGCGAGCCCAGTTCTTCCATCGACGCCGCCGTTTCCTCCAGCGAGCTGGCCTGCTGTTCGGTGCGCGCCGACAGGTCGTTGTTGCCCTGCGCGATCTCGGCGCTGGCCGTGGCCACGCCTTCGGCATTGCGACGCACGTTGCTGACCACATTCGACAGGCTGTCCTGCATCACATTGAGCTGCGCCATCAGGCTGGCACTATCGCCGCGCTGCAGGTCGATGCGCGTGGCCAGGTCGCCCTGCGCCACGCGTTGCGCCACGGCAGCCGCTTCCGACGGTTCCGCGCCGAGCTGCCTGAGCGAGCGCCGCACGATGGCGCCGATGACGAAGAACAGCACCACCTGCAACACGCCCTGCCCGGTCCACAACAGGATGTTGAAGCGGCGGATCTTGGCCAGGTCGTCCTTGATATCGAGCGTCACGCTGGCCGCGCCCAGCACCGTGCCCTCATCGACGCCGTGGCAGCGCAGGCATTTGCTGGAGCGAAATTCCTTCATGGCGATGAAGGGAAGGACGGCGCGCATCGTGCCGTCGTCGTGCATGACGTACTGCGGCTTTCCGTCCGCCATCACCGCCTTGTCCAGCGCATCGACGGCGGCCTCTTCCGGCAGGCCGGGGCCGAATTCCTTATCGACTGCTTCGCCGCGGATGATCCGGAATTCCTTGACGCCGTCGGTCACGCCGATCTGCTTGATGAAGCGCGCGCGGCCCTTCTGGTCGCTGATGGCGTCTTCGCCGTTGATGCGCACATCCATCAGGGTGTTGAGGCCGTTGATGGCGCTGTCGGTCACCGCTATCGTGCGGTGCCTGGCGTCGTTCAGGATGCTCGCCTCGTAGCGCGCGGCAATCCAGTGCTGCACGCCGACGAAGACGACGAGCAGGAATCCCTGTATCAGGATTGTCAGCCGGGACTGAAGCCCGAGCCGGTTCCACCAATCAGACATGTATTTCCTTCCGTTGCGTTCATGCGCGCGAATGAATACTTGACGCAATGCCACGCCCGATCCGACCGGCTCCTGCGAACTGTACGGACTCAAGCGTAATGAACGTCCTGCCCTGAGGCAATGGCAAATGTTGATCCATGTCAATTCTAGTCCTGAAACAGTCGACACCGCGACAATCCTTTGCGGAGGAGAACTATTTCCGTACGACACACTCACAGGGAAGTGATCCACCAGCGCCTTCTACCGTGTTGAAATTCCTGAAAAACCTTGTCGGTTCGACCGACGCCCCGCCGAGCCCCGGTCCCGTCGCCTATCCGCGCCCGATGGCGGAAATGACGGAATACCTTGTCCTCCTGCAAACCTGCGGCACCGCGCCCAACCGGGGCAGGCAGGGAAACCTGCTGCGCCTGGCGACGCTGCTGAGCGAAGATCCCTATTGCCTCGGCTACCTGCACGGCATGTTCGACGCGCTGTGCGAACAGTGGGAGGTGCCCGCCGCGGAACGCCGGGTCGTGGCCGGGACGGCATCGACCGTCCTGTTGCGCGACCTGCTCGACGGCTGCTGTGATCCGCGTTGCGCCGGGAAGATTGAAGACACGGCCTTCAACAACCTGCATGCCTACGCCGGCGATCCGGTGTTCCAGCACGGGAAGTTCGATGGATGCACGGAGCTGACGCGCTATACGGCGACCGGCGAGCGGGGGCATCTGCCGGGACTCCTGCACCAGCGCCTGAAGCAGCTCGCGGAAGCCGCCTGAAGCGTGCAATGAACTAGTCGATCCCCAGCCGCTGCAGGCGGCGCTTGAACGCATGCCTTGAAATGCCGAGGCGTTCCGCTGCATGCCCCTTGTGGCCGCCGGCATCGCGCAGGGCGGCCAGCATCATTTCCCGCTCCGTACTGGCCAGCGCATCGCCGATGCTGGCCGGCGCCTTCTCGGATGCCGCGGGCAGGTTCGCACCGGCCGCGCCGCGGATTTCCGGCGGCAGCGCGCCCTCGGGCACCTCCGTGCCGGGATGCAGGATCGTGAGGCGTTCGATCAGGTTCTTCAGCTCCCGCACGTTGCCCGGCCAGCGGTAGCGCAGCAGCACCGCGCGCGCATCGCCGGACAGCCGGATCGGCGCCGAGCCCTCTCCCCTTGCGAACGCGAGGGCGAAATGCGCGATGAGGTCCAGCGCATCCGATCCCCGCTCGCGCAAGGCCGGAATGTTGAGCTGGATGACATTCAGCCGGAAGTACAGGTCTTCCCGGAATCCGCCCTCGCGCACCGCAGCGGCGAGATCGCGGTTGGTTGCCGCCACCACGCGGACATCCGCGGACTGCGCGCGGCCGGAACCGATGGCGCGGTACTGGCCGTTCTCCAGGAAGTGCAGCAGTTTCGCCTGCAGCGCCAGCGGCAGCTCGCCGATCTCGTCGAGGAAGAGCGTGCCCTTGTCGGCCAGCGTCACCAGGCCGACGCGCCGCTGGTGCGCGCCGGTGTAGGCGCCCTTCTCCGCGCCGAACAGTTCGGCCTCGATCAACTGTTCCGGGAGGGATGCGCAGTTGATCTCGATGAAGGGACCGGATGCGCGCGGACTGGCGGCGTGGATGGCGCGTGCCACCAGCGCCTTGCCGGTGCCGGACTCGCCCAGCACGAGGATGCGCGTGGCGGCGCTTGCCGCCACGCGGTCGATGGTCGCGGCGAGCTCCCGCATGGCGGGGCTGTCGCCGATCAGGCCGGAGTTGCGCATCGTCGCATCGCGATGGAATTCCAGTTCGAACGCCATGTGGCGGCGTTCCAGCGTCGCGCGGATCGTGAGCGAGAGGTCGTCGAGGTCGAAGGGCTTGGTGATGTAATCGGCCGCGCCGAGCTTGACCGCCTTCACCGCGGCGCGCGTGTCGCCGTGGGCGGAGATCATGATGACCTGTGCGTCGCACTTCTGCGCGGTCAGCTTCTCCAGCACGTCGAGGCCGGACATGTCGGGCAGCTTCAGGTCGAGCAGGATCAGGTCGGGCGCGAACTCCGCCGCAGCCGCCAGTCCCTCGGCGCCGGTGCCCGCGCCGCGCACCGCGTGCCCTTCGTCTTCCAGCGCGAAGCTCAGCGAGCGGACCAGGTTGGTTTCGTCGTCAATGATGAGGATGCTTGCCATTATCTTTTTTCCCACGCTAGCGGAAAGAATACCCGCACCGATGTGCCGCTTCCCGGCGTGCTGCGGATGTCCAGCCGCCCGCCGTTGATCTCGGCGAGCTGGCGCGAAATGCTGAGACCGAGGCCCATGCCCTTGCTCTTGGTCGTGAAGAAAGGATCGGTCACGCGGGGCAGCACGTCGTCGGGGATGCCGTGGCCCTGGTCGCTGACCTCCAGCACCGCCATGCTCGATTCCCGCGTGGCGCGCAGCACGACCGCGCCGCCCTCTTCGGATGCCTGCAAGGCATTCATGCCGAGGTTGAGCAGGATCTGCACGACATGGTCGGCATCGGCCACGATCACCATGTCGCTGTCTCCCTGTGCCGACAGCGAGACCTTGCGATTGTCTGCCTCCGGCTCCAGCAGCAGCGTCACGCGGCGGAAGATGTCGCGCACGCCGACCTCTTCCGCGACGGGTGGACGCGGGCGGCCGAAATCGAGGAGCTGGCTGACCACGCGCGCAAGACGGTCGATTTCGCTCTCCACATCGGCCAGCAGTTGCAAGCGGCGCGCGTCGGTTTCGCGGCGCGACAGCGCCTGCACCGTGGTCTTTACCGCCGCCAGCGGGTTGCGCACCTCGTGCGCGATGTTGGTTGCGAATTCGCCGAGCACCGCGAGTTTCTCCATCCGCACGATGCGGGCGAGATGCTGTTCCAGCCGCTGCGCCATGGCGTCGAAGGCGCGCGACACGGTGGCGATCTCGTCCTCGCCGTGGTCGGCGATGCGGTATTCGAGGCGGCCCGACGAGATCGCGCTCGCCCCGGCGAGCAACTGGCCGACGCGCTGCCGCAGGCGCCGGGACATTTGCGTGAAGAGGATCACGATCAGCACCGCGCCGACCAGCGCCGCGATGAAGAGGGCACGGCGCGCGCGGTCGAAGGGTTCGAGCAGTTGCGAGGGTTCCACCTGCAGCATCGGCTGCCAGCCTGGATAGATCTCCGGTCCGGGAATCAGCTTGCCGCGCGGCGATACCAGGTGGCCGACACGGTTGAAATAGCCTGCGGGCGTTTTCAGCACCGGCTCCACCGCGCCCGCCGCCGGGTCGGCGCCCATCAGTTCCGTCAGCGACGCGAGCCGCACATGCAACGCCACGTGCCGCGCGCCGTCCTGCTGCACGTCGCGCAAGGGATAGCGCACCAGCAGCCAGCCCGAGTTGCCGTCAACGGGCGGCGCAGGCCCGACAAGCTCGACGTCGCCGGCACGGGTCTGCGGCAGGTCGCCGATCTCGAGCGTCGTTTCGCTCCAGTAGGGCGGCCCGGACGCGGCCTGTCCCGGCACCACTTTCTTCAGGCTGTCGTCCTCCCCGAAGAACAGGATGCCGAACAGGTCGGGCAGGTCGGACTCCACCTGCAGCAAGGCGCCCACCTGGTCGCTCGGCACACCTTCGTCCGACCCCGCAAAGCCGGCCATGCCGGGAAAATTGGCGAGCGTCTCGGCCTGGTAGCGGCGCGCTTCCACGAAACCGGTAATGCGGCTGGCGGTCGCGGTCAGGTGCGCGCGCAGCTTTTCGTCGATGACTTCCTGGAAGGCGGACTCGGCAAAGCGGTCGTACAGCAGGCCGATCCAGACGACGGGCACGACCGACGCCAGGAGCGACAGGATGAGGTAGCGGCGGACGATGCTTTTCTGGATGGCCATGGGGGTGGAAGTTGGGCGGTGAAGCACTCCCCTCTCCCGCGGGCTGGAGAAGGGAGCGAAACGGCTACGCAAGTAGCGTGCCTTTCGGCAAGGAACAACCGCGCCGCAAGAATAGCGCGTTTCCTCCCGTCTCCCGGCGTTTGTGAGCGGATTGCCAACATGTTTTGAGCGGATTGCGCTCACCATCCCGAGCGGATGCCGCTCATCGCGCGCGCGATGAGCGGCATTCCCGGAATGCACGCTCGCGCCATCCGTCAATCCCCATGCGGCATTGCGCCGCATTTCCTTTTTCCCGGCGCGATTGGCATGCCGCTTGCGATATGTCATGCAGGCAAACACCCCGACATCGACGCGGCCCGATCAATGACAATAAGGCCTTTCGATTGTTTGCCAGGAGGAGACGATGTCCAATTCACAACAGAACGATCGCAGCCGCGGATGGCTGTCATGCCTGATGACGGCGCTGGCGTTCGCCTTGCCGGGACAGGCATCGGCGCGCGTCGAGCTGGGCGCTCCGGCTGGCAAGGCGGATGCGGTCGTCGGTTGCATGTACCCGCTGACCGGCCGCGCGGCGAGCTATGGCCGCGACAGCATCGGCGGCATCAAGGTGGCGCTGGCCGACCTGGAAGCCGAGCTGGGCGCGCAGGCGCCGAAGCTGCGCGTGCTGGTGGAAGACGACCGCTCCAAGGCCTCGTTCGCGCAGCGCATCGCGCACGATTTCGTGAAGCGCGACGGCGTGCGCTTCCTCTGCGGCATCGTCAGCTCGGGCGTCGCGCAGGCCGTCACCCGCGTCGCGAAGGAACAGCGTGTGCTGCTGATCGGCACCGACCATGCCTCCTCCCGCCTGACGATGGAGGACTTCCACCCCTATTACTTCCGTCTCTCCAACGACACCTATACCTCGATGGCAGCCGGCGCGCGCTACCTGGCCGACCTGCAGAAAAAGAACGGCTGGAAGCGCCTCGTTTTCCTCGGCTCCGACTACGACTACGGCCATGTGTCGTGGCGCGACCTGAAGAGCAGCCTCGATCGCCTCGGCGTGCGCTACGAGGTCGCCGGCGATTACTGGTCAAAGCTGTATGAGGCGGATTACTCGGCCTACATCACCGAACTCGAAGCGACGAAGGCCGACATTGCCGTGGTCGGACTGTGGGGCGGCGACTTCGTCACCTTCCTCAAGCAGGCGACATCGAGCGGGCTGCACACCAAGATGCGCATCGCCAACTTCGACACCGGCGGCAATTACGAAGTGCTGACCTCGCTCGGCCAGCATGCGCCGAGCGGCCTGATCCTGTCGGCGCGCCACCACAACAACTGGCCCGACACCGCGCGCAACCGCAAGTTCGTCGCCGACTTCCACAAGGCCGAGGGCCGCTATCCCAACTACACCGCCGAAGGCGCGTACTCCGGCATCATGGCCATCGGCCGCGCACTGGCACAGACCGGCAACAAGGCAACGGCCGAGCAGCTCGCGCGCACGCTGGAAGGCCTGCGCCTCTCCCTGCCGGAAGACCCCGAGGGCCACACCTCTTACATCGATCCCGTCCTGCACCAGGTCGTACAGGCGCAGGCGATCGGCGAAGTCGTCCCCGACGACCGCTTCGCCCCGGCCCAGGTCATGCTGGGCAACTGGACCGTCTACCGCGCGGAAGACCTGCTTCCGCCGCCCGAACTGATTCAACAGCGCCGCAACATCCGGCGCATTTCCCCCGCAGTCCAACCACCACCCAGGAGAAGCAGTCCATGAGCGTTCAGCGCCCACGTCACGCCGGCATCGCAATCGCCGCCATTTCCCTCGCTGTGTCCGCAGCGTTCGCACCGGCCGCACAGGCCGCCGAAAACGGCAAGTTCCGCATCGGTATCGTTACCTTCCTGTCGGGCGGCGCAGCCGGCCCGTTCGGTGTACCGGCCGCGAATGCCGCCAAGCTGACCGTCGAGGCGCTGAACAAGGGCGCACTGCCCGCTCCCTACAACAAGAAGGGCATCAACGGCCTCGAGATCGAGACCGTGATCATTGACGAGAACGGCGGCGCGACCAAGCAGGTCGAAGAGTTCCGCAACCTGGTCCAGCGCCAGAAGGTCGACGTCGTGATCGGCTACATCTCTTCCGGCGACTGCCTCGCCGTCGGCCCGGTTGCCGAAGAACTGAAGGCGCCGACCATCTTCTTCGACTGCGGCACGTCCCGCCTGTTCGACACCGTCAAGAATCCGAAGTACACCTTCCGCACCGGCCTCGACGCCGTGGTCGACAACGTCGCGCTGGCACGCTACGTCGCCGAGACCCGCCCGAACATCAAGTCGGTCGCGTCCATCCAGCAGAACTATTCCTGGGGCCAGGACTCCTGGAACGACTTCATCTTCGCGCTCAAGCAGATCAAGCCGGAAATCAAGGTCGCATCCGAACAGTGGCCGAAGCTGGCACAGGGCCAGTACGGCGCGGAAATCTCCGCCCTGTCGGTCGCCGCGCCCGACCTGATCCACTCCAGCTTCTGGGGCGGCGACATGGAAGCCCTGATGCTGCAAGGTTCCGCACGCGGCCTGTTCGACAAGAGCCCGGCGGCGCTGACCTGCGGCGACACCGGCGTCGAACGCTTCAAGGGCCAGATCCCGAACGGCACCATCGTCGGCGGCCGCGGCCCCTTCGGCCAGTTCGCGCCGAAGAACGCGCTCAACGACTGGTTCCGCCCGAACTTCACCACGCAGTTCAAGGAATCGCCGACCTACCCGGCCTACAAGATGACCCAGGCCATCCTGGCGCTGAAGGCCGCCGTCGAAAAAACCGCCAAGCCGAACGCCATGCCGGCGCCGGAGCAGATCACGGCCGGCCTCAAGGGCCTGACCTTCGAAGCGCCGAGCGGCACCGTGAAGATGTCGAGCGCCGACGGCCACCAGGCTGTGCAGGGCGTGTCCTACGGCGAATACCAGTTCGATCCGAAGACCGGCAAGGGTTCGGTCACCAAGGTCAAGAGCTACGCCGCAGAGTGCCTGATGCCGCCGGACGGCACGACGGCCGTGGACTGGATCAAGTCCGGCATGCCGGGCGCGAAGTGCAGCTGATTTAGTTGAACTTGCCGGCCCCCTTCTCCCGCAGGCGGGAGAAGGGTTGGGGATGAGGGGGACTGCCAAGACCTGAAGTGGTTTTGCGCGCGCCCTCCCCCCCCTGCCCCTCTCCCGCCTGCGGGAGAGGGGAGCAACCCGTTCCACCACTCCTGGAATCCCCATGAACACACTCTTCGCGATTTTCATCGACGGGATGATCTACGCCTCGTGGCTCTTCCTCGTCGCCGCGGGTCTCACCGTGATCTACGGTGTGATGCGCATCCTCAACATGGCGCACGGCAGCTTCTATGCCATCGGCGCCTACAGCGCCGCATCGCTCGTCGGCTGGTACTTCTCCGGCGAAGGACAAAGCGCCCCCTACTGGAGCTACGCGCTGCTCGCCGGCTGCGCGCTCGCCGCCGGCGTCATCGTTGGCCTGGTGCTGGAACAGGGCCTGCTGCGCTTCATGCGCGGCCGGGACGAGATCCTGATGGTCATCGTCACCTACGCGCTCCTGCTCATCCTCGAAGACACCACCAAGCTGATCTGGGGCGTCGATCCCTATTTCGCCTACCAGCCCTACCGCCTGCTCGGACAGAGCGCGGTCGGCGGCGTGCTCAGCTTCGCCAATTACGACCTGTCGCTGGTCATCGTGTCGCTGCTGATCGGCCTCGCCGCCTGGTATGCGCTCAACCGCACCAACAAGGGACGCCTGTTGCGCGCCGTGATCCATGACCGCGAAATCGCAATGGCCATGGGCGTCAACGTCAATGTCATGTTCGCCGTCACCTTCGTCATCGGCGCCGTGCTGGGCGCGCTGGCCGGTTCGCTGACCGCGCCCGCCATCTCGGTGACGCCGGGCATCGGCGTCGAGGTCATCGTGCTCGCCTTCGCGGTGGTCGTCGTCGGCGGCCTCGGCAGCATCGGCGGCGCGGCCGTCGGTGCGCTGATGGTCGGCCTGGCCCGTTCTTTTGCTGTCCACGTCGCGCCGGAGATCGAACTGTTCGTGATCTACGGCGTCATGTTCCTCGTTCTGGCCGTCCGCCCGCAGGGCCTGTTCGGTCAGATTCTCGCAAGGAAGATCTGAAATGCGTACCGAAATCGCCCTGCTTGCGGCCGCCGTCGCGGTCGCCCTCGCCGGCTGGCTCTCGCCTGACTGGCTGTCCTTTCTCCTCACCCTCGCCTTCGCCAAGGCACTGGTCGTCGTCGGCGTCGTCGTGCAGATGCGCGTCGGCCTCGTCACCTTCGGCCAGGCGCTGTTCTACTGCATCGGCGGCTACGCGGCCGGCCTCGGCGCGCAGTACCTCGGCGTGCGCGACGCGTTCGCGCTGCTCGCCGCGGGCGTCGGCGTCGCCGTCCTGCTGGCCGCCGTGTGCGGCCTGCTGCTGGCGCGCTATCGCGACATCTTCTTCGCGATGCTGACCATGGCGCTGTCGATGATCCTGTTCGGCGTGCTGGTGAAGTCGTCCGCGCTCGGCTCGACCGACGGCTTCAACGTTTCGACGCCGACCTACTTCGGCTGGGAACCGACGCCGGAAAGCGCCAAGCTGGCCGTGTTCTTCCTGACGGTCGGCGTCAGCGCCGTGGCCGCCATCGTGTTCCATCGGCTGATGAATTCCGGCCTCGGCCTCGTCACCGAAGCGATTCGCGAGAACGAGATCCGCGTCGAGTACCTCGGCGTATCGCCGCGCGCGGTGATCTACGCGAACTACCTCGCCGCCGCAGCCGTCTCCGCCCTCGGCGGCGGCCTGACCGCGCTCGCCACCGGCCACATCGATCCCGACATGGCGTTCTGGACCACCTCGGGCGAATTCGTGTTCATCGCCATCCTTGGCGGCACCGGACACGTCGCGGCGGCCTTCATCGCGGCCATCGTGTTCGCCGCGGTGCGCACCTTCGCCATCCAGGAAGCGCCGCACACCTGGCAGCTCACGCTCGGCGTCGTGCTGCTCGTCCTGATCATCTTCCTGCCCAAGGGCCTGTGGAGCCTGGTCAGCCGCAAGAAGCACAGCGCCGCGCATGCCGCCGGCAACAGCACGGCCGCAACCGCCGCCAAGGAGGCCACAGCATGACCGCGATTCTCGAAACCATCGACCTGCAGCGCACCTTCGGGGCGGTGGTCGCCGCCAAGGACATCAATGTCCGCATCGACAAGGGTGAAGTGGTGGGCGTGATCGGCTCCAACGGCGCCGGCAAGACCACCTTCATCAACATGGTGACCGGCTACCTGCCGCCCTCCGGCGGCAAGATCCTGTTCGAAGGCCAGCACATCGTCGGCCAGGAGCCGCGCGCCATCACCCGCCTCGGCATGGCCCGCTCGTTCCAGGTGGCGCAGCTGTTCCCGCAGCTGTCTGTGCTGGAAAACGTCATGGTGGCGCTGATCGCCGCCGAAAGCCCGCGTCCGTCCTTCTTCGCCGGCTTCGACAATCCTTCGCGCCGCAAGCGCGCGCTGGAAATCCTCGACGAGTTCGGCGTCGTGCATTACAAGGACTCGCGCGTCTCCGCCGTGCCGCAGGGCGCACGCAAGCTGATCGACATCGCGATGGCGCTGGTGTCCAACCCGCGCATGCTGCTGCTCGATGAGCCGACCTCCGGCGTCAGCGTGGAAGAGAAGTTCCCGCTGATGGACACCGTGATGGCTGCGGTGAAGCACCACGGCACCACGGTGCTCTTCGTCGAGCACGACATGGACATCGTCGCCCGCTACGTATCGCGCATCCTCGCCTTCTACAGCGGCGAGATCATTTCCGACGGCGCGCCGATGAAGGTGCTGTCCGACGAACGCGTGCAGGAACTCGTCATCGGCCACCACATCGATCCCTCTCAAATCCTCGAAGGAGCCGCAGCATGAGCGCGTCCCTGCTTTCCATCAAGAACCTGAACGTGTCCATCGACCGCATTCCGGTGCTGCGCGATGTGTCCATGGACGTGCCGAAGGGCTCCATGGTCGGCCTGATCGGCCGCAACGGCGCCGGCAAGACCACGCTGATGCGTTCCATCATGGGCCTGATGCCGATGGACGCGAAGGAGCTCGCGGTCAACGGCGAAAACCTTGCCGCCGTGGCGCCCCACGGACGCGCGCCGCGCGGCATCAGCTACCTGCCGGAAGACCGCCGCCTGATCCCGTCGCTGACCGTCGAGGAAAACATCCTGCTGCCGGTCTGGTCGATCGGCATCAAGGATGCGGAAAAGCGTCTCGACTGGATCTATGGCCTGATGCCCGAAGTGGCCGGCTTTCGCGACCGGCGTGCGCTGCAGTTGTCCGGCGGCCAGCAGAAGCTGGTGGCGCTGGCGCGCGCCCTGATGCCGGGACGCACGCTGCTGCTGCTCGACGAACCTTTCGAAGGCGTCGCGCCCGTGCTGTCGCGCCGCCTGACGGAAGTGATCGGTTCGCTGCGCAGCGAAGGCATGTCCATCATCCTGTCCGAGTCCGACGACTCGCATTCTGCCGACCTGGTCGACCGCGTGTTCCGCATTGAGCGCGGTGTCGTCACCGCAGGTTAACCCTTCGAAAGGATTTCCATGTCACAGTTCATTTTCGAAACCGCCCCGAAGATCGTGTGCGAACAGGGCGCGGCGAAGCGCCTTGGCGAACTTGCCGCCGGCCTCGGCGTCACCCATCTCTACCTGGTCACCGACCGCTTCCTGCTGAATGCCGGCCTGCTCGAGGGCGCGCTGGCCAGCCTGGAGGCGGCAGGCATCAAGGCGACCGTGTTCGCCGACGTGCAAGCTGACCCGCCGGAAGCCAGTGTGCTGTCCGCCGTCGAACAGGCCCGCGCGGCCGGCGTCGATGGCGTTGCCGGATTCGGCGGCGGCAGTTCGATGGACACCGCCAAGCTGGTCGCGCTGCTGGTTCGCAGCCCGCAGTCCCTGCCGGAAATCTATGGCGTCGGCCTCGCGCGCGGCCCGCGCCTGCCGCTGATCCAGGTGCCGACCACCGCTGGCACCGGCTCGGAAGTCACCGCGATCTCCATCCTCACCACGCCGTCGAACGAGAAGAAGGGCGTCGTGTCCTCCTATCTCTATCCCGACGTAGCGCTGCTCGACAGCCTGCTCACGCTCGGCCTGCCGCCGCGCGTGACGGCAATGACCGGCGTGGACGCGATGGTGCATGCGATCGAAGCCTACACCACGCGCCACAAGAAGAACCCGCTGTCAGACGCGTTGGCCGTGCGGGCGCTGACCATGCTGTTCAACAACATCCGCACGGTGGTCCGCGACGGCAAGGATGCCGTGGCACGCGAAGCGATGCTGCTCGGCTCGCTGTTCGCCGGCATGGCCTTCGCCAATGCTCCGGTCGGCGCGGTGCACGCGCTGGCTTATCCGCTGGGCGGCCACTATCACCTGCCGCACGGCCTGACCAACGCGCTCGTGCTGCTGCCGGTGCTGGAATTCAACCTGCCCGCCGCGGAAGAAATGTATGCGGAACTGGGCCGCGCGACCCTCCCGTCCGCTACCTTCAAGGACGATGCCGAAGCCGCCCGCGCCTTCATCGACGCGCTGCGCAAGCTGGTCGTCGAGATGCCCTTCGAGCAGGACCTGAAGAGCGCCGGCGTGCCGGAAGGCGACCTGGAGATGCTGGCGAAGGATGCGATGAACGTGCAGCGCCTGCTGGTGAACAATCCGCGCGAGGTGCAGTACGAAGACGCGCTGGCCATCTATCGCGCGGTGTATTAGTCGTCAACGCCAAATGAAAGGACGTCCCCTCCCCTTCAAGGGGAGGGTTAGGGTGGGGATGGGTTGCTTCAATCAGGCAAGACCATCCCCATCCCGACCTTCCACTTCAAGTGGAAGGAGCGAACATCTCATCCAGGACACTCACAATGACCATCCAACTCAACGACCCCACCCTGTTCCGCCAGAAGGCCTACATCAACGGCACCTGGTGCGTCGCCGATGCCGGCGCGACCAACATCATCCGCAATCCGGCCAATGGCGAAGCGATCGCCGCGGTGCCCGACATGGGCGCCGAGGAAACATGCCGCGCGATTGCCGCCGCCGATGCCGCCCTGCCGGCATGGCGCGCGAAAACCGCCAAGGAGCGCGCCGCCATCCTGCGCCGCTGGTTCGAACTCATCCTCGCCAACCAGGACGACCTGGCGCAACTGATGACGCTGGAACAGGGCAAGCCGCTGGCCGAAGCGCGCGGCGAAGTCGCCTACGGCGCCTCCTTCATCGAATGGTTCGCCGAGGAAGGCAAGCGCGTCTATGGCGATGTGATTCCCTCGCCTGCCGGCGACAAGCGCCTGATCGTGATCAAGCAGGCGGTCGGCGTGACCGCCGCCATCACGCCGTGGAACTTCCCGATCGCGATGATCACCCGCAAGGTGGGCCCCGCGCTTGCGGCCGGTTGCACCTCCGTGGTGAAGCCGGCGGAAGCGACGCCGCTGTGCGCGCTGGCGCTGGCCGAACTGGGCGAGCGCGCAGGCATCCCGGCAGGCGTGCTCAACGTCGTCACCACCGCGCGTCCCGCCGCGGTGGGCGAGGAACTGACAGGCAACCCGACGGTACGCAAGCTCAGCTTCACCGGCTCCACGCCTGTCGGCAAGCGGCTGATGGCGCAATGCGCCGACACGGTGAAGAAGGTGTCGCTGGAACTCGGCGGCAATGCGCCCTTTATCGTCTTCGACGACGCCGATGTGGATGCGGCCGTGCGCGGCGCCATCGCGTCGAAATACCGCAACGCCGGCCAGACCTGCGTGTGCGCGAACCGGCTGATCGTGCAGGACGGCATCTACGACCTGTTCGCGGAAAGGCTGGCGCATGCGGTACGGGAAATGAAGGTCGGCGACGGCATGGAACCGGGCGTGCAGATCGGTCCGCTCATCAACGAGGCAGCGGTATGCAAGGTCGAGCGGCTGGTCGATGACGCGGTGGACAAGGGCGCCAAGGCGATTGTCGGCGGCAAGCCGCATGCGCTCGGCGGCAACTTCTTTGCGCCGACCGTGCTTACCGATGTCAGCTCGGACATGCTGGTCGCGCAGGAAGAGATCTTCGGCCCGGTTGCGCCGCTGTTCCGCTTCAAGACGGATGAAGAGGCGGTCGCGCTGGCGAACAACACCCGCTATGGCCTGGCCGCGTATTTCTATTCGCGCGATATCGGCCGCGTCTGGCGCGTTGCCGAGCAGCTCGAATACGGCATGGTCGGCATCAACGAAGGCATGATCTCCAACGAAGTCGCGCCCTTCGGCGGCGTGAAGGAATCGGGCATCGGCCGCGAAGGTTCGCACTACGGCATCGAGGAATACCTGCAGATCAAGTATCTCTGCCTCGGCGGCATGCAGTAATTACTTCTTCACCGCGATCGCCTCGCCCGTCTCGATAAAATTGCCGCCGGCAATGTAATGGATGGAGCGGGGCGTTCCTTCTTCCACGACCAGTGCCCGTCGTGGAACGCATCCGCGTCTGCCCTCGCAGCCACCACTTCGCCGAGGATTAGCAGGCGGCAGTCTTTCGGGAGGTCAACGGGAAGGCGGTTCAAAAGCCGCATTATGAACCCGTTTGACAGAAGTCCGCCGGCAAAGGGATACTCCTCCAGGCAAGATTGTCTATCGCAGGACCACCGTATCGAGACGATCCCCATGCTCCCCCAGCCACCTTTTCCGATCCGCAAGGAATGTCCGCCGGGCGCCTGCGTCTGCGGCCGGGATGACTTGCTGAACGACCCGCAAGGCGATGTCCGCATCCTGCGGATGACGCGCGAGGAAGAAAAACGGCTGATCGAACGGATCGAGAACATTACCTCGTACGAAGAACTCAAGCGCATCAGCGACCGCATGATCGAACAGCTCGGCATGGTGCTGCAGATCGCGCCGGGAGCACGCGAGGTGCGCACGGTGCGCGGCATCAGCATCCAGCTTGCCGATCAGCCGGGGCTGTGCAGGAAGACGCGGCAGAACGTACCTGCCGCCGTCCGCCGGTGCCTCGAGAAGAATCCTGATATCGTCTATGCCATCCTGAACGCGCACGACCTGCTTGGCGGCTGAACGCCGTCCGTCCGTGCGGGCAACAACACACTTCCAAGGGGAAAGACCGTGCCCAGATTTGCGGCAAACCTGACCATGATGTTCAACGAAGTGCCTTTCCTGCAGCGTTTCGGCGCGGCGGCGAAGGTTGGTTTCAAGGCGGTGGAATTCCTGTTCCCGTATGAACACACGCCGGAAGAGATTGCGCGGCAGCTCAAGGCCAACGGACTGGAGAACGTGCTGTTCAACATGCCGCCCGGCGACTGGGCGGGCGGCGAGCGCGGCATTGCCTGCCTGCCGGGCCGCGAAGCCGAATTCCGCGAAGGCGTGATCAAGGCCATCGGCTATGCGAAGGTACTCGGCACGCCGCGCCTGCACATGATGGCCGGCCTGGTTCCCGCCGGCGCCGACCGGGCCGCGTGCCGCGCCGCTTATGTGGACAACCTGCGGCATGCGTGCGCGGAGGCGGCGAAGCATGGCATCGACGTCCTGATCGAGCCCATCAACACGCGCGACATGCCCGGCTATTTCCTGAACTTCCAGGCCGACGCCCATGCGATCCGCGAGGAGGTCGGCGCCGCCAACCTGAAGGTGCAGATGGACTTCTACCATGTGCAGATCATGGAAGGCGACATCGCGATGAAAGTGCGGCGCACCCTGCCGCACATCGGACACATACAGATCGCAGGCGTTCCCGGGCGGAACGAGCCGGACACCGGCGAGGTCAACTATCCCTACCTGTTCGGTCTGCTCGACGAGCTGGGCTACGCAGGCTGGATCGGCTGCGAATACCGGCCGGCAAAAGGCACCGCCGAAGGACTCGGCTGGATGAAGGGAGGCTGAGGCATGCCGCATAACGTCAGCCTGATCACCACCATCGCCGCCGCCCTCGGGCTGGCGCTCATCTTCGGGTTCATCGCGGCGCGCCTGCGCCTGCCCGCCCTCGTTGGCTATCTTGTCGCGGGCATCTTCATCGGCCCGTTCACGCCGGGCTTCATCGCGGACGTCGACCTTGCCACGCAGCTCGCCGAGATCGGCGTGATGCTGCTGATGTTCGGCGTCGGCCTGCATTTCTCGCTCGACGACCTCATGGAGGTGAAGAAAATCGCCCTGCCCGGCGCCATCTTGCAGATCGCCGTGGCGACGCTGCTCGGCATGGGCCTGGCGTACTCGCTGGGCTGGAGCATCGGCGCGGGCCTGGTGTTCGGCCTTGCGCTGTCGGTGGCCAGCACCGTCGTGCTGCTGCGGGCGCTCGAAGACCGCGGCGTGCTCGATTCGGTCAACGGCCGCATCGCGGTCGGCTGGCTGATCGTGGAAGACCTGGTGATGGTGGTCGTGCTCGTGCTGCTGCCGGCGCTGTCCGGCCCGCTCGGCGGCAAGGCCGATGCTGCCGCCGGCAACCTCTGGGCGTCGCTCGCGATTACGCTGGGCGAAGTCGCGGTTTTCATCGCGCTGATGCTGGTGGTCGGCAGGAAGTTCTTTCCCTGGCTGCTGTGGCAGGTGGCGCGCACCAACTCGCGCGAGCTGTTCACGCTGTGCGTGGTAGCCGCCGCCGTCGGCATCGCCTACGCATCGGCAAAACTGTTCGGCGTGTCGTTTGCCCTGGGCGCCTTTTTTGCGGGCATGGTGCTGCGCGAATCCGACCTCAGCCATCGTGCGGCGGAAGAATCGCTTCCGTTGCGCGAGGCCTTTTCCGTGCTGTTCTTCGTGTCGGTCGGCATGCTGTTCGACCCTTCGGTGGTCGTGGAGCGGCCGCTCGAAGTCCTGGCCGTGGTCGCCATCATCATGTTCGGCAAGTCGCTCGCGGCCTTCGTCCTGGTGCTGGCGCTGCGCTATCCGCTCGGCACGGCGCTGACGGTTTCCGCCAGCCTGGCGCAGATCGGCGAGTTTTCCTTCATCCTCGCGGCGCTCGGCGTCTCGCTCGAACTGCTCTCGCCCGACGCGCAAAGCATGATCCTCGCCGGCGCGATCTTCTCGATCGCGCTCAATCCCTTCGTGTTCAAGACGCTGGAACCGCTGCAACGCTGGCTGCATGCGCGCTCCGACCTGGCGCGCAAGTTCGAGCGCAGCGCCGACCCGCTGGCGGAACTGCCGTTCACCGTCGAGCAAGAGAAACTGACCGGACAGGTGGTGCTCGTCGGCTATGGGAGGGTGGGACGTCACATCGCGGCGATGCTGGAAAAATGCGGCGTCCATTACGTGGTGGTGGAAGAAAACCGGGAGATGGTGAAGCAGCTGCGCGATAAAGGCGTGCCTGCCGTAGCCGGCAATGCGGCGGAGCCGTCAGTGCTGATCCAGGCACACATCGCCAACGCGAGCGTGCTGGTCATCGCGACGCCGGACACCTTTCATGTGCGCGCCATGGTCGAAACCGCCCGCGCGTTGAATCCTTCCATCGACACCGTCGTGCGCACGCACAGCGAAGAGGAGGCGCAGCTGCTGAAACAGGAAAACACCGGCCGGATTTTCCTCGGCGAGCAGGAACTGGCGCAGGGAATGACGGGTTATGTGATCGAGCGGCTGAAGGACCGGCTGCACCACTAAGACGACCGGCAGCGGCGCAGTTCCTCGGTGACGGCTTTCATTTCGGCCGCATGCTCCGCGTCGGTCATGACGGTACGCTCGCCCGTTGCCTTGTCCACCCAGCGCAACCGCCGGCCGGACTGCAGCTGGTCCATGGCGCGTTGAACACTGGCGCAGCGGCGCTCCGCGGCTTGCTGCTGCTTCTGGCGCTTCTCCGCATCGCTTTCCGCCTGTTCGCGCTGCAGGCGGCGTTCCTGGAACGCCCGCTCCTGCGCCTGCCAGTCCTGCTGCGGCGCTTCGGAGGCCGGCCCCTTGGCCCTGAGCTCTTTTTGCGTCATGGTGCCGGGCGGGCACACCGACGCGAACTCCTTCCGGCCCTGGCTGTCGATGCATTCCAGGACCTGCGCCTGGGCGCCGAAGGTGATCAAGCTGGCAAGAAAGAATGGAATGAATGCATAACGACGCACGGCCGGCCTCCCGAAAGTGATTGCCGAGCAAGTATACTTGCGTCCTTTACCCATCCCCCGGATTTCTCCATGAGCGCCCTCCCCCCCTGCCCCAAATGCCACTCCGAATTCACTTACGAGGATAGCGGTCAGTTCATCTGCCCTGAATGCGCGCATGAATGGCCGGCACAGGCCGCCGCCGAGTCGCCGGAAGAAGGCAAGAAGGTGTACCGCGATGCCGCGGGCAATGTGCTGCAGGACGGCGACACCGTGACCGTGATCAAGGACCTGAAGCTGAAAGGCGGCGGCGGCGTCGTCAAGATGGGCACCAAGGTCAAGAACATCCGCCTCGTCGACAGCGACCATGACATCGACTGCAAGATCGATGGTTTCGGCTCCATGAGCCTGAAGTCGGAGTTCGTCAAGAAGGTGTGACCTCACTTCCCCGTCCACGCGGGCCGCGTCTTGTCGACAAAGGCCCTCGTGCCGATGCGGAAGTCTTCGGTGGCCGCGGCCAGGCCGAAGAAATCGGCGCCCAGCGCGGCCGACTCCTCCAGCGTCATGTTGAGCCCGCGGTGCAATGCCTCCCAGGTCAGGCGCACCGCACCGGGTGATTGCGCAAGGATGTCCCGGGTGAAGGACTCGGCTTCGGCCATCAGGCCTTCGGGCACCGTCACTGCCTGCACGAGGCCGATGCGCAGCGCCTCCTCCGCATCGATGGTCCGGCCGCGCAGGAGCATTTCCGCCGCGCGCCCCTTCCCGATCAGCCGCGCAAGGCGCGTGGTGCCGCCGAATCCCGCCACCGCGCCGATGCGCACCTCCGGATGGCCGAGTTGTGCATTACTTGCCGCCACACGGATCGCGCATGCTTCCGCCAGCTCCAGTCCGCCACCGAACGTCAATCCGTTCAGCGCGGCGACAACCGGTTTTCCGAGATGCTCGATCCTGCCGGTGACGCGCACGGCGAGATGCGCGAAGTCCCGTACCTGCATGGGCGTCGATGCATGCAGATACTTGATGTCCGCTCCCGCCGAGAACGCTTTGCCGGTGCCTGTCAGTATCACGGCGCCGATCGCATCGCGCCCGCCCACGGCATCGAGCAGACGGTCCAGCCGCTGCAGCATGGCGACATTGATGGCATTGAGCGCATCGGGCCTGTTCAGCGTGATGACGGCGATGCCGTCCCTTTCCTCGTAGAGGACATGTTCCTGGGATTGCATGGCTGGTTCTCCTATCGCGGGACGTCGGTGAAGACCTTGCTGACGATCCGCCACCTGCCCGCTTCCCGTACGAAGGACAGGTAGTCGGTATAGTGGAAGCCGAGCATCGGGCAATGCACTTTCGCGAAGGCGATCTCGTGCGTCACTTCGACGGCAAGCGGCTTCATCCGGTACGGCTCGCCCAGCGCCTCGGGCGACTGGCGGTTCGCCACCACGGCGAGGTATTCCTCCAGCGGTTTGTAATAAGGCTGTCCGCGCACTTCGGCAAAGAGCGCCGCCTTCGGGTGGAACACCGAACGCAGCAGGCCGACATCGCCGCGGAACACGCCCTGGCAATACGTATCGACCGCGATGAGCACTGCCTCATGGTCAGTCATGGCACGCGCTTCAGGAGAGCCGTTCGGCAGCGGCACGCACGCGCTTGCCGAACAGCACCGCAGTGCGCAGGTCGCCCTGCACCATTTCATCCACCGAAGCATCCGACGGCGTGGCGGTGGCCAGCCCCGCGAACGACGACAGGTAGTTGACATCGTCGCGCGTGGACGCCTTCGCATTACTGGGCATCATGCCCGTGCCCGCCCATAGCATGCCGTGCTGCTGCGCCAGCGTGAAGAGGGTGTACAGCGTGGTCTGCTTGTCGCCGGCGACCGAGGCCGAGTTGGTGAAGGCCGCGCCCAGCTTGTCCTTCCAGCCCTGCGCGCCCCACACCTTCGACGAGGCGTCGGCGAATTTCTTGAACTGCCAGCTCACATTGCCCATGTAGGTGGGCGAGCCGAAGATGATGGCGTCCGCGCGCGCCAGCCTGTCCCAGCCGTCTTCCGGCAGGTTGCCTTCGGCGTCGATCGGCAGCAGCGCGCCGCCGCTGCCTTCGGCCACGGACTCCGCGATCTTGTGGGTATGGCCGTAGCCGCTGTGATAAACGATGACGATGTTCTTGCGCATGATGTTCTCCCGTTGAGTGGTTGCGTTAACCGGTAAGCGCATCTTATTTACCCGCCCAACGAAGATAAATATAGAATCAGGCACAACATTCATTACATCGCGTAATAACATGGGCCGACATTTCGACAGCCTGATGCTGGGCAGCATCGAGCTCTTCTGCAAGACGGCGGAACTGCAGAGCTTCACCGCTGCCGCGACGCAGGCGGGCGTGACGCAGGCGGCGGTGAGCCGGTCGGTATCGCGGCTGGAGGAGCGGCTCGGCGTGCAACTGTTCGTACGCTCCACCCGCAGCGTGCGGCTGACGGACAGGGGCCGCGCCTACTACGAGCAATGCCGGCAGGCGCTGGGGCAGCTCGTCGAGGCGGAGCGGGAGTTGACCGGCGAACAGATGGTGGCGGCAGGACTGGTGCGCATCAGCCTGCCGACGTCCTATGGACATTTCCGCGTGCTGCCCATCCTGTCGCGCTTCCGGCAGAAGTATCCGCAGGTCAGGCTGGAGATCCAGCTGACCAACCAGAATGCCGACCTCGTGGCCGACGGCATCGACCTTGCGATCCGCGCACGCAATCCGCCCGACTCGGGCCTGGTCGCGCGGCCGATCGAGGACGGCGAACTCGTGATCGTCGGCTCGCCCGCCTACCTGAAGCGCAAGGGGACGCCGAAGACGCTGGACGACCTCAAGCGGCACGAATGCATCCAGTTCGAACGTCCGATCACGGGCCAGCCCATGCCCTGGGTGCTGCGCGTGGATGGAGAAATGGCCGACGTGCACACGAACGGTTCGGTATGCATCACCGACGATGTGCTGGGGCTCGCCACGGTCGCTCGTGGCGGCATGGGGCTGGTTCAGACTTACCGCTTCATCGTCGCCGACGACCTTGCGAAGGGAACATTGGTGGAAGTGCTGCGGCCTTTCGGCGGCGCGTCGCGGCCGTTCACGCTCCTGTATGCCGCCAACCGGCACATGCCGCACCGGGTGCGCGTGCTGGTGGAATTCCTGCTGGAGAACCTGCGCGATGAGGGGCGCAACGTCAGCCGTTCATTGAAGGGCACGGCGCTGAAAAAATAAGGCCGGGCTCCCGAAGAAAGCCCGGCCCGCCAGACCTCACTCCGTCTCATCCTTCCGCAGCGACAGCAACGCATGCAGCAGGATCGCGCCAAACGTCGCGGTCCCGATGCCGCCGAGCGCGAACTGCCCCAGCTTCAGCGTGAAATCGCCGGCGCCGAGCACCAGCGTCACCGCTGCCACGATCAGGTTCCGGTTGTTGGCAAAGTCGACCTTGTTCTCCACCCAGATGCGCGCGCCCGCCACCGCGATCAGGCCGAACACGACGATCGACACGCCGCCCAGCACCGCGCCGGGAATGGTCTGGATGACCGCGCCGAATTTCGGCGAGAAGCCGAGCACCAGCGCAACCACGGCCGCGACCACGAACACCAGCGTCGAATAGATACGCGTCACCGCCATCACGCCGATGTTTTCCGCATAGGTGGTCACGCCGGTGCCACCGACGCTGCCGGACAGCATCGTGGCAACGCCGTCGCCGATGAAGGCACGGCCCATGTAACGGTCGAGGTTCTGGCCGGTCATTGCGCTGACGGCCTTGATGTGGCCGAGGTTTTCCGCGACCAGGATCACCGCGACCGGCGCCAGCAAGGCCATCGCATCGGCGCGGAACACCGGCGACACGAACTGCGGCACGCCGAACCACGCGGCATTGGCGACCGTGGTGAAATCGATCGGTTTGCCCAGGCCCATGCCATTGGTCAGCACCGCGTAAATGACGTAGGCGAGCAGCAGGCCGATCAGGATCAGCAGCCGCTGCGCCATGCCGCGGGTGAACACGGCGACGCCGCCCACGCACAACACCGTCAGCAGCGCCATCCACGCATCGAAGTTGTTGCCCATGACGCCTTTCACGGCGATGGGCGCGAGGTTCAGGCCGATCACCGCGACGACCGCGCCGGTGACCACCGGCGGCATCAGCTTTTCAATCCAGCCGGTGCCGACCGCCGCCACCAGCAGGCCGATCAGCGCGTACACCGCACCGCAGGCGATGATGCCGCCGAGCGCCACGCCCATGTTGGCGTTCGGCCCCTGGCCGCCGTAGCCGGACACCAGGATCACCAGGCCGATGAACGCGAAGCTCGAGCCCAGGTAGCTCGGCACCCGGCCGCCGACGAACACGAAAAAGAGCAGCGTGCCGATGCCCGACATGAAAATCGCGAGGTTGGGATCGAAGCCCATCAGCAGCGGCGCCAGCACGGTGGCGCCGAACATCGCAACCACATGTTGCAGCCCCATCGCGATCGTCTGCGGCCACGGCAGCCGCTCATCGATGCCGATCACCGGCCCCTGGCCGTCGTTGGTGCTTTGCCGCAGGCGCCATTGGGGGAAAAAGGATTCTTTCATTGGGGTTGTCCAGATAATCGGACAGGCCGGCACAGCGCGCCGTGGCAGCCCGTCTTTGGTTGAGGTAAATGTTTTTCAGCGGAAAGTTTATTGGGATACGGGTGTAATGACAATCTTGGCGTCGAAAGTCTTGCACGTCGGGTTGAATGCCCGGCAGGAAAGCCCCCCTGGCGGGCGCGGGTGGGTACGGTGAGACAACTTGGCACCGAAGTCGACGATGCGCTTGAAATAGCAGAAGGTCGAGGTCTGGTGCAGGGCTGGTGGGTGCTCGGGACGGTGGGCGCTTACCGCCATAAGCCGTCTTGCGACGTGGAATGTAACTGTCAACTCCCTTGCGCATACTTGACCCAAGACAAGGAATTAGCTGCAAGTTATTCGATACTATTTCCCCATGGAAACGAGAGACGTGGTCAACCTGTGGACAGATAGACGAAATACGGCGCGATTTGAAATCGACGCCGCGTGCCGGATTTTGGCTGATGACGGAAGTGATGTCGTTGCAGATGTTCACGATATCTCAACTTCCGGTGTAGGAATCTATTTGGCGCAATCGCTCACTTTTGGCCGTCGTTACATGCTGGCTATTGAACCGCGACGCAACTCCCACTTGCAAAGGCTGAATGCTTTGGGAACGGTCGCATACTGCGAGTTACGTGGAAACACATTTCGCATTGGCGTAACGTTTGTCGATATTGACCCTTGCAGCAAGCTTCGTCTACAAGACTTGGAAAAGGAAACTGGGTGAGAAGAAGTGTCATCCGGCGGCTCACGTCTAATGCATCTTTCGCGATTGTGTACTTGGCCTAAATACAGGTGCCGAAGATGTGGCTGGACCAGACAGGATCGAACGCATACCGCGCAATCAACAATCCACCATGAACGGCAAGAATGACCGATATTGACTCCGAACATCTACGCAGTATCAAGATACTGGTCGTCGACGATGATCCTTTCTCGCGCAAGGTGGTGCGCCGCGTCCTCGACGGCTTGCGGATTGCGCATGTCACCGAAACGCCCAGCGGCGAGGCTGCCATGGCGGCAATGCGGGACGCGCAATTCGATCTGGTGATCACCGACGTCCAGATGCCGGGGATGAATGGCCTTGAATTGCTGCGTCGCCTGCGTGCCGGATCGACTGCTGCACCGAGCGACACGCGCGTTATCGTGCTGACGTCATTTTCCAATACCGAGGTGCTGGGCATCGCAATGGCATTGGACGTCAACGGCTTTCTGGTCAAGCCGATGAAGCCGGTCAGCGTCGCGGAAAAGATCATGCAGGCCGTGAGCGAGCGCGTGGTCATGCGTGCGCCCCTGGCCTATCAATCCATCGGCACCACGCTGCTGACCGTCGAGACTCCGCCCGCATCCGCAGCGGCCGCACTTGATCCGGCCAGGGAAATCTGCGCACCGTCCGCGCCTCCGGCAGACGATGGACACACGGCATCGCGAGTCGCACTGAGCCAGTTGGAACCCGGCATGCAATTGGCCCAGCCGGTCCGAACGATCGATGGCGCTTTACTGCTGGCGCAGGGACATGCGCTAAGCCAGCTGAACATCAATCGCCTGCTGGAATTGCGCAGCGTGTTGCGCGAGGATTGGCTGGCCGTGGTTCCTTCGTAGGCAGTGCCTGGCAGGCGCAGTATCTGGGAACAAACGCACACGCAGGCACGCCGGATCCCATAGACACACGTCCGAACCGCGCTGCAGGCTGTCAGAGGCAACCTAAGGCGACCGCCAGTTTTTCAGCCAGTCAGGCAGGGCATCGCCTGGCATCGGGCGAGCGATGAAATACCCTTGCGCCAGATCGCAGCCGAGCGCGGACACGCGATCCCAATCGGCTCTGGTTTCCACCCCTTCCGCCACCACGCGCATGTTGAGCTTTTTTCCCAGGCCGACGCTCGCCTCCAGTATGGTCTGGGCGGCGGGATTGTTAGCAGCGTCCTGTACGAAACTGCGGTCGATCTTGAGTTCGTCGAAAGGAATGCCGTTCAGTTGTGCCAGGCTCGAATAACCGGTGCCGAAATCGTCGATCGACAGCTCCACCCGCTTGAGACGCAGGCGGGTCAGGATATCAAGCGGCGCGACCGGATCGCGCATCAGCCGGCTTTCCGTCACTTCCAGCGAAAGGTCGAAAGGGGGAATCCCGGCGGCCGCTGCTGCGTTCGCCACCCGTTCCGGGAAATCCAGCCGCACCAGATCGTCCATCGACACGTTGACCGCGACTTTCAGGGCAAGGCCAGCGCTGCGCCAAACTTGCGCCTGGCGCAGCGATTCGGACAGCATCCGGGTTGTCAATTCGCCGATAAGGCCATGCTGTTCCGCGATGCCGATGAATTTTTCCGGCGCGATCATTCCGTGCACGGGGTGGCGCCAGCGGACTAACGCCTCCACCCCGGCCACCCAGCCGCTGACCAGTTCCACCTTCGGTTGAAAATAGGCGATGAATTCGCCGGCGGCGAGGCCGCGCTCGATATCCTCGGCGGTGCAATCCGGTTGCATTGCCGCTTCGGCGCTCGGCACTTGCATCGGCCAGCCTGCCAGGATCACTCGCAACTGTTCGGGTCTGACCGGCTTCTCCAGATACCCCATGATCGCCAGACGATGCGCCTTGGCGAGCGCCTCCGCAGTATGCAGGATGCGCCGGTCCTCGCCACTGATGAGAATGATGCCGCCGCCATAGCCGAGGGCCGCCAGATTGCGCAGGAACTCAATCCCGTCCATCTCCGGCATGTTGAGATCGCACAGGATGACTTCCGCCGGCGCAGCGTCGCGGCTAAGTAGTTGCAAGGTGTCGATGCCGCTGCTGCAGGCCAAGATGTTGTGATGCCCAAGAGTATTGAGACCGCGAGCGATCAATTTGCGCATGATTGCATCATCGTCCAGCACCAGGAATCTGATCGCTTGCGATTGTGGAAGCATTTTTCGTCTCTCCTATCCCTGTTCGGCCGTGTAGGTGCCGATAAAATCGTCCACAGCTGCGAATGCCGGAGCCAAACGCGGCATCGCGTCCTCGATCGCTGTCCAGTCGGATGTCCTCCCTGCATCTTCGAGCAATTGGCAGAGGTCGGCCATGTAATTAGCACCGACGGTTCGGGCAGACGACTTCAGCCGGTGTGCGACGGCTCCGATCCCTTGGGCGGCGCGTGTCGCGAACGCAGCCTCGATCTCGGCAACGGATTCCCTGGCCGTGGCGCGGAAATCATCAAGAAACTCGGCGATCACGGCCGGATCGTCGCCGACGATCTCCTTCAAAATGCCGGGATCGACTGCCGTCATCGTGGCGGCCGTTGGTACAGCCATGGCATCAGGCGCCTGATCGCGGGACACGGGTGCGGCGACCGGCATCCATTTCATCAGCATGTCTCGCAACGCGGTCAATTGAACCGGCTTGGCCAGATAATCGTCCATGCCGGCCGCGCGGCAGCGCTCATCCTCGCCTTTCAATGCATTGGCGGTGATCGCAATCACCGGAGTGTGCCGGACGCCGCTCCGCTCCTCGTGGCGTATCGCGGCAGTGAACTCGAAGCCGTCCATTTCCGGCATATGGCAGTCGCTAAGAACCAGCCCGTAGCGCGTGCGGCGCCACATGTCGAACGCTTGCTGGCCATTGTCGGCAATCTCGGCAGTGTAACCAAGCAGACTCAATTGTCGCAGGATGACCTTCTGATTGGTCTTGTTGTCTTCCGCGACCAGGATCAGGCACCCGGCTGCTTCGGCATCGGGAACCGAGAGACGCGGTGTCGCAGGTATCAGCGTTTCTTCAGCAGCCGCTTCACGCTCCGGCGAAGCGCGACCGGCAGCTACCGCGACCGCCCGCAATAGCGCCCCGCGGCGCATGGCGTTGGCGTCGACAACGACGCTGTCCACACCGCCCAGACGCACGGTGCGACGCCGGCCGCGTTCGACGACCACAAAGCGTGTGTTCATTCCGGGATTGGCAGCGAATTGGGCGCGCAGCCGCGCCACCTGCGAGTCGTCGCTGCCGGCGTCCACCAGCAGGATGACTGGCGGAACACCGCTGGCCGAGATGGCCGCCGCTTGTGCCAACGCCTCTTCCGGGCCTTGCGCCTGCAAGACGCGAACTCCGCTGTGTTCCAGGTAGCCGACCAGGATTTCGCGTAAATCAGTGTCGGTCAGCATCACGACGCTCAAGTCCCGCAGATCGAACGGCTGGGTCGGAGCGGTCGCGCCCGGAATTCGCATGAAATCGAGTTCGACGCTGAACGAGGATCCATGGCCGAGCGCGCTTTGCACGGCAATCGATCCGCCCATCAATTCAACCAGGCGGGCGCAGATCGACAGTCCGAGCCCGGTACCGCCGAAGCGGCGGGTCGTCGAACTTTCTGCCTGGGTAAAAGGCAGGAAGAGCTTTGCGACCGCTTCCTCGCTCATGCCGATTCCCTGATCCGCGACTTGCAAGCGGATGCGGACAGTATCCACGCACGCCTCAATCAAATCGGCCCGTATGGTCACCCGGCCCAGCTTGCCGCTTTCGGTTTCAGCACCGCTGAACTTGACGGCGTTGCCGGCCAGGTTGAACAGTACCTGCCGCAACCGGACCGGGTCAGCACCCACGTTATCGGGAATGCGCGGGTCGCAGAAAACGATCAACTCGACCCGCTTTTTATAGGCAACAGGCAACAAGGTCTCGGACACGCCTTCGACCATCTTGGCAATCGATACCGGCACTTGTTCCAATTCCAGCTTGCCAGCCTCGATCTTGGAAAAGTCGAGCACGTCGTCGATGATGCCAAGCAGCGAAAACGCCGAGTCGCGTGCGGTATCGATCATTTCCCGCTGATCGGCGTCCAGCTCGGTCTGGTACAACACGTCGATCATGCCGACCACCCCGTTCATCGGGGTACGGATCTCGTGGCTCATGGTCGCCAAAAAAGCCGACTTGGCCATGTTGGCCTGCTCCGCCTCCTGCTGCGCACGCTGCAATTCCTCGGTGAAGCGCCGGCGCTCGGTGATATCGCGCAAGATGCCGGTGAAATAGTGGCCTCCCTTGATTTGGTAGCTGCTCACCGCCAGGTCGATCGGGATCAGCCGTCCATCCTTGTGCCGCCCCTCGACTTCACGCCCGATGCCGACGATACGCCGTTCGCCGCTATGCTGATAACGCTCCAGGTAACCGTCGTGCGCACTATGATGCGGCTCCGGGACGAGCAGGTTGACGTTGCCGCCGACCACCTCGGCGGCGCTGTAGCCGAAGATCCGCTCGGCGCTTGCATTGTAAGAGCGCACGATGCCGCGTGCATCGATGCTGATCACGCCGTCGACCAGGTTATCGACCACCGAACGGAGTTCCTCTTCTTTTTCGCGCAACGCTTCTTCGGCCTGCTTGCGTTCGGTGATGTCTTGCTCGATCGCCACGAAGCGTTCAAGCTTTCCGGCGCCGTCGAAGATCGGCTGGATACGCATGCGCACCCAGAACCGGCGCCCCGACTTGCCATAATTGATCATGTCGGCCTCGACGTTGCGGCAGGCGTCGAGCGCTTCGCGGACGCGCTCTATCGTCGCGCTGTCGGTTTCATGACCCTGCAGCAATTCGGCCGGTTTACAGCCAATCGCTTCCTGCAGCGTATAGCCGGTCATCGCGGTGAAACCCGGATTGACCCACTCGACGCGGCGTTCCGGGTTGGTGATGACGATGGCACTGTCGCTTTGCTGGATGATCACCGCAAGCTTTCTGAGTTCCGCTGCATCGCGCTTGCGCCGTATCGCGGCCCCGAGCAAACTGCCGGCCTGATCCAAAAAGTCCAGAAAATGCGCATCGGGCGGATTGCCTTCGGCAGAAAAAAATTCCAATACGGCGTCGATCTCGCGATCGACCAGTATCGGAAATGCGCATGCCGGGCGGATGCCCGCATCGAGCATCGCCTGCCGGCGATCGGCGGGCCATTCCTGATCCGCATCTGCCATCCAAACGGCTTGCACGGTTCCGATCACGCGACCGACCATCCCCTCGGAATCAGCCGCGTACCTGGTTGCGCCGGACGCAGCCTGGAAGCGCATGTACTTCTCGCCGTCTTTCACGACCCAGATTCCGCTCGATTCCCATCGTCGATCCTCCCTGGCCCTCACCCATGCATGGCCGACGACCCATCCGGTGAAATCGCAAATCGTGGCCAGGCTGCAGCGCAGTACGGCCTCGACGTCCTCGGCCGCGCTCGTTTGCTCACTGATGTCCTTGAGCAGCCGCAAGTGGCGCTCGTTCCTCTGCAGGACGAGATTGGCCGCCTCGGTCGCGGCCACCCCGCGCAGCGCTTGTTCTGCTTCAGCCAGGGCGGCGAGATGCCGCAGCTTTTCCTCGGTATCCTGCTGATTCTGGCGTGCGAGCCGGTAGCCGTAATAAGCCGCGCCGACGACCATCAATCCGACCAGTGCCGCCAAGGCGTATTCGTATTCCTTGAGACTGTTAGCGGCCGCGGTCTGGCGCTCGAAGTTCTTTCGCTGGATGTCATCAACCGCCTTGCCCAGGTGCGCGAGTGATGCATTCAGCGCGGCGTACTTGCGATCCATGGTCGCCATGCGTTCGCCCGCCAAATCGGGGTGTCCCGCCCGAAAATGGGCAAAGATCGATTCCGCTTCATCGATCATCTGACGCATCGCGGCACTTACGTTGTCGAGGTGCTCCAGCAGCGGACCTGATTCCGATTGCTCCACGCCGCTTTGCAATTCCGCGCGATAGCTAGCGACTTGTTTGTCGAATACGAGCAAAGCAGCCCGCATCCTGGCTGATTCTTCGGCAACCTTGCGCGTATCGAATACATCGTTGCCGGGTGCGTTGACCGCGCCGGCCAATTCTCCGAGACGAGCATAGTCGGCGGCTCGCGCGGCCCAGATCTTGTTGATGTCGATCGACTGTCCATAGATCGACATGATCTTGTCCGTCAGGTACAACCCCGCGGACACCGTGAGCAGGTTGAACGCCGCCAAAAAAAGGTAAACGTGATGCCACTTCAGGCGCGCCGATTTTTTCTTTGAGCTTTGCATCAGACTATCCGTTCGGGATGTTGTATTCACGCCAGCTTCTCTGGAATAGCCAATTGGCGGCGAAATTCTGCATCGGTCTGGCGTCGCTAGCGAACACCGCGAGCCGGACTTGGATTTCCTAATAATGCATTAGGCATTATATGCGCGGACCTTAACCACTTGACTCCCTGAGCTCCCCCGTCTGTCGCATTCCAGATTTCCATGCGTCACATCAAACATGCGTTCAGGCAACGCGTGGTAAAGTCACGCGCGATCCTTTACCGAGGAAAGAAATCCTGCATCGGACCGGCAATCCCGGGGCCCTGCCAACTTTTATCAAATCGTCACCGCAAGATTCCCTTCGCACTCCACGCTTCGACCGGCGCATCCCGCCGGTTGTTGTCGTTTATTCATTACAGTCACTTAACGCTACACGTACACATGGCAACCACCCTCACCGCTCCAGTATTCGGCCTGCTCAACCGCATGGGCCTCGTTACGCAGATCGTCATCGGCCTCGTCGCCGGAATCGTCCTTTCGCAACTGTCGCCCGCAGCGGCCTTGTCCGCCGGTTTCCTTGGCAATGTGTTCATCTCCGCGCTGAAGGCCGTTGCTCCCGTGCTGGTGTTCGTCCTCGTGACGGCGTCGATCGCCAACCACCAGCCTGGCCAGCAAACCCATCTTCGCCCGATCCTCATGCTTTACCTGATCGGTACTTTCTCGGCGGCCGTGGTCGCGGTGATTGCCAGCTTCGTGTTCCCGTCGACGCTGGTGCTGACCGCCGTCGACAAGGCCGCGACCGCTCCCGGCAGCATCGTGGAGGTGTTGCATTCGCTGCTGACCAGCGCAGTGGACAATCCGGTCAACGCGCTCCTGAAAGGCAACTTCATCGGCATCCTGGTCTGGGCGATTGCTCTCGGCATCACGATCCGTCATGCCAGCAACACGACGCGCGTGGTGTTCAGCGACCTGTCGGACGGCGTCTCGCTCATCGTGAAGGCAGTGATCCGCTTTGCGCCTTTCGGCATTTTCGGCCTCGTCGCCGCGACCTTCGCCGAGGCAGGCCTTGGCGCGCTGCTCGGCTATGTCCACCTGCTCGCGGTGCTGCTCGGCAGCATGCTGTTCATCGCACTGGCGGTCAATCCGGCCATCGTCTGGTGGAAGATCCGCCGCAACCCGTATCCGCTGGTGCTGACCTGCCTGCGCGAAAGCGGCATCACCGCCTTTTTCACGCGCAGCTCGGCGGCCAACATCCCGGTGAACCTGGAACTGAGCAAGCGCCTCGGGCTGCATGAAGACACCTACTCGGTGTCGATCCCGCTCGGCGCCACCATCAACATGGCCGGCGCGGCAATCACGATTACCGTCCTGACGCTCGCCGCGGTCCACACCCTGGGCATCAGCGTGGACGTGCCGACCGCAATCCTGCTGAGCGTCGTGGCATCGATTTGCGCGTGCGGCGCGTCGGGCGTGGCGGGCGGATCGCTGCTCCTCATTCCGCTGGCGTGCAGCCTGTTCGGCATTTCCTCCGACACCGCGATGCAGGTCGTGGCCGTTGGTTTCATCATCGGCGTGCTGCAGGATTCCGCTGAAACGGCGCTCAACTCCTCCAGCGACGTGCTGTTCACCGCCGCCGCCTGCATCGCGCAGGAAGAAGCCGCCAAGGCGTAAGCAAAAGTCATCTCAGGCAATCGTCATGTCCCAACAACACCCCCATGCAAATCGCGACGGATTCAGCTCCGGCTTCGGCGTTCTCGCCGCGACCCTCGGCTCCGCAGTCGGCCTCGGCAACATCTGGAAATTCCCTTACCTGACCGGCGCCAACGGCGGCGCCAGCTTCCTGCTGGTGTACCTGGTCGCTACGCTGCTGGTCGCGCTGCCGGTGATGATTGCTGAAATCGCCCTCGGCCGAAAAGCCAAGGCCAATCCCGTCAGTGCGCTGCTGGCGCTGGCTCCCGCACGACAGCCGTGGTGGCTGATCGGCGCGGCCGGCATGGTGGCGTCCTTCCTGATCCTGTCCTTCTATTCGGAAGTGGTCGCCTGGGTATTCGCCTACATCGTCAAGGCGATCTCGGGTTCGGTGCTCAGCAGCGACCGCGCGGTGACGGAGGCGGCGTTCGGCTCGCTCATCACCGATCCCGTGCAATCGCTCGTGTGGCAGTGGGTCGTCCTCGCGACCATGGGCGGCATCCTGCTGCTGGGCGTGGCCAAGGGCATCGAGGCATTGACGAAAAAGCTCATGCCCCTGCTGTTCCTGCTGCTGGTGCTGCTGTGCGCGGTCAGCCTGTCGCTCGACAAGGCGGTGGAGGGACTCGCCTTCCTGTTCAATCCCGACTTCAGCAAGCTGACTGCGGCGACGGTCCTGACCGCGCTCGGTCTCGCCTTCTTCAAGCTGTCGATCGGCATGGGAACGATGATGACGTACGGAAGCTATTTCCGCGACGACCAGGACATCCCGGCAACCGCGTTCCGCGTCATGTCGGCCGATCTCTGCGTTTCCCTGCTGGCGGGCATTGCCATCTTCCCCGCCGTGTTCACCTTCGGGTTTGAGCCTGCCGCCGGTCCGGCGCTGGTGTTCATCACCATTCCCGCCGTGTTTTCGCAGATCCCGATGGGCCAGGCGCTGATGGTGGTGTTCTTTGTCCTCACCGCGATTGCCGCCACGGGGGCGACGCTGTCACTGATGGAGGTGCCGGTCCTGATCCTCCAGGAACGCTTCGGCCTGTCGCGGCGCAAGGCGACTGCGACCACGCTGGGATTGCTCGCGCTGACCGGTTCGACCTGCGCGCTGACCAACAGCACGCTGTCCGGCTTCAAGCTGTTCGGGCTGAACATGTTCGACCTGTTCGACTTCGTCTCGTCGAATCTCATCCTGCCGGCGGGCGGCATCTTCATCGCGCTGTTCACGGGATGGGTGTGGGGTTCCGGCCAGCTGCGCCGGGCGCTGTCGAACGAGGGTAGTCTCGGGAACGAAAAGCTGGCCGGAGTAGTGTTCTTCCTGCTGCGCTATGTGTCGCCGCTGCTGATCCTGCTGGTGATGCTGAAGGGCTTGAACCTGTTCTGATCCTTCCCGCGCCTACTTCTTCACGGACAGCGTGATGGTCGTGCCGGTGAGGTCGATATTCTTCATGCTGATGCTGCCGAAGCTGGCGCCGGACTTGTCGCCCTTGACGCGGATGTTTTCCATCGAGATTTCCTCGATGGTGCTGGGCATGCTGAGCCGGATCGATCCGTCCGCATCCACCATGGCCTGTGCGCTGGAGGCTTCGTAGGTAATGCCCTTGACGGTGACGTCGGCATCGAGGAAGTGCAGCACGGGATTCACCACGCTCGCCAGCGCGCGGAGGTGGTCGATGCCGCTGCCTTTCGACTTGTCGAGGTAGAGTTCGCGCACGAATTCGGGCAGGCCTGCGGCGGAGACCGCTTGCAGGTCGTCGTCCGACAGTTCGTGCACGGTCACTGCCTGCACCGATTCGACCGGCGGCACCGGCGCAGCAGCCAACGCCTCCAGCGGCGCAAACATCGCGGTGGCGAAGGCTGCGATCAGCCGCAGGTCGCGCTGCTTCTTCAGCGCGCGCTGGATGTGTTCCTGGGTGAGAAGGTTTGCGCCCGCGAGGATTTCGCCCAGCCGCTTTCCCGTCTCCTTCTGCAGCGCGATCGCTTCGGCAAGCTGCTCTTCGGTGATCAGGCGTTGCCTGACCAGCAACTGGCCGAGCAGGAGCTGTTCTGCATTGGGTCTTAGCCATCCCATGATCGTCACCTCGTATCGAGACCGTCGGTGAAACCATCTTACCCGGCGCAGGCATGCGCTTCATCAAGATGGCTTGCAAGGTCAAGAGATTCTTTGCGCAGGATGGATCATCCGGCCGCGCGGGCCTTCTTCCGTTCGAACATGCGATGGTCCGCCACCTTCAGCAGCTCATCGACGTCCAGCCCATCTTCCGGATACTGGGCCCAGCCGATAGACGCGCCGACGCTCACCATCGCGCCCGAGGGCAATGCGATGGGCGCCTGGATCGCCTGCAGGAGTTTGGTCCGCACGGCGCCGATATCGTCGATGGAGAGCATGCCGTGCAGGTAGACCACGAACTCGTCCCCGCCGAAACGCGCAACTTCGTCGTCGGAGCGTAGTGCGCTCTTCAGCCGCGATGCGATTTCGGCCAGCACCCTGTCGCCGGCATCGTGGCCATGCTGGTCGTTGACCTGCTTGAAGAAATCCAGGTCGACAAACAGGAGGGCGAAGCGCAGTGGCTGAATCTCCGTCGCGGTGCGCGCCCGGAACTCTATTCGAGAGACGAGGGACTGGCGGTTCAGCACGCCGGTCAGCCTGTCGGTCCGCAGGTTGCGCTCCATCTCCTGCAAGCTCTTCGCAAGCAGTCCGATTTCATCGGCACGCCGGATGTCGAGCGGTTCGAGGGGCCGTCCCAGGCCGATGCTTTCGGCCGCCGCAGTGAGCTTGCGAATGTCGGTCAGCACCCAGTGCAACAGCGCGGCGCCCATGGCGAGCAGGACCAGCACGGCGAGAAACGCAATCGCGATGCTTTGATAGAACACCGTGGATACATTGCCGATGAAATCGGCGCGCGGAATGGCGACGATGGAAATCCATTCCAGGCCGATGGGATCGCGCAGCAAGGTCGCGCCCACCTGGATGGTACCGCCTTCGTTGTCGAATTCGCGCGAGACCGGCGTCTCGAGGCGCTCACCGTTTGCCTGCCACGCCTTGACCTGCTCCCACGCTTGCCGGAGCAGGGGCGAAGCGCTCTGCTCGGCGGTGAGCCGGACAAGGGCATCGTCCTGCATCCTGTAGGGCAGTTCGCTGGTGGAGGTGGCAATGATGGCGCCTGAACGCTCGACCACGAAAGCGACGCCGTTGCGGCTGACCGACAGCGACTTGAAAAACTCCGTCAACTGACTCAGGGACAGGTCGGTGGCCGCGACGCCGACAAGCTGCTCGTCCTTGCCATAGGCAGGCTTGGAGAGGGTCAACGTCGGTTCGCGCGTGGTGAAGTCGGTATAGACCGGCGACCAGCTCTCGCGGCCGTTCGTGACCGCGGTCTTGTACCAGGGGCGCGTGCGCGGATCGTAATCATCGAATCGCAGCAGTCCGAGACGCTTGCCGGGCGCGGCAACGCTGAAGACATCGCGGACGGAAGCACCAGGCTTTCGCAGCCGGAGTTCGATCATGTCCAGCTTGCGCATGATGCCGACAAAGCTGCCGTCGGCGCCGCCAAAGTAGACGTAATTGTTCACGGCCGGGAAGAATCCCGTGGCGACCCAGAGCTGCCGCTCCAGTTCATCAAGCCTGTGCGGGACCAGCATCGGGGCCGTCGTGTAATCGGCGGGCGAATAAACCGGATTCGGTGCCACCGTATTGAGCGCAACCCGGGCGCCGGTCAATTGATTCTCGGTTTCGCTGGTGACGCGCTCCACCATGTGCAGCAGGACCGTCTGCGAAAACTCCCTGCCGGCATATTCGCTCGACCGGTACGACGCCCAATAGATCACCCCTGCCAGGGCAAGTACCAGCAACAGGAACGGCACAACGAGCACGCGTTGCAAGGACGACAAATGCGGCATGAGAAGAGAAGGGGGGACGATGCAAATGGGACCGGCGAATAAATATGATACCGAAATTTCCGCATGGAAATTTCCTGCCGCGCTCAGAATGGCCGAAATGAGACGAACCGCAGCGCGCTGCACCCAAATGCGGTCCCCGGGATGATGCTGCGATGCATGAAAACACCACTGACCGCCGCGTCGGCTTTGGCAAGGCTGCGGCGCACTCTGCTATTTGAGCGAGAAATCCACCCTGCTCGCCGGCGTGCCGCGTTCACCCGAGCCGTCCACCTTGGCCGCCACAATGAACATCCGCTCCACCGGCACCTGCCCATTCTTCTGCAGCCAGTTCTTCACCGCCTGCGCGCGCTGGTTGCCGAGCGACAGCAGGTCGTCCTCGTCGACGTCGGCATTGGCGGTCATCAGTTTTTCCATTTCCTCGACCGGCAAGTCCTTCGGCAGGCCGAGCACATTGCGCGGCTTCGGGAACTTCTCGTCGCGGTAGGCGCGCAGCAGCAGGCCCGGATATTCCTCGCGGCTGACGGTGACGCTGCCCGGTTCGACCTCGACACCCTTCGCGCGCAGGTCGCGCATTTTCAGCGCGCGCACCTTGCGCTCGACCGACACATGCTTCATCCCCTCGCGGTCCGCTTCCGGATCGACGCGGCCGCCGATGTCAAGCCGCAGGCCGGGACGTTCGGCCAGCGCCTTGGCGAGCGAGCGCAGCTTCTCCTCGCCGGCGGCGGTAATGGACGCGCGTCCCGGCTCGAAAGCCATGTTCGACAGTTCCGCCCCGCCGCCGAACAACGAACCGAGCAGGGCGAAGGGCTGCGTGATCGCCTTGGCAATGGTGTTGCCGATGATCTTGAAGATGATTGCGCCGATGGAGAATTGCGGATCGTCGAGCGAGCCCGCGATCGGCAGGTTGAGGTCGATGACGCCGTTGCGGTCGGCGAGCAGCGCCACCGCGAAACGCACCGGCAGGCTGGTGGCTTCCGGGCTTTCCACCTTGTCGCCGAAAGTGAGCTGTTCGAGGATCAGGCGGTTCTCGGCGCTGAGCTTGCGGTTGTCGACCTGGTAGCCGACCTCGAAGGAGAGCTTGCCCTTTTCGATGCCGTAGCCGACATACTTGCCGGAATAGGCGGACAGCGGCGCCAGTTCCATGCCGCGCACGTTGGCCTTGATATCGAGGAAGAGATCGCCGCGCAGCGGGTTGATGCGGCCGCCGACCGCGAGCGGCGCGCCGTTCACCTCGCCGCGCAGATCGACATCGGCGCGGCTGGCCGGATCGGACGACAGGCCGGACACCACGCCGCCGAACTGCGACAGGCTGGCGGAATAGTTCGGCTTGATGAAGTTGTCGGTGAAGCGCACGCGGCCGCCCTGCAAGCTCACGCGCTTGATGGTGACCGGAGGCATGGCCGATGCGCGTCCGCCATTGTCGGCCTTCGGCGCAGCGCCTGCTTCGGCATCGCCGCGCACGATGTCCTGCAGGTTGATGCGTCCGCTCGGATCGATGATCACACGCGCGAAGAAGTCGGCGAGCGCCAGCTGGTCGACCGAGACGGCGAGCGGTTCGAGGCGCACGTCGACGCCGCCGGCATGCAGCGACTTCCAGCGCAGGAAGTCGTTGTTGCCCGCCTTGTCCACCGTCGCCAGGTTGCCGAGCGTGACATCGCCCTTGAAGCCGCCGCGCAGCTTGCCGTCCTTCTCCTCATCGATCTGCACCCGCCCCTTCGACGACAGGTTGGCGCTGGTGGCGCGCAGGTTGACCTTCGCCGTGACGAAAGGTTGCAGGGGCAGGATGTCGACCGCCTTGATGTCGAGTGCAAGGTCGGCATGCAGCGGCGACAGGCCGACGGCGCCGTTTACCGCCATCTGTCCCGACTTGTTGACGCCGGCCTTGAGGTCCAAGCGGGCACGCGATGCCGGCGCGGTCGACAGGCCTTCCATCGCCAGGTTGACCGGCGCCACCGTGGTGACGACCGGTTCGCGCGCGCCCTGGTCTTCCACGCGGATGGACCAGTTGCTGATGCCCGCGCGGGCTACGTTGACGGCGTAACCCTTGCCTTGTTCGGCAGCCTCTTGCTTCGGCTCGGATTTCCGCATCACACCGGATGCCACCGGAAGGTTGCGGTTGACCAGGACGTCGGCACTTGCGGAAGCAATCTCGCCGATATCGACGCTCTGCTTGCCGGTGTCCACCGCAAGCTTGCGCAGCGCGAGGTCGAGCTTGCCAGCAGAAATACGCATGGGATGCGCGGAATGTTCGTCCGTATAGCGCAAGGCAGCGTCGCGCACGGCCAGTTCGCCGAGCATCACCTTGAGCGCGAGCGGCTTGTCCGCTGTTTTCTGCGGCGCGGGAGCAGATTCCGGCGGCGGCACGAGGCTGGCAAGATTGAGCCGGCCATCAGGCGCGCGCGTTACGTCCGCCTGCAAGCCGTCGACGCGGATACGCGACAGGTCGACCCGGCCGCCGAAGACGTCCGCCTCGTTCAGCGCCACAGCCAGTTCCTGCAAGCGCAGGACCGGTTTTCCCGCCGTGTCGGCGACCTGCAGCGATTTCAGCGCGGCATCGCCCTGCAATAGCAGCGCCTGCCCCTCGCCTCCCTGGCGGAAGCGGGCAGTGAGATTCAAGTCCAGCTTCGCACCCGAGATGCGCGCCTGCGGCTTGACGGGAAGGTATTCGATGTAGCGCGTCAGGTCGAGGCCGTCGAGCTTGAGATCCACCACTGCATCGGCCGGATCGGCGAAGGGACGCGCCTTGCCCTTGAACTCGAACGGCGCACCGTTGACTTTCGCGCGCAGCAGCGGCTCGACAAAGATGTCGACCTGCGAGGGCAGCGACGAGACGAAGGGAATGCCGAGCGCGATGTCGGTGACGGCATGCGACGCTTTTGCAGGCCGGTCGTCGAAAGCAATGCGGCCGCCGTCGATCTGGATATTGTTGACTGCGAAGCGCGCGGGTTCGTCGGAGGGCGGCTGGCTGGCGACCAGTTCGACGATGTCGTCGATGTTGTAGCGGTGCGGCGCCGTGCGCGCCAGGTGCACATAGGGCGCGGAGAGACGGACCTCACGGACGACCGGTGCCAGCCGGAGCAGCGATTCCGATGAGAGATTGACGTGCAGCAGATCGAACGAGGCGAAGACCTCTTCACTCTTTCGCTCCCGCACCTTGACATCGCGCAGCGTCAGCGTCAATGCATACGGGTTGACCTCCACCGCGCCGATGCTTGCCTCGCGCTGGAGCTTCTCGGCAATCGTCGCTTCGGCCTGCGAGCGGATGACACCGGGCAGGATGAAAAAGCCGGCGACGCCGTACGCGAACACCGCGCCGGCCAGGATTGCTGCACTGCGGCGCAGCGTCGGATGCTTCGCCCATGCGGGCAGGCGGCTTGAAGTGGTTGGCGGCATGATGCGTACCTAAGGTGCAACGGGGTGTTGCTCGATTCTACCAGCCGCCTTTCCCCGGCACATTGTCAACCTGCCGGCCAGTCGCTGAACGGGAACGGCGCCTCCTCGGTCGCGAAGGCAAGGAATTGCACGACCTGCTTTAGATAAGTGCCGACGCTGCGGCCGAAGTCCATCAGCCGCGCGTTCGGTGCATCGTTCAGCAGCACGATCAGGAACTGGATCACCGCCAGGATGAACAACAGCGTGACCGATACCTGATAGGCCAGCATCATCAGCAGCATGAACAGCGCGCGCATCCAGAGGCTGCGCGTGCCTGCCTTGGTTTGCTCATTCATGGTCATTCCTTTCTTCAGGAGGCGAGCCTGCCGAGCTTGTCCATCCGCGCGAACCACTTGCCGGCATCCTTCTCCGTCATGTTGCCCACACTGCCGACCAGCGATTCGTGGACGGGCGCGATGCCGACGAAGCCGAGGATGTTGCGTTCCAGCGATTTGATGCTGTGCGCGCGGAAGTACCAGCGGTAGACCGCAGCCGGCATGCCCATGGTGACGACCACGCGCGCCGAACGGCCGGTCAGTCCCTTGCGCGTGAACGCATTCCTCTCTCCGGTAAACGCAAAGCCTGGTCGCGCGACCTGCTCGAGGAAGGCTTTCAGCAAGGCCGGCATGTCGCCGAGCCACAGCGGAAACAGGAACACGATGTGCCCGGCCCATTTGATCACGGCCTGCGCATCGGCGAGGCCGGGCGGAAGCACGCCCTGCTCCCATTCCCGCTGGCTGCGCAGGAGGGGAAAGTCGAGCGTGGAAATGTCGAGGCGGCGGACTTCATGCCCGGCGGCGAGCGCGCCACCCGCATAGGCATCGGCCAGCGCGTGGCAGAGATGCCGCTGGCTGGAATCCGGGTGGGCTTGAACCAAGAGGACGTGCTTGCTCATGATGCCTCCCTTTGGTGTGCGGTCACAATGACACTGTCTACCCGGGGGAGGGGGAAAGCAATGAAATGGATCAAGGAAAAAAGGGATGGACGCAGTGGGCGACCCGACCCGCCTTGCACCACTCCCCATCATCATGGGATAGGCAATGCGGATTGACGGCTCAATCAAGTCGTCGCCAATGCCGTCAAGCGCTTGCTGGCGCTCGACGGCATTGGCAGGAGGCAAGCCGGCTGACGGCAAAAGCAAGCTGACCACCTGTCCGGAAGATCCTGTCGGGCTGCAGCTTGTCCTGTTACCTGGCATTCAGGATATGCGGTGTAAATCCGTGCTTTAGCATGCGGTCCTGGCCTGGATGACCAGGCTATTTAAACTGCCACGCTTTTACGTAATTGATTTCAAAAGCGTTGGACTCACCTGTTGGTGTGGAGGCGTCCGGTTCGCCGCTGGCACTTCCGAACCAGAGGTCCAGTATAGGAAATAACGGATCTGAAATCGAAGCCTGCAGCGAATAGACTTCCTTGCCATCGAAGTAGAAGGTCATTCTATTGGGTTCCCATTTGAGGCCATAACGATGAAACCCGGCAGACATATCTGGCGTTGTAACCTTTGTGTAGCCAGCCTGGTCTCCGCGGTCGTTCCACACCACTGGCGCGTACATCATTGGAACGGGAACGCCGTCGCCGCCAGGTGCCCCCCATGGAGCGGCTCCACCGGGGTACGCTTCGAGAATATCAATCTCGGGACGCCTGCCATCTTGATATCCAAGCAGCCAGAATGCTGGCCATACACCTTTACCTTTGGGAAGCTTGGCTTCCATTTCGAAGTATCCGTATTTCTGCGAAAAGCGGCCGTCGGTATCGAATGTGCGGTCAAAAAAATCACCGTTCGTCCCGCGTTCAGGCCAGATCTTGAGCACGCCGCCCTTTACTGCGTAATTAGTTACCGCAATATCGGCGTCCGTGCGCTCGGTGTTCCAGACGCTGCGGTCGAAGCCGGCGTCGAAGCTGTCGTGAAAAGTGAGCGTGTAACCGCTGGAATCTTGTCCGGCGGGTCCATCTGATGCCGGAAGAGTTGCTGGGGATAAGGAGGAAGTGCTGGAAACTTGTGGCGAGTTGGCGTTTGCTGATGAAGTAGATGCAGGGGGAGCTGCTTGCGGCGGACTGTCGGTTGTTCCGGATACTACGCTTACATTCGATTGCGTCGCCGGTGAAGTGTCGGTAACCAATCCCGCCCCGTCTTCAACTGAGGTACCGCCGCATGCTACAAGTAATCCGGCAACTGCCGCGGGTACCAGATACGCGTTGATTCTCGAATTGTGTTCGACCATTTAAGCTTCTCCATTGCAAAAAATATAGTTCGATAGATACGATTCCCCATAGTTCCGGAAGTAATTCTCATTTTTCCGATTGCTTCTGCTATCACGATTCGAAAAAATCGATATCTCGTTCACTGTCACGATTGATATACAGAGATTGTTGGCTGCCTCTGAAGTACATCGGCGTGAATTACGCGTAATCGTTCACTCCGCGCGGAATTGCAGGAGTCAAGTGCAATGCGGTGCGGCGCCGCGCGCGCACCCTCGAAGAGGCGCAAGTGCTGATCGATACCTTGTGGGCGCTGGCGCAAACACAGGCCCGAAGAATCAAGGAACAAGCACGGCAAATCGATGCGTTGAACCAGCGCATCACCTCCCTTGAAGAGCGGCTGCGCACCAACTCGCGCTATGTCGAGCGCATCATGACGGTCGCCGGCAGTTGCAAGCTGCAAGGTCGTAGGCTACGGATTGCACCAGATGTTCGCAGAGGCCTTTCCAGACTTGGAACCGAGAGAAGCCCTGCCCGGAGGCGCACGATCCGCGCGTTCCGCCAGAACGTCTACACCCGATCGAGATCGTCGGGAAGCCACTTCAATGGAGAATGGTTTGACCTTGACGAACAAGACATTGCGCTGATCCGGCAGCGTTCGTTCAATCCAGGGACAACGTGGACCGCAACGCAACGATAGACGGGATGCTGACCAGCCGCGCCCGGGACGCGTTGCGCGAATAGGAACGGTTCGATGGCGTCAATGTTCAGGCGTCGGCTACACGGAACGCGTAAGCCATGTCGTTGATTTCCCGCTGCGGCAAACGCAGTCCTTGCGCCACTTTCCGCCATTGCCGGGTGACTGCCTTTACGCGGTCGACTATCGCGCGCGCATCATTGGCATTCAGGCGGTAGATGTGCGCTACGCTCAGCGCCAACTCGACATCCAACTCATTGCTGTCGCGGTTGACGTTCAACTTGAGGCCGGCGCCGCCATCGAGGATGGGGTTGACATCGTACATGGGCGAGAGCATCCAGCCCCGCGCGGGATTCAGCAGGAAGCCGTGGTTGCGCAAGTGGTCATCGGTGTTGGACACATGCATGTTAAAGACGATACGGGTCCACAACTCGCGCAGGTCGGCATCTGTATTGGCGCCGTGCTGAATCAGTACCTGTGCCAGCTCCAGATAACTCACGCCGGTCGACTCGTCATCGCCGTCCTTATGACCGGTCAGCGTCATGGCGGAAGCAAAGTGAAGCCGCTCCTGCAAATCGGTGCGATCGAAGCGGCGTACGAGGAAGGTGTGATGGTCAGAAGAGAATTTCTGCACCTTCGCTTCCGGCACGTTGATGCCGCAGGCCTGGGCCAGCGTGAGCACGGTTAGCTCCCAGGCACCCATATCGCGGCTATCGCGCGTACTCGGGAATTTTGCGATCCAGAGATTGCCTGCCGTATCGACGACGCTGGCTTTGGGGCGCGCGCCGCCTAAGGAACCGCCGGGAGAAATGAGCATCCTCAGCCATTCGTCGACGCGGCCTGAATCATCGTCCGGGTTGCGCTCGAGGCTCAAACTGGCTTCTTCGAGGGCACGCAACTGGACGAATGGCGGCGCGGCCTGATCATGATTGTTGTCTAAAAAATTGCCTTCGTCATTCAGGCGAAAGCGCAACGCCCCCACCCGATATGCGTCATGAACGCCCAGCAGATAGTCGGATTCGAAAAGCCTCGCATCTTCCGGCACGAGTCGCGCACGTCGCTGCCGGTCCAATCGACGCTTCATGAGCATGCGGCCCCATCGGTCTGGCGAAGAATCGAGAAACAGGCCGAAGTTCGCCATCCGGTGCGGACAGTATTGTGGACCAGGGTGCAACAGCAGGTGTGGGTCCAACTGGTAAGCAGCGAGTTCCGGCCGGCTCAATGCGGCAGGATCAAACTCAAAGGCGAAAGTCTCTTGCCCCCTTGCCATATGCGGCCACAACGTACCCAGCCTGAACGGATCGCTGCCGGGGCCCCAATCCGCATAGACGGCGATGAATTTGGCCTTGCCTGCCGGAGTTTTTGCCATCGCGCGCTCGCTATGCCTTGCGCTTCTTTGAGGAAAGCTTTACGGCGGACAGGTCCAGCGTTTTCAACAAGTCGGTCGCACTGACGCTTTCCGCGCCCTCAGGTTGCTTATCCTTTTCCTCGCTTGCGTCGGAGAGTTGTGTGGATTGTGCGGCTTGCTGAACGCGAACAGTCGCTTGCCTGCCCGATGCGACGACGTTACCAGGAGTGGTCTTGACCACAATCCGCCGTGGACGCCTTGTGCGTTGTAACTCAGCGTCCTGCAAATCCCTCCCCAGCGGATCGTGTGTTGCCCACTCGGCTACATCTTCCTGCAATTGGAGTACCTGCATAACTGCCAGGTAAGCCCCCATGGTCACGCCGGGCAGGCCACGTTCGACGCGTCGCAGAGTCACTTCTGTCATCCCGGCGCGTTGCGCCACCTCTTTCGCCTGGAGACGACGCCGTAGACGCGCGATCCGCAACCGCTCGCCAAATTCCTTCAGGAGCTCTTCGGTGGCCGGCAGAAGAGGAGAGGTTACGTTCGCCATAACGGCATTAAATTATCGTTTTTCGAAGTTAAACGATACTATTTTATCATATACGCAACCCGGCAATATCTCCTCATTAAAGCGATATTATTTTATCGTTAAAGAACAAAAAACGACACGATACTATCTGATGTTACTAGCAGACCACGCAGCAGTTGCGTGTTTGGACATCACAAAACCAACCCCAAGCCGTTCATCTGGACCAAAAGCGCCTATGACATCCTGCAAAAAGTCATTCGGGCAAAAAGCCGCTTAAGTTCCAAACAGAATGCAACAACACGCTAGTTCATTTTCCAGGCACAGCCCTTCACGCCTTTTCCTCCGGCGCAACCGCACTCCCCTTCGTCCGCCCGCGAAGCCGGTCCTTCACCCGCCGCACCAGCCCCTCGAAATCATCCATGTAGGTAAACACCGCCGGCACCACCAGCAGGCTCAGCACCGTTGACGTAATCAACCCGCCAATCACCGCAATCGACATCGGCGAACGGAAGCTGGCATCCGCCACGCCAAGGCCGATGGCAATCGGCAGCATGCCCGCGCCCATCGCCAGCGTGGTCATGATGATCGGCCGCGCCCGCTTGTGGCAGGCGTCGAGCAGCGCGTCGAAGCGCGACAGGCCGTGGTCGCGGCGGGCGACGATGGCGTATTCCACCAGAAGGATGGAGTTCTTGGTCGCGATGCCCATCAGCATGATCAGGCCGATCAGCGACGGCATCGAGAAACTTTTCTGCGCGACCAGCAGGCCGACGAAGGCGCCGCCGAGCGACAGCGGCAACGCGGCGAGAATCGTCACCGGATGCAGGAAGTCCTTGAACAGCAGCACCAGTACGATGTAGATGCAGAGCACGCCGGTCAGCATCGCCAGGCCGAAGCTGGCGAAGAGTTCGCCCATCACCTCGGCATCGCCGACTTCGACCACCTTCACGCCGGGCGGGAGATTCTGGACCGCCGGGAGCTTGTGCACGGCTGCGGTCACGTCGCCCAGCGGCAGGCCGGACAGCTCGATCTCGAAGTTGATGTTGCGCGAACGGTCGTAGCGGTCGATCACTGCCGGGCCGCCGGTCACTTCGAGGTCGGCGACCTGGCCGAGCATGACCGGGCCGCGCCTGCCGGGCACCGTCAGCCTTTCCAGCACACCGAGGTCTTCGCGCGCCGCCTCGTCCAGCTTGACCACGATGGGCACCTGGCGCTGCGACAGGTTCATCTTCGGCAGCGATACGTCGTAGTCGCCGACGGTGGCAATGCGCAGGGTTTCGCCGATGGCGCTGCTCGTGACGCCGAGATCGGCGGCGCGGGCGAAGTCGGGACGGATCGCGATCTCAGGACGGATCAGGCTGGCGGTCGATGCCACGTTGCCGAGGCCGGGAATGGTGCGCAGGTCCTTCTCGACAGCCAGCGCCGCCGCGCGCAGCGCATTGGCATCCTCGCCGGTCAGCACGAGGATGTATTTCTCGCCCGATCCGCCGAGGCCGACCTTGGTGCGCGCGCCGGGCAATTGTTCCAGCGCGGCACGGATATTGTTCTCGATGCCTTGCTTGCGCGGCCGGTCGCCGCGCGGCGTGAGCTGGATGGTCAGCGTGGCCTTGCGCGCCTCGGCCGCACCCTGCGGTGCGAACGGGTCGCCGCCGGCGCTGCCGCCGCCAATCGTGGTGTAGACGCTCTTGACGTGCTCGACACGGGAGATGAGCGCGCGCGCATGTTCCGCGGTCTTCATGGTGTTGGCCAGTGTCGATCCCGGCGGCAGTTCGATGTACACCTGCGTCTGCGAGTTGTCGTCCGGCGGAATGAAGCCGGTCGGCAGCAGCGGGATCAGCATGATGGAGCCGATGAAGAACAGCGTGGCCGCAATCATCGTCGTCAGCCGGTGCTTCAGGCACCATCTGGCCCATTTCATGTAGGTCTTCATCCAGCGCGGATCGCCGTGGTCGTCGACGATGGGCTTGAGGATGTAGGCCGCCATCATCGGCGTCAGCACCCGCGCCACCACCAGCGACGCGAACACCGCGAGCGAGGCGGTCCAGCCGAACTGCTTGAAGAACTTGCCGGCCACGCCGCTCATGAAGGCGGTCGGCAGGAACACGGCGATCAGCGTGAAGGTGGTGGCGATCACCGCCAGGCCGATTTCGTCGGCCGCTTCCATCGCCGCCTGGTAGGGTGTCTTGCCCATGCGCAGGTGGCGCACGATGTTTTCCACTTCCACGATGGCGTCATCGACCAGGATGCCGATGACCAGGGACAGCGCGAGCAGCGTGACGACATTGATCGAGAAGCCGAGCAGGTACATGCCGATGAAGGCAGGGATCACCGACAGCGGCAGGGCGACCGCCGACACGAAGGTCGCGCGCCAGTCGCGCAGGAACAGCCAGACCACCACCACTGCAAGCAGCGCGCCTTCGAGCAGCAGCTGCATCGAGCCGTCGTATTCCTCTTCCACGGGCGCGACGAAGTTGAAGGCTTCGGTGATGTCGAGATCGGGGTGCTGCGCCTTCAGCTCGACCAGTGCTTTCTGCACCGCGGCGCCGACCGTGACTTCGCTCTCGCCCTTGCTGCGTGACACTTCGAAGCCGACTACCGGTTTGCCGTTGAGCAGTGCGGCGGAGCGGCGCTCGGCGATGGTGTCGCTGACATTGGCCACTTCATCGAGGCGGATGCGGCGGCCGTCGGACAGGGGCAGTTCCAGGCGTGCCAGCTCCTCGGCGGATTTCACCGTGGCGAGCGTGCGCATCGGCTGTTCGCCGCCGCCCAGATCGGCGCGTCCGCCGGCGCTTTCGCTCTGCATCATGCGCAGCTGGCGCGAGATGTCGGCCGCCGTCGCGCCCAGCGCGAGCATCTTGCCGGGATCGAGCGCGACGCGCACCTCGCGCGCCACCCCGCCTACGCGATTGACCGCGCCCACGCCACGCACCGACAGCAGCTTGCGCGATATGTCGTTGTCGACGAACCACGACAGGGCTTCTTCGTCCATGCGCGGCGAAGAAATCGTGAAGGCGAGCACAGGCTGGGCGGCAAGATCCATCTTGTTGACGATGGGATCGCGCACGTCGCCCGGCAGGTCGGCGCGCACGCGCGCCACGGCCGAGCGCACGTCGTCCACCGCTTCCTGCACCGGCTTCTCGAGGCGGAACTCGGCGGTCAGCGTGACGCCGCCATCCTGTACCTTGGTATAGATGTGCTTGAGGCCCTGCACGGTGGCGATCGAATTTTCGATCTTGCGCGCCACTTCGGTTTCGAGCTGCGCGGGGGCTGCGCCCGGCAGCGATACCGACACGCTGACCGTGGGCAATTCGATGTCGGGGAAGTTCTGGATTTTCATGCCCTTGAAGGAGAGCACGCCGGCAAAGGTCAGCATCACGAACAGCATGACCGCCGGTATCGGGTTCCTGATCGACCAGGATGATACGTTCATCATCGCGTGCGCTCCTTATTTCGCAACCGGTTTGCCGTTCGCATCGGCGCCGCTGGCGGAAGCGTCGGCCACGCGCACGAGGTCGCCGTCGTTGAGGAAGCCGGCGCCGCTGACCACGACCGCCGCATCGCCCTTCAGGCCTTCCAGGATTTCGACACGATCGCCGATGCGGCGCCCGGTCTTCACCTTGACCTGCTGCACGCGATTTTCCGGCGTGACCCGGAAGACATAGTTGAAGCCGTCGCGCAATACGACCGCCTGCTGCGGCACCGTCAAGGCGGAAGAAGTGCCGAGGTCGAACTCGCCGCGCGCGAACATGCCGGCCTTCGCGGAAGGCGTGTTCTCGTTCGCCGCCGTCAGGTCGACATACACGATGGCGGCGCGGTTTTGCGGATCGACGGTCGGGCCGACCATGCGCACCTTGCCCTTCAGTTCGGCGCCGTTGACGGCGACGATGGATGCCGGTATGCCTGCCTTGACGCGGCCGAGTTCCGACGACGTCACTTCGGCGCGCCATTCGAGACGGCCGCGCCGGATCATGCGGAACAGTTCCGTGCCGGCGGGCACGACCGCGCCCACGGTGGCGGCGCGCGCGGAAATGACGCCGCTGTCGGGCGCCAGCACCTGCACCTTCTTCAGGCGGAGCTGTTGCGCGGAGAGGGTCGCCCTGGCCGCTTCGACCTTGGCCTTCTGCGTCTGTTCCGCGGTGAGGTACTGGTTGATCTGCTGCTCGCTCAGCGCGCCGGTGCTCTGCAAGGTGCGCGCGCGCGCCGCGTTGGCGGCGGCCTCGGCGGCGTTCGCTTCCGCCTCCATCAGCGCCGCGCGCGCCTGCGCGACATCGGCGGCGACGGATTCATTGGCGAAGGTGGCCAGCACCTGTCCCGCGCGCACCTGGTCGCCGACGTTCACATGCACTTCCGCCAGGCGCAGGCCGTTCGATTCGCTGCCGATGATCGCTTCCTGCCAGGCGGCGATGTTGCCGTTCGCCGCGAGCCGGATCGGCATGGTGGCCGTCTGCGGACGGACTGTCGATACGGTCAGCGCCGGTTTCGGGCCGGCTGCCTTCTTGTCGTCCGCCGCATTGGAATCGTGGGACAGGAATGCGGAACCGCCCGCGAGGACAAGCAATGCAACCAGGACGAAGGCGACGGGTTTGAGTTGGAATGGCTTCATGACATTGTTTCCATCATTCATATTTCGAAATCTTGCGCGTTCATTGCTGTCCGGCGTTCCAGCCGCCGCCGGCGGCGCGATAGAGCGCAATCCAGGCGCTGCGCCGTTCCCTTTCCAGCGCGACGAGCGCGTTCTCCGACGCGAGGCGGTTGCGGCGCGCCTCTTCCAGCTCGACAAGACTGGCCAGCCCGCCCTTGTAGCGCGCTTCCGTTGCATTGAACGATGCGCGATAGCCTTCGGCCGCGATGCGGGCATCCTCGCCGCGCGCGGCGGTGCTGTCCAGGTTGATCAGCGCCTCTTCCACCTCGCGCACTGCCTGCCGCACACGCGCCCGGTAGGCGGCGACGGCGGCCTCGTAACGCGCCTCGGCCGCCTCGACGCCGGCGGCGCGCCGGCCGCCATCGAACACCGGCAGCGACAAGGCCAGCGGGCCGATGGACCAGGTGGACAGTTCGGCGTCGGTTCCGCCCGTGCGGAAGCTGGCGCGTCCGACCGAACCGCTGAGCGACAGGCGCGGGAAGCGTTGCGCCTGCGCGCCGCCGATCTCGGCGCTCGCGGCGGCGACCTCGCGTTCGGCGGCAAAGACGTCGGGCCGCTGAGACAGCACTTGTGCCGGCAGGCTGTCGATCGCGATGCCGGTCTCGGCGGCAGTGGTGGCGGGCGCCGACAGCTTCTGCCGCAGCTCGGGCTCGGGCAGCGCCGTCAGCGCGACCAGTGCCTTGATGCCGGACTCGCACTGCGCGCGCTGCTGGGTCGCGCGGGCGTTGGCTTCGGCGGCGCTGGCACGGGCCAGAGCGGCCACCGCGGGGGCGGTGAAGCCCGCCTGCCGGCTCAGGTCCGCCAGCCGCGCGGTCTCACCGCGCGACGCTGCGTCGGACAGCGCAATGACAAGCAAGCCGTCGCAGGACCGCTGGCTGTAATACAGGTTGGCCGCTTCCGCCGCGACCGATACGCGCGCCTCATGCCAGCCCGCGGACGCGCCTTCAAGGCGCGATTGCGCGGCGTCGCGTGCCGCCCTTCCCGCGCCGAACAGGTCGATTTCCCATGCCGACTGGAAGCCGGCCTGGGCGGTCGTCCCCATCGGTTGCGGCGGCTGTGCGCTGCTGCGGGCGACGCTCGCTGCTGCATCCAGTGCCGGCAGCAACGCCGCTCCGGATGCGATACGCACAGCGCGCGCTTCGCCGATCCGCGCCTGCGCGGAAGCGATCGTCGGACTTGCCGCCTGCGCCGCTTCGATCAGTTGCGCCAGCACCGGATCGCCTTGCTGCTGCCACCACTGCGAAAGTCCGGCGATGTTGCCGCCGTGCGGCAGCGGCGCGTGCCACTGTTGCGGCGCGACGGTTGCAAGGGGGACCGGCTGCTGCTGCGTGGCGCAGGCGCCGAGCAGCATGGACAGGCCAACGGTGACGAGCTTTTGACGTTTGTTCATGTTTCTTTTTCTTGTTGCATTCTGCGATGACGCGCGTGGCAGGAGTCTGGAGGTCGTCCTGGTTCAGGAAAAAGTAGCCCGGCTAAAAAACGGGCGGGACAATACAGGCCGTGCACGGCGCCGTCATCCCGCTTCGAATGACGTGGGGAGAGAAGCTAGCCTGCCTTGACCGATGCGCCGTACTCCGGATGACGGCTCAGGTAACCTGCGATGAATTCGCAGCGGGCAACGATCTTCCGTCCGACCGCGACGGCATCGTCCAGCGCGAGCTTCGCAAGTTTCGAACCATAGCCCTTTCCTTCGTGTCCGTCGCCAACTTCAGTATGAGTGAACACGACAGCGTCGCCGTCGAGCCTGTATTCGGCAATGCCGACGATTTCACCTTTATCGAGCAGTTCGTAACGCTGTTGCTCGCTGTTGTTTCTCAGGGTTGCACCACTCATGATTCTCCCTTGTCCAGTTTGCGCCGGCATGCCTGCCGGAACTTGTCCGTCATTGCGCAAACATTGTAGTGCAAGGCCGGCAAATCCGATTCAGCGTCCGCGCAAGCTTTTTGCCGCGCGCCACGCTGCCAGCAGCTTTCCAGCCATGCGCCATGGAAGGCTGTGGTCGCGGGCGGCGTGATGCAGGACCCAGCGGTTCGCGGCCAGGGTGCAGCCCTTGCATGCCGTCTCGAAGGCGGTGCCGGCATGGCGGACCAGCGCGCCCGGGGAGCGATACAGCGCCAGATGATGGAAGGCCTGGAACTCGCCGAGCAGCGCCGTCTTGTAGTCGTACCAGCTATGGCCGAGGTGGAACCGCTCCGCTCCCGTCTCGATCGCATGGCATGCCGCGAGATAGCAGCACAGCGTGCCGAGCCGATACGTATCGAACTCGGCGGCATGGGCGTTCAGCCGGGAAATGCAATTCTTTCCGAAGCGATACATGATCGTGCCGCCGCACATCCGGCCGTCGACGGTTGCGGCCAGCACTGCGCCGGACTGCCGGACGAGGGCGACGATGCGCCGTGTCTCTTCTTCATCGATGGCGAAGGCCATGCCTTTGGCCGCGATCCGCAGCCGGCTCAGTTCGATGATCTGACGGATGAGGCATTCGCCGGCTTCACCGCCTTCAAGAACGGCATGCCGGAATGTGGGGAAATCGCGCTCCAGCCGGTTGCGGTGGCGCTTCAGGTTCTTGCGGGTGGCCGGACCGAGCCGCGCAAGGTATTCCTGCGGCGTGGCCGGCAGCGCGACGATGAAGTCCTCGGCGCAGAAGGCTTGCTGATGCACCAACGGGATGTGCGATGCCGCCGTTTGCACGGCATGGAATTCGATGACGTCCGCAAGGGCCGACTGCGAAAACATGTGGCGCGCAAAACGGACCACTTCGTTTTCATGCACGGCGATTGCGGCCGGGGCCGCCACCGCAGGGAATGGCTTCGCGTCGAAAGGCACCGCGTTTTCAGGACGTTAGACGGACCGAGGTACCGCCGGAAAGGCTGCGAGCGCATCACCGGGAGGTAAGTTCCCGCCGATCCATGGCGCGTGATTTTGTTCCACCGCAACCGCACGCATGTTGGCCTCCAAAGACAATCCGGGATCGCTACCCTGTTTCGCTCAGCCACCTTGCCACGGATAAAGAAATGTCCCTGTCGTCCCCATCCACGAACATTGCCCTTCAGCAGGCCATTACCCATCATCTGCGCGGCCGGTTGAAGGAAGCGGAGCAGTTATACCGCGTGGTCCTCAAGATCCATCCCGGCCACGCCGATGCCGGCCGCAACATGCTGGCCGCGATGTTCATGAGCAGGCGTTATGCCGACATGGAAAATGCGGCGCTGGAACTGGTGAAGGATGCGCCCCGCTTCGGCATCGCATGGAAGGGGATGGGACTGGCGCAACTGATGCAGGGCAAGGACGCGGTGCATGCCTTCCGCATGGCGGCGAAGCATCTGCCCGACGACGCGGAATCGCACGAAAACCTCGGACTGGCGCTCAAGCGCGCGGGTCGGCCGGATGAGGCGGAAGATTGCTTCAGGCGGGCGATCAAGTTCAATCCAGTCTCCGCAAGCGCCCACGTCAATCTCGGCAACCTCTTGAAGGAAACAGGACGCCAGACGGAGGCCGAAGCGGCATATCGCCAGGCACTCGCATTGCAACCTGACCTTGCCGATGCGCTGCCTCAGGGTTCGTCGCCGGATGTCGCCGCGTAGAACTTCCTCACGTCCCGCACATAGCGCCGCGTCTCGTTGAAAGGCGGCACGCCATTGTATTTGCGCACGTTGCCGGGGCCGGAGTTGTAGGCGGCAAGCACCTCGTCGAACGTCGCATGGGTACGCATCAGGTACTTCAGGTAGGCGGTGCCGGCGTGGATATTCGTCTGCGGATCGTACAGCGAATGCGCGTTGACGATACCGACGAACTTCGCCGTTCCCGGGGTGACCTGCATCAGCCCGCGCGCATTCCTCTTCGAGCGTGCCTTCGGGTTGTACCCGGACTCCTTCTGGATGACCGCATGGATCAGGCTGGACGGCACGCCGTGCCGCAGCGATGCATTGACGACCATGTGATGGTAAGGCTTGGCATCGCAGGAATGGCAGGTGGCATTGTCGACGATATCCTGGATCGATTCGCTGTAATCCGGCATGGGCAGCAGCGGCCGCGGCGATGCGCCGCGCGCCGCCTTGCGGAAGGATCGCGGTTCGATACCGAACGTCCCCCACTCGGCGAGCACGTCCTGCGCCCGCACGCGTTTCTTGCGCGCCGACTCTTGCGCGGCCTGGGCCGCAACGGCCTGCTGTTCGCTTTCTTCCACCGAGACCGGTGCGAGGGGAAAGGGTCCTGCACATGCGGCAAGCAATGCCGCGAAAAAGAGGGCGATCAACATGTTCACCGCCCTTGCTGTCACTGCCGCACGCGCTGCTGTGGAATCGGTAGCGTTCCACCGCACGGATGCATCGTTGCTGCACATGGTTCCTCCGCTCGCGGCACGCAGATGTGCCGCATGGCCTGGCATGCATTCGCGACGATCTCAAGCAACGGAGAGATGTTGCGGGAGTGAAGAGAGCTGGAGGGCGGCAGGATGCGAGCGGAACGGTATCCACTCGGCAGCCCTGCTGTCATAGACGTGTGCCCTTAGACCAGAAGCTTTGCGTCCCCGCCTTTCGACGGGTTTGCCCTTATCGGAATGTTTGCTGCCGGAACCAGCATACGCCAATCGTTTCCCATTAGAAAACGACTGAAGCATCTTGATACAACTGCGAGGCAATTGCGCCACGAAACGATAGCGGCTTGACACGATCTACTGACACAACGGCAATGCGCCCGGGCCGGATTGACTTGGTGATGCCCGGGGGTGATACTAAATTGACATATCCAGGAGAAACTGTGGTCAAACGAATCGCCATCAATACCGGCGGGGGCGATGCGCCCGGCCTCAATGCTGTCATCCGTGCAACGGTGCTCGCCGCCATCAACCGCGGCTGGGAATGCTATGGCATCCGCGACGGCTTCAACGGCATCCTCAATCCGGATCGCTATGCCGACGGCGGCGTGTTCCGCCTGACGCGGGACGGCGTGCGCGGCATCGCGCACCTGGGCGGCACCATCCTCGGCACGACCAACAAGGGCAATCCCCTGCACTATCCGGTGAAGATGCCGGACGGCACGACGAAGGATACGGACCGGTCGGACGAGGTCCTGGCCTACTTCGCAAAGGAAAAACTCGATGCGCTGGTGGCCATCGGCGGCGACGGATCGCTGACGATCGCGCATGCGCTGCACAAGAAGGGCCTGACCGTGGTCGGCGTGCCCAAGACCATCGACAACGATCTCGACAAGACCTTCACCACCTTCGGCTTCGATACGGCCGTGGCGTTTGCCACCGATTGCCTGGACCGCCTGCACAGCACGGCGGAGAGTCACCAGCGCGTGATGGTGGTGGAGGTGATGGGGCGTTATGCGGGATGGATTGCCTTGCATGCCGGCATCTCCGGCGGCGCGCACAGTATCCTGATCCCGGAAATTCCGTTCGACATCGAGAAGGTCGCGGAGAAGGTCCGCTGGCGCGACGGGCTCGGCCGCATGTACTCGATAGTCGTCGTCGCCGAAGGCGCGGCGCCGCTGGAAGGCGGACGGGAAGTCGCCGAAGCAGCCGGCACCGGACATGCCGAGCGCCTGGGCGGCATCGGCGAGCGCGTTGCCAAGGCCTTGCAGGAGCGCACCGGCAAGGATGCGCGCGTGGTGGTGCTCGGCCACCTGCTGCGCGGCGGCAGCCCGACCTCCTTCGACCGGCTAGCGGCGCTGCGCTTCGGCGCGGCAGCCGTGCGCGCGCTGGAACAGGACATGTCGGGCGTGATGGTGTCGCTGGCTTTCCCGAACGTGGAATACGTCGCGCTGGAAGAGGTCGCCGGCCGCATGAAGGGCGTGCCGCTCGACAGCGATACGCTGCAGACGGCGCGCGACATCGGCATCTGCTTTGGTGATTAGCATGGGACTCAACACCAGTTACGCCGAGCAGGAACCGGCACGCAGCGAGGTCGATGCGCTTGCCGGCCCGACCGTCGTCGAATTCGGCGCACCCTGGTGCGGCTTCTGCATCGGCGCGCAGCCGCTGATCGAACAGGCATTCGAGGGACATGACGCGGTCCGGCATATCAAGATCGAGGATGGTCCCGGACAGCGGCTCGGCCGCTCGTACCGTATCAAGCTGTGGCCGACGCTGGTCTTCCTGAAGGATGGCGTCGAAGTCGCGCGCCTCGTGCGTCCTGCAGATGCCGGCGCGATCCGGCAAGCACTTGCGCAGCTCGACGGCTAGTGCGATTGCGCTGTTCCCGGAGGCGGAGCACGGGAGCCGTGTAAGATTGTCCGATGGATAACCTGAGTCATTCGGTCGCCGGCCTGGCAGTCGGCGAACTGCTGCACCGCAGCCTGCCGCAGGAGGACGATCCGGGCATGCAGCGCCTGCGCCGCCGCCTGTTGCTGTTCACTGCCTGGGCAGCAAGCAACTTTCCCGACATTGATCTCGTGCTGACGCCGGTGCTGCCGGCGCCGCTCGGCTACCTGATGCACCACCGGGGCCATACGCACACGCTGCTGTATGCGATTCCGCAGGCACTGCTGTTGTGGGGCCTGGTCCTCCTCCTGTGGCCCAATGCCCGCCGCCTGATGGAAGCCAGTGCCGTTGCGCGCAAGGGCTTCTTCGCGGCCCTGTCGATCGGGCTCGCGCTGCACCTGTCGATGGACTTCCTCAATTCGTACGGCCTCCATCCGTTCCACCCGTTCGACTCGCGCTGGTTTTACGGCGACATGGTGTTCATCCTCGAGCCGTTCTTCTGGATCGTGTTTGGCGTACCGCTGGCGATGATGGCGCCTCCAGCATTGCGCATCCTGTTCCTTGTGGCGCTGGCTGCTGCACCGGCATACTTCGCGGGGAAGGGCTTCCTCCATTGGAGCTCGCTCGCGGGGCTGGCCGTCGTTGCCATCATCACCGGAGTCCTTCAGCATCGTGCCGGCACGGCCGGCAGGCGGGGCCTGGCAACGGCATTCGCACTCGGCGCAGCCTTTATCGCCACGCAAGGAATGGCGTCCTGGAACGCCGGACGCCTCGTGGCCGAAACACTGCAGCACAGGGATCGCGCGAACCGTGTTCTCGACGTCGCGCTGACGCCCTTCCCCACCAATCCCCTTTGCTGGACCTTCGTGTCCGTCGAGAGCGATCCGCAGGCGGGCAAGTATGCGTTGCGGCGCGGCGTGCTGAGCCTGTCGCCCGGCGTGCTGCCGCTCGACCGTTGTCCCGCCAGCCGGTGGGGCGATGTGCTTCCGCCGGAGGCGACAACGTCGATTGCCTTCTACTCGGGAGAGGTCGCCGACCTGTACACGCTGCGGGCGCTGAAGGACGGCAATTGCCACTTCGAAACCTGGCTGCGTTTTTCCCGTACGCCGTCGGTGGGAGCGACCGCAGCGACGGACCTGCGCTACGGCCCCGCCTGGAAGGAAAACTTCACCACGATGGACTTCGAATCCTTCAGGAAGCTGGATTGCCCGCGCTACGTGCCGCGCTGGCGTTTCCCGCGATCCGACCTACTTGGCCCATGAGGGCAGCCAGCGCAGGAACCATGGCACCGGCCTGCCTTCCGCCTGCATGCGGGCGATGGCGTCCCTGGCGAGAACGGGCAGCACCGTGCGGGCGCCGCCGAACAATTGCCATTGCGCGTAGTGCAGGTTCTCGCACCATTCGGGATTGATGACGCAGATCGGGACGCCGGCGCGATGCGCGGTTTCGACCACGGCCGCGCCGGGATACATTTCCGCCGGCGTGCCGACCACTAGCACCAGGCCAGCCGAGCGGGCCCCGTACTCGGCCCGCTCGACGGCGGCTTTGTCCGGCATTTCCCCCATCCAGACGATGGACGGGCGCAACTGGCCTCCGCAATTCGGGCAAGGCTCGCGCAATGCATCCGCGCCGGTCGCAAGGCCGGTCCAGCGGCACTGCAGGCATTTGAGCTCGTCGAAGCGGCCGTGCAGGTGGACCACTTCGGCGCAGCCTGCTTCCTCCAGCAGCACGTCCACGTTCTGCGTCACATGCGTGACGTCCCAGTGCCGCTCGAGGGCACGCAGTGCCGCGTGCCCTTCATGCGGCCTTGCCGCCAGCAACCGGTGCGCCTGTTCGACGTACCACTCGACGGCAAAAGCGGGATCGCGCGCATAGCCGGTCGGTGTCGCCACGCGCTCGAGCAGGTCCCCCGTCCAGAGATGCTCCCCGGCGCCCCGGTAAGTAGGCAGTCCGGAGTCGGCAGACATCCCTGCGCCGCTATACACAAATATGCGGGTGGCATGCGCAAACTGTTCAAGCAACTTGCGGTAACCGGCCGGTTCAAGGCCGAAGGTTGCAGTGGGAGCGGTGCTGGGCGTTCTCATGGGCGCGGATGTGTTTCCCAATTATCGCGTTGATCCACGGCATGCGCCATAGACATGCGCATTTGACTTGCTCCGGCCTCCTGGTTGCGCTTGCACAAAACACAACAAACCCATGACAGCAGAATGGATATGCAGCACAGCAGTCCTGTTTTCCCTCTTGGATGCAGACGTGGAGGAAGATGGCTATGCGACATTCGCCGCGGCATCATCTGCTGGCCGCCATGGCGCTGGCGGGCACATTCATCCTGTCCGGATGTGCCGCGCCGCCGGAAGCCGGCGTACGCGAGGATGGTCCGATGCAGAAGACCAATCCCCGCAAGCACCGCGAGCACGTCATGCAGGCCGCATGGCGCGGCCAGCCTTATCAATTCCTGCTGGAAAAATTCGGCCCGCCGAGGGGCGTCATGGCACATCCGGGCCTGCGATCCGACCGGGGAGAAATCGTCCTCTATGGGGTGCGCGACGCCAGCTCCAACTGTATCGATGCCTTTACCGTCGTCGCGCCGGGCAGCAGTCACGATCGCATCGTGATGGACTACTTCTGTCGTTAACGCTCATTTCCGCCCTTCGCAGTGCGCGTGAGCAAACGCAAGAAGCTGCTCGATCTTCACTGGCTTTTTCAGAACTTCGCAGCCATACCGCTCCCTGACGTCGCTCACGTCCGCGATGGCGGACACGACCACGACAGCGATGTCGGCCGGTCCGCGCCGGTTGCGCAGCGCTTCCAGGAATTGCCAGCCGTCCATCACCGGCATCATGAGGTCCAGCAGGATGAGGCAGGGCTTGCCTGTTTTCTCCAGCGCCAGCAGCCCCTCGCTGCCGTTGGCAGCAGAGGCCACCTCGAAACCTTCCAGTTCGAGCAGGTCGCGCAGGGTTTCCCGCAGGTCGGGTTCGTCCTCGATGATCAGTATCCGGTCACATGCCATGTCTGTTCGTCCGGTCAGGAAGCCTGCTGCCCGCCGCTGGGCATGCGCACGCGGAAGGTGCTGCCCGCGCCGGATGCCGAGTGCACGTCAACGGTGCCGCCGAGGGTCTCCACGATCTGCTTGACCAGGGCCAGCCCAAGCCCGACGCCCGGTATGCTTTTGCGCTGCACCGGCTCGACCTGCTCGAACGGCAGGAAGATGCGTGGCAGGTCTGCCTCCGGAATGCCGATGCCTGTGTCATGGACTTCGAATACATGGAAGCCGGCACTGGCGCCCACGCGAATCGTCACCTCGCCTTCCTTCGTAAACTTCAGTGCGTTGGCGACAAGGTTGCCGAGCACCACCCGCAGCAGGCGCATGTCGCTCACCAGCGGCTGCAGCCCGGAAGGCGGCGGCTCGAGGACGAGTTGCACGCCTTCCGGTACGGTGTCCGCCATTGCTTCCGCCACCTCGCTCGTCAGCGCGGCGGCATCCACACTTTCCATCCGGGCGGAAATCCTGCCGCTTTCGACACGCGTATATTCCAGCAATCCCTCAATCAGGGTGGACAGCTGTTTCGTGGCGCGGGTCAGCCGCGCGATGCGCGCGGCGACGGCTTCCGGCGGCTGTCCCTCTCGGTGGAGATCGAGCAGCTGGACATTCATGTAGATGGATGACAGCGGCGTGCGCATCTCATGGGAAATGGCAGCCAGGAAATGGCTTTTTACCTGGCTCGCTCGTTCAGCCTGCTCGCGCGCCACTTCAGTGGTGTCCAGCGCCGTATGCAACTGCCTGTGCTTGACCGCCAGCGCATTCGCCAGTTCCTCGACATTGTCCGACATGCTGGACAGCTCGGTGCGCAGGGTGTCGCCTGCCCGTTTCATCGCGAGCAGGTTGCCAGCCCTGGCGAGCAGCTCCTGCGGCAGGAAGGGTTTGGTCAGGTAGTCCTGCGCGCCGTTGCGCAGGAGATTGACCCGCAGGTCGTCATCCGCTTTCGCGGTCAGCAGGAGTACCGGCGTGTGGTCCAGCTCGGAATAGGTGCGCATGGTGTGCACAAGCTGGTCGCCGCTCATTCTCGGCATCATGATGTCGGTGACAACCAGATCGGGCCGCAACGCCAGTGCGCGCTGCAGGCCCTCCTGTCCATCATGCGCGGTGACGACATTGCATGCGCCGGAAAGACAGCGCGCGATGAATCCGCTCATTTCCCGGTTGTCCTCGACCACCAGCACCGTCGGCAGTCCGGGGATGGCTGCCAGGACATTTTCTGCTGCGGCGGACACAGGAGACCGTTCGAGCAGGGCAATATCGAGCACGGTCTGCGCGCCCGTCGCGGGCGCCTGCGGCATCTCATCGACGTGGATGCCGGCGCCTGCGAATAAAGGAAGCTCCGCGACAAAGCGTGCGCCGCCGCCAAGCGCGCTTTCGACCCTGACGCGGCCGCGGTGAAGTTCCACGACATCCTTGACGATCGCCAGCCCGAGGCCGGACCCGCCAGTCCTGCCAGTCCTGCGTGTTGCGCTGTCATCGGCCTGGCGGAAACGTTCGAATATCGTCTCGCGCTGGTCCGCGCGCACGCCGGGGCCGCTGTCTTCGACCGCCACCGTAAACGTACTCGTTCCCGGCCGCAGTTCGAGCCGGATCTCGCCATTCTTCGATGTGAACTTGAACGCATTCGCAAGCAGGTTGACGACCACGCGCTCGATCATCTCGGGGTCTGCCTCCACCGGCAGTTCGGCAGGCGCGTCGACCCGCTGCCGGATGTTCCGCTGCCCGGCGGCGACGTCGAACTGCGACATGATGTGCCGGCACTGCCCGGCCATGTCGAAACGCGCATAGCGGATTTCCATCCGCCCCGCTTCCAGCCTCGCCACATCCAGCAGGTCGTTCACCTGCTTGAGCAGGACCTTGCCGTTGCCGCTGATGCTTTCCAGCTCGCGCCGCTGCGCCGGCGTCAGGTTGGCATCCTCCAGCATGCGTTCGGCGGGGCCGAGGATGAGCGCCAGCGGCGTACGCAGTTCATGCGACACGTTCGCGAAGAAGCGCGTCTTGAGTTCGTCGAGCTCCTTCACTTTCCTGTACAGTGCTTCCAGCTCGGCATGCGCGCTTTCGAGACGCACGCGCCGCTCTTCCGACAGGCGCGCGGTATGGACTACCTCTTCCACCTGCGGACGCACGAAGACGAGGCCGATGGCGGTCGCGACGGATGCGGCAGCCGTCGCCGCCTTCACCAGCCCATCCGCCAGATAATCCGGATTCCATACCGTCCAGACGCCCATGAAGTGCGTCATGCCGCACAATCCGATGAACAGGCCGAACGCAATGAACACCGGGCTGAACGGCAACCGTATCGTCCTGACCAGGATATACAGCAACAGCGAAATGCTCAGGTAGGCGATCCCGATCAATATGTCGGACAGCACATGCAGCCACAGCAAGCTTGGAATCCACAGGTAGCAATGCCCGTGGGGCATGAAGGCTTCGCTTCGTTCAAGAATTTCGCGTATCCACGAAGGCATTCCATTCTCCATCGCATACGTCGGCATCGCTTCGATGCCGGAGGAAGAAAGCAGGAAACCTTGCGCGGCGGACAGAGCCGGCGCTTTCCTGCGAGCAGTTGGCGGGGCGCAACGCTGGGCCGCGGGAATGGCGGTCACTCTCCAATGATCTTTACCAGCACGCGCTTGTCGCGCATGCCATCGAACTCACCGTAGAAGATTTGTTCCCATGGACCGAAATCGAGGCGGCCCTCGGTGACCGCCACGACCACTTCGCGCCCCATCATCTGTCGCTTGATGTGGGCGTCGGCATTGTCTTCTCCGGTGTCATTGTGCCGGTACTGCCGGATCGGCTCATGCGGCACGAGCCTCTCCAGCCAGGCATCGAAGTCCTGATGCAGCCCCGGTTCGTCGTCGTTGATGAAGACGGAGGCCGAGATGTGCATTGCGTTGACCAGCACCATCCCTTCGCGGACGCCGCTGGCGTGCAACGCCTCCTCGACCTGCGGGGTGATGTTGATGAAGGCGCGGCGCGTACGCGTCCTGAACCAGAGTTCCTTGCGGTGGCTCTTCATGTCAGCCGCGGTTCATGCGTTTGGGAACGGGGTTGGAACGCAGGCGGAAGGCATCCGGCATCTTCGACCCGAGCAGCGGCCGCAGGTACAGGCGGAAGGCATCGGTGATGTCGGTGCCGGACGGCGCGATGAACTCGTCCTCCAGCGTGCGCGTCTTGCCGGCGACCGCTTCCAGTTCCAGCAACTCGTAATCGACGGAGTAGAAGCCGGTGCGCTTGATCGCCACCGAGCCGTCGCGGTCGCCCCACATCGCAAACTGCACCGCCTTTTCGCCGACCTCGCGCGCTTCGCGCTGGTCGACGTCGGATACGCAGCCGATGAAGGAGCGCTGCAGGTAGCCGAAGGTGTCGCCGCGCACGCGCTTGATCTTGAGCCTGGACTTGATCTCCTCGCACAGCAGGTCGGCCAGCGCGCCGGTGCCCGACAGCTGCACGTTGCCGTGGTCGTCGCGCTCCACGTCCTTCGCCAGCAGGGTCGCAATGGGCGCGCCCGACGCGTCGTGGACACCCTCCGAGACGGCAATGACGCAGCGGCCGAATCGCTCATAGGTTGCCTTCACGTCGGCAAGGAACTTGTCGACCGTGAACGTACGCTCAGGCAAGTAGATCAGGTGAGGGCCGTCGTCGGGGAATTTTTTGCCCAATGCGGAGGCAGCCGTCAGGAAACCGGCATGCCGGCCCATCACCACGCCGACGTAGACCCCGGGCAATGAGGCATTGTCGAGATTCGCGCCGGCAAAGGCTTGCGCGACGAAACGCGCGGCCGACGGAAAGCCCGGTGTGTGATCGTTGCCGACGAGATCGTTGTCGATGGTCTTGGGAATGTGGATGCAGCGCAGCGGATAGTTGGCCTTCTGCGCCTCGAGGCTGACGATGCGCACGGTGTCCGAGGAATCGTTGCCGCCGATATAGAAGAAGTGCTCGATCTCGTGCGCGCGCAGCACCTCGAAGATTTCCTGGCAATACTTCATGTCCGGTTTGTCGCGCGTCGATCCCAGCGCCGAGGACGGCGTGTTGGCCACCATCTCCAGGTTGTGGCTGGTTTCCTGCGTGAGATCGACGAAGTCCTCGTTGACGATGCCGCGCACGCCATGCCATGCACCGTATATTCGTTCAACGCTGCGGAAACGCCGCGCTTCGAGCGTCACGCCGACCAGCGACTGGTTGATGACTGCGGTAGGGCCGCCGCCTTGCGCGACGAGGATTTTTCCTGAGGGCATGGCATTCCTCCTTTGTCGTTGAACGTTAAACGCTATTGCTGAGTATGGACGATTTAGCTGCAGGAATGAATGACATTTAGCCAACACCCTCCGAATACCCCCGCCCGGCCGGTCTTCAGGAATTCCGATACCATTGATTACTTTCCACAACTCCAAGACCAGAGACATGAGCACACCCATCCGCTTCGACAACCAGGTCGCCATCGTTACCGGCGCAGGCGGCGGCCTCGGCCGTTCGCACGCCTTGCAGCTTGCGGCCCGCGGCGCGAAAGTCGTCGTCAACGACCTCGGCGTGGCGCGCGACGGCTCGGGCAATGCGATGACGCCGGCGGAGAGCGTCGTTGCCGAAATCCGCGCGGCCGGCAGACAGGCCATCGCCAGCGCGGCATCGGTCACCGACCCGGCCAGCGTGCAGGAAATGGTGGACCAGGCGATGAAGGAATGGGGCCGCGTCGACATCCTCGTCAACAACGCCGGCTTCCTGCGCGACAAGACCTTCTCGAAGATGAGCCTCGACGATTTCCGCGCGATCGTCGATGTCCACCTGATGGGCGCCGTGTATTGCACCAAGGCAGTGTGGGAAATCATGAAGCAGCAGAACTATGGCCGCATCGTGATGACCACCTCGTCCTCCGGCCTGTTCGGCAACTTCGGTCAGTCCAATTACGGCGCGGCCAAGATGGCGCTGGTGGGCCTGATGCAGACGCTGGCGCTGGAAGGCGAGAAGTTCAACATCCGCGTCAACTGCCTCGCGCCCACGGCCGCGACACGCATGACGGAAGGCATCCTGGGCGCGGACGACCTCGAATTGCTGAAGCCGGAAAACGTCACGCCCGGCATGATCTGGCTGGTGTCGCAGGACGGCCCGACGAAGACCGTGCTGTGCGCCGGCGCCGGCACCTTCTCCCGCTCCAACATCACGCTGACCGACGGCTTCCATGTCGGCGAGCGGCCGGATGCGGCGGAAGTGCTTGCCGGGAATGCGGACAAGCTGGCGGACCGCAGCGGCGAAACCGTCCCGCGCGCGGGCTTCGAACAGCCGATGATGGAACTGACCAAGGCGCGCGCCGCACGGGGATAACCGGGATTTTGTGGTTTGGTAGATCCTGATCATTCCCCCGGACGTTGACATCCCCTACCCTGCAAGGGTGAAAGTTGCGTGAAGGCTAGGAAACCGATCATGAACCACTTCATCCGTCGCATCTTGCCGCTGGCGTTCGCCGTCTCCGTCGCAGCACCGCTCGCGTACGCCGCCCCGGCAAGCTGCCTGACTCCCGCCGCGTGGACCCTGCTCGACAAGGCCGAGACGCGCACCGTTCCGCCGGCGGACATCGTCGCCGACATGGCCAGGCGCGACGTCGTCCTGCTCGGCGAATACCACGACGAGGACGATCACCACCGCTGGCAGGTGCAGATGCTCTCCGCCCTGCATGTGCTGCGGCCGAACATGGTGATCGGCTTCGAGATGTTCCCGCGCCGGTTGCAGCCGGTGCTGGACCGCTGGATCAAGGGCGAACTGACGCTCAAGCAGTTCCTCGAACAGGCGGAATGGGACAAGGTATGGAACACGCCGCCCGACCTGTATGTGCCGCTGTTCCAGTTCGCGCGCATCAACCGCATTCCCATGGTCGCGCTGAACGTCGACAACACGCTCAACAAGGCAATCCGCGAGAAAGGCTGGGACCAGGTGCCGGAAGCGGCGCGTGAAGGCGTGGGCCGCGCGGCGCCGCCGCCGGAGGCGTACCGCGACTATCTGTTCGACGTCTTCCGCATGCATGCGGGCGTGCATGGGGCCAAGGGCGACAAGCCGGGCAAGACCGATGCGTCGTTCGGACGCTTCGTCGAGTCGCAGACCACCTGGGACCGCGCGATGGCGGAGGCGCTGGCCAGGCGCGTCAAGTCCGGCGACAAACCGCTGGCGGTCGGCATCGTCGGCAGCGGCCACCTGCGCTTCGGTCACGGCATCCCGCACCAGTTGCGCGACCTCGGCATTAATAACATCGGCACGCTGGTCGCCACGCCTGCCGATACCGAGTGCAAGGAAATCCCTGCCGGCATCGCCAATGCCGTGTTTGCGCTGCCGCTGCAGCCGGAGGAAAAGCCGGAGCCGCCGCGTCTCGGCGTACGGCTCGAAGACGTGGAAGGCGGCGTGCGCCTGAGCGAAGTCACGGCGGGCAGCCTGGCAGAGCGCACCGGACTGAAGGTCGGCGACCGCCTGCTGGAGATAGCCGGCATCGCCGTCGGCAAGGCGCCGCAGGTTGCCGCCTCGGTGCGTCGCCAGCCGCCCGGCACCTGGCTGCCGATGCGCATCAAGCGCGGCGAGGAATTGCTGGATATCGTGGTCAAGTTCCCGGTGAAACAATGAGAACGCTCTTTGGCGCCCTGCTGCTGTCGCTGGCCGGCACGCTCGCGCATGCTGCGCAGCTCGACTTGCAGGTCGAGCTCGATCCCGCGACGCGGCGCTTCAAGGCAGTGGCGGATGTCGTCCCGGCGTCGAAGGAATTCCGCTTCCTGCTGCATGAGGCGCTGAGCATTACGTCAGCATCGGCGAGCGGCAGGACGATCAGGGCGTCCGCAGGTCCGAGCGACGGCGGTGTGCGCGAATGGCGGCTTCCCCTTCCCGCAGGCGCCGACAGGATGCGCATCGAATATGCCGGCACCCTGCCCGCACTGGATCGCAGCCTCGACCATCGCGGGGTGCTGCGCGGCCTGCCGCCGATGACCTCCCCTGAAGGCAGCTTCCTGCCTGCTGGCGGCGCGTGGTATCCGCCGCCGGCATCGCTGTTCAGCTATCGCCTGAACGTGACGGTGCCTGCGGGACAGCGCGCGATCGTTCCCGGCAGGCTGGCCTCGGAAAGCACCCCGGACGCAGCCAGCTACCGCGCCACGTTCGAATTCGACCAACCCGCGGACGGCATCGACCTCATGGCAGGGCCATGGATAGTGCGCGAGAAGATGGCGCCGCGCGCCGGCGGCGATGCGCTTCGCCTGCGCACCTACTTCACGCGCGAGCTCGACGCCATCCCCGGCCTCGCCGACGCCTATCTCGACGACACGCGCCGTTATCTCGAACGCTATGCGGCGCAGATCGGCGCCTATCCCTTCGCCGGATTCTCCGTCGTTGCCAGTCCCTTGCCGACCGGTTTCGGCATGCCGACCTTGACCTATCTCGGCGCCGACGTGATCCGCCTGCCCTTCATCCGCGCCACCTCGCTGGGGCATGAAGTGCTGCACAACTGGTGGGGCAACGGCGTCTATGTCGACTATGCAAAGGGCAACTGGAGCGAAGGCCTGACCACCTTCATGGCCGACTATGCGTACAAGGAGCAGGACTCCGCCGAAGCGGCACGCGAAATGCGGCTCGGCTGGCTGCGCGATTTCGCCTCGGTGCCGGCGGGCGACCATACGCCGTTGGCCGATTTCCGTTCACGCACGCATGGCGCCGCCGCCGCGGTCGGGTACGGCAAATCGGCGATGCTGTTCGTCATGCTGCGCGATACCATCGGAGAGGAAGCGTTCGGCAAGGGGATACGCGCATTCTGGGAAAAGCAGCGCTTCAGGCGCGCCGGCTGGAACGAACTGCGCGCAGCGTTCGAGGAAGCCTCGGGAAAACGCCTGGGCGAATTCTTCGACCAGTGGCTCAACCGTGCCGGCGGGCCGGCGGCCACCCTCACCGACGCGCGCATGACGGAGGCCGGAAAGCGACTGCAGCTCACGTTCGAACAGGCCGCTCCGGCCTATGCGCTGCGCGTGCCTGTCGAACTGGTGTTCAAGGATTCGTCCGAAGTGCGCTGGGTCGACATCGCGCGCCCGCGCGAGCAGGTCAGCCTGGAGGTCCCCTTCACGCCGTCCGGCGTGCGCGCCGATCCCGACCTGCGTTTGTGGCGCATACTCGAACGCGACCAGCTGCCGCCCATCCTGCGTCAGTGGACCATCGCGCGTTCTCCGCGCATGGCCATTGCGAGCAATGCGCAGGAAGTACGCGAATCCGCTGACGCGCTCGCACAGCGCCTCTTCGAAACGCCGCCGCGCGTGGTGCCGCTCGACGCCCTGAACGGCGGCACGCCCCTCCTGCTGGCCGGACTGCATGCGGATGTGGATGCCGCGCTGGCGCGTGCCGGCCTTCCTCCGCGCCCTCCCGGCCTTGCCGGCAAGGGCAGCGCGCAGGCATGGACAGTCGCTCGCAATGAAGGCGCGCCGCTTGCGGTCGTTTCCGCTGACGACGCCAACGCATTGCGCGCGCTGCTTCGTCCGCTGCCGCACTACGGCGCGCAGAGCTGGGTGGCCTTCGAAGGCAGCCGGGCGATCGAACGCGGCGTGTGGCCCGCGCCGGGGAAGCTCGTCAAGGTGACGCCGTAACTACACCGCAGCCATCCAGGCTGCCGTGACGACCAGAAGCGCCGCCATCACGCGGTTGAAGACGAGCAGCCGCTGCCCCTTCGCCAGCCATTTGCGCAGCAGCGATCCGGTCAATGCATAGGTGAAGTTGCTGGCCAGTCCGAAGCAGAGCATCACCGGCAACACGAGGGCGAAGCGCTGCGCTGCATCGCCGGTGCCCGCGATCCAGCCGGCCACGATCGTCAGCGCCAGCATCCACGCCTTGATGTTCACGAATTGCAGCAGCACGCCTTGCCAGAAGGTGACGTTGAGGCGGGATGCGTCTGCTGTGGAGAGCCGCGCGGAACGGCTCAGGCGGAACGCCAGCCACAGCAGGTAGCCGATCCCGATGAACTTGATCGCGGTACGCAGCAGCGGGACGGCGACGATCACTGAGCCCAGTCCTGCCGCGCAGGCGGTCAGCAGCAGGCCCCAGCCGACGGGGACGGCGAGTACGAAGCGCAGGGCGCGTTTGAGGCCGAAGTTGGCGGCCAGTGCGGTGGCGAGGGTGGTGTTGGGGCCGGGGGTGAAGCTGGTGGCGGTGGCGAGGGTAAGCAGCGCGAGGAATTCTTGCCAGTGCATGGCGTGGACCGGAACGATGGGAACCCCGTCATTATCGCTGCGGCAGCGGATGCGTGGCGATGGTTTTGCGTACAGAAGATTCCCGGGCGCTGTGCCCGGGAACGCCCTGCCAGTCATTTCGGCGGCATCGCCCCTTTCTCCTTCGCCTCCAGGATCGGCTTCCAGGGACCGTACTTGTGCTGCTCGGCCGTGAACCCCGGTGTATAAGGCGGGAATGCGGCGTCGACGGGTTTGTTCTTCCGTGCCGGGAAGTCGGCTTCCAGGTTGGGCTTCACCGGGCGCGGCTGGCTGTTGATGTAGGCGGCCACGTCGAATGCCTGTTCATCGGTCAGCACCATGTTCGCGTGCGTCACGCCGCTCGGCATGTTGCCCTTGATGAATCCCGCCGCCAGGATGCCGCGCGCCATTCCCGCGCCGGTGTTGTAACTGTCCGGCCCCCACAGCGGAGGGAACTGGTAGCCTTCGGCGTCGCCGGCCTTCCCGCGCCGCACACCCTGTCCGTTTTCGCCGTGGCAGGCGAGACAATGGGTCGTGTACACCTGTTTTCCGGAAACCGGGTCAGCCGCGCGGTCCATGAGCTTCAGGCGCGGCACCCCGGTGCCTTCCAGTTTCGCCCCGACCGGAATGCCGCTCGACAGGAAGTGAAGATAGGCCACCATGGATTTCATCTCGTCGCTGTCGACCGGCATCTTGCGCCCGTTCATGCTGCGTTCGAAGCAGCCATTGATGCGTTCTTCGGTCGTCGAGATCGCATCCTCGCGGCCGCGGTACTGCGGAAAACTGACGAAGGTGCCGACCCAGGGATTGCCGAACTTGCGTCTGCCGGCATCCACATGGCAGCTCACGCAGGACAGGTTGTTGCCCGCGAAGCGCTTGGCGGGGTCTGCCACCTCCGGTCCCAGGTACTTGTAGGTCTGTTCCATCAGTGTCTTGCCCTGCCTGACCATCTTGCCGTACTTGTCGTCGGCGAGCTTGTCGATGTCGGGCGCCTTCCAGTCGGACAGGGTCTGCGCGGCAGCGCCGCCCGCCCACGACATGACGATGGCGAGTCCGATGAGTGTTTTTCTGGTGATACGCATGGCCTTCTCCTGAACGTGGTTTGCCTCGGCCCGTCCGGACCTTGCCATCACTGTAGCGTCCGCGTCGCTTGCCCGTTATCCGGACGTGACGTTATCCGCCTAAGCAATCCGCCTTATTGATCCGGCCGCCATCCTGTGCAGTCCTCCTGCGCAACGCAGCCGATTCCGCGATTTCTTGACCCAGCTCAAGCGCGCGCTCATCGTTGCTCTGCGAATCGGTGAAAATGCACGCATACGTCCTGCTTCTGGTGCCAAGAATGATCGACAGGATCAATAACATGCGTGTGCCGTCGCTGATCGCGCGTTGCGCCTCGCTGCTCCTCGCGGCGGCCATATCGCTGCCGGCGCAAGCCGACCATGGCGGCGCGGCCACGGTCAGGATCGGTGTGCTCGCCTTCAAGGGCAGCAAGGAAGTCACCGAGGACTGGGTGCACATGAAGGATTGGCTGGAACGCAGCGTGCCCGGCCATCGGTTCACCCTGCTCGATTTCGACCGCGCGGCACTGACGCAGAGCGTGCGCGAGCGCACGGTGGATTTCGTGCTGACCAACAGCGGCCATTACGTCGACCTCGAACACACCGAAGGCGCCAGCCGCATCGCGACGCTCGCCTCGCCCTGGGCTGCCTCGCCGGCGCAGTCCATCGGCTCCGCCATCGTCGTTCGGCAGGATGCGCCGCTGCGGTCGCTCCTCGACCTGCGCGGCAAGCGCGTGCAAGCGGTTGCGCCGGATGCCTTCGGCGGATACCTGGTCGCGGCGCGCGAACTTGCGCGCGAAGGAATCGATCCGGAAAGCGATATCCGCGCATGGCAGTTCGTCGGCTTCCCGTTGCAGCAGATCGTCCACGCCGTAAGGGAAGGGAAAGCGGACGCGGGTGTAGTGCGCGCATGCATGCTCGAGCAGATGGTCGCGCGCGGCGAGATCGCCGCCGGCGAGCTGCGCGTGCTGGCGCCGGTCGATGCCCCGGGCCTGCGCTGCCGGTCTTCCACGCGCCTGTATCCCGACTGGCCGTTCGCCGCGTTGCGCCATACCTCGGGCGAACTCGCCAAACAGGTGGCGCTGGCCCTGCTGTCCATGCCGCCTTCCTCGGACGGATACAGCTGGACCGTGCCGGGCGATTACCAGGTGGTGGACGACCTGTACCGCGACTTGCGCATCGGCCGCTATGCCGCCTTGCGCACCTACGCGCTCGATGAAATGGCGCGCCGCTACTGGGGCTGGATACTGCTGGTCTTGGGCCTGCTGCTGGCGTGGATCGCCCATACCATTCGCGTCGAATACCTGATCAACCAGCGCACGCGCGCCCTGCAGGCGGCCCAGGCAGAGCGCCTGCGCATGGAAGACGACGCACGCAACCGCCAGGCGGCGCTCGACCATGCCGCGCGGCTGGCAATCCTGGGAGAAATGGCCAGTGCGATTGCCCACGAACTGAACCAGCCGCTGGCGGCGATCCGCAACTATGCCAACGGCATTGCGCGCCGTGTGCGCGCCGGAAGGATGGAGCCCGAACCACTGATGGAAGGCGCCGGCGAGATCGCCGCGCAGAGCGAGCGCGCCGCCACCATCATCCGCAACATCCGCGCATTTGCCCGCAAGAACGCGCCGGGCCTTCAGAACTTCGACCTGGTGCCGGTAGTGGATGAAGCGATCGCAATGTTCGCCGGCGCGCATCCGCACGCACGCGTGCTGCGCCAACCCGCCACCGGGCCTGTCCCGGTCTGCGCCGACCGGGTGCAGCTTCAACAGGTCCTGCTCAACCTGCTGAAAAACGCCTACGACGCGCAACAGGACGCCGGCTGCGTGCATGAACCGATCACGCTCGACATCGTCCGCGACGGGGGCCAATGCCGGGTCGCTGTCCGCGACCGGGGCTGCGGGCTGCAACCCGGCCAGATCGAGCGCCTGTTCGAGCCGTTCTTCACGACCAAGGCGGACGGGTTCGGACTTGGCCTTTCGCTGAGCAAGAACATCATCGAGGCATGCGGAGGCACGCTCTCCGCGAATGAAACCAGCGACGGGAAAGGCTTGACGGTGTGGTTCAGCCTGCCCATTTCACCAGAAAAAGGAAGCGCATGAAGGAACAGGATGCAATCGTGTTCATCGTGGACGATGACGCCGCCATTCGCCGCTCGATGGAATACCTGTTCGATTCGGCGGGGTGGCGCGTCGCGCTCTTCGACTCTGCCCGTACCTTCCTTGACGGCTACGACGGCCACCTGCCCGGCTGTCTCGTGCTCGATGTGCGCATGCCGCTGGTCAGCGGACTGGAACTGCAGCAGATCCTGCGCGAGCGCGGTGTGCAGTTACCGATTGTTTTCCTCACCGGCCACGGCGATGTGCCGGTCGCGGTGCAGGCGATGAAGAACGGCGCCTGCGATTTCCTCGAAAAACCGTGCAACGACCAGGCGCTGCTCGATACTGTCGCGCGCGCGGTGCAACGCTGCATCGACCTGTGCCGGAAGACTGCGCAGGACAGGGTGCTGCAGGATGTGCTGGCGACGCTGACGCCGAGGGAACGCGAAGTGGTGGAGCTGGTTGCCACCGGCAAGCCGAACAAGCTGATTGCGCGGGATCTGAAGATCAGCGAAAAGACGGTGCAGGTGCACCGCTATCACGCGATGGAAAAACTGGGCGTGCATTCCGCGGCGGAAATCGCGCGGATGCTGGCCCAACTGGGCGGCAGGTAAGGGGCCGCCCGGATCCCTCTGACGGCGCTTATCCTCCGGTCTTGATTGCCCAGATCGCCGGCAGGTTGCGCCAGTAGCCGTACGCATCCATCCCGTATCCCACCACAAACTTGTTGGGCAGGGTGAGACCGATGTAATCCGCCCGGCACGGCTTGGACTTCCCGATATCCTTGTCCGCGAACACGGCGAGGACGACCTCCTTCGCCCCCATCTGCAGCAGCCGCTCCTTCACATGCGCGAGCGTCTCGCCCTCATCGAGGATATCGTCCAGCACGATCACGGTGCGTCCTTCCACGTTCGAGCGCGGAATCACCTTCCACTCGATGGTGCCGCCCTGGTCCTTGCTGCCATACCGGGTCACATGCATGTAATCGAACTCGAGCGGAAAGGTCAGCCGGGTCAGCAGCTGGCCACAGAACACGACCGCGCCGCCCATCACGCCCAGCACCAGCGGAAACGCCTCGCTGTCGTCCTTGTCGAAGCGTTCGTTGAGCTGCTGCGCCACCTTGTCCACCGCCTTCTGCACGGCATCGGCATCGAAAATCAGTTCGGCTTCCTTCATGAGCGCGTGCGCTTTGTCGCGGTGGAATTCGGAATCGATGTACGTCATGGTGCTGGCCTCGATGAAGGGTTGAAACAGTAGGGAGATGCCATGCATCATCCTAACGCAAAGCGCGCAATGATATGTCGTGCAATACGCTCCCGCAAGTCGTGAAAACACGCACAGTGTCGTTTCCCGGCACAGCAATGCCCCCGGTCAAGGAACCTTGCTTTTCTCTTGTCAAAACTGCATGCGAAAAAGGGAATCTTTCCTTGCGCCTGCGTTCGAACACATATTGCCTGACATTATCGGGAGCTGTCATGAAAACCACCTTGAAGCAAGATCAGGTCAGCACAAAGGGGCCGGGAAGCGGACACCTGACGCCGCGGCTGCCGCACGAACGCGACGAGTCGGATGACAACCTGGGGAGCGTAGTGCGCGACGATATGCGGCAGGCCTACAAGGATCTGCAGGAAGGGCAGGTCGATACCGACCTGCGCAATATTGGCGGCGTGGATGAAGTGGTCAACGACCGTCCGGGCAAGTCCCCGGACAAGGTCGTCAAGAAGCCGTTCTGAACATGCGCCGGCATCTGCCGGCGCATACCTTCGAACGGCTTATTCGTACTTGCGGGCGTCTTCGATGACCTTGCCGTCGTTCGGGAGCGAGCCCCGGCCGACGAGCTTCACTTCGCCGCGCAGCTTCGTCACATCGCGGATCGATTCGACGATCGCTTCGACCGCCACCGCCGCCGGTTCGTCCACCTCACAGTGCAGTGTCATTACGTCATTCGCCATCTCGCCGGTGACGACGAGGCGAGCCTTCGCGATCTGCGGATAACGCTTCACCACATCCGCCACCTGCGACGGATGCACGAACATCGCGCGCACCTTCGTGGTCTGGTCGGCGCGTCCCATCCAGCCCTTGATGCGGGTATTGGTGCGGCCGCAGGGCGACACGCCGGACATCACCGCCGACATGTCGCCGGTGCCGAAGCGGATCAGCGGATAGTCGGGGTTGAAGGAGGTGATCACCACTTCGCCCACCTCGCCTTCGGCGACCGGATCGCCGGTGCCGGGACGGACGATTTCGAGGATCAGGTCTTCGTCCAGGATCATGCCCGGATTGACCTGGCCGCCGGTCTGCGTTTCATAGGCAATGTTGCCGATATCGGCCGAACCGTACATCTGCAGCACGTTCGGCACGCCGTTGTCCTGCAGCCACTTGCGCAGCGAGGGCGGCAACGCTTCCGCACCGACTACGGCACGCTGCACGCTACTGATGTCGGCGCCCATCTCGCGCGCCTTCTCGATGATGATCTTGAGGAAGGACGGCGTACCGATGTAGGCGTCCGGCTTCAGTTCCGCCATGGCCTGCACCTGCATTTCGGTCTGGCCGATGCCGGCCGGGATCACCGGGCAGCCAAGCCTTGCCGCGCCGCCTTCCGCCATGAAGGCGGCGGGCGTGAAGTGGTACGAAAAACAATTCTGGATGATATGGCCCTTGCGCAGGCCGACCGCCGCCATCGGGCGGGCGAAACGCCACCAATCCTGGCCTGTGCCTTCCGGATCGAAAATCGGGCCGGGCGACATGAACAGGTGACGCAACTGGCGCGCCGGCGTGGTCGTCAATCCGCCGAAGGGGGCATCTTTGTGCTGCAGGTCTTTCAGGTCAGATTTGCGCGTGACCGGCAATTGTGCGAGAGCGGCGCGCGACGAGATGCCGGAGGCATTGACGCCCTTCAGGATACGCGCCCAGCCTGGCGCCGCCTGCGCGCGGGCAACGAGTTCTGGCAGACGTGCCATCAAGTCACGTTCGCGCTGTGCGGGGTCACGGGTTTCCAGGGAGTCGAGGTGGTCGGTCATGATCGGCTTAGGGGTGTTATTGGCTTGGTAGGGTGCGCCCCGCGCACCGTTGCGGCTGCAATCGAGACATCGGGTGCAGGGCGCACCCGACGGGTCGGTGTTTACGCCAGCCAGCGTTTGCGGCGGCGGTAGAACTTCATGTCGCGGAAGCTCTTGCGTCCCGCGCCCGACACGCCGAGATAGAATTCCTTCACATCCTCGTTCGATGCCAGGTCGGATGCAGCGCCTTCCATCACGACGCGGCCGTTCTCCAGGATGTAGCCGAAGTCCGCATAGCGCAGCGCGACCATGGTGTTCTGCTCGGCGACGAGGAAGGACACGTTTTCCTTGTGGTTGAGATCCTTCACGATCTCGAAAATCTCTTCCACGATCTGCGGTGCCAGGCCCATCGACGGTTCGTCCAGCAGGATCATCGACGGCTTGGCCATCAGCGAGCGGCCGATCGCGCACATCTGCTGTTCGCCGCCGGAGGTATAGCCGGCCTGCGACATGCGGCGCTGCTTCAGACGCGGGAAATAGTGGTACACCATCTCCAGCTGGTCCTTCAGCTCGGCGCGCGAAATCTTGCGGGTGTAGGCGCCGGTCAGCAGGTTTTCCTCGATGGTGAGGTGTCCGAAGCAATGACGGCCTTCCATCACCTGCGACAGGCCGCGCTTGACGAGTTCGTTGGGCGTAAGCTGGTCCACGCGCTCGCCCTTGAATTCCACGCTGCCCTTGGTGACGTCGCCCCGCTCGCCGCGCAGCAGCGTCGAGATCGACTTCATGGTGGTCGACTTGCCGGCGCCGTTCGCGCCCAGCAGCGCCACGATCTTGCCCTGGGGGACCTGCAGCGAAACGCCCTTCAACACCAGGATCACGTGGTCGTAGATCACTTCGATGTTGTTGACGGAGAGGTAAGGCTGGCCATTGGCCGCGGGGACGGCCTGCGCTACGGTTTGCGTTGTCATGGTGTCTCTTCTTGAAACGGATTACATCAGCCTGGCTCCCTTCTCCCGCCTGCGGGAGAAGGGAGCCATGGCTTGGCCAAATGCAGGTAACGTTCCCTGGCCGTTCAGCTTGCGCAGGCCGGAGTGATCTTCTTCTCCGCGGCGTACTTGCCCGAGGATTCCTCGATCAGCTTCTTGGTCAGTGCCTTGTCGCCGGTGACCCAGTTCGGAGTGATCGGCACCCACTTGCTGCCGTTCCACTGTTGCACCTTGACGGCGCCCGAACCTTCGTGGTCTTCACAGGAAGTCTTGACCGGCGGGAACATGCCGAGCACGCCAAGCGCCTTCTGGCGGGCTTCGTCGACGTTCAGGTTCTCCATGCCCCAGCGGATCTGCTCGCCGTTCATGACCTTGCCCTTGCCGAACTTTTCCTGCGCCTTGCGGATCGCTTCGGTCCACAGGATCGCGGCGGTCACGCCACGCATGTGGTACACGGAACCGACGCGGGACTTGTCGTCGAGGTTGCCCTTGCCGGCGTCATAGACCTTCTTGCGGATCTCGTCGAGGACCGGGTAGTTGCCCGGGGTGTTGAAGGTCATCGTGGTGTAACCCTTGGCGGCGTCGCCTGCCGGGATCACGTCCTCTTCCGAACCAGCCCACCACACGCCGAGGATCTTCTCGCGCGGGAAGCCGTTACGCTGCGCGGTCTTGATGGCCACGGCGTTCATCACGCCCCAGCCCCACAGGATCACGTAGTCCGGCTTGGCCTGGCGGATCTGCAGCCACTGCGACTGCTGCTCGTTGCCCGGATGTGCGACGGGGATCTTGATCAGTTCGAAGCCGTACTGCGCAGCCTGCGCGTCGAGAACCGGGATCGGTTCCTTGCCGAAGGCGGAGTCGTGGTACAGGTGGACGATCTTCTTGCCCTTGAGCTTGTCCAGGCCGCCTTCCTTGCTGCCCAGGTAAGCGGTCATTGCGGCCGCCTGGTTCCAGTAGCTGGTGATCAGCGGGAAGACATACGGGAAGACCTTGCCGTTGGCGGCGTCGGAGCGGCCGTAGCCGAGGGTCGTCATCGGGATCTTGTCGTTGGCGACGCGGTCCAGGATGCCGTAGGCGATGCCGGTGGACAGCGGCTCAACGAGGGCGGCGCCGCCGTTCTTCGACTTCAGGCGCTCATAGCACTCGACGCCGCGGGATGCGTTGTATTCGGTTTCGCACTCTTCCCACTTGATCTTCACGCCGTTGATGCCGCCGTTGGCGTTGACCAGGTTGAAGTAATCGATCGATCCGCCGAAGAAGCCGGATCCGCCTGCGGCGTAAGGGCCGACGCGATAGGACAGGATGGGAATGTATTGTTCCTGGGCGGCGGCGACGCCGACCGTGCCAGCCAGCGCTGCGCCGAGCAGGACTGTTTTGATCAACTTCATGTGCTCCTCCTAAGGTAGGACAGTTGTAACAACTAGTTGTATTGGACTGCTTGCATCAATGCGGGAATGGCCATAACCGCAGTTTTTCCTTCGCGATCTGCCACAGGCGGGCCAGGCCGTGGGGCTCGACGATCAGGAAGAAAATAATGAGGGCGCCGAACACCATCAGTTCGAGGTTCGACGCAACCGAAGTGGGGAGCCCGAAAGTGTGGGCGATGATGTTCAGCACGATCGGCAGCAGCACGATGAAGGCCGCGCCGAAGAAGGAACCGATGATGGTGCCCACGCCGCCGATGATGATCATGAACAGGATGCGGAAGGACAGGTCCAGGCTGTAGGCTTCCGGCTCCACGGTGCCGAGGTAGGCGTACGCATACAGCGCGCCGGCGACGCCGCAGTAGAACGAGCTCACCGCGAACGCGAGCAGCTTGGTGCGCATCAGGCGGAAACCGATCACCTCGGCCGCCACGTCCATGTCGCGCACCGCCATCCACGAGCGGCCGACGTTGCTTCGCACCATGTTTTTCACCATCAGCGCCATCACGCAGACAATCGACAGCGTCAGCAGGTACTTGCTGGCCGGGGTGTTGAACTCATAGCCGAGGATAGTGATCTGCTGCGCGGTGATCACGCCGGACGAGCTGTAGTTGGTGAACCAGCCGATCTTGGTCAGGCACCAGACGACGAAGAACTGGGTCGCCAGCGTTGCGGCGGCCAGGTAGAAGCCGCGGATGCGCAGCGAGGGCAGGCCGAAGGCGACGCCGACCATCGCGGCGCACAGGCCGCCGAGGATGAAGGCGACCAGGATCGGGATGCCGGGGATGCGCAGCACGAAGTTGTACGAGGCAAAAGCGCCGACCGCCATGAAGGCCGCGGTACCGAGCGAGAGCTGGCCTGCGTAACCGGTCAGGATGTTCAGTCCGAGCGCGGCGAGCGAGAAGATCAGGAAAGGGATCAGGATCGCCGAGAACGTATAAGGCGATGCAAACATCGGCACGATGACGAAGGCGATCGCCAGCAGCGCATAGATGCCGATGCGGTCCTGCCTGATCGGGAAGATCTGGTTGTCGGCCTGGTAGGTGGGTTTGAATTGACCTGCTTCGCGGTAGAACATATGTACCCTCTGTTTTCTCTGATGTTCTCCTCCCCCTTCAAGGGGGAGGCCGGGTGGGAGATGGGTTTCAGTAGCGCATAAAGAAGAAACCCATCCCCACCCCAACCCTCCCCTTGAAGGAGAGGGCTTCCGGTATCAAATCCTTCGAATAATCTTCTCGCCAAACAGCCCTTCCGGCCGCACCAGCAGGAACAGCAGCGCCAGCACATACGGGAACCAGCCCTCGATGCCGCCGCCCACCATCGGGCCGATGTACACCTCGGCCAGCTTCTCCGACGCGCCGATGATCAGGCCGCCGAGGATCGCGCCGGGCACCGAGGTGAAGCCGCCGAGGATCAGCACCGGCAGCGCCTTCAGCGCCACGAAGGTCAGCGCGAACTGCACACCGTTGCGTGCCCCCCACAGCAGGCCGGCAACCAGCGCCACGAAACCGGCGACCGCCCACACGATGCCCCAGATCTGCTGCAGCGGAATGCCGACTGCGAGAGCGGCCTGGTGGTCATCCGCCACGGCGCGCAGTGCGCGGCCGATCTTGGTCTTCGAGAAGAACAGCGCGAGGCCTGTCACGAGCACCGCGCAGATGCCGGCGGCGGTCACGTCGAACTGCGAAATCGAGATGTTGTAGTTCTCGAGCAGGAACATGATCGGCACGTCTTCGATGCCGATGTCGAGGCGGCGCACTTGCGAGCCCCAGATCAGTTGCGCCAGGCCCTCGATGAAGAAGGTCAGGCCGATGGTGGCCATGAACAGCGTGATCTCATGCTGCGCGACCAGCGGGCGAAGCACGATGCGTTCGGTGGCAAGACCGAGCAGCACCATCGCACCCATGGTCAGCGGAATCGCAACCCACAGCGGCACGCCGAACTTGTCGATCAGGCCGACGCAGGTGAGCGCGGCGAAGAACACCATCGCGCCCTGCGCAAAGTTGAAGACGCCGGAGGCCTTGTAGATCAGCACGAAGCCGAGCGCCACCAGCGCGTACATGACGCCCGCGAGCAGGCCGCCGATCAAAACTTCGAAGAAGAAACTGAGTTCCATGTGTTGTCCCTGTTCTATTCCTTGTCCAGCCCCCTCTCCCGCGGGCGGGAGAGGGTTGGGGTGAGGGGGCTTGCAAGTGAGATTGCGGTTCCCGGTCTTGGCTGTCGCCCTCACCCCCGGCCCCTCTCCCGCCTACGGGAGAGGGGAGGAGTTTCAGTGCGCCACGCCCAAGTAAGCGTTGATCACATCCTGATTGCTCCGCACCTCATCCGGCGAGCCATCCCCGATCTTCTTGCCGTAATCCAGCACGACGACACGGTCGGAGATGTCCATCACCACGCCCATGTCATGCTCGATCAGCACGATGGTGGTGCCGAACTGGTCGTTGACGTCGAGGATGAAGCGGCACATGTCCTGCTTCTCTTCCACGTTCATGCCGGCCATCGGTTCGTCCAGCAGCAGGATTTCCGGTTCGGCGGCGAGGGCGCGGCCGAGTTCGACGCGCTTTTGCAAACCATAAGGCAGGCGGCTGACAGGCGTCTTGCGGATGTGCTGGATTTCGAGGAAGTCGATGATTTCCTCGACCTTCTTGCGGTGCGCGATCTCTTCCTTCTGCGCCGGGCCCCAGTAGAGCGCCTGCAGCAGGAAGTTGGTCTGCATCTTCAGGTTGCGGCCGGTCATGATGTTGTCGAGGACCGACATGCCCTTGAACAGCGCGATGTTCTGGAAGGTGCGCGCGATGCCGCTCTTGGCGGCGGCGTAGGTATCCATGTCCTTGCGGTGCTGGCCGCGATAGACGATCTCGCCCTGCTGCGGACGATACACGCCGTTGATCACGTTGAGCATCGAGCTCTTGCCGGCGCCGTTAGGGCCGATGATGGCGCGGATTTCATGCTCGCGCACATCGAAGGAAATGTCGGTCAGCGCCTTGACGCCGCCAAAGGACAGCGAGATGTTCTGGAGATCCAGGATCACATCGCCGATTTTGCGATTCTCGTTCATGTCAGGCGGCCTTCTTCAGTGCGTCATAGGTCTTCACATCCACGATGCGCAGGTCGGCGGACACCATGCCCTTGCGGCCGTCCTCGAACTTCACCTGCGTCTCGATGTATTGCGACATCTTTCCGGCGTACAGGGCATCGATCAGCACCTTGTACTTGTCGGCCACGAAGCGGCGGCGCACCTTGCGGGTACGGGTCAGCTCGTCGTCGTCCGGATCGAGTTCCTTGTGCAGCACCAGGAAGCGGTGGATCTGCGTGCCCGACATCATGGCCTCGGTGGCGAGGTCGGCGTTGACCTTCTCCACGCATTCGGCGACCAGTTCGTAGGTCTCGCGCTTGCCGGCCAGGTCGGTGTACCCGGCGTACGGAATGCCGCGGCGTTCCGCCCAGTTGCCGACGGCTTCCATGTCGATGTTGATGAACGCGCACACCATGTCGCGCTGGTCGCCGAAAGCGACCGCTTCCTTGATGAAGGGGAAGAACTTGAGCTTGTTCTCGATGTAATTCGGCGCGAACATCTCGCCGCTGTTCATCTTGCCCACGTCGGCGGCACGGTCGATGATCTTCAGGTGGCCTTCCTCGTCGAAGATGCCGGCATCGCCGGTGTGGAAGTAGCCGTTGCTGTCGATGACCTCGGCGGTCGCGTCGGGACGCTTGTAGTATTCCTTGAGCATCGCCGCAGACTTCACCAGCACCTCGCCGTTGTCGGCCAGCTTGACCTCGACGCCCGGCGCCGGCAGGCCGACGCTGTCGAACTTGATGTTGCCGTCGGGTTGCAGGCAGACATAGGCGCAGGTTTCAGTCGAACCGTAGAGCTGCTTGAGGTTGACGCCGATGGAGCGGTAGAAGCGGAACAGGTCGGGACCGATCGCCGCGCCTGCGGTGTACGCGACACGCACGCGCGACAGGCCGAGCACGTTCTTCAGCGGACCGTACACGAAGAGGTTGCCGAGCGCATAGCTGATGCGGTCCATCATGCCGACCGGTTTGCGGTCGAGGATGTCGGAACCGACGCGGCGCGCGACTTCCATGTAGTGATGGAACATCTTGCGCTTGATGGCGCTCGCGTCTTCCATGCGGATCATCACGGTGGTCAGCATGTTTTCGAACACGCGCGGCGGAGCAAAGTAATACGTCGGGCCGATCTCGCGCAGGTCGGTCAACACGGTGTCGCCGGATTCCGGGCAGTTCACGGTGAAGCCGGCCACCATCTGCTGCGCAAAGGAGAACAGGTGGTCGCCCACCCAGGCCATCGGCAGGTAGGACAGGATGTCGTCGTCGGCACTGAGCTTGTCGAAGCCGACGCCGCCCTCGGCGGCAGCCATGAAGGAACCGTGCGTCTGGCACACGCCCTTGGGCTTGCCGGTGGTGCCCGACGTATACAGCATGACGGCGGTGTCGTCCGGCTTGCCGGCATTGACCTCGTTCATGAAGAAATCCGGGTTCGCCCGGTCGAACGCGCGGCCGAGCTCCTGCACCTTTTCGAAGGAAGCGAGTTCGCTCTGCTTGTAGTGACGCATGCCGCGCGGATCATCGTAGATGATGTGCGAGATGCGGCTCAGGTTCTGCTTGATCTCGAACAGCTTGTCGACCTGCTCCTGGTCTTCGACCACGGCAAAATCGATTTCAGCGTCGTCGAGCACGTAGGCCATGTCGGCCGCCGGCGCGTCCTGGTACAGGGGCACGGCAACGCCGCCGAGGCACTGCGCGGCCGCCATCGACCAGTACAGCCGCGGACGGTTGTCGCCGATGATCGCGAGGTTCATGCCGCGCTTGAAGCCCATGGCGGCGAGACCGCAGGCGAGCGCGCGCACTTCGTCGGCGACTTGTTTCCAGTTCCAGGTTTGCCAGATGCCGAGGTCCTTCTCGCGGAAGGCAGGCTTTTCGGGGCGCTGTTGCGCGTGCTGCAGGAGCAGTCGGGGGAACGTGCGTCCGCCCGGTTTTGTCGTCTCTACCATCATCCCACTCTCTTTAACAGGTCTAACCGTCTTGAAGGGATCGGAGCGCCTGCGTGGGCGTGCAAGCCATCGTGCCTTGGGGTATCCCCGGCACTGATATCGGCTTACAATGTCTCCGTTATTGTTCGTGTCAGGATACTAGACAGTTGGATTCTCGTGCGCTGTCATCTGACTGACAATCCCCTTATAAATATAAAATTTCGTTGGTGCGCCGCACAATGACGTCCGAGAAGAGCGATTTCAAAGAGGTACTGCGCCAGACCATCTGGGCGAAAGGCCTGACACCGGAACAGCTGGCGCGCGTCGAAGCCGACACCGTCGAACAGTTCGTGCCGAAAGGCGGATATGTCTGCCGCAAAGGCGAGATGGTGGATGCCTGGATCGGCGTGATCGATGGCCTCGTCAAAATGAACAACCTGTCCCCCGAAGGAAAGTCGGTGACCTTCACCGGCGTGCCGAAGGGCGGCTGGTTCGGCGAAGGTACGCTGCTCAAGCAGGAAAGCCGCAAGTACGACGTGGTGGCCTTGCGCGACAGCCGCATTGCCCGCATGCCGGCCAAGACCTTCATGTGGCTGCTGGATAATAGCCTGCCGTTTACGCGCTTCCTATTGATGCAGCTCAACGAAAGACTGGGCCAGTTCATCGGCATGGTGGAGTTCGACCGCCTGCTCGACGTCGACACGCGCGTGGCACGCTGCCTGGCCGCACTCTTCCATTCCCATCTCTATCCCGGCACCGATTCCTTGCTGCAGATCTCGCAGGAGGAGATCGGCTACCTGTCCGGCGCATCCCGCCAGCGCGCGAACCAGGCGCTGCAGGTGCTGGAAAAGGAAGGCTTGCTCAAGGTGGATTATGGCGGCATCCAGATCCTGGACCTCGACGGCCTGAGGCGTTTCCGCGCGTGAAGCGGACTATGCCCGCGGCCGTCTCCATCGACGGGATCAATCGAACACGAAGGATGATGTGACTATGCTTACGCAGGAAGCGCTACGCGCGTTCTGGACCGGGCCGGTACTGGAGAGCAACGTGATCGTGTTCCTCACGTTGTCGGGCGCCCTGCTGCTCGGGTTCCTTGTCGGCTACGAACGCTTCTACCACGGCCGTGCGGCCGGCATGCGCACCTACGGCCTGGTCTGCATGGCCTCGGCCGCGCTGACCGTCATCGCCGGCTATCCGCACGAATGGTACGGCGGCCAGGTTGCCATCGGCCTCGGCGCGGACCCGACCCGCATCATCCAGGGCATCGTCACCGGCATCGGCTTCCTCGGTGCCGGCGTGATCATGAAGGAAGGTTTCAACATCAGCGGCCTGACCACCGCGGCGTCGATCTGGGCCGCATCGGTGACCGGCATCCTGGTCGGCGTCGGTTTTTACCTGGCGGCGATCCTGCTCGCGGTGCTGTCCGCCGTGTGCATGGTGTCGGTGCCCAAAGTGTCGAGCCGCCTTCCTTCGCGGCAGGCAATCGCCATCTCGCTCTGCTTCGGACGCGGCCAGGCGCCGGACGAAGCCATGATCCGCGAACGGATGTTGAAGAACGGCTATGAAGTCGCCGGCGGCTCCATCGTGATCGGGATGCGCGACGGCAAGATGGAATGGCAGTTCGTCGCGGTCGCGCTGAACAAGGCCAGCGGCGCGCGCATCAGCACACTCTCCCGCGAGCTGGCTGCGGTCGACGGCATCGACAGCTTCCAGCTCTCCCACGCGCGCAACTAGCTCGATGGACCGGCGCTGGCGGGCTCCGCCTGCGCGCCCGGGCTGGCATTCATGCGCCAGGAAAACACTTCGACCAGCTTCTCGTTGAATGCGGGAATGTCGTCCGGCTTGCGGCTGGTCACCAGACTGCCGTCCACCACCACTTCCTCGTCGACCCAGTTGCCGCCGGCATTGCGGATGTCTTCCTGCAGCGATGGCCAGCTGGTCAGCGTGCGCCCCTGGACCAGGCCTGCCGAGGCCAGCAGCCATGAACCGTGGCAGATCGCGGCGATCGGCTTTCCTTCCTCATCGATGCGCTGCAGGAAGCGTTGCGCTGCCTCGATGCCGCGGATGCGGCCGCCGTTCTCCTTGCCGCCCGGCAGGAGGACGGCATCGAAGTCCATCGGATCGACCTCATCGAAAGTGGCATCGACATTGAAGTCGTCTCCCGGCTGGTCGTGGTGCACGCCTTTCACTTTTCCGCGGGCGTTCGAAATGATCTTGATGATGGCGCCATGCTGTTCGAGCGCACTGCGCGGCTCGGTGAATTCGACCTGCTCGAAGCCGTCGGTGAGAAGGACGGCCACATGCAGGCCGGGCAGGGTCTGGTTGTCCATGAGTTTCCTTTCCTTGTTTGCGGCGTTGTTGCGATGCCAAGTTCGACTTGGTCCGGATGCGTTAAGTTCTGCCGCCTTTTTCCCGTGGACATGTCCGTCCGCTTCCGGCAGCGCATGAGGAACGGTAATACCGGCGCTCCTGTCCAATGCCTGAAAAAACGGCAATGCCAGCGAACGCGAGCCCGATTCCTCATGAAATGAGTTTCAAGAAAGCCGCACCATGAAAACAGAACAGGCCCCGGCCCGCGATCTTGCAGCCGGCGGCGATGGCGATAGCGCCTTCAAGGCATTCAAGGCCGCGGCCCCGGTATGGCCCGACCTCCCGGCCGATGTCATGCCGCTGGTCCCCTTGCGCTATCTCGTCCTGTTCCCCGGGATGATCGCGCCGATCAGCCTCGGCCGCGCCTGCTCGGTCGCCGCCGCGCAGGAAGCCGTGCGCAGCGGCCGCCCGGTCGGCTTGCTGCTGCAGCACGACTCGGAGGTGGAAATGCCGGAACCGGAACAACTTCACCGTACCGGCACGGTAGCAACAGTCCTGCGTTACATCAGCGGCCAGGATGGCGCGAACTACCTCGTCTGCCAGGGCGAGCACCGCTTCCGCATCCGCGAGTTCGTCGCCGGTTTTCCCTTCCACGCGGCGCGGGTGCAGGAGATCGAAGACAGCGAGGAGCAATCCCCCGGCATCCAGGCGCGCTTCCTCCAGCTGAAGGAGAAAGCAGCCGAGGTGATCGATTTGCTGCCGCAGGCGCCCGCGGAACTGGCCAGCGCCGCCGACAATATTGCTTCCGCGTCCACCCTTGCGGATTTCATCGCCGGCCTGATTGACCTGCCGCTGCTGCAGAAGCAGGATCTGATCGAGACCATCGACCTCCAGCAACGCATCGACAAGGTGCTCGGCCACCTGGTGCGCCGCATTGAAGTGCTGCGGCTGTCGCAGGAGATCAACGAACAGACCCGCGAGCGCATCGACGACCGCCAGCGCGAATTCCTGTTGCGCGAGCAGATCAAGACCATCCAGCACGAACTGGGCGAAGCCGACGACGGCAACAGCGACGTGCGCGACATCGAAGAAGCGATCGCCCGCTCCGGCATGCCGGAAGAGGTGGAGGCGCATGTGCGCAAGGAATTGCAGCGCCTCGCACGCATGCCGGAAGCCTCGGCCGAATACGGGATGCAGTGCACCTACCTCGAATGGATGAGCGAGCTGCCCTGGGCCACGATGACCGAGGAGCGCATCGACATCGCTGCTGCACGCCGTATCCTGGACGAGGACCATTTCAGCCTGCGCAAGGCCAAGCGCCGCATCCTCGAATACCTTGCCGTGCGCAAGCTGAACCCGGACGGCAAGAGCCCCATCCTCTGCTTCGTCGGCCCGCCCGGCGTCGGCAAGACATCGCTCGGGCAAAGCATCGCGCGCGCCACCGGCCGCAAGTTCGTGCGCGTGAGCCTGGGCGGCGTGCACGACGAAGCCGAAATCCGCGGCCACCGCCGCACCTACGTCGGCGCAATGCCCGGCAACATCATCCAGGCCATCCGCAAGGCGGGCACGCGCAATTGCGTGATGATGCTCGACGAAATGGACAAACTCAGCACCGGCCTGCACGGCGATCCGTCTGCCGCCCTGCTGGAAGTGCTGGATCCGGAGCAGAACGGGACTTTTCGCGATAACTACCTCGGCCAGTCTTTCGACTTGTCGAAGGTGATGTTCATCGGCACCGCCAACGTGCTCGACACCATTCCCGCCGCGCTGCAGGACCGCATGGAAGTCCTGCACATCCCCGGTTATACGGAAGAAGAAAAACTGGAGATCGCGCGCCGCTTCCTGATCGCACGGCAACTGGCGGCCGACGGGCTTTCCGCCGCGCAGTGCGAACTGGGCGAGGGCGCATTGCAGGCGGTCATCCGCGGCTACACCCGTGAAGCGGGCGTGCGCAACCTCGAGCGCGAGATCGGCAACGTGTTCCGCCATGCCGCGATGCGGATCGCAGAGGGCTGCACGCAGCAAGTCCGCGTCGGTGAAAGCGATCTCGCCGACATCCTTGGCCCGAAGAAATTCGAAAGCGAGATCGCCCTGCGCACCAGCCTGCCCGGCGTCGCCACCGGCCTGGCATGGACGCCGTCAGGCGGCGACATCCTGTTCATCGAGGCAAGTCGGACGCCGGGCAACGGCAAGCTGATTCTCACCGGACAACTCGGCGACGTCATGAAGGAAAGCGCGCAAGCGGCGCTGACGCTGGTCAAGGCCCATTGCGCCGAACTCTGCGTTAATGCAGATGTCTTCGACAGGAATGACATCCACGTGCATGTGCCGGCGGGTGGCATGCCCAAGGACGGGCCCAGCGCCGGCGTGGCAATGTATGTCGCGCTGACCTCGCTGGTGCGCGGCAAGCCGGTGCGCAACGATTGCGCAATGACCGGCGAAATCAGCCTGCGCGGCATGGTGCTGCCGGTGGGCGGCGTCAAGGAAAAAGTCCTCGCGGCACTGCGGGCCGGTATCGAGGTCGTGATGCTTCCCGGACGCAACCGCAAGGAACTCGACGAAATTCCGGAGGAGGCGCGCAGGGCGCTGCGATTCGTATGGCTGGACACGGTCGACGACGCACTGCGCGAAGCCGTCGGCAACATGATCATCGGAGGTGAGGAATGGGCACGGAACTCGACAAGCTAAGGCAGGGGGAAAAGGATGCGCTTGCGCCACGGGAAAGCGGCAGCCTTGCCGATCCGCTTCACATCGCCTCGCCGTGGTCGCCACCGAAAGGATTCTTCACCTTCCGCTACTCCTCCACCGAAATTTTTTCCGACGGCGGCAACCTGCATGTGCGCCGGCGCGAGACGCGGTATGAGGACGGCCGGCTGAAATCGGAGGAATGTGAAGGCACGATCGACCGGCAGGCGTACAACCAGGCGATAAGCGAAGCGCAAGGGTTCTTCCTGAACCAGGTGGCGAATTTCACGCGCCTGCTGTTCGCGCCGCTGCTTTCCTCGTCCAGGAACCGACGTCACGACGAATAGCGCAGCCGGATTTCCTTCGGCGTCATGGCCTAACCGAGAAAGATATCGCCAGCCGCCGCCGAGCGCGATCCCTCGACAGGCTGGTTGCTCTGTCCGCGATAGGCGAACACGACGGAATGCTTCACTTGCCCGGTCGCATTCCGCCCCGCGGCATGGAACAGGCCGCTGTGGAAGAACACCACATCGCCCTGCTGAAGCTCCAGCACCTGCCCCTGTGCAAACAAGGCCTGGTTTTCCGGCACATCGGGACGCAGGAAATCGAGGTCGTCCAGCTGGTGGCGTCCGACTGGCAGCCGGTGCGAACCGGGGATGACATGCAGGGCGCCGTTTTCCTCGCTCTCTACGCCCAGCGCCAGCCAGACGGCGATCAGGTCATTGCGCGCGAACGACCAGTAGCGGATGTCACGGTGCCACCCGGTCGCGGTGCCGAAATCGGGATGCTTTGTCATTACGCAATTGTGGTGCGCGAGCGTCAGGCACACCGGCTCCGCGAGCAATTGCCGCAACCACGTCACAATGCGCACGTCCTCTGCCCAGGCGCGGAAGCAGGCGTCGCGCTGGTGGGCACTGCGCAGGCGCCGTACGGTCCTGCCGCCCGGAGCGTCCAGCGAGTCCGGCGCGCCGGCATAGCCCACTTCGGCCTCATACTCGACAGGAGCCACTTCACGCTGCAGATGGGCGCGGACGACCTCCAGCATGGCGTCGCAGGCGGAGGCCTGGGCAAGCTTCCTGAACACGAGGAAGCCGTCGTGCCTGAACTGGCCGATCTGGTCGGGAGTGAGCGGTGAAGTCATTGCAGCGTCTACTTGTCCAAAGGACTATACCTTAGCGCATTCCGGGCAAAAATTGCCTCTTCTCTTTAGCCGATGAACCGATAGAATGTTCGGACCCACATTAAACAATAAAGCGGGGAGGAGAACGATGGACAGGAACCAGGCAAGGACGGCGCGGCGGTCAGCACTGCGCCGGCTGGCCGTCGCAGGTGCGCTCGGCATCGGCGGCATGGCGGGCTTGATGCGCGCCGCGCTGGCGGCCAAGCATACCGGCATGCAAAGCGGCATCCGCAGCATCAAGGGGACAGTCACGGTCGACGGACAGCCCGCGGCCATCGGACAGGAGATCAAGCCAGGCCAGACTGTCGTGACCGGCCCGGAGAGCGAGGCCGTGTTCGTGATCGGCAAGGATGCCTTCCTGCAGCAGGAGAACAGCGAGTTCGGCACCACGCAGGCAACGGGTGTGGTGGTGCTGCGCTATATCACGGGCAAGGTGCTCAGTGTCTTCGGCAAGGGACGCAAGCGTCTCGAAACGCCCACCGCCACCATCGGCATACGCGGCACCGGCTGCTTCATCAGCGCCAGCCCGGACAACACGTATTTCTGCCTCTGCTACGGCCTGGCCGTGGTCACACCCAAAGACAGGCCGCAGGCGCGGCGCTGGGTGCGCACCAAGCACCACGAGTCGCCCTACAACATCGGCAGCGGGAATAAAGGCCCGGCCATCCGCCGTGCCAAGGACGTCGTCGATCACACCGACGAACAACTGGTGATGCTGGAAGAACTGGTCGGCCGGGTGCCGCCGTTTGTCGGCAAGGGCTACAGATCCTACTAGTTTTACCTGCCGAACAGTTTCTTGACCACGCCGCCGATCCCTTCGGCGGCGGTGCCGACGCCCTTCGTCAGGCCTTCGATGCTGATGCCCAGGGTTTCGGCAACGGCCGCGCCGACGCGCAGCGCAAAGCTTTCATTCAGCGAAAACTTCGGATCGTCCAGGTTGCCGTCGAGCGTGAAATTGATGCTGATCTGGCCCTTGCGGTTTTTCAGCGCCGCAACGACGGCCTGGCGCGGCACACCCATGAAGGTATTGAAGGCGCCGGACGCGGGCGCCAGTTCGAGATTGCTCAGCGTGACCGTGCCCGGCGCATGCAAGTGGTTCTTGCGCACCGTCGATTTCAGGCGCAGGTCGAGCGTGCCCTTGCGCACGCCCGTCTCGGATGCCTTGATCAGGTAAGGCTGCAGCGCGACCAGGTCCACGCCCTGCAGCTTGGTGGCGATCTCCGAGTTGCGCGTGGCGAGTTCCGCCCAACCGGTGATCGACAGCTTGCCATTGCGCTGCACACCCTTGACCTGGCCGTCGATCTGGATGGCAGTGCGGCTCGAAAGACTGGGGATGCGCAGGTCATCGACGCGCGCGTGCAATTGTTCCAGCCGGGTCATGTGCGCAGGTTGCCGCACCGTCGCATCGAAGAATTCCAGCGCGCCGTTGCGCAGTTCGATGGTGCCGATGCTCACTTCCGGCGGCGCGGACTGCCCGCCCTCGCCGGGCTTTTTCTCCAGCAGGCTGGGCAGCAGCCTCACCTTGCCGTCGCGTCCGCGCACGGCGGATACGTAGGCCTTGTCCACGAGGATGGACGGGACGTGGATGCGCGACGAGAACAGGCCCAGCAGATCGGGACGCACCACCACACGCTCGGCGCGCAGCGTGTCGGGCGACGGCCAGCCCTTGGGCGCGGCGATGCGGATGTCGCGGATTTCGATGGATGACACGCCGACCACGATCTCGCCGACTTCGCTTTCCGGGCCGAGCGCCTGCTGCACCTGCTCCTTCAGCGCACGGGTGGCATATTGCAATCCGGCGACGGCCGCGATGACCAGCACGCCGGCGACGACGATGGCGGCGACAAGGATGCGCTTCGCACGTCCCGGCTTCATTGGCGCAATCCGAACCGGCTGCGGTACTCGCGCGGCGTCACTTGCGCCCAGCGCTTGAATACCTTGCTGAAAGTCGATACATCCTCATAACCGCAACGGCCGGTGATGTCTTCCAGCGACAGGCGGGTGGATTCCAGCAAGGCCTTGGCCCGCTCCACGCGCAATTGCTGCGCATACTGGATCGGGCTCATGCCGACCGATTCCTGGAAGCGCCGCAGCAGGGTGCGCTGGCTGGTGTTGCAGTACTCCGCCAGTTCCGCCGTCGACCATGCGCGGTCGAGCCGCTGGTTGAGCCAGCGCCGCGCGCGTTCGATCACCGCATGGCCGTCGTCCTGGATCATGGCGGTGGCGATGTACGGCGCCTGGCTGTAACGGTTGGCATCCATGGCAAGCACCTTCGCCGCATTCTGCCGCAATTCCTCGCCGGCAAAATGGCCGACCAGCCACAGCGCGAGGTCGATATAGGAGGTCACGCCGCCCGAGGAGACGTGGTTGCCGTCCTGCACCACGAGCTGTTCCGCATCGAGCGATACCTGCGGGTAGCGCTTGCGGAAGTAGGCGCTCAGCCACCAGCTTGTCGTCGCGCGGCGGCCGTCGAGCAGTCCCGCCTCGGCCACCAGGCAGGTGCTTGAACAACTGGAGATGACCGGCTTGCCGGTACGCGAAAAGCGGCGCAGCACTTCCTGCTCCGGCCCAAGCTTCTCGAGCATGGGTGTAATGTCGAAAGGGCCCTGGTGATCGATGCCGGGAAGCATCAGGGCATCCAGTTTCTTCAGATCCAGGGGCTGGGGATGGAAGGTGAGACCGCCGATGTCGAGCGTCGTTTCCTCGCGGGCGCTGCACCACTGCGCGTCGAAATGCACGCGCTGCGCGGCCGGCCGCAAACCCGCCAGCGTGTTGGCGATGCGGAACACGTCGAATGGCATCACCGCCCCGCCGCGCAGGCAGCCGGCGTAGACCAGCATGCCGATGCGGACTGTTTTGGCCTGTCGTGTCATATGGCGGATTTAACCATAACAATGTCGGTTTCGACAATGGTGGCGCCGGGCAAGACGCCTGACAATGGCCGCACCCAACCAACGAGGATGCCATGACCGATTACCCTGCCTTTCCCGCTTTTGCCCTGGCGCTGGTTGCGCTGTTCCTGAAGGTCACGCTGACCAGCATGTTGCAAGTAGGCAGCCGCTTTCGCAGCCGCATGTTCACCGTCCCCGAAGATGCGGCCCTGCTCGGCATCCCGGCACGTCCGGAGGAATCCAGCTTCGTGCGCCGTTGCGCCAGCGTCTGGCGCAACGATGTCGAAAACCTGCCGCTGTTTCTTGCGCTGGCGCTGGCCTATGTGCTGGCCGGTGCCCCGCTCGGTGCGGCGCAAGCATTGTTCGGTGCGTATGTTGTGATCCGGTACGCGCATACGGCGGTCTACCTGGCCGGCCTTCAGCCCTGGCGCATGGTGGCCTACCTGCTTGGCATGGCCGTGTGCTGGATCATTGCGGCGCGCGTCGCCATGCTGGCCTTCGCCGGAATGTGAAGGAGGAGGATATGAACAAAGCCATCGCGGTTCTGCTTGGCGTGGCGGGCGTGATCCACCTGCTCCCGCTCTCCGGCTTGCTCGGGGCGGAACGGCTCGTGTCGCTGTACGGACTGCCGTTCGACGATGCGAACCTGCAGATCATGATGCGTCACCGCGCGCTGCTGTTCGGCCTGCTCGGCGCGTTCCTGCTGCTGGCAGTGTTCAGGATGGAGTACCGCGTGCTTGCCATCGGCGCCGGTCTTGCCAGTGCCGTGTCCTTCCTGTGGCTGGCCTGGTCGACCGGGGGCTACAACGCGGCGGTCGGAAGAGTGGTCGCAGCGGACGTGCTGGCCATCGCTTGCCTGGCCGCCGCTCTTGTCCTGCACCTGCTGTCGCCGCGTGCGGCAGTCACCGCCTGAGCCGGAAGTCGACCTGCGCCGGACGTCCCGGCAAGTCCAGCCGCGCATGCGCGGACGGCGCCTGGCTGACGATGCGTCCGCGCCGCACCACATACCGCCGTGCAGCACGCAGGCGGATCGCTTCGATCGTGCTGCCGGCATCCAGCACCACGAGGTCGGCATGGCAGCCGGGTTGCAGTCCGTAGCCTTCCAGACCGAGGATGCGCGCCGGCGTCTGCGTGACCGCCATGAAACAGGCGTGCATCGCTTCCTGCCCCGTCATCTGCGCGACGTGCAGGCCCATGTGCGCGACCTCGAGCATGTCGCCTGAGCCGAGGCTGTACCACGGGTCCATCACGCAGTCGTGGCCGAAGGCGACGTCGATGCCGGCGGCAAGCAGTTCCGGCACGCGCGTCATGCCGCGCCGCTTCGGATAGGTATCGTGCCGCCCCTGCAGCGTGATGTTGATCAGCGGATTGGCGATGGCGGCGACGCCCGCTTCGCGCATCAGCGGCAGCAGCTTGCTCACGTAGTAGTTGTCCATGGAATGCATGGACGTCAGGTGCGAACCGGCCACGCGGCCATGCAAGCCGAGGCGGTGCGCATGGTAAGCCAGCGTTTCGATGTGGCGGGACAGCGGATCGTCGGATTCGTCGCAATGCATGTCCACGCGCAGGCCCTTGTCCGCGGCAAATTCGCACAGCAGCCGCACGGACTCCGCACCGTCGGCCATCGTGCGTTCGAAATGCGGAATGCCGCCGACGACATCGACGCCCATCGCAATCGCACGCTTCAGGTTGTCGAAGGCGTTGGGGCTGCGCAGCACGCCGTCCTGCGGAAAGGCGACGAGCTGCAGGTCGAGGTAGGGTGCGACCTGCTTTTTCACATGCAGCAATGCTTCGACGGCAAGCAGGCGGTCGTCGCAGACGTCGACATGCGTGCGCACCGCGAGCAGCCCGCGCGCGACGGCCCAGTCGCAGTAGTGCAGCGCGCGTTCGACCAGCGCCTCCTGCGTCAGCTGCGGCTTCAGTTCGCCCCACAGTGCAATTCCTTCGAGCAGGGTGCCCGACTGGTTGACGCGCGGCAGGCCGTAGCTGAGCGTGGCGTCCATGTGGAAGTGGGCATCGACGAAGGGCGGCGTCACCAGGTCGCCGCCCGCATCGATTTCCTGCGCGCCTTGCGCTGGCAGTTTCGCGCCGACCGCCGCAATGCGGCCCTGTTCGATCGCGATGTCGATGCCTTGCCTGCCGTCGGGCAGCGTTGCATTCCGTATCACCAGATCCATCTGCCTTATTCCCCCGATTCCAGGTAAAAGACGGCCAGCCAGACCGTCTCGATATCCTCGCGCGTCCATTCCACGCGATGGCGCTCGTGCGCTTCTATGTTGACATAGTCGCCGGCAGCGAGATGCACGACGCGGTCGTCCTTCTCGAAACGCAACCTTGCCTCGCCGCGCACCACCATCACCCATTCGTTTTCCGGCTGGTCGTACCAGTAGTCCGGCGGCGATGCATGGCCCTTCGACACGATCCGTTCGACGCGCGCGCCTTCGCCCACGGCAAGAAGCTGGAAGAGTTCTTCCGGGAGCTGCGTCGGTATCTGTCCAAACAAATTGCCGGTTTTCATCCTGCCCCTCCATGCGTGGCGATGCTTGTCTGTCTGACCACAATCGACTCTCAGCCAAATTTAATTCGAATTCAATCTTCCGTGAGCAATAAATCGCTCAAAACGCCGGGTTTCCGTAAAAAGAACGCAAGATAATTTTGCACGAACTTCCCCATAATCCACAGCCGTGAAGTAACCAGTTCACATTAGGAGGGCGCGGCCCCGACACAATCGGGGCCTGTGCCAAATGGAGAGTCATTTAATTGGGAACCTGCATGCAACTCAACAAGATTATCGGCGCACTCGCCCTGATGGGCCTGGCCAGCGCCGCAGCAGCACAAGAAACCGTCGTCAAGATCGGTCACAGCGGCCCCCTGTCCGGCTCGCAAGCCTTCTCGGGCAAGGACAATGAAAACGGCGTGCGCCTCGCCATCGAGGAACTGAATGCCAAGCCGATCACCGTCGGCGGCAAGAAGGTCAAGTTCGAACTGATGTCCGAAGACGACCAGGCCGATCCGAAGGCCGGCGTCGGCGCAGCGCAGAAGCTGATCGACAGCGGCGTGAAATTCATCGTCGGTCCGTACAACTCCGGCGTCACCATCCCCGCATCGCGCGTGTACAACGACGGCGGCGCACTGGTCGCGACCGTGGCGTCCAACCCGAAGATCACCGAGCAGGGCTACAAGGGCCTGTTCCGCGTGAACGCCAGCGATACCCAGCTCGGCTCCAAGATGGCGCTGTACGCCGCCAATGAGCTGAAGGTGAAGAACGTCGCCGTGATCGACGACCGCACCGCCTACGGCCAGGGCGTCGCCGAAGAATTCAAGAAGCAGGCCAAGATCTCCGGCCTGAACCTGGTCGGCCATGAGTTCACCAACGACAAGGCCGCGGACTTCACCGCCATCCTGACCAACCTGAAGTCCAAGAAGGTCGATGCGGTCTTCCTCGGCGGCTATGCCCCGCAGGGCGGCCCGATGGCCCGCCAGATGAAGCAGCTCGGCATCAACGCCAAGCTGCTGGGCGGCGACACCATCTGCGCGCCGGAAATGGGCAAGCTGGGCGGCGACGCCGTCGGCGAGAACGTGCTGTGCGCACAGGGCGGCGCGATCCTCGACAAGGCCGCTTCCGGTCCGGCATTCAAGGACAAGTACAAGAAGCGCTACAACCAAGATCCGGACGTCTACGCCGCTTCGTTCTATGACGGCATGATGATGTTCGCCGAAGCGATGAAGAAGGCCAACTCGGTGGAAGCCGCCAAGGTCGGCGCGGAAATCGCCAAGGGCTCCTACAAGGGCGTCGCAGGCACCTACGCCTTCGACGACAAGGGCAACATGAAGTCGTCCCCGGTGACCGTGTTCACCTTCAAGGGCGGCCAGCCGGTTCCCCTGACCAGCTACTAAGCAGCACCCGCACCTGCCCTCTCCCGCCCGGGAGGGGGCATTCTTACGACGCCTCCTCCACTGCACTTCCTTCCATTCCGCCCGTCCGGGCAACCTGCAACCTGTTCCTTCCGTTCGCCTTCGCCTTGTAGAGTGCTTCGTCCGCACGCTGCAGGAAGCGCATTGCCGTCTCGCCGGCCTCATGCTGCGCAACGCCGAGGCTGATCGTGATCCGACCGTCCGGAACAGCGGGCGAGAAGTCGTGACGTTCGACCGAATGCCGCAGTTTTTCCGCCACCGCGACCGCCTGCTCCAGCGTGCACTCCTTGAGCAGCACAACGAATTCCTCGCCGCTCCAGCGCGTGATGACGTCGCTCTCGCGCAGCATGGCGCGGGAGATGCGCGCGATCGTGCGCAACGCCTCGTCGCCGGCCGCGTGGCCGCAGGACTCGTTCACCTGCTTGAAGAGATCGATATCGAACAGGATGCAGGAGTACGGATGCGTCCCGCGTTCGGCCTCGAGCATGGCCTGGCGGAACACGATGTCGAACGCCTGCCGGTTCAGCAGCCCGGTCAGCATGTCGGTGCCTGCCATCTGCTCCAGCCGCTTGTCGTAGCGTTGGACGGTGGCCAAGGCCAGTGCGAGGGCCAGCAGGGTGACGACGGCGCCGATGGCCAGCGTCAGCATGAATGCGTTCCACACCGGCTCCACGTCGTCCGCCGCGTCCTGTTCCACGATGAGATGCCAGCCCAGTTCGGGCATGAAGCGCGCGCTGGCAAACATGTGCGCCCCCTCGTGCCGGTAGTCGAGCAGCACGGGCTTGCCGTCCCGCGGCAGGAGCCGGTCCGCGATCTCACCGATCCCCGGCACTTGGTCGATGGCCCGGCTGGCGCTGGGTGGCGTGCTGCCGGCAAGGACGATCTTGCGCTGGCCGTCCACCAGATAGATGCGCCTTCCGCCATGCTTCTCGTGGTTGTCGAACAGCGCCGCCAGTCCGTCCATGCGCATCGCGACACCGGCAATGCCAAGGAAATGGCCGTTGCGGCCGGTCATGCGGTGATTGATGACGATCGTCATGGCGTTGCCGTTCGCGCGGTTGATATCGATCTCGGCCAGGAAGGGCTGCGTCAAGTCGCGTGTGCGGTACATCCAGGTGTCGCCGGCATTGCCTTCCTGCTCGATCCTGGAGACGCCTTGCGGTGTGTAGTAGCCGCGCGTGCGCTCGGAAACAAGGAAGACGTCGACGGCGCCATATTCCCTCCTGATGCCATCAAGATAGCGCACGATGGCGTCTGTATCGTCCTCCCCCCTGGCCATCCAGTCGCGCACGAAGCTGTCGCTGGCCATCGTCGATGCAATCAGGGCCGGGCGGGTGATTTTGGCGCGGATTCCGGCGTCGATGACCTCGCTGGCCAGTGGCAGGGCCTGCTCGGCAATGCCGCGCTGCACGGCCTCGCGCGACACCAGGTAGGCTGCGATGCAGGTTGCCAGAAAACCCGCGGTCAGGAGCAGGCCGATCCAGGCCAGGACACGATATTTTTCAGGGAATAGCCGCATGAATCTCCTGCAGTGGACGCGCAGGTATGCGCGAGGGATGCGTTCAAGTATGCGATATGAATGTCCGATCGTGCAACAGACGGGATACACCCTTTAATCAGGGGGCAATCAATGAGGCAGTGCAGCAAAATCTGAGGCATCATTCGGGATTCAAGGCAAGGAAAGGAGCCTTTCCCGACTCGGACGGGTTCCAAGCATGGAGGCATTGTGACCGACCTGATCGAGAAATGGTTTTCCACCGAGGGATTCATGCCCCACGGGCACTGCTATCTGTGGACGCCGGAACTGCTGTGGTCCTACGTAATATCCGATGCAGCCATCGGACTGGCCTATTATTCGATCCCGCTTGCCCTGGTCATCCTCGTCCGCAAACGCCGCGACCTCCGGTTCAACTGGATCTTCCTCATGTTTTCGGCGTTCATCTTCGCCTGCGGCACCACGCACTTCATCGCGATCTGGACCATCTGGCATCCTGCCTACTGGCTCGACGCCTCTGCCAGAATAGTGACCGCCTTCATCTCCGCGTTGACCGCCGTCATGCTGTGGAAGATCATGCCGCAAGTGCTGCGCGTGCCGTCTGTCCTGCAAATGCGTGCAGCCATCGATCAGCTCGAGCATGAAATCCAGGAACGCAGGAAGGCGGAAGAGGCGCTGCGCCAGTCGCAGGCGACGCTGCGCGAACTGGCTGCCTACCAGGAGCGCGTGCGCGAGGACGAACGCAAGCGCATCGCGCGCGAGATCCACGATGAACTTGGCCAGAACCTGCTGGCGCTGCGGCTCGACGTCTCGGCCCTGCATGCACGCACAGGCAAACGCCACCCGCGGCTGCAGGAGCGAGCGGAGACTGCGCTGGAGTACATCGACACCACAATGAAATCGATCCGCGCCATCATGAACAACCTGCGTCCTTCGGTGCTGGACCTCGGCCTGCCGGCGGCCATCGAGTGGCAGGTCGCGCAGTTCGAGCGCCGCAACAACCTCATCTGCGAGCTCGTCATGCACGACGAAGGCCGGCTGGTGCCGGAAACGCAGGCAACCGCCGTCTTCCGCATCCTGCAGGAATCGCTCAACAATATCAGCCGCCATGCGCGCGCCACCTTTGTCCGCGTCGAAGTGCGCATCGGCATGCGGCAACTGGAAATAGTGATCAGTGACGACGGCATCGGCATGCATCCCGGCGAGCAGCGCAAGACGCATCGCTTCGGCCTGATCGGCATGGAGGAACGCGTCACCATGCTCGGCGGGACACTGCGTATCGACAGCACCCCCGGCAAGGGCACCGTGCTGCGCGTCTCCATCCCCCTGGCGACGGAGGAAACGGACGCCGCATCGCTGCAAACCTGACGATGCCTTTTTGTCAATGCGATCCGTGGGCATCGGCGCCGCGGAGAGCATCCTGGGCCCAGCGGAAGGCGGCGCTCCTCACCGGCTCCAGGGTATCAGGCGGAATATGCAGCCGGCCGGAGAGATCCGCGACCTGGCTCACGCGTCCCTTTTCCATGGCCATGGCGAGCATCAGGCAGGGCGCATAAGGGCCCATGCTGCGCAGGAGCACATCCGCGACCTCGTCCGACAGGTGCATCTGCGCCAGCACTTTCTGCATCGGCATGTTCAGGAGGATATCGAACAGCGACAGCAGGCCGACCAGGAACAGCTCGTCGCGCCGCGCCGGGGACAGATCGGGAGCCTCAAGCGTTTCCAGCGTGCGGGCACGGGCGAGGGCGATTTCAAGCAGGGATTCGTCCCGTTCGCGGTGGCGGCCCATGCGGAACATGGCCACCGTCAGCCACCGGTACAACTGTCCGCGCCCCAGCACCATGATCGCCTGGTTGACGCTCGTGACGGCATGGGCGAGGCCGGTCGCCGGCGAATTCGCCCACTTGAGCAGGTGGAAGGTCAGCGCGGGATCGCGCTTGGCGATGGCTACCAGATCGGATAGTTCGGCTTCGCGGCGCAGCAGGTTAAGCATTTCCAGCGTCGCCAGCTGGCTTTCGTTGAGGTCGCCTTCCTCCTCGTCGCCGTCCTTCGTGGCGATGAAATCCCCGATGCAGTATTCGAATCCCCAGGATACGCACATGCGTTGCTCGGCCCATGAATGCACGCCTGTCGCCACCGGCGCAAGCTTCGGAAAGTCGGCACGCAGTCCGCGCAGCATCGACTGCAGGACCGGCATCGGCTGCGCCGCGAGGTCGAGGAAGAGCATGTCGGTTTCTGCCAGCAATGCCCGTGCTTCCGGGGTGACGGAAACACCGGCCAGCGCCGTGCGGCAACCGCTGCCGCGCAAGGCGGCCAGCCTGCCGACCAGGTCGTCGTAGCGTAGAGAAGTCCGGCCGGCGTCCAGCAGGAAATGCACATGCGGTGCCATGACCGCGTGATGCCTGCCGAAGATCATCGCGTCCGGAGTGATCGGGATCACGGCAATCCGGCGCTGGGCGAATTCGGCGACGCGCTCTTCGCGCAACGCGTCGAAGAACAGCGGTTCAGGATAAGCATGCTGCTCGGCAAGGGCGCGCGGCATGAAACGGTAGCCGCACAGGCGGTTGCGGGCATCGACGATTTCCTCGCGCAGCAGGATGGCGTCCGGGACAACCGCATCCTGTTCCGGCGCACGCACAGCCTGCTCGGGGTGCTGCACGGTGGCCTCATCCTTTGGCGGCGCATACCAGGGCTCCTCCTTTTTGGGGCCGAGGATGTGGCTGAGGAAGGACATCGCGCCCATGGAATTTCCTTTTATCAACCGCCGCTCATCAATAGGAACAGCGCCAATCTTTTCACCTTAGAACCTGTTCAGTGTCTCCGTAATAACAATGCGAGGAACGCGAGCACGACGAACTGTAAGCTTGTTTCCAGCTTGCGTTCGCAGTTCTTCCATAGTCGCCGGCATTTCTCCAGCCATGCGAATGATCGCTCGACAACCCAGCGCTTCGGAATGACGACGAACTTATGCAGCTCGCTTCGCTTGACCACCTCCACCTTTGCACCCAGGATCTTCCACGCCAACTCTGCGAATCGATCGCCGGTATAGGCACCGTCGACCAGGAGATTTTTCACCTCTGACAGCATGTCCTCGTTCAGCAATAACATGAGTAAGGCGCCGTTGCGGTCGGTCACATCAGCTGTCGTCACGTCGATCGCATGCGGTAGCCCTTGTGTGTCGACCGCCAGATGTCGCTTGATTCCCGATACCTTCTTACCCGCGTCATAGCCTTTGGCCTGCGCCGTGTCCGTGTTCTTCACGCTTTGCGCGTCCAGAATGCAAAAGCTGGTCTTTTCTGCGCGTCCATTCTCGATACGCTCTTGCTTGACCAGTTTTTTTTAACGCTTGCTCAAACAAGCTGAAGCCGTCAATCGTACCGACTGTCCAATGATCGAAGTAATAGCGCACGATATTCCAACCCGGGAAATCGCCTGGGATCGCGCGCCAGGTACAACCGTTTTTGAGCAGATACAAGATCGCACAGAACACGTCATACAAATCCACACGCCTTGGCGCTGTCCGGTGCTTCGCGCCCTCCAGCATCGGCCGGATCACCTCAAACTGGTCTCGGCTGATATCGCTCGGATAATCTTTTCGTCCCATGGTCGCTGCTCCGCATCCATCGCTTCTGCAGCGTTTGATTCAAAGACACTGAACAGGTTCTTAGGCGGCACGACAGGGGTTTTCAAGAGGAAACAATTGCGCCTGGGGCTTGTGTCGAAAGTGGCACAACACCCGACGACAGATTGACTCCGCTCATGTCTCGCGGCGCATGAGCATTTACAGTCGACCTACCCTTCCGGAGAACGCATGAAAAACACGCCGGACAGCACGGTTGCGACGACGGGCGACGCTGTCGCTAGCGCCAGACAGGTTGGGCTGCGCTATGCGGGCGACGGCGTGCCCGGCATCGCCCGCGTGCCCGACAAGGACGGCTTCCAGTACATCGGCCCCGACGGCAAGCATGTGCGCGATGAGGCAACGCTGGCGCGCATCAAATCGCTGGCGATTCCGCCCGCATGGACCGACGTCTGGATCTGCCCATGGCCGAACGGGCATATCCAGGCCACAGGGCGCGATGCGAAACGCCGCAAGCAGTACCGTTACCATGCACGCTGGCGCAGCGTGCGCGACGAGGCGAAGTACGAGCGCATGCTTAGCTTCGGCAAGGCGCTGCCGCTGATCCGTCGGCGCGTCGGCGAGGCGCTCAAGCTGCCCGGCCTGCCGCGCGAGAAGGTGCTGGCCACCATCGTCTACCTGCTCGAGGCAACCATGATGCGCATCGGGAACGAGGAATATGCGCGCCAGAACAAGTCTTTCGGACTGACCACCTTGCGCGACCGCCATGTGTGCATCGACGGCAAGGAGGTCGAATTCCGCTTCCGCGGCAAGAGCGGGGTGCAGCATTCGATCAAGGTCGACGATCCGCGCCTTGCCCGCATCATCCGCCGCACGCGCGATCTGCCCGGCCAGGAACTGTTCCAGTACGTGGATGACGACGGCGAACAGCGCAGCGTCGGTTCGGCCGACGTCAACGACTACCTGCGCGAGATCACCGGCGAGGACTATACGGCGAAGGATTTCCGTACCTGGTCGGGGACGGTGCTGGCGGCGCTCGCGCTGCAGGAATACGAGAAGTTCGATTCCGAAGCGCAGGCGAAGAAGAATGTCGTGCACGCCATCGAATCGGTGGCCGAACGGCTGGGCAACACGCCGAGCATCTGCCGCAAGTGCTATGTGCACCCGGCCGTCATCGAGTCCTACCTCGACGGCACCATGGTCAACGCCATGCAGCAGCGGGCCCGCGAGGAGATGGCGCAGGAGCTCCGGGCGCTTGGCGCGGAAGAGGCGGCAGTGCTGGCGCTGCTGCAGGAGAGGCTGGCGCAGGCGGCGAAAGCGGACGCGGGCAAGGAAAAGAAGGGGCGCAAGGCAAGGCGGGCCGCGTAGCCGGATGCCGCAACCGGCCCGCTGCGTCCTTCATGGGATAATCGGGCCCTCCCTTCATTCAATGGAAACAACATGATCCTCGAACTCGCCGACATCCGCATCCAGCCCGGCAAGCAGGCTGAATTCGACGCCGCCATCCTGCGTGGGGTCGAACAGGTCATCGCCAAGGCAAAGGGCTTCCGCGGCTACAAGGTCAACAAGGGCATCGAGTCGCCCGAGCGTTACGTGCTGCAGATTTTCTGGGAAACCCTGGAGAACCATACCGTCGACTTCCGCCAGTCGCCGGCCTTTACCGAATGGCGCGCCATCGTCGGCCCGTATTTCGCCTCGCCGCCGGTGGTCGAGCACTTCACCCTGCTGGCCAAGAGCATGGACTGATCCCTGGGCAAGCTCATTTTTCTTCACATCCGGGAATAAATCGCCGTGGCCTTCGTATAGTCATGCATCTGCCGCGATCCGCGGCAGCGTTGCATTTCTTGCATGAGGAGAAGAGGCGATGGCCAACGTGTTCACCCGCAGCCTGTTCTGGAAGCTCTACATTCCAGTCTGCGTCCTGCTGGGCCTGTGTGCCGCGGCAGCGGCCATTCTGCTGCCTGGCCTGATCCGAGAGAACATCGAACAGGATGCGATCCATGCGGGCCAGGACACCGTCAAGCAAATCAAGACCTTCCGTGCGTACTACACCGAGAACGTCGTGGCCAAGGTGCTCGGAAAGGGCGAATTCAAGACTTCGGTCGACCACCGCAACGACCCCAATGCCATCCCGGCCCCGTCCACCATGGTCCACGACCTCAGCCCCCTGCTCAAGGACGAAGGCGTTGCATTGCGGGTGTACAGCCCCTACCCCTTCGCCAACCGTACCGGCCGCGGGATGGACAAGTTCGGCGAGGAGGCGTGGGCCTTCCTCAGCGCCAATCCGGACAAGGCGTATACGCGTACCGACATGGTCGATGGCAAGACCATCGTCCGGGTGGCAATGGCCGACAAGATGACGGCCCAGGCATGCGTTGCCTGCCACAACAGTTCCCCCCTGAGCACCAAGAAGGACTGGAAGCTGGGCGACCTGCGTGGCGTGATGGAGGTCAGCAGCGACCGCTCGGCGCAAGTGGCCAACGGCGACCGCATCACATGGCTGATCCTCGGCGCGCTGGTGGCCATGGTGATCGTGCTGGCGGCATTCATCCGCTTCGTCTACCAACGCAGCATCGCGGCCCCCCTGCAGCATGCGGTCGAGGTTGCCGCGCGCATCACCGCCGGCGACCTCACCTGCCGCATCGAACCGGCATCGGCGGACGAGGCCGGACGGCTCTTCACCGCGCTGCGCGGCATGCAGGACAACCTGGTGGGCATCACCGGACGCATGGCCGAGGTGAGCACGGCAATCTCGGCGGTGAGCGCCCAGGTGGCCGCCGGCAACAGCGACCTGTCACAACGCAACCGGGAACAGGGCGCCAGCCTGGAAGCGACCGCATCGGCAATGGAGGAACTGACCTCCGCCGTGCGGCAGAACGCCGACAATGCCGCCGAAGCCAACCGCCTGGCGGTATCCGCCTCGGACGTTGCGACCAAGGGCGGCGCCGTGGTCGGGCAGGTCGTCGAAACGATGGGTTCCATCACGGCGTCGTCGAGGCGCATCGCGGACATCATCGGCGTCATCGACGACATCGCGTTCCAGACCAACATCCTCTCGCTGAACGCCGCCGTCGAAGCAGCCCGCGCCGGCGAACAGGGGCGCGGCTTTGCCGTGGTGGCGTCGGAAGTACGCAGCCTGGCGCAGCGCAGTGCGGCGGCGGCCAAGGAAATCAAAGGCCTGATCGGCGATTCGGTCGAGCGGGTGGAAGCAGGCAGCCAACTGGTCGAACGTGCCGGCAGCACGATGCACGAGATTGTCGACAGCGTGCAACGGGTGACTGCGATCATGTCCGAAATCACCACGGCCAGCGCCGAACAGAGCGCCGGAATCGAACAGGTCAACCAGGCAATCGCCCGCATGGACCAGGTGACGCAGCAGAATGCCGTGCTGGTCGAAGAGGCGTCGGCGGCGGCCGACGCCCTGCGGCAGAAGGCGGAAGTGCTGGAAAACGTGGTGGGCGTTTTCCAGCTTGCGCCGGCGGACTGGCAGACAGACAACCTCCCGGTGGCCGGAAGGCGTCCTACAGCGCCCGCTCCGGTAGCTCCCGTGGCGCGTCTGTCCAGGCCGTGAATCCTGCCGATCCATGGTACCTCCCTCCCGCGCCGCCACGGCGGGCGCGGGAATTGCATGATTTCAATTCATTTTGGATTCTGCAGTGATATGATCTTGCATCAGGCATCCCCGCCAATCTGCCCATGTTCCGTGAGGTCGAACAAGAATGTCTTTCAATGTTGACGCAGTTACACTGACGCTCATCGCCGTCCTGGCCGCGCTCATCATCGGCATTCTTGCCTACCTCAGCGCGGCCAAGGCAAAGGCCAGCCGCGCCAAGCGTCACGCCACCCTGATCCGCAACACCATCATCGATTACTTCCGCCGCAGCGGCGTCGAAGTGTCGGCCGACGCCACCAGCTTCGACAACAGCGGCCGCTATACCGCCATCGTCGAGTCGGAGCCGATGAAGCGCTTCCGCCTGTCACACATCATCGAAATGACCCTGCGCGAGCACGTGCGCAAGTCCTGCGGGCTGGAACTGGACAAGATCTACTGGCGCTTCCCGATCAAGGATGCCACCCAGGCCGTGACCGTGCAGCGCGACGGCGAAGCCAAACCGGCGGAGAACGGCGCAGAGGACCAGAAGCGGGAAGAGCCGGCCGACGATTACATCAACGAAGGCCTCGAGAACTACCGCCACATCCCCAAGCCGGAAGTGACCGAACTGCCCTGGGAAACCTTCGAGCAGATGGCCACGATGAGCCGCGAGAACAAGGACCGGCAGCCCGGCCAGTAAGGCAACGTCCCGCAGGCAAGCATTCCGCCGCACACATTTTCGGCAATCAACACCCTTCGCCCGCCGCCATCCGGCGGGAACTCCTCCTCCGATAAGTCTGACTAACCAGACCATACGGGCCCTGCCCGGACGTCAGATGGAGGAAAACCATGCAAGACCAGGCACCAAGCCCGTCAGCGACGGGCCAGGCGACGGACTCCTTACCCGACATCAATACCAGTCCCGACGCCACCGCCCCCACCGGCTACGACCAGCAAGCCACTCCCTCCTTCGATACCTTCTACCGTTCCCCGAAAGCCGACCGTGCCGAGCAGCTCGCCAAAGTCCTCGGCTGGTTCAGCATCGGCCTCGGCCTGGCGCAGCTGCTTGCGCCGCGCGGCGTGTCTCGCGCGATCGGCGTACAGGACAGCCCGAAGCTGATGCGCACGCTGGGCGCCCGGGAAATTGCGAGCGGCGTCGGCATCCTCAGCCAGCGCCGCCCCGCCAACTGGCTGTGGACACGCGTGGCCGGCGACGCGATGGACCTGGCGCTGCTCGGCGCCGCCGCACGCGCGCCGCGCAGCCTGCGCGGCCGGATCGGCTGGGCGACCGCTGCCGTTGCCGGTGTCGCCGTGCTCGATCTGTTATCGAGCATCGACAACACGCAGCGCAAGCAGATGGGCCAGGGACCGACCGTGACGGGCGAGGTACGTCTCGAAAAGAGCATTACGATCAACTTCTCCCCGGAAGAGTGCTACCGCTTCTGGCATGACTTCTCGAGCTTCCCGCGCTTCATGAAGCACCTCGAGTCGGTGGAAATCACCGGCGACAACCGCATGCACTGGAAGGCGAAGGGGCCCGCCGGCAGCACGGTCGAATGGGATGCGGAACTGGTGGCCGACGAACCCGGACGGCACATCGCCTGGCGTTCGCTGGAAGGATCGCAGGTCGACAACGAAGGCGTGGTGCGCTTCGAACCCGCCCCCGGCGGCCGCGGCACCATCGTGCGCGTGCTGATGAGCTACAGGCCGCCGGGCGGCATTGCCGGCGCGCTGGTGGCGAAGATGTTCGGCGAGGAGCCGTCGCAGCAGATCGACGAAGACCTGCGCCGCTTCAAGTGGCTGATCGAGACCGGCGAGATCCCGACCACCATCGGGCAACCGTCCGGCGAACGCGGCGCGATCACCCGCACGCTTTTCAGGAAAGGACAACCGGGATGAGAGCGACAGTCTGGCATGGCAAGAAAGACGTGCGGGTCGATAACGTGCCCGATCCGCAGATCCTCAACCCGCGCGACGCGATCGTGAAGATCACGTCGACCGCGATCTGCGGCTCCGACCTGCACCTGTACAACGGCTTTGTGCCCGGCATGGAGAAGGGCGACATCCTCGGCCACGAATTCATGGGCGAGATCGTCGAACTGGGCAAGGCGGTCACCAACCTGAAGATCGGCGACCGTGTCGTCATCCCCTTCCCGATCGCTTGCGGCAACTGCTTCTTCTGCCAGGAGAAGCTGTATTCGGTGTGCGAGAACTCGAACCCCAACGCGGCGCTGGCGGAGAAGATGTGGGGCCACTCGCCATCGGGCATCTTCGGCTATTCGCACATGACGGGCGGGTACGCCGGCGGCCAGGCCGAGTATGCGCGCGTGCCGTTCGCCGATGTGGGTGCGTTCCGCATCCCGGACGGCATGACCGACGAGCAGGTGCTGTTCCTGTCCGACATCCTGCCGACCGGCTACATGGCAGCGGAGGCCTGCGAAATAAAACCCGGCTCGGTGGTGGCGGTATGGGGCTGCGGGCCGGTGGGCCAGTTCGCGATCCAGAGCGCCTACCTGCTCGGCGCGGAAAAGGTGATCGGCATAGACCGCTTCCCGGAACGCCTGCGCATGGCGCGCGAGAAGTCGAAGGCGATCACGCTCGATTACGAAGAAGTAGATGTGGCGACCGCGCTGAAGGAATTGACCGGCGGACGCGGGCCGGATGCCTGCATCGACGCCGTCGGCATGGAGGCGCACGGCATGGGCTTGATGGGCGCGTATGACCGCGTGAAACAGGCGCTGGCGGCAGAAACCGACAGGCCGGTCGCGCTGCGCCAGGCGCTGATGGCCTGCCGCAATGGCGGCGTGGTGTCGATTCCCGGTGTGTACGGCGGCTTTCTGGACAAGGTGCCTTTCGGCTCGGTGATGAACCGCTCGCTGACCATCAAGACCGGCCAGACGCATGTGCACCGCTACATGCAGCCGCTGCTGGAGCGCATCCAGCGCGGCGAGATCGATCCGTCGGTGGTGATCACGCATCGCCTGCCGCTGCACGACGCCGCGTATGGCTACGACATCTTCTGCAACAAGCAGGACGATTGCATCAAGATCGTACTGAGACCGTAGCGCCGGCCGCGCGCTTATCGCCGAACACCGATCTAAGCTTGCGCACGGCGACGGCAAGCAGCGTACCTGCGGTAAACAGCAGCACCAGCGCCCCGGTCAGCGTTGCGAAGAGCGCCAGCGTCACCAGCGACACGATGGCCGTGCCGGCAATCTTCCACTTCCACCCGCGGCCGAGTATCACGCGCATTGCTTCGCCCGTCGCCTGGCGTTTTTCACGGCCCGGCGACGACCCATCGACCACTTCCCATTCCACTCTTTCCGTCATTTCCTTCTCCCGAGCGAGATGCTCCTGAAAGTGTGCATCGTACAAGGGTTCGCCTCATTAAAAAATCGAAGAAATCATGGTATTTACTTCGAAAAATCAGGAGTACAACAGCACCGGCTTATCCATCTGACAAGCCGCCCTGATGCAAATTCCCTCGGACTAAAGCGCAGCGGAAAATTTCGGCGCGGAAGGAGGCAATGCACATGGCGTGCATTGCCATCCTGTCAAGGAACGTTGGCGGCCCCAGGTTCTCCGGGTTTGCCGGCAACAAGGGTGACCTCGCCGCCTTGCGTCACGCGGCTCACTGTATGGCTGGAGACGTCGGTCACATAGAGGGCGCCTGCGCCATCGATCGCGATGCCATTGAGCGACTGAAAATCCGTGCCCGTGGCGACGGTCGTGATCGCCCCCGTTGCGCTGACGCGCTTGATGCTGCGCATCGCCGCAACAAAGACACTGCCGCTGCCGTCGGCCGTGATCGCAAAGGTATCCATGAAGGCGCCCGGTCCGGTTTCGCCATTCATCGTGCCTGCCACCGTACTGACCGATCCATCCGAACCGATGCGACGGATGAAGGTGCTCCCCTCCGGGATATTCGGCGCCGGCGGGCCGAACCAGTCGGTCAGGTACAGATTGCCGCCCGCATCGATGGCGATGCCCATGGGCCCGAGGAAGGTGGCGCTGGCCGTGGAACCGTCTGCCCGCCCGCGCATGCCGCGCGTCCCCGCATGCGTGCTGACTACGCCGGCTGGAGTGATGCGCCGCACCAGGAGGTTCTCGGTATCGGCAACATACACGTTACCTGCCGCGTCCACCGCAATTCCCCACGGCCGGCGGAAGCGTGCCGCGCTTCCCGTGCCGTCGGCGTCGCCAGGTTCGCCCGCAGCACCCGCAAGCGTTGTCACGGCACCAAGTGGCGATATCTTCCGTATCGCGCTGTTATCCACGGCATAGACATTCCCCCCACTGTCCACGGCGATGCCTTTCAGTGCCGAGAAACGTGCCGCCGTACCAGCGCCATCACTGCTGCCACTGGTCCCCGCCATTCCGGCCAGCGTGGTGACGACGCCTGCCGGTGAAATCTTGCGGATGGTATGGTTTGCCGAATCCGCCACATAGAGGTTGCCGCTGCTGTCGCGTGCGATACCGAGAGGCTGGTTGAATCGTGCCTGCGTCGCATCCGGCGGAACGGTGCTCACAGGTGGCTGTGTTTGCGGCGTGCTGCCGGTGTTCGTCGAGCCGTTGCCCGATGAGCCGGATCCGCCGTCAATGGACGACGATGGAGGCGGGGAGGTATTTCCCTGTCCCGTGCTTGTGGAAGGCGTCGCCGGCGGCTGGCTGCTGCCGGCCCCCGTGTCCGTTGTCGCTGTCGTACCTGTTGTTCCCGTCTGCGGAGCGGAGCTGCCGCCACCGCAAGCGGCGACCAATACGCAAAGAAGTCCTGCCGTGATTCGACTGCCTAGAGTTGCCTGTAACACGTGTCACCTCAAACATGATGATGCTCCCTGATTCACGAGCCCTGCGAGAGAGCCTTCAAGTTTTGGATCATCATCACCGAGGGGGTGCGGCGCCCGTTTGATAAAAGTCAGCGCAAGGGTACGCACGGTCAAGAGTGTTGTATTTCGTGAGGCGGTTGCGGACAGCGTCAGCGCATGCCGTTCATGACGCGGCAGATCGAATCGACATGGGTGTGATCGGTGCCGCAGCATCCGCCGACGACGGACAAGCGTGGCAGCGAGGTGCGCAGCGCGCCGTAGAGCATGCCGAGTTCTTCGGCATTGCCCGCGTCCAGGTCGGTGCTCTCATCGAGTTCCGCGTGGCTACGCCGCGATGCGTTGGCGCGCAATCCGCGGATGCGCTGCAGCCAATCGCCATTGCCGCGCAATACATGGTCGAAATGCGTCGGATGCGCGCAGTTGATCATGTAATACGCGGGATAGCCACCGCTCTCCGCGTCCGTGCGCACGATGGCTTCCTCGAGCGTCTGGCCGGACGGCAGGCGGCCATCGGTCTCAACCGTAAACGACAGTGCCAGCGGGATGCCGCACACCCTGGCCGCCGCGGCAATGCCGATCGCCTCCTCCACGTAGTTCATGGTGAAGGCGGCTACCATGTCGGCATCGGTCTGCGCGAACGTCTCGATTTGGGTTCCGTGGTAGGCCTGCGCTTCTTCCGCGCTCATGCAGTGGCCCGGCCGGTAGCCATCGCCGCGCGGCCCGAGGTTGCCGCTGATGACGATGCGCGTTTGCGGCGTCTCGTACTGGTCGCGGATTTTGAGCAGCAGGGAGATTCCCTTGCGGTTGGCGTCGGCAAGCCTCTCCCGGTCATAGCCCAGCTTCGCAGCCCAATCGGGATTGGCGCGCCAGGTCGGAGCTTCCAGCACCAGCCCGACGCGATGCGCGCAAGCGAGTTCGGCGTAGCAGGCAAAGTAGCGCAGCAATACCGCGGTGCCCGTTTCATCCTTGAGCAGGTCGAAGGCGGCGAAATAGGGAAGCTCCACCTTATCATGGAAAATCAGCGTGGTTTCCAAGCCGCCGTCGGTCATGAAGAGGTCGCCTTGCAGTTGAGGCAGGCGATGACGGTATTTGCTCATGGCAAGTCTCCTTCGTATCGGGGAAGTCGGGCTGCCTTGGCGTCGCGGCACGATTTCCAGTTGCATTGACGATTACAACGATATGCGCCTCGTGCATCAAAAGCTCAAGTCATGTCGGCAATTGCACGACTGTCCTCTGCCTTGCTTAATCGCCCGCCCGGGAACCCGTAAGACAAATTCCGGATGCGGAAGGTGCCCCCCCTTCCCATCCCGGCGTTACATCTGTTACCCGTTTCGCGTTTCTCTTCAAAATGTCAGCCAGACGAGGATAAATTGTGCTCTACTGATGCCTCAAATCAACATTCTCACTGTCGGCAAAACCCATGCTGGATAACCTTTTGACAAGGCTTGCGGCCGCCGACGCCAGCGAGGATCTGTTTCGAAAGCTGTTCCGCAAGCACAGTTCGATCATGCTGCTGATCGATCCGGCAACCGGTGTCATTGCCGACGCCAATCTCGCCGCCGCCGCGTTTTATCAATACGACGAGAACGTGTTGCGCGGGATGAATATCAGCGAAATCAACATTCAGCCCGAGCATGAAATCCGCGCGGAAATGCGGCGTGCGCTGCATGAGCAGCGCAACTACTTCATTTTTTACCATCGCCTGGCCAGCGGCGAGGTGCGCACGGTCGAAGTGCATTCCTCGGCCATCGACTTCAAGGGCAAGGCCCTGCTTTTCTCTATCGTGTTCGACGTCACCAAGCGCAAGCAGGCGGAAGATTCGCTGCAGCTCGCTTCCATGGTGTATCAGAACAGCAGCGAGGCCATGTCGGTGGTGGACGGCAACGGGACCATCATCAATATCAACCCGGCGTTTACCGAGATCACCGGCTACCGCCCGGAAGACGTCATGGGCAAGAACATTCAGCTGCTCAATTCCGCGCGCGAGAACCCGGAAGCCTACGCCAGCCTCTGGTCGGCCCTCGCCACCTGCGGACGCTGGCAGGGCGAACTGTGGGCACGCCGCAAGGATGGAACGGATTTCCTGCGCTGGCTGTCGGTCAACACCATCTACAACGCGGACGGCTCCGTGCAATGCCGCGTGGGGCAGTTCTCGGACATCACGCGCAAGCGCGAAACCGATGAACTGATCTGGCGCCAGGCGAACTTCGATACGCTCACCGGCCTGCCCAACCGCAGCATGTTCCATGACCGGCTCGAACAGTCGATCAAGAAGGCACATCGGATGGGACAACAATTTGCCCTGCTGTTCCTCGACCTCGACTACTTCAAGGAAGTCAACGATACGCTCGGACACGGCATGGGCGACCGCCTCCTGCAGGCGGCGGCACAGCGCGTCCGCGCCTGCGTGCGCGACTCGGACACGGTGGCGCGGCTGGGCGGCGACGAATTCACCGTGATCGTCGGCGAACTGTGCGACGCCGGCAGCGTAGAGCGTTCGGTGCATGGCATCCTGCAGACGCTCGCCGAGCCGTTCCAGCTCGGCACCGAGCAGGTCTACATCTCTGCCAGCATCGGCATCACCTTCTATCCGGAAGACGGTACCGAAATCGACACGCTGCTCAAGAATGCCGACCAGGCGATGTATGCCGCCAAGGCCCAGGGCCGCAACCGCTACAGCTACTTCACCGCCTCGATGCAGCATGCGGCGCAGGCGCGCAAGCGGCTGGTGAGCGACCTGCGGACGGCGCTCAACGAGAAGCAGTTCTGCGTGCATTACCAGCCCATCGTCGACCTGGCCAGCGGCGAGGTCCGCAAGGCAGAGGCGCTGATCCGGTGGCTGCATCCGGTGCGCGGTCCGGTCAGCCCGGCGGAATTCATCCCGCTGGCGGAAGAAACCGGCATGATCGTCGACCTCGGCGAGTGGATGTTCCGGGAAACGGCGCGGCAGGCGGCGCGATGGCGCGAGGCATTCCATCCGAACTTCCAGATCAGCGTGAACGTGTCGCCGGTGCAGTTCCAGAACGAGGGCCTCGACATGAAGGCCTGGCTGGCATTCCTCACCACCCTGCGCCTTCCCGGACAGAGCGTGGCGGTGGAAATCACCGAAGGCCTGCTCATGGATGCCTCCGCCTCGGTGACAGAACAATTGCTGCAGTTCCGGGACAACGGGGTGCAGGTGGCGCTCGACGATTTCGGCACCGGCTACTCCTCGCTTGCCTACCTGAAAAAATTCGACATCGATTACATCAAGATCGACCAGGCCTTTGTCCGCAACCTCGCACCGGGGTCGGACGACCTTGCCTTGTGCGAAGCCATCATCGTCATGGCCCACAAGCTGGGCATCAAGGTGATCGCCGAAGGCGTGGAAACCGAAGAGCAGCGCCATTTGCTGCTGCAGAGCAAATGCGATTACGGCCAGGGTTACCTGTTCTCCAGGCCGATCGATGCGAATGCGTTCGAACAGTTCCTTTCCGGATACAGATCCCGCTCCTGAAGCGCGGCAAAAAAAACCGCCGGCACAGGCCGGCGGGCTGAAACCCCCACACTTTTTGCAGTGGAGAAGAGACCCGCGAATGGTAGCGCCGCTGGGGCCTCCCTGCCATTGGGAATAGTACGGATTCGGAAATCACGTAGCGGGTTGCGCTCGCGCAGACTGATATGCAAAGCGCAATCGCGCGGGAAACTATGCAACCCAGCATGGTGTCAAAATCGGGTTTTCAGCATACCTTGCCTGCATCCCCGGGCCGCTTGCGCATCATCGGTCGAGCATGCAAACAGGCGGATCCTTACAGCAATAGCGCTGTCCATCCTCCCGCTTCCAGGCTTATTCCTTACAAAAACGGAGTCGAGACACATCCATGGACGCGCCAGCCAAGCACAAGAAAGAGCGGTCAAACCTCCTGAACACCTTGAATATCGATGCGGAAGAAATCGATAGCCGCAAGAAATTCCTGCAGTTCCACGAAGACGATGAACAGCGGCTGAAAAGCATCGGCGGACTTGCCGATCGTTATGCCGACGAAGTAATCGAGGAGTTCTACCATCATCTGCTTTCGTTCGAGGAAACGCGCATTTTTCTGAGCGACCCGGAGGTGTTGGCACGTGTCAAAAATGCGCAGAAGAATTATTTCCTGCGCCTGACGGAAGGCAACTACGGGCCGGACTATATTGAAAACAGGTTGCGCGTGGGCAGCGTGCATGAACGTATCTCGCTGCCCATCAAGGCGTATCTGGGGATGTACAACTTCTACCTGCGCTCCGTATTTAACAGGCTGACCGATACCTACCGCGAGGAGCCCAAGCGCGCGATAGATATCTTCCTCTCGTTGATGAAGCTGACCTTCCTCGATATCGGCCTGGCTATCGATACCTATATCAGCTCGCGCGAACGGACGATCGGCCAGCAGCAGGACGCAATCAAGGAATTGTCGACGCCTGTGTTGCCCTTCCGCGATGGCATCCTGCTGCTGCCGGTGATCGGCATGATCGATTCCTTCCGCGCCAGCCAGCTGACGGAGCAACTTCTGCATTCGATCCGCGATACCCGCGCCAAGGTAGTGGTGGTCGACATCACCGGTGTGCCGTATGTGGACTCGCGCGTCGCCAGTCATCTCGTGCAAACGGTCGAGGCGGCGCGCCTGATGGGATCCAAGGTGATCGTCTCCGGCGTGTCGCCCGAGATCGCACTCACCATGGTGACGCTGGGCATCGATCTGGGGCGGATAGAGACGGTGGGCGACATGCAAAGCGGCCTGGAGCGGGCGGAACAGTTGAGCGGATACAAGATGGTGCGGGTGGACCCCAATCACAACCTTGATTTCGGGAATGATTGAGGACACGCCATGCCGGTACCCATCCTCAAGCAGGAGCACTTCCTGATCGCATCGATACAGGACGAACTCAGCGACGAAGAGCTCATCCTGCTGCGCGACCAGCTGGTCAACAAGGTGCGGCAGTACCGCTCGCGCGCCGTGCTGATCGATGTGACGGTGCTCGACATCATGGATTCGTTCGCCGCACGCACGCTGCGCTCGATCGCGCACATGACCAAGCTGCTCGGGGCCGAGACCGTGGTGGTCGGCATCCAGCCCGACGTCGCGCTGTCGATGGTGCAGCTAGGCTTGACGCTGGAAGGCATCGTGGTAGCCATGGATCTGGAGGACGGACTGTGCCTCCTGCGAAGGCGCGAGGGGCAGAGGCATGCTGCACGCCAGCAATGAAGATACTGTCATGCCGCTGCGCAGCGACGTGGACGTACTGAAGGCGCGCAAGTACGTCAAGGAGCTTGCGTCTTCATTGCATTTCTCCAGCAGCGAACGCACCATCATCGCCACGGCCATCTCCGAGATCGCGCGCAATACCGTGCTCTATGCGAAATCGGGAAGCATGCACCTCAAGCTCATCCGCAACGGGGTCAAGCGGGGCCTGCTGATCGTTGCAAGCGATGAAGGACCGGGAATCCCCGACCTCAAGCTGGCGATGCAGGATGGCTACACGACTTCCCGCGGGCTTGGTATCGGTTTGCCGGGCGCCAAACGCCTGATGGATGAGTTCGACATCGTGTCCGAGGTCGGCAAAGGCACGGTGATCACCATGAAGAAGTGGGAGCGGTGAACCATGACTGCTCCCGGATCCGAGCCGTTGGTGAATTACTGGGTTGCAGAACGGCCGATTCCGGGACAGAACGAGTCCGGCGACCAATATCTGGTGGCCCATTACCCGGGCGGTGTGCTGGTTGCGGTTATCGACGGCCTTGGCCATGGCGAGCAGGCGAGCATTGCGGCAAGGCAGGCTGTTGCCACCCTTGCCGCACAGCCGGACGATCCCGTACAGGTCCTGATGCAACGGTGCCATGATGCGCTGAAGAAAACACGCGGCGCGGTCGTCACCCTGGCTTCCTTCGAGGCAAGCACCAATTCCATGACCTGGCTGGCCGTGGGCAATGTCGAGGCCGTCCTGCGGCGCGAAAGCCATCCCCGCAGCAAACCGGTTGCTATCATGCCGCGCGGCGGGATTGTCGGCGACCGGCTGCCGCCGCTGAATCCCGCGACACTGGCCATTTCACATGGCGATCTCTTGCTGCTTGCCACGGACGGTATTGCCAGCAACTTCATGCGCGAAGTCGACTGCATGGAACAACCGCGGCAACTCATTAATCATATATTTGCGCAGCACGCAAAGAATACTGACGATGCTTTGATACTGGGGGTGCAATGGATAAACGGAAGCAGGGTGTCGAACTTTGGCACTCAATGATTCCGCAAGACCTCTCCGTGCCATCGCCGGAGTTGCGCCCCGTCGAAAATACGGCGTCGCAGGGTTTCCTGTCAGCCTTTCATGACGAGTACGCCACTGCGCTCCTCGACTACCTCCACGGCCGTTCCGACGAGGGTGCATTGCAGCATGCTTACGAGCTGGGACGCAGTGCGGCCACCAGCCGCCTCAGCATTCTTGACCTGCACGGCGCGCACCACGATACCCTTCTTGTGTTTGAGGCAAGCACGCATCCTGTCCCGGGCCACGAAACAGCATTGTTCCTGACGCGGGCCGCCGAGTTTCTCGACCAGGCCATGGCGCCGTTTGAAATGATGCATCGCGGATACGTGGAGTCGGTGGCGCAGCTGCGGGAAATGAACGAGGTTCTCAAGCACCACGCGGATGCGCTGCACCAGAGCGAAGAACGGATGCGGCTTTTCATCAAGCACAATCCGGCGGCGGTGGCCATGCTCGATACGGAAATGCGCTACCTGCTGGTCAGTCCACGATGGCATTCCGACTACCGGCTTGGCGACAAGAACATCATCAGTCTCTCGCACTACGAGGTCTTTCCGGAAACGCCGACGGAATGGCGAACGATCTATGAACGCTGCCTGGCCGGCGCGATCGATAAATGCGACGAGGCCCAGTTCACCCGCGCGGACGGAACGCTGGACTCGGTACGCTGGGAAATCCATCCCTGGTACACGGCACAGGGCGAAATCGGCGGGATCATCATGTTTACGGAGGTGATCACCGAGCGCAAGAACCAGGAAAAAAAGATTGCCCGCCTGAGCCGCATCCAGGGCCTGATGAGCGCGACCAATGCGGCCATCGTGCGCGTCACCGAGCGCAACACCCTGATGCGCGAAGTGTGCAGGATTTCAGTCGAGCAAGGCAATTTCCGCATGGCGTGGGTCGGTTTCGGCAACAGCCGCGGAGTTTCCGTTTCCTGCATGACGCGTTCGGTGGCGCTGACGGAGCACGCCGCCGCAAGCGGGATCACGAACAAGGCGCTGGAGGAGCAGGCGCTTGTCATGCGGGTTCTGCGTTCCGGCAAGTCCATCATCTGCAACGACATCGCGAACGCGCGCCGGCTGCGCTACCGGGAAGAATGCCTGCAACACGGCTTGCGCTCCTTTGCCGTCCTGCCGTTATGCGCGGGCGGAAAGACTGTCGGCGTGCTCTGCCTGTATTCCGCCGAAGTCCGCTTCTTCGACCGCGAGGAAATGAAACTGCTGAACGAGCTCGCGGACGACATTTCCTACGCCCTCAACCACATCGTCAACGAAGAAAAGATCAACTATCTCGCTTATTACAACTCGCTGACGGGCAAGCCCAACCGCGATCTTTTCCATGACCGCCTGCGCCGCCAGGTAGAAATCGCACGGCATGAGGACCAGGTGCTCGCGGTGCTGCTGATCGACATCGTTCGCTTCTCGAACGTCAACGATACCTTCGGCCGCCATGTCGGCGACGCCTTGCTGCAGCAAGTGGCCGAGCGGCTGGACATCAAGATTTCCTCGCACGATACGCTGGCCCATTTCGGCGTCGACGTGTTTGCCATCATGCTCGCCGACATCCGTGGCGCGTCGAACGCCGCGCATGTGCTGGAGCGCTTGCTGGATGGCTGTTTCGGCCCGGCATTCCAGATCGACGGCAACGAACTTTATGTGGCGGTGAAGGCCGGCATCACGCTGTATCCCGGCGACGGCGAGGACGGCGACACACTGGTGAAGAATGCCGAGATCGCCTTGCGCAAGGCGCAGAAATCGGCCGACTCCTATCTGTTCTACCGGCGCGAAATGAATGCCAGCGTCGCCCGGCGCCTCACGCTGGAAAACCGCCTGTACCGCGCGCTGGAGCGCGACGAATTCACGCTGTACTACCAGCCGAAGTTCAACACTGTCAGCGGCGAGGTGGCCGGGCTCGAATCGCTGTTGCGCTGGAACGACCCGGATGCCGGCCTGACGCTGCCATCCTCCTTCATCCCTATCCTGGAGGAGACCGGCATGATCCTGCCGGTCGGCCGCTGGATCATGGAGCGTGCCTTGTCGGACTACCGCGACTGGCAGCGGCAGGGGCTGAAGCCTGTTCCGATCGCGGTCAACCTGTCCGTCGTCCAGTTGCGGCATCGCGACTTCGTTGATGCGCTGACCAGCGTCGGCGCGCAGATCCCGGCCGGCGAGCACGTCCTCGATCTGGAGATTACCGAGAGCATCCTGATGGAAGACCTCGAACAAAACATCGCCAAGCTCCAGGCTGCGCGCGACATGGGCATGAAGGTCGCCATCGACGATTTCGGCACCGGCTATTCATCGCTCAGCTACCTGACGCGCCTGCCGATCGACCTGCTCAAGATCGACCGCTCCTTCGTGGTCGACATGAACCAGAGTCCTTCGGGGCTGGCCATCGTCAGTTCCGTCATCTCGCTCGCCCATTCGCTGCAGCTGGGCGTGATCGCCGAGGGTGTGGACGACGGCGAGCAGGCCAAGCTCCTCAAGCTGCTGCGCTGCGACCAGTTGCAGGGCTTCTACTGCAGCGTGCCATTGCCGAGGGAGGAAGTGGCAAGGCTGCTTTCCTAAAGTTTCCTGAGGGTCTCCGCCGTTGCCGCATCGGCTGGAAAAAAGGTTTCGAGCGCCAGCTCCGACAGCGTCACATCGATGGGTGTGCCGAACACCGTCACGGTGCTGATGAAGGACAGGATGCCGGCGTCGGTGATGAACTGCAGCGGCACCACCACGCCCGCATATTCATTGCCGCCATGGTGCGGCTTGGCGTCGGCCGGCGGCGGGTAGGCGGACAGTTCATTGACCAGTTCCACCAGCACCGGATCGGCAGTGATGCCGATCTGCTGCCGCAGGCGCTCGAACAGATGCGTGCGCCACTCCCAGTAGTTCGCGATGCGTGGCGCGAACCCCTTCGGATGCAGGCTGAGGCGCAGCACGTTCACCGGCGGCGCCAGCAGCGACGGATCGACGCTGGCGAGGAAGAAGGGCACGGACTTGTTGTACGCGACCAGGTTCCAGTAGCGATCGACGGCGAGCGCCGGATACGGCTCATGGCCGGCAAGCACGAGTTCCATCGCGCGACGCGCGGGCTGCAGCAGCGGATCGTCGAGGCTGCGCTCGGGGAACAGCGGCGCGAAGCCGGCGGCAACCAGCAGGGCATTGCGCTCGCGCAGCGGGATGTCGAGCCGTTCCGCGAGGCGCAGCACCATCTCGCGGCTGGGTGCGGCACGGCCGGTTTCCATGAAGCTCAGGTGGCGGGTGGAGATCTCGGCTTCCAGCGCCAGGTCGAGCTGGCTCATGCGGCGGCGCTGGCGCCATTCGCGCAGGAAGTCTCCGACAGGTCGGGTGGCATGCATCATGGAGACGATGATAGCGGAAGCGCGGAAAGCGTTCCCATTACCTCGGACGTAATCGACTTGCTCCCGGTCGTGGACAAAGATGGCTTGCCGGCGTGATGCCGGATCGTCCAACCCACCTTGAGGAGCTTGCCATGCTGAACTTCCAATCCCCCGTTTTCCTGCGCCGTGTATTGCTTGCCGATGCCGTGTCCGGCCTGGCGATGGGACTGATGCTTGTCGCCGCTGCCGGCCTGCTCGGGCCGTTGCTCGGTCTGCCGGAAATATTGTTGCGCGAAGCGGGATTCGCCCTGCTGCCCATTGCTGCCTTCGTGGGGTATGCGGGATTGCGGAAGGAATTGTCGCGCCGGATGGTGTGGGCGGTGATCGCCGTGAATGCGCTGTGGGTGGTGGACAGCTTCGTCCTGCTGTTCTCGGGCTGGGTGGCGCCGACGTTGCTGGGGCAGGTGTTTGTCGCGGGGCAGGCTGTGGTGGTGGCGGTGTTCGCGGAGCTGGAGTTCTTCGGCGTGCGCCGCGTGCGCCTTGCAATGCCCGCCTGATCGTTGCGCCTGCCGGACCGTTTCCGGCAGGCGCAACATGACTTACAGCGCCAGCCGCTTGCGGGCGGCTGCATATTCCGCCTTCAGCTTTTCCATCACTTCCGGCACGGTCAGCACCGCATCCATGAGGCCAACGCCCTGGCCTGCACCCCAGATATCGCGCCATGCCTTCGCCTTGCTGCCGCCGCCGGAGCCGAAGTTCATCTTGGACTTGTCCGCGACCGGCAGGTTGTCCGGATCGAGTCCTGCGGCGACGATCGACTTGCGCAGGTAGTTGCCGTGCACGCCGGTGAACAGGTTGGTGTAGATCACATCGGCCGCGGTCGATTCGACGATCGCCTGGCGGTAGGCTTCATCCACATTCGCTTCCTTCGTCGCCAGCCAGCGCGAGCCGATGTAGGCAAAGTCGGCGCCCATGGCCTGCGCGGCGAGGATGGCGTCGCCGGTGGCGATCGAGCCGGACAGGGCAATCGGACCATTGAAGAACTTGCGCACCTCGCCGACCAGCGCAAAGGGCGACAGCGCGCCGGCATGGCCGCCGGCACCGGCCGCCACCAGGATCAGGCCGTCGACGCCGGCTTCCAGCGCCTTCTCGGCGTGGCGGATCGAAATCACGTCATGCATCACGATGCCGCCATAGCTGTGCACCGCATCCAGCATTTCCTTCGGCGGCGCGCGCAGGCTGGAGATGATGATGGGGATCTGGTGCTTCACGCAGACAGCCACGTCGTGCTCAAGGCGGTCGTTGGACTGGTGCACGATCTGGTTGACCGCGATGGGACCGATCTTGGCGCCCGGATTGGCCTGCTTGTAGGCTTCCAGCTCTTCCTGGATTTCCGTCAGCCAGGTGTCCAGCAGTTCGGCCGGGCGGGCATTCAGGGCGGGGAAGGAGCCGACGATACCCGCCTTGCACTGGGCCGTGACCAGGGCCGGGCCGCTGGCGATGAACATCGGGGAGGCAATGACGGGCAGGCTGAGGTTCTGCAGCACGGGCGGCAAATGCGTGTTGCTCATGAAAACTCCTTTGGTGTTGTCGGAGCCGGCAAGGTCTCCGTTGCAGGTTTTTTAATACGCAATAGCGCCTAGCATTGCGTTTTTCTGAATTCTGTTTATGATGTTATCAGAAAAAACAATGTTTTTGTCAAGCGCATGAAATCCAGAAAATCCACCGCAGAAAAGCCTCCCATCGATTTCCGTCAGGCACAGGAAGACCTGCGCGCCACCCTGCGTCAGGGCATGCTGGATGCCGCGACCCGCCTGCTGACCGAGGAAGGCCCGGCAGCGATGACCGTGCGCCGCGTCGCCGATGCCGTCAATTGTTCCACCACGCTCCTGTACTCCCTCTTCGGCGGCAAGGACGGCCTGGCCAACGAGCTCTACCTCGAAGGTTTTGCACGGCTGAAGGAGGAATTCCGCCTCGCCTCGAAGCAGGCCGTCGCCCGCAACGAAGATATGAACGGCCTCGCGCCGCTGCGCCTGCACGCACGCGTCTATCATCAATATGCACGCCGCAATCCGAGTTACTACATGGTGATGTTCGGCGATGCGATTGCCGGTTTTGTGCCGCCGGTGGAATCGCGCAAGCAGGCCTGGGAATCGCTGGCCGTGCTGATCGATACCTGCGAAGCCTGCATGAAGAACGGCGCGCTGCCGCAATCGAACCCGACCGCCGCCGCGCGCCTGCTCTGGGCCGCCATGCACGGCGCGGTCAGCCTCGAACTGAAAGGCTATTACCTGAAAACAGAACGCGCCGACGAACTGTTCGACGCCGCCGTCAACGCGGTCCTGCTCTCGCTGAAGACGGGACAGAAGGCCATTGAATAACAACGACAAGGAGACACCATGACTTACCAGTGCTTCACCCTAGAGATCGCCGACAAGGTTGCCCACCTGGTGCTGAACCGCCCCGCCGCGCTGAACACCATGCAGCCCGTGATGTGGCGCGAACTGACCGGGATCCTGCAACTGCTGCAGCGTGAGGCGCCCGCGCGCGCGCTGGTGATTTCCTCCACCGGCAAGCATTTCACGGCGGGCATGGCGCTGGATGTGTTCGGCGCCGATGCCGGCATTTCGCTCAACGACGGCAGTGCCGGCGGACGCGCCAACATCGCGCCGCAACTGGCTGATATGCAGCAGGCGTTCAACCTGATCGAGCAGTTGCGCATGCCGGTCATTGCCGCCATCCAGGGCGGCTGCATCGGCGGCGGCGTCGACATGGCCTGCGCCTGCGACATCCGGCTCGCCAGTGCGGACGCATTCTTCTGCATCCAGGAAATCAACATCGGCATGACCGCCGACCTCGGCACGCTGCAGCGCCTGCCCAAGCTGATCCCGGAAGGCGTCGTGCACGAGCTTGCCTATACCGGCCGCCGGCTGCCCGCGCAGCGCGCGCTGGCGCTCGGCCTCGTGAATGAAGTGTTCGACACCCAGGAAGGCATGATCGAAGGCGCATTGGAGATGGCGCGCGAGATCGCGCAGAAACCACCGGTCGCAATCTGGGGGACCAAACAGGCGATCCACTACGCGCGCGACCATTCGACGCATGACGCGTTGCAACAGATGGGCTGGCTGCAGTCGGGAATCTGGCGCACGGGCAATCTTGTTGAAGCCTTCCTCGCCAAGCAACAGGGGCGCGCGCCGGAATTCGATGACTTGCCGCCGCTGAAGTCGTTCTCGGACGGCAAGTACGAGCTGAAGTGACGCTGCTCAAACGTTAAGCAACCCAATTCGCACAAGATCAGAACAACAAGGAGACAGCCATGTTCCAACCCAAACTCATGCAAGGCAAGCGCATCCTCGTCACCGGCGGCGGCACGGGGCTCGGCCGCGCGATGGCGGAGAAATACCTGTCGCTGGGCGCCGATATCTACATCTGCGGACGCCGCAAGCAGGTCTGCGATGAAACCGCGAAAGAACTGATGGCCGCGCACGGCGGCAGCGTGAAGACCTTCGGCATCGACATCCGCGATGCCGCCGCGGTCGATGACATGATCGAACAGATCTTTGCCGAAGGCCCGCTGACCGGCCTCGTCAACAATGCCGCCGGCAACTTCATCTCGCCGACCTCGGCGCTGTCATCGCGCGGCTTCGATGCCGTCGCCAACATCGTCATGCACGGCACCTTCTACGTCACGCACTCGGTCGGCAAGCGCTGGGTGGAGATGGCGGCCAAGGGCCAGTGGAAACCGGAGGACGGCTACCGCAGCATCATCTCCATCATCGTCACCTGGGTGCTGAACGGCGGTCCCTTCGTCGTACCGTCGGCGATGAGCAAATCGGCGATCCACGCGATGACGATGTCGCTCGCCACGGAATGGGCGCAGTACGGCATCCGGCTCAACGCGATCGGCCCGGGCGAAATCCCGACCGAAGGCATGAGCAAGCGCCTCAATCCGGGCGAGGAACCGGGCGCGCGCTCGGCGAAAACCAATCCGATGGGCCGCGCCGGGAAGATGGAGGAATTGCAGAACCTCGCGACCTTCCTGATGGCCGACGGCTGCGACTGGCTGACCGGCCAGGCGATCATGATGGACGGCGGCCATCACCTCGCCACCGGCGGCAACTTCTATGAACTGCGCTCGTGGACGCCCGACCAGTGGAAGGACGCCCGCGACCGCATCGAGGCGCAGAACAAGAAGGACCGGGATCAGCGGACAGCTTAGCCTGTCACTTTCCGCAGCAGCGCACGTCCGGCAAAACGGACCCGCTGCGACAGCGGAAAGCGCTTGAAGGTCGATTTCGCAGTGCCGCTCGTGAAAGCGGTGCGCTTCGAATAATCGATGGCGACGTCGACGATAACCGGCCGCCCCTGCTGCGCCAGCCGCCGTGCTTCCGTGATCGCACCGCCAATTGCATCGCCATCCGCCATGTGGACGTAAGCTGCGCCGACACCCATGGCGATGCCTTCGATATTCGGACCGGCCAGCACCGTGCAGGGTTTGCGGTTGTACGGAATCTGCTGCGCCTGCGAAATCTGCGACAGCTCGCCGTCGTGGAACACGAAGTAGATCACGCCAAGTCCTCGCATGGCGGCAGTGACGATCTCCATGCAGGTCATCATGAAGCAGCCGTCGCCGACAATGGCAAACACTTCCTTGTCCGGCTGCGCCAGTTTTGCGCCGATCGCGGCCGGCACCGCATAGCCCATCGCATTGAAATCGGTCGGCGTCAGCAGCCGCCCGCCGCGCCGGATCGTGAACAGCTCGGCGGCAAGGAAGGTATGGTTACCGTCGTCCAGCACAGTAACCGCGTCGTCCGGCATGTGCTGCCGCAGCGCGTCGAAGAAGCGCGCCGGATTGACGCGTCCCTTGCTGTCATGCGCATGCCATTCCTCGCGGTAAGCCTTCTTGTCATGCGCGATCTGCGCCGCCAGGCCGGTATCGGCTGCGGATTTTCCGCGGCTGCGCAGCTCGGCCAGCAAAGCGGCGAGTACAACCTTCGCATCGCCGGCGATGCCCACCTGCGCCGGGTAATTGGCATTGAACACCTTCGGATTGATGTCGACGTGGATCAGCGCCGGCGGCACAGGCGCGTTGAAGCTGCCGGTCGGGATCTCGCCGAAACGCGCCCCTGCCGCGAGCAGCGCGTCGCAATCGCGGAATGCGTTTCGTGCCGCCGGCACTGCCGAAGGGCTGAAACCGAATCCCGCATGCAGGGGATGATCTCCCGGAAAACTCGCCAGCCCCTGCAGCGTGGTGCTGACCGGTGCCTGCAGCCACTCAGCAATGGCGGCGATTTCCTCGGTCGCCCTGCGCGCGCCCCAGCCGACGAAGAGGCCGGGCTTCTTCGAGGCGAGCAGCGTGTCGGCGGCGCGGCGGATGAGCGCCGGATCGGGTGCGGCCGGCGCGCCCGAAGGCGTCCAGCGCGGCAGCGAAGTGACCTCGCCGGGGAAGAGTTGCAGGTTGACCGGCAGTTCGATCAGCACCGGGCCGGGCTCGCCGCTGGTGGCGATGCGGTAGGCCTCAAAGATGGTCGGCACCACGTCTTCATGGCGCGTGATGCGAAAGGCCGCCTTGGTCAACGGTTTGGCCAGCGCAAGCTGGTCGATATCGTGCAACTGATACCGGTTGCCGGTATCGGTGCGGATGCCGCCGGAAAACACCAGCATCGGAATGCCGTCGAGGAATGCCTCTCCGATACCGCTGGCCGCATGCGTAAAACCGGCCGCCGGCACGATGGCCAGCGCGCCGACGGTGTCGTCCGATGCGCGGCTCACGCCGTCGGCCATGAAGGCGCCGCCGCCCTCGTGCGTCACCAGGATCGGCGTCACCGCCTCGGCGTTGTTGAGCTCGTCGTACAGCTCCGTATTGTGGACACCCGGGATGCCGAAGGTGAACTTGATGCCGAGCTGTTCCATTGCATATACGGCCAGCCAGGCGGCGGTTTTTTTCATGCTTGTCTCCTGTAATGATTGTTTCATTCCGCGATGGCTTTCGCCGCGCGCCGCGCGCTGTAGATGGCGCCGCCGAGAAAGGTGCCCTCCAGTCCGCGCAGGCCGTTCATCCCGCCGCCGCCGAAACCTGCCGCCTCGCCGGCCGCGAACAGTCCCGGCATCGGCGCACCCGCCTTGTCCAGCACACGGCTGCCGAGGTCGGTCTGGATGCCGCCGAGGCTCTTGCGGCTGATGATGAATTCGCGGATGGCGATCAGCGGCATCGCGCCGGGGTCGAGGATCTTCTGGAATTTGCAGGTGCGGATGCGGTCGCCGCGCCAGCGCCGGAGGTGGGCGATGCGCCGCAGCTGTTCGTCGTTGTGCAGCGCCGGTCCGCGATCGATCTCGGCGTCATAGCGCTCGGCCACGGCGCGCACGGTGGCGAGGTCCACGCTGTCGTCGCCCTGCAGCGCATTCATTTTTTCCACGAGTTCCGGCAGCGAACCGGCCACCACGAAATCGGTACAGTTCTCGGTCATCTGCTTCAGCAGCCAACGGTTGCCGAAGAGGGTGTCGCGCAGGAATCCGGCGACGCTCTTGTCGCGGATCGAGGGATTGAATTCGGCGCCCGACACGGCGAGTTCCTTTAGCGCGATCTTGTGGTTGAGCAGCTGCCAGGAATACTGCCGCTCCTGCCCGCAGATCTGCGTGACCAGTTCGCGCGTGTCGAAGCCGCTGACCAGCGGTTGCGGGCCGATGCGTTCACCCCGCCAGTTCAGCCACAACGCAGAGCGCGGCGGCACGAGCGACAGGCCGTGCCCCGGCTTGCGCGGCTTCCAGTGATGCACGCCCGCCGCGTAGTTCCACATGCGGTCGAGATGGGTGACATTTCCGCCGGCGGAGCGCACCGCGTCGTGCAGCATGCCATCGGCGAATTTGTGCGAACCGTTCAGGATGACGGGTGGCGACCGGTGCCATTCAGCGTGCCAGTGTTCCCGCACGCGGTCGATGCAGCCGTTGATACCGCCGCTGGCGACAAGCACCGCATCCGATGTGGCGGAAAACGGTTCACCAGTGCCTTCGGTGACGCCATGGCAGCCGCTGATCCGTCCGGCATCGACAGTTAACGCTTCCACACGATGGCCGAACTTGATCGTCAACGCCGCCCGGCGAGGATGCGCCTGCAAGGCGCGGATGAGTTGCGTGGCCAGGCCGTGGCCTGTCCCCCAGGTGACGTGCCAGCGCGGCACCGAGTTGCCGCCGCAGAACTGGCCGCGCTCCACCCACAGCGGCAAGGGAAGGAAACGGATGCCGCGCGACCTGAGCCATTGATAGATCTCGTCATGGCTGTCGTTGACATAGGCTTCTGCCCAGCGGCGCGGCCAGTTTTCGGCTGCCGGCTCCTTGCCGAAGCCGCCGAACGCCAGCCAGTCCTGCAGGGCCAGCGCGGGGTTATCCCGGATGCCGGACCGGCGCTGCTCCGGCGTGCCGACCATCAGGATGCCGCCGAAGCTTTCTTTCGCCAGCCCGCCGAAATTCCCTTCCGCATCGCGTTCGAACAGGATCACGCGCTTGCCTGCCGAAAGCAGCTCCTGCGCGGCGACAATGCCCGCAAGGCCGCCACCGACCACGATGACATCGCTTCGATACTCGTGCATTGTCCCCCTCCAGTCGTCCGCCCCGGCATACGCCGAACCGGCTATGGAATCTTGTATGTTGTTGCCGTAGTATCTGGTGGCGCCGAAACACTGTCTAATGAGATTTTTTCCCTCGACCGATATCCCGGAGTTATCAGATGAACCTGAAACAGCTGCAGCACTTCGTGGCGCTGGCGGAATCCGGCAATGTCCATAGGGGAAGCGTGAGGCTGAATATCTCGCAGCCCGCGCTGTCGAAGAGCATCCGCACGCTGGAAGACGACCTGGGCGTCATCCTGTTCGACCGGCTCTCGCGCGGGATGCAGCTGACACCGGCCGGGCAGTGGCTGCTGTCGCGTTCGTCCTCGCTATTGAGCGACTTCCAGCAACTGCGCACCGAGATCGACCTGATCAGGCGGCAGGAAGCCTGCCTGGTCCGCATCGGCGCCGGCACGGTACTGTGCTCGTCGCTGATCCCGCTGTGCCTCGCGCGCCTGCACGAAGTCGCGGCGCATGTGCAGGTGGTCGTGGAGTCCGGTTACTGGGATGACCAGAAACACATGCTGCTGGATGGCGAGGTCGATTTCTTTGTCGCCGATTCGCGCGAGCTGGAAGACATCATGGCATTCGATGTCGTGCACCTGCCGGCGGAGCCGATCTGTATTTATGTGCGCGCGGGACACCCGCTGGCGAAGAAGAGGAAACCGGCGCTTGCCGACCTGCAGGAATATGCGTTCCTCGGACTGACCCGGATTCCGAAGGAGCTGGAGCGCATGCTGAAGATGCATCCGGAACTGCCGCCGAGCAAGCTCTCGAACAGCGCGCTAGCCAGCAACGACTTCGGCCTGCTGAGGGCCAGCGCGGTCCTGACCGACGTGCTGTTCTTTTCCCCACCCAGCGCCGTCATCGAACAGGTCGCCCGCAAGGAACTGGTGCGGCTGAACCTGCCGCTGCCGGCACAGCTGCAAACCCATTTCGCGATCGTATGGCAAAAGGGCCGCAAGTTGTCGGCGTCGGCGGAACTGATGAAGCGTACGGTGATCGAGTGCGCGTCGATGCGCTTTCGCGCCGACACTAATCCTTGTTGAAGAGGCGGCCTTCGCGCATTTCGGCGGCGCCGGCGCGCACCAGCTGCGCGGCTGCCCAGTGTGCGAGCTCGGACTCATCCTTCTTCAGGTAGCGCCGGTTCGATTCCCGGAACAGATACATGCCGCCCATCAGCGGCTCCAGTTCCGCGAGCGGAATCGACTGCTTCTCCAGCAGCAGGAACTTCAGCAGCACCTTGACCGCATTCTGCGCATTGCGCGCCGGGTCGGCCATGAAATAGTCGACGCGGGAGAACGCCGTCTCCAGCGCCTTGCCGACCTCGGTGAAGGGCGCGCCATGTCCGGGGATGACCAGCTTCACGTCGAGCGAGGCGATCAGTTCCAGCGTCGCGCGCACCTCGCCGAATCCCGGCTCGCCTTCCAGCTCCGGGAACACCACGCCGAAGCCGTTCTGCCACAGCGCGTCGGCGGAAATCAGGATGCGCTCATCCGCGCAATAGAAAATCAGCGAATGCGGATCATGGCCCGGCGCACCCAAAGCCTGCCACGTCATGTCGCCGAGCGTGAGCGTGTCGCCGGGCGCGACCGTGTCGTCAAACGTGAAGCGCGGACACTGCTGGCCGGTCGCCTTGTAGGTCAGTGCGTCCTCGTTCCAGGCATGCACCTTGTCCGCCTCGGAGGCAGGAATCGATGTCCTGCATGCATAGGCGTTCTGCAATGCGGCATTGCCTCCGCAATGATCGGAATGCAGGTGGGTGTTCACCAGCCGGTCCAATGTGCGGCCTTGCAGCGCATGGGCAACGAGCGCAAGGGTCTGGTCGGCATGGGTCGCATATCCACTGTCGACCAGCGCCGTCTCGCGGGAGCCAATGAAGAGGATGCTGTTCGACGACAACCAGCCGCGCTCGAACACGCGCATCGTTTCGTGAAGTGTCATTTTTTCATCTGGTACGCGAGGGAAATCTTCGCAAATTCAACCAGCACGTCCTTCGATCCTCCGTTGAAGGTCGCATAGGCGGTGCCGGTACGGACGATGAGGCGCGGCGGGAAGATCCAGCTCATATAGGGGATGCCGATCATCTTCGCGCTGCGGATGTCCGGCCATTCGACCTTGCGGTTGTACATCCATGTCTGCGTGATGCCTTTGTCATCGATGGTGATGGTAGAACGCAAGAACCAGTAATAGCTGACAGCCAGCATCAGTGCAGCGCACAACAGAAGCGCCTTCACGCCGAAGCCGTACTGCATCAGGGGAAAGCGCAGCGCGATATGTGTGCCATAGCCGGCAAGTACAATGGTCACTACCGTCGCCAAAACTTTGAACATGCCACTGTACGCCGGTCCGGTCACCGGCTTCTCCGGTTTGTAAAACGCGAATTTCATTACGTGTTTCTTCTCTGTATGCCTTGCGGCAGGGTTTGTGCTTGCCTGAGCAGATCGGAGCTGAAGAAGGGGTCCTCACGCAAGTAGGCAACCAGCATGTCGGTAGAATCCAGGCCCCAGAAACTGCGATTATCCACGACTGCCGTCGGCACGCCAAATACATTGGCGGCGATTGCCATTTCGCCATTGGTGCGGAGCTGCTGTTTGACTTCGGGTGCATCCAGCATGCCCTGGGTCGCTCCCAGCTCCTGCATCAATGCCTGCCAGGGCCGTTCGTCCGAGGGCAGATGTCCCTCGCGCCAGACATAGCGGAACAGGCGGTGCACCACTTCCACCTTATTGCCGAACGCGATGCACAAGCGCAGCAGCGGCAGGGGATTGAAGGGATGATGGCTAGGCATCGCCATCGGAATGCCGTTCTTGTACGCGAGCCAGGCACAGTGCTCGAAAGTCCAGGTGCGCTTCGGCACAATCTCGGCCGGCCCCTTGTTGTCCCAGTGGGCAAGCAGGCCGGCGAACAGCACGGGGCGGAAGGTGACCGCGACGTTGCCGGGTAGCGTGTGCAGCAGTTCGCTCTGCAGATAGGAGAATGGGGATATGAAATCGAAGTACCAGTCAATCTGCTTCACGTTGCTCCCTCCGTTGTTGTTCAGAACAGCGCATCCTGCCTGCGCTTGATCTCCATCCACACCCGGCGCTTCGTTTCCTCGGTCGCCGTGCTCCACTGCGCAATCTCGTCAATCGTACGAAAGCATCCCTCGCACAATCCGGTGCGCGGATTCATCTTGCAAATGCTGATGCAGGGCGAGGGCACCTTGCCGGTATCGGTTGCCGGGTCGTAGTCGATCATCGCGCTCACGCCGCCAGCTTCGATTTCTTGTCCGCCATCCGCGCATTGAACTTCGCCGGATCGATGATCATGCGCTCATGCACGCCCTCGGTGATCTTGTCCACGCCATCCCAGGCTTCGACGTGGAACTTCACGCGCCGGCCGTCGACCTCGACCACCTTGCCGCGGATCTGCAGCGTCATTCCCGGCGGCGTCGCGGCAAGGTGCGAGAAGCTGACATGCACGCCCACGCTCTGCTCGCGCGGCCAGTCGACGTAGGGCATGATGCCGTTCACGCAGGCCAGCTCCATCATGCCGACCATGTAGCCGGTCGCCAGCACATCCGGCATGTCGAGGCAGAAGCCGGTGTCATGGTAGAGCCTCGGCACGGTCGCCCGCTCGGGCACCGTGTAGGTCCAATCGAAGCTTACGCCGGGTTTGAGGTCGGGGCTCATGCTATGCCTTCAATGCCACATCGACCACCGGCGCGCCGGTCATCGCGACGAGCTGCTGCGGGGTCAGGTTGAACACCGCATGCGGATGCCCCGCCGCCGCCCATACACTGCCATACTGCATCAGGTCCTGATCGATCAGCATCACTGTCTCCTCCACATGGCCGATCGGGCAGACGCCGCCGATGGCGTAACCGATGCGCGTCTTCACGAACTTCGCATCCGCGCGGCCAAGCGGTCCGACGATGGCGGCCACCTTGTGTTCATCGACACGATTGGCGCCGCTGGCCACCACCATCACCGCGGCATCGTCGGCCAGGCGGCGGAAGACGATGGACTTGGCGATCTCGGCCACGCTGCATCCGAGCCCGGCGGCGGCTTCCGCCGAGGTCTTGCCGGTTTCGGACAGCATCACGACCGTCTTGTCATGCCCGATGGAGATCAGCAGATCGGCCACGCGCTGTGCGGTGTCGGGCAGTTTTTCCTGGAGTTTGTCTTGCATGTTTCCTTGATCACTTGAGTAAGACTGCTGCGATCTGCCGCTGCAATGCCGGCAGCACCTCTCGCTCAAACCAGGGATTGGCTTTCCACCACGCCTGGTTGCGAGGGCTGGGGTGCGGCAGCGGAAAATACGACGGCAGGTATTCCTTGTACGCCGCGACGGTGTCGGTCAGCGTCGATTTGCCATTGTCCCGCAAATAGAATTCCTGCGCATGACGCCCGATCAGCAGGGTCAGTTGCACGCCCGGCATCGCTTCCAGCAACTGCGGATGCCATGCCGGCGCACATTCCCGGCGGGGCGGCAGGTCGCCGCTTTTTCCCTTGCCGGGATAGCAGAAGCCGACCGGCGCAATGGCTATGCGCCCTGCGTCGTAGAAGACGTCCTTGCCGATACCGAGCCATGCGCGCAAGCGTTCGCCCGAAGCGTCATTCCAGGGAATGCCCGTCTCGTGCACGATCCGTCCCGGCGCCTGGCCGACGATCAGCAGGCGCGCGCCGCTTCCCGCCTGCACCACCGGCCGCGGGCCGTGCGGCAGGTGTACCGCGCACCTGTCGCAGGCGCGGATCTGCCTGAGCAGCAGCGGCAGCGAGGTCATGGCAAGCCCCGCCGTCCGGAAAATCGATTGCAATTTCGCACTTCGCAGGCAATCATTCAGCACGCATTCCATAACCATCAGCCCAGGGAGACAAGCTGACGTGATCCTCGATTTCATTTACAACAACCCGCTCTGGCTGGCCGGAGGACTGTTCGTGACCGTGACGGTCGTCCTTGCCTGTCTGGCGATGCGCCTGTTCCACCGTGTCGTGCCCCACGCGACGCGCGAGGCGCACAACGAGCATACCGCCTTCATCATTTCCGCCATCGGCATCAACTACGCGGTGCTGATCGCCTTTATCGCCGTCGCTGTCTGGGGCTCGTTCGACAATGCCACCAGTCTTGAGGCCAGGGAAGCGGAGCTGGTCGGCGACCTCTACCGCGATGCGCGCGGACTCGGTCCGGTCGCCGTGCCGATGCAGCAAAAGCTGCGTCAGTATGTCGACACCGTCATCAACGACGAATGGCCCGCCATGGCGCGCACCGAACATCCCCGCAGCGGCTGGAAGCCCCTGGAAGATATCCAGGACATGCTGGTGAAGTTCGAGCCGCAGCATGCCGGCCAGGCTGCCTACATGCAGGAAGTGCTGCATCAGATCAATGAACTGCGCGACACCCGGCGCGAGCGCATCGCGGCATCGGAAAGCGGCGTCGAACCGGAGGTATGGGCGATCGTCCTGATCGGTACCGCGATCACGATCGGATTCACCTTCCTCTTCGGCATGCCCAGCACCCGCATGCACATGCTGCTGACCGGAGGCTTCACCGCGGCAACCACACTGGTGCTGCTTCTCGTGATGGCACTCGACTGGCCGTTCCGCGGCGAGCTGCAGGTCGCACCGACCATGTTCCACCGCGTGCTGGACAACATGGTGTTGCTGGATAAACGCAATCTTTAGAAAAAGGGCGCGATGCGCTCTTTCTTATCCCTGGCGCTTGGCTGCGATCGCATTTCCCGCGCGGCTCACGGCCTTGCGGCCAAGGTGTTTCGAGATGAACTGGCCGGCATCCACCACCTTGTCCAGGTCGATGCCGGTATCCACGCCCAGTCCGTTCATCATGTACAGCACGTCCTCGGTGGACACGTTGCCGGTTGCGCCCTTCGCATACGGGCAGCCGCCCAGCCCCGCCACCGATGAGTGGAAAGTCGACACGCCGACTTCCATCGCCGCGTAGATGTTCGCCAGCGCCTGGCCGTAGGTATCATGAAAATGGCCGGACAGTTGCGCGATCGGGAATTCCTTCGCGGCGCGCTCCATGATTTTCTGCACATGGCGCGGCGTGCCGACGCCGATAGTGTCGGCGATGTCGATCTCGTCGCAGCCGAGGTCCTTCAGACGGCGCACCACGTCGGCCACGCTTTCCGGCGACACTTCGCCCTGGTAGGGACAGCCGAAGGCGCAGCTGATGCTGCCGCGCAGGCGGATGTTGTTCTGCTTGGCGGCCTGTGCGACATCCCGGAAGCGTTCGATCGATTCGGCGATGGAGCAGTTGATGTTCTTCTGCGAAAAGGCTTCGGACGCGGCGCCGAAGATGACGACTTCATCGGCCTTCGCCGCGAGCGCGCCTTCAAAGCCCTTCATGTTCGGCGTCAGCGCGGAATAGATCACGCCCGCCTTGCGCGAGATGCCGGCCATGACTTCCGTGGACGTTGCCATTTGCGGCACCCACTTGGGCGACACGAAGGATGCGGCTTCGATGTTGGAGAAACCCGCTTCCGTCAGGCGGTCGACCAGTTCGATCTTGACCTCGACGGGGATGGTTTCCTTTTCGTTCTGCAGGCCGTCGCGCGGGCCGACTTCGACGATCTTTACCTTGGTGGGCATTCCCATTTCTCGCTCCTTGTTCAGGCTGCCTTGAACGCCAGCAACTGCGCCCCTTCCGCCACCTGGTCGCCGACCGCATACAGCAGGTCCTCGACCGTGCCGTTGGCCGGCGCCGCAATCGTGTGCTCCATCTTCATCGCTTCCATGATCAGCAGCGGCGCGCCCTTCTCGACGGTCTTGCCCTTGTCGACCAGCACCGCCACGATCTTGCCCGGCATCGGCGCGGTCAGGCGGCCACCTTCGGCCTCCGATTCGCCGGCATGCGCGAGCGGGTCGTTGTAGTGCAGCGGGAAGTGGGCGCCGCCGGTGAAGACGTGGAACATTTCGCCGTCGCGCACCACCGTGCCGCGCACCGCTGCGCCGTCGAGTTTGATCACGAGATGCTTGCCGTTGCGTTCCACCAGCGTCATCGCCGCTGCCGTCGCGCCTTGGGCGATCGACCAGCCGGTCTCCTTGTAGCCGATGGTGACCGGGTAGGCGCCGGACTCATCCGAGTAATCGAGCGTGCGCAGCAAGGTCGTGTTCATGCGCCAGCCACTGGTATTGGCCCAGGGGTCGTTCGCTGCGGCGCCGGCGTTCTGCTCCGACACCAGCAGCGAGGCGGCTGCGAGCGCGAGCACCGGCAGCGCGGTCTGCGGCACCGGCGGGAACAGTTCGGCGTGGTTGCGCTCGATCAGGCCGGTGTCGAGGTCCGCGCCGGAGAAGGGCTTGCTCTCGACCAGGCGCTTGAGGAAGGCGACGTTGGTGGCGAGGCCGACGATCTGGTATTCCGACAGCGCCTGTGCCATGTGCGCCAGCGCCTCCTCGCGATCCTTGCCCCAGACGATCAGCTTGGCGATCATCGGGTCGTAGAACGGGGAGATGGCATCGCCTTCGCGCACGCCGGAATCGATGCGGATCGCGGCCGGGTCATTGCCCGCAATGCCCTTGCCCAGTTCGAAGGTGACGGCGGACGGCGTGTGCATGTGGCGCAGCGTGCCGATCGACGGCAGGAAGCCCTTCTCGGGATTCTCCGCGTAGATGCGTGCTTCCAGTGCATGGCCGTGGATGGTCAGTTCTTCCTGCTTCTTCGGCAGTGCCTCGCCGAAGGCCACGCGCAATTGCCATTCGACCAGGTCCGTGCCGGTGATCATTTCGGTGACCGGATGCTCCACCTGCAGGCGGGTGTTCATTTCCATGAAGTAGAACGAGCCGTCCTGGTTGGCGATGAATTCCACCGTGCCGGCACCGACGTAGCCCACTGCCTTGGCGGCGGCGACGGCGGCTTCGCCCATGGCCTTGCGGCGTTCTGCCGTCATGCCGGGCGCCGGCGCTTCTTCCAGCACCTTCTGGTGACGGCGCTGCACCGAGCAGTCGCGCTCGAACAGGTACACGCAATTGCCCTTGGTGTCGGCGAACACCTGGATCTCGATGTGGCGCGGACGGGTCAGGTATTTTTCGACCAGCACCTTGTCGTCGCCGAAGCTGTTGATGGCTTCGCGCTTGCAGGATTCCAGCGCGGCCTTGAAATCGGCGCTCTTCTCGACGATCCGCATGCCCTTGCCGCCGCCGCCGGCGCTGGCCTTGAGCAGCACCGGGTAACCGATCTTGTCGGCCTGCCCTTGCAGGAAGTCGGCATCCTGCGTGTCGCCGTGGTAACCCGGCACCAGCGGAACGGCCGCCTTTTCCATCAAGGCCTTCGCGGCAGACTTCGAACCCATCGCGCGGATCGCCGATGCCGGCGGGCCGATGAAGGCGAGGCCGGCCTTGGCGCAAGCTTCGGCAAAGTCCTCGTTCTCCGACAGGAAGCCGTAGCCGGGATGGATCGCCTGCGCGCCGGTGGCAAGCGCAACCTCGATGATCTTGTCCGCGCGCAGGTAGCTTTCCTTCGCGGGGGCGGGGCCGATGAGGACGGACTCGTCGCACACGGCGACGTGCTTGGCGTTGGCATCCGCCTCCGAATAGACCGCGACGGTCTTGATGCCCATGCGATGGGCGGTGGCGGCGACACGGCAGGCGATTTCGCCGCGGTTTGCAATCAGGATCTTGGTGAACACGCTGACTCCTTTGGTGCTGTCTCTCTCGATTGTGTCGAGGGATGCAAATCGTTGTTATTGGGGGTGATTCCTCGTTAAATCAACTGCGTCTCCTGCTCCCTTCTCCCGCAGGCGGGAGAAGGGTTGGGGATGAGGGGCGTTGCGCAAGCGCCCAAGGTCTTGCAAGCCCCCTCACCCCTGCCCCTCTCCCGCCCACGGGAGAGGGGTTCCATACGGATTACTGCGTTACCTCGCACTTCGGCTCATGCTGCGTATGCTTCACGCGCATGCCGAGCTTTTCCAGCAGCACGCGATCCGCCTCGACATCCGGATTGCCGGTCGTCAGCAGCTTGTCGCCGTAGAAAATCGAATTCGCGCCCGCCAGGAAGCACATCGCCTGCACCGCCTCGCCCATCTCGCGGCGGCCTGCGGACAAGCGCACGCGCGCCTTCGGCATGGTGATGCGCGCCACCGCGATGGTGCGCACGAATTCCAGCGGATCGATCGGGTCGGTGCCGTGCAGGGGCGTGCCCTCGACCTGCACCAGGTTGTTGACCGGGACCGATTCCGGATACGGATCCATGTTCGCCAGCTGCGCGACCAGGCCGGCGCGCTGACGGCGCGATTCGCCCATGCCGACGATGCCGCCGCAACACACCTTGATGCCGGCGTTGCGCACACGCTCCAGCGTATCGAGACGGTTCTGGTAGTCGCGCGTGGTGATGATGTTGTTGTAGAACTCGGGCGCGGTGTCGAGGTTGTGGTTGTAGTAATCCAGGCCCGCCGCCTTCAGGCGCTCCGCCTGGCCTTCGGCCAGCATGCCCAGCGTCACGCAGGCTTCCATGCCGAGGTCCTTGACGCCGCGCACCATCGCCTCGACGTGGTCGAGGTCGCGGTCCTTCGGCTCGCGCCATGCCGCGCCCATGCAGAAACGGGTCGCGCCGTGCTCCTTCGCCTTGCGGGCGGCGTCGAGCACCGTTTCCAGTTCCAGGATCTTCTGCGCCTTGACGCCGGTGTCGTAGCGCGCGGCCTGCGGGCAATAGCCGCAATCCTCCGGGCAGCCGCCGGTCTTGATCGACATCAGCGTGGCCAGTTCCACTTCCTGCGGGTCGAAGTTTTCGCGATGGACCTGCTGCGCGCGGAACAGCAAATCGCTGAACGGCAGGTTGAACAGTTCCTCGATCTTGGCGACCGGCCAACGTTGGGCGGCGATTTCGCGCAGCTTCGCGGGAGTCGGAACTTGCTGGAATGTGATCGGTTGCGACGACATGGACTGCTTCCTTTGCATCAGTGTGAAACGGGCCGGGGCCAGCCCGGCAAACTTGAAAAATCGAGATGAGGCGCGGCGAGCGCCGGGTCTGCCGACGGCAGGCGCGGGATCGTGCCGAGCATCGGTGCATTCAGGCGTTCGGTCAGCGCGACGACGTTGTCGACGCCATAGCGCATGCCGGGATCGACCACGTTGGCCACCCAGCCGGCGAGCTTGAGTCCCCGCGCGGCGATCGCGTCGGCGGTAAGCAACGCATGATTGATGCAGCCGAGCCGCATGCCGACCACGAGCACGACCGGCAGGCCGAGCTGCTGCGCGAGATCGGCGGTGTCCTGCGTGGCCGACAGGGGCACGCGAAAACCGCCCACGCCCTCGACCACCACCGCATCGGCTGCCGCCGCGACACGGGCGTAGCAGTCCATGATGCGGGCGAGGTCGATGCCGACGCCTTCCTGCGCAGCGGCGATATGCGGCGCGGCGGCATCGCGCAGCAGGTACGGCGTCGTCAAGTCAACCGGCAGCACGACCGGCGCCGCAGCGGCAAGCAGGTCGACATCCTCGTTGTGCCATGCGCCGTCGCGGAATTCAGCGCCTGCGGCCACGGGTTTCATGGCTGCGGCGCGTACTCCCGCTTGCGCGAGAGCATGCAGCAACGTGCACGACACCAGCGTCTTGCCGATCTCGGTATCGGTGCCGGTCACGAAATAGCCGATCGATGCGCTCATGCGAAGGCCTCCAGCAAATTGAAAGCGCTGGCCAGTTGAGAAACCTCCGGCCCGGTGTGCGATGCCGACAGGGTGACACGCAAGCGTGCCGTGCCGGCCGGCACCGTCGGCGGACGAATCCCCGGCACCCAGAAACCCTGGTCATACAGCGCCGTCGCGGCGCGCATGGCTTCATCGTTGGCGCCGATGATCACGGGCTGGATCGCGGTGTTCGAGGGGAACAGCTTCCAGCGTTGCAAATTGAGTTCGCTGCGCAGCTGGCCGATCAGGGACCGCAGGTGGGCGCGGCGCTGCGCGCCTTCTTCCCCGGCAATGATGTCCATGCTGGCCATCAGGGCGTGCGACAGCGCGGGCGCTGCCGCCGTAGTGTAGATGTAGGGCCGTGCCCGTTGCACCAGCCATTCGATCACCGTCGAATGCGCGGCGACGAACGCGCCGCCGACGCCCGCCGCCTTGCCCAGCGTCCCCATGTACACGAGGTAGGGCGAGCGCAGGTTGAAATGTTCCAGCGCACCGCGCCCGTTCTGTCCGAGCACGCCGAAACCATGCGCGTCGTCGACCACCAGCCAGGCGCCATACTGTTCGCACAGCTTCAGCAGTTTCGGCAGCGGCGCGAGATCGCCGTCCATGCTGAATACGCTGTCGGTGACGACGAGCTTGGTTTTCGCCGTGCTGGCCTGGAGGAGTTGCTCAAGCGCATCCGCGTCGCCGTGCGCATAAACCTTGACGCTGGTGCGAGAGAGCCGCGCGCCGTCGATGAGCGATGCGTGATTCAGCTCTTCCGAGAAAATCTCCGCATCCCGCCCGGCAAGGGCTGTCAGCACCGCCAGGTTGGCCATGTAGCCGGTGCAGAAATACAGGGCGCGCGGCGATTCGATGTGCGGCGACAGGAAATCGGCGAAGCGTTCTTCCAGCAGCGCATGCGCGCGCGAGTGGCCGCTGATCAGGTGCGAGGCGCCGCTGCCGACACCGTAACGGGAGGCGCCTTCGCGCAAGGCCTCGACGAGGCGCGGATGCGAGGCGAGGCCGAGGTAGTCGTTGCTGCAGAAGGCCAGCATGTCGCGGCCGTCGACCTTCATGCGCGGCACGCACGGCGTTTCGGCGACACGCAGGCGGCGGCGCAGGCTCTGGCGGTCGAGTTGCTGCAGTTCGCGTTCGAGGTTGGCAAGCAGTTCCATCGTCAGGCCTCCACGACCTTGTTGAACACGGCGAGCGTACGCGATGCCAGCAGCGCGATTTCCTCGTCGTCGAGGATGTAGGGCGGCATCAGGTAGACCGTCCGGCCGATCGGGCGCAGCAACAGTTCCTGCTGCAGGGCTTCGGTAAAGAAACGACGCGAGAAGGTCGCCGCCCTGGCCGGATCGTCGACCACGGCATCGAAAGCCCACATCATGCCGCGCTGGCGGAAGTTCCTGACCTTTGCGTGCGAGGCCAGCGGCGCCAGTGCAGCAGTGAGCTTTGCCGCGCGCTCGGAATTGCGCTTGAGCACGTCGTCTTCTTCGAAGATAGCGAGGGTGGCCAGCGCCGCACGGCAGGCGAGCGGATTGCCGGTGTAGGAATGCGAATGCAGGAAGCCGCGCGTGACGTCGCTGTGATAGAAGGCGCGATAGATTTCGTCGCGTGTCATGACCAGCGACAGCGGCAGGTAACCGCCGCTGATGCCCTTGGACAGGCACACGAAGTCAGGCCAGATCGATGCCTGCTCGCAGGCAAAGAAGGTGCCGGTGCGGCCGCAGCCGACTGCGATTTCATCCGCGATCAGGTGGACCTGGAAGCGGTCGCACAGGGCGCGCACTTCCTTCAGGTAGACCGAATCGTACATCGCCATGCCGGCGGCGCACTGCACCAGCGGTTCGATGATGACGGCGGCGATCCTGTCGCTGCGCTCCTGGAGCAGCGTCTCGAGATCGCGGGCGGCGCGGCGCGCCATGTCGGCGGCACTTTCGCCCTCCTGCGCATTGCGTGCATCGGGCGCGGTCACGACATGGGCTTGCTGCAGCATCGGACCGTACGCATCGCGGAAGATCGCGACGTCGGTGACGGCGAGCGCGCCCACCGTTTCTCCGTGGTAGCTGCCCTTCAGGCACACGAATTCGCGCTTGGCATCCTTGCCGCTGTTGCGCCAGTAATGGAAGCTCATCTTGAGCGCGATCTCGGTGGCGGAAGCGCCGTCCGACGCGTAAAAGCAATGGCCAAGCACGCCGCCGGTGAGCGCCGACAGTTTTTCCGACAGCGTGATCACCGGTTCATGCGTGAAGCCGGCGAGCATCGCATGCTCCAGCAGGTCGAGCTGTTCCTTCAGCGCCGCATTGATGCGCGGATTGGCATGGCCGAACAGGTTGACCCACCACGAGCTGATACCGTCGAGGTAGCGCTGGCCATTGGCATCGTACAGCCATGCGCCGCGCCCATGGCTGACCGGCACCAGCGGCACCGTTTCGTGGTGCTGCATCTGCGTGCACGGGTGCCAGACGCTTTTCAGGCTGCGTTCGACCCAGTCGGATTTGAGGCTTGCGTTCAAGAATGCTCCACGTAATACATCTACTTGCCTGCTCCTTCCCCCTGCCAGGGGGAAGGGACTCGTCCTTTCTTATCCCAGCCAGTTCGGCTTGCGCTTCTCCAGGAATGAACGCACACCCTCCTTGCCCTCTTCGGAACTGCGGATGTCAGCGATGCGCTCGGCGGTGTCGGCGATCAGTTCCGCTGTCAGCGGCTGGCCGGCGACGTCCTGCACGAGACGCTTGGCTTCCTTCACGGCGTTCGGGCTGTTGGTGACCAGCGCCTTGACGATGTCGGCGACTGCCGCGTCCAATGCATCTGCGGCGGTAACCTGGTGCACAAATCCGATCCGGTGCGCTTCCTGGGCGGAGAAACGCTCCGCGGTGAGGAAATAGCGGCGGGCGGCGTTTTCGCCCATCGCGATAATGACGTAAGGCGAGATTGTCGCAGGAATCAGGCCGAGTTTGACTTCGCTCAGGCAAAAATTTGTTGCCTCATTTGCAATGATGATGTCGCATGCGGCAGCCAGCCCCATGCCGCCGGCATAGCAATCGCCCTGCACCTTTGCGACGACCGGTTTCGGGCAGGTATAGATGGTGCGCAACATCTCGGCCAGTTGGGCGGCATCGGCACGGTTTTCCTCGTGCGTGTAGCCGGCCATTTTCTTCATCCAGTTGAGGTCGGCGCCGGCGCAAAAGGCCGGGCCGTTGGCGGCGAGCACGATCGTTCGCACGTCGCCGTTCCGGCCGAGTTCGCGGAAAACCTGGGTGATTTCCGCAATCGTCGTTTCGTTGAACGCGTTGCGGACCTCAGGCCGGTTCAGCGTGACGGTGGCTACGCGGCCGTCAAGGGCTACTTCAAGGGTCTGGTAACTCATGCTTACATCCTGAATACGCCGAACTTCGTTTCCGGGATCGGCGCATTCAACGCTGCGCTCAATCCCAGCCCCAGTACCATGCGGGTATCCGCCGGATCGATGACGCCGTCATCCCACAGGCGTGCCGATGCGTAGTACGGATGGCCCTGGTGTTCGTACTGCTCGCGGATCGGCGCCTTGAACGCTTCCTCTTCCTGCGCCGACCAGCTACCGCCCTTGGCCTCGATGCCGTCGCGCTTGACCGTCGCCAGCACGCTGGCCGCCTGTTCGCCGCCCATCACCGAGATGCGCGCGTTCGGCCACATCCACAACATGCGCGGCGAGAAACCGCGGCCGCACATGCCGTAGTTGCCGGCGCCGAAACTGCCGCCGATGATCACCGTGAATTTCGGCACGGATGCGGTCGACACCGCCGTCACCATCTTCGCGCCGTTGCGCGCGATGCCTTCGTTCTCGTACTTGCGGCCGACCATGAAGCCGGTGATGTTCTGCAGGAACACCAGCGGGATCTTGCGCTGGCAGCACAGTTCAATGAAGTGCGAACCCTTCAATGCCGATTCCGAGAACAGGATGCCGTTGTTGGCGATGATGCCGACCGGCATGCCGAAGATGTGCGCAAAGCCGCACACCAGCGTGGTGCCGTAGCGCGCCTTGAACTCGTCGAATTCGCTGCCGTCCACGATGCGCGCGATCACTTCACGCACGTCGAAAGGCTTGCGGGTATCCGTCGGGATCACGCCGTACAGTTCATGCGTGTCGTACTTCGGCGCCACCGGCTCGCGCAGCACGAGCTGCTGCGGCTTCTGGCGATTGAGGTTGGAGACGATGGTGCGCGCCAGCGACAGCGCGTGCATGTCGTTCATCGCGAGATGGTCGACCACGCCGGACAGGCGCGTGTGCACGTCGCCGCCGCCGAGGTCTTCCGCACTCACCACTTCGCCGGTCGCTGCCTTCACCAGCGGCGGGCCGCCGAGAAAAATCGTGCCCTGTTCCTTCACGATGATCGATTCATCGCTCATCGCCGGCACATAGGCGCCGCCGGCCGTGCAGGACCCCATCACCACGGCGATCTGCGGAATGCCCTTGGCCGACAGGTTGGCCTGGTTGTAGAAGATGCGGCCGAAGTGGTCGCGGTCGGGGAACACGTCGTCCTGGTTCGGCAGGTTGGCGCCGCCCGAATCGACGAGGTAAATACAGGGAAGGTTGTTCTGGTCGGCGATTTCCTGCGCGCGCAGGTGCTTCTTCACGGTGATCGGGTAATACGTTCCGCCCTTCACCGTCGCATCATTGCAGACAATCACGCATTCCTGTCCAGCCACGCGGCCGATGCCGGTGATGATGCCGGCCGACGGCGCCGCATTGTCGTACATGTCGTACGCCGCCATCTGCGACAGTTCGAGGAAGGGCGTGCCAGGGTCGAGCAGCATCTGCACGCGGTCGCGCGGCAGCAGCTTGCCGCGCGATACATGCTTCTTGCGCGCGTCCTCACCACCTCCGAGGGAAATCTTCGCGATCTTTTCCTTCAGGTCGTCCACCACGCGCTGCATGGCAGCAGCGTTGTTCTTGAAGTCTTCGCTGCGGGTGTTCAGTTTGCTTTCAATGTGAGCCATGTCCGGTCCTTTGTTATTGTGGTTTTCAAGCCGTCTTGTCTTCTTCGAGCTTGAGTTCTTCTTTCATCAGTTCACGCATCCTGAACTTCTGCACCTTGCCCGTGATCGTCATCGGGAAGGCGCTGACGAAGCGGATGTAGCGCGGCACCTTGTAATGCGCAATCTGCCCGCGGCAGAATTCGCGCACGCCTTCCTCGTCCAGTTCAGCGCCCGGACGCAGGATGATCCACGCGCACAGTTCCTCGCCGTACTTCCTGTCGGGCACGCCCACCACCTGCACATCCTGCACGGCGGGATGCCGGTACAGGAATTCCTCGATCTCGCGCGGATAAATGTTTTCGCCGCCGCGGATCACCATGTCCTTGATGCGGCCGGAGATATTCACGTACCCCTCGGCATCCATCACCGCGAGGTCGCCGGTATGCATCCAGCCTTCGGCGTCGATCGCCTCGGCGGTCTTCTGCGGATCTTCCCAGTAGCCGTGCATCACCGAATAACCGCGCGTGCACAATTCGCCCGACGTGCCCACGGGGACAGTTGCGCCGGTATCGGGATTGACGATCTTCACCTCAAGGTGCGGCTGCGTCTTGCCGACGGTCGCGACACGCTTTTCCAGCGGCGTATCCGTGGTGCTCTGGCAGCTGACCGGGCTGGTCTCGGTCATGCCGTAGGCAATCGTCACTTCGCTCATGTGCATGTCGCTGACGACGCGCTTCATGACCTCGATGGGGCAGGGCGAACCGGCCATGATGCCGGTGCGCAGCGTCGAGAGATCGAATTCCTTGAAGCGCGGATGGTCGAGTTCGGCGATGAACATGGTCGGCACGCCGTGCAACCCGGTGCAGCGTTCCTGCTGTACCGCCTGCAGCACCGAAAGCGGATCGAAGGCTTCGTTGGGATAGACGATGGTCGCGCCATGCGTGAGGCAGGCGAGGTTGCCCAGCACCATGCCGAAGCAATGGTAGAGCGGCACAGGGATGCAGAGCCGGTCCTGCGGCGTAAGCCGCATTGCTTCGCCGATGAAGAAACCGTTGTTCAGCACATTGCGATGGGTGAGCGTCGCGCCCTTCGGAAAGCCCGTGGTGCCGCTGGTGAACTGGATATTGATCGCGTCGGTGTTCTTCAGCTTTTTCGCGATGTCCGCCAGGCGGGCATCTTCGTGATTGCCCATCGCCATCAGGTCGGCGAAGCGCATCATGCCGGGAACATGATCGTCGCCCAGCTGGATCACGGTCTTCAGTGCCGGCACCTTGGCGGCGTTGAGCGAACCCGGCTTGCTCACTGCCAGCTCCGGCGCCGTCGCCTGCACCATCTCGATGTAATTGCTGGTCTTGAACGTGGTCATCGTGATCAGCGACTTGCAGCCGACCTTGTTCAGCGCATATTCCAGCTCCGCGAGGCGGTAGGCCGGATTGATGTTGACCAGGATGAGGCCGGCCTTGGCGGTGGCAATCTGCGTCAGCAGCCATTGCGCGTTGTTGTGCGACCAGATGCCGATGCGGTCGCCGGGACGCAAGCCGGATTCGAGCAATGCGCTCGCCAGCCTGTTCGATTCCTGCTGCAACTGGCGATAGGTGGTGCGGATCTGCTGGTGGCATGACACCAGTGCCTCGTTATCGGGAAAACGGCTGGCCATGGCATCGAAGAAATCACCGATCGTCTGTTCGATCAACGGCGTTTCGCGACTGCCCTGGTCGTAGCTTGTAACCAACTTCGCCATTCCAATCTCTCCACTCATTATGTTTCGGGAAAACTTCCATCCACGTAGAACCATCGGCCGTCCTCGCGCACGAAACGGCTGACCTCATGCAGGCGATGGGCGCGTCCGCCGACCTTGTAGCGGGCAACGAATTCCACCGTCGCCTCGTTGCCGGCGGGGACATGCTTCTTTACCTCCAGCCCCAGCCATTTCGTGCCGTCGTCCTGCACGATGGCGTCCGCAGGGCGCGTGCTCGGATGCCAGGTTGCCTTCAGATAGGGTTCCTTCTGCAGGACATAGGCGCTGTAGCGCGAGCGCATCAGTTGCTCCGCCGTCTCCGGTATCTCGCCGTTGTCGATGAAGCGGCCGCAGCAGTTTTCATAAGCGGTGCCGCCGCAGGGGCAGGGCTGCACTTCCTTCTTTGCCATTACGCCTTCTTTGCCTTTTCAGCCACCGGGGCGCCCGCCGCCTTCCATGCGCTGAAGCCGCCTTCGATGTGGGCCACGTTTTCCATGCCCATGTCCTGCACCGTCTTGGTCGTCAGCGCGCTGCGCCAGCCGGCGGCACAAAAGAAAATGAATTCCTTCTTCTCACCGAATACCGGCTTGAAGTACGGCGAATCCGGATCGACCCAGAATTCGATCATGCCGCGCGGCGCAGGATAGGCGCCGGGGATCACGCCTTCGCGCTCCAGCTCGCGCACGTCGCGTACGTCGACGAACTGCACGTTCGGGTCTTCCAGCCTGGCCCTCGCCTGTTCCACGCTGTAGGTCTTGACCTGCGCCATCGCTTCATCGACCAGCGCCTTGTATCCCTTCTTCATCGGCATGACCTTGTCTCCCTAAATTTTTCCGTTTTTCAGAAATGCTTCGAGCTGGTCGAAGCGGTCGAAACCCCAGAACGGTTCGTCGTCCGCGATGACGAAGGGCGAACCGAACACGCCGCGCTCGACGGCGGCGTCGACCTCGTCTTTCAGCATGTCCTTGATTTCCTGGCTGTTCGCGCCTTCCAGCACGGCATCGTGGCGGATGCCGATCTGCTCGCATGCGGCAGCGATGCCTTCCGGACGCGAGATGTCGATCCCGTCGACGAAATACGATGCGTACACGGCTTTCGCAAACGGCACCGCCTTGTAATCGCCGAAGTCGCGGGCGATCCATGTCATCGCGCGCGCAGGCAGTTGCGTGGCGATGGGAAAGCTGGCGGGACGCGTGTACGGAATGTCGTGAAAACGCGCGCTGCGCTCGAAATCGCGGTACGAGTAATCGCCCTTCAACGGCACCATGGGCAGCGGCACCCCGCCCGTGGTCTTGAAGATCGCTCCGAGCAGGACCGGATGCCATGCCACGCGACGGCCATGCTTCGCCGCGAGCGCTTCGATGCGTGTTGCAGCGAAGTACCCGTAAGGCGAAGAAAAATCGAAGTAGAAATCGAGCGGCGTCGCCATGCGCACTCCGTCAGGCCAGCGCGCGGCTGATCAGGATTTTCTGGATTTCACTCGTGCCTTCGTAGATCTGGCAGACGCGCACGTCGCGGTAGATGCGTTCGACCGGGAAATCGCTGACATAGCCGTAACCGCCATGGACCTGGATCGCATCGGAGCAGACACGCTCGGCCATCTCGCTGGCGAACAGCTTGGCCATGGCCGCTTCCTTCAGGCAGGGCTTGCCCGCATCCTTCAGGCTGGCGGCGTGCCAGATGAGCTGGCGGGCGGCCTCGATCTGCGTCGCCATCTCGGACAGCTTGAACTGCACTGCCTGGTGTTCGAACAGCGTCTTGCCGAAGCTGGTGCGCTCCTTCGCATACGCGAGGGCGGCGTCGAAGGCGGCGCGTGCCATGCCGACCGACTGCGAGGCGATGCCGATGCGGCCGCCTTCCAGTCCCGACAGCGCGATCTTGTAGCCCTGGCCTTCTTCGCCGATCAGGTTCTGCGTCGGAATGCGGCAGTTCTCGAACAGGATCTGCGCGGTATCCGATGAATGCTGGCCCATCTTTTCCTCGAGACGGGCAACAATGTAGCCGGGCGTATTGGTCGGCACCCAGAACGCGCTGATGCCCCGCTTGCCGGCTTCCTTGTCGGTCACCGCCATCACGATCGCGACGTCGGCGTACTTGCCGCTGGTGATGAACTGCTTCACGCCGTTCAACACGTAGGAGTCGCCATCGCGCGTCGCCGTCGTGCGCAGTGCGGAAGCATCGCTGCCGACATGCGGTTCCGTCAGGCAGAAGGCGCCGAGCATTTCGCCGCGGGCGAGGGGCTTGAGCCACTGCTCCTTCTGCGCATCGTTGGCATACATCATCGCGATGCTGCACACCGGGCAGTTGTTGACAGAAATGACGGTCGAAGTACCGCCGTCACCGGCCGCGATTTCCTCGAGGACCAGCGACAGCGACAGGTAGTCGAGGCCTGCGCCGCCCAGTTCTTCCGGCACCGCGACGCCGAAGGTGCCCAGTTCCGCGAGACCTTTCAGTTCATCCTTCGGGAAGTGGTGTTCCTTGTCCCAGCGCGCGGCATTGGGGGCGAGCCGCTCCTGCGAGAAGGCGCGCAGTGCATCGCGGATCATTTCGTGTTGTTCCGACAGAACCATGTTTTTTCCCTTTACCAGGACAGCGTGCGTCCGGTGTAATTGCGGTAAGTGCCGCTGTCTTCTTGTTTCAATCCGTCGATCACGTTCAACAGTCCGCTGACGCTGTCCTCGACGGAAGTCGTTGCATTCGGCCCGCCCATGTTGGTGCGCACCCAGCCCGGGCAGAGTGCGACGAAAGTGGCGGACGGATAGTCGAGCGATGCGCTCTTGACGGCCATGTTCAATGCGGCCTTCGAGGTGCGGTACAGCCAGCCATAGGTGGAATCGGTTTCACCGATGCTGCCCATGCCGCTGCTGATGAATGCGAACTTGCCCTGGGCTGCTTCCACCATCGGCGCAATCGTCGGGATGGCCTGCATCGCACCGAGCACGTTGGTATGCATCACCTTGTCGAAATCCTGTGCGGTCGGCGGCGACTTGGGGCTCTGCGCTTGTGGACCGTAGACGCCTGCAACGTAGACGGCAAGGTCGAGCTTTTCGCCATCGAGCTGCCAGCCGAGACCGGCCAGCGAATCGGGATTGGCGACATCGAGCTTGAACGGCTCCGCGCCTGCGGTGCGCAGTTCGGCGAGCGAGGCGTCGTCGCGCGCAGTGGCGATCACGCGCCAGTTGGCGGAGAGGAGCTGGCGCACGAATTCGCGGCCGATGCCGCGGGAGGCGCCGAGGATGAGTGCGGTGGGCATGATGATGGCCGTATCGTTTTCGGAACCCCCTCCCCTTCAAGGGGAGGGATGGGGTGGGGATGGGTTTCCGTTGCGTTACTGCAGAAACCCATCACCCACCTAACCTCCCCCTTGAAGAGGGAGGGACCTGGCATCAGACGATCTCAATCGCCATTGCCGTGCCTTCACCGCCGCCGATGCACAGCGAAGCCACACCCAGCTTGCCGCCGGTCTTCTTCAGTGCGCCGATCAGCGTAACGAGGATACGCGCACCGGACGCGCCGATCGGATGGCCAAGCGCGCACGCGCCGCCGTGGATGTTGATCTTGTCGTGCGGGATGCCGTGCTCGCGCATGGCCGCCATCGGCACGACCGCGAACGCTTCGTTGATCTCGAACAGGTCCACATCCTTGGTGGTCAGGTTCAGTTTCTTGTACAGCTTCTCGATGGCGCCGACGGGCGCGGTGCTGAACCAGTTCGGTTCCTGCGCATGCGTAGTGTGGCCGAGGACGCGGGCGATCGGCTTGCAACCCAGCTTCTGCGCGGTCGATTCGCGCATCATCACGAGCGCAGCAGCACCGTCGTTGATCGAGGAAGAGGAGGCAGCAGTAATGGTGCCGTCCTTCTTGAACGCGGGCTTGAGCGACGGGATCTTGTCGAGGCGCGCCTTGAGCGGGCCTTCGTCCTTTTCGACCACGACGTCGCCGGCCTTGCCTGCGATCGTGACCGGCGCGATTTCCCATTTGAAGGAGCCGTCATTGGTCGCCGCCTGCGCGCGCTGCACGGAGGCAATGGCGTAGGCATCCTGCTCTTCGCGGGTGAACTCGTACTTGGCGGCGCAATCCTCGCCGAAGGTGCCCATCGAGCGGCCCTTCTCGTAGGCGTCTTCCAGGCCGTCGAGCATCATGTGGTCGTACATCATGGCGTGCCCGATGCGATAGCCGCCGCGTGCCTTCGGAATCAGGTAGGGAGCGTTGGTCATGGATTCCATGCCGCCCGCGATCACGACCTCGTTGCTGCCGGCGAGCAGCGAGTCATAGCCGATCATCGCGGCCTTCATCGCCGAACCGCACATCTTGGACAGCGTGACGGCGCCCGCGGAAACGGGGATGCCCGCCTTGATCGCCGCCTGGCGAGCCGGCGCCTGGCCCTGGCCTGCCATCAGGCAGTTGCCGAACAGGACTTCGTTGACGAACTTCGGCTCCAGGCCGGCGCGCTCGACGGCGGCGCGGATCGCTACTGCGCCCAGGTCGCTTGCGGACAGCGCGGAGAAGTCGCCCTGGAAGGCGCCCATCGGGGTACGTGCTGCGCCGACGATAACAATAGGATCACTCATCATTCATCTCCAGTAGGTGGCTAGGCGGCCTGAGCCGCGGGGGTAAGGGGTTTGTAGCTGAAGCGCAGTTCCTGCGGATACGGGAATACGTCCTCGACGTGTCCGTCAAGGATGCGCTGCTTGGCGCGCTGCCAGTAATGCGCCGTCAGCAGGTCGGCGTGGTGCTTCAGGAAGTACTTGCGCACTTCCGGATTGCCGAGCAGGAAGGTGCCGAACTGCTCGGGAAAAACGTCGTTCTTCGCCACCGGATACCACGGCTCGCTGGACATTTCGTCCTCTTCGTTGCGCGGCGCCGGGATCTCGCGGAATTGGCAATCGGTGATGTATTCGATTTCGTCGTAGTCGTAGAACACCACGCGGCCATGCTTGGTGACGCCGAAGTTCTTGTACAGCATGTCGCCGGGGAAGATGTTCACGCCGACAAGTTCCTTGATCGCATTGCCATACTCGACGATGCCGTGCTCGACCGCCGCGTGGTCGCCGCGCTTTTCCGCTTCTGAGAGCCAGATGTTCAGCGGAATCATCCGGCGCTCGATGTACACGTGCTTGATGATGATCTCGTCGCCTTCTTCCTCGACGATGGAGGGCGCGACTTCCTTCAGCTCCGCCAGCAGCTCTGACGAGAAGCGCGCGCGTGGGAAGGCGACGTTGGAATATTCGAGCGTATCCGCCATGCGTCCGACGCGGTCGTGGTTCTTCACCAGCAGGTATTTTTCCTTGACGATCGCGCGCGTGGTTTCCTTCGGCGCCGGGAAGTGGTCCTTGATCACCTTGAACACGTAGTTGAAGGAAGGCAGCGCGAACACCACCATGACCAGGCCGCGGATGCCTGGCGCCGCTTCGAAGCAATCCGACGAATGCCGCAGGTGGTGCAGGAAGTCGCGGTAGAACGCAGCCTTGCCCAGCTTCTGCAGGCCGAGGATGGTGTAGATTTCGCTGCGCGGTTTGTAGGGCATCAGCGAGCGCAGGAAATGCACGTAGGCGGACGGCACTTCCATGTCGACCATGAAGTAGGCGCGCGTGAACGAGAACAGCACCGTGATCAGCGTCGGGTCGAACAGCACCGTATCGAGCACCAGCTGCCCCTTGCGGTTGTACAGGATGGGCACGACGAACGGGTAGATGCGATTGCCGTTGATGCCCTTGCCGACGATGTACGCGCCCTTGTTGCGATAGAACAGGCTGGCGAGCACCTGGATCTGGTGGTTCGGTTCGAGCAGGTCGCTGCCGAACATCGCCCGCATGCGCGCCTCGACGAAGCCGACGTCGCGGTCGAGATCGGCGAAGGACGGCGACAGCTGGAAGTTGGTGACGATGCGCTTCAGCGTGAAATGCAGGCCATCCTTGGCCGGGTAGTACACGCGGTAGGTCGGCAGCAGCTCTTCGGTCTCGAGGTATTCGGTCGACACGGCCGGCCGCACGAAAATAAAATCGTTGTGGTAGTACGAGCGGTGCAGGATGTTGCAGCACACCGAATTGAAGAAGGTCTCGGCCAGCTCCGGCTGCTTGTGGTTGATCAGCAGGCCGATGTAATGCAGCTTCACCTCGCGCCAGACTTCATCGCCGATTTCTTCCTGGTCGTACTCGTCTTCCAGCGTCTGCACGCATTCCTGGACCCGTGTGTCGTAGAACGCGATACGCTCGCGTGCCTTCCGCTGCGCGGTCTTCCAGTCGCTCTTCTCGAAATACCGCTTTGCCGCCAGGCTCTCCTCGCGGAACAGCCGGTAGTGCTTGTCGAAGCCGTCAAGGATGGTGCGCGCAATGTCGAATGCGATCTGGGACGAGAGGAGTTTGGGAAAGGCGGTCTGGGGCATGTCAACGCTCGAAGTGGTTCTTCCAAGCCTCCAGTTTAGCCAAATCCACCCCGATGCCGCCGCAGACAACGATCAAGGGAGCATGAAATTCTTTCAAGAGCGGCAATTGCCGATATGCAACGGCGAGTGCCGCGCCGCAAGCGGGTTCGACCAGGGTGCGCAGGTCGTCGGCGAAGCGCAGGCAGGCGTCAACCGCCTGTGCGTCGTTGACGGTCGTGACGCGCACGTCATGACGCATTGTCCATTCAAATGCCTGCTGGGCAACGCGCTTCGCGCCGAGCGTTGTCGCGATCGAGGTGATGGCGGGCAGGGTAACGAGTTCGCCTGCATGGACGGCGGCATTCAGCGATGCCGCGCCTTCCGTCTCCACCGCGATGACAGGCACATGCGCCTTGCCGTTGCGATGCAGGCCTTCGAGCACGCCGCACAGCAGCCCGCCGCCGCCGACAGAGCAGATCACGACGTCGAAATCGAATCCAGCCTCGTGCGCTTGCGCCACCGCTTCGTCGATCAGCGTGGCGTTGCCGTCCCAGATATCGTGATGGTCGAAGGGCGGGATGTAGACGGCGCCGGGCGCCTGGCACATGCGCAGCGCCTCTTCGTTGGTTTCGTCCCAGACATTGCCGGCCACGATGCATTCCGCGCCGATGTCGCGGATCTTGGCGCGCACGGATTCATGGGTCGTTTGCGGCACCAGGATGGTTGTCCGCACACCCAGCGCAGATCCGGCCACGGCAGCGGCGAACCCGGCATTGCCGCCGGACGGGCAGACGAAATGCGTCGCCCCATTGTCCGCCGCGCGCCGGCACATGGTGCCGATGCCGCGCAGCTTGAAGGAGCCGGACGGCTGCAGGTTCTCCATCTTCAGCATGACACGCGTCCCGAGCGCGGCCGAGAGCGGGCCATGTGTGAGCAGCGGTGTGGTGATGTGGAGTGCGGACATAGCGGCGCCCAGTGCTTACTTTCTGTTTCGCGGCAGGACGGCCATGGTGGCCGTCAGTTTGCTGATCAATGTTTTCCGGTCGCCGGCCAGGGCAAACACTTCTGCCTCGACGACATGGAACGCCTTGCCCGGCTTGAGGACCTGTGCGCGGCAAAGCAGCGCATCACCCACGCCCGGGCGCAGAAGGTGGATCTTGAATTCCGACGTCAGGATGAAGTCTTCCTCCGCCGTCACCGTCATGGCCGCGCCGCCGGCCGTATGGTCCGCAATGGTCGCCTGCACACCGGCGTGGATGACGCCGGTGTGCTGCAGGTGACGCGGCTCGATGCGAAGGGATGATTCGCACCAGCCGGGGCCGCAGTCGGCAAACGTGATGCCGGTCGCAGACAGGAAAGCGGCCTCGTTGAAGGCGTTTTCGACAATCCTTCTGTAATTGGGGTCGGGTGCGTGCATGGCGTCTCCTCCTGCTCTTGTCGGCTCCTTCCCCTTCAAGTGGAAGGCTGGGATGGGGATGGGTTGCGGTGGGGACTCGCGAAATACGTCTCCGGAGCGCGACGAGACCCATCCTCACCCAAACCCTCCCCTTGAAGGGGAGGGCTTTTTGCAAGAATTGTCTTGCGTTACTTCGTCTCGGCAAACAACTCGCGACCGATCAGCATCCGGCGAATCTCGCTCGTGCCGGCGCCAATTTCATACAGCTTCGCATCGCGCCACAGGCGGCCGACCGGGTATTCGTTGATGTAACCGTTGCCGCCCAGCGTCTGGATCGCTTCGCCGGCCATCCACGTCGCCTTCTCGGCCGAGTAGAGGATGGCGCCGGCCGCATCCTTGCGCAACGCACGCACCTGCTCCGGCAACTTGGCGCGGTCGCACGCCTGGCCTACTGCGTAGACATAGGCCTTGCAGGCCATCATGGTCGAATACATGTCGGCGAGCTTACCCTGCATCAGCTGGAATTCTCCGATCGGCTGGCCGAACTGCTTGCGGTCGTGAACATAAGGCACGACGGCGTCCATGCAGGCCTGCATGATGCCCAGCGGCCCGCCGGAGAGCACCGTGCGCTCGAAATCGAGGCCGGACATGAGCACGTTCACGCCCTTGCCGAGTCCGCCGAGGACGTTTTCCGCCGGCACTTCGCAGTTTTCAAAAACCAGTTCGCCTGTATGCGAGCCGCGCATGCCAAGCTTGTCGAGCTTTTGCGCCACGGAGAAGCCCTTGAAGCCCTTTTCGATCAGGAAGGCAGTCATGCCGCGCGGGCCGGCTTCGATGTCGTTCTTGGCATAGACCACGAGCACGTCGGCATCCGGGCCGTTGGTGATCCACATCTTGGTGCCGTTGAGCACCCAGCGGTCGCCCTTCCAGTCGGCGCGCAATTTCATGCTGACGACGTCGGAACCGGCGTTCGGCTCGGACATCGCCAAGGCGCCGACGTGTTCGCCGGAAATCAGCTTGGGCAGGTATTTCTGCTTCTGCTCTTCGGTGCCGTTACGCTTGATCTGGTTGACGCACAGGTTGGAATGCGCGCCGTAGGACAGGCCGACCGAGGCGGAAGCGCGCGAGATTTCTTCCATCGCGACGATATGCGCGAGGTAGCCCATGTCGGTGCCGCCGTATTCCTCGGACACCGTGACGCCCAGCAGGCCGAGTTCGCCCATCTTCTTCCACAGGTCCATCGGGAACTGGTCGGTGCGGTCGATTTCCGCGGCGCGCGGGGCGATCTCCGCCTGCGCGAATTGCTGCACGGTTTCGCGCAGCGCGGCGATGTCTTCGCCATGGTCAAAGGTCAAGCCGGGCAAATGGATCATGTCGTCCTCACGTTGTTGGATTTATGGCAACCGGTGCGGGCGCACGCGGCCGTCGATGATGCAAAATCATACTTCCAATTTACGTTTACGTAAACGTAAAGTGAATATGGTGGAATTACGGTATCAAGGCCATTCAGGCCGCATCCTTCAGCTTCCGTGCCGAGGATTTCTTCACGGCAGCGGGCTTGCCGGTCTTCTCCCCCTCAAGCAGGCGATGGCACTCCTCTTCGTGCGCGGCAATCTCGGCCAGCGTCACTTCCAGGTCTTCACGCTGGCGCTCCAGCGTTTCGCGATGTTGCGCCAGCACGGTGAGGAAACGCTTCAATTGCGCAGTGGTGTCCTTCGGCGACTCGTACATGTCGACCAGCGCCTTGATTTCCTGCAGGCTGAGGCCGAGGCGCTTGCCGCGCAGGGTCAGCTTCAGGCGTGTGCGCTCGCGGGCGCTGTAGACACGCGTGCGACCGCCCGCGCCTTCGCGTTTCGGACTCAGCAGGCCCTGGTCTTCATAGAAGCGGATGGCCCGCGGCGTGATGTCGAATTCGCGCGCAAGTTCGGTGATCGTGTAGGTCGGCATGGCGGAATCTGGGTGGCTTCAGCAATAAAAACGGATTGGTCTTAGAATCGCTGGTATCGGTTGCAGTTTACGTTAACGTAAAGCGCATTGTAGACGCGCCGGTCCGAAATGTGAACATGCACGCGCAGTCATTGGAATCTGGAAACTTTTCGCATGAATCCGCTCGAATCCCAGCTCAGTTACGCCTTTGGCGACACCATTCCCGCTCCCGGCACGCGCCACGAAATCGCTCCCGGCGTTTACTGGCTGCGCATGGGCCTGCCTTTCGCGCTCGACCACATCAACCTGTGGCTGCTACGTGATGGCGCGGGCTGGACCATTGTCGATTGCGGCATTGCGAACGACGCGACCCGTGCCGCATGGGAAACCGTGTTCGCCAACGGCCTGGAAGGCCTGCCGGTGACGCGTGTCATCGCCACGCACTGCCACCCGGACCATGTGGGGCTGGCCGACTGGCTGTGCAGCCGCTGGAACGCGCCGTTGTGGATGAGCACCGGCGAATACGGCTTTGCCCGCATGATGTCCGGCTCGCTCCCGGGCGTGGACGGGACGGCGATGCTGCCGCACTTCCAGCGCCACGGGCTGACGGATGATGCCATGCTGGAAAAGCTGCAGGGACGGAAGAGTTACTACCCGACGCTGGTGCCGGCAGTTCCCTCCTCGTACCGCCGCGTGCAAGATGGGCAGGTGCTGGATATCGGCGGGCACGGATGGCGGGTGATCACCGGTTTCGGCCATGCGCCCGAACATGTGTCGCTGTTTTGCGAGGATCTGAAAATCCTGGTTTCCGGCGACATGGTGCTGCCGCGCATTTCGACCAACGTGTCGGTCTTCGCCGTCGAGCCGGAAGCCAATCCGGTGCAGCTTTACCTTGACTCCCTCGGCAAGTATGCCGGCCTGCCTGACGACACCCTCGTCCTGCCTTCCCATGGCAAGCCCTTCCGCGGCTTGCATACGCGCATCGGGCAATTGCACGACCACCACCGCGACCGCCTGGCGGAAGTGGTGGCCGCGTGCGTCACGCCGCAATCCGCCGCCGATATCGTTCCGGTCATGTTCCGCCGTCCGCTGGATGCCCACCAGTTGACCTTTGCGATGGGCGAGGCGCTCGCGCATCTGCACAAGCTGTGGTTCGACGGAACGCTGGAGCGCACGACCGGCGCGGACGGCATGATTCGCTTCCAGCGTGTCTGACATATATATTGCACAGCCTGTTTTTATTGGCCTTTGCCTCAGTTTTGTTGTCATTTCACAACCACACCCATGCATCGCGCTTATCGCACATTTTGTTGACATAGCGCGCCAGCCCTGTAGCTCTGCGGGGTAAAAAGCCATTGTCGGCTTGTCATTGTGTGTTACATTCGCTTAACACATCAGGCCACAGTCAGTTCCTTCCGGACATTGACTGACTGTCAAGCCTCGGCATGGAATAGTTCGCGGTCATGAATCCATCTATTGAACGAGAAAGCTTTAGTGAGCGCTTGCAACAGGCGCTGCGCAACGCGGATTACTCTCCAGACAGCCCCACGCAATTGGCACGTGAATTCAACATCCGGTTTGAAGGACGTCCGATTACCGTCCATGCGGCGCGCAAGTGGCTGGTTGGCGAGGCGATTCCAACCCAGGAAAAGTTGCGCACCCTTGCGCAATGGCTGGGCGTTCCGGCCGAATGGCTGCGCTTCGGCGGCGCCGACGGCTATGTGAACGGCGATGGTAATGCACCGGCACGGTTCGAATCGGCGGATGTGAAGCTGGTTGCCGACCTGCAACGCCTCGATGCGCACCATCAAGCGATTGCACGGGAATTCATCCGGATGCTGTTGCGGATCAACCGCCAGAAATAAGAAGCTCCCGCAAGTAACGCAATCCCGCGACCGCGCGGCTTCCGTACCAGGACATCATCTCCCCGTCGAGCAGCCGTACCGGCTTGCCTATCTGCTTTTCAAGCGCGTCCACATGCGTTTCCATGAAGCGATAAGGTTCGCTTGAAAGCAATACCCCGTCGATCGAACGCACGACAGCGTCCGACCAGTTGAACACCGGATACCGCGAGCCAGCCTCCCCGCCAGCCAATCCTTCCGGCCTCCAGCACTTCCACCCGATCTCTTCCATCATCCTCGCGATATAGGTATCGCGCGAGACCGTCATCCATGGGTCCTGCCAGATGCAGTACAGCATGACCTGCTCCGGCCCCTTTGGCATTGCCTTCAGCAACGCATATTCGCGCTCGAAGGCGTCGCACAGCGATTCGGCCTTTTCCACCATACCGAATATGCCGCCAAGCAGGCGATAGAGTGCGAGGTTGTCGCGCGGTGCCAGCGGATGAGTGACGATGACATGGGGAATGAAGCTTGCGAGCGCATCGACCACCGGCTTATCGTTCTCGTCGATGTTGACGACGAGATGGGTGGGCGCCAGCTTGCGGATCTTTTCCACGTTGACGTCCTTGGTGCCGCCGACCTTCGGGATGTTGCGCACGATCACGTCTGGATGGATGCAGAAGCCCGTTCGGCCAACCAATGACGACGCCAGGCCGAGGTCGCACAGCAGTTCGGTGATCGACGGCACGAGCGACACGATGCGCGCCGCACCGGGTGCGACCGGACGGTGTTCGCTGCCGATGGCGTCGATGAATGTCATGGCTTGGCCTGGCGCGGCTTGTGCGGCGCTTTCGAGAATGCCAGGTCGTACAACCAGTTTGGCAGCAATCGCAGGACTTTGGCGACGATGCCCATTTGCCAGGGAATGACGCGGTAACCCGTACCGCCCTCGATCGCAGCAGCCGCTTTGTCGGCGAACACATCGGCATGCATGAGGAAAGGCATCGGGTAGGGGTTTCCGCGCGTCATTGGCGTGTCGATGTAGCCGGGTGCGATGGTGACGACCTTGATGCCGCTGGCTTTCAGTTCCAGGCGCAGGGACTCGCAGTAGCTGATCACCGCAGCCTTCGACGCACTGTAGGCCTCCGCCCCCGGAAGACCGCGGATACCGGCAACGCTCGCAATCCCGACGAGGCGGCAGTCGCGGCTGCCGGCTTGCGCCTGCTGCTTCATCGCGGCGATGAAGGGTGCGAAGGTGGCCGCCGTCGCGGTCACATTGGTGGCGAGGATGCGCTCGAAGACGGCGAGGTCTTCCGAATACTCCGTCAGCGTGCCGGCCGAGATGCCGGCGTTGGCGATCACGATATCGATGCCGCCCTGCGCGCGCATGAAGTCCTGCGCGGCGGCAGCGACAGCCGCATGATCGGTGACGTCCACCGGATAGATGCGGTGCCGATGTGCATCGGGCAGGGATTGCACCAACTGTTCCAGCATCTCGCGCCGGCGCGCGAGCAGGCCGAGGACAGCGCCTTGCTGCGCATAGCGTTTCGCGAGCGCGGCGCCGAGGCCGCTGGAGGCGCCGGTGATGAATACACGTTTCATTCTTGTTGTTCCGGGAACGGGCAATAAAAAAAGTCCGCCCTCTTTCGAGAGGCGGACTTCAGTGTAATACGCCGCTGGCTTACTTGCCTTGCTTGGCCTTGCCGACCAGCCAGTCCATGACCTGGAAGGTCGCCTGGTGCAGCACCGGTTCCGGGCGATTGCCGAGGCTGGCGCCGACGATGCTCGGCGACGTCGTGAAACGACCGTCGACCGCGAGCATCGGCACGCCGTCGACCTGGAAGGCTTGCATCAGCTGCGTGGCGCGCTTGGCCTTGCTCTGCACGCCGAAGGAGTTGTACACCTCGAGAAACTTCGTCTTGTCGATGCCGTTCTTGACGACGAAATCCAGGATCTCGGCATCGGTGTCGGTACGGCGCTTCTCGACGTGGATGGTGTTGAAGAATTTCTGGTGCAGCTCATCGAACTTGCCCATCGCTTCCAGCGTGTAGAACAGCTTTTGCTGCGGCACCATGCTGTCGCGGAAGGCGACCGGCACGCGCTTGAAAACGATGTTGTCGCCCTGCTTCTTCACCCATGCGACGAGTTCATGCTCGAGCGCGAAGCAGTGCGGGCAGGAGTACCAGAAGAACTCGATGACTTCGACTTTCTTGCCGGGCTCGGCCTGCTGCGGCTTGTCCAGCGTGCGGTAGTCGACGCCGTTCTGCGGATTGTTCGGGGCGGCGTTGGCGCCGAAGGCGATCAGGCTGATGCTCAGTACTGCAAGTAAACGTTGAAGAAAACGCATTATGCTTCCTTTGCTTGGAGTAAATGACTTATTTGGCGATGCGAACCACCGCGGCGTCGACACCGTTGTCGGACAGCTTGCTGCGGACCTTGTTCATGGCGTCCATCTGGTTGAACGGACCGACGCGCACCCGGTACAGCACACCGGTTTCGGCCTGCCGCTCGGAGACCTTGGCTTCCACGCCCATCAGCGCGAGCTTGGCGCGCATGCCTTCTGCGTCGGACTGCTCGCGGAAGGCGCCGGCCTGCAGGAAGTAGCTCCACTTGTCGTCCTGGCTGTCGGTCTTCGGCTCTGCCGCTTCCTGCTTTTTCGCCGCGGCCGACAGATCGATCACCGGCGGCTTGCCGTCCTGCTTCGCTTCGGCCTTGGGATCGACCTTCACCACTTCGGGCTTCTTGTCCGGCTGCGGCGCGGCAGTATTCTCGGGTGGCGCCGGCTCCTTCGCCAGGTCCTTTGCCACGTCTTTCGAGGCCGCCCTGTTGCCGTACAACGGACGGTTCGGATCCGCGCTCTGGTTCGGCGTCGGCTCGCCGGCCTTGACCTTGCCGGACTTGTCGGTGAAGGGCATCGGCGTCTTGTTGATGGTCATGGCCACGCCGAGCGCGATGCCAAGGCCGATGATCAGGCCGATGATGAGACCTAAAATCGTCCCGCCCTGCTGTTTAGTCTTGTACATACTTCCCCGGATTACATCTCGTTACATCCTGGCTGGCGCGGATACACCGATCAATGCCAGACCGTTTCGCAAAACCTGGCGCGTTGCGATCAATAACGCAAGACGCGCCATTTTCGTGGACACGTCGTCGACCAGGACGCGCTCGGCGTTGTAGTAGCTGTGCAGCTCGCCCGCCAGGTCGCGCAGGTAGAACGCTACCTGATGCGGGCCGAGTTCGTCGAGGGCTTTTTGTAACATTTCCGGGTACTCGGCAAGCTTCTGCAACAGCGCGGCTTCGCGCGGCGAAGTCAGCGGTGACAGATCGCTACCGTCGATGGTGTTTTCATCATCGCCCCATTGCGCCAGCACCGAGCAGATGCGCGCATGCGCGTATTGCACGTAGTACACCGGGTTCTCGTCGGACTGCGACAGGGCGAGATCGACATCGAAGGTGAATTCGGTATCGGCCTTGCGCGAGATGAGGAAGAAGCGCACCGCGTCGCGGCCGCGCGTGAGGTCGCGCTCGCCGGCCTCGTTGGCGGCGTCGCCCGCCGACCATTCGATCAGGTCGCGCACCGTGACATAGGAACCGGCGCGCTTGGAAATCTTCACTTCCTCGCCGTTCTTCATCACGGTAACCATCTTGTGCAGCACGTAGTCGGGATAGCCCTGTGGGATGCCAAGGCCGACCGCCTGCAGGCCGGCGCGCACGCGCGCGATGGTGCCGTGGTGGTCGCTGCCCTGCACGTTGATGACCTTGCCGTAGCCGCGCTGCCACTTGGTGACGTGGTAAGCAACGTCGGGCACGAAGTAGGTGTAGGTGCCGTCGGACTTCTTCATCACGCGGTCCTTGTCGTCACCGTACTCGGTGGTGCGCAGCCACAGCGCGCCGTCCTGTTCGTAGGTCTTGCCGGCCTGGATGAGCGCCTGCACCGCGGCGACCACCTTGCCGTCGGTGTACAGCGAGGATTCGAGGTAGTAGTTGTCGAACTTGACGCCGAAGGCCTGCAGGTCGAGGTCTTGCTCGTGGCGCAGGTAGGTCACTGCGAATTTGCGGATCGATTCGATGTCGTTGGCGTCGCCGCTGGCCGTCACCGGCGAGCCGTTGCTGGCGGACACGGTCTTCTTCGCGAGGAAGTCGTCGGCGATGTCGGCGATGTAGTCGCCGTTGTACGCCGCTTCCGGCCAGTCGGCGTCGCCCGGCTTGAAGCCCTTGGCGCGCGCCTGCACCGACAGCGCGAGGTTGCCGATCTGGACGCCGGCGTCGTTGTAGTAGAACTCGCGGGTGACGTTGTAGCCCTGCGCTTCCAGCAGCGAGGACAGCGCGTCGCCGAGCGCGCCCTGGCGGCCGTGGCCGACGTGCAGCGGGCCGGTCGGGTTGGCGGAGACGAATTCGACCATCACTTTCTTGCCTGCGCCGGTCTTGCCTTTGCCGTATTCCGCGCCTTCGTTCAGGATGGCACGCACGACCGCCTGCTTGGCGGTGGCGGCCACGCGCAGGTTGATGAAGCCGGGGCCGGCGATTTCGGCGGTATCGATCAGGTCGCCCTTGTTGGCCAGCACATGCGCGACGATGGCCTGCGCCAGTTCACGCGGGTTCTTCTTCAGCGGCTTGGCGAGCTGCATCGCGATGTTGCAGGCGATGTCGCCATGCGATGGATCGCGCGGGCGCTCCAGCACGACGTTGGGTTGCAGTTCGGTTCCGGCGACGATGGGGGCGAGGGCGGCCTGGAACAGGTCGACGATCTGTTGTTTTTGTGAAGCGAGCATGGAATGAAAGACAACGGCGGGTGCCGTTGTTCAGTGAATTTGAGGATGGGGGGAATTATACCGGCTCCCGGCCCCCAATCTTATCCGCCCAGTTTCTCGCGGCAGTAGGAGCCGATGAAGCGCGCCATCTGGAAAGCATCGGGCAGCCATGGCGATCCTGACAACTTTTGCGGCAGGAGGTAGATGTAGGTGCCGGCTTCGACCGATTCCCCTGACGCAAGCGTGACCCTGACCGTGTCGCGCCGGTATTCGCTGCCTTCGAAGTGGTCGAGCGCGGCCATGTCCTCGGGCGAGACGTCGAAGTACAGCACGCCGTCCACACTCGCGCCAGGGGCCGCAACCATGCCCGGATAGGTTTCCCCGGCAATCTCGAAGCGCGCGTGGCCGTCGAGGCGGGCCGGGACGCTGCGGTACTCGCCGCGCACGACGCGCTGCCAGACTTCGGGAAACATCAGGGAACCGTAGGTAAAAACGTGGAAAGACATGGATCGCCGGAAATTTGAAGAAACCCAAGCATAGCCGTTTTCCCTGAAGCGCGTCGCACCCGCACCGGGCACAAGCGCTAAACTAGTCGCTTTTACATCGCGCGCCGACCCGCCATGACCACATTCCACATAGAAAACGTCAACATCTCCTCCTTTGAAACCATGCCCACGCCGGAGGCCTTGCATGCCCAACTGCCGCTGACCGACGCCGCGGGCAATGCGGTGATGCAGGGCCGGGAGGCGCTGCGCAACATCCTCGATCGCAAGGACCCGCGCATGTTCGTCGTGGTCGGACCGTGCTCCATCCATGACCCGGCGGCGGGCCTCGACTATGCGCGACGCCTGAAGAAGCTGCAGGAAGAAGTGCAGGACACCATGCTGCTGGTCATGCGCGTGTACTTCGAAAAGCCGCGCACCACGACCGGCTGGAAGGGCTATATCAACGATCCGGACATGGACGACTCCTTCCACATCGAACGCGGCATGGCCAATGCGCGCAAGTTCCTGCTCGATGTGTGCGAACTCGGCCTGCCGACCGCGACCGAAGCGCTCGACCCGATCTCGCCGCAATATCTCGGCGACCTGATCGCATGGACCGCCATCGGCGCGCGCACCACCGAATCGCAGACGCATCGCGAAATGTCGTCCGGCCTCTCGACGCCGGTCGGCTTCAAGAACGGCACCGATGGCGATATCGGCATCGCGATCAATGCCATCCTGTCGGCGTCGCATCCGCACTCCTTCCTCGGCATCAACGGCCAGGGCAAAGTGTCCATCGTGCGCACCAGCGGCAACCGCTACGGCCACGTGGTGCTGCGCGGCGGCGACGGCCGCCCGAATTACGACACGGTATCCGTCGCCATGGCCGAGCAGGCGCTGCAGAAAGCAAAGCTGCCCGCCAGCGTGGTGGTCGATTGTTCGCATGCGAACAGTTTCAAGAATCCCGACCTGCAGCCGCTCGTGATGGCCGATGTGGTGAACCAGATCCGCTGCGGCAACAAGTCGCTGGTCGGCGTGATGATCGAATCGAACATCGTCGGCGGCAAGCAGTCGATCCCGGAAGACCTGTCCAAGCTGGTCTATGGCTGCTCTGTCACGGACGGTTGCGTGGGCTGGGAAACGACGGAGAAGATGCTGCGCGATGCGGATGCGTTGCTGCGCGACGTGCTGCCGCGGCGCCTGAAATAAGCCGGTTCATGCCCACGCGATTCGCCCTGCCCGCACTCGTGCTGGCCTGCATGTTCGGCGGCAGCGCGATGGCGGACAACGGTATCGCCAAGCGCGTCGCGCCCTGCATGACCTGCCACGGCAAGGAGGGCCGGGCGACCAACGACGGCTACTACCCGCGCATCGCGGGCAAACCCGCCGGCTACCTGTTCAACCAGTTGCGCAACTTCCGCGACGGCCGGCGCGAGCAGTATCCGCTGATGACCTATCTCGTGCAGCATCTGTCCGACGACTACCTGAAGGAGATGGCGGAATACTTCGCGGCGCAGGACTTGCCCTATCCGCCGCCGCAGCCGGCCGCGGTTTCGCCTGCCGTCCTTGAACGCGGCAAGGTCCTCGCCATGGACGGCGATCGCGCGCGCAACATCCCTGCCTGCACGGCTTGTCACGGCAAGGCGCTGACCGGGGTGGCGCCGGCCTTGCCGGGGCTGCTCGGCCTGCCGCGCGATTACCTGCTCGGACAGTTCGGCGCATGGCGCGAAGGCGCGCGGCGTGCCGCCGCCCCGGATTGCATGGGTGAGATCACCAGCCGGCTTTCGCTGGAAGACATCAACGCCGTTTCTTCCTGGCTCGCGGCGCAGGCTGTTCCTCCCGACGCCAAGCCGGCAGCGAGCCTTCCCGGAAAACTGCCGGTCGAGTGCGGCAGCGTGCAACGATGAAGCGGCTCGGACTCATCCTCGTCATCCTGCTTGCTGCCCTGATCGCGGCCACGGCGTATCTTGGGTTGCGCGAGGACACGGTCCCAGCCAGCACGGGAACCGGCGACCTCGTGGCGCGCGGCGCCTACCTTGCGCGCGCAGGGGACTGCCAGGCATGCCACACGACGCGCGGTGGCGCGCCCTTCGCCGGCGGACGCGCGATACGCACGCCGTTCGGCGCGCTCCATGCGCCCAACATCACGCCCGACAAGGAAACCGGCATCGGCAGCTGGAGTGCCGGCGATTTCTGGAATGCGCTCCACAACGGCAAGGGCAAGGACGGCAAGCTGCTGTATCCGGCCTTTCCGTACCCGAACTACACCCGGGTGACGCGCGCCGATTCGGATGCATTGCACGCGTACTTCATGTCGTTGCCGCCGGTGCGCCAGGCAAACAAGGAACACGCGCTGCGATTCCCGTTCAGCCAGCGCGCGCTGCTGGTCGCATGGCGGGCGCTGTACTTCCGCCCGGGTGTTTACACTGAACAGCCGCAGAAGGCCGCGGAATGGAACCGCGGCGCCTACCTCGTGCAGGGCCTCGGCCACTGCAGCGCCTGCCATACCCAGCGCAATGTCCTGGGTGCGACGAGCGGCAAGCGCGATCTCGGCGGCGCGATGATTCCGATGCTGGGCTGGTATGCCGCCTCGCTCACCGGCGAAAGCGAAGCAGGCCTCGGCAACTGGGAAGTGCAGCACCTGGTCGACCTGATGAAGACAGGTGTGTCGCCACGCGGCGTCGTTTCCGGTCCCATGTCCGAAGTCGTGCGCGAAAGCCTGCAGCACCTGGCGGACGCGGACCTGCGCGCGATGGCGGTGTACCTGAAGTCGCTGCCCCAGGCAAACTCGGAAAAGGAAGCCCACGCTGCCCTCTCGCCGGAAAGCGAACGGATACTCAAGCTGGGCGCTTCCCTGTACGAAAAGCATTGCGAGGATTGCCACAAGGCTTCCGGCGCCGGCGAGCCTCCGCATATTCCGGCGCTCGCCGGCAACCATGCCGTCACGCTTGCCTCGCCGGTCAATCCGATCCGCGCGGTCATGCACGGCGGCTATCCGCCGAGCACGCAAGGCAATCCGCGTCCCTTCGGCATGCCGCCCTTCGGCAACATCCTGAGCGATGATGAAGTGGCGGCCGCCGTATCATTCGTTCGCAACCACTGGGGCAATCGCGCATCGATGGTGACCGGGCAGCAGGTGAACCCGTACCGGACCGTGCAACTGGATTGATCCCCGCCCTCCCATTCCATGCCATCTCCCATGCAGATACTGAACGCCGAACAAACCGCACGCATCCTTCCTTACGACAAGCTCGTCCCTGCCATTGCGCTCGCGGCGCAGCAGCTGGCAAGCGGCGAGATCAACGCGCCGGAAAGGCTGGTGGTCGGCATGGGCGGCAGCGGCGTCCTGTTATGCATGCCGGCGGTGGCGAAGGATGTCAGCGTGACCAAGCTGATCACGGTGCATGGCGACAATGCGCGCCATGGCTTGCCCGCGATCCAGGGCGAGGTGACCGTGTTCGACACGGCGACGGGGCGCAGGCTGGCATTGCTGGACGGGCCGACGGTCACTGCGCGGCGCACGGCGGCGGTCACCTTGCATGGCATTGAATTGCTTGCACCGGCCAGGCCGGCATCTGCGCTGTTGATCGGGACAGGGGTGCAGGCGGCGGCCCATGTGGATGCGCTGGCGACCTACTTCGGCATCCGGCGGTTTCGCATTGCCAGCCGCAATGCCGGCAATGCAAAGGCATTCTGCGCGAGCATGGCAAGCGCCCATCCGGACATGTCGGTCGAAGCGATCGATATGGCAGGCCTGCAGGATGCTTGCCAGGACGTTGACCTGGTGATCGCACTCACCACCTCCACCAGTCCGGTCATCCCTTCGACGCTTCCGCTGCATACGATGGCAATCGGTGTCGGCGCGTTCAAGCCCGAAATGGCCGAGCTGCCGGCAGAATTGCTGCACGCGCGCAGCATCGTGGTCGATGACCTTGCCGGGGCGAGGCATGAAGCAGGCGACCTGTTGCGGGCGCAACTGGACTGGAGCGGCATACGCAGCCTGGCGGATGTTGCTGCCTGCGGCATGCCGCAGGTCAATGCTACCCCCGTCCTGAAGACTGTAGGACACGCGACATGGGACCTTGCCGCAGCCCGGGTGGCGATCGCCGGATTGGGTTGAGTTCCTTGCCTGGAGGGCGCGCCAAGCAGGTCCGCCGCATTGATGGTTAAATGGCCTGTGCCGTTTCATTCCACAGTCCGGACAAAACCATCCATGAGTGCACTCTTTTCACCGATTTCCCTCGGCAACCTGCCCCTGAAAAACCGCATCGTCATCGCACCGATGTGCCAGTACTCCGCCGACAATGGCGCGGCCACCGAATGGCACCAGGTGCACCTCGGCCATCTCGCGCTGTCGGGCGCCGGCCTGCTCATCATCGAAGCAACCGCCGTTGAACCGGAAGGCCGCATTTCTCCGGCCGACCTCGGCTTGTGGTCGGACGAGACCGAGCGCGCGCTGGGCGGCGTGCTGCATGCCGTTCGCAAATATTCGGCGATGCCGATTGCCATCCAGCTTGCGCATGCGGGACGGAAGGCATCGACGCACGTGCCTTGGGAAGGCGGCAAATCCATTCCGTCGAATGCCGGAGGATGGCGCACCTTCGCGCCGTCGGCGATTCCCTTTGCAGAAGGAGACGAGACGCCGGTTGCCCTCGACGCGGCCGGATTGCGCCGCATCCGCGACGGCTTTGCGGCAGCGGCACGCCGCGCCGACCGGCTCGGCATCGATGCCATCGAAGTGCATGCCGCCCACGGTTACCTGCTGCATGAATTCCTGTCGCCGCTGTCGAACCGGCGCGAGGATGAATACGGCGGTTCGCTGGAGAACCGCATGCGCTTCCCGCTGGAAGTCTTCGAGACGGTCCGCGCCAGCTTCAATCCGGACAAGCCGGTGGGCATCCGCGTGTCGGCTACCGACTGGGTGGAAGGGGGCTGGGATGTAGAGCAGACGGCGGCATTCGCGAAGGAACTGAAGAAGCGCGGCTGCGCCTTCATCGATGTGTCGAGCGGCGGACTGTCGCCGCTGCAGCAGATTCCGCTCAAGCCAGGCTACCAGGTGCCTTTCGCCGAACACATCCGCCGCGCATCGGGCATGCCGGCAATCGCTGTCGGCCTGATCACCGAAGCGGAGCACGCCGAGCAAATCATCGCATCCGGCCAGGCGGACATGGTGGCGCTGGCGCGCGGCATTCTCTACGACCCGCGCTGGCCGTGGCATGCGGCAGCGCGGATGGGTGCGCAGGCGGATGCGCCGCCGCAGTACTGGCGTTCGCAGCCGCGCGAGGCGAAGGATTTGTTCAGCCACGCCTTGCCTGGCAAACGCTGACGGCTCACTCCTCGACGCACCAGGCGAGCCACTCCGCGACGATGCCGCGCGCAAGACATTGCGCGCCGTCGACGACATGCAGCGCCGCATTCACCTCCCGCGCCACGCAACCCAGCTCGAAGCAGGAGACGAGCACCGTATCGACGCCGGCTTCGGCGGCACTGCCGAGGAAGTCCATCCAGCGGCGTTCGAGCCGGGGTGCATCGCCGGCGTTGCGTGCGGCGCTGACCATGGAATCGATCTCCTGCTGCCAGCCCGGATCGACAAGTCGGTGGCCGCCACGCCAGAGCGCCCGCTGGAAGATTTCCGACTCCACGACGGGGCGCGCGGCAACCAGTGCGATGCGTTGCGCCGACAGGGGAATCGCCTCCAGCATCAGGTCGATGGGATTGAGGATGCGCACGCCGACCGACTCCGCCAGGCGCGCGAAGGGAATGGGCGCAGCATCGCAGGCAAGCGCAAGGAAATCCGCGCCCGCCTGTTCCAGCCGGAACAAACCGTCACGGAAGGATTCGTCCGCCGCGCCGGTGTCCGGGACCGGTTCGACGGCGACCAGCATCCGTGGAAAATCGCTGTCGTGCCGGGCGCCGTACTGCGACCGGCATTCCTCCGCCAGCAGGTCGATCAACGCGCCCGTAGCGCGCAAGCCCAGGCCGGAAACCAGGCCGATGGTCGGGGAGATCGGCGATTTCATCCCTGCCCCCGCAACAGGTCCTCCACTCCCGTGGATATTCTCGTTTTCATGGCGTTGTCTCTTGTTATTGGCAGATGCCAGGGTCGTGCAAGGGGCATGCCATTCGGTCACATGCGGGTTTCGGTGCAGCCCCGCATGCGAATGTGCCAATTTCCGGCAGTCAACTGACGATTTTTGTCTGCCGGTGCCGATTACAGGTCAAATTGCAGCGGCACGCAGCTGATGCGGCCCGGCTTCGCTGCCGCGTCGGCCTGCTCGCGCGATGCGTGCTGAGTGAGCAGATACTTTTCCGTCCCATGCCCATCCGGGTTCGGATAGATGTTCAGGAAAAGCTGCTGCTTCTGCGGGATGTTTTCGAGGTAGCGCGGCCCGTTCTCCGACAATTGTCCCTCCAGCGTAAAGACGGTGACCACATCGTCGTCGCCGATGTAGGCGTGTACCTTGTACACCGGGTGGCGCGCGCGGGTGGTGATGATTTCCACCGGCTGCCTGGTCGTGATAAGCCGCACCGGCTTGCCGAGGTCGAGCGGCGGGAGGTTTTCATGCTCCAGCGGAGGTGGCGGCATGGGCCGCGTGGGACGATGCGCGGTCGTCGTGTGCTGTCGCGTATCGAAAGAGCTGTGCGGCGGACGCTCCTGCGTTTTCTGCGCGACGGTTTCTGTAACCGGTTCCTTCCTCAATGGCGGCTCCTTCCGTGGCTGCCGGGGATCGGGCGGGCGCACCGAACGCGGCGGTTCCTTGAATGTGCGCTTGGGCACGTTGAACGTCACTTCGTAGTTGTACAGCTGCTCGTCGGTCATGTCCGGGAACGGCGCCGGATGTCCGCCGTCGACCGTGCGGTATTCCACCACAGGCTCGCGCCTGCCGAGCAGGGTGCCGAGAATGCCCACGTCGATCTCCTTTAAAACGCATTTCATCAACAGGAGGCTCCTCCTGCTGGTGGAATGCGTTCTCTGCAAGCCGCCCGTTTCGACACGGTCCAAGGTCGCGGGTTCGATACCCTACGGACATCTTGCGGGCGATTTTGTTTCCGGATGTAGCGCGGCCCGCGCCGGCGCTGCAGCCCGCATCATCCGGTAAGGATTGCCGGTGAAAGGTTACAAAGCGGTCAGCCGCGCACGCAGGCGCGCCAGGGGCGCGGTGTGCGGAGCAAGCCGTCCACGCAGCCGTCGACCAGGTCGCCGGTCACTGCCACGAGGTCGGCATCGAGCGCATTGACCGCAGCGACGATGGCATCGAGATAGCCGCGCTTGATCGTCGGTCCGACGTGGATGTCGCTGATCCGGTCGATGGTGAAGCCATGCAGCGCGCGGGGCAGTCCCTCGATCGGCACATCGACATCGACGACTCCCGCCACCCGCCGCGCATTGACGAAACCAATCAGCGTGGCCAACACGGCGAGCGCAGGTACGGCGGCGGCGCTCCAGGTCACGACTCCATCGCCGGCATGCCGGCCCAGGTCACCCTGTCGGCGACATGCGGCGTGCGGATCGCATACGCAAAGAAACCGGCGGGCACAAGGAAGATGGCGGCGCAAAGCCAGGCAGCCCCCACCCATTTGGCTGCGGCTGGCAGCGGAAGATCGGGCCGATGCAGGCATGCCAGGATGCCCAGGAGAATCAGCGTCGATAACCGAATGCGCATTCAGGAGTCCGGAGAGAATGCCCCCCATGCGCATTACTTGCGGATGCATGGCGGCTTTCCTTCTATTTAGGATCAAACGACAGCGATTCAATAGGCGCAGCGCGGGAACTGCGTGCCTCGCCGGGCAATCATATTTGTATTCCGGAGTAGCGGAAGTCAGATAACTATTGGTCGTTACGCCCATGCAATCCGGCGCAAACGACCGGCCAGCCAGCCCATTGCCCGCCAGCCAGCGCCCCAGGAGCATGTAAATATGCACGAAGCCCCTGACTTCGCCGCCATTGTCAACACCTCCCCCTATCTCCACCTGTTGCTCGCGCCTGACCTGACTATCCTGTGGGTAAATGACGCTTATGCGAAAGCAGCGGGAAGACCGCGCGAGCAACTGGTGGGACGCAATGTGTTCGATGCTTTCCCGCCGGACCCGAACGATCCGACAGGCGCCGACCAGTTTCGCGCCTCCTTCGCGCGCGTGCTGGCCGCACGCAAGCCCGATACGATGGCGCTGGTGAAATACGCCATTCCCGATCCGGAAACCGGCGGCGCCGGCATGGTGGAGCGATACTGGAGCATCGTGCATACGCCTGTCCTCGACAGTCGCGGCGAAGTGTCGTGCATCGTGCAGAATCCGATCGACGTCACCGAACTGTACTCACTGAAGAAAGCCTTGCGCGCCGTCGAGCAGGCGCATGATTTCCGCTTCCGGACAGCGGGAAGCCTGTTCTCGCGCTCGCGGGAACTGGAAGAGACGAACCGCCTGCTCGACGCCAAGCTGAGCGACTTGCGAAGGCTGTTCGAACAGGCGCCGGGCTTTGTCGCAGTCGTCCGCGGGCCGGAGTTCATTTTCGAGATGGCCAACGAGGCCTACCAGCAACTGGTCGGCCATCGGGAACTGGTCGGCAAGGCTTTTCGCGACATCCTGCCCGAACTGGAAGGACAGGGCTTCATCGAAATCATGGACGAGGTGTTAAAGACCGGCACGGCCTTTGTCGGCAGGGGATTGAAGGCGATCGTGCAGCGCAAACCGGGCGGCCCGAAATCGGATATCTACATCGATCTGGTGGTGCAGCCGATCATGGATCCGGATGGCACTGTTTCCAGCCTGTTCGTGCAGGGTCACGACATCACGGCGCAGAAACGCGCGGAAGATGCGCTGCGCATCAGCAACGAACGCTGGAAGCTCGCCATCGAGGGCACCGGCGATGGCGTCTGGGACTGGGACATGCAGTCCAACGAAGTGGCATATTCGCCGCGCTGGAAGGAAATGCTCGGCTATACCGAACAGGAAATCGGCAACAAGGTCGAGGAGTGGCGCAACCGGCTGCATCCGGACGATGCGCCGTCCACGCTGGCGCGCCTGCAGGAATGCATGGACGGAAAAGTGGCGTCCTTCAAGGATGAGCACCGTCTGCGCAGCAAGGATGGCACATGGAAGTGGGTGATGGCGCGTGCGGTCGTGGTGACGCGCGACGAGCGCCGCCGGCCCTTGCGCCTGACGGGCACCATGACCGACATTTCGACGAAGAAAGAATCGGACGAACGCATCTGGCGCCACGCCAACTTCGACACGCTGACCGGCTTGCCGAACCGCCGCCTGTTTCGCGACCGCCTCGACCAGGAGGTGCGCAAGGCGCATCGCACGGGAATGCAGGCGGCGCTGCTGTTCATCGACCTCGACCGCTTCAAGGAAGTCAACGACCTGCTCGGCCATGACGCCGGCGACCTGCTGCTGACGCAGGCCGCGCGCCGCCTGAGCGACTGCGTGCGGGAGTCCGACACGGTGGCCCGCCTGGGCGGCGACGAGTTCACCGTCATCCTGACGGAACTGGACGGCGTGGGACACGTGGAAATCCTCGCCAAGAAAATCCTCGACGCGCTGCACGCGCCTTTCCATCTCGGCAACGAGGTCGCGTATGTATCGGGCAGCATCGGCATCACCATGTATCCGGACGACGCAGGCAACCCGGAAGAGCTGATCCGCAACGCCGACCAGGCCATGTATGCCGCCAAGGGCGGAGGACGCGACCAGTTCAGCTTCTTTACACGCTCGATGCAGGAACATGCGCATGCCCGGCTGCGGTTGAGCGGCGACCTGCGCAATGCCCTGGGCGAGGGGCAGCTGCGCGTGTACTTCCAGCCGGTCGTCGACTTGCACAGCGGCCGCATCGTCAAGGCGGAAGCGCTGCTGCGCTGGCACCACCCGAGCCTGGGCGCGGTGGAGCCGGTGGAATTCATTCCGCTGGCGGAGGAATCGGGCATGATCAACGAGATCGGCGACTGGGTATTCCGCCAGGCAGCCGACTGTTCCCTGCGCTGGAGCGCGGCAACCGGTGCGCCCTTCCAGGTCGGCGTCAACAAGTCGCCGGTGCAATTCCTGACCCAGGGAAAGGAAGACCACTGGACGGAATATCTCCAGCGCCAAGGCATGCCTGGCGGCAGCATCACGGTCGAGATCACCGAAGGATTGCTGCTCAATGCCTCGCCCACGATCCTCGACAGGCTGATCGAATACCGCAATGCCGGCATCGAGCTGGCCATCGACGATTTCGGCACCGGATATTCCTCGCTGGCCTACCTGAAAAAGTTCGACATCGATTACCTGAAGATCGACCAGTCCTTCGTGCGCGACATCGCCGTCGATGAAGGCGACCGCGCGATTGCCGAATCGATGATCGTGATGGCGCACCGCCTCGGGCTGAAGGTCATCGCGGAAGGCATCGAAACGCAGGAGCAATGGGAGCTGCTGCGCAATGCAGGCTGCGATTTCGGGCAGGGTTTCCTCTACGCGGCGCCGGCTCCGGCGGAGGAGTTCGAAAAACTGCTGTCGCGCGGCGCGGCATTCCATTAAAAAAATCCCCGCACGAGGCGGGGAAAAGAGAGCTGCGGAATGGCAACCCTTGAAGACACCGTTCTGCTATCGGCAATATCAGGCGGCATCTCCCAGCTAGCTGAACCGGTCGCCTCCCGCATCTCCAGGTGATGCTTTTGACAATCACCGGATGCGTGGAGTATGCACGGGCCAAGCTTTCGGCCGCCTTTCAATCGCGTTATTTCGCGCTGGCCCCGCGGTGCGCCCATCCTGTCGTCCGCCGTTCGATGACAGCAAACAATTCGTACATCGCCATTGCCATGGCGCCGATCACCACCAGTCCGGCGAAGGCAAGCGGCATCTTCATCGCCGAGCCCGCCGACACCAGCAGGTAGCCGATGCCCTCGTTGGCCGCGTTCATCTCCGACACGGTGGAACCGACGAAGGCCAGCGTGATGGCGACCTTCAGCGAGGCAAAGAAATACGGCATCGATCGCGGCAAGCCGACCTTGAGCAGCACATCCATGCGCCGCGCGCCGAGTACCCGCAGCACGTCTTCCAGCTCCGGCTCCAGCGTCGCCAGCCCGGTGGCGATGTTGACCATGATCGGGAAGAACGAGATCAGGAAGGCCGTCAGGATCGCCGGCCCGGCGCCGATGCCGAACCAGACGACGAGGATCGGGACGAAGGCTGCCTTGGGCAAGGCATTGAAGGCGGTCATCAGCGGATAGGCCGCCGCATAGAGTAGCGGCGACGAACCGATCAGGAAGCCGAGCGCAACGCCGACCGCCACCGCGATGCCGAAACCGGCCATCGTCACCCAGAAGGTGCGCAGCGCATGGCCGCCGATGGGACCGGCGTATTCGACCAGCGATTCGCCGATGGCATACGGGCTGGGGAAAATGAATTCCGACACCTGGAAGGCACTGCAGATCATCTGCCAGAGGACCAGGATGGCGAGCAGCAGGATCCAGGGAGCGAAGGTCTTGATGGCTTTGGTATTCATGTGCTTCGTACCCGTCCGATATGTTCGCGCAGTTCGTGCACCAGTTCCGTGAATGCTTCGGTGTAAGTCACTTCCAGGTCGCGCGGCTGCGGCAGGGGATTCTCCTTCCGCGCCACGATGCGTCCTGGCCGCTTGCTCATCACGTAGATCGTGTCGGCGAGGAAAGCGGCCTCGCGCAGGTCGTGCGTGACCAGGATGACGTTGAACTTGCGCTCGCTCCACAAGTCGCGCAGCACGCACCACAACTCCTCGCGCGTGAATGCATCGAGCGCGCCGAAGGGCTCGTCGAGCAGCAGCATCTTGGGCTCGTGGATCAGCGCACGGCAGATCGACGCGCGCTGCTGCATGCCGCCGGAAAGCTGCCACGGATACTTGTCCGCATACCCCTCGAGACCGACGGTCTTGAGCAATGCGAGCGCGCGCTCCACGTACTGCGGCCTGTGGCGCTTGAAATTGCTGCGGTAGGGTTCGACGATTTCCAGGGGCAGCAGAACGTTGTCGAGGGTGGTACGCCAGGGAAGCAGCGTGGGAGCCTGGAAGGCCATGCCGACGAACTTGAGCGGGCCGGTGACCGGGGCGCCATCGACCATTACCTTGCCGCGTGTCGGCGGCTTCAGGCCGGTGGCGAGTTTCATGAAGGTGGACTTGCCGCAGCCGGAGGGACCGACGATGGCGATGAATTCCCCGTGGCGGGTCTGCAGGTTGATGTCTTCCACGGCGAATTCGGAGGATTCGCCGTAGGCGAGGTAGACGTGGCGGAAGTCGACGAAGGTGTTGACTTCGGCGGCGGGAGTGACGAGCTTTGTTGGGGAGAGCATGGTAGTAATCCTGTTGTCGCACATTGCTCCCCTCTCCCGCAGGCGGGAGAGGGGGAGTCGCTCACTTGCCAGGGAAGACGTTCAGTTCCACTTTCGAAGGGAGAAAAGACCCATTCCACACCGCATTCGGATCCACCCGCGTCTTGGTATTGAACGCATCCGACACCTGCGACGCCATCAGCGACAGCCGCGGCGGCGACACCTGCCCGAAGCCTTCCGCCTTCGCATTCGCGGTGGCAATCGAACTGCCGATAGCCAGCTTCAGCCGCCGCAGTTCCAGCTTCTCGTCGATCAGGCCATCGCGCTCCTTCACCACCTTGATCGCCTCCTCCGGATTGGCCATCACATCCTTCGCCGCTTTCGCAAAGGCGCGCAAGAATCCCTTCACCCCTTCCGGCTTCTGCTTGATGAAGGCATCGGATGCAATGATCGCGTTGCCGTACAGTTTCACCCCATGATTGGGATAGGGCAGGACGACGATGTCCTCGTCCTTGATCCCGCGCGCATTCAGGTTCAGCAGCGAGGTGAAGTAGAAACCGGTGATGGCATCGACATCGCCCTTGGCCAGCATGGTCTCGCGCAGCGGCGGGTCCATGCTCACCCAGGTCGCCTTGGCCGCATCGAGCTGGTTGGCCTTGGCGAAGATGGGGAAGGCGCGGCGGCCGGCGTCGAATACCGGCGCGCCCAGCTTCTTGCCCGTCAGGTCGGCCGGCGACTTGATGCCGGATTTCTTCAGTGCGAACACCGCCGCCGGCGTGTCGTTGTACACCATCATCACGCCGACCGGCTTGCCCGGTGCCGTCGGGTTGTTGGCGGTAAACTCCATCAGCGCCGCGAGATCGGCGAATCCCATGTCATAGGTGCCGGAGGCGACACGGTTGACCGCATTGCCGGAACCATTGCCCGCATCGATGGTGACGTCCAGCTTTTCCTGCGCGAAGTACCCCTTCGACTTGGCGACAAGAAAGAGCGCGGACGGCCCTTCGAAGCGCCAGTCAAGCTGGAACCTGACCTTGGTTTCCTGCGCCAGCGCGGGCAGCGCGGCGGCACATAGCAGAAGGACGGCGGCCCACTTGTGCAAACGTGTCGGATGCATGTGTCTCTCCTCGTCAGAACTTGTGGCGCAGGCCGATGCCGAAGCTGGTCGCGCGCGAAGCGGTATTGATCTTGTCGCTCATGGCGATGGTGTAGAGGTCCGAGCGCTTGGACAGCATGTAGTCGTAACCTACGGACAGCGTGTTGCGCTTGCGGTCCGCGCCGACGAGCGACCCGGTACGCTTGGTGTTCGCGTAACCGAGCAGGACGGAACCCTGGCCGACCGGGGCCGAGAGCCCGAGGCTGTAAAGCTTGTCGGTCATGGTCGCGGCGGTGGTGGTTTCATCCTTGTTGCGCTGGTAGGTGGCAAACAGCTTGGCCACGTTGAAGTTGTAGCTCGCACCGACGAAGGCCGTCTTTTGCTGGTTGATCGAGGCGACGCTGAACGGCACAGTGGTGACATCAATGATCGCCCCCGGGTTGGGGTTGGCAACCTGCACGTCGTGATAGAACGCAGAGAGGCCGAGCGGGCCGTTGAAGTACAGCGCGTTCACGCCGACGTTGTTGCGGCTGGTCGCCCCGGCGACTTCACCGAACTGGTAATGCAGGTTGGCGCTCAGGCCGCCGATCTTCGGCGTGGTGTAGATGATCTGGTTGCTCCAGCCGGTGTCGCCCGCGTTGGCGGCGGTCCAGGTGCGCGCGCCGAAGGGGCCGGAGGGCACGTTGGCGTTGACCACCAGCGGCGAGAAGGTAAACGAATCGCCGAAGGGATTGAACAGCACCGTCGGCAGGAATTGCGGCGCCAGGCCGCGGCCGAACTGCACCTTGCCGAAGCCGCCGGCAAGGCCGACGTTGGCGTCGCGCGAGAACAGGTTGTCGCCGCCGAAGCGGCCGATCTCGCCGGTGTCGCCGCGATAGAACCCGGTGAGCGCAACCTCCGCGCGCAAGCCGCCGCCGAGGTCTTCCGTGCCCTTGAATCCCCACCACGCCGTCGTCATGCCGCCGCTGCCGACAACGCCCTTGCGGCCAGTGTCGCCGCTGTTCTTCATGGAGCCGGCAAACATGTCGACCAGCCCGCCGACGGTGATATTCGTTTGCGCCAGCGCGCTCCCTGTTGCCACACATGCCAGAAGTCCCAGTGCCGCTTGTGCTTTTTTCATTTCCAGTCCTTGTTGATGGATTAAACAGCGCCGCGCCTTGCACTTGCGGCAGCATGTTTCCCCTTCAGCAATTGGCATGCCCGGTGGAAATCATTCTTTTGGTGCAAGTTTTCTTGATGCAGGACAAGAAACGAAAGCAGCTCACACCGCCCGTGCGCCATCGGGGTGCGCGCTGCTATCCGGATGATTGAAAGGTTCAAATGCCCGCGCCGCATGAGAAGCGCTCCGGCCCCACCTATACCAGCGGCAGGAAGGAGCACCGACCGGGCAGGTGTCACTCGATCTGCTTCGGCGCAGCCCTGGTCGCGCCGAAAGCGTGCTTACCTGCGCGGCGGTGCAACAGACGCCCCTTCAATGCCGTGACGTCCAAGCGATTCGCGCACGAATCCCGACGCCTTCATTTCCTCCACAAACCGAGCGAGGTAATCGACGACATGGGCGGGGCGGCTCTTGGGCGTCGCCATGGCCTGCTGGATAACCATGAAACGTTCCGGCAGCAGCCGCAGGCCGGCAAACCGGGCGCAGTCCGATTCCAGCTGCTGGCGCACGCCTGCTGCGACTTCCAGCGACTCGGCAACAAAGGTATCGACAACGGTCGGCGAGTTCGACGATGGTCGGCGCCAGCACGGCAAGGCCGAATGTCGCGATGGTTCCCGCAACGAACGAACCGATTGCCGCCGTCGCCAGCGCCGGTCCGCCACGGCCGGTGCGCGCCATCCTGTGCCCCTCGATGGCTGTCGCGATCGAGGCGGCTTCGCCGGGCGTATTGATCAGGATCGCGGTGGTGGAACTGCCGTACATGCTGCCGAAGTAGATACCGGCAAACATGATGATCGATCCGGTCGGGTCGAGCTTGAAGGTAACCGGAAGCAGCAGCGCAACCGTGAGCGACGGGCTGATGCCGGGCAAGACGCCGATCAGCTTCATGGCGACCGATGGCCCGACGCCCGGGCCGGTGCCGCTTGTCACCCTGAAGGCATCGACGACCGTCAGCGTTGCCAGCGCCAGCAACACCATGCCGACGACCAGCGGCTCCCGCCAGGCGGGCACCTTTTGCGCAGCGGGGTTCGTCATTTTGCAAGTCCGATGGAGGTCAGCACATCCTTGACCCGCGCCTGGTCGCTCTTCAGGAACACGGCGAACTGATCGGCCGGCAGGTAGGCGTCATCCCAGCCGCGTGCCTTCAGGATCTTGGCCCACTCGGCCGACTTGACCGCCTTGTCGACGGCCATCGCGAGCGCCTTGCGCTGGTCGGCCGTGATGCTGGGTGCGCCAACAATGCCGCACCAGTTGACCAGCTTGACGTCCATGCCCTGCTCCTTGAGCGTCGGCACCTCGACACCCGCGAGCCGCTTGCCGGAAGACAGGGCGAGCGCACGCGGATCACGGTCAAGAACATTACGAAGATCCGGAAGCTGCTGGACAAGGCCTAGCTTGTGTCTTCATTGTTTCGATTTGCAACAAAAGTCGAAATCTCCACCCATCCTGCCTATATTTCCAGCAGTAAAACAGGTGCCATGGACGAGGAGAAATATATGAAGACTATGCATACCCCGATTCTGATTGCCGGTCTGTCCAGTGCTGTTCTGCTTGCTGCATGCGGGGGTGGCGGCGGCGGTGACACTTCGGTGGCAGCCGGCACGCTCAAGGTGTCGCTCACCGATGCTCCTGCTTGCGGGTTCAACAACGTCTTTGTCACCGTGAGCAAGGTGCGCGTGCACAAGGGCGGCGACGCCGCCGAGGGAGATTCCGGTTGGTCGGAGATCGTACTGACCACGCCGCGCAAGATCGACCTGCTCAATCTCGTCAACGGCAAGCTCGAAGACCTCGGGCAAACCAGCCTCCCTGCCGGCACCTACAACCAGATCCGCCTGGTGCTGGTCCCGAACTCCGGCACCACCCTCGCCAACTCCATCGTGCCGACCGGCGGCACCGAAGTGGCGCTGGCCACGCCCAGCGGCGTGCAGAGCGGCATCAAGCTCAACGGCAACTTTGAAGTCACCGGCGGCGCAACCACAGAGATCGCGCTCGATTTCGACGCCTGCAAATCCATCGTCACGCGCGGCAATGGAAGCTATGGCCTCAAACCGGTTATCCGGATGATTCCGATGGTCAGCAGCGGCACGATCAACGGTTACGTCGAGAAGAACGCCGTCGGCCCGCAAACCGCCGTCAGCGCCCAGCTCAACGGTGTCGTGGTGCGCAGCACCGTGCCGGACAGCGAAGGATTCTTCTCGCTTGCGCCGCTGGAAGCAGGCAACTACGTGGTAGTCGTGACAGGAACATCCCGCTCAACCGACATCATCAACGCCGTCCCTGTCGCCGCCAAGGGCACGACTGCGCTCAGCACCAGTGCCGCCCCGCTGCTGACCGCCACCTCCACCATGGGGTCGGTATCCGGAACGGTGCTGCCGGCCGATGCCGAAGGAAGCGTGACCGCCTTCCAGGCGGTGAGCGGCGGACCGGTGGCATCGATCAGGTATGTCGCGGCCAATGGCACGACCGGGGAGTACGCGCTGCCGCTTCCCCTGGCCGCGCCGCGCTACGGTCAATACAGCAGCACGCTGCCGATCAGCTTCACGGCGCAAACCGCGCTCGCAGGGAAATATGCGCTGCAGGCCGGTGCTACGGGTTACCAGACGCAATCGGCCGATATCGACCTGGCCGGCGCCAACCTGACCCGGAATTTTTCACTGGTGAAGTAAGTCTCCATCAGCACGCAGGAATGCTCACTGGCCCAGGCCGGTGAGCATTTTCCCGCCTGATGATTTCCGTCGCTCAACCGGATGCCCGGCGCGATCGAAATTGATCTTCGCGCTCCATTCATCGTGCAGGCTTTGAAGCTGCACGACGCATTCGCCATCCATTCCCTGGCTTTTCGCCCACCGGCGAATGTAGTCGTCCGTACTCCAGACGCCGGGTGATAGCACTGGCGCCTTTCTCTCATTGCTCGTCTGCATTGCTGTCTTTTCAAGTGATTTCATATGCGAATTCATAACCCTACTAAAAGATGCATTTTACTTGAATGTTTAAATTTGGAAACATACAATGTGCTGGTACTGATAAGGAGCAATGATGAACATCGATAAATTCAAGCACCAGCACGTCGAGATTTATGAATGCATTAACACGCTGCGCCGGCATGCACTGTCGGGGATTGTTGAAAATGCGCGGGAAATTGCGCGCGGCGTGGTTTCCATGAGCTCGAAGATCAAGCTTCACCTCAGCGTCGAGGACACGGTCCTCTATCCCGCCCTGAGATCGAGCCATAGCGCGTCAGTGGCGAGCCTGGGCAACCAGTACCAGGAAGACATGAAGACGATCGCCAAGAGTTACGAAGAGTTCGCGCGCAAATGGAACACGGCTTCCAATGTCGCAAAGGATCCCGATGGATTCCGGGCTGAAGCGAACATCGTGCTCAAGAAGCTGCATGCCCGCATTCGCCAGGAAGACTTGAACTTCTATCCTGCCATCGAGGGTATTTAGTGGACATGTCCACGTACGGCGATGACAAGCATCCGGACTGGAACGCTGCGCAAATTCATCCATGCCCCTTGATCAGCCCCGGGCCGATGGCCAGGAGTCCGCACATTCCGGCCAATGCAAAACCGCCGCGGACTGCCTGGGCCAGCAGTTGCAGCAAGCCGGAATAATCACCGCCGATATGAAGGGTTAACTGCTGCGCCATCCATAGCAACGATGCGCCGAATGCCAGGCAACACGCCGCCTGTCCGAGAAATCGTCGCGCGGCGAATGGACGGGTATCTTCCGTCTTTTCCCATGGAACAGTGCCGGCAAACGCGCAACCGATGCGGCGCGCGGCCGCCCAGAGCAGTCCAATGAGAAAGCCGAACCACAACGCGAATTCGACGAACGGCGGCCACACTTCCCGGACAAAGGCGCGAAGCTGGGCATCGCCCATTCCGGCCGGCCAAAATGCGATGAGTACACCTGTCACGGCCGCAAACGTCGCTGCGATCCATAGTGACAACACGAATTGCGCCTTCCAGAACAGGAATTCTGCTTCCAGCGCAACATCGTCAATGGAAGTGCGGATTCCCATAAGCGTCTCTCCGTCACATCAGCTGTAGCACGACAGTTTTGACCAGTTTTCCGTGATTCGGTTTTCTTGAACATCGGCCTGAAAAAAGCGAGCCGGCATGATGTGAAAAAGGCGAGTTTAAACATTCAATTAAAATAGATGTTATGTTAGAGTAATGTCGTACCGATACGTCAGCCGGTTATTTTTCAAACATGAGGGAACAGTATGAAAACTGAAAATTTGTCATTGTCGAGTGCATTGGACGAAACGAGCGCCATGGAAGCCGCACGCGTGCTCAATGCAATCAACGGGGTGAGCAAGGTTGCAATCACTACCGCGACCGGGACGATCAACATCGGTTTTGACGATGACGTTACCTCGCTTCAAGAGGTGAGGACGGCCCTGCAACGGGCAGGCTTTGGTGTGAAACGTGCCCACGGAGAAGAGGGAATGTGCTGCGGAAGTTGCGGCAGCTGAATCCTGCGCAACGGATTTCTCCACGGATCATGAACACCCCCGCATTTTTCGACCATGTCCCCGCCATCACCGTGTACGACGGCCTCGCGCAGTTTCTCGGGGCCTGCGACGATGGCCTCATCACCTACCACTACATCGACGCGGTACGTCTCGCTGGGCATTCCTGCCCGACCGTTGCCGGCGCCTATCTCATGACGCGGCGCGCGCTTGCATTGCTGTATCCGGACCGGACTCCCGAACGCGGCGAACTCCAGGTGCGGTTCTCCGCTGCCATGGACGAAGGCGTGACAGGTGTCATCGGAAACGTTGTCAGCCTTGTGACGGGCGCAGCCGGCCTGGGTGGATTCAAGGGCATCGGCGGACATTTCGGGCGGCAGAATCTGATGCATTTTTCTTGCGACCTGGAAGGTGAGGTATCGTTCGAACGGCTCGACAACGGGACATCCGTTCAGCTGGCCACGCATTTGAACAGGGTCGATGCCGACCCGCGGACCGGGAAATTATTGAGAAAGATTCTGGAAGGCCTGGCTACGCAGGAGGAAACGTCGGAATTTTCAGCGCTCTGGCAGGAACGGGTGCGGCGCATCCTGATCGACCATGCCGACGACCCGGAAATGATTTCTGCAACAGAGGTGATGCCCTGCCTGTAGGGAACCGGTCACTGGAGTAAGATGTCGCAAGGCACTCGCCGGAATCCTGGCGAATGAATTGCGAGGTATTCATATGGCTACGTCCGTCACGCACACCCTGCCAGACATCGAACTTTCGGAAGAATTGATCCGCAAGTTCGACAAGCCGGGACCGCGCTACACTTCCTATCCGACCGCGGACCGGTTCAATACGGCATTCAACGACCAGACGTACCACACCTACCTGGCGCAACGTTCCACGCGTACCGGCAACCCGCCGTTGTCGGTCTACCTGCACCTGCCGTTTTGCGAGTCGCTTTGCTACTTCTGTGCGTGCAACAAGATCATCACCCAGGACCATGGCCGCGTCACCGAGTACCTGCGCTACCTGGACAAGGAAATGGCGATGGTCGCATCCCATCTCGGTCCGGATCGCAAGACGGTCCAGCTGCATCTGGGAGGCGGAACGCCGACATTCTTCAACGCCGACGAGCTGCGCCAGCTCATGGACATGGTGCGCAAGCATTTCACGTTCACGCCCGACGCCGAACTCAGCGTCGAAATCGATCCTCGCACGGTGCGTGACGGCACGCTGTCCATGCTCGCCGGCCTTGGCTTCAACCGGAACAGCTTCGGTGTGCAGGACTTCGATCCGGCGGTGCAGCAGTCGGTGAACCGCATCCAGCCATTCGAAATGGTGGAGCGCGCGGTGGCCGAGAGCCGCAAGGCGAATTTCCAGTCGATCAACGCCGACCTGATCTACGGCTTGCCCAAGCAGACCCTCGAAAGCTTCAGCCGCACGCTGGACAGTCTTATCCAGGTCGCGCCGGACCGCATCGCGCTGTACAACTATGCGCATTTGCCGAGCCGGTTCAAGGCGCAGCGCCTGATCGTCGCCGAAGACCTTCCGTCCGCGGAAGACCGCTTGCAGATTTTCATGATGTCGACGCGCCGTCTTCTTGACGCCGGCTATGTGTATATCGGCCTTGACCATTTTTCCAGGCCGGACGAGGAATTGAACAAGGCGCGCCTCGATGGCACGCTGCACCGCAACTTCCAGGGTTACACCACGCGCGCCGAATGCGACCTGATCGGTTTCGGCGTGTCGGCCATCGGCAAGGTCGGCAATTCCTATAGCCAGTCGGTGCGCAGCGTGACTGCGTATTACGCGGCACTCGACGCCGGGCGGCTGCCAGTTGAAAAAGGATTCGAGCTGAGCAAGGACGACCTGCTGCGGCGCCAGATCATCATGACGCTGATGTGCAGCGCGCCGCTGGACATCGAAGCCATCAACCGCCAGTACGACATCGATTTCCAGCACTATTTCGCGCACGAGATGGGCGTCTTGCGGCAATACGAGGACGCGGGGCTGATTACGACCGATCCCTCGGCCATCCGCGTCACCACCAAGGGCCGACTGTTCGTGCGCGCGGTCGGCATGACGTTCGACAAGTATCTGGCGCAGCCGACGACGTCGACGTATTCCAAATTGATCTAGGCATGAGCAAGAAGTTTCCTGTCAATCCCAAACATCCCGAGCGCGTCTGCTGGGGATGCGACAAGTATTGCCCATCCGATTCGCTCGCCTGCGGAAACGGCTCGGAGCGTACCCAGCATCCGGTCGAGCTGTTCGGCGAAGGCTGGCAGGAGTGGGGGCTGGACGCGCCTGAGGAGCCGGCCAAGACGGCCGATAGCTGACGTCCGGCCCCAAGGGATGGATGTCAGCCGAAAAAAAACCACCGATCGTCCGACCGGTGGTTTTTCGTGCAGGGCCTGTAACTGCCCTGGCAATTCTCGCGACTGTGACCGCGTTCAGGACACTTGCTGAATCCCCGCCAGTACCCAGCCACCATTGCCGGATGCCGGCTTGGACAGGTTCCACACCTCGGTGAACTGTTCCGCCGGTGCATTCTCCACTTCGCGGATCATGCCGGTGAATCGCACGCTGGCGAGGTGCTCGTCGCCGATGGTTTCGATGCCCAACAGCTGCGCGTCCAGCGACACGACGTCGGTGTGGTTCGCCGATGCGCCGCGCTCCAGCAGTTGCTGCTTCATCTCGGCGAACATTTCCGGCGAGGTGAATTCGCGCAGATCGTTCACGTCGGCCTTGTCCCATGCCGCCTGCAGGCGGATGAAGTAGGTCTTCGCGTGGCGCAGGAAACCCGCGGTGTCGAAGTCGGCCGGGATGCCCCAAGGCGCGCCGTCCACATCAGCAGCGCCAGCAGCAGCGGACGGCGACTGCAGTGCAGCCGGTTCGATGCGCGAACCGATGTCAGGCGTGGCGAAGCCCGTGCCGGCGGCTGCCGGCTGGAATGCGCTCTTTGCCTGTGCGCCGTTCTTCTTGCTGGTCAGCATGCGGTAGATGAAGAATGCCGCGGCTGCAAGCAGACCGACCATCAGGATGGTGCTGATCATGCCGGCCAGTGCGCCGCCGATGCCGAGGTGCGACAGCAGTGCGCCGAGGCCGAGGCCGAGCAGGGCGCCGCCGAGCAGGCCCTTCCACATGCTGGGCTTGGCGGCCGGAGCGGGAGCAGGAGCTGCAGGCTTGGCCGCGGTAGCTGCCGCGGGTGCGGCCTGCTGGTTCTGCATCGGTGCGGCTTGCTGGCGGCTTACGCTCTGCGACTGCTTGCCGACCGAACCGCCGCCGCCCATGCGCTTCGCCTGGGCTTCGGACACGACAACCGACAGCGCGCTGACCGCGACCATCAGGGTGACCAGAAATTTCTTCATGTTTCCTCCGAGAGTTGAAATTCGTGTGAAGGCATCGAGCCATTCACAACGAGCTACATGGTAAAGCGCCGCCATAATTATAAAAAGCGAATAAATATAGATATTTACTTCGATAAAACAGGAAATTCACCCGACCGAACTTGCGCCTGAGCCGCATGTCAAACAGTCAACATTACATGTTTGAAGGATGGCCGTCATGGCAAGAACCATGTGGAAAGGCGCGATCAGCTTCGGCCTGCTGCACGCGCCGGTGGGGCTCTATCCCGCATCGAAACAGGATGAAATCGACTTCGACTGGCTGCACCGCAAGTCGCTCAAGCCGGTGGGCTACAAGCGCGTCGTCAAGGACACCGGCGAGGAAGTCGGCAAGGACGACATCGTCAAGGCAGTCAAGTACGAGGACCAGTACGTCGTGCTGTCGGACGAGGAAATCAAGGCGGCCAACGTCAAGTCGACGCACACGATCGATATCGTCGGCTTCACCGAGGCGGAGGACGTCAATTTCCTGTTCTTCGAAACGCCCTACTATCTCGCTCCGACGAAGGGCGGCGAAAAGGTCTATGCACTGCTGCGCGAAGCCCTGCTGAAGACAAAGAAGATCGGCGTCGCGCTCGTCGTGCTGCACAACAAGCAGCATCTCGCCGCGCTGATCGCCACGCCGCAGGCGATCGTGCTCAACACCCTGCGTTGGGCCACCGAGGTACGCGGCGCCGATGACCTCGACCTGCCGGAAGAAGGTCTGAAAGGCGTCGCCATCAAGCCCAAGGAATTGCAGATGGCCACCCAACTCATCGAAAGCATGGCCGAGGCATGGCAGCCAGAACAGTTCAAGGACACCTTCCGCGACGACATCATGAAGATGGTGAAGCAGAAGTTCGACGCCGGCATGGCGACCGAAATCACCGAGGTGAAGATCGAGGAGCCGGAGGAAACCAGCAACGTGGTCGATCTCACCGAACTGCTGCGCAAGAGCCTGCAAGGAAAGTCGCCGGCACCGAAGGCTGCGGCGAAGAAGGAAAAGGCGCCGCCTCCGCCTCGCAAGCGTGCGAATGCGCGCAGCTCGAAGTCCGTTCATTGATGCATCGCCATGCCGGGAAAGCTGTCCGCCTATCACGCCAAGCGCAACTTCCGGATCACGCCTGAACCGAAGGGTGAAGTCGCCGAGCCGGCCGGACGCCTGCGCTTCGTCGTGCAGAAGCACCATGCGCGCAAGCTGCATTACGACTTCCGCCTCGAGATGGACGGCGCGCTCAAAAGCTGGGCGGTGCCGAAGGGGCCCAGCCTCGATCCTTCGGACAAGCGGCTGGCGGTGCATGTCGAGGACCATCCGCTCGACTATATCGATTTCGAGGGCGACATTCCGGAGAAGCAGTATGGCGCCGGCCATGTCGATGTATGGGACACCGGCACCTGGGAACCGCAGGGCGATCCGGTCGCCGCCTACAAGGCGGGCAAGATCAAGTTCCGGCTCGACGGCGAGAAGCTGCACGGCGGATGGAACCTGGTGCGTACGCGCCTGCCCGGCGGAAGCAAGGAACAATGGCTGCTGATCAAGGAGAAGGACGAGGCGGCACGCAGCGCGAAGGAGTACGACATTACAGAAGCGGAACCGGACAGCGTGCTGCGCAAACCGAAGACCGATGATGCCGCGCTCGTCTCGCGCAAGCCGTCTGCCCTTCCCGACACGCTCGTGCCGCAACTGGCGACACTGGTCGGTGACATCCCGCGTACGGGCGACTGGATGTATGAAATCAAGTTCGACGGCTACCGGCTGCTGGCGCGCGTCGACGGCGACGAGGTGAAGCTCTTCACGCGCGACGGCAAGGACTGGACGGCGAAACTGCCGGCGCAGGAACAAAGGTGCATGGCGTGAAGGTGACGCATCCCGAGCGTGTCATCGATCCGGCGAGCGGGTTGACGAAACTGGATCTCGTGCGCTACTACGAACAGGTTGCCGATTACCTGCTCCCCTGGCTGCACGACAGGCCCGTCTACCTGCTGCGCTGCCCCGATGGCGTCACCGGCGAGCATTTCTTCCAGAAGCACATCAACCGCACAGCCATTCCCGGCATGCGCACGCTCGATCCCGCCCTCGATCCGGACCACGATCCGTTGATGGTGATCGGCAGCACGGATGCGCTGATCGGCGCGGCGCAGATGGGTGCGATCGAACTGCACACCTGCAATGCCACGGCGGATCGCATCGAGCGCCCGGACTGCATGGTGTTCGACCTCGATCCCGATCCATCCCTGCCCTGGCAGAAAGTGGTCGAAGGCGCGCGGCTGGTATGCGTCGTGCTCGACGAACTCGGCCTTCAAAGCTTCCTGAAGACCAGCGGCGGCAAGGGACTGCATCTTGTCGTGCCGCTCGCGCGCCGCCACTCATGGGACGAGGTATCCGCATTCTCGCAGGCGGTGGCGCGCCATCTTGCGGCGACGCTGCCCCGGCATTTCAGCGCGAAGATGGGCGAGAAAAACAGGGTGGGGAAGATCTTCGTGGACTACCTGCGCAACAAGCGGCAGGCCAGCACCGTGTCGCCCTACTCCGTGCGCGCAAGACCCGGCCTGCCTGTCGCCGTGCCCATTGCGCGGGATGAACTGGACACCATCAAAGGCGCGGCGGAATGGACGATTGCAACGCTGCCCGGACGACTCTCAACGCTGCACGATGATCCGTGGAAGGATTACGCCACCATGCGTCAGACGCTGGGCAAGGCCATGCGGAACAAGCTGGGGCTCGATTGATCCAGAGAAAGACGAACTATTCCAGCCGTTCCACGCTCTGATCCTGCGCATCACCCGATCAGATACAACGAAGGAGTCACCTATGTTTGAACGCACTTCACTGAACGGCCGCCGCGTAGCGGTGCTCGCCGCGGACGGTTTTGAAAAGATCGAACTCACGCTTCCGCTGAAGGCACTGGAAGCGAAGGGTGCGGAAGTCGACATCATTTCGCTTCGCTCCGGCAGCATTCGCGGCGTCAACCTGCATGAACCGGCGAGCCGCATCAAGGTTGACCGCACGCTCGAGGAAGCCAGCCCGTCCGATTACGATGCCTTGCTGATTCCCGGTGGATTCATGAGTCCCGACCTGCTGCGCCAGTCGGCCTCGGCACGCGATTTCGTGCGCGCGTTCGACGCCGCGCGCAAGCCGATCGCCAGTCTTTGCCATGGTCCATGGGTGATTGCCTCGGCCGGACTTGCCAAAGGACGGACCATGACCTCCTGGCCGGGCGTACGCGATGACATGGTGAATGCCGGCGCGGTCTGGCTCGACCAGGCCGTGGTGCGCGACGGCAACTGGGTGACGAGCCGCAGTCCGCAAGACCTCAAACCCTTCATCAAGGAAATGACAGCCTTATTTGCGGAAACGGCGCCGGTCACGGACAACGTTGCCCACTCGATGTTTTCCGATCCGCAACGCGAGGCGCCGCCGGCTCTGGCAACGACCGCAATGCGCTTCATTCCGCGGCCCTCACTCCGCACGCTCGTCGGCGTGGCCGTGGTCGGGGCGGGCATCATGGCGGTCAACAAGCGACGGCAGGCGGCGACGCAATAAGCACATGCCCCAGCTTGCTGCCTGGAATCTGCCGGAAGAGGGAACTTCATCGTTATCGAAGAGTCAATGCACTCCCATGTTTGTTATTTCATGAGCAAGGAAAGCAATGATCCAGGCAGCAACTCTCTCTTCTTACGATCCCAACAAGCTTCTCAACATCATCAATGCACGGCTTGGCGTGTCAAGCGATGGCGCCCTGTCCCGCAAGCTGAAGGTCGCGCGCAATGTCATCGGCGACATCCGCGCATGCCGCATGCCGGTTGGCGGTTCGATACTGTTGCTGATGCATGAAGCGACCGGCATCAGCATCGATGAATTGCGGCGTCTCATGGGCGACCGCCGCGCCAAATGCCGGTTGAGCGTTTCCGTTATCACCCCTCGTGGCGTCGCCATGAACTGAAGTCATCCACACTGCGCGCGCCCGTCCGGTCCATGATGCCGGACGCGCGCGTGTCCTCCGCCTCGTCTTCCCTGATGACGAGATAATCCGGATCCATGTCTTGTAGGAGAACGTACGACGAGCTCAGGATAGGCGCGATTATCGGCACACGTTCTGCGCGACAACAAGATCCGGTGGAAATAGGGCGCTCAGGCGCGCTTGGATTCGAGGAAGCACCGGATCTGGTCGAGCCGGACCGGTTTGACCAGATGGTGGTCGAATCCCGCGTCGCGCGATTGCAGCTTGGCGCTGTCCTGTGCCCATCCGGTGACGGCGATGATCAGGATACCCTTGCCGCCGGGCAGTGCGCGAATATGACGCACTGCTTCGTACCCGTCCATGCCGGGCATGCCGATATCCATGACCACAATGTCCGGCAGGCGCGCGGCGGCGGCTTGCAGTGCATCGGGACCGTTGTAGACGGCATCGACGGTAAAGCCGTCGGCCTCGAGCAATTGCTGCAGCATGTCGGCGCCGTCGCGGTTGTCGTCGACCACCAGCACGCGCCGGTTGCCGGCGACCGGCGGATGCAGCGCGCCGGCTGTCTCACGGCGCCTGCCGGGATCGGTCACGACCGGCAGGGTCATGGTGAATTCGCTGCCCTTGCCGGGTCCCTCGCTTGCCGCGGTGAGCGTGCCGCCATGCATTTCGACAAAGCGCCGGGCGAGACTGAGGCCGATCCCCAGTCCGCCGGGGCCGTGCGCGCGCGCATGCGCCGGCATGCCTTGGGCGAACATCTCGAAGATTCGTTCGGTCGCCGCCGGCTCCAGGCCGATACCGGTGTCCCGGACGCGAAAGCTGACATTCCTGTCGTGCACCTCGACGGCAAGCGATATGCTGCCGGGCGACGGCGTAAACTTGATCGCATTGCCGAGGACGTTGGCCAGGCTTTGCACCAGCCGCACCGGGTCAACGTCGAGCGTGATGTCTTCCTGCGGCTGCGACACATGGAGCGCGTGCGGCTTTCCTTCCAGCATCGGCGCGCAGATCTCCATCGCATGGGAAATGATGGAGGAGAGCAAGACCGGATCCCGTTGCAGCACGATCTTGCCGCTGGTGATGCGCGCCACGTCGAGCAGGTCGTCGACCAGCCGCGTCAGGTGTCCGATCTGCCGTTCCACCACATCGCATACCTTGCTCACGCCGGATGCCGCCGGGTACATGAGCGACAGCACGCTCATCGAGGTGCGGATGGGCGCGAGCGGATTGCGCAGTTCGTGCGCCAGGCTGGCGATGAATTCATCCTTGCGCTGTTCGGCCTCGCGCACCTGGTATTGCCGCATGCGCGCATTGAGCGCCGATTTCACGGAACTGATCAGGGCGCGCGTGCGCACCGGCCGTTCCAGCAGCGTGAGGTTGCGCAAAGTATCCATCACGGATTGCAGGCCCGGAGAATCAGCTCCCTGGTGCGTCACCACGAGAATCGGGATGTCGGACCAGTGCGGCTGCCCGGCCACCCACGTTCCGAGCAGCCTGAGCGCGGCCGGCGTCAATGTTTCCTCTTGCGCCAGCAGTGCGCCCGCGCCGCGTTCGAGCTCGGCCAGCACGTCCTGCGTCGTGTTGCAGATGACGCTCGCCATGCCCCCCGCCTCAAGCACGCGTTGCGCAAGCTGCGCGTCCCGCCCGGTCGGGGCGAACAGCAGAATCCGCGATTCCAGCGCGTGCAGATCAGTTGTCATTGTCAATCCCGACGTCCCCGGCATTGTCGCGGATGGTCGGCACACCGGTCAGGACGCCGTGGAACTGGCGCAGCACCGGCCCGACGCGGATGCCTTCGCTGGACATGGAAAACGCGCGCAGCGTGCGCTCATGCGGACCGCCGCGCTTTTTGAAGACCGACACCGCCTGCCGCACTTCGCCATCCGCCTCGTAGTGGCGCAACAGCAGAACGTTGTCGGCAAGGTAGCTGGCATCCACGCTGGCCGTGCTGTTGCTGCCAATGAGGCCCTGGTGCACGCCGACCAGGATGGTGACAACGCCGCGCTGGCCGAGCCAGGTAAGCAGTTCGTGCAGGTGGGTGGTCAGGAAGCGCTCGTCCGGCATCGCGCTGAGGTAGCCGTTCAGGCTGTCGATCACGATGACCTTCGCGCCCTGCTCAGCGGCGGCGCACACGTTGTGCGCGAACTCGCCGGGCGGAAGTTCCGCCGGGTCGATCTGCTGGATGGTCAGCAGCTGCGTTTCCAGCGGCTGCGTCAGCTTCATGCCAAGGCCCTCGGCGCGGTTGATCAGGTTGTTGGCGGATTCTTCGAAGATGAACATCGCGGCGCGCGCACCGCGCTCGACCACGGCCGAGACGAACTGAGCCGCCAGCGAGGACTTGCCGGTTCCCGGCGGGCCGGAGATCAGGGTACTGGTGCCTTCCTCGATGCCACCGCCGAGCAGCTTGTCCAGTTCAGGCAGTCCGGAGACGAACTGCTGCCGGCGCGCCGTGACGCGGGAAGTCGACGCCACCAGGCGCGGATAAGCGATCAGCCCGCCGCGCACGATGGCGTAGTCGTGGAGGCCGGCACGGAAATTGACGCCGCGGTATTTGCCGACGCGGATGCGCCGGCGGTCGACGCCGTATTCCTTCGGCTTCTGCTCGAGCATGATCACCGCATGGGCGATGCTGTGCACCTGGAGATCGGCACTGGACGCCGTGCGGTCGTCCAGCAGTAGAACGGTGCAGGCGCGGTTGGCGAAGAACTGCTTGTACGCGAGCACCTGGCGCCGGTAACGCAAGGCGTTGTCGGCCAGGAGCTGCAGTTCGGAAAGCGAGTCGATCACGACGCGGCTCGGCCTGAACGATTCCACCGCAGCCAGGATCTCCTGCGTGGTAGAGCCCAGTTCCACCTCGGAAGGATGGAACATGGTGTACTGTTCCTTCGGATCAAGCAGGCTTTCGCTGGGGATTACCTCGTGGATGTGGATGCCGTCCATCGACCAGCCGTGCGAGGCGGCGACGGCGCGCAGCTCGGAGGCGTTTTCCGCCAGCGAGATGTACAGCACGCGCTCGCCCTGCTTCACGCCTTCAATCAGGAACTGCAGGCCGAGCGTTGTCTTGCCGGAGCCGGGCTGGCCTTCGACAAGATAGAGACGTTCCCGCGTGAGGCCGCCGCACAGGATTTCGTCGAGACCGGGAACGCCGGTAGAGATGAAGGTATCGGTATTCTGTTCACTGGGCATGGTGTCTGGCTCCGTCCACACGGGCTGCGATCAGGAAAGTATTCCAGCATTTTGCATGAAGCCGCGCAGGGCTGCATGCACTTGATCAAGCCGGCATGGTTCCATGCGGGTGCGAGATTTCCTCGGGAAAAAGGAATCGCTTGATCATCAGGCCGGCCATTTCCGTGGCGGGGACTGGCCGGGACACGAAGTGACCCTGCACTTCGTCGCATTCGAGCATCTGCAGAGCGTGGAGCTGCTCTTCGGTTTCCACCCCTTCGGCAACGATGCTGATATCGAGGGCATCGGCCATCGAGACGATGGCCTTGAACAGCGCCTTTCCTTCGGCGCCGTCGCACAACGTGACAGTGAAAGCGCGGTCGACCTTCAGGATGTCGACATTGAGCCGTTGCAGCTGTGACAGGGACGAATAACCGGTGCCGAAGTCGTCCACCAGCAGCTTGACGCCCAGACGGCGCAGTCCGTCCAGTTCGCCGGTTACCGTATCGTCCTGTCCAGCCATGCAGGACTCCGTCAGTTCGACCCCGACCAGCGACGGGTCCACGCCGTGACGCCGCATGGAGCCGGCGAGGAAATCGCTGACGTGGCCGTCGTTGAATTGCAGTGCCGAGACATTGATCGAGACCGGCACGATCGGCAAGCCTTCCATCTTCCACTGCGCGATCTGGGCGCAGGCCTTCTCGATGACGCTCCTGCCGAGCTGCAGGATCAGGCCGGTATCTTCCGCGACCTCGATGAACTCGATCGGCGGCACCAGGCCGCGTTCGGGATGCTGCCAGCGCACCAGTGCTTCCATGCTGCACAGTTTCCCGGTGGCGGTATCGACGCGAGGCTGGTAATGCAGGACGAATTCGTCGCGCTCGATCGCCTGGCGCAGCGCCTGCTCCCGGTTGATGCGCAGGACCAGCCGGTCCGACAGATGCGACTGGTAGAACTGGTAGCGCCCCTTGCCCGCGGCCTTGGCCGCATACATGGCGACGTCCGCATGCTTGAGGAGCGTGTCGCCGTCCTGGCCGTCCTGCGGGTACATGCTGATGCCGATCGAGGCATGCACGCGGTGCCCGCTCGAATGCGCGACGGAAAACGGCTCGTCGAGGGATTCGATGATCAGGCGTGCCACGCGGGCAACATCGTCCACGCGCCTGACCTGGTCCAGCACAATGGTGAATTCGTCGCCGCCCAGGCGCACTACCCGGTCGCTGCCGCGTACCAGCGAGCGCAACCGGTCGGCCGCCGCCTTGAGCAGTTCGTCTCCCGCCACATGCCCCAGGGTGTCATTGATGTTCTTGAAGTCATCGAGGTCGATGAACAGGACGGCCAGGTTGTGATGGCTGCTGCGCGCCTGGTCGATGGCGATGGGCAGGTAGTTGGTCAGCCAGTGGCGGTTGGGCAGGGTGGTCAGGGCATCGGCGTTGGCCATGTTGGTGAGTTCCTGCTCGTGCGCCTTGATGTCGGAAATATCCCGGATGGTCATCGCCAGGCCGGCGCCGGAACGCACCAGCTTGCGATGCACCCAATCGACCTTCAGCATGCTGCGGCTCGACACGCGCACCTCGTCTTCGTAATAGCCTTCCTCCATTGCCTGCCGCAACCGCTCCAGCGCAGCCTGCGCATAATCCTCGGCATGCAGCTCCGCCACGGTACGGCCGATGAGTCCGGCCTTGCTCATGCCGACCAGCGCCGCGCCGCGCTCGTTGCAGTCGGCCACCTGGAAATCGGTGACCTTGCCGCTGCCGTCCCGGAGCGGGCGCAGCATGTAGAAACCTTCCTTGGCAGCATCGACCGCGAGCCGGTAGGTTTCCCGGACCTCATGCTCCTTCTGGCGGCGCCACGCAAGCCGGGCGGAAAGTGCCGTACCGATGCTGGCGAACAGGAACAGGAACAGGCTCCCGGCGGTAGCAAGCGCGAAGTAGCGACGGGCGGTGGCGTTATACGCGGCATATACCTGCTTTTCGGACAGGGCAGCCAGCGCAACGAGGGGGTAGCGGCCCAGTTGTCTCCAGGCCACGATGCGCGACTGGCCGTCCCGGAATCGGCCCGCTCCCTCCACTTCCGAACCTGCCGGCGTCTTGAACACCGGGTCGTCACGATAAAACTGGTGCCCGTTGGTGGTCCGGCCATTGGCCGTGACGGCGAGAATGGGGCCGCGGCTGTAGCGTACAGAGACGAAATCATCGCGCCCCAGCACGGCTTCGTCATAGAAGGTCCCGAGGAAAGCCGGCTGGGCTGAAATCATGGCCATGCCGGCAAAGTTGCCGTCGATATCTTCGAGCCGCCGGGTAAAGCGAATCACGGGCACGCCAAGCCGCTTGGATATCTCGGGTCCTGCTATCAATAGTCCGGACTCGCCCGCCTTGTGCTCCAGGAAATTCGGATGCGTGGCTAAGGACAGGCGCTGCGGCAGCGGCAGCGTGCTCGTAACAACATCGCCATTGCTATCGGCCACGCTGGCGTAGAGCTGGCCGTTGTCGGGATACAGGCCGCGCTCCTGCTGGCGCTCCAGGTTGAGGATGACGTAGGGATCTTCCCAGTCGTGCTTCAGGCGCAGGGTGAGCTGGTCGATGTAACCGACGGTCCGTTCCAGCTGGACGGCGTAGGCGCGCGCAAGCGACTCCGCCTGCCGGCTTGCGTCGTCACGGACCTTGGCATGGTCGCGGTTCAGGATGGAAAGGATCGCGCCCCAGAGAAGGCAGGCAAGCAGGAGCGCGGCGGCCGGCCAGAGGACGATGGCGCGCGCATTTCTCCTGGGGAACCCGGGTTGCGTGGTCGTTGCGGCGTTGCGGGGCGCTTCGGGCGTCCCGATGTCCGAATCGTTCATGAATGATGGCGTCGTGGTGCAGGCGCCGTATGCGTGCAAGCAGCGCTGCCTGCTGAAGGTTTAACTGAAACTAAGAAACGCGACCGCCCACCGAAGTTCCGGGGCGGGAAAGTGCGTCAGGCGTGGTCCCGGGTCACGGCGCGGATGAGTTGGACGGCGGGCGTTGCCAGGTCGCGCAACTGCTCGACCTGGCCGGTTTCGATAGCGTTCAGCACCAATTCGTTCACTCCGCCCACGACGGCCATTGCCATTTCGCGCGACAGAGGGCGACGGCCGCGGCTGCGATTGATGACATGCAACATGAAGTCGGCGATTTCATCATTCATCCTGCGCCGGGCGGCAAGTCCTTCCGGACCGAGGCCGAGGATTTCAATGAACAGGGTGCGGACCAGCGCGGGATTCTGCGCCAGGCAGTCGAAGTAGGCGGCCATGGCCTGTTCCACCTGGTCCTCCCAGTCGCGCCCCGGATCGAGTGCTTCACGCAAAACCTTGAGGGCGCCGTGGCTGGCCGCTTCGTACAGCGCGATCAGGCACGCCGACTTGGTGGCGAAATGCTCGTAGAACGTGCGGCGCGAAACGGCCGCCTCGCGCACGATGTCGGCAATCGTTGTTTCCGCATATCCCTTTTCCGCGACGGCCTGCGCCATGCCTTCCAGCAAGCGGTGGCGATGGCGGGTCAGGGAATCCGTGTCGGACAAGGTTTGCGTCATGTCAGGAATTTTAACAGTCTGGTACTTGACAGTACCAAGGCGGCATACGAACATGATTGGTACGCAACAGTACCAATCGCAGTTTTTGCCAATCCCCTGCCCGCCGGAGCGTTCCGATGACCGACCTCGTCGTCCGCCGTCTGCTGATCGACCTTGAAAAGCCGTTCGCCCGCCACTGGTGCGGCGGAGACGCCTTTCGCAGCGCGCTGTTCAATGCGCTGTCGATGAGCTTTCCGGTCGGGGAGCAGTTTTTCATCGATTCCGTGCGCAACGGCTACAAGGCCTTGCCGGAGGATAAGCAGGAGCACTTCCGCACGGAGGTACAGGGATTCGTCGGGCAGGAAGCGACGCACCGCCGGCTGCATTCCCTGTTCAACGGCCACCTGGAGAAGCAGGGACTGGTCAATGAGTGGGCGCCGCGCGCGCAGAAGCGCCTGAAGCTGCTGGACGGCGCCGACTACCGCCACTGGGTCGCCATCACCGCGGCCAACGAGCACTACACCGCGATCCTGGCCGACTGGCTGCTGCGCAACCACGACGTGCTGGAAGGCGAGCCGCGCCTGAAGACGATGTGGCTGTGGCATTGCGCGGAGGAATCGGAGCACAAGAGCACCGCCTTCGACCTGTATCACGCGCTGGACGGCAACCACACATGGCGCATCGTCTGGATGCGGCGCATCACCACTATCTTCCTTGGCGACCTGGTCCGCCAGACGGTCAACAACCTGCGCCGCGACGGAACCCTGTGGAAGTGGAGCACGTGGAAAAGCGCCGCCAGCTTCCTGTTCGGCAAGCGCGGGCTGGTGCGCGAGACTTATGCCCCATGGCGCGAATACTTCCGCGAGGATTTCCACCCGGCGCAACAGGACAGCAGCCTGTCGTCGCGCTGGCTGGCCGACAACGCGGAGAAGTACACGCCCGTTGGGGCTTAAGTCACCACATCCGCGAACTGCTTGGTGTCGGTGTATTCCTGGAAGCGCACCACGCGGCCGTCGCGCAGGCTCCATACATGCGCAAACTGCGCATGCAGCTCCTTGCCGGTTTCCTTGTAACGTCCGTGGTGCGTGCCCAGCACCACGACATTGTGCTCGGCGTCGAGCATCTGTTCCGGCTTGACGGCAAACTCGTCCCAGTCATGTCCCAGGCGCATGAACACGCCTTCCAGCACTGCTTTCGGGCCGACGTAGGGATTCCGGTCGGCGTACGGAAAATTGTCCGCCTCGATCCACTCGATACTTTCGTCCATGCGATCCAGCACCGCCGGGACATCGCCCTTGCTGAAAGCATCGTACAGTCCGCGTATCGTCTCCACGTTCAGTTGTGACATGACGGTCTCCTCATGTGCGTCCGGCAAAGGCCGGCGCCTGCCACCATGGTAGGCAGGCGCGCTGAAACAGGAATGAAGAGACGGGAATTGTTTGCGCCGGCGCAAACTCAGCGGTGCATCCCGAAGCGCATGCGCGAGAGCAAGCCGTCAGCGGCACTGCGCGCATCGTGCAGCGCAGGTTCCGGCACGAACTTCAGTAGTGCCGGGATGCCGAGCGCCAGCAGCGTGACGTCATCGACGAGTCCCAGCAGCGCCAGCCAGTCGGGAATGATATCGATCGGGCTGAAGACGTACAGGCCGAGCAATATTGCCACCAGTTTCAGGCGGAATGGCGTGGCCGGATTGCGGCAGGCGTACCACAACACAAGGATTTCCCGTCCGACAGCACGGAACAAACGACCCAGGCGCAGAAACATTGCGATCTCCAGTACCCGATAAAGTTGATACGGAAAGCTTTGGCAACGGCGCAACGGAAAAGTGCCGTCGTATTTCCTGAACGATGCTTCGTCAGCGCCTGATGTTCACCATGACAACGCCGAACATCACCAGCACCGCGCCGGCAACAAAGCGCGGATCGAGCGGATCGTCCAGCAGCAGCACACCGAAACCGACACCGAACATCGGAGTCAGGAAGGAAAACACCGACAGCCGCGAGGCGAGGTACTTGCGCAGCATCCAGAACCAGACGAGATAGCTGAGGAAAGCCACGATGACCGACTGGAAGAACAGGCTGCCCCACACCACCCCTGTCATCGCCACACCACTGCCCTGGCCGATCAGCAGCGCGATGGCCACGAGGATCACGCCGCAGCTGGCGAGCTGGTAGAACAGCGTGATTGCCGGCGGCGCTTCGGACAGTGCGGAACGGCGGATCAGCAGGGTAGTCGCCGCCCAGAACACGCCGCCGAGCACACCGAGCGCGTCGCCCGCAAGCATCGACGTCCAGTCGCGCGACGTGCTGGCGAAACCATTGGAAAAGGCGACGGCAATCCCCGCGAAGGCCGCAAACGCGCCGGCCCACTGCAAGGTCCCCAGCCGCTCGCCGGGAATGAACCAGTGCAGCCCGAGCACCGTGAAGATCGGCGCCGTGTAGAGGAACACTGACATATGCGATGCGGTGGTGTATTGCAAGCCCACGGCGACGAACAGGAACTCGAGCGCGAACAGCAAACCCGCGCCGATGCCGGGAAGGAAAAACCGGTCGCGCACAGACAGGCGCTCGCCCTTCCACAGGATCACTGCCAATACCAGCGCAGCCGCAGCGAGCGACCGCAGGCCGATCTGCATCACCGGCCCCATCGAAGGCGCGGCGAGCTTCACCGCCACCTGTTGCAGTCCCCACAGCACGCACAGCACGAGCATCGTGGTGATGGCGAGGGTATCGAGGGCTTTGCGTTGCACTGACATGTTGAAACCTGAAAACGTGAAGCGGCTATTGTATGCGCGGGAAAGTTTTCGCGTTGCCGCCCCGCACTTCTTGCACTCGCTCAGGGGAGATGGCGAAAAGGCCTGCATTGCCTGAACCAGTTCAGGGAGGCTATCTCTAACTTGTTCAGAACAACCAATCCGGAGCGCAACACAATGACCCCACAAGACCTCGACGCAGTGACATTCCTGACTGCCCAGCACCGCGACATGGAAGACTTGTTCAGCCAGGTCGCCGACGCCGAGGAGGACGCGCGGAAGAAGGCGCTGTTCATGCAGGTGGCGGACCAGCTGACTGTCCACATCAAGGCGGAGGAGGAAATCTTCTACCCGGCCGTCCACCGCGCGCGCACCGAGGACGACTTGCTGGAATCGCTGGAAGAGCACCTGTCGCTCAAGCGGCTGCTGGCCGACCTGATCGGGCTCGAACCATCGGAGAAGTCGTTCGAAGCGAAATTCAAGGTACTCAAGGAGCAGGCAGAGCATCATCACAAGGAAGAGGAAGAACATCTGTTCCCTGCGGTCCTCAAGCTCCTCGACCAGGCGCAGCGCATCGCGCTCGGCGACGAAATGCGCGTGCGGCAGGCCAGCCTGACCCGGCTGGGCGAGCCGCATGAAGCCGTCGCCGATGAAACCGAAGCGGCCGCGCCGCTGCAGCCCCAGCGCAGCGGCCCCCTCTCTGCGGGAGCGCGATGAAACGCATTGCTTTCCTCCTCGCTGCGGCCATGTGCGTCAGCACATACGCGGCAGCGCAGAGCGGCACGGCGAAGATCCCGGAGTCCACGACAAAGGCACCACCCCGCGTGGACAAGACACCAACCGATCCCGGTGCAGTGGTGACGCCGCCGCATACCGGAACGGAAGAAATCGTCAAGACGCCCAACAAGGCGGTCGATCCGAAGATCGACGATGCGACAACGGACATCGACCGCCGGAACCGGAAGAAGTCGGAGCAAAAGAGCGCACGATAAGCCCCCGGCGATTCCTCCCACCACACTCGACAGAGCACACCATGGCTACTCTACACGGCATCCTCACCGAACTCGGCATTGAAAATCCCGTCATGCATCCTGACCGCGAGGAAGGACATGAAACCGGCTGGATGGTGGACGAACAATTCGAGCCGATCATCGGCAAGACCTACCAGATCGCATTCGGCCGCATCCCCTTCGGACGCGAGATGCGCAACGTGATCCGCACGGTACGCATCGACGGGCCCGAGCCGGAACAGTGGTTCGACGTCGACGAAGAGCGGCGCCTGGAAAAGGGCCTGAACCTGAACTCGATCAAGGCCTTCCGCAGGATCGCCTGACGCAACATGGCGGGCTGGATTCTGGCGGCGGCACTGCTCCTGCCGGTATCGTCGGGATTGACCGCGGCACTCCCCGTGCCGGCCGGGCATGCGCAGCGCGACGGCGACGAGGAAGACGACACGCCGCGCGACATCCTGCGCGACGTGGAACGTTACGTCCATCACTGGCCGAAGCGCCATTACGAAATCGAACGCATCGATTTCATGAGCGCCGACCCGCACTCGGACCGGCTCTTCGTCAGCTACACCATCGACTTCGAAGTCGCACGCGGCACGCGCAGCGTGCGCGGCAAGGCAAGCTATGGAGCGGTCATCAAGGACATTGCCGGCGAACCCAAGGTCGAATCGATCAAGGAAAAAGTGCAGACGCGCAGCTCGGGATCAAACGACTAAACCGGCGCGGCGCTATCATGGGGCGGTCAACCCGAAGGAAAGGAAAGGTATGAGCCCGCACCGGCTGTCCTTCACGCAGATCCCCCGATGCCTGGTCGCCGCGGCATTGCTATGCGGCATGAGCCTCCCGGCCGCAGCGCAAATCCGTTCCGAAACGGTCGCCAAGAACCTGGAACATCCCTGGGGACTGACCTTTCTCGACAACGGACGCATGCTTGTCACCGAACGCCCCGGGCGCATGCGCGTGGTGCAGCCGAACGGCGACGCCGGCGCGCCGCTCGAAGGCTTGCCGAAGATCGACGTCGGCGGCCAGGGCGGCCTGCTCGATGTGCTGGCCGACAGCGCGTTCGCGCTCAACCGCACTATTTACTTCTGCTATTCCGAACCGGCCGAATCCGGCTCGGGCAATTCGACCGCGTTGGCCTCGGCGCGGCTGTCGGACGACGCGAAGCGGCTCGATCAGGTCAAGGTCATCTTCAGCCAGAAGCCGAAGTACGGCAGCAACGCCCACTTCGGCTGCCGCATCGTCGAGAGCGGCGACGGCACGCTCTTCCTCACGCTCGGCGACCGCTTCCGCCGCATGGAGGATGCGCAGAAGCTCGACAACCACCACGGCAAGATCGTCCGCATCAACAAGGATGGTTCCGTCCCCAAGGACAATCCCTTCGCCGGCCGCAGCGGCGCGCTGCCGGAAATCTGGAGTTACGGCCACCGCAACGCGCAGGGCGCCGCGCTGGCACCGGACGGCAAGCTGTGGATGAACGAGCATGGACCGCAGGGCGGCGACGAGGTCAACCGCGCCGACGCGGGCAGGAATTACGGATGGCCGGTGATCTCGTACGGCGAACACTACGGCGGCGGCAAGGTCGGCGAAGGCAACACGAAGGCCGGCATGGAGCAGCCGTTGCATTACTGGACGCCGTCGATCGCGCCCTCCGGCATGGCATTCCTCAGGAGCGACAAGTACGGCAAGGACTGGCAGGGGAGTCTGTTCGTCGGCGCGCTCAAGTTCCGCTATCTCGCGCGGCTGGAAGTGAAGGACGGCAAGGTGGCGAAGGAAGAGAAACTGCTGGAGAACCTGGGGAAGCGCATCCGGGATGTGAAGGAAGGGCCGGACGGGTTGCTGTATCTGCTGACGGATGAGTCGCGGGGGGAGATCCTGCGATTGCGGCCGCGGTAGGACTACTGCCCCGATTCACTTCCCGACGTGCGCCAGAACCCTCTCTTTCGACACCAGCCCGGAATGCGCAACCGCCTTCCCGTCGGCGCCGAACCAATAGCTGCGCGGAAGCTCGCCACGCCATTTCGGATCGATCGCATAGCGCAGCTGCTCCGGCGGCGACGAGCCGAAGGCCCAGGCATTCCCGGTCATCCGGTAAGCGGCAAGCTTCCCGGCGATCAGCTTGACCGACTCGCCATCGTCCGCGGGGTCGGTTGCAATCGTCACCACATCGAGGCCATGCTTTCTCTTCGCCTCGGTCAGCGCCTCAAAGCTCTGTGCGCAATAAGCGCAATCGAGAGACCAGACCATGACGACGAAAGGCTTGCCGGCCTTGCTCGCCACGATCTGCCTGAAGGACTCCGGCCCGAAGACGTGGATCGCCTCCGCAGCATGAACGGCGCCCATGCTCGACAATGCAATCGCCGCTGCCGCCAGGAGCCGGTTCATCCTTTTTTCCTTTCCACGGGGATGACCCGGATTCCTTCGTTCTGCGTGCGCCAGATGAGGACGATGCGATCGGCAGACTTGACCAGGTAAGGACTGTCGGAGTTTGCCGTCGTCCGGCCTGCTTCCTTTTCCGTCCACGATTTCCCGCCGTCGTCCGATTGTTTCAGCACGACCGCTGTCGACTGGCCATCAAATACCTTCCAGACGATCGCGACCTGATCCTCGTGCGTGATGAGGTCGGGATGGGAAGTCTGGCCGCTGCCGAGCGCCGAGGGGACACGCGCATCTTCCGCCGCGTACAACGTGCTGCTGGCGACACCTTCCTTCCCGGTGAACCAGACCTGGTGCCGCTTGCCGTCATTCCCGAAAGCGAGCGACGGTCCATGGTGCGGGCATGCATCCACCATCCAGTCGTCGAAGGTGACACGCTTTATTTCCGATGCTGCGCCATTCGGCCCGAGTTCCGCCATCGCATGGTCGCGGATATTGGGCGCGAAGATGTGGCGCCACATCGCCACCGGCTTGCCATCCTGGTTCAAGGACAAGCCGATACGGCAGCATTCGCAGGCATGATCGGCCACCTTGTAGTCGCCAGCAAAGGACTCGCCCTGATCGCTCGATACAGCGTAGTACACGGCCGAGCCGGCATAGCGTTCGTTTTGCTGCTTCGCTTGCGTGGCGCCACGGCCGTCGATCCAGGCGATGTAGAGCTTGCCGTCGGGGGCCACGGCCATCGATTCGAAACTGTGAACAATGTGGTCGCGGTTCGCATGCACCGTCACCGGGGCAGAAAATGACTTGCCGCCATCCAGCGAACGGACGAAGCGGATATTCCCGATATGCGGCCTGGCGATGGTGCTGGTATAGGAAATGTAAAGCTCGCCCTTCTTGCCGATGGCGATATGCGGACGGGCCTCGCCATTTGCCGCGACCGGCTCGGGCGTCTTCTGGATGCGCTGGCCCGGCGTCCATGTCTTGCCCATATCCGCCGAGCTGCGCAGGACGACATACTGGTCTGTATTCTCGGATTCCTTGGTGACGACCCAGAGGCGTCCGTCGTTGTCGAATGCGGCAGCGGTGCCGAGGTCGCGTGCAGCGGATGCAGGTGCGGCATTGCCGTGCGCGTGCTTGTCCTGCGCCATGGCTGAAGGCGTGGCCAGGTGCGACATGCCCATGCAGAGTGCCGCGACGAAGAGAAAAGGTGGCCTGCGCCTGGTATGCATGCGTTTTCCGGAAATGAATGTCATCAACGAGGCGCTTCCGTCACGAACGCAATCCGTATGATGCCGACGCGCTTGCGCCAGCACCGTCGATTGCTGCAGCGTACGTCCGATGAATTCGCTGGCATCGACCCCGGGGCCGGTCCTGCCGGCCGATTTTTCTTCCCATGCCCTGGCCGCCAGCACCGCATCTGTCGCCACCAGTGCGAAAACGCCTGACCGGTCCGTCCTCCGGATCGCATCCAGTGCCTGCGCCCGCGAATCCGCATCCCAAAACGATTGCATGGCAAGCGAAATCGAATGGCGGTTGCGGAAGTGGCCGATGGCCTTGCCGATGATGATGGTCCAGCTGGCCACCGACATGAGCAGCATCACGATGGCCACCGCATGCGTCACCGCATCGCCTTGGGCCCAGAAATGGGCGAGTCCGAATTTGTCTTGCATGCCGATTCCGATCACATATCAAATTTCAGTTCCGCAACGAAGGTGCGCTGCGGATACGGGTGGAAGGCCCAGTACTTGTCATTGTTGAGGTTGTCGATGCCGAACGCGGCGCTCCACTGCTTGGCGATCTGGTAGCGGACGCGCACATCCGTCACGAAATACTTGCTGAAGCCGAGATAGCTGAAACCGTTGGTATCGCTGTTGTCGAGCTGGCCGTACTGCGTGCTGCTGTAGCGTGCGCCCAGGGAGTAGGCCCAGCGGGCATCGGGCTTGTAGGTGGCCAGTGCGCTGGCGCGCCACTTCGGCACGCGCGGCTGCCGCTTGCCCACGCTCGCCGGGAAGCCGGCATTGGCCGTGATGACCGAATCGGCATAGGTGAGGCTGCCTGACAATTCCAGCCCCCGGACAGCGACGTCGGCAGCCATGAATGCCAGCTCGAGACCGTTGGTGCGGATCCTGTCGACGTTTTGCACCGTGCTGACGGTCGCCGACAGCGGCTGCGAGTACAGCGCGTCGCGCGTACGCTCGAAGAACAGGGTCGCGCGCAGAAGTCCGTTATCCAGGGCCTTCTCTGCGGTGAGTTCGGTGGTCCAGGATTTTTCCGGTTTCAGATCGGGGTTGGTATTGATGATCGTATTGCCGGTGATCGAGCCTTGATACAGTTCGCTCACGGTCGGCATGCGCACCGCGCGGCCGGTCGATGCCTTGAGCACCCAGTCCGGCGTTGCCTGGAAGGCGATCGCGGCTTTCGGCGAGAAATGGTTCTCGTCACGCTCCGTGCCGAACGGCACGATGCTCGCGGCATTGCCCAGTTCGCCGCCCCATGCGCGCCACATTTCATAGCGGCCGCCCAGGGTCGTTTTCCAGTCCTGCGCGAATTGCCAGGTGTCCTGCGCGTACATGCCGAGCAGGCGGGCATTGCCGTTGAAGGCGGAGAAACGGGAGGTCGGACCGCCATTGATCCAGTCCGGCGTGTTGCTGACCAGGTTGCGCAGCTTGTATGCCTCCTGCTGCACGCCGAAATCCACCACATGCGCACCGACGCCTTTGTCGGTCCCGGTCGGGCGCCAGGTGCCGCGCAGGCTCAGGGTATTCCAGCCGGTGCCGTCCATGTCGGTGATGCGTCCCGCGCCGCCATTGAACGCTGCCGGCAGCACTGCGGTCGGCGCGCGGGCGATATCGTTGTGGTAGTCGTACAGGCTGGCGGCAACTTCCCAGTCGAATACGCCCTTGGTGTTGGTCTTCACCGACACGCCATGCATCACATGCTCGATCTCGTTCCGGCTCGGCGCAAACGCGAGGCTGGGCGTATTCAGGTTGTACTGACGGCCGCCGATCACGACATTGCCCGAATAGACAGGGTTGCCGGCGCTGTCGCGCAGGTAGCTTTCGACGCCGCCGTCCGTGCTGTTGCGCCACAGGCCGAGCGTGTAGCTCGCGCGCATGGTGGGAGAAAAGTCGTAGGCAAGCTTCAGCTTCGCATGGTCCTGCACCGTGTGGTACCTGGTTGCCGTGCCCAGGATCCACCAATCGCGCTCCTGATGGTTCTTCGATGCGATGGCGCCGGTCACCACGGGTGTTCCGGCCGTGGGTGCGGCACCGTCGGACACCAGCCTGTTCGCAATCACCATCGGGTGGCCGGTGCTGTCCAGCCGGTTGACGTTGAACCACCAGGACAACGCGCCGCTGCGGTTGCCGGCCGATACGCTCGCCTGCTTCGCGGCGTCACGCTCGCTGGTGCCGTACAGGTCGAAGTTCTGGCTCGCATAGGTGAGCTTGGCATGCGCCTCGAACTGCGTCGGCATGCGCGTCACGTAATCGACGACCGCACCGACGGAGTTTCCCGGATATGCGGCCGAGAACGGGCCATACAGCACGTCGACGCGCTCGATTTCTTCCGGCGTCACCAGTCCCCAGCGCGGCGTAAAGGCCGCGCCATTGCCGAGGAAGTTGGACAGCAGCACGCCGTCTGCATACACCATGGAGCGGGCGCTGTTGCCGGTGCCGGAGGCGCGCGTCGACAGTACCGCGTGGTTATAGTCGCCGATGTATCGCTTGCGCACGACCAGGCTTGGCATGTACTTCAGCGCGTCCTGGCTGTCGGTCGCATTGATCGTTTCCTCGATCTGCTTGCCGGTGATGCCTTCGATCGTGGTCGGGATCTGTGTCGGCAGCGAAGTCGGCTGGCCGCCGGTGACGGTGACGGTTCCAAGCGTCTTGACCGGGCCCTCCGCAGCCTGCTGCGCAAATGCGCCCGTTGACAGCGCGCAAAGGAGGGCGGCGTAAAGCGGCGTGTAACTGAACTTCATTGTTTTGATCCCTGAGTTGAATTCATTCTTTAGCTGTCCAGCCGGAAGACGATCGGCACGACGACGTTTGCGGCGATGGCTTCCGCGCCTTGACGCGCGGGCACGAAGCGCCATTGCTGCACGGTCCTGATCGCGACCTCGTCCAGGCGCGCAAATCCGCTCCCTTGCTGGATTTGCACGCGCTCCGCTTCGCCCTTTGCCGTCACGCGCACGAGCAGCAGGATGGTTCCTTCCTCGCGCAGGCGCTTCGATACCGCGGGGTAGGCTGGCGCCGGGTTTTGCAGGTAGTCCGCATCGAACCGCGCCGGTGTCGCGACCGCTGCCGATGCTGCGGGAGGAGGAGACGGTTGCGCAGCGGGCGCGTCTTGCTTGACGGGCGCGGCGTATTGGGACGCAACGGTGAACGGCGTCGGACCCGGTGCGCTCTGCGGCGCGGCGGCGAGTACCTGGCGCGGCGCGGGCGCGGGGCGAACCGCCGCTGGCTTTGGCTGGACAGCCGGCTTGGGTGCGGCGGCAACTGTTTTGGGAGGCTCTGTGCGCATGGGCTGCGGCGCAGGCGGCGTCGCTTCGATCATGCGCACCTGCATGGGCATCGGCGGCGCGACCGTTGCCGGCGCGGGCGACAATTGCATCAGCCAGGCGAGCAATCCAATGTGCATCCCGAGCACTGCCGCGAGCTTGAATGCACGCGCGCCTGCGGACTCGCGTGGTTCTTGCAGGTCAGACAATGTGGCGGTAGTCACTCAATGCTCGCAGGGGTTGATATTCGGCGCATTCCCGGATTCTTCTGGAAAGGATAGAGAAGTCCGTGCATTCGCGGAATGCGACAAAATGTCGCACCCGGCTAATCCGCTTGCCTCCGGTCTATATAATCACCGCATGCAATTGCCCTCGAAACTCAAACCCTTGCCGCAGCACGAAGCGCTCGGCCGCCTGACCTGGATGCGCCTGATTGCGGTGACCGTCGAGGCATTCGGCGTCATGATCGCGGCGCAATGGCTGGAAGTGCACTTGCCGGTGGAGCCCGTGTTCTTCGTGCTGGGACTCCTGACGGCATTCAACACATGGACCTGGTGGCGCATGCAAAAACCGGAACCGGTCGGCGATGCGGGGCTGTTTGTCCAGCTCTTCGTCGATATCGCCGCCTTGTCCGTGCTGCTGTACCTGACCGGCGGCGCCACCAATCCCTTTGTCTCTTTCTACCTGCCGGCGCTGGCCGTGGCGGCAGCGATCCTGCCGTGGGGATATGCGCTGCTGCTGGCTGTTTTCTCCCTGGCCGCCTATTCGGCCATGATGTCCAACTATGTGCCGCTGCACGTGATGGACCATGAGATGGCGATGAGCTACCACCTGGTGGGCATGTGGGCGAATTTTGCGCTTTCCGCGGGCCTGATCACCTGGTTCGTCGGCCGGCGTTCGCGCACGTTGCGGGAAAAGGATGCACAGTTGGCATTGGCCCGCGAACAGCACCTCAAGAACGAGCAGATGATTGCGCTGGGCACCCAGGCAGCGAGCGCGGCGCACGAAATGGGCACGCCGCTGTCGACCATTGCCCTGATTGCGGGAGACCTGAAGCATGACTTTGCGCAACAGGCGGAACTGGCGATGTATCGCGAAGACATCGCGACGATCGAGCAGCAAATTGCGCTGTGCAAGGCATCCCTCGACCGGATGACGGTCACGGCGAACAAGGATGCCGTATCTCCCGGCGCACCCGTTGTGCTGACGCCGTGGCTGACGCAATTCATCGAGACATGGCGTTTGCGGTGTCCCGCCATCCAGCTGAAACTGTCCGCGCCGGCGGGCACTGCGCAAATACGCAATGAGCATGACCTCGGCAGGATCCTGCTGATCCTGCTCGACAACGCCGCGCATGCGGCAAGCGTGACGAATACCGGGATCGGCGTGTTTCTCTCCGTAGAAGGCAATGCTGCCGCAATCCGGGTCGAAGACCAGGGGCCGGGCATTCCCCCTGAGTTGTTGAGACGACTGGGCGCAGAACAGGTCAAGAGCGGGTCCGGCGGGCAGGGGCTGGGCCTGATGCTGGCGTTTGCCACGGCACGCCAGATGGGCGCGGCCATCAAGCTCTCATCCAGGCCGGGCACCGGCACGACCGCAACCGTTACCGTCCCCTTGCATGAAGCCTAAATTACTCCTTCTTGACGATGACGACGTCTTTTCCGCCACGCTGGCGCGTTCGCTCGGACGGCGCGGCGTGGAGGCGACCGTGGTATCGACCGGTGAAGAGGCGCTGCACGCCGCATCTCAAATCGTTTTCGATTACGCAACGATCGACCTGCATCTGGCAAGCGACTCCGGTTTGCAATGGATCGCACCGATTCGCAAGGCATTGCCCCATGCGCGCCTGCTCGTGTTGACGGGCTACGCGAGCATTGCCACCACGGTCCAGGCAATCAAGCTGGGGGCGGACGACTACCTGGCCAAGCCGGTGAATGTCGATTCGATCCTGTCCGCCTTGCAGTTCAATGCAGAAACAGCGCCGGTGACGTCCGCTCCCGAAGAGTTCGCACCATTGACCGTCGACCGGCTGGAATGGGAACACATCCAGCGCGTGCTGGCCGAACACCAGGGCAACATTTCGTCGACCGCGCGCGCGTTGAACATGCATCGCCGCACATTGCAGCGAAAGCTCACCAAAAAGCCGGTCGGGAAGTAGCGCCGGAAATTGGTTAATTGCGCGAACCATCCATCAGGACGTGGGGAAAAAAGCAACCACACTCCCACGTTTCCTTGACCCCAATCATTTCCCTGCGGAAACAACGGGAATAAGCTTCAGTCATGCCCTTCGAGCAGAAGAGGCGGCCTGGCCGGAAAAACAACAAGGGGAGACGACGGCACAGGCTAAAAGTAGCGCGCCTCGCGACGTGCACGAGCAACAAGAAGGAACATATATGTGCCCGACGAACCTCATGGCCTCCCTGGCCCCCGCCGCCCTCCTGGCAGGCTCGGATTCTGCCTATTACCCTGTTTCGAATTTCCTGGTCGTCGACGACATATCCAGCATGCGCCGCGTCATCGGCAGCCTGCTGAAAGACCAGTTGCGCAATGTCAGGATTTCCGAGGCCGCGGATGGCAAGAGCGCGCTGCAGATGCTCAAGACCGCGGAAGCGGAGGGGAAGCCGTTCGATTTCGTCGTGACGGACTGCCACATGCCGCATATGAGCGGGATCGACCTGCTGCGCGCCATCCGCGAAGAAAAATCGCTGCAACACCTGCCGGTCCTGCTCGTGACCGCCGAAGCGACGAAGGAAATGATCCTCCAGGCCGCCAAGGCAGGTGCCGATGGCTACATCGTCAAACCGTTCAATGCCGACACGCTGCGGACCAAGCTCCAGCAGATCATGTCGAAACGGTCACGCAGCCGCGCAACCGCAACGACGGTCGTTGCGGCTGCCGCCTAATGGGGACGATGCACCGACCTGCCGGAGGCCGCGCGCCGGGCGACCCGGGATTGCACCTTGCGCCAGACGTAACCAGCCAGCGCCATCAAGATCATTTTTCGCATGACATGCCTCCTGTCGACAGACTTCGCATGATTTTATGACTGGCAGCGCCGGGTCCGGTTCCGGTCGGGAAGCGCAAAGGACAACCACAAAATATACGGGCACACAACAGTTTATTTGTGGAAATTTTGATTCAAAGCAATAAAATTTCACGCGCGTAGCAGTACATTGCGCAGTACCGAAAAGGCATCAATCCCGTCGTACCACGCCTTTACGGCGTCGGCGCACTCCTGTCCTGACTGCGCGCCCCAACAATGGCATTCCGCCGTCCGGAATGCGTAGGAAACAGCGTGCAAAGTTTTTCCCAACTCCTGAAACTCTTGACCGGCACCGTGTTTGCCGCGATACCTCGCGACATGCTGCGCGAACTCATCCTTCCGCGCGGCCATGTCGCGCTGCTGTCGCGTCGCCGCGCCGACATGATCATTTCCCGCGTGCGCATGGTTGCCGGGCTCTTCGCCGTGCTGACGCCGTTGTGGATCGCGATCGATCTGCTGGTCTTCAACTGGCCGGTGACGGGCCTGCTGGTCGCGGGGCGCATTGTCACCACCATTGCCTTCGGCGTGCTCGCCGTTTCCTTCCGCAAGTCGATCCGCATGCGCGAAGCCTACAAGGCGCTGGCGATGATGTTCGGCATCCCGACGCTGTTCTTCATCTATTCCCATCCAATGCTGTCGCACTTCGACATGGCGGGTCCGGCCGCGGCAATCGCCGCCGGCTATGCCTTCCTGCCGTTCGTGATGATCGCCGGCCTGGCCGTCTTTCCGCTCACCGCGTCGGAGAGCGCGGTCTTTGCGATGCCTGTCCTGTGTGCGGAGGCACTCGTCGCGCTGCTGCAGCTGGACATGCTCAACTGGAGCTCTCACCTCGGCGCCTTCTGGCTGCTGTTCCTGATCTCCACGGTCGCCGCGCTGGCCGGCATGAGTCAGCTCAGTTTCATGATGTCGCTGGTGCGCCAGGCCACGCATGACGGCCTGACCGGCTGCTTCTCGCGCACCAGCGGGGAAGAGCTGCTCGACATCCAGTTCCACATCGCATCGCGCAGCGGCGCACCGCTGTCTATCGTTTTCCTCGACATCGACAACTTCAAGAAGATCAACGACACCCACGGCCATGACGCCGGCGACCGCGTGCTGCGGACGATGACGGAAAAGCTGCGCGCCAATCTGCGCTCCGGCGACGTCCTGCTGCGCTGGGGCGGCGAAGAGTTCGTCATCCTGCTGCCGAATGCCGGCGGCGCCACCGCTGCCAGCGCGGTCACCCGCCTGCGGGAAATCGGCCTCGGGACGCGTCCCGATGGCGATCCCGTCACCGCCAGCTTCGGCATTGCCGAACGCATCGCCGACGGCGTGGCGGACTGGCACCAGCTGGTGGAGATCGCCGACCAGCGCATGTACGAAGCAAAAATGGCCGGCAAGAACCGGCTGGTCGGTTGTGCGGACCCGGTACAGTACGAGGCGGTGGTCAATGCGTAAGCTCCGCCAAACCATCCATCAGAGCGTTGTCCGCCTGTTCACCACGCTGCGCGGCTTCGTGTTCGGGGCGACGGTCGGCGTTGCCGCCGTGGTCTTCCTTGGCGCGACGCTCGCCTCGTCGCTGCTCTACGAGAAACTGCTGGAAGAGCGCAATCTCGAATCCTCGTCCGAAATCGCCCGGCAGAACGTCGATTCAATCGTCCAGGCCCTGCGCCGCGGTGTCAGCCGCAACCAGCTCGAAGAGGTCATGGCCGCGGGAAAATCGACTTTCGCGACTACCGTGGATAGCCTTGATGTCTATCGCGCCCCCGGCGTCGAGACACGCTACGGCGGCCTGGGGAAGGATGCCCCGGATCATGTTCGCCTGGCGATGAGCAGCGGCAACGATGTGACGATCAAGACCGGTACACATGTGGCGTATGCCCAGCCGGTCCCGGCGCAAGCGGAATGCCTGCGCTGCCACGCCAATGCGAAGGCCGGCGATGTCCTGGGCGTGGTCGCCGTGAAGCACAACCTGCAGACCGTGACGTCCACCGTGCGCATTTATTATGTCGCACTGTTCCTCGCGCTCGCCCTCGTCGTGCTGCTGACGGCTCTGGCGCTGACTTCGTTCGCCGCGCGCCGCCTCAAGCGCTCGATGGACCTGTTCCGGGGCAAGGTCGAGACCTTCAACACCATCAAGGACTTCGACCGCTTCGACATGCACAAGGTCGACTTCGGCTTCGAGGAATTCAACGTCGCCTTCGACAACGTGTCGCTGCTGGTGGACAAGATCAAGCGCGTGGCGGTGGACAAGGGCGTGCTGGAATTCGAGATCCGGCTGCTGGAAAAATTCATCATCACCTCCAACGTGGTACGCGACTGGCGCGAGTTCATCAAGAACCTGCTGCTGGAGATCAATCCCATCATCGACGCCTATGCGCTGGTGACCATCTTCCGCGTCGAGGAAGAAGCCTACGAATGCGAAGTCTTCTGGCGCAATCCGCCGCAGGAAAAAACGGTGCGCCTGTTCGAAAAAATCCTGCGCCGCCAGCTGGACGAGACGCCGTTCTTCCATGGCGCGATGCTGCTGCCTATCGCTCATAACATCGCCGACGAGGAAGGATCGCTGCCGGACCTGAGCCCGCGCGATATCGAGGTGCAGACCAAGACCCTGCTGCTGGAGACGCCGAAGATCGGCGGCATCGTCGGCATCGGCGTGCAGTCGATGATGGCCGAGGACAATATCCGCAACATGGTGATCGGCAGCATCCTGACCACGCTGCTCAACCTGGTCGGCTCGGTCAAGGCGATCTACAAGTACACCAAGGACCTCGAGCATTACGCCACGCGCGATCCGCTGACCGACCTGTACAACCAGCGCATGTTCTGGGAATTGCTGGGCTATGAGATCGGGCGCGCGCGCAGGCACAACCAGACCTTCGCGGTGATGATGCTCGACATGGACAACTTCAAGACCATCAACGACCGCTTCGGGCATCATTTCGGCGATGCCTTCCTGCAGAAGTTTGCCGACCTGCTGCACAAGTGCGTGCGCAACGGCGACATGATCGCGCGCTACGGCGGCGACGAATTCTGCATCATCCTGCCGGAAGCCAGCGAGCCGCAGGCGCACATGGTGGCGCAGCGCATCGCCGAGTCGCTCGATCACTTCTGGATGGAAACGCCGGACGGCAACCGCATCAAGGCCACCACCTCGATCGGCATCGCCTTGAGTCCCACGCACGGCGACAACCCGAAGGACCTGTTCCTGGTGGCCGACAACATGATGTACAAGGCCAAGAACGCGGGAAAAAATGCGATCGCGATGCCGAGCGAGGACGAGATGGCCGAAGTCTTCCGCAAGGCCGGCGAGAAGGTAATCATGATCCAGAATGCGCTCGACCAGCAGCGCATCGTGCCTTACTTCCAGCCGATCTGCGACGCGCATACGGGGGAGATCGTGATCCACGAACTGCTCATGCGCATCCAGCTTGACGACCAGATCATCAGTGCCAATGACTTCATCGAAGAAGCCGAAAGCATGGGCATCGCCCACAAGATGGACTACCAGCTGATCGAGAAGGCGTTCACCGAAGTCCGCCTGCAGGGCTACAAGGGCATGCTGTTCGTGAACCTGTCGCCGAAGGCGCTGATCGTCGGCGAGTTCGCCTCGCATGTGAGCCGGCTGGCGGGACAGTACGGCATCGAGCCGTCGCGCATCGTGTTCGAGATCACCGAGCGCGAGACAGTGCGCAACCTCACTCTGCTGGAGAAGTTCGTGCTCGACGCCAAGGTGCAGGGCTTCAGCTTCGCCATCGACGACTTCGGATCGGGCTATTCGTCCTTCCAGTACATCAAGTGTTTCCCGGTGGATTACATCAAGATCGAAGGCGAGTTCATCCGCAACATGCTGCACGACGAGACCTACCTCGCTTTCATCAAGAGTATCGTGACGCTGGCCAAGGAACTGAAGATCAAGACCGTGGCCGAGTTCGTCGAGGATGCCGATATCCTGGAAGCCGTCGGCAAGCTGGGCATCGACTACGCGCAGGGCTATCACATCAGCCGTCCGTCGGCGAAGATCCATGTGCCGAATGCGCCCGAGGAAAAGCAGGGCCGCCTGGCGATTTGAGGGGCTTCAAGCCCGCTCTGTGGCGCGGGAGTAATATGGTTGTTTTCACAACCGTTCTCCGATCCGATGGACCTGAAGCCGCCCCCGGTCGCCCTGCTGCCTGCCGCCAGCCTTGGCTTGCCGGACGCAGACGGCTATCCGCCATTCGGCCGTTTTGCCGGCACCGCCGGCCATATCGACTGGTCCGCATTGCGCTCCCCTTATGCGCGCAATGCGCTCTGGCGCCGACTCCACCACAAGCGTTGGCACTATGTCGCGCTGTCCACGGAACAGCTTTTCTGCGGCATCGCCATCGTCGACGTGGGCTGGACCAATACCGCATTCGCCTACGCCTTCGACCGCCGCAAGCGCGCGATCGTCGCCTCCTTCTCGCAAGACGGCATCCCGGGCGTGACCGCGCATGTGCCGAACACGCCGCAAGGCACGAGCCATTTCCGTTTTCCGGGCAAGCGCATCCGTTGCAGCACCGCGGACGGCGGCCTGCAGCATGTGCTGGAACTGCGCTGCGGCGACTTCCGGATCGATGCCGTATTCAATGCGGGAAGCACGCCACCGCTGCTGGCGGTCGGCCCGGTTGAAGGCGGCTCGGTGCATGCCACGCAAAAGTCGCCCGGCATGCCGCTCGGCGGCGAGGTGCGGGTGAAGGACGGTAAATACGATCTCAACGGCGGCGTGGCCAGCTACGACTATTCCAACGGCCTGCTCGCCCGCGACACGGAATGGCGCTGGGCATCCGCGCACGGCCTCGATATCGGCTTCAACCTGCAGGCCGGTTACTTCGGCGGCCACGAGAACGTACTGTGGCTCGACGGTCGGCTGATACCGCTGGGAGCCGCCGTCTTCGACTATGACCGTACCGATCCGATGGCACCCTGGCATATCCGCACCGAGGATGGCCTGCTTGAGCTGCATTTCGAGCCGGAGGGCATGCGGCATGAAGACAAGAACCTGCTGGTCGCGGTATCCCGCTACGTGCAGCCGATCGGCAGCTTCAGCGGCTGGGTGAAGGCGGCGCCGGATGCCCGGCCGCGCGAGATCCACCGCCTGGCCGGGGTCACAGAGGACCATTTCTCGCGCTGGTAGCATGAAGCCCGCGTGCTGCCTCGCGCATCATGCCGCTTCACACAATTCGGCCTGCACATTGCGAAACACGGGCAGCTCCCGTCGATGCACCGTCTCTTCCCGCGCAGGCTCCGCAATGCCCAGGGCGTCGATTGTCTGCTCATCGATCTCGATCCAGCAGGCAAAGATCGGCTTGCCGTCCGCAAGCATGGGCGGACCGGCACGGTGAGCGTGCACACCCATGCGATGAAGCAGGCGCTCGATGCCCAGCGGCGATACGGTAATCAGGCGCCTGGCCCCGTGTGCCGCGGCGATCCTTACCGACGCGGCAAGCAGGCAACGGGTATTGATCGTTGCATCGACGGCGGAGTTCGGGTCGACCGTGGCGGCGGCAAAGCGCGATAGCTCCCACACGTCGCCGGAACGCGGCACAGGGGCGCCCGCCATCAGGTGCGGGAAAACTTCACTCAACAGGTAAGGCTCACTAGTCGGCAGCAGGCGTGCGCATCCGCAGATCCCGCCGTCCTGATCGCGCGTCATGACGTACAGCGTGTCCTGATGATCAAACTGGTCGCGCTCGACACCGTTCTCGACCGGCAGCGTCCAGCCCAGCCGCTCGATGAAGATCTTGTGACGGTAGATGGCGAGTGCATGTTCGATGGCCGGGGAGAGTTCCTTGGATTTGCCGATAATCGTCTTCATGGTCGTCCAGCAAGTTGTTTGCCCGACGCCATTACAACTTCGTCACCTGTGTTGAGTAACTGACAGATCTAACAGTGGCTGGCATGATGATTCAGTGCCGTGCTGACCGCAGGCTGCCATTCGAATGCATTCAGCCATGCGCCGAACAGGCTCGCGGTCTTCTGCGGGCCAAGGTCGTAACCCTGTGTGTCGATCAGCATCACGTTGCTGCGCACGCCATCGGGGGCGAGCAACATCCGCTCCGAATCGCTGTGGACAAACCATCCCCAGCCAATGGAAATAGGCGGAGTGGTATCGCTGATCCATTCCGAGAAACCGGCGCAGCGGGCGGGGATGGTTTGCGATTGCAACTCCTGCAGGAAGCTGTTATCGCTTTCTGAAAACAGATGCACGAATGGCAGGACGTCCAGGTTCGACAGGCGGATGCGGATATAGCCGTCCGGAGAGACGGCAAGTGCCCGGGGCGGGCTGGAGGAGTATAGGTGCGTATTCACGGCGGATCGTTGAGTGCTTTGGAAGACAGGATTGTGCCGGGCATGGCGCGCGGCGCGCATGCCCCGTTCCTGAAGATTCTATGCGAGCTCCCGCCGCATGGGGACTGTCAGAATTGACATTCCCCGTGACACTCCGCCATTACACTGGCACGGCAAGGCGAAGACCTGCGTCGCTGCCCACCACTGTTCCGTATTGCATTCCTCATTTTTGCAGCACCGGTGTATCCCTTTATCTTTCACCGAGAAAGGTCGTGAATGGACACATGGCGCGAAGACAGCCTGAATGCGCTCCTGAGCATCGATTCGGAACAGGCCTTGTTCGAGCAAATCGCCAGGACAGCGAGAACGCTCGGTTTCGAATACTGTGCCTACGGCATACGGATGCCCATCCCCGTCTCGCGACCGAAAGTGGCGATGTACAGCAACTACTCCGCGCAATGGCAACGGTGCTACAACGAACGCGGCTATCTCCGCGTCGATCCCACCGTACAGCATGCGCTGAAATCCACGCTGCCTGTTGTCTGGTCAAACCGGCTGTTCGACTCGGCACGCGACATGTGGGAAGAAGCGCGCGGGCATGGCCTGCAGTTCGGCTGGGCGCAGGCCTCGCGCGATGCCAGCGGCGCCGTGGGCCTGCTCTCCCTGGCTCGCAGTGCGGAACCACTGACGGCCGAAGAACTCGCAAGAAACCAGGCGCGCATGTCCTGGCTCGCACAGTACGCACACGCAGGAATGTCGCGCCTGCTGTCACCGAAGCTGGCGCCGGAATCCCAGGTCGTGCTGACCGCACGTGAAAAGGAAGTCCTGCGCTGGACGGCCGAGGGAAAGACCGCCTATGAAATTTCGCAGATCCTTTCGGTCGCCGAGCGCACCGTCAACTTTCACATCAATAATGTGATTGCCAAGCTGGGCACGTCCAACAAAACCCAGGCCGCGGTCAAGGCCGCAGCACTGGGAATGCTGGCCTAGGCCGGTTGCAACGCCTTTGCAGCCGCGCCCTGTTCTAGTGAGGCACGCAACCTGGCAAGATAGTCCGCACGGAACCGGCGCAATGTGTAATCGCGAAAGTTGCTGGCTTCCAGATCCGTCCAGGCCGACCGCCTTCCTGTCTCGGAACGGACGCGCGCGATGTTGACGCTTGCCTCGGAGATGCTGGCATTCGCATTCGTCATGCGTTCATAGCCGTAGATTTCCATGTAGTCGCGCGTCAGGGTTTCGATGATTTCGATTTCTTCCAGGGACAGCTGTTTCTTGAACTTGTCGGCGTTCGCCACGATCGGCGGGAAGCAGTTGGACGACCACAGCGCCGACATCTGCGAGATCTGCTGCGCCTCGGAAGAGCGCCCCACATCGAGCATCTCCGGCAGGTAGTCGATGCCGAAGAAGGAACAGATCTTTTTCAGCGTTTCGTCCTGGCTGCCGAGGAAGTCCTCATAGCGGATCGTCAGCACACGGTGCGGGTGCTGCTCCATCAGTGCGCAGGCAGTGCGATGGGCATCGACCCAGGTCCGCGCATTGAGCATGGTGTCGAAATCGTGGATGATCGCGCGGTTCATCGATGCCACCTGGGCGCGCGGATCGCGCACCACGTTCAGGAACAGCATGTCAGGGAACAGGCGCATCAGGTCGTCGGCGTAATGCACGCTGTCGAGTGACTTGTCCATGACCACGCGGGCATGGTGCTGCTCGCCCGCGCGCAACAGCAGTTCCCAGACAATGCGGTGCACGCTACGCGGCTGCTGGCGAATCGATTCGAAGATGTCGATGGGATCGAACACCATGCTGGACCACTTCACCATGCTTGCCGCCTGCAGGCCGACCACGTCGACGACCAGCTTGAAGTAAGCCTTGTCGTCGGCAAGATTGCCGTACAAGGGCACCAGCGGCATGAAATCGACGATGTGCAACGGATAAGGCGAATAAAACTGTTCGTTGAAATTCAGGCGCAGGCGCAGCGCGTGGCTGCCGCAGCGGCGCAGGGGAATCATCAGTATCGGACGCGGACGTGCATCGGTTGTGTCATTTGTCCCAGCCGCTCCGTTCATTGCTGTTGCTTTCATCTTCCTCATCCTCTGATATGTATTGACCCGTCAAGGTCATTCAAAAAATCATCATTACAATTACAACGGACTCACAGCAGAGCAGGCGGCGATACGACGGTTGATCAGTCTGATATACGCGGGTTGGTTACCGCATGACAAAGATTCGTCGTGGAGCTGCCTCTCTCTAGTGGCGAGGATCATCCGGTGGTCTGGTGCCTCATAGAGGGTGCGAGGGTTCTCCGACCGTTGCTTGCCCTGCTGTGAGCCCGCTGATTATTCATCTGCGTGTCCTTCAAATTGTTTTTGCACTGCGTGGCGCAGGCAATGTCTGTCCGACTGCCCAGATGAACCCGGCCAACTCGCGTGCTACCGCCGTGCAGACTTGCACCTTGAGCTTGCCTTTTTCGTCGAGGAGCCGATACCGTCGGCACAGTCTCTTTTGTGCCGACCATGCGATTTCCTGAACCGCCTCGGGCGCGTGTTCGGCACGCCGCTGCAGGACCGCAGTCTTGCGTGCTGGATGCCGATAGGTCCACGCCGCCTCGATCAGTACCCGTCGCACGTGGCTGTTGCCGGTCTTTGTAATCGCACCACGGCGCACGCTGCCTCCACTGGAATACTCGCTGGGCACAAGGCCCAGGTACGCCATCAACTGCGGGGCATTGGCAAATCGCTTCAGATCCCCGATCTCGGCCACTATGGTGACTGCCGTGAGCAGATTTACTCCGCGCAGCGCCATGAGCGCCTGAATCACAGGCCATACCGACGCTGCCTGAACCACCTGCTCAATCTGCTTGTCCAGCCCTTGCACACGCTTGTGACATGACAGCACCGTATCGACATATTCCTGGAAAACGATTTGTTGCACCGGCTGCTCGAACTTCACCGTTTCCAGCCATCGGTAATGTGCCTGCGTCCACTTGCTCTTGCCGTCATAACGCTTGCCATGCCGTAGCAGAAAAGCCAGCAAGCGTTGCTTGGCTTGCCGCTGCAAATGCTTCATGTCCTCGCGTGCCCGGGTCAAATCCCGCAAGCCCTCATGCTCCTCATCCGGCACCCAGACCGCTGTCAGTTCGCCAGCACGATGCAGTCTTGCCAGGCTCAAGCTGTCACGTCGGTCCGTCTTGACACGGTCGCCAGCCTTCTTGGGAATCAGCGACGGTGCTACCACCAGACAAGCCTGCTTGAGCCCTTGCAGCTGTCGATACACCCCATAGCCGCACGGCCCAGCTTCATAACAAAACGACAGCTTCGTGCCGCCCTTGCCAAGCTGCCGTACCAGCTTGATCATCGCTTCCGGCGTGTTGGCAATCTCTCCGACATAGCGCACTTCGCCACCGTTGGCCTCCGCCACAGCGACCGCAATCGTCTCCTTGTGCACATCCAATCCAACGTATTTGCTAAACTCGTTCACGGCCTGCCCCCTCAATTACGGCTCTGAGCCTGGGTTGAAAAACCTCAAGCTTAATCCGCGTCGCTTGAGGTGCGGCAGGTCAATACATTATGTCTAGTAAAAGAAAAACCCGGTCGCGGCCGCACCAAATACAATCCATGCGGCATTGACGCGATAACACATCAGCGCGGCCAGGGAAACGCCAAACAATACGACCGACAACCAGTGCGCTGCCGCCGTCTTGCCGATCAGTACAGCCGCAGCAATCATCATTCCCGCAGTGGCAGCACGCACGCCGCGCACCGCAGCCTGCATATTGGACGAAGCGCCGGCCCCATCAAGAAGACGGGTGCACAGGACCATCAATGCCGCAGGCGGCAGGAACATCCCGGCGGTAGCTGCAACGGCACCACCGATGCCGGCGACCTTGTAGCCGATGAAAGCGGCACTGATCATGATCGGGCCCGGCGTCACCTGCCCGAGCGCAAGCGCGTCGACGAATTCCTGCCGCGTCACCCAGCCGTAGCCATCCACAACGGCTTGCTGAAACATCGGTACGAAGGCATAGCCGCCGCCGAACATCAGCATACTCATGCCGGAAAACGCGCCGCCCAGTTGCATCAGCACCCCTGTTTCGATGGCGGCAAACGGCACGGTAAGGGCCGGCAGTAACGCCAACGGCATGCATCTCGCCGCGATTTTCAGGAAAGGATTCGATGCGGTGCGTGCGTTGTACAGCAGCACTTCCGGAAATGCCTGCGCATGCGCACCAAACCAAATGCGCCCGGCGAGTGCCGCGATCACGATAATCGCCAGCGTGGACAGGATGCCGGGAAAGACGAGGAGGGCGGCAGCGGCGGCCACGGCAAGCCCGCTTTCATGCATCGTGATGAGCGAAGTGCGGCACATGCGCCATGCCGCCACGACGATCAATGCCGTCACGGCCGGGACCAGTCCCATGAATGCCTTGCCGGCAGCGGGAAGCTGTCCCCAGCGGAGATATGCTTCGCCGAGCGCAATCATGAGCAGGAATGCCGGCAGCAGCGCCGCGAGTACGCATACCGCAGCGCCGGCGATGCCGCGCAGGCGGTATCCCAGGCACGCCACCACGTTGACTGCCGTCGGCCCCGGAAGCACTGATGCCAGCGACAATGCATCCAGCACGTCTTCATCGCGCAGCAGGCGACGGCGCGTGACGACGACTTCCTGCACGACGGAGATCATTGCCATGTATCCGCCAAAACTGGTACTGGCGATGCCCAGGAAAATCCGGAACAGCTCCACCAACCCGGTCTGGCGCGTGCCGATGAAATCCGCTCGGCTGCTAGCTTGCATAGATAGTCCCATTCATCGCGTTGGCGCCAGCACAGAAATAGTCGGTAAAAGCCTTGGCGAAACGACCCAGTTCGCATGCCGACAGGACATTGATGCCGGCTGCCGCCTTTCGCCCGCCACCGGTGAGGAACTGCTCGCAGAATATGTTGGCGCTGAAATATTCAGGATGCCCGGACCGGACGCTTGCAACAAAGCTACCGTCACGATGTTCGGTCAGTACCGCGAACGACCTTCCCTCCCCTTGTCGCACGAGACGGTTGGCGAACTCGCCGGATATGCGCCTCGCCCATGGGGCACATGGCAGGATGTAGATGGCGCCCTCGTCGCAACACCAGTCGGGAACAAGCGACGCCATACGCGCCGCGTCGCTCCGGTAGCCGTCTTCCAGCATGGGGTAGTACGGCGATGCGAAGATGAAATCGAACGGATCGGCGAAGCCTTGAAGCGATCGGCAAAGCGTCTCCGGTGTCACATGCAGGTCTTCGATCTGCTCGCCATAGGCGTTGTAGTTGAGCAGGGTGCCGAGCTTCTCCAACGCTTCGATGTCGCGGCGCCGCACATTGGTCAGGCTGGCGAGCGCGTGGGCGGCCATGGGCAGGTTGTCGCCGAAGGCTGCCGTGACAGCCCACTTCCGGAAACGGCCCTGCAGATGTCGGTCGACCAGTATGCTGGTGCAGGCATCGGGCGCGTCGTCCCAGCGGAGACGCAGGTTGGGATGCCTGAATGCATGTTGTGCCGAATGATGATCGAAGTAGCTCACGCGCCCACCGGCATCAAGAATGCGCCGCAAGGACTGCACGTTGGCATCGAGCGATATATCGAGGACAGTTACCTCCACGCCGGGCCCTGGCGGCACGCGTTGCAGCAATGCGATATCGCGCTTGACGCCGGTCACCAGCGTTGCCTCGCGCGGACAGGCCAGGCGCAATTGCTGCAGCGCGCAGATGCCGTCAGCGTCTCCGTTGAATACGTCGTACGCAGGTGCACGCTGCGTCTCTGCAATCATGCCGCTCATGCGAACCGCTGCGCCAGGAAACTGTAAATGGAACGGGCAGCGTCGCTCGCGGACAGCGCCCCCGTGTCGAGCACAAGCGCCGGTGATGGCGGCGGTTCGTAGGGTGACGTGATGCCCGTGAATTCGGCAATCTGTCCGGTGCGCGCCTTCGCATACAGGCCTTTCGGATCGCGCGACTCGCACACTTCCACTGGCGTGCTGACATGGACTTCAATGAAGCGCTCTTCGCCGATGATGGCACTTGCCATGGCCCGATCGTCGCGATACGGGGAAATGAAGGATGTCACCACGATGAGGCCGGCCTCGTTCATCAGGCGCGCCACTTCCGCCGCACGGCGGATGTTTTCCTTGCGGTCGTTCGCGGAAAATCCGAGGTCGCTGTTGAGGTGATGGCGGATGTTGTCGCCATCGAGGACATAGCAGGGATGCTCCTTCGTCAGCAACAGCATTTCCAGTTCGTAGGCAATGGTCGACTTGCCGGCACCGCTCAAGCCTGTCAGCCACACCGTGGCCGGGCAGTGACCAAACTTCTCCTGGCGGAATTGGTGCGGAATCTTGCCCGCGTGCCAGAAAATGTTCGGCGTCTTCGCGCCGCCGGACTCGCTCTTGCACGCCGGAAGCGACCGTGACACATCCTGCTGCCCAGGCAAGGTATCCGTGTCTCCCAGGGATAGTTTCATTGTCATTTCCCGATTGCGGTATCGCAGGCTGCATACCGTTATGAATTAAAAGAATATCAATATGACCATTGCTACTATTCCGAGAGCGTCAATTGCCGTCAATCGCATGCCGCAGCTTTGGCGGCAAATCCTGTCAACGTTGACAGGGACACTGTGGAATTTGGGAGACGGAATGGGAGAGTCCTGCATGCTGCACTTGGCGCAAGGCAAGATAGAGGAGGTCGCTCACCGGATGGTGCGGATCAACGGTTTGCTGCCTGAAGGTGTATGCCCATTCCCTGGCAGGAAGGGAATGGGGGAAGCGAATGCCCATCGCACCGCGGCAAAGCCGCGCGTGCCTACCTTTTCGTCAGTATTGCCCGGATGTTGCTGCTGCCGGAGGGAACGAACGCCTGCTGCGCCAATTTCAACGGAGCCGCCTTGTCCGGGAATTTCGTCACAGTCGCTCTGGGCGGTGCAGCTTCGACCCGCGCGTCCGCCATGCCCAGCTTGAATACGCTGACAACCTGCGACAGGTGGCCCGCCTGGTCCTGCATCGACTCGGCCGCCGCCGCGGCCTGTTCGACCAGCGAAGCATTCTGCTGCGTGACTTCATCCATCTGCGTCACAGCCTGATTGACCTGTTCGATGCCGGATGCCTGTTCCTGGCTGGCGGCAGCGATTTCGTTGATGATGTCGCTCACGCGTTTGACGCTGTCGACAATCTCCGTCATCGTGGCGCCGGCCTGGTCCACCAGTCGCGTGCCGGCATCGACCTTTTCCACCGAATCGTCGATCAGCGTCTTGATTTCCTTGGCGGCGGCGGCACTGCGTTGTGCCAGGTTGCGCACCTCGGCGGCGACCACGGCAAAACCGCGCCCCTGTTCGCCGGCACGCGCCGCTTCGACCGCTGCGTTCAGCGCGAGGATGTTGGTCTGGAATGCGATGCCGTCAATGACGCCGATGATGTCGACAATCTTCCGGGCCGAGTCATTGATGGCGCCCATGGTCCGGACCACTTCGGAAACAACACTGCCCCCCCGCCGGGCCGTCTCGGTGGCGGAGTCGGCAAGCCCGTTTGCCTGACGCGCATTGTCGGCATTCTGCTTGACGATGGACGTCAGCTCTTCCATCGAGGATGCGGTCTCTTCCAGCGAACTCGCCTGCTGCTCGGTGCGCGACGACAGGTCGAGATTGCCGGCCGCGATTTCGCCCGCCGCGGTGTTGATGGTGTCGGTGCCGTTGCGCACCTCGCTGACGATGCGCGCCAGACTGTCGCGCATCTCTTTCATCGCCAGCACCAGGCTGCCACGGTCGGCGGCCCTGGTCTGCACGTTCACCGAGAGATCGCCCGCGGCGATCTGTGCGGCGATACTGGCTGCGTAGGCCGGTTCGCCACCGAGCTGCTTCAGCAGGCTGCGCGTGATCAGGAAAGCGGCGGCAACGCCGAACAGGAGCGCGAGCAAGCCGACGACGATCATGGCGGTCACCGCGCTCCTGTATGTCTGCCCGGCGTCCTCGGCGGCCAGCCGGGATCCGTCCTCGACCTGCTTGAGCAGCGCCTCCAGCGCGCCGATCAGCTCGATCTGTCCCGGCCTTACCTCGTCCCGGATCATGTTGGCGGCTTCCGCCATGTCGCCGCTGAGCGACAGGTCGATCGCCTTGTCCATCGCGACGCGAACCTTGTTGTCGAGCGCGGCGATCTTGCTCATGGACGCCTTGCTTGCTTCATCGGTCAGCAGTTTCTGCAATTTCTCCGCCGTGGTGCGGTAGGTTTCCTTGGATTGCCGCGCCAGCGTCAGTTCCTTTTTCTTGAACGCGAAATCCTCCTGCATCACCACATCGCGCACAGTCACGGACTGGTAGCGCACCAGGTCTCGCATCGCATTCACCAGGCGCAGCTTGGCGGCATCGCCATGGACGATGCCGTCCAGGCTGGCCCGGATGAACGACATGCGGCTGATTGCCACACCGGTCAGGACCGTCATCAGCACGAGGACGATCCCGAAACCGATGGCAAGCCTGGGGCCGACCTTCAGGTTCTCGATCAATTTCATGGACATCTCCAGGCAAGAAGGCTGCGGTCAGCCGCTGTGTTATTCGATCGTGATGCCAACGTGAATCACACCGATGACCTTTCCGCCTTCCAGAACCGGGGCGGACGCCTGAATGCTCTTGATCTGGGTAGTGGGATCGGGCGCTATCTTGCTGTCGATCCAGGATTGACCCTTGATCGCGTTGATGTACACCGGGCGCACTGCATTGTTGTACAGCAGCGGCTTGGTGCTGGCGGCGACAAGATTGCCCTTTTCGTCGCGCACCACCAGCTTGTTGATCTCCTTGTCTTCCTCCCACTTCTTCACCACGCTGCCGGCCTTGCTGGTGATGAAGGACTGGGCAGCGGGATCGTTGTCAGGCACCTCGAGCCACTTGGCGTTGGTCATGCCCGGCAGGCCGCCCTTGGAATTGGCGTCCTTGACCGCGCTGACGATCACCGGATTGGCGGCCCACTCGACAAGCTTCTGCTTGTATTTATCCACCTTGGACTGCAGCGGTGCCGGCAGGTCGGCAGCAACACCGGATACGCTGGCGCAGGCCAGCATGGTTGCGATCAGCATGTGCAGGCGATATTTCATCTCGATCTCCTTTTCTTGTTTGTTCCAGATGGCATGGGCGGCGGTCGCAGCTGTCTCTCTGTACAAAGCGGCAACGGCTCGGGAACACTATTGCTTTCGAGAAAGGAGAACGTCAACCGGAATCCGCACCGCAGCACGAAAACCTGTCAAGGTTGACAGGGGCGGATGTGCTGTTTGCGCATACGGGAGCGGGGCGATGCTGCTGCAGTGCACAACCCGATCGGAGCCCGGTTTTCTCCTCGATTTCCCATTCCAAATCAAACCTTGCGAGCAATCGGTTTGCCGGTAATCGGGGCAAGCGCGATAATGTCCTGAACGGGTTTTTGCGGTTTGCATGTGGGAAAGGAACGACCTATGCCATACAGTACCGAAGCCATCCGTACCATTGCCCTCGTCGGGCACACCTCCAGCGGCAAGACCAGCCTTGCCGAAGCCCTGCTCCACGGCGCCGGCATGATCGGCAGCCCGGGCAGCCTTGAGCGCGGGACCACTACCTGCGATTACGATCCCCTGGAACGCAAGTACCAGCACTCGCTGAACTCCGCCGTCGTCCATCTCGACCACCGCGACACGCGCATCCACCTGCTCGATACGCCCGGCTATCCGGACTTCATCGGCCAGGCGATCAGCGCGCTGGCGGCCGTGGAAACGGCAGCCGTTGTCATCAATGCGCAGAACGGCATCGAGATGATCACCGGGCGCATGATGGAATGGGCGAAGCAGCGCAATATGTGCCGCATGATCATCGTCAACAAGATCGACGCCGACAACGTCGACCTGCCGGCGCTGGTCACACGCATCCAGGAAACATTCGGCAAGGAATGCCTGCCCATCAACCTGCCCGCTGCGGGCGGCTCGACAGTCGTCGATTGCTTCTTCAATCCGGCCGGCGCGTCGGATTTTTCATCTGTGGAGGCCGCGCATCGCGCGCTGGTCGACCAGGTGGTGGAAGTCGATGCCGACCTGATGGCGCTCTACCTCGAGCAGGGCGAGATCGAACCGGAACAGTTGCATGCGCCCTTCGAGCAGGCATTGCGCGAAGGCCATCTCGTGCCCGTGTGTTTCGTCTCGGCGAAGAATGGCGCTGGCATCAAGGAATTGCTCGATGTCTTCGTCAAGCTGATGCCGAACCCGGCGGAAGGCAATCCACCGCTGTTCTACCGCGACGACGACAATGTGCCGGACAGGAAGAAAGAAATCCGCGCTGCGCCCGATCCGTCGCAGCATGTGCTCGCGCACGTTTTCAAGATCGCCGTCGACCCTTTCATCGGGAAGATCGCCGTGTTCCGCATCCACCAGGGAACGGTGCGGCGCGACAGCATGCTCTACATCGGCGACGGCCGGAAGCCGTTCAAGGTCGCGCATCTCTACATGCTGCAGGGCAAGGAGCAGGTGGAAGTGCCGCAGGCGGTGCCGGGCGATGTCTGCGCGGTCGCCAAGGTCGAGGACATGGTGTACGACGCCGTGCTGCACGATGCGGCGGAAGACGACCATATCCACCTGCGTCCGTCCGTCTTCCCGACGCCGATCTTCGGCCTCGCCATCGAGCCGAAGAAGCGCGGCGACGAACAGCGCATGTGGGAAATCCTGCAGAAGCTGACCGCGGAAGATCCCTGCCTGAAGGTCGAGCATCAGGCCACCACCAATGAGACCGTCCTGCTCGGCCTGGGCGAGCTGCACCTGCGTTCGGCGCTGGAGCGCATGATGGAAGTGTACAAGATCGACGTCGCCACGCATCCGCCGAAGATCGCTTACCGCGAAACGATTGCCGGCCGCTCCGAGGGACATCACCGCCACAAGAAGCAGACCGGTGGCGCCGGGCAGTTCGGCGAAGTGTTCCTGCGTGTGGAAACACTGCCGCGCGGAACAGGGTTCGAGTTCGTCGACGAGGTCAAGGGCGGGACGATCCCCGGTCAATTCATCCCGGCCGTCGAGAAGGGGATACGCCAGGTCCTTGATGCCGGTCCGCTGGCCGGCTTCCCGATGCAGGATGTGCGCGTGGTTGTCTATGACGGCAAGAGCCATCCTGTGGATTCGAAGGAGGTGGCGTTCGCCACCGCCGGGCGCAAGGCCTTCATCGATGCGGTCATGAAGGCGCGGCCGATGGTGCTCGAACCGATCGTCAACATCGAGATCGTGACGCCCGAGGAGTGCATGGGCGACATCACCGGCGACCTGTCGTCACGACGCGGGCAGATCAACGGGATGCAGACGGTGCAGGCTTCTGTCGCGGTTGTGTCGGGGCAGGTGCCGCTGTCCGAGCTGAACGGGTACCAGTCGCGGCTGAATTCGACCACCGCAGGGCGTGGCAGCTATACGGTGGAATTCAGTCATTACGATATCGTGCCGCCTTCCACCCAGCAGCGGATGGTGAGCGAGCACAAGGTGGAAGCGGAAGAGTAGGGTGCTGGACGTTCGGGCGCGTGACATGCGCGCTCGTGCTTCCGATGATGATGTTTTTCTTCTCTTCGGTGAACCGATTCTGCTGGTTCTCCGTGGAGGCCCGCCGGGGCCAGTCACGGCAAGCTTCCACGGAGTGACTACCGATTCGGGCCACCGGAGAGAAGAATAAGGTTACCGATATCTGCGAGCCTCACGCCTTGCACTTCTCAGCGATATAGGCCAGCGCCTCTTCAACCTGGTCGATCAGGACCAGGCACAGGTCGCCTTCGGCGAGGTCGGCCAGCGCCGTGTCGATCGCCACGAACTCGCCCTTGATCTCCTTGATCATGCGGGCACGCTTGGCCTCCTTCAGGCCGTCACGCAGCAGCGCCACGACCTCGCCTTCCTCGCGGCCGCGCTGGCAGGCATCCTCGTACAGCACGACGCTGTCGAAGGCATCGCCGAGAATTTCCGTCTGGCGGCGGATGTCGATGTCACGGCGGTCGCCGGCACCGCTGATGACGACGGAGCGGCGCTTGGCCGGCATGCTGTCGATGGCGTTGACCAGCGCCTGGATCGCATCCGGGTTATGGCCATAGTCGGCGATCAGGGTCGCGCCCTTGTACGAGAACAGGTTGAAGCGCCCCGGCGCGCTCTGCGCATCGTTGACGAAAGTCTGCACCGCCTTGCGGATCACCTCCCAGTCGATGCCCAGTCCCCATGCCGCGCCGATGGATGCCATCGCGTTCTCGACTTGGAAGCCGATGGTGCCGTCTCGGGTGAGCGGAATATCCTTGAGTTCGATGCGCTGCGTGGCCTTGCCTTCGGCGGCAACGATAGCATTGTCTTCGACATACACCACGCGGCGTCCCTGTGCGCGGTGCATGGTCATCACCGGATGATGCACATCCTTCGCAAAGAAGGTCACCGAACCGGGGCAGACTGCCGCCATGCTGGCGACCATGGGATCGGCCGCGTTGAGCACGGCGGTGCCGTTGGCCGCGACGTTCTGCACGATCACGCGCTTGACGACTGCGAGGTCTTCCACCGTCGTGATGAAGTTCAGGCCGAGGTGGTCGCCCTCGCCGATGTTGGTGACGACTGCGACGTTGCAGCGGTCGAAGCCGAGGCCTTCGCGCAGCACGCCGCCGCGCGCGGTTTCGAACACGGCGGCGGTGACGTCGGGATGCATCAGCACGTTGCGTGCGCTGCGCGGACCGCTGCAGTCGCCGGTGTCGATGCGCTGGCTGCCGATGTACACGCCGTCAGTGCCGGTCATGCCCACGCGGTGCTTGTCGGTGGTCAGGATGTGCGAGATCAGCTTGACCGTGGTGGTCTTGCCGTTGGTGCCGGCCACGGCGACGACCGGGATGCGGCCGTCGTCGCCATCCTTGAACATGGTGGAGATGATCGCTTCGCCGACCGGACGGCCCTTGCCGTAGGACGGCTGCAGGTGCATGCGCAGGCCGGGCGCGGCGTTGACTTCGACGATGCCGCCGCCCTGTTCTTCCATCGGCTTGATCACGGTTTCGCACACCACGTCCACGCCGCAGATGTCGAGGCCGACCATCTGCGCGGCCTCGACCGCGCGCGCGGCCATGTCCGGATGCACGTCCTCGGTGACGTCGGTGGCGGTGCCGCCGGTGCTGAGGTTGGCGTTGTTGCGCAGCACGACGAGGACGCCCTTGGGCGGCACGCTGTCGATGGTGTAGCCCTGCTTGTCGAGCACGGCGCGTGCGATGTCGTCGACCCGGATCTTGGTCAGCGAGGTGGCATGGCCGTCGCCGCGGCGCGGGTCCTTGTTCACCTGCTCGATCAGTTGCGCGATGCTGTGCACGCCGTCACCGGTGACTTGCGGCGGTTCGCGGCGCGCGGCGGCAACCATCTGGTCGCCCACCACGAGAATGCGGTAATCGTGGCCGGTGATGTAGCGTTCGACGATCACGTCTTCGCTGATCGCGTGCGCGGCTTCATAGGCGCGCAGCACGTCTTCGCGCGTCTTCATGTTGACGGCGACGCCCTTGCCCTGGTTGCCGTCGCGCGGCTTGACCACGACCGGCGCGCCGATTTCCTGCGCGGCCTTCCATGCGTCTTCCGCATCGGTCACGGCTCGGCCGTTGGGAACAGGGACGCCGGCTGCGTGCAGCAGCATCTTGGTCAGTTCCTTGTCCTGCGCGATCGATTCGGCGATGGCGCTGGTCTCGCCGGTTTCGGCGGCCTGGATGCGGCGCTGGCGATGGCCCCAGCCGAACTGCACCATGCTGCCTTCGGTCAGGCGGCGGTACGGAATGCCGCGCGCAACGGCGGCGTAGACGATGGACCCGGTGCTGGGCCCGAGGCGGATGTCTTCGTCGAGGTCGCGCAATTCCTTCAGCGCGGCATCGAGGTCGAAAGGCGTGTTGTCGATCGCGCTGGCGATCAGCTTTTCAGCGAGGTCGAAGGCAAGGCGGCCGACGTCTTCTTCCGTGTATTCAACGACCACCTGGTAAGTGCCGGCTTCGACCGTGGCCACCGAGCGGCTGAAGGTCACAGGGCAGCCGGCTTGCGCCTGCAGGCAGAGCGCGGCGGACTCGAGCGCATGGGCGAGCGAGAACGGTTGGCCGGTCGCCGGCTCGAGGAACTTGATGTCGGGGAAACGCGCGCGCATCCGCGGCTCGAAATCGGGCATGGCGGTGATGTCCCGCTCGGCTTCGGTGCAGGACACAATGGCTTCGATCGACGTGTGCCGACTCCACAGGTTGGGGCCGCGCAGGGCGCGGATACGCGAAATTTCCATCAATAGTTCCTTGTGTGCGCGGCAGCCGCTGATGCCGGTTCCGCGCTTGCAACTCGCCGCCTGTGTTCAGGCGGCTTTTGTTCTCGTTCGATTTCCGGGAATGGACGGCCTGTTCAGGCCGCCTTCCTTGCGTTGCCGTAATCGAAGGTCTCGATCGCGGCACGGATCACATCCGTCCCCACGCCCACCGCCCAGGCGGCGCCGGCGGCAGCAAGGATGTTCTCGACGATCCAGTGCTGGCTGTCGAGGTCCTTGATCGCCAGTTTGGTCGTGTCGACAAGCGGCGTTTCCACGCCGTCTTCGGCAAGGACGATGCTGCCGTCGCGTACGAACAATGCGCGGCCGCCCTGTTCGCGGTGCTTTGCGAGCGCCGCGGTTTCCGGCGACAGGCTGAAGAAGATCACGCCGCCGTCGCACAACTCGGCCAGGCCGGCGACGCGCGGGTCGGCGGCATTGAGCACGGCGGTGCCTTCGGGCAGGACGATGTCGACCTGGGTGCGCGCGATCGTCGCCAGTGCATCCGCATCCGCGAAATGCAGGTCGGCGAGGTCGCCATGCGCATCGATATTGGTCACGACGCCGACGAGGCAGCGGTCATAGGCCAGGCCTTCCGACGCGATGGCACGGAAGCCGTTTTCAAACACCGCGGCCTCGACCGAGCGGTTCATCAGGATGCGATGCGCGGAGTTCCAGTTCGCGCTGTCCCTGGCGTCCATCTGGCGCTGGCGCAGGAAGATGCCGTCGCTGCAGGCGGTGCCGACATAGGGACCGTGCAGCTTCAGCATGCGCGCGGCCAGGCGAGCGACCATGGTCTTGCCGCGGCTGCCGGTGATGCCGACGATGGGGATGCGGCCGTTGTCGTCCTTGACGGGGAACAGGTGGTCGACGATCGCCTGGCCGACGGGACGAGGTTTGCCGACTGCGGGCTTGAGGTGCATCAGCAGGCCGGGGCCGGCGTTCACTTCGACGATCGCGCCGCCCTGTTCTTCCAGCGGGCGCGAAATGTCCTGCGCCACGATATCGACGCCGGCGATGTCGAGCCCGACGATGCGCGCGGCCAGCGAGGCGGCGGCGGCGACGGCCGGATGGACCTCGTCGGTGCAGTCGAAGGCGAGGTTGCCGCGGCTCTGGATCAGGACATGCTTGCCTTCCGGCGGCACGGAGTCGGGGCCGAAGCCCTGGCGCTCCAGCACCAGCAGGATCGTGGGATCTTCCTCGTAGGTGATGCGGCTGAGCGGGAAGTCCTCATGGTCGCCACGGCGCGGATCAGTGTTGATCTGCGATTCGATGAGTTCGGTGACGGTGGACTTGCCGTCGCCGGTAACGGCGGCGATCTCGCCCTTGGTGGCAGCGACCAGCTTGCCGCCGACGATCAGCAGGCGGTGTTCGTCGCCGCGCACGAATCGCTCGACCATCACGTCGCTGCCTTCTTCGTCGGCCAGCTTGTAGGCGGCTTCGACCTGCTCGCGGGTGGTCAGGTCCATCGAGACGCCGCGCCCGTGGTTGGCGTCGGAGGGCTTGACCACGACCGGAATGCCGATGTCCTCGGCGGCATCCCAGGCGTCCTCGGGGCTGGTCACCACGCGGCCCTCCGGGATCGGCACGCCGCAGGATTGCAGCAGGCGCTTGGTCAGGTCCTTGTCGCGGGAGATGCTTTCGGAAATCGCGCTGGTCTGGTCGGTCTCGGCCGTCCAGATGCGGCGCGAGCGGGCGCCGTAGCCGAGCTGCACCAGGTTGCCTTCGTTCAGGCGCAGGGCCGGGATGCGGCGGTCGGTGGCGGCGTCGACGATGTTGTAGGTGCTGGGACCGAGGCCGATGCGCTCGGCGAAATCCGTCAGTTCGGTGACCGTCGCCTCGACGTCGCAGGGTTTGTCCTCGATGGCCGCCATCACGATGTCGCGCGCGGCGGTGAGCGCCTTGCGGCTGACTTCCTCGTAGCGCGCCCGCACGACCAGCTTGTACAGTCCGCGCTTGCCCTTCACCTCGCGCGCCTTGCCGAACCCGGTCTGCACGCCGGCCAGGTTCTGCAGCTCGATCATCACGTGTTCCATGATGTGGGCGGGCCAGGTGCCTTCGCGCAGGCGCTGCAGGAAGCCGCCGCGCTCGCCGACGCCGCAATGGTGCTCGGCCAGGCCGGGGAGCATGGCGGTCAGGCGTTCGTAGAAGCCGGGGATGGTATTGGAGGGAGAGTCTTCGAGGTCGCCGATGTCAACCCATGCCTCGAGGGCCGGCCGATATGTCCAGATATTCGGACCGCGCAGAGACATCACATTGATGATCTCAATGGTTTTGTTGTTCATTTAATACTTGGGGCAGTGGGGTAAAAGGCCTTATGGATTTGAACGTCGTTTTTGCTGGCCTGTTCCGGATTAACGCTTTTCAGGCGCGGAAGTTTACTTGATGCGAAAAAAATTATCGGTCGGACGCAAAGTCCGGGAAACAAGATTATCGCCTCTCGGTATACTTAGCGCCACATCGGCGAGTCAATTAGCGCGCTCCCGCCAGTAGTTATTTACATTTTGCAAACAATTTTCGGCCGTTTCGTGCAATTCCGGCACCCTTGTTTGCCCTTTCCGAGCTTTGATGAATACTGAATCCCCGAATCTGTTGCCGCAGCGGCAAGCCGTGCCCGCGCACTGGCAACAGGAAGTCCAGTCGCGCCTGCAGGCCGGCGAAACCGCCGTGGCCGGCGTCGAGCTGGACCTTGACGCCGAGCTCCGTTTCGCCTCCGGCATGGTGGTCGCGACCGAACGCCGCCTCCTTGCCAGGACGGCCGGCGGCGATTGGCAGGAATGGCCGTACCGCGCAGGCCTGGCCCTCGGCCACCACGACCACGCCGGCGTCGGCACGCTCGAGCTGCATGACGGCTCGGCACGCCTGGCCTGCTGGCGCTACACCCTGGGCCGCAATCCCGAGGCGCTGCGCCTGATCAAGCATTTCGAGGAACAGCGCGACGCCGCCGTGAGCGGCCGCCCGGTGCAGGAACCGGAACAGTTCACCTGCCCGAGTTGCAAGGCGCCGATCCCGGCCGACCAGGAAGAATGCCCGATCTGCACGCGCGAAATGCACACGCCGCCGTCCACCTGGACGCTGTTCCGCCTGTGGCGTTTTGCCAAGCCTTACAAGGGCCAGCTGCTGGCCGGCTTCCTGCTGACGCTGGCCTCGACCGCCGCGACGCTGGTGCCGCCCTACCTGTCGATGCCGCTGATGGACAATGTGCTGATTCCCTATCAGAACGGACAGCAGATCGACAAAGGCCTGGTCGCGATGTACCTCGGCGGCCTGTTCGGCGCGGCGATGGTGGCGTGGATACTGGGCTGGGCGCGCACCTACATCCTGGCACTGGTATCGGAACGCATCGGCGCCGACCTGCGCACCTCGACCTATGAGCACCTGCTGAAGTTATCGCTCGAATACTTCGGCGGCCGGCGCACCGGCGACCTGATGGCGCGCATCGGCTCGGAGACCGACCGCATCTGCGTGTTCCTGTCGCTGCACCTGCTCGACTTCGCCACCGATGTGCTGATGATCACGATGACCGCGATCATCCTGGTGTCGATCAATCCCTGGCTGGCGCTGGTGACCCTGCTGCCGCTGCCTTTCATCGCGTGGATGATCCACATCGTGCGCGACCGGCTGCGCCACGGCTTCGAGAAGATCGACCGCGTATGGGGCGAGGTGACCAACGTGCTGGCCGACACCATTCCCGGCATCCGCGTGGTGAAGGCCTTCGCCCAGGAAAAGCGCGAAGCCGCGCGCTTCCGCGAAGCGAACAAGCACAACCTGCTGATCAACGACCGCGTCAACAAGGTGTGGTCGCTGTTCTCGCCGACAGTAACCTTCCTCACCGAAATCGGCCTGCTGGTGGTGTGGGGCGTGGGCATCTGGCAAGTGTCGCGCGGCGACATCACCGTCGGCGTGCTGACCGCTTTCCTGGCCTACATCGGCCGCTTCTACACGCGGCTCGATTCCATGAGCCGCATCGTGTCGGTCACGCAAAAGGCGGCCGCCGGCGCCAAGCGCATTTTCGACATCCTCGACCATGTGTCGTCGGTGCCGGAATCGCAAAACCCGGTGCACCTCGACCGCATCGAGGGCCGCATCGACATCCGTTCGGTCGGTTTCCGCTACGGTAATCGCGCAGTGCTGCGTGGCGTGGACCTGGCGATCAAGCCGGGCGAGATGATCGGTCTGGTGGGTCATAGCGGCTCCGGCAAGAGCACGCTGGTCAATCTGATCTGCCGCTTCTACGATGTCTCGGAAGGCGCGATCATGGTCGACGGCGTCGACATCCGTTCGCTGCCGGTGGCCGAGTTCCGCCGCCATATCGGGCTGGTGCTGCAGGAGCCCTTCCTGTTCTTCGGTACCATCGCCGACAACATCGCCTACGGCAAGCCGAATGCGACGCGCGAGGAAATCATGGCGGCGGCGCGCGCGGCCAACGCACACGAATTCATCCTGCGCCTGCCGCACGGTTACGACTCGCTGGTCGGCGAACGCGGCCAGACGCTGTCCGGCGGCGAGCGCCAGCGCATCTCGATTGCGCGCGCGCTGCTGATCGATCCGCAACTGCTGATCCTCGACGAGGCCACATCCTCGGTCGATACGACCACCGAAAAGGAAATCCAGAAAGCGCTCGACAACCTCGTGCGCGGCCGCACCACCATCGCGATCGCGCACCGCCTGTCCACGCTGCGGCAGGCAGACCGCCTCGTGGTGCTGGACAAGGGCCAGATCGTCGAAGTCGGCCAGCATGAGGAATTGCTCGCGCGCGGCGGCCACTACTTCCGCCTGTACCAGGCGCAACTGCGCCAGGCGGAAAATGAGGCACTGGCAGACGTCGAGGAGGACGCGGCATGAACCACTTCACATTGAGCCGCAACGCCTTCGGCAAGCTGGTCTTTTCCGACGCCGAGGGCGTGCATGAAGGCGTGGTGCCGGTGCGCGCCTTCCCCATCGCCGCGCCGGACACCGGCATCGCCATCGTCGACGTGGATGGTCACGAACTGGCATGGATCAACCGGCTGGAAGACCTGCCGGCCGACACGCGCGCGCTGCTGCAGGAAGAGCTGAAGAGCCGCGAATTCCTGCCGGTGATCAATCGCATTCGCACGGTCTCCACCTTCGCTGTGCCGAGTACCTGGGAAGTCGAAACCGATCGCGGCGTGACCAGCTTCGTCCTCAAGGGCGAGGAAGACATCCGACGCATCGCCGGGTCGGCGCTCATCATCGCCGACAGCCACGGCGTGCAATACCTGATCCGCGACCAGGGTGCGCTCGACAAGGGCAGCCGCAAGCTCCTCGACCGCTTCCTCTGATCCTGCCATCTGCATCCCGCCTGTCCGGGCGGGATGGTCTCCCTGCGCCTGATGCCCTGCGGCAATGCTTGTCGCATTCCATTGCGCGAGCGCAAAACTTCTTCGTATCGCTTCTTTTTGTTTCGTTTTTTGACTTATTTTGATCTTTGCGCGCGCAGTTTAAAACTTGATTCTGCAATGCAGAACGGCGCGTAACCAAAATCAACATAAGAGGAGACAAACCGTGAACAAGAAACTCTGCAGCGGCGGAGCGCTGCTGCTCGGCAGCACCTTTCTGTTGAGCGCCTGCGGCGGCAACCAGGCGGACAGCGCATCCCTGGGTGCGACTTCCCTGATGGCGCCGGCAAAGAAAGTCGTCACCGAGGAATCCCGCATCCATGACGAACGCAGCTTCGTCGTTCCCAATCCCGCCGCGGCCGCCGACTACGAGACAGCCGAGGATGGCGGCCCGGGATTCAAGGCCATGTCCGGCTCAACCGTCACCACCGACCGCTGGGCAGGCGAACTGAACGGCGCGGCCTACCGCATCGAAGTCCCGAAGAACTGGAACGGCAAGCTGGTGATGTACGCGCACGGCTATGTCGGGCCGGCGCCGGAACTGCGCGTCTCCATGCCCTCGATCCGCCGCCACCTGATCGAGAACGGCTACGCATGGGCGGCGTCCAGCTACAGCAAGAACTACTATGACGTGAGCGCCGGCGTGGAAGATACCAACGCGCTGGCGGATGGCTTCAAGAAAATTGCCAGGGAACGGGGACGCCAGCTGCACGCGCCGTACAAGACCTACATCATGGGCCACTCCATGGGCGGTCACATCACCGGCGCGGCAATCGAGGAAGAGACCTGGAGGACCGCGGTCAACAAGCAGAAGTACGACGGCGCGGTGCCGATGTGCGGCGTCATGGGCGACACGGAACTGTTCGACTACTTCGCCGCCTACCAGCTTGCCGCGCAAACGCTGGCCGGCTACCCGGCGCATCCCTCGAGCGCATTCGGCACGATCGCGGCGGACGTGCGCGCCAAACTGTTCACGACCTTCAGCACCGTGCCCACGGCGCAGGGCGTGAAGCTGCTGCAGGCGGTGAAGAACCTGACCGGCGGCGAGCGGCCGGTGTTCCTGCAAGGCTTCGGCAATACGGGGCTGCAGAACGTTGTCTGGGGCACCTTCGGCAGCGACGGCACGGTGAACGGTATCCTGAACAAGAGCACGCTCGACACGCACCGTTTTATCTACCAGTTCGACAACGACCCGGCGCTGTCATACGACGAAGAACAGTTCAACCAGACGGTGCAGGACCTTACCGCCGCGCCGGATGCGAACCGCCTGCGCGCCGACGGGCTGCGCTGGATTCCGCAGGTGAACGGGCAGTTCAATATCCCTGTCGTGTCCTTGCACACGCTGGGCGACATGTATGTGCCGTTCAGCATGCAGCAGATCTATCGCAAGCGAGCCGATGCACAGGGCAGCGGCGACTGGCTGGTGCAGCGGGCGATCCGGGCGCCCAGCCATTGCGACTTCACGGTGCGTGAGCAGGTGGAGGCGTTTGAAGCGATGGTGAAGTGGGCGGAGACGGGGATCAAGCCGGCTGGGGATGATGTGGTGACGCCGGCTACTGTCGCCCATCCGCAGTATGGGTGTGCATTTACGCGGAATGCGGGTGGGGCGGATGACAGTCAGGTGACCGTGGGGACCCGGGCTGTTATTGCGCCTATGCTGGTGCCTTGTCCGGCTTCGTGAAGGTTGTCTCTGCGGAGAACCTGTTCTGCAGGCTCTCCGCAGAGAATCAGGCCGCCCGAGGCTCAGCAGCAACCAGCACACTGCACCGAACCTTATCCACCAGCACAGCATCCATAGACCCTCGCCACCACCGCAAGGCAAACGGCTTCTTCCGCGAGTGTCCCACGATCACCAGATCGATCCCATGCTTGTTCACAAGCTCGGCGATGACATTCACAGGCTCCCCGACCTCAAGATGCAGCGTCACCCGCAAATCCGCTTCTTCAAGCAGCTTGCGCCCCGCTTCGAGCACCTGCGCCATGGCTTCTTTCTCGGCGAGCTCCTCATCCACGGTAGGCACGGCAGCGACAAACTCGCCGGCCAGCACAATCGGCGTCGGCGTCACGACAACAAGCAGATGGATTTCCGTCGAGGCGCCGGGTGCAAGGCGAATACACTCCTGCAAGGCATGGCGGCTTTCGGGTGTTCCGTTATAGGCGACCAAAATTTTGCGGTACATGATTGCCTCCTTGTGCAGGGTGAAGAAACGTTTCCATTTCAATCATACATCGCACACAGGTTTAGGCAATCGATTTCCGGCAAAAGATTGATTACTGTGCGAGCGCCTTTTCGATCGCGCCGACCAGCTTCGCATCATCCGGCGCCACCCGGCTGTTATAGCTCCCCACCACCTTGCCGCTGCGGTCGATCAGGTACTTGTAGAAGTTCCATTTCGGTGCGGTTCCGGTGATCTTCGCCAGCTCGGCATGCAGCGGATTGGCTTCCTTGCCGCTGACCGCGCTCTTGGCGAACATCGGGAATTTCACCCCGTAAGTGTTGAAGCAGAAATCCGCGATCTGCTTGCTGTCGCCCGGCTCCTGGTTGCCGAAGTCGTTGGACGGGAAGCCAAGCACGACCAGGCCTTTCGGCTGGTATTTCGCATGCAGCGCCTCCAGCCCCTCGTACTGGCCGGTAAAGCCGCAGTAGCTGGCCGTGTTGACCACGAGGACCACCTTGCCCGCGTACTGGCACAGGTTCTGCGGTGCGTCGTCCTGCAGGCGGTTGAAGCGCTGGTTGAGGAGGGACGGACAGGACTGGCCCTGCGCGGAAGCGGGCGCGGCGACCGCAAGCAGGACAGGCAGGAGAATGGCAGGCAGCATGGGAATCCCGGCGAAAGAATGGACCGTTTCATTCTAGTCAAAAACCACACAGCCGGCCGGCAGTCCCGACATTTCCCGTTGGCATTGCGCTAATATGGTGAAAATTCCGGCAAGGACTTCGCATGCTCAAGGTCGTCGTCATCGATGCAAACGCCATTTCGCGCAACCTGCTGACCTCCGTCCTGGTAAACGGCGGCTTCAATGTGGTGGGCGATTCCAACACCGCGCCGGCAGGCCTCGCCGCGATGATCAAGCTGCAGCCGCAGCTGGTGTGCATCGACCTCGGCGGCGCGGACGATGATGCCTTCGACAAGCTCAACACGATCCGCACCGGCCTGCCCAAGGCCGTCGTCTTCCTCGTCTCCAGCCAGTTCGACGCTTCCACCGTGCAGACCACCGCAGAACGCGGCGTGCACGGCTTTATTGTGAAGCCTTTCAACGCCGTCAACGTCCTCGGCAGCATCCGCAAGGCCATTATCAAACTGGCCAAGTCCCACCGCGCCCCTGCATAACCGGGGAACCTACCCGCGTCAGCGCATCAAAAGACGAAACCATGTCCTGCTGCACCGCAGCGGGCCTGCATTTGTTCCTCGCGTCAAGTATCCGTGATCAAGGAAGTTGTCGGCCGGACTGCCTACAATGGACTTCACCATGTCGGCGGCGGGCATCGGCTTGCCGCCGGCATTCCATTCTGAAAGGTCACTCCCATGAGAAAGAAAGTCGTATCCGCCGCTGAAGCGATCGCCATCCTGCATGACGGCGACACCCTGTGCTGCTCCGGTTTCGGCAGCAACGGCGTACCCGTCGAACTGATCCTCGCGCTGGAGAAGCGCTTTCTCGAAACCGGCTCGCCCAAGAACCTGACGCTGCTGTTCGGCGGCGGTCCCGGCGACGGCGGCGAAGGCGGCGTGAACCATCTCGGGCACGAAGGCTTGCTCAAGCGCGTGATCGGCGGCCACTACGGCCTGGTGCCGAAGGTCGGCAAGCTGGCGCTGGAGAGCAAGGTCGAGGCCTACAACCTGCCGCTGGGCGTGATCTCGCACATGTACCGCGACATCGCCTGCGGCCTGCCGGGCACCGTGTCCAAGGTCGGCCTCGGCACCTTCGTCGACCCGCGCCTGGAAGGCGGCAAGATCGGCACGAAGACCACGGAAGACCTGGTCAGCGTGGTCGAGCTGGGCGGCAAGGAACTGCTGTACTTCAAGACCTTCCCGATCTCGGTCGCCTTCATCCGCGGCACCTCGGCCGACCCGGAAGGCAACATCACGATGGAGCGCGAGAACCTGACGCAGGACGTGCTGGCCGTCGCCACGGCGACCAAGAACAGCGGCGGTTTCGTGATCGCGCAGGTGGAACGCATCGCCGAGCGCGGCTCGCTCAATCCGCGCCGCGTGAAGGTGCCGGGCGTGCTGGTGGACTGCGTGGTGGTCGCCCAGCCGGAGAATCATCCGCAGAACCTCAACGGCAGCTACAACCCGGCCTTCTCGGCCGAGGTGCGCGTGCCGCTGGATGCGCTGGAAGCCATGCCGCTCGACGAGCGCAAGGTGATCGCGCGCCGCGCCGCCTTCGAGCTGCTGCCGAACTCGGTGGTGAACCTCGGCATCGGCATGCCGGAAGGCGTGGCCGCCGTGGCGAACGAAGAGAAGATCCTGAAGTACATGACCCTGACCGCCGAACCGGGCGTGATCGGCGGCGTGCCGGCGTCCGGCGTCAATTTCGGCGCGGCAGTGAATCCGGACGCGGTGATCGACATGAACCAGCAGTTCGATTTCTATGACGGCGGCGGCCTCGACCTCGCCTGCCTGGGCCTGGCGGAATGCGACCCGGCCGGCAGCATCAACGTCAGCCGTTTCGGCCCCAAGCTGGCCGGCGCGGGCGGCTTCATCAACATCACGCAGAACAGCCGCACGGTGGTCTTCGTCGGCACCTTTACCGCCGGCGGCCTGAAGACGAAGGTCGAGGGCGGCAAGCTGCAGATCCTGCAGGAAGGGCGCGCGCGCAAGTTCGTCAACAAGATCGAACAGGTGACCTTCAGCGGCCCGTATGCGGCCAGCACCGGCCAGAACGTGCTGTATGTGACGGAGCGCTGCGTGTTCAAGCTGACGCCGCAGGGACTGGAACTGATCGAGGTCGCGCCCGGCGTGGATATCGAGAAGGACATCCTGGCGCAGATGGATTTCAAGCCGATCATCAACAAGCCGGTGGCCATGGACGCGCGCATCTTCATGGACGAGCCGATGAAGCTCAAGGAGACGCTGCTGTCGATCAGCCTCGAAGACCGCATGCAGTACGACGCGAAGAAGGGCGCCGCCTTCTACAACTTCCAGGGCCTGCGCGTGATGAACCACAAGGATGTCGAGGATATCCGGCACGCCGCCGAAAAGCTCTGCCATCCGATCGGCCGCAAGGTGAAGGTCATCGTCAACTACGACGATTTCCAGATCGACGAGAACATCTCCGACGAATACTGGGCCATGGTGAAGGGCCTGCACGACAAGTACTACACCCATGTCTCGCGCTACACCACCAGCGCCTTCATGCGCATGAAGATGGGCACGGCGCTGGAAAGCCGGGGGCTGGCAGCGCATATTTTCGAGACGCAGCAGGAGGCGATGGAGTCGGCGGCGGACGACTGAAGCAGGGACGATTCCCTGCCACCGCCTGCGGGTGCTTTCATTGATTTTTTCACATCCTTTACCCCGTCATCCCTGCCTTCGCGGGGATGACGGACCGCTGCGCCGGCAAATCCGACCCTCATGCCCCCTGGTTCCAAACCAGACTGTCCATCTCGTGCATTAAACCTATCCGGGATCATGGAAGCCCCCGGGGACCTGTGATGAAATGACCGTTTTTGCCGAATGGTTATTAGCGAAGTGTAACCGGGCTTCGCTGCACATTTCCCATGCCAATGGATACTCGCAACGGAAAACGCTTCAACCTTCGACGCTACTACTCCCTCATCAGCTTCGCATTCATCCTGCTCATTGCCATCGCGCTGGGCTGGACCACCCGGCGCTTTGCGAAGGCTGAACTGCTCTCCCTGGGCGAACAGAAGAACGTTGCCCTTGCCACCACCTTCCGCAACTCCCTCTGGCCACAGTTCGCGCAATCGATCAGGAAGTCATATGGCCTCTCGGCGGCCACGCTGAAGGCTGCGCCGGAATTGCCCCAGCTGCGCGCCCATGCCGTGACGCTGATGCATGACACCAACGTGGTCAAGATCAAGCTGTACAACCTCGACGGCGTGACCGTCTTCTCGACGGACAGCAAGCAGATCGGCGAACAGAAGCGCAGCAACGTCGGCTTCCAGACAGCGCGCATCGGCCATGTCGTCAGCGAACTCACCCACCGCGACGCCTTCGACGCCTTTGAACAGGTCATCGAGGACCGCGACCTCATATCGAGCTACCTGCCGATCCAGGACGAGGCGGGCGAGATCGTTGCCGTGTTCGAGCTGTACTCCGACGTCACCCGCTTCGTGGAACAGATGAACGACGCGCAGTTCATCGTGGTCGGCACCGTCGTCGCCCTGCTCGCTGCCCTGTACGCCGCCCTGTATGCCGTGGTGGCGCGCGCGCACCGCATCATCCAGATGCAGCGCCACTCGCTGGAACATGCGAACAGCCTGCTCGATACCCGCGTGCGCGAACGCACCACGGCCCTGGTCGAGGCCAACCGCGACCTGAGCGACAAGATCGTCGAACGGCGCCGGGCGGAAGAAGAGGCGAAGCGGCTCCTGATCGAAAAGGACGCGATCCTCAACAACATCACCGAGGGCGTAGCCTTCCTGCGCAACCGCAAGGTACTCACCTGCAACCGGCAAATGGAGTCGCTGTTCGGATTCCATGAAGGTGCCATCCTCGGCAAGCGCATCAACCGCCTGTTCGGCGCCGGCCGGCATTATGCGCACCTGGCGCGCGAGATCCTCGGCAACCTGCAATCCGGATCGATCTTCCGGCGTGAACTCGAACTGGCTCGGCACGACGGCTCCACTTTCTGGGCCGAACTGACGGTGCGTCCACTGGCGATGGGGATGCCGGGCGGCGGCAGCGTCTGGGTCGTCGCCGATGTCAGCGAGCGCAAGAAGGCGGAAGAGCGCATGCGGCTGGCGGCCAAGGTATTCGACAACACCCAGGAAGGCGTGACGATCACCGACCGCGATACGCGCATCCTTGCGGTCAACAAGGCCTTCACCGAAGTGACCGGATACACGGAAGAGGAAGTGCTCGGCAAGTGCCCGGCGCTCCTGCAATCCGGCCGGCAGGACAAGACCTTCTACGATGAAATGTGGCACTCGCTCGACCAGTCGGGCCAATGGAAGGGCGAGATCTGGAACCGCCGCAAGAACGGCGAGATCTATCCCGAGTGGCTGTCGATCAGCGCGGTGCGCAACGACAGCGGCGAGGTGTCGCACTATGTCGGCGTATTCTCCGACATCACCGAAATCAAGCGTTCGCAGGAAAAGGTGAGCTTCCTCGCCTACCACGATCCGCTCACGCAGTTGCCGAACCGCCTGCTGTTCCATGACCGGCTCGCGCATGCCATCCAGCGCGCCTCCCGCGAGAAGACGATGTTCGCGGTGTATTTCATCGATCTCGACCACTTCAAGAACGTCAACGACTCGCTCGGGCACCATGTCGGCGACCGGCTGCTGATGGAAGTGGCGGTGCTGATGCAGGCCCAGTTGCGCAAGACAGACACCATCGCCCGTCTGGGCGGCGACGAGTTCATCGTGATGGTCGAGGAAGTCGACGGCGCGCATGATGCGACGCTGGTGGCCGAGAAGCTGACATCGATCTTCCAGAAGCCCATCCCGCTCGAGGGGCACGAACTCTACATCACATCCAGCGTCGGCATCTGCCTCTACCCGCTCGACGGCGCGGACCCGAACACGCTGGTGCGCAATGCCGATGCCGCCATGTACCGGGCGAAGAGCCACGGCAGGAACCAGTTCCACTTCTACGAACAGGAAATGACCGCCTATGCGTTCGAGCGCCTGGAACTCGATTCCGCCGTGCGCAAGGCGCTGGTCAACGAGGAATTCTTCCTGTGCTACCAGCCGCAGGTGGACCTGTGCACGCGCGAGGTGATCGGCGCCGAAGCGCTGGTGCGCTGGAACCATCCCGAGCACGGCGTGCTGCCGCCGTCGCGCTTCATTTCCCTGGCTGAAGACTCGGGCATGATCGGCCAGCTTGGCGAATGGGTGTTGCGTACCGCGTGCCGGCAGATCCGCGCGTGGCGCGAAGATGGTTTCGATCTGCCCAAGGTGGCGGTGAACGTCTCCGGCCGCCAGCTCGAGCGCAAGGGATTCGCCGACATGGTGGCCACCATCCTGGGCGAGTACGATTTACCCGCGTCCTCGCTGGAACTCGAACTGACAGAGACCGTACTCATGGAAACGGAAGAGGCCTTCGAAGTACTGGAAGAACTCGATGCGCTCGGCGTGCGCCTGTCGGTCGACGACTTCGGCACCGGCTATTCCTCGCTCAGCTACCTCAAGCGCCTGCCGGTCCACACGCTGAAGATCGACCGCTCCTTCATCATGGAAGTCAGCGAGCACGGCAACAACCAGGCCATCGTGCGAGCGGTGATCGCCATGGCGAAGACACTGGGACTGGAGGCCGTCGCCGAAGGCGTGGAGAACGTCGAGCAGGCCGACTTCCTTGCCCAGGAAGGTTGCGACCAGGCGCAAGGCTACCTGTTCGGCAAACCGGTGCCGGCGGATGCCTTCCAGTCGGCCTGGGCACACGCTGCCGCGTAACAAAATGCTACCGCGCAGCTTCTGCATATCTTCCCTCGTTAAATGCAGGGAGGAAAATTCCTACACGACAGGCCGTGCAATGCGGTCTGCCGGATCACGCCATCGACAAGCGGAACGGCTTCGGGACGCCATTCTGTAACACTCGGAAACAATTGAAGAAAGTTGCAATTCCTCAACTTTGTAGGAATATTCCGAACACTTTTCTCCGTTGTCCGACATCCGTTTTCATCCGTCCGCTGATTTCGGGAAAGCGAACGCCCGGACATAATTCTTCTCACTGGTTTCCGCCTCGCAAAACGCCACAGTCGCCCCTGACAGCGTCACACGACGGAAATATTTCCAAGAGCACGAAAGCCTGAACAACTATTCTTCAAAGAAGGATTCGCAATGCTGACTACCCCACTCTCCGATACCCGCACCTCCCCGCTATCGCTGGCAACACCGTCCCCCGCTGGCGCCGCATGGCAGCGCCAGGCCAAACTGTGGTCCGACCTGAAAGAAGTGTGCGACCTGCTGCGCATCCCGGCCAAGCTGGCCGCGGATGATTTCCAGTTCCAGCACATGCAGTTCAAGGCCGGCCAGCGCATCCACACCATCGGCCAGCCGTTCGACATGCTGTATGTGGTCAACTCCGGCTTCCTGAAGACCGTGATGATCGACGAACTGGGCAATGAGCAGGTGCTCGGCTTCCCGATGAAGGGCGACATGTTCGGCATCGACGGCATCCATCGCAAGCAGTACGCAACGGAGACTGTGGCACTGTCCAACTGCGATGTGATCCTGATCCCGTTCAAGGTCTTCGCCGGCCTCGGCCGCAGCCATCCGGAACTGGAAGCGTCCATCTATGCGGTGATGAGCCGCGAACTGGTGCGCGAGCAGGCAATGGTCGGCACGCTCGGCTCGCTGTCCGCCGAAGCGCGCGTGGCACGCTTCCTCGTGTTCCTGTCGGAGCGCTTCACCGAGATGGGCTATTCCGGCACGCAGTTCAACCTGCGCATGACCCGCCAGGAAATCGGCAACTACCTCGGCCTGACGCTGGAGACCGTTAGCCGCACCTTCTCTGCCTTCAACACCATCGGCCTGATCGGCGTGGACCAGCGCGCGATCGTGATCCACGACCTGCAATCGCTGCGCACCCTGCGCCGCCTGCCGCCGTCGCGCGTGCGCGCCAAGGCGGATGCCGCGAAAGCGAAGCCGGCCGCCGCCGCCGCGTAAAGCCGGTCCACAATCCAGCCTGGCTTTCAGGGCCGGATTCAAGGAAAGCATTCCTTGAATCCGGCCCTTTTAATTGCATTATTGTCAATTTTGGGATATTGTCGGCAACACCGATTTGTTACCAATCTGACAATCAATGTCTCCGTTCGACGCCCTTGTCTTCACCCAGTCCGGCCGCCTGTTCACGCTGTCGTTTGCCCCCGGTTCCGGCATCGACGAAGGCACGCTGCTGCCTCAGGAGTTGTCCGGCGATGAAGCTGTTTCCGAAGGCTTCACCTACGCCCTGACTTGCCTGTCGTCCGATGCCCACCTCGAACTGAAGCAGTTCATCGGCTTGCCGGTGCAGGTTTCACTGCTGACGGATAGCGGCGAGGAGCGTGCATTGTGCGGTTTGGTCACCCGCGCCGAGTTCGGCGGCTCCGACGGCGGCTTCACCCGTTATGTGCTCACCCTGCAGGATCCCTTCGCGGTGCTGTCCCGCCGCGTCAACAGCCGCGTGTTCCAGGACCTGTCGGTGCGCGAGTTTGTCGATGTGCTGCTGCAGGAACATCGCCAGAACAACCCGGTGCTGGCGTCCTGCTTCGATCTGGACGACCGCTGCATGGGAGAACACCCCGCCCAGTCCTGGGTCACCCAGTACAACGAATCCGACACCGCGTTCATTTGCCGCTGGCTCGCGCAGGAGGGGATTTCCTGGTACTTCGAGCATGGCGATGCGGGTTTGCCGGGAGAACACCCGAAACTGACGCTGGTGCTGTTCGACGATGTGTCGGTACTGGAACCGGCAACCGCCGACAAGGTCCGCTTCCACCGCGACGACGGCACCGAATCCGAAGACAGCATCACCGAATGGCAGGGTGTACGCACCTTGCAGCCCGGCAGCATCGAGCGCGCCAGCTACAACTACAAGACCGTCGTCACCAGCACCCAGCAGGATGGCGCCGGGATCGACCAGGGAGAGCATGGCGAGAAGCTCGCCAGCACGCTGGAAGATGTGCGTTACGAACCCCACCACAGCGCCAATGACGAAGACGATTACGCGCGCTACGGCAAGCTGCGCATCGGCGCCCACGAATTCTCCGGCAAATCCTTCAACGGCAGCGGCAGCCACCGAGAATTGGCGGTAGGCAGGTATTTCGAACTGGCCGACCACCCGGTGCACGACCAGGATGCGCCGGAAGACCGGCAATTCACGGTGCTGCGCACCCGCCTGCTTGCCCGCAACAACCTGCTGCAGGACGACAAGGGCAGCGAACCGGTGTTCCGCACCGACTTCGACGCCACCCGCCGTCACATTCCGATCATCCCTGCGTTCAGCACCACCGAACATGCCAAACCCACCGCACCAACGCTATTGACCGCCATCGTCGTCGGCCCGCCCGGCGAGGAAATCCACGTCAACGAATACGGCTGCATCAAGGTCAGGATGCCGTTTACCCGCAGCCAAGATCATGGGTATGCGGAAGGCGCGGGGGCCAGCGGCACCGACCGCGATTCCTTGTGGATCCGGGTGGCGCAATCCTGGACCGGCAGCCAGTACGGTCACGTGTGGACCCCAAGGATCGGTGACGAAGTATTGATCCAATTCATCAACGGCGATATCGACCGGCCGATTGCGATCGGTTCTGTCTACAACGGCACGCACCGCCCTGCCGCGTTCTCCCATGCCGGAAATCTCCCTGGCAACAAGACCCTCTCCGGCATCAAGAGCAAGATGTACAAAGGTAAGGGATTGAACGAAGTCATCTGGGATGACAGCACGAATGAGCAGCGCATTCGGACTGCGACTGACCATGGCAAGACGGCGCTGAACCAGGGGTATCTGGTGCATCCGAGGCGCGAAGGCAAGGGAGAACCGAGGGGCGAGGGATTCGAGCTGCGCACAGACCAATACGGCTCCATCCGCGCCGGCAAGGGCATGCTCATCAGCACGGACGCCCGCAACAACGAGACCAGCACGCATCTGGACAGTAAAGATCTGACCAACCAGCTGACAAACAATCTGGAGTTATCCAAGACCCTGTCCGATGCAGCAAAGGACCACAACGCCGATCCGCTGGAAGCGAACGAGGAAACGGAACGCCTGATCAAGGTCGCGGAAAAGACCTACACACAGCAAGGCGGCACAGGACAGAAGGCGGAAGTTCCGGGGTATGAGGAGCCGATCCTCGCGTTCTCCAGCCCTGCCGGAATCGTCAACGCGACACCGAAGAGCCATGAGATCGCCGCCGGCGAGCACATCCACCTCTCCAGCCAGCAGGACACCAACATCGCGGTAGGCAACAAGCTATCGATGGCAATCAAGGAAGCCTGGAGCGTGTTCGTCGCCAAGTCCGGCATCAAGCTCTTCGCCGGCAAGGGCAAAGTGCAGATCCAGGCGCAGGACGATGAGATCGAGGTGATTGCGAAGAAGGATATTCGCATTACATCCGTCGACGGCAATGTCGAGATCACTGCCCTCAATGGCATTCACCTCACTGCAGGCGGCTCGCGCATCGATATCGGCAACGGCCAGATTACGTTGAAGGCACCAGGGCCTGTCAACATTCATGGCAGCGTGAAGAATTTGACCGGCCCCGCACGGGTAACACCCAAACTGCCGGAGCTGCCAAAGAGCATCTGCATCGAATGCCTGAAGAAGAACCTGGCAAACGGCGCCCCTTTCACTAAAGTCGCGTAACGCCATGAACAGCACCATTCAACTCAAACTGATCTGCGAACACGCGCCCGGCTGGCTCGACGCCTTGCAGGAAGAGACCGTATCGATCAGCAATACCTGGCCAGACGCCCATGTCTTCGCGCTGATCGATTGCGCATTCATCGAACGCACGCACGCCGCAATCCTAAAGCACGGCCTACCCTCACGCAGCCTCTATGACCTCTCCACAACCCCATCGCGCGAGCTGCAGGTCATTTCGCCGACTCTGATCCCCATGACGCCTGAAACCGCGCCGCAATGGCGGGACGTTCTGCACCTCACCGACGGCTGGCCGATGCTGTCCCTCATTGTCACACCGGAATCGCTCGACGAACTGGCGCTGCGCCTCAGCCCGTGGTGCATCGTCAATGCCGATGGTCAGCCCTTTGTGTTCCGCTTCCCCGACACGCGCCGCCTGCCCGCGATCGTCGATGTACTCACACCGGAACAGCACGGTCAGTTCTTTGGCCCGGCCATCGCATGGCGTTACCGCACACGCTCAGCGCAATGGGCGGAGCTCCCTTTACCGGCCACGCCACGTCCCGTTGCCGAATACGTGAAACTGGATACACGACAGTGTGCACAGCTGATCAACGACAGCGAGGCGGACGCGATCATGGCCAATCTCAATGTCAAGGAACCGTCAACCATGCTTCCCTACAATGCAGCCAATGCACACCAGCTCGTTACCCAAGCGCTGAAACGTGTCGACCGGTACGGCATTGCCGACATCGAACGTACTCGATGGTGCAGCCTGTATCTGAAGCAACCGACGCTGGAGCAAATGAGCGGCGCCATTCCGCTGCTCGCCTCGTTGCTGGCGAAGGAATGCAGCTACGCCGATATCAGGGGTGAACTGACGAAACTCGTGCGAATGCACGACCTTCCGAACTAACAGAAGATTCCAGGGAAATGAAAACATTCATGTATCGCTTATCCACCTTGCTTGCCGCAAGCATGCTGCTTGCCGCCTGCTCGATCTCGCCCAAGTCCGATTCAAAGATCGGCGTCGACATATCCGGCGTCAATTACAGCGACATGCCCATCACCTACATCGTGTCCGATCCGAACGACAAGGCCAGCATCGGTGCCGAGCCTGTCGATCCCTTCACTGCGGGCGGTTCCATGTGCTGCTTCCGCCTGCCTGAGACATGGCAGCCGGGGATCAAGGTACGGGTGGAGATACTGGACACGAACCGCAATCCGTTCAAGGAAGAAATCGTCGATCTGCCGCCGTATGTGGACGGTAAGCCTGGCCGGATTTGGGCAGTGCTCTATCAGGATGGAAGTGTCGAGGCGCTGTCGAGCGAGTACGGCCCGCCGCATGCAAAATGGCCGGGCAAGGTCAAGGGTTGGCCGGTGCCGACGGTAGAGTACCGGAGGAAGTTGTGGACGAAGCATTTAGAAATAAAAATGGGTACTTTGCGTGCAGCACAGAGGTTAACGAAAGAACTAAAGGAAAATCCGCAGAAACGTCTACAGGAAAGTTGGAAGCACAAGCAGCAATACAGGAGCAAAGATATCGCCAGCTTTACTGGCCCCCATGACCCCGCTTACAAGGAATATCTGGTGAAGGATTACGAGCAGTTTTTGATCGATGCGCAACGTGACGTTGATGATTGGATGAGGAAAAAGCCATGACTGCCGCACTCGTATCGCCATTTGATTCAAATGAAATAAATTACACGGCCCCGGATATCCGCGACAACTTTTTCTCTGCGGACGACGAAATTACGCTGCAAGCATTCGAAAAACGCGAATCACCCCCTTTCGGCAACCTCTCCGCCTCCTGCGACACCAACCTCTTCTTCGGCTTCTTCCACGATGGCACCCGCAACAATTACGGCAGATCTATCGAGGACAAAGACCATACGCAGAGTAACGTGGCACGCCTGTATAGCTGCTTCCCTGGTCGCAGCATCCCAAATGTAATTCCCGGCGAGCCAAAGTGGGAATACAACGAGAACCAGTTCAAGCACTTCTTCCGCGTCTACACGCCGGGCGTAGGTAGCGCCTTTGAGCTGGTCGAAGACAGCGGAAAAGGAAATGATGAAACGCTCGGCGCAGCGATGGCCTACAAGGGTGAGCCACGAATCATCTGGACGCTGCTGCAGGCGATCAACAACCTGCATCGCTATTTCTACAAAGACAGTCCTTTGATCACCCCGGGTGAGGCAAAACAGTTGTACCGCAAGATCAACCTCACCAAGATCACGTTGGCACGCATGGCGGACACACCGCCGGACCAGTTCGACGACGTCAACAGGCGCGAACACTTCGTCGCTCGTCTGGAATTCACTAAGCTGCTGCGCCAGTTACATGACGCGATCAAGCTCCACATGCCAGGCAAGGACGGCGGCAAGCCGCACAACACTGATCCCGGCGTAGTCAAGCAAATCTACGTCTCCGTCTTCGGCTTCTCACGCGGCGCGGCTGCCGCGCGTGCCTTCGCCAACTGGCTCGTCGCCCTGTGCAAGCTCGACGCTGAACTACTCGGCAAGTCCGGCACCACGCTCGGCGGCTTTCCGGTCAACTTCGATTTCCTCGGCCTGTTCGACACCGTCGCTTCGGTCGGTCTGGCCAATACCCTCAACACGGCAGACGGCCACTGGGGATGGGCCGATGCAGAAGCAAGCCTGCGTGTGCCGCAGGAATTCGTCCAATGCCTGCACCTGGTGTCCGGGCATGAGATCCGGCGCAGCTTTCCGCTCGACTCGATCTCCTACGACGGCCTACTGGGGAGTGGACGTACTGAGGTGGTCTATCCGGGTGTCCATTCGGACGTGGGCGGAGGTTACCCGCCGAAGGAGCAGGGCAAGGGAAAAGACAGCACCGGCAAGGACCTGTTGTCGCGACTGCCGCTGGCGCATATGTACCGCGCGGCACGCCTGGCCGGCGTGCCGCTGAAGCTTGAACTGGTGACGCAGCAATCGGTGAAAGATGATTTCAGGATTGATCCCGGCACGCTCGCTGCATTCAATCAGTACCTGTCGCATGCCACGATGACGAGCGGTTCGCTGACCGACATCATGCGAGAGCAGTGCAAGTTCCAGATCCTGTGGCGGCATCTACGCCGGCAAGGAGGGCCGGCGCCACTGGAGAAAATCGGGAGTTTCGAGAATGCGCCGCAAGTCGACAAGAACGACCTGCGCGGGGCCAACGCAGAGTTCACGGACGAGATCGCCGAGTTCGAACGCTGGCGGGACGACTATCTCAATCCCGCTCCGAAAGAATCGGAGTCGCATGGCTGGACGCAACGACAGCGCAAGCCGGAGGATATTACACGCCGCGCACCGGGCTTCAAAAACCAGCGCGAAGAGGAATGGAAGGAGATCACACGCTTCTGGGGCATTGAAACTTTGCCGGAAGAAGTAGCCCGGTTCTTTGATAACTTCGTGCACGATTCGCGCGCCTGGTTCAAGCTGACGGGTCCCGAAGCGGGGAAAGTGGAAAAAGAGTTGAAGAAGCTTGTCAACAAGATGAAGGCATACGACGAGAACACGCCTTACGAACACCGACCCGATCCGCTCACGCCCGAAGAACGCGAATGGGCGACGGAGTACGCGTTGACGGGACAGATACCTGAAATGAAGACCGGCGGCCGCGAGCCGGCATGGTTCGGCCAGGCGGGTTACCTGCGGTACCGGAAGGTGTATGCGGGAGGGGATCGGATTCTGATTTCCGAGCATCGGCGACAGATGCGGGACCGGCGGATAGCGGCGGTGCGGACTGCTCGTCAGCAGAAGGTCGCGTAGACTCCGTCAGGGTAGTGGGATTCGCTGCTCCCCCTGTCTTGGAACACTGCCGCCTCCACTCAAGCCGGCACCGCCGTCACAAACAGCCGCGCTAACTCCGAAGCAGGCACCGGCCTCCCCAACAGGAACCCCTGCAATACCCCACACCCCGCCGCGCGCAGGAACTCAGCCTGCTCGCGCGTCTCCACCCCCTCGGCCACCACCTTCAATCCCATCTTGTTGGCAATCGCGATGATCGCTTCGGTGATGGCGATGTCATCCGCATCGCCTGGAATTCCCGTCACAAAGCCGCGGTCGATCTTGAGGCTGTCGAGCGAATATTGCTTGAGGCTGACGAGCGAGGAATAACCGGTGCCGAAATCGTCGATCGACAGCGCCGCGCCCATGGCGCGGATGCGGTCGAGCATGACGACCGCTTCGGGCGGGTTGTGCATGATGGTGCTCTCGGTGATCTCGAACTCGAGGCGCGACGCCGGCATGCCGCTTTCGTCCAGGGCCGCGCGAATGGTGTCGAGCAGGTCGCCGGAAGAGAACTGCTTGGCCGACAGGTTCACCGCGATATGCCCGAAGTCGTACCCCGCATCCAGCCACGCCTTGCCCTGACGGCAGGCTTCACGCAGCACCCACGCGCCGATCGGCACGATCAGGCCGTTCTGCTCGGCCAGCGAGATGAAGGTGCCGGGCAGGACCAGGCCGAGTTCCGGATGCCGCCAGCGGATCAGCGCCTCGACGCCGGCAATGCGCCCCGTGTTGGCGGAGAACTGCGGCTGGTAGTGCAGCTCGAACTCGCCGCGGTCGAGCGCGCGGCGCAGGCTGTTCTCGAGCAGGAGCTGTTCGAAGGCCTGCGTGTTCATATCGCTGGTGAAGAACTGGAAGGTGTTCTTGCCACGCTGCTTGGCGCGGTACATCGCCACGTCGGCGTTCTTGAGCAGGGTGGCCGCGTCATGGCCGTCGGCTGGATAGCAGGCGATGCCGATGCTGGCCGTGACGAACATTTCCTGGCCGCCGATAGAGAACGGCTGTCCCATGGCAGCAAGCAGCCGTTCCGCAAGGCCGGCCGCGGCCCCGGATGAGAGCGGATCGTCCAGCAGCACGGTGAATTCGTCGCCGCCAAGACGCGCGGCGATGTCGCCCGGCTTGAGCTGGGCACGCATGCGTCCCGCGGCGGCCACCAGCAGCTGGTCGCCGGCGAGATGGCCGAGGGTATCGTTGACGGTCTTGAAGCGGTCGAGGTCGATGAAGAGCAGGGCGAGTTGCCGCCCCGAGGTGCGCGCGCGTTCGATCTCGAGGCTGAACTTGTTCATCATGCCGCTGCGGTTCCACATGCCGGTCAGGCTGTCGTGGCTGGCGAGGAATTGCAGGCGGGTTTCGTCTTCCTTGCGGCGGGTATTGTCGGTGAAGACGCCGACGTAATTGGTGATGTTTCGCTCGGCATCGCGCACGGTCGAGATCGACAGCCACGCCGGATACCAGTCGCCGTTCTTGCGGCGGTCGCGCATCTCGCCCTGCCAGTGGCCGCTGTTGGCGAGGTTGGTGAGCATGTCCTGGTTCAGCTCGGCGCCGGCGCCGGTCATCATGCGCGAGAGCTTGCCCATCGCTTCCTGCGCGGTATAGCCGGTGATGCGGGTGAAGGCGGGGTTGACCGCTTCGATGCGGCACTCCGCGTCGGTGATGACGATGCCTTCGCTGGCGGAGTCGAACACGCGGTTGGCCAGGCGCGACTGGTGCTCGAAGGCGACCTGCTGGCTGACGTCGAGGGCCACGCCCATGACCGCCGGCCGGCCTTCGTACTCGCAGCGGCTGCCGTGCACGTCCGCCCAGACCACGCGGCCGTCGCGCCGTATTGCACGGTAGGTATAGCGGATGCTCATCACCTCGCCCGTCAGGCGACGGCGGTGGTTTTCCTCGAGGATGCCGACATCGTCGGGGTGGGTCAGGCTGCTGACAGGTGTGCCGATCAGTTGTTCGGGGTTGTCGAAACCAAGGAGTTCGGCGGTCTTGTTGTTGGCATAGGCAATCTTGCCGTCCTGCACCACGTACAGTCCGACCAGGGACTGCTCGACGAAGTTGCGGAACTTGCGTTCGGACTCGCGCAGCGCGGCATCGCTGGAGATGGCGGGCGTGGTGACGATGGACCAGACGGCCCCGGCAACCGCCACCGCAAGCACCAGGACCAGCCAGTACGGCACATACGGCGCCGCCAGTGCGATCGTGGCTGCAAACAGGCCGAGCACGAGCGCGACGCGGCGGCGCGGCAAACGCTGCATGCGCTGGTTGATGTTCAGGTGGGCCGGGAACTCCATGCTCTTCATTCTCCGGACAGTGGCTGGCGGCAACAGGGCGCCAAACGGCAAGCGGGCGCGCAGGACGCCGTTGCGGAATGCTTCATCTCCTCATCCATGTATTTATATTGTTATATGCCCATGGTACCGAGGCAGTTGACGCCCATCAACAGCTTATGCCGGCGCAGTGCGCGGGTTAGAGCGATTCCACCAAAAAGCAACAACAATATGTGACAAAGAAGCAATGACAAGCCGAGGGTCAGCCCGGCACCGGGCGCACGTCCAGCGGCGCGGTTTCGCTCGCCTTCTGCACGGCCTGTTCGGCCACCGATGCCGCCAGTCCTTCGTCGGTCAGCGGGCAGCGGCCGGCGCGGATGTGCAGCGCGGGATGGTCGGCGAACAGTTCGGAGATCCACTCGACGAACACCCTGACCTTGGCCGACAGGTGGCGGTTCTGCGGATACACCACATGCAGCGGCAGGGGGTCGATGGTCCAGTCTTCCAGCAGCAGTTCCAGTTCACCGGATTGCAGATAGGGACAGATCACGAAGGCCGCGGTCTGCGCGATGCCCATGCCGGACAGCGTCGCGGTCATGTAGGCATTCGAGTCGTTGACCGCGATGCGGCCGGGCACGCGCATCTGCAGGCGTTCGCCGTCCCGGGCGAAATCCCATTCGGAGATCTTGCCGGTCTTGGCCGAGAAGTAGTTCACGCACTGATGCCGCTCGAGGTCGCTCGGATGCTGCGGCCGCCCGTGCAGGGCGACATACGACGGCGCGGCGCAGGTGACGAAATGGATCAGGCCGATGCGCCGCGCGATCAGCGTCGAATCGGCCAGCACGCCGCCGCGCACCGCCAGGTCGACGTTCTCTTCGATCAGGTCCACCGGCCGGTCGCTGCAGCCGACTTCGAGGTGGATGTCAGGATAGCGTGCCAGGAATTGCGGCAGCGACGGCATGAGCACATGCCTTCCCAATGCCGACGGCACATCGATTCGCAGGCGGCCGCTCGGGCTGGCGTGGGTCTTCGACAGGGAATCTTCGGCATCGCGCACCTCGGCGAGGATGCGTATGCAACGCTCGTAATAGGCGGCGCCGTCCGCCGTCAGGCTGATCTGGCGCGTGGTGCGGTTGAGCAGCTTGACCGCCAGCGCGGTTTCCAGGTTGCGCACCAGTGTCGACACGGTGGCCTTGGGCAGTTTCAGGTTGTCCGCGGCGCGGGTGAACCCGCCGGCGTCGACCACTTGCACGAACACTTCCATCGCCTGCAGCTTGTCCATTTTGCATCCTTCCTGACATAAGGCTGTCAGTAGCCCCTGCGTATAGTCCTGACACACATGCTCAGTATTGTTCAAATTCCTGAACAGTCAATTCGATTTATTGCTGTTTATTCATATTCTAGAACAAAGCTATAGTGCGTCGCATGACATACAGGCTTCGCACGGTAATGGAAAACAGGACGCAACAGCCCGGCAACGACGTCAAGGTGAAAGCCCTCGCAGCGCAAGGCGCGCAGGACAAGCTGGAAGCGCGGCTGTACACGCCGGCCGTGGCGCAGGGAGCGGCCACGGGGCTGATTGTGTTCTTTCCGTACGGCGGCTTCATGACGGTGGAACTGGACGATGCCGAAGAATTCGCCATTGCCCTGGCGGCGCGCACCGGTTACCGGGTGCTGGCGGCGAGTTATACGACCGCACCGCAACAACCGTTCCCGGCGGCCGTGGAAGACGCCCACGCCGTACTGAAATGGGTAGTGCGTAACCGCGCACGCCTGGGATGGGACGGCAGGCGCCTGGTGACCGCCGGCATCGAGTCGGGCGGCAACCTCGCGGCGGTGTCGGCGCTGATGGCGCGCGACCGTGCCGGTCCCGCGCTGCAGGCGCAGGTCCTGATCATGCCGATGCTCGACCCCGGCCTGACCACCTGCTCGATGCGCTCGGTCGCCGACCAGGGCGGCGCGGCGCGTGCAGCCCATGCCTGCGCGGCCGGCTACCGCGACTACCTGCCGCGCGCGCTGGACCGCACGCATCCGTATGCGTGCCCGATGCAATCGAGCCGCATGAAAGGCTTGCCGCCGGCGCTGATCCTGTCGGCCGACGAGGATCCGCTGCGCGACGAAGGCGAACAGTACGGCGCCAAGCTGGCAACGGCCGGCATCAGGACAACGGTGCGGCGGCTGCCGCCGATCGAACTGGAAGAACCGGATGCGCGATGCAACTGCGCACGGAAGGAGACCGTGCTGCACGAGATCGCGACCTTCCTCGAAGGACTGGAAAGCCCGGAATAAAAAATCGCTTGACTCTCCCATCACGGGAAGGTTGAAGCTCTCGACATCAGAAACAACTGCATAAGGAAGAACACCATGAGGCACCTGTCGACATTGTCCCCCGCAGCCCGCACCGCGGCTGCCGCCACCATCTCAAGCGTCCTTGCGGCGCTGGTGCTGTCCGCCTGCGGCAAGCCGAACGCGCAGGAACTCGGCCAGCAGCCGGCCGGCGGCCCGCCGATCTCCGCCGCCGAAGTGATCGAGAAGTCGATCATGGAAACCCAGGAATTCTCCGGACGCCTGGAAGCCGTCGAGCGCGTCGAGGTTCGCCCGCGCGTGTCCGGTTTCATTGCCTCGGTCAACTTCAAGCCGGGCGCGGAAGTGAAGAAGGGCGACGTGCTGTTCGTCATCGACCCGCGTCCTTACGAAGCGGAAGCCAGTCGTGCCGAAGCCGCCGCACTGGCGGCACGGGCCAAGGCAGACCTGGCGAAAGTGGAACTCGCCCGCGCGGAAAAACTGGTGGCAGAGAAAGCCATCGCCCAGCGTGAAGCCGATGAAAAGGCGTCCTCGGTGAAGGAACTGGAAGCGACGGCCCGCGCCGCGCAGGCCGCGCACGAATCCGCGAAGCTCAACCTCGGTTTCACCAAGGTGCACTCGCCGATCAACGGCCGCGTCAGCAAGGCGGAAGTCACCACCGGCAACCTGGTCGACGGCAGCGTGATCCTGACCTCGGTCGTCTCGGCCGATCCGATCTACGCCAGTTTCGACGGCGACGAGCAATCCTACCTGCAAGTCGGCGCGATGGCGCGCAAGGGCACGCCGGTGACGGTGCGCATCGGTCTGGCCAACGAAACCGGCTTCCCGCATGAAGGCAAGCTCGAATTCGTCGACAACCGCGTCGACCCGGCGACCGGCAGCGTGCGCATGCGCGCCGTCCTGAAGAACGCCGGCCACGAACTCGCTCCGGGCCTGTTTGCGCGCGTGCAGATTGCAAGCGGCAACGGGACCGGCGGCGAGACCAGGGCGGCGCTCATCAATGAACGCGCCATCGGCACCGACCAGAACCGCAAGTTCGTGTTCGTGGTGAATGGCGAAGGCAAGGCGGAATACCGTCCGGTCAAGCTTGGTCCTGTTGTCGATGGCCTGCGCGTGGTGCGTGAAGGCTTGCAGCCGGGCGAGAAGATTGTCGTCAACGGCCTGCAGCGCGTGCGGCCTGGCTCCCCGGTCACTGCGCAATTGATTCCGATGGATGCGGACCCGAACAAACCGGAACCAAAGAAGGCTGAAGCTTCCACCAGCGCAAAGTCCTGACATCTAGCCTCCCCTCTCCCGCAGGCGGGAGAGGGGCCGGGGGTGAGGGTAATAGCAAGATCTCTTCAGGTCTTGACGGCCCCCCTCATCCCCAACCCTTCTTCCGCCCGCGGGAGAAGGGAGCCAAGTGCTCCCAGAATATTTCCAGCGAGAACATCATGAACTTCTCCAGATTCTTCATCGACCGCCCGATCTTCGCGGCTGTGCTGTCGATCCTCATTTTCGTGGCCGGCGTGCTGGCCATTTTCAAGCTGCCGATTTCCGAGTACCCGGACGTGGTGCCGCCGTCGGTGGTGGTGCGTGCCGTCTACCCGGGCGCCAATCCCAAGGTCATCGCCGAAACCGTCGCCGCCCCGCTCGAAGAGCAGATCAACGGCGTCGAGAACATGCTCTACATGTCCTCGCAGGCGACCTCCGACGGCGCATTGGCATTGACGGTCACCTTCAAGATCGGCACCAACGTCGAACAGGCCGAGACCCAGGTGCAGAACCGCGTGCAGCGCGCCCTGCCGCGCCTGCCGGAGGAAGTGCGCCAGATCGGCGTGACTACGGTGAAGAGCTCGCCCAACCTGACCATGGTGGTGCACCTGTCCTCGCCGAACGGCCGCTATGACGACGTCTACCTGCGCAATTACGCGGTGCTCAACATCAAGGACCAGCTCTCCCGTATCCCGGGCATGGGCGAAGTCATCCTGTTCGGTGCTGGCGACTATGCGATGCGCGTGTGGCTCGATCCTCAGAAGGTAGCCCAGCGCAACATGACCGCCTCCGACGTGGTGCAGTCCATCCGCGAGCAGAACGTGCAGGTCGCGGCCGGCGTGATCGGCGCCGCACCGGCAAAGAACGCCGAGTTCCAGCTCGTGGTCAATGCGCAAGGCCGCCTGCAGTCGGAAGAAGAGTTCGGCAACATCATCGTGCGCACCGGCGCCGATGGTTCGGTCACGCTGCTCAAGGATGTGGCGCGCATCGAACTCGGCTCCACCGACTATGCGCTGCGCTCGCTGCTGAACAACAAGTCGGCTGCCGCCATTGCCGTCTTCGAAGCGCCGAATGCCAATGCGCTGCAACTGTCTTCCGACGTGCGCGCCAAGATGGATGAACTGAAGCAGGACTTCCCGGAAGGCGTCGAGTACAGCGTGGTGTACGACCCGACGCAGTTCGTGCGCGAGTCCATCAATGCAGTGATCAAGACCCTGCTCGAAGCGATCGCGCTGGTGGTGCTGGTAGTGATCGTGTTCTTGCAAACCTGGCGTGCATCCATCATCCCGCTGGTGGCGGTGCCGGTGTCCATCGTCGGCACCTTCGCGGTGCTGCTGGGATTCGGTTTCTCGATCAATACGCTGTCGCTGTTCGGCCTGGTGCTGGCCATCGGTATCGTGGTGGACGATGCGATCGTGGTGGTGGAAAACGTCGAGCGCAACATCGCGTACGGTCTCACGCCGCGCGAAGCGACCGTGCAGGCGATGAAGGAAGTGAGCGGCCCCATCATCGCGATTGCCCTCGTGCTGTGCGCGGTGTTCGTGCCGATTGCCTTCGTGTCCGGCCTGTCCGGTCAGTTCTATCGCCAGTTCGCGCTCACGATTGCGATCTCCACCGTGATTTCCGCGTTCAACTCGCTGACGCTGTCGCCCGCGCTGGCCGCCGCGCTGCTCAAGCCGCACGACGCGCCGAGGGATGCGCTGACACGCGGCATGGACAAGATGTTCGGCCCCTTCTTCAGCTGGTTCAACCGTGCCTTCGGCCGTGCATCGAACCGCTATGAAGGCGGCGTGAAGCAAGTGCTTGGACGCAAGAGCGCTGCACTGGTTGTGTATGCAGTGCTGTCCATTGCCGCGGTGTTCGTGTTCAAGGCCGTGCCCAGCGGCTTCGTGCCCGGCCAGGACAAGCAATACCTCGTCGGCTTCGCGCAACTGCCGGATGCCGCTTCGCTCGACCGCACCGACGCCGTGATCCGCCGCATGTCGGACATCGCCAAATCGGTGCCCGGCGTGAAGGATTCCGTCGCCTTCCCCGGCCTGTCGATCAACGGCTTCACCAATGCGCCGAACGCGGGCATCGTGTTCTTCGGCCTGGAGCCCTTCGACCAGCGCACCTCGCCGGAGCTGTCCGGCGCGGCGATCGCGCAGCAGATCAACCAGAAGCTGGGCGGGATCGAGGATGCGTTCATCATGGTCTTCCCGCCGCCGCCGGTGAACGGTCTCGGCACCATCGGCGGCTTCAAGCTGATGGTGGAAGACCGCGGCAACCTCGGCTACGACAAGCTGTATGAAGCGGTGCAGGCGATGCAGATGAAGGCATGGCAGACGCCGGAACTGGCGGGCGTGTTCTCCAGCTACCAGATCAACGTGCCGCAACTGTTCGCCGACGTCGACCGCACCAAGGCCAAGCAGCTCGGTGTGCCGCTGTCGACGATCTACCAGACGCTGCAGATCAACCTCGGCTCGCTGTACGTGAACGACTTCAACCAGTTCGGCCGCACCTACCAGGTGAAGGTGCAGGCGGATGCGCCGTACCGCTCGCATGCGGACGACATCGCCCAGCTGAAGGTGCGCAACAACAAGGGCGAGATGATCCCGCTGTCGTCGCTGATGAAGGTGAAGGACAGCTACGGCCCGGACCGCGTGCAGCGCTACAACGCCTACGTGTCCGCCGACATCAACGGCGCGGCTGCTCCCGGCTTCTCCAGCGGACAGGCGCAGGCGGCGATGGAACGCATCGCGAAGGAAGTGCTGCCCAAGGGCATTACCTACGAGTGGACGGAACTGACATACCAGGAGATCCTGGCCGGCAACACCATGGTCTTCATCTTCCCGCTGTGCGTGCTGCTGGTGTTTCTGGTGCTGGCCGCGCAGTACGAAAGCTGGACCCTGCCGCTGGCCGTGATCCTGATCGTGCCGATGTCGATCCTGTGCGCGCTGCTCGGCGTGAAGCTGACCGGCGGCGACAACAACATCTTCACGCAGATCGCGCTGTTCGTGCTGGTCGGCCTGGCATCCAAGAACGCGATCCTGATCGTCGAGTTCGCCCGCGAGCTGGAACACCACGGACGCACGGTGGTGCAGGCCGCGCTGGAAGCCTGCCGCCTGCGCCTGCGACCGATCCTGATGACCTCGATCGCTTTCATCATGGGCGTGGTGCCGCTGGTGTTCTCCTCGGGCGCCGGTGCGGAGATGCGCCATGCGATGGGTGTCGCGGTGTTCGCAGGCATGCTCGGCGTGACGCTGTTCGGCCTGTTCCTGACACCGGTGTTCTATGTCCTGCTGCGCACCTTCGCGCAGCGTTTTGAAAAACAAGTACCGGCCGCCATCACGCGTCCGGAAGGAGTGGTGTGATGATCCGCAAATTGCAAACCTCCCTGCTGCCGATGGTGGCCGCACTGGTGCTGGCAGGATGCGCGGCGCCGGTGCTGAAGGACCCGCAGGTCGAAGTGCCATCCGGTTTCAAGGAAGCCGCCATCGATGCCGGCAAGTGGAAACCCGCCGAACCGGCAGAGGCGCAGGCTCGCGGCGAATGGTGGAAGGTCTTCAACGACAGCACGCTCAACAGGCTGGTCGATGAAGCCACCGCCGCCAACGCGAACCTTGCCGCAGCGGCGGCGCGCGTGAAGCAGGCGCGCGCCATCGCCGGCATTGCCGAGTCGGACCGCATCCCGAACGTGAACGTCGACTTCGGCCCGCAGCGTGGACGTACGTCGGCAGTCTCGCTCGGACTGCCGGAAGGCACGCCGGTACCCGCGACCACGTCCTGGACCGGCCGGCTCACTGCCAGCTATGAGGTCGACCTGTTCGGCCGCATCGGCAACAACGTCAGCGCAGCGCAGGCCGATGCAGCGGCGGGCGAGGCGACCTACCGTTCGGTGCTGCTCGCGCTGCAGGCCGACGTCGCGCAGACCTATTTCCGCCTGCGCGCCACGGATGCCGAACTCGCCTTCCTGAACGAGACGGTGCGCCTGCGCGAGGAAAACGTGCGCATCAACCAGCGCCGTTTCGACCTCGGCGACCTCGGCGAACTTGACCTCGCGCGGTCGAAGACAGAACTGTCGACCACGCGCTCGGAAGCGATCGCGCTGGAACGCCAGCGCGCCCAGCTCGAACATGCATTGGCCGTACTGCTCGGCAAGCCGGCGGCGGCATTCAGCGCGGAGAGCAACCCGCTGCTCGCCTCGTCCGCCTTGCCCGGCATTCCCGCCGGCCTGCCTTCTGCCTTGCTGGAGCGCCGTCCCGATATCGCCGCCGCACAGCGCGCGATGATCGCTTCCAATGCGCGCATCGGCGTGGCGAAGTCGGCGATGTTCCCCGCGCTGCGGCTGACCGCGGCAGGCGGCGGCCAGTCGGCAGACCTGTCCGACGTGTTCCAGTGGAGCAGCCGCACCTGGCTGGTCGGCGCGCTGTTGTCGATGCCGATCATCGACGGCGGACGCAACCGGGCGAACATCTCGCGTGCCGAAGCGGCGCTGGAGGAATCCGTCGCCGGGTACCGCCAGAGCGTGCTGACCGCCTTTGCCGAAGTCGAGGACAACCTCGCCGGGCTGCGCACGCTTGCCGGCCAGGCACAGGCCATCGACGACGCTGTTGCCTCGGCGCGCCGTTCGACGGAGCTGGCCAACAAGCTGTACCAGGCCGGCCGGTCGAGCTACCTCGACGTCATCGATGCCCAGCGCAATCTTGCGGCAGTGGAACGCAGTGCCGTGCAATTGCGCGGCGCGCGTGCCACTACGACCGTTGCGCTGATCCGTTCGCTTGGCGGCGGCTGGCAGGCGAATCCGGATGTGAAGTAAGGACGTATATGGCATACCGGGCGGCGCGACGACATCCCGCAATGCCCGGTGTGCAGACAGGCACGATTCCGCCGTCCCGGAAATCGTGCCAAGGAGACAAAAAGCGTTTGAACTTGCAGGCAGCAGCAGTCGATTGTTTCGGTTTCAGAAATGGTCTATTGCCTTTATTGCTGTTTTTCAATTCGCGCGCGATGGCTAGACTGTGCTTCATCGATGAGCACACAACTGATGCGACTCACGAAAGACGCGAAGGAAAGCAGGATGTCCTGACCGACGCGCCGGAGTCATTAACTTTATTGGAGTAATAACATGAATGCGAAAAACCTGATTGCCGCCGTTTCCCTGCTGACCGCCGCCGGTTCCGTGCTGGCCGACCAGACCTACCCGTTCGTCGAGCACACCAACGTGGCATCGACCAAGACCCGTGCGGAAGTCGTTGCAGAAACGAAGCCGGCCGTGAACACCGAGTTCGTCGAGCACAAGAATGTTGCCTCGGGCAAGACTCGCGCCGAAGTACGCCACGAACTGGCCCAGTCCGTCGGCAGCAACCCGGAATTCGTCGAACACGTCAACGTCGCTTCCACCCGCACCCGTGATGAAGTGCGCAATGAAGCCATCCAGGCTGCCAAGGGCACGCAAGTCAAAGTCAAAAGCTCTGGCGGCTGATGCCTGAACAAGTCGGCGTACCCCGCCTGACAGTATTTGCAGGAATCGTATCCCAGAGGAGGAACCGGTTCCTGTTCACGAAGTCTCCTCCAGACTCTCCGAGAGTTGGATTTCGCCCGCAGCCGCAAGGTCTGCGGGCTTTTTTTCTTCCGCACGTACAATGGATGCGTCTCCGCACCGCCATCCATTGCAATGAAAATCCAGATCGCCTCCGACCTCCACCTCGACCTGTTGCAGGAACGCTTCCCCGGTTTCCGTGCCGTCGAACCCGCTGCCGATGCCGACGTGCTCGTCATTGCCGGTGACATTCACCATGGAACGGGCGCGGTCGACATGTTTTCCGACTGGCAGGTGCCGGTAATTTATGTGCAGGGCAACCATGAAGCGTACGGCAGTACGCTGGATGACACGATCGGGGCGCTGCGCACCACCGCCGGCGGCAATGTGCATTATCTTGAAAATGACACATTCGTTTTCAAGGGCGTACGTTTCCTCGGCTGCTGTATGTGGACCGACTACCTGCTGTTTCCGGACAGACAGCAAGCGGCCATGCAGGAATGCGAGGAACGCTTGCTCGACCACCGCGCGATTCGCACCGGAACCGGCATGTTCGCTGCCGAAGATGCCCTGCGGCTGCATCACGCATCCCGCGCCTGGCTGGCTGCGAAGCTGGACGAATCCTTTGACGGCCCGACCGTGGTCGTCACCCACCACGGCCCGCACCCGGGCTCCATCCATCCCCGCTATGACGGCCAGCTGCTGAACGCCGGCTTCATCAGCGACCTCACGCCCTTGCTCGGAAAATCCGCGCTCTGGATCCACGGCCATGTGCATGACAGTTTTGACTACACGGTGGCCGCTACCCGCATCGTGACCAACCCCCGCGGCTACGCCCTGAACCGGCGGGCCGCCGCCACGCCGGAACAGATCCAGTGGGAGAATCCGGCATTCCAGCCGGCACTGGTACTGGAAATCTGACTCCGACCGCGCACTTCCTGTTACGCTGTCGATGCAGCATGTGCGGCAAGATGCAATAATTGCCGAAAAGAAAGCCAATACGGCTGCGACGATACTGATCAGGATCCGGGCATGGACAAAGAGGTTCTGGCACCCCTCACGCCAATGAAAGAGGCAGACTCAGCGGCAGCGACAACCGTTGCCGCGCGCGCCTATGTCTCGGATGCCTTGCGAGCAAGCGAGGAAAAGTACCGAGGCATCCTGGAAACCATCGAGGATGCGTATTACGAGGTCGACTTGCAGGGCAACCTGGTCCTGTTCAACAGCGCCTTCTGCCGCATGCTCGGCTATGAAGCCCAGGAACTGATCGGCCGCAACAATCGCAGCCTCCAGGCAATTGACATCGCGGCCCGCACTTATCAGACTTTCAACCGGGTATATCGCACCGGGATACCGGCGACCTCCTTCGACTGGGAAATGATCCGCAAGGATGGCAGCATCGTCGTCGGGGAAGGCTCGGTGCAGCTGGTGCGCGACCTCAAGGGCGAGCCGGTCGGCTTCCGCGGCATCCTGCGCGACGTGACCCAGCGCCGCCGGGTCGAACAGGCGCTGCGCGAAAGCGAGGCGCGTTATCGCAGCATCATCGACAGCATCCAGGACGCCTATTATGAAGTCGATCTCGCCGGCACCATGGTGATGTGCAACGGCGCGTTCTGCCGCATGGTCGGGTACACGGAGGAGGAGGTGCTGGGGCGGAATAACCGCAGCCTGCAGCCGCCCGAGATCCATGGCCGCACCTACGAAGTTTTCCACAAGGTCTATCGCACCGGCATCCCGACCGAAAGCTTCGACTGGCAGATGCTGCGCAAGGATGGCACCACCGTGACGGGCGAAGGCTCGGTGCAGCTGGTGCGCGACAGCAAGGGCGAACCGGTCGGTTTCTGCGGCATCCTGCGCGACGTCACCGAACGCCGCCGCGTGGAGCAGGCGCTGCGCGAGAGCGAGGCCCGCTTCCGCTCGCTGACCAACCTGACCTCGGACTGGTACTGGGAGCAGGATGCGGACATCCGCTTCACGCGCATGGAAAGCCGCGACGCCAATTCCGATACGGTCCGCGATTTCTTCCTGCGCCGGACGCCCTGGGAAACCGGCCTGCGCGTCGAACTTGCGCGCGGATGGGATGCCTTCCGCGACATGATGACAGCACGGCGCCCGTTCCGCGACATCGTCTTCCACCGCACGCTGGAGGACAGCAGTCCGTACTACGTGAGCGTGAGCGGCGAACCGATCTTCGACAGCCATGGCGCATTTACCGGCTACCGGGGCGTGGCGCGGGAGATCACCGACAGCAAGCTCGCTGAAGAGCGCATCCAGTACCTGGCCACGCACGATGGCCTGACGGGGCTGCCGAACCGGGTGATGTTCAGCGAACTCCTGACCTCCGCCATCCGTTCCGCGCAGCGGTATAACCGCAGTTTCGCGGTCCTGTTCATCGACCTCGACCGGTTCAAGACCATCAACGACACGCTCGGCCACCATGCCGGCGATACCTTGCTGAAGGAAGTGGCGACCCGCTTCAAGTCCGCGCTGCGCGCCAGCGACATGATCGCCCGCCTCGGCGGCGACGAGTTCGTTGCGCTGATCCATGAGACTTCCGAGGCAGACTCGGTGGCGAAGGCGGCCGGCAAGCTCCTCGAGGCGGCGGCGCGGCCGTTCATGCTGATGGGCCGCGAGTGCCGCGTCAGCGCCAGCATCGGCATCGCGATGTATCCGCGCGACGGCAACGACGAGCAGACGCTGATGAAGAACGCCGACATCGCGATGTACTTCGCGAAGGAAGAGGGCAAGAACAATTTCCAGTTCTATTCGCGCGAGATCACCACGCAGTCGCTGGAGCGGCTCACGCTGGAAACCAACCTGCGCCGCGCGCTGGAGCGCAACGAATTCTGTCTGCACTACCAGGCCAAGCGCGACCTGGCGACCGGCGCGGTCACCGGCGTGGAGGCGCTGCTGCGCTGGAACAATGACGAACTGGGCAACGTGCCGCCCTCGCAGTTCATCCCGCTGGCCGAGGAAATCGGCGCCATCGTCCCGATCGGCAAATGGGTGCTGCAGACCGCCTGCGCGCAGAACATGGCTTGGCAGCGCGCCGGCCTGCCGCCGATCTGCATGGCGGTGAACCTGTCGGTGCGCCAGTTTGCGGACGAACACCTGATCGACGACATTGCCGCCATCCTGCGCGAGACGGGCATGCCGCCCGAGCTGCTGGAACTGGAAATCACCGAAGGCATGGTGGTGCACCACCCGGAACACGCGCAGAACCTGCTGAAGGAAATCAAGCGCATGGGCATTCGCCTTGCCATCGACGATTTCGGCGCCGGCTATTCCGCGCTCGGCCAGCTCAAGCACTTCCCGATCGACACGCTGAAGGTGGACCGCTCGTTCATCCGCGATGTGGTCGACAATCCGGGCGACAAGGCCATCACCGAGGCGATCATCTCGATGGGCAAGACGCTCAACCTGACCGTGATCGCCGAAGGCGTGGAGACGATGGAACAGGAAAGCTTCCTGAAGGACCAGGCCTGCGACCAGATGCAGGGATTCCTGTTCAGCAAGCCGATGCCGCCGGAAGACGTCGCCGCGCTGCTGTGGACGCAGTCGGCGACGCTAGGGAAGGCGTGAAGCGATGCCGGACCTCGATGCGATCCGCCGGCAGCTGCTCGCCTTTCGCGATGAGCGCGACTGGAAGCAGTTCCATACGCTGAAGAACCTGATCGTCTCGCTCAACCTGGAATCGGCCGAGCTGCTGGAACTGACGCAGTGGAAGACCGACGCGCAGCTCGACGCACTGAAGACCGATGCCGATTTCCGCGAAGCCCTGCGCGACGAGTGCGCGGACGTGCTGCTGTACCTGCTGCTGGTAGCGGACGACGCCAGCATCGACCTGCTGGAGGCGGCGCAGGCGAAGATCGCGAAGAATGCAGCGCGGTATCCGGTGGAGCAGGCGTTCGGGTCGGCAAAGAAGTACACCGAATTGAAGGACGCGGCGCGCAAGAAGGGGCAGGAGTAGCCGTCGTCCGCTTGCGGGCTTGACGCTCGCACACCATCCTTCTTCTTCACCTTTCTTTCCATCGGGAACTATCATTCCCCCAGGCATGTCTGTTCTTGTTCCCCGGCAACTCGCCGGACAAAGAACACCTTGCCATTCATGCAGTCCAGACCCCACCACCGCACCTTGCTTCCCCTCGTAGCCCTGCAAGGCGCCGTCGGCAGTTTCGGCGGCTTCATCGGCTTTTTCGTGATCGGCGCGAACGACCTGCATGCGCTGTTCCGTTATACGGCTTGCATGCTGACCGCCGCGATGGCATCGACCTTTCTTGCCTACATGGTCAGTCCACGCCTGCGCATCGGCGGCGCGGCGCTGATACGGCTTGGCTTGCTGCTGCCGGGCCTGCTGCTGCTCGTGGCCGATGGCTCGGTTGCCTTGACGGCCATCGCGTTCGGCGCCTACCTCGGCATCACATGGACAGGAAGGCATGCGCTGGAAATGTCGCTGCTTGCCGATGCCGACCGCGATCCCTATGCCGCCCGCTCGGGCACAGCCACCATCGTCCTCAGCTTCGGCGCGACGCTGGCCTCGACCCTGCTGCTGGCCACCTTCAGCGAGCAGAGCCGTTACGTGTACTGGCTGTACGGCGCCTTGTGCCTCTTCGGCGCGCTCTTTCTCGGCAAGGCGATTCCGCACACCGAACCGGTATCGCTGAAAGCGCCGCTCGCGGTCATCCGCCAGCCGCGCTTCATCGCTTGCATGCCGATCTTCTTCCTCGAATCCGGCCTGTTCGGCATCAGCCAGGCGATGGCGGCCACCGGCGCATCCAACGCGCTCGGTGTGGCCAGCCATTACGGCTGGGTGTCCACCGTGGCGGGACTGGCCGGCGGCATCGCGCTGTATGTCACGCGCAAGAAACGCAACAAGGACAACCGCGCGCACTGGTTCGGCGGCGCCTGCCTGGTGATGTCGGCGTCCTGGCTGCTGCTCGGCGCCAGCGCATGGGTGCCGGTGCTGTACGTCGTCCATTCCATGATGCGCGCAGCCGGTGCGCCCTTCCTCGCGGCGAGCCAGCAGGTGCTCAACCAGTGCACGCTCGACATCCGCGGCGAACTCGCGGACCGCATCTTCGCGCGCGAACTGGTGCTGTGGGTGCTGCGCATGGCGGCGCTGTGCATGTTCTGGGGACTGGCCATGCTGCTCACGCCGACGCACCTGTTCCTGGCCGGCGCCGCCTTCCTCGCGGCGGCGATGGCGACGGAATACCTGATTGGACGTTCGCTGTTCTGGCGCAGTGCCGCGCAGGCGGCGTAATCCGGTTTTCCCGCGCCGCATTTGATGAAAATCAGAAGCGGCCGCGGCACCTTCCCGCTATCCTCATCGCGCGCATTCCCCCCCGCGCGCGTCGAAAAAATGCCCTGCGGACACAGTTTTTCCCGTGACTTCCGATGTCACGAGTTTGGCTCCGCAGGCCAACGCGCCACCCCTCGTCCTCCGCGAATCTTGTCTTAATCTAAACACACTCCATTGCGGTAAACGCCTCGTCGTGCCGACACAGGAGAGTCGATGTTGAGGAGACGCGCCGACCGCATCCGCCGGCGCCAAGACAAACGAAAAGGCCGCAAAGGCCCGAGGATCAAGGCATGAAAGACAAGTACAAGCTGGTAGGTCCGATCTACGACTGGTTGAGCGATTTCTACAGCGGCAAGTCGATCCACCACTGCAAGGTCGCGATGCTGGACAAGCTCAAGCCGGGCGACAAGGTGCTGTTCGCCGGCGTCGGCCACGGCAAGGATGCGGTGTACGCCGCCCGCCTCGGCGCCGAGGTGACCGTCGTCGACCTGTCGGAAACCATGCTCAAGAACTTCCAGCGCAACCTGGAAAAGGAAGGCATCAAGGTCCGCATCCGCCAGCTGCACAGCGACATCATGAAGGTGCGCGAGCTCGAGAAGTACGACATGGTCGTCGCCAACTTCTTCCTCAATGTGTTCGACGAGGACATGATGCACCGCGTGCTGGAACACCTGATCCGTCTCGGCAAGCCGGGCGCGCACGTCGTCGTCGGCGACTTCGCCTATCCCACCGGGAACATCCTTTCGCGACTCGCGAAGAAAGCCTACTGGTACGGCGCCGTGCTGTTCTTCTGGGCATTCGCGGGCAATGCCGTGCACAAGATCTACAACTACCCCGAGTCCATGCAGAAGCTCGGGCTGCAGGTCCGGGAAAAGAAGCATTACCGGCTGATGCTGCTGAATTGCTATTGGTCGGTGCTGGGGACGAAGCCGGCAAACCGCTAGCGGCCGGACTCCTTCCCCTTCAAGGGGAAGGCTGGGATAGGGATGGGTTTCTTCAGCCCTCACCCCATCCCCGCCCTAACCCTCCCCTTGAAGAGGAGGGAACGCCCGCTCTCCGCTCCATTTCCCATCCCCCAGGGAGGCTGTTTTGCAAGAACAAGCACAAGTCATCACGCTGGACCGTCCGCTCATCGCGGACGTCACCCATCTCGACATGGCCAGGCGCATTGCCTGCCTCAAGCAGTTCGGCTCGCATTCGATGTCGTTCTCGACGCTGCAGCCCGACATGTCTTACTTCGACATGCCCGGCGTCGGCTACATCGCCTATGCGTCGCACTGGGGCATGCGCTTCGCGCTCGCCGATCCGGTATGCCACCCGCACCATCGCTCGCTGATGCTCGACCGCTTCCTCGAAAAATACCCGAGCGCGGTCTTCGTGCAAGTCAGCAAGCCGGTAGTCGACCACCTGCACAACCACTACGGCTATTACGGCACGCAGTTCGGCAGCGAATCGAAGATCGACCTCGCCACCTGGTCCTTGCGCGGGGCAAAGAAGCAGATCATCCGCACGGCGATCAACCAGGCGCGCAACCAGGGCATCGACATCCGCGAGTCGGGGTTCAACCTGGACGTGAAGAAAATTTCCGAAGCATGGATCCAGACACGCCGCTGCAAGAACAACGAAATCCGCTTCCTTATCCGGCCGATGCTCATCGATTACCGCGAAGGCACGCGCTACTTCTATGCCTACCTCAACGGCGAAGCGGTCGGTTTCATCTTCTTCGACCCGGTGTACGCGAACAACAGGCTCATCGGTTATGTGCCCAACATCTCGCGCTCGTCGGCCAACTTCAAGCAGGGGCTGTGGTACGCGCTGATGGCGCACGCGATGGATGTGTTCAAGGCGGAAGGCGTGGAGTACCTCGACCTCGGCCTGGTGCCGCTGATGATGGCCAACGAGATCGAACCGCAGGAGTCGCGCCTGCTGCGCATGACGATGTCCGTGATCCGGGAGCGCATGGATTTCCTCTACAACTTCAAGGGACTGGAATTCGCGAAGTCGCGCTTCCAGGGGAAGGTGGAGAAAACCTATTGCTGCCACCGCAACGCCATGCCCGGCGTCGCCATGACCGCGATGTTCCGCCTGACACGCATTATCTGAATTTACTCCCTTCTCCCGCCTGCGGGAGAAGGGAACAAGATATGGAGACCAAGAATGACACGCCGTACCACCCCGCTCAGCGTCCAGACCGCCCTGTCCGGCAAACGCGTCCTGCTGACAGGGACCACCGGTTTTCTCGCCAAGGTGGTACTGGAAAAGATCATCCGCGCCGTGCCGCATGTCGGCCGCGTGACCCTGGTCCTGCGCGGCAACCGCAACTGCCGGACCGCGCGTGAACGCTTCGAGCGGGAGATCGCCACCTCGTCGATCTTCGACAAGCTGCGTGAAGAACAGCCCGCCTACCTCGCGCGCTTCTTCGAAGAGAAGATCGAATGCGTGACCGGCGAAATCACCGAGCCGAGCTTCGGCCTGCCCGCCAACAAGTTCATCGAACTGGCCTCGCGCATCGACGTCGTCATCAACGCTGCCGCCAGCGTCAACTTCCGCGAACCGCTCGACCAGGCACTCTCCATCAATACGCTGAGCCTGCACTACCTGACGGCACTGACGCGCGTGGCCAACGCCCCGCTGATCCAGGTGTCGACCTGCTATGTGAACGGCCACAACCGCGGCGAGATGCGCGAAGAGATCGTGCCGCCGGCGGGCGCATCGATCCCGCGCCATCGCGACGGCTACTACGACGTCGAGACGCTGATCACGAGGCTCGCCCAGAAGATCGAGCAGGTGAAGTCCGCCGTGCGCGACCCGAAGCTGCTGGAGCGCCGCCTGACCGAACTGGGCATTGCCGAATCCAACCGCTACGGATGGAACGATACCTACACCTTCACCAAATGGATGGGCGAACAGCTCGCCATGCGCGGCATGTTCGGACGCTCCCTGACGATCGTGAGGCCGTCCATCATCGAAAGCACGCTGCAGGAACCGACGCCAGGATGGATCGAGGGCGTGAAAGTCGCCGACGCCGTCATCCTTGCCTATGCGCGCGGCAAGACCAGCTTCTTCCCGGCCAGGCCGGACGGGATCATCGACATCATTCCGGCGGACCTCGTCGCCAACAGCATCCTGCTGGCCGCAGCAGAAGTCTTGTCGGATCCGGTCGGTCATCGCATCTACCAGTGCTGCAGCGGGTCGGGCAATCCGATCCGCATGGGCGACGTGATCCGTTTGCTGCAGGAAGAATCGAAGCGCAACTGGAAGAAGTACGACCGCCTGTTCTACAGTGAACCGAAGCACGACTTCCGCGTGGTCGGCAATGCCACGTTCCGGCTGATGATGGCGACGATGCGCGCAGGCGTCAGCATGTGGAGCGGCATCCGCCGCGCATTCGGCGCCAGCGGCGAGACGAAGTCGATGGAAAAAATGCGGACCACGCAGACGCTGGCAGTGACGTTCTCGTTCTACACGCAACCGCGTTACCGCTTCCACAACAAGAGTCTGCTGGCGCTCGTGAAACGCTTCCGCACGCATGACAAGGTGTTGTTTCCTGTGGACGCCAAGCTCGTCAACTGGACGGACTACCTGTGCCGCATCCACATGGCCGGATTGAATCGCTACGCGCTGCGGCGCAAGGGTGCAACGGTGGTGGAAGCTGCTGCATCACCGGCTGCCGTCACGCCGGAAACAGCTGCACCCGCATTGCCTGCCGTGGAGGCGGTGCAGTAAACACATTGCCTGCCAGGTAGTACCCCTCTCGCCGGGCGGACACGTTTCCGCCTTGGCATGCCTTCCTGTCCGTCATCCAATCCCCACGGAACCTTTTCCCGCTCGCAACCTCAGAGATGTTGCAGTCGGTTACGAAATTTCTTTTGACAAAGAGTGAGAAGACCCGTTTTGACGTTCGTTGCAATTCTCCGCAAGCATTACTCCCTCCCCCTGCTATTGCCTCTTGCAGCATTGTTGTCCGGGTGCGGCGGCAGTCCGCTGGAAGAAGACCCGATGCTCGCACCGGCGCAGCTGCATGGCACTTCGGCTACGAGTTCTTCCGGCAAGCGCGTGCCGCAGCAGGGAGAATTCAACCTGGACATCTGGAACGAGCACAAGTGGTATGAGTGCGATTGCGCGAGGGAATCGACACCGCCCGTGGGCGGTTAAGCATCCAGCTCGGGATACCGGCGGAACACATCGTCGTTGTTGAACGGAATCCTGCGCTTCGATTTGAGGTAAGACTGAATCCTCTTCCGTTTCGCCACACGCGCATGCAGCGACGCCAGCAGCGGATACCCCGGTTCGAGCCGCTCCATCGCGCGCGGAAATGCGTAGCGCAAACATTCCACCATCTGGAACAGCGAGAGGTCGGCATAGGTGAGCATGTCCCCCGCCAGCCATTCGCCCGCACTCCGCCGCAGCACGGCCTCGAAGTAATCGAAGAACTTCGGCATCCGCGACGCAGTGAATTCCTTCGCGCGGCGCAAGGCTTCTTTCTTCTGCTCCTCGTAATACAGATCCACACCGATCGGATGGTGCGTGTCGTGCGCCTCCACAACAAGATCCGCCATCGTCAGTTGCAACTGATGCACCCATAGCCGCCCGGCCTCGTCTTCCGGCGCCAGCCCAAGCCGCGGTCCGAGGAAGAACAGGATGTTCGCCGTCTGCGCGATCACCTGCTCGCCGGCACGCAGGAAGGGTGGTGCGAAGGGGAGTTGCCGCAGGGTTTCGTCCTCCATCAGGCGGAACATCGCCGCCATTCCCATCCCGCTCCGCTCGGAGCGCCGCGCCACATCCACGTAATCGGCGCCGCCTTCCTCCAGTGCCAGCCGCACAAACTCGCCGCGCCCCTGGATGCCCGGCCAGTAGAACAATTCGTAGCGCATGGAACAGCTCCCCGCACAAGATTGTCGAACCACCAATTATCAAATTGCCACGCCTGCGACGCGGCGTTGACTCTCTTTTGTTTCCACTATCTAATGACGCTCCGCGCTAAGCTTATTCACATTTTTGTATAAGCATAGTCGGGAAAAATTGTTGTCCTCTGCCCAACGCGCCACTACATTGCGTTATTACCAAAAGTAATTCCGGCAGGCCAAACCATAACCTGCGCCCCATGCGCGGCTCCCCCTGCCGCCCGGCGCCACCCCAACGAATCCTGATGAAGCTGTCGTTCAACAACATAAAGAAGCGTTTTTCCGACTTGCAGGTCATCGACGATTTCAGCCGCGAATTCGACGAAGGCCAGCTCGTCGCCCTGGTCGGCCCGTCCGGCTGCGGCAAGTCGACGCTGCTGCACATTGCCGCCGGGCTGGAAAAACCGAGCGCCGGCGAGATCCTGGCGGCCGGCAAACCGGTCGAGGGCCCGAACCCGGAACGCATGCTGATGTTCCAGGAAAACGCGCTCTATCCCTGGATGACGCTGGTGCAGAACGTCGCCATGGCGCTGGAGCTGCAGAAGGTCGACAAGAAGCAGGCGCGCGAGCAGGCGACTGCCTGGCTGGCGAAGGTCAACCTCCAGGGCTTCGAGGATTACTACCCGCACCAGGTTTCGGGCGGCATGCGGCAGCGCGCGGCGCTGGCGCGCGCCTTCATCACGTGTCCGAAGGTGCTGCTGCTGGACGAACCCTTCGGTGCGCTCGACGCTCTTACCCGCATGACACTGCAGGATGTCTTGCGCGACCTGATCCGCGAAGCGCGGCCGACGGTGTTGCTGGTCACCCATGATGTGGACGAGGCATTGTTCCTCGCCGACCGCATCCTGGTATTCAGCCACCGTCCGGCGAAGGTGCTGAAGGAATTCAACCTCGAGCATTTCGAGAAGACACACGATTTGTCGGACTTCGCCGATGTGCGGCGCGAGATTTTGGGATTGCTCGGCATCCATGCAGAGCACGAGGACGTACCATTGACGGAAGGAGCTGGAATATGAAATCCGGGAAACTGTTGCTCGCCGCAGTCGCGGCATTCGCGCTCGCCACGCAGGCGAACGCTCAGGAAAAATTCAAGGTGGGCTACCTGCGCGTGATGGACGACGCGCAGGCGATCGTGGCGCAGGAAGCCGGCCTCTACAAGAAGTACGGCCTCGACGTCGAACTGGTCGAATTCAAGTCCGGCACCGACCTCATCAAGGCCATCGTCGGCGGCCAGCTCGACTCCGGCGTGCTGGGCTTCACCAACGCGGTGGCATGGGCATCGAAGGGCGCGGACCTGAAGGTGGTGGGCGGCGCGCAGCACGGTTACCACGCGATCATCGCGCGCGACGAATCGGGCATCAAGAAGGTCGCCGACCTGAAGGGCAAGACGCTCGCCTCGCAGGCCGAGGGCAGCACCGCCGACACCGTGCTCAAGGGCGTGGTGCTGAAGCAGGCCGGCCTCAAGCCGGACGACGTCAACGTGATGGGCGTCAGCCCGCAGGTCGCGGTGCAGTCGCTGATCGGCAAGCGCGTCGATGCCGCCTTCCTGTTCGAGCCGCAGGCCAGCATCGCGCAACTGGTTGCCCCGGTCAAGCAGGTCTACGAGATCGGCGAAGTGTGGCCCTTCCCCTGCATGGTGGTCATCACCTCCGGCGACACGCTGAAGAACCGCAAGGATGCACTGTGGAAGTCGCTCGATGCGCAGAAGGACGCGATCGACATGCTGCAGAAGAAGCCGCAGGATGCCTCCAAGCTGATCGCCGGCTACTTCATCAGCGAGCCCACGCTCAAGACCCTGAACAAGGGCGACATCCCGCGCGAGACCGTCATCACCGACGCCATCAAGAGCCAGACCTTCAGCCCGGTGCTGACGGCGAAGGAGCAGGCACGCATGCAGGAGATTGCGGACATCCTGCAGGAACAGGGTTCGCTGAAGACGCGCGACGGGAAGCCGTTTGATGTGAAGTCGATTCTCGATCTGAGCTGGCAGCAGCAGCGCAAGTTGTAATCCAACTCCCCTCTCCCGCCTGCGGGAGAAGGGAGCATCAACGAACGACACATGGCCGGCACCTCCGCCGGCCATCGCATTTAAGAACAACATGAGCACCAAGACACGCATCAGCGGCAACAGCAAGAAATTCGCCTTCGTCCTCGCCGTCGTTTTCATCCTCCTCGGCTGGCAGGCCGCTGCCTGGTCGCTGCCCGACTTCCTCATGCCGGACGTGCATACCGTGATGATCCGGCTGTCGAACGAAATGCAGTCCGAGAACTTCCGCACCGCGCTCTGGGGCAGCCTGTTCCGCCTCGGTACCGGTTACGGTTCGGCGATGCTGTTCGGCGTCGGCTTCGGCCTGATCGGCGCGATCCTGTTCTTCTTCCGCGAAGTGCTCAAGTCGGCCATCATCATCCTGCAGTCGATTCCATCGATTGCATGGGTGCCGCTGTTCCTGATCCTGATGGGCTTCGGCAACATGCCCATCATCGTCGTAGTCGCGATCTCCGCCTTTTTCCCCGCCGCACTGTCGGTCATGAACGCGACCGAAAGCGTGCAGCAGGTACACGTGTCCGCCGCGCGCGTGATGGGCGCCTCGCACTGGGAAATGGTCAAGCGCGTCTACTTGCCCGCCGTCATGCCCGAGCTGATCACCGGCGCCCAGCTCGCCTTCGGCAATGCATGGCGCGCGCTGATATCCTGTGAAATGCTGGTCGGTTTCGGCAAAGGCCTCGGCCGCTCGCTCTCCTACGCAGGCGAGACCGCCGACATGGTGGGCGTGATGACCAACATCCTCGCCATCGCCATCATCGCGCCGCTGATCGACCAGGTCCTGCTTGAGCGCCTGAAGCACCGCGTCCTTCGTTACCAATACGTCTGACATGAACATTGCCGCCCTCCGCCTGCCGCACGTCCTGCTTGCCATCGCCATCTCCGGCGCCGGCAGCACGGGCCAGGCAAGCGGACTGGAGCGTGCGAAGCAACGCGGCAAACTGCTCGCAGGCATCCACTTTATCGTGCCGGAATACAAGGCCGGCACGAAGTACCGCACGCCCGAGACGCTGGACAAGGCGCTCCTGGAAGACGTGGCCAAGCGCCAGCAACTGCCGCTGCACGCAGTGCAGACGGTGCCCGGCAAACAGGCGGCACTGCTGGCCGACGGCAAGATCGACCTCACGCTTGCCACTGTCGCCGAGAACGATCCGCTTACCCGCACCCATACCGTCATCCCGACCGGCTACGCCTCCGGCCCGATGGCGATCATGCGCACCGATACCGACATCAAGACCTGGGAACAGCTGAAAGGGCGCAAGGTCTGCGTGTCGGAAGGGGGCTTGCACATCGGCACCCTCGGACCCAGATACGGCGCCATCGAAATGGTCTACAAGGCGCCGGCCGATGCGCTGATCGCGGTGCGCGTCGGCGAATGCGATGCGACCGTGCATGACAGCGCACTGCTGGAAGAATTGATCAAGTATCCGGAGTGGAAAAAATTCTCCGCCCGCCTGCCGACCGGTCCGCAATCGGCACTGGCTTTCGTCGTGCCGGCATCCGACAAGAAGGGCGCGGATTTCCTCCGGCAGGTCGCGGCCGACTGGAAGGCCACCGGCCATCTCGACAAGACGATGAAGACCGCCGTGCGCAACATCGCCTTCGAGGTCTACCTGGACCAGAATGCCCCCGATTGCCACTGAGCAATCGCCGACGCAGGTTGCACATGCGAAGGCATTCCCCTACATTGGTACTGCGCCAATCTTCATCATGAGACCAGGACCATGCCCAAGAACCACCATCGCAAATCAAAGAAAAAGATCCTCCTTGCCTTGCAGGGCGGCGGCGCGCACTCCGCCTATGTCTGGGGCGTCGTCGACCGGCTGTTGCAGAACGAGGATATCGAGATCGCCGCTGTCAGCGGCACGAGTGGCGGCGCCATGGTTGCGGCGGTGCTTGCCTATGGCCTGAACATGGAAAAGGGGCCGGACGGCACGCCGCTGACGGACGCAGCGCGCCGTGCGGAAACGCGAAAGCTGCTCAAGCAATTCTGGACCAATGTCGCCGCCATCGGCGACTTCAACTTCAATCCGTACCGCTTCATTGCCAATCCGCTCCATCCATCCTGGAACATCGACGGCACGCCGGTCCCGATTGCACTGAACGCGCTGTCGCTCGTCATGTCGCCATACCAGCGGCTGTTCGACCTGCGCCAGAATCCGGTCTCGATGGCGCTCGCCGACTGCATCGACTTCAAGGCCCTGCGCGCGAGCACGATTGGTCCGGCGCTCTATGTCTGCACGACCAATGTGCGCACCAGCCAGCTGCAGACCTTCAGCAAGCATGAGATCGATGTCGACCACCTGCTCGCCTCAGCCTGCCTGCCGGTGGCGGACCGCGCGGTAAAGATCGGCGATGAATACTACTGGGACGGCGGCTATGTGGCCGATCCCGCGCTCATCCCCCTGGTCCAGCATCACAAGCAGGAGTCGCGCGACCTCGTGATCGTCGGCGTCAATCCGATCGTGATGGACAAGACGGCCCTGCCGCCGGATACCGCATGGGAAATCATCGACCGCATGAACGAGATCACATTCAATGCCTCGCTGATTTCCGAGATCAAGCGCATCCACGAAATCAACGAACTGCTGCGCCAGCTGCGCCCGCATGCGGAGGCGATGAAAGCATGCAAGACGCTGCACGACAAGGTGGAAGTGCTGATCCATTACATCCCGCCGCATGCCGACATGGCGTGCATGGGCGTGGCCAGCAAGAGCAATACCGCGCTGGGCTTCCTCAAGCACCTGCGGGAACTGGGCCGTGAAGTGGCGGCGGCGTGGGAAAACGGCAAGATCGACGGCGGCGGGGCGCCGCTGCTCGGTATTGCGTCGGATACCAACCTAGAACGCCTGTTCATCAATCCGCATCATGCGGAGGCCCCGACGCTGCCGAAGCCGGTGCAGGGGGCCCGCACCATTCCCGGCGCGCCTGCGCCGATGCAGGCGGCGGTGGTACAGCCCGCAAGCAGCGAAATGGCCTGAGCGACGCGTCGAATCCGAATCCATCTCGCCGTAAACATAGTTTCCTTCGCGAACAATTGTTATTGAGACAACTTCATGGTAGTGTTTGCAGCCTTGATTTGTTTCAATAAAGGCAATTCATGTCCGCGCTCGATCTGCCCTTCACCCAGTCCGGCCGCCTGTTCACGCTGTCGTTTGCACCCGGCTCCGGTATCGAGGAAAGCACGCTGCTGCCGCAGGAGCTGTCCGGCGATGAAGCTGTTTCCGAAGGCTTCACCTACTCCCTGACTTGCCTGTCTGCCGATGCCCACCTCGAACTGAAGCAGTTCATCGGTTTGCCGGTGCAGGTTTCACTGCTGACGGATGGCGGCGAGGAGCGCGCGCTGTGCGGCCTGGTCACCCGCGCCGAATTCGGCGGCTCCGACGGCGGCTTCACCCGTTATGTGCTCACCCTGCAGGACCCGTTCGCCGTGCTGGCCCGTCGCGTCAACAGCCGCGTGTTCCAGGACTTGTCCGTTTTGGAGTTTGTCGATGTGCTGCTGCAGGAACACCGCCAGAACAATCCGGTGCTGGCTTCCTGCTTCGACCTCGACGACCGCTGCATGGGAGAACACCCCGCCCAGTCCTGGGTCACCCAGTACAACGAATCGGATACAGCGTTCATTTGTCGATGGTTGGCGCAAGAAGGGATTTCCTGGTATTTCGAGCATGGCGATGCGGGAGTACCGGGAGAGCACCCGAAGCTGACACTGGTGCTGTTCGACGATGTGTCGGTACTGGAACCTGCTTCTGCGGACAAGATCCGCTTCCACCGTGACGACGGCACCGAGTCCGAGGACAGCATCACGAATTGGCAGGGCGTACGCACCCTGCAACCCGGCGGCACCGAACGCGCCAGCTATGAATACAAGTCTGTCGTCACCAGCACCCAGCAGGACGGCGCCGGCATCGACCAGGGCGAACATGGCGAGAAACTGGCCAGCACGCTGGAAGACGTGCGCTACGAACCGCACCACAGCGCCAACGACGATGACGATTACGCCCGCTACGGTAAGCTGCGCATCGGCGCCCATGAATTCGCCAGTAAAACCTTCAACGGCAGCGGCAGCCACCGCGAACTGGCCGTCGGCCGCTATTTCGAACTGGCCGACCACCCAGTGCACGACCAAGACGCGCCGGAAGACCGGCAGTTCACGGTGCTGCGCACCCGCCTGTTCGCCCGCAACAACCTGCTGCAAGACGACAAGGGCGGTGAACCGGTGTTCCGCACCGGCTTCGATGCCACCCGCCGCCATATCCCCATCATTCCCGCGTTCAGCACCACCGAACATGCGAAGCCGGTCGCACCAACACTCTTGACCGCCGTCGTCGTCGGCCCGCCCGGCGAAGAGATCCACGTCAACGAGTACGGCTGCATCAAGGTCAGGATGCCTTTTACCCGCAGCCTGGACCACGCATTTGCCGAAGGCGCGGGGGCGAGCAGCACCGATCGCGACTCCCTCTGGATACGCGTGGCGCAACCATGGACCGGCAACCACTATGGGCAGGTGTGGATTCCGCGCATCGGTGACGAGGTATTGATCCAGTTCATCCACGGCGACATCGACCGACCGATCGTGATCGGTTCGGTCTACAACGGCACGCATCGTCCGGCTGCTTTCACCGATGCCGGCAATCTCCCCGGCAACAAGGCGCTCTCCGGCATCAAGAGCAAGATGTACAAGGGCAGGGGTCTGAACGAGATCGTTTGGGATGACACCACGAACGAGCAGCGCATCCGGGTAGCAACGGATCATGGCAAGACTGCACTCAATCAAGGTTACCTCGTCCTTCCGAGAAGGGAAGGGAAAGGAGAGCCAAGGGGCGAGGGTTTTGAGCTGCGCACAGACCAGTACGGCGCCATTCGTGCGGGCAGGGGCATGCTCATCAGCACCGATGCCAGGAACAATGAAAGCAGCACGCACCTGGACAGCAAGGAACTGACCAACCAGCTCGCGAACAACCTCGAACTATCGAAGATGCTGTCCGATGCGGCGAAGGACCACAACGCCGATCCGCTGGAAGCGAACGCCGAAGCGGAGCGCCTGATCAAGGTCGCAGGGAAGACCTACACACAGCAAGGCGGCACCGGGCAGAAGGCAACGGTGCCTGGCTATGAAGAACCGATCCTCGCGATTTCCAGCCCGGCAGGCATCATCAATGCGACGCCGAAAAGCCATGAAATCGCCGCCGGCGAGCATATCCACTTCTCCAGTCAACAGGATACCAACATCGCGGTGGGCAACAAGCTGTCGATGGCCATCAAGGAAGCGTGGAGCGTGTTCGTCGCCAAGTCCGGCATCAAGCTCTTCGCCGGCAAGGGCAAGGTGCAGATCCAGGCGCAGGACGATGAAATAGAAGCCATTGCGAAGAAAGACATCAAGGTCACGTCCGTGGACGGGCATATTGAAATCACTGCACCGAAAAGTATCCGCCTCACTGCTGGTGGTTGCCAGATTGAAGTCGGTAACGGACAGATCACCTTGAAGGCGCCAGGACCGGTGAACATTCATGGCAGCGTAAAAAACTTGACCGGGCCTGCATCAGTCACCCCTGATCTACCGCAGCTGCCTAAGATACCGCTTCTCGTTGATATGGAAAAGCCGCTATATAGCCAGCAGTTCGATCTGTCTCACTTAGCTCACAACGACGGCGAGATTGGATTCCTCAGCAAGGGAAAACCGTATTCCGTCTACGACAAGCAAGGCAACTTTATTTCATCGGGCATCGTCGATGAAAACGGGTTAACGGATCGAATATTCATCAATGAACCGAAAGAGCTGGTTCTTTTCGTGGACGAGGGAAGCTGGCAGGTCGAAGAGTACATTGAGAATCCAGACGACGAATTAGACGAACAGACAAATTCGAATGAGGAGCAACATGGACACACAACGTAACTTCCACATTGTCAAAGATCGAGACACTCTCGGAAAAATTGCTCGTGAAAACGGCACGACAGTCAGCGAGCTAATGAAGATCAATGGCATAAAGGATCCAAACAAGATTGCAACTAACCAACGTATCGCCTTACGAAAAGAAGCCGCCTGTGGTGTACAAGCGCTCTTTCTTGACATTGACCGAAATAAAATTGAAGGGCTCAATTATCAGATTGAGTATTGCAACAAAACCGTCAGAGGCAAGTCAGGCAAGGATGGGAGAAGTCAGAGAATTTTGACCGAAACACCTGATGACTTCGTACGAATCCGCATTCAACGATTAAACGGTACTTGGAAGCATCCTGCAACCGCAATCTCAGGTGTGGGTAATAAACTTGTCACTCTCGTAGGCGGCCATATGATGATTGAGTCAAAGGCCCAAAAGCATCCAGAATCTCCCGAAAAAAAGAGACCCGATCCAAAAGAACGTCCGGCGCCGACGACCAACCCAACGAAGCCACCGCCACCGACGACTGACAAGAAAGACCTTGGCCCAACAAAAAAAATAAGTACCACTGCAGATAGAAAGTCAGTAACGATCGTGCAGGGAGATCTCCCTGGATTGGATGAGTTCCTAGACAAATTCAACGGCGAAAAGATGACAGCGGCTGACTATGCATGGGCAGCAAAGGAACTCGACGTCGAAGAGGCTGCAATTCGGGCCTTTGCAGAGGTGGAATCCAAGAACGGAGGTTTTATTGAGATTAACGGTCGCGAGCTTCCAAAAATTCTCTACGAACGACATTATTTCTCTAACCTGACACAACACCAGCACAGTGCGCAACATCCGGATATCTCCCTTCCAAACGGATATTACGTTCCTAAGACTAAGTATGTACCGGCCGATAGCGACTACAAGAAAAAGCGCAACGTCCCTGAAAACGTCCAATACTATCGCCCTATTAATAAGCGCGATAGTCAGAAAGTTAAGGACAGTGCAGTAGATATAAACAAAATGCTTCAATCCGGCGCGGCAACCGAAGCGAAAGATAAATACCTTGCTGGAGTATTAAGCTACAAGCGGTTATGCAAAGCATACCAACTAAACAAAGCAGCGGCTTTAGAGAGTTGCTCCTGGGGGGCATTTCAAATTATGGGAAGTAACTGGAAGCAGATGGGCTACGCTTCCGCTCATGATTTTACAAAAGCCATGTCGCGCTCGGAGAAGGAACAAATTAAGGCATTTGTCCTATTCATAAAAAAAGTGAAACCGCGCATCCTGGCGGCGCTAAAGAAACTCGATTGGACGACTACTGCACTGCTCTATAACGGCGCTAATTACAAACAAAATCAATACGATGTTCAGTTCGAGACCGCCTACCGTAAGTTCAAAAAAGAAAAATGAAACAGCAGAAAATTTTAAAATCCTTCTTGACCCTGACAATTGCATTCACAGGATGCACGACGGCTCACGCGAAGACACCTAGCCACTCAATTCGCTCATCGATCCTCGACAATCCTTACATGGTTCTCGCCGACGATCCTAAGAACAACCTTTTACACGGATTTGTAGCTGCCCTCCGAACCGCGCCTGGACGAACTGACGAATGCAAGTTTTTCTTTCGAGGTGAACCCTTTAAGAATGGCACAGCTCGCATATCCATAGCTGATGCAGCGCGTTATCGGGCACCATCATCGCCGGCGGGTAGCGACGTTGTCCATGGAGTCATCACGACCGTTGGGAAAAAGTACGTACTTGAAATCTCGAATCCCGAGAAAATCGGGGATTGCGACTGGATATTAGGCTTTATCGGAGGCCCGTCAGTTCTGCAAAAGGGGACCAGCTTCCAGCTCACTTTCCTAGGTGAAGAAAGCGGTGACTGGAACTCTCTTGCCGTTATTTGTAGAAAGAGAGCCCATTTTTACTCAGCGCCGGCTGAACAAAAAAAGCGAAAGGCATTCGTCGTTGCCGGTGATTTCGTATATGTATTTGATGAGATAGGTGACTGGTACTACGCAAAATTTTCAGATGGGCGTTCAGAAACAGTCGGATGGATCAGGAAAGCTGATACGGTGCAGCTTCAAGGGGACAAAATTTTGTCAGCTTGCAATTAGAGACTGGACAGTGGCGCCTCCACCATTGCGCCCCCCTCACCAGTTCAGCAAAATCTCCGCCATCCCGTCCAGTTCACGCTTCCGCTCCTGCCAGTTGGGCATAAGCGTTTCAAGCAGCCGATAGTATCCCGCGCTGTGGTTGTGCACCTTCAGATGACACAGCTCATGGCAAACAACGTAGTCAATACACGCGCGCGGTGCCTTGACCAGTTGCGGGTTCAATACCAGGAGGCCTTTCGGCGAACAGCTCCCCCATTGAGTCCGCATGTTTAGCAATCGGAAATCCGGAAACGTTCGCAGCCACCCGGCCCGACTCGCCATCTCCGCGATGCGTTTTGAGAAAACTTCACGGGCGCGCAACCGATACCACGCATCCAGCAGGCAACGCACCGTTTCCGCATCCGGCGACTTCGCGGTCACTTCGAGCCTTCCGCCCAGCAGCCTCACACCGGGAGGTGCATGCGCAGACTTAAGCACCTTCAACACGTATCGCCTGCCCAGATAAAAGTGGCACTCGCCGCTGACATACTCCCGGGGCAAGACATGCTGTCGGCGTTCTGACCATGACGCCAGATGCTGCACGATCCAGCGCGCACGTTTGGCGACAGCCGCTGCGACTTCTTCCGGTGCAGTCCCCTCTGGCGCATCGACGCCGACCTTGCCGTCCGGCAGAACATGAATGGCAATGCTGCGCTTCCTTCCCTGCACGAATCGGATCGTGAAGGAAATTCTTGTATCACCGTACCGGACGTGACGCTGCATGTCAGAACGCGCCGCGATTGAGTCCGATTCGCGTCACCTGGATTACCTGGTCGATCACTGCTTTCGCACGATCCAACCCAAGGAGTGAAAACAGACCAGGAAGCAATGCCTTGCGAATCGCCGATTCGATGTTTTGCGGATTCAGCGAATTTTCCGCCACCGCTTCACGCACCGTCGCGTCGACGTCGAATGCCTCGCGGATCAGCTGCGCTGTATCCACATTTGCGAAATCGCGCTCACCCATCACCATCCGGAAAATGCCGAAATAGGCGCGTGCATGTGCGTTATCGCCGAAAGCATCCGGCATTCCCACCAGCTCCCGGTGCTCGACCTGCTCCTCGAACTTTTTGAACAAGGCATACTGCTTGAGCGGGTGATCAAACATGGCTTCCGCCTCCGCGATGGCCTGCTTCAGCAGTTCGGAGAACACTTTCTGCGCATAGGGGTCGTCCGCCAGGTCCTGTTCGATCGTCTTCTTCAGACGGGTGCGGATCATATCGGTCTCGTTGCGTGTCTTTTCTTCGCTCCACTGTTCTGGATCGTCGTCGACGCCCAGTTTGTGCACCAGATAGACGCCTTCCGGTTCCCGCACTTCCCTTCCGATCACCTGCTTGTCCACCATGCGCCTGATCTGCTCTTCGTACACGCCATAGTCGACCGTCTCCATCGCATCTCGCCGTGCGACCAGGCGCAGGTCGGCGAAAAACTTCAGATCGCTCTTGTACGTGCGCACATTCTCCTCGGAGAAACGGTGGTCCTCATAAAAACTGCGCGAGGAAAGCGCCGTTTGCAGACACAATCCGAAGCGGGTCATGGCCACGTAGAAGTCATCGCGCACCTTCTGGCGCGTGTCGTAACTCTGGCCATCCTCGTCTTCCGCATAGCGCGGCATCAGAACCTGCCGGAACTGCTCCATATCCTGCCGGTTCTTCACCTCATGGAAGATCGACCATAATGCCTCGTGCAGCGCCGGCAGCTGCTTGTACTCCGCACTGAATTGCTGGTAGAGGCCTTCGATATCCGCAATTTCATACCCGCCCTGCGTTCGCGCTTCCAGATCCTGATAGGCGCGTACCGCCGTATCCAGCTCCTTGAGAATGCCGCGATAGTCCACCAGCACGCCATACCGCTTTTCTTCATGCAGCCGGTTTACGCGAGCAATGGCCTGGATGAGATTGTGTTCCTTGAGCGGCTTGTCGATATAAAGCACCGTGTTACGCGGCTCGTCGAAGCCGGTCAGCAAGCGATCGACCACGATCAACAAATCCGGCTCGCCATCCGTCGAAAAGTTCTCAAGTACCTGCCGCTCATACTCCTCCTGCCGGTTGACGACGTTGGCATTCCACCACTTCTGCACTTCAGGCAGCGCACCTTCATCGACCTCGGTATTGCCCTCGCGGCTGTCCGGTGCGGACATCACGATCGCGCTGCTCACCAGCCCGGTATCGTCGAGATAGGTCTTGTAACGGATCGCATCCAGCTTGCTCGCCGTTGCCACCTGCCCCTTCAATCCAAGGTCGAGCTTCTTGATGTTCTCGTTGAAGTGCTGCGCGATATCCCAGGCAATGAGTTCGATGCGGTTGGCCGCTCCGTAGACCACGCGCTTGCTGGCGAACTTCTTCTTCAGGTCCGCCTCCTGCGCCGCGGACAGGCCGGCCGTAATCTTGTCGAACCAGCGGTTGACCGCTCCCTCGTCGATCGTCAGCTCCGGAATTCGCTCCTCGTAAAGCAAGGGCGTCACCGTACCATCCTCGACCGCACGCTGCATCGTATAGGCATGCAGGATGGGACCGAACTTGTTCGCCGTCTTTTCGCTCTTCAGCAGAGGCGTCCCGGTAAAGGCGACATAGGCGGCCCGGGGCAGGGATGTGCGCATGCGCTCGTGCGTTTCGCCGCCGTGGCTGCGGTGCCCCTCATCCACCAGCACGATCAGGTCGGCGGACGGGTTGTAGCACTCCGGCAGACGCGATGCAGTGGCGAACTTGTGGATCAGCGTAAAGATGATGCGTTCGGCTCCCTGCCCGATGCGCCGCGCCAGTTCGCGCCCCGAACTCACTCTGGCCTTTTCGCCTTCCTTCTTCGTCGCCAGGGCGGAACCGAAGGCGCCGCTGTTGATGAAATTGCGCGCCAGCTGGTCTTCCAGGTCGACACGGTCCGTCACCACCACCACGCGACAAGTCTTCAGGCGCGGATGCAGCAACAGCGCCTTGGTGAGAAACACCATCGTGAAGCTCTTGCCCGATCCCGTCGTGTGCCAGACGATGCCGCCCTCGCGTCCGCCGTCGGGGCGTTTCTGGTTGATACGCGCCAGCAGCGCGCGGATGCCGAAGAACTGCTGATAGCGGGCTACCACCTTGCCGGACTTGCGGTCGAACAGCACGAAGAAGCGCAGGAATTCAAGCAAGCGCGCCGGCGACAACAGCGCCACCAGCAGGCGGTCCTGCTCGGTCGGCAACATGGACTGCGACCAGAGCGACTCGAAGTAGGCGCGCAGTGTGGCAGGCTTGCCGGTGAACAGTGCCATGCGATCAGCGGGCGACAGCGTGCGGTTCTTCATCTCGCCGAGCTGCGTTTCGGAAAACTCTTCCTCGCGCCAGCGCGCCCAGAATTTCGAGGGCGTGGCCGTGGTTGCGTAACGCCCTTCCGTCTGGCTAACGGCTAGCAGGATCTGCGCATAGGCGAAGATCTGTGGAATCTCGTCATTGCGCTGGTTGCGGATCTGTTGGCTGACGCCCTCTTCCACCATCGCCTTTGCGTGTCCGCCCTCGGGCCGCTTGGCCTCGATGACGGCCAGCGGAATTCCGTTCACGTAGCAGACGATGTCCGGAATCCGGTTATGCGTGCCATGGGTGGACAGCACCTCCAGCTCTTCGGTCACGTCCCAGCGATTCGCCTCCGGGTCGTGCCAGTCGATGAGTGCAATCGTAGGCTGATGCCTTTTCCCGTCCGGCATGAACTCGGTGATCGTGATGCCGAGGGCGAGTTTGCTGTACAGGCGTTCGTTGGCCGGCAGCAGGCCTTCCGCGAGGCTTAATGCAGAAACCTCGCGCACGATCTGATCGATGCCGCCGGGCGAGAGCGGGTACTGCTCGCCCTTGTAGTCGAAACGGCGGGTTTGCAGGACTTCGATGAGGCGCGGTTTCAGGAGGACTTCGCGCGTGCTTCCGCGCAGGTGCAGGCAGTCGGCGGTGGAGAGGAATCGCCAGCCTAGGTTGCAGAGCAGGTGCAGGGCGGGGATGTGGGCGCTGTACTGCTCGCGGGTTTGGGGGGCGGCGGTCATGCAATCTCCTGCACCTCTGTTGCTGCCTCAGGCAGGGATACGCGGCGCTTTCCCGTCAGCAGCTCGGCCATGAGAGCGCGCTTTTCCCGCTTGAGCTTCGCCAGTTGTTGTGCAATGCATCGCTCCTCGGACTCAGCGGAGTTGAGCACCTCTGCTATTCGCTGTTGCGCCTCGATGGCCGGTACGCGGAGCTTTAGCTTGAAGAAGTCCTTGACGCTAACATTAAGCAGACCGTGGTTTCGGGCACCTTCCTGAGCGATGCCGTTGATCGCATCGTTCAGCATGCCTGCTTCAAAGTAGTGCCGAAAGAAGTCCGCATCCGCTTCTACGTCTGGTCTGATCCGGAAGCAGATGTAAAGACTGGATACGACGCCTGATGCATAGGCCAACAACGGCTTGATGGCGCCAACGGGATAGCCGGAGGAATAGCTCTTGTTATACGCAAAGTCTCCGCGCTCCAGCAGGGTATAACCCTGCAAGTTTTCGCTGGCAACGCTCTTGTTGAAGAACTCGCGCTGGCTGATCAATCCGTGTTGGCCCGAAATGGTAAGTACGTTTTGATTGCCCGCCGTGTTCTTGCGCGTTATGCGCTCGAAAACGTGATCAAAGTCGGGGTGCGACCAACGTGTCTTGCGTGACCCAAAGTATCTGTGTCCGGTCAGCAATCCTTGCATAAGGTCCTGTTTCTGCCTGCGGCTATTGGCAAGGAGATTTTCGGTAGCGGTGATGGCTAGATCCCAAGTTGCGAGGACTTTGGCAATTCGTGCTTGTTCCTTCTTGCTTTGCGGCCGCAGTAGCTGGAACGGATATACATGCTTGTTATTTAGCTGTGGAATGGTGGATGTATCAGCGAGCGAATACAGACCTGCAAAGTCTATTGCATAGTAGAGGAACTCGTGATGCAGACCACTTTCTGCTTCAACCCCCATCAAGTTTGTATCGAGCACCATCGGTTTCGCAGCGATACGGATCTTATTGGAAAAGATTGCAGCGCCCCGCTTTGGAAAAATTAGGGTGCCTGCGGGGATGGTCGTCTCACTGGCCTGAAGGTATTCACGGCTCGAAGTTTGGTACTTGTCGCAGTTGTTGAGGTCCTCCACTTTCACATAGGGGATCGGCCCCGATTGGGACAGTGCCAAGTTTCCTGGCGCAAGGCCGGCGTAGATATGTACGTACCCCTGAAGCGCTGTTTTCGTCCATCCGTCAGGCACCATCTTTCTCTCCCTTGCCGATCTGTCGCTGACTGCTGATCCACTTCTCCACCTGTTCCAGTTCACGCATTTCCGCGCGATCCGCCTCCAGCGCCTCAGACTTCCGCCGCTCCGCGTCGAACTGCTCATAACGCTCGTGCACAATGGTTGTCATGGCCTGGTGGCTCATACGACCGTTGCCTTGCAGCACCGACTGCTCGCTGAAGACCATGAAACTGTCCACATAAGCACGCCAGTCCGCCATGTGCAGGTCCTTGCGCTGCATGGCACGCATCTCGGCAAATTCCAGGAACATGCTGACGACGCGGTTGAGCTGGTCCAGCTCCTCAGCGTTGAGGTAGTTCTTGGCCACGGTGACATCCGCCTTGCGCACACGACCGCCTTTCCACGAGGTGAGCGCCATGTTGGGTTGACTGGGATCGGCGCGCTGCACGATCAGCTCGGCGGCCGTATGGCCTGTCACGGCGAAGAACATCTTGTTCTGCACTTCGGCGAAGAAGAGGCCGGTGGCCTGTCCATCGTCGGCGTAGTCCACTGAGAGGGCGAACAGGTCGCGCACCTTCTGGTAGAAGCGCTTCTCCGAAGATCGTATGTCCCGGATGCGCTGCAGTAACTCATCGAAGTAGTCCCAGCGGTCTGAACCCTTCAGGCGCTCGTCGTCCATGACGAAGCCCTTGATCAGGTACTCCTTCAGCTGGGTGGTAGCCCATTGCCGGAACTGGGTGCCGCGCGGCGACTTCACCCGGTAGCCAATGGCGAGGATCATGTCGAGGTTGTAGAGCTTGACCGAGCGTCGCACTTGCCGCGTGCCTTCGGTTCGAACTATTAAGTCATCTTTAACAGTTCGAACTTCGCTCAACTCTCCCTCATCGAGCACGTTCTTGATGTGAATATTGATATTCGGCACTGAAGTTTGGAACAGCTCGGCCAGTTCGCTCTGGCTGAGCCAGACACTGCCGTCCTCTGCCCGCAGGAAAAATCTGGCTGAACCGTCCTCGGTGGCATAGAGCACCAGCTCAGCACGTGGGGCTTGCTCACTCATAGCCTAGCTCCTTCAGGTAACCCGCCATCTTTTCCTCCAGCACCGCCAACTCGGCCTTGAGCTTGAGCCGCTCCTCGCGCACCGCCTTCAGGTCGATGGCCTCCACTTCCTCAAAAGTATCAACATAACGCGGGATGTTGAGGTTGTAATCGTTCTCGGCAATCTCCGACCTCGTGGCAAGGTAGGCGAATTTCTCGACGCTCTCGCGTGCAGCGCAGGTATCGACAATCCGGCGCAGGTCTTCCGGGCGCAGGAAGTTCTGGTTCTTGCCGTCCTGGTAGGACCGGCTGGCGTCGATGAAGAGCACCTTGTCATCACGCTTGCTCTTGCGGAAGACGAGGACGGCGGCGGGAATGCCGGTGCCGTAGAACAGCTTTTCCGGCAGGCCGATCACGGCTTCGAGCAGGTTTTCGTCGATCAGCTGCTTGCGAATCTTGCCTTCGGCCGCGCCGCGGAAGAGCACGCCGTGCGGGACGACGACACCCATTCGGCCGGTGCCAGGCTTCATGGTTTCGATCATGTGCAGGATGAAGGCGTAGTCGGCCTTGGTACGCGGCGGGAGGCCGCGCCGGAATCGCTTGTACTTGTCGGCCTCGGCGGCGTCGTAACCCCATTTTTCGAGCGAGAACGGGGGATTGGCGACAACGATGTCGAAATGCTTGAGCAGTCCGTCGCTGTCGAGCAGCTTGGGGTTGCGCAAGGTGTCGCCCCATTCGATGCGGTGGTTGTCCTCGCCGTGCAGGAACATGTTCATCTTGGCCAGCGCCCAGGTGCTGCCGATGGCTTCCTGGCCGTAGAGCGCGTACTTGCGGGTGCCGGCACGCTCGCGAATGAGCTGGCCGCATTTCATGAGCAGCGAGCCGGAGCCGCAGGTCGGGTCGCAGATCTCGTCGCCTTCCTGCGGGTCGACCAGCAGGGCGATGAGTTGCGAGACTTCTGGCGGGGTGTAGAACTCGCCGGCCTTCTTGCCGCTGGTGGAGGCGAAGTTCTTGATGAGGTATTCGTAGGCATTGCCGATGACATCGAGCTTGCCGACGCGGCTGGGCCGCAAGTTCATTTCCGGCTTGGCGAAGTCTTCCAGCAGGTGACGCAGGATGTCGTTCTTTTGCGCTTCGTCGCCCAGCTTGTTAGAGTTGAAGCTGATGTCCTGGAAGACGTCACGCAGCTTCTGGATGTTGGCTTCCTCGATGGCATGCAAGGCCTTGTCGATGCGCTCGCCGTTTCCGGGTTCGAATCGCTTTTCATGGAGTGCGGTAAAGCTTGCTTCCGATGGCAGGACGAATCGTTCATTGCGCAGCATTTCACCGATCAGCTCGGGATGGTCGCCGTACTTGCGCTCGTACTCTTCATAATGGTCCTGCCACACATCGCTGATGTATTTGAGGAAGAGCATCGTGAGGACGTAATCCTTGTAGATGCTGGGGTCCACGGTGCCGCGAAAGGTGTCGCAGGCGCCCCAGACGGTGCGGTTGATCAGGTCTTGTTCGATGGGCGTGTGGTTCATCGGTGATTCCGGGAAGAAGTTCAATGCACTGAGAAAAGGTTTTCGACGATGGCGTGCAGTTGGCGCTCGCGGGCGGTGATCAACCGCTGCAGCGTCTCCCGCTCCTGCCGGGCGGCCTCGGCCAGTTGAACCAGCCGGCGTTGCTGCTCAAGCGGTGGCACGGCGACAGGCAGGCCCTCAAGAATGGCGCGGCGGATGTTGAGCTGGTCGGTGCCTTCCGCGTTCTTGCGCAGGTAACGCTGCGCAGGAGGCTGATTGATTTGCCAGGAGAGAAATTCCGGCAACAGGATGTGCGGTTCGCGCACCCTTAGCTGAAAGAAATACTGCGAAGCCACTGCTGGCGCCGGCATGTCGCCCACGCAGACCGCGAAGTTGCGTGAGCCGCGCACGGCAAACAGGATATCTCCCTTCTTCAGCCAGTCTGGGGCCTTGCGGCCTTCCAGGCGAGTGCGTACAGCACCGGCCCACAGCACGCCTGCGGCTGGGTCTATATCCCGCATTTGCACGGCGAACGCGTCGCCATCCCCCACTTCCGGAACGCTGCCTCGAAAAGGATAGCCGGCCCGGATGTCAGCAAAATGTTTCAGCTCATTAATCATTTATGCACCATCCTCAATGGTGCTGAATTCTGCTTGTGAAAAGAACGCCGTGCAACTATGATTGCATTTCATTTGCGCCATCTCAAATGGTGCATGTTTTTTGCGGAAGACTCATGAGCGTCAGTTTTGAAATTGACCTCTTGCCCGTTGATGACGGCGAGAGAGGCGGAGATGCCATATGCATGCGGTATGGCTTGCCTGGCTGCTACAAAGTACTGGTATATGACGCAGGTACGCGCCAAGCCGGCGAAAACCTGGTTCGCCATATTCGCAGTTACTTCGGGACGAACGTTGTTGACCACGTCGTTTGTTCTCATCCCGATATTGATCACGCCGAAGGCTTGTCCGTCGTTCTGGAAAAGATGGAGGTAAGGTCGTTGTGGATGCATCGCCCTTGGGAGTATTCGGCGCTCATTGATGCGCTCTCCACGGCCGGACCAGAGTCTTGCGTCAGTCCATGCGCTCGCGCAATTGGCCATTGCGCGAGGCATTCCAGTCCACGAACCATTTCAGGGCCAGCGAATTGGCGAGTTCACAGTCATGTCGCCCAGTCGCACCTGGTATGTGGAACAACTGATGGCGGACATCGAGGAGTCTTTGCCGGACCGCATCGCGCGGCTGAACGGGACGCTAAGAAGGGCGATCGACTCGGCCGCGGAGGTATTGACAGGCATCGCCGAGTCGTGGGGAATCGAGACCTTGCATGAAGGAGTAAGCACTTCCGCCGACAATGAAAGCAGCGTTGTCCTGTTCGGCATGCCGGCAGACCGCGGCGTCTTGTTGACGGGTGACGCCGGCCCCCGCGCCCTCACCCTATCTGCCCTGTACGCTGAGTCTTGCGGGATATCGCTGCCCGAGGTGCTGAAGTTTATCCAGGTGCCGCATCACGGCAGCCGGCGCAACGTCTCTCCTTCCGTGCTGGACCGGCTGATTGGAAGAAAACTTCCTGCCCCGCTCCCGGCGCCGAAGTGCACGGCATTTGTCTCGGCGGGCAAACACAGTGCCACGCATCCGCGGAAAGCGGTCATCAACGCATTCATGCGTCGCGGCGCCAAGATCATCGCGACAAAAGGAAGCGTGAAAAGTCACAGGTTCAACATGGATCCGCGGACAGGCTGGATACAGGTGACACCGATGAACTTCTCTTCCGAAGTCGAGCCATGGGCTTGAACATCACCGGCCGATTATTGGCAGCAGTTATTCGAAAATTTCGATTAACTGAATCTCCTTCCAGCTTGCTGTCGGCAAACACCCTTGATGGAATATTGGAGGTCAACGTTGCCACTGCATACCGCGTGTCAACAGCCTCCTACTCCTCTCCCGCCGCCAGCCTCACCGTGTACTGCCCCGTCTTGTCGTCGCGCGTGATCGTCAGCATGTGCCGCTGCTGCGCATCCTCGATCAGCTCGCGGAACGAGCGGTAGCCGTAGGCCGATTCATTGAAGCCGGGACGCCGCCGCTTCATCGTCTGCTTGACCATCGAACCCCATATCTTGTCGTCGCCACGTTCGGCGATCAGCGCCTCCACCGTCTCGACGGCAAAGTCGAGCACTTCCTGGCGCCGGTCGTCCTCGCTCTTCGGCGGCGGTGTCTTGGCCGCGCCGTTGCCAGCCTTCTTCGCGGCGGGTTTCTTCTCCGCCGGCTTGCGCTTGGGCTTCTGCTCGCGAACGAGGTCGTCGTAGAAGATAAATTCGTCGCAATTGGCCGCCAGCAGGTCGGAAGTTGAATCCTTCACGCCGATGCCGATCACGTACTTGTTGTTCTCGCGCAGCTTGGACACCAGCGGCGAAAAATCCGAATCGCCGCTGATGATGACGAAGGCATCCACATGCGCCTTGGTGTAGCAGAGGTCGAGCGCATCGACGACCATGCGGATGTCCGCCGAGTTCTTTCCCGACTGGCGCACATGCGGAATCTCGATCAGTTCGAAGGATGCCTCGTGCATCTGCCCCTTGAAGTCCTTGTAGCGGTCCCAGTCGCAATAGGCTTTCTTGACCACGATGCTGCCCTTGAGCAGCAGGCGTTCGAGCACGCGGCGGATGTCGAAATGGGCGTACTTCGCATCGCGCACGCCCAGCGCGATGTTCTCGAAATCGCAGAACAGCGCCATGCTGGTGATTTCTACCTGGCCGGCCATGTGGGCTCCTGATTTGTGTGGAAGAAGGAATTATTGCATTTCCCTCATCCCCAGTCTCGAAGAGTCGCCGAATAACAGGAAAGGAACCGCACGGTCCCCTTGTCTGATGCCTGAAGAAATGGAAATGCAGTGATGTGGAAGAGATGCGCGGATGCGGGAAATCGCATCCGCGAAGGGGTTATCGTTCGAGTGAATCCGGCGTGATCTTCACGTCCATGGTCTTGCCGTCGCGCTGCACTTGCGCGGCGACCGTCGTCCCCGGTTTCGTCCCGCCGACGAGCCGCGCGAGGTCCGCCGTGGTTTGCACAGGCTGCCCGTTGTAGGCGACAACCACGTCGCCCGGACGGATGCCCGCCTTGTGTGCAGGCCCGCCTTGCTGGACGGCTGCCACGAGCGCGCCCTGCGCATCCTTCATGCCGAGCGAGGAGGCAATGTCCTGCGTCAGCTCCTGCAACTGCACCCCGATACGGCCGCGCGTCACCTTGCCCGATTCGCGCAACTGGTTCGAGATGCCCACAGCGATATCGATCGGGATCGCGAACGAGATGCCCATGTAGCCGCCGGTCTGGCTGTAGATCTGCGAATTGATGCCGATGACCTCGCCCGAGGTCGAGAACAGCGGCCCGCCGGAATTGCCCGGGTTGACCGCCACATCCGTCTGGATGAATGGCACATAGCTGCCGTTGGGCAGCAGGCGGCCTTTCGCGCTCACCACGCCGACCGTGACGCTGCTTTCAAAGCCGAAGGGCGAGCCGATGGCCGCCACCCATTCGCCCGCTTCCACGGAAGATGGATTGCCGATCTTCACCGCCGGCAGGTCTTTTGCGTCGATCTTGATCAGCGCCACGTCGGTATAAACATCCGCGCCGATCACCTTCGCCTTGAACTGCCGCTTGTCGTTCAGCTTGACGGTCACGACATCGGTCTGGTCGATGACATGGGCATTGGTGAGGATGTAGCCGTCGTTGCTGATGATGAAGCCCGACCCCAGGCTCTGCTGCGGCGCCTCGCCCATGTCGGGCGCGCCGCCGAAGCGGCGGAAGAATTCGAACAGCGGATCGCCCTGGCGCAGCCCCATGCCGTTGCCCTGCCGGGTGGCGCTGATGTTGACCACGGCCGGTCCCTGCTGCTTGACCAGATTGACGAAACTGGGGAGCTGGACGCCGCTGCCGGTGACGGGCGGGGCGGCAGGCGCCTGGGCACGCGGCGGCGGCGCGTCCTCCTGTTTCGGCGAACAGGCGGCAAGAAGCAGGGCAAGGATGAGGACGGCGGCCGGCCTGCGGCCGATGGACGTATTCAGCATGAAGACCTCCCTGGTTTGCATCAGGGGAAAAATAAGGACGGGAAGCCCGTTTTCAAGCCTATTCCACCTTGACCTTCACCTTGTGCGGCATGCCTGGGTCAGCCTTCGGCAGCTCGACGCGCAGCACGCCATTGCTGTAGCTCGCCGTCGCCTGGTCGGCTACTACGGGGACCGGCAGGGGCACAGCGCGCTCGAAGGCGCCGTACGCGCATTGCAGCACGCGATAGCGTCCTTCGCTGTGCTCCCGCTCGAAACGCTTCTCGCCATGCACGACAAGCCGGTTGTCCAGCACCTCGATATCGAGGTCGTTCTTGTCCACGCCGGGAAGCTCGATGCGGACCACGACGCGCTTGTTGTCCTCGAACAGGTTCGCGCCAAGCATCGACCATGTGCCGGAGGGAATGTAGAACATGTCGTCCACGTCGATTTTTTCCGGCACGTTGGTCTGCGCGCTGGGCCGGAAGGACGTCAATGCGCTCGACGCGGCCTGCCGCAGGTGCTGCCAGCCGCCGGACATCGAATCCATCAGGGTGGACAAGCCTTGCTTGAGTTCATCCAGATTCATGATTTACCTCGTTCAATGTAAAGGCCGGGAATGAATCCCGCTCCATATTGTGCGACGGCGAACAGAGGCCGCCTTGGGACGGCGCAAGCTGTGGCGATGAACAGGACGGCCTGCGCGTTGCGGCAATGCAAGCGCGTGTGGAAGCGCGCGTTTTCTTGTCTGCGCGCATAACATCCATGCACGGCACGACTACGATGACCCGACGATCGTCTTTCATTGCGACATGGTCCATCGCTCCTCCCTTGCTCTCCTTGCTGCGCTCATCACCGGTTGCGCCGGCAACCGGGCCTACTCGGACGCGACAAACGCGCAGGAACGAAAGGCTTACATCGCATGCGCCGTCACCCGCGCATTCCTCGGCACGGATCACGGTGAAACGCCTGCGGAGATCGCACGCAGCGCAATCCGCCAGTGCGACGGCGAGCGCCAGGCGGTCATGCTCAAGCTCATTGAAGAGAACGCGGACAAACCCTTCGGTATGAAATTCGTCGAGGCTTACATGGAAGAACTGCACGCGGCGATGCTCGACCACATCGCGCTGCGGCTCTCGCAATCGCGCGCACGCGCCCCCACAGGAACCGGCACGGGCACCTGAAAAAGCAGCAGCAGCACGGCGGGCGGCTATCATAAGCGCATGCCATTTCCTGTCCGCATCATTGCCGTTTTTTGCCTGCTCTTGTGTCAGGCGTGCAGCCATCTCGCTCCGCGTGCGCATGACGTCCCGGTAAGCACACACAAGTTTGCGTTCGCCGACGGCGGCACGGCTCGCTACTTCGTCCTCGACAAGCCGTCGAACACGGGGCGTCCGCCGTCGACTTATCTGTTCATGATCCCGGGCTCCGACTGCGGCAGCATGAGCGGTGTCCTTCCCGGGTATTTCGACGGACTGGACGGAAGGGCTGGCACGACGCGCATCTTCATCCTGCACAAGCGCTTCATCGGGACCGATGCGAACGGCAACTGCAGCGGCGACTTCACCCGATCCGACCATCCGACACGATGGCTTGCCGACCAGGAGGCATTCATCCGGGCAGAACTGGCGGCCGCCCGCGTCAACGGCCAGCCGCCGGACCGGGTTGCCATCGTCGGCATGTCGGAAGGCGCAGAAATCGCGCCTGTCCTTGCCCTGCGCATTCCGGAAATCACTCATGCGGCCCTGCTGGCAAACGGCGGCATGGACCCGTTCGACGCCTATCGCGCGCAAATGCAACGGCATGGTTTCCAACACGCGCTGGCGGACATCGCGCGCCTGTGCATCACGTCGTCGGACGCCATCCTGGCGGCCGAGCGAACCTGCCGCTACTGGCAGGAACTGCAGGCGATCCGCCATGCGGACAACCTGCTCGCGCTCGACATACCCGTCTTCATCGCCATGGGCGAAGAAGACACCTTGGTCCCGATTGAATCGGCATGGTTCATCCGGGACAAATTCACCACAGAAGGCAAAAAAAACCTTCACCTGCTCACCATCCCCGGCACCGGCCATGACTTCCTTCGGCAGGGGGAAAGCGTTCTCCCATATTTGTGGGATGCCTTAGAGAAATGGCTGCAGAAATAGTTCAATCCGGACAGGAAAAATCCTTGTAAGAGCGCAAGTTTCGCTGCGATACTTGTTGCCGCATGGCGCTGCCATCGACAACAAGACAAACAACGAAAACCACTATGCGCTCCTATCTCCTTCCCGTCGCGGCCACGCTGGTCCTGACCGCATGCGCCACCGGCCCCACGCACGACAGCAAACTCTCCAGTTCCCTTGCCGCAACAACCCGCGGCGATATCGACGAGGCGATCAAGACGCTCGACGCGCAGATCGCGGCAGGCAGCGACAAGACCGACCTGCTGTTGAATCTCGAAAAGGGCGAGCTGCTGCGCATCGGCACACGTTACCAGGACAGTCTTGCGGCGCTCGAAATTGCCGATCAGAAAGTCAAGCTATGGGAAGAAACGGCGAAGACCGCGCCCGACCAGTTGCTGAACCAGGTCGGCGCGCTGTTCATGGGCGACAGCTCGCGCACCTATGAAGGCCAGGATTACGAAAAGGTGATGCTCACCACGCGCATGGCGATGAACCGCATCAACCTGGGCGATCTCGATACCGCGCGCGTCGACATCAAGCGCACGCATGAGCGCGAAGCGGTCATCGCCGAATTCCGCGCGCGCGAAACCTTGAAGGCCGAAGAAGAAGCGAAGGAAAAAGGCATCAAGATGGAAGCCAAGGAACTCAACGGCTACCCCGTCGAAACCCTGAAAGACCCCGAAGTGCTGAAGCTGAAGAACGGCTACCAGAACGCGCTCAGCCACTACCTCGCCGGATTCGTCTATGAAGCGCTCAACGAACCCGGCCTCGCCGCCCCCGGCTACCGCAAGGCGATCGAACTGCGGCCCGACCTGCCGGTGCTCGAGGAAGGCCTGCGCGGACTCGACCAGCGCACCAGCTTCCGCCGCCAGAAGCATGTGACCGACGTGCTCTTCATCGTCGAATCCGGCAACGCGCCGGCGCGGCAATCGAAGAAGATCCAGTTCCCGATCCCCACCACCAACGGCATTGTCACGGTGTCGTTCTCCTTCCCGGTCATCTATCCGAACAAGGATGCGATGGACCTCGCACAGGTCAACCTCGGCCCGCACTCCATGCAGACCGCGCTCGTGACCGACTTCAACGTCATGGCGCGCCGCGCTCTGCAGGATGAACTGCCGGGCATCCAGACCCGGGCGGCCGTCCGCGCGATCGCGAAGGGCCTGGTGCAGGACCAGATGAACAAGAAGATGGGCGCCTTCGCCGGCCTGATCGGCAACCTCGTCGTCGCCGCCACCGAAGGCGAAGCGGACGACCGCATGTGGCGCGGCTTGCCGGACCGCGTGTTCATCGCGCGCGGCTTCGTCCCGCCGGGCGAATACGACCTGCGCCTGCCGAGCCAGCCTGACAGCAACCGCAAGCTGGTCATCGACGGCCGCTACATGGTGGTGCCGGTGCGCCTCTACCGCAACAAGACCTACTTCGGCGAGCCGGTGAAAATCGGCATGCTGCCGCCCGTCATCACACCTGCCGTGGAAGAAGCGCCGGCTGCACCCGCAGCCCCCGCCAAGCGCCCCGGCAAATCGACCAAACCCGCCAAGCCCGCCGCCACCCCGGCAAGCAAGGACAAGAAGGCATAAGCCATTTCACCTGAACCAACGACATCAATCGCCATGACCCACTCATTCAAACGAATCGTCCTCTGCGCCAGCCTCGCATTGCTGGGCGCGACGGCACAGGCACAACAGGACGCGCCGGCAGCGGCCTCCAGCGGCATCGCCGCCAAGCTGATCGTGCGCGGCGAATTGCAAGGCCTGCAGGCCGTGGACCTGCGCTCGCAACGCCGCAACGACGTGCTGGTGGTGCAAGCCGAAATCATGAACATGGACACGCGCGACCTGCGCCTGTACTACCGCTTCCGCTGGCTCGACGCCAACGGTTTCCAGGTCGGCGACGGCGAAGTCTGGAAGCCGCTGGTCTTCCTCGGCAAGCAGAGCCAGTTCATCAAGGGCACGGCCTACGGCCCGCAGGCCACCGACTTCAAGATCGAGATGAGCGCCGAACCGCGCTGATCTCGACCACGACATTTCACCGGACAGACATCATGAACAAGAAATCCCTTTCCTCCCTCGCCGTCATCGGCACCGTGATCGGCACCACCGTCATGCTCGCCGGCTGCCCGACCACGCTGTCGCAGCCGACGGTGCGCTTCTCGCGCCAGACCGTCAACTACGGCGACGCCAAGGCCGTCGAAACCGTGACCAACGAGTTCGGCTCGACCGACCTGCAAATGATCGCGGAAAAGATGGTCGGCTCGCTGCTGGAAGATCCCATCCTCGCCAACCGTCCGACGATGACGCTGTCCGCCGTGCGCAACAAGACCAGCGAGTACATCGACACCAAGGCGATCATGAACAGCATCCAGACCGCCTTGGTCAAGAGCCGCAAGGTCCGCTTCACGCGCAGCGCCGACGAGATGCAGGCCGGCGTCGACGAACTGCAGCGCCAGAACCAGAGCGGCCTCTACAAGGCCCAGGGCAAGGCCAAGGTCGGCAACATGACTGCCGCCAAATACTCGCTGGAAGGAGAAATCGTCTCCATCGTCAAGCAGAACGCCAACACCAAGGACGTCTTCTACAAGATGACGCTGAAGGTGTACGACGTGGAAGAAGGCACCGTCGAATGGCAGGACGAAAAAGAAATCCGCAAGACGTCCACGCGCTGATCCACACCAAACGAGAACCGAACATGCAGAACGCATTCACCAAGACCTTGCGCGCCGCTGCGGCCATCATGCTGGCCGCAGCGGCCGCGACTGTCGCCGCACAGCCGAAGATCGCCGTCACCGACCTGACCTATGAAGAGAAGGTCAGCGAATACTTCCGCGTCGTCGCCGCCCACAGCAAGGGCAGCGTCAACGCCAGCAGCAGCGAGCGCGAGACACCCAACACCTACTCCGCACGCGAGCGCGTCAACGCCAGGCACGAGAGCAGCTACTACGAAGCGGAAGGTACCTACACCTGGATCGACCGCGGCGAACTGCGCAACTACACCGCCGACCTGAAGGGCGCGATGATCAAGGGCGGCGGCGTGCGCCTGGTGCAGGCCAAGCCGTACTCCGGCCCGCCGACCGAAAAGATCTACGACATCATCGACCGCATCAAGAAGGGCTTCTACCCGGGCGCCGATTACGTGCTGTTCGGCACCGTCAGCAACATCGCCTTCCGCCAGGAGACGATGCAGTTGCCCGGCACCCACTCCTACACCGGCATCCTCAGCCTCGACCTGGTGGCCGACTTCAGCCTGATCAACACCAAGACCTATGAAGTAAAGGCCGCCTTCAGCGCCAGCGGCGCGGGCCAGGAAACGAAGATCGTCTCCCGCCCCGGCGACCGCGTGGTGTTCAATCGCGGCAAGGTGATCTCGGAGACCTCGAAGAGCCTAGCCGACGCTGCGTATTCGGAATTGATGGTGCAGTTCGGTGTGCCGCGCGCTGCGCGTGCCACGCCTGCGGGCGGGACGATCAGCGTGCAGCCGGTCGAGGTCCAGCGCAATGAACCGGTGACCGTGTACAAATAACAGACAGGGTGAACACTGTCTGATTCGAATACACTTTTTGCTGTAAAAACGCCCGTTCCGCGAAACCGGAACGGGCGTTTTTCATTGTGGCGGGCCCGACGCATGCTTCCCGCCAATGCCTTTGATAACCCGCAATTTCCAGGCTCTCCGGCCGTGGTCTGCTTGCATTCGGCGCAATCGTGCGCCACCCACTGCCACCAAGGAGAGACTCGATGCCAAGCATTAAAACAAAATGGCTCATCACAATAACAATCGCCTTGCCCCTGATGTCCGGGGCCTACGCGAACAACGAAAACGGATTCGACAAGACGACACGCGCGACGGAATACGGATGGATCGACGGCACAGTCGATGCCGGTACCAAGACCCTGTCATGGAAGGGCATTCCCTATGCGAAGCCGCCCGTCGGCGAGCTGCGCTGGCGCGCGCCGGCCGATCCGGACAAATGGAGCAGCGTGCTCAGCACCAAGGCGTTCGGCAACGCCTGTTCGCAGTACGGCCGCATCTACGGCCCGGGTGCCAACAACAAGTATGACGAAACCATCGGCACCACGCTGAACACGGCCGTAGGCAACGAGGACTGCCTTTACCTGAACATCTGGCGTCCCGCCAACAATGGCAAGAAGCTGCCGGTCATCGTGTTCTTCCACGGCGGCAGCAATGTGTCCGGCTACACCGCAGACCCGATGTATGAAGGCGCCAACCTCGCGCAGCGCACCAACTCGGTGGTCGTGACCGTCAACTTCCGCCTCGGTATCCTCGGCTTCCTCAACCTGCCGCAGCTCAAGACGGGCACCGATGCCGACACCCAGTCGGGCAACTTCGCCATCCTCGACAGCATCAAGTCGCTGGAATTCCTGAACCGCAACATCGAAAACTTCGGCGGCGATCCCGGCAACGTGACGATCATGGGCGAGTCGGCCGGCGCGATCAACGTGTACGCGCTGCTGACATCGCCCAGGCTGGCGAATGCACCGACGAAGCTGTTCCACCGCGCGGTACCATTGAGCGGCGGCCTCTCGCTGGCATCCAACCTGCCGCCGGGAACCATCCCGACAATGTCACCCGCGGCGACCTACGCGGCCCAGGGCAATGCCTTGCTGTACCAGTTGCTGATCGTCGATGGCAAGGCCGTCGACGTCCCGTCCGCGCAAGCCTATGCGGCCAGCCAGACGGAGCAGCAGATCGCCGCCTACCTGCGTTCGAAGACGCCGGCACAGCTGTTCAGCGTCCTGCTCACCCGGCTGGCGCTGCAGGGTCTGGCCGGATCGGGGCCGATCCCGGATGGCGCCATCGTTGCCAGCAATCCGGTCAACGCCATCTACAGCCAGCAGTATGTGAAGGTACCCGTCCTGGCCGGCAACACCCGCGACGAGGGTAAGCTGTTCCCAGGCTTCCTCCCGCTGGTCGGCGGCACCGGCAGTGCGCGCGCTGTCACGGACGCGCAACTGTTTGCCAACCACTTCAGCTACAAACCGAACGATCCGCCGCAAACGACGATCGAACAGTGGATCACGCCGTCCTATCTGCCGGCCGACGCGCCGGTCACCGGCTTCACCGCGCGTGCTGAACAGTTCAACCGCATCTTCTTCCTCGCCAGCCGCGACAACATCCTCAATGCGCTGAAATCGAAACAGCCGGACGTCTGGTACTACCGTTTCGACTGGGATGAGCAGCCGGCGCCGTGGAATGTGATCTACGGCGCGGCCCACCTGTTCGACCTGCCCTTCGTGTTCGGCAATTTCGGCCCGTCGCTCATGGCCAACATCATGAACACGACGGCCAACAAGCAGGGACGCCTGGAATTGTCGGACGCGATGATGCGCAGCATCGGTGCGTTTGCACGGCACGGCAATCCGAACAATGATGCGCTGGGCGTTTATTGGCCGGCGTGGCCGACCGGAGTGATCTTCGACGCGACGCAGACACAGAAGGTGATCGGCGTGCAGAACATCGAACCGGCGATCAAGTAAGCCAGCCTGTTGCCATCCCGGGGGCATGTCCCCCGGTCCGCTCGTATCAGCGGGCATGATGCCGTGCCCGTCCGAACTCATACCGCAGCACGCTCGTTGCTGCGTTCGCGTGACGTACGGAACATTACGCCGTTTTGATGTTCCTATAGTGGCAATACGGTTTCCCTTCCCTCGTGTCCCAACGTTGCAGTAACGGCTCGCCGCAACAAGCATGCCGCTCCAAATACAGTTAGAGGAAATTCCGCAACGGGCCGCCCGCTTGTGCGACGCCCCGGCCGCTTTGCTGGCCTTCATTAACGAGCGCCAACAATGGTTCCGGTCGACGCTCGGGGTCGCGCTTGAAGGAAAGGGCGGCACCTGTTTTTGCGCCCAGGCAGTATGCGGCACCGACCTCTATGTCGTATCCGACGCGAGCATCGACCCGCTGTTCATGAACGAACCGCTGGTGCGGGGAGCCGGCATCCGCTTTTACGCCGGCATGCCGCTCATTTCCCGCAGTGGATTTCCGCTTGGTACGCTTGCCGTACTGGATTACAAGCCCCGCACGCTGTCTGACGTCCAGGCCGAAGCGATCCGCCTGCTCGCCGTGCATGTGATGATGGAGCTGGAATTGCAACGGCAGTCGTCGCGGCTCGACACGCTGCAGGAGGAATTGCGATGCCAGGAAGATATCCTGAATGAACGCAACCGGCATCTCGAAACCGTACAACGCCTCAATTACATGGGGAGTTGGGAAATCGGCCTGCGCGACCGGCAGTTGCGCTGCTCTGACGAGATGTACCGCATCTTCGGCTTCGAACGAAAATCTTCCGGGGACGATATCAAGGCATTCATGCAGCTGATCCACGCAGAAGACAGGCGAAACGTCGTCGTTGCACAGGAACGCGCATTGAGGGGAAACGCCCCGCTGGATACCGAATTCCGCATCGTGCGTCCCGACGGCGAGGTGCGCTTCGTGCACATGCGTGCCGAGATGGGCACCAATTCGGCCTGCGAAGAATCGCTGTCGGGCACGGTGCAGGACATCACGGCGAAACGGCAGGTTGCCGAGCACCTGCGCCTGCTGGAAACCAGCGTCGCGCACCTCAACGACATGGTAATGATTACCGAGGCCGCCGCCGACGAGCCGGGGCCGCGCATCGTCTTCGTCAACAGCGCGTTCGAACGCCACACCGGCTACAGCCACGAGGATGTAGCGGGGCGCTCCCCGCGCTTCCTGCAAGGCCCGAAGACGGACCGCAAGCAACTCGAACGCCTGCGCGAAGCCATGAAAAGGCAGCAGGGTATCTGCATCGAGGTGATCAACTACAGGAAAAGCGGCGAGGAGTTCTGGGTCGAGATCGATATCGTGCCCGTGCTCGACAAGCACGGCAAGGCAACGCACTTCGTCGCCGTCCAGCGCGATATCACCGAACGCAAGCAGCGCGACCTCGAACTGGAAAAGACCACGCGGGCGCTGCACATGCTCAAACGCTGCAACGAGGCGCTCATGCGTGCCGAGGACCAGCGCGAACTGCTGTACCAGATTTGCGAACTGGCGGTGGAAAGCGACGGCTATCAGTTCGCCTGGGTCGGCCTGGTGCACGATGACGAGCGCAAGAACATCCAGCCGGTTGCGCATGCCGGGCTGCTGCACGAGCCGGCGCACGCGGCGGCAACGCAGATCAGCTGGTCCCCCACCTCGGCATTCGGACGCGGCCCGGTAGGAAGGGTGGTCTGGGAAAGCAAGCCGGTCCTGGTCGAAGACCTGGCGCAAGACCCCTCCATGGCGCCATGGGAGGAGTGGATCCGTGCGGAAGGCTTCAGGAGCATGATCGCCTTGCCGCTGGTGACCAAGGGACGGGTATTTGCCGTCCTTGTCCTGTATGACCGCGGCGTCCGCACCTTTTCGCAGGATGAAGTGAAACTGATGCAGGACCTTGCGAATGATGTGTCGTTCGGCATCGAGCACTTGCGCGCGCAGCAACGCCAGCGCCGGCTGGAAGAGGCCATCGTCAAGGTAGCAACCAGCGTCTCGGCCAGCACCGGCACCGAATTCTTCGAGCAGCTGACCCGCAACCTCACCGAAGCAGTCGACGCGCAGGCCGGGTTCATCGCGCGCGTCATTCCCGGCGAACCGATCAGGAGCCGGACCATCGTCGCCGTGGTGGACGGCAAGGTCGTCGACAATTTCGAGTACGTGATCCAAGGCACGCCCTGCGAGCACCTGCTGACGGAAAACCATTGCGTCGTCCTCGACAAGGTGGCCGAACGTTTTCCGCAATCCCCGTCGCTGGCCGAGCTCGGCGCCAGGGCATACGTCGGCAGCCGCCTGGTCGATGCCTCGGGCCAGCTCATGGGCCTGCTGTTCGTCCTGTTCCGCACACCGCTGAAACAGTTGGACCTGGTGAACTCGACGTTCCGCATCTTTGCCGCGCGGGCGGCGAGCGAGCTGGAGCGGCAGGAAGCCGACCAGCGCATCCGCGACCAGGCGTCCCTGCTCGACAAGGCGCAGGACGCCATCATCGTGTGCGACACGGATAACCGGATCACCTTCTGGAACAAGAGCGCGGAGCGGCTGTACGGCTGGTCTGCGGATGAAACGCTGGGCCGGAACAAGCAGGAACTCCTGTACAACGACACCACTGTTTTCCAGAACGCCATGGGTGCCGTCCTGCGCGACGGCGAATGGAGCGGTGAAATCCCGCAGCAGCGCAAGGATGGATCCCGTCTCGTGGTGGAGGCGCACTGGACACTGATCACATCCGACGAAGGCGAAGTGCAAGCTATCCTCGACATCCACGCCGATATCACGATGCGCAAGGCGGCCGAGGAAAAGGTGCAGCAACTGGCCTTCTACGACCAGCTGACGCGCCTGCCGAACCGGTCCTCGCTGATGGAGCGCCTGCAGCACGCGGTCGGCCTCTGCAACCGCCGCCGCACGCTCGGCGCCCTGATGCTGATCGACCTCGACAACTTCAAGACACTGAACGACACCCTCGGCCATGACAAGGGCGACATGCTGTTGCAGCAGGTGGCGTCGCGCCTGCTGCCCTGCGTGCGGCAGACGGACACGGTCGCGCGGCTGGGCGGCGACGAGTTCGTCGTCCTGCTGGAAGATTTAAGCAGCAGCGCGAACGAGGCGGCCATCCAGGCCGAGGTCACCGCGGAAAAAGTGCTGGCCGCCCTCAACCAGCCCTATCCGCTGGAAGGCTACGAGCACATCAGCACGCCCAGCATCGGCGTGACGCTCTTTCGCGGCGGCGGGGATTCTGTCGACGATGTGCTCAAGCGCGCCGACCTCGCGATGTACCAGGCCAAGGGCGCCGGCCGCAACACCATCCGCTTCTTCGATCCGGTGATGCAGGCCGCCGTCAAACACCGACTCGGACTGGAAGCGGACCTGCGCAATGCGGCGCGCACCAACGAGTTCGTCCTGTACTACCAGGCGCAGGTGGACAGGAACGGGTACCAGACCGGCGCCGAAGCATTGATCCGCTGGGAGCAGCCGAAGCGGGGCGTGGTATCGCCTGCCGAGTTCATTCCGCTGGCGGAAGAGACCGGCCTCATCCTGCACCTCGGCGAATGGGTGCTGGAGACGGCGTGCGCCCTGCTCGCCGAATGGCAAGCCGACCCGCAAACCGCGCACATGACAATGTCCGTCAATGTCAGCGCGCGGCAGTTCCGCCATCCGGATTTCGTGGAGCTGGTGTTCGGCGTGCTGGAACGCACCGGCGCCGATCCCAGGAAGCTCAAGCTGGAGCTGACGGAAAGCCTGCTGGTGGACGACATCGAAGCGACCATCGACAAGATGACGCAGCTCAAGGACCGGGGCGTCGGCTTCTCGCTGGACGACTTCGGGACCGGGTATTCCTCGCTGTCGTACCTGAAGCGTTTTCCCCTCGACCAGCTCAAGATCGACCAGTCCTTCGTGCGCGATGTGCTGGTCGACCCGAACGACGCCGCGATCGCCCGTACCATCGTCGCGCTCGGCCAGAGCCTCGGCCTGTCCGTCATCGCCGAAGGCGTGGAAACCGAAGCGCAGCGCGACTTCCTGGCAGAGCATGGTTGCCAGGGCTACCAGGGATATCTCTTCAGCCAACCGGCGCCGGCCGCCGACTTCCTGACGCACATCCGTACGCTGAACACGATTCATTGAACGCACCTTCCGTGACCGACTTTTCGTTTACATCACAAGCCTGCTTCTTCTTCCCGCATACAGTCAACGATAAGCAATCTCCATTGTCGAATCCTTTCCGGCCGCCTTGATGCGCCGGCGTCCATTTACAGTTTCGGACCACTTCATGGCGACGGATACACTTTCCGATGGCAGGTTTTCACGGCTGAAGTCGCTTCTCGGCGATGGGCAGTTCCTCAAGAAGAACCTCGGCCTGCTGCTCTTCTGGCCCATCAAGGCGATCATTCTCGGCTTCATCGGGTGGCATTTCCTGCTCACGCATCTCGACGCGGAAAAAGTGGAGGCCGAACGAACAGCCCTGCGCGAAGCGGAAACATTGAGCCGCGCCTATGCGCAGCACCTGTATCGCGCGCTCGAAGCCGTCGACCAGATCACGCTTTACGTCAAGAGCGGATGGGAGCTGGGCGGCAACAGCTTCAAGCTGGAAAAGATGGCCGGCACCGGCCTCTTCACGGAACGTGCCGGCTTCTACGTCAGCATCATCGATGCGGACGGCAATCTGCGCACCAGCACCATTCCGGAAGCGCGCCGCGTGAACATTGCCACCGAGCCGTATTTCCAGGCCCATCTGGACGACAGTGACGAGTTCTATATCGGCACCGCACGCATCGGCAATTTTTCGCGCACGCCGGTCGTTCCCTTCTCGCGCCGGCTGGAAGATGCGAACGGCACTTTCCAGGGCATCGTCCTGGTATCCGTCGTGCCGGAATACTTCACCTCCAGCTATGACGAAGCCGCGCTCCGGCATCTCGGCCTCATCGGCATCCTCAGCGCCGACAAGGTGGTGCGCCTGGCGAGGATCGGCAACGAGATCTTCCTGCCGCATGGAAAGAAGACCGCACTGATGCGCGAGCTCCCCTTTCTTGAACCGGGAGGCAGCGCCATGCTCGACGGCAACGAATGGTTCACCGACCGCCGCACCCGCTACGTCGGATGGCACGCGACGTCCGGATACAAGATGATCACCGTCGCCGGCCTCGACCGCGAAACCGAACTTGCGCCGTACTGGGAGGACAGGCGCGAAGCCATCAACCGGGGCATCCTGGCCAGCGCGGTGCTCGCCCTCATCACCCTCGCCGCCATGATCGTCTCGCTGCACATCGTCTGGCGCCGGCACCAGATGTACTCCATGCAGGAGACGTACCGCCGCGCGACCGAAGTCGGCAACGACGGCTTCCTCATCGCGCGCGCCATGCGGGATGCAAAGGGCAACGTGGACGACTTCGAAATCACCGATTGCAACGAACGCGGCGCCAACTTGCTGCGCTACCGCCGCGAAGAACTGATCGGACAGCGGATATCCTGGATGTACCAGGACGTCGCCGCCGAACGGACGATGCGCATGCTGTGCCGCGCGATGAAAACCCGCTTCTACGAGGGCGAAACCGAGCTCGCCAGCCTCGGCCTGGAAGGCGGGCCGCGCTGGCTGCACATCCGCATCTCGCGCCCGAACGACGACCTCGCCATCACCCTGCGCGACATCACCGACCTCAAATCGCACGTCGCCGAACTCGAACGCCGCGGCAATGAAGATGCGCTCACCGGGCTGCCCAACCGGCACTGGCTCAATTCCTTCCTGCCGCAAGCCGTGCATCAAGCCGCCGCATCCCGCCGCATGCTGGCCTTGCTCTTCATCGACCTCGACGGCTTCAAGGCCGTCAACGACACCATGGGTCACCATGCCGGCGATGAAATCCTGCGCAATGCCGCCCAGCGGATCAAGGAGGCGACGCGGCCCCAGGACTACGTCGTGCGCATCGGCGGCGACGAATTCCTGGTGATCCTGGAGCGGATAGGACACGCCTTCGACGCCGCCCAGGTCGCCGACCGCATCCTCGACGCATTCAGCACCGCATTCAAGGTTAACCAGGGCATGCGCACCATCGGCGCATCGATCGGCATCAGCCTCTATCCCATCGACGGCGCCGACGCCAACACCCTGCTCAACAATGCCGACATCGCGATGTACTCCGTCAAATCCGACGGCAAGGGCACCTACCGCTTCTTCGACCCGCGCTACTCGGAAGCCATCCGCGAACGGCACCGCAGCGAAGCCGAACTCCACCACGCGCTCGACCACGACCAGTTCGTGATGTACTACCAGCCGCGCGTCGACGTCTCCACCGGCGTCACGTCCAGCATGGAGGCGCTGGTGCGCTGGGCCCATCCCACCCGCGGCATGGTCGGACCGAACGAGTTCATCCCGCTGGCGGAAGAAACCGGCCTCATCATCCGGCTCGGCGAACAGATCATCGAAAAAGTCTTCGCCCAGGTCGCCCACTGGGCAGAGCAGGGGCAGGAACTGGTGCCCGTGTCCATCAACGTCTCCGCCCGGCAATTCCGCGAATCCAACGTCGCCAAACTGCTGACGTCCTGCCTGGAACGCTACAAGGTCGACCCCGCGCTGATCGAAATCGAGCTGACCGAATCGTCGATGATCGAAGAAGGACACAACGTCGTCGAATGCCTGCAGGCCATCCAGGCGACGGGCATCAAACTGCTGGTGGACGATTTCGGCACCGGCTATTCATCGCTCTCGCAACTGCAGCGGCTGGACTTCGACGTCATCAAGGTCGACCGCGCGTTCACCGCCGGCATGAAGGATTCCAAGGAAGGCATGGCCCTCATCACCGCCATCATCACCATGGCGCACGCGCTCGGCATGCGGGTCGTCGCGGAAGGCGTCGAGACGATCGAACAGATCGTCGCGCTCAAGCAATTGCGCTGCGACGAAGTGCAGGGCTTCTTCATTTCCCGGCCCTTGCCGCCATCGAAAACGCAGCCCATCCTGCCGCGCTGGTTTTTCCCTTCAACAACTTGACATCCCCATTGGCACGGCCTTGTTTTATTGCTATTTTGCCAATTTTGCGCTATTGTCAGCGGTCTCGATTTCTTTCCAAAAAGACAATCAATGGCCGCAAATTCCCCCTTCTCCGAGGCACTCACCAGCCTCACCGACGCGCTAGCTTTCACTCAGTCCGGCCGCCTGTTCACGCTCTCGTTTGCCCCCGGCTCCGACATCGACGAAGGCACGCTGCTGCCGCAGGAGTTGTCCGGCGATGAAGCTGTTTCCGAAGGCTTCACCTACTCCCTGACTTGCCTGTCTTCCGATGCCCACCTCGAACTGAAGCAGTTCATCGGCTTGCCGGTGCAGGTTTCACTGCTGACCGACGGCGGCGAGGAGCGTGCGCTGTGCGGCCTGGTCACCCGCGCCGAATTCGGCGGCTCCGATGGTGGCTTCACCCGTTATGTGCTCACCCTGCAGGACCCGTTCGCGGTGCTGTCCCGCCGCGTCAACAGCCGCGTGTTCCAGGACCTGTCGGTCGTCGAATTTGTGTCCGTTCTGCTGCAGGAACACCGCCAGAACAATCCTGTCCTGGCGTCCTGTTTCGATCTCGACGACCGTTGCATGGGCGAGCATCCCGCCCAGTCCTGGGTTACCCAGTACAACGAATCCGATACCGCGTTCATTTGCCGCTGGCTCGCGCAGGAAGGGATCAGCTGGTACTTCGAGCATGGCGATGCCGGCGTGCCGGGAGAGCACCCGAAACTGACGCTGGTGCTGTTCGACGATGTATCGGTGCTGGAACCGGCTTCTGCGGACAAGATCCGCTTCCACCGCGACGACGGCACCGAGTCGGAAGACAGCATCACCGCATGGCAGGGGGTACGGACTTTACAACCCGGCGGCACCGAACGCGCCAGCTACGATTACAAGTCCGTCGTCACCAGCACCCAGCAGGATGGCGCCGGCATCGACCAGGGAGAGCACGGCGAGAAACTGGCCAGCACGCTGGAAGACGTGCGTTATGAACCGCACCACAGCGCCAACGACGACGACGATTACGCGCGCTACGGCAAGCTGCGCATCGGCGCGCATGAATTCGCCAGCAAGTCATTCAACGGCAGCGGCAGCCACCGTGAACTGGCCGTCGGAAGGTATTTCGAACTGGCCGACCATCCGGTGCACGACCAGGATGCGCCGGAAGACCGGCAGTTCACGGTGCTGCGCACCCGCCTGTTCGCCCGCAACAACCTGCAGCAGGAGGACAAGGGTGGTGAACCGGTGTTCCGCACCAACTTCGACGCCACTCGTCGTCACATCCCCATCATTCCCGCCTTCAGCACCACCGAACATGCGAAGCCGGTCGCACCAACACTCTTGACCGCCATCGTCGTCGGCCCGCCCGGCGAAGAGATCCACGTCAACGAGTACGGCTGCATCAAGGTCAGGATGCCGTTCACCCGCAGCCTGGACCACGCATTTGCCGAAGGCGCGGGGGCCAGCGGCACCGACCGCGATTCCCTCTGGATCAGAGTGGCGCAATCATGGACCGGCAGCCACTATGGGCAAGTGTGGATTCCACGCATCGGCGACGAAGTACTGATCCAGTTCATCAACGGCGACATCGACCGACCGATCGTGATCGGCTCGGTCTACAACGGCACGCACCGTCCGGCGGCCTTTACCGATGCCGGCAATCTCCCCGGCAACAAGGCGCTGTCCGGCATCAAGAGCAAGATGTATAAGGGGCGGGGGCTCAACGAAGTGGTCTGGGACGACAGCACGAACGAGCAGCGCATCCGGGTCGCGACGGATCATGGCAAGACCGCACTCAATCAAGGCTACCTCGTCCACCCGCGAAGGGATGGAAAAGGTGAACCGCGAGGCGAGGGATTCGAGCTGAGGACCGACCAGTACGGTGCGCTGCGTGCAGGTCGAGGCATGCTCATCAGCACCGATGCCAGGAACAATGAAAGCAGCACGCATCTGGACAGCAAGGAACTGACCAACCAGCTCACGAGCAACCTGGAACTATCCAAGACCTTGTCGGATGCGGCGAAGGACCACAACGCCGATCCGCTGGAAGCGAATGCGGAAGCGGAACGACTGATCAAGGTCGCCAGCAAGACGTACACACAGCAAGGCGGCACAGGACAGAAGGCGGAAGTGCCGGGCTATGAAGAACCGATCCTCGCGATTTCCAGCCCGGCAGGCATCATCAATGCAACACCGAAGAGCCATGAAATCGCCGCAGGCGAGCACATCCACTTCTCCAGCCAGCAGGACACCAACATCGCGGTGGGCAACAAGCTGTCGATGGCCATCAAGGAAGCGTGGAGCGTGTTCGTCGCCAAATCCGGCATCAAGCTCTTCGCCGGCAAGGGCAAGCTGCAGATCCAGGCACAGGACGATGAGATCGAGGCGATTGCGAAGAAGGACATCAAGGTTACGTCTGTTGACGGACATATCGACATCACTGCACCGAAGAGCATACGACTCACCGCAGGAGGTTGCCAAATTGAAGTCGGTAATGGGCAGATTACATTGAAGGCACCGGGTCCGATCAATATCCACGGTAGTGCAAAAAATCTGACAGGACCGGCAATGGTAAGCACGGCGTTACCTGTATTACCAAAAAGTCAGATGGAAATAGATAACTCAAAAGATCCGACGTATAGCCAGCAAATTAACGGTACAGAACTTATAAATAGGCACCCCCAATTGGCTAATCTTCCATATCAAATTTGGAAAAAGGACAGTTCTCTCCAGATAGCATCAGGTCACTTAAATGCGGACGGGCTATCAAGCCGGATATTCACAGACCAAGAAGAAGATTTGACGATAATCGTCGGCGACGCAAGCTGGGAAGTAACTGTTCCAGAAACGCCTTCTTTGCCAAGCAAAAAAGGGGACTCAAATGACGAATGAAGAATTCACAACAGTGACGATTTCAGAAGGAGATTCGCTTTGGAAAATCGCAATTAAGAATAAGGTAAGCGTCGATGAAATTTTGGATGCGAATCCGGAGATAAAAAACCCGAAAAATCTTCGTATTGGCCAGAAAATAAAAGTCCCGAGCAATAAGGTGAATTACACAATTAGATTCCTCAATCTTATTGATCAACCACCAATAGGAATACGGTTCAAGATACTTGCTAACGAGCGGGTAATCGTATGTGGAAAAGTCACCAAGACAGTGAATGAAGCAAATTTCTTGGTACGGAACGGAGAAAAGTTATCGATCTTCACAAATAAAATTGGTGAAAGCCAATTTGAAAAAATCGCGAAAATTAACGTTGACCGGCGGCGTCCGTTAGCGCTTCTGAAGATCAAAAGCGCAAAAATCCAAAGCAAGACCGAACTTCACCCGAGAACTGGCGCAATACCCGATAGCCAACGAAACAAAGGCCAAAGCGCGAATCAGCCTGCAAAGACAAAGAAAGAAGACCAAGGGTTACATCACGCTCAGGGACACAATCACCGACATCAACCAGAGCACACCCTTATACCGGGCGAATGTGCGTGCGGGAAAGACCTTACCATCGATCAATTAGCCGCAATATTTTCAAGCAGAAAAAAGTCAGATCTAGAGAAATTCCTTTCTCCAATAAATACCATGCTACGCAAGTATGAAATCAATTCGTGTCTTAGAAAGAGCCACGCCCTTGCGCAAATCGGACATGAATCAGGATGTCTAAGGTACCTCGCAGAAGTTCTGCCAACAGGAACAAAAGAAGCGGACGTGTATGACGGCTATAAGGGGCGAGGCCTGATACAACTCACTTACAAAAGAAACTATGAAAGGTATGGCGCGTATGTTGGTGTGAACTTTCTTGAAGAAAATAGGAGCAAGTTGGAGTCCATCGAATGGGCAACAGACTCTGCCGGATGGTATTGGTGCCACGGCACTTCAAGTAATCTGAATTTACCAGCAGATCTAAATGATTTGCTAGACATATCCGTTTCTATCAACGGCGGATTTAATGGCTTTGACCATAGAGAAGAAAATTTTAGACGCGCACACAAAGTATTAAAGGCAACTGTATGCCCCGTTGGCCAGGTTAAATTCCCCCACCTTTGGCCGGGTCAAACTCCCCCATGGCAGGACATGCGGATTGTAGGGCAATCGGCGTCGCATTGACGAATTTGGCCGTTGCCGATGATGGCCCGAGTTGGTCAGCCTGCCTTTGTCTCGGTTGCCGTCGACTGCGTCAAGCGGCTGGCTGCCTCTTTCAGCCGGTAGCTGCGTCCCTCGAACTCCAGCAGATGCGCGCGGTGCATGAGCCGGTCCAGGATCGTGGTCGCCATGGTCATGTCGCCCAGGTATTTCCCCCAGTCCTGCACCACCCGGTTGGAAGTCACGACGATACTGCGTTTGAGCTTGTAACGCTGATGCACCAGCGCCTGCAGCAGTTCACCCGCGGTCTCGCCGATGCGGCGCGCCAGGAACAGATCGTCGAGCACCAGCAGGTCGGCCTCGACCAGCGCGCGCATCTGCTGCCGCTGCTCGACCTCGCTGCCCATGGCGTACTGCGCGAATGCGCTGTCAGCCTCCAGGTAGCGCACCGCATGGCCGGCCAGCGTGGCCTGGTAAGCGACGGCCTTGGCGACATGGCTCTTGCCGGTGCCGGGCTTGCCGACGATCAGGGCATTCTGCCCTTCGGCGATGAACTTCAGGGTGTGCAGCTCGAAGCACGCCGCACGCGGCAGCTTGGGGTTGAAGCGCCAGTCGAAGTCGGCAAGCAGGGCCCGCTCGTCCAGCCCGCTTTGCTGGTAGCGCCGTTCCATCAGGCGTGAGCGGCGCCGGTCCAGTTCATCCTGCAGGATCAGCGAGAAGGTCTCCAGGAAGGGCTCCTGCGTGGCCTGGGCCTGCAGGATGCGCGTTTCCAGCGTGGCGCGGATGCCGGACAGGCGCAGCGCGCGCAAGGCACGCTCGATTTCGTTCATGGTCATGCTCATCGTGATGGTTCTCCTTGGTGGGTCAAAGGGTGGCGGCAGCCTGCGCGCCGAGGGTGAACAGGTCGGCGTACTCGTCGCCGTCCCGGATCAGGGGATGCTGCTGGGTCAGGTCCAGTTCGTGCTGGATTGGCGCATCGAGGGCGGCCAGCGCCTCCTGCAGGAGGCGCTCGGTCAGTGCCTGGATCGACTTGTAGTGCTGCACGCCATCGCGCAGGGCCTGTTCGCACGCCTGCTCGATGAGACGGCGCGGATAGCGCCGGGCCAGGCCGACCACGCCGCGCAAGCGGCGGTGACCGATGCGGCCGTCGCGCTCGAACCATTGCCGGCATAGGGCGAGCGTGGCTGGTCCGATGTGTTCGGCCTGCGCCAGGATGCTCTTCGTCTCGCGTGACGGGTTGTACGGCCGCTCCTCTTCCGGCAGTAGCACGCTGCCGGGCCGTTGCGCGCGCGGGTGCGTGCGCAGCAGGGCCTGCGTGGTACGGTCGCGGATCTCGATGTGGCGCTCGAACACGCGCACCAGAACGCGGCTGCCGATGGCCGCCGGGCGTGCTGCATAGCTGCTATGGTCGATGCGCACGCAGGTGGCGTCGTCGACGGTGCGTTCGCACTCGGTGAAGTACGCAAAGCCCGACAGCGGCAGCGGCTTGAGGTGCGCGCGTTCCTCCTGGAACATGGCCTCCACCTGACGCCGGGTGGCACCGTGCACGCGCTGCGCGGCCCAGCGCGTTTCCCAGTGTTCGAGGAAGGCATTCTGCTCCTCGATCGATTCGAAGCGCCGGCCCTTGAGCGCGGTGTTCTGCGTATGCTGGATGGCGTTCTCGACGCTGCCCTTGCGGTTCGGATCGCGCACGCGCGCCGGGTCGGCGACCACGCCGTAATGCGCCAGCACCGCGCTGTAGACCGGGTTCAATTCCGGCTCGTACAGGTCGGGCTTGATGACGCCTTCTTTGAGATTGTCGAGCACGACGTAACTGGCGGCACCGCCGAAGTAGCGCCAGGCCTGCTCGTGCAATTGCGCCCAGGTCTCCTTGCTGGAGTTCCAGACCACGCGCCGGAAGCAGCGGCGCGAATAGCGCAGCGTCATGACGAACAGGCGCGGACGGCGGTAGCGGTCGCTGCCGGGCACGCGCGTGAGCGCGCCTTCGCCGTAATCGACCTGGACTTCCTCGCCGGGGGCGAATTCGAGCCGGTCGAACTGTTCCGGTTCGTGCTGCACGATCTTGCCGGCGAATCGCTTGACGCTGTTGTAGCCGCCGGTAAAGCCGAACTGATCGACCAGGTCCTGGTAGATCGCGGTGTAGTTGCGGCGCAGGCGCAACTGCGACTCGATGAAGGCGCGGAACGGCTCGCAGGCCGACGGCATGGCCTGAGCCGGTGGCCGGGGTGGGGGAATTTGCGCTGCCGGCCCGGTGGCCGCCCCGGGGGAATTTGCCGACTGGGGTGCAAGGCGCAGGGCCAGGCGGCGGATGGTCTTGCGATCGACGCCAGTGATGCGCTCGATCTCGCGCTGGCTCTTGCCGGCCGCCAGCAGCGTGGTCACGGTGGTTTGCAGATGTGGCTTCAAGACGTTCACTCCGGATTCCCCTCGACATGCGGAGGGGGAAGGTTACGTCCTGCCAGCGGGATGCCTCCCGGGCGCCAGAAACGGCCTCTACAGTGCCGTTACGCGGGCCTCAGGTGGGGGATTTTGGGGTGGCCAGAAGTGGGGGATTTTGACCGGCCAACGGGGGTATGCAAGGTTAAAGAGAACAAGAGTGACGCTCCTCTTTCATTCACAAAGAGTGCGATATATGAAAAACGGGACCCTTCTTTCGCCTTCGGTTATTGGAGTGACCCCACTTCCCCAAAAAAAGGTCTCCATAAAGATCAGGCCAATAGCAAAGCGGGATATGCGCGCTTCTTAGAACTGAATGAGAGTAATCCGATTAAGAAACCTCGTTTCGGCTTTAAGAATACTGAGGCAATGATTAAACACGCAAAGGCAAAATCTCAATGACGAAGTTTTTTTCATTTCTATTTATCAGCATTTTTTCGACGCTTAATGCAAACGCTATAGATAAAGAAGCCAAGATCGTCTCAGCTTTTTTAGAAAAAAATGAATGGAATTTATCGGAAAGTAAGATGAACTTCGCGGTGCCATCTCCCGACATTCTTCCGATTCATTTTTTTAGCAAGCGCGCAAATTCCCCCAGCTGTGGAGTGCTAGTTCAGAAGGCAAGTGAACTGAGCTTTATCGAGATTTTGATGAGCGAGCCAGATGATCCATATCCTCACTGTGCTGGCATTAAAGACGCAGTATTTTTTAAGTTAATGGACAAAGCGTACCTCCTGTTCGTATATACGGAAAAAGAAACTAGAGACGAAATTAACGACCGATTCTTTTTTATTTATCGAGACCAGGACGGTCGCTATGTTGTAGACAAACAATTAAACGAATTAAATATTCCTGTAGAGCTTGTTAAAAAAAATTCTAAGCGCATCGGTCCAAATGGTACTTGGTACATGGCGACAGCAGACGATGGAATACGGTTAGCAAAATCGATGATGGTCCAACGCATGACCCCAGATATGGATTTTCTCGACCGAGATTTTGTATTTGAGAGAGACAGTTCATTCTCCGTTTTGAAAGATACCACGCGGCAGAAATGTTTCTTTGTAGTCGAGAATAGTGGAAGTTTTGCAAAATTCAGCAGTGATCTTTTTACAGAAGACGGTAAGTGCATCGACTTCTTGGCATCGAGCAAAGCAAAGAAGGGCGAGAAAACTTACTTTCTCGGAATATTCGAGGGCGCAGGCAAGTCAAGAAATGTCGCCGTTTTTTCAGTAACTCGAGATGGATTAATCCGCGCCGAAAGAGAGCTTGCACAAATGATTCGTAGTACTGGAAAATCCAGAGATATCAAATCGGCTAAAACGCATTTGCAGGAGATCGCAAGGTAACAGCAACAAAACAGTGTCGCCTAATAACGTCTTGATGTTTCTATTCGCACGAACAAAAGGACAGTGCTCATCTGGGCAACCCGGCATTTCTTGTCCGCGACGAATTATGACGAAGCCGTAGAAACAAGCGGAAATTCAAGCGACACAATTAACCCGCCGCTATGAGCTTGCCCAAACTTAAACAAGTTTTCTTCTCCACTTTGCTTGGCGCCAGTTTTACGGCGTCTGCCGAAACGTTGCCCCAAGCTGTCTTAGACCACCTTCCGACAGGTTACAAAGTTCTATTGCATGCGAGTGGCGACCTGAACGGTGACGGGCGCAGTGACCACTTGGTGGCACTGCATCGGGCAGACGAACTTGACATCACAAGAAAAACACTCGCCGCGCCACTGCGCCCCCTGCTCCTCTTGATCCAGAATGCGGCAGGCACCATTACCCTTGCCCGGCGCAATGATCATGTGATTTTCTCAGCAGATCAAGGTGGTCAGTGCGATCCGTTCGAAGAGTTTGGCGAGGATGCTTCCGGATTTGCCATCAAAGGCGCCTATTTCACAGTCCAGAACAGCGTCGCATGCGGCGCACACTGGACCGACTACATAACGTTCCGCTATGACACGACGCTCCGCGACTGGGTGTTTCACAAACGCATTGCCGAAGCATGGGTACTGAATAATGGCGGCGTCCTTGACGCAGATGCACTCGTGCCGGGACACCGGCAGGTAACTACAAGCAAAGGCAAGCCAGTCACCCTGTTCGAGAAGTACCGACCAAAGTGACAACGTATCGTCTGCGCTACTAGAGACGTTCTAGCGAAAACCGCGCAAATCGCTCGAGAGGCATTTTGTTCGCGAGCGCTTGTGCAATCCGCATTCCGGTATTCACCGAGCCAGTACCCCCCAGATGTCCATGCCCGAATGCACACCACAAACCTGGGCCAAGCGGCTCATGAATGACGAACTCGGATTTCTTGCTGAGGACCTGTATGACTTATCAACATACGAAATTTAATGGTTTGCTTGTCTTACTTACATTCGCCGGCGTTCTGTTTTCTAAAGAATCACTTGCCGCCTGCAATGTCCACGAGACCCCATTGACGAACGAGAAAGCGTGTGTCCGATTTAAAGCAGCAGACATAAAGCTTAACAAGACATATAAGAAGCTAATGTCGGAATTGAGCACGAGTTCGAAATCGTTACTCAGGTCGTCTCAAAGAGAATGGATTGACTGGCGGGACGAAAAGTGTGACCAGGTACAAGAGGATAGTCAGTGTGAAAACAGTTTATGCAATGGCGTGGCACATGATATTTGCATCATTGATCTCACTGATCAACGCACTCAAGAACTAGAAGAATATTCGCGGAATACAGAGAGCGCAAAGAAACAGAGATTTGCGTTTACTAGAAGCTATAAGTAGTCACTACACGGGGGGAAATCGACAAGATATCCCTTACGAACTCACCCTGCCACATCCCGAAACCCGCGCAGCACATGCGCAACATTCCCCCCAATCTCCGCCACAGCATACCCGCCCTCCATCACGAATAGCGTCGGCAGCCCCAATCCGGCGAGCTGCTTGCCCATGCGCAGGTATTCCGGCGCATCGAGCCGGAATTTCGAGATCGGGTCGCCAACATAGGTGTCCACGCCGAGAGAAATCACCAGGGCGTCCGGCGCATAGTCCAGAATACGCTTGCATGCGGCATCGACCGCCGTGAACCATTGTTCGTTGTTGCTGCCCGCCGGTAATGGATAGTTCTGGTTGAAACCAAGGCCAGGACCGGCGCCGATTTCGTCGGCGTGGCCGAGGTAGAACGGGTACTCCGTCTTCGGGTCACCATGAATGGACTGGAACAGCACATCGGCGCGGTCATAGAAGATTGATTGCGTACCGTTGCCATGGTGGTAATCGACATCGAGAATCGCCACGCGCGACGCACCGCCGTCAAGAAACGCCTGCGCAGCGACAGCCGCATTGTTGATGAAGCAGTAGCCGCCGAGGAAATCCGGACCGGCGTGGTGGCCGGGCGGACGGGACAAGGCGAAGGCGGCACGCGCGCCCTGCGCAATGCGCTTCTGCGCCGTCAACGCGATATCCGCCCCTAGCCGCGCCGCACGCCAGGAGCCGGAGGTGAACGGCGTACCGCTATCAAAGGAATACATCCCCAGCTGGGCGATGAAGTTGTCCGGCTCCACGTCATGCCGGAACCCACGGATCGGCCACACGGCGGGAATCGCGTCGCGCGTGTTGCCGAGAGCGGCCCAGCTGTCCCAGGCGCGTTCGAGGAAACGCAGGTAGCGGGACGCGTGCACGCGTTCGATGGGTGCGAGCGGGAAGCTGTTGGGCGCGGAGACCGGGCCGATCTGGTGGTCGGTGACGGCCTTGAAGACGAAGTCGGCGCGCTCGGGCTTTTCGAAGCAGGGGACGAGTTCGCCGCGGTAGAACTCGAACTCGCCGCGGTGGGCGTGGTGGTCGGGGCTGTAGATGATGTCCATGGGCTGTTCTTGCATTCAGGGTCGCAACGGCTGCGTCTGTATTAAACCTCATTTCCAAAGAGCAACGGATTCCTGCCACAATAACCGGTCCGTCCTTCCCAGAAGGCATGCGCTTCACACGTTTCAGACCGGTTATTCAAACAGATATCCCATGCTCCTGCTCGAACTCGTCCTGTTGCTCATGATCTGCGCCGCCGCGCTCAGCTGGCTCGCGCGCCAATTCAAGCTGCCTTACCCGATTGCCCTTGTCGTGGGTGGTGCGCTGCTGGGCCTGATCCCGAACCTGCCGCAGTTTCCGTTCGACCCGCAGCTCATCCTGGTGATCGTCCTGCCCCCGGTGCTGTACCAGGCGGCGCTGCTGACTTCGTGGACCGACTTCAAGACCCACATCCGCCCGATCAGCCTCTTGGCCATCGGGCTGGTCATCGCCACCACGCTGGCCGTCGGCTTCGCGCTCAAGTTCATGGTGCCGTCGGCCCCCTGGGCCGCCGCCTTCGTGCTTGGCGCCATCGTGTCGCCGCCGGACGCCGTGGCCGCGACGAGCATCCTGTCCCGCCTGAACATCCCCCGGCATGTCGTCACCATTCTCGAAGGCGAAAGCCTGGTCAACGACGCGTCCGGCCTGGTCATCTACAAGCTCGCGATCGCCGCCGTGCTGACCGGCGCCTTTTCGTTTGCGGAGGCGAGTGCGCAGTTTGCGCTGGTGTCGGCCGGCGGCCTGGTGATCGGGACGATCCTGGCGTTTGTGTACATCGCCATCCATCGCCGCCTGCACGACCCGTTCATCGAAGTCATCGCCGTCCTGACGATTCCCTATACCGCCTACATCGCCGCCGAATCGCTGCATGTCTCCGGCGTGCTGTCCGTCGTCGCGGCGGGGCTCGTGCGCGGGCGGTATGCGCCGGAAATCGTCTCGGCGGAAATGCGGATCATGGCCCGCTCCGTCTGGAACGTGCTCGTCTTCATCCTCAACAGCCTGATCTTCATCCTGATCGGCGTGCAGATGTCGGGCGTGATGGACAAGCTGCACCTGTATTCGCTGTCCGAACTGTTCATGCTGGGAAGCGTGATCACCCTGGTGGCCGTCGCCGTCCGCTTCGCCTGGGTGTTTCCGGTGGCGTATCTCCCGCGCTGGCTGAGCGGCAGCCTCCACGAACAGGCGCCCAAGCCACGCAACCGCGAACTCGCGATCATCAGCTGGTGCGGCATGCGCGGTATCGTCTCGCTCGCCGCCGCACTCGCGCTGCCGGCCGCCCTGCCGAACGGCGAGCCCTTCCCGGCACGCTACCTGATCATCTTCATCACCTTCTTTGTCATTGCAGCGACCCTCGTCGGCCAGGGACTCACGCTGACACCGCTGATACGGAAACTGAAGGTGGGCGCGGACTGGTCGTTAGCCGAGGAGCAACAGCGCGTCCGCGCAGCCATGCGTGCAGCGGCGATCGCTGCCGTTGATGCGCATTGGGTCAATGCAAAGGCGCCGCCGGAGTGGGCGGATGAACTGCGCATGGAAATCGCCAACCACGTCGCGCTGGGTGCTGCGGAGGGAGCGGAACAAACGCCGAAGGATGCATTGTTATGGCAGCTGCGCTGCGCGGCGATCAAGGCGGAACGCAAGGAACTGATTCGGCTGTGGCGGGGGAATGAGATCAGTGATGAGGTGATGCGGCATCAGGAGGAGATTTTGGATTATCAGGAGGCGCAGTTGTAGGGGAATGACGGCTGGCTAGGATTGACCTATTACCAGTTGAAAAGATCCCAAGATCGATCGCCTCCTGTGCCAAAAGCATTTATCTCGCCCCATTTTTACTGTATAAATACACAGTCATAAGTGGTGACTTACCAACAGCGGCCCCAAATTTGGGTCGCTTTTGGGAAAAATACCAGTCATAATGTCCGCAATTATTCCCAGCGAACCCATGGCAACGATCTTTCACACTCTATCAAACTCCACGGCGGCATACGACTATCTCGCCGCAGCCCGCAAGATCCATTCACAAGCAGAAATTGCATCGCTTTTGGGTGTTGACGTTAGAACGGTACGACGTTGGGAAGTGCGTCAATCGCATCCGCCGGCATACGTCGTACACGCACTGCAGCGAATGCTCCCGCTGGAGCTGCCGTTCGACGAGAGCGAACCGGCATTCACATTCATCGATCTGTTTGCGGGCATTGGCGGCATCCGAATCGGTTTTGAGGAAGTCGGGGGACGCTGCATATTTACAAGTGAGTGGGATTCATACGCGCAGAAAACATATTCTGCCAATTACCCGGGTGGGCATTCAATTGCGGGCGACATCACGGCGGTCGATGAGAATGACATCCCAGATCACGATGTATTGCTGGGCGGATTTCCTTGCCAACCGTTCTCAATCGCCGGTGTGTCCAAGAAGAACGCTCTAGGCCGAGCACACGGATTTGCCGATGAAACGCAAGGAACTCTCTTTTTCGACGTGGCTCGCATCATTGCCAAGAAACAGCCGCGTGCATTTCTGCTTGAGAACGTGAAGAACCTTCGGTCACACGACAAGGGCCGTACGTTTGACGTCATTCATCGCACGCTAAAGCATGAGCTCGGATATGACGTCCACTACCGCGTAATTGACGGTGCACACTTCGTCCCTCAGCACCGTGAAAGAATCATTATTGTGGGTTTCAAGGAGCCGGTGGCGTTCGACTGGGATATCCTCGATCTCCCGCCGAAAGGGACCAAGAAGCTCGGCGAAATTCTTCACAAGACTGACGGAACAGAGCCGTTCCTGCCTTGGGACCAAGACCGATTCTTTGACTATAAGACCAAAAAGGTCAACGATAAGTACACTTTGACGGACGGGCTATGGTCGTACCTGCAAGCCTATGCTGAGAAGCATCGAGCAAAAGGCAATGGCTTTGGATTCGGTCTTGTAAACGAAGATTCGGTAACCCGCACTCTCTCGGCGCGATACTACAAGGACGGTTCTGAAATACTGGTCTACCAAGGGAAAAAGAAAAATCCGAGGCGCCTCACTCCTCGCGAATGCGCGCGTCTGATGGGTTTTCCTGACTCGTTCATCATTCCCGTATCAGACACAAGAGCGTACAAACAATTCGGGAATTCTGTGGTCGTAGACGTAATGCAAGAGATGGCGCGCGTAATGCGCCCCTTCATTTGCGCTGAAAACGATTTGCAACCCGAACTTCCAATATTGGCAGCTTGATGATTGATGTGGTCGACAAGGAGACTCGCAGTCGAATGATGGCGGGAATTCGCGGCAAAAATACACTGCCGGAAATGGCAGTGCGCAAATTCCTCCATTCGAAAGGTCTGCGGTATCGCCTCCACGTGAAAACATTACCTGGCAAGCCGGATCTTGTTTTCCCCAAGCACCATGTTGCATTGTTCATTCATGGTTGCTTCTGGCACCGCCACAGAGGCTGCCGCTACGCTACGACTCCAGCAAGCAATTCAGAATTCTGGCAAAAGAAATTTGACGACAATGTTCGTCGAGATAGTGAGGTACGTCGCCTCTTAAAACGTGCAGGATGGCGGGTTTTAGTTATTTGGGAGTGTGAACTTAACGAAAAAAAGCTCAACACACTTCATCATCAGATTGTCGACTCAAGCTTAGAATAGGACTGTTCAGTCCGCGTGAATCTGCGTTTCCAAATACCATCTTCCGCAAGCCACTCCGCTTCGCTGCAATCTCGGTGTCAAAGAAATCGCGAAATGTTATGACGTTCGTCTTATCCTTGTAGCAGGTCTCCTTAGACTTTTTGAGCGATTCCGGCACTACGAGACATATTCCCTGCTTGTTCATATCCTCGATCGCCTCTGACGAGATGCGATCATCAACCGTAGCCAGAAAAAGCGAACAGTTAAACTTTTCCATAACGATCTGCTTCCAGCGCTCGCGCAAAGTTGTCTTCGCTGAGAGCACTATCGCATCGGTAAAAGGCCGCTTTGTATCGTTCAGTACTTTTAGATCTGGAAGAACAAAATCGGGGCGTCGCCCGCCAGTTACCTGCTGCTCTTCGAACGGTATCTCGCCGTCGCTCAAGATGCGAGAAATATGTTGTTCGAATGAACGTCCAGCACGAGATTTACGAAGCTGGCTAGCACTTAGGAACAATGCATCCAACTCTGGAAATCTTCTGACTACGGTAGAAACGACGTTATCCCCATCTGTGACGATTCGGATGACCTCTGCGGCGCGGTGTCGAAGCTCCGCTCTCTTATATAAGCGATACTCAATATCCCGACTAATTTGCATAATTGCGTCACCCGGGTTATCGATGACATACGGATCCAATCGACTTAATCCATATTGTTTCAAGTACATGAGCTGCGCATCCCGTGCCAGGTCTTGAGGCGCAGGAAGTTTGCACACTGATGAAATATACCTATCCAACGTGCCAGCTTTAAGGTGAGATGTGAGCTCATCAATAAGCTGATCTGTTTCATCTCTTGGCTGCTGGCTTACCGACATTGGATCAAACAAACCGAAGTGGAAATTGGATTCAAGATCAAATACCGTTTCCAACATTTCCGCCTCGTCCGAAGCAGAATCAATGACTAGGAACCAGTGGCATACTTCACCGATCGCTTCGCGAAGCACGCCTCCAATTAGCAACGATGCTGGGGTTAATTCGGAAAACACTTCTCGAGGCACGCGAGTAAAGTGCATTTCCGTCCCCTTGTTCGAGTAATGCGTAAGCCTTGATTCCTTCACTTCGCCTGTTTGGGGCCAAAGTGTGCCAAACCTTGCTTCGAAGATATGAGGTTTGAGGGAATTTAGATTTTTTAGTGTGGGAAAGAAGTCAGATTCGCGAATTTCTCGTGGAATGTACACACCATTCTGGTGGCCATTTTCCGCTCCATCTGCCCAACTGCAGTCGTTTCGTGAAAGCTTCTTAATGAGAAGATGTTCACTTTTCGCAGTCCATTCTCGAATCTCATTGTGATCTACTTGAATCATCCATGTTTCCCTTGATCTAGCTCTCCGTGCAGAGAATCAACGTCCTGTTCTCAACCAAGCGGAATACTAGTGGCCTTGGCAGCCCTTATAAATCTGCGAACCTAAATGCCCTGCACAACGTTTTCCAAATGCCACTGCAATGCATTTGGGTCCGCCCTTAAATGCGATTCTCGCGCCTCTTGCAGTTTCGTATCATGCAAGTCCGCGATCGATTTGTTCTGGGAAAGTGCACGAATGGCCTTTGGAACCAAGATCTTTCTATCTCTATTTATTCCAAACAGGCCGTTATCAAACGCCCAATGATGCAGAATACACAGACACAGTCCGTTGCGAGCATCATTTGTACCTTTAGCCCTTAACAAATCCTGCTCCACATCGATGCCATATTCAGTTATCGACACGGCTCGCAGGGTTTGCTCCCTCGTCAACCTTGGAGTCGAATCAAATGTTTGCTTGTCCAAGGAAGCGACCTTGTCTGGTGAAATGCTGTTTAATGTTGCCCTTAATCCGAATCGTGCTTCATAAGCACCCGCATGCAGCATATAGCGCCCGTGACCAAAGGCTATAGCAAACTGGCGCCCCTTTACCTCTATGACAAGGATGGCCGAGACACTCTTGTTTTTCAGTTTTGCAAGCTTGTCAGGTTCTGCAACATACGCCTCCAACAGTCCTACCCAGTCAGGTTTTGTCTCGGAGTGAGGTTTCCTGATATACAAGTCTCCAAGCGACTTTCCATCATTAGCCAAAGGATAGTGGTCATAGCTGATAAGCTTTGGCTTGCCCGAGCCGGTTAAAGGGCGCGCCAAAAAATCCTTTGGTTCTCGAAGCTGGTTTGCACCTTTGTCGTCTACCTTATATTTCAATAGGTAGATATTGAAAGGAAGCTTTTTGTCGCTGCTCGCCATGCTTTCCCCTAATGTCATCAGGATCTCTTTTCGCCCTGCTACCGATTAAAAAGAACGCCTCTGTGAATACAGGGCCCCATTTCCCCTTGGCAGCAACTTAAGCAGCAACTTAATATGTTTCCTGAAAATAACCATCCCATGATAATGGGATTTAGGGGGATTTTGTACGACTATCCGATCTGTCTCCTAGTGGACGAAGTCGGCGTCGATGGTGCTGACCTTCAGGTTGCCGAAGTGGCGGCGCTGGATGCGCAGCATGTGCTTGGCGGAGAGTTCGTCGGACTTGACGATGACTTCAACGCTCGGGTCGTAGATGGCCGCGGCCAATGCCTGCGCGGAGGCGTCGGCGCTTTCGGACGTGTCGAGGTTGAGCGTGACGCCAGTCATGATGGCCGACAGTGTGGTTTGCTTTATGAGCCTCGATCTTTCCTAAACTTCAAAATCAGCCTTTCATCTCCATTCATGAGCTTTATAACTCATTGATTTCATGTAAATTCTTTAAGTGTCAAAACCGTTAAACATCTCCAATTTTGCTTAATACCTGCCTTCTTTGCGGAATTAAACTGGCAAGTTCGACGCCTTTGCATTATGGTTCAGCTTGCCATTGTTCATTTTTTGAGTTTGTTCATTATTAGTGTACACTTCGCAATAATGAACATCGGGGTCGCCATGGCAGCTATCCATCCAGCGTCAACCGCGGAGCAAGCCTTGCTCGACTCAGCCGTGCGAGCGTTCCATGGACTCGCGCTCGGGGTGGGGATCAAGACAGACATTCGCCCTTCGCAGACAAGCGATGCAGAGATTGATTTGCGGTTTGGCAACAAGACTGTCACATACCTTGTTGAATGCACGCGCCATGTGAATTCGACGAACGTCGGCTCGATCGCTCATCGGCTCGCCCACCACGACCGTCCCTTGCTCGTGACGGAATACATCGCCCCGCCTGTTGCGAAGCGGCTTCGCCAATTGAACATCCAGTTCATTGACGCCGCAGGGAATGCCTATATCCATGCGCCCCCCATACTCATCTGGATAACCGGGCAAAGGCCGGAAAAGCCTCTGGCGGATTCACGCGTTGCACGCGCCTTCCAACCGGGCGGACTCAAGTTGATCTTCGCCCTGCTATGCAAGCCGGAGTTGGTTGACGCTCCCTACCGCGATATCGCAGCGGCAGCGGGTGTCGCATTGGGAACGGTCGGCTGGGTCATGCGTGATCTGAAGGATGAGAAATACCTGCTCGAACTTGGCTCGCAGGGACGCAAGCTCATCGACCAGCGCAAGTTGCTGGAGCAATGGGTCGAGGGCTATGCAAAACAGCTTCGGCCCAAATTGTTGATCGGCCGCTTTCGCTCCCTGTCGCAGGATCGGCAGACCGCTGGCGAACTGCCTGTGCGTGGCGCTCTGTGGGGCGGCGAAACTGCAGGTGCAAGACTGACGGGTTATCTCAAGCCTGCGATCACGACGATCTATATGCAAAGAGATCCGGATGTGCAGAGTGAATTGTTCAAGAAGCTGCGCCTGGTAAAAGACGCGGAAGGAGACGTGGAGCTTCGCGAAGTGTTCTGGCACTTCGATTTTTCAGAAGTCCCTGGTCTTGTACCTCCGCTGCTGGCTTATGCCGACCTGCTCGCCACCGCTGACGATCGAAATCTCGAAACCGCACGCATCATCCATGACAAGTATCTCGCTCGATTTATCGAACAAACCTGACCTCGCCCTGGTAGCCCGGCTGTCCGGGGTCGTCCTGGCCGAGACCAATGCTTTGGGTATTCCCGTCTTCATGGCTGGGGCGATGGCGCGCGACCTGATCCTGTTCCATGGCTATGGCATCAACACCGGCAGAAGAACAGAGGACGTCGATTGGGCAATGATGGTGAATACGTGGGATGAGTTCGAAGCGTTGAAGGCACGGCTCGTTTCTACAGGAGAGTTCTCGGCACAACAACCGGCGCATCGCTTGAAGTATGGGAGCAGTCTCGTGATCGACCTGATTCCGTTCGGGAGGATCGCTGATGAGGAAGGGGTTATTTCATGGCCACCGGATCACCATACCATCATGACGGTTCTTGGATTTGACGAGGCCTACAAAAATGCTCTCAAGGCAAAATTGCCGGGAGGTGTCGAGATTAACGTCATTTCGTTGCCTGCATTGGCCTTGCTGAAGCTGTTTGCCTGGAATGAACGGCATGTGCTGGCACCGCGCAAGGATGCGCATGACTTTACATTGATTGCCCGGCATTACGTTGATGCGGGCAATCAGGATCGGCTATACGAAGAATTTCCACACCTGCTCGATGAAGCGGATTTCGATTACGAGGTTGCGGGAGCGCGAATGTTGGGTGCGGATATCACGCGCTTATCCAGTGACGTATCGAAAAAGGCTGCGGTCGAGATATTGACGAGGGAATCAGACGTCCAGGGAAAGATGGCACTTGTTGCTGCAATGCCGCTCGAGGCCAAGCGGGCACTGTATATTTTGGAGAATGTGAAACGCGGTTTGATTGAAGAAGGTTCTGCGGCTAATTGATGTTTTCGTATATCCAAAAAAAAATGGGCTCACAACAGGCTGTGTAAAAAGTCCTTGTAGCCGGTAAACCAAAGCAATCAATCCCCGTCCAATGTGAATTGGACGGGGATTTTGTTTTTGGGAGTCAGGCATGGGACATCGTGGCGGAGAGAGCCGGGATCAGGCAGTGTTGTTTCCAGTGAAGTTGGACGAGCTGATCGAGGAGGACGCGATGGCTCGGGTCATTGACGCCTGGGTGAACGCGCTCGATCTGCGAACACTGGGTTTTGGCAAAGCCCATGCGGGCATACTGGGGCGGCCGCCGTATGACCCGGGCGATTTGCTCAAGCTGTATCTGTGCGGCTATCTGAATGGCATCCGGTCATCGCGCGCGCTCGAGCGGGAATGCCGGCGCAATGTCGAATGCATGTGGCTGCTGGGACGACTGGTGCCGGACCACAAGACGATTGCCGATTTCCGGCGACACAACAGCGAGGCGTTGGTGGCAAGCTGCGCTGCGTTTGTGCAGTTTGTGAGGCGCGCCGGGCTGGTGGGCGGCACAGTGGTGGCCATTGACGGCAGCAAGGTTCAAGCCGTCGCCTCGCGCAAGGCGGTTGGCAAGGCGGCCGATCTGGAGCGCCAACAGCAGCGACTGGCGAGCGAAGTAGCGCACTATCTGGAGCAGCTGGAAGCCGCAGACCGGCAAGAGGAGCAAGGCAGCCCCGGCGCCGGCGCGTTCAGGCGGGCGCTCAAGCGCTTACGCGAGCGTCAGGATGAAGTGGGCGCAGAAGTGGCCCGGCTAGCCAAAGGCAAGGCCACATCGAGCGTGCTGACGGAGCCGCAGGCGCGCGCGATGAAATCGCTGCATGGGGCACCGGGCTACAACCTGCAAACAGCAGTCGACACCGACAGCCATCTGATCGTGCATCATGAAGTGTGCAATGACACGTCGGATGTGGGGCAACTGATGCCGATGGCGCAAGGCGTCGCCCAGGTGCTCCAGACCCAGCCTGAAGTAGTCGCCGACGCTGGTTACGCCAATGGCGAGCATTTGCAGGCGCTGCAGGACATGGGGATGACCGGCTATGTGGCGCCATCCCACACGCCGAACAATCAAGGTGATGGCACGCTGTACGACAAGGCGATGTTTCGCTACGACGCCAGTAGGGACTGTTTTACTTGCCCGGCCAACAAGATCCTCAGGCGCAAACAGGTGTGCCGCCAGGACAAGTCGGTGATCTATGCGGCCTCCCCGGATGACTGCGCCAATTGTCCGCACAAGGGGAAATGCACCGTCAGCAGCCGGCGCCTGGTCAGCCGTCACTGGCACGAAGAGGCTGTACAGGCCAATGCGGTACGCGTGGCAGCGGCGCCGCACATGATGGCCCTGCGACGCCAGACCGTCGAACACCCATTTGGGACCATCAAGCAGCAAATTCTGCGCAATGCCCGGTTGTTACTGCGCGGGTTAAAGGGAGCACGCGCCGAATTGAGCCTGGCTGTAATGGCTTATAACCTCAAGCGCGTGGTGCACATGATCGGAAGTCAAACACTCACGAAGACACTGCGGGCCTGAGCCCGATTTCTACTTCAAAAAACAAATTGCCCCGCCAAAGCGGGGCAATTTGTTGAGTGCCAACGTCAGACTTTTTACACAGCCTGACAAGGAGCCCATTTTTTCGACATGGCGAAAACATCAAACGTCAATATTCCCCGCCTGCAACGCATTAGTCTCAATAAACGCCCTACGGGGTTCAACATCATCCCCCATCAGCGTCGTGAAAATCTGATCGGCAGCAATCGCATCCTCAATCTGCACCTTCAACAGCCGGCGCACATTCGGATCCATCGTGGTTTCCCACAGCTGTTCCGGATTCATTTCACCCAGGCCCTTGTAGCGCTGCTTGGAGACGCCGCGCTCGGCTTCGTCGCGCAGCCAGTTCATCGCTTCGTGGAAGTCCTTGATCGCGATTTCCTTGGCCTTGTCGCCTTGGCCGCGGCGGACCAGTGCGCCCGGGCCGATCAGGCCCTTGAAGGTGGCGGCGGCGGCGGACAGGACCAGGTAGTCGGGGCCGTGGACGAAGTCGGCGTCGATGCTGCTGACCTTAATGTTGCCAAAGTGGCGGCGCTGGATGCGCAGCAGGTGCTTGGCGGAGAGTTCGTCCGACTTGACGATGACTTCGACGCTCGGGTCGTTGATCGCTGCTTCGAGTGCCTTGGCTGATGCGTCGGCATTCTCGGCGGTGTCGAGGTTGAGCGTAACTCCGGTCATGATGGCCGACAGTGCTGCCTCATCGATCGCGCGCGCCAGGCGCATGATGATGGCGTTGGCGGTGTTGTACTGGCGAACCAGTTCGGCCAGTGCGTCGCCAATGATCGGGTTGGCGTTTTCGGTCGGGATCAGCGCGGCGTCGTTGAGCGCGATCTGCATCATGTAGCTGGCTTCTTCGACCGCGTCCTTGAGGTAGCGCTCGTCCTTGCCGTGCTTGACCTTGTAGAGCGGCGGCTGCGCGATGTAGACGTGGCCGCGCTCGACGAGGGCGGGCATCTGGCGGTACAGCAGCGTGAGCAGCAGGGTGCGGATGTGGGCGCCGTCGACGTCCGCGTCGGTCATGATGATGATGCGGTGGTAGCGCAGCTTGTCGACGTTGAATTCGTCGGGACCGATGCTGGTGCCGAGCGTGGCGATCAGGGTGGTGATCTGCTCGGAGGAGAGCATCTTTTCGAAGCGGGCCTTTTCGACGTTGAGCACCTTGCCGCGCAGCGGGAGGATCGCCTGGAACTTGCGGTCGCGGCCCTGCTTGGCGGAGCCGCCTGCGGAGTCACCCTCGACGATGTAGAGTTCGCACAGCGCTGGGTCCTTCTCCTGGCAGTCGGCCAGCTTGGCGGACAGGCCGAGGCCGTCCATGATGCCCTTGCGGCGAGTCAGTTCGCGTGCCTTGCGGGCGGCTTCGCGCGCGCGGGCGGCTTCGACGATCTTGCCGCAGATGATCTTGGCGTCGTTGGGCTTTTCCATGAGGAAGTCGGTGAGCGTCTTGGCGACGATTTCCTCGACGGGGCCGCGCACTTCGCTTGATACGAGCTTGTCCTTGGTCTGGGAGCTGAACTTGGGCTCGGGGACCTTGACGGAGAGCACGCAGGTGAGGCCTTCGCGCATGTCGTCGCCGGCGATTTCGACTTTCGCTTTCTTGGCGAAGTCGTTTTCGTCGATGTATTTGTTGATGACGCGGGTCATCGCGGCGCGCAGGCCGGTGAGGTGGGTGCCGCCGTCGCGCTGCGGGATGTTGTTGGTGAAGCAGAGGACTTGCTCGTTGAACGCGTCGTTCCATTGCATGGAGACGTCGACGCCGATCATGGTGCCCTGGTCGGAGACCTTCTCGCCGGTGGCCTGGAAGACGGTCGGGTGCAGGACGTTCTTGTTCTTGTTGATGTATTCGACGAAGCCGCGGGTGCCGCCTTCGAACGCGAAGTCTTCTTCCTTGCCGGTGCGCTGGTCGGTGAGCTTGATGTGCACGCCGTTGTTGAGGAAGGACAGTTCGCGGATGCGCTTGGCGAGGATGTCGTAGTGGAATTCGATGTGCGTGAAGATTTCTTCGTCGGCCCAGAAGTGGACTTCGGTGCCGCGCTTGTCGGTTTCACCGGTGACCTTGATGGGGGAGACTTGCACGCCTTCCTGGTCTTCGAGTTCGCGGTTCTGGACCACGCCCTTGGAGAATTCCATCTGATGCACTTTGCCGTCGCGGCGGATGGTGAGCTTGAGCAGTTTGGAGAGTGCGTTCACGCAAGAGACGCCCACGCCGTGCAGGCCGCCGGAGACTTTGTACGAATTCTGGTCGAACTTTCCGCCGGCGTGCAGCTCTGTCATCACAATCTCTGCGGCGCTGCGCTTGGGATCGTGCTTGTCGTCCCACTTGATGCCGGTCGGAATGCCGCGGCCGTTGTCAGTGATGGAGATCGAGTTGTCGGAGTGGATGGTGACGTGGATCTCGGTGCAGTGGCCGGCAAGCGCTTCGTCGATGGAGTTGTCGAGCACTTCGAACACGAGGTGGTGCAGGCCCGTGCCGTCGGAGGTGTCGCCGATGTACATGCCTGGGCGCTTGCGGACTGCTTCGAGGCCTTCGAGGATCTGGATCGAGGATGCGCTGTACGAGCTGGTCGGTTGTTGCTCACGCGGTGCTTCTTGGGGGAGTGCGGACATGGCTACCTTCTAAAACGAAATGCTGCTAAAGAACGGCTTGGCTGATTGCTCGTCCTTGGCGCCGGGATTTTTCTCCCCTCTCCCGCCTGCGGGAGAAGGGAGCCTGATTACAGGCCGGCGCAAAGGGTTCGAGAACCAATCAGCTAAGAATTTCGGATTTCCATAAATGTGGCAAAGGGGCTCGCCTTACCCACGGCAGCCCCCTTTGCGAATTGTCTTTTCTAAATCATTAAATACGCATCGGCATCACGACGTACTTGAAGTCGGCGTTGTCCGGTACGGTGATCAACGCCGATGAATTAGCGTCGCCAAGCGCAACGTTGATGTTGTCGCACTTGAGGTTATTCAGCACGTCGAGCAGGTAGGAGACGTTGAAGCCGATGTCGACGGTGTCGCCGCCGTAATCGATTTCGAGTTCTTCCACTGCCTCTTCCTGGTCGGCGTTGGTGGAGCTGATCTTGAGACTGCCCGGCGCAATGATGCAGCGGACGCCCTTGAATTTATCGCTGGTCATGATGGCCGCGCGCTGCAGCGCGTGCAGCAGCGTCTGGCGATCGATCGTGAAGTTGTTCTTGTAGCCCTTGGGGATCACGCGCGTGTAATCCGGGAACTTGCCTTCGACGAGCTTGGAAATCAGTTCGATGTCGGCGAAGGTGAGCTTGACCTGGTTGCTGGCGATCTCGAGGTCGACCGGCTGGTCGCTGTCTTCGAGCAGGCGCTGCAGTTCGAGGATGGTCTTGCGCGGGATGATGACTTCCTGGCGCTGGAAATTCTGGTCGGTCTCGACCTGGCAGAAGGCGAGGCGGTGGCCGTCGGTCGCGACCGCGATGACGTTCTTGCCGTCGACGACGAGCAGCAGGCCGTTGAGGTAGTAGCGGATGTCCTGCTGGGCCATCGCGAAGTGCACCATGTTGAACAGGTGCTTGAGCGTCTTCTGCGGCAGCGTGACCTTGGCATTGAAGTGTTCGGCTTGCGCGACGGTCGGAAATTCTTCGGCGGCCAGGGTTTGCAGCGCGAAGCGCGACTTGCCGGACTGGACGGTCATGCGCTTGTTGGCCAGCGAGAGAGTGACGTCACCGAAGTCGGGCAGTGCGCGCAGGATGTCGAGCAGCTTGCGCGCGGCGACGGTGGTCGCGGCGACTTCACCGCCGCTGCCGACGTCGGCGGTCGTGGTGATCTGCACCTCGATGTCGGTGGACAGGAAGGAGACCTTTTCGCCGTCCTTGCGAATGAGGATATTGGCCAGAATCGGCAGCGTGTGCCGACGCTCGACAATACCACTCACGATCTGCAGCGGTCGGAGAAGCGTGTCTCGTTGGGTTTTGACCAATTGCATGCTTTTGTCCTTGTAGTAATTGAGTTGAGACAGTGCTGTACTTCAGGGTGAAAAGGCAGGTCTAAAAAGGACAGATTCCCGCCCGGTCAAACAAATGCAAAACAACCTCTATTTTGACAGAAAAGGGGGGTGTCCAAGAAACCAAAGTGAGGGATTTTTGCTTGCTTTACAAGAGGTTCGGCAGCGCCGGGGAGGCGCTGCTTCAAATTTAGGCAAAGGGAGTTGAAAGGTTATCCACAGGCCAACAGGCAGCTGTGGATTAGCCTTTCAGGGTCTGCTCAAGGACGTGCAGTTCGTGGTTCACTTCCGGGTTCTTGGAGCGGTCGGCGGCGATCTTGCGGACGGCGTGCAGGACCGTGGTGTGGTCGCGGCCGCCGAAGAGTTCGCCGATTTCCGGCAGGCTTTTCTGCGTTAATTCTTTGGCAAGATACATCGCAATCTGGCGCGGACGGGCGATGTTGGCCGGACGCTTCTTGGAGTACATGTCGGCGACCTTGATGTTGAAGAAGTCGGCGACGGTCTTCTGGATGTTCTCCACGGAAATCTGGCGATTCTGGACCGACAGCAGGTCTTTCAGTGCCTCTTTGACAACATCGATCGTGATGTCCTTGTCGTGGAAACGCGAGTAAGCGAGGATCTTGCGCAGCGCGCCTTCCAGTTCGCGGACGTTGGAGCGCAGGTGCTTGGCGACGAAGAAGGCGACGTCGTCGTTGAACACCACGCCTTCCGATGCCGCTTTTTTCAGCAGGATCGCGACCCGCATTTCCAGCTCCGGCGGCTCAACCGCGACTGTCAGGCCGGAGTCGAAACGGGAAATCAGGCGATCATCCATGCCCGTGATTTCCTTCGGATAGGTATCGCTGGTGATGATAATTTGCTTCTTTGCGGCAATTAATGCTTCGAACGCGTAGAAGAATTCTTCCTGCGTGCGGCTCTTGCCGGCAAAGAACTGGATGTCATCGATCAGCAGCATATCCAGCGAGTGGTAGTAACGCTTGAAATCGTCGAAGCCCTTGCGCTGGTAAGCGGTCACTACGTCGCGAACGTACTGTTCAGCGTGAATGTAGCGGATGCGGACGTTCGGGTTTTCCTGCAGCAGCTGATTGCCGATGGCGTGGATCAGGTGGGTCTTGCCGAGGCCGACGCCGCCATACAGGAACAGCGGGTTGTACGACACGCCCGGGTTGTTCGCGACCTGGATGGCTGCGGCGCGAGCCAACTGGTTGGCCTTACCGGTCACGAAGTTCTCGAAGGTCAGGACCGGATTGATCTTGCTCTGGTCGCGCTTTTTTGTTTCCTCGATGACAATATCAACGCGCTCGATCACGTCGGGCATGTCGGCATAGTCGTTGCCGCCGCCGGCCAGCGCGAGCGCGGCCGAGGGCGACTGCACAGGTGCCGGGGACGGCTTGCGGGCGACATTGGTGCGGGGATCGAGCACGAACTGGACATCAATCGGCTGCTCCCAATGCTGGGAAGCCAGGGCGGTGATGCGGCTGGCGAATTGCGTCTTGACCCAGTCCAGCTTGAAGCGGTTCGGCGCAGCGATGCGCAGGCAGCCATCCTCGAAATCGAGGGGCACGAGCGGCTTGATCCAGGCACTGAACTGCTGAGGCGTAAGTTCCTGCTCCAGTTTCGCGGAGCAAGTCTGCCAAAAATTTTCCATGAATTTTTTCTAATGTTTGCTTTGTGGAAAATACACAAGGCCCTTCGTCCTGCTCTCCTCCGGCAGTCCGCTGCACAGTCCGGGCCGAGGCGGATTGGTCTGCGCAGTGGGGTGCGGGAGCGGCGTGGCGGTCCGGGCCGGCTTCCACAGGGAGGGCTATTCTAACGCCGGGCCACGCAGTTATCCACAGCCTGCGTCATTTTTTCGACATAAAAAAGTGCTTGCCAATGTGGATAATTTGGGCTTAGGGAAGGTGGGGGTATTACCTATTACCAGCGGAAATGTCATGGCGTTCGCTAAAAGCTAGCCTGGATGGAGCGAAGCGCAATCCGGGGGAGCCGAATAGGCACTGATCCCGGATTGCGCTTCGCTTCATCAGGCTACATATATCGGCGATTCCAAGCGCAGCCCCTAAGTAATTGACATACAAGCAGAAATTGAGGTTTAATTGCGGGTTCACTGCCTGTTGCGTTTTGTGTGCGTTCACAAGACAAGAATGGGCCGCGTGATTCCCACCCATTTTTGCTTTAGCGAGACCAAAATGAAACGTACTTACCAACCTTCCGTCGTCCGCCGCAAGCGCACCCACGGTTTCCGTGTCCGTATGGCTACCCGCGGTGGCCGCGCCGTGCTGAACGCCCGTCGCGCCAAGGGCCGCAAGCGCCTGGCTGTCTAAGCCAAGCACTGCACCCAAAAGCTGCCGGCGTGAGCGAAGAACGTTCACACAACTACGCACGCACCCGGCGCATCGTGAAAACGGATGATTTTTCATCCGTTTTTCGTTTGCGGCCCGTGCAGCGGACCGCGCATTTCGTTCTCTATGCGCGCCGCAACGAGCTGGACCGCGCCAGGCTGGGCATCGTGGCCGCCAAGCGCTTCGCCCCGCGCGCGGTGACCCGCAATACGATCAAGCGCGTCACGCGCGAACTGTTCCGCCAGTCCACCCTGCCGGCGATCGATTGCATCGTCCGCCTGTCCCAGCCCGTGAATTCCAAAGCCGGTCCGGCAACCAACGCGAAGCTCAAGGCCGAGCTGCGGCGCGAACTCGCGCAGCTGCTCGGTTCGCAGGCGATGAAACGCCCTTCGCCCGATGCGGAATCCCGGTGATGAAGACGCTTTTGCTGCTACTATTGCGCGCGTACCAGCTGGGCATCAGTCCTTTCCTCGGCCAGAACTGCCGTTTCTACCCGACCTGCTCCACCTACGCCGCCGAAGCGATCCGCGAACACGGCGCGGCGAAGGGCAGCCTGCTCGCGGCAAGACGCCTGTGCAAGTGCCATCCGTGGCATCCGGGCGGCGTGGATCCGGTGCCGAAGAAGACGGCGGACGGGCATGCGGACTGTGCCTGCCAGCATCATTGAATTACTGATTACTCAAGCACAATAAAGAACTATGGATATCCAACGTACCATCCTGTGGGTTGTGTTCTCGCTGTCCCTGCTGCTGTTGTGGGACAACTGGATGCGCTATACCGGAAAACAGTCGATGTTCTTCCCGAACACGACGCAGCAGGCGGACAAGCCGGCTGCTGCCGGCGGCACACCGGCGGCCAAGTCGGACGTGCCGCAGCCGACCGTGACCGCGCAGGCGCCCGCTGCCGTTCCCGGCGGCCCGACGCCGGTCAAGAGCGAGATCATCACCATCACCACCGACGTGATGAAGGCGGATATCGATACCGTCGGCGGCGAGCTCAAGCGCCTCGAGCTGCTCAAGCACAAGGACACCGTCGACCAGACGAAGAACATGGTGCTGTTCGATTCGGGCACCAAGCACACCTACCTCGCGCAAACCGGCCTGATCGGCGGCAATTTCCCGAACCACAAGTCGGGCTTCGTCGCCAAGGCAGGCCCGCGCGCGCTGGACGGCAAGGATGAGCTGCAACTGGTGCTGGAGTCCGAGCAGGGCGGCGTGAAGCTGGTGAAGACCTATACCTTCCGCAAGGGCGATTACGCGATCGGCATCAAGCATGATGTGGTAAACAACAGCGGCGCACCGATCGCTCCTTCTGTTTACATGCAGCTGCTGCGCGACGGCAACAAGCCGGAAGGCGAGTCGCAGTTCTACAGCACCTTCACCGGCCCGGTCGTGTATACCGAAGCCGAGAAATTCCAGAAGATGGAATTCGAAGACATCGAGAAGGGCAAGGCCAAGCACGCCACCAAGTCGGATGAAGGCTGGGTGGCGCTGGTGCAGCACTACTTCGTATCCGCGATCCTGCCGGCGCAGAAGGCGCAGCGCGAGATCTACACGAAGAAGGTCGACAACAACCTGTACTCGGTCGGCACCATCCTGCCGATGGGCACCGTGGCACCGGGCGCGACGGGTTCGATGGATGCGACGATTTACTCGGGTCCGCAGGAAACCGACCGTCTCGAGAAGCTGGCGCCGGGCCTGGAGCTGGTGAAGGACTACGGCTGGCTGACCATCCTCGCCAAGCCGATCTTCTGGCTGATGGACCAGATCCACAAGGTACTGGGCAACTGGGGCTGGACCATCATCGTGCTGACCATCCTCATCAAGCTGGCCTTCTTCCCGCTGTCCGCCGCGTCCTATCGCAGCATGGCGAAGATGAAGACCGTGACGCCGAAGATGACCTCGATCCGCGAGCGTTACAAGAACGATCCGCAGAAGATGAACCAGGCGCTGATGGAGCTGTACAAGACCGAGAAGATCAACCCGCTGGGCGGCTGCCTGCCGATCCTGGTGCAGATCCCGGTGTTCATCGCGCTGTACTGGGTGCTGCTGGCCTCCGTCGAAATGCGCAATGCGCCCTGGCTCGGCTGGATCCAGGATCTGGCGTCGCCGGATCCGTGGTACATCCTGCCGCTGGTGATGGCCGCATCGATGTTCATCCAGACCAAGCTGAACCCGACGCCGCCGGACCCGATCCAGGCGAAGGTGATGCTGTTCATGCCGATCATTTTCTCGGTGATGTTCTTCTTCTTCCCGGCAGGCCTCGTGCTGTACTGGGTGGTGAACAACATCCTGTCGATCGCCCAGCAGTGGGTGATCACGAAGAAGATCGAGAGCGGACAGCCGGCCTGATCGCTTCGATGACTGAAAAAGCCCGTGCGATGCGCGGGCTTTTTTGTTTGTGCGATTTACTCCCCTCTACGGTATGCAGAGTGTTGCAAATGTGCGCGGCTTCCATGGCGTCCTGCATTTTCATTTGATCAGCAACCGCCCCCAACTCTAGAATCATCCCATGAACTTCGACTCTTCCCCCATCGCCGCCATCGCCACCGCTCCCGGTCGCGGAGGCATCGGCGTCGTGCGCGTCTCCGGCAAGAACATCGTGCCCGTGATGCAGGCCCTCTGCGGCACGGCCGATCTGAAACCGCGCTACGCGACCTATCTCCCTTTCCGGAATGCGGATGGCACGGCCATCGACCAGGGCATCGCCATCTACTTCAAGGCGCCGCATTCGTACACCGGCGAGGATGTGCTCGAACTGCAAGGCCACGGGGGGCCGGTAGTGATGCAGATGCTGCTGTCGCGTTGCCTGGAAGCGGGCAAGGACATCGGCCTGCGTGTCGCGCAGCCGGGCGAATTCACGCACCGCGCCTTCCTGAATGACAAGCTCGACCTGGCGCAGGCCGAGGCAGTGGCCGACCTGATCGAGGCATCGACGGAAGCCGCGGCAAAGTCGGCTTCCGCCTCCTTGTCGGGCGTGTTCTCGAAAACCATCCATGACCTGGTCGACAAGGTGATCCATCTGCGCATGCTGGTGGAAGCGACGCTGGACTTCCCGGAAGAGGAAATCGATTTCCTCGAGAAGTCGGACGCGCGCGGCCAGCTGGAGCGCATCCGCGCATCGCTGAATGAAGTGTTCGAACAGGCATCGCAGGGCGCGTTGCTGCGCGAAGGGCTGAACGTGGTGCTGGCGGGCCAGCCGAATGTCGGCAAGTCCTCGCTGCTGAATGCGCTGGCCGGCTCGGAAGTCGCGATCGTCACCCCCATTGCCGGCACCACGCGCGACAAGGTGACCGAGACGATCCAGATGGAAGGCATCCCGCTGCACATCATCGACACGGCGGGCATCCGCGACGCGGGCGACGAGGTGGAACGCATCGGCATCGAGCGCACCTGGGGCGAGGTGAACAAGGCGGACGTGATCCTGCACCTGCTGGATGCGAGCCGCGGACCGACGCGCGGCGATGAAGAGATCGTGGAACGACTGCCGGACAACGTGCCGGTGCTGCGGGTGTGGAACAAGATCGACCTGTCCGGCCACAAGCCGACGGTGGACCGCATGCCGGACGCCACGCATGTCTATCTGTCGGCGACCGACCGGCGCGGCATCAACCTGCTGCGCACGGAATTGCTGCGCGTGGCGGGCTGGCAGCAGACGGGCGAGTCGCGCTTCCTGGCGCGCGAGCGCCATTTGCTGGCGCTGAAGGCGGCACGCGACCATCTTGAGGTTGCGGCGGAACATGTCGCGAAAAACAACCAGACCAGCGACCATGCGCTCGATTTGTTCGCGGAAGAATTACGAATCGCGCAGGAGCGTCTGAACAGCATCACCGGAGAATTTACGCCGGATGACTTGCTTGGCGTAATTTTCAGTCGTTTTTGCATCGGAAAATGACGAAAATTCGGTGCGTGTTCGATAAACGCACTTTTGTTTTTAGTTAAAGCCGTGTAGTATTCGGCCACCAAATAAAGAAATCCGATTCTAGGATGATCGAAGGAGACACGGAAGCCCGCTCGGCGAAAGCCCTGCGGGCTTTTTACTGGCCGCTGTTATCAGCTTTGTGAATGATTGTCATCACCAGAATAAAGCGGCGGCATTTGTTGCGGAGCAGTATTATTCTTCCTGTCTCCTCCAACTCTTCTTGAATTGGATTCGCCCGCTACCGCAAGGTCAGCGGGCTTTTTTTTCGCCTGTCGTCCGGACGCCCGCCCGTTGCGGCCAGGCAGACCGGGCGCTGTCAGCCCTTGAGCGGCCACAAGATACCAAAATGGCAAGGGCGATATACCTGTAGTTACGTGACCTACAGGAGCCCGATCAATGACGACCCCCCTCCCGGATTTCGACGTACTGGTGGCCTTGTACCGCCACGATCCTGAAGCCCTTGAAGATTTCAGGCGCCACATGCTGCGCGAGGCGGTCGATGATGCGCCGCTGCGGCATCGTCCTTCGCTGGAAAGGCTGCTGGAGCAGATCGAAGCCGCTCGCGCGGGCGCGGCGACGCCGATGGATGCCGCGCTGATTGCGTTCCGCATGATGCAGGATTCGGTGGCACGTCTTCAGGACAACTGGGGACAGGCATTGGAAGCGGCGGCCGGATTGCATGCCGCGCTCATCATCGAGCGGCTGCGAAGCAACAGCTCCCTGCGCGCGGCATGACGGCAGGCTGCGCCCCACGCTGCCTTGCGTTTAATCAAGGGAAAATTTCCCTTGTGAATCATGGATATAGCAATGCTTATCCCCGGTTGTCCACAATGTTGTCCACGGCAGATGTGGGCAACTGCAGTTCTCGCGCAAAGGGGTGATCGAGGTTGAATTTCGCTTCTTCTTCCGGACTCATCGCATGAACGAGGAAGACGCTGCCTGCGGCGGCGGCGAGGGAATGCCCGCAATGCGGACAAGTGATGTAGCCACGGAATTCGGCCGTGTGCCCGCCGAATTCATTGACCTGGAAGGGGCGCAGGCAACTGGAATTGATACAACGCTGGAAACGCATCGGAGTGCAGTATTACGTGAGGGGGAGGATGCCGGCACGTATTCTAGGGTTCCTGAGAGAACAGTAATACCTGCCCGCTTCGCAAATGCACACGACTTTGCGAATAATCAAATGGCGCTTCCTTGCACGTTGCATTGTTGCTACTACCCACCGAGCAAGCAGTCATGGCACGCCTGCGAGGAGACGATGCGCAAGGGCGACCGCCTGCTCGAGCGCCTGCTCGGGGCTGTCTGACGGCGCGTCCACCGTGTGCTGCCGGTCCTCGCTCGCGGCCCCGTTCTGGTGGCTGATCATCACGACGCCGCGGAATTTGCCGCCTGCTTCTTCCTGGATATCGGCCTGCGCGATCCAGTCCGCCTTGGTGTATTTGATGGCTGCCATCATCCCCTCCATAGCATGAGCTGTTAGGACTGTGGCTGCGGGAGGATGTTCGCGAAGCAGCGTGCATTGATTTTCATCAACGGAACAATTTCATTGAAAATCATGTACTTAACCAACGTTATCCAGGGTTGTCCACAGATTTGGGCACAGGAAATGTGGGTAAGCTAGAGGAACTCTTGTACCGCCCAGACAATCAGGCCGATGCTGACGGCTGCCGATGCGGCGATACACAGAAAGGCGCGGAGGCGGTTGCGGTTGAGGGCCATGGACGTGTCAGGCGGTGGTGGGCAGCTTGAGCACGGCTTGTTCGAGCGTGCGCAGGAGCGTCGTCGGGTTGAACGGTTTGACGATATAACCGGCGGCGCCGAGCTGCATGGCTTCCGTTACCGATTCCCGGTCGTTGTTGCCGGTCACCATGAGCACTTCGGATTGCGGCAACTTTTCCTTTACCTGCCTGAGCACCTCGATGCCGTTCGGTGTCGGCATGTTGATGTCGAGGCAGATGATGTTGGGCTTGAGGCGTTCCGCCAGTTCCAGGCCGAGCCGTCCGTTGCCGGCCTCACCCACCACGCGATAGCGTTCGCTGGCGAGGATGTGGCGCAGCATGGAGCGGCTGACGTCGTTGTCGTCGATGATCAGGACACTGACATTGGCAGGATTGGGCATGGCATTTCCCCGGTTACTGTCGCGTTAAGCCGCCGATTGCTGCACGGTGTCGCCGTGATTCTGCTGCGCGATCGCACGGAAGCTTCCTTCGATGTGCAGGAAGGCATGCAGGACGTCGGGATCGAAATGGCTGCCGCCTTCCCGCATGATGCGCACGGCTTCTTCGTGACTGCAGCCCGGTTCGCCCGCCTCGCGCGAGACCAGGGCGTCGTACACGCCGACCACCGCCGTCAACCGCGCCGCCAGCCCGATGTTCTCGTCCGCGAGCGCGCGCGAAAAGCGCGGATGTTCGCGCAACCGTTCGCCCAGCGCCTCGACGTAAGCCTGCATGCGGCCGGCAAGGCTGCCGCTGCCGTTGTCATTGTCGCGATCCCGCGCCGGTGCGCCTGCTTCCTGTATCCGCATCAGTTGCCGCGTGCGCTCTTCCACCAGGTGCGCGAGATGGCTGTTCTGGTCCCGCAGCAGCTGGCGCGCCCGCTGCTGCTGGAGCTGCGTCGTCACACGCGCGAGCACGATGGGCGGGCTGATGGGCTTCATGATGTAGTCCGCTGCGCCGAGGGAGAGACCGAACTCCTCATCCTCGGGCCGCGTGCGCGAGGTCAGGAAAATGACCGGGATGTCGGCCGTCTGCGGCTCCGCCTTCAGGCGGCGGCAGGTTTCGTGGCCATCCATTTCCGGCATCATCACGTCGAGCAGGATGAGGTCGGGATGGGGCGCGGTGTTGGCGATCTGCAGCGCCTTCACGCCATTGGTCGCGATCTTGAGCTTGTATTTGTCCTTGAGCAACGTCGATAGCAGGGTGATGTTGTCCGGGGTGTCGTCGACCAGCAGGATCGTCGGCTTGTGCGCGAATGTGAACAGGTTGCCCATCTCGTCTCCTAGTCGACCCGGAAGCCGGCGGCCTTCGCGCCCGTGCGCAAGGCGGCCAGTGCCGCGTCAAAATCGTAACGTGTGACCGCACGCTCGATGTCGCTCCAGCTGCGCGCGTCGAGCGCCGCCGCGAGCAGCCCGGCAGAGCGGTCGAAGGCGTCGACCGCGTCGCCGTCGCTTTCGCGCAGCAGGCCGCCGAAACGGCAAATGGCGGTCTGCGCTTCTTCACGATCGTAAGCGTCGTCCTCGATCCGCGCAACTACGGGTTCCGCCCCCGGGAGCACTTTCCCGATCGCGATGGACAGTGCGCTCAACATGGCATCGAGTTCGTCCAGCCATGGATTCAGTTCGCTGTCCGGCGTGCCGTGCCGGATGGATTTCTCAAGCTGTGTAGCGAGTTCGCGCACCTCGACGGCGCCCAGCAGGGCGGCCACACCCTTGAGCGAATGGGCGAGGCGTTCGGCCAGTTCGCGGTCCTGCCGCAGCGCGCTGCGGATGTCGGCCGCGGCGTCGCAATGACTGTCGCGGAAACGGGCGAGCATCTGCAGGAAGAATTCGCGGTTGCCCAGCGTCCGGGACAATCCATCCTGCACGTCGATACCGTCGATCACCAGCCCGGCGTCACCGTGCGCGGCAGCCGGCGCAACATCCTGCCCGTCGTCGCGCACCACGTATTGCGGGCACCAGCGGGCAATTGCCGCATACAGCTCGACCGGATTGATGGGCTTGGCGAGATGGCCGTTCATGCCGGCGGCGAAGCAGCGCTCGCGCTCCTCGACCAGGGCATGGGCCGTCATCGCCAGGACCGGCAGACTGGCGAAACGCGCGTCGGCGCGGATGCGCCGCGTCGCTTCGTGGCCGTCCATTTCCGGCATCTGCACATCCATGAAAACCAGTCCGTAGCGGCGCTGACCGCCGGTCATCAGGCGATCGAGCGCGACACGTCCGTTGGCGGCGACCTCGACCCGGATGCCGGCCGCCTGCAGGAGTTCGATGGCGATCTGCTGGTTGATCTCGTTGTCTTCGACCAGCAGCACGTTCAGGCCGCGGAAGCGCGGCATGCGCTCCGGCACCCCGGCAGCGGCAATGCGCGTGCGCGGCGCGAACAGCTCGACCAGCGTATCGACCAGGCTGGAGGTATTGACCGGCTTGAGCAGGAAGCCGTCGGCCTTCATGTGCTCGACGCGCTGCCGCGCCTCTTCCCGGCCATGGGCGGTGAGCAGGATCATGCGCGGCGGCGCGCTGAGCGTGTCGTCGTGCTTGACGGCGGCAATGAGGTCGAGCCCGTCCATGCCTGGCATGTCGAAGTCGGTGAACACGACGGAATACGGCGCACTGGCGTCGGCGTTGCAGATCATGTCGAGTGCCTCGCCGGCGTTGCGGGCGATGTCGACGCTGACCGGCAGCGCAGCCAGGCTGTCGGCCAGCACGGTGCGCGCCGCCGGGTGGTCGTCCACGACGAGCACCCGCAGTCCGTCGATCCCCTGGGGGGGCAGGCTCTGCCTTTCCTGCGCTTCAGACAAGCCGAACCAGGCGGTGAAGCGGATGGTGGTGCCGACGCCGACTTCGCTCTCCAGCCAGATGGTGCCGCCCATCAGTTCCACCAGGCGCTTGGAGATCGAGAGGCCGAGCCCGGTGCCGCCGTACTTGCGCGTGGTCGATTCGTCGGCCTGGCTGAATGCGCGGAACAGCTTGCCGGTCTGCTCGGCCGACATGCCGATGCCGGTGTCGCGCACGACGAACTGCAGCTGGATCTTGCCGGCGCTCATGTCGAGACGGCGGCAAGCGACGAAGACTTCGCCTTCTTCGGTGAACTTGATCGCGTTGTTGACCAGGTTGATCAGCACCTGGCCGAGGCGCAGCGGATCGCCGACCAGTCCGCGCGGAATGTCGAGCGGGAACTGGAACAGGTATTCCAGCCGTTTCTCATGCGCGCGTGCGCCGGTAACGGTGGCAACATTGTTGAGCACATCGTCGAGGTTGAAGGCGACATGTTCCATGTCGAGCTTGCCAGCCTCGATCTTGGAAAAGTCGAGGATGTCGTTGATCACGCCCAGCAGCGAGAGGCCGGCGCTGCGGATTTTTTCGATGTAGTCGCGCTGCTTGGGATCGAGCCCGGTGCGCAAGGCGAGGTGCGACATGCCGATGATGGCGTTCATCGGCGTGCGGATTTCGTGGCTCATGTTGGCCAGGAACATCGACTTGGCGCGCGTGGTTTCCTCAGCGTGGCGGCGGGCGAGTTCGGCTTCCTTCAGCTCGGCCTGGATCTGCAGCGTTTCGAGGCGGATGCGTTCCGCCATGCTGTGCTTGAGGCTGTCTTCGAGGCGCTTGCGCTCGGTGACGTCGGTCATGAAGGACAGCGTCGCCGGTTTTCCTTCCCATTCGATCATCACCGCCGAGAGCTGCGCCCAGATCACGGCATTGGTCTGCGCATTGATGATGCGGAACTGGTAGTACTGCTCGACCTTTTCGCCGCGCAGGCGGCGCATGTGGTGGTCGACCACCAGCGGGCGGTCTTCGGGATGGATGGCGGCGGAGAAAGGCAGCTCGAACAACTCTTCCTGCGTGTAGCCGGTCAGCTGCATCAGGCGCGGATTGCAGAAAACGATATGGCCGTCCTGCACGACCAGGATGCATTCGGTGGCGTTGTCGACCACCTGGCGGTGGTGTTCTTCGGACTTGTTGAGGTCGATCTCGAGCTGGCGGCGCTTGGTGATGTCCATGACTACCCAGACCGTGCCGCGAGAGAGATCTTGCGGATTGACCGCGCGACCGGACAGGTAGGCCCAGAACAGGGTGCCGTCGCCGCGCCGCATCTGCAGTTCGGCCTCGAAGGAGGCGCCGCGGCGCACCGCGTCGGCCACCGCCGCGCCCGTCTTCAGGTAGTCCTCGCGCGACGGGTAGTAGGGTTCGAGCGATTTGCCGATCGGGTCCATGGGGCCGACGCGGAAGATCTGGAAAAGCGCGCTGTTGGCCCAGTTGATGCGGCCGGCGGCGTTCAGGAAGATCATGCCGACGATGGAGTTTTCGAGAATGGTTTCCCGCTCGGCCAAGGTCTGCTTGAGCTTGTCTTCGAGCGCCTTGCGTTCGGTGATGTCGTTGACGAAGGCCAGCACGGCGGGCCGGCCTTCCCATTCGATGGTGACGGCGGCGACCTCGATCCAGACGGTGTTGCCGGAAATCGCGTTGACGACGCGGAAGGAGGTCTTCTGCTCGACCTCTTCGCCGCGCATGCGACGCGCATAGCGGTCCAGCACCATGGGGCGGTCGTCCGGATGCACGTCGTGCCCGAGCGATTGCCCGATCAGCTGGTCGTGGGCGTAGCCGGTCATCTGCAGCACGCGCGCGTTGGCGAACACGATGCGGCCGTCCTGCATCACGAGGATGCCTTCGGTGGCGTTGTCGACCACCTGGCGGTGATGTTCTTCGGACTTGATCAGGGCTTCCTGCTGCCGCCTGCGCTCGCTCTGGTCGGACAGGAAGGCGAGCATCGCGGGCTTGCCTTCCCAGTCGATGCGCACCGCGCTCGATTCGACCCACAGCACTTCGCCGTCGCGGCGCACTACGCGAAACTGTGCATAGCGCGATCCCGGCGGCGCGTCGTTCATGCGGCGCTGGTAACGCTGCATGACCTCGGCGAGGTCGTCGGGATGGATCAGCGAGGTGAAGGGAATCTGCAGCAGTTCGTCGAGCGCAAAACCGGACAGCGCGGCGGTGCGCGGATTGCAATAGATAAGGCGGTCGCCCTGCACCACCACGATCGCTTCGCTGACGTTTTCCACCACGTTGCGGTAGAGGTCCTGCGAGCGGCGCAGCGCGGATTCCTCGGAGGCCTTGCGCGCGTCGATGTCGGTGAAGGTGACGACCATGCGGCGCAGTCCGCCCGCCACCGTGATCATCTGGAAGCTGACCAGTGCGGTCAGCAGGCTGCCGTCGGCGCGGCGCACTCGCCACTCGTCAGGCAGGCGCGGCCGTTCGGAAAACAGTTCTGCGATGAAGCGATGCCCGTAGGCCGCGACCTCGGGCGGCGCGGCGAGCGTCCAGGGGTGCCCGACGATCTCGTCCGGCGCGAAACCGAGCATGCGCGAAAAAGCGGGATTGACGCGAAGGAAGATGCCTTTTTCGTCAAGAAAGCAAACGCCGATGCCGGTCGCGTCAAAGCCGGCACTCAACAGTTCATAGTCGTCGTGCGCAGATGGGTTTGTTTGTGGCCTTGCCGTCATCGTGCCGCCCGTTGGTGATCCCCTCCCCGATAGCAAGGGCAGGTCAAACGCGCGGCGCGTTAACGTGTCTCCTTGTTATCGGGAAACACAATATCAGATTCATGCCGGGCTGGCAGCACTCCCGGAACTACTGTGTCGTAAACGACCACTCCCGGCTGACAGCCACGCCGTCCACGCTTCCGCTGAACTGCACGTCATAGGTGGTGCCCGGAGACAGCACGCCGAGCGGGACGATGGCGGCGGCGGAAGGCGGCGTCAGCGGATCGGCCGCGGCTGCCGACGTGCTGCGGTTCTGCAGCAGTTGCACCTGGAGCGGGGTACCGCCGCGTGGACGGATGCTGAAGGCCTGCACCTCGATGGTCGATGTGATGTCGGCATGGATGCTGACCGGGTAACCGACTTCGTTGCGGGATGGCACCGGATCCGGCACCTCGTGGTCGCTGAAGAAATTGCGCGGCACGCGCTGCTGGCCGGAGAAGGGATAGACGATGAACCTGCCTGCGCCAAGCCCGGCGTTGAGGCGATCGGCAACGAAGTTGGTGGTGAAGTACGTAGCGCCGTTGCGCACGGTCGCGGCGCCAGCGCCGACCTGGAGGAACACCGGGTCAAGGATCACGAAGCGGTGGTAGATGGCCGCGATCAGGTCTTCGGCTGCATTGACGCCCGAGGTATCCGACGTGGCGGAGAGCACTTCGCCGTAAGCGTAGGCGGAACGGAACTGGTAGCCGGCGGCAGTCAGGCGGTCGCCGACCGTCACGCCGGTAAACCCGGTCGTGCCCGCTGTTTGTTCGTGCGTGATGACGTTGTGGATCTTCTGGTATTCCGAATGCAACTGGGCGGCGGTATCCGCCATGGGAGCGCGCACCAGGGTGCGAACGCCGGCCTGCGCCCGGCGGTAGTTGAACCAGGCCACGCCGTCGTTCGCCGTGTTGCCGGTGGCGACGGGCGCACCGGGTTCGTTGACGGCAGCCGCGTTCTGCGTCGTGACGCCGGTACCGTTGCTGTCGCCGCCACCGCCGCAAGCGGCAAGGGCGAGCGAGGCGAGGAGGGCAAGCAAGGCCGAGCGGGAGAATCGCTCCATGGATGTTCCTTTACACAAGAAGCGCGCAGTTTTACTTGAAACGTAGGCGCAAAAGCCGGTTTAGACGCGGACTTTTACATAAGGTTGCAAAGCTGCACGAATGTTGGGATGTCAGTGGGGAAAAAGTATCCTGACTTTCAATCCGGCACCTTGCGCGCCGTCCAACAACTCGACTTTCGCTCCATGCATGGCCGCAATGTCGCGCACGATGGTCAGCCCAAGCCCGCTTCCGGCGGCATTGACCGCCTGCGCCGAGACGGCGCGATAGAAGGGGGCGAATACGCGCTCGCGTTCGGCTTCGGGAATGCCGGGGCCGCTGTCTTCGACCTCCAGCATCGGCACGTCCACCTTGAACACCCGCATCGCCACCCTGCCGCCGGGCGGCGTGTAGCGGATCGCGTTGTCGACCAGGTTGGAGAGCATTTCATGCAGCAGCAGCGCGTGGCCGCGCACCTGCACGTCGCGCTGGCCCTCGAAGGACAGGTCGATGTCTTTCTTGACCGCTTCCACCGCCAGTTCCAGCCCGACCTGCCGCAACAGGTCGCTCAGCGACAGCGGCTGCAGCTCGCCCTCGGCGGCGCCGTGCTCGGCGCGGGCCAGCGACAGCAGGCGGTTCGCCAGGTGCACCGTGGCGTCGGTGGTGGCGCCGATGCCGTGCACGATTTCGCGCATGGCCTGGGGATCGTTCTCGCGCAATGCCAGCTCGGCCTGGGTCTTGAGCACCGTGAGCGGCGTGCGCAGCTGGTGCGAGGCGTCGGCGATGAAGCGGCGCTGGCCGGCGATCAATGTCTGCAGGCGCGCCATGTAACCATTCATGGCGGCCACCAGCGGGCGCACTTCCTTGTGCACGAGGTCGGGATTGAAATCGGACAGGTCGGTCGGCTTGCGCGCCTCCACGTCGTCGGTCAGCCGCATCAGCGGGCGCAGCGCGAAGCGCACCGCGAACCAGACGAGCACGGCGGCGGCCAGCACCAGCAGCGCCTCGCGCAGCAGCGTGTCGAACAGGATCTTGCGCGACAGGTCGCGGCGCGCCTCCAGCGATTCGCCGACCTGGATCAGCGCGATGCCGCGAATCGTATCGTCGTACACCGGCTGGTAGAGCGCGGCGATGCGCACCGGCTCGCCGCGATAGGTGGCATGGTAGAAGTAGACCAGCGCGGGATAGGCCTGCGAGCGTTGCGCGTTCTTCGGCAGCGGCGGCAGGTCGTCGTAGCCGGATACGAAATCGCCGTTGATGCCGGTGACCTTGTAGTAGATGCGGCCGAGGGTGTCGGTCTCGAAACTGTCGAGCGCCACGTAGGGCACATCCGCGACGACCTTGCCGTCGACGATGGAGACGCGCTCCGACAGCGCGCGGGTGGAGGCGAGCAGCGAGCGGTCATAGGCGAGGTCGGCCGCCTCGATCGAGGCGTGATACACCGTGACCGCATCGATGGCGACCAGGATGGCGAGCGGAAAGATCATCCACGCCAGCAACTGGCCGCGCAGGCTGCCGATCCACACGGGCTTCACTGCGGCTTTTCTTCCAGCAGGTATCCAAGGCCGCGCAGCGTGGTGATCGCAACCCGGCCCAGTTCGGCGCGCTCGAGTTTCTTGCGCAGGCGGTGGATGTAGATCTCGATCGCGTCGAGGTTGGCATCGTCGTCGAGCGCGAACACTTCGTCGAACAGTTTCTCTTTCGGCACAGCGCGGCCGGCGCGCGTGATCAGGACTTCGAGCACCGAATGTTCGCGCGGGGTCAGCGCGAGCGGCGCGCCGCCATAGGTGAACATGCGCGAGACGGTGTCGAAGGACAGGGCGCCGCAGTTCAATACGACGGCTTCATTGCCCTGCGAGCGGCGCAGCAGCGCCTTGACGCGCGCTTCGAGTTCGACGAGTTCGAAGGGTTTTGCCAGGTAGTCGTCGGCGCCGAGGTTGAGGCCCTGCACGCGCTCGTTCAGCCCGCCGCGCGCGGTCAGCACCAGCACCGGCGTCTTGCTGCCGCGGGCACGCATGCGCTTGAGGACTTCCAGCCCGTCCATCTTCGGCAGGGTGAGGTCGAGGATCACCAGCGCATATTCCTGCGTATGGAGCAGCGCATCGGCATCCGCGCCGTTCATCGCGCATTCGACCGTCAGGCGCGCGTCCTGCAGCGCCTTGCTGATCCAGCGCGAGAGTTCGGCGTGGTCTTCGACCAGGAGGATTCGCATAAGAGGGTGTTATGAACTGGATTGGGGGTCGCGCAGCCTCGAGAACCGGCCGAATGCTAGGCGCAGCGACGCGCCGTGGTGGTTCCACGGCAAGGAGCTGCAACACCGCAGTCGGCCGGTTATCGAGGCTGCCCTTCGGGTTCTTGCGAGAAGGGACGCATTGCGTTGTTGCGGCGCTTGCGCAGGCCCCCAGCCTGAGCGGCGCGCCGCGCCTAGCACTGCATCCCTTCTCGCAAGAACGCGCCCCCCAATCCAGTTCATAACACTCTCTTTGAAAGCAGACTGAAAGCTGCAACGGAGTAAGGTGGAAGATTGCACCGCTCCGGGATGCCTGCATGTAGTCCGCAGCGGTGTTGCCCATCATACTCAACTTCATCCCGTTTGGAAAAGCGGCGCGGTTTGTCGCGCCGGCGAATATCGGCAAGAATGACGTCATCCGGCATGACAAAAAAGATGCAAAATGACAATTCGCGCATGGCTCTTCCCATTGGTGTTGCTGCTTGCCGCGCAGGCAGGCGCGGAGTCCCTGCGCGCGCCGGAATGCATCGTCCCGGCCAAGCCGGGCGGCGGCATGGACCTGACCTGCAAGCTGGCGCGCAAGGGACTGGAACCGGTGGCGAAGCAGACGCAGGTCAATCCGGCGCTGCGCATCAGCTACCTGCCCGGCGGCATCGGCGCGGTGGCGTGGAATTCGGTGCTGTCGCAACGGCGTGCCGAACCGGACACGCTGGTCGCCTTCTCCGGCGGCTCGCTGCTGAATCTGGCGCAGGGCAAGTACGGCAAGGTGTCGGCGTCCGACGTGCGCTGGGTCGCGGCGCTGGGCACGGACTACGGCATGATTGCCGTGCGCGAGGATTCGCCCTACAAGAATTTGCGCGACCTGCTGGATGCGATCAAGCGCAACCCATCCGGCATTTCCATCGGCGCCGGCGGCACGATCGGCAGCCAGGACTGGCTGAAGGTGGCCATGCTCGCGAAACAGGTGGGCAGCGAACCGAAGTCGCTGCGCTTCGTGGCCTTCGAGGGCGGCGGGGAATCCTTTACCGCACTGCTTGCCGGTTATGTGCAGGCGGTATCCGGCGATGTGTCCGAGGCGTCGCTGCACATGGGCGGCGGCAAGATCCGCGTGCTTGCAGTGATGGCGGACAAGCGGCTGCCCGGCCTCTTGGCTAACATCCCGACCGCCCGCGAGCAAGGATTCGACCTTGTCTGGCCAATCATCCGCGGCGTCTACATGGGGCCGAACGTGACCGACACGGATTACCGCAAGTGGGTGGGCGCGTTCGAAAGAATGATGGCCCAGCCGACCTTCGAGCAACTGCGCACGGTACACGGCCTGTACCCGTTTTCCCTGACAGGCGATGCGTTGACAGCTTACGTGAACAAAACCGTGGACGAGTACGGGAGACAAGCGCAGGAGTTCGGTTTGAAGCGGTGATGTGCAGGAGGGTTCGCCCATCGCCCGCGGCGTTTTCCACGACCGGTGCATGACAAGAACAAGCCGGGCGAATGCCTTCACTGCCGACGCTCAAGCCTTATCGACTCACTCCACAAACGCTTCCTCGCGCTTCTTGCGCAGGTTCGGGCTGAGCACGACGATCATCGCCAGCGCTGCGAGCACCAGCATGGTTGCCGAGATCGGCCGCTGCAGGAAGACCATCGGGTCGCTGCGCGACAGCAGCAGCGCGCGGCGCAGGTACTCTTCCATCATCGGGCCGATGATGAAGCCCAGCAGCATCGGCGCCGGTTCCATTTCCAGCTTCGAGCAGATGTAGCCGAACAGGCCGAACAACGCCATCAGGTACACGTCGAACTCGCTGTTGTTCAGGCTGAACACGCCGATGGCGCAGAACACGAGAATGCCGGGGAACAGGAAGTGGTACGGCACCATGATCATGCGCACCCACAGGCCGATCATCGGCAGGTTCAGCACGATCAGGAAGAAGTTGCCGATCCACATCGAAGCGATGATGCCCCAGAACAAGGCCGGCTGCTCGGTCACCACCGCCGGTCCCGGCTGGATGCCCTGGATGATCATCGCGCCGATCATCAGCGCCATCACCGGGTTGGACGGAATGCCCAGGGTCAGCATCGGGATGAACGAAGTCTGCGCGCCGGCATTGTTGGCGGCTTCCGGCGCGGCCACGCCTTCGATGGCGCCCTTGCCGAAATTGGCCGCGTTCTTCGACACCTTCTTTTCGATCGAATAGGACACGAAGGACGCCAGCATCGCGCCGCCGCCGGGCAGGATGCCCAGCACCGAGCCCAGGCCGGTGCCGCGCAGGATCGGCGCGACGATTCGCTTGAGGTCATCCTTGGTCGGCATCAGGCCGGTCACCTTCTTCATCACCAGCGAGCGCGATTCCTCATGCTCGAGGTTGGAGATGATTTCGCCCAGGCCGAACATGCCCATGGCCACTACCACGAAGTTGATGCCATCGGCCAGTTGCGGCAGGTCGAAGGTGTAGCGCGGCGTGCCGGAATTGACGTCGGTGCCGACCAGGCCCAGCAGCAGGCCGAGCACGATCATGCCGATGGCGCGCAGCAGCGAACCATGCGCCAGCACGACCGAAGCGACCAGGCCCAGCACCATCAGCGAAAAGTATTCGGCCGGGCCGAAGGTCAACGCCAAGTCGGCCAGCGGCGGCGCAAACAGGGCCAGCAGCACGGTGGCAACGGTGCCGGCGAAGAAGGAACCGATGGCCGCGGTGGCCAGCGCCTTGCCGGCATGGCCGTTCTTTGCCATCTGGTGCCCGTCAAGCGCGGTCACCACCGAGGATGATTCACCGGGCAGGTTAACCAGGATAGCAGTGGTGGAACCGCCGTACTGGGCGCCGTAATAGATGCCGGCCAGCATGATCAGCGAAGAAACCGGCGGCAGCGAGAAGGTGGCCGGCAACAGCATCGCGATGGTGGCGACCGGGCCGAGGCCGGGCAGCACGCCGATGGCGGTGCCGAGGAAGACGCCGATCAGGCAATACAACAGGTTGGACAGTGTGAGGGCGGTTTCGAAGCCGAGCGCCAGGTTGCTGAGAATTTCCATGACGTCTTCCCCTTAGAAACCGAGCCAGGGCCCGAACATGGGCATCGGCAAGCCGAGCGCCTTGACGAAAATCAGCACGCAGAACACCGCCAGCCCGACCGCAACCGCCAGGAAGGGGCCGACCTTGAACTTGATGCTCGCGTATCCACTGACCATCACCACCAGGATGACGCTGATTGCCAGACCCGCGCCACGCACCAGGACGCCGAATACGGCGACCGACAGCATGACCAGGAGGATTTCACGAACGGCGAAACGCCCTACCGCGCCGCCGGATTTGACCATGGACCGGATAATCCCGATCGAACCGATCAGGGCAAGCAATCCACCGAGAATGGTCGGGAAATAAGCAGGTCCCATTCTCCCGGCAGAACCCATCGAGTAATCGCGCCCGATGATGACGGCAGCGAGGCCGAAGATGACGAATATGACCCCGGACCAGAAATCCTTGGGATCGCGAATGAACGATGGCATCACTTGTCTCCTGACGAGAAATTCTTTTCTTTATTCCGTGCTCGCTACGGCAACGTTTCGATGAGCTCTTGTGCAAAACGCCTGCCCGCAAGAAGTGCGTCCTGGTAACTGGTGAATTCGCCCGACATGCTGTAGCGCGACGAATCGCCCGACAAATCGTCCCGCACGGCGACCACCACCACGGCCTTGTAGCCCTGATGCGATGCAGTCTGCACGGTCGGCATGGCCATGTATTTTTCGTTTTCGAGCGAGGTTTTGAAAATGAGTGAAGACATGGTTTCAAAGCGCAGCACAAGCGCCCAAAAAGTTCATCGATTGGCTTGCCTGCACCGCGGAATATCTGTCCGCGGTGCACTTGCTTACCGGTGCAGTGTGGCGAGAACGCGATCCACCATGACGCCGGACAGACCCATGTATCTCGCCGGATCGCACAGATCGGCGAGCGCCTCGCGGTCGAGGTGCTTGACGATTTCCGGATGTGCAGCAAGGAGGTCAAGCAGCGGACGGTCCTGCGCCACTGCATCGCGGCAAATGTCGTACACCAGGTCGTGCGCATACTCGCGTCCCAGGAAGGGAGCGAGGCCCATCATGACGGCCTCTGACACCACCAGACCATTGGTCATGTCAAGATTGGCACGCATCCTGCCCGCGTCTACTTCCAGGCCTTCCAGGAGGAAGCGCGATTGGGCGAGTGCCCCGGCCGAAAGCAGGAAGGCTTCCGGCAGCGCGATCCATTCGATTTCCCACGGACCGGTGGAACGTTCATGGTCGGCGATCATCGCATCCATCAGTGCGGCTGCCTGTTGTCGCACCACGGAAGCGCAGGCATGGATGTAGCAGCAGGAGATCGGGTTGCGCTTCTGCGGCATGGTACTGCTCGATCCGCGTCCATGGGCGAATGGCTCGAACACTTCACCGACTTCGGTCTGCATCATCAGCTTCACATCCATCGCCAGCTTTCCGAGCGTGCCGCACACCATGCCCAGGAAGCAGCCGACTTCGGCAATGGTGTCCCGTATGGTGTGCCAGGCGATATCCGGCTGCCGTAGACCAAGCTCCTTCATCAGTTCGGTCTGGGTTTCCAGCGCGCCGTGCTGCAGGGATGCCAGGGTTCCCGCTGCACCTGCAAACTCTCCCATGAGGACGCGCGGCTTGAGCTGTTCGAGGCGCTCACGGTGGCGCTCGATGGAGGACAGGAGGCCGGCCATCTTGTATCCGAACGATACCGGCACCGCCTGCTGCAGGTTGCTGCGACCGATCATCGGCGTATCGCGATAACGCTGTGCGAGCGAAGCCATCGCAGCGGAAATGGCAGCCAGCTCGTCATCGATCAGCGCCAGCGCCTCGCGCATCTGCAGCACGGTTGCCGTGTCCGTGATGTCCTGCGTGGTGGCGCCCCAATGGCACCATTCGCCGAGCCCGTCCTTGCAAAGCTCGACCAGTTGCTGGACCACGCCGAGTACGGGATAGCCGATGCGTTCCGTCTGCTGGCGCAACTTGTCCATGTCGATCCTGTCGATCGAACAGTTCCGCACGATCTCTTTCGCCGCCTCTTCGGGAATGATTCCCAGGCGTGCCTGGACGCGCGCCAGCGCAGCTTCAATGTCAAGATATTTCTGGGTACGGTTTTCGTCGGAAAAGACGCCGCGCATGGCGGCCGTGCTGAATATGTTGCCGAAGATTGCCGAGTCTATGATGGTGGATGGCATGTAACGCTCCAATGGTTAAATTGCGGTTTTGGCAGCACGTGCAAGGATCGCTTGCGCCCTGAGGATGACCGGACGATCCACCATGGCACCGTCGACCCGCACGGCGCCGCCTTCTGCCGGGACTGCGGCGAGCACGCGATGCGCCCACTGCAGCTGCGCTTCGTCCGGAGCCATTGCGGCGTGCAGCATGCCAACCTGTGCGGGATGGATGCAGAGCTTGGCGCCGAATCCGCACGCGCTGTCGAAGGCGACGTCTTCCGTGAAGCGTTCGGTTGATGCAATGTCGGTGGTGACGCCGCCGATAGGGGATGCAATACCCGCCGCCCTGGATGCGATGGCTATTTGCGATGCCGGCATCAGCAACCCACGCTTGTCCCCTGACAAGCCGAGGTCGGCGATGTAGTCGTGCGTGCCAAAGGCAATGCGCTGCACAATCGGCGCGCTGGCGATCTCCCGGATATTCAGCACGCCCAGCGCCGTTTCCACCAGGGGAATCATGAACGGCAGCTTTTGGCGACCCGGCTCCACGCCCGATCTGATCTGGTCGATCTGCATCGCGCTTTCGGCCTTGGCCAGCATGACGCCCACCGGCGGCGCATGACGCAACAGCGCAAGGTCGTTGTCCGCGTGCACACTGCCAACGGCATTGATGCGGACAATGATGCGACCGCTCTCCAGCATCCCGGAGCCTTGCTCGCTATGCCAATCCAGCCAATGCCTTGTCTCGTCCCTGGCGCCGGGCTTGTCCGTCTCCGGCACCGCGTCTTCGAGATCGATGATCACGACGTCGGCGCCGGACGACAACGCCTTGTCGAATCTCTCCGGACGATTGCCGGGCACAAACAGGTAACTCACCGGGAAAGTCATATTCCCTCCTCTAGATGGCGCCTTCGACGCGCAATGCCGCAATGCGCGCTGCGTCATAACCGAGGCAAGCAAGAATCTGCTCCGTGTGCTCGCCGAGCGCCGGTACCGGATCCATCCGCGCCTGCTCTCCGCCTTCGAGCCACGGCGGCAGCAGGGCCGGCAGGCTGCCGGCGGGCGATTGCACCTCGCTCCAGCGTCGTCTTGCATGCAGTTGGGGATGCTTCCAGACCTCATGCATCGTATTGACTTGTGCATTGGCAATCTGCGCCTGTTCGAGCCGCCGCACCGCCTCTTCTGCGCTGATACCGGCGAATGCAGCGACGATGAGCGCCCTTATTTCTGCGCGGGCGGCAGAGCGCCGGGAGTTGGAGCAATAACGCGGATCGTCTGCAAGCTCGGGGCGCATCAACACCTTGTTGCAAAACATGGCCCATTCCCGTTCATTCTGGATACCCAGCATCACTTCCTTGCCATCTCCGGTCGGGAACGGTCCGTAAGGATAGATCGTGGCATGGCTGGCGCCGGTGCGCGGCGGCGGTAACGCGCCGTCGTAGGCGTAATACATGGGATACCCCATCCACTCCGTCATCGATTCCAGCATGGAGATATCGAGATGCCGGCCGCGGCCCGTGCGATTTCTTTCAAGCAGCGCCGCCAGGATGCCGCTGTACGCGTACATGCCGGCCGATATGTCTGCAATGGAAGGGCCGGCTTTTGCCGGAGCGTCTTCCGTGCCAGTCACGGACAGGAACCCGGACTCGCTTTGTATCAGCAGGTCATAGGCCTTCTTGTCCCGATAGGGACCATCGCTGCCGTACCCGGAAATATCGCAGACGATGATTTGCGGCTTTTGCTCGGACAGTGCTTCATGGGAAAGACCGAGCCGGGCGGCCGCGCCGGGCGCCAGGTTTTGCACCACGACGTCGGCATGCTCGGCAATCAGGCGCTTCAGGATGCGCTGCGACTCCGGGTGCTTGACGTCAAGCGTGAGACTTTCCTTCGATCGGTTGGTCCAGACGAAATGCGACGACAGCCCATTTACACGTTCGTCGTAGCCGCGGGCAAAGTCCCCCACGCCGGGTCGCTCAACCTTGATTACCCGCGCGCCGAGGTCGGCAAGCTGGCGGGTGGCGAATGGCGCGGCGATCGCATGTTCCAGCGTGACGACAGTGATACCTTCAAGTGGTTTCATATCAAATAACGACTGCTGTCGCCTCCATGGTGATGGCGCCTTCGTGATCCCTGGTCCACAAGCGGTATGTCTGACCGTCTGGCTCTGCCTTGCCGCACACCTGAAACGGCGCCGTGTCGAACACCGGACGTATCGCCTTGAACTCGAATTCCCTGACCCAGCCGTCAGGGCGTTCGGATCGCAGCAGTTCCAGCAACAAGGTGGCGATCAAGGGGCCGTGGACGATCAGTCCCGGATAGCCTTCCACTTCGGTGACGTACCGGCGGTCGTAATGAATACGATGGCCGTTGAAGGTCAGTGCCGAGTAGCGGAACAGGAGGACATCGTCTGGGACGATCGTCTGTTCGAAGTCGCCGTCCGGGGCCGGCCGCGGTTCCACCTGCGCTTCGCCCGGCTTCGGCGCTTCGCGGTAAACGATGTCGTGGAACTCGGTCAATGCCAGCGTTCCGGTCCTGTCAAGGCGGATGTCATGCCTGACCTTGACGAAGGTCAGCGGGCCACTGCGGCCGGATTTCGTGCTGACATCATCAATGGTCGAGGTGCGCGTGACCGTATCGCCGACATGGAGATTGTGATGAAACACGAACCTGCCGCCGGCCCACATGCGACGCGGCAAAGGGATGGGCGGCAGGAAACCGCCTTTCCTTGCATGCCCGTCCTGTCCGAGTTCCGACCGTGCGTGCAAGGGCAGGAAGTAAAGCCAATGCCATAGCGGCGGAAGTACGGTGCCCGGGTCCGGAATCTCCGGTGCCCTGTCGAGGGTCGCGCGCATGGCAGCGACAGGCATTGCCGTGATGATGTCGCTGCGCGTTTCCGATTTCCCGATCCACTCTTTCACTTCTGTCTCCTCGATGGCTGTGTCACACAGGACTGGCTCAGAACGAATGCCGGATGCCAATATCCAGCTCGCTGTCGCCGGTGCCGAACTTGGTCCTTGTGAAATTGGTGTTGCTTAGCTTGGCGTAGGCCATGTAGAACGCAGTGCGCTTCGACAGTGCATAGTTGTAGGCAAGTGCCGTCTGATGCGCATCGAAGCGGTTGGCTGCCGACCGGTCGTCCTTGCGGATATACGTCGCCATCACGGTGTGCGCACCGAAAGGCACCTTGACCCCCAGCAGCAGATCGTGGCTGTCGACGGCACCCATGCCCTTGTTGATGCCGTAGCCGATGCTGCCAGTGGCGATACCGAAGTCGTAACGACCCACGAGCAAGGTGTTCTTTGCCTCATCGGTTGCGGTCGCGTTGTCGGTACGGTTGAAGGCAAGCCGCACAGTGAGCGGGCCGCTTGCATAACCCGCTGCGAGGCCGGTCTGGCGCGATGCCGAGGTGTTCCCCGCGACTTCGCCAAATCGATACGCGAGCTGTGCGTCAAAGCCGTTGATGACTGGCGACGCAAGCATGATGGTGTTGTTGGTCCGTGTTCCTGCCTTCTCATCCGACATCAATTGGCCGGATGCGCCGCCGTAGTTGTTGCCAAAGGGATCGGCGATCAGGAGCGTGCTGTAGATCGGCGTGTACTGCCGTCCAAGCGTCACCGTGCCGGCCCCGCCCTTCAGGCCAACGAAGGCCTGGCGACCGAAGAGCAATCCGCCCTGATCGAGAGCGCCGGTATCGGCCAGGATGCCGGCTTCGAGCGTGTACAGCGCGGAAAGACCGCCGCCCAGGTCTTCGGTGCCGCGAAAGCCCAGCCGGCTTCCGGTCGATACGCCGCTTTCCAGTTTCGTCTCGGATCCGGCACTGCCGCCACGGGCAAACACCAATCCGGTATCGACGATGCCATAGACGGTCACATTGGATTGTGCGAAGGCGGTCGCGCACGTCATGCCGATCACTGCGGCTGCAAGAATGGTTTTTTTCACTACTGTCTCCCTGAGAGTGTTTGTCATCGCTATCGATTGAGCGGCATTCGCTTAAAACTTGAGGTTGGTCGCCTTGGCCACGTCCTGCCATGTCTTGAGTTCAGTGCTAAGCACGGACTTGAAGTCAGCGGGGGTTCCTCGGGACGGCTCTGCGCCTTCGTTCGTGAGGCGGGTTTTCAAAGGTTCCTTGGCTGCGACCTCGTTCACCACGGCATTGAGCTTTGCGACAATCGGCTCCGGCGTGCCGGCCGGCGCGAGCAGGCCCCACCACGTGGTGATGTTGTAGTCGGGCACCCCGGCCTCGGCCACCGTGGGCACATCCGGGAAGATCGCCGAGCGCTTGGCGCTGGTAACAGCAAGCAGGTCCAGGTTGCCTGCCTTGACGTACTGCATCACCGCGGGCACGGTGGTGAAGAAGACATGGACGCGTCCTGCCAGAAGATCCGTGAGCGCCGGTCCGCTGCCCTTGTACGCGACGTGCGTCAGATTGGCGCCGGTCTTGTGCTTGAACAGTTCGCCAGCCAGATGCAGGATGGTGCCGGGACCAGAGGAACAGAAATCAAGTCCGTTCGGGTTCGCCTTCGTCGCGTCGATCAGTTGCTTGACGTTCTTCGCACCGGTGCTCTTGTGGGCCACGACGACCAGCGGGCCGCGTCCTACCATTGCAATCGGTGCATAGTCCTTGTTCACATCGTAGGACTGCCGTGCTTCCGTCGCGGCATGGGTGACGAACGACGAACTCGCGAACAGCAGCGTGTATCCGTCAGGGTCCGCCTTGGCAACCTGCTTGGACCCAATGGCCCCACCGGCACCGCCCCGATTTTCAATAATGACCGGACTGCCCAGCTTGTCAGACATCAGCTTGGCCAGTTCGCGGGCAATATTGTCGGTACCACCGCCGGCGGCATACGGCACGACGACGGTAATGGGACGCTTCGGATTCGGATAGTCCTGCGCCACGGCGAATAAGGGCGTCGCAACCAGCGCCACGGCAGCGACCTTGCACAGCATGGTAGGGAATGAAGTCTTGGTCATGTTTGTCTCCTAAATAGTAAAAATAATGTTGGAAGAATCTTTATGATCAACCGGCAACGGCAAATTCGCGTTCCGTTTCCAGTCCTTGCCACGCCGCGCCAGATACATGAACGACACCTGAAATAAGCAGCCTGGCGGTCCTGACGATGCCGGCACTCTTGATTTCCGGCTGATTTTTCGCACTGTCGGGTTGGAAGTTCACCCGTACTTCGAGCTTTCCCGAAGGATGTTCGACAACGACCGCGCCAGGTTCCTGGGCATCAATCCGGACAAGCTCGGAGGCAACACTGCTCGGGATATGGCATGCGGCTGCCACACACAATGCCCCCGTCACAGCGTGGGCGGCATGGCAATTCCATGGCACAAAGTAGCGCGAGGTGATATTTCCGCTTGCCGCGGGCGGCGCAAGCAGCACAATCTTTGGCAGCACTTTGCCGCTGACATCGCCGAGCCCCATTTTCAGCGCAGCCTGCCTGCGGATGGTTTCCAACCGATTGAGCAAGCGGGTATCAGCGTCCAGTTCCTGCTTTGATTCGTATCCGGTCTTGCCCACTGACCGCGCCGCCAGAAAGACGACAGGCGTCGAGTAGTCGATACAGGAAACAGGAACGCCGTCGATCAGGTCAACAGGATTACCGGTGGGAAGCAACTTGCCGGTTTTCGCTCCCGCCGCGTCGAGGAAGTTCAGAACGATGCCGGCGCCCTTGCCCGGGACGCCATCGATCTGTACGTCACCGTCGTAAGTGATCCGCCCGGCGGGTGTGGGGACGACCGCTTCCACGACCTTGCCGGTGTTGATGTTGAAGATCCTGACGACGGTCGCAGGCGATGTCGCTTTCACCAGCCCCTTTTCGATGGCAAAAGGCGCTACGCCAGCAAGCATATTCCCGCAATTCGGGCTGGTATCGACGACGTTGCTGTCCACGCCGACCTGCGCAAACAGGTATTCGACATCGATGCCGGAGCGCGCGGATTTGCTGACTATCGCCACCTTGCTGGTCAGGCTGTCGCCACCGCCCAGCCCATCGATCTGTCGCCGGTCCGGCGAGCCCATGATGGAAAGCAATACACGATCGCGGGCGCGCTCATTTTTCGGCAGGTCGGATGCCAGGAAAAACGGGCCTTTGGAAGTCCCGCCTCTCATCACAACGCAGGGGATCTGGATTTGCATTTTGTGTCGCTTTGCGATTGAACGTGATGCCATCTTGCGCCGCGTCGGTGGTGGAGTAAAATGAATTTATCTGCCCTATTAATGAGTTTTTCGCATGAAAATAGATACGCTCGGTGTGCAGGCATTCGTGGCAATTGCGGATCATGGCAGCTTCCAGGCAGCGGCGGACAGCCTGTTCCTTTCGCAGACCGGCGTCACGCGACGTCTGCAAACGCTTGAAGAGTTTCTGGGCGTCAAGCTCATTGAGCGCACCACGCGTACCGTCGCCCTGACCAGCACCGGCCAGGACTTCCTGCCCCAGGCGCGCCGCCTGTTGAGCGAGCTGACGAGTTCGCTGATCGAAATTCGCGAGACGGGCAAGTCACGGCGCGGCAACGTGACGATTGCTTGCGTGCCGACGGTCGGCGTGCGTTTCCTGCCCAAGATCATCCAGGAGTACTCGTCGAAATACCCCGAGAACAGGATCAAGATCCTAGACCATAGTTCATCCGGGGTAGCCAATGCCGTCTTGCAGCGCGAGGCCGAGTTCGGCATCAACATCGCCGGGCCGCATCATGCAGAACTGGACAGCGTCCCTCTGCTTGAGGACGAATTCGTGTTTGTCTGCCGCGATGACCATGTCATGGCGAAAAGGAAGGAAGTCGCGTGGCAGCAGCTCCATGGTTTTCCGCTGATTTTCCTCGGACAGTTCAGCGGCAACCGCGCCTTGCTCGATCAGGCATTCGTCGACGCTGACCTGAAGCTGCAGACCCTGTACGAAGTGCAGCGCGTATCTACCGCACTGGGTCTGGTGGCGGAAGGCGTGGGGGTTGCTGTACTGCCCCAGCTCGCATTGCAACGGGATGCTTATCCGAAGATTCGCGTGATCAGGCTCGCCAATCCCCGAATCTCGCGGACGCTTGTCCTGCTCTCAAGGAAAACCGCCATCTTCTCACCGGCCGCGGAAACCTTGTACGATTTGATACGCCGTGCCCAGACAGCGATGCGGACCTGAGCCAGACAGCTCTGGACGCGTGCCGCGCTGCAAAAAATGACGACTTGCGATAGGCTTGCAAAGCCTCCCGCGCCCGGGAGCGATCCGAGACTCGCATGCCCTTCATCACTTCCCCCACTCTGAAACCCTTCCTCGTCGCGCTGTCGGTAGGCCTCGCTTCAGCCCTGCTCTTCGAGCAAATTCGCGCACCGCTGCCCTGGATGCTCGGGCCTCTCGTCGTTACCGCCGTCACTCGCATGTCCGGCCTGCGCCTGCATGCGCCGGTCCAGGTCAGGGAAGCAGGACAGTGGGCCATCGGCACGGCTCTGGGTCTGTACTTCACGCTTCCGGTGCTGAGGGTGCTGCAGTCTTATTCTGCATTTATCGTGCTTGGCGTGCTCTTCGCGATGATCCTCGGCGCGCTTTGCGGCTGGCTGCTGCACAAGTTGTCGGGCGTGGACCGCACCACCGCCTTCTTTGCAATGGCAGTCGGAGGTGCATCGGAAATGGCCAGCCAGGGAGAGGGCCATGGCGCGAAAGTGGATCGGGTCGCAGCGGCGCACAGCCTGCGCATCATGATGGTGGTCGCCATCATTCCGCTCTGCTTCCAGTTGGCGGACGTGCATGGCGGCGATAATTTTGTGCCGGGCGCGCGCGAAGTCCGCTATGGCGGCCTGATCGCGCTTGCATCAATCACATCCCTTGCCGCCCTGCTGCTGAAGCGGCTGAAAATACCCAACGCATGGGTGATCGGCCCGCTGGCGGTAACGATTGCGCTGACAGCCACCGGAAACCACCTGTCCGCGCTGCCCGAATGGATGGTCCACCTTGGGCAGCTGTTCATCGGCATCTCGCTCGGCACGCGCTTTACCCCGGAATTCCTGCATACCGCGCCGCGCTTTCTTGGTAGCGTGGCGGTCTGCGCTTTGGCGGCCATGGCGATCGCAGCCGGTTTCGCCTTCGGACTGGCCGCGGCCAGCGGCATTCATCCGGCGACGGCGATTCTTGCCACCTCGCCAGGCGGCATTGCAGAGATGAGCCTGACTGCAAAGACCCTGCAGCTGGGAGTGCCCATCGTCACCGCTTTTCATGTCACGCGCATGGCGGCGCTGGTGCTGACCATCGGGCCGTTGTTCCGCCTTGCGCGGCACTGGGCACGGCGGCGCCGGGGATAAAAAATGGAGTGACGCCGTGTCGACGTCACTCCGAACCCCAGGAGACAGCCGGGGTGAAAGACGCTGGCAACGTCCCCCGGCTGACACCGATGCGCATCGTAGGCGATGCCTGTCTGTCAATCCAATGCCGTGTATGCATCGGCCCATGCAGGCCATGCATAACGGAACAGGCGTTCGGCTCAATAGCCGACAGTGAATCGCTTGCGCGCGTGCGCCGGGCGCTCGAGTTCATCCACCATGGCAACCGCGTAATCCTCGACGGAAATGCGGCTGTCGCCCTGCGCATTGGACAGCAGCTGGTCGGCGCCGAGACGGAACTTGCCGGTGCGCTCGCCCGGGGCGATCACGGCCGACGGGCTCAGCAGGGTCCAGTTCAGGTGCGGCTCTTCGCGCAGCAGTTTCAGTGCCTGGCGCGCACCTTCCGCGCTCGGACGGTAGATATCGGGGAAGCCGGGCGTGTCGAGCAGTTGCACGCCGGGTGCGACTTCGAGGCTGCCCGCGCCGCCGACCACCAGCAGGCGCTGCACGTCGGCGTCCTTCACCGCGCCGATGATGGCGCGGATGCCTTTCACGTAATACCCGTAGACGTCGCCCTGCGCATGGCCGCTGAAGGCGCTGATGACGGCGTCATGGCCCTTGAGCTGGGCGGCGAGCCTGGCCTGGTCGAGCACGTCCGTACCCGCCTTCGTCAGGCCGGGCGCCGACGCGAGCTTTTCCGGGTGGGCGACAAGTGCGGTGACTTCGTGGCCGCGGGACAGGACTTCCTTCAGGATGGCCGAGCCGATGAAGCCGGAGGCGCCGATGAGTGCGATATGCATGATGTGTTCTCCATGTTGTCAGAATGCAGGCATCATCTTCGCGAAATCGATTGATCAGATAAACAGGCAAGTCGATAATTGATTGTTACAGAAATAGATACAATCCATCATGTCCCTCCTGAACCAGATCGACCTCAACAGCCTGGTGGTCTTCGATGCCGTCGTCGAGGCGGGCGGCTTCACGGCGGCGGCGGAGCGGCTCGGCGTGGCGAAGGCGAAAGTCAGCATCCAGATCAGCCGGCTCGAAGAGAAGCTCGGGACGACGCTGTTCGTGCGCACCACGCGCAAGGTGAGCCTGACCGATGCCGGGCGCAGGCTGCATGAAGAATGCAAGCCGCTGCTGGCCGGCATCCAGGATGCGATCGACCAGGTCGGGCATGAGCAGGGGGAATTGACGGGCACGCTGCGCCTGACGACGAGCGTCGATCATGCGGTGCAGTCGCTGGCGCAGGCGACGGCGGAATTCGCCGCGCGCCATCCCGCGCTGCAGGTCGACCTGCGCACCGGCGACCGCGTGGTGGACCTGGTGGAGGAAGGCATCGACCTCGCGATCCGCCTCGGCTGGCTGCGCGACTCGTCGCTGCGGGCGGTCAAGCTGGGAGAGTTCGACCAGTACGTGGTGGCGTCGCCGGCCTACCTCAAGCGCGCGGGCCAGCCGAGGCGCGTGCAGGACCTGGCGCAGCATGACTGGGTCGCGCTCATGCTGCTGCCGACGCCATTCACCTGGAAATTCACCCGGCGCGGCGAAACGCAGACGCTGCAGGTGAAGTCGCGCCTGCGCGTCGATTCGCCCGGCGCGCTGCGCGCGATGCTGCGGCAAGGCGCGGGAATCTCGGTGCTGGACGCCTACAGCGTCCGCGACGACCTGAAGGCAGGCACGCTGGTGCGGCTGCTGCCCGACTGGTCGCTGCCGCGCGGCGGCATCCATGCCGTGTATCCGCAGGGCCGGCATGTGCCGCCGCGCGTGCGCCAGTTCATCGATTTCTATCGAACGTGGCTGAAGCCGGCCTAACTGAAGGACAGTCGCGAATGCGACCAGGGATCGGGCACCGTACGCCGACCGCCGAACATGCCGGCCGCCGACACCTTCAGCCGGTCCAGCGAGAACTGGCGCAGGTGCTGGAAGATGCTCTGGTTGATCCCCATCGTCGCCTGCATGACCAGCATGTCGACTTCGCGCCGCGGCGTGCCGTCCGGCACCTCGGCGCGGGCGCGCGCGGGCCGGGCGCGGGCCGCCTGCTCGTTCATCGCGCAGCGGAAGGCGTCTTCCAGCGTCACCTGGCTCGCCTCCCGCGCGAGCATCCAGCAGCGCGGCTGTTCCGGATGCGGGCGCAGCAATTCCTCGCGGCAGAGCATCGCGCACAGCCGGAGCAATTCCTTCGCCGGCCTGCCGGTGTGTTTTTCTAGCTGGGCGATATCGACTGCGCGCGGCGCGCAGGAGACGAAGCGCCCCAGCACCTCGGTAATCAGGCACAGACGGTCGTAAAGCACGCCGCTGCCAAGGATGGCCTGTTCGATCGCGCTCATGCTGCTTCTCCCATCAATGCTGCCGCGTCGCGGTAGCCGGTCAGGCGCTGCACATCGGTGAGGTTCAGCACGGTCGGCAGCGACGGATCCTTCAGGCAGTCAAACAGTTGCGCCACGTCGAGCGCCTGGATGAGCAGGCGTCCTTCGTTGGCCTGGATGACCTGCTTGACGAGCAGGCCGTCGGGGCTGGCGGCGAACGGGGTCGGAACGATCTGCGCGGCGTGGAATTCCGGCACGCCGTGCAGCTCATCGACCAGCAGGCCGATGTCCTGGCCGTGGTGGCGCACCACGACCACCTGGCTGGCGCTGCCGATCTCCGATGCCTTGCCACGCATCAGGTGGCGCAGGTCGAATACCCAGACGAAACTGCTGGATTCGCCCACCCGCTGCTGCGCGAGCACGCCGATGCGTTCCGTCCTTCCGCCCATCGAGACCGGCGAGATTTCGGAAGCGGGCAAGGCTTCGAGCACCGCGTCGGCCGGCATCGCGAACAGCATGCCGTCGATGAAGAAGGTCGCGTATTCGCGTCCGCCTTCGGTGCCGAGTCCGCTCTCGATGACCGCGTCCGCAGGCCGGGCGCTGCCCTGTTCGCGCACCTCGCCGAACAGGTTGTAGACCACCGCGATCACGTCTTCCCGGTAGCCGTCGGACACCTTGAATTCGCGGTAACCGTTGGAGACGGTGCAGCCCATGATCGCGTAATGGCCGTCGTGCAGCACGATGCGCGAGGCGCTGCTGCCATTGTCGAGCTTGAGCAGCGCGGGGTCGATGTCCAGTTGTCCGCCCACGGGCCGTGACGGATCGGTGCTCGCAATGATGCGGCCGCTGCGGTCGATGAAGAGGGCGCTGACATTTTCCTTTTCGCCCAGCGCGCCGCGCAGCATGGCGGCGAATTCCGGTTCGGCGTCGAACACGATGCCGATGCCGCCGACCACCGTCGTTTCGCTGCCGGGATCGCGGATGGCGGCGTGGTACACATAGGTCGGGCGGTTGCCGTAGAGCGGCGTCGGCACGAACGGCGTCACATGGTATTGCTGCTCGTTGCGCAGCGCGCGCACGGCGGCCAGCGTCGCCGGATCGATGTGGGTGCCGACCACGGACACGCCGTCCTCCAGCGGATTGGTGCTGGCGATGATGCGGCCGTCGGCGTCATACACGAAGATGCGCGTGTACACGGTGTACAGGCGGTTGATGTACTCGAGGATGGCAGTGATGCCTTCGATGGTTTCGAAGTCCTTCTCGTCGGCGGCGAGCGCGGTGCGCAGTTCCGGCGTCAGCGCCCACCAGCGGCAGTCGTCCGAGCGCTCGTAGAGATTGCGGTCGAGCAGGTCGACCAGAAGGTGGGTGACGAATTCGGAGTCGCGCAGGCTGGACGCGAGCACCGTTTCATAAAGGTCGCGGATCGACTGCGAGAACAGTTCGTTGCTGCGGTTGCCCGTCTCGCTGATCTGGTCGAGGATGGTCTTCAGCTTGAGCAGTTCGCCGCGCTGGCCGGCGGTCATCACCTGGCCGTTCCAGACGACGCGGCGGATGGTGTCGGCGGCGGTCATGATCTCGAACAGCGGCGGGCAGAACGAGCGCGCATGGGAGAGCAGGCCGTCGGCGACATGGCCGTCCAGTGCCGACAAGGCATCGGTGCTGCCGCCGCGGAAGGCGACGTCGACGGGAACCATCACCTGCCCCTGCCATCCCGGCGGGCCCATGTAGCCCTGGTAGCCCTCGGCGACGAAGGTACGCACGAGGTATTCGCGGCCACCGTACACCATCAGGCGCGAGCCGGCATCGCGGTTGACCGGCACGACGGCGCCGGGCGGAATCCAGCGTTCGTCGGCGCTGGCGATCACGCGGTTCTCGCCGTCGAGCAGCAGCATGTTGGAACGCTCTTCGCCGTCGCGGTGCGAACGGAAGATGCCGGCCATCTCTTCCTCGAAATGGAAGCAGAGGCAGAGGACGCCAACCGGCGAGCCGGTGTCAGGATGCAGCATGCGGCGCGAGTAAACCAGCGCCTGCTTCTTGGCGGGCCGCAGGTCGGTGGCGCGGAAGGTTTCGACGTAGGAGTTCGATGCCAGCGTCTCGGCGATCAGCGGGTCGGTGCTGCCTTCGAGCGGCGTGGCTTCGTCGATCTGCACCAGCACGTTGCCCTGCGGGTCGAGCAGGATGATTTCATCGTAGACGGTGTACTTGCTGCGGTAGGCGCGCAGGCGCAGGCGGACTGCATCCGCGTCGTCGTGCATGCCGGCGACGAAGGCGCACAGCTCGCGGTCGGTGGCGAGGAAGCCGACGTCGGCGGTGCGCTCGTAGAGGTTGCGCACCACGATATCGATCACGTACTGCGCCTTGGTGCCGATCTCGTCAAGGATATTGCCAACCTTTTCGCGCACCAGGCTGGTGACGAGCTCCTGTTCGAGCCGGTTGAAGCCGGCGCGCGTGGCGGCCATCGTGGGCAGGATGGTCTTGGCCTCGGCCGGGCAGTTCATCTTGGCGGACGCTTCGATCATGCGCCACATCAGGTTGAGCTCGCGCAGCGACTGTTCGCAGCGCACCACGTCGCGCATGTACGGCAGGAAGGTATCGATGGCCAAGGGTGCGATGTCTCGCATGGTTGCTCTCCTGGATAAAGGGGTGGCGAGTGGAGAACGCCGCGTCCCGGATAGGTGAAACGGCGGCACGCAATCGTGCGTCGCAACAATATTGCAAATTGCAGGCCAGCCCCGGAAAGCGGTGTGGGAAGTGGATTTAGAGGAGATTTCTGCTGCTTTGCGACAAAAATAGGGCGGGCGTGCACTTTTTTAGTGCCTTCAAGCAATATGGATGCGTGCAGAACGATGAACGGGCGGCGCTACGGCCGCCCGGAAAGAGTCAGGCGCGCTTGCGCCCGGTGATCATGGCGCACACCAGGTTTTCACGGTGACGCAGGCTGCTGAAGACGACGCCGGCCACATGCAGGCCGACCAGTGCCAGCGTGCCGGCTGCCAGTGCCTCATGCACCTCCTCCAGCCATTCGCTGCCCCAGAAGGCATCGGTCGTCATCAACCAGCCGGACCCGCCGGTGGCGGTGACGGCGATCAGCAGCAGGACGATCATCGCCCCGCCCGCCGGGTTATGCCCGAGATACCGTGCCTCCCGGCCGGCCAGCACATCCCTCAGGTACCGGACGAGACGCGCCGGCCCCGGGACGAAGCCGGCAAAGCGCGCATGGCGTCCGCCGACCACGCCCCACAGCAGGCGGAATGCAACCAGGCCGAACACGGCATAACCGAAAGCCCGGTGCAACTGCCCGCCGTCGTCTCCCAGTGCATACGCCGCGAGGAAGCAGGAGGCGAGCGACCAGTGGAAAATGCGCACCAGCGGATCCCACACGAGGACGGAGGCGCCGGGCGCGTCGTGTTGCCCGGGTTTCGTCATGATTTGCCTTCCTCTCCGACCACCTTGCCGTCGACCGGATTGATGATCAGCTCGGCTTTCTTCCCGTCCTTGCCAGTGACATAGGCTTCATAGCAGCTGCCTTCCGTCTTCACGCGGCGCACGGTGTAGCCCTGCTTTTCGAGGCCGGCCTGCACATCCTTTTCCTTCTGCCATTTGGCTTTCGGTTCGGTGGTGCAATCCTTTTCCGAGGCGAATGCGGCCAGCGACAGGGCAGAGATCGACAGGGCAACCAGGGATTTTTCGAGAATGGTGCGCATGGTATTTCCTTTCATTGAATTGCCGGACCATTCCGGCACGGTGAAAGGATGTGAACCGAAGCTGAAGCGAATCTTAAGAAGTTTGATCTGGCTGATGGTTTTCGGCCCCCGTTGCAGCAAGCTTTTCCTTAAGGAAGCCTTAAGCGCGGTTTGCAATAAAGCCATGTGCGAAGGGAGAAGATATGCGCTTGCTGCTCGTAGAGGATGACGCATTGCTCGGCAATGGCATCGAGGCCGGTCTGAAGCAGGCCGGGTTCACGGTCGACTGGGCGAAGGATGGCCGGGAGGCGGAACTTGCGCTGGAGGCGACGGATTACGAACTGGTCGTGCTCGACCTCGGCCTGCCCAAGCTGGCGGGGATGGAGTTGCTGGGACGGTTGCGCCGAAAAGGAAGCGACTTGCCGGTGCTGGTGCTGACCGCACGCGACACCGTGCATGACCGCGTGGCTGGCCTGGAGGCGGGTGCCGACGATTACCTGGTCAAGCCCTTCGACCTGTCCGAACTCGTCGCCCGCATCCGCGCGCTGCTGCGCCGCGCCCATGGCCGCAGCACCGCCGCGATCCGCTACGACGGCCTGGTGCTGCACCCGGAAGGCCTGACCGTGGTGCGGGGCGACGCACGGATCGCGCTGTCGGCGCGCGAGTGCGCCATCCTGACCGACTTGCTGGAACACCGCGGTATTGCACTTTCGCGCTCCCGGCTGGAGGAAAGCCTGTACGGGTGGAACGAGGAAGTCGAGAGCAATGCGGTGGAAGTGCATATCCATAATCTGCGCAAGAAGCTCGGCGCCGACCTGATCAAGACCATTCGCGGCGTCGGTTACCTGATCCGGAAGGAGGCGCCGTGAAGTCGCCGTCGATCCGCCGCCGCCTGCTGGCCTTGTTGCTGGGCAGCCTGGCCCTCGTATGGGGCGCGATGCTCGCCTACGGCTATCGCGAGCTCAGCCATGAAGTGGACGAGCTCGCGGACGCACGCCTGGAACAGAATGCGCGCACCCTGATGCTGCTCGACCTGAAGCGGCTGTACAGCCTGGCCTCCGCGAACGGACCGGAACGTGAAGAGGCGCATGAAGACACGCACGAAGAAGACGAACACGCCGGACCGCTCGGCTTCCAGGTATGGACCGATGAAGGCAAGCTGCTGCTGCAGGCGGCCGGTGCGCCGGATGCCGCCTATGAGGCGCGTGATGGACATGCGCACCTGGCGATCGGCGGACAGCGCTGGCACGCCTTCGCGCTGCGCGACGCGCGCCACGGTTACCAGGTGCGCGTCTTTGAAGCGGAGGCGACGCGCAGCTTCGTGGTCAACGAACTCGCGCGCGATATGGGTCGATGGCTGCTGCTCGCGCTGCCTGCGCTTGCCTTGCTGGTGTGGATGTCGACCACGCGCGGACTCAGGCCGCTCGCGGCCATTTCGTCGGCCATCGGTTCGCGCCACGCGGACAACCTGCAACCGCTCGACCTTGCCCGCGTGCCTGCAGAGATACGGCCACTGGCGGATTCATTGAACAATTTGCTTCAACGCTTGTCGGAATCCATCGACAGGGAGCGTTCCTTTACCGCCGATGCCGCGCACGAACTGAGAACGCCGCTCGCCGCCATCAAAGTACAAGCTGAAGTCGCCCTGGCGGCGGACAGCGACGCGCAGCGGCGTCATGCACTTGCGCAAGTCATTGCCGGGGTTCAACGCACCGTACACCTCGTCCAGCAACTGTTGCTGCTCGCGCGCCTGGATCATACCGACGAGGCCGGCATGCAGCCGGTCGATCTCGGACAGGCTGCCGCGGACAGTGCCGCGCGCCATGCGGATGAGGCGGAACGCAAAGGGATAGAGCTGGACTTCGGCGCGGACGCCGGTTGTGTTCTGCACGCAGACCCGGTGGCCATGTCGGTCATGATCGACAACCTGCTCGACAACGCTGTCAAGTACGGCCACGCGTCCGGGCATATCAACGTGCGCGTCATGCGGGAAGATGCACAGGTGTCAATCAGCGTGATGGATGACGGCCCCGGCGTGGCGCCTGAATACCGGACGCGACTGACCGGCCGCTTTTTTCGCGTGCCGGGCAGCGGCGCAGCCGGCAGCGGACTGGGACTGGCGATCGTGGAGCGGATTGCAAAGCGATACCGGGGCACGGTGGTCATCGGTGACGGCTTGAATGGCGCGGGCTTGGGCGTGATGGTCCGGTTGCCCTGCTGAAATCCCATCCCCACGGTCTGTAAAAGACCGAAAAATTTAATCGCAAAGACTCTGCTGTCAAGACGTGATTTGTCCTTGCGAATGGTTTACAGTGTGTTGAACGTCCTTCGGAGCGCGGCCTATGGAACAGCCGCACGACGTCTTACGTTTTGTGTTTTCAATCGGCTTGCCTAATTGTTTTTTTGCCCATGAAACCCGTTGCACCCGGCACCGTCATCTTTCATCGCCATCGCGGCTATGGCGTCATCACCTCGGTCAACCTGTTGACCGGCTGGGTGTCTGCGCGCTTCGGCGACGAGGTGCGCACGCTGGACCTGAATCTTTCGCACGATGAATTGCAGCACGCCGACGGCGAACCGATCCGCTTCCGCCGCGACGCGCCGGACCGCATGCCGCATGCGCGCCTGATGGCCATGGTGCGCGAACTGCATCGCGCGGGCTATCAGCGCCTGTACCTGTACTCCTGGCCGAAGCCGTCGGGACTGCATTGGCGCTGGCACCTGTTTACCGGACAGCGCAACTGGATCGACCGCGCCTGGCGCGAAGGCTGGTACGGTTCCGGCGCGGATTACAACTTCAATCCTGTTCTCGGCTGGGGCGACCAGCCCGGCGCGACGGCGCAGGAACTGGTGCATTCCTTCGCGCGCTTCGACCCGCAGGGACTGGCCGAAGCCTTGCGCAGGGATGAAGACCATACGGAATGGTTCGATGCGGTGTGCGAGGCGCTGCTGCCGAATTACGCATACACACTCGGCTGGGATTTGCGCGACGGCCCCGTGCCGGACCACCTGCCGGTGATCCCGGTGCGCCGCGGCGTGCCCGCCTATGCCGGCCCGCCGCTGCCGTGGCCGCCCGGCTGGACGAAGATCTGGACAGGCGGACGCGCGCTGGTGAAGCACAGCTTCAGAACAGATCGCGCTGCCGCCCCTTCAGACGTCTTTCGTTGACCTGCGCGAGCGAGGTCTCCCGCTTGCCGGGGATGAGCCTCACTGCATCGCCTGCCTCCAGCTCGCCGGTTTCGATCACGCGCAGGTAGAAGCCGCTGCATCCCGCCTGCAGCATCATCTTCGCCGCGTGCGAAAAACCCATCTTCGCATTGAACTTGTAGCAGGGCTGGCGCGGGTCGGTGACTTCGAACAGCACGGAACCGGCCTGCAGGCGGTCGCCGATCCACACGTCGCTTTCCAGCACTCCTTCCAGCGTCAGGTTCTCGCCCATCGATCCTGGCGGCAGCGGTTCGTCGCGCTTCAGTGCGGCAAGGCGTTGCGCTTTCCAGAATGCGTAATGTTCGGAGGGATACGCATACACCGCCTTGGCGAGTCCACCGTGCACCGTGAGGTCCGCCTGCTCGTCGCCGTCGAGTCCCAGCTTGCCGACCTGAATCCTTCCTTGCACCGGTTTCTTGTGTATTCCGGTCGCCACACGGCGCATCTGGTCCGACTGCAGCACGAACAGGTCCGCGACGGTGCCGGCATTCACGCTCAGGATCTTCATGCAACCTCCATCATGCGCCGGCGATTCGCAAGGCTGGCCGCATACAGCGACACAATGATCGCGGTCGCCATCGGCGCCGCGCTGTAGAAGGACAGGTGCGCCGTGCCCTGCGTCGACACGATCAGGCCACCGATGAATGCGCCGGCCGCCTGCCCGAGATAGATCGCGGAAGAATTCAGGGACACCGACGCCGACGCCAGCGGCGGCGCCATCGCGACGAGGCGCGCCTGCTGCGAACCGTTGATCGCAAAGCAGCCCAGCCCCCAAAGCAGGATCAGCGCCACGGTGACCGGCAGCGACCCGCGCGTGAGCGGCCACAAGGTGATCGCGGTCAGCATGCAGCCCATCGCGACGACGCCCACGCGCATCGGACCGATGCGGTCCATCACGCGGGCGCCGATCACGTTGCCGAGCACCCCGGTGATGCCGAAGCACAGGAACATCACGCTGATGACGGTCGGCGTGGCGCCGATGAAATCCTTCAGCAGCAGGGCCATGTAGGAAAAGACGGTGAACATGCCGAGCGCCTGGATCGCAGTCACCGAGATCGCCAGCAGCAGCGGTGTGTTGGCGAACAGTGCCTTCCATGCCGCGCGGTCCATGGGGGCGACGTAGAGCTTGGGCGGAATCTGCATCCATACGCCGGCGGCGAACAGCGCGGCGAGCAGGCCGACCAGTCCGAAAGTGGGACGCCAGCCGATATGCGCGCCGAGGTAGGCGCCGATGGGCGTGCCGACCACGGCCGCGATCGACCAGCCGAGGAATACCAGTCCTATCGCCTTGCCGCGCACTTCGGGCGGCACCATGAGTCCCGCCGTGGCTGCCGCCTGCGCGGTAAACACGGCAGCGCCGAGCGCAGTCAGCATGCGCGCGGCGAGCAGGGTGTGATAGCCCGGCGACAGCGCCGCCAGCCAGTGCATGGCCGCGTACAGCGCCAGCGCCGCGGTCAGCAGCTTGCGGCGTTCGATGGCGCTGGTCCAGCCTGCGAGGAAGGGGCCGGTCACGCAGATCGTCATCGCGAAGGTGGAAATCAGCATGCCGACCTGCGCCGGCGAGATGGCGAGGTCGGCACTCAGTTCATTGAGCATGCCCGGCACGATCATCACGCCGGTGCCAATGGCGAAGTTGCCGAGGGTGAGGGACCACAGTCTGGTCTGCATGAGTACTCCAGGAATGACGCTCCAGTGTAGCGAAACATGAACGACCGTGCTGAAAGCGGCCGTGTCGCACAAATTCGGGGCAGAAGAAGTGCCATGCCTGCGCACAGGCGGTGCATGGGCCATGTTTTTTGACGGTTGAACGACGGCACGCCTTTTGCTGAACCGGTTTTCACCGTCAACCACATCAACGAGGACACCCATGGATCGCAACGAAGTGACCCGCAAGATCATCGAAACCAAAGTCAGGAAGGGCCTGAAGTGGAAGGACATCGCCGAACGCATCGGCCACAGCAAGGAATGGACGACCGCCGCTTGCCTCGGCCAGATGACCTTCACCAAGGCGCAGGCCGAAGCCGCGCAGGACCTGTTCGGACTCACCGACGAGGAGGCGGCATGGCTGCAGATCGTGCCGTACAAGGGTTCGCTGCCGACGGCCGTGCCGACCGATCCGCTGATCTACCGCTGGTACGAGATCGTGAGCGTATACGGCACGACCATCAAGGAACTGATCCATGAAGAATTCGGCGACGGCATCATGAGCGCGATCGACTTCTCGATGGACATCACGCGCGAACCGGATCCCAAGGGGGACCGCGTCAACGTCGTCCTGTCGGGGAAGTTCCTGCCCTACAAGACTTACTGAGCGGGGAAGTCGCCGGCGAGGGCGGCGGACATCCTTGCCGGATCGAGATACTTTTTCAGCGCCGCGTTCACCTGTTCCGGGGTGAGCGCGGCATAGTCATTGTCGCGCCGCTCCCGCCATGCCATCGTCCTGCCCCAGAAGAGATTGTCCGCCAGCAGAGTGGCGACGGTGCGCTCCTCGGTGATGGCCTGCCGCCGCAGGCGCAGGATCGCGTTCTTTGCGAAATCCACTTCCAGTGCGCTGTATCCGTCGGCCAGCACTTTTTCCAGTTCCTCGCGCAGTACCGCTTCGAAACGGTCGCGGTTCTGCGGGGCGAATGTCCCGGTGATCGATATGCGGCCGTGACGATCACGCGTTCCGACGCCGAGGGAGGCATTCACGCCGTAACTCAAGCCCTCCTTCTCGCGCAGGCGGTTCCACAGTCGCGTGCCGGCACGTCCGCCGAGCAGCTGGATCGCCGTGAAGAGCGCGGGGGTATCGGCGTCCGTTTCCTCGAGTTCGATCGGCAGCACGGCTGCATAGGCGGCATTGGTCTTGCCGGGCATGTCCAGCACGATGGTGAGCGCGGGTACGTCCTGGTAGGGCCGTGCGACACGCGCATAGGATTGCGGGCTGCGCCAGTCGTCGAAGAGCGTGCGCAGCTGTTCAGCGGCCAGTGCCGGGTCGACCGGCCCGACCATCGCGAGTTCGGCGTGCGTCGCCCCTGCGAATTCCTGGTAGAACGCCTGCATCCGCTCGACCGTCGCTTCACGCACGGCCTGTTGCGTTTCCTCCGGCGTCCATACGCTGCGCGGGTCGTCCCTGTCATGGCGGACCATGTGGCGGGAAAGCGTGGACGCCGCATGGGCGGCCGGGTCGTTCTGTACGGCGAGGACTTGCGCGATATAGGAGCGCCGCGCCTGCTCGAATTCATCCGCGGGAAAGACCGGTGTGCGCAAGGCCTCGGCCAGCAGTTCCAGCACGCGCTCAAGCTTTTCCCTGGGCGCATTGAAGTCGATCGCGAGACCGACAAGGCTCCCGCCTGCGGGTGCGATCGGGTTGACGTTGATGGAACTGTCCAAAGCGGACAGCAGGTGATTCAACTCTGCCCGCGAGCGTTTCGCAGTTCCCTTGAGCATCATGCTCGCCAGCAGCAGGCTGTCCGCACGCCTGCTGCGCAGCGTGTCGAGCGTCCCCCATCGCAGCCGTAGCGTACCGGTCACGCGGTCGCCCTTCGTGGCACGCGGCAGGATGGCGAGCTTCATGCCGCCCGGCAGGGTGGTCGCCTGCGTGCGCGCGTCGATTTCCGCGTTCGTCATCGGAAAGGCATCGATTCCGGCGACAGGCGGACGTCCACGATAGTCCTTCAGCAAGGCATCAAGGTCGGGACGCTGGTATGCCGGCGCGCGCACCGCCTGGGCCGTGGGAATGAAACGCCCTGTCGTGCGGCTGCTCTGCACGAAGATCGCACGCGCAAGCCGGTCGACATCGGCAGGCGTCACCTCGCCGATCCAGTCGCGCATGGCAAAGCCCAGCCGCCAGTCGCCGGCGGCAATCGCATCGGTCAGGCTCATCGCCACACCTTGCGCGTCGAGCAGGCGGCGGTTGATGGCGTTGACGATCAGGATTTTCGCGCGCGCCACCTCATCGTCGGTGACGGGCGGCATGGCTTCGATGGCATCGAGCATCGCCTTTTGCGCGGCATCGAATTCAGTGCCATCGGCAAGCAAGGCGCCCAGGTACAGGAAGCCCGGGTCGCGCGTCGGCTGGGTCCAGTCGGATAGTGCGCTTGCCAGTCCGGGCTGCACGAGCGCCTGGTGCAGCCTCCCTCCCGGGACGGCGGTGAGCACCTGGCGCAGGACAGCGAGCGTGGCGAAGTCGCGGCTGCCGGAAGGCATGGCATGGTAAGCCACTGCCACCATCGGCGAGGCGCCCGTCCTGCGCAGGGTGACATGACGCTCGCCCTGTTGCACCGGCTCCTGCGTGTAGAACGGTTCGAGCGTGCGCAACGGCGCGGGCTGCGTGCCAAAGGTCGCGGCGACACGTGCAAGCACGGCATCGGCGTCGACCTTCCCGGCGACGACCAGCACGGCGTTGTCCGGCTGGTAGAAGTGGCGGTAAAAATTCTGCAGGCGCGTAATCGACACATTTTCGATATCGGACAGGGTGCCGATGACCGCCCTGCCATAGGGATGCCACTGGTAGGCGGCTGCCAGCACAGCCTGGTAGAGCGCGATGTCGGCGCGCACCCCGGCGCGTTCGAATTCGTTGCGCACCACCGTCATCTCGCTGTCGAGGTCGCGCCGTACGATGAAGGCATTGACCATGGAATCGGCGAGCCAGCCGATATACCAGTCGAGGTTGTCGCCTTCGGCATTAAAGGTGGCGAAGTAGTTCGTGCGGTCGTAGGACGTGGTGCCGTTCCACTGCATGCCGCGCTGCGCGAACTGTGCCTTGGGGTCGGGCGTGGAGGGTGTGCCCTTGAAGACGAGGTGCTCCAGCAGGTGGGCCATGCCGGCTTCGCCTGCGCCCTCGTGGCGGGAACCGACGAGGTAGACCAGGTTGACGGTGACGACGGGCCTCGCATTGTCAACCGCCAGCAGGACGCGCAGGCCATTCTCGAGGCGGTATTCGGCCACGCCTTCGACTGTCGTGACATGCCGGATTCCGGGAGGCGGCTCGGCACGTGCAGGCGCAAAGACGCCAAGCCAGAACGCGCACAAGGCCAGCGCCTTCAGTGCGCGCATCGGGTCAATTCGTCGCATGCGCGTCTACCGTTTCAAGGCGTCGGGATTGAGGATGTTCTTCGGCGTGCCGGCGGCAAAGTCGACCACGTTCTGGAATGCCGCGCGGAAGTACAGCTCGTAGCTGTCCTTCTCGACATAGCCGACGTGGGGCGTGGCCAGCAGTGTCGGAATGGACAGCAGCGATGCCTTCGGCGGCAGGGGTTCGGATTCGAAGACATCGACTGCGGCAAAGCCGGGACGGCCGCGATGCAGCGCCGCTTCGAGCGCACCTTCCGCAAGCAGTTCGGCCCGGCTGGTGTTGACGAACAATGCGGTCGGTTTCATCCGGGCGAGGTCGTCCTCCGTCACCAGGCCGCGCGTGGCGTCGTTCAGCCTGAGGTGCAGCGACAGGACATCCGGCTGCGCGAAGAAATCTTCGCGCGAACCGGCGGACTGGCAGCCGAACTGCCGCGCGGCATCGCGGCTGGCTTCGCTGCCCCAGACCATCACGTTCATGCCGAAGGCCTTGCCGTAACCCGCCACCAGCCGTCCGATGCGGCCGAAGCCCCAGATGCCGAGCGTCCTGCCCTTGAGCACGGTGCCCAATGTGTTGAGCTCCGGGTTGATGGAGGCCATCTGCCACTGGCCGTCGCGCAGGTTGGCGGCGTACTGGGGGATTTTCCGTGACGAAGCCATGATCAGGGCCCAGGTCAGTTCGGCAGGCGCGGTCGGGTCGCCTACGCCCTCGGCGATGGCAATGCCGCTCGCAGTAGCGGCTTCGACGTCGATGTGACCGCTCACCTTGCCGGTCTGCGAGATGAGCTTGAGGTTGGGGAGCTTGCCAAGCAGCTGGCGGTTGAACACGGTGCGCTCGCGGATCAGGACCAGCGCATCGAAGTCCTTTAGACGCAGCGCAAGTTGTACTACACCTTTCGCGCTGCTCGTGAACACTTTGACATCATGCCCCTCTAACAGGCGGAAGCAATCGAGGTGGCGGACGCTGTCCTGATAATCGTCTAGGATGGCTATTTTCATATGTTCTTGCCGAGCTTGTCACAAAACCGTAGCAAAGATACGAGTCTTTGAAGAAACGGGAAATACCTACTACAAAACTCGACTATTTTTCCTACAATTTTGTTGTAAATCATTGAGCCGAGGTGTTGCGCCGTGTACAATCAGTAACTTATATATCGTCACTCCCTCTGGAGCGGACGCCCCCACCCGCCCGACCATTATTCCATTTTTCGGGCAGCGCGGTCCTACATGATGACCGCCTTCGACATGACCGCCGTACCGCTAGACCACTGCACTAGCCGAGCCAAAAGCTGACGACGATCCTGCCGCACCGGGACAAGACAGGTTTCTTTATTGGCATTGGAGGTAGTTTTTTATGAACCAACCCGTTATGGGAGGCATTGCAGCTTTGAATGCACCAACTTACGTCAAGAACCAGAAGCTGATCAACTGGGTCGCCGAAATCGCGGCGCTCACCAAGCCTGAACGCATCACCTGGTGCGACGGCTCCCAGGAAGAATACGATCGGCTGTGCGCGGAAATGGTTGCCGCCGGCACCATGAAGAAGCTGAACGACGCCAAGCGCCCGAACAGCTACCTGGCCTGCTCCGATCCGTCCGACGTGGCGCGTGTCGAAGACCGCACCTTCATTTGCTCTGAAAAAGAGGAAGACGCCGGCCCGACCAACAACTGGATGGCGCCCGCTGAAATGCGCGTGACCCTGAACGGGCTGTTCGACGGCTGCATGCGCGGCCGCACGATGTACGTCGTGCCGTTCTCCATGGGCCCGCTGGGTTCCCCGATCGCCCACATCGGCATCGAACTGTCCGACTCCCCGTACGTCGCCGTCAACATGCGCATCATGACCCGCATGGGCAAGGCCGTGTACGACGTGCTCGGCGCCGACGGCGACTTCGTGCCCTGCGTGCACACCGTCGGCAAGCCGCTGGCCGCCGGCGAGAAGGATGTGCCGTGGCCGTGCAACCAGACCAAGTACATCGTCCACTATCCGGAAACCCGCGAAATCTGGTCCTTCGGCTCCGGCTACGGCGGCAACGCGCTGCTGGGCAAGAAGTGCTTCGCGCTGCGCATCGCATCCACCATGGGTCGCGATCAGGGCTGGCTGGCCGAACACATGCTGATCCTCGGCGTGGAATCCCCGGAAGGCAAGAAGCACTACGTGGCTGCCGCTTTCCCGTCCGCCTGCGGCAAGACCAACTTCGCGATGCTGATCCCGCCGAAGGCTTTCAACGGCTGGAAGGTCACCACCATCGGCGACGACATCGCCTGGATCAAGCCGGGCAAGGATGGCCGCCTGTATGCGATCAATCCGGAAGCCGGCTACTTCGGCGTGGCGCCGGGCACCAATACCGTCACCAACTCCAACTGCATGGCTTCGCTCAACGCGAACACCATCTTCACCAACGTCGCGCTGACCGACGACGGCGATGTGTGGTGGGAAGGCCTGACCAAGGAAGCCCCGGCTCACCTGATCGACTGGCAGGGCAAGGACTGGACGCCGGAAATCGCCAAGGAAACCGGCCGCAAGGCTGCGCACCCGAACGCGCGCTTCACCGTCGCCGCGACCCAGAACCCTGTGATCGACCCGGCATGGGACGATCCGGCCGGCGTGCCGATCTCGGCCTTCATCTTCGGCGGCCGCCGTTCGACCACCGTGCCGCTGGTCACCGAAGCCCGCAACTGGGTGGAAGGCGTCTACATGGCCGCGACCATGGGTTCCGAAACCACCGCTGCGGCCGCAGGCCAGCAGGGCGTGGTGCGCCGCGACCCGTTCGCGATGCTGCCGTTCATGGGTTACAACATGAGCGACTACTTCCAGCACTGGCTGAACATCGGCAAGAAGATCGCCGCCTCGCCAGCCGAACTGCCGAAGATTTTCTGCGTGAACTGGTTCCGCACCGACGAGAACGGCAAGTTCGTGTGGCCGGGATTCGGCGACAACATGCGCGTGCTGAAGTGGATGCTCGACCGCATCGAAGGCACCGCCGGCGGCAACGAGAACATCTTCGGCGTCACGCCGCGTTACGAAGACCTGAAGTGGGACGGCCTGGAATTCACCCAGGCGCAGTTCGACCGCATCACGTCGATCGACAAGGCGGCCTGGGAAGCCGAGCTGAAGCTGCATGCCGAACTGTTCGACAAGCTGAAGTACCATCTGCCGAGCGAGCTGGAATCGACCAAGGCGCAGCTGGAGAAACGTCTGGCGGCTTGACTCCCATGAACATGGGAAACCATCGATTGTGATGGATAGCGGCGCGGCAGGGAAACCTGGCCGCGCTTTTTTATTCGGACAGCAGGTGGCAAGGTCTTCTGGACACTGCCATATTCGCTTCCTATACTAAAATCCACCTCCCCCCATCGCTCCCTGAAGATGCCCTGCGCGGTGCCGGGCGAAAACAGCCCGATCCGCCTACACCCATCAAGAGAAATCGCGCACCCGGTTGTGTGCAACGGGCCGGAGAAAAGGGGCCTACTCCTGCCCGTCATGATTCCCGGCCCCGCCTACCGTCTTTCTTCTGAAAGGAAATGGCCATGGCTACCTACATAGCTCTGACGTCGTTCACTGACCAAGGAATGCGCACCGTCAAGGATACGGTGAAGCGCGCGGATGCGGTGAAAGAAGGGGCAAGCAAATTCGGCGTGAAGGTAAAGGATATTTTCTGGACGCAAGGCCAATACGACCTGATGGTGGTTTTCGAGGCATCCGATGACGCAGCGCTCGCGGCCTTCGGCTTGACGATCGGTGCCGCGGGCAATGTCCGCACACAAACCATGCGGGCCTTCTCCAGGGATGAGATGAACCAGATCATCGGCAAGATGGGCTGATGCAGTTCAACCAAATCACGTCGATTGACAAGGCGGCATGGGAAGCTGAATGATGTTGTATTCCGCGCCGGAATCGACCAAGGCAACGCTGGAGAAGCGTCTGACGGCCCAAACTTCCCGAGCAGGATAAAGCGCGGCTGAAAAACCTGGCCGCGCTTTCTTATTGCGACCTCATCGGAGCACCGGCCAGACTCATGGGTGGCAGCACAGCAACCCGGAAACGATTTTGTTACCGTATGTCAATTGTTGCCTTTAGCCGCTTGCATCCGAATTACCAAAAGGATCGGCACGATTCATAAAATCATGAATTATCGATGTCTCAATAAATAGCACGCACTTACTTCACAACCCTTTCGATGGAATGTTTCTTTACGGAAAGTAACGTTTCCTTACAATTGAGATCTTGCTGTACGGCAATATTGTGCAAGAATGAAGCTGCAGTTTGGTTTACTGGACATACTTTCCCTATATCACTCGATGCGGCAACGCCATGGTCCCCGAAGCTTCACCACCCGATGCGCCCAGCGCAAACCCGATCCCGCCGTCCCTGCGGATTGAGGTGTTGCAGGAGCTCGCGGACGCGGCGGCGAACCTGGCCAACAAGCAGATTGATGGATTCATCACGCGGCTGGCCGATGCGATGGCCGCCGAGGCCAAGTCGTCCGGCGATGCCCAGCAGGCCAAGCTGCTCAACGCCGCGGCCGCCCTTCTCAAGCGCAATCGCTATCCCTTCTATTATGTGATGTCCGAAAGGCTCGGCGCCGCGCTGCATAACGAAGTGCTGGCCGCCGAATATCCCGGCACCGTGCAGGAATCGGCCGCCGTGCCGGCATCGTTGCCGCCCGAACTCGAAGTGGACAAGAAGCTGTGCCTGGTGAAGGCCGCGCGCGCGATCGAAGCCGAGAACAGCACCCGCCTGACAGCGCTCAACATCCGCCTGGCCTCGCTGCTCGGACGCGAGGCGCTGCAAACCGCGCACAATCCTTTCCGCCCCCAGGTCTTCCTGTCAGTGATCCACGAGTCCTGGTGCGAATTCCAGCCGGATGCCAGCGCACACCACCTGGTGTACCGCCTGCTCGGTCCCTCGCTCTGCCTCGACCTGGCGCCCGTGCTGCATGCGCTGAACATGTCGCTGATCAAACGCGGCATCGTGCCGCACCTGCCAGCGTCCGCACTGGTGGCGACGCTGGACGAGGAAAAAAAGTCCTCGCCGGGCCAGGACGAAGCGGCGATGGACCCGGTGACACGTCAGTTGCGCCGCCTGTTCCCCTCGGATGAAAAGAAATCCGCAGGAACGTCCGACCGGGCGCTGACGACGGATTTTCCTTCGCTGTTTGCCGAGGATGCATTGCAGGCGACAGCATCGCGCAACGATCTGATGGGCTTCCTGTCGGCGGTGCAACGCAGCGTCTCGACGCACGCTCCGGCGGCCGGCAAGCCTGCTACACCGTTCTATGTCGAGATCCTCGACCGTATCCGCAAGGATGCGCCGTCCGGCGCGCTGACGGCGACGGACACGAGCGTCATCAACCTGCTCAAGAAAATCTTCGGCATGGTATTCGCCGACGAACATATCGCCGATGAGATGAAGGCGATGATCGGTTCGCTGCAGGTACCCGTGCTGAAGGCCGCCGTGCAGGACAAGGATTTCTTTTTCAAGGCAGGCCATCCGGCACGCCGCGTGGTGGACCTGATGGCCAGGCTTGCCGTCGGCTGGGACTCCCGCAAGGGCGAGGCCGACCCGCTGTACGTCGTCATCCAGCGCAGCGTCAAGCGCATCCAGCAGGAGTCAGAGCAGCGCATGGCGGTCTTCACCGATGTCGCGGCGGAACTGACGGCCTTCATCAAGCGTGACGACACTGCGACCGAGCAGGTGCTGGCGAACTCCATCGGCAACGCGCTGCAGCAGGAAAAGCATGACCAGTGCCTGAAGGCGGCGAAGAACGAGGTCGCCATGCGCGTCGGCACGGGCGAGGTGGTCGCCTTCGTCGAGACCTTCCTCGAAGACAAATGGGTGCGGGTGCTCACGCTTGCGTACGGCGTGAAGGATGAAAAACCGCAGGCCGCGGACAGCGCGATCAGGACCATGGACGACCTGTGCTGGAGCGTGAAGCCGAAGATCACGGCCGCCGAGCGCAAGGAACTGCTGGCCAAACTGCCGCCGATGATAGCCATGCTCAACAAATGGCTGGACCTGATCAAGTGGCACGGCGACGACCGCGAACGCTTCTTCAAGGAGCTGGCCGAATGCCACGCGTCCATCGTGCGCGCGCCGCTGGAGTTGTCGCCCGAGCGCCAGATGCAGATCGCGCTGGCGGTCGCCAAGCAGGCCGCGGAACGCCGTGCGCAGCGCCAGGCGATGCAACAGCCGGAGCCCGAACCGGATCAATTCGACCAGATGGTCGACGCGCTTGAACGCGGCACCTGGATGGAATTCACGCGCAAGGATGGCACGACGATGAAGATCAAGCTGGCCTGGGTCAGCCCGACACGCAGCCTGTACATCTTCTCCACCAAGGACCGGCAGGAGGCGCTCTCGATCTCCGCCGAAGGGCTTGCACAGGCGCTGCGTGAAGAACGCGCGCGCGTGGTGTCCCTCACCGGGCTGGTGAGCCGGGCGCTCGCGTCGGTATTCGGCGCGGACGGTTCGAACGAACCCGCAATGGAAGCGAAGTCAGCAGCATAGCGTGGCGCTGCTTTCCCCACGGCGCGACAGATAACTGGTCGCGCCTCTTTTTTTGTCCTTGCAGGCCACAACCACGCCTGCATCAATCCTCCGGCGTCTTAGAAGCTTTCTTCGCCGGTATTTCCCCAACCGCCGCGCAGCCATAAGATCGCGTTTCCATCCAAGGAGACGCACTCCATGCGCAAGACCCTCGCTACCGCCGTGCTGCTGCTCGCCGCGCTCGCCGCCCGCGCGGAGCCGCTCGTCACGCAGGTCGCGTCCGCGGAGAATGCGATCGAGACCAGCAACCAGCGCCTCTTCGTTTCCTCCGACGGCGCCTTTTACGAACTGAAGTTCGGCAACGCCGGCTGGGACAAGGCGCAGGTGTCCGCCGTGTTTCGCGACGGCGTCAACCGCTCCTGCTATTACCTCGGCATCGCCGAAACCAACGGCCGCGTCTATACCGTCTGCACCACCGACAACCTCAATCCGCTGGCGAAGAAGTACCTGCTGGCACTGGACACGCTGGCGGCTGCACCGCTGCTGCAGGAAGTCGGCGAACTGCAGGGCATTGCGCTGCCCAACGGGCTGGCGGTCGATGGCGCCGGAAACCTCTATGTCGCCGACAGCGGATTGCCGCTGCTGCCGGGCACGATCCAGAAGATCACGCTGGCGAGCGCGTACACGATTTCGACGCAGGCCACCTTCCATCGCTTCCTCGCCTTCAAGCCGAACGGGCTGCGCCATGCGCAGGGCAAGCTGTACGTCACGGTCAATCCGTTCAGTTACATCGGCGTGTCGCAGCTGCTGCGCTACGACCTGCGCGCCGACGGCCTGCACAACGAAACCGCGCTGTACAAATCCGCCGCCTTCCTCGACGACTTCGCGCTGGTGGAAGGCGGCGCGGTGATGGCGGAATTCCTCGGCGGACGCATTACGCATGTGAGCGAGCATGGCACTGAGCTGCACCGAGCCGGATTCTCCCAGCCGACCTCGGTGAACCTGCTGCAGGCGCCTGCCTACGGTGCAGGCAATCTGCTCGTGACAGAACGCGCCAGCGGCAGCGTGCATCGCTTCGTCAATTCCTGGGGCTTGCGGCCGCGTTGAATCTTCTGCATGCCTTTTCCGGCATTCCGATCGCATTTTTCGATAAGTCCGCCATTACACGGCGGCGCGCGGAACTGGCAGGGCATTTGCGCACCTAAGGAAACCGTAATCCGTTTCTTTGGGAGAGATCAGTTGGCGCAGGAAGAAGGCAACAAGAACATCACGCTCGATGACTTGCTGGGACTCGTAGAGTCGGCGGCGCGCACCATCGAGCGCCTGCAGGCGGTGAACGCGTCGCTCATGCAACAGATGCGCGACGCGGAAACTGCCGCGCAACGTGCCGCGGCGGATGCGGAGAGCAAGGCGCGCCAGCTCGACGAGCTGGAGAAAACCGAGGCCGCGCTGCGCGAGGATGCAGAGTGGTGCCGCTGGTTCAAGGAGCGGTATGGCGCGTCGACCTTCTTTTCGCACATCGAGCGCGAATACCAGCAGAGGCATGGCGCGGGCGATCCCGCGCCGCACATTCCGCAGTCAGGCATTGCGCCGGACGCTTCCTGATTGCTGTGCCGGCGCAACCGGTTGTGATCCCTGAGAAAAGACGATCGGCGCGGCGCATTCATGCTTCAGTCCGCGGCAGCTGCGATAGGCTTCGCGGATGCGCGCCAGGTCGGCATCGACATCGCCGCTCAGCGTCGCATAGCTGACCAGCCGCACTTCCTTGGCGGCGTAATCGAAGGTCGCCATGCCGAGCGGCACCCCTGCGGTCAGCGCAATGTGGTAGAAGCCGCTGCGCCATGCGTCGCGGTACTTGCGCGTGCCTTCCGGCGCCAGCGCCAGCCAGTATTCATCGGCCGACCGGATCTGCGCGGCCAGGCGGTCGATTGCACCGGTGCTGGTGCCGCGCTCGATCGGCTCGCCGCCCCAGGCACGGAACAGCGGGCCCAGCAGCGCGCCGCACGCTCCCTTGAACAGCGCTTCCTTTCCCAGCCAGCGGAAACGGATGCCCATCGCCCATTTGGCGAGCAGGCCGATGATGAAATCCCAGTTGGAGGTATGCGGATAAACGATGACCACGCCGCGCGGGCCGGGCAGCGGCGCGAAATTGACGCGCCAGCCGTAGAGGGCAAGCATGCGCACGGCAAAACGCTGCCAGCGCGTGCTCACGTTGGATGAGGTGAGGTAATGATCGGCCATGACGGCCCATTATCCGCCTTTTTGTTACTTGGCGGAAAGGCGCAGTGAACGGCAAGCCACAGTCGTTGTCATGACTGCATGGGTGTATTCATGTTTAAATCTGCAACTTCTGATATTTCCATCGAGGATCCCCATGGCCGGAGCCAGCCTGTTAGCCCTGCTTGACGATATCGCCACCATCCTGGACGACGTGGCCGCGATGACCAAGGTCGCCGCCAAGAAAACCGCCGGCGTGCTGGGCGACGACCTTGCGCTCAATGCGCAGCAGGTATCGGGCGTGCAAGCCGATCGCGAACTGCCCGTGGTGTGGGCGGTGGCCAAGGGCTCGGTGAAGAACAAGGCGATCCTGGTGCCGGCCGCGCTGGCCATCAGCGCCTTCGCGCCGTGGGCGGTCACGCCGCTGTTGATGCTCGGCGGCGCCTTCCTCTGCTACGAGGGATTCGAGAAACTCGCACACAAGTTCCTGCACAGCAAACACGAGGACGACGCGCATCACGCCGAACTCGTCGGCGCGCTTGCCAATCCGGCAGTGGACATGGTCGCGTTCGAAAAGGAAAAGGTGCAGGGCGCGGTGCGCACCGACTTCATCCTGTCGGCGGAAATCATCGTGATCGCGCTCGGCACCGTGGCCGACGCCTCGTTCGCGCAGCGCGTGGCCGTGCTCGTGGGCGTGGCCACGATCATGACCGTCGGCGTGTATGGCCTGGTCGCGGGCATCGTCAAGCTCGACGATGCCGGACTGTACCTGAGCAAGGGCGGCAATGCGCTGCGCCAGGCGGCCGGACGCCTGCTGCTGCGCATCGCGCCCGCGCTGATGAAGACGCTCTCGGTGCTGGGTACGGCGGCGATGTTCATGGTCGGCGGCGGCATCCTTGCGCACGGCATCCCGGCCGTGCATCACCTCATCGAAGGCGCCGCGCACGCGACCGGCGCGCTGGAGCCGGTCACATCGGCGCTGGGCAACGGCGTTGCGGGCGTGATTGCCGGCGGCATCGTGCTCGCGGTCGTGAGCGCCGTGCAGCGCGTCTTCCGCAAGACAGCGCGCTCCTGAATTCAATATCCGGAACGGTAGGCTTTCCCCTCGTCGTAGCGGCTTTGCCAGTGCCGCAGGTAGGACGCCGCAAGCGCGGCGTTGTGCCACACCACGAGCACATTCTCGCTGTTGGACCGCGCGGCCGCCTGCGAGTAGTTGAACGAGCCGGTCTGCACATGCAGGCCATCGCTCACGATGTACTTGTCGTGGTGGATCGCGTATTCGCCGTTGGTGCGCACCGGGATGCCTGCGTTCACCAGCAGGTTGAGCGCAGCCGTTCCCGACTTCGTCGTATTGCCCTTCTCGTCGACGACGACGCGCACATCGACCCCGCGCCGGCCTGCATCCACGAGCGCGCGCACGACCTTCGGTGAGGTGAAGGAATAGGCGGCCAGGCGGATGCTCTTTCCGGATGTATGGATGACCTTGAGTACCAGCCGTTCGGCGCTGCCCTCGGGGGAATAGCCCGCTTCGACCTGCGCGCTTGCCGGTGCGGTATCGGTGCGCGCCTGGATGGCGCGCGAGATTTCATCGACCAGCGTGGGCTGGCGTGCATGGACATCGAGTACGCAGAGGAAGGCCAGCGCGGGAAGCAATTTCATCATCATGGCGATGTGAGTCGCTACCGCCCATAGAGTTCCCCCTGGCAACAACAATCATTTCCATACGCCTGTGCCGTCGAGATGTGGTGACGGCTCCTTCGGGTGCCATCGCAGCGGGACGCCGTGCCGAAGTCGATGAAAAGCAGGCCAGCCCGCCCGTTATGATGGGAAACATCCGCTGTGTGCGCAAGACTTCAGCCGGCTGCAGAGAAACCAATAGTGTCAAATATTTGCAACCAATAATTTCTAATTGGAAAGTTCTTAACGCAAACGTCGCAACATTTTATTGACTCACCTCAATGAAGTGCGAATTCGCAAACTCCCGCTGCATCGCAGCAAAAAATGTACCGTACGATTTCGGACAGCGCCAATAAAAACAACAGTTCGAGGAACAACTTGTCCTGCTCACTCTCGCGAAAACCGGTTTCACTCGCAGCCCTGCTTGTACTGGGCGCGGGACTCGCGTTTACAGGCATTCTGTCTGTCTGGCTTGCAAAATCCGAAGCGGACCAGCGCCGCAAAGCCTTTGAACAGGCCGCCGACGTAAGGCGGGTAGCCTTCCAGCAGAATTTCGACGATACCCTGCATGGCCTGACGATCGTCAACAGCCTCTTTTCCGGCGGCAAGGAGGTCAACCGGAGTCAATTCCTTGACGTCGCCACGCAACTCGCCGGACTGCATCCCTATGTACAGGTATTTTCTTTCGTACGCATCGACTTCGCCGGCGGCAAGCGCCGCTACTACGTCATCGATCAGGTCGCTCCCGCGCCCGGCAACATGCACGCGCGCGGAATGGATATTTCCTCACTACTGGAAAAAGACGGTGCGATAGAACGCGCACAGGGCATCGGGCTGCCAAGCGCCACGCGCATGTTCGACCTCAGGCCGGAGGCAGGTGGCAAACGCGCGTTCGCTGTGATGATGCCGGTCTACCGGAACGGCGAACGGGACGACACCATTATCGGCTATACCGCCGTCGTCCTGCGTGCACAGGAGTTCGTGGAGAGCGTCATGCGCCGCGCGGCGCCCCTGCATGCTCCCGATATCGATGTCAGCATCTTCGTGGACAACGGAAAGGACGCAGAGCTCGTGTACAGCTCCGGCAAGCAGGGGCCCGTCCGGACCGATGCGCAGGTGGCGCCCGGAAGGCAAGCATCGGGCATCACGCGTCATGTCGATGCAGCCGGCGTACGCTGGCGCATCGTCAGCACGCCCACGCCGGACGCATCGGAGACAGCCTATTCTTCCGCCTGGATGGTCCTGGCGACGGGCGCGTCGTTCAGCATCCTGCTCGCGCTTTACCTGCAGTCCCTGGCCGTCCAGGCCGGGTATCTCGCACGAAGCAATGCATGGCTGACCAGGGATATCGACACGCACAAGCGAATCGAAAGCGCCTTGCGCGCGAGCGAGGAGCGATTCGAGCGTCTCACGCGCATGTCGTCCGACTGGTACTGGGAACAGGATGCCGAATTCCGCTTTACCATGATCAGCGGCGAAACCATCTTCGGCGACACGCCGACGCAAGACCTCATAGGCAAGACCCGAGACGACGTGCCGCTGGAAGTCGATGAGAAGGACTTCGAGGAGCATTTACGTGTGATCAAGTCGCACAAGCCCTTCAGCAATCTTGAATACCGAGTGTGCGACAAGCAGGGCCGCGTGCACTGGATGTCGGTCAGCGGCGAACCGCTGTTCGGCGCAAGCGGGGAATTCATCGGATACCGGGGCACGGGCAGGGACATCACCGCGCGCAAGGAGGTGGAACAGGCGCTCAGGCAATCGCAGACGGAATTGCGCGAACTGGCCGCGCACCAGGCGCGCGTCAAGGAAGACGAGCGCAAGCGGATCGCCCGCGAAATCCACGACGACCTCGGGCAGAACCTGCTCGCCCTGCGCATCGACGTCTCGCTGCTGGAGAATGAAGCGCGGCGGCGCTATCCGGAGATCAATGAAAGCATCCACGGCCTGCTGTCCCAGGTCGACAACGTGGTGCGCTCTGTCCGCGCGATCGTCAATGACCTGCGCCCGCCGGTGCTCGACCTCGGGCTGCAGTCCGCCTTCGAATGGCAGGTGCAGCAGTTCAGGCAGCGCAGCGGCGTGTCATGCACGCTGGCGATCGAGGGCGGCGACCTCGACGGCGTGCTGGACGAGGAAGCGGCGACATCGGTCTTCCGCATCCTGCAGGAATCGTTGACCAACGTCAGCCGGCACGCCTACGCGACGCATGTCGATATCCGGCTGCAGCGCAAGTACGACCGCATCGAGATCGAAATCTCGGACGATGGCGTGGGCGGCTTCCCCGGCAACATGCGCAAGTCGCGCTCCTTCGGCCTGATCGGCATCCGCGAACGCGTCTACACGCTCGGCGGCGAATTCCGCATGGCGAGCGCGCCCGGCAAGGGCACCACGCTCACCATCACGATTCCCGCGGCGGCCACATCCGCCGCCGCCGCGTGAGTACGCGCTACTTGTACAGCAGCTCCGGCAGCCACAGGCCGATCGCCGGGAACATGTACAGCAGGATCAGCGCCAGCACCTGGATCGCCATGAAGGGCAGCATGCCGAGGAAGATCTGGTTCAGCGTCACGTGCGGCGGCGACACCCCCTTGAGGTAGAACGCGGCCATCGCCACCGGCGGCGACAGGAAGGCCGTCTGCAGGTTGAGCGCGACCAGCAGGCCGAAGAACAGCGGATCGACGTTGAAGTGCGCCAGCAGCGGGATGAAGATCGGCATGAAGATCACGATGATCTCGGTCCACTCCAGCGGCCAGCCGAGCAGGAAGATGATGACCTGCGCGAGGATCATGAACTGCAGCGGCGTCATGTCGAGCGACAGCACCCAGTTGTTGATGATTTCCTGCCCGCCCAGCAGCGCGAACGCCGCCGAGAAGATGCTCGATCCGACGAACAGCCAGCACACCATCGCGCTCGTCTTCGCCGTGAGGAAGACCGATTCCTTGAGCACCTCGAAGTTCAGGCGCTTGTAGGCCGCCGCGAGGATCAGGCCGCCGAGCGATCCCATGGCCGCCGCCTCGGTGGGGGTGGCCAGTCCAAACACGATGGCGCCGAGCACCGCCAGGATCAGCATTGCGAGCGGGAAGAAGGAGCCCAGCAGCATCTTGAAGATTTCCAGCCGCGCGAAGCTGAAGATGGCGTAGAACACCACCACGGAGACCAGTCCGATGCCCAGCACGATCCAGTAGGACATGGGCGCCGGCTTCGTTTCCGGAGCCGCTTCCGCACCGACGTCGGTTTTGGCCGCCGGCGCGGTGTCCGCGGGAGCAGCAGGGGCCGGAACGATGGCGGTCGCGCCCTTCTGCTCTTCCGCCGGCGGCTCCTCCAGCCCCCCCTCCGACGGCGGCTCGGCAAGGTCGTTGCCGGAAGGTTCGCTCAGCCCGCCTTCCTCGGCCGCGTCCATGCCTTCGCCCATCTGCACCGCACCGCCGGTGTCCTGTTGTTCCACCGTGGTAACCGCTTGGTACACGAGGCCCATCGCCACGGCAAAGAACAGTGCGGGCAACAGTGTGACAAACAGCTGGCCAAGGAGAGTACCGGTGCTGGCGCCAGTATTGCCGCGCAGTGCGCCGAGGAGTCCTGCGAGCGCATTGTTGCTGCCATTGCGCGAAATCGCCTCCGCCCATGGTGGCAGGGGCACCTTCCTGTCCTCCTCGGGCAGCGGCGGCGCGTAATCGGGTTTCAGTTTCGCAATCAGGATGACGTAGCCGAGATACAGCGTGGCAAGCATGATTCCCGGGAAGAAGGCGCCGGCATAGAGCTTGACGACCGACACTCCCGCCGTTGCGCCATAGACAATAAGCAGCACCGAGGGCGGGATCAGGATGCCGAGGCAGCCGCCCGCGGTAATTGCGCCAGCCGACAGCCTCACGTTGTAGCCGGCCTTGAGCATGGCCGGAAACGCCAGCAGACCCATCAGCGTCACCACCGCGCCGACGATACCGGTGGCGGTGGCGAAGATCGCACAGGTGACGATGGTGGCGACCGCCAGGGAGCCGGGCAAACGCGCCATCGCCAGGTGCAGGCTCTTGAACAGCCGGTCGATCAGGTTGGCGCGTTCCACGAGGTAGCCCATGAACACGAACAGCGGGATCGAGATCAGCACATCGTTGGCCATCACCGCATAGGCGCGCTGCACCATCAGGTCGAGCGTCAATCCAACCGCCTCATTGGGATTGCGGCTGTTGTACGCGAGCCAGGCGAAGAACACACCCATGCCCATCAACGTGAACGCCGTCGGAAAACCGAGCATGATGGCGACCACCACCAGCGCAAGCATCAGCAGGCCGAGGTGGCCGTTGGTCATCTCGGCGGGCGATGGCATGAGGACGAAGACGCTGATGACCACCATGGCCATGATGGTCAGGCCGAACCAGACTTCCTTCCTCATTGCTTGTCCCCTTTCCCGTGGGCGACGAAGGCATCCAGCTTCGCGATGTCCTCGTCCTTCACATGTACCATTTCCTTGAGCTTGTCGACATCGACTTCCTCGACGTCCTGCTCGCGTACCGGCCACTCGCCCGCACGCAGGCAGGCGATGCAGCGCACGATCTCGACCAGGCCCTGCGCCAGCAACAGGGCGCCGGCGATCGGGATCACGGTCTTGAACGGATAGAGCGGCGGACCGTTGGCGGTGAGCGTGGAATGCTCATTGATGGCCCACGACTCGGCGGCATAGGTGTAACCCGCCCAGACCAGCGCGGCAATGCCGGGAATGAAGAAGAGGATGTAGAGCAGCAGGTCGAGCGCCGCCTGCAGGCGCGGCGGAAAGAAGCCGTACAGCACGTCGCCCCGCACATGGCCATCCTTGGCCAGGGTATAGGCGCCGGCCATCATGAAGACGGTGCCGTACATCATGATCATCAGGTCGAAGGACCAGGCGTTCGGTGTGTTGAGCGCGTAACGCGAGAACACTTCCCATGAAACCTGCAAGGTGAGGGCCAGGATGAGCCAGGCGAAGGCCTGCCCCACCCAGGTGCTCACCCTGTCGACGAAGAACAGGAGCTTTTGCATGGTCGGAACCTCGTGGGGCGGCGGCCCTTGCACAAAGGCCGCCGCGACATTCAAAAAAAACACCATCCGGATGCGGGATGGTGTTTCCTTCACATTGCGCTACGATCAACCTTTCTTCGCCGGCTGTTTCTTGCCGAAGTAGTGGTTGTAAGCCATGCGCCGCGGATTGTTGGTATCCATGTCCCACTTCACCGCGCGCTCCGCAAAAGCGCGCATCGAGGCTTCCACTTCCTTGAACAGCGGATTGCCCTCGCCCTTCTTCGCCACCACTTCGTCCCACACGGTCAGCTGCTCCTGCAGGAAGGTGTCCGGCGTCTTGTAGAACTTCACGCCGTGCTTGGTCTGCAGCTCGCGGTAGTCGGTGGAATAGCGGTCGACCGCCTTCCACGACATGTCGGCCGAGGCGGATTCGACCGCATTTTCGATGATCGCCTTCAGCTTGGCCGGCAGGGCATTGAACTTGGTCTTGTTGAAGGTGATCTCGAATTGTTCCGAACTCTGGTGGAAGCTCTGCAGCATGCAGACCTTGGACACGTCCGGAAAGCCGAGGATGCGGTCGGAGGTGGCGTTGTTGAACTCGGCGCCGTCGAGCAGGCCGCGGTCCATCGCCGGCACGATCTCGCCGCCGGGCAGGGCGTTCACCGCCGCGCCCATGGAGGTGAACAGGTCGATCGCCAGGCCGTTGGTACGGAACTTCAGGCCCTTGAAATCGGCGGGCTTGGTGATCGGCTTCTTGAACCAGCCCAGCGGCTGCGTCGGCATCGGGCCGTACAGGAAAGAGACGACGTTGGCGCCGATCGAATCGTAGAGCTTGGCCAGCAACTCCTTGCCGCCGCCGTACTTGTGCCATGCCAGCACCATGTTGGCATCCATGCCGAAGGCGGGACCGGAGGTCCACAACGCGATCGCCGCCTGCTTGCCGTAGTTGTAGCCCATCACGCCATGGCCGCCGTCGAGCGTGCCCTTGGACACTGCGTCGAGCAGGCCGAAGGCCGGCACCACCGCGCCTGCCGGCAGCACCTCGATCTTGAGTTCGCCGCCGGACATGTCATTGACCTTCTTGGCGAAATCGTTCGCGTATTCGTGGAAGATGTCCTTGGCGGGCCAGGTGCTCTGGAAGCGGAACTGGGTCGGCGCCTGCGCGGTCGCTACCGCGGGAAAGGCGAGCGCAGTCGCGGTACCGGCGGCCGCCTTGCCGAGGAAGCCGCGGCGGGAAGATTGGACCTGGGGATGCGTTTTGCCAGTCTTTTTCATGGTGTGTCTCCTGTATAGGTTTTGTAATACCTGATCATTGTCGTCCGGGGGATTTCAACGGGACTTGAGAACGAGCAATAGGACGAACTCGCAAAGGATGCTCCGTCGGGCCGCAGAAGTGCAAGCCGCAACGCAACATGAAAATAGGGCTAAAATGACCGGTTCCCTCTCATGATTCACTGTATGCCGGATGCTTGCCAGCGCAAGCCTTTTTCGGCATGATCGCCGGATGCACACGCCACAGCCCTTCGCTTCGACACGCTTCTCCCGCTCCGCCTCCGGCGCGGGCACGGTTGCGTTCGGCGGCATGGCAGGCGGCGTGCGTCCCGCTCTCCTCTCCATTTCGATCATTCGAATTATCAAGGGTCGCTGAGCTGCGGCTTTGCCGGTGCCTGGCGCCCCCCTGCGAACCATCTCGCGCGTCGCCCGCTGACGCACCGCATTCGAATCCGCATTGGAGAACACACATGTCGACCCTCACGACGAGCCCGGCCTCGGGCTCCTATCCGTCCATGCATGACGTCGTGGACACCGCTCACCGCCTGAAAGGCAAGGTCCTGCGCACGCCGGTATGGCGCTGGCAGACCGGCGCCGTCAAGGAAATCTTTGGCGACGACACCGAAGTCTGGCTCAAGCTCGAACTGTTCCAGAAGACCGGCACCTTCAAGGTGCGCGGCGCGCTCAACAGCATGGATGCGCTCGACGAAGACGCGCGGCGGCGCGGTGTCGTCGCGGTCAGCGCCGGCAACCATGCGATTGCCGTTGCCTGGGCGGCAAGATCAAACGGCGTGCATGCGAAGGTGGTAATGCCGCGCCATGCCAGTCCGGCCCGTGTCGAGGCCTGCAGGGAATATGGCGCGGAAGTAATCCTGATGCCCGACGTGCACCAGGCGTTCAGCCATGGACTGGAAATCGAGGAAGCGGAAGGCCGCACCATGGTCCATCCCTACGACGGGCCGCTCGTCGCGCAAGGAACGGCCACCGTCGGGCTGGAGCTTGTGGAGCAGGTGCCGGACCTCGATGCGGTGCTGGTGCCTGTGGGCGGAGGCGGCTTGCTGGCCGGCATCGCCGCCGCGGTGAAGCAACGCCTGCCCGGCTGCGCAGTCTATGGCGTGGAGCCCGAAGGAGCGGATGCGATGAACCGCAGTTTCGAGTCCGGCAGGCCGGAGCAGCTGGAGCACGTCGACAGCGTCGCCGACAGCCTGGGGGCGCCGTATGCGATGGACTACAGCTTTGGCGTCTGCCGGCGTTTCGCGGATGGCATGGTGCGCGTGGCGGACGACGATATCTGCGCCGCCATGGCCCATCTCTATCGCGACGTCAAACTGGTCGCCGAGCCTGCCGCCGCCACGGCGGCGGCAGGCCTGTTCGGGCCGCTGCGGGAGTCCTTGCGCGGCAAGCGGGTGGCGCTCATCGTGTGCGGATCGAACATCGACCTGCCACGGTTTTCGGAACTGCTGTTGCGCGGCCTGGCTAAAACTCCTCCCACTCCCCTCCCGCAGCAACATTGAGCGGGCGCTTCGCCTGCGGAGCGGGAACGGACGAACCGACAACGGCAAGGCGGGGGGCATTCGCAGGCGCAGGCTGTGCGGCGACAGTTTGCGCCGTATCGAGCTTGAACGTCGTCACGGAGTCGGAGAGATGCATGGACTGGTCGTGCATGGCTTGCGAGGCGGCTGCGGCCTGCTCGACCAATGCCGCGTTCTGCTGGGTCGCCTGGTCCATGTGGGCGATGGTCTGGTTGATCTGTTCGATGCCCGCGGTCTGCTCCCGCGTGGCCGCGGTGATCTCGCCCATGATGTCGGTCACGCGCTTGACGCTCTCCACGATCTCGTTCATGGTCGCGCCGGCCTCGTCGACCAGGCGCGCGCCGGTGCCGACCTTGTCGACGGAATCGTCGATCAACACCTTGATCTCTTTCGCCGCGGCAGCGGAACGCTGGGCGAGGCTGCGCACCTCCGCCGCCACCACGGCAAAGCCGCGTCCCTGTTCGCCCGCCCGCGCCGCTTCCACGGCGGCATTCAGCGCAAGAATATTGGTCTGGAAGGCGATGCCGTCGATCACGCCGATGATATCGACGATCTTCTTCGAGGATGCGTTGATCGAGCCCATGGTATCGACTACCTGGGCCACGACATGGCCGCCGCGCATGGCGACTTCGGATGCGGAGAGCGCGAGCTGGTCCGCCTGGCGCGCATTGTCGGCATTCTGCTTGACCGTCGAGGTCAGTTCTTCCATCGAGGACGCGGTTTCCTGGAGCGATCCTGCCTGCCGTTCGGTGCGCGTCGACAGGTCGCGATTGCCAGCCGCGATTTCGCTGGAGGCGCTCTGGATAGCATCGGTGCCGCTGCGCACACGCGTCACGATGTCGGCGAGGCCATCCTTCATGTTTTTCAATGCCTGCATCAGCCGTCCGGTCTCGTCGCGCGCATGCACTTCCACGCGTTGCGTGAGGTCCCCGGCGGCAATGCCGTCGGCTATCTTCACGGCCTCGTTCAGGGGCCCCAGGATGGACCGGATCAGCCAGGCACCGATGAAGGCTGCGAGCAGCAAACCGCCGAGCAGGGCCGCGGCGCAGGTCACCCGCACCAGGTTGTATGTCGACTGCGATGACTCGAAGTCGCTTTTTGCTACATCCAGCTGGAACCGGATGAGCGCGTTGATCCGGTCCCGCACCGGCACGAACAATGTCTCCATCTTGCCGTGCAGCAGTTCCTGCGCCTGCTGCGTGTCCCGCGCGCGCAGGGCCTGCACGGCCGGCACAAGTCCGTCGGCGACGAATTGCTTGCGCGCGACGGCGAACTCCTCGGCAAGCCGGCGTTCCTCAGGCATGAGATACGTTTTCATGTAGGCATCCCAGGTCTGGCTGACGTCGCGGATGTTGGCATCGACTTCATCCATCAGCATGCGCGCTTCATCCGGGTCGTCCGAGACGGCCTTGGCGACCAGGAGCTGGTTCAGGATCAGTTTGCGCACGATCTGGTCGAGCTGCCCGAGCGCAACGAGCCGGTCTTCATACAGCGACTGCATGGCGCTGTTAGCCTGGCCGAGCGCGCCGATGCCGATGGCGGCGCCGACAATCAGTTGAAAAGAGAGGAACCCAAGGACAAAAATGAGACGGGACTTGATGGTGATGTTCTTCAGCATGAGGAGCCCTTTTTAAAAGGGCGCGCACCGCCTGAGTGAGTCGCCGCTGGACGTAAAAATGCGGCAGGTGACGGGCAACGCCGGATTCTTTTTCTTGTTTCGCCCGCTGCCGGGGTGAGGACGGCAACGTATCGCAGGAGCCTTGTGAGCCGGGCAGAATGCTACTTTTGGTATCTTTCAATGAATTTGACCCAAATCAAATTATTCAAGGTCGCGGTTTCGTCCTAGGCAAAATGCAGCGTTTGTCCTACACGAGCCGCCCTGCTTGCGCCAAGTCACACAAGGTTCGGCCATACCGATTACGCTGTGGCCTGCAGTCTGTCCACTCAGGGAGGGTTTATGGAATTGCTGGTTCTGGGACTTGTGCTGTTCCTCGGCATTCATCTGCTGCCGGTGCTGACCGGTATGCGCAATGTGCTTTTCGCGCGAATGGGCGAAAAGGGCTACAAGGGAATGTTCTCCATCGTGTCGGCGCTGGGACTGGTGCTGATCGTCATCGGCTACGCGCGGGCGCCTTCCGAACCGCGGCTGTTCAATCCTGTGCCCGCGGCCATCCTGGCTGCGCCGCTGGCGATGATTGTCAGTTTCGTGCTGCTGGCGTCGGCCAACATGCGCACGCATATCCGCCGCACACTGAAGCACCCGATGCTGATCGGCGTCGGCCTGTGGGCGGCGGTGCATCTGCTGGCCAATGGCGAAACGAAGGCGACGCTGCTCTTCGGCGCCTTCCTCGCCTATGTCGTCATCGATCTGGTCTCCGCGACGCAACGGCACGCCGTGAAGAACTTCGCGCCCGTCGCCAGGCAGGACGCGATGGCCATCGGCGCCGCGATCGTGCTGGCGCTGCTGGTCATGGCATTCCACCGCTACCTGTTCGGCGTGCCGGCGGTGCACTGGGGCCTTTGATCCGAGGCAATTGCGCTTCGGAACAGAGGAACCGCTCCTCCCTCGCAAGGTCTTAGAAGGTGGCAAGTTTGTGATCGGGAGAGGCTGTGCCCAAGCGCGCGTTACTCATCATCAACCGCAAAAGCCGCAACGGGACTTCTGACCTCCAAACCATCGTCGAGCGCCTGAAGCAGGGCGGCGTGGATGTCCTGCCGTGGGCGCTGGACAGGCCTGAGCAGATTCCGGAAATGATCCGGCGCCATGCCGCGGACGTCGATCTTGCCGTCATCGGCGGCGGCGACGGTTCGCTCAATGCGGCGGCGCCCGCGCTGATCGAGACACGCCTGCCGCTGGGCGTGCTGCCGATGGGCACCGCGAACGACCTCGCACGCACCCTGCAGATTCCCGTCGACATCGGCCAGGCCAGCGACATCATCGCGGGCGGCCTGCTGCACAGAATCGACCTGGGCCGCGTCAACGACCGCTACTTTTTCAATGCCGCGCACATCGGACTCGGCGTCCATGCGCAGGAACACCTCTCGCCCGACCTGAAGCGCCGCTGGGGCGTGTTCGGCTATGCACGCAGCCTGTTCAAGGCGATCTCGTCGTTTCGTCCCTTCCATGCCGATATCGTGTGCGACGGACGGCGCAAGCGGGTACGTTCGCTCCAGATCTCGGTGGGCAACGGCAGGCACTACGGCGGCGGCATGACGATTTCGGAGGAGGCGAGCATCGACGACCGGCTGTTTTTCCTCTACAGCATCGAGCCGCTCAGCGTCTGGGAACTGGTGAAGTACGCGCCCGCGTTCCGGGCCGGCAGGTTCGAAAACTACCATCCGGTCGATATCGAACGGGGCCGCAGCATCCGCATCACAACCAGCAGGACGATGCGTGTCAGCGCGGACGGCGAGGTTGTATCGCGCACGCCTGTCACGTTCGACATGATCGCCGGCGCCATCAAGGTAGTCGTGCCGCCGGCCTATCTGGAAAGCAGGAAGGAGGAAGTTCATGTTGCTCAGGGATGAACGGCAGATGTCTGTCAATGCCGTGGAAAAGCTTTGTTTCGAAACCGCCGGCCACTACGAAGCCGCCGCGTCGGAGCTGGGCGACGATCGCCTGGCGGAGGTCTTCACGACGCTGGCGGACGAACGGCAACACCTGGCCGCCGAACTGGCCGTGCAGATCCACGCCATCGACGACCTGCCGCAACAGCCCGACCCCGACCGGGAAGCCATCGCGCACATGCTGTCGGGGATCAAGGCGCTGCTGTCCGGGGACATGCGTGCGTCGCTGGTGGCCGATTGCGAACGCGGCGAGGAAGCGCTGGTGTCGGCCATCCATGCCGCGCTGCGGCAGGACCTGCCGGTCGACATGCAGGGGGTGCTGCAGCGCGTCCTTGCGCATGCAGAAAGGGCGCAGCGGGAACTGGCAGCCGCGCATTGAAGATTGACTAGGGCTTGACGACGCCCGTTCCGCGTACAAGGCGCCACAGCCGTGTAACCAGGCGTCCGCCCAGGCTGTCGCGCCGCCGCATCTGCCGCACCCAGATGCGCGTACGCCGCACCACGGCATGCCAGACATGTTGCATCACCAGTTTTCCATACAACACCATATGCAGCCAGGAGCGGTACGCCACGATGTCGTCGAGGTCGCGCTGCACGCCGAGCAGGCGCGATTTGTATGCATCCTGTCCCCACAGGAAGTGATACTCGCCGCCGCCGCGGGCGATGCACTCGCAGATGGTCAGGTAGCAGCACAACGTGCCGAGGCGGTAGTCGTCATAGGCGGGGTCGTGCGCCAGCGTTTCGAGGAAGTAGTTGCTGCCGGCGCGGTAATTGATTGATCCGGCGCAGATGCGGCCGTCGATCATGATGACGCCGACCAGGCCGCACTCTTGCACGAGCTGCACGATACGCCGCGTGACGTCCTCGTCGTTGATCGACTCCTTGCCCTTGATCGCCATGCGCAGGCGGTTGAGGTCGATGATGTGCCGGACCTGCTGCTCCTCGATCTCGCCCGGACCGAGGACGCGGAATTCATACGAGGGAAAATCGCGCTTGAGCTTGTTCGTGTAGCGATGAATGTAGCTGCGCGTGGAACGGCCGAGGCTGGCCGTGTAGTTCTCCGCGCTGCTGGGGAGCGTGAGCACCATGTCTTCCAGGCAGTTGAATCGCTGGCAGGGCATGGGAACATCCACCAGGTTCGCCCGCACCGCATGGAAGGATATGACGTCGACCCTGGGATACCTGCCGAAGATGGTGCCGGCAAAGCGCAGCAGGTCATCCTGGTCCACGCGGATGCCTTCATTGATCACCCGCACCGTGTTGCGATGCCGCCGGAACAGCCAGGCGCAAACGATGTTCTTGCCGTCTCGCACCACGTAGGTGCTGGCGTTGTCGGCGCCGCCGAACGCGCGGTAGTACGCCAGTGATGAAAACAGGTTTCCGTACAACCTTTCCAGCACAGGGCCGACGAAAGCCGGCACATCGTTTTCGTAGCACTGGATGGTGACATCCGACCACGGTGCGATATGGATGGCCACCGTATTGTTCGATGACTTTTCGATAGATTGTTCTTGTTTTCTGCTCATCGCATTCATTCCCTTGATCGATCGGATTCGCGCCGCGTTCCTTGGCGTGTCTTGTCCTCGCTTTGATCGGTACGCCATCAAGAGTTCAGTGCGCGCATGCGCCACTGCGCATGCTTTTTGTGTGAACGCAAACGGGACGCGCCGTGGCGCCATGCCGTCGATCGGACGCGTGCTATCTTGGGAATGAATGGGGGGATCGCGCGCATTGGATGCATGTTTCCCGCTGCGCAGGAAAACGCTCCAATCCTAGGGAAAAATCAACTTCCCTCTTTCGCCTGCAACCAGGCCTGGGCAAAAGCCTCGAAGGGCATCGGCCTGCCGAAGTGGAAACCCTGCACTTCGTCGCAGCCGTTCTCCAGAAGAAAACGGTGCTGCGCTTCCGCTTCCACACCTTCGGCCACCACACGCAGATTGAGAATGTGCGCCAGCGAGATCACCGCCTTGACGATGGCGGCATCGTCCTGGTTGGTCACGATGTCGCTGACGAAGGAGCGGTCGATCTTGAGCGTATCGACCGGGAATCGCTTGAGGTAGTTCAGGCTCGAATAGCCGGTGCCGAAATCGTCGATCGAAATCTTCACGCCCAGCTCCTTGAGCTTCTTCAAGATGACAAGCGACTTGTCGACGTCGCGCATGACGACCGTCTCGGTGATCTCCAGTTCCAGGTAGTGCGGCGCGAGGCCGCTCTCCCGCAACACTTCCGCGACCAGGTCGACGATATCCTCGCGCATCAGCTGCCGCGGAGACAGGTTGACGGAAATCGGGATCGGCGCGTAGCCGGCCTGCTGCCAGGAGATGTTCTGCGCGCACGCGGTGCGCAGCACCCACGCGCCGATCTCGATGATCAGTCCGCTTTCTTCCGCCAGCGGAATGAAGGATCCCGGTGGCACCATGCCACGCGCGGGACTGCACCAGCGGATGAGTGCCTCGGCGCCGACCAGTTCTCCGGTGGCGAGATGGATCTTCGGCTGGTACTGCAGCACAAATTCATTGTTGGCCACCGCATGGCGCAGGCTGGTAAGCAACTCCAGCCGCTGCGTCGCATGCATGTTCATCTCGGCGGCAAAATATTCGAAGTTGTTGCGCCCGAGTTCCTTGGCCTTGTACATGGCGGAATCCGCATTGCGCAATAGCGTCTCGGCATCATGCCCGTCGGAAGGGAAGACGCTGACGCCGATGCTGCAGGTGACGTGCAGCGCGAGTTCGTTGACCTGCGACGGTTCGGCGACGACGGCGATGATGCGACGGATGGTGTCGGTCACCGCCTGCAGGTTCTTCTGGTTGGAGAGCACGATCACGAATTCGTCGCCACCCTGGCGCGCCACGGTATCGGTGGCGCGCATGCAGGACTTGAGCCGCGTGGCGACCACCTTGAGCAGTTCGTCCCCGACCTGGTGGCCGAGGCTGTCGTTGATGAACTTGAAATGGTCGAGGTCGATGAATGCCACCGCGGCGATGTCGCCATTGCGTTGCGCCTGGCGGATCGCCTGCTCGAGGCGATCGGACAGCAGGTTGCGGTTGGGCAGGCCGGTCAGCGCGTCGTGTGTGGCCTGATGGCGGATCTTGGCCTCGTAGACCTTACGCTCGGTGATCTCGACGACGGTGCCTTCATAGAACAGGATGCTGCCGCCCGGCCCGCGCACGGCGCGCGCATTCTCGGAAATCCAGATCACGTTGCCGTTGCGCTGGCGTACCTGCGATTCGAAGTTGAGGACCTGGCCGTTCTCGCTCATTAGGCGCAGGAATTCGGCGCGCCGGCCGGGATCGACGTAGAGCTGGTGATCGATGTCGCGCAGCGTCTCGATCATCTCCACGGGCGAGCCGTAGCCGTACATGCGCGCCAGCGCCGGATTGACGGCGAGGTAGCCCTTGTCGGGCGTGGACTGGAAGATGCCTTCGACGGCGTTCTCGAAAATGCTGCGGTAACGCCGCTCCGCCTCATGCAGCGCCTGCTCGGCTTCGTGCCGCTGTGTGATGTCCTGCACGAACCCTTCGAGCGCGATGCACACGCCGCTGGCGTTGCGGATGCCGGTGCCGTGCTCCCATACCCAGCGCTCGGTTCCGTCGGCGCGCACGATGCGGTATTCGATGCTGTAGCGGCGGTTGTACTGCAGGGCGCGGTAGATCGCATTGCGCACCATGATGCGTTCGTCCGGATGCACCAGTTCGCCGAAATGCACCGTGCCGTCCATGAACGCGTGCACGCCGTGGCCGGTCAGCGCCTTGCATCCGGCGCTGACGAATTCGATGCTCCATGCGACATCGACACGGCAACGGTAGATCATCCCTTCGAAGTGGGCGAGCAGGTCGTTGAGCATGGCCGGTCCGCCGGCCGGACATTCCGGCCGCGAAAACATGGCGATCGCAACGTGGGACATGGTTCTTCCTTTGGCTGAGCATTTCTGCAATGCAATAACGATGCCAAGGAGTTATGCCCCAGGATGAGGCGGGAAGCGGGCAGGCCGGGCCGTGCAGGAGGGAGATGCACGCTGCCGATGCACTGCGGGAGTGCGTCCTCGCATCATGCCAAAACATGTATCGGACTCGATACGCGTGCGGGGTTCGATCCAAGGCGCGTATCCGCAGGCGGGGTTCTTTCATTATGATAGGGGCACGCAGCCCCCCGTGCGATGACCCAGAAAGCCGCCCTTTGAAGATCCGCACCTACCTCACGCTGACAGCCGCCGCGGTGCTGGTGCCGGTGATCGTCTTTGCCGCAGCGGCGCTGAACATGCTGCTCAACGCGGAACGCAAGGCGGCGCTGCGGGCGGTGCACGAGACGGCCAGGGCAACCGCGCTGAGCGTGGACAGCGAACTGGCGGCCGCCGAAGCCAGGCTGCGGGCGCTTGCCACTTCGCAGCATCTTTCACGGCAGGACCTGGCCAGCTTCTACGCGCAGTCCCGGGGTGTGCTGGGCAGCGAAGACGCATGGATCGTCCTCTTCGACCGCTCCGGCCAGCAGCTCGTCAACACCCGCACCGCCTTCGGCGACCCGCTTCCCCGGCGCAGCCGGCCGGAGATCGGCATCGAGACCATGCGTACCGGCTCCGTCTACGTGTCCAACCTGTTGCACGGGAATGTCGCCAATCGCCCGCTGATCTCTGTCGAAGTCCCCGTGCCGCATCCCGACGGTCCCCTGTTCATTCTCAGCCAGGCCTTCGTTGCCGAGTATTTCAGCCGCGTATTCGATCAGGCCACCATGTCGCCGGGCAGCGTGATCGGCATCTTCGACCGGGACGGCATCACCGTCGCGCGGAGCCGTGGCGCGGCAGAGTTCGTCGGCAAACCGACGGTGCCGGAACTGTTCGCGGCCGCACGTGCCGCCGACGAGGGCGTGGTGCGCACGCGCAGTCTCGACGGCGCAGAAATCTACGGCATCTATACGCGCTCGAAGCTGTCAGGGTGGATTGTCGCCGTCGGCGTACCGGTCGATCGCATCGAGCACGCCGCCCGCAAGGCGGTCCTGGTGTCGGGCATCGGCCTGCTGGCCGCCATCGCGGGAGCGATCGTTGTCGCCTACCTGCTCGGCCGCCGCCTGGCCGGCGCGATCGGCGGCGCCGTGCGTTCCGCGACGGCGCTTGGACGCGGCGAGCAGCCCGTCGAACATCTGTCCGGCGTCGCCGAAGTCGACCGGCTCCATGCGGCGCTGGCGGAGGCAGGGACAATCCTGCGGCGCGAGCACGACTCCCGCACTGCCGCCGAGGCCGAGCGGGAGGTTCTGTTCGCCAGCGAGCAGGAAGCGCGCCGGCTGGCCGAACAGCAGAACAAGACCAAGGATGAATTCCTCGCCATGCTGGGACACGAACTGCGCAACCCGCTGGGCGCCATTTCCAACGCGGTAGCCATCATGGAGACCGCTGGACTGAGCCCCGAAAGCAGCCATCGCGCACAGGCGGTCATCAGCCGCCAGAGCCAGCACCTCGCCCGCATCGTGGACGACCTGCTGGACGTCAGCCGCGTGATGTCGGGCAAGGCCTTCCTCAACCGCCAGCACTTCGATCTGGCTGAAGCCGTCCGGAATTGCGTCGCCTCGCTTTCCGGAACGCAGCGCATCGGGGCGCACACGCTCGATATCGATGTCGAGCCGGCATGGGTGGATGCCGATTCCACCCGCATCGAGCAGGTCATTTGCAACCTGCTGCTCAATGCAGCGAAATACACGCCCGGCGCAGGGCGCATCGCTGTGCGCGTGCGGGCAGCCGACGGCAAGGCGACGCTCACGGTGAGCGACAACGGCATCGGCATTCCGCCGCAACTGATGCCGCAGATCTTCGACGTGTTTGTCCAGGGACCGGCGCAACTGGACCGGTCGCCAGGCGGTCTCGGCATCGGGCTGGCGCTGGTCCAGCGGCTCGTGATGCTGCACGGGGGCACCGTGTCGGCGCACAGCGATGGCGCCGGCAAGGGCAGCATGTTCACCGTGCAGCTGCCGCTGGCCGCGGATACGGGCAATGCCGGCACCCTGGGAGTGCCGCGCGCGCCGGCCGGCGAAGGTTACCGTGTGCTGCTGGTCGAGGACAATGAAGACAACCGCCAGACGCTGGCCGCGGTGCTGTCCATCTACGGCCACACGGTATCCGCGGCCGCCGACGGCAACGGCGGACTGCAGGCTGCCATGGAGGACGTACCCGACGTGGCGGTCATCGACATCGGGCTGCCGGGCATCGACGGCTACGAAGTCGCACGGCGCCTGCGTGCGTCGGCGGTTACCCGCGGGATCCGCCTGGTTGCCGTGACCGGATACGGCCAGCAGGAAGATCACGACCGGGCGCTGGCAGCCGGTTTCGATGTCCACCTCGTCAAGCCGGTGGATCCGGCACGCCTGCTCGAGGCCATCAAACGGCTCGCCCGGTGACCGCCTTCCTTGCCTTGCGCCAGTGCAATAGGGACAAGCTGGAGACGGCATACTTCCAGCGGATCGAAAAGCAATGATGCACTACGGCATCAAATCGGCTTTTGCACTTCGATAGCCTCGCGTAGAATTGACCGCAAAGGCGTTACCGGAAAGTAACGGCGCGCCACAGCCAGGAAAAGGCCATGCGGGAACCACCGCCCACCATACAAGCGCACAAGCTCCCTGCCTCGCATGCCGTGCAGGTGCTCGACCCCGCACCGGAAGAACGCTTCGACCGCATCACCCGTACTGCGGTGCGACTGTTCGATGTGCCGATCGCCTTCATCTCCCTGATCGGCAAGGACGGCCGCTGGTTCAAGTCGAAGCACGGCGTCGAAAGCCGCGACCTGCCGCACTGGATTCCCTTCGCCTCGCTGGCGGCGCGCGGCGCTCCCGCCATCGTCGAGGATGCCTTGGCCGACGCCCGGCTGACGGGCCAGACGCTGCTGTCGGCGCAGCCCCCGGTGCGCTTCTTTGCCGGCTGGTCGCTGCATGCGCACGACGGCACCCGCATCGGCACCTTCGCCATCGCGGACCGGCGGCCGCGCGCCCTGGATGCCGACGGCATGGAGGCGCTGCGCGACCTGGCGCAATGGACGGAATCCGAACTCAACAACAAGACCCTGCAGCAGGCGCTCGCCGCCGCCAGGGAGAGCGAATCGCGCATGCATGCCGTGGTCGACAACGTCGCCGACGGCATCATCACGCTCGATGAATTCGGCGTCATCGACAGCATCAACCCGGCGGCGCTGCAGATTTTCGGCTACCGGCCGGACGAGCTGATCGGACAGGACATCAAGGTGCTGATGCCGGCGACCTATCATCACTCGCACGACAGCCACCTGCAGCGCTTCCGCGACACCGGCCGCACGGCCATCATCGGCGTCGACCGCGAAGTCACGGGAAGGCGCAAGGATGGTTCCTTGTTCCCCATGGAACTGAAGGTCAACGAGATGTGGCTCAAGGACCGCCGCGGATTCGCCGGCATCGTGCGCGACATCACCGTCCGCCGCGAGAACGAGCGCCAGCTGCGCGAGAGCAGCACGTTGCTGCAGGCCCTGATGGACAGCACGTCCTCCTTCGTTTACGTGCGTGACATGAAGGGCCGCTTCCTCTTCGCCAACAAGGAATACGAGCGCGTTTTCGGTTTCGCTCCGGGCGAGGTGCTGGGCAAGACGGTGGAAGACGTGTTCCCGCCCGACCTCGCCGCCCACAACCGTGCCATGGACCGGCAGGTGCTGCAGGGCGGCGCCGCGACGCGCATCGAGGATGAAATGCAGCTCGACGGCGGCGCGCAGAGCTTCCTCGTGGTGCGGGCGCCGCTGCGCAATGAAAAGGATGAGGTCTACGGCGTGTGCGGCGTAGGCACCGACATCACGCTGCGCAAGAAGGCGGAACAGTTCAAGAACGAATTCATCTCCACCGTATCGCACGAGCTGCGCACGCCGCTGACGTCGATACGCGGTTCGCTCGGCCTGCTGAGCGGCGGGGTGGCCGGCGAGATGTCCGAGCGCGCCAAGTCGCTGCTGACGATCGCCAACAACAATTGCGAGCGCCTGGTGCGCCTGATCAACGACATCCTCGATATCGAGAAGATCGAAACCGGCAACATGCGCTTCGAGATCGTCACGCAGCGCCTGCTTCCGCTGGCGGAACAGGCGCTGGCGTCGACCCAGCAATTCGCCGCCCAGTACCAGGTGCGTTTCGAGCTGGCCGACGACGCCCGCGATGCGTGGGTGGCCGTCGATGGCGACCGCATGGTCCAGGTCATCGTCAACCTGCTGTCGAATGCCGCAAAATTCTCTCCTCCGGACGGAAAAGTGCTGGTCCGCGTGGCGACCACCCCGGGATATGTCCGCCTGTCGGTGATCGACCAGGGCGGGGGCATCGCGCCCAGTTTCCGCGACCGCATCTTCCAGAAGTTCGCGCAGGCGGATTCCTCGGATACCCGGCAGAAGGGCGGTTCAGGACTCGGGCTGAGCATTTCCCGCGCGATCGTCGAGCGCCATCACGGACGCATCGATTTCAGCAGCGAACCCGGCGTGCGCACCGAATTCTTCGTCGAATTGCCGCTGGTATCCGGCATGCCCGCTGCGATGCACAAGCACGGCCGTGTGCTGGTCGTCGAGGACGACCACGACATCGCGCGCCTGCTCGGCATGATGCTGGCGCAGGCCGGCATGTCGAGCGACGTCGCGCATGACGCCGACCAGGCCCGCCGGATGCTCGCGGCCGGCGGCTACGAAGCGATGACGCTCGACCTGGCGCTTCCGCGCGAGGACGGCCTGTCGCTGCTGCGCTGGATGCGCGAACAGGAAGGCACGCGCGCCCTGCCGGTGGTGGTGGTGTCGGCGCGTGCCGAGGAAGGCCGGCGCACGCTGACCGGCGGCGCCGTCGGCATCCTCGACTGGATCCCGAAACCGATCGATGAAGTCCGCCTCCTCGCTGCCCTGCAGGGCGCGCTGCGCGGCTGCAAGGACAAGGTGCCGAGCGTGCTCCATGTCGAAGACGACAGCGACGTCGTGGAAGTGGTGGCCGCCATGCTGCAGCCGGCCTTCCGCCTCACCCACGCCGGCACGCTGGCGGAAGCGCGCGCGCGCCTGGCCGCCGAACCGTTCAGCCTGATCCTGCTCGACCTGCAGCTGCCGGACGGCCACGGTTCGGAGCTGATGGCATCCCTCTCCGGCCACAACGCGACGACACCGGTGGTGGTGTTCTCGGTGGAAGAAGCGAACCAGCCGATGATCGACAGCGTGCAGGCGGCGCTGGTGAAGTCGCGCACCTCCAACGCCCAGCTGCTGTCCATCCTGCACGGCCTGATCGGCGGCCGGCACCCCGAACAGAAAGAACTGTCATGAACCGCGGCCCGCTGCAACATATCCTGTACGTCGAGGACGACGCCGACATCCGCACCATCGCACAACTCGCGCTGGAAGCCGTCGGCGGGTATACACTGAAGGTCTGCGCATCCGGGCAGGAGGCGCTGGAAACGGTGGCCGCCGGCTACCGCCCCGACCTGATCCTGCTCGATGTCATGATGCCCGGCCTGGATGGCCCCGGCACGCTGTCCGGCCTGCGCCGGCTGCCGCTGACGATGGAGACGCCGGCCGTCTTCATGACCGCCAAGGTGCAGGCATCGGAGATTGCTTATTACAAGTCGCTGGGCGCGATGGGCGTGCTGGCAAAACCGTTCGACCCGATGCAGCTGGCGTCGCAGGTATGTGGGCTGTGGGAAAACGGGGAGTGAGGAATGCACAAGAAGAATGACAACCCGGGGGAGACCGATTTCGAGGCGTCGCTGCGCGCCATAGAGGAAGCCTATGTGACCGGCCTGCCCGGCCGCCTGAACGAAATCGAAAACTGCCTGCAACGCTGCCTCGAGGAGCCGGACACCGCAGGGCATTACGATGCCCTGGTGCTGCAATTGCACTCGCTGGCAGGCTCGGCGGGCACCTTCGGTTTTTCCGAACTCGGGTTCCGCGCGACCGACCTCGAGATGCGCATGAATGCCTTCATCAAGGAGTCCGCGCACGAGCCAGGTTCCTTCACGCCGATCGCCACCGGCGTCGGCGCCTTCCTGCGCTGGGCCGTGGCCAATGCAAAGGCAAAGGGCGTCATCCCTCCGGCACCGCCTTCGCCGGCGCCGGCGCCGCGTCCGCCGGTAGAGGCCGGCTCGCAGCGCCTGATCTACCTCGTACACGACAATCAACTGGTCGCCCGGGATATCGCCGGCCAGCTTCAATACTTCGGCTACGAAGTCGTGATCATCACCGAGCTGGCGCGCCTGCAGGAATACATCGACCTGCGCATTCCAGCCGCGGTCGTGATGGATCTCGGTTTCCCCGCGGGCATCCTTGCCGGCGCGGCGGAAGTGGCGCGCATCAAGCAGGCCAACGCGCATCGTTTCGCCGTCATCTTCATTTCCACCCGCAGCAATTTCGAAGCCCGCCTCGCCACGGTGCGCGCGGGGGCGGACGGCTACTTCTCCAAGCCGCTGGACATGGTGGCCCTGATCGACCGCCTCGATGCGCTGACGGTGCAGGAGGAACAGCAGCCCTGCCGCATCCTGATCATCGACGACGACCTCGACACGGCGCGCCACTATGCCGCCGTGCTGCGCGGCGCCGGCATGGACGTGCACGTGCTGGACAAGATCCCGGCCATGCTGCAGACGCTGGGCGAGTACCGGCCGGAGCTGATCCTGATGGATGTCTACATGCCGGAATGCAACGGCATCGACCTCGCGCGCCTGATCCGCCAGGACAACATGTATCTCGACGTGCCGATTGTCTTTTTGTCCAGCGAGTCGGATTTCGAAAAGCAGCTGGACGCCATCGAGTCCGGCGGCGACGATTTCCTCACCAAGCCCATCCTGCCCGCGCACCTGGTGTCAGCGCTCACTAGCCGCGTACTCCGCTACCGTGGCCTGCGCGGCCTGATCATGCGGGACAGCCTGACGGGTTTGTACAACCACTCGGCGATCAAGGAAAACCTGTCGCGCGAGATCGCCCGCTCCACCCGCTCGCTGACCCCCTTGTCGCTGGCGATGGTCGACATCGACCATTTCAAGCGCATCAACGACAGCTACGGCCACCCGGTCGGCGACCAGGTCATCCGCGCGCTGGCGCGCCTGCTGCAGCAGCGGCTGCGGCGCGGCGACATCATCGGCCGCTACGGCGGCGAGGAATTCGCGGTCATCATGCCGGGCACGCCGGCGCAAGCCGCGGCGCACGTCCTCGACCAGATCCGCGAGTCATTCTCGATGATCCGGCACTATTCCGAGGCGCGCGACTTCACCGCCACCTTTTCCGCCGGCGTCGCCGAAATCACGGCGGACGCGGACACGGATGAACTGTTCCGGGTCGCGGACCTGGCACTGTACAAGGCCAAGCATGACGGCAGAAACTGCATCCGGAATGCTCCTTAGTCGGGCGCAATTGACCTGGATCAACGATTTCCATGTCGTGCTGAAAGAGCATCCAGTATTCACATGTTCCCTGCGCAACCGCTGACACGATGACCGCAACGACCAGCCTTTCCCCGCCTCCAAGCAGGCGCATCCTGCTGGTGGATGACGACAGCATCACGCTGGACCTGCTGTCGCACATTTTCCACCATGCCGGATATGCGACAAGCAAGGCGGCCTCCGCCGAAGCCGCGCTGTCCAGTGTCTCCGAGCAGGAGCCGGACCTGGCGCTGCTGGATATTTCCATGCCGGGCATGTCAGGGCTCGAACTGGCAAAGCGCCTGCAAGTGGAAACCAGCGTACCGTTCATGTTTCTCACGAGCAATAACGATATCAAACTGGTGCGCGAAGCGACCGAATCGGGCGCTGTCGGCTTTCTGGTGAAGCCCTTCGAGCATGCGCAGATCGTGCCGGCAGTGGAAGCGGCGCTGGCCCGTGCCGACGAAATCCGCCAGCTGCGGCGCACCGAAGCCAACCTGACAGCCGCGCTGGCAGCGGGACGGGAAACGAGCATGGCGGTCGGCCTGCTGATGGCGAAGCTGCAGACGGATCGCAACACCGCGTTCGAAGTGCTGCGCGATTACGCGCGCTCGAACCGTTGCAAACTGAATGAAATCGCGCAGGAATTACTCGCGGCGGAGGAAAGGATCAGCACGTTCAAGGACATGGTCGCCAATGTGCGCGCAAAACGATGATGACGTCCGCCGCCGAGCTTGCGGCAGCTGCGGTCAGGAACTATCTTGAATGACTGAAACTGCTTGAACGCTCTTCCGCGAGCCGGAACCAAGCCCCGTTCCCGCTCCGCAGCCCGCCATACCGCCAGCCCCGGCATTGTCCGGGCGATCCAGCACGCCGCGCGCGAAGCAAACCCGATACGAATATACCGAGCACGAAAGGAAGCCCATGTCTGCACAGCCACGCGCCATCGCGCCTGCCGACACCGCCATTGACCTGCCACCGGCCCTGAACGGACTGGAAGCCGACATTGCGTCGGTCTACCTGGCCCGGCTGGAAGGTCTGTTCGAATTCGACACCCTCGGCCTGCATGACGGACCGCCGAAGGACGGCAGCTTCCTTGCGCGCATCAGCAAGTCCGAGTTCTGGAGCTGCGCGCTGTGCAAGAAGGACCAGTTGCGCTACAGCCCGGCCGTGCATTTCTATCTGCAGAGCCAGTTTGACAACCAGCCGGCAATGAACTTCCACGATTATTGCCAGGTGTGGGGCCAGAGCTTCTTCGCCACGCGCCACGACCTGTCCAGCGCGCGCGACATCCTGCTGCTGTTCCTCGACCAGAACCTGCGTTACCTGAAGCGCCTCTACATCCTCGAGCAGCCGCACAACCAGGACCTCGCCCCCACCCGGGAGGCGCTGGAACGCTGCTTCGATTCGCCGGCCAACGCCATGCTGTTCGTGGGCGACCGCTTTGCGCGCTGGGCGCTGGAGGACTGGCTGCCCTTCCATCTGCGCAATGTCTGCTGCCGCGAATTCCTCGCGGAGGAGGAGATGCTCGCACGCGAATGCCCGCGCGCGGCGATGCAGGACGCGACCGCCTGCGGCACCTGTCAGTAAAAGCGTACTGCGTAAATCGGCGGCAGGGTAGTCGATATCTCCTGCCACTTGTCGCCGCCGTTTTCCGACACCCACAGCCCGCCGGTCGTCGATCCCACCAGCAGCGTGGCGCCATCGTCGGCCACCGCCAGCCCATGGCGGTACACCAGGTCATAGCAATTCTTCTGGGGCAGTCCCTCGCGCAATACCTCGAATGATTTCCCGCCGTCGCGCGTGCGCGTCACGCACATCGCTGCGCCGACCGGAATGCGGCGCTGGTCCGCTTCCGCCGGCACGAACCACGCGGTCAGCGGGTCCTGTGGATGCGCGGCGACGGCAAAGCCGAAGTCGGACACCAGCGGCTTGACCGCAGGCCCGATCTCCTGCCAGGTCGCGGCGCCATCGGCGGAGCGCCAGATGCCGTTGTGGTGCTGGCACCAGAATACGTCGGGCTGCGCCGCGCACTGCGAGATCATGTGCGGATCCTGCACCGTCGGGTCATCCATGCGCTCGGGCGGCATGTAGACGGCGCGCATGCCCTTGGCGCTCGCCTGCCAGCTTGCGCCGCCGTCCTTGGTCAGCCATGCGCCGGCGCAGGAAACGCCGGCGAGGACACGCTTGCTGTCGCGCGGATCGACGCAGAGGGAGTGGATGCCCGGCACGTCGTAACCGCCGCCGAACCACCCCTTGCGCGACGGCTCGTTCCACAACGACTGCACCAGCTCCCAGGAATCGCCCCTGTCGGGCGAGCGGAACAGGCCGCCGGGCAGGGTGCCGGCCCACAGCACGCCGGGTTCGTCATTACCGCCGGCTGCGAGCGACCACAGCAGCGTCAGCTTCCATTCGACGTCGTCGCCGCGTTCGCCCTGCGGCGGATAGGCCGGCACCGCGATTTCCGTCCACTCCGTCTTGCCCTTGTCGCGCCGATGCAGCTTGACGCCGAAGTGCCCGAGGTTGAGCGCCGCATACACCGCACCGTCGCGGCGGTCGTGCAGCGTCATCGACACCGGCTCGCCGAGGAAGCCGATGTCCTGCAGCGACCATCCGCCGCTGCTGAGGGACAGTTCGAACAATCCCTTGCGGGTGGCGAGCAATGCGCGGTCGTTCATGGTCAACCTCCGGAAAGTGCCTGCAGCACATGCACGCTGCTGCCGGGCGCAAGCGGGTCGTTCAGGGAAATGCGGTCGTGGATGCGTTGGCCGTCGATGAAGATCGCGACGTTCTTGCGCAGATGGCCCTGCTCGTCGAGGATGTAGCCGCGCAATTGTTCGTTGGCGGCGAATGCCTCTTCCAGCGCCTCGCGCAGTGTCTCGGCGCCGGTCTCGATGTCCGGCGTGTCGGTGAAGCGCCTCAGCTGCTGGGTGAACTGGAGCGTCGCCATGATGGCATCACTCGCCTTCGGGCACGCCGTCGAAGAAATCGACGATGCCGGTTTCCAGCGAGTACTCGGCGCCGACGATCATCATCCGCCCGTCCTGGATCATCTGCTCGAGAATCTCGGAACCGTGGCGCAGGTGGTTGGCGGAAGCGCGCACGTTGGCGCGCACCGCATGCCCGACCAGCGCGTCGTGGTCGTGCCGCAATTCGGTGGCCACCAGCGGCGCTACCGAGGGACGGATGCGTTCGACGATGGAATGGATGTTGTGCGAGGGATTCCGCGCCGGCCGCAGCACCTGCTCGATGGTCGCCGCGATCGCCCCGCAGCGCGAGTGGCCGAGCACGACGACGAGCGGCGTGCCGAACTGCTCGGCGGCGAATTCGACGCTGCCGACCTGGGAGGGCGCGACGATATTGCCGGCAATGCGGATCACGAAGAGATCGCCCAGTCCCTGGTCGAACACGAGTTCGGCAGGCACGCGCGAATCGGAGCAGCCGAGGATGATGGCAAAGGGTTTCTGCCCGGCCACGAGCTGGCTGCGCCGCGATTCGTCCAGGTTGAGGTGGCTGCCGGCGCTGCCGTTCACGAAACGGCTGTTGCCTTCACGCAGGCGGGTAAGGGCTTCAAGTGCGGTGGTCATTGCTGCGTCTTCCTGTGTCGATAATCTCCGGATTATCCTACGAACTGCCGGCAGAGAAATTGCTCAAAGACGAAATGCTTGCCGCTACTTTCCGGCAACGCCTGCGACGTAGTTGGCCAGCAGCCGGATCTGCTCGTCCTTCAGGTTGGTATTGGCGGGCATCTGCCCGATGCCGTTGCGCATCGCTTTCTCCACGCGCGCCGCGTCGGGGCGGAGCTCGTCGAGGTCGGGCCCGACCTGTCCCACCGCGCCGGCATGGCGCAGCGTGTGGCACACCGCGCACAGCGGCACCGCCTCGCGCGTGACAGACGCTTGCCTTCCTCGATCGCGTCCTGCGCCTGCGCGCTGCCGGCCAGCAGGGCGCAGGCGGCAAGAACAAGGACATCGCGCTTCATGCGACCATCACCTGGAGCGCGTGGTCGCGCCAGCTGGCGTTGTTGTAGCCGCCGGCATTTTCCACCCGCTCTTCCGGCTGCCGGTTGCCCTGTGCATCGATGGCGCGGCTGGCGATCGTGTGCGTCCCCGGCGGCAACTGGACGGCCAGCGCAAACTGACGCCATGCATAGCGTCCGAGGTCAGGGCCGACGAAGCGTGCCTCCTTCCAGGTCTTGCCGCCGTCCACCGACACTTCCACCGCCTTGACCGTGTGCGCGCCGCCGAAGGCAACGCCCTTGACCTGCACCATGCCCGCCGGCACCGTACCGCCTTCGGGCGCGGGGGAATTGATCCACGACTTGACGCCCATCTCCCAGATCGAAGGCTGGCTCGGATCGCCCTTCTGCCCCGGTGCCGAGAGGCGATACCCGGTCTTCTGGATGGCCGCATCGCTCTCCTGCGCGGTGAAGGCGAGGCGCTTGATGTACTTGACGTTGTTGACCCCGGAATAACCGGGCACGATGATGCGCAGCGGCCCGCCATGCGCGAGCGGGATCGGCGCGCCGTTCAGTTCCCAGGCAAGCAGCGCGTCGCCCATCGCCTTCAGCGGCACCGAGCGTTCGACCATCACGCTCTTCGGGTCGATGCCTTCCGGCAGTTTTTCGCCGCCGGTGCTGGTCATGAACACTGCGCCGTCCGCCAATCCGCCTAGCGCATCGACGATGGCCTTCACCGGCACGCCGCTCCACATCACGCAGCCGGCGGCGCCGACCTGCCATGGCGTACCGCTCGGCTTGCTCGGGAAGTAGCCGCGGCCGTTGCCCGAACATTGCAGCACCATGGCGAGGGTTTCCAGTCCCATGCCCTTCAGTTCGCGCACGGTCAGCTTGCGCGGATTCTTCACGCCTTCGACCATCACTTCCCAGGCATCGCGGTCGGCCACGATGGATGCGTCGGGCGCCGGCAGGTTGTTGCGGACGTAGAGCTGCTCGACCGGCGTGATGATGCTGGTGCCGAATGCGCTGCGCTTCGTCTCCAGCGTGTTGCTGGTGTGGACGATCATCGCCGCCGGGTCCTTCCATGCGGCGTAGGGGGGCAGGGGCTTGGCGGCGGCGGATGCGGCCTGCGCAATCGCCGTCCTGTGGAATACGCCGAGGCCGGCTGCGGCCAGGGTTGCGGCGCTGCCGGCCAGCAAGTGGCGGCGCTGCGGGTTGCTGACGGGCTTGCCTTGTTCTGCTTGTCTTGCCATGACCTTCTCCTCCTGATGAGTGGATTGTTTTGATTTTGACAATGCTGTTCAAGCAATATCGTTGAAGGCTCCAGTGTCGTCAAGTAAGCCCCCATGGGTAGGACGGACTCTTGCGAACGGTCGTTCGCGAAAAATCCGAAACTGGACTAGTATTAAGGGCTGATGACAGACCAAGCCCGACACGCATGAATCCGACCATCGACGCCGTCCTCGAAGAAAGCTTCAACACCATCCCGAACCTGATCCGCCTGCATGCGCGTGCACGGCCTTCGCATCCCGCGCTGGTGCAGGATGGCGAGACGGTCAGCTACGCGCAGCTCGATGTGCTGATGGACCGCGTGGCGGCGGCGCTGCAGCGCGACGGCGTCAAGCCGGGGGAGTCGGTAGCAATCTGTGCGTCGACGTCGATCGCCTATGCAGCGGTATTCCTCGGCAGCCTGCGCGCGGGTGTCGCGGTTGCGCCGCTTGCCCCCTCGTCGTCCCCGGAAAGCCTGGCATCGATGGCACAGGATGCGGATGCGCGCCTGCTGTTCCTTGACGACGCGGTGGCACAGGCGCTCGCGCCGCTGCGCGAAGCGATGGGCGTGCCGGCGGTGATGCTGGACGGCTCGGCAGCGGGAACGGCATTTTCCGCGTGGCTGACCGCACCCGATGCAAAACCGGCACAGGTCGACATCCAGCCCGGCTGGCCCTTCAACATCATCTATTCATCCGGTACCACGGGCGCGCCCAAGGGCATCGTGCAACCGCATTCGATGCGCTGGACGCATGTGCAGCGCGGCCGCGTCAACGGCTATGACGACGATGCCATCTCGCTGATCTCCACGCCGCTATACTCCAACACCACGCTGGTGTGCTTCTTCCCCACCATCGGCCTGGGCGGCACGGTGGTGATGATGGCGAAGTTCGATGCCGTGACCTATCTCTCGCTGGCGGAAAAGCATCGCGTCACGCATACCATGCTGGTGCCGGTGCAATACCAGCGCATCATGGCGCGCGAGGATGTCGGGCGCTACGACCTGTCGTCGTTCCGCATGAAGTTTTGCACCAGCGCGCCGTTCTCGGCGGCGCTGAAGGCGGACATCCTCAAACGCTGGCCGGGCGGGTTGATCGAGTATTACGGCATGACCGAAGGGGGCGGCACCTGCGTGCTTGCCGCGCATGAACATCCGGACAAGCTGCACACCGTAGGAAAGCCCGCGCCGGGACACGACATCCGCCTGATCGACGACGAAGGCCGCGAAGTGCCGCCGGGCGCGCTCGGTGAAGTGGTCGGCCATTCGCCGGCGATGATGGCGGGCTATCACAAACAGCCGCAGAAGTCCGCCGAGGCGGAATGGCACGACCCCAGCGGCAAGCGTTTCATCCGCACCGGCGACGTCGGACGTTTCGATGAAGACGGCTTTCTCACGCTGATGGACCGCAAGAAGGACATGATCATTTCGGGCGGCTTCAACATCTATCCGAGCGACCTGGAAGCGGTGCTGGTGCAGCATCCGTCCGTGGCGGAAGCCGCCGTGGTCGGCGTGCCGTCGGAGCGTTGGGGCGAAACGCCGGTGGCCTTCGTCGTGCCGCGCGAAGGCGCCGCGCTGCAGGCGCAGGAAATGCTCGACTGGGCCAATGCGCGCCTTGGAAAGACGCAGCGGCTTGCCGCGGTCGAACTCACGACACAGCTGCCGCGCAGTGCGATCGGCAAGGTGCTCAAGCGCGAACTGCGCGACTCGCTGAAAACGAATTTTTAAACATAAGCAAGACGAACATGCTGGACAACACACTCTTCAACACGCAAGAAATCCTCGACCTGCTCAAGCTGGAGCAGACCGGCGAAGACCGCTATCGCGGCCAGAGCCATTTCATGGGCAGCCCGAACGTATTCGGCGGGCAGGTGCTCGGCCAGTCGCTGTATGCGGCGGCAGTCACGGTGCCGGAGCGCCGCGTGCATTCGCTGCATTCGATGTTCCTCCTGCCCGGCAACCATCGCCTGCCGATCGACTATGAAGTCGAGCGCGTGCGCGACGGCGGCAGCTTCAGCACGCGGCGCGTGGTCGCCTATCAGGAAGGCCGCCGCATCTTCGTGATGTCGGCCTCGTTCCAGACGGAAGAGGAAGGCCTGTCGCACCAGCGTCCCGCGCCCGCCAGTCCCGATCCCGAAACACTGCCTTCGAGCATCGCCGAGTGGAAGAAACTGAGCGCAGCCGGCAAGCGCCCGTTCATGCCGGTGCCGGTGGACTTCCGCGCGGATCATCCGGGCGACATCTACAGCGGTCACAATGGCAAGCCGAACAAGCAGGTATGGACGCGCGCACCAATGGCCCTGCCGGACGACACACTCACGCACGAGACGATGTTCGCCTATGTGTCCGACTACGGCCTGCTGTGGACCGCGCTGCAGCCGCATGGCATTTTCATGGGCGACCGCCGCCTGCAGATCGCCAGCCTCGACCACACGATCTGGTTCCACCGTCCGTTCCGCATGGATGAATGGCTGCTGTTTGCGATGGAGAGCCCGAATGCGTCGGGAGGGCGCGGGTTGTGCTTTGCGCATGTGTACAACCAGAAGGGGGAGCTGGTGGCGACGCTGGCGCAGGAGGGGTTGATCCGGATTCGCGAGAAGAAGGACTGATTTAGCTACTCCCTTCTCCCGTAGGCGGGAGAGGGGGACAAGTAATCACCCATGCACATTCGGCATTGGATTGCCGCGCTTCAATCCGCTAGCATCCATCACTCGATACTCTCCCAAGGAAGACAATGGATTTCGTGCTGTCGCCGGAAGTCCTCGCGATGCTGTTCGGCGCCGCGGCGATTGCCGGTTTTGTGGATGCCATCGCCGGCGGCGGCGGCCTGATCACCATTCCCGTGCTGCTGCTGGCGCAGGTGCCTCCCATCCAGGCGCTCGCCACCAACAAGCTCCAGGCCTGTTCCGGTTCCTTCACCGCGTCCATGATGGTGATCCGGCGCGGGCTAGTGAAAGTGCCCGATGTACGCAGGCTGTTCATTGCCTCGCTGATCGGTTCGGCGATCGGCACGCTCCTCGTGCAATTCGTCAATGCCAAGACCCTCGATGTCCTGATTCCCGTCGTCCTGGCCAGTATCGGGCTGTACTTCCTGCTGGCGCCGAACGCCGGCGCGGTGGAGAAGAAGCCGCGCCTGAACCGCAGCGCCTACCAGGGCGTGGTCGTGCCGGGAATCGGGCTCTACGATGGCATGTTCGGGCCGGGGACCGGTTCGTTCTTCTCTCTCGCCGGCGTCGCGCTGCGCGGACAGAACCTGATCACGGCGACGGCCAATGCCAAGGTGCTCAATTTCGCCAGCAATGTCGCGTCGCTCACCGTGTTCATCCTTGGCGGCAAGGTGATATGGACTGCCGGCGGCGCGATGATCCTCGGGCAGGTGATCGGTGCCTGGGGCGGCTCGCATGCAATGGTGCGCGGCGGCACGAAACTGATCCGGCCGATGATCGTCACCGTGTGCGTGGTCATGCTGGGCAGGTATCTGTGGCAGAAGGGGCTGGTCGCCTTTTAAGTGAATGACAGCAGAAAACGGCTGTCGAACCTAGAATGTCAGCTTCGGGCCACGAAATACGATGAAGCAATTCAAGGACATTCCACTCAGCATCCTCGACCTCGCGCCGATCCGCGAAGGCGAGACCGCGGCTGACGCATTCCGCCGCACGCTGGACCTGGCGCAGCATGCGGAACGCTGGGGCTACCATCGCTACTGGCTGGCCGAACACCACGGCATGCCGGGCATCGCCAGCGCGGCCACCGCCGTCGTGATCGGCCATGTCGCCGGCGGCACCTCCACCATCCGTGTCGGCGCGGGCGGCATCATGCTGCCCAACCATGCACCGCTGGTCATTGCCGAACAGTTCGGCACGCTCGAATCCCTTTATCCCGGCCGCATCGACCTCGGCCTTGGCCGCGCGCCCGGGTCGAACCAGCTCACCGCGCGTGCCTTGCGCCGCACGCTGCAAAACGACGATGAATTCCCGCAGCAGCTGGCCGAACTGCGTGCCTACTTCAAGCCGCGCGGCGACGGTCCGCGTGTCCGCGCCGTGCCGGGAGAGGGGCTGGATGTGCCGATCTGGCTGCTGGGTTCCAGCGACTTCAGCGCCCAGTTGGCGGGGCACCTCGGCCTGCCGTTCGCCTTCGCCGGGCAGTTTTCTCCGGCTTACATGCAGGCCGCGCTGCACCTGTACCGGCAGTGCTTCCAGCCGTCCGGCGTGCTCGACAAGCCCTACGCCATGGTCGGCCTCAACATCGTGGCCGCCGATACCGAACAGGAAGCGCGCCGCCTGCTCACCACGCACCAGCAGATGCACGTGAGCCTGATCCGTGGCGTGCCGGGCCGGATGCCGCCGCCGGTCGACAGCATGGACGGCCGCTGGTCGCCGATGGAGCAGGCGTCCGTCGAAGCCACCCTGCGCGCGTCCATCGTCGGCGATCCGGACACCGTCAGGCGGCAACTGCAGGCCTTCGCCGAGGAGACGCAGGCCGATGAACTGATCGTCAACGCGATGATCCACGACCACGCGGCGCGCCTGCGCTCCTACGAAATCGCCGCCCAGGCGCGCTGAACGGAGGACCGGATGTACATGGTGTACTGGACCGAAGTCGATGACGGCAACGCCGAGCCGAAAAGCCGGGACTTCCCCTCGACCGAGATGAGCGCCGCGATGCAGTTCATGGAAACCTTGCGCAAACGGCAACGCGAGGGCGAGGGCATCTGCTTCGTCGCCATGTGCTCGGAGAACCCCGACTCGGTCGGCCATCCTGGGGTCGCCGATCCGGATCCGGACTACAACTGGAAGAAAAGACGCCGCTAGGCAATCCAGGTCATACCACCCGCTCCACTTTCTGTGACACACTTGCAGGGCTGCGCGGACGGCAGGTTTTGCCCTGTCCGCGCTCTTCGTCATCAGGATTCTTCAACGTGGAAGCACACCAGTCCCTACCCTATTTGCGGGAAACCATCCTGTTTCTCGCCCTGACGGGCATTCTCATCCCGCTGCTGCAGCGCTGGCGCATCAACCAGATCCTCGGCTTCCTCGCCGCGGGAACGCTGATCGGCCCGTTCGGGCTGGGCCTGCTCGCCGATGCCCATCCGTGGCTGGAGTGGTTCACGTTTCCGCGCCTGGAGGGTGTGGAGGCGCTGGCCGAACTCGGTGTGCTCTTCCTCATGTTCATGATCGGCCTGGAGCTGTCGGCGGAACGCTTGTGGGCATTGCGCAAATGGGTGTTCGGCGCGGGCGCCGCGCAGGTCTACATCAGCGCGGCGATCATCGGCGTCATCGCTTATGCCTTCGGCAACAGCCTGGAAGTGGCGGCCATCCTCGGCTCGGTGCTGTCGCTGTCCTCGACCGCCGTGGTCATGCAGCTGATGAACGAGCGCCGCACGCTGGGCACGCCGCTCGGCCAGGCGGGCTTCTCCATCCTGATGCTGCAAGACCTGGCGGTAGTGCCGCTGCTGATCCTGATGGGCGTGCTGGCCAGCGGCACCAGCGAGGGCATGGTCGGCCTGGTCGGCGTGGCGCTGCTCAAGTCCGTCGCCGCCATCGCCTTGATCTACCTGCTCGGCCGCCGCGTGATCCGGCCGCTGTTCCATTCCTTCACGCAGCAGCGCCAGCCGGATGTGTTCATGGCGCTCACGCTGCTGTCCACGCTCGGCATCGCCGCCCTGACCGAACTGGCCGGCCTGTCGCTGGCGCTGGGCGCCTTCCTCGCCGGCCTGCTGCTGGCGGAGACCGAGTTCAAGCACGAGGTGGAAGTTACGATCGAGCCCTTCAAGGGCTTGCTCATGGGACTGTTCTTCATGTCGGTCGGCATGGCGATCGACGTGCGCGAAGTGGCGAAATCCCCGCTCTGGCTGCCGCTGTCGGTGATCGGCCTGTTCCTCATCAAGACGCTGGTGACGAGCGTGATCCTGCGCATCGGCGGCTTCAACTGGGGCCGGGCGATCGAGGGCGGCACGCTGCTCGGGCAGGGCGGCGAATTCACCTTCATCGTGGTCGGCTTCGCGCTGACTGCGAACCTGATGCCGAAGGACATCGGCCAGTTCATCATGCTGGTGGTCAGCTTGAGCCTGTTCGCCACGCCGCTGGTCGCCAAGGCCGGCCATGCGTTCGGCGACTGGTGGGACAGCGAGCATTCCGAGCAGCCGGGCGAACTCGACAAGGCGGTGGTGGACAAGGAAACGGGCCACGTGATCATCGCCGGCTTCGGCCGCGTCGGCCAGCTGGTGGCGCAGATGGTGTCGGAGCAGAACGTCCCCTATATCGCCTTCGAAACCAATTCGCGCGTGGTGGGCAAGCTGCATGCGGCCGGCCTGCCGGTGTACTTCGGCGATGCGGCGCGGGTGGAATTGCTGCGCAAGGTGCATGCGGAGAAGGCGGTGGCGATCGTGCTCACCATGGACCATCCCGCCTCGGCCCTGCACGCGGTGAAAGCGATCCGGCGCGAGTACCCGGACGTCCCCCTGTTTGCCCGCTCGCGCGACGAAAAGCATGCACAGGCGCTCAAGCAGGCCGGCGCCTCCACCGTGATTCCGGAAACGCTGGAAGCCGGCTTGCAGCTCTCCGCCTTCGTGCTACAGTCTCTCGGTGTTTCTGAAGGCACGGCAGCGCACACGATCCAGATCGAACGCGACCGGCGCATCGCCGAACTGCACGGTTAAAAACAAAAAAGGAGTCTATGCAATGAAAATCGTCAACGATGTCACCCAACTGATCGGCAACACCCCGCTGGTCCGCATCCGCAAGCTGTCGGCGGACGCCGGCGCGGACGTGGTCGCCAAGCTCGAGTTCTACAATCCCGCCCACAGCGTGAAAGACCGCATCGGCGTAGCCATGATCGATGCGGCGGAAAAGGCCGGTTTGATCAAGCCGGACACGATCATCGTCGAGCCGACCAGCGGCAACACCGGCATCGCGCTGGCGATGGTATGCGCGGCGCGCGGCTACAAGTGCGTGCTCACCATGCCGGAAACCATGAGCAAGGAACGCCGCATGCTGCTGCGCGCCTACGGCGCCGAACTGATCCTCACGCCCGGCCCGGAAGGCATGGGCGGCGCGATCAAGAAGGCGGAAGAGCTGGTCGCGTCCGACCCGCGCTACTTCATGCCGCAGCAGTTCAAGAACCCGGCCAACCCGGAAGTCCACCGCAACACGACGGCCGAGGAAATCTGGCGCGACACCGACGGCAAGGTCGACATCCTGGTCGCCGGCATCGGCACCGGCGGCACGATCACCGGCGTGGGCGAAGTGATCAAGGCGCGCAAGCCGGGCTTCCAGTGCATCGCGGTGGAACCGGATGCCTCGCCGATTTTGTCGGGCGGCCAGAAGGGCCCGCACCCGATCCAGGGTATTGGCGCGGGCTTTGTGCCGGACATCCTGAACACGAAGATCTATGACGAAGTGGTGCGCGTGAAGAATGACGATGCGTTCGAGTTTGCGCGTCGCGCGGCACGTGAGGAAGGGCTGCTGGTCGGGATCTCGTCCGGGGCAGCACTGTGGGCAGCCACGCAGATTGCTCGCCGGCCGGAGAACAAGGGCAAGCTGATCGTCACCATCATCCCGTCCTTCGGCGAGCGTTACCTCAGCACGGCGCTATTTGCGAATCTCGCGGATTGAGAGACCTTCTGCAGCCGCGTCTCATACCGCGCGAATATCCCCTGATTCGATCATCTCGCCGCCCGCACTGTCCGGCGGGCGGGCGGCGCCACCTTACGAGAGTGCCACAAGGTCGGTGCGTAATATGCTCAAGCGCCTTGACACCAGGCTAATGCCTAATTTTGCGCAACAGCGATTCGCATAACCGTAAACCCAGGGTTAGTATTTCTCAATAAGGTCGCCTATCCCATGAATTGGGGATTGCGAGGTTGCCTTCTGGCAGATAATCTTATTGCAAATTTTGCAACTCAATTTCTGTGGCGGAGCAGAGCCAAGGTAAGACATCACCTCGTTTCGGTGCATATACAAAACAAGGAGGAAGCATGATTCGTAGTGACTCTGTACCACCGCGTGAGATTGTGAGGGCTTGCAACCTACTCTACTCTCTTCTCGTCCTATCTTTTTTCACTGATTTATATGAACTGTGGTTAGGCCAAATCGCGATAGCTGAGTCAGCTGTGACATGGGTAATTTATGCGTGTATTGCACTAATCCCGTTTCATATCTCTCGAAGAAGCAAGCGCGCAAGGACTTGGTTTTGCCTCTTATTTTCGTTGAGCGCATTGCTCGCGATTCTTTTATTGTTTGAGCCCGACTCTATGTCAGGAGTCCGATGGATAGCAACAGCAGTATCTACGGCAGCTGAACTTTGGGTTCTCAAGTTGCTTTTTTCGCCCACCTCGTCAGCTTGGCTAGAAGGTGCCCACTGAAGCATTTCTCGTCGCCAGTTTCAACCGCGCCCTAACTTAGCTTTTTTCGCTCCTAGCAATGATGCAGCAGGCAGGAGCCTCATAAGTGTTGCAAAAACCATAACTAAATGAAGGGAGCAGTATATGCCATTTCCAGCAATTCCCCCTACAGTAATTGTTGTAGGCAAGTATGTTAAGGATATTTTTGGATGGTGGAAAAGAGGCACAGCGGAAGCAGGCGATGGAAGCGATAGAGTTCCCATGATTCCTCCGCTTTACGATCCAAACAATATTGATGGGTATTCACGTGACCCTATTACAGGACGGTGGTATCACCCCTACAAAAGCACGACCCCAGAGATAACAAGTGAACTCGATCGTGAGCGGGACATAAGACAGTCCATAAAAGATGCGATAGACCAAGCCGGCGACGACATCGCTGGCGGGGGATATAAGCCGTTCATAGATCCACAATGCCGACGTGACTACGATAGTGCTCAACAACCGCCTCGTAAAGACCCCCTAACCCTCGACCTAGATAATGACGGTCTCGAAACCGCCGCTGCCTCGTCAAATCTATTATTCGACCATGATGGCGACGGCATAAAAACATCAACTGGCTGGATCAAACCCGACGATGGCTTCCTCGTTTTCGACCGCAACGGCAACGGCACTATCGACAACGGCAGCGAACTGTTCGGTGATTCCACACCTGACAACAGCGGTATCACCAGTTACAATCCGGACGGCAAGATGGCCGATGGCTTTGACGCACTAAGGCAGGAGGACACCAACCATGACGGCAAGGTCGACAATCTGGATGCCCGCTGGAGTCAATTGCGCGTCTGGCGCGATCTGAATCAGGACGGGACATCCCAGTCGGAAGAACTCTTCACGCTCGATCAGCTCGGCATTACAAGCTTCAGCACCGCCAAGACCGCTAACAACCAGACCCTTGCCAACGGCAACCAGATTGCCGACCTTGGCACATACACCAAGTCGAACGGGGAAACTGCGACCTTGGGTGAAGTTGCGAAGATGGGCGACGTCAATCTCGCCGAAGACACGTTCTATACTGAGTTCCCGGACACCATTCCCTTGGCCCCAGGTGTGGCTGAACTGCCGAATATGCGGGGCTCGGGCATGGTCCGGGAGCTGCATCAGGCCGCCAGTCAATCTGCCGCTTTGAAAGAACTGCTGACCGAATTTAGCCAGGCGAATACCCGCACCGAACAACGGGCAATGCTCGACAAGTTGCTTGACGTTTGGGCGGATACCTCTGGTTTCATTGAGACTCTTGCTGAACGCTGGAAAAAAGTCACGAATAGGGAAGACGCTATCGCTGACTATGTTCGCTTTGGTGATATTGATCGGTCCGACGAGGGGTACGCGATTCAGGATGGATATTTCTTGACCGGATCTCCTCGATACGTTCCGACGCAAAAGTGGATAGATCTCGTTGCGTCATGGGATCAAAAAATCCATATTCTCGAGGCCTTCAACGGCAGGTACTTCTTTAATCTTGGCGGCAGCAATGAATCTGGAACGGGCGCTACGGGTGCAGTCGCCGGTGGCGGAAGCAGCGGAGGCGGCGGCGGTGTCGGGATCTCAGCAACGCCGGCAATCTACGTTTCGTTCACTCAAGAACAGATCGATTTCCTAAATGCGGCATATGACACTTTGGCTGATTCGGTTTATTCCGCACTCGTCACCCAGACAAGATTCGTGCCGCTTTTCGAACAAATCGAATTGGTTATAGATGCTGACGGAATTAGACTGGACTTCACGCAACTGGAGAATACATTTGCGACGCGGATAGCGAATGATGCGGTTAGCGGCATGGCCGACCTGCTCGAGTTTAATAAGTATGCCGGAAGAAAGCTGCTCTCCGGCGCTGGCTGGAATGGTGATGCACTGCTTGAACAGTCAATCCGTTCGCTTCCCTTGACTTCCGAGCTGCTTTCACTTTATTCGGAATTCAATCTTGGAACTGTAGGTGTAAATGGATTTGCCGGGGAGGGAACAATCAAGGACGACATCATTATCGGAGTAAGCGGTAATGATATTGTCCGAGGTAATGGCGGTGATGATGTCGTGTTTGCAAGCGCAGGGAACGACGCGGTTTACGGTGGGGAAGGCGAAGATTGGCTCTATGCGGATGATGGCGACGACAAGCTGTATGGTGATGCCGGCAATGATGTACTCAACGGCGACGATGGCGACGACAAGCTGTACGGTGATGCCGGCAATGACGTGCTCAATGGTGGTCTTGGCGCCGACCTTCTGATTGGCGGCGACGGCAACGACATGCTGACCGGCGGTGCGGGCAACGACACCTACGATGGCGGCAACGGCAGCGATACCTTCGTCTTCAGCAAGGGCGACGGCCAGGACACCATCAGCATGTATGACATGACCGTCGGGAAGATCGACGTGCTGCTCATGAAAGGCATCCTGCCTGGCGAGGTGACGCTTGGCCGTAGCGGCAATAACCTGCTGCTGTCGGTCAACGGCTCCACCGACAAGGTCTCGATCTTGAACTACCTGTCCGATGACGGCAACAATGCCTACAAGGTCGAGCAGATCCAGTTCGAGGATGGCTCTATCTGGGGCGTGGCGGACGTCAAGGCGAAACTGCTTGTCAATACTACCGGTAACGACACCCTGACCGGCTATGCTACCGATGACGCTATTGGCGGTGGCGCAGGCAACGACACGATCTACGGCGGCAGCGGCAATGATGTGCTCAACGGCGACGATGGCGACGACAAGCTGTACGGTGATGCCGGCAATGACGTGCTCAATGGCGGTCTTGGCGCCGACCTTCTGATTGGCGGCGACGGCAACGACATGCTGACCGGCGGTGCGGGCAACGACACCTACGATGGCGGCAACGGCAGCGATACCTTCGTCTTCAGCAAGGGCGACGGCCAGGACACCATCAGCATGTATGACATGACCGTCGGGAAGATCGACGTGCTGCTCATGAAAGGCATCCTGCCTGGCGAGGTGACGCTTGGCCGTAGCGGCAATAACCTGCTGCTGTCGGTCAACGGCTCCACCGACAAGGTCTCGATCTTGAACTACCTGTCCGATGACGGCAACAATGCCTACAAGGTCGAGCAGATCCAGTTCGAGGATGGCTCTATCTGGGGCGTGGCGGACGTCAAGGCGAAACTGCTTGTCAATACTACCGGTAACGACACCCTGACCGGCTATGCTACCGATGACGCTATTGGCGGTGGCGCAGGCAACGACACGATCTACGGCGGCAGCGGCAATGATGTGCTCAACGGCGACGATGGCGACGACAAGCTGTACGGTGATGCCGGCAATGACGTGCTCAATGGCGGTCTTGGCGCCGACCTTCTGATTGGCGGCGACGGCAACGACATGCTGACCGGCGGTGCGGGCAACGACACCTACGATGGCGGCAACGGCAGCGATACCTTCGTCTTCAGCAAGGGCGACGGCCAGGACACCATCAGCATGTATGACATGACCGTCGGGAAGATCGACGTGCTGCTCATGAAAGGCATCCTGCCTGGCGAGGTGACGCTTGGCCGTAGCGGCAATAACCTGCTGCTGTCGGTCAACGGCTCCACCGACAAGGTCTCGATCTTGAACTACCTGTCCGATGACGGCAACAATGCCTACAAGGTCGAGCAGATCCAGTTCGAGGATGGCTCTATCTGGGGCGTGGCGGACGTCAAGGCGAAACTGCTTGTCAATACTACCGGTAACGACACCCTGACCGGCTATGCTACCGATGACGCTATTGGCGGCGGCGCAGGCAACGACACGATCTACGGCGGCAAGGGCAATGATGTGCTCAACGGCGACGATGGCGACGACAAGCTGTACGGTGATGCCGGCAACGACATGCTCAATGGCGGTCTTGGCGCCGACCTTCTGACTGGCGGCGACGGCAACGACATGCTGACCGGCGGTGCGGGCAACGACACCTACGATGGCGGCAACGGCAGCGATACCTTCGTCTTCAGCAAGGGCGACGGCCAGGACACCATCAGCATGTATGACATGACCGTCGGGAAGATCGACGTGCTGCTCATGAAAGGCATCCTGCCTGGCGAGGTGACGCTTGGCCGTAGCGGCAATAACCTGCTGCTGTCGGTCAACGGCTCCACCGACAAGGTCTCGATCTTGAACTACCTGTCCGATGACGGCAACAATGCCTACAAGGTCGAGCAGATCCAGTTCGAGGATGGCTCTATCTGGGGCGTGGCGGACGTCAAGGCGAAACTGCTTGTCAATACTACCGGTAACGACACCCTGACCGGCTATGCTACCGATGACGCTATTGGCGGTGGCGCAGGCAACGACACGATCTACGGCGGCAGCGGCAATGATGTGCTCAACGGCGACGATGGCGACGACAAGCTGTACGGTGATGCCGGCAATGACGTGCTCAATGGCGGTCTTGGCGCCGACCTTCTGACTGGCGGCGACGGCAACGACATGCTGACCGGCGGTGCGGGCAACGACACCTACGATGGCGGCAACGGCAGCGATACCTTCGTCTTCAGCAAGGGCGACGGCCAGGACACCATCAGCATGTATGACATGACCGTCGGGAAGATCGACGTGCTGCTCATGAAAGGCATCCTGCCTGGCGAGGTGACGCTTGGCCGTAGCGGCAATAACCTGCTGCTGTCGGTCAACGGCTCCACCGACAAGGTCTCGATCTTGAACTACCTGTCCGATGACGGCAACAATGCCTACAAGGTCGAGCAGATCCAGTTCGAGGATGGCTCTATCTGGGGCGTGGCGGACGTCAAGGCGAAACTGCTTGTCAATACTACCGGTAACGACACCCTGACCGGCTATGCTACCGATGACGCTATTGGCGGTGGCGCAGGCAACGACACGATCTACGGCGGCAGCGGCAATGATGTGCTCAACGGCGACGATGGCGACGACAAGCTGTACGGTGACGCCGACAATGATGTGCTCGATGGCGGCAACGGTGCTGATGTCTTGTATGGCGGCGACGGCAACGACACTCTAAATGGGAACATCGGCAACGATACTCTATTTGGCGGCGCGGGCAGCGATATCTTCAAGTTTGTCAGCCTGAATCAGGGCACGGACATCTTGTCGGATTTCACTTCCGGAATCGATAAGATACAAATTGTTGGCACTGCTTTCGGTTTGGCACCAGGTGCTACCGCACAGTTCATTTCTGGCACAACGACTCCACCAGCCGCAGGAGCCTCTGCACAATTCCTGTACAACAGTTCAACCGGTGCTTTGTACTTTGATGCGGATGGCAGCAATGTCACGAATTCTGCTGTTCATGTCGCTACATTAACTGGACTGAAAACACTCATCGCCAGCGACTTCGCTGTGGCCTGACAAATTGGTCTGAACAGTCCGTGCCAAAAAAGGTGCGGGCTTGTTCACTCAATATGTCTTCTTACTTTTGGCTGCCAACAAGGCAGCCTTTTTTCGCTATACCTTGATCCCCTTTTTCGCCACATCCTCAAGTAAGAATCCCTGCAAGGCGCTTTGTCTCGCATTGATGGCAAGTTGACGGGCCTTTCGCTCACCGTACCGGAGCACCGAGAAGGTTCGAGTGTGCCGCTTACCCTCGCGGTCCCGCCAGAATGCCTGCCAGTAGGGGTACTCCAGCGGATGCTCCGAGTTAGCAGTGACGTTCACATAGCGAGCAACACCGACAATGCCCGACGTATTGTTGCTGCGTTTTCGCCTTAACCAGGCGGAGTAGTCGGAATTGCGAAGCTTCGCGAGCATTTCGTCACGAAATGCAATTGCGGCTTTGAGTGCCTTACGTTTTCCTCCATGTACGCTATCGCTGAAATGGCGTGTCACTGCCTGGTTTTTGGTACGAATAGCGACATGCCAGCTATGTGTACGAGTACGTTCATTGTCAATTCGCCGAATGAAACGATGTGGGTGCGGGGTGGGCATGGGCGATATTATGCCCATGCCTCGGAAAATCGTCCGACACCACCTCGATTCAGCTGGTCCCAGTCGAACTATGAGTCAAGGTCGATGAGTGCAACAAAAGAATGCCGCCCTCTACCCTGCGCGCGCGAGCACAGATTGCGCCACACGGCGTGCGCTGGGCAGGAAGCGGGCGATGGTGGCCAGCAGTTCGTCCTCGGGGACCGGCTTGCCGAGGTAGGCGTCGCAGCCGGCCCAGGAGCCGCGGAACTTGTCGAAGGCGGAGGATTTGCTGCTCAGCATGACGACCGCGGCGTTCTTGGTGGCGGGGCTGGACTTGATGCGCTTGCAGACCTGGTAGCCGTCCATGCCGGGCATCAGGATGTCGAGGAAGATGCAGGTGTAGTTCTTGGCCTGCGCCATGTCGATCGCCATTTCGCCGGTCTCGGCGAAGTCGACGTCGAAGCGGAAGGGCGCGAGCTTGTTGCGCATGAAGGCGCGCACGGTGGCGCTGTCGTCCACCACCAGCACGGATTCGTTGGTGCGGGTTTCGACCACCGGCGCCGGCGGTGGCAGGTTGCGGTCGGCGGCGCGGCGGCGCGTGCGTCCGTCCCATCCGGTGGCCTGGCGTTGCGACCGCTCGTGCAGGGCGCTCGCCATCTGGCTGTCGAGCTGCTCGAAGAGGCGCATCCAATGGATCGGCTTTTCGACCACCGGCCATTCGGCGACGGTGCCGCGGCGGCCGATGAAGACGGCGGGGGCATGCACATTCGGGGATCGCACCTTGAGTTCTGCCAGGCCATGCGGGTTGTCGGCGTTGACGAGGTAGATGTCGGTGCGTTCCGCCGCGTTCTCCGCTTCGGCGTAGGCAAACGGGCGTCGGCCTGTGAGGCGGAAAGTCGAGGAAAGGAGATTTTTCTCCGCGTCGGTGAACCCGAGCATTTCGAGCACGAAGCGGCGGGTGCCGCCCTGGGGAATCTCAGCCGTAAGTGCCATATCCATGGTTGTGGACACCTGTAGAGAAAAGTGTGCGAGCCAAAGCTGGACGCACTTGGTGAAATGATAACAGAACCTGGCGGGAATAAATGCGTTCTTTGCTGCGCCGCAACGACCATATGCCGGCCATGCCAACCGGCTGCCAAAACGCTGGTCGCGCAAAACGCCGATAATGTCCGTCCGATTCTGTTTTACCGAGAGAGACAATGAGCGATTTCCGCAGCGATACCGTGACCCGGCCGACCCCGGCAATGAAGCAGGCGATGATGGACGCGCCGCTGGGCGATGACGTATTCGGCGACGATCCGACGGTGAATCGCCTCCAGGAGACGGCGGCTGCGATGCTCGGCTTCGAGGCCGCCCTGTTCGCGCCGAGCGGCACCCAGACCAACCTGATCGCGCTGATGGCGCACTGCCAGCGCGGCGATGAGGCAATCGTCGGCCAGCAATGGCATACCTACCGCTGGGAAGGCGGCGGCATGGCGGTGCTGGGTTCCATCCAGCCGCAACCGCTGGACCACCAGCCGGACGGCACCATCCCCCTGTCCGCCATCGAGGCGGCGATCAAGCCCGACGATCCGCATTTTGCAAAGACGCGTCTCGTGGTGATGGAGAACACGACGGGCGGCAAGGTGCTGCCGCTGGCGTACATGCAGGAAGTCAGTGCGCTCGCGAAGCGCCGCGGGCTGCGCGCGCACATCGACGGCGCGCGCCTGTTCAACGCGGCCGTCGCGCTGGCGGAACAGGACGGCAGCGATCCCGTTTCAAAAGCGCGCGCGATCTGCAGCGGTTACGACTCGGTGTCGCTCTGCCTGTCCAAGGGACTGGGCGCGCCGGTCGGTTCGGTGCTGCTCGGCTCGAAGGAATTCATCCAGCAGGCGCGGCGTGTGCGCAAGATGCTCGGCGGCGCCATGCGCCAGGCGGGCGTGCTGGCGGCTGCGGGCCTGCATGCGCTGGAGCATCATGTGCACCGCCTCGCGCAAGACCATGCGAATGCACGCATGCTTGCCGAAGGGCTGGCGCGCGCCTGCGCGACGCATCCCAAGCTGGAAGGCAAGGTGACCGTGCATCCGGTGCAGACGAATATCCTGTTCATCGATGTCGATGCCTCAGTCGCGGATGCCTTCCTGCAGCATCTTGCGGCGAATGAGGTGAAGGTGACGAGCGGCGTGTACGGCAATGCCAGGCGCATCCGCTGGGTCACGCACCTCGACGTCGGTCAGGAAGATGTCGCGCGCGCACTGAAGGTGGTGAGCGCGTTCTGACGGTTGACCGGGCCGTCGGCGAGCCAGCACCTGATGCGCTCGTAGACGGCAGCGTCGCCGAGCAGGTTGAGATGGCCGACGCCCTCGGCGATCCATTGGTGCGCTTCCGGGAAGCCTAGCTTTCGCGATGCTTCCGCATGCTGGCCGAGGGCGCTTTGCATCGGCACCAGTCCATCGCCTGTCAGCCGTGACAGTTTGCCGGCGATGGCATAACAGGCGACTCCTTCCGGCAGGGGCAGCGGCGTGCGCTTGTCCGAACCGCGCAGGAAGCGGTCCCTGCCTTCCCAATCTCCATCCAGCACATTCCCATGGCGCAGGTCGGTGATGCCCGCGCTTCTCAACATGCCCAGGCGTGCGAAGGGCGCTGCATACGGCATCGCCTTCAGAACCGTTTCCAGCCAGTTGCCCACGCGTTCCAGCGGCGCGCCATGGTGCGGCGTGCCGAGGAAGACCAGCTTGCGCAAGCTTGCCGGCCACGCATGTCCCGCTTCGATGCCGTAATGGCAGGCGCTGCGCGCGACGAGTCCGCCCATGCTGTGTCCGACGATGACGAGCTCCTCCACGGGCACCGGCCATTGCGCCAGCAGCGCTTCCAGGCGTGTGGCCAACAGGCGGCCGTTGGCTGAGATGTGCTGCCCGCTGTTGTAGTGCAGGTAAACCGGCGTATAGCCGAGGTCATGGGCAAGCGCGGTGCCGTGGTTGTGTCCGTCGCGTCGCCATTGCAGGTCGTTCATGCACAGGCCGTGCACCAGCACCAGGAGCTTGCGGCTTGCGTCCGGCAGCGCGGCGGGCGCAAGCGGTTTTCCGTTGATACGAAACTGCATGGTGATGGCCAGGGGGTTGCCGGTCGATTTCAGGTAGTCGCCGACGACGCCGTTGACGGCGGAGAGAATGGCTTCGCGCGCGGGCGAGGAATGGCGCGTGCCGAACAGCGGCACGACCTGTCCGAGGATGGTATCCGCCGTCACTCCTGCGGTACGCGTGATGCCGCGCACGGTCCGGTATACGAATCCGGAAAGGCCGCGCATGCGCTGGCGCGGCGCACGCACGATACCGGCGTGCACGCCTTCGACGAGGTCGGTCAGTTCGAGTGTGGCGTCGGTGACAAGACGGGCGACGGCGCGGACATCGGTGGCGTGGACGTGACTTGTTTTCATATGGAAAGTCGTTCAATGGCGTCGCCTGCACAATAACAGCGCGGCGCCCTTCTGCGTGATGAAAATCGCCATCCTTGTTGATCGTGATTAAACGCTTCCGTTGCCTTCGGAAAACCTTTCCTGCAAGCGACTCGAAATTTGCGTTGCGACGGAAAAATAGTGGAACCGGGAAAAAGGCCGGCAGTCAGAAAGCCCTGACCGCAAGCAATTTTGCGTTGTCGAAATATGCATGCCCCGAACCACTCCACCGACAGGAATCCCATCGTGAAGAGAACGCTCGCAGCCATCGCCCTCGCCGCACTGACCACTTCTGTTTTTGCCCAGTCGCAATCGGAGATCGGCATCAGCGGGAGCGTCGGCACCACCGGTGTCGGCGCGCATGCCACCTTCCCGATCACACCCAGCGTGAACGCCCGCATCGGTCTTGGTTACCTCGGCTACAGCTACAAGGGGAGCACGCGCGACATGCAGTATGACCTCGACCTGAAGGCCAATACCTATGATGCGCTGATCGACTGGTATCCGGAAAAGGGCAGTTCCTTCCGCATCACGGGCGGCGTGGCCTACAACGGCAACCGCATCGATGTGCACGCGAAGCCGGATGCCGCGGGCGCCTATTCCATCCAGGGCAATGTGTACAACGCCGCCAGCGTGGGCAGCGTGACGGGCAAGGTGGACTTCAACAAGTTCGCGCCCTACCTCGGCATCGGCTGGGGCCGCAACCTGAAGGATGAAAAGGGCTGGTCCTTCTCGACCGATATCGGTGTGCTGTTCCAGGGATCGCCAAAGACTTCGCTGGCCGCAGACGGCTGCTCCGCCGGTGCCGCCGTCTGCAACCAGTTCGCCAACGACGTCGCGCGCGAGAACGAGGCGCTGGCGCGGGAGGTGCGCAAGTTCCGGGTGTACCCGGTGCTGCGGATCGGCGTCAGCTACAAGTTCTGATGCAATAGGCGACAGCTATTCAATTCCTTGTTTTATTCAATTGGATCTATCAAATGCGAATCATTACCATTTGATGCATCAATGAATCAAACAAGGAGCCCGCCATGGTGACCGCCGCCAAGACTACCAGCCAGATTCTCGTCCACATGGGCGTTGCTTTCGCCACGATGTATGTCGTGACCGGCTCCATGGCGTTCGGCGGGCTGGCGGCCGTGCTTGAGCCGATCTGCAACGTCATCGTCATGCCGATGCACGAGCGCCTCTGGAACCGCATTCGTGAGCGCTTCGAACAGCCCAAGCTCCAGCCTGTGAGAATCAGGGCATAAGCAGGCGCTTACTTTTCAAGCAGGGTCCGCAGCATCCATGCGGTCTTTTCATGCACCTGCATGCGCTGGGTCAGCAGGTCGGCCGTCGGTTCGTCGCCGGCCTGGTCGACCGCCTTGAACATCGCGCGCGCCGTTTTTACCACCGTTTCCTGGTCCTGCATGAGCTGCCGGATCATTTCTTCTGCCGCCGGCACGCCGTCCGGCTCCTTGATCCCCGTGAGCGCCGAAAACATCGAATAGGTGCCCGGCGCCGGACTGCCGAGCGCGCGGATGCGTTCGGCGATCAGGTCGACCGCCGCCGCCAGCTCCGTGTATTGCGTCTCGAACATCAGGTGCAGGGTCTGGAACATCGGACCCTTCACGTTCCAGTGGAAATTGTGCGTCTTCAGGTACAGCGTGTAGGTGTCGGCGAGCAGGCGGGACAGGCCGTCGACGATCGCACGGCGGTCCTGTTCGGAAATGCCGATATCGATTTCCATGGTCGAAACTCCATCGAGGTTGGTCGAGCCTGTTAGAGTGCGTCCGGCCGCCTGCGTCCAATGACGCAGATCAAGCTTCGTTTTTCGACATGTCCCAGAAGGCGGCTTCGATCTTGTGGCCGTCGAGGTCGCGCACGAAGCAGCCGTAATACGGTGCGCCGTAATGCGGCCGCGGTCCCGGCGCGCCGCCGTCTGCCGCGCCCGCTTTCAGCGCGGCATCGTAGAACGCATGCACCGCTTCTTTCGACAGCGCAACGAAACCGACATGGGTGCCGTTGCCGACGGAGGCCGGGTAGCCGTCGATCGGCGTCTGCACCCAGAATTCCGGATAGGTCTTGCCGTAGGCCACCGCGCCGGGGAATTCCTCCAGCCGCCGGCAACCGAGCGTTGCCATGACCTTGTCGTAAAAGGCGCGTGCGCGCTCGAAATCGTTGGTGCCAATGGATACGTGCGACACGATGCCGGGGATTTCGTCTGCCATGGCGTTCTCCTGGTTGATTGACGAGGAAACCATGGTAGCCGCGCGCTCCTGACAACGGTCTGTCAGGAGCCTTGGCGCACCTCAATGGCAGTGCGTTGCCACAGCCGCGACAGGACGGCGAGGCACACGACACTGCTGCCGATGCAGGCTGCCAGGAACATGGCCAGCTTCAGCCCGCTGGCGCCGACCAGCGGCGCGACAACCGCCGCAACGATCGAGAACAGCATCATCTGCACGAACGCCTGCAGCGAAGCGGCCAGCCCGCGCATCTCGGGAAACACATTGAGCGTCATCACCATCGTGCTCGGCGACGCCAGCGACACGCCGAAGGTGTACAGGAACAGCGGCATCACTGCCCACGGCACTGTTGCAGGCAACAGCAGGTTGTAGGCGAGGTTGATCAGAGCGGCGACAGCCATCAGGCCGTATCCGGCGCGCATCAGCTGCACCGGCTGGCAGCGGTGGGCCAGTCTTCCCGCAACCGTCGCGCCGGAGACCATGCCGCCGACCAGCGGAATGAACAGCCAGCCGTAGGATGTGGCCGGCAGGCCAAGCACCTGCGGCACGAAATGCGGCGCGGACGCGATGTAGACAAAGAAACCGATCGACGCGAACGCCATCGCGAACGCAAGCAACAGGAATTGCGGATGCCGCAGGGCCGTCCAGTAATTGCCGAGGATCTGGCGCGTGTGGAAGGTTTGGCGCTGGCAGGCCGGCAGGCTTTCCGGCAGGGCGCGCCAGCAGACCAGGGCCAGCAGCAAACCGACAATGGCGAGAAAGGCAAACACCGAACGCCAGCCGAACCAGAGCTGCAGCCATCCGCCGAGGATGGGCGCGATCGCCGGCGCGACGGCAAAGACGATGGTGACGTCGGACATCATCTTCTGCGCCTCCGGGCCGGACAGCCGGTCGCGGATCATGGCGCGGCCCACCACGGTCCCCGCCCCCGCCGACAATCCCTGCAACGCGCGGAACAGGATCAGCGATGCGATGTCGGTGGCGAACGCGGCTCCCACTGACGCGGCGGTAAATACCACCAGCGAAACGATGATCACCGGACGCCGGCCGAAGGAATCCGACAGCGTGCCGTGGAACAGCATCATGCCGGCAAAGCAAAGCAGGTAAGCGGAGAGTGTCTGCTGCACATAGACCGGCGGCACCCCGAAATCGCGGGAAATAGCAGCAAAAGACGGCAGATAGGTGTCGATGCAAAAAGGCCCGAGCATTGCCAGGCCGGCAAGCATCAAGGTAAGGGCGCGGAGTTGCTGCTTCATGACATGGTTTTCCGAGATTGAACCGCACTGTAACGCGTGCGCGCGGGCGGGATAAAGACGCAGCCGGGAACATCACTGTTTCCCAGGCATTGATAGTGGATTCGACAGCGCCGGCGCCTCCCGCATTGTCAACAACCGAGAAACAGTCTCATTCCTGCAAGGTTGTTTATCCCCGGAACTTCAAAAAATAGAATGGATACCGTCCTAACACGAACTGTTCCGGTACGAAGCGATGAACATCCTAGACGCAACTTTCTGCACTTCCCTGCACCTGCCCGCCACGGTAGGCGAGATGACGCAGGCCTGGCATGCGTTCGAGCAATTCGCTTCGCGGCACTTGCGCAAGCAGGGGCTGACGCCGGCGCAGTTTTCGGTGCTGTCCGCGCTGGCCGCCGCGGCCACGCTCTCCTGCAAGGCGCTGAGCGAACAGACCGGCATCACCAAGGGCAGCCTCACCGGCATCATCGACCGGCTTGAACTGAGCGGGCTGGCGCAGCGCGTCACCTCGCAGGAAGACCGCCGGTCGCATCTCGTGAATCTCACCGACGAAGGCAGGGCGACCTTCGAACGGGTTGCAGGCAAGCATTTCGCCCACCTGCAGCAGGCGTTCGAAGGCGTCGACCGCGAAGAACTCGCGGCCATCGAAGCCGGCTTCCGCCGTTTTCGCCAACTCATCAATCAGGCATCCCGCTAATTTTTTCAAGGAACCCAGCCATGACCAAGACTCTTCTCCGCTCCCTGGCCGCCGCCGGCCTCATCCTGTCCTCCGCCGCGTTCGCCAATGCGCCGGCAGGCAACTACAAGATCGACGCCGCGCACTCGGTCGCGTATTTCGAAGTGGGCCACATGAGCGGCATCAGCCGTTTCATGGGCCGCTTCAACGACATCTCCGGCGACCTCATCGTCGGCGCGCCGGAAGCCAGCAAGATCAAGGTCGACATCAAGACCGACAGCGTCGACACCAAGCATGACGGCCTGGACAAGCACCTGAAGAGCCCGGATTTCTTCAACGCGGTGCAGTTCCCGACCATGAACTTCACCTCCACCGGCGTGACCCTGAACGCCGCGGGCGAAGGCACGGTCAGCGGCAACCTGAACCTGCACGGCGTGACCAAGCCGGTCACCTTCAAGCTGAAGTACATCGGCACCGGCCCGGGCATGAAGGGTGAAACCCGTGCCGGCTACGTGGCGACCTCGACCATCAAGCGCAGCGACTTCGGCATGAGCTACGGCCTGGGCAAGGCGGCGACGGATGAAGTGGAACTGCGTATCAATATCGAGGCGATCAAGCAGTAATACGGTAAAGGTGCCCGTACGCGGGCACCTTGCGCTGCAAAACTCCACCCCTCTCCCCCAAGGAGCCAACCATGCCCGACCCGTCCTTCATCATCCCCCTGATCCTGCAAAGCGCCCTCGTGCCCTTCAGCGTCGCCCTGGCGCTGCTGTTCGCACTGCGCCGCATGCCGCTGCAGGCAATCGTCCCCGCGATCGCGCTGGCAGGTGGATTTGTCGCGGCCTACTTCTCGGCATTCCATGCGCAATGGTCGGCGGTGCCGAAGACGGCGCTCGACTGGTTGCCCTACATCGCCGTGTTCGGCGTGGCCGGCAGCCTGGCCGCTGAAAACGCGCCGCATGCGGTGACCCGCCTTCTGTCCCGGCTGGTGATTGCACTGGTGACGGTGACGCTGGTGGTATGGCCGGCGATAGCCAGCCTCGGTCCATCGAAGGCCGCCGCCGTCGCGGGAACAGCGGCATTGCTGATCACCATGGCCTGGTCCTTCCTCGCCAAGTCCGGTGAAAACCGTCCCACGTCCGCGCCCTTGCTCGCCATCGTGGCGGGCGGCGCGGGCCTGGCACTGATGCTCGATTCCAGCGCGGCCCTCGGCCAGTCGAGCGGCGCCCTCGCCGCGGCGCTTGCGGCCTGCCTGCTGTTCAACCTGCCGCGCGTCCGCATCGCCTTCTCCGCGGCAGCGACCGGCACCGCCGTGCTGCTGCTCGGCATGCTGCTGATGAATGCCTATGTGTACGCAGGATTTTCGCCGGTGTACGTGGCGCTGCTGGCCGGCGGCCTGTTCGCCGATCCGCTGGTGGCCGGCATCGATCGCCTGCGCAACCGGCAGGGCGGCGCAGGCTCCTGGATCACCGCCGCCGTGCTGACGGCCGTGCCGGTCCTGACGACCGTCGGCCTCGCGGTGAAGACCATGCAGGAGTCGGGCGGGTACTGATCACCAGTCGCTCTTGAGGTTGAAAGCGCCGGCGATGAAATCCACAAAGGTGCGCACTTTCGCCGACAGGTGCTTGCGGCTGGGGTAGACCGCGTAAATGCCCAAATCGTAGGACCGGTATTCCGGCAACACCTCGACCAGCCGGCCAGCGCGCAAGTCCTCGCCGCAGATGAACAGGGGCTGGCGCATCAGGCCCACGCCGCCAAGCGCCGCCAGCTTCACCAGGTCGCCGTTGGTCGCGCGCAGGCTCCCGGACACCTTCACCGTATGGTGTCCGTCGGGGCCTTCCATCTTCCATTCATCCCCCGTCGCCGCATAGCTGTAGATCAGGCAGTTATGCTGCGCCAGCTCCGCAGGCGTCTTCGGCGTGCCGTGCCGCTGCAGGTATTCCGGCGAGCCGGAGATCACGACGCGGTCGGAGGCAAATTTCTTGGCGACCAGTCCGGACTCGGACAGCGAACCGATGCGGATCGCCATGTCGAGGCCTTCTTCCAGCAGATCGACGCGGCGGTCGGTGACGAGGATGTCGACCTTCACATCCGGATACTGCTTCATGTAATCGGAGATCACCGGCCCCATGTGCAGGATGCCGAAGGACACCGGCAAGGTCAGGCGCAGGGTGCCGCGCGGCGCTTCGGTCAGGTGCAGCGCGCCTTCCTCGGCCTCGCTGATGTCGGCCAGGATCTGCACGCAGCGTTCGTAGTAGGTGGAGCCGGATTCGGTGAGCGTCAGTTTGCGCGTGGTGCGCTGGAGCAGGCGCGTGCCGAGATGTTCCTCGAGATGCGCGACGTACTTCGAGGTCATCGCGCGCGACATGTCGAGGCGATCGGATGCCGCGGCGAAACTGCCGGTTTCCACCACGGCCGCGAAGACTTTCATGCTGGTCAGCGTATCCATTGCATCCTGCAATCAAACGAGTGCATGCATCTTGCCACGGGCGAACACCGGGGGCAATGTGGATCGCCGGCGGCGGGGGTGCTATGCTCCGACCACAACCATCATCCGGTTATCGCCATGCATCCCCTCATCGCCGACGGTTTGTGCATCCGCCCCTTTCGCATCAATGATGCGGAAGCGTTCGCCACTGCCGTGCGCGAGTCGGTTGACACTGTCGGCCCGTGGCTGCCGTGGTGCCACGCGGACTATGGCGCGAAGGAAGCGCGTGCGTGGATCGGGCAATGCGCGGTGCGGCTGAACATGGGATTTTCCTATGACGTCGGAATTTTCATGGAAGATTGCGCCACGCTGCTCGGCGGCATCGCGATCAACCAGATCGACCATGTGCACAACAGCGGCAATGTCGGCTACTGGGTGCGCGAAGGCATGCAGCGGCGCGGGATTGCAACGCGTGCCGCCCGCGCAATTTCAACGTTCGGATTCGACACACTGCACCTGACCCGGCTCGAAATCGTTGCCGCCCAGGACAATCGCGCCAGCCGCGCGGTGGCGGAAAAACTGGGCGCCACCTTTGAATGCGTCGCACGCAACCGGCTGTTCGTGCGCGGCGCGCCGCTGGATGCGGCGGTTTACTCGCTGATTCCCGGGGACAGGTGAACAGGAGGGAGGGCTGCGGCAGGCCCCTCCCGATCTTTCTTACCTGGATGAAGTCAACGTGGTATAGCTGGTGATCAGGTTGCGGTAGTCCGGGATATGGTTCGAGAACAACGCGCCCAATCCCTCGATGTCATTGCGCCAGTCGCGATGCAGTTCGCAAGCCACGCCAAACCAGGTCATCATCTGTACGCCTGCCTTGGCCATGCGCTCCCATGCGGCGTTGCGGGTAATCTCGTTGAAGGTACCCGACGCATCGGCCACAACAAAAACCTCATACCCTTCTGCAATCGCCGACAATGCCGGGAAGGCGACGCACACTTCGGTCACCACGCCTGCAATGATGAGCTGCTTCTTTCCCGTGGCCTTGACCGCCTTGACAAAATCCTCGTTGTCCCAGGCATTGATCTGGCCGGGACGGGCAATGTACGGCGCATCGGGGAACTGCGCCTTGAGTTCCGGCACCAGCGGCCCGTTCGGACCGGACTCGAAACTTGTGGTCAGGATAGTCGGCAGCTTGAAGTACTTGGCCAGGTCGCCCAGTGCGAGCACATTGTTCTTGAACTTGTCGGGTTCGATATCCCGCACGAGTGACAGCAGGCCGGCCTGGTGATCGACCAGCAGCACCGCTGCATTGTTCTTGTCCAGGCGTGTATAGGGGGTAGTCATTGCAATCTCCTTGCTGGGTGGGACATAAGACGCTTCATGCTGAAGCGCGTCGAAAAAGCCAGGCATCGCCCGGCACGCGTCCAAACTGCCGATCAGGACCATGCCGTCCACACTTGACGTTGGACGCATCATATTTCCGCAACAATGTATCCGGTAGTGCCATAAAATGACTTCAATGTTCTACTGAAGGAACAATGATGGATGACCTGAATGACCTCTTTTACTTTGTGAAAGTGGTCGAGCACGGCGGGTTCACGCAAGCCGGACGGGCCCTGAACATGCCAAAGTCCAAGCTCAGCCGCCGCATTGCCGCGCTGGAGGAGCGGTACGGCGTGCGCCTGCTGCAGCGGTCGACCCGACATTTCTCGGTCACCGAAACCGGCAAGGAGTTCCATGCGCATTGCGTCGCAGTTCTCGTGGAAGCGGACGCCGCACGCGACGTCATGGAACGTCGGCGCTCCGAGCCGCAGGGTATCGTGCGCATGAGTTGCCCGACGGCGCTGCTCGCATTCCGGATCGGCGATCTGGTTGCGCAATTCATGACCGAGTGCCCGAAGATACAGGTCCATCTCGAAGCAACCAACCGGCGTGTCGACGTGCTCGGTGAAGGACTGGACCTGGCATTGCGTGTCCGCTTTCCGCCACTCGAAGACAGTGACCTGGTCATGCGCGTGCTGTGCGAGAGTCCCCAGCGCCTGGTGGCTTGCCCGGATTTTCTTGCGGGCAGGGACATGCCCAAACACCCTGAGGATCTTGCCGGACTGCCCAGCCTGGACTGGGGGCCGCCGCGCGACCATCTATGGCAATTGGTCGGGCCGCAGGGCATGGAAGCGCAGATTCCGCACAGGCCACGCTACATCACCGACGACATGACCGCATTGCGGCAAGCGGCACTGCGCGGCGTAGGCATTGTGCAGCTTCCATGCATGGTCGTCGACGACGAACTGAAGAAGGGAACGCTCGTCGACGTCATGCCGGGATGGGCCCCCAAGGGCGGCGTCATCCATGCCGTGTTTCCGTCGCGCCGCGGCCTGCTTCCAGGCGTCCGGCTACTGATCGATTATCTTGTCGAGCACATTCGGAAAGACTGATCTGATACGGTCTTTTTTCCACGCACTGAATCTGTTTTCCCCGCCCGCAACACGCGACAATCCAGGCTCTAGTCCCGGCAGCGGCCGTGCGCCACTCCACGACGCCGACTCGCCGCCATCCACCGACGAGCGTCCCATGAGCCAGGCACCGCAATCCGTTTCCGTGATCAAGATGTACGCCCCGCGCACCCACATTTATGTGCGCGAAGCAAAGGGCTGGTATGCCAAATGGCGCTGGGTGTGCGTCTGGCTGACGCAGCTCGTTTTCTACGGCCTGCCCTGGCTGTCGTGGAACGGCAGGCAGGCCGTACTGTTCGATCTCGCGGCGCGCAAGTTCTACCTGTTCGGCATCGTCCTGTGGCCGCAGGACCTCATCTATCTCGCCGTCCTGCTGATCATCGCGGCCTTCTCGCTGTTCCTGTTCACGGCCATCGCCGGGCGCGTGTGGTGCGGCTTCGCCTGCCCGCAGACGGTGTACACCGAAATCTTCATCTGGTTCGAGCGCAGGATCGAAGGCGAGCGCAGCGCGCGGATCCGCCTCGACCGGCAGCCATGGAACCTGGAAAAGTTCGCGAGGAAGACCGCCAAGCACGGCACATGGATCGCGTTCGCGTTGTGGACGGGCTTCACGTTCGTGGGCTACTTCACGCCCATCCAGACGCTCGGCGCGGCAACAGCCACGCTGTCCCTCGGACCGTGGGAATCGTTCTGGGTCGCGTTCTATGGCCTGGCGACCTATGGCAACGCGGGATGGCTGCGCGAACAGGTGTGCCGCACCATGTGCCCCTACGCACGCTTCCAGAGCGCGATGTTCGATGCCGACAGCCTGATCGTCAGCTATGACAGGCAGCGCGGCGAGCCGCGCACGGCGCAGGCAAAAGGCGGCGCCTGCATCGATTGCTCGCTGTGCGTCCAGGTCTGCCCGACCGGCATCGATATCCGCAACGGCCTGCAGTACGACTGCATCGGCTGCGCCGCCTGCGTCGATGCCTGCAACTCGGTCATGGACAAGATCGGTGCGCCGCGCGGCCTGATCCGCTTCACCACGGACAATGCATTGCGCCACCGCCTGTCCGCACGCGAGATCGCGCGACGCGTGCTCCGTCCGCGGGTCGCCGTCTACGCGACGATACTGCTGCTGGTCATCGCCGCATTCTGGACCGCGCTGCTCAACCGTACGCCGCTGAAGCTGGACGTGATCCGCGACCGCGGCACGATGGCACGCGAAGTCGAAGACGGGATGATCGAGAACGTCTACCGCCTGCAGGTCATGAACACCGACGAGCAGACCCACCGCTATCGCCTGTCGGTCTCCGGCATCGACGGCATCGCCCTCGTCGCACAAGGCGAGATCGCGATGAACGGCACGGAATCGCGCGCGGTCCCCGTCACGGTCCGCGTCCCGCCCGGCAAGGGGCAACAGGGTGCAAACACGATCCGCTTCATGCTCGAGGCGATCGACGACGCCGGCCTGCACGTGCAGGAAAAAGCAATGTTCTATGTACCGAACTAAAGGAGCCGCTCATGACAGATAACACACCAAGAAAGACACGGTCGTTCATGGGGACGATGATCGCTGTCGGATGGTCCTTCATCGGACTGCGCCGCAAGAGCGACTTCGACGAGGATGTCGGCGGCCTCAATCCGCTCTATGTGATCATCGGCGGATTGATCGGCACGGCAATCTTCATCGCGATATTGCTTACAATCGTGAACATGGTCGTTCCGTGATGCGCGTGGACGGACCGGCCGACCTGGTCCTCTGCCCCGGAATGAAACGCTACGAATCCCTTGCCGAAGAAATCGCCCAGTCGATCCGCACCGGCGTGCTGAAGCCCGGCGACCGCCTGCCTTCCGTCCGGCAAGCAAGCGCCAGCCGGGCGGTGAGCGCATCGACGGTGTTCGAGGCGTACTACCTGCTCGAAGCAAGGGGACTGATCCGCGCCCGCGACCGATCCGGCTACTACGTCATCGGCGGTGCGAAGGCGCTTCCGCCGGAGGCCGACCTGTCATCGCGCCCCTCCGGCGAGTCGGCGCCGGTCGATGTCAGCGAACTGGTGTTCGACGTGCTCGAATCGGTGAAGGCGCGCGACGTCGTCCCCCTCGGCTCCGCCTTCCCGAGCCCGCTCCTGTTCCCGCTGCCGCGCCTGGCGAAATCCATGGCGTCCAGCGTGCAGGAGATGGACCCGTGGAGCACCGTCGACGACCTCACGCCCGGCAACGCCGCCCTGCGCCGCCAGATCGCGCTGCGCTACCTTGCCGACGGACTGCACGTCCATCCGGACGACATCGTGATCACCAACGGCGCGCTCGAAGCACTCAACCTCTGCCTGCAGTCAGTCGCGCGGCCGGGCGATTGTGTCGTCATCGAATCCCCCACGTTCTACGCCGCATTGCAGGCGCTCGAACGCTTCGGCCTGAATGCCATCGAGGTTCCCACCCATCCGCGCGAAGGCGTCGACCTCGACGCGCTTGCCAAGGCACTGGAGCGGCACAACCCCAAGGCCTGCTGGATGATGACGAACTTCCAGAACCCGCTGGGCAGCACCATGCCCGATGAAAAGAAGCAGGCGCTGGTCGAACTGCTGGCCAAGCACGACGTCCCGCTGATCGAGGACGACGTATACGGCGAACTGTACTTCGGCAGCAAGCGTCCCGTGCCGGCAAAGTTCTTCGATACGAAGGGGCTCGTGCTGCATTGCTCGTCCTTCTCGAAATGCCTCGCGCCCGGATACAGAATCGGCTGGGCCGTGCCCGGCCGATATGCGAAGGATGTCGCGCGCCTGAAACTGACCACCACGCTGTCGGCATCCGCCCCCGCGCAGGCGGCCATCGCGGAGTACCTCACCAAGGGCGGCTACGACAAGCACCTGCGGCAGCTGCGGCATGCGCTCTCGGTGCAGCAAAGCGCGATGATGCAGGCCGTGGTGCGGCACTTCCCGCGCGGGACACGATCGACGCGGCCGAGCGGCGGATACTTCCTGTGGATCGAACTGCCGGGGAAGGTGGATACACTCGAAATACATCGCCAGGCGCTGGCGCTCGGCATCAGCGTTGCGCCTGGTCCGATGTTTTCGGCGCATCGCAGGTTTGGCAACTGCTTGCGCATCAACTACGGGCATCCGTGGACGGCGAAAACGGAAGAGGCGTTGATGACATTGGGGCGGTTGATTGCGGCGAATACAATACGTGGATGATGTTGATCGCACATAGTCCCCTTTGCGGTTGGCCGATGCGGTCGCGAGCAACGCCTTGTGGAAGAAGCGATTCGGGCTCTGGTCCATGGCGCGTGCGGGTGCCAACATTCTTCCGTCATCGCCTGAATCGCGCTGATGGAACAGGCACGTATTGCAGCGAGTAAATCCTGCACCGAGGAGTCGAGAAAAAATTTTCTGGAAACCTGCGGAGCTGCCTTGACAGGAGCGGCCAAGAGCGTAGTATGAAGTTCACCTGTCGCGTTCATACGTGCCAAGACATCCTTTGGACGATCACGCGCTTTGGTTGGAAATGCGTCATGGTAGGAGCGATTGTCGCTTTGCGATGAACCCGAAGCCATGCCACTTCCGACCCCCATGGACCCATGGTTCTGGGGTGCCGGCACTGTGCGACAGGTTCAATTTTGACGGCCCGCTTTGCGGGCCGTTTTCATTTTTGGCTTCAGTGGTCGCTGTAACCGTGTTGGATGACAAAGATAAGTGAGGAAGGATGCAGAGCGCCGGTTTAGCAGTGGGCCAACCGTTTGATCAGGATGGCTGTTAGCTTGCAGTTACAATGCGTCATCCTGCTGATCTCCTCCACTGTCATGCATATCTGGGTCGACGCCGACGCCTGTCCCGCAGTCATTAAAGACATCCTGTTTCGGGTGGCTGAACGCCTGCAGCTCAACGTAACGCTGGTTGCCAACCGGTTGATCCGCGTGCCGGGCTCGCGCTTCATTCGCGCGCTCCAGGTCCCGGTTGGCGCGGATGCGGCCGACGCCGAAATCGTTGAGCGCGTCAGCGCCGGCGACATCGTCGTGACCGGCGACATTCCCTTGGCCTCCCTGGTGCTGGAAAAGGGCGGGTTGCCGCTCAATCCGCGCGGTGAGTGGTACACCAAAGACAACATTGCCCAGCAACTGACGATGCGGGCTTTCATGGAAGAGCTGCGCGGCAGTGGCGTCGACACGGGCGGCCCGGCCGCGTTTAGCCATACCGATCGGCAGAACTTCGCCAATGCGCTCGACCGCGAACTCGCGCGGAGCAGGAATCGCCCGGGTTCTCGTTAAGGATTGTTTCTCAGCATCTCACCGGTCTGATAGTGGCGAACCTTTGCTGCGTCGCGCGTCCCTGTCGCGAATGGCCACCCCGTGTACGCGAGCGTCATGAACCTCGTCTCATGAGATGCGCGGGGCCGGCAATCCGGCATCCCACTGCAACGGCTCCTTAAAGGCTTCTGCAAGGAAGTCGATCATAGTCCGTACTTTTCCACTGACATGGCGCCGGCTCGGATAGACGGCAAGTATATCGATGTCCGGCATGCGGAAACCAGGCAGTACCTCAACCAAACGTCCTGTGCGCAAATCATCCCCAATCAGGAAAGTTGGCTGCCAGATGATTCCCAGACCGGCGATCGCCGCCACCCGTGCGGAATCTCCGTTGTTGCTATGCATGATGGTTCGCACCTTCACAGAGTGCAACTGTCCCACCGGATCGCTGAAATTCCACACATCCTCGGAAGCAGCATTGCGGTATCCGATGCAAGCATGATCGACCAGGTCTTCAGGAGAATGCGGAGCACCGTGTCGCTGCAGATAGTCGGGGGACGCGCAGACAATGTTGCGTGAGCCGGCGAGCCGGCGCGCCGCATATGATGCCGAGCCGCCGCGGGAAATCCGGACCGCCAGGTCAAAACCTTCTTCCACGATATCGACAATCCGGTCATTGAGCACGACATCGAGATGCACGTCCGGATGTCGCCGCATGAATGCCGGCCATAGCGGTGCGAGGTGAAGGATGCCAAAACTCAGTGGGGCATTGATGCGCAAGGTGCCACGTACATGCAATGCCGAGGACGACGCGACTGCCTCTGCCTCGACAAAATCTTCGACGATTGCTTTCGCTCTTTCATAGAGTGCCTCTCCACTCTCGGTCAGAGACATTTGACGAGAACTGCGATTCAAGAGTCTCGTCCCCAGACGGCCCTCCAGTTCGCCGATGTAGCGGGTGACATTTGCAGGCGAGGTGTCCAGCGCCTCTGCTGCGCGGGCAAAGCCGCCTTTCCGTACGACTTCAACAAAAATCTCAAAAGCGCGCAAGCGGTCCATGACGGCCTCCATGATTCATTAAAGCTGAATGGAGCATGCATTTCCAGGGCTTTGATGCCCTTAAAAGTAAAGCATAGAGTGCTTTTCATCAGGACGCCAACCGCTAATTCAGACAGTGACGCGCCTGCTCAACCCGGACGACAGCCGTCATCCGCGAACAACTGAACTGAAACAGGAGAAACATCATGAATCGACTCAATGGAAAAGTTGCCATCATCACAGGCGCAAGTTCCGGCATCGGCCGTGCTACCGCACAATTGTTTGCAAAGGAAGGCGCGGCCTTGGTAGTCGGCGCCCGCCGTCAGACCGAACTGGAGAGTCTGGTGGCCGAGATCGTGGCGGAAGGCGGCAGGGCAATTGCTTTGGCCGGCGACGTACAGGATGAAGGTTATGCGCAGGCGCTGGTCGACGCGGCCACCCGTAACTTCGGGCGCCTCGACATTGCATTCAACAACGCCGGCACGCTTGGGGAGATGGGAGAAAGCACTGGCATATCGATGCAGGGCTGGAACGACACGCTGGCCACCAACCTGACCAGCGCTTTCCTTGGCGCAAAACATCAGATTCCGGCCATGCTCGATTCCGGCGGCGGCTCCATCATCTTCACCTCGACTTTTGTCGGCCATAGCTTAGGATTCCCTGGTGTCGCCGCCTATGCAGCGAGCAAATCCGGCCTGATCGGCCTGACCCAGGTGCTTGCCGCCGAGTATGGCCCGCGGGGGCTACGCGTCAATGCTGTATTGCCCGGCGCGGTGGACACCCAGATGTACCGGGACATGAATAACACGCCGGAGGCGCAGGCTTTCGTCACCAATCTGCATGCGTTGAAGCGTGCCGCCTTGCCGAGTGAACTGGCGCGCTCAGTGTTATACCTGGCTTCGGACGATTCATCCTTCACTACGGGCACCGCGATGCTGGTGGATGGCGGCGCGTCGATTACCCGTACTTGAACAATTTTCGATCGGCTGCAGACGGAAGTCGACCGTACACTGAACTGCCGGGTCCGGCGCCTGCGTCCGCGTGGACGGTCAAGACGTTCTGGCAGTTCATTATTCGTCTCACTATTTCAGAGGAATGAATATGAAGATCAGAGCATTGATTTTTGGCGCATTGCTGGCGAGTACATTGAGTGCCAATCCCGCCGCAGCAGCAGAACCGTCGCTGCCGGCCAGCTTCAAGACAAGTACCATCACAGTGCAAGACGGCGCGGCAATACATGTCAGGTCCGGCGGTGCCGGACCTGCCGTGGTGCTGATTCACGGCTTCGGCGACACCGGCGAGATGTGGGGTCCGCTTGCAAGCAAGCTCGCTGAAACGCACACCGTCATCGTGCCCGACCTGCGTGGAATGGGCCGCTCGTCCAAGCCGGCCGGCGGTTACGACAAGCATTCGCAGGCGGCCGACATCAGGGCCGTCTTGACCAAGCTGGGCCAGGACCGCGCGGTTGTAGTGGGGCATGACATCGGTACCATGGTGGCTTATGCATACGCATCCCGCTATCCTGACAAGGTGAACAAGCTGGTGGTCATGGATGCGCCGGTTCCAGGTATCGCTCCGTGGGATCAGATCGTGTTGAGCCCACAACTGTGGCATTTCAATTTTGGCGGCCCGGACGCCGAACGGCTCGTTGCAGGGCGGGAGCGCATTTACCTTGATCGCTTCTGGAATGAATTCGCCGGTGATGCTGCAAAGATCGATGAGCCCACTCGCGCATACTACGCTCGGCAATACGCCCAGCCCGGAGCCATGCGCGCCGCCTTCGCCCAATTCAATGCGATAGCGTTGAAAGACGTAGCGGACAACCGGATAGCTTCCAAAAACAAGCTACCCATGCCCGTGCTAGCAGTCGGAGGGGAGAAGTCCTTTGGTTCCAACATGGCCGCGGTGATGCGAAATGCGGCTACCGACGTCAGGGAGGCTGTTATACCTGGCGCGGGTCACTGGCTGATGGAAGAAAGTCCAGACGCGACCACGGCACTCATCATGAATTTCCTCGGCAGTGGGAAGTAGTTCTGAATCACCTGCCGCCTCGACTCGGAGAACGGCGGCAGGAATCATTGCGATGCAGAGATGTAACCACGCGAACGTCCGCAAAAGCTCGTTCTCATCAATTTTCACCTTGGCAAAGGACGTCTGGAACCTGGCGCAAAGCCGGTGGCGGTACTAACGCAGCCATCCGGCGAGATCGGCCAAAAGTGGCCACTTGGCCACCTTTTCTCTGCGGAAGGCCCACTTGGCGGATAATGACGGGCACACCATCTCGCGCACCAGTTCTGGAAATTCCCATGGAAATTAAAGTCAATTTTCTCGACAAGCTTCGTCTTGAAGCCAAGTTCGATGATTTCACTGTCGTGGCCGACCAGCCTATCCGCTATAAGGGCGATGGCTCGGCGCCCGGTCCCTTCGATTACTTTCTGGCCTCATCGGCCTTGTGCGCTGCTTACTTCGTAAAGTTGTATTGCGTAACTCGCAACATTCCGACCGAGAATATCCGCCTGTCGCAGAATAATATTGTCGATCCGGAAAACCGTTACCAGCAGATTTTCAAGATCCAGGTCGAGTTGCCGGCGGATATTTCTGACAAGGACCGCCAAGGTATTTTGCGCTCCATCGACCGTTGTACCGTCAAGAAAGTAGTGCAAGCCGGTCCCGAATTTGTGATTGAAGAGGTAGAAAACCTGGATGCCGATGCGCAGTCGTTGCTGACGTTGAAGCCGTCTCCTGACGCCAGCACCACTATTGCGGGCAAGGACCTGCCGTTGGAGCAAACCATCGCCAATATGTCGGGCGTGTTGGCGGGCCTGGGTATCAAGATTGAGATCGCTTCGTGGCGCAATATCGTTCCCAATGTGTGGTCGCTGCATATCCGCGATGCGCACTCGCCGATGTGTTTTACCAATGGCAAGGGCGCGACCAAAGAAAGCGCGTTGGCGTCGGCGTTGGGCGAGTATATCGAGCGACTGAATAACAACCATTTCTACGCCGGTGCGTTCTGGGGCGAAGACATCGCCAATGCGGCGTTTGTGCATTACCCGAACGAGCGCTGGTTCAAGCCTGGCCGTAAAGATGCACTGCCGGCTGAAATTCTCGATGAATACTGCCTGGGCATTTACGATCCCGACGGCGAGTTGCGCGGCTCGCACCTGGTCGACACCAACTCGGGAAATGTAGAGCGCGGCATCTGTTCGCTGCCGTTTGTGCGTCAGTCGGACGGTGAAGTGGTGTACTTCCCGTCCAACCTGGTCGAAAACCTCTACGTCAGCAATGGCATGAGTGCCGGCAATACGCTGGCCGAAGCGCAAGTGCAATGCCTGTCCGAGATTTTCGAACGGGCGGTAAAGCGCGAAATTCTGGAAGGCGAAATGGCACTGCCTGATGTCCCGCACGACGTGCTGGCGAAATACCCTCGCATTCTCGCCGGCATTCAGGGATTGGAAGAACAAGGCTTTCCGGTGCTGGTGAAGGATGCGTCGCTGGGGGGAGCCTATCCGGTGATGTGCGTCACCTTGATGAACCCACGGACTGGCGGTGTCTTTGCTTCGTTCGGCGCGCACCCGAGTTTCGAGGTGGCACTGGAACGGAGTCTGACAGAATTGCTGCAGGGTCGCAGTTTTGAAGGCCTGAACGATTTGCCTCAGCCCACCTTTGAAAGCAACGCGGTGACTGAGCCAAACAACTTTGTTGAACACTTCATCGATTCCAGCGGTATCGTGTCGTGGCGCTTTTTCAGCGCCAAAGCGAATTTCGATTTTGTCGAGTGGGATTTTTCCGGCCAGGGCGAGAACTCCAATGCCGAGGAAGCCGCGACCTTGCTCGGCATTCTTGAAGACATGGGCAAAGAAGTGTACATGGCGGTGCATGACCAGCTGGGCGCCATTGCTTGCCGGATTCTGGTGCCCGGCTATTCGGAAGTTTATCCAATAGAAGATTTGATCTGGGATAACACCAACAAGGCGCTGTTGTTCCGCGAAGATATCCTGAACCTGCATCGCCTGGACGCCCCAGGCCTGGAAGCGCTGCTTGAACGTTTGAATGACAATGAGCTCGATGAATACTCCGACATCGCGACATTGATCGGCATCGAATTTGACGAGAATACGGAATGGGGGCAGCTGACGGTTCTCGAGTTGAAGCTGCTCATTCATCTCGCCTTGCAGCAATTCGAGGAGGCGCACGAACTGGTGGGCGCCTTCTTGCAGTACAACGACAACACGGTCGAGCGCGGACTGTTTTATCAAGCCCTGAACGTGGTGCTGGAGGTGCTGCTCGATGACGACCTCGAACTGGACGATTACGTGGTCAATTTCCGTCGAATGTTTGGCAACCCGCGGATGGACGCGGTGCTGGGCTCGGTGGATGGCAGCGTGCGCTTCTTTGGCTTGACGCCAACCAGCATGAAACTGGAGGGGCTCGACAGGCACCAGCGCCTGATCGACAGCTACAAAAAAATGCATACCGCGCGAGCCAATGCAGCGGCGACAGCCAGTTAGGGTTACGCGTCATGGCTGGATGCGATGATGCCATTCATCCCCGGCACAGAGTTGTGTTCGATACCCGAGTGCCCGCTGTGCCGGAGTGTGAATGGCAGCTTGGGGGCATTCTCATCAATTTGCATTTCGGAAGAGGACGTCTGGAACCTGGGGCAAAGCCGCCGACGGTACTAATGCGGCTACCCGGCGAGATCGGCCATGTGCGGACGTTGGTCTCGTCTTGATTGCGGACTTTGAAACGGCTGCTGCACTCAGAAAACCGCCACAGTGCCAATTTATAAGACTCGGCCTCAACACCCCATAACCACTCAGTGGGAATGCACATGCGAATTGAGCAGTGCGCCGAAGTGCCGGACCGGAAGGCGGGGAATGACGTGGTCTGAGGCTACCCCAGACTTTGCTAGAACGCCCCTGGCACTGATGAAGGGGGCACCCGCCGGCCGGCCTGCACGGCAAGATGCTCGAGCGCGTGCTCAAGGAAGCCACGCACGTCGTCGTGCCGATGCAGCCCTCGATGTTCGACATCCTGGCGACGCGGCATTTCCTCGACGCGTTGCGCGAGCTCAAGGCGGTGCGCAAGGGCGCCATCAAGGTTGGCCTGGTCGGCATGCGCGTCGATCCGCGCACGCGCTCGGCGCACGAACTCGAGCGTTTCCTTTCGGGTTTTGCGCTGCCGGTGCTAGCCCACCTGCGCGATACCCAGCTCTACGTGCAGCTCGCGGCGCGCGGCATGATGCTGTTCGACCTTTCCGACGCCGCGGCCCAGCGCGACCTCGAACAGTGGCAGCCGCTGCTGTCGTGGTTCGAGCCGACGCCGCGTTCGGCGGCGCTGGACTAGGTATCCGGCCGGGCATGTTGGCTGCCCCGTGTTTACTGGATGGTGCGGGTTTCGGGCGCTGGTGTAGGTTTTCCGAAAACGATGTGGCGGTAAAGGTGGAAGCTGATTAGGGTTTGGCAGCCAGTGGCAATCGCCACTGCAGACACCGGGCCGATGCCGTTCACCACCAGGGTGAGGTAGATCAGGTAGCTGCCTGCCGCCATCGCCATTGCAACCGAGGCATATCGGACTGCCTCGCGGGCTGAGCGCGCCGATTCGACTTCATAGGTGAAATGGCGATTGACCCACCAGGTGAAGCCCATCGCCAAGGCGATGGAGGGAGGTCGGGCCAGCCAGAATGGTGCGCCAGCCTGGACGAGCAGGCCCGTCAGGCCTTCGTCGATCAGGAATCCGGAGAGACCGACAAGCACGAAGCGAAAGAGCATCGGTGCCGATTGCCTACCTGGGATGGCCCTGGCCGCTGAGGTACCACATCCTCTTTTGTTCGAGGCGTCCCCGCGCGACGCTGTCCAGGATCAGGCCGCACGTCAGGAATATGCCGCTCATCAGGGCGAGTCCCGTCGAAAGAATGGCGGTGGGGAAGCGAGGCACCAGGCCGGTTTCCAGGTAAGTCAGCAGGATTGGCACTGACAGGGCGACGGCGGCCAGCGACAACGCGACCGCCAGCCCCCCGAAGAACCGGAGGGGCTGGATTTCCTTGTACAGGATCAGCAGCGTCAGCAGAATCCGCAGGCCATCTCGTACAGAGCGCAGCTTGCTGGTAGACCCTTCGGTTCGGGCGGAGTAGCGGGTTGGAATTTCGGCGATCGGCATGCGGAGCTGGCTGGCGTGAACCGACATCTCCGTTTCAATCTCGAACCCGCTCGACACGGCGGGAAAACTCTTGACAAGTCGCCTCGAGAAAACGCGGTAGCCCGAAAAGATGTCGTTGAACATGCGTCCGAACAGGCGCCGATACAGGCCATTGAAGATCCGATTTCCGAAGCCGTGGCCTGCGCGATGTGCGTTCGCATAAACACCCTGCCGGATGCCGACCACCATGAGGTGTTCGCCGACGAGCTTTTGAACCATCTGGGGGGGCCATCTGAAAATCATAGGTTCCGTCGCCATCGGCCATCAGGTAGATATCGGCCTCGATGTCCGAAAACATGCGTCTGACTACGTTTCCCTTGCCAGGCCATTCTTCCTTGCGAACGACGGCGCCGGCGGCCCGCGCCTCGTTGGCCGTATTGTCGGTCGATCCATTGTCATAGACGTACACGACGGCGTTCGGGAGGACGGACTTGAAGTCCTCGGTCGTTTTTCGGATCGATAGGCCTTCATTGTAGCAGGGGAGCAGCACCGCAACGCTCGACATGGACTTGTTTTCTCCTGGGCGCCAGTGGATTGGGGGGGAGCGGCATGCGACTGGCTCCGTATATGCCGCTCAATGATCTTCTATATTCTAAGGGAGTTTGTTTTTTGAAGCCGCACTGTGGCGGCTTAGAAACTCGCGCAAAGCATCCGGGGCGCCGTTGCGCCTCGTGTGGCACGCCCCGAACTATTCGCGCCGCCTTCCTCGGCGCCCCGTGCCCTGGACGTTTCGCTTCATTTTGTGAGCGTTTACTGACGCAACAAGGCCGCACGGTCCACGAAGTAGAGCAGGTACTTTCGGTCCAGGTCGGGCGGCAGGGCGACGCGGTTCAGCCAGTCTGGCGGTTGTCCCGTGATCGCGCGGCCGACCAGCGCGTCGGGGTTGACCGACAGGAGACCGCGCCAGCCCAGAATGTTCGCCCGGCAGACTAGCACGGTGGCAACCTGGCGATACACCATGACGTGTTTCAACTCTGGATCATCGACCGGCGAGACGAGCAGGCGATACCAGTCGACGATCTGTTCGTGTGCTCGGTGGTAGGGACCTGCGACGACCGGCCGCCCGAACTTCCAGGCGACCTCCGGGCCATCGAACAGGTTTTCGGTGAGGATCGTGCCGGCGGGAAGGCCGCCCCGTAACGCGGCCGCGTCGGCAAGATCGTGATAGAGGCAGGGTCTGGTTTCGCGGAAGGAAAGATTCGGGAAATAGTGGCGCTGGAGGAATATCCCGATCAGCCACGGCGAGGCGATCAGGGCGAGCGCGGCGCTTGCCACGGCCAGCGATTTGACCTTGGGCGCGACCGCAGAGGGCGTCTCTCTGCGGCGCAGAGTCGCGCCAGCGGCTGCGAGGGCGAGGCTAACCATTTCGGCAGCCGGCAGCAGAGCCGCAAGTTCGGCGTACATCGCGAAACGCGAGATTGCCATCGATAGGGGCAAAAAGAAGGCGAGCGCCACGGCGTGCGTGGCCAGTCGCGCCGAGGGAGCAACGACCAGTCTCCACGCCACGAAGGGGGTAACGACGAGCGGCAATCCGAGGTCGATGAAGAAATCGATCGCTTCGCGTGCCGAGCGGGGCAACAACGGGTTTTCGGCAGGCACCACACTGATGAGGAGGGCGCGCACTTCCGGCCCGACGTGCGCATAGCCCCCCGACAGGATTTCCGGAAACAGGGCCAGCAGCAGCGTCAGCGCCGTGCCGCCGAGCGCGGTCAATGCGACGACGCGGCGCTTGGCATTGGACACCAAACCTTGCGGAGCCCGTGAAAGCAGGGCCAGGCCCGCCGCGATCAGAAACAGAGCGGCCAGATGCACGATCGACAGGCGGTCGATTTCCCTCGCCAACAAATCGCCCGGAGCGCGCTCGGCGAGCAAGGCCAGCGAGGCAAAGCCGGCCAGGAATAGCGAAAACCGTCGCCAATCGTCGAGCGCCGCATGTGACCCCGCAAGCCATGTGGCCGCGAGCACGGCGCCGATCATCCCCGCGATCAGCAGCGCTTCGGGCGATGCCCAGAGCGCCAGCGCAACGGCGAGTGCGAGCGCGATGACGCCGCGCTTTGGCAAGACGCCAGCCGCGTCGCGCGAGCCCGCCAAGACGGCGAGTGCCCCACCGAAGATCAGGGCGAGCAACACGTGGTGGTCGGGGCGGCCGGGAAAGGCGTCATTGCCCAGCGTGCGCTGCGTGACGAGGAGCGGACCGAGCAACCACAGTGCGCTGGGCGGCAGGCTCCGGCAGGCGCCGGCTAGTGTCGGCACGAGCGCCGCATGCAGGACCGGGGCGAATACAAGGCCAACCCAGAAGAGCGCGGCGCCGCTGTCGAGGACTAGCGAGGCGAGTTTCCAGAACGGCCAGATCAGGAGGTCGACGGCGCGGCCCCAGTGCAGGTAGCTGCCGTCCGGTGGCCCGAGGGCGTAGAGTCGGCGGTCGTGCCAGCCTCCGGCGCCGGACCATTCCTGCAGGCGCAGCAGGCGTGTGTAGCCGTCACTGTCGGTCAGGCTTCTGGCGACGTCGTGATCGAGTACCGGGATGACCTTGCCCAACACCAGCGCAGCGTGGCAGGCGAGCACGAGAACGATGCCGAAGGCAATGGCGACGAGCAGCGAGCGTCGGTTCATGGCGACTATTGTTGAGGCGGGGAAATCTTCGATCATCGCAGCCGACGACGCGATGTGTCAAGGATATGAAATTCAACGCCCCCAAGGCAGGTATCCCCGTGCTTTTCGCCCCATGTCAAATGAGAATTACGTCCAGAAATAATATGTCGCCGACGTAGCGAAGCTATACACAGATGTTCTTCTATCGGATGACCCCTCTACTCAGTTACCTGCCATAGAACGCACTTGGAGCCGACCGGCCGGATTGGGTCGTCTGTTCCATGTCATGCCGCCTCGGCGACCGGCTGGACGGGAGCTGAAAGCGGTCTGTGCCCTAAGAACGCCGACCAGGCACACCCGGCCAGAAGCTGCCATTTGACAACTTCCTCTAAGTGATATTTCTTTGCAAACTTTGCCATGGCACGATATGCCCATTGTTGCCAGACTTAGTTGAACGGCCGAGTGACGTATTTCACATTTCTTTATCACTGTGCCTATAAACAGTCACCTGCAAACCAAGCGCTGACGCGGCCTTCAGCGAATCGAGGTGATGTACTTACGGTACGCTTGGATACCGTCAAGAAGCTCAGTTTCAGGATCCTGAGTAATAGGTGTATTCGATACCGTTCTGTATCAAGCCAATGACCTGTGCCTGGTTTTCCGCGCTTTCGCAAAAGTTCAACAGAAGTTGCGTTCTGGAAATCAGGCCGGTGTCTAGCGCATTTAATTGGAAAGCATATCCGGCCGGGTCTGGCTCTCGATGAAGCGCATTTCTGTACAACTGGGTGATAAAGCCGCTATTGCTCAGGCTAGCCCCGTAAAGGTCCCTGAACTCCGTCGATTCGGTAAAGTTTTGTGCGATCTGCATCAGGCTGGTGCCGCGATCGAGTGCTTTGATTTGCCAACCGAGCCCATTCAGATCCGGCGTTCTGTCGAAAGCCGCCTTATATAGCCTGTATAAATTACCAGCGTTGCCGTCGATATCCAGTGCCAGGGTGCCATCGGCAAAAAAGAGTCGTTCAATGTCCGTCAAGAGATCGGAACCTGCGTCACCCTTATGATCGGTCACCGACCAGCCGTGGCCCACTTTCGAAATCGTGTAATCAGCACGGTTGTCGGAATACACAGCCGTATCGATTCCTGGGCCGCCGGTCAGTGTATCGTTACCGCCTCCTCCAGTAAGCCTGTCGTTACCGGCTCCGCCGTCCAGTAGGTTGGTAGCGGCAGTGCCAATAATTGTGTCGTTGCCATTTCCTCCAACGGCGTTTTCGATTTCGCTGCCGAAGTTGACGGTAATTTGTGCCGGGTCGGTGATATATCCTCCCATGGTGCCGATATGATCCCAATGTCCGGGTTCAAGATGCAAGGTGATGTCTTGCGTAATGCCGGCGGCACTGATGACGTCATTGCCGGCACCATCCCAGATAAAGTTCGGTTTCGTGAGGTTGAGCGTGTAGGTATCGTTACCATTTCGCGCCGTCTTGCTGGGACCGTAGAGATATTGCAATACCGCAATATCAAGAGGACTATACTGAAGGTTCTCGACCTCAGACTGAGGACGGGTTTCGTCATAGGCTAACAGCGTCCATGTAGTTGTTGCTTCCTCGTCAGGCAGGTTCCTACCCTGGTCTTGATCATCAAAAGGATGCTTCAAACCCAGAGCGTGTCCTAACTCATGCAGCAATGAACGGACATGTACCGCACCGCCAGCTGCTGGGTCTCCCGTAAAGACATTGGCGTACACTCTACCGCCGCCCTCGCTGTATGGGTACGTCGCCCGCGCCCCCTCGTACCAGCCCTGATAGCCCAAATAGCCTAAGGATGCTCCCTCTTGGCCATTGTTTGGGATGAAGTTAATGTCGATTAGACTGGCGGCGTATTTCAGGGTATTCCAGATCTGTTGCTGTTCTGACGCGAGATGCTGGCGATACTCCGCTGAGGGGGGCTCATGGAATTTAACACGGAGCGTCTTTGATGCATCCAGATAGGAGAGAATCAGGTCCTTGGTCTTTGTCGAGCTTAGAAGGGTTTCACCGGTGTTTTCAATATAGAGGGGGGCACTTGCGATTAGGCCATCTATCCAGTATGGAATGGCGACTGCCGTAAGGTCGACTTGTGTTGTGTAGGTTGCCGTGGATGGTCCGCCTGCGCCCTGGCTGCCGGTATTTCCATCGTCAATCGTCCATGTCAGCGAAATGCTTCTTGCGTCCTCCGCATTCGACAGGTTTTTATAACCAATGGATTGCAGCGCCGCGTCCACCCGGCTTTGGGTGGCATTTGCATTGAAAACTATCTCCAAGCGGCCATTTTCATTTTTCACCGTACCAATCTCAGTATAGTTTTGCTCGATGTGCAGTGTCGTGTCGGACAGCATGGCCCTGCCGTCTACAAACTTCAAGTTGCCTGTGGCGGCGAATAGGTCATTGGGATTTGCTCCGCCTTCACGTGTTATTGAAATGCGTGCGCCGCTGAAGTTGTCCCGATATCCCGCGGCGGCCGATAGGTCGGCATCGTAAGCGGAGATCCGATGGCTGAGAATGACATCCACTGGGTAGCCCAAGGCATACTGGGTCGAGTTGAAGGCATCGACGTCCTTGGTGGCGAACGTCTTGTCAAGCAAGCCATCGGTGCCGAATTTGACAACCGCAACGTCTAAAGGGAAGCCTGCATTTCCCGCGGCCAGGATTTTTCCGTCTGCCAAAATGATTGCATCGACTGCGAAGGATGACGGCGATGGTGAGAGGCTGGCATTTATCGGGAAGGTGGTTTGGGCGACCCCATCCATGTCGAACGTGCTGTCGAGCTTGCCATCGGGTTGAAAACGCAACACCGTAAACTTGTTAAGGACTTCAGACCAGTCACGGAAGCGGCTGTCTTTAATATCAAAGGAGTTTCCTTGCAGTGTGAGATCGGCATACGCTGTTGCTACAATTTTCCCATCCGCGGCAATATTGATACTGGTAAGCCCTTGTACGATATAGCTTCCGTTTTGCAGCCATGGGTAGGCCCAAAGTGCCGAATCGAAGGCATTCTTAATACTCCCCACTGACTTGCCGTTTGCTCCAAAGGAGGTATCCAGGCTGCCGTCCCGGTTGAATCTGGCCATTGCCAGGTAATTGAGGGTGATGATGTCATCCCCATGCGTCCTGTCGTTAGGGTGTGGCATGTCATAACCAAGACCGCCGGCAGCCACAATTTTTCCATCCGGTTGGATCGCTATTGCAGAAGCACCGCTCCCGAGTTCATCCATGAAGGTCATGCTGGACGCCTCTTTGGCAAAACCAGTATCGCGGCTGCCGTCCGCGTTGAGGCGCAGGACGGAAAACTTCGAGTAGACAGAGCCAGGGTTGTGGATGGCGCCGGAAATCACAATTTTTCCATCGTCTTGCAGTGCAAGCTGGCTGAGATTGTAGCCATCTATTTCCTGGATGCCATTTGTTCCAAAAGCGGCATCCAGGACGCCGTCAGGATTGAAACGTGCAATGACGCTCCGGCTGGAGACGCTATCCGGCCAATCCGGGGATACAATGGCGGCAACCAGGATTTTCCCGTCTGGTTGAATGACCATACTGGATTTGCCATAGGTGCTGTGGAAAATCGTTGAAGGATCAGACCAATAGCCGGAGTAGACGGATGCCAGTCCGTCGCCACCGCCAAAGCTCGTGTCCATGCTTCCGTCTGCATGAAGCCTGAGCACGGATAGTGCGCCGGTGGCTCCCCAGCCTGTGCCTGATATGAGAATCTTGCCATCCGATTGAGTCGCACCGGCAGTCCAACTGATTTTCCGTTCTGTGCTTGTCAGAGAATGTACACCGAGGGCAGAGGAGGAGAAGCTGGTATCGGGGCTGCCGTCCGCATTGTAGCGGTACACGAAGTCCCGGTCGATGACGATAAACTTGCCGTCCTTATATTCAAAGATATCGTAAGCGCCGTTGCCAAGGGGGAGGAGCATCCGGCCTGCTGTGCCGTCGGTAAGCGTCGGTGTCGTGTTCTGATGTGCCATGAGATGCCCTCCCTTTTAGACGACCAACAGTCGGCCAAAATTGCCGTTTCTTATCAAGGAATATGGATGGTTATATTGTTTCCCACGGGAAACAATATAACCATCCCATAAATATGGCGCTTAATTTGCAACCTTGGTGCTTACGGCCTAACGTCATGGACTCTCTTTTCCCAGAAGTTAGGTAGACGGGCTTCGGTCGCGTTGGTACTGTCCTAGGGGATCCAGCGGTCAGCAATTGACTAACTTGGCAGTCAACTGGCCTTGTACGAAAAGCTTCCCAAGCCTGTTACCTTGACCGTTGAATCGCACCGAGAATGTCCGCTTTTGAGAAAGCCAACTGGCTGGTTCGGGTCGATTTGCGAAGTTCAGTCGAGTTTCTGCAAGGTCTGATCTTGCGCAGCTTTCCGCCGTTGCATCGAACACCGAACAGATTCCCAAGAAGCCAGCGTGTGAAGCACCACGGTCCTCCCATACGACTTCAAGAGGATGGTAAACGTTGGCAATTGAGCCAGCTATCACATCGCTTGCTCAACAGGAACAACAAAGCGCCGTTCCTCATCCGCTTTCACCGGAACCACCCTTACCTCGATCCGCCTCGGAAGAATCTTGATCAGCGCAGCCCCGATTTCCCCTTCCGCAGCGACGATCTCCATCGCGCCTGAAGGTGCATTGTCAGGGCGCTTCCTCAGTGACTGCAGCATCGCAAGAACGTCGTACTCGGTAGGATGCGACGGCAACTGTTCCAGCAGCTCGCCCAACGCCAGATACCTTTCATGGGACGATGTCTTCATACCCTTCGGCACCCGCTTCTGCACCCGGTGATTCGTATGCCAGTATTTGTTCGGAATGGGCATCAGCACCGTCCCCGCAGGCGTGGCGGTGATGTTCAGCATGACGAATTCATCGGATGAGGCCAGTACGTGGTGCGACGAGCCGAACCGCTCGCATTCCATGACGATGTCGAGTGCTTCGGGCAGCGAGCGCGCATCGAGGACGGCGCGGCCGACGAGGAAGCTGGGCAGGCCGGTTCCCTGTTTTTCTCCGACGATGTGTCCGGCGACCTGGACGACACCGGCGCGGTTGGCAGCGAACGCCAGGCCGGGGAGGCGGCCCGGTACGTACAGGCTCAGGAAGCCCGGCTTGCCTTCGGGTTCGACGTCGATCAGGCAGCATTGCCGGGCGAGTGCCGGTCCCAGCCGGAGATTGTGCAGGATCAGTCCGTAACCCAGCCGGTTCACCGCGATGGTGCTGCTGGCTGCACTGTCGCTCGCTGCGACGTCGGGCCAGCAGTTCCACGCGAATACATCGCGGATATCCAGCCCGAGCCCCGCGCTCATTCCGCGGAGTTCGTCCCAGTACCGTGGGAAGTCGCTTTGCACGCGGTCCAGGAGAAACACGGCTGCTGCCCTTGCGCTTGCAACGGCGGCATCATCGCGCGCAAGCGCGGCGGCAATCATTCCGGCCGCCGGCCTTCCTATCCTGCCGAGTTCCATCCCGATGTCGAATGGCGTTCCCTTGATCTTGATACGTTCCATCGTCTTCATCCGTATTTCGGCGTGGTACTCAGTGTTCCGTTGTCCTGCTGCTTTCCGGCTGCTGGATGACCTCGATGATGCGAATGACCAGCAGTTCTCCCGCAGGACCGGGCCACTCGATGCTGCTGCCTGCCGACAAGCCGAGAAGCGCGCTGCCGACGGGCGAGAGCACCGAGATGGTCGAGGCGTCGCGCACCTCGCGCGGATAGACCAGGGTCCGGCAAAACTCGTCTTGCCCGCCGATCGTGAAGCGCACCGTGGAGTGCATGGTCACGACCGTGCGCGGGATTTCATGCGGCTCGACGACTTCCGCCCGTTTCAGTTCCTCCAGCAGTTCGGAAGTCGTCGCGCTGATGGGCGGCATGGCATCGATCAGCGCCTCCAGCCGGTCGAAGTCCGATGTGGTCACGATAATGTCTGGTTTCATGTGTCATCTGTCCTAGTGAGAGACCGTACCCGCGCTGGGAACGGCGATTGCGGCGGCGTGCCGCCAAAAAATTCCTATAGGTGGTAATGCCCCATTGCCTCCGGCTGATAGAGAATGTCCAGGATGCGCAGGCCGACCTTTCTTCCCGAGCGGCCGTACCAGAAGATTTCCTGTCCCGGCCTTAACCCGATCGCTGCGGCACCGACGGGCGCGAGAACCGAGACGTCTCCTGCGCAGCCGGTCGTTCCCGGAATGACCAGCCGGAAGCCGTACTCGGCATCCGTCGCAGCCTCATGCACCGTGATGTGAGAGTTGAGCGTGACCACGTCTGCGGGCACGAGATCGGGACGGACGACTTTCGCCATTTCGAGTTTTCGCTCCAGCAGGGCGGATGCCGCGCAACGGCTTCTTTCACTGCCGGCAAGCAGCTCCTGGATGCGGTACCGGTCCGTTTCGGACATGGTGATCACCGTGCCGCCTTGGTTGTCTCGAATCATTCAGTCCTCCTTGTCGTCTGTTGCGCGAATGGATTGCTCATGCGGCGGGTGGAAAATCAGCGTTCTCGGATTCCACCGCCGTCGTGACGAGCAGGTCGCACCATCCCTGGTCGAGCACGCGCCGCGTGACGCTGCCAAGCAGGAATTCGACGAAGCGCGGCTTGCCATGCTTTCCGAGTGCGATCAGGTCGGCATTCAGTTGCCTCGCGTGGGCGCCGATGACCGACGCGGGCAAACCATGCTGGATGGCGCGGGATATCAGCTGCTTCCTCGGTCCGAGGCTGTCGATAAAGTCATTCTGTTTTGTCCGCGCGGCTTCGCGCGCCCGTATCCGGTAGCCGTGGATCAGGTCGAGCGAGACACCGGTCTCGCGCATCATGTCTTCATCGGGGACGCGGAACACGTGAAGAAACGTGAAATGCGCGGACGGTGCGATGGCGAGCGCGGCCCGCGCGGCTGCCTTCGATTCCTCCGAAAAATCGATGGCGACCAGCACGCGCTGGTACGCGTCATCCGGTTCGGAACAGACAAGCAGGACCGGCCGGTCCGTCAGGCGGATCAGTTCGTCGTTGTTGTGCCGCCTGAACAGGTCGGCAAAGAACCGCTTGCCGCGTGCCGCGACGACGATCAGGCCGGCGCGTATTTCCTTTGCCCGGCCGACGATTGCATGCGGCGCGTTGCCTGCGCGTATCGAACGCACGCACGCCGGACCGTCTTCCGGCCAGCCGGGCAGCGCGGCGGATTCGCCTTCCGCGATTTCGGCGGGAAGCGCCGCCGGCGTGCGGAGGTCGATTCTCATGCAGTCGACGGTCATCAGTTCAAGCGTCTCCGACTTCAGCTCGACACTGAGCATGGCCGCACGGGTTTCGGCGCGGCGCGCATCTTCCGAGTAATCGGTTGCAACCAGGATCTTTCTGATTCGGTCCACAGGCATCTCCGTTGGCGACAGGTGAAGGTCATGCATGGCGATTTGCGGCCGCGGTGGAGCGCCGGCATCCGTCCGCATGCTTGATGCCGACGATCTCGACGTACCGCACCTTGAAGAAGGGGAGGACGACTGCGGTGATGCTGCCGAGCGGACGTCCGAGCAGGGCCAGGGCGATCGGTGCGAGGATCGACACGCGCGCAAGGCTGTCTTGCGTGTCCTGCGGGCAGACAAGGAAGATGGTCTCCAGGCGCATGGACCCGACTTCGCGGAAAGTGACCTCCGAGTACAGCGCGACGCAATCGTTTCGCGCCGTGTTCTCCGGCAGGAGGATGGAGGAACCGATCAGCTCGATCAGCTGCTCGGCGTAGTTGAACGTGACGTCCCGCATCCGCAGCAGGTGTTCTGCGAGACGGCAGAGGACGGCGGCGTCTTCCTGGGACAAGAAGCGTTCGTTTTTCATGGCAATGGCTCCCCTCGGCCACTGCGCAAACGCGCGTGGCCTGAGTACGGACGTAAGGTGTCACGCGCGTTGACGGCGCCAACACATCATTCGAGTTTTGTGGGAAGGGTGGCTCGGGAAGGCGGAGAAAACCGGGGAGGTTTTCCTAGGCGCCCACCGAGCCTAGGAGAGCCGGGCGAGGTGTCGAGCGGACAGGTGCGCGGGACGTGCGGAACCGAAGGACGCATCCACGCGCACGGCTCCCTCGTTCAGGGATGAACAGTTGCGCATCAGGGAAATGCCGGACTTGTTCACGGTGCGTTGCAGTGGATTGAAAGTGTTACGGCTGAGTATATACGCTTTCGATGTTTCGTCAACGTGATGGGGAAAAGGGCCGATATGCACGCTTCGCTCAACGCACCGGCACGCCATTCCATTCGGTGAAGGCATCTCCGCCGCCCGACAATCCGCCGCCGCGCGTCCCCGGATCGCCGCTGCTCTCGCTGCGCATTTCCGTCGCGGGATCGCGTCCGAACCCGCTGAGGAAGCGCCCGAGTTCATCGGCCGGCGATGCATGCCGACCGCGCTCGACGGTACGCGAACCATCGGGGCCGACGACGACCGCGGTGCCGCTGCCGCTGCGCGTGATGACGCCGTAACCGGAAGGCACGGAGTCCTGCGCCTCGTTATCCGGCGGCGCCTTCACCATCAATGGCGGCGGACGTTTCGGCTGCGGGAACTTGGCCTTGGTATCGATCAGCTTCGACTTCAGCGTGCCGCGGAAGAAATCGCCGACCAGCAGGATGGCGTTGTGCCCGCCCTGTCCCCAGTAATCGCTGCGCATGGTCACGCGCGAATCGTTGAAGCCGACCCACGCGCCGGCCACGAGCCGCGGGTGCATGAGGATGAACCAGCCGTCGGTGTTGTTCTGCGTGGTGCCGGTCTTGCCGGCGATATCGGCAGCGATGTTGAAGCGGTTGCGCACCTCGGTGCCGGTGCCGCGCCGGACCACGCCGCGCATCATGTCGATCAGTTCGACGGCGGTTTCTTCCGACATCGCGCGCTGCGGCTCGGCGGTGAACTCGGCCAGCACCTTGCCTTCGCGGTCGGTGATCTTGCTGATGAAGACCGGCTTGCGGTATTCGCCGACCTTGGCGATGGTGGCATAGGCGGACACCATTTCGAGCAGGGTGACGGGACTGGTGCCGAGCGACAGCGAGGGCACGGGATCGAGCCGGCTGTTGGTGACGCCGACGGCGCGCGCGAGGTTGATGACGTGTTCCAGGCCGACGTCCTGCATCACCTGCGCGGTGATGGTGTTCTTGGAATAGATCAGGCCTTCGCGCATGCTCATCATGCGACCGCTGAAACCGGACATGTCGGTCGGGCGCCATACGCTGCCGTCGTTGGCGCGGATTTCCACCTGGCCGTCGGGATAGATGCGGTCGGGCGCAAAGCCCTGTTCGAGGGCCGCGCCGTAGACGATGGGCTTGAAGGTGGAACCGGGCTGGCGCTCGGCCTGCGCAACGTGGTCGAACTGGTCGCGCTGGAAATCGCGGCTGCCTATCCAGGCCTTGACCTCGCCGGTTGCCGGGTCCATCGCGACGAAGCCGGCTTCGAGGCGTGTCTTGTACTCGCGCAGGCGGGTCATGAAATCGCTGTTGGCCTTCAGCTTCGCCAGCGCGGCGCGCACGGATTGCCCTCCGGCCACGGCCCGTTTGTATTCAGGCGACTCGCGCACGAAGGCATCGACGAGCTCGGGCCGTTCGTTCCAGAAATGCCTGAAGGGCTCGACCTTCTTTTTCAGCGCGGCATAGGCGCTCGGCGTGTGCGAGGCAACGCGTTCGGTTTTCCTGCCCCATTCGACATCGGCGATGTCCTGCAGCACTTGCGCCTGCCTGTCAACGGCGTCGGCTGCCGCTTCCTGCAGCGCATCGTCGAGCGTGCTGTACACGGTCAGCCCGTCGGTGTAGAGGTTGTAGTCGTTGGCATCGGCCCATTCGATCAGTTGCCGGCGGACATGGGCGGCGAAGTGCGGGGCGATGTGGCCAAGCGGGTCGGGCTGGCGATTGAGCGTAACCTGCAACGGTTGCTCGCGCAGTGCAAGGTAGACCTCTTCGTTGAGCATGCCGCGCTTGACCATCTGCGCCAGGACAACGTTGCGGCGCTTGCGCGCGCGCTCCGGGTTGATGATCGGGTTGTAGTAGCTGGTTCCCTTGAGCATCCCGATCAAGGTGGCGCTTTCGAGGACGTCGAGGTCGGCAGCGGACTTGTCGTAATAGGTGCGGGCGGCCATCTCGATGCCGACCACGTTGTACAGGAAGGGGACCGTGTTGAGATAAGTCTCGATGATCTGGTCCTTGGTGTAAGCCTTCTCGATCTTGATGGCGGTAACGATTTCCCGGATCTTGCGGTCGATGGTGCGGGCACGTCCGATTTCCTCGGGAAACAAGTTGCGCACGAGCTGCTGCGTGATCGTCGATCCGCCCTGCGCATCGCCCTGCAGCGTCCGCCATACCGCCGATGCGGTGCGGGTGAGATCGACGCCGCGATGTTCGTAAAAGCGATGATCCTCGGTGGCGATCAGCGCCCGGATCACGTACGGCGAAATGTCGTCCAGCGTTACCTGCTCCTGCTGCCCCCGGCTGAAGGTAGCCAAGTGCGTGCCGCCGGCCGTCAGCAGGACGCTGGGCTGCGCGCCGCGCGCCTGCAGCAGCGCTTCCACGCTGGGCGTCAGCGGCACGATCTTCGCCAGGTAGGAGGTGGCGTAGTAGAGGCCGGCGGCGAGCGCGACGGTTGCCAGGACGAAGGTGTACAGGAAGATGCGCAGGAAAAGGCGGGGGATGGAGCGTTTTCCGGAGTGCGCTTTCGCTTGCTGGGGATGCCGGTCTTGCGGATTCTTGTTGTCCACTCTCAAACCCTTTGCTGATAGGTCACAGTTGGACAAGGTGACAACAGGTTGGTTTTGCACAGTGTGTAAAGATCAAACGCTGCAATGCAGCAGCGTGGAATCGGCCGGTTTGAGAAATGTCAAAGGCAGGGATTGCCACGCGACACTGGGGTGCGCGGCATGAGTATCATGCGCTTTCCATCAAGCACCACTAGCAGGACTATCGACGATCATGGCTGGCGGCACTCCCTTCGCCGACGACATCAAACGCTTCATCCTGACCAGCATTCCGTCGGTCCCCTATCTCGAAGCGATGCTGCTTCTCCGCAATGAGACAGACGCGCGATGGGACAGCGCGCACCTGGCGCAGCGGCTATACCTGTCTGAAAAGGCGGCTGTCACGCTGCTGGAGGAACTGCATGATGCCGGCATCGTCGTTTCCGATGCTCACGCGGCGGAGTGCTACTGCTTTTGTCCTGTTTCCGATTCCCTGCGCGAGATGATCGACAAGGTTGCGGATGCCTATGCATTGCACCTGGTCGACGTCACGCACCTCATTCATTCCAAGACCGGCAAGAAGGCACAGCAGTTTGCCGATGCCTTCAAATGGCGAAAGGATTCCTGAATGGCTCCATTCATCTATGCGCTGTGCGCGCTGACGTCGATGCTGTGCAGCGGGCTGCTGCTGCGCGGCTACACGCGCACCGGCTACCGCCTCCTCTTCTGGAGCGGCCTGTGCTTCGCGGGCATGACGATCAACAACCTGCTGCTGATCCTCGACCGTGTCGTGTTTCCCACTGCGGTCGACCTGGTTCCGCTGCGCCTGTGGACTGCGCTGATCGCGCTGCTGCCGCTGCTCTACGGGCTGATCTGGGAAGAGGAGTAGGCCGATGAACGATATGCTGATGGGCGCGATCTCCATGGCAAGCATGGTGGCAAGCTTGTTCTTCCTGCGCTTCTGGCGCAGCACGGGCGACCGTTTTTTCCTGTTCTTCGCGTTTTCCTTCTTCATCGAGGGCGTGAACCGCATCGTCCTGGCCCCGGTCGCGCAGGATAACGACGGCGCACCGGCGTATTACCTGATCCGGCTGCTGGCCTACGGCCTGATCCTGTACGCGATCATCGACAAGAACCGGCCGGGCAAGGGCGGGTAGCTTTCCGATCCGGCCGCGGCGGCCTACCATGACAGCGAGAGGAGGCAGGATGCAACCAAGCTTCTGGGAACAGGACGCCATGCTGGATGCCGACTTCATCGTGATCGGCGCCGGCCTCGTGGGATTGCAGACGGCGCTCGAACTGCGGGCGCGCCAGCCGCATGCCACGATCCGCGTGCTCGAGCGCGGCGTGGTGCCGTCCGGCGCGTCGACACGCAATGCGGGCTTTGCCTGCTTCGGCAGCCTGACCGAAATCCTGCACGACTTCGATACCATGGGCGTGGATGCGACGGTCGACCTGGTTGCACGCCGGTGGCGCGGGTTGCAGCGCCTGCGGGAGCGGTTGGGCGATGCCGCAATCGGGTATGAAGGACTGGGGGGGGTCGAGTTGCTGCGCGAAGCCGACCTGCCCGCCCTGCAGCGCCTGGAGCAGGTCAATGCCTGCCTGAAGCCGCTGTTCGGGCAGGCGGTGTTTTGCCTCGACGATGCTGCGCGGCGACGGTGCGGATTCGGAATGGAAGTGCGGGCGCTGGCGGGCAATGCGCTGGAAGGCCAGTTGCACGCTGGCCGGATGATGCACGCGCTCGCCCGGCTTGCAGCTCAGCACGATATCCAGCTGCACACCGGGGTGACGGTCGACGCCCTGGAGGAAGGCGATGGCGCTGTGCGGGTGCATGCCGGCTCGCCGCCGCACACCGTATTCCGTGCCGCGCGCGTCGCCGTATGCATCAACGGATTCATGGCAGGGCTGCTGTCCGGATGCGGCATCACGCCCGGCCGCGGACAGGTCCTGCTGACGGAGCCGGTGCCGGGGCTGGCGTGGCGGGGCAGTTATCACATGGAGCGCGGCTTCTACTATTTCCGCAACGTCGGCGAACGCATACTTCTGGGCGGCGCGCGCCACCTTCACATGGAGGAAGAGGCAACGACGGAGCTGGCGCTGACCGACGCCGTGCAGGGCGCACTGGAAAGCCTGCTGCACGACATCATCCTTCCCGGCCGCAACCCGCGCATCGCGCAACGGTGGTCCGGCATCATGGGTTTTACCATCGACAAGCAGCCTGTCGTGCGACGTGTGTCGGAGCGCACCGCGATCGGTTTCGGCTGCAACGGCATGGGCGTTGCGCTCAGTGCCGATATTGCGGAACGAACGGCGCGGCTCCTGACATGACGTTGCCGAAAGTTTGGCACCGATCAGTACCGGCCGGCGCAGCAGTGTTTAAATCGCTGGAGAAGGTTTATCCTGCGGTATCGCACCTTCGATTTCCGCAACATGGCCTTCATCCTGTCCTGCTATTACCTTGACGAACCGCTGACCGCCGACGAGATGCAATTCATCGGCAGCACATTGATCGGTCCCTGGGCCAAGTTCCGGACCTCGGCGTCCACGCTGGAGCAGAAGCGCGTGCCGGCAGTGCTGCCGATGCCGGACGAAAACGGCATCTATGCCGAGAGCAGGGAGGCGCGTGCGGAACGCGTGCGTTCCAACCTCCGGCATGCGGGCATCCGTGTCGACGCCGGCCGGCAGGTAGTGTGGGTGATGCCGCGGGATGCGGACTGGGATGCGATCTTCCAGTTCGCGATCCGCGAGGAAACCGGCTTCGCGCCCTATGTTGCGCAACGCTGGTTTCCGGAAGAAGGCGAACTGGTGCGCGGCCGAGTGCGTGTCCTCGATACCGACATGATGCTGCGCGGTCTGTAATTGGAGGATATGCGATGACGAACAAGGTAAAACCGATTCCCGATGGCTACCATACGCTGACGCCCTACCTGACGATCAGGAATGCGGCGGCGGCGCTGGATTTCTACAAGCGCGCATTCGGCGCGGATGAGACCTTCCGGATTGCGAGCCCGGACGGCAAGATCGGGCATGCGGAAATCCGCATCGGCAATTCGGCCATCATGCTGAGCGACGAGTTCCCCGACATGGGTGCGAAGAGTCCGGAATCCATCGGCGGCTCGCCGGTGATGCTGCATCTGTATGTGGAAGACGTCGATACGCTGGTGGATCGCGCGGTGAAGGCGGGCGGCAAGCTGGAGCGGCCGGTAGCCAACCAGTTCTACGGCGACCGCGGCGGCATGATCACGGATCCCTTCGGCCATAAATGGTGGATCGCCACCCATGTGGAGGATGTGCCGCCGGATGAGCTCGAACGGCGGTCGAAGGCGGCGTTCGGGGGAGCGCCTGGCTGACGAGCGTGCCCCGGTCGGCGCCGTCTGCAAAGCGGTGGATGACGATCCGGAACGCGCCTGACGCAATGTCGGGGAAGGCGATCGAAATCTTCCATCACCTCGGCCGCGCCACCGGCGGCATCGGGCTCGGCCTGGCGATTGCCGCGAGGGTGGTCGCTTTGCACCATGGCCGCATTTGCGTGAAGGATTCCCCGCTGTGCGGTGCGCGCTTCACCCTGCATCTTCCGCACACGCGTCCTGAGCAATCCTGGGGCTTCCGCCCGCACCGTTTTCGAGCCTGAACCGGGTTTCGCACCTATTTCGTGAGCCTTCAGAGGAAAAGCCGGTAGGCTGCAACCGGCTGGCTTCTTCCTTATCTCTTCAAAATTCAAGCATCAAACAGAAGCATGTGCTTACACACTGGCCGTGGCATCTGTTTTGCATACCAACTTGTATACATGATTAATCTCGACAGGTTGAAATGCGAACAATCCCGGAAATCCAGAAAGGATTCATCGAAGGCCGTCTCACGGTAACGACGCTGGTCGAACGCGTGTTGAAGGAAGCATTGCAAGGCGCTGCCGAAGCATGGATTGCACTGCGCGACAGCGACGACCTGCTGGCCGATGCCCGGCGCGCGGACGAGGAGTTTGCAGCGGAAGGCGCCAGCATCCTGGCTCGCCGGCCATTGTTCGGCATTCCCTTCGCCGTCAAGGACAACATCGACGTCGCCGGCCTGGCGACCACGGCGGGCTGCCCGGGATTTGCTATAGCCCCAGCCGCCGCGCACGCCTTCGTCGTGGCCCGTCTGGTGGAGGCCGGCGCCATCCCCGTGGGCAAGACCAACCTCGACCAGTTCGCCACCGGCCTGGTCGGCACCCGCTCTCCCTATGGCGAAGTGCCGAATCCCTTCAATGGAGACTACATTTCCGGAGGTTCCAGTTCTGGCTCCGCCTATGTCGTGTCACGCGGCATCGTGCCGTTCGCGCTGGGCACCGACACGGCAGGTTCCGGGCGCGTGCCGGCGGGGCTGTGCAACCTGTATGGCCTGAAACCGACGCGAGGCTGGTTCAGCGGCCGCGGCACGGTGCCTGCCTGCCGGACGCTCGATTGCATTTCCGTGTTCGCGTTGTCGGCGAGTGACGCATGGGCGGTGGCGACTTCCGCCGGCGCCTATGATGACGCCGATCCCTTTTCGCGCGTTGCTCAGGTTGCGCCGATTTCCCTGCGCAATCCGCGCATCGCCATCCCCGACGAGCCGGAATTTTTTGGCGACGCGGCGTCCCGTCGCGCCTACCTTGACGCGCTGAAGGAATTGCGTGCGGCCGGCTTCAACCTCGTGCCGTCCGACTTCACGCCCCTGCTCAAGGCCGCCGAGTTGCTGTACGGCGGTCCTTGGGTGGCTGAGCGGTTTGTGGCCGTCGGCGATGCCCTGAAGACCGAAGGCCTTACCCTCGATCCGACTGTCGCAACGATCATCGCTTCCGGTGCGGCACCGAGTGCCGCGGATGCCTTCCGCGCGCAATACGCACTGGAATCCTGCCGCCGCGCCGCGCAGCACCTGATGAAAGAATGCGATGTGCTGCTGGTGCCGACCGCGCCGGCCGCCTACACGCGCGAACAACTGCACGCGAATCCGATGGGACTGAACAGCAACCTCGGCATCTACACCAACTTCGTCAACCTGCTCGACATGGCCGCCCATGCTGTCCCGGGCCCCTTCCGCGAGGACGGCCTGCCCGCGGGCGTGACCCTGGTCGGCCCGGCCTGGAGCGATTTCGGCCTGGCACGGCTTGCAGCGGCTTTTTCGAGTGTCTTCCAGGTGAATTCCGGCGCCATGCGCGTGCCTTTCGATCCCGCCATGCCCGTCGCCTGCCCGCCGCACAAAGGCATCCGCCTCGCGGTGGTCGGCGCGCACCTGTCCGGCATGCCGCTCAACCACGAACTCGTCGAGCGCGGCGCGCGCCTGCTGCAGAAGACGCGCACCGCCCCCGCGTACCGCCTTTACGCCCTGGCCAATACCACGCCCCCCAAACCCGGCCTGGTGCGCGTGGCCGACGGCGGCACGGCCATTGAACTCGAAGTCTGGGACATGCCGCTCGAACACTACGGTTCGTTTGTGGCAGCAATCCCGGCTCCGCTCGGCATCGGCACGCTGATGCTGGAAAACGGCGACTCGGTACAGGGCTTCCTGTGCGAAGCACTGGCCGTCGCCGATGCCAGGGACGTCAGCAGCTACGGCGGCTGGCGCAATTACATCCGTTCAAATTCCTGAAGGGGGCTTTTTCATGAATCGTCGCAAATGGTTGGGGATGGTGGCGCTGTGCGCCGCCGCAGCAAGCGCCGGACTGCCGGCGGCCGCGCAGGACAAACGGCTGGAGACGCTGGTCGTCGCCAATGAAACCGGGCCGAACATGCTCGACATCCACGGCGTCGGCGCCAACCGTCCGTCTTACGGCGTCGCCTGGCTGGCCTACGACCGTCTGATGACCTACGCCCGCAAGAAGATGCCGGACGGCTCCTTCATGTATGACTACACCAGGCTGGAACCTGAACTGGCCGAACGCTGGGAGATGGCCAAGGATGGCGAAAGCGTCACCTTTTACCTGCGCAAGAACGCGAAGTTCCACGACGGCACGCCGGTCACCGCGAAGGATGTGAAATGGTCCTTCGAGCGCGCGCTGGCGATGGGCGGCTTCCCCACCTTCCAGATGAAGGCCGGTTCGCTGGAGAAGGGCGACCAGTTCGAAGCCGTCGATGACCACATCCTCAAGGTCAAGTTCATCCGCAAGGACAAGCTGACCATGCCGGACCTCGCGGTGCCGGTCGCATCGATCTACAACGCGACGCTGGCAAAGAAACATGCCACGGCGGAAGACCCGTGGGCCGCGACCTGGCTGAAGAACAATACCGCCGGCGGCGGCGCCTACAAGGTCGAGAGCTACAAGCCCGGCCAGGAAATCATCTATGCGCGTTTCGACGACTGGAAGAGCGGCCCGCTGCCGGCGATCAAGCGCGTGATCCAGCGCGAAGTACCGAGCGCCGGCAACCGCCGCGCGCTGCTGGTCAAGGGCGACATCGACATCACCTACGACATGCCGCCGAAGGATTTCAGCGAACTCGGCACCGACAAGAGCAAGGTGAAAGTGGTCAGCACGCCGATCGAGAATTCGCTCTGGTACCTCGGCATGAACGTGACCAGGCCGCCCTTCGACAATGCCAAGGTGCGCCAGGCGGTGGCCTACGCGCTGCCCTATGAAAAGATGTGGGATTCTGCGCTGTATGGCCGCGGCGTGAAGATGTACGGCGCCAGCAACACGCCCAAGACCACCGCATGGCCGCAGGCGCACGGCTACAAGACCGACCTGCAGAAAGCGAAGGCGCTGATGGCCGAAGCCGGCTTCCCGAACGGCTTTGAAACCACCATGTCCTTCGACCTCGGCCAGGGCACCGTGTCCGAACCGATGTCCATCCTGATCCAGGAATCGCTGGCGCAGATCGGCATCAAGACCAGCATCAACAAGGTGCCGGGTTCCAACTGGCGCGCCGCGCTGCTGAAGAAGGACATGCCGCTGGTCATCAACCGCTTCGGCGGCTGGCTGAACTATCCGGAATATTTCTTCTTCTGGTGCTACCACGGCCAGAATGCGGTGTTCAACACCATGTCCTACCAGAACCCCGCGCTCGACAAGATGATCACCAACGCGCGCTTCGCGGAAAGCAAGCTGATCTATGACTCCTTCGTGAAGGACATGATCAAGGTCGTCAACGACGATGTGCCGCGCGTGCCGCTGTTCCAGCCTTCGCTCGATGTGGCGATGCAGAAGAATATCGAGGGGTATACGTACTGGTTCCACCTGCAGCCGGATTATCGGCAGCTGGTGAAGAAGGCGATGTAAGGAAGGCAGGGCGGGTGCTTGCGTCCGCCCTGACGTGTGTTTCTGCATGCGGGTGACGACGGTCGGCGTATCGGCGTTCCTTACCCCGTCGTTCCCGCGAAGGCGGGAACCCATGCTGGGTCTGTTCCAACAATCGCACTATGGGTTCCCGCCTTCGCGGGAACGACGGGGAAAGGCAACCGTAATGCAATCGCCACCACCCGCATGCAAAAGCACGTCCCAGCAAACGACGTAGAGATTCAATCATGCTCACCCTGGTCCTGAAACGCCTGCTCCTCTCCATCCCGAACGTGATCGGCGTCATCGTCATCACCTTCCTGCTCACGCGCGCCTTGCCCGGCGACCCCGCCGCCTTCTTCGCCGGCCCGGCAGGCACGACCGAAGCAGTCGAGCAGATCCGCGAAAAACTGGGCCTGAACCGTTCGCTGCCGGTGCAGTTCTGGATCTACCTGAAAGACCTCGCGCGGGGCGACCTCGGCGTGTCGCTGTCGACCGGCCAGCCGGTGCTCACCGAGATCGCCACACGCCTTCCCGCGTCGCTGGAACTGACGCTATCCGCCTTGTTGTTCGCGGTCGCCGTTGCCGTTCCCCTCGGCGTGCTGGCAGCGACAAAGCCCGGTTCGTGGATAGACCATCTGTGCCGCCTGCTGACCACCGCCGGCGTATCGCTGCCGACCTTCTTCACCGGTCTGCTGCTGGCCTACGTTTTCTATTTCATCCTCGGCTGGGCGCCGTCGCCGCTGGGGAGGCTCGATCCCTATCTCTCGGCGCCCGCCCACGTCTCCGGCTTCTACCTGATCGACAGCCTGATCGCACGGGATGTCGAGGCCTTCGTCGGCGCCGCCAAACAATTGATCCTGCCCGCGCTGACCATGGGCCTGTTCGTGCTCGCGCCACTGGCACGCATGACACGCGCATCGATGCTGTCGGTGCTGTCTGCCGATTTCGTTCGCACCGCCCGTGCCTCGGGACTTTCGCGCAGCACCGTGCTGTTCCGCTACGCCCTGCGCAACGCGCTGCTGCCGGTCGTCACCACGCTCGGCATGGTGTTTTCATTCCTGCTCGGTTCCAATGTGCTGGTGGAAAAGGTTTTCGCCTGGCCCGGCGTCGGCTCCTTCGCCATCGAAGCGCTGGTGTCGAGCGATTACGCGCCGGTGCAGGGTTTCGTGCTGACGATGGCATTGCTGTATGTGGGATTGAACCTGACCATCGACATGCTCTACGGCCTGATCGATCCCCGTGTGCGGCTGGAGGACTGAGATGCAATCCAATTTCTTCAAACACCTGCGCTACGTGCTGTCGGAAAACCTGATCACCGCGTTCGCCGCGCTGCTGTTCGCCGCGTTCGTGCTGATGGCCGTCATCGGCCCGTGGATCGCGCCCTTCGATCCGCTCGCCACCAACGTCGGCACGCCGATGTCACCGCCGTCCTGGCAGCACTGGTTCGGCACCGATGCGCTGGGACGCGACATCCTGTCGCGCGTGATCGTCGCCGCGCGCCTCGACTTCGGCATTGCCGTATCGGCGGTCGCGCTCTCCTTCGTCATCGGCGTCGTGCTCGGCTCCTGTGCCGGCTACTACAAGGGCTGGTTCGAACGCATCGTCAGCCGTGGCTCCGACATGGTGATGGCCTTCCCGCTGTTCGTGCTGGCCATGGGCATCGTCGCTGCGATGGGCAACACGGTGTTCAACATCATCCTCGCTACCGCTGTCATCAACCTGCCGTTCTACATCCGCGTCGCGCGCGCGGAAGTGAGCGTGCGTTGCGACGCCGGTTTCGTCGAAGCGGCGCGCCTGACCGGCAACAAGCACTGGCGCGTGCTCGCGGTTCATCTCGTGCCCAACATCATGCCGCCGATGATGGTGCAGGTCTCGCTCAACATGGGCTGGGCCATCCTCAATGCCGCCGGCCTGTCCTTCATTGGCCTCGGCGTGCGCCCGCCGGAAGCGGAGTGGGGAATCATGGTGGCCGAAGGCGCGCAATACATCGTGTCCGGCGAGTGGTGGGTCGCGCTGTTCCCCGGTGCGGTGCTGATGCTCGCGGTGTTCTGTTTCAACCTGCTCGGCGACGGTCTGCGCGACCTGATCGATCCGCGCCGTCGTACGTGAGGCTGGCATGAGCAATGTTCCGCTTCTCGAAGTCAAGGACCTGTCGCTGCAATTTCGCACCCGCAGTGGCACCGTGCATGCGCTGGAAAACGTTTCCTTCAATCTGTACAAGGGCGAGACCGTCGGCCTGGTCGGCGAATCCGGTTCCGGCAAGTCGGTGCTGTCCTACGGCCTGATGGGCATCCTCGATCCCGCGGCGAAGGTGACGAAGGGCAGCATCCGCTTCGGCGGCCTCGACGTCCTCGCCGCGAGCGAGAGCGACCTGCAGGCCGTGCGCGGGCGCGAAATGGCGATGATTTTCCAGAATCCGCGCGTGGCGCTGAATCCTATCCGCCGCGTGGGCGACCAGATCGCGGACGTGCTGCGCGCACACACCAGCACCTTGCGCAGCGAGCTGCGCACGAAAGCGATCGAGGCATTGCGCCAGGTACGCATTCCTGATCCGGAACGGCGTGTCGATGCGTATCCGTTCGAGCTGTCCGGCGGCCAGTGCCAGCGCGTGATGATCGCCCTCGCGCTCGCATGCTCGCCTGCCATGCTGATCGCCGATGAACCGACCACCGGCCTGGACGTCACGACCCAGGCCGCGATCATGGAACTGGTGCGCGACCTGTCGAAGGCGAATCACATGGCGACGCTGCTGATCACGCACGACCTCGGCCTCGCCGCCGAATACTGTGACCGCGTGCTGGTGATGCATGCCGGCCACCTGGTCGAAGCGAACACAACGCGCGGCCTGTTCACCGAGCCGCGCCATCCGTACACGAAGCAATTGCTGGCATCGATTCCATACGGCGCACAACAATTGTCGCAACTCGCCTCCATCCCCGGCAACCTGCCCGACCTGCGCCGGGCCGACTTGCCGGCCTGCCGCTTCGCCGAGCGTTGCTCGCGTCGCAGCGGAGACTGCACGCAGCCACTGCCGTTCCACAGCGATGGACAAGGCGCCATGGTTGCCTGCCATCACCCGCTGGTGGCGGATGACCAGGACATCAACGAGGAGATCGCATGAGCCAGCCTCTGCTATCCATTGCCGGGCTGAGCAAGCGTTTCGCCGTCGGCAAGCGCAAGCTCATCGGCAAGCACGATACCTACCTGCATGCGGTCGACGATGTCAGCTTCGATGTGCAGCCCGGCCAGAGCATTGGACTGGTGGGTGAATCCGGCTGCGGCAAATCGACGCTCGTGCGTCTCGTCACGCGCCTGCTCGATGCGAGCGCGGGCAGTATCCGTTTCGGCAATGACGACCTTGGCGCGATTCCTGCTGCCGATTTCGCAGCCCGCCCGGAACGCGCATTGATCCAGATGGTGTTCCAGGACCCGACCGACAGCCTCAATCCGCGTTACACCGCCTTCGACACCATCGCCGAACCGATCCGCCTGCTGACCGGCGAAACGGATACCGGCAAACTGCGTGCACGCGTGGAAGAAGCAGCGCAACAGGTCGGACTGCCATCTGAATTGCTGACCCGTTTCCCGCACCAGTTATCGGGAGGGCAGAAAGCACGCGTCGGCATCGCACGCGCCATCGCCGTGCGCCCAAAGCTGCTGATCCTGGACGAACCAACCGCCGCACTCGATGTGTCGGTGCAGGCCGTCGTGCTGCAATTGCTCGACAAGCTGCGGCGCGAACTGGGCGTGAGCTACCTGTTCGTGTCGCACGACCTGAACGTGGTGCGCCTGCTGTGCGACCGCGTGATGGTCATGTATCTCGGCCGCGTGGTGGAAGAGGGGCCGGCGCAGGATGTGTTCGAGCACCCGCAGCATCCGTACACGCGGGCGCTGGTGTCCTCCATTCCGCATCTCGACGCCGCCTGTGGCAAGCCGGTCGAGCGCGACCCGCCGCTGGCCGGCGAGCCGCAGAGCCCGATCAATCCCGATCCGGAATGCTGCCGCTTCGCGAGCCGCTGCCCGAAGGTCCAGCTGCTGTGCAAGGGGAAGATGCCGCTGCTGCGGGAATGCGACGAGGGGCACCGCGTTGCATGTCATTTCCCGGGGCAGGCACCGGCGACCGAGGCCCCCGCGAACCTCTCGGCATTGCGCCGCCCTGGTGCGTCTGCACTGTCGTAGCGCGAGAGACGGCATGGCCATGCGGCGTGCAAGAACGCGGGCGCGCGTTGGAGAACAAGGCAGGGGGCGGCTCTCCAGCGAAGTATCGAGAAATTGCAAGATTGGCATCGTGCTTGCATATAAGGCTTGCATTCAAAAATGAGCACATGATTTCCCCCGGAGCGCCGGCAAATTCAACTTACTTTCAGCGAGGACCTGACATGAGCAATTTCAATCGCCGCGATTTCCTGAAGACGACCGGCGCCGCCGCACTCGGCAGCGCACTGCCGTTCGACCTGGCGCACGCCGCCACGCCGTTGACCGTCGGCTTCATCTACGTGGGTCCGCGTGACGATTTCGGCTACAACCAGGCACATGCGCAGGCCGCGCAGATCATCAAGAAGATGCCCGGCGTGAAAGTGATCGAGGAAGAGAAGGTCCCCGAAACCGTCGCGGTGCAGAAGACGATGGAAGCGATGATCATGCAGGACGGCGCATCGCTGATCTTCCCGACCTCATTCGGTTACTTCGATCCGCATGTACTGAAGATGGCGGAGAAGTATCCGAAGGTGCGCTTCGCGCATTGCGGCGGCTTGTGGACCAAGGGCAAGCATCCGGCGAACGTCGGCAGCTTCTTCGGCTACATCGATGAGTGCCAGTACCTCAACGGCGTGGTCGCCGGACATATGAGCAAGAGCAAGAAACTCGGATTCGTCGCTGCCAAGCCGATCCCGCAGGTGCTGCGCAACATCAATGCCTTCACCCTCGGCGCGCAATCGGTCGATCCCTCGATCACCACGCGCGTGATCTTCACCGGCGACTGGTCGCTGCCCGTGAAAGAAGCGGAAGCGACGAACAGCCTGATCGACCAGGGCGTGGACGTGCTCACCTGCCATGTCGATGGCCCGAAAGTGATTGTCGAGACCGCGGAGAAGCGCGGCGCAATGAGCTGCGGCTATCACGCGAGCCAGGCGAAGCTGGCGCCCAAGGGCTACCTGACCGGCGCGGAGTGGGACTGGTCCACGCCCTACACGGCGCTGGTCAAGGCAACGCTGGAAGGCAAGCCGATGATCAACCTGCTGCGCGGCGGCCTGAAGGATGGCTTCGTGAAAATGTCGCCCTACGGCACGGCTGACAGCGCGGCAGCGAAGGCGAAAGCAGAAGAAATCCGCGCGAGGATGATGGCTGGCAAATACCCGATCTTCAAGGGACCGCTGAAGGACAACAAGGGCAATATCGTGATCCCCGGCGGCACGGTGCAGGAGCAGACCGACATCGCGCTGGAGTCGATGAATTACCTGGTGGCCGGCGTCATCGGCCAAGTCTGAGCGGGCCAAGGCATGGGCACCCTGCTGGCAAGACTGGCATCGCGAACGTTGCCCGCGTTGCCGACGCTGTGCGCGCTCGGCGGTGCGCTGCTGATGTTCGTGCTGTTCCTGTTCGTGCAGGGCAAGCCGGCGCTCGAAGCCTGCAAGCTCATCTATGTCGGCGCCTTCGGCTCGGGCTTTGCATGGCAGAACACGCTGCAGCGTGCGGCGCCGTTGATGCTGACTGCCTTGTGCGTCGCCTTGCCGGTGCGCGCGGGCCTGCTCATCATCGGCGGCGAAGGCGCGCTCGCGCTCGGCGGACTGGCCGCCGCGCTGGTGCCGCTGGCGCTGCCCGCCGCATTGCCCGCGCTGCCGGGGCTGGTCCTGACAGCTGTTGCAGCCATGCTTGCCGGCGGCATGTGGATCGCCCTGTCCGGGGCATTGCGCCAGTGGCGCGGCGTCAATGAAACCATCGGCAGCCTGCTGCTTTCCTATATTGCGATCGCTGTGTTCAAGCACATGGTGGAAGGCCCGCTGCGCGACCCCAACAGCCTGAACAAACCTTCCACGCCGCCGCTGCCCGACACCTATCTGGTCGGCCTGCTGCCGGGCTTCGATGTGCACTGGGGCCTGTTCTGGGGCGTGCTCGCCTGCGTCGCGACCTACTTCATGATCCGCCACAGCGTCTTCGGCTTTTCGATGTCGGTGGTCGGCGGCAATGTGCGTGCCGCCAGATTGGTGGGCCTGCCGGTCGATCGCATCGTGCTGCTCACCTGCCTGCTGGGCGGCGCCGCGGCCGGACTGGCGGGCATGCTGGAGATCACCGCGGTGCATGGCAGCGCCAACAGCGCGCTGCTGGCGGGCTATGGCTACAGCGGCATCCTGATCGCCTTTGCCGCGCGCCAGAATCCGCTGGCGATCATCGCCTGCGCACTTTTCATCGGCGGCATCGAATCCAGTGGCAGTCTGCTGCAGCGCCGGCTCGACCTGCCCGATGCGACCACGCTCGTGCTGCAGGGCCTGCTGTTCGTCAACCTGCTGGCGTGGGAAGCGGCCACCGGCCGGCTTGCCGCGTGGCGGCTGCGGCTCGATACACCACGCACAGCTATGGGAGGCGCGCATGGATAACGCTTTCGACTTCGGCGCGCTGGCGCTGGCACTGTTCGCCGGCGCCATCCGCGTCGGCACGCCTTTCCTGTTCGTCAGCCTCGGCGAATGCCTGACGGAGAAAGCGGGCCGCGTCAATCTCGGCCTCGAAGGCGTGCTGGTATGCGGCGCAATGACCGGCTACGCGGTTTCGCTGCTCTCGGGTTCGCCGTGGCTGGGCGTGCTCGGCGCTGGCATCTCGGGCATGCTGCTGGGCGCGCTGCACGGCATGGTGTGTTCGCTGAAACGGGTGAACGATTTCGCGTTCGGCATCGCCCTCATGCTGTTCGGCCTGGGGCTCGCGTTCTACCTCGGCAAACCCTACATCCAACCGCAGGCGCCAATGCTGCCGGGCATATCGCTCGGCGACTGGAGCGACAGCCCGCAGATGCGCAGCGCGCTGCAGATCAACGGCCTGTTCCTGGTCGGCATTGCACTGGCGGCCCTGCTGCACTGGGGCATGACAGGCACGCGCTGGGGACTGGCATTGCGCCTTGCCGGCGACAATGCGGAGGCGGCGCGTGCGCTGGGCTACCGCCTGACACCGATCCGCGTGGCGGCCACGGCCGCGGGCGGCTTCCTCGCCGCGGTCGGCGGGGCCTACCTGTCGCTGTACTACCCGGGGAGCTGGAATGAAGGCCTGTCGAGCGGACAGGGCCTGATGGCCATTGCGCTGGTGATCTTTGCGCGCTGGCAGCCGATGCGCTGCCTGCTGGCGGCACTGATTTTCGGTGCCGCGGGTGCGCTCGGACCGGCGTTGCAGTCGCTGGGCATCACTTCCGGCTACTACCTCTTCAACGCCGCTCCCTACCTGCTCACGCTGGCGATCATGGTCGCCACCTGCCGACCGGACCGCACGCTTGGCGGCGCACCGGGGGAACTGAGCCTGACACGGTCATGACATCGATGAAAGCAGACGAGGAACACATGGGCACCACATACTTCCTGGAAGCCGATCCCTATCCCTGGCCCTATGACGGCAAGCTGGCGCCGCAGAACACGGCGCTGGTCATCATCGACATGCAGACCGATTTCTGCGGCATCGGCGGCTATGTCGACAAGATGGGCTACGACCTGTCCCTCACGCGCGCACCGATCGTGCCGATCGGCAAGGTCCTGGCAGCGATGCGCGAGGCGGGATTCCACATCATCCACACGCGCGAGGGGCACCGCCCCGACCTGTCCGACCTGCCCGCCAACAAACGCTGGCGCTCGCAGCGCATCGGCGCCGGCATCGGCGACGAGGGGCCGTGCGGAAAAATCCTGGTGCGCGGCCAACCGGGCTGGGAAATCATCGACGAGCTCGCGCCGCTGCCCGGCGAAGTCATCATTGACAAGCCGGGCAAGGGCTCGTTCTACGCAACCGACCTGGACATGGTGCTGCACACGCGCGGCATCCGCAACATCATCCTCACCGGCATCACCACCGATGTGTGCGTGCATACGACGATGCGCGAAGCCAACGACCGCGGCTTTGAATGCCTGTTGCTGGAAGACTGTTGCGGCGCGACCGATGTCGGCAATCATCTCGCCGCGATCAAGATGATCAAGATGCAGGGCGGCGTGTTCGGCGCGGTGTCGAATTCGAAGGAGTTGATCGCGGCGCTGGCGCGGCGAGGCTGACATGGTTGCGCTCAGCCTCGAGACCTATGGCGCCGGAAAGTCCTTCGGCGACTTCCGTGCACTGCACGACGTGTCGCTCCGCGTCGCGGCCGGTACCGTGCACGCCTTGCTGGGCGAGAACGGCGCCGGCAAGAGCACGCTGGTGAAGGGACTGATCGGCTACAGCCCGCTCGACGAAGGCAGCATCCTGCTCGACGGGCGCGAGCACACGATCGCGAACCCGCGCGAGGCGCATGCGCTGGGCATCGGCATGGTGTACCAGCATTTCACGCTCGCACCCGGATTGACGGTGGCGGAAAACCTGCTGCTTGCGCGGGGACGGCTGTCGTGGCGCATCGCATGGAAGAAGGAGCGCGCCGAACTGGCGGCGTTCATGGAAGCGATGCCTTTCCGGCTGCCGCTCGACAATGCCGTCGGCAGCCTTTCCGCCGGCGAAAAGCAGAAGCTCGAGCTGCTCAAGCAGCTCTACCTGAAGCGCCGTTTCCTCATCCTCGACGAACCGACCTCGGTCCTCACGCCGCAAGAGGCGGAAGAAGTGCTCGGCCTCGTGCGCGACCTGGCGCACCGCAAGGAATTGACGGTGCTGATGATCACGCACAAGTTCCAGGAAGTGACGGCGTTTGCCGATGACGTGAGCGTACTGCGCAAGGGCAAGCTGGTGGGCCACAGCAAGGTGAGCGATACCAGTCCGGACGAGCTGGCAGCGTGGATGATGGGCGAGACGCGCATCGTCTCGGCGCCGCCCCTGCGCAATCCGGTGGCCGCCGACGCACCGGCAGGCCTCGAGGCAAGGCAACTGCATGTCGCGAGCGACCGTAGCACGATGGCGGTCAACGGACTGTCTATGGTGGTGCGCCGCGGCGAGATCGTCGGCATCGCGGGCATTTCCGGCAATGGGCAAAAAGAACTGGTGGAAGCCTTGCTCGGACAGCGCCGGATGCAGGCCGGCACCATTGCCGTCGATGGACAGCCCTACCGCGCCACGCGCGAGGAGATGCGCGCGCGGAAGGTGTTCAGCCTGCCGGAAGAGCCGCTGCACAATGCCTGCATCGCGGGCATGAGCGTGGCGGAGAACATGGCCCTGCGCGACTACGACAGTGCGGAGATGCGGCGCACGGGTTGGCGTATCAGCCGGAACGCGATGCGCCGCCGCGCCGCGGAGCTGATTGCTGCGTTCAATGTCAAACCCGCCTTGCCCGACCGCCCGATCGGCACCCTGTCCGGCGGCAATGTGCAGCGCGCGGTGCTGGCGCGCGAACTGGCTTCACCGGCGAACGTGCTGATCGCGGCCAACCCTGTCTTCGGACTCGATTTCTCCGCTGTTGCCGATATCCATGCGCGCATCGTTGCCGCGCGGGAGCAGGGAACCGCGGTGCTGCTGGTGAGCGAAGACCTGGATGAACTCCTCGCGCTGGCCGACCGCATCCTGGTGATGGCCAATGGGTCCATCGTCCACGAGACCGATGCCCGTTCCGCCGACCGTGCGACGCTGGGACGCTACATGGCCAGCCACGGCGCCGAGTCCAGCCTGCAGGAGGCCGCATGACACGTGCCATGCGGGTGGACGCGCAACCCTATGCCTTCCGTTTTGCGCCGGCGCACACCGCGCTCGTCGTGATCGACATGCAGCGCGACTTCATCGAACCGGGCGGCTTTGGCGAAACGCTGGGCAATGACGTCTCGCGCCTCGCGCCGGCGGTGCCGGTGGTGGAAGCACTGCTCGCCTTCGCACGCAGGCAAGGATTATTCGTCGTGCATACCCGCGAGTCGCACGTGCCCGACCTGTCGGACTGCCCGCCGTCGAAGCGCACGCGCGGCAATGCCGGCCTGCGCATCGGCGACCGCGGGCCGATGGGGCGCATCCTCGTGCGCGGGGAGCCGGGCAACGACTTCCTTCCCGCGCTGCAGCCGCACGCGGGCGAACTCGTGGTCGACAAGCCGGGCAAGGGCGCGTTCTACGCCACCGGCCTGCATGCGCAGCTCAGCGCGCGCGGCATCACCCACCTGCTGTTCTGCGGCGTGACCACGGAAGTCTGCGTGCAGACCTCGATGCGCGAAGCCAATGACCGGGGCTACGACTGCCTGCTGGTGGAAGATGCGACCGCGAGCTATTTCCCCGAATTCAAGGAAGCGACGCTGGTCATGGTGCGCGCCCAAGGCGGCATCGTGGGGTGGACGGCGCCCCTGTCGGCATTGATTGCCGCAACGAAAGAGTGAGAGGAGACAGGCATGGACCAGGCAGTCAACCTGCCGCACGTGGTGGCGGAACTGGACGAGGCCTTCGAGGAATACGAACGGGCACTGGTCCGGCATGACGTCGCGACGCTGGACCGCTTCTTCTGGTTCGATCCGCGGACGGTGCGCTATGGCGTGGCGGAGAATCTGTACGGCGGCGCGGAGATCAGAGCCTACCGGATGCAATGCGCGCCCGTGCACCCAGGCCGCAGCATCACGCGCAAAGTCGTTACCAGCTTCGGCACCGGTATCGGCACCGTGAGTGTCGAGTTCACCGCGCCCGATTCGGATAAACTGGGCAGACAGATGCAGACGTGGGTACGATTCCCCCAGGGCTGGCGCATTGTCGCCGCGCACGTCAGCCAGATCCCGCAATGATTTTTTCTCATGAAACAACCCACCGCCAATCCCCTCGCCGAGCAGGTCTACAGCCTCCTCAAGGATGACATTTTCGAGTTCCGTCTCTTGCCCGGCGACCATTTCACCGAAACGGAGATGGCAACCCGCTTCGAGGTATCGCGCACGCCGATGCGCGATGCCCTGTACCGACTCCAGCGGGAGGGCTTCCTGCAGGTCGGCTTCCGCCGCGGCTGGAAAGTGCGCAATCTCGACTTCGCGTATTTCGACGAACTGTACGACCTGCGCATCGTGCTCGAAAGCGCCGCGCTGGAGCGAATCTGCCAGCTGGAAGCACAACCGCCGCAGTTGCAGGAACTGAAGGCGATCTGGATGGTGCCCGAGGAAGAACGTGAAAAGGACGGGCGCATGCTCGCCGGCCTGGATGAAAGCTTCCACACTACCCTGGTGGCTGCCGCCGGCAATAATGAAATGACGCGCGTGCATGCCGAGCTGACGGAAAAGATCCGCATTGTGCGACGCCTCGATTTCACGCAGGGCGAACGCATCGCGGCGACCTACCAGGAACACGGCAAGCTGTTGCAACTCCTGTTGCGAAGGCAGTTCACCGAGGCGTCCATGCTGCTGCGCTCGCACATCCAGCAGAGCAAGATGGAGGTCCGCAAGATCACCCTGCACCGGCTGCACCAGGCAAAGGCGGAAGTTGCCTGACGCCGGAAAAAACGAAAATTTCTCTTGCGGCAATTTGCTACACTTATCTATGGAAACTGATCCAGGACAAGTCTGCTGCGATTTGTCCTGCCCGAGCGCATCGCCAACGCAGGCCAGACCATGGAACTCCAATCCCGCGAGGAAGGCAACGCTGTCATCCTCCGCCCCGAAGGGCGCATCGACCACACCCATGCAGAGTCTTTCCGACTGAGCCTTGAGCCGAATGTGAGCGCCTGCACTCGCGGCGGCAAGGCGCTGATCCTCGATTTTTCCGGCATCACCTTCATCAGCAGCATCGGCCTGCGCGCCCTCATGATCGCGGCCAAGCAGGTCAAGGCCCAGGGCGGCCGCATGATGCTGACCGACCTGACACCGCTGGTGCGGGAAGTGTTCCAGATCAGCCGTTTCGACCTGCTGTTCGAAATCCATCCCACCCTTGGCGCGGCGACCGCGGCGCTTTCCTCCGATGGAGGCGCGTCATGAGAGTTCGCATCTGGGGTGCGCGCGGCTCGCTGCCGGTCGCCCTCAACAGCCGCCAGGTACGCGCCAAGCTGGTTGCCGCTCTCGAAGGCGCGATCGGGCGCGACCTCGACAATGCCGACAAGATCGCGCACTACGTCGACCATGAACTCGGCTTCGACGTCCGCGGCACCTTCGGCGGCAATTCCAGCTGCGTGGAAGTAGAAGTCTGGGATCCGGCCGCCAGCAAGGAGCATGTGATCCTCGACCTGGGCAGCGGCGTGCGGCCTTTCGGCAATGCGATGATGGCGCGTTACGGCGCGGGTGCGCCGCAGACCTACCATGTGTTCATGTCCCACCTGCACTGGGACCACATCATGGGTTTTCCTTTCTTCACGCCGGCCTACATTCCCGGCAACCGCATCATCATCTACGGCTGCCACAAGGAACTGGAAACGGCCTTCCGCCGGCAGCAGGAACCGATCAGCTTCCCGGTGTCGTTTTCCCAGCTTGGCGCGACCATCGAATTCAGGATCATGGAGCCCGGCAAACCGGTCACGGTCAACGATCTGCGCGTGACGGCCAAGCTGCAGCTGCACCATGGCGATTCCTACGGCTATCGGCTGGAGCACGAAGGCCGGTCGATGATCTACAGCACCGATTCGGAACACAAGCTCGACCGGCCGGAAGAACGGGAAAGCTTCGTCCGATTCTTCCAGGATGCCGACCTGGTCATCTTCGATGCGATGTACTCGCTGGCCGATTCGATTTCGGTCAAGGCCGACTGGGGGCATTCGAGCAACGTGGTCGGCGTCGACCTGTGCCAGGCGGCCGGGGTGCGCAAGCTATGCCTGTTCCACCACGAACCCATCTACGACGACGCCCGCATCGCGCGGGTGCTGGCGGAAACCCGGCGCTATGCGGAAATCACGGGCGAGGCGCCGCTTGAGATCGTGTCGGCCTACGATGGCATGGAAATCGACCTCTGACCGGCGGCATCCATGCTGCCGGACCTGATCTCCAGCACGCTGCTCCGGCTGCGTGCGCGGCAAGGCCGGCCATTCGGCCTGGCACTGCTCGCGCTGATGGCCCTGCTGCTGGTCCTGTCTCCCACGGGGCCGCTGCCCGCCATGCGCCTCGCGCTGTTCGATGCCTGGCAAGTCCTGATGCCGCGCGAGCGCCTGTCGGGGCCGGTGCAGATCGTTGCCATCGACGAAGCGGCACTCAAGGAATTCGGCCAGTGGCCATGGCCGCGCACGCGGCTGGCCGCCCTGATCGACCGCATCGCGGCGCAGCAGCCGCTCGCCGTAGGGCTGGACATCATCATGCCCGAACACGACACCAGCTCGCCGGAAGCGGTCGCCGCCACGCTGGGGCCGGAACACGCGGCGCTCAAAACCTCGCTCAAGACCCTGCCGGCGCATGACGACATCCTCGGTGCGGCGCTCCAGCGCACGCCGGTGGTGCTCGGCGCAGCCGGCTTCGATCTGCCCGCGGCGGGCACGACCGGTGCGCTGCGCCTGTGGCCCGTGCATGCACAGGGCGGCGATGCGCTGTTGCATGTGCGGCGCTTCCCGCAGGCGCTGGCCAGCCTGCCGGCGTTGCAGGCGGCAGCAAAGGGGCAGGCGCTGCTGTCAGCCGACCTGGAAAAGGGCGTCGTGCGGCGCGTGCCGCTGGTCGGCGCCATCGGCGACGCGCTGTTGCCGGCGCTGTCGCTGGAATTGCTGCGGGTGGCAACCGGCTCCTCGGCCGTGGAGGTCGCGCTCGGCGGCCATGGCATCGATACCGTCGCGGTCGGCGACCTGACGGTGCCGGTCCAGCCGAACGGGTCGGTGTGGGTGCATTTTTCGCGTCCGGCGCCGGGACGCTACGTGTCCGCCTTTGACCTGATGAAGGGCCACCTCGATCCCGCCGCCTTGCAGGACAAGGTGGTGATTGTCGCGCTGACCGGCCTCGGCCTGATGGATTACAAGACCAACGCGCGCGGCGACTTCCTGCCCGGCGTGGACGTGCACGCGCAGCTCATCGAAAGCTTTTTCGACGGGCGCTTCCTGCAGCGCCCGGTATGGATGCCGTGGGCGGAACTGGCGGTGCTGATCGGCTTCGGCCTGCTCCTGATCTGGTCGGTGCCCAGACTCGGTCCCCGGCTGGCCCCACTGCCTGCGGTCGGGATCTCGTTCGCGCTGTTCGGCGGAAGTGCACTGCTGTTTGTCGTGGCCGGGTTGCTGCTCGATGCCGTCACGCTATTCTGCGGACTGGCCGTGCTGTTCTTCAGCCTCTTCGGCAGCATGCTGCTGGCGGAAGTGCGCGAGCACCAGCAAAGCGAGCGCGCACTGCAGGCGGCGCGCGAGTCCGCCGCGCGGGTGGCCGGCGAACTCGACGCCGCCAGGCGCATCCAGATGGCGACGCTGCCCGCGGCCGCCACCGCCTTTCCCGGCGAAACCCGCTTCGCGCTCGATGCGTTGCTGGAACCGGCGCGCGACGTCAGCGGCGACCTGTACGACTTCTTCATGCTCGACGGGCGCCGCCTGTTCTTCCTGATCGGCGACGTGTCGGGCAAGGGCTTGCCAGCCAGCCTGTTCATGGTGGTGGCAAAAGCGCTGTCGAAGAGCATCGCCCTGCGCACGGCGGATGACGTGGCCGCGATCGTCAACCGCGCCAACCAGGAACTGGCCCGTGAAAATCCCGAGATGCTGTTCGTGACCGGCGTGGCGGGCATTCTCGATGCACAGACGGGCGAACTGGCCTTGTGCAATGCCGGACACGATGCACCGCGCCGGCTGCTCCCGGATGGGAGGATCGAGCACCTGCCTGGGGCGGACGGGCCGCCGCTGTGCGTGATCGAGGATTTCGTCTATCCGGTGCAACGCTACCGGATGCAACCAGGGGAATGCCTGTGCCTGACCACGGACGGCATTACCGAGGCGATGAATGCGGAGGGCGTCCTCTACGGCAGCGAGCGCCTCGACGCGCTGCTGCGCGCCACGGCGCAGCGCGGAACGGTGACGCCATCCGTTGTTGTGGAATCCGTGCGGGAAAGCGTGCGGGCGCATGTGGGTGATGCCGATGCGTCGGATGACCTGACGTTGATGGTGTTGCAGTGGAAGAGCTAACGGGGATTCGTCACTTGCCCTTTTGAGGCTGATCGTGGTCGTTGCTTGAATGCGCTCCACCCAGGATTCCGATGTTTATCGCCGTCCACCAAAGACAAAAAGTGAAGTCGATAGATAGTTCACAGCCAAAGCGATTACAGAAGCAATCGCGACTGCAATAAATGGATGCATGGAGACAAACCAGACCAGGCCGGCATATACCAGGTAATTCAATAGAAATCCCAGGCTATTTACAGAAATGTACTTCGCCCAGCTATTCCAGCCTTTCGGCTGACCGCCAAATGTCAGTCGACCGTTGAGAAGCCAGGTAACAGTGGCGGCCAGAATAAATGAGGGAAACCTGGCAACGATTGGGGAAACGCCCGTGAGCGATATGATTGCCAGAAGCAGGCCGGAATCTACCAAGAACCCGACAACGCCGACCCCGGCAAATGACAGAAAGCGCTTCAAGCTCATGTTGCAAGGGTCAATGCATGAGATAGAACAATCGCTTCATCTCTCGTCTGCCGCGGCTGACACTATCAAGCACAAGGCCACCGCCGGCAAAAATCGCCGCGAGAAGCATCATAGCCGAAGCCAGGATGGCTGTCGGAAAACGCGGCACCAGCCCTGTCCGCAAGAACTCCAGGATCACGGGAATGCCCAAGGCTAGCGACGCCAGCGAACACAACAGTGCAAGCATGCCGAAGAATCTCTTGGGTTTGACCTGTGAATACAGGTATACCAGGACAAGCGCAATGCGGGTCCCATCCCGGATCGTATTGAGCTTGCTGACAGATCCCTCCTCGCGATCACCATATTCGCTATCGATCTCCGCAACGGAAAGACCGATGCTCAGTGCATGCACCGTCAGCTCAGTTTCGATTTCAAAGCCTGAAGACAAGCACGGGAATGACCTGACGAATCGACGCGACATCACGCGATAGCCGGAAAATACGTCATCGAGCGGACAACCAAACATCTTGCTCATCGCCCAGGAGAACGCCCTGTTCCCAAACTGATGCCCCTTCCTGTAAGCCGCATCCAATTGATGCGCCGGAGTGCAGCGCCGGCCCACGACCATGTCGACGTCCCCAGCAACGACAGGTCGTATTAGCTTGTGAATATCCTTGGTCGCGTAAGTCCCGTCGCCGTCAACCAGAATGCAAATTTCCCGGTCGGTTGCACCGAATAGCTTGCGGACAGCGTTGCCTTTACCAGGCTTCGTCTCCCGAATGACTCGCGCACCCGCCGCCGCAGCCACCTCCGACGTACGATCCGTCGAATTGTTATCGCACACGATAATCTCCGCGTGGGGCAGTTCTGCACGATATTCTGAGACCACACGCGCAATCGCAGCCTCTTCATTCTTGCACGGGATCAGAACAGCCACGGAATACGATACACAAGCTCCCTCGGTATCGGTGCCAGGGAAATCCCTGGAGAAATTTTTGTCATTCATATTGCAACTTGAAACTTAAGCTTTCCGTTATTCAAAAGTCTTTACTTTACCGCATACAGCCGGGCACCAGCCGTGTCGACAACTATCTCAAAATGGCGCCCGAAATCTTCGCGTTCACTTATTGCCCCTGCCTCACCCGACGTCGAAAGAATCAGGGCATTTGCACCCAATGCCTTGATTCTGACCGCTAACTGATCAGATTCCAACGCCAGAAAATCCCTATACCTCCCGGGGCCGAAAACATCCCCGATCGTACCCGGTGGAAGGTAGTAAAGATCGGACTCCAGTCCAATCTGCACCAGCCTAAATCCGGATCGTTCACGCAAGACCTCGGCCACCTCGTACGACCTGATCTTCTTGCGCAGATATGCCGCGCGCTCATCATCACTGGCCGGCAGGGCGCGCCATTGCCTGCTTGCCGATACGACCGCCGCAGACAATATCGCCATCAGAAGAATGATCAAGGCAGCTCCCCCTACCGCGGCAGATCTGTCCGAGATAGGCACACGCAGCGCAGGCAACAAACGTTGAATGCCGTCGCAAATCACGAGTGCGGCAAGGATGCAAAGGAATGGATATGCAGGGAGCAGATATCGCGGATAATGCGATGTCAGCATCCAGACAGCGAATGCGTATGCCGAAAAAAGAATCACGGCCCTAAATGCAGGCTCCTTCCAGCGCGAATACAACGCCAGCGCACCGGCAGCAGGCCAAACGTGCCAAGTCGGCCAGCCAAAGACGCGTCGAATGTCCGCGACCTGATACTCCATATCCAGGCGATCCCATCGCCAATAGCCGAAGACTCCTCCGCCGAGCGGATGGAAAGGATCGCCGGACACCCAGAAACTTCGCGCGTACCAGTACCCGCACGGCACCACAAACAGAAGAAACAGCACAGCAAGGGCGCGGATTCGCCGCTCTTTCCAAATGATTGCCAGGAAGAGAAACGGCGCAAACAAGAGAGCCTGATACTTGATGCCAACAGCCACGCCGAAGAGAAACGATGCCAGACAAATCAGACGGAAATGCCCGCGCTCAAGCCAGAGCAAGGTACAGGCGGCACTGAAAAACAAAAATGCCGTCAGTCCCAGGTCGACATATGCATTTCCAAATTCCACCTTGACCAAGGCCACGAAGAGCAGAATGGCGATGGCTGCGACCGTACGTCCGAAGTAGTGTGTAGCAGCGCCATACATTGCCGCGATCACCAGCGCCCCCGCAAACGCGTGCACCATGTGGGGGAAAACATCGCTTCCCATGACGAGGCCGGCGGCGAACAATAGGTTGAAGTTGTAGGGGAACAGCGGGTACCGCAGCCACTCATTCACCTGCAATTGTCCAGCAAGCACCCAGTCGCGCGCATGAGGCAAGTGATACATCAGCTCGTCCCAGGCTTCCGGGGGCATCAAAGGACGCAGGAAAAGCTCAACGGCGATCGCAGTCGGGACAAGAAAATGAATCCAACGAACGGATTGATTCGGAGAATCGCGCAAAGGGCGATGCGTTAATGGGCGTCTAATGACAAGCGCGACCAATCCGGCAAGTCCAACGGCGACCAATCCAAGTACGCCGGCAGGTCGGAGATACCCAAGGACGCCCAGGATCTGCAATCCGACAATCCCGATCCCCATGCCCGCACATAAAGCTAGCGACGCATTGAAAATCCTGGGCAGATCCTCTATTCCGGCACGCAGCGTGGCCCATCGCCCCAAACCATAGCAAGCACCCGCGAAGATCACGAGCGACGCGTACTGCATCAAAATAAAAAGAAGCTTTTCCACGGTTCGGCAAACGGCCTGCAATGGCGCGGGCATTACGAAGCAAACCGTCAAGTCTGACCGAAATCTGCATAAATGACAACATCAGGCCAACGACCAGCCTCTGCCGGAGGATGCCGGTCGGGGCCGGTCATCGGTCGCTCTTGGTAACTATCTTGGGAAGATTCGACGACGCTGCGACTGAAGGCGGCACGTATATGAAGTGCCAGTGCGAATAAGTACGTGCAGTCCCGCGCCCATCACCATCCTGCTTGTAAGCCACCTGATTATGCACATCGTCGTTGGAAGTGCTATGCACCCCCATAATGCCGCCGTCCGGTGCCCGAATTACGTTCCACTCCGTAGACAAGGTCATCGGGTCACGGTATATCCGACGCAGGTGGCGCATATTGATGACAAAGCGCCCATCCGACAACAAGTCATCCAAGCTGAGCGGATATCGTTTCACCGTCCCCGGGGTACTCTCATAGTAGGATCCGATCGCGCGACGGAACTCTGCACCGACGAAAAGAAGCTCAGCTTCCTTTTCCCGTTGCCGCGCCTTCGACCATAGCACCCCGGTCAACGAAAGCGTCAGGCCCATGATAGCAACGAAGAAAAGCAACGCCAGATAGGTAAACCCTGCACACTGCCTTTTCTGCATGCTTACCACTCTCGGTAGGAGGTGCCGTCACGAGCGCGCCCCTGAGCCCCGCTTCGCACATCATAGACGCCGCCCATCGCTTGATCCCCAGGAGGGATTAGCTGCCAGGTCGAACTGCTCTCCGTCATCGGATCCACCGGAATTTTTCGCAAGTACTTGCGAGTCACCAGTTCATCCCATATCGTGGGCCTACATATCCCGCCAGAAGCCCGATGATTACCATCACGACAAGGAGTTCTAGAAGGGTGAAACCTTGATTGTTCGGTTTTCGACGAATTGGCATTTTTACTGCACTCCCAAGGACTAAATGGCAGGAAGCGCCCTCAAACTGGAACGGCCACCTCGTTCGGAAGGGGAGAACAACATAATGCGTACCGGGTCCAGGCGACTCGCTGTCGTGCGTCACGGTCCAGACCGCTCCGGTGGCGTCGTAAATGCTCCTGCAGGCGTACGGGAAAGCGTACGCGCCTATGTAGATAGCGCCGATGCGGCGGATGACTTGACGTTGAGGGTGCTGTAGAGGAAGGACTAGCGGACTCGGATTTCAACCCGGCGGTTCTTCGGCTCGTCGACTTCGTCGGCGGTCGGGACCAGCGGTTCGCGCTCGCCGCGGCCTGCGATGATGATGCGTTCCATCGGAATGCCGGTATCGACGAGAACCTGCCGCATCGCTTCAGCCCGCTTGATGGACAGCGCATCGTTGAATTCCTGCGCGCCGACGCGGTCGGTGTGGCCGACGACGATGATTTCCGGGGCGGCATGCTGTGCCAGTTCGCCCTTGATGCGCTCCAGCAACGGCATGGATTCAGGCACAAGGATGTCGGTGCCGGTCTGGAAGTAGAGGGTGAATGACGCCGCGGCCGGCGGCAGCGCGGCCAGCGTGGCGCGGTAGCGTCCCTTGACCGAGTCCGGCTTTTCGGTCGTCGCCGACACAGCGCCGCTGCCGCCAATGCCGGCCATCTGGTAGGGCGTGTCGAGCACGGTTTCGCCCTTCGCCGTCTTGACCACCACGGCACTCGGCGTGCCGTCCTGGTTGGGCAGCAGGATGACGCGCTCCGGCGGTACCGACTGCGCGATGACCATCACGCCGAAGGCCAGCACGGCAAGGAGGATGCCCATGTCATTCGCCTCCTTCGCCGGCGTCGATCACGAACTCGGTGCCGCGCACGCCGAGAATGGCGCTGGGGGTATTGAACTGCACGGCGTTCGGCGATTGTTTCGACAGCTTCCCCGAAATCACGCCGAGCGTGCCGCGCTTGACGGTCGCCTGCAGGGTGCCCTGGTGGGTAGTGGAATCGAAGGCAAACTTGTCGAGCGACATGGTGCTGTTGGGGCCGACGGAGAGCATGGTGTCGTCGCGCAGCGTGATGCCGACGCTGCCGTCGGCGGCGGTGATGATGCGGTCCTTGCTGAACAGCTTGTCCCCGGGCTGCGCCGCTGTCTTGCGGCCATCGCGCTCGACGTGGGCAGTTCCCTTGGCACGCTTGACCATGCCTGCCGGCAGTTCTTCGGCCAGGGATTGAAGTGGAATGGCGACGAGACCCGCCAAGAGCCATGATGCGGCTATTTTCTTTCTGTGCGGCATCTTTCTTCTCCTTCTTCTGCTAGAAGGATAATATGCCACTATGGAGCCGACGGGAAATAGTTTCCGTGAATACAGCAAGGCCGCAGGCACTCGTTTCGACGCGCGCCTCGATGCCTTGCCTGCGGCCGTGGAATTTGCCCATGCGGCATTGCGCTTGGCCGGCGTGCCGCAGGAGCGCGTTGCGCGCTGCGACCTCGTTCTGGAGGAGCTGTTCCGCAACAGCGTGCTGCATGGCTATGGCGGCGACAGCGCCCACTCCATCTGGATCGGCATCGAAGACGGCTTCCTTTGGTACGAAGATGAGGCGCATGCCTTCGACCCGCTGACTGCCGCGCTGCCTGACGGCGGTGCAGTACGGCCGGTCGAGGAACAGCGCATCGGCGGGGTCGGCCTGATGCTGATCAGGCAGTTGCCGTCACAGGTAACGTACTGTTATCGCGACAGGCGCAACCGCCTCGTCATTGTTCCTTGAGAACCTTCTTCCCGAACAACGCACGCCACACCCATCCGCCGCGCTGGTCGCGGCCGGTCAGGATGTAGTCCAGCGCATTCGCATTCTTCAGCGTCAGGTCCAGCACCGAGCGCACCTCGCGCTTGCCGGCGAGGAGCATCGCATCGTCTTCGTGCAGCGTGAATTCGTCGTTCGGCAGCAGAAATGCCTGTCCCGCCCGCTCGACCATCAGGACCACGCCCTGCAAGGCCGTGTCGCGATCCGCGTTATCCCGCATGAGGTCGCCGACGGTGATGGTCATCTTTTCCTGCAGCGCCTTGCATACGGCCGGCGACGTGCCTGCCGCGATGCGGATGTCCCATACCTGCGGCACCAGTCCCTCGCAGATGGCTTCCAGGTGCATTGCGAGCGCCTTGCTCCAGCTTTCCTTCGCCTGCCTCACGGCGACCAGGAATCTCGCCAGCAGCGGTGTCGTCAGGATGGAAATGCATTCCTGCGCCACCACCCGCGTGTGCACCATGCTGAAGTCGGCACGGAAGGTTTCGAACAGCAGGTCGTTGGCCGCCTGGTTCTGCCGCGCGACCACATACAGGTTGGGATTGAGCTGCTTGGCCATCATCGCGATGGACAGGTTCGCCACATCGTTGTTGCTGCCCGCGACGATGCCGGCCGCTTCCATCACGCCGGCCTCCCGCAGCACGCGTGCCTCGGTAGCCAAACCGGCGACGAGTCGGCCATTCTCCGGGCCGGCGGCGTCGGGATCGACGATGGTGAGTTCGATGCCGGGCAGGGACATGTAGCGCGCCACCGCCTGCCCGAAATGGCCGTAGCCGCAGACGATCCACCTGCCGCGCGGCGGACGGTGGACGGCCGGCAGCGGCGAGCCGGGCAGGCCCGTCAGGATCTCGATCAGGCGGAAGGCTTCCGGCGCGGAGACGGCGAGCGCGAGGTATTCGGCAAAGCGTTCGTAGGCATTGACGATGTGGTGCGTGCCGAAGGACCGCATGTTCTCGGCCACCGCCGGGCTGCGCACGCGCGTCAGCACGGGAACCTCCGGATTGAGCAGGCGCACGTTGATGGCGATCGCGAGGTTGCATTCGTCATCGTTGGTCACCGCCAGCACCCCGCGGCATTTCGCGTGCCGCACGCCGGCCATCAGCAGGTTGACCGACTGGCGCGCATCGGCGGCCAGCGCGGGGTCGTTGGTCTTGAAGTCCTCCAGGTCCAGCTCCTCGATGCGCTGCGCATTGTTGTCCAGGATCACGAAGTCGAAGCCCATCAGGTCCAGCGCGCGGCAGATCAGGCCGCCGGTCTCGCCACAGCCGCAGACGAGGTAGAAGGGCGTCTGGATGCGCGACACGCGGCGCGCGAAACGCGAGGCGACCAGCGTGTGCTGGAATGACTTGTCCTGCAACAGCGACAGCAGGGTCAGGATGGAGTAAGTCCAGCCGATGACGGTGATGTAGATGCACACCGTCACCCACAGCCGCTGCGCATCCGAGAATGCCTGCGGGATTTCGCCGAAGCCGATGGTGGTCGCGGTATAGCTGATGAAGTAGAACGCGTGGAAGAAACTCAGCGGCGGCGCGGGCGTGCCGTCGGCATTCACCCCGGGCACCAGCGTCAGGCCCAGCATCGCGATCGCGTAGAACACGATCAGCGCGATCAGCGGCGCGCGCATGCGCCGCAGCACCAGGAAGAAGACGCTGTTCATCGGCGCATCATCACCGTTTCGACGATGAGGATGACGACCGAGATGATGTTGGCAAGCAACGCGCCGCCCGACAGCGACACCACGCTCGCTGTCATTTCCGGCGTCATGCCGGTGCCGGTAACGTGCACCGCGACCGCCCAGGTGACGGCGGCGGCGATCAGCTGGATGTCGGCCACCAGGCTGGTCGACAGGTGCACCGCGCCGATCTGGGTGCGGTCGCCGAACTTGAGGACGGTGGCGATCATGTTGACGACGATCGCGGCGAAGAGCTCGTACACGTTGTGCAGCTCGGGCCGCTCGATGTCGCCGACGAAGAAGCCGAAATTGAGCGTTGCAGCGAAGACAATGAAGAACGCGAAGACGACCTTTTCGAGATTCATGGCTTTCCTTTTCTTGTTGCGCGGGACGATGGCCGCAAGCGTAATGATACAGATGGAAACACGCGGTTCCCCGGACTGCGTGAAGTTTGCCTGCGAAAGTGTTGAACTCCGTCAAGTTTCCCCGGACTAACGTCCTTTCACTCGCGCGCGCAGGCGCGCGGGCTCTAATCCAATCGGGAGGACAGTCCATGCAAGTCAAACATTATTTCGCCGCGCTCATGCTCGCGTTCGGCATCGGCCAGCACGCCTTGGCCGAGGAACCGAAGAAACCGGAGGTGCAACAGGAAATGCAGCAGGCGCCCGTTGCACAGGAACAGGCGGCGACAGCAGCGCCGGCGGAGGAAAAGCCGGCCGTGACCGCGGATGCCCCTGTCGCACCGGCGGCGCCGGCAGCGAAGGAGGTCGTGGTCAATCCGCCATCCGAAACTTCCGCGTCGCCGGACTGGCTCCATTCCTTCTTCTACGACGTCAAGGTGACGGATGTCCTGCTCGCCGTATTCGCCGGCCTGCTCGTGCTGCTCGGCCGTGACCTGGCGCGTCGCATGCGCGACGCCGCAGCCGCTGCAAAGGACAGCGCCGCGATCGCCGGGAAGAGCGCGCGCGTGGCGGAAGACGCCCTGATCTCCGGCCAGCGTGCCTTCATGTTCATCCGCGAGATCAAGACCTACCTGCACCAGGACCCGGCCACCGGAAAATTCCACTGGACCATCCACCCCATCTGGGCCAACAGCGGCAACACGCCGACGCGCGGCCTGTCGATCAACACCACCTACCGCCTGCTGGACGAGCCCCTGCCGAACGGCTACGACTTCCCCGAGTCGCAGGAAGACCTGATCCCCACCATCGCCGGCCCGCGCAGCATGGTCGAGGCGGTATCGGGCACACTCAGCAGCGAAGACCTCGCCGCGGTGAAGGATGGGAAGAAGTTCTTCTACATCTGGGGCTGGGCCGAGTACCACGACATCTTCGAAGGCACGAAGAAGCGCGTGACCCGCTTCTGCAACCAGTTGATCGAGGTCGACGGCGACCCGGCCGCGCCAATCAACGAACACAACCCGTTGCAGATGATGTTCGGCTTCCATACCGAGAACAACTACGCGGACTGAACCCAGCGGAAGGAACAAGGAAGGGCAGGCAGGGATGCCTGCTTTTTTGTTGCGGGTCGCAGCCGACACTTCTTGCTGCATGTGTTGGCTGCGTCCCGTCAGTTTCGCTTCCACGCCTGCGTCAACAGGCCGTTCCGGCGATGGCACGATCCCTGCAGGACAGGCATTGAGCGCTTCCGGGCGCCAGACACGACACCCCAACCTGCATGCCATTCAAGGAGACTGTGATGAACACATTGACAATCAAGGACCTGCCCAAAGCGGAAGAACTGGATCGCGAAGCCCTGGCCGCGGTGCGCGGCGGAAGAGGGCGCACGCCCCAGCAAATCCTGGCCTGGGAAATCACCGGCAAACCGGCGACCTGGCAAGGCCTGGTCCTCGGAGACGACAACCAGCTGCATGTGCCGGTAATCTAACCCACCACGCCGAGCAGCTGCTCGAAGGCTGCGCCCCATCCCTCCTGGAAACCCAAGGCCTCATGCCGCTTGCAGCTTTCCGCATCGCCATGCAATACGCGGGCGGTGTACTTCGTTGCAGCGCCCTGCGTTTCCAGTGAGATGATGGCCGTCATCATCAGCTCGGCGCATTCGTGTCCGGGCTGGACAGTGCGTTTCGCCGGACGGAATCCGGGTTCCAGCGCGCTGGTCCATACCAGTCTTTCGTTCGGCACGATCTCCAGATAGCAACCGGAATTGGGGAAGTCCTGTCCCTCCGGCGAGCGCATCACCGTGCGGAAGATGCCGCCAGGACGCAGGTCGATCTCACAGTCCACGGTCGTCCATGGCGCCGGCGTGAACCATTGCTTGAGCAGCTCGGGCGTGGTCCACGCCGCCCAGATGCGTTCCCTCGGCACATCGACGACGCGTTCGAACAAGAGGTCGAGGGCGGAATCGGCCGGAAGGTTTGCTGAAGTCATCGTGTCTTCTCCTCCAGAGGTGTGCCCGCCGGGGCGGCATGGCAGCTTGCCTAACTTACCACATGACTGCCGCGGCCCGCAGCGTTGCCTCGGGTAGAATTGCCGCATCTCAAGCAGTCGCCGTTTGCGATTGCGGAAGCAAGCGGCAGGCGACATGGACCACGGCGATCACTTCAGGCAGAACAACTTCGATTTCTTGCGCATCGTCGCGCCGCTCGCTCCTTCCTGTCGCAATGCCTGGTCGAGCGACCCGCGTCGCCTGAAGTCGCGCCTGCCGGGCAGGTTCGCCATCCCTGCCTTGTTCCGACGTTCCGCCGGCAAGTAAAACCGAAAGACCATGTCACCTTCCGCACACGCACAGGCAGCCACCATCCTCGCCGCACGGCGACTGAAGGGCGAGGCCGGCCCGCTCCTGCCCGAATCGCTGCGGCCGCGCGATATCGATGCCGCGCTTGCCATCCAGTCCCTCGTCATCGGCCAGCTCGGTGATCGCGTCGGCGGCTGGAAATGCGGCCTCTCCGCCGAGAACCCGGTCGTCATGGCGCCGATCCCTGCCGGCGCCATCCACACCGCCAGTCCCTGCCCGGTATGGACCAGCGCGGGCCAGGTGCGTGTCGAGCCGGAGCTTGCCTTCATCCTTGGCCATGACCTGCCGCCCCGCGATGACCCCTATACCCCTGCGGAAATCGAGGCAGCAGTTGCAAGCGTCCACCTCGCGCTCGAACTGATCGGCAGCCGCTATGCCGAACCCGCGGTAGCCGGTATGACCGACCACCTGGCGGATTGCCTCCTCAACCAGGGCATGCTGATCGGCCCGCGGATCGATGCCTCCGCACCCGGAACGATGGCGATCCAGGTTCAAATCGAAGAAGGGCGCGGCTTCTCCCTCGACGGCAAACACCCCAACGCCGATCCGCGCGCACCGCTGCATTGGCTTGCCGAATTCCTGCGCGGCAGGGGGCAGGGCCTGCGAGCAGGACAAACGGTAATCACCGGCTCGTATGCAGGCAGTTTCGAGCTGCCGGTCGGTGAGGACATTGCGATCCGCTTCGGCGCACTCGGCCGGCTCCAGGTGCGCTTCACGCCGAAATGATCGATGCGTCCCGGCTAGTCGGGCAGTTCCGTCCTCGCCTGACGCTGCAAACCCTCACGCGCGGCGATGGCCTGCTGGGCATGCGGCCGTCCGGCCCGTTCGGTCCGCGCGGCGGCAGCGTCACTGTCGCGCAGGTCGACTGGCTCTACAGCGCAGAAGATGGCATGCGCTGGGAAATTCCCGCGCCGTCCGGCATCCTGAACCGCCGTCCCGTGTCCGCCCACTTCCTCGAAGACGCACATGGGCAACGCGTGCTTCTGCGCGACCTCGATGCGGAAGCCGACGCGCTCGACCGCGTCTGGGACCTCGGCCTGCATCCGCTGCCGGCGGAAACGCTGCAATGGCGCAGCGACGAAGCCTGCGCACTGCGCGGCCCGCTGTGGACGCTGGTGCAGGAAGAGCATTTCGGCGACTTCTGGGCGGATCAATTGCCTGCGTTGCAGGCGGAGGGCTGGTCCGTGATGGTGCGTCCCGGCTTTGCACACGAGAGCGTACCCGTCGAAGCCTGGCACCTGATCGTCCATCCCGTCACGGGCGAGGTGACGGGCAAGGAAGTCGCTTCGCGCATGCGCGGCCGCGCGCCTGCCATCATGCCCCTCGACCGGACCACGCATGAAGGCTCCTGGCTGCTGACGCTGGGTATCGAAATCGACGGACAGATGATGGATGTCGTGCCGCTGCTGGCCAACCTGCTGCAACGCGATGCGCGCTGGCTCGACGCAAAGCAGGTTGCCGCCATCGGCGACCACGAGCTCGTGCGCCTGCGCGCGCCCGGCGGCAAGCGCATCGACGCCATGGCGGGGCCGATCAAGGCAATCGTCTCCGGCATGCTGGACCTGCTGGCCGATCCGCAGCGCACTGAAGGTCCGTTGCCGCTGTCGTCATGGGATGCGGCACGCTTCGATGCGATGTGCGCGAGCCTGCTGGAAACGCAGGCCGAACGCGCCGGTCCGCACGGCGCATGGCAATTGCAAGGCGAAGCGGGATTGCGCGCGCTGGCGCAGAAGCTGGCGAAGGCCGGCGTCCCGCAATCGGCCGAGCCGCCCGCCGGTCTCGGCATCACCCTGCGCCCTTACCAGCTGTACGGCGTCGCCTGGCTGCAATACCTGCGCGAGCATCACCTCGCCGGCATCCTCGCCGACGACATGGGGCTCGGCAAGACGGCGCAGGTACTGGCGCACCTGCTGATCGAAAAGCAGTCCGGCCGCCTCGACCGTCCCGCACTGGTCGTGCTGCCGACGTCCCTGCTGTTCAACTGGCAGGCGGAAGCCAGGCGTATTGCGCCAGCCTTGCGCGTGCTGACGCTGCATGGTGCAGATCGATCTGGCGATTTCGACCGCATGGCGGAGCACGACGTCGTGCTGACCTCCTATCCGCTGCTGTGGCGCGACCTGTCCGCGCTGTCGGCGCAGCCGTTCCACATGCTGATCCTCGACGAGGCGCAAACGGTCAAAAATGCCGCGAGTCGTGGCGCGTATGCCGTGCGCCGCCTGCAGGCACGCCACCGCCTGTGCATGACCGGCACACCGCTGGAAAATCACCTCGGCGAGCTGTGGACGCAGTTCGATTTCCTGATGCCGGGCTTCCTTGGCGATGCGCGCAGCTTCATGCGAACATGGCGGCGGCCGATAGAGGTGAATGGCGAAACGCTGCGCGCCCAATTGCTCGCGCGGCGCGTCCGGCCCTTCATCCTGCGCCGCCGCAAGGACGAGGTTGCCGCCGAACTGCCGCCACGAACCGAGACGATCCGGCGCGTGCGGCTGCAGGGCCACCAGCGCGACCTCTATGAAAGCGTGCGCGTCACGGCAGATGAGCAGGTGCGGCGGGTCCTGCAGCGCAAGGGTTTCGCCGGGGCGCAAATCACGATTCTCGATGCGCTGCTGAAGCTGCGCCAGGTGTGCTGCGATCCGTATCTGCTCAAGGGCATCGCGCATCCGGACAGCATGGAGCGAGCAAAGATTGAACTGCTGTGCGACATGCTGCCCGCACTAGTGGCGGAAGGACGCCGCATCCTGGTGTTTTCCCAGTTTGCCCGTATGCTGGACCTGATCGCCGTGGAGCTGGACGCCTTGCGTCTGCCATGGCTGTCGCTCACCGGCAGCACGCCGCCGGCCATGCGCGGTAGCGTCATCGCCCGCTTCCAGGGCAAGGAAGTCCCGATCCTCCTCATCAGCCTGAAGGCCGGTGGCGTCGGCCTCAACCTCACCGCCGCCGATACCGTGATCCAGCTGGATCCTTGGTGGAATCCCGCGGTGGAAGAACAGGCTGTCGCGCGCGCCCACCGCATCGGGCAGGAGCAGGCCGTGTTCGTCTACAAGCTGGTTGTGGAGGGAAGCATCGAGGAACGCATCCTCGAACTGCAGGCGCGCAAGGCGGCGCTGGCGGAGGGCGTGCTGGGAAGAGATGCGGGGACGGCGGCGAAGTTTGATGCGGAGGATTTGCGGATGTTGCTGGCGCCGCTGGGGAATTGAACAGGCTCTTATGCCGCCTTGAGCGTAGAGATCAGCTTGCTCGCCGCGTCTTCATAGGTAAATTCCCTTGCATAGGACAGGATTTCCGTCTCGTCAAACTCCCTGTTCTGTGCGGCAGCGAGGGCGTCGGTCAATCCATCGGTCGATTCCGGGGGGAAGAGAAGCCCGACCTCGTCCGTCACGATGTCTTTCAGGAAGCCCTTGTTGACCGAGATGATCGGCCGGCCGAAACTGATGGCGAGCATGGCAGTTCCGGAGGTGAGGATTTCGTTGTAAGGCGCGACCACGGCGTCGCATGCCACGAGATAGGCCTGGATCATGTCGTTCGGGACGAATCCCGGAATGATCCGTATGCGTTGGTCTCCCGACGCAAGTGCTTCCACATGCTTGTGATAATTCGGGTCCTGGAACTTGCCTGCCACCAGCAACATGCTGTTGCCGGGAAGCGCGCGGAACGCTTTCACCAGGCCGTGAAGGTTCTTGTAGGGCTTGCAGAGTCCGATGAACAAGTAGACATAGGTGTCGGGCGGAATGCCGAGCTTCGATCGCGCGGCTTCGCGGGTGGACGTCACCGGATAGTAATCCACCCAGTTCCCATGGGGCATGTGTGCAATCTTCGGCGTCGCGGAGGGAAATCGGGCGCATAGCTCTTTCGCCGCACCCGGTCCGTGGACCAGGATCTTTCCTGCTAGCGCGATGACGATGCGCCGTGCCAGCGGATCCATCCAGCCGATCGGATGACGGTCGTGCGGCAGGAGATTGTGCGCGGTCCATGCAATACGCGCACCGCGCAGGCGAATCAGCACCAGCAAGGAAAACCACCTGGCAAAGCCGCGCAGGCCTGCCAGGTAGCTGCCTTTGACGGCGTACTGGAAGGATGGCCAATGCAGGTGCACCCAGTCTCCGCGGCGCAGGTTCTTGAGCAGCCAGCCGCCTGCAAAATACCCCTGCACCACGGCCACGCCTTGTGACTCGACGGCTTTGTACAGTGCGTCGTTGTACGAGATGCCGCTTTTCTCGAACGCTACAATCCTCATGCCTGAATCCCCGGAAATTCGTCTGCCGCAAAATGTCGAGCTGGCAATAATACACGGACATATTTCGGCGGTTTCAGGTAAACGCGGCAGCGCGCTTCTTCATTGCGCTTGAGAAATATCAAACCTTGCGGGAAGCGAAAAAATCCCCGCCGCAGCGGGGACATCCATCAGGCAGCGGGCGTCAGTGAATGCTCGACGATCCCGTCGTACCGCCGTACGGCGAACTGCCTGTTGCAGTGGGGCCGGTCGATGTTCCCTGCTCCTTCCGCTGGGACACCTCTTCGGCGACACGCTCGACCTCGTGCCTGGCCGTATCCGCGACGCGCTGCGCCGACTGCTTCAGGGTCTCGGCCTGTTCGCGCGCCGTTTCCTTCGCGCGTTCCAGCAGGTCGTCGCGCACATTGCCCATCATCTCGTTCTCGCGCCGCGTGCTCGGGATGGCTGCGCCGAGTGCCGCGCCAATAGCCAGTCCGAGCGCGCCGAGAACGAGCGGCTGTTCGTCCATCATCTGGCCGAAGCGGTCCTTTGCGCGCTCCATCCGGACCTGGGAGCGCCGTCCCATTTCGCTCATGCGCGCCTGTGCGCTGTCGGCCGACTCCTGCAATCGTGCGCGCGCGCTCTGTCCTGCCTGCTGGACGCGTCCCGTGACGGCGGAAGCCGTGTCGCTGATTTTCTGCCCGACGTTGCTGGCCGACTCCTTGAGGCCCTGCGCGGTATCGCTGGTCTTCGCTGCCATGCGCTGCATCAGGCCTTCGTCGGTGTCACCCGTGCCGTAGTCGCGCGCCGCGTAATAGTTCTCCTCGTCCATGCCCTCGTAGCCGGAGCGGAGCGGACGGCGCAAGGAACGCGGATAACGCGCAACGGGTTCATACTCGACGCGACGGCGGTCGGCGGCAAACAGCCAGGCGATGCCGATGCCGATCAATGCAACTGGGATGGGATTGTCACGTACCGAATTGACGAGGTTCATGCTGAAGGCTCCTGGCGTTGTTGACAGAGCGTAGTCGACGGCGTTGTCCATCATCTCGCTCGGTGACAGTTTGTGCTGGATGGCGTCGATCGTGGAGCTGAAGTCGGCGCGCGTGCGCGCAATGTCGCTCTCGATCTCTTCCGGGCTGCGGTTGTTGTCGGTATCTTTCATCAGAGCTTCTCCTGTGCGGCGAGCTTGTCGCGCTTGAGCGATTCGATGGTCTTGTGCGGCACGAATTTGTCCGCGGAGAGCTTGGCCGTGCCGCCCTTGAGCAGCACATAGCCGCCGCCGGCGACGGCGAGGCCGACGAGCAGCGGCGCGAGCCATGGAGCGACCTCGGGGGGAAGAATCATCTCCACCCCGCGCACGACCGCCAGCAGCAGGATGAACAGGCCGGCAAGGAGAATGGCCGCGCCGACGGCAACCGAGATCAGCGCGGTCTGGATATCCGCCATCTTGGTCGACATCTCGGCGCGTGCCAGGGCAATCTCCTGACGCACCAGGTCGACCATGTCGCGCGTGAGGTCAGTGAACAGCTCGCCCAGGGACTTGTCCGTCTTGTCGATCATCATAGTCGGCTCCCTCCGAGGTTGGTGGCGTTCATCCCGGATGCCGGCGTGCCGTCGGCGCCGACGTTGCGCGTGGTCGTGGTTGCCGTCCCGGTGTACGGCCCTGCCTCGCCGGCGGAAATAACGCCTTGCTCGTCATCCCCATAGCCGCCGTATGCCATCCGGCGCTCCGACGAACTCTTGAAAAAACGGGCGAGCAGGAAACCGGCGACGACGCTGCCGGCAATGAAGGTGCCGGGCGAACGGCGGGCGAGGTTTTGCGCATCCTGCACCAGCGTGTCGAGGTCCTTGTCGCGCAGGCGGCCGCCGATGGATTCCAGCTGGTCGGCGATCATCTGCACATAGCGCGCCGTCTGGTCCTGGCCTTCACCCTGCAGGTTGGTGGCGGTGCTGCGGATGGCCTGGGCGACGTTGCCGACCTGACCAAGTGCGGACTCCTTCTGTTGCTCGAACATGGACCGGCCCTTGTCCTTGGCGCGGCTCGCCATGTCGTCCGCATAACTCTTCGCCGTCGACGCCATGCCCGCGGTGCTTTCCCTGAGGCGGTCGCGCGTCGATCCGGAAGATGTGCCGATGCCTGCCGACTGCGCGGTGTCATCGCGGCGATGCTCGCTCGGTCCTGGAGCGGCTCCGCTCGTAATGGGCTTGTTGATGTCTTTGTTCTCGTCTGCCATCGCTTTCACTCCTAATTGATTCATTCGGAATTAGCCGTACACGCAACGCGCGTGCTGTTCGTTCGATATGTTTATTGCAAAAAGATTCAGCGATGGCACACGTTGCGGCGCAACCTTTCCGAAGGGAACTGTTGCACGCGAGAAGTCTCAAAAGAGTAAGCTGGTGTCTCGTTGCATTGCACACGACGCAAGGCGTCCGATGCACCCGCGCGAATCTTCATGAAAGACTGACATGCCGTATCACGAACAAGACTTTGCAGACATGCTGTTTGCCTGGCCCGCTGTGGAGGGCCGCATCATCCATCTGTACGAACTCGATCCGACTCATGTGGCGGCCGAAGCTGGCGGCAGCGTGAGCCCGGGTCCGAGGGCAAGCCACGCTGTGCAGCCGTCCCGCGCCACGCAACCGTATTGCGCGCTCGGCGACAGCGCACCCGCGGCCGTACTGCTCGAACTCGATCCCACGCACTAAGGCACCGCCCAATACGCGAAATCCGGAAATGTCGTACCGTATCGGAATCGGGCGGTGCGACGGGGCCGGTTCCCCTCCCGCACGACGGGCAGCTATTTGTGGATCGAGACCAAATCCAAAAGGAGATCGCGATGAATGGCATGGTGCAGAGGAGTGCTTTGGTTGCAGGTTGCGTGATGGCGTTGGCTGGATGCGCGGGGATGGGTTCGCAAGGCAGCGGCATGACGTTTTTCGTGACGAGCGCAAACCCCGGCAAGGGAGGGGACCTGGGCGGCCTGGAAGGCGCGGACAAGCATTGCCAGACGCTGGCCGCATCCGCCGGCGCGGGCAGCCGCACCTGGCGCGCCTACCTCAGCACGCAGGCATCGGCATTGAGCGATCCGAAGTTCGTCAACGCACGCGACCGCATCGGCACCGGCCCATGGCATAACGCCAAGGGCGTCCTCATCGCCCGCAACGTCGACGAGCTGCACTCGCCCGAGAGCAAACTGGCGAAAGAGACGGCGCTCGACGAGAAGGGGCAACTCGTGAACGGCCGCACCGAGAAGCCGAACACGCATGACATGCTCACCGGTTCGCGTCCCGACGGCACGGCCTTTCCGGGTGCGCCGTTTCCGGATATGACCTGCGGCAACTGGACCAAGGGCGGCACCGAAGGCTCGGCCATGACGGGACACCACGACCGCGCGGGTCCGATCGATTCTCCGTGGGCGACTTCCTGGAACTCCTCTCACCCGACGCGCGGCTGCCATCCCGAAGGCATCCAAAGCACCGGCGGCGCCGGGCTGCTGTACTGCTTCGCGGAGAAGTGACAGGACACTGCGTCCGCCTTCCACGGCAGCGCGGGCGCGGTTATTGACTGTCAAGCAAATGCGACAATTGACACGCGCGGCGTGCTGCTGCGACGCAACAAATGCTATCATCGGCGACGGTTCAACCATCTACGGGGTAGTGCATGAAGCGCGTGATTTTCAATCAGAAGGGCGGTGTCGGAAAGTCGACGATTGCTGTCAATCTTGCCGCTATTGCAGCGCGTCACGGCAAGAAGACCTTGCTGATCGACCTCGACCCGCAATGCAACTCCAGCCGCTACCTGCTCGGCGAAGCGACGAAGGAAGCATCGCCCACCCTGGCCGACTATTTCGAGCAGACGCTGGCCTTCGTCATCTATCCGAAACCGGCCAGCAGCTACGTGCATGCGACGCCCTTCGAGAACCTGGCGCTCATCCCTTCGCACCCCGAGATCGGCGAGCTGCAATCCAAGCTGGAATCGCGCCACAAGATCTACAAGCTGCGCGACATGCTCAACGAGCTGGCAAAGGAATACGACGAGATCTTCCTCGACACGCCGCCGGCCTACAACATCTTCACGCAGTCGGCCCTGATCGCGGCGGACACCTGCCTGATCCCCTTCGACTGCGACGACTTCTCGCGCCAGGCGCTCTATTCGCTGATGAACAACGTGGGTGAAATTCGCGCCGACCACAATCCCGCCCTCGAGATCGAAGGCATCGTGGTCAACCAGTTTCAGTCGCGCGCGAGCCTGCCGCAGCGCATGGTGGACGAACTGCTCGCCGAAGGCCTGCCGGTGCTGAACAACAAGATTTCCAGTTCCATCAAGATCCGCGAGTCGCATGACCGCGGATTGCCGATGATCCACCTCGATGCACGGCACAAGCTGAGCCTGGAATACCTCGCGCTGTACGAAGAGCTGCGCGCGGCGTAATCTATCCCCGGCAGATTCCAATTGCCGGGAAAATTTCCTCTCCCGAATTCGGGAAAATTGCGCTGTCGTCAGCGCAATCTCAAGTTTGCGCCATCCTTCCTCCCCCGATCCGTAGGCCACTTTGCCTGCCGCCAATGGCATTCGGCTATCGTTCGCATGGGTGCCTTTCCGACCGGAGTGCTGCTTGGCATCGCTCTTGCTCCGCATCACGTTTGCCCGGAATTTTCGGTGAGGAGATGAAATGAATGCGTGGGTGATCACGGCGGCGCTCGTGCTGTTCGGTGTCCTAGTGTCGACGGCCCTGTTTTTCTTTGTATTCACCCGGGGCGCGCTGGTCCTGCGCGCAATGACGCCGGCCGGGCGCAGCGCAAGCGCGCACGTCTACCCGGTGTATTCGAACATGAAGCTCATCAAGCTGGTGGACTTCCAGCCGATCATTTCGGCCATCCTGCTGTTCCAGTACCACCGACTGGTGTCCAGAATCGTTGCCGGGATGCGGCAGATGGATTTGAAAGGCAAGAAGGTGCTGATCACCTCCTGCGCCTTCGGCAACGTCATCCCGCGCGTGGTGAAGGCAGCGATCCAGGCCGGCGCCGAGCGCGTGCTGATCGTCGATATCATTCCCAACGAACTCGACCATGCGCGCAGCAAGCTGGGCAAGTACCTCGACAAGGTGGACTTCATCGAAGATAACGCCACCTGCATGAAGCTGGCCGACGGCGTGGCGGCGGTGAACGTGATCTTCTTCCTGCTGCACGAACTGCCGCACGAGCTCAAGGGCCAGACGCTGAACGAGGCGGGGCGCATGCTTTCCCCCGGCGGCAAGCTGTTCGTCGGCGAGTTCCATCGTCCCGGTCCGCGCGTGCTGCGCGCATTGAGCTGGGCCTACTTCAAGGTGTTCGAGCCGCTCGGCCTGGCACTGTGGGACACGCACGATCCGGTCGGCCATCTCGAGGCGAACGGCGCCTGGCAGTGCGAGCGTTCGACCTATTTCTTCGGCAACTTCCAGATCATCGCTGCGACGAAGCCGTAGTCTTTATCGGAAGAAAGCAGGCAGGGAATCAACACCCGCCTGCTGTCATGCGCGCGTAGCATTGGGGTGGCAAGATCGCACGCATTCACATCCTCGCGGCATGTTCAACGGTCGCCAAACCCCATGATCACCCATATCCGGCCCATCAAGCGCGAAGAGATCCTGCGACTCGCCGTGCAGGCGAGGCTCATGCTTGACGCAGGCGGTACCTGCTGCGTCAACGACATTGCCGGCGAAAAGGAATTGCTCGCTTTCGCGCGCCTGCTCGAGACACGGCTGAACCAGCCGCTGGGAAATGCGCTGGCCGGAGCGGAATAGCGGTTCCGCCGTTGCTTTCACGCCCCACTCTTGATGAAAGTCATCGGAATGAAATACAGCCTGTGTACCGTTTACAGATATAACGACAGGGAGGCTGGCATGGAAGAACGGATCGCAAATATTGTTTTCATCCTGACCCTCGTATCCGCGATCTGCATGACGATCATCGCGCTCTAGCATCGTCCCCATGGCGATTGTCCCGATCGCCTGCATTCCGTACGGCAAGACGCGTTCCTGCGGCCGCGTTCACTCTTGTCAATCTGGTCATCGACATTATCCAAATTCTCACTAGAATACGCTGACATCGTTCGACGGGCGCCTCCGCTGCGCCTTGCAACGTGCGATATCCGGCTTTCGCCGCTTTCAGGAAATCGTCGTATCGGGATATACGAAAGGATCCTCTCCATGCGCCCAGGCACCGACCCGACCGAAGAGGTCAAGCACAAGCGATATATCGAACTGCTCGCCGACGAGATCCATCAGCCGATAGAGGAAGTGGCGCCGGTGTTCGACGACGTCATGGCACATCTGAAGGAGACGGCGGATGTGACCGACTTCGTGCCGATCTTCGCCTGGCGGCGAGCACGGGCGATCCTTGTCCGGCGTTAGAGTAACGAACAATACGCGTTCGCCAGTCCCACCCTGTTCCGTCCTTCTTCCTTTGCCCTGTACATCGCCGTCGCGGCGATCTGCAGCAGCGTGTGCGGCGGCACGTCCTTCTGGCCGCTGACGGTGGCGGTGACGCTGGTGATGGTGGTCAGGAGTTCGCCGGCCTCGCTCCTGATCGGATAGGCGGCGACCGCCATGCGCGCGCGTTCGGCCACTTCGAGCGCGCCGGCGGTGTTGCATTTGGGCAGGATCATGACCAGTTCATCATCGCCGTAGCGGCCGAGGTGGTCGTAGGAGCGCAGCGCCGTGCCGAGCCGGCGCGAGACTTCCTGCAGCACGGCATCGCCGACGAGGTGGCCGCTGCGGTCGTTGATCTCCTGCAGCCGGTCGAGGTCGGTAAAGACAATGGACAGCGGCGTGCGGTCGCGCTGGCACCGCACCATTTCCTTCTTCAGGTGGTCCACCACGGCATCGCGGTTGTACAGGCCGGTGAGGGTGTCGCGCGTGGAGCGCGCCACGAGGGCTTCTTCCAGTTCCAGCAGACGGCGGCCGGTGTCGATGCAGATGCGCAGGTCGGCGTGGCCGGTCGTGCGCGTGATGTAGTTGTTGGCGCCGGCTTCGAGCGCTTCGGTGAGAAAGCGCGCGTCGGCATGCGAACTCAGGAGGATGAGATAGACGCTGCGCCGCTTGATCGTGGCGCGGATGTTGCGGAACACATCGAGGCCGTCGAGGCCGGGCACGGAGCAATCGATGATGGCGATGACCGGGTCGTCATCGCCGTGCAGGACCGCCCAGATGGACGGCATGTCGTTGGCGATCGCGACTTCGTGCCCCCAGTCGTGCAGCGCGCCGCGCAGGAAGGCCGCGGATGCGGGATCGATGTCGGTGATGAGTGCTTTCATGCGGCGTATCCTCCGTCAGGAATAGTATGTTTTTGACAACATTTACGCATGCTAACACGGGAGACTTGCAAAAATATACACATTTGGACCGCAAGGTATGCAAATAGCCGTTTTGCTGTGCGGATGACGGAGGGGGTCAGTAGGTCGAAGCTGCACGGAAGCGGTCAAATCGCTCCAGCACCATGGGTACGTACTTGATCGTTTCCTGGTAGGGCGGCACGCGGCGACCGTGCCGTATCACCGCATTCTCGCCGGCGTTGTAGGCGGCTACGGCAAGGCGCACATTGCCGTCGAACATGGCCAGCAGGTCGCGAAGATAGCGCGCGCCGACGTCGACATTCTGCTCCGGCGAGTACAGGTCGAAGCGGCCGTAGCGCGCGGCAGTGGCCGGCATGACCTGCATCAGGCCGACCGCGCCCTTCGGGGAGAGCGCGTTGGCATTGAAGCCGGACTCCACCTCGATGATGGCCTTGAGCAGGGCGGCGTGCACGCCATGCGACTGCGCGATGCGCTGGACGATGGGTTCGATCGACTTGCGGCGGACGGAAAGCTGCGGCAGCGATACCGGGCCGGTTCCGGCGCGGGGCCAAAGGTGGGTGCCGTCGAACATGGCATAGACCTGCGAGCTGCGGTTGAGCGGACGGTCGGAAAAGACCGGCCGGCCTGCGGTATCGTAGGACTTGTAGATTTTGGTGTCGTCCGCCTGCGTGGTGACGGCAGCGCAGAGCCCGGCACCCAAAAGGCAGGCCGCCACGCCGGGACGGATTCGGCTGGAGGTCATTGCATTCTCCCTGATCAGGCAACGATACGCCGAGGCAAGGTTGCCTGCAAGCATTTACCTGAAGGGATCTGCATCCTGCGCGATCGCGCACTAAAATGCGTTTATGTGCGCTAATTACCGCCCTTCCACACGGGACGATTTGCAACAACGCTTCGGCGTTGCCGCTCCCGACTCCGGTTACCAGGCCGAAGCCTTCCCCGGCACCATGGCACCGATGATCCATCTGCCGCGCGCCGATGCCGTGCATGGCGACCGGGCATGCGCCCTCGGCATGTTCGGCATGGTCCCGCACTGGGCCGAACCCAGGCTCGCGCGCCAGACCTACAATGCACGCACCGAGACCGTCGCCGCCAAGCCCAGCTTCCGCAACGCCTGGAAGCGCCGGCAATTCTGCGTGATCCCGGTCAGTTCCTTTTATGAACCTTCTTACGAAACAGGCAAGGCGGAACGCTGGGAGATCGCGGACGCCGGCGGCGTGCCTCTGGGCATTGCCGGTATCTGGGAGATGAAACCCGATGGGCCAAACGGCCTGCCGCTGCTGTCCTTCACCATGCTGACGATCAACGCCGACGGCGATCCGCTGATGCAGCGCTTCCACAAGCCTGCCGACGAGAAGCGCATGCTGGTGATTCTCGATCCGCACCGGTATGACGACTGGCTGCATTGCCCGGTCGAAGAGGCGGGCAGCTTCTTCGTGCGCTACCCGGCGGAGCGGCTGGTCGCGAAGGCTGCGCCGAAAACCGGGCCCAAACCGGCGCAGGAGAGTTTTCTCGGCTTTTGATCTGGATGGCAGCGCGGCGCTTAACGCGGCCCGGCCGTCTGCTTCGCCACTTCCTCGCGCAGCCGCTCTTCCTGCGCGCGCAACTCGGGAGTAAGGACTTCGCCGAAGTCCTCGGCCTCGAAGATCTGACGGATCTCGATTTCCGATTCGCCCATCATCGGGTTGGGGCAGCGCTTGACCCAGTCGATCGCCTCTTGCAGCGAGGCACACTTCCAGATCCAGAAGCCCGCGACCAGCTCCTTGGTTTCCGCGAACGGCCCGTCGATTACCTTGCGGTCTTTTCCGGAAAAGCGTACGCGGGCGCCTTTCGCGCTCGGTTGCAGACCTTCGCCGGCCAGCATGACGCCGGCCTTGACCAGTTCCTCGTTGAACCGGCCCATATCGGCGAGCAACTGCTCACTCGGCATCACGCCGGCTTCGCTGTTGTGGTCGGCCTTGACTAGAATCATGAATCGCATGTGGGTCTCCTTGCAGGTGGATACAGAACGTCAGTGTTCTATCCCTACGACGAACGGGACTGCGCAAAATCGACATTCCCGCCATCGTATTCGTTCCCCGGCCGCCGGGAGACCCATGCGGCGTCCGGGAAAACCGGTCAACCCAGGGTCTTGAGGTCGGCGTCGACCTTTTCGAGCGCTTCGTTGGTGATCAGGCCGCCGGAGAAGCCAGCCACCATCTTCAACGGAAATCCACGGCCCATGCTGATCTGCGGGTGGGTCGAAATGCCGGGGAGATGCTTTTCAAGGATAGTCTTGCTTGCCTCGTTGTCGAGCAGATCGCCAAGGTTCGAGTTGATGGAAAGGGACGACATTGATTGCTTCTCCTGAAGGTAACAACGGCACTGCAGCGTTGTCGGGTTAGTGGTCGCAAAATCATATCGCCTGGCGGCCCGGCTTGCTTCGATCTTGTTCGAGGCTGCACTCTAAATCAGCTGCAAGAGCACCCACCGCCGCCACCGCCGCAGCCACCGGTACGGTTCCCCGCCTGGACGGGGTAGCCTGCATCCGCCAGCACACTCTGCAGGTCTTGTTTCGACGTCAGGTCCGCATTGAATTGCACGCTCACCTCATTGCGAAGCAGCGATGGCGTGATGTCGCCGACGCCAGTGACGCCGCTTAATACACGTACGGCATGCGCCATGGATTCCTGCGTGGTAGCGGCACGAAACTGAAAAACTTCGGATTGCATGATTTTCCTTTAAGTGACTGTCTGCCCGGGATTCGAGCACGGGTATTGTGCCATAACATGCAAAGCAAATATATCTTTAAGGGCGCAACGGCTGGCAGGCTGACATCCACGCCCGCAAGGGCGCGGAGAGACGCCGTACCAGCGATGAAGTGCGTTACCTGGGCATGAGCACGTTGTCCACGACGTGGATCACGCCGTTCGACTGATAAACGTCATAGGTACTGACGCTGGCCACATTGCCGGCTTCGTCCCTGACCTGGATGTTGCGCGGACCGTTCATCATTGCCGTCAGCTTGCCTCCCGCCGCCGTCGATAGTTCGGCCTTGCCGTTCTGCGATTCGATCGCCTTTGCCAGTGCAGCGTAGTCGTACTTCCCGGGCACGACGTGGTAGGTCAGGATCTTGGTCAGCGCCGCCTTGTTTTCCGGCTTGACCAAGGAATCCACGGTGCCGGCGGGGAGCTTCCCGAACGCGGCGTTGGTGGGCGCGAAGACCGTGAACGGGCCTTTGGTCTTGAGGGTATCGACCAGGCCGGCGGCCTTGACGGCGGTTACCAGGGTGGTGTGGTCGGCGGAATTGACGGCGTTGTCGACGATGTCCTTTGCTGGCAGCATGCTTTGCCCGCCGACCATGACCGTGGCGGCGGCAAGGGAGGATGCGGTGAGGGCGGCGGCAAGGACGAGGATGTGGATCTGCTTTTTCATGTTCGCTCCTGATAAATGCGGTTGAGAAAGGGTGTTGCATCAGCATTTACGCAGGAGGGGGTGAAACGGATTCAAGAATTTTTCCGTCCCGTCGCCAGGCGTCATCCGGATTGCCGCCTCAGCATCCGCTCCCCCAGTTCAAACAGGCCCTGGATCGATAGTGCCAGGAAGGCGGCAGGCAGCGCGCCCGCGAGCAGCATGTCGTTGTCGTTGACCGCGAGCCCGGTGGCGATGCGTTCGCCAAAGCCTCCGGCGCCGATGAAGGCGGCAATGGTCGCAGTACCTACGCTCATCACGGCGGCGGTCTTGATGCCGGCCAGGATGACGGGCAGGGCCAGCGGCAGTTCGATATGCAGGAGACGGTGCCGGGTGCGCATGCCCAATGCGAGCGCCGCCAGCCGCAAGCCCGGGCTGATCTGCTCGATGCCCGTGCAGGTGTTGCGCACCACGGGCAGCAAGGCGTACAGGAACAGGGCGATGATGGCCGGCACCATGCCGATAGTGCCCAGCAAGGGAATGAGCATCGCCAGCAGTGCCAGTGAAGGAATCGTCTGCAATACGCCGACGAGGGCCATGACGCCCTGCCGCAGGCGCGGCCGGAAAGCGGCGAGCACGCCGAGCGGAATGCCGGCGAGCGCAGCCATGCCTACCGACAGCAGGACCAGCGCGACGTGCTCGCGCATGAGGCGCCAGAAACTGGCGTCGAACAGCTTGCCCGCCAGGCCACTCGATGCGGCGGCACCTGCGGATGCAGGTTGAAGGAAGGATTGCGCGATGTCTGCAAAGGACTTGCCGTCGATTTCGGCGGCGGCATTCATGGACACCATGCCGGCCTGGCTGATCTTTCCCTCCAGTCCGCGCAGTGCCTGCCAGGCCTGCGGAAAGCGGGATGCGGCATCGAGCCGGTACAGCACCACGGCATCGTAGCGCGGGAAGTAACCGGCATCGTCGTCGAGTATGCGCAGTCGGTACTGGCGGATCTTGGCATCGGTCGTATAGATATCGATGACATCCACCTGCCGCGCCGCGAGCGCTTCATAGGCGAGCCCGTGATCGATTCCGGCCGGGCTGTGCGGCAGTCCGTAGCGTTTCGCGAGGCCGGGCCAGCCATCGCCGCGGCCGATGAATTCGTGCGACAGGCCAAGGCGCATGTCCGGGTACGCTGCAAGGCCGCTGATCCGGTCGATCCGCGCCTCCTCGCGCATGGCCAGCGCGTAGCCGTTCGAAAATCCGAGCGGGATAGCGACGCCCAGGCCCATCGGGGCAAGCGCCTTGTTCATGTCCTCCAGCGAGAAGATGTCCTTGCGCTTGAGGATTTCCTGCGCGAGGGTGCCGGTGTATTCAGGGTACGCGTCGATCGCGCCCGTCTTGAGCGCTTCGAACACGATCGCGGTATTTCCCAACCCCTGGCGGTGCTCGGTGCGCACATGGCGTTGCGCCGACTGGGCAAGGATCTCGCCGATGATATACGACTCCGTGAAGCGCTTCGACCCGATGCGCAGGACCTCATCGGCATGGACCGGACATAGCGGGAGGAACGCGGTGCACGCGGCTACGGCCAGCAATGTCCATTGCACCAGTCTCATTGCTCGGACAGGCCGGCCAAGGTTCGTGGACAAGCGCACAACGAGCTGCAGGCTCACGGCGTACGGGATCAGGAAGTGAAGTCCCGCAAGTCTGCCACCGGCGCGTCGCCGAAGCGTTCGGCCAGCAGGTAATCGACCAGGCGGCGCGCGCACTCGGCGGGACTGGTCAGCGACCCGTCGCGCTTCATTGCCTCGAAGCGCTCGCGCAACGGAAAGTTTTCCACCGGTGCCGAACGGATTTCCGTCTGCATGTCGGTATCGATAACACCGGGCGCGAGGCTGCAGATGCGCATGCCGGGCAGTTGGTCGAGGGCGACCGCGCGCGCATGATGGTCCAGCGCGGCCTTCGTCGCGCAATAGATGCTCCAGCCGGGATAGGCATTGCGCGCGGCGCCGCTGGAGACGTGGAGGATGCGCCTGTCATGCGCCGAAGGACTGGCGGCGGTCACGGCCCGCGAGAGCATCAGCGGCGCAGTGACATTGATTGCCACCGCACGTGCAATCGACATGACGTCTTGCGCGGTAAGCGGGCCGACCGGCTGCACCACGCCCGCATTGTTGATGAGCAGGACCGAGGGGCTGCCGGCGAGAAAGGTGGCCAGCGTGTCGCCCGCAAGCCAGTCTTCGAGTGATCCGGTGTCGGCCAGGTCCAGCTCGACCTGTTCAAGCCCGACGGGGAAATGCCGGGCGAGGCCGGTGTTGCGCCGGCGTGCGAGGCCGAGCACCGGGATGTGCCGGCCCAGCAGTTCGGCGGCAATGGCGGCGCCGAGTCCGCGCGTGTGTCCGGTAAGGATCGCTTTCATGGTCACAAGGAAGTGGTTGAAGGAACCGGCCGCTGTGCTGTGGCCGTTATCCGATTATGCCGCAGGCCCGCAAGGGAAGGACGGTGCTCAAGAATGTGCCTGGCGGCGTGACGAACGCCTGACTATTTGCCACGCCTGTCCTCCTGCTGGCGGCGCTCGACCATGTCCCAGCCGATTTCGTGCCGGATCTGATCCGGATCGTGCAGTGGCGAGCGGGCATTCTGGCGGCGCTCGACCTGGCGGCGCTCCATGTACTCGCGGACTTTTTCCTTGGCTTGCTTGGGCTGTTCCATCGCCGCCTGTCGGAGGGATTCGTACAGACAGGTTACGAAGCGGCGCTGCCCCGGGCTTGATGCAGAACAAGGAGGAGGAAAAATTGGCAAATTTTCCATAGTGCCCAGCTAGGGATTTCCCTTCGGGCCGCTGCTAGAATGTCCAGTCGGCATTTAGCCGCTCCCCCATGAACGTTCAGACAAAATCCTATCCGATCGTGATCGAGCAATTGCAGGTCGGGATGTTCGTCATCCTCGACCTGCATTGGCTGGATCATGATTTCGCGCGCAACAGCTTCAAGATCAAGAACGAGGAACAGCTCGTCAAGCTCCGGCAGCTCGGCCTGAAGAAGATCCGCATTGATCCCGCCCGCTGCGACGTCGTGCCCGAACCCGCCTCCCCGGAGTCGCTGGCGCCTGCGGCCGGAACGCAGGCCGCCCCCGCAGAAAGCGAAATGGCCAGGACCAAGCGCGAACGCCTGGAGCGCATCAACCAGCAGCGTGCCGCGGTTGTCGAGTGCGAACGCCAGTTCCTCAAGACCGCAGGCACCCTGAAGGCGATCAACAGCAACCTCTTCGCCAAGCCGCAGGAAGCCTACCAGCGCGCCAACGAACTGGTCGACGAAATGGTGGACTCGGTCCTCACCGATCGCGACATTGCGATCCATCTGATGAAGGACAAGTACGGCGGCGAGGACATGTATTTCCATTCGCTCAACGTGTCGGTGCTGGCGATGATGGTGGCCAAGCAGATGAAGCTGGGCAGGGAAGAAGTGAAGGAGCTCGGCTTCGGCTGCCTGTTCCATGACATCGGCAAGCTCGACATCCCGGACAAGGTGCTGATGAAAGGCAGCGGCCTCACGCGCGCCGAGCAGCACCTGCTGGAGCAGCATTGTGTTTACGGCCTGCCCATCGCGCAGAAGCTCGGCCTGTCGAAAAAGGCGACCGAGATCATCCTGCAGCACCATGAATGCATGGACGGCAGCGGCTATCCGAACCACCTGAAGGGCGACCAGATATCGCCCCTGACGCGCATCGTCGCGATCGTCAACACCTATGACAACCTGTGCAACCGCATCAACCCGGCCGACTCGCTGTCGCCGTTTGCCGCGCTGTCGCACATGTATGCGCAAAAGCGCAACCAGCTCGACGCGGGGCCGCTGGGCATTTTCATCCGTTGCCTCGGCGTCTATCCGCCGGGCACGGTGGTGAAGCTGTCCGACGGCACCCTGGGACTGGTTGTCGCGGTCAATTCCAGCAAGCCGCTGCGCCCGAGTGTCCTGATCCACGACCCCGATGTCCCCAGCAGTGAAGCCGTCGTGCTCGACCTCGAAGCCGAACCTGACCTGCAGATCGCGGAATGCCTGCGGCCGGCGCAGCTGCCCCGCGCGACACTCGAATACCTGGCGCCGCGCCGCCGGATGAACTATTACTTCGACCTGCCGCAGAAGACACAGAAGAAGTGAACCCCGGCAACCATTTCAGGCATGGCCTCCTCAGGCGGATGCCTCGCCCGGCATTGGAATTTCGGCCGGCGATGTGTCGGGCACCACTTCCGGTTCCGAAGGCGCGCCAGGATCGAACGTATCGGGCGGCAAGGAAGGAATTTCCGGCTCCGGCCGGTAGCCCGGCTGGATGTCCGGCCCGGGTACCGGCGTCACCGGCACTTCCGGCGGTGCATGCGGCGGATTTTCAGGCGGTGTATGCATCATGTGGTGTCCTACATCGGCAGGCGGTCTTGCAGCATGCCAATACCGGCTGTCTGACCGCTGAATTTACCCAGCTCCAGTCCCTGCGCCATCTGGCGGCAGGAGTCCATGCAGGTCCGGCAGGCCTGCACGCATTCCTCCATTTCCCCGATCTGCTCGCAGCTCTGCGCACAGGCGTCGCATACCTCGGCGCATGCAGCGCATACGGGAGCATGCACGGACGAACTGGCGAGCATGAATTCGGCGGCGGTGCGGCAGATGTCCGCGCAGTTCATCATCAGGCGGAAGTGCTCCGGCTCGGTATGCCGTCCGCCTGCTTCCAGGCAATGATTCATGGCTGTCTGCAGGCAGGTGCGATAACAGTGCAGGCAGTCGTCGATGCAGTGCTGCATCGAGGATGAGGCCATCGTTTGCATCATTTACTCCTTCATCGGAAAAATTCACATGCGGTGGCGCGCGCGGGCGCGCAAACAAAGGAGGTACGCAACATCCGTTCCTAATGCGGATCGATGGATGCCGGCCGCCACTCCTTGATCTGCTCGAAACTGCAAGGCGCCGGCGGATCGGTGTCGGGATAGAAGAAGGTCCAGTCGTCCCGGCTCCACCATACCTCGCGCTTCGAACCGTCCTGCAGGAGGGCAATGCACCGTTCATGATCGTGGAGATGGGAAAGCGCGCTGTCTGCTCTCATTGTGGTACCTCGCAATCCGGTTTCCGTCCTGTGCACATCGACGCAACTTGTGCGGGAACTTGCGCTCTTACACAAAAACGGAGGTTCATCATGGCAAGAATCCAGCAATCGATCGATGTCGGCGTACCGGTGCACGTCGTCTACAACCAGCTCACGCAGTTCGAGGATTACCCTCGCTTCATGCAGGATGTTGAAACCGTGCACCAGCTCGACGACACCCACCTGCACTGGTCGGCGAAGATGTCTTACCAGCCGCTGGAGTGGGACTCGGAAATCGTCGAACAGATTCCCGACCGCTGCATCGCGTGGCGAAATGACGGCGGTCCGATGCAGGCGGGCAAGGTCGAGCTGCAGCCGGTCGGCGACGGCAAGGCGCGCGTCATCATGACGGTGGAGTGCGACCCTGCGCTGGTGCCGGCGGAGCGCAACGGCAATCCGGAGGACATGGTTGCCCGGCGCATCGAGGACGACCTTGCTCGCCTGAAGCAGTTCATTGAAGAGCGCGGTTCGGAAACCGGCGAGACGACGCAGTCGCCGGAAGAGGATGCCGGGGATGGCCGTTACTCGGTCGCAGAAGAGCAGAGTTTCGACCAGCAGTCAGACCAGGCGCGGCGCGTGGGGCAAATGCCGCTGGATTTCAACGCGCCGGTGCCGGGTGAAACCGATCCGGTGGACGCAATGGGCAAGGCAGCGAAGCCTGAGGACAAAACCAACCTCAAGCAGTCGATCGAACGGTCAGTGCCGCCATCGAAATAAGAGGAAGGACGCATCATCGCGGCGCACGGCTTAGAATGCACGTTTCCTGATTTTTCTGCCTGCGCCCATGATCATCGCCACCCACTCCGGAAAATTCCACGCCGACGACGTCTGGGCCGTGGCCGTGCTGGACATCGTCTTCCCCGGATGCACGCTGGTGCGCACGCGCGACCAGGAGCAGATCCGCATGGCCGACTTCGCCGTCGACGTCGGCGGCATCTGGGATCCGCAAGCCGGACGCTTCGACCATCACCAGAAAGGCTTTTCGGGCGCGCGCCAGTCGGGCGTGGTGTATGCCAGCGCCGGCCTGGTGTGGCGCGCGCATGGCGCGCGCTGCGTGGCGCTGCTGGCGCAACAACATACAAACCACGCGCTCGCCGAGGAGGAAGCGCAGCAGATCGCCTGGGCCATCGATGCCGACCTGGTGCAATACCTCGACATGTCCGATACGGGCACGGCGCGCAATGCGCCCGGCGGATACGGCCTGTCGGCCGTAGTGTCCGGTTTCAACCCGACCTGGCTGGACGAGCAGGTCGCCGGCAGCGTCGATGCGGCGGAGGCGATGCGCCTGAAGCAGTTCCGCCGCGCGATGGAGTTCATCGTCGACGTGCTCGTCAACCAGGTGAAGTACCGCGTGGGCAGCACGCTGGCGCTTGACCGCGTGCGCAAGGCGCAGGTGCTGGAGGAAGGGCGCCTGCTTTACATCGATAACGGAGCGCTGCCGTGGACGTCGATCGTGCGCAACGAAATGCCGAAGGTGCTGTTCGTGATCAGCTACAGCATCGCGGACAACCGCTACATGCTGCATACGGTGCCGGCCAATCCGGACACCTTCGAGGCGCGCGCGGACCTGCCGCAAGCCTGGGCGGGATTGCAGGGCGATGAACTGGCCGCGGTCACCGGCGTAGCCGATGCCGTGTTTTGCCACAACAACCTGTTCATCGCCGCGGCGCGCTCCTGCGAAGGCGCACTGGAGATGGCGCGGCAGGCGCTGGCCGCCGTTCAGCGATAGACGCGCGGTTTGTGGCGCAGGGGATCGAGCAGGGACGACAGCCCGTTGTGGTCGAGCTCCTGCATCAGCGCGATAAGACGTCCGATCTCGCCGGGCGGGAAACCTTCCCGCGCAAACCAGTTCAGGTAATGCCCCGGCAGGTCGGCGATCAGGCGGCCCTTGTATTTGCCGAAGGGCATTTCACGCGTAACGAGCAACTCCAGCAGGGCAGGATCGATAGGGCTCACTGCTCGCTCATGCTGTTGACCGTGCTTTCCTCCTCCGGCACGGCGGAGTCGTCGAAATAGCGTTCGACCAGGGCGAAGAAGCGCTCGTAGAACAGCTTGTTGGCAATGGTTTCGCTGGCGACCCTGACCAGCGATTCGTCGCTCATGCCGAAGGGGACCGAGAGCGAGCCGAGCGCAGGCACGCCGAGGCTGGCAGAGGTGCTGCTCTTCTTGAGCGAATAGCGGTCACGCACGGCATTGGCGAAGGCGGTGGTGCTGTTGCTGCCCTTGCTGTCGGGTGCGCAGACGACGTGGAATTCGATCTGCACGTGCACGTCCGAGCCCGGCTGGAAATTCTTGCGGCCGCGGACCAGCGCCGCGCTCGACTCATGGATCACGTAGCCCTGGCTCAGCAGCGCGCGCCGCGCCGCCTCGCAGGTCGCCTTGTCCGTCCCCGGAAAGCTGTGCGCATGGATGTCCGTGGAAGCGAAGTCTTCCTGGATCGTGACCTTCTGGTTGGTCGCCGTGGTCGAGCACGCGGCAAGACCGGCGGCGGCGAGAAGCATGGCAAGTTTGTTAAGCGGACGCAGGGCCTGCATGTATGACACCTCCTGAAGAGTGTGTATCTTAGAGCCTATCGCTTGCGGAAACATCCCCTTTGACCAATTTCGGCGGAACGGTTTGGCCGCACGCATCCGGAGAAATGCTTACATGACGGAACATCATTACAAGGACCGGAAGATCGAGGTGCATATCGAGCGCGTCGGTTCGCGCTGGGACTGGTGGTTCGTGCTGGACGACCGGCCGCCGCGCTACAGCGCCGAACAATACGCAGCGAGCGAAAGCGCCGCGCTGTCGGAGGCGCTGGAAGCCGCCCGGCACATCATCGACAAGGCGTAAAAAAGCCCCGCGAGCGGTAGCTGGCGGGGCCAATCCTTCCTTAGGAGGGAGGAGGAGACAACTGTCCGGATTACACCGCGCTGAAGTCGTGTGCCGGCTTCAGGCCGCGCAAAACTGCAAATCCATTGCGACGCGTGACACGGCGCGAAGCATCCGCGATATCGTCGAACGCGAGGCCGGGGTAGCGTGCCTGCATCCGTGCCGGCGCGGAAATCGCCGCCGCCAGCCTCAGCACCGCAGGTCCGGTCAGGTAGGCAACCGGAAAGGCGATCGGCCAGGCGGTCAGCCAGCTTTCCATCCAGCGTCCGGCGAAACCATCCGCAATCGCGCCCGAAGTCACATGCATCACCGCAGTGACGACCAGTGTCATCAGCCCGCTGAACAGCAGGGCCGGCAGCATCGACGCCAGGCTGCGCGAACGCCGCAGGCGATGCACCAACTGGCCGAACGCGCCATTTCCAGGACGATGGTAGGCGAACGAACGGGTTGCAATGGTCGAATGCGCGAAAGTGGACATGTTTGGCTCCCGATGCCGGAATTAGTTCACACTTACTGACGCGATGCGATCGCGCGCAGTTCGTTGGCCAGGCTCGGCTGGACGCCGTCGAATTCGCGGGCCATGCGATTGAGCATCAGCACGCTTTGCAGCATGCTGCGCTGGGAGCGCTCTTCCAGCGACTTGCGGGGCTTGATCACCAGCAGGGCTGCACGCAGCATACCGACCAGCAGGGGCTTGAATACCACCATCAGGGCGGCGAGAACACCAAGGCCCAGCAGGGGGCGGGCGACAGCCAGCGCGTTGGCGGCAATGGCTTCGACGGGAAAAGCGAGGGATAGAACCGACATTTTTTACTCCTAGGCAATATTTCACAGCACAAATACTCTTTTGCTGCATCGCAGTATATGCACGGGTCAGTTATATAACCAATTTCTTTTCGGCATATCAGCTATACTCTTCATGAATACCATGAAAATATTTTTCTTTTTATTAATCAATGCATTAGGGCAAAAGCATGAGTTTTCTCACACTGGATTTGAACCTGCTCCGCGTGTTTGATGCGGTGATGACGGAACAGAACCTGACGCGTGCCGCCAGCCGCCTGGCCATGACCCAGCCCGCCGTATCGAATGCCCTGCGCCGCTTGCGCGACTCCCTCGGCGACGAACTCCTGATCCGGACCGCGCATGGCGTAAAACCCACGCCGCGTGCCGAAAACCTGTGGCCGGCCGTTCGCCAGGCGCTCTCCGCGCTGGAAGAGGCGATTGCTCCAGAGCAAAATTTCGACATTGCCAACGCGCACAATACTTTCCGCCTTGCAATGGCTGACGCGACGGCGGCATTGTGGTTGCCGGCGCTGGTGCGTTCCATCGAACGGGAGGCGCCGAAGCTGACCATCCGCATGGTGCCGCTGACCACACGCGAACCGCGCCCGATGCTGCTGCGCGGCGACATCGACCTCGCCGTCGGCTTTTTCCCCGGCGTGACGGCGCAGCTTGCCGGCGGACAGGGCACCTCGGTTTCGCCGATCCGGCACGAGCAGCTGTATTCAGGGCGCTATGTCTGCGTGATGCGCAAGGACCATCCGCTGGCGCAAGAGGAGCTGACGGTAGACAGCTACTGCGACGCGAACCACCTGCTGGTGAGCTTCTCCGGCCGCGCGCATGGCCTGGTGGATGAGGCCTTGGCCAAGATCGGGCGCGAGCGGCGCATCCTGCTGACGGTGAACCAGTTCTTCACCGCGGGCCGGGTCGTGGCGACTTCGGACCTGATTACGGTGCTGCCGCGCCACCTGATTGCTTCCACTGGCATCACCGGTGCGCTGATCACCAAGGAACTGCCGTTTGATTTGCCGAATGTGCATGTGGACATGCTGTGGCATGAGAGGGATACGCGGAGCCCTGCGCATAAGTGGTTGCGCGGGCATTTGAGCGGGACGACGAGTGAGACGTTTGCGAAGGCGGGGATTATTCGTTAAGTGCCGCAGCATGGTTTCCGCCCTCATCAAGTGACTATCACCGATGTGAGTGAACACAAGTGTTACCGATGTAGTTGGCTCCTACCCCGGGGCCAGTCCCGGGGCACCGAAGAAAGAAAAAGCCGCCCGATGCAACCAGGCACCGGACGGCCCCCTCATCACGACCAAGGCAACATCAAGCCAACCCACCCCCAATCGTCCCCCCATCATTACGGGTAATGACAACAGTAGCCGACCGCGGCCGGGCATTCCCGCCATCCGGCCAGTGGCTGCCAAAGGAAGCCGGATTAGCAAACGCAGGCGCCGTATCCTCCCCCGGATGCTGGATATTCACGAACAGCGCCTTCCCATCCGGCGTCTCGGCGATACCGGTGATCTCGCACTCCTTGGGCCCGACGAGGAAGCGCCGCAGGTTGGTCTCACCCAGGGAAGCACCCACATAGGTCTCCACAGACTTGGTCGTAGTGCCATCGACATTGTTGATGGTCTTCTTCGCCCCATCGCCCACCTTGCCCGCCACCGCAGCCAGCAGCATGCAGTTGGTCACATCGGTATAGGCGCCGTCATCCGTCTGGATCCACAGCAGCCCCGTGCTCGGCGCAAACCACAGTCCGTCCGGGCTGGAGAAATCGTTCGCCGCGGTCAAATTGGAGACATTGATGTTGTTCGCATCCGCAGTGGAACGCGCGCCGAACAGGAACACATCCCACTTGAATCCGGTCGCCGTCACATCGCCGTTGTTCTCCGCCCAGCGGATGATGTGGCCGTTGGGATTGCCCTTCTGCGCCGTGCCCGCGCTGCCCTTCGGATCGTTGTAGAAGCGCGGGTTGGCGGCGTCCACATTGGCGATCGGGCGGCTGGAGGAATTGGTGTTGGTCAGGGTCATGTAGACCTCGCCGTTGGCCGGGTTGACCGCGCCCCATTCCGGACGGTCCATCTTCGTCGCGCCTGCGGCATCGGCGGCGAGACGCGCATTGATCAGCACATCGGCCTGGTCGGCGAAAGCATAGGCGGTGTTCGATGCCGTGATGCCGTTGCTGCCGAACTTCAGCTCGACCCACTGGCCGCTGCCGTCGGCATTGAACTTCGCGACATACAGCTTGCCGTCATCGAGGTACTTGTCGCCGGCGGCAAGGCCCTTGTTCACGTCGGCCGGATCCCAGACCGCGTTGGATACGTACTTGTAGATGTATTCGTTGCGCGAATCGCAGCCCATGTACCAGACCAGCGGCTTGCCCGGCACGACCGGACCAGGCCATGCGCCTTCGTGGGCGAAGCGGCCCAGCGCGGTGCGTTTCTTCGGCGTGGACGTCGGGTTGAACGGGTCGATCTCGACGATCCAGCCGTAGGTATTGGCGGCGTTGCGGAAGTCGTCGGAGCCGTTGGCGGACGTGCCGGTCTTCATCGCGTTCCAGCGCGAGAACGAGGTGTCGGCGGGATCGGTCGCGGTGGCGGTCGCCCACAGTTCGCGGCCGGTGCCGGCAACGCCGTAGCGGGCGAAGGAAGCCAGTTCCTTTGCGGTGCGGGCCGGATTGTCGGTGGCGGTGATGCGACGGAAGTAACCGGCCCAGTTTTCCTCGGTGGTGAGGTAGGTGCCCCAGGGCGTGTAGCCGTTGCCGCAGTTGTTGATGGTGCCGCGCGTCTTTGAGCCGTCGGGCGAATAGGCGGTGATCATGTACGGCGTCTTTGCTGCCGGGCCGGACAAGGTCATTTCGGTGAAGGTGGTGATGCGGCGGTTGAAGGCCGAATCCTTCTTGTAGGTGACGGTGCTGCCGTTCTTCGCGACTTCGATGACGCTCACGCCGTGCGCATTCATTTCCTTGATCACTTCATCGGCGACCGTGCGGGTCATCGTGTTGGTGATCGTCGACGGATACTTGGTGACCGCGGTGCCGTCGATGGTGACGCCATCCTTGTGCAGGAAGGCGGGGGTGATGGCTTCATGGTTCAGCACCAGCAGGCCGCGGTCGCTGGCGCTCGCGCTGTACTTGCCGTCGGCGCCGAGGCCGAAGTAGTGCATGCCGTCGTGGTGGTCGCCGGCGCGCTGCGCGAAGGAGGCGGCGGTATCGGTGCCGTCATTCTTGTAGTCGGCCACGCTGGCGGCGAGCGGGTCGCCGAGGCGGAACAGCACGGTGGCGGTGTAGCCGGCCGGTACGCTCAGCGCATCGGCCACGCTCTTGGCGACGGCATTGAAGTTCAGCTTGAGCGTCTTGGTCTCGGTGGTCGTGGATGCGGCAACCGCATCGCCCGATCCGCCGCAGGCGGTGAGGCCGGTGCCGAAGAAGGCGGTGGTCGCCAGGCCGAACGAGCCTTTGAGCAGCGAGCGGCGGCTCAGGCGCGCCTGCAGTACGCTGTCAAAGGTCGGGTTGCTGGAGTTGTTGGTGCCGATATCTTCCGGGTCGGCCAGCAGGTCGTGCCTGGTGAGGTCGTTCATTGATTCTGTCCTTTTGCGGATGTTGTCGATATTGATTTCTGTTGTCTGTGCCCAGTGGACGGCGTGTTCAGTCGCGGTAAAGCGGGAGCCGCCGCGTATCGGTGCCGACCACGTAGCCGTTTCTCGTTTTTCTTACCTTGACCGGCCCTTCTCCCTGGACATCGACTTCGATTTCGTCCGCGGCGCGCAAGACGTTGGCCAGCCGCAGATGGCCATGCAACAGCCGATAGGCGTCGCCGTCACGCACGATGACGATGTCGGGATTCACGATGTCGATTCCGGAGAAATGAAGGAACTTGTCCACGGGCGGCATGCTACGTCGCACGCATGACCGCAAAATGACAGGAAGATGAAGCTTTGATGACAGAAAATCTCTTACACGCCATGCAGCGAATCAAGCAGGGCGTCGACAGCTTGTGAGACTTCATAGGGTTTGGCGAGCGTACGCACGCCGGGAAGCTGCACCCGCTGTTCCGTATAACCGGTAGCGAGCACGACGCGCACGGCGGGGAAGCGGGCCTGCACCTGTTGCGCCAGATCGATGCCGTTGAGGGAACCAGGCATGACAATGTCGGTGAACAACAGGTCGATACGCTCGCCGGCATCCAGCATGCGCAACGCCTGTTCGCCGTCGGCGGCCCACACCACACGGAAACCAGCATCCTTCAGGGCAGGCGGCACGACGTCGCGCACCAGCGGGTCATCTTCCACGAACAGCACCATTTCGCTTCCGGCCTTGCGCTCCGGCAGCCGGTTGTCCGGGCGCGGCACATCTGCCGGCCGGCCGGCGCGCGGCAGGTAGAGCACGACCTGCGTTCCTTCGCCGGGGCGGCTGCGCAGGATGAGCGTGCCGCCGCTCTGGCGCGCGAATCCATAGGCCTGCGGCAGTCCCATGCCTGATCCCTTGCCGACGCTCTTGGTGGTGAAGAAGGGATCGAGGGCCTTGGCCAGCACCTCGGCCGACATGCCTTCGCCGTTGTCGGCCACGGTCAGCCGGAGATAGTCGCCGGGGGCAAGCTCTCCCGCCTGGATATGGATCGTTTCATTGCGCGCCTGCAGTTGCAGGATGCCGCCCGCCGGCATGGCGTCGCGTGCGTTGATGGTCAGGTTCAGCAGCGCCAGTTCGAACTGCAATGGATCGACCGTCACCGGCCAGAGTTGCGGCGGAACGTCCAGCTGGAAATCGATGTCGGCGCGCAGCCCGCTGTGCAGCAGTGTCTTCATTTCCGTCAGTTGCCGGTTCGGGTCGATGGTCTCCAGCCGCGCGTCCTGCACCCGTCCGAATGCAGCGAGCTGCCGCGTCAGCTCGGATGCGCGTTGCACGGCGCGCTTGCAGGTTTCCACGGCGGAGACGGCAAGCGGTTCGGCAGTGTGCAGGTGGACCAGCTCCAGTCCCGTGGAGACGGTCTGCAGCACATTGTTGAAATCGTGGGCGATGCCGCCGGTCAGGCGGCCCAGGGCTTCCAGTTTCTGCGCCTGCAGCAGCGCGCGCTGCGATCGTTCGGCGGAGGCCACCGCTTCGGCCACGCGCAGTTCGAGTCCGGCGCGCGCATCGCGGATGTCGCCGCCCGCCCGCACGATGGCGTTGTTCACCGCATCGATCTCGAGCGTGCCGGTGTGCACGTGCTCGATGCGCTCGCCGCGACCGAGACGCTCGGCCGAGCGGCGCAGGGATTCCACCGATCGGGCCGTGCGCCGCGCGATGGCGATGGCGGCAAGCGCGGTCAGTACGATGACGCACAACGAGATGGCAGCCATCAGCAGCGCGGCGTTCTCGGCCGGCTGCTTGAGCACGCTGCTGGGAACGCTGACGAAAAAAGTCCATCCCGAAATCGGCGCACGGCTGAAGAAGGCGGTCGCCGGCAAGCCGGCAAGCGTCCGGCCTTCATGGAAGCCCTCGCCGGTGCGCAGTGCAGCGGCAAAGTCTTCGCGCACCGGCATGCCCACGAATTTCTCCGGGTCCTTGCTGCGCGCGAGAAGGACACCGTTGCGGTCCACGATCCCGGCATGCCATTCCTGGGGAAGCCCCTGTTCGTTGAACACCGACTGCAACTCTTTCACGTAAGACCCCATCACCAGGTAGTACATCACCTTGCCGCCGCGCATGACCGGCACCTGGACGGCGAAACTGTGTCCCTGCCCGACCGGCGGCGTGTAGAGGTTGGTGATGAGCGTGACATCGGGCGGATACTGGCTGCGCAGCTGGCGGGCAACAGGCAGCATTGACGGCAGGGCGGATCCGTAGGGGAGGCGGGTATTGATGACCTGGTCGATGCCGTTGACGTGGTGCAGGATGATGGCCACGTCGCGTTGCGCGGCGAGCGTCTGCGCGTAGCGATAGAAGGCTTCGAAATCGCCGCGGTCCAGCGTGGGCGATGCAGCCAGCGTCTGCAGCAATGCCTCCTTCCTGGCCACTTCCTTGTCGATGACGAGCGCCAGCGCGCGAACCGTCTCGCGCATGTTCTCGCGGTGGAAGGCGCGCTCCTCCTTGTACATGTAGACAATGCCGAAAGCTGCCACCAGAAAGGCTGGAACCAGGACAGCGAGGACCAGCAACAGCAGGCGGGTTCGAATGCGCATGGAGTGTTGTCGTTGTCTCGCCGGCGTTCCGCCAGCGGAAGAGTGGATGGCAAGAGGAAACCACTGCCGGTGGATACCGTCAAGCGGATTCGTCAGATGGGATGCTGATCAGGTTGTATGCGGGCAAGCTCAGTGTATGACATGCCTCTCGGGCTGCGCCGCATGGTACCAGTTGACGAACTCATCCGCCGTGAGCGGCCCGCTGAAGTAATAGCCCTGTGCCTGGTTGCAGCCGTGTCCGCGCAGGTAATCGAAGATGTCTTCCGACTCGATGCCTTCGCCGACGACCTGCAGGTTCAGGGTGCGTCCGAGCGCGAGCACGGTATCGGCAATCACCTGGCTCTTTGCATCGTGGCCGATGCGGCTGACGAAGGACTGGTCGATTTTCAGCGCATCGATCGGCAGGCTGCTCAGCAGTCGCACGCTGGAAAAGCCGACGCCGAAGTCGTCGAGCGCGACGCGGATGCCGAGGGCGCGGATCTCTTCCAGGGCAGAGATGGTTTCGTTTACGTCTTCCAGCACCGAGCTTTCTTTTAGTTCGATCTGCAGGCATGAAGGGTCCATGCCGCTGTCTTCGATACTGTTGGCAAGGTAACGGATGAAGGAGCGCTGCCGGAACTGCTGGGGCGCGACATTGATGGCGATGCTGATCGCCGGCAGGCCGGCCTGGCGCCATTGCTGGTGCTGGCGGCAGGCTTCCTGCGCGACCCATTCGCCGATGCGGTTGATCAGGCCGGCCGCTTCGGCAGTGGGCAGGAACTGTGCCGGGGTCAGCATGGCGCCATCCGGCATCGGAAGCCGCAGCAGGGCTTCCGCACCCGAGGGTGTGGCGCTGTCGACATCCATCACCGGCTGGTACAGCAGGAGGAACCCTCCGCGCTCGACCGCATCGCGCAGCCGCAGTTCGAGCTGGAGATGCTGGTCCGCGCCCTGGTCGATGGCGGGATTGTAGAAGCGGTAGCGTTTGCGGCCGGCCTTCTTGGCTTCGTACATGGCGGCATCGGCGCACTTGATCAGGGCATCGAGATCGGTGCCGTGGCGCGGATACAGGCTGATGCCGATCGAGGGCGAGATGTAAAGCTGCAGGTCGCCGACGTGATAGGGCTCGCTGATCTTGTCGACAATGTTGCGCGCCACCGTGGCCGGACCGTAGACGTCATCCGGATGCGGCAGCGCGACCACGAACTCGTCGCCGCCGAGACGGCCGACGATGTCTTCCTGCCGCGTGCACTCGCCGAGCCGCCTGGCCACCTGCTTGAGCACCTGGTCGCCGATGCCGTGGCCGTATGTATCGTTGATCGGCTTGAAGCGGTCGAGGTCGATGAACAGCAGCGCGCCGCTGCTGCGCGTGCGATGCGCGATCGCCAGCAGGTGCTCGCAGTACTCGAACAGCAGGGCGCGATTGGGCAGGCCGGTCAACGGGTCACGCTGCGACGCCTGGCGTATGCGCTGTTCGGCGAGCTTGATGTCGGTGATGTCGAGCGTGGTTCCGACGAAACGGGTATATCCATCCTGGTCCACCAGCGACTCGCCGTTGACCTTGAGCCAGCGTTCCGCGCCGTCGTTGGCGCGGATGATGCGGTATTCGGTGAAGAAGCGGCCGGTGCTGCCGGGCACGGTGGACTTGCGCGCCACCCGGTCGACGCGCTCCCGGTCATCGGGATGGATGCAGGCAATGAAGATGTCGTAGTTGACGGGACCTTCCAGCGCCACGCCATAGGTGCGGCGGGTGGTTTCATCCCAGATCAGCTCTCCGGTTTCCGTGTAGAACTCCCACAACCCGAGATTGGTCAGCTCCGTCGCGAGGCGCACTGTTTCCTGGCTTCGCCGCAAGGCATCGCCTGCATGACGGATGTCATCGATGTCGGTGGAGCAGCCATACCACGCGAGTATCTTTCCCTCGGCATCCTTCAGCGGCACGCCGTGCGTGAGGAACCAGCGATAGCTGCCGTCGGCGGCCCTGCCGCGGTGTTCGATGCGAAAGTCGATTCCCGCGCACAGTGCATGTTCGACGGCCTGCTGGGTGGCGCGCACGTCGTCGGGATGGACGGCAGCGGCATAATCGGCGCCAATGTTCAGCTGCGGTCCTACGTACTGGCGGAAACGTGCGTTAACGTAAGTGATCGTGCCGTCGGGCGACATGACCCAGACGAGTTGCGGCATGGAATCGGTGATCAGCCTGAAACGCTGCTCGCTTTCCGCCAGCGCCTGTTGCGCGTGGATGCGCTCGGTGACATCGCGCATGAAAAATACCGTGACTTCCTGCTCGCCATCGACGCAGGCAGGTGCGATGCTCGCTGCCATCGTGACGAAGCTGCCATCCTTGCGGACGAAAGTCTCGACGATGTCGTGCGTGCTCTTGCCGCCGGAGTGGGCGCGGAACATCAGGCATTCCTCGCGGGGAAAGGGCGTCCCATCGGGATGATGATGTCGGATCAGGTCGTGCAGGCAGGCCCCAGTGAACTCCTCCTTGGAATAGCCAAAGATCTTTTCCGCCGCCGGGTTGGCGTAGAGCACGCACCCTCTTCGGTCGTTGACGAAGATGGGATCGGCCGCGCTTTCGGCAATCGTGCGATAGATATCGATAGGCGGCTGCACCGCGGTTCCTTCGAATGTGGCTCTTAACCGATTTTTAACCTTCCGGTTCGACCGGCACGTCAGCACAAGGTTCTTTGAGGAAGTGTCGGCAGGCCGGACAAGGAGTGCCGCGCGCCTGGCCTTTTCCCGGATTGATTGACTGAGATCAATCGCTGCCCGTGCATTTGCTGCGGTGCGTGACTATATTGGACTCAAGGGTTCCCCATCCCGCCATGCATGGGAAAGCGGGATGGCGGCGCCGATACCAAGGGGAGCGACACCATGTATACCAAGATACTTGTCCCGACCGACGGCTCCGGGCTGGCCGAACTCGCCGCGCTGGCGGGGGTCGAGTTTGCCTCCATGTGCGATGCGGAAGTGGTCGGTCTGTATGTTGCGCCGGAGTACCAGTATCCGGTCAGCGTCGAGATCATCCCGCCGTCCTATCCCACGGAAGAGGAATTCCGGGAGGGCTCGCGCAAGACCGGTGACGGCTACCTTGCCGGCCTGTGCAGCGCGGCCGCCGAAGCCAGGCTCAAGGTGACGGCCATGACCGTCCATTCGAACAAGCCCGCGCACAAGATCGTCGAGATGGCGCGGGAATTGAACTGCGACCTGATCTTCATCGGATCGCACGGACGCAGCGGCATCGAGCAATTGCTGGTCGGCAGCATCACGTCGAAAGTGCTTTCGCTGTGCGATATCCCGGTGCTGGTTTACCGGAAGAAGAAGGAGAAACACTGACGAGTCACTTCACCAAAGGAGGACGACATGTCATACAAGACCATCATCGTGCATGCCGACAAATGCCGGCACGCGAAACAGTACATCGCCCTGGCCGCGTCGATCGCCGTGCAGGAAAACGCGCATCTGATCGGCGTGGCAACCACCGGGGTGTCACGCTACATCTACCAGTCCGGAATGGTGGATCCGACGATCCCGGCGGCCACGAACCATCTCGCGCAGCACCTCGACGCACTGCGCCAGCGCGCGCGCCATGCACTGGATGATTTCGAAACCCAGATGCAAAAGTCAGAGGTGCGTTCCTGGGAAGGCACCATGATCGACGACGAGGCAGGTGCCGGCCTGGCGCTGCGCGGCCGCTACGGCGACCTGCTGGTGCTCGGCCAGACCAATCCGGACGAACCCTCGCCGGTGGTGATGCCGGACTTCCCCGAATACGTCGTGCTCAATGCCGGCCGCCCGGTGCTGGTTGTTCCCCACGCCGGCCGCTTCGACGGCATCGGCAAACGGGTGCTGGTGGCTTGGGATGCGGGTATCAGCGCCACGCGCGCGGTGGTGAATGCGATTCCGATGTTAAGGCGCGCTGACATCGTCGAGGTGGCGGTGTTCAATGCCGAAGACAGCGGCGACGCCCACGGCGATGTGCCGGGCGCCGATATCGCCCTCTACCTCGCACGCCATGGCGTCAAGGTGAACGTGATCCGGCAGAAGACGCGCATCGATGTCGGCAATTCATTGCTGTCGCTGGCCGCCGACCTCGGTTCCGACATGCTGGTGACCGGTTGCTACGGACACTCGCGCTTCCGCGAAATCATGCTGGGCGGCGTCACGCGCACGCTGCTGGAGTCGATGACCCTGCCAGTGCTGATGTCCGCGTGATCAGCGCAGGTGCGGCGGGATGTCCTTCAATCCCGCCGCGAACGCTGCGTGCTTTTCCATATCGACAGGCTTGTAGACAACTTCACCGCTTGGCGGATTCTTTTGCAGCCTGGCCTTTGGACGATTGGGGCGGGGCGCAAATCCGCCGCCGCAATTCGGGCAAACGTTGCCAAGCACCGACTCCACGCAGTCGCGGCAGAAGGTGCATTCAAAGCTGCAGATCATCGCTTCCGTCGCGTCCGGCGGAAGCGGCTTGTTGCAGTGTTCGCAGTTGGGTCGCAGTTCAAGCATGGCGTATTCCTTTCACACCGGGACGCTGAAGATCTTTTGTTCCGCCTGCGCCAGCCGATCGTGCTGGAGCGCGCGCAGGCGCATCACAATCTCGCTGCCGGCCTTGTCCGGCGTGCCGCAGTCGAAGGGCGGCTTCGGGTCGTATTCGAAGGCGAGCTGAAGCATTTTCGCCGTCTCTTCTCCCGCCAGTTCCGCCGCCAGCGTCAGTCCGAAATCGATGCCCGCCGTCACCCCGCCGCCCGAGATGCGGTTGCGGTCGCGCACCACGCGCTCGGCCACCGGTTCCGCGCCAAAGCGGTGCAGGTAGTCGCGCCACAACCAGTGGCAGGCGGAACGGTAGCCCTTGAGCAAGCCGGCGGCGCCCAGCAACAGGGACCCGTTGCAGACCGACGTCACATAGCGCGCGCCTTCCGCCTGCCGGCGCAGGAAGGCGAGCACCTCGGCGTCATGCATCATGTCGCCGACGCCAAAACCGCCGGGCACGCACAGGACATCGAGCTGTGGGCAATCGGCGAACGACACGGTCGGATTGATGGTGAAACGCACGTCGGTTTCGACCGGCTCGCATCGCTTCCAGACCAGGTGCGTTTTCGCGCCCGGCACGCGGCTCAGGATCTGGGCCGGCCCGGTCATGTCGAGCTGGGTGACATTGGGAAACAGCAGAAAGCCGATATGGATCGTCGGGGTCATGGGTGCTCCTCGCGGAATGTGATGCAGACGATTCTAGGTGCCCGGGATCTGGCAGAAATGACAGAAAAGCGCTAAATTCTGCCAATGCCCCATACCCTTGCCATCCTTGTTTTCGACGGCGTCCAGATCCTGGACGTGAGCGGCCCCGCGTCCGTGTTCGGCGCTGCCAACGATTGCTGCGGACGCACGTTCTACGACGTCCACATCGTGTCGGCCCGCGGAGGCACGGTCAGCAGCAGTTGCGCGGTGCAGCTTGCCACCCATGCGCTGCGCACGCTGCCGCCGGAGGACGTCGATATCCTGCTGGTCGCCGGCGGGGACGAGCATGTGCTGCGCCGGCTGGCGGGCGACCGCGTCGTTGCCGACTGGGTCGGCAAGGCCGGCGCTTCGGCCAAGCGTTACGGATCGATCTGCACCGGCGTCTTCCTGCTCGCCGAGCTGGGCATGGTGGATGGCCGCCGCGTGGCGACGCACTGGTCGGCCTGCAGGGAACTGGAGACGGATTTCCCCGCCGTGGATGTGGACGCCGATTCGCTGTACGTGGAGGACGGCGGCTTGTGGACATCCGCCGGCGTTACCACCGGCATCGACATGTGCCTGGCGATGGTGGAACGGGATCTCGGCAGCAAGGTCGCGAATCGCATCGCCGCGCGATTGGTGCTCTACGCGCGCCGTCCCGGATACCAGTCGCAGTTCAGCCCGGTGCTGAAGGCGCAGGCGAAGGCTGGCGCCCCCTTCGGCAAGCTGATCGACTGGATGGCCGCCAACCTGCAACAGCCGCTCGACGTGCCGCAACTTGCCGAGCGCGTGGCGATGTCGGAGCGCAGCTTCTACCGCAAGTTCACGGCAACGATGGGCGAGACGCCGGCGCGCTTCGTCGAAGTCCTGCGGGTGGACCATGTGCGGCAATTGCTCGAAACCGGCCGCAGCCTGAAGGAGATTGCAGCGCAAACCGGTTTCTCGGGGACGCCGCAACTGGTCAGGGCATTCGAGCGGCGCTATGGAATCACGCCGCAACTGTTCAAGGAGACGAGATTGTTCTCCTTGTAGAAGTTCGGATATGGATATCTTGCTGGCCAGCCTCCAGGCACGGAAATGACGATGTTGCCAATATTGCATCTACACTGATTTTGGGATATTGTCGGCGACACCGATTTGTTACTAATCTGACAATCAATGTCTCCGTTCGACGCCCTTGTCTTCACTCAGTCCGACCGCCTGTTCACGCTGTCGTTTGCCCCCGGCTCCGACATCGACGAAGGCACGCTGCTGCCGCAGGAGCTGTCCGGCGATGAAGCTATTTCCGAAGGCTTCACCTACGCCCTGACTTGCCTGTCTTCCGATGCCCACCTCGAACTGAAGCAGTTCATCGGCTTGCCGGTGCAGGTTTCACTGCTGACGGATGGCGGCGAGGAGCGCGCGCTGTGCGGCCTGGTCACCCGCGCCGAGTTCGCCGGCTCCGATGGTGGCTTCACCCGTTATGTGCTCACCCTGCAGGATCCCTTCGCGGTGCTGTCCCGCCGCGTCAACAGCCGCGTGTTCCAGGACTTGTCGGTGCGCGAGTTTGTCGATGTGCTGCTGCAGGAACATCGCCAGAACAACCCGGTGCTGGCTTCCTGCTTCGATCTCGACGACCGTTGCATGGGCGAGCATCCCGCCCAGTCCTGGGTCACCCAGTACAACGAGTCCGATACCGCGTTCATTTGCCGCTGGCTCGCGCAGGAGGGGATTTCCTGGTACTTCGAGCATGGCGATGCCGGCGTGCCGGGAGAGCACCCGAAACTGACACTGGTGCTGTTCGACGATGTGTCGGTGCTGGAACCGACGTCGGCAAGTAAAGTGCGCTTCCACCGCGACGACGGCACCGAGTCCGAAGACAGCATCACCGCATGGCAGGGGGTACGGACTTTACAACCCGGCGGCACCGAACGCGCCAGCTACGACTACAAGACTGTCGTCACCAGCACCCAGCAGGATGGCGCCGGCATCGACCAGGGCGAGCACGGCGAGAAACTGGCCAGCACGCTGGAAGACGTGCGTTATGAACCGCACCACAGCGCCAACGACGACGACGATTACGCGCGCTACGGCAAGCTGCGCATCGGCGCGCATGAATTCGCCAGCAAGTCCTTCAACGGCAGCGGCAGCCACCGTGAACTGGCCGTCGGTCGATTTTTCGAACTGGCCGACCACCCGGTGCACGACCAGGATGCGCCGGAAGACCGGCAGTTCACGGTGCTGCGCACCCGCCTGTTCGCCCGCAACAACCTGCTGCAGGAGGACAAGGGTGGTGAACCGGTGTTCCGCACCGACTTCGACGCCACTCGTCGTCACATCCCCATCATTCCCGCGTTCAGCACCACCGAACATGCGAAGCCGGTCGCACCAACACTCTTGACCGCCATCGTCGTCGGCCCGCCCGGCGAAGAGATCCACGTCAACGAGTACGGCTGCATCAAGGTCAGGATGCCGTTCACCCGCAGCCTGGACCACGCATTTGCCGAAGGCGCGGGGGCCAGCGGCACCGACCGCGATTCCCTCTGGATCAGAGTGGCGCAATCATGGACCGGCAGCCACTATGGGCAAGTGTGGATTCCACGCATCGGCGACGAAGTACTGATCCAGTTCATCAACGGCGACATCGACCGACCGATCGTGATCGGCTCGGTCTACAACGGCACGCACCGTCCGGCGGCCTTTACCGATGCCGGCAATCTCCCCGGCAACAAGGCGCTGTCCGGCATCAAGAGCAAGATGTATAAGGGGCGGGGGCTCAACGAAGTGGTCTGGGACGACAGCACGAACGAGCAGCGCATCCGGGTCGCGACGGATCATGGCAAGACCGCACTCAATCAAGGCTACCTCGTCCACCCGCGAAGGGATGGAAAAGGTGAACCGCGAGGCGAGGGATTCGAGCTGAGGACCGACCAGTACGGTGCGCTGCGTGCAGGTCGAGGCATGCTCATCAGCACCGATGCCAGGAACAATGAAAGCAGCACGCATCTGGACAGCAAGGAACTGACCAACCAGCTCACGAGCAACCTCGAGTTGTCGAAGATGCTGTCCGACACCGCGAAGGATCACAATGCCGATCCGCTGGAAGCGAACGAGGAAGCAGAACGGCTGGTCAAGGTCGCCAGCAAGACGTACGCACAACAAGGTGGGACTGGACAGAAGGCGGATGTGCCGGGCTATGAAGAACCGATCCTCGCCTTCTCCAGCCCGGCAGGCATCATCAATGCGACGCCGAAGAGCCATGAAATCGCCGCCGGCGAACACATCCACTTCTCCAGCCAGCAGGACACCAACATCGCGGTCGGCAACAAGCTGTCGATGGCCATCAAGGAAGCCTGGAGCGTGTTCGTCGCCAAGTCCGGCATCAAACTCTTCGCAGGCAAGGGCAAGGTGCAGATCCAGGCACAGGACGACGAGATCGAGGCGATTGCAAAGAAGGATATCAAGCTCACATCTGTCACAAGCGATATCGACTTCACTTCAGCAAAAAGCATCACTCTGACTGCAGGAGGATGCCAGGTAGAGATCGCACATGGGCAGATTACGCTGAAGGCTCCGGGCCCGATCAATATTCATGGCAGTGTGAAGAATTTCACCGGACCGGCAAAAGTCGAACCACCCCTGCCGGCTTTGCCAGGTCACGACATATGCATCGATTGCTTGATGAAAGCAGCGCAATCCGGAAGCCCCTTCGCACGGAGGTATGCGGCATGACGGATAGTCGCCTTATGCTGCATGGAACGAGCGCGGCCGACCTCGAAGCCACCTTGCGCAGCAAGCTGAAACAATACCCGCAAAGTGACTGGTATGCACTCGTGGATGCCGCACAGATAACGGATTTTTCCAAATCGATTCGACGCGGGCCATTGCGCAACACCCTGCATGTTTCGCTATTCGATGCCATCTTCCCCGTGGCAAGAAACGCAGAAGCAGGCGCTGCTCCCTACCTGCTCAGCCTTGGAACAGGCACATCCGCTGAGCATGCCATCGCCTATACCATCCGGAAGGCCATGGAGACCCACGCCATCTCCTGGCTGGCGTCCCCCTTGCCCATGCAGGAACTCGCACACCGGTTAGGTTGGCGCACCGAAGCCATGTTGTCCGGGAACATGGAGGTGCTCCTGCGCTATTACGACACGCGCGTCCTGCCAAATGTCCTGGCGGTATTGGACCACGACCAGGCAGCGATCTTTTCAAGCATCGTCCATGGATGGTGGTACGTGGACCGCGACAACGGATTGCGGTCCTGCGCATGCCGCTTCGCGATGGAGGACGCCTTCGTCCCCCCGCTCACTTTCAACCAATCGCAGGAAGACATCCTCAGCGACTTGGCCTTCCCGGACGCCGTACTGGCGCAATTGCATGACAGCCAGAACGACCTCATTTCACACCTGGACAGGGGTGAACAACATGCGTTCGTCAAGCGCCAGATCGCGAGAACCAGTGCACATCAATTAAACGCCATGCCAGAGATACTGGCCTGTTGTGTGATTGCCTTGGTGGAAGGTGAGGAAAGCCTGGAAAACATCCCCTTGAAAGAAAGAATTTCTGCACTTGTCGGGGACAACACCCTCACGGAGAAATAAGTTCATGTTCCTGCATCAATTCACATGGCGTGGCGTAACTACGCTGCTTCTGGTTTCGTTCCTGAGCCTGATTGTCATGGGCTGCGACCGGATTGGCGGCATGACTCAATCAGGCAGTCGCCCACCCGCGCTAGTCGGCAAATACATCCTCAGTGGCCAGAACGAAGCCGCATCCGAAATCGAACTTTACCCAAACGGGAAGTTTGTTTATGCGATGGTCTACGGCGGGCTTGACGAAGGTGCCGAAGGCACCTGGACGGGCAACGATACGCAAGTGATTCTCGATGTGGACACGGGACGACAGGGGCAGGTTGCGCTTCCGCCAAGCGGCACGCTTGAACTGAAGCGAGACAAGGACAGACTCGTCATGTCACGCAATGACAATGATCTTGTCTATCTCAAGGCTGTGTCCAAGTCGGAACTGAATGATCTGCTTCGTACAGTCAAGCCGGGCAAACAAATAAAAGTGGATCTGATTGGGTACAACTACACCGACAAGTACATTCAGAGCTTTAACGTCAATGGATATGGGGGTGGACATATTTTCTTGAGTTCGCTTGCTGATGGAGGGGGCGGACCATTTTGCTGCTTCTATTACATCGAAGGCATAGGCTTCCCCTATGAAGTTGAAGTCAAATGGACAAACAACGCTAGCGATGGCCCTTGGAAAACGGCAAAGGCTCTTATCCCTGCGCCCAAGGGAAGCAATCCGAAGTACCTAGAAGTTCATATCTATCAGGATAACCATATCGAGGTCGAATTGACAGAATGGGATTCCCTACCTCGGCTGAAGCTGTCCCAAAAAAACTACTTTGAGAGATAAGCATGGCTAGTCATCTGGTCCCAATCGCAGTCCATGGGTCAAGCTCTACCGCAACCCACGCGGATGCAAAATCCACTACGCCTGCAGAGATTCGGATTGCACAACTACGCAAACAAGTCGAAAACAAGTCAAAACCTTCCGCTACTGCGGATTGCCAACAGGAACCATGGATCAGTATCTTTTTCGACGGGACAGGTAATAATTTTGAAGCTGATGTGAAAACTCGCAAGCATAGTAATGTAGCTCGACTATATGAGACCCACCCAATAAAAGACTCGCTAAGAGGTATTTATGGCATATACATCCCAGGCCTAGGTACATATAACAAAGACATTAGTGATTCCGGTGAAGGGCTGGCTGGACTTACAGGCAATGCAGTTGCCAATCGAGGGGAAGACAGACTGAAACAGGCGTACGGGAGCCTGGATGAAACAATCAAACGAGCTGCCGCGCTCGCAAAAAATCCCGTCAACAAGATTCGCATAATACATATTGCGTTGTTCGGTTTCTCGCGCGGCGCAGCATTGGCCCGTGCATTCGCACAACGCCTGCAATCCAAATATTGCGAACCCGACGGTCAAGGCGGATGGCGAACAAAGGAAGGCCGCCATCCGATTGAAATCTATTTCATGGGGCTGTTCGATACGGTTGCGTCAGTCGGCGTTCCAGCGGCCGCCAAGACCATTCTGCGCGATGCGAGACCAGGTTACAACAACCCGGTCATGTCCCTCACACCTACAGGTATCGTGCAGAAAACAGCGTTCAATGCACTCGATGTATTCCTGAGTCAGGCAGATGGTCATATCGCCTGGGGAGGCGACATGCGCATACCGGACAAGTCCTTCGTCAAACATTGCGAACACATGATCGCCGTGCATGAATACCGAAATTCCTTCCCAGTTGATCTGGTTCTGAATAACGGTAGCTATGCAGCCAATTGCCGCGAATCTGTTTACCCAGGGGCGCACTCGAATGTAGGCGGCGGCTACCGGCCGGGTGAATGCGGGAAAAGTGAAAAGGAGAGCGAACTTCTTTCGCTTATCCCGCTCAGGGAAATGCACAAGATCGCAATTGGCAGAGGTGTGCCTTTCATGAAAATCGAAGAGTTGCGTGACCCTGTCTTGCAGAGTTTCACGCTCGATCCCGTACTCGCCCGGAGATACAACCACTACATGCAGCACGCCGGCTTCGGCGGCCAGCCGGTCAACGCCCTGTTCCTCTCGCACATGAAATGGTATTTCCGCTGGCGCATCATTCGCGTCGGGCGAATGCTGGCTGCGGAGAAGGCGGGAACGCAGACCGAAGAAGATGAAAAACTTGCACGGATTGATGCCAGCGTCTCCAGGCAAAACGAACAGCTGGAAAAGGAGCGTGCCCAGGCAGACAAGGAGCGCGAGCAGGCGCTGGATGCGTATGCACACGCCGTGCGTGAGATCTACCGGGACGGCCCGTTACCGGAACGCGTCAGGAAAAGAAATGAGACACAGTCGGCCTGGAAGGACAAAGAGGACGCCTATTACCGCAAGAGCCAGGAGCTCGCTCAACAGCCATCCGTCGGCAAGGTGGCGAAGAGATTGAAGAAGTACGACAAGGAGTTCATGGAAGACAGCCAGCGGATCCTGAAGATGGATCGCACAAAGCTGACTCCATATCAGCGGATCATTTACGACGCGTGGAAAGAACCTGCCCTGACCGATCCTGAGATCATCGCCTTCTTCGACATGTATGTGCACGACTCGCATGCGGGGTTCGGGCTGGACAATACCCATGCCATCGATCCTCGCATCCTGTATCAGGGTGGGGACAAGCGTATGGATCTGGTGCTATCGGAGCCGGAAAGAATGCGGGCCTGACTACATGCACACTGACATCTCTGGTTTTCAGGCTTTGGCTGCGAGCATGAACACTAACAGGGCGCGCAAAGCCGCCCCGTGAACTCACTTCACCGGATCGGCAACCGCGTCGTATTCTTCACCTCTTCCATCACCGCATAGGTGTGCGTCTCCCGTACCCCCTTCAACTGCAGCAGCGACTTGCCGAGGAATTCGCGGTAGGCATTCATGTCCTTCACGCGCGCCTTCACGAGGTAGTCGAACCCGCCCGCCACCATGTGGCACTCCTGCACTTCCGGGATCACCTGCACGCTGCGCTTGAAGGCTTCGAACACTTCCGGCGTCGTGCGGTCGAGCACCACTTCGATGAAGACCAGCAGCGAGACATCCAGCAGCTGCGGATTCAGCGTGGCGCTGTAGCCGAGGATGTAGCCGGCTTCCTGCAGCTTGCGCACGCGCTCCAGGCAGGCAGCCGGAGAGAGGTTGACGCGAGAAGCAAGTTCGACGTTGCTGATGCGGCCGTCATTCTGCAGTTCGGAAAGGATTTTCTTGCTGATCTTGTCTAGCATGGCCATCGCCTTGTAAGAATTTTGTTCGGCAATATTGTCCCACAAAATACAAAATTTCGACAGCCACCTTCATTTCCAGAATTAATCCACGGCGATCCTCACTACAATCGAAAATCATTTTTCCAGGATTTTCACCCTTACCATGCTGATTGCCGCACAAGAATTCTCCGCGTCCGCCCCGTTTTCCGCGCTGCACGCCGATATCGACCATATGCCGACGCCCCTGCGCACGGCCATTACCGCCGCCTGGCGCCGGGACGAGCGGGATGCCGTGCAATGGCTGCTGGACCAGGTCAAGCCGAATTACGCGGCGCAGGAAAAGATCCAGGACCTGGCGCGCAACCTCGTTCAGTCCGTGCGTGAAAAACGTACCCGTTCCTCCGGCGTGGACGCGCTGATGCACGAGTTTTCGCTGTCTTCCGAGGAAGGCGTGGCGCTGATGTGCCTGGCCGAGGCCTTGCTGCGCATTCCCGACCACCAGACCGCGGACCGCCTGATTGCCGACAAGATCAGCAAGGGCGACTGGAAAAAGCATCTCGGCGAATCGCCGTCGCTGTTCGTCAATGCGGCGACCTGGGGCTTGCTCATTACCGGCAAGCTGGTCGGCACCAATAGCGAACAGGGGCTTGGCTCCGCGATGACGCGCCTGATCGCGAAGGGCGGCGAGCCGCTGATCCGCAAGGGCGTGGACCTGGCGATGCGCATGCTGGGCAACCAGTTCGTGACCGGCCAGACGATCGGCGAGGCGCTGGACAACAGTCGCCCCAATGAAGCGCGCGGCTATCGCTATTCCTATGACATGCTGGGCGAAGCGGCGTTGACCGAGGAAGATGCGGCGAAGTATTACGACGCCTATGAAAACGCGGTGCACGCCATCGGCCGCGCTTCGAATGGCCGCGGCATCAAGGATGGCCCGGGTATTTCGGTGAAGCTGTCTGCGCTGCACCCGCGTTATTCGCGCGCCCAGCGCGAGCGCGTGATGAACGAACTGCTGCCGCGCCTGAAGCGCCTGCTGCTGCTGGCCAAGCAATACAACATCGGCCTGAACATCGACGCGGAAGAAGCCGACCGTCTCGAGCTGTCGCTCGACTTGATGGAAGCGCTGGCTTTCGACAAGGAACTTGATGGTTTCGAGGGTATCGGCTTCGTGGTGCAGGCCTATCAAAAGCGTTGCCCGTTCGCGATCGATTTCCTGGCGGACCTCGCGCGCCGCAGCGGCCGCAAGTTCATGGTGCGCCTGGTGAAGGGCGCGTACTGGGATGCGGAAGTCAAGCGTGCGCAGGTGGATGGCATGCCCGGTTACCCGGTCTATACGCGCAAGGTTTATACCGACGTGTCCTATCTCGTTTGCGCGCAAAAGCTGCTGGCGTCGACCGACGTGATTTATCCCCAGTTCGCCACACATAATGCGCACTCGCTGGCATCGATTTATACCTGGGCACAGGAACGCGGTATCGATGACTATGAATTCCAGTGCCTGCACGGAATGGGCGAAACGCTGTACGACCAGGTGGTCGGCGCCGACAATCTCGGCAAACCCTGCCGCATCTATGCGCCGGTCGGTTCGCACGAAACGCTGCTCGCCTACCTCGTGCGCCGCCTGCTCGAGAACGGCGCAAATTCTTCCTTCGTGAACCAGATCGTCGATGAAAACGTGCCGGTGGAATCGTTGATCACCGATCCGTTCAAGACGGCGAAACAGCTCGGTGGCGAACCGCATCCGAACATCGCGCTGCCGGTAAACCTGTACGGCGCCGAGCGCCGCAACTCGGCCGGCGTGGATATCGCCAATGAAAACGTGCTGCGCGAGATCGACATTGCGTTCCAGACTTTGTCGACCAGGCAATGGCAGGCTTTACCGCTGCTCGCATCCGGTGCGACCAGTACAAGCCAGCCGCACGACATCCGCAATCCAGCGGATCGCCGCGATGTTGTCGGCCGCGTGGTCGAAGCAGGCGCAGCGGAAGTGGAAAGCGCGCTTGCTGCCGCCGACGCCTATGCCACCGACTGGCAAACCACGCCGCCGGCAGAACGTGCGGCAGCGCTGGTTCGTGCAGCAGACCTGCTTGAAGAGAACCAGGCGGAACTGATGGCGCTGGCGATCCGCGAAGCCGGCAAGACCTTGCCCAACGCGATTGCCGAAGTGCGCGAGGCGGTGGACTTCCTGCGCTATTACGCCGCGCAGGTGCAGAACGGCCCGAACACGCAGGCGTTCGGTCCTGTCGTTTGCATCAGCCCGTGGAACTTCCCGCTGGCGATTTTCATCGGCGAAGTCAGCGCCGCGCTGGCAGCAGGCAATGTGGTACTGGCCAAGCCGGCGGAACAGACGCCGCTGATCGCCTTCCGCGCAGTGCAGATGCTGCATGAGGCAGGCATTCCGCGCGGCGCGCTGCAATTCCTGCCGGGCACGGGTGAAACTGTCGGCGCCACGCTGACTTCTGACGCACGTACACGCGGCGTCATCTTTACCGGGTCGACCGAAGTCGCGCAGCTGATCAACCGCACGCTTGCCAAGCGAGCGACCGCCGAAAAGCGCGAGATCCCGCTGATCGCCGAAACCGGCGGCCAGAATGCGATGATCGTCGATTCCAGCGCACTGCCGGAACAGGTGGTGCAGGATGTCCTGAGCTCGGCCTTCGACAGCGCCGGCCAGCGTTGCTCGGCACTGCGCGTGTTGTGCCTGCAGGAAGACATCGCGGACAAGACGGTGAAGATGCTGAAGGGCGCTATGCAGGAACTGCGCATCGGTAATCCGGATCGCCTGGCCATCGACGTCGGTCCGGTCATTGACGCCGAAGCGCAGCAGAACCTGCTCGGCCATATCGAGCGCATGAAGGCGCAATCGCCGAACGTGTACCAGCTGCCCCTGCCGGAAGCATGTGCGCAAGGCACCTTCGTTCCGCCGACGGTCATCGAACTGGAATCGATCGCGCAACTGCAACGCGAAGTGTTCGGTCCTGTACTGCACGTGATCCGTTATCGCCGCGACGACCTGCCGCAACTGATCGACACGATCAATGCGACCGGTTACGGCCTCACGCTCGGCATCCATTCTCGCATCGATGAAACCATCGACTTCATCACGGCGCGCGCGCATGTCGGCAATATCTACGTGAACCGTAATATCGTCGGCGCGGTCGTCGGCGTGCAGCCGTTCGGCGGCGAAGGCAAGTCGGGCACGGGTCCGAAGGCAGGCGGTCCGCTTTACCTGAAACGCCTGCAGCGCAATGCCGTGGTCTCGCGTGCCGCGCATACGATTCACGAGCAGCAGCACGCGGCGTTGCCGGCATTCGACAGCCTGATGAAATGGGCCGGCTCGCATGGACATACCCGCGTGGCCACACTCGGCGACGGCTATGTGCATGCCAGCCTGCTGAACACGGAAATGGTATTGCCCGGCCCGACCGGCGAGCGCAATACCTTGCGCTTCGCGCCGCGCGGCACGGTACTGTGCTTCGCTTCGCATGTCGATGTCCTGCTCAACCAGCTTGCCGCATGCTTTGCGACGGGCAACCGGGTTGTCGTGACCTCGCTGACCGCAGCCTTGCTGCCCGCCGGCCTGCCGGACACGGTGCGCAAGGCGATCGATGTGACGGAGGAAAAATCGCTGGCCACGGCGAACCTGTCCATGGCACTGGTGGAAGCGGATCAGCTTGCGGAATTGTCGGTGCGCCTGGCATCGCGCGACGGCGCCCTGGTGCCGGTCATCGAGACCAGCGGCAGCGAAGCCGTTCCGCTGTGGCGCCTGGTGGCCGAGCGTGCCATCTGCGTCAACACCACGGCGGCCGGCGGCAATGCGAGCCTGATGACCCTGGGTGCGTAAGCGGATGAAGGACAACGACATCCTGGGCAACCCGGACCTGCACGAGCGGCTTTGTCTTTCTTCCTGCATCCTGGCGGAACTGCTCAGGCAGTCTCCCGCAGAGGTCGGCATCGACCATCTGGTGCAGGTAGCGTGTCATCCGCGGGAAGAGGTGGAGCAGATGTGCAGCCATCTATACCGGTCCGGCTTGCTGCAGCCAGATGCGGGCAGGGAAGGGCTCTGGCGGCTGGCGGGCGATCCGTCCAGCATGACGCTGGCCGACCTCTTCTCTGCCTTGCTGGCTCCCTCCACCGGGCACTAGCCCTTCAAGTCCTGCCGCCTTATGCCGGCGGCAGGCGATCTCCCATTCCACACAAGCGTTTGACGACACCGAAAGCGTAGCGTGATGCCACGCTTTCGATGAACTGCATGAAATCATGCGGCGAAGCTTCGTTCGCGCTATCCGAAATCGTCCTGATCACGGAAAACGGCACGCCGAACTCGAAGCAGACTTGTGCGACCGCCGCGCCTTCCATTTCCACCGCGAGCAGGGAAGGGAATGCCGTCTTCAACTCCAGCTGCCTTGTCTGACTGTCAATGAATTCATCGCCGCTGGCGATCAGCCCGCGGAAAGCGCGCGGTGAACTGAGCCGGAACGCGTCGCGGTCGTGGCCGGGCACCATCTCGTCCAGGTCATGTTCCAGGAATTCGCTTGCCGCTTTGGCAAGACGATCGGTGAGATGCTTGTCCGAAGCGAAATGGGACTGTCCCAGCAGTGGAACTTCATAACGCGGAAACAGCGGCGTGGCGTCCATGTCGTACTGCGCCAGCGAATCCGCCACCACGATATCCCCAACCTGTACATCGCTTTCCACAGCCCCTGCAACGCCCGTAAACACGATATGGGACACGTTGAAGCGTTCGATGAGGGTGGCCACGGTCGCGGCAGCTGCGACCTTCCCGATGCGCGACAGCACGCATACGGTGTCTATCCCCCATAACTTGCCGGTGACGTAGTCGCGCATGCCCCTGGTGACGGTTTGCGCGTCCTGCATGGATTCGATGAGGCCTGCCTGCTCCTGATGGAGGGCACTGACCAACCCGAGACGGGTGATTTGTTGGGACATCTGCAATATTTTTCTGAATAAGACGGCCCATTCATCCTGAAAACGGGCAATTCGATAGCGTATTGCCATTCGATGTTTCGGTGCAACTCCGGCCGCTGATGTTTTTCGGGGTTTTTTAAATAGGTTTTGATATATACGAATAGTAGTAGTGTTAACAAGTGCTAAAAACTGTGGATAACTCGGTAAACCGGAAAGCAATCAAGCGTTTACCGGCTGTATAAAAAGCGGGATAAGGGGTGTATGCGTGAAGGACAGCTTTTGAATAAAAAAACGCCTGTGAACATCCGGACGTCTTTTCCCCAACTCTTCAAGCTGCTATCCATAGAGTTATCCACATGCAGGTGTTAACAGAACGGTCTTTTTTTAGCATGCAAGGAGTTTGTTGTTATCTTTTTGCCAGCATTTTCCAACCAAAGAAAAGCAGTTCAAAAAACAATGCTTCGATGCCGTTTTTTGAAGAACCGGGGAAAAAAGCTTTCCGGGGTTTTTGAATAAAGATTTATATATACGAATAGTAGTAGTGTTAACAACGTACCGTTTACGTGGATAAGCCGGTAAACCTGAATCGGATCAATTGTTTACGCATGGGATAACCGCTGGATAATCGTTGTACGGGCAAAGGACAGATCTTGGATAAAAATGCCCTGTCCACACACCTTGGTGTTTACTCCCAAACAAATCACGGGTTATCCAAGGACTTATTCACAATCGTTGTCAGCTTCGCCACAAAGCCTGCAAAAGAGAGAACACGGCGGCGATCGTCGGCTCGTTTTTGCGTCGGGCCAGGGCGATGAAGGAGAGTTCGGTCGACAGGCTGACGGCATCCGCGATCACCAGTCCGTGCGCATGCGCTTCGCGCAGGGCGATGGATTCGCGCACCAGGGATAGCCCCACGCCGGATTTCACCAAATCGAGCATGGAAGGCTCCTGGTCGACCAGCGCCACCTTGTTGGGCGTGACCTTCAGCTGGCCGAAGGTTTTCGTCAGGAGGCGGTTGTGGGCCGATTCCGGCGGCGTCCAGATCCAGGGCAGCTTCGCCAGCGCTTCCCAGTCCTTGCCGGCGACCCGGTTCTTCCAGCCTTGCGGCGCGACCACGTTGTAGGTGAACGAGGTCAGCGTCAGGGAATGGCATTCCTTGCCCGGCGTGCCGAGGAAATAGCCGACGTCGAGATTGCCGGCTTTCACTTGCTGCAACACCCAGCCGGACATGCCATGCTGCAGCTGTGTGGATAACTGGGGGTAGGTTTCCACCAGGCGCTTCAGGAAGGGGCCGAGGCGGATGAATTCGGGGTCGAGGATGGTGCCGATCGACAACGTGCCGGAAAGCGTCGTATGCAGGCCGGCGACTCCTTCACGGAATTCGGCCATGCTGGCCATCACCCTTTCCGCGTAGGGCAGCAATTTGGCGCCGTCGTCGGTCAGGGACATGCCGGCCGGCGTGCGGTTGAACAGGACCAGGTTCAGGCTGGATTGCAGCGCCTTGATCTGCAGGCTCACTGCGGGCTGGGTCAGGTGCAGCTTTTCGGCGGCACGGGTCAGGTTGCCCTCGCGGGCGACGGTGACGAAGGCGCGTAACTGGGTGAGATCCATCGTTTCATTATAAGAGTTCTTTATATTGGTTTTGACAAGAACTCATTGGATTCCTTGATTGGACAGGGATATGCTGTCAAAAACCGGCAATCTTCCAAAGGAATTCTTATGACGAAGCCTCTCATCCAGCATTTCATCGGCGGCCGCGTGGCCGAATCGACCAGCGGCCGCAAGCAGGCCGTGTTCAATCCTGCCACCGGCGAAGTCAGCGCCGAAGTGGTGCTGGCCAGCGTCGAGGAAGTGAATACCGCGGTTGCCGCGGCTCGTGCCGCCGCGCCGGCCTGGGCCGACACCGCTCCGCTCAAGCGTGGCCGCATCCTGTCGAAGTTCAAGGAACTGATCGAGAAGCACCATGACGACCTCGCCGCCGCGATCACGCGCGAGCACGGCAAGGTGTTTTCCGACGCGAAGGGTGAAGTCGTGCGCGGCCTGGAAGTGGTGGAATTCGCGACCGGCATCCCGCAACTGATGAAGACGCAGTTCACCGACAACATCGGCGGCGGCATCGACAACTGGCAGTTGCGCCAACCGCTGGGCGTCACCGCCGGCATCACGCCGTTCAATTTCCCGTTCATGGTGCCGATGTGGATGGCGCCGATGGCGATCGCGACCGGCAATACTTTTATCCTGAAGCCGTCCGAGCGCGATCCGTCGCCGTCGCTGATGATCGCCGACATGCTGCACCAGGCAGGCCTGCCGGATGGCGTGTTCAATGTCGTACAGGGCGACAAGGTGGCGGTCGATGCGCTGCTGCACCATCCGCATGTGAATGCCGTGTCTTTCGTCGGTTCGACGCCGATTGCCGAGTACATCTACACTGAAGGCGTCAAGCGCAAGGGGGCATTTCCGATACGCGTGCAGGCGCTGGGCGGGGCGAAGAACCATCTCGTCGTGATGCCCGATGCGAACCTCGACCAGGCAGTCGATGCGCTGATCGGTGCCGCTTATGGTTCCGCCGGAGAACGTTGCATGGCGATCTCGGTTGCTGTCGCTGTGGGCAGCGTGGCCGACAGGCTGGTCGAGGCATTGATCCCGCGCGTGAAGGCACTGAAGGTCAGGAACGGCATGGAAGCCGATGCCGAAATGGGCCCGGTCGTCACCGCGCAGCACAAGGACAAGATCGAGGGTTATATCGAAGACGGCGTGCGTGCCGGCGCGAAGCTGCTGGTCGATGGCCGTGGCCTGAAGGTGCCGGGACACGAGAACGGCTTCTTTCTCGGCGGTTCGCTGTTCGACCATGTGACACCCGAGATGAAGATTTACCAGGAAGAGATTTTCGGCCCGGTGCTGTGCGTGGTCCGCGTGCCGGATTTCGCCTCGGCTGTGGAACTGATCAATGCGCATGAATTCGGCAATGGCGTCGCGCTGTTCACTTCCGATGGCAATACGGCGCGCGAATTCTCCCGCCGTATCGAAGTCGGCATGGTCGGCATCAACGTGCCGATCCCGGTGCCGATGGCATGGCATTCCTTTGGCGGCTGGAAGCGTTCGCTGTTCGGCGACATGCATGCGTACGGCGAAGAGGGCATCCGTTTCTATACGCGCTACAAGTCGGTGATGCAGCGCTGGCCCGATTCCATCGCCAAGGGGGCGGAATTCACGATGCCGGTCGCGAAATAAGGCAAGCCTCAGTAAGCAGATCGTAAGCCCCAGGGCTGATGATCCATACCCCAATCACCGAGGAGACCCCACTGTGGAATCCGCAGGAACCTACGACTACATCATCATCGGCGCCGGCACTGCCGGCTGTGTCCTTGCCAACCGCCTCGCCCAGGACAAGGACGTGTCGGTGCTGCTCATCGAAGCCGGCCGCAAGGACGATTACGTGTGGATCCACATCCCGGTGGGCTACCTTTATTGCATCAACAATCCGCGCACGGACTGGCTCTACCGTACCGAGGCCGAACCCGGCCTCAACGGCCGCGCGCTGATTTATCCGCGCGGCAAAGTGCTGGGCGGCTGCTCGTCCATCAACGGCATGATCTACATGCGCGGCCAGGCGCGCGACTACGATACATGGGCGGAACTGACGGGCGACGACAGCTGGCGCTGGGAGAATGTGCTGCCGGTATTCAGGAAGAGCGAGGATTACCACAAGGGCGCCGATGCCTATCACGGCGCCGGCGGCGAATGGCGCGTGGAAAAGCAGCGCCTGTCCTGGGAAATCCTCGATGCCTTCCGCGAAGCGGCAAAGCAGCGCGGGATTCCGAATGTGGACGACTTCAACCGTGGCGACAACGAGGGTTGCGGCTACTTCGAGGTGAACCAGAAGAAAGGCTTGCGCTGGAACACCGCGCGCGCCTTCCTCAAGCCGACCGAAGGCCGCAAGGGCCAGCTCGACATCATGACCGGCTGCCATGTGAAGCGCCTGCGCATCCGGCAGACGGAAGCCGGGCTCGCATGTGCCGGTGTGGAATTCACGGGCGGCGGAAAGGAATGGTTCGCCGAGGCTAAACACGAAACGATTTCGACGGCGGGCGCGATCGGTTCGCCGCAGATCCTGCAACTGTCGGGCATCGGTCCTGGCACGCTCCTGCAGAAACATGGCGTGCCGGTGGTCGCTGACCTGCCCGGCGTGGGCGAAAACCTGCAAGACCATTTGCAGTTGCGCATGGCATTCAAGGTACAGGGGGTAAAGACCCTGAACACGATGGCCAACAGCTTGCTGGGCAAGATGCAGATCGGCATGCAGTACGCCTTGTCGCGCAGCGGCCCGATGTCGATGGCGCCATCGCAGCTGGGGGCTTTCACACGCTCCGATCCTTCGCAGCCGACACCGAACATCGAATACCATGTGCAACCCTTGTCGCTCGAGAAGTTCGGCGAGCCGTTGCATCCTTTCCCTGCATTCACTGCCAGCGTGTGCAACCTGCGTCCGACTTCGCGCGGTCATGTGCGCATTGCTTCAGGCGACCCCTTTGCGGCGCCGAAGATCACGCCGAATTACCTGCACACGCCGGAAGACCGCAAGGTGGCGGCAGATGCATTGCAGATCACGCGCGATATCGTTGCCGCGCCTGCATTGAAGAAATATGCCCCGGAGGAATTCAAGCCCGGCCTGCATTACCGGACCGAGGAAGAGCTGGCGAAAGCCGCCGGCGACATCGGTACCACCATCTTCCATCCGGTCGGCACCTGCAAGATGGGACGGAACGATGACCCGTTTGCAGTCGTCGACAGCAAAATGCGCGTGCGGGGAGTGAAGGGCTTGCGTGTTGTCGATGCATCGGTCATGCCAACGATCACGTCGGGCAATACCAACTCGCCCACCATCATGATTGCGGAAAAAGCTGCTCAATGGATACGCGCTGCGCGCAACGAGGCGCAAAGCGAGCAAACCATCCTGCGTGTTGTCGAACCGGCTTGACGGTTATGCAATATCTGCATAGTTTGATGCAGACATTGCATTGGATTTGCTGCGCTGCGTTCCACTAACCTGCGGCACTGGTGGTTTGCCCTGTCTTGGAGACGGACAGGGCGCCACACCTTTTTCCGAAAGGCTGTGCGCATGGTCCAACATGAAGAATTCATCCTCGGTAACGCAACACTGCACCTGCAGTTGTCCACGGCGCTCGCAGTGATGACCCAGCTCATCTGCAATGCATCGCGCCCGCCCACCGCGCAGCAGTTGTCCGAGTCGCTGGATGTGTCCTTGCGCTACCTGCGCAAGCTGATGCGTACCTTGTCCGCAGGTGGACTGCTCGAGCCGCACGGGAAGAATGCCGATACCTGGGTGTGTACGCGTCCGCCGCACACGGTGTCCCTGGCCGACGTCTATCACTGCCTGCTGGCGGAGAAGGAAGACAGCGCAGCGCCCTTCATCCCCGTCGCCCAGACGGATGCAGCGACGTCGACAGCGGAACTGTTGATGATGCAGGCCACGATGGCGATCAACCAGATCGTGCTTCAGCACCTGCAGCGCTTCGACCTCGGCCGCTTGAAGATTGCCGAATCGGCCCAGCTGTTCACCGCTTCGCTGCGCGAAAATGCACGCCGCCACAATTTAACGGACAACCCTGCCTTCGAGTCGGCCGCCGGTTCCTGACCGCCGCGGCTTTCCTTCCTCCCTCCTCTCGCCTGCTTTCCTGCAGAACACATGGCGTCCCCGCCGCAGCGCGGACGCCATGCACGCATGCATAGCCACTATACAAACCATTCATTTCAACTCTGACAAGCGCCTGACTAACATCCCCCTTGTTCCTTCAACGACAAGAGGTGACTCAGATGAACATACAGGTGTTGCAGAGCGAGAGCTTCGGCAGGGAGGTCAAGCTCCCTGCCGGTGAGAACCGGACTATCGACGTTCGCCAGCCGATCAGCGTGCATTGCAGGAGCGGCATGCTGTGGATCACGGTCGAGGGCGATTCACGTGATTTCTTCCTGCGTCCCGGCCAGACCATGAACCTGGTCATGCATGGCAAGGCGATCGTCGGCGCGGAGCACAATTCCACCCTCATGGTGGAGATGACCAGCGCAAGGGCCAGTGCCGACTGGAAGGCCGATCGCCTGCCGCTGCCGAACCCGGTGATCCTCAACCAACCCGCACTTTCGGGGGCTTGAGATGAGTACAGGAATCACCGTGTCTACCCCGGCCTACACCCGTCCGTCCATCGTGACATCCATTCCGGGACCGCTGTCCGCCGAGCAGCTGACGCTGCAGCGCAAGGAAGAATCCGGCGCCGTTTCCTATCCGCGCAAGCTGACCATCGCCATCAAGGCGGCGCAGGGCAGCTATGTGGAAGACCTGGACGGCAATGTTTTCCTCGATTGCCTCACCGGCGCGGGCGTCATGCCGCTCGGCCACAACCATCCGCGTGTCATCGCTGCGGCGAAGCAGCAGCTCGACAAGCTGACCCAGGGCCTGGATTTTCCGACCGAGGTGAAGACGGCCTTCCGCCAGGCGCAGCTGTCGATGCTGCCGGAGGCCATGCGCGACGAGATGCTCGTGCATTTCTGCGGCCCGACCGGCAGCGATGCGGTGGAAGCGGCGTTCAAGCTGTCGAAGCTGTATACCGGCGCCGATGAAGTCATCAGCTTCCAGGGCGGATACCACGGGGCGGGACACGCGACCATGGCGGTCACCGGCTTGCGCGAAGTGAAGGTTCATCTCGGCAACCTGATGCCGGGCGTGCACTTCTTCCCGTATTCGCATTGCCATGATTGTCCGCTCGGACTGAAGCGCAGCGAATGCGACACCAACTGCGCGACCTTCCTGGAGAAGTCGCTGCGCGATCCGAATTCCGGCCTGCGCCGTCCGGCCGCAGTAATCATGGAACTGGTGCAGGGCGAGGGCGGTGTGATTCCCGCCGACCTGGAGTTCGTGCGCCGTGTCCGTGCCCTGACGCGCGAGTTCGACATCCCGCTGATCATCGACGAGATCCAGACCGGTTGCGGACGCACCGGCACCTGGTTTGCCTTCGAACAGTACGGCATCGAACCCGACATCGTGCTGGCGGCGAAGGCGCTGAGCGGCATGGGTTCGCCGGTGGCGCTGATGTTCTACAACAAGCGGCTGAACGTCTGGAAGCCGGGCGCGCACATCGGCACCTTCCGCGGCAACCAGATCGCCTTCGCGGCCGGCGTCGAAACCATCCGCGTGGTGCGTGACGAGGATGTGCTGGGGAATGTGCGCGAGGTCGGCGCCTTCCTGCTCAACGGACTGCGTCAACTGGCGGACGAGTTTCCGCTGGCGGCCGATGCGCGCGGACGCGGCTTCATGCTCGGTCTCGAAGTGTGCGATCCGCTCACCCGCAAACCCTCTCCGGAAATCGCCAAGGTGGTGCAGAAGTTCGCTCTGCAGAAAGGCTTGATCGTGGAGCTCGGAGGCCGCGACGACATCGTGGTGCGCCTGCTGCCGCCGCTCACGCTGAGCGTGGATGAAGCCACGCAGGCGCTGGCCATCCTGCGCAGCGCGCTGGGCGAGGCGATGCAGTCGGTGAAGACGGTGCGCAACGTGGTCGAACGCGCGACCCAGGCCGAATCCATCCAACAGTAAGCGGAGAAAAGGAACATGCAAGCAATCAACCGAATGGACTGGTCGCAGCTCAAGCACGAGTACGACCTCGATGCCAAGCGGCTGCTGCCCTGGGAGGGCGTGGTCGCGCCCTTTGGCGGGGCGTGGTGCGTGGTGCGCCCGGGTACGCGTTCCCTGCCGCACTCGCACATGGAGCGCGAGATCTTCATCTGCATCGACGGCAAGGCCGACGTAGTGCTGGACGGCAAACCGCATCCGATCAGGAAAGGCGACGTGGTCGCGGTGCCGCCGGGCAGCGATCACTTCATTCAAAACGACAGCGGCGACGACTTCCACATGTACTGCATTTTCTGGGACAAGGACGCCGCCACCAAATATCTGCACGAGGAGGTTCTCTGACATGGCACGCAAGATCGTTACCATCGCCCCGCCGACGCCCAACGGCGACCTGCACCTGGGGCACATTTCCGGGCCGTACATGGCGGCCGACGTCTACGCCCGTGCCCGCCGCCTGCGTGGCGACGAGGTGGTGCTGCTGTGCTACGCCGACGACTACCAGAGCTACCTGGCCCGCAAGGCGCGTGAACTCGATGTCGAACGCTTTGCGCTCGGCCGCGAGAACGGCACGAAGATCGCCGAGACGCTCGGGATGATCGACATCGAGCTCGACTGGTTCCACCAGGCCGGACACAACGATTATTTCCGCCGCGCGGTGACGCAGTTCTATACGGCGGCGCGCGACAGCGGCAACCTGTATCGCAAGACCGAGCGCATTCCTTACTTTCCGGCCTTCGGCATGTACGGCTACGAAGCGTTCGGCCGCGGCGACTGCAACCATTGCGGCGCGTCCTCGGATGCCAGTCAGTGCGAGGATTGCGCCCATGCGCCGGATGTGTCGAAGATGGAAAACATCCGCTGCACCCTCGGTCCGTCCGACGTGGAATGGCGCACGGTCGAGCGCGATACCCTGCGCCTGAATGCCTTTCGCGGCTTCCTGCGTTCGCTGTACGAGACCAAGGCGCTGCGTCCGCACCTGCGCGACTACCTGGAAGAAGTGCTGGCGTTGCCGGACCTCGACTGGGGCATCACTCGTCCGCACGAATACGGTATCGAACTCGACGAGCCGGGGCGGCCGAATGTGCACACCTGGTTCTGCGGCATCGCCGGTTACTTTGCCACCTTCTGCGAGTGGGCGGAAAAGCAGGGCAAGCCCGAGCTGATCGAATCCTGGCTCAAGGACCGCGAAACCGGCCTGGTGCATTTCCTGGGTTTCGACTGCTCGTTCAGCCATGCGGTAGCCTATCCGGTACTGCTGTCGCTGGTCGACGGTTTCCAGCGCGACGTGCAGATCTACACCAACCGCTTCCTCAAGCTGGAAGGCGAGGACTTTTCGACCAGCCGCGGCCATGCGATCTGGGTGCGCGACATCCTGAAGACCCATCCGGCGGATGCGGTGCGCACCTACCTGGCGCTCAACAGTCCGGAAGATGCGGTGTGCAACTTCAGCATGGCGGAATTTTCCGCCTGGTACGAAAAGGATTTCATCGGCAAGCAGAACCGCCTGCGCGACGCGCTGTTCGACACAGCGGAAAAGCAACGCTTCATTGCCATCGCTCCGCGCGACCGTGAAGCACTCAATGCTCTGTTGCGCGACTGGCGCAAGGCCAGCAGCGAAGGCGCCTTCTCTATGCGCAAGCTGGCCCATGTGTGTACGGCCGTGCTCGACCTCGCTGCCGATGCCGCAGTGCGCCGCGCCGTCGATGCCCGCATGCTGCTGGCTGCCTATGCGGTGCTGGCAAGCCCCATCCATCCGTCCTGGTCGGCCGAGGTGATGCAGTGCATCGGTCTGGAGCAATCCGTCGCCATCGAATGGCTGAATGCCGCGCTTGCCGACGCATCGGCGCAACCTCTCGCACTCGAGGCTGCGTGATGACGACGCGGCACTTCGATGTGGCGGTGCTCGGCGGCGGCGTCGCCGGCTGCCCGGCAGCCTGGTTCCTGGCACGCGCGGGTTTGCGTGTGTGCCTGGTGGAGCCTGGGGTTGCCGGTGGCGGCGGGGCGTCGTCGATGACCGGCGGCATCGTGCGCGCCTACGATCCGGATCCGGCGTTGATGCAGCTGTCCTTGCGCGGCGTGCGACTGTTTGCCGAATGGGAGCGGCACGGATTGCCGGGGCCGTCACCGCTCAGGCGCACCGGGTTCCACTACCTGGTGGCGCCAGAGAACATCGAAGCCGCCGCCGCCGGTGCGCAGTGGCTGGAAGAGCAGGACTATCCGGTCATGCGCCGCCTGCCCGCAAGCTGCCTGCAGGAACTTCCCTTCCTGCGCCCGGACCACCCCGCGCCATTGGCGCTGGCGGAGCCGATGGGAGGGCACGGCAATGCGCGCCTGACCTGCCAGCAATTGATCCGCTCGCTGACCGACATGGGGGCGACCGTGCTGGAAAACGCGGGCAGCGACATCCGCCTGGAACGTGCGCCGCACGGTTGGGAAATCGTCCTGCCGCACGGCACGATCCGCGCCGGCATCGTGACGGTGGCCGCCGGAGCGGCGACGCGGACCTACCTGCCGCAGCTGCCGGTATTCGTGCGCAGCATTCCGCTGGTGCGCATGCAGGGGACGACGGTGACGCCTCTGGTCGATGAATGTAACCAGACCTATTTCGTGCCGGCCGGCGAAGGGACTTTCTTCTGCGGTTCGAAGTGCAACTTGGACTTGCCGCATGCCGCGCCCGTTGCCGACGTGCCTGCCGTGTCGATGGCGGTCGTCGCGGACGCAAGGATGCGTGCAGAAGGCGTGCTGCACGCCGGCATCTCGCCGCAGCCGCTCGGCGGCATCGCCGGCTACGACCTGTACAGCGCCAGCCTGCGTCCACAGATCGGCTTCGCCGCGGAAGGCCTTTTCACGATCGCGGCCTTTTCCGGGCGGGGATTCAAGTACTGCCTCGCCGCGGGCGAAGCCGCCGCCAACCAAATTTGCGAAGCGCTCGGACGCAATGCGCTCTATGCAAAGGCATGCACGCTGGAGGCATTTTCCCCGCAAGTCCCTGACGTCAAACCTGGTCCGGCCCCGGCGCCGGCCATGATGGAGCAAGCATGATGAGTTCTTCTACCGTGAACGGCATTGCATCCCGCCGTCCCTTCAGGATCGGCCTGTCCGCCAACCTTGAAAGCGGCCGCAGCGTGCATCGCCAGACCTTCCTGAATGCGGTGAACCTGGCTTTGCAGACCGGGGTGGTGGATTCCTCGCTGGTGGAATTGCGCTACGAATGCGATGCCGCCGATGCAGCAGGCGCCACGCGAGCCGCCAGGGAACTGGTGGCGTGGGATGCGGATGTGGTGATCGGCCATTTTGCCAGTGCCGCCGCCGATGCGGCACGCCGCATCTACCAGGATGCGGACATTCCCCTGCTGCTGCCGGCTGCCACCGCCGGCGGCCTGGTGGAACCCGGCGGGAATGTGTACCGCGTATGCGATCCCGACCGCAGGCTGGCCGAGGCGCTCACCCGCGACCTGTCCCTCTCGCACGGCGTGTCGTCGCTGGCTGTGGCATGCGACGGCAGCCTGCATGGCGTGGCGCTCAGCATCGAGATCGTGCAGGCGGCGCTGCGCCGTGGACAGCACGTCGAACGCATCGCCTCACGGACGACGGAATGCACGGTGCCGGTCGATGCCTGCGTGTTCGTCGGCCAGTTCGACCCCAGCGTGAAGTTCGTGAAACAGCAGGGCATCTTCGGCACGGCCACCCGGCTTGTGCTGACTGACGATGCGGCGACGACGGAACTGGGCGCCGCGCTGCGCGGCCACGACGGCCCGTTGCTCGTGTACGGCTTCCGTCCCAGTTCCGCCTATCCGTCGGCGCAGGAGCTGGTGCTGGAACACACGCGGCGCTACTGCTATACGCCAGGCGTGTATTTCCTCGAGACCTATGCAGCGCTGGAAATCATCGGGCAGTTCCTGAAGCAGTGCGACGGGCTTCCGCTGGCCGATGCCCTGGCGGCGCGCGCATGGGAAACCGTGCTGGGCCGCGTGCGCTTCGCCGGCAATGAAGGCGGCGCCGGCCGCTACGGAAAGTGGCTGCTGCAGGACGGCTTGCTGCAGTTCAGCCAGTCGTTGCATGCGGCGCCCGAAGACGGCATCCCGCCGGTTTCCATCCATCCGAAAACCATCAACAAGGAGCAGTCATGAACCGCAACAATGCAAACGCCTATCTGCCGCTGGTCCTGCTGGGCGGCCTGGCGCCGAGTTACTTCACCTATCGCTTCTCAGTCGACAAGCTGGCCGAGCTGGGCGGCGCCAGCCTGGCCAACCTGATGCTGCTGTCGCCCGCGTTCTATGCCGACGCGGCGCGCAACTGGGTGGCATCCCAGCTGCTGACCGACATCCTGCTGTGCACCCTGGTGTTCTTTGCCTGGGCCTGGGGCGAGGCGCGCAGGCTGGGCATGCGGCACTTCTGGGTGTATCCGCTGCTGACCTACAGCATCGCCTTCTCGCTCGCGCTGCCGCTGTTCCTCTGGGCACGCGCGCGTCGCACCGAGGAGTTGAAGCATGGCTGAGTTTTCTCCTTACCGCACGCGGCCGGTGTCCTTTCTCGGCGTGCATGAAAGCAGCAACTGGCAGGTCAAGGTCTACGGCATCTGCAGCAAGGGCAGGCCGGCCGACAAGGCAATCGTGGAGCGAGCCTGGGAACAGGCGATGCGCCTGCTGAAAAACATGCGGCATGACTTCCCGGTGTACGGGGCCGCCTTCCTGATCGTGCACGAAGCCAATGACGGCAGCTTCTTCCTGCTCAACTGGTGGACCGGCGAAAACATGCTGGGCTCGCAGGTGTTCTACGAGGTGCCGGGCGGCGGTGGCTTCACCGATTTCGCAGGCAGCCGCATCGCCTGCTGCGTATGGGAGCTGGAAGTCATGAAGCATGAGCGCGACCGCTGGGTGCGCGATGTGCTGACCGAGGGCAAGGGCGATATCGCCGCCTACCTGCAGGCAGGCTTCGAAGGCCATGTCTGAACAAGACGATCCGACATTCGCGATCCGACTTTTGATACGGAGCAAGAACATGACTGAGATTTGCAACATCAACCTGGAAGGCTTGCAGACGCTGGGCGGCATCGTGCGCCGCTGGGCACTGTCGCAGCCGGATACGCTGGCGGTGACGGACGGCCGCAGCGCATTGAGCTTTTCCGAACTCGAACGCAAGGCCGTCGCCGTTGCGTATCGCCTCGCCGCCAGCGGCGTGGCGCGTACCGACCGCGTGCTGGTGCTGGCGGAGAAGACCACGGACATTGTGCCGGCCGCCATCGGCATCTGGAAGGCGGGCGCCATCTATGTGCCGGTCGATGTGAGTTCGCCGGCCGGGCGCATCGCCTGGCTGCGCGACAGCATCCGTCCGGCGCTGGTGATCGCCACCAAGGCGCAACTGGCGGCGCTGAAGTCCGAGCTCGGTGCGATCCGCTCGCTGTCGTTCGAGCAGATCCGCGCACTGGAAGCGGTGGACGAGGTGCCGGAGGAGGAAGTGCCGGCGGGTTCGCGCAGTGACACGGCGTACATCCTGCATACCTCCGGCTCCACCGGCACGCCCAAGGGCGTGGTGATGTCGCACGGCGCGGTGCTGACCTACTTCGACGGCCACAACCGCGTGCTCGGCTTCGATGCGCAATCGCGCTGCCTGAACAATGCGCCCTTCCATTTCGACGTCTCGATCCAGGACACCTTCCTGCCGCTGTCCTTCGGCGCGGGCGTGGTGCTGACGCCGGGCCTGCCGCTGCAGCCGCTGCTGCTCAAGCGCATGGAGGAATATCGCATCACCCACCTGATCGCGGTGGCGACGGTACTGCGCCTGATCACCGGCGACGGCAGCGCGCTGGCACGGCACGACCTGGGCGCGCTGCGCGTAGTCATGACCGGCGCCGAGGTGTGCGACGTGAAGGTCATCAATGAATGGCTGGCCCGCTATCCGGGCATTCGCGTCATCAACGGATATGGTCCGACCGAAGTGAATTCGATCAGCCTGGTGCATGTGATCGAACGGGCCGAGGAGGGACGCACCGCGTTCTATCCGATCGGACGGGCGCTGCCGACGGTCAGCACGCTGCTGGTCAATGAACAGGGCGCTTCCATCGTTGCGCCGGGCGTCGTCGGCGAGCTGCTGCTGGGCGGACCGCAACTGATGGACGGCTACTGGGACAAGCCGGCGGAGACCGCCGTCGCCTTCGTCGACATCGCGGGCCAGCGCTACTACCGCACCGGCGACCTGTGCCACTACCTCGACAGCGGGGAATTGCAGTTCGACGGCCGGCGCGACCACGAGGTCAAGCTCAGCGGACGCCGCATCAATCTGACCGAGGTGCAGGCCGCGCTGCTGCGCGTGACGGAAGCGGACAACGCAGTGGTCGGCGTGGTCGAGCGCGACGGGCAGCCGGTGATCGCCGGCGTGGTCTTCGATACCGGCAAAGGGGAGGACTGGTCCGGCGCGCGGCTGGAAAGCGTGGGCAGGGACATCGCCAACCTGCTGCCGCCCTACATGTGTCCGCGCGTGCTGGCGGTGACGGCGGGCGGTTTCATGATGAGTTCCGGCAAGGCCGACCGCAAGGGTGCGCTGCAGGCGTTGCAGCAGGCGGTGGCAGGTTCGCGCGCCAGCTATTTCAACAACCGGGGCGCCGCATCCTTCGATGCGCTGGCGGCCTGACATAGGAGAGGCATCGTGACGTTCAAGCATGAGGAACAAGGACGCGCCTGGCAACAGGTGCTGGAGACGGTCGAGGCGGTGCTCGGACATCCGCTCGACGCAGGGAGGCAGGACGGCAATACGCCGCTGTCCGACCTGGACATCGATTCGCTGGCGCTGGTGAACATCATCGTCAGGCTCGACGAAATCGCAGGAGGCCGCCTGGCCCTGCTGTCGGACGGCATGCCGCCGCCGGCTACGCTGGGCGACCTGGTGAAGTTTGTGCAGGAAGCAGCATTGGAAGAAATCGCGTAACCGGCAATACCCATTTCACATTTCAACTTACAGGAGCTTTTGCAATGAACACTCTGGACATCATCACCCAACCCGCCAACACCCTCTCCGACGCCGACGTGCTGTGGAACGACATCCTGGCGGAAGTCGAACAGCAGCGTGTCGCCAATCCGGTCATCTCCTCCTTCCTCGACAAGATGGCCTTGCAGAACGGCAGCATGGCCGATGCCGCTGCGCTGCTGCTCGGCAGCCGCATGGGCAGCGCCGGCGTCAGCGAATGGTCGATACGCAAGCTGTGCCAGCAGGCCTACCAGGAGAATCCGGAACTGGTGGCGGTCATGGTCAAGGACCTGCTCGCCGTCGTCCACCGGGATCCGGCGAGTTACTCGCTGTCGGCGCCCTTCCTGTTCTTCAAGGGCTTCCATGCGCTGCAGGCCTATCGCGTGGCCCACCACTTCTGGATGACCGGCCAACAGTTCTCGGCGCTGGCGCTGCAGAGCGCCGCCGCCGCGGCCTTCGGCGTCGACATCCATCCGGCGGCGCGCATCGGTGCCGGCGTGATGATCGACCATGCCACGGGCGTGGTGATCGGCGAGACCGCGGTCATCGGCGACAACGTTTCGATCCTGCATAACGTTACGCTCGGCGGCAGCGGCAGCGGCAGCAAGCAGGGCGACCGCCATCCCAAGGTCGGATCGGGCGTGCTGATCGGCGCCGGCGCCACCCTGCTGGACAACATCCGTGTCGGCGACAACGCCAGGATAGGCGCGGGGGCGGTGGTGCTGCGCGACGTGCCGCAGCGGCACATCGCGACCGGCATACCGGCGCGCAACAGGCCGATGGCGGACAACCAGGATCCGCCGGCGCTGACCGGGGACCAGTCCTTCCTCGATGACTTCGGTGTCGACTACATGATTTGAGCCTGATATCCGACTGGAGCATCTGAACATGAACGCACAACATTACGATGTCATCGTCATCGGCGGCAGCGTCGCCGGCTGTACCGCAGCGACCCTGCTCGGCCGCGGCGGCCTGAAGGTCGCGGTGCTGGAACGCAAGGCATCGATCGACGATTACAAGAAAATCTGCACCACCTTCATCCAGGCCAGCGCCTTGCCGGTGATCGAGCGCCTTGGCATCAAGGATGCCATCGAGGCCGCCGGCGGCGTGCGAAACAGTGCCGAGTTCTGGACGAAATGGGGGCGCATTGCGGCCACCCGCGACGCGGTCAACCGCGACCTGCCGGCGCACGGTTACTCAATCCGGCGCGAGGAACTGGATCCCATCCTGCGGTCCCATGCGCAGGCGACGCCGGGCGTGGAACTGATGCTGGGCGCACAGGTGAAGACGCTCATCGAGGAAGATGGCCGCGTCGTCGGCGTGCGCTACCAGGTGGGCAACGGGCCGGAGCTGACGCTGCGCGCACCGCTGGTGGTTGCTGCCGACGGCCGCGGCTCACGCATGGCGGAGCTGGCCGGCGTGCCGGCGAAGCTGCGCGACAACAAGCGCTTCGTGTACTACGCGTACTACCGCAACCTGCCGCTCAAGTCGGGACAGCGTTCGCAATTCTGGGTGAAGGACCGCGAGATGGGTTTCGCCTATCCCTTCGGCCACGGCCTGACCATGCTGTGCTGTTTCGCGCCGCATGACCAGCTGCCGCAATGGAAGGATGACCTCGACGGCGCCTTCCGCCGCTTCTACGGCGACCTGCCGGATGCGCCCGATCTCGGCGCGGCCGAACGGGTGACCGGTTTCAAGGGCATGCTGCGCCTGGACGATGCGCGCCGCCCCTCGGTCTGGAAGGGCATGGCGCTGGTTGGCGATGCCGCCATCTCCGCCGATCCGATGTCGGGTGTCGGCTGCGGCTGGGCGATGCAGAGCGCGGGCTGGCTGGCCGATGCGGTGCTGCCGGCCTTCCAGGGCAGCCGCCCGCTGGAAAGGTGCCTGGCGGATTACCGCAGGCTGCATCGCAAGCGGCTGTGGGGCCATGAATTCTTCATCGCTGACAGCTCGGCGGGTCGCAGTCCTAACCTGCTGGAAAAGATGATTTCGATTGCCGCTGTGCACGACCAGACGATGGCGAATTACCTGCACGCTTTCATGGGCCGTCACATCGGCGTCCGCACCTTCCTGTCGCCGCGCAACCTGTTGCGCATCGCCGCGGCGAACATCGCTTACCTGTTCAAGCGGCAGCCGGCGCAGGCCGTCTTCACGATGGAGGCACAAAAATGGTCATGAAACGCATCCTGATGACAGGCGCCACCGGTTTCATCGGCAGCCACCTGCTGCTGCGCACGGCGCAGTCCCATGCGGTCAGCGCACTGGTGCGCAGCCGTGAGGGCGAGGCGTCCCGCGAGCGGCTGGAAGCGTCGTTGACCAAGGCGGCCTGTTCCTACCGCCCGATCGCGGACACCACTGGCCTGCTGGAGCGTGTGGACGTGGTGACGGGCGACCTCGATGCGCCGCGACTGGGCATGTCGGATACGGCCCGCGCCGCCCTCGCCGGCGTGGAGGAAATCTGGCATGTGGGCGCAAACCTGCACCCCTTCGATGACGAGCACTGCGCCAGCCAGGTGAACGTCGACGGTACTCGTCATCTCCTCGAACTGGCGCTGGAACTTGGCGTGCGTCGCTTCGTGATGGTGTCCACCGCCTACGTGGCCGGCACCATGGGCGGACATGTGCCGGAAGCCCTGCATCGCCCGGCGTCCTACAACAACGATTACGAACGCTCGAAGGCCGAGGCCGAACATCTCGCGCAGCAATTTTGCGCCGAGCACGGCATCGTCCTCGACATCCTGCGGCCATCGGTGGTGGTCGGGCCGCGCGCGTCGAAAACCACGGGCGGTTCGCGTACCGGGCTGTACGGACTGATGCGCGAATTGCAGCGCCTCGCCAGGGCGGCCCGCCGCGCTGGAATGAGGGCGCTCAACCTGCCGGGCAGGGAAGGCCGGATCAATTTTGTGCCGGTCGACGAGCTGCTGGAGGATTTCCTTGCGATTGTCACTGAATCTGCCGCACCGGGTTGCCGCGTGCACCACCTGGTGAACAGCCGCGATTTCCCCGTGTCGGTTCTGATGCAGATGCTTGCCGGCCGCCTTGGCCTGGACGCCATCCGCCTGCAGGAGGATTTCGCGCCTCGCGACGACGCCGAACGGCAGTTGGTGGAACGGTTGCGCTTCTATGCAGGCTATACGCAGAACGACAAGTCGTTCGAACGGACGCGTGCGCCGCATGTGGAGATGAGTGACGCCGACATGCTCAACTACGTGGAAGCCGGCCTGCGCGAACTGCAGTATGGCGGCCTGGAAGAGCTGTTCCGCGTTCACCGCCTGCCATTGCCCGATGGCGGCCAGCTGGTGGCGTACGAGTGCGGTGACGAGGCAAAGCCCGCTGTGCTGCTGGCCAATGCCTACGGCATGCCGGTCGATGCCTGGTTCCCGCTGGCGGCGGTCTTGCGCCGCACGCACCGGGTGCTGACCTGGGATTGCCGCGGCTTGCCGGACATGGGCAGCGATGCGGAGCAGTTCGACCGCATGGATGTGACGACGGATGCCTATGTGGACGATGTGTTCACGGTGGCGAAAGCTTTCGGCGTCGAGCGCGCCGCCCTGGCCGGCTGGTCCACTGGCGCGCTGATCGCGGCCAAGGCTGCCGCACGGGCACCGGGATTCGTGACGTCGCTGGCGCTGCTGCACGGCAGTTTCATGCTCAAGGGCAGCGAACTGACCAAGTTCCAGAAGAACATGAAACTGCTCATGCCCAAGGTGGCCGGCAGCCGCGGCACCGCGCGCATGATGTTCAACATGGTGTTCAGCCAGGAGCAGCGCAGCTTCATGTTCAGCTGGGCCGACCAGATGCTCAAGCGCAAGGTGGAGCAAATGATGGGCCAGACCGACCCGGCCTACCAGCACCTGATTGCCATGCCCACGCGCGGCGTGGAAGAGGTGTACCGCTATGCGCGGATGGTGACGCGCTTCGTGGACGACGCGCCGGAAGCGTGGCTGGGCAGGATACAGGCACCTACGCTGATGGTCACCGCGCACGGCGATACCACCGCACATCCGGACGGCACCTGCAAGGCGGCACGCCTGATACCGGGTGCCGTGCTGGAGATCGCGCAGGAAGGGGATCACTTCACCTTCTACGGCCAGCCAGGCATGCGCGAGCGGATCGTGTCCTTCCTGGCTGAACCGGCTGCTGCGCTGCCGCTGGCCGCATCGTGGCAATGAGGGAGCGCACATGAACAAGCATGACGTTTCCTACACCCCGGTCGGCGCGTTGCTGACGCCGCCCTGGCCGGTTTCCGCGGACGGAAAACCACGATGGAGGATGGCGGCTGGCGTACTGCTGTCGGCTGCACTGCTGCTCGGTGCCGGCTCGCTGTACCGGCCCGACGTCGCGGATGCGCAGGTACGCGCCGAATATCGATTGCCGCAATCGCGCTTCATCGACATCCAGGGTGTGCCGCTGCATTACGTCGATGAAGGCCAAGGCCAGGCGGTGGTGCTGATCCATGGCTCGGGGGCATCGCTGCATGCCTGGGATGACGTCGCGCGGCAGTTGCGCGGCGCGTATCGCGTGATTCGCGTCGACCTGCCGGGTTCCGGGCTCTCGGGTTTCGACGGCGGCAGCGACTACAGCATCGAATCCTATCTCGGCTATCTGCGCGCTTTCCTCGATGCGTTGCGGATAGACAAGGCGGTGATCGCAGGGCATTCGGTCGGCGGTCAGGTCGCGTGGCGCTTTGCGCTGCAGGACCCGCACCGGGTACGCGGGCTGGTGCTGGCTGCACCGACCGGGTACCCCGCCGCCAGTCCGCTGGTGTGGCGGCTGGCGCAGGTGCCGGTGGCGGGTGAAGTGCTGTCGCGCCTGACGCCGCGTTTCGTGGTGGAGGAAAACGTCAGGGAAGTCTTCGCCGACAAGTCGCGGGCGACGCCGGAACTGGTGGATCGCTATCACCGCATGCTGCTGCGCGAGGGCGCGCGCACCGCGATGCTGTCCCGCATGCGGGCCGTGGCTTTCAACGAGCATGAGCGGATCGGCGAGTTGCGTATGCCGGGGCTGGTGCTGTGGGGCGAGGAGGATACGTGGCTGCCGCCTGCTTATGGGCGGCGCTTTGCGAAGGAATGGCAGGGAACGGCATTGGTGACGTATCCGCGCACCGGCCACAACCTGATTGAAGAACGGGCGGACGTTGTTGCCGCCGACATGCGCGGATGGCTGAAGAACCTGCCGCCGCAGTGAACCTGAATTGTTGCTGAATCCTTTTATTTCTTAATTTACTGGAGCTGAAAAATGAACAAAGTCCTCGACGTTATCGGTGTTGGTTTTGGTCCCGCAAACATTGCCGTAGCCATCGCGAATGAAGAACTGGATACCGGCCTTTCGATGCGCTTCCTGGAGCGCGCCCCGACCTCTCAATGGCAGCCCGGCATGCAGTTCGGCCAGTCGGACATCCAGAATCATCCGCTGCGCGACCTCGCCACGCCGCGCAATCCGCGCAGCCAGTATTCCTTCACCAACTTCCTGTTCAGCAAGGGACGCCTGTTCGAGTTCCTGAACCTGGGTCGCACTTATCCGCTGCGTACGGAATATTCACAATATGTGGAATGGGTGGCAGGGCATTTCTCGCACCAGGTGCAGTACGGCACTTCAGTGCAGAGCGTGAGCTATGTCGCGGCGGACAGGGCCAATGGCGGGAAGGCGCACTATGAAGTGTCGACCTCGGACGGAGAGGTGCATCGCGGTCGTTCGCTGCTGCTGGCGCCGGGACGCACGCCCTTCATTCCGCCGGTGTTTGCCAACAAGCTGACGCCGCGCGTGATTCACCTGAACCATTACATCCCGACGCTCAAGGCGCTGCAGGAAAGCGGTACGCCGCCCAAACGCGTGGCGGTGGTGGGCGGCAGCCAGAGCGCGGCCGAGATTCTGGTGCACCTGGCCGACGAGCTGCCGGATGCGGAAGTGGTCGGGTTCAATCGGAGCTTCGGTTTCCGCCTGAAGGACACCAGCCCGTTCACCGGCGAAGTGTACTTCCCTGAATTCGTCGACCTGTTCTACTCGCTCGACAAGGACAAGAAAAAGCGCTTGTCCGAGAACCTGCACTACACCAACTATTCCGCGACCGATTCGGATGTGCTGGATGCGCTGTACCTGAAGATGTACCAGCAGAAGGTGGAGAATCGCGAGCGCCTGTCCATCCGCCGCAGCGCGGACATCCTTGGCGTCGAGACCGACGAGGGCGGCGCGACGCTGCGCTACACGCAGATCGAGCATCCCGAGGAGCGCGCCGAGCATTTCGACCTGGTGGTGCTGGCCACGGGCTTCCGCAACCTCGGCACCGGCGCGCAGGACGAACGCCATCCTGCCATCTTCGCCCCGCTCGCGCCCTATGCGGAAAAGGGTGAGGGCGGCGTTATCCAGGTCAATAGCGATTACACGGTCAAGATGCTGCATACGGTTCAGTCGGACAATCCGTGTTACATGAACGGCCTGTGCGAATCCACGCACGGCATGGGCGACGCGGGTTCCTTCAGCCTGCTGTCGCTGCGTTCTAAGGTCATCGTCGAATCGCTGGAGCGCCGCCTCAATGCCCTGCCTTCCAGCGCGAAGGTAACCATGTCGCTGCGCAAGGAGCGGGAGGAGAGCGATCTTGCGCTCGCGGCATGAACACCGGGCGGCATCATGCCGCCCCCATCATCGGCACAAAGCGGGGCTGCGCTTCGACGCGTGCGATCCAGTCCCGGATGGCGGGGAAGGGCGCGAGGTCGAAGCCACCCTCCGCCGCCTTGTGGGTGTAGGCGAACAGCGCGATATCGGCAATCGAATATGCGCTGCCGCCGAAGAAGGCCTGTCCCGCGAGATGCTTTTCCATCACCTGCAGCGCCTGCATGCCCCGTTCGTGCAGCCGCGGCAGCTCGGTTCGGCGTACATGGCCGGGCGGCAGGAAGCGGCAGATGAAGCGCGCCACGGCGATATAGGGTTCGTGGCTGTACTGTTCGAAGAACATCCACTGCAGCACCCGCGCCTTCGCCAGCCGCTCGGCCGGCCACAGCGGGGTGCCGTCGGCGAGGTAGCACAGGATCGCGTTCGACTCGCTTAGCACTTCCCCGTTGTCCAGCACCATGGTCGGCACCTTGCCGTTCGGGTTCATTGCCAGGAATGCCGGTGTGCGCGTTCCGCCGTTCACGCTGTCGACTTCTTCCCACCGATATGCAGCCTGCAACTGTTCCAGCAACAGTTTGACCTTGTAGCAGTTTCCCGAATCGGACATGCCGAATACCCTCGTCACCTTGCTTCCCCTTTCCCTGCAACCTGTCTTCCGATGTTTTTGCGTTTTCCCCAGCGACGCCAGTATGATTGGCAACCTTGAATTGATAAACCCGACAATAGTTTCATTACTTTGAACCTGGAGTGCGTAATCCATGGATAGATTGGCATGCATGGAAGTATTCGTCTGTGTCGTGGAAAAGGGCAGCCTGAGTGCGGCGGCGGACGCGTGCCACATATCGCCCACGATGGTGGGCAAGCACTTGCGCTTCCTCGAGGAACGCCTTGGCGCACGCCTGCTGAACCGCACGACGCGGCGGCAGAGCCTGACCGAAATCGGACGGACCTTTTACGAACGCAGCAAGCTTGCGCTGGCGCAGGTGGATGCGGCGGAAGCCTGTGCCAGCGAGATGCAGCAGGTGCCGCGTGGCGTTCTGCATGTCAATGCGCCGGTGTCCTTCGGCGCGAACGCCCTCGCCAAGGCGTTGAGCGATTACCTGGCGCTCTATCCGGAAGTGAGCGTGGAACTCTCGCTCAATGACCGCGTGGTCGACCTGGTGGAAGAGGGCATCGAGGCGGCGATCCGCATCGGCAGCCTGGCCGATTCAAGCATGGTTGCGCGGCCGCTGATGCCGTACCGGATGGTGGTCTGCGCATCGCCGCAATACCTCGCCCGGCGCGGCACGCCCGCATCGCCGGAACAGCTGGCGATGCACAACTGCATGGGCTTCAAGTACAGCGCCTCGCAGAAGCACTGGACCTTCATCGACGACGAGGGTCTCAACGAGGTGGCGGTCAATGGCAACCTGCGCGTCAACAATGGGCAGGCGCTCAAGACAGCGGCGCTGTGCGGCATGGGCGTGATCATGCAGCCCGAAGTGCTGCTGGAAGAAGACCTGGCCCAGGGCAGGCTGGTGCGCCTGCTGGCCGATTACGCGCTGCCGGCGCAGCCCATGCACATCCTTTATCCCTCCAGCCGCAACATGACACCCAAGCTGAAGTCCTTTGTGGATTTCATGGTGCAGCGTTTCGGCGCCGAATGACTTCCCCGGTTATTTGAGTTGACACCCCGGGTGTGCAATCCGGGGCGCAAACCGCGTTAAGCTGTCTCTGCGCCTTTCCGGTGTCCCTTCCTCTCTCCCTCCTTGCCGTTGCGTAATGACGCCCAGTCATACCAACTATACAAATCATGCATTTTTATAAACGGTGCAGGCCTGTCTATCATCTTCCATGTCGTCGCAGTGATGGAGCAAGCAACGGTCCCAGCAACCGGCTCCATGGCGGACGGCCCGATTTGTTTTTGCGAACTTTGCCAGATAGAAAGAGACCTCAAATTGAATAAAGTCCTGTCTTCGGTCATGCTTTGCGCGGGATTGCTTGCGGCAAGCAGCGCGTCCTGTTCGGAAGTGCGTCCCGCGAATGTCGAAGTGACGCATCGTTTCGACGTCAGCGCCGACACCGCCTGGAAAACCCTCGGCCGCTTCTGCGCCATTGCGGAATGGCAGTCGCTGGTCGCCAGCTGCGTGCTCGACGAGCGCAAGGAAGGCATCTACCGCACCCTCGTCATGCGCGACGGCTCGGCTTTCGTCGAGCGCCTCGAAGAATACTCGATCAACGACCGCGCCTTCGCCTACACCATCCAGAGCGGCCCGCTGCCGGTCACGAACTACCGCTCCGAATTCCGCCTCCTTCCCGACGGCGCACAGTCAGCCCGGCTGCAGTGGAAAGCCTGGTACACGGTGCCCGCCGGCGGCGACGACAAGGCGATCGCATCCAGCCTGGCGGCCCTGTTCGCCAACGGCATCAAGGGCATGCAACCCCTGCTGGACGCCGTGCGCTGAGCCGGGCGGCCCATCCATTCCCCATCTTCATTGCAACGAACCGATCAACCGTATCACCGGAGGAGTAGCAACATGCAAAAGAGTGCAGTCACTGTTGTTGTTGGCGACAAATTCTCGGATTTCGCGGCGCTGGAAGGCGTCATGACGGTATCGAAGCTGGCCAACCTGCTTGACGGGCTGGTGCAGGCGGACGAATTGCCGCGCCAGGTGGTGTTTGGCCAGGGCGTGTCGGAAAGCTGGCGTACTTATCTCAAGAACCGCGTCGAGGAAGGCGAATTCCCGGTCGAGTTCATCGGCGAACGGCAGATCAGCGAGCGCACCGGCCGCAAGTTCTGCCACAAGTGGGATCGCCACAACGTCTTGATCACCGATCCGCGCCGCATCGGGCTGAATGAATACAGCATGCTGCTGTCGATCGACGACGCCTGCGAAATCATGTCCGACCATGTGACCGGCCACCATGTGCAGGGAATGGTGCTGATCGAGGCGGCGCGCCAGGCTTTCCTGGCGGTGACGGAACGCTTCCTGCTGCCCAAGGACGAGAAGTACTACTTTGCGATCAACAAGTTCGATACCTCGTACCACAAGTTTGCTTTCCCGCTGCCGACCGAGATCTGCTTCAACCTCAACGAAATCGACCGGCGCCGTGAAGACCGCATCTCGGCCAAGGCGACCGTTGCCTTCTATCAGTGCGGCGAGTGCGTGTGCGAAGTGGCGGTGGAGTACACCGCCGTCCAGCAGAACCGCCTGCTGGAAAAGGAAAGGAAGATGGCGCTGGCTGCATTGACCAGCACGCTGACGAAGGTGATGTCGCCGGTGACGAACCAGGCGATGGCCTAGGCGACCTTCAGCACCTTCGATTCCCCCAGCTCTGCGCAGGTATCGAGGATCTGGCCGCGCAGCCAGGTCGAGATCGGGTTTCTCGACTGGTGCCGTGGCCAGACCAGGTGGAACAGATGGGTCTGGCTCTCGAAAGGCAGTTCGGAAACGCGGATCGGGTGCGCCTTGGCGAATTGCATGGCGAGGCGCCGCGGCAGCGTGCAGAGATAAGGCGTGGAATGGATGATGTGCGGCACCGTCAGGAACATATGGGTGGAGGCGATCACGCGGCGCCGGCGTCCCATTTCGGCAAGACGTTCGTCGACCCAGCCGTCGCGGCTGCCTGTGTAGGACACAAGGATGTGTTCGCAGGACAGGTAGGTTTCGAGGTCGAGCGGATGACCGTCCTTCAGCATCGGATGGTCGATCGCGCTGATCACGGCGTAGTCCTCGCGGAACAGGGGTTGCGCCGCCATGCGTTCGCCGGACGGCAGCGAGGAAGTGACCGCGCAATCGATGACGTTGCGCTGGAGCAGGTTCGATGCATCGAGGTAAGTGCATGGAATCGTTGCCAGGAAAACCGACGGCGCGGATTTGCTGAGGCGTGCCACCAGGTTGGGCAGGATCACCGAGGAGACATAGTCGTTGCCGCCTAGCTTGAGCGTGACGGCCAGTTCCTGGGGATTGAAATCGACGCTGGTCGCCACTGCTGTCTCCATCATGGCCAGGCCTTCGAGGATCAGCGGCGCGAGCATTTCGGCGGTGCGCGTGGGACGCATTTCCCCTTCGGTGCGGATGAACAGGCGCTCGTTGAACAGATGGTGCAGGCGGTCGAGGGAACGGCTGACGGCCGGCTGGGTGAGCGCGAGCTGCTCGCCGGCATGGGTCAGGTTCTTCAGGTTGTAGACGGCGGCGAATACCTTGAACAGATTCAGGTCGACGGACTTGGTCCTGCTTTTTTTCATAGGCGCGAGAAGGGTAGGTTGACGGGATCTGGCGCATGGGCGAAGGAACGCGCCATTAGGTCAGCGTATTGACAGAATTGCATCGAAAGCGTTAAAAAATTTACATGAAAAGTCAGAGAATGTCAGTCTTCATTTGCGGCGCGGGACCGGTGGGCCTCGCACTTGCCGCGCTGTTGCGCCAGCACGGCGTGGCCGTGCGCATCGTCGACAAGAGTGCCGGACCGACGCCCTATTCGAAAGCCATCGGAATGCATGCACGCACCCTGGAAAGCATGCATGCACTGGGATTGACCGGACAGCTGCTCGACGACGGCCTTCCGATGCGCAGCTTTCGCCTGGTAGAGGGCGGGCGCACGCTGATGTCAGCGGGTTTCGACGATATCGGGTCGCCTTACGGCTTTGTGCTCGGCTTGCCGCAGAGCCGGACAGAACGCCGTCTTCTTGAAAGGCTGGAGGAGCTGGGCGGGGCGGTGGAATGGGGAACGTCGCTGGAAGCGATCGAGGATCAGGGCGATCCCGCTGCGCTGGACCGGCCGGCGGTCGTGCGCATCGCGCATGCGGATGGCCGTGTCGAGCGTGTCGAGTGCAACTGGCTGGTGGGTGCCGACGGCAGCCGCAGTGCCGTGCGCGAGATGGCAGGCATTGATTTTCCCGGTGGCGACTTCGGCAAGGCCTTTATTCTGGGCGATGTCCTGATCGATTGGGATGGACCGAAAACGGAACTGCAATTCTTCCTGTCCGCCCGCGGCTACCTGCTGGTGATTCCGATGCCGGATGGCATGCATCGCATCATTGCGCAGACAGACAAGCGTTATGCGGATTTTCAGGGCGATGAACGCCCGCAGGCAACGCTGGAAGAGTTGCAGCGCATCGTCGACGCCAACGGTCCGGGCGGCATTCGTGTGCATTCACCGCAGTGGCTGACCAGCGCTCCCTTCTATCACCGGCTGGCGGAAACCGCGCTCAGGCAGCGCGTGATCCTGGCCGGCGACGCGTTTCATCTGTTCAGCCCCCTTGGTGCACAAGGACTGAATACCGGCTTGCAGGATGCATTCAACCTTGCGTGGAAGCTTGCTTACATCGAGAAAGATTGGGCACAGCATTCCTTGCTGCCCACGTATCAGGTGGAGCGTGAAGCCATTGCACGCCGCATTGCTGCAGTAACAGCAAAGACCACGGAATTCATCACGAAGACGACACTGCCGCATCGCCTGCTGCGCCGCTATGTGACGCCGCTGTTCAATCGCAGCGAGCGCGTGCAGAAACAATTGCCACGGCTGCTTGCGGGCATGTTGCAGGGGTATGGGGAAGTGGGGCCGCTTGCGGGAAGTTCCGGCTCCGGCCTGTTGCAAGCCGGCAGTCGCATACCTCATGCCTGGGTGTCGCAGGGCGATGGTCGTGTGCCCCTGGCCAGCATGGTTCATGGGACTGCTTTCACGCTCCTGCTGCTGAAGGAGCGGTTGGACGCCCAGGCACTCGTTGAACTGCATCAATTCCTGGCCCCGGCCAACTGTGCGCGCCATCCCTTCCTGAACGTGGTGGTGGTTACCCGGGAAACGGCAGCATGGAAGGAGCGACTTCCGGATGGTTGTTGCCTGGTCGACGATCGCGACGGCAGCGTGCTGCACGCGCTGTCCGGCAGCGCGAAGGCAATGGTGCTGGCACGTCCGGACGGCTTTTGCGCCATGTCCTCGAGGAACTGGTCGCCTGACGAGGTCGCGCATTATTTCAGCAGGTGCGGCGTGGCCGTGCGTGATGCGGTCTTGTCGCAGGAGGTGCGCGATGCAGCGTGAATGCCGCAATGCCGCTTTCTTCGATGTCGACAATACCTTGCTCAACCTGAAGTCGATGTTTGCATTCCAGGAGTATTTCTACGCACAGGCAGCGACGCACAGGGGCGCGTTCGCGACGTATGAGGAATTCATCGCGGACCTGCATGCCGCCGCTGCACCGGATGACCGTTTGGCCTTGAACCGCCGATTCTATGAAAGCTTCCGCAGCCGTCGAGTGGATGAGGTAGAGCGCCTGGCCGAGCAGTGGTTTGCCACAATGCTTGTGCGGCACGGCGACAGGCTGTGGATCGAATCTGCACTGCATCTGGCCAGGCACCTGCAACGCAGGGGCTATCTCCTGGTGGCTGTCTCCGGGTCTTCGCACGAGATACTGGGTCCGATGCTGCGGCACCTGGAATTCGATGCATGTCTCGCGACCTCGCTGGAATCGGAACACGGTGCGTACACCGGCCGCATTGTTCCCCCGCAGATCATCGGCGACGGCAAGGCATCAGCCATGCGACGCTTTGCCGATGCGCATCGGATCGATCTGCAGCGGTGCATTGCCTGCGGCGATCATTTGAGCGACCTGCCCATGCTTGAAGCGGTCGGCAAGCAATTTGTCGTGCACGGTGATCCGGCTCTCGAGCGTGTTGCATTGGCGCGCGGCTGGCAGATGCTGGAGACGGCGCCGTCTGCAATGCAGCCGGTATTCGTGCATGTTTGAGTACCAACAGTCACGTCGAGAGAAAGCTTGACTTAACCACAAGCAATTATTTTTTCTTCATGCTAACATCGGCCGAGTGCCTGATGTCGATACATGTACGGTATTGATACAGGCCAAACAATCGGCAGATGATTTGTCTGTTGTATTGCCACCCCCCTAGTCGTACTGTGTACTGTGCATCAGCGTTATGCACGTCCTTTTGGTTAATGATCGCAGCCTCAGCGGCGGCGGTGGAGGGTACTTCGGTCGCCCTCCTTACAGTCAACAGGGAGAATCCATGGCGGATGTGGTTTTGGAAACGCGGCAGCTGACGAAAGAATTCAAAGGATTCACTGCCGTCAATAATGTGAGCCTGAAGGTGCAGCGTGGACATATCCACGCACTGATCGGCCCGAACGGTGCGGGCAAGACCACTTGCTTCAACCTGCTCACCAAATTCCTGGTCCCGACCTCGGGACATATTCTTTTCAACGGCAAAGACATCACGATGGCCAAGCCGGCGCAAATCGCGCGCCAGGGCATCATCCGGTCTTTCCAGATCTCCGCGGTATTTCCGCACCTGACGGTGCTGGAGAATGTCCGTATCGGTTTGCAGCGGCCGCTCGGCAATTCCTTCCATTTCTGGAAGAGCGAGAGCAAGCTCAACGTGCTCAACGACCGCGCAATGGAACTGCTTGCCGAGGTTGACCTGGAAAAGTTTGCCGACACGACGACTGTCGATCTTCCCTATGGCCGCAAGCGCGCGCTGGAGATCGCCACCACGCTGGCGATGGAGCCCCAGCTCATGCTGCTCGATGAACCCACGCAGGGCATGGGGCATGAGGATGTGCACCGCGTCACCGACCTGATCAAGAAGGTTTCCACGGGCAGGACTATCTTGATGGTGGAGCACAACATGAGCGTGATCGCCGGCATCAGCGACCGCATCTCGGTGCTCCAGCGCGGGGCGGTGCTGGCCGAAGGAACCTATGACGAAGTATCGAAGAACCCGCAGGTGATGGAAGCCTACATGGGCACTACCGCCGGCGCACTCGAAGGAGCGCATTGAATGGCTGGATCAGCGGCATTGGAAATCACCAACCTGCACGCCTGGTACGGCGAGTCGCACATCCTGCACGACGTCAACTTTTCCGTGAACCACGGTGAAGTGGTTACGCTCCTGGGCCGCAACGGCGCGGGACGGACGACGACGCTGCGCGCGATCATGGGACTGACTGGCGCACGCAAGGGATCGATCAAGATCAACGGCACCGAGGCCATCGCAATGCCCACCCATAAGGTGGCGCATCTAGGCGTAGGTTACTGCCCCGAGGAACGGGGCATTTTTTCGTCGCTGTCGGCGGAAGAAAACCTGATGCTGCCGCCTTTCGTGTCCAAGACAGACAAGGGCATGTCGGTCGATGAAATCTACGCGATGTTCCCCAATCTGAAGGAACGCAAATCGAGCCAGGGCACGCGGTTGTCCGGCGGCGAGCAGCAGATGCTGGCCGTCGCCCGCATCCTGCGCACCGGCGCGCGCCTGCTGTTGCTGGATGAGATCTCGGAAGGCCTTGCGCCGGTCATCGTGCAGGCGCTGGCGCGCATGATCACGACCCTCAAGGCCAAGGGCTACACCATCGTGATGGTGGAACAGAATTTCCGCTTCGCCGCGCCGCTGGCAGATCGCTTTTACGTCATGGAACACGGTCAGATTGTCGAGACCTTCGCTGCATCCGAACTGGATAACAAGATGCCCGTGCTGCATTCGCTGCTCGGGGTATAACAACCACTAGCTGGAACACCAAGGAGATCGCAATGAAATTGAAAGCAATTGCAGTTGCAGTATCGGCTACCTGTGCATTTGCCGCAGCAGGCACCGCATCGGCACAGGTTTCGGGTGACGTCATCCGTATCGGTATCATCACCGACATGTCGGGCCTGTATGCCGACATCGACGGCCCGGGCGGCGTCGAAGCGATCAAGATGGCGGTCGCCGATTTCGGCGGCAATGTTGCAGGCAAGAAGATCGAAGTCGTGAGCGCGGACCACCAGAACAAGGCGGACATCGCCGCCTCGAAGGCACGCGAATGGTTCGACCAGCAGGGCCTGGACGTGCTGATCGGCGGCACCAACTCCGGCGCCAACCTGGCGATGGCGAAAGTGGCTTCGGAAAAGAAGAAGCCGTTCATTTCGGTCGGCGCCGCGTCCGCACGCCTGACGAACGAAGAATGCTCGCCCTACACCGTGCATTACGCGTATGACACCGTTGCGCTGGCCAAGGGCACCGGTTCTGCGATCGTGAAGCAGGGCGGCAAGAGCTGGTACTTCCTGACTGCCGATTACGCATTCGGCGCTTCGCTCGAGAAAGACACTGCGGAAGTGGTGAAAGCCGCCGGCGGCACGGTTGTCGGCAGCGTCAAGCACCCGCTGTCCGCATCCGACTTCTCGTCCTTCCTGCTGCAGGCGCAATCGTCCAAGGCGCAGATCCTCGGCCTGGCGAACGCGGGCGGCGACACCATCAACTCGATCAAGGCAGCCAACGAATTCGGCATCACCAAGTCGATGAAGCTGGCCGGGCTGCTGATGTTCATCAACGACGTGCACGCGCTCGGCCTGAACCTGACGCAAGGCATGTACCTGACCGACGGCTGGTACTGGGACCTGAACGACGACACCCGCAAGTGGTCGCGCCGCTACTTCGAAAAGATGAAGAAGATGCCGTCCATGCTGCAGGCCGCGGATTACTCCGCGACCACGCATTACCTGAACGCGGTGAAGGCGATCAACTCGGATGACGCCGACAAGATCATGGCGCAGATGAAGAAGACCAAGATCAACGACTTCTTCGCCAAGGGCGGCGAGATCCGTCCGGACGGCCGCATGGTGCACGACATGTACCTGATGGAAGTGAAGAAGCAGTCGGACTCGAAGTATCCGTGGGACTACTACAAGGTCGCACAGACGATTCCGGCGGCGACAGCCTGGACCACCAAGGCGGAATCGAAGTGCGCGCTGTGGAAGTAATCCGCGTCATTCAAGTACCTTCTTATCACTAGCGATAGAGTTCCTTCCCCCCAAGAGGGGGAAGGGGTCTTACGGTGCGTCTTGCAATCAAAGGCGCAGATATCCAGCAGCAACTTTCACTATTCTGCCTATGGAATTATTCGGCATTCCCCTGCAGGCCTTGCTGAGCCAGCTTCTGCTCGGCCTCGTCAACGGTTCTTTCTACGCCATGCTCTCGCTCGGGCTCGCGGTCATCTTCGGCTTGCTCAATGTCATCAACTTCGCGCACGGCGCGTTGTACATGATGGGTGCGTTCTTCGCCTGGATGGGAATGAACTACTTCGAAATCAATTACTGGGTGATGCTGGCGCTTGCGCCGGTACTCGTCGGCATCTTCGGCATCATCATTGAAAAATCCATGCTGCGCTGGCTGTACAAGCTGGACCACCTGTACGGCTTGCTGCTGACCTTCGGCATCACCCTGATGCTGGAAGGCCTGTTCCGCTCCTTCTACGGCGTGTCGGGCCAGCCGTATTCGGTGCCTGAGGCACTTTCCGGCGCATTCAACCTCGGCTTCATGATCCTGCCGAAGTACCGCGCCTGGGTGGTGCTGGCTTCGCTGGTGGTCTGCCTTGCCACCTGGTTCGTGATCGAGAAGACCAAGCTCGGCGCCTACCTGCGCGCAGGTACGGAAAACCCGAAACTGGTGGAAGCCTTCGGCATCAACGTGCCGATGATGGTCACGCTGACCTACGGCTTCGGCGTGGCACTCGCTGCCTTCGCCGGCGTGCTCGCTGCACCCGTGATCCAGGTGTCGCCGCTGATGGGCTCGAACCTGATTATCGTCGTGTTTGCGGTAGTGGTGATCGGCGGCATGGGCTCGATCCTGGGTTCGATCCTTACCGGCTTGGGGCTGGGCGTGATCGAAGGCTTTACCCGCGTGTTCTATCCGGAACTCTCGGCGACGGTGGTGTTCATCATCATGGCCATCGTGCTGATGATCCGTCCGGCGGGTCTGTTTGGCAAAGAGAAATAAAGGGGACATAGGATGAACAGGAAAGTTGGATACGCAATCGCCATCGCCGGCGCGCTGGCATTGCCGTTCTTCGTCTACCCGGTGTTCCTGATGAAGGTGCTGTGCTTTGCGCTGTTCGCGTGTGCATTCAACCTGCTGATCGGCTTCACCGGTTTGCTCTCGTTCGGGCATGCAGCGTTCTTTGGCGGAGCAGGATATGTGGCTGGCCATACGTTGAAGGTGTGGGGTTTCCCGTTCGAACTGGGGCTGATTGCCGGCGTCGTCGTCGCCGCGTTGATCGGCCTGTTGATGGGCAGCCTGGCGATCCGCCGGCAGGGCATCTACTTCACGATGATCACGCTGGCGCTGGCGCAGATGCTGTTCTTCGTCTTCCTGCAGGCACCCTTCACCGGCGGTGAGGATGGCTTGCAGGGTGTGCCACGCGGCAAGCTGCTCGGCGTGGTCGATCTTGCGAACGACATGACGCTCTACTATGTCGTGCTGGCGATTTTCATCGCCGGCTTCGCCCTGATCGTGCGCACCGTGCATTCACCGTTCGGCCAGGTGCTGAAGGCGGTGAAGGAGAATGAGCCGCGCGCCATCTCCCTCGGCTATGACACCGACAGGTACAAGCTGCTGGCTTTCGTGCTGTCGGCGTCCCTCGCCGGGCTGGCGGGCGCTACTAAAACCGTAGTGCTCGGCTTCGAGACGCTGACCGATGTGCACTGGAGCATGTCGGGACTGGTGGTGCTGATGACGCTGGTCGGCGGCCTCGGCACGCTGACCGGCCCGATCGTCGGCGCAGTCCTGATCATCGCGCTGGAGAACAAGCTTGGCGATTTCGGCAACTGGATGGCGGTGCTGACCAACATCGAATGGTTCCGTACCATCGGCGAGTCGGTCACGATCGTGACCGGCTTCATCTTCATCGTCTGCGTGCTGGCCTTCCGCCGCGGCATCGTGGGCGAACTCGGTGCGCTGTTCAAGCGAACGCCGACGGGATCCGGTGCAGCCCACTAGGACTAGCGAGTGGAAATAAAAACGGCAGCCAAGGCTGCCGTTTTTATTTGGTGACGCAGAACGCTCACAAAGCTGCAGCGTAAATTGCCCGGGCGTCGGCGCGCGTCACTTCGCGCGGGTTGTTGGTCAGCAGCCGGGTCTGCAGCATGGCGTCGTCGGCAAGCCGGTCCAGGTCGGCTTCGGCAATCCCCACCTGGCGCAGTTGTGTTTCGATCCCGGTACGGCGGGCGATCTCATCCATCCTGGCGATCAATGCCTGGGTGCGTGCTTCCGTGCTGCCGGTAACGCCCGGGGCAAGGATCTCGGCAAGTTCGGCATACATGCCGGCGGCATTTGGTGCGTTGAATCGGAGCACATGCGGCAGCACCAGCGAATTCGACAAGCCGTGCGGCACATGGAAGATGCCGCCGATCGGGTAGGCGAGGGCGTGCACCGCGGCGCAGGGGGCATTGGCAAACGACTGCCCCGCGAGCATCGCGCCTAGCAACATGGCTTGGCGGGCACCGAGATTTTTCCCATCCTCGCATGCCGTGACGATATTGCTGGACAGCAATGAGAGTGCCTGTCGCGCCAGCATGTCAGACAAGGGGTTCTTCTTCAGCTTGGTGGTATAGGCTTCGATTGCATGCACCATGGCATCGATACCAGTGGCAGCGGTCACTTTCGGCGGCAGGCCGATCGTCAGTTCCGCGTCGAGGATGGCGAGGTCGGCGTAAAGCTGGGGCGAGACGACACCCATCTTGGTGGTTGCACCGGTCGTGACAATGGAAATCGGCGTCACTTCCGAGCCAGTGCCGGCCGTGGTGGGCACTTGCACCAGCGGCACACGGCTGCCTTTGACATTGCCGATGCCATACATGGACTTCAGGTCCTGGTCGCTGTCCACAAGCACGGCAATGAGTTTGGCGACATCCATGGAGCTGCCGCCGCCAAGTCCGATGACAAGGTCGATCTCGTTCTTGCGGGCATCGGCCACGGCTTGCAGCACAACGGGTTCCGGCGGATCGGCGACCACATCGGAGAAGATGCTGACCGTCAATCCGGCTGCACGCAGGCTGGCAATGGGAGCATCGACCAGCCCAGTCTTAAGGAAACCGCCATCCGTCACGACCAGCGCACGGCGGGCTTTCGGGAAATGTTGCTGGACAAGCGCGCCGATCCTTTTTACTGCGCCAATCTCGGACACGATATGCGGGACAGTGCTGAAGGTAAATGCGCCGAGGGCTGTTGTTGTGCTCATCTCTTCTCCTTGGTTGATCTTCTATTGTAGCAAGGGGAGGGTGCAGTAGCAGGTGGGGCGGGGAGGTAATCCCTGCTTACAATTTACGGCAGGCATGTTGTACGTTTGGTATAGCGGTCTAAAGGATCGGAGACTAGGATGAATTGATGGCCGCCGGAAACATTCAGCGCGGTTTGACGTCCAAGTGTTTCACGTGAAACATAACCTTTCACCAGATATGACCGATCCTGCCACCATATTCCAGCGTACCCATTCCGGACGCGAAGAGATTCATCAGAAGAGCCATGGGCTGACCCAAAGCGAACGACTTGTCCTGATCATGGTGGACGGGGTGTCGTCCTACAAGGAGATCCGCGCGAAGCTTCCCGTCCTGACGGACGAGCGGTTTGGTCGCGCCCTGCAAAAGCTCCAGGCAAAAGAACTTGTGCTGGAGGTCTTCATGCCCTTGGACGGGCAGGCTCCCGATGAGCTCGAACGGACGGTCATAGACCGATTCCTCCAGCAAGACCCAATGGACCCGGTAACCGTGATCCTCAGGGATCCGGAGGATGAACTTGGGATGTTAAGTCACGGGATGCAAGTCAGCGCATGGGCAGATCCACCCGCACCGGTCGCCGCCGGGCAGATGATGGAAAGCACACCGGCTGCAGCGGCTGCCGTTGTCGACGATGCCCCGTTGCTCACCGTCCCCACATCGCCGCCAAGCCGTCCGGCATGGCCGGAGCCGACACTTGATGCGGACGACGTCCAGGCTGCAGACGCGCTCATGGAGGAGTTGCGGGCGAGGAGGGTGCAAAAGCAGTCAGTCGCCATCACCCAGCCGGCACCCGTGTTGATCCCCGACCCGGTCATGCAGCAACCCTACGAGGAGCTGAATCCCTTCAAGGCGGTACATTGGGGCTACTGGCTGATCGTGTCCGGACTGTCATTCATCGTCGGCTTCGTCCTCGCCCGCATCACCTCCTAATTTTGTTTCACGTGAAACAAACAGGAGCGAAAGCGTGACTAACGGAAGGGGCAGGGCGAAAAACACTTTATAATCTCGCCTCCGGCACCGTATCCGCCGCCCACTTCCTTACCCGTCTCTTCGAGGCGAAATATGCTTTTTCCTACTGAATTCGACGTCATCGTTGTCGGCGGCGGTCACGCCGGCACGGAGGCCGCACTGGCTTCCGCCCGCATGGGTCAAAAGACCCTGCTACTGACCCACAACATCGAAACCCTCGGCCAGATGTCCTGCAATCCGTCCATCGGCGGAATCGGCAAGGGGCATCTGGTCAAGGAAGTGGATGCGATGGGCGGGGCGATGGCGATTGCGACCGACGAAGGCGGCATCCAGTTTCGCATCCTGAATTCCTCGAAAGGTCCGGCCGTCCGCGCGACCCGCGCCCAGGCTGACCGCATCCTGTACAAGGCCGCCATTCGCCGCCGTCTCGAAAACCAGCCCAACCTCTGGCTGTTCCAGCAGGCGGTGGACGACCTGATGGTGGAGGGCGACCGTGTTGTCGGCGCAGTGACGCAGGTCGGCATCCGCTTCCGCAGCCGCGCCGTGGTGCTGACCGCAGGGACTTTCCTCGACGGGAAGATCCATGTCGGCCTCAATAACTACTCCGCTGGCCGTGCCGGTGACCCACCCGCGATTTCACTGTCCGCGCGCCTGAAGGAATTGAAGCTGCCGCAAGGCCGCCTGAAGACCGGCACCCCGCCACGCATCGACGGCCGCACGATCGACTTCTCCGTCATGGAAGAGCAGCCGGGCGATCTCGACCCGATCCCGGTTTTCTCGGTCATGGGCTCCGCCGCCATGCACCCGCAGCAGTTGCCGTGCTGGATTACCCATACCAACGAACGCACCCACGACATCATCCGCGGCGGCCTCGACCGCAGCCCGATGTATACCGGCGTGATCGAAGGCGTGGGCCCGCGCTACTGCCCGTCGATCGAGGACAAGATCCACCGCTTTGCCGACAAGAACGCGCACCAGATTTTCCTGGAGCCGGAAGGGCTGACGACCAACGAGTTCTACCCGAACGGGATTTCGACCAGCCTGCCGTTCGACGTGCAGCTCGAACTCGTTCACTCCATGCGCGGCCTGGAGAATGCGCACATCCTCCGTCCCGGCTACGCCATCGAGTACGACTACTTCGATCCGCGGGGCCTGAAGTCCTCGCTGGAAACCAAAGCCATCCAGGGCCTGTTCTTCGCCGGACAGATCAACGGCACCACCGGCTATGAAGAAGCCGCCGCCCAAGGCATGCTTGCCGGCATCAACGCCGCACTGCAAACCCAGGGGCGCGAATCATGGACGCCGCGCCGCGACGAAGCCTACCTCGGCGTGCTGGTCGACGACCTGATCACCAAGGGCGTGCAGGAACCCTATCGCATGTTCACCAGCCGCGCCGAGTACCGCCTCAGCCTGCGTGAGGACAACGCCGATATGCGCCTGACAGAAATCGGCCGCGAACTCGGCTGCGTCGGCGACGCCCAGTGGGAAGTCTTCGAGCGCAAGCGCGAAGCCGTGGCCCGCGAACTGGAGCGGCTGAAGTCCACCTGGGTCAACCCGCGCATCCTGCCGCAGGCAGAAGCGGAGCGTATCCTCGGCAAGGCAATCGAGCGGGAGTACGCGCTTGCTGACCTCCTGCGCCGTCCCAACGTGAGCTACGAAAGCCTGATGACGCTGAAGGGCATGGAAGGCCAGGATCTCGCCGGCCCCGGCGTCGCCGACGGCACTGTCGCCGAGCAGGTCGAGATCTCGGTGAAATACGCCGGCTACATCGACCGCCAGGCGCGCGAGGTCGAGCGCCACGACCACTACGAAAACCTGAAGCTGCCCGCCGACATCGATTACATGGAAGTGCGCGGCCTGTCCGTCGAGGTGCGCCAGAAGCTGAACAAGCACCGTCCCGAGACCCTGGGCCAGGCTTCCCGCATTTCAGGCGTCACGCCGGCAGCGATCTCGCTGCTGCTGGTGCACCTGAAGAAGGGCGGATTCAAGGACTTCGTCAACGCCCCGGCGGCCGTGTAAGGACAGTCCGCCGATGACCTCCTTTTCCCGCGATGAACTGATGCGCACGCTTGCCGACGGCGCCCGCACATTGCAACTCGACCTCAACGATGCCCAGCTCGGCAAGCTGATGGATTACCTCGCATTGTTGTCAAAATGGAATGCTGTCTATAACCTGACCGCGCTGCGTGATCCGAAGCAGATGGTCACGCACCACCTGCTCGATTCGCTCACGGTCGTACCCGCGTTCGCCGGGGCGACGAACATCCTCGACGTCGGCGCAGGCGGCGGCTTGCCCGGCATCGTGCTCGCCATCGCGCGTCCCGACATGCGCGTGTCCATGGTCGACACCGTGCACAAGAAGACCGCCTTCCTCACGCAAGTCAAAGCCGAACTCGGCCTGGCCAACGTGACTGTCTACACCAGCCGGGTGGAGCAGCTGAAAGTGCCGCAGAAATTCGACGTCATCACCTCGCGCGCATTCGCCGAACTGAACGACTTCGTCACCTGGTCCGGCCATCTGCTGGAGGAGGGCGGACACTTCATCGCCCTCAAGGGCGTCATGCCGAACGAAGAAATCGCGCGACTTCCTGCCGGATGGAAAGTCGGCAAGGTAGAATCGCTGACCGTGCCCGGCCTCGACGCCGAGCGCCATCTCGTATTCATCGAAGCTGAAGGACAGGCATGAACGCACTGTTTCATTCCATCGGCATCACCGACGTGTGGCAACTCATCGCAGCCACCATGGTCTTCCTCATGCTGCCCGGTCCGGGCACCTTCTGCGTCCTCACCTGCGCAGGCCAGCGTGGATTGCGCGGCGGCTTCGCGTCGCTCGCCGGTCTCATGCTGGGCGACCTCGTGTTGATGTTCCTCGCCGCCATTGGCGTCGCCGCACTGCTGCAGGCGAACCCGCTGCTGTTCCAGGGACTGCAATATCTTGGCGCCGCCTACCTCGCGTATCTTGGCCTGCGTCTCGTATTCGCCAAGAGTGAACAGGGCGGGGCGGTCGTGCCGTTCTCGAATGCCGCCGACTTCCGCCGCGGCTTCCTCGTCACGCTCATCAATCCGAAGGCCATCGTGTTCTACATGGCTTTCTTCCCGCTCTTCATCGATCCCGCGACGCATCAGGGTGCAGTCACCTTCGCGGCGATGGGCGTGGTGATTTCCTGTTGCACCCTGTTCTACGGCAGCCTGCTGGTCCTCGCCGGCAACGCTGCGGCAAAACGACTCGCACGCAATCGGCGCATCGCTGCATTCGCATCGAAAATGGCGGGCATGTTCCTGATCGGTTTCGGCATCAAACTCACGACAAACTAAAACAACATGGCCAAGATATTCTGCGTCGCCAACCAGAAGGGCGGCGTCGGCAAGACAACAACCGCAGTCAACCTCGCAGCCGGCCTCGCCAAGATCGATCAGCGCGTCTTGCTGGTCGACCTCGATCCGCAGGGCAATGCCACGATGGGCGCCGGCATCAACAAGGCCCAGCTCGAATCGTCCGTCTATGAAGTGCTGCTCGGACTCGCCGACGTCAAGACCGCGCGCAAGACATCGGAGACCGGCGGCTTCGACGTGCTGCCCGCCAATCGCGAACTGGCCGGTGCCGAAGTCGAAATGGTCGAACTCGAGAACCGCGAGAAACGCCTGAAAGACGCACTCGCCGCCGTCGCCGGCGAGTACGATTTCATGCTGATCGATTGTCCCCCCGCCCTGTCGATGCTCACGCTGAACGGCCTGTGCGCCGCGCACGGCGTGATCATCCCGATGCAGTGCGAATACTACGCACTCGAAGGTTTGTCCGACCTCGTCAACACGATCAAGAAGGTGCACGGCAAGCTCAATACCGACCTCAAGATCATCGGGCTGCTGCGCGTGATGTTCGACCCGCGCATGACGTTGTCGCAGCAGGTCTCGGCGCAACTCGAACAGCACTTCGGCGACAAGGTATTCAAGACCATCATCCCGCGCAACGTGCGCCTTGCCGAAGCACCGTCCTACGGCATGCCGGGTGTCACATTCGATCCCGCGTCGAAAGGCGCGCAGGCGTACATCTCCTTCGGCACGGAGATGGTTGAGCGCATCAAGACTATGTAAGGCAGAACATGGCACTCAAGAAAACCAAGGGACTCGGCCGCGGCCTCGACGCACTGCTTGGCGGTTCATCCGACTTCGAGGAAGCTGTCCCCACCGTCGCAGGCGCCCCGTCGACGCTGAGCGTCACGAAGATGCAGGCCGGCAAATACCAGCCGCGCACGCGCATGGACGAAGGCGCGCTGCAGGAGCTCGCTGCATCGATCAAGGCGCAAGGCCTGATGCAACCCATCCTCGTGCGCCCGGTCAACGGTGACGGCCGCTACGAAATCATCGCCGGCGAACGCCGCTTCCGCGCCGCACAGATCGCCGGCCTCAACGAAGTGCCGGTGCTGGTGAAGGATGTCGACGACCAGGCCGCTGCCGCGATGGCGTTGATCGAAAACATCCAGCGCGAAGACCTCAATCCGCTGGAAGAAGCGCAAGGCATCCATCGCCTGATCACCGACTTCGACTTCACGCATGAGCAGGCGGCCGGTGCGGTAGGACGTTCGCGCAGCGCGGTGTCCAACCTGCTGCGCCTGCTGAATCTCGCCAAGCCCGTGCAGACGATGCTGATGGCCGGTGACATCGACATGGGCCACGCGCGCGCATTGCTCGCCGTCGATTCCGCCACGCAGATCACGCTCGCCAACCAGATCGTCGCCAAGCGCATGTCCGTGCGCGAAGCCGAGAAGCTGGTGGTGAAAACAACGACGGAACAGGCCGGCAACAAGAATCGCGCAGGCAAGGAAAAATCGCGCGACCTCGCACGCCTTGAAGAAGAGTTGTCCGATACCCTGGCCACGCAGGTCGTGATCAAGGTCGGCGCCAAGAACAAGGGCCAGCTCATCATCGACTTCGCCAACCTCGATGCGCTCGATGGATTGATTGCGAAGCTGCGCGGCGAATGACACCGACCATCCTCATTCATCCCGGCCTGTTCAATTCAGGCGAGGGGCATTGGCAAACGTTGTGGGAAGGCATGCTGCCGAACGTGCATCGCGTCCAGCAGCGCGAGTGGTTTACACCTAACCGCGATGAGTGGGTGCATACGCTTGATGCGGCGATCGCCTCCGCGAATGGACCTGTGGTCCTCGCCGCACACAGCCTTGGCTGCGCCACCGCTGCATGGTGGGCGTCGATGCACTCAGACAAGCCTCACGCCTCGAAAGTGAAGGGGGCATTGCTCGTCGCGCCGCCCGATGTTGAACGCACGGACTTCCCCGAATTCGTCAGGGGCTTCGCACCCATGCCGCAAGCGAAGCTGCCATTCAAGACGGTGGTCGTCGCCTCATCCAACGATCCGTGGTGCGAACTGCCCAAGGCAAAAGCCTGGGCGAATGCCTGGTGCGCCGATTTCCACGACCTTGGCGCGCACGGCCACATCAATTCCGAAAGCGGGCTCGGCGATTGGCCGCAAGGCCGGGACTGGCTGCACAGCGTCGCAGGCTGAGGACGCTGTCAGGGCAGGGCGGTGCCTTCGCCGATCAACGCCAGCTCATCCTCCTGCGCCTTGCGCATCTCCGCCATCCGCATCGCGTATTTCTGCAGGCGCAGGTCTTCCTCGGTCACAGGCTCCCATTCAGGCACCTGCACCGTATCGCCGCCGCCATCGACTGCGACGAACACAATCAGGCAGCGCGTCGTCTTCTTGCGCGTGCCCGTCCTCGGATCGGTTGCCGACACATCGATCGCGATATGGATACTCGAATTCCCCGTATGCACGACAGTCGCAGTCACCTCGACGACCTGGCCGATGAAGATGGGCTTGTAAAAGCGGATCCCGCCGACGAAGACCGTCACGCAGTAATAGCCGCTCCAGCCGACCGCGCAGGCATAGCCCGCCTGGTCGATCCATTTCATGACGGCGCCGCCATGGACTTTCCCGCCGAAGTTGACGTCGGTCGGCTCCGCCAGGAAGCGAAGGGTGATGGCGCGAGGGGCGGGCCGGTGGGAATCCATATTCATGTCCTTTGAAGAAGGCGCATGCGAAATGCACGCATGGCATCCATAACAATAAGCATGCCACCGGACAGCTTTCATTAACCTTTCAATAACTACTTGATTTGAAAGGGGAAAGCTCAAATCTTTGGCAAGATGCGCACCAAGAAGGTGCGAATAGTCCGACTAGGACTATTCGCCAATGTCCGGACTTCCGCAAGCGCCGGGTTTGATGCTCCATACTCCGCATTTTCACGTAGGCCAATATCGTAGTTCTACTATAGTCTTATATAAGACTTTCCTTCCGCCAAAGGTTTGACCATCCCTGTGGAAAACACTTATAATCCCGTGGTTTAACAAGACGCCCACGAAGAAATATCGCGGCCCGTAGCGGGTGCTTTCAGGAACAGGAAGTCCCACGGATTGCACCAAAGCGGATCACCAATGCTACGCGTCGTCCTCCTGCAGCTTTTAACTACGATCATTACCGGCCTGATTGCCGGCCTGATTGGAGGATGGCACGCGCTGTTGTCTGCGCTTCTTGGCGGCTTGAGCTGTGTTGTGCCGAACGGCTTGTTCGCCCTGCGTTTGTTTACCAACGCGCGCAAGCCCGGGGCTGTCAACCCGATGACGTTTTTCATCGGCGAATTTATCAAGATTGCATTGACCGTCGCGCTACTCGGCGCGGTGGTATGGCTGTACCGCGATTTGAACTGGCTGGCGCTACTCGCCGCATTCATCGTGGCGCTGAAAAGTTACATCATCTTAATATTTAGGCACTGACATGGCATCCACTGGACACGCTCCAACCGCATCAGAATACATAGTCCACCACCTCGGACACTTCTCCACCCATCATCAAGACAAGATCGTCGATTTCTCGATCATCAACATGGACACCGTTTTCTGGTCCGTGGCGATGGGCGTGCTCGGCTGCTTCCTGATGTGGCTGGCCGCGCGCAAGGCGACTTCCGGCGTGCCGGGCCGCTTCCAGGCTGCGGTTGAAATGGTCGTCGAGATGGTCGAAGACCAGTCCAAGGCCATCGTCCACGGCGACCGCCGCTTCATCGCCCCGCTGGCCCTGACCGTCTTCGTCTGGGTCGCGCTGATGAACTCGCTGGACTTCCTGCCGGTCGACATGTTCTCCTCGCTGTTCGCCCTGCTCGGCCTGGAAAACGTCATTCCCTACCATCGCGTCGTACCGACCGCCGACCTGAACGGCACCCTGGGCATGTCCCTCGGCGTTCTGGCAGTCGTTATTTACTACAACATCAAGATCAAAGGCATGGGCGGCTGGCTGCACGAGTGGCTCGCGGCACCGTTCGGCATCTACATGGCGCCGTTCAACGTCCTGTTGAACCTGATCGAATATGTCGCCCGCACCGTGTCCCTCGGCATGCGACTCTTCGGCAACATGTACGCAGGCGAACTGCTGTTCCTGCTGATCGCCTTGCTCGGCTCGATGGCGACCGCATTCGGTTTCATCGGCCACGTTATCGCCGGCTCGATGTGGGCAATCTTCCACATCCTGATCGTGTTCCTCCAGGCCTTCATCTTCATGATGCTGACCCTGGTGTACATCGGCATGGCCCACGAAGCGCACTAAAGAATCCTCAGGATAGTTGTACGTAACGAAGTTTGTTTTTTAGTTTTTGTTTTTAACCTTAACCTTTTGAAGGAACTCTCATGACTGACATCTCTTTTGTTGCTTTGGCTTGCGGCTTGATCATCGGCCTGGGTGCTATCGGTGCATGTATCGGTATCGCTATCATGGGCGGCAAGTACCTCGAAGCATCCGCACGTCAGCCTGAACTCATGAACACCCTGCAGACCAAGATGTTCCTGCTCGCTGGTCTGATCGACGCTGCATTCCTGATCGGTGTTGGTATCGCAATGCTGTTTGCTTTCGCAAACCCGTTCATCGCGAAGTAATTAGCGTATAGCTGATTTCCAACAGCCGAACCGGTTCCTGGTTCGGCTCTCGTTATTCTGAGAAGGAAAACACCGTGAACTTAAATGCAACCTTGTTTGCGCAGTTCGTGGTCTTCTTCATCCTCGCGTGGTTCACGATGAAATTCGTGTGGCCGCCGCTGATGAAGGCGCTCGACGAGCGCGCCGAGAAGATCGCGAGCGGCCTGGCCGCCGCCGACCGGGGCAAAGCAGAGATGGCTGCCGCTGAAAAGCGCGCGCAGGCTGAACTGGCTACCGCCCGTGACGAAGGCCAGAAGCGCATTGGCGACGCTGAGAAGCGCGCCCAGGCAATCATCGAAGACGCCAAGAAATCTGCATCCGAAGAAGCTGCGCGCATCATCGCCGCCGCCAAAGCCGACGCAGAACAGCAAGTCACTCGTGCACGCGACGAACTGCGTGCCCAGGTCGCGACTCTCGCGGTCAAGGGCGCCGAGCAGATCCTCAAGCGTGAGGTGAACGCAGCGGCCCACGCCGACCTGCTGAACCAACTCAAGACCGAGCTGTAATCATGGCCGAACTCGCAACGATTGCTCGTCCTTACGCAGAAGCACTGTTCCGTGTAGCCAAGTCCGGCAATATCGCCGCCTGGTCCGACCTCGTGTCGGAAATGGCGGCCGTTGCTGCTCTCCCCGACGTCAAGTCTTTTGCCAGCAATCCGAAGATCTCGGATAAGCAGGTTTCCGAAACGTTCTTGTCGCTGTTGAAGTCCAATGTCTCCCCCGAAGCGAAAAACTTCGTTGGCATGTTGGTCGAAAACGGCCGCCTCGCGCTGCTGCCGGAAATCGGCGCGCAGTTCCATGCATTGAAAAATGCATCCGAAGGCGCCGCAGATGCGGAGATCACGAGCGCGTTCGCATTGACCGACGCACAAGTGAAAGACCTGGTGGCGACGCTGGAAAAGAAATTCGGCCGCAAGCTGAACCCGACCGTGAACGTGGACAACTCGCTGATCGGCGGCGTGCGCGTCGCTGTTGGCGACGAAGTGCTCGACACTTCCGTCCGCGCAAAGCTGCAGAAGATGTACACAGCCCTCGCGTCGTGATCGCGGCCATGCTGACGCTAGCGTAAGCAGAGATTAAAAAATTTAGGAGTTAACATGCAACTCAACCCGTCTGAAATCAGCGAACTGATCAAGAGCCGGATTCAAGGCCTTGGCGACACCGCTGAGATTCGCAATCAGGGCACGGTGATTTCCGTGACCGACGGTATCTGCCGCATCCACGGTCTGTCCGACGCGATGCAAGGCGAGATGCTGGAATTCCCGGGCAACACTTTCGGTCTGGCGCTGAACCTCGAGCGCGATTCCGTCGGCGCCGTTATCCTGGGTGAATACGAGCACATTTCCGAAGGCGATACCGTCAAGTGCACGGGCCGCATCCTGGAAGTGCCGATCGGTCCGGAACTGAAGGGCCGCGTCGTCAACGCACTGGGTCAGCCGATCGACGGCAAGGGCCCGGTCAACGCCAAGCTGACCGCCCCGATCGAAAAGATCGCCCCGGGCGTTATCGCACGTCAGTCTGTTGACCAGCCGATGCAAACCGGCCTGAAGGCAATTGACTCGATGGTGCCGATCGGCCGTGGCCAGCGCGAGCTGATCATCGGCGACCGTCAAACCGGCAAGTCCGCCGTCGCGGTTGATACCATCATCAACCAGAAGGGCCAGAACATGACGTGTATCTACGTCGCGATCGGCCAGAAGGCTTCCACGGTCAAGAACATCGTGCGCGCTCTCGAGCAGCACGGCGCGATGGAGTACACCATCGTCGTTGCCGCCAACGCTTCCGAATCCGCCGCGATGCAGTACGTCGCCGCTTACTCCGGCTGCGCCATGGGCGAATACTTCCGCGACCGCGGTCAAGACGCACTGATCATTTATGACGACCTGTCCAAGCAGGCTGTCGCTTACCGCCAGGTCTCCCTGCTGCTGCGCCGCCCGCCGGGCCGCGAAGCCTACCCGGGCGACGTGTTCTATCTCCACTCCCGCCTGCTCGAGCGCGCAGCACGCGTGAACCCCGACTACGTCGAAGCGTTCACCAATGGCGAAGTGAAGGGCAAGACCGGTTCGCTGACCGCACTGCCGATCATTGAAACCCAGGCAGGTGACGTTTCCGCGTTCGTTCCGACCAACGTGATTTCCATTACCGACGGCCAGATCTTCCTGGAGACCTCGCTGTTCAACGCCGGTATCCGTCCCGCGATCAACGCAGGTATCTCGGTGTCCCGCGTCGGTGGTGCAGCGCAGACCAAGGTCATCAAGGGCCTGTCCGGCGGTATCCGTACCGACCTGGCGCAGTACCGTGAGCTGGCCGCGTTCGCGCAGTTCGCTTCCGACCTCGACGAAGCCACCCGCAAGCAGCTTGACCGCGGCGCACGCGTGACTGAACTGCTGAAGCAGACGCAGTACTCCCCGCTGCCGATCTCGCTGATGGCCGTGTCGCTGTATGCCGTGAACAAGGGCTACTTCGACGACGTCGACGTGAAGAAGGTGCTGGCATTCGAAGCCGGCCTGCACAACTTCATGAAGACCAGCCACGGCGCCCTGCTGCAGAAGATTGAAGACACCAAGCAACTCGACAAGGACGGTGACGCCGAACTTGCTGCCGCGATTGCCGCCTTCAAGAAAACTTTCTGATCACTGGAGCTGAAGGAGTAATTACTCATGGCTGCAGGCAAAGAGATACGCGGCAAGATCAAGAGCGTAGAGAACACGAAGAAGATCACCAAGGCGATGGAAATGGTCGCCGCATCCAAGATGCGCAAGGCGCAGGACCGGATGCGTTCGGCCCGTCCCTACAGTGACAAGATTCGTAATATCGCCGCTCACTTGGCGCAGGCCAACCCGGAGTACACGCACCCCTTCCTGGTCAAGCAGGACACGGCAAAGAAGGTGGGCATCATCGTCGTCACGACCGACAAGGGTCTGTGCGGCGGCATGAACACCAACGTGCTGCGTCAGGTGACCAACAAGGTGCGCGAGCTCGAAGGTCAGGGCAAGAAGGTTGAAGCAGTCGCAATCGGCAACAAGGGTCTCGGTTTCCTGAACCGTATCGGTGCCAAGGTGGTGTCGCAGGCTGTCGGCCTCGGCGACACGCCGCACCTGGACAAGTTGATCGGCCCCGTCAAGGTGCTGCTCGATGCGTACCAGGAAGGCATGCTCGACGCGGTTTACCTGTTCTACACGAAGTTCATCAACACGATGAAACAGGAACCGATGATGGACCAGTTGCTGCCGTTGTCGGCAGAGCGTATGGAAGCGGACAAGAATTCGCACTCGTGGGATTACATCTACGAGCCGGATCCCCAGTCCGTGATCGACGAACTGCTGGTGCGATATGTCGAAGCGCTGATTTACCAGGCCGTCGCCGAAAACATGGCGTCGGAACAATCGGCGCGCATGGTGGCGATGAAGGCTGCTTCCGACAATGCAGGTAACGTGATCGGCGAACTGAAGCTTGTGTACAACAAGACTCGCCAGGCTGCGATTACCAAGGAACTGTCCGAGATCGTCGCCGGTGCGGCTGCGGTTTAACTAAAGAATCTACTTATATTGAAGGAACGAAAATGGCTGAAGGCAAAATCGTTCAGTGTATCGGCGCCGTGGTTGACGTGGAGTTTCCGCGTAACGCGATGCCCAAGATTTACGATGCCCTGAAGATGGAAGGCACCGCGCTGACCCTCGAAGTGCAGCAGCAGCTTGGCGACGGCATCGTCCGTACCATTGCGCTGGGCTCTTCCGACGGTCTGCGTCGCGGCATGGTCATCAAGAACACCGGCGCACCGATCTCCGTGCCGGTTGGTCCGGCAACCCTGGGCCGCATCATGGACGTGCTGGGCAACCCGATCGACGAACGCGGTCCGGTCGACGCAACCCAGACCGCATCGATCCACCGCAAGGCGCCGGCATACGACGAGCTGTCCCCGTCGCAGGAACTGCTGGAAACCGGCATCAAGGTGATTGACCTGGTCTGCCCGTTCGCCAAGGGCGGTAAGGTCGGTCTGTTCGGCGGTGCAGGTGTGGGCAAGACCGTGAACATGATGGAACTGATCAACAACATCGCGAAGGCACACTCGGGTCTGTCCGTGTTCGCCGGCGTGGGTGAGCGTACCCGTGAAGGTAACGACTTCTACCACGAAATGGCTGACTCCAAGGTCGTTGACCTGGACAACCTGGGCAACTCCAAGGTTGCGATGGTCTACGGTCAGATGAACGAGCCGCCGGGCAACCGTCTGCGCGTGGCGCTGACCGGTCTGACCATTGCGGAATCCTTCCGTGATGAAGGCAAGGACGTTCTGTTCTTCGTCGACAACATCTACCGTTACACGCTGGCCGGTACCGAAGTGTCCGCGCTGCTGGGCCGTATGCCTTCCGCGGTGGGTTACCAGCCGACGCTGGCCGAAGAAATGGGCCGCCTGCAAGAGCGTATTACCTCGACCAAGACCGGTTCGATCACCTCGATCCAGGCCGTGTACGTCCCTGCGGATGACTTGACCGACCCGTCGCCGGCAACCACGTTTGCTCACTTGGACTCCACCGTCGTGTTGTCACGTGACATCGCTTCGCTCGGTATTTATCCTGCGGTTGATCCGCTCGATTCGACCTCGCGTCAGCTGGACCCGAACGTCGTCGGTGCCGATCACTACGAGACCGCGCGCGCCGTTCAGGGCACGCTGCAGCGCTACAAGGAACTGCGCGACATCATCGCGATTCTGGGCATGGACGAACTGGCACCGGAAGACAAGCTGGTCGTGGCACGCGCTCGCAAGATGCAGCGTTTCCTGTCGCAGCCGTTCCACGTTGCTGAAGTGTTTACCGGCTCCCCGGGCAAGTACGTTTCGCTGAAGGACACGATCAAGGGCTTCAAGATGATCGCCAGCGGCGAACTCGATCACCTGCCGGAACAGGCGTTCTACATGGTCGGCACGATCGAGGAAGCAATCGAAAAGGCCAAGAAGATCTAATCGCGCGCGGCGCAGTGCGCCGCAGCCGGGCAGAGCACAAGGTACCGTGCTCTGCCTGACGGCCGCGGACTGCGCGCACACGGTCTGATCTTCAGACGAAAGGTTCTAACATGGCACACACTATTCACGTAGACGTCGTCTCCGCCGAAGAGGAAATCTTCGCCGGCGAGGCCGAATTCGTCGCGTTGCCGGGTGAAGCAGGTGAACTGGGTATCTATCCCCAGCACACCCCGCTGATCACGCGCATCAGGCCGGGTGCGGTGCGCATCAAGGTACCGGGCCAGGCGGATGAGGAATTCGTATTCGTCGCGGGCGGTATCCTCGAAGTGCAACCGAACGGCGTCACCGTGCTGGCCGATACCGCGATCCGCGGTCACGACCTGGACGAGGCGAAGGCGGCTGAAGCGAAGAAACTGGCTGAAGAAGCGCTGGCCAACCGCGAATCGGAAATCGATTACGCAAAGGCACAGGCTGAACTGGCCGCTGCCGTCGCGCAGCTGGCAGCAATCGAAAAGCTGCGCCGCAAGCGCTAAGCGATGTTGGCAGTACAATGAAAAGGCAGCTTCGGCTGCCTTTTTTATTGGCGCTTCGCCGTTGAAGGAACGGCGTCGATGTCACTACTTCCCGCAGGAATCCGCATGGACCAGGAACAGCAAATCATCAACCGCATTCTCGTGGAAAGCGGCACCATTGCCGTAGTCGGTTTGTCCTCGAAGCCTGACAGGCCGAGCCATGAAGTTGCGCAATACATGCAGGCCCATGGCTATCGTATCCTTCCTGTGAACCCTTCGTATGCAGGCACGCGCATCCTCGGCGAGCAATGCTACGCGACGCTCGCAGAGGCAGATGCGGCAATCAAGAAGGAGGGTGGCCGGATCGATGTCGTCGATTGCTTCCGCAAGTCGGCGGAAGTGGGTACAGCCGTCGATGAGGCGATTGCGATCCGCGCGCGGACCGTCTGGATGCAGCTTGGCGTGATCGATGACGAGGCCGCCGCCTGCGCCGTGAAGGCGGGACTTGAGGTCGTGATGGACAAGTGCATCAAGATCGAACACATGCAGTTGCGCTGAAGCGCACCCAAACAACAGGAACCCGGAATGCGCCGCTATCTGCCGGAACTGGTCGCCTTGCCGATGCTGCCTTTCCTGATCGTGCAGGGCAGGCATACGCGCAAGGTCACGCCGCGCCTTCCCGAGGCCGGCGGGCCGGTGGAAGGTATCGCCGGAGGCGCGCATGCTGGCGGGCCCTTGCGTTTGCTGACGGTCGGGGAGTCACCGGTTGCCGGTGTCGGAGTAAGCACACACGAGCAGGCAATTTCCGGCCAGCTGGCAATTGCGCTGGCAAACCGTCTTCAGCGACCGGTGGCGTGGCGCGCGTGCGGCAAAAATGGCGTGACGGCGCGCGAAGCGCTCGAGTCCTTCATCCTGGCGATTCCCGAGGAGCCGGTGGACATCGCCCTGGTTGCCTTCGGGGTGAACGATACGACGGCCTTCAGTCCTGCCGGGCGCTGGACGCGCGACCTGGGCGAGGTATTGCAGGCCATTGCCCATCGCTGCCAGCCGAAGCTGGTCCTGCTCTCCGGTGTGCCGCCCGTGGCGCATTTTCCTGCCTTGCCGCAGCCCCTGCGCTGGGTCATGGGCCTGAAGGCTGCCGTCCTTGACCACGCCGCGACGGAACTCGCGGGCATGCACGAAGCCGTCTGCCATGTGCCGCTCGCCCTCGATACGCGCGACAGGACGATGATGGCATCCGACGGCTACCATCCCTCCGAAAAGGGCTGTACGGCGTGGGCGCAACTGCTCGCCGATGCCGCAGTGCCTCGCTTCACCACGATCTGTTCAAACGCAAGCCGAGTGTGATTGCTTGCTTCAGAGGATGATTCCGGTGGTAAATGGCGGTAGGATAGGTGACCACCAGAGAGATTGTCATGGAATTCCTGCTTGATCCCGACTTCTGGGAAACCGCCAGCTTCATCGTCACCGTGTTCGGCCTGCCGTTCGCGATCTTCCTGTTCCTGTATGAACAGCGCAAGGAGCGCGACGCCGAGGACGAGGAGGCGTACCAGCTGCTGCAGAATGCGTACAACGATTTCCTGAAGATCGTCCTCGACAATCCCGACCTCAAGCTGCGCACCAACCCGCCGACGCCCAACCTGAGCGACGAGCAGCGCGAGCGCATGCTGATCATCTTCGAGATGCTCATCGCCCTGTTCGAGCGCGCCTACATCGTTTCCTACGAACCGGACCTGAAAGGCGTCGCCCTGCGCCGCTGGAATTCATGGGACGACTACATGCGGGAATGGTGTCAGCGTGAAGATTTCTACTACCTTCTCCCCCAGCTGCTGCGCGGCGAGGATCCGCACTTTGCCGCCTACATCCGGCGCATCGCCGACGAAGAGCAGCACGGCAGGCTAGTCTCCTGACGCCTGCCGCTTCCGCGTGCCCTGCCCGGCAAGGTAAGGACGAATGATCCTTGCCAGCCGGTCGAAGGTGGGGGCGACATTCTCGTTCGGCACGCAGGCGTAGCCGAGGAGCAGTCCGCGGCGTGCCGTCTTCGCGTCCATGTAGTACCGGGACAAGGGGCGGGCAATGATGCCTTCCGACTGCGCATGGCGGCTGACTACCGCATCGTCACAGTTGTCGGGCAGGCCGAGCGTCAGGTGCAGGCCGGCGTCGCCGCCCGTCATCGGCAGGTCGTCGCCGAAATTGCGCACGATGGCTTCCTGCAGCAGGCGCAGGCGCTGCTCGTACAGCACGCGCATGCGCCGGATGTGCGAGGCGAAATGCCCCTCCGCCATGAAATCGGCCAGCACCGCCTGGGTAAAGACCTGTCCGCCGCGATAGAGCTCCGACAGCCCGGTTGCAAAAGGCGAGGCGAGCGCCTGCGGGACCACGAGGAAGCCGATGCGAAGGCCGGGAAAAAGCGTCTTGCTGAACGAGCCGAGATAGAGCACCCGATCATGCGTATCCATTCCCTGCAGCGAAGCCAGAGGACGGCTGTTGTAGCGGAACTCGCTGTCGTAATCGTCTTCCATGATCCACGCATTATGGACAGACGCATACTCCAGCAGCATGCGGCGCCGCGACAGGCTCATCACCGGCCCCAGCGGATACTGGTGCGATGGCGTGACGAAAATGAAGCGCGGCGGGTTCTGCCAGTCGCCGCAGCGCAGGTCAATGCCTTCGCCATCGACCGCAACCGGGACCGGATGCAGGTTCAGCGAGCGCAGCACGCTGCGCGTCCCCCAGTAGCACGGGTCCTCGACCCAAGCGCGGTCGCCCACATCCGCCAGCAGTTTCGTCGCCAGATCGATCGACTGGTGGATGCCGGTCGTCACGATCACCTGGTCCGCCGTGCAATTCACTGAACGCACCACGCGCAGGTACTCCGCAATCGCTTCCCGCAGCGGCGGATAGCCGCCGCCCTGGCCGTAGGTGAGCATCTCCGGCCGCGCACGCCGCCAGTACTTGTTCTGCAGGCGGCTCCAGGTCTTGGTGGGGAAATGCGTCACATCCGGCACCCCCGGCATGAAAGCGCCCCACTGCAGCCGGTAGGCGCCTGCATGCTCGACCAGTTGCGCCCCGCGCTGCGACAGCCCGAGGCTGCCGGCCAGGTTCGAACGGGCCGCTCCCTTGGCGACCGCTTCGGGAATTTCATGCGGCACGGTATCCGCGACAAAAGTCCCCGCACCCACGCGCGTTTCGAGGAAACCCTCCGCCACCAGCTGCTCGTAGGCATAGGTGACAGTATTGCGCGACATGCCCAGTTCGCGCGCCAAGTCGCGCGAACTGGGCAATTGCAGCCCGACCGGCAGCACATGGGCAAGGATTGCCTCACGGATCACCTGGTACAGCTGGCGGTTGACCGGTGTGCCGGCGGCGCGGTCGATGCGTTGCAGGAGGAAGTCGGAAAGGGCGGCGATTCGCAAAGTGGCTCCATCGAAAAGTGCGATGTGCAAACAGCTATAGAGCCATGTTCCCTTGCATCCTGTCAATCCCGCCGGCTCCGCACTTCCAAAGTGGCACCATCAATTAAACCAAAGTGGATCTATTTTATGGAGCCAAAGCGGAAGTACGATGCGTCATCGCATTTACACAAGGCAAATGGGACGATGATGAAGAATTCCGAACTACAGCGCCGCAAAGACGCGGCCACCCCGCGCGGCGTCGGCGTGATGTGCCAGTTCTACGCCGATCGCGCGTCCAACTCCGAAATCTGGGATGTCGAGAACCGCCGCTATATCGATTTCGCCAGCGGCATCGCGGTGCTCAATACCGGCCACCGCCACCCGAAGCTGATCGAAGCGATGCAGAAGCAGCTCGACAAGTTCACGCATACCGCCTACCAGATCGTGCCGTACGCGAGCTACGTCGAGCTGGCGGAACGCATCAATGCCATCACTCCGGGCAGCCATGCGAAGAAGACCGCGTTCTTCTCGACGGGTGCCGAAGCCGTCGAAAACGCGATCAAGATCGCCCGCGCCGCGACCGGACGCACCGGCGTCATCGCCTTCTCCGGCGGCTTCCACGGCCGCACGATGATGGGCATGGCGCTCACCGGCAAGGTCGTGCCGTACAAGGTCGGCTTCGGTCCCTTCCCGGGCGAGGTGTACCACGCGCCGTTCCCGATTCCGGTCCATGGCATCTCCACGCAGGATTCGCTCGATGCGCTGCAGTCGCTGTTCAAGTCCGACATCGACCCGAAGCGCGTCGCCGCGATCATCCTCGAGCCGGTGCAGGGCGAGGGCGGTTTCTACCCGGCTCCGGTGGATTTCATGCGTGCCCTGCGCGCGCTGTGCGACCAGCACGGCATCCTGCTGATCGCCGACGAAGTGCAGACCGGCTTCGCCCGTACCGGCAAGCTGTTCGCGATGGAGCACTACGACGTGCTGCCCGACCTGATGACGATGGCCAAGAGCCTCGCCGGCGGCATGCCGCTATCCGCGGTGTGCGGCCGTGCCGAGATCATGGACGCACCCGCGCCCGGCGGTCTCGGCGGCACCTACGCCGGCAATCCGCTGGCGGTGGCCTCCGCCCACGCGGTGCTCGACGTGATCAAGGAAGAACAACTCGTTGAACGCGCCAACGTCCTCGGCCAGCGCCTGAAGGACAAGCTCAACGACCTGCGCGAAGCCGGCGTGAAAGAGATCGCCGACGTGCGCGGCCTCGGCGCCATGGTCGCGGTCGAGTTCATGAAGCCCGGAACGCGCGAGCCCGATGTGGACTTTACGAAGCGGGTCCAGGCACGTGCGATGGAAAACGGCCTGCTGCTGCTGACCTGCGGCGTGTACGGCAACGTCATCCGCTTCCTGTTCCCGCTGACCATCAGCGACAAGCTGATGGAAGAGGCGCTCGGCATCCTCGCCGACGCGCTGCGAGAGAGCTGACTTTTCAGAACGAGTGGGGAGACAAAACGTGCTGAATGAAGAACATATCCAACGTGACACCCTCGTCGCTTTTCGCGGCGTGAAGAAGACCTACGACGGCGAACATCTCGTCGTCAAGCATCTCGACCTCGACATCGAGCGCGGCGAATTCCTGACGCTGCTCGGTCCCTCGGGGTCGGGGAAGACGACCTGCCTGATGATGCTGGCAGGCTTTGAATTCCCCACGGGCGGCGAGATCCGCCTCGAAGGACAGCTGCTCAACAAGGTGCCGCCGCACAAGCGCAACATCGGCATGGTGTTCCAGAACTATGCGCTGTTCCCGCACATGACGGTGGCGCAGAACGTCGCCTATCCGCTGTCGGTACGCAAGATCGACACCGTGACCCGCGCTGCGAAAGTGAAGCAGGCGCTGGACATGGTGCAGATGGGGAAATTCGCCGACCGCTATCCGGCGCAGCTTTCCGGCGGCCAGCAGCAGCGCATCGCCCTCGCGCGCGCCCTCGTGTTCGAGCCGAAGCTGGTGCTGATGGACGAACCCCTGGGTGCACTCGACAAGCAGTTGCGCGAGCACATGCAGCTCGAACTCAAGGCGCTGCACCAGCGCCTCGGCCTGACCTTCGTCTACGTGACGCACGACCAGAGCGAGGCGCTGACCATGTCGGACCGTGTTGCCGTGTTCGACCAGGGCGTGATCCAGCAGCTGGCCGAAGTCGATGACCTGTACGAGCATCCGCAGAACCAGTTCGTGGCCGGCTTCATCGGCGACAACAACCGGTTCAGCGGCACTGTTGCCGCCATCGACGGCAGCCAGTGTGGCATGCGCCTGCCCGATGGCCGCATCCTGACCGGCCTGAATGTGAGCAGCGCGGGGCCGGGGCAGCAGGTCACTGCCTGCGTGCGTCCGGAACGCATCCGTCTCGTATCGAGCGCCGAGCAGGCCAGGAACACGCTCGCCGCCACCGTCTCCGACCTGATCTATTTCGGCGACCACGTGCGTGTGCGCTGTGCCGTGCCGCAGCAGGACGACTGCTTCGTCAAGCTCGCGCTCAACGATACCGCCTTGCCGTCGCTGCGCACCGGGTCATCGGTGACGCTCGGCATCGAGCCGGACCGTCTTCGCGTCTTCCAGTAGTTTTTTCCACCGTCACAAGAACATTCAAGGAGCCTTCATGAAACTGCACGTCCCCTCCATCCTGCTTGCCGCCCTTGCCACTGCCGGCCTTGCGCAGGCGAACGAACTCACCGTCGTCAACTTCGGTGGCGCCAACAGCAATGCCCAGAAGCTTGCCTATGTCGAACCCTTCCAGAAGTCGAGCGGCAACAAGGTGACGGTGGTCGAATACAACGGCGAAATGGCCAAGGTCAAGGCCATGGTCGAAGCGAAGAAAGTGAGCTGGGACCTGGTGGAAGTCGAATCCGGCGAAGTCGGCCGCGCCTGCGAGGAAGGCTTGCTGGAAAAGATCGACCACGGCAAGTTCGGCAAGAAGGACGACTTCATGCCGGCGGCCTTCCATGAATGCGGTTTCGGCGCCTTCGTGTGGTCCACCGTGCTCGGCTACAACGCCGACAAGCTGAAGACCGCCCCCAAGGGCTGGGCCGATTTCTGGGACGTCAAGAAATTCCCCGGCAAGCGCGGCATGCGCAAGGGCGCGCGCTACAACCTCGAATTCGCATTGATGGCCGACGGCGTGCCGACCAAGGAGGTCTACAACGTCCTGTCCACCAAGGCCGGTGTCGACCGCGCGTTCAAGAAGCTGGACGAGATCAAGCCGCATATCCAGTGGTGGGAAGCCGGCGCGCAGCCGCCGCAATTCCTGGTCGCGGGCGACGTTGCCATGTCCACCGTGTTCAACGGCCGCATCGACGCCGCGCAGCGCGAAGGCAAGAACCTCGCGATCTCGTGGGCGGGCGCGATCTATGACCTCGACTACTGGGTGATCCCGAAGGGCGCGAAGAACAAGGAAGCCGCCGAGAAGTTCATCGCTTTCTCGAGCACGCCGGAAGCGCAGCACAACTACGCCACCAAGATCGCCTACGGCCCGGTCAACAACCTGGCGTTCAAGCGCATGGACTACAAGATGCTCGCGAATCTGCCGACTTCGACCGCGAACGTGAAGGATTCCGTGCAACAGAACCTGAAGTTCTGGACCGACCATGGTGAAGAGCTGGAGCAGCGCTTCACTGCCTGGGCGGCCAAGTAACAGTGTCTCTTAGAGGGTGTTATGAACCAGGGAAGGGGCGCGCAGCCCCGAGAACCGGCCGAATGCAAGGCGCAGCTCCTTGCCGTGGTGGTTCCACGGCAAGGAGCTGCAACACCGCAGGCGGCCGGTTCTCGGGGCTGCCCTCCGGGTTCGGTCGAGAAGGGACGCATTGCGGTGTTGCGGCGCTTGCGCAGGCACCCAGCCTGCGCGGCGCACCGCGCCTAGCACTGCATCCCTTCTCGACCGAACGCGCCCCCTTCCCTGGTTCATAACACCCTCTGGGTCATCCGGCGTTTGGTGCCGCCCTTCGGGGTGGCACCTTTTTCCCTAACAAGAACGAGTGACAGAGACATGACTTCTCCCGCCATCGGGGTTGCCTTCGACACCCTCCCGGCCGAACCTTCCACGGCCCAGCTCAAGCGTGAACTGCGCAGTGCGCAGCTGCGCAAGCGCATGGCTGCGATTGCATTGATCGCACCGCTGATGATTTTCCTGCTGGTCACTTTCGTTGCGCCCATCGTCATCCTGCTCAAGCGTGCGGTGGAGAATCCGGAAGTCGTCACCGTATTGCCGAAGACCGTGCAGGTGCTTGCGGCATGGGACCGGCATGGCATGCCTCCGGACGAGGCATTTGCCGCGCTGGCGGACGACCTCGCGCTGGCAAAGGAACAGAATGTGGCCGGCGTGCTGGCCCGCCGCATCAATGCCGAAATTCCCGGCTCGCGCTCGATCATCATGAAGACCGCGCGCGCCATGCCGCTGCAGGATGCCGAAGGCAAACGGCTGAAGGCGGCCGAGGCACGGCAGGCGCTGGTCGATATCGACGAACACTGGGGGCAGCCGGCATACTGGCAGGCGATCGCCCGCAACGGCTCGAACTATTCGCCGTACTACCTGCTGGCGTCGCTCGACCTGAAACAGGATGCCTTTGGCCGCATCGAGCAGGTCGACGACACGCACTCCGCCTACCGCGCGATCTTTGCACGCACCTTCATGATCAGCCTCGGCGTGACGCTGTGCTGCCTGCTGCTCGGCTATCCGCTTGCCTACTGGCTGTCGACGATGTCCGAGCGCCGCGCCAACCTGTTCATGATCCTCGTGCTGATCCCGTTCTGGACCTCGATCCTGGTGCGCGTGGCCGCATGGATGGTGCTGCTGCAGGCGGAAGGCCTGGTCAACAAGTCGCTGATCGCGACCGGCCTCATCGACGCGCCGCTGGAGCTGCTGTTCAACCGTACCGGCACCTACATTTCGATGACGCACATCCTGCTGCCGTTCATGATCCTGCCGCTGTACAGCGTGATGAAGTCCATCCCGCCGAGCTACCTGCGCGCGGCGGTGTCGCTGGGCAGCCATCCCTTTGCCGCGTTCTGGCGGGTGTATGTGCCGCAGACTTATCCGGGCGTGGGCGCCGGCGCGTTGCTGGTGTTCATCCTCGCGCTGGGCTACTACATCACGCCAGCGCTGCTGGGCGGGACCAACGAGCAGATGGTCAGCTATTACGTGGCATATTTCATCAACGTCACGATCAACTGGGGCATGGCCTGCGCGCTGGGGGCGCTGCTGTTCATCGCGACGCTGCTGCTGTATGGGGTGTACCGGCGTTTCGCCAAGATCGATGTGAGCATGGGGTAAGCGATGAAACATTTCCTTCCTGTCTTTGCACCGTACCAGTCGTTCACCGAACGCGCCTGGTTCTTCATCCTGCGCGGCCTGAACGGGCTGACCCTGCTGTTCCTGGTACTGCCCATCCTGGTGATCGTGCCGCTCTCGTTTTCCGAGAGTTCCTTCCTGTCCTATCCGATGCCCGGCGTGTCGCTGCGCTGGTACCAGAACCTGTTCGAATCGGATGAGTGGATGCGCGCCGCGAAGAACAGCTTCATCGTCGCGCCCGCCGCCACGCTGATCGCCACCGTGCTCGGCACGCTGGCAGCGGTCGGACTGAACAAGGCCGAGTTCCGCGGCAAGGCGCTGGTAATGGCCGTGCTGATCTCGCCCATGGTGGTGCCGGTGGTCGTGGTCGGCGTCGGCGTGTACCTGTTCTTTGCGCAGATCGGCCTGTCGGAAAGCTACACGGGACTGATCCTTGCACATGCCGCCCTCGGCGCACCTTTCGTGGTGACCACGGTGTCGGCGACATTGCAGGGATTCAACCACAACCTCGTGCGCGCCAGCCTCAGCCTCGGCGCCAGCCCGTTGACGACCTTCTTCCGCGTCACGCTGCCGGTGATCGCGCCGGGACTGGTGTCGGGCGCGCTGTTCGCGTTCGCCACCTCGTTCGATGAAGTGGTGATCACGCTGTTCGTCGCCGGCCCGGGACAGTCCACGCTGCCGCGCCAGATGTTCGCCGGCATCCGCGAGAACATCAGCCCGACAATCGCCGCGCTGGCGACTATCCTGATTGTGTTCTCAACTTGCCTGCTGCTCGCGCTGGAATGGCTGCGCGGGCGCAACAAGGCCGCCGCCAAATTCTGAGGAGTAAATCATGCTGAACCTGAAAGATCCTTCCCTGTTCCGCCAGCAAGCCTTCATCGGCGGCCAGTGGTGCGATGCCGACGAGCGCGCAACTTTTCCCGTCACCAATCCCGCCACGGGCGAAACCATCGGCTCCGTGCCGCACATGGGCGCCGCGGAAACGCGCCGCGCGATTGCCGCCGCCAATGAAGCCTGGGCCGGCTGGCGCGCGAAAACCGCCAAGGAACGCAGTGCCATCCTGCGCAAGTGGAACGACCTCATGCTAGCCAACGCGGACGACCTCGCGCTCATCATGACGGTGGAGCAGGGCAAGCCGCTGGCCGAATCCAAAGGCGAGATCGCCTATGCCGCATCCTTCATCGAATGGTTCGCCGAAGAGGCCAAGCGCGTGTCGGGCGACACGCTGCCATCGCCCTGGGCCGACCGGCGCATCGTCGTCACCAAGGAGCCGATCGGTGTCTGCGCCGCCATTACGCCGTGGAACTTTCCTGCCGCCATGATCACGCGGAAGGTGGGCCCGGCTCTGGCGGCAGGATGCCCGATGGTGGTGAAGCCGGCGGAAGGCACGCCGTTCTCCGCGCTCGCAATGGCCGTGCTGGCGGAGCGTGCCGGCGTTCCCGCCGGTGTGTTCTCCGTCGTCACCGGCGACGCGCGCGCCATCGGCGGTGAGATGACCTCGAACCCGACGGTGCGCAAGCTGAGTTTCACCGGCTCCACCGAAGTGGGGCGCCTGCTGATGCAGCAATCCGCTGCCACCGTGAAAAAGCTGTCGCTCGAACTGGGCGGCAACGCACCCTTCATCGTGTTCGACGATGCCGACCTCGACGCGGCCGTGGAAGGCGCGATGGCGTCGAAATACCGCAACGCGGGTCAGACCTGCGTGTGCGCCAACCGCATCTACGTGCAGGACGGCGTGTATGACGCCTTCGCCAACAAACTGGTTGCGGCCGTGCGCAAGCTGAAGATCGGCAACGGCATCGAACCCGGCGTGACGCAGGGACCGCTGATCGACGAGGATGCGGTGAAGAAGGTGGAGCTGCACGTCGCCGACGCAACGGCGAAAGGCGGCCGAGTCCTGACCGGCGGCAAGCGCCATGCACTCGGCCATACCTTCTTCGAGCCGACGGTGATCGCCGGCGTGACGACCGAGATGCGCGTGGCGAAGGAGGAAACCTTCGGGCCGGTCGCACCGCTGTTCCGCTTCAAGACGGATGCCGATGCGATCGCGATGGCCAACGATACCGAGTTCGGCCTGGCCGCCTATTTCTACTCGCGCGACATCGGCCGCATCTGGCGCGTCGCGGAGGCGCTGGAGAGCGGCATGGTCGGCATCAACACCGGATTGATCTCGAACGAGGTGGCGCCCTTCGGCGGCGTCAAGCAGTCCGGCCTCGGGCGCGAAGGATCGAAGTACGGGATGGACGATTACCTGGTGATCAAGTATCTCTGCATGGGCGGCATCTGACTCATTCAGCCAGCACCGTCCTGTTCCTGCCGTTCTTGGCGCGATAGAGCGCCAGGTCGGCATCCTGCAGCAGCGAATCGAAGTCCTGGTGCAGGCCGTGCTTCAGCGAGGCGATGCCGACGCTGACCGTCACCCGGTCCGCGACATGGGATGACTCGTGGGGGATATTTGCTTCCCACACCGCTTCGCGCATCCGCTCGGCCAGGACCTGCGCCTGCTCCGGCGCGGTATTGGGCAGCAGCACCACGAATTCCTCCCCGCCCAGGCGCGCAAGGAGTTCGCCGGCGCGGTTGAACAAAGGCGCGAGTTTTTCGGCGATCGTCTGCAGGCAGCGGTCGCCCTGCGCATGTCCGTAGGTGTCGTTGTAGCGTTTGAATTCGTCGATGTCGCACATCAGCACCGACAGCGACGAGGCGGCGCGCATGGCGCGGCGGAATTCGACATCCTTCATTTCATCGAAATGGCGGCGGTTCGCGAGCCCTGTCAGCGGATCGTGCCGGCTCAGCGAGTGCAGTTCGCGGTTGGCCTTCTGCAGGGCTTGCTGGGTGTCGAGCAGGGTCATCTGCGCCGCCTTGTGATCGAGCATGTTGGCCGACACGCGCGCGGCCAGTTCCACCAGTGTGGCGCTCTCACTGTCCTGCGTGATCGTGCGGCCTACGAGGCAAAGCAGGCCAACCGTGTTGCCTTTCACTTCTACTCCGACCGCGGTATAGGCATCGCAGCCCAACAGCGCGAGCAGGGGATCGTCCGCATTTGCCGCTTTCTCGCCGCACAGCCAGACCCGCGAACGGCGGTCGGCCAGCATGCGCCGCGGCAGGACATCGTCGGCCACGAACATTTCCCGCAGGCCGCTGTCCATGGCGAGCGGCGGCCAGGCGTTGGCGACGCTGAATCCCCGCGCTTCCATGGCATAGGTGTAGAGCAGGCAGCGGCGTGCGCCGAAGTAATCGCCGAACGCCGACAGCCCGTGATCGACCGCTTCGTTCGCATGGCCGGGCGGCAGGTTGATGAAGCGCGTCAGCACGCGAATGATCAGGCCGTGGAATCCGCGCAGGCGTTCCAGCGAGCGGGTGCGTTCGCCCACCATCTCCGACAAGCGGTCGCGATGATTGCGCAGTTCGTCTTCCAGTACGCGCTGGTTATCGATGTACTCCACCAGTTGATGGTTGAGCTGGTTGAAGGAGCCGCACAGCTGGTCGAGTTCGTCCGCATGTCGCCTCTCACGGCGCTGCAGGGTCAGCGCCAGTCCGAGTGCCGTGGGACGCAGCGACGCGACCTGTTTGGCCATGTACGACAGGTGGCGCGTTACAAGACGGGCGATCAGCAAGGCGATCAGCAGGCCGAGCACCAGCCCCTTGAACGCCTCGCCTGCAAGGATGCGCATGGCGCTGATTTCGATGCGGTGCAGGAAGGCAGGACGGTCGACATACAGGTGCAGATGACCGACCACGAGGTCGGGGTTGTACGGGCTGATCAGCGTTTCCCTCCAGGACAGCGGATCGACCGGGTCATGTTCGGTGGCGTGGTCGCGGAACATGGTGGCGTTGCGCTTGTGGGTATGGACGTTTTTTCCTATTGTCGTCGTCAGCACCGCATGGCCGACCATCGGGAAACTGGCCAGCCCGTCCATCTGCAGACGCACCGCGGCCATGTCCAGGTCCCACAGGCTGTTGGCGAGGCTCTTGCGATAGCTGGCGGCGGCGAACCGCAACTGGTCGATGGCATCCCTGCGCTCTTCCTGGTAGTCGATCGCGATCAGGATGGCCGTCATGGCCACCGTGACGAGCGTGCTGTAGAACAGTGCCCACATGACCACGCGGCGGCTCAACGGGCGGAAAGGCTTGACGACGGGCGAAACAGGTTTGGTCATTTCAGTGCAGGCAGCAGGCTGAACTGGTAGCTGCGCAGTTGCGGGTTCAGGTGCTTGGAAAATTGCCGGAAGTCGATGCTGCTGAAATCCTCGTCGCCGAAGCGGGCCAGGAAACGCTGGGCGCGCTCTTCATCCATCAAGACGAACAGCGGCAGGACGATATCGGTGCCTTCGCGTGCGAAGTCCTTGCCGTGGTGGTAGTCGTACAGCATGACAAGACCCCATGCCGCCGTGGTGAAGTGGCCGCCGGCGAGCGCGGAAATACGGCCTTGCATGCGCGCCTGCAGCACCGGCGGGGAATTGTTGATGGCCGAGACCAGCAGGTCGGCGCCGGGCTTGCGTCCCGCCGCCTCCGCGGCATCGATGGCGCCGAAGGCCATCAGGTCGCTGGCGGCCCAGAAGGCGTTGAGCTTCGGATAGCGCAGCAGCAGCGCCGCCGCCTGCTCATTGGCGCGCGCACGATCCCAGTTGCCGTAGACCACCTGCTCCAGCACCACGGAAGGATGGGCGGCGAAGACATCGACTGCGCCCTGCAGCCTGAGCGTGCCGGTCGGCGTCGCCTTGTCGCCGGCGATGGCGGCGATGTGTATCTTGCCGTCGTCGGCAATGGCGTGCAGCTGGAGCGCCTGCCGTACCAGCTCCTCGGCGGTGAGCCTGCCGGCTTCGGTTGCGTTGGGGGTGAGCGAGCCCAGCCAGTGGCGGAAGTGCTGGCGCGGCTTGCCGTATTCGGACTGCTGCGACTCGACTATCCCGCTGTAGACGATCAGCGACTTGATGCCCGCATGATCGGCGAGCTTGAGCATTTCGCCGGCCGCCAGTTTTTCATTCACCAGCATCAGGTAATCGGGTTTCTTCGCGCGGGAGGCGACCTCGCGCGCGAGTTCGATCATTTCCAGGTGGTCGCGTTCCGCATACAGCACCTCGAACCTGATGCCGAGCTGCTGCGCGGCCGGTTGCGCGAAGCGCGTGGCACTGCGCCAGAACGGCTCGTCCGAGCGTCCCGGATTGATGAAGACGACATTGATAGCGGCAGCCCACACGGCAGGACCTGCCAGGCTCAGCACGACCCCCAAGCCTGCGGCGATCCATCGGCGCATGGCTCCTCCTTGTCAGACACGACCGCAAGTCTGGTCACGCTGCCCGTACGGAGCAGCGACTTCTTGTTATGGATTGCGGATTGGAAATATCACTATAGCGCCGGGCCGACCGGAGCTGAAGCTTTTTTCCGGTTGCTTCGCTTCGCGCAGCGATTTCCTTGATGTGGATGCGGGATTTTCATCATGCGCGGGTGGCGTCGGCATCGGCGATAATGGCGGATTCGTGAAAGGTTTTGCCATGTCATCCAAGTTTGCTCCCCTCCAGAACGACACCTTCCTGCGCGCGCTGCTGCGCCAGCCGACCGAGTACACGCCGATGTGGCTGATGCGCCAGGCCGGCCGCTACCTGCCGGAATACTGCGCCACCCGCAAGCGCGCCGGCTCCTTCCTCGGCCTGGCCAAGAACCCGGACTACGCCACCGAAGTCACGCTGCAGCCGCTGGACCGTTACGCGCTGGACGCAGCCATCCTGTTCTCCGACATCCTGACCGTACCCGATGCGATGGGCCTGGGCCTGTATTTCGCCGAAGGCGAGGGCCCCAAGTTCGAGCGTCCGCTGCAGGATGAGAAAGCCGTGCTGGCGCTCAAGGCACCGGAACTCTCCGAGCTGCAATACGTGTTCGATGCCGTGACCCAGATCCGCACCGAACTGAACGGCCGCGTGCCGCTCATCGGTTTCTCCGGCAGCCCGTGGACCTTGGCCTGCTACATGGTCGAAGGCGGCGGCTCGGACGACTTCCGCAAGGTCAAGGCGATGCTGTACAACCGCCCGGACCTGATGCACCACATCCTCAAGACCAATGCGGCGGCGGTCGCGTCCTACCTGAACGCGCAGATCGACGCCGGCGCGCAGGCCGTGATGATCTTCGACACCTGGGGCGGGGCGCTGGCCGACGGCGTGTACCAGCGCTTCTCGCTGGCCTACATGCGCGACGTGGTGTCGCAGCTCAAGCGCGAACACGACGGCGCGAAGATCCCGGCCATCGTGTTCACCAAGGGCGGCGGCCTGTGGCTGGAAGAGATCGCCGACATCGGCGCCGATGCGGTGGGCCTGGACTGGACGGTCAACCTGGGCCAGGCGCGCGAGCGCGTGGGCCACAAGGTGGCGCTGCAAGGCAACCTGGACCCGAACGTGCTGTTCGCCGGTCCGGAGCAGATCCGCGACGAAGTGGCGCGCCTGCTGGATTCGTACGGCAAGCCGGCGGCCGGGCATGGACATGTGTTCAACCTCGGCCACGGCATCTCGCAATTCACCCCGCCGGAATCGGTGTCGGTGCTGGTCGAGGCCGTGCACGAGATGAGCCGGGCGTTGTGCCAGGACAATTGAACTGGCCATTGCATGCTGCAATCGCCAGCGATTCGGCGTAGAAAGAAACTATCACCAATGGACACATTCGGACAGGGCGGCTTCGTCTTATTCACATTGGCGGCTATGGTGCAAAGCAGCATAAAAATTTATTCTGATTAATTTTTCCGGCTCACATCGTAATTGCAAGTGGTTGATTTTAAAGGGTTAATTTTTTGCTTTTCAATTTAGCATTTTGTCGGAACCCGCATAAAATCGGGCTCTGCGGGCTGTCAATAGGGGCTTGTCCACAAAGTTATCCACAGACTTTGTGGATAGCGGAAAAATCGCTTATGAAACGGATATTTAGGTCGATTCTTCAACAATCACATTAAGTATTGCTGGAATTGCAAACCGGAATCGGTTCTTGATCCAGGATAAGCGAATGGCAAAAACAGTTTTCCGTTTCCAATTTTGCAATGGAAAAAAGAGTCGTTTTGTCAAGCGTTGTAGGAAAAAATCGGGCAGAAATTGTAGGGGCGCGCCGGACTTACTCACACAAACTAATTGCCGCCATGCTTGTATCCTCCAATGCGATTTCGTGGAAAGAAATATTTTTTGTCGCCAAGTTGACATTTTAAGTGATTGATTTTAAAGGATATTTTTTCTGCTTTTCAAATGGGCAATTTGTTGGAACCCGCATGAATTCTGGGCTTTCCGCCTGTCAAGAGGGAGTTGCCCACAAAGTTATCCACAGACTCTGTGGGTTTCTCAAAAAGTCTTTATGAATCGTGGCTTTAGCCCTTTTCTTCAAGCATTACATTAACAACAGCTGACAGGATGCCAATGTGCATCCGTCCCCGCACCGAGATCCCGTGACCCCGCTTTACCTGAAGATCGCACTCGATACGCCGCTCGATACCTGCTTCGATTACCGCTGGAGCGGCGACCCGGATGCCGCCGTTCCGGTGGCGGGACAGCTTGCGCTCGTCCCCTTCGGCCGGCGCGAGGTGGTCGGCCTCATCGTCGGCGTGAGCCAGTCCACCGAGGTCCCGGCGGACAAGCTCAAGGATGTGCTGGCCGTGCGTTCGCAGCTTGCGCCGCTGCCGGCGGAATGGCTCGCCCTGTGCGAATTCGCCGCCGACTATTACCAGCGGCCGCTGGGAGAAGTCGCCGTGCCCGGCCTGCCGAAGAACCTGCGGGCGGAAAATCCGGTTTCCCTCGAGCGCGCCCTGAAGAAAATCGCGAAGCTCGACCTGTCGCACGATCCCGCGCCCGCCGGCGCCCCCGCGCTCAATCCCGCCCAGCAGCAGGCGGCCGATGCCATCGCGCAGGTCGAAGGATTCGCGCCGACGCTGCTGTACGGCGTCACCGGCAGCGGCAAGACCGAGGTCTACCTGCAGGCGGCCGCGCAAGTCCTGGCGCAGCATCCCGATGCGCAGATCCTGATCCTGGTCCCGGAAATCAATCTCACGCCCCAGCTCGAAACCAACGTGCGGGCGCGCTTCCCCGGCGTGCGCATGGCCACCCTGCACAGCGGCCTCGCCGAGGGCGAACGCCTCGTGAACTGGCTGTCCGCCCACTTCGGCCATGCGCGCATCATCCTCGGCACGCGGCTCGCCATCCTCGCATCGCTGCCGCGCCTGCGGATGATCATCATCGACGAAGAGCACGATCCTTCCTACAAGCAGCAGGAAGGCTTGCGCTATTCCGCGCGCGACCTCGCCGTATGGCGCGCGCGCCAGTTGCAGATTCCGATCGTGCTCGGCTCCGCGACCCCCTCGCTGGAAACCTGGCAGCACGTGCAGTCGCGCCGCTACCGCAAGCTCGAACTGCGCGAGCGCGCGTCGAAGGACGCGGTCCTGCCAAAGGTCAGGCTGGTCGACATGGAACGCGACAAGCCGGGCGAAGGCCTGACCTCCTCGCTGGTCAGCGCGGTCAAGCGCCGGCTGGACTGCGGCGAGCAATCGCTGCTCTTCCTCAACCGCCGCGGCTACGCCCCCGTGCTCGCCTGCGACGCCTGCGGCTGGATCGGCAACTGCCCGCGCTGCACCGCCTTCATGGTGCTGCACAAACCGGAGCACCGGCTGCGCTGCCATCATTGCAGCCTCGAACTGCGCATTCCCAAATCCTGTCCCACCTGCGGCAACGTCGACCTCCAGCCGCTCGGGCGCGGCACGCAGCGCATCGAAGAAGGGCTGCAGAATGTCTTTCCGCAGGCGCGCATCCTGCGCATCGATGCCGACTCCACGCGCCTCAAGGGCAGCGCGCAGGCCGCCTTCGAGAGCGTGCACCGGGGCGAGGTCGACATCCTCATCGGCACGCAGATGGTCGCCAAGGGACACGACTTCCGCAACCTCACGCTGGTCGGCGTGCTCAATCCCGACACCGCGCTGTTCTCGCATGATTACCGCGCCAGCGAGCGCCTGTTCGCGCAACTGATGCAGGTCGCGGGACGCGCGGGCAGGGCAGGGCAGCGGGAGGGCGGCAATGCCAGCGAGGTGCTGATCCAGACGCGCTACCCGACGCATCCCTTGTACGGGGCAGTGATGGCACACGACTACGACCGTTTTGCCGGCGACCTGCTGGAAGAGCGCAAACAGGCCGGCGTTCCGCCCTTCATGTACCAGGCGCTGATGCGTGCCGAGGCGCGCGAGCTGGACACCGCGATCGCCTTCCTCAAGCACGCCGCGCAATGTGTCGAACACCAGGGCATCACCATCAATGACCCGATCCCGATGACCATGACGCGCGTGGCCAACGTCGAGCGCGCGCAACTGCTGGTCGAGTCGCCCTCGCGCCCGGCGCTGCAGGCCTTCCTCAAAGTATGGATGGAGACGCTGCGGGCGACGAAGACGCGGGCGAAATGGTCATTGGAAGTGGACCCCGTGGATATCTGAATGCACAACGAACGCCTTCGCCAGCAACAAGTGAGCCGCATGCGCCTGCAGATAGAGCGCGACAGCTATCCGCGCCTGCAGATGTCCTTTCTCGTCTTGCTGACCGGCGGCGCGGGATTTCTTGCCTCGTTCTCGCTGCTGGAGGCCGGCGTGGACGCGATGTCGATGCGCTATCCGGTGGCTGTCGGCATCGCCTATCTCGTTTTTCTCTTCCTGCTCTGGCTGTGGCTGCGTACGAGCGCACGCGACTATGCGGACGGACTCGATCCCTCGTTCCTTCCCATGCCGCGGCGCTCGTCAGCAGGGGCCAGGGAAGAGCCATTTGTTGGAAAGGGCGGCGAGGCCGACGGAGGTGGCGCAAGCGGGAACTTCGACCTGCCGGACGACGGGAGCCTTTCTGTGTCCGACGCGGCGGACCCGGTTGGCGAGGCGCTGGGATCGGCCGCACAGGCGGACGAGTTTGCCATTCCCCTGGTTGCCATTGTCCTGGTCGCCGCGATCGCCTTGTCCTCCCTGTTCGTCATCTACTCCGCACCGCTGCTCTTTGCGGAACTGCTCATAGACGGCGCGCTGGCCGCCAGCCTGTATCGCCGTCTGCGCGGCATCGATGCGCGGCACTGGCTGGAAACCGCCTTGCGCCGTACCGCCCTCCCGTTCCTCGTCACGGCCTGCTTCGTCGCCGCTGCCGGATGGGGCTTGCAAACAGTCGCACCGGATGCAAACTCCATTGGCAAGGTGCTCTCGCGCTAAGTCAGTCACTTGGCAACCAGATCGAAATAGAAGTTGTTGAAAAGGTGACGTAAGCTGAGTAGTTAATTGTATTTGTGACAACTGCATGATATTGTTTGCGGCCTTGATTTGTTTCAAAAAAGGCAATCATGCACCCCTCTCCCAGCGCCGACCGGCTGACCTCACTCTTATCCGACGCTCTGGCCTTTGCGCAGTCCGACCGCCTGTTCACGCTGTCGTTTGCGCCCGGTTCCGGCATCGACGAAGGCACGCTGCTGCCGCAGGAGCTGTCCGGCGATGAAGCTGTTTCCGAAGGCTTCACCTACTCCCTGACTTGCCTGTCTTCCGATGCCCACCTCGAACTGAAGCAGTTCATCGGCTTGCCGGTGCAGGTTTCACTGCTGACGGATAGCGGCGAGGAGCGTGCATTGTGCGGTTTGGTCACCCGCGCCGAATTCGGCGGCTCCGACGGCGGCTTCACCCGTTATGTGCTCACCCTGCAGGATCCCTTCGCGGTGCTGTCCCGCCGCGTCAACAGCCGCGTGTTCCAGGACCTGTCGGTGCGCGAGTTTGTCGATGTGCTGCTGCAGGAACACCGCCAGAACAATCCTGTCCTGGCGTCCTGTTTCGATCTCGACGACCGCTGCATGGGAGAGCATCCCGCCCAGTCCTGGGTTACCCAGTACAACGAATCCGACACCGCGTTCATTTGCCGCTGGCTCGCGCAGGAGGGGATTTCCTGGTACTTCGAGCATGGCGATGCGGGTTTGCCGGGAGAACACCCGAAACTGACGCTGGTGCTGTTCGACGATGTATCGGTGCTGGAACCGGCTTCTGCAGACAAGATCCGCTTCCACCGCGACGACGGCACCGAGTCGGAAGACAGCATCACCGCATGGCAGGGGGTACGGACTTTACAACCCGGCGGCACCGAACGCGCCAGCTACGATTACAAGTCCGTCGTCACCAGCACCCAGCAGGATGGCGCCGGCATCGACCAGGGAGAGCACGGCGAGAAACTGGCCAGCACGCTGGAAGACGTGCGCTACGAACCGCACCACAGCGCCAACGACGACGACGATTACGCGCGCTACGGCAAGCTGCGCATCGGCGCGCATGAATTCGCCAGCAAGTCCTTCAACGGCAGCGGCAGCCACCGTGAACTGGCCGTCGGTCGATTTTTCGAACTGGCCGACCACCCGGTGCACGACCAGGATGCGCCGGAAGACCGGCAGTTCACGGTGCTGCGCACCCGCCTGTTCGCCCGCAACAACCTGCTGCAGGAGGACAAGGGTGGTGAACCGGTGTTCCGCACCGACTTCGACGCCACTCGTCGTCACATCCCCATCATTCCCGCGTTCAGCACCACCGAACATGCGAAGCCGGTCGCACCAACACTCTTGACCGCCATCGTCGTCGGCCCGCCCGGCGAAGAGATCCACGTCAACGAGTACGGCTGCATCAAGATAAGAATGCCGTTCACCCGCAGCCTGGACCACGCATTTGCCGAAGGCGCGGGCGCAAGCGGCACCGACCGCGATTCCCTCTGGATCAGAGTGGCGCAATCCTGGACCGGCAGCCACTATGGGCAAGTGTGGATTCCACGCATCGGCGACGAAGTACTGATCCAGTTCATCAACGGCGACATCGACCGGCCGATCGTGATCGGCTCGGTCTACAACAGCACGCACCGTCCGGCGGCCTTTACCGATGCCGGCAATCTCCCCGGCAACAAGGCGCTGTCCGGCATCAAGAGCAAGATGTATAAGGGGCGGGGGCTCAACGAAGTGGTCTGGGACGACAGCACGAACGAGCAGCGCATCCGGGTCGCGACGGATCATGGCAAGACCGCACTCAATCAAGGCTACCTCGTCCACCCGCGAAGGGATGGAAAAGGTGAACCGCGGGGCGAGGGATTCGAACTGAGGACCGACCAGTACGGTGCGCTGCGTGCAGGTCGAGGCATGCTCATCAGCACCGATGCCAGGAACAATGAAAGCAGCACGCATCTGGACAGCAAGGAACTGACCAACCAGCTCACGAGCAACCTGGAACTATCCAAGACCTTGTCGGATGCGGCGAAGGACCACAACGCCGATCCGCTGGAAGCGAATGCGGAAGCGGAACGACTGATCAAGGCCGCCAGCAAGACGTACACACAGCAAGGCGGCACAGGACAGAAGGCGGATGTGCCGGGCTATGAAGAACCGATCCTCGCCTTCTCCAGCCCGGCAGGCATCATCAATGCGACGCCGAAGAGCCATGAAATCGCCGCCGGCGAGCACATCCACTTCTCCAGCCAGCAGGACACCAACATCGCGGTCGGCAACAAGCTGTCGATGGCCATCAAGGAAGCCTGGAGCGTGTTCGTCGCCAAGTCCGGCATCAAGCTCTTCGCCGGCAAGGGCAAGGTGCAGATCCAGGCACAGGACGATGAGATCGAGGCGATTGCGAAGAAGGATATCAAGGTTACTTCAGTTGACGGCCATATCGAAATCACTGCACCGAAAACCATCCGCCTTACTGCAGGCGGATGTCAGATCGAGGTTGGTAACGGCCAGATTACGTTGAAGGCACCAGGGCCAGTCAACATTCATGGCAGTGTAAAGAATTTGACCGGACCTGCCGGAGTAACACCACGGTTACCGGAATTACCGACGTCACCACCAGAGAAATCAAGCTTACGCTGGCAAGCAATTTCACCCGACACCGGCAAGCCGCTTGCTGCAATGCGATATCAGGTAATCAGTGAAAACAAAATCATAAGCGAGGGAGAAACAGGCTCGGATGGAAGAACAGATCGACTTTTCAGCGAAACATGGAGCATGCCGATGAAAGTTCTTCTTGGCTCCGGCAGCTGGTCAACTCATAGTGCGGAACCCACTCTGTTTAACAAGAAAGAGCACGAGCAAAATGAACTCGAAGACATCGACAAAAACGAGTGAAGAAATTCTTGACCAAGACGACAATCAGTCCCAAGACGCGGAATTATTTGCCGCGTTCATAGATGCAATTGGACGCCCAATTGCCGACCTCAAGATCAAAATCGAATCCGGAAGCGACGTACTTGAATTGCAAACGGATCAAAACGGAACCATCCCCGTCATTAGTCTTGGTGAAGGCAAAGCTAAAGGCAAGATTTGCGCATTACTCCCGACAGGAAACGAAGAGCCGGTTCTAAAATTTGAACTTTCACTTGGGATGAACAGCTATGTGTGCCAAAGCCCATATTTGCTAATACCAGGTAAGACGTTTGGTCATAACGGCACACCTACCCCTCAAGTCAAGAGCGATAAGAAAGAATCCCCCGGCGATACCGAGGACAAACGAAGCAAGGCAGGAAATCCCGTCAAGCAATGTACTGGTCAGGATTGTCCCAATACAGATAACTTGCGCCTATGTCCGAACCAGCAATACAAGGAATATATCCTGGCAGCCGCCAAGCACGGCAATATGATTCCGCAAGGAGTAGCGGTACTTATCAATACCGAAGCAGGGCGAATTGCTTACGAGTACGAGAAGCCCGTACTGGACAAGAAGGGCAAGCCAGTACCCGGGAAAGACGGGCAACCCAAAAGCAGGAAAGTCAAAGTCTCGACAAATGAATGGCTACCGACCTCGACCAATCCGAGATCAACCGCACGCGGGCTAACGCAATTCCTCGTTGGCTCATGGAGAGGCCAGGCCCTACTTAAGGGAAGTTACCTCAATACCGAAGCAATTAATCGCGGATACGTAGTTGAGGAAGTCAAGAAAATTAATAAGCCGGGCAAGAAAAAAGGAACCGTCGAAGAAGTTGAAACCAAAAAGCTGGTAATCAAAAATGACGCAAAGCTTCTTGCCATGCGCGATGATCCAAAAACGGCAATCATCGTCTCAGTCGACTATGGGCTGCAAAACTTCAGGATACTTGAAAGAAACAAATTCAAGCTATCGGGCATCAATGATTCAGAGAAGGCGAAGCTGTTTTACTTAATGCATCACTTGGGAGATGGGGACGGCGTCAAATTCATAAATAATGAGATTAGTGAATCAAAGGCCAAAAGAATTTTCGTGGATCAGATCGGTGCAGAAGCGGCAGAAAAAAAAGCGGAAGCAGAACAAAATCAAAGTTATATGCTCGCTCACCGCCGATGGTTGATTGAATTCATCGATCGCAACATCGTGCCAAGAAGCTTTGCTTGTGACGCTGAGAAAATTGCAACTGCCCGTCCGATGTTTAAATTAGTCGTCGACATAGGCGGAAGTCATCCGGAGAACTTTTCCGTTTAAGCGCAGAAGGATATCGATAATGTTGAATGCACATCGCACATCGGCTCATTTGAAAGCATATGTTTTTGTACTTTCTCTCTTGTGCTGTAGCGCACTATATGCCGCAGTGCCGGAAATGACATGTACCGTTAAGTCTGGAGGGCTAGCCAACCATTTGGAACTAAAGGTAGCCGAGGGCGATCTGGTCAGTTTTAGTTATACGGCCGTCACACACATCAATAACGGCGGGCCGAATCCCTCGTGCAGTATCGACGCCTCAAAACTTGAGAACAAGAGAGGTCAAAAAGACTCGATCTGGAATAAGACTACATTCGGATACGTCGTCAAGTTAGTCAATTCCGCGAATGTAGACGACCAAGTGGCCATAAAAAGAACAAAGGCAGGATATACGTTTGACTTCAAGGAAGTCAGCCCATTGAATTGCGGGCATTCAAGTGGCATCGCGGAGAAAATCACAATTACACACGACAGTACGAAATGCATCGTCCATAAACTGAGAAATTAGAGGACTACAGCAAATCGCTAAAGAATCCAAGTCCTACAAATGATCTGGTTGCCAAGTGATCCACTAGCGCCCTCTTCACCATGTTCTACCGCCTGCTTGCCGATACTGTCCTGGTCCTGCACTTCGCCTTCGTCGCATTTGCGTTGCTCGGCGGACTGCTTGTCCTGCATCGGCCGCGCGTCGCCTGGCTGCACCTGCCTGCGCTCTTGTGGGGTATCGCCGTGCAATGGGCGGACTGGATCTGCCCGCTGACGCCGCTCGAAAACCACCTCCGCCTGCTCGGAGGCGAAGCGGGCTACGCAGGCGGCTTCATCGAGCATTACCTGATGCTGCTGCTCTATCCCGGCAACCTCACTCTGGAGCTGCGCTATATCCTTGGCGCGGTGCTGCTCATTGTCAACGTCGCGGTCTATGCATGGTTGATCTTTCGCAAGCGCGCATAACTTGCTTACATCCCGCTGCAGGAACCTACGTTCCGATACAAATCCTGTGTTGAAGCGGACGTGCCCGCCGCGCTACGCTTCCGGCATGACAACCAGCCCGGGAGAACGCGACATGCAGTCCAGCGACAACCAGCAGCGCCGCATCATCCTCGCCATGCTCATGCTGGCGGCAGCCAGCCCCTCCGGATTTGCGCAGACATTGCGCGAGCGGATCGCGAACCGGCGCGGGGACGAGCTTGACGATGCCGATAATGACACCATGGCGGGCAACGAAATCGGGCCGGACGTGCAGGTCATCCGCGACGTGGCATACGGCCGCGACAACGACCAGCGATTCGACGTCTACCTTCCGCGCCGGAGTGTGCAGAACGCGCCGGTGATCTTCATGGCGCACGGCGGCGGCTGGTATCGCGGCGACAAGGCGATGCGCTCCGTGGTCGCCAACAAGATGGCGCACTGGGTATCGAAGGGCTATGTCTTCATCTCGACCAATTACCGTATGCTGCCGCAGGCGACGCCTGTCGAGCAGGCCGAGGATATTGCGCGCGCCCTCATCGCCGCGCAGCGCAATGCGGCCACCTGGGGCGGCGATCCGTCGAAGTTCATCCTGATGGGGCATTCAGCCGGGGCGCATCTTGTGGCACTGGTCTCGGCTGCGCCGGAGCGTGCGCTACGCCAGGGCGCGACGCCGTGGCTCGGCGCCATCCTGCTCGACAGCGCCTCGCTGGACGTGGTGCAGACCATGGAAGGGCCGCACCTGCCGTTGCACGACCGCGCCTTCGGCAGCGATCCGGCGTACTGGCGGCGTGCATCGCCTTATCACCACCTCACCGCAGGCGCGCCCCCGATGCTTGCCGTCGCGTCCACCGAACGCAAGAGCGCCGTGCCGCAGGCCCGCCATTTCGCCGGGAAGGCGGTATCACTGGGCGTCCGCGTGCAGGTTCTGGAACAGGCGCTGACGCATCGCGAGATCAACGAGCAGCTGGGTTTGCGCGGCGCTTACACGGCCGCAGTCGATGGCTACATAGCGTCGTTGTTCAAATAGCCGCTGGTGGATTCTTTGATAAAGGTGCAGGCACCATACCGGGTGCCGCAACGTGGCGATAACTGGCACGCTTTAGAACGTCCAGTTGATTGGTGGGTTAGCTCTGCTAAGCGGTGAGCCATTTTTATCGTTAAAGTATGCCCCAAACCTTTAACTCAATGCCTATAGCATCAATGTATAGGAAACAGTCCCCCTTATTTAGCAGTACTGCTTCGTGCGCCAAGTCATTTCGCGCATCGCGTCCTCGCGCAATCAAGTCATAGTCCTGCCATGGAAGATGCAGTTTCGATGCCTCCATCTTCGCCCCAAGCATCCAAGATCCACAAACAAAAACGCCCTCGTCTTTTAACGCAGTCAATACCTGATCTAGCACCGAATATGCGAGAACGAATGGAAGATTCCAGAAGCCTTCTGGTGCAAGACTTCCCGCGTCGACAAAGCAATAACCAGGAATCATGGTTACAACACGGTCGTGCGCCTTTAGTTTTTCAACACCAGCCCAGTTCTCGCGAACTGCGGTCAATGAAATGGGATCAGTGATCATAAATGCTAACTTTCTAGTTAATCAGGCAACGGCTGTCTGATTAACCCGGCTCGCTCTCCGTATAACCTGGAATCGGAATCCATCGTAAACCGTTACACCGTGGTGTCTTAACGATGTGCTGCATAAAAACACAGCAATAATTAACCGTGAAATACGCCACCAAGTTTATACCCGTGTTCCCGTTGTTCAAATAACACCCTGAAGACTTTCCCCGTCCGTGGGAGAATAGGTCGCTCAACCTAAAAAAGAAAACTCCCCATGATCATCGTCCACCACCTCAACAATTCCCGTTCGCAGCGGGTGCTGTGGCTGCTGGAAGAACTCGGCCTCGACTACGAGGTCAAGCGTTACGAGCGCGACGCGAAGACCATGCTGGCGCCGCCCGAACTGCGTGAAGTCCATCCGCTGGGCAAGTCGCCGGTCATTACCGACGATGGACTCACGATTGCCGAATCCGGCGCGATCATCGAGTATCTCGTCGAACGCTACGGTGCCGGCCGGCTCGCACCCGCGCACGGCAGCCCCGAGCGCCTGCGCTACACCTACTGGATGCACTATGCGGAAGGTTCCGCCATGCCGCCGCTGCTGCTGAAGCTGGTCTTCGACCGTATCGAGAAGGGACCCATGCCCTTCATCGTGAAGCCGATTGCCAAGGCCATCGCGCAGCGCGCCAAGCGCACCTTTATCGAGCCGCAGATCAATCGTCATCTCGACTATCTCGAAAGCGAGATCGACCGCAACAAGTGGTTTGCCGGCAAGTCGTTCAGCGCCGCCGACATCCAGATGAGCTTTCCCCTCGAAGCGGCAGCCGCGCGCGGCGGGCTCAATGCGACCCGGCCGAAGCTGATGGACTTCCTCGACCGCATCCACAAGCGCCCCGCCTACAAGCGCGCGCTGGAGCGCGGCGGTGCCTACGGACTGGGCTGACGCCATGCGCGCCTCGGTCTACATCGCCGCCAGCGTGGATGGCTTCATCGCACGCAGGGACGGCAGCATCGACTGGCTCGGCGATCCCGAGGCGAGCGGCGAGGACTATGGGTACAAGGCATTTTTCGCGTCGGTCGATGTGCTGGTCATGGGCCGCAATACCTATGAGACGGTGCTCGGCTTCGGCGGCTGGCCGTATGACGACAAGCGCGTGGTGGTGCTGACGCGCAGGCCGCTCGTGTTCCCGCCGCACGTGCCCGCCACCGTGTCGGCCTCATCGGAGGAGCCGGCCGCGCTGGTGCGGCGGCTGGAAGGCGAGGGCGCCCGGCATCTCTATGTCGATGGCGGCCTCACCATCCAGCGCTTCATCGCCGCCGGCCTGATCGACGAGCTGACGGTGACGCGCATCCCCGTGCTGCTCGGCGATGGCATTCCCCTGTTCGGGCCGACCGGCGGCGACCTGCCGCTGCAGCATGTGCGCACCCAGGCCTTTCCGAACGGCTTCGTGCAGAGTATCTACCGCATCAGCCGGGAGTGATCACAACGCAGCGCGGGCTTGTCCTGCCCCAGGGAAACGCTGCGTACGGAGAAACTAACGCAGAGGCCGCGCGTCGAAGAGGAAAAGCAGTATTTTCCAATCGACATCGTGAACCTGCCATTGCCCGAGGAACAGACTACCCGGCGACCCGTTTCGCCTGCCTTGCTTCAACCGGGACGCAATTGCTGGCGCATCGAGCGTGCGCACCGGTTTTCCATGCTGGTGGACGCGGATGCCTACTTCCGTGCCGTGCGCGCCGCGATCCGTAACGCGCGCCACAGCATCTTCATCCTGAGCTGGGATATCGACAGCCGCACCCGCCTCGTCCCCGGCGGCGCCAACGACGGTTTTCCGGAACCGCTCGGCGATTTCCTGCACGCCATCGTGGCAGCGCGGCCCGGCTTGCACGCCTATGTGCTCAACTGGGATTTTGCGATGCTCTATGCGCTCGAGCGCGAGTGGTTACCGGTGGTCAAGCTCGACTGGCGCACCCACCAGCGCCTTGCCTTTCGCATGGATGCGAAGCACCCCATCGGCGGCTCCCATCACCAGAAGGTGGTCGTGGTCGACGACCGCGTCGCTTTCGTCGGCGGCCTGGACCTCACCCGCAGCCGCTGGGACACGCCGGAACACGCCTGCCGCGCTCCCTTGCGCTGCGACAGCGACGGCAGGCCGCACGGTCCCTTTCATGATGTGCAGGCGCTGGCCGATGGCGATGCAGCACGCGCACTTGGCCAGCTGGCCCGTACGCGATGGCAACGTGCGACGGGAGAAATCGTTCCGCCAGCCATCGGCAACGGGCCGGACCCTTGGCCGGCGGATGTCGTGCCGGACCTGGACGATGTCGATGTCGCCATTTCGCGCACGGAGCCCGTGTTCGAGCAACATGCCGGCGTGCATGAGGTGCGGCAGTTGCATCTCGACGCGATCGCCGCCGCGTGCCGGACCCTGTTTTTCGAGAACCAGTATTTCACCTCGGGCATGCTTGCCGATGCGCTGGCCCGTCGTCTTGACGAACCGGACGGCCCGGAAGTCTGCATCATCTCGCCCAGGACGCAGAGCGGCTGGCTCGAGCAGGTAACCATGGGCGTGCTGCGCGCCCGCGTCCACCGCCGCCTGAAAGCGGCCGACCGCCATGGCCGCTACCGCATGTACTGCCCGCACATCCCCGGCCTGGAGCAGTGCCTGAACGTGCATAGCAAGGTGTTCGCCATCGACGACGATGTGTTTTCAATCGGCTCGGCCAACCTGAGCAGTCGGTCGATGGCGCTCGATACGGAATGCAACGTCACCATCGAGGCGCGCGGCCCGGATGCGCCGCGCATTCGGGCCGCTATCGCGCGCCTGCGGGCACGCCTTCTCGCGGAGCATCTCGATACGACGACGGAAACCGTCGAGGCCGAAGCGCGGAAATGCCGCAGCCTGCACGCCGCCATCGATTCCCTGCGCCGCTCCGAACGCACGCTGTGCCCGATGGAACCCGAGACAACGCCGGAGCTGGATGCGCTGATCCCGGAGCAGGCCCTGTTCGATCCCGAGCAGCCCATCGACCCGGACAAGCTGGTCGCCGAATTCGTCCCCCGTGAAGAACGCAAGCCGGTGCCGCGCCGCCTGATCGGCGTAGGCCTGCTCGCCATTGCCCTGGCCCTGCTCGCGGTCGCCTGGCGCTGGACGCCCTTGCGGGAAACCATCAACCTTGCCGCGCTGATCGGCCTTGCGCGGCAGCTGGAGGCGATGCCATTCACGCCGCTGGCAGTCGTTGGCAGCTATGTTGCCGCCGGCCTCATGATGGTGCCCGTGATGCTGCTGATTGCCGTCACCGGCATCGTGTTCGGGCCGGTGTTCGGTGCGCTCTATGCCATCGGCGGCTCGATGCTGAGCGCCGCCGTGGCTTACGGCATCGGGCACTGGCTCGGACGGGAAGCGGTGCAGAAACTGCTCGGCACACGCATCAACACATTGAGCAAACGCATCGCCCGGCGAGGCATCCTTGCGATGGTGGTGATCCGCATGTTGCCGATTGCGCCCTTTACCGTCGTCAACATGGTGGCCGGCGCATCGCACATTCGCTTCCGCGACTACATGATCGGCACGCTGCTGGGCATGCTGCCCGGCATCACCATGACGGTCACCTTCGTGCACCATCTCGCCGAGGCGGTACGCAATCCAAGTCCCGGCACCGTGGCCGTGCTGATTGCCGTCGCGGGCAGTCTCATCCTGCTGGCACTGGGTCTGCAGAAACTTCTCAAACGCAGGGAGGACCGCACTGCATGATGGATGACCTGACCCTTGTGGAACCGCCGGTCCGCGACGCTGTGCCAGCCCTTAACCCTTGGCCGCTGACGATCGCCACCTACAATATCCATGGCGCCGTCGGCTGCGACGGCAAATTCAATCCCGACCGGGTGGCGGCAGTGCTGAAGGAAATGAATGCCGACATCGTCGCCCTGCAGGAAGTCCCCTTGGGCGGCACCAGGACACCGAACGTGCTGAACCTGCTGCAGGAGGCGACAGGTTATGCCGCAGCGGAAGGACCTGCCTGCGACAGGCCGGAACGCCGCTACGGCAACGCCGTGCTGACCCGCTATCCCATCCTGTCGCTGCGTTCCATCGATTTGAGTTTCGGCAGCCGCGAACCGCGCGGCGCGCTGGATGCGGACGTCAATTGCCACGGCCACATGCTGCGCATTGTCGCGACGCATCTCGGCCTGCGGCCGGCCGAACGGCGCGACCAGATACGCCGCCTGCTGCAGGTATTCGATACGGAAGAGATGCCGGTCATCCTGCTTGGCGACATCAACGAGTGGTTCGTGTGGGGAAGGTCGCTGCGCTGGCTGGTGTCGCACTTCCAGCCGGTGCCGGCGCCGAAGACCTTTCCTTCACGCCGTCCGCTGTTCGCGCTCGACCGTATCTGGATCCGGCCGCGGCACCGGCTGGTGCACGTGGAGGTGCATGCGACGCCGCTGGCAAGGATCGCATCGGATCACTTGCCGCTGGTCGCGCATATCGACGGTTGATTACCTCCTCTGGTTCGGTCCGCCAGGAAGCGGCTGCTGTGGCGCATGCTGCAGGAAGTGTGGGGGCGCGGTCGGGTCAAAATCGTTCCAGTCGCCGTTCTCGATCGTGCCTTCGGCGCGTTCAAGTTCCATCGCTCCCATGGAACGCAACAGGTTGGCCGCATGGTCTGCATCATCCTGCTCGCCCATGGCGACTGCCAGCAGCAAGCCCGAATGGCGGAGAGGCATGGCGTTGCCGGCGTCTTCCGCATGCTCGCCGGTTTCTCCCCGCTCTTTCATCTGTGAGAGGCTGCCCATCAATCCACCCACATGGGCGCCGACCAAACCTCCGGTGATGGCGCCGACGGGGCCGAGGAAAGGCGTGGCCGCTACGCCCACGGCAGCACCGGTCGCTGCGCCGATTGCCACGCCCTTGCCGGACTCATGCGCACCCGGCGACACGGCATGGTCGCCGCCGATGGGATAGCTGTCATGCTGCCCCGGCGGATTCACGTAAAAGGTGGAAATCCGGTCGCGCGCGAAACCGGCGCGCACCAGCTCCTCGATGGTGTATTCGATCTGCGTTTGCTGCAGGAATCGTCCGGCAATAATGGTGCTCACGGTTGCCCCTTTCATTGTCGAAAGTGAATAGGTGTGAGAGTGCAACGACTTCGAGAAGTTCGGCTGCACCTGGCTTCACATCGCACATGTAATTTTTTCGCTTGGGTGGTAAAAAGAGCCCGCCGTGCAGCGCATGCCAAAGCGCCGCGCGGCGTCTCCTTCGCCCGGTCTGCTAATTGCATGCCCATGTCTTCCTTTGACCCGAGAGGGAAGACAGCTCATGGCGACCATTTCCGAAAGCCTGCCCGGTATGCCGGATGACCTCGTCGGCGCGCAGGTGACCGATGCCGGCGGCAATGCGGCATCCATCGTTTCGATCCAGCAGGGCGGCGGCGACAGCAGCACCGGACCGCAGGCATGGATACGCCTCATCGATGGCACACAGGTGCTGGTGCCGGTCAGCCTGCTCGCGCAGCACGATGGTGGCTATCGCCTGCCGTTCACCTTCCATATCTCCGCCGACACGCGGCATCCGATGCAGATGAGTTTCCCCGTGATGGAGGAGGACGTGAAGGTCGGCAAACGCGTGGTCGATACCGGTCGCGGCGTGCGCATCCACAAGACCGTCGCCGAGCGCGAACAGGTGCTCGACCAGCCGCTGCTGCAAGACAGGCTCGAAGTCGAGCATGTGCAGATCGGCCGCGTGGTGGCGGAATCCGACCAGCCCCAGATGCGCTACGAGGGCGACACGCTGGTGGTGCCCGTGCTGGAGGAAGTGCTGGTGGTGCAGAAACAGTTGCTGCTCAAGGAAGAGGTGCGCATCACCCGCCGCCGCGAGGAAGTGCGCAAGCCGGAGACGGTCGTGCTGCGTTCGGAGCAGGTGCAGGTGGAGCATTTCGACGAGGGCAGGCACCCGTAATGATGCAGGCACGGGTTATGCCTGCATTGCCCATCCCTGGCCCTTCCGGCGGACAGACAACATATGTTAGGAGAGAGTGATCATGGAAAACACGGTAGTGGGCGTGTACGACAGTTATGCCCAAGCGCAGAACGTGATGAACGAACTGATCGCCTGCGGCTTTTCTCGCGACGAGATCCAGCTTAGCCCGGAGGCGTCTGAGAGGACTTCCGCGGCAACCGACACAACCGGCAGCCAGCATTCCGGTTCGGGCATCGGCCATTTCTTCCGTTCGCTGTTCGGGATGGAGGATGACGAGTACCGTCAGCATCATGACATCTATGCCGAAGCGACGCGGCGCGGCAGTTGCGTGGTCACGGTGGATGCAGACAGCGAGGAGGATCGCGAGCGTGCCATCGAGGTGATGAACCGTTTCGATCCGGTTGATATTGACGAACGGGCAACGCACTGGCGGAGCCAGGGGTGGACCGGCTATGACGAGGCGGCGCCGATATTCTCCGACAGCGAGATCGAAAAGGATCGTGCATTGTACGGCCAGAACCGTACGACGGAGTCGCCCGCCGAGTCGATGCGCGGCGAGCAGCAGCGCATCCCCATCGTCGAGGAAGAATTGCAGGTCGGCAAGCGCGCGGTGCAGCGCGGCGGCGTGCGCATCTACCAGCGCATGACCGAAACGCCGGTGCAGGAATCGGTGAATCTGCGCGAAGAGCATGTGAATATCGAACGCCATCCGGTCGATCAGCCTGCATCCGAAGCGGACATGGCGGCCCTCAAGGAGGCCACCGAGCGCACCGAAAACGTCAACGACGCCGTGCGCAGGACCGAGGTTGACGTCGAGCAGCTCGGCGCGGCCGACCGGTCGACAACCGGCGCAACGACCGCGGCGGACACGTCGATGGCATCGGGCACCGGCATGCGCGAGGATTTTGCGGACACGGCAATGACGTCCGACGATTCGGATTACCGCACGCACTGGCAGAACGCCTATGGCGCTACCGGCGGCCGGTATGAAGATTACGATGCCGCATACCGCTACGGGTCGATGGCCGGCGGCAGCGAGCGCTACAGGAACTACCGCTGGGAAGATGCAGAATCCAACCTGCGCAGCGACTGGGAACGCGACCATCCCGAGAGCGCATGGGACAAGGTGAAGGATGCGGTGCGTTATGGCGCTGAGCGGGTCACCGGCCGGCAGCGCGGCCAGTAAGACAGAGCAGTCTGACGATCCCTCCCCTGGCGGGTAGGGGCAAAGCGGGGAGCCAAAGCGGAGCGCGGCTCCCCGCGCCATGTTGGTCGTTGCTCCCTTCTCCCGCAGGCGGGAGAGGGGAGCGACACTACTCCCCCAGCCGCCCCGCCTCCGCCATCTCGCGGATGGTGCGTATCGTATCGATATCCGATTCCTTGTACGCCGAGCGGCGGAAGTCGTTGTAGAACGCTGCGGCCGTATCCTGCTCCTCGCTCGCGCCGTCGTCGTACACGAAGCGCACGAACAGGATATCCGGCTCGGGCTCCTCGATGGTCATGGTCAGGCGTGATTCCGGAATGTCCTTCTGCGGCGGCACGTGGTAGGTCACCTTGTGCAGCGGCTCCAGCGTGACGCTATCGCGCACGACGAGATCGCCGTAGCGCAGTTCGCGCGAAAGGGTGCGGTCGTCGCGTTCCAGGATGCTGCAGTTGTCGAGATGGGGCACGAAGTCCATCGGCGTTTCCGCGCGCAGCACGAGGCCGCGCCAGAGTTGTTCGCGCGACAGGCGGTCGATCAGCGGGTTGAGCGGATCGTTGATTTCAATCAGGTGTTCGAATTTCATGACGAGGGAGTGCCGGTTCAATCCGGGCAGTGTAACCCCTGGTCAGAAAAACTGCGACCACTCCTCGATCCAGCCGGGGATCGCATCGCGCTCCATGGGCTTGGCGATGTAGAAGCCTTGTGCATAGGTGCAACCGAGGTCGCGCAGCAAGTCCCAGTCTTCGCGCGTTTCCACGCCGACCGCGACCGAGTTGCGGCGCAGCTTCCTGGCCAGTTCCAGGCAGGAACTGAGTGCGATGTGCATCTGCTTGTTCTGCGATGCGCCGGCGACGAAGGAACGGTCGATCTTGAGATCGAGGAAAGGGATGCGCAGCAACTGCTGCACGTTGGAATGGGCGGTGCCGTAATCGTCGATCGACAGCCCGAAGCCCTTCATGCGCAGGCGCGCCAGGTTTTCCAGGCAGACCGGCACGTCGGTCATCGCCATCAGCTCGGTGATCTCGATGGTCAGGTACTGCGGATCGATGCCGTGCTGGCCGATATGCGAGAGGATTCTTTCCGCCAGGCCCGGTTCGGCCAGCGAGGTGGCCGACAGGTTGATCGATACCGACAGCATCAGCCCCCGGTCGTGCCAGCCGCGGCAGGCAGCCACCGCGCGCTCCACGACCAGCCAGGTCAGGTCTTCCATGTGTCCGCTGGCTTCGAGCACCGGAATGAAGGCCGGCGGCGTGACGATGCCGTGCTGCGGATGACGCCAGCGCACGAAGGCTTCCACCGCCTTGACCTTGCCGGTCGCGAGCTCCACCTTGGGCTGGAAGAAGGGTTCGAATTGCGCGGCGGCGATGCCGTCGCGGATTTCCTGCAGGGTGAACACGGGCAGGCTCTTGCGCGCCAGTCGCGCCGCAGGTGGCTGGTAGCTGTCGATCAGCTTCTGCAGGATTTCCGGGGTGGCCGGTTTCTCGAAGGTGCCGAGCAGGTTGACGCCATACGCCTCGGACATGGTCTCCACCGACAGCAGCAATGCCGACCCGAGCGCGCTGGTCAGCACGATCGCGGTCTGGCTTTCATTGTTGGCGAGATGGCGCACCAGTTCGATGCCATCCATCTTCGGCATGTTCAGATCGATGAAGCTGATGTCGATCCGCTGGTCCTTCGCCTGCAGGATGTCGAGGGCCGCCTTGCCGTCTTCCGCTTCCATAACGTGCTGCGCACCCAGCTTCTGCAGCATGACATGCAGCCAGTGGCGCTGGAATTCATCGTCCTCCGCAATGAGGAAATGCAGGTCGGCAATCGGGACCGGATTGTCTTTGGTCATGGCGTGTTTCTGTTCTGTCAACCGGAGGCGACAGCGATGTTGATATCCGTCAACGGTTTTGTCAGTTTGGTTGCATTGCCGCTGTTTGTAAAGGGCAGCAGATCAAATGGTCGACACTGCGCGACAAGCGGTTTGCGCGAGAGAACCATTCTCCAGGAAATTGCCATGCCGGAATTCCCATATCCGCGGGATTGTTGGGGCCTGCCGCATTCGATAAAGTGCCCGCTTGCCAAAGCAGGAATGACTGCCAGATGAAAACCCTCTACGACAAGCTGGGCGTGACACGGCAAGCGAGCGCGTCCGATATCGAGCTGAGCTACCGGCACAGCTTGAGCCAGCACATCGCAGGCAACCGCAGCTACCCATTGCGCAAGAAGGACCAGTTGCGGCTGCAGCAGATGCGCCAGGCCTATCTCATCCTGTCATCGCCGAGCCGCCGCATGGAATACGACCTCAAGCTCGACCAGCTGGAGCATGCGCGGCTGCGCAGGATCGAGCGCTTCGGCACCGCCGTCGGCCTGGTGTTGCTGGTTGCGGGACTGGTGCTTATCGCACGCGGTTACTACCGGCAGGTCTATGACGGGCAAACCAGCGTACAGGCGGCGGCAAGCAGGGACAGCTCCGCGACCGCACTGCGCGAAAATGCCCTTCTCGCCGAGGGCCGTCCATCGCCTCAGGCCTTGCATTCCCGCGCAGACTGACCTTCCTCAGAAAAAATACCGCACCAGCGCCTGGACAGCACGCCGTTGTCCCGCGGCGCCGAACTCGCTGAACGGCGTGCCGCTGTTTAGCTGCCACTGCAGCGCAAGATCGGCCCGGTCGAGGTGGTAGCGCGCCTCCAGCCACGACAGGCGGCTGCTGTCGGCGAGGTTGTGGCGCACCATCGCGTTCAGGTCGAGATGCCTGAACAGCGCATCCTGCCAGGACACGTACAGGAACACCGATTTCCTGGTCGGCATTTCCTGCAGCGCCTGCAGCAGGGGCCGGTAGCGCGCATACGCCAGCGGCGAAGTGCGCGGCAGCGCACGCCATTCGTCATCGTGCAGTCCGGCGCCGTTGTATTGCGCCTCCACCGTCACCGACAGCTTGCTGGCCGCGGTGTAGGTCAATCCGGTACTGACCCGGTTGCGAAAGGCCGTGTCGCCGTCTTGCATCGACTGGGCGAGGAGGGAAGGGCTGCGGCCGCCCGACCACTCGACATGCGCGACGGTGGAATCGTTGAGCAGCAGCGAGAGATTGAAACCGGCCTGCGTCGCCAATCCTTCTTCCTTGTACAGCAGCCACTGCGGCGTGAGACCGTCGGACAGCTTCTGGCTGAACGCGAGCAGCCAGCGGTCGCGGTTGTTGGTGGAGCCGACATCGGGATTCAGCGCCGCCGGATTCGGCTGCGAGGCCAGTTTGGGCGATACCAGTCCCGTCATCGATCCGCTATCCCACAGCGTCTGCCCGCGCAGCATCACGCTGCCCTGGCGGTTCTTCTTCAGGCTGGCCGGATCGGCGGAGATGACCGACCGGTTTGCGCCCGTGCGGAAATAGTCGGTCGGGTTGTAGCCGGTTGCCACGCCGTTGCGCACATTGATCCGGCCGAGATCGATCAGCAGGTCGTCGCGCGCCTGCCAGCCGAGATAGGCCTCCTTGAGCGTGTTGATGCCGTGCTGCCGCGCCGGTTCGTCCTGCCAGAACATGTCCAGCCGGTCGGCGAACACGAAACGCCAGCCGGGGGCGAAGCGCTTGTCGAGCTGCACGTCGAGCGACAGTCGCTGGTCCCACGACCCGATGCCGTTGCGCAGGATCGTGCGGCCGGCCGCGCCTTCGATGAAGGCGGACCCGTCGGATGCGCGCGCGATCTCCGCCTGGGCTTCGTCGGCAAGACGCAGGGCATCGAGTTCCGCGTCCTGGGCCAGCGCGGGACCTGCCGCCAGCGCGAGCAGGAAAGCGAGGCGGCGCATCATTCGGGCTTGAAGCGCGGCAGGTAGTCGCGCTGCAGCCAGGCTTCCGGCACGTCGCGCTTCGCGTAATCCGAGAAGCGCATCACCGTCACCCAGTTGGGATCGAGCCCGTCGATGATGACGGTCTCGGTCGGCCGTTCCGCGCCGAGCTGGTTCTGGTACTTGCGGTAATAGGCGGTCTTCAGCAGGCGGTTGCTCTCGGTGTAGAAGCGCGCCTTCACCGGCCGGTTGTTGGTCACGTCGATCCACATTTCGATGTGGTGGTAGGTGACGTCGGGGCTGATGGCTTCCAGCGCGAGCTTGTAGCAGCGCCGCGCCTGGCGTTCGCCATCCTGCGTCTCTTCCTCGGCGGCGAGGGTGGCCTTGTAATCCTTGGCCAGGTTCACCGTCACGATGTCGCCGTTGGCCGCCTGGCCGAGCAGGCGCTGCTGCGGCGAAATGCGGATGCTGGCCTTGTTGGATGGATCGTAGAACCACAGGTCGTTGCCGTTCTTGAGCATCAGCTTGTTGGCATCGCGCGCCGGGGCGACGAAGCGGATCAGGCTTCGGAACTGCCCGCCGGTCTTGTCTTCCTTCGAGTAGACCGCCAACGTGCTGGTGTCGGCCTGCTTGCCGTTGCGGTATTCGATCAGCGTGGTGGTCAGCCCGAATGCAAAGCCGGGATTGCGCACCGCGTCGCTGGCGGCAAGGATCGCCTGCGCATCGGGAGATGCGATGGCCGGCAGGTGGAGCAGGGCGCTTGCCAGCAGTGCGGCGAGCGTCATTCTTCGCATGTTCTTTTTCTGCATGTTCATCTCATCCTCATACATGCCGCAATGCGTCCACGATCACCATCTTCGATGCGCGGTTGGCAGGCCACCATGCGGAGATCACCGCCACCGCCACCATGCCGAGCACGCTGGAGAGGATCAGGCCGGCCTCGCCCCATACCCGCGTTTTCACTGGATACGCATAGACATAGCCCGGCGGCGTCCACGTCAGGCCGCTGTTGTTGATCAGCGCCGAGAACAGCAGCGCGATCGCCACGCCGAGCAGGGAGCCGATCAGGCCCAGCAGCAGGCCTTCGCACATGAACATGCTCCGGATGCCGCCGCGCCGGCGGCCGATGGCGCGCAGCGTGCCGATCTCGACCGTGCGCTCGACCACCGCCATGCTCATCGTATTGCCCACCGTGAACAGCACGATCACGCCGATCAGGATGGAGATGAAGCCGAATACCGAATTGAAGAACTGGATGGTCTGGCCATAGATCGGCGCCAGCGTCTGGAAAGCCTGGATCTCCAGCTGCGCATCCTTGAAGGTCGTCGCCAGCAGTTCTTCCAGCCGCGCCTTGGCCGCCGGCATCTGGCTGCTGTGCTTGAGCTGAAGCTGGATCGCGGTGACCTGCGGCTTCTCGCTGCCGTAGATCAGGCGCTGCGCCTGCTGCAGGTGCATGATCATGAAGACGTCGTCGACTTCCTTCAGGCCCTGGTTCTCCGCCTTCACGACATTCAGCCGCGTCACGTTGGGCGCACCGCGCAGGTTGGCCGCCAGCATCTCGATTGCGGTCGCGTTCTGTGCGCCGGCAGGTGTATCGACGGGCTTCTCCATGGCCGACAGCGCGGCAATGTCATCCGGCGCCTGCGGCCCGGAAGCTTCCGGCTTTGCCGCCGCCTGCGGGCAATTGGGGACTTCCAGCGGGCCGCACAGTTGCAGGATGCGCGCAACCCCCTGGCCAATCACCACGGCATCCGGTGTCGTCCCGGTCAGCGCCAGCGGGCGCGAATAGCTCATGCTGCCGAAATCGTCCCAGGCGCGCATCCTGTTCTGCTCGTCGACCACGATGCCGCTGGCCAGCACGGTCTTGGATACGCCCGCCGCGAAATTGCCGGCGATGCCGCCCAGCTGCATCTTCGGCGTGACGACGGTCAGCATCGGCGCCAGCACCGGATCGCGCTTGACGCTGTCCATGATGCGTTCGTAATCCGGGATGCCGTAAGCGGTGGGGTTGCCGCTGCCGTAGAGGAAGTAATCCTTGCGCTGGATCTGGTAATGGCCGTGGAACTGCACATAGCCGGTCTGCATCGCCAGGATGACGTTGCGGCTGTAGCCGCCGAACAGCAGGATGGCCACCAGGCCGACGATCATCGCCAGCAGCGTGGTCAGCGAGCGGCGGCGGTTGCGCAACAGGTTGCGCAGGGCGAGCGGGAAGGTATTCATGCTGTCGCCTCCGTGCGGCGTTCGATGCCGGTGATGCGGCCGTCGCGGATGAAGACCGCGTCGTCGGCTTCCGCTAGCACCTGCGGATCGTGCGAGGAAAACACGAAGGACACATGGTGCTCGCGCTGCATCTTGCGCATCAGCGCGATGATGGCGGCGCCGGTCTGGCTGTCGAGGTTGGCGGTCGGTTCGTCGGCCAGCACCAGCTTCGGCGCAGGCGCCAGCGCGCGAGCAATCGCCACCCGCTGCCGCTGCCCGCCGGACAACTGTCCCGGGCGATTGCTGGCGCGGTCGGCCAGGCCTACCGCATCGAGCAGGGCCAGCACCCGCTGGCGCCGCTGCGCGGCCGGCATCTTCGCAAGCAGCAGTGGATACTCCACGTTCTCGTAGGCCGTCAGCACCGGCAGCAGGTTGAAGTTCTGGAAGATGAAGCCGAGATGGCGCGCGCGGAAATCGGACAGCGCGTCGTCCGGCATCTTCTGCACCGCCTGTCCGGCCACCATGATTTCGCCGGCATCCGGCCGGTCGATGCAGCCGATGATGTTGAGCAGCGTGGTCTTGCCGCTGCCCGAAGGACCCGAAATCACGGTGAAGCAGTTGGGGCGGATTTCGAGATTGATATCGCTTAATGCCGGCACATCGACCGCGTCGAGATGGTAGGTCTTGCCGACTTGCTTGAGGACGACAGGATGCATGCAATGCTCTCCGGGAAAGAAAACGTTGCCACTATAGCCATTGCATGCAATGCAGGCGAGGGGTTTGCGACGAAATGTTGGTGGCGGCGATGAAATGGTGGAAAAAGGGCGTGGAATGTCAGGGATTGCAGCCCAATCGTGTAAATTCAATGACACGCGGCCGCTCGCGCGCTGCGCGCAAGTTGCCCTGGTCGAGTTGCCGATAGACCAGTTCGCCAATGGTGCGAACCGCGCGCTCGATATCCGCGCTCCACGCGTTGCCGCAGTTGAGACGGATGCAATTGCCGAATTTGCCCGACGCGGAAAACAGCTGCCCCGGCATGAAGGCAATCCCCTTTTCAATCGCCTGCCGGTGCAAGGCCAGCGCATCGACCTCGTCCGGCATCTGCACCCAGAGCACGAATCCGCCCTGCGGCGACGAGACGGAACATTCGTCCGGGAAGAACGCCGACACCGCATCGGACATGCGCGCGACGCGTTGCGTCACGGCCCGGCGCATCTTGCGCACCTGGCTGTCATAGCTGCTGCTGCCGATGAAATCGGCAAGCACCGCCTGCGTGAAGTGGTTGGTGCCGCCGCTGGACACATTCTTGAGGTAGGCGACTTGTTCGGTATAGCGGCCGGCGACGATGTAGCCGACCCGCGCCGACGGACTGACGACCTTCGAGAACGACGAGCACAGCAGGACATGGCCGGATCGGTCGTAAGCCTTGACCGGCCACGGCCGCTCGGCCGGGAAGCACATGTCGCGGTAGACATCGTCCTCCACCAGCGGCACGTCGTACTGTGCCAGCAGGCCGGCCAGCCGCTTCTTGTTCGCCTCCGGCATGATGCAGCCGAGCGGGTTGTTCGCGTTCGGCACCAGCAGGCAAGCCTGCACCAGTCCCTCGCGCATGGCCAGCTCCAGCGCGTCCACGGAAATGCCCGTCTTCGGATCGGTGGGGATCTCCAGCGCCTTCATGCCCAGGCTTTCGATCAATTGCAGCAGTACGAAGTAGGTCGGCGACTCGATCGCGACCGTATCGCCCGGTTTGGCCACGGCGCGCAGCCCCAGGCTCAGGGCTTCCGTGCATGAATTGGTGGCGATGATTTCCTGCGGGTTGATGCGCCCCCAGTCCACCGCGCGGCGGATGACCTGGCGGACAAAATTGGGTTCGTTGGTATCGAAGCAGCCTTCGCGGGTCAGCAATTCCGGGCTGCGCCGCGCCACCGCGCTCATCACCTGCTGCATGCGCTTCACCGGCAGCAGTTCATCCGGCGGCCAGGACAGTCCGAGCTGCAGGGCGCCCGGCGTCTTCATCGCGCGCAGCACTTCCATCAGCAGGTTGTTGATGCCGACGTAGGTCGGCTCCTTCATGTCCTGCGCATCGGCCAGCGCCACCAGCCCGCGCGCGCGAGGGCGCACGTAATAGCCCGCCTGCGGCTTCGCATCGACCAGTCCGCGATCCTCCAGCAGGCGCAGCGCCTGCATCACCGTGCTGATCGATAGCCTCTTCTGCTGCGCCAGGTGCCGGATCGACGGCAGTCGGTCGCCGGGGGCGAAGACCCGGCTCGCGATCAGTGCCGCGAGTTCGTCGGCAAGGTGCTCGTAGAGGTTGGTTTGTGCGGACATGCGTTGATTGTGACCTTGCCGCACTGCGGCACAAAGATACAGTTCGGTGGTTTTTCGACCAGTACAGTTTGCATGCAAAGGCCCTGTGATGGTAACAATTCCGCCTTGCTGCACCTGTTGCGCTGCAATGCAACAACGTAGGATGGTTCTCCAACCCACAGAAAGGAGAGCACCATGCAGCCGAAGATCCTCGCCGCCTCGCGCAGCCAGGTCGAGTGCGAACTGCACGAAAACCACCCCCTCAAACTGGTCGCCGCCGGGGGCCGCCGCATCCACTGCGTTTCGGGCGTGGTGTGGATTACCGCTTACGGCCAGCCAGTCGACATCTTCCTGCGCCCGGGAAGCACTTATACGGTTCCGAACGGGGGACTGGTGCTGGCCGAGGCAGTCGGTGTCTGCCGTATCGGCGTCGACCTGCCGCGCGCCTTCGACTACACGCATTACCGCCTCAGGCTGCCGGCATTGATCGGCCGCATCGTCAGGCTGCTGCAGCTGCGCCCGAAACGGACCGCGTAACACCAGGGGGTGGCGCCCCCCCCCCTGCAAGTCCGGCCGGGATGCGCGACAATGAACGCTTCGAGAAAGGAGCGCAGCATGCGAACCGTTCTGTCCCTGCTCTTGCTGCCCGCCATCGTTCACGCGGGCGGCTCCAACGACACCATCGCCCTGTTCGACCCGGCGAGCGAGAAGTTCCAAGTGTTCCCGCTGCCGACGAAGAACGAAGGCATACGCAAGACGATCGTCGATGCGAAGGGCCGTCTCTGGCACATGGGCAGCGATAGCGGAAAACCGGGGGTGGTCGAATGAAACGCCTTGTCCTTCTTCTCGCAGCCGCGTGTGCCTTCAATGCGCAGGCGCAGGAACCCCTGCCGCTGTTCGATGCGCACATGCATTACAACATCGAGGCGCGTTCGCTCCTGTCGCCGGAGCAGGTGGTTGCGCTGTGGCGCAAGGCCGGCATCCGCGCCGTGCTGGCCACCAGCCGTCCGAATGACGGCACGCTGGATCTGATTGCGCAGAAGGCGAAGGACATCGTCATCGTGCCATTCCTGCGTCCGTACCGCGTGCAGCCGGACCGCTACGACTGGTTCGCCAGCGCCGGCGTCGCGGAGTACGTGGAGAAGGAGCTCGCACGCGGCATCTATCGCGGCATCGGCGAGTTCCACATCTTCGGCGCCGACGCGGATGCTCCCTATATGGCAAAGATCGCACGGCTGGCGAAGGAGCGCGGCATGTGGCTGCATGCGCACGCCGACGAGGACGCGGTGGAACGCATCCTGAAGCATGCGCCTGGCGTGAAGCTGATCTGGGCGCATACCGGCATGAGCACGCCGATGGACAAGGTGGAGCAGATGTTTGCGCAGTATCCCAATATCGTCGGCGAGCTGTCGTATCGCATGGACATCGAACAGGACGGCGCGCTCAGTCCGCGCTGGAAGTCGTTGATGATGAAGTATCCGGACCGCTTCGTTGTGGGGACCGATACCTGGATCACGCCGCGCTGGGGGCAGGTGGAGGAACTCGCGGCCTTCTATCGGCGCATGTTGGGACATCTGCCGCGTGAGGTGGCGGAGAAGATTGCGTACCGGAATGGGATGGCGATGTTTGCTGTGCCTTGATTTTTTCTTCGATGACCCTGCACGGAGAGCTACAGCACCGGGTCACCGAAGAAAAAACAAGCTAATCCAACGTCTGCCTGTAACGCTTCAAAGCAATCACTCCCGCCACCAGCATAAACACCGCCATCGGCCAAACATTCGGCAGCACTTCAGCAACGCCATTTCCCTTCAGCATGATCCCCCGCACCACACGCAGGAAATGCGTCAGAGGCAAAACTTCCCCAATCATTTGCGCCCATTCCGGCATGCCACGAAACGGGAACATGAATCCCGACAGCAGCATCGACGGTAGGAAGAAGAAAAACGTCAGCTGCATCGCCTGCAACTGGTTCTTTGCGACTGTCGAAAATGTGAAACCGACAGCCAGGTTGGCCGCCATGAACACGACCAGCGCGGCCGACAGCAGGAAGAGACTGCCCACCATCGGCACCTGGAACAGCACATGGGCCGCGGCGAGGATCACGACCACCTGCACGTAGCCGATCAGGATATAGGGCGCGATCTTGCCGACCATGACCTCGAGCGGCCTGACCGGCGTGGCGAGCAGGTTTTCCATCGTGCCGCGCTCGCGTTCGCGCGTCATTGCCAGTGAAGTCATCATCACCATCGTCATGGTCAGCACGACGCCGATCAGCCCCGGTACGATGTTGTAGCGAGAGATGCCTTCCGGGTTGTAGCGGCGCTGGGCGCGGATTTCGAACGGTGCATCGACGGGCTGGAGGTTGCGCAACGGCCCGTTCAGGTCGCGTCCCACCGCCTGCCGCGCAATCGCATTGACGGAAGCCAGTGCATTGCCCGAAGCGGAGGGATCGGTCGCATCGGCGGCCAGCAGCAGGACAGGATGCTCACCGCGCACGAGCTGGCGCGAAAAATCCGGCGGCACCACCAGCAGGAATTGCACGCGGCCTTCGTCCAGCAGCCGGTTGCCTTCGGTCTCGCTGCGCGGGCGCTGCGTCACGCGGAAGTATTGCGAATTCTCCAGCCCGGCGATGAGGCTGCGCGAGAACTCGCTTTCGTCGGCGGAGACCACCGCCATAGGAAGCTGCTTCGGATCGGTATTGATCGCAAAGCCGAACAGCACGAGCTGCATGATCGGGACGCCGACCATCATCGCAAAGGTCAGCCTGTCGCGCCGGATTTGCCGGAACTCCTTGATCAGGATGGCGAGGAAGCGCGACCAGTTCATGATGAAAAGTTGTCCTTCGACTGCTGCATCAGCGCGATGAAGACATCTTCCAGGCTGGTGTCGACCGGGGTGATCGTTGTGTCCGCATTGCGGCAGGACGCCAGTGCCGCGTCGAGTTCGGCCGCGGTGGCTGCGCTGGCATGCAGGGCAGTGCCGAACGAAGCGACGTTGAGCGCGGGATTTGCGCGCAGCGCATGCGCGACCGTGGACAGCCCCGGTCCCGCCACCGAATACGTAGTCAGTCCGGCATCGGCGATCAGTTGCCCGGCCGTGCCCTGCGCCAGCAGCTTGCCGTAGGCAATATAGGCGAGCTGGTGGCAGCGCTCGGCTTCGTCCATGTAATGGGTGGAGACCAGCACCGTCAGGCCGCCCGCCGCCAGCTCGTGCAGCTCGTCCCAGAAGTCGCGCCTTGCCTTGGGATCGACGCCTGCAGTCGGTTCATCGAGCAGGAGCAATTGCGGGTCATGCAGCAGGCAGGCCGCCAGCGCGAGGCGCTGCTTCCATCCACCGGAGAGTGAGCCCGCAAGCTGCGTGCGCCTGCCCGCGAGTCCGAGCCGCGCCAGCATCGCATCGACCCGCGCATCCGCATCCGGCATCTCGTACACGCGCGCGACGAAGGACAGGTTTTCCTCGATGCTCAGGTCTTCGTACAGGCCGAACTTCTGTGTCATGTAACCGACCTGGCGCTTGATCTTGCGCGATTCCTTGCGGATGTCGAAACCCAGGCAGGTGCCGCTGCCTTCGTCCGGCGTGAGCAGGCCGCACAGCATGCGGATGGTGGTCGTCTTGCCGCTGCCGTTGGGACCGAGGAAGCCGTAGATGCGGCCGCGCGCGACCTGCATGTCGACCCGGTCTACGACGGTGCGGCCGCCGTAGCGTTTGGTCAGGCCGCGCACGTCGATGACGGCATCCATCACCGTGCCTGCGCGAGACGGATTTCGACCGGTTGGCCGGGATGCAGCAGGGTCGCCTGGCCGGGATCGGGGCGCGCCTCGATCATGAACACGAGCGCCGCGCGGTTTTCCTTGCTGTAGATGAGCGGCGACGTGTATTCCGGCGCGCTCGAAAGATAGCTGACCTTCGCCGGGATCGGGCCCTTGCAGCCGTCGCATTGCACGACCACGTCCTGCCCGAGCCGCAGCGTCGCAAATTGCGACTCGGGCACGAAGAAGCGCAGCTTGATGTTCTGCGGCGGCAGGACGCTGACGACCGGGCTGCCTGCCGGCACGAACTCGCCCTCGCGATACAGCACGTCGGTAACGCTGCCGGCGACCGGAATGTTCTGCGTCTTTTGCGCGAGCCGCCATTCGGCCTGCGCGAGCTGTGCGCGTGCCGCCTTCAGTTCTTGCCCGGCGGCGGCGATCTCATCGGAACGTGCGCCGAGGTTGGCGATACGCACCTGCGCGCGCAATTCATTGACACGCGCCTGGTCGCGGTCCGCCGCGCTGCGTGCTTCATCGAGCCGCGCCGGGGCGATGAACTTGTCCTCCACCAGCTGTTTCTGGCGCGCGTAATTGCTGTTCGCCAGCTTCAGCGCCGCCTCCGCCTGCACGAGCTGCGCCTGCACCGCGGCCACTTCTTCAGGGCGGCGGCCTTTCTTCAGGTTGGCCAGCTGCGCCTCCGCGCGCTGCACCCGGAATGCCGCTTCCTCGCGAGCCGCGCGTTCACTGTCCTGTTCCAGCACGAAGGCGGGCACGTTCGGCTCCACCTTGTCGCCGCGCTGCACATGCAGCTTGCTGAGTGTGCCGGCGATGGGCGTCGCCAGCCGCACGTACTCGGCCTCGGCATACCCCGGGAAATAATCGGCCGGCTTGTCGCTGCAGCCGGCGAGGGCCAGCAGGGCAATCCATACGGGCAGGGTCTTCATGGCGTTTCTCCGTTGCGCGCGGACAATCCGCGCAACACGAATTCGATGCGCTGTTCGACCGCTTTTTTCGACAGCACTTCCTGTTCCAGCACGGCCCCGGCCGCAGGCCACTGGCTGTTTTCCATCAGTGCCGTACCGAGCAGGACCGGGGACATCACCGCGCCGGCAATGAAGGCGATGACCTGCGGCAGGGGAGCCTTCACGAGGTCGCCGCTGCGCTGCGCCTCGACGACCAGGCCGGCGACGACCGCGAGATGGCGGGGCAGGTTGGCCTGCAGGAATTCAGCCGCGACCTGTTCGTTTGCCAAAGCGTCGGCGCCGATGCGCAGCAGCAGTTGGCGGTGCGTGCGTCCGAATCCTGCGATGACGCGAATGGCTTTGCGCAGGTTGTCGACCGGTGACACGCCCTCATGCGATTGCAGCACCAGATCCTGGAACATCTGCTCGTAGGTCTGCTGCAGCAGCGTGCGGATGAAGTTGTCCTTGCTGCGGAAGTGGTAGTGGAACATCCCGAGGTTCACCCCCGCGTGCTCCGTCAGCTTGCGCGCCGAAAGGCCGCGGCAGCCGGTCTGCGGCAGCAGTTCCATGCCGGCTTGCAGCAGGCGCTGGTCGATGTTCTGGGAAGGGCGGGGCATAAGTTATTGTACGCTTGTATAGTAATGACGCAAACAGCCTTGAAATGCCGCCGTGAAACGTCTTCTGCCATTGGTTCCGGATGCGGCGTGATCGCGGCGGCCAAATGCGTGATCGCCCGGGACAAGATGGCCGCACCTACTTGCACCCGAAACCCCGTCTCCCTAGCATGGCTCGGCACACTAACGCCATTGTCATTTCGACCATGGCATTCCATTCAAGAAAAAAGAGAGAGAGACAACCATGGACAAGTTCTGGCTCCAGTCCTATCCCGCCGGCGTGCCCGCCGAGATCAATCCCGCACAGTACGATTCGCTGGCCCACCTGTTCGAGGAATCCTTCCGCAAGTACGCGTCGCGCAATGCCTATATCTGCATGGACAAGGCGCTGACTTACGCGGAAGTCGATGCGCTGTCGCAGAAGCTCGCCGCCTGGTTCCAGGCGCGCGGATTGCAGAAGGGCGATCGCGTGGCGCTGATGATGCCCAACATCCTGCAATACCCGGTGGCCCTCGCCGCCGTCCTGCGCGCGGGTTACGTGGTGGTCAACGTCAACCCCCTGTACACGCCGCGCGAACTGGAGCACCAGCTCAACGACTCCGGCGCCAAGGCCATCGTCATCCTCGAAAACTTCGCCACCACGCTGCAGCAGGTGCTGCCGAAGACCGGAGTCAAGCATATCGTGCTCGCCACCATGGGCGACCTGCTCGGGCCGATCAAGGGCACCATCGTCAACTTCGCCGTGCGCAAGATCAAGAAGATGGTGCCCGCCTACGCCTTGCCCGGCGCCGTGCCTTTCCGCCAGGCCCTGACGGAAGGCGCGAAGCTCAAGATGAAGAAGGCGAAGATCGGATCGAACGACATCGCCTTCCTGCAATACACCGGCGGCACCACCGGCCTGTCCAAGGGCGCGATCCTCCTGCACCGCAATGTCGTCGCCAACGTGCTGCAGAACGAGGCCTGGTCGCAGCCCACGCTGAAGAAGGAACCGCGGGTCGAGGCGCTGACCATCGTTTGCGCCATTCCGCTGTACCACATCTTCGCGCTGACGGCCTGCTGCCTGTTCGGCTTGCGCAACGGCGGCGTGAATTTGCTGATCCCGAATCCGCGCGACATTCCCGGCTTCGTCAAGGAACTGGCGAAAGTCAAGTTCAACCTCTTCCCGGCAGTGAACACGCTGTACAACGGCCTGTTGAACGACCCTGAATTCGCCAAGCTCGATTTCTCCGCGCTGAAGGTCTGCAACGGCGGCGGCATGGCGGTACAGAAGGTCGTCGCCGACAAGTGGCTGAAGGCCACCGGCTGTCCGATCAACGAAGGCTACGGCCTCTCCGAAACCTCGCCGGTCGCAACCTGCAATCTTGCCGATGCGGAATACAACGGGTCGATCGGCCTGCCGCTGCCGTCGACCGAGATCGCCATCCTCGACGACGAGAGCAAGCCGGTGCCGCTGGGCCAAGCCGGCGAGATCGGTATCCGCGGGCCGCAGGTGATGGCGGGCTACTGGAACCGTCCGGAAGAAACCGCCAAGGTCATGACCGCGGACGGCTTCTTCAAGACCGGCGACGTGGGCGTGATGGATGCACGCGGTTATGTGAAGATCGTCGACCGCAAGAAGGACATGATCCTGGTCTCCGGCTTCAACGTCTATCCGAACGAAGTCGAAGGCGTGGTGGCCGCTCACCCCGGCGTGCTGGAATGCGCTTGCGTCGGCGTCCCCGACAGCAATTCCGGCGAAGCGGTGAAGCTGTTCGTGGTGCGCAAGGACGCGAACCTGACGCAGGACCAGCTGATGCAGTATTGCAGGGAACAGCTGACCGCGTACAAGAAGCCGAAGTACATCGAATTCCGCGATGCGCTGCCGAAGACGAACGTCGGCAAGATCCTGCGGCGCGAGCTGCGGGATGAGAAGAAGGCCGCGTAAGGCGTCTTTGCTCCCTTCTCCCGCAGGCGGAAGAAGGGAGTGAATGCCAGCCCTGTCTCCCGCGACCTGTATTAAGATTGCAGGCAATCACGCCGACAGGAGACAGCAAGCATGAGCGAACAGACCACTTCCGCCTCCTGGGTCAGGGGGATCGCGGAGCGGCTGAAAAGCGTCGGCCTCGACGTCCACGCCCTGTTCGCCGAGGCGCAGCTCGACCTCGCCTCCATCGACAATCCCGACACACGCTACGACACGGAAAAGATCAGCCTGCTGTGGGAACTGGCCGCCGCGCGTTCGGGCGACCCCTTCATCGGGCTGGCGATGCCCGGCCCGCTGCAGCCGGCCGCCTTCGACGTCGTCGCCTACGCGATGATGACCTGCAAGGACCTGCGTACCGGGCTGGATTTCCTCGTGCGTTACCAGCGCGTCGTCAGCGACGCCGTCATGATCACCATGCAAGACGCGCCCGAGGGATGCTGGGTCGGGATCGAGCTTGCGGGCGGCAAGCGGCCCGTGCCGCGGCACCGCATCGATTTCGTGTTCACCACACTGCAAACCTTCTTTCGCTGGATCACCGGCACGGAAATGCACCCGCGCGCAGTCGAACTCACTCACGGTGCGCCGTCGGACACGACGACGTATGCAGCCGTCTTCCAGTGCCCGGTCCGTTTCGATGCCCAGGCCAACCGCCTCCTGTTTTCCCATGCCGACTTGCGGCTGCCCCTGCAGGCGTCCAATCCTGTGCTGGCAGAATTGCACGACCGCTATGCCGGCGAACGGCTGGCCAAACTGGAAAAGAACCGCACCAGCATCCGAGCACGCGAATCCATTCTCCGCCGGCTCCCGGAGGGCGATCCCGCGCGCGCGGACGTCGCCCGCGAGCTGTGCATGAGCGAGCGCACCCTGCAGCGCCGCCTGGCGGAAGAGGGCACCTCATTCCACCAGATGGTCGACGAGGCCCGGCGCGAACTCGCGCAGCGCTACCTCAACCAGCCGCAGCTTGGACTTGCCCAGGTGGCATCGCGCCTCGGCTTCACCGACCGCAGCACCTTCAGCCGCGCCTGCAAGCGCTGGTTCAACGTCACGCCGACCGAATACCGCGGTCGCCTGCAAAGTGAACGCTAACCCGTCGTAGCGAAGCTGCAACGAATCCGAAAGCACGCTTCAGCGCTGCTACAATGGGCCGCTTTTCCTCCACCGCAGTTCCGCATGTCACACGCTCCCCACCACGCCGCACACGGCATGAACCGCCCGCAGAGCGAGGCCGTCCATTACCTGGACGGACCCTGCCTGGTGCTGGCCGGCGCCGGTTCCGGCAAGACGCGCGTGATCACGACGAAGATCTGCCACCTGATCGAGCAATGCGGTTACGAAGCGCGCAACATCGCAGCGGTGACCTTCACCAACAAGGCGGCGCTGGAAATGCAGGAGCGCATCGCCAAGCTGCTGAAGGAACCGAAGCTGGCCAAGCAGATCACCGTCAGCACCTTCCACTCGCTCGGCGTGCAGATCCTGCGCAAGGAGGCAAAGGAACTCGGCCTGAAGGACCGCTTCTCCATCATGGACAGCGACGACTGCTTCTCGCTGGTGCAGGACCTGGCGATCACCACCGACAAGCAGATCATCCGCAGCATCCAGAACGCGATGTCGCTGTGGAAGAACGCGCTGGTCGATCCCGACACCGCGCTGAAGCAGGCCATTACCGAAGACGAGGCGCAGGCGGCGCGTATCTACGGCAGCTATGTCGCGACATTGAATTCCTACCAGGCGGTCGACTTCGACGACCTGATCCGCCTGCCGGTCGAACTGTTCCGCAGCAACGAAGAAGTGCGCGACCGCTGGCAGCGCAAGCTGCGCTACCTGCTGGTGGACGAATACCAGGACACCAATACCTGCCAGTACGAACTGGTGAAACTGCTCGTCACCGGCCTCGGCAAGAAGCCGATGTTCACCGCCGTGGGCGACGACGACCAGGCGATCTATGCCTGGCGCGGTGCGACGCTGGAAAACCTGAAGCAGCTGCAGGTCGATTTTCCCGACCTGAAAGTGATCAAGCTGGAGCAGAACTACCGTTCCAGCACGCGCATCCTGCAAGCGGCGAACTCCGTCATCGGCAACAATCCCAAGCTTTTCGAGAAGCAGCTCTGGTCTGAACACGGCCTTGGCGATCCGGTGAAGGTGATGGCGATGCAGGACGACGAGCATGAAGCCGAACAGGTCGCGATCATGATCTCTGCGCACAAGTTCGAACGCCGCGCGAAGTTTTCCGACTACGCCATCCTCTACCGCGGCAACCACCAGGCACGCATCATCGAGAAGGCACTGCGCAAGGAACGCATTCCGTACACGATCTCCGGCGGGCAGAGTTTCTTCGACCGCGCCGAGATCAAGGACATCGTGTCCTACCTGCGCCTCGTCGCAAATGCAGACGATGATCCTGCCTTCATCCGTGCGGTGACCACACCCAAGCGCGGCGTGGGACAAGCCACGCTGGAAGCGCTCGGCTCCTTTGCCGGCCAGTGGCAGTGTTCGCTGTTCGAGGCGGTGTTCAAGGGGGGCATCGAAGCGAAGCTCACCGACCGCCAGCTTGGCCCGCTGCGAGATTTCTGCAACTTCATCAACGGCCTCGAGGCACGCGCTTCCAAGCGCGGCGAAAGCGCCGCCGAGCTGCTCGACGAGATGATGAAGGAGATCAATTACGAGTTCTACCTGTACGACACCTTCGACGAGCGCCAGGCGCAGAGCAAATGGCAGAACACGATGGAGTTCGTCACCTGGCTGAAGGAGAAGGGCACCGGCGGCAGGGACGGCGCGGACGAGGAAAAGAGCCTGCTTGAACTCACGCAGATGGTCGCATTGATGACCATGCTCGAAGGCAAGGACGAAGAGCCGGACGCGGTGCGCATGTCCACCCTGCACGCGTCGAAGGGCCTGGAGTATCCGCACGTCTTCCTGGTCGGCGTGGAGGAGGGCATCCTGCCGCACAAGGGCGATCCCGATGCGCCGATCGAGACGCTCGCCGCGCGCATCGAGGAAGAGCGCCGCCTGATGTATGTCGGCATCACCCGCGCGCAGCGCAGCCTGCACGTCACCTGGTGCAAGCGCCGCAAGCGCGCACGCGAGAGCGTCAATTGCGAACCCTCGCGCTTCATCAAGGAGATGAAGCTGGACGAGGGCGACGCCGTGCCGAAGGAAGAAGAAAAGATCACGCCGCAGGACAGGCTCGCCAACCTCAAGGCCCTGCTGTCGAAGCCCAGGGCCGCCTGATACCCTTGCCGCCCAAGTGATGTCCGATGTCATCACCGTGTCACACTGCTCGCGCAAACTCGCGCCCTACTGTCTAATCCCCAAGGTTTGACATTGGCCCGCAGCCGAAAGGTGCGCGGGCATTTTTTGCTTCCCCCATGGGGGCATTGGCAAAAATGCGACATATGACAGCATGTCATCAAGCTGTCATGTGCGCTCTTCACAATCCACCCCGTTGCTCGTCTGTCAGGCCCCGCATATCCATATGCGAGGCGGCCGCATGTGCATATGAGGACATAGTCGTTCGCATGCACAGGCGCCGATGCCACAATGCAGCGCAAACAACAGTCGGCGGGCAGAAGTTACCCGCCGTGCGTACAACAACTTCTTGGCTCAACACTAGGGATATCAACAATGAAAAAATCGCTTCTCGCCTTCGCCGTCCTGGCAGCTTTCGCCGGTACCGCCGCCGCACAGACCAACGTGACCATTTACGGTGTCGCCGACGCCGGCATCACGCGTTTCGACAATGGCGCGACCACCGCGACCCGCCTCGACAGCGGCATCCAGTCCGGCAGCCGCATCGGCTTCCGTGGCACCGAGGACCTGGGCGGCGGCCTGTCGGCGATCTTCACGCTGGAAAACGGCTTCAACATCGATGACGGCACGCTCGGCCAGGGTGGCCGCCTGTTCGGCCGCCAGGCATTCGTCGGCCTGTCCAGCTCCAGCATGGGCGCGCTGAAGTTCGGCCGTCAGTACAACCCGATCCGTTCCGCCGTCGAAGGCGTGGATCCGTTCGGCCTCGGCCTGGCAGGCAATGCCGCCAACGTGTTCAACGTCTACGGCGACCGCACCGACAACACCATCAACTACTCGACCCCGAACTTCGGCGGCTTCAGCGGCCAGGTTGCCTACAGCCTGGGTGAAATCGCGGGCAGCAACTCGATCGGCCGCAGCGTCGGCCTGTCGGCCGGCTACGCAGCAGGCCCGCTGTCGGTGATCGTCGCCCACCACGACCAGAACCTGCAGGCTGCCGGCGTCGCCACCGGCGATTCCACCACCACCCTGCTGGGCGGCACGTTCGACTTCAGCGTCGCCAAGCTGCACGCCGCCTATGCCCGCAACAAGGGCGAGTCCGCCGCCGGCGCGACCACCATTGACCGCGACGACATCCTGCTGGGCGTGAGCGCCCCGCTGGGCGCTGGCCGCATCCTGGCTTCCTGGATCCGTCGCAGCGACGACATCGGCGCCAATCGCGACGCCGACCAGATCGCACTGGGCTACACCTACGACCTGTCCAAGCGTACCAACCTGTACACCTCGTACGCTCGCACCCGCAATGATGCCGCCGCTTCGCTGAACGGCGCATCCGCTGCAGGCCGCGACCCGTCCGTCTTCAACGTCGGCGTGCGTCACCGCTTCTGATCTCCTGATCGGACAATCGAAGGCGCCCTGCGGGGCGCCTTTTTCGTGTGCGCCCAGCATGGGCGCACTCTTGCGGGTGGAAGTCCCGTCGCAAGTTGATCACAGCGAACGAAGCGAAGCGCAACTGCGGGAGGGGGACCGACCGTGGAGAGGAAGCGTGGAGCGAAACTGCGAGCCGATGAACAAGAATCGGATAGAAGGCGCCGCCAAGCAGGGCGAGCGGGCATGAAACCGCGAAGCTCTTGTGATCAAGGCAAAGTGGCGTAGATCCGGCGGTTGTGCAGTGAAGGAGTGCGTTCTTACCTGGGGAGATCTCGCTTTACGCCTGAAAGGGCGACGAAAAAAAAATCGGAGCGAGAAGTCAGCAGAGGCCGTAGTAGTCGCATTCCCGGCGAAGGGCCGAACGAGTAGGCGTGTCCAACAACTTGTCGATGAATCGTGTACGGCATCAGATGCCCGCAACAGCGGGGCGGGTCGCGGGAAAGCGGGGTGAAGCCCCGTCCAAAGCGATCAGCGATGAAACACGGCTCCCGCGACAGGAAATGGAAGGCACGGGGAGAGACTTGCTTGCGCAAGCGCTCACGAGGGAGAACATGCAGCGCGCGTGGAAACGCGTGAAGGCGAACAAGGGAGCCGCAGGGGTCGATGGTCTGGACCTTGTTGGGACTGGACAGCACCTGAAGCAAGCTTGGCCGACTATCAGGCAGCAACTGATGGAAGGTACGTATCGGCCCATGCCGGTGCGGCGCGTCGGCATTCCGAAGCCGGACGGAAGCGAACGCGAGTTGGGGATTCCCACCGTGACCGACCGGTTGATTCAGCAGGCACTGTTGCAGGTGCTGCAACCGCTGATCGATCCCACGTTTAGTGAACACAGCCACGGGTTTCGGCCCGGCCGGCGTGCGCGTGATGCCGTGCTTGCAGCACAGCGGTACGTGCAGGAAGGCTACCGCACTGTGGTCGACGTTGATCTGTCGAAGTTCTTTGATCGGGTCAACCACGACATTCTGATCGACCGCCTCAAGAAACGCGTCAATGATGCCGGAGTGATCCGGCTGGTGCGCGCGTACCTGAACGCGGGCATCATGGATGGCGCAGTGGTGGTCGAGCGAGGCGAGGGAACGCCGCAAGGCGGACCACTCTCGCCGCTTTTGGCCAATGTGCTTCTAGACGAGGTGGATCGTGAGCTGGAACGAAGAGGGCATCGCTTTGCCCGCTACGCCGATGACTGCAACGTGTACGTGCGCAGCCAGAAGGCCGGTGAGCGAGTGATGGCAGTGCTCAAGCGGCAATACGACAAGCTGCACTTGAAGATCAATGAATCGAAAAGTGCGGTAGCCAAAGCGTTTGGCCGCAAGTTTCTGGGTTACGAGCTCTATATGACCGGGAAAGGCGAGGTCAAGCGGGCGGTGTCGAGGAAGGCACTGGAGACGTTTCGGCAAAAGATCAGGCAACTCACCCGCCGATCTGGTGGACGCAGCATTGGCGAGGTGATCGGCGGCCTACGCTCTTATGTGCTGGGATGGAAAGGATACTTTGGCTTGACGCAAACCCCGCGCGTCCTGCGCGAGCTGGAGGAGTGGATGCGCCACCGGATGCGTGCGATCCACCTCAAACACTGGAAGCGGGGCACGACGACCTATCGGGAACTGTTGAAAATAGGGGCAAAACCCGCTGTTGCTCTGTTGGTGGCAAGGAATAGTCGCCGCTGGTGGCACAACAGTCGGTTAGCCTTGCACAGCGTGCTGACGATTGCCTACTTCGACCGTCTTGGCATGCCTCGCCTCACTTAACCTCAACTACCCGAACCGCCCGGTGCGGACCCGCACGCCGGGTGGTGTGGCAGGGGACCGGTCAGACTTCTGACCGCCCCTATGCCGATTTTTGAGGGCCGCCATGCAAAAAACCAACACCCGGCCTGTCGCAAGTCAATGGGCAGCGCGCCTGGCCTGCAGGTGAAACCAAGCCGACTTACAATCGTCATACCATTTGACGCATCCGGAAAGGCCGCCATGCTGATCGAATCCCCAGTTCAGGCAGAACCGAAAGCCAGGGAATCCTCCCTCCTGTCCGGCGCGCGTAATTTGCTGGGACGATTGTTCGGCAAACCGGAGGTGCCGGACGGCGGGCGGCACCTGGCGAATGGCGAGCTGAAGAACCTGCGCCAGCGTTTCGCCGAATGCGCAGCCGAGCGCGGTGGCGTGGTCTCGGCGCGGCAGCGCGCGGCGGAGATCGGCCAGATCTATGCCGGACTCAACGACGACGGCAGGCGTGAATTCCTGCGCCTGCTCGCGCTGGAGTTCGGTCCTCGCCCGGAGGCCGTGGAAGCGGCGCTGCACAATTGGACGAAGGCGACGGGCACCGACCGCAGCGGCAGTGCCGAAGTCGCCCTGCGCGAGGCATTGCGCTCGCCGCGTTCAAAGATCCTCACGCAGTTCAATGCCATTCCGCATGGCGTTCGCTTCCTCGTGGAAATGCGCGACGACATGTTGCGCTACCTGAACGACACGCCTGAACTCGGCGTCATCGAGAGCGAGCTGTACGCCTTGCTCAGTACCTGGTTCGATGTCGACTTCCTGCAGCTTCAGCGCATCAGCTGGAACTCGTCCGCCGCGCTGCTGGAAAAACTGATCAAGTACGAAGCGGTGCACCAGATTCGCTCCTGGAACGACCTGCGCAACCGGCTCGATTCCGACCGCCGCTGCTATGGCCTGTTCCATCCGCGCATGCCGGACGAACCGTTGATCTTCGTCGAGGTCGCCCTGACGGACCGGCTGTCGGACAACATCCAGGTGCTGCTCGACGAATCCTTGCCGCCGCTCCAGCCCGAACACGCCAACACCGCCATCTTCTATTCGATCTCGAACACCCAGCCCGGCCTGCGCGGGCTGAACTTCGGCAACTTCCTGATCAAGCGTGTGGTGGATGATCTGTCACGCGATTTTCCTCAGCTGAAGACCTTCTCGACGCTGTCGCCGGTCCCGGGCTTCATGGGATGGCTGAAGAAGCAGGAACATTTGCTGGCGCGGGTGCGCGAGGCGCATGTGCCCGGCGATGCTGCGCTGCGTGAAAAATGGCAGTCCGATGTCGTCGCCTGCCTCGCCAGCGGTGCATGGCAAGCCGACACGACGCTTGCCGCAGCCATCCAGCCGGTGATGCTGGAAGCCTGCGCCCGCTACCTGGTGCAGAACAAGTCGGACAACCTGCCGCGCGATCCGGTGGCGCGCTTCCACCTGGTCAACGGTGCGCGCGTGGAGCGCATCAACTGGCTGGCAGACAGGTCGGACAAGGGATGGAAGCAGTCCGGCGGGATGATGGTCAACTACCTGTACCGCAAGCCGGACCTGGAAAGCAACCACGAGAAGCTGATGCTGAAGGGAGACGTCGCTGCCTCGCGCGCCATCCGCACGCTATTGCAGGGCTAACCCTTGTTGACCAACTGCTTTTCGAAGGCTGCGTCATGCTTGCTGATGCGCTGCTTTTTCTGCGGCCCGGTCTTGTTCACGAACGCCACGAATTCATCCAGTTCGTATTCCTCGCCGATTTTCTCCGGCGACGATCCTGGCGCTGCACGCAGCAAATAGAAGTGCCCGCTGCCCGTGATGCCCATCGAATAGCGGTGGTCCGGATCGCGCGCGTTCAGCCGCGTGACCGCATTACTGGCCTTCGTAGATCTCATTGCGCACCTGTTGATGAAGTGAAAACCGATGAACGGCGTATGCGTCCATCATAGTGCAGCCCGTCTTCGCCTGCATTGCAGGTTTTCCTGAAACTTCCCGGTTTTGTTACTAAGATGAAAGTGACCCGGTTCGCCGCAGTCACCTGAATTTCTCGTCGCGCATCGCGTCGAACTCCATACCACCCGATGGAGGAGGCATATGCAAAAGAACCTTCGTGTGCTGCCAAGGACGGCGGTGCTCGCGGCGCTCATCCTGCCGGTCCTGTGCCTGGCGCGCGCCCCGGACGCAAGCGAATGCGTCGAAGCCGGAGACTTCATCAAGAACGCCGCCCTCGCGCGCGACAGCGGCATGGCCGAGGCGGACTTCCTCAGCCGCATCCGTGACGACATCGAGATCATCCAGGCCTTCCCGCCGCACTTGCGCTGGTTCGTGCAGGACGAGGAAGACGCGGCATTCCTGATCGCCGCGGCGATGGATGTCTTCCAGAAGCCGCGGCTGGCTGCCGAACACCAGCGCGACTTCGTTAGGGCATGCATGGTCAAGGCGAGGAACAAGCCGAAGTATTCGCTGTAAAGGCAGCCGGCATCCCGCAAGCGTACAATACGCGTTCGCCTGTACATGGGGGAATTCGCATGTCCGCTCTCGATCTTTCCGGCAAGCGCGTGCTCGTCACGCAATCAACCGACTTCATGGGGCCCGCGTTGTGCGAGATCCTGCGCGAGCTCGGCGCGGAAGTGATCGCTGACGAACGCGCGCTCGACGACCCCGCCGTGCCGCAACAGATGATCGACGCCGCAGGACGTGTCGATGTCCTGCTGCTGAACATGGGGATACCCGCACCGACCACCCGCGCGCATGAAGTGACGGATGAGGAATGGCGCGAAGCATTCGCCCACATGGTCGATCCGCTGCCGCGCTTTGCGCGCGCCGTGCTGCCGCAGATGAGGGAGCGCCGCTCCGGCAAGATCCTGCTGGTCGGCAGCGCTTCCGCCCTGCGCGGCATCAAGCGCACCTCGACCTACTGCGCCGCGCGCGGTGCCCAGGTGTCGTATATCCAGGCCGTGGGCGTCGAGGCCGCACCGTACAATGTGCAGGTCAATGCGATCGCGCAGAATTTCGTGGAGAACCCGACCTACTTCCCGCCGGAAGTGCAGGCCAACCCGGCCTTCCAGGAAAGGCTGAAGCGCGAGGTGCCGCTCGGACGGCTGGTGTCGCAGAAGGAAGATGCGATGTTCGCCGCCTATTTGTGCAGCGACGCGGCGAACTGTTTCGTGGGACAGGTTTTCCCCGTGTGCGGCGGCTGGGTCGCCAGATAGAGGAAGAAGAATGACAACCGAAGACCGCCTGGTCGATATCGAACTCAAGATTGCCGCCCACGAGGACCTGGTGGATACCTTGAACAAGATGGTCTACCACCAGCAGAAAAAGATCGACGAACTCGAGACGCTGTGCGCCGTGCTGGCGCGCCAGCTCAAGGAAGTCCGCGAAACCATGACCGAACGCGGTCCGGCCAACGAAAGGCCGCCGCATTACTGATGACACCATGTTGAACGAAGAAAAGGGCGACGAACTCCGCGCCAAGATCAACGGAGAAACTTCCCGCCTGCCGTGGAAGGAACTGGAACGCTTTTTTGCCGGCGGCGCGGTGATCGCGGTGAGCAGCGACCTCGACCTGGTCGAAGTCGCCTATCGCGTGGCCAGCGACGACAAGGATGCGATCGCGCAGTGGATGGCCGAAAACCGCATCGGCCGGGTCAGCGACGAACTGGCAAGCGCCTGGCTGGAGGCGGACGTGTCGTTATGGACGGTGGTGGTGAAACCCTGGATCCTGGTCCAGCAGGGAAAAACGCACTAAGCCGTCTCGCTCAGATACTTCACCAGCAGCTTGCTCTGCACCAGCGACAGCGCGCTGTCGCTGCCGAAGCGGAAGCCGCGCATCGCCGCCGTATTCATCAGCTGCAATACCTGCTCGTGCGTCAGTTGCTGGAAGTCGCTGCGCGCGTAGAGCAGGCGCCGGTTTTGTTCGTCGATGCGATCGATGATTTCCTGCGGTCCCATGGCGAGCTCCTTGGCGCTGGCCCAGCGTGGAGACGTCGCGGGCGCCGAACGGTGAATGGAAGGCAATGGATAAAATTGCCTAAATCACCATTCTGTTGCCGCAAGCTTACATCGCACTTACTTTTGGGCAGGCCAGCCATGCAGCCGAAGTACAATGGCGGCGTCCCATATTCCCCGCTCCTTGGCGAAACAGCACCATGGCGAAGAAAGCCGCCCGCGAAAAGAACCTTCGGAACGTCGTTGCGATCGTGGTCTCCGTTCTCGCCGTCGGTTTCGGCGGCGCCTGGCTGTACATGCAGCACAAGGAAAAACAGGATCGCGAGATCACCTACCTGAAGCTGCCGCCCGTCGCGATCAGCCGCGACGGCCACTCCATGCGCGCATCGTTCGCCATCCGTACCAGCGCCGCCGACGCCGCCTGGGCGTCGAAGAACAAGGTCATGCTGGAGCAGGTCATGCAGAAGGCCCTGCTCGAGGCGGATCCTGTGGCCGCGCGCGCCCCCGGAGGATTGCTGGCGCTGCAGGAAAAGGTGCGTGAAGTCGGCAACGCTACCCTGCAGTCGCAGCGCATCCAGGAAGTGCTGGTCACGGACTTCCTTGTCTCGGAAGGCGACTTGTAATCCCCTACATCCGCAAGCGGTTGTGTATGGCCGTTGCGGCAACCGCCGCCTGCCCCATCGCGACTGTGATCTGGTTCAGCCCGGCAACAATATCTCCCGCCGCATAAAGCCCGTCGACCAAGGTTTGCTGGTGTCCGTCGACGATCAGGCAGCCTTCGTCCGTGGCTTGGGCGCCGAGCAAACGGGCGAGGCCGGAATTGACCATGGTCCCGAGCGCGGCGTAGACCACGTCGAAGCGTTCCTGTGCGCCTCCCTCGTAATGCATGTGCAATCCGTCGTCGCCGTAGGCCAGGCGGACGACCGGCTCGTGCACCATGCGCAACCCGGCGCGGTCGATGCGTAATCGTTCTTCGCTGTCGAGTTCGACCGGACCTCTCACGGACAACAGCGTGATGTCCGGCGTGTAGTGGCGCACGAACAGGGCCTCGCCGAGGCCGCTCTTGCCGCGCCCGATAACCGCCACCTTGCGCCCGCTCGCTTCGAAGCCGTCGCAGATGGGGCAGTAGCGCAGGACGCCGGCGGCCAGCGCCTGTTTCGCCTCAGGAAAATCCGGTTCGACATCGACGACGCCGGTGGCAAGGATCGCGGTTCGGGCATGCCATCTTCCTGTCGTGGCGTGTGCAAGGAAACTCCCGTCCGGCAGCCGCTCGAGTGCGTCCACAGAGCCGGCGGTCACGTCGACGCCGTATTCCGCCACCTGGGCGCGCAGGCGCGCCAGCAGGTCCTTGCCGTGCACGCCGCCGACATAGCCGGGATAGTTGTGCGACGTCGGCACCAGCAAAAGGCGGCTGGTGCCGCCATCGAGGATGACAAAGCGGCGCCGGAACCGGGCCAGGTAGGTCGCTGCGGTAAGCCCCGCCGCGCCGGCGCCGACGACGATGCAATCGAGTGGCACGGACATGGCGCGTTGCCGGCTATCGCTGTTGTTGCTGGCGTCCCGGACGACGTGAGTGCGGCGGCGGCAGGCCCGCATCGTCCATGTCCTCGTCTGCATCGAGATGGTCGATATGATCGACATCGATATCCGCGCCCATCTCGATATCGGAATCGCGGCCCGCAGTGCCGCGCTCGCCCGTGCCCAGGGCGTCTGTATCGCTGTCGATATCCGACCCTGTGCCGATATCGCGCCGGCCGCTGTCAGGATCTTCATGCGTGCCCTTGTCCAGGCCGATGTCGGCTTCCTGCGCCCAGCGCAGTCCGCCCTGCACATCGCTGCCGGTATCTGACGTATCGCTGGGGCCGAGCGAGCCCGTGCCGTGTCCCTTGCCGAGCTGGCGGTCGCGTTCCGGAGTATTGTCGGGATCCAGGGTGCTGGTAGCCATGATCTTGCTCCTCATGATTCAGGGGAAGATCGTGGGTGCAATATCCGTGCCGCTGGGAGCAGCCGGGGCATCGTCGGCCAAAGGCAAATGCAGCGTGTAATTTTTGGCCGGACAGTGCAAATAATCGCGCGCCATGCAGACGAATGGTTTCCAAATGTATCAATCTTGCTCCTCGGTACGAATCCCGGAACTTCCCTCCCTCCCGTCTTGTCAGTCGGGTAACGAAAGCCGCAGCATCCCGGGAATCACGGGCTTTCTCCGCGGCGCGGCAATGATCGTGCGCGCGCCTCCGAGTCCCATTTCTTTCAGGAGTTGATGATGGCAACACTGCACAAGATTCTTTTCGGTTCCGCACTCGTCGCGCTGACCGGTGTCGCACAGGCCCAGACCGCGCCCTCCACCCCTACCACCGGACCTGCGGCCGGGGTAGCCGCCCCGGTGCCTGTCGACAGCACGTCGGGAGCCAGCGCGACCGGCAGCGGTACTGCTGCCTCCGGTAGCGGCGCAACGGTAACGACCACCACGCCTGCTGCCACGCCGGCGCCTGCCGGCGCGACCACTTCAACGTCCGTCACCAGTACCCCTGGAGCCGGTACATCGGTCGACCCCTACGTGCAACGGCGCGAAACGCGCAAACAGGCCAGGGCCGATTACAAGGACAAGAAAAAGGCGGCCAAGCAGGAATACAAGGAAGAGAAGCGCGAAGCCAATGCCGCGCTCAAGGCTTCGCGCAATGAGCCTGGCGTCCAGCGCAATGTCGACGGCATGGGCACTTCCGGCCGCTGATTTCTTGTGCGTCGCCACGGCGGCGCTGTCTGCATCCGTTACGCTGCGGGAACGGCCTTCCGCCAGTACAATGAAGGCCTGCGCAATTTCCCTCTGCCGCCGCGGCGTAACGCAACGTGTCCGTCCCCATCCGCAAAGTCATCCATTGCGACTGCGACTGTTTTTACGCCGCCGTCGAGATGCGTGACGATCCTTCGCTGCGCGGAAAACCGCTTGCCGTCGGAGGCCGGCCGGACCAGCGCGGCGTGGTCGCCACCTGCAATTACGAAGCGCGCAAGTTCGGCATCCGCTCCGCGATGGCGATGGCGCAGGCACTGCAGCGTTGCCCCGACCTGATCGTGATGCCGCCGGCGATGGACAAGTACCGCGCTGCATCGAAGCAGATTCTCGCGATCTACCGCGATTACACCGATCTCGTCGAACCGCTGTCGCTCGACGAAGCCTATCTCGACGTCACCGATTCCCCGCATTTCCAGAACAGCGCCACGCTGATCGCGCAGGAAATCCGCCAGCGCATCTTCGACACCGTCGGCATCACCGCCTCCGCCGGCATCGCGCCCAACAAGTTCCTGGCCAAGATCGCCAGCGACTGGAACAAGCCGAACGGCCAATTTGTGGTCCGTCCGCATGAAGTCGAGGCGTTCGTCGCTGCACTGCCGGTCGACAAGCTGTTCGGCGTCGGCAAGGTCACCGCGATGAAGCTGAAGAAGCTCGGCGCGTTTACCTGCGGCGACCTGCGGGAGTGGACACTGCCGCAATTGCAGCAGCACTTCGGCAAGTTCGGCGGCAGCCTTTACGGACTGTGCCGCGGCGTCGACCGGCGCCAGGTCAGTCCCAGCCGGGAACGCAAATCGGTCAGCGTCGAGGAAACCTATGTCACCGACCTGCCCGACCTCGATGCCTGCAGGCGCGAGCTGGAGCCGTTGATCGAACTCCTGCGCCAGCGTGTGCGGCGCGCGCAGGCCGAGCGCAACATCCACAAGCTGTTCGTGAAAATCCGCTTTGCCGATTTCCGGCGCACCACGGCGGAGTGCGTGAGCACCACGATCGACGAAGCAGCCTGCCGCAAGCTGCTGGAAACCGCGCACCGGCGCGGCGATCGCGCGGTGCGCCTGCTTGGCGTCGGCGTGCGGCTGGAAGAGGAAGACGACTTCCATCAGCTCGGCCTGTTTGTTGAAGAAGCAACAGTGCCCGATGCGTGAAATTTGCAACTGACGGTGAGGATGGCGACAGGTAAAATGGCGCCTCCGTTTTTATCAGGCGCGCATCATGTGGTTCAAGAATCTCCAGATCTATCGTCTCACCGCTCCATGGACCCTGTCGTCCGAACAACTGGAAGCGGCCCTCGCCCCCCAGACTTTTGCGCCGTGCTCCAGCCTCGACATGCAGACCCAGGGCTGGGTCTCTCCCCGCGACAACGGCATGCTGGTGCACACCGTCAACCGCCAGATGCTGCTGCAACTCGGCACCGAGAAGAAGCTGCTGCCTACTACCGTGATCAACCAGGTCACCAAGGCGCGCGCCGTCGAGCTGGAAGAGCAGCAGGGCTTCAAGCCCGGCCGCAAGCAGATGAAGGAATTGAAGGAGCAGGTCACCGATGAATTGCTGCCGCGCGCATTCAGCATCCAGCGCAGCACCCGCGTGTGGATCGATCCCGTCAACGGCTGGCTGGTGATCGATGCCGCCGGCGCGGCCAAGGCCGATGAAGTCTTCAAGATGCTGCTCAAGTCACTCGACAGCCTGCCGTTTGCCCTGCTGCGCACCGAGCGCTCGCCGCTGTCCGCAATGACCGACTGGCTCGTCGCCGACGAAGCGCCGGCCGGCTTCACCGTCGACCAGGACACCGAACTGCGTTCGACCGGCGAGGGCAAGGCCACTGTTCGCTACGTGCGCCATACGCTGGAACCGGATGACGTGCGCCGCCACATTGCCGGCGGCAAGCAGTGCACCCGCCTGGCGATGACCTGGGCCGACCGCGTCTCCTTCGTGCTGACCGAGACGCTGGCGGTCAAGCGCGTCGCGCCGCTGGACGTGCTCAAGGAAAATGCCGATTCGAGCACGCAGAACGAGGACGAGCGTTTCGACACCGATTTCGCGCTGATGACCGGCGAGCTGGCGAAGATGATCAGCGAGCTGGTGGAAGCGCTGGGTGGGGAAGAGCAGCAGAAGAAGGCCGCTTGAAGAAATGACAGCCCGGTGCAAACCGGGCAGGCGAAAAAAAAGACGAACCCGAAGGTTCGTCTTTTTTGTTTTGGCGGAGCGGACGGGACTCGAACCCGCGACCCCCGGCGTGACAGGCCGGTATTCTAACCGACTGAACTACCGCTCCAGGAAACTGCTCGACGCTTGTCACCACGTCTGAAGGGCACGAAGTCTACAGGAAATTTTTGATTCTGGCTACACCAGCCGGAAAAATGTGACAGGCCTTGGATAAAATGAATGCCACCATGATCAACGACCTGCCTCTGTTTCCCCCGATCGAGCCCTACCGCACCGGCATGCTCCCCGTGGACGAGCTCCACACGCTGTACTGGGAAGAATGCGGCAATCCGGACGGCGAACCCGTGCTGTTCCTGCACGGCGGACCCGGCGGCGGCCTGTCGCCACGGCACCGCTGCTTCTTCGACCCGGCGCATTACCGCATCGTGCTGTTCGACCAGCGCGGCGCCGGCAAATCGACACCCCTGGGCGAATATCGCAACAACACGACGCAACTGCTGATCGACGATATCGAACGACTGCGCGACATGCTCGGTATTCGCACATGGCTCGTCTTCGGCGGCTCCTGGGGCTCGACGCTCGCGCTCGCGTACGGGCAGGCGCATCCGGAACGCTGCACCGGCTTCGTGTTGCGTGGCATCTTCCTCTGCACGCCGGCGGAGATCGGCTGGTTCCTCGATGGCATCCGCTGGTTCTTCCCGGAAGTGCACGACGAGTTTGTCGCGGATATCCCGCCGCAGGAGCGCGGCGACCTGTTGCAGGCGTACGCGAAGCGGCTGTTTTCGGCCGATCCTGCGGTGTATGTGCCGGCGGCACGGCGCTGGAGCAGGTACGAGGGACGCTGCCTGTTCCTGCGTCCGGACCCGGATGCCATCGCGGATTTCAGCTCCGACAAGGTCAGCATCGGCGTCGGACGCCTTGAGGCGCATTATTTCCTGAACAAGGGATTCTTCAGTGACGACCAGCTCGTTCGCAATATCGGTCGCATCCGCCACCTGCCGGCGATTATCGTGCAGGGTCGCTATGACGTCGTCTGCCCGCCGCTCTCGGCGTTCCGGTTGCATGCCGCATGGCCGGAGGCCGTCATGCGCGTGATCGACGATGCGGGGCATTCTGGCTACGAACCGGGCATCGCCGCAGCACTTGTCGCCGCAACGGAAAAATTCAAGACGGCGCGCGGCTTCTAGTGCGCGGTGCGCCGCTCGATTTCCGCGACAACCGCTTCGACAGTGCGCTTCAGGTTGGCCTCTACAATCGCGGAGCCGAACAGGGGCGGCACGGGGAATTTCGGTTCCATCACGCCGCTGAAGGTGATGCGCGTCAGCGCCGCGTTGCCTTGGCCCAGCGGTTCGATATCCCAGTGCGTGTCGTAGCGGTGCATGTCGCCGTCGACCAGCGCGACATGGATGCCCGTCCACGGGCTTTCCTCGATATGCAGCTCCATGCGGATGGTGTGCCACACGAACAGGAAACCGGCGCTGCTGCGCTGTTCGATGCGCACGGTATTCCCGCTGCGCGACAGTACCTTGACGGCCAGCAGGTCGGGAATGAATTCCGGCAGGCGGTCGTAATCGGTCAGCACCGTCCATGCCTGCTGCGGCGTCGCACGGACGACGCCGATGGCCTTTACTTCAAAGAGCGGTTCCCCGTTGCGAACGACACGGTGGGCATTGGCGTGGATCGGATCATGGTGGGGACGTTCTTGCGCATGCATGGCAGGAATGACGAGGAGAAAAAGCAGGAAAACCGCTTGCTGCATAAGTGCAGCTTAGAAGGCATGAACCGATTTGCAAGGCGTGGCGCGAAATTGTAACGCCGCGTAAGATTGCTTACGGGCATCCGCCTGTGTGAACTATGTTGAATTCAGTCCATGCCCGCCTGCAATGCCGCCATGAAAACCCGCATCGCCATCCTGCTTGCCGCCGGCATCATTGCCGGATGCGCATCCCGCCCTTCGGAAACGCCTGTCAGCCCAACGCAGGACAAGCCGTCGCGCGCGGAAAGGAAAACCGAGGTGCCGGAGGCGCAGGCATCGAGCGCCAGTTCGATGGACGGCTACAAGCGCGACCTTGCCTTGCGCATTTCGCAGGTGAATGCGAGCAAGGTGTACCCCGGCAGGCCGCAAGCCCTGCTGCGCTCGGTGGTGGTGCTGCGCTATGCGGTCGACGCGCGGGGCAACCTCGTGCGCAGCGAAATCATGCGCTCCAACCGCGACAGCGAAACGGAATCGACCGCGCTTGCGACGCTGCGCAATTCCGCTCCGTTCCCCAAGCCCGCTTCCCACCTGCTGCGGCGCGGTCAGCTCGAGTTGTCGGAAACCTGGCTCTTCAACAACGACGGCCGCTTCCAGCTGCGCACCATCGCGCAACCGCAGATGGACCAATAAGGAATCTGCGCGGTTTACGGTTGTTCTTTCGGCCGTTGCGGCCGCTCAATAAACTCCATGGTTCGAGCCGGTTCTGACCGCTCTGGGGTTACACATTCTTACATTGTCAAAAAGTCTTTAAATTCAGTTACTTGAAAAATCTTTAACGTCTTTTGCCGCGCTGCGGAATGAGAACCGCTGAACAAGGATGAAAGCGTTGCATCCAAGCTGCTGCATCCGTGATGCCTTTATCCCAATTCTAAAAGGAGCAACTCATGACGTTAAAAACCACTCTTCGCTCGCTGTCGCTGGTCGTGGTGGCATCCGTGTCCTCCATTGCCCTGGCGCAGTCGGGCAGCAGCAGCGCAACAAGTCCATCGTCCACCGTGAAGTCGCAGAGCGCGACAGGCGCAACAGGCGCAGGTACCGGCAGTGACGCCGGCATGGCAGGTGGCAGCGGCACGTCAAGCTCGGTGCCGTCCAATACCCCGCAGCCGGGTTCGTCCGCATCCGGTACCTCGGGCGCGAGCGGCAGCACGGGCTCGAGCGCCTCCGGCGCCGGGGACACGTCTTCCGGCGCGTCGGGCAGCACCGGCAGCAGCGCATCGGGCTCGTCACCGTCCACCACCGGCGCGACCTCCGGTTCGTCCAGCTCGCCAAGCGCGACCGACAGCTCGTCCACGGGCAGCGGTTCTACCGGCGCAACCTCCGGCTCGTCCGCGGCAGGCGCGACCGACGCCACGGCTGACACCAAGCCCAAGGCCAAGAAGAAGACCAAGAAAGCCAAGAAGGCCAAGTCTTCCGGTTCGTCCTCGCCAAGCGCGGCAGGCGGCGCAAGCGGCGCCACCAGCGGCGGCGGCAGCGCCTCGGGCAGCACGGGCAGCACCGATACCGGCACCAGCAAGTAAGCTGTCGCGCAGCACCAATGAAAAAGCGGCCCGCAGGCCGCTTTTTTGTTGTCCGGAAGACGGACTCAGTCGTGCTTGTGCTTCCCCTTGCCCTTGCCGCCGCCCGGATGGTCGTACTCGGCGGACTTCACGAAGTAGACCGGCTGCGCGCAGGCGTTGTACTTGTGGCAGTGCTTGCTCCAGTTCTTTGCATGTCCGGGCGGCACGTGCATATAGACCGGCTGTACCGCGACCGGGCGCGCGGGGCGTGTAATGATCATCGGCTGCGCGTAGAGCACAGGCGGGGGAGCGTTGCCGATGTCCACGCGGCCGTACACGCCGGGAGCAACTTCTCCCCCGACGCTGAGGCTGACATTGGTGGCATGGGCGCCGGCAGAAACGGACGCCAGCAGCAGGACGGCGATATTGACGAAAGTGCGCATGGTGACTCCTGTCTCGAATTGTTCCGGAATACCGGCTATCCTCCCATGATACTGGAGGACAACGAAATAGACTGAAAGAAACTGTAACCCTTCGTTGCAGGCCCCGGTGTTTGTCGCCGCCGCACGAATCTGTTTAAATGAACACATCCCTCCTCACGATTCACACCATGTCTTCAGCCACATCCCGCATGCCCGCCAGCGCATTCAAACGCCCGGCGAAACTCTACCGTTGCGCCACCCGCGCGGAACTGGAACGCGCGCTGCAGTTCGGCGAATTCCGCCTCGAGCCGCCAGCCGTCCAGGGTGCCGCCAACCCGATCCTGCCGTTCGGCGAGCGCGCCGCGCCGGGCTTTCTCACGCTGAGCCTCGCCAGCGCCCTGGATCCCGCACTGCTTGCCGGCGCCGACTGCTGCCTCGTCATCCACGATGCCGAACAGTTCGGCGAGCGCATCCATCGGGCGGCACAGCGGCTGCTGCCGAGCTGGGCCGGCATCGACGCGGCGATATCCTACGGCGTGCCCAGCCCCCTGGGCGATGTCTTCTCGAAGCCGCGCCAACGCGCTGCCGAAAAAGAATGGCTCTTCGCCTGGCGCCCCACCCAGCCTGCGCTCGTCAACAAGCCGATCACGATCAGCATCGGCAGCATCGAAGGCATTGCGGAGCTGCGCGACAAGGCCTGACGGAAAAGGCGTACCGCACGCTGGTTCCCATCGAATGCGTGCCTGATCTGAGTCAAGAAGAACCGGACGCAGGCGCCGGCCTCCGCGCCGCTTGATGGCGAGACTTTACTTTTCGCACATTACCTGAGATAAATAGACAACATCTTCGCCCTCATAGAGCGGGAAAGCAGCGTCGCCGACACACGTTTCGGCCTATTCTTCAAGGGAGCACACCATGCTGGCAAATAACATCAAAACAGTACGCAACGACATGAAGACCCTGGTCAAGGATGCACAGGACCTGCTGCGCGAGGCCAGCCTCGCCAGCGGCGAGAAGGCGGACGAACTGCGTGCCAGAGGCCTGGCGCTGCTCGACACCGCGATGGAAAAGGCGCACGAAGTGCAAGCCATCGCCGTCGAAAAGGGCAAGGCCGCAGCGCACACCACCGACGAGTTCGTGCATGAGCATCCGTGGAAGGCCGTCGGCATCGCCGCCGGCATCGGCCTCGTCATCGGCATGCTGATCTCGCGTCGCTGATGGAACAACAGCACGCAGGCGACGAAGGCGCCGGCCGCGAAAGGCCGGGGATCGTCGCCGGACTGGCGGGCATCGCCAGGAATGCGGTCGGCCTGCTCATCAGCCGGATAGAGCTGGCCGCGCTGGAGCTCGGCGAAGTGCGCGACAATCTCGCGCGCCTGCTGTTCATCGGCGCGCTTGGCATGATCGCCGTCCTGTTTGCCCTCGGCTGCTGGACTGCCTTGATCGTGGTCCTCGCATGGGACTCGATGGGATGGAAGATCCTGCTGGTCGTCGCCATCGTCTACACGCTGCTGGCCATTGGCATCCTGCGCCATGCGCGGGGTTTCCTTGCGCAGGACAAGCTCGCCATGCCCGCCACCATGGCCGAGCTGCGCAAGGATCGCGACGCGCTGATGTAGGAGCCGGGATGAACCGCCAAGACCGCAAGAGACAACTCATCGCACAGGGCGCCGTCTATCGCGCGGAGATCCTGCTTGCGAAACAGGCCGCCGAAGACAGCCTGCGTCCTGACACCCTCGCGCGCAGCGTACTGCACCAAGCCGCCGCTGCTTTGATCGCCGCTTTCCGCGGCGGCAACATCGCCGGCTTGCCGGGCATGAACCTGCAAACTGTCCTGCCCATTGTCATGGGCGGCATTTCTGCCCTCTCCAAGCGCAAGTCCCTGCTCAAGGCCGTCGTACGCGGCACGGCCGTTGCCGGTGCGGCCGCGGGTATCGTCGCGCTTGTTGCGAGAAGGAAAAAGGCGAAGCCGCAAGCAGCGGATGATGCAACGCAAGATTAACGTTTTGTAACCGCACGAACTCGTCTATCCCCGCTGTGTCCAACTACCGTTTCCACTGGTAGAGGAACAGCATCATGCGCAAACGACTCACCGCAGGCACGCTTGCCGCAATCGTCGCGCTCGGCGGTTGCGCGAACATGAATGAAGTCCAGCGCGGCACCGCGACCGGCGCCGGCGTGGGCGCCGGCATTGGCGCAGTCCTCGGCGCTGCGACCGGTCCGGGCGGCGGACGCCGGGCAGCGACGGGCGCGGCTATCGGCGGCGCGGTCGGCGCGGTCGCCGGCAACATCTGGTCGAGCCGGATGGAGCAGCAGAAGCGCCAGATGGAGCAGGTCACGCAGGGCACCGGCGTGCAGGTCTCGCAGACTGCCGACAACCGGCTGAAGCTCGACATCCCGAGCGACATCTCCTTCGACACCAACCGCGCGGACATCAAGCCGAACTTCCGCCCGGTGCTCGACAAGTTCGCGCAGGGCCTTGTCCAGAATCCCTATGCGACGGTGAACATCATCGGGCACACCGACAGCACCGGCGGCGATGCGATCAACAATCCGCTGTCCGTCAACCGCGCCGCGGAAACCCGCGAGTACCTCGTATCGCGCGGTGTCGCGGCCAACCGCATCAGCATCGACGGCCGCGGCTCGCACGAGCCGGTTGCCGCCAACAACACCGAAGCCAACCGCTCACGCAACCGCCGCGTAGAGATCTTCGTGGCGGAACAGCAGGCCACCGCGCAGGCGCCGCAGCCGGTGCAGCAGCCGCAACCTGTTACCAGCCAGCCGGTCTATCGCAGCTCCGGCCAATAACGGCCGGGCATAAAAAAGCCGACCTTGCGGTCGGCTTTTTGATTGGGTGCAGGCGGATTACTTGGAAGAGGACACCATGTAATCGACCGCTGCCTTGACTTCATCGTCCGAGGCGGAAGAACCTCCCTTGGGCGGCATCATCCCCGCCTTGCCCTGGAAGCCCTTGATCGCGTGGCTGTACAGCGTGTCGTTGCCCTGCTTGATGCGCGGGGCCCATGCCGCCTTGTCGCCGACCTTCGGCGCGCCTGCAACACCGGCGCCATGGCATGCGGCGCAAGCGGCATCGTAGATTTTCTTGCCGTCGGCCTTGCCTGCTGCCGCAGGGGCAGGTGCAGGGGCAGCGGCTTGCGCAGGTGCAGCCGGAGCGGCTGCCGGAGCGGCCGCCGGGGCTGCAGCAGCAGCCTTCGCTGCCGGTTCCTTCAGGCTGCCGCCCGATTTGTTGGCCATGAAGACCACTGCGCGTTCGACTTCGACGTCATCCAGGTCCGGATTGCCGCCCTTGGCCGGCATCGCGTTGAGACCCTTGAGCGCGTTGCCCACCAGGCTTGCCTGGCCCTTGCCGATGCGCGCGGCCCATGCGCCGTTGTCGCCGGTCTTCGGTGCACCGGCAGCGCCGGTGTCGTGGCAGGCGGCGCAGACAGCCTTGTACACGGCGTCGCCGGCCTGCAGCTGCTTCGGCGCGTTCGCGTCCTTCAGGGTGTAGCCTTCGTCGGCCACCGGACGCAGGCGGGTCGCGACCGCTTCCGAGCTCATGCCGTCCGAGCCGGCACCGACCTTGTCGGCATTGGCTACGTACTGCACCAGCAGGACGATACAGATGATCGGTACCAGGAAGCCGGCAGCCACTGCGGCAATCAACTGCTTCGGCGTCTTGATCGCGGTTTCGTGTTGGTTGTGTGCGTCGCTCATTTTTCCCTCAAAGCATTTTTTTGAAAATCGGTGGGCGGAGGTGACTTGTGCCTGGGACGTGCAATGATGCGGCGCAATACCTCGCAAAACCCTTAATTATAGTCGGAAAGTGCGGGGATTGGCACGGAAACAGGCCGCCTGCGCAGGGCGGGCCGGCGGTTTCGCATGGACGTTCACACGGAAAACCGGTATCCTTCATGCCTCTTCGCCGCTGCCTGGGGCTGGGGCTCTGCGCAACTGCCGCTCAGCGGATGGAGTGCCGGCTTTCGAAAGCAGATGTCACGAAGGCCAGTAGATGTAAAATGACATCTCTTGCAGTGCAAGCAGTTCCACCAACGCGCCTGTAGCTCAGCTGGATAGAGTATTGCCCTCCGAAGGCAGTGGTCGCACGTTCGAATCGTGTCAGGCGCGCCAAATTCCCCAAGAATCAACAAGTTGCCCGTGCCGCGTTTTGCTATCGGGCGGCGCCGTCCTACTCGACCTCATTTCGAGAGTCATTCCTCGGATCTTGCCCGCAGGCAGTGCTGTTCCGGTTTACACTCATATCAGTCGCGCCGAGGAGATCATCGTTGCATCCTGGCGGCGCAACGCCATTTAACTCGGCACAGGTCAATGGCTGGTTGGATGGTGTATTCATGTAGCGCGTTACACGCAGGGCCCGCGCCAAGACGGACCCGCAGGGAGATGACATTGTCCAGAATCGGCTGTGCGGCGGCGCTTGCCTGCTCCGTCGCGCTGTCGGCGCAGGCCGACGTTCTTACACGCAGGCTCGACACTGTGGGGCAGGTCGTCACCAACAAGGGCGACGAACAGCTCAATCCCGTCGAGCAGCCGGGCTGGCGCCGTCTCGAAGTCAAGCAATGGCTGGCCGAGGGCGACAACCTGCGCACCGGCCCCTACGGCGCGATGGGCATCCTGTTCCGCGACGAGACCCAGATCCGCGTCCATTCCAACACCAGCCTCCAGGTTCGCAACATCGGCCGCCGCAGTGACGGCGAAACCCGCCTCGGCCTCGAGCGCGGCGGCGTATGGATGCGGGCGAAAACCGTTCCCGCAGGCCTGAGCATCGAAACGCCGTCCGCCACCGTCTCCGTGCGCGGTACCGACTGGTCGCTCACTGCCGACGAGCATGGCGCGGCTACGCTGACCGTGCTCTCCGGCCAGGTGCGTTTCTTCAACGAATTCGGCGAAGTGCTGGTCGAGCGCGGCGAAACCGCCTTCGCGGAGAAGGGCAAACCGCCGCTCAAGCGATACATCATCCAGCCCAAGGACCAGGCGCAGTGGCAGGTGTCGGCCAGCTGGCTGGACATCGTCTCGCTGACCGGAGAAAGCGCGACCGCGCTGCGCAATCGCAAGGCCGGTGCGGAAACGCCGCTGCAGCGCGTTGCGCGCGCCTATGACCTGATGGAGATCGACGAGCTGCGCCGACTGCTGGACGAGGCGCGCGCCGCCGGAGAGCCGCCTGCGCGCACGGCGCTGTTCGATGCGCTGCTGGCGCTGTACGACGAGCGCCCCGACGAAGCCGCCGCCTTCCTGCGCCAGGCCGAACCGCAAGGGCGGCGCGAACGGCTGGCGAAACAGATGGCCGAGTACGGTGTGCTGGTTCGCCAGCGCGAGTTCGCGGCAGCCAGCGCGGCACTCGACCGGATCGAACAGGAGTTCGGCGATTTCCCCGACGTCGCGCTGGCGCGCACCTGGCGCCTGTCTTTCCACGGCAGGCAGGAAGACGCGATCCCCGTGGCCGAAGCCGGCCTGCAGCGTTTTCCGCAGGACGCGCGCTTCCACATCCTGCTCGCCTACCTGCACATGCTGCTCGGCGACACGGACAAAGCGCGCAGCAGCCTCGATGCCGCGGAAAAGATCGATCCGCTGCATGCAACAGTGATGCACCTCGATGCGCTGTACCACCTCAGCATGCGGCCCGACCTGCAGCGCGCCAGCGACCGCGCCGAAAAGGCGCTGGAGATCGCACCCAACGAACCGCAGTTGTGGAACGACCTCGGCTTGGCCGCGATGGACCTCGGTGACCACCACAAGGCGGAGCGCGCCTTCCGCCGTGCGATGGCGATCCAGCCGTCCGGGCCGGAATTCCATGCCAACCTCGCGCTGCTGTACATCACGCAGGAACGTTTCGACGAAGCCGAGCCGCTGCTGCGCCGCGTGATCGACCTGCATCCCGCGCTCGCCACCGGCTATGAAGGCATGGGCATGATCGCGCTCGGGCGCGGCAGGAATGACGAGGCGCTGGAGTGGCTGCTGCGCGCCGTGCTGCTCAATCCCGGCCTGTCCGAAGCGCAGACCCTGCTGGTCATCGCCTACCTGCGCGACGAACGCTTCGATGCCGCCGACAAGACGGTCGATACCGCAATCCGCTACGACATCAATGATCCCGTTCCCTACCTGCTCAAGAGCCTGACAGCGCAGGACCAGAGCCAGGCGGGCGATGCCATTCGCTATGCCCGCAAGGCGTTCGACACCTATCTCCGCCACGGGGAAGTGACGGTCAACGGCATCCAGAACAGCCAGACGGGCAATTCCGGCCTGTCCGCCGCCTACAACAACCTCGGCCTGAACCACTGGGCCGACACCCTGTCGCAGCGCGCCTACAACCCGTACTGGGCCAACAGCCATTTCTCGGTGCAGGCCGAATACGAATCGGAGAACGCGCGCCTGGGCAGCCTGCTGCAAGGCTTGCTGCTCGATCCGACCGCATTCAGCTATGCGCCGCGCTACGCCGAATTCGGCCCGCGCCGTCCGCGCCATGACTTCATCGTCGGCGCCGGTCTCACCGCGCAGCGCGGGAACGTCGCCAACAACCAGTCGCTGACGTCCATGGGCTTCCTGCGCGACGTCGGTCCGCTGCAATCCCTTTCCTACCTGTTGACGGGCTCGCGTTCCTACGATCCCGGCGCGCGTGTCAACGGCGACGTGAAGGAGGAAAGCCTGAACGTGGGGCTCGGCGGCATCGTCGATCCGGACACGGGCGTCGCGCTGCGCCTGAATGCGACGCGCAGCAAGGCCGGCATGCCCGGCGGGATCTCCCTGCCGGATCCGGATGATCGGACCGCCAGCACCAATTTCAACGGCCACCTGGGCCTGCACAAGCGGCTGGGTTTCCGGGACGAACTGCTGCTCATGGCCTATGCCGCGCGCGACCGCAGCCGTTACGCCAATCCCGATGCAGCCGGTGCCAACCTCTCGCCACTGGATCTGTCCCTCGTCAGCGAGTTCGGTCTTGAACAGGCGCGTGCGTTTTACCGCCAGGGCCTGTACGACGCGACCTTCGACCCGAGCCTGCCGCTCTATACGGTGGGCGTGGAGCTGCCCGGAGTGGCGCCGCTGTCCGACACGCTCCCTGCCACGGTCGATGCCAACCCGATCATGCGGCGTCACACGCTGTCCACCGTGAAACAGTTGCAGGTCAAGCGCATGTTCGACGTGGGCGAAGCGCAAGCCGCAGTCGGCGCGGAATGGGCGTGGGCGCGCCAGCGCGCCAGCACGGTGACGTCCAGGGCACAGACGCAGGCCGAAGCGATGCTCCTCTTCCAGGACACGGCGCTCGTTCCGCCGACCCATGAAGGCACGCCTCTCGACCCGGTGACCACCGCGGTATTCTTCCCCTTCGGGGCATCCACACAGCAGGCGGAGAGCACCTCCACGACGATCGGCGGTGGCCTCGCCTACGGCAACCTGCGCTGGCAGGCGAACAAGAACCTGCTGCTGGAATCCGGCCTCAAGGTGGAGCACGCCGACAACGGCATTCGCAGCGCCAACCGCCTGCATCCGCAGGCCGGCCTTGCCTGGACGCCGATGGACCGCCAATGGCTGCGCCTGGCGTACCAGAAGCAGTCGCGCCTGCCGCTCACCGGTCCGCTGGCGCCGATGGCCACCGTCGGCCTCAGCGTCCCGGACGCCTATGTCAGCGGCACCAGCGCGGCCACGCAACTGCAGTGGGACAGCGAGTGGAACGAGCGCACCTTCACCTTCCTGCGGCTGGACCGGCAGGAGATCGATGGCTTCGCGATGTCGTCGCCGGACCTGTTCGACGACCTGTCGGCCGCCCGCGCCGATATCTACCGCGCTGCCGCCGGCGTCAACCTGTGGATCGGCGAACGTTGGGGATTGTCGGCCGCGCTGCGCCAGACGCGTTCGCGCAACCGCGACGCGGCCAACGAGGGGAAGAAGCTGCCCCTGCTGCCCGGCAGGACCTTTGCGCTGAATGCCGCCTGGGTCCATCCTTCGCACGTGCGCATGAACCTGTCGCAGGTCTATACCGGCGCAGCCCAGGCCGACCTCGCCAACACGGTGCAACTGCCCGGCTACTGGCTGACCAATGCCACGCTCAACTGGACGCCGGCGCCGAAGCACTGGTCGCTGACCTTCACCGTCAACAACCTGTTCGACCGCAAGGTTCGGGTGGCGCGCGATCATGCAGGCAGCGGCCGCACCGTGCTGCTGGCATTCGAATACCGGAGCTGATGCCGTGTTCCTCCGCCTAGGGATCGGACTCTTCGCATGGATGGTGCTTGGCGTGCTGGCGCTCACGCCGTGGTGGGAGCGCATCGAGGAAAACAATTTCGACTGGCTGACCATCCTGTCCTCGCCCGGCACGGCAGGCAGTCCGATCACCATCGTCGGCATCGACGAGCCCAGCTTTGCCGAATTCCAGCGCCAGTGGCCCTGGCCGCGCAGCATGCACGCGGCACTGATAGACCGCCTGAAGGAAGAGGGCGCCAAAGTCATTGCCCTGGATGTCCTTTTCCTCGAACCATCCACGCCCCAGGCCGACACCGCGCTCGCCGAAGCCATCCGCCGCGCCGGCAATGTGGTACTGGCGGCGGAGTGGGAGCAGCGCAGCGACGGCTACATCGACCAGCAGCGCGAGATCCTGCCGCTGCGTTCGCTGCTGGACGCCGGCGCTGCCACCGGCGTCGCCAAGGTGCCGCTGTCGGGCGCCTGCATCCGGCGCTTCCCCTCGTTTGACAACGCCTTCGGCCGCGCCGTGCTGGACACCGCCGGCATCCGCGTCGACCCCGCGCAGCTGCCGCAGCGGCCGATGATCCGCTACGCCGGTCCGGCGAAAAGCTTTTCCTACACATCCTATTACCAGGCGCTGAACCCGAAGGAATTCCTGCCGCGCGGCTTTTTCAAGGACCGCATCGTGCTGGTCGGCATGTTCCTCGACAACGCTTCCCAGCTCGGCATCGATATGTATTGCACGCCCTATGCCTGGCAAAACCGGCGCCTCATGCCCGGCGTGGAAATCAACGCCAACGTGATCGACGCCGCCATGCACAAGCGCGTGGTGGCAGAACTCGGCCCGGAAACCAAGCTGGCATTGCTGGCCCTGCTCGCGCTGGCCTCCCTCGCCGCCTTCCGCCGCTGGAGCCCGATGCGCGCCGGCCTGCTGCTCGTGCTGCTGGCAGGGAGCACGGCGGGCGCCTCGTGGGCGTTGTTTGCCTTTTCCAACCTCTGGTGGCCCCTGTTTGCGCCGCTGGCCGGCATCTTCGCCACCTGGCTGGGCAGCGGCGCGGGCGCCTTTCTCGAAGAGCGGCGCAAGCGTGCGGAAGTGCGGCGAGCCTTCGGCCATTACGTTTCGCCGGCGGTCATCGAGCAGATGCTGGCCCAGCCCGAGCGCCTGCGCCTGGGCGGCGAGCGGCGCGAGGTCACGCTGCTGTTCTCCGACCTCGCCGGTTTCACCTCGATTTCCGAAAAGCTGGAGCCGGAAGAGGTGGCCGAGATCATGAATTTCTACCTGACCGAAATGGGCGCCATCGTGATCGGGCAGAACGGCACGCTCGACAAGTTCATCGGCGATGCCGTGATGGCGTTCTGGAACGCGCCGCTCGACGACCCCGACCATGCCCTGCATGCCTGCGAGGCGGCGCTGAAGATGCAGCAGGCGATGCAGGCGGTCAACGACGCGCTGCGCAAGAAGGGCATGGCCGAACTGTCCATGCGCATCGGCGTGCATACCGGCATGGCCGTGGTCGGCAACATGGGCTCGACCGAACGGTTCGATTACACCGCCATCGGCGACAGCGTCAACCTCGCGGCCCGCCTGGAAGGCGCGAACAAGGTCTATGGCACGGGCATCCTGATCAGCGGCGCAACGGCAGATGCCTTGCGCGGACGTTTGCCGCTACGGCACCTGGACCGGGTCAGGCTGAAAGGCAAAAGCGAAGCGGTCGAAGTCTACACCCTGGAAACGGCGCCGGCCGGGAACGATGCCGCGATTGCCGCCTGGCGGACGCGCGCCTGGGATGAATCTGAACGCTTGTGGAGGAAGATGCTGGAGGCGAATCCGACGGATTCGCTGGCGTCCCTGTACCTCGAACGCATCAAGGCCGGGCGGACGCACCCGCCGGAGAAGGATTGGGACGGGGCTTTTACCCTGGATGCAAAGTAATACGCGGCTGTATCCGTCGGGACACAGCCGGTCGGAAGAACTCAGCCCTTGGTGGACGACGCCGATTGCGGCACAAGTGAACCGCGCATCAGGTGCGACATCGCCATATCGCATCCGAGTGCAGTCACCCATCCGGCCAGCGCGGAAGGCAACCAGCCAATCGCGATGCCGGCAATCCAGCCAAACTGGAGCAGCAGCGCGATATAGGTGCAGGCAAAGACGAACAGGCCCATGACAATGCCGATCCGCCCACTGACCACCTGTGGTTCCGCGTTGATATAAGCGGCGTTAATATCCATATAACACCCTCCCATGAGAAATACGTATTAGGCAATGGTTCGATTGTATGTAGGGTGACAAAGTTCCCAACTAACGTGCATCAAGGAAATGCAAATATTGCTATACAGCAATGCATTTTATTGAAAATTTGTTGATCCTGCTCAAGATGGCCCAGCCATTCCTGAGTCAATCCGTGACTATCCGACAACAAAAGATGACTGAATGCCAACCTATTTTCAGGCTTTGTTACGTGAACTGATCCTGCCCCCCGCCAGCCTGTTTATCCTGATGGCGCTTGGGCTGGTTCTGTGGAAACGCCGGCCGTGGTTCGCGCGGGTGCTTGCCGGCGGTACGGTCGCAGTGTTTTACCTGCTGTGCTCGGGATTCGGCTCGGCCGCGCTGGTGACGCCGCTGGAAAACCTCACGCGTCCGCTCGACGGCGCGAAGGATGCCGGTGCACAGGCGATCGTCGTGCTCGGTGCCGGTCGTATCGAAGACGCCCCGGAATACGGCGGGAACGAACAGCCCGACTACATTGCACTGGCGCGGCTGCGCTATGCCGCGCGGCTGCACCGGGAAACGGGATTGCCGATACTGGTGTCGGGAGGCAATGGAACGGCAGACGGGCGCTACAAGCCCAAGGCGCTGGCAATGGAGCGCGCATTGCGGGAAGAGTTCGCGGTCCCGGTGCGCTGGATGGAAACGGCGTCGGCAAACACCGCGCAAAACGCCGCATTTTCCGCACGCATCCTGGCAAAGGAGAACATCCGCCGCATCCTCCTCGTGACGGACGCGATGCACATGCCGCGCTCCGTCATGGAATTCGAGCGCCATGGCATGGAGGTGGTTGCCGCGCCGACGGTATTCTTCGGCGGCGGGACGATGTCCTTGATGATGCTGCTGCCCAGCGCGGAGAACCTGCGCCGGTCGTACTACGCCTTGTACGAATGGATCGGGCTGGCCTGGTACGCGGCCCGCAATTCCGCCGGCACGCCTCAAGCCAGCGGCGGGGCGCCGCCTACTTGATGCCGTACTTGTTCATCAGGTCATAGAGGGTCGGCCGGCTGATCCCCAGCAATTCGGCAGCCTTGACGGCATTGCCGTCGACCCGGGCGAGTGCCTTGATCAGGGCCTTGTGTCCAGCCTCGTCGCGCACCTGGCGCAGGTTCAGCGGTTCGTCCGGTTCGGATGATGCGGCCAGCCCCAGGTCTTCCGCGGTGATCTGCGGACCGTCGGCCATGATGACGGCGCGCTTGATGCAGTTCTCCATTTCACGCACATTGCCCGGCCATGCGTAGTTCTCGATGCGGGACAGCGCATCCTCGCTGAAATTCAGCGAGGACCGCCCTTCCTGAGAGCAGAACTTGTTCTTGAAATGGTGTGCCAGCAGCGCCGCATCGCCGATCCGTTCGCGCAGCGACGGGATCATGATCACGATTTCGCTCAGGCGGTAGTACAAATCTTCGCGGAACCGTCCCGCGCTCACCATTTCCTTCAGGTTCTGGTGCGTCGCGCAGACGACCCGCACGTCGACGGGAATTTCCGCCCGTCCGCCGATACGCTCGACCACGCGTTCCTGGAGGAAGCGCAACAGCTTGGCCTGCAAGGCCATTGGAAGGTCGCCGACTTCATCCAGGAAGAATGTGCCGCCGGAAGCCAGCTCGATCTTGCCCAGCGTCTGTTTGGCCGCGCCGGTAAAGGCGCCTTTTTCATATCCGAACAACTCGCTTTCGAGCAGGTTCTCCGGAATCGCCGCGCAATTGATCGCCATGAAACGCTTGCTGCTGCGGGAGCTGAGCTGATGCAGCGCACGCGCCAGCACTTCCTTGCCGGTACCGCTGTTGCCCAGCAACATCACCGTAGCGGAGGTCGGCGCAACTTTTTCCACGTTGCGGCAGACCTTCAGCATGCCGGGATCGCGCGTGATGATCCCGCCCAGCGGAGATTCCACGCGGTTCATCTGCAGCCAGCGGTTTTCCTGCTGCAGTCCATGCAGGTAGAAGGCGCGTTCGACGATCAGGTTGAGGACCGACGGATCGACCGGCTTCTGGTGGAAATCGTAGGCACCCATGGCAATCGCCTGCACCGCATGGGCGTGGTCCTGGTTGCCGGTCAGGACGATGACCTTGGTCTCCGGCGCCAGCGAGAGAATCTGCTGCAGCAGCGCCAGGCCTTCGCTGGCGCCATCCGGATCGGGCGGCAGGCCGAGGTCCATGGTAATCACCGCGGGCTCATGGCGGCGCAAATGCGCCAGCGCGCTCTCGCGATCGCTTGCCGTCAGCACTTCATAGGCGTCCAAGCTCCAGCGCAACTGCTTCTGCAGCCCGGCATCGTCTTCGACAATCAGCAATTTCTTCTTATCCTGGCTCACGGTGCTCCTTTGCTTCTACGCGGCGTTCGACATGCAATCCTGTTCGTCGACGAACAGCGGCAACCTTACCCGGAAGGTTGTGCCCTTCGACGGCTCACTGTCAACGTCCAGTTGCCCGCCGATCTGGTGGACGTACTCCCTGGTTTCGAATACGCCGATCCCCATGCCTGCAGCCTTGGTCGACTCGAAAGGCCTGAAAAGCCTTGCACGGATGAACTGCTCGCTCATCCCGCTGCCGGTATCGATGACCTCGATCACGGCATTGCCTTCCTGTTCGGTCAGGCGAACGGTAACCTGTCCATCGCGCGCAGTGGCTTCAATGGCATTTTGTATCAGATGTCCGATGACACGTTCAAGTCGTGCCGCGTTGGCGGAAACAGACAACCCCGCGCGCTGCACATCGAGCTGCGGTTTCGGTTCGGCCGCGCTTTTCGATGCGATGGCCTGATGCAGGATCCGTTCGAGGGTCACCGGACCGGATTTTTCCGTCGTCGATTCCCGGTTGAACTTTTGCAGGAGCCCCCGCATTTTTTGCACGGCATGTTCGATGGTTTCCAGCATGTCGCGCTGGAATTCCGCGCTGCCCTTGTGTCTCTCCGCATTGGCCACCAGTAGCGCGAGCTGGGCCACCAGGTTCTTCAGGTCATGCACGACGAAGGTCGACATGCGGTTGAAGGTTTCGAACTGGCGCGCCACGGCCAGCGCGTCCGCGGATTGCTGCTTCGCGAGATAGCCCGCAGTCTGGATACCGACGATCTTGAGCAAGTCCAGCACTTCCCAGTTCAGCGTGATCTTGCTCCTCGGCCGCGACAGTACGACAAATCCGAGCAGCGTCGTATTCTGCAGCAAGGGAACGATCAGCCAGGCCTGCGGGAACTTGCGCAGCCAGCCCGGCAGGACCAGCCCTTCATATTTCTCGGGCTGCGTATCGTATTCCTGGATATCGATGATCCATTGCCGCGTCCGAAGGAAAGTGCACAGTGATCCGTCCGCCGGTTCCGGCGCATCGGGAAAGGAAGTGTTCCATTCGGCGGCGACGACACATTCATCGGATTCGTTGCGCATGTACAGCACACCCTTGGGACTCTCCACCAGCTGTGCAATCGCCTCGATCGCCCGCTCGCCCAATTGCGGTCCTTCCACGGACAGCATGCGCGTGAACTTCAACCACTCCTCACGGTAGTCGTAGCCATAGTTGTAGAAATGCTTGCTGATGAATACCTTCAGCCAGGACCGGAACGTGCCGGAAAACAACACTGCGATGAGCAGGAAGAACGCGCCGAACAGGAAGGTCACCTGCAACACCGTTCCCCATTCTCCGCCGAAGAACCGCAGGTAATAGCCGGCCGCCGCGACAGCCAGCAGGTAGAGCGCCGACCCGATCAGCGTCACCGAATGGAACAGGATGCGGCGCGACACGGAGATACCGACCGACCAATCGGGATTGCGGGCCGCGGACACCGCGATCAGCGGCACCGCGAAGGCAATGGCGCCGCCGCGCGCCGCCCAGATCTCGGCATTGACCTGGCGGAACAGCAGCGCATCGACATAGAGATAGAAGTCATAGGCGAACAGGCCGCCGATGCCAAGACAGGCGAACTTGATGGCCCAGCGCGATTTCTCGGATGTGCTCCTGAACAGCTGCTCGATCAGCAGCATGCCCATCACCGCCATCATGATGAAGCCGATGCTGCCGCTGAGTGTGCCGGCGATCTCGCTGACAATGCCGTCGGCCACGTAGGCGAGGAGATAGGCGATCAACAGCAGGACATAGATGCCGGTGAAAAGCAGCACCTGCTTGCTGACGCGATAGCCCGCAATGATGTGCGTACGGTAGGACGGACTGAGGACGCCGAGCAGGAAGGCGCTCCAGCTGGCATTGCGAAGGATTTCGAGAAGGCCGATCTGCATCGAGATCGGCATGTCGCGCATCGTGACCAGGACGATGGAGGCGGACCACACCACGGTGACCCCGCAGGCGAGGACCAGCAATGCTCCATGCCTGCTCCCGCGCCATTTAACGAGCAGCAGGGCGAACAGGAGCAGGTAGGCAGCCGTGGCTACCGAGTAGCTGACACCTGCAATCAGGGACCACATCAAAGCCGTCCAAAAATCATCGGCTACCCTTGCCGAGAATGACTACCTGCAGCGTATCGATCAGGATCAGGAGATCGAGGAACAAGCTGTTGTTCTTGACGTAGTACAGGTCGTACTGCAGCTTCTGCACCGCATCGGCCACCGACGCGCCGTAGTGGTAGCGGACCTGCGCCATGCCCGTGATGCCGGGCTTGATGCTGTGACGCACGTTGTAGTAGGGGATTTCCTCGCATAGCTGCTTCACGAAGTAGGGCCGCTCCGGGCGCGGGCCGACGAAGCTCATTTCACCCTTCAGCACATTCAGGATTTGTGGAAACTCGTCGATGCGCAGCAGGCGGATGACGCGGCCTATGCGAGTCGTGCGCGGGTCCGACTTGGCAGCCCACTGTGGTGTGCCTCCACGTTCCGCATCGACGCCCATGCTGCGGAACTTGAGGACCATGAAATGCTTGCCGTCCTTGCCCACGCGCTCCTGGCGATAGAAGATCGGTCCGCGGTCTTCAAGGTAGATCAGCAGCGCCGTCACGAGGAGGAGAGGCATGGCGACAATCAGGACCGCAATGCTGACCCCCATGTCGAAGGTTTTCTTGCCGAGCGTACGGAAGAAGCCCTGGTCGAAGCCGTTGCCGAAGACCAGCCAGCTCGGCTGCAGCGAATCGACACGAATCTGGCACGCCTCGCGTTCAAAGAATGCAGCGGAATCCGTCACCTTGATGCCGTTGAGCTTGCACGTAAGCAGGTCGCGGATAGGCAGCGCGCCACCGCGCCGGTTCTGGACAGCCACGATGATTTCATTCGCGTTCAGTTTCTTTGCCAGGTCATACAGCGGATCGCCGAAGTTCATGGGTAGCAGCGCGGACGTGGGCACGCAGCACTCCTGATCCTTCGTCGGAACATAGCCGACAATCTTGTACTTGTGATTGAGGCGGCCGTCCTGTGCCAGGACGGTGCACTCCTGCGCGAGCGCGCCGGCGCCCAGAAACAGAAGGCGCGATTCAAGGAGACTGGTCTGCGCCGACTTGAAGAATGCCATGCGCGTGATGAGGATGGCAGGCACGGCGACGACGAACATGAAACCGAGGATGCCGCGGCCCATGTAAAGGTCCGGCAGCACATAGAACACCAGCGTCATCAACACGAAACCGAGCACGCAAGCCGGCATCAGGCGCAGGAAGGTCACGCGGAAGCTCTCACGGAAAACGATCTGGTACATGCCGAATGCGCTCATGCTGCACACCATGACACCTGCGAATGCAATCGCCGACGTCAACATGCTGTCACGCTTGAAGGCCTCTTCAAGATCGAGATCGAGAAAGCGGAGCGATACCCCGAGATAGGCAGAGCCGATGAGTACAAGCAATTCGACGAGAAGCAGAGTGACTGCTGCCGCGGAGACGAAGTGGTTGGAAATCCTTAACATCTGGTGCTCTCCCGAATTTTTTGCATTTACTTTTGAGCGGGGATGCGACGGTACCACCGTGCAATTTTGACAGGAGACATAAATGTAACAAAATATAACGACTTTTAGTTCAGCATCTTATTGATTTTTGTACACAGTTGCACAATATGATTAATGTTCGTATTGAGTTTATGAAAGTGATTTCAGGAAGCAAAGTAGAGAAGTGTGACAACCCGTCCCACATATATGGGATATCGCGCTGACTTTCACTTCCACGCATAAAAAAAATCGCGTTTCATAAAAGAGACAGATCTGCTTTCCTACAGATAACACCGATGAGTCCGTATCCTGCATCGATTGCGCTGTTCATGCTTGCGCTAGCATTCGGCGTCACGGATGCGCACGCGCAAACTTCCGTCGTGAACAGTACGCAAGACAGCGCAGACGAACTCATTGCGATGGGGAATCGTTATCAGCACGGAGAGGGGGTTGTACGTGATTTGCCTCACGCAATCGCTTTGTATTGCCGAGCGGCAAAAATGGGCCATGCGCAAGCGTTCTACGAAATGGGGTGGATGTATGCGAATGCGCGCGGCGTCGAAAGAGATGACGGCATGGCTCGCTATTTATTCGAGCAGGCGACAACGCGCGGACATGACCATGCTTCGCAGGTGCTCCGGTACATGCCTGCACCTCCTTCCGTTGCGCCGCCTCCTGCCTGCCTGCAGCCCGAACCCGTCGCGACGAACGAAGAAGACGTTTCTGAGCTTCCCTATCCGCGCGGCCCGATTTTCGAGATGGTCAATCGGCTGGCGCCGAACTATGGCGTTGATCCGCGCCTGGCGCTTGCCGTGATTTCCGTCGAATCGGCTTTCCAGCCGAAAGCGGTGTCGCCGAAGAACGCGCAAGGCCTGATGCAACTCATGCCGCAGACGGCACAGCGGTTCCGGGTGCGGAATGCCTTTGATCCCGAGGACAACGTCAAGGGTGGACTCGCCTATTTGCGGTGGCTGCTTGCCTACTTCCAGGGCAACGTCACGCTCGTCGCGGCCGCATATAACGCGGGCGAGCGTGCGGTCGAATCGCATGGAGGCATTCCGCCGTTCGCCGAAACACGGGACTATGTACGCAAGATCACACGGCTTTACCGAAAAGCGCTCCATCCCTTCCAGTCGCACATCGTCGATGCATCGCCGTTGATGATGCGTATCCCCTTGGCGCACAAGTAGCGCCAGTCTTGTAACACCGTCGAAATAATTTACACCCGACGCGAGTTCAAATCGATAAGTGCTTCATTTTGTTCAATTTTCCCGAATTGGCACCCTTTATGCTTTTTGTGAAAATTGTAACAGAGAGCAATATTGTCGCGGCGGTCGCACTGCCGGATTCTGCTTGTCCGCGTTCGAGGCTGGCAGAAATTGTGTTTGCAGATAGACCTAGCCGTTTGCAAGGCAGGAGACGCAGTCGCGCTTGCGCTTCCATACGTGAAGGGAAAATCTTGATGACGACCAGCACGCCGGACAGCCAGAAACGATATGACCCGAACCGTTTAATGGATGCTCTCAAGGATATGTTGCAACTGGACAGTGATGTTGCGCTATCTCAAGTCCTGGAGGTTCCGCCGCTCGTTATTAGCCACATCCGCTACCGAGGCTATCCGGTAGCGCCATCCATCCTGATCAGGATGCATGACATCACGCGCATGAGCATTCAGGATCTGCGCGACATCATGGGCGACCGGCGAAAAACGGTGCGCACGAGTTACGACATGGTCTTCCTGTCGAACCCGGACTTTCCCGAACAAAGAGATGAGCAACTCCAGGCCAGCGCCAACGAGAGGACGCTCTATCTTTTCATGGCCGCAGGCCTGCTATATGTCGCCTGGTATTTCATCCTGCATTAACTGCACGCGTAATTATTTCTTTTCTGCATCTCTCCATGTCTGTTTCTTTCAGACAGGCAACATCTTCCCCTCCTCCTTCATGTCCGGTTCAATCAAGCCTCAACGCTTTCCCGTTTTTTCGTTTCCGCAGCCACCACAATTCACACATGAGTTTGTGAAGTTTTGTTAATCTCTAGGAAAAATTGCAATACAGACGCATTGCATGAATACACGTCCGATTATCTGAACGAGATCGGGGCGGCATGTTGTTGAGTTGCTGTTTTGGCGTATTCCCTACAAACAAGAGTTGAGAACAAGCATGAAAATCGAAACCAGGGTCATCGCGACACTCGCACTGGCCATGACTTGTGCCGGCATACTCACCGCTTGCGGCAAGAATCAGGATACCCAGGCACTCGTTTCCGAAGCGAAGGCTTATCAGCAAAAGGGCGAATTCAAGGCGGCAATCATCCAGCTCAAGAACGCGGTCCAGAAAAGCCCGGAAGACCGCGAGGCGCGGCGCCTGCTCGGCATGATTTATTTCCAGGTGAGCGATCCTCTTTCCGCAGAGAAAGAGTTGCGGAAGGCGCTCGAACTCGGCGCCACTCCTGCAGACGTGTTGCCGACTCTGGGCAAGATCCTGCTGATGCAGGGCCAGTTCCAGAAGGTGCTGGACGACGTCAAGCAGGCTGTGGGAGAAAAACCGGATGCGCAAATCCTCGCCGTGCGCGGCGAAGCATACTTTGGCCTCGGGAAGCGGAGCGAAGCGAAGGAAGCGCTCAATAGCGCGCTGAAGGAAAACCCGGATAACGCAGACGCGCACATCGGGCTCGCCAAGCTGGCACTGGCGGAAGGCAATATCGATGGTGCCGCATCGCTGGCAGAGCAGGCGGTTGCAAAGAATCCGGCAAGCGTCGATGCGTGGTTGTTCAAGGGCGACCTGATGCGTCTGCGCCGCAAGCCCGAGGACGCGCTCTCGGCCTATGCCAAAGCGACGGAACTCCGGCCTGCCAATGTCGTGCCCTACCTCTCGCGTGCGCATATCCATATCAACGCAGGCAAGTTCGATGCCGCAAAGGCAGAACTGGACGTTGCCCGCAAGCAGGACGGACAGTCTCTCCACATCATCTACACCCAGGCATTGCTCGATTTCAGTCAGGGCAAGCATGCGGCTGCGCTGGAATCCATCCTGCAGGTCCTGCGTGTTTCGCCCGACCACATGCCGTCGGTATTGCTGGCCGGAGCAACCCAGTACGCGCTGGGGGCGACACAGCAGGCAGAACAACATCTCAAGCGCTACCTCGAACGCGCGCCCGGCAATCCGTATGCATCGAAGCTTCTCGTCGCCACGCTGCTGAAGAATGGCGAGACCGCCCGCGCCCTGAAATTGCTGACGCCGATGCTCAAGGACGCGGAAAAGGACCCGCAGTTGCTGACACTCGCCGGCGAGGCCTATATGCACGCCAGGGACTTTACCAAGGCGACCGAATACCTTGAAAAGGCAAGTGCGCTGGCGCCCGATACGGCCGTTATTCGCACCGCGCTCGGCATGAGCCGCCTCGCGCAGGGAGAAGACGCGCGCGGCATCGCCGAGCTGGAAATGGCCACCAACATGGATCCCCAACCGAAGCAGGCGGCCGCGCTGCTGGTCATGACCCATATTCGCAAAAAGGAATACGACAAGGCGATCGCCACGGTCACCAAGCTTGAAAAGGACGAAGCGACCAATCCCCTCCTGCAAAACCTGAAAGGCGTCGCCTATCTGGGCAAGAAGGATGCGGCCTCAGCCCGCGCCAGTTTCCAGAAGGCGCTCTCCCTGCAACCCGATTTCTTCCCTGCGGTCGTCAGCCTCGCCCGCCTCGATATCCAGGAAAACAAGCCTGACGCCGCCAAGAAACGCCTGGAAGCCTTCCTCGAGGTCGACAAGAAAAACGCGCAGGCGATGGTCAAGCTGGCGGAACTGGCGATGTCCCAGGGACGCAAGGAAGAAGCGACCGCCTGGTTCGAACGCGCAAGCAATGACAACCCTGATGACCTGAAGCAGGCCATGATGCTGGCCATGCACTATCTTCGCATGGGTGAGAAGCAGAAGGCGTTTGCACTTGCGCAGAAACTGCAGACGGCAAATCCGGGCAGTGTCGAAGCGCTCGATTTGCTCGCCCAGGCCCAGTTCGCCAACAGCGATCTGGCTGCATCCCTGCAGAGCTACAAAAAGCTCGCCGTGCTGAATCCGAACTCGCCGATCATCCAGTTCCGGATCGCCTCCGTCCTGATGGCGATGCAGAACCAGAACGCAGCGGCTGACGCACTGAAGGCTGCGCTGAACATCAAGCCGGACTACCTCGAAGCCCAGCTTGCGCTTGCCAACATCGAAATCCGGCGAGCCAACTACGAGCAGGCGCTGAAGGTTGCGAAACAGATTCAGAAAAGCTCGCCCAAGAGCGCGACCGGCTACATGCTTGAAGGTGATATCTTCATGGTGCAGAGAAAGGCAGAGCCAGCGCTCAAGGCCTATGAACAAGGCTTTGCAGTCAGCAAGTCAGGCTCCATCGTGATCAAGATGCACCAGGCCATGCAGCAGGCCGGCAAGGGCAAGGAAGGTATCGTGCGCGTCGGCCAATGGGTCAAGGAACATCCGGCTGACATCACAACGCGGCTTTACCTTGCTTCCGCCTACGCTGCGGACCAGCAGCTCGCCGATTCGATCGAACAATACCAATCGGTCCTCAAATCGGATTCCAGCAATCTCGTCGCACTGAACAACATTGCCCTGGTCTACCAGCAGCAAAAGAATGCGCGCGCCGTCGAATATGCGGAAAAAGCTTTTAACGTCGCCCCCGAAAACGCCGCAGTCCTCGATACCCTCGGCGGGATTCTCGTCGAGCAGGGCAACCTGACGCGCGGTATCCAACTGCTGCAGAAGGCCGTCACACTGGCACCGGAAGCACCCGGCATCCGGTTCCACCTGGCCCAGGGGCTGTTCAAACTCGGTGACAAGGCCAAGGCACGCAAGGAGCTTGAACAACTGCTGGCGAGCGGAAAATCCTTCGAGCAGGCAGACGAGGCGCGTTCGCTCCTCAAACAGCTCAACTAGGGGCGACAACAAAAAGAAACGTCTCCCCACCGCGACATCCGAGGCGGGGAGCATTCACTCCAGACCAAAACGGGGACCTATTAAATGCTCAGTGCTGATCAGGGAGTCGGAAGCGCGTTTGCGCGCAACCTTTTTCCGATTTTTGCAATGGAAACTAAACGGGACATGATCGAATCCACTCTGGCGCCGCCAGAGCCGTCCGATGCGGTCGTGTTAAGCGTCAAGGACTTCAAGATCCGGCTTGCCGATACCGACGCAGGGAGAAATTCCGCCAGCATGCTGATCGACAAGATGTACTCCTGGCGCGGCTATGCCGGTGCGCATGTGGTACAGCCCAGTCCCAACCGGATTACCCTGACCGCATACATGAAGGAAGAGCTGATCGGTACCGTGACGCTCGCCATCGATTCGCCGATCGGCCTGCTGGCCGACGAGATCTTCCAGGACCAGCTCGACCGCTATCGTGGCCCGGGACGCAAACTATGCGAACTGACCAAGCTCGCCATCGATGCCAAGGTCGACTCCAAATTCGCGCTCGCATCCCTGTTCCACATCTGTTTCATCTATGCGCGCCGCCTGCACGATTGCACCGACGTCTTTATCGAAGTGAATCCGCGTCATCGCGCTTACTACGAGCGCGTTCTCGGATTCGCTCGCCTTGGCGAACTGAAGACCAACCCGCGCGTCAATGCGCCTGCTTTCCTGCTCTGGCTCGACCTCGACTACGTCGAAGCACGGATCCTGCAACATGGCGGCACCAGCGATCAGGCCGGCGCCTCACGTTCCCTGTATCCCTATTTTTTCTCGCCCCGCGAGGAGGCAGGCATTACACAGAGACTGATCAACCTGAACTGAGCTGCGTCGATTTCCGCACCGGCGCCGCGCGGGATTTCACCCTATCTCTCATAGGAGCTCGCACATCATGAACCTGACGGCCGCACTCGACGAATGGAACGCAATTCTCGGCGCTTCGAACGTGTTGCAAGGCAACGATGCGCAGGTTGCATACGACAAGGATGCGAGCGGAATCAAGAGAAGGATCCCGGCTGCGCTTCGCATCCAGGACGCGGGCGTTATTCCGGAGGTGATGCGCATTGCTTCCCGGAACAAGGTGGCCGTCTATCCGATCAGCACGGGACGCAACTGGGGTTACGGTACATCCCTTCCCGTGCGGGACGACTGCGTCATCCTCGACTTGTCCGGCATGCGGAAGATCGTGCATTTCGATGCCGAATTGGGCGTCGTCACCGTCGAACCCGGGGTTACTCAAGCGATGCTGGCGGAATTCCTCGACAAGGGAAACCACCATTTCCTTGTGCCCGTCACCGGCGGCGGACCGCAATGCAGTCTTCTCGGAAATGCGCTTGAACGCGGCTACGGGATTACGCCGTACACGGACCATTTTTCCGCCGTTACGGACATCGAGGCGGTTCTTGCCGACGGCACCCTCTACCGCACTGCCCTTAGGGAGGCCGGTGGCGAGGACCTGGCCCGCCTGTTCAAATGGGGCCTCGGTACCTACTCCGCAGGTCTGTTTACCCAAAGCGGCTTCGGTATCGTCACACGTATGACGATTGCCCTCGCGCGCCGCCCCGAATGCGTCAAAGTGTGTTTCTTCAGCCTGAAGGAAGACGGCCTGCTCGAGCCTGCGGTCGAGGCAATTCGAACGGCTATCAGCCGGCTACCGGGCACGATTGGCGGCATCAACCTGATGAACCGCCATCGCGTTCTCGCCATGTCTGCTCCCTATCCGACGGACAGGATCGGCGCGGACGGCCTCATTCCGGATGCAGTCATCCAGGAACTTGGGCGCCAGTACCAGGTGTTGCCATGGACCGGCTTCGGTACAATCTACGGAACCCGCCGCGTTGTTGCAGCCGCCCAAAAGGAAATGAAGGCCGCCCTGGCAGGAATTGCCAGCAGGCTGGTTTTCATCAGTCCGGGCGGCGCGATGACACTGTCCAGGCTGGCGGGATGGCTTCCTGGCGCATTAGGGCAGCGCCTTGGAAGCACATCGAACACACTCGCCAAGGCGCTGGAACTGGTTAATGGACGCCCAAACGAAACTGCGCTCCCCCTGGCGTACTGGCGCAATCCGAACCCGCCGCAAGGGGCGGCCCTCGATCCATCCCGCGACGGCTGCGGACTCATCTGGTACGCGCCGCTCGTGCCCATGCGTCCAGGTGCAGTGCGCGCTTACGCCGACATGGTCAGGCGCGTTACGGTAGCGCATGGCATCGAGCCATTGATCACCTTCACCTCCATCAGCGACAAGCTCTTCGACAGTACGGTGCCAATCATTTTCCGGCGCGAGGACGAGCAGGCCGTAGCCCGCGCCACGGCGTGCTATGACAACCTGTTGCAGGAGGGAAGGATGTCGGGATTTTTTCCATATCGTGTCGGAGTCAGCACCATGCCGACCCTCGCAGGTCTCCAGAGCGACTCCCTCAAGTTTCATGCGCGCCTGCGGCAAGCGGTTGACCCTGAAAACCTGCTATCACCGGGGCGCTACCAATAATTTCAAAATTTCAACTGTCGATATTTTTTACATTGACAAGAAGCAATCGACTAAAGACATGTTTGAAACGAAAGAAAATCATTAAGAAACAATCGGTTATGTTTTTTGACAATCCTTGGCACGACACGTGCTTTAGTCATTGCAGCAAGGAAGGATTAAGGTCAGGAAACCGATTCTCAAGGAGATTTTCAATGAAACTATTCAAGAAATTGCTGGCGACAGTCGCAATAGCGGCAGCTGCTGCTACATCGGCTCAGGCTGGCACGATCAATGTGGGTGGCGTCGTCTGGGATCCGGATGCGCCGCTGGACTTCAGTGGCACGACGGCAACGCTTTCCCAGTTCATCAATCCGGTTAGCGGCGAGCTGTCAGGTTTTGGCGTGGTTACCACGATTAATGGCACGGGTGTCGGTGCTTTCTGCCCAGGCTGCGAACTGACAGTGCAGTATGGCGGTTATATGCCAGTGGGTGCCGGAGCTGTGCCCGGTCCGGCAGGCGGCGGCACGCAGATTTTCTACACCGGTGGTTTTGTGAAAGTCTTCGTCGACCATACCCCGAACGCCAACCCGGCTGATCCGCTGGCGCTGAACCTGGCGAATGCAACCGATGGCGCATTGTGGCTCGACATGGTAGGTCACGCAGTGAATGGTGTGACGCTGACCGGCTTCAACTTCTTCCCGTCCTTCCTGCTTGGCAAAGGTCTGTGGGATGTGGTTGGTGGTCTGGCCATGGGCAACCTGGATACGAACACCAAGGAAGACGGTTCGGACCTCTCCTTCACCAACAGCTTCACCTCGTTCCCGACGGGTTCGCCGCTGTTCTCGACCGGCACGGGTAACTTCCAGGGTAACAGCATTCCGGAGCCGGGATCCCTGTTGCTGCTGAGTCTGGGGCTGCTGGCAATTGCGTCCGCGCGCTATCGCAAGTCCAGCTAATCACCTGCCTCAACTCTTCGCATTCCGATGCGAAGAGATTCAATCTGCCGTTCAGTGAAAGCTGAACGGCATTTTTGTTCCAGCGGCACGTTTGCCTAATCCGGCCGCAGTGCGGCAATCGTTCCAATAGCGTGACCAGGTCACGAGATCCAGATGTCCACCACTCCTTTGATCGTGCGATTACGGTTCCCTGAAGCGGTTTGTACCTGCCCGTCCCTTGCGCGAGAGGTGAGCGTGCCACCGTTCTCTAATTCGTAATCCGGCGGCGTTGGCAAGGCTATTGGCATACGAAACACCCTAATGCTTTTTGTAAATCTATCTGTTATATTCAGACAACTTTCACATACGAAGGTGAGATCCCTATGAGCGTCGTTGCCGTTGTTGGGCTCGGTTATGTCGGACTTCCGCTTGCAGTCGAATTTGGGAAAAAACAAGCGACTATCGGTTTTGATCTGTCCGTTAGAAAAGTAAAGAGCTACAAAGAATTCATTGACCCGACCGGTGAATTGTCTTCGGACGAACTGCGCGCTGCGCAGCACCTGAAGGTGACGAGCGACCCTGCCGATCTGGCTGAAGCGGACTACGTTATCGTGGCAGTGCCTACACCGGTAGACCTCGCGCACCAGCCTGATTTCGGTGCACTTGCCGGTGCAAGCGAAGTCGTCGGCAAGCACATGAAGCGCGGAGCCGTCGTCGTGTTCGAATCGACCGTCTATCCCGGCGCAACGGAAGAGGTCTGCGTCCCCCTCCTCGAGAAGCATTCCGGAATGACTTGGAAAACCGATTTCCACGTCGGCTATTCGCCGGAGCGCATCAACCCCGGCGACAAGGAGCACACGCTCACGTCAATCCTGAAGGTCGTATCCGGTGACGATGCAGAAACGCTCGAGCGTGTGGCGAAACTGTATGAAACGGTGGTGCGTGCAGGTGTGCATCGCGCTTCCAGCATCAAGGTCGCCGAGGCGGCCAAAGTCATCGAAAATACCCAGCGCGACCTGAACATCGCATTGATGAACGAGTTGGCGATCATCTTCGACAAAATCGGTATCGACACAGTCGAAGTCCTCGAAGCCGCGGGAACGAAATGGAACTTCCTGCCTTTCAGGCCGGGCCTGGTCGGCGGACACTGCATCGGCGTCGATCCCTACTACCTGACGCACAAGGCAGAAATGATCGGCTACCATCCCGAAGTCATCCTTGCCGGCCGCCGCATCAACGACAACATGGCCAAGTTCGTTGCCGAGAAAACGGTCAAGGAGATGATTCGCGCCGGCGTCAATGTCAGTGGCGCGCGTGTCAATGTCCTCGGACTGACCTTCAAGGAAAACTGTCCTGACCTGCGCAACTCCAAGGTGGCCGACGTCATCAACGAGCTGCAGTCCTACGGTGTCACGGTGCATGTGCACGACCCGGTCGCTGATCCGGCAGAAGCACGCCACGAGTACGGCATCGAACTTGAAAGCTGGGAAAACCTGCCGCGCGCGGATGCCATCATTGCCACCGTCTCGCACAAGGAACTCCTTGCACGACCACTTTCCGATTACATGGCGAAAGTGGTTCGCAAGGGCTGCTTCATTGATGTGAAGTCCAAGTTCAATGCATCCGCATTGAGCGACGCAGGTATTACCGTGTGGCGTCTCTAAGGCATACGATACGAGCAGCGGCGGCGACATGACCAAATATCAGGAAGCACAAGAACATCTGCGTCAACGCCAGTATTCATGGCTGGTCACGGGAGCCGCCGGTTTTATCGGTTCCAACCTCGTTGAATCGCTCCTGATGCTGGGGCAGAAGGTGACCGGGCTGGATAATCTCTCGACGGGTTACCTCCACAACCTGGATCAGGTCGAGCAGATTGTCGGATCGGACCGGTGGAAGAATTTTCACTTTATCAAGGCCGATATCCAGTCCTTCGATGAATGCGCCAAGGCATGCGAGGGCGCTGACTTTGTCCTGCACGAGGCGGCGCTCGGCTCGGTATCCCGCTCGATCGAAGATCCTATCCTCACGAACGGCAGCAATATCAGCGGCTTTGTGAACATGCTTGTTGCTGCACGCGACGCCGGCGTAAAGCGCTTTGTCTATGCGGCATCCAGCTCGACGTATGGCGACCATCCCAAGCTGCCGAAAGTCGAGGACGAGATCGGCAAGCCTCTTTCGCCGTATGCCGTCACCAAGTATGTGAATGAGCTCTATGCGGATGTGTTCGGAAGAACCTACGGCATGGAGTCGATCGGGTTGCGCTACTTCAACGTGTTCGGCCCCAGACAGGACCCGGATGGAGCGTACGCAGCTGTCATCCCGCACTGGATCGCCGCGCTCATCAAGAATGGTGAGCTCGCGATCAACGGTGATGGCGAAACCAGCAGGGATTTCTGTTACGTGGAAAACGTCGTGCAGGCCAATATCCTGGCCGCGCTGACAAAGGACAGTGCAGCCGTCAATCAGGTCTACAACGTCGCCCTCGGCGACCGGACCACGTTGAATGAGCTTTACCAGACATTGCGTAACGTACTGTCTGACAAATTCGCGTATCTGCGCGATCACAAGCCGGTTTACCGGGACTTCCGCAAGGGAGATGTCCGGCATTCGCAGGCCGATATTTCGAAGGCGAAGAAACTGCTCGGCTTTGCGCCGACGCATCCGATCGATATCGGGCTTCGCCAGGCGATGGATTGGTACGTACGCCGGTTGGCGCCCTGACAGAACCGGATCAGTCGATACACGCGATAAAGTCACACTACGATGCCTCGAAAGCGCAATCGCCTCTCCAGGAAGAAAAAATGGATTACCGTCCTGGGGCTGGCGTTATTGACGGGTGGCGCAATTGGGGCTTATCTGATTGAATCGATCGGCGTTCCACCTCGCGCCCTGGCGCCTTATATCGAACGAAGGGTGTCGCAGCATAATCCCTTCATCGTAAAGACAGGCGAATGGGTTGCCAGCTCCCTGACATCGCTGGACCGCGGCCGCCAACTGGAAGACATTCGTCCGTCCTTGCGCATCGGCGCCCAGCCAGGTCCGAATCACCGTCCATTCATTGAAGCTCCTGGCGATAATGTCGTCCGGGTCGACTCCACGGAAGCGGCGATGGCTGCCATTGCCCAGGCGCGCGCCGGGGATGTCATTACATTTTCGCCGGGGAGTTACCGTTTTCGCGGCCAACCGGTGATCGTAAACAGGCCGGGAACGCAGAATGCGCGCATTATTGTGCGGGCTGCACAGCCGGGAACGGTCAACCTGGAGCTGGACAATTCCGAAGGTTTTCTCGTCGCCGCGCCATACTGGACCTTCGAGAATCTCGTGATTCGCGGCGTGTGCAAATCGCATGGAAGCTGCGAGCATGCGTTTCATGTCGTCGGAGACGCCCATCACTTCATCGCCCGCAACAATACCATCATCGATTTCAACTCGCATTTCAAGATCAATGGTGTTGACGACAAGATGCCGGACGACGGCATCATCGAGGGTAATACCTTGACGAACTCGAGTGTCCGGCAAACCGGCAATCCCGTTACGCCGATCGATCTCGTCGCCGCAAGCCGGTGGATGATACGCCGGAATCTGATTACCGATTTCATCAAGGGGCAGGCCAACAGGATCAGTTTCGGTGCCTTCGCAAAGGGGGCAGGGGCCGACAACCGTTTCGAGCAGAACATCGTCATTTGTGAAAACCTGCTGAAGGGCGCACCGGGTTACCGTGTGGGATTATCACTGGGGGGCGGCGGTACCGGGCGCAACTATTGCCGGGACCACAGGTGCATCCTGGAGCAGGAGCGCGGGGTGATCGAATCGAACCTCATTGCATCCTGTTCCGACGATGGCATCTATGTGAACCGTAGTGCGGGCAGCAGGATATTCCACAATACCCTGGTCGATACCGGCGGCATCGTTGTCCGTTTTCCGGAAAGCAGCGCCGATATCGAGGGGAACCTCGTGGATGGAAATATCCGGAGCCGGGACGAAGGCATTGTGCGCAAGCTCGATAATGCCGAGACTTCCCTTACGAGTACCTATTTCGGCATGCATCCCATCCGAGACCTGTATACATCGAGGAATGGCCAATACTTTGACTGGCAGGGGGAGCCGCCACGCCGCAAGGCGACCAGTCGTGCTCCGCTTGATTTATGCGGAGAGACGCGGCCAATCGAGGCGACTTACGGGGCATTCGAGCGCTTTTCGTCTTGCCTGTTCCGATAACGATCCTTCATGGCGGTGCCTTATCGTCTATTTGGCTGACGCGTCATCCCACTTGCCCAACTGGATGAGCTTGTTTTTCAGGCCAGGCAACGGGAACTCCAAATCGTATGCCTTCTTCGCGTATAACCTGGCCTGCTCATAATCTTTCTTGTCAAAGTACGCGAGCGCAAGATTGTAAAGACTGGTGGCATTGTCCGGTTGCAACCTGACAGCTTCATTCAGTTGTTCAATGGCTTCGTCGATGCGACCGACCTTCGACAAATAGCCGCCATAAATTGCATGGACTGCCGGATCATCAGGCCTGAACCGCACGGCACGGTTGAAATAGCACTCGAACGAGTACTTCATACCCGATAATTTGTTTGACTTGCTGCGCAATGCAAGACGGGCCATGCTCGTCAGGGCCCTGGGATGGTTTGGGAATGCTCGGAGCGTGTAATCAAGATCTCCACCGAGCGTGCCCCGGTGGCCGGCAATCAGCTTTTCTACTTCCGGTGTGAAATGGGCATCTTCCACAATCTTCAGATTCGCTGCGAGGGTCGCCCTATCCCTATAATCAAACGGCCCATAGGCATTTGACAGCTCTCCGCAATAACTGGCGGCACAAGAGCCGGAGACGGCGAAAAGAATTCCGCAAAAGGATGCCTTCAGCATGAGTTTCACGACTAATCCTTTGGGAGAGGTCTGGTTTGTGATGACAGGTATGCTTCGGTTTGCGCGACTCCATTCAGCACAGCTGCGAGTTCGTTGCTCCGCGCACGTCGGGAATTGTTTCGTGCCGCTTCCTCCGACGGGATTTGTGCCTGTTCGCTCGTGGCCAGTTGGAGGAAGCGTGATATGCCGCGCATGATGTCATTTTTGGAATCGAGCCGGGCGATTGTGTGTACACCGGCACTTTTCAGTTTGCCGGCAGTGTCCCCGTCGGGATCCGTCAACGCCATGACCGGCCGCCGCGCACGCATGTACTCATACAGCTTCGCAGGTATCTGGTGATTGCAGCTCGCCGCTTGCAAGATGAGCAGCCCGTCTGCCCCCAGCATTTCCGATAAGGCCTCACGGTAGGGGACTGGCGGAGCAAGGGTAACGATGGATTCGATCCTGTGCTGGGCAATTAGCTTGCCGAGATATTCGTCGTGCCCGGTTGCGCGAAGGACTACACGAAACGAGGCGGGCGAAATCTCCCCGCTGCGGAGGAGTTCCGACAAGGCTTCGAAAAAAGGGCCAGGATTGCGCTCATGGGGATAGATCACACCACTGTGGATCAGTACAAACGGACGTTCTGCGCCGGAGGGCGCAGGCGTGATCGCCTCCGCCGACTGGAAATTCTCTTCATCGTACCCATTCTCGATGACGCAGAAACGCGAGCCTGGAATGTCGGGGAAACGATCCTGATACATCTTGAGCGTCCCCGGCGTGGTGCAGACTACCTTCGTGCAATGCGTCACCGTCTGTTTCTCGATCCAGCGATACACCTTCCGGGTGAGCGGATTGGTGGGGTAACTCGTATCGGTCATAGGGTCCCGCATATCTGCCACCCAGGGGATGCCCGTGAGGCGATGCAGGGCCAGCCCAATGAGATGCGCGGTTGCGATCGGGTAGGTCGACCAAATGACTTCAGGCTGGTACTTCCGAATCAGATGCAGCCCGGCCGGCACGGCTCCAAGCAACCAGGAAATCCAACGGTCAGGCAAGGCCAGGATTCCGAGATACCGGCCTTTCAGCGCAAGATGCCGTGATGCGTCGAGCGCAAATGCGCGGTGGACTGGAACGTCGGCGGGAATTTCTCTCACCTGATCGTCGCTTGTACTGGCATAGGCGCGAGGGTGGGCCGATAACACCACCGGATGCCAGTCATGTTCGGGGAGGTAACGCGAAAATTTCAGCGTGCGCTGGATGCCACTGCTTCCGCGCAGGGGCGGGTAGTGGTATGCAATCATGAGAACGCGCTTTACCATGTTCTGATCCAGTCTCTCGTCCAAGTGGCGACCTGGTCCCGCCAGTCGCGCCGCGAAAATGTGTGATTTGCTTCCGCCAAGTCATGGCGCTGGACCTGCGAAGATCCGAGCGCCTTCTTCCACTTGCGCGAACCACTCACGAGATCCAGGAATTCCTTTGCGGTCAGGTCATTGCCGCTGATGATAAGCAGAACTTTTCCCTTGAAGCGGGCAAGGCCGTCATACATGCGATCGGGAAGCGGCGCCAAGGCCGGCTTGGGCTGTTCAGTGGCATGGTTTCCGGCCGGCGCAGGTGCCGGTTTTCCGGCCATCGCCTTTCCGACCATGCCAAGCAGGGAGCGAATCGCAGCGCCAACATCGAACTGCCCCGCAAGCACCTTTTTCCATAAATCCCGGTCGAGCAGGCGAGCAAGATAGTAATGACGCAAGTATGCCTTGGCCATGCCTTCCGTCGTTCTCACCCAGGGATTCAGGAGTACGAGGCCACGCACGCGAGGGTCGCCGTGCGCATAGAACAGGGAAGCAGACGCGGCGTCGCACAATCCCCAGAGCACAACTTCTTTCATTGCGGGGACGTCGGAAAAGAAGCGGTCCAGCGCATGGCGGATATCGTCCTGTACCTCTTCGAACGTCTTCGCGTCCCCCTCACTGTCACCCATTCCGCGATAGTCGAAGCGCATTACGGGTGTGCCATGGCTGGCCAGGTCGTTGGCGAGGAGCGTGAATTGACGATGGCTTCCCGCCCGATATTGCGGGCCGCCGACGATGACGAGCACACCCCGCGTTGCAGGTTTTTCCGGCATGGTGAGGATGCCGTAGAGGCTTCTGCCTTCGCATGTAAAGCTGAGGGCGCGCTGTTCGATGTTCAAGCGGGCACCTCATCGAAGACGCTGGTCGTCGCCTGGAGAAGCGCAGGGCATTCGGTGATTTCCTGGGAGGCCCAGAAAGACGTGCCGGGGACGACATGGCGATGCAACTGGACACCGCGTTCTTCCCATGAGGTTGCAACCCGCGCGGCGGCGGGCGGCATGGGACGGTCACTGTCTGCAACCAGTTCGAACCAGTGGACGGGGGCGGTCGTGACGGCCAGCTTCGATGCATTCAGGTTGTCGATGCTTGAAGCCAGTGCTGGAGCGAGTTCATAACCGCCAATCTCCAGACTTTCGCCCGCAGCCATTTTTGCACGCAGTTCCTGCGTTCCTCCGGACTTTTCCGTACCGTTGCCGAGCATTTCGCCTGCCAGCCGCATGCGGAGGAATTGCGTCATGAAGGCTTCGCCGTTGACCACAGGCTGCCACAGCAGCAGTGCATCAAACGGACGATCGGAGCCGGCAGCGACATCCAGGGCGAGCAGGGCGCCAAGCCGTAATCCCCACAGTCCGACAGTTGTGCCGCTCCGGCGTTCGAGCCATTCCGCCGCACACAGCACATCGTCCCTCCATATCTCCCACCGTGCGTCGGCGAAATCGCCACTGCTGTCGCCGCATCCGAACAGGTCAACCTGCAATACCGCGAAGCCGGCGTCGGCAAAGGCGCGCGCCTGCATGGCAGCCATGCGGCGGGATTTGTTCATTTCTTCGGCAAACGGGTGGATGTATACGAACGCGCCGCGCGTCGTGCTCCCATGCTTTGGGGCGTGGTAAAGACAAAAACGCTCGCCTGCCCCGGCTTTAAGGAAAAACGGCTCTGCCATTTTTGCGCGTGTATTTTGCGTCGATTACTCGGCGAGCTTGCGCTCGACGAACTGAACGAGGCTTCCCAGCGTCTCGAATGTTGCGGCGCTGATTTCATCGTCCTCCACCGTGATGCCGAAATGCTCTTCGAGCGCAGTGAGGACGTTGATGACGGCCATGGAATCGAGTTCCGGAATGCTGCCTAGCAGCGCGGAGTTCTCGTTCAGGTCTCCGGCGCGGTCTCCCAAGGCGAGGACATCGGCCAGAACCATTCTTACATCGTCGATGTGTTGCATTGTTACTCCCTAGTTTCTTCGAACCTTTTCCAGCGCTACGCTTCCTTGTAAGTGCATTATTCGGGATAGGTCTGCAGGGCTGCGGGCTTGATCAGGCTGCGGTACCAGTTCCATGCAGATGGCCAGCGATAGCTGTTCACATGGTAGAGCGTCCGGACATGGTCGGTCCAGATGGTCTGTCCCTTGCCGTAGAATTCGATTTTCTTGAGCTTGCCCTCGTTGAAGATTCGCTCGAACACTTCCTGCCGCATCAGCAGGGCAGGCGAGGTATGGTTTGCGATGCTCTCGTCATATGCAATCTTCAGCGAAACCAGGGTGCCGTTTCCCTCGATGCACAGGTTCATGGCCGCAATGTTGTCATTGTACCAGTATCGATATATGTGTCCCGCGCCCTTTTGGCAGAAGCCCTCAAGCACTTCGCGGTAGAACGCGCCTTGCTGGTTGTCGGCGTGGACCGCCGTCCCGCTCTTGCCCTTCCAGCCCAGGCTCTCCAGCCGGCCAAAGTCGGCAATTGCAGCGGCGACGTCTTCGGGCGCCGTGATTTTTTCCAGGCGTGTCGTCACCCCTGCCTTGGACAGATTGCTCCTTTGCCGTTTCAGGTTCTGGCGCAGTTTCTTGCTTCGCGCTTGCCAGTAGTCGTCAAAGCTTCCCTGGACAAGGACACGCGCTGTCTGGATGTAGTCGAGCGTCTTGATCCCGCCTTCGTCGGTAGGGCGGGAGACCAGATCCGGGTCTTGCTGCGTGATGGCGAGCGCCAGCGGAAATCCGGGGAGGGTGCGGCGCAATTCCGAAATGAGCGGGGCTTCGATCGTGCCCTGTCCTTGTATCCAGAGACCGAGAGGCGACTGGGAAGGCTGGAAGGTTTCCCACCGGCCCATGCCCTTGGAGTGCAGGATCGCCATGGCCTGGACCTTGTCATCCACGACGTAGCATGCCAGTGACTCATTGCCGCTGCCGAAAATCCTGAGCAACGGCGTGATAAAGGCCAAGTCGTGCAGGGGTGGGGTCGCGCGGCCTGTATGCAGCGCCTGCCAGCGTTCGCGATAATCAGCGAACCTGGTGATGGGATAGATATGCCAGCTCATTCGATTCCATCCATTTGCAAGAATGCACTTCTGATTTCTTCGATCATCCAGTCAAGCTCCGATGTCGTCAGTTCCTGATGGCAAGGAAACTGGAAAACCCGGCGCGATAGATCTGCGCTTACCGGACACACGGTTTCATCTACGCCAGGCCAAAGGAATTCGCCGAAACGGAGGATGGGGACACCTCTGTTTTTCAGGATCGGGAAGACGCTTTCCGGCGCGTCGACAACGACCGGAAGCACATACGGATAGGTTCCGTCGCCCAGTTCCGGATACAGGAAGCGCGTGCCGGTCAGTCCGCGCAGCCTAGTCTGCAGGTAAAGATAGTTTTCCCGGCGCTTCATTGCAGCGCGCCGTTTTCCTGCAAATCGTACGAGGATGCGGGAGATTCGTGAGGGCAGCTTGTTGGCAAGATGACTATCGAAGCGCGGCTCATCCACTGCCACGCTCCCTTGTGCTGCCGGAGCGCTCTGCTCCTGATTGCGTGGCTCCCGCCGTTTGCGCGTCAGTAGCGCGCGAGCACGAACCGGCAATGACATGAGCAGTTTCAGCAACGGCAACCTGCCGTATTCACATGCCTTTTCGAGTGTATTTACGGCCAGCTTTATTTCCTGGTACAGGCTCAGTGCTTGCAGCTTGGTGCTGCCAAGAGAGCGCCGCGACGATACAAGGCAGCCGCCATCCAGGACCGGAAAGAACTTCCACGTGCTCGCGACGGCATAGTCGCCGAACGAGCCCAGGGGCTTTCCGTCGCATTCGCCGAAGAATGCGTGTGCGCAGTCCTCCAGCATGAAAATCCCATGCTTGTCGCAGAACGCGCGAATTCGCTGCAGATCCTGCGGGAATCCGAAATAATTCGGCACAAGAATGGCTTTTACAGATGGATCCAGCAGCGCGCCGGCACTGTCGAGATCGACCGACGTGTCGGGGCGGATCCTGTAAAAGGCAGGAGTGGCGCCGACATGGAGGATCGGAGAGATCATGGAGGTGCAATGGAATGCAGGGACGAGCACCTTGTCATGCCGGCCGATCTTCATTTGTGCGAGCGCAAGGGCAATTGCGAACCGTGCGCTTGTCACGAACACGTGATTTCCCGCATCCAGGACGGAGGGGGGCGCTTTGCCCGGCGATTGTCCTAACGACCCGAGAGACAGGACGGGATGGAGGGGAATCTTCGGCCGTGGATAATGGGGCAGTTCGAGCTTCATTTTTCCACGATCCGATTGAGGGTGGGGGAAGGCTTCAGCTGGAACGCCGCAGTGATGTTCCTGAGTGCGCGTCCGCCCAGGTGGCGGGCCGCAGCCATCTTCCCGTTGAACGTCTTCAGGTTGAATGCGACGATACCCCATCGCTCGCGGCGATGAGACATCCAATGCTGCTTGTAGGGATCGTCTCCGCTGAGGTAATCCACTTCCCTGACGCGGTCGATGTCGATGACGTGCTGCATCAGCTTCGCCGTGAGGATGGAGCCTACGGAGTAATTTGTGAATTGCCGGTCGTAGGCAAGCTTGTAGATCGACGCCACGCCATTGGCAACAATCCAGAGCTGTGCCGCGGCGGGAGTGCCATCCACATAGGCAATGCCTAAGCGCAGCCACCCACTCCTTGCGCAACTGCGGATGAGCCCCGGAATGAAGTCTGGATGCGGTTCCGGTTTCTTCCAGCTTTGGTTGTAGATCTTTTCGAACGTGGCAATGGCCGGCTCAAGGTCGGTCTCGTCCGTCACGATTTCAAGCCGCAGCCGGCCGGACTTTTCAAGCCGCCTTGATTTTCGCTTCAGGAGATTCTTTAGCGGGGACGGGAGCGTCTCGAAGTATTCGCCGTAGGTGCGGCCGCCCACCTCCAGGTACCAGTTTCCGAAGCAGAAGTAACTTTGTACGAGCAATCCGGCGTTGCGGAATGCCTTGATGATGCCCTTGAATAGCGGTCCATCTGCATCCATCGGATGCAGATCGATCGTGTCCCAGCGCGGCTGGTCTGCAGCGATGGCCCGGGCGATCAGGTCCAGGCTGCCTTGCAGCTCGGGAGCGGTGTCGCAGACAGCCGGTCCGAACAGGGAGGAATAGTAGTTGGCGATCGGTCCCAGTTCACGTCGCCGAAGAACAGGGCTGGCGGCAGGATCGTGACGCATCGGGAGAACGAGGCAGGGCTTTCCATCCTCGAGGCCGGATTCCACGGCGTAAATCCGGAGTACGCTTTTGTCGTTCAAGCCCTGCGATACCAGGTTCCTGAACCACGGGAGGCTGAGGAAAACACCAGCCGAGTGACTGGATTTGCTGAATATTTCCTCGTAGGGTTTCGGCAGATCCTCGAAGCTCTTATAAATGCTGATCTTGTACATTTACTCGTAGCTCACTCGACAGAAACACGAAGACGCATGATCGGGATTTCCTGCGCGGCGCTGTTCTGCGCCGAACTGTCGCTACAGCATGCGTCGATTGCGCATCCCTGGGGGCAGGAAGAGCTGGATTTGCTACTGATAGAAACTTTCTAAATTATAGTTGAAAATCCATTAATATACTTAGGGAATCGCTAACATTCTCTGGCATAATTTTTAGCGTCTGCATACGCTCTTCCTAGGCAAAAACAAGAACATACGGCCCTTCGGGAACGTGCGCTGTTCGCTATCACTGCGGTTCGCCAGACGGCTGGCCGGTCCTGATGCAGGATTTCAATTGAATAACAGGCTTCTCACATGACCTACCTTATTCACGAGTCGATTTTTCGCAGTGCTGTTTCAACTCCGGAAGCCGAGGCTCTTGTCTATCGAGGGCAGACACGGACCTACGCGGCCCTGGCCTTGGAGGTGCAGGCGGTGGCGAGCGGCCTCCTGTCCCTTGGCATTGGGCGCGGTGAACGAGTTGCCGTATTCCTCGAGAAGAGATTCGAGACGGTGACGGCGTTGTTCGGTGCGGCGTCCGCCGGCGCTGTCTTCGTGCCGATCAATCCGCTCCTCAAGCCGGAGCAGGTAGGTTATATCCTTGCCGACTGCAATGTTCGCATTCTTGTTACATCCGCGGACAGGCTCAAGCAACTCGTTCCTGTCCTGGACAAGTGTCCGGACTTGCATGCCGTCGTTGTCGTTGATGGCGACGTACCTGCCTCACTGGAAAACGTGAGGGGCCTGCCGTGGAGCGAGTTTGTTGCGGCGACGCGGCGAGACAGGGGCCATCGCGTCATCGATACCGACATGGCGGCCATCCTGTACACCTCCGGCAGCACGGGCAAGCCCAAAGGCGTGGTGCTCTCGCACCGCAACATGGTTGCGGGGGCAATCAGCGTCTCCAGCTACCTTGAAAATACGCCTGCAGACCGCATCCTTGCCGTCCTGCCGCTCAGTTTCGATTACGGACTCAGCCAGCTCACGACAGCATTCCACACCGGCGCCACGGTCGTGCTGATGAATCATCTACTGGCACGGGATATCGTCAAGGCTGTCGAATCTGAGCGGATTACCGGGCTGGCTGCGGTGCCACCGTTGTGGTTGCAACTGGCCGACCTGCAATGGCCCGCCGATGCCACCATTCGCTATTTCACCAATTCCGGCGGCGCGATGCCGCGGGCGACCCTCGACCGGCTGCGTGCCGCGCTGCCCAAGGCCAAGCCCTATCTCATGTACGGCCTGACCGAGGCCTTCCGGTCGACCTACCTGCCGCCGTCCGAAGTGGACCGCCGCCCCGATTCCATGGGCAAATCCATCCCGAATGCCGAAATCATGGTGCTGCGTCCGGACGGTTCCGAGTGTGCGCCCAACGAACCGGGCGAACTCGTACACCGCGGTGCGCTGGTGTCGCTGGGCTACTGGAACGATCCACAGAAAACCGCGGAACGCTTCAAGCCGATCCGACCCGCCCACCACGGCTTGCCGCTCGTCGAGATGGCGGTCTGGTCCGGCGATACGGTGCGGGCGGACGAGGAGGGCTTCCTGTACTTCATCAGCCGCAACGACGAGATGATCAAGACCTCGGGTTACCGCGTCAGTCCGACCGAGGTCGAGGAAGTCCTCTATGGCCGCGAACATGTCGGTGAGGCGGCGGCCCTCGGCATCGCCCACCCCGTGCTCGGCCAGGCCATCGTTGTCGTCGTCAGTCCGCGCGACGGCGCTCCCCTCGATGCCGAGAAACTGCTGGCCGCCTGCAAGCCGCACCTGCCCAACTACATGCTTCCGAACCGGATCATCGTCTGGGAAGGCAGCCTGCCCCGCAATCCGAACGGAAAGATCGACCGTAAGCTGCTCGCGACGCAGTACGCGAACATCTTCGTGGAAGCAAAAGAATGAGCAACGCCCGACCGCAGCACGCGGCCCTGACCCAGTTTCCCGTCCAGGACGACTGCCTCCAGATCGGAGGAGTTCCGCTGACCCGGCTTGCGCAGCGCGTCGGCCAGACGCCGTTCTACGCCTATGACCGCGCCGCCATGACGGAACGCGTGGCCCTGCTGCGCAGGCATCTGCCGGAGCAGGTGCATCTGCACTATGCAATGAAGGCCAATCCCATGCCCGCTGTCGTGCAGCACATGTCGACGCTGGTGGATGGTATCGACGTCGCATCGGGAAACGAACTCCGCGTGGCGCTGGATGCAGGGATGAAACCGGACCTGATCAGTTTCGCCGGACCGGGCAAGAGCGAAGCTGAACTCTCGAGCGCGGTCGCCGCCGGCATCATCGTCAACCTGGAATCCGAAGCGGAAATGGAGCGGCTGGCGCAGATCGGCCGCCGCCTCGGCATCCAGCCCCGGGTCGCCGTACGCGTCAATCCGGATTTCGAGCTGAAATCGTCCGGCATGAAGATGGGCGGCGGGCCGAAGCAGTTCGGCGTCGATGCCGAACGTGTTCCGGACATGCTGCGCCGGCTCGGCGAGCTGCAACTGGATTTCCACGGCTTTCACATCTTTTCCGGGTCGCAGAACCTCAAGGCGGCCTCCATCCAGGACGCGCACGAAAAGACCTTCGCACTGGCGATTCGATTGGCCGCGCATGCGCCGCGTCCCGTCCGCCTGCTCAATATCGGCGGCGGCTTCGGCGTGCCGTATTTTCCGGGTGAGGAAAGGCTGGACGTTGCCGCTATCGGCGAAAACCTGAAGCGTTTGCTGCCGGATGTGCAGCAGCAGCTTCCGGAGGCAACCGTCGTCATCGAACTGGGGCGTTATTTCGTGGCCGAGGCCGGCATCTATGTGGCGCGTGTCGTGGACCGCAAGGTGTCGCGCGGACAGGTCTTTCTCGTGACGGATGGCGGCCTGCATCACCATCTGTCCGCATCGGGCAACTTCGGCCAGGTGATCCGCAAGAATTACCCGGTCGTCATCGGCAACCGTGTGCGCGGGCAGGAGCGGGAAGTGGTGTCCGTGGTCGGCCCGCTGTGCACGCCGCTGGACCTGCTGGCAGACCAGATGGAAATGGCCAGGGCGGACGTCGGCGATCTGGTCGTCGTCTTTCAATCGGGCGCGTACGGTTTGACGGCAAGCCCGTCCGCATTCCTGAGCCATCCGGCCGCACTCGAAGTGCTGGTCTGATCATCGAACGAATATAACTGTTGCAGCAAGGCTGCCTGCGGCCGGTCTGCGAAGGGAGTGGCAGTGAGTGGTGTATGTGGCTGGATGGACCTCGGCGCGGCCGATGTCGACAAGCAGAAGCTGATCAATGACATGGCGGCGCCGCTCGCGCGCTTCGATGCGAGTGCAGTGCACGCGTTGACCGGGCAGAAGAGCGCCGTCGCCGTGGCGGCGGGCGAGGCCTGCGCGCATGTCTACCGGCAGGATGGCCTCTCGGTGGCGGTGTGGGGCGCTGCCGGGTTCCGCGCCAAACGCCTGGCGGAGCGTGCGCAGGCAGAGGGGCTGGCTGCGACCGTGGCAGGCCTCTACCGCGACATGCCCGACGATGTGTGCGCGCAGTTGTCCGGCGCGTTCGCACTGTGCATCCTTGATGAGGGCGCAGGGACTGCGGTGCTGGCGATCGACCGCATGGGCACGCATTCGCTGACCTATCAGGTGGCCGGCAACTGCCTCGTGTTTGCCTCGTCGGCGGATGCGCTCATCCGCCATCCCGCAGCCAAGCCGGAAATCGATCCGCAGGCCCTGTACAACTACGTCTATTTCCACATGGTCCCCGGGCCGGGAACGATCTACAAGGGGCAACAGCGCCTGCTGCCCGGCGAATGCCTCACCTTCCGCAAGGGCGAGGCCACAAAGCGCCGCTACTGGCAGATGCAGTTCCAGGAAAACGATACCGGCGGCGTGGAAGATCACAAGGAAACCTTCCTCGAATTGCTGCGCAAGAGCGTGCGGGAAGTCTCGGATGGCCAGAAGATCGGCGCCTTCCTCAGCGGTGGCACCGACAGCTCGACCATTGCCGGGTTCCTCACCCAGGTCGGCGGCGAGCCGGCCAAGACCTACTCGATCGGCTTCGAGGCCGAGGGCTACGATGAAATGGAGTATGCCCGCATCGCCTCCCGGCATTTCGGCACGGATCACCACGAATACTATGTGACGCCGGACGACGTCGTCCGCGCGATTCCCGAGATTGCCGGCGTCTTCGACCAGCCTTTCGGGAATGCCTCGGCCGTTCCCGCGTTCTACTGCGCGCGGATGGCGCGCGCCGATGGTTTGACGCGGATGCTGGGCGGCGACGGCGGCGATGAACTGTTCGGCGGCAACGAGCGTTATGCGAAGCAGCACGTGTTCGCACTGTACGAACGTGTGCCGCGCCTGATTCGCAAGGGTGTGATGGAGCCGGCGATTTTCGGCATGCCGGCCGGTGACCTGATCATGCCTGTCCGCAAGGCTCGGAGCTATATCAAGCAGGCCTCCGTCCCGATGCCGGCGCGCCTCGAAACCTACAACCTTCTCGAACGCTATGGCGCGTCCACGGTGTTTTCCGAGGATTTCCTGGCTTCGGCGCGACCCGACCAGCCCTTGCATCTTCTGGGCCAGACCTATGGCGAATCCCAGGCGCGAACCCTGATCAACCGCATGCTGGCGCTGGACCTGAAAATCACGCTGGCGGACAACGACCTGCCCAAGGTGGTGAAGGCCTGCGAGCTGGCCGGAATGGAGGTGGCTTTCCCGTTCCTGAACGACGAGATGGTGGCTTTCTCGGCACGCCTCGCGCCGCAACTCAAGCTCAAGGGAACCAAGCTGCGCTACTTCTTCAAGGAGGCGCTGCGCGGCATCTTGCCGGACGAGATCATCACCAAGCAGAAGCATGGCTTCGGCCTGCCCTTCGGCGTCTGGCTCCAGAAGCACAAGGCGCTGCACGAACTCGCCAATGACAGCCTCACGGGGCTGAGGGCGCGCAAGATCGTTCGCGCTGACTTCATCGACAGCCTGCTCGAGCAGCGGTTGAGCGAGCATGCCGGATATCACGGGACCATGGTGTGGGTGCTGATGATGATGGAGCAGTGGTTCAAGCGCCGAGAGGACTTGACTCGCATCTGAACTGACTTACTCAACGCCCCGTTTCGGGGCGTTTTTGTTTTTGCACAGCATTGCAATCCTGGCATGATGCAACGCAAAAGATGCTTTGTGGAACTAATTCCTGAACGCAATTGTCACATCGACGGTAAGTGGGCGAATTGTTTCCTTTCTTGAGAATTTGTAACTTCGGTATACAACCGGGATACCAAGATTCAATGATATCGGCAACAAAAATGCCAGTCGGCAAGATGTTGGTGCGCTCACCATGTAATGCGACCGCACTTGTGCGGTATGTCGGGAGGCTGCTTGGCCTCTCCCAATCCATCTGGAATTCCTGCCATGACTGAATCCGAAATCCAAGGTACCGACGGCCAGGGCCTTGCGCAGCACATCACGCGGCGTGTATTTCTTCGCAATATGAGTGTGACGGCGGTTGCCATTGTGACCACCGCTTGCGGAGGCGGCGGTAGTGCCGCTTCTTCCGGCGCAACCGATGCCGCCGAGACGTCTGCCGGCGCCACTGGCGCATCCATGCAACAAAGACCGTCATCGCCGGCAACCACGACGGCCAACCGCACGCCGGTGTGGAACGAGATTCCGACAATTACCTTCACCGAGGGCGTGGCATCGACATTCTCGATCGCCGCGTTTGTCTCCGATGACGACATCGAAGCCCTCACCATCCTGAAAAATGAACTGGCCTTGCCGCCTGGCGTGACCTACGATCCGGCGACCAAGAGCTTCGTCTACGACGGCATTGGCAGCGTTGGCACGACCAGCGGGCACGTCCTGACCGCAACGGAGGCCTGAGCCATGCCCAAGAAACAAGCAACATCCCAACCGTTTACCGTCCAGATCCAGCCGGCTCCGGCACTGTCCACATCCTTCCAGGTGACCGCCGCCCAAGCCGGCGCAAACCTGCCGTTCACCATCGGTCATGCCTTCAAGAAGGGTGAAATCCCGGCGGGTTCGGTCGTTGTCGGCAATATTCCCGAACTGCAGGTCGTTGCGAAAAACGCATGGCCGGACGGCTCCATGAAGTTCGCCATCGTGTCTGGCCTGACTTCCTTCACTGCGGCAGGCCAGACGACGATCGGCCTGCGCATCGGCCAGGCGACGACTGCTGCATCGCTGACCACCGCCGACCTGCGCGCAACAGGTATCTCTGCTTCGATCGGCGCCGGTAGCTTCGGCGCAGCATCGTGGGCGGGGGGCGACTGGGATGTGCCTTTCATGGAGTGGGTACGCGGCCCGTTCATGAGCTCCTGGATCTATCGCAAGCAGATCGGCAGCGACGCCCACCTCGTGGGCTGGATGGAAGTGCGCCTGTACAAGGGCGGCGCCGTCGAGGTCCTGCCCTGGATCGAAAACGGTTACCTCACCGTTGCCGGGCCGACCAACAAGAACGCGACCTATAGCTTCACGCTCGGCGGCACGCAGCGCTTCAGCGCCACGTTCGACCTGCTTAACCACAACCGCACGGTGTTGGTTTCCGGTGCGGCGCTGTCGCATTGGCTGGGTGACGATCCGAAACTGACGCCTGCCCACGACAAGGCTTACCTGCAGGGGACGCGGCTGGTGCCCGCTTACCGCGGCCAGTTGCCGTCGACCGCTGCGCTTTGGACCAATCTGGCGCAGACATATACACCGCTCCAGCAGGGCAACTATCCGACTTCGATGGGGACGGCCGGTTACCATGGATCGATCGGCGTCCTGCCCGACTGGGATGTCGCCTACCTGACGAGCAACGATCTGCGCGCCTGTGCCGGCGTGATCGCCAATGCGTACAGCGCCGGCCGTTACGGCATCCATTTCCGCGACGAGCGGACCCAGCGTCCGTTGCGATTCTCCAGCTATCCGAACCTGGTGCTCGAAGGCAGCAGCGGGCTGGCTGGCAACGGCGCATCCTCGAAGAATACGTACACACCGGCCGCCACAGGCACCAAACCGCCGACATGGAACTCCACGCACCATCCGTCCGTGGGCTTCATGGCTTACCTGCTGACCGGGCGCTTCTATTTCATGGAAGAGGTGCAGTTCGCAGCGACGATCCATTTCCTCAAGAATACGGATACCGTGCGCCAGTTTACGGCGGGCGTCCTGGTGAGCAGCGCGGGTGCCAACACGACGCGTGGAGCGGCATGGGCTACGCGGACGCTGGCTCAGGCGGCATGCATCACGCCGGACAGCGATGTGCTCCGGGGCGAATTCCTCGCCTCGCTCGAATCGAACGTGAACTTCTACCACGGCCGCTATGTAGCAATCGCCAGCAACCCGCTCGGCTTTGTGCAACCGTACTCCGACTACACCACGAACGGCGACGGCAAGTACTTCGAAGCGGCATGGATGCAGGACTTCTTCACTGCCGCCTACGGATACGCGCTCGATATGGACCTGGCGCTTACGGCCACCGGCAAGACCCGGATGAAGGAATTCTTCGCCTGGAAGGCGCGCAGCATCATCGGACGTCTGGGCGGCACCGCCTCGACGGATTACCTGTACCGCGATGCTGCGGTCTACACCGTCGCTATTGCGCCCACCGACACTCCGGACTACACCAACGGCAACGGCCCCTGGTTTGCCAACTGGGGACTGGCGTATGCCGCGACGACGGGCAGTCCGAACAGCGGCCTCGCAGGCGACCTGCGTGGCGGGAACTTCCCCGATGCGACCAGTTACTGGGGCAACCTCCAGCCTGCAATCGCCTATGCCGTCGAGCACAACATCCCTGGCGCGCTCGACGCGTACCAGCGGATGACCGGCGCCGCCAACTGGCCGACGCTGGCGAACAACATGAACGCATCGCCGATCTGGAGTGTCCGTCCGCGGAACGCCTGAGCGCATTCGAGTTAATTACAGGATAGGAATGGCCGCTTTGGCGGCCGAAGAAAATCTCATGAACGTGAAGTCACACTTGCTGCGCCTCCCGGCAGCGGCATCCCTTGTTTTCACGCTGCTGTTGACAGCGTGCGGCGGTGGCCAGGCCCCGGCAGTATCCGCATCGAATGCCGACACTGCGCAGGCCGCAGTTGCCAGCGGCGAAACTGTGCCGGCTGCACAAGCAGCGCCGGCGACGGAACAGGCGGCCACATCAGAAACGGCGGATGGGTCATGGAAATGGGCCGGACGGAAACCGACCACCTATACATTGAGTGTCACCAAGTCCGGCTCGGGAGCAGTCAACTCCTCGCCGGCCGGCATCGCATGCGGAACGGACTGCAGTGAAACCTATGCAAGCGGAACTTTGATCACGCTGACCGCCACGCCTGCAAGCGGTAATACCTTCAAAGGCTGGAGCGGCGCCTGCGCGGGTACCAGCCTGAGCTGCACAGTCTCGATGTCCACAGCGCGCAGCGTGACGGCGACTTTCGAGAGCATCCCCGCGCCGGCACCCACTCCTGCAAATTACACGCTCGGCGTCACAAAGTCAGGCCTGGGCACGGTTACTTCTTCGCCGGCCGGAATCAACTGCGGTTCAGACTGTGCCGAACCCTATGCCAGCGGCACCTCTGTCACGCTGACTGCTGCCCCGGCGGCTGGTTATATCTTCAGGGGCTGGAGCGGCGCTTGCACCGGCACCAGCGCGAGCTGCACAGTCACGATGACCGCAGCACTGAACGCGACAGCGACATTCGAAACCAGCCCGACCACGCCCCCGGCAGCAGGTTCGATCGACGAGATCGTGGCCGCCATGCCGGCAAATTCATGGAAGGCTCTTCCCGCGACGCAGATGAAGGATGTCTGCCCGGCACCGTATAGCAGCTACACATGCGCGGCCATTGTCAGCGCATGGGGCGGTGGCGCGTACGACGAGTCGCGTGACCGCATGGTGGTATTCGGCGGCGGCCATACCGACTCCTGGTATAACAACGTCTTCGCGTTCGACCTGGGCGACATGAAGTGGCGGCGCCTGAGTGAAATGTCTGCTGGAGCGACCGGGACTACGCCGGGAGCGGGTTGGACCGACAAGCGTGTCGAATCGTGCGGCTTTTATCCGAAGGGTGTGCTGAGTCTTCCGGACAGTGTCATGAACGGTTCCTATGTGGCGTACGACAAGTGCTTCATCGAACCCGTCCTGTCCCAGCTGGACTTGCAGCAGCCGCGTTCGGCGCATTCCTATGGAGGCTTTTTCGTCGACCGCCTGCATGACCGGTATTGCCATCTTGGCGTCGCCGGCTATTACCCGAGCAGCCAGACCACGTCACCCGTTGCTGTGTGCTTTTCACCCTCGACCGGTACTTGGTCGCGCATGGCGGACAAGCCGGCGGGTGTAGGTGGGCGCGGCCAGACTGCCCTGGACGCCGCAGGAAACATGTGGATCGTTGCCGGGGACCAGGGAAAGATTGCGCAGTACGACCCGAGCGCAAACACCTGGAAAACCTACGGCAACAACAATTATGACGCGGGCGGCGGCACGGACATCGACCGCAAGCGCAACCAGCTGCATGTCATGTACCTGAAGTCTGACGGCAGCTACTCGATGCGGCGCTGGAACATCGGCGTACCGACCAGCCTGACAATGAGCCCGACATATTCGGAAGTGCCCGTGACGGGAACGGCGCCCGCCGGTATCGGCAGCCGTCCGGGCTTCGTGTATGTCGACGCACGTGACCAATTCTTCGCCTGGGGTGGCGGACGGGATGTGTATACCTTTAATCCGGCCACCGCGGTGTGGAGCCGTTTGGCCGCTACTGGCGATGATCCCGGCGCTCAGCAGCAATGGGGGACTTATGGCCGGTTCCGGTACAGTCCCGCACGGGGCGTGTTTGTCCTCGTCAATGACGTGAACCAGAACGTTTACCTGTACAAGCCGCCGGCTTGATTCGGTAACAAAGACCTGCTGTCAAACGAGCTCGGCTCGTTTCAGCAGGTTTCTGGCCATCCGCAGCATGAATTTGTGCGCGCCCTGGTCCCAGGGCGTGAAACGCGGGAGTTGGTAAAGGTCAGGGTCGGAGGGAATCGCTCCCCAGGCCGTGGAAACGGCAGCTTCAAAGCCAAGGTCTTTGACGATCCCCACATGCTCGGACAGGTAATCCTGAGAGGGTTTCCCGTTGGGATAGGCAAACAGCCGGATCGGCGCGCCGATGATTCCTTCCAGCGCCTCTTTGCCCTCCGCGATTTCGCGGCGTGCCGATGATGCATCCAGGCGCGCAAGGATAGGGTGATTTACCGTGTGTCCCCCGATCTCCATTCCTGCGTCATGCAGTTCCTTCACCTGCGCCGATCTCATCATCAGGTTGTCCGGCAATGACGGTTGCAGGTGATTGCAGATCGCATCGATCTGTTCCTGGCGCCCCTGCAGCGGCAGATACTTAAGCTTGCCGATCAGTGTCGCAATCGTGTGCTGACGTTGCGGCACAGTGGCAATATCGAACCGTCCGAAGCCAACCCGTTCCAGATTCAATTCCTCACCCTGCGCACCACGCACGAGTTCGATGATGGTGTCATTCCACATGCGTCCGCCATTCAGGAAGCCCGTGGCAACGAAAAAGGTTGCCGGAATGTCGAGTTTGCGCAGGATGGGCAGCGCAATTTCCGCGTTGTCCGCGTAGCCGTCGTCGAACGTTACGCACGCCGCTCGCGGGGGGAGTGTCTTGCTGCGCATTCTCTCGACAGCTTCGCTGAGGCTGATGATGTTGAAGGAGGATTTCAGCAGGCGCATCTGCCGTTCGAAGGTGGGCGCATCCACTTCCCCTGGAAACAAGGGGTCGCGTGCCGGCAGCACGCGGTGGTATATCAGGATAGACAGACGGGAGACTGCCCTGCCGGGTGAAAGTATACGAATGGCCGCGCGGCCGGCTAACGCCGTCCATCCAAAATCGTTGCTCATGCCGATGGGGGCCGGGCCGGTCTTGTCATTCGTTTCAGCGGTATTGTCCATACATTGTCGTTATCGCTCAGGTCCTTGGGGTCTATCCAGTCAGCGCGAAATTTCCGGGCGTTTCAGGAACTCGCTCGCCGCAGTGGTCCGCCACGAATTTGGCGAGCGGCCCTCTCCCTTCAGTTCGTTTTCCACGATGACGCGCGTGACCACAATCGCGACCATCAGGTAATACGGCACATCGAAATACAGCAGACTCAAGAATGCGCCGCCGACGGCAAAGCCGATAATGCTCACCTGCGTCATGGCGGCCAGGTGATAGGCCCATTTCAAGTCATCCCTTCCTCTCGTGTCGCGCAGGATCCGGGCGCTGGAACGCCACGTCAAGAAACCGAGCAGCAAATAGATTCCAAGGCCGACAAAGCCGTGTTCGCCGAGCGTCTGGAAATAGATGCTGTGTGCTGCGTGCACATCGGTCGGAATGGGCGCATAGCGCTCGAAGGTCTGGAGATCGTAAATCTCGAATCCCCCGCCGACCAAAGGCCTGTCCGAGGCAAGGTTGTATGCCATTACCCATGCATTGATGCGGCCCATTGCCGAACTGTCTTCCTGATAAGTGGCGATCGTATCCATGCGATCACTCCACTTGTCCGGCATGAAGACCAGTAATACCGGAATAGTCATGGCCATCAGGATTCCAAGCACGAGCTTCTTGCTGCTCTTGAGCCAGAGGAACATTGCCATCGCTGCGATGGCCAGCAGGGCGCCGCGTGAATACGATCCGATCGCAGCCAGGGCGCAAAGCAGGATCGACACTGTCAAGGCGTGCCGTATCAATTTACTCGTGGTGATGTATTGCAGGTAGTGCAGCAAGGGAATGACCATCACCAGCGCAAGCGCAACCTCGTTATTGCCGCCTATGAACGAATTGCCGGGGCCCCATACCCTGAATTGTCCGCCGGTGAGAATGGTGAAGATTCCACCTTTGATCCCGTAATACGCCAGGGACAGGGTCAGAACCCACATGAACGCCTGCACATGCTCCTTCGTTTTCAGGATCATGAGGACGATCAATGTCATCCCCATGATTTTCATGACCCGGTTCCATTGCGTGTACACCAGTTCAGGCTGCAACGCGAATAAGGTGCTTATGTTGATCCAGACGATGAAGGCGATGAAGGTGCAGGTAACCGCTGTTATCGGCAAATTCTTCGGTTCTTTTGTTAAAAAGAGACTGGCCAGCATCGTGGCCGCAACAATCGCAGCGAATGGAAAGGTCGCCGCGAACCCCCAGCCTTGCGTGTGCGGATTCATCACGCTGATCCATATCCACATCAGTACTCCGATATACGGCTTCTTGAAAAAGAAGGGTAGGGAGCCAAAGACGATCAGGGTGATTAGGATGTCTCTCATTGTGCCTATCGATACAGCATGAAATTGTCAAATCAGCAATTATGCTTGAGTTGCGATGCGTCTGATCGACAGGAATTGCGTTAAAAATAATATATTACAGGCGAAACGATTAAACATAGCCTTGCCGTTCGGGAGAGGGATTATTTGTGTCCCGGATTAGGGAAACAGGGCCCGCATCGATGCTGCACCGTCTTGGCGTGGACGCTTCCCGGATTGCCAACTTGACACCTCCAGATGCATTGAATACCCTCAACCGGATAAAACGACGACGTCATCTCTGTCCTGTCCGAACGCATTGCGAACAAAAATCAGGACACAATGACCATACCACCGCCCAGGTAACCATTTCCCCTCTAACCGGCGGGCTTACATAAGCGATTGCGAGCACTTACCCCTTGGACGAAATCGACAATAAAATCGCCAAAGGCGCCGCCTGGATGGTGTCCTTTAAAATGATTGACCGCGGCCTCGGGCTTGTCAGTACGGTGATCCTGGCGCGGTTGCTTGTTCCCGAGGATTTTGGCCTTGTCGCCATGGCGATGATCCTGATCGGCGCATTGCAACTGCTGATGGCCTTCAGCTTTGACGTGCCGCTGATTCAGAACCGGAATGCCGGCCGGGATCAATTCAACACCGCATGGACTCTTAACGTCCTCTTCGCCTCGCTGTGTGCCGCTATTCTTGCATCGGTAGCGGGGCTTGCCGCGCAGTTCTACCATGAGCCTCGGCTTCAACTGGTGATCTACTTGCTGGCTATCGGTTTCGCAGTCGAAGGGTTCTCGAATATCGGACCTGTGATCTTTCGGCGGGAAATGCAATTTGATCGCGAGTTCAAGTTCCTTCTCGGGAAGCGGATGGCCAGCCTGCTGGTCACTATTCCTCTCGCTTTCTGGTGGCGCAACTACTGGGCGCTGGTGGCGGGCCAGCTGACGGGTACGTTCGTGTCAGTCGCGCTTTCTTACTACGTCAGCGATTACCGTCCTCGCTTTTCGCTAAAAGCCAAGGTGGAACTGTTTCACAGCTCGAAGTGGCTGGTGATGAACAACATCCTGCAGTTTCTCAACGGCCGCGCGTCGGAACTGCTGATTGGCCGGCTCGGGGGCGCGACGACCCTCGGCATCTACACCATTGCGTCCGAGATATCGACCCTGCCGACAACGGAATTGGTGGCCCCGATCAACCGTGCCGCTTTCCCCGGATACGCACGCGTCGCCAATGATCTGGAAGCCCTGAAGAGCAGCTTCCTGAACGTCATTTCGATGATCGCATTGTTCGCACTGCCCGCAGGGGTTGGCATCGCAACAATCGCTGACCTCATGGTGCCTGTCGTACTAGGCTGGAAGTGGGTTCCTGCAATTCCGTTGATCCAGATACTGGCAATCTACGGCGTCATCCAGGCGTTGCAGAGCAACATTTCCTATATCTACCTTGCGACAGGCCGTCTTTACTATGTCACGGCCGTCGGGGCAATTCAGTTCACCTTGCTGGTCGCGCTCCTGGTTCCCGGGATCCTCTACTGGGGCGCAACCGGTGCCGCATGGGCGTTCCTGGGAACAGTCGTACTGATTACCCCGGTTATCCAGTATCTGGTCGCCAAACGACTTCAACTTTCGAGCACGGCTTTTCTCGCGAGGCTCGCCCGGCCATTAGCGGCCGCATTGGTTATGGCAGCCGTTGTCCTGGGCATGAAGCATGGCCTGCACCGCGACGGTGAAACCATTTCCTACCTTATCGTGCTCGTCCTTTGCATCGTCGGTGGTGCACTCTCTTACAGTGCTACGTTGTATATGCTCTGGCGGTGGGCGGGAAGTCCAAACAGTGCCGAACGCGCTTGCCTGGGCAAAATCGAGAGGACATTGCAAAGAGCTGGACTCAATATCAGCCTGACCGGAGGCTAGAGGTAGTCAAACTACCGGGCAGGATGTTCCATTTCTTTATTTGCGTCGAGTCGACGGTGCGAGGACGTCGACTTTATGAATACTTCAATTTGACCCGCAGTGGTATCGTGCCAGCTGAATTGCTCGGCGTAGGCTCTGGTCGCAGCATGATCCGGATAATTTGACCGCAGCGCATTGACCGCGTTTGCAATGCCCTGAGCAGATCGTTCTGCCATCAAAATGCCGGCCGCCGGTGAGGCTACTACTTCAGGGGTTCCCCATACACTGCTGGCTACCACGGGTGTGCCGCAAGCCATCGACTCCAATAGCACATTTGCCCAGCCTTCACGGCTGGAAGCCAGAATGCTGGCGTCAGCCGCCGAGTAGAATTTCGGCAACTCGTGGTGAGGAATCGAACCGAGGAACGTGACGCGATCCAGAACGTTCAATTGACGCGCCAGGTTTTCCAATTTGCGTTGCTCCGGACCGCTTCCGGCAAGCAGGAGCCTGACATCGCCGAGCATCGGCATTGCCTCAATGATGAGCTCATGTCCCTTGACCGGCACAAGGTTTCCGACAGATAGCAGCGTGAAATGATGGAATCCCAACGTTGCTCTCTGCGACTCTCTGTCTCCTGGCCTGAACAAATCGAGATCCACACCGTTCCGCAGCGTCGTGATGTGATCAGCCCGAACGCCTAGACTTATCAGCTCGGTTTTCAAGGCATTGCATACCGTGATGATGTGGGCGGCATTTCGTGCTGCCCACAGGATCAATTGCCTCGGCACCGCATACTTTGGAATAAGGGTAATGTCAGAGCCGCGCGCAGTAATCACTACCGGCCTGTTGAAGTACTTGCCAAGCATGACCGCCGCTACACCGTCCGGAAAGAAGTAATGCGCATCGATTGCGTCGAAGTCATAACCTTCATCGATCAGCCTCCCGATTGCGGCTTTGGCAGCGTTGGCGAGGAGGAGAGGCGAGACCGTCATTCCTACCTTTGGAATAGCCAGGTAGCGCGGATGAAAAACATTGAGGTCAGAGCGCAGCTCCTGGGCGGGCGCCATTGCAAACTTGCTGTACTTTCCAAATGCCTGATGGCTGATGGGAAACCAGGGTACTGGGGCGACTACCCTGGATTCAACCTCCCCGCTCGAAACAAGATGGCGAAGGCGGGTTTCCACAAATATTCCCTGATTCGGGGTGGCCGAATTCGGAAACAGCGTGGTAAAGGTCAACAGCTTCATTTCTTCTGCATCTTGATCAAATTGTTATAGATGGAATCGTACCGGGCCACGCTGCGCGGCCAGTTGCGTTCGTTCTCGACGAATTGACGCGCCGCCTTGCGCAGGACGGGCCAGCGCTCGGTCGCCGCCAGCAGATCCAGTGTCTTGTCGGCGAGCGCCTGCGGATTTCCTGCTTCGAACAGCACGCCGGTCTTGCCATCTTCGATCAGTTCATGGTGGCCGCCCACGTCGGACGCCACCATGAGCCGCCCCTGCGCCATCGCTTCCAGCGGCTTGAGCGGTGTGACGAGATCGGTCAGGCGCATGCGCAGCCGCGGGTAAGCCAGCACATCGATCAGGTTGTAATAGCGTTGCACTTCCTGGTGCGGTACGCGGCCGGTGAAGATTACCTGGTTTTGCACGCCAAGTTCAACGGCCAGTGCCTTGAGCTGCTTTTCCTGCGGGCCGCCACCGACCAGGAGCACGCGGATGTCCGGATTGCGTGCCAGCATGACAGGCAGCGCGCGCAGGAGGATATCCAGACCTTCATACGCATAGAAGGAACCGATGAATCCGAGCACGGCCTTTCCAGCCAGTCCAAGCTTGTCGGCGAGGGCGAGATCGGGTTTTTCGTCGGTCTGGAAATCCTCGACGTTGACTGCGTTGGGAATGACGGTGACTTTCTGCGCAGGGATGCCGCGTTCCAGGATGTCGCCACGCAGTCCTTCGCAAATCGTCGTGACAGCGTCCGCTTCGCGCAGCGCGCGGGTTTCCATCGCGCGCGTGAGGCGATAACGCATTCCCCATTCGGTGCTGGTGCCGTGGTCAACCGCGGCGTCTTCCCAGAAGGCGCGGACTTCATAGACGACGGGAATGTTGAGCTTGCGGCCGACGCGCAACGCCGCGATACCGTTCAATGCCGGCGAATGCGCATGCAGGATGTCCGGTTTGACTTCCTTGACCGCTTCCGCCAGCCGCTTTTCGAGCTGGTCGATGACTGCCAGCTGCTTGAGCATGGGCAGGCGGCCCTTGAGCGAGGTCGACGGCGGCGTGCGGAAGAAATGCCAGCCGTCGACGTCTTCTATGGGACCATCGAATTTTCCCTGCTTGGGGCCGGTGATGTGGCAGGTTTCCCAGCCGAGCGCGCGCTGTTCCTTCAGGATGGACAGCGTGCGAAAGGTGTAGCCGCTGTGCAGCGGGATCGAGTGATCGAGGACGTGCAGGATACGCAAGTTACATCCTCCACTTGCCGTCAAGGTTGCGCAGGAACGATTCGAACATCAGCAGTGTCCAGAGCGGCGCGCTGTAGTCGCGGCGGCCCGACTGGTGGTGCTCCAGCATCTCTTCCAGGAAGGCCGGATCGAAGATGCCGGTGCGGGCCAGCGTTTCACCGAGCAGCGCGTCGCGGATGCGCTGGCGCAGCGGGCCGCGGAACCAGCTTGCGAGCGGCACCGAAAATCCCATCTTGTCGCGATACAGGATGTCTTCGGGGAGATGTTTCTCCAGCCCCTTCTTGAAGATGTACTTGCCTTCCGTGCCGCGCAGTTTCATGGATGACGGCAGGCCGGACATCCACTCGACAAGCTTGTGGTCGAGCAGCGGCACCCGCACCTCCAGCGCATGCGCCATGCTGGCGCGGTCCACCTTGGTCAGGATGTCGCCGACGAGATAGGTTTTCAGGTCGAGGTACTGGATCAACGACAGCGGATCTTCCGAGGGGCAGTTCTCTGCATGGCGCTGCAGCACGCTGTCGGCATGGTAGCCATTGAGCTTGTTCTTGAAGCCGTCGCTGAAGAGACGCTGCCGCATCTTGTCGTTCATGATCGACACGGTGTGGAAGTAGCCTTCCACCGAATCCCGCGCCAGCGCTTCAAAGGTCGATTTCGCACGGAACACCCTTGGTGCCCAGTCCGCCTTCGGATAGAGCTGGCCCAATGTTCCGAAAATCGGCTTGCGCGCGGCGAGCGGGATTGTCGAGCGCAGGCGTTCTTCGTACATATGCCAGCGGTAGCGGCGGTAGCCGGCGAGGTTCTCGTCGCCGCCGTCGCCCGACAGCGCCACGGTCACGCGCTTCCTTGCCAGTTCGCAGACACGGTAGGTCGGGATGGCGGAGCTGTCCGCGAACGGTTCGTCATACAGCGCCGCCAGCGTATCGATCAGGTCGAAATCGTCCTTGTCGACCTGTTCGACGTGGTGCGCGGTGCCGAAGCGTTCGGCGACTTTCTTGGCGTACTCGGATTCGTTGAACTTCGGATCGCCAAAGGAGATGGAGCAGGTATTGACCGGTTCTTTCGTCAGTCCGGCCATCATCGCCACCACGCCGCTGGAGTCCACGCCGCCGGACAGGAAGGCGCCCAGCGGCACTTCGGCCACCAGGCGGATGTCCACCGCCTCGCGCAGGCGCGAGATCAGTTCTTCCTGGGCTTGCTCGTCGCTGATCGGGCCGTGCGGCGTGAACGGGACGTCCCAGTACTGCTTTACCTCCGGTTGCGCGCCAATGCGGAGCGTCAGTGTATGGCCGGGCGGCAGCTTGAGTGCGCTGGTGAAGATGGTCTTGGGCTCGGGCACGTAGCCGTAGGCGAAGTAATCCTCAATGGCGCGCGGGTCGATCTGCCTGTCGAGGCCGGGATGGGCGAGCAGCGCCTTGAGTTCCGACGAGAAGGTGAACATGCCGTCGTCGAGCATCGCGTAATAGAGCGGCTTGACGCCGAGGCGGTCGCGCGCGACGAACAGGGTCTGCTTGTTGCGGTCCCATACGCCGAACGCGAACATGCCGCGGAAGCGGTCCACGCAGCGTTCGCCCCACTGTTCCCAGGCATGCACGATGACTTCCGTGTCGCAATGGGTGCGGAAGGTGTGGCCCAGCTTGACGAGTTCGTCCATCAGCTCGGGAAAATTGTAGATTTCCCCGTTGTAGGTCACCACCACGCTGTGGTCTTCATTGAACAGCGGCTGCTGGCCGGACGACAGGTCGATGATGGAGAGGCGGCGATGGCCGAAACCGACGCCGGGTTCGATATGGATGCCGCCCTCGTCCGGACCGCGATGGTGCTGCGATTCGTTCATGCGGCCAAGGAGCGCGCGATCGATTTCGCGCTTGCCGCGCGCGTCCACAATACCGACTATTCCACACATGATTTACGAGGCTCCCTGATTTTGATCTTGGTATGACATAACGAATCGTACATGTCCAGATAAGCGTTGAGCATGGCATTCATGCTGTACTTCTGCATGACGCGCTCCAGGCCGGCGCGGCCGTGCCGGGCGGCCAGTTCAGGCTGTTCGACATAGCGGGCGATGGCCTCGGCAAGTGCGCGCGGATCGCGCGCCGGCACCACCTGCCCGGTGACGCCATCGGCAACGACTTCCGGGATGCCGCCGACACGCGTGCCGACCACCGGCAATGCGGTCGCCATCGCTTCCAGGGCTGAACCCGGCGTGCCTTCCGCAATGGACGACAGCGCAAAAACCGAGAAGCTGCGCAGGACTTCGTTGACGTCGGTGCGCGCGCCGGGCAGCCAGACCTTGCCGGCGATGCCGGCGGCGGCAACCTTCTCCCTGACGGCAGCCATGAGCGGGCCGTCGCCGACGATGGCCAGGCGCAGCGCCGGCCACTGCGCCGGGAGCATGTCCTTGAGCAGGAGGAAGGCATCGACCAGCGTGGGATGGTCCTTGACGTCCTGGACGCGCCCGACCGTGCCGATGACAAAGCTGCCAGGCGGGAAGGGGGCGGATTCCGGGGCAGGTCCGGGCTTGTACTTGCCCGTGTCGATGCCGTTGTGCAGGAGGCGGCTCTTGCGTTCCGGGACGCCGACCACGGTGCGGTTCCAGCGCTCGAGATCGGCCGAATTCGAGTAGCAGCAGTCGTAGAACGGGATCATCATCCGGCGCAGGAAATTGTGCTTCCTGTTCCTGCCTTCCGGATCACTGGCGTCGCGTCCATGCGAGCCGCTTACCCGGACTGGCACACCGGCCAGCAGCGCCGTCACGCCGTATTCCACGGCCGACAGGTTGTAGGTGTGCACTACCGCTGGTTTCAATTGCCGTAACAGTTTCCATAGCCGCGCGTGGGTACCTGGCGCCATGCCTGCGGGCTTGTGCAAGTCGTAGAGCTCGACCCCCGGCTTGTTGATCTTTTTAGCGAATTCGGTGTGGTAGGTGAGCGACACAACTGCATGGCGGTAGCGGTCTGCCGGCATGCGGTTGATACGCTCGATCAGCATGTTCTCCAGCCCGCCAAAATCAAGGCGAAAGATCAGGTGAACGATCAGGGGCGGCGCGCTCATCGGCCGCCTCCTTGCTGCCGGGCTGCGGCCAGCGCGGATTCGATCGCGCCCATGTGCTCGGACAGGAAGGCGCGCAAGGCCGCGCGTGCCTCTGCCGGATTTTCGCCGAACGGGGCGAACACGATCACCGAAGCGCCGTCGCCGCCCTGCATGAGCAGCTTCTCCCGTGCCAGCAGGAACTTGCCGGCGTAATCGCTGGTGGTATGCGTTCCGCCGATCCAGTACCAATGCCAGGCGATCAGGGGGCCACCGGGGCCTTCGATTCTTGCTTCGCGCACCTTCAGTTGCCGCCCGCCGATGTTTTCCACCTGCGCGGCAGAGGCTACGTGACGGAACCCGGAATCCTTTTCGCCAACCATGCGATTGATCGAGCTGATGAGCTGCGAATCCTGTCGCGCGTCGCCGTAATACAGCAAGGAGAGTCCCACCTGCTTGCCGTCGCGAACGAAGAAATGGGTGGATTCAGCACTTGGCTTGCTGAACCGTGGCGCCCACCGGGTGAACGCGCTGCTTTGCTGCCAGGATGTCGCCAGTTTGTCCTGCAAGACCGCAACGGGACGGGCAGCGGCCAAGTCAATGTAGCGCGCATAGGCAGGCCAGATCGCGATGACGGCAATGCTCGCGCCGGCGGCGGCAATCACCATTCCGGCCGATACTGCGGCAGTTCCATGGCCGGCAGTAACGCTTTCCCGCTCGGTGGGAAGCCGGGCGTCATCGCGCCAGAAGCTGCCGATCCAGAACATGAAGAACATGACCAGACCGAAAAATATCCATCCGTAAATCAGGTGATCAACGCCGACGGCCAGCGTCATGCCGCTGACGTGTCCGAGAATGACGATCAGGTAGGCGCGGAATCCGTTTGCCACGATCGGTGCGACAATCGACAGGAGGATGAACACCGCCCGGCGCGTTAGAGAATGGTAGTTCAGATAAGCGTACAAGCAGCCTAGCGTGAACGAGGAGATCAGGTAGCGCACGCCGCTGCACGCTTCCACGACTGCCCAGCTGCCTGTCGGGATATCGAAGTGGGTACCGTTGCGCAAAACGGGAATGCCGCTCAACTGGAGTGCGGCGACCGTGAAATCCGCCGTCAATTCAATCAGCGGGTCGATAAATACTTCTCCGAATGGCACTGCAAGCAGCAGGAACAGGAGAGGAAACGCCATCGCCCATGCCACCCGTGGACCGAGCACTGTCAGGCAAATGAGAGGGAACATGGCGACGAAGGAATATTGCCGCACGACTTGAACGGCAGCCAGTTCCGCCAGCAGCCAGCCAAATCCGCAAACGGCCAGGAGCAGCAGGCCCGGCCACCATGGTTTTGCGGCGTCAAAAGGCAATTCGTGCCGTCGTCGCCAGATCAGCCAGAGCGAGATCGGCAGGATGATATAGCCGTGGGCAAAGGTCTCCGAACTATTCCAGATCGAAACGATCGAGCGCGCCGTGGTGAAATAGATGAGAAACGGTGCCAGGACCGCCACGACTGCAGCAATTCTCCAAGTGACCGTCGCGTCACGGCTTGCCGTCGTTGCGAGCATATCGGGCCCGTTCATCATGCTCATGCGGCCGCCGCTTCGGTCTCGAGCAGTGCGTCGACGCGCGCCAGGTTGCTCGCCCATCCGTACAGGTCGACGACCTTCTTGCGGGCAGCGGCGCCGATGGAGGTATCGGGCGCCGACAGCAGCGCATTGACCGCGGACGCATACTGCGCGACATCCTGCGCGAGCACGATGTCGCGTCCCGGTTCAGCCGCAATGCCTTCCAGTGCCTGCGGAGATACCACCACGGGGCGGGCCATGGCCATGGCTTCCAGCACCTTGTTCTGGATGCCGCGGGCAATGCGCAGCGGCGCGACGGCCACGCTGGCGTGGGCAATATACGGACGGACGTCGGGCACGGTGCCGGTCACATGCACACCCGGCCGTGAAGCAAGCGCCTGCACCTGCGACGACGGCCGCGCGCCGACAATGTAGAACTGCGCATCGGCATGCGCCCGCACGATCGACGGGAAAATCTCGTCGGCAAACCACTGGACCGCATCGACGTTCGGCCAGTAATCCATCGCGCCGGTGAAGACGATGGCCGGCTTGCCGTCGGTGTACGGGTTGACGAGCCCGGCGGACGGCGCGAAGTAATCGGTGTCCACGCCATTGCTGAAAAAACCGATGCGCGCACTGCTTTCCGGCGCCAGCTTCCTGAACATGTCGGCTTCCGGCTGGGAGACGAACAGCGACGCGTCGAAGCGCTGGGCGACGTGACGCTCATAGGCGAGCAACTGACGTGCTTCGTGGCCGTACAGCCAGCTCATCGGCCAGTGCTTCTTCTCGGCGTATTGCCGCCACTTGTCCGAATCGATATCCACGAAATCGATGACGCGCCGCGCCTGCGGGTAATCCATCACGTACTGCGCCATGGGCGAGGAAAACACCAGCACGCGTCCAATGCCCTGTTCGCGCATCGTGCGCGACACCCATTCCTGCAGGCCGGCATTGCGGTAATAGTCCACGCTCAGCACGCCGTTGGTCGCCAGGGCACCGAGGCTGCGCACGCGTGACTTCAGCGGATCGAGCGCAGCGAAATGCGTGCTCGCGCACATCTGCTTCACCGTGTCCACGTACTGCCAGTCGTTGGCATCGTCGACGAAGGTGCCGAGATGCACGTGATAGCGATCCGCCAGGTAGCGCAACAGGTGGTACGAGCGGATCTTGTCGCCCTTGTTGGGCGGATAGGGAATGCGGTGTACCAGGTAAAGGAGGTGTTCCACGCGATTACCCCAGGCTCTTGACGATATGCGGCCCCAGGGCATTGGCCAGGGGCAGCGGCATGCGTTGCCAGATCTTGATGAACAGCTGGAACTTCGGGCTTAGCGGATTATTGTCCGGCACCGTCGTCGAGCGGACGAGCTGGTATTCGTAATGCAGGGGTTGCGGCACAAAGCCCCAGTTCTTCTTGAAGTCGAATGCCCCGGTGCCCATCTTGCTGCGACCGAAGTCGAAGACCTTGTAACCCTTCTCGCACGCCCGGCGCATCAATTCCCAGTACATGAAATCGTTGCCCGCCACGTCGCGTGCCTCCGGCATGCCGCCGCCGTAATAGGGCAGCACCTCGTCGCGGAAGTAGAAGCTCAGCACGCTGCTGATGAGGCGGCCGTCCTTCGTGATGGTCTGGATTTCGCAGTCCTTGCCGAAGGTCTCCATCAGGATGCTGAAGTAGCGCTTCGAAAAGACCGGCGTGCCCAGGCGATGCACGCTGGTGGAGTAGGCTTGGAAGAAGCGTTCGACGTCGCTGTCGATCTCGCTCTGCAGGCCGGCCTTGATTCCCTTGCGCACCATGGCGCGCTGTTTCTTGGGAATGGCGAGCATGTTTTGCTCGACGTCGGGCAGGATCTCCTTGCGGAAGGTGACGTAGAGCGACTTGCTCGGCCAGTCAGTGTGGCGGGGTTGCAGGTTGCGGTATTCGAGCTGTCCGACGTTCAGCTCGCGGGCGAGTTCCTGCGCAGCCTTGTCCAGCGCATCGCGGGCAGCATCGTTATTGGCGGCGACTCCGCCATACACGCAGAAGGGCAGGGAGCTGAGGGAATGGCCGAACAGGCGGCTCTTGACCTCGGCCAGGCACACCACGCCCTGGATTGTCCCTTCGGCTTCGGCATACATGAACCATGTCTTGTGACCGAAGGCGCGCTCGATCACGGATTGCCAGCCGGCGCGATGGAAGAACATCGCTTCCGGGCATTCCTGCACGAAGGCGTCCCAGCGGGCCGCATCTCCCGGGCCCATCAGTTTGACTACGGGCGCCGCTGCAACCGGCGCATTTCGCCGCTCTACCGCAGCTTCGATAATCGAATTCATTGTTTCGTCAGGAAGATGTGATCCATGCGACCCCACTTGAAGTCGCGCGTAAGCGCTTGCAGCCGAGATTCCATGCGATGCAGGTTGACGTAATGCCGGAAGCGCGTCTTCATACCGATATTCTTTTGCCGCGGCTGGCCGGTGTCGATTTCCCAGGGATGGAAATAGAAGATGGCCGGCTGTCCGTCCCGTTCGTTGACCTGCTGCATCAGCCAGCGCGACAAGGCATAAGGGAAGAAGCGGAAATATCCGCCCCCGCCCGCGGGCAGGTTGCGGTTCATGAGGCGTACCGTCGTGATCGGCAGTTCCAGCAGGCCGTCCTCGCTCCTGGGATAAAAGGCGAAACGCGGCGCGTCCGGCATGCCGTAGTGGTCGTGCCGGACCGGATAGATGCTCGAGCTGTAGCGATAGCCTTCACTGTGCAGGACGTCGAGTGCCCACAGGTTGTTCGTGCCGATGGAAAAACTGGGGGCGCGATAGCCCTTGACCTCCTGGCCGCCGATATCTTCCAGGATGCGCTTGCTGCTGCCGATGTCGTCGCGGAACTGTTGCTTGGTCAGGTCCGATGCGCGTTCATGGCCGTAGCCGTGGCTTGCAAGCTCGTGCCCCTGGTCGACGATCTGGCGCACCATCGTCGGGTAGCGTTCGGCGATCCATCCGAGTGTGAAGAAGGTCGCCTTGATCCCCTGCGCATCGAGCAGTCCGAGAATGCGGTCGATATTGGCTTCCACCCGGCACGGCAGCGCGGGCCAACTCTCTCTCGGAATGTGCGGTGCGAATGCCGACACCTGGAAGTAATCTTCCACGTCGATGGTCATCGCATTATGGATCGTTGTCGAAGTCATGCTCGTCTGCCGCCAAAGTTGGATCTCAGCACTGGAAGCCGTTGTCCATCCATTTCTCGATGGTCTCGGCAATGCGCACGGCTGCCTTGCCGTCCCAGTACTCCGGAATCCTTCCCGACTTGCCGCCCGAACGCATGACGTCGTCGAACACTTGCAGGATGGTTTCGGGATCGGTGCCGGCGATGGTGTTCGTGCCTTCATGCACCGTGATCGGGCGTTCGGTGTTGTTGCGCAGCGTGATGCAGGGTACGCCCAGCGCGGTCGTTTCTTCCTGCACCCCGCCGGAGTCGGTCAGCACGACGCGCGCGCCCTGCATCAGGCCGAGCATCTCGAGATAACCCATCGGCGGCAGCAGCAGGACGCGCGGCGTGTCGAGCAGGTCGCGCAGGCCGGATTTTTCGATGACGACACGCGTGCGGGGATGTACCGGGAAGATGAGCGGCAGGCGCTCGCTCACGCGCACGGCGATTTCGAGAAGCGGACGAAGGACAGCAGGGTCATCGACGTTGGAAGGGCGATGCAGGGTAAGCAGCGCATGGTGCGTGTGACCCTCCATGAAGTCGGGACGTCCGGCATCCTGCGCGATTTTCGAAACAGGAATCGCGCGCGAGAGATTGTTCCTCAGCGTATCGATCATCACATTGCCGACAAAGTGGATGCGTTCTCCGGCAATCCCTTCACGCAGCAGGTTTTCCTTTCCGCTGACCTCGGTCGTGAACAGGAGGTCGGAAATCTGGTCGGTCAGGACGCGGTTGATCTCTTCGGGCATCGCACGGTCGAAGCTGCGCAGGCCGGCCTCGACGTGGATGACCGGAATGCCCTTCTTGGTCGCCACCAGGGCGCAGGCGATGGTCGAATTGACGTCGCCCACCACGAGCACGGTCGAAGGTTTCAGGTCGTCCAGCACAGGTTCGAACTTGCGCATGATCTCGGCAGTTTGCACGGTCTGCGTGCCGGAGCCGACTTCGAGGTTGATGTCCGGAGACGGAATGCCGAGCGCCTCGAAATACTGGTGGTTCATCGCCACGTCGTAATGCTGGCCGGTGTGCAGCAGGCGGACGGCGGGTTTGGTGCGCAATCCGTTGAGCGCCGTGATGATCGGCGCCATCTTCATGAAATTGGGGCGGGCGCCGACGACGCAGAGGATGCTGCGCTGCGCGAGGGAGCTGGCTGCGGTGGTTGTCATGGATTGGGCTCTTCCGGAACTTTGATCTTTGAAGAAAACAGCAACTTGGTCAGGGCGTCGATCATCGACTGGATGGCGCGCTCGATACGTGCGAGGCGCTCGTTCATGTATTCGAGGCTATGCGTGTTCGGGTCGAAGGATGGCGCCAGAATCGGTGCAGGGGGCGTGTCGGGAGCACTGGGCAGGGATGACTGGTCGAATTCCTGCTGGATATCCTTGATCACGGAATCGACATGCGTACGGTCGAAGGCATGGAGTTCTTCAAGGTAGCCCATCAGGAACAGGCGGTCGCACAGCGTATTGATCTTGCGCGGGATGCCGCCGGTGTATTCGTGAATGGCGGCGAAGGCGTCGTCCTGCAGCTGCGGATCGCTGTTCCAGCCCGCAGTATGCAAGCGGTGCTCGATATAGGTGCGGGTTTCGTCCGCGTCCATCGGACCGAGATGGAAGGTCGCGATTACCCGTTGCCGCAGTTGCAGCATGTCGGGACTCATCAGCGTCTTCCGGAACTCGGGCTGACCCAGCAGGAATGTCTGCAGCAGGCAGTTGTCGTTGGTCTGGAAGTTCGACAGCATCCGCAATTCCTCGATGGTTTGCGAATTGAGGTTCTGTGCCTCATCGACTACGAGCAACGCACGCTTGCCCTGTGCGTCGCAGGAGCGCAGGAACTTTTCGATGCGCGTCAGCAGCACTCCTTTGCTCGCATCCTCCAGGGGAATGCCGAAAGCGGCGGCAACCATTTTCAGGGTGTCTTCCGAAGAAAGATGCGTGTTGACGATTTGCGCGGCGACGATTTTCTCGGAATCGAGTTCCTGGAACATGTTGCGCACGAGCGTTGTCTTGCCGGCACCGACTTCGCCGGTGATGACGATGAAGCCTTCACCCTGCGACAGGCCGTACTGGAGGTAGGCCATCGCGCGCTTGTGGTTCCGGCTGCCGAAGAAGAACCGTGGGTCCGGCTTCAGCTGGAACGGCTTGGCCGCGAGGCCGTAATAGGATTCGTACATCTGACAACGGGCTCCACTAGAATTGCATCGAAACGAACGCAGAGATCGCGTTTTCCTGATAGTTGCTGAAGCCGGTGTCCGATGTTGTCTCGGCATGCCTCAGTTCGACCACGCCGTTCAGTCTGGGCTGGAACTGGTGTGCGAGGCCGACCCTGTACGTCGTCATGCGCTCTTGTGCATTGGTGGTCTGGAGTTTTTTCCTGATATGGTCGGCGCTGAAGTTCGCACTGGTGCGTCCCGAGAAACGCCAGTTCCAGAGCGCCGTGGCGCCGAGCTGGCGCGTATCCGCTGTTGTGATGCCGCCGGGCGTAGTAAGAGACACCGTGTCCAGGGATTGCGGCGACCGCATCGTATTCGAAACGGTGAAGATGACCGAGTTCTTTGCGCCCGTGATCGCGACCGATGCGCGCAGCGCCTTCTGCAGGTAGAACTGGGTGGTCAGGTAATTGACCGTGCGCGTCAGCGAGGCCGGAAGGCCGTTCGTCGCGATGAACCGTTCTACAGCCTGCTGGCGCAGCACGGGATCTGCGATGCTGGACTGGAAAAGCTGATCCAGGAAGTCTGCGGTGCTTCCCGTTGAATTCATTGCGATCTGGGCCGGCGTGTTCGTGACGCTTTCATCGTAGGTCACGCGCCACAATGTATAGCGGCTGCGTACGCTGGATTGCAGGGTAAAAGTCGTGCCGTAGAAATGCTTGCCGACACTCAGGGCGAGGTTCGTCCTTGCGGTCGGGTTCCAGGCGAATCCGCCGGAGTAGAACGTGCCCTTGGGATCTTCCGCGCCGGGCGCGACCACGTAATCGAACTCCTCGTAACCGCCTGAGGTGGTCAGGTAGAACTGCGGTGTGACCATGAAGCGGGCATCCGCGGTGGTGGTCTTCGAGTCGATGGAATTGGTGTTCGATCTTTCGGTCCGGCGCGTATCATGCCGCAGCCCCCACGCCAGCGTCCTGACCGATGGGGCGCTGGTCACGCTTAGCGTCAGCGCATCGATATCGCTGCTCAACAGCGCCTGCGAACTGGTGCTGACCTGCGTCTTCGTATAACGCAGTTCGCCGGCGGCAACGCCACGCCACTGATGGTGGAGATAGGGGCTGACTGTCGCCGTTCTGACCGTCGTCCGGTTCGGATTGACAGTGTAATTTCCGCTGGTGATCGTGCTCGGGCCGAACAGGTCGACATCCTGCTGGTTGACCGTCGCCGAGCCGTCGACCGACAGCAGGTCCTTGATCAGATGGGCTTGCGCAACGCCGTCCAGCTTGTGGAAGCTGCTGTCGCCCTTGTTGTCGTTCGCGTAGTTCAGGTGCTGGAATGTGTAGCGGGCCTTGACCGTCAGGTTGGGGCCGGTGCGGGATATGCTCAGGCCGGGCGAAACGTCGGTCACGAAATCGCCTTCTTCCAGGCCTCGCGGGGCCAGGCGGATATTGTCCGAGTAGGTCCCGCGCACCGTCAGGGTGGGCACGACTTTCCAGTCGGTCGCACCGGCCATGGGGGAAACCAGGAGGGCCGCAGCAGCGACGGTTGATACAAGGGGCAGGTAAGGCTTGCCGGGTTCGCTGTTCGACCGGGTCTTAATTGTAGTAATAGCCATAGTTTTCCAAGCCCCGAAACGCTTTGGCCTTGTTATAGATCAGATTGATGTTCGGGCACGTTTCAATTTGGCGCAGCGCGTTCTTGAGCGAGTACTGGGTCGTCTTCTCGCCCTCGACCACCATCACGATCTGTCCCATGCGAGTCGCCAGCGCGCGCGACTCCGTGGTCAGCAGCAGCGGTGGCGAATCGAAGATCACGATGCGGTCGTTGTAGCGGTGTGCGATCTCGTGGAGGAAATGGTTCATCGCCTTGCTGGCCAGCAGTTCGGTGGAATGGCGATGACGGTTGCCTGACGGCAGGATGCTCAGCCGTTCGATATTGGTCTTCAGCATGACATCCGCGACGTCAAGGTCGCGTTCCAGCAGGACGTCCATCAGGCCGGCATCCGCTTCGATCCCCAATTGCCGGGGGACGGACGGACGCGCCACGTCGGCATCGATGAGCAGCACGGTATGGTCGAATTCCATTGCGATGCTGATGGCGAGGTTGATCGAGCAGAACGTCTTGCCTTCGCCGGGTAGCGCGCTCGTGACCATTATCAGGTTGTTCGGCCGCGACGAGTCGGCTTTCTGTTCGAGGACGTTGGTGATCAGGCTGCGTTTGATCGCGCGGAATTCTTCCGCCACGCCGGAGCGCGGACCGTCCGGCGTAATCATGCCCCGCTCTTGCAGTTTCGCCAGGTTCAGTTCGATCCTCTTGGACTGTGCCTTGGAATCGACGGTGGGGGCCTGGGGCGCTTCAGCCTCGGCCGCCGGCTTGACTTCAGCCTTGGCAGCCGGCGCCTGTGTCGTGCGCGCAGATCCCGCTTGTGCCAGTTTGCCTGCCGCCTTTTCGATGATTCCCACACTGCCTCCTGGAGAAATTAATCAGGCCGCGCTTCGGCACAGCCCCTGCAACATATAGTCAATCCGTTCCTGTTTCCCAACAGCTGTTCCGGCGGAATCGCTCGCGCTACGACTTGAGAAGCAGCAGGCCGAACGCGCCGCCCGACAAAAGCAGCATGCCGGTGAATGAAGCCGTCAGGGCATACAGGCTCTTCTTGTGGCGCCGTTTTTCCGCCTCGGTCCAGTTCATGGATACGCTGCCCAGAACCGGGAGTCCGGTGACTTCGCGCAGGTGAGCGAGACTGACAAAGGTGGGGCGGATCTGGGTCAGGAGGAAACCGGCGGCCAGGCCGGCGAGGAGGGCGCCGACGAATACGATGGAGAACAGGCGCGGGCGGTTGGGGCCGGTCGGTTTCAACGGCACCGTCGGCGGATCGATGATGCGGAAGGTCATCATCTCGGTGGTTGCGCTCAGGTCGCCTGACAGTTTTGCCGCATCGCGGCTGGCGATCAGTTTCTCGTAATTGGCCTTGTTGATCTGGTAGTCGCGGTTGAGCTGGGCGAACTGTGCTTCCATCTCCGGCACCGCGGTGCTCATCGAACGCAGCCGCGCGACGCGTGCACTGTATTCCTCGGTGCGCGCACGCATGGATGCGACACGCGCTTCCGCATCCGACAGGGCGACCTTGAGCTGCTGGAGGACCGGGCTGTAGTTCCTGCCGATGGTCGTGCTCGATGCGCGCGCTTTTGCTTCCTGGATCTTGCGGGCTTCCAGTTGGGCGATGAGGCGTTTTGTCGCGACGATGTCCGGGTGCTGCTCGGTGAACTGAAGGCGGTAGCTGTCGAGGGTCTTGTTCAGTGCTTCGATGCGGGCATCGAGTTCCGGATTGACGGTGGCGTTGGCTGTCTGGGTATTGTCGCCTTCGAGGATCGGCTCTTCGCCGGCGATTTCCTTCTTGATGGAATTGCGGGCCTGTTCCGCCTCCAGCAGTTCCAGCCGCGCCTGGTTGAGCTGCTCTTCCGCCTGTACCAGCTTGCCGCCGAAGTCGCCGTCTCCCCGTGTGACCAGCGAACTGTTCTTCAGCTTGAATTCCTTGATCGCGTTTTCCGCGCTGACCAGCTTCTCTTCATATTGCTTGATCTGCTCGTCGATGAAGCGGACGGCATTGGCCGAATCCTGTTTCTTGTCGCCGAAGCTGCCCTCGATGAAGATCGTGAGCAGCGATTCGACGACGCTCTTGGCGACCTTCGGATCGGCGTTGCCGTAGGTGATGGAATAGATGTCGTGGCTGGCCGTTCCGGTGATCTTGATCTGGGACATCAGCGCGTTGACGTAGGCTTCCTTGTCCTGGTTCGATTTGGCGCTGATGTCCAGGTCGACCATGCGCATCACGCGCTCTACGTTGGGCCGGCTCAGCAGCGTCTTGCTCATGATCGAGACTTGCTGCTCGACGTCCGGAATTGTCGTCATGCCGGAGAGCAACGGCTTCAGGATCGATTGCGTATCGACGAACACGCGCGCGGAAGCCTGGTAATTGTTGGGGAGGGTATATACCGTGAAAAAACCGATGAGGACAACCGCCCAGGAAACCGCCATGGAGTACCAGCGGTATTTCCAGATGCCCTTGGCGGCGGAAAATAATTGGGTTACCAGCTGCTCCATCCTTTAAAGCCTCCCTCTTACTTATGCGGACTTGACGAACCCAATATTAATGTCCAACCGTCAAGTGATTATACCTATTATTGATTGCAGTCATTATAATTTAGCAAGGTTTGGATACTTGTGGTAATCATGGCGTATGCTTGACAAGAAGCAAATGCCTGCAGATATTGCACTCAGGCGTTGATTCGTTCTGCGGCTTGCCGAAAACCGGTCATTTTTTGTCTTCGCAGGGCGTGCGCAATCAGTCCGGGCAGGCTGTTTCCAATATGAAATATCAATCCGCCTTTGCGGCGGCGACACCAAAAAAAGGGGGGGGCAACGTGAACAAGATGTTTACCGAAAGCATGGCGAGGGCCGGACGTTTGGCAATGGTGTGCGCTGCGTTCGCACTGAGTGCTTGCGCCACGGATGGCGGCGTGGCCGAAGCGCCGGAAAGCGCCGGGGTAAAGCATGAATACCTGATCGGCCCCGGCGATACCATCAGCATCAATGTCTGGCGTAATCCCGAGGTGTCGCAGGTTGTCCCGGTACGCCCTGACGGCAAGATCAGTACACCCCTGGTCGAGGACCTGGTTGCCAGTGGCAAGACCACGACGCAACTGGCACGGGATATCGAGCAGGTGCTCGGCAAATTCCTCCAGCAGCCAGTGGTGACGGTCATCGTGACCGGCTTCGTCGGGCCGTATTCCGAACAGGTCCGCGTGATAGGACAGGCCGCAAAACCGCAGGCCTTGCCTTATCGCCAGGGCATGTCGGTCATGGATGTACTGATTGCGGTAGGCGGGCTGGCTGAATTTGCCGCGGGCAACCGTGCAAGCATTGTCCGTACCGTGGACGGGAAACAGCAAAAGATTGCCGTACGCCTCGACGATCTGATCAAGAAGGGCGACATCTCCGCCAACACGCCGATGCGTCCCGGCGACGTGCTCGTTATTCCCGAAAGTTTCTTCTGATTTCACCCGGGTCGCCGGCCGTGATCGCGGCCGGGACTGTCAGGGACGGGGTGGGGAGCCCTTTTCCATTAGCTCCTGAATGTATTTGCCCGGGATGGCATATGTGATGCCGCTCGGTTGCGTAAGGACCGTTTCTTTCGTTCCTTTCACGACGACCTTGTTGATGACACCGAGGACATTGCCGGTGTCTGGATCGTAGAGCGGACTGCCGCTGCTGCCCGGATAGGCTGTTCCATCGAGCTGGAATACCAGGTAGGGCGCGTTGCGCAACTGCGCGATCATCTTCGCATTCAGGTTCCTCGACGCCGGCGCGGGATCGGCGACCGGCGTAATTGCGGCTACCAGCGCCCGATGCGTAACGTGGTGGAATCCAAGCACCATGCCGAGCGGAAATCCGGTAAAGACAAGAGAATGTCCTTCGCGTACGGAATCGGAATTGCCGATTTTCAACGCAGGGAGCGGGGATCCGGCGATGCGCAGCTGTGCGAGGTCACGCTCGGAGTCGGTATTGATGATTGTCGCGGCGCGCAGGTCCGCGGACTGGTTGCTCCCGGTGAGCACGCCGAGCAGTTCGCTCCCGTCCTCGATGCCGGCCTGTTTTACGACATGCGCATTCGTGATGACCGTGAGTCCGTCGCTGACGACGAAGCCGGTGCCGATGAAGTGAATGGGTGGTGTGCGCCCCTTCTTCAGGGTTGCAATGCCGACGACCGAGGGTTTTATCCGGGCGATGGTGCCGGGCAAATCCTCCGCCACTGCAGTGTTGGAAAATGCCGCGAGCATGGGCGACAGGCAGATGAGACCGAGGCGAAGAATGTTCATGAAGTTTCAAATAGTGTGCATCGGCATGATTGCAAAGACTATAATGAAATTTCCGCCGATGCCAGTCGAGTCTTCTTTGCCGGATGGCTTGGTTCCACCTGTCGGAAAATTTTACATGCGGGCTGCAATTCTTTTGCCTCATGTTAAATTTTATTGATGGTTATCAGCAACGCATTGATTCGTATAGGTTATTTTGTTCGGGTAAAGGCTTGGAACGGCTTTTGCTAAGGATGGTGATGGCTTGGCTGTCCTTACGCCATCAAAGACCAACGTGCAGTGGAGCGTTACATGACCCCCAACGGTCGGCAAGACGAAAAGATTGACGACAAGAATGCATCCGGTACCTCGCAGCAGGGACTGGAGAATCCTGGCCGTCGGCGTTTTGGCCGGTCGGGGATCGCTGCATCCGGCATCATCGCGACGTTGACCAGCCGGCCGGTTCTCGGCACCGTCTGCAAGAGTCCATCCGGGTTCCTGTCTGGCAACCTGAGCAAGCCTGAAGACAACAACGTGGTTTGCGCGGGCCGTTCGCCGGGTTATTGGAAGAATCATAGTTGGCCCATTCCGAACCGGACTACGGTGAAGTTCAGGACTGTGTTTACCGTTCCAGTGGGCTCGCCGTTCTACAACATAACGATGCTCAATATGCTGACTGAGCAGACGTATGACAAGTACAACCTCGGCATGCACCTCGTCGCCGCCTATCTGAACTACAAGGCGGGATGGAGTCCGTTCCTGGACACGTCCAGGCTCCAGGCCATGTGGAATGAAATCCGCCTGAACGGCTACTTCACTCCGACTGCAGGGGTGAAGTGGACCCCTGAACAGGTTGTCTATTACATCCAGCAGACTTTCGCCTATTAAGCCTCCTGATTGCGAAGGCCTTATTACTTCCAGCCGCCTTCTCCATCCATCATGCAATGGCGCATTATTGACGACGACGCTCTCCAGCTGAGATTCTGGGACGGCGAGTTCGTCGTGTACAACGCGCTGTCCGGCGACATCCACGTCCTCGACGATCGTGCAGCGCAACTCCTGCAAGCACTGCAACAGGCACCTGCCGATGTGCTATCTTTGGTGCAACGTTTTGCCAGGGAATGGCAATGCGAGCCCGATGATGATTTGCAGCGCGAAATCGAAATGACCGTATCCGACATGCATGCGCTCGCCTTGGTCGAGCGCGTCTGAATTTGAATTTATCCTCCTTATCTCCGGCGGAGCTGCGGTTCCGAATGGAAGGGCCCGGGATTTACCTTCGGACGGGCGTCTTTGTCACGCATGTACGCAGCGCGATCCCGTCCGTGGCCGATGGCATTGGCTTGCTCTATGCAGACTATCCGCTGGCGGACGACGACTTCGCCGATTTCCATGTCAGCCTGGATCGTCCTGCAAACCTGCGGCGCTGGTACCGGCCGCAGGTGGTGTTCAAGTTCGACGGCAAGTCGCCTTTCAAGCCGCTTCCGCTGGAGCAGGCGTTTCCCATGTTCGAATGGGGGCTCAACTGGTGTGTGTCGAGCCATGTCTATCGCTACCTGATCATCCATGCTGCCGTCATCGAACGAGGCGGTCTCGCGGCGATACTGCCGGCGCCGCCCGGGTCAGGCAAGAGCACCTTGTGCGCCGCCCTCGTCAACCGGGGGTGGCGGCTGCTGTCGGATGAGCTGACCCTGGTCGGCATCGATGACGGGAAGATTCTCCCCCTGCCGCGGCCGGTGAGCCTGAAGAACGCGTCGGTCGACATCATCAAATCCTATGTGCCGGGCGCGGTATTCAGCCCGACCGTGATGGACACGACGAAAGGTTCGGTCGCCCACATGAAGCCGACCGCAGACAGTGTCAGACGGGTCGGGGAGAAGGCGCGTCCGGCCTGGGTGATTTTCCCCCAGTACCAGCCGGCCGCGAATGCGACGCTGGTGGCGCTTCCGCGTGCACGGGCGCTCATGCGCGTGGCCGAGAACGCATTCAATTTCCATGCATTGGGCAGCCGCGGATTCGAAACGCTGGCCGGCATGATCGATAAGTCCCGGTGTTTCGATTTCAGCTACAGCCGGCTGGATGACGCGGTGGCGACTTTCGCCTCCCTCGAAGCGGAGGCGCGCGCCGCATGATGCTCGAACCGCTCGTCCTGCGGACTTTCCGCCAGCCGCAGTCCATCAAGGCGCTGAAGCTTGCCGACTGGGACCTGCTGATACGGCAGGCACGGCGCAGCAATGTACTGTCGACCTTGTACGCGGTGCTGGAGGAAAACGGGTTGCTGGAATGCGTTCCGCCGCAGCCAAGGGAGCATCTCGATTGGGCGTGGATAGGCGCGGAACGGCACACCCTGGCAGTGAAGTGGGAGGTCGGGCATATCGTGAAGGCGCTGGCCAACCTTAACATTCCGGTGATGCTCCTCAAGGGCGCCGCCTATGTGTTCGCGAACCTGCCGTCGGCGCGCGGCCGCATCTTCTCGGATATCGATATCCTGGTTCCTGAAGCCAGCCTCGGTGCGGCGGAGGCCTCGCTGATGCTGCATGGCTGGGTGAGCCTGCACACCGATGCCTACGACCAGCGCTACTACCGTACCTGGATGCATGAATTGCCGCCGATGCAGCATATGAAGCGCCAGACCGTCATCGATGTCCACCACGCCATTGTCCCGAAAACCGCGCCGGTGCATCCGGATTCCGCACTGTTGCTGGAGGCTGCGCGTCCCGTGGGGGACTCGCCCAGACTCACCGTGCTTGCGCCGCACGACATGGTGCTGCACAGCGCGGTGCACCTGTTCAACGACGGCGAATTCGACAACGGGCTGCGCGACATGGTGGACCTGCACCGGCTCCTGACGCATTTCGGCCAGGCGTCCTCGTTCTGGACCGGCCTGGTCCCGAGGGCGGCACAACTGCAGCTCACGCGGCCGCTGTTCTATGCATTGCGGTATACGCGGCGGCTGCTCGACACGCCGATTCCGGAGGCCGTGATGGATGCCGCCGATGCGGGCAAGCCGGACGGGGCAATGCTGGCGCTGATGGACCGGCTGTTCATGCGCGCGCTGGTGCCGGACCATGCGAGCTGTACCGACGCCTTCACTGCCACGGCCAAGGAGATGCTCTACGTGCGCGCGAACTGGCTGCGGATGCCGCCGCTCCTGCTGGCGCGCCACCTGTTCCACAAGGCGTTCATTTCACCACGCGACAAGTGAGTCGCGTCTCATTCACCCGTCTGCCGAATCCACCGCCGTAGCCCCCAGCCGCCGGCCGCGATCAGTGCCAGCGTGAGCGCGACCAGCGCGATGGAACCCGTTCCCGGCGTTTTCAGCGCCATGATGATCTGGTCGAGGAAGAGCACCATGGCCAGCGCGCCCGGCGTCATGCCCAGTGCGTTCCCCAGGATGAAATCCCGGAAATTGATGTGCGATGCGCCGGCAATGAGATTGACGACCGCGAACGGCGCCACGGGCACCAGGCGCACGGCAGCCACGGCGATCAGGCCGCGGCCGGCCAGGCGGCGGCTCAGGAGGTTGACACGTTCTCCCGCGAGGCGTTCTATGACTTCGCGTCCCAGCAGCCGCCCCATCCAGTAGCTTGCCGCGCCGCCGATGCTTGCTCCGGCCAAGGTGCAAATGAAGCCGTCCACCGGTCCGAAGGCGACGATCGTCACCAGTGTCAGGAAGGTCAGCGGAACGACGGCGATGCAGGCGACGGCGAAAGCTGCGATGGCGGCGAGCAGACCGAAGCTGCGGCCGGTGTCCTGCATTGCGCTGACGACGCGCTCGATGTCCAGCCACTCCCGCAGCGGCGTCCACTTCCATGCCAGTGCGAGGCACACGAGTACCACCAGCAGCACAGCCAGTGTCTTCAGTCGGCGATGAAGGGCGGCAAGATCATGCTGGCCGGCTTTGCTGTGTTTCACGCAAGTCCCTCGAGCCGGGAGGCAATCGCCGCCGCAAGGTCGTCGACATTGTCGGGCTCGAACATGGAGCCGTGCAGGCCGCGCACCTGGAACTCCAGCAAACGGCCCGCCATCAGCGTCCGCCAGGCACGAAACAGCCAGCGGTCCCAGCTGGCCAGCCCGGACGAGATGATGAGATGGGCAGGGCCGTCGAAGCCGGCGGGGCGGTAATCGCCCAGCGCCCGGACCTGTGTGACGAGACCGGCATCCTTGAACATTGCGCCAAGCCGGCGTCCGTTCATGCTCAGGTCGTGCATGCGCAACTGCCGCGTCAGCCAGCCGAGGGTACGCCAGGGGATGGTCCGGCGCAGCACGAAGCCGGGATAGATGGTGTCGATCAGGAACAGTCCATGCACATCGATGCCGCGCTGCTGCAGCACGCGCGAGGTTTCGAGGGCCGCGATGCCGCCGACGGAGAAGCCGGCGATATAGCGCGGGCCTTCGCCGCGCGCTTCGATGCGGTCGGCGTACAGCTCGGCAAGGCGGTCGATGGAATGCTCACTGTTGTCGTCGGGCGGTTGCAGCATGTGGACTTCGTACGCATTGCCCAAGGCATTGGCCAGGTTCTGGAAGCGCAACAAATCGCCGTGGCCGGACGCGGCAAGGTAGATCGGTACGCCGCCTCGCTGCGGGCCAAGCGCAATCATCGTCCGTGGCGCGTTGGCTTCCTGTTCGAGCGCCTGGGCGAGCTGTTCGATGGTTGGATGCTCCGCGATCATCTGCAGCGAGACGTTGACCCCAAGTTGCGTCTCCACGTCGATGGCGATCTGGATTGCGGCGAGCGAATCGCCGCCGGCCTCGAAGAAATTGTCGCGCACGTTCAGGGGGCGATGCTTGAGGACTTCCTCCCAGATGGCAAGCAGCGTCGACTCGATGGCATTGCGCGGCGGACGCGCGACCGCAGCAGCAGCCAGGCTGTCGCCGACCGGCAAGGCCGCGTAATCGATCTTCCCGGTGGAACCGAGAGGCAGGTCGGGCAGGATGCAGATCCGGCTCGGCACCATGTAGTCGGGCAGGCGGGTGCGCAGCATGCGCTGCAATGTGTCGGTATCGATGCCGTCCGCAGTCGAGACCCAGGCCAGGATCATCGCCTTGCCGTGCTGCTCGACGAGGCTGACCGCCGCCTGCCGGACGCCGTTGATTGCCAGCAGCGCCGATTCGATTTCGCCCAGTTCGATCCGGTAGCCGCGCAGCTTGACCTGCCTGTCGACGCGTCCGATGAAGCGCAGGTGTCCGTCGTCGCCCAGCCATCCCCGGTCGCCGGTGCGGTACATGCGATGGCCGGGACGGTAAGGATCGGGCAGGAAGGCTTCGCGGGTGGCGTCCGGCGCGCCGAGATAGCCGCGCGCGATGGCATCGCCGCCGATGTAGATTTCGCCTGCCACGCCGAAGGGCACGGTGCGCAGCTGCGCGTCGAGCACGTAAATGCGGGTGTTGTCGATGGGGCGGCCGACCGGAAGCGCGGTGTGCGCGGACTGGAACTTGCACTCCCAGGCGGTTGCGAAAATCGCGGCTTCGGTGGGGCCGTAGACGTTGTGCAGCCGTGCGCCGGTCATGCGCAGGTAGCGGTTGGCCAGCTCGGGCGGCAGCACTTCGCCACCGCAGCAGGCCACGCGCAGCTTCAGGCCGGTGCGGCTGCTGGCGCCGTCGAGGAAGCGGCTCAGCGTCGCCGGGACGAAGGCCATGATGGTGACGCCGTGTTCGACCGCGAAGGCGGCGAGCGATTCCGGCAGCAGGCGGCCCGGCGGCGGCAGGGCGACACTGGCGCCGCAGACCAGCGGCAGCAGGGCTTCGATCAGCGCCGGGTCGAAGGTGAGCTGCGTGGCCTGGGCGGAGCGGTCGTGCTTCTCCACCGCGTAAGTGCGCGTCAGCCACGCGAGGCGGCGCGACAGCGTGGCGTGTTCGATCATCACGCCCTTGGGCTTGCCTGTCGACCCCGATGTGTAGAGCACATAGGCGAGGTCGGCAGGCGCGGGGCAGGCCGGCAGGCGGCGCTCCATCACGTAGATGTCGCGCTCCTCTTCGTCCACGGTCAATGTGCGCGGATGCAGTTGCCGCAGTTCCGCCGGCGTCGAGGGCGAGGCCAGCAAGGCCAGCGCCGTGCTTTCCTCGAGGATGCCGGCGAGGCGGGCGGCGGGGCTGTGGACATCCAGCGGCAGGAAGGCGGCGCCGGTCTTGGCGATCGCCAGCAGCGCGATCATCATCGCGGCCGAGCGGTCGATGGCGAAGGCGACGATGGTGTCGCGCCCCGCGCCCAGTGCTTCGAGCCGGTGGGCAAGCTGGTTGGCGCGGCGGTTCAGCGTGCCGTAATCCATGCAGCCGCCGGGCCACACCAGGGCGACTGCCCTGGGATCGAGGGCGACCTGGCGTTCGAACAGGCAGATGAAGGGCAGCGTCCCGTCGTGGCAGGCGACATGTTCATGCACGCCGTCGAGCACGGCGTGCCTTTCCTCGGCCGGCAGCAGGTCGAGGTCGCCGAGCGTCTGCAGCGGATCGTCCATCATGCGGTCGATGACCGCGGCCAGGCGGCTTGCCAGCAGCGGGATTTCGCCCTGCGTGAAACAGGCCCTGCTGCCTTCGATGACCAGTTCCACGTCCTGTTCGGGATGGAATTCGCAGACGGTAATGCCGAGCGGATAACGCGCGGTGCCGGAAAACAGCTGGCGCGAGTCGATCAGCTGCGCATCGCCGAAGGACAGGTCGTAATCCTGCCGTTCGAAGGAAAGGATGACGTCGAACAGGCCGTCGCGGTTATGGCGGATCAGTTCCAGCGAGCGCCCGAGGACGCTCAGCGGATAGCGCGGATGCCGCAGCGCGCTGCGCACCGCGGTGCTGGCGGCGGCGAGCAGTTCGGATACCGTCATGCCGGGGCGCACCTTCAGGCGCAGCGGGCTGACGCCGACGAACATGCCCGGCGTCGCCTTGTAGCGGCGGCCGAGCCGGTTCAGGCTGGGAATGCCGATGACGATCTCGTCGCGGTTCGCGGTGCGGGTGAAATAGACGGCGAGCGCGGCGAGGAACAGGCAGAACGGGCTGACGCCGCGGCTCGCCGAAAAGATGCAGATCCGGTTGTAGTCGTCGCGGGACATCGCGCGCACCGCGAGCTGCGCCGCCGGGAGCTGGCGCGACAGCGGGCTGGCGTAAGGACGTTCGAACAGCGGCGGCAGCAGCTCGGGAAATTGCGCGTTCCAGTACGCGGCGTCGCTCTCGAACGCCGCCGAGCGTTCGTATTCCAGCGACTCCTGCACGAACTGCGCATACGGCTGGCTTTCCGCCGGCGGAATCTCTTCCTGGCGCAGCAAGGCATTGTAGATGTCGCTCCAGCGCCGCATCACCTGCGTCGTGCCCCAGCCATCCATGATCAGGTGATGGAACTGGATCGTCAGCCCGTGGAACTCGTCGCTGGCATGCAGCAGCGCGAAGCGCCACGGCGGCGTGCCGTCCAGCGCGAAGGGCACGCGTATCCATTCCTGCCACCATGCGCGCATCGCTTCCTGCGGGTCGCTTGCGCCGGCCATGTCGATGATCTCGAGGCGCGGCAGGACGTAATCCAGCAGGCGCTGCGTGCCGTCGGGCAGCGGCGCCAGGCGCAGGGCGTCGTTCTCGGCGACGAGCAGCGCCAGCGATTCGCGGAACAGCGGCAGGTCGAGACGGCCGCGCAGGAAGGCGCCGCCGCCGATGTTCAGGTGCGCGCTGCCGGGCCACGCGCGCTGGTCCAGCCACACTTCACGCTGGCTGGAGGACAGGGGGAACGCCAGGCACTCTAGCGCGGTGAAGTTATCGTTCGATCCCATTTCTCGATCTGTTCCCTGGCATAGCGATAACCGGTATCCGCGATTTCCTCCGCGCGGCGGTAATCCATCAAGGCGAACCCCGACACAGGCGGCTCAAGATAGTGATCTGCCAGCGCCATGGTGCGGTCGCGCTGGTGCAGGCTGCCGATATGGCTGGCCCGGTAAAGGATGTCGCCGATGCCCGGAACCGAGGGGGCGGACGGCGAAAAATAGCGTTTGAGTGACTGCAAGGGGGACAGGCGCGGCAGGGCCGGGTCGACGCCGAGTTCGTCGCGCACGTCCACATCGATGGCGATGATGGTGCCGTTGCCGCGCCGCTTTTCGAGCGGGGTGCCGAGACGCATGCGCATGGCGTCGACCGGCACGTTGTCGAGGATGGCGCCGTCGACCAGCAACTGGCCGTCATGCACCACAGGCGGCAGCAGGCCCGCAGGCGAATTGCTGGCGAGGACCGCGCGCCAGAGCGGGCCGTTTTCCTGCACCGTGGTGCAGCCGCGCGTCAGGTTGCAGGCGGCGGCGAAGTAGGGGCGCCAGAGCGCGGTCATCTTCATGCCGTCGAACATTCGCTGCAGGTCGCGTTCGATGCGGCGGCCGGCCAGCAGCGAGACGAGCGGCAGGGTCGGGTGTTCGCCGCCGAGCGCGAACTGCTTGGTGCGTTCGAGGATTTCATCGAGCGGTACGTTGCAAGCGTATTGCGCACCGATCAGCGCGCCCATGCTGTTGCCGCCGAGGAGATCGATCGGGATGCCGGACTCTTCCAGCGCGCGCAGCACGCCGATATGCGCGAAGCCGCGTGCGCCGCCGCCGCCCAGCACGACACCGACCGCACTGCCGGTCAGGAAGCGCGCCAGGTGGGTGAAGTCGGGATTGTGTCCCCGTCGCAGGGAATAGACGCGCTCCAGCTTGCGGCCGCGCAGCCATGGTTCGGTATCCGCAGGCGTGAGGGCCGATGCGGGGTGGAGCAGCGCAAGGTGCTGCCGCTTCATCGAAAAACCCGGCTCTCGCGCCAGCAGCTTCTCCACCTCGCGCACGTCCGGCGCCTGGTCGGGCGAGGCGACGAAGATGAGCTGGTCGGCCTGGCGGAATGCATGTTGTGTCAGCGCGGAGCTCATCGACTCGGCTTCGAAAATGAGGAAATCGATCTGCTTTTCGAGCTGGTTCAGCATTTCGCCTGCCGCGCGGCTGCCGGCATCCGAACCAGTCACTTCGCGCAGGGTGGCGCAGCTCAGGTGGCGCGCGCGGCCGGCCCGGGAGAATGCCTTGGCCAGGCCGGCGGCGAGGTCGCCCGCCCCTGCATCCGGATGCAGGGGAATGACGGCAAAAGTCTGCGCGACCTTGCGCTCCACCGACTGCGGCGTGTGCCGCAGGTGGTTGAAGATGGCTTGCGCAAACACGCGGTTCAGTTCGATCGGCTGGCGGTGCAGCAGGGCTTCGAAGCTGGCGCGGCTGAGGACGGCGATGGTGGTGTCGCGCACCGCACTGACGTCTGCCGTGCGTTTCTGCTTCAGGATCAGGCCGGTCTCGCCGACGCTGTCGCCGGGGCAGATTTCGTTATACAGGAGCAGGTCGCCGGACGGGCCGCGGCGCGATACGCGCAGGCGGCCGCTGACCACGATGATCATGAATTCGGACGGATCGCCCTCGCGGATGACCAGGTTTCCGCCGCGCACATGCTGGATTTCGAGGAATTGCACGAGATCGTCCAGCACGGCGTCGTCGAGCATGCCGAAGACCGGACTGGCGTGCAGGATCTCCTTGATCTCCATGTTCCTGCCGGTGCTCGAAAGGGGCGCGCGCACAGGGGCGGAAGCTGCCTCGGCGGGCAGTGTGGCGGTATCGGCTGGCCCGTGGCCGGGCTGTGATATCTCGGCAGGCACGATAGGAAGGTCAATAGACACGTTTCGAAAACCGGACCTGCAAACCCGGACTGACGATCCAATCCGGGAGAGATGGCGGTCGGGCAGTGTTGCATTCAGTTTAGAGGAATATTAATCGCATGCAACGCACGCCAATTCCTCGGGGAAACATGCTTCAAAGCAAGAAACGAGCCAATTGTTACCAATCGTTACAAAACAATGGCTTGAGGCAGGGTAATTGATGTTTTGAGCTAAAAGTGTAAAGAAAACCGACAGTCGAAAATGAGACAGTCGGATGCAGATAGCCGCCTGCGCATGGCTATGGCAGTGCGAAGGGAGGAATGCGCCCCGCTGTCGGGGCGCACCGGTCTGGAAGGGCGGGCGATGCCGCCGGAGCGATTATTCGGAGGTTTTCCGGGCATTGTCCCGGAAGTAGCGGCGTTGCCGGCCGGCACCCGCATGCTGGATCTTCTGGGTCGCCACCAGTGTGGCCAGCGCTGGCGCGACGCGCTGCTTGAGCTTCTGGATCTGGGTTTTCTGTTCAGCATCCAGGCCGAGATGTGCGGCTGCGGCGTTGGCGATGTCGACGGCGGACTTCGGCTCATCGGTCACCAGTTCCAGCCAGAAGTCGGTGCCGGTGGTGGGGAGTTCGGCCTGGTCGCCCTTGGCGGCTGCCTTCTTGCTCCTTCTGGCGCGCGTCGTGGTGCCGGATGCCGCCTTGCGCGCGGGGCGGCCGCGTTTTCCGGCCCGCTTTTTCGTGACCGTCCTGGCTGAAGTGTCCTCGTCCGTGTCGAGGAGCGCCATGTCGTCGGTGTCCACGCTTTCCAGTTGGGTTAACGCAGTTTCCAGTGCTTCGACGCGCGCCGTGTAAAAAGCGGCACCTTGCCGGGCGTGGGAGAGTTCTGCCTGGATGGCCTGTCGTGCGGATGTGAGGTTCGGTGTCAACGCAATTCTCCTGGTTTCAAAGTCGCCTGGGTTGGACATGCGCAGACGCGCATGCGTTTCCGGAAAACCTAAGGGATTGCTAGGAATCGCTATTGCGAAAGCTCAACCGGGCGCTAATAGGCCGGGTTTTAGGGAGTATCAGGGCGCCCATGTTGCATCGTTCGATGCGCTGCGCAGGCGGGATTGCTGGAACTGCTCGTAGAACTGGGCGGCGGGCAAGGGCTTGTAGAAAAGATGTCCCTGCATCGTGGTGCAGCCCGCATTGGCCAGATAGAGGGATTGCCCTTCGGTTTCCACGCCTTCGGCAATGACATTGACGCCGATGCTGGCCGCGATCGAGATCACGGCCAGCACGACCGGGTAATGTCCGTTCTGGTGCTGGATATCCTTGACGAAGGAGCGGTCGATTTTCAATGTCTTGACCGGGAATTGTTGCAGATAGGCGAGCGACGAGTAGCCGGTGCCGAAGTCATCTACCGCGATCCCTATGCCTGCGTTGGCCATCTTCTGCAACTGGCTGAGCGCCTGTTGCGGATTGCGGATGCAGACGCTTTCGGTGATTTCGATTTCCAGCTGTGCCGGCGAAATGCCCGCCGCAGCAACCCAGCGCAGCAGCTTGCGCGCGATATCCCCGCGGTCCAGGCATTGCGGCGACAGGTTGATCGATACCCGGTCGACGCCGAGGCCGGTATCGTTCCAGATGCGCAACTGGTTGCATACCGCGCGGATCATCCAGTCGGTCAGCGTCAGCATCAGGCCGTTTTCTTCAGCGAACGGCAGGAACTCGCCCGCCGACAGTGTGCCGCGCTCGGGATGGTTCCAGCGCATCAGGGCCTCGGCGGCGACGATGCGGCCGCTGCCCGCATCGACTTGCGGCTGGTAGTACATCTCCAGCTCGCCGCGGTCGATGGCTTGCCGCAGGGACTGGGCAAGTGCAACTTTCTGGTTGGCCGCAATCTCCATCGACGCGTCGTAGAAACGGAAATTGTTCTTGCCCTCCGTCTTCATCTGGTACATCGCGATATCGGCGTGGCGCACCAAGTCTTCCATGGTCGTGCCGTCGTCCGGATAGATGGCGATGCCGATGCTGGCCGAGATGTGCACGAGCTGGTTGTCGAGCTGGAAGGGCTGCTTCAGGGACCACAGGAACTTGCGCGCGATGGCCGCCGCATCCTTCGGGTTGCGCAGGTCCGGCAGCAGGACGGTGAACTCGTCGCCGCCCACCCGCGCCAGCGTGTCGCCGCGCCGCAGGTTCAGGCGCATGCGCTGCGCCACTTCGCGCAGCAGCTGGTCGCCCTTCAGGTGGCCGAGCGTGTCGTTGATGGGCTTGAAGCCGTCGAGGTCGACGAACATCACCGCGATCTTGGTGCTGTTGCGCTTGGCGTGGATGATCGCCAGGTCGAGGCGGTCCTTGAACAGGACGCGGTTCGGCAAGTCGGTCAGGACGTCGTAGAACGCCTGGTAGGAAATGCGCTGCTCGGCCCGCTTCAGTTCGGTGATGTCGCGCGCGACGCCATAGGTGCCGAACAGTTCGCGCCGGCTCTTGTCCTCGCTCACCGAGTACAGGGCGGTGGCGTTGAAGGAAATCGTCAGCAGGGTGTTGTCGAAATAGCGTTCCTCCATCAGCGCATTGCGCGACTTGAGCCGCAGTTCCACGTTGCGCGACGCGCGGTCGCCGACGCGGCGTTCCTGGAACACGTAGCGCGCGCGTTCGAGGTCGTCCTCGTGCACGATGGTGGAGTAATGCTTGCCGACCAGCTCCTCGCGCGTGAAGCCGAGCAACTGCTCCGCGCGGTCGTTGATGTAGGTGAAGCGGCCTTCGAGGTCGATGGTGTAGATGATGTCCGGCAGGGTGTCGACCAGGTAGCGGTACAGGCGCTCGGAACATTCGAGCTGGTACTGGATCTGGCGCTTTTCCGCTTCGAGGGTTTTCCGGTGCAGCGCCTGCGCCACGGTCGTCAGCAGGTCTTCCGGGTGGAACGGCTTGCGCAGGTAACCGTACACGCCGCGCTTGACCGCGCCGATGGCGGCATCGATGTCGCGCTCGCCGCTGATGACGACGACACCGACATCGAAATTGCGCGACGCAATGATGTCCATCAGTTGATGGCCGTCCAGTTCGGGCATGCGCAGGTCGAGCAGCACCAGGTCGGGACGTTGGGTGGCGAGATGCTCGACGGCTTCGCGTGCCGACACGAGCATCGTCAGTTCGTAATCCTGGTCCGCGAGCAGGTCGTGGATGCTGCGCACCATTCGCGCATCGTCGTCGACCAGCACGATCTTCGGGCGCGGCCGCTTCTCGGCGGCAATGTGGTTAGCCTTGGCTAGTACCGTCGCCATTGCGGCGGAATCGCGTGTCGAAAGAAGGGCCATGTTGGTCTGCACGGTATGGGGGCCTAGGGCGGGCTCGACCCTGAGGGCGCCGAGTACGGGAACAGCAGTTCGAAGGTGGTGCCATTCTTGCCGCTGTGGCAGTACATGTGTCCGCCCAGCTTCTTGACCAGGCCATGGACGATGCTCAGGCCGAGTCCGCGATGGTTGCCGCCCTTGGTCGACCTGACCGGCGTGTAGAGCCGGGCGAGGACGTCGGCGGGCAGGCCGGGGCCGTTGTCGTTCACGGCAACGGCGAGGTACAGCTTGTTATCCTGACGCGTGAATCCCTTGCAGACGATATCGATCTGGCCGCCGCCGGGCAGGGCCTCGACGGCATTCTTGACCAGGTTGAGGAAGATCTGCTTGAGCATTCCCTTGTCGCCCGGGACTTCCAGCGCCGCCGTGTCCAGCGCCTGCAGCGCGATGTTGACCGTCGGCGGGACGAATTCGGCTTCGCGCAGCAGGGTCACCACATCGCGGATGGCGGCGCCCAGGTCGGCTTGCCCATCCGGCGCCGGGACGCGGGGATCGGCGACATTGTTGATCAGTGCGGTGACGCGGTCGATCTCTTCGTGAATGATCGCGATCTCGCTCGCGACGGATTCCTTTTTCGACACCTTGCGGTCGAGCACGCTGAGATAGTTGCGGATGATCGACAAGGGCGTGTTGACTTCATGCGCCAGCGAGCGGAACACCGTGCCCTGGTCTTCGCCTGCGGGCAGCGGTGCACCGCCGCTGGTTGCTGTTCCCAGCGACTTGCCGGCTTGCGTGCCGAATGCCATCAGCATGGCGTCACGCGCGCGCAGGGACGGCAGGCGGCTTTCACCGGTCGATGCCACAAGCACGCCTTGGCAGGCCGCGCCGTCGGAGAGCGGGATGGCGATCAGGCATCCGCCCTCCAGGATGCGCTGCAACTGCTCGTCGAACACGGTGGGAGCAGGGCCATCGCGGTCCTGGTACGCCACCTTGCCGGTCGCGAATGCGGTGGGCAGCATTCCTCCCGCCTGCAGGGGAATGCTGAGCGCCATTGCAGCGTCGCCGGATTCCGCGCCGACGTGGCCCGTCAGTGCATCATCTGCCTGGCTATGCATCAGCACGACTGCGTCGTCGAAGCCGAACAGCATGCATGCCGCGCGCGCGATTGCCGCTATCGCATTGTCATCTTCCCCTGCATCGAAACAGCCTTCCAGGCTGGCGCCGAAGACGAGGTCGCTGACATGGCTGGCGAGCTTTTCCCGTGCGTCATCCTCGGGCGTCGGGGCCGGCGCGGTCCACGTCTCGCCGACGGTCGCCATGTCGATGCCGAGGTATTCGGCGATCTTCCGGATCTCTTCCCCGGCAGTCGTGCAGAGCTGCTCCACATCGTCCGTGCCAAGCCCGCACAGCTGCGCGGCGGCCGTCACGCCGGCGGCGTCCGCGCGCAGGCCGGGCGTCAGCTGGTTCGCGAGGTTGACGGTGCGGATCAGCGGGTGGGTGCGATGCAGGCGCGTTTCCGGTTCATGGTGGAAGCGGATGCTGTCGGCGATGAAGGAGTCGAGGCGCCACTGCTGCGCGATCCAGCCGCCGGCCTCCGCATGGTTCAGCAGCAGGAGTTCCTTTTCGCGGACGCACAGCGCGGCGTTGTCCGGGGCATGGAAATGCGGCGCATATTGCTCGGGCTCCGCCGACAGCAGCGCCAGCCGGCCGACGTCGTGCAGCAGGCCGGCGAGATAGGCTTCTTCGAGCCGCGGGTAGCCGATGCGCTTGGCGATCTCCCTGGACGTGATCGCGGCGCTCAGGGAATGTATCCAGAAGCCGCGCAGATCGACCGTCCTGCGCAGCGAGAAGCCGCCGAAGATCTGGAACACGGCTTCGCTGATGAGCAGGGTCTTGACCATGTTGAGGCCGATGGTCATCAGGGCTTGTTCTAGGCTGGGCGCGACGCGCGCGCGCCGGAAGGCGGAGCTGCCGGCGACCGTGAGGATGCGGCTTGTCATGCCGGCGTCGCGCGAGATCAGGGCGGCGAGCGCAGGAATGCCGGCATTGTCGTCGCGGCACATCTCCATGAGCTGCAACAGGACTTGCGGCATGGCCGGCATGCGCACGCTTGCCATGCGGTCGAGGATCGTGCTGTCAGCGAGGGAGTGCATTCCCGGGCGGCGTCAGGCATGCAACGGCGCTCGCGCGCCGCCATGGCAGAACGGGTGGGCCGGAACCATACTGGATACGTAATGTGCCATGGTGCTTGAACCTCCCAAAACCGAGAATGTCAGCAAAATTTCTGGCCATATTAGCATCAAAACGTTTCCTTATGGATAGATGTTGATTATCGGAAAGCCAGCAGGGATGCGGATTTGCGACGAATTCGTCGTATTTGCACTCGCTTGGAGCGGGAGAGGGCATTTTTCCCATATCTATGGCTTGCAGGCGGCGGAAAACAAGGTTGAAATGACAAGGTTTTGCCATCCTGATATCAATTTCCATGAGCAAGGTCATCGTATCCGCCATTCGAGACAGGCGCGTCCTGGCCATCCGGGCCGAGCAAGGCGAGCGCAGGGTGGAGCCGCATGCCTTCGGGCACGACTATGTGGGCAAGACGATTCTCCTCTGCTACGACGTGAGCGCGCCGGCGGCGGCAGGCCGTCGCGGATGGGCGCTGCTCGCGGTGAGCGAACGCATGGACATCACACCCCAGGACGAGTGGTTCGCGCAGGCCAGGCTGGGTTACCGCAGGGACGACACAGGTCTTTGTTCGGTGGTCGAGCAGGTCTGAACCCTGTCTAAATCGCAAATCCATGCGCCAAAGCAAGTTTTACCCCAAAGTCGTTGCTGATTGACAACGCCGGTTGCCTTATCATGGAACGCGGACCGATCATCGTTCGCCACCCATGTTTCCCTCGCAGCGCCAGATCACCCCTGCCGACATCAAGCTCGGCGAACCGCTGGCTTTCTCGGTCTATGACCAGGAAGGCCGCCTGCTGCTGCGCAAGGGCATCATCATCACCATGCAGGAACAGGTCGACCGCATCATCCTGCGCAAGGCAGTGATGGGCACCGACGGGCTGGCCGCTTCGGAGCGCGCCGCCGCGCCACCGCGTTCGACACCGCCCCTGCGCGCCCAGGGCGAAGCCATGCCGGTCTTCGACCAGGTCGGCAGCCTGATCCTCAACCTCAAGCACACCTTCGCCACGGCCTTGAAGACGCCGGACCAGATCGACCTCGGCGTGCGCGTCCGGCAGCTTGCCGCGCGCATCCAGGCATTGTGCAAGACGGACACCGACAGTTCGCTGGCTGCGCCGCACCTCGATCATGCCAATTCCTATCTCATCGTCCACCAGGTCATGGGAGCGGTGCTGGCCGAGGTGACCGCGCGCCGCGCCGGACTGGAGGAGGAAGCGCGCCTGCCGGTGGTGTGCGCCGCGCTCACCCGCGACATCGGCCTGTTCAACGTGCAGGCGGAACTCGACCAGGCCAATGGCGCCCTGTCGGAGTCGCTCAAGCGCGCCGTATCCGAACATCCCGTGGCGGGCGCCGACATCCTGCGCAGCGCCGGCGTCGCCGATGGCGTCTGGCTGGACGCTGTCGAGCAGCACCACGAACGGCTGGACGGCAACGGCTATCCGCGCAAGCGGCAATCCGACGGCATCACCCTCGGCGGACGGATCCTGGCGATCGCCGATACCTACAGCGCGATGACCAAGCCGCGCCCGTACCGCGCAAAGGAATACTCGTCGCAGAACGCACTGCGCGACATTTACTTGCAGAAGGACGTGAGCCTGGACGGCAGCCTGATCCAGGCCATGATCCGCGAGATCGGCATCTTCCCGCCCGGCTCCATCGTCAAGCTCAAAAGCGGTGAGGTCGCCGTCATCAAGCACTGCACGCACAAGCCGGCCGATGCGGTGGTGTACACGGTGTACGACCAGCGCGGCATGCCGATGCTGGAGCCGGTCCGGCGCGAAGCGGCGAACCCGAATTACGAAATCATGGGCATGGTCCCCTTCACCGAATGCCGCTCGGCGGCGGTGACGATCAAGCGCCTGTGGATGAAATAGCTATGCAGACTTTTACGACGCGAGGCGTGTCATGAAAAAGAACTTACCCGTCACCGGCCAGGAAAAAACCGTCCAGGAAGGCATACGGCTGGTATCGCGCACGGACACCAAGGGCATCATCACCTTCGCCAACGACAACTTCGTCGCCCAGAGCGGATTTTCGCGCGACGAACTGCTCGGCAGCAGCCACAACATCGTGCGCCATCCCGACGTGCCGCCGATTGTCTTCGAGGACATGTGGGATACGCTCAAGAAAGGACTGCCGTGGCGCGGCGTGGTGAAGAACCGCTGCAAGGACGGCGACCACTACTGGGTCGACGCGCACGTGGTCCCCGTGCGCAAGAACGGCGAGACCATCGGCTACATGTCCGTGCGCACTGCCGCGTCGCGCGAAGACATCGCCATGGCGGAATCGCTGTACGCGGAAGCGGCCCGCACCGGGCAGGTGCCGCGCCAGAGCGGCGGCGGTTGGCGGCGTTTCATGACGGTGCGCAACGGAGCGGCGCTGGGCATCGTCTTCGTGACGCTCATGATGATCGCCGGCGGCATCCTCGGCATCACCGGCCTGACCCTGTCCAGCAAGGCCATGAGCGGGCTGTACCACGAGGAGATGGTGCCGGTGCAGGCAATCGGGCGCATCAATTTCCTGATGGCGGACAACCGGGCGCAGGTCGCGCTGTCCCTGCGCGATGAGGCCGCAGCATCAGGCCGCGTGCGTGCCCATATGGAGGCGCTGGAACGGAACCGGCGCGAGATCGATGTCCTGTGGGCCGATTACATCAAGCTGCCGCGCGGCGAGCAGGAGCGCGCGCTGGCCGATCGCTACTGGGCGGCGCGCAATCGTTATGTTGAATCCGGGCTGACCCCGGCCAGGCTGGCGCTGGAGCAGGGCGATTTCGTCACCGCCGGGATGGTGATGGACGAGCGCATCAATCCCCTGTACGACAACGCGAACAAGAGCGCGGCCGGACTACTGGATTTTCTGTCGGCCAAGGCCAAGGGAAATTTCCAGGCGGTGGAGGAGCGCAATGAACTGATCATTGCGGTCGCGGTGGTCGGCATTACGGCGGGCTGTCTGATCGTGCTGTTTGCCGGCGTGTATTTCTTCCGTGCCACTGTAGTGCCGCTGCAATCCGCCGTCGTTGCGCTTGAGCGCATCGCCGAGGGGAATCTGTCGGGCGAAGCCGATACGACCGGGTACGGCGAACCGGGACGCGTGATGACCGGCGTGGCCATCATGCAGCTGCATCTCAAGGTGATGATGGACGAGATCCGCGTGTCGTCCGGGTCGATCCGCGAGCAGTGCCAGCGGCTGAATACCACGATGATGAATCTTTCGCAGCATTCCGAGGAGCAGCACGATCGCGTGTACCAGACGGTTGACGCGGCGAGCTTGTCGGCGGAAGGCCTGGGACGGCTGGCCGAGAATGCGGAGCGGATGATGGAGCTGGTGGAGCAGGCCGGCGGCGTTGTTGCGGATGGCGACGCCGCTGCGGCGGAAGGCGGGGAGATGGCGAAGATGGCGCAGGAGCTCGCGGCTGCCGTGCGGATCGAGGCGTTTTCGATGGGGGATACGGTGGGGCAGATGAATCAGGTAGCGATGCTGATTGTCGAGAATCGCGGGGAGGTGCAGGGAGCCTGGGCGGCTTCGCAGAGACTGGAGAAGACGGCGCAGGAGTTGGATAAGCTGGTCAAGTACTTTGATTGATGTGGTTTTTTCTTCGGAGAGCCAACCGCAAGGATTCACCGAAGAGAACAACTACAACACACGAGAAATATGCTGTAATCACCAAGGCAACACCCGACAACCCCTGGCAAACAAGGAGAAAACATGAAAAAGCTCGCAGCTGCCCTGATGCTCGCAGTCCCCTTCGCCTTCACCCCCGCCCACGCCGCCACCGAACAGCAGAACAAGATGGCAACCTGCAACAAGGAAGCCGCTGACAAGAAAGGCGATGAACGCAAGGCCTTCATGAAGGAGTGCCTGAGCAACAAGCCGAAGGTCAGTGAAGCCCAGAAGGCGCAGCAGGAAAAGATGAAGACCTGCAACGCCGAAGCCAAGGACAAGAAGGGCGATGAGCGCAAGAAGTTCATGAGCGAGTGCCTGAAGAAGGGCTGATCCCTCCGCATATCCAGACTTCCCCGCATCCGTGTAGAAATTGCACGGATGCGTAAGGAAGGCAGCGTCGCTTCCCCTCTTCGCCTATCCCCAGGGGGACCATCCTGCCTGTCCCCGGCCGGAACACTGCGCCGCCGCCCGGCACGCTTCTCGCATCAATGATCGTGTTCTCCGGAGAACACTGGCATTCCGGAAATCACTTTCTATAATGAAGCGATGGGTATCTTCAACGAAACACTTCCGTATGCCGTCGCGCTCGTTGCCGCGATAGGCGCTTTCGCCACCCTGTATCGCAATGTCCGGATCGCCGACTGGCCGAGACTGGCCGCGCCCGGCGCGTTTTCCGCCTGGTGCTGCGCCATCATCCTCTTGCCGATGGTCTGGCGTTTCAGCGTGCCGCTTTCAGGCGGCCCCGTTCTCCACATGGTCGGCCTGCCCATTTTCGTGCTGATGTTCGGCCGCAGGCTGGCGATGGCGGGTGCCGCCCTTTCCGTCGTGATGTACACCATCGCCTTCAATGGCGTGTGGATCAACCTCGGCCTGAACATCATCCTGCTCGCGATCCTGCCGGCCTATTGCGGCGAGGCGCTGATGCGCGCCACCGAGCGTTTCCTGCCGCGGCACATGTTCGTCTACCTGCTGGGGAACGGTTTCTTCGGCACGATGGCGATGCTTGCCATCCTCAACATGCTGTCGCTCGGGATGTACTACGCGATGATGACGGTCGCGCCAGTTCCCGCCGACATCCTCGCCTACATGCTCCTGCTGTCCTGGGGCGAGTCCTTCCTGACCGGCTTCCTGCTCACCATGTTCACGGTTTACCGGCCGGAATGGGTGCTGACCTTCGACGACAACGTCTACCTGCGCGGCAAGTAGGCTTCATTTTCCCTTGATGAATTTGCCCGCGGCGCGGCTGACCGCTTCCGGCTGGTCGCGGTGCGGCGAATGCCCGCAGTCCGCAATCGGCAGGGCGATGGCGTTCGGCGCTTGGCGCGCGATGCCATAAATCTGTTCCAGCGTCCCATACTCGTCGCCTTCGCCCTGCATCGCCAGCACCGGGCAGGTGATCTTCGGCAGTTCCGCCTCGATGTTCCATGCGCGGAAGGCGGGGGCCAGCCAGGCGTCGTTCCATCCGCGGAAGACCGACTCCGGATCCTTGTGATGGCGGGCAAGGCGTGCCTTCAGGTCGGTCTGCGCAAAGGCTTCCCTGGCCTGGCGGATGCCGTCGATCGTGATGTCTTCCACGAAAATGTGCGGCGCCATCACCACCACGCCGTTGACTTGTTCCGGAAAACGCGCGGCATACAGCAGCGCGATGGATCCGCCATCGCTATGCCCGAACAGCCATGGCTTCTCCACACCGAGCGCCGACAGCAGCGCAGGCAGGGCTTCCCGGGCCTGTTCATGCAGGTAGTCCGGCTGCAGGTGCGCATCGAGCGGACGCGGTGTGGACTGGCCGTAACCGGTGCGTGAAAACACCAGGCCGCGGAAACCGTGCTCCTTGCAGAAGTATTGCGGGAAATCGCGCCACATCGAGATCGACCCCAAGCCCTCGTGCAGGAAGACGACGGTGGGATGGGACGATCGTTCCGTACCGATCCAGCAGTATTCGATTGCAGCGGTGCCGCCTTTCCAGGGGATGCTTGTGAATTGCATGGGCGATGTCTGCTTTGCGGAATGTGAATAGCGATTATTGCAGTTCGGTCCCGGTTTTGCTGGGCACCGGCAAGTCTGCACGATTGCCGGTACACTCAGGCGCATCCGATTTCGCGCATTCCGATGACGCCACTCGCACACCCGCCCGGCAACCGTACCGATGCGATGCTCGCATGGTTCTTCGTGCTCGTCTGGGGATCGGGCTATCTCGCCAGCAAGGTGGGAATGCAGTATGCGCCACCATTCACATTTCTCGCATTGCGCTACGTCTTCGGCGTGCTGTGCCTTGTCCCGTGGCTGCTGATTGCGCGCCCTGCATGGCCTGCGGACAGGCAGGAATTGTTCCATGTCTGCGTGGCCGGCCTGCTGATGCATGCGCTCACACTGGGCGGCAGCCACTACGCGCAGTACCTTGGCATGTCCGCCGGCATCACGGCGTTGCTGCTCGCAACGCAGCCGTTGTTCACGGCCATCTTCGCGCACCGCATGACGGGCGAACGTCTTGTGGCCGCGCAGTGGGCAGGCGTCGCGCTCGGGCTCGCCGGCGTCGCGCTGGTGGTGTGGCACAAGGTGGATGTGAAGGCGGTCACGCTGGCCAGTCTTGCCGCCGCCGCCGTCTCGCTGGCCGCGATGACGACCGGCACGCTTTACCAGCGCGCCTTCTGCCGCTCGGCCGACCTGCGCAGCTCGTCCTTCATCCAGTTCGTGCTGTCGCTGTGCGTGCTGGCACCGGCGGCGTGGGTGGTGGAAGGATTCGCGGTGCGGTGGAGCTGGCAGATGGCGGCGGCCATCGTGTTTCTCGTGATCTTTGCGTCGATCTTCGCGGTGAACGCGCTGCACCTGCTGATGCGGCGCGGGCATGCGGCCAAGGTGACCAGCCTGATGTTCCTGACGCCCATCGTCGCGGTGTTCCTCGAATGGGCGATGTTCTCGGTGGTGCCGACCGCGCTGAGCGTGGCCGGGATCATCGTCACCTGCGTCGGTGTGGCGCTGGTTTCAAGGCGGAACTAGCCCTCCGCCTTCGGTGCCGGAATGCTGTCGCAGGGATTGCTGTTGCGGGCCGGGCGTGGGGTGAACCACAGGTAGTCGTGGTGCTGCCCGACGGAACTGTAGGCATAGGCATTGGGGTCGACCGGTTCGTAGACCTCGACCATGCCTACCGACAGCACGCTTTCTTCCGGCGCACGCGCGGCGAGATAGAGCGGTACGCCGAGGTCATCGCGCGCATGGCCGCGCCCGACGATGCCGACCGCGCCCCCCCTTCGGGCCATCAGTATCTTGTCCGCCATGACGGCATCACGCACCCGCTGCGATTTGGTGATGATCTGTACCATGTGGTCGGCCACCTTGCCGCAATGGCCGCTGGCAATTTCCTGTGCCAGCTGGCGGTCGCGCTCGGGTGTCCACGTCGTATCGAGGGCCAGTCGCGATTCCTCGCCGGTGCCCAGCACCTCGTAGCCGTTGCGCGCCACTTCGCGCACCGCCTCGCGCGACATGTTGGCGGCCACCAGCGGCAGCTTCTGCTGCAGCGCCGACGACACCAGGCGCTGGTAGAGCGGCCAGTTCCAGCCCTGGCGCATCAGCTTCGACAGTTCGCGCAGCTTTTCCGCGCGCGAGCCGTTGCCTTGGACGATGCCGTTTACCTGTTTCTGCTGTTCGACGTCGAACTGTTCCATGACCAGCGCGGGCTTGCGTCCGTTCTTGACCAGCGCGTCGAGGATCATGGCCTGGATGCGGTGATGCTCCTCGTTGTCGTGGATCTCGCCCAGCAGGACGAACTTCGATTCGGCAGCGCGCTTGATCACCTCGGCCGGCTCGACGAAGCGGTTACTGGCCACGTCCCAGATCCTGCCGGCCAGCGGATGCTGCGATCCGTACGGACTGCCAAAGTGGGCGCAGGAAGAGAGCGTGGCGACTGCGATGGCGCAGAGCAGGGTTCGGGCAAGGTTCTTCAATGTTTTCATTTCCGCTTGTTTCGTAAATGCGTGTTTTATGACCGCTTGCGCCGCGCATCACGCGTGACGCGGGCAACCAGCGCCGCCAGCATGCCGCGGTCCCATGTTCCTCCCTGCGGGCCGTACAGGCTGCGTTCCAGCGCCAGCACGGCGTCGCGCGTTCCGCTGTCCTGCATGCGTTCGGCGAGCGCGCCGAGATTTTGCGGCGGGTCGGGCAGGGCTGTCGCCGCCCATTCCAGGAGTCCGTCGCGCACGGCGCGCGCATCTGCCGACCGGCATGCCTGCCGCAGCCGCCATGCCATGCGCAGGCGCCGGCTTCGCAGTGCGGCAAACAGCAGTGCGCTGGCCAGGCCGGCCGCTACGATCGCCCACAGGTGCCCCAGCGCCGTCTGCGTCAGGGTGGCGCTGCTGGTCGTGTCCGCCAACGGCGCCGGTTCGCCGACAAGCAGCGTGCGTCCGGGCAGGTCGGCTGTTCGCTCGCTGTCGGTATCGACGTTCCACCAGCGCAGCCGCAGCGGCGGCACGGTGAACAGGCCGCTTTTCGTCGGCATGAGGACGAAGGTCTGCTCGCGCACCGCGATGTTGCGCTCGCCGGTGAACTGGTTCTGCAGGCGCGGCGGGCCGGGGAGCACGCCCATGCCTTCGACCTTGACGTCCAGCTCCGGCAGTTGCGCGGCTTCCACGCCGGCGGCCTCGATGCGCAGGGTGCGCCGGTGCACACCGTTTTCCACGGTCGTCCATTGCTCCGTCAGGGACAGCGTGTTGGCCGGCAGCCAGGGGGCGCCGTCGGCCTGGATGTCGACGGGCAGCACGGTCAGCGTGCGCGGCGGCGCATCCATGCGGACCGGCCGCCAGCCCTGGGGCAGTGATGCGGTCGCGACAGGAATGCGGCCGGTGGCATAGGCGCCGGCCAGTTCCAGCGTGCCGCTGGCGAAGGGAAAGACGGCGTATTTGCGTTCATGCGCGCGGTAGCGGCGGCCTTCGCGTTCCGTCTCGAAGGTCTTGTCTTCGCCGATGCGGCGCAGGTCGGCCAGGCGAACCTGCGGGCCGGTGAGTTGTACGTCGCGCACATCGACGGCGTGCAGAAAGCGCAGGCGGTAGACTGCTTGCGCATGGACGTGCACCTCCTGCAGGTCGAGCTCGGCTTCAAGCAGCAGGTCCTGCGCCGCCCATGCGGGCAGCACGGCCGCGAGCAGCAGGATGGCGAGCAGGCGCTTCACCATGGCCGCTCCGCGTGTCCGGCGAGGCGGCGTTGATGCTCCGCCTGCAGCTTGCGCCGCAAGAGGCTGCCCGGATCGTCCGGCACGCCGCGCAACCATTGTTCGGCAACACGGTTGGCGTCGCTATCGGACGGCCCGGATGCGCCACCGCCCTTGCCGCCGCCTTTCGGTGAGTTCAGCAGGCTGCGCACGAGGTCGCGGTTGTGCAGGGTGTCGGCATCGGCCGGACGGATGCGCAGCGCGGCTTCGTAACCTTCGAGGGCTTCCTGCAGGCGTCCCGCTTTGGCCAGCGCATTGGCGCGGTTGTACAGCGAGCCGTGATCCTCTTTCCCTTCGAGCAGGCGCGCCGCCTCCTCGAACCGTCCGGCTCGGTAGTGCGCGGCAGCCTTCCAGCGGGCATCGGTAAAGCGTGCGGCTGCTTCGCTGTAGCGGCCGGTGTCGAACAATCTTTTTCCTTCTGCATCGGCAAGGCTTGCCGCTTCGGCGGATTCCGGCAGAAAGCTGGCGCACAGGACCAGCGGCAACGCCGCGAGCAGGCCGCGCCGGAAGCGCAGCGCAGCCAGCGGCAGCAGGGGCAGCAGCAGCCAGGGACCGAGTGCGGTGCCGCCGGCCGTATCCGCACCGCGGTGGCCCGCGGTCAGGGTGTCGGAAAGCGTGGTCAGGTCTGTGTCTTCGGCGCGCATGGCGAGCAGTATGCCACCAGTGCGGGCCGCTGTTTTACGCAGGACAGGCAGGTCTGCGTTGCCGGCATGCAGGACGGAAAGGCGGATGCCCGCCAGTTCCGCTTCCTCCGGGGCATCGCGCCAGTCGCCGCTGGTGAGCCAGACAATGTCGCGCGTCCCTGCGCCGCTGCGCGCGAGCAAGGCGCTTGCCATGCGCAACGCGTGCTCCGGACGGTTGCCGGAAACGGGCATCGCGTCGACGGCGAGTTCCGGGACGAAGCGCGCAACAACGGCCGTGTCGCCGGTGGGAGGAACGACCAGGTAGGGTTCTTCCGCATACACCAGCAGCGCCGTCTCGCCTGCGTGCGGCAGGTTCAACAGTGCATGCAGCTTCAGCTTGATGCGTTCCAGATGCGAGGCCGCTTCCGGCGACAGGTCGACCACCAGTACGCGCATGCTGTCGCGGCGCGTTGCATGGCGTTCGCCGGCATCGTGCAGCTGCGGTCCGGCCAAGGCCAGCACGGCGAGCAGCCCGGCCAGTGCGAGCGTTGCCGTGCCGCTTCGCTTGTCCGTTTCCCCGGTCAGGACATGCGGCAGGAGATGTGCATCGACCACGCGCCGCCACCGCGCCGGTCCCGCCGGCGAGCGGCGGCAATGCCAAAGCGCGAACGCCAGCGGCAGCAGCGCGAGCAGCCATTCCGGCCGAGCGAAGGACAAGTGGCCCGGCAGCGTCATGCCATCGCCTCGCGGCGGTTGCGCCATGCAAGACCGGCGGCCAGCAGGCAGGCGAGGGCCAGCGGCCAGGAATACATTTCGCGCACTACACGCTCGTCGCTGTTCCGTACGGCAGGCTCTGCGCGTTCCACACCATCGAAGAAGGCGGCGATGGCCCGGCTGTCGGTGGCGCGGGCATAGCTGCCGCCGGTCTGGGCGGCAATATCCCTCAGCGCGGTTTCCTGCAGGTCGGGGCCGGCACCGACGCCAACGGCGTGGATGCGCACGCCTTCGCGCCGCGCCAGCCATGCGGCGCGCGACGGTTCGAGCGTGCCGGCGGTATTGGCGCCGTCGGTCAGCAGCACCAGCACCCGCGCACTTTCAGGCAGCCCTTTCAGGTACTTTACCGACAAGGCGATGGCATCTCCCAGGGCCGTTTCTCGCCCCGCCAGGCCGGACTGCACGCTGTCGAGCGCGGATTGCACCGCATGCAAGTCATGGGTCAGGGGCGTGTGCAGGTAAGCCTGTGCCCCGAACACGACCAGCCCCGCCCGGTCGCCCTCCCGCCGCGTGAGGAAGTCGCCGGCCAGCGCGCGCGCCGCCTGCAATCGTTCGACAGCCTTGTCGCCGTGTTTCAGGTCGATGGCCGACATGCTTGTCGACACATCGAAAGCGATGACCAATCCCGATCCGCCACGGACGGGGATGAAGTCTCCCGGCATCTGCGGGCGTGCAGCGGCTGCCACCAGCAGCAGCCAGGCGATGGCGGTGAACCAGCCTTTCGCCTGCGCCGGCGGCGCGTGCACGGCTGCAACGGACAGCCGGGGAATGCGCAATGCAGCCCCGCTTTCCACCGGCGGAAACAGCAGGCGCATCGCCCAGGGCAGCGGCAGGGCAAGGAACAACCACGGCCAGGCGAAGCTCATCGCGGGTTCTCCCGCAGCCATTGGCGCACCAGCGCAAGCAGCGCGTCTGTGTCGGCCGTGCCCGATGCGCGATAGGGAAGGCTTTCCAGAACCGCGCCCGCGCCCTGCGTGAAGGCGTTGCCGCCGCCATGCGCATCGAGGAAGGCGAGCCAGTCGCCACCGCTCAGTCCTTCCACGCCTGCCTGGGGAAAGCAGGCGGCGGCGTGACGGCGCAGCAGTTGCGACAGGCCGCCGGCAAGGCGCACCGCATTCCCGTCGAGCGCATGCGCCGCCTCCAGCGACGACAGCTCGCGCATGGCATGGCGCAGGAGGCGATAACGGATTCTCCGGTAAATGATCCAGGACGCGGCAACGGCTGCGCATCCGGCCGCCACCCACACTTCCGTCATGGCCCACCATGCGGGAGCGGCGGGAAGATGGATATCGCGCAGGGCGTCGAGTGCGTTCGGATTCATGGCATGCCGGACAACAGGCACAGCGCGCGCGCCGGGTCGTCATCCGTGGCAAGCGTCAACAGGCGGACATGCGGGTGCCGGGCGAGCTTTTCCAGCAAGGCGCAGCGTGCCGCAAACGGCGCAAGATAGGCGGCACGGCCGGCATCGCTGTCGAGGTCGAGCGTCATGCCGCGCTCGCCATCGCTCACCCGGTAAATGCCCCGCGGCGGCGAAGACTCGAAAGCGTCGACGACATGCACCAGCCCGACATCGATCCGCAACGACAGGGCGGCAATGGAATGCGCCAGCGCGTCGTCGAGCGCATGGAAGTCGCTGACAAGGATGGCGATGCCGCCGGGGCGAACCGTGTGTGTCACGGCGGCGAGGGCAGGGACAAGCAACGATCCCGTGTCGGGCGGCAAGGCCGATACCTCGGCAAGATGGCGCATCAATGCGAGCGCGCCGTGATGCCGTGCCTGCGGACGCACTTCGCGGCGGCCGCAGCCGCACACAATGCCTCCTACGCGCTCGCCATCCGCCGCTGCCTGCCAGGCGAGCAGGGCGGCAGTGCGGGCAGCGGCCACCGACTTGAACGCGACGCGCGTACCGAAACGCATGCTCGCGCCGAGATCGACCAGCAGGTGCACCGGACGCTCATGTTCTTCGCGGAACAGCTTGGTAAACGGCGCGCCGCGGCGCGCGGTCTGGCGCCAGTCGATGCTGCGCACGTCATCGCCCGCACGGTAAGGGCGCGATTCGGCAAACTCCATGCCGCGGTTGAGACGGCCGGGAGAACGGCCGCCGGGCGTGCCGGCGGCGGGAGAAAGCGGGATGCCTCGCCGGTCATGCACCTTCGTGCGCAGGGCCACCAGATCCGCCAGCGGCGCGACGCTCCCCTCCTGTCCTGCATCCCCGGTGTTCACGGCACGCGCACCTTCTGCAACAGCGTACCGACCAGTGCGTCCACCGTCATGCCGGCCGCCTGCGCTTCATAGCTCAGCAGGATACGATGCCGCAGCACATCGGGCGCTACCAGGCGGATGTCGTCGGGAGAGACGTAATCACGTCCCATGAGCCATGCATGCGCGCGCGCGCAGCGTTCGAGTGCAATGGTTCCGCGCGGGCTCGCTCCGTAGCGCACACTGCCGGCCAGCGACGCATCCACGGTGTCGGGGCGGCGGGTCGCTTCGGTCAGGCGCACGATATAGTCTTCCAGGTCTTCGGCAAGATGCAGCTCGAGCACCGCGAGGCGCGCGGCGAACATATCCTCGCGCGAGGCAACCGGGTCGATGCGCGCATTGCCGCTGCTGCGCGCTTCATTGCGCGCCAGGGCGAGGATATGCCGCTCCGTGGCGGCATCGGGATAATCCACCTGCACCTGCATCAGGAATCGGTCGAGCTGCGCCTCGGGCAGCGGATAGGTGCCTTCGTGCTCGATCGGGTTCTGCGTCGCCATCACCATGAACAGCGGCGGCAGCAGATAGGTTTCGCGTCCGATGGTGATCTGCCGTTCGGCCATCGCCTCCAGCAGCGCCGACTGCACCTTGGCGGGTGCGCGGTTGATCTCGTCGGCCAGCACGAACTCATGGAACAGCGGCCCGCGTTCGAAATGGAAGCTGCCGTCCTGCGGACGGAACACCTCGGTGCCGGTGAGGTCGGCCGGCAGCAGGTCGGGGGTGAACTGCAGGCGATGGAAGCTGCCTTCAACCAGCGCCGCAAGCACCTTGACGGCACGCGTCTTGGCCAGGCCGGGCGGGCCTTCGAGCAGCAGGTGGCCGTCGGCCAGCAGGGCGACCAGCAGGCGGTCGACCAGGCGCGGCTGGCCCAGCACTTCCTGGTTCAGGCGATGGCGCAGGTCGTGGAAGTGGCGGTGCGTAGGCATGGTCTGGTCTTGCTGTGCCCGGCAACGGCCGGGCACGGAGGTTAGGGCCAAAGCTCGATGAGCAGCTTGTACGTGCCGACGATCGTCGGGTTGGACGCACCGTTATCGGCATCGATGTAGTACGTAGTGCCTGTGGATGGGGTCGTGTAGATCAGGACGGCATCGCTGGCACCTGCGGAACCTTCCTGCGCTGCAAGCTGGGCAGATGCGCTGCGGATGCTCACCAGGGAGTCGGTCAGTGTGCCGTTGCCGCCATCGGCACCCAGCATGCTGATGCGGTATCTGGTACTGGTCGCGAGAGTGACGATATAACGGTCGGTGTCACTGCCGTCGTCGATCGCGGCATTGATTGTGGTGCCGAGAGAGAGCGCCTGGGCATTGGTATTGGCGCTTCCTGCTTCCGCCTGCGCCGTGATCGTGAATGTTCCCATGCCACCTGAGCCGCGAGCGTCGAGGAAGTAGTCGCCGTTGGCGGTCGGCGCATAGCGGACGATCACATCCCGTCCCGAAGCAGAAAACACTTCGCCGGTTACCGCCGTTCCCGAGGCACCTGTCGAATTCATGATGCCTGGGATATCCGGATCGAGCAGCGTGCCCCCGCCACCGTCCACGCCAGTCATCGTGAACACATAGCTTGACGTGCTCGATAACGCAACTTTGAAGTAATCGGCATCGACAGTGTCGTCAATCTTGCCGGTGGCAGAACCACCAATGGCAAGTGTTGCGGCACTTGCTACCGTATTGCCGATCTCTGCCTCCGCAGTAATCCGGAATGTGCCTGCGTCCGTACCTGCGCCCTGCGCTTCAATGTAGTAGTCTCCCGCTGCACCGGGAATCCAGCGTACATATGAATCCATGCCGACCGAGCTCGACACCAGTCCCGTGACGGCAGTATTGCTCGAGTTTCGGATCGAGGAAATGAGCGGGTCGTCCAGCGTACCTGCACCGGTTTCCACGCCCAGCATCTTGAACAGATAACTCGTGTTGGCAGCGAGCGAGATCTTGAAGTAATCAGAGTCGGTCGTATCATCGATCGTGCCGTTGGCGAATCCGCCCAATGTCAATGTCGTATCCGAAGTTGCAATCGTGTTGCCCACTTCGGTGGCGATAGAGAGCACATACGTACCGAAGCTGTTGCTGCTGCTTTGCGCATTAATATAGTAGGTGCCTGCCGTTGCCGGAATGATGCGTGCCACGGAGTCGCGCCCGAGCGCATTGTCGACGCCCGTGCCGGACGTGCCGGCGACGATGGTGGTCGGCGTCGTCGAAAGCCGGATGCCATTGATATAGGGGTCGGCAAGGCTGCCGGCGCCACTGTACACGCCGAGCATCTTGACCACATAGCTGGTGTTCGTGTTCAGCGTGACGGCATACCAGTCGGTGTCGGTGCTTTCGTCGATCATGCCCGTTACTGATCCGGGCACGGAAATGGTGGCGGTCGTGGTCTGGCTGCCGGCGATGTCCTTGTCGGCGCTCAGCATGAAGGTGCCGTCAGTGCCGCCCGCACCCGATGCCGCGACATAGTAGGTCCCCGCGCCTCCGGCAGCGGTAGTGAACTTGACCCATGAATCGCGGCCCACAACGACCGAGAGTGGATCGATCGGGTCGTTGATCGTGGTCAGCGTCTGCGATGTGCCGCCGGAATTGTAGACGGCGGTGATGAGCGGGTCGGCCAGGTCGCCGCTTCGGCTGTCGATGCCGGTCATGCGGACGTAATACGTCGTGCTCGCTTCCAGATTGACGCCATAGTGGTCGATGTCGCCATTGCTGTCGATGGTGCCCTCGGCCGGCGTTCCTACGGTAAACGAGTCCGCCGTGCCATTGGTTGTGCCGATGTTGTCGATCGTCACGGCGAGTTTCGCCGTACCCGTGAAGCGGTCGTATCCGTCCGCGGAGATATAGTAAGTACCGCTGGTCGAGGGCGTGAAGAACAGCACCGGATTGAGCAGGCCGCGTGAATCGTCGACGAATGTGTCGGTCACGAACTGGCCCACGCTATCGTAGACGCCGGTAATCACCGGGTCGTAGAGCGTGCCGCGCTTCGTCGGCGCGCCTTGCAGCCGGATTCCGTAAGTGCTTCCCGCTGTCAGCGAGACGCTGTACCAGTCGACGTCCGCTGCATCGTCGATGGTCACCACGACAGGGTTATTCAGCGTGACAGCGGAGGCAGTCGCGATGGCCTGTCCAATGTCGCCGGGAACCTCGGTAACGCTCAGGCGGTAGCTGCCCGTATAACCCGCATAGCCGTCCGCGGCGATGTAATACGTGCCGGTAGCGGTTGGCCGGAAAACCAGCGAAGCCTCGTTGCCGTCGTTATCGTCGGAGAAAGTGTTGGCGACCCGGGCACCGGCGGCGTCGAAGATGCCCGCGATCAGCGGGTCCTCCAGCGTGCCGGCACCGGATTGGCTTCCCTGCATCTTGATCACGTAGGTCATGCCGCTCACGAGGTTTACCCGATACCAGTCGATGTCTGTTGCACCGCCGATGTTGCCGGTTGCCGATCCGTTGACCGCCACAGCTGCCGCGGTGGACGTGCTGGTGGGGATGTCATTCTCTATCTGCGCGGCGGAGAGCGTATAAGTGCCTTCGTAGAGGGCGAAGGCGTCGATGTAATAGGTGCCGCTGGCAGTGGGCGTGAAAATGGTGGTCGACGAGGCAGTCCACGGGCCGAGAATCGGCGCCGCATAAGAGCCGGTGTAGTTGCCTGCGGCATCGAAAATGCCATGGATGACCGGCGTGTTGTCGGTGCCGGTGCCGTTCAGCGAAAACTGGTACGTCACGCCGGCTGTCAGCGAAACGGCGAACCAGTCGTGGTCGTATGGCTGCTCCATCTTGGTCGTGACGCTGCTGCCGATTGCCAGCGTGGCGCTGGTCGTGGTGTTTCCCGGCACGTCGGTGGTGGAGGCGTTGACGTCAAGTGAGAAGGTGCCGGTGTAGGTGCTCCAGCCATCGGCGGCAATATAGAAGTTGCCGGTCGACGGTGCGACGAAGGTCATGCCGGCGTCGCGCGTGTCCAGGTCGTCCACATAGGTGTTGGTGATATACCTGCCGGAGCTGTCGTAGACGCCGGCGATGACAGGGTCGGGCAGTGTTCCGTTGCCCGACACCAGACCGCGCATGCGGACAGTATACGTGGTTCCGCCGGTCAGGGAGACGCGGTACCAGTCCACATCCGTCTCCGTATCGATGGTGCCGGTGACAGATCCGCCTACGCTTACCGTACCCGTGGTTGCCGTTGTTGCGGTGACGTTGTCCGTTGCGCCGTTGCTGTTGGTGACGGAGATCTGAAACGTACCCGTCGTGCCGAGATCGCCGGAAACCATGATGCGGTAGGTGCCGCTCGTCGTCGGACGGAAGGTCGTCATGGCATCGCGTCCGTTCGGTCCGGAAATCAGGCCGTCGTTATTGAAGCCGTTGATGTAGGTCGAGCCGGTGCTGTTGTAGATGCCGTCAATGAGCGGGTCACCGAGCGTGAACGAACTGGTGCCCGCGCCGACGACACGGATCGTGTAGGTCGTGTTGGCTGTCAGCGCGACGTCATAGTTGAGCAGTGCGTACGCGGTCGTGACATCGCCAGTGAGGGACTGGCCAACGGTAATGGTGGGCATGGACGTTTTCCTGGCTTGTCAGGATGATGGTTGCTTGGGCCGTATCGTGCTGTTTTCTTGTCGTTCCCGGGCGACGGCGCCCTCGCCGGAATGCGGGCGAACGGACACGGGGTGCCTCCCGCTCTTGAAGCAAGAATGCCCGAACGTCAAGCACAAATCCTTGACCCGGAGCAATTTTTCCCAAAGCAGCAGACGCAGCCTTCGCGCACCGCGCGCCGCCTTGCGGATCCGGGAAAAATTGACTCTGGTCAATGAATGCATTGGCTGTGCTCCCCTACTATGCCGAGGGAGTGGCGCGGCACCGCATTGGTATCCGCGACGGATTTCAATGAGGATTTGCATGAAACGCAATGCATTGGCGGCGGCGATCGCCTTGGGATTTCTTGTTGCCGCTTGCGGCGGGGGCGGTGGGAGCACGGGTGCTTCGACGCAGAATCCATCCACCGGTACACCGGTTGCCGCCGGCGTAGCCTCCTTTGCCGGCGTGCGAGGCGACTATTCGATCGCCCGCACCGCAAACGGTTATACCGTCACAGAGCGCCGCACGGGCGCTTCATCGAACGTCACCGGTGCGAAAGCCATTCGCTTCGCTGACATGTCGGTCAACCTGGACATTGCCGACAAATCTGCATTCCTAGGCCGTGGCCGGACCAATGACCTGATCGAGCTGTACATGACCTTTCTTGCGCGCGTGCCGAATGCGGACGCTCTCGCCGGGTGGATGGACAGGTTGAATGCAGGGCAGACGCAGATCCAGCTGGCCGATGCCTTGTATACCGAGGCGGTGCAGAATCCCGGCATCACCGGTTACAGCGCGGGGATGACCAATTCCGAATTTGTGACAGCCGTGTACAAGACAGCGTTCGGCCGGTTCGGCGCCATGGCGCCATCGCCCGCCACGGTGGAAAGCTGGAGCACCCGGATCGACAAGGGCGGAATTTCTCGCGGCGCACTGATGCTCACGATGCTCGATGCGGCGCATTCCGGCCTGTCCGACCTGAACACAGCTGCCGTCACCCTCCTGCTGGACAACAGGACCTCGGTCGGTTACTACTTCGCCGTGCAGCACGGTCTTAACTACAACACCGCGGAGGTATCCCTGTCGCGTACGGCGGCGATTGCCGCCGCCGTGACCGCCACCGACATCACTGCCGCGCAGGCCCTGATCGGGTTCTCGGATTCCGGCTTCGCCGGCTCTGGCGCCGGGAAATAGCGGGCCGCGTCGCAGATTGCGGCGCTCAGATCATCCCTTTGTGCAATGCCGTCGACACGAACGGAATGCCAAAGAACGTGAAGAAGGCGACGCACCATGTGGCGAAGATCATCCCCGCATTGACTGCCGGGCCGGTCCTGAAGGATGCGCGCAGGTGAAGCATCAACCCGATCGACAACCAGGTCAGCAGCGACCAGATTTCCAGGGTGTCCCAGGACCAGTAGCGGCCCCAGGCATCCTGGGCCCATATTGCGCCGGCGACGATTCCCAATGTGTCGAAAATCAGCGCCAGCGCCATGCAACGGTATGCGGTCCTGTCGAGTACATGGTCAGCCGGCATGCGGGTGAATACGCCTGTGCCGATTTCCGCAGCGCGCAGCAGCACGACGCCGCCCATTCCCAGCGCCACGAATGCCGCCCCGAGGAACAGCTTGATGAAGCCTATATGGATGAACAGCCAGACGGTATCGTAGGTCGGCGGCAATGACGATTCCGCTGTCGGGATCAGCAGCATCCATGCCATCACCAGCATGACTATCGGCAAGGCGATCGCGGCAAAATTTCGCATTCTCGGCAGAAGCCAGTAACCGATCACCACTGCGGCCATCAGTCCCCACACGTTCGCCGACAGCATTTCAAAGGTATTTCCGACCGGCAGGTGGCCAATGCGCACCCAGCGTACACCGATGGCCGTCGTGTGCAGCAGCCAGGCGGCGAACATCAGGCCAAGCACGGTGCGCTCGGGCTGCTTGCGGAAGACCAGCGCATACAGCGCGACAACCGTCGCCAGGGCGTAGCCGGTGACGGAAATCCAGAAAGAAATGAGTTCGGCTTGCAGGAGGTTCATGGCTTGAAGAGATTGAATTTGTCGCTGGTCTTGATTTCGTACTTGCTCATGCTGCCCGGGTCTTCGGTGCCCGGAATCGGCATCTTGGTGCCCATGCCCTTGCCGTCGCGGCGCAATTCTTCCGCCGTAAAGCCGGGCGGTATGCCGCGCGTGGGCCCCCAAGGGCCGCGACCGAGTTGCGCTTCCCATTCCCAGATTGCAGAGCGTGCCTGCGCCACCTGCAGCCGGTACGGGTCGGCATTCTTCACGGTATGGAGGAAGCTGCGCATGCCGCCGAGCGCCGTTTCGAGATCGCCGAGCTGTTCCGACGCTGCGGCATGCGCGAAGTACGCATCGGCATAGACAGGATCGAAGTTGATTGCGGCTTCGTAGTAGCGCCGCGCTTCTGCATAGTTGCGCTTTCCGGCAAGCGCATGGCCCATCGCCAAGTACGTCGGCGCGTGTTCCGGGTCGAGCGGACCCGCGCGATCAAGCGTCGCGATGGCCTCGTCGTATCGCTTTTCACGGATGCTCTTTTCAGCGGCGCGAAGCAGGTTGTTGATTTCCCTGGCCCGCTCGGCAGCGCGGTTGCCGGTGGTTTGCGGTTTTTCTTCCCCGGGAATGCTTTCTTCCTTCGTCTCGGCAACCGTTTCACGGAGGTTGTCCAGGCCGACCGGCGTATTGCTGCGCTGCTCTGCCCGCATGGCCGACGCATCGATGCCGCGACCGGGAAGGAATTCCACCAGCAAGCCGATCGCGATGACGCCGGCAATCACGCCGACCAGAGCCATTGGCCGGAAATCGCGGCGACGACGCGGTGCTGGCGATGATGCGATGCTCATCGCGGTCCCTGCGACACGACCGTGGCGGTGCCGTTGGCAAGGTGCGCGCGGACCGTCGCCACATCGACTGCAAAGCGCGCGCCAAAGCAGATGAAACTGTCGTCAGGGCGGTGATGCCGGCGTGCGTAGATGTGCACGGCGCTGGATGGCGAGCCCCAGCGGCCGCCTTTCACCAGCTTCACCGGAACATCGAGCTCGCCATTGCCAAGCGTCCCATACGGGGCCAGCGGCGGATTGCGTTGTCCGTCTTTCATGCTGACATCGAAGTCTTCATTGAACCAGTCAGCGACAAATTCCATCGCGTTCCCGGCCATGTTATAGACGCCATACGGCGAAATGCCGTTGCGGAAGTAATCGACCGGCATTCCCTGGCAATCCGAATTCGTGTTGTACTGCGCAAACGTGTCGTCAGGATGCTCATTCCCCCAAGGCCAGATGCGCTTGTCCGTGCCGCGCGCCGCTTTTTCCCATTCGGCCTCGGTCGGCAGGCGGAAACCCATCCAGCGCGCAAACTCGTCGGCAAGCTGCCAGGACAATTGGGATGCGGGCAGATCGAGCTCGGGTTCGGCAAGGTAATAGGCGCCATTCGGACGCTGCCGTACCGCGCACAGGGTGCGATCACCCTGTCCATACTGCGACGCGTATTTCGCCTGGCCGGAATTGAGGAAGCGCAACAGGTCGCGCGCCCGGGCTTCATACTTCGCAATGTAGAAGCCATCGAGCCAGGTCTTCACGTCGCGATACCACGGCACCTTGAGCCTGGTGGTGTCCTTCCAGTATCCGCCACCGACCGCATACCAGAACCAGCCCTCGGGAATATGAATGAATTCGACGCCGTTGATGGTGACCTCGCGCGGCAAGTCATCGGCGCGAGCGTGATGCGGCACGCCCAACGCCAGCGACAGTGACAGTAGCAGCATCTGTATGAATGAACGCATCCGGTTTCTCCTCTATCGTTCGCGCACCAGGCGCAGGCCGATGTTGTCCATCGTCGCCGCCGGGTCGTAGCGGCCGCGCATGGCGCACCGCACCTGCCTCTGTTCTGTCCGGAAGCTGCCTCCGCGCAGGACGCGTAACGTATTCCCCGCCTCTGTCCTGGGGTTGAACAGCGCATGGCGCGCGTAGGCGTCAGGCTGGTAGCTGTCCTGCGTCCATTCCCACGCATTGCCCAGCATGTCGTGCAGTCCGAATGCATTGGCTTCCAGGACGCCGACTTCCAGTGCTTCGTAACTCCGTTTGGGCGAGCCCGCATACCACGCGCTGCGTGCCAGATAGGCGGTCACTTCGTCCATGTCCTTGGCGGCGTCGTCGCCTTTGGTTCCAGCGCGGCACGCATACTCCCATTCGGCCTCCGTGGGCAGGCGGAAGCGAACCTTGCCGCCCGTTTGCGCCGACAGGCGTTCCGCGAACTGGGTTGCCTGCGTCCACGTCACGCCGACCTTTGCCCGACGGCCGCCGTCGGCAGGCACATCCCCGCCCATCACCTTGTGCCAGTCCGCCTGGCTGACTTCTGTCTTTGCCATCCAGAACGCGTCGACACAGGCTTCGTGCCGCGGCATCTCGTCCTCGGCGAGATGGCCCTTGTAGCCGATCCGCTCCCAATGGCTGTCGAAGTCTGCTTCGACGCGCTGCGCCGTCCCCATCTGGAAGCACCCCTTGGGAAGGGCAACGAATACGATGCCCGTCATCGGCTCCGTCCACGCCGGCAACGCCTGTGGAGCAGCAGCAGCGATGTTGCTGGCAATGGCGCAGGAAAATGCCGCCAGCCTCTTCCACGCAATTCCCGCCTTGTCCGTCATTTTCCGTTCAGTCCTCATCCCAGGTTCTCCATAACCGTTGCGCGTAGAACCACACCAGGCTGGCGATCGCAATGCTGATGGTGGCGGTCAGCCATGGTGTGGTTGGATCGTAAATGATGCTGTAGCCCATCCATGCGCTCAGGCCGGTGTAGCTCAGCCTGCCGCCCGGCAGGTCCACACTCTCGCCAAGGCGCAGCTCGTGAAAGCGTTCATCGTGGTTCAGGACCAGCTTGTTGTGCGCCTCCTTTGCGCCCAGGTTGGTCCGCTGGGTCCCAGGTGCGGCAGGCATCGGCTCGGTGGACAGGGATAGCCAGACCTCGGGGCCGGACGGGATCGACCACTGCCTGCCTGGCGTGAAGCCGTCCTCGCCTGCCGCGCCGAGCTGCAGCGCGGCGAAATGAATGGTGCCGTCCTGCGCAGCCCATTGCACGGCCGGTACAAAACCGCGATTGCGCGAGGTGTAGATGCGGTAGCCGTTCAGCACGAGAGGCCGGTCGTCGCCGATCTCGCCCTCATGCATTGTTCCGCCGGCATCTGAAAAGCGCACCTTGTTGCGGGTGGAGCGGTACTTGTTCCGTTCCGGGAACGCCTCGACAAAGCCGTCGTTGGAAAAACGCAGTGCGCGTGCGCCATTTCCATGCAAGGCGCCTTGTTCCTCCTTGTAAAAATCGCCGGCAAAGCGTTCGCCCACCGAGACCTTTGCCGCGCCTTCGAAGTAGGTCAGGCGTGCAACCGCGAGCAAGGCGATGAACGCCAGAAGCGACACGTGAAACACCAGCAGCGGCAGGTCCGCTCGGAAACGCGCATTGCTTGCGATCGAGGCGGTCAGGTTGACCGTCAGCAGGCCCAGCGGCACCAACGCAGCCGGCGTGGCCGCGAGCACCCCGTAAGACACGCCCAGCGCCGATATCGCCATGAGCAGGAAAAATGCCACCATCAGGCGCGGCGACGCCAACGCCTTGATGCCTGCCGCAAGCCGCCATCCCATGATCGTCAGTTCCCGCAAGCCGCGCTCATGCCGCCGCTGCCATCGAAGCAGCTCGTTTCCTGCCAGGTACTGCTTGTTCGCCATGTCGTGACCTTCAGTCGTGCACTGACGTAATAGGGCGGAACGGTGTAATTGGTCGGCACCGAGGTGCAGCCCGGCGCCAGGCCCGCTTCGGTGCCGACGCAGTTCAGATTGACAAGAAACGCCTTGTTTTTCCATCCGTGCGGTACTGCGATATGGCAGAAGTTGCAGGGCGCACCGCTCTTGTCGCTGAAGCTATGGCTGGCATCGCCATTGCGGAAGCCGCCATTGCCGCCGGTCGGATTGTGGCAGTTGCCGCAGAAGCCCGGGCTGGATGGCGTGTTTCCGCGCTCGCCGATGTTCCAGTCACCCTTGAGCAAATACTTCTTCGACGAGCCGTGCGGTCCCTGGGTGACGCCCGCCGTCGGCCCGGTGTTCTGCGTCCACGATCCGGGATCACCGTGGCAATCCGAGCAATGCATGGTCTGGTAGCCGACGTACGCCACCGTGTTGAACGGCGCGCGGATATTCGTGAAGTCGGTTGTTGCGCTGCCGGTCCGTTCATGGCTGGTGCGGCCTGTCGGCCACATCACCGGATGCCAGGAACGGTGATTGTTGTCTCCCGCCGAAGGGGGCGATCCGTTCGGCGTGAAGCGGGAGTCGTTGCCGACTTCGCCCTGGTCGGTGCCGCTCGTCGGCGGATCTGTGGCGCGCACCGATCCGAACTCTGCGGCTACGTTGGTATAGCGAGTCAGGTAGTTGCGCTGCGCGCCCGATCCGAAGGTGCCGCCAAGCGTGTTGCCCAGCGGAGGAAAGGAACGCATGTCGTCGCTGTTGGAGTAGTTGGAATGGCACTTGAAGCAAAGCTGGTACTCGCGCGTCAGGTAGGTCTTGTTCCTGTCGTACGAAAGGTCCAAGCCTGGATCGCCTTTCTTGACGACGTACTGGGCAGGCAGTTGCGGCCAGGTGGAAGTGGTCGGTCCGAATACCGGTTCGACACCCCACGTGCCGCGTAGCACGCCCGATGCGACATTGCCGTCCGCACCCTTGATGTCTACTGTCTTCGTACCACCTGCAACGTGCGTACGCAGGGCGCCGTCGCCCGTTGGCGCAGACGTGCCGTAGAACTTGCTGGCGCGCCGCACGCGATGAGGGTTGTGGCAATCGGTGCATTCGACATGCCGGTTTTCCGGGTTGTTCTTGCCCAGCAATTCAGGCGACTCCATGAAGTCGGAGTCGACGATGTCGTGCACCTCGCGCTTGTTGCGCAGCTGTTCGACGGTGGAGATCGGCATGCGGATTGCGCGGTTGAACTCGGTCTTGATGTCAGGTACGGTGCTGTTCGCTGTGGTGCCGATCACCCGCGTCGCACTGGTCGACAGATCATGGCACTGGTAACAGGTGTTCTCGATCGACGATGTGGTGTCGGCCGGAGTGATGGCCGAACCCACGCGGTAAGTGCCGGCGCCGGTGCCGGCCGTGTCGCTCTGCACGCCTTCACGCAGCAGACGTCGCGTGCCTTGAGCCGAGTGGGTGTCGTGGCAGTTCAGGCAGGCTGCCTGCCATACCTTCGTTCCCGTGGGGAAGTTGCGGCGGACGGCCGCCGCGTCGATGTAGGCTTCGTCCGCGACGATCGGATTGGCATGTGCCGATTCGGACCATGTCCGATTCATTTTCGGATGGCATGCGAGGCAGATCTGGTCGGTGTTTTCGTTGAAGGGCAAGCCGGTCGGCGTCGTTTGCTGGAAGCGATTTGCTCTTAGAAATTTGTTGAGCCTGTCCGACGTCCACAGGTGCGGATCATGGCAGGTGCCGCACTGGACCTGGCCGGCACCATTGGTGCCGGTCGGTTCCAGCGGAAGGAGCGGCTTGTAGCCGTTGCTCCGGATGCCCAGGACGTTGCCGGTGATGACATCGCGCGCCGCCGGTGTGTTGCCTGTCAGACGTGTCAGCTCGCTGTCCTGCGCGGCGAGGGCATCGCTGTAGGTGAACGAAATCGGATGGTCGTTGGTCAGGTCGGTGCCAACCTGGCGGGTGAAGCCGCTCAGCGCGCCCTGCGGACCGGACGGCATTTTACCGCCTTCGGTGTTGTCGAGCTGGATGGTGCGGCTCGCGCCGCGCAGCATGTTCACGTTGCCTAGCGCCAGCATGCCGTCATGGCAGGAAAGACAGAGAACGGAACTGCCAAGCGGCTGGTTGCTGAAACCCTCAAGAATGTAGTTCGCGTCCATCGACGACGAGGTGTAGCGTGTATAGAGAGCCCCCGAGGCATTGCGATTCCAGAGAGGTCCCTTGACGGACGAAGTGGCCGCATGGGGCGTGTGGCAGAACGCGCAGACAGCGGTTTCGCCGTCCGCCGGGGCTCGCACGTTGGAGAGTGGATTGCTCGCCAAACTGTTCGGTCCGGTGCGTGACAGGTTGTGCGGTGTGTTGCGCACATCCGACACCGGCGCTGCGGCGGCGGAGGCCAGTATGCCGGCTGCGAGCATGACCATACCTGCATGCAGCGCCGTCGCAAGTGCAGATTTCCTTTCCTTCCAGCTTTTTGTCATTGTTGCCCCATGTTTTCTTCTTGTCGGGTGACGCTGTGTTCTTACGGCAGTGGCGCGATCGGTTCGTTTGACAATGCGCGCTTGGCCGCCTTGACGTTTTTGATCATGTTGCGGACCGACTCCGGCATCTTCTTGCTCTGCGTCGCCATGTCCTTCATCTGGTGCGACAGGTAGGAATGATTCATCAGGATGTCGAATACCGACAGCATGAATTCCTGCTTCCACGGCGACAGCTTTTCGATGTTCTCGAACTTGTGCATGAAGAACTTCTTCGATGCCATCGCCAGTTCCTTCTCCACTTCCTCGACCGTCATGCCGGTCGGCTTGAGCACCGGCTGCACCAGGTTGTACTTGCTGTAGTCGCGCGTGACGACGTAATCCTTCAGTTCCGGATACAGGTCCGCGTACGGCCACGGCGCGATGGCAAGGAAGAAGGCCATGTCCGGGTTGTACATCTTGGCCAGCTCCACCGTGTTGGCGATGGACTCCTTGGTATCCGTCGGCATGCCGAGCACGAAGGAGGTTTCCGACACGATGTCCGCCTGGTTGATCAGGTCGATCGCCTTGCGCGACTGCGCCACCTTGGTCCCTTTCCGGAACAGGTTGAGCGTCGCCTGGTCGCCCGCTTCCACGCCGACATAGATGTGTTCCACGCCCGCGAGGCGGTACTTGTCCATGATGTCTTCGTCGCGCACGATGTCCACCACGCGGGTTTCCATCAGCAGCTTCACCCCCGGCTTGCGCTCGATCATCAGGTCGAGGATCCTTTCCCAGCGCGCGCGGTCCATGGTCGGCGTTTCATCGGCCAGCATCGCCACCTGCACGCCGTATTTCTGGTGCAGCATTTCCAGCTCGGCGACGAAGGCTTCCGGGCTGCGGGTACGCCAGCCGCGCTGCCAGAACAGCTTTTGCGAGCAGAACGAGCAGTTCTGCGTGCAGCCGCGCGACGACGACACGATGGCCAGCCGCGCATCGTTCTTCGCGCGGTACTTGTAGATCGGCCATTCGACCAGATCCCATGCGGTAGGCAGCGCGTCGAGGTCGCAGATCATCGGCGCCGCCTGCGTGGTCACCACGCCGCCGTCGCGCCAGAAAGCCAGGCCGTTCACCTTCGCCGGATCGTCGCCGGCGTTCAGGCAGTCGAGCAGCTTGACCAGCGTATGCTCGCCTTCGCCGCGCACGACGAAGTCGATCACGTCATGATCGGCCTGCAGCATCTCGTCATAGCAGAAGGTCGCATGCACGTTGCCGATCAGCGTGACGGTTTCCGGATTGATCGTCTTCGCCAGGCGCAGCACGCCGATGGCAGCGAACACGGCAGCGGTGAAAGCGGAAGACGCCACCGCGTCCGGCTTGAAGTCTTCCAGCCGCTTGCGGATCTGGTCCTGGTCGTGCCACAGCGCCATGGCATCGTAGTAATCGACTTCGTAACCCGCTTCGCGCAGCGCGCCGGCGACATAGACGAAGCCGAGGTTCAGCCAGGTGCCGGCGGATTCGACCACGCCGGAATGGTAGGGCGCGGTCACCAGCGCGACGCGCTTGACCTTCTTGGGGGACTGCTTGCGCTCGGCGCCCGGCTGTGGCCGGCGCACGAAGCTGATCGGTTGTTCGATGAGGCTCATGTTCTCTGCATTCTTTGTATTGCTGGCGTAGGGTGCGCCTTGCGCACCATCCACGGCGGACGTTTCGTTCTCGGTGCGCGAGGCGCACCCTACGACCGTACCGCCATCGCTGCCGTCAGTTGTTCTTCCGTCGTCTCTTCAATCGCCGAATCCGCCAGCTCGCCGCAGGGACACGCGGGCGGCACCATCGGCGTGCGCGGCTTGAGCAGTCCGGACTTGAAACGGATCGAAAAATTCACATACGCTTCGAGGAAGCGGAAGATCCGCTTGTCGCCCATCGGCCCGACCGTGCGTTCGCTCGGCATCGCCGACACCTTCCCGCTCGCGTCACGCTGAGCGCGGCCCACGATCTGGAAGTTGCCCTGCTCGTCGCAAAAGCCCAGGTTGTCCGTCTGCACCGCCAGTACCGTCGGCAGGTTCGCCACGTCGTAATGCCGCAGCAGTCCGACCTCGCCCGCAGGCAGCGGCTCCAGCGTGTCGAGGCTGACAGCAACCGTGCGCGTCCACGGCGGGTTCTGCCGCATGCGCTTTGCCGGCGGCAATCCCTTGACCGCGCGCCGCAGCGTGTTGTCGAAATAGCCGGTCGCGCTTTCCGCCATGCCCAGCACGTTGACGCAATGCGTGGCCGGGACGCCAAGCACTTCATACGCAAGGCGCAGGTAGTCTTCCTGCGTCATTTCGCCGAAGCGTCCGCGATAGCCGCCGCCGTCGCCGATGCGGCTGCCCGCCGGCAGGTGGAAGGACACGCCGCGCTTCTTGCAGGCGTTGAAGAAGAACACGAAGGCCGAGGTCGAGCCGATCATCGCCACCGGCACGCCGCCGGCTTCCGATTCGGTCAGCGCCTGCACCAGTGCGCCGACGTCGATACCGCTGTGGCTGAGCAGGAAGCGGCTGTCGGGCGTGCCGAACAGGCGGCGCGTCTCGTCCATGCCGACCGCCATGCCCATCGACGGCGCCATCTCCGGGCTCGGCGCCAGGATCAGCACGCGGCAGCGTTCGCCCTTGGCGAAATCCGGGAACAGCCAGGCGCCGGTCATGATGCGGTTCGCATCCAGCACCAGCTCGCGGCCGATCTCGTCGCGGAAGATCTGCCCGCGCACGATCGCCGTGGTGCCGCTGGTGAGGTTGGCCATCACCGCCTCGTCGAAGGGGAAGGAGGTGACCAGTTCCGTCTTGAAGCTGTCGGTCGGGAAGGCGGGAATGTCCTGCCAGCGACCGATCACATCAGGGTATTTGCCGAGTGCATTGCAGTAGGAGCGGTAGGGCAGGTTATGCCGGTATTGATAGGCAAACGTATCCAGTGCGAGCTGTTCGAAGGGAGCCGGGTCGCCATCGACGCCCGACGCGAACATTTCCCGCACCCGCTCGGCGAGCCTGAGCCGCTCCGCCAGTCCCGCATCCATTGGGCCGTTCATGGTCACAGCGCCCAGAAGATGACCAGGCCGGTCCCGCCCAGCATGGAACTGCCGAGCAGCGCGTGCTTGATCTTCAGAAGACGCTTCTTGATGCCCGCCATGTCCTTGCTGTCCCAGTCGCGGTAATAGAAGAAGCGGAAGATCCCCGACAGCATGATGGCGATCAGCGAGGACAGGCACAGGATGGTGAAGGTGTAGTTCAGCTCGTGGAGAAGGGCGGGATCGCCCACCTTGTTGCGCAGCACGAGCAGCGTGACGAAGCTGCCGAACCACAATCCGGTGAACAGGTCGTGGCAGAAATCATTGATGAGGATAAGCCAGGGTTTCATCGATAACACTCCATGTCTTTTGCACGGCACACTGCCGGGCGGATTGCAAAATCTGTTGGCCAAGGCGTGCGTCAGTTCTTGTCGCCAAGGAATTCGAATACGACGACGCGACTGTTGAACGTGTCCGCCAGGTAAACTTTTCCCTTGTTGTCGGTCCACACACCGGAAGGCAGGAAGAAGCGGTCGCCTTCCTGCCCGGTTCCGTTCATCCCGAGAAGCAGTTCGCCGTTGTCGTTGAACGTAAGCATGTAACCGAAGTAGGACTCGACGACATAGACGATGCCGTTGCTGACCGCGATGCCTTTAGGGCGTGCGAGGTTGCCAACGTAAAGGCCGCGTTCGCCGAAGCTGCGCACCAGATTGCCTTCGGTGTCGAACACCTGGATGCGGCTGTTGTAGGTATCGGTCACGTACAGAAGGCGATCGGAAAAGGAGAGGTGCGTAGGCGCGTTCAGGTGAATGACACTCTCGCTCGGGCTGCCTATGGTGTTTACCAACTGGCCGGTTTCGTCGTAGACCTTCACATCGTGCGCGACCGTATCGGCAACGAAAAGCAATCTACGCTCGGGGTCGTATGCCAGCCCGGTTGGCCGCTTCAGGTGGCCGTCGCCCATCACGCCGGACAGTTCGCCCTTGCTGTTCAGCCGGAATACAGCAGCCTGCTGTGCGTCAGACACGGCAATGTCGCCATTCCACACTGACGTCACGCCCACTGGCGCGGCCAGGCGCAGGTCGTCCTTCAGCGCGCTCCAGACGATCAGCTGGCCGCCGCTCTTGTCCGTCGGATTGTCTGGTGGTGGATTCGGGTCGAATATGAGAACCGCGTTGTGACCCGGGTCGGTGACGTACACGCGGCCCTTGTCATCGGTCATCCCATGCTGGGGTTGGCGCAGCATCAGCTTGTCGTCGTTTTCAAACAGGCCGGCAACCCACATCATGGCGGACATGAAAGTCACTTCACGGCCGCCGGAATTGTCGAAGTTTGGCGCACCCGCCAATTCGCCAACGTAACGGAATCGCGCCTTCTCCGGCGGCTGCGGCCAGACAAGTTCGCTGCGTTGACCTAACGGACGAATGTCGTAGCTGAAGTGGCCGCGAATTTGATTGCCGGCGCATCCGGATAATGTCGCGGCAAGCAGGGCGATCGCAATGACGCGCAGCGAGGATGGGAAACTCGGGAAAGGCATCGCACCTGCCTATCAACGATATGCATGTGCCGGCGCCTGTGCGCAGCTTGCTTTTTCCGCAGTCGATACACTTCGCAGGCGTGCCGCCGCGCATGGCCGTCGATGCATGTCTGTTTCCCTTTGCCTCATGTGCGGTCCGGCCTGTTGCGGAGCGATGGACCAGCGCACCCGACAGGCATTCCGGTTCAGCTTGGAACTGGTACCGGACCTGTTTCAAAACCTTTGTAGTCGGATGGGATTATGTGGGAGGCAAATGCAATGCTGAGAGGCAAGTTGCGATGACTTTGGAATTTCCTATTCCATATCAATTCGCAAATGGGAAAACTATGTTTTATTCCCGATTTGGAGAAATGCGGTGTGTCATTTCAGGCGATCCGGATTGTCCGCGGCAGTCTTCGCCGCTTCCATTGCCTTGTCGTAGCTTTCGCACGGAAAGCCCGCTGCGGCTACCTGTCCGTTGGCGCGCACTTCATACGTCATCCAGTGATCGCCTTCCTGCTTGAGCACCACGTCGCCCGGCTGGCAGTGCTCCGCGATTTCATCGTCACGATACAGCGTCACGATATTGATGTTGTTGTGCTGGACGAAGGTCGGCATGGCGGCTCCCGGTGGACGGACATGCGCATTGGACAACCGAAAACTTGCCAGGTTTTCCATGTTCCTGCGCGCGTGCTTGTTACTTGATAAACGACATGGATAAAACGCGATACAGCATTGAAAATATGCCGCTTTTTTGAGGATCGTTGAGTTGCGCGCTGCGCGGTAAACGCATATAGTCTCCTCATGCGCACACGAAACAGCGTGCGAATACAAGAGCAGATTCATCAACTGGACCACTTTCCAGATAGGTAAGGGCTCCAGGAATCTACTCTTGTATTCAGATCCCAAGCCCGCCCCGAGCGGGCTTTTTTCCGCCTGTCAACTGCGCCGGCGCAACGGTCGCTGCTTGTACATTGACCAATTTCAGGTGCTTCGGTGTAAGATTCCCGTTCCAAAAAAAATCCATCACAGGATGACGGGCAGGAGACAAATAAAGCCCGCTTGGCCAAAAGCCGAGCGGGCTTTTCCATTGGCACCGTTGACATCGCCGCGCCAAGCTTGACCTTGCAAGCCGTCATGCCCCGAAGGGGATGCAATATTTCTCCTGATATAACATCCTTGTATATCGGTTATCACGACAATAAAGCAGACACTGCATTCATGGAGGACTATAGTTCAACTGTCTCCTCCAACTCTCCTAGAATTGGATTTAACCCGCTACCGCAAGGCAGCGGGTTTTTTTTTGCCGGTTTGATCCAGATGCTTGGGCACGGCTTGCAATGCCCGTTAGGATATGCTGGTTGATCCAAGGAAAGCGCCATGAAATCCCTCTCCCTCCTGTTCGTCCTCCTCGCTGCAGCGAACTTCGCGCATGCGCAAACCGTTGTCCCCAAGCTCGACCAGGACGGACGCAAGGGCGACATGGCACGCCTCGCGCACAAGCAGGCGCAGGACAAGTTCAACGGCGCCGACGCCAACAAGGACGAGCGGATCTCGAAAGAGGAGGCGGCTGCGTCGTTGCCTTATGTGGCCGAGCACTTCGACCGCTACGACAAGGACAAGGACGGCCTGCTCACATGGGAAGAGTTTGTCGGACACAACCGCTGGAAGAAGGAGTAAGCGGTCCTCCGGGCTGCATCAGACCGTTGACATCTTTGGGCGGTCCATCCGAACCAGCCGCCAAAATCCAACACAAAAAAACCCGCAAATTAACCTCCTTTTCCCGGCGGTTAGACGCATATCAATTCGACCCGGAAATACTTGATCCAGGTCAAGGTGTGGGCGTTTTGCGGATCGCTAGAATCCTCGATGGCCAGCCGCCATCGGGACCGTTTTTCCCCATAGCCGAGCAGCCTGCTGCCCCTTCAATCCAGGACCAAGAGAAACCATGAACGCATCCCTGCTTTCGACCCTCCATACCGTCCTGGCCCAAGCAGCACCCCCGCAAGCCGCCGCGTAACATTCACGCGGCCATGCCCGAACACACCACCACAACCATTACAGACAGATAGCCAAAGGCTAAAAGGGAGTCCATTCATGCATAAACTGGAAAGCGCCGTCATCGCACTCGCGGAGCCGCAAGACATCTCCACCGAAGTGTTGATCGAGAAATACGCAAAAGGCGACGAGACCTCGATCGAACAGGTCATCACCCGCGTATCCAGGGCGCTTGCCGAGATCGAATCGCCCAAGCTGCGTAAAAAATACGCAGAAGAATTCCTCTGGGCGATGCAGAACGGCTTCATCCCCGCCGGCCGCGTATCGAGCGCCGCGGGCACCGGCCTGCAGACCACGCTGATCAACTGCTTCGTGCAGCCGGTCGGCGACTCCATCACCGAAGACGTCGCCGGCAAGCCCGGCATCTACACCGCGCTCGCGCAAGCCGCGGAAACGATGCGTCGCGGCGGCGGCGTCGGCTACAACTTCTCCGCCATCCGTCCCAAGGGCGCGATGGTCAAGGGCACCGGCAGCTCCGCCTCCGGCCCGATCTCCTACATGAAGGTCTTCGACCGCTCCTGCGAAACCGTCGAATCCGCCGGCGCACGCCGCGGCGCGCAGATGGCCGTGCTCAACGTCGAGCACCCGGACATCGTCGACTTCATCACCGTCAAGCAGGAAAAGGGACAGCTCAACAATTTCAACGTCTCCGTCGGCGTGACCGACGCCTTCATGCGCGCGGTGGAAAGCGACGGCGAGTTCGAACTCGCGCACAAGGTCGAACCGAATGCCGACCTCAAGTCCAAGGGCGCCTACCTGCGCGACGACGGCAAGTGGGTGTACAAGAAGGTGCAAGCCCGCCTGATCTGGGACCTGATCATGCAGAGCACCTACAACGCCGCCGAACCCGGCGTGCTCTACCTCGACCGCATCAACCAGGAAAACAACCTTTCCTACGCCGAATACATCGAAGCGACCAACCCCTGCGGCGAACAGCCGCTGCCGGACTACGGCTGCTGCTGCCTCGGCTCGCTCAACCTCACCGCCTACGTCGAAAAGCCGTTCTCGGCCGAAGCCAGGTTCGACTTCGACCTGCTCGCCAAGGTCACCAAGCTCGGCGTGCGCATGCTCGACAACGTCCTGATCGCCACCAAGTGGCCGCTGCCCGAACAGGCGCGCGAAGCCGACGCCAAGCGCCGCCTCGGCCTTGGCTACACCGGCCTCGGCGATGCGCTCATCATGCTCGGCGTGCGCTACGACACCGAAGAAGGCCGCATGCTGGCCGCCAACATCTCGCGCGTGATGCGCGACGCAGCGTACGAGAGCTCGGTCGAACTCGCGCAGGAGCGCGGCGCCTTCCCGCTGTTCGACGCCGACAAGTACCTCGCCGCCGGCTTCGCCTCCCGCCTGCCGGAAGGCCTGAAAGCCAAGATCGCCAAGCACGGCATCCGCAACTCGCACCTGACCTCGATCGCACCGACCGGCACCATCTCGCTCGCCTTCGCGGACAACGCATCGAATGGTATCGAACCCGCATTCTCCTGGTTCTACAACCGCACCAAGCGCATGCCCGACGGCACCAAGAAGGACTACACGGTGGAAGACCACGCCTACCGCGTCTACCGCGCGCTCGGCAACGACACCAACAACCTGCCGGAAGCCTTCGTCTCCGCGCTGGACATCTCCGCCATCAACCACATGCTGATGGTCGCCGCCGTCGCCCCCTACATCGACGCCGCGATCTCCAAGACCGTCAACGTGCCGGAAGACTACCCGTACGAGGAATTCAAGGACCTCTACATGGAAGCCTGGCGCCAGGGCCTCAAGGGCATCACCACCTACCGCCCCAACGGCGTGCTCGGCGCGGTGCTCTCCGTCCCCACCGCCAGCACCAACCCGCAACCGATGCAATTGTCCGAACAGGACAAGCGCCTCGTGCTCAAAGACCTCGCCATGGCGCCCCCGATGGCCTCGCTGCGCTGGCCGTCGCGTCCGGGCCTGCCCGCAGGCGCGTCCGCATGGATCAGCGAAATCATCGACACCCCGCAAGGCGAATTCGCCGTCGCGGTGAGCGACAAGGGCGGCGTGCCCTTCGAAGTCTGGGTCCTCGGCGGCCAGCCCCCGCGCGGCCTCGACGCGGTTGCGAAGACGCTCTCCACCGACATGCGCGCCAACGACCGCGGCTGGCTGCGCCGCCGCCTCGCGCTGCTGGCTTCCGCCTACGGCGACGCCTTCGACATGCCGATGCCGCCCACCGGCCAGATCGTGCAGGTCCCGAGCGCGACGGCTGCATTCGCCAAGCTCGTCGAGTTCCGCTACAACCAGCTCGGCGCCCTCGACAAGCAGGACAACGACCCGACCCCGGTGCTCGACGCCCTGTTCGCCCCGCACGAGCCCAAGACCGGCACCGATGGCACGCTGGCATGGGTGGCTGACGTGCGCAACCCGTCCACCGAAGACGACTTCGTGCTCATGCTGAAGGAACTCCAGATGCCCGACGGCACCCGCCGTCCGTACAGCATGTGGCTGACCGGCGGCCACCCGCACACCCTCGACGGCCTGTGCAAGCTGCTGTCGCACGACATGCGCGTGGTCGATCCGGCGTGGATCGGCATGAAGCTGCGCAAGCTGCTCAATTACGCAGAGCCGCGCGGTGACTTCCTGGCGCGTGTGCCGGGTAGCGAGAAGCAGGCTAGCTATCCGTCGACGGTGGCGTACATTGCGCAGCTGGTGATCCATCGTTATGCGATGCTGGGCATCCTGACGGAAGAGGGGATGCCGGTGAAGGCGATGGGTGTGGTGACGGATGAGCCTGCTGCGCATTCGGCCAAGCCGGCGCCGACCATCCACGGCAAGCTGTGCCGCGAGTGTGGCAATACCACGGTTATCAAGAAGGATGGGTGTGAGTTTTGTACGGCTTGTGGGGCGATTGGGGCTTGTGGTTAATATAGGAACTATCTGATAGAAAGGGCTGCAGCAATCTGCGGCCCTTTTTCTTTTCGGTTGCCAAACTTCTCGCTCAAGCGAAATGTGGAATTGCGAGACCTGACTCCAACTACTTGACGGCAAAAAGGCTAACTAATCTTCGATCTACTTGTGCACGATTCGCGTAAGAGAAACTCTTCCCCTGAACATGGCATGCCAGAACGTTAAATTTACGATGTAATTGCCGACAATCAACTGGGGAGAAACAAAATGAAAAAACTAAGCGTGGTCCTTTTGGCTGTTCTGGCATCCGGCTGTGCACACCAAGCCAGTGTAAGCAGTACGTCCGCAGCGTATGAAATCAGGACCGATAAGGTCCGCGCCGGGAAGGCGTACGTAGTGGTCGCAAGAGATCTTGAGGTGCTTGAACCGACCGTGAAGTCAGGCCACGTATGCGGCGCCCACTCCTACCCACTCCAGGCTGGTCCCGCCGTAAAGTCATCCATCATGAAGACCATGGAAGCGGCATATAAGGAAGTTGTTAGCGTTCCGAGCCGGAATGAGGCGCAAAAAGACGGTCACGTATACGTGTTCGCTCTTGATGAATTCAGCCCGAAGCTGCGTTTTACTCCCGGCTTTTTCTCTGCGACGGCGGATGCAAGTGTTGAAATGGCTATGAGAACCTCGGCAGTTGCACCGGATGGAAAGGACTTGGTTAGCACTACCGTCCGCGGCTACGGAACGGAAACAACCGACGGAGAATGCGCTGTCGGAGCAGATATTCTGGCCAAGGCAACCCAGAAAGCGATTCGCGTTACCTTGGAAAACTTCGTTACGCGAGTCATTAATTCTGACCTTGTGAAATAACACGTCGGCGTCGCGCAAGCTATTTTTGCGCGATGCTTAGCACAGACACCTCTGCCTGACTGGAAGGCCTGAGCCCAGACCGGTGGATAAGGGAGTTTTATATGAATGAAACTACGTTTTTTGAGTACGAAGGCGTCCGTGTTACAAACAGCCGGTTTATCGTTGATGGTCAGACCTTTGCGATGAATAACATAACGTCGGTAAAACCACTCGAACAAAGGCCGAAACGCATTCTTCCCATTCTGCTCGTAATTTTTGGTGCCTTGCCCGCATTGAGTGGTGCCTATGGAGCTTTGGTTCTCTCTGTAATCGGAGTTTGTTGGCTGGCTATGCAAAAGACCGTTTATCACGTGATGCTGCACACCGCAGGAGGTGAGACTAGCGCCTTGAAGACTCATCAAAAGGAATACCTCCAAAAAATAGTCACGGCGCTGAATAACGCGATAGTTCATCGCGGCTAGTATGGAGACGAAGTGCTCCCCCTTGAGTTGAGGACCGAGCGAGCGAAACGGTTTTGGGTCTCGCAACCACGCCAACGTGTTTATGCAAGACCTAACCCCGTGTGACGAAATTATGGTGACTGAAAAACACTGGTTAGATTACATAGCTGCAATCGGGGCAATTGCAACGCCGATTCTCGTTCTTGGCCTGACAGCGATTGGTTGGCGCCTTCGTCGACGTTTGGATCGTCGGCTTGAGTTGGAAGACAAGCTCCGAGAAGACCGTATTAGCATCTATAACTATATCCTTGAACCATTTATTATTTTGTTGATGACTGATGTGGCTTGGCAGCACGACAAGCAGAACAAAGGTAAAGACAAGAGCGACGTCGCAATCGGGAAGATGCTGTCTTTAGAGTATAGAAAATGTGCTTTTAAGCTTTCTCTAGTTGGGTCAGATGAAGTTGTTTTTGCCTACAACGATTTGTTCCAGCATCTCTACGCTCAGGGAGACAATCCTGACACGTCGGAAAAAAACCTGAAAATGCTGATGTCATTGCTGGGTAATTTCCTTCTTCAAATACGTCGAAGTATGGGTAACGAAGCTACAAACCTTAATCACTTGCAGATGCTCGAGTGGTTTATGACAGATGTAAGGAAATGGCGTGATTCATAACTTGCGTAGAAATAGGGGAACAAGAAAAGCAAAAAGGCGGAATCAGGTCTTGCAACTGATCAGATGTTGGCGTGCAAGGCCTTATCCCGGCTCTGGTTACAGGCTCTAAGTTAGCATTCGAAAAGTCTAGATGTAAGAATATCTATTTAGGTCTAGTTGAGGTCGTAGGAATAGCGCATATGCCGGTCGCACGTGACAATAATCGAATAAGTTTTGGAGGAGAGTTTGGGAGCGCGGATTTGCATCGCCCGCTTGCTTGCATCCATCAAGGAGTTACTGCCGGCTATCAAGATCTAGTTCTTGATTTCTCAAATTGCACCGCGGCGTTCGCTGGCCCGATGCTCGCGCTATGTGCCCAAGTGCTAAGAACCTGTTCAGTGTCTCCGTAATAACAATGCGAGGAACGCGAGCACGACGAACTGTAAGCTTGTTTCCAGCTTGCGTTCGCAGTTCTTCCATAGTCGCCGGCATTTCTCCAGCCATGCGAATGATCGCTCGACAACCCAGCGCTTCGGAATGACGACGAACTTATGCAGCTCGCTTCGCTTGACCACCTCCACCTTTGCACCCAGGATCTTCCACGCCAACTCTGCGAATCGATCGCCGGTATAGGCACCGTCGACCAGGAGATTTTTCACCTCTGACAGCATGTCCTCGTTCAGCAATAACATGAGTAAGGCGCCGTTGCGGTCGGTCACATCAGCTGTCGTCACGTCGATCGCATGCGGTAGCCCTTGTGTGTCGACCGCCAGATGTCGCTTGATTCCCGATACCTTCTTACCCGCGTCATAGCCTTTGGCCTGCGCCGTGTCCGTGTTCTTCACGCTTTGCGCGTCCAGAATGCAAAAGCTGGTCTTTTCTGCGCGTCCATTCTCGATACGCTCTTGCTTGACCAGTTTTTTTTAACGCTTGCTCAAACAAGCTGAAGCCGTCAATCGTACCGACTGTCCAATGATCGAAGTAATAGCGCACGATATTCCAACCCGGGAAATCGCCTGGGATCGCGCGCCAGGTACAACCGTTTTTGAGCAGATACAAGATCGCACAGAACACGTCATACAAATCCACACGCCTTGGCGCTGTCCGGTGCTTCGCGCCCTCCAGCATCGGCCGGATCACCTCAAACTGGTCTCGGCTGATATCGCTCGGATAATCTTTTCGTCCCATGGTCGCTGCTCCGCATCCATCGCTTCTGCAGCGTTTGATTCAAAGACACTGAACAGGTTCTAAGGCTCAGAGAGAATCGAATTGATTTCGAACTAGTCTTGCCGACGAGTAATGCACTTGCGAGGCTCTTTCGGAATGCTAATTGGGCTCATTTCATCGAGCCGCGCCGGTATTCTGAGTCATCTTTTCGAGGACACACGCAGGTTGCCGCTACACAGTTCAAAAATCCTGATGAACAGAGTAAAGCGGTGAACCGTATCGTTAATGCAATCCTTGGAGCAATCCCGGAACTGGAACGATCAGATTTTGCTGCCCTCGAATGGTCAATTAATGAGGTTACAGACAACGTAATTGTCCATGCAGAGTCCCCGATCGGCGGATTGGTTCAAGTGTCAACATTTTCGCGTAACCAAAAACGAGTCGAATATATTGTGGCCGATGCCGGACTCGGAATCCCGGCAACTCTTCGTTCCGGTCACCAAGATATTCATTCCGACACGGAGGCTTTGGATTTCGCAATTCGAGAGGGTGTTACACGCGACCCATCGATTGGACAAGGAAATGGCCTCTTCGGAAGCTACGAGATTTGCAGTCACAGCGGTGGTCGCTTTCAGATTGAATCTGGTCATGCAAAACTTTTCTACGCGCATAACGCTGGCCTATCTATACGAAACGAAGCAATTCCAGTCGAAGGAACCGTAGTCATCGCCCAGATTGATTGTTCCAGTCCGAAGCTGCTTGAAGAGGCTCTACGCTTCGCTGGAAAGAAACACGCGCCAGTTGATTTTGTGGAGTTGAAGTACGAGCAAGCTGCGAATCAAGACCTCATCTTCCCGCTTCACGAAGAGGCAAAAACGTTTGGGAGCAGAGCATCTGGAACTCCTGTCCGAAATAAACTCCAAAACTTGCTCCACATGTGCCCATCGCAAAGAATCGTAATTGACTGTGCTGGAATTCCTCTTGTATCAAGCAGTTTTGCTGACGAAGTTTTCGGAAAGCTATTTGTCCAACTAGGACCGCTTGCATTTATGCAACGCATCGTTATAACCAATATCGAGCATACCGTCCGTAGCCTTGTCGACCGTGCAATTACTCAGCGCTCCGCAACGGGGTTGGGTTAATTGGTTGTCAGGGCTGCGAAAACAAACTTTCGTCCCATATGTCCTCAAGGGGATGTTTTATTCAAGACCTATGATTCATTGCGCGCTTTTTGCGCAGTGCGCCTTCACCCGCTTCCTACCCTGATGCCGTCGGGTGTCAATCCTTCGCCGGCCAATTCTACTGGCGTGATAACGCTGGAATTGCCATAATTGCAATTTTCGGCCTGATTATACGTCGCCGCACGCATCGCAATCTTCACCGCTTAGCCTTGAGCGAAAAATGGCTCTTTCCGGAGCGAGGTGACTGCACGTGTGGCGCCGGGTCGTCAAATTAAACCAGTTCCATCTTTGATAATCAGGAGAGCGCAGACATGGGAAGTATCCTGCTGAAGATCCCCGATCTTGCCGATCACGAGTTGATCTACAACGAGCACGAGACGAGGCAGATACTCGTCTTCTTCTGGCCCGGCCGGGCCCCGGATATCTCGGAACTGGAGATCGATAACGAGGCTCGTCGCCTGGCGCAGGCAGCACTGATGGCCGCCATCGAGGGTTCATATGCGATGGGATTCCTCGACGCGCTGGGACGGACCGTTGCACGGCCTGGATCCGGCATCAAGGACCTGGCGAAGAAGTTGGCGCGCAACTTTGCGCGGCACTGGTGGCAACACACAAAACGTCATGACCTCGACGACGTCAAAATCTATGAATCCGTCCGTCGCAGCCTGTCACTGCATCTGAAACATCGCATGGACGCGATTCAAACTGGTATTGCGTTGAAGCGAAATATGTCGCCGCTTTTCGTTGCCCGCCAACGTGTGGAATTGGTGTGGGCATGATGGTTGCCATTCGAAAGCTTATCGTGCCTTTCGCGGCGCTCGTCACAGTAACGCTTGCTGTGATGTACGGATCAATCGTCCATTCAATGACGAAGCAAAGTCCCTCTCTGCTTCTTGCATGCGTAGAAACCGAAGCGAACTGGCGCGCGTGGACATGCGAACAGGTGCTTCGCCATGTGGCGCTCTCGGAAGAACAGATCGGCGAGCTGAACCTGCAGGCGGGCGCTCGCTTGCCCGCCGGATTGGCACAGCCCGAAATGGCCGAGCGCATGCTGACCGTCTTTCTTGCCAATGGCGTCGATATCAACGCGCGTGACCTCGATACAAGGGGATGGACGGCATTACACGGCTTTGTCGCAGAGAGGGCGCCGGACAAGGTTGCACTCTTGCTGAAACATGGTGCAAGCATCCAGGTCGCTGATGCTGCGGGCATGACGCCGATCGATCTTGCTCAAAGATTGAGCAGGGACTATCCCGGTGATGCGAACATTGCGGCAATCATCTCCCTTCTAGGAGCAGGCGTGAAATAATCGAAGTTCGGGGGGAAGGTCCACTTCCGCATCACACCTCGGGAAGCCGGATCACCGCCAGCGTGGCAGGATGCTGGCTCACTACCCGACTGACATGTCCGCGACCGACTGTGTCTTCCAGCAGCAAGGCACTGCCTGTTGAAATCGTCCTCGTGTCCCCGTTACCAGCCTCAAACACCATCTCCCCATCCAGAACAAAGATCCACATGCGGATCGGCGACGGATGCCTTTCACCGCACCAGCCGGCCGGGACCTGCAGGAAGCCGCATTGCGTGGCCGGGGATAACGGCGAGACGCTGAACGGTTGTGCCGGCGGTGCGAATTGTTGAAGCGTGAGCGGAATCGCAATCGGCTCGAATCGCGAGCCGCCGTCAGCTTCCGGCACGAGACGGGAGAATGACAAGTCTGCGGACATCTTTTCCTCCTGCGTCAATCTGGCGTAATGAACGCATGCCGGGCGCACTGTCGAAAGATGGTCGGCGCGCTGTCCGGTGGCGATTCAGCCGGGGCTTGCGTCCGGCGCCAGTTGGCGCGCACGGCGCGACAACAGCGCCGATGCATCACGGACGATGTTCTCAACGACGTCCCGCGCCGACGGAACATCGTGAATCAGTCCCGAGGCTTCTCCCGCGATGACTGCCGCGATCTCGAAGTCGCCTGCAGTGCGCGCTTGTGCATATCGTGCCGCTTCCATTTCCTGGTGCCGGAGCAGTTCAATCTCCCGTCCGAACCAGCGGTCAAGATGCGCATTGCGCAGGCAGCGGCCGGTGAATGGCGCCGGCCAGACATTGCGACGGGAGATGTCGAAGACGATGCTGCGCAAGGTGTCATCGCCGGTCGCGGCACATACCCGTTCCTTGGCCGCCTGCACCGAAGCGGCTTCCTGGGTGGCGTAGAATCGCGTGCCCATCAGGACGCCCGACGCACCCAGCATGAGTGCCGCAGCCAGCCCGCGTCCATCCGCAATGCCGCCGGCGGCAACCACCGGAACCTTGTCTCCCGCAGCGTCCACGACCTCGGGCAGGAGCGTCATCAGTCCCCGCGATGCGCCGTGGCCGCCCGCTTCGGTCCCCTGCGCGACCAGGATGTCCGCGCCGCAGTCGATCGCCTCCCTGGCCATGGCAAGGGATTGGATCTGGCAGATCAGTAGTGCGCCGGCGCGCTTGATCGGGTCAACAAACGGACGTACGTCACCGAAGGAAAGCATGACCGCCGCGGGCTTGCGCTCCAGCGCGAGGTCCAGCAGCCTGGGATTTCGGGCCATGCTCCATGTGATGAAGCCGACGCCGTACCGCATGCCGGACTCGGCCAGCAGGTCGAGCTCCCTCGCCAGCCACTGCTCGTCGCCATATCCGCCGCCGAGAAGTCCGAGACCGCCGGCGGACGATACCGCTTTCGTCAAGCGGGCATCGGATACGAGGTCCATCGGTGCGAGGAGAACGGGATGGGAAATCCGGAGCAATTCCGTTAGTGCGGTTGTGATCGCCATAGTGCCTCCATCCCGGTTCTTGTTCCTGAAGCATAGTGCACGGAAAGGAGGAATGCGAAAGTTGTCCCGGGGATAGAAATGGGGGCCGCGCGCTTGTTCGTCGGAACGCCTTCCCTTCGAGAATGTGAAATTGCCGTGTGGATCTTGCGTCGCAGAATACGTCGATTATTGTCGGTGGCAATAGAGGATCGACTGCTGTATTTCATAGATCTTTATCAAACGTTCACGGTGGGGGCTTCATTAAGATCGAGCCAGCTTTTGCGGGTGCCGCCTGCTGTGCCTGATAGCGAACACGCTTTCATCTTCCGCTCCGTCTCGATTGCAGAACGAGCGGGCCAAACCGATTGGCAACCAAAGAAGAGGAGAATCCCCACATGAAGAACTTCCATGTTCCAGCGACTGATCGTCGCGCCTTGCGCCGGACGGGTGCAGCGTTGATCGTGATCGCCTCGCTCGCGGCACTGTCTGCTCCTGCAATGGCACAGAAACCCGGCGCGGACGCGAAGCTGTATAACACGGCCGGCAACCAGGTGGGCAAAGTGCGGCTCACTCAGGAAGGAAACGGCAGCGTGTCCGTCCAGGCGCAAGTCCATGACCTTCCGCCGGGTTTTCACGGGTTCCATGTGCATGCCGTCGGCGAGTGCGTCGCGCCGTTCACGTCGGCAGGCGGTCACTTCAATCTGACCACGCACACCCATAAAGATCACAGCGGCGATTTTCCTGTCTTGCTGGTGAATGCCGACGGCACCGCCCAAGCGCGGTTCAATACCGATCGCTTCGCGGTCGCCGATCTCTTCGACGCGGACGGCAGCGCGATCATCATCCACGCAAGCCCTGACAACTACGCAAACATCCCAACCCGGTATGTCGCCGAGCCCGACGCGACGACACTGGCGACAGGCGACGCCGGCGCCAGGATCGCGTGCGGGGTGGTGGAAAAGCAGTCAGGAAAAGAGTGATGATGTTCGCGGCCCCGGCACGGCAGGCTGGGGCGTGCGTATAGGGGGGCAGGCTCGATATTAATGCGCAATTTTCGACCTGACCCGTCTGAGAGTTGAAATCGTGAATCCATTACGAGTGCTCGATTTCCAGACATGATCAGCCAAGAAAACGCATCACGTGATCTTTCACGTCATCAGGCAAGCCCGCCGCACCTCGGCGCATCTGATCTGCCAGATGATCGGCGCGTTGTGCCGCCGCTTCTGCGGCCAGCATCAAGGCGCCCGGATTATCTTCGGCCAGCACGGCAATCAACCGTTCAGCTTGCGCCTTGTCCTTCCTGCTCTTCGCTTGACTGCCGATCGGGCGCCGGGTCGATACCGCAAGCTTGTGCAACGCATAGCGCGCAGGATTCGGAACGACGACAGGGACTCCGGCGCCATACAAGATCACTGCGGGCTGTGGATCGTCGATCAGGTAGTCCATGTATTCGAGCGGCTGGGCGTGTACACCGAATCGCGCGATCTCGATTGGCGCCTTTTCATCGGGGGCGTTTTTCGTGGTGAGAAATTCGACCTGGAACCCGTCAGGCGTGAGCATGTTGAACGGCACCACCCATGGATTGAGTTGTCGCGGCGTCTTGATGTCGGGGACTGCCGCAACCAGATCGTCCTTCAACTCCCGCACGATTCCGACTTCCATCTCACGGTCGACAGAAAAGTCCATGTCCTCCGTGCGACGAAGAGCGTCGTCCAGATGTACGCCGAGCATGTTGGCGTAGGATGCAAACGCGAACGAACCGACAAGCACGCCTCCCGAAACGAACAGGCCGGCGTCCGCCATTCCTTGCAGAATTTTGCCTGGGCGCCCCTTCTCGGAAATTGCGCCGCCGGCGATCAGCATCGCCACGAGACGGCGGCGCTCGTCAAGAATCGGCTGGTTCTCTGCGATGGCTGCCTTGGCTTCTTGTATCCGCGCAAGGAGTGTGTCCGATTCGCGTCCAATGTATCTCTGTACCTGCCCTTTGGCAGTGCTCACCTGGTAGTACCAATACCTGGATCCCTTCACGACCTTGGATACGAACGTGCCGCCGGAAAGACCGGCGAGAGGGCTTGCGGCGACCTTCTGGAGAAGTTCGGCGTACAGTTGCTGGGTAGATTCGGGGAGTCTTTTGATCATGGCAATCTTTGTTATACGTTCGTTTCGGAAAATAACGTATAACAATGAGTGTACCACGGGCGGCAGAAGTTATACGTTGAAAAATTGATATCAACGTATAGCTACATAAATGCTGGTCTCAGGCGTGCTAGGGGGCAGGTCTTGCACGATCACATTTATGGGGGAAAACTGGAATCAGGGTCTAGAAAACAGAAGTGTTCATGCAAGAACTGAAAATCATCCAGCCCGTTCACTGAAAATGCAACATCAATCACTATTTCAGGAAAAGCGCCGTTGTACTGTGGTGCTGTAATGAACGAGACAAACCTCATGCCGCGCATATCCCGTATCGCGGCAAGATGTTATGTACGACATCACTCCTGTGTGCTTGCAGCGCATCATGAAAGCACTTCCAGTCGCTAGTAAGGAATGCGGGAGAGTACGGAAAAATCTCGTCCTTTTTATCCACGGCATTTTTCGTTCCAAGAGCCCTGTGTTTCCAGCTTCCATTGCCTTTACCAATGTACTTCAGCCTTTCCTTGCCGAAGCTAAAGTCACCGCGTTCGATAGCCGCCAGCCAGCTTGCATGTCGCGCATCGCCATCAGGGTTTTGTAACTGCCTGAACAGCGTCTCCATTACATTTGCATCTGCCGAATTCAGCCCGTCGTAGGAATCCAGATTCATGGATTCGTCGCCGGTCTGCCACGCCCGCATGGCTTTTACCATCATGTTCATTGCTTGCATGAACAAGGAGGGGTTATTCCTCTCGATCAGATTTTTCTTCCAGTCTTCGTAACTCCAGGTCAGGTAAGGCTGATCGGGGTAAACGTCAGCGCCGGCGTGACCGAGTGGATCGCTTTTCAAGAAGCTCCTGATGAATTGAATAGGCAACTTCCGTTGCGTAATCATGAGTTTTATCGCATCCAAGGCGACCTGCAGCGTGCCTTTGGGATCGCTGCGGATTTTTCTAATGAGCTCTTTTTTTGTAATGGATTGAATTTTCTTGTCCGTCTCCGGATTGCCGCTCGTTAGACTGGACGTTTGATTTGCCTGACATAGGGCTCCGACGAATCCCTGGTGCGCGAACGTATCCGCGTAAACGTGCATGGCAATCCCCAGGCGATGTAGTGCACGGCGTGTGCCTTTGTCCCGCATCGCAATGCGAAGCATGTCACGCGCCACGTAGCTATCTGGTCTACAGATCAATTTTTCTAATTCGCTTCCCTCCGGATCTTCTCCTGCTGGAAGTCCTCCATTGCCCGGAAGGAAGTGAAACGGCAACCAGGCAAGATGATTCTTCACCTCAGAGAAGTTGTTGTAGTCAATCATCTTGTGCGCTGAAGCAATTCGCGCATACATGTACTCGCTGTTTTCAAACTGAACCAGTCCGTCATTGGTTGCGTCGTCAACATACTGCGCTGCGTAGGCTATCGTTTCAGCCTCTGCATGATCGAAGCCGGCAGCTCGAGCCGCTACGTAGGTTGCTCCATGATGCGCGTCGATTTGCATATTCGCTGCCTCAGCGGTTGGTTCATTTATTTGTGAACAAGCGTAACCGCGCTCTATCCAATTGAGCCATCCCGAATGTATGGGAAGAATCCGTCTTACAGAATTTGGGGTAATAGGGGGCAGTTGGCACGAAAGCATCCCGAGACACGATCAACCCTGCTTGTGCACTTGAAGAACTTGCATGCATTCGGGGTCACGTCTTGCACAAACACACGTTTGAGAGGGCAGCCGGAGCCAGGGACTGAAAACAGATGTATTCGTGCAAGACCTGACCACGGGAATCGTGCGCCGCAGAACACATCGATTATTGCCGGCGGCAATAGAGGATCGACTGCTGTATTTCATAGATCTTTATCAAACGTTCACGGTGGGGGCTTCATTAAGATCGAGCCAGCTTTTGCGGGTGCCGCCTGCTGTGCTTGATGGCGAATACTCTTTCATCTTCCGCTCTGTCTCGATGGCGGGACGAGCGGGCCAAACCGATTGGCAACCAAAGAAGAGGAGAATCCCCACATGAAGAACTTCCATGTTCCAGCGACTGATCGTCGCGCCTTGCGCCGGGTTTTCACGGGTTCCATGTGCATGCCGTCGGCGAGTGCGTCGCGCCGTTCACGTCGGCAGGCGGTCACTTCAATCTGACCACGCATACCCATAAAGATCACAGCGGCGATTTTCCTGTCCTGCTGGTGAATGCCGACGGCACCGCGCAAGCGCGGTTCAATACCGATCGCTTTGCGGTCGCCGAGCCCGACGCGACGACACTGGCGACAGGCGACGCCGGCGCCAGGATCGCGTGCGGGGTGGTGGAAAAGCAGTCAGGAAAAGAGTGATGACGTTCGCGGCCCCGGCACGACGGGCCGGCGTACAGGTGATGGGTGGGTTCGGGCAGTCTTAATCATGGTGGCCTTGGTTATGCGTTAAGGCGTTTATGGCAACGCATAACCGGCGTATAAGGAGCGCTTCCCGAGGCCACAGGGCAGCGGGCAGGTCTGGCAAACGCGCAGACATGTGGTTGCAATCCCTGATTTCGGATTTGCCTGGCTCAGGCTTTTCTTATGTCACCAACGATGCTGCGTCGGATTTCACCTTCGCGAGATACCTGCTGCGATCGCAGAATATCCCCCGCTGCTCGTACAACGCGCACGGCCAGTCGGTAAAATGGGCGACTGAATCGTGGATGTGCTCGGCCAGCAAAACGTCCGCTCCTTCCGGCAGCGGTTTGCCCGCATCCCATGCCTCGACGATCAGGTTTTCATAATCGGTTCGAGTTCGCGTGAACTCCGTGTCGCCCTGGCGCTCGACTGGTTTTCGAATGGAGGGCAACTGCCGAACCAGGCGTCGATGTTCGGCCAGCAATTGCTTGGCTTGCTCGTCGGGACTTTGCGGCAGCTCGTATTTCCAGGTCCCGGGTGGACAGGCTCGATGATTATTGCGGGCAGTGACTGCAGCGCACATCGCCTCATCGACGCGGCGGTGCAATGTGCCGAGCACTTGCGTGTCGCTGTCGATCCGCGTGATTACCGCGCGCCATTGAAACTGCAGAATGCGATGCGCGTGGATCAGTGATTCCAGCGATCCTCCCCCAGGGCGCAATGCCGTTGTGTAGGCCTTGTAGTTGTCCAGAAGGGGCGAGTCATCGGGCAGGTCGATTTCGGTGCGCAGGTCGGATGGAAGGTCGGCATGCGCGAGCAACATCACACCGCTTTTCAATGCTTCGGCATACATGTGGCGCAAGGGAATGCGTGAGAGCAGGTTGCTTCGCCCCTGGAATCCGTCGAAATAGCCGCCGCCGACATCGGAATGCACGCCCGGATAGACGACTTCTTCGCAGTTGGCCGGATAGGTGTCGTCCGAACGCACGGAGTCAAGCGGAAACGCCTGCCGCACTTCGTGACCTGAGACGAAGTGCACGCAACGCTCGACCTCCTTGGGGATCGCGAGCTCCGATCCCCATGCCATTCTCATGCCGGGGCCGCCGACCGAAGCGACGGTGTCGAAGAGGCCCATGAATACAATGCGAAGACGGACTTGTTGACCATAATCGCTTTTCCAGATCAGCCCTTCCGAAGTGCGCTCGCATTGTTCGGCAATCAGCCGCCGGACAAATGCGCGAGCAAGGGTGGCCCCGCGCGAGAAGCCGAAGACCGAGAGGCTGATCCATTGCATGTTGCGCAGGGCGCCTGCGCTCCAGTCGTTTTGCAGGATACGGCCGAATTCAAAGAGCGCGGCGTTCAGGCGCATTTCTTCGCCTGCGCCAAAGCCCAGGCCCATCACGCCGCCCTTGTCTTCATTCGGAGAAATGTTGGCGTATTTGTAGCGATAGGGGGTGCCAACGCCGGACAAGTAGCGCGGTACCGATTCATGGCCATCCTTGTCGTCGATTGCGGCGAGGAAGAGCTTTGCCACATTGGAGAGAGCACGCTCCGGGGCTGGTTTGGCAAGCTCTTGCTCAAGATTATTGCCGGTGCCGTCGAAGAAAAATGAAAGCTTGGGATAAAGGCGGCACTTGCACTGGTCCATTGGCTTCGAGTCCGGAGTCTTCCATGCCATTTCGGCTGTCATGCGTGCCGTCGCGCCTTGACGGCGGGCGCTGGCCAGTTGTTCGTCGGTGAGCGAAAGGGGTGCCTGCTTGACTGTCATAAGGTCTCTCTGAATGCGTTACTTACTTGGAACGGCATCCACTGCCACTCGAGGAAAACGCGAACTCCACCGTATCAAGCGTCCGGAAGATGACGCACAGGTAGGCCTCGTCGGCCTGATAATCTTCGCGTGTCCATTTTTCCTGGATGGTTTTATTAACCCTGTGCGGCGCGCGGGGGAAGGACACAAACGCAGACCGTTCTTCCGGTGGCATGGTGATCTGCTTCGTTATCCGATCTTCTTCCGTACCCCAGCGCCATTGCACTTTTACAGGCTTCGACCAGTCATTGCGGCCTGCAAGACAGCACGTTGCCTTTCCACCACCGCCTTGTGCGCTGACATTGCCCGCCCAAGCATCCTCAACAAATATGGTCGGTGCATAGCGGCTGGTGTGATTGATGGGCACAAGCATGAGACCCGGTTCGTCGCTCGATTCCGATAAAGCTGTGATGGACGAGCAGGCTGAGAGGAGGAAGGCCGCCAGTGCGCAGCCAAGCAGTTTTTTGGTTTTCATGTTATCCAAGTGATGTTTCGGCATGAGCCGGTTACCGAAGCGCGGTTGGTGATACGGGCAAAGATCGTGGCAATCGCAATTGTCAAAAAGGCAATAATGGATTGTAAGGTGAGGAATCCGGTTTGGAAAGAGAGGATGGTCCTTGGGCGCAGGCGGGGCGGGCGCTATCGGGCAGCGGGGGGGCACTGTAGTCCGATAACGTCGTGGACTTGCGATCAAGCGGCGCGCGCAAACTCAATAAACGCCTTCAACGCCCCCGGCACCAGCCGCCCTGCGGCGACATGCTCGGCCACCATATCCTCGAACACATAAGCCAGTCCGCTACCGTACAGCGCCGCGCCAACCATCAGCCCCACGTCGCCCAGCATCAGCGGCCCGTCGACCTGCGTCTCCAGCTTGACCTCGCGGCGCTGGAATTCCCAGCGGTACACCACGCCGCTCGGAAAGCGGTGCCGTATACAGGGCAGTCCGGTCAGGTATTTCGGATGCTTCGGGCAGGTGGCAGATCGTGATGTAACAGTCTTTGTGACCTGCCCCTGCGTTCTCCCTTCTTCAGCGTCACGCACCCGGGGAGCAGGTCCTTTGCAAGCGACATTCGCCAGGAAAGAAGGTGCTCATCGGCGGCACGCCCACGCCGCGAGAGAAGCGTTCGAAGAACGCTGATCGCGAGAGCGCAGCCTTCTTCGCGAGTTCGTCCACGGTCCAGGGGGGGGGCGCTGTTCATGTGCCGGATTGCCGCAGCCAGCCGGGCGTCCGCCAAGCCGCGGAGCAGTCCGGGGGCGGCCTTGTCACCAGGAGTCGAACGGAGTGCTTCGATGAGCGGCACTTCGACGAGTCGGCCCAGGACAAGATCGCGGTCTTCGGCACGATGGCGCCGATGCCTCTCGTGGCTGCGTACACCGCAAGCAAGACGGCAATCGAGGGATTTACCGAGTCGCTCGCGTTCGAACTCGAGGCGTTCAACGTGCGTGTCAAACTGGTCGAGCCCGGATATGGCCCCACCACGCGCTTCGCTGCAAACGGCGGAGAACGCATGCAAGGATTGATTCCTGAGCCATACGCGCCGTTTGCCCAGTCCATCTTCGCAATGTTCGCCAATCCGGCCAAAGTAACCACTGAAGCAGACGTTGCGGACGCAGTGTGGCGAGCCGCGAACGATACGACAGGAACACTCCGCTATCCTGCAGGTGAGGATGCCATCGTGCTGTCGCAGAAGAAGTGAAGCCCTGCTCGGTGCTCTATGCGATGGGTGAGATGGGTGGCAGGTATCGCAATCGAGCAGATGCGTGATTGCAGTACCTGACCACGTCTTCACCTGGCAGTCACCGCATCGCCGCAGGGAAGAATTAACCCAGCATATCCGCCGGGATGTTTCCGCCGTTGTCGGCCAGTTTCTGGATCACGGCCTTGTGCAGCCACATGTTCATCTGCGCCGAATCCGCCATCTTGTCGGCAGGGCAGCCAAGCTCTGTGGCCAGTTCCTTGCGTGCTGCAAGGCTGCTGTCCAGTCCAAGCAGTTTCAGCAGATCGACAATGGATGTCTTCCAGTTGAGCTTCTCGGCGTGCGAGCGGGATAATTGTTCCAGCTTGGCGACGACATCGACCGTGCTGGTCGCTGCCGCTGCAGGCGCGGCAGCGGCCTCGGGTTGTGGTGCGACGGCGACTTCTGCCTGGGGGGCGGAGGCAGTGACGGTCTCTTCCTTTTTTGCGTCGCCGAAGCCGAGCTTGGATAGGATGTTGCCAAAGATACTCATGCTATTCCCCTTAAGGTTGGTTGACTACTTCCGCCGCTGCCGCTGCTTGTGCCTCAGGCAGGCCGGTTCGTTCTATCAAGCGCAGAATGATTTCGTTCATGTTGATCTCCTGACTGGCAAGAACCGGGTCAAGTATGGGAGACGTGATCCGTGCGGCTTTGCGCGACATCAGCGATTGAATGATCAACCCGCGAAGAGTGGGGGCACATGAAAGTGGGAACAGGTCAAGGTCTTGCAATTACGCATCTGATGCAAGAGGCCCGAGGTGAAGAAGTGCGCCGCTGGATAGTCGGGCGTGCGCACAAGTGGCTGCACCGATTGAGTGATCTGTTGACGAATCATTGGCCTGCCGGGATTGCATTCCGGCGGCGTCTACAGGCTTGGTTGTAGACGCAGAGTCAACGCACGCCTGACACAATCGCAGGACTTGCAAGCGTCGCGGTAGGGGAGGCTGCAACTGCCCGCGCGGGCTTGCCTGATTGAAGCTGGGACGGGATCGTCGACGGTCGATGTTCCGGCATGTTCCAGGAGATCAAGCCGAAACCGAGTTGGCGGCGGATGTTGTCGTTGAACGTGTTCATGGTGGCCTCCTTGCGATACAAAGGTATGCAAGAAGCCTGCCACGAATAGTTTGGAACTGCAGAGCCGCGAAAGCGGGCATGCCATGGCACTTCTGCATGAAGCCACCGGCCGGCGTCTTGCTTTTGTGCATGATGCGGCAGGCTGCGATATACGCCCAGCATTGCAGCCGTTCGCCATCCCTTTGTTGGCTGATTCTGCCGACCGCCCGTCGTCATGATGGTCATCATTGAAATTTCCTGGTCGGTTCGACAGCAAGGAAGATCCGGCACCGTCAATTGATCCAGTTCTCATTCTTGATAAACAGAAGCGAGAAAGCGGTACATGCACTGCAAAAGGCGGTGATCGCCGGAGGGGAAAAGACAGGTGTTTGACTAACTTACTCAGGAGTCGCGAATATAGGCGACAAAAAGAGAGACGTTCCCTCCCCTTCAAGGGGAGGGTTAGGGAGGGGATGGGTTTGGAACGCCATCGAAGGAAACCCATCCCCATCCCAACCTTCCCCTTGAAGGGGAAGGGGCTTGTTCTCGCAATCGTCGCCTAAATTCGCGACTTCTGAGTAAGCACCGGCCCGTCATGCTCAACGGCGTGGCCTGCACCGTCCTGTTTGCCGTGGCTTCCATGCTCGGCGGGTGGCCGCCGCCTATGTGAGCCTCATCCGCGGCACGCCGCTGCTGGTGCAGATCTTCGTGATCTATTACGGCCTGCCCGGCATCGGCATCGAATTTTCGCCGGTCACGGCCGGCATACTCGCGCTGAGCCTGAATGCCGGCGCCTATCTCTGCGAAAGCATCCGCGGCGCGATTCTTGCCGTCGGTCGGGGCCAGTGGTCAGCGAGCTACAGCCTCGGCATGACCTACCGGCAAACCCTGCGGCACGTGATCCTGCCGCAAGCCATGCGCAGCGCGGTGCCGTCGATGAGCAATACCCTCATCAGCCTGATCAAGGATACCTCGCTGGTTTCCGTCATTACCGTCACCGAGCTGATGCTCGCCACCAAGGACGTGATCGCGACGACCTTTCGTCCCCTCTCGCTGTACATCATGGCGGCGCTCGCCTACTGGGGGCTGAGCCTGTGCCTGGAAATGCTGCAGGCCTCGCTCGAGCGGCGCCTGAACGTCGCGCAGCACTCACGTCCGGATCTGCCCGAGCCTGACCACCGCCATGGTGACCTCCTCGTCGCCAACCGCGCGGCTGACATGTCCGCGCAGCACGAAGATCCACATCGGGATGGGCGCGGGATGCAGTTCACCGTACCAGCCGGCATGGCGTCGCAAAATATGAGGCTGGAAGCTTTATCCTGCTTCGTACACAGGGAATGCGCTAGACTATCTCCATGTTCCGCATCCTCAAGACATTGCTGCTTTGGCTGATGATGGTTGCACTCCCGCTGCAGGGAGTAGCAGGCGTCGTCAATGCATCATGCGGACCGAACCATCATGTCAAGGCAGAAACAGTTTCCGTTGATGCGCATCCGCACGCTTCCTCATCGGCGGGCGTCGCAGTTGACCAAGCGGCGCACGGTCATACTGGAAAGTTGGCAACAAGTTCCTCCTGCAGTGCCTGTGCCGCATGCTGCGCGGGCGCATCAGCGCCTCCGGCCGTTGTTTCCCTCTGGTCGCCGGTCCCTATCCGTTCAGTGACTATTCTTCCTGCTGCGGATTCCCGCGTCGCCGGCTTCATTCCCGGCGGCCTGGAACGCCCGCCCAGACCTCTCTCCACCTGACCGCTGCGTGGCCGGCGCGCCACGCCGTCTTGCCCCATGCATGCGCCTGCGCGCATGGCTGCGGCCACGAATGGACAAGCCATTCTCCAGCAATTCACTCGCAACTCAACGAAAGGAAGCAAGCATGAAACACGTCTCGACATTCATCCTGGGCGCGACCATCGCCGCATCCGCCGCCTTCGCGCAGCCGGCCGGCCACGACAGCCACCACGCCCCTGCGCCTGCGAAAAAGGAAGCAACGTCGTCCATCTCGGAAGGCGAGATCCGCAAGGTCGACAAGGACGCGAAGAAGCTCACCATCAAACACGGCGACCTGCGGAACCTCGGCATGCCGCCGATGACGATGGCTTTCCAGGTCGAGGATCCGGCCATCCTCGACCGCGTGAAGGTTGGCGACAAGATCAGCTTCGTGGCGGAACAGGTGAATGGCAAGCTGACCGCGACAAAGGTGGAGCCGAAGTAATCAGCGCACGCGCATGGTCCTTGACCTTTCCACGGTGGGAGGGTCTACCGTGTAGCCAGGAACAGCGAAGGAGTGAACATCATGGTTGAGATTCATGTTGAAAAGATGACGTGCGGCGGATGCGCAGCGCGCGTAACCAGGGCGGTCCAGTCGGTCGATGACTCCGCGGTCGTCAAGGTGGACCTGGTGAAGAAAAGAGTCCAGGTTGAAAGCGACCTGGACGCCGACTCCCTGGTGCGAACGATTACGGCCGCTGGCTATCCTGCGTCCATTCCGCGCTGACTCCCAAGTCCCGGAATGCCGCGCGGAACACTGCACGGGCAATCCGGAAAATTTTGACCTGGGTCATTCCGGTTTGAGGCAGAGCTTCTTACCATGATCCAGGCAAGCGTGCAAAAGCAACAACTCATGCCTGGGCAACGCAAGGTTGCAACGAAGGCGTCGGAGGTTGAAATGCAAGCACACGACCCGCATGGCGTTCCGCGCCATGGAAACCGCAGCAGGTGGGTATTGATCGGCTTTCTCGCGGTCGCTGCCTTTTTCCTGTGGACCGAGCACAAGGCGCACCTGCTCGGCGTTCTTCCCTACCTGCTGATTCTCGCCTGCCCCCTGATGCATCTGTTCCACCATCACGGGCACCGTCATGGACAACACCGGCATACGCATGATCCTGAACAGGGGCAAGCGCAACGCCGTGCGGGAGATGGATCATGAACGAGACTCCTTCCTATGGACTGTGGCCGCTGGTCCTCCTGAACTCGCTGGTCTTCATCATCTTTGCCTTCAGCTTTACCAAGCCGAAGAGCCCGCGCGACTGGCGTTCATTTGGCGCATTCTCGGCATTTGTGGTGGCGCTGTTCACCGAGATGTACGGCTTCCCGCTGACCATTTACCTGCTTCTGCCGTGGCTGTCGCAGCATTTCCCCGGAATCGATTTCCTGTCGCACGACGCCGGGCATCTGCTGGAAATGATGTTCGGATGGAAGGCGAATCCGCACTTCGGCCCGTTCCATCTCCTCAGCAACGCCTTCATCTTCGGCGGCTTCATCATGCTTTCCGCGGCGTGGCGCGTGCTCTATGACGCACAGACGCGCCACCGCCTGGCGACCGGCGGTTTGTATGCGCATATCCGGCATCCGCAGTACGTGGCCTTCGTGCTCATCATGTTCGGCTTCCTGCTGCAGTGGCCGACCCTTCTCACGCTCGTGATGTTTCCGGTCCTGGTGATCGTCTATGCCCGGCTGGCACGTTCGGAGGAGCGCGACATGGCCGCCGAATTCGGCGCGGATTATGAACAGTACCGGCGGAGCACGCCCGCATTCTTCCCGGCATTCGGCAGCAAGGACGCGGGTGTGCATTCCTGAAAGAACAAGAAGCGGAGCCCATCATGGACGACCATACCCATCACCATCATGACCACCATCATGGTCACGATATGGACGCAACGGTTGTGGAGAAACCCTTTATCGATCCGGTCTGCGGCATGAGAGTCGACGCCGACCCGGCGAAGACCATCGAGCACGGAGGAAAGGCTTACCACTTCTGCAGCAGCCGCTGCATGGAGAGGTTCAAGGCCAACCCGGCTGCTTATGCAGACCTTGCGCCGGAACCGCCCGCGGCGGCCATGCCCGACGGCACGGTCTACACCTGCCCGATGCATCCGGAAATCCGCCAGCCCAACCCCGGCAACTGCCCCAAGTGCGGCATGGCGCTCGAACCGGTCCTGCCATCGCTGGAGGAAGAGGAGAACCCGGAGCTGACGGATTTCAGGCAGCGGTTCTGGTGGACCCTGCCGCTCACGGTCGTGGTCACCGTGCTGGCGATGTTCGGCCACCGGCTGTTTTCCGGTGAACTGCCGGGACAGAGCTGGATCGAGCTTGCGCTGAGCACGCCGGTCGTGCTGTGGGCGGGCTGGCCGTTCTTCACGCGCGGCCTCGCATCCATCCGCAACCGCAGCCCCAACATGTGGACGCTGATCGGGACGGGGGTGGCGGCCGCCTACGGCTACAGCGTGCTGGCGACGGTAGCGCCGCAATATTTCCCGCAAACCTTCCTGATGCACGGCCGCATCGGGGTTTACTACGAGGCTGCCGCCGTCATCATTTCGCTGACCTTGCTCGGCCAGATACTGGAGTTGCGCGCGCGTTCGCAGACCAGCGCCGCGATCAAGTCGCTGCTCGGACTGGCGCCGAAAACCGCAAGGCGCATCAGGACCGACGGCACCGAGGAGGACGTTCCGCTGACGCATGTCCATATCGGCGATATGCTGCGCGTGCGCCCCGGGGAGAAAGTGCCGGTCGACGGCGCGGTCCTCGAAGGCGAGAGCGCGCTGGACGAGTCGATGCTGACCGGCGAGCCGGTGCCGGTGACCAAGCGTGCCGGCGACAAGCTGATCGGCGCCACCATCAACACCAGCGGCAGTCTCGTCATGCGCGCGGAAAAGGTCGGTTCGCAGACCATGCTGTCGCAGATCGTGCAGATGGTCGCCAATGCGCAGCGATCGCGCGCGCCCATGCAGCGCCTGGCCGACGTGGTGGCCGGCTATTTCGTCGTTGCGGTGGTCGGCATTGCATTCCTGACGCTGCTGGGCTGGGGATTCTTCGGCCCTGAACCGAGCTGGGTGTACGGCTTCGTGAACGCCGTCGCCGTGCTCATCATCGCCTGTCCGTGCGCGCTCGGGCTGGCGACGCCGATGTCGATCATGGCAGCGACAGGGCGCGCGGCGACGCAGGGCATCCTGTTCCGCGATGCGGCGGCGATCGAAAGCATGCGCAAGGTCGATACGCTCATCGTCGACAAGACAGGGACGCTGACGGAAGGAAAACCTGCGTTCGACCGGGTTGTGGCCGCGCCCGGATTCAGCGGGCAAGACGTGCTGCGCATCGCCGCCAGCATCGACCAGGGCAGCGAGCATCCGCTCGCCCATGCCATCGTGGATGAGGCCCGCAGGCAAGGCCTGGCGCTGGACAAGCCGGAGGCCTTCGAATCGTCCAGCGGCATCGGCGTGCGCGGGGTCGTGCGGGGGCAGCGGATTGCACTGGGCAATACCGCGTTGATGGACCAGGAAAAGGTGGACTGGCGCGTCCTGGTCAGCGAGGCGGAGGCGTTGCGCAACGAAGGCGCGAGCGTGATGTACCTGGCTGCGGACGGCCGCCTGGTCGGCCTGCTGGCCGTGTCCGATCCGGTCAAAGCTACGACGCCCGAAGCGTTGCAGACCTTGCGCGAGGCCGGACTGACGGTCGTGATGGCAACCGGCGATGGCGTCACCACGGCCAGGTCGGTGGCGCGCAGGCTGGGCATCGATGAAGTGCACGGCGAGGTGAAGCCGCAGGACAAACTGGAACTGGTCGAGCGCCTGCAGCAGCAAGGCAGGATCGTGGCGATGGCCGGCGACGGCATCAACGACGCACCCGCGCTGGCAAGGTCGAATGTCGGCGTTGCCATGGGCACGGGGACCGACGTGGCCATCAACAGCGCCCATGTCACGCTGGTGAAGGGCGACCTGCGGGCGATCGCGCGGGCCAGGCAGCTGTCGGCCGATACGGTACGCAACATGCGGCAGAACCTTGGCTTCGCCTTCGTCTACAACGCGCTGGGCATTCCGCTCGCTGCAGGCCTGCTCTATCCGTTCACGGGGCAACTGCTGTCGCCGATGATCGCGGCGCTTGCCATGAGCCTGAGTTCCGTTTCCGTCATTACGAATGTGCTGCGCTTGCGCGGAACCGTTCGCTCCGCGCATCCCGGGAGCGGGATCGGGGCAAGCTTCATCGCCTATGGCGTGCTGTCGGCGTTCGCGTTGCTCGCGGTCTACTTCGCCGTCCTGTCCCTCATCTCCGGATGGGAATTCACGCTGGAGCAGTTCAGGCAGTTCTGGTATTTCATCGTCCCTCTTGCAGCGGGTTTCGGTGTCCAGGTCGGCCTGTTCACACGCCTTCGCGCGATGGCAAGGTCAACGAAGAATTCCGGCGCCGTCGTCGCCACGTCGGGAACGACATCGACCGCTGCGATGGTCTCCTGCTGTGCACATTACCTGGCGAATGTCGCACCCGTCATTGGCGCCACCGGACTGGTCGCGTTTGCCGCGCAGTTCCAGGTCGAACTGTTCTGGGTCGGGCTGCTGCTCAACCTGGCGGGGGTGATGTACGTAGGAAGCAAGGTCGTGCAGGCTTCCAGGAAGATGGCAACCTGAAACAGGCGCAATCGGAGGCGACATGCATTCCTAGTGGTCGTGCTGGCTGATGCTGGCCTGCCTTGTTTTCTACATCGCCTATCGCATGCTTTTCTGACGGATCGAAATGCCGCCTGTTGAACTCGCGCCGCTGATGGCCGGAGCGAGTCTTTGTCGTCATTTCTCCTACCATTTCCATGGGATTGCACAGGCGCGGCAGCACTGCGACTATCGAACGTGGGGTTCCGTGCCCGCAGTATGCCTGTCGCGGCACGCTGGCGCGTTCCTCTCCCTCTCCTGATACTCCGCTTCCGGATACCAGACCGGAAAGCGAGGGCATGCTTCACGAAAGCTACCACCATGTTGGGATTCGATCCTCGCTCGTTCATCGTCATCTCGGCCGCCCTCGGCATTCTCTCCGGGTTCATCTTCGCTGTCCTGCAGCGCAGTTTTCCCACGGAGATCAAGGGCCTGAAAGAGTGGGCGCGGGCCTATTTCATCATGACCGCGGCGGCGGTTCTGTTTTCGCTCCGGGGAAGCATGCCGGTGGTGTTCACCAGTTACCTGGCGAACATCCTGCTGGTCGGCGGCATCATGCTGATGTATCTGGGCATGCGCGAGTTCGCCGGCCTGCCACGGCACCATCGTGTCATTCCCCTGTTCCTGGTCGTGCTGTCGTTCGGATTGTTCTGGCCGACATTCATCGAGGACGATTACCGGCTTCGACTGGTCTACATCACTTCGGCCAACGCCACGCTGTTCGGCCTGTGCGCGCTGGTGATCTACCGCCTGCCGGCGAAACGGTTCGCCGAGTGGTTTACCTGCGTGCTCTTCCTGTTCACCGGCTCGGTGTCCCTGGCCCGGTTCCTGGCCGCCTTGTTGCAGCCGAGCGGGACGGACTCGCTCACAGACATCTCCTTGCTGCAGCATGTGTACCTCGGAACGTTCTCGTTTTCGGTGGTGGCGCTGGGCCTCGGGTTCATCCTCATGGTGAACCAGAAGCTGCGGTCGATGCTCGAATACGCGGCCTCCCACGACGACATGACGGGCGCGCGGCGGCGCAGTGCCTTCCTTGAACTGCTGGAGCGCGAACTCCAGGGAGCGCCGCGCGGACGGTATACCTCGCTGCTGATGATCGACATCGACGATTTCAAGGAAATCAACGACAGGCTCGGCCACATCGCCGGCGACCAGGTGATCGTGGATTACGCGCAGAAGGCGTTGCGCGAGTTGCGCCGCGCCGACCTGTTCGGACGTTACGGCGGCGAGGAATTCGTCGTGCTCTTGCCCGACACGGCAGTCGAGCAGGCGTGCGTCATTGCCAACCGCTTGCGCCTTGCAACGGGCAAGTCTTCTGTTTCGGGGATGCCGGACTATACCGTCAGCGTTGGTGTGGCGACCGCATCGGATGGCAGCGAGTCGTCCATGAGCCTGATTGCGCGTGCGGATGACGCCTTGTACCAAGCCAAGCACGCGGGCAAGGACCGGATCGCGATTGCGAAAGGGCTGGAATCCTCGGTGGCCGTGCTCTTCACCCATCCGAACAGTGCTTGCGGCGGATCCGGCACGGCAGGCCAGTAGGGCGGAAAACGGAGCGAAGCGGGGTTTCGAGCTTGCGGCCAAAGCGAAGCGCCTTCGGCCGGATGCCGCCTGTTGAGCAACATCAAAGCTTGACCCTGGATCGCGTCATCTCCGCTACTAATATTGCTGTATAGTAACTATTGGTATATAGCCGGCGCCAATCGCCAAGCGGGCAGCACTCTGTCCAGCTGGACATGTTCAAAAAATAAAACAACGGAGACGATGCATGACGCTCGGCCGCCTTGTATTGAATAGATTCGCCGGCGACGACGCCAGGATGCGCAGGCTGGTCACGTACTGGGGCGCGACGGTGCTGCTTTACCTGCTGTCGCTGTCCATCCTGTGGGTCGAAGTCCTGTCCGGCGTGGCGCGCGCCGCTCCCGTTATTGCGCTGACGGTGATCGCCTTTGCCGGCCATGCCTTTTTCTATCTCCTGATCCGCCAATGCGGGCGGCTCGATCTCACGCCGTCGCAACTGTCGGTCTACCAGGGACGCTTCGCCATCCTGTGCACGGTGGCGGGCTACTCCGTCATGGGGCCGTTGCGCGGCGCTTCACTGGTCATTCTTACCGTGATCCTGGTGTTCTGCGCCTTTACGCTGGAGGCGAAAAGAACGCACTCGCTGAGCATCTTCGCCATCAGCCTGCTGGGCGCGACGATGGTGTCGATGCGTTTCGCCGCGCCGGAGATATTCGACGCGAAAACGGAGATCATCCATTTCATCCTGAGCGGCTCCATGCTGCTGGTGGTCGCCACGCTGACCGGGCGCCTGAGCGAGTTGCGCGACACGCTGAAGGCGCAGAAGGCCGAACTGACGAAAGCGCTGGAGCATATCCAGGTGCTGGCCACGCGCGACGAGCTGACATCGCTGCCGAACCGGCGTTACATGGGCGAGCTGCTGCATCATGAGGAAGGCCGCAGGAGATCGGGGGCCGCTCCGGCCTGCCTGGCGCTGCTCGATATCGACTGGTTCAAGAAGATCAATGACGTGCACGGCCATGCCGCCGGCGATGAGGTGTTGAAGCGGTTTGCGGAAGCCAGCCGCATGGCGTTGAGGACGAATGATGTGCTGGCGCGCTGGGGCGGCGAGGAATTCCTGCTCTATTTTCCGGATACGCCGCTGGAAGGCGCACGGGATGCGGTCGAACGCTACAGGCAGCGGGTGCAGTCCCTGGTCTTCGGTTCCGGGGCGGCCGAATTCGGCGTCACATTCTCTGCCGGCCTGGTGGAGTTGTCGCATGGGGAGTCCATCGACCAGGGGATACAGCGTGCGGACGGGTTGCTGTATCAGGCCAAGGCGAATGGCCGCAACCGTACGGTTGCCGCGCAGGGCGAACGACATGCAACGGAGCCGGCACAGGTAGCCTGGATAAAGTGAAACGGAATCCGGGATACGGTCTTACTTCGTCGCGTTCAGGACTGCCGCCACGACAGGATGTTCGACAAGCATGCGCAGAAGCCGCCTGGCCTCATCCTTCTGTTCCACGGGAAAGCCGGAATTCTCGATGCCTTCAGCCAGCAATTGCAGCGGGGCCGCAGTGAGCGCGTCTTCCTCGTTGCCGCCTGCAGCAGCGGACTCGCGCACGGCCGGCTCGGCTTCGATTGCCAGCGCGATGCTGAAATGTCCCGGGATATTGCGGCGTCCCTCGTTATAGGTGACAGCCTCCGCAATGTGGATCCGCTCGGTGCCATCCGGCAGCGGCTGGATGACGCGATCGCCTTCTGCCACCTGCAGCCCGTCCTGGAAGACAGTGATCCTGCCGGTCCCGAACCTGGTCTTGTACGGTCCGCTGCGGGACCCGTTCCTGTCTTCAAAAAAGACCTTGTCGGTCATCATTCTTGCGAGGTTCATGGCGCTTCCGGCAATCAGGTTTTTGCCGGGTGAATGTAGCATGAAAAGCCGCGCCGCCAAGGGAGGGGGCGACCATTCTTTCCTCGCGGCTATCGCTTGCGCATCGCTTTTCATTTATTGCAGGCCGGTATGACAGCTCGCAATCCGTCCCAGGCACATTTGGTGCAAGGTGCCTCCCAAAGGAGGAAACGATGGATCACCCCGCGCTTCACCAAAAAGTCTTTCTGACCCTGTTGCTGGTTGTCTCCCTCGCGTTCGCATGGATACTCTGGCCCTTCTACGGTGCGGTGTTCTGGGGCGTCGTGCTTGCCATCCTGTTCGAGCCCTTCCACCACCGGATGCTTCAATCGATGCCCGGCAGGCACAATCTGGCGGCGCTCATGACCTTGCTGCTGTCGCTGGTGATCGTGATCTTTCCGCTCGCGCTGATCACCGCCGCGCTGGTGCAGGAGGGAACGGCGGTGTATGACGAGATCCGCTCGGGGAAGCTGGATTTCGGCGCCTATTTCCAGCAGATCATCGATGCCCTGCCGTCGTGGATGGTCAACCTGCTCAACCGCTTTGATGTGGGCAACCTGTTTGCGCTGCAGGAGAAGCTGTCGGCGGCGGCGGCAGAAGGCAGCCAGCGCATCGCCACGCAGGCGCTGACCATCGGCCAGAACACCTTCGAATTCGTCATCAGCCTCGGCATCATGCTGTACCTGCTGTTCTTCCTGCTGCGCGACGGACGGAGCCTGTCGCGGACGATCCGCAAGGCGATCCCGCTCAGCGCCGAACACAAGCGCAACCTGTTCGGCAAGTTCACGACCGTGATCCGGGCGACCGTCAAGGGCAACATCGTCGTCGCCGCCGTGCAGGGCGCTCTGGGCGGCGTCATGTTCTGGTTTCTCGGCATTCCGAGCCCGCTGCTGTGGGGCGTGGTGATGGCGTTCCTGTCCTTGCTTCCCGCGGTCGGCACGGCACTGATCTGGGGACCGGTGGCCATCTATTTTCTTTTCACCGGCGCAATCTGGCAGGGCGTGACCTTGATCCTGTTCGGCATCCTCGTGATCGGACTCGTCGACAACGTGCTGCGTCCCATCCTGGTGGGGAAAGACACGCAGATGCCGGACTACGTCGTGCTGATCTCGACGCTTGGCGGCATGGCGCTTTTCGGCCTCAACGGTTTTGTCATCGGCCCGGTGATCGCCGCGCTGTTCATTTCGGCGTGGGATCTGTTTGCGTCGGCGGCGCAGGAGCCGTAGTCAGCTTTCCGCGCAGGCAGGCGCGGTGTGGGACATCGATTTCAGCTCTTCAAAATGCTCTCTGACCAGCGCGACGATTTCGCCGTCGAGCGCGCCGTCGCGCGCCAGGTGTTCCAGAATCCTGATCGATTCCGCTTTCGACATGCCATCCCGATAGGGGCGCTGTTCGGCGATGGCGGTGAACACGTCGGCGACGGCGATGATGCGGGAGCCGAGGGGAATCGTCCGCTTGCGGAAAGGGTATCCGTGGCCGTCCAGCCGTTCATGGTGGAGCGATGCGTAGGTATTCACTTCCTCCAGGCCGGGCACGAGGGAAAGGATCCGATAGGTATAGTACGGATGCTGCTTCACGATCAGCATCTCCTGCGGCGTCAGCGGCGCAGGCTTGTCGAGGATTTCCGTCGGCACGGCAAGTTTTCCAAGGTCGTGCAGGAAGCCGGCAATGCCGATCAGCCGGGTTTTCTGCGGAGCGGCGCCGAGCATGTGGGCGATGCGCTCGGCGCGCGATGCGACAGTGCTCGAGTGGATGGCGGTGAAGCGGCTGCGGAAGTCGATGATCCTTCCGAACAGTTTGGCCAGCTCATACAGCTGGTCCAGGTCGAGCACCATGTTGTGCGAGCCGAAATGGGCGCGGATGATTTCTTCCTTGTGCTCGCTGACCAGGTCGAGCCAGAAGGCTTCCGAGGCCGAGACGCTGTTGAAGGCGGCTGCGATGTGAGGATGGAAAAGGACGTTTGCGCCTTCGGCTATTTTCTTGCGTATCGGGCGGCTCTGCTCCAGGATATTCTGCCGGTCCATGGGCAGGACGGCGACGCGGTCCGCCAGGTGCAGGATGTGGCTCAGGAAGGGGACGGGCTCCCGGTCCAGTTCGCTTCCGCGCTTGAAATTCCACTGGACATGGTGGAAGCGGATGGCTTCGGCGGCCCGGGTGAACGGCGGAAAATCGCGCAGCAGCAGGTAGCCGTTCAGTCCGTGATGGTGCACATCCTCTATCCCCCGGCCATCGTCGGGCTTGCATCGGGAAAGCGAATAATCCTGCAAGGACAGCCGCAGGCTGACGGACACCGCGCCGACATCGTGCAGTGCGCCGCCTACGACGACATCCTGTTTTTCTTCAATGCCCAGACCAAGTTCTTCCGCAATCCGTGCAGCGATATAAGCGACACGGAGATGGTGGTCGGACAGTTCCGGAGACAGGAGATCGAGCGCCCGGGAGACGCACAGGATGAGGTCAAAGAATTTGACGTTGATGCCGCCTTCAGTCATGGCAGGACTGTTGCCTCCGGCCTCTTCATGCTGCCATTTTCCTGATGGCGGATGCGAGGTCCTTGTCCACCTTCATGATGTGGTTCACCAGCCAGTTGCGCAGGAAGGTGGAGACCTGGACGGACATCATGCCGTTTCCGGCGTTGAACTTGTTTTGCAGTTCGATGACTTCGCGCAGCAGCTTGTCATGCTCCTGCTTGTGCGCGGCGAAGCCCGCATAGGCGATGCGCTGCATGTGTTCCTCCTCGCGCTTGAAATGCTCCCGCGTGTACTTGATCAGGTCGCCGAGGATACCGCCCAATACTTCCTTGCCATGTCCCTGGGCCATCGCTTCATGGAGTTTGTTGACTAGGTTGACCAGTTTCTGGTGGTCGCTGTCGATGAAGGAATTACCGACCTTGAGGTCGTCAGTCAGCGTGAAATATGCCATTTCCAATCTCCATGAAGGCCTCCGGCCAGGAGGTGAAGTTGATCGTCGACAAGATAACCATATTTAACGAGTGGTTATTGTTGCAAGATGGCAATGTACTGAAATTGATCTGGATCAACACCCCCATATTTATGGGGTTTCTTTATTTGATTGATCCAGGTCAAGAGGGTGAATGCGCCAGTTGTCACGACGATAAAGCCGGTCGACAGATAAAGTCCGTCGCTCCGTTGCGCCCATCGCGCAAGTGCTTTTGCCGAGGCGATGGATTTCGTGCGGGCCCGCTGGTTTTACTGTCGCGCGCGAGCAAGGACTGAAGCCGACCGAGGTGCTGCTCGCTGGCGGCGCTGTACGCCTGCGCCTTGCGGGCAAGATGCATTACTCAGGGAAGCATCCGTTCAAATCCAGGCACCGAAAAAGGATTGTCCGCAGGAGAGGGAGCGGGGTAGCGACCAATAGTAACTTCAACGAGGAAACCATTTCCTCCTTTTTACCTCCAAGCGATATCCCCACCGTTGCGGCCGGGTCCCTTCCATGCCCACCCTGACTCGTCTCTCGGCGCGCGTCGCGCCGACCGTGCTTGCCATTTTCGCGGTGGCCATCACCACGCTCGTCCGATACTTGCTCGCACCCTACCTCGGGGCCAAGGCGCCATTGCTGCTGTTTACCTTGCCGGTGCTGTTCTGCGCATTGTTCGGCGGCGTGTTGTCTGCGTTTGTCGCGACGGTCCTCAGCATGATGTCGAGCGCCTATTTTTTCACCGGCGTGCCGGGCACCCTGTACCTGGATGACCCGGAAGACCACATGCAATTCGCCCTGTTCGCGTTGGTGGCGCTGGCCACGATCGGCATCGGGGCGGTGCTGGAAAAGTCGCGTTGCGCACTGCGCGAGAGCGAGGAACGGTTTCGCCTGCTGGTGCAGGGGGCGCACGACGTCGCCGTGTTCTTCATCAGCCCCAGGGGCATCATCGAAAGCTGGAACGAGGGCGCCCAGCGCATCAAGGGATACGCCGAGAGCGAAGTGATCGGACAGCATTTTTCCATTTTCTATACCGAGGAGGACCGCGCCAAGGGTGTGCCGGCGCGCTTCCTGGCGGAAGCGGCCGGGAACGGGGCTGCGCGGGTGGAAGCGTGGCGGGTACGCAAGGGCGGCGAGCAATTCTGGGCGGATGTCGCCCTGACGGCCACGTACGACATCCACGGCAAGCTGCGCGGCTTCTCCAAGATCACCTATGACCGCACGCGGGAACATGCGTTGCTGAAGTCGCTGGAGGAAAGCGAGCAGACGGCGAAGGCATTGCTCGAATCGACGGCGCAGGCCGTCGTGGGCATCAACCAGGGCGGCAGGATCCGGTTGGTGAACAAGACGGCGGAGCAGATGTTTGGCTATTCGCGGGATGAACTCGTCGGGCAGTCGCTGGAAGTCCTGCTGCCGGACCAGTTGCGGGACAGGCATGCAAGCCAGCGCGCCGAGTATTTCTCCCATCCGCGTCCGCGCCCGATGGGGCAAGGCATGGAGCTGACGGCCAGGCGCAGGGACGGTTCGGTTTTTTCCATCGAGGCCAGCATCAACATGTGCGAGACGCCGGCAGGCCGGATGGCGGTCAGCTTCGTCACCGACATCACCAGGCGCAAGCAGATCGAGAACGAGCTGCTGCTGGAGCGGTCGCAGCTGAAAAGCATCCTGGAATACTCGCCGTTGCAGGTGTCCATCCGCGACCTCTCCGGCCGCATCATCCTTGCCAACCAGAGCTTGGCGGACGCGATGGGCATGCCGGCCGAGAAGCTGATCGGCAAAGGCGTGTTCGACCTTCTGCCGCCCGATGTCGCGAAACGGATGTGGCAACGGGACCAGGAGGCCATGCGCGTCAACGGGGCCGTGCGCGACGAGGAGCAGATCCGCCTGAAGAATGGAACGTTCCGCACCTACGCGACGGTGCGTTTTCCCGTGAGCTACATCAATTCGCTGGAACCGTTCGGCCTGTGCACGTTCTCGCTCGACATTACGGAGCAGAAAGAAGCGGAGTTGCGCGCGCTCCACGCCGCGCAGCACGATCCCCTGACCGACCTGCCGAACCGCGCGCTCGTGTATGAGTTCGGCGCGCGCCTCCTGGCGGGTGCGAAGCGTTCCGGCACGAAACTGGCCGTGCTGTTTTTCGACCTCGACCGGTTCAAGCCGATCAACGACACCTACGGGCATGAGACCGGCGACAAGATGCTGCAGGAAGTCTCGCGGCGGATCACCCGCAGCGTGCGCGGCAGCGATCTCGTGGGACGGCTTGGCGGCGACGAGTTTGTCGCCGTCCTGGCGAACATGGAATCGGACCACCACGTCCACCAGTCGGCGCAGCACCTCCTTGCCAGGCTGCGCGAACCGTATCACATCGACGGACTGGAACTGCGCACCTCGCCCTCCATCGGCATCAGCCTGTTTCCCGACGATGGCGAAAACATCGATACGCTGCTCCGGCACGCGGATGCGGCGATGTACCACGCCAAGGCCAACGGCCGCAATACCTACCAGTTCTTCAACCTCGAGATCGACGTCGGCAGCAAGCGCGCATTCGCCCTCGAACAGCGGTTGCGCCAAAGCTTCAACGAGAGCGAATTCGAGGTGTACTACCAGCCGATCATCGAGACCCGCACCATGCAGGCGGTCGGCGCCGAAGCGCTCATCCGCTGGAAGCAGAAAGGCGCGGAGATGGTGATGCCCGGCGAATTCATCTCCGCGGCCGAGGCATGCGGGCTGATCAACCAGCTTGGCGCGTGGGTGCTGCAGGAGGCGTGCAGGCAGCACGTCCGCTGGATGGAAGCCGGCTTGCCGCCGCTGCGTGTCGCGGTCAACGTGTCGCCGATCCAGTTTCGCGCGCACGATTTCGAAAAGCGCGTGGCGGAAGCCATCGAACGGTCGGGAATCGCGCCCGCCTATGTCGAACTGGAAGTGACCGAGAGCATGGTGATGCGGGAAATCCAGCGGACGACCGAAACGCTGGAGGAGCTCAAGCGCCTCGGGTTGCGCATTTCGCTGGATGACTTCGGCACCGGCTACTCGAGCCTGAGCCACCTGTCGCAGCTTCCGATCGACAAGCTCAAGGTCGACCAGTCGTTCGTGCGCCATATCCAGACGGACAAGCGTTCGCTTGTCATCACCGAGACGGTCATCGGAATGGGAAAGAAGCTGGGCGTGGAAGTGGTGGCGGAAGGCATCGAATCGGAAGAGGCGCTCGAACTGCTGCGGGAACGCGACTGCGACATGGGGCAGGGTTACCTGTTCGGCAAGCCGATGGACGCAGGCCAGTTTGAACAATGGTTCCGGCGGACCCAGCCGCAAGGCTTGTACCATTGACATCAGCGCGCGGCAGCGGTGGATTTTGTCTGTCATCCATTCGTGTGTGCAAGTCGACAAGTCGCGTTGTGTGAGCGCCACGTCACCACACAGACCCTCTCGACTAATACGTAAAAATTGATCTAGAGTAAGTTTTTCGAAAGCCCGCAAGAGTACCCTTCCCTCCTGTTTCCAATCCGCATCCGCGCTGCACATCCGCATCCTCATCCCCGCTGCGATGTGCCGGTCATCAGAATCAACCCATTATCAGAAGAACATGAAGCTCTCATTCCGCACCAAGCTCTTCGCTCCGCTCGTCATCTGCTGGATCAGCCTCTGGGCCATCACCCTCACCGACATTTATCACAACAACCAGCGCCGCCTGGAAGACAGGCAGATGTCGCTCAAGTCCGCCACCGAAATCGGTTTATCGATCGTGAAGGAATACGCGGACATGGCCGCTGCCGGCACCATGCCGGTCGATGAAGCGAAAAAGCAGGCGATGGCGCGCATCAAGGCCATGCGTTTCGGGGCTGATGGCTATATCACCATCATCTCGTCCGACGCGAAGATGATCATGCATCCGATGAAACCGGAAATGGACGGCAAGGATCTCATGGACTTCAAGGACGCAAAGGGCAATCAGCTCTTCAAGGAAATGGCCGCCATTGCAAAGGGGCGGGGCGAGGGATGGGTGGAATATGTCTGGCCCAAGCCGGGACATCCGAACCAGGCGGAAGTCTTCGACAAGGGTTCCTACGTCCTGACCTACAAGCCCTGGGACTGGACCTTCATCACCGGCGTCTACCTGGACGACCTGACCGACGCCACCATCCGTGACTTCTGGACGGCCTTCGTGGCGCTCGCCGTCGTCGGCATTTTCCTGAACGGCGCCGTCCTCTTCGTCGCCTTCAGCCTCAACCGTGCCGTCGGCGGCGACCCCGAGGACGCCGCCGATGTCGCGCGCCGGATCGCCGCGGGCGACCTGTCGCAGCCGGTCAAGGTGAAGCCCAGGGACACCACCAGCCTGCTCTATGCGATGAAGACCATGCAGGACAGCCTGCTGGGCATCGTGACCAAGGTGCGCATCGGCACCGATTCCATCACCGCCGCAACGAACGAGATGGCTGCGGGCAATCTCGACCTGTCGTCGCGCACCGAGCAGCAGGCTGCGTCGCTGGAAGAGACGGCATCGTCCATGGATCAACTCACCTCCACGGTGAAACAGAATGGCGACAACGCGCGCCAGGCCAACGAGATGGCGGTGGCGGCGTCGGAGGTGGCAGGCAAGGGCGGAGCGGTCGTTGCCGAAGTGGTGCACACCATGGCGGCGATCAACGATTCGTCGCGCAAGATCGTCGACATCATCGGCGTCATCGACGGCATCGCGTTCCAGACCAACATCCTCGCCCTCAATGCGGCCGTCGAAGCTGCGCGCGCCGGCGAGCAGGGCAGGGGATTTGCGGTCGTCGCCGCCGAGGTGCGCACGCTTGCCCAGCGTTCCGCCGCTGCCGCGAAGGAAATCAAGGCGCTGATCGGCGACTCCGTGGACAAGGTGCATGCCGGGTCTGCCCTGGTCGACCAGGCGGGCGCCACCATGCAGGAAGTCGTCACCAGCGTCAAACGCGTGGCGGACCTGATTGGCGAAATCTCCATGGCCAGCCAGGAACAGAACAACGGCATCGACCACGTCAACAAGGCCGTCGCGCAGATGGACCAGGTCACGCAGCAGAATGCGGCGCTGGTGGAAGAGGCGGCGGCATCCGCCGAATCCATGCACAAGCAGGCGGAAGAACTGGCCGAGGCGGTGCAGGTATTCAAGATCGATGCGGCCCAGGCCGCGCCTGCACCGTCGCCGCGCAAGGAGCCGATGCTGCCCGCTGCAACAAAGGCAACGTCGCCGGCGCGGCATGTGCGAGCAGCTCCGGTCCGCCGTTCTCCTCCGGCAGTGGTCGCGAACGCTGCCGACGGATGGGAAGAGTTCTGATGTAAGGTGTCGCGCAGGGATAACGCGACGCCTGACCGTGCGCACTGCGGAAAACCCTCATTGACAGAGTCTTGCTTTGCGGAAAGAATTGCCCGCTATTCTTGGACCTGCAATGCGAAATTTGATCAGTCTGCCCGTACTCAACGTTAGAGCACATGCAGACAAAATCTTCGCAATATTGCTTGTCGGACTGACTCCTATCGTCGGATGGGTGGCGTGGCTGACGCCGGGTTGGGGCGCTTCGCCGCTCTTATGCGCGAACGGCATCCCGCCTGCCGCTCCCGCAGGCGGCTGGACCGTTGCCATGGCGATCGCGGCGAGCGTCGCCCTCGGCTCTGTCCTCATCTGCCGCCGCTGGAAAGCGCAGCCGATCGGGGGCATCTACAACGCGGCGGCGGCAATTGTTTTTTCCGCGCTGTTCGTGCATTTCGGTGGAGGTTCGGGCGACTTCCACGTCATTTCGTTCATCCTCTCCTCCCTCCTGCTGTACTACCGCACGCGCTGGCCGGTCGCGCTCGCCGGCGCGTTCTTTGTGTCGCATCACCTCGGCTTCTATACCCTGCAGGACGCAGGAGCGCCGGTGGTGCTGTTTTCCTGTCTCGAACCGCGTTCGCTGATCATTCACCTGATCACCGGGATGAGCCAGTGCGCGCTGTTCTGCTACATCGCCGGCCGCATGGAGCGCAAGGACGCCTATCTGAAGGCGACGGCAGCCCAGCAGGAACTGGCCGCCAGCGTGTTCCACAACGCCATCGAAGGCATCGTCATCACCGACGCAAAGGGCACCATCATTTCCGTCAATCCCGCATTTACCGAGATCACCGGCTACAGCATGGAGGAAGCCATCGGACAGACGCCGCGGATGCTGAAGTCGAACCGCCACGACCAGTCGTTCTATCGCGAGATGTGGAAGACGATTGAAACGGTCGGGCAATGGAAGGGGCAGATCTGGAACCGGCGCAAATGCGGTGAAGTCTTTCTCGAATCGCAGACCATCCGCAAGCTGCATGGCGAAGACGGCATCGTCCGCTATGTCGCCGTGTTCAACGACATCACCGACCAGTGGCGCAAGGACCAGCGCATCGAATATCTGGCCTTCTACGACTCGTTGACCGGACTCGCAAACCGCGCTCTCCTGAATGACCGCATCGGGCATGCGATTACCCTTGCCGAACGCTCGAAGAAGAGCGTGTCGGTATTGGTCCTCGATCTCGACCGCTTCAAGAACATCAACGATACCTTCGGTCATGACCAGGGGGACAAGTTGCTGCAGATCGTGGGCGTCCGCCTGCGCGAGGCGGCGCGCGAGACCGATACTGTTGCCCGCCTCGGAGGCGACGAGTTTGTCGTCCTGCTGGAGAACCCCGGCACGCCGGAAGACGTGGCTGCGGTCGCCACGCGCATCGTGGACAGCATCTCCGAACCGATGCAGCTGGGCGGCATTACCTTGCAGGTGGAGGCGTCGGTAGGCGCAGCCATCTATCCTGCCGACGGCCCGGACGCCGCGACTTTGTTGAAGAACGCGGACACCGCAATGTACGAGTCGAAGGCCGCCGGCAAGAACACCTACCGGTTCTTCAGCGCGTCGATGACCGACAGGGCGAAGAAACGGCTGCACCTCGAAATGCATCTGAGGCGTGCGTTGGAAAAGCACGAACTAGAGCTGCATTACCAGCCGAAGATCTGCCTGCGTACGGGCACGCCGGCCGGCGCGGAGGCGCTGGTGCGCTGGCGGCATCCGGAGCGCGGCCTTGTCCCGCCGGCCGAGTTCATTCCGCTGGCGGAAGAGACCGGGCTCATCGAACCGCTCGGCGAATGGGTGCTGGAGGAAGCGTGCCGCCAGCTCTGCATCTGGCGCACAAGCGGCGCCGGCGTGCAAAGCATTGCGGTGAACGTGTCCGCGCTCCAGTTCCGTGGCGGCGTCTTGTCCGACCGTATCCGCAAGCTGCTGGCGCGATACGGCCTGCCGGGTTCCGTGCTCGAAATCGAACTGACGGAGTCGGCGCTGATGAACGATCCGGACCAGGCCATCGAGATCATGCAGAGCCTGCGTGCGGCAGGCGTCAGGATTGCGGTCGACGATTTCGGCACCGGCTATTCAAGCCTGTCGTATCTCAGCCGCCTGCCGATCGATACCCTGAAGATCGACCGCACCTTTGTCATGGAGGCGGACCAGAGCGCCAACGGACGCGTTGTGTGCGACACGATTATCGGGCTGGGCAGGAACCTGCATCTGCAGGTCGTGGCAGAAGGCATCGAGACGCTGGAGCAGCTTGCCTACCTGCGGCGGCAGGGGTGTTACGCGGGACAGGGTTATCACTTCTGCCGTCCGGTGCCGGAGGAAGAACTGACGCGCTGGCTCGCTGAGTACGAGCCTGGAGTGCGGCGGGCCGCCGGAGTGGCATAAGGCACTTGCCGGACTGGCAAAAACCTTTTGTTTTCCATTCCCGGGAATTTCGCGAGGTCGGGAAGCGCCATTACCGCGAACAGGAATATTTTATGAGAGATGCCCAGATTTGATATGGGTCAAGTTGCAGGCATGGTTATTGCTGAACAGCAATGGGTTCATTGTCCTGTCCGGTTGCAACGACGCTGTCAGTCAGGAGCAGGTGTCAATTCATTCTGGAGAAAGCATGGCAACCAAACCTGCATCACACGTACCGGCAACCCAGTGGGCACGGATCCAGTTCGGCGATCTGGCGCCTTCGCCATACGCCCTGCGCTGCTGGATCGAACAGGGGCGTATCCACCCCGCGCCCGAATACATTGAAGGGCGCTGGTTCGTCCATCCTTCCGCCGAATACAGGGACCGGCACTCCGACCAGATTCCCTGAGGGGCAACGGCGCCTCGACTTGCATCATCCGCCCGGCTTCCCTTTACCAGGTTGTCGACATCCGTAATACGCAGTGCCTGAAACCCCGGCCTGCTTTCATTTGCAAATAGGTGTACCCGTGTTGAATCTTACGTTCCTCGAATCCTGGACCATTTCGAAAAAGCTGCGTGTGCTGACCGCCTGCGCGATTCTTGGCATCGTCGCGCTCACGGTGCTGTTTCTCGTCAGCGAGCGCAAACTTGTGTTGCAGGAAAGGAAGGACAGCGTTCGCCAGGCGGTCGAAACGGCGCACGGCGTCGTCGCGTATTACCACGGTCTGGCGGGGAAGGGCGCCATGCCGGAGGAAGAAGCAAAGGCCGCGGCGCTCAAGACACTGAAGGAACTGCGCTACAACAAATCCGAATACTTTTGGATCAACGACATGCAGCCGCAGATGGTGATGCATCCGATCAAGCCGGAACTCGAAGGCAAGAACCTGGCGGAGCAGAAGGACCCGGACGGCAAGGCACTGTTTGTCGAGTTTGCGGCGACCGTGCGCGCCGACGGCAGCGGCTTCGTCGATTACCGCTGGCCGAAACCGGGCAGCGCCGAGCCGGTGCCCAAGGTGTCCTTCGTCAAGGGCTTCGCGCCATGGGGCTGGGTCGTCGGCTCCGGCGTCTATGTCGATACGGTCGAGGCAGCGATTATGACGCGCGTGATCGAGTTCACGCTTGGCGCGGCGGCGCTTGCGGGTGCATTGCTCGTCATCTGTTCGCTGATCGGCCGCAGCCTGCTGCGCCAGCTCGGCGCGGAGCCTGCATACACGGCTGAAGTGACGCGGCGCATCGCTGCCGGCGACCTCACCGTGCCGGTCGAATTGAAGGCGAAGGACGAAACGAGCCTGCTGTATTCCATCAAGAGCATGCGCGACAGCATCGCCGGCATCGTCGGACAGGTGCGAAGCGGCACCGATTCCATCGTGACCGCATCGGGCGAAATCGCCGCCGGCAACCTTGACCTCTCGGGGCGTACGGAGGAACAGGCAAGCTCGCTGGAAGAGACGGCTGCATCGATGGAAGAACTGACCGCCACCGTGCGCCAGAACGCGGATAACGCGCAGCAGGCGAACACGCTCGCCATCACGGCATCGCAACTGGCGAGCGACGGCGGACAGGTCGTGTCGCAGGTGATCGATACGATGGAGTCGATCAAGGGCAGCTCCGGCAAGATTGCGGACATCGTCAACATCATCGACGGCATCGCTTTCCAGACCAACATCCTTGCCCTGAATGCCGCAGTGGAGGCGGCGCGCGCCGGTGAGCAGGGACGCGGCTTTGCTGTTGTCGCCACCGAGGTGCGCACGCTGGCGCAACGTTCCGCCAGCGCGGCAAAGGAAATCAAGACGCTGATCGGCCAGTCCGTCGCCCAGGTCGAGGATGGCGGTTCCCTCGTGCAGCAGGCCGGCGATGCGATGGAGAAGGTCGTGGTTTCTGTCCGGCAGGTGGCGCAACTGATCGGCGAGATTGCCGTCGCCAGCCAGGAGCAGAGTGCGGGCATCCACCAGGTCAACCAGGCCATCGGGCAGATGGATGAAGTGACGCAGCAGAATGCCGCGCTGGTGGAAGAGGCAGCGTCCGCATCGGAAAGCCTGAAGGAGCAGGCGCACCAGTTGTCCGAAGCGGTCAGCATTTTCCGCGTCGACGCAGCAGGTGTGCAACGGCAGGCAAACGGTACCGTCCTCGCCTTCGAGCCGCATCCGGCACGCGCGGCCTTGTCGCACAATGCCGTCCGCAAGGCGTTGCCGTCGTCGAAGACGCGCATGACCCGGACGGGATAAGTCCATGCACGCGCGCACGAACAGGGACGGTGAAGAAGAGAAAGTCCTCCACCGGGGCGGATTTAGCGACCTCCTGCGCCGCATCGACGGCATCGTGTGGGAGGCCGACCCCGCAACCTTTACCTTCAGTTACGTCAGTCCTGCTGCCGAGCGGATCCTGGGCTACCCTGTCGCCGCATGGCGCGAGCCGGGTTTCTGGGAAAGCCATGTGCATCCCGACGACCGCGCGCATGCCGTGGCCTTCTGCACATCCCAGACCCACGCTGGCCTGAACCACGAGTTCGAATACCGGATGGTGGCGGCCGATGGACGTGCGGTATGGCTGAAGGATGCCGTGACGGTTAGTGTCGAGAACGGCGTGCCGGTCGCACTGGGCGGCGTGATGATCGATATCAGCGACCTCAAGCGCGCACAGCAGGAGCTGGCTGACCAGGCGCAGTTCCTTCGCGAGCTCGGTGCGGTGATCCCGAGTCCGATTTTCTGGAAGGACGAGCAGGGACGCTACCAGGGATGCAACAAGGCCTTCGAGGAATACATCGGGATTGCTCGCGAGGAACTGGTCGGAAAAACAGTCTTTGACATCTCTCCCGAGGAACTGGCCCAGGTCTATGCAAGAGCCGACCAGGAGCTCTTCGAGCGCGGCGGCATGCAAATCTACGAAGGCGCCGTGAAGTATCACGACGGGTCACGCCGGCATGTCGTCTTCAACAAGGCCGTCTTCCTAAAGAGCGACGGCACGACCGGCGGCTTGGTCGGCATCATGCTCGACGTAACCGAACGCAAGCAGCTGGCCGATGCACTGCAGGAGAAACACGATCTCCTTCAGTCTGTCCTGAACCATGTTCCGTGCGGAATTGCGCTCACCGACGCCGACCGCAGACCGCTGCTGCTGAATGAACAGGCACACGGCATTCTCGAGGAGGCCGTTGCCGGCGACGCGCTCGAACTGCACCTGAACGGCAGGATCTACGAAACCCGCACTGCGCAGGCCCCGCAGGGAGGGTTCGTCCACATCTACCTCGACGTGACCCGCGAACGCGCCGTGAGCGAGGCACTGGAACGGGAAAGTGCCTACCTCAAGGCCATCCTGCAGCACATGCCGCAGGGGATCAGCGTGTTCGACGAGACTCTGCACCTGCGTCACTGGAACGCGGTCATGGCCGAAGTCCTGAACTTCCCGCAGGAAGTGCTGACCGACGGCGCCTACTTCGACGATCTCATCCGCATCCCGGCGCAGCGGGGCGAGTACGGGCCGGGCGATCCCGAAGAGCACGTGGCTCGTTTCCATGCGCTGGCGCTGGAGTTCCGGCCGCACGAATTCGAGCGGCGCAGGGAGGGCGGCAAGGTGCATCTCGTGTGCGGCAGGCCGATGCATGTGGGCGGCAAGCTGGCCGGATTCGTCACCACCTACACCGACATCACCGCGCACAAGTTCGCCGAGAAGAAGCTGCAACTTTCCGATACCGTGTTCAACAACACCACGATGGGCATCGCGGTGACGGACGCACAGCGGCGCATCGTCAAGGTCAATCCCGCGTTCTGCGCGATCACCGGTTACGACGAGCATGAAGTCACCGGCAAGACGCACTCCGTGCTGAGTTCCGGCCGGCAGGACGCTGCCTTCTATGCCGCCATGTGGCGCGAGATCGATAGCACCGGCAGCTGGAACGGCGAAATCTGGAACAGACGCAAGTCCGGCGAACTGTACGCCGAGCACCTGTCGATCAAGCGCGTCCTCGATCAGTCGGGCGAGGTGGTCAACTACATCGGCATCTTCTCCGACATCTCGCAGTACAAGGTCGCGCAGGACCGGATCGAACAGCTGTCCTTTTTCGACGCGCTGACCGGCCTGCCCAACCGTGCGCTGCTGCGCGACCGCCTGCAGCAGGCGATCTATACTGCGGAACGGCGGAGAAGCCGCATTGCGGTGCTGCTCATCGACCTGGACCGCCTGTCGCACGTCAACGATTCGCTCGGCCATCATATCGGCGACTTGTTGCTGCTGCGCATGAAGGCGCGCTGGCAACCCATGATCCGCGCATCGGATACCTTGTCGCGCCATATCGGGGACGAGTTCGCGGTGATTGTCGAGGACATCCACGATGCGCAAGATGCGGCCGACATGGCGGAACGTCTGCTCGGTGCCTTGGCGCAGCCCTTCGATCTTGAAGAACATGAGGTCAGCGCGGGCGCCCGCATCGGCATCAGCATTTTCCCCGGTGATGGCAAGACGCCCGATGTCCTGCTGAAGAATGCGGACACCGCGCTCCATCATGCCAAGGAAGCCGTCGGAGGACGCTACCAGTTCTTCCGCGAAGAGATGAACAAGTCGGCCACCGAGCGCTTGCTCATCGAGAGCAGCCTGCGCCAGGCGCTGGTGCGAAACGAGTTCCAGGTCTTCTACCAGCCACAGCTCGACCTTGCGAGCGGACGCATCAAAGGCATGGAGGCGCTCGCGCGCTGGCGGCATCCCGACCTCGGGCTCGTCTCGCCCGCCAAGTTCATCCCCATCGCAGAAGAGACCGGGCAGATCATCGAGATCGGCAAGTGGGTCATGCGCGTGGCGTGCAGGCAGGCGCGGGAGTGGAATGCCGCCGGTAATTCAGGGCTGGTCGTTGCGGTCAACGTGTCGGCGAAGCAGTTTGATCATGACGGTTTTGCCGCGCAGGTCTGGCAGGTGCTGCACGAAACCGGGCTCCCCGCGCACCAGCTCGAACTGGAGATCACCGAAAGCGTCATCATGAACCGGCCGGACCATGTCGTGAGCGTGATGAAGGAACTGCGCGATCTCGGCGTACGCTTCTCCATCGACGATTTCGGCACCGGCTATTCCAGCCTGTCCCAGCTCAAGCGCTTTCCGATCGACACGCTGAAGATCGACCAGTCCTTCACCCGCGACATCGGCATCGATGACGGCGGCACGGCGATCACCCGTGCCGTCATCGCGCTGGGCCACAGCCTGCGCCTGCAAGTCGTGGCCGAAGGCGTGGAAACGAAGGAACAGCAGCACTTCCTCACCCAGCATGGTTGCCACGGCATGCAGGGTTATTTGTTCAGCAAGCCCATCGAAGCGGTTGCATTTGCCGCGCTGCTTGCGATGCATGCTCCCGGCGACGAGTCGCCGGAGTGGCAGATTTGACAAGGGCGTGATTGCACTGGCGAAGGCCATGCGTCAGACGGTCATCGCAGACAGTGCTTTCGTGCGCCGCGTGAATGCCGGCTGTGAAGCGCTTCGCTGGCGCAAAAATTGCGTGAAGGACGGAGATTCATCCGCTGCCGCACGATACCGAGCGGCAGCGTCCCCATATCGAAGTTTTTCGCGGACAGGACGGTGGCCGTTCCCGTTTCAGGGAACGCATTTCTTCCCTTTTTCGGGAACCGTTCTGTCGATAAGTGCCTATGATCATCGAACGAAGAATCAAACTGCTGATCGCGATCGCTACCCTGGTCATAGGCGCTACCGCTATCGTTCCGTTCAAGACTGCCGAAAAAGCCGCGCAGCTGCAGCAAGCCCTGCTCCAGTCCGAGGCGCGCATCATTGTCATCTCCGAAGCCTTTTCGCTTATCAAGGATGCGGAAACCGGCCAGCGCGGTTTCATCATCACCGGGCAGGAATCGTTCCTCGAACCCTACTACAAGGCGATCGCGCGACTGGATGGGCAGGAGACGGTGCGCCGCGCCTCGCTTCCGGGTTACGGCGCCGAGGATATCGACCGCTTCGAAGACCTCATCCGGAGGAAGCTGGAAGACCTGGCACGCACCATCGAGATCCGGCGCATGGAAGGCAACGACGCGGCGCGAGCGTCCGTTTCCACCGGCCGCGGCAAGCTGTACATGGACGACATCCGCGTCGAAGTCGCAGCGGTCACTGCCGTCGAGCATGACCTGAGGGACAAGCTGCGGCAGGAAGCCGCGCGCTATGCCAGCCTGGCCGCCATGGCCACACTTGTTGCGACGTTCATCAACGTCCTCCTCGTGGCCGGTGCCCTGCATGTCCTGTTCCGGCTGATCAAGCGCCACCGCGTGACGGTGGGCGAACTGCAAAGCCTGAGCAGCGAGCTGCAAGGCGGCATGGCCGAGCTTGGCCGGCGCAACGTGGAAATGTCCCTGCTGGCGCAGATGGCGCGCACGCTGGATTCGTCCATGTCGCTCACCGAGACGCTGGAGAGCGTTTCCGTCTTCACGGCAAGGCTCCTGCCGGGAACGTCCGGCGAACTTTTCCTCTACCGGAACTCACGCAACCTGCTCGAAAAGGCCCTGCAGTGGGGCGATCCCTGCAATCCGAAAGACGCCATCGAGCCGCACGAATGCTGGGGCCTGCGCCTGGGCCGCGTGCACCAGGTGGACGACAAGGAGGCGCTCTATTGCCCGCACCACGACAGGCACGCGGCGCAGCGCAGGTCGCTTCTCTGCCTGCCGCTGTCCGCGCAAGGCGAGATCATCGGCCTCATGACCATCGAGGCGCCGGCCGTGCAGGACAGCGATGCATCCCATGCCGCCGCCCGGGTGGGACTGGCGACGGCGCTCGCCGAGCAGCTGGCGCTGGCCCTGTCCAATGCAAAGCTGAAGGAAGTGCTGAAGCAGCAATCCATCATCGACCCGCTGACCGGACTGTTCAATCGCCGCTACATGGATGAAACGCTTTTCCGCGAGCTGTCGCGGGCAAGGCGGAAGTCATGCCCGCTGTCGATCATGATGATCGATGTCGATCACTTCAAATCGATCAACGACCGGTACGGGCACGAGGCGGGCGACACGGTCCTGCGCGCGGTGGCCGGGCATGTCAGGGCCAGCGTGCGCGAAGGCGATCTCATCTGCCGCTTCGGCGGCGAGGAGATGGTCATCCTGATGCCGGAATGCGACGTCCGGGATGCCGGCGCGCGGGCGGAGAAGCTGCGCGGCGTGATCCGCTCGCTGCACGTCTCCTACGGCGGACAGGTGATCGGCCCCGTCACGGCGTCCTTCGGCGTCGCGAGCTATCCCCAGCACGGCGGCGATGAAGCCGCGTTGATCGCCTGCGCCGACAAGGCGATGTACCAGGCCAAATCCGCGGGGCGGGACCGTGTGGTCATCGCGGAAATGCCGATGGTGACGGTGGCGTGAAAACGCCGGTCATGTATTCACTCGCCATTCTCGTTGCGGAAGTAATTAGTCTGGTGCGCCCAGCGCCTGATTTTCCGCCAACCCATCCCACCACGCCAGCGCGGCTTCGGTGGAGCAGGCGAGCATCGCGTATTCTCCGCCGGTAAAGTCCGACCACTGATCGAGCAAGCTGTCCCGTACCGCCGTCATGACCGGCAGCCCTGCGACCGCGGCAGCGGCCATTTCGTCGCACAAGCCATTCCCCGCCGCTTCCTGCGAACCGAACTTGTTGAAGACCGCCAATGCGGGAGAGGCATCGATCTCCTGCCGCACCATGGATGCCGTCTCGGCCAGCGCGGCCGAATCGAGCCGGCAGCCGCGGGCGCCGCTGCCAAGGTTCTGTGAAATGGGGATGCGCTGGCCGGAGGACAGGAGTTCCAGCGTCATCGCGCAGGAGCCGTCGCCGTGCTGGATGACGCCGGCCAGGGCAACGCCCCGCTTGCGCAGTTGCGCGACAACTTCCGCGAGGACGGGAGCGGGATCGATGCCGTCGCCATAGATGAGCGCGGCAATTCTCGGGCGGTTCGCGGGCTGTTTTCCTGGCATTGACTTTCCTTGGGGGAATCCGGAGAGAGAAAAAGATGCCTTCGCCACACCGCGTGGCGCAAGAAGATTTTACGTGCAGGCGCAGGCGGGCGGATTGTATCCGCGAAACCCGCGGTCGCCGTCTTATTCCTTCGCGTTGCCTTCGTCCGCCTGCGACTGGCTGGCGCGTTCGATCATCCGTGCGAACGCCAGCACTTCCTTTTCGCCGGCGAGGTCGTTCAGGAAAATCGCGTCGGCGTCCTGGAACGCCAGCCCGGCATGCCGGGCCATCGCAATGATATGGATCTTGTTTAATGCCTTGGTAGTGGTTGTCATGGCCTTGAGCTGGCTGAATGTTGACAAAGTCGGACTGGCGGTGCCGCCAGTCTTGCTGCTACGCAGCAATGACCGTGCCAAGCGCCGATGGGCCTTCAGGGGCCTGTTATGCCCACCTTTATTCCCGGATCCGGGAATGCTGAACGGCAATCGGCTCAATTTCTGGACTGGATAGCGCAGAAGTGAAATTTCCCTGCGGATGCGCACCGCAATGAAGCAGCATCGCGTGGAGCGGGTGCCCCCATGGGGAAACATTTTGCGTCCGGCAATGTTGCGGCAGCCATACACCATCTGTACGTCCGCTTTTCGGTCTCGTCTGCTGCGAGTGTTATCGCGTGGTCAGGAATCCGTACGAGAAGGCGCTGGGCAAACCTATGAGTTGAACAGGCGCGCCGCGAGCGCATCCCGCTTCTCCGCATCCAGCCCCACGGCCGGCTCGCACAGCAGCAGCGGCGCCCAGCCTTGCGGAAATTCCGATGCGTCGTCATCGATGACGGCGTAGGGACCGGCATAACGCGTCTCGTCCAGCCAGGCCTGGATCTCCTGCCAGCGCATGGCACCCGGAATCAGGGGCGTGACGTCGATGATGCGCGGCTGAATGTCGCGCGAAAAATAATCCTCGCGCAACGTGTCCAGGTCGAAGACTTCGCGCCAGGAGGAGGTGATGACGACCTCGACATGGGCATGCTCCCGCAGGAGCGCCTCGAAGGCCTCGCGGTGTTCGAACAAGACGCGGTCGCCCGCTGCCGGGTGCATGACGCCGTCAAAGCCAAGGAAGATGAGCATGGAGGAAAATCGTGGTGAAAGTGCGCTCACGATAGCCGCAAAACGCGGCGCGGAGCAAGGACGGTTCGCCTGCCTTGATTTTCATCAACGCAACAATTTCCTTGCGAATCATGGACATACGGAAGCTTATTCCCGGTTGTCCACAGAGTTGGCCACAGCAAATGTGGGCAACTCACCATGGTGTTGAGTGAAATCAATCCGCGTTGGCTCCCGTGAACAAGCATGAGAACCGGGGAGAAAAGGGATTGATGAAATTGGAGACGACCATGACAACCTACGCAGTCCAACGCAACCTGCAGGGCATCACGATGGAGCAGCTTGCCGCCGCACAGCAGGCGGCGATCCAGGCGAGCGAAGCCGCTTCGCAGCAGGGAACGGCGGTCACCTATATACGGAGTAATTTCTATCCGGCCGACCAGCGATGCACCTGCCTGTTCGAGGCGCCCAGCCGGGAAGCGGTGGAAGACGTCAACCGGGCGGCATCGCTGCCGTTCGACCGTGTCGAGGAGGTGATGGACCTGGCACCCGCTATGCATTGAGTGGCACAGGGAAAAGCGGAGCGGCGTTGGATCACACGCTCCGCACGCTTTCGTTAGTCGGATTCAGGCTGCGCAAACTGGCTCGGCGCAACTGTACCCGCCACCGTCGCATCCTTCGGCGCCGCCGGATACAGCCAGCAGAACAATCCCGTCGCCGCGGCCATGCCGGAGAGTTGCGCCAGGATGAACCCCGGCACGTCCGCCGGATGGATGCCAGCGAAGGTATCGCTCGCCGCCCGCGCCAGCGTCACCGCCGGATTCGCAAACGATGTCGACGACGTGAACCAGTACGCCGCGGTGATGTACAGCGCCACCGCGAACGGCGTGACCGTCGGCCGGCTGCGCGAGCAGCTGATGATCACGCCCAGCAGGCCGAAGGTCGCGACGAACTCGCTCCACCATTGCGCCGCGCCGGTGCGCACATGCTCCGACGCGAAGAACACCGGCTCGCCGAACATCAGGTGCGCCGCCGCCACGCCGCAGAATGCGCCGATGACTTGCACCACGATGTAGGGCAGCACATCCGATGCCGGCATGTTCTTCTGCCACGCTTCCGACAGCGTCACCGCCGGATTGAAGTGCGCGCCCGAGATCGTGCCGAACATCAGGATCAGCGCCACCAGCCCGGCGCCCGTGGCGATCGCATTGGCGAGCAGGGCGAGCGCGACATTGCCGCCCGAGAGATGCTCGCCCATGATGCCCGAGCCGATCACCACCGCCAGCAGCATCGCGGTGCCCAGGCCTTCCGCGACCAGACGACGCGCGCGCGTCATACCGGCGACTCCCCGATCTTGCGCATCTCGCTGCGGATCGCGTTCTTGTCCAGCATGTCGACCGGCAGGTTAACGAAGGTGTTCATGCGGCTCATGATCTGCCTGAAGATCTTGCTGAAGGCCGCGCGCTTTTCCTCGTCGCTGCCTTCGACGGCGGCCGGGTCTTCAAAGCCCCAGTGCGCGGACACCGGATGGCCGGGCCACACCGGGCAGACTTCGCCGGCGGCGTTGTCGCACACCGTGACGATGAAATCCATCTGTGGCGCATCGGGACCGGCGAACTCGTCCCAGCTCTTGCTGCGCAGGTTGTCGACCGGGTAGCCGGTCGCCTTCACCTGTTCGATGGCGAAGGGATTGACCTTGCCGCCCGGACGGCTGCCGGCCGAAAAGCCGCGGAAGCGGCCGCGGCCCATGGTGGTGACCAGTGCTTCGGCCATGATGCTGCGCGCCGAGTTGCCGGTGCAGAGGAACAGCACGTTGTAAACCTTGTCGGACATGGTTTTCCTTCGTATCTAGTTAAGTGTCTTGAGCAGGCAGGCCGCGCTGGCGGGGCACAGTCCGGCGAACTGCGACGTGCCGCGGATGGCGTCGGGCACGCTGTCGCGCGCGACCGGTTCGTAGCCCTGGTGGTGGAAGAAGTTGTCGGCCGACGTGGTCAGCAGGTACATGCGCTGCACGCCCTCATCCCGCGCGCGTTCTTCCATCAGTTCGAGCAGGCGCTGGCCGTAGCCTTCGCCGCGCAGCATGGTCTCGACGGCCAGGGAGCGCAGCAGCGCATCCTCGCCGTGCGGTTCGATGCCGACGGAGCCCGCCACGCGCCCGGCCTGGCCGAGGATGATGAAGTGCTTGAGATGGGCCTCGGTGAGGTCGGATGACGGCAGGCCGCTTGCGTCGAGCAGCGCCTTCAGCGCGGGCAGGTCGTCGGCGCGGGGTGGTCGGATGGCAAACATGGTCGTCCTTTCAATTAGTCGGAAGCGCAGGCAGTGACCGGCGTACAGAGCATGCCGCTGCAGCAACTGTCCATGAGGAAGGTCATCAGCGCATTCATGGCTTCAAAGTTGGCGGCGTAGATCACGAACCGCCCCTCCTGGCGCTGCGTCACCAGGCCGGCATGCGCCAGCTCTTTCAGGTGGAAGGACAGCGACGACGGCGGAATGCCCACCTGCTCCGCAATCCTGCTGGCGGCCATGCCTGCAGGGCCGGTGCGCACCAGCAGGCGGAATACCGCCAGCCGGGATTCCTGCGCCAGCGCACCAAGCGCCGAAATGGCTTGTCTGGTTTCCATGTGCTTACCTTTTTCCTTTGATTCGACAATTCTACTATACTGGAAATATTAAATAAATGCCCGCCTGGAAGGAAAGCATGATGCCGTCCGATCAATCCGTCATCGACACCCCGCCCGTCAGCGCCGGGGACTTGAACAAGGGCTGCGCCTGCATCAGCCTGGAGCCGGCGGCCCTGCGCCGCGCGCTGGAGTCGGAGCTGGGCGACGCCGAGGTGTACCGCCTGGTCGCCGAACGATGCCCGCACCTGTTCGCCGCCCAGCCTGTCTTCGTGTCGGAAGCGCATGCCGCCGCCATGCGCCGCGTGGTCGAAGCCGTGGAGTCGGTGGTTGCGCTCCCCGCCTACCGGGACGCGGTGCTCGCCGGGGCCGCACCCATCGCGCGCCACGACCCGCGCGGCGCGAAAAGCGTGTTCTTCGGCTATGACTTCCATGTCGGCGAACAGGGCATCGCGCTCATCGAGATCAACACCAATGCCGGCGGCGCGATGCTCAATGCCGCGCTGGCTCGCGCCCAGCGCGCCTGCTGCGCCCCGGTCGAACAACGCTTTCCCCTGGTTGGCAAGGACGATGGGGCGGAGGCGCGCTTCATGGACATGTTCCGCAGCGAGTGGATGGCATCAGGCGCCGCGCGGCCATTGCAGACCGTGGCCATCGTGGACGAAGACCCCGCCGGCCAGTACCTCTATCCGGAATTCCTGCTCTTCCAGCGCATGTTCGCGCGCCACGGCGTGCAGGCAGTGATCGCCGACCCCGCGGAACTCGTCTTCCGTGGCGGCGCATTGTGGAAGGATGGCCTGGCGATCGACCTCGTCTACAACCGCCTGACCGACTTCATGCTCGACGCGCCCGCCAGCCGGGCCATCCGCGACGCATATCTCGCCGATGCCGTCGTCCTCACGCCGCATCCGCAGGCGCATGCGTTATATGCGGACAAGCGCAACCTCGTGCTGTTGTCCGATCCGGAACGGCTTGCCGCGCTCGGCGTGCCGGAGGATGTGTGCGCGGTGCTGGAAAGCGCCGTGCCGCGCACCGAGATCGTCGATGTCGCCGATGCCCAGCGGCTATGGGACATGCGCAGGCAGCTGTTCTTCAAGCCCGCGGCCGGATTCGGCAGCCGCGCCGCCTACCGTGGCGACAAGCTGACCAAGCGCGTGTGGCAGGACATCCTTGCCGGCGGCTATGTCGCGCAGTCGCTGGTCGCGCCGGGAGAGCGGGTCATGCGCAATGAAGCGGAAATGCCGCCGCTGAAATTCGACGTGCGCGCCTATGCGTACGACGGCAAGGTGCAAAGCTTCGCCGCGCGCCTGTACCAGGGGCAGACCACCAACTTCCGCACGCCCGGGGGCGGCTTTGCGCCGGTCTATCCCTGGTGATCACTGTCCGTGGAGAATGAGCACGGCGATCCACACCACGACGATTGCCAGCGCCAGCCCGGCGCTCGTGCGCAGGCCGTAAGCGCGGTTGCCCGCCGCATACGCGATGGCCATCTTGCTCACTGCGTTTGTGGTGATGGCGATGGCCAGGCCGCGATTCAGCGCGCCTGCATCCACCGACTCGCCGGCGAACAGCGAGAACAGCACCGCGCCTGCCGCCTGCATGTCCACCGTTGCCGCAATCGCCGCGCCGACCTCGGCCGCGCCGGCTCCGAAGTATTTCGTCGCCAGCGAGACGATCGCGGTCAGCACCGTCAGCAATGCCGCGAAGCCCACCGCCTGCCGCACGCTGAACACGCTTTGCGACGGCACGTTTTCCGTATTCACCGCCGGCTGCAACGCGATGGCGATGACCGCGGCAACTCCGCTGCCGGCCATCACGCCCGCGATCACCGGCCAGCTCGCCTGGACGGCCGCCGGATCGATCGCGACGCCGACCGCCACCAGCAAGGCCATCGACGACAGGTTGGAACACAGCGCCGCCGCCGCATAGGACGCCGCGTACTGCGGCTCCGCCTTCGAGCGCGCGCCCATCGCGCCCATCGTCGAACTGCTCGACACCACGCCGGACGCCAGTCCCGCAATCGCCAGTCCGAAGCGCGGCCCCATCACGCGCAGGGCCACGTAGCCCACCGCCTGCAGCGTCATCAGCACCACGATCAGGCGCCACAGGTGGTTGGGGTTGGCGTTCGCAAGGAAGGGGATGGTGCGGTTGGGAATGAGCGGATAGATCACCAGCGCCGCTGCCGCGAGCAGCAGGCCGTCGCGCAGTTCCACGCTGGTCAGCGTCTTGGTGGCGAAATGGTGCAGGCGCGTCTTTCCCGCGAGCAGGCAGGCCACCACGACGAAGCCCGCCGAAGACAGTTGCGCATTCGTTGCCGCGACGATGCCGAGCAGGTAAGTCACGAACAGCGCCATCTCGGTGGTGATGCCCGGATCGTCGCCGAGGTCGCGGTAATAGGCAATCGCACCGAGCAGCACGATGAGCAGCGCGCCCGCCACCGTCACCAGCGGTTGCCCCGCATGGCTGGCGATGACGCCGCCGAAACCGGCCAGCGCGAACGTGCGCACACCCGCCAGCCCTCGCGAGGGGCCGGATCCTTTATGACGTTCGCGCTCGATGCCGATGAGGATGCCGCCGCCGAGCGCGACGGCGCAGCTGGCGAACAAAGAAGGAAGGTTGTCCATGAAGCGAAGCGGCGGATGCAATGAAGAAATTATAGGTGCATCGGCTGGCGCCTGCCGAACAGGCCGACGCGTCCCAGCTTCGTCGTCAGTTCTGCTCACAATAGGAAATTTTTGACCTGGGTCAAGTCAAGAGCGCATCGCCGTCAATAGACTAGGCCGCTGCACCGGGACGGAGCAGCCGCCCGGCACCGGCTTGCCGCAACGAGAAATATAACGATATGCAGACAGTCTTCAGATCCATTCTCGCCCTCATCCTGGCCATGGTGTGCACGCTGGCCGCCGCAGTCCAGGTGACCCATATTGAACCCGTGCAAGCCCAGGCCATGTTCCGCCAGGGCGCACCGATACTGGACGTGCGCGAGCCGCATGAATACGTGGAAGTCCACGCGCCGGGCAGCCTGCTCGTCCCGCTTGGCCAGCTCGCGGCGCGCGCCAACGAATTCCGCACCTTCGAGAACAAGCCCATCATCCTGATCTGCCGCTCGGGACAACGCTCCAGCGCCGCCGCGGAAATGCTGGTTCAGATGGGATTCAAGTCCGTCTACAACGTCCAGGGCGGCATCATTGCCTGGGAAAAAGCGGGCCTGCCGCTGATAAGGCGATAGCCCGGCTACTTGACCGTGCCGGGCGCACGCCCGAGTTCGTGGAAGAAACGGTAGGCGCCGTTCCGCCCCTGCTTGGCCTCGTACATCGCGGTATCGGCCTGCTTGAGCAGCACCTCTTCGTCGTGGTGATCGTCGGGAAAGACACTGATCCCGATACTGGGTATCGCCAGCGTCTCGTGCCCGTCGATGTCGTAGGGTTGCGCAAGGGAAACCTGGATCTTCTGCGCCACCTGCTCCGCTGCCGCCAGCTTCTTGATGTCCGGCAGCATCACCACAAACTCGTCGCCGCCGAGCCGCGCGACGGTATCGGCGGCGCGTACGCAGCCCTGCATGCGTAATGCCGCCGCCTTCAGGATGTCGTCGCCGGCGGCATGCCCGTAGGTGTCGTTGATTTCCTTGAAATGATCCAGGTCCAGGTACAGCAGGCCCACCTTGGTGCCGTCGCGCAGCGCGCGCTGCACCGCCAGCTTCAGCCTGTCCAGCAGCAGGCAGCGGTTGGGCAGGCCGGTCAGCGTATCGTAGTGCGCCAGGAAATCCAGCCTCTCCTCGACCGCCTTGCGCTCCGAGATCTCGTAGAAGATGCCCGCGTAATTGGTGACCTCGCCTTGTTCATTCCGGATCGCGCTGATGGACAGGAACTTTGGATAGACGCTGCCATCCTTGCGGCGGTCCCATACGTCCCCCCGCCAGTGGCCGGTTTCCTGGATGCTCTTCCACATCTGTTCGTAGAAGGCCTGGTCGTGCCGGCCCGACTTGAGCACGCGCGGATTCTGCCCGACCGCGTCTTCCTTCGAATAACCCGTCAGGTCGGTGAACGCCTGGTTCACCGCGATGATGCGCGCCGCGGCATCGGTCACCACGATGGCCTGGCTGGTCGATTCGAAGACGCTGGCCGTCAACGCCAGCCGCTGTTCCATGCGCCGCGATTCGGTGAGGTCGTCGCCGATGAGGATGGTGCCCCGCACCTTGCCCGAATACTCGTGCAGCACGATCGCATGCCACAGCACATGGCGCGAGCCGCCGTCGGCGGCGCACATCTCGGCCTCGAATTCCGCGGCAAACACCGCGCGCGCGCCGCCGTCCGGATAAATCCTGTCCAGCAGACCGCGCCCGCCCGGGGCGAGGTAGTGTTCGAACAGCCTGCAGTTCATCAGCTCCGTGCCCGACGTCGCCAGCAGCCGGCACACACTGCCATTGGAATACATCACCCGGCCCTCGGTATCCAGCACCACCGCGATCAGCCGCGTCTGGCGCAGCAGCGTGATCATGCGCTGCGCCGAGTGTTCCAGTTCCGCTTCGCCTTCCTGGTACGCCGTCACGTCAAAGCACTGGGCCACGTAACCGGCCAGCTCCCCCGACGGAGCCAGCCGCACCATGCCCTGGTTCACGAACCAGCGGTACGCGCCGTCCGCCCGCTGGTAGCGGTACAGCAGGCGAAACGGTTGCCGTCCGGCGATCGCCTCTTCCAGCCCGCGCGCCACCGTGATCCTGTCGTCCGGATGCACGCGATCCTGCCAGCGCCAGCCCGTCTCCTGCTGCAGGCCGCGCCCGGTGAATTCCAGCCAGGAAGGGCTCACGAAATCGCACGCGCCCGTAGCGTCGCAAGTCCACACCAGGATGTGCGACGGGTAGGCGAGGAAATGGAAGTCGCCCTCCGCGCCGCGAGCGTCGATATGGTCGAATGGAATGGCTTGGTCATGCATGGTGCGGTCTGGGTAGATGGATGTAACAGTGCTTATCAGGCGCCGGTTCGACCGCGAAGGATTGCTCCGGATCCTTTCAACTCAGGGTAGTCCAGTTCAGGGATGTTAGATAGAAATTCTTTCGATGCGTCAGGGAAGCCCTTTCGTTTTCCCGGCATCGTGCCCGTCTTCTGCTCTTTTAATGTAGCGATTTATCGCCGGCAGATCGAATCGAAAACTTATCCTGGATCAAGAAAATCCAAAAATCCCATGGGCATGGCATACGCACTTTTCGCCGCAGCGTTTTAATCATCGGTTGGCCATCGCGGGAAGCGGCGGTTAAACCGCCCCGGCTTGCAGGCCAAGGAGACCGATAAAAAACAGCCCCGAGGACACATCCATGTCGCAAACCAAGTTCCTGCTTCCCGAATCCGACATCCCCACCCACTGGTACAACGTCGTCGCCGACATGCCCAACCGCCCGGCGCCGCCGCTCGGACCGGACGGCAAGCCGCTCTCGCCCGATGCGCTGTCGGCCATCTTCCCGATGTCGCTGATCGAGCAGGAAGTCTCCGCCGAGCGCTGGATCGCCATTCCCGACAAGGTGCGCGAGATCTACCAGCTCTGGCGTCCCACCCCGCTGTTCCGCGCCAGCCGCCTCGAAGCCTCGCTCGGCACGCCCTGCAAGATCTATTACAAGTTCGAAGGCGTCTCACCCGCCGGCTCGCACAAGGTCAACACCTCCGTCGCCCAGGCTTACTACAACGCCGAAGCCGGCATCAAGCGCATCGCCACCGAAACCGGCGCCGGCCAGTGGGGCAGCTCGATGGCATTGGCAGGACAAATGTTCGGCCTCGAAGTGCGCGTCTACATGGTCAAGGTCAGCTACCACCAGAAACCCTACCGCCGCTCCATGATGCAGACCTGGGGCGCCGAAGTCTTCGCCAGCCCGTCCGACATGACCCAGGTCGGACGCCGCGCGCTCGAAGAAAACCCGGACAACCAGGGCTCGCTCGGCCTCGCCATCTCCGAAGCAGTGGAAGAAGCCGCCTCGCGCGCCGACACCAACTACGCGCTCGGCTCCGTGCTCAACCACGTCCTGCTGCACCAGACCGTGATCGGCCTCGAAGCGAAGAAACAGTTCGACCTCGCCAACGACTACCCCGACATGATCTTCGCCCCCTGCGGCGGCGGCTCCAACTTCGGCGGCGTCGCCTTCCCCTTCTTCGCCGACAAGGCCGCCGGCAAGAACGTGCGCCTGGTCGCCGTCGAACCCACGTCCTGCCCGACACTCACGCGCGGCCACTACGCCTACGACTACGGCGACACCGCCAAGCTCACGCCGATGACCCTGATGTACACCCTCGGCCACGACTTCATGCCCCCCGGCATCCACGCCGGCGGCCTGCGCTACCACGGCGACTCCGCGCTCGTGTCCCAGCTCTACCACGAAAAACTGCTCGAAGCCGTCGCCGTGCCGCAGCTCTCCACCTTCGCCGCCGGCGTCCGCTTCGCCCGCACCGAAGGCATCATCCCCGCGCCCGAATCCAGCCACGCCATCGCCGCCGCCATCGACGAAGCACTGCGCTGCAAGGAAACGGGCGAAGCCAAGACCCTCTTCATCAACCTGTCCGGCCACGGCCACTTCGACATGGGCGCGTACGACAGCTACTTCAGCGGCAAGCTGCAGGACTTTGCATATCCGGAAGAAGAGATCAAGGCGGCGCTGGAGAGGTTGCCGAAGGTCGGCTAATCCTCCTCTGTCAAAAGCGCGCGCCGTACAACCCCTTCCCCTTCAAGGGGAAGGCAGGGATGGGGATGGGTTTCAGTAGCGATTCATGTACAGACTCACTCCGAGTACTTAAACCCCATCCCCATCCCCACCCCAACCCTCCCCTTGCAGGGGAGGGAATACCGACACTAAGGAGCCCCCATGAAACTGGAAACCCTGGCCGTCCACGCCGGCTACACCCCCGACCCCACCACCAAGGCCGTCGCCGTCCCCGTCTACCAGACCGTCGCCTACTCCTTCGACAACGCGCAGCACGGCGCCGACCTGTTCGACCTCAAGGTCCATGGCAACATCTACACCCGCATCATGAACCCCACGCAGGACGTGCTGGAAAAGCGCATCGCCGCACTCGAAGGCGGCATCGGCGCGCTCGCCGTCGCCTCCGGCATGACCGCCATCACCTACGCGATCCAGACCATTGCCGAAAGCGGCGACAACATCGTCTCCGCCAGCACGCTCTACGGCGGCACCTACAACCTCTTCGCCCACACCTTCCCGCAGCTCGGCATCGAAGTCCGCTTCGCCGACCCACGCAAGCCGCAAGACTTCGCCCCGCTGATCGATGCCCGCACCAAGGCCATCTTCTGCGAATCCATCGGCAACCCGCTCGGCAACGTCACCGACTTCGCGAAACTGGCCGAGATCGCCCACGCCCACGGCATCCCCCTCATCGTCGACAACACGGTGCCCAGCCCCTACCTGTGCCGTCCCTTCGAGCACGGCGCCGACATCGTCGTGCACTCGCTGACCAAATACCTCGGCGGCCACGGCAACAGCGTCGGCGGCGCGATCGTCGACAGCGGCAAGTTCCCCTGGGCGCAGCACAAGGAACGCTTCAAGCGCCTGAACGAACCGGATGTGTCGTATCACGGCGTGGTGTACACCGAAGCCCTCGGTCCCGCCGCTTACATCGGCCGCGCCCGCGTCGTCCCCCTGCGCAACATGGGCGCCGCCATCGCACCGATGAACGCCTTCCTCATTCTGCAAGGCATCGAAACGCTCGCGCTGCGCATGGACCGCATCTGCGACAACGCCAAGCGCATTGCGCACTTCCTTGAGAGTCATTCCAAGGTGGCGTGGGTGAACTATGCCGGCCTGGAAAACCATCCCGACTTCCCGCTGGTGAAGAAGTACATGGATGGATGTGCGTCGGGCATCCTGTCCTTCGGGCTGAAGACCGTGGACAAGGCCGATCCGCGTGCGGCGGGTGCGCGTGTGCTGGATGCGTTGCAGTTGTTTACGCGGCTGGTGAATATCGGGGATGCGAAGTCACTGGCGACGCATCCGGCATCGACTACGCATCGGCAGTTGAATCCGGAGGAGTTGAAGAAGGCGGGGGTGTCGGAGGATATGTTGCGTCTGTCTATCGGCATCGAGCATGTGGATGATCTGATTGCGGATTTGGAACAGGCATTGAGCAAGGCCTGACGGGTAGGGTGCGCCATGCGCACCTTGCCGGCTACCGTTAATCATCCAAGGTCCAGGATGTGGTGATCGCCCCATCCTGCGCTCTTGCCGAGGCAAAAACAGGCATGAGAAAGAATCCGCCCTTGGCATCCTGCCGCCGCCATTCCGGCGCGGTAAGCACAAAGCATTCATCTCCCTTGTTCAATTGGAAGGCCTTCTGGAAGTTCACCACGTCGGCGAAGATCCACGACGTCGAAAGTGAAGGGGCCATGTCCTGTTGGATAACGATACGTTTTCCAATAAACGGCCCGGTCCAGGGTGGAGTCTGTTGTCCCATGATGTAAAGCGCGATGCAAGCGAGAACAGCAACGACAAGAAGGACCTTCAAGAGGAGTGATGATTTCATTTTGACGCGGAATGGTTGATTCGTTTCTTCAAGCGCTTTGATCGGGACACGACCAGCAGCAACTCCTTCGGGCTGACCGGCGTAACGAAGTAGCGCGGATCATGCGCCAGTACGCCGATCATTGCCAGCACATCCGCAACGTTGGTCGAGCAGTTGTTGGAAAACAGGCTGTACTTTCCGTTGGATCGGACGCGGCGTTCGAGCTCGGTCTTTATCATCTGCTTTTTCCTGTTTGACACGCGAAGTATCAGGCTTATGGAATTGCGATGTAGGAGGTTTGAAGTGCTCGCTCGATCGATAGAGATACAGGGCCTGGCTTCATATATTCGCCCCCCGAAACGGATCGTCGGAACGGGTGTGTAAGACATCCTCTTCCCATAATCATGGAATGACTTGGTCGATCTAAATGCGTTCTAATGATTTCTTTGCGGAAATGCATGTTCAGGATAGATTTTGGGAATCGCGGGGTGTCCCTACATATTGTCATCATCTCCTGAAGGCATAAAAACAAGGAGATTTTATGGATTTCATTGATCAAATCAGGGCGCTCGCGACTCGTATCGAAGGCACGAAAAGCCTAATTCAAACGGAAGAGGCAACGAAGAACGCGATGATCATGCCGTTCATTCATGCGCTCGGTTACAACGTGTTTGATCCCCTGGAAGTCACTCCTGAGCTAGTAGCCGATATTGGAACCAAGAAGGGAGAGAAAGTTGATTACGCCATCCTAAAGGACGGCAAGCCAATCATGCTCTTTGAATGCAAGAAGTGCGGCGGTGATCTGAGCATTAACCATGCCTCCCAACTGTTCCGCTATTTCCACGTTACAGAGGCAAAGTTTGGCGTACTCACGAATGGACTGGTGTACCGCTTCTTCACCGATCTTGAGATGCCTAACAAGATGGATGAGAAGCCATTTTTGGAATTCAACATTCTTGACTTTAAAGACCAAGATGTTGAAGAACTTAAAAAATTCGCCAAGTCGGCCTTTGACGTCGAAAAGATTCTCACGACCGCCAACGAGTTGAAATACACTCGGTCGATTCAAAATCTCCTTGCTGAATGGATGAGTAACCCCTCGGAGGATTTGATTCGGCTACTCGTCACTTCTGCAGATCTCCTTGCAGGTAAACGTTTTACGCCAGCAATCAAGGAGCAATTCGCGCCGATTACCAAGAGAGCATTCCAACAACTAATCGGTGATCGGATCAATGATCGACTCAAGGTTGCGATGTCTCCGGATCCTGTGATGAATACGGGCGAGCCCACACCGACAACTTTAGCTACTGACGTCGAGACGGAAGAAGTCCGTACAAGCCTGGAAGAGGTCGAGGGATTTCACATCGTGCGCGCGATTCTGCGAGAGATGGTCGATGCCAGAAGGGTAGTGATGCGAGATGCTCAAACTTACTGCGCTGTTTTGTTCGACGATAATAATCGCAAGCCTATCTGCCGCCTCCGGTTTAACAATTCCGCACGACTACAGATTGGCCTCTTCTCGGGCAAGGAAGAAGAGAGAGTCACGCTGTCGGACCTCTCAGACATTTATAAGTACGCAGACAAGTTGAAAGCGACTGTCAGCAGCTACGTTGGCGAAATTAACGATGCAACAAAGACGTAAGGCAATAGGAGGCAGGCGGTACTAGTGGAGAGGCAACGATTGAAAACGGCGGGGCCATGTCTTGCGATCCTAATAAATGCTCGGCTGCAAGATCTGAAAATCATCTAGCCGGCCTCCCTCTGCGGTAATGCGGAGGGGTTACAGTAAGAGAGCAATGACGAGTTGTTCTCACCTGAACCTGGAGGCCGGTATGAACAAGTATAGCGGGATCGATCTGCATTCAAACAATTGCGTAGTTGCGGTGATTGATGACATGGATCGCGTGTGTTGTCAGCAGCGTGTACCAAACGACTTGGCCGAAATTATTGCGCTGCTGACGCCATATCGAGAGGAGTTAGTCGGCGTCGTGGTGGAATCGACCTACAACTGGTATTGGCTGGTTGATGGCCTGCAGCAAGCTGGGTATCAGGTTGAGCTGGCCAACACGACGGCCATCGAGCAGTACAACGGGTTGAAGCACAGCGGTGACGAACACGATGCGCGACATCTGGCGCATTTGCTACGGCTGGGCATTTTACGTACCGGCTATATCTACCCAAAGGAACTGCGCGCGGTTCGGGATCTGGCACGCAAGCGCAGCCAGCTGGTGCGCCTGCGCACCATGCATGTGTTATCGATAGAGAATCTGGTGGCAAGACAAACAGGCGGACGCATTTCCGGCAACGCAGTCAGGCAACTCACAACGGACGCGGTTGCGCAATGGGGATGGCTGCCCGATGCCGCCTTGGCAGCACAAGCCAGTCTCACCGTCATGCATGCCGTCAATGACGTTATTGTGCAGCTGGAAAAGCGATTGTGCGAGCGTGTGCGACTGCGACCAGAATATGCCGTACTGAAGTCGGCGCCAGGCATCGGTGACGTGCTGGCGACTACGATCATGCTGGAAGCCGGCACAATTGATCGCTTTGCCCAGGTCGGCAACTTCGCCTCCTATGCGCGGTGTGTTGACAGCGCACGCTATTCCAACGGGAAGAAGAAAGGCGAAGGCAACCGCAAGAACGGCAATCGTTATCTGGCATGGGCGTTTGTCGAGGCCGCCCATTTCGCGCTGCGGTACAACGACGCCGCGAAACGCTTCTACGAACGAAAGAAAGCAAAGACGAATGCCGTTGTGGCCACCAAGGCACTGGCGCACAAACTGGCGCGCGCCTGCTATTACATGTTGAAGGAGCAGTGTGACTTCGATGAACGACGCTGCTTCGCTTGACGGTTAAGGCGGTGCCGGCGAGCCAGGATATGGGGTTGGTCCTCAACCAGCAGATCTGAATGGACGCCGCTGCACCGCCGCCCGAACAGCAAGCTTGTCGCCCGGGCCGTGAGCCAATGTGGGGTTGGCATCGACTATCGAAAGCCATTGATCTGTCAGTTTTTTGTTTTGAACACGGGACGGTACCAACGTTTTTCTGGGGCAGTGCAGACTGCCAGGGCCGACAGCAGCCATACCGCTGTCGCGCTTGATCCTGATGGGTGACTGGTGCGACTTCTTATCGTAACCAGACGAGCGAAAAAACGGGCGCGATGCGGCAGCTGTGCGGGAACGAAAAGCAATTGCGTCGCGGTTATCACCGCGACGCCGGGTGAATTTTCTTTCTTGACTACGGCCGGCTAATGGGTGACCCCATTCTTTCGCATTTTCACCGCGAGGAGTCGGTGCCGGGGCAGAAGGTGAGAAAGGCGTTTGGCGTGTTGGAGAAATGAAGCTTGTTCCGCATCGGCCAAAGTGAATTTACATTCAATATCGTACGAAATAATAAACGGCCACTCCTGAGGGGGAAGAATCGATGATCAATCAAATCGACATTGCGAGCTTTGGAAGCTTCAGTGACTTGACTTGGAAAAAGAGCATTCGGGATCGTGGAAATACCGTTCAGGATTTCAAGAAATTGAACATTTTGTACGGGCGAAACTACTCCGGAAAGACCACTCTGTCACGAATCTTCCGATCCATGGAGACAAAGTGTATTCCGCTCAATTACGCTGTCCCTTCTTTCACTATCTATGGTGATAACGGTAACGTCACCCACGCTGGTATCCAAACTCACGGCTACAACGTTCGGGTCTACAACAGAGACTTCGTGACTGACAATCTTAGTTTCCTTGTTAATCAAATTAGTGGGGAAATCAAGACATTTGCCATCGTTGGCGAGAAAAACAAGGAAATTGAAGATGCAATCGCTGCCATCGAGGCAGAGCTTGGAAGTTCAGATACGAAAGCCGGCCTTCGATTTGATTTGGACGGAAAGAAGAAGGAGCGAGATCGAACCAAAGCCAATCACAAGGCGGCTTTAGAGTCACTTGACGAGAAGCTGCGGTTTCATGCCAACGATAAGATAAAAAAGAATCGCAATTACGGAAACTCTGTCTACAACATCGAAAGCATCAAGCGGGACATCGCAGCCACCAAGAAGACTGGATTTAAGCCGCTGAACGTAGCAGAGCAGGAAGTCAAACTTTCCCTGCTTAAACAAGATGCCCTTCCTGACATTACTAGCACGATAAATATCCGGCTAAAAATTGAGAGAATCAAGGAGGCTGCTGCAGGTCTTCTATCCAAAAGCATTACACCTACCCAGCCTATTCAAGAGCTACTTAATGACAGCGTTCTCCAATTGTGGGTAAAGCAAGGTATTCCTCATCACAAGGGAAAGAGAGATACATGCGCCTTCTGTCGCCAGAATCTACCACATGAGATTTGGCAGGAATTGGACTCCCATTTCAGCAAAGAGTCATCTGATTTGGAATCATTGATTGACGCTTGCCTGAGTTCGATCACCGCAGCATTTGATGAAATTCCTGAATTTGTCACTTTGACCGGAGATAGTTTCTATTCCGAAGAGAAGGTCGCATTTGAATTGAGCAAGAAGGCCCTTGACCAAGAATTGGCCGTCTACAAAAAAAATTTGGAAACCTTGAAATCTGTACTGGAAGCAAGGAAAGTCAGCCTCTTTCAAAGCGTCGCGATGCCGGAGATTAGGTGTGATGCAGCGGCGATCGAAAAACATGCCAGCGATATCAATGACCTCATTGCCAAAAGCAATGGTCGGACGAAGACATTGGAACAGGATAAAAGTGCTGCTCGGGACGCGCTGAGGCTTACTGATGTAGCCTCTTTCATGAGCGCAATCAACTATGACTCCGAACTTACACGTATAGCTAGCCTTAAGAGGGATGCTGAAGCAGCCCATACCGCTTTTACGGATGTCGAGAATGGTATATCCGATCGCGAAGCAAAGGTCGCTCAGCTTCGCGGCCAGCAGAAGGATGAGCGCAAAGGCGCGGAGAAGGTCAACGCACTGCTTAATCACTTCTTTGGCCATGACGGAATCAAGCTTGAAGCAAAGGACAACGCAGAAAAGACAGCGGTCAAGTTTGAAGTCACGCGAGATGGGAAGTCGGCCTATAACCTGAGTGAAGGCGAATGCAGTTTGATTGCATTTTGCTATTTCATCGCAAGACTGGAAGAGCCAGAAAGCAAAGGTAAGGAATTGATCATCTACATTGACGATCCAATTTCTAGCTTGGACGGTAATCACATCTTCTTTATGTTCAGCCTCATTGAGAGCCTTATCGCCAAGCCAGTTAAGAACGCTGACGGTTCCAATAGCTATCGTTACGAGCAACTGTTCATTTCCACGCACAATTTGGATTTCTTAAAGTACTTGAAACGATTGTCTATTCCGAAGAAGAAGATCGCGGCAGGCGAAGGCAAGACCAAGAGCGTCGAGAATGTCGAGCACTTCATGGTGGAACGTAATGGTGCCACCAGCAATATCGTGCTCATGCCCACCTAATCGCGGTGTAATGTCTAGAGCTCTCCGTATGGCGGGTTTTGAAGTCACCGCCGAGGCAGTTGCTTCTCCTTTCGGGCGCCGACCTGATGCAAAGCGCGAGACGTCGTCCAAAGCAGAGAGTGTACGTAAACAGATGGTGGAGGAGCGAGATAAGAGGTCGCGAAGTGAACTTCGCGACAATGTCGAACATAGGAAGGTGTTTGACGGACGATTCCGAGGTCGGGAGATAGCACTCGAACTTCCGCGCGGGATCTTGGTGAACGAAACTTCGGTAAAGAAAGTGATAATCAGGCAAGGTGTCAACAGCGAGGCCTTGCAGGAACTTGAGCAAAGGCCGACGCTGGCGGAACTCGCCGACGAAGAACACGCGCCGTGGACACGGCTCATTGGTCAAAGTGTGGTGGAGGCAGACGGACCAACCGCGACCATGCGCGTCGGCGATGTCTTCCGCTCCGAAATCCTTCTAAAGTGAAGCAATGAGAAACGTTCTTAGCCGGGGACGCCCATGATTACGTCAGCCGGGAATTGCTGGGGGGGCCTGCTGGGACATTGAGCGAGCGCGATGGACTGGCTGGAAAGTCCCCCGCAGACCCTGACCAAGGATGTGGCTTGCAGAACTACCTGCAGTCCCAGATGAAATCCGCCGACGACTGAGTTGCCTCAGTACGCGCCGCCTCTCTCGGCGGCGCGGCTCAATAATCCGTCGTAATCGTCAAATGATGCGGCCCCCCCCCACAAGCCAACCGATTCTTCCAAAGCACATTCACCATCGCATGCTCCGACACCCCCAGATGCTGCGCCATCGCCTGGGTGCCGAGCACAGTCGCAGCCCGTATCGCCCGCTCCTCGACGCTATGCCGCACGATGAGCGTGAACCGATCGATCTTCACCGCCAGTTCCGCTGAATACCGCAGCACCTTGATCGACCGCATCACGCGCGGCATCTGGTAGTTGGCGGCGACGATCACATCGCAGTCGATTGCGGTGCCTTGATCGATGAGATACCCCGCGTACCACATGACCGCAAGCTGCGCGCGCATGAGGTAGGTGTCCTGGCCGTACGCAACCCGGAACCGCTTCGCCAGCCGTTCCGCATCGTCGGAGGTCAGGCGCCCGGTGTCGCCAGCGGCAACAAGTTCGGCGGCGGCCTGTTCCAGTTGATCGTCCAGCAGGACTTCGCGCAGGAAGTGCGCGCGCCGCCTCGGCATGGAAATGTCGCCGAAGGCGTCGACGACTGTTTTCTCCGCGCCGGAGCCCAGGACTTCGCGCAGCTTTGCCGGCGTCGGTTCCTCGCCCCACGCATGATCCAGCGCAGCCGTCAGGCCGTCCGCACCGCCCGCGCCGTTCCATTCGTACCGCGCCATGCCTTCCGGCGTCGGCGTCCAGAACATGAAGTTCAGGCTGTTCAGCACGATGCCGTAGGCCGCCGCGTTTGCATGCGTCTGGCCGGCGGGCTTTTCCGACAGGCCGGTGGTGGCGTGGCTGAAGCGGTCGGCGCGCACAGGCAGGCGTGCGATGGCGTCCGGATCGACGGCGACGAGGTCAGGGCAATAGTCCAGGCGGGCCTGGGCGAGGAGGCGTTCTTTGGCGGATAGGGAATTGCTCATGGGCACTATCGTACTCCAGGGATGTCCCGGCTCCAACACCATGCATCCCGCAAACAGAAAATGCTACGAATCAGCCGGACATGCGCCTATAGTCAATTTATGCGAGTCATCCTCGCAGCGGACATGACGGCCGTTCCACAGCATGCCGGCCGGAAAACAAATCGGTCACCTCGTCACCCCGGGAGCCGAAGGAGACATCCCCATGAAGCGCGCCGCCATCTTCACCTCGGTTTTCCTGGCCCTGATGACCATGCAGAGCGCGAAAGCCGCCGAAACCAAGTCGCTGCAGCACAAGAAGGTCCGTTCCCAGCAGGAAAGCCTGATCCGCGTCGTCGATGGCGCCTGGGGCGATGCCGCTCCCTGGCAGATCGAAATGCTCCTCAACGCGATTGCCGACGAAATGCTCCAGCATTTCCCGAACCGGCGGCTGCATCCCATCGTGGTATCCCACGCGTCCGGCGGACCGGTCGTGCTGTTCCAGAAGGGGCCGGGCAACGAATACCAGGTGATGCTCTCCGCGCGGGACCAGAACTGGGCGGAATACGTGTACGAGTTCTCGCACGAGCTGGTCCATATCCTTGCGAACTACGAACATCACGCCAGGCCGGAACATCGACGGCATCAGTGGTTCGAGGAGATGCTGTGCGAGACGGTGTCCCTCTACATGCTCAAGCACTTTTCCCTCACCTGGGACGCCGCGCCGCCATTGCCGGAGGCGGGCGGATATGCGCCCGCGCTCCAGGCCTTCACGCGGCGCGCGCTGTCGGACCGGCACCGCAGACTGCCGGCCGGCGTCTCCTTCGAACAATGGTTCCGCACGACCGCGCCGCGGCTGGTCTCCAGTCCGTACATGCGCAAGGAAAACGAGCTGATCGCCAGCCTGTTCCTGCCGCTGGTCGAGCAGAGCAGCGACTGGCGTGCAGTGGCCTACCTCAACGCCGGCGATCTGCCGAAGGAATCGAGCTTCCGCGAGTTTCTCGTGCACTGGCACCGGGCTACGCCGCGGCACCTGCGCGGCTTTGTCGAGGAGTCGATGCAGGTCTTTCGTTTCGACAAGCCGCTGGATCTCGAACCGGCCTTTGCCTCGGGAATCGAGGCAAAAAGCACGACGGTCACGCACCGGAATGGACCATTGAAGCCGCTCTGATGACCGGTATTCAGCCGGGCGACGATTTTCCTTGAAGTCACGAAAAGCGCGACATATAGTGGGTTGGCACCCATGCTATGCGCTTCTTCTCGGTGGCTCCTGAAGCACGGGACAGTTCGAGTCTGCCTACCCGGCGGACTGAATTGCGCCAATCACGCAAGACCTGCCTCGCCTCCCCCTGCCGCTGACCTGAGTCAGCCCCTTCCCACATCCCGTTGGTCGCCGGCTGACTGCAACCGCATTCACTGAACGCACTCGCAGTAGCCGCGCGCACACGGACGACTGCAAGGAGCGAGGCGGCGCGCGCTGCTTTCCGGCAGTGCGTCGTCAATTGTTTGCTTGATCGGAGGTCAATATGAAAACCACACGATGCATCTCCCGAATAACAGCGCTTTCGGTACTGGCCGTGTCCGGCATCGCAGTTGCCGACGTAGGAATGCGCGATGGGGAAGACTTCTTCCGCGATTTCAAATCCACCAAATCGCGTGCAGAAGTACGGGCCGAAATGGAACCGGCACGTGCTCCGTCGACCATGACCAGCAGCGGGGATAGCGGCGTCAAGGGCGTATCCGGTTCGCGCTACTCGGGCAAGACGCGCGAAGAGGTGCGGGACGAACTGATCCAGCACCGCAAGACCCATGATCCTTATTCTCCGAAGGATATCTATTTCGGCGGCTGAATAGCTTCCGCATGAATGGCCGCCTGTCCTCACCCTGCGTCCGGTGAGGCGAGGCGGTCATTTTGCATGGATCCCCGCGACAGGAGGGCCATTCCTGTCTTCCTCGCGATTTGATCAAGCACAAATCGCCACAGGCCAGTAACTGCCATTTACACGGGCAGAATCTACACTCTCCCCACCTGTCACCGCAGCCCCGGACGATGCGCCATGCCGGTTTCAGCATCATGTGCAGCTTCAGCCGCAGCGCCGATATCCAGGGCGTGCGCTGGTGGCTGCTGGTCAGCGGCATCCGCGATCCGAACAAGGTGTTCTGGTTCCATGCGCTGTCGCCTGTGATGCTTCCCTTCATTCTTTACGCGTACATGCAACGCCAGTACGACCCCTTGAAGAAAGTGATGACGGTCTACCCCGGCTTCTTCAATGAGATCGACATCGTCAACCGCACGCGCGAGCTGCAGTTCGTGGCGTTCGAAACGCTGGTCGAGGTGCTGGAATCGTTCGGCATCGATACCAGCGATCTCAAGCAGCAGAAGGCCAACATCCTGAGCATTAACGTCAGTGGCGGACAGACTTCGTTCGGCTCGGTGGTCCAGGGCGCGATGAACAGGGTGTCCGGCATGGCCGGCGTGGATGGAGGCGCGAAGACATGACGAACAGGATGAACATCAACGTCTCGGGCGGGACGGCATCCTTTGGCGCCGTATCGCAGGGGGATGCGGCACGCGTCAGCGGCACAGCCGCCGTCACGCAAGAGGAGGCCGAACACCGTTTCCGTTCGGCGGAGCAGGATGTGCGCGCGCTTGCCGATGCGCTCGGGAAGACGAATGCGGAAATCGAGGCCGTGCTTGCGCGGATGAAGGCGCTGAAAGAACGCGCACTGGACGCACCCGGGAATACGGAAGAGGGCGCGGATATGCTCAAGACGGTGCGGGAGAATTTCTCGTGGGCTTATCCGGCGATCAAGGATTTTGCGAAAGCGGTGTGGCCGCTTGTGATTGCGGCAATAGGTGCCTGAGCGCCCTTGCCCGGACAAAAAACGGAAAGAACCGGGCACGGTCGCGATTTTCTGAACATAAATTAAGGACATGCGAAAGCCGGGCCGCGACAATTCCGCCTGGCACGGGCGCACGTCTGCCCGTGCCGTCCCCTCAACCATCGATTACCCAGAGAAGGAATATGAACCGTTACCTTTGTATCGCATTCGCCGTTGGCAGCATCGTTTCAACCAGCGCATTCGCAGACGTCAAACTTGCCACCGCAAAGAACTGCATGGCATGCCACGCCATCGACAAGAAAGTCGTCGGCCCCGCATTCAAGGAAGTCGCCGCCAAGTATGGCAGCCAGAAGGGCGCCGAGGATGCACTCGTGCAGAAGGTGCTGAAGGGCAGCACCGGCGTGTGGGGCGGCATGCCGATGCCGGCCAACGTGGGCGTCAGCGATAAGGAAGCCAAGACGCTGGTGCAGTGGATTCTGCAGCAGAAGTAACAGGGTAGTCCTGCCTCCCCTCTCCCGCTGGCGGGAGAGGGGCCGGGGGTGAGGGCGCTTGCCAAGACCTCCTGCAGTCTCGCAGCCCCCTCATCGAACAGTGTTGCCAGCCAGACGCTCTATCCTCTTCAATGCAAGCCCAACCCGTCGCGAATTCCCCACACCGCGTCACGATTCTCCCTCTGTTCCTCCATTCTTTGACACTCCCCAAGCTTGCCCCGCAGTGAAGTGATATTCACTGAGAAGCAGCACCGCGATTCACGCCGGCGCTGCTTCCTGCGAAGAAAAACAATCTATGGAGGCAACATGAAGATCAAGACACTCGCCGCCTTGCTCGGTATCTTTGGCGTCGTGCCGGCCCTCGCACAAACCAGCATCTCCATCTACGGCATCGCCGACGCCGGCATCCAGGCGTCGCGCTTCGGCAACGGCACGCAGTACAACCTCGCCAGCGGCATGGCCGATGGATCGCGTATCGGTTTCAAGGGGACGGAAGACCTGGGCGGCGGATTCAAGGCAACGTTCACGCTGGAGTCGCGCTTCGAGCTGGATACCGGCGAACTCCGCAATGGCTATCTCGGGAAGAATCCCGACTTCGCGCTGCTGCAAGGCGCGCCGCTGCCGGCGGCAAGCTCGCTCGCGCTGGCGACCGCGCTGGGGCTGAACCCCGCTGTCGTCAACGCCGGCGGCGCCTTGTTCGACCGCACCGCGATGGTGGGGCTGATCACGCCGGCCGGCGCCATCCTGATGGGACGCCAGTACACGCCTGCCTACGAGATCGGCGCGATGGCCGATACCTTCGAAACCGGATCGGTGGGCGGCTGGGGCAGTATCACGACGGGCACCAGCGCGCTCTATACGCCGGGCGTCGCCATTCGTTCGAGCAATGCGATCCAGTACCGGATGCAACTGCCGAACGGTCTTGGCGCGTCGCTGATGTACAGCCCGGAAGACCGCGGCTCCGGTTCGCTCGGCGTGTCCAACCGCTTCGTGGGCGGCCATGTGAAATACCAGGCGCATGGCTTCAACGTCGGCATCGGCTACAACCGGGAGGACGATCCGTTCGGCGCGCGTTCATTGCGCACGGGTGTCGTCGGCGGCTCGTACACCATGGGCAAGATGAAGTTCTTTGCCGGGTACATGACGATGAAGAACGAGAACCCCGGTATCGGCTTTGCGCTCACACCGACCGTCACCACCGCGCTGGGCGCCGCCGGCGCGGCGCTGGTGCCGACCGTGGTGGCCACCATCAACACGAATGCGCGGCTGGATGCGAAGAGCGCATCGCTCGGCATGCACTACACCATCGGCGCGGGGCGCTTGATGGGTGCCGTTGCCCATACCAAAAATGACTTGTTCGCCGAAAGCGACGTGACCCTGATCTCGCTCGGCTATGACCACAACCTGTCCAAGCGCACCGACGTGTACCTGTTCTTCGCGCTCGCCAACAACGAGGCGAATGCGCAGTATGCGTTGGGAGGGGCGGGGTACAGCGGCGGTTTCACCACGCGCGGCGGGCAGGATGCGCGGGCGGTGCAGCTAGGTGTGCGGCATCGGTTCTGACTTGCATGACGGGGTGGGTGCGCGGGGCGCACCCTACCATACCCTGAGCCAAGCCCACACGGAATCTCGCGTCACGTAAAGGTCTCGTAAAGGCTTTCGTTGAACCTGTCGTCCTCTTCCGGAGGAAGTCCTGGCTCTGCGCCAGGACCTGGGAAGATTCAATCCGTTCGAGGCGGGCTGAAAAAAGTACTGGACCTCATCATGAGTGGGGTTCCAGGAACGCGTGCGGCGACAAGGCGACGCGCTACGCCATTGATGGTGTCTTCGAATGCATGAAAGATATCCATCTTCCCTGCATCCGAAAAATCCATGTTCTTGTGGGCCGACAGCTTGTCCAGCGCGTCGTCCGTGATCAGGCATTCGCGAGGAAGCGAATCGACGCGTACGGTAAAGACGACTCCTTCGGAGGTCGGCAGCGGTTGTGGGGTGTAATGGCTCATGGGGGGCTCCTGATTAGTGATTGATATTGACGGCATGGCTCGCGCTCAACGTGATTGAGTCCTTACAAAGGTTGCTCAATGAGGAGGGAATGGTCCGCAGGAGGCTTTGAGGGAAAACAGCGTGGTAACAGCAGTGACGCAGATTGTTCACATGCACCCTGCTATGACACCAGATACCCGATTAAGTTTGGTATCGGGAAAAATATTAAAAATGCCACCGCACAAGATGGCATGCGAAACGATCGTTCAGCACGGTTGGACGAGAAGGTCGGCCACGACACGCAGCACGTCCGGGTGGTGGACCATGCCCATGTGGCTCACGCGATTGACCTCGATGTTGCGGTGACGTCGCGATTCCTTTCCCAGGCATCCCTGCCAGGCTACGACGCCGTCGGTCTGCGAATAAATCGATGCAGACGGCACCGGCGGGTCGACTCTCAAGCGATCCAGCAAGGCATCGTCTACCGCGTAGGCGCCTCCGTTCAAGAGGGTAAGGAGCCATCCTGCATGGGTAGAGTCGCGCTTGTTCGTGAATGGCGTGGCCAACGTAATGACTTGCCGCACCAGCTTTGGATACTTCTTTGCGAGCTCGCGAGCGTAAATTCCGCCGAGACTCCAACCGATCAGCGAAACAGATCGGCCATGCCGTACATGTATCCGTTGGAGATGCGTGCCCAGGCGTAGAAGCCATTCGTCAAAGTCGGCATCCGGCCAGTTATTGATGCCCTGCTCCCAGTCATAGAGTTCGTATCCCAACTGCTGCAGGCGAACGCGCAAGTCTGCAGTCGCCGCCCCGCTGAGGGCAAGACCGGGAAACACAATCACCGGGCGCCCGTCGCCGCGCGGCAACGACTCGGCAGGGCCAACAATACCGGCAACGTAATCCGATATCGCCCTGAGCGGTTCGAGCGCGAGAAGAACCGCGTTAGGCGGTTGAAGTTTGATGTCGTCGATAAGTTTCTCCAGGATATGTTGATGCGGACAAGCCTTGTCAAAAGTATGCGCCTATTTCTGATGCAGTGCACAATTAATCTCGATCATGCTGGAAGCAACATTCCATCCTGCACATTGAGCGCCTGAAGCAAGAGAGCCGATTGTCAAACAGTTATGAACCTATGGCGGATTCCCTACTCGTACTGAAGCCGCGCGCCACAAACGACATGCGTCGCTGCTTTTATTGACTACCGTACTGGACCCCCTTGTGACTACTGCCTCTCCCTCTACCAACGTATTTGCCGCTCAAAATCCCTTCCTCGCCGTATCGACAAAAATTGCCAACGTCTACAGCGAAGCCCTTCGCCAGAACATGGAATACCTGACCGTCAGCTCGGCAAGGATCATTCAGGAACAGACCATGAAGGCGTGGACGAATGCCGCTCAGTCCTGCAGCAAGGCGCTCGCCGACAACGTCATGTCCAGCCAGCAGAAAGCGATTCAACGGATGGCGGATGCGAACCAGAAAGCTTTCGGAATCCTCGCCTGGGACATGAGCCCCTTCAAAATGCAACCGATGAACGCGCTCGCCTCCTGGTTCCCTGCCGTGCCGGACATGTTTCCCTCGCCCAAGTCAAAAGCCAGGCGCGTGAAGTAAATTCGCCTGTTGTGACAGCGAGCATCATCATGGAAATGGAAAGAGTGCCGGCGGCAATGCCCCAGGAATCGCTTGCCGATGAAGTTGTTGCCACGCTCGCTGCCGTCGTATCCAATGCGTCGGCGCCCGATTCCGCAAGCAGGGCGCTCGAAAAGGATGCGCCATGCGGCCCGCCGCGCGCGATCTAGTCGCGCGTCGTGGGACCAAACAAAACCACTAGCGATCCAGCTATCTAAAACTCGACGTTTTAGATACGCGTAAATGATTGATCCCAATTACGCCCTAAGAGTTGGTTCGCGCGGGCAAATACGGCGCTCAATTGGAGCGCCTAGCGGAATCTTCATCGAAAACGTATTCTGATAGACGCCAATTCCTTCGCGTTGATAACCGCGAGATACGCTGCGGACCTTTATTTCGAGCGCATGTGCATCAGCTACAATTTTTGCGATGTACAGTCCCATGCCGGAGCCCTCGTGGTGCATAGTGCGCGAATGCTTACCGCGATACGACTGCTCGAAAATCTTTGATTTCTCTTCTTCGGTAATTGGCGGGCCCGATGACTCTACCGACATTTCTACTTCTCGGTTTGTCGACGAAAAATTGATGCTGATGTCACTGTCAAAGGAGTATTTGATCGCGTTCTGGAGTAAACAAAAGGGAATAATTTTGAATGACTCGTAAAGGTCTACCTCATGCCGGAGACTACCAATAATGTAGATTTTTTTATTCTGTGAAGCGCCTTCGGCTCCTAACAGTATTATTCTTATTTTGTCGACCATTTTGTAAAGATCAACAGATCTCTTCTTGCCAAAAGCCGCCGAGGATGGATTGTAGAAAATGTCTAGATAATCAAATGCATCCACAAGCATTGTGCTGGCTTTGTAGAGTGATTTCATTTCCTTTGTTGCAGATTCAAAATTTGCCGAGAAATCCTGATCCTTGTTTCTAACAACCATCTTCTGTGCGATAACGTTGATTTGCCTGGCCCATCGACTAACTTCATGAAATGATCCGAGGGCAATCGGATCCGTTGCACTAGAAGAAATGGCATCCCTCAGCTTTTGAAGTCTGTCTAGCCATTCATAGATTTTTCCCTCCTTAATCGACCGGTTAGTGAGTCTATTTCTGTACTCCTTATTGACCTTCGTCCAGTCATCGACATACCCGCACACAACTACACTTTCCTTCCCGATACTTTTCTGCAAGTAGGCTAATCCATGCTTGCAAAAATACTTCCCCTTGCCCTGCATACATTCAGAAGCACAGATCGGAGAAAAGTCGAAACGAGAACCCGTGATGGGAGCACCATCAATAAGTATTGGCCAAGGTGTATACAGTGCGCCGGTTTGCAGGGCCTTTTTAATTAGCATAGGAATCCTTGATCCGGTTTGCCTTAGATACCAAAAGCGCCGTATCCAAATGGCGATAATTGTTTACAAGTTCAGATCGGAGTCTTTCTAGAGAGATCTTTTTTTCTAGGAAGGAGAAAATTAATTGAAGGACTTTGCTTTTCTCCTTTTCATCCCTACTTTTTGCCATGATCTCGCTATCTATTGCATCAGCGGATTTATAGGGGGAAAATTTTTCCTCTAAGAGGTCTTTGATTACCTCTTCACATTGGAATTCGCTAACCGGCTTCTTTAATACGTCGTCTGCAGCCCTAAAGTAATCGCTGGCAGTTGGATCGAATCGTGCGCCTGAGACAGCAACAACAATTGGAGCATCTGGTAGCTCTTTGATTTTTCTAATGAGATGTAGTCCGCCGTATTTTGGATCTTCTTTCACTACACCCATCATGTCTAAAAAAACTAGATCGTTCCCAATTAATTTTGACGCCTCGGAAAGTGAGATCTTGTCATACACGAGAACTTGGCCAAACATGCCCCTTAAGTAATCAATAGGAACATCGGTAGGGTTATCATCAACGACTACTATCTTTACCTTCTTGTTATCAAAGTTGTAGTTCGTTAGGTGTGTTGCGATGTGATCGCCAACGCTAAGGTAGCGTCGTTTAGTGAACCATCCCAAAATCTTCTCCCGCTTGTGATACATCCCATAACCAACTCCAAAAACAGGGCTGAGTGCCAACATGTTTGCTAGCCAGCCTAGACCTTCAAAAAAGGACGTGATCTCCTGAAACATCCTGAAAAAGCCTTTCGTTAGTTATTCTTGTTGATCTTATAAAGCTAAAAATTGTGAAACAAATATGAATTCCAAAAAGGCGTGCGCTCGGGTTTATCAACAATACTTAGGAAAAAGGTGATTGAGAACATAGATATATTTTTTCGCCCCAATAATTCAACTTTGGTTAACAATCTGGTGATTGAATTCACGAGATCACTTTGAAAATGGACGACTCGTCCTACTCAATTTCCTACCAAAGTCATCTTCCGGACAAATGATTTCGGGAGCCATGGCTTTGCAGTTTTCATAAACTCCAGAAGTTCGTGGCGCTGAACGCACACCACATTTGGCGGTCGCGAGCCGGAATACAGCTCGTTCGATTGAAAAAGAAATACCTTTAAACCTTCGTTAGCATAGTCACGTGGTCGAAGTTCGCTGTTGCCAGTCTTGACTTGCGCAAGTGCACGTTCACCTGAGGAAGAATTCACGGCAAGGTACTCGAAACTCATGGTGTCTCCCTTTCTTGAATTTGGAAGCACATACCATCCTTTGCTTTGCATGTATAAAAATAGGAGATCCTCCGTTTCTTCGTCGTCAAGCATCATGAAAACATCTGAAAACATCTGTTTGTCAATTTCATAAATGGGATGGCCTGACAGCATGTTCCATAAATACTTTGAGTATTCCCTAGCCTTCTTGTCTGCAATTTCCTGAATAGTCCTGGTCGCCCTAAAGCAAGCGACGACCTTTCCTGGAACTTCATCGATTGCGACAGGGAGAAATTCACACCGGAAGATATTGGCGATGTCGATGTCTAGTCGCTGAGCTTCTTCGTTAGTCCAGTATTCCCATCCCGAGGTCACGCGTGCTAAGTAGTACCGGCTCATTGGGTCACGCGTCCAAACTAGATCTCCTTCGGAGACCCTTTTATGAATGTACTTACAGGAATCGAGCTTCTTGTAGATCGCTGATGCTTCTTCGTAGTACTCCGACCACGAAATGATGTTCTTATTTGACTCAGTTCGCCATCCCACCCCTAGGAGTGCGTTCTTCAAGCAGTAGTTGAACGTTTCTCGCATCGTGGCAGTACCACCTTGTGGGCGGATATGAATGCGAAAGAGATACATCAGTTTTTCCTTAGTTGTTAGACGAGAGTCGATGTCAGAAATGGGATGTTGGCCGAACAAAACGGAAGATTAGACATTGCATCCAAATTTTCGGCTATCCCATGAACACACGACGGAGAATGTCTGACATCTCGAGCTAAGGAGCATGCTATGCGTTAGGGTACTGTGGATGAGATCAATACGCTGTTTCAAGTAATTTGAAGTCTATTCAGTTCTAATCTCTTTATTCAACTCTCAATATGGCCAACGGTGGAATTTTTGTATCCATGCGTCATTTCTTATCCTGTATTTAATGATTCTCATCTTGTTTCCTAGAACACTTTGCGGGGCGATAACTACTTCTTGCAATCACTTGCATCTGTGGTCAAACTCGACGGACCAGAATCAATATCATGAGAAGTCAGATACCCAATTCATGAAAAGCAAAAAGTTAGGTGCTTTCCAGCAAAGACTATGGGCAGTGATCGTTTTGTCGGTAGCGTTCCCTCTCGCCGCAACCGCCGAAGGCATCCTCAAAAAAATCTCCACCCGCCCCGACGTCAACACAACCCTCTTCTGGGAACCCACCGATAACCCCAAAGCCACCGTCCTCCTCTTCCCCGGCGGAGATGGCGGCTTCGGCAAGGTCGTCAATGGCCGCGCAAGCAGCGGCAACTTTCTCGTTCGCAGCGCGCATCAGTTTCGCGCGAACGGTTTCAATGTCGCCATCTTCGGCCGCCCCAGCGACAGGCCCGCACTCGACTACCCGGCCCGCATCAGCGACAACCATGTCGCCGACATCCGCGCGGTGCTCGACCATCTCAAGACCCTGAGTCCGGCGCCGGTCTGGCTCGTCGGCACCAGCCGCGGCACGATTTCAGCGACCGCTGCGGCCATCAACCTCAAGGACGCCGGTATCGCGGGCATCGTGCTCACGTCCAGCGTCGTCAGCTTCAGCAAGGTCGGCGCGGTGCCGACGCAGAACCTGGCGGCGGTCACGGTGCCGGTGCTGGTCCTGCACCATGCGAAGGATTCCTGCCATGTCACCCTGCCGCACGAAGTGCCGTACATCCTGCGCGGACTCACGAATGCGCCGGTCAAGAAAGCGGTGATGGTGGATGGCGGCGCCAATCCCGCCGGCGATTCGTGCGAGGCGATGCACTGGCATGGCTTCATCGGGATGGAAGAGGAAGCGGTAAAGATCATCACTGACTGGATCAGGCATCCCTCATCCTGATCCGCTACGGGCGTTTGCCACCGGCCATTGCCCCGTAGATGTGTCCTCGCGCCCCCTGTTGGCGCAAGCGCGCATCCATGTTCCAATGGAGGCGGATCATTTCCGATAAGCGAGCCGCATCCTTATGGCAATCAACCTGCAGGCAGTTGAAGATTTAATCAAGGAAATCGAACTGGCGGACCCGATCGACTGGGGAATGCTGAACATCAATGAAGACGACGCCGTCCACCTGATCGCCACGTCCGTGGTGGAACACTACGAACAGAATATCCGGCCCATGTCGGAGGCAGACCGCGAATACATCTTCGTTTCGTCCATCGCCAAGCTGACGCTCGAGAACTTCGTGCTCAACGTCAAGCTTGCGCAGGCGACGCGGTCCGGCAGCTGAGGAAGCTGCAGCCACGGGCGGCCGGTCGTTACTCCGGCTGCTATGTCCGCGCCACTGTGTCGGGCGATGCTTCCGACCATACGCTGGCGAGTGATGCGGACCTTCACACTTGCGGCGCATGATTGCGCTGGCGCCCGTGGCCTGGTCATTGTGCGCTTGTTTGTTCGTGGGCGGCGGTGCTGCCTTCTTGTCTTTTCATGAGGCGCTGCCGAAACCCATCCCCATCCCGACCTTCCCCTTGAAGGGGAAGGGGGAAAGCCTCGCTGCGGTTACGGGAGGACGATGACCATCCATCCCATGCCGAACTTGTCCGCCACCATGCCGAAGCAGGGCGAGAAGAAAGTCTTGCCGATCGGCATCTGCACGGTGCCGCCTTCCGCCAGCGCGTCGAATGCCTTGCGTGCGCTCTGTTCGTCCGGAAAATCGACCGTGAGCGCGAATCCCTGGAAGGTGGCGGGGCCGGAGCAGCCGCCGTCGGAGGCCATGACAGTCGACGAACCGATGCGCAGGGTGGCGTGCATGACCTTGTCTTCGGAATTGGGCGCGATGGCGCCGGGCGGCGGCGGGTCGGGCGCGTCCTTGAAGCGCATCAGTTCGGTGACCTCGGCGCCAAGCGCGCGGGCGTAGAACGCGAACGCCTCTTCGGCGCGGCCGTTGAAGAACAGGTAGGGCTGGACTTGCATGGAACTCTCCTCTTGTCTGGTGGCAATGCAAGGAATGTCGTCTGGGATGGCGCGCGGGGCCCATCACTTCCACGACGATCGGGAGCGGCCGGAATCGACATGGTGCGCGCATTTTTTTCGTGCTGCTTGCGGGCGAAGCAATCGCCGGCAATTTGGTGTACTTTGCTTCAAGTATCCCTTGTACAGCCTGGCCGGCGACTGGGTGATGTACTGGCAGATCCTGACCGGGAAGATCCGCTTCTAGGCCACGTGCCGCATGCGCTGTCCGGCATTGCCCGCATAGGCCTGCAGCAGCGCCTGCTTCGACTGCCGGATGAAGCGGGTCATCTGCTGGTCGTCCGCGCGGCACGCCAGTCCCACCTTGCGCTTCAGTTCGCTGCCATGCCTGATCGGCCTGACCACCGCATGCATGAGCCCCTCGCAATGCGATTCCGGCAGGAGTGCGATTCCGACTCCCATGTCGACCAGCGCAGGCACGGCTTCCTCCCGCACCACCGACGCGCGGATATCGGGCTGGATGCGCTTGCGTGCCATCGCCTGGGCGAAGACCCGGCTCAACGGGCATTCCGGGCGCGCGATGAAGGGCGCGCCGTGCAGGTCGGACGGCTCGAGCTGCGCCTTGAAGCGCAGCGGGTGGTTGCCGGGGATGAGCGCGACGTAGTCTTCTTCCCATAGCGTCAGCATCCATTCGTCCGCGCGCTTGTGCTGATCCGACGCCAGCTTCAGGTCGAAGGCTTCGCTTTCCTGCACCAGCCTGAGCTGCATGCCCGGTATCTGCCGATAGAGCAGGTCGATCAGCGGACCGGCGCGGCGCACCGGCATGTCGCAGGCGAGCTGCAGGCGCAGTTCGCGCTGCGGCGGGGCGGTGAAGCTTTGCACGATGGCGCTCGACTCCGCCAGCAGGTCCTTTGCCCGAGGGTAGAGCTTGTCGCCGTCGGCGGTCGGTTTGAGGCCATGGCGGGTGCGCTCGAAGAGGATCGTGCCGAGCGTGGTTTCGAGATTCTGGATCGCGATGCTGATGGAGGGCTGGGCGATGAAGCAGCGCCTGGCCGCGCCGGTGATGGAGCCTTCTTCGTAGGCGGCGATGAAGTATTTCAGGGCGCGGAGGTCGAACATGGGTTGTATAGGTAAATTATTGAAGATGAATATTTATTAAATATTATGACTATTTGTTGATTGGCGCTAGAGTGGGGGAAGCAAGGGGGAGCGGGGAGTAAGTTGTCTTGACCAGCGCCCTCACCCCCGGTCCCTCTCCCGCCTGCGGGAGAGGGGAGTGGGCAATCCGTTTCGTCTCGATTCAGCCATCTTTTCATTCGCAAAGGAACACAACCCATGCTCCGATTGCTTGCCGCGATCCTGCTGTCCGTCACCATGGCCGCCGCGCATGCCGACGCCGCTCCGCCCGCCGTCGGCTTCTCGATCATCAAGACCGGCAGCCTGCGCGTGCGCGAGGCACTGGTCTTTGCAGGCGGCGACTTCGGCAAGGAGGTGGAGACCATCTTCTCCGCAGTGCTGGTCAAGCATGGCGACGATACCTTCCTGTTCGATACCGGCCTGGGCAGCAATATCGCCAGCCAGTACAGGGAGGACATGCCGCTCTGGAACCGGCCGTTCTTCCGCTACGAGGATCCGGTCGTGCCGGCGCGCGCACAGTTGGACAAGGCGGGCATCGCTCCGGTCCGGCGTGTCTTCCTGAGCCACAGCCATTGGGATCACGCGAGCGGCGTCGTTGACTTCCCGGAAGCGGAGGTGTGGCTGCCGGAGCAGGAGATGGCGGTAATCCGCCAGCCGTCTCCCGCGCTGGGCGGCGCCTGGCCGTCGCAGGTCGGCGCCCAATCCATCCAGTGGAAGACGCTGGACTTCAAACCCGTGCCTTACGAAGGCTTTTCGCACAGCGCCGACCTGTTCAACGACGGCAAGGTCGTGCTGGTGCCGATGTTCGGCCATACGCCGGGCTCGATCGGCATGTTCGTGACGGTGGATTCGGGCAAGCGTTATTTCTTCGTCGGCGATGTGGTGTGGAATGCGGGCGCGGTGAAGGACGGGCGTCCGAAGTTCTGGCCGGCGCGGGTACAGGTCGACCGCGATCCGGAACAGACGCTGCGCACGGTGGAACAGATCCGCACGCTGGTGGAGCGCAAGCCGGAGATCGTGGTGGTGCCGGCGCATGATGGCGGCGTGCAGCATGCGCTCGGATTTTTCCCGGCCTGGGTGCGCTAGCTGGCTTTTCAAGTCTCGTGGCGTTGTTTCATGCCGTTTTTACCTTTGTCGGACAAACCCTATCGAAGCGACAAGTGATTCTTGGCATTATTTGATCTGGAGTAGGGCGGCGGCGGTTTTGCCTCGCGATAATTGTTGACGAGCGGCGAGTGACGGGCGTTGAACCGTTGCCGCCTTGGTCATGCAACACGAGCAACGACAGGAACAAAACGCTGTGGCGCAGCGGTGCACTCTTCGCATCGCGTAAAGCCGGCGCCGGAGCACTGCCAATCATGAAACACATCATTTTCGCCGCGATGCTTTTGCTCGCACAGGGATGGGGCGGTCATGCGCTTGCCCACACCGACCACGGACTGGCCCCGGTGCCGGCCAAGACGCAGCAGGCCGCGCCCGCCGTGCCGGTGCAGGTTGACGACGGCGCCGTTCCGGTTGCCGCCGCCGAAGAGGAGGTGTATCCGGACGAACCCATGGAGATGCTGCACCCCGGCCTGCCGGAGGAATGGCGCATTCCCGCCTGGATTGCCATGTTCGCCATCGCCGTGTGGGCCCTGTTCGCCCGCTTTCCGGCGGAGTCGTCCCCCAGGAGCATCAACCTCGCCGCCGCGCCGCTGGTCGGCGGCATCGTGCGCTTCCTCAACCGCAGCCCGTATCCGCTGCTGTCGATCAAGGTGGTGTCGGTCGTGGTCTTCCTGATGGTGGTCGCGGCCGGCCTCTTCGGCACCACCTTCGCAGAGCACAACCTCGCCACCGCGCTGGTGTGGAACCTGTGGTGGCCGCTGGTGGTGGTGTCGGTGCTCTTCCTCGGTACCGCATGGTGCGCGATCTGCCCGTGGAACACGCTGGCCAACTGGCTGGTGCGCTGGCGCCTGTGGCGCCGCCGCGATCCGCATCCGGGCCGCAACCGCAAGGTGCCGCGCACCCTGCAGAACGTGTGGCCGGCGCTGTTCATGTTCATGGGTCTGACCTGGCTGGAGACCGGCATCGGCGTGACCGGCTGGCCGCTGGCGACCGCGCTGATGGCGTTGATCATGCTGGTGCTGTCTATCGTCTTCATGCTGCTGTACGAGCGCAAGGCGTTCTGCCGCTATGCCTGCCCGGTGGGCCGCACGCTCGGTTACTACTCGCGGCTGGCGCCGGTGTCGGTGCGTCCGGTCGAACAATCGACCTGCGATACCTGCAAGACGCTGGAGTGCTACAACGGCTCGAAAGACATCGAACCCTGTCCGACCCATCTCGTCGTGGGCCGCTTCAGCCAGAACACCAACTGCCTCTCCTGCGGCAGCTGCATGCTGAGCTGCCCGAAGCAGAACGTGACCTGGCGCCTGCGTCCGCTCGGCAGCGAGGCCAAGGACCAGGCGCAGGCGCGTCCGCAATGGGACGGCGCGTGGTTCATGCTGGCGCTGCTGGGCATCACCATCTTCCACGGCCTGACGATGATGGAGTTCTGGGGCGAGTGGGTGGGCGTGCTGGCCGGGCTGCTCGGCGAAACCGGCAAGCCGCTGGTCAGCTTCACGCTGGCGATGCTCGGCGCGTGCGGCGCGGTAGTGGTTGTTTATGCCGCAGCGATCGGACTGGCCTGGCTGGGCAACGGGCGCAGGACGCCGTTCAAGACGCTGTTCGTGTCATTCGCGTTCGTCACGCTGCCGCTGGCCTTCGTGTACCACCTCGCGCACAACCTCGACCACCTCTCGCGCGAGAGCGCCGATCTTGTGCAGTTGTTCACCAACCCGCTGGGCACTGGCCTGGCGGCGCTGTCGGCTTCCGAAAAGCACGACATGATGATGGCCCCGATCCTGCCCGAGTTCGCCGTGTTCACGCTGCAGGCCGGGCTGATGGTGCTCGGCTTCTGGCTGGCGGTGCAGATCGTCCGCCATCGCGCGCGCGGCCAGCTCGACGCCGCCAACGGTGTGCGCAGCTGGCGCTTGATACCGCTGGTAGTTTTCATCGCTGCCATCACATCGATGAACATGTGGCTGATGGCGCAGGGAATGGTGATGCGCTTCTGACATTCGATAGGCATCCACGCCAAAACGGCTCCCATGAATATGGGGGCCGTTTTGTTTTGTGATGTGCGGTTTGATCCACCTCATACTGCCCGAAAAAGCGTGTCGGAGAATACGCCCCCTGAACAAGGAGGGCGACGATTTTCAGTCTGTTACCGCTTGTATTTATCGTGCATGAACAAGCGGGTAACGAGACATGTCGACTCCCGGTTCTTGCAGGGGCGTGCGCTGATAAAACCGTCAGCGCATGCCTGCCCCATTACCCAGGGAGCAAACCCGGCTCCAAAGGAGGTTTCATCATGTGTCGCCACAACCCCGCGCACAATCCGATTCTCTGCATCCTTCCGCCCTATGTCCTGGATGGCATCGCGAACAACGGCACGCCGAAGCAGCGTTCGGCAGCGTTGCGCACCAAGTCCGCGGACAACACATTCCGCGCCATGCGCATTGCCCGGCAGGCGCCGCAAGGCACGGCGCAGCAACCCTCGGTGCCGCTGGCCGAACTGAAGCCGGTGCGCACCATTTACCACGCCAGGAACCTGCAGAACCTGCCCGGCGAAGTGGTGCGTGTCGAAGGCGGTCCCGCGGTGAACGGCGACGATGCGGCGAACGAGGCCTATGACGGCCTGGGCGCCACCTTCAATTTCTTTGCCGACGTATTCGGCCGCAACTCGATCGACGATGCCGGCATGCGGCTGGACGCGACGGTGCATTTCGGCGACGATTACAACAATGCATTCTGGAATTCCGTGCAGATGGTGTTCGGGGATGGCGACGGCGAACTGTTCAACCGATTCACCATCTCACTCGATATCATCGGCCATGAGCTGGCCCACGGCGTGATCGAGGATGAGGCTGGACTGCAATACCTCAACCAGCCCGGCGCGCTGAACGAATCCCTCGCCGATGTGTTCGGTTCCTTGGTGCGGCAGTATGCGCGGAAGGAATCGGCCAGGGATGCCAGCTGGCTGATCGGCGACGGCCTGTTCACCGGCAATGTCAACGGCGTCGCCCTGCGTTCGATGAAAGACCCTGGTTCCGCGTTCGACGACCCGGTCATCGGCAAGGACCCGCAACCCAAACACATGGATGATTACGTGAATACGTTTTCAGATAACGGCGGCGTGCATATCAACTCGGGCATTCCCAACCACGCGTTTTACCGGGTCGCAACCGCGCTCGGCGGCCATGCATGGGAGAAAGCCGGGCGCATCTGGTACGACGCCATGTGCGACCCGCGGGTAAGGCCGAACACCGGCTTTGTCCGCTTCGCGCGCGTCACCGCCGATATCGCCGGCCGCCGCTACGGTGCAGGCAGCGCCGAGCAGCGCGCGGTGTACGCGGGCTGGGATGCCGTTGGCATCGGTTTGCTGGCTTCAGACCTGTAAGGATATGGGACCGGTTCGGCAGATCATCTTCCAGTCGGACGCCCACGGCGTGGGCTACTTCCCCGGCCTGGCGAAGCCGGTCGTCATCGACCCGGCTTCACTGGACGGGGAAGAGGCGGCACGCCTGCAGGCACTGGCCGAGGATGCGCACTTCTTCGAGCTGCCGTCCGAAGTCGGACAGCCGAAGAAGGGCGCCGCGGACTACCAGTGCGACACCCTCACCATCGACGACGGAACGGCGACGCATACCGTGTGCGCCCTGCTGCCCATCGCCGACCCCGCGCTCAAGGCGCTGTTCGATGCCGTGAAGGCGCACGTCAAGGCGATGCGCGCCGCCGCCCGGCGTTAAGCGCCATATCCCCCCTGGCCAGCACCGCTCGCTCGCGTCAGAACTGGTGCCGCACGCCGACGTTGAACTGGCGGCTGTTCTCGCCGTTGGCGAACGCGTTCAGGCGCACGCCCGGATCGTTCTCGGTGTAGCTGACCGACGTGTAGATGTTGGTCCGCTTCGACAGCGGCTGGATGTAGCCGAGTGCGATCTGGTCGGATTCGCCCGCGGCGATGTCGCGCACATCGTTGCGGATGAAGGAGGCCAGCACGGTCCCCGTGCCCAGCGGCGCCGATGCGCCGACCAGCCAGCTGCGGCTGTCCCGGGAGGTGCCCGCCTGCTCGACATCGGTGTCGGCAAACGCGAGATGGGCCTTGGCGATGCCGAAGTCGAAGGTGCCGCCGATGAACGCCGTCTGCAGATCCGCCACCCCGGCGCCAAGCACAGCAGCGGTGCCCGGCAGCGTGAAGGTGTTGGCGTCATGGTAGGCGACCTGCACGTTGATCGGGCCGTTCACGTAGCTGGCGCCGGCGACGAGCTGGCGCTGTGCCGAGCGGTCGCCCGCGACTTCGCCGAAGCCGTAACCCAGCGTGCCGGTGAAGCCCGCGATGTTCGGCGTGGCATAGCTGATGGTGTTGTCGGTGCGCAGGAAGGGATCGGTGAAGTACAGCCCGGTGCCGAACATGCGCTGCGCATTGCCGGCGAGGTTGATGGCGAACGGATCGACAGCCAGCAGCGCGTGGTAGACCGGCGTCTGCTGCCGTCCCAGCTTCACCGCGCCGAAGCCGCCGTTCAGCCCGACCCATGCCTGGCGTCCGAAGAAGCGTCCGCCTTGTCCCAGCGTGCCGGTATCGACGTTGAAGCCGTTCTCGAGCGTGAAGCTGGCCGACAGTCCGCCGCCCAGGCTCTCGGTGCCGCGGAAGCCGATGCGCGAACCGGAGTGCTGGCCGCTTTCGAGCCGCCATGTCTTGTCGCCGGCGGTGACGTTCTTGTCATACACGATGCCGGCATCGACGATGCCGTAGATGGTGAGGTTGGTCTGCGCGGAAACCGTTCCCGCCATGGCGCCCAATGCGCCGGCGACGAGAAGAGAGAGGAAAGATTTTTTCATTTGAGCACCCATTGAGATTCGTTGAGGACATGTTTGCGGTGAATCCGTTTTCAGTTGACATGAACGTTGCGGCAAGGCGTTTGTCCGGGATCAGTTGCCTCCCCAAGCAGTGGTATTTTCACCATGACGGCGTTGTATTTATGCGATAGCGAAGGTGACGCCGGTCAAGGAATATCCAGCCGTCAGCAATGCATGCAGGCATGTGCTGCCGGAATGCATTGCACGCCGGTTAAGATGCGATTGTCATCCTGCAAACAAGAACAACAGAGGGAGCCGCATGAGCTACCGCGTCTGCATCGTCAAACCGCCTGTCCACGATGACGACGGCCAGGCCTGGGCATATCTCCATGCGGTGCTCGAACGCCGCGACGATGAAGCCTGCCTCCCGTCCGATCCGCTCTTCCTCGCCCTCGCCGACAGGCTCACCGCGCGCTTTCCCTGCATTCGCGATCTCCATATCGGCTACGCGATCATCGTGTTCGACCGTATCGACGAGGCCATGTCCTTTATCGTGGAAACCGCCAACGCACACGGACTGGTTGTCTTCGACGAGCAGCAGGCCGGGGTATACCGCCCGCCGGCGCCAAAGCCGCGCTATGCGTGCAACAGCATGACGGGACTCGTCAGGGTGGCGATCACAGGCATCCGCGAGGGATTCACGCAGGAGCGTGCGGCGCAACTGCTTGCGCCGCTCTTCAAGCGCACCGAGCCCGAAGTGCGCCGCCTGCTCTCGCGGCCGAAGCCGGTGGTCAAGTCAGGCGTGTCGCGCGAAGTGGCGCAGAAGTACGTGGATGCGCTGGAGCGTTGCGGCTGTACCTGCGCGCTGCAGGACGAGGGCGCCGAGGTGTCGCAGTTGCGCGGCTCGCCGATGGAGCAGTGCCGCAGGCGGGCGGAGGCGGGCGACAGCCAGGCGCAGTTCGACCTGGGCTGCATGCATTTCGGCGCCGACGGCGAGGACAGGGATTGGGAGCAGGCGCTGCGCTGGTGGCGCAAGGCGGCGGAGCAGGGCCATGCGGCGGCCCTGTCCAATCTCGCCTGGCTCTATCACGCGGGCCAGGACGTGCCGCAGGATCTCGCGCAATCCCTCGGATGGGCGCGGCAGGCGGCGGACCTCGGCCTGGCCGGCGCGCAATTCTTCCTCGGCGAGCGATACGCGAAGGGCGAGGGCGTGGAGAAGGATGGGCAGCAGGCATGTGCGTGGTACACGAAGGCCGCCGCGCAGGGCCACGCAGGGGCGCAGTTCCGCCTCGGCGTGCTGGCGCTGGCATCCTCGGGCGCCGCAGCGGAAGCACTGCTCTGGTTCCGCAAGGCTGCGGCCCAGGGGTACGCGGCCGCGCAGCACAACCTCGGCGTCATGCATGAGCGCGGGATCGCCGTGGACGCCGATCCCGCCTGTGCGGCACGCTGGTACCGCCGCGCCGCGCTGCAGGGATACGCGGCGTCGCAGTACAACCTGGCGGTGATGCATTCGGAGGGGCGGGGCGTTGCGCAGGACTTCCGCGAAGCGGCCGAATGGTACCGGCCGGCGGCGGAGCAGGGACATGCCAATGCGCAGTTCAATCTCGCCCGCGCCTACCGCACCGGCGAGGGCATGCCGCAGGACGACACGCTGGCCGCGCACTGGTTCTCGCGCTGCGCGGAACAGGGCGATGCGGAGGCGCAGTACCTGCTCGGCATGAAGTACCTGGCCGGCATCGGCGTGCCGCGCGACCAAGGCAAGGCCTTCGACCTGCTGGGCCGCGCGGCGGCGCAGGGGCACAAGGAAGCGCGCGCGCAGCTGGAATCTGTCCATGATGTGCAGCCGGGATGGAACAAGTGGCTGCATTGATCCTGCCTTAACAGGAAGGGATGCCCCTGTTATGATGCTTTTCCGCCTTGCGGAGGTCTTGGAAAACGACAACAGGGAACCGTCATGAATCTGGAAGAAGCATTGGCCAAGGATGGAGAGATCCGCCAGAAACTCCTCGCCGCGATCGCGGAACAACATCAGCTCGATCCCAAGTCGGCCGGCAAGGTCGATGGCTGCGTGCTGGGCAACTGGCTGCATGGCGAGGGTGAGCGCCGGTTCCCGTTCGTGAAGAGCTTCCAGCCCTGCGTCGATGCGCATGCCGCCTTCCACGCCGAAGTGGAAAAGGTGGTGCGCCAGATCAACCTCGGCGAATACGAACAGGCCAAGGCGATGCTGGGCAGCGGCACGCCGTGCACGAAAGCCTTCATTGCGATGGTGGCGGCGGTCAGGCAGCTGAAAACGGATGCGAAGCTGTAATGGGCACCCTCGATCCCAAGCCGAACAATACCTGCCCGCTGTGCGGCGCCCCCAACGGTTGCGCGCCGGCCGCCAGCGGCAGCTTCGACACGCCTTGCTGGTGCACCACGACACCCATCGATCCTGCCGTCCTGGCCCGCATTCCCGAGGCGCAGCGCAACCAGGCTTGCGTCTGCCGCAATTGCGCGACCGGGAAATCCGGCAGTTAGTGCCTTGGGCACCGCGCCTTAGTTCTCTAATAGCCGGATCAATACGTCGCGCATGCGATGGTCGATGGCCGTGCGCCGCCTCTTTCCGGAATAGCTGATCAGTTCGCGGTCGGTGAAGTTTACGGGTTCCTCCCTGCCGTTGATGATGACGTGCATTTCATTCGTGCTGCCATCATCGCTGCCTTCCTGGCGCTCCCAGTAGCAGTCGGGAAATGACTTGCGCATCAACAGTGCGATTTCGGTCAGCCGTGTTTCGACCGCGGCCGAACCGAGTTCAAGCCCGAGCGATATTCGCCGATACTTCATGATGTGCCGGCTCCATGCAACTGTCCTGCGTGCAGCGATTGCAGGAAAGCGCAATTGCGTGCACGGGCGAACTGTAGTGCATTTGACAACCTTTCCGGCGAAGGTTCCCTATTCTTTTTTCGCCCGGCGGTAGCGAAGGATGGCGTTGAGCAGGCAATGCCATTCCCACTCATCGCGGTAGAGCGCGGCGCTCATTTCCACGTACTGGTACTTCCAGCCCTGCTCGCAGCAGTCCGGGCAGTCGATGTCGGGAATGGCGTTTGCCATTGCGGCGGCAAATCGCTCGAGGTCTTCGGGGGTGATTTCCTTGCGGTCCATGAGAATGGGACAAGCGGCGCGGAGATTGATTCCGATGCATGTGCGTGAACTTGCCGCGCGCGCTCCTGTCATCAATGCATACCGCTCGATCACCTTGAACCGGGGCAATCCGCCGTGACGACGAACGCTGCTCCGCCGGCAGGGGCCGGCAAGCTTTCTCCGCACGCGATGCGCATGATGGCGCTGCGCGATGAGGTATTGCGCGAATGGGGGCAGCGGGTCAAAGCGAACGTGAAAGAGGCCATGCATCTCCCTCTACCCGTCCTGATCAATACCTTTCCCTTCCTGTACGACAATCTTGCGCAGGCCATCTCTCCGGATTTTCCGCGTGCCATTGCAACCAGCGCCAATACGACCGCCTCCGAGCACGGCGGCGAGCGCGCGCGCCTGACGAACTACGATGCCCAGGCGGTCATTGCGGAATACCAGCTTCTGCGCTGGGCGATCTTCGATGTCCTGCAGCGCGACGGCGTGCAGCTCGACAACAGCGAGTCCGCCATCATCAATGCCTCCATCGACGATGCGATACGCGAGGCAGCCAATTCCTTCGCGCTGGCGCAGGCCGCGCTGCGCGAACGTTTCGTTGCCGGGCTGGCGCACGACCTGCGCAATCCGCTGGCAAGTGCGAGCATGGCCGCCGACCTGATCATCCGCTCGAGCGGCGAACCGAAGACGTGCGAACTCGCCGACCGCATCGCGGACAATCTTGCGCGCATGGACGGCATGATCAACGACATGCTAGATGCAGTGGTGTTCCAGGCCGGAGAACGCATGCGGCTTCAGCTGGAGACATTCGACATGCTGGCGCTGGCGCGTGAAGTCGGCGACCAGCTGGAACCGCTTCATGGCGGCATCGAGGTGTCGGGAATGACGGTCGCCGGCATCTGGGACAGAAGGGCGGTCAAGCGCGCGCTCGAAAACCTGGCTGGAAATGCGGTGAAGTACCGCACGCCCGGTACGGCAGTCCGCATTCATGTGTCGGCCCTGCAGGGACGGATGATCGCGGCGGTCCATAACGAGGGGGAGCCGATTCCTCCCGGGCAGGCGGCGTTCGTGTTTCAGGTGTTTCGCCGGTCCGTTGCAGCGGAGGAGGGCGACAAGCCGGGGTGGGGGCTGGGCCTGCCCTTCGTGCGCGCGGTCGTCGAGAGCCACGGCGGCAGCGTCGTTCTTGACAGCGCCGCGGAGCGCGGCACGACCTTCATCATCGACATGCCCGTCGATGCGCGACCGTTCCTCGATGCGCCCATCCTTGCGCACAGGAGCCTCTGAAGCCGGCCAGGAAATGTTCTTGCTGGAGCGTGTCGTTGCCGGCTGATGCATGAGCATCCGGCCCCATTTCTCTCTACAATCATCAGAAAGCCAACCTGCAACAACCTCACTGATGATTCCATGAGCGACTTCCCGACCGACATCTACACCGAACCTTCCGATCTCGACGTCAATACCCTCGCCAACCTCGGCCCGTTGCGCCACATGGCCGGCATCTGGCAGGGCACGCGCGGGCTGGACGTGAAACCGAAGGCCGACGGCCCGCGCAAGCAGGCGTTCGTCGAACGCATGGAGCTGCAGCCGATCGATCCCGTCACCAACGGTCCGCAGCTGTTCTACGGGCTGCGCTACCACACCCACGTCACCAAGCCGGACCAGGTGAAGACCTACCACGACCAGGTCGGCTACTGGCTGTGGGAGCCGGCCACCGGCACCATCATCCAGACGCTCGCCATTCCACGCGGGCAGATCGCGATGGCATCGGGCGCGGCGAGCGCGGATGCGACGAGCTTCGAGCTGGTGGCGAAGCGCGAGTCCGAAAATTTCGGCATCCGCTCCAATCCCTTCCTCGACTACGCTTTCCACACCGTCGAGTACCGCATCAAGGTGACGATCAACGCCGACGGCACCTGGGCCTACGACGAGGACACGGTGATGATGATCCGCGGGAAGGAAGAGCCTTTCCACCACACGGATCGCAACCTGCTGACGAAGGTGGCGGAGCCGACGCCGAACCCATTGGCGCGTTAATACTGCAGCGTCAAATCAAGGGAAGGGGGAAGGAGCCATGCAGCGGCAGCTTGTAACGCAGTAGTTTTAACCCAGCTTCCGCCCTTCGCGCAGCATGTGCGCGAACTCCTCGGCGGGAACAGGTTTGCTGAGGTAATAACCCTGCATCTCGTCGCAGGCATTTTTGCGCAGGTAGTCCAGCTGTTCCCGCGTCTCCACGCCTTCCGCGATGACCTTGAGCTGCATGCGGTGGGCGAGGTCGATGACGGAGTTGGCGATCGCCGACGAGGTCTTGTTGGTGACCACGTCGATCACGAAGGAGCGGTCGATCTTGATCTGGTCCAGCGGGAAGCGGCTGAGGTAGGACAGGCTGGAGTAGCCCGTGCCGAAATCGTCGAGCGACAGTTGCAGGCCGATCTGCTTGAGGCGCTGCAGGCGCTCGATGGTCTGGTCGGGCCGTTCGATGAGCATGCTCTCGGTCAGCTCCAGCGTCAGGTGCCATGCCGGGACGCCATGCCGTTCCAGGGCGTCGGCCACGACGCGCTCCAGGTCTTCGCCGTGGAACTGGCGTGCCGACACATTCACGGCGACGTTCGCGCCGGCCAGGCCGGCATCGTTCCATGCGCGGATCTGGCGGCAGGCCTCGTCGATCACCCAGGCGCCGATGGGAATGATCTGTCCGTTCTTTTCCGCCAGCGGGATGAATTCGCCGGGGGGAACCATGCCATGGCCGGGGCGCATCCAGCGCAGCAGCGCCTCCGCGCCGGTAATGCGGCCGCTTTTCAGGTCGGCCTTGGGCTGGTAGTGGAGGACGAATTCATCCTGCGGCAGGGCGCGCCGCAAGCCGGCATCGATTTCCAGTTGCACCAGCGCACGTTTGCTGAGGTCGCTGGTATAGAAGGCGATCTGGTTGCCGCCGCGTTCCTTGGCGCGGTGCACGGCGGCATCGGCGCGATGCAGCAGGTCGTGCGCGGACGTGGCGTCCTGCGGGAACAGGCTGATGCCGACGCTGGTGCGGGCATAGACTTCCGACGTGCCTTCCAGCAGGAAGGGCGCATCGAGCGTGACCAGCAGATCGAAGGCGAGCGCTTCCGCGTCGGAGGGATCGCGCACTTCCTCCATCACGATGACAAACTCGTCCGCGCTCAGGCGTCCGAGGATGTGCCGGCCGCCCAGCCGGCGGTTGAGCCGGCCTGTCACGCCGAGCAGCACGGAGTCGCCCGACGCATGGCCGAGGCTGTCGTTGATGGTCTTGAACTTGTCGAGGTTGAGGAACAGCACCGCCACCTGCGCACCCTGGTGCTGCGCCTTTTCCAGCGCGTGCTGGAGCAGGGAGCGCAGCAGCGCGCGGTTGGGCAGGCCGGTGAGCGGATCATAGTTCGCCAGGTGCTCGCGCTGCTCTTCGCTGCGGCGAAGCTGGGTCAGGTCCGTCGCTACCGCGACGTAGTAGGCAGGCATGCCGCCATCGTCGCGTACGGTAGTGATCGTCAGCCATTGCGGATAGATTTCGCCGTTCTTGCGGCGATTCCATATTTCGCCCTGCCACTGGCCGCGCTCGCGCAGGCTGTCCCACAACGCCTCGTAGAATGCGCGGTCCTGCCGTCCGGAACGCAACAGGCTGGCGCTCCGCCTGGCCACATCGGCCTCGGTGTAGCCGGTCATTTCGGTAAAGGCGGGATTGATCGAGAGGATGCGGGCATCGAGGTCGGTGATCATCACCGCGTCGCGGCTGCTGTTGAGCGCGGCTGCCTGCAGCCGCTGGCGCTCGCCTGCCTCGTGGCTGGCGGTGACGTCGCTCCAGCTGCCGACCACTTCGCAGGGCGTGCCCGATGCATCGAGCAGCAGGCGCGTGTCGTCGCGCACCCAGCGTATCGCGCCGGACTTGTCGCGAAAGCGGTATTCGTGCGTGACGCTGTGGTCGATGTACAAGCGCCGGTGTTCGGCGAACACGCGCTCGCGGTCTTCCGGGTGCAGGCCGGCGATCCACCAGCCGGGCTTCAGGCATTCTTCCTGCGTGTAGCCGAACAGGCGCGCCATGTTTTCGCTCATCCATACCGGCGTGACGTGCTTGCCTTCCACCTTCAGGGAGTAGAGGATGGTCGGATTGGCGGCCAGCAGGTGCCGCAGGCGTTCAGAGGTGGTGCGCAGCTTGGCCTGCTCGCGCGATAGCTGCACCTGGCGGTAGGCGTGTTCGAGGATGGCGGGTAGCTCCACGAGGTAGCCCTCGTGCTTCATCAGGTAATCCGCCACGCCCAGGCGCAGCGCCTCGGCGACGACATCCTCGCTGCCCTGGCCGGTGACCAGCACCACGGGCAGGTCGTAACCGCGTTCGTCGCGCAGCTCCTTGGCGATTTCGAGCGCATTGATGCCGGACAGCTGGTAATCCAGCAGCACGACGTCGAACGGCGGGTCGCCGGCCAGTTCCGGCGGCAGTGCTTCCAGCACCTCCGCGCTGCCGGTGACGACATGCAGGCGCACCTGCGGCGCATGGCGTGCGAAGTGGCGCCGTGTCAGGTCGATGTCGAACTGGTTGTGTTCCGCATACAGCACGCGCAGAAGGCGCGTCTTGCCGGCCAGCTCGGAGCGGAAGCGCGCGAGGGCGGCGGCCAGGGTGTGGATCAGGCGGACGCCGTATTCGGCCCGCTTGACCACATAGTCGTCGGCGCCTGCCTTGAGCGCGGCGATCGCCGCTTCCTGGTCGCCGGAGCCGGTCAGGATAACGACCGCCAGCGGAAGGTTGCGTTCACGGACGTAGGCCAGCAGCTCCAGGCCGGTGCCGTCGGGCAGGTTCAGGTCGGACAGGATGAGTTCGTAGGACGGCTGCGGCCCTTCGATCTTCGCCCGCGCGGCGGCCACGCTGGAGACGACATCCACTTCCATGTCCGGCGCCTGGCGCGCAAGCCCTCGACGCACGAGGTCCGCGTCGATCTGATTGTCTTCGAGATAGAGGATTTTCTTTGGCAGGTCGGCGAGCATGTGTCTCTCCATCACTGCGGCGGTTCGTTCAGCGCGCACCAATAGAGCTCGATCTGGGCTGCTACCTCAAGGAAGCGGTCGAAGGCGACAGGCTTGACGATGTAGGAGTTGGCCCCCAGGTTGTATGCGGTCTGTATGTCCCGGTCCTCCGCGGACGAACTGAGCACGACGACCGGGATGGCGCGGCTCACGGCGTTTTCCTTCCACCGGGCCAGCACGTCGAGGCCATCGACGCGCGGCAGCTTGAGGTCGAGCAGGATCAGCAGCGGCAAGGTCTCGCCGGCTTCCCAGCGTGGAATCCACGCCAGCGCCTCCTCGCCGTCCCGCGCGACTTCGATCGGGTTGAGCAAGGCATGCCGCGCGAAGGCGCGCAGGGTCAGGTCGAGGTCGACGGGGTTGTCCTCCACCAGCAGGACCGGGCGAGGGAAGGGAATCGTACTAGCCATGCATCAGCTCCAGGTAGAAGGTGGCGCCTTGTCCGGGCGCGCTCTCGGCCCAGACCTTGCCTCCCATGCGTTGCACTGCCTTGCGCACCAGCGCCAGACCGACGCCGGTGCCCGGGTAGTCTTCGGGACGGTGCAGGCGGCTGAAGATATCGAAAATGCGCTCGTGGAATTTCATGTCGAATCCGATGCCGTTGTCGCGAACCCACAGGATAACCTTGCCGCCTTCTTTGCGCGCGCCGATTGCGATTTCCGGCGCGGCAGCCTGGCGGCTGAACTTGATCGCATTGTCGAGCAGGTTGCGCAGGACGATGGCCAGGCCGTCCCGGTCCCCGCGCACCGTGAGCGGCGGCAGTTCGCAGCGCAGCGCGATACCGGCATTCTGCGGCGCGCTCCGGTAGGACTGCAGCACGGCCTCGGTGCAGGCGCGCAGGTCAAGCGCCGCGTTGTCCAGGTTGCGGCGTTCCATGCGCGCATAGGCAAGGAGGTCGGCGATGAGCGCGTTCATCTGCGCCACGCCGGAGCGGATGTTGTGCAGGAAGAGGCGGCCTTCGTCATCCAGCTGCGCGCTTGCGCTTTCTTCCAGGAGCTGGCTGTAGCCGTCGATGCCCCGCAGCGGCGCCTTCAGGTCATGCGAAACGGAGTAGGAGAAGGCCTCCAGCTCCTTGTTCGCCGCGGCAAGCTGGGCGGTGCGCTCCAGCACGCGCAGCTCCAGCTCGGCGTTGAGCTTCAGGATTTCCGCTTCGGCCTGCTTCTGCTCGGTGATGTCGCGGATTACGCTGAGCACATGCGGCTTGCCTTCCAGTTCGATCAGTTCGCCGGCCACCATTCCGATGCGCCGTTCGCCCGCACGGTTGCGGAAGACGGTTTCCAGTTCGGCGACGCTGCCGTGCTCGGCCATGGCCGCCAGGTAACGCTCGCGGTCGCGCGGGTCTTCATAGAAATGGAATTCCTCCACACGATGGCCGACAAGTTCGTCCGGGAGGTAGCCTGTCAGCCGCGCGCCGGCTTCGTTGATGTCGACGAAGCGGCCGCTTTCGATGCGCGTGATGGTGATCGCATCCGGGCTGGAGCGGAAGGCCACCGCAAACTTTTCTTCCGACGCGCGCAATGTCTCCATGACCCGCCGCCGCTCGGTAATATCCTGCATGGCAAACACCACGCCTTCCATCCTGCCGCGTTCGTCGCGCAAGGGCGCGGCATTCACCGACAGCTGGACGGTGCGGCCGTCGGGCTTCGGCATCGAGTACTCGGCGTCGAACACCGGCTTCCCGGTCACCTTCACGCGCGCAAACGGAAACTGGTCCGGCGGCACGGGGTTGCCGTCCACGTCGCAGATCTTCCAGTCCGGCGAGTTGTAGGCCCGCCGCATGATGTTTTCCCTTTTCTCGCCGACGATGTCCAGTGCCGTCTGGTTGATCAGGCTGAAGCTGCCGTCCATCCGCATCGCGAAAATGCCGATCGGACTGCAGTTGGTCACCTGCTCGAGCAGCGCGCGTTCGTTGCGCAATGCCTTTTCCGATGCGATGCGGGTGATGGCGATGGCGGCGGTCTGGGTGGCGACGTCGATCAGATCCTTCTGGCGCCGGTTCGGCAGGCCGGGCGTGCGGTAGTAGATGGCGAAGGTGCCGAGCAGGCGCCGGGATGCATCGAAAATCGGCGTCGACCAGCATGCATGCAGGCCGTTTTGCAATGCGACGTCGCGATAGTCGGCCCACAAGGGATCGCTCGCAATGTCTTCGACATAAACCGCCGCCCTGCGGAACGCGGCGGTGCCGCACGATCCCGCCCGTTCGCCGATCCGGCCGCCGTCGATCGCCCGGCGGTAGCCGTCCGGCAGGCTCGGTCCGGCGCCATGGCGCAGATGCAATCCGTCCGCGTCCAGCAGCAGGATGGAGCAGAGCATGCCCGCTTCCTGCGCCTCGATCACGCGCAGGAGCGTGTCGAGCGTATCCTCCAGCCCGGCACCGCGCGCGATCATCTCCAGCACTTGCTTCTGGCCGGAGACCAGGGCCTCGCTCTTCTTGCGCTCGTCGATGTTTTCAATGACGAACAGCAGGTATTCCGGTTCGCCGACGCCCTTCACCCGGGACACCGTGAGATTGGCCCACATGCAATCGCCGTTGTCGCGCAGCAGGCGTTTCTCCACCGAGTAGGTCGGGAGTGCGCCCGACAGCAATTGCTGCACGAGCGCGGAATCCTTTTCGGCATCCTCGGGACAGACGAGGCTGGGCAGGGGGCGCGCAAGCAGTGCGGCGCGATCCATGCCCAGCATGCCGCACAGCCGCTGGTTGACCTGGATCCAGCGGCCGTCCGGCAGCGCCCGCCCGATGCCGACCGCCGCCTGCTCGAAGGTGGCGCGCAGACTCTCGTTGCGCAGTTCGAGTTCCTGCGCCATCGCATTGAAGCTTTGCGCCAGCGCGCCCACCTCGCCGCGGGCGGTGACGTTGGAACGGTGGCCGAGTTCGCCGCCGGCCAGCTTGGCGGCATCGCGCGCCAGGCGCCGCAGCGGCGCGGCGATCCCGCGCGACAGCCATGCGGCGATGCCGACGGTGAGCAAGGCCATGAATCCGGTCAGCAGGATGGCGAACTGCAACTGCGCGCGGCTCGGCGCAAGCGCGGCGTCCGAGGGAATGCCGACCAGCACCAGCCACGGCAGATGCTCGGAAGCGACGAATCCGGAGAGGCGCGGTATGCCGTCCGCGGTGACGATTTCACGGGCGCCCTGCCTTTGCTCCAGGGCCGTGCGCACCTCCGGCACGCCGGACAAATCCTTGCCTATCCACTGCTCCGGCTGGATGGACCGCGCCACGACGATGCCGCTGCGGTCGAGGACGGAAATCAGCGTGCCGCGGGGCAAGGATGAGCGGGTGAAGCTTTCCTGGAATTTTTCCAGCAGGATGGACGTGCTGACCACGCCCCGCACCGGGCCCTGCTCGCCGTCGCGGATTGCGCGCGCAAAGACGACGATCCATTTTCCGGAGGTGCGTGAAACGACCGGCACCCCTACCGCCAGCCGGTTGCTGGCGATCGCTTCCTTGAAATAGCTGCGGTCGGCCACATTGACCGAGCCGTACGCGGGGGGCGTCGGTTCCGCGGAGTAGCGCATGGTGCCGTCGGTGTCGAGCACGGAAATGCTGCCGATATGCTCCGGGAGGCCTGCTTTTATCTGGCGCAATGTTTCGTTGCCCTGTTCGATGTCGCCGGCATTGAAAGACATCGTGGCGCCCAGCGTGTGGAGGAGGGAATCGATGTTGCGCACTTGCTGCTCGATCCGTCCGAGCATGGTATGCGCCGCCTGCGACGACTGCGCGATGGCCTCGGTGCGGGCGACGTCGGCCTCGGCAAAGGCGTTGTAGAACTGCAGGCCGACGAGGGGCGTCGCCACGACGGCGACCAAGAGGACCAGGCGTGCCGCGATGGATTGCCGGAACGACGCAAGTTGTGGCATCTGTTTCCACCTCCCCGAAACGGTTTCTTGTCCTGGTGCCGCCAGTATAGATTAGCGGACTTTCCTGACCCTGTAATCGTGCTCGAGAACAATCCTGGTCGATCCGATCAGGAGGCTCAGTCCCATCACCAGCTGGGTCAGCGTTTCACCGGGCAGGGGCCATATCTGCGAGGGCGGGGCGGGCACGCGGGTCGCCGCGGCGATGACCGGCGCGACCCATTCCGCTTCCGGCGTCACGTCCAGCAGGATCTCGCCTTCCGGCGTGGTGTGCAGGTAGATATCGCCTCCTGCCTCAAGCGTGAAGCAGATACCGTAGCCGGCGGCATTCTTCTTTTCTATCGCGCGTTGCAGGTCACGGTTGTAGTTGTCGATCCATGCTTCGACGTCATAGGTGGTCTTCAGGTGGATCCAGGGACGCGCTGCCGGTTCGTCGCGCGGGTCGTCAGTGCTGCTCATCGTTGCTCCGGGGTTCTCGTTTGCACAGGGGCATGGAACGACTATACACGCGCTGCGGCGATCTTGTTTTCGCATGGCCGCCGTCTAAGCTGAAACGGTTACCTCGCCGAAAGGAGGAAAGCATGCCCTATGTCGACGGATTCGTATTGCCTCTCCCCAGGAAGAATGTGGACGCTTACCGCGAAATCGCTGCCAAATGCGGGGCGATCTGGCGCGAGCACGGCGCGCTGCAGTTTCGAGAATGCATTGCCGAAGATGTGAAGCCGGGCAAGCTGACCTCGTTTCCCCAGAGCGTGAATCTCGAACCGGATGAAACCGTGGTCTTTTCATGGATCGTGTACGAGTCGCGCGCGCACCGCGACGCCGTCAACGACAAAGTCATGAAGGATCCGCGCATGGCGGAAATGATGAAGCCCGAAGCGATGCCGTTCGACGGCAAGAGGATGATCTACGGCGGCTTCGAGATGCTGGTCGATCTCTGAAAGCCTTATCTGTAGAAAGCGCCGTATACGTCGTTGTTGCGCGAGCAATTGACGGGAATCCATGCCGCGACGGCCTTCCCGCTTGCCGCATCCATCGCGGCGGCGTGCCCGCTGCCGCAGTTGTACGGGGCAAGATTGACGACGCTGCTCCAGGCGCCTGTTAAGGCAGACCAGATCGCGTATTGCGTGTGCGCGGCCAGCCACACCATCATCGCATCGCCGTTGTCGCGCAGGAGGACGACGGGCATGAAGCCGCCCCGGTTGTAGACATTCACCGGCACGCTCCATGCGCCAGCCGCATCCACACGGGCCGCAAACGCGTTGCCGCTCGACGCCTGCAGGGTTTCCTGCTCCCAGGCAACGAAGCCTCCGCTGTCGTTCAGCGCAGCAAAAGGCGCGTAGCTGCTGCCCGGGTGGGATTCGATCGCCGCCGGGGCGGACCATGTTCCGCCCGCAAGCCGGCTGGCGTGGACCGAATTCCCGTTGCCGTCGTCCTGCAGCCACGCCACAAGCGCATTGCCATTCGGCGCCACGGCCACCGAAGGCATGGCGGCAGGTGCCGGGAGGGCATCGAGGATGCGCGCGGGCGATGCCATCCCGGTGCCTGTCATTCTAGCGGCGACGATATTGTTGCCGCCCGATGCATCCTTCTCCACCCAGGCGATCAGCGCATTGCCGGCGGAATCGATGCCCGCCTGCGGCGCGCTGGCTGCGCCGGTTGATAACCGTACGGAACTGCGCCACGACCCGGCAGTGAAATATGCTGCGCTGACGGCGCCGGCCTCGCTCCATGCCGCAATCGCGTTGCCTTGTGGATTCATCGCGATCACGGGATAGGAAGCGCCGGCAGGCGCATTGTCGAGCCGGACCGGCGCATGCCACGTATCGGATGCGCGCGAGTAGCCGGCCGACCAGACCTGCGGCGCGGCGCCTGCCGCCGCGCTCCACACGGCGAGCGCATCGCCTGTGGCGGTGTTCATGGCGACTTGCGTCGCGGTGAGGAATTTTCCGGTGGAGCGCAGCGATGGCTGCGCACTGGTGTCCGGACGATCGATTATTCGAGGGGTGCCGATCTTCGCGCTGACGGCATTGCCATGCACAGCATAGACGGCAAGGCGCGAACCTGCCTGCTGGGCGAACACGGTGATGGTATCGCCGTTGGCGGCGATGGCGACGGACGGATATTCCGCCTTGCCGGCCTCGTTCTCAAAGGGCGCATCGATGGTCCATGCGGGAGAAGGGTTCGTGCTGCTCGACGCAAGCGTAGTCGCCTGTTCCGGTGCATTGCCCCCGCCGCCACAACCGCCAGCGAGCGCGGCGAGCAATGCCATTGCCATCCGAGTCCTTGCCTTGCTGTCCATGCGATTCCTTGCGTCCGATTTTCCTTGCCCGCACATGACACGGGGAAAATCCATATCGTACGTTTCGCGCATTGCCTGCCGCCAGCCGCACGCACTGACTCGCGGAGCCAGCCGCTTGACCCGGCAGGCCGCGAACCAAACGACGCCGCGCCTGCCTCATGGTCATGACCGCAGAGGAGAACATCATGGACACAGAAAGCAAGCGCCGCCAGGTGGCGGAGCCCGCCGCGGAGGAAATCAAGAAGCACGGCGACCAGCTGAAAATGCCGGTCGACGAGGCAGCGGGGAAAAAGCTGCAGGACGAGGAGCCGAAGCAGGATAGAAAGGACGACGCTTAGGCAGGCTGGATCGGGATGCTCCGCTGCTCAGCGGCAAGCGCGCGCGCCCGCAACTGGCCGCAGCCGCCATCCACTTCCTGCGCCGCCGAGTCGCGCAGCTTGGCCAACACGCCGCGCCGGTGCAGGATGCGGATCATCTCGCGGCAGCGCTCGGTTTCCGGCCGGCGGAAGGCCAGGTCGGGAACGGTGTTGTAGGGAATGATGTTGAGCACGCCGTACTTGCCCTTGAACAGCGCGACGATGCCTTCGACCTCATCCTCGCCATCGTTGATGCCGTCAAGCAGCGTCCACTGGTACTGCACCGGGTAGGCCGTGGTGCGGCCGTATTCCTCGCCCAGTTCCACCAGTTCCTTCGGCGTCAGGCGCGGCGCGCGCGGCAACAGCTTCTCGCGCAGTTCCGCCTTGGTGGTATGCAGCGACAGTGCGAGCGCCGGCTTGACCGGCCCCTGCGGCAGGCGCTCGAACACGCGCGGGTCGCCCACCGTCGAGAACACCAGGTTCTTGTGGCCGATGTTGCCCTCGGTGCCAAGCAGCTCGATGGCTTCCATCACATTGTTCAGGTTGTGGGCCGGTTCGCCCATGCCCATGAACACCACCTTCTTCACCGCACGCTGGCTGCGGGCCAGCGCCACCTGCGCAACGATCTCGCCGCTGGTCAGCTGGCGCAGCAGCCCGTCGCGCCCGGTCATGCAGAACTGGCAACCCACGGCGCAGCCGACCTGGCTGGACACGCACAGCCCGCCGCGCGGCAGCAGCACGCTTTCCACCGTCTGCCCGTCCTGCAGTCCCACCAGCAGACGCGCCGATCCCGGATCGTCCGCCACCGGATGAGAGGACAGCAGGCGCGCGATGCCGCCCAGTTCCGCCTCGATCTCGGGCAGCGCCGCGCGCAGGGTCTGCGGCAGGAAATCCTTCGGCCGACGCCGCCCCTGGTCCCATGGACGGACCTGTACCCAGTCGCGCAGCACGCGCTGCTCGTGGACGGGAAGGGCGCCAAGTGCGCGCAGGCGCTGGCGGAGGGAATCGATGTGCATAAGGCGGGACGTGCCGGATCTTGCGGGAGGGAAGGAGGGATTGTAAGTCCGGCGGGGGATTTTTCCAACCGGACCGATTTGCGGGACGCTGGGGTTTCTGCAGGGTAGAATCGGCCGATCGACTTCCACGACGGCCACGCCAGGTAAATCATGACTAAAGACGGACAACTTTCACCGCAGGGTATCGAAGCGCTTGTGACACGGTTCCAGGCGCAATCGCGAAAAGCGCAGGCGTATTACACGGTCATGCACAAGGTGAAGGCAGTTGCAGGGAACGATGACGCTGCGAGTGCGTGGATGGAGAAGCCGTTGGCTGAATTTGACGGGAAGACGCCTGCGCAGCTGGTTAACGAGGGGCGGGCGGAGGAAGTGCTTGGTTATATTGATTCGCTGTAGCCGGCTTTGATCAAGTGCGTTGCGAAGCCTCGTCCCGAAGGGAACGGAGTGGCTGGTCGAGCAGCAAGCGTAGGGTGCGCCATGCGCACCGGTCCGAAGAAATGAATGCACAAGGGATTGAACACCACTCGAGAAAATGAAATGGTGCGCGGAGCGCATCCTACGCGCGCTACCCCCTTAACGCCGCAGGCGTCGTCCCAAACTCCCTCTTCACCAGCTTCCTCAGCGCCGTCGCATCCTGATAACCAACTTCCGAAGCAATCGCTTCAATCGACTTGGTCGTCGTCTCAATCAAGTGCGACGCATGCAGCAACCTCCGCCTCTGGATGAACTTGACCGGCGACACACCGGTAGCAGCATCGATGCGGCGCGACAGCGTCTTGGGTGATACCGCCAGCGCGGCGGCGAGTTCCGTGATGCTGATCGGATTGGAGAGGTTGGCGTCGATCCAGCGCTCTGCCGCGACCACCGTCGGGTCAACATGCTGCGTGTGCGACTGGATCATGTAGCGCGCCTGCGAGGGACGCTGGTCGATGAGCAGGTAGCGCGAGCACAGGTGCGCGACCGAGGTGCCCATCGTGTCGGCGATCAGGGCCAGCGTCAGGTCGAGTTGCGCATAGGCGGAACCCGCTGTCAGGCAGGGACCGTCGCGCACCAGCATTTTGGTTTCATCCAGGCGCACATCGGGGAAGCGCGCGCGGAACACCGGGGCCAGCCACCATGTCATCGTCGCATGCCGCCCCGCAAGGAGACCGGCCTGTGCGAGCAGGAATACCGACGAGCAGGACGCGCCGATGTGCGTTCCGCGCGGAGCCTGCTTCAGCAGGTCCATCGCGGCCATTGCGTCCTTCTGCGCGAAGCGCGCGGTGATGGCTTCATCCGAAGTCAGGCCGAGGCCGGGAATCACGATCCAGTCGGGGCGTACCGCGCCTGCCATCGCCTTGGAAAACGTCATGTCCACGTCGAGTCGCATGCCGCCGCTGCCGCGAATGGTTTTCCGGTGGCCGGCGACAAGCAGTCGCACTGCGCCGCCTTTGCCGCCGCGCGACTGTATCGCCTGCGCGGCGCGGATGGTGTCGAGCGTGATGGCGAGACAGGAGTCCATCATGCCTTCGAGGGCGAGAACGAGGATGGTTTTCATCTGTCCATTTTGGCATGAAAAGAGCCAAAAAAGCACAGTGGCGCCCGGATGACCGCAGGATGCGTCAGGACACAGCCCGCTTCTGCTCGTCGGTGATGGTCCAGTAATAGATGATGCTGCCGAGGACTATTTCGGTCTTCTCCGGCGGCTATTCGTCGCCCATGTCGAAGGCATGCGATACCACGCGCGTGCCGGGCTTGAGCTGCTTCCACAGTTGCGGGCGCAACTGCTTGTTGATTCTGGTCAGCAGGTAGAGCGTGACGACGGTGGCCTGCGACAGGTCGGTCTTGAACAGGTCGCCCTTGCCGACCTTGGCAAGGGCGAGCATGCGGTTCACCACGCCTTGCGGCGTCGGCACGTAGGGGACGTCGAGCGGGACGGCTGGTTCGCTCGCGGCAAAGGATGGCGAGCCGGCAAGGCCATAGGCAGCCGCGGCGCCGAGCCACTTCAGCAGCACGCGGCGGTCGTCGTCATGCGTCATGGGATGTCCGTACGGAGAGGAGGAGCAGGTGCGACGGATGCGCGTGGCAAAAGGTTTCCGTTTTCCGCCTGTCGCTCAATGTGCATCAATTGGAATTGCACGGATGAAGCGCAGCCATGCCCGGATTATCGATCCGGCCGAAAAACTCATCGCGCCATGTAAAGATAATCTTCCGGCAGGCCGAGCCGCCGGCAAGCCTGTGCCGCCGGCGCGGAGCGCAGCGGGATGCGGTCGATCGCCGCGCCTGCCCGCTTCAAGGCAAGCCGCTGCCACGGCCGCAGGTCCCACGCGTCGCCAAGCTCCAGCCGCTCACGCACCCACTCCGGCAGGATGTCGATGGACGCCTTCACCAGCAACTCCTGGATGCCGCCCATGGAACGCGGCAACAGGTTGACGCTGCGCACGATGTCGAGGAATTCGAAGATCACGCTGGATGGTTCAAGGCGGTCGCGCATGGCCATGAAAAACAGTTCCATTTCCTGTTCCGTGGCGGGCGCGCCGTGGGCGCCGTACAGGCGGGCGGACTCGATGCCCTCATGATGAAAGCGGCTGCGCGCGATCTCGTCCAGCGAATGCACCCAGGTGTCGTAGGCTTCGAGGAAGCCGAAGCGTGCTGTCGCCTGCACCCAGTTCAGCAGTTCCGGATCATCCGCGCGGTAGGGCATCCCGTCCTCCGTCGTGCCGCTCACGCGTGCGTGCATGGCGCCGACCCGGGCGATCATTTTCTCGGTGCGGCTGCGCGCGCCGTAGACCGTCATCATGGCCGACAGGCCGGTGCGCCGGATGCGCTGCAGCGGGTCGTCGCGGAACGTCGTATGTCCCCACACGCCCGCCCGCACGCGCGGCTCCGCCAGTTCCAGGATGACCGCGGTCACGCCGCCGACGAACAGCGAGAGCGGGTTCTTGAAGATCTGCCATGAGACGGAATCCGGGGCGGTGAACGCGGGTTCGCCCTGCGGCGACGAGAAGTCTGCATCGAATTGCTTGTCGGCGTGGACGAATTCGTTGACGGCGGCCTCCAGGCGCTCCTGGAACGGCCGAGGCAGGATGAGCGGGTGGCGGTGTGGTTGCATGCGATCGATTTCGCGTGGCAAGGTTCTTCCGGCGCGCAACATGCGTGCGTACTTGCGCCAGATTATAGAGGCGGTACGCAGCATGTGGTTCCGTTCGCGTGTGACTACGGCATTTCGCGAGCGTATTTCCCTTCGCAAAACGCTGCATGGCAGGGAGCAGCGCTGTTCTGCATTGGATCCGTGCTGAAGCGCCCCTGCTGCGATCGGACGAGCCAGGCGGAATCAGCTGGTCGAGCGTGCCGCCAGTTCCCGGTTCCTGTCGGACAGCGTGCGGATCAGCCCGTCGATCCCGTTCCTGGCGATCTCGTTGTTGAAGCTGCTCTTGTAAGTCTCGACCAGCCATACTCCGAGCACATTCACGTCATACACCTTCCAGCCGTCCGCCGCCTTGTACAGCCGGTAGCTGACCTGCACGGGATCGCGCCCGCGCAATTGCCGGACCTCGAAGCGCACGGTGACGTCCGTATCGTCCGGAGACGCGCGCAGGGGCATGTACACCAGCTTCTGGTCGCCCACCAGCGACAGCGCGCCGGCATAGGTGCGGACCAGCATGGTGCGGAACTCGTCGGTCAGCTGCCGGCGCTGCTGCGGCGTCGCCTCGCGCCAGTGGCGGCCGACGGCCATTGCGACGGTGCGCTCCAGGTCCACGTGCGGCAGGATCTTTTCCTCGACCACCTGCAGGATGCGCTTGCGGTTGCCGGCCTTGATCTCCTTGTCGGTCCTTGCCGTCTCCATCACGTCCGCGGTGATGCGCTTGACCAGCGCGTCCGGCGCTTCCTGGCTCGGGGCATCGGCGGCGAAAGCGACCGTGGCAACGGTCGCCGCCAGCAGGAACAGCAGTTTGAACGCTTTCAATATCATGATGGGTCTCGCTCCAGTGTGATGAAAAAAGAGGCAGGCACAACGTGCCTGCCCCTCATCCCGTACCCGTGGCCTTGCGGTCGGTGTCAGGTCGACTGCTTGAGATCGCCCGGCGCTTCGGCCAGTTCTTTCCTTGCCGGCTTGTCGCCATACTTGCCCAGGCGCTTCTGCAGGTTGGCTTCCACCTTTTGCAGCACACGGAGCCTGGAATGGCCCGTGTAGTCATCCTGCAATTTTATCTTGGTGGCATTTTCGAGTGCCGAAATCTCTGAGCGAACCCGCTTCAGGCGCCATTCATAAAACCACTTCATGTCATCACCCGTGTTGTCGAAAGTATGCAAATTCATTGCATTGGCGGTAGACCAACGGGTTTGGAATTGGTTCCGCGCGGAAATCCAATTCCGTATTGAAACCGCGCGACGGGCGATCCTGTTGTTGCCCAAGGAGTAACCTTTTCGGCGGCCTGCTTCAGCCTTCATCCCACTCCACGCGGCTTGCGAACAGGTAGCCCGCGCCATACACCGTCTTGATCAGCACCGGGTGGCTGGGCGAGTCGCACAGCCGCTTGCGCAGGCGCGAGACGCGCACGTCGATGCTGCGGTCGAAGGGCGAGATGTCGCGGCTGCCGGCGAGGCGCTCGCGGTCGAGGATGCGGTTCGGGTTTTCCAGGAAGAGCGTAAGCAGGCGCGCCTCGGCCGCGCTCAATTCCTCGCTCTTGCCGTCCTTGCCGGTCAGCGTGAGGTTGGCCGGCTCGAACTGCCATTCGGCGAAGCGGGCTCGGCGCACCGCCACCCTCGACGCATGCGATTCCGACGGGGCCGTCCGGCCGGTACGCCGCAGGATGCTGCGTACGCGCGCCACCAGTTCGCGCGGCTCGAAAGGCTTGGTCATGTAGTCATCGGCGCCGAGTTCCAGCCCGATCACGCGGTCGGTGAGAAAGCCGCGGCCGGTGACGATCAGGATGCCGCAGCGCTGTTCGGACTGCAGCCGCCGCACCAGGTCGAGGCCGTCGCCGTCCGGCAGGCCGAGGTCGATGATGCACAGCGCCGGCGTGCGCACCTGCATCAGCCGCATCAGTTCCGCGCCGGTACGGCACCACTCCGCGATGAAGCCGAAGTCGCGCAACGTGGTCTGCAGCGTGCGCGCGACAAGGTAATCGTCCTCGACCACGACGATCAGGCGGTCGTTGTCCTGAGCGGTCATGTGATGCAACCTGCAAGCGCCGCGGCAAGGTCGGGCTTGGTGAAGGGCTTGTCCAGCAGCGGAAACTCATCCGCGCCGGCGCTTCCGTGGTCATAGCCGCTGATGAGGAGGATGCCGATGTCCGGCCGCGTCGCCCGCACGTTGCGCGCCAGCGCCGGGCCGTCCAGGCCGCCGGGCATCACCACGTCGGAGATCACGAAGCGGATTTCGTCGATCTGGGCCAGCATGTCGAGCGCTTCACGCCCGTCGGCCGCCTCGACCACCATGTAACCAAGGTCGAGCAGTTGCCGCCGCACTACCTGCCGCACGTCGGCATCGTCTTCTACGAGCAGCACCAGCGGTGAGGTCTTGGTGCGAGATGAAATGTAATCCGGTTCGGACTGTGGCGCGGGAGCCTTGTCCGTGGCGGGCAGCAGCAGTGTGACGACGGCGCCTTCTCCCGGCGCGCTCCGGATGCGCAGCGCACCGCCGGACTGCTGCGCAAAGCCGTACACCATGGCCAGGCCCAGCCCGCTGCCGCTGCCGAAGCGCTTGGTCGTGAAATAGGGCTCGCAGGCCCGCATCAGCGTCTGGCTGTCCATGCCGTGGCCGGTGTCGGCGACGGTGATGCCGACATAACGTCCGGCATGCATGCCAAGTGCCGCCGCTTCGCCCGTGTCCACGGTCATGAGCTGGGTGGACAGCGTCAGCGTGCCGCCCGAGGTCATTGCATCGCGCGCGTTGAGACAGAGGTTGAGCAGGGCGCTCTCCAGCTGGTGCGGATCGGTCATCGCATGCGCGAGGCCGTCCCGCAATTCGAGCGAGAGTGCGATGTTTTCCGGCAGAGAACGGCGCAGCAGCGTCCTGAATTCATTGATCAGCTCCGCCACATCCACAGGCCGCGGCTCCAGCGGCTGCTGGCGGGAAAAGGTCAGCAGCCGCTTGATCAGCGCAGCGCCGCGGCGGGTCGCGAGCAGCGCCGGTTCCACCAGTTCCTGCGATTCGCTGCTGCCGCGCGTGCGTTCTTCCAGTGCCGACAAATTGCCGAGCACGACCGTCAGCATGTTGTTCAGGTCATGCGCGATGCCCCCGGCGAGCTGACCGACCGCCTCCATCTTCTGCGCCTGCATCAGCGTCGCCTGCGTGCGCTTCTGTTCCGTGATGTCGGCCGACAGCACGAAGACGCCCTGGACCTCGCCATCGTTGTCCACCTCCGGCACCATCTCGCTGCGGGCATGCCGGGTTTCGCCATCCACCGGCATCGCGTATTCGTAACTCACCGCCTCGCCCGCGAGCGCGCGGCGCAGGTAGGGATTGACCTCGGCATACAGTGCCGGACTGATGACGGTCGCGACCCTGCAGCCCACCAGTTCGTGCGGTTCGCGCCGGAACCACTCCAGGTAGCCCCGGTTGGCGAAGCGGTAGACCTCGTCCTTGTCGATGTAGGCGATCAATGCCGGAATGGCGTCGGTGATCAGGCGCAGCCGCTCCTCGCTTCGGCGCAGCTCGCGCGTGCGTTCGAGGACGCGCTGTTCGAGGTCGGCGTTGCGCTCGCGGATCAGCCGTTCTGCCTTGCGCTGCTCGGTGATGTCCGTGTACAGGGTGACGAAGCCGCGGTGCGGCAGCGGCACGCCGCGGATGGCGATGATCTGGCCGCAGGGCCGCTCGCGTTCCGCGTAATGGGGCTGGAAGCGGCGCGCGGCATCGACGCGCTCGCGCACCAGGGTCTCCACGTCGCCGGAACCATACTCGCCGCGTTCGGCGTTGTACCGCATGAAGGCTTCAAAGGGCGTGCCGATGCGCATCAGTTCGTCGGGGAATTCGAGCAGCGTCGCAAAGGCGCGGTTACCGGCGACCAGCCGCAGGTCGTGGTCGAAGAGTGTAAATCCCTGGTCGATCAGGTCGAGACCGGCCTGCAGCATGGCCATCCGGTTCTCTAGATCGCCAAAGATGTCGTCTGCTTGTGCGGCCATGGTTGTCCCCGTAACTGTTCAGGTCGATTGTAATCATGGCACAGGGGACGAAAAAGCGCCCCGTTACGATTCGATACATTTGCGAAAAACTTGCGCAATGCTTCCTTCCTAAGATCCAGACTCCCCGCCAAGAAAAGCGGATAAACAGGAGACAAACATGATTCGCCTTGCACGCAAGACCGCCCTGGCCGCCGCCTGCTGCGCCGCCCTGGCTGCACCCGCATCCGCCCAGGTATCGGACAACCTCGTCAAGATCGGTGTGCTGACCGACCTGTCCGGCACCTATTCCGACATCGCCGGCAGCGGCGCGGTGCTCGCGGCGCGCATGGCCGTCGAAGACTTCATGGCATCGGAGAAGCCATCCTTCAAGGTAGAGATCGTTTCCGCCGACCACCAGAACAAGGGCGACATCGCGGCCAATCGCGCCCGCGAATGGTTCGATACCGAAAAGATCGATGCGATCAGCGAACTGGTCACCACATCGACTGCGCTCGCCGTCATGAAGATCGCAAAGGAAAAGAATCGCATCGCGCTGATCTCCGGCGCGGCGTCGACCCGCATCACCAACGAAGACTGTAACGACGTGACGGTGCACTGGACCTACGATACCTATGCCGTATCGAACGGCACCGCGCGCGCCGTGGTGAAGCAGGGCGGCAAGAGCTGGTTCTTCCTGACCGCCGACTATGCCTTCGGCGTCTCGCTGGAGAAGGATGCATCCGAAGTCATCAAGGCCAATGGCGGCAACGTGGTGGGCGCGGTGCGCCATCCGTTCCCGAGCTCGGACTTCTCCTCCTTCCTGGTGAGCGCGCAAACGTCGAAGGCGCAGGTCGTCGGCCTGGCCAACGCGGGCAGCGACACCATCAATGCCATCAAGCAGGCGGCCGAATTCGGCCTGACGCCGAAGCAGTCGCTGGCCGGTTTGCTGATGTTCATCAGCGACATCCACACCCTTGGCCTGAAGGCGACGCAGGGCATGTACCTCACCGAGGGCTTCTACTGGAACCTGAATGACGCCACCCGCGCATGGTCGAAACGTTTCTTTGAAAAGCAGAAGCGCATGCCGACGATGGTGCAGGCGGGCATGTACTCGGCGGTCATGCATTACCTGAAGTCAGTGAAGACAATCAACAGCGACGACACGACGAAGGTGATGGCGCAGATGAAGAAGACGCCGGTCAACGATTTCTTCGCCACCAACGGCAGCATCCGCGACGACGGCCGCATGGTGCACGACATGTACCTGCTGCGCGTGAAGAAGCCGGAAGAGTCGAAGACGCCGTGGGACTACTACAACGTGCAGGCCGTGATCCCGGCGACGGAGGCCTTCCAGCCCCTTGCCCAATCACGTTGCGCGCTGGTGAAGAAATAAGCGGAACAATGCGGCGCGTCATCCTCGCGCCGCATTTTCCATACAGAAATTCGCTGCTATCGATGTCGTAACTTTACGGTATGGTCTTGGCAAAAGAACATCGGTATGCTTCGCCAACCTGATATGCAGTTCAACCTGGAGAAGACAGCCATGCCCCACATGTACGACAGCGGTCTCGAACGCAACCCAGCCAACTACACCTCATTGTCGCCGCTGACCTTCATTGAACGCGCAGCGGCTGTGTACCCTGAGCGCCTCGCGGTCGTCCACGGCAATATCCGTCGCAACTGGGCCACCACCTACGCGCGCTGCAAGCAGCTTGCTTCCGCCCTGTCGAAGTCGGGTGTCGGCCTGGGCGACACCGTCGCCGTCATGCTGCCCAATACGCCTCCCATGGTCGAAGCGCACTTCGGCGTGCCGATGACGGGCGGGGTGCTCAACTCCCTCAATACCCGCCTCGATCCCGAGTCGATCGCCTTCATGCTCGACCATGGCGAGGCCAAGGTTGTCATCGTCGATCGCGAGTTTTCCGGCGTGATGGAAAAGGCGCTGGCACTCTCCACCCGCAAGCCGCTGGTGATCGATGTCGACGATCCCGAATACATCGGCAGCGGCGACCGCATCGGCACCATCGAATACGAATCCTTCATTTCCGGCGGCGACGCCGGCTACGAATGGCAACTGCCCGCCGACGAATGGCAGGCCATCTGCCTGAACTACACCTCCGGCACCACCGGCAATCCCAAGGGCGTGGTCTATCATCATCGCGGCGCGCTGCTCAACGCCGTGTCCAACATCCTCGAATGGGACCTGCCCAAGCACCCGGTCTACCTGTGGACGCTGCCCATGTTCCACTGCAACGGCTGGTGCTTCCCGTGGACGATCGCCGCGCGCGCCGGCGTCAATGTCTGCCTGCGCCGTGTCGAAGCCCCCGCCATCCTCAACCTGATCCGCGAGCACAAGGTGACGCACTACTGCGGCGCGCCCATCGTGCACAGCTTGCTGCTGGCCGCTCCGCAGGAACTGAAGACCGGCATCAACCACACCGTCAAGGCGATGGTCGCCGGCGCCGCCCCGCCGGCCTCGATGATCGAAGGCATGGAGAAAATGGGTTTCGACATCACCCATGTGTACGGCCTGACCGAAGTCTATGGTCCGGCATCGGTATGCGTGAAGCATGAATCCTGGGACGGCCTCGACATCGGCGATCGCGCAAGCCTGAACGCGCGCCAGGGCGTCCGCTACCACCTGCAGCAGGGCATCACGGTGATGGACCCGGACACGATGCAGCCGGTGCCGGCGGATGGCGAGACCATGGGCGAGATCATGTTCCGCGGGAACATCACCATGAAGGGTTACCTGAAGAACGAGAAGGCCACCAAAGAAGCCTTCGCCGGCGGCTGGTTCCATACCGGCGACCTGGCGGTGATGAACCCGGACGGCTACGTGAAGATCAAGGACCGCAGCAAGGACATCATCATTTCCGGCGGCGAAAACATTTCCAGCATCGAGGTCGAAGACGTGCTGTACCGCCATCCGGCGATCATGGCCGCGGCCGTGGTGGCGAAGCCCGATGCGAAATGGGGCGAGACGCCGTGTGCCTTCGTCGAGGTGAAACCGGGAGCGGATGTGAAGGCAGAGGAAATCATTGCGCACTGCAAGCAGCATCTCGCAGGCTTCAAGGTGCCGCGTACGGTGATGTTCGGCGAACTGCCGAAGACCTCGACCGGCAAGATCCAGAAGTTCGCGTTAAGGCAGCAGGTGAAGTCTACGGATGCGTTGAAGTAGGACGATAGCTGAATCGAAGAGATACTCCCTTCTCCCGCAGGCGGGAGAGGGGAGTAACCTTTACGTCACCCACTTCACCCGCAACAACCGCTCTCCCTCGTCGTAATCCACGTTCAGCTTCCCGTCATAGGTGTCCAGCAGCGCATTGCAGATATCCTGCGCCAGCCGGACATCTGTCGTGGATACCTCCAGCTCATCGCCGTTGGGCTCGATGGACATGATCCGCCGCAGGGGATGCGCCGTCTTTTCCCGCTGTTCCACATCGCGCACGAGATGCGTGACCTCGTTCGCATGCTCCTGCGCGAACTGTCCCGATACCGTGACATGCGCCGCCGGACGTCCTTCGGCGATGCGGCGGCAGGCCGGACAGCGCATCTGCAGCGCATGCGACGGCGCCGACGTCCAGCTCCAGTGGCCCTCGCCGTACACGGCGCCGCATTCCGTGCACACCGCCGGCGATGCCATTCTTTCAGCATCGCGCGACGCATCATGCACAGGCTCGTCCAGGACCTCCAGATGCCTTCCCGGCTGGAAGGAAGGCGAGGATGGATGTACTGATTTCATGAGAGGCTCCTTTCACCTATCAACATAGTCCATTCTTCAAAGATGCAAAGAGGCTGGACGGAAAGAATCGCAAATGGTGGTTACCGGAAATCCGCGCCGGGGCTACAATGAATGCATGACCCATCATCAAGGACCAGCAGCCATGACCACGAATGAAAATTTCAGCCTCGACCGGGTTCGCAGCCTGGTGGCAGCCATGGAGCAGGAACTCGCCAGCGCGCCCGCCGACCGTCCCGACGTGCAAGCTCTGCGCCAGGAAATCGACCACCTGAAACAACTCCTCGCCGCCGGCGACGGCGAACATGTGCTGGTAAAGGAAAAACTGCACACCGTGCGCGGCACGCTGCAGGACATGACGGCGCGCGTCGAAAGCGAAGTGCTGCAGGACAGCCGCTATATCGCCGAGATCGGCCGCATCCTCGGGCTGGTTTAGCGCATCCTCCGGTGCAGGCTGCCGCCCGCCGGCGGCGCCTGCATTTTTCCCTTCATTTCCCCCTCCGATTCGTTGACCGGAATCAAACGCTTTCCACAGCGAAACACCTTCTTCAAATAGTCCAGCAAGGCCTTCGATTTCGTTGACCCGGGTCAAGCAGCGTTGGTGCTTTGGCAAGGGCCTTGTTGTACTCTCCGACCACTTGTTTCTGCCGGATGGCAGGGCACCACGCAATATTTGCATTCATAGGAAATTCGAACATGCTGACCACCACCTATTCCATGGTGGTCCTGTCCAGCGAGCAGCAGAACACGCGCCGCATCCTCGGCAAGCTGGAACAGTACCTGCACAATGCATCCTGGTTATGCGCCGACGGCGTGGACCGGGTATGGCTTGAACGCGTCCTCCACAAACTGATGAAGGTCGACAAGTATTGTCACCAGCGGAAAGTGGAGCTGTACGTGATTCCGGCCCTGCGCCGGACGCCGTCCGACCTCGCCGGCCTGCTGGACCGCCTCGATGCGCTGTGCACCGATGCCATGCGCATCCTGCTGCACGTGTGCAGCCAGATGGAGCGTGCCGTCGCCGGAAGCTGCGCCGACGTCATCGCCCTGGTCTCGGCCATCGAACTCTATTGCCGCCAGGTGATGGCACGGCTGTCTCTGGAAGAGGACGAACTGTTTCCGGCCGCGCGCCAGCTGCTGTCCACCGAGGCATGGTTCCAGATTGCCGCCTCCTGCCTCTCGGATTCGACAGTGCGGCAGCAGGACGAACGCGCCGCCGGCGGCGGACTTCCACGCCGGCGGCCGCAGTCGCCCCAGCTGCGTTTGCGGCACATGCATTGACCGGTGAACGATGTCCTTCAGGGAGATATGATGAAATCACGGCGCCCGCCTTTGTCAGCTATCCATCCTGAACGGCACCGTTTCGAAGACGAAACCCTGCCCGCGGCTTGTGTCTCCATTGCCGGCGCATTCGCGCTGGAACATCATGACGAAATCATCGACCTGGTGCGCAGGTTTGAAGAATGCGAAATCACTGGGCAACCGGGAAAACGGATCGTCTCGGTTCGTGCCGACGGCAGCAGGCTGCTGATCGATACCAACGATGTGCGCCTCGCGCGCGCGATCGGCGAAACCTTGCGCAGCACCTACCAGGGCAACCTGAAATTCCATTTCGGCGAGTCGCATCGGCTGCTGCGCGTGCACTGGGAGCGTTGACGCAGGCCGGCATGTCTTTCGCTTGCATAGGGTGTCCAACACCTGGCAAGGAGGGTTGAGCATGGACGGCATCAAAGCTTGGATTCGTGGAGACGGCATTGAAACTTCGGTCGAATTTTCCGTCGAGGAAGTGGTCGCGCAGCATCGCGGCAAGCCCTGGCGGGACCTGAACGAAGAAGAACGCGAGGCAATGCTGAAGGACTATGCGCTCGCACTGTTCACGCGGCAGGGCGGCGCCGGCACGGCGGAAGACCTGGAAGTCAGCTTCGATGAAGGAAGCTTTGCGAAGGACCGCAGCCTTCCCCGGACGGAGAGCGGCCGGCCTGCGCCCTGAAGAGAAGTGCGGCCCCGGCGCGCAGGATGTTCTGTAACCTCGGTTACAGACAAATGCGGTTGCCGCGCCTAGCATCGACACGTCCCATCACTCAAGGAGAAATGACATGAGCAGCGCGACGGTCGATTACCAGGAACTGACCAGAACGATATCGTCCCACCTCGCTGTCCTGCGCAAGGACCAGCAGGGCCTGATGACGGCCTTCAATGACATGGCGCGCGCGGCGACCGCCGACGGTGCGCTCGACAAGAAGACCAAGGAGTTGATCGCATTGGCGCTCGGCGTGGCGGCACGCTGCGACGGCTGCATCGGTTTCCATGCGCAGGCGCTCGTCAGGCTCGGCGCGACAAAGGCCGAGCTCGAAGAGACACTGGCCATGGCGGTGTACATGGGCGGCGGCCCCTCGCTGATGTACTCCGCCAATGCGCTCGCCGCTTTCGACCAGTTCTCGTCCCGGGCGTGACGATGGCAAAACGTCAGCACTGAAGCGGACGCCCGCGCGTGCGTTTGATGTCAATGGAACAAGGGCTGTTGCAGTGAGCCGGACGAATGATTGACGCGGTACATGCCGCGTCTTAGCATAATTCGTCCAATCACCTCGCAGGCCGTTGATGTTTTCGCCATACCGACCGAAACCGATCGCGTTTCAACTCAAGAAACTCAGTGCGGCGGTCGCGACGGCGATGCTGTTTTCACAAGCACATGCAGCGGGGTGGGGCGACCTTGCCGTCCTCTCTTCCCTCGGCCAGCCGCTGCGTGCGGACATCGAACTGATCTCGGCGGCAGGGCAGGACGATGGCCCGCTCACCGTCAAGCTGGCGAGCGTCGATGCCTACCGCCGGGCCAACATCGAATTCAACCCCGTGCTGATGTCCCTGCGCTTCGCCGTGGAGCAGCGCGGCGGGCGGCAGTTCGTCCACGTCACCTCCACGCAGCCGGTCAACGAACCCTTTGTCGACATGCTGCTGGAGCTGGGCAGCAGCAGCGGACGCGTGGTGCGCGAATATGTCTTCCTCCTTGATCCTGCCGCCGATAGTGCGCAGATGGCAGTGGCTGCGCCAAGCGCTTCCCCCGCGCCGGCACGCAAGCCCGCATCGCCGCCGGCCGCGCCAAAGCCATCGGGCAGCAAGCCGGCTGCAGCACCGGCCGCTTCCACAAAACCGCGATTGACGCTGACCGGCGTCACTGCCGTATCGGCCACCGACGACAAGGCCGCCGTCATCGCGCTGGAAGATTACGCCACCATGGAAAAGCAGGTGGCCGATGCCAACGCGCGCGTCAAGGCGCTCGAGCAGAAAGTCAACGATCTCCACAAGCTGCTGGAAGTCACCAATACCCTGCTGGCGGAACTGCAGAAGCAGAATGAAGCCGGCATGGCACCGGCAAAGCCTGCACCGCAGCCGGAAGCGCCCGCTGCGCTACCGGTGGCTGCCCCTTTTGCAGAGGCAAAGCCGGCCGCCCAGGAGCAGCCGGCCGTTCCGTCGCCCGCGAAAGCCGCTCCCGCAGCGCCGAAGCCCGTTGCTCCACCGCCCGAGGAGGAAACGGATTACCTGATTCCCGGTGCCGCCCTGCTGGCGGCCTTGCTCGGCGCCGCAGGCATCTACACCAGCCGCCGCCGCAAAGCGAAGCAGGCCATCGAGTCAGGCATCCGCAACGATGCGCATGGAGACAAGGCAACGGCAACCGGCGCAGGCGACACGGCCACCACGGCACTTGCCACCGGCATGCTCCTCCCCACCGCTATCGGACACACGCACGAAGTCGATCCGCTGGCAGAAGCCGATGTCTACATCGCCTACGGCCGCGACGTGCAGGCCGAGGACATCCTCAAGGAAGCCCTGGACAGGCAGCCGGACCGTCATCCGGTGCGCGTGAAGCTGCTGTCGATCTATGCCGGCCGCAAGGACCTGCCAAGCTTCGATGCGCTTGCCCGCGAACTGCATCGCATGACAAAGGGAGAAGGCGAGGACTGGCGGCAGGCAGCGGAACTCGGCCGCGAGATCGCCCCCGCCAACCCGCTTTATGCCGTGCAGGCGGAGCCGCCGGCCGCTCCGGAGCCGGGGCTTGTGCTTGAACGGGTCGAGGACGAGCCGCCTTCCGCGCCCTTGCCCGGCCTCGCGCTAGTCGAGGAAATCCCGCCTGCCGCGCTGGAGGCGGCGCCGGGCGAAGTGGACTTCGACTTGGACAATCCCGACGCACAGGCGGCCGAAGGGAATCTCGCACCGATCCCCGAACTGCCCGTTGCCGCGCTCGAAATTCCGCAGTCTCTCCTGGAGGAAGCGAAGCCGGCCGAGGTATTGCTCGATTTCGATTTCCTCAAGCCGGCCGCCGAGAAGGCCGAAGACGGCAACAGGCGATAGCCATTCTTCGCGGCAGCATTTCCTTTCGCTGCATGGCAACAGCGCCGGTGCAACCGCCCGGTCGTTCATTTGTCCAAGTTGTATCCCGCCCGACCGTGCATTACGCCTACCATCCCTGCGACGATGCCATGCTGTCCATCCACGAACTCGCCGGACGCAACTGGCGCCCGCAGCACATGCAGCGCATCATCCGCGACGAGATCGTGTCCGGCATGGATGAGCTGGGCGTGCTGGCCAAGAACTTCCGCGTCACCTGACGCAGGACCGCGCCGCCGGCGCCGACCCACACCGTGACTCCCCGTGCTGCTGAAGAAAGAATCCGGACTCAACGACAACTCCTACCATGAGGCGAGTGTGGTGCGGCCGACCGCGCGTTGTCCGTTGCAGGGGCATGTGCATGCGGATATCTGTGTCGTCGGCGGCGGCTATGCCGGATTGTCGAGCGCACTCGAACTGGCGCAGCGCGGCTTCTCGGTCGCCCTGCTGGAGGCGCGCCGCATCGGTTCGGGCGCCTCGGGCAGGAATGGCGGCCAGGTGCTGCCCGGTTATGCGGGGCAGACCGCGATGGAACGGCAGCTGCCGCGCGAAGATGCGCATCGTGCCTGGGACATTTCCATCGAAGCCGTCCAGCTGCTGCAGGAACGCATCGCGCACTGCGGCATCGACTGCGACTACACGCCCGGCTGCATGACGCTGGCGACCTCGCCGCGCAAGGCGCGCGACCTGGATGCCTTCGTCGACCATCTCGCCTGCGCCTACGGCTATCCGATGCAATGGATAGGAACGGCCGAAATCCGCGAGTGGATCGCCAGCGAACAATTCCACGCCGGCGCCTTCGATCCGCATGCGGGCCATCTGCATCCGCTGAAGTATTGCCTCGGCCTCGCGGAAGCAGCATGCGCCGCCGGCGTGCGCATGTTCGAGGATTCGGCGGTGACCGCCATTCGCCGCGGCCCACGCCCCGTCGTGAAGACGGCAGGCGGCGAAGTCGAATGCCGCTTCGCCGTGCTCGCCGGGAATGTCTACCTTGACCAGTTCGGCGGCAGCATCGCACCGGAACTCATGCGCCGCATCATCCCTGTCGGCACCTGCATCATTGCCACCGAACCGATGTCGAAGGAACGCGCCGATGCGCTTATCCGCCGTCGCGCCGCGGTGTCCGATACCAATTTCGTGCTCGATTATTTTCGCCTCACCGGCGACGACCGGCTGCTGTTCGGCGGGGCGGATGCCTTCAGCGGCGCGACGCCGCGCAATCTTGTCGAACAGGTGCGCGCGCGCATGCTCGCCGTGTTCCCGCAGCTCGCCGATCTCGGCGTGCCCTACGCTTGGGGCGGATTCGTCGACGTCACGATCAACCATGCGCCCGACTTCGGGCGGCTGGAGCACAACATCTACTACCTGCAAGGTTTTTCAGGCCACGGCCTCGCGCTCGCAGGCATGGCGGGAAGGATGGTCGCCGAAGCCGTTGCCGGCCATGCGGAGCGATTCGACCTGCTGGGACGCATCCGCCATGCGCCGTTTCCGCGCGGCGGATGGATACGCCAGCCGGCGGTCGCGCTCGGCGTGCTCTACTACCGGTTGCGCGATCTCCTGTAATCAATGCGGCTTGTGGTGCTCCTGGATCGCCTCCGTCCAGAGCGCCATGTCCTCGGGCGTCATGTTGCCCAGCGGGGCAATCCGCCCGTCCTGCAAGCCTTCCTGTTCGATGTCCTTCAGGTACTGCTCGCGCGACAGCAATGTGCCGAGGCAGATGCTGTGTTCTGGCGAGGGCGAGTGCGTTTCCTGCCGCAAGCGTTCGACCAGTTCATCCATCACCGCCGCGGGAACGAGATGGCGCGCGGAAGGATAAGCGAAGCCGAACAGCACCAGATGGCTCAGCAGCACGCGCCAGTGCGGCCCGAAGCGGCGGAACAGGCGCGGCCAGTCGAACTTGTCGCCACAGGCATGGAGCAGGTGGATGATGTCGGCGCCGTCGAAACGCTCGCGTTCCATGATGAAGGCCTTGGACCAGATCATTTCCTCCGCCGGGCAGATCTTCACATCCACGCCGTGCACGTTGGAATCGACCGCGTATTCGAACCAGAGATCGTCAACTTCTGCGATGCCGTTGCCCGAACTGAAGATCAGATCGATATAGACGTCGTCGAAGCGCACCTTGCCCAGCCAGTGCGGAAAGGTCAGCTCGGTTTTGTGTCCCTGCTGCCGCAAGGCCTCGCTGATTTTGTCGAAGTCGGCGCGGCGGATGAAAATGTCGAGATCGCGCGTATGGCGGTTGATACCGGTATAGCGGTTGAATGCATACGCGCCGCCGACAAGGAAGGGCACGCCGGAATCGTTCAGGATGTCGAGCACCCGGCGATAGAACGCCTTGACCTCAGGCTCGGGGTTTTCAGCGGCGCGCAGGATCGAGATGGCGGCATCCATGATGGTTCCCAATCGACACAGTGATGACACAAAGAATCAGCAAAACTTATGCCACAAAGTCACGGTCTTTACAGGTAGCGAGAAGCGAAAGGAACAATCTGCCTGAAAGGAGCGCACGGTGGTCTCACAGGAAACTATTCGGTTTGCAGCGGTAGGCGACATTCATTGCAAGAAGGAATCGGCAGGCAGCCTGCGCAATTTCTTTTCACAGGCGGCGGAGTCGGCGGACGCGCTGCTGCTGTGCGGCGACCTCACCGACTATGGTTTGCCGGAAGAGGCGAAAGTCCTGGCGGACGATCTCTCCGTCGCGCGTATTCCCATCGTTGCCGTGCTCGGCAACCATGACTATGAGTCTGGGCAGCAGGACCAGGTGCGCCGCATCCTCGGTGAAGCAGGCGTGCGTGTGCTCGACGGCGAACCGTGCGAAATCCACGGCGTGGGCATTGCGGGCGCCAAGGGATTCTGCGGCGGATTCGGGCGCGGTTCGCTCGGCCCCTGGGGCGAGGTGGCGATCAAGCAGTTCGTCAACGAGGCGATCCAGGAGGCGCTCAAGCTGGAGGCGGCGCTGGCCAAGCTGCGCACGACACAGCGCATCGCGCTGCTGCACTATTCGCCGATCGCAGCGACCGTGCAGGGCGAACCGATCGAAATCTTTCCCTTCCTCGGATCGAGCAGGCTGGAAGATCCCTTGCTCCGTTATCCCGTCAATGCAGTGTTGCATGGGCACGCGCATCGCGGTTGTCCGGAAGGGAAGACGGCGAACAACATTCCTGTGTACAACGTTGCCAAGCCGCTGCTGCAACGTACCTTCACGGACAGGCCGCCGTTCCGGATTATAGAAATTCCAAAATCCGAGCCCTCCGCCATGTAAAGTTGACCGATACCCGGCAACGCATTTCCTTGAGCTAATATCGGATAATTTGTGTTGAGAAATCGCAAGAATCGCGTCACTGCATCACATATTCATGAGAGAGCAAACAGGAAAAATCTCAACATGTCTGAACATCGCGGGCCATCTTAAGGTTGGCCTAAGTTTTATGTGGGAACATTCTTCGCGTCAATCGCAGTCATGCCGCATTCATCGCCACGACTGCCGTCAACCGGAGGAGTAGAGCATGTCAGACAAATCGATTTCACCCGCACGCCAATCCGGCAGCGCCAGCGACAAGCCGCGCAACGGCGATGCCATGATCCGTCTTTTCCGCAGCCGCATGACCGACCGCCAGCGCGCCGAGCGCGAGCGGCGCGACCGTTACGGCCGTTTCGGCGGACGCTGACCGGCAGCGAAAATTCTTCCCGCCAGGGAAGAGTCAAGGAGACGAGAGCAAGGCCCGCATCGAAAGATGCGGGCCTTTTGTTTTCGAGGATATTTCTGCAAGGATTGCCGCAGGGTCGTTCGCACGCCTACAATCGGGGAATCCCGCAATTCCCCATCCTGTTCCCAATGAAGGTACTGCTCGTAGAAGACGACATCATGATCGGCGAAAACATCCAGATCGCGCTGGAAGGCGAAGGCCTGGCCACCGATTGGGTGAAGGACGGCCGCGACGCCGAAAAGGCGCTCGCCGCGCACGCATACGAAGCGATGCTGCTCGACCTCGGCCTGCCGCGCATCGACGGCATCGATGTGCTGCGCAACCTGCGCGCGCGCGGCGACCGCCTGCCGGTCATGGTCATCACCGCGCGCGACACGGTGGCCGAGCGCGTGCAGGGATTGAACAGCGGCGCCGACGACTACCTCATCAAGCCGTTCGACCTGGAAGAGCTCATCGCGCGCCTGAACGCGCTCATCCGCCGCGCCAAGGGCGGCGCCGAGCCGGTCTACCGCCGCGGCGACGTGATCGTCAACATCGCCACGCGCCAGGTGCTCGCCGCCGACAAGCAGGTGATGCTGTCATCGCGCGAATGGGCGGTGCTGGAGGCGCTCGTTACGCGGCCCGGCGCAATCCTCTCGCGCGCGCAGCTCGAAGAGCGCCTGTATGGCTGGACCGGCGACGTGGAAAGCAATGCAGTCGAGGTGTACATCCACGGCCTGCGCAAGAAACTCGGCACGCAATTCATTGTGAATGTGCGCGGACTCGGCTACATGGTGGAAAAAACGTAACATGCGCTCCCTCCGCATCCGCCTGCTGATCCTGCTCGGCGCCGCCATCCTGGTGGCGACCGCGGTGCAGTTCGCCGCCTCCTTCCGCGCCGCCATGCAGGAAGCCAACGACCTGTTCGACTACCACATGGAACAGATTGCGCTGGCGCTGCAGGACAGCGCCTACCAGCAGCCATCGTGGTACAAGTCCTCCAGCGGCGGCGACATGGCCGGCTTCGACTTCGTGATCCAGATCTGGACCGACGACGGTGTGCGCGTCTACCAGTCGCGCACCTACCGCAACCTGCCCGAACGCGGCGAGCTCGGCTATTCCAACGTCAATCTCGACAACGGCGAATGGCGCATCTACAACGTGCAGAACGGCACGCGCGTGATCCAGGTCGCGCAAAAGGTCGACACACGCCGCGACCGCGCGATCTCCCTTGCCATCCATTCGCTGTGGCCGTCCATCCCCGTGTCGCTGCTGCTGTTCGCCGCCGCCTGGTGGGTGGTCAGCGCCGCACTGTCGCCGCTCAACCGCATCGGCCGCGACCTTGCCACGCGCACTGCCGATTCGCTCGATCCGGTCGATGCCAGGGGCGTTCCGAAGGAAGTGTCGCTGCTGGTGGCGGAACTGAATTCGCTGCTCGTCCGCACGGCCCAGGCGCTGCACGCGCAACAACGCTTCGTCGCCGACGCCGCGCACGAATTGCGTTCGCCGCTGACCGCATTGAAGCTGCAGGTGCAGACGCTTGCGCGCGCAAAGGATGAATTGGCTCGCGTGCAGGCGGTGGGCAGGCTGCAGGGCGGCGTCGATCGCGCATCGCGCCTGGTCGAACAACTGCTGGCCCTGGCGCGTCAGGATCCCTTGTCCGAGGCGGCGGAAATGAGCCTGATCCCGCTGACCGCCTGCATCGAACAGGCAGCGGGCGATGTCGCGCCGATCGCGCTGGCGCGGCACATCCAGCTCGAATACGGCGCCTACGCGCATTCCGAGATCAAGGGCGATGCCGAAGGCCTGCGCATCCTGGTGCGCAACCTGCTCGACAATGCCGTCCGCTATGCGCCGGAGCATGGCCGCGTGCGCATCGATCTCGTGGCCGATGGCACGGCCGCACGCCTGACCATCCAGGACTCGGGATCGGGCATTCCCGAGGAAAACCGCGCTCGCATCTTCGACCGCTTCTACCGCGTTCCCGGTACCAGTCCGAGCGGCAGCGGCCTGGGACTGGCCATCGTGAAGGCGATCGCAGAACGGCACGAGGCCACTGTGGAACTGGGCCAGGCGGAACTGGGCGGCCTGGCTGTCACGGTCAGCTTCCCGTTGCCGAAGGACACGGATGTCGCAGAGCCCGAGGCGATGACAGCCTGACAAGGCATATTTCGCCGATTCTTAAGTTTCCCCTAAGTGTTGTGGTGCAAGATGACATATCTCAGCCGCGAGCAGAACGAAAGTCACGCTTTCGTAGCCGAGACAGAGTCAATCTGATTTCCCTATTCGGCCCGTCTGGCTTATCCCACACGGGCCGTTTTTTTTCCGCGCCGTCCCAACAGTAATAACCATTCCGCGCGGGATTTGCCAAAAATATAGGAGCATGCATGCCGGAATTCCTGACAGGCATCGCCGACCTCGTCTGGCCGTTTTCGATTGCGCTGGCTTGGGTACTGGGCGAACTGGTCCACCGAACTGTGGGGCTGCCCCGCATCACCATTTATGCATTGACAGGCTTCTTGCTGTCCCATGCGCAGGCGGGCCTGCTGCCCTTGCCCGGCGAAAGCGCCGCCATGCTGCTCGCCAATATCGCCTTTGGCCTCATCCTGTTCGAGTTCGGATACCGGATCAACCTGCGCTGGCTGCGCGCCAACCCATGGATAGGCGCGAGCGGACTGGTTGAAGCGGCAGCGACCTTCGCTGCCGTGTTTGCCGTCGCCGAGATCGCCGGCATGGCACCGTTGCCCGCGATGCTGCTGGCGTCGCTCGCCATGGCGAGTTCGCCCGCCGAAATCCTGCGGGTCGTCAACGAACAGCGCAGCTCGGGACAGGTCACCGAGCGCGCATTGCACCTGTCGGCACTGAATTGCGTTCTCGCCGTATTCGTGTTCAACATCATTGTGGGACTGTGGACCTTCCAGCATTCCGGCAGCCTGCTGGGCGCGGTGTCGAACAGCATTGTCCTGCTGCTTGTGTCGGGTGGACTCGGCGTGGTGTTCGGAATCGCGGTCCCAGGCCTGCTGCGCCGTCTGGACACGCTCGGCGGCGATGCGACCCTGGCTTTCGCCGTGGCGGTGATACTGCTCTGCGCGTTGTCGCAGGCACTCAGGATGTCGCCCGTGCTGGCGGCGCTGACTTTCGGCTTCGTCACACGTCACCGGCGCGTGACGCTGGGACAGGCGCAGCGCAACTTTGGCGCACTCGGCGACATGCTCACCGTGCTGCTGTTCGTGTTCATCGGTGCGACCCTTGCGTGGCCGCGCATTGCGGCCGGCATAGGAATTGCATTTGCTGTCCTCGGCGTGCGTCTCGCTGCGAAAATCGCTGGTGTGACGCTGTTCGCGCGTGCCAGCGGGACAACCTGGCGCAAGGGCCTGCTCTCCGCGCTTGCACTGTCGCCGATGTCGGTGCTGGTGCTGGCCATGCTGGTACGGACGCGCGCGATGGGCATCGACCTGATGGACCAGCTTGCGCCGCTCGCTGCCGCCACGCTGTTTCTTGCGATCGCCGGCCCGCTGCTCACGCAATGGGCGTTGAAGCTGGCGGGCGAAACGTCCGGCAAGGAGGAATGATGCCGCTGGAAGCCTTCAAGTCATCCCGTCCGCTGACGCTCGGTGTCGAACTCGAACTGCAGCTTGTCAGCCTGAGCGACTTCGACCTCGTCGATGCCAGCCCGGACATGCTGCATCTGCTCGGACGCAAACGATTTCCAGGCAATGTTGTGCCCGAGATCACGGAAAGCATGATCGAGGTGTCGACCGATGTGCAATCGGACCACGCCGGATTGCTGGCGCAGTTGCACAGCATCCGCGACTGCCTGGTGCAGGCGGGCGACATGCTGAACGTCGGCGTCTGCGGCGGCGGTACGCATCCGTTCCAGCGCTGGGCGGAGCGCAGGATTTTTTCCAAGCCGCGCTTCAAGCAGGTTTCCGGTCTCTACGGCTACCTCGCAAAACAGTTCACTATTTTCGGCCAGCATATCCATATCGGTTGCCCGTCCGGCGACGACGCCTTGCTGCTGTTGCATTCGCTGAACCGCTACATCCCGCATTTCATCGCGCTCTCGGCATCGTCGCCCTACGTCCAGGGGAGCGACACACTGTTCAACTCGGCGCGGCTGAATTCGGTATTCGCTTTCCCGTTGAGCGGACGGGCGCCTTTCCTGTTGCGATGGGAAGATTTTGAGCGCGACTACTTCACACGGATGGAAGACACCGGCATTGTGAAAAGCATGAAGGACTTCTATTGGGATATCCGGCCCAAGCCCGAATTCGGCACGATCGAACTGCGTGTCTGCGACACGCCGCTGACGGTGGACCGCGCCGCGGCGCTCGCCGGCTACCTGCAGGCACTATGCTGCTATCTCATGGAAGGGACGGAACCGGTGCCCGCCGAAGACGATTACCTCGTGTACAACTACAACCGCTTCCAGGCCTGCCGTTTCGGCCTCGACGGCGCCATGGTGCATCCGAAGAGCCATGAAGCCGTGGTCATCCGTGACGACGTGCACGCCACGCTACGCCTGATCGAGCCCTACGCCGCATCGCTCGGCGGCCTGTCTGCGCTGGAGCACATCCGGCAGGCCGCGAATGCGGGCAACGATGCGAGTTTCCTGCGCAGCGAACGCGCCGGCACTGGCAGCCCGGAAGGCATGGTCGACGCGGCGATACGGCGTTTTCGCGAAGGCCGCGCTTGAGCGTGGCATACTTTCTGGCTTTCACCCACGGATTTTCCTGCCATGAAATGCGCCATCGTCCCCGTCACTCCCTATCAGCAGAACTGCAGCATCCTGGTCTGTGAACAGACCAGGCACGCCGCACTGGTTGATCCGGGCGGCGAAGTGCCGCGCCTGCGCGACGCGCTCAAGCAGCTGGACGTGACGCTGGAAAAGGTATTTCTCACGCATGGCCACATGGATCACTGCGCGGCGGCCGACCTCGTGCGCAAGGAATTCGGCGTGCCGATCGAGGGCCCGCATATCGAGGACAAGTTCTGGATCGACCAACTGGCCGAGGCTTGCCGCCGTGTCGGCTTCCCGCACGCCGACGCCTTCGAGCCCGACCGCTGGCTCAATGACGGCGACATCGTGACTTTCGGCGCGCAGACGCTGGAAGTGCTGCACTGCCCGGGACATACGCCGGGGCATGTCGTGTTCTTCCAGCGCGATGTCCGCCTTGCGCTGGTGGGGGACGTGCTGTTCCAGGGATCGATCGGCAGAACCGACTTCCCGCGCGGCGATTACGACACCTTGATCGACTCCATCCGCAACAAGCTCTGGCCGCTCGGCGACGACGTCACCTTCGTGCCCGGACATGGTCCGGCCTCGACCTTCGGCAACGAAAGGCAAAACAATCCCTTCGTCGCAGACATGCGATTCGGTTAAGTCAGACGGAAAAAGATCAGCTGGTGTGGCCGGGGCCGCAGCACACCCTGCATCCGGTCACCTTGTCGAAGTGCGCCTTGGCGGCCTCGACGGCCTCGCTGCATCGGGTGAAGGAACCCACGTAGATCCCGTTGTCTCCCTCGGGCAGGTAGGTGCAGCGCGGGACGTGCACCTCATGTTCGCCGTTCGGCATGGCCAGCTTGTTGACGTAGTAATGCTGCACTGCTCACCTCCTGAAGTTGTCGATGACACTGCGCGGCCCATGCTAATGAAAGCAGCACGGGATTTCCTTAACCTGGGATAAGTTCGTCAAACAAAACGCTGCAATTGTACAGACGAAAAAAAGCCCGCTGCAGCGCGCGGGCAAAGCCATATCTTGCGATATGGTAGAGACAACACCTTGGGACTACCAGTGCCGCTGCCGGAGGGATGCAGCGGCACAAATGCAATGCTTGATGCCGTTCCCCCTGCGTTCAGGCAGCGGGAACAGGCAGGCCTTCATCAGAAGGTGTGGCGAACGCCGAGGTTGAACGCCTTGTTGCCGGAACCGGCTTCGGTGTTGTTACCGACGGTGAAGGTCGCGCCACGCTTGTTGTTGATGCGGGCGTAGGCGGTGTAGAAGTCGGTACGCTTGGACAGCGCGTAGGAGTAGCCCAGCGCCCACTGGTTGGCGTCGCGGTTCAGCGCGGAGTCGTCATCCTTGCGGATGAACGAAGCCAGCAGCTTGTGCGGGCCGAAAGGAACGGTTGCGCCGACCAGCAGGTCGTTGTTGTCGACGGTGCCCGTGCCCTTGTTCTTGCCGTAGGCGAGGTGAGCCTTGGCGACGCCGAAGTCGTAGGTGCCGCCGATGACGGTGTTCTTCGCGCTGTCGGTTGCCGCTGCGTTGTTCAGCTTGTGGTAGCCGAGGCCGACCTTCAGCGGGCCTGCGCCGTAGTTCAGCGAAGCGCCGATTGCACGGCTGCCGGAGTTGTTGCCTGCAACTTCGCCGAAGCCGTAAGCCAGTTCACCCGTGAAGCCGCCCATGGACGGGGAGGTGTACTTGACGGTGTTGTCCATGCGGGTGCCGGAGTTGGCCATCAGGTTGGTGAAGCGGCCGGCCATGCCGTTGCCGAACGGGTCGGCTGCGGCGGAAACCAGGTAATGCGGGGTGTACTGGCGGCCGAAGTTGGTCGCGCCGAAGCCACCCTTCAGTCCGACGTATGCCTGACGGCCGAACAGCAGGCCGCCGGTCAGCGCGCCGGTGTCTTCATTGAAGCCGTTCTCCAGCACGAAGTTCGCGGACAGGCCGCCACCCAGGTCTTCCGTACCGCGGAAGCCGATGCGCGAAGCGGAAGCAACACCGCTCGTCAGTTTGGAAACGGAACCGGCGGCGCCGCCTTTTTCCAAGACGATGCCGGCGTCAACCACACCGTAGATGCTCACGTTGGTCTGGGCCGAAGCGGTTCCGGCAAAGCTGCCGATCACGGCAAGCGCGAGTAGCGATTTCTTCATTCTTGAGTCCTTGAGTTGAGAGGGGGAAACCAGTATGCATATCCACTTGCGCGGATGCATCGAACGATAGAGGCAGCGCGGTGCATCAATCCAGAGGCTTGGTAAGTTGATTTCCTCGCAATAGTCAAAACGCCAATGACAGTCGGTATCTGCGTCGCCTTTTCACAACGCGCATGTGGGGGAATTGCGACGCTCCGCAAATTTTGTTTTCGCCATCAAACCATTCGACGGACAAAAGAAAATTTCGCTGCATTTCGCCAGTGTGCGAGCTACGTGAAATTACGAATACAGCGAAAGTTGCCAAATCGCTACGCTAGCTACTCTTTCAAGCGGTGCGCACTCTGCGCCGCATCACCATTCAACCAAGAGCAAGCATGGCAACTCGTGACTTATTGCCGGTGATCCGGGCGGCGCGCGCCGGCGACGCCGCAGCGCAACTGACACTCGGTAGGCACTACCTGTTCGGCGGCAGCGGCCTGCCCCGGAACCCGATGTCGGCACTGCACTGGCTCGACCGTGCCGCACGGCGCGATATTGCGGATGCGTGGCGGCTGATCGGCGAGCATATCCCCTATGAGACGGTGCGCAATATTGCCTCTGCCGGCGCCGTGCTGCCGTGGTATGAGAAGGCATTCGATGCGGGTGTAATGCAAGCGGGGCTGACGCTCGCGCGCCTGGTGATGGATGACGCGGCATTGCGTACGGCGTGGCATGACAAGGCCATGCGTGCCTTGCAGGCAGCGGCACAGGCAAACATGCCCGATGCGCAATGGCTGCTTGCCCAGCAATCCGGAGCCAGGGAACTTTCTGTTGCCGATCCTGCCGCGCGCGGTGCGCGCAAGGCATCGGCATCGCCGCTCGAATGGGCGGCAAGCGCGGCCGATGCCGGCATCCTTGCTGCGCGATATGCGCTCGCCGAGCGCGCGTGGGCGGTCGCGGATTACGCCGCGTTCCTGCGCTGGTCTCTTCCATTGGCACGTGAACTCGTGCAACGCGCCGGCTGACCGTGAATACCGCTTTGCAATTCGCGCATGCCGCGCCACCGCTGTCGCCGGAAGAGGTACGCCTGCTCGCGCGCACAGCGCACGCGCTGATGTTGAGCGCCGATGGCGACAAGCGTGAGGCGATGCGCTTTCTTGAGTGTGCCGCATCGGCCGGCGACCGGGATTCGCAGCTGTCGCTGGGACTGCTGCTTGCACGCATGGATATCGATGGCAAGCGCAGTGACGCCATCGATGGCATCGCCAACTACAAGGAGGCCATTCGCTGGCTGACCCTTGCGGCCGACCAGGGCATCGAGAAGGCGTGGTACGCGATTTCGCGGATTTATCAAAAGGCCGAATTTTCGCAACGCAGCCTGTCGCAGGCACATGCCTATCTTTGCAAGGCGGCATCCGCCGGTTACCACGTCGCGCAACGCGAACTCGGCATGCTGGTCTGGCGTACCCGCAAAGGCGATGCGAGCAGGGACGTGCTCGCTCTCTACTGGCTGCACAAGGCTGCGCTGCAGGGATGCAGCGAGGCCGCCATGCGGCTGGAAAAACTGGCATCGCGTCCGTCGCCCTCCCGCTGGGCACTGGAAGTGCAGCAGCAGCTTGCACAGCATGCATTCAAGGTGCCGCTCGTCGTGAACGCGCGTATCGCGCTTGCGGCGCGCTTCGGCCTGTCGCTGCCGGAGGCCCTGCTGATCGACCTTGCATCCGCGAATCTCGGGCATTGCCTGCTGGTTGACATCCGGGCGGATTATGCGCGCGGCAGGCGTCGCCTGATCCTCGTCGCGAGCGATGACGACCGTGCCGAGATCGAGCGCATCGCGCATGCATTCGAAGGTCTCGATTGTTCATCCGGAGCGGAAGGCAAGTACCGGCAGAGGTTGTACCGGCTGAAGAAACTGGTGCCCGACTGGTGCGCCGTACAGCGTCTGTTGAAGGACTGATTCGCGACTCCCTGATACGGGTCAAGGAATCGCGAGGCGAGGGTGGCGGCCTCCCTGCACGCATTGCGCTCCATTGCTATACTGGCTCGCACAATAACCCATACAGGGCAAACCGGTCGAAAGACCGGGACGCAAAGCTTCCGGCCTAAAAGAGAAACTCTCATGGTAGCGGAGCCGCCTCCTGAAGCGGAGTCTCGCAGCATCGCGGCGTGCCCTGTTTGCAAAACGCCGAATCATGTTGAAGTACGCCATCGCCGCTCTCCTCCTCATACCCGCTCTCGGCTGGGCCGAATGCGGATTCGTCAGCAACAGCAGTGAAATGATGATTGTGGTCAGCAAGAAGTCCGACAACAAATGCTTCAAGTCGGAAGAGTTCCGCAATGCTTTCCGTGACAGCCTCGTGGCGTCCGTCAAGACGATGGACGCCAACTCTCCGGTGATCACCCGTGCCGTCGCTCGCCACCCACGTCCGCCGGGACAGCCGATGCCCGTTCAGCAGGCGGAAATGTATTACGGCCAGACCGCCAAGCGCTGAAGACTATAACGACTGGTCCCGGTACCACACCATCTGGTGCGTGGTCGCCAGCAGGATGCCGTTCCTGGACCAGACCTTTCCCTCCTGGTCGTAATACCCGCCGTTGAAGGCGTTCGCCTTTGCCGTTGCAAAAGTGTGGTGTCCCTCTACCTTCTGCAGCGCCTCGCTGTCCGCATGGAAGTTGATCGTGAGCGTCACCGTCGAGATCGGCGTCGGACCGCCCTTGCGCACGAACAGGCGGGGAATGAAGGTGTCGCAATGCGCGGCGATGGACGGGAAGTCCAGCCCGCGCGGCGGCACGTCGCTGATCCAGCATTGCGTGTCGCTGTCGCTTCCTCCTGCGAGCGGATCACGGTTGACATAGCGCACGTCGTACATCTGGAGGAAAGGGACGTTGGCCGGCGATGCGTAGCGGTCGCGCTCTTCCGGCGCCGCGGCCGGAGGCATCGTTGATTCGGTGTCGGACCAGGCGTCGCGCCGCACCGCAAACACCGCGGTGCCGGTAATCGCCGGCTCGGCATCATCGCCTTGGCGGATTTCCATCTGCCAGTGCTGCGTCGACCGGCCGGTGCGCACCGGATGCACCCGAATGCGGAACCCGCCTTTCTGGAGCGGCCCCGCGAAGTTGACCGTCATGGCCAGTGGATCGCCCAGCCGGCGCGGGTGCGACAGGATCGCCTGCAGCAGCGTGGCGACCGTGGTGCCGCCGAACGGTGAGATCATGTTCCAGTAATGTTCGGACGTATGGCCGCGATACAGGTCGTCGCTTTCCGCCTCCAGGGCGAGCGCCTGGTCAAATGGGTGGGTTGTCATGGGCTTTCTTGTCTGATTGAGAAATGCGAACACTCGTGCTTTTCAATGGTAAACAAAATTGCCGGCCGGTGCAGGGTTTGCGGAAAATCAGCGGATTCTCAAAAAGTTGCCGTGCGGATACAAAAATTGCCGCTTGCTGCTATACTGGGTCTATCAATCCACCGCAGGGCAAACCGGTCGAAAGGCCGGGACGCAAAGCTTCCGACCTAACAGGGACATCGTCTCTCATGGTAGCGGGGCCGCCTTCTGAAGCGAAGTCAAGCTTCATGCTTTGGCATGCCTTGCCTTTTTGGAATGCCAATGCACAAACACCTCATTGCCATCCTGCTGCTTTTGCCTGCGATCGCGTTCGCCGAATGCGGCTTCACGCGCAGCGGCAATGCCATGACTATCGTGGTCGGCAAGGATGCCAAGTGCCTGTCTTCAGGTACGTTCCGCGAGGCGCTGAAGAGAGATATTGCCGATGCCCTGGAAGAGGATGAGGCGAGTGCTGTCGAGAAGAAGCGCGCCTTCGACGACCGTAACGCGCGCGGCAACAAACTGTGGGCGATTGCCGAGCGGCGGCACCAGGAAACAGGCGGCCGCTACTTCGGACAGAAGCGATAGCTCACTTACGCATATGCCGCATCTGCCGGCAGCTTTCCTGCGCGCATGGGCATGGCGACGTCCAGTCCATGCCGCAACTCCACCACCTGTACTTCAAGCGGATCAGGGGCGCCCGGCGCGAACAGGAGCCATTGCGCCCCGGCGCATGACTCGAGCAGGACCGCCGTGTCCAGCCGCTCCGACAGCATGTTCGCGGCATACTCCACCGGTACTTTGTCGTCGCATGGAATGCTGACCCCGACGGCAAATCCCTGTGCGTAGCGGACGACGAGCGGCTTGTCCCCGGCGTCAGGCGCAATGCCGAACGCTTCGGCAAGCGCCTCCTGCAGCATCGTGTCGGCAACCTGCTCCCGTACGAACAGGACGATCTCGGTGTCCATGCCCGGTCCTAGCCGGCCCTGCGATGCAAGCGCGAGAACAGCAGCGAACCGCCGATGGCAACCGGCACCAGTGGCAGCAACTGCAGCACCAGTTGGCGGTCAACCAGCCCGTTCCTGGTGAGGAACATGACCACTCCGGCCAGGATGAGGATCATCGGGAAGGCAAGGCCCTTGCTGCGTCCTTGTGTCGTGGATTCTTTCATGCCGATCTCCTTGTCAAGATGGCTCCACGATAATGCCGACCCCGGCACGCTGCCACGGCAATGCGACGAAATGCACGGATCGCGGAGCAAAGCGCATGTATGCGGGCACGGAGTGCGAAAAAAAGCCCGCACGGGACGGCGGGCCAAACCCATATTGGGCAGATATGGGTGAGACAGGCAGGCGGGCCGCAATGGCAGATCAGCTGCCGGACGAGGTGCCGGGGCGGACGGATTCCGCTGCGCGGATCGCTTCTTCACGCGATTTCCCGGTCGCGACATGGGTGTGCTCGACGAATTCGGACTGGTTGCCGACTTGCCCGTGGGCGTAGGCCTGTTCCAGCTCGGCGCGTACGTCGGCGCGGGATTTTCCGCCCGTCGTGCCGGTGTGTTCGACAAATTCCGCGTGCTGCGTCACCGACTGGCCTTGCGCATGGGCTCGATCGAGTTCGACGCGGACCTGGGCGCGCGGCGCTGTCGATGCGGTGGTGGCGTGCTCCACGAATTCGCTCTGGCGATTCAGTTCGCCGCGGGCGTAGGCTTGCTCGACTTGGGCGCGTACCTGCGCACGGGTAAGGACCGGATCCGCCGCAAACGCGCTGGCGGTGGTGGCGATCAGGGCAATGGCGATGCTGGACAGTTTGGCGTTCATTTGTATTCTCCAAAGAAATTAAAGGCGGCAAAACCGGTGCCGCAACCTGAAAACTTGTCACTACGCAAACCACTGCCCGGAACCGGCTAGTGACTTGCAAAATGCAAGCTACGGATTCATCATAAACCAGTGACTTTTATTTTGCAAGTAAGTACAATGAAAATCATGGACAAGCCCGACAAACCCGAAAAGTACTGCGCACCGCTGACCTGCCCGATCGTCCGTTCCGTGAAGCTGATCGGCGACGAATGGGTGCTGCTCGTGCTGCGCGCGCTGTTCCGTGGCGCGCATCGCTTCGACGAATTGCAGAAGCAGACCGGCGCGGCGACCAACATCCTGACCAACCGCCTTGGCAGGCTGGTCGAGGGGGGGCTCGTCGCAAAGAGTCCCTACCAAGAGCGGCCGGTGCGATTCAAGTACGAGTTGTCGCCTGCCGGCGTCGCCCTGTTCCCCGTCGTGCTGGAACTGATGCGATGGGGGGACGAATGGTTGCCGCGGGAAGATGCGCCGCCGGTCCGGCTGCTGCATACCGAGTGCGGCAAGCTTTCCCGGCCGGGCCAGCAATGTTCGGAATGCGGCAAGCCGATGACCGCGGGGAATGTGCGCGTGGTGGAAGGCGAAGACAACCCGGCGTTAAAGACCGCGTGAGATAGAATGCGCCATCCCCGGACGCGCGGCATGCGCGGCCGGTTTCTTGCATCCAACCCATTCCCTACGATGAGCGCATACCCTGTCATTCACTGGAGCGAGGCAGGCCAGGAACGCTCCGCCCGCTGGCGCTCCGAAGCCGCCGTTCCGCCGCCCAAACGCGTTGCCATCGCCGATGATCGAACCACGGCCGATGCCGCCTACCGCATGGCGTGCGAAGGCACGGCCCTGTTGTGGCGCGGCGATTTCCAGAATGCGCGGCAGTTGCTGCAGGCACTGGCGCGACGCACCGACCGCAAACCGAAAACCGGCAAGGCCGCGCCGGCCACCCCCGCCGAGGCATTCCATCTGCATCGCAAGGCGCAGGCGCAGCGCGCCCGCATCCTCGGCATGGTGCTGCTGCCTTTCGATGCCGGCCATGTTGTTCCGCTGCGGCGCGCGCCCGACGTGCAGCAGGCGTGCGAAGAAGCCTACGGCCCGGCGCATGAACCCTACGTGGCCTCGCTGCGCGAGCTGCAGGGGCTGGTCGGCGCGCACGAATGGCGCAAGAAGGGCGTCGACATTCCCGCGCTCGGCGCGAAGATCCATCCCTGGTACGGCGTGTTCTCGCCGGTGCGTGGCGAATATGTCGACCTGGTGGCGAAGGCGCCGCTGCCGTCGATGGCGCTGGCATTCGATATCGGTATGGGAACGGGCGTGCTTTCCGCCGTGCTGGCGAAAAGGGGCGTGGAGCGCGTTGTCGCGACCGACCAGGATCCCCGGGCGCTGGCCTGTGCACGAGAAAATATCGACCGTCTTGGTCTCTCGGCGCAGGTGGAACTGGTCACAGCAGACCTGTTCCCGCAGGGGCGGGCGCCGCTTGTCGTCTGCAATCCGCCCTGGTTGCCGGCACGGCCGAGTTCCCCCATCGAATACGCGGTCTACGACCCCGACAGCCGGATGCTGCGCGGCTTCCTCGATGGACTGGCGGCGCATCTTGCGCCGGGCGGCGAGGGATGGCTGATTCTTTCCGACTTTGCCGAACATCTCGGGTTGCGCACGCGCGACGAGTTGCAGGGCTGGATCGACAAGGCGGGATTGAAGGTGATCGGGAAGCTGGATGCTCGGCCGAGGCATCCGAAGGCCGCCGACGCAAGCGATCCACTGCATGCCGCACGATCTGCGGAAGTGACTTCGCTCTGGCGGCTGGTCGCAGCCTAATCTGCCGTCTCGACGCGATTGCGCCCCAGGCGCTTCGCTTGCAGCAACGCCTGGTCGGCCGCCTCGGTCAGGCCGGGGGCAGTGTGGTGGATGCTCGGGAAGGCCGCAACACCGGCACTGAAGGTCGCGTGCAGGGCGCCCTCTGGATGCGCATGCGGCAGTGCCGAGAAGTCGCGGCGGATGCGGTCGATGACCGGCATGGCGCGTGCCAGGTCTACGCCGGGCAGCGCGATGATGAATTCCTCTCCGCCATAGCGCCCGATCAAATCCACCGAGCGCAGTCGCCCCTTGAGCAGCCACGCCAGGCCCCGGATCACCTGATCGCCGACCGGGTGGCCGTAGGTGTCGTTGATCGATTTGAAATGATCGATGTCGATCATCGCCACGGTGAGCGCACCCTGTGTTTCGGTTTCCCGCACCATCGCTTGCAGGCGCGATTTGGCCGACGTGTGGTTGAGCAGGCCGGTCAGGCCGTCGAGGCGTGTCGAGCGCCGCGTTTCGCGGAAGCGTTCGATCCGCGTCTTGACCACCGCCGCCAGCAATACCGGGTTGAAGGGCTTCACCAGGAACTGGTCGCCGCCGAGCCGCAGCGCCTCCACCTGCATGCCGACATCCGATTCGCCGGACAGGTAGACGATGGGCAGCGCGCTGTAGGCGGCCATCTGCCGCAGCACGCGCGTCGCTTCCACGCCGTTGAAGCGCGGCATGTGCATGTCCATCAGCACGAGGTCGGGCTTGTACGATTCGAGCGCTTCGAGCAGCCTGGCCGGATCGTTGATCGCATGGCAGTCGATGTCGTGCTGCGCGAGCGTGCGCTGGATCAGCGCCACCGCGACGCGGGAATCCTCGACCACCAGCACGCGGTATTGTTCCTGCTCGTTGCTTTGCACGAGGTCGAGCACGCAATTGAGCACCATGGCGGGCTGGTCTTCGGCGGGAATGGTGACGTCGATGCCGGCGCGCATGAGTTCGACGATCGGCTCGATCGCCGATTGCACGCCGAGATAGAACAGCTGGCTCGCCGGACAGCTCTTGCGGATGGCGGCGATGCAATCGAACTGCACTTCACCCGGTTCGTCGGCGGCGGGAATGAACAGCACCGCCAGCGGCATGTCTTCGGGAAGGCGCAGCGCATCCCAGTCGAGCGCAAAGATCTTGAAGCCGAAGAACTTGAGCTGGCGGGTCAGCGCATCGGCCATCTCGCGCTTTTCGGGCGCGGTCACCATCCAGATCGCACGCGGCTTGATCCAGTCGATATCCGCCGTGGAAGGCGGTTCGTCCGAGCGCCGGCCGGCGGCGGAAGGGCGCGAGCTCGCCACGGCACCGAGCAACGTATCGACCTGGCGCTGCAAGGACTGGATGTCCTGTTGCGGGACAGGGTGCGTTTCCTGGTCTCCCAGCTTCGCCAGCGCCGCGTTCTCGAGTCCCTCGCACAAGCGCACCAGGCCGGGCAGGCGCAGGCGGTTGAAGTATTCGGTCAGGCTGTTGACGGCCACCGCAAATTCGATGAACTGTTCGAACCGTCCTTCGGCGACGTAACGCTCCCAGCGCGTGCGCAGCACGTAGATGCGGTCTTCGACGGGATCGGGAGAAAGCGTGTTCATGGTGGGAACAGATTATCCGGGATCGTTGTCATAAAGGAAAGCTCAACCCGGGTTGTCGTACCGCAGCCCGGTGCTATTCTTAATCATATCCGGAACGATAGGTTGCCGAGGGGAAATTCCATGCGCATGAGCGATGAAGAATATTTCCGCAGCTGTGTGGCCAAGGAGCGCCACCTGGCGCAGCTGCTCGGACATGAAGTGGAGGAGTACTGCGAGAATGCGGGCACACTCTGGATCAACACCGAGCCGGTGCCGCAATGGACGAGGGACTGGAATGCCTGCGGCGCGCTGCTGACCCAGTACGGCATTCCGCTGAGCTTTCACAAGGAGGCGGGAGAATCCCGCTGCAGTTCGGTCAAGTCAGGGCCGGTGATCGTCCACTTCGCCGATCATCCTAACCGCGAACGCGCCGTCATGTATGCGATCGTCAAGGCGGTGATCCACCTGCTCGAGCACGACAAGAGCTTCAAGGACCTGCACCACCCGCTGCACCTGCCCGGCATGCATCATCATCACTGATCCAGCGTTGCGGCAATCCGGAAGAGGACCAGACGCGCAGGTGCAGCTGCGACAGGGAGTACGGGTCGTCGAGCAGCGCGTTCTTCTGCGCATTGCCGAGGATCGCCGGTCCGCCGCGCACGAGCGCGGGCGTCACCGCAATCGATGCATCCGCGCGCGAGCGCGGCCTGCCAGCTGCGCATGCAAGCGCATTGAGCACGGGATCGACGGCAGCGCGGGAAAAATCGGCAGCCGCTTCCGCTTCCGCATGATGCGCCGCGGTTGCCTTCAGTTCCGCCGGAGGCGCCAGTTCTTCCGGTATCGCGAACAGCTTCGCCTTCCGCAAACGCCTTCCCAGCGAGACCCGGCTCGACAGCACCGAGAGCGGCCCTGACAACGCCAGTCCGCCTGCGATCGGCAGCAGCCAGGGCAGGAAGGAGGGATTGAGCAGGTAGACGCCTGCCGCCCACGCCACCCCGAGCGCCATGTGCCATCCGTGCTTGGCCAGGGCTTCGCGCCAGCCGGTTTCGGAATCGCCGCGCGGCGGCGACTTCCAGTGGATTTCCCAGCCAAGGAAGGCGGCAGCGACAAACCAGGTGTGGAACAGCATGCGCACCGGCGCCAGCAGCATGGAGAACAGCACTTCCAGCAGCATGCCGCCCAGCACGCGCAGCTTGCCGCCGAACTGCTGCGCACCGTGCGCCCAGACCAGCAGCACGCTCAGCAGTTTGGGCAGGAACAGCAGGGTCGCGGTCGCGGAGAACAGCGCGATCGCCTTGTCCGGATGCCATTGCGGCCAGATGGGAAACAACTGGCGCGGCTGCGTGAAGTATTGCGGTTCGGTCAGCGCGTGCATGGCCAGCATGCCGGTCGAGAGCGCGAGGAACAGGCACCACAGCGGCGCGGACAGGTAGGCCATGACACCGGTCACGAAGACGGCGCGATGGACGGGATGCATGCCGCGCGCGGTGAACAGGCGGAAGTTCATGAGGTTGCCATGGCACCAGCGGCGGTCGCGCTTGAGCTCGTCGAGGAGATTGGGCGGCATTTCTTCGTAGCTGCCCTCCAGGTCGTAGGCAATCCACACCGCCCAGCCGGCACGCCGCATCAGCGCCGCTTCGACGAAGTCGTGCGACAGGATGTCGCCGGCCAGCGATCCGCGGCCGGGCAGGGGAGCAAGCGCGCAATGGTGCATGAAGGGCGCAACGCGGATGATCGCGTTATGGCCCCAGTAATGCGATTCGCCCAGTTGCCAGTAGTGCAGGCCGGCGGTGAACAGCGGGCCGTAGACGCGCGTGGCGAATTGCTGGATGCGCGCATACAGGGTTTCGCGTCCCGCTGCGACCGGTGCGGTCTGGATGATGCCGGCACCCGGGTTCGCTTCCATCAGACGCACCAGGCGCGTGATGCAGGTCCCGCTCATCACGCTGTCGGCGTCGAGCACGATCATGTAGCGGTAGTTTTTTCCCCAGCGCCGGCAGAAGTCGTCGATGTTGCCGCTCTTGCGTTTCACGCGGCGCTTGCGGTGACGGTAGAAGATGCGGCCGAAGCCGTCCACTGCGCGGCACAGCGAGGCCCAGGCGGACAGCTCCGCCGCGCGCACGTCGCTGTCGCTGCTGTCGCTCAACACGAAGAAATCGAAATGCGCGAGATCGCCGCTGCGCGCCATGGATTCATAGGTGGCACGCAAGCCTGCCATGACGCGCGGTACGTCTTCATTGCAGATCGGCATGACGATTGCCGTGCGCGCCTTGTCGGGGATGGGCGCCGCGTCGTCCACCTTCCGCGCGATGCCATACCGGTCCCTGCCGCGCAGCAGGACGAGGAATCCCGCCATTGCCGTCCAGAATCCCGCAGATACCCAGCAGAACAGGATGGCGAACAGCGCGAGCAGCAGCATTTCCAGTTTGGCCTCGCCCTGGTACGGCAATACCTTGCCCATGAACCACGTGGCTACCGCTGTCTGCGACAGCATCAGCGCAAGCAGGATGATGCGGCGGACATTACCGAGGTAGCGCCAGTGTCCGCGCGGATCGGGACCATCGATGCCGTCGTCCGGATCGGGCAGCGGCATGTCCGCCGGCCACGGTTTGCGGTGTGCATCGTCGTCGCGGCGCTCCTGCCATTCGTTGCGCCGGCGCATGCGCTTTTCTGACCAGCGAAGGATGGGATTGAGTTCCCCCCACGGATGCGGCGCCATCGGTGCGCGATTGAGGGGCGGCGTGAATTGCATGCGGACATGCCTGCGCCGTTCGATGTCGAGGCGGCGGACGTTGCCTGCAGGTTGCGGTTCGGTGCTGCGGCGGTCGAACGCCAGTTGCAGTCTCCGCGTGATCGAACCGAAAGCCGGGTTGCCGCGGTCGGCCAGTCTTCCGGCAAGGGCATGATGCAAGCCCGTCATCGGTTCCTCGGCATGGGCCGCCATGCGCAGTTCGATCTCGCGCCGTTGCGCTTCGGTCAGCGGCAACCGGTCGAGGTAGTCGCCGGCAGGCGCGTCGGACGACGATCTTTGTCTTACTCCGGGGGAAGGATATAGCTCCACGTTTCCGATAAGGTGTTGTTGTTGCTGTTGAGGTAACCGCGCAACTCCACCGGTTTCTTTTCGTCGGTGCGGCGCAGCCGGACAGTCATGCGCCATCCGCCCGTCGCATCGTTGCGGATGGTATTCGTCTCCATGATCTTCCCGTTGGCGTCGGCGCTGACCACCGCATCGACCTTGTCGCCGGCCGCGAGTTTCTTCAGCGCCGGCCCTTCGAAATCGACCGACAGCGCAATGCTGTCGTCCGGCTTTTTCACCCAGCCATGACCGCGGCGCGTCTGCACCGTCCATGACGAGGGCGGACGCTTTTCCGCATCCTTCTGCCACAGCAACCGGTATTCGACATCGAAAGGCTCGCCGGGGCGCGGCGGGTTGTCGGGTACCCAGAAGGCAACGATGTTGTCGTTGGTTTCGTCCGGCGTCGGGATCTGGATCAGCTCCACCCGTCCGGCACCCCACTGCCCCTTCGGCTCAACCCAGGCGCTGGGGCGCATTTCATAACGCGCTTCGAGGTCTTCGTAACTGTTGAACTGGCGATCCCGTTGCATCAATCCGAATCCCGCCGGATTGTTCAGCGCATACGAGGTCATCAGCAACCGCCTGGGGTTCACCAATGGACGCCAGATCCACTCGCCGGTTCCCGACTGGATCGCCAAACCGTCGGAATCGTGTACTTCCGGACGGTAATCCTCGATCGGCGCGCGCTGGTTCTCGCCGAAGAAATACATGCTGGTGAGCGGCGCGATGCCCAGTTTGGACACGTTTTCGCGCAGGTAGAGTTGCGCCTTCACATCCACCGCGGTATCGACGCCCGGCCGCAGCGTGAAGCGATAGGCGCCCGCCACGCGCGGCGAATTGAGCAGGGCGTAGATGGTGAGTTCCTTCGATATGGAGGAGGGGCGTTCCACCCAGAACTCAGTGAACTGGGGGAATTCCTCGCCTGAACTCAACGCCGTGTCCACGGCCAGCCCGCGTGCCGAGAGCCCATACAACTGGCCCTTGCCCACCGCGCGGAAATAGCTCGCGCCGAGGAAGACCAGCACCTCATCCTTGTACTTCGTCGTGTTCACCGGATAGTGCACGCGGAAGCCGGCGAAACCGAGGCCGGCCAGGTCCCTGGGCTGGAGGTCGTTGGCGCCGTAATGGAAGGACTTCGGATCGAAGCGGATCTCCTGCACGTTCCTGCCCACGATTTCGTGTACTTTCACCGGCGTATCGAAGGTCCGTCCCTGGTGGAAAAAGGCGAGTTCGAACGGCAGCTTCGCATTGCGCCACCAGGACCGGGAAGGGTCGAAACGGATATCCCGGTACTGGTCGTAATCGAGGTTCGCCAGTGCTTTCGAGACATTCTTTTCCGGTTTCGCATAAGAGGTCGCGGCCAGGCGCCGGGCCTTTGAAGCGACATCTTCAAAGTTGAAAGCATGCGCATGCACTGTAGTGAGCAAGGACGCCAGCGCGATTGCACGGGCGGTGTTGATCCAGGTCATCGGATTCGCAGACATTTTCCTCTTTGCCGTATGGTCATGCGCGTATGTTGCAGGGCATCGCTGTTACCGCTTTGAGCATGGGCAATCATTGGTGAATTCGCTGCGGTTGCTTAGCTGAAAGGCGACGATGCACGCATGGAAACGGCGGTACAATGGCCGCTGCTTTCCCCATGGCCAGCCTTGCAGGGACATGATGAGACTGCCGACCTTCATCATCGACAATATCGATCGGATCATCACCGAGTGGAAACACGCGGCCCTTCCTGCCATGCTGCCGCTTGAGGGCCAGGCAAAGCAGATCCTGATGGCTGTCGCTGCCGACATCGAGTCCGGCGCCGGCCAGTCCACCTCTTCCTCCGCCGTCACCATAAGAACCGTGCTGCGTGCGACGCCGGACTTCGACGTCCAGCAGGTCGGCGAAGCACTGCGTTTGCTGCGTGCAGTGGTTCCTTCCATGTGGAATCCGGAGGATGGACATGCCTTCGACGAGTGGCGGCGTTTCCATGATGCGGTCGACTTCGCTGTCAGCGAGGCGATTGCGCAATATGCAATCCAGGTGGAACGCACACGCTCCCTGTTCCTGGGCATGCTCGGCCACGACCTGCGCACGCCGCTGACCGCCATCGACATGACATGCCAATACCTTGCGAGCGACGATGCGCCGCCCGAGCACAAGCTGGAGGCTGTCGCCCGCGTAAACCGCTGTGCCCGAACCATGGAAGGCATGATCCGGGATGTGCTCGACTTCGCGCGCTCGCGCCTGGGCAAGAGCATGTCGGTCGCGAAGAAGCCGGTCGATCTCGGCACTGCCTGCCATGAGGCGCTGGAGGACATGCGTGCAGAGCATCCGCACTGCGAATTCCGTTTCGCGCAGCCGGGCAGCCTCGACGGCGTTGCCGACGGCGCGCGCCTGCGCCAGGCGCTGCGCAATCTGCTGGGAAGCGCGGCGCGCAACAGGGCGCGCGGGGCGCCCATCCTCTTCCATGCATCCAGGGCGGGCGACCGGATCATCTTCCGGATGACGTGCAAGGGGCAGGCCATGTCGCCCGACACATTGCGCACGATGTTCGATCCCCTTGCGCAACTGGCCATCGCGGCGGCCAACCCCGACGGCAATCCTCCCGCCGACCTCGGCCTGGAACTGTTCATCGCGCGTGAAATCCTGCGCGTGCACGGCGGCGATGCCGGTATCGCCGCAGGCGACGACGGCGAGCTGGTATTCGAGGCCTGGTTGCCGGCATAGCCGCCTACGTACTTTTGCGGAGCGGGATCGGTGTTTCATGCAGGCAAGATGGACTTGCTTGTATTAGATCAAGGCTGCGCAATTTGCTTTGCGGCATCATTGCCTTTCCGCGCGTTCCGTTCGCCTGCCATGATCAAGAAAATCCGAGTGGACCAGCTCAAGGTCGGCATGTTCGTCCATGATTTCAATTGCTCGTGGATCAACCATCCCTTCCTGACCAACCGGGGGCTCGTTTCGTCCGAGTCCCTGCTGGAAAAGATTGCGGCTGCGGGCTTGCGCGAAATCTATATCGATACCGCAAGGGGGCTCGATGTCAGCGATGCGCCGACGGCCGAGCAGGCGCAGGCGGTGATCGAAGCCGAACTGCAATCCCTCGCCAGCCAGCCTTCCACCAGCCGGCTGCGCATCTCCGTGAGAGAAGAGCTCAACCGTGCCGCGCAGGTGAAGCATCGTGCACACCGCATCGTGCGCGATGCGATGCGCGATGTGCGCCTCGGACGCGCGGTGGAGCTCGACCAGGTCGAGCCGGTGGTGCAGGAGATCACGGAATCCATCCTGCGCAACCCTGGCGCCCTGATCGGACTGCTGCGCATCAAGAGCAAGGACGATTACACCTTCCTGCATTCCGTCACCGTCTGCACGCTGGTCGTCGCCTTCTGCCGCTCCCTCGGCATGGATGCGGAAACGATGCACCAGGCGGGCCTCGGCGGCTTGCTGCACGACGTCGGCAAGGCCCTGGTGCCGGACGAGATACTCAACAAGCCGGGAAAGCTGACGGAAGAGGAATACGCCATCATCAAGCGCCATCCGCAGGATGGTTACGACATCCTCCTGCGTTCCGGGTCCGTCGGCGAGATTCCGCTCGACATCACGCTGCATCACCATGAACGCATGGACGGCAGCGGTTACACCAAGCAGCTGCCGGGCGAAAGCATCAGCATGCTGGCGCAGATGACCGCGCTGGTCGATGTGTACGACGCGCTCACGTCCGACCGCTGCTACCACAAGGCGATCCCTGCGGCCGAGGCGCTGCGCAAGATCTTCGAGTGGAGCAAGAACGAATTCAATCCGCAGACGGTGCAGGCCTTCATGCATTGCGTCGGCATCTACCCTGTCGGCACCCTGGTCAGGCTGCAGTCCGGCCGCCTCGGCGTGGTCGTCGAGCCGCACGAAACCGACCTGCTGAAACCCAAGGTCAACGTCTTCTTCAGCACGCGGTCGAACACCTACATCCGGCCGGAAGAGGTCGATCTTTCGCGGCCGTTCGGCATGGGCGGCGGCGACCGGATCATGAGCCACGAATCGCCCGACAGGTGGCGCGTGGATCCGCTCAAGTTCATGAGCCTGCACTAATGAAACTGATCTTCCTCGCGTAATACTCGCCGCCGCTGCAAGCGGCCGGCGAGATCTGCTTTTTTAGCGCATTCCGCGCATCATCCCCATCGCATAACAATATGAACGATATCGTTTCTCCGCTTTCCTTGTTGCCGTCCATTCATCCCATCATCGGCAACCGTGTCGAGCTGAACCTCTTCACCACGCTGCGCTGCAATCTCAAATGCACCTACTGCTCCGAGAGTTCGGTGGTCAATTCGCAGGGCAAGCCCAGCTATTCGCTGGAGGCGCTCGACAACTTCATCCGCACCCACCTTGACCAGCATGAGAAGTACGTCACCTTCTACGGCGGCGAACCGACGCTCAATGTCGAATTCATGGAGCAGGTGATGCAGCGTTATCCGCACTTCCGCTTCCAGCTCCAGACCAACGGCACGCTGCTGCACCGTTTGCCCGATCACCTGCTGGCGAAGCTGTCCAACGTGCTGGTGTCGGTGGACGGCGGCGAGCAGATCACCGACGGTTTTCGCGGCAAGGGCGTGTACCGCCGCGTCATCAACCGCGTCGAAAGCATCCGCGGCAAGCTTGGCGGCTCGTTAACTGCGCGCGTGACCTGGGGCAGCGAGGACACCAGCTTCGAAGAACTGGACGAACTGCTGCAATCCTTCGACTACGTGTACTGGCAGTTCGTGCAGAGCGATGGCGCGTATGCGGCGCAAGCGATGGAGAAGAAAAAGCGTGTGCTCACGCAACTGGTGGATCGCTTCTTCGCGAGCAACGACACCCTGTACCCCTTCATCCCGATCATGGGCATCGTGCGCAACAAGGTGCTGCCGTCGCGCGCCATCGAGCAATGCTCCGGGCACGCGCAATGCCGCGCGTCGACGCATATCCTCAATGTGCTGCCGGACGGTTCGATTTTCCCCTGCCCGGACATGACCGACGACACCGGCATGCAGCACGGCAGCGTGACCGAAAACTGGCTCGCGCGCAGCCCCCTGCAGCCGCATCCGGACATGCCTTGCCGATCCTGCGACGCCTATTCCTTCTGCCGCGGCAACTGTATGAAAAATCTGCATGTTGCGTATGTCAGAAAGGACGAAGGCTACCGCCGCAATGTGGTGGAACCCGTATGCGAGCTGCTCAAGTTCCTGGGTGAGGAAATCGACCGTCGCGATCCGCGCGGCTGGTTTGCCCGCGCGCCGCTTGCGCTGCGCGACGCGATCGCCAATTGCGAGGTGTACGAGTACGTGGAAGTCATGCCATGATTGCCGTGCATGCATCCTTGCGCGGGCTGGACTACACTGAAACCAGCGCAACCGGCCGGCGCCTGTTCCGGCCGGAAAGCTGGCGGCCCAGCAAAAGGAGGACGCATGCACGCCTATATCGTCAAGACTCCAGACGGTTATCTCTACCCGTTCGCGGACGACGTTTCCCTGACCGATGACCAGACGCTGGCCTGGCACTTCCTCAGCACGCACGAGGCGCGGGAGATGGCGCAAAGCCGTGGCTATTACGATGGCGGATTCAATATCCTGCGTGTCGAGGTCGAACAGGACAAGCTGAATCGTCACGAAGGCGGCTGAACTTGCGTACCCTCCCGGTCTCTAAACGATCCATGGAAAGGAGTCCGCGATGAGAACCACCAGTCCGAACCGCAACAGCCAGCAGGCTGCCGGCCGCTTCGAGCAGCGCCGCAAGCAGTCCGGCGACCAGCACGTCCTGCCGGAAGACGAACCTCGGGAAGACCCGCATCGTCCGCAGCGCATCAGCCGGGAAGACATGCAGAAGATGCGTCCGGCCGATCCCGACCCGGACGATCCGGCCTCGCCGTAAGCTTCATCACCTCGTCTGCCGCCGGCGTCAGGCCGGTGCCGGCGGCGCCTCCGGAATCATCGTGCCCGGCATGGTCGTGGTTTGCGTGACGTTGTTTCCCTGTCGTGCACCGAGCACCATTTCCGTCATCCAGCTGACCAGCAGCGCCGTATATGCCCGTTGCCAGCGTTCTTCCGACAGGCCGTGGTCGGCGCCGTCGATTACGCGATAGGTCAGCGAGCGCGACTGCACGCAGGCATCCCGGTAGCTGCAGATCACCTCATGCGGGATGGTCGTATCGTGTTCCGATTCCACCAGCAGCACGTCTCCCTTGAATTCGGCGCAGGCGCGCAGGGCGCAGTTGTCCTCCGGGTGCACCAGGCTGCGCCGGTAGGAGGCGAGATCCTGTTCCCTGTGCAGCTGGCGCTTCGGCAGACCCCATCCATTGTCCATGTACAGCGCCGGCACGCGCAGTGCCAGCCAGCGGACCCGGCGCATCGATGTCAGGATTGCCCCGAGGTAGCCGCCGTAGCTGCTGCCCACGATCGCAATCGATGCAGGATCGACCGCGCGGTGCGCGGCAAGAACGTCGTAGGCGGCGAGGACATCGTGCAGGTTGTTCTCGCGCGTGACCGTTTCATGCTGCGGCTGCGTGCCCGCATGACCGCGCAGGTCGAATGTCAGGCAGACGCATCCGAGCGCCGCCACTTCCTGCGCGCGGGCAAGGTATTGTTCCTGGCTGCCGCCCCATCCGTGCACGAACAGCACGCCAGGCAGTTTCGTATCCGGCGTGACGAGGGTGCCGGCGATATGTCCGCCGTCGACAGCGATGCGTATCGTGTCGTCACGTGTTGCCATAGTCCTCCAGTCTTGCATATTTCGTGAGCGGACCGACCCTGTCGTCATTACCCTGGAAATACACTGCCGCATCCGGCGGCAGGGAGGGATTCTCGCCGTAGATCTCGGTCGTCGACGCACGGACCACGGACAGGGAAGGGGCGTCCCGGAAGGCTTCCAGCGCGCTCACTTCCGCGCCGCTCGCGCCACCGATGCGCCAGGACTGCTCCAGCACACCGGAATACCAGCGTCCTTCTTCATCGACACCTTGCGCGATGTCATAGTTGCATCTGGATGCAAACATTCCCGGATAGCAGGCCATGGCCGCCGCATGATAGGTGCGCGCCTGCGCAATCGCGACGTGGACCTGCTGGCCGAGGGGGAGTTGCAGCAGTTCATCGAAGCCGCCGCGCACGACGATCAGTTCCGATCCGCCGTAAACTTCCGCGCCCCGGTTATCCAAGGTAAGCCGCTGCGTCCCGCAATAGGTGGCGAGGAAATTCCCCACGCGCACCTGTCCGACGCTGCGTGTTTCCGGCTGCCTCAGGTTGCGCTCCAGCACCAGCCCGATGCGCTCCAGTTCCTTCGTGTCCAGTCTTTCGAGTTCATCTTCGAGCTGCTGCATGTCCGTGACAACCGATTGCCCGAGGCCGCCAATCCCGCTGGGCTTCTTCACACGAAGCGGGCCGCGTTCGAGCAGCTGCTTGCCGGCTGCCAGCGCATCGCGCCGCGAAAATGCCGAGTAGCCCGGCAGGACCACGTCATGCACGCGCCGGCAGAATTCGTCGGACCAGCACTCGGGAATACGGACGGCGGAAGGCGGCAGTGCGTGCGTAATCGTCTTTGTTGCCACAAACGCATGGGGAACCATGCCGCCGAACAAGTCATCCTCGCCGTTAACCTCCAGCTCATCGGCCAGTTCGGCACGGACCAGTGTGTCGTTCGGTACAAAATACAAAGGCCGATCATATCGGCATGCCGGGTCGAAGCCTCCGCCATAGTCGTCGCCGCGGATGCCGGCGATCCTTTCCGCCAAGGCATCCTGGGTGGCAATTTCATGGCTGCATAAATCCGTCCTGCAGGAATAGACCACAACTATGGAGGGGGTATTTCCCTGTTCGCGCACGTTTTGCATCGGGCGAGGAGTGGCGGAATGCATGTGTCGATCTCCAGAGGTGCCGTCGGCGGCACGTTGCATTCGATACGGAAGCAAAAAACAGGCCGTTGCAATGCATGCGGTACGGAAATGTCAAGAGGTGAACGTTACTGCCTTGCCACCCTTATTCCCGCAAAAACGTTTACGATGACGTCTTGGCCTTTCGGAAAGGCGCACCGCTCCCATGATCACGAATTCCAGCCTTACCACAGCGCAGCTCAACGGCATTCTCAGCATTGCCGACGATGCGATCATCTCTGTCGATAGCGAGCAGAAGATCATCCTGTTCAACCAGGGGGCCGAGCGCGTGTTCGGATGGAAGGCGGAAGAAATCATCGGCAAGGAGCTGAACAAGCTGCTTCCGCCGCGCTATCACGAAGGGCACCACAAGCACATCGCGGACTTCGACCGCTCCGGCAAGGAAGCGCGGAAAATGGGCGAACGCCGGGCGATTTTTGCCATACGGCGCGACGGTACCGAATTCCCGGCTGAAGCATCGATCTCCAAGCTGGTGGTCGGCGGCACGACCATCCACACGGTCATCCTGCGCGACATCTCTGCGCGCAAGGCCTACGAACGCGAACTCGAGGACGCCAAGGAACGCGCCGAGGCGGCGATGCAGGCCAAGAGCATGTTCCTGGCCAACATGAGCCACGAGATTCGCACGCCGCTCAACGCGGTGATCGGCATGACCAGCCTGCTGCTCAACACGCGCATCGACGAAGAACAGCGCGATTACGCACAGACGATCCGCGCCAGCAGCGAAGTGCTGCTCACGATCATCAACGACATCCTCGATTACTCGAAGATCGAGGTCGGCAAGCTCGACATCGAGCGCCAGCCCTTCGACCTGCGCCGCTGCGTCGAGGAATCGCTCGACCTGCTCTCGTCCAATGCGGCAGAGAAGAACATCAACCTGGCCTACTTCATCGACGACAGCGTTCCCGCGCAGCTCGTCGGCGATGTCACGCGCCTGCGCCAGATCCTGGTCAACCTGCTGTCGAATTCCATCAAGTTCACCCACCGCGGCGAAGTCGTGGTGTCGGTGTCGGCACATGCCGGCGAAGACCAGCTCCACGAAATCACCTTCTCGGTCAAGGACACCGGCATCGGCATACCGGAAGACCGGCAGGCGGAGCTGTTCCAGGTGTTTACGCAGGTCGACGCATCCACCACGCGCAAATACGGCGGCACCGGCCTGGGCCTCGCCATCAGCAAGCGGCTGGCGGAAGTGATGGGCGGCCGCATGTGGCTGGAGAGCGAAGTCGGCGTCGGATCGACCTTCCATTTCACTATCACGGTGGAGGCATCCGGCTCGCAGCTGGCGCACAGCTTCCTGCAGGAGCGCTCCTCGTCGCTCGCCGGACGGCGCGTACTCATCGTCGATGACAACAGCACCAACCGCCGCATCCTGGTCAAGCAGTCGCTGCTGTGGGGCATGGTGCCGTCGGCGGCCGCCTCCGCCATCGAGGCGCTCGACCTCGTGCGCCACGGGCATGCATTCGATGTCGGCATCCTCGACATGAGCATGCCGGAAATGGACGGCCTCGGACTGGCGCTGGAAATCCGCAAGTACCGCGATGAATACGCGCTGCCGCTGATCATGCTCACTTCGGTCGCCAACCGTCCGCGCGACGCCACGCTGGCGCTGGTGAAGTTCGCCGCCTACCTGAACAAGCCGATCAAGCCCACCGCGCTCTTCGATTCGCTGCTGCACGCGATGCGGATCGAACCGGTGCATGCGCAGCCGGTGCGGCCGCGCGCCGCCAACGGCAAGCTGGCCGAAGCGCATCCGTTGAAAATCCTCGTCGCCGAGGACAACACCGTCAACCAGAAGGTGGTGCAGCAATTGCTGGCCCACCTCGGCTACCGTGCCGATGTCGTGGCCAACGGTGTCGAAGTGCTCGATGCGCTGGAACGGCAGAACTACGATGTCGTGCTGATGGATGTGCAGATGCCGGAAATGGATGGCCTGGAAGCGACGCGCCGCCTGCGCGCCCGCTACGGTTCTGCCGGACCGCGCGTGATTGCCATGACCGCCAACGCCATGCCCGGCGATCGCGAGAAATGCCTGTCCGCCGGCATGGATGCCTACGTGTCCAAGCCGGTCGAGCTGGATGACTTGCGCAGCGTGCTGGTCGACGTGGCGGGTTCCGGCCGCATCGACATCGAGGATTCGTCGCCGATCATCGACCGCCGCCGCATCGACCAGCTGCTCGAACTGCAGGATGAAAACAACCCGACACTGGCGTCGGATATCATCCAGCTGTTTATCAACGATTCGCCCAAGCATCTGCAGAACATCGGCGACGCGCTCTCCGCCGGCAGCGCCGAGGACTTGCTGTCAGCGGCGCACCGCTTCCTGTCCAGCATTGAAAACCTTGGCGCCCATCGCATGCGCAAGCACTGCATGGAGCTGGAGCGGCTGGGCAGGGAAGGCACGCTGGAAGGCGGGGCGGCGCTGCTCGACAGTTTGCGGCGCGAGTTCGACATCGCGCGCCAGCACCTGCTGACGATCGTGCAGTCGGCTTAGCCCGCCGGCAGTACGAGGTCCGATGTCTCCGGACATACCCAGCGCACATATTCGCGCGTCGTATCCACGCATCCCCCGTCCACATACACGCCGCTCGGTTCCCGGTGCCGCATCATCCTTGCCATGATGCGGTCGATTTCCGAGGAATCGGCGAGCGATGCGCGCATGCGTTCTTCGACGATGTTCTCGTCGATGCGCAGGTCGCCTTCGCTGTCGCGGTAAGCCGCATGGCGCCAGTGGAATATCTCCAGGCACTTGCTCGTCAGCGTATAGGGTTCGGCGCGTTTCCAGAAATTGCTGAACAGGCCGCCGCCCAGGTACATCACCCATGAGCCTTCGTAGCCCGAGGCATCGGACGAATGGTCATCCGGGTTGCGGAACCAGGTGCGGTCGCCCGGCACGAAGTATTTCAGCGGCAGGGGGGCATCCATCGAGCCGTGCTCGCGCAGGAATACGTCGTGGAATTCGCCCGACATGATGGCGCGGGATTCCCAGTGGCGCTGCAGGCGCTCCAGCAGGCCGGGGTTGCAGGAAGCCATTTCCTGCGCCAGGCCCAGCAGGATGACGTACTCGGTCGCGCGGTAGCAGGAAAAGGAATAGAGCGTGCCGGATGCGTCGGGCTGCGTGGCCTTCCGCACAGCCTCGATCAGCGGCTTCCCGGGCAGCAGCGTGAAACCGCGTCCCTCCGCGTACGTCCAGTAATCCGCGGGCCGTTCCGCCTCGCTCGTGTGGAAGGCCAGCGCCGTTTTTCGCGCGGCATCGACGATGTTGCGGCGGATATGCACCGCGCACATGAGTTCGTCGAAGGAGGGAAACACGAAGGGAATGGGGCCGGCCAGCATTGCGATGAAAATCTCGCGTTCGAGATCGCGGGCAACGGTGGTGTCGAGGCGGAGGGTGTCGCACAGGTGCGTGGTATCGCATCCGGGTGTCCATGCGCGGCCGGATTCCTCATCCAGCTGCAGCCGCACGTTCTCGCCGCCGGGATCCACGATGCATCTTGCCTGCCGGTGGATGCCGAGATCTTCGAGATAACCGAGCAGCTTCTTGCGGTCGTTCTCCGCCGCGGCAAAACCCCGGCCCTTGAACACGATGCCGCCAGTCACCAGGACCGCGGCGCGGAACGATGCGTCCATGCGCGTTTTCTCCCCAACTTTTTGCCGATCCTCGTCTGTCGCGAGGTATGGCTGGTTGCAGCGCGATGGCTGCCGTGAATCGACTATAGCCGCCGGGAAAGGGGCAAGTCAATTCTACAAAAGTAATAGGGAAATAAGTGAACGGTCGTTCACGCGCAATGGTTCAATGCCACACGCGGATCTGGCGTTTCGCGCGATCAGCGCACTTCTTCGAGAATGCGCAGGCGGTCATCGAAATTCCATACCTTCCGGATTTCGATCACGTCAAAGCGCCGCGCCAGCTCTGGCGGAAACGCGCTGTAGCGTGCATTCATACGCACGATCCTGTACACCGCTTCATCCAGCTCGGGCCGGCCGCTGGAGCGGTGGATGACAACGTTCTCCACGCTGCCGTCGCTGCGCACGGAAACGGTCACCACCGGATCGCCCTGTGCCTTGTCGACGGCCGCGCGCGGATACATGATGCTGCCGTTGCGTTCGATCTTCAGGCGCCAGCTTTCGACGTACATCATTACGCCGACATCGACGTCCTTGCCGCCGAGGAAAGAGCGCCGGCGCGGTTGGTCCGCGGCGTTCTCGGACTGGCGCGCGGCGGGAGCGTCATTGCGCAGGACATCGCCTCTTCCTGCCTGTTCAAGCGCACGGCCGGCCAATCCGCCGCCAAGGCCGCGGGGCAGCGCATCGATGCGTGCGCCGGGTGCCGGGCTGTCGCCCAGGGCGAGGTCGGGGCCGCGTTCGCGCCGGGTGGCGCTGGCGTTTGCCGCGTCCGCCTCTGCCTTCCTCCGTGCCGCCAGTTCCTCGGCCTGGCGCTCGCGTTCACGCGCGGCAGCTTCAGCCGCTTCAGCCTGCTTCCGGGCTTGCAGTTCGATGGCTTCACGCCGCAGGCGTTCTTCCTGCAGGCGCATCGCTTCGGCGCGCTGCTTTTCTTCCAGTTCCATTGCACGGCGAGCCGCTTCCTCGCGTTCGCGGCGCAGGGCATCTTCCCGTTGCTGCTGCAGGGCCAGCGCGGCGGCCAGGCGGCTTGTTTCTTCCGTCTTGCGTTGCTCTTCCTTGGCCAGCGCAAGACGTTCCGCCTCTTCACGCCGTTTCGCATCCTCCAGGCGCTGGGTTTCCTGCGCGAGGAGGCGCGCGCGGGCATCTTCTTCTTCCTGCCTGCGGGCAGCCTCGGCTTGCTCCTGTTGTTGTCGTGCAGCCAGCTCTTCCGCTTCGCGGGCGCGCAATGCCTTTTCTTCCTCGGCCTGGCGCAGCGCAGCCTGTTCGCGCTCGCGCGCCGCAATATCCTCTTCGGGCACGGATGCAGGTGGCGCGGTCGAGCTGGCTTCCGGTTCCGGCAGCGGCAGCACCTCATCCAATGTTGGGGCGGGCATGTTGAAGCGGCTGTCGCGCGTATCGTTGAGCGCGATGACAGGCGTTTCCCGCTTGCTCCGCGTGCGGGGCGCGGCAGGCTTGGCCGTGCCGGGTTTTGTCCTGGCCTTTGGCGCCGGCGCGGGCGGCGGTGGTACCAGCCGGAGTCCGGTGGACGGTGCGCTCGCTGCATCCGTGGACGGCACGGGGGGAGATGCCGCTTCGGCAGGGCTGGCAGGCGGCGCCAGCGCCACCTGCAGGTCGATCGCCTGCGCGCGGCGTTCCCGCCACGGCAGTTCCAGCGCCGGCATGCCGATGCCGGGAGCGCCGAATTGCAGGGAAATGATCAGTGCATGCAACACCAGCGATACCGTCATCGCGCCGGTCAGCCGCAGACGGAAAGGACCGTCCGCCGGAGCGGGGCGCGTAGTGGTGCGGGAGGTCATGCGTTCGTTGCGTGCGGAGGATGGACTCGCCACATTATTGCATCTTGCGTCCGGTCAACCGCGATTCGCGTCAAGCGGGCGCGAATCCCCAGCCTTATACTGTTGCGTCTTGCATCCACGAGACGCTTACCGCTGCCATCCATGTCCAGTACCTTCAACATCCTGATCGTCGGTGCGCTGTTCTGCGTCCTGATGCTCCTGGTCCTGACCTCGCTCCTGCGCAGCGGCCTCGCCGGCATTCGCGAATGGTGCCTTGCCAATGCGCTCGCCTGCATCGCGCTCGTGTTGTATGCCTTCGGACGCGAACTGCCGCCGCTCATTGCCTACGAGGCGACGAACGGCGTGTACGCGGCGGCATCGGCTGCCATGCTGGCAGGGTTTCGGCGCTACTACGGCAAGAGTGCGATGCCGGCGGTGCTCGGCGCCGGCGTGGTGCTGGTTGTGGCGGCGATCGCGCTATTCCACTACAGCTTCGATTCCTATGCGATGCGCACTGTCGTAATCGCGGTTTTCCAGGGAACCATCTGCCTCGCCATCGCGATGACAATCGTCTTTGGACGCAGCGACTGGCGTTCGCATTATCCGTCCCTGTTCACCATCGGCATGGCCGCGGTCATCATCCTGGGCCACGGCATCCGCAGCGTGATCTACCTGTCGCATACCGGAGAGGTGACGTCATTGCTGCAACCGTCTCCCTGGAACCTGCTGTTTGTTTCCGCAGGGACGTTCATTCTTCCGGTCCTGACTTTCGGTGCCGTGATGCTGGTGCACGACACCATGCTGGCCAGGGCTGAACTGGTGGCCAATCGCGATTTCATGACCGGCGCCTGGACGCGCCGGGCCTTCTTCGAGCACGCGGAGCGCGAGCTGCTGCGGGCGCGCAGGATGGGACGCCAGCTATCCCTGCTGCTGCTGGATGTCGACCATTTCAAGAAAATCAACGATACGCACGGCCATGCCGTCGGCGACCAGGTACTGATCGACCTGGTCAAGCGTGCGGCGACCGTCGTGCGGGCGGTCGATTATTTCGCGCGGGTGGGCGGGGAGGAATTTGCCGTGCTGTTGCCGGAGACCTCCCGCGAAGCGGCAGCGGTTGTGGCGGAACGCATGCGCGCCGTCGTTGCCCAGTCGGCGACGGACAAGGGACGTTCGAAAATTCCGCTCCCGGCGTATACGATCAGCATCGGCGTATCGTCGGCGCGCGGATTCGAATCCCTGCAAGACCTGATGCGCCGCGCCGACGCCGCCCTGTACGCCGCCAAGGCAATGGGGCGCAACAGGGCAGTCAGCGAGGTTGAGGCTGAGGTGTAACGCTCTATTGGAGCGACCGCACGCACAGCCGGAAATCCGGATCTTCCTCGTATTTCCTCACCTCGAACTCCAGGCTGCGCATCAGCTTGAGCATCGGCGCATTGTTCGTCAGCACCAGGCCTTCGATCTGCGACAGGCCCTTGCTGCGCGCCACATCCATGATCGACAGCATCATGCGCGAACCCAGCCCCTGGCCATTGAACTCGTCTGCGATTGCGAGCGAGAACTCGCAGGTATTCTGGTCGGGATTGGTGACATAACGCGACACGCCGATGATGCGTTCGGTCTCCGTGAATTCGCCGTCTTCCGTTGGCGTGCGTTCGCGGTAGATCGCCACCAGCGCCATTTCGCGGTCATAGTCGATGAGCGTGAACTTGGCCAGCATCTTCACCGAAAGTTCGCGCATGGTCGAGACGAAACGGAAGTAGCGGCTCTCCGGCGACATGCGGCGCACGAAATCCTGCAGCATCTGCGCATCGTCGGGACGGATCGGGCGGACGGCATAGTGACCGCCGCCGCGCATCGGCCATTCCTGCTCGCGCTCGGACGGGTAGGGCAGGATCGCGAGGTGCGGGAAGTTGTCGGTGCCGTGCGGCGCGTGGTCGATCACGATGCGCGCGTCCACCACCAGCGAGCCGTTGGCATCGACAATGACCGGATTGATGTCCATCTGCCGCAGCTGCGGCAGCGCGCACACCATTTCTGACACGCGCAGCAGGATCTGCTCCAGCGATTCTCGATGCGCGGGCGGTGCGCCGCGCCAGTTGCCCAGCGTCTCCGCGCTGCGCGCGCGTTCGACGAGGCGTTGCGCGAGGAACTGGTTGAGCGGCGGCAGTTCGATGGCACGGTCGGCGATCAGTTCGATCATCGTGCCGCCGGCGCCGAATGAAATCACCGGACCGAAGGGCTCGTCGGAGGTCACGCCGATATACAGTTCGCGGCCTTGCGGCTTGCCGGACATGTTCTGGATGGTCACGCCGTTGATGCGCGCATCCGGACGCAGGCGCGTCACCGTCGCCATCATGTCCTGCCAGGTGTCGCGCACGGCGGCGGCGTTCTGCAGGTTCAGCGCCACACCATGCACATCCGACTTGTGCGTGATATCGGGTGAGTCGATTTTCAGTGCGACCGGATAGCCGAGCTGGTTGGCGACGAGAATCGCTTCGCTTGCGGAGCGCGCGAGGATGGTCTTGGTGACCGGGATGTGGAAGGCCGACAGCAGGGCCTTCGATTCCATCTCGGTCAACACCTTGCGCCGTTCGGTCAGCACGCTTTCGACCAGGATGCGCGCGCCTTCGAGATCCGGCTTCGCCAGCTGCGACAGCGGCGGCGGGGTCTGGTGCAGCAGTTGCTGGTTCTGATGAAAGGAGGCGATGTTGTGGAAGGCATCGACCGCGGCTTCCGGCGTGCGGTAGGTCGGGATCGTCGCGCGCGACAGGATCTGCCGCGCGGCGGCGGCGCGCTCGTCGCCCATCCAGCAGGTCAGCAACGGCTTGCCGACGTCGGGATGGATGTCGGCAAGCGCCTGCGCGACGGCGGCCGTGTCGAGTTCCGGCTTGGGCGACAGGATCACGAGGACGCCGTCGATATTGTGGGCCGAGGCACATGCCTTGATGGCGGCGCGGTAGTGGGCCGGTTCGGCTTCTTCGCCGAGGTCGATCACCGATTGCAGGCTGGCCAGCGGCGACAGTTGCGGGGCAAGCGCCGTCGCTGCATCCGGTTCCAGCGCCACCATTTCCAGTCCCAGTTCGTCAGCCCAGTCGGCCGCCAGCACACCGGGGCCGCCGCCGTTGCTGATGACAGCCAGGCGCTTGCCGACGGGCAGGTTGCGGGCGGACAGGCCCTTCGCTGCGGTAAAGAGCTGCACGAAGGTGCGCACGCGCACGGCGCCGGCGCGCTGCAGGGCGGCGTCGAACACGTCGTCGCTGCCGACGATGGCGCCGGAGTGCGTCAGTGCCGCCGTCGAGCCGGCCGGCTTGCGGCCTGCCTTCAGCACGAACACCGGCTTGGCATTGGCCGCCGCGCGCAGCGAGCTCATGAAGCGCCGCGCGTTGCGGATGCCTTCGAGGTAAACCACGATGCTTTGCGTGCTGCGGTCGTCGGCAAGGAAGTCGAGCACCTGCGCGATATCGACCGAGGTATTGGGGCCGAGCGCGACCACCGCGGAAAAGCCGACGCCGTTCTTGACCGCCCAGTCGAGGATGGACGAGGATACGGCGCCCGACTGCGACACCAGCGCCAGCCCGCCGGATTGGGCGAGCGGACCGAGCGCGCTGGCATTGAGCGACAGCTTCGGGCGCTGGAAGCCCATGCAGTTCGGGCCGAGCAGATAGATGCCGTGCTGCCGCGCGATGGCATGCAGCTGCGCGGCCAGCTTCGCATCCACGCCGCTCGACAGGATCAGTGCCGCCTTGCTTTCGATGCGTGCCGCGACTTCCAGTGCTGGGGTGAGCTGCTCGTGCGGCAGCGCGATGATCGCGAGGTCGAATTTCGCCTCGGCCAGTTCGCCCAGCGTGCCGGTCATGCCGATGTCGAGGAAGCGCACCGGTCCGGCATAGCCGCCGTTGCGCAATTGTTCCGCGATCTGGCGGCCATAGGAGACCTGCGATGCGGGGTCGTTCTCGTTGCCGGTGAAGACCACCACCGAGCGCGGCGAGAAAAGGGGATTCAGATAGTGCCTGTCCATGCTAATCGTCTTGTGTTGTTAACTGCATTTGTCGCAGCAGGCCGGCTCCGTGTCTTTGCACAGATGCCGGTTGCCGTTTTTGTTACTTCAATCCGCGCCGATCAATACCTTGACGTGCGCGGCCACGCTGCGGGCCAGCGGCGAGAGCACATAGCCGCCCTCGAGGCAGGACACGACGCGGCCGTTGCAATGCCGCTTTGCCACTTCCATGATCCTGCGCGTGACCCATTCATAGTCGGTCTCCACCAGGCCGAGATTTCCCATGTCGTCCTCGCGGTGCGCATCGAAGCCCGCGGAGACAAAAATCATCTGCGGGCGAAAGGCGTCCAGCGCCGGTATCCATCCCCAGTCTACCGCCTCGCGGAAAGCATCGCTGCCGGAACGCGGCGACAACCCGATGTTGACCATGTTCGTGCCGCGCGGTTCATCGCCGCAGAAGGGATAGAGGTTGGTCTCGAAGGTCGAGCACATCAGCACGCGCGAATCGCCGCACAGGATGTCTTCGCTGCCGTTGCCGTGATGGACATCGAAATCGACCAGCGCGACGCGCTCCAGTCCGTGCACGTCCAGCGCGTGGCGGATACCGACCGCCACATTGTTGAAAAAGCAGAATCCCCCTGCCGCGTCGTGCTCCGCATGGTGTCCCGGCGGACGCACATTGCAGAAGGCAACCGGCGCTTCTCCGCGCACCACGAGGTCGGTGGCAAGCACCGCCGCACCCGCGGACCGGAGCGCCGCGCGGTAGGTATGCGCGTTCATCCAGGTATCCGGATCCACCTGCGCATATCCCGAATCGGGGTCGGGGATCTTTGCTGCCATCTCGCGCACATGATGGATGGCGTGCGCGCGTCCGAGCTGTTCATCGGTGGCCAGCGGCGCGTCATGGGGCTGCATGAATTCCAGCAGCCCCTTGATGAGAAGATGGTCACGGACCGCGGCGATGCGCTCCGGGCATTCCGGGTGCAGGGCGCCCATTTCGTGCTTGCTGCAGTCCGGATGGGAAATATAAGCAGGTAGCATGCGTGTTTGACATCGGAAGGGTTGCGTCGCGTTCCGCATTCGTCGCCAGGAGCGCGCGGTGTCCGGCAGGATTGCCGGACATGCAAAAATTATCCGCGCTTACCCGCGATACTGTCACAGTGATGCAGCCGGGAAATGATTTCCTTGCTCCAGATCAATTTTCCCATGCGGACAGCCTCAAGCCAGCTTCTTCAGCGGGAGGCGTCCTGACGGCAACGCCGGCGCGACGGGCGGCATGGGGATCACCCTGGCTACCTCGGGTGGAGCCGCGGGCGCGGATTCGAGCCGGAATGCATTGACGGCCCGGGCCAACGAGGCAGCCTGGTCACTCAATGCTTCGGAGGCCGACGCGGTTTCTTCTACCAGCGAGGCGTTCTGCTGAGTCACCCTGTCCATTTGAGCGATCGCCAGGTTCACCTGTTCGATGCCGGAACTCTGTTCCTGCGTCGCGGTAGTGATTTCGGTCATGATACAGGTGACCTTTTCCACGCTGGCAACGATCTCTTCCATCGTCGCGCCTGCCTGGCCGACCAGCGCGCTGCCTGCTTCCACCTTGTCAACCGAATCGTCGATCAGCGCCTTGATCTCGCGCGCCGCCGACGCGCTGCGTTGCGCCAGGCTGCGCACCTCGGACGCCACTACCGCGAAGCCCTTTCCCTGTTCGCCCGCGCGCGCCGCTTCGACGGCGGCATTCAGGGCCAGGATGTTGGTCTGGAACGCGATGCCGTCGATCACGCCGATGATATCGACGATCTTGCGCGCCGAGCTGTGGATCGATTCCATCGTATGCACCACTTGGTTCACCACGTCGCCGCCCCGCTGCGCCACCTTCGAGGCCGATTCCGCAAGCGCGTTCGCCTCATGCGCATGGCTGGCGTTCTGCTTGACCGTCGAGGTCAGTTCCTCCATCGACGATGCGGTTTCTTCCAATGAGCTTGCTTCCTGCTCCGTGCGCGAGGACAGGTCCAGGGTGCCCGCGGCGATCTGCGAGGATGCCGTGGCGATCGCTTCCGTTCCGTGGCGCACGTGGCCGACGATATCCGCCAGCTTGTCGCGCATGTCTTTCATCGCGTGCAGGAGGCTAGACTTGTCGCCGGGCACGACCTTGACTTCGACACCGAGGTCTCCGCCCGCGATACTGTTGGCAATCTCGGCCGCATACATCGGTTCGCCGCCGAGCTGGTCGACGATGCTGCGTGTCAGGATCCAGGCGCAGAGGATGCCGACCAGCAGCGAAAAGGCGGCGATCCCGATCAGCATGGAACGGCCGGAGCGGTAGGCGGCTTCGATGTGGGCCGCGGTTTCATCGATGTGCTGGCGCTGGTTGTCGAGCAGCTTCTGCACCAGTTCCTGATACGCATTCGCTGCCGGCATGAAATCGCGGTCGAGCAGGCGGTTGGCTTCCTCGGCCTTGCCTTCGGACTTGAGCTTGACGATGGCATCGCGTGCGGTGATATAGGCCTTGCGCTTCTCCCCGATGCTGTTGAACAGATCCTTCTCCGTATCGGATGAAAGCAGGCCCTCCACCTTTTTCTGCATGTCCGAGGCAAAGCGCGTGCTCGCCGCGGCATCCTCGGCGAAGAACGCGCCCAGGGACGGGTCGCTGCTCTTGGCAATCGCCGCGGTGCGCCGTACGGCGGTATGGATGACGCGGTACCAGTCGGAAATATGGCGCTCCTTGGCAAGCGGCTCCTGCATCATGGCGCGGGTGTCGGAAGCAACCTGGGACAGGCGCCAGATGGCCGTGCCGGTCGCGAGGAACGAGAGGAACAGGATCGCAGCCAGGACGATCGTCAGGCGGGTAGATACCCGGAATTGTGCAAACGCTTTCATTATTTATTCCTTTTTTCTTTGCTTGTAGCCGTTTGTGTTCATCCGTTGTCCGGCGATGCGGGAACGGAACGGCATGCGCTCGTGGCGCAAAGCCGGTTTGCCGCGCGCGGGTTTTGGGCGCGCGATCAGGAAAATGAGCAGGAACGTTGATGACGGCCGGGCAGGATTTGCATACTGCCGGCGCAATGACGCGGGAATCGCTCCCCGCAGGGACAGCTGGAGCACGCTGCAAACCTCAGTCTCACATCCTCAATCCGCTTGTGCCGCACATGAGGCGTGTCTCCATTTTTATCGGGATTGTTCACGGCAAAAGTTACTCTTGCTGGAGTGCGCTTGCATAGCGACGGCGTGTGATTTCTTATCCTGCGTCAATTTTTGCCGCAGTCGCCAGCCATTGAAAGGATGCGATTTTCGAGCAAACGCCAATGCAGCTTATTGACTGACGCTGCGTTTGCGGGCGGCCGCGCTGATGGCCACCACGGCCGGATGCGAAAGGCGCCGTTCGACCGAGATGGCGTAGAACTGCTCCATGACGTCGTTGGTGCGGCCGATTTCCACCACGCCGTACTGGCGCCTGATTTGTGCGGTGACGACGGACGGCATGCAGAAGACGCCCGTGCCGGCGGTGCCGAATTCCTTGAGCAGGGCGCCGTCGTCGAACTCGCCGGCGATGCGCGGCCGGACGCGTTCCCGGTCGAACCATTTCAGCAGGCGCGGCCGGACCGCGGCGTCTTCTCCGGGAAGCAGGAAGGGCGCGCCGTCGAGGCTTTGGGGAAAACCCTTCCTGACCTGCCGTGCGAGCGGCTGTGCGGCGAAAAAGGTGATGCCGCATTCGCCCAGCAGGTGGCTGTAGCCGCGCACGTTGCTGTTGGCCGGCATCGGTCCGTCGGCGATCACGATGTCGAAACTCTGGATCGCCAGGCCTGCCAGCAACGTGGACAGCTTGCCCTCGCGGCATACCATGCGCAGCGTCTCCGGCAGCTTCAGCGCCGGCTCCAGCAGCATGTAGGCGATCGATTTCTGTACCGAGTCGACGACGCCGACGCTGAACTGCAGCGGCCGGTCGCCGGGACGGTGGTGCAGCATGTCCTCCAGTTCCTCGCCCAGCGAAAAGATTTCGTCGGCGTAGCTGAACACCATCCGTCCCGTTTCGTTCAGCTCGATGCGGCGCCCCACGCGGTCGAACAGCGATGCGCCGAGCGATTCCTCCAGCAGCGTGATCTGCCCGCTGATGGTCTGCGGCGTCAGGTGCAGCTGCTCGCTGGCGCGGCCGATGCCGCCGCACTTGGCGACGACCCAGAAGTAGTGCAGGTGCTTGTAATTGATGGCGCTCATGACTATTCGGTTTTTTCGAATTGAAATATGAATATATTCGAATTTTAAACCGTCAAGGCAAGGGCTATATTGAAGTCAAGGCCGACAGCAACGCAGCACCGGCCCGAAACCAAGAACATTCAGGAGGTTGTCATGAAAGTCGATGTCCATGCCCAGGGATTCCCGTTGACTGAAGCACTTGCCGAGCACACCGAGCGCCGCCTGCGCTTCGCCCTCAAGCACGCGGCGGACCGCGTCCAGCACGTGTCGGTGCGGCTGGCGGATGTGAACGGACCGCGCGGCGGCGTCGACAAGAAGTGCAGCGTCCACATCACGCTCGCCGGCGCGCCGGACATCGTGACGGAGGATACCGAGGCCGACATGTATGTCGCGATCAACCGCGCCGTCGATCGAGTGGGACGGACCGTACTGCGCCGCATGACGCACTGATTCCAGCAACGCCATGCCGGGCTGCATCGCTGGATGCAGCCCGGCGCATTTTTTGACCAGGAGGTGAACAATGCAATGCCCCGTCTGCAGCAATACGCAACTTGTGATGTCCGAACGGCAAGGCATCGAGATCGATTACTGTCCGCAATGCCGCGGCGTCTGGCTCGACCGCGGCGAACTGGACAAGATCATCGAACGCTCCGCGACAGCCGTCGCTCCTCCCGCGCCGGAAGGCTTCGGCCGGCAGGCCGCCGGGCCGCAGCGCGACGAACGCACCTATGCGACGCATGACTCTTACAAAGATGACCGGTACAAGGGTGACCACTACAAGAGCGACTATCACCAGCGCAAGAAGAAAGGATTCCTCGGCGAACTCTTCGACTTCGATTGATCTTCCTCGCGCCGGCCTGCCGGCGCAGGAAGCACAATGACGATGCTCGACCGATGACCACGACAACAACATGACTCCACGCGAATCGACCGCCGGAACACGCGCGATCCTGCTCTGGCTGCTGCTGGGCGGGCTGTTCGTCCTTTCCTACATGACCTTGCGCTGGTTCATCGTGCCGGTAGTGTGGGCGCTGATTCTCGCCTATGCAACCTGGCCGATCTATGCGCGCCTGCGGCGTGGCATGCGCGGTGCGGCGACCACGAGCGCCCTGCTGATGACGCTGCTCCTGACCGCCGCATTCGTCCTGCCGCTGCTCGGCCTGATCGGGCTGCTGCAGAATGAATTCGTGCTCGCCTACCAGGCGGTATCCGGCTATATCAACGAAGGTCCGCAACGCCTGCCCTCGATCATCAAGGACATTCCCTGGATAGGGGAGCGGCTGCAGCAGATTTTCGACCGCATTGCCGGCGATCCCGCTGCCTTAAGGACGGAAGCGCTGCAACTGGCGCAGAACTGGTTCGGACAGGTCGCGGAGCTGATCGGCGGTGTAGGCCGCAATGCTGCCAAGATGGGACTGGCGGTGCTGACGGTGCTGTTCGTGTACCGCGACGGGGAGAACCTGCTGGGCCAGGTGCGCCGTGTGCTGCGCCGCTTTGTCGGGGGGCGCGCGCAAGGCTACCTGGATGCAATCGGCGCAACTACCAAGGCGGTGCTGTACGGACTGGTGCTGACGGCGCTGGCGCAGGGCACGCTTGCCGGCCTCGGCTACTGGGGCGCCGGCATCCACGCGCCGGCGCTGCTGGGCGCGTTCACGGCACTGGTGGCGCTGATTCCCTTCGGCGCGCCTGTCATCTGGGGGGCGCTCGGCCTGTGGCTGCTGATGACCGGCGACACGCTGGCCGGCATCGGGTTGCTGTTGTGGGGCGCGCTGGTGGTGAGCTGGGTGGATAACCTCATCCGTCCGCTGGTGATCAGCAGCGCCGCCCAGATACCCTTCCTGCTGGTGCTGTTCGGCGTGCTCGGCGGCCTGGGGGCATTTGGCCTGGTCGGCATGTTCGTCGGTCCGGTGATCGTTGCCGTGCTCCTTGCCGTCTGGCGCGAATGGCTGGAAGAACGCGCGCCGGATGATGGGCGCGTGCATCGCATCCGCGAATAGGATTGGCAATCCGTCTTTTCTTTTTCTTTACTTTTCTGAATCGCCAGGTTGTCGCCTTGGCATGCTGTTGTCGAGCGACGACTTCGCGATGCATCCGTCCCTGCGTTTTCATTTGCATTTCCGAAATCACGATGCACAATGGAAATATGACGTAAGGGCAAAACCGCCGAGAGGCGGTGACGCAAAGCTTCCGGACTTCGCTGCGGGCGCAGCAAGTCAGCGGGGCCGCCGCGGGCGCAGCGCCGCCCTTTTTCCGTCGGATCTGCCGGAGAAAGGCGACACATGTTGTACGACAATCCATTCCCGTCCGGTGCGCTTGCACTGGCTGTGCTTGCGGCGTTCGCCGCACCGGCGCGCGGGGAGGGTTTTCCAGCGGTATCCGGCGTCATCCAGTCCAGCCAGACCTCCGGTTCCATCGATTCCGAACGCATCAATTCCACGTCCATCCTCGGCCGCATCCGCGCCGATGCCGCACATGCGCAAGGCGTGACGGGACTGGGTGTGACCATCGGCCTGCTCGACACGGGCATCGATGCCGGGCATCGCGAGTTCGCCAAAGCCGGCAAACTCCTCCCTGGATACAACGCCGTCACCGGCGGCACGGACGTGACCGACCGCTCCGGGCACGGCACCCATGTGGCTGGCATTGCCGGCGCGGGCAGGGATGGCAAGGGCGTCTTCGGCGTCGCCTACGAGGCATCGCTCCTTCCGGTCAAGGTCTTCCCCGACAGCGGCTCCGGATCCACGATCGCGCTCGACCGCGGCCTGCGCCATGTCATTGGCAAGGCATCCATCGCCAGCATGAGTGTCAGCAGCAGCACCACTTACGACGCCCGGGCAACGCAGGATGCGGTACGCGCCGGCATGCTGCTTGTCGCCTCGGCGGGCAACAGCGGGGGCGCCAATCCGGGCTGGCCGGCGAATTTCGCGAAGGAGTCGTGGGCGAACAACCAGATCATTGCAGTCGGCGCGGTCGACAGCCTCAACCGCATCGCTTCCTTCTCCAACCGGGCAGGCGACGCGGCGGCCTGGTATCTCGTTGCGCCGGGAACCGGCATCGCGTCGGCCTATCCGGACGACCATTACGTGACCAAGAGCGGCACCTCGATGGCGGCGCCCATGGTCAGCGGCGCGGCGGCGCTGCTCAGGCAGATGTGGCCGGAGCTGCGCGCCGACCAGGTTGCGACCATCCTCTTCGTCACCGCAACCGACCTCGGCGCGCCCGGCATCGATACCGTCTACGGCCGCGGCCTGCTGAATGTCGAAAAGGCCTTGCAGCCGGTCGGCACGCTGACCACCACCACGCTCAACGGCCGCACGATCAATGTGCTTGCGGGCGCAGTCCAGCCTTCGGCCGCTACCAGCATGCTGTGGCAGCTTGCCGCCAGCGGACAGTTGCGCGTGGCAGGACTGGACGACTTCCAGCGCGACTTCGGCGTCGACCTCGGCGCGACAGTCGTGCGTCCCGCGCCGATGTCGATCGAACAGGCGATGGGCAATGCGGACAGCCGCGTGGAGGTCGCGGAGAAGGTCCTCGGCGACGGGCTCAGCATCTCGTCGGTCGTGGAAAGCCGCCGGGCAGACGGACAGGACCCGCAGCGCCGCCTTTCCTCGTTCTCGCTGCTTGCGCGGGACGAGGACGGCGATGAACTGGCGTTCGGCATCGGCGGTTCCGCGCCGCAGCATTTCGGCGCGGCTGCCCTCGAGCTCGGCCAGGGCCTGTCGCTGGCGCAGGATACGTCGCTCGCCCATCCGTATTTTTCGCTGGTGCCCGTGCCGTCGCATGCAGCCATCGCGCGCCGCGTCGGCAAACTGAAGTTGCGGTTCGGCGTACTCAGCTCCGGCCTGAACCAGGCGCTGGCATCGCAGGACGCCTATCCGCCTGCCACCGGATTGCCGGAAGCGAACGCCGGCCTGGTCGAACTCTCGCGCTCCTTCGGCAATGCGGCGCTGTCGGTTTCGATGTCGCAGACGCGGGAATCGAACGCCTATCTCGGCTCCTGGTCCACATCCGCGCTCTCGCTCGGATCGCATGCGTCGACCAGCGCGCTGCAGGTGGCCGGCGCCTACATGATCGCGCCCAAGCTGGCCATCGCCGGCCAGGCTGCCTACGGTGTGACGCCCGGCGCGCGCAGCAGCGACAGCCTGGTGACCGAGATCTCCAGGACCCGCACCAATGCCTTCTCCTTTGCGCTGGTCGCCGCCGACCGCGTCAAGCGCGGGGACCGTCTCAGCGTGTCGCTGTCGCAGCCGATGCGCACCTATTCGGGCAGGATCGTGATGGACGTCCTGTCGCGCTCGGGCGGCAGCGGCGCCTCGCGCGAACGCCTCGTGTTTTCAATGGTGCCGGTCGGCCGCGAAATGCGCGCCCAACTGAATTACCAGATGCCCGCCGGCGTCGGCGCGACTTTCGGCATGACGCTGATGGTGCGCCGCAATCCCAACAACCTGGCCGACGCGTCGGTGGAAACGCTGATCGCCGCGCGTTACGTGAAGTCCTTCTGAATTGATTTGTGCGCTGGACGATGCATGGACAGCGCGTTAAGCTGGCACGTCGGTAACCCCGAGGCGCCCCTACTCCATGGAAAACAACGCAAACGAGACACTTTCTGCGCCCCAGACGGAACTCGAGAATACCTTCTGGGGCCGTCGCCGAAAATTTCCCGAGAAGGTCGAAGCCGAATTCCAGGTCGAAATGGACCGCATGCGCGAACGCCGCATGCGCAAGACCGGCCTCGCCGCGGTGCTGCTCTACAGCGCCTTTGCCATCAGCGACCGCGTGATGATCCCGGACGCCTACACGAAGGCGTGGGCGATCCGTTTCCTGGTCGTCGTGCCGCTCCTGCTGTTCTGCACCTTCTTCGTCTATCGCATCCGGCACGCGGCATGGCGCGAGGTACTCCTCTCGGCCACGCTCATCGTCTGCGGCATCAGCCTGCCGTGGATCGCCGGGCTCAGCACGCATCCCAACGCCGCGCATTACCAGACCGGCGTCACGCTCATCGTCCTGTTCGGGAACATCGTGGTCAGCCTGCGTTTTCGCAGCGCGCTCGTGACTTCCGTTGCGATGACGGTCATCTATGGACTTGCGCTGGGCAGTATCGACAGCATTCCGCCGGAGGTGCGGTTCAACAACTGGCTGTTCTGCTTTGCCGCCGTGACCATCAGCCTGATCGCGAACTTCCGCATGGACCAGGACCAGCGCCGCGCCTGGTTCGCCCGCCTGCGCGAGCACCAACGCAACCAGGATCTCAGCCATGCGGTGGAACTGCTCGCCAAGCTGTCTGCCGAGGACGCGCTGACGCAGATCGCCAACCGCCGCGAGTTCGACCGCCGTCTCGACATCGAATGGGGCAGGGCGCGCCGCGACGGCACGCCGCTGTCGCTGATCATGGTCGACGTCGACTGCTTCAAGAATTACAACGACCATAACGGCCACCAGGCCGGGGACGCCTGCCTGCAGCAGATCGCCCGCAGCCTGCGCGGGATTCCGCAGCGGCCCGCCGACCTGGTGGCACGCTTCGGCGGCGAGGAGTTCGTCGTGCTGCTGCCCGCCACTTCGGATGAAGATGCGGCCAGCCTGGCAGAACGCATGCGCAGCGCCATCGTCGATCTGCAGATACCCCATGCCACCTCGCGCGTTGCACCCGGCGTTACAGCCAGCTTCGGTGTCGCGGCCATGCATCCCGTCGGCAACCAGCAGGCAGCGGAACTGATCGCGGCCGCGGATGCCGCCTTGTATGCGGCAAAGGAAAAGGGGCGCAACTGCGTCGTGCTGCATGAGCAGGGATCGGAGTTGACCATGGCCGCCGGCGTTGTTCATTAGACCACGCAAATACAGCCCGCTTGCCGTAGAATCAGCCCCTTCCCACACCTTCCACCACGCACCATGTACCAGCGTCCCATCGTCATGCTCGACTTCGAAACCACCGGACTCAGTCCGGGGATGGGCGCGCGCATCACGGAAGTCGCTGCCTTGCGCATCCAGGGTGCGCGCATCGTGGACCGGTTCGTGTCGCTGGTGAATTGCGGCGTGGAGATCCCGGCCTTCATCACCAGCCTGACCGGCATCACGCAGCAGATGGTCGACAGCGCGCCCTGCGTGTCGAAGGTGGTGCCGGAACTGCTGCGTTTCATCGGCCGCGACACCCTGTCCGCGCACAACGCCAGCTTCGACGAAAAGTTCCTGAAGGCGGAAGCGGACAGCCTTGGCCTGTCACCGGAGCACGCGCAGACGGTGTGCTCGCTGAAATTGTCGCGCCGCCTGTTTCCCGGCTTGCCCAGCTACAAGCTTTCCCCGCTGTCGTCTTCCCTCGGCATCCGCTTCAACGGAAGCGCCCACCGGGCGGAAGCGGATGCGGCAGTGAGCGCCGAAGTCCTGATCCATGCAGCAGGATACCTCGGCCGCACCTATGGCGCGGACAGCATCGACCCGTCGCTGCTCGCGCGCGTCAACGCCCTGAGCGCCGCGAAGGTGCCGGATTTCCTGCGCAAGGAATTCGCCGGACGGGGATAGAGTCGCCGTTGCCGTTGTCCAAGGAGGACACCATGGCTGCCATTCGTCTCGTATCGCTATTGCTGGCCGCGCTTCCGCTTGCGGCATGCGCCAGCAACGATGTTGCCGGGAAAAAAGAGCAGGAGCCGAAGCAGATGCCGCGGCGCGCGGTGCCTGCGCTGGCGGACCGCCCGATTGCGTCACCCCCGCCTGCGCCGAGCGTGCCGATGCCAGCGGTCCCGCAGACGGCCGTTCCTTCCGGTCCGGCGCCTGTGACCGGCTGCGATCCCGGCGGCTGCTGGAGCGGTGGAACCCGCTACAACGGTGGCGCAGGCGGCACCTACCTCGACAAGGGCGGCCGCCTTTGCCAGAGCAATGGCGCTTTCATGCAGTGCTTCTAGTTTGGCCGTAGAGCCGCACCAGGCCGAGCAGCGTATCCACATTCGGCGTCGGCACGCCAACCAGCTTCCCGATCTCATGCACTGACGTCACCAGTGCGTCGATCTCCAGCGCCTTGCCCGCTTCCGCATCCTGCAGCATGGAGGTCTTGAACGCACCCAGCTTGCGCGTGACTTCCATCCGGTCTTCGCCGCTCTGTGCGATCGGGCATCCGATCTTCGCGCCGATGGCAGCCGCCTCCGCCATCGCCGACAGGCAGAAGCGGCGCACCAGCGGATCGTCGAGGATGCGGTCGCAGGTGGCGCCGGTCAGCGCCGACACCGGGTTCATCGTCATGTTTCCCCACAGCTTGTACCAGATATCGCTGCGGATATCCCTGCTCGCTTCCACCTCGAAACCGGCCTTTCCCAGCACGGATGCAAGCAGCGCCACGCGCTCCGACACGCCGCCGCCGGGCTCGCCGATGATCAGCCGGTTGCCGAAGCCGAGGCGCACCACGCCCGGTTCCGGGCAGGAGGCGGACAGGTGCACCACGCAGCCGATCACCTGCGCGGTCGGGATCGCGCGTTCGAGCGTGCCGTCGGGATCGAGACAGGGCAATCTCGTGCCTGCATAGGGAAGGCCGGGGCTGGAGAAAAACCACCACGGCACGCCGTTCATTGCGGTCAGCACGATGGTGTGCGGACCGATCAAGGGCGCGATGCTGCGCGCCATCTCGGAGAGGCCGGTGGCCTTGACGGCGACGATGACCGCGTCCTGCACGCCGAGCGAAGCCGGGTCTGCCGAAGCGCGGATGGGAACGCTGCTTTCCTTGCCCCCGGCCACCAGCCGCGCGCCATGCGCATCGAGTGCGGCAAGGGTGGCGCCGCGCGCCACGGCGCTGACATCGCATCCCGCCGCGGCAAGCCGCGCACCGAGCAATCCGCCGATCGCGCCGAATCCAACTACTGCAATCTTCATGCATCTTCCTCCATCCAGTCCGCATTGCACGCAAGTGTAGCCTGTCCCGAATGTTCACATGTTCATGGTATGTATTGCCGTTTGACCATGTGCTACCTTCTTCGCAACGACGACACACATTCCTGCAGGCAGGAGAAACATCATGAAATCGCTACTGGTCATGCTTCTCATCGGCATCTGCGCTCTCGGTCTGCGCAGCCCGGAGATCATGCAGGCTGTCGGCATCGCGGGATCGGCGCAGGATCCCGCCATTTCCGTCAGCTCGATGACAGTCAAGTCCGCGCAAAAACCGATGACGGCCGTGGAATTCGCGGAACTGAGCAAGACCGATCCGAACGCCTACCAGAAATTCATCTACAGCCACCAGCACCAGCCGGAGCGCGGCGAGGTCGACAAGCTCATGAATTTCCTGGCCAAGGGCAAGTTCGAATAAACATCCATTGCGGTTCGTCCCACTCCTCAGGCCGCAACCTCGCAGCCGGCATTTCGATGCCGGCTTTTTTTCGTCTCAAGAGTTGACTGCCAGCTGCTGCTGGATTTCCCGCGCGATGGCATTCAGCGGCACGCTTTTCTCCACCGCGCCGCGCTGTACCGCCTCCTTCGGCATGCCGTAGACGACGCAGCTTTCCTCATCCTGCGCAATGGTGCGCGCGCCGGCGTTGCGCATTTCCAGCAGGCCGGCTGCGCCGTCGTCCCCCATGCCGGTCATGATGACGCCCAGCGCATTCGCTCCCGCGGATTTGGCGACGGAACGGAACAGCACGTCAACCGACGGCCGGTGACGGTTCACCAGCGGGCCATCCACGACCTCCGCGAAGTACTGCGCTCCGCGACGGCGCAGCAGCAGGTGCTTTCCTCCCGGCGCAATCAATGCAAGGCCGGGCACCACGCGGTCGTTGTTCTGCGCTTCCTTTACGCTGATCTTGCAGATGCTGTCGAGGCGGGCGGCGAATTCGGCGGTGAACTTTTCCGGCATGTGCTGCACGATCACGATCCCCGGGCACACCCGGGGCAGCGCAGTCAGCACCGCTTCCAGCGCCTGCGTGCCTCCGGTGGATGTGCCGATCGCTACCACGCGTTCGGTGGTCTGGGTCATCGCCGTCCGGTTCTCCGCCGGCGACAGGATCGCGTCGGCGGTATTCTTCTCGCGCACCATGAGATGCTTTACGTTGGCGTGCGCAGCTGTCTTGACTGTGGACAGCAGGTCGTCGCAACTGTCGTTGAGGAACTGCTTGATGCCGAGCTTGGGCTTGGTGATGACGGCTACCGCGCCTGCGGCAAGCGCCTCCATCGATGTCTTCGTGCCGTTTTCCGCGAGTGTCGAGCAGATGATCACCGGCGTCGGGCGCTCGCTCATGATCTTGCGCAGGAAAGTCAGTCCGTCCATGCGCGGCATCTCGATGTCCAGCACGATGACATCGGGCCACTGTGCCTTCATGCGCGTCATGGCCAGCAGCGGGTCGGCAACCGCGCACAGGACTTCGACGGCCGGGTCTGCCTCCAGCAGGCCGGTGAGCACCTGCCGCACGACTGCGGAATCGTCGACAACCATGACCTTGATGCGTTTCATCGCGTTCCTTGCCAGTCGGGATCGCCAGGCTGGACCTGGCGCGACCAGACGTCCCCATTGCTGATATCGAAAACCAGCTTGCGGTGTCCGTAGCCGAAAAGGTCTTCCGCTACCACCCGGATGCCGCGCACGCGCAACAGTTCACGCGCCACATCGCCGTTGCGCCTCCCGATGCCGAATGCCCCGGACTGCGACTCGCCGGAAAACATGCGCGCACCGCCGAAGACCTTGGCCTGGCATTCCGCCGGATCGACGCCCAGCCGCGCCATTTCGCGCCACATCAAGGTCACCGCCTCGTCGGCGTAGCGTCCGTCCAGCGCGGCGCCGAGCTCCGAACTGCGGGTCGGCAGCAGGAAGTGCGACATGGCGCCGATGCGCCGCGAGGGATGCCACAGCGTGATGGAGACGCATGATCCGAGCAGCGTCTTGAAGACATGCCCCGCGCCGCCAGCGCCGATATCGCCAGGCTGCAGGAATACTTCGACGCGCTTTGCAGGACGTTCCATTACGGCTTGCGGTAGACGGACGGCGACAGCAGGATGGCCTCGTCATTGATGCCGTTCAGACTTTCCGAATGGCCGATGAAAAAATGCCCGCCATGCCGAAGCTGGCCGAGGACGCGTCCGACCACCTGGCGCTTGGTTTCGTCATTGAAGTAGATCATCACGTTGCGCAGGAACACGACGTCGAAACGCCCCAGTTCCGGCAGCGGCTCATTGAGGTTGGCATGCCGGAACTGCACGCGGCTGCGCAAGGACTTTTCGATCAGCAGCGTACCTTCCTGGGGGCCAGTGCCGCGCAGGCAGAAGCGGCGCAGGAAGGCCGGCGCGATATGGCGCGCACGCTCCATCGGATAGTGCGCCGAGATCGCCGCATGCAGGACCCGGGAACTGATGTCCGTGCCCACCACCTCCCACGCAGCCATGCCGAGGCAGTCCGACAGCACCATGGCGATGCTGTAGGCTTCCTCGCCGGTGGAACTGGCGGCGCTCCAGACCCGGAACGCCTCGCTCCGCCCGCGGGCGGCAAGGGCAAGCTCGCGCAGCAGTTCGAAATGCTGCGGCTCGCGGAAAAAGTAGGTTTCGTTGGTGGTCAGCAGGTCGATCGCGACCTGCACTTCCTCCGGCGCCTTGCCGCTGGAGAGCAGCGAGAAATAGTCGCTGTAGCTGTCGACATGGCACTGCTGCAGGCGCTTGGCCAGGCGTCCGCTGACCAGCGTTTTCTTCGACGGCGGCAGGGTAATCCCCGCCGCATCGTAAATGAAGTGCTGGAAATGCCTGAACTCCAGGTCCGTGATGTCGATCATGCCTTAAAACTTGGTGAACTGGGACTCGTCCACATCGGTTGCGCAGGCGAGGTTGCCTACGGTCTTGAATCCGCTGTCGGCCGGTATGGCCGGCTTTACCGTCCGCGCTTCCTTGCGCGGATGAAGCGGCTTGACCACCGACTGGCCATCCAGTTTGAAGAACGCCATCAGTTGCTGCAGCTGCTCCGCCTGGCTGCTCATTTCCTCGGCAGTCGCCGCCAGCTCTTCCGCGCTGGAGGCATTCTGCTGGGTCGTCTGGCTCAGCTGGACGACTGCGGAATTGATCTGTGCCACACCGGAGGATTGTTCGGTGGATGCCGCCGCGATTTCCTGCACCAGCTCGGATGTCTTGCTGATGCTCGGCACCATTTCGCCGAGCAGCTTGCCGGCCTGTTCGGCCAAGTCCACGCTGCCGCTTGCTGTTTCGCCGATTTCCTGCGCGGCGACCTGGCTGCGTTCGGCCAGCTTGCGCACCTCGGCCGCCACCACGGCGAATCCTTTTCCGTGTTCGCCGGCGCGCGCTGCCTCAATGGCCGCGTTGAGCGCCAGCAGGTTGGTCTGGTAGGCGATGTCGTCGATGATATGGATCTTTTGTGCAATCTGCTTCATCGCCGCGACGGTGGCATTGACCGACTCGCCGCCGTCCGATGCTTCCTGTGCCGCCTTGCTCGCCATGCTGTCGGTGATTCTCGCGTTTTCGGTGTTCTGCGCAATGGACGAGGTCATCTGTTCGAGCGAGGCGCTGGTTTCCTCCACGCTCGCGGCCTGCTCGCTGGCCGCCTGGGACATCGATTGCGAGGTCGCGCTGATTTCCTGCGCGGCGCTGGTGATGGCATAGACGCTGGCATTGACTTCCCGCACGACCTGGCTGAGCTTGTCCACCGTGTCGTTGGTATATTCCTTGAGCTGCGCGTAGGCGCCCTCGTAGTTCTTTTCGATGTGCCGGGAAAGGTCGCCTGCCGACACCGATTCCATGACGCGCACTACATCAGAAATGCTGGAACCCGTGGTGGCAACCAGCTTGTTGATCCCTTCGCCGATCTCGTGCTGGAACCCGGCAAGGCCCTTGAGGTCCACGCGCTCCTCGAAGTTGCCGGCGTTTGCCGCCAGCACCACGGCTTTCTGCCCCTCGATCACCTGCCTGAACCTGTCGGTCATGTTCTGCATCGACTGGAGCATCTGGCCGGTTTCGTCACGCGATGTGCTCGTCACCTTCACGGACAAGTCCCCGCGGGCGATGCCATCGGCGACATGTACTGCTTCCTTCAGCGGACGGACGATGCTGCGCGTGAGGAACCAGGCGATCAGTACGCTGACGGCCAGTGCAATCGAGGAAAGGATGAGCATGTTGCGAAGGGCGGATTCGTACTCGTGCTGCGTGCTGAGGTAGGCTTGGCGTGTCTGCTGTTCTTCGTAGGCCAGCATTTCCGTGGTCGCGTCCTGCAATTTCTGCATGGCGGCGCCGGCATCGGAAACCAGCATCCTGGCTGCCTCGTCTTTCTTTCCTGCTGCTTCAAGCGCGAGCACCTTGTTGTTCGCGGAGCGGGCTTCCTGCAACGCCTGGTTGAATCTGGAAAAGGCCGCTGCCCCCGCGCCTTTCGTCTCCGCCTTCTCCAGAAGCGCGATCGCTTCGCCGTAACGCTTGCGGGCTGCCTCGATGGCCTTCTGCTCGCCGGCCAGCGCTTGCGGATCCTTGAGCAGAGCCATGCGCAGCATGGAGCGGCCGATAATGTTCAGGGAATCAGCGATTTCGTTGATCTGCTTTGTCTTGTGCACATTCTCGCTGATGATGGCCTCGACGTGCTCGTCCACGGCACGCATCGAGAAGATGCCCTCGACTGTCAGTCCCGCCATCAGCACCAGGGTCACCGAGAATGCAAGCGCCATTCGTGTTCCGATTTTCATATCTGCCATCATGATTGTTATTCTTTCGATATAGATAGTTCAAATTGAAACGTCCGGCGCAGTGCACCGCCCACAGACTCCCGCAAGGGAGATGAATCAGTTCAACGGCAGTGCAGCCGCTGCATCCCGTGCCTGCACAATCGCCCCGATCTCGTCGACCGAAAGAACCTGGTTGACGTCGAGCAGGATCACGAACTTGCCGTTCACCTTGCCCATGCCTTCGATGAAATCGGTCCGGATACGCGCGCCGAAGGCGGGCGGCGGCTCGATGTCGGATGCCGGTATTTCCAGCACCGCATTCACCGCGTCCACCACGACGCCCATGTCCTGGCGCTCGCCGTTGGACTCGACTTCGACGATCACGATGCAGGTGCGCTTGGTGATGGAAGAGGGTGTCTTGCCGAAGCGGGCAGACAGGTCCATCACCGGCACGACCGCGCCGCGCAGGTTGATCACGCCGCGTATGCATTCCGGCATCATCGGCACTTCAGTCAGGCCGCCGTAGCCGATGATTTCCTTCACATGCAGGATGCCGATGGCGAACATCTCGCCCGTCAGCATGAATGTCAGGTATTGCGTCTGCTCCACGCCTGGCACGACAGATGTCGCGGAAGATGCGCTGGCGGACTGGACCAATGCGTTCATGGAGCGCCCTTTCAGAAGCGGGTGAATTGCGATTCGTCGATATCGGCTTCGGGCTTGAGCGCGAGGTTGCCTGCAACCCGGTATGCCTCTTGCCTGGCTCCGGGCTTGGACGGCATTTCAACCCGGCGTGGCTCCATTCGGCTCACATTGACGGCCGATGTGCCTTCCAGCTTGAAAAACGCCATCGTCCGGCGCAGTGTGTCGGCCTGGCTGCTCATCTCTTCTGCGGTCGCCGCAAGCTCTTCCGAGCTGGACGCGTTTTGCTGCGTGGCCTGGCTCAGCTGCAGGACGGCGGCGTTGATCTGGCCCACGCCCGAGGACTGCTCGGACGAAGCTGCAGCGATTTCCTGTACCAGGTCCGACGTCTTGCGGATGCTCGGAACGATCTCGTTGAGCAGCTTGCCGGCTTTCTCTGCGAGTTCGACGCTGCTGCCGGCTACCTCGCTGATTTCCTGGGCTGCGACCTGGCTGCGCTCGGCCAGCTTGCGCACCTCTGCCGCGACGACCGCGAAACCCTTGCCGTGCTCGCCGGCGCGGGCGGCTTCGATGGCAGCGTTCAGGGCGAGCAGGTTGGTCTGGTAGGCGATGTCGTCGATGATGCTGATCTTCCTGGCAATCTGCTGCATCGCTGCGACCGTGGCGGCTACCGAATCTCCGCCCTCGGCTGCTTCCTGGGCTGCCTTGCTTGCCATGTTGTCGGTGACCTTGGCGTTTTCCGTGTTCTGTGCGATCGAGGACGTCATCTGTTCCAGCGACGCGCTTGTTTCTTCAACGCTTGCCGCCTGTTCGCTGGACGACTGCGAGAGGGACTGCGACGTCGCGCTTACCTGGGCAGCTGCGCTTGCCAGTGCCTGGGTGCCGCCATTCACCTCCGAAACGACCTGCGACAGTTTGGCGATCATGTGCTGTATCGCCTGCAGCATCTGGCCTGTTTCATCGGTGGCGGTCGAGTTGATTTTTACCGACAGGTCGCCGGAAGCAAGACGGTTGGCCGCTTCGACCGCCTTTGACAGGGGGCGGGTTATTCCACGAACGAGAACCAGCGCGGCCAATGCGCTGAACACGATCGACGCGACGGAAAGAATGAGCGCGAGTCGCACGGCGCTTTCATGCTCGGACATCGCCGCCTCGTACGCGATCCTGCTGTTCTCGTCCTGTAGGGCGATCGCCTCATCGAGGACGCCCTGCCACTTTTCCACGGAAGGGACCGCTTCGCCGAGCAGCGTCTTTACTGCTTCATCTGTCCTTCCGGCGGAGGCCAGTTCCAGCACCTTGTTGTTGAGGGGGCGCGTCTCAAGGGCGGCGTCCTTCAATCTCTGCCGCAATGCCTTGCCTTTTTCCGTCGCCGGCGTTGCCAGCAGGGCTTCAAATGCCTCGTTGTAGCGTTGCCTGCCCTGCTCGAACTTCTTGCGTTCAGCCGAGATCGCGGATTGATCCTTCAGCAGCATCATATTGCGCATTGCTTCGGTCACGATGCGGATCGACTCCGACATGTCGTTGAGCAGCCTGGTCTTGTAATTGTCGACCTTGACGATGTTTTCCATCCGCGCTTCCATTGCATCAATTCCCTTGATCCCCGTATAGGCGATTGCGGCCATCAGGATCAGAACTGCAGCAAAGGTCACCGTCATGCGGGCCCAGATTTTTATGTTTGCAAACATGATTGCGTCTTTCTCAGTATGTGCTTCGTATGAATTCGTTCACGCGGCAAGGGGCCCCGTGTCGAAAGACAGCGCCTGCGCGGCCTGTCCCGCCTGCTGCACCAGCGCGGGCACATCCAGGATCAGTGCTACCTCGCCACTGCCAAGGATGGTCGATCCGCTGATGCACTTGATGCCGCCGAACATCTTGCCGAGCGGCTTGATCACGGTCTGGAATTCGCCGAGCAGGGTATCGACCACCAGGCCGGCCTTGCGGCCCGCATGCTTGAGGACGACAATGTTCTCCCGCTTCGATGGCGCGCCTTCGACGTCGAACAGCTCGCGCAGCCGGATGAACGGCAGCACCTGTCCGCGCAGGTTCGTGTAGTCGTGCCCCGGCTCCGCTGAATAGGCCACGCATTCCTCGATCATGTCGAGCGGAATGGCGAAGACCGACTTGCCCACTTCAACCAGGAATCCATCGATGATGGCGAGCGTGAGCGGCAGGCGGATGGTGACGGTTGTGCCGGCGCCTTCCGCGGTCTGCACGCCGACGGTGCCGCGCAGCGCGGTGATGTTGCGCTTGACCACATCGAGGCCGACGCCGCGTCCGGAGAGGTTGCTGATCTGGTCGGCGGTGGAAAAGCCGGGTTCGAAAATGAGCTTGTAGACATCCTCGTCTGCAAGATGGTGGCCAGACTCGACCAGGCCGCGCTCGATGGCCTTGGCCAGGATCTTGTCGCGCTTGAGACCGCCGCCGTCGTCGCTGACGGAAATCACGATGCTGCCCGAGTCGTGGCAGGCATCCAGCCTGACCGTGCCGCGCGCAGGTTTGCCGCGCGCGGCGCGCACGTCGGCCGGTTCGATGCCGTGATCCATCGCATTGCGCACGAGGTGGGTCAGCGGATCGCCGATCTTCTCGACCACGGTCTTGTCGAGTTCGGTGTCTTCGCCGTCCACCACGAGCGCGATATCCTTCCCGAGCTCGCGTGCCACGTCGTGAACCACGCGCTGGAAACGGTTGAAGGTAGCGCCGATCTTGACCATGCGCAGCTGCAGCGCGCTGTCGCGCACGCTTTCGACCAGGCTGGCCACCTTGGACATGCTTTCCGTCAATTCGGCGGCGTGGGCGCGCCGGGCGATCAGGTTGGCGCTGGCTCCCGCGATGATCAGCTCTCCCACCAGGTTGATCAGCTGGTCGAGCTTGTCGGCATCGACGCGGATCGACTTGCTCTCCTGCGCATGCGTTTCGCGCAGCTGCTTCTGCTTGGTCAGCGCCGCTTCCACCACTTCAGGCTGCACGGTACGCTGTTCGATCAGGATCTGGCCGAGCGGTTGCGCCGGCTCTGCGCCGATCTGCATGTTCAGTGCTGCCTCCAGTTCCTGGGACGTGATGGTGCCGCAGCGGATGAGCAGTTCGCCAATGCGCACTGACTCTTCCGGAATCTCGCGCAGCATGCGCACGTAATCGGATATCCGGCTCTTTGGCGGCAGGATGCGCAGCCGGCAGTCATCGCGCACGAAATCGAACACGTTCTCGATGGTTGCCTTGTCGGCGTCGCTGTGGAACGCGATCTCATAGCCGAGGTAGCAACTTTCCGGGTCCATTTCCGCAGCCTCGGGAATCGCATCGGGCAGGGTGGCGATGCCGACGATGGTGCCCAGTGTGCCGAGGTAACGGATGAAGGAAAGCGGGTCCATGCCGTTTTTCAGCACGTCGCGCCCGAAGCGCAACGAGATGTGCCAGTGGTCCGACTCGACGGTGTCGCTGTCGATCCGCTCGACCTGCGCCGGCTCCTGCGGAACGAGCGCAGCGGCAGGGACGGATGAGGCCGCCGGCGCGCCGGTGAGATAGGTGCGCAGCTTTTCGACCAGCGGCAGTCCGCGTTCGGTGTTCTTGTCGTCGGCTTCCATCTGGCCGCCTGCCACGGTATTGACCAGGGAGCCGATATGGTCGCAGCAGGAGAGCAGCAGCGATACCAGCGGGTCGCTGATCTCCAGCTTGCCTCCGCGCACCTGGTCGAGGACATTCTCGACGACATGCGTGAACGACACGACATGGTCCAGCCCGAACAGGCCGGACGACCCCTTGATGGTATGCGCGGCGCGGAAGATCGCATTCACGTTTTCCGTGCGGTCTTCCGTCTGCTCGATGGCGAGCAGCGCGTTCTCCATGTCCTCCAGCAATTCCTTGCTTTCGGCGATGAAGGTTTGCAGTGCCTGGTCAAGATTCATTGCGTTATCTCGCGGAAGGATGGGGATTGGCGGTGCGGGGCGGGATGACGAGCGGATCGCCGAAGAAGGTGCCGAGATTCAGCAGTTCGAAGATATCGACCACGGCCGGACTGTGGTTGACCAGCTTCAGGTCGCCGCCGCGCGACTGGGCAGTCTTTTTTGCCAGTATCAGCAATTGCAGGCCGGCGGAATCCATTTCGGTCACGCCGGACAGGTCGGCTTCCAGCGTGCCGCCGGCGGGGATGGCGGAAAGCAGCGCCTGCTTGAGTTCAGACGCCTTGTAGATGTTCATTTCACCTTCAACGCGCAGCAAGGCGCTCTTCTGCTGCTCGGCAGAATCCATGGCAATCTCCGGTTATTTCGGCCGTCAGGGCAGGCAGAGCTTCTGAACGGCGTTCAGCAGTTGGTCCGATTTGAACGGCTTGACCATCCAGGCGCGCGCGCCGGCGGCCTGGCCTTCCCGTTTCTTCGACTCCTCCGATTCCGTCGTGAGCATGAGGATCGGGGTGAACTTGTAATTCGGCAGTTGCTTCACTTCTTTCAAGAAGGTGATGCCGTCCATGACCGGCATGTTGACGTCGCTGATGATGAGGTGGACCTTCTGTCCGGTCAGCTTGGACAGGGCGTCCTTGCCGTCGCGTCCCTCGATCACGGTGTAGCCTTCGCCTTTCAGCGCAATGCCGATGACCTGCCGCATCGAAGCGGAGTCGTCCACGATCATGATGGTCTTTGTCATAACATCCTCAAAAAAAAGTGATGTCGCTCCCGCCGCCGGCAACGACCTTGTCGCCCCGGTGCACCGCGCGCTGGTCCGACATGACGTAGCTCTTCTTCATTTCGAGGAGCAACGGGGCAGGGTCGAGCGGTTCCAGGTCGCCGCCGGCGCAGAACTGGTCGCCGCTATGCGTGAGGTAGGACGGCAGGTGCTCGATGTTGGTCTTTACCTGGGTCAGGATCTGGTTGACGCGGTCCTGGAATTGCAACTGCACCAGCGCCTGGCCGATTTCATCCTTGATGCCGACGCTCTCGTCCTTGAGCAGGCGGCTCGATTCCTGCAAGGCATCGGTGATCTTGCGGAACTCGTCCAGAACGGCGTTGATCGTGTGCTCGGATTCCAGCATCGCGCCGTCTTCCTGGCGCACGGATTCCTCGGCCGCCTTGCAGGTGGACAGGATGGCTTCGCTGATGATGCCGACTTTGTCGGCAATGTGCCTGCCGGTCTCGCCCGACTGGTTGGACAGCATGCGGAACTCCTTGGCCACCACCGCGAATCCGCGTCCCATTTCGCCGGCGCGTGCGGCCTCGATGGCGGCATTGAGCGCAAGCAGGTTGGACTGCGCGGCGATCTTCGCCACTTCCGTCGCCATGTCCTGCAGCTCGACGATGAACTTGTCCAGTCCCTGCACCTTTTCAAGCATCGTCGTCATGCTGTCCATCGCCATGCGCTGCGATGCCACCACTTCCCCGAGCTGTTGCTTGCTGTGGTCGAAGACGGCCACCAGGCCGTTCTCGCGGTCTTCGATGGAACCGGTTGCCGTGCCGGCGGAATGAACCGCTTCGTCGAGCTGGTCGACAATGCGGCTGAAGTCGTGTGTCAGCTCGGAAATCGCCGTTTCCATCTGCTCGCGCGAGGTCTCGATATGGCCGGCCCAGACAGGGGCCACTTTCTCGCTGAAATTGCGCTGCGAATGGAGGTAGTCGGCGACGGAATCGCGTAGTGCATGATGGCGCTCGTTGATCCGAAACGCGGCGGCGGCGCCGGCGGCGGCCAGCGATGCGGCGAGGATGCAACCCGTCCAGCTCAGGCCGCCGGCAGCAAGGATGCCGGCGCTGCCCGCGATGCCGATGGCGGACGGATACAGCAGATGCGCGTACTGCCGGTCGAGGCTCTTTGCTGCGGATAATGCGGTGGACATGCTGGCTGCTTTACAGGAGGTTGATGGCAACGGACAGGCTGTAGCCTTCGCCATAGGCGCTGCGCAACGGCAGCTCGGCGCCGATGGCCGACTTGACCTTCTTGCGCAGGCGGTAGACCAGCATGTCCATTTTCTTGGTGTCTTCGTACTGGTCGCCGCCGAGCCCGATCATCAGCGAGTCGCGTGGAATCGGCTGCGTGGAGAGCGCAAGCATGTGCAGCAGCTTGAATTCCTTCTCTGTCAGGTCGATGGCGCTGGCGCCTGCCATCAGCAGCTGGCGCTCGCTCTTGTTCAGCGACCAGGCGGGCGGCGCCGCATCTCGTGCACGGGTACGGACGCGGCGCGACAGCGCTTCGATATGGGCGGCCAGTTCCGGAAACTTGATCGGTTTCGTCAGGTAATTGTCGGCCCCCAGGTGCAGTCCGAGGATGCGGCTGTCGAGCATCACGCGCGCGGTCAGGACCAGCACGCCGGAATACGGATACAGCTCGCGCAGGCGCGGGATGATGTTGAACCCGGAGTCGTCGGGCAGTCCCAGGTCGAGCAGGATCACGTCGGCGTCGCCCTGGCTCAGGGTGGTCCACATCGATTCGGCGGAACCGCTGATCCTGACGTCGTGACCGTTCTCGGTGAGGTAGTCGGCGACATCTTCTGCGTACGACAGGTTGTCTTCAACGATGACGATGGAAGCCATGGTGTGTGAAATCTTTGGGCGTCATTCAGACGATTTGTTCATGCCTTCGATTGTAGAAAACCGGAGGGGGTGAAAAACTATCCAATTCTCACCAGGCCGGTACGGGCGCGTTCGACATGCGCCGGCAGCCACATCGTGAATTGCGCACCGCCTTCCGGCCGGTTGTGCGCACCAAGGGTGCCGCCGTGCATTTCCGCCACTGCGCGCGCGAGATGCAGGCCCAGTCCGGAACCGGCCTCGCGGGCGGCGGAACGGCCGCGGAAGAACTTGTCGAAGATGTACGGCAGTTCTCCGCCGTCGATCCCGGCCCCGTTGTCGGAGACTCGCAGTTCGATGCCGCCCTGCGGCGCATTGCGTCCCATGAGCATGATGCGGGTGCCGGTCGGGGTGTACTTGACCGCGTTGTCGGTGAGGATGCGCAAGGCCAGGCGCAGGCGGTCGGCGTCGCAGGTGATGGTTTCCGGCAGCTCCGTCGCATCGACGATGATTGTGTGATCTGCCGTCAGGGCGCGTGCCGATTCGGCGCAATCCAGCATCATCGACAATGGCGAGGCCTGACTCAGGTGCAATCCCTGGCCGGCGGTGTCGAAGCGTTCCTGCGTCAGATAGTCGTCCAGCAGGCCGGTCAGGCGGTCCACTGATTTTTCGATCTTGACCAGGCGCTTGCGTGTAGCGTCGTCGGTATGGGCTGCGGCCGTGGACAGCAGGCGCTGCACTGCGCCGTCGATCGTCGCCAGCGGCGTGCGGAATTCGTGCGAGACCATGGCCACGAAGCGCTTCTGTTCTTCCTGCGCCTGGCGCCTGGCGGAGATGTCGCGCGACACGCCGATCAGGGTGCGCGGGATATTGTCCGCGTCGCACAACAGCGTCGACTCCACTTCCACCGGGATCATCCGGCCATCCTTGTGCTGCTGGTCGATTTCCTTGATTTCGCGCCGCTGCGATTCGTCGCCGTTCGCGAAACGGCGAATGCGCTCGTGCAGGCGATGGCCCATCTTCGGCATGGCGCCTGCGCCTGGGGGCTCCGGACGGCTGCCGGCATGGCGGTGCAGGGCCATGATTTCCTCCGGCGTGTAGCCGCGTTGCCTTTGGATCGACGGGCTGATATAGGTGAAGTTGAGCGTGTCGGCGTCCATCATCCAGATCACGTCGCCGGTATTGTCTGCGATCAGGCGGTAGCGTTCTTCGCTGCTGCGCAATGCAAGCTCTGCCTGCTTGCGCGCGGTGATGTCGTGCAGGACTGCATAGATCAGCACGCGCCGTTTGTAGTCGAGCGTGCCGGCGTACAGTTCGACGTCGCGTACGTCGCCGTTTGCCAGCCGGTGGCGGCATTCGAAGCGCGAGACGGTGCCGCTGGTCACCTGCTGCATCAGTGTGTGGATTCCGTCCTGCGGCGAGGTATCGATCTCGTCGATCCGCATCGTGCGCAAGGCGGAAACGGGATGCCCCCAGAATGCCGCGGCCGCGATATTGGCGTCGACAATGCGGCCATTGGATGGATCGAGCAGGAAGGAAATCGATGCGCTGTCCTCGAACATCTGCCGGTAGCGGTGTTCCCGCTCGATCAGTTCCTGGTTCATCTCGCGCGCAGCTTCGAGCGCACGCGCGCGGCTGCCGGCGAGTTGCCAGGTGATGATCGCCAGCAGGATGCTGACGCCGGCGCCGAACCAGGCCTTGACCGTTCCGCTCTTGTCGAGGCGGGCCTCGAAGGCGGGCAGGGATTGCACGGCAATCGTCCAGACGCGGTTCGCGACCTGCATCCGGGTATCGGTGCGATAACGTCCCCATCCCTTCCCGGGGTGCATGGGGACCTCGTCACTGTCCAGCATCAGCGCCGGGCCTGTGATCTGCTCGCCGTCGTAGATTTCGACATCGAGCTCAAACCCGATTTCCGTCGTCATTGCCGTCACCAGGCTGTCCATGCGGATGGGCGCACCGATCCAGCCCAGGTGGATGTTTCGCCTCAATGCAGGATCGTAGCGGTGTACCGGGAGGTACATCGCCACGGCCTGCCCCAACGGGTGCTTCGCGCTGCGCAGGAGGCTGAACGGGCCCGTGACGGCGGCGCTCCCATGCTCGAAGGCGTGTTCCAGCGCCGTCCTGTGCAACGGGAGCGCGAACAGGTCGAGGCCGCGGGTGTCTTCTGCGTCATCCTCCATTGCAATCCGGTAGGTCACGGGCGCATGCAGCGGCAGGTTTGTCTCCGGCGTGATGACGAAGCCGGGTCGTCCCTTGCCGCGCATGCGAGAGATGAAGTGCGATTCCTGATCGTGCGGCACGGCGCTGACAAAGACGATCTCCTGGATGCCGGGGTGGCTGCGCGCCAGGTCCAGGTTGCGTACATAGGTCTCGAATTCGTCGCTTTCCACGTCCGAGGACGCGGCGAACATGCCGGCGGCGCCGCGGAGGACATTCTGGTAAGCGCCGATACGCTCCTCGATCAGGCCGAGGGCTTCATGTACGTGAAAGTCGAAGTCCTGCTGCAAGACACGTTCCGCGGACCTCTGGTCGTTGTGCCAGAGGTCCGCCGTCACCGCGAGCGACAGCGTGAGCACCATCCAGGGGAGCAGCTTGTTGAGCAGCATGCGCGGCCGGAGGGCGGACATGCCGCCGCTGGTGTCGGGGGAGGTCATGGGAATAGGGGAAGGCGGGATACCGCGCTAGTGTAGGTGGCGCCCTTGCGGCCTCCCAATGACATGCGTCAAGCATTCCCGGCGAACCAGGGCGCCGCCTGCGCCCCGACTGGCCGAATTGACAATGCTATTTCAGCCAAGAAAGAGTAGGATACGGGTATTCCTACGTACTACTACCGAATCCGTCTGTCCCATAGGTGGCGGGACTTGTCACCGCCGCACCGTCGCGCATCAGGAGGCCTTATTCTTTCCGCCAGCAATCAGCCATTTCCCGAGGCGGGGAGCGATAGCCAGCTTCGCCAGACGCTGCTGGAATACCAGGCGATCCTCGACAACGCCTCGCTGGGCATCACTTTTACGCGCAAGCGGCGTTTCCTGCATTGCAACCGGCGTTTTTCGGAAATGTTCGGCTGGTCGAGCGAAGAGCTGCACCAGCTTTCGACCGAGATCGTCTATCCGTCGAAGGAGGCCTACGAGGAGCTGACGCGCCTGGCGCGCCCGGTTCTCGGCAGCGGGCAGCGGCTGGACCTGGAAGTCGTCATGAAGCGGCGCGACGGCAGCACGTTCTGGTGCCGCGTGCTTGCCAAGGCGATCGATCCGCACGACTACAGCAAGGGCACGATCTACATCACGGAAGACATCACCGAGCGCAAGAATGCGCAGGAGGCGCTGCTGCACGCGCGCGACCAGCTCGAATTGCGCGTCCAGGAGCGCACTGCGGCGCTGGAAATGGCCAACGCCCGCCTGCAGGCCGAGATCCAGGAGCGCAAGATGGCCGAGCAGCAGATCCGCTACCTCGCCAACCATGACGCGCTGACCGGCCTGCCGAACCGGCGGCTGCTGGAAGACCGGCTGGAACAGGCGCTGGAAATGGCGCGGCGCAATGTGCATCAGGTGGCGATCCAGTTCATCGATCTCGACCGCTTCAAGCCCGTCAACGACCGCCTCGGCCATCGTATCGGCGACCTGCTGCTGCAGGCCGTCGCGCTGCGCTTGCGCTCGCTGCTGCGCGCGGTCGACACCGTATCGCGCGTGGGCGGGGACGAATTCGTCGTCGTGCTGCCCGAGATGCAGTCGGCGACCGCTGCCTGCGAAACCGCAGGGCGCCTGCTGCTTGCGCTGGCGCGGCCGTACAGCGTCGGCGGCCATGAACTGCAGATCACGCCGAGCATCGGCATCAGCATGTACCCCGCGGACGGCAACGATGCCGAATCGCTGCTGACCGCGGCCGATTCCGCGATGTACTACGCGAAGGGAATGGGGCGCGGCAATTTCCAGCTGTACCAGCCGAGCATGCGGAGCAAGTGAAGCTTCTAGGCGTTGGCGATTGCGGCCGCCAGCAGCTTTTCGAATGCGTCGGCCGGCAATGCGCGGCTTCGCAGGTAGCCTTGGTACATGTCGCAGCCGGCGGTGTGCAGGAACGCGAGCTGGCCGTCATTCTCCACCCCTTCGGCCACCACCTTGAATCCCAGCGTATGGCCCATTGCCACGATGGCGGCCGCAATGGCGCTGTCGTCCTGGCGGTGCGGAACGCCGTCGATGAAGGCCTTGTCGATCTTCAGCACGTCGAGCGGGAAGCGCTTCAGGTAGGTGAGGGAAGAGTAACCGGTCCCGAAGTCGTCAATGGCCAGCCGCACGCCGATTGCGCGCAAATGGTTCAGCAGCTCGACCGCATCCGCTTCACGCTCCATCAGCGCACTCTCCGTCAGTTCCAGTTCGAGGCGGGTTGGCGGGAAGCCTGTTTCCTTCAGGATGCGCGCCACGGTGTTGCCGATGTCGCCGCGCAGGAACTGCCGCGGCGAGATATTGACGGCGAGCGTCAGCGGCGGCAGGCCTGCGTCGATCCATTTCTTCCCTTGCATGCAGGTATGGCGCAGCACCCACTCCCCGATGTCCGCGATCAGGCCGGTGCTTTCGGCGACGGGGATGAAGCGTGATGGCGGGATCAGGCCTTCCAGCGGATCGAGCCAGCGCACCAGGGCCTCGGCGCCGACAATCCGCCCGCTGGCGATATCGACCTGCGGCTGGAAGAAGACGCGCAGTTCATCCTGCTCGACCGCCCGGTGCAATTTCGCTTCCAGGTCGATGCGTTCGCGCGCGGCGTAGGTGAGGTTCTGGGTGAAATAGCGGAAGCAGCCGCGGCCTTCCTGCTTCGCGCGGTACAGGGCAGCATCCGCATGCTGCAGCAGGTCCTGCGTGGCCACGCCATGATCCGGAAAAATGCTGATGCCGATACTGGCGCTGCTGCGCACCTCGACCCCGTTGGGCAGGAGCCACGGCTGTCCCAGTGCGGCGATGATTTCGTTGGCAACCAGGGCGGCGTCATCCGGCTCGATGATGTGGGGCAGCATGACGGCAAATTCATCGCCGCCCAGCCTTGCTACGGTATCCATGCCACGCAGGCGGGCGCTCAGCCGCTCGGCCACCAGCTTGAGCAGCGCATCGCCGGCACTGTGGCCGAGGCTGTCGTTGATGTCCTTGAAACGGTCGAGGTCGAGCATGAGGAGAGCGACACGCACGCCGTCGCGCTGCGCCGCGCGCATGGCGTGCTCCAGGTGGGACAGCAGGAGCATGCGGTTCGGCAGGTGGGTCAGCGCATCGTGGTGGGCAAGGAAGTCGAGTTGCGTCTCCGATGCCTTGAGCCGGGAAATGTCGGCAAAGACGCCGACGTAATTCTGGACGGCGCCGGCATCGTTCCGCACTTCGCTGATGCTCAGCAGCTGCGGGTATACCTCGCCGTTCTTGCGCCGGTCCCAGATCTCGCCCTGCCAGTGCCCGGCCGATGCCATGCTGGCCCACATCTCGCGGTAGAAGTCCCTGGAATGCCGGCCGGAACGCAAGAGATCGGGACGTTTTCCCCGGATTTCTTCTTCGGTATAGCCGGTGATGGAGGTAAAGGCATTGTTGACCATGAGGATGCGCTTGCTGCCATCGGTGACGATCACTCCTTCATGCGTCGTTTCGAAGACCACGGCTGCCTGCCGCAGGCGTTCTTCGGCACGTTTGCGGTCGGTAAGATCGGTATTGGTTCCGGAAACAATGACCGCGGCGCCGTCGGCGTTGCGCTGGACCATGTAGCGCGACAGGACCGGCACATAGTGCCCCTTCTTGTGGCGCAGCCGGATCTCTATGGAAAAGCCCTGCGTGGCGTGCGCGATCGCTGCATCGAAGCTGCCGGTTGCGACGGCGATGTCTTCCGGATGCACGAGATGGCGCCACAGGTTGGTATCCGACGGCATTTCTTCAGGCTGGTAGCCGAGCATTTCCCAGCACCGTGCGGAATAGAACACCTGCCCGGATTCCAGATCCCAGTCCCACCAGCCGTCGCTGGAACCGTGCAGCACGCGTTCGAGGCGTTCGCGGTAGTGGGTGGAGGTGGACAGCGCCTGCCGGAGCGATCCCTGCCAGCGTTGGATCAGCAGGTACAGGAGCAGGCTCGTGACGGCAATGAAGAACATGCCCTTGAGCGTGCTGATGCGCTCGAATTGCACGGGATCGCTGAACAGGAAGCCCAGCACCCGGTCCGATGCCGCGATCCACATGGCCGCAAACAGCGCGTACAGAAGCACAATGCCGGCCGGAGTGGGCGCGCGGCGCTTGTCGGCTCGTACGGTCGGCTGGTTCATGCGAGAAGGACGGTCAAGGAAGGGGGACAGGGGCCAACTATAACAGTTCCCTTGCCGCTTTCAACACGGCCCCGGCCGCTGCTTCCGTCAATGCACCTCGATATGGTACAGCCCCCATGGACAGTTGCTGAAACGCTCGTTGAGCGGCTTGCCCACCATGTCAGGGAAACGGTCGGCGTCATACAGCGCCCACAGAGGGCCGAGACCGCCTACCGGCATAGGCTTGCCATCCAGGTGCGTTGCAACAATGAACCGGTACTTGCCGATATCCGCCAGCGTAGCGGTGGGCGCATAGCCGTCTATCGCGCGCATCACGAGTTCTGCCTGCCCGCGACGCACGCCCGCCGCAGCAAGCACGTCCGTGAGCAGCGGCCCGCGCAGCGCGTGGGGCTTGCCGTCGTATTCGAGCGTGGGCCGGATCGTCACGGCAGGCAGTGCCGCCAGGGATGCAAAGTCGAAGGCATGGCCCTTGTCGAACCGGATGCCTTGCTTTTTCATCATCTGGTCCAGCGCCGGGTCGAGCGGTCCGCGGTTGCCGCGGCCGATGGCGCCGGTAATGGTCAGGAGGGCGGGGGAGGACTGCGGGCGACAGGCTGCGTTGGCAGGGCCGGCAAGGGCAGCGGCGCCGAGTGCCGCGCCTGCAAGGAATTCACGCTTGTTCAAAGAAGGTTCCTGTGGAAACGGAGTTCAGGGTTCGGCTACTTCGTTGTATTTCTTGTAGATGGCGGCGTAGGTGCCATTCTTCCGGATTTTCTTCAGTCCTGCATTGAACGCCTCGCGCAGCTCGGCATCGCGGAACACGGCCTTGCGTGCGCTCGGCTTGAAAATCATGTGATGCACCAGCGGCTGGCTGGTATTGATGGAGGCCTCCACCTGACGGTTCAGGTAGCGGAAGATGAGGCGGTCGCCGACGACCACGTCCACGCGCCCCGTGTACAGCAGCCGGTTCTGCGTGATCTGCTGCGGATGTTCCTTGTAATCATGGTGGCGTTCCGCCTGCACCTTGAACTCGGGCCCGAGGATGAGGCTGGCATTCTGGAAGGCGGCGATCGAATACTGCTCCAGGTCGCCGATGCCGCGCAGACGTATGCCGCGGCTCGCCAATGTCGTAGCGACGTTCTGGTAGTACATGTAGGTGTCGGAAAAAAATCCGTTGCCGCCGATGCCTTCATCGACGGTCAGCATGCCGTCGAGCAGGCCGGCGCGCAGCAGTGCCAGCGCGCGTGCCGGGGGCAGGTGCTGCGCCACCATGCGGTAGCCGCTCGCATCCAGGGCCTTCTCGGCGATCTCGTACTCGATGCCGCCATCGCCGTTCTCCATGATGTAGGGCGGCTTGGTCAGGCCGACGCCGATGCGCACCTCGGGCATGGCTTCAGCGGCGGGTGCGATTACCCAGGCGAACGCGGCGGCGAGGAACAGCCGGCGGCGTGTTTGCGCGCGCGTGTTGCGGGACGATGAGAATCCTTCTGACCAGTGCATGTTTGCTTGATGGGTTGCGCAGCGGAAAGTATGACTGACCCGATTATAGGGCTGTTGCCGCGTCCTTGGCGGCGCAACTATTGACTTGTTGTTTCGTTGTGTGGGCGTGCACTGCGACGGTGCGAAAAGGCCGGGTTACTGCCTGGCCAGCGCGGGTGATTGCAACCTGCCGGTGCGAAAACGGGAGCGGATGCCGTAGGCGAGGACGGTAACCTGCGCCAGCACGTTGAGGCTGGCGACGGAGGCGATCAGCGTGCTTTTCACCACCCACAAGGCGTAGGCGATCGTGATGGCGGCGATGACGATCCATCCGCCCCACGACAGCAGCGAAATCGATTCGCGCGCTGCCGGATCGCGGTGGTAGCGGATGATCTGCGGGATATATAGTGCCGACGCCGCGATTCCCGATACGCCGTACAGCACGCTCAACAACTGTTCCATGATGCGCACGATTGTATGTGCCAATTGCGCAGGGAAAACGTTCTCCGGGGAAATTTGATGTGGCGAGTCGCAGCGCGGCAACAAAAGCTTGTCAAGGAATCACGGCATTTTCCGCATCGTAAAGATAATGCTGCAACATGAACTGCTCGTTTTCGCTGATGCGGTCGAAATGGATGCCGACGCCATGCAGGAGCTCGGCGCGCTTGCCGTTCGTGTCGAGCGGGCGGCTGCTGCAAATCGTGGCATCGGTGCGGATCTGCACTTGCTGGTTGGTCGGCTGCACGCGGAACGTGAACGAGACGGATATCCGGTCGCCAGGGCCGCCAAGCACCTTGCCGGCGGCGATGAAGGCGCCGGTGATGCTCAGGTCCGACAGCATGGCCTCGATCGGGGAACCGTGTTCCGATGGCGGGCTGCGCACTTCGACCGGCAGGCTCACCTTCACCCGCGCAGCATTGCGCAGGGGCGTCGCTCCGATTTCCTGCGGGAAGCTCAGGTGCATGTAATAGCGCGGCGCCAGCAGGATCGATTCAATGTCGCAGGAAAAGGTGTACACCGACACGCCGGAGAACACGCGCACCGTGACGCGCTCGCCTTCCAGCATCGGAACGGTCAGTCCGTGTTCGACGGGTATCTTCACCAGCAGGTATTCGCCGGTGGCGTAACCGATCAGGGACGAGAAGTAGGTCGGCTTGCCGGGACGGGCAAGGATGAGTTGCAGCCGGGTCCCGACTTGCAATTTCATGTCTTCGAAATTCGGGCGGGTGCGGGTGTGCATGGCGAACATGGAAAATATTGTTGTGCAGTAACTTGCAGTCAAAGACCATTACACGCTCCTATCCGTCACGACACCATCCCATATCCATGGGGCTATCAAGCAGCGGCGAAGGATAGAAAGACTTTCACTTGATGGTTATCAAGTTCTCGGGCAACCGGACGTTACAAGACATATGTCGTATTGCCGGGGCTTGCCATGAAAATCGACGCGTCCAACATCCAGTTCAATGCATCGCATCGCGCCAACCAGCGCGCCGAAGTGCGGGAAACCCTGCGCGCCTGGGTCGGCGACGAGCCGCCTGCCGCCGAGTCCGGCGAAAATGCGCCGTCCGTGGTCGCGATCTCGGCCGCTGCACGCATGGCGGCTGCAGCTGCGGCACCGCCGCCTGCCGCATCGGAGGCACAGGCGGTCGAAGACGCGATCGAAAATGCGGAGAACGACCCTGTCTATTACTTCATCAAGCTGGTCGTCGAGATGATGACCGGCGTGAAGGTAAAGACGGTCTCGGCGGACGACATGGCCCCAGAGGCGCCGACACCAGCCGCGGAGCATCCCGAGCCGCCGCCGCGCGCCGGCTTCGGCATCGCCTACGACCGGCATGAAGTACGCGAAGAAACGGAACACACCACCTTCCATGCGGAAGCACTCATCCGCACCGCCGACGGCAAGGAGATCAGCCTGACCCTCGACCTCGACATGTTCCGCAGCTATCGCGAAGAATCCTCGGTCTCCCTGCGTGCCGGCGATGCGGTACGCAAGGACCCGCTCGTCATCAACTTCGACGGTACGGCGGCGCAATTGCAGAACCGCCGCTTCAGCTTCGACCTGGACGGTGACGGCAAGGCGGAACAGGTGCCGCTGCTCACGGGAAATCGCGGCTACCTCGCGCTCGACCACAACGGCAACGGCAAGATCGACTCGGGCAAGGAATTGTTCGGCCCGACCAGCGGGGACGGCTTCGCCGAACTTGCGGAATTCGACAGCGACGGCAACGGCTGGATCGATGACAACGACCCGGTCTTCGCGCAGCTGCGCGTGTGGATGCAGGACGACAAGGGCGGCGGCACGCTGAACTCCGCGAAGTCCTATGGCGTAGGGGCCGTCTACCTCGGCAGGGCTGAGACGCCATTCGAACTCAAGGACAGTGCCAACCAGGAACTCGGCGCGGTGCGCAGTTCGGGTGTCTACCTTGCGGAGAACGGTGGCGCGGGCACCGTGCAGCAGATCGACCTGATGGTCTGAATCCGAATGCGCCGCCGCCTCGTAGAATAGGTCATCGACCTTTCCACGACTTCGCAATGAAACGACTGGCACGCACGGCCCTGACGGCCTGGACTGTTTTTCTTTCCCCATTTGCCGGCGCACACGAATTCTGGCTGTGGCCGGCGCCTTTCTCTCTTCCCGTGGGCGGCACGGCTGCAGTGGGCATGTTCGTCGGCGAATACTTCGAAGGCGAGCGCATCGGCGTCAGTCCATCGCATGCCGCGAGCATGCGCGTCCATGCCGCAGGCGAGCGCGGCGGACCGGTGAAGGCGCATATTGCACCGCCCTCACTGAACATGACGTTCACGCGCGCAGGCACCCATGTCATTGCATTCGACAGCGCACCCAGCATGCTGACGCTGTCCGCCGACAAGTTCCACGCCTACCTGCACGAGGAAGGACTCGACGCGATCATCCGCCAGCGTGAACAGGATGGCACGGCGGAGACGCCCGGCCGTGAACGCTATCGCCGCAACGCCAAGGCGCTGGTAAAGGTCGGCCGGGCCGATAGCGCGTTTGCCGGGCGGACCGGTCAGAGACTGGAGATCATGCCTCTGGCCGATCCGCTCTCTGCGTCGCCCGGCGACACGCTCGGTTTTCGCCTGCTGTTCGACGACAAGCCGCTGCACGGGATGCTGGTCAAGGCCTGGCACAGAAGGGACGGGCAAACGACGGTGGTCCGCGCGCGTAGCAACGCCGATGGGCGCGTGCGCCTCACCTTGCCGTATCCCGGACCGTGGATGGTCAGCACGGTGCACATGATCCCCGCTGCCGGCACTGCCGATGCGGACTGGGACAGTTTCTGGGGCAACCTCACCTTCGAACTTCCTTCCCGCCGGCGATAGGGCAGGAGATGCGCATGTATTTACATTCTTGCAAGCGCATTGCGCTGCCCTATACTGAAAAAACACACAGTACTCCTGAAAGGAGGCAATCATGGACAGCATCAATCGTTGGCAAGACAGGCTGGAAATGGCGGTCGGCGTCTGGTTGTGCATCGCGCCGTGGGCCTTGTCGCTTCCGCAGGTGGCCGCATGGTGTGCGGTAGCGGTCGGGGTGGCGGTGATCCTGCTTTCGGTCGAGGATATCTTCCTGCCGAACCAGCTGGAAGAATGGGGCAATGCCGTATTCGGAGCGGGGCTGATGATATCGCCCTGGGCGTGGGGTTACGCCGACAATACGGTGGCAACCGCGAACGCCTTCATCTCGGGTTTCCTCGTATCCGGATTCTCATTCTGGGCACTGGAACGCCTCTTCATGCGTCATGAAGAAGAAAACCATAGGGTCAAGCATTCCTGACCCTCATGGAAAGGCGGGAAGCGCAATGCTTCCCGCCCGGGCTGCACACGGCATGATTCCCCTGGCATGCTGCGCGGCTTGTTGATTTTCCGCCTTGTTTAACCCCCGAAGTACGGTTGGAATGAACTGTCCATGCGCTCAAAGGCCGGATTGAAGTTGGGACGATACGTGTTATCCGTGCCGGCGCCGCTGCCGCCAGTACCGCTCGAATAACCTGAACTGTGCATGCCGGCGCAACCTGCCGTGAGCATGACGATCAGGACAACAAGAATCTTCTTCATGACTTGCCTCCAATGAAAAGTGCCGTGTGACTCCTCCCTGGATTGCGCGCTTGGTTCACTATAGAGCGCTGCCCGGCAATTCACCAGCGGCGAATGGTGCGGTGCACTAATGATTGAGGCGTCTCAAAGGCGGCGCGGAAAGTCACACCAGTTCGAGGATCGCGCCATTGGCGGCAACGCGGCACATGCTGTCGATCGGCATGACGCGCGTGCGTCCCGATGCTTCTTCCAGGAACAGCCAGTCGCCGGCGATGCCGGTCACCACGCCGCGAAATTCCGCGACCTCTTCGGAACTGCACTTCTGCGCGACGCTGCGCTTGAACGCCACCGTGTCGCCTACGCGGATATTGAGCATGTGATATCTCCAGAACATTGTCGTGAGGATAGACAACTTCCTCGTGACAATGTTCCTCTGGGTAAATGTTCAACATCAGCCCGGCATCTTCCTTGTGTTTCCACAACCATGGGCATGCATGCGCATTGAATAATGATCCCGATATTCCGGCGGCGGAGATTGCCGGAGCGGCCATGTCATGGAGGGAGAATGTTGAAGCACGCAGCCAATGCGGAATACAGCAGCGTTCCGGCGCGCGGTGGGATCGAACGGATACTGTCGTCGCAGCGCCGAAAACTGTTTGATGCCTTTACGGCATTCAGGCAGGACGCGCCGGAGGGAACCGTGCTCAACCTGTACATGAAACCCACCACGCTGTTCGACAACAGCGATTACCTCTCCGCATGGAGCGACCTTCCGGACAGGATGCGCATCACCCCCTGCGAAATGGAACCGCCGGCCGTCTCGCGCAAGGCACCCGATACGCGCCTGCCTTATGCCGACGGCGCCTTCGACTGGGTGTTCTGCAATGAGGTCATCGAGCACAGCGGCGGCACCGAGCGCCAGTACGCGCTGGTGGCGGAACTGTATCGCGTCGCGCGGAAAGGCGTCTTCCTCGCTACCGCCAACCGCCGCCATCCCATCGAATTCAAATCGCGCCTGCCCTTCCTCCATCTGCTTCCCGACCCGGCATGGCGTCGCCTGCTGAAATGGTTCGGCAAGGGGAAGTGGGCGTCCGTCGGCATGCTCAACCCGGTCGATGCCCCGGCGTTATACCGCTTCGCCAGCCTGCTGCCGGGCAAGCCGGAGCATGATGTCGGCCACAAGCGCGTGCTTGGTTTCAAGGCGCATTTCTTCCTGATGATCCGGAAAAGAAAAGCCTGAAGTTTCTGCCGCGCCATCGCAATTTCCCCGCTTGCCGCCTAGCCTGAAAGGAGCGCCGCGGGGATGCAGGGACGGTTGTGCGCGGCATTCCGGCAGGCTTTTCGGAGCACATCATGCAGACCACATTCAATGCTTCCCCTTCCGGGCAGGCGATCATCCAGAACACGACAGCGGCGGGCATCGAAAAGCTCGTCGTCAACCTGCATCCCGGCAACGATTCGATGATCGACGTGCAGATCAAGGAAGAAACGCCAGGCGACGGCATGCTCGTATCGAGCACCATCTCGATCAACCAGGAAGGCTTGCAGAAGCTGGTCGAATGGCTGCGCGACCAGGGCGCCATTCAATGATCAGTTTTGTTCCTCGAAAGCCTGTATGTCGCGCTCGACCGACGACAGGCAGTCGAACGCGAGGTCGAGCACATTGACCGACGCGTCGACGGGATTGTCCCAGGCATCGCGCGCCGCCACAGCCGCGTTGTAGTGCTGCAGGGCGGCTTGCAGTTCGACGGTTTCCTCCGATACGCCGCCTTGCTGCCCGACGCGAATCTCCGAGCGAAAGGCGGCGACGAGCGCATCCATCTTCCTTCCGATGACACGCAGGTTGAAGGCGAGCACGATCGCATGCACGTCGGGCTCGTAGCTGCCGGGATGGGCGGTGCGCAGGGCCAGTTGGCGCTCATGCATGCGGCGTGCGAAATCGAGCGCATCCTCCACGGCGCGATAGCGCGCGTACAGCGGGCCGGGCGGGAAAAGCAGTGTCAGCGGCATATCGCTTTGGACAATGCCGGCCAGCTAAAGATGCTACGCTCCATCACCATTGCCTCCGGACTACTGCGCCCGCATTCTCCGGCCGTCGCCGACGGCGCACGTCGGCATGGCGTGGCACGAGATGGCGCTGGCGCTTTGAACCGCTCGCGTCAACTTTCCTGAAAGGCTGCGAAGGTGTCGAGCAGTGTGCGGGCGCGAAACGGTTTGAGAATGACGCGGGTGACTTCGCGCAGGCGCAGTTCCTGGAGCAGCGGTGCATCGCAGCTGGAGACGAGCACGGCGATGGGAATGGCGCGTGTGTTTTCGCCATCGCGGATCTCATCGATCAGCGACAGGTCGTACTGGTTGTATTGCCGTTCCCCGAAATCAAGCGCAATGACCGCGCCGCGAAAGGCGTGCTCGCGGATCATGCGCCGCGCAACCTGCGGGCTGCCGGCTTCATGGACGTCCGCCAGTCCCATCGCCCGCGCTGTCAGTGCCACTGTGCGGCGAAGCAGGGGATCTGTCTCCAGCAATAACATAGGCAACCGGCCCTTGGCCTGCGGCACGCTGTTTGGCATCGCGTCCTCCTAGTCCTGCTCGTCGAGCGAGCTTCCTGCCGCCACCAGCTCCCTGACGACGAGGTCGCGCAGGGTCAGCAGGATCGAATGTTCGACAGGATCGAAACGCCGGCTGCGGCGGTCGATCACGCATAGTGTCCCGACGATATGGCCGTTCGGCAGTTGCAGGGGCGCGCCGGCGTAGAAGCGGATATAGGGATCGTCGGTCACCAGCGGATTGTCGACGAAGCGTTCGTCGGTGCGCGCATCCTCCACCACAAGGACTTCCGGATGCAGGATCGCGTGCCCGCAGAAAGAGATGTCGCGGCCGGTCTCGCACGCCGGCAAGCCGTAGCGCGCCTTGAACCACTGACGATCGCGGTCGACCAGCGTCAGCAGGGCGATCGGGACGTCGAACTCGCGCGCGGCGAAGTCGACGATGCGGTCGAAACGCTGCTCCGGAGGGGTGTCGAGGATCAGCAGCGCGTGCAGCGCCGCAAGCCGTTCTTCGTCATTCGCAGGAATCGGGGCAGCTTGCATGGCATCCGGTGACTAAGGGGTGTTGGAACGACTTTACTGGAAGGACGGTGCAGCGGCAAGCGGCGTTGCGCGCTTGCCTCGGAAGAAGTAGCCTGGATTCCGCTTTGCTCCATCCAGGCTGCAAATTGTGCAGACAAGGACAGCCATCGCTGTGCCCACAAAAAAGGGCGCATCGAAATGCGCCCTTGCTGCCTGCTTATCGCGTCACCGGCTTGTATCGGATACGCTTCGGCTTCGCGCCTTCCTCGCCCAGTCGCTTGACCTTGTCGGCCTCGTATTCCTGGTAGTTGCCGTCGAAGAATACGACCTTGGAGTCGCCTTCGAAGGCCAGGATGTGCGTGGCGATACGATCGAGGAACCAGCGGTCGTGCGAGATCACCATCACGCTGCCCGCGAATTCCAGCAGCGCATCTTCCAGCGCGCGCAGGGTTTCCACGTCGAGGTCGTTCGACGGTTCGTCCAGCAGCAGCACGTTGCCGCCCATGAGCAGGGTCTTGGCCAGGTGCAGGCGGCCACGTTCGCCGCCGGACAGGTTGCCGACGATCTTCTGCTGGTCGCCGCCCTTGAAGTTGAAGCGGCCGAGGTAGGCGCGCGACGGCATTTCGAAGCGGCCGACAGTCAGGATGTCGGCGCCGTTGGAGACGTCTTCAAACACGGTCTTCTTGTTGCCGAGGTCTTCGCGCGACTGGTCGACCAGCGACAGCTTCACCGTCGGGCCGACCACCACTTCACCGCTGTCCGGCTGCTCTTTCCCTGCGATCATCTTGAACAGCGTCGATTTACCCGCACCGTTCGGGCCGATGATGCCGACGATCGCGCCGGCCGGAATCTTGAAGCTGAGATCGTCGATCAGCAGGCGGTCGCCGAAGGACTTGGAGACGTTCTTGAACTCGATCACTTCATTGCCCAGGCGTTCGGCGACCGGGATGAAGATTTCCTGCGTCTCGTTGCGCTTCTGGTATTCGTGTTCGGATAGCTCGTTGAAGCGGGCAAGGCGCGCCTTGCTCTTGGCCTGGCGGCCCTTCGGATTCTGGCGCACCCACTCCAGTTCCTTCTGGATGGTCTTCTGGCGTGCGGATTCGGTCGCTTCTTCCTGCTTCAGGCGTGCTTCCTTCTGTTCCAGCCAGGAGCTGTAATTGCCCTTCCAGGGAATGCCGTAACCGCGGTCCAGTTCGAGAATCCATTCGGCAGCGTTGTCGAGGAAGTAGCGGTCGTGGGTGATGCCGACCACGGTGCCGGGGAAGCGCTGCAGGAATTGCTCAAGCCATTCGACGGATTCGGCGTCGAGGTGGTTGGTCGGTTCGTCGAGCAGCAGCATGTCGGGCTTGGACAGCAGCAGCTTGCACAGCGCGACACGGCGCTTCTCGCCGCCGGACAGCACGCCGACCTTGGCGTCCCAAGGCGGCAGGCGCAGCGCGTCGGCCGCAATTTCCAGCTGCTGGTCGAGGTTGCCGCCGCCGGAGGTGGCAATGATCGCTTCCAGGCGTGCCTGTTCGGCGGCCAGCGCGTCGAAGTCGGCATCCGGTTCGGCATAGGCGGCGTACACGGCGTCCAGCTTGGACTGCGCTTCGGCCACTTCGCCGAGGCCGGATTCCACCGCCTGGCGCACCGTCATTTCCGGATCCAGCTGCGGCTCCTGCGGCAAGTAGCCGATGTTCAGGCCCGGCATCGGCACGGCTTCGCCTTCGATGTCCTTGTCGATGCCGGCCATGATCTTGAGCAGGGTCGACTTGCCCGAGCCGTTCAGGCCGAGCACGCCGATCTTGGCGCCGGGGAAGAAGGACAGCGAAATGTCTTTGAGAATCTGGCGCTTGGGCGGAACGATCTTGCCCACGCGGTTCATGGTGTAGACGTATTGAGCCATGGAAAATCCGAGTGAATGGGTACTGATGAAAAGAGAGAGTGCAAGGATACCCGATCAGGCTCCCCGCAGGTTGTCCGGAAGCCGTGCGGCACGTCGCTATCACAAAAGGACGCCAATCCAAATGACCCAAAATAACCCCTACCAATGTTGTGGTTATTTATTGATCTAGGTCAACGTTTTTGATGCAGTGCAGGAATACAGTCCCCCGCGGTACTTACACAAGCCAACCTAAAGGGGAAAAACGATGAAAAAGTCCGTAGCAATTCTTGCCCTCGCAGCCCTCGGTGTCGGTGTTGCCTCCCAGGCAATGGCTCAGCAGAGCCCGTGGCAGATCCGCGCCCGCGCCGTGAACCTCAACCCGGCAGACAAGTCCGACCCGGTCGGCGGCGTCGGCCCGGCTGACCAGATCACCGTCAGCAACAAGACGATCCCGGAAGTGGACATCACCTACTTCCTGTCGCCCAACCTGGCTGCTGAACTGATCCTGACCTATCCGCAGAAGCATGACGTGGCACTGTCCGGCACCAATATCGGCACCTTCAAGCACCTGCCGCCGACCCTGACCCTGCAATACCACTTCACGCCGGGCGCACAAGTCAGCCCGTACGTCGGTGCAGGCGTCAACTACACCCGTCTCAGCAGCGTCAAGCTCCTGAGCGGCGCAGGCGACCTCGAGAGCCACAGCTTCGGCCTGGCACTGCAAGCCGGCGTGGATTTCAAGATCGACAAGAACTGGTCGATCAACCTGGATGTGAAGAAAGTGCAGATCCGCAGCGACGTGATGGTTGGCGGCGCGAAGGTCAGCGCGGTCAAGGTTGACCCGCTGCTGATCGGCGTTGGCGTTGGCTATCGCTTCTGATTCGGCAGTACTGCAATAACAGGGCAAAGCCGGTCGCAAGGCCGGCTTTTTTTTATGCGCCTTGTCTCGCCTTCCAGTTCTGCCACAATCCTTCGGCGGTGTAGACCGCCAGCGCGCTCCAGATCAGCGCAAACCCGGCCAGCCGCGCGCCACCGAACGGTTCGTGATAGAGCCACACGCCCAGCAGCAATTGCAGCGTCGGCCCGATGTACTGCAGCAGGCCGAGCAGGGACAAGGGAATGCGGCGCGCCCCCGAGGCGAACAGCAGCAGCGGGATCGCGGTGATCGGGCCGGCCGCGGCGAGCAGCAACTGTGCGCTGGTCGACGCCGTCGTGAAATGGTTTTGCCCCTGCACCGACAGCAACACGAGATAGCCGCACGCCAGCGGAAACAGCAGCAGGGTTTCCAGCGCCAGTCCTTCCAGCGCGCCTAGTGCGGCCGTCTTGCGCAACAGTCCGTACAGCGCAAACGTCGTCGCCAGCAGCAGCGCAATCCACGGCAGCGTGCCGCCGTGCCAGGTGAGCCATGCGACGCCGAAGGCGGCGATGCCGACGGCGATCCATTGAATCGGGCGCAGCCGCTCGCGCAGGATCAGCATCCCCAGCAGCACATTGAACAGCGGATTGATGAAGTAACCCAGGCTCGACTCGACCACATGGCCGTTGTTGACCGCCCAGATATAGATGAACCAGTTGGAAGACAGGAGCACGGCGCTCGCCGCGAAACCGGCCAGCACCTTCGGCCGGCGCACCACGTCGCCCAGCCACGCCCATTGCTTGCGCACCGCAAGCACCGCCGCCACGAACACGAGCGACCACACCATGCGGTGCAGCAGGATCTCCATCGGCGGGATTTCCTGCAGCGACTTGAAATACAGCGGGAACACGCCCCACAGCGCGTAAGCCGAAGCGGCGTACAGGATTCCAGGATTCATATCGTTCGGATTGAGAGATGCGCACCCGATAGGATGCAAGGAAGCACCGTGGCCCGGGTAGCGGCTGCGGCCGGCTTATTATCCCAGCAATCCCTTCATCGCGTGTGGTGGCAGCCGGAAGCGCAAACGTATATGATCAGTGCCGACCTCAGCAGGCATCCCGACAGCAATGATCCCGACACCGCCAACCCTCGCTCAAACGATCCGCAACACCGCCTGGGCCAAGTCGCTCAGCGCCGAACAGATGGCGCGCGTCGAAGCCGACGTGACGGAGCGCTTCGTGCCCGCCGGTGGCTACGCATGCCGCAAGGGCGAGCCGGCCGAACACTGGGTCGGCGCCATCGATGGCCTGCTCAAGATGAGCAGCGTCTCCCCCGAGGGCAAGATCATCACCTTCACCGGCGTGCTCGGCGGCGCATGGTTCGGTGAAGGTTCGCTGCTGAAGGATGCGCCGCGCCAGTACGACGTCATCGCCCTGCGCGACACGCGGCTTGCGCTGATGCCGCGCGCCACCTTCCACTGGCTGCTCGACAACAGCATCGGCTTCAACCGCTTCGTGATGACGCTGTTGAACGAGCGCCTCGGCATGTTCATCTCGCTGGTCGAATACGACCGCATGCTCGACACCACGGCGCGCCTCGCACGCTGCCTCGCCGCGCTGTTCAATCCGCACCTCAATCCCGGCATCAGTCCGCAGCTGAAGATCTCGCAGGAAGAACTGGGCTACCTGTGCAACGCTTCGCGCCAAAGGGTGAACGGTTCACTGAAGGCGCTGGATGAGGCGGGTCTGGTCAAGGCCGAATACGGCGGCGTTACCATTCTCGACCTCGACGGTCTTCGCAAATTCCAGTCTTAACCGTAGCCACCACCGCCCGGCGTTTCGATGACGAATACATCGCCGGGTTCCATCTCGGTCCTCGCCACAAAACCCAGTTCTTCCACACGGCCATCGGCACGAACCACGTAGTTCCTGCCGCACTTCCCATCGCCGCCGCCCGCAGCGCCGAAAGGCGGAACGACCCGGTTGTTCGACAGGATGGATGCCGTCATCCTCTCCAGGAAGCGCACCTTGCGCACGCCGCCATCGCCGCCTTTCCACTTTCCCGTCCCCCCTGAACCGTGCCGGATCTCGTAACTCTCCAGCCGTACCGGGAATCTCCACTCCAGCACTTCCGGATCGGTGAGGCGCGAGTTGGTCATGTGCGTCTGCACGACTGCGGTCCCGTCGAATCCCGGCCCCGCGCCCGATCCGCCAGAGATGGTTTCGTAGTACTGGTAACGGTCATTGCCGAAGGTGAAGTTGTTCATCGTGCCGGGTGCGCCGGCCATGACGCCGAGGGCGCCATAGAGCGCATTCGTCACGCAGCTCGACGTCTCCACGTTGCCGGAAACGACGGCGGCCGGATAGCGCGGATTCAGCATCGAGCCTTCCGGGATGATCACGCGCAGCGGCTTGAGGCAGCCCGCGTTCAGCGGAATGTCGTCGTCGACCAGCGTGCGGAACACATACAGCACCGCCGCCATGCACACCGAGGAGGGCGCGTTGAAATTGTTCGGCAGTTGCGGCGATGTGCCGCTGAAATCGATCTCCGCGCTGCGGTCATTGCGATTGACGCGAATCGCGACCTTGATGACTGCGCCATTGTCGAGCCGGTATTCGTAACTGCCATCCTTCAGAGAAGTGATGACGCGCCGCACCGCCTCTTCGGCGTTGTCCTGCACATGCCGCATGTACGCCTGCACGACGTCGAGCCCGAAATGGCCGACCATCCTCAGCAATTCCTCGGCACCCTTCTGGTTGGCCGCGATCTGCGCCTGCAGGTCGGCAAGGTTCTGGCGGATATTGCGTGCCGGGTATTTGCCGGAGGAGAGCAGGGCGATGGTCTCCTGTTCCAGGAACCGGCCGCCCTTCACGAGCTGGAAGTTGTTGACCAGGACACCCTCTTCCTCGACCACGCTGCTGTCCGCCGGCATCGAACCGGGCGTCATGCCGCCGATATCCGCGTGATGCCCGCGGGAAGCGACGTAGAAGAGCACCTTCCCGCCATTCGTATCGAAGACAGGCGTGATCACGGTGACATCCGGCAGGTGGGTGCCGCCGTGGTACGGATCATTCAGCATATACACGTCACCGGGCTGCATGCTGGCGGCGTTCTCGCGGATGACGGTCTTGATGCTTTCGCCCATCGATCCCAGGTGCACCGGGATGTGCGGCGCGTTCGCGATCAGGCTGCCGGCGGTATCGAACAGCGCGCAGGAGAAATCGAGGCGTTCCTTGATGTTCACCGAGACGGCGGTGTTCTGCAGCCGCAGCCCCATCTGCTCCGCGATCGACATGAAGAGATTGTTGAAGACCTCCAGCATGACCGGATCGGCCGTGGTGCCGGCCGCCTTGCGCTGCGGGCGTGCCTCTGCCCGTTGCATCACAAGATGGCCCTGCGCGGTGACTTCGGCCTGCCATCCGGATTCCACGACATTGGTGGCGTTCTTTTCGGCGATGATCGCCGGGCCGGCAACCAGGTCGCCCGGGCGCATGTCGTCGCGGAGGAAGAGCGGCGCGTCGTGCCACCGGCCGCCCGAAAACAGGCGCACGGTTTCCGTCGCGCGCAACGGCCCCGGACGCGGCGGCAACGGTTCGAACTGTTCCACCCCCTGTTGCGCAGCGCCGATCGCTTCGACGGACACCGCCTCCGCCACCAGATTCTTGCCATGCATGAGGAAGGCATAGCGTTGCCGGTAAGCGGTTTCGAAGGAGGCTTTCATCCGGTCGAGATCGGCGAAAGGCACGACGATGGCCGAATCCGTTCCCTCATAACGTAGGTGTACCCGCTCGACCAGGCGGATGTCTGCGGCATCGACGCCTTGCGACCGCAGGTCCGCGCATGCTTCGCTGCCAAGCTGCCGCAGTTCGCCTTCAATCGTCTTCATGGCCGCAGGGGCAAGGACGGTCTCCAGCGCCTTTTCCCGCATCGCCGTCTGGTCCGCCAGTCCCATCCCGTAGGCCGAGAGCACGCCGGCAAGCGAATGGGCAAACACGCGCGTCATGCCGAGCGCATCGGCCACCAGGCAGGCATGCTGTCCGCCTGCGCCGCCGAAGGTCGACAGCGTGTAACCGGTGACATCGTGGCCGCGCTGCACCGAAATGAACTTGATCGCGTTGGCCATGTTGCCAACCGCAATCTCGATGAAGCCTTCCGCGACTTCCTCCGGCGTACGCCGGTCACCGCTGGCGCGATGGATGGCATCCGCAAGTGCGCAGAATTTCTGCACGACGACGTCGCGGTCCAGCGTCTGGTCGGCATGCGGACCGAACACGGCGGGAAAGTACTTCGGCTGGATCTTGCCCAGCATGACATTGCAATCGGTCACCGCAAGCGGTCCGCCGCGCCGGTAGCTCGCCGGCCCGGGATTCGCGCCCGCGCTGTCCGGCCCGACGCGGTAGCGCGTACCGTCGAAGTGCAGGATGGAACCGCCCCCTGCGGCCACCGTATGGATGCTCATCATCGGCGCGCGCATGCGCACGCCCGCGACCTGCGTCTCGAATTCCCGCTCGAACTCGCCCGCGTAGTGCGAGACGTCCGTCGACGTGCCGCCCATGTCGAACCCGATGACCCTGTCGAATCCGGCCGCATTCGCAGTGCGCGCCATCCCGACAATGCCGCCGGCCGGCCCGGACAGGATCGAGTCCTTGCCCTGGAAACGGTGCGCATCGGTCAGCCCGCCATTCGATTGCATGAACAGCAGGCGCACGCCTGACATCTCGCTTGCGACCTGATCCACGTAACGCCGCAGGATGGGCGACAGGTAGGCGTCCACTACTGTCGTGTCGCCACGCGAGACCAGCTTCATCAGGGGACTGACCTTGCTGGAAATGGAAACCTGCGTGAACCCGAGTTCGTGCGCGATGCGTCCGACCGTCTCTTCATGCTGCGGATAGCGGTAGCCATGCATCAGTACGACCGCCACCGCTCGCAATCCCTTGTCGTACAGTGCCTGCAGGTCGCGCCGCACCTTTCCCTCATCCAGCGGCCGGACGACGTCGCCATGCGCGCCGATGCGCTCATCGACTTCCACCACTTCCCGGTACAGCAGTTCCGGCAGCACGATATGCCGGTCGAACAGGCGAGGGCGGTTCTGGTAGGCAATGCGCAGCGCATCGCGGAATCCCTTCGTGACCAGCAAGGCGGTCGGATCGCCCTTGCGCTCCAGCAGCGCATTGGTCGCTACCGTGGTCCCCATCTTGACTGCCGCCGCCTGTGCGGCAGGGATGGGATCGCCGGGCGCGATCCCGAGCAGCTGCCGGATGCCGGCCACCGCTGCATCCTTGTACTGCTCCGGGTTCTCCGACAGCAGCTTGTGCGCGGCGAGACGGCCGTCCGGCCTGCGCGCCACAATGTCCGTGAAGGTGCCGCCGCGATCGATCCAGAATTCCCAGCGTGCGTCCGTATTGCCTTGTGCCTGTTGTGCGTTATCCATGGTCACAATGTAGCAGAGCGATGCGGGAACCGGTTCCCCGGCGGGCAAAGTCCACGTATGATCGTTCAAGCACACACGAGGGCCGCCATGGAAAAATTTCTCATCCAGAACGAGTTCGGCCAGCCCCAGGAATTGCTGGGCGAAGAACTGGTCGTGCCCGGCTTCGAAGAGCTGCAGTTCATCCTGCACGCCTGGCTGTACGACAAGCGCGGCGGCTGGGCCGTCACTGAACGCTCTTCCGGCAAGCGCATCACCAGCGGACCGGCCGGGACCGAACACACGGCGCTCGAGCAGCTCGAGCGCCAGCTGAAACTGCATGGAAAAGATGCCTTGATGCGCGTACTTGGCAAAGGAAAACTGTCGAGCTGACCATGGACGATCCCTACAACCTCCAGCGATTCCTCGACGCGCAACAGCCGGCCTACGGCACCGTGCTGGAAGAGCTGCGCGCCGGACGCAAGCGCAGCCACTGGATGTGGTTCATTTTCCCGCAGATCCACGGCCTCGGCCACAGCGCGATGGCGCAACGCTACGAGATCACCTCCCTCGACGAGGCCGAGGCCTACCTCGCGCATCCCGTCCTCGGCGCACGCCTGCGGGAATGCAGCCGGATCGTCGCCGGCATCGGGGATCGGACGGTGGAAGAAATCTTCGGCTATCCGGACGACATGAAATTCCGCTCGTCCATGACCTTGTTCGCGCAGGCATCCCAAGGCGAGGTGTTCGACGAATGCCTGCGCATCCATTTCGGCGGCCAGCCCGACCCGCTCACGCTATCCCGCCTCTGACCATCCAGGAGACAACGCATGATCACAAGAATCTGGCGCGGCTGGACCACACACGAAAACGCCCCCGTGTACGAACAACTCCTGCTCACGGAAATCTTCCCCGGCATCGCGGCGCGCAATGTTGCGGGCTACCAGGGCATTTCCCTTTGCCGGCGCGACCTGGGCAATGAAGTGGAGTTCATGACCATCATGTGGTTCGATTCGATCGCCGCCGTGAAGGCATTCGCCGGCGAGGACTACGAAACCGCCGTCGTGCCACCGAAGGCGCGGGCCGTCCTCGCACGCTTCGATGAGCGTTCGGCGCACTACGAGACGGTGGTGCAACCGCCCCGCGGTTGACGCGATTACCCGGCGTTGCTGGTGCCCTGGCTTGCAATCAGCGTGGCGCCGCACGCCGTCATGTCCCCCTGCCTCGCCACCGGGCTGCCGTCGACCACGCACGTGCTGTCGCCCGACACGATCGGATTCGCGCCATGCCCCTTGATCGGGCAGGACGTCATGTCCCCGACACGGGCGGGCGGAATGCCTTCCACGGTGCTGGACGGCGCGGCGGAAACGACGACGCCGCCATGACTGGTGCGGTCGCCGAGGCGAATGATGGGTTGGGACATGGCAGGGCTCCGGAGTTGTGATTGGAAGGGCGATTCCCCCTCCCGGGAAACAAGAAACATCGCAAAAACAGTTGTTAATTTGATATTATAACGATGTTGTCTAAATTTCCATATTTTCCGGGAGTCATTCATGCGTGCTGTGAACCGCCAGGCGGTCGTCACCTCATCGGTCTGGAACCGCTTGCAGGATGACAACCCGCGCGAAGCATCGGATGATGACAACGTCGCCAGCCTGGATCTTCGCCGCTTCAAGCAAGCGGTTGCGCGCGACCTCGACGCACTGCTGAACTCCCGATGCGTCGATCCCGGCGAGGAAATCGAGCGTTATCCCTGCGCGCGCCAATCGATGATCAACTTTGGCATCATCGACCTGTCCAGCCTCAGCCTCCTCAACCCGGACGACCGCGCCCTGTTGCGCGACAAGATCCGCCTGACCATCGAACGCCACGAGCCGCGCCTGTCCCGCGTCCGCGTAACCCTGGACGTGCCGGACAGCATGCAGCGCATGCTCCGCTTTCGCGTCGACGCCGTCCTGAAAGTCCATCCCAACAAGCCGCCCGTCACTTTCGACGCCATGCTGCAGCTTTCCTCGAACGCGTACCAGGTGGAAGGGAAATAAATGCTGGAAGACCTGCTGCCCTACTACGAGCGCGAACTCGGCCACCTGCGGGAACTGTCCGGCGAGTTCGCGCGCCGCTATCCCAAGATCGCGCGCCGTCTTTCGCTGGAAGGCGACCAGTGCGAGGACCCGCATGTGGAGCGCATCATCGAGGCATTCGCCTTCCTGACCGCGCGCATCCACCGCAAGCTCGATGACGAATTCCCGGAAATCACCGAGGCGTTCATGCAGGTCCTGTACCCGCATTACACCCGCCCCTTTCCGTCGTGCACCATTCTCCAGTTCGAGACCGATCCGGACAATCCCGAAATCGGCTTTTGCTATACCGTCCCGCGGCACCATCCAGCGGTTTCGCCATCGGTCGGCGGCATGCTTTGCCGGTTCCGGACCTGTTATGACGTCGACCTCTATCCGCTGACCCTGAAATCGGCATCCATCCGCCTGGCGCCGGCCTCGGATTACCTGCGCCGCATCGCACCGGATGCGGCGGCAGCCATTACCCTGGAATTCGAAACGCAGGGTGCGCTTCCCCTCGGCCAGATCAAGCTGGACAAACTGCGTTTCTTCCTCGATGGCGAGCCGGCCCTGATGCACCTGCTCTACGAACTGCTGCTGACGCGGACCTTGCGTGTGCGTGTCGATGACGGCACCGACGATCCGGGCAAGACGGTCATCCTTCCTGCCAGCGCATTGTCCGCAGTCGGATTTTCACCGGACGAAAGTCTGATCGATACCGATGAGCGCACCTTCGCAGGCTTCCGCCTGCTCTCCGAATATTTCGCCTTTCCCGACAAATTCCTGTTTGTCGACCTGGCCGGGTTGGACGCTCCGGCCCTGCGGCATGGAGGCACAAGGCTGCGCGTGCAGATACTGCTGTCCGCCTATGCCGACAGCGAACGCCACAACCGTTTGCTGCAAACCCTCGCTCCGCACAATTTCAAGATGGGCTGCACGCCGGCGATCAACCTGTTCCAGCACGCCGCCGAACCTGTCCGCCTGTCGCACCACCTGGCAAGCTATCCGGTGATGGCCGACGGCCGGCGTCCGCTCGCCTACGAAGTGGTGTCCATCGATTCGGTGACGAGCGTCGAAAAGAACGGCAGCCAGGCCAGTTTCCATGACATCCCTCCGTTCTACTCCATCCTCCACCACGCACGGGATGAGCAGCAGCGCGCGTTCTGGTACGCAACGCGTGAAGCATCGGTGCGCGAGTTCGACAAGGGAACGGATGTCGAGATTGCATTCGTCGACCTCAACTTCACGCCGCAACGTCCGGATGCGGAAGTCCTGTCGATCAATCTCACCTGCTGCAACCGCGACCTCCCGGCGCAACTGCCCTTCGGCGGCAGCACAAGCGGCACGCACACCGATTTCACGCTTCCCCAGATTTCGGTCGTCAAGCGTGCGCGTCCCCTGCGCAAGCCGACGGCGACCTTGCGTCCGCCCGGCAAGCGCGGGTTGCAGTGGCGCTTGATTTCGCACCTGTCGCTCAACCATCTTTCGATCGTTTCGCAGGGCAAGGAGGCACTCCAGGAAATGCTGGCGCTGTACAACCACACCGCTTCGCAAAGCGCGTCCAGGCAGATACAGGGTATAGCGGGAATCCACAGCCAGCCCGCGGTCACGCGCGTCGCAGGGAAACACTTCACCGGCTTCGTGCGCGGCACGGACATCACGCTCACCGTGGATGAACAGGCGTTCGTCGGTGCCGGCGCGGTGCTCTTCGGCAGTGTCATGGAGCGCTTCCTTGCGCTGTATTGCGGACCGAACAGTTTCACCCGACTCACGCTGCGCGGCAAACAGCAAGAACAGGAGATAGCCCGATGGCCAGCACGGACCGGCGAAGCCCTCGTGATCTGATCGCTGAAATCGGCGCAGAGGCGCCGCGTTTCCGATTCTTCCAGGCCGTGCGTCTCATTGCGCTGGCGAACAAGGATCGATCAATGCCGCCTGCCTTGCGCTTCGGCTCGCCGCTCTCGCTTGCCTTCCCGGCGAGTGAAATCACTTCTGTGCAATACAGGCAGGAAGTATCAGGCACCGAGGCGGATGCCGGAGAAGATCATGCCGCCATGCACCTGTCGGTTGGCTTCATGGGCATGACCGGCCCCTCGGCCGCACTGCCTGTCGCCTATACGGAAACCTTGATCGAGCGCCGCAACTTCCACCGCGATACGGCCGCTCACGGATTCCTCGATATATTTACGCACCGTTCCGTCAGCCTGTTTTACCAGGCATGGCGGAAGTATCGGTTCCATATCGCATACGAAGCCGGCGACCGCGACGGATTCACGCGCAACATGCTGGACCTTGTCGGCGCCGGACTGAAGTCCATGCAACCGGACGAGGATCAGGACGACGGCATTCCGCCGATGCTGCTCAGCCATTTTGCCGGCCTCCTGTCGCAAAGGCCGATGTCCGCGACAAGCCTCGCAGCCCTGCTGCGCGGATACTTTCGGGTTGCCGTCTCGGTCGAGCAGTTCGTCGGCCAATGGATCGCCTTGCCGGCCGCCGAGCAGTCCCGTCTCGGCCTTGGCAATTGCGCGCTGGGCGAAAGCAGCATGGCCGGCGAGCGCGTGTGGGACCGGCAGAACAAGATGACGGTGAGGATCGGCCCGCTGGACAATCGCCGTTTTGCCGATTTTCTGCCGGGCTGTCCGGGCGCGGTTGCACTTCGCAGGCTGGTCGAATTCTGCACCGGGCAGACACTGGCATGCGACGTCGCCCTGATCCTGCATAAGGAATGTGTACCGCCCGCCGTCCTCATCGCCGCCGGAGGCGATCAACTGCGCCTTGGCTACAACACCTGGCTGCACCGGCAGGCGCCGCCGGACCACCAGGAGAACGCCTGCTTCTCCATTTTGAACTAGGGACCGGATGATTCTGAACTTGCTCGTACTCGCCATTACCGCCATCGCATGGGTCGCCGCACTATGGCTTGCCCTCTTGTCAGGCATGACCGGGTGGCCGGATCTGGCCGTCGCTGCCGTACATATCGCGCCGCCTGTGACCGTGACGCTGTTCTGGGTATTTCTGCGCCGGCGCATTCAGAGCAAGCGTGCGAACGAGGCGCAGGCACGCGAGGAACGCGCCCACGCGGAGCGGACCGCCGCCCACGACGCAGCGAAAAAGGCATACGAAGACGACATGCGCCAACGCTGTTTCGGCTGCGACTGCCGGATGGTGGCGTTTTCGCGCATCGGGCTTTCGACGCCAGTGCCCTTGCCTGACCCAGGACAGCCGAATGTCGACATCCGGCCCGTGGAACTCGATGAGGGCGCGGGTCGGGGAAATGGTTCGCTTCTGGATTGCCTCGGATCCGCCATCAGCGATGCGCTGTATTCCATCTATTCGACATGCCGTGCAAGCATTGCTTTTCCTATCTACGTTCTGCCTCCATCCGACCTCTTGGGTGAGGAAGTGCTGGTGCATTTGCGCACCGTGCAATCGGCAATCGCCGGTGAGTTCGCGCCAGAGTTGAACGCCCGGCTAGTCCAACCTCCCATCCTGTTCCTTCCGGCAGCTGACAGCGTTCCGGGCAGCGTCCTCTCCCTCTTCGAGTCCGCTCCCGACATGCCCGGCGCGCTCATCCTTGCATTCGACTCTCCCTATTTGCGCACGCCAGCCGGCGAGGATGCTTTCGATGATGAACCCGATGCGGCAAGCATCGCACGGCAGCGGCTTTCTGGCAGGCCAAGCGAAGCTGTCGTGGCCTTGCTGATGACAAACGCGGAATTGCCGTCCATGCTGGCCGCAATTGCACCTGTCCCTGATGCTGATGTGGCGGACAGCATGACGCCATTCTGGGAAAAAGCAATCCATGCGGGCGGTGCACTCGAATCCCTGTCGCGGATGCCGCACGAGATTCGGGCAGAACTTGTCGATCTTCCCGTGCTCGGCCGCGTACACCGCGCCGCGATTCGCCAGCCCAGTGCAGAGCGTACCGGCGTCCTCGAGCTGACGCGCATCTTTCAGGACGCACTCGAGCAGGCGCAGATCAATGCGGGCCTCATTGCCCGGCCCTTCGTCTTCAACGACACGCCTCCTGAAACCGACGAGGGAAACGTGAAGCCCCCTGAAACATGCGCGGCCATTGTGCACAACGCAGGCAGTGTCGAGGTGGCAGGAAGACGGCTTGCTGCCTTGGGAAGCGCCCTCTATTACTTTGAAATCGACCTCAGTCCGGTCGATGGCGACGCCGTCCTCAATGTTGTGAACCGCATCGGCGACACAGGCCGCGCTTCCGGCATCGGACAACTGGCGCTTGCGCTCGTGTACGCGGCACAGAAAGCGGCACCTGCCTTGTGCGCGGAATTCATGCCCGACGACAGCATCGCAGCCTCCTTTGTCATGCCGGCGGGGGGCATATCCGGGAACAGCCAACACTGACGAAATACTGAAACGGAGTACAAAATGGACCAGACCTTGTTCAACCAACTGGTTGCCCCGATTCCCGGCGATCACCCTGGAGGCGAAGACATGACGTTTTCGCCGCATTTCGATCTCATCCGGGAAGCACGCCGCCAGGACGATCCCAGCCTTGCCCAGGGAGAGTGGGAAACCGCACTCAAGTCCGCGGAATGGCCGAAGGTACGGCAGTTGTGTGAGGATTTGCTGTCGCGGAAGGCCAAGGACTTGCAGGTCGCGTGTTGGTATACGGAAGCGCTCTGCCATCTCTCGGGATTCGAAGGGCTCGCGTTTGGCGTCCAGGTGATTGAAGTCTTCCTCACCGACTTTTGGGAGTTCCTGTATCCCGATCTGATGGACGACGGACTCGATGAGCGCGCCGGAAAAATCGAATGGTTGAACAAACAGTTGCCGTCCGCAATCCGCTCCATTCCCTTGACGGCGAAGAACACGGGCGGCTATTCATGGCTGCTTTGGGATCAATCGCGCAGCGTCGACAACCTTGGCTTGAAGGACCCGGCGGCGCGCGACGCGGCCGTGACGGAAGGAAAACTGACTGGAGAAGCGTTCGACAAGGCGGCAACACAGTCCGGACTGCCGTTCTACGAAACACTGCATTCCTGTATTCGCGATGTGTCGACACGCCTCGCCACTGTCGAGCGTCATGTTGACGAACGCTTCGGTGACGATTCGCCAGGACTGAAGGATTTGCGCAAGGCCGTTTCCGATTGCGAAGATGTCGTCACGAGAATCATCGGCCGCTTGGGAGGCACGGCGCGTCCCGCTGAAAAGGAAGCATCACCTGCAGTGCTGCCGTCACACAGCGAGGAACAGCCCGGTACGTACACCACACTCGCAGTGGCTGCTGGCCCTATCCGGTCGCGCACCGATGCGGTCGATGCGTTGCGCCAGGTGGCACAGTACTTCAAGCAGAATGAGCCACACAGCCCGGTCGCATTGCTTGCCGAGCGCGCGGCAAAGTGGGCGGAAATGCCCTTGGAACGCTGGCTCGCATCGGTAATCAAGGATGACTCGACGCTCGCGCAATTGCGCGAGCTGCTCGATATTCCGCGCGAAGCCTGATCAGGTCAGGCTCCTTGCCGCTACATCATGGCGGGCTTTTTCCCTGCTGTCACGGGTGCAGCCTGAACCGCAGTCTTCGACGCCGGCCTTGCCTGGCGCTCCTTGAAGTCGCTCGCCGCATTTCCAAGCAAGGTAAAGTACACCAGGAAAACAGCGACTCCAACCGCAGCCAGCAGGGAAAAGAACAGCCATAGCGGAAGCTCGTGTCGGACATACTGCTGAAAACGCTGCGGGAGCCTCCAGTTCGGTGCAAACTCGGCTTTTCCTCCACGTACCTGGGTGATTTCCTGGTTGACACGGTTGATCAGGTACTTCAGCTTCTCCGGGCCTTCGAGGAGGTACTTGCCCTGGAATCCAAGGAGCAGGCAGGTATGGAAGACTTCCAGTGTCTCGATATGAGCAGCAGGATCGGTCCGCAGGATTTCCAGCTTGTCGAAAAAACGATCTCCGGCAAGGTGTTCCCCGAACATGCGCAGTTGCAACGGTGCGCGCTCCCATTCCTCGCGGAGAGTGAATTCGGAAGACAGGATGATTTCGTCCATCAGCGCACAGAACGCGTACTTTGCATCGGAAACGGCCTGCGCAGGTTTGCCGAGGTTGCGGGCGTTCTTTTCGAATTGCGACAGGAATTGGTCGATACGCTTGTTGAATTCGCTGGACGAGTTCGGCGCGTTCCCGTTCTTGAGCAGAAACAGCAGATAGATTCCGTCTTCCAGCAAGTCTTTCAAGTGGAGTGTGAAGCCCGGCGTCGCCGCATGGGACGTCGTGGTCGAGGGGGCGAGAGCAAGAGATGTCATGTTGAAGGCCTCGTTAAGTCATCCCGCTAACGGAAGACGGCGATGAGTTCGAGTTTGAGTTCAAGTAGTGCCTGGGGGACATAGATACAAATACTCCGCGCCTTGAGCATGCGCTCAAAAATCTGGCCTTGCGGTTCCACCGCGAAGTAATGATTGCCGACGCGGACAGGCATGGCTGCAGGGGTCTGCAGCACATGCATGAGACGCGCGCCCGGCAGGGCAGAGTTGAGAATTTTTTCCACATCGTCGGGCGAGCCCATTTTCAGCTTCGTCGGGACGACGTCCAGGATCTGCGCTGCTGCCATCTCGGTCGAGACAGACAGGTAAAAATCGACATTCTCGACAAGGCGTTCGCTGTCCAGCCGCCCTACAAAGAACGAGGATTTGGTATTGACGAGCGGAATGACGGCATACCGGTCAGAGACGACGGTTTCGAGCAACTCCCGCAGCATCGCATCAAGTTTTTCGAAGACGCAGGGCAGGTCCTGGTGCTCATACTGCGGAATATCCTTGAGCGATAGCGTTGCGGAGAAGGTCATCAACTCGCCGCACAGTTGCGCCAGGGCCGCATACAGGGATTCCGGATGCGCGCCGGTGAGCGAGAGATGGTTGAGCAGGGGAAATGCGCGGTTGACCGTGTGCAGCAGCCAGAACGATGAAATGTCCGACGTCCCGTATTCGACAATGCTTTTCACCCTCTCGCGATGCGTGCTGGACAGCGCCTGGCTCTTGACGAGGAGGATATCGAGCAGGCGCCGGATCATGACACGTAGCGCCGGAGAGCCGTCCAGCGTGAGCAGCGGTGGAATATAGGACTCGTCGACGGTCCATGTTCCGGTTGCATTCTTGCGGATACGGGCAATCGGGACGCAGTGGTAGCCATCCCGGTTTTCCTGCTCGAGGAGAATGCGCACATCGGCATGCAAGGCGGTGATTTCCGTTTCCAGTGCCTGGGTGAAAAGATCTGGCACTGTCACCAGCGCACTTGTAAAACGCGCCGGGCGCGTTGCGGTGTTTCCATCCGAGATATTCCCACCGAAGGCATTCAGCATCGGCAGACAGGCAAACACGATCGTGTCAGTGCCGAGCTGGGGGATATCTGCAAGATTTCGCACCTGCGGCAACGGCATGTATTCCGGTGCCCGCACTTGGGTTCCATCCTGATAGACCGCTTCCAGTCTGTCCACGCGCAACAGTCCCGAGCGAAGGGCGTCGTTATCCAGCACTGCCGATCTGATTCCCCATGGATTGGCGTGGACCGCACGCAATGTATCCGCGATTCTTTGTTCGAAGAAGAGTTCCTGCTGCTGGAAGTGCTGCGGTCGAAGGAACATGCCTTCTCCCCACAGGATTCGATTGACGCGCCACATAGGTGATCAGATATACAGAGTAGACGAAAGGACGACGAGCATGACGTCACGGTTTCCTGGTCAGAAATGATTCGGCGGCCTGTTTCGCCGAATCGAGACCAGTGCTGCGCTTTGCCTGAGGTGCGGAGGCTCCGGGGCGTGCCGCTCCTGTCGTCCCGGCAGCGACTGACGCCGGACGGATATCGCTGCCGGGGCAGGACAAAGGTGGCGCGGGAGGTTGCCCCGGGATGAGGCTGGGTTTGGGAGACGCAAGGGAAAGGAAGCAGTCCTGGACCCTGAAATGAATGCCGCTGCTGCGCACCTGTTCTGCGTCGGCCAGCACGCGCCAGTAGTGCTGGTCCGGCTGCCGGAAGAAGGCGACGATACCAACGTGCTTGGCGTCCTGGTGGATTTTATCGGTACGGGTTTCCGTACTTCCGGGAACCAGCATGACTTCATTGACTTCCAGCAGATCCTTGCCGAGCAATTCGGACAGGGGGCGGCCGCTTGCCAGCGTATCGAACGTCAGCTTCGAAAATTCGCCGGAATCCTTTAGCTGGTAAATGTGCACAACAACGGAAAGAGGTCTTCCTGCCGCGTCCCGGTTGACGACAGGATCGGCGACAGCCTTCATTTCAAAGTTCTTGGGCCCGGACGCGCACCCCCCCAGCACAAGAAGGCTCGCAAGGACTGCACTGCGCGCCCGTGTCAACGCGAAACACCTGTTCGTCGAATGCATGTCGTTTGTTCTCCGAAGAAAAATCGACCACCAAGAGTTGCAATTATTGCATCATTGATTGTATATTATACAACATTGTAAAAAAGCCAATAATGCCGGTTGCAATTTTTGGGGCGGTATCAAAGAAGCGCGCACACCCCGGGTTCTTTGCCAGGGGTGTCCGTGGAACGGCAGTAGCGAACGAACTGAAGAGCCGAAACGATGGTGGTCACTGTCATTGCATTCTTTTGTGCAGCTTTTGCCGTGTTGGGCTGGATCGGCTGGCGCTACTTCGTCGCACCGATGGCAGGCCGGATCGCGGTTGCTCAGGGGGGAGCGGCATCGCTTGATATCGAATCATCGACAAGCAATGCAGGACGGAAGACGGGGGCGAATCCTTTTCGCTCGCGGGTTCTGGCTACCAACGCACACCGCCTCTTGCTGCTTGCGTTTTCTCTCGTCGTACTCAGTGCGGCAGGTGTTCTCGCATTCTCCGGGAATATTTCACTCGACCCGTTGAGCGCACCCGCCCTTGAGCGGCAACAGCACATCCAGGTCGCGCTGCGCCCCGAGGAACTTGTACCGCCACCACCGCTGCCTCCCTCTACGTTCATCGGCACCGATCGGCCGGGGCTGGAAACGGCAAACCGGGACTGGGGCCGTCTTGATCCGAATTTCGCATCAATCGTGCTGCAGGTATTTGCGCGACTGGAAGCGCGCGGTTACCCGTTCACCCTCCTCGAAGGCTATCGCAGTCCCGAGCGGCAGGACGCTCTGGCAGATACGGGTGCACATGTGACCAACGCGCGCGCTTTCCAGAGCAAGCACCAATATGGGTTGGCTCTGGATGCCGCGCCTCTCCGCAGTGGCCGGCTCGTAATCTCGGAAAAGGACCCCTGGGCTATGGATGCCTACATGGCACTTGGTGAAGAGGCGGAGAGGGCCGGTCTCCTCTGGGGAGGACGGTGGAGGCTCAAGGACTATGGCCACATCGAGATATCCGGTCTGGTCAGCGGATATGCAAGGCGCAACTAAATGACCGGGACGGGGTGCCGGCAGGATTCAAACTGAGGAAGAACTATGTGGAAGTGGTTTCGGAACGGGAAGCTCGCATCGGCGCTTGGATTCCTGATCCTGATTGCATTGATCTGGCTGGTCGGCCCCTATGTCGGTCTGGCATCGCGCGACGCGAGATTCGCATGGATTTTCGGCGTCATGATGCTGTGGATCATCACCCTCATGGCAGGACGACTGCTGGCCGAGCGTGCGGGGGGCGTGCTGGAAAAGGTGCTGCGAGGACAGGCGGATGACGCCGTGATGGGGGCAAGTCCGGACAGCCGGGCGGAGGTGACACGCCTTCGTCAGCGCATGCTTGCGGCGATTGACACGCTGAAGACCTCGAAATTGGGCAAGGCACGGGGAAAAGCGGCATTGTACGAGTTGCCCTGGTACATGATCATCGGTCACCCGGCGGCAGGGAAAAGCAGTGCGATTCTTCACTCGGGGTTGAATTTCCCCTTCGGTGACAAGCGGGCCGTACAGGGCGTAGGCGGGACACGGGACTGCGACTGGTTTTTCTCCACTGACGGGGTGCTGCTCGATACGGCCGGCCGTTATGCCACACAGCGCGAAGACCGTGGCGAATGGCTCATGTTCCTCAAGCTGCTGAAAAAGTATCGCCGCAAGGCTCCGGTCAATGGGATTCTGGTCGCCATCAGCTTTCCCGAACTGGTGCAATTCCGATCGGAGCAATTTGCCCTATATGCCCGGCAGGTGCGCGAACGCATCAATGAAATCGACAACGCCTTCGGCATCAAGGTGCCGATCTACCTGGTATTCACGAAGATCGATCTGCTCGGGGGCTTCGCGCAGTTCTTCGAAGACCTTACCGAAGAGCAGCGCCATCAGGTGTGGGGAGCGACGCTGTCACACGATCAGGGGAGTGAGTTCGATGCCAGGCGCGCTGTATGCCAGCAATTTGACGAACTTTACCGCGGGCTCGTCCAGATAGGTAACGAAAAACTGGCGTTCAGCCGCGACAACGGGCCGCGCCCGGCATTGTTCGCTTTCCCGATCGAATTCAACGCGATGCGGGACGCAATCGGGAAGTTCGTGGAACTGCTTTTCCAGGATGATCCCTATCACAGCAAGCCGCTTCTTCGCGGTTTTTACTTCACGAGCGCGCTGCAGGTGGGGGCGCCCCGGATATCTGCAGGAACACGAGTCTCCCAACAATTCGACTTGTCGAAACCCGGTTTCGATGCGGCACATTTACCGTCGTCAAACAGCTTCTTCCTGAGAAGCCTGTTTCGAGAAGTGCTGTTTCCGGACCAGCACCTCATTTCCAGTCAGCTTAAAGGCGGCAACACCCGGATGCGCATTGCAGGCATTGCGGCGGGGCTCACAGTTCTTGCATTGCTCACATCCGGTTTGACATGGTCGTACATCGGAAATCAGAAACTGATTGCAAGTGCGGAGGAGGAACTCGTCGCAGCACGCGAGCTCGCGGTGACGGGTGAACTGATCGACAAGCTCAAGGGCTTGCAGATCCTGCAGCTACGCCTGGAACGGCTGTACGCTTACCGCAAGGATGGACACCCGTTCAGTCTTGGGATGAGCTTGTACCAAGGGCAGAAAATCGAGCGCGCATTACGCGCCGAATACTTCGATGGTGTGCACGCCATCATGCTCAGTCCTGTTGCGGCCAACCTTGAGAATACCTTGTCTGGCTTGGGTGCCGACTCCGCGCTCCGTTCGCTGCCGCCGAAAGTGATCGCGGACGACACGCAGACAAAGCAAGGTGGCAGCCAGCCTGGTTCAGTCAAAGGGAAAAAAAAGCGAGAACCGGAAACATCGTTGCCCGTCATTCCGATAGCGCATTCGGTTCAGCGGCAGATTGATGCGCCACCAGCATCGGCCGTATTTCGCGCCACTGCGGAGGGTTATTCCGATAGGTTTCAGGCGGCCAATTACCTCCGTGGGACAGCCTACCGGCCTGTCAAGGCACTTCGTGTTACGAGTCAAGGAACAGGTGTGTCTGCGGCAGTACGCGGACTAGCTACCCTTGGGGCGAGTGCAGCGCGCCCGGCGGCACCTGCGACGCTGGAGGAAGGTTACAACGCGCTCAAGACCTACCTGATGCTCGAGAACAAGGAGCGCATGGATGCGGCACATCTCTCAGACCAGATACCGAAATATTGGCGAGCCTGGCTGGAGGCGAATCGGGGAAAGGGCAACCTGGAGGAGATCAGCCGATTGGCTGAGCGGGTAGTCGCTTTCTATGTGTCGCAGGCCGCCGAACCGGATCTGCCGCTGATCGACAACCGTGTCGATCTGGTCGCAGCCAGCAGGGATGTCCTGCGCAGTGCCATGCACCGTCTTCCGGCCAAGGAGCGTGTCTACAACGAGCTCAAGGCGCGGGCCAATACCCAGTTTGCCCCAGTGACAGTCGGACGGATACTCAATAATCCCGCCACACCCGCGGTCGCTGGGAGTTACGCCGTTCCGGGCGCCTTTACCAGGGAGGCTTGGGACAAGTACTTCCGCACATCCATTGCAGAGGCAAGCAAAGGCGAGGTAAAAGGCGATGACTGGGTGCTTGCCGCCAGCACGGTCGACGATCTTGGCAAGGACGGCAACGTGGAACGGACACGCAGCGAACTAGAAGCCATGTATAAGGCTGAATTTGCACGGGAATGGAAGAAATTCCTGCAGGGCGTCGCAATCCAGGACTTTGGCAGCCTCGACATTGCGGCTCAGGCGCTCGGGCAACTGGCAGACACGCAAACCTCTGCAATCAAGCTGATCCTTGCGCGCGCAGCGAGCGAAACAGCCTGGGACAATCCCTCCCAGTTGAGCTCGTCCATTCAGTCCGCAAAGAGTTCTGTCGTTGAAAGAACAGAGAAACTTATCCTCGGCGGCACGGCAACATCTCCTATAACGACTGGAACCCCAAAATTCGGGGAGCTTGGAGGGCGTTATGCCGGGGTGGCAATCCTTGTTGCGCAACAGGATGCGGGACGCACGCCGCTCTCTGCGTATCTCGATGCACTGGCCAAGCTGAAATCCAGAATGTCGCAGATTGCCGCGAGCGGGGAGCCGGATTCTTCCGCACGCCAGCTGGTACAGGCAACGCTGGCCGGCAGTTCATCCGAGCTGGTCGACATCCTTGCGCTGGTGGATGGCACGCTGCTGGCCAACCAGAGCGAAGAGACCAGGGAAATAGTGCGTCCCCTGCTTGTGCGTCCGTTGGTTCAGGCCTTCTCCGTATTGATTCCGGCCGTGGAACGGGACATCAACCGTGCATGGCAGACCGAGGTTCTGCCACAGTGGCGCGGCCTGGCTAACAAGTATCCATTTGCCGACTCTACCAACGAAGCGGCTGTGGGCGATATTGCCAAATTCCTCAAGCCGGGTGAGGGCACGCTGCCAAAATTCATGGACAAGCACCTGGCAGGACTGGCAGTCAAGCGGGGTGATGCCTGGACTTCGAGGACATGGGCCAATATCGGCGTCGGATTCAACCCGTCATTCCTTACAGGAGTAACACGACTGTCGGCAATCGGGAGCAGTGTCCTGCAAGAGGGCGACAGCGCAAAGTTCGAGATGCAGCCGGTTCCTACCCCGGGATTGAGGGAGATTAACCTCGAAATCGACGGGCAACTGCTCACGTACCGGAATGGGCCGCAACCATGGACAGCGTTTACCTGGCCCAATCCCGGTAATTCGGGCGCACAGGCAGCGCGAATCCAGGCGGTGTCGTTTGCCGGCGTCGCCACGTCGGTGGCGAGTTTTAACGGGCGCCTGAGTCTGATGCGCTTGCTGGCGCAGGCCAGAATCGACAATCCCGCCAGTCCGACTGTCGTGCTGGAGTGGCGTTTCAGGAAAGATCGTCTTGCGGCCGAACAAGAGCTGGCCAGCGCAAGGCCGGACGCCGATACCGATCTCGTGCGCTTTAATTTCCGCATGGTGAACGGAACCAATCCATTGGCATTGTCAGGGTTGCGGCGCGCGACCCTCCCGGAAAAGATCACGAACTGAGGAGCGGCACGATGATGGTTTTACCTTTCAGGCGCGCCGACACGGGACTGGCCGCCACCTATGCGCTCTACGGGAAATTGCCCAACAGGGCTGACTTTGTGCGTGTGAACGCGAATCACGCGGCAGCCGCGGAGTTCGATGAGCTCATCCAGCGCACCTTTGAGCGTCTTGCGTGCCAGGAGCAATGGACGCAGTACTACGATGCGTCTTCCCCGGTCGAATTTCAGTACGTCTCACGTGACCAGAGGCACACTTTCCTCGGCGTGCTTTCGCCCAGCCGGGACCAGGCGGGACGACGTTACCCGCTTGTGGCGGGTGCCATCCTCCCGAGCGAATCCATCACCGGATATGCACATGTCGCACCCATCGCCTACGAGGTATTTTTTGACGGGCTGCGCGAGCAGGTCGCGAGTGCGGTCGAAAACTCTGTAGAAGCACTCTCCTGCCGCCAGTTTCTCGAGTCGCAATTACGGGCAAACGACACGGCTGCCGCCGACCTCGAACTGGCCCAAGGCGTGGTGGCGAGATTCATGCAGCGTACGCCGGTTAAAGCATTGAGTGACTTGCTCGCGGTGCACACATGGCCTGCCGCGATGGAACAGGCGCTCTTGAACATGGCCTTCTATCGAGCCTTCCTGCGCCGCTTCGACACTCCCGCGACCAATCAAATCATCCAGCTTCCATTGCCAGCAGGCAAGGGAGAGCGGGCGCTGGTTGCGAGCGCATGGCTGTCGATACTGGATGCGTTGTGGCGTGGATCTCGCGGCAGCGATCCGTGGCGGGGCAATTTCGTTGTACTCGAATCTGCGCCCGGCCATTACGCGCTCGCGGCAGCATTCGGAAAGGTGCAGGAGCGGTTCGCCGCGATCATGCTCGGCGGTGCCCATGATGCATCCTGCCGCCTTGAGCTTTCGCGAGAGCAGGAGGCATGGACAAACCATCGCCTTTACGCCGAAGTGTCCTACGCACTTGGGCGAATCCTTGGGGAGCCGGGGATTTCCCTGCGGGCGCTATGCGACTTCCTTGCCGATATAGGACGAAAGCTTGAAGAGGGAACATGAGGGCAGGGTGTGCGGTAAGCGAGATCGATTAATCAAACTGAGAGGAATGTGAACCATGGCAAAGGAAAGTACACAGAAAAAGTTGTCCCGCGTGCGGCCGCCGCGCGTCCAGATTACCTACGACGTTGAAGTCGGCGACGCCATCGAGACGAAGGAGCTGCCTTTTGTTCTCGGTGTCCTCGGGGATTACAGCGGGCATCCGAAGGAGGCCTTGCCGAAGCTGAAGGAACGCAAGTTCGTGGATGTCGACCGCGACAACTTCGACGATGTGCTCAAAGGGATTGAGCCGCGGCTTCAGCTGCGTGTGGACAACCGGCTCAAGAAGGACGATACCCAGATGGGCGTCGAACTCAAGTTCGAGAAGATGGAGGACTTCGAGCCGCAACGTGTCGTCAGCCAGGTGGAACCGTTGAGGAAGATGCTGGAAGTACGCACGCGGCTGTCCGACCTGAGAAACAAGATCACCGGCAACGACCGTCTGGAAGAATTGCTCGACGAGATTGTCCGAGATACCGAAAAGCTCAAGGAAATCAGCTCGACCCGTCAAAAGGCCAAGGAGGAATGATCATGAGCGAACTCGCACAAGTAACTGAAACTGCCGGCGTAGCAGAAGCGCCGGCCGGCCTGCTGGATTTTATCGTCGAGAACAGCAGGGTTGCCGCAAACGCGAACGAAAAGGCGACCGCCCGTGACCAGATTGCAGAGCTCGTCGATGAAGTGCTGGCGGGGACTGTCACGCTCTCTCGCGACCTTGCGGCAAGCATCGATGCACGTATTGCGGAACTGGACCAGCTGCTTTCGGACCAGGTCAATGCCATCATGCATCATCCCGATTTCCAGAAGCTGGAGGCATCCTGGCGCGGCCTGAAGTATCTCGTCATGCAATCCGAAACCAGCCCGATGCTCAAGATCAGGATGATGAACGCGTCGAAAAAGGACTTGGTCAAGGACTTCAAATCCGCTCCGGAATTCGACCAGAGCGCATTGTTCAAGAAGATCTACGAGGAAGAATACGGAACCTTCGGTGGAGCGCCTTACGCTGCCCTGATCGGCGATTATGAATTCTCGCGCCATCCTGAAGATTTCTACTTGCTGGACGAATTGTCACACGTGGCTGCATCGGGGCATGCACCCCTGATCTCCGCCGCGGCCCCTGGCTTGTTCGGGCTTGAAAGCTTCAGCGATATCGGAAAACCGCGCGACCTGTCGAAGATTTTCGACACGGTGGAGTACGCGAAATGGAAGTCCTTCCGCGAGTCGGAGGATTCGCGCTATGTCGGGCTTGTCCTTCCGCATGTACTGGGCCGCCTTCCATATGGAAAGGATACGGTGCCGCTCGAGGATTTCAATTTCGAGGAGGATGTCGACGGCACCAACCATGACAAGTACCTGTGGACCAACGCCGCATATGCGTTCGGCGCGCGGCTTACCGATGCGTTCGCAAAATACGGCTGGCTCGCCGCAATTCGCGGCGTTGAAGGTGGAGGCCTTGTAGAAGGCTTGCCCACGCATACGTTCAAGACGGACGATGGCGAGATTGCGCTGAAGTGCCCGACGGAGGTCGCCATCACCGATCGCACCGAAAAGCTGCTCTCCGACCTCGGCTTCCTGTCGCTTGTCCACTGCAAGAATACCGACTATGCCGCATTCTTCGGCGGTCAGTCGGTACAAAAGGCGAAAACCTACAACACGGATGCCGCCAATGCGAATGCGAGGCTTTCTGCGCAGTTGCCCTACATTTTTGCCGCATCCCGTATTGCGCACTACATGAAGTCGATCATGCGCGACAAGATCGGCAGCTTTGCCTCGCGCGAGAACGTGCAGCAATTCCTCAACACCTGGCTGGCGCAATACGTGTTGCTGGACGACTCCGCATCGCAGGAAGCCAAGGCGAAATATCCGCTGCGCGAAGCACGGGTCGACGTCGTCGAAGTGCCTGGCAAACCTGGTGTTTACCGTGCGGCGGCTTTCCTCCGTCCGCATTTTCAGCTCGACGAACTGACAATTTCATTGCGGCTGGTCGCAGAACTTCCCAAGAACGCGCGCTGATTATTGATGGATCCTCCCTTGCATATATGAGGGAGGATCAGGTTCGCACAAAATATTGCAAAAAATGCAATTTCGGGATTGGGTACGGTAGAACAAGCAGATTTATCAACAGACTTCCAATCGAGGCAAAGCCACGGGAAGGAAGTCAACTTTCATGGGAGAAGAAATGGCATTTGACGCCTTTATCAAGATTGACGGCATCCCGGGCGAGTCGACCGACGACAAGCACAAGGATTGGATCGAAGTGATCGCTTTCGAACACAAGATCGAGCAGCCTGCCTCCAGCACGGCAAGTTCTGTCGGTGGAGCGACGGCGGAGCGCGTCAACCACGGCGCGTTCAACTTTGTCCACCTGCTCGACAAGGCCAGCCCGAAGCTGTACGAGGCATGCTGCACCGGCAAGCACATCAAGGAAGTGACCGTCGAGTTCTGCCGTGCGGGCGGCGACAAGGTCAAGTACATGGAGATCAAGATGGAGCAGGTACTGGTTTCCAAAGTCGAGGAATCCGGTGCATCGACCGGCGATTCCGGCTTCCCGAACGAGAAGATTGCCCTCTCGTACGGCAAGATCAAGTGGACCTACACCCAGCAGAAGCGTGAAGACGGTTCCGGCGGAGGTAATGTCAGCGCAGGTTGGGATCTGACGGCGAACAAGACAATCGCCTGACGCGATTCGCACCTATGCTTTGACGCACGCCTGCGGCAATGAGTGGCCGCAGGCGTGGCTCAGACACACAACCCATTCCAATGAGACAGCACAACAAACATGGACGTGATGTCTGACACACGGTGGCTGCCAGGACCAGGCGGCAGACTCATGAACTAGGAAGATGAAAATGACAGTATCGAAAACTTTGATGAAAGTCCTTAATGTATTTGCCGTCGTCTCGGTGGTGATGGTTTCCGGATGCGCACAACAGCAGACTATTGCCGACACCGAACAACCTCAGGTGGCAAAGGAGGAGAAGGCGAAGGCGAAAACAGTCGAGAAGACAGGGGTAGTACAGGCTGCAGCGACGGAAGAGATCGTTCCCGATTATGCCAGCATGAATCCCGTACCCATCGCCTTCGACAAGATGAGCATCAAGCTGCGGGATGCCGACAAGCAGATCCTGGTCAAGATCAAGGATCGCGCGCAAAAAGCGAAGCGCCTGATCATCACCGGCTATTGCGACCGTAAACAGGTCGGCAATTCCAAGGATGCGGCGATCGCCCGCGCGGTCGCGGTCAAGCAAGAGCTGGTGCGTCTTGGCGTAAAGCCGGGAACGGTCAGGATCAAGCATGTCACCAATGTGGCGAACAAGCATGCGGCGGAAATCGAACTCGTCACTGCGACCTGATGCCAATCCGGACTGCATTGACTACCGTTGAACGGGGCGAATGCAGGCTCTGGCGCGTTCACGCCTGAACGCGCCCATGTCATTCGGAACAGCTGGCATATCGGTGACCCTGCCGAGAAGTACTGCCGCCCAATAGACCATCCTGAACATGAACACTGATCTGAAGGCGCTCGTCGCCAAACTGACACCCGCTGCACGACGCGCCATGGAATCGGCGGCAAACGTTGCCTTGTCCCGTACGCACCACGAAGTCGATATCGAACATGTCTTGCTCGAGTTGCTCGACAAATCCGATACGGACATGGCGGCGATTCTGCATGCGTACGGGGTCGACAAGGGCAATCTGCAAGCCGACCTGCAAGCCAGTCTTTCGCAGTTCAGGACGGGGAATACGCGCAATCCCGTGTTGTCGCAAAACATTCCGCAATGGCTGGAATCGGCGTGGATGAGCGCCAGCGTCAGTTTCGGCGCGCAGCATATCCGGAGCGGCTACCTGTTGCTGGCGCTCGTTGCGGATGAGCGGATAGCACGGATCGTTAACGGCGCATGCCGTGCGCTGCTATGCATTCCACCCGCCGACCTCCGGGAAAACCTTCCTCAGATTCTGAGAGTGTCGAGGGAAGCGGGAGACACGGCGGGCGCGGCGAGCGTCCGGACCGCCGGTGACGGACAAAGCCTCTCTGCGGAGGCTGCGCGTGCTTCCGGCTTCCCCGCCCTCGAAAAGTACACCATCGATCTGACTGCCCAGGCGAAAGCAGGCAAGATCGATCCCGTGCTGGGTCGGGATCCGGAAGTGCGCCAGATGATCGATATCCTCCTGCGCCGCCGCCAGAACAACCCCATCCTGACAGGCGAGCCGGGCGTTGGAAAGACGGCAGTTGTCGAGGGGCTTGCACTGCGGATTGTGGAGGAGGATGTGCCGCCGGTGCTGAAGAACGTCAGGATACGGACGCTCGACCTCGGGCTGCTGCAGGCCGGCGCCAGCGTGAAGGGCGAATTCGAAAGCCGCTTGCGTTCTGTCATTGATGAGGTCAAGGCCAGCCTGACGCCGGTCATTCTCTTCATTGACGAGGCGCATACGATCATCGGCGCTGGCGGACAGGCGGGGCAGAATGACGCTGCGAATCTGTTGAAGCCGGCGCTCGCGCGCGGCGAACTGCGGACTATCGCTGCCACCACCTGGGCGGAATACAAGAAATACTTCGAGAAGGATGCGGCGCTTGCCCGTCGCTTCCAGGTTGTGAAGGTGGAGGAACCACCGGAAGAGGCTGCGATCCAGATGGTGCGCGGCATTGCGGCCGCGATGGAAAAGCATCACAACGTGTGCATCCTGGACGAGGCGGTTGTCGATGCGGTCCGGATGTCGAGCCGTTATCTGGCCGGCCGCCAGCTTCCCGACAAAGCCATCAGCGTTCTCGACACGGCATGTGCCCGCGTTGCGCTCTCGCGTGCCAGCAAACCGTCGGCGATCACGGATCTCGTGAGGATGATCGAAAACCTCGAGCGCGAGGATGCGGCACTGAGGAAAGAGCAGGATCCGTTGCATGCCAAGCGGCTTGAGGAAATCCGTCTGCGTCGCCTGGAGCTCGACGCGGACCTGGCGAAACAGCAGGCGGCGTTTGATGTGCAGTTGGACCTCGTACGAAACATCGGAGACTTGCGCAAGCAGGTCGAAGAAGCAAGCGCAGGGGATTCTGGCGTACCTATCCCGTCATCGAAGAGCGGTGGACGGAAGAAAAGCAATCCCGGTGTCTCCGCAGCGGATGCGCTGCATCAACAGCTCCGGGAGGCTCGGCAGAAACTGCACGACCTGCACCAAGCGCAGCCTTTGATCTACGACTGCGTCGACAGCGCCGCCGTCGCCGAGATCATCTCCGGCTGGACCGGAATTCCGCTCGGCCGCATGGTCGCGAATGAGATCGATGTTGTACGCCATCTGAAGGCGCTGCTGGAAGAGCGCGTGGTCGGCCAGGGCCATGCGCTGGAGCTGATTGCGCAGCGTGTGCAGATTGCGAAAGCCAGCCTGGAAGACCCGGGCAAGCCGAAGGCCGTGTTCCTGCTGGTCGGCCCGTCGGGTGTCGGCAAGACGGAAACCGCCCTTGCACTGGCCGATACGCTCTATGGCGGCGAGAAGAACCTGGTGACGATCAATATGTCCGAGTACCAGGAAGCGCATTCCGTATCGGGTCTGAAAGGATCGCCTCCCGGTTATGTGGGCTACGGCGAGGGTGGCGTGCTGACGGAAGCGGTTCGCAGGAAACCGTATTCCGTCGTGCTGCTGGATGAAGTCGAGAAGGCGCATCCGGATGTGCTGGAGCTCTTTTTCCAGGTATTCGACAAGGGTGTGCTCGAAGACGCCGAGGGCCGGGAGGTCGATTTCCGCAACACGATCATCATATTGACCTCCAACGTCGGTACCGACCTCATCATGAAAGCCGTCGAGCATGGCGTGCGCGTGGATGGAAAGACGCGGCAGCCCACCCCCGAGGATTTGCATGAGCTGTTGCGGAAGGATCTGCAGGAAACGTTCAAGCCAGCCTTCCTTGGTCGGCTGTCGGTAGTGCCTTACTATCCGATTTCCGACGAGGTGATGCGCTCGATTGTCGATCTCAAGCTGAATAAGGTGGGACAGCGTCTTCTGCGCAATCATGGTGCAACACTGCGTTACGACAAATCCTTGCTGGATCTGATCGTTTCCCGCTGCATCGAAGTCGACAGCGGGGCACGCGATGCGGATGCCATCATTTCACGTGCCGTGCTTGCGGAAATATCGGGAGAGGTCCTGGCAAGAATGGCGGCAGGCAAGGCCGTGCAGTCTGTTTCGCTAAAGGTCAAGAAGGACAGGCTGACGGCAGTGGTCGAATAGAAGAATGCAGACGGCGGATGGGTTTCCCCGCCGTCCGTGTCCGTGTGCTACTTCGCCAGCTTCTGGAAGTAGTACGTGCCGGCGCCGAATTTTTCCGGAGCCCGGTATTCCAGGACGTCGGTTTTCCGGAAGCTTACCGGCTGGGTAAAGGCGGGGCCGTCGTACACGAACGTATGAAACTCCCCGTTTTCTCCGCAGGCATCCACGCCGGCAGGGAGGTCGGCCAGGAAGGCTTCGTCAAACTCGCGCCCAGCGAACTCCTGTCCCAGGTATTTCCCGTTCACGCATACCACCACTGCCTTGAAACCGAGGGCCAGGAATTCATCCACCAGCTTGCGCCGCGGTTCGTCCCATAGGGGAAGGACGGGCGTGATCTCCGCCTTTGCGCACACCTTCTCTTCCCATTCACGGTGCGGCATGAGGTCGATGTCGCCGAAGACCGCATGACGGATGCCGGCCGCGAGCGCGTCGCGCAATGTGGCGATGAAACGCTCTTCGTAATTACCCCAGGAAGTCTTGTAAAAGCGCAGCTCCGCGCCAAGCGCATCGGCTTGCGCCTGGATCAGCTCCGGAGGAACGCCGTGCGAGCGCGAACTCTCGCCGCTCTCATCCATCGCCGTGATCAGGCGGCGGATCTGCATGCCGGATTGGCGGGCGCGCCACATGGCGAGGCAGGAATCCTTGCCGCCGCTCCAGGAGACGAGGGCCGGGGTTTGGTCGTATTGGTTCATGGTGCCGTCCGAGTTGAGATTGAATGGCGCCGCGTGCGATGCGGCGACGGGATTATCTCAGACTCGTGGACGGCGAAGTAGTGTCCCTGCCCGGGATGGCGGATCGCGGACAGGGACAGGAGGCGCGTCAGGCGGCTGCGCGGACTTCCTCGTTGGCGGCGACGGACGCTACCTTGCGGCGGGTCCGCGCGGGCAGGCGGCGCAGTGAGCGCAGTGCGGCGACATCATGCAGGATCACATTGCGCAGTTCGACCGAGATCAGTCCGGCCGTCGCGAAGGCGGACAAGGTACGGCTGATGGTTTCCAGCGTGAGGCCGAGATAGTTGCCGATTTCTTCGCGGGTCATGCGCAGGTTGAATTGCTTGCCGGAATAGCCCATCTCTTCGAAGCGGCTGGACATGAAGGCGAGGAAGCGGGCGACGCGGGCTTCCGCGCCGAGCGAGCCGAGGGCGCTGATCAGGGATTGTTCGCGCGCGAGTTCACGGCCCATGACGCCGTAGAACGCGACTTCGAGGTCGGGCTGGCTGCGGCCGAGCGTGGTCAGGGTCTTGAACGGAATCAGGATGACTTCGCAGGGGGACAAGGCCACGGCTTCCGTCTGGTGGACACCGCCATGGATGGCGTCGACACCGAGCAGGTCGCCCTTCATCGGAAAGGCAACGACCTGTTCGTGGCCGGCATCATCGATCAGCACGGACTTGAGGAAGCCGGAGTACACGACATACAGCGTGTCGAAGGGCTGGCCGATCGTGTAGATGCGCTGGCCTGCCTTGTACTGGACGTGCTGGAACTGGCAGTCGCCGTCTTTCACGAAGGCGGGGATGCCGAGCAGCCTGGCGACTTCGGTCAGGCTGGACCAGAGTTTGGCGTGGCGTCCGGGCAGGCTGCTTCCGTGCTGGGCCGCAGAGATCGTTTGGCCATAGGCGGCTTGGGAGGTTTTGTTGGTGATTAACATATTGTCTTGCTCCTCTGAGATTTGATTATGCGAATCGCGGCGGGTGAATCGGTGCATCAATCTTGTCGAGAACAATTATCAATATGTGGAACCTTTGACAGTATCGGACAGCGGATGAAAAAACGTGTAAGTCAATCGATACAAAATCTCGGATTATTCCTATTGATGAGTAGAAAGTTGATAGCGAAAAGTAATGCGCCGCTGCATGCTTTCAGAGGGAAAACGGACTTGCTGCAGCGTGTCGGAAAATTCAGGCAGCGAAGCAGAGAGGTATTGCACACTGCGATGCTGTGGTGTGCATCGCAGTGCCAATGATTGATGAGGATTAAACGCGTTACGGTTTCTTACATGTTGCGGTTCTTGCACGCTTCGACTAGTGCTCTGCGCACTACCTGACAGTGGCGGAACTGCCGAGTTACTTAGTATGCCGTTGCAAAGCTTGTGGAACGCAGTCACGATGTTGTGGGGCACCTGTCACCGGCTGCGGAGCAGTTCATTCAACTGCTTCACGACAGGAACATGGTTGATTGATCAGAAAATCGAGAGAGGCGACAAGTTTGCAGCCAGCATCTTCACGTACTGGTCCTCCACTTGCCCGTCGCTGTCAGCTAGCGCGCCACCCGGCTCGAGAGCGTGCGCACCAGCTCCGCCTTGCTATGCACGCCGAGCTTCTGGTAGATCTGGGCAATCTGATTTCGAACCGTGTTGGGCGACACGTTCAGACGTAAAGCGATTTCTTTGTGCTGCAATCCTTTCGAAAAATGATCGGCCACCGCGCGTTCGGACGGGGACAGCATATCGACCAGCGGCGTGCGCCGCGCGACGCATGCGAGATATCCATACTTTGCGGTGACCGATATCTCGATTCTCTTCCCGCGAAAAACGCCTTGGGCAACGAGAATTCCCAAGGCATCGGAAGGAAGACCGCGGCCATTGAAGCTGGGCCATTCGAGTCGCAACAACTCGGCCATTGCATCATTCATGACGTCGATCATTCCACGTGAATTGACGAGGGCGAGCGCCCTTGTCTGTCCATGCGGGTCGATCAATCTCAGCGCCCTCTGCAAATTGACTCGCGTGGCCTGCAGCACATGGGGCCACAGAACGTGCATCAGCATCACGTCGGCGTTGTCGAACTGCGGCCCGGTGGAACGGTACAACGCAAGACCGAGCGCACTGGTCTCTGCGGTTGGCTTCTGGCCTTTCAACAGCAGATTGCGTATGTCGTGCCGTTGCGCCAGGGCGGCGAGCTGCTCCAGTCCCTCCAGTGCATACACCTCGGCGCAGTCGCATGCGAGCGGTTGCTCTATACCGTCCAAGAAGGCTCTTGCGATGGGGTCGGCTCCCAGCACTTCGGAGTATTCCTGCAGTAGATTTTTGTCGCGGTTGTAGATGTAAGCCTGTTCGATGACTAGTCCCTGAGAGGCATCGGCAGCAATTGCAACGTTTCCGAACATCGCACCGTCAAATTCGATCAGCTTCTGGATCATTCTGAGCGCTTCGGCAGGAAAATCGTCTGGAGTTGTATGTTCGGCTATCTCGTACAGGCCAATGAGTGCATTAGAGAAGGCTTCCAACGGCATGTTTTTACCTGCTTTTCTTATTCAGTGAAGGGTAAATTACTCAAACCGTTCAACAACAATCACTTGTAACTAATCGTATCTTCTACGGTGCCCTCCAGGCATTGATTTTCCACAGAACCAAGAGGTCAAACCATTGAATGAAGAGGAGTGGTGTTGTCGGATATCGACACGGCCGGATCGAACCGCCGGAATTGGATGGGTCAGCTGTCGACCGGGCAAGTCTCCGCGCGGAGACTTACCACCTGTAAATAAATTTTCGGAAGGCCTGACAGAAAACGATGTGCGCATGCGCCGGTCAACCTGAGCCTGACGCTTGTGTATCGCATATGGCCGGTCGCCGGAAACCGGCGACCTCCAGCGTGCAACAGATCAGGACGCAGTCCGGTAACGGATGGTGACGACCTGCGACGATTCGATTCCGGACGGCGTCGTTAGCACAAGTGCAAGGCTGCCTTCCACAATCCGCGTGCCGGTCGTACTGCAATTCGAGGTCGGCGTCACCCGCACCTGGTGCACCGTTCCGCCTGTGAGGCTGAACGGATACTTGACGGTGTCGTTGACGATCGTCCCAGACACGTTGAGCGGGCCGAGAATGGTCAATTTCGATCCTTCAGGCATCACATTGCCATTGACGTCGGCGATATTAAACGTGATGGAGCGCGTGTCGCAACTGGTGGTCGCGTCAATATCGAAAGCGCCCGTGAAACGAGCGACTGCTCCACTGAACCCGAGTTGAATGTCTTTCGTGATCACTTGGCCGTTGAGCTGCAACATGGCGTTTATCGTGGCGATGCCCCCTGGCGGCATCGGGTTGGCAGGAACCACTCTGACTGAACAGGAGCCATTGATCGTCGTGCATCTCGCACTATCAGTCGCCTGGCCTTTCGTATCGCTGCCGACGATGTAACCGCCATTGCTCGTAAAAGCGATTGCAACGCCATCGGTAATGCCGCCGCCCTGCAGGTCTGCAAGACGAACCGTCAGAACTGCCGGCTCGCCGACCACGTTGATGCTTTCGAGGAGGAACTTGCTCGTCGTAAGGCTGATTCCTTCCGGATTAAGCAACGTGTTCGTCACAGTGATCTGATCGGAGATTGCTGTGATAGGGCGGCGGTTGCCATCAAGTAAAGGATTGTCCGCCTCGTCGACAACGGTAATTCTTACCGCCGCAACGGTGACGGTATTGCCAGCGTTGACGACAGCAGTCACTTCGCCATTCTGTCCCGTCACACCGGTGTTTCTGGCAAACGTGAGATCTGCATTCGCGGGCTGAAAACTGAACCTGACTTTCTGATTCACGATCGGCTGACCGTTACGGCCGACAACCCTGAACTTGACCTGCGCAGTTTGCACCCTCCCAGTTCCGATCGTGTTCTTCATAAGGATCGATTTGTCAGCCGGATCGATAGAGACGAGCAGAACACTTGCAGCTGTGTCTTGCACGGCTGCGCCCACTTTGAAGTTGGCACTGCCGGAGACGGAGACGGCAGTGCTTGCCCCTGCGGGCGTAAAGCTCGACGTAGCGCTGACGGTTCCGGCACCCGCAGCCGAAGGTGAGGCTGAATACACCTGGGTAGTCGCGATTCCGTTTGCGTCGCTCATGGAGGATGCACTGCCGATAGTCGCCAATGCGGCATCCGTAGTGAATCGCACCACAGACCCTGCAACGGGAGTGCCGGACGCATCAACAAGTCGAGCTCTTGCCGTCAATGGTCCGGTGCTGCCCAGCAGATTTGCTGGATTGCCGTTTGCATCCTGCAGCACAAGCGTCAGGCTTGCCTTTGTCACGGGCGTAGCCGAGCCGATACTATTTGCCGGCAGCGCGCCGCATGCGCTCAATGCCGTTGTCAGGCACGCTGTCGGTACTTGCAACTGGCTGCTGCCATCTCCCCCCCCTCCGCATGCGGCGAGAATCAATCCAGCCAAACCAACGAAGGCCCTGCGCAGTGTGATTGCTTTTGTTTTCACGATCGCATCCAAATTTGAGTTGTAATAAACAAGCACTATTCGTTACCTCAACCGATGACGCTGTCGACGTCAGCAGTCGACGAAGCCAGGGGGAGTTTCATGCAAGTGTCCTGAATCACCATCTGCGGCGGACGACTTCACCGCCGTCAACGGGAATCGACATAGCTTGCTGTCCGCCAATGATTCCGGTCGGGATTCCGCATTGCCTCACTGCCTGCGACATCGCGACCCAACACCAGGCGCACGTCTGCGGGCCCAGTACGGCCTGCGCTTATTTCAACCATCGGTCCCAAATCGTTCGCGAGAATGCGCGCGGCATGTTCGTAGCCATGTCGGTACTCAATGCGTGTCGACTGCACCCTGAAATGCTTCTGGTTGGTCAGGCGCACGACCTTGAATGCCTCGCCATCAATAGCCTTTCCAAGCAACCTGGCCATGCCGTTAATGCCATTCCCATTGCTGATTTCGAGGCGTGTCGGAGATGTTCTGCCATCAGCCGCGTAAGTAACGGCACTCGTGTGTGCGGGCTTGCCGGTGATCGATCCGCTATCGCGCTGCCTATCGGCTCTCTCCCTTGTGACAAGGTTGATCGTTTCCCTTTTTTCCACCTGTCTCACTTCATAGACGGCGGGACCAATTTTCGTGACTTCTGTACGGACAGCCCCTTCGCCTTCCGCAGTCTGCACCACCATGTCTTCGGCGCCTGGTGCTTTGTCAGTCAACACGTGCTGCAATAGAGCGGGCTTACCCCGACCGGATGGCGTTACAGGTATTGGGCCTTCTTTCGGTCGCTCCATCTTGCCCAGTGCCGCCGCGCGTGCATTGGAGAACGCCCGTTGCGCTCGTTCGGCATTGCCCAGCTTTTCCATGGCGCTGCCGAGGTTTCGCCATGCGCGGGCATTGTTCGGATCAAGCGAAACTGCCTTTTCCAGGAAAGTCACGGCAGCGCCGTAATCGCCGTTAAGGATGTGGACATATCCCAGGTTGCTGAATAAATGATCCGATCCTGGATTGTTCTCAATGAGCTTTTGCAAGATTTCCGATGCCTGCTGAAACTTCCCGGACTCTGCATACAGGACCGCCAGTGCATTGGACGTGGGCACATGGGCGGCGTCCAGCCGCAGCGCTTCCTCATAAGCCTTGCGGGCATCGTCGAGCCGGCTGCCGCCGTGGTGATAACGTCCCAAGGCATAGTAGCCATCGGCCGATTCGAAGGAATGCCTGACATTCATTGTCGGCACAATTGTTGTGTCGGACACCTTTTGATTCACCGTACAGCCAAGCAAGGCGGCGGCACCGCACATCGAGCCCATCAGCTTGATCGAAGATTTCATTCACCCTCCAATTTCCATCCTGTTGCACTGCCAGACGCAGTGATTGTTCCCATTCGTTCAATGGACTGCCGCAAACGTCGGTAAAAGCACGCGATAGATCTGAATGACCGCAGGGCCGAGCAGCACGACAAACAGCGAAGGAAAGATGAAAAAAATCAGTGGGAAAAGCAGCTTGAGCGCGATCTTTGCCGCTGCCTCTTCGGCACGGAACTTCCGTTTGGTGCGTAGGGTGTCGGAGTGGACGCGCAGCGAATCCGCCATACTTGTCCCGAAGCGCTCCGCCTGGATCAGCATGGCGACCAGCGTATCCACATCTTCAACCCCGGTACGCAATGCCAGGTTTCGCAATGCCTTCTCTTTCGAAAATCCGGCGCGCATTTCCATCAGCACAAGCTGCAGCTCGCTGCTGAGCACTTCACTCTTGATGTGGATCTCCTCGGCCACTTTTGTCAACGCACTGTCGAGGCTCAACCCTGCTTCCACGCACACAGTCAGCAAATCAAGCGCATCGGGAAAACTTTCGAAGATTTCGAGCTGCCGTTTTTCGACGGTATGCGCCAGGATTCCGTTTGGTAGGTAATAGCCGATTGCTGCACAGAGCAGCAGCAAAAATAGAAACAAGTTACCGTTTGTGGAGCCAAACCGTGGTGCGGCGAGCAAGGTAGCAAGCAGCGGCACTCCGATCGCGAGAACAGTCTTTGCTGCGAAATAGATGGTCGGTGCGGAAGGATTCCGCCAGCCGGCATTCATGAAGCGCATCCGTAACGGCGAACTTTCCCATCCCTCTTCAGGCACCGACAGCTTCGCAACTGGCTTCGCCAGCTTCGCCAGCTGCTCGATCCACCCGTCGTCGGATGCTACCCTGTCCGTTGCCCCTGTCAGATTCGTGAGGCGCTGCCTGGCTTTGCTCGGCACCAACGTCACCATGACAACTAAAGCCAGACCGAACACGATGCCAAAAACCACGACAAGAAATAAAAGTTGCGGATTGTTCATTGCCATCTCCCCGATCACGGCGTCAGATATGAATGCGGATGACGCTGCGCATCCATAGCACGCCAAGCGTCATGAATACTGCCGCGCCGCCCATCAGGACAGGACCGATGGGATCCACGAACAAGACCTTCATGTATTTTGGATTAATGATGGTCAGCAAGCCGCCGACGCAAAACGGCAGAAGCGCGAGGATCCAGGCTGACAACCTGCCTTCCGCCGAGAGCACCCGGATGCGCCCGAGAAGCTTCAGTCGGTCCCGGATGATCTGGCTGATGTTGCGGAGTATTTCGGCAAGATTGCCGCCGGATTCGCGCTGAATCAGCACGGCAATCACGAAATAGCGCAAATCTGTCAAGGGAACGCGAACGGCGAGATTCATGAGTGCCTCATTCATCGGAACGCCATAGTTAATTTCGTCGAATGCGATGCGAAACTCGCCGGCGATCGGATCCTGCATTTCGTCGCCGACCATCTGCAATGCGCTGGGAAATGCGTGGCCTGCCCGCAGGGCGCGGCTGATAAGATCAGCGGCCTCCGGCAACTGCACTTCAAGCTGGGCAAGGCGCTTTCTGCGCGCGCGCTGCATCACTGCAAGAGGAATGAACATGGCCGTGACACCGGCCAGGAATGACAGTGCGACCGGGAGACGGAGCAACATCGCGCCTATCGAGCCTGCGATGAACGCGAATACCGAGTAGGTCAAGAACTTCGACACGGACCACTGCAGGCCGGATTGCGTCAGGTATCGATCCAGCATATGGACGCGCGGCACGTTCAGCAGCAAGCGTTCCACGGCTTGCGATTCGCTGAGATGCCGATTCTTCAGTATTGACATCTGTTCGCTGCCGCCATGCGCGCCCGCGGACAACATGCGCAGGCGCTGCTCCATGCGCTTTGCTTCCCGACCTCGGGTGGAGGACCACCATATGTAGGCGCCCTCCACGGCAAAGATCACGGCAGCGAACAACAGGGCTGCGAAGATATAAAAAATTGTATCCACCTGACTCCCCTTTTTTTGATGCCATGTTCACGCATGCGGATTATTCGAATGTCCTCTGCGGATCGAACAGCGTGTCGGGCACCGGCACGCCGAACGTGCGCAGGCGATCGACAAAGCGGGGCCTGATGCCTGTCGCCGCGAAGTGCCCGAGCACTTTTCCGTCCGGACTCGTGCCGGTATGCTTGAACGCAAAAATCTCGTGCATGGTGATGACCTCGCCTTCCATGCCGGTCACTTCCTGAATGCTCACCAGCTTGCGTCCGCCGTCAGTCATTCGGGTGACCTGGATCACTACCGTAATGGCAGAACATATCTGCTGCCGGGTCGCCCGCTGCGTCAGGTTCACGCCGGCCATGCCCACCATGTTTTCAAGGCGCGCGAGGGCGTCGCGCGGGCTATTGGAGTGGATTGTTGCAAGCGACCCTTCATGGCCGGTATTCATGGCCTGCAGCATGTCGAGCGCTTCCGGGCCGCGTACCTCACCGAGGATGATGCGGTCAGGACGCATGCGCAGGGCGTTGCGCACCAGCGCCCGCTGCGACACCTCGCCCCTCCCTTCGATATTAGGGGGCCTCGTTTCCAGCCTGACGACATGCGGCTGCCGCAGTTGCAGCTCCGCCGCATCCTCGATGGTCACAATTCGTTCGCCCGACGGGATAAAGCCTGACATTACGTTCAGCAACGTCGTCTTGCCGCTGCCCGTACCGCCCGAAATCAGGATGTTGATCTTCGCCTTCGCCAACGACTCCAGCAATTGCACCATGGGTGGCATCAAGCTCTTGAACGACAGCAAATCGCTGACTGTCAGCGGATTGACGGCAAACCGGCGGATCGACAAGATAGGTCCGTCCACTGCCAGCGGCGGAATGATGGCGTTCACCCGCGACCCGTCCGGGAGGCGCGCGTCGACCATGGGACTGGCTTCGTCGACGCGGCGTCCGACGCGCGAGACGATTTTCTCGATGATCTTCATGAGGTGCGTATTGTCGTGGAACACCACACTCGTCAATTCCAGCTTTCCGGCGCGCTCCACGTACACCTTATTGAAGGTGTTGACCAGGATGTCGGAGATGGTTGGGTCTTGCAGAAGCGGCTCCAGCGGTCCGAAACCCAGCATCTCGTGCTGGATGTCGAGGACCAGGCTGCGGCGCTCGGCATGATTGATGACGATGTTGTCTTCGTCAATGATGCGCTCCACCAGCAATCCGAGCTCTTGCTTGAACTGGGCCGTGGTCAGGTTCTGCAACCGTTCCAGGTCGATGCGGTCGAGGATCGCCTGGTGCATTTCCCGCTTCAAGGCCTGGTATGCCGCTCCTGCCATGGAGGCTTCGTGTCCGTTCAGCCTGCTCCTGCCATCAACAACGGAAAATGTCTCACGTAGTGTCACTTGCTTTCTCCTTGCCGCAACGGCCCTGATGCCTGTTCTGTGATTGCGCCTTATGCCTTCATGTCGCCTAGCTGCAAGCCGCGATTGAACAGACGGACAATGAATCCCTTGCCTTCCGTTTCCCTCACGCCTGTCGTTTTTCCCACCATGCCAAGCAAGCTTTTCGCCACGGCGCCATGTCGCGCCAGTCGCAGGATCGGCACACCTTGGTTGATCGAATCGCTCACCGGGGCATAGCTGTTCGGTACCGTGTACTCCACCTTGCCGAGTACCGCCTCGAGGTCCGCCAGGCGAAGATTGCCTCCGGCGTCGTAGCGGTTGACGATCAGGCGGATTTTTTCGCGGGAATAGCCAAGCGAGCGGAAGATGTCCAGCAACCGGCGCCCGTCGCGAATGTAAGGTAGTGCGAGCTGCAGGACGGGTTGGATAACGTCGGCATTGTCGAGCGCCCGGATGGTGACCGCGTCGATCTGCCGTCCCACGTCGAGCAAAATATAGTCGTAGCAGTTGCGCGCCAGTCGCAGGATCGTATCGATATGCTCCGGTGTGATATCCGTCGAGCGTGCAGGATCGTCGGACGCTGCCAGGATTCCGAAATTGGGAGCTACCTCGACCAGGCAAGACTCGAGGAATGCCGCATCGAGGCGGTCGATTTGAACGCATACATCGGAAAGTGTCATTGCCGGCTTCTTGTCCGACACATACAACAACGCATCGCCGAACTGCTGGTTCAAATCGATCAGCAAGACCTTCTTCTTGGCCATGGTTGCCAGGGCATGGCCGAAATTTGTTGCAAGATAGGTCGCGCCGCTCCCGCCTTTGCAAGAGATGAAAGACAGGATCCTGCCTTGCCTGAATACGAATTGAGCCTTGTTGGCGATCCGGTCCAGCGCGTCCGAAATGCTCGCGTGTTCGAGCGGGAGCGTAACGACTTCGCGCACGCCGGCACGCAACGCGCGCATCAAAAACTCCGGCGACTGGTCAGGCGTCAGCAGCATGACGGCGACTTGCGGGTACTGCGCGTTGAATTTCTCGAGCGATAAGAAGTCGGCGCTGTCGATATCCGTTGCATCCAGCATGACGAGTTGCGGCAAGTCGGACATCAGAAGTTTTGCGGCATGTTGAAATCGCCCTTTCGTCATCGAGACGGCAAGCAGCGGGGTACGCGCGGCACAAATAGCTGCGATCTGCTGCTGAAGATATTCGTCATTTGTAATGCAGAGCGATTTCATAGCGATATTTCATTCCGGTTGACATTGCTGCAAATGGGTGACGGCACAATGACTGCATTCAGCTGCATAAGGAATTGCTGGTGCTGTTGAGACTCTCGCGCGGCAGCGTCGTGGAAAATGCCGGCAAATTGACAGAAAATTCCATGAACGGAATGAAGGTTTCGACGACTGTGTTGGACGCAATGCTGACGGTGACCGTCTGGCAGTTTCCGGGCCCGCAGCCGGCAGGCGAGTAGACGACGGAAATATCGTCCGGCTCAAGAATGTTCAGCATTCCTCGCATCCGGTTTCGGATTGCCGGGGAGTTGATATCGCAGACAACCGCCACGCGCGCGCCCAGGCGCGTCGCCTCGCTGGCCGTATTCATATAAAAAAGCACGCGACTCAACTCCATGATCCCGATTAGAAGAAGGAGAAAACCGCCAATGCTGGCCACGAGCGCAAACTCCAATGCCGCCACGCCGCGTTGTCTGGATTTGAATGCAGGTCGAGATGGCTTCATACGATTTGCCTCATGACGGCCCGGATATCGTTGAAATCCAGGGAGGCCGAATTTGTGACGAACGGCAGCCCGAGAAATTCAAACTGATATCCGGTGATACGCACCTCGACAAGATTGACGACGCCCAGACCGGTCTCGACATTCAGGTAATCCCCCTGGGCCGCGTCCGTGCAGTTGGCGAAATGTATACGGTCACAAATCTGCACATGGACGGTCGTGAGCCCGGGCACCAACGGCGAGCCGCTGCACGCTGTGTTTCCATGCACAACCAGGCATCTCGCGTCCGTTTGTATGTCCGCGTAGGCCTCGTCGGTCGGATTGTTCTGGCTCAGGATTCTGACGCCGTCACGCACATTCTTGACGAGCGTGTTGTACTGGTAGAGTGCGCGGCCGTATTCGACGACGCCGAAAGCAAGGAGCATCATCGGTAACAACAGTATCGCGTACTCTACTGCGGCAACACCTCGCATTGCCGCCCGCTTTCCGGGAAATCCTTTCTGCAGTTTGTTCATCTTCGTCCGCATATTTGCTCACTGAACCAGGGTAGGTACGAGCGGACCTTGACTGACGCCGCCTTGGCCGGGCATGCCAAGCGAAGCGCATGGGCTGTTCAGATCGGTCGATCTTCCGCGATATTCCAGATACATCCTGTCTGCTCCGGTCCCGGTTCCGCCTGCACTGTTGTTGATGGGATGTAGCATTAATACGCACGCCCACTCCAGAACCGGCGTAGTGGAGCCGCTGGTGAAGCCAGCACAGTCGACGATAGGGGCGATGGCAAGCCGGCGATCGGCCGCGTTTGCGGCCAGGTACCCGCTACCTTGCGGAGTGCCCTTGGCATTCAGGCCCGTGCTGTCATTTCCCTGGTAGGCCTCGTTGGTCGAGCGTTTTACCCGGAAGTCGGAATACGCATTGGCTCGCGAAGGCCAGTTCACCTCCGTATACGCATAGCCGGTAAAGTCGGGGACTGCACTGCCCAACGGTGTCCCGCCGAAATATATGCCGAACCGGCTGTTCCACTCGTCGGCTGCGGAGGAGATATTTCCCGGCTGTCCTACCTCTGATCCAATCGAAGGAAGATTGCACGTACCTGGCCCTTTAAGAACTGCTCCCAATTCACTCGCGCCGCCACCCGGCGGAGTAAAGTCGATCCATTTGAAATTGCCGGTCAAGCCTCCTCCACCGGCATTCTGATCACCGGAAGGACCGATCGCCCCTTGTACCCACGTCCCTGCTGCGGTATCTTCCGGCACCGCGGTATGACAGATCGCGACCGGCAACGCACAATTTGTCTGCGCGGCGACACGCGTCGCCACAGCTCTCGCACGTACGGCTTGTGCACCGATATCGACGCCGGGGAGCATGTTCAACACTTGCATGAACCAAGTCTCGATGCTTTCCCTGCCGACGGTGCAACGGACGAATCGCATGTCGAGCGCATCGGCGGCGCTGATTGCCGCTTTTGTCGCGTAGTCGCCGTCGAGAGTGCGACTGAATTCGACACTGTCATCCACTGCCAGCGCAATGTTCTCGTCTTGAAACATTACCCTGCCACGCCCTCCGGTCGTCATCCCTGCCGACTCGGCGATGGCAAGCTGATTTGCGCTTACGCCGGTCAACGCCTGCGCCGCCGCTAGGGCGCAGGCGTCGGCGCCGTTTTGCAATTCCGACTTTGCAACGTAAAGCCTTCCGAGATCGAGTGCCAGGCCGACGAAGCTGACGAGCACTACGATCGATACTGCAACGATGACTGCAACGGCTCCGCGCTGCTGCCGGACGGGGGGCATATACAAAGATGCATTGAAAGATCGGGGCATTGTCATGCTGCTCATCCAATATCGATCATGTATGAACTCTATCGGTTGCCGCCGACATTAATCGTGAAGACATTCTGCTGCGGTTCCTTTTCGGCAAAGGATTTCTGATAGCGCGTCATGGCCTCTTTCGCCGCACGTCCGTCGATACCGCTGACCGGATCGGCGTTGCGCGATGCATCCGGATCGATGATTTGTCGCGCCGTCGCTATCCTTACCGACTCGCCGAACGCAGCATCCCAGCCCGGCGTCGTCGGTGCACAGCCGGCAAGCAGTAAGGAAAAGGCGGCCGGTAATACGTCTTTCAGCAAGCCTTTTCGCCGACACCGTGTCTCATGAATGCTCATGGCTTTCTCCTATTTCAATTCGAATCCGCTGAGACTTCCCTGCTGCACCGGTTCGCCGGCGGGCGGGGTACCGGTTTGCGGAGAAGCTTTCGGCTCTGCCGCTTTTCCCTCCAGGCGGCCTTCAAGGAAAAGCTCGGGCCGCGTCGGGTCGGGAGCCTTGTCAGTCGGCAGCGCATAGTTCGGCGGCAGCGGCTTGACCAGGCGCGGCGTGACGACGAACAGCAATTCGGACTTGTCCTGCTGGAAGTCGGTGCTGCGGAACAGCGCGCCGAGGACAGGCACTTCTCCAAGTATGGGAAGCGCCTTGATGTTGGAGACAACGTTATTCTTGATAAGTCCGCCGATCGCAAAGCTCTGGCCGTCGAATAGCTGCACCGTGGTAGACGCACGCCGTGTCGTGATGAGCGGCAGGATTGCCCGACCGGTCACACCAATTGCCGTAATACCCACGCCTTCGCGCGACAGTTCCGATACTTCCGGCGCGACCTTCAGGTTGATTCGCCCACCTGCCAGCACCGTGGGTGTAAAGCGCAGGCCCACGCCGAATTCCTTTTCCTCCAGGGTGATTCGCGTTCCGCCGGTCACACTATCCTGCGCGACCGGAATCAGGATCTTGCCGCCGGCAAGGAAATTTCCCTCCTGCCCGCTGATCGCCATGACTGTCGGCTCCGCAAGGATCTTGACCAGGCCGTCACGCCTTTCCGCTTCCAGCGTTACTGAATTGCCGTTGGTCTTCGTTGCATCTAGAAGGCCGTTCGCCGTGCCCGTCAGGAAGTTGGAAAGCAGCGTATAAGTCCAGCTTCCGCTGCTTGTCTGCAGCGCGCTGCCGACGCCCAGTTTGTCGAGCAGTGATTTCGATACTTCGGCGACTTTCACTTCCAGCATGACCTGCTGCGGTGCCGCGACGTTCAGCAAGTTAACGATGCGGCTTTGCTGGCCGCGCTGTCCGGCACCTTGCATGCCCGCGCCACCGCCGTCCTTGCCGGCGGACTGGACGCCGCTCTGCACTTCGGCGGCAGGCCGGCGTACGAATGCGTTGGCAAGCTCGACCGCGCGGCTGACTGCCGTCGCATCGGCGACTGTGCCGCTCATCACTAGGGTATCCGCGGCCGAGGAGACTCGGATGTTCTTTTCGTCGGGCAGGAACTCGGATAAGGCTGACTGCAGTCCCGCGGGGTCCATGCCCACTACCACATCGATGGTTGTGCATGTGCCGCTTCGTCCCTGGATAATCATGTTGGTCGTGCCGAGATCGACGCCCAGCACGTAAAGCGTCTGCGGCGACACCATCATGGCCTGCACGACTTCAGGGTTGCCGATGGTGCGGTTGACTACGGGTTCCGGCAGCCGCAGCAGCGTGGATTTGCCGAGCGGAACCGAGAGTCTTCCGGGAGACGGCACGTCGCCGGTGCACTTTGGCCCCGCCATCGCCTGTCCTTGGGTTGCGCTTCCCGCGGCATTTGTCTTCGTCTGGCTGCGCGCCGTTCCGCCGGACTGCGCTACCTTGACCGGTTTGGCGTTTTCGCCGGTTTGCGCTGTCAGAACGCCGGCTTCCACTGCCGGCTGCGCTTGCGCGCTCCCTGCAGCGAGGGCCAGGACGGCGGCGCCGATCCTGCTCCGTGACGCCACAAGGAATGCAGGGACGCCGCAGTTTCGCATGCCTTTTTGATGATTCATCGAATTACTCCCTTGTGTTTTTGGGATGCCACTTTTTTATTCTCAGTAGCACTCCTGTGAGCCGCGCAGTCCGTTGACGACGCCGACGCACGTCTGCGGCGCAGGCGTGGACGTGCGCATGACGACTTTTTTCACGAATGGCTTTTTCTGCGGAGCGGTCACCGGCTCCTTGTCATTCAGCAGCGCGGCTTTCGTCGCACCGTCGGTGGCGCCCGGTTTGGGGTCGATCTGATTGCGCAGCACGAGCGACAGCGTGCCCACACTGCGCGCAAGGTCGAGTTTCTCGGCCTCGTCCGGCGCCACCTCGAGCGTGACGGCATTGACGACGCGGGGTTTGGTGTCATCGCGGCTCACTTCCTGTGCGACTGCCAGCACCAGGATGCGCTCAAGCACGATTTTCGAAATGGTGTGGTCCTTGTCGTTGCGCATGCCCTCCTTCTGCGTGCTGACAATGATGTCCACATAATTTCCCGGCAAGGCAAAGCCGGCTACGCCGATGACATCGTTCACGCGTACCGTAATTGCACGCTTGCCCTCGGCGATCACTGCCGACAGTCCGCCCTTTGTTCCTACGGGCGCGAGCTTGCTCTCCATTACCGGCTCGCCGCGCATCAGGGTCGTTTTCAGAACGCGGCCGTCGAGCTTTTTCGGATCGGTAAAGGATCCCGGCGGCATGCTGCCTGCGGGCCAGTCCACCAGCCTGATCATTTCAGGTGCCAGGCGTTGGCCCAGGTTGACATCTGTCGCCACGACAGCGATTTTTCCCACGCCCGAAGCCGATTTCTCCACCAGCCACCTGGACGCGAAGAACACTGCACCTAAACCGGCGACCAATGCAACCAGGATCATTAATACGGCACGTGTATTCCTCATTTCATTCCCCATTCAAGAACATGCACCCTCATCCTGCTTATTCCCCTGTACCGTCTGCTTCATTTCGTTGTCGATACCGCTCCGTCATAGTGCTTGGCAAAGTAAGTGCGCCACGCCCGTGACAAGGCAAGAACGGTCATGACGGGTGTCTCGCTCCTGAAGCGTGCATAGTCGACCACCTGGCCCAGGAGATCTCGCGGATAGCAGGCAAGCAATGGCCGCCCGCTTGCCGCATGGAGTTCATCGATCAGATAGCGAAAGGCACTCTCTTCGTAGGGAATGTCGAGTACGTCGGCATGATGGCGAAAGACCGCGCGATATTCGTCCTCGCTTAGTGGGCCTACATGAATCTTGTAGCCGAGGCGCCGCAGGAACGATTCGTCGGCCAGGGTATCCGGTAGCATGTTGGTCGAAAACACGACGGACACATCAAACGGCGCGTCGAACTTGTAACCGGTATGCAGGGTGAGATGGTCGCGGCCTCGGTCGAGCGGCACGATCCAGCGGTTCATCAGATCCTTCGGCGCGACCCGCTGGCGGCCGAGATCATCGACAATGAAAATCCCTCCATTGGCCTTGAAATGCGGCGGCGCCTGATAAAACCCATTGTTCCTGTCATAGCGGAGCTCCAGCATTTCAAGGGTCAGTTCTCCCCCGGTCAGCACGATGGGCTTCTTGCAGGACAGCCAGCGCTCGTCGATGTTGCGACGTTCGAACGAGGTGGGATCCGCAGCCTCCTCCACCGGTTCGTGCACAAGCGGATCGAACACCTGGATGATTTCATTTTCAACAGTGATCGCATAAGGAATCGCCACCAGCCCATGCATCACACGGCTGAGGCGCTCGGCGAGGTAGGTCTTGCCGCTGCCTGCAGGCCCGTAAAGGAAGATTGGCCGCCCAGAGTTCATCGCCGCGCCGACCTGCTCGCGCACGACGGGATTCAGTGTGATGTCGGCAAAGGCTTGCGCCATCTCCTCCTGTGTCACGCGGTTCTGCTGCACGGACTGGCGGCTGAACATGGCGCGGTAGGCATCCAGCGACACCGGGGCCGGACCGACGTAGCGGCAGCGGGACAAAAACTCTGCCGTCCGCTCCTTTCCGGCGCCGGTAAGCTGGTACTGGACGTCCACATCCGTTTCGCCGCGGCGTGTGACTTCGGCAAGGTGCTCGGTCACCATGAAGTGAAGCACCTTGTTGAGGACGTTAATTGACAGCTTGAGTTTGTGCGACAGCACAGGAAGCTGGATTTTTCCGGAGGCGCCAATCGTCTTGGCGATCAGTTCGATCAGCAGCGATTCCGACAGCCCGGTCTCCTCAAGGCTGCGAGGAATTGCTGGCAGCAGAAACCCCGTTGAAGAGTTTGTGTCCTGGTGACCCGGTGTGCTTTCAGCCGGTGGCGCATGAAAAGTAGTCGTCATGACGCCTCACCAAACAAAAATCCATGCTCTACAAGCAGCATGGTCACGGTGCCCAATGCTATGGCAACACCGTACGGAAGCCTCCCCACGCTCCGGGCGGGCATGTCGTTTTCCTCTTGCGCCATGACAGATGAACGAGCCCCGCGCGACAGCACAATTTCCGAAATGTTTAGCGATGCCTGTTTGATCTTGCCCTTCAAGACAATGGCTGCCAGCGCCCATGCCCCGCCGATCAGGAAGGTCGCCAACGCCACCTTGAATGCCATCGACGCACCGACAAAGGACCCGACAGCGGCCATCAGCTTCACGTCACCGGCGGCCATCCCGCGCAGCACGTAAAACGGCAAGAACAGTACAAGTCCGGTCAACATCCCGGTCAACCATGCTTTCCATCCAGCGCCGTCAGGGCTAAATACATGGAGCATCAGGGCTGCAGCAAGTCCGGCTGCGATGAGCGCATTGGGAATCCGACGGGAAGAAAAATCGGATGCTGCTGCGGCGCATACCATCAATACGAGGATAATTTCCGGATACATTTTTCTACCTCTCGCTTCGCGCCAGGAACTGTCGAATTGGCTTGACTTGCGATGTCAACTTTTTATTGTTGGAGTGGAGCGGATTACTCCGCTCCATTTTTGACTTGATTAAGGAATTGCAGGAACAGTAGCGGTGCTCAATTCATTGCCGATATTGGTGAACAGTGTTTCCAGCCCATCCCCCAGAATTACTGCGCCCGCTGCCATAGAAAGCGCAATCAATGCTGCAAGCAAGGCATATTCAATTGCCGTTACCCCTTCCTCATCCTTCAAAAACTTCATCACTGCATTCATGGGCTACTCCTATGTCGGTTAGTGAAGAGAACTGCATATACTGGCCTGCTTGCTTCCGCCTCTCCCTGCTGGTTCAAGGCTTTTTCGTTTAGCGGCGCAGTGATCACAGATTACGTTTTGGACGCTGCGATGTTAATAGTGCACATGCACTACGATTTCCTCGCAGCGGCCGAGAGTACTTGCTGTTAGTCAGAGAATGGAGCGTCCGTTGCTGCGGGACAGCGGTCGGTTCATCACGGATACGCATGGACCTATGCGTGTTGTCGAGTCGCTGGGCGTGAATAGAAAGGATCGATGCGATTGCCGGCATCCGTTGCCGGCGTCGAACGCAAGGAATTTCTTGCAGTGGAAGAACTGATGCCTGCAATCATGACTCGGCCGACGACGAGGCGGTCGCTGCGTTCGCGGTGAGCAGGAAGTAGTTGATTGAATCGGCGCGGGCGACGCATTGCGCACTGCGATGACGTGCATCGCAGTGCGAATGGTTGATGAGGATTAAACGCGTTACGGCTTCTTACATGTTGCGGCGATACTGGCCGCCGACTTCGAACAACGCATTGCTGATCTGGCCCAGCGAGCACACGCGCACCGCATCCATCAGTACCGCGAACACGTTCTCGTTGTTGATCACCGCCCGCTGCAGGCGCTGCAGCAAGACCGGCGCCTGGGCCGCATTGCGCGTCTGGAAGTCGGCGAGGCGCTTCAACTGCGACTGCTTCTCGTCCTCCGTGGAGCGCGCCAGTTCGAGCGATTGCGGGATCGCTTCGCCCTTCGGATTGCGGAAGGTGTTGACGCCGATGATGGGCAGCGTGCCGTCGTGCTTGAGCTGCTCGTAGTACATCGACTCTTCCTGGATCTTGCCGCGCTGGTAGCCGGTTTCCATCGCGCCCAGCACGCCGCCGCGTTCGGCGATGCGCTCGAATTCCTGCAGCACAGCTTCTTCCACCAGGTCGGTCAGCTCGTCGATGATGAAGCTGCCCTGGTTCGGGTTTTCGTTCTTCGCCAGGCCCCACTCGCGGTTGATGATGAGCTGGATCGCGAGTGCGCGGCGCACCGATTCGTCGGTCGGCGTGGTGATCGCTTCGTCGTAGGCATTGGTGTGCAGCGAGTTGCAGTTGTCGTAGATCGCGATCAGCGCCTGCAGCGTGGTGCGGATATCGTTGAAATCGATCTCCTGCGCGTGCAGCGAGCGGCCGGAGGTCTGGATGTGGTACTTCAGCTTCTGGCTGCGCTCGTTGGCGCCGTACTTGTCGCGCATCGCCACTGCCCAGATGCGGCGGGCGACACGGCCGAGCACGGTGTATTCCGGGTCCATGCCGTTGGAGAAGAAGAACGACAGGTTGGGCGCGAAGTCATCGATGTGCATACCGCGTGCGAGATAAGCTTCGACGAAGGTGAAGCCGTTCGACAGCGTGAAGGCAAGCTGCGAGATCGGGTTCGCACCGGCTTCGGCAATGTGGTAACCGGAAATCGACACCGAGTAGAAGTTGCGCACGCGGTTGTGCACGAAGTACTCCTGGATGTCGCCCATCACCTTGAGCGAGAACTCGGTCGAAAAGATGCAGGTGTTCTGGCCCTGGTCTTCCTTCAGGATGTCGGCCTGCACGGTGCCGCGCACGTTCTCCAGCACCCATTCCTTGATCTTGGCGGCTTCGTCGTCCGTCGGTTCGCGCTTGTTGTCGGCGCGGAATTTGGTCATCTGCTGGTCGATCGCGGTGTTCATGAACATCGCAAGGATGGACGGCGCCGGACCGTTGATCGTCATCGACACGGAAGTCGCCGGGTTGCACAGGTCGAAGCCGTCGTACAGCACTTTCATGTCGTCCAGTGTCGCGATCGATACGCCGGAGTTGCCGATCTTGCCGTAGATGTCGGGACGCGGGGCCGGGTCGGCGCCATACAGCGTGACCGAGTCGAAGGCGGTGGACAGGCGCTTGGCGTCCATGCCTTCGGACACCAGCTTGAAGCGGCGGTTGGTGCGGAAGGCGTCGCCTTCGCCGGCGAACATGCGGGTCGGGTCTTCGTTCTCGCGCTTGAAGGCGAATACGCCGGCGGTGTACGGGAAGGAGCCGGGCACATTCTCGGCCATCAGGAAGCGCAGGATTTCGCCGTGGTCTTCGAACTTCGGCAGTTGCACCTTGCGGATGGTGGTGCCGGACAGGGTCTTCTGCACGAGGCGGGTGCGGATTTCCTTGTCGCGGATCTTGACCACGTAGTCTTCGCCGGAATAGGCGGCCTTCATGTCCGGCCACATGGCGAGCAGTTTCTTCGCGCTCGGGTCCATCGCGTTGTCGCGCTCGACGATCAGGTCGTCGAGGTCGGCCGTCTTGCTGCAGGCGGCCGCCATGCGTTTGGCTTCCTGCAGTTGCTGGCGTTCGCGGGCCAGCTTGACCTGCTTCGCGGTGTTCCTGTGATAGCCGCGCACGGTATCGGAAATTTCGGCAAGGTAGCGGGTGCGCGCGGGCGGCACGATCGCGTTCTTGCCGGAGGAGAAGCGGACGTTGACCGGCGCGAGCTTGCCCGCCTGGGCCTTCAGCCCGAGTTCGGTCAGCTTCGGCAGCAGGCCCTGGTAGAGCGCGGTGACGCCGTCGTCGTTGAAGCGGGAGGCTTGCGTGCCGTAGACCGGCATCTCGTCCGGCTTCTTCATGAACAGTTCTCGGTTGCGCTGGTACTGCTTGGCGACGTCGCGCAGCGCATCCTGCGCCCCCTTGCGATCGAACTTGTTGATCGCAACAAAATCGGCGAAGTCGAGCATGTCGATCTTTTCGAGCTGCGAGGCGGCGCCGAATTCCGGCGTCATCACGTACATCGATACATCCACATGCGGGACGATGGCGGCGTCGCCCTGGCCGATACCGGAGGTCTCGACGATCACAAGATCAAAGCCTGCGACCTTGCACGCGGCGATGACATCGGGCAGCGCCTGCGAGATTTCCGAGCCGGCTTCGCGCGTGGCGAGCGAGCGCATGAAGACACGCGATTGGCCGTTCCACGGATTGATCGCATTCATGCGGATGCGGTCGCCGAGCAGCGCGCCGCCCGACTTGCGGCGCGACGGGTCGATGGAGACGACGGCGATGTTGAGCGCATCGTCCTGGTCGAGCCGGATGCGGCGGATCAGTTCGTCGGTCAGCGAGGACTTGCCTGCGCCGCCGGTGCCGGTGATGCCGAGGACCGGGGTCTTGATGGTGTCGGCGGCCTTGTGCAGTTCGGTCTTGAGCTTGCCGTCGGCCTTGTCGTTTTCGAGCGCGGTAATCAGTTGTGCGAGCGGGCGCTGGCGCTCGACCATCTCCCCCTTGGTCAGCGCGTCAAGCGAAGTCGGTGCGTAGGAGGACAGGTCGACGTCGCACTGTTCGATCATCGACACGATCATGCCGGCGAGGCCGAGCCGCTGGCCATCTTCCGGGCTGAAGATGCGGGTCACGCCGTAGGCATGCAGGTCTTCGATCTCGGACGGCACGATCACGCCGCCGCCGCCGCCGAACACCTTGATGTGTGCGCCGCCGCGCTGCTTGAGCAGGTCGATCATGTACTTGAAGTATTCGACATGCCCGCCCTGGTAGCTGGAAACGGCGATGCCCTGCGCGTCTTCCTGCAGCGCCGCGGTGACGATCTCGTCGACCGAGCGGTTGTGGCCGAGGTGGATGACTTCCGCGCCGTTGGACATCAGGATGCGGCGCATGATGTTGATCGAGGCGTCGTGCCCGTCGAACAGCGAGGCCGCGGTCACGAAACGGACCTTGTTGGCCGGTTTGTATTCGGTGATCTTCTTGGCTACGGAGAGGTCGGTCATTGGCTTGTCTCTTTATAAATATTGAGGCGGCTTTGCGGGCGGCCTATGCTGGGAATGACGTTTACGTTAACGTCAAATCTAGCACAACGTCAATCGGCTTGCCGTCGTTGGGATGACAGTGTTTCTGCCAGGTATCGGACGGGTAGGGTGCGCCTTGCGCGCCGTTAAGACGCGGGCGCCGGCGGTGCGCGGCGCACCCTACTTCCTTTATAGGTGAAAAGACGAAGGCTTACGCGGCATGCGGCATTCCATGCAGCGATGCCTCGAATTTCTCCAGAAGAACCTTCCGCTCTTCCCGATACTGCTGCACCGCCTTCTCCTTCACGTGCCCGAAACCGCGGATCTTCTCCGGCAGTGCGGCAATCTGCACCGCCAGTGCCAGGTTGTCCTTGTCGAGCTTGTCGAGCAGGGAAAGGATCGTGCTGCGGTACTCGTCGATCAGCGCACGCTCCATCCGGCGCTCGGCGGAGTAGCCGAAGATATCGAGCCTGGTTCCGCGCAGCTTCTTCAGCTTCGCCAGCACGCCGAAGGCTTTCCACATCCAGGAGCCGTATTCCGCCTTGACCAGATGGCCCTTGGCGTCCTTCTTTGCCAGCAGCGGCGGGGCGAGGTTGAACCTGATGCTGAAGTCGCCTTCGAATTGCTGCTTGAGCTTGTCGACGAACTGGCCGTTGGTATACAGGCGCGCGACTTCGTACTCGTCCTTGTAGGCCATGAGCTTGAAGTAAGCAGTCGCTACTGCACGGGAGATCTTGTCACCTTCGCCAAGTTTGCTTTCGGCAGCGCGGACGGTGTTGATCAGCGCTTCGTAACGGCCGGCATAGGCCGTATCCTGGTATTCGGTCAGGAAGGCGACACGGCGCTTGACGAGGCCGTTCAGGGTCTGCGGCATCTGCAGCAGGACCGGCTGGCCGGGGATGGCGATGCGTTCGACGCGGGCGAGATCCACGGCGGCGCGGCGGCCCCAGAGGAAGCTCTTCTTGTTGGACTCGATGGCCACGCCGTTGAGCTCGATGGCGCGCAGCAGGGCGGCTTCGGAAACCGGCAGGGCGCCTTTCTGGTAAGCAAAGCCGAGCATGAACAGGTTGGTCGCAATGGAGTCGCCCATCAGCGCGGTGGCAAGGCGGGTGGCGTCGATGTAGTCTGCGCGGTCGGCGACGGATTCATTGATGAGCGCCTGCACTTCCTGCAGCGGGAATTGCCAGTCCGGGTTCTTGGTGAAGTGGCCGGTCGGTTGCTGGTGGGTGTTGAGGACGGCGCGGGTGCGGCCGGGGCGCATCTTGGAGATCGCGTCCTGCGCACCGGCGGTCAGCATGTCGCAGCCCAGCACGAGGTCGGCCTCGCCCGTCGCGATGCGCTGCGCACGGATCATGCCGGGCACTTGCGAGATGCGGATGTGCGAGGTGACCGAGCCGTTCTTCTGCGACATGCCGGTCATGTCGAGCACCGACACGCCCTTGCCCTCAAGGTGGGCGGCCATGCCGATCAGCGCGCCGATGGTGATCACACCGGTGCCGCCGATGCCGTTCAACAGGATGTTGTACGGGGCGTCGCAACCGGGGATGACAGGTTCCGGTAACGGACCGAAGTCGTCTTCCTTCGCCACACCGGTCTTCGACTTCTTCAGCGTGCCGCCCTCGACCGTGACGAAGCTCGGGCAGAATCCCTTCACGCAGGAATAATCCTTGTTGCAGGACGACTGGTCGATGGTGCGCTTGCGGCCGAATTCGGTTTCCAGCGGCATGATCGAGGTGCAGTTCGATTGCACGCCGCAGTCGCCGCAGCCTTCGCAGACGGCATCGTTGATGAACAGGCGCTTGTTCGGGTCCGGGTATTCGTTCTTCTTGCGGCGGCGGCGTTTTTCGGCGGCGCAGGTCTGGTCGTAGATCAGGACGGTGACGCCGGGGACCTCGCGCAGTTCGCGCTGCACGGCGTCCATGTCCTTGCGGTCGTGCAGGGTGACGATGGCAGGCAGGGAAGAACGGTCTTCATAGCGGCCCAGGTCTTCGGTCACCAGCGCGATGCGCTTCACGCCTTCTGCCACCATCTGCTGCGCGATCATCGGCACCGAAGTGATGCCGTCCACCGGCTGGCCGCCGGTCATGGCGACCGCATCGTTGTAGAGGATCTTGTAGGTGATGTTGACGTTGGCCGCGACCGCCGCGCGGATCGCGAGATAGCCGGAGTGGAAATAGGTGCCGTCGCCGAGGTTCTGGAACACGTGCGGCAGTTTGGAGAAGGCCGCCTGGCCGATCCACGGCGCGCCTTCGCCACCCATGTGCGTGGTCAGCTTGTTGTGTTCCGGATAGATCGCGGTCGCCATCACATGGCAGCCGATACCTGCCAAGGCAAGGCTGCCGTCCGGTACCTTGGTGGAAGTGTTGTGCGGACAACCGGAGCAGTAATAAGCGGGGCGCGGCGGCGTGTTCACCGCCTTGCACAACACCTTGTCCTTCGCTTCCAGGAATGCCAGGCGTGCCTTGATCAGGTCGCTGGTGTGGAAGCGCGCGATGCGCTGCGAGATCACGCGCGCGATCTGTGCAATCGAGAAGTCGGCCTTCGACGACAGCAGCCATTCGCCGCGCGGATGCACCCATTCGCCTTTTTCGTCGAACTTGCCGATCACGCGCGGGCGCACGTCGTCGCGCCAGTTGTAGAGCTGCTCCTTGAGCTGGTATTCGACGATCTGGCGCTTCTCCTCGACCACGAGGATTTCATCCAGGCCCTGCGCGAATTCGCGCACGCCGTCCGGCTCCAGCGGCCAGGGCATGGACACCTTGTACACACGGATGCCGATGTCGGCCGCCATCTTCTCGTCGATGCCGAGCTCCTCCATCGCTTCCAGCACATCGAGGTAGGACTTGCCGGAGGCGATGATGCCCAGCTTCGCCTTCGGGCTGTCGATGGTCGTGTGGTTGAGCTTGTTGGCGCGCGCGTAGGCGAGGGCGGCGTAGATCTTGTAATCCTGCATCAGCGCTTCCTGCTTGCGCGCCTGGATGCCGAGGGTGTCGGTGGACAGCCGGGTATTGAGGCCGCCTTCCGGCATGATGAAGTCGGTCGGGTATTCGATCTTCAGGCGGAAGGGATCGGCGTCGACCGAAGCGGTGGATTCGACGGTATCCGCCAGTGCCTTGAATCCCACCGCGCAGCCGGAATAGCGCGACATCGCCCAGGCGTGCAGGCCGAGGTCGAGGTATTCCTGCACGTTGCAGGGATACAGCACCGGGATCATGCAGGCGGCGAAGATATGGTCGGACTGGTGCGGCAACGTGGAGGAATACGCGCCGTGGTCGTCGCCGGCGACCAGCAGCACGCCGCCGTATTTCGACGTGCCGGCATGGTTCATGTGCTTGAAGACGTCGCCGCAGCGGTCCACGCCGGGACCCTTGCCGTACCACATCGCGAACACGCCGTCGTATTTGACCGGTCCGATCAGGTCCACGGTCTGCGTGCCCCAGACGGCAGTCGCCGCCAGGTCTTCATTCACGCCGGGAACGAACTTGATGTGGTTTTCTTCGAGGAGTTTCTGGGCCTTCCACAGGTTTTCGTCGAGGCCGCCGAGCGGCGAGCCGCGATAGCCGGAAATGAAGCCGGCGGTATGCACGCCGGCAGCCAAATCGCGCTGGCGCTGCATCATCGGCAAGCGCACGAGCGCCTGGATGCCAGAGATAAAGATCTTGCCGGTGGTGGAAGTGTATTTGTCGTCCAGTTTGACGGACGCGAGGGCAGGTTTGCCGGCTTGCGCGGCGTTGGCCTGCCCAGCAGTGGCCACTGCTGTGTCGGGCATGGTTTGTCTTCTCCAAAAGGTTATTTCAGATAGCAGCTGGCAGGAGTCGCCGGGTAAGGCGAGGTAATGCCAGATTGCAAGACCGGGGTGCCGGTCATGAGCGATTTTGCATGCAAATGCGCTACGAAGAGAAGTTTAGGGCGGCAGGCTGTCCGGCGCAAATACGGAATGCGGATAGGGGTATAAGAAAAACTTATTGCATCAGTGATGCAGGACACTTGCACCCAGCCAACGCCCGCTGAGGCAGAGTTCGCTCGTGACGTCCAGCACCAGCCGCGCCACTGCGGCAGCGGCGTTGGTCAGGGGAATGTTGCGGGAAGAGCACAGCACCACGGTCCGGGAAATGCTGTGGCCGGTGATTGGATACGCGACGAATTCGCCGCGTTCGATTTCGGACAGCACCGGCGCCACCGGCAGGATGGTCGCGCCGATGTCAGCCTGCAGCGCGGATTTCAGGATAGCCACCGAATTGATGTCGATGACCTGGCCGATCGACAGGCCGGCTGCCTGCACCACGCGCTCGATGCGCGGCCGGACGCCATGCTGCAGCCCGGGCAGGATCAATGGCGCGTGGACGGCCTTGGCCAGCGGAATGCTCTTGCGCCCGACCGCAAAGCGCGATTCGGCGCGGGTGATGAACATCAGCTCTTCTTCCACCAGCGGCGTCACGGAAAACGCGCCGAGCTGGCCGTCGTCGAACAGCACGGCGAGATTGATGCGGCCGGATTTCAGCTGCTCGATCAGGTTTCCGGACAGTTCTTCCGTCAACTGCAGCGAAATCTCCGGATAGTGCGCACGCACCGCGGTCAGCAGCGGCAGGGCCAGCGCGCTGGAGACGCTTTGCGGCACGCCGAGGGCCACCGTACCCGAAGGCTTGTCGGTGGATTGCGCGACGGCCCATTTGGCATCCTCGACCTGTTTGAGGATGGCCTGTGCGTGTTCGTAAAAGGTCTTGCCGGCGTCGGTCGACATCACGCCCTGCGCCGAGCGGTGCAGCAACTGCGCGCCCAGTTCCTCTTCCAGCTGCCGGATCTGCTGCGTCAGCGCCGGCTGCGCGATGTGCAGCACGCGCGCCGCACGCGAGAGCGAGCCGTGGTCGACGATGGCGACGAAGTAGCGGAGTTGGCGCAGTTCCATGAGAAGGATTCTAGCCGACCGGCTTGATGGCCTTGTGCTGTATATAAGACGAGAGGATCAGCGAAGTGGATGTCACGCCGCAGCGTGTGAGCTCGACAATGACCTTCTCCAGCTCGGTCACCGAGGAGGCGACGACTTTCACGATGCTGCAGTCGTCCCCCGTGATCGAATGGCATTCGACGATCTGGGGCACCTGCGCGGCGACCACTTCCACCGGGGTTTCATGGCTGCGCTTGGACACGCGGATGAAGGCGGTGATGCCGTAGCCGAGCGCCGCCGGATTCACCTTCGCGTGGTAGCCGGTGATCACGCCTGCTGCTTCCATGCGGCGCACGCGCTCGGCCACCGCAGGCTGGCTCATGTGGATACGACGCCCGATTTCGGCCAGCGTCGTGCGCGCATCCGCCTGCAGAATCTCCAGGATTCTGGCGTCCATCGTGTCGAATTCGATTTTCATGGCAAATCCCTTGAATTTTGATGAAAGTGAAAGTGCAAGGATGGTTTTGCCTTGGATTATCCATTCAAAACGCCTTTCGTGCCGCATACACTGTTTTGACCGATAACCGGGCAAGAACAAGCGGAGAACCTCATGAGCCTCGACACCTATTTCATTTTCCTGGTCACCACCGCGGTGATCTGCCTCACACCTGGCCCGGCGGCCTTGCTGATCGTTGCCCAAGGCATCTCGAACGGTTTCCGCCGCTCGTGGTGGGCGATTGCGGGCATTGCGGTGGCCAATGCGATTTATTTTGCCCTGTCTGCAACCGGTGTGGCGGCGCTCATTGTGGCCAGCGGCACGCTGTTCTCGATCATCAAGTGGGTGGGGGTGGCCTATCTGTTCTACCTTGGCATATCTGCCATCCGCAGCAAGGCGAGCGCCCTGACAGTGACCAGCGATCCCGGCGAAGCAGTCAGCGGATTGCGCGCATTCTGGCAGGCCGTCGTGGTGGAACTGTCCAATCCGAAGGCATTGCTGTACTTTGTCGCGTTGCTGCCGCAGTTCATCGACCCGGCCAAGCCGGTCGGCATGCAGATGCTGGTCTTCGGCGTGACCACCGTGGCGCTCGACGCCGCCGCTTACAGCATCTACGCCTGGCTGGGCAGCAAGACGCAGCGTTTCACGGCCAATGCCGGCTTCGTGAAGGCAAGCAACCGCACTGCTGGCGGCCTGCTGATGGTCGCCGGCGCCATGATGGCGACGGTCAAGCGCGCGATTTAAATCAGAAGAATTCGACGGTGTCGTTCGACACCTCGGAATGCAGTTCCCCGCTCTGCACCAGTTCGTCGTAGTAGCACACGCGGTTGCGGCCGTTGGCCTTGGCGTAGTACAACGCCTGGTCTGCGTGGCCGAGGATCATCACCGGCGATTCGGTGGAGATGCTGGCGAAGCCGAGGCTGACCGTCACGCGGCCGACCTGGGGGAATTCATGCTTCTCGACGTTGGCGCGGAAGCGTTCGAAGATCTTGCGCGCGTCTTCCAGCGTGGTCGAGCGCAGCAGCACGACGAATTCTTCGCCGCCGAAGCGGAACACGCGGTCTTGCGCGCGGAAGGATGAGCGCAGCAGGTTGGCGACCAGGATCAGCACTTCGTCGCCGTACAGGTGGCCAAACTGGTCGTTGACCTTCTTGAAATGATCGATGTCCACGACGGCCAGCCAATGGCCGACGTTGCCGTGCGCATGGCGGCGCTCGACCTGGTCTTGCGGGTGCCCTTCCGGGATGGCGGTGGACAGCAGGCGGGAAAACTTTTCGTCGAAGGTCTTGCGGTTGAGCAGGCCGGTGAGCGAGTCGCGCTCGCTGTAGTCGAGGATGTTCTGGTAGTTGCGATAGACGCTCAGGATCCCCTCCATCATGTGCAGCGTATTGCTGTTGTATGGCGTGGGATTGGTGACTTCCAGGCAACTGCTGACCTTGTCGTTCAGCCAGACAGGCAGCCAGAGGACGCGGTCGCCGGAGGCGGTGATTTCTTCGACGCAGGACTTGCGCTGCTTGATGCTGTCGACCAGGGCGGGATACTTGTCGAGCGCATCGCCGGTGCTTTCGCTGGCCAGGTTTTCCTCGACCGATACCACTTTGCCATCCTTGATCCAGACACGCGGACGGACGAACAGCTCATCGCGGTAGCGGAACAGCTCATGCACGCGGACCTGCCGCGCGCCGACCAGCTCATGCAGCGCCGTCACCACCGAGCTGTCGAGCAGCGTGTGGTCGCGCTGGCAGGTAATGTCCACCAGGTGCTTGAGCAGTGCTTCCATCATCAGAATCCTGGTCGGCTCCCTGCAGTGATGCAGACCAGGCGCAACCGGGTATGTGTGCGAAATGGTGTCGGCATGAAAGCGGGCGTGTTTGAAATCTCTGTGCTTGGCGAAGACGTCGAACCCATTGCTGCGCTGCACACTGCGCGCAGCAGGATTGTCCCCGATTGTCATTATTGTGTATGCAGCGTCGGGCCTATTCTATCCCGAATCGCTTGCCATGTTGAGCGATGTCGCATTTATGTCATGGAAAGAACTCGCTGTCCTCAACGCTCTAGCACATACCGGCCCGGCGCCGGCTCGAGCGGGGGATAGCCTTTCTTCGCCGCGCCCATTTGCGGGGGCGCCGTCATGCCGCTGTCGTGCTCTGCCAGCCAGGTTTCCCACTCCGGCCACCATGATCCTTCCATGCTCGGATTGGAGACATACCAGTGGTCGGGGTCCATGTAGTTCGTCCCGGACTTTCTGTGCGCCACGCGGTAGTGCCGTCCCTTGTGTCCGGGTTCGCTGACGATGCCGGCATTATGGCCGCCGTTGGTCAGAAGGAAGGTAACGTCGGGGTCGGCGGTCAGGTTGATCTTGTAGACGGACTTCCATGGTGCGACATGGTCGGTCTCGGTTGCCACTGCGAAGATCGGTGTGCGGATATCGCCCAGCGAGATCGGCCTGCCGTTCAGTTTGTAGCGCCCTGCGAACAGATCGTTCTTGAGGAACAGGCGGTGCAGGTATTCGCTGTGCATGCGGTAGGGCATGCGTGTGGCATCGGTGTTCCACGCCATCAGGTCGGTGTACGCCTGGCGGCCGCCCAACAGGTATTCCTGCACGATCAGCGACCAGACCAGGTCGTGCGAGCGCAGCAGCTGGAAGGCGCCCGCCATCTGGCGATTGTCCAGGAAGCCCTGGTTCCACATGATGTCTTCGAGGTAGTTCAGCTGGCTGTCGTCGATGAACAGGGTCAGTTCGCCGGCTTCGGTGAAATCGGTTTGCGCCGCCAGCAGCGTCATGGAATTGACGCGCTCGTCCTCGACCTGGGCGAGATACGCTGCCGCCATGGACAGCAGCGTGCCGCCGAGACAATAGCCGGCCGTGTTGATCTTCTGCCCGGGCACGATGGCATGCACCGCGTTGAGCGCTTCCAGCACGCCGAGCCGCAGGTAGGCTTCCATGTCAAGGTCACGGTCCTGTTCCGTCGGGTTGTGCCAGGAAATCATGAATACCGTGTGGCCGCGGCTCACCAGGTATTTCACCAGCGAGTTGTGCGGCGAGAGGTCGAGGATGTAGTACTTCATGATCCACGCCGGTACGATGAGGATGGGTTCGGCATGCACCTGTTCGGTCGCGGGCGCGTACTGGATGAGTTCGATCAGGCGATTGCGGTAGACGACCTGACCCGGAGTAATGGCGACCTGCACGCCCGCCTGGAAATCATCGGTGCCGAGCGGCGGCTTGCCTGCGATATGACGCTCCCAGTCCTCGACGAGATTCATTGCCCCGCGCAGCAGATTCATGCCGTTTTCGCGGACGGTTGCATTGAGGACTTCCGGATTGGTCGCGATGTAATTGACTGGCGACATCATGTCGAGCAATTGGCGTGCAACGAAGGACACGACTTGCTCATGGTGCGGCGACACGCCGCCGATCCCGGTCGTGATGTTGTGCCACCACTGCTGGTTGAGCAGGAAGGCCTGGTGGATCAGGTTGAACGGCCAGTGCTGCCAGGCATCGCTGCGGAAACGGCGGTCCTGCGGCAACGGCGTGATGCAGGGCTCGACTTTGCGGTCGGTGCATGCGCGCGCGGCGTAGATGCTGAAGCGCGCGCTCTTGCGTACGGCTTTCTCCGCGACCCGTTGCCATTTGCCGGGAGATTCCGCCAGGTGCAGGGCCCAGTCGATATAGGCCAGCGCCAGGCTGGCGGGAGAAATGCTGCCGGTGACGCGGCCCATTGCCGCATGCAGCAACCGGTCGATGGTGGCCGGCGGCTCCACATCGGTGACGGCCCAGGAGGGGGGCGGAAGATGTTCGGCCTTGCCATGCGCCATTTGGGATAACGGTTCCAGTGTCGATCGGGGCCTGTCCATCTCATCCTCCCTTTGTTCGCTTCTCCCATAGTAGGAATGGGTGGCGAAATATTGTTTGATGTGCATCAAACGTGCCCGAGCAGGCTCTAAAGAGTCGCCAATGCAACCGGTTTGCGTTTTTTGGACTGCTCCCTTTCCGGCAGAAACCCGATCCTTGTTCCGGTGTCTGACCGAAGACGCATTTTTCGCCGGATCATTGATGAATTCCCTGTTCCAAGAGGCAAGTCAGGCCGGGCAACTGTATCGACAGATCATCGACAATGCGCTCGATGCCTTTATTGCCATCGACCGCAACAGCATTATCCTTGAATGGAGCCAACAGGCCGAGGAGACGTTCGGCTGGGCGCGGGAGGAGGTGATCGGCAAGCCGATCACCGATACCGTCATTCCGGAGCGTTACCGGTTGAAGCACATGGCGGGGATGCGGCGCTACCTGCAGACAGGCGCCGGCACCATCATCAACTCGCGCGTCGAAATGCCGGCGCGCTGCAGGAACGGCGAGGAGATCCCGGTCGAACTGACGGTCAGGCCGCTCGTCACCGGGGACAGAACGATCTTCTTTGCCTCGATCCGCGACATCTCGCAGCGCAAGCACCTCGAGGATGCGCTGCATCGCCAGGTCAGCATCACCTCATCCATCCTCAACAGCATGGCCGGCGCCGTTATCGTCGCGGACCTGTCGGAACGTCTCATCATGGTCAACCCCGCAGGCCAGCAATTGCTCAACCTGCGTCCAATGGATGCCGACAAAGGGCCTTTCATCCAGAGCTACAAACTCCTGAAGCCGGACGGTTTCACGCATTATCCGCAGGATGAGCGCCCGACCGTGCGGGCCCTGCAAGGGGAACATGTGGACGGCCTGGTCGCCATGGTGCGTCACGAGCGTATCCCGGATGGCGTCTGGGTCAGCGTCAATGCCCGTCCCCTGCTCAACAGCCATGGCGTGCTGGTGGGCGCCGTTACCGTGTTCCATGACATCAACGAACTGCGGCGGCGGGAAGAGGCGCTGGCAAGCCTGGCCAGCCAGTTGCAGGAGCAGGCCAGCCTGCTCGACCTCGCGCGCGATGCCATCTTCGCGCGCACAACGGAAGACATCATCACCTACTGGAATCTCAGCGCCGAGAAGCTGTACGGCTATTCCCGGAGCGAGGCGACGGGACAGCACAGCCACACCCTGCTGCAAACCCGCTTCCCGGTGCCGCTCGAGGAGATCGTTGCCATCCTGCGCGAGCATCATCACTGGGAGGGCGAGCTGGTCCAGCGCACGCGCGACGGACGGGAAGTCATCGTGTTCAGCAAATGGGCGCTCGAGCTGCACAATGGAAAGCCGGCCCGCTACCTGGAAACCAATACCGACATCACGCACGAGGTCGAGACCGAACGCGCCCTGCGGCAGTCGCAGGAGGATTTCCGGTTGCTCGTCGAAGCGTCCACCGACCACGCCATCATGATGCTCGATACCAAGGGCGTGATCCTGAGCTGGAACAGCGGCGCCGAACGCATCCTGGGGCTGCCCGCGGAGCTGGCCATCGGACGTCCGGTGTCGAGCATCTTTACCTCCGAGGATCGCGGCTTCGGCGAACCGATGCGCGAACTGGAGGAGGCGCGGCTTGCGGGGCGTTCCGAGGACGATCGCTGGCACCTGCGCCAGGACGGGACGCGATTCTGGGCCACCGGCGTCGTCACGCCGCTATGGAATCCCGACGGCAGCCTGCGCGGCTTCGTAAAAATCATGCGCGACCAGACCGCGCACCGCCTGGCGGAAGAGCAGACCCGTTTTCTCGCCAATCACGATGGCTTGACCGGCCTGCCCAACCGGATCAACTTCAGCAACCAGTTGCATCAATCGCTTGCGCTGTCGCAGCGCAATAACATGCCGCTGGCGCTGTTGCTGCTCGACCTCGACCGGTTCAAGCAGGTCAACGATACCTACGGCCATCACACCGGCGACTTGCTGCTCAAGGAAGTGGCGCTGCGCATCGTGTCGTCGATCCGCGCGACCGACTTCGTGGCGCGCCTGGGCGGCGACGAGTTTGTCATCATCCAGACCGACGTGTCCCAGCCGGAAGCCGCCGAAACGCTTGCACGCAAGCTTGTGCTGGAACTCGGCAGGCCTTACCAGATCGACTCTGCCGAGATTGTCAGCGGCACCAGTATCGGTCTGTGCATCTATCCGAAGGACGGACGCAATTCCGTCGAACTGCTCAAGCGCGCCGATCTCGCCCTGTATCGCGCCAAGAATTCCGGCCGCCACAATTACCAGTTCTACACCTCCGACCTGTACATGGAGCAGGCATGGAAGCGCGACCGCGAAACGGCGCTGCGCAGCGCGCTGAAGAACCACCAGTTCGAGCTGTATTACCAGCCGCAGGTGGACCTGGGCAGCTGGCGGATTTCCAGCGTCGAAGCCTTGCTGCGGTGGAATGCGGCGGAGATGGAAATGGTGCTGCCCAACGAATTCCTCGACATCGTCGAGCAGAACGGGATGATCGTCGAGATCGGCGAATGGGCGCTGCGCGAGGCGGCCCACCAGGTCAGGCGCTGGCAGGCGCAGGGGATGAGCGATCTGCGGCTGGCGCTGAACTGTTCCGCCCGCCAGTTCAACGATCCCAAGTTTGTGGCGGCGATTCCAGGCATCCTGCGCGACGCCGGGATCAGCGCCGACTCGCTGGAACTGGAGGTGCCCGAATCCATGCTGGCGCGCCATCCCGAGATCAAGGAGCACCTGTCGGACTTGCGCGCACAGGGCATCCGCCTGACCATCGACAACTTCGGGACCGGAGCCACGGCGCTGATCGACCTGAAGGAATTCGAGATCGACGTGCTCAAGATCGACAAGGCCTTCGTGCAGCACCTGCCGCACCGACGGGAGGACTCCGCGATCACCTCGGCCATCATCAGCCTGGCGCACAACCTCGGGGTGCGGGTGGTGGCGGGCGGCGTCGAAACCGCGGAACAGCTGGCCTACCTGAAGGCGCGCGACTGCACCAGCGCCCAGGGCTTCATCTTCAGCCCGCCGGTGCCTGCGCAGAAATTCGAGGAGTTGATGCTCAACGGCACCTGGTCGCGCTTGAACCGCATGCCGCAGCTGAACGATTCGGTGGCTTTCAACGGATTACATTGAAATCATCCGCCACAAACGCGGCGAAATTCTCCGCCGGCACCGGCCTGCTGACCAGGTAGCCTTGTGCCTGGTCGCATCCGTGCGCCTGCAGGAAATCGAGCTGGCTGCGCGTTTCCACGCCCTCCGCGATGACGGTCAGCTGCAAGGCGTGACCGAGCTGGATGATGGCCTTGACGATCGCCGCGCCTTCCGCCGCGCCGGGCACGTCGCGCACGAAGGACTGGTCGATCTTGAGCTTGTCCACCGCGAGGCGCTTCAGGTACGCGAGGCTGGAATAGCCGGTGCCGAAGTCGTCGATCGACAGCTGCACGCCGATCTTCTTCAGTTGATGCAAGGTTTCCATGACGCTCGCGGTATCGTGCAGCAGCAGCGATTCCGTCAGTTCGAGTTCCAGCAGTTCCGGCCGCAGGCCGGACCGCTGGAGCGCCCTCTGGAGCGTATCGAGAATGTCGCTGCGCTTGAACTGCTGTGCCGAGAGATTGATCGCCATCGGCAAGGCCGGCATCCCGGCTTTCTGCCAGGCGACCGCCTGCCGGCAGGCTTCGTTCAGCACCCATTCGCCGATCGGCACGATCAGGCCGCTTTCTTCGGCCAGCGGAATGAAGCGTCCCGGCGGAATCAGCTCCTCGTCGCCGCGCTGCCAGCGCACCAGCGCCTCGACGCCGATGATGGCGCCGGAAGCGATGTCGATCTGCGGCTGGTAGTGCAGGACGAATTCGCTGTTCTTCACGGCCTTGCGCAGGTTGCCGTGCAGCTCCATCCGGGCCAGCGCATCGACGTTCATCGAGGCGGCGAAGAAGTGGTAAGTGTCCCGGCCGTTGTCCTTGGCATGGTAAAGCGCGGTATCGGCATTCTTGAGCAGGGTGTCGAAATCGCGGCCGTCGTCCGGGTACAGGCTGATGCCGATGCTGAAGCTGGTGTTGACGGTGTGCGGGCCGATCTCGAACGGTTCGGCGACTGCGTCCAGGATGGACTGCGCCGCGCGGCTGGCGACGCTCGAATCGCCTACGCCATTGAGCAGGAGGACAAACTCGTCGCCGCCCTGGCGGCAGATGGTGTCGCTGTCGCTGATGCAGCGCCGCAGGCGGTCCACGATGGCCAGCAGCAGCTTGTCGCCGGTCTCGTGGCCCAGCCCGTCGTTGACCTGCTTGAAATTGTCCACGTCGAGGACCAGTATCGCCACGCCCGACTGTTCGCGGCCCGAGACGGCGACGGCGCGGTCGAATCGGTCGCGCAGCAGCACGCGGTTGGGCAGGTGGGTGAGCGGATCGTGGTGCGCGAGGAAGGCCAGCTTTTCTTCGGCCACGACGCGTTGCGAGCGGGTACGCAGGGTTTCGATCCCGAATGCGAGGTCGGTTGCCAGTTCGTAGAGCAGCCGTACTTCGTCCTGGCCGAAGGAATCCGGATCGGGGGAGTAGATCGACAGCGCGCCGAAAGTGCGTCCCGCGCTGATCAGCGGCAGCGCGATGCAGGACAGGTAGCCGCGTGACCGCGCCGCCTCGCGCCAGGGACCGGTGGAGGGATTGTTCATGTAGTCCTGGACGATTTGCACCCGCGACTCGCGGATGGCGGTGCCGGTCGGACCGCGGCCGTATTCCGTGTCGCCGCTCCACGACAGCCGGATGTTTTCCAGGTAGCCATCGTCGACGCCGGACTGGCTGACAGGCCGCACCGTTTTTGCATCGTCGTTTTCTGCGTAGCCGACCCAGGCCATCCGGTATCCGCCCCGGAACACCACCACGCGGCAGATTTCGTCGAGCAGGTTTTGCTCGCGTTCCGCATGCACCAGCGTCATGTTGCAGTCGCTCAGCATGCGCAGCGCGCGATTGAGCTTTTTCTGGTTCTGCTCAGCGCGCTTGCGTTCGGTCACGTCGCGTGCGAACACCAGCGCGCCGTCCTCGTCTTCGTAGCGGAACGGCACCGCCGATACCTCGACGTCCACGGGACTGCCGTCCATACGCAGGAATTTTTCGTATTGCGGAGAGATGACCGCCTTGTCGGCACCGATGTCGCGGATATGCTGCTCGACCGCCTCGCGGAAATCCGGGTGGATGCGGTCGAGGACCGGTGTGCCCAACAGCTGCCTGCGCGACTGCGCGCCGAACAGGCGCATGGCGGCGCCGTTGATGTAGGAGAAGCTGCCTTTCATCTGGACGATGATGGCGTCGGGCGCGCTTTCGACCAGCTTGCGCAGGCGATATTCGCTGTCCTTGAGTGCCTGCTCGTAACGATGGCGGTCTTTCACCAGCAGGTTGAAGCTGTTGATCAGGTGTCCGATCTCGTCATTGCGCTCGACCGGAATCGGCGCCAGCGCAGCTTGGCCGCCAACCATTTCCCGCATGGCGGTGCCCGCCTTGTCCAGCGGCGAAAGCATGCGCCGCGCCAGCCACTGAATGGCGAAGATGGCGACCAGCGTCATGAGCGCCGCGGCGACATACAGCGAGCTGCGCATGGTTTCCAGCGGGCCGAAGGCGACATTCACGGGCAGCGCGGACATCACGATCCAGTTCGACAGCGGGACGCGCTTGGCGGAATAGAGGTGGGGCACGCCGGCCGCGCTGACGCCGATGCCGGAACCTTCGAAGCCGTCGCTGAAACGGTCCAGCATCGGATTGCGGCCGCGCTCTGGCATCGGTGTCATGGCGCGCGCGCTGTCCGTGGCCGCGATCAGCAGCTTGTCGTGCGGGGAGAGGACAAAGATTTCGCCTTTGCCGGCCATCTCGGGCTGGGAGACGATACCGAGAAAATTCGGCGCGGTGAGGTCGGTGATCCCGGTCATGACCGCGCGCAGCCCGCCGCCGGCGTCAACGATAGGGACCGAGATTGTCAGCACCGGCCGCTTGAGCGTGCGGCCGATGATGGGTTTGTCGATGTAGGGCTTCCCGGTTTCGACCGCCTTGCGGAAGTAGCCGCGGTCGCCGAAGTAGGTGCCGCGGCGTCCCGGCACCACGGGATAGTCGGCAATCGCCCGCCCGTCGAGGCCGATGACCGCGACGCCCGCCGGGAACATCAGGTGCAGGGCGGGAAAACGTTCCAGGAATGCGTCGAGCGACGCGGCGCCCAGGTCCGTCGGCACGCCGGCCGCGACTTTCGACAGGCTTTCGACGCGCTCTTCCAGCTTGGTATCGATCTGCGCCGCGATCTGGCGCGTCGCGGCGAACTGCTGGTCCGACAGCACTTTCTCGAACTGGGTTTCGAGTACCGTCACCGATACCGTCGCCATGACCCAGAGGAAGACGGCGAACAGACCGACGGTCAGCGCAATCAGCTTGAGCTTGAGGACCGGTAGCCGCTCCCTGTCGAGCAGGGTGGACAGGAAGGCGGTGACGTGTTGTGGGCGCATGTAATGAATCGAACGAAGCGATGGTTCGATGACAGCGGCCGTAAGGCCGTTTCCCGCCCCGTAGCGCGAACGGAGCGTTCAGGCGGGGAGCAGGAATAACCCTAAGTATACTAGGTGTATTTGGCTTGGAAACATTTTCCCTTTGGAAACCTAGATTTCTACTTGCGTCCCCAGTTCGATGACGCGGTTGGTCGGTACGCGGTAGTAGTCGGCCGCATCGCGGGCATTGCGGGACATGGTGGCGAACAGCGATTCGCGCCACAGGGCCATGCCGCTGCCCACCTTGGGAATGACCGTCTGGCGGGCGATGAAGTAGGACGTGCTCATCATGTCCATTTCCAACCCGGCGTCCTTGCACAGTTCCAGCGCGGCGGGAATGTCGCGCTCATCCTTGAATCCGTAGTGGATGTTGACCTGGTAGCACTGGTGCCCCAGCGGCGTCACCTTGGTGCGCTCTTCCTCGGGGACGGTCGGGATGTCGGCGTTGTACACCGTCAGGAATACCGTGCGCTCGTGCAGCACCTTGTTGTGCAGCAGGTTGTGCAGCATGGCGTGCGGGACGCCGTCACCCTCGGCCCGGAAGAAAACGGCCGTGCCTTCGACCCGGGCGGGCGGACTGATGAACAGCGACTGCAGGAAGTCTTCCAGCGGCACCAGGTGCTTGCGCAGGTTTTCGTAGACCAGGTGGCGGCCGTCGCGCCAGGTCAGCATGATCAGCATCAGGATAGCCGCGAGCACCAGCGGGAACCAGCCGCCATGCAAGATCTTCAGCGTGTTGGCCGAGAACAGGACGACGTCGATGATCAGGAAGAAACCGGTTGCACCGAAACACAGCAACAGGTTGTAGCGCCAGCGGTAACGGATGACGAAGAAAGTGAGGATGGTCGTCATCAGCATGTTCGTCGTCACCGCGATGCCGTAGGCAGAGGCCAGGTTGGACGAGGAGCCGAAGCCGATCACGGCCAGCAGCACCACGGCCAGCTGCATCCAGTTGACGAGCGGGATGTAGATCTGGCCCATTTCCCGGTCGGAGGTGTGCATCACGCGCATGCGCGGCAGGAAGCCGAGCGCGATCGCCTGCTGGGCGATAGAGAAGGTGCCGGAAATGGTTGCCTGCGAGGCAATCACGGTAGCCATGGTCGACAGCACTACCAGCGGATAGATGCTCCATGCGCCGAGCTGCTGGTAGAACGGATTCGACACCGCTTCCGGATTGCCCAGCAGGAGTGCGCCCTGGCCGAGATAATTGAGCATCAGGGACGGGAACACGACCGCGAACCATGCCAGGCGTACCGCCCGCTTGCCGAAATGGCCCATGTCGGCATAGAGTGCTTCCGCGCCGGTGACGGCCAGCACGATGGCGCCTAGCGCCACAAAGGCCAGCCAGCCGTTCTGCAGCAGGAAGCGGAAGGCGTGGATGGGATTGAGTGCGGCGAGGATGGCCGGGTTTTCCACGATGTTGACGATGCCCATCACCGCCAGCGCCGTGAACCAGACCACCACGATCGGCCCGAACCATTTGCCGATGCCGCCCGTGCCCTTGCTCTGCAAGGTATACAGGGCGACCAGCACTACGACGGTCAGCGGCACCACATAAGGCTTGAAGGCGGGCGTGGCCACTTCCAGGCCTTCAATGGCAGAGAGCACTGAAATCGCCGGAGTGACGACGCCATCGCCAAAAAACATCGCGGTGCCGAGCAGGCCGACGATGACCAGCGGCTGGAACCATTTCGACTTCGGCCCGACCGAGGACAGGGCCAGCGCCACCAATGCCATGACGCCGCCTTCGTTGCGGTTGTCGGCACGCAGGATCAGCGTCACGTATTTCAGGGACACGATGATGATCAGCGACCAGACAATCAGCGAGGTCACGCCGAACAGGTTGCCTTCGTTCAGCGGCACCCCATGGGCAGGCGCGAAGACTTCCTTCATCGTGTATAGGGGACTGGTTCCGATATCGCCGTAGACGACGCCGATGGCGGCGAGGGTGAGGGCGGCTAGACTGCTCTTGTGTGGTTGTGGCGCCAAGGCGGCCTCCTGTCGATGCTGCATTGCAAAAACGGAATTCTAGCGTATTTGCATCGTCACAAGACACCCTCTCGCTCCGGCCGTTATGCCGCTTCTTTGATATAGATCCTTGTTGCGCCTGTGTTAAACCCGTCAACATTTGCCCACGGTTTCCTGTCGGAATTCCGGCAGGGTTGATTTAGTGGACAGGACTGCTCATGCTTTACCAGATTCACGAAAACAACAAGATATGGATGGCGCCCATCGTCAACGCGGCGCACTTGTCGTACATCTTCCTCACCAATCCCGCGTCGCCGTTTGCCTATACGCCTTTTGCGCAGCGCCTGGCCGCGGGGTTCGAACTTCTCTACCGCCTCGGCAAGGAATACGAGAAGCCCAGGTTCGAGATCGGTTCGACCATGATCGGTGATGTCGCGGTACCCATCGTGAAGGAAATCGTGGCCGGCAAACCGTTCTGCCACCTGCTGAACTTCAGGAAGGAGTTCGGTGCCGCCAGGGTGAAGCAACCCAAGGTCCTGCTTCTGGCGCCGCTGTCCGGCCACCACGCCACCCTGCTGCGCGATACAGTGATCACCCTGCTGCCCGAGCACGACGTCTACATCACGGACTGGATCGACGCCAGGCTGGTGCCCCTGTCGAAGGGAGAATTCCATTTGCACGACTATGTTTACTACCTGCAGGACTTCATGCGCCTGCTGGGGCCGGACCTGCATGTGATCGCAGTGTGCCAGCCCTCCGTTCCGCTGCTGGCGGCGGTGGCGCTGATGTCGACGGCAAAGGACCCGCTGGTGCCGCGCACGATGACGATGATGGGCGGTCCGATCGATACCCGCAAGTCGCCGACCATCGTCGACCAGCTGGCCACCGAGCGCGATCTGGAATGGTTTGAAACCACGGTGATCCACAAGGTTCCGCCCAACTATCCCGGAGCCGGGCGGCGCGTCTATCCGGGTTTCCTGCAGCATTTCAGCTTTGTCTCGATGAATGCGGCACGCCATGCGAAGAGCTACCAGGAGTTCTACGAGCATCTCGCGCAGAACGGCGCCGACAAGGTGACCGAGCATCACCGGCGCTTCTACGACGAATACAACGCGGTGCTCGACATCCCGGCGGAGTTTTACCTTGAGACGGTGAAGACCGTATTCCAGGAATCCAGCCTCGCCACGGGGACGTGGAAAGTCGAAGGCAAGGCGGTGCGGCCCGAGGATATCAAGAACGTCGCCCTGCTCACCATCGAGGGCGAATGGGACGACATCACCGGGCGCGGCCAGACCCGGGCGGCGCACACCCTGTGCAGCGGCATTCCGCGCACCCGGAAGGAACACTACACGGCGCCTGCCGTCGGGCATTACGGCATCTTCTCCGGCCGCCGCTGGCATGAACGCGTCTGTCCCAAGATCGCGGACTTCATCAAGGCCAATTCGGGAGCGAGGAAAGCCTGACGGCAGGACCAGAACGTTGCTGGACGAGACAGGAACCGCCTGCGGAGGCTATCCTTGATCCTTGGGGACGCTTCGCACGGCGGCGCGTCCGCCCGTGCCAGTCATCATCAGCGATTCCGGAAAGCGGGAAGAATGCCTACTGAATACATTGGAGAGTACCTCGTCGAATACAGCGGCGAGCCCTTGCGCATCGGCAAGGGGTGGGCTGCCTACCTCGCCATTTATGATGTAAACCGCAACCCTGCCTTCCGCGCCAGCATTTTCCCCAAACACCGTGTCTGCCTGGACACCGTCTTCATTACGCAGGAAGCGGCAGCGGAACGCGCCCGCGAAGTGGCTGTCGCCAAGATCGGCCGTTCGGCCAGCAAAAGCAACTCATAGCCGTTTGCGCAAGTTGTTGCGCAAACGGCTATAAAAATCTTCCATTCGTCTGTCCAAAAATGCCACTTGTCCGAAAGCGGGCGGTCTACCCCGCTTGCTTGACGGCATGGCATTGCATAACGCAAAGCAAAGTGTATTCTGCAGGTATTGCTGTGAGGCAATTCTTTTTAATCACGGATCCGGAAGATGATCATGTTTACCTCAGTCGGGATGGCGAAAGCACTGCGGCGGATGCGCGGCTTCAGCCTCATCGAAGTCCTTGTCGCCGTTGCCATCGTGGGCATTCTTGCGGCCATAGCGATCCCGTCGTACCAAAAGCACGTGATCTCTTCAAACCGAAGCGCGGCACAGGCGCACCTGATGGACATCGCCCAGGCGCAGCAGCAGTTCATCGCCGACAACAGGGCGTACGCCGCCACGCTGGCCGAGCTGAATGGCATGACGACGCCGGACAAGGTATCCAAGTACTTTACGATCACGATCGACGTGACTTCCGGTCCGCCGCCCACCTTCACGGCCACGGCAACGCCGAAGGCGGGAACGCCGCAGGTCAGCGACGTCACGCTGACCATCAACCAGGCAGGCAACAAGACTCCCGCGGAAAAATGGTAGGTGGCAGCCATGGGCAACGTACTTCCTCACAATACGCATCTGCCGGCCGGCTCCCGTCGGGCGCGCATGCGCATTGCCGGCTTTACGCTGCCCGAGCTGCTGGTCGCCGTCGGCATCGTCTCCATCCTGGCTGCGCTGGCCGCGCCATCGTTTTCCAACCTGATTGCCTCCCAGCGTGCGCGCGCCGGCGCGACGGACCTTTATCTCGCGCTGGCCAAGGCGCGCAGCGAAGCGATCAAGCGCAATGCCAATGTCACGCTGTCGCCCAAGAGTGGCGCCTGGCATAACGGCTGGGAGGTTGTCGGGCCTGCGGTAACGCCTGGCGACCCGGACATCATGCTGGATGAGCACAATCCAATCAGCGGTGCGGCCATCACCGGTCCGGCCTCGGTGGTGTACCAGTCGACCGGACGGGTGCGGGGCAATACCCAGCCAGTCTTCGGTTTTTCCTTCACCGGATCGGATGCCGCGGCATGCGTGAAGGTGGATCTTAGCGGCCTTCCTACTCAGAAGTCCTCATCATGCTGACGCACACGCAAATCCGTCATCGCAGGCAATCCGGCACCAGCCTGATTGAAGTGCTGATCACCATGGTCATCCTCGCATTCGGCCTGCTCGGACTGGCGGGCATGCAGAGCAAGCTGCATTTGACGACTGCCGAGTCTTATCAGCGCGCCCAGGCCATCGTGCTGTTGAACGACCTCAGCGAGCGCATCAACGCCAACCGCGCCCAGGCGGCCAGTTATGTAACGCCGACGCCGCTGGGCACCGACGACGCCGAGCCGGCGGATTGCTCCGTCGCTGCCGCCGGACCGGCGCGCGACAAGTGCGAAGTCAGCAATGCCCTGAAGGGTGCCGCCGAAAAGAAAGCGGACGTCAACACCGGTGCGATGACGAATGCGCGCGGCTGCGTGGAGCAGCTGCAGCCGGTAAACAACGTTTCATGTACGCCTGGCATCTACCAGGTGACGGTCGCATGGCAAGGGCTGCACAAGACCAAGGAACCCGACAATACCTGCGGCAAGGGGTTGTACGGTGACGACGCCTACCGCCGTGCGATCTCCGTGACGGTCGCCATCGGCACGCCGACCTGCTCTCCACTCTGATGCGAGCGATCATGAAGATCAACACCAGCACTCGGATCAACAAAAGGGAAGGCGGCTTTTCGCTCGCCGAGCTGATGATCGCCGTGACGATCGGCCTGCTGATCCTTGCCGGCCTGTCCGGCGTGTTCTCGACGACCAGCAAGTCGCGCGGCGAGGTCGAGCGCGCCAACCGACAGATCGAAAACGGCCGCTACGCTGTGCAGTTGCTGACGGACGATTTGAAGCTGGCAGGTTATTTCGGTGAACTTAACGCGGGCCTCTTGGCTCCGCCGGCCGTCATGCCCGATCCATGCCAGACCGCGGTGGCCGACCTCAGGACCGCCATGGCGCTGCATGTGCAAGGTTCCGACAACGGCGACGCGGTACCAAGCTGTCTGTCGGACGTACGCAGCGGAACCGACATCGTTGTAATCCGTAGAGCCAGCACCTGCATCGCGGGTACTGCCGACTGCGATACAGCTTCAGCGGGGCGACCGTACTTCCAGACTTCATTGTGCAAGCCGGCGACCGGCGCGCCGATCCCAGAGCTGTCATCGACAAGCGTGCTGGATCACTTCGCAATCGACACCGTTCCCGGCTCGCTCAACCTGCACAAGCGGAATTGCACAGACGTCGCGGACCTCAGGCGTTTCGTCACGCATATCTATTTTGTGGCGAACAACAATACGCCATCCGATGGCATCCCCACTCTCAAGCGGGCCGTACTCGGCGGAAACGAGGGGAGCTCGGAATTCACCATCGTTCCGCTGGTTGAGGGGATAGAGAACCTGCAGTTCGAGTATGGCATCGATACCGATGCCGTTGGCGACCCCAACGGAGGCAGCCCCAACGCGTACACCGCCGATCCCGACAGCTTCAATGCCTGCATCGGCGCAGCGTGCGTGACTAACTGGTACAACGTGGTGTCGATCAAGGTACATGTGCTCGCGCGCAACACCGAAAAGACCACGGGTTACACCGACACCAAGACCTACACGCTCGGCCTGAATGCCAATGGCGCAGACCAGACGCTCGGGCCGTTTAACGACGCCTACAAGCGCCACGTTTATCAATCTTCCGTGCGCCTGAACAACCCGGCAGGACGAAGAGAACCATGAGAACGCTAAAACGACAATCAGGAACCACGCTGCTGGTGGCGATGATCATGCTGGTGCTGATCACGCTACTCGTGATCAACACGGTCAATCTCGGCAGTGGCAGCGTGCAAACGGTCAGCAACATGCAGGCGAAGAACCAGGCGGCAGCTGCCGCGGAAGAGACGCTGCAGGAGGTCATCAGCACCAAGCGCTTCTTCGAGACGCCCTCGACAGTATTCAGCGAGCCCTGCGCCGGCTCATATAACAAGAAGTGCTTCAACCTGGACGCCGACAGCTCGCCGGACATCGTCGTTTCGCTGGTGCGCGACCCAGTGTGCGTCAAGGCCACGGTGATGAGCACTCAGCGTCTACTCATGAGCAATCCGGAAGAGGCCAATTGCGCCACTCAGGATGACCAACGCCTGTTTGGTCAGGGCGGCTCCCCCGGCAACTCGTCGTGTGCCGAAAGCGTATGGGACATCCAGGCGCAAGCCATCGACATGGTCACGCAAGCCCGCTCCACCGCTATACAAGGCATTGCCGTAACCGTACCCACGGATGCCATCGACACATCGTGCCCTCTGTAACCTAGGGAAGACCGCCATGAACGCTTTACGCATGCTGAAATCCGCCGCACTGGCCTTTATGGCGGTGCTTTCGATGGCTCCCATGGGGGCATCCGCTGAAGATATTGATATCTTCATCGGCTCTTCCGGCGGCACCGCCAACAATGCCAACGTGCTGATCGTGCTCGACAACACGACCAACTGGAACCGGCAGTCGCAGCACTGGCCGGGCGCGATCACCCAGGCGCAGGCGGAAATCAACGCCATCAAGACAGTCGTGGCATCCCTCGGCAGCAACGTCAATGTCGGCCTCATGCTGATCACGCCGAACGGCACCGGCAACCGCGGCGGATATATCCGCTCGGCGATCAAGCCGATGGACGATGCGAACAAGGCCGCCCTCATGAGCGTGCTGACGACGATGTACATCAATTACAACGACGAGGGCGTCGCCAGCAATGCGACCTACGGAGATGTGCTGTTCGACGCATTCAAGTACTTCGGTGGCTACACCAGCCCGACGCATGCCAAGGACGATGTGGCCGGCACCCCGACGGACAAGACGCATTTCGGCACGGCAGTCTTCAATGACCTGACGCCGACGTCGAAGGCGGATGTCAGCGGCTATACAAGCGGCGGATTCACTGCGTATTCAACGCCGATTTCGACGGCGAACAGCTGCTCGAAGAGCTACATCATCTTTATCGGCAACGGCTTCCCGAACGAGGAAAATCCCGTCTACCTGACCAACGTCGGCGGCGATACCACATCGATCGCAATGCCGACCTATACAACCACGTCCACATCGACGACGACCAATCTTGGCCTGACGAGCGCCTGCTACAGCAATATCGGGACGTGCGATTCGACGGACTTCCCAGCGTGTACCGATGGCACCTACGCATCATGCGCCTGCAATACCAGCACCACGTCCACAGCGGGTTGCACGGGCAGCAAGAAAAAGTATACAGTCGGCGGCGTCTCGACCACGACGACCGCCACGCCGACCGGCACCTATTCCATGCCGGCAAGGCCGCGCCTGGCCGATGAATGGACGCGTTTCCTGTATCAGACCGACGTGAACGGGGCGATCGGACAGCAGAACGTGTCGACGTACACCGTCGACGTTTTCAACGCGCAGCAGGATGCCGACCAGACCGCACTCCTGCGCAACATGGCGAAGGTCGGCGGCGGCAAGTATTTCGCGGCCACCGACGAGAGCAAGATCGTCAATGCGCTGAAGGAAATCTTCGCGGAAATCCAGGCGGTCAACACCACCTTCGCCTCCGCCAGCTTGCCGGTGAATGCCACCAACCGTTCGCAAACCGAAAACCAGGTCTTCATCGGCATGTTCCGTCCGGACCCGGATGCCAAGCCGCGCTGGTTCGGTAACCTGAAGCGCTACCAGCTGGTCGAGTCGGGCGGCTCCATCGAACTCGGCGACGTCACCGGCGCGCTGGCGATCAACTCGCTGACCGGCTTCGTGACCAACTGCGCCAACAGTTACTGGACGACGGATTCCGGCACCTACTGGCAGAGCATCACCATCAACCCGAGTCCGATCGGCGCCTGCACCACCACCACGAACAGCCTCTATTCCGACGCACCGGACGGACCGCAGGTGGAGAAGGGCGCGGTCGCGGAAGTACTGCGCAAGGGCAATAACCCGCCGAGCACCAACACGACGCCGACCTGGGGCATCAACCGCACCATGTACACGGTTTCCGGCGGAGCCCTCACGCCTTTCACGAGCGGGTCTTCGGGTTTGTCCAGCACCCTGGTCGACTTCATCATGGGCAAGGATGTCAACGATGAAAAGGGAACCGGCGTACTGACCACGACGCGTCCGTCCATCCACGGCGACGTCATCCACTCCCGTCCCTTCCCCGTCAACTACGGCGGTAGCAACGGCGTGGTGGTCTACTACGGCGCGAACGACGGCACCTTCCGCGCAGTCGACTCCGATACCGGCAAGGAGAAGTGGGCGCTGATCGCCCCCGAGTTCTTCCCGCGTTTCCAGCGCCTGATGGACAACAGCCCGCTCGTGACCTATCCGAACCTGTCCGCGAGCACCACGCCCGCGCCCAAGGCCAAGGATTACTTTTTCGACGGGACGATGGGCCTCTATCAGAACCTGGACAATTCCAAGGTCTGGATTTACCCGACCATGCGCCGCGGCGGCCGCATGATCTACGCGCTGAATGTGACCAATCCCAATTCGCCGGTCCTGAAGTGGCGCGTCGGCTGCCCGAACCTGACCGACGACACCGGTTGCACCTCCGGCATGTCCGCGATCGGCCAGACATGGTCGGTGCCGCGCGTGGGCTTCATCAAGGGATACTCCACCTCGACCCCGGTACTCGTGGTAGGCGGCGGCTATGACAGCTGCGAAGACGCCAACAGCTCGGCGCCTTCCTGCGCAGCGTCGAAGGGCCGTGCCGTGTATGTGCTGGATGCCGACACGGGAGAAGTGCTGAGATCGTTCGAAACGACGCGCAGCGTTGTCGGCGATGCTTCCTATGTCGACATCGACGGCGATGGCTACCCCGACTACGCCTACGTGGCTGACACCGGCGGCAACCTCTACCGCATCTCCTTCATCGATGGCCCGACAACCAGGAATCCGCTGGCTGCTGCCAGCTGGACCATGCGGCGTGTCGCCTACACCAATGGTGCAGGCCGCAAGTTCCTGTTCGAGCCCTCGGTCCTCGCCAACAGTGGCTATGTCTACATCGCCATCGGCTCCGGCGACCGCGAGCATCCGCTGCAGACGGATTACCCGTACTCCAGCGTGACCAACCGCTTCTACATGTACCTGGACAACCTGTCGACCACGACCGGCGACGCCACCAACATGGACAGCACGGAGCACATGGCGAACTACACGACTGCGACCACCTGCAACACGACGCCCATTGTTCCCGGCGGTGAGAAGAAAGGCTGGTTCATGGACTTGAGTGCCAATGGTGCAGGCGAGCAAACCGTAACATCGGCACTGATCGCCGGCGGCATGATCACGTTCAGCACGAACCGCCCGATTCCCGCCGCAATCGGCACCTGTTCGACCACGCTGGGTGAAGCGCGCGGATACTGGGTGAACCTGCTGAACGCTTCTGGCGCCATCGGCGTGGCAGGCAGTTGCGACGGTTCGCGTTCCGCGACCTTCGTCGGCGGCGGCCTGCCACCGTCCCCGGTGATTACGCGGGGCGTGAAGATTGCCATCGGCGGCAAGGAGACAGCTGTCACCGTGGTCATCGGCGCGGTACAGCGCAAGTCCCGCGGCACCAATGCACCGATCGCTCCGCAGCGTGTCGACCCGCCGATCAAGTCCAAGCGCAAGCAGGTCTACTTCTCGACGCAAATCGGCAACTGACAGGCAATACTGCAGGAATGAAAAAGGGAGGACATGTTCCTCCCTTTTTCATTATCCGCCGGCACATGCAAGACGTACGGAACGTTTCCCCTTTCATGCGCATCGAAGTTGCTTACCAAGGCAACAATTGGGGATGCCATGAACACCACTTGGATTGTTTCAGCCAATGCCAGCCGGGCAAGGTTCTTTTCCCAGGAGCAGCCTTCCGACCAGCTGGAAGAAATCAATGACATGGTCAACGACGCCGCCCACGAGCGCATACTGGATGCGACGGAAACGGACAAGCTGGGGCCAACGGCCGCTACCAAAAGCACCCATGGCACCGGCGGCGCTGCGCCGACCAAGCTGTATGAGCCGGCCGTGACACCGGACGTGCATCAGGCAGAACTGTTCGCGCGAGACATCGCCGGTTTCCTCCAGAAGGCCCATCAGGAAGGCCGCTTCCAGGAGCTGACGCTGGTCGTGTCGCCGCAATTCCTCGGCATGCTGCGCAAGCTGCTGGCGCCGGAGCTGGAATCCGTCGTGAAACTGGAGATCAACAAGGACTATACGCAGTTCAGCCCTGCGCAGTTGCGCGAGCAGGTGGTCGCGCATATGGGGAAAGGGTAAGCCGGCCGAGGCGGACGCCCCGGCCGTGAAAGTGCCTTACTCGACCGTCACCGACTTCGCGAGGTTGCGCGGCTTGTCGACGTCGGTGCCGCGCGCCAGCGCCGTATGGTAGGCCAGCAACTGCAGCGGCACCACGTGCAGGATCGGCGACAGGTGGCCGTAGTGCTCCGGCATGCGGATCACGTGCACGCCATCGCTTGATGAAATGCGCGAATCGGCATCAGCGAACACATAGAGCTGGCCGCCGCGCGCGCGCACTTCCTGCATGTTCGACTTCAGCTTCTCGATCAGCGTGTCGTTCGGCGCCACGGTCACCACCGGCATTTCGTTCGTCACCAGCGCCAGCGGTCCGTGCTTCAGTTCGCCCGCTGGATACGCTTCGGCGTGGATGTAGGAAATCTCCTTCAGCTTCAGCGCGCCTTCCAGTGCGATCGGATAGTGCAGGCCGCGTCCGAGGAAGAGCGCATTTTCCTTGCGTGCAAACTCTTCCGCCCATGCAATGATCTGCGGCTCCAGCGCCAGCACCGCGCCGATGGAGAGCGGCAGGTGGCGCAGGGCCTTCAGGTGTGCCGCTTCCTGTTCGTCGGTCAGGCGGCCGCGAACCTGCGCCAGCGTCAGCGTGAGCAAGAAGAGGGCGACCAGCTGCGTAGTGAAGGCCTTGGTTGATGCCACGCCGACTTCCACGCCGGCGCGCGTGATGTAGGACAGCATGCACTCGCGCACCATGGCGCTGGTGGCGACGTTGCAGATGGTCAGCGAATTGACCATGTCCAGCGCACGCGCGTGCTTGAGTGCGGCCAGGGTATCGGCGGTTTCGCCGCTCTGCGAGATGGTGACTACCAGCGCATTCGGATTCGGCACACTGTCGCGATAGCGGTATTCGCTCGCGATCTCCACATTGACCGGCAGCTTGGCGATCGATTCGATCCAGTATTTCGCGGTCAGGCCGGCATAGTAGCTGGTGCCGCAGGCAAGGATCAGCACCGAGTCGACCTTCTTGAACACGTTGTAGGCCTTGTCGCCGAACAGCTCGGGCATGATGCTGTTGACGCCTTCAAGCGTGTCGCCGATGGCGCGCGGTTGCTCGAAAATTTCCTTTTGCATGAAGTGGCGGTAAGGGCCGAGTTCAGCCGCGCCCGTATGCGCATGCACCGTGCGGACCTCGCGCTCGGCAGGCTTGCCGTTCACGTCGGCGATCCAGTAACGCTGCAATTGCAGGTCCACCACATCGCCTTCCTCAAGGTAGATGATCTGGTCGGTCGTGCCGGCCAGCGCCATCGCGTCGGAGGCAACGAAATTCTCGCCCTTGCCCACGCCGACGATCAGCGGCGAACCCTGGCGCGCGCCGACCACACGGTGCGGCTCGTCCCGGCAGAACACGGCAATCGCGTAGGCGCCATGCAGGCGCTTCACGGCCTGCTGCACGGTCTCGAACAGGTCGCCTGTATACATATGGTCGACCAGGTGGGCGATCACCTCGGTGTCGGTCTGGCTTTCGAAGACGTAGCCGGCCCCGGTCAGTTCGGCACGCAGTTCGTCATGATTCTCGATGATGCCGTTGTGTACGAGGGCAATGCGCTCGCGCGAGAAATGCGGGTGGGCATTGTGGGAGGCAGGCGCACCGTGCGTGGCCCAGCGGGTGTGGGCGATACCGGTAAAGCCGGCCAGGCCGGCCTTGTCGACTTGCGCTTCCAGGTCGGCAACGCGCGAGGTGCTGCGTGAACGCTGGAGGATGCCGTCCACATGCAGGGCGACGCCGCAGGAATCATAGCCACGGTATTCCAGCCGTTTCAGACCTTCCAGAAGGATGGGGGTGATATTGCGCTGCGCGACCGCGCCGACGATGCCACACATGGGGACTCCCTACGATGAGTTGAGGACCGTTGTATCGTAGAAGATGGTGGGTGAAAAAAGTTTGCGAAATTTAAGTAAAAATGAATAAAAACATCGAGCCCTAAGTCATGTGAAATATAATTTCATATATATCGTATTTTTGATGGATTGGAAAATGGAAGTTGCGGACTTGATACTCGATGAGCTGGACCGGCGCATCCTGAATGCTTTGCAGGAAGATGCTTCCAGGACGAACAATGAACTTGCCGCCCTGGTGCACGCGTCGGCACCCACCTGCCTGCGCCGGGTGAAGCGCCTCACGGATGCCGGCATCATCGCGCGCCAGGTTGCCATCGTGGCGCCGGAGAAGGTCGGCGCCGCCCTGACGGCCGTCGTGGAAATCACGCTGGACCGCCAGGGGGCTGAAAAAATGCAGGAATTCGAGGAGTTGGTGGCCGGTGAAGCCGCGGTCCTGCAGTGCTACCGCGTTTCACCCGGCCCAGATTTCGTGCTGATCGTGCAGGTGGCCGACATGCCGGCCTACCACGTGCTGGCGCACCGGCTGTTTGCGTCACATGCGAACGTACGTAACGTTCGCAGCTTTTTTTCCATCCACCGCAGCAAGTTCGAGACGCGCATCGCCGTCTGATGCGCGGATTTATTTCTTGATCTTGACCGGACGCTTCCAGGTTTCGATGGTCAGCTGCTTCGCGCGCGAGACGGTCAGCTTGCCTTCCGGCGCATCCTTCGTCAGCGTCGTGCCTGCGCCGAGGGTTGCCCCCTTGCCGACGCGCACCGGCGCGACCAGCTGGGTGTCGCTGCCGATGAAGGCGTCATCCTCGATCACCGTGCGGAACTTGTTCGCGCCATCGTAGTTGCAGGTAATCGTGCCGGCGCCGATGTTCACGCGCGAGCCAACGTCGGCGTCGCCGACATAGGCAAGGTGATTCGCCTTGCTGTGGGCGGCAACCTTGCTGTTCTTCACTTCAACGAAGTTGCCGATGTGCACGTCCTCGCCCAGCTCGGTGCCTGGGCGCAAACGCGCGTACGGGCCGATGGCGGAGGAGGGGCCGACAATCGCATCCTCAATATGGCAGAACGGCTTGATGCTCGCGCCCTTCGCGATGCGGGCGTTGCGGATGACACAGTGCGCACCGATGCTCACGCCGTCTTCCAGTTCCACCTTGCCTTCGAACACGCAGCCGACATCGATGCTGACGTCGCGCCCGCACACGAGCGAGCCGCGCACGTCGATGCGCGCCGGATCGGCCAGGGTCACGCCCTGTTCGAGCAGCGCGTTGGCGATGTTGCGCTGGTGGATGCGCTCCAGTTCCGCCAGTTGTACCTTGCTGTTGACACCCAGGGTTTCCCACACGGCCGCCGGCTGCGCTGACACGACGGGCACGCTATCGGCAACGGCACGGGCGACGATGTCGGTCAGGTAGTACTCCTTCTGCGCATTGTCGTTCGACAGGGTGGCGAGCCATTTCTTCAGCTTCGCCGTCGGCGCGACCATGATGCCGGTGTTCACTTCGCGGATCGCGCGTTGCTGTTCGCTTGCATCCTTTTGCTCGACGATGCCGACGATGCTGCCGCCTTCACGCAGGATACGGCCGTAACCGGTGGGATCTTCCAGATCGATAGTGAGGATCGCCAACTTATCCTGTCCGGCGCTGTCCAACAATTGCTGCAATGAATCCTTCGTTGTCAGCGGCACATCGCCGTAGAGCACCAGCGTCGGCACGTCGTCAGAGAGATGGGGAACCGCCTGCATGACCGCGTGCCCGGTGCCCAGTTGCGGCTCCTGTTTCGCAAAGCTCAAGTCGTCTGCCTTGCAGGCTTCGGGAACGGCGTCGCCGCCGTGGCCGTAGATCACGCAAAGGCGTTGCGGTGAAAGGGTGCGCGCGGTGTCGATGACATGCGATAGCAAGGGTTTGCCCGCGAGGGGATGCAGGACCTTCGGCAATGCGGATTGCATGCGCTTTCCCATGCCGGCAGCAAGAATGACAATATTCATGGATGATAGGTGTAAAGTTTGCAAAAGTTTAGCATGCAACCCCAACGCGCTTTTCTCGCCCGTGTGACCCTGGTCCTGCTGGCAATCCTGCTGGCGGGATGCAGTGCCTTGCGCCTCGGCTACGCCAACGGTGACACCTTCGTTTACTGGTGGCTGGACGGCTATGTCGATTTCACGAACGAGCAGAAACCCTGGGTCAGGGCGCACATCGACCGTCTCTTCGACTGGCACCGCAAGACGCAGTTGCGGGACTATACGCAACTCTTCGGCCACGCACAGCTGCGCCTGCAACGCGGTCCGGTCCAGCCGGCGGAGATCCGCGAGGATTTCGACGCCATCCGCAAGCGCGCCGCGACTGTTCTCGAGAAATCCGTCCCGGAACTCACCGACCTCGCGCTCTCCATCGAGCCCGGGCAGATCGCCCATCTTGAACGGAAGTTCGCTTCCAACAATGAGAAGTATCGTAGGGAGTATTTACGGGGAAATGTTGATGACCGTCAACGGCTGCGATTCAAGAAGGTCATGAAACAGGTCGAATACTGGTTCGGCAATTTCAGCGACGAGCAGGAGGCGCAAATCCGCAAGGCGTCCGACGCGCGGCCGCTGGATAACGACATATGGATGACGGAGCGCCTGCGCCGCCAGCAGGAAATGCTGCAGATGCTGCGCAAGGTCCATGCGGAAAAGCCGGCCAGGGAGGTGGTGTCGAAAATGATCCGCGACTTCGTCTCGCACGGCTTCGACAACTTCACCTATGCCGAACACAAGGCCTTCTTCGACGGATCATCGGAAGGCATGGCGCAACTGATCGCCACGATCATCAACGTGGCAACCCCCGAGCAGAAGGCGCATGCGGTCAAGCGCCTGCAGAAATTGATCGAGGATTGCCACGAATTCGCGGCGAAGGGTTAGTCGTCGTCCAGCCCGCTGAATCTCACCACATTGTTTGCCGGCGGTGCGCATGGCTCCTCGTCGAAGGCGATGTCGCCGTCCGGCGATGCTTCACCGGTCACCTTCAGGTCGACGAAGTTGAACAGCTTGCTGTCCATCAGGTGCGAGGGCGCAACCGTCGACAGGGCGGAGAAGATGTTCTCCACGCGTCCCGGGTGCTTCTTTTCCCATTCGCGCAGCATCGCCTTGATGTGCTTGCGCTGCAGGTTTTCCTGGCTGCCGCACAGGTTGCAGGGAATGATCGGGAATTCGCGCACTTCCGCAAAGCGCTCCATGTCCGTTTCCTTCACATAGGCCAGCGGACGGATCACGATGTGCTTGCCGTCGTCCGACTGCAGCTTGGGGGGCATGCCCTTCAGCTTGGCGCCAAAGAACATGTTGAGGAAGAAGGTTTCGAGGATGTCGTCGCGATGGTGGCCGAGCGCGATCTTGGTCGCGCCGAGCTCGTCCGCCACGCGATACAGGATGCCGCGGCGCAGGCGCGAGCACAGCGAGCAGGTGGTCTTGCCTTCGGGGATCACGCGCTTGACGATGCTGTACGTATCCTGGTTCTCGATGTGGAAGGGCACCCCGATCTTCGTCAGGTAGGCCGGCAGCACATCTTCAGGAAAGCCCGGCTGCTTCTGGTCAAGGTTGACCGCGACGATATCGAAATGGATCGGTGCGCGCTCGCGCAGCGTCAGCAGGATATCGAGCAGGCCGTAGCTGTCCTTGCCGCCCGACAGGCAGACCATCACCTTGTCGCCATCCTCGATCATGTTGAAGTCGCCGATCGCCTGGCCGACCAGACGGCACAGGCGCTTGTGCAGCTTGTTGTTCTCGTAGGCGATCTTTTCCGCCTTCTTTGCGCTGGTCGCGACTTCGTTTTGCACCACTTCGCTCATTTCACTTTCCATCCTTACTGCTTGATGTGGATGACTTCCACGCCGACCGCGTCGCAATCCGGATAGACGTCGGGCTTTTCGGTCGATACGCGCACCGCACGCACCTTCGGGTGCGACAGCATCGCGCGCGCCACGTCGTCGCACAGCGTTTCCTGCAGGTGGATGTGGCCCTGCGCCATGCGCTTGGCGATGGTGTCGCGCATGAAGTCGTAATCCACAACCTCATACAGATGGTCTCCCTTCGGCGTCGATTCCGACAATGGGATGAAGAGATCGACATTGACCAGCACGCGCTGTTCGCCTTTCTTTTCGAATTCGTGGACGCCGATATTGATCATCACCTCGTAGTTGCGGAGGAAGAGGCGCCGGCAATCGGCCAGGCTGGGGTGCGAAAGGGAAGAGAGCATGATTTCAACTTTATTTCGCAACGAACATGACGTCGCGTTGCAGGGGGATTAAATGCTGGCCGCCGTCGACCAGCAAAGTAGTGCCGGTCATCGACTGATTTTCGGCGGCAAAACAGACGGCACTGGCGACATCTTCCGGCGTGCTGGCACGACCGAGCGGCGTCATCCTGTGCGCCTTGGCGAAACCTTCCTCGGTCTGGTTGCCCGAAACGAGCGTCAGGCCGGGGGCGACGCCCACGACACGCACCTTTGGCGCCAAGGCCTGCGCAAGGACCGAGGTCGCCGTCTGCAGGCCGGCCTTGGACAAGGTATAGGACAGGAAATCGGGATTCAGGTTGAACAGTTTCTGGTCGAGCAGGTTGATGACGACCGACTGGGCGCCCTCCGGCGTCGCCGCATGGAGTGCGCGAGCCAGGATCACGGGCGCTGCCAGGTTGGCATGCATGTGCCTGTCGAGGGATGCAAAGGAAAAATCGACAGCCGTGTCGCCCTCGAACAGCGATGCGTTATTCACCACGCAAGAAACCGGGCCAAGCGCAGCAGAGGCCTCATCCAGCAAACGGTTCACCGCTTGTTCATCCGCCAGGTCGCATCGCAGAGCCGTCGCGCGCCGGCCGAGGGCTTCGATCTCGCGCACAGTTGCCCTCGCCTCATCCGCAGACCGGCCGTAATGCACGACCACATCCCACCCGCGCTGCGCCAGTGCGAGCGCGATACTGCGCCCGATGCGCCTGGCGGCACCGGTCACGAATGCAACTTTGCTGTTTCCTGTGGTCATAGAAGTGTTCTGGCTCCGGCGGATATTGTCATTCCATCCACGGACAAGGATCCTGCGGCCCGGATTTGTTCACAAGCGCAGGGCCGATTTCAATACAATACCGAGCATGCAACTTCACCTGCCTGAACCCTCACTGGACGCGCAGAGCGCGTCACGCGCCCTCCACAAACGCATCGCCAGCGACATCGAAGCCCATTCCGGCTGGATTCCGTTCGCCCGGTACATGGAGCAGGTGCTGTATGCGCCCAGGCTGGGCTATTACAGTGGCGGGGCGGCAAAACTCGGCAAAGACGGAGATTTTACAACCGCGCCCGAGATTACGCCGCTTTTCGGCGCAACGCTGGCCCATGTCGCCGCCGGTTTGATGGATCAAACGGCGTCGCGCATCATGGAATTTGGCGCCGGCACCGGCAAGCTGGCGTTCGACATTCTCACCGAACTCGAATCCGCCGGCATCCCGGTTGAAAGCTACCAGATCGTCGACCTTTCGGGCGAACTGCGCGCACGGCAGGAAGAAACCCTGCGCGGCTTCCCTCAAGTGTCCTGGCTGGATGCAATGCCTGCCTCCTTTTCCGGTGTCGTCATCGGCAACGAAGTGCTCGACGCCATGCCCGTCCATCTCGTTGTCAAGACGGCAAGCGGCTGGATGGAGCGCGGCGTCGGTCTGTCGGACGGGCATTTCACATTCGTCGACCAGCCTTGCAGCCCCGAACTGGTGGCCCAGATTCCCGAAGCGGACGGCCTGCCCGACGGTTACCTGACCGAGGTGCATCCCGTCGCGACGGGCTTCATGCATTCGCTCGCCGCGATGCTCGGCGCCGGCGGCGCGGCCATCCTCATCGATTACGGCTTCCCGGCGCACGAGTATTACCTGGACCAGCGCGGGCAGGGTACACTCATGTGCCACTACCGCCACCATGCGCACCCCGACCCGTTCTATCTGCCCGGCTTGCAGGACGTCACCGCCCACGTCGACTTCACGGCCATGGCGCGCGCCGCCATCGATGGCGGGCTTGACCTGCTGGGCTACACCACCCAAGCCGCCTTCCTGCTCGATGCCGGCATCGGCGACCTGCTGCTGCGCACTTCGCCGGAAGACCAGCTGCGCTACCTGAAGCAGGCGAGCGCCATGCAGAAACTGATTTCCCCGGCCGAGATGGGCGAACTCTTCAAGGTGCTGGTCGTCGGCAAGAATGCCGAGCTTCCCGGGCAGTTCGCGCGCAACGACCGCAGCCATCGCCTATGATGGCTGTGTGCTTGTCAAATTTTCCATGAATTCCGCGAGGCAGCATGATTCGTTGGGTACTCACCATTTTCCTCGCGCTGATCGTCTTTTCGGCGGCAATGCCCTGGCTGGAAAAGCTCGGCATCGGCCGCCTGCCGGGCGACGTCCGCTTCAAGCTCTTCGGGCGGCAGGTTTTCCTGCCGTTTGCCTCGACACTGTTGCTGTCGATGATTGCCATCGGCATCGGCAAGCTGCTCTGAACGTTGCCACCGGAGGCGCGCCGTGATCCGCTGGGTTGCCGTGATTTTCATCGGACTGTTCATCTTCTACCCGCTGCTGCCTTGGTTTGACCGCCTGCGCGTCGGCCGGCTGCCCGGCGATGTCCTGTTCACATTCCGCGGCGTCGTTTTCTGCCTGCCTTTCGGCTCCACCGTCGTCTGGTCGGCCGTCGTGTTCGTGATCGCCGAGATCGTCAGCCTGACCTGTCCGAACTGTTGAGGCAGCATCCGGCAGGGGAGTGCGCGACACCCTATACTGTCGGCTTCCTTCTGTCATGTTCCCGGATGCAGCCCACCTTCGAACAGCTCAGCCAGCGTTACGGCAGCCGCTACAAATGGCTGGTGCTGCTCACCGTCATGATCGGCACGATGGCGTCGATCATGTCCTCCACGATCGTCAACGTCGCCGTCCCCGACCTCAGCCGGCATTTCGTGCTCGGCCAGGAGCGCGCGCAATGGGTGTCGGCCGGTTTCATGCTGGCAATGACACTGTCGATGCTGACCACGCCCTGGTTCCTCCTGCGCTACGGCCTGCGCCGCACCTACGCGGGGGCCATCCTGCTCCTGCTGTTCGGCGGTGTCGTCGGCGGCTTCAGCGTCAACTATCCGATGCTGCTGTCGATGCGGGTGGTGGAAGGGCTGGCGGCCGGCATCCTGCAACCGATTCCGTCCATCGTGGTGCTGCGCGCCTTCGACAAGCACGAGCAGGGCAAGGCGATGGGCATTTTCGGCTTCGGCGTCGTCCTTGCTCCCGCGATCGGGCCCAGCGTCGGCGGTTTCCTGGTTGAACAGTTCGGCTGGCGCTCGATCTTCTTCGTGGTCGTGCCGTTCTGCCTGATCGTGCTCGCCATGGTCCAGCGGTTGCTGGCCGTGAATTCCCGGCTGATGGGCGAAGCCCGCCCGCTGGACTGGAAAGGCCTCCTGCTGGCCTGCGTCGGCACCACCAGCCTGCTGAACGGACTGGTCCACCTGCATGACGGCCTGCTTCAGTCCGTGCCGATGATCGTGGTCGGCCTTGCCGCGCTGGGCGGTTTCGTCTTCTATCAGGTCCGCGCCGAGGACGGCCTGATGAACATGCGCCTGTTCGGCTATCCCCAGTTCGCAGCGGGCGCCCTGGTCGCCTTCATCTACGGCGCCGGGCTGTTCGGTTCCACCTACCTGCTGCCGGTCTACATGCAGATGGCCCTGCATTACGCACCGTCCCAGGCCGGCCTGGTACTGCTTCCCGCCGGCGTCGTACTGGCGGTGACGATCATCGTCGCCGGCAAGATGGCCGACCATTTGCCGCCCAACGTGCTGGTCTCCATCGGCCTTTCCCTGCTGGCGCTGTCGTTCGGGCTGATGGCCGTCGGTTCTGCGTCGACCAGCTACACAACGTTCATGGCGTGGGCGATCATCGGGCGCATCGGCCTCGGATTCGTCCTGCCATCGCTCAGCCTCGGCGCCATGCGCGGACTGGAGACGGGCATGATCGCGCAGGGGGCGAGCATCATCAATTTCCTTCGCCAGCTCGGCGGTGCGATCGGCGTCAGCCTGGTGGGCATCGTTCTCGAGTGGCGGCTGGCGGTTTACCAAGGCGCAGCCGTGCCGCACCCTGATGCCAGCCTCAAGGCATTCAACGAAACCTTCTTCCTGGTTGCGCTGTTCTGCGCGCTGGCCGTGCTGGCGGCGATCCGGATGCGTTCGCCCGAGCGGTAAACGCGAAGCGCCAGCGCCGGACAGGTTTGCTTTTCTCCCCGACAGTGGTATTTTGGCATTCTTGGGTCGGGGAAAGCCGGCCCGCATACCTCAGTTGGCGCTGCACGGAACCGGGATAAATGACTTCGCTTCGTAGTTTGACCGCAATGATCGTCGAGCCGCACTCGGGAATGCGCGCCAGCATGCACAACATGCTCAACCTGTGCGGCATCACGAAGATCGACCATGCCGTCAGCTCCGGCACCGCAATCCGCCCGCTCAAGGGCAAGTCCTACGACCTCATCCTGTGCGAATACGATCTCGGCGACGGCCAGGACGGCCAGCAACTGCTCGAAGACCTGCGCCACAACAAGCTGATTCCGCTGTGGACGGTTTTCATCATCGTCACCGCCGAGCGTGCCTATGAAAAGGTCGTGAGCGCCGCCGAACTTGCCCCGACCGACTACATCCTCAAGCCGTTCACCGCCGACACACTCATGGACCGGATCGCACGCGCCATCGAAAAGCGCACGGCCTTCCTGCCCGCCTACCATCTCATGGAGCACGGCAACCTGCTCGAAGCCATCGACATCTGCAGGATAGGCGAGGGCAAGTATCCCAAGTGGGCGATCGACTTCATGCGCCTGCGTGCCGAGCTGCACGTCATCCTTGGCGAGGCAGCCGAGGCGGAGAAGATTTACCAGGAACTGTTGCAGACCAAGGCCGTCGCCTGGGCCAGGCTGGGCCTCGCCAAAACCCTCTTCATGCAAGGCGAGTTCGGTGAGGCCGAGGCCTTGCTGCAAACGCTGGTCGAGGAAAACAGCAGGTATATGGATGCCTACGACTGGCTCGCCAAGACGCACGAGGCGATGGATCAGCTGCCGCAGGCAAAGGAGATTCTCGCCGACGCCGTCGCCATCTCGCCGCACGCCGTGCGCCGCCTGCGCAAGCTCGGCGATGTCGCACTGGAAACCGGCGACGTCGAAACAGCGGAAAAATCCTTCCAGAAGGTCGTGACCAAGGCCAAGTACTCGGAATTCCGCGATCCGGAAGATCATGTCCGGCTGGTGCGAACGCTCGTAAAGAAGGGGGACACCCAGCAGGCGTCCTCCGTGATCAGGGACATGGAAAAATCGCTCGGCAACCTGGAAAAGACACCCGCCTGCCGGGCCTTGTCGTCCGCACTGGTGCAGAAGGAACTGGGCAACGATGACAAGGCTGCAGAGGAACTCAGTGCAGCCGTCGCGGCATGCCGCGATGCAGTCGGCATTTCCAACGATCTGAAGATGGAACTGGCCAGGAATTGCCTCGAACAATCCCTCGACAACGGCGCCGCGGAAGTCATGCGCGACGTCATGAGCAATGCCTCCAACGACGCGGCCATGGCCAAGGCCATGAGCGTGTTCGAAAAGGCCGGCAAGAAAGATCTGGCCGAAACCGTGGCCAAGGAAAGCCGCCGCCACGTGGTCGACCTCGTGTCCGGCGGTGCGGAAAAGGCGCGCCAGGGCGACTACCAGGGTGCAGTGCAGCTCATGACTGCGGCTGTCCACAAGCTGCCGCAAAATCCGCAGGTCGTCTTCAACGCCGCCGTCGCCGTCCTTAAATATCTGGAAAACGTCGGCTGGGAAGGCAAGCTGGGTGACCAGGTCAAAGTCTACATCGAAGCCGCTCGCCGGCTCGATCCCAATAACCCCCGCCTGGTGCCGCTATCCGACCTCTACCAAAGCATCCTGAAGAAATACGGAATCAAGCCGCCCAGCGCCAGCTAGGTGACTCAACCTTCCAGCAGGCTGGAAACCAGCTCAGGCGGCCTGCCAATGACAGCCCGCCCACCGAACACCACGATCGGCCGTTGCAACAGCTTGGGATGCGCGGCGATTGCCCGCAGCAAATCGGCATCAGCGGCTTGCGTCAGGCCGAGCGCGGCAAACTCATCTTCATTGCTCCGCGTCATGTCGGATGCTGCACATCCCAGCATGGCCTGCAACTCCTCGAGCTGCGCAAGATTGGGAGGTGACTTCAGGTACTCCACCACATTGACCGGAATCTGCTTGCGCGTGGCGAATGCATCCACAAGGGCCAGCGCTTCACGCGACTTCGAGCAGCGCGGGTTGTGATAAATCGTGATCATGAGTGTCATTGCCGTAAAGAGAAGGAGGCGATTGTAATCCTGTACATGCCGAACGTGTGCCCGCTCGGCAGGGCGGCGATGAACCTGCCATGCAACAGCACGGTCAGAGTGTTACCCGCCTTGCCAATCAACCCCATGCCAGAAAAGAACACCACGCAAGCAGCAACCGGTTCTTCAGCCTCTTCCGAGACCGCATCGCCTCATGATCCGGCACTCGACCGACTGCGCCAATTCCGGCGGCAGGATTCTCCGTGGATGCAGACGCAACGGATCATTGGCGCGCGTGTGCGCGCCCTGTCCGATCGCATCCTCCGCCGCATCACCCAACGCACCCTGAAGATTGGCATCTCGGCCAGGATTTTCCATCCGGAAGCCGGTGCCAAGGGATTGCGCAGCAAGACCCTGCAATACCTCGAGGAATCGATCGCGCAATGGGTCATGTCACGCGACGTCATGGTATTCATGATTCCGACCGTCAATAACAGCGGCCTTCTCCACCCGAGCAACATCCGATTGCGCGACTACGCCAAGCATCTGGATGGGCTCGTCCTGCAGGGAGGTGCGGATGTTTCCCCGCAGACCTATTCTGAAGCGGCGACGCGGCCGGAGTGGAGCGGGGATCGCGCGCGCGACATGTATGAACTGGAACTCCTGCACGAATTCATTGAGGCCGGCAAACCGGTTCTCGGCATCTGCCGCGGCTGCCAACTGATCAACGTCGCGTTCGGCGGAACGCTCTACCAGGACATCGCATCGGACGTCCCCACCGCGATCCAGCACGTAAGCGACCTGTACGACAGTCACTACCACGTAATCCATTTTCAGCAGGGATCGGCACTTGCCGGGCTTTTCCCTGCCAAGCCTGAGGCCCTCGTGAACTCCATCCACCATCAGGCGGTGAAGGATCTCGGCCGCGATCTCGTTGTCGAGGCCATTTCTGGCAAGGACAACATTGTCGAGGCGGTCCGATACCGGAAGGCTCGCTTCGTGATGGGGCTGCAGTGGCATCCGGAATTCCATCGAGGCGGCAGTTCGGAGTTGCTCGATTGCACGCCAATCCTGGATGAGTTCCTTGCAGCGGCACGGGAAACCAGATTCTGATCTGCCGGAAAACCACATTCCCAAGCCGGTTTTTCAGCTGGAAAATGCAAAAATTACTTCGCGACCAGATTTTTTGGTTGACAGCCCCCGGGGGTCTCTACTATAGTTTGAGGTTCCCTGCGGAGGGGTGGCCGAGTGGTTAATGGCAGCAGACTGTAAATCTGCCCTCTTACGAGTACGCTGGTTCGAATCCAGCCCCCTCCACCAGTGTCTAAGCAGGTGAGTATTGCGGTTGAAGGTCCTTGCGGGTGTAGCTCAATGGTAGAGCTGAAGCCTTCCAAGCTTACGACGAGGGTTCGATTCCCTTCACCCGCTCCAGTTTTTGGCTGGACGCAGCAGTTCAGTGCGGACGGCAAAGATGCCCTTGTAGCTCAGTGGTAGAGCACTCCCTTGGTAAGGGAGAGGCCACGTGTTCAATCCACGTCAAGGGCACCAGTTTTCTTGAAATGGCAAGCAGTCGGGCTCGTGCCTGGACATTCCCATCAAAACGTTAGGAGTCGAAAATGGCAAAAGGCAAGTTTGAGCGGACCAAACCGCACGTGAATGTAGGCACGATCGGTCACGTTGACCATGGCAAGACCACGCTGACCGCGGCAATCGCGACGGTGCTGTCGGCCAAGTTCGGCGGCGAAGCGAAGAAGTACGACGAAATCGATGCGGCGCCGGAAGAAAAGGCACGCGGCATTACCATCAACACCGCGCACGTCGAGTACGAGACCGCCAACCGCCACTACGCCCACGTTGACTGCCCCGGCCACGCCGACTACGTCAAGAACATGATTACCGGCGCAGCGCAGATGGACGGCGCGATCCTGGTGTGCTCCGCTGCTGACGGCCCGATGCCGCAGACCCGCGAACACATCCTGCTGGCCCGCCAGGTCGGTGTGCCGTACATCATCGTGTTCCTGAACAAGTGCGACATGGTCGACGACGCCGAGCTGCTCGAGCTGGTCGAAATGGAAGTGCGCGAGCTCCTGTCCAAGTACGAATTCCCTGGCGACGATCTGCCGATCGTGCGCGGTTCGGCCAAGCTGGCGCTGGAAGGCGACAAGGGCGACCTGGGCGAAGGCGCGATCATGAAGCTGGCCGAAGCGCTGGACACCTACATCCCGACGCCGGAGCGTGCCATTGACGGCGCCTTCCTGATGCCGGTGGAAGACGTGTTCTCGATCTCCGGCCGCGGCACCGTGGTGACCGGTCGCGTCGAGCGCGGCATCATCAAGGTTGGCGAAGAAATCGAAATCGTCGGCATCCGCGACACCCAGAAGACCACCTGCACCGGCGTGGAAATGTTCCGCAAGCTGCTGGACCAGGGTCAAGCGGGCGACAACGTCGGCGTGCTGCTGCGCGGTACCAAGCGTGAAGACGTCGAGCGTGGCCAGGTTCTGGCCAAGCCGGGTTCGATCAAGCCGCACAGCCACTTCACGGGCGAGATCTACGTTCTGTCGAAGGATGAAGGCGGTCGTCACACCCCGTTCTTCAACAACTACCGTCCGCAGTTCTACTTCCGTACCACGGACGTGACCGGCGCGATCGAACTGCCGGCAGGCAAAGAGATGGTCATGCCGGGCGACAACGTGTCGATCACTGTGAAGCTGATCAACCCGATCGCGATGGAAGAAGGTCTGCGCTTCGCAATCCGCGAAGGCGGCCGTACCGTCGGCGCCGGCGTCGTTGCCAAGATCATCGAGTAATCCATGAATCGCTGCGCTGCGGCTGTCGGGCAGATCTCCCGGCGCCGCGGCGTTGTCAATTCAAGCGAAGTTTTCGCGTAGGGGTATAGCTCAATTGGCAGAGCGTCGGTCTCCAAAACCGAAGGTTGGGGGTTCGATTCCCTCTGCCCCTGCCACCTGATTCAGGTGCAGGGCACCGAAAGAAACAAGTATGTCTAACCAACCGGTAGAAACCGTCAACACATCGAGCGACAAGGTAAAGGTCGCTCTTGCTATTTGTGCCGTTGTTGCCGGTGTTGTCGGTTTTTATTTCTTGTCCGACAAGCCGACCATCGTGCGCGCCGCTGCGCTGGTTGCTGGTTTGCTCGTCGCGATTGCCGTCGCATGGACTTCCCAGCCTGGCCGTGATTTCCTCGGTTTTTCGAAGGAATCCATCCGCGAAGCAAAGAAAGTCGTCTGGCCCACGCGCAAGGAGGCGATGCAGATTACTGCGGTCGTTTTCGGCTTTGTGCTGGTCATGGCGATCTTCCTGTGGGGCACCGACAAGCTTCTTGAATTTGTGTTGTACGACCTGATCCTGGGCTGGAAAAAGTAATGAGCGAGAACACGCAAGACGGCGCAACTGGCGCCCCGGTCGCAGCTCAATCCTCGGCCGGCAACAAGCGTTGGTACGTGGTGCACGCCTACTCCGGCATGGAGAAGAGCGTGCAACGTGCTTTGACGGAGCGCATCGAGCGTGCCGGCATGCAGGACAAGTTCGGCCAGATTCTGGTGCCGACCGAAGAGGTCATCGAAGTCAAGAACGGCCAGAAGTCCGTCACCGAGCGCCGTTTCTTCCCGGGCTACGTGCTGGTCGAGATGGAAATGACCGACGAGACTTGGCACCTGGTCAAGAACACCAGCAAGGTCACCGGCTTTATCGGCGGCAAGTCCAACAAGCCGACCCCGATTCCGCCGCACGAAGTCGACAAGATCCTGCACCAGATGCAGGAAGGTGTGGAAAAGCCGCGTCCCAAGGTCCTGTACGAAGTGGGCGAGCTGGTCCGCATCAAGGATGGTCCATTCACTGACTTCAACGGCAACGTTGAAGAAGTCAACTACGAGAAGTCGCGCGTACGCGTCTCCGTCACCATCTTCGGCCGCGCCACGCCGGTCGAACTGGAATTTGGCCAGGTCGAGAAGGTTTAAGCCTGCCGTCCTTTAAAAGATTCGCAGCACACGCCCCTTGGAGCGTCGCACGCCTGATGGCCTGTGGAATCCCGGAAAGTAGTACCTGGAGGAGCCTCAATAGTCGGCCGCAAGGCGGGCGAACAGGCGCTAACACTCAATCAACGTAGGAGCCATCATGGCAAAGAAAATCATCGGTTTTATCAAGCTGCAAGTGCCGGCTGGTAAAGCAAACCCGTCCCCCCCGATTGGCCCGGCCCTGGGTCAGCGCGGTCTGAACATCATGGAATTCTGCAAGGCCTTCAACGCCCAGACGCAAGGCGTCGAGCCGGGTCTGCCGATTCCGGTTGTGATCACCGCCTTCGCGGACAAGTCCTTCACCTTCGTGATGAAGACCCCGCCGGCAACGATCCTGATCAAGAAGGCTGCTGGCATCCAGAAGGGTTCGGCCAAGCCGCATACCGACAAGGTCGGCAAGATCACCCGCAAGCAAGCGGAAGAAATCGCAACAACCAAGATGCCGGATCTCACGGCAGCTGACATGGACGCAGCCGTGCGCACGATCGCCGGTTCCGCTCGTTCCATGGGTATCACGGTGGAGGGTCTGTAATGGCTAAGCTGTCCAAGCGCGCAAAAGAAATCAAGGCAAAAGTTGACCGCACCAAGCAGTATCCTTTTGACCAGGCAGTTTCCCTGATCAAAGAGTGCGCCACCGCCAAGTTCAATGAATCCATCGACGTCGCAGTGCAACTGGGCGTTGACGCCAAGAAGTCGGACCAGGTTGTTCGCGGTTCCGTCGTTCTGCCCGCAGGCACCGGCAAGACCGTTCGCGTCGCCGTGTTCGCTTCCGGCGACAAGGCTGAAGCTGCCAAGGCGGCCGGTGCTGACATCGTTGGTATGGACGACCTGGCAGAGCGTATCAAGGCCGGCGACATGCCGTTCGACATCGTTATCGCATCGCCGGATACCATGCGTATCGTCGGTACCCTCGGTCAGATCCTCGGCCCGCGCGGCATGATGCCGAACCCGAAGGTCGGCACCGTGACCCCGGACGTTGCGACTGCGGTCAAGAACGCCAAGGCAGGTCAGGTCCAGTACCGTACCGACAAGGCAGGCATCATTCACGCGACCATCGGTCGCAAGTCGTTCAGCGACGCTGATCTGAAGACCAACCTGATGGCTCTGATCGACGCACTGAACAAGGCCAAGCCGGCAACCAGCAAGGGTGTGTACCTGCGCAAGGTTGCAATCTCGTCGACCATGGGCGCAGGCGTCCGTGTAGACCAGTCCAGCCTGGCTGCTTAAGTAAGAATCAAGTCCTCGCGCAGCAGTATCGCGCGGGGCGCATCTTTGGGCTGGTCCCGCTTCGGCAGGTTTGAAGAGGGGCCGGATTGTCAAAGACCGTTGGGCCTAGTGCATGCAGGCAGTGCGCGAAGTTAAACAGCGGCAGCGCAAGCGCCGATACCCAACGCAGATGGTGAACCCGAAAAGTTTTGTAGTCTCAAAGCTAGTTCGCTAGCCTGAACTCCTGAACTTCGGACGCCGTGTTCGAACCGATGCAAGACATTTCGTCGAGCATCACTTTTGGAGGTTGATCTTGAGTCTCAATCTGAATGACAAGAAGGCCGTCGTCGCCGAAGTCTCCGCAAAGGTAGCAACTGCGCAGACTATCGTCGTGGCCGAATACCGTGGCATCCAGGTTGGTTCCTTGACGCAACTGCGCGCCAAAGCGCGTGCCCAGGGTGTGTACATGCGCGTGTTGAAAAACACGCTCGCACGTCGCGCCGTCGAAGGCACGCCGTTTGCCAGCCTCGCCTCTGAAATGACCGGTCCGTTGATCTACTCGATCTCCGAAGACGCCGTTGCCGCAGCGAAAGTCGTTCACGACTTTTCCAAGGGTAACGACAAACTGGTTATCAGGGCAGGTAACTATGCAGGCAAGTCGCTCGACAAAGCGGGTGTGACTGCATTGGCAAGCATTCCGAGCCGCGAAGTCCTCATCTCCCAGTTGCTGGGTGTGATGCAGGCTCCGGTTTCCGGCTTTGCCCGCGCGCTGGCTGCTCTCGCAGCCAAGAAGGAATCCGAAGCGGCGTAATCCGCCCTCGACCCTTTTCGCGTCAATACCGATCAGATGTAATTACCGAATCAAAATTTAGGAGTTTCAAATGGCAATCAGCAAAGAAGATATCCTTGAAGCAGTAGGTCAGATGTCCGTGATGGACCTGAACGACCTGGTCAAGGCTTTTGAAGAAAAGTTTGGCGTGTCCGCAGCTGCAATGGCAGTCGCAGGCCCGGCTGGCGGCGGCGCTGCTGCTCCGGCTGCTGAAGAGCAGACCGAGTTCACCGTTGTTCTGTCCGAAGTGGGCGCGAACAAGGTTGGCGTCATCAAGGCAGTCCGTGAAATTACCGGCCTGGGCCTGAAGGAAGCCAAGGACCTGGTTGACGGTGCACCGAAGCCGGTCAAGGAAGGCATCGCCAAGGCAGATGCAGAAGCTGCCAAGAAGAAGCTGGAAGAAGCTGGCGCCAAGGCCGACCTCAAGTAATTTCGGCTTGCCAGGGCGAGTTTGTATCGCCGGAGTCAAAGCTCAGAACTCTTTCCGAAAGGAAGGGTTCGGCTTTGGCTCCTTTGTCGTTTTGTAATTTTGGTTAGCCTTTTTCCCTATGCGGGTATGCCAGTCGGAGAAATCGGCGCAGAAAGTAGTCTAGTTAGGTCCGAAGGACCGAGACTTGAGGTTTCGCAGATTGCAAGGGGTGACATGAGTGTCACCAGCGAGTCCTGAATTCTCCATCCTTCCTGTCACTCACGGAGTGTCCATGCACTACTCATTTACTGAGAAGAAGCGCATTCGCAAGTCCTTCGCGAAGCGCGCTAACGTCCACAACGTTCCGTTCCTGCTGGCGACCCAGCTCGAGTCGTATACGAGCTTCCTGCAGGCCGATAAAGTAGCACAGCAACGCAAGAACGAGGGCTTGCAATCCGCCTTCACCTCGATTTTTCCCATCGTATCCCACAACGGTTTCGCACGGCTAGAGTTTCTGTCGTATGTGTTGGGTGATCCTCCGTTTGACGTAAAAGAGTGCCAACAGCGTGGACTGACGTTTGCGTCGCCCCTGCGCGCGAAGGTGCGCCTGGTCATCCTGGACAAGGAATCGCCGACCAAGCCCGTCGTGAAGGAAATGAAGGAACAGGAAGTGTACATGGGCGAACTCCCGCTCATGACTGCGAATGGTTCATTCGTCATCAACGGTACCGAGCGCGTGATCGTGTCGCAGCTGCACCGTTCGCCGGGTGTGTTCTTCGAGCATGACCGCGGCAAGACGCATTCGTCCGGCAAGCTGCTGTTCTCCGCGCGCATCATTCCTTACCGCGGCTCCTGGCTCGACTTCGAATTCGACCCGAAGGATATTCTGTTCTTCCGCGTTGACCGCCGCCGCAAGATGCCGGTCACGATCCTGCTGAAGGCCATCGGCATGACGCCGGAGCAGATCCTCGCGAACTTCTTCGTGTTCGACAACTTCACTCTCCGTGCGGAAGGCGGCGAGATGGAGTTCGTCTCCGAGCGTCTGCGCGGTGAAGTCGCACGTTTCGACATCACCGACAAGTCCGGCAAGGTCATCGTCGCCAAGGACAAGCGTATCAACGCCAAGCACGTGCGCGAAATCGAAGGCGCAGGCATCAAGCACATCTCCGTGCCGGAAGACTACCTGCTCGGTCGTGTGCTGGCGAAGAACATCGTCGACGCCGAAACCGGCGAAGTGATTGCCAACGCCAACGATGAACTGACGGAAGAAGCACTGGCTCGCCTGCGCGATGCCGGCGTCAGCGATATCCAGACGCTGTACACCAACGACCTCGACCAGGGCGCGTACATCTCGCAGACCCTGCGCATGGACGACACCGTCGACCAGATGGCCGCACGCGTTGCGATCTATCGCATGATGCGCCCCGGCGAGCCGCCGACCGAAGAATCGGTCGAGGCCCTGTTCAACGGTCTGTTCTACAGCGAAGAGCGTTACGACCTGTCGGCTGTCGGCCGCATGAAGTTCAACCGCCGCATCGGCCGTGATGAACTGACCGGCACGATGACGCTGTCGAACGAAGATATCCTCGCAGTCATCAAGATCCTGGTTGAACTGCGCAACGGTCGTGGCGAAGTGGACGATATCGACCACCTCGGCAACCGTCGTGTGCGTTGCGTCGGCGAACTGGCCGAGAACCAGTTCCGCGCAGGCCTCGTCCGTGTCGAGCGCGCCGTGAAGGAGCGTCTGGGCCAGGCGGAAGCCGACAACCTGATGCCGCACGACCTGATCAACTCCAAGCCGATCTCGGCAGCCATCCGTGAGTTCTTCGGTTCGTCCCAGCTGTCGCAGTTCATGGACCAGACCAACCCGCTGTCGGAAATCACCCACAAGCGCCGCGTCTCGGCACTCGGCCCGGGCGGCCTGACCCGCGAGCGAGCAGGCTTTGAAGTCCGCGACGTGCACCCGACCCACTACGGCCGCGTGTGCCCGATCGAAACGCCGGAAGGTCCGAACATCGGTCTGATCAACTCGCTGGCGCTGTATGCCCGCCTGAACGAATACGGCTTCCTCGAAACGCCGTACCGCAAGGTCGATAACAGCGGCGTTACCAACCAGATCGATTACCTGTCCGCGATTGAAGAAGGCCGCTATGTGATCGCCCAGGCGAACGCGACCATCAGTCCGGAAGGAAAGCTGTCCGATGAGTTGGTATCCGCACGTCAGGCTGGCGAAACCATCCTAGTGTCGCCGGAACGCGTCCAGTACATGGACGTGGCGCCGGGCCAGGTCGTGTCGGTCGCAGCTTCGTTGATTCCGTTCCTCGAGCACGATGACGCGAACCGCGCATTGATGGGTGCCAACATGCAACGCCAGGCGGTTCCCTGCTTGCGTCCGGAAAAGGCATTCGTCGGTACCGGCATCGAGCGCACCGTGGCAGTCGACTCCGGCACCACCGTGCAGGCACTGCGTGGCGGCGTGGTTGACTACGTCGATGCAGGCCGTGTCGTGATTCGTGTGAACGACAACGAAGCGGCAGCGGGCGAAGTCGGTGTGGACATCTACAACCTGATCAAGTACACCCGTTCCAACCAGAACACCAACATCAACCAGCGTCCGATCGTGAAGGTTGGCGATCGTGTTGCCAAGCATGACGTGATCGCTGACGGCGCATCGACCGACCTCGGCGAACTCGCGCTCGGCCAGAACATGCTGGTGGCGTTCATGCCGTGGAACGGCTACAACTTCGAGGACTCGATCCTGATCTCGGAGCGCGTAGTTGCGGACGACCGTTACACCTCGATCCACATCGAAGAACTGTCCGTCGTTGCCCGTGACACCAAGCTTGGCGCGGAAGAAATCACCCGCGACATCTCGAACCTGGCTGAAAACCAGCTGGCCCGCCTCGACGAATCCGGCATCGTGTACATCGGTGCGGAAGTCGAAGCCGGCGACGTGCTGGTCGGTAAGGTGACGCCGAAGGGCGAAACCCAGCTGACGCCGGAAGAGAAGCTGCTGCGCGCGATCTTCGGCGAAAAGGCTTCCGACGTGAAGGACACCTCGCTGCGCGTGCCGTCCGGCATGGTCGGCACCGTCATCGACGTGCAGGTGTTTACCCGTGAAGGCATCCCCCGCGACAAGCGCGCTCAGCAGATCATCGACGATGAACTGAAGCGCTATCGCCTGGATCTGAACGACCAGCTGCGTATCGTGGAAGGCGATGCCTTCCAGCGTCTCGAGAAGATGCTGATCGGCAAAGTCGTCAACGGCGGTCCGAAGAAGCTCGTCAAGGGCACCGCTCTGACCAAGGAATACCTGGACGATCTGGACAAGTACCACTGGTTCGACATCCGTCCGGCTGATGACGACCTCGCTGCCGCACTCGAAGCGATCAAGGAATCCATCGCCGAGAAGCGTCACCAGTTCGACCTCGCCTTCGAAGAGAAGCGCAAGAAGCTGACCCAGGGCGACGAACTGCCGCCGGGCGTCCAGAAGATGGTCAAGGTGTACCTCGCTGTGAAGCGTCGCCTGCAGCCTGGCGACAAGATGGCAGGCCGTCACGGTAACAAGGGTGTGGTTTCGCGCATCGTTCCGGTGGAAGACATGCCGTACATGGCAGACGGTACGCCGGCCGACATCGTGCTGAACCCGCTGGGCGTTCCGTCGCGTATGAACGTCGGTCAGGTTCTCGAAGTGCACCTGGGCTGGGCCTCCAAGGGCTTGGGCCTGCGCATCGGCGAGATGCTGCAGCAGCAGGCGAAGGCCGCTGAACTGCGCAAGTTCCTGACCACGATCTACAACGAGTCCGGCAAGTCCGAAGACCTCGACAGCTTCAGCGACGACGAGATCTTGGCACTGGCGAACAACCTGAAGCACGGTGTGCCGTTCGCGACCCCGGTGTTCGACGGCGCGCACGAAGACGAAATCCGTCGCATGCTCGACCTCGCCTATCCGGATGACATTGCGAAGAACCTCGGCATGACGCCGTCGAAGAACCAGGTCACGATGTACGATGGCCGTACCGGCGAAGCCTTCGAGCGCACCGTCACCGTCGGCTACATGCACGTGCTGAAACTGCACCACCTGGTCGACGACAAGATGCACGCGCGCTCCACCGGTCCGTACTCGCTCGTTACCCAGCAGCCGCTGGGCGGCAAGGCGCAGTTCGGCGGCCAGCGTTTCGGCGAGATGGAAGTCTGGGCACTGGAAGCCTACGGCGCATCCTACGTGCTGCAGGAAATGCTCACCGTCAAGTCGGACGACGTCACAGGCCGTACCAAGGTGTACGAGAACCTGGTCAAGGGCGATCACGTTATCGACGCCGGCATGCCGGAATCCTTCAACGTGCTGGTGAAGGAAATCCGCTCGCTGGGTATCGACATCGATCTCGAGAGGGACTAAGGAAGGAAGTGCCTACCGACTTGCGTCGGTGGGCAAACAGATTTCGGCAGCGTGGGAATGCGGTAAACGTTCCCGGTATCGTCGGAACTTTCTCCCTGTAGTGGGGGAAGGCTCTCCCGGCGGTGCGATCAGGGTAATGGCGATTCACCAAGTTCACACCGCGCTGCCAAGCGTCATTCACACCACACTGGAGTGAGAGAAATGAAAGCACTGCTCGATCTATTCAAGCAAGTACAGCAAAGCGAACAATTCGATGCGATCAAGATCGGCCTCGCATCGCCCGAAAAAATCCGTTCCTGGTCCTACGGTGAAGTCAAGAAGCCGGAAACCATCAACTATCGTACGTTCAAGCCGGAGCGTGACGGCCTGTTCTGCGCCAAGATTTTCGGCCCGATCAAGGATTACGAGTGCCTGTGCGGCAAGTACAAGCGCCTGAAGCACCGTGGCGTCATCTGCGAAAAGTGCGGCGTCGAAGTCACGCTGGCCAAGGTGCGCCGCGAGCGCATGGGCCACATCGAACTGGCCTCGCCGACCGCGCACATCTGGTTCCTGAAGTCGCTGCCGTCCCGCTTGGGCATGGTGCTCGACATGACGCTGCGCGACATCGAGCGCGTCCTGTACTTTGAAGCATATGTCGTGACTGATCCCGGCATGACTCCGCTGAAGAAGTGCCAGATCATGTCGGAAGACGATTACGCCGCCAAGTACGAAGAGTACGGCGACGACTTCGTCGCGTTCATGGGCGCCGAAGGTATCCGCGAACTGCTGCGCTCGATCGACATCGACCGCGACGTGGAAACGCTGCGCCAGGAACTGAAGGATTCCAAGTCCGAAGCCAAGATCAAGAAGTACGCCAAGCGCCTGAAAGTGCTCGAGGCATTCCAGCGTTCCGGCATCAAGCCGGACTGGATGATCATGGAAGTGCTGCCGGTGCTGCCGCCGGAACTGCGTCCGCTGGTTCCGCTGGACGGCGGCCGCTTCGCGACCTCCGACCTGAACGACCTGTATCGCCGCGTGATCAACCGTAACAACCGCCTGAAGCGCCTGATGGAACTGCGCGCTCCGGAAATCATTACGCGCAACGAAAAGCGCATGCTGCAGGAAGCCGTCGACTCGCTGCTCGACAACGGCCGCCGCGGCAAGGCCATGACCGGCGCCAACAAGCGTCCGCTGAAGTCGCTGGCTGAAATGATCAAGGGCAAGGGCGGTCGCTTCCGTCAGAACCTGCTGGGCAAGCGCGTCGACTACTCCGGCCGTTCGGTCATCGTGGTGGGCCCGCAGCTCAAGCTGCACCAGTGCGGTCTGCCGAAGCTGATGGCGCTCGAACTGTTCAAGCCCTTCATCTTCAACAAGCTGGAACTGATGGGTCTGGCAACGACCATCAAGGCTGCGAAGAAGCTGGTCGAGATGCAAGAGCCTGTGGTGTGGGACATCCTGGAAGAAGTCATCCGCGAGCATCCGGTCCTGCTGAACCGCGCACCGACGCTGCACCGACTCGGCATCCAGGCGTTCGAGCCAGTCCTGATCGAAGGCAAGGCAATCCAGCTGCACCCGCTCGTCTGCGCGGCGTTCAACGCCGACTTCGACGGCGACCAGATGGCTGTCCACGTTCCGCTGTCGATCGAAGCACAGATGGAAGCCCGCACCCTGATGCTGGCCTCCAACAACATCCTGTTCCCGTCGAACGGCGAACCGTCGATCGTGCCGTCGCAGGATATCGTGCTGGGTCTGTACTACGCCACCCGTGAAAAGATCAACGGCAAGGGCGAAGGCATGATGCTCCGTGACGTGTCGGAAGTCATCCGCGCGTACGACAACAAGGAAGTCGAGCTGACAACCCGCATCACCGTTCGTATCGTCGAGTTCCCGAAAGATCCGGCGACTGGCGAATTCGTGCAAACGGTGAAGCGTTACGAGACCACCGTCGGTCGCGCCATCCTGTCGGAAATCCTGCCGAAGGGCCTGCCGTTCACCGTGCTGAACCGCGCCCTGAAGAAGAAGGAAATCTCGAAGCTGATCAACACGTCCTTCCGCAAGTGCGGCCTGCGCGCCACCGTAGTGTTCGCCGACCAGCTGATGCAGTCGGGCTTCCGCCTCGCGACCCGCGCCGGTATCTCCATCTGCGTGGACGACATGCTGGTGCCGCCGCAGAAGGTCACCCTCATTGCCCAGGCCGAGCACGAGGTGAAGCAGATCGAACAGCAGTACGCGTCCGGTCTGGTCACCGCGGGTGAGCGCTACAACAAGGTCGTGGACATCTGGGGCAAGGCCGGTGACGAAGTCGGCAAGGCCATGATGGAACAGCTCAAGGTCGAAGACGTCGTCAAGCGCGACGGCACCAAGGGCACCCAGGAATCGTTCAACGCGATTTACATGATGGCCGACTCGGGCGCCCGCGGTTCCGCTGCGCAGATCCGCCAGCTGGCCGGTATGCGCGGCCTGATGGCGAAGCCGGACGGCTCCATTATCGAAACGCCGATTACCGCGAACTTCCGCGAAGGCCTGAACGTGTTGCAGTACTTCATCTCGACGCACGGCGCCCGTAAGGGTCTGGCCGATACCGCGCTGAAGACCGCGAACTCCGGTTACCTGACCCGCCGTCTGGTCGACGTGACCCAGGATCTGGTTGTGATCGAAGACGATTGCGGCACTGCCAACGGCGCATCGATGAAGGCGCTGGTCGAAGGTGGTGAAGTCATCGAAGCGCTGCGCGACCGTATCCTCGGCCGCGTCGCTGCCAATGACGTGATCAATCCGGAAACCCAGGAAACCCTGTTCGAAGCCGGCACGTTGCTGGATGAAGACGCCGTCGAAGAAATCGAACGCCTCGGCATCGACGAAGTGAAGGTCCGCACGCCGCTGACCTGCGACACTCGCTACGGTCTGTGCGCCAAGTGCTACGGCCGCGACCTCGGCCGCGGCATGCTGGTCAACGCCGGCGAAGCAGTCGGTGTGGTGGCAGCGCAGTCGATCGGTGAACCGGGTACCCAGCTCACGATGCGTACTTTCCACATCGGTGGTGCGGCATCGCGTGCAGCGGTTGCATCCTCCGTGGAAGCCAAGTCGAACGGTACGGTGCGCTTCACCGCGACCATGCGCTACGTCACCAACGGCAAGGGCGAGCAGATCGTCATTTCCCGTTCCGGCGAAGTGCTGATCACCGACGACCACGGCCGTGAGCGCGAGCGTCACAAGGTGCCGTACGGCGCAACCCTGCTGGTCAAGGATGGTCTGACCATCAAGGCCGGTACTGCGCTGGCAACCTGGGATCCACTGACCCGTCCGATCATTACCGAGTACTCCGGTACCGTGAAGTTCGAGAACGTTGAAGAAGGCGTGACCGTTGCGAAGCAGATCGACGAAGTGACCGGCCTGTCCACCCTGGTGGTCATCGACGCCAAGCGTCGCGGCTCCTCCAGCAAGGTGGTTCGTCCGCAGGTGAAACTGCTGAACGAAAAGGGTGAGGAAGTGAAGATTGCCGGCACCGAACACGCCGTGACGATCGGCTTCCAGGTCGGCGCGCTGATTACCGTGAAAGACGGTCAGCAAGTGTCGGTGGGTGAAGTGCTTGCACGTATCCCGACCGAATCGCAAAAGACCCGTGACATTACCGGTGGTCTGCCGCGCGTTGCCGAACTGTTCGAAGCGCGTTCGCCGAAGGATGCCGGCATGCTGGCGGAAGTCACCGGTACGGTCGCATTCGGTAAAGAGACCAAGGGCAAGCAGCGTCTGGAAATCACCGACATGGACGGCAACAAGCACGAGTTCCTGATTACCAAGGACAAGCAAGTGCTGGTGCACGACGGCCAAGTGGTGAACAAGGGTGAAATGATCGTGGACGGCCCGGCCGACCCGCAAGACATCCTGCGCCTCCTGGGTATCGAAGCGCTGGCCCGCTACATCGTCGACGAAGTGCAGGACGTGTACCGTCTGCAGGGCGTGAAGATCAACGACAAGCACATTGAAGTGATCGTCCGCCAGATGCTGCGCCGCGTACAGGTTGTCGATGCAGGCGATACGTCCTACATCCCGGGCGAGCAGGTCGAGCGTTCGGAACTGCTGGACGAAAACGATCGCGTCATTGCCGAGAACAAGCGTCCGGCAACGTACGAGAACGTGCTGCTCGGTATTACCAAGGCATCGCTGTCTACGGATTCGTTCATTTCCGCAGCGTCGTTCCAGGAAACCACTCGCGTGCTTACCGAAGCCGCGATCATGGGCAAGAAGGACGGCCTGCGCGGTCTGAAGGAAAACGTCATCGTCGGCCGCCTGATCCCGGCTGGTACCGGTCTGGCTTACCACCGTGCCCGCAAGGAAAAGGAAACCTGGGAAGCCGAAGAGCGCACCGCGCTGCTGCAAGCCGAGGAACAGGCCCGTGCGGCCGAGACCGAGGAAGCAACTGCCGGCAGCCACGGCGCTCCGGAAGGCGACGAAGGCTGATCGATCTTCAGTCGATAAAACAAAACGGCACCAGGGGAAACCTTGGTGCCGTTTTTGTTTCCGGCATCGTTACTTTTCCTGAGCGAGCGGTTTGCCTTTGTCGATCACTTCGCGGCAATCCCCCTTGAATATCGCATTGTCGTAATCGGTCCAGCCATAACTGTCGACATAGCGCTTGTGCTGCTTGAAGTGCTTGCTGACGAAGCTGCGCTCCAGTTGCTCGCCTTCGTAGCGGATATCTGCCATGTCGACCAGACTATGGAACACGTTTTCCGTCGCCAGCTTCGCCCGCTTGTTGCGCAGAAGCTGATTGACCTTCGCAGGGTGAGTGGCGCGGTACAGGTCGGAGTACCAGACCAGCGCCGGCACATGGAACTCGAACTGCGTGTTGTGCCCGTGGAATGCGTATCCACAGTTGCCGTCATATAGCGTTTGTCCATGGTCTGACACGTACATCATCAAGCCCATCAGCGGAGATGACTTCAGTGTGTGGATGACTTCCGACAGAAACCAGTCGGTGTAGAGGATCGAATTGTCATAACTGTTGTTTAACTGCTCCTTGATCGCCCGATCGCTGTAAGCAGGGTTGACCACGCCAAAGAGCGACGGCTGCCATTTGTCGTACTCCTTTGGGTGGCGGTGGCTGTAGTTCCAGTGATTTCCAAGGGTATGGAGCACGATCAGCTTCCTCGGCGAGGGATCCTGTATCGCTGCCTGCAGGGGCGCCAGCAGGACATCATCGAAGCTAGAATGTGCCGAAAAGCCACCGAGGTTGAGGAATTGCGTGACATCCGCTTCCTTCGCGAACACCGACACCGGCGTGTCGAACTGCCCGAACGTCATCTGGTTCGATAGCCACCACGTCTTGAATCCTGCCTCCTTGAACGCGGTAAGAAACGACTTTTCCGCAAATCCCGCCTGCAAACTCAGCCTCGCCGGCTTGCGCGAGACGAGTACCGGAACAGACAGCCGTGTGGCAGAGACGGCTGTCACGACATTTGACAGGCTGACAAGGTTTGTTTCCTTCTTCAGCAACGGGTTTGTTTCGCGCTTGTATCCGTTCAGGCTCCAGCGATCGTAACGTGACGACTCGCCAATGACCATGACCACCACTTGAGGCGTGTCGCCAGGCGTCGCCTGTTGTGCGCCGAAGGAAAAAGCCCCGCTTCGGCGCGACAGTTCGGCCAGATAGCGCCGCTCCTTCCAGAACTCATGTCCGCGCATTGCCAGGCCAAAGGGCCACGACTTCCCAAACACCTGCGCATCAAACGGCACTTCCAGCCAGGCAGGCAGTTTGGGAAGCGCCGAGGAGTGCGAGGCCGAAGAAGATCCGGCTGAAGCCTTGGCAACCTCCGAACTGGTGTCTTGCTCGACCCCGAAATGGTCGCCGTACATCCACACCCCGAGCGCGATGGAAAGCAGTGCAATCGTGACCCATCGCGAGTCGTCAGCCCAATTCAGCGCTTGGGCGCGGAAGGTGGCTTTCCAACTCCATGCCCACCATGTGACGACAGTGCCGAATGCAGCGAGAAGCAGCCACACCTTGCTGCCCAAAAACTCGAGTGACTCGCGCGGGCTTGTCTCCGCGATGATGCCGAGATGGTGTGCCGACACGCCTTGGTTATAGAAGGCTTGCAGATACAGTTCGACGGGCAGGAGAAGGAATGCCGGAAGAAGAAGCCAGTGAAACCGAGCAGGGCGTGCGAAAGCCGCCCACATCGTCAGCCATGCAGCGAATTCAACGGACAAGATGCGACCGATGCCCTCCACGGACCGACCGAAGAGCAGCGGCGCAAATGGAATCGCCGATAGCGCCAGGTAGGTAAAAATAACAAACAGAGCGGGAGGGCGCAGCAGCGAGCGCATGGCTTTCCGGAGGCAAAAGGACGGCGAAAGGTTTCGCTGAGCTCAAGTTTATGTCCGGAAACCATATATCGCTACAGAAAGTGAACATCTTCTGAGTGTGTAAATGCTTGCTTACAATGATCTACCCTGACAGGGGGGCTGTGGTCACCCGCATATCCACAAACATTTCCATCCGACGCTTCGATTGACGAAGCACAGCAACAGGGATATACTCGCGAGTTCTCGATTTTAGGCTTTCCATGGTCTAAGCGTTCTTTGGTCTGAATTCCCGCCTTCTGTAACGCTTATCCCTCGTCTGAATCGAGGCGCTGGATCAAGTGTCCATCGCACAGTTTTCCTCCTGGTCCCGGACAATCGATTTCGGGACTGTATTTTTATTAACGCAGTTATTTTGTTGGATTAAAGACCGATGCCAACCATCAATCAACTGATTCGCCAGCCGCGTGTCTCCGCACACGCCAAGAGCAAATCGCCGGCGCTGGAAAACAGCCCGCAGAAGCGCGGTGTTTGCACCCGTGTTTACACCACGACCCCGAAGAAGCCGAACTCGGCGCTTCGTAAGGTCGCCAAGGTGCGCCTGACCAACGGTTTCGAAGTCATTTCGTATATCGGCGGTGAGGGCCACAACCTGCAAGAGCACAGCGTCGTGCTGATCCGCGGCGGTCGTGTGAAGGATTTGCCGGGTGTGCGTTACCACATGGTTCGCGGTGCACTGGATACCCAGGGCGTCAAGGATCGTAAGCAAGCGCGTTCGAAGTACGGTGCGAAGCGTGCAAAGGCTGGCGCAGCCAAGAAGTAATCAGGTTTTCCGCAGGTGCTTCACCGCGCGGATTGTGAGTCGGCCCCGAACGGGTCGAGTAAGTGGATGGTTCTGATGGCCATCCGCGAGCGAGCGGCAAATCACTCTGTGCCGACGCTCAACTGAAGAGTGAAAGGAATCGAAATGCCACGTCGTCGTGAAGTCCCCAAGCGGGAAATTCTGCCGGATCCGAAGTTCGGCAATGTTGAAGTAGCGAAGTTCGTCAACGTCCTGATGCTGTCCGGTAAAAAATCGGTCGCCGAAAACATCATCTACGGTGCGTTTGACCACATCAAGACCAAGTCCGGCAAGGATCCGCTGGAAGTCTTCACCGCTGCAATCAACAACTGCAAGCCGATGGTCGAAGTCAAGTCCCGCCGTGTCGGCGGCGCTAACTACCAGGTGCCGGTCGAAGTTCGCCCGGTTCGCCGTATGGCGCTGTCCATGCGCTGGCTGCGCGAAGCTGCCAACAAGCGCAGCGAAAAGTCCATGCCGCAGCGTCTGGGCGGTGAGCTGATGGAAGCCGCGGAAGGCCGCGGCGGTGCGATGAAGAAGCGTGACGAAGTGCACCGCATGGCAGAAGCCAACAAGGCGTTCTCCCACTTCCGTTTCTAATAGTAGTTTGAATAGTCGCCTTCGCATCGTTGAAGGCACTGCAATGTAAAACGGTCCAAACCGGGTGCATCTTTGACAAAAAGCGGCGCCCGGTTTTCGACCATTAAAAGACTTAGGATTGAATATGGCTCGCAAGACCCCCATCGAGCGCTACCGCAATATCGGTATTTCCGCTCACATCGATGCCGGTAAGACAACGACTACCGAGCGTATCCTGTACTACACCGGTGTTAACCACAAGATCGGCGAAGTGCACGACGGCGCTGCGACCATGGACTGGATGGAGCAGGAACAAGAGCGCGGCATTACCATTACTTCCGCTGCGACGACCTGCTTCTGGAAGGGCATGGCAAACAACTTCCCCGAGCACCGCATCAACATCATCGACACTCCGGGTCACGTGGACTTCACCATCGAGGTGGAGCGTTCCATGCGCGTCCTGGACGGCGCTTGCATGGTGTACTGCGCAGTGGGTGGCGTGCAGCCGCAATCCGAAACCGTTTGGCGTCAGGCCAACAAGTACGGCGTGCCGCGTCTGGCATTCGTCAACAAGATGGACCGTACCGGCGCAAACTTCTTCAAGGTCTATGACCAGATGCGCACTCGCCTGAAGGCGAACCCGGTGCCCATCCAGGTGCCGATCGGCGCGGAAGAAAACTTCGAAGGCGTGATCGACCTCGTCAAGATGAAGGCGATTTACTGGGACGACGCTTCCCAGGGCATGAAGTTCGACTATCGCGACATTCCGGACAACCTGAAGGATGCGGCGAACGAATGGCGCGAAAAGATGGTTGAGGCTGCTGCCGAAGCCACCGAGGAACTGATGAACAAGTACCTCGAAGAGGGAGACCTGACCGAAGCCGAAATCAAGAAGGCAATCCGTACCCGTACCATCGCCGGCGAAATCGTCCCGATGATGTGCGGCACCGCGTTCAAGAACAAGGGCGTGCAGGCCATGCTCGACGCCGTGATCGAATACCTGCCGGCGCCGACCGATATTCCGCCGGTCAAGGGCACGGACGAAAACGACGAGCCGGCAGAGCGCAAGGCAGACGACGGCGAGAAGTTCTCCGCACTGGCATTCAAGATCATGACTGACCCGTTCGTCGGCCAGCTGATCTTCTTCCGTGTGTATTCTGGCGTCGTGAACTCCGGCGACACCGTCTTCAACCCGGTCAAGGGCAAGAAGGAGCGTATCGGCCGTCTGCTGCAGATGCACGCCAACCAGCGTGAAGAAATCAAGGAAGTCCGTGCAGGCGACATCGCTGCTGCAGTGGGCCTGAAGGAAGCGACCACCGGTGAAACCCTGTGCGATCCGGAAGCGATCATCACCCTCGAGCGCATGGTGTTCCCGGAGCCGGTGATTTCGCAGGCTGTCGAGCCGAAGACCAAGGCTGACCAGGAAAAGATGGGCATCGCGCTCAATCGCCTGTCGCAGGAAGATCCGTCGTTCCGCGTGAAGACCGACGAAGAATCCGGCCAGACCATTATTTCCGGTATGGGCGAACTGCACCTGGAAATTCTCGTCGACCGCATGAAGCGCGAGTTCAACGTCGAAGCAACCGTCGGCAAGCCGCAGGTTGCGTACCGCGAAACCATCCGCAAGACTTGCGAAGAAATCGAAGGCAAGTTCGTCAAGCAGTCCGGCGGCCGTGGTCAGTACGGTCACGTCGTTCTGAAGATCGAACCGCAAGAGCCGGGCAAGGGCTTCGAGTTCGTCGACGCCATCAAGGGCGGTGTCGTTCCTCGCGAATACATCCCGGCAGTCGAGAAGGGCATTATCGACACCCTCCCGACGGGCGTGATGGCCGGCTATCCGGTCGTTGACGTCAAGGTTACGCTGATCTTCGGTTCCTACCACGACGTGGACTCGAACGAAAACGCGTTCCGTATGGCCGGTTCGATGGCGTTCAAGGATGGCTGCCGCAAGGCTAACCCGGTTCTGCTCGAGCCGATGATGGCCGTCGAAGTTGAAACGCCGGAAGAGAAGATGGGCGACGTGATGGGCGACCTGTCCTCCCGTCGCGGCATGATCCAGGGCATGGACGACATCCCGGGCGGCGGCAAGATCATTCGCGCCGAAGTCCCGCTGTCGGAAATGTTCGGCTATTCCACCACGCTGCGTTCGCTGACCCAGGGTCGTGCGACGTACACGATGGAATTCAAGCACTACTCCGAAGCGCCGAAGAACGTTGCTGACGCCGTCATCAACGCCAAGGCCAAGTAATAAGGCAATGCGGTCTCCGGCCAGCGCCGGAGACCGAATCGAAAACTCAATAAATCGTTCTTTTTGAAGGATATCTAAAATGGCAAAAGGCAAGTTTGAGCGGACCAAGCCGCACGTGAATGTAGGCACGATCGGTCACGTTGACCATGGCAAGACCACGCTGACCGCGGCAATCGCGACGGTGCTGTCGGCCAAGTTCGGCGGCGAAGCGAAGAAGTACGACGAAATCGATGCGGCGCCGGAAGAAAAGGCACGCGGCATTACCATCAACACCGCGCACGTCGAGTACGAGACCGCCAACCGCCACTACGCCCACGTTGACTGCCCCGGCCACGCCGACTACGTCAAGAACATGATTACCGGCGCAGCGCAGATGGACGGCGCGATCCTGGTGTGCTCCGCTGCTGACGGCCCGATGCCGCAGACCCGCGAACACATCCTGCTGGCCCGCCAGGTCGGTGTGCCGTACATCATCGTGTTCCTGAACAAGTGCGACATGGTCGACGACGCCGAGCTGCTCGAGCTGGTCGAAATGGAAGTGCGCGAGCTCCTGTCCAAGTACGAATTCCCTGGCGACGATCTGCCGATCGTGCGCGGTTCGGCCAAGCTGGCGCTGGAAGGCGACAAGGGCGACCTGGGCGAAGGCGCGATCATGAAGCTGGCCGAAGCGCTGGACACCTACATCCCGACGCCGGAGCGTGCCATTGACGGCGCCTTCCTGATGCCGGTGGAAGACGTGTTCTCGATCTCTGGCCGCGGCACCGTGGTGACCGGTCGCGTCGAGCGCGGCATCATCAAGGTCGGCGAAGAAATCGAAATCGTCGGCATCCGCGACACCCAGAAGACCACCTGCACCGGCGTGGAAATGTTCCGCAAGCTGCTGGACCAGGGTCAAGCGGGCGACAACGTCGGCGTGCTGCTGCGCGGTACCAAGCGTGAAGACGTTGAGCGTGGCCAGGTTCTGGCCAAGCCGGGTTCGATCAAGCCGCACAGCCACTTCACGGGCGAGATCTACGTTCTGTCGAAGGATGAAGGCGGTCGTCACACCCCGTTCTTCAACAACTACCGTCCGCAGTTCTACTTCCGTACCACGGACGTGACCGGCGCGATCGAACTGCCGGCAGGCAAAGAGATGGTCATGCCGGGCGACAACGTGTCGATCACTGTGAAGCTGATCAACCCGATCGCGATGGAAGAGGGTCTGCGCTTCGCAATCCGCGAAGGCGGCCGTACCGTCGGCGCCGGCGTCGTTGCCAAGATCATCGAGTAATTTGGTTGCAGGATTTAACCGCTCTTTGACTAAATACTGCCGCGGGTGAGCACTCGCCCGCGGCTCGCTCTTTTAAGGACAAAACCATGCAAAACCAGAAAATCCGCATCCGCCTGAAGGCATTCGACTATCGCCTGATCGACCAGTCCGCACTGGAAATCGTCGACACCGCGAAGCGTACCGGCGCAGTGGTCAAGGGCCCGGTTCCGCTGCCGACCCGCATCCAGCGTTTCGACATTCTGCGTTCGCCGCACGTCAACAAGACTTCGCGCGACCAGTTCGAAATCCGCACCCACCAGCGCCTGATGGACATCGTCGACCCGACCGACAAGACGGTTGACGCCCTGATGAAGCTGGACCTGCCGGCTGGCGTGGACGTCGAAATCAAACTGCAGTAATCGTTGTAACCCCGCACATACCACAATTTTCCGATTTGGTGGATTGTGGAATGAAAAAATGCGGGTTATAATGCTCGGCTTCGGTATTGGCGCGGCAATCCGTGCCAATACGTTTTTGTAGTACAAACATCAGCCCCGCCCAATCGCAGGCGGGAATGGAGAAAACAATGAGCCTAGGCCTTGTTGGTCGCAAGGTTGGTATGATGCGCATCTTCACGGATGACGGGGATACGATTCCTGTTACCGTGCTGGACGTGTCGAACAACCGCGTGACGCAAATCAAAACCGACGAAACAGACGGCTACACCTCTGTTCAGGTCACCTTCGGTCAGCGCCGTGCTTCCCGCGTTAATAAAGCGGCAGCCGGTCACCTCGCAAAAGCAGGTGTTGAAGCTGGTACCGTCCTCAAAGAATTCCGTATCGATGCAGCGAAAGCTGCCGAACTGAAGGCCGGCGACACCATCGCCGTCACCATGTTCGAAGCTGGCCAGAAGGTCGACGTGCAAGGCGTGTCGATCGGTAAGGGCTACGCCGGTACGATCAAGCGCTACAACTTCGGTTCCGGTCGCGCAACCCACGGTAACTCCCGTTCGCACAACGTGCCGGGTTCCATCGGTATGGCGCAGGATCCGGGTCGCGTTTTCCCGGGTAAGCGCATGACCGGTCACATGGGTGACGTTACCACCACCGTGCAAAACCTCGAAATCGCTCGCGTTGACGCTGAGCGCCAGCTGTTGCTGGTCAAGGGTGCGGTGCCGGGTGCCAAGAACGGTGAAGTGATCGTTCGTCCCGCTGTCAAAGTCAAAGCAAAGAAGGGAGCCTAATCGATGGAACTCAAGCTCCTGAATGACCAGGGTCAAGCTGCTTCCAACGTCGCTGCGCCGGATACCATTTTCGGCCGTGACTACAACGAAGCGCTGATTCACCAGGTCGTGGTTGCCTACCAGGCAAACGCTCGCAGCGGCAACCGCAAGCAAAAAGACCGTGAAGAAGTCAGTCACACGACCAAGAAGCCGTGGCGTCAAAAGGGTACGGGCCGCGCTCGTGCCGGTATGTCGTCCTCGCCGCTGTGGCGTGGTGGTGGTCGCATCTTCCCGAACAGCCCCGACGAGAACTTCTCGCACAAGGTCAACAAGAAGATGTATCGCGCAGGTGTCTGCTCGATCCTCTCCCAGCTGGCTCGCGAAGACCGCCTGTCGGTTATTGAAGGCCTGTCGGTTGATGCGCCGAAGACCAAGCTGCTCGCGCAAAAGCTCAAGGGCATGGGTCTGGACTCCGTGCTGGTAATTACCGACAACCTCGACGAAAACCTGCTGCTCGCTTCGCGCAATCTGCCGAACGTGCTGGTCGTCGAGCCGCGTCATGCCGATCCCGTTTCGCTGGTGTTCTTCAAGAAGGTTCTGATCACCAAGCCGGCGTTGGCCAAGATTGAGGAGATGCTGGCATGAACGCAGTCGTTAAGCACAGCGAAGAGCGCCTGATGAAAGTGCTGCTGGCTCCGGTAATTTCGGAGAAGGCCACCTTCGTCGCAGAACGTAATGAACAAGTTGTTTTCCGCGTCGCTCCGGACGCAACCAAGCCGGAAATCAAGGCGGCTGTCGAGTTGCTGTTCAAGGTGCAAGTGGATTCGGTGCAAGTCGTGAACCGCCAGGGCAAGCAAAAGCGCTCCGGTCGTTTCACTGGCCGCCGCAACCATACGCGTCAGGCATATGTCTGCCTGAAGCCCGGCCAGGAAATCAACTTCACCGAGGAGGCTAAATAATGGCACTCGTGAAAATGAAACCGACGTCGGCCGGTCGCCGTGGCATGGTCAAGGTCGTCAATCCCGACCTGTACAAAGGCCGCCCGTTTGACGCCCTCGTCGAGAAGAAGTCCAAGACCGCTGGTCGTAACAACAACGGTCGCATCACCACCCGCCACATCGGCGGTGGCCACAAGCAGCATTACCGCGTTGTCGACTTCCGTCGCAACAAGGATGGCATTCCGGCCAAGGTCGAGCGTATCGAATACGACCCGAACCGTACCGCGCATATCGCCCTGCTGTGCTACGCCGACGGCGAGCGCAAGTACATCATCGCCCCGAAGGGCGTTGCTGTCGGCGATCAGCTGATGAATGGCTCCGAAGCGCCGATCAAGGCCGGTAACTGCCTCCCGATCCGCAACATCCCGGTCGGCACCACGATGCACTGCGTCGAAATGCTGCCTGGCAAGGGCGCGCAGATGGCGCGTACCGCAGGTGCAGGCGTCGTCCTGATGGCCCGCGAAGGCACTTACGCCCAGGTTCGCCTGCGTTCCGGCGAAGTCCGCCGCGTGCACATCGAGTGCCGCGCAACGGTTGGCGAAGTCGGTAACGGTGAGCACAACCTGCGCAAGATCGGCAAGGCCGGTGCAACGCGTTGGCGCGGTATCCGCCCGACGGTTCGTGGCGTCGTCATGAACCCGATCGACCACCCGCACGGTGGTGGCGAAGGCCGCACTTCTGCAGGCCGTCACCCGGTATCGCCGTGGGGCCAGCAGACCAAGGGCAAGAAGACGCGTCGCAACAAGCGCACGACTTCGATGATCGTCTCGCGCCGTGGCAAGAAATAAGGGGTAACACATGACACGTTCATTGAAAAAAGGGCCGTTCTGTGACGCCCACCTGATCAAGAAGGTCGAAGCTGCGCAAGCGTCGAAAGACAAGAAGCCGATCAAGACTTGGTCCCGTCGTTCGACGATCATGCCGGATTTCATTGGCCTGACGATCGCGGTGCATAACGGCAAGCAGCACGTGCCGGTCTATGTGTCTGAAAACATGGTTGGTCACAAGCTCGGCGAATTCGCGCTGACCCGTACGTTCAAGGGTCACGCCGCCGACAAGAAGGCCAAGAAATAAGGTGCGATGATGGAAACTAAAGCTATTCTCCGTGGCGCACGCCTGTCGGAACAGAAGGGCCGCCTTGTTGCAGACATGATTCGTGGCAAGAAGGTTGACCAGGCACTGAATATCCTGGCCTTCAGCCCGAAAAAAGGTGCTGCGATCATCAAAGGTGTGCTCGAGTCCGCAATCGCGAACGCCGAACACAATGATGGTGCTGACATCGACGAACTGCGCGTCAAGACGATCTACGTCGAACGTGGCGCTTTCCTGAAGCGCTTCATTGCACGCGCAAAGGGTCGTGGCGATCGCATCTCGAAGCAAACCTGTCACATCTACGTGACTGTCGGTAACTAAGGAGTCACGATGGGACAGAAAATTCATCCGACCGGTTTCCGTCTTTCGGTTACGCGTAACTGGGGTTCCCGTTGGTATGCTGGCAATGGCAACTTTGCCTCCATGCTCAACGAAGACCTGACCGTCCGCACCTACCTGAAGAAGAAACTGAAGAACGCTTCGGTTGGCCGCATCGTTATCGAGCGTCCGGCGAAGAACGCACGCATCACCATTTTCAGCTCCCGTCCGGGCGTTGTGATTGGCAAGAAGGGCGAGGACATCGAAGTCCTGAAGTCCGACCTGACCAAGATGATGGGCGTGCCGGTTCACGTCAATATCGAAGAAATCCGCAAGCCGGAAGTCGACGCTCAGCTGATCGCTGACTCGATCGCCCAGCAGCTCGAAAAGCGCATCATGTTCCGCCGCGCAATGAAGCGCGCGATGCAGAACGCCATGCGTCTCGGCGCCCAGGGCATCAAGATCATGTCGTCTGGTCGTCTGAACGGCATCGAAATCGCTCGTAAAGAGTGGTATCGCGAAGGCCGTGTGCCCCTGCACACCCTGCGTGCCGACATCGACTACGGTTTTGGCGAAGCGGAAACGACCTACGGCATCATCGGTATCAAGGTCTGGGTCTACAAGGGCGATCGTCTGGCAAGCGGCGAAGCACCGACCATCGAGGCACCGGTTGAAGACGACAAGAAGCGTCGCGGCCCGCGTCGTGACGATGGCAAACCGGGCGGCCGTCCGCGCGCCAAGAAGGCTGAGGGTTCCGAAGGAACTTCAGCCACTACTCCGGCTGCGAAGCGTGTTCGTGCCCCGAAGAAGGCTGACGGCGCTGCACCGGCTGAGAAAGCAGGAGAATAACCATGCTGCAACCAGCACGCAGGAAGTATCGTAAAGAGCAAAAAGGCCGCAACAAGGGCATTTCGCACGAGCGCGGCACTGCCGTCTCGTTCGGCGAATTTGGCCTGAAGGCGGTCGGTCGCGGCCGTATCACGGCCCGCCAGATTGAAGCGGCACGTCGTGCAATGACGCGTCACATCAAGCGCGGCGGCCGTATCTGGATCCGCGTTTTCCCGGACAAGCCGATCTCCCAGAAGCCCGCCGAAGTCCGTATGGGTAACGGTAAGGGTAACCCGGAGTACTACGTGGCCGAAATCCAGCCGGGCAAGGTGTTGTACGAGATGGATGGTGTTGATGAATCGTTGGCTCGCGAGGCGTTCCGCCTGGCAGCTGCCAAGCTTCCGCTGGCAACGACCTTCGTTCTGCGCCAAGTCGGCCAATAATAGGAGTGAAACATGAAAGCATCTGAACTCCGCGGCAAGGATCAGGCGGCTCTGCAAAAAGAGCTGAACGAGTTGCTCAAGGCGCAATTCAGCCTGCGTATGCAAGTCGCAACGCAGCAACTGAACAACACCGCGCAACTCAAGAAGGTGCGCCGCGACATCGCGCGCGTGAAGACGGTCATGAATCAGAAGGACGCCAAATAATGAACGATCAAGTGAAACAGTCGCTCAAGCGCACCCTGATTGGCAAGGTTGTGTCCGACAAGATGGACAAGACCGTGACCGTGCTCGTTGAGCGCCGCGTCAAGCACCCGCTGTACGGCAAGATCGTCGTGAAGTCGAACAAGTACCATGCTCACGACGAAACCAACCAGGTGAAAGAAGGCGATACCGTGGAAATCACGGAAGGTCGCCCGATTTCCAAGACGAAGGCCTGGTCGGTGACCCGTGTGGTCCAGACCGCGCAAATCGTCTAAATAGTAGTTGCGGGCCCGGCATTTTGGTGTCATAATGCTGGGCTTGGTTCTTGTTAAGTATTAACGAGGCCATTTGCAGTGCCCTGCAGTTCGAAAGATTCGCGCAGTTGGTAATTGCGCAGCAGTAGTTTTTGTAACCGTCCACCTAATCGGCTCGGCTTAGCAAGGTCGGCTGACAGGACCAAGACTGACCGCGATCCCGCGTTGGGCGGATGAGCGGATTAAGTTGGGAAAGAAAATACTATGATTCAAACTGAAAGCCGGCTCGAAGTGGCCGACAACACGGGTGCGCGTGAAGTCCTGTGCATTAAGGTGCTGGGTGGTTCCAAGCGCCGTTACGCCAGCATCGGCGACGTCATCAAGGTGACGGTAAAAGACGCTGCTCCGCGTGGTCGCGTGAAAAAGGGCGAGATTTACAACGCTGTCGTCGTTCGTACCGCTAAGGGCGTGCGTCGTCAGGATGGCTCGCTGGTCAAGTTCGATGGCAACGCTGCAGTGTTGCTGAATAATAAGCTTGAGCCGATCGGCACCCGTATTTTCGGGCCGGTGACGCGCGAGCTGCGTACCGAGCGCTTCATGAAGATCGTGTCGCTCGCGCCTGAAGTTCTGTAAGGAGTCCAGTCGTGGATAAGATTCGGAAGAATGACGAAGTCATCGTCCTGACCGGTAAGGATAAGGGCAAGCGTGGCCTGGTCAAGCAGCGCGTCAGCGCTGATTACGTGGTTGTCGAGGGTGTGAATGTTGCCAAGAAGGCCGTTCGCCCGAACCCGATGACCGGTGCTACTGGCGGCATCGTTGACAAGCTGATGCCAATTCACGTCTCCAACGTTGCATTGTTCAATGCGGCGACTGGCAAGGCAGATAGCGTGGGCTTCAAGATCGTGGACGGCAAGAAGGTTCGCGTCTACAAGTCCAGCGGCGAAGTCGTTAAGGTGTAAGACATCATGGCCCGTCTCCAACAATTCTATAAAGATAAAGTCGTCTCCGACCTGACCAGCAAGTTTGGTTACAAGTCGGTGATGGAAGTCCCGCGCCTGACCAAGATTACCCTGAACATGGGTCTGTCGGAAGCGGTTGCGGACAAGAAGATCATCGAGCACGCTGTCGGCGACCTGACCAAGATCGCTGGCCAGAAGCCGGTTGTGACCAAGGCTCGCAAGGCGATCGCAGGCTTCAAGATTCGCGAAGGCTATCCGATCGGTTGCATGGTGACCCTCCGTGGTGCGCGCATGTACGAATTCTTGGATCGCCTGATCACCGTCGCGCTGCCGCGCGTCCGTGACTTCCGTGGCGTGTCCGGTCGTGCGTTCGACGGTCGTGGCAACTACAACATCGGTGTGAAAGAGCAGATCATTTTTCCCGAAATTGAGTACGACAAGATCGACGCGCTGCGTGGCATGAACATCAGCATCACCACGACTGCGAAGACCGACGACGAAGCGAAAGCGCTCCTCGCCGCATTTAAATTCCCGTTCAGAAACTGAGGCTGCCATGGCAAAACTGGCACTGATTAACCGTGAACAAAAGCGCGCTGCCCTGGTAAAGAAGTATGCAGGCAAGCGTGCCGAGTTGAAGGCAATCATCGACGATCAATCGAAATCGGAAGAAGAGCGCTATGAAGCGCGCCTGAAGCTTCAGGCGCTGCCGCGCAACGCGAATCCGACCCGTCAGCGCAATCGTTGCGCTCTGACCGGTCGTCCCCGCGGCACTTTCCGCAAGTTCGGTTTGGCCCGTATCAAGATCCGTGAAATCGCCATGCGCGGCGAGATTCCGGGTGTAACCAAAGCTAGCTGGTAATAGGAGAACAAGCAATGAGTATGAGCGATCCTATCGCCGATATGCTGACCCGTATCCGCAACGCCCAAGGTGTGCAGAAGACCACGGTTGCAATGCCGTCGTCCAAAGTCAAGGTGGCGATTGCCAACGTCCTGAAGGACGAGGGTTACATCGAAGATTACGCAGTTTCCGAAGCAGACGGCAAGGCAGAACTGAAGATCGGCCTGAAGTACTATGCCGGCCGTCCGGTTATCGAGCGTCTCGAGCGCGTATCCCGCCCCGGCCTGCGTATTTACAAGGGCAAGGATGATATTCCGCAAGTGATGAACGGCCTTGGTGTGGCGATTGTCTCCACGCCGAAGGGTGTGATGACAGACCGCAAAGCGCGCGCGACCGGTGTCGGTGGCGAAGTCATTTGCTACGTGGCCTAAGGAGTGCAAGATGTCTCGTGTAGGTAAAATGCCGATTGCACTGCCGAAGGGCGCGGAAGCGTCCATCGCTGCAGAGCAAATCACTGTGAAGGGCCCGCTGGGCACGCTGAGCCAGTCCCTGAACGGCCTGGTCAAGATTGAAAACGACAACGGCACGCTGAAGTTTTCGCCGGCTAATGACAGCCGCGAAGCCAACGCAATGTCGGGCACCCTGCGTGCACTCGTGAACAATATGGTCAATGGCGTGACCAAGGGCTTCGAGCGCAAACTTTCGCTGGTTGGCGTGGGTTATCGTGCTCAGGCTCAAGGCGACAAGCTGAACCTGTCGCTCGGTTTCTCCCACCCGGTCGTGCACCAGATGCCCGCCGGTGTGAAGGTTGAAACGCCGTCGCAGACCGAAATCGTGATCAAGGGTGTCGACAAGCAGAAGGTCGGTCAGACCGCTGCCGAAATCCGCGCCTACCGCAGCCCGGAGCCGTACAAGGGCAAGGGCGTCCGCTATGTGGACGAAGTGGTAGTGATCAAAGAAACCAAGAAGAAGTAATAGGGGTTGACGATGGACAAGAAACAATCACGTCTGCGCCGCGCACGCCAAACTCGCGCGAAGATCGCAGAGTTGAAGGTAAATCGCCTGGCCGTGCATCGCACCAACCTGCACATTTACGCAAACATCATTGGTCCGGACGCCACGGTTCTGGCATCTGCCTCCACGCTGGAAGCGGAAGTGCGTCAGGAATTGGCTGGCAAGTCGGGCAAGGGCGGTAACGCCGCAGCGGCTGCCCTGGTTGGCAAACGCGTCGCAGAGAAGGCCCTGAAGGCCGGTATCTCCGAAGTTGCGTTCGATCGTTCCGGTTTCCGCTATCACGGCCGTGTCAAGGCCGTGGCGGATGCGGCACGTGAAGCCGGTCTGAAGTTCTAAGGAAGAATCGTCATGGCAAAAATGCAAGCAAAGACGCAGCAAGGCGAAGAGCGCGACGACGGCATGCGGGAAAAGATGATTGCGGTCAACCGCGTGACCAAAGTGGTCAAGGGCGGCCGTATCATGGGTTTCGCAGCGCTGACCGTGGTCGGTGACGGCGATGGCCGTATCGGCATGGGCAAGGGCAAGTCGAAGGAAGTGCCGGTTGCTGTGCAGAAGGCAATGGAAGAAGCCCGCCGCAAGATGATCAAGGTAACGCTCAAGAACGGCACGTTGCAGCATACCGTGACCGGCAAGCATGGCGCGTCTACCGTGATGATTTCGCCGGCTAAGGATGGTACCGGTGTTATCGCCGGCGGCCCGATGCGCGCGATCTTCGAAGTGATGGGCGTGACCAACGTCGTGGCAAAGTCCTACGGCTCGACCAACCCGTATAACATGGTTCGCGCCACGTTGAACGGTCTGGCAAACATGAACACCCCGTCGGAAATTGCTGCCAAGCGTGGCAAGTCCGTTGAAGAAATTCTGGGTTAAGGTGATCCGAATGGCAAACACAATCAAAGTGAAACTGGTCAAAGGCTTGATCGGCACTCGCCAGGACCATCGCGCCACCGTACGCGGCCTCGGCCTGCGTCGTGTGAATTCGGTTTCGGAGCTGCAAGACACGCCGGCAGTCCGCGGCATGATCAACAAGGTTTCGTATCTCGTGAAAGTGGTGTCGTAAGCCGACGGCTTGCGAACGGAGCAAATCATGGAATTGAACAACATTCAACCGGCTGACGGCGCCAAGCACGCTAAGCGTCGCGTCGGTCGCGGTATCGGTTCGGGCCTGGGCAAGACTGCCGGCCGCGGCCACAAGGGTCAAAAATCGCGTTCCGGCGGTTTCCACAAGGTCGGTTTCGAAGGCGGTCAGATGCCTCTGCAGCGTCGTCTGCCGAAGCGCGGCTTCAAGTCGCTGGCAACGCCGTTCAAGGCTGAAGTGCGCTTGGGCGACCTGGAAAAGCTGCCCGTCGCAGAGATCGACATGCTGGCACTGAAGCAGGCAGGTCTGGTTTCCGAGCTGGCTCGCGTCGTGCGCATCATCAAGGCCGGCGAGATCAGCAAGAAAGTCACGGTCACGGGTTTGATCGCGACCAAGGGTGCCAAGGCTGCCATTGAAGCTGCTGGTGGTACGGTTGCTTAAGCAGCCGGTTAGTTCGGAGCAATAATTGGCGACGACACCGCAACTCGCAAAAAGTGCAGCAAGCGGTTTTCCGTGGGGACGACTCTGGTTCCTGCTTGCTGCGTTAGTTGTTTATCGTATCGGCGCTCACATTCCCGTTCCGGGGATTGATCCCGATCAGCTGGCAGAGCTGTTCCGGCAGAATCAGGGTGGCATCCTCGGGATGTTCAACATGTTCTCCGGCGGTGCGCTGTCGCGCTTCACGATCTTCGCGCTGGGTATCATGCCGTACATCTCGGCATCGATCATTATGCAGCTGATGTCGATCGTGTCGCCGCAACTGGAGGCACTGAAGAAGGAAGGCGAAGCCGGCCGTCGCAAGATTACGCAGTACACGCGTTATGGGACGCTGGTACTGGCAACGTTCCAGGCGCTTGGAATTGCAGTCGCGCTGGAGTCGCAGGCAGGTCTCGTGATTGATCCGGGTCTGGCTTTCCGCTTCACCACTGTAGTGACGCTGGTGACGGGTACGATGTTCCTGATGTGGCTGGGTGAACAGATCACCGAGCGCGGATTGGGGAATGGTATCTCGATCATCATCTTCGCTGGTATCGCGGCGGGCTTGCCGAGTGCAATCGGCGGACTCTTCGAGTTGGTACGTACCGGATCGATGAATGCACTGTCGGCAATTCTGATCTGTGTGATCGTGGCGGCCGTGACGTTCTTGGTCGTGTTCATTGAACGTGGCCAGCGCAAGATCCTGGTTAATTACGCGAAGCGCCAGGTTGGTAACAAGATTTACGGTGGTCAAAGCAGTCACCTGCCACTGAAGTTGAATATGGCCGGTGTGATCCCGCCGATTTTCGCATCGTCGATCATTCTGTTTCCGGCGACGATCACGAGCTGGTTTACAACGGGTGATACGAGCAATCCTTTTGTTCGTTTCCTCAAGGACCTGGCGGCATCGCTGGCTCCGGGTGAACCGATTCACGCGTTGCTGTATGCAGGTGCGATTGTGTTCTTTTGCTTTTTCTATACCGCTCTGGTATTCAATAGCAAAGAGACCGCAGACAATTTGAAGAAGAGTGGTGCGTTTGTTCCGGGTATTCGTCCGGGCGACCAGACGGCACGTTACATCGACAAGATCCTGATGCGTCTGACGCTGGTGGGTGCGGTGTACATCACGCTGGTGTGCTTGCTGCCGGAATTCCTGATCGCTCGCTGGAAGGTGCCGTTCTACTTTGGCGGTACGTCGCTGCTGATTATCGTTGTGGTGACGATGGACTTCATGGCGCAGGTTCAGAATTACGTGATGTCGCAGCAATACGAATCACTGCTTCGTAAAGCGAATTTCAAGGGCGGCATGCCGACGCGGTGATCGGAAGCCCAAGGCGACAGAGCGAATGGCAAAAGACGACGTAATTCAGATGCAGGGTGAGATTCTCGAGAATCTTCCGAATGCAACATTTCGAGTCAAGTTGGAAAACGGGCACGTTGTCCTCGGACATATTTCCGGCAAGATGCGGATGAACTATATCCGCATCCTGCCTGGCGATAAGGTCACGGTGGAATTGACGCCCTATGATTTGAGCCGGGCACGGATTGTGTTCCGTACGAAGTAAGTAACAAGTAACCAAAAGCTAGAAAGAGGGCAAAAATGAAAGTGCTCGCATCAGTCAAGCGGATCTGCCGCAACTGTAAGATCATCAAGCGCAAGGGCGTTGTTCGTGTCATCTGCACCGAACCGCGTCACAAGCAGCGCCAAGGTTAATTAACGTTATTGATCGAGGAATAACGAATGGCACGTATTGCAGGGGTGAATATCCCCAATCACCAACACACCGTTATCGGCTTGACAGCGATTTATGGTATTGGCCGTCCGCGCGCGGAAGACATCTGCGAAAAGACGGGTGTCCCGACCACCAAGAAGGTCAAGGATCTGGACGATAACGAGCTGGAAAAGCTGCGCGACGAAGTAGGCAAGTTCGTCGTTGAAGGTGACCTGCGTCGTGAAGTCTCGATGAGCATCAAGCGTCTGATGGACTTGGGTTGCTATCGTGGCCTGCGCCATCGCAAGGGTCTGCCGGTCCGTGGCCAGCGTACCCGCACCAACGCCCGCACCCGCAAGGGTCCGCGCAAGGCAGCGCAGTCGCTGAAGAAGTAATCCAGCGCAGTTTGACTCGTAGTCGGATTCAAGGAAATCAACATGGCAAAAGCCCCGAATAACGCCGCAGCAGCACGCGTGCGTAAGAAAGTTAAAAAGAACGTTGCCGAAGGCATCGCGCATATCCACGCGTCCTTCAACAACACCATCATCACCATTACCGACCGCCAGGGCAACGCTCTGTCGTGGGCAACTTCCGGTGGTGCTGGCTTCAAGGGTTCGCGTAAGTCGACCCCGTTCGCAGCGCAGGTTGCGGCCGAAGCGGCAGGCAAGGTTGCCATCGAGTGCGGCGTGAAGAATCTGGAAGTTCGCATTAAGGGCCCGGGCCCGGGTCGCGAGTCTGCAGTTCGCGCGCTGAACAGCCTCGGTATCAAGATTACCCAAATCCAGGATGTGACGCCGGTTCCGCACAACGGCTGCCGTCCGCCGAAGCGCCGTCGCATCTAATTGCTCGACGCTGTAGTTGCAGTAAAGCTGCCCGCCATATACTATGGCGGGCTTTGTACTTAAGACCACCGTCTGATTGCAGGCAGATCAGACTAGCGCCTGGCAGCTTGTTTCGCTGAAATGAACTGGTCGGGGCGTCATTCAATAAAAGGAAATCAACGTGGCACGTTATATCGGACCGAAAGCAAAACTCTCCCGCCGTGAAGGCACCGACCTGTTCCTGAAGAGCGCGCGTCGTTCGCTGGACTCCAAGTGCAAGCTGGACTCCAAGCCGGGCCAGCATGGCCGCACTTCCGGTGCGCGTACCTCCGACTACGGCAACCAGCTGCGCGAAAAGCAGAAGGTCAAGCGTATGTACGGTATTCTTGAGCGCCAGTTCCGTCGTTACTTTGCCGAGGCAGACCGCCGCAAAGGCAATACCGGCGAGAACCTGCTGAAGCTGCTCGAATCCCGTCTGGACAACGTCGCATACCGCATGGGCTTTGGCTCTACCCGTTCTGAGGCACGCCAGTTGGTCAGCCACAAGGCGCTGACCGTCAACGGCACCGTCGTCAACATCGCTTCCTATCTGGTCAAGCCGGGCGACGTCGTTGCTGTGCGTGAAAAGGCCAAGAAACAGGCTCGTATCGTCGAGGCACTGTCCCTGGCAGAGCAGAGCGGCATGCCGTCCTGGGTCGCTGTTGATGCCAAGAAGATGGAAGGCACCTTCAAGTCCATGCCGGATCGCACCGAGATCGCCAACGACGTCAACGAATCGCTGATCGTCGAACTTTACTCGCGTTAATTCGCTTTTCTTCGCCCGCCCTGTCATCTGGCAGGGCGGGTTTCTTTGTAATGCCATCAGCCTTATCGGTGTAACGAGCCGAGGGTATTGAAAAGGACATTTCATGCAAAACAGTCTGTTGAAACCCCGTATTATCGAAGTTGAGGCACTTGCTGCCGGCCAAGCAAAAGTGGTGATGGAGCCGTTCGAACGCGGCTACGGCCATACGCTCGGCAACGCGCTGCGCCGCGTCCTGCTGTCGTCGATGGTTGGCTATGCGCCGACCGAAGTGACGATCGCCGGTGTCGTGCACGAGTATTCGTCGCTGGACGGTGTGCAGGAAGACGTCGTCGACATGCTGCTGAATCTCAAGGGTGTGGTGTTCAAGCTGCACAACCGCGATGAAGTTACGCTGACCCTGAAGAAGGAAGGCGAAGGCGCGGTAATGGCATCGGATATCGATCTCCCGCACGACGTTGAGCTGATCAATCCGGATCACGTGATTGCGCACCTGACCGCTGGTGGCAAGCTGGACATGCAGATCAAGGTTGAAAAGGGCCGCGGCTATGTGCCGGGCAACGTTCGCCGCCTGTCGGAAGACGCGAACAAGACCATCGGCCGCATCATTCTGGATGCATCGTTCTCGCCGGTTCGTCGCGTCTCCTATGCTGTCGAGTCCGCTCGTGTGGAACAGCGTACCGACCTCGATAAGCTGGTCATGAACATCGAAACCAACGGCGTGATTTCGCCGGAAGAGGCGATCCGCCAGTCCGCACGCGTGCTGGTTGACCAGCTGAACGTGTTCGCTGCACTGGAAGGCACGGAAGCAACCGCGGAAGCACCGTCGCGTGCTCCGGCTGTTGATCCGATCCTGCTGCGTCCGGTCGACGACCTCGAACTCACCGTCCGTTCCGCAAACTGCCTGAAGGCCGAGAACATTTACTACATCGGCGACCTGATCCAGCGCAGCGAAAACGAACTGCTCAAGACCCCGAACCTGGGTCGCAAGTCCCTGAACGAAATCAAGGAAGTGCTGGCATCCCGTGGTCTGACCCTGGGCATGAAGCTCGAGAACTGGCCGCCGGCTGGCCTGGAGAAGTAATTCGGTTGGAGCGGCTGCGGCCGCTCCTTCCCATATCAAGCAGTATCGTAACAACAAGACTTACCGGCCCGCGATCGGCCTGTGCCGATCGATAGAAGAGCTGGATTCAAACTCAAACTGAAAGGAACTACCATGCGTCACCGTCACGGCCTCCGTAAACTGAATCGTACTTCGTCGCACCGCCTCGCGATGCTGCGCAACATGACCGTTTCCCTGCTGCGCCACGAAGCCATCAAGACCACGCTGCCGAAGGCGAAGGAACTGCGCCGCGTCGTCGAGCCTATCATCACCCTGGGCAAGACCGACAGCCTGTCCAACAAGCGCCTGGCTTTCAACCGTCTGCGCGACCGCGAAATCGTGGTCAAGCTGTTCGCTGAAATCGGCCCGCGCTATGCAGCCCGCAACGGCGGCTATCTGCGTATCCTGAAAATGGGTTTCCGTCAGGGCGACAATGCGCCGATGGCATTTGTCGAGCTGGTCGACCGTCCGGAAATCAGCGATGAGGCAGAAGTGCCGAGCGCCGAGTAATTGGGATCGCGTCAATCGCAAAAAAAGCCAGGCATTGCCTGGCTTTTTTGTTTTTACCGGCTGATGCCTTGTTCAATCTTGTTCAGCAGCGCCGGTGCTGACTTTTCGTTTGTGGCAAGATGTCTTCTTTTGGGCTGAGGTACCGTTTCGGGATGAGTGAATTCGACATTCTCTCTGTGGCTAACCTGCGCAAGTCGTATGGCAACGGCGAATCGAAGAGCGTGGTTGTGGATGGATTGTCGTTCAGTCTGCGACGCGGCGAATGCTATGGATTGCTGGGGCCGAACGGCGCCGGCAAGACGACTACGCTCAGGCTGTGCCTGGGCCTGACGGCTCCTGATAGTGGCGAGATCCGACTGGTGGGGCGGAGCATCCCGCAAGATGCTCGACCGGCCCGGTTGCGGGTGGGGGTTGTGCCGCAGGCGGACAATCTCGATCCCGATTTCACCGTTGAGGAAAACCTGCTGGTGTTCGGGCGCTACTTCGGTATCAGTGACCAGGAAATCAAGGCTCGCATCCCGAAGCTGCTGGAATTCGCCAGCCTGACAGCCAAGAAGGATGCGCACATCATCGAACTGTCGGGGGGCATGAAGCGTCGCCTGACGCTCGCGCGCTCGCTTGTGAACGATCCGGACCTGATCTTTATGGACGAACCGACCACCGGACTGGATCCACAGGCGCGGCACATGATCTGGGATCGGCTGAAGACGCTCCTGAATGAGGGCAAGACGATCGTCCTGACCACGCATTTCATGGATGAGGCCGAGCGCCTGTGCGACCGGCTTGCGGTCATCGATCACGGCCAGATGATTGCGGAGGGGTCGCCGCGCGATCTCATCGGGCAACATATCGAGGCGGAAGTGGTCGAAGTGTATGGCGACAATGCCGTGGCCTGGGGCGAGAGGGAAGGACGTGCGAAGGCGGCGCGCATCGAAGTCAGCGGGGAGACGGTCTTCTGCTATACCAACGATGCGCAGTCATTGCTGGCAAGCCTGCACACGACGGAAGGCGTGCGTTATCTTCACCGGCCCGCGAATCTGGAGGACTTGTTCTTGAAGCTGACCGGAAGGGAAATGAGGGATTGAGATGAGTGCTGCCGTCTTCGCCTTGCCGGCGTTTTCATTCCGTTTCTTCCCGATCTGGCGCCGCAATTTCCTCGTCTGGAGAAAGCTGGCGGGAGCTAGCATCCTTGGTAATATCGCCGATCCGCTCATTACGCTGGTCGCGTTCGGGTATGGCCTGGGGAGCCTTTTGCATAGCATTAACGGGATTCCCTATATCCATTTCCTGGCATCCGGATCCATCTGCATGTCCGTGATGATGGCGGCGTCGTTCGAGGCCTTGTATTCGGCCTTTTCCCGTATGCATGTGCAGAAGACATGGGATGCGCTGCTCAACGCGCCGCTGGCTCTGGACGACGTGGTGCTTGCCGAAATGCTATGGGCGGCGACCAAGTCAATGTTTTCCGGTGTCGCCATCCTGATCGTCATTTTCATGCTTGGCATCGGATTGCATCCTACTGTCCTCATCGTGCCGCCATTGTTGTTTCTTATCGGCATGACTTTTGCATCGATAGGTTTGATCATCAATGCGCTCGCCCGCGGGTATGATTTTTTTACGTATTACTTCACGCTCGTGCTGACGCCGATGGTGTTTCTCTCGGGGGTGTATTATCCGACTACGCAGCTTCCCGGCTGGCTGCAGGTCGTTGCCAAGATCCTGCCGTTGGGTGCGGCTGTCAGCCTGATCCGGCCGTTGGTTCTCGGGGAGTGGCCGCGTATGCCATGGGTGGATATCATGATCCTGGTTGCTTATTGTGCAGGCGGGTTCTATGCGGCGACCGTCCTGACGCGTCGCCGGCTGCTGAAATGAATGTCAGTTTTGAAGACAGGATTCGACTATGCAGGATGTATTGCTTGTCCTGACGAATGTTCCCGATGAAGTGACTGCCCACACGATGGCGCGCAGGGTAGTCGGCGACAGGCTTGCAGCTTGCGTCAATGTGTTGCCCGCTGTCCGCTCGATCTACCAGTGGGAGGGCAAGGTCGAGGAGACTGTCGAGGTGACGCTGCTGATCAAGAGCACACAGGACAGGTATGCTGCGCTGGAAGCAGCGATCAGGAAGGCGCATCCCTATGATGTGCCCGAAATCATTGCCATGCCGGTGGCGGCGGGACTGCCGGCTTACTTGAACTGGGTTGTTTCGGAAACAAAAAAGGATGTGGATGTTTAAGTCTTACCGTTCGCACGCGCTGCTTTCGTCCGTTGGCTGGATGGCCACGGGCCTGCTATTTGTCGCCTTGGTCTTGCTTGCGCCGCTTTCTCACGCTGCCGACGATTTTCTCGAACCTGAGATTGCGTTCAAGTTCTCGGCGCGCATGATTGATGAAAAAACCGCCGAAGTCACCTACAGGATCGCCGACGGCTATTACATGTACCGCGAGGCGTTCAAGTTCAAGGCGGAAGGGGCAACGCTCGGCGAGCCGCTGCTTCCGCCGGGAAAGGTGAAGTTCGACGAGACTTTCCAGAAGGATGTCGAATCCTACAGGAAGACTATCGCCATCACCATTCCGGTGACGGCGGGCGGCGCCTTCACGCTCAAGTCGACCGGCCAGGGATGTGCGGACAAGGGCCTGTGCTACCCGCCGATGGAATCGGTGGTCAGGCTTTCGATTGACGGAAGCGCTCCGGCGATATCGATGGCAGGAACGAGTTCCGCAGGGGGGCAGTTGTCATCCCCGGATACGGAGATGGGGAGGATCGAAGCGTCTCTCCAAAGCGGCAAGCTGCTCGTGATCCTGCCGCTGTTCCTGCTGCTCGGCATTGGCCTGTCGTTTACGCCATGCGTGCTGCCGATGGTGCCGATCCTCTCTTCAATCATCGTTGGCGAAGGCACGGGCGTCAGCCGAGGCCGGGGCTTCACCTTGTCGGCGGCGTATTCGCTCGGCATGGCGCTGGTGTACACCGCGCTCGGCGTGGCTGCCGGACTGGCGGGCGAGGGGCTGGCGGCCGCATTGCAGAATCCGTGGGTGCTGGGAGCATTTGCCGTGCTGATGGCCATCCTTTCACTATCCATGTTCGGTGTGTACCAGCTCCAGGTGCCGGCATCCCTCCAGGCCAAACTGGCGGACGCATCCGGCCGCCAGTCGGCGGGCAAAATGGCGGGCGTGTTTGCCATGGGCGCCATTTCGGCCCTGATTGTCGGGCCGTGCGTCGCGGCACCGCTTGCCGGCGCGCTGCTTTACATCAGCCAGACCAGAGACGTGCTGATCGGCGGCAGTGCACTGTTCGCCATGGCGGTCGGCATGAGTGTGCCTCTTCTGCTGGTAGGGGTGTCCGCCGGTGCCTTGTTGCCGCGTGCTGGCGCGTGGATGGATTCGGTGAAATTCTTCTTCGGCGTCCTGATGCTGGGCCTGGCCATCTGGATCGTCACGCCGGTGATTCCCGGCTGGGTGCCAATGGTGGGCTGGGCGGCGCTGGGGATTGGTTACGGCGGCTACCTGCTCTGGAAGGGGGGGAACCTGGCCAAGGTGGCGGGACTGGTTTTCGCGGCATTCGGGCTGGTGCAGCTTGCCGGTGCGGCAACAGGCGGACGCGATCCGCTGGCGCCGATTGCGCACTTGAACGGTGGCGTTCACAAGACGGAATTCAAGCGTGTCAAATCGGTGGCGGAACTGGATGCGGTGATTGCCCGGTCCGCCGGCAAGACTGTCATGCTCGATTTTTATGCAGACTGGTGCGTGTCCTGCATCGAGATGGAGAAACTGACCTTCTCGGACAAGCGCGTGCAGGCCCAGTTCGCGAACATGGTCCTGCTGCAGGCCGATGTCACCGCCAACAATGCGGACGACAAGGAGCTGCTCAAGCGGTTCAAGCTGTTCGGCCCGCCAGGCATTATCTTCTTCGACAAGCAGGGGCGCGAGATTCAGGGAGGGCGCGTGATCGGTTACCAGAATGCGGAGAAGTTCCTGAACTCTCTGTCGCTGGTCTCCAGCTTCTGACAAAAAGCGCCCGGCACCGGGCGCTTTTTTTATCGGTCGTTGTCTTCGAGGTAGCGCTTGCGCCAGAAAAAGACAAGCAGCACGACGACGATGGCCGCCATCATCCCCATCGCGATCCAGAATCCCAAGTCATCTTTCAGCAAGGGCATGGCAGCGAAGTTCATGCCGAAAATGCCGGTGATCAGCGTCAGCGGCATGAACAGCGCCGTGATCACGGTCAGCGTGCGCATGATTTCGCTGGTCCGGTGCGCCATGGCGGAGAAGTGGATTTGCACCGCGGACTCGATGGTCGATTCCAGGCGCTGCGCGTGGTTGAGTACGCGCGTAATGTGTTCCATTACGTCGTTGATGCGCACCAGCATCAAGTCCTTGGTGCGGCTATTGTGCGAGCTGTCCATCGTGTCGACCAGGTAGTCGCGCAATTCCTGTATCGCGTCGCGTTGTCCCTCGCATAAATGGTCGAGCTTGCGCAGCTCGATGCGCGCGTCGAGCAAGGCATTCCAGTCATTGAACGGGCTGCGGGGATTGAGCAGCGCGCGCTGCCAGCGATCGATCTGCGCGGTAAGGGGCTGGCGCAGCGCAAGATACTGGTCAACCATCGCATTGAGCAGCCGGAGCATCAGTTCCTCTGGCGAGGCCGGCGGGCGTACGGTGTGCGGGCCGCCATCCCGCTTGTTCTTGATTTCGAGGAGGCGGGTGCGGGTTGCTTCGATCGTGCGGCTGTTTGCCATGTGTACGGTCACCAGTGCGCGTTCCATCAGCAGGAAGGCGACCGGCTTGGTGGCGAGTTTGGTCAACGCGGGCGGTATCTTCCGTTTTGCCTCCGTGCCGGCGGCATCATCGGACTCGGCAGGTATGCCCGTGCCGTCGAGCGCCAGCTTGCGAAACACCACCATCGCGTAGTCTTGCGTCGAGTCGAAATACGACGGATGGCTGAGGTTGATCACGTCCGTCATGTGAGGGTCGTAGATCTGTGTTCCCGTTGCCTTTGCAATCGTTTCGCGCCATGTCGCAGGATCGGCGGCGACTTCATCGTGGGTGGCATCGATCCACAGGAAGCCGTGCGGCGGCAGTCCTGCGTCGATCTGTTCAAGCTGGGCGACGTGATTGCTATTGACGTGAAAGATATCCATGTCGAGATGGCAGAGTTTTGGCGGGCATCGGAAGCATAACAGGCCAGAACCGGATGCTGCGTGCGAAAACGAAGAGCGGTATGGCAATCGGCAGAGTCGCGGTGCGTGACCGGTAAGGGCGCGCCGGCTCATGACGAAGCCGGCGCGATGCGGAGGGGATCAGATCTGCTTGAGGCGGCGTGCGATGTCGCGCGCAAAGTAGGTCAGCACGCCGTCGGCGCCGGCGCGCTTGAACGATAGCATGGCTTCCATCATCGTCTTGTCGTGGTCGATCCAGCCGTTCTGCGCGGCGGCCTTGATCATCGCGTACTCGCCGCTGACCTGGTAGGCGAAAGTCGGGACCTTGAACTCGTCCTTCACGCGGCGCACGATGTCCAGGTAGGGCATGCCGGGCTTGACCATCACCATGTCGGCGCCTTCGGCCAGGTCGAGCGCAACTTCGCGCAGCGCTTCGTTGCTGTTGGCAGGGTCCATCTGGTAGGTGCTCTTGTCGCTTTTGCCAAGGTTTCCTGCGGAGCCGACCGCGTCGCGGAACGGACCGTAGAAGGCGGACGCGTATTTCGCCGAGTACGCCATGATCCGTGTGTGGATGAAATGGCGCGATTCCAGGGCTGCGCGGATGGCGCCGATGCGGCCGTCCATCATGTCGGAGGGCGCCACGATGTCCACGCCGGCTTCTGCCTGCGTGAGCGCCTGCCTGGTCAGGATGGCGCTGGTTTCGTCGTTGAGCACATAGCCGTCGGCGTTGATGACGCCGTCCTGGCCATGGCTGGTGTACGGGTCAAGCGCGACGTCGGTCAGGATGCCCAGCTCGGGAAAGCGCTGCTTGAGCTCGCGCACGGCGCGCGGCACCAGACCATCCGGGTTCACGGCTTCAATGCCGTCTGGGGTCTTCAGCGAAGAATTAATCACGGGGAACAACGCCATGACCGGGATGCCGAGCGCCACGCATTCCTCGGCGACGCCCAGCAGCAGGTCGACCGACAGGCGTTCCACGCCCGGCATCGACGCGACCTTCTCCCGCTGGTTCTTCCCATCGAGGATGAAGACCGGATAGATCAGGTCGGACGTCGTGATCACGTGCTCGCGCATCATCGCGCGGGAGAAGGCATCCTTGCGCATGCGGCGCATGCGGACGGCGGGAAAATGGTTCGGCGGCAGGGTCTGTGACATGGCAATGTATGGAAAATGGGGACGCGATCGTTAAATTGTATAAATTCCTGAAACTTTTCGTGGGGCGGCTACTCTTAGCGATAGGTGATCATTCACCTCCCGCTTCTCCTCCCTGAGCGGGGCCTATCGTGGCATTAGCGATATGGCGTTACTACCCTGGAGATCTTCCCCTTTCTCCAGGGTTTTTTTTGCCCGCGATCTTTATGGTTGATCGCTATCATCCCCACTGCCGGCCTCGTCGGTCAAGGCAAGCAGATCAAGAATCCTGTCATTTGCTTCTTCCAGGCCGATCCGTTTCAAGGCCGAGAACAACTGTACGGTAAAGGGGAAGGGCTGGCCTTGCTCGTCCACATAGCTTTGCAGCACGGTCTTCGCTTGCCGCAGGGCATTCGTGGACTCGTTGCGGTTCAGCTTGTCGGCCTTGGTCAACAGGCAATGGACCGGCTTGCCGCTCGGGGCAAACCACTCCAGCATTTGCACATCGAGTTCCGTGAACGGGCGGCGCGCGTCCATGATCAGCACCAGTCCGGCGAGCTGTTCGCGGCGTTGGATGTAGGTTCCGAGTAATTCGTTCCAGTGGTTCTTCGCCTCGCCGGGAACCTCGGCATAGCCGTAGCCTGGCAGGTCGACCAGCAGTGCCCGGATTTCATCGACCTTGGTCGGATCCTTGCGGTGCTGCCCGACATGGGCGCCGCCGATGGAGAAATAGTTGATGTGCTGCGTGCGGCCCGGCGTCTTGGATGCAAAAGCGAGCCGTTTCTGGTTGCACAGCAGGTTGATCGCAGTCGACTTGCCTGCATTCGAGCGGCCGGCGAAAGCGATTTCGGGGACTTGCGTTTTTGGCAAATCGCGAAGGTGGTTCACCGTAGTGAAAAAGCGGGCTTGCCAAAGTAGGGACATATAGAGGGGGGAAATGCAGCAAAAGTAGAGGGAAATGCTCGAAAGCTATTGTACAATAAGGGGTTATTGTGTTGTTGCGCCGCAAAAGCACAACGCATTAGCTTTGACCTCTGCCGTTGGCCAGAATTTTAAAATATCCAAGTCCTCAGGGTGTGTGAATGAACCGTGTGTTTTCCCCGTTTGTGAAGTCCTTGTTTGTCGCGATGCTGGCGGTTTCCTCGATCGCTTATGCAGAAGAGAAAAAGGCGCCCGCGGCCGACGCCGCCAAGGGTGAACAGCTGTACAACAGCGGCGACGCTGCCCGCGGCGTGATCGCCTGTGTCGGCTGCCACGGCGCAGCAGGCAATTCCACCATTACGCAAAATCCGAAACTGGGTGCCCAGCACGCGGAATACGTCACCAAGCAGCTCGTCGACTTCAAGTCCGGCCAGCGAAACAACCCGATCATGGGTGGCATCGCCAAGGGCATGTCGGAACAGGACATGAAGAACGTGGCTGCCTACCTCGACAAGCAGGAATCCAAGCCGGGCGCAGCAAAGAACAAGGACACCGTTGAAGCCGGCAAGAAGATCTACCGTGCAGGCATCGCCGAGAAGAACGTTCCGGCATGCGCAGGCTGCCACGGCGCCAGCGGCGCGGGCATCCCGGCGCAATTCGCGCGCCTGGCCGGCCAGCACCAGGACTACACCACGGCCCAGCTGACCGCATTCCGCCAGGGGGCACGCAAGAACAGCGTGCAGATGACGACGATCACCAAGCGCATGTCCGACGATGAAATCCAGGCGGTTTCCGACTACATCGCCGGCCTGAAGTAAGACCAGCAGCAACAAATACATGGAGGGGGTGGCAGATGCCACCCCCTTTTCATTTCCAGGCGCAGATTCATGAATGTAAATACATCCGGATTGCAACTGAAGACCGAACGCCGCTGGCTGGCGGACGCGGTCGAACTGGTTTCGTCGATGCGTTTTGCGATCAGCCTGCTGACGCTGATTGCGATTGCATCGGTCATCGGTACCGTCCTCAAGCAGAACGAGCCGATGCCTAACTACGTCAACCAGTTCGGCCCGTTCTGGTTCGAGATATTCAACAAGCTGGGCCTGTATGCGGTCTACTCCGCGTGGTGGTTCCTGCTGATCATGGCCTTCCTGGTCGTGTCGACCACGCTGTGCATCGTGCGCAACACGCCGAAGATGCTGCGCGACATGCGCAGCTGGCGCGAGAATGTGCGCGAACAGTCTTTGCGCAATTTCCATCACAAGGTGGAGTGGAGTTCCTCGAAGCCGATGGATGCGATGGCACGCGAACTGGCGTTGCGCATCGGCGACAGCGACTACAAATCGCTGACCGTGCCCAAGGAAAACGGCATGCTGATCGCTGCCAAGCACGGCGCCGCCAACAAGTGGGGCTACATCCTCGCGCACAGCGCGATCGTCATCATCTGCATCGGCGGGTTGCTCGATTCGGACCTGCCGATCCGTTTCCAGCAATGGTTCCATGGCAAGGTGCCTTATGCCGGTTCGGGCCTGATCTCGGAAATTCCTCAGCAGCACAGGCTGGGAATCGGCAACCCGACCTTCCGTGCCAACACCTTCATTCCGGAAGGTGCCACCAGCAATACCGCGATGATTCCGCAACAGACCGGCGTTCTGGTGCAGGAGTTACCGTTCTCCATCCAGTTGAAGAAATTCATCATCGAGCATTACTCGACGGGCATGCCCAAACTTTTTGCCAGCGATGTCGTGGTGCGCGACAGCGAGACCGGCAAGACCTTCGAGGCGACGATCAAGGTGAACCAGCCGCTGATCTACAAAGGCATTGCCGTCTACCAGTCGAGCTTCGACGACGGCGGCAGCAAGCTCAAGCTGGCCGCTTATCCGATGGCCGGCGCACAGGACACGCCGTTCCAGCTGGCAGGCGAGGTCGGCGGCTCGACGCCGCTGGGTAATGAGAAAGCGGCGGAGTACACGATTGAATGGTCGGGCTTCCGGGCATTCAACGTCGAGAACATGGCGCAGGGCGGGCAGGACCTGCGTGCTGTGGACGCAAGCAAGAGCTTCAACGAAAAATTCGCCGCCGGCCTGGACAGGCAGCTCGGCTCGGCGGCAAAGAATGCGGACAACAAGGATTTGAAGAACGTCGGCCCGAGCGTGCAATACAAGCTGCGTGACAAGACTGGCCAGGCGCGTGAATTCCATAATTACATGCAACCGGTCCTGCTTGAGGGGGATTATGTGTTCCTCACTGGCATGCGTGATACGCCAAGCGAGCAATTCCGCTACCTGCGCATTCCCGCGGACGACAAGGACTCGGTGGATGAATGGGTGCGCCTGCGCGCCGCACTGTACGTTCCCGCCTTGCGCGAGGCGGCGGCGCAGCGATATGCCATGCAGGCCATGCCGCAGGGAAAGGAGGCGCTGCGCGACCAGCTGCGGGCTTCCGCCTTGCGCGGCCTGGAAATCTTTGCCGGCGACGGCAGGGAAGCCGGCTACGTCGCCGTGACGAAATTCCTCGAACAGGTCCCGCAGGCGGAGCAGCAGAAGGCGGCCGAGATCTTCATGAAGATCCTCAACGGTACACTCTGGGAGTTGTGGCAGGCCGCGCGCGAGAAAGGCGGGCTCAAGCCGGTCGAGGTGGACGAAAAGCACCAGCGTTTCCTGCAGCTCGCCATGAATGCCATGTCCGACGCCAACTTCTACGGCGCGCCGGTCTACCTGCAACTGCAGGAGTTCGAGGAAGTCAAAGCTTCCGTGCTGCAAGTGACGCGCTCGCCGGGCAAGAATGTGGTGTACCTTGGCTGCCTGCTGCTGGTGCTCGGCGTGTTCGCGATGTTTTACATTCGCGAGCGCCGCCTGTGGATCTGGCTGAAGCCGGATGCGGAAGGCCGCACGCATGCGCTGATGGCCATGAGCACGCAGCGCAAGACGCTCGACTTCGAAAAGGAATTCGAAGCATTGAAAGCGCAAGTCCAGAAATAGACGCGCGCTGTTGGAGAAAATGATGGAACTGGCACAATCGCAAACCTACCGTCCCCGCCCGGGCTACTTCAAGCGCCTGACGATGATCGACTGGCTGTATGGCGCAGCCCTGCTCGCCGGCGCGTTGTTCGCGCTCAACCGCTTCGGCGAGTACATGGACGTGTACGAAAAAGGCATCCTGCTGCTGTCCGCGCCAACGTTCGCGTGGCTCGGCTGGCAGTGGAAGCAGGTGCGCTGGCTGATGGCCGTGCTGGCGGCGCTGTCGCTGGCCTCGATTTCGCTCTATGGCAGCGCCCTCGATGCGGCCAACACGAAGTTCTTCCTCAAGTACGGCTTGTCCAGCCAGTCGGCGATCCTGTGGATGAGCACGCTCTTTTTCCTGTCGACGCTGTTCTACTGGGGCGGTCTTGCGATGCGATCCGATTTCGGCGGCGCGGTCGGCAGCAAGCTGTCATGGGCGGCGGTGGTGCTCGGCTTCACCGGCATGCTGGTGCGCTGGTACGAGTCCTACCTTGTCGGTCCCGACGTCGGGCATATCCCGGTGTCGAACCTGTATGAAGTCTTTATCCTGTTCTGCCTGATTACCGCGCTGTTCTACCTGTATTACGAAGAGCATTACGCGACGCGCCAGCTGGGGCCCTTCGTGCTGCTGATCATCTCGGCTGCGGTCGGCTTCCTGCTCTGGTACACGGTGAGCCGCGATGCGGCCGAGATCCAGCCGCTGGTGCCGGCCCTGCAAAGCTGGTGGATGAAGATCCACGTCCCGGCCAATTTCGTCGGCTACGGCACCTTCGCGCTTGCGGCGATGGTGGCGGTCGCCTATCTGCTCAAGCTGAAAGGCTTCCTCGTCGATCGCCTGCCCGCGCTCGAATTGCTGGATGACGTGATGTACAAGGCAATCGCGGTCGGCTTCGCCTTCTTCACCATCGCCACCATCCTCGGCGCGCTGTGGGCGGCGGAAGCCTGGGGCGGTTACTGGTCCTGGGATCCGAAGGAAACCTGGGCGCTGATCGTCTGGCTCAATTACGCTGCCTGGCTGCACATGCGCCTGATGAAAGGCCTGCGCGGGCAAGTCGCCGCATGGTGGGCACTGGTGGGTCTGCTGGTCACGACGTTTGCCTTCCTTGGCGTCAACATGTTCCTTTCCGGCCTGCACTCCTACGGCCAGCTTTAAATCGGTTGGAATAAATCCTCGCTGCCGACGGTTAACCGCATGTGCTGCACGTGCAGCGCACTAACCAGCCAAGCGAGGATTCCATGAAACTCTCCCCCCTGTTTGCCGCGCCCCTCCTGGCGCTCGGCTTGATCGGCTGCGCCGGCATGTCGACTGCCCAGATGCCGGCCACCGCCAAGGACGGCATGCTGACCAATAGCGCCGGCATGACCCTCTACACCTTCGACAAGGATGCTGCCGGCAGCGGGAAGAGCGTCTGCAACGGCCAGTGCGCCGTCAACTGGCCGCCGCTGATGGTCAAGGAGGGCGACAAGGCCGCAGGCGACTACAGCATCGTCACGCGCGACGATGGCGGCAAGCAATGGGCTTACAAGGGCAAGCCGCTCTACCTCTGGATCAAGGACCAGAAACCAGGTGACAAGACCGGCGACGGGGTGAACAATGTGTGGCGTGTAGCCCAGCCGTAACTTTTTTCCGCCATGGCCGATTTCGCCGACCAGCTCGCGCAGCACATTCCCCGCTTGCGGCGGTATGCGCGCGCGCTGACGCACGATCCGGCCTGGTCGGACGACCTGGTCCAGGACACGCTGGAACGTGCGTTGCAACGGCGCTGGCAGTACCGCTTCGACAGCAGCATGACGTCATGGCTGTTTACCATCCTGTACCGACTGTTCCTGAACGACGTTGCGCGCCGCGGCAAGCAGGTGCCCGACGACAGCGACGTGCCGGAGCCGGCCGTGACACCGGACTTGCCGATGCAGATCGACATGCAGCGAGCCCTGGCAAGGCTGACGCCCGAGCACCGTGCCGTCATCGTCCTCATCGGGCTGGAGCAGCTCTCCTACCAGGAGGCTGCGGCAGTGCTGGATATCCCGCTCGGAACCGTGATGTCGCGCCTGTCGCGCGCGCGGGATCAATTGCGCGCCTTGCTCTCCGGCGCGTCCGTTGCCGGCGCCGCGCGGCTTTCACGGATCAAGTGACATGAAGAACGAACCGATCAGCGAACAGGACCTGCATGCCTACGTCGACAACCAGCTCGACGCCGAAAGGCGCGCGCAGGTCGAGGCGTTTCTCGCGGTGCAACCGGAAGCGGCCGCGCTCGTCCAGGATCTGCGCCTGCAAAACCATTTGTTGCATGAGGCCTACGATACGGTGCTCAACGAGCCGGTTCCCATGCGCATGGCCGCTGCCTTACGACGCAAACCCTTGCCCCTTGCATGGGCGGCCAGTGTCGCTGCCCTTGCTATCGGCCTTGTCGCCGGTTGGGCTGCGCGCGACATGATGCAACCGTCGCCGGGGCCGGCGGTATTCGCCGAGCGCGCCCTGCGCGCCCACCTGTTGTACGCCAGTGAAAAGCGGCACCCGGTCGAGGTGCCGGCGGAGCAGGAAGCGCATCTCGTCGCCTGGCTGTCCAAACGCCTGGATGCGCCGATCCGCGCGCCGGCGTTGCATGCGCACGGATTCGCGCTGCTTGGCGGCCGCCTGTTGCCGGGCGACGAAGGGCCGCTGGCGCAATTGATGTACGAATCTTCCGACGGCGAACGGCTGACGCTTGTGGTGCGGCGCACGGGCCGCGATTCCGGCGACACTCGCTTCCAGGTGCTGGAACAAAACGGCAACAGTGTCTTCTACTGGGTAGACCGGGACTACGGTTATGCCCTTTCCGGCGGCGTGGGCAAGAACCGCATGATGGAAGTCGCCAGGGCGGTGGATGCCCAACTGCGCCGTCCGTGAAATTGATGTAAGGTTTTCCCGATCAGCGCAGACCAAGCAGTGACATCACTCTTGCGGGGAATTCATGTTAATCAAGCGCAATGCCAACGGACTGGATATTCCTTTTCCGTCCGAAATTACACCGCGCCACGTATTCGAAGCGCGCCGCAGCTTCATCAAGCAGCTTGCCCTCGGCTCGATTGCCGCGGCCGCGCCCAGCCTGCTTGTGCAGGAGGCGTTCGCCCAGACCGGACCGAAGCTTCCGGCGAAACAGAATTCAGCCTTCGTCGTGATGGACAAGCCGACATCCTACAAGGATGCGACGAGCTATAACAACTTCTACGAATTCGGCACCGAGAAGGACGATCCTGTCCGTGCAGCAGGATCGCTGCTCACGCGCCCCTGGACGGTCGCCATCGAGGGCGAGGTCAAGAAGCCGATGACGCTCGACATCGACAGCCTGCTCAGGCTGGCGCCACTGGAAGAGCGTATCTACCGCCTGCGGTGCGTTGAGGGCTGGTCGATGGTGATTCCCTGGATAGGCTACTCGTTTTCGGAAATCATCAAGCGGGTAGAGCCGACCGGGAATGCAAAGTATGTCGAGTTCGTCACGCTCGCCGACCGCAAGCAGATGCCCGGCCTGCGCAGCCCGGTGCTCGAATGGCCCTATGTGGAAGGCTTGCGTCTCGACGAGGCCAGCCACCCGCTGACCCTGCTGACGCTCGGCATGTACGGCGAAGTCCTGCCGAACCAGAACGGCGCGCCGGTGCGCATTGTCGTGCCATGGAAGTATGGTTTTAAGTCGGCCAAGTCCATCGTCAAGATCCGCTTCGTGAAGGACCAGCCGAAAACCGCGTGGAATATTTCGGCACCGCAGGAATACGGCTTCTATTCCAACGTCAATCCCGAGGTCGATCACCCGCGCTGGTCGCAGGCGACCGAACGGCGCATCGGCGAGGATGGCTTTCTCACGCGCAAGCGCAAGACGCTGATGTTCAATGGCTACAGCGACGTGGCATCGCTGTACTCCGGCATGGACCTGAAGAAGCTCTACTGATGATCACGTCGAGACAAATCACGTTCGCGAAGACTGTATTGTTCGCGGCTTCGCTGCTTCCCTTTGCACGGCTGGTGCTGTTCGCGTTCACCGACCGCCTGGGAGCGAACCCCATCGAATTCATCACGCGCAATACCGGCGACTGGACCTTGTACTTCCTGTGCTTGACCCTGAGCGTGACACCGCTGCGGAAACTGACGGGGATGCACTGGCTGATCAGGTTGCGGCGCATGCTCGGGCTGTTCGCGTTTTTCTACGCGACGCTGCACTTCGCCACCTTCCTCTGGTTCGACCATTTCTTCGATATCAATGAGATGTTGAAGGACGTGGTGAAACGGCCCTTCATCACGGTGGGATTCACGGCTTTCGTGCTGCTCATTCCATTGGCAGTAACGAGTACGAACGGGATGGTGAAACGGCTAGGCGGCAAGCGCTGGCAGTGGCTGCACAGGCTGGTCTACCTGATCGCGCCGCTGGGCATCCTGCATTTCTGGTGGATGAAGGCGGGCAAGAACGACTTTGCCCAGCCTATCCTGTTCGGAAGCATCGTCGCTGTGCTGTTGCTCGTGCGACTGTGGTGGAATGTGATCCAGCCGCAGCTGGAGCGGCGCCGGACGAGCCTGGCGCCGGGATGCGGATTACGGGAGCAGCGTCTCGAGCGCAAATAGCTCGCCCGGCGTTTCGCGGCGGCGGATCAGATGTACCTGGTCGCCGTCGACCATCACTTCAGCCGCGCGGCCGCGCGTATTGTAGTTGGACGACATCGTCATGCCGTACGCGCCGGCCGACATGATCGCCAGCAGGTCGCCTTGCTCGATCGCCAGCGCGCGTTCGCGCGCCAGCCAGTCGCCCGACTCGCACACGGGGCCGACGATATCGTAGGTCTTCTGTGTCCCCACGCGCTGCACGACCGGTTGCACGCCATGCCATGCCTCGTACATCGCCGGGCGCATCAGGTCGTTCATGGCCGCATTGACGATGGCGAAGTTCTTCGCCGCGCCATGCTTCAGGTATTCGACTTCCGTAAGCAGCAGGCCGGCATTGCCGACGATGGAGCGGCCGGGTTCGAACATCACCTGGATCGGTTTGCCCTTGTACTGGTGCAGGCGCCACTTGTCGATCTTCGCGAACAGGCGGCCGAGGTAATCGCCGATCGCCACCGGCTTGTCCTTGTCGTAGGTGATGCCGATGCCGCCGCCGATGTCCAGATGGTGCAGCACGATGCCTTCTTGCGTCAGGCGATCAACCAGCTCGATCAGGCGGTCGAGCGCTTCGAGCAGCGGGGCGTCGTCCAGCAGTTGCGAACCGATATGGCAGTCGATGCCGGCGACGCGGATATGCGGCAGCGTCGCCGCGGTACGGTAAGCGGTCAGCGCCTCGTCATAGGCGATGCCGAACTTATTTTCCTTCAGGCCGGTGGAAATGTAGGGATGCGTCTTCGCGTCGACGTTGGGATTGACGCGCAGCGAAACCGGCGCCTGCTTGCCCATCTCGCCCGCCACTTCATTCAGGCGATGCAGTTCGGCGGTCGATTCGACGTTGAAGCACAGGATGTCGTGCGACAGCGCCAGCTTCATTTCCTCGTGGGTCTTGCCCACGCCGGAGAAGATGACCTTGCTCGGATCGCCGCCCGCCGCGATCACGCGCAGTAGTTCGCCGCCGGACACGATATCGAAACCGGAGCCGAGCTTGCTCAGCAGGTCCAGCACCGCCAGATTGGAATTCGACTTGACCGAATAGCAGACCAGCGCCGTGCTTTCGTCGCGCCGGTTTTCACGGCAGGCATTCGAGTAGGCGGAGAAATTCTCGACCAGCGCCGCCTTGGAATAGACGTAGGTCGGGCTGCCGAACTGGCGGGCAATCTCGGTCAGCGGAACGTTTTCGGCGTAAAGCGCGCCGTTCTTGTAGGAAAAGTGGGGCATGGTATGAGCAGACAACTATTTGGAAGCGGGCGCCGTGCCTTGTGCAGGCGCCGCCGGCGGAGCGGGTGTTGCCGCGGGCTGTTTGGCGGGCAGGTAGAGCGGGCCTTTCTGGCCGCATCCGGCAAGCAGGATTGCCATGGACAGACCGGCAACACGCGACAGGTCAAGAACTGACTTCACGATTAGAATCACGGTTTTGGGAACCCATGGAGTGTAGCATGACTGAATCCGAATTCCTGGCGCTGGCGGACGAGACGCTGGGCGCCATCGAGGCAGCATTGGAGCGCGCCGCGAACGAGATTGACCTGGACGTCGAGTGCAGCCGCAGCGGCAATGTGCTCGAGATCGAATTCGTCGACAACGGCTCGAAAATCATCGTCAACAGCCAGGCGCCGATGCAGGAGATGTGGGTTGCGGCGCGTTCGGGCGGTTTCCATTACAAGCGGGTCGACGGGCAGTGGCGAAACACGCGCGATCAGTCCGAAATGTTCGCCTCGCTGTCGACGATGGTGACGGAGCAGGGCGGTGTTGCCGTGTCGTTGAGCGAGAACGGATAAAAAAGCCGGAATCCCTTTGGGAGATTCCGGCCCGGACTGAATGAGGCGTATGGTCAGAACAGCTCGTTCTTCACATCGTCCTTCCCTTTCTCTTCTTCCGTTCCCATGCTGTTGCCAAGCCCGAGACTACGGACGCCGGTGCCTGGCGGATTTTCGATGTAATAGTATTCCCCGCCGGACTGGATGACCCCTTCCGGAACCGGCCGTTCCTCGACCGGTACATCCTTGAGCGCCTTGCTCATGTAACTGATCCAGATCGGCAGGGCGAGTCCGCCGCCGGTTTCCTTGTTGCCGAGGTTTTTCGGCTGGTCGAAGCCGATCCACGCCACCGCCACGATCTTCGGCTGGTAGCCGGCAAACCACGCGTCGATCGAGTCGTTCGTGGTGCCGGTCTTGCCGGCGATATCCGGCCGTTTCATCGCCAGGGCGCGCGTCGCCGTCCCTTGCTTGACCACGTCCTTCATCATGCTGTCCATCAGGAAGGCGTTGCGCACGTCGATCACCCGGTTCTGCTCTTCGCCGGCGCGGTCGGGGGCGGCGGTGGACAGGACCCGGCCGGTCGTATCTGTTACCTTGGAGATGATATACGGGCTGACTCGGTAGCCACCGTTGGCGAACACGGCATATGCACCCGCCATCTGCAACGGCGTTACCGCTCCAGCACCTAGCGCCAGCGTCAGGTAGGGCGGATTCTTCTCTGCCTCGAAGCCGAAGCGGGTCGCATACTCCTGGCCGTACTTCGCGCCGATCTTGTGCAGGATGCGGATCGACACCATGTTCTTCGACTTGGCCAGGCCCTTGCGCATCGGCATCGGGCCTTCGTATTTGCCGTCGTAGTTCTTTGGTTCCCATGCTTGCCCGCCGGTCTGGCCCGCGTCGAAGCTGATCGGAGAGTCGGCGATGATCGTGGATGGCGACATACCCTTTTCGAGCGAAGCCGAATAGATGAACGGCTTGAACGAGGAACCCGGCTGACGCCATGCCTGCGTGACATGGTTGAACTTGTTGCGGTTGAAGTCGAAGCCCCCGACCAGCGCGCGAATGGCGCCGTCTTCGGTATTGGCCGCGACAAATGCTGATTCCACTTCAGGCATCTGGGTGATCGTCCAGGCATTGTTATCCTGGGTCACACGTACGATGGCACCACGGCGCACTTTCTTGGCCGGCGGCGCCTTGTCGCTCAACAAATTGGTTGCGAAGCTGAGTCCAGGTCCGGTAATGGTGATTTCTTCGCCCGACGAGAGCACAGCCTTCACGCTCTTGGGCGAAGCTTCCAGGACCACGGCCGCGACGATGTCGTCGCTGTCGGGATGCTCGGCCAGCTCGACTTCGATGGCGTGGTCCGCCTCTTCCTTCGATGCCGGAATCTCCATGTAGCCTTCCGGGCCGCGATAGCCGTGGCGCTTCTCGTAGTCCATTACGCCGCGCCGCAGCGCCAGGTAGGCCGCATCCTGGTCGGCCTTGGTGATCGTCGTGTAGACGTTCAGGCCGCGTGTATACGTTTCATCCTTGAACTGGTCGTAGACCAGCTGGCGCGTCATTTCGGCGACGTATTCGGCATGGACGCCGAACTCGCTGCTGTTGGTCTTGATTTTCAGGGCCTGGTCCTTGGCCGCTTCGTACTGGGCATCCGTGATGTAGCCCAGCTGGAGCATGCGCTGCAGGATGTACTGCTGGCGGATGCGTGCCCGCTTCGGATTGGCCACCGGGTTGTAGGCCGACGGCGCTTTCGGCAGGCCGGCCAGCATCGCGGCTTCGGCCACCGTGATGTCCGCGAGCTTCTTGCCGAAGTAGATCTGCGCCGCGGACGAGAATCCGTAGGCGCGCTGTCCCAGGTAGATCTGGTTCATGTACACCTCAAGGATCTGGTCCTTCGACAGGTTCTGCTCGATCTTCCAGGCCAGCAGCATCTCGTAGATCTTGCGCTTGAGGGTCTGTTCGCTGGACAGGAAGAAATTGCGGGCGACCTGCTGCGTAATGGTCGACGCGCCCTGTCTCGAGCTGTTGGTCAGGTTGTGGATGGCCGCCCGCATGATGCCGAGGTAATCGACGCCGCTGTGGTCGTAGAAACGGTCATCCTCGATGGCCAGGACGGCCTTTTTCATGATGTCCGGCACATCCTTGATCCGCACCAGATTGCGGCGCTCCTCGCCGAACTCGCCGATCAGCACGTTATCGGCGGAATAGATCCGCAGCGGGATTTTCGGCCGGTAATCGGTCAGGGTATCCAGTGCCGGCAGGTTCGGGTAGGCCATGGCCAGCGCGAAGCAGATGATCAATACGCCGATGACGGCAAGACCGACTACTGCTCCGAACAGGCCGAGGATGAGGCGCGTAAGCATGGAAAAGCGGGGCTTCGACGCTTCTTTGGGGGCGTCACCTTCAGGTTTATTGCTGGACATGCGGGGGGATGAGAAGGAGAAAATTGGACTTCTGGATTATAACGGTGGGCAACATTATCGGATATTAGTAGAATTTCAATGTTTCTCACCGCAACGCGTCGGCTTTTGGCAACTGGTTACAAATTCCTGTACGGAAATCGCTTTACATCGCTCGAAGCTTATTGCTAGGATTTAATGTAACGTTGGATATATATCACCTAAATATTGGTTTTTAAACGGATTTTTTGTTGAAGTACCACTATATCCGTTGCTTCGACATATAAATAAGTGGTGCGTTCACGCAATAAGCCACATTTTCGGGGAGTAAAACCCTTGGCCATTGATCTCGGATCGTTACTCGGCAAGAAGAATCCACCGTTGATCGGGCTGGATATCAGTACCTCGGGCGTCAAACTCGTCGAACTGTCTGAAACGGGCAAGAGCGAATATCGGCTGGAACGCATCGCGAATGAACCCTTGCCGCGCGGCGCCGTCGTGGACGGCAACATCGAAAACATCGAACAGGTGTCCGAGGCGGTTCGCCGTGTCTGGAAAAAAAGCGGCACCAAGGCCAAGCACGTGGCGCTCGGCATGCCACCTGCATCGGTCATCACCAAGAAAATCATCCTGCCCGCCGGCCTGTCGGAAGACCAGCTCGAAGTCCAGGTCGAGAGCGAGGCCAACCAGTACATTCCGTTTGCCCTCGAAGAGGTCAGCCTCGATTTCTGCGTGATCGGCCTGGCGCAGAATTCGCCGGACGACGTCGAGGTCCTGATCGCCGCAACGCGCAAGGAAAAGGTGGAAGACCGGGTCGCCGTGGCTGAAGCCGCCGGCCTCAAGCCAGTTGTCATGGACATCGAATCGTATGCGGCACGCACCGCAGTGGACAGGATTACGGCGCAACTGCCGAAAGGCGGGCAGGGGCAGATTGTCGCCCTGTTCCAGATCGGCGCGCAGGCAACGCATGTGTCCGTGCTGCAGGACGGACAAACCATCTACGAGCGCGAGCAACCCTTTGGCGGCAACCAGCTGACGCAGGACATCGTACGCGCCTATGGATTGTCATTCGAAGACGCCGAATCCAAGAAGCGCTCCGGCGACCTGCCCGACGGCTATGACCGGGAACTGATAGAACCCTTCCTGGAAAACGCTGCACTTGAAGTGACGCGCGCCATCCAGTTCTTCTTCACGTCCACCCCCTACACGCACATCGACCAGATTTTCCTGGCGGGAGGTTGTGCAGCCATTCCCGGGCTGGTTGAGATCGTCGCCGAGCGGGCCAAGGTGTCGACTTCTGTTGTCAGCCCCTTCAAGGGAATGCAGCTCGCGTCGACCATCCGTGAAAAGCAGTTGCGTGCCGAAGCGCCGGCGTATCTGGTTGCTTGCGGCCTGGCGATGCGGAGGTTTGAAGAATGATTCGTATCAACCTTCTCCCTCATCGCGAGGAAAAGCGCAAGCAGCGGAAAATTGCCTTTGTGCGCTTGCTTGTCCTGGCGTCGGCGATGGGCCTTGCAATCTCCGTCGCGTACGCAGCCTTCATCGGCGCCAAGATTGCCAACCAGAACCAGCGGAACAGCTTCATCAAGACGGAGAACGCCAAGCTGGACGCCGAGATCAAGGAAATCGCAACGCTCAAGCAGGAAATCGAAGCCTTGCAGGCGCGTCAGCAGGCCGTGGAAGACTTGCAGAGCGACCGCAACCAGCCGGTCTACCTGATGGACGAGCTGGTCAAGCAGGTTCCGGAAGGCATTTACCTGCGCGCGTTCAAGCAGGACAATCAACGCGTCGCAGTCAGCGGCTACGCGCAGTCCAACGAGCGCGTATCGGAACTGCTGCGCAACCTCGGCAACAATTCCCCGTGGCTGGAACGTCCGGACCTGATCGAAATCCGCTTGGCCAACCTTGGCCAGGGCAGGGACGCCAAGAAGGTATTCGACTTCACGGTGAACGTCGGCATCAAGCGCCCGCGCGAAAAGGAACAGGCCGCCGCAACTCCCCCGAAGAAGCAGCCCTGACAGGAAAGACGCACTATGGCAGATCTAAAGAAAATCGGGGATACGATAGCCAGCCAGTTCCGCGGCCTCAACGGACGCGACCCGGGACAGTGGCCCATCATTCCGCAACTGCTGTGCGCGTTCGGCACCCTCGTGGGCGTCATTGTGCTCGGGTGGTTCCTTTACCTTAGCGGCCAGCAGGACGAACTCGAGCTTGGCGAGCAGGAAGAAGTCAAGCTGCGCGAAGAGTACAAGACCAAGGTGCGGCAGGCGATCAACCTGGAGGGACTGCGCAAGCAGCGGGACCAGGTGAACGAGTACGTTTCCACGCTGGAGAAGCAATTGCCCAGCAAGGCCGAGATGGATGCGCTGCTTTCCGACATCAACCAGGCCGGACTTGGACGCGGCCTCCAGTTCGAGCTGTTCAAGCCCGGACAGGTCGTCGTCAAGGACTACTACGCGGAGCTGCCGATCGACATCAAGGTGACCGGCAGTTATCACGACATCGGCGCCTTTACCAGCGACATTGCCAACCTGCCGCGGATTGTTACCTTGAACAACCTGAACCTTGTCACAGGCAAGGACGGCACCCTGACGCTCGAAGCCGTCGCGAAGACCTTCCGCTACCTGGACAAGGATGAAGTCGCCGCACAGCGCAAGGTGGCTGAGGAAAAGGCCAAGAAGGCGAAAGGGGCGAAGAAATGATGATTCCACGCGCCTTGATGACGGCCGTCTCGCTGGCGGCCTTGAGCGTGCTCGCGGGATGCGGGGACGGCGGTTTGCAGGAAGTGAAGGACTGGATGAAGGAAGTGCGGTCGCAGACGCCCGTGTCCGTGCCGAAGATATCCGAGCCGAAAAAATTCGTGCCATTTTCCTATAGCGGCAAGGACGAGTTCGACCCGTACAATCCGGCAAAGCTCTCGGTCGCCTTGGCCAAGCTGCAAGCGAATACCGGCGGCGGCCTCAAACCCGATCTCGAACGCCGGAAAGAGCCATTGGAGAGTTATCCGCTCGACAGCATCAAGATGGTCGGCACATTGGAGAAGCCAGGATTGAGCTACGCTCTCCTGCAGGTGGACAAGGTAGTGTTTCAAGCAAAGGTCGGCAACTATGTCGGCCAGAACTTCGGCATGATCACCAGGATTACCGACACGGAAGTCGAGATCAAGGAGATCGTGCGGGATGCCGCGGGCGAGTGGACCGAACGCAAAGCCAAGTTAGAGTTGCAGGAGAATAAGAAATGATGGCCGCACATACATACCTAAGAGGCTTTGGTGCCGACGTGCGCAGTGTGTTGCGTCGACTCGTGATGGCAGGCTTGTCGCTCGCCTGCTGCATTGCCTACGCGCAGGAAAACGCGATCGAATCGATCGGCGCCAATCAGCAGGGCGCCAACGTCATCGTGAAGGTGAAGCTGAAGAAGCCGCTGGCCAAGTCGCCGATCGGCTTTTCCATTACCAACCCGGCGCGAATCGCCCTCGATTTTTCCGGTACATCGAATGCAACCGGGAAGATATCCCAGGACATCGGGTTGGGCGACGTGCGGAGCGTGAATGTTGTACAGGCAGGCGAGCGTTCGCGCATTGTCTTTAACCTGCTGCGGCCGCTCAACTATGCGACCGTCGTGGAAGGCGACATTGTCATTGTCACCATCGACGGCTCCGGCGGGATCGCGTCGGGGGTGAATGCTGCCGGCGTTCCGGTTGCGACCGCTCCGGCTGTCCCGGTCAAGCAGGTGTTGCGCGATATCGATTTCAGGAGGGGCGTACTCGGAGAAGGCCGCATTGTCGTCGACCTGCCCAGCAATCAGGTGGCAGTCGATGTGCGCCAGCAAGGACAATCGATCGTTGTTGATTTTGTGAAGACCGGATTGCCCGAAGTATTGCGCCGCCGTCTTGACGTTGCCGATTTCGGCACGCCGGTGCAGACCATCACGACATCCCCGCAAGGCGAAAATGTCCGCATGGTCATCGAGCCCAAGGGGCTGTGGGAGCACAGTGCGTACCAGAGCGATACCCAGCTGGTGGTCGAGGTCAAACCCATCAAGGAAGATCCCAACAAGCTGGTCCAGGGGACGCAGGGATATCGTGGCGAACGCCTGTCGCTCAATTTCCAGAACGTCGAAGTCCGCGCTGTTCTCCAGGTGATTGCGGATTTCACCGGCTTGAACATCATCACCAGCGACACGGTGAGCGGCAATGTCACCTTGCGCCTGAAAGATGTGCCTTGGGACCAAGCGCTCGACATCGTCATGCAGGCGAAGGGCCTGGACATGCGCAAGAACGGCTCCGTGCTGTGGATCGCGCCCAAGGACGAGCTATTGACGAAGGAGAAGCTTGAGCTGGAACAGAAGGCCCAGATTGCCGAACTGGAGCCGCTCAAGACGGAAACCTTCCAGCTGAATTACCAGAAGGCCGAGTCCTTCAAGCAGGTGCTCGGTGTCGAGGGGACGGATTCCAAGAAGAGTATTCTTTCCAAGCGGGGTAGCGCGGTCATCGACCCGCGCACGAACCAGCTGTTCGTGACGGACATCGCATCCAAGCTTGAGGAAATCCGCAAACTTGTCCAGAAGACCGATATCGCTTCGAAGCAGGTCCTGATTGAAGCGAGAATCGTCGAGGCTGACGACAAGTTCAGCAAGAACTTGGGCGCAAAGCTCGGCTTCACCGACTTGCGCACGCTGCGTGGCGGCGATACCGGTTGGCAGATTTCGCGCAGAAGCAATGCAAGGATGGCCGTCACCGGCAACCTGACGGGCGTCGGCGAGCAGACGGGACAGGTCGAGGAAGAAGACAGCGGATACAACAACAGCCAGTTCATCAATCTTCCGGCTGCCGGCATCAATGGCATAGCTCCGGGAACGCTGGCTGTCAGCCTGTTTTCGGCTGCCGCGAACCGTTTCCTGAACCTCGAGCTTTCCGCACTGGAAGCGGACGGCAAAGGCAAGATCATTTCCAGCCCGCGCGTCGTTACAGCTGACCAGTTAAAGGCCGTAATCGAACAGGGTACGGAACTCCCGTATCAGGTTGCTACCTCGAGCGGAGCTACGTCGATCATGTTCCGCAAGGCGAACCTCAAGCTTGAAGTTACGCCCCAAATTACACCGGACGGAAACGTCATCCTCGACGTCGACGTCAACAAAGACAGTGTTGGTGTCGAAACCCGGGCAGGTTTTGCGATCGATACCAAGCACGTGAAGACGCAGGTGCTTGTGGAAAATGGCGGAACGGTTGTCCTCGGTGGTATTTTCCAGCAAGTCGAGCGTGAGCAGGTATCGAAGGTGCCGGTGTTTGGCGACATTCCTGTTGTCGGCCATCTGTTCAAGACGCAGGGACGTACCAATGACAAGACGGAGCTTTTGATTTTCATTACACCTAAAATAGTTGCCGACCGCGTGGTAGCACGCTAACCAAGAGCAATAAGCAAGAATTCGAATAACGTTAAGGGTAGGGCTTATGAAATTAGGGGATATCGGGACCTCGGTCCAAAAGTTTGTGCAATTTGCAGCAGGCGGCTTGATGGCAGTGACGCTCGTGGCATGCGGTGGTGGCGGCGGTTCGGCGGGTACAGTTTCTGGCTCCAGCGGGTCGACCGCTACCACGCCGTCGTCTATTTCATTGCTGTTCAGCAGTACCGAACTACCGTCTTCTGGTGTCGCGGGCACTGAGGTTACGGTTACAGCTCTCGTGAAGAATGCAAATAACAATGCCATTGCTTCTGTACCGGTAACGTTTACAGCCAGCTCCGGTGCGCTTACTGGCGTTGCTGCAAACACCGATTCAAACGGCAAAGCGACAGCGACACTTACCACGTCTGGGGATCATACCAATCGAAATATTACGGTGACGGCGAAGGCGGGGAACATTACTGCGACTGGTACGGTTAATGTAGTTGGTACCGCAGTGGCGATTACCGGCCCCGCAACTGTGACATCAGGGAGTACAGGAGATTTCGCAATTACTGTCCGTGATCAGGCTGGAACGGCGATTCCCGCAGTGCCTGTTTCTATTACGTCGGCAAAAGGCAATGCCGTCGCGATAAAAACTTCGGGCGGCACTTCGGGCGGCTTGCCATTGACGAACGCGCAAGGACAGGTTGTCGTTACAGTGACAGGCACACAGGCTGGCAGCGATACATTAACGGCAACCTCGCAAGGACACAGCTTTACTTATGCCTACAACGTCAATTCCATCAGCCTGAGGGTATCCACTGCGGTGTCTGAGGCAAACGTGGGAGCGTGTACAAAGATAAGCGCGCGGTACGAGAATGCCGGAGTCGGACAGAACGGCACAATCAACATTAGCGCGTCGCGCGGCTTGATTTACACTGACAGTGTTTGCAGCACAGCGTTGGGAAGCAGCAGTATCCCGGTGAATTCGGGAAACTCCCAAGACGTCTACATCAAATCCGACACGGTTGGTATTGCAACAATCTCGGCGACCGTTGTTAGCGGCCCCACCGCTCAAGCTAGCCTTGAGTTTGTTGCGTCTCTGACAGGATCAGCAACGATTAGCATGCAACCCGACCCTGCAGTAGTAAGCCCTAGCGGAACCGGGCAAAGCAATGTGAGTGTGTTAACTGTTGTTGTCAGGGATGGCACAGTGAACAACAATCTGGTGAAAGGCGCAGTGGTTGAATTTTCCATTGCGTCCGACCAGAGCGGCGGTACGCTTTCCAATCCATCGGTCGTCACTACCGGAAGCGATGGCACTGCGAAGGTAACGTTCGCCGCAGGCCCGGCAACGACCGCGACGAATGGTGTGCAGATTCAGGCTCGTATCCAAGGGACATCCAAGACGGCGACCGCAAACTTGACAGTTGCCCGGAGATCACTGTTCATTACGACCGGTACAGGTAATACCATTGTGGAACCTACAAACTCGACGTACCGTAAGGACTACACTGTATTTGTAACCGATGCAGGTGGGAATCCGGTTCCTGAAGTTACGGTCACTGCTACACTTGATGCTGATTCCTACATCAAAGGTTATTACGTGTTTGATTCTGACTCTTCCACGCCGGCAAATGGCTGGGTGCGCGTCATTAACTACACCTGTACAAATGAAGATAGCAACCGTGATGGCGTGCTTGCCCCGCTTGAGGATCGGAATGGCAATAACAGCTTGGAACCCGGACTGCCGTTCAGTACGACGTCGAGTGGTAAAACCGACTCCTCGGGCATCACGCAAATATCGATCCTGTATCCGCAAGACCGCGGCAATTGGACCAATGTGCGCCTGACCATTAATGGCACTGCGGCAGGCACGGAAGGTACATACACGACACCAATATTCACTTTGCCTGTCGCTGCTTCGGATTTGACCGATCAGAGCATTGCGCCTCCGAGCTTGATAAGGGGTACATTGGCCATTAGCCCTTATGGAACGAACGATTGCAATTCGCCAGATTGACTACCAATATTTTCTTAGTAGGCCTCATGGGCGCCGGCAAGACGACAGTCGGTCGCGCCCTGGCCAAGAAACTTAACAAACGGTTCATCGATTCGGACCATGAAATCGAGGCGCGCACAGGCGCCTCGATTCCTTTGATCTTTGAAATCGAAGGGGAAGCGGGTTTCCGTCAACGTGAATCGGAAGTAATTCGCGACCTGACCTCGCAATCCGACCTTGTCCTGGCAACCGGCGGCGGTGCTATCCTGAAACCGGAAAACCGCGAATACCTCAAGACACGCGGCACCGTGATATACCTGCGGGCCAGCATCAACAGCATCCTCCAGCGCACCAGCCACGACAAGAACCGGCCCTTATTGCAGACGGCCGATCCCCGTGGCCGCCTCGAGCAGCTTTCACGCGAACGCGAGCCGCTTTACCTGGAAGTTGCCGACTTTGTCATCGAAACCGGCCGTCCTAACGTACAATCTCTGGTGCAAACCATCGTTTCCCAATTGGAAATGGCGCAGAAGGCCTCGCCAGGGAACGACAAGCCGAACCAGACTTCCTGAAATCTATGAGCGCGCAGCATTCATCGCCGATCACCTTGCAAGTCGACCTGGGTGATCGCAGTTACCCCATTGCGATCGGTCAATCCTTGTTGGCCGATCCTGCCTTGGTCACACGGCACATTGCCGGCAAGCGAGTGGCGGTTGTCACGAACACCACCGTCGGTCCCCTTTACCTCGATCGCCTGGTTGGCATTCTCGAAGGCGCCGGCAAACAGGTCACGACGGTTGTGCTGCCGGACGGTGAAGAGGAGAAAAACTGGGGCAGTCTCATGCGTGTGTTCGACGTGCTGCTGGAGCAGAAGTGCGACCGCAAGACGACCCTGGTTGCCCTGGGCGGCGGCGTAATCGGTGACATGACCGGGTTTGCCGCAGCGACTTACATGCGCGGCGTGCCGTTTATCCAGGTGCCGACGACGCTGCTGGCGCAAGTCGATTCCTCCGTCGGCGGCAAGACCGGTATCAATCACCCGCTCGGCAAGAACATGATCGGCGCGTTCTACCAGCCGCAAGCGGTGATTGCGGATACGTCGACCCTGAACACGCTTCCGGACCGCGAACTGTCTGCCGGACTGGCGGAGGTGATCAAGCACGGCGCGATCATCGATCCTGCATTCTTCGACTGGATCGAGGCGAATATCGGGAAGCTGGTGGAACGTGACCCTGAAGCATTGGCGTATTCCATCCAACGATCCTGCGAGATCAAGGCGGATGTCGTGCGCCAGGATGAACGTGAAGGCGGGCTGCGTGCGATCCTCAACTTCGGCCATACATTCGGCCACGCGATCGAGGCTGGCATGGGATATGGCGAATGGCTGCACGGTGAGGCGGTCGGATGCGGCATGGTGATGGCCGCCGACTTGTCCCATCGCCTCGGGTTCATCGATGCTGCCACTGCATCCCGGTTGACGGCGCTGGTGAAGGCCGCGCGGCTGCCGGTTGTCGCGCCGGATCTCGGCATTGAACGCTGGCTTGAGCTGATGCAGGTGGACAAGAAGAACGAGGGCGGGCAGATCAAGTTCATCCTCCTCAAGCCCCTCGGCACATCGGTCATCATGCCGGTGCCGCAGGAAACCTTGGTTGAAACCCTGAAAGCCTGCGTCCGGTAAATGGACTTCGAAGCCAACCTCGCACCTTATGCCGCACGATCCGCGGCATCGCGGGGGAGGCGTTTCGCGGAACCGGCCCCGGCTTCCCGCACGGAGTTCCAGCGCGACCGTGACCGCATCATCCACTCGACCGCATTCCGCCGGCTCGAATACAAGACTCAGGTATTCGTCAACCACGAGGGTGATCTCTTCCGCACCCGCCTGACGCACAGCATCGAAGTGGCGCAGATTGCACGTTCGATTGCACACAACCTGCGCCTCAATGAAGACCTGGTCGAGGCGATTTCACTTGCGCACGACCTTGGTCATACCCCCTTCGGCCATGCGGGACAGGAGGCGCTGGACGCCTGCATGAAGGAATATGGCGGCTTTGAACATAACCTGCAAAGTCTGCGCGTCGTCGACAAGCTCGAGGAGCACTATGGCGCGTTCGATGGCCTGAACCTGATGTTCGAAACGCGTGAAGGCATCCTCAAGCACTGCGCGTCTTCCAACGCACAGATGCTGGGCGATATCGGCCAGCGCTTCCTCGACAAGAAGCAGCCGACGCTGGAGGCGCAGCTGGCAAACCTCGCCGACGAGATCGCCTACAACAACCACGACATTGATGACGGTTTGCGTTCCGGCCTGCTGACTACTGCGCAGCTGGACGAGGTGGATTTCTATGCGCGGCACAGAACGGAAGTGGAGCGCACCTATCCCGGCATTACCGGGCGCCGAGCCATCCATGAGACGATCCGGCGCATGATCAACGCTTTGATTGTCGACCTGATCGATACCTCACGCGCACGCATTGATGCTGCGCAACCGAAGTCGGTCGATGACGTGCGCAATGCTCCTCCCATGATCGCGTTCTCCGCAGAGATGAACAGGGAGGCCGCACAGTTGAAGCGCTTCCTGCGCCACAACCTGTACCAGCACTATCAGGTCAACCGCATGACCAGCAAGGCGCGGCGCATCATTCGCGAACTGTTCGAAGCGTTCATGCGTGAACCACGCCTGCTGCCCCCGGATTACCAGACCGGCCTGCGCGACGGTGCGACTGCAGACCAGGTACGTGCGCAGGCGCGCAAGGTTGCCGACTATATTGCGGGCATGACGGACCGTTACGCGATGCGCGAGTTTCGCCGGTTGTTCACCGTCGAAGAAATCTAGTCAAGCGCGCGCAGCGGATGCGCATGCGCCGGCCAGGCCGGTTCAAAGAAACGCTCGATCATCTCCTCGCCGACATCGGCCAGTTGCGCCGGTGACCACTTGGGCGCATTGTCCTTGTCGATGACCACCGACCGGATGCCTTCCAGCACTTCTCCGTTTTCAAAACTGCGGCGCACCATCGTGCGCTCCATGCGCAGGTTGTCCGCAACCCCCATCGTTCTCCCACGTCGCAGCTGCGACAAGGTCACGCACATCATCAGCGGTGAGCGCTTGTTCATGGTGTCGACCGTTTTTCGTGCGAATGCGCTGTCGTCCTTCCCGAGAGAGTCCGCAATCGACAGCACATCGTCATGCGCGAAATGCCGATCGATTGCGTCGCGTTCGGCGGCGAGCACGCTCGTCGCCGGATCAACCTGCGATGCGAATCGCGACGCGAATTCACGAATGGCGTGCGGCAACCTGGAGGAATCTGCCGACTCGAGCATGGCGGAGAGCGCGGCAAGTTCGGCGGCGGGCACGAACACGTCGGCGAGGCCGGCATACAGCGCATCGGCGGCGCCGATGATCTCGCCCGTGACACCGAGGTAAGTCCCGATTTCGCCTGCTATGCGGGACAGGAAATATCCGCCGCCCACATCGGGGAACAGGCCGATGTTCACCTCGGGCATGGCCATCTTCGTGCGGTCCGTGACGATGCGCATGCGGTTGGATTCTCCGCCTTGTGCAACGCCCATCCCGCCCCCCATCACGATGCCATCCATGATGGCGACATAGGGTTTGGGATAGAAGTGGATGAGGTGATTCAGTGCGTACTCTTCGGTGAAGAAGTCTTCCAGCAGCGCGCTTCCGCCTTGCGGTGTCGCGCGTCCTGCATCGTAGAAGAAGCGGATGTCACCGCCTGCGCAAAATGCGCGCTCGCTGCTGCTTCGGATCACGACGGCACGCACCTCGCGGTCATTGCGCCACGAGAGCAGGGCCGCCGTCAGCGCACGCACCATGTCGAGCGAAAGGGAGTTCAAGGCTTTCGGACGATCAAGTGTGATGAAGCCGATGTTGTTCTTGATATGGGTCTGGACGAATTCAGTCATGGCCGGCAAATGTGTGCGGAAAGCGGATTATTGTATCGGCATTGCCTGAACGCCGCAGTCGCGTGCCCGACATTCATCCTTGGCGGCGAACAGTAAATAAAAAGGGCGCATTCGATGCGCCCTTGATAGTACTGGCCCTGAAGGGCCGGGTAGATGTCACGTAGCGGCCGAAGTGTCCGGCATGCGCTTGAAGGATTCGTGCTGGTGGTCCTGGATCTTTGTCTTGTACTTCAGTACCTGACGGTCCAGTTTGTCAATCAGTGTGTCAATGGCTGCATACAGGTCTTCCGCAAAACTCTCGACATGAATGACATTGCCACGTAGTCGCAGATTCACTTCTGCTCTCTGTCTCTTTTCCTTTTCTGAAGGTTTTTCCACACCCAAGATGACTGCGATATCAATGACATGGTCGAAATGGCGGATGATGCGTTCCAGCTTGTTTTCCGTGTATTCACGAATGGCCGGTGTCAGTTCGAGGTGATGTCCACTGATTGTGAGATTCATACAGCGCTCCTATGGATGGCGTCGCTGGAGGTTCGCACGTGCCCGCGTAGTCGAGCTACGCCGAACACAGCAACTACACTACAACATGAAAGCTACAGGGATTTGCGCAGATTGACTGGAGGGATTTTCAAAGCTTCGCGATACTTCGCGACGGTGCGTCGTGCCACGACCATGCCTTGCTCCCCCAACATATCCGCAATTTTGCTGTCTGAGAATGGATTCTTGGGGTCTTCTGCTCCTATCAATTGTTTGATCAGCGCGCGGATCGCCGTCGATGAAGCTTCGCCCCCCGCTTCTGTGGCGACGTGGCTGCCGAAGAAGTACTTCAACTCGAACATGCCGTGGGGGGTCAGCATGTACTTTTGAGTTGTCACACGAGAAATAGTACTTTCGTGTAAACCCAGTGTATCAGCAATTTCACGCAAGACAAGAGGGCGCATGGCGACCGCGCCGTGGGAGAAGAAATTGCGTTGACGGTCGACAATCGCCTGCGCCACGCGCAGGATCGTGTCGAAACGCTGGCGCATGTTCTTGATCAGCCATTTGGCTTCCTGCAGCTGCGAAGTAAGCGACCCCTCACCCTTGCTTTGCTTGAGGATGTTGGCGTAGAGGGCGTTCACGCGCAGGCGCGGCATGACGTCATGGTTGAGGAATACCTGCCAGCCGTTCTTTGTTTTCTTGACAATGACGTCGGGGACGACGTAGTCGGAGGCATCCGAGGCGAACAGGGCGCCGGGGTGCGGATTGCACTGGCGGATCACATGTTGCGCTTCGCGCAGGTCTTCTTCGTCGCAGTCGAGCGCCTTCTTCAGCTTGTTGAAGTCGCGCTGCGCGAACAGCGCAAGATGGTTCTCGACGATCTCCAGTGCGCGGCGACGCGTCACAAGCGGAATCTTCGGGAAGCGGCGGATCTGGATCGCGAGGCACTCGGAGGCGTTGCGCGCGCCGACGCCCGCGGGCTCGAAGCTCTGCACGAGTTTCAGTGCGACGGCGAGTTCCTCGAGTTCGATCCCGAGTTCTTCCGGCAGGCGTGCATGGATTTCTTCGATCGGTTCGTCAAGGTAGCCGTTGTCGTTGAGCGCGTCGATGATCAGTTCGACGAGGGCGCGGTCGCGATGCTCGCGCACGGTGACGCGCATCTGCTCCAGCAGATGTTCACGCAGGGTGACTTCATGCGCCTCGAGCTGAGGGCGTGCGTCGTCGTCTTCCGGTGCCTTGGAGGTGCGTGCGACATCGTCGAAACTCCAGTCGCTGTCGCCCGAGCCGGCATCCGAACCTTCGCCGCCTTCAAAGCCGCCCTCGGGCTCTTCGGAAGAAGCGGGGGCGCTGCTTTCGGCTGCGGGCGCTTCCGGCGTGGTGCCATTCGCGCTTGCCGGCGCGCTGATCGCCCCATCCGCGAGCAGGCGGACGGAATGGTCGAGCGGGTCGTCGACGCGTTCCAGCATCGGGTTGTCCGAGAGGATCTGTTCCAGCTCCTGGTGCAGCTCGAGCGTCGACAGTTGCAACAGGCGGATCGACTGTTGCAACTGGGGCGTCAGCGCCAGATGTTGCGAGATTCGAAGTTGGAGTGTCTGTTTCATACGTTCTGGTCTTCTTCCATCACATCCGGAAGTGTTCACCCAAATACACGCGCCGCACCGACTCGTTCGCAATGATGTCGTCAGGACGGCCGCTTGCCAGGACAGAGCCCTGGTTGATGATATAGGCTCTGTCGCAGATGCCCAAGGTCTCCCGCACATTATGATCTGTGATCAGCACGCCGATGCCACGCTCCTTGAGGAAGCGTACGATACGCTGGATCTCGATGACCGCGATCGGATCGACACCCGCGAACGGTTCGTCGAGCAGCACGAAACGCGGGTTGGTCGCGAGGGCGCGCGCGATTTCGACGCGCCGGCGTTCGCCGCCCGAGAGCGAGAGTGCCTGGTTTTCGCGCAGGCGCTCGATCTGCAATTCGGCAAGGAGCGTATTCAGCCGCTTTTCGATTTCAGCCTTGGCAAGAGGCTTGTCGTCGATGCGTTGCAGTTCCAGCACTGCGCGGATATTGTCCTCGACGCTGAGCTTGCGGAAGACCGATGCCTCCTGCGGCAGGTAGGACAAGCCAAGCGTGGCGCGACGGTGGATGGGCAGGCGGGAAATCGCCACGCCATTGAGATCGATGTCCCCGGCATCCGAAGGCACCAGTCCGACAATCATGTAGAACGATGTCGTCTTGCCGGCGCCGTTCGGGCCGAGCAGGCCGACCACTTCGCCGCTCGCCACCTGCAGCGAGACATCGCGCACCACCTGGCGCGTGCCGTAGCTCTTTTGCAGACCGTTGACTACCAGCGTACTCGTCATCTCATTTGTCCTTCGATTCGGAGCGTGGCTGGATGATGGCCTTGATGCGGCCGCCGCCGGGCTTGTTCGCACCGGTCGCTGTATTGTTCACAGTGAAAAATTCTGCGCGGCTGTCGTAGGAAATGAATTCGCCTTCGACTTCGTCGGTCGGTTTGTTGCCTTCGAGGCGGCGCATTTTTGCCTTCGAGAACAGTTTCACCATCTCGGATTTGCCGTCGTATTCGATGCGTTCTGCTTGTCCTTCGATCCACTGGTTCGGGCCGGCGTCGCGCTTCTGGCGGAAGGTGGCCAGGCCGCCGGGCGGCGCAAGCAGCGTCGCGAACTGGTAGCCGGCGGAATCTTGCGACACCACCAGTTTGTGCGCGCGCATGATCAGCGTGCCGCGCGTCAGGATCACGTTGCCGGTGAAGGTGTTGACCTGCTTGATGTCGTCGTAGGCCATCTGGTCGGCCTCGACATTGGTCGGCTTGTCGGAGTCGGCTTTTTCCGCGTGCGCATTGCCTGCGACCATCGCGAACAGCGTCAACAGCAACAAGAAAAAATGTTTCATGAAAGATCTCGAATAGGATGCATCAAGTTATACCGAATCAGCGTACGCGGGCTTGATACGTGCCATGAACATTGCTCGTCAGGTTGAACTCCCGCGTTGCATTGTTTGCCACCATGCCTGTGCCCGTCAGCTTTGCGCGATCCGTCGTGATTTCGACCGGCTTGTCGGTCTTCATGGCATCGTCGTCCGGAAGCACCAGCATGTACTCGGTACGGATGCGGATCGGTTCTGCCGTTGCCGACGCCGGCCGGTCCATGCGCACGTTCTGGTAAAGGTGCACCTGGCTGTTGTCGCTGTTGACGCGCGCACGCTCGGCCCGGATCGTCATTGGCGCATCCGCATTGCTGATATTGCTTACGACAGGATTGACGATATCGTACGAGTCATCCTGCGGATTGTGCGTGAGCCTTTCGCCGGCAAAGTGGTATTGCGCAGAACCTGTCTTCGACAACTTCACGTAGCTGAACTTTTCAACGTAGAAATCCGGCTCATTGCGTTCCGGATTCGGAACAACCGTGTCCGTCGCGCGGCGCATGACTTCATACAGCCAGAAACTTGCCAGCGCCAGCACAACCAGCGGCGCGAGCGTCATGAACAACCGGATGCGCCATGGCCGCATGATCGATCCCTACTTCAGGTAAGGCGCCAGCGCCGCCTCGTAATTGCCTTGGGCGCGCAGGATCAGGTCGCACAGTTCGCGCGCCGCGCCTTGGCCGCCGCTGGCCTTGGTCACGTAATGCACCCGCGATTTCACTTCGCCATGTCCGTTCGGAACGCTGGCCGCAAATCCGACGCGCAGCAGGATGGGCAGGTCGATCACATCATCGCCGACGAAGCCGCATGCTCCCCTGGCGATGCCGGTCCTGGCGAGCAGTTCCTCGAAGGCCTCCAGTTTGTCATGCACGCCTTGATACAGGTGCTGCACGCCGAGATCCGCCGCGCGCTTGGCGACGATGGCGGACTTGCGCGCGCTGATGATCGCCGTGGCCACGCCCGATTGCTGCAGCAGCTTGATGCCGTGCCCGTCCAGCACGTTGAATGTCTTGATCATTTCGCCGTCCGGCGCGTAATGCAGGCTGCCGTCGGTGAGGATGCCGTCGACATCGAAAATCATGAGCCGGACCTGCGCTGCCCTTGCCAGTATGTCTTGCATCAGATCACCTTTGCGCGGGTCAGGTCGTGGATGTGCAGCGCGCCGACCAGCTTGCCGTCGGCATCGGCCACCAGCAACTGGTTGATCCGGAAATGTTCCATCAGCTCGACTGCCTCGACTGCGAGCTGGTCGGGGAGGATGGTACGCGGATTGGCATGCATGACATCGGACATTTTCAGCTTGCCGAAATCCTGGACGTTTTCGATCAGGCGGCGCAGGTCGCCGTCGGTGAAGATGCCGATGGCGCGTCCGGCATCGTCCACCACGGCGGTCATTGCCATGCCTTTGCGGGTGATTTCGAGCAGGGCGGCCGGCAAGGATACGTCCGGCTTGACCATGGGAACCGCAGCGCCGCTGCGCATGACATCCCGCACATGGGTCAGCAGGCGGCGGCCAAGCGCGCCGCCGGGGTGCGAACGCGCGAAATCCTCTTCGCGGAAGCCCCTGGCGTCGAGCAGGGCCACGGCGAGCGCGTCGCCCAGTGCCAGCGTCGCGGTCGTGCTGGCGGTCGGCGCCAGGTTGAGCGGGCAGGCTTCCTTGTCTACGCGGACGTTGAGATGGACGTCGGCGAGCTGCGCCAGGCGGGAAGCGTCATTGCCGGTAATGGCGATCAGCTTGGCGCCCATGCGCTTGATGATGGGGATGATGGAAACGAACTCGGCGGCTTCGCCCGAGTACGAAATCGCGATGACGGCATCGTTCTCGGTAATCATGCCGAGGTCGCCGTGCAAGGCTTCCGCGGCGTGCACGAACAGCGCCGGCGTCCCGGTGGAGGCAAGCGTGGCCGCGATCTTGCGGGCGATATGCCCGGATTTGCCGATACCGGAGACGACGACGCGTCCCGTGCATTGCATCAGCAGTCCCATGGCTCGGGCAAAGCTGTCGTCGGGGCTGTCCGAGAGCCTGCTCTTCAACGCAAGCAGGGCGTCGGCTTCGATCTGGATCGTCTCGCGGGCGAGCTCGAGCGCACGCAGCGCATTTTTCGCGTCGAAGTCTTTCGGCAAGGTTTTTGCATCGGTTACACTCATGCCGGAAGTATAAACGAATTACGAAAGCAAAAAATCTGCCAGTCATAACAAAAAATTTGACTTTGAGGGCCGTCAATGGCTGTTTTCGTTTCGTAAGTCCTTCATTCTTAAAGCAATCGTGCAATCGGGCAAGTGAGGTGGTCGGACTGCGGAACGGTCCAGCCGTTGTCGCTACACCGCATTGCCGGGCGCGCGCGGATGGGGCCTGCCTTGCACCAGACTCGACCAATTGAATAACAATTCATGTTTTCGGCCCTCGAACTTACGCTGATCCTGCTGAGCGCCGCCGTGCTCGGTGTGGTGGCGTTCCGCATGCTGCATCTGCCGCCGATGCTGGGCTACCTTGTCGTCGGCATCGTGATCGGCCCGTTCGGCTTCGGCATGGCGGAACAGAGCGCGACCACGCATGTACTGGCCGAGTTCGGTGTCGTGTTCCTGATGTTTTCGATCGGGCTGGAATTCTCTCTGCCGAAACTTGTATCCATGCGGCGCACGGTGTTCGGGCTCGGCATGGCGCAAGTGCTGCTGACGATTGCGGCGACCATGCTGTTCGGCTGGCTGATGGCGCATTTCCTTCCGCAGCTCGTCGATATCAGCTGGCGCGCGGCGTTCGCGCTTGGTGGGGCGCTCGCCATGTCCTCTACCGCCATCGTGTCCAAGTTGCTGACAGAGCGCCTGGAGCTGGACAGTCCGCATGGCCGCCAGATTTTCGGCATCCTGCTGTTCCAGGATCTGGCCGTGGTGCCGCTGCTGATCCTCGTGCCCGCGCTGGCCAAGAACACCAGCGACCTGCTTCCGACGCTGGCGCTTGCGGCCATGAAGGCAGGCATCGTGCTCGTGCTCCTGCTCGTGATCGGACAGCGCCTGATGCGCAGCTGGTTCCATGTTGTGGTCAAGCGACGGTCGCAGGAACTGTTCATGCTCAACCTGCTGCTCATCACGCTCGGGGCGGCATGGATTACCGAAAAGGCCGGGCTGTCGCTCGCGCTGGGCGCCTTTGTTGCCGGCATGCTCATCTCCGAAACGGAATACAGGCATCAGGTGGAGGAGGACATCAAGCCTTTCCGCGACGTCCTGCTGGGCCTGTTCTTCATTACGGTCGGCATGCTGCTCAATGTCCGGCTGGTGCTCGAAAATTGGTGGCTGGTGCTGTTGCTGCTGACCGGGCCCGTGCTGCTGAAGTTCGGCCTGATTGCCGCGCTGACAAGGATGACCGGCGCTTCGACGGGTACGGCGTTGCGAACCGGCCTCGGCCTCGCCCAGGCAGGCGAATTCGGCTTTGTGCTGCTGAACCAGGCCGGCGGCCTGCATCTGATGGATCCGCTGCTGATCCAGCTCATCCTGGCATCGATGGTGCTGTCCATGCTGGTGGCGCCGTTCATCATCGCCAAATCCGACGCCATCGTCATGAAACTGTCGGCGAATGAATGGATGATGCAGTCCCTCGCGTTGACCCAAATCGCGACGCGCACCATGAGCACGCAGAAGCACGTGCTGATTGCCGGCTTCGGGCGTTCCGGACAAAGCCTCGCGAAATTGCTGGAAGAGGAGGGCATTGCATATCACGCGCTCGACCTCGATCCCGACCGCGTCCGCGAGGCGCAGGCGGCCGGCGCAAACGTCTCCTTCGGGGATGCCGCACGCCGGGAAAGCCTGGTTGCGGCCGGTATCCATCGCGCGGCTGCGCTGGTCGTGACCTATGCCAGCACACCTTCGGCATTGAAGGTGCTGCACTTCGCGCACGAACTGGCGCCCGCATTGCCGGTAATCGTGCGCAGCCACGACGATTCGGATCTCGACAAGCTGCGCGAAGCCGGTGCCGCCGAAGTCGTCCCGGAAGCCATTGAAGGCAGCCTCATGCTGGCCTCCCATGCGCTCGTGATGCTGGGTGTGCCGCTACGCCGCGTGGTGCATCGCGTGCAGGCGGCTCGCGATGAACGCTACGCCTCCTTGCGCGGCTATTTCCATGGCGCCAGCGATGCGCCTGAAGATGCGGAGCACCTGCATGTGCGCCTGCATTCCGTGACGCTGCCCGAAGGGGCGAACGCCATCGGAAAGCCGCTGTCCGCGCTCAGGCTCGCTGACGCCGGCGCTGAAGTGACGATCGTGCGGCGAGGCAAGAACCGGATCGATGTCAAGCCGGAGACGGTTTTGCATGCTGCCGACATCATCGTGTTGCGCGGCACGACAGAAGGTGTGGCGCGTGCCGAGGAACGCCTGCTCAAGTAAACCGTGAGCACGGAGTCCGTCCGCCGGCAGGCACCGGGCCTTATGTCGATCATTGTCGCGTAGAAACGCGATCCTGCATATCTCGCTACAATGCCTGGATAGCCTTTGCCCTTTCCGAAAGAATCTCGCCATGCAAGTGTTTGAGCGCATCCTCGGCATCATCCTGCCGGTCTTCATCATCATCGCGGTGGGATATGGATATGCGCGGATCAGGGGCGAGCGGGTCCGCAACGACATGGCATCGGTCAACCGCGTGAGCATGGATGTGCTGTGCCCGCTTCTGGTTTTTACCGCGCTGGCGGCAAAGGACTTCGACCTGGTGCACAACGGCATGCTGATCCTGGCCGGTGTGCTGATCGCGCTGGGATCGGGATTGATCGCCTGGCCCGTGGCGCGCCTGCTCGGCTACGACGTGCGCACCTTCATCCCGCCGATGATGTACAACAATTGCGGGAACATGGGGCTGCCGCTCGCGGTGCTGGCCTTCGGCACCTCGGGGCTGTCCGCCGCCGTGGCCTTGTTCATGGCGTGCAACCTGATCTATTTCTCCGTCGGCATCAAGATCATCGAAAGCGGGCGCAGCTATCACACGCCGATGTGGAAATTCCTCGTCAGCCCGATGATGCTTTCGATGGTGATCGGCATGTTGTTCGCCATCTTCAAGATCGCGCTGCCCGTGCCGCTGATGATGGCGCTGAAGATGCTGGGCGACTCGTGCATTCCGATCATGCTGTTTGCGCTTGGCGTGCGCATGCTCGATGTCAATTTCAAGAGCTGGCACATCGGACTGGTCGGCGCGGTGGTCTGCCCGGTCGCGGGCCTGATCGTCGCCTGGCTGCTGGATGGCGTGCTGAACCTGACCGAGGCGCAGCGCGGACAGATGTACCTGTTCGCTTCGCTGCCGCCGGCGGTGTTCTGCTTCATGGTGGCCGAGCAGTACAAGCAGGAACCGGACAAGGTGGCTTCCATCGTGCTGCTTGGGAATCTCGCCGCGCTGGCGTTCGTGCCGCTCGGCCTCTGGATGGGATTGCCGCGTTAAGCGGTCGGACGCACGTCGAAACGGCCCGAAGACAGCGATGCGTCTTCAGCGTCACTGACGACGACTTCCTTCACACTGGCAGCAGAGGGACCGCGCTTCGACCAGGCGACGATCTTTTTCACGGCGTCCGGCGCGCCCTGAACCATCGCTTCCACCGATCCATCCGCGCGGTTGCGTACCCAACCTGCCAGGCCAAGGGCGCGCGCCTGCGCTTCGAAGGACGCGCGATAACCTACGCCTTGTACAAGTCCGACGATATGCAGGTGGGTCGCCATGGTTCCTCCTGGCCTTACTTTTTCTTGAGCATCGGCGCGAGATACTTGCCCGTCACGCTCGCCGCATTCTTTGCCACATCTTCCGGGGAGCCCGCCGCAATGATCCGGCCGCCGCCCGCGCCGCCTTCCGGCCCGAGGTCGACGATCCAGTCCGCCGTCTTGATCACGTCGAGGTTGTGTTCGATGATCACCACCGTATTGCCCTGGTCGCGCAGGCGGTGGATCACCTTCAGCAGCAGGTCGATGTCGTGGAAGTGCAGGCCTGTGGTCGGTTCGTCGAGGATGTAGAGCGTGCGCCCGGTGTCGCGCTTGGACAATTCGAGCGACAGCTTCACGCGCTGCGCCTCGCCGCCCGAGAGCGTGGTCGCACTCTGTCCCAGCCTGATGTAGCCGAGGCCGACATCGAGCAGTGTTTGCAGCTTGCGCGCCACGACCGGCACCGGCTTGAAGAACTCGTGCGCTTCCTCGACGGTCATTTCCAGTACTTCATGGATGTTCTTGCCCTTGTACTGGACTTCCAGCGTTTCGCGGTTGTAGCGTTTGCCGTGGCAGACGTCGCAGGGCACGTACACATCGGGCAGGAAGTGCATCTCCACCTTGAGCACACCGTCGCCCTGGCAGGCTTCGCAGCGGCCGCCCTTGACGTTGAACGAGAAGCGGCCCGCGCTGTATCCGCGCTCCTTGGCTGACGGCACCTCGGAAAACAGGTCCCGGATCGGCGTGAACACGCCGGTATAGGTGGCCGGATTCGAGCGCGGCGTGCGGCCGATCGGCGCCTGGTCGACGGAAATGACCTTGTCGAAATGCTCCAGTCCGCTGATCGTTTCATAGGCCGAAGGTTCGGTCTGCGAGCCGTACAGGTGGCGTGCGGCAGCGTGGTACAGCGTGTCGTTGACCAGCGTCGACTTGCCCGATCCGGACACGCCGGTGACGCAGGTCAGCAGGCCGACCGGCAGTTCCAGCTTCACGTTCTTCAGGTTGTTGCCCGACGCGCCGCTGATGACGAGCTGACGCTCCAGATCGGCAGCGGTACGCTTCTTCGGGACATGGATGGCCAGTGTTCCGTTCAGGTATTTCGCCGTCAGCGATTTCTTGTTCTTGAGGATGTCGTTGAGCGGCCCCTTGGCGATCACTTCGCCGCCATGCACGCCGGCGCCCACGCCCATGTCGACAATGTAGTCGGCGCAACGGATTGCGTCTTCATCGTGCTCGACCACGAGCACGCTGTTGCCGATGTCGCGCAGGTGCTTGAGGGTATTGATCAGGCGGTCGTTGTCGCGCTGGTGCAAACCGATGGAGGGCTCGTCCAGCACATACATGACGCCCGTCAGGCCGGAGCCGATCTGCGAGGCGAGGCGGATGCGCTGCGCTTCGCCGCCCGAAAGCGTGTCCGCGCTGCGTTCCAGCGACAGGTAATCGAGGCCCACGTTGTTCAGGAACTTCAGGCGCGACACGATCTCCTTGATGATGCGGTCGGCGATTTCCTTCTTTGCGCCGGTCAGTTTCAGCTTTTCGAAGAATTCGAGCGTGTCGCGCAGCGGCGTAATCGCCACTTCATGGATGGAGCGTTCCTGCTTGCCGGTGCCGACCTTCACGTAGCGCGCTTCCACGCGCAGGCGCGCGCCCTTGCAGGTCGGGCATTCCTTCTGGTTGATGAACTTTGCGAGCTCTTCCTTCACCGCGATCGAATCGGTTTCGCGATAGCGGCGCTGCAGGTTGTTCACCACGCCTTCGAAGGTATGCTCGCGCACCACCGTGCGGCCGCGTTCGTTGATATACGTGAACGGAATCGTCTGCCGGCCGGAGCCGTACAGCACGGCCTGCTGCGCGGATTCGGGCAGCTTCTCGAACGGCATGTCGATGTCGAAGCCGTAGTGCTCGGCGATATTCGACAGCATCTGGAAATAGAACTGGTTGCGCCGGTCCCAGCCCTTGATCGCGCCGCTGGCGAGCGAGAGGTTGGGGAAGGCAACGATGCGCTTCGGGTCGAAGAATTCGATATGGCCGAGACCGTCGCATTCCGGGCAGGCGCCCATCGGATTGTTGAACGAGAACAGGCGCGGTTCCAGCTCCTGCAGCGAGTAGCCGCAGGTCGGGCAGGCGAACTTGTTGGAAAACAGGTGCTCCTTGCCGTTGTCCATCTCGAGCGCGATTGCGCGGCCTTCCGCCAGGCGCAGGGCGGTCTCGAAGCTCTCGGCGAGGCGCTGCTTCACGTCTGCCTTGATCTTCAGGCGGTCGACGACGACATCGATAGTGTGCTTCTCGGTCTTCTTCAGCTTGGGCAGGTCATCGACTTCGTAAATGCGCGCCGCGTGCGTGCCGCTCTGGATGCGGAAGCGCACGAAGCCTTGCGCCTGCATTTCCTCGAACAGGTCGACGTGCTCGCCCTTGCGGTTGGCGACCACGGGCGCGAGGATCATCAGCTTGGTGTCTTCCGGCATGGCAAGCACGGCATCCACCATCTGCGACACCGATTGCGCCGCCAGCGGATTCTCTGGATGGTCGGGGCAATAGGGCGTGCCCACGCGAGCGTACAGCAGGCGCAGGTAGTCGTGGATCTCGGTGACGGTGCCGACGGTGGAGCGCGGGTTGTGCGAGGTCGCCTTCTGCTCGATCGAGATTGCCGGGGACAGGCCTTCGATCAGGTCCACGTCCGGCTTTTCCATCAATTGCAGGAACTGGCGCGCATAGGCCGACAGCGATTCGACGTAACGGCGCTGGCCTTCCGCATACAGGGTATCGAATGCCAGTGAAGACTTTCCCGAGCCGGAAAGCCCGGTAATGACGATCAATTGGTTGCGAGGCAATTCCAGATTGATGTTCTTCAGGTTGTGCGTGCGAGCGCCGCGAATTCTTATTTCTTCCATGAACTGCTTTCAACTTGCGCCCAACTGGGCTGTATACGGGTCAACCTGATACTATAACGGGTTTTGGGGCCTGCCGTATCCGCCCGATTCACTCTGTCTTTCTGCCTGATGTCATCGATTCCCTCCGCCGAACCGAGCCCGCGCATGTCGCGCCTGGAAATCCGGGCCAGCGCATCCCTCGCGTCGATCTTCGCGCTGCGCATGCTCGGCATGTTCCTGATCCTTCCCGTGTTTGCCGTCCATGCAAAGTCGCTGCCGGGCGGTGACAGCGCCACCATGGTCGGACTGGCAATGGGGATTTACGGGCTGACCCAGTCGTTCGGCCAGATTCCGTTCGGGGCGGCGTCGGACAAGTACGGGCGCAAGCGGGTCATCATCATCGGCCTGATCCTGTTTGCCATCGGCTCCTTTATCGCCGCAGCCGCCAGCAACCTGACCTGGGTCATTATCGGCCGCGCCATCCAGGGCGCCGGTGCAATCTCGGCTGCAGTCACGGCCTTCATCGCCGACTCGACGCGGGACGAACACCGGACCAAGGCCATGGCCATGGTGGGCGGATCGATCGGCCTGACCTTCGCCATTTCGCTCGTCGCCGCGCCGGCCATGTACAGGCTGGTCGGGATGGAAGGTCTGTTTGCGCTGACCGGTATCCTGTCCACGCTGGCCATCCTGGTCGTGTTGTACGTCGTGCCGCCCGCGCCGCCCAAGCCGCCGGTCAAGGCTGTGCCGTTTTCTGAAGTGCTCGCCAACCGTGAACTGATGCGCCTGAATTACGGTGTGTTCGCCTTGCATGTGACGCAGATGGCAATGTTCGTGATCGTGCCTTCGGCTCTGGTGCAATATGCGGACCTGCCGCTTTCCACGCACTGGAAGGTTTACCTGCCGATCGTCCTGATTTCGTTTGCCGTGATGATGCCGCCGCTGCTCGCGGGCGAAAAGCGCGGCATGATGAAGCAGGTGTTCCTCGGCGCAATCGGGCTGATGGCAATTGTGCAGGCTGGGCTCTGGATGTTCCTGTCCCGGCCGACGATGCCGTCTGCCATCCTGATTCTCCTGTTGCTGATGTTCTTCATCTCCTTCAACATACTGGAAGCCTGCCAGCCATCGCTGGTTTCCCGCATTGCGCCGCCGGCCGCGAAAGGCGCGGCACTGGGTGTGTACAACACCTTGCAGGCGCTTGGCCTGTTTTGCGGCGGAGCTTTGGGAGGCTGGCTGCAGCAGCATGCCGGGGCGCCGTCAGTGTTTGTATTGTGCGCAGTGCTTACAGTTGCCTGGCTTATAATTGCCGCCGGCATGAAGAACCTACCGCGTCGAGGGGCGGCGACTGCCGCCGCCTGATCCTTTTTACCCGTATACAACTCGTTTGTTTGATTCAGCTTTAGGAGAAATTTATGGCATCCGTTAACAAAGTCATCATTGTCGGCAATCTGGGACGCGACCCGGAAACGCGCTACATGCCGAACGGCGAGGCGGTCACCAACGTCGCGGTTGCGACAACCGAAAGCTGGAAAGACAAGAACTCGGGCGAGAAGAAAGAATTGACCGAATGGCATCGAATCACTTTCTATCGCAAGCTTGCCGAAATCGCCGGCCAGTACCTGAAGAAGGGTTCGCAGGTCTACGTTGAAGGCCGCCTGCAGACACGCAAGTGGACGGACAAGGATGGCGTGGAGCGTTACACCACCGAAATCATTGCCGACACGATGCAGATGCTGGGCAGCCGCCAAGGCATGGGTGGCGGTGGCGGCGGCGGTTCGATGGACGACGACTACGGCAGCGCGCCGGCACCGCGTCAAAGCTCGGGTGGCGGTGGCGGTGGCGGCGCAGCGCGTCCCGCCTCACGTCCGGCGCCTAATTTCAGCGACATGGACGACGATATCCCGTTCTGATGTCCGCCTGAGGCAACCAGTCAACCCCGCCATGCGCGGGGTTTTTTGCTTCTTGAATATGTGTTTGTGACTTTTTCTGCATTTTCTGCCATAAGATTTCTACTGCGATTTATTTTCTTCTCTACAATTTGTTAAGATCAACCAACCAATGGTCGACGCTGACATCCAGGCGTCCGTGGTCTTTTCCAACATCAGTCTCTGCCAATGTTTTCCATTCGTCGTGACCGGCCAGATGCATTAGCCAAAAACCCGTTGGAAAGCCTCATGGAGGCAGCCGGCGATGCCGTGTTCCGTCTGAATGCGGAAGGCTCTGTCGTGTATGCGAGCCGGCGAGCCGCCGAATTGACCGGTGGCCTGGATATGACCGGCCGCCAGTTGGCCGACCTGGTCGAGCCGACGGACCGGCCGGCCGTCGCAATCCTGATTTCGCAGGCGGCCCAAGCAAGCATGCCGAGCAAGTCGAATGTGCGGATCCAGACCGTACACGGCGTGATCTGGATCGAATTGCAGGTTTCCGCGTTCACCTCGGCCAATGGCGAAACCGAACTTCTGGCAGTCGGGCGCGACATCTCCAGCCAGCAGGCGACGGAAGAGCGCTTGCGCCACATGGCCACCCACGACGCGCTCACGGGTTTGCCGAACCGTTCCCTCCTTTCCGATCGCATCCGCATGGCGATTGCCCAGGCGCGGCGTACAGGGCGCGGGTTTTCCGTGCTTGCGCTCGACCTCGACGGATTCAAGAAAGTCAACGACGCATTGGGCCACCCGGTCGGCGATGCCTTGCTGCGCGTCGCGGCAATGCGCCTTTCCGAAACGCTGCGCAATGTCGATACCCTCGCCCGTGTCGGCGGCGACGAATTTGTCGCAGTGCTGCCCGGAGCCGTTTCCGAAACCGAAATCCAGGCCATTGCGCGCCGCATGATCTCGACGATGCAGCTGCCGTTCGATATCCAGGGCCACATCCTTTATGTGGGCACGTCGATCGGCGCCGCGGTGTTTCCCGAGCACGGTGACAGCGAAGTCAAGCTGCTGGCCCATGCGGACACCGCCATGTACCGCGCCAAGGAAACCGGCAAGGCGCGGTGCGTCGTCTACAGCCATGAGAAATTCACGCAGCCCGAGCACGACGTGTCCATGGAAGCTGCCATGTTCCAGGCGGTGCGCGACGGCGAGTTCCTCTTGCATTACCAACCCATCGTCGATGCGCGGACGCGCCAGATCGTCGGGTTCGAAGCATTGATGCGATGGGGGCGGGCCGAGCAGGGCATGGTGTCGCCGGCGCAATTCATCCCCATGGCCGAGAGCAACGGGTTGATCAACCTGCTGGGCGCCTGGGCGCTCAAGGCTGCCTGTGTCCAGATCAAGCGCTTCGAGGAGGCTGCGGGCCGGCCGCTCTACGTGTCGGTCAACGTCAGTCCGCGCCAGTTCCGCAATGATCAGTTTCTCGATGTGGTGGACGAGGCGATGCGATTGTCCGGACTGGATGGCCAGCAGCTTCTCCTGGAGATCACTGAAGGCATCCTCATGTCGGATCCCGAGCATGCCGAATCACTGCTGAATGCCATGGCAACGAGAAATGTCCGGATTGCCATCGACGACTTCGGAACCGGGTATTCGTCGCTGGCCTACCTGAAGCGCTTCCCGATCGCCACACTGAAGATCGATCGCGCCTTCATCAAGGACTTGCCTGCATCGGTCAAGGACGTTGCCATCTGCAATGTCGTGCTCAGCCTGGCGAACCACCTGAACCTGACTACCGTCGCCGAAGGTGTCGAAAACGAGGAACAGTTGAAATTCCTCGCCGCCCATGGATGCGGCATGATTCAGGGGTACCTCACCGGGCGGCCCCTGCTGCCGGAACACGCGATCGAAATTCTCAAGAGTGGACGGCCTGTTGTCCAGCAAGCCGTTGCAATGAAATAGCGGAACAGAGCGAATGACAGCACTTCCCCAGGCCGCCTTGGTCTCCCCTGAAAAAACAATGGAACTCATCTGGGCGCGGGTGCGCCAGCGCGGCGACCTGCCTGGCTTCTCCAAGGTCGTCACTGCCATCATCGGCGCCATGCGCGGCGACGACGACCGCGAGTTCAACATGACCAGGACGGTGCTGCAGGATCCGGCGCTCACGCAAAAGGTTCTGCGGCTTGCCAACAGTGCGATGTATTCGGTGTTCGGGCAGGGAATCAACACCGTGTCCAAGGCCGTCATTGTCCTGGGCACAGAAGCCATCGGCCATCTCGCACTGGGATTGAAGCTGGTGGATGGCCTGACAGCAGCCTCGGGCGAATCCGCGTTGGCGCGCGCCGAACTCGAGAAGTCCGTGATGGCCGGACACATCGCGCGTCAGGTGGTGTCGACGACGAGTTCGCGCGACGTCGAGGAGGCTGTTGTCTGTTCGATGCTGCATTCCCTGGGGCGCATGCTCGTCACGTTCTACCTGACGGAGTACTGGCTGCGCATCAAGTCCGATGCCGCAGGCAAGGGGATGGACGAAAACCGGGCCGCGCTCGATGTGCTGGGTGTCGGCCTCGATGAGGTCGGCCGCCTGGCTGCCCAGCAATGGGGCCTGCCGGCCGGGCTTGTCGATACCCTCAAGGATATGCCGCCGAAACCTGTCGGCGAGCCTCTGGATCACAAGGACTGGCTTGCTGCCGTTTCCACGCTGTCCTCTCGTTGCGCCGACGCGTTATGCGATGAAGGCGAGGCGGGCCATGCGACGCTGACGCGCCTCGCCGGAAGCTATGCCGACATGCTGGGTCTCGAAACGGCGCAGCTCGTCTCGGCCGTGGAAACTGCGCAGCAGACTGCCGCCGAAGAAGACATTGTGACGATCAAGCCCGCCAAACGTGCGGGGGGCAGGGCTGCAGCGCAGCCGGCAGTTGCCGGCAAGCCCGCCGACGCGGCGAGCATCCTCACGCGCGGCGTCGCCGACATGCACGGCGTCCTGCAGAGCGCGACCGCAAGCCAGTTCATGTCCATGGCGCTCGAGACCGTCTATCAGGGACTTGCCTTTACGCGGGTCGTCGCCTTTCTGCGCGACACGGAGCATTCCACCTATGCCGCACACATGTGCCTTGGCGAAGGTGGTCAGGAACTGCTTCCGCGCCTTGTGTTCAGCGATGCTTACCAGCCGGATGTCTTCCACGCGTCGCTTGCCAACGACAAGATGATCTTTGTCGAAAATGCACTCGACCCGGCGTTCGTCAGCAAGGTGCCGCGGTGGTGGAAGGAAGCCCTGCCGACGGTGCGCAGCTTCACGGTGTTGCCGCTGACGGTCAACCGTCATCCGGTCGGCTTCATCTATGGGGATTGGGATCACAGCACCCCTCCGGCGCGCATTGAACAGGCCGAGATCGGACCGCTCAATGAAATCAGGACGCTGGTGACGCGCATGATTGAACAGCGCCGCCAGAATGAGCCGGCATGGGCTCGGAAAATCTTTTGAGTTCCCCCAGATATTTGCGATAGCGCAAACCTTCCAGTGAGGCGTTACCGGATTTGCAAATTTTTGCTGCAAAAATGTTAACAAATGGTAAAGTTATTGTCCTTTTGAAAACAAAGGGATACATAACATGGAGACATTTGTTTTCGTAGCGATCATTCTCGCCGGCTTGCTCGGGTGGTTTGCAATGACGCGGGTGAAGCCCGCGCGCTATCGAAAAAAGACCGTTCTGACGGGCAGGGAGAGGGATCTCTATTTCAGGCTGTGCCAAGCCCTTCCCGAGTGTCATGTCTGTCCGCAGGTTGCCGCATCCGCCCTGATCGAACCGGCCGGCATGGGGAAAGTGCGACAGCGTGCGATCAGTGCGCTGGGAGGCAAGCGCGTAGGGTACGCCGTCTTCGACCAGGACATGGACCTGCTGGCCGTCGTGGAATTGGCGCACCGCGCCCGCCCGGCCCGGCTCGAGCGGGCGCGTGAGGCTTGCTTCGCCAGTGCGGGAATCCGGACAGTGCGCTTTCAGGCAAAGCGTCTGCCGTCCGAAGGCAAGATCCGGGCGAGCATCTTCGATCGCAGGTCGGCAAGGTCTGCTTCGCGCCAACATCTGGATCCAGAAGGGGAGCTGGAGTTTCGCAAATCCCCGTGGCGCAATACTGTCAATGCCCATATCTGATTTGGCACCTCGCAATTCTGCGGGTAGCCGTGCCGCAGGATAAAATCGCCCTTGCCGCCGGCGGTCGAGCCGGCGCACTGACGATACCAACATGGCCAGACTTCCGCGACTTGTCGTTCCAAACCAGCCACACCACATCATCCAGAGCGGGAATGACAGGCAGGCTGTCTTCCGGGAGCCGGATGATTACACAGCCTTCCTCGGCTGGCTGAAAGAAGCATCCAGGCAGTACAAGGTCGCTATACATGCCTATGTCCTGATGCCTAACCATCTCCATTTGCTTGTAACGCCCGCAGATGAGGCGGGGCTTGGAAAGATGATGCAGTGGGTCGGGCGCCATTACGTGCCTTACTTCAACGGAAAATACAGGCGGAGCGGTACGCTGTGGCAGGGGCGTTACCGTGCAACGGTCATCGAATCCGAGCAATATTTTCTTTTGTGCAGCCGGTACATTGAATCGCACCCGGCCCGCGCCGGACTGGTTTCCTCGGCAGAGGAGTATCCCTGGTCGAGTATTTCCCATCATATCGGCGTCAAGCCCGACCCGCTCATTACCGACCATCCGGTGTTCTGGGCGCTGGGTAACACCCCCTTTGACCGGGAGGCAAACTACAAGGCCTTGCTGGATCTCGGCATCAGCCAGCGCGAGGCCGAGGCGCTGACGCAGGCCACCCTCAAGGGGTGGCCGCTTGGGTCCGATCGCTTCAAGGAGGCCCTCGCCAAACAGGTTAACCGTCGCGTCGCTCCAGGGAAGCGTGGGCGGCCCCACAAGGGGCGGGACGGTGCCAAGCCCGCTTCTTCCCTTTAAGAATCACATGATTGGGCACGTGCTCTTTCGCCCTTTTTTACTCTGTCCCCAATTAATAATGCACGAAAACTGTGCGCGTATTAAATTAACTCCGACCCTATTTATTTAAGTTGAACTAAGTATTGCACTGCACTATCCTTCTAGCTCGATATCACCAAAGTAGCGGAGAACGCTTATGCACGCGCAAGGTCTTTACGATCCCATCAACGAGCACGACGCCTGCGGCGTCGGTTTCATCGCCCACATCAAAGGCAAGAAAAGCCACTCGATCGTCGAGCAGGGCCTGCTGATCCTGAAAAACCTCGACCACCGGGGTGCGGTCGGCGCCGACAAGCTGATGGGCGACGGTGCCGGTATCCTGATCCAGATCCCGGACCAGTACTATCGTGAAGAAATGGCGAAGCAGGGCGTTGCCCTCCCGCCGCCTGGCGAATATGGCGTCGGCATGGTCTTCCTGCCGAAGGAAAACGCTTCCCGCATCGCATGCGAACAGGAAATCGAGCGCGCAGTCCTGGCTGAAGGCCAGGTCGTTCTGGGCTGGCGCGACGTGCCGGTCGATTTCGACATGCCGATGTCGCCTACCGTCCGCGCCAAAGAGCCGGTCATCCGCCAGATTTTCATCGGCCGCGGCCCGGACATCATGGTCACCGATGCGCTGGAGCGCAAGCTGTACGTGATCCGCAAGTCCTCCGGTCACGCCATCCAGGCGCTGAACCTCCTGCACGGCAAGGAATTCTTCGTGCCGTCCATGTCGGCACGCACCATTGTTTACAAGGGTCTGCTGCTCGCAGACCAGGTCGGCGTGTACTACAAGGACCTGCAGGATCCGCGCTGCGTATCCGCACTGGCGCTCGTGCACCAGCGCTTCTCCACCAACACCTTCCCGGAATGGCCGCTGGCCCACCCGTACCGCCTGATCGCGCACAACGGCGAAATCAACACCGTCAAAGGCAACTTCAACTGGATGCGCGCCCGCGAAGGCGTGATGAAGTCCGCCGTGCTGGGCGACGACCTGCAGAAGCTGTTCCCGCTGATTTATGAAGGCCAGTCCGACACCGCCTGCTTCGACAATGCGCTCGAGCTGCTGCTCATGGCCGGCTACCCGCTTGCGCAAGCAATGATGATGATGATTCCGGAAGCGTGGGAAAACCACACGCTGATGGACGACAACCGTCGCGCCTTCTACGAATACCACGCCGCGATGATGGAGCCGTGGGACGGCCCCGCCGCCATGGCCTTCACCGACGGCCGTCACATTGGCGGTACCCTCGACCGTAACGGCCTGCGTCCGGCACGTTATATCCAGACCGATGACGACCTCGTCGTCATGGCCTCCGAGTCCGGCGTGCTGCCGATTCCGGAATCCAAGATCATCAAGAAGTGGCGCCTGCAGCCGGGCAAGATGTTCCTGATCGACCTCGACGCTGGCCGCATCATCGATGACAAGGAACTGAAGGACACCTACGCCAACGCCAAGCCTTACAAGCAGTGGATCGACTCCGTCCGCATCAAGCTCGACGAACTCGAGAAGGAAGCGGAAGAGCCGAAGTCTGCGCTGCCGCTGCTGGACCGCCAGCAAGTATTCGGCTATACCCAGGAAGACATCAAGTTCCTGATGGCGCCGATGGCAGCGGGTGGCGAGGAAGCCATTGGCTCCATGGGCAACGACTCGCCGCTGGCTGTCATGTCCAACAAGAACAAGCCGCTGTACAACTACTTCAAGCAGTTGTTCGCCCAGGTGACCAACCCGCCGATCGATCCGATCCGCGAAGCGATGGTCATGTCGCTGGTGTCCTTCATCGGCCCGCGTCCGAACCTGCTCGACACCAACAACATCAACCCGCCGATGCGTCTTGAAGTGTCGCAGCCCGTGCTCGACTACGCCGACATGGCGAAGCTGCGCAACATCAGCAAGCACACTGGCAACAAGTTCAAGTCGTACGAACTGAACATCTGCTATCCGGTCGCTTGGGGCAAGGAAGGCATCGAAGCGCGCCTGGCGTCGCTGTGCGCGAAGGCTGTTGACGCCGTCAAGTCCGGCCACAACATCCTGATCATCTCCGACCGCAAGTTCGATGCGGACCAGGTAGCGATTCCGGCACTGCTGGCGACTTCCGCCATTCACCTGCACCTCGTGAGCAAGGGCCTGCGCACGTCGACCGGCCTGGTCGTCGAAACCGGTTCCGCACGCGAAACGCACCACTTCGCACTGCTCGCCGGCTACGGCGCGGAAGCTGTCCATCCGTACCTTGCAATGGACACGCTGGTCGAAATGGCAAAGGGCCTGCCGGGCGACCTGTCCGCTGAAAAGGCGATCTACAACTTCCAGAAGGCGATCGGCAAGGGCCTGATGAAGGTCATGTCCAAGATGGGCATCTCGACCTACATGTCCTACTGCGGCGCGCAGATCTTCGAAGCCATCGGCCTGAACAAGGCGCTGGTCGACAAGTACTTCAAGGGCACGGCGTCCAACGTCGAGGGCATCGGCGTGTTCGAAATCGCCGAAGAAGCCTTGCGCCTGCACAAGCTGGCATTCAGCGAGGACCCGGTTCTGGCCAACGCGCTCGATGCGGGCGGCGAGTACGCCTTCCGTGTCCGCGGCGAAGACCACATGTGGACGCCGGATGCGATCGCCAAGCTGCAGCATTCGACCCGTTCGAACAACTTCAACACGTACAAAGAGTACGCACAGATCATCAACGACCAGTCCAAGCGCCACATGACGCTGCGCGGCCTGTTCGAATTCAAGATCGACCCGTCCAAGGCGATCCCGATCGACGAAGTCGAACCGGCGAAGGAAATCGTCAAGCGCTTCGCCACCGGCGCGATGTCGCTCGGCTCGATCTCGACCGAAGCGCACGCCACCCTGGCCATCGCGATGAACCGCATCGGCGGCAAGTCGAACACCGGTGAGGGCGGCGAGGACGAAAACCGCTACCGCCAGGAACTGAAGGGCATCCCGATCAAGAAGGGCGAGACGCTCGCATCCGTGATCGGCAAGGACCGTGTCGAAGTCGACCTGCCGCTGTTGGCCGGCGATTCGCTGCGTTCCAAGATCAAGCAGGTGGCTTCGGGCCGCTTCGGTGTGACCACCGAGTATCTGACCTCCGCCGACCAGATCCAGATCAAGATGGCGCAGGGCGCGAAGCCGGGCGAAGGCGGCCAGCTGCCGGGTCACAAGGTATCCGAGTACATCGCGAAGCTGCGTTTCTCCGTGCCGGGCGTCGGCCTGATCTCCCCGCCGCCGCACCACGACATCTACTCGATCGAAGACCTGGCACAGCTGATCCATGACCTGAAGAACGCCAATCCCAAGGCTTCGATCTCGGTCAAGCTGGTGTCCGAAGTCGGCGTCGGCACGGTTGCCGCGGGCGTTGCCAAGGCCAAGGCCGATCACGTCGTGATCGCCGGCCACGACGGCGGCACCGGCGCATCGCCGCTGTCCTCCATCAAACACGCCGGTTCGCCGTGGGAACTCGGCCTGGCCGAAACCCAGCAGACCCTGGTGCTGAACCGTCTGCGCAGCCGTATCCGCGTGCAGACCGACGGCCAGATCAAGACCGGCCGCGACGTCGTCATCGGCGCGATGCTGGGCGCGGACGAATTCGGTTTCGCCACCGCTCCGCTGGTCGTCGAAGGCTGCATCATGATGCGCAAGTGCCACCTCAATACCTGCCCGGTCGGCGTTGCGACCCAGGACCCGGTGCTGCGCGCCAAGTTCTCCGGCAAGCCGGAACATGTCGTGAACTACTTCTTCTTCGTCGCTGAAGAAGTCCGCCAGATCATGGCGCAACTCGGCATTCGCACCTTCAACGAACTGATCGGCCGCTCCGACCTGCTCGACAAGTCCAAGGCGATTTCGCACTGGAAGGCGAAGGGCCTCGACTTCAGCAAGATCTTCTACCAGCCCGAAGTCCCGGCTTCCGAGCCGCGCTTCCAGGTGGAAGAGCAGGACCACGGCCTCGAAAAGGCACTGGACCACAAGCTGATTGCACAGGCGAAGGCGGCACTGGACAAGGGCGAGAAGGTGTCCTTCATCTCCCCGGTCAAGAACCTCAACCGCACCGTCGGCACCATGCTGTCGGGTGAGGTCGCGAAGAAGTACGGCCACGAAGGCCTGCCGGATGACACCATCCACATCCAGCTGCAAGGCACCGCGGGTCAGTCGGCCGGCGCGTTCCTGGCGCACGGCATCACGCTGGACCTGGTTGGCGAGGGCAACGACTACGTCGGCAAAGGCTTGTCGGGCGGCCGCATCATCGTGCGTCCGAACACCGAGTTCCGCGGTTGGGCGGTCGACAACATCATCATCGGCAACACCGTGCTGTACGGCGCGATTTCCGGTGAGGCCTTCTTCAACGGCGTGGCGGGCGAGCGCTTCGCGGTGCGCAACTCCGGCGCGATCACCGTCGTAGAAGGCACGGGCGACCACGGTTGCGAATACATGACCGGCGGCACTGTCGTCGTTCTCGGCGCCACCGGCCGCAACTTTGCGGCAGGCATGTCGGGCGGTATCGCCTATGTGTACGACCCGGACGGCGACTTCGCGAAGAAGTGCAACATGGCGATGGTCGCACTTGATCCGGTTCTCGCCAGCGCAGACCAGGAAGCGAAGATCGATCGGGCCATCTGGCACGCCACCACCCGTGGCGGCGAAGGCCAGACTGACGAAGCGATCCTGAAGGGGCTGATCGAACGCCACTTCAAGTACACCGGCAGCACGCGCGCGCGTAACCTGCTGGATGATTGGGCGAATGCACGCAGCAAGTTCGTGAAGGTGTTCCCGACCGAGTACAAGCGGGCACTGGGCGAGCTGAATGCAGCGAAGCAGTCCAAGGAAAAGATCGCAGCCTAATTGATAAAACCAAGGCAGCAGGGATCCCGCAAGCGACCCCTGCTGCCAAGATTGTGAGTAAAAAATGGGAAAAGTAACCGGCTTTCTGGAATACCAACGCCTGCAAGAGGCGAGCGAAGCACCCCAACTGCGCAAGAAGCATTACAAGGAATTCGTGATGCACCTGTCCGACGCCGACGCCAAGGTACAAGGCGCGCGTTGCATGGACTGCGGCATCCCCTTCTGCAATAACGGCTGCCCGGTCAACAACATCATTCCGGACTGGAATGACCTCGTTTATCACGGCAACTACAAGGAAGCGCTGGACAACCTGCACTCCACCAACAACTTCCCCGAGTTCACCGGCCGCATCTGTCCGGCACCCTGCGAAGCTGCCTGCACGCTCGGCATCAACAGCGACCCGGTAGGCATCAAGTCGATCGAGCACTTCATCATCGACAAGGGCTGGGAAAACGGCTGGGTCAAGCCGCAAGTGCCCGCGACCAAGACCGGCAAGAAAGTTGCCGTGGTCGGCGCAGGCCCCGCAGGCATGGCAGCGGCGCAGCAGCTTGCGCGCGCCGGCCATGATGTGACCCTGTTCGAGAAGAATGACCGCGTCGGCGGCCTGCTGCGCTACGGCATTCCCGACTTCAAGATGGAAAAGTCGCACATCGACCGCCGTGTCGAGCAGATGAAGGCTGAAGGCGTGACCTTCCGCACCGGCGTCTTCGTTGGCAAGGACTTCACGCCGAACGTCTACAACTGGGCGAAGGAAACGATTTCCCCCGATCAGTTGAAGAAGGATTTCGACGCGGTGATCATCACCGGCGGCGCCGAGCAGCCGCGCGACCTGCCGGTTCCCGGCCGCGAGCTGAAGGGCGTGCACTTTGCGATGGAATTCCTGCCTCTGCAGAACAAGGTCAACGCCGGCGACAAGGTGAAGGACCAGATCATGGCAACCGGCAAGCACGTCATCGTCATCGGTGGCGGCGATACCGGTTCCGACTGCGTGGGCACCTCCAACCGTCATGGCGCGGCTTCTGTCGTCCAGTTCGAACTGCTGCCGCAGCCGCCGGAGCAGGAAAACAAGCCGCTGGTCTGGCCGTACTGGCCTACCAAGCTGCGCACCTCTTCCTCGCATGAGGAAGGCTGCGAGCGTGACTGGGCTGTGGCGACCAAGCGCCTCGAAGGCAAGAACGGCAAGGTCGAGAAGCTGATCGCTGCCCGCGTCGAATGGAAGGATGGCAAGATGGTCGAAGTGCCGAACTCCGAGTTCGAACTCAAGGCCGACCTGGTCCTGCTGGCCATGGGCTTCGTATCGCCGGTGCAGCAGGTGCTGGATGCCTTCGGCGTTGACAAGGATGTACGGGGCAACGCCAAGGCAACCACTGACGGAGAAGGCTGCTACAAGACCTCGGTCGACAAGGTGTTCGCTGCGGGCGACATGCGCCGAGGCCAGTCCCTGGTGGTGTGGGCGATCCGCGAAGGCCGCCAGTGCGCACGTGCCGTGGACGAATTCCTGATGGGGTCCTCGGTCCTCCCGCGCTGATTTCTCTCGATTGCGCAGAAAACCCGCCAGGCCGCAAGGTCAGGCGGGTTTTGTCGTTTTTCAACATGCATTCCGGGCGGACATTCCGGCCCGGATGAACGTTTTGCACTACAATCTAACTTTTGAGTCAAATAAATCGTTGTGCCTAACCTCGTCGAAATCCACGACCTGCATTTTTCCTATGGAACACGCTCCATTCTCTCCGGTCTCCGGATGGACTTCCCGCGCGGGAAGGTGGTGGCGGTCATGGGCGGCTCCGGCTCGGGCAAAACGACCATCCTGCGCCTGATCGGCGGCCAGCTGGAGGCGCAGAAGGGCAGCATCCGGTTTGATGGACAGACCGTCAACGCGCGCGACTCGAAACTGATGTATGAAATGCGCCGCCGCATGGGCATGCTTTTCCAGCATGGCGCGCTGTTCACCGACCTCACGGTGTACGAGAACGTCGCGTTTCCCCTGCGCGAGCACACCCGCCTGCCGGAAGAACTGATCCGCGACCTGGTGTTGATGAAATTGCATGCGGTTGGTTTGCGCAATGCCGCCTATCTGAAACCGTCCGAAATCTCGGGCGGCATGGCGCGCCGCGTTGCGCTTGCGCGGGCGATCGCGCTGGATCCGCAACTCATCATGTACGACGAGCCGTTCGCGGGCCTCGATCCGATTTCGATGGGCGTTGCCGCAAACCTGATCCGCCGCCTGAACGATGCGCTCGGTTCCACCTCGATCGTCGTGTCGCACGATGTGCACGAGACCTTCCTCATCGCGGACCACGTGTACTTCCTGTCGCAAGGGAAAATCGTTGCGCATGGCACGCCGCAAGAGATGCTGGCGTCCGAGGACCCGTACGTGAAACAGTTTGTGCACGCGGAAGCGGATGGTCCGGTGCCTTTCCATTATCCGGGGCGCTCGCTCGAGGAAGACCTGTTCCGGGAGGTGCAGTAATGATCGGCGCCATCGCTTCCCTTGGACGCTGGGTGCAAGAATCAGTCGTCAACGTCGGTTTTGCGACGCGTGCCTTTTTTGCAATCCTGGCTTCATCCGGCGGGGTGTTGCGCCGCCCGCGCCTGGTGACCGACCAGATTCATTTCATCGGCAACTATTCGCTGGTGATCATTGCGGTTTCGGGCCTGTTCGTCGGTTTTGTGCTCGGCCTGCAAGGCTATTACACCCTGAACCGCTACGGCTCGGAAGAGGCGCTCGGCCTTCTGGTGGCATTGTCGCTGACACGCGAACTGGGCCCCGTGGTCACCGCCTTGCTGTTTGCAGGCCGCGCGGGGACTTCCCTCACGGCGGAAATCGGCCTGATGAAGGCCGGCGAGCAATTGGCGGCGATGGAAATGATGGCGGTCAATCCGCTGGAGCGCGTGATCGCGCCGCGTTTCTGGGCGGGCGTGATTGCCATGCCGGTGCTGGCGTCGATTTTCAGCGCGGTAGGCGTGCTCGGCGGGTACGTCGTCGGCGTCCTGATGATCGGCGTCGACGAAGGCTCGTTCTGGTCGCAAATGCAGGCAGGTGTGGACGTCTGGAAGGACATTGCCAACGGTGTCATCAAGAGCATCGTTTTCGGATTTGCAGTCACCTTCACAGCCCTCTTCCAGGGATATGAGGCGCAGCCGACGCCGGAAGGTGTCGCACGGGCGACAACGCGCACAGTCGTGATCGCGTCGCTGTCCGTGTTGTGGCTGGACTTCCTGCTCACTGCGCTGATGTTCAACTGAAGCAGGGCGAGGACATGCCGAAAGGACACATGCGCAATAAGGTTATTCGTTTTACGGCACCGCAAAGCGGTTCCGCATCCTATATTTAGGGTATTGGGTCATGCAAAGAAAATCTCTAGACTTATGGGTGGGCTTGTTCGTGCTGCTTGGCGCGGCCGCCCTGTTTTTCCTGGCGATGAAGGCGGGGAACATGAGTTCACTGTCCTTCGAGAAAACGTATCCGGTCATTACCAAGTTCGACAATATCGGCGGGCTGAAGCCGCGCGCGCCGGTCAAGAGTGCGGGCGTGGTGGTTGGCCGCGTGGGAAATATCTCGTTCGACGACAAGTCTTACCAGGCCGTCGTGACGCTCGAGCTGGAAACCGGTTACAAATTCCCCAAGGACACGTCCGCCAAGATCCTGACATCCGGTCTGCTTGGCGAACAATACATTGGTCTTGAAGCCGGTGGCGATACGAATAACCTCGCAGCCGGCGATCGCATCAAGATGACGCAATCCGCCGTGGTGCTGGAAAGCCTCATCAGTCAATTCTTGTACAGCAAAGCAGCCGAAGGAAAGGAAGGCGAGAAATAATGGGCCCTGCGTTACGAATCTTGATGCTGACGGCGGCGCTTGCCTTGACAGGCTGCGCCACCACGCATCCCCAGGACCCGTTCGAAAAATTCAACCGCGCCATGTTCCAGTTCAATGACGTGGTGGATCAGGCCGCAGTGAAGCCGGCGGCGCAGATGTACAAGACCTTGCCCGATTTCGTGCAGATCGGAATCGGCAACTTCTTTGGCAACCTGGAGGACGGCTGGACGGCGGTCAATAATCTGTTGCAGGGCAAGATGGCGGACGGCTTGTCGGACGTCATGCGCTTTACCTTCAACACCACCTTCGGGCTCGGCGGTTTGCTGGATATCGGCTCGGAAGCGGGGCTGCAGAAGCACAAGGAAGATTTCGGCCAGACGCTCGGCAAATGGGGCATCAGGTCTGGCCCCTACGTCGTGCTCCCGATCCTGGGTTCGTCTACGTTGCGCGACGTTGCTGTCCTGCCGGTCGATATCGAGGCCGATCCGTGGCACCACATCCGTCCGGCGCACACGCGCAACATCGGCTCGGTCGTGCGCGCCGTCGATCTGCGCGCTGCCGTGCTTGACGCATCCAACCTGATCGAAGAGGCTGCGCTTGACCGCTATGAGTTCGTGCGTGACGCTTATTTGCAGCGCCGCCAGAGCAAAGTCTACGATGGCGATCCGCCGAGCAGCGCGTACGAGTTCGACGTCGGGCCGAGCGAGGCCAGCGGCGATTCCGCTGCCAACAATGCCGCTGCAGCGGAGAATGGTGTTATGGCAACAAATGTGGAACCTGCTCAAGGAGCGGTTGTCAAAGTGGAACAAAACGGTACTGGCGCAACAAGCGACAAGGTTGTTGAAAAGGAATCAAAGCAATAGCCGACCCGTTTTGCCGCCGTTTGGTACGATACCGGTTATCGGGCTGTACCGACCTGTCACGGACACTCAGCCAGTCCGCCTTTACTACCCAGGAAGATATGAACGTTTTCAAGAAATTGTTTGCAGTTGCCGGTCTTGCGCTCGCAGGCCTGGCGTTTGCGCCGGCAGCAGTGGCGCAGGAAGCCCCGGATGCCCTGGTCAAGCGCATCAGCCAGGAAGTGCTCGAGACCGCCAAGAGCGACAAGGATATCCAGTCGGGCAACCAGAAGCGTGTGCTCGAACTCGTCGAAGCCAAGATCCTGCCGCATGTCGACTTCCAGCGCATGACCGCACTGGCCGCCGGCCGATTCTGGCGTGAAGCGAGCCCCGAGCAGCAGAAGCAGTTGACCAATGAATTCCGCACCCTGCTGGTCTATACCTATTCTGGCGCCATTTCGCAGGTCAAGGACCAGAAGCTCGAGTTCAAACCGATGCGGGGCGACGCCGGCGATACCGAAGTTGAAGTGCGCTCGCAGGTCCTGCAACCGCGTGGCGGGGATCCCATCCAGCTCAACTATCGCCTGGAAAAATCGCCTTCCGGCTGGAAGATTTACGACGTCAACGTCCTGGGCGCATGGCTGGTCGAGACCTACAAAGGCAACTTTGCGGCGGAAATCAGCAAGGGCGGCATCGACGGCCTGATCAAGACCCTGTCCGACCGCAACAAGCGCCTCGCCGCCAGTGCGGCCAAGACCGCCAAGTCCTGATGACCTACCGTCCCGCCCTGACACTGACCGTGCACAATGCGAAATCCGTGCTTGACGCCGGATTACGCGCGATCGCCGACGGGCAGACGCAGATCGACCTCGGCGAGCTGACCGTGGTCGATTCCGCCGCCGTTGCCACCATGCTGGCCTGGCAACGGGCGGCGCGCAGCAACGGCAAATCGCTGGTATTCAGCAATCTTCCCGCCAATCTCCAAAGCCTGGTCCACTTGTATGACGTGGACGAGCTGCTCCATACTTCACCCCGCGCAGACCTTCCGCATCATTGACCCCGACAGGTCAGTCTCCAGATCCGGCTTCCTGCCGGGAAATCCAATATAATCAAGGGTTTCGCCGCTCGCATCGCACCTTTCCGCGATCCGTCGCCAGCCCTTCAGGAAAATCAAGCCAGCATGGCTGCTCTCCAAATCGTCAATGTCGAAAAACGCTACAAGTCGCTGCAGGCGCTTGGCGGCGTGACGCTGTCCATCGAACAGGGTGAATTTTTTGGACTGCTCGGCCCGAACGGCGCCGGAAAGACAACCCTGATCTCGATCGTCGCCGGCCTCAACCGCGCTGATTCCGGCAGCGTTTCCATCCATGGTCACGATGTCGTGCGCGATTATCGCGAGGCACGCAAGCGTCTGGGCGTCGTTCCGCAGGAACTTGTGTTCGACCCGTTCTTCACCGTGCGCGAAACATTGCGCATGCAATCCGGCTATTTCGGCCTGAAGAACAACGACAAGTGGATCGACGAGGTGATGGCCAACCTCGACCTGACGAACAAGGCCGACACCAACATGCGCGCGCTGTCCGGCGGCATGAAGCGCCGCGTCCTGGTCGCCCAGGCGCTGGTCCACAAGCCGCCGGTCATCGTGCTGGACGAGCCGACCGCCGGCGTCGATGTTGAATTGCGCCAGACGCTGTGGAAGTTCATCGCGCGCCTCAATCGCGAGGGACACACCATCGTGCTGACCACGCACTATCTCGAAGAAGCGCAGGCGCTCTGCAACCGCATTGCGATGCTGAAGGCCGGCAAGGTGGTGGCACTCGATTCCACCTCCGCGCTGATCAAGCGCATTTCCGGTTCGCAGCTGGTTGTCCGGCTCGCGAAAGGCGCGCTGCCTGACGGCCTCAAGCCCCTGGTTTCGCACCCCGACGAGCTCATTGCAGGCAACAAGTACACCTTGCGCGTCAACGAATACACGGAAGTCGAACCGATCCTCGCCCGCCTGCGCGAGGCCGGCGCGGTGATCGAAGACATGCAGCTGCAGCAGGCCGACCTGGAAGACGTGTTCATCCAGATCATGGAGGGCGAGAAATGACCGGTTTCCGCACATTGCTCTACAAGGAAGTGCTGCGCTTCTGGAAGGTGGCGATGCAGACCATCACTGCGCCGATCCTGACCGCGATGCTGTACCTGCTGATTTTCGGCCACGTGCTGGAAGATCATGTGCAGGTCTACCCGGACGTGCGCTACACCTCGTTCCTGATCCCCGGCCTGGTGATGATGAGCGTGCTGCAGAATGCGTTCGCCAACAGCTCATCTTCGCTGATCCAGTCCAAAATCACCGGCAACCTCGTGTTCGTGCTGCTGCCGCCGCTTTCGCACTGGGAATTGTTTGGTGCGTATGTGCTCGCTTCGGTCGTGCGCGGCCTTGCAGTGGGAACTGGCGTGTTCGCTGTAACAGCGTGGGTGGCGGATATTTCGTTCCACGCGCCGTGGTGGATTGTCATCTTTGCCCTGCTGGGCGCGGCTATCCTTGGCACCATGGGGCTGATCGCCGGTATCTGGGCGGAAAAATTCGACCAGCTCGCCGCCTTCCAGAACTTCCTGATCATGCCTGCGACTTTCCTGTCCGGCGTGTTCTACTCGATCCACTCGCTGCCCGCGTTCTGGCAAACGGTGTCGCACTTCAACCCGTTTTTTTATATGATTGATGGCTTCCGTCATGGCTTTTTCGGCCAGTCCGACGTTGACCCATCGACCAGTTTCATCATCGTCAGCGTATTTTTCCTTCTGCTCGCAGGCTTTGCCATCCGCCTGCTGAAGAGCGGTTACAAACTGCGCCACTAAAGGTAGAACCATGCTTCCCACTCCCGAGCTTGTCAAAAGCTATATCTCCGCCGGCCTTGAATGTACCCATCTCGACGTTGAAGGCGACGGCCAACATTTCAGCGCGGTGATCGTATCGCCGGCTTTTGCAGGCAAGCGTCCCATCCAGCGCCATCAGCTCGTGTACGCCGCACTCGGCGATCGCATGCGCCAGGAAATCCACGCGCTGTCGATGAAAACCCTGACCCCTGAAGAATTCCAGCAACAGTAATGGACAAACTGCTTATTACCGGCGGCAATCGCCTGTCGGGTGAAATCAATATCTCCGGTGCCAAGAATGCGGCCCTGCCCATCCTGTGTGCCGGCCTGCTCACCGCCGACACCGTGCAGCTGTCCAACGTCCCGCACCTGCAGGACGTCAACACCATGCTCAAGCTGCTGCGCCAGATGGGCCTGCGCGTCGAGCAGGACGGCGACCGCATGTCGCTCAACGGCGGTGCCATCGAAAAACTCGAGGCTCCGTATGAGTTGGTGAAAACCATGCGCGCGTCCATCCTCGTGCTCGGCCCGCTGGTTGCGCGCTTCGGCGAGGCCAAGGTGTCCCTGCCGGGCGGATGCGCGATCGGTTCGCGTCCCGTCGACCAGCACATCAAGGGCTTGCAGGCCATGGGCGCCGATATCGCCATCGAGGCAGGCTACATTCATGCCAAGGCGAAGAAGCTCAAGGGCACGCGCATCGTCACCGACATGATCACCGTGACCGGCACCGAGAACCTGCTGATGGCCGCAGTGCTGGCCGAAGGCGAAACCGTCCTGGAAAATGCTGCGCGCGAACCGGAAGTGACCGACCTCGCCAACCTGCTGGTGCAGATGGGCGCGAAGATCGAAGGCATCGGTACCGACCGCCTCGTGGTCCAGGGTGTCGACAAGCTGCATGGCGCTTCCCATAACGTGATCCCGGACCGCATCGAGACCGGCACCTTCCTCTGCGCCGTTGCGGCAGCCGGTGGTGATGTCACGCTGAAGAACACCCGCAGCGACATCCTCGACGTCGCCCTCGACAAGCTGCGCGAAGCAGGCGCCATCCTGACCACGGGCCCGGACTGGATCCGCGTCCAGATGGCGGCACGTCCGAAGGCAGTCAGCTTCCGCACGACCGAATACCCCGGCTTCCCCACCGACATGCAGGCGCAGTTCATGGCGCTCAACTGTATCGCCGACGGCAGCAGCCGCGTAACGGAAACCATCTTTGAAAACCGCTTCATGCACGTGCAGGAGCTGAACCGCCTCGGCGCGTCAATCGATATCGACGGGCACACCGCGGTGGTGCAGGGCGTGGACAAGCTCGTCGGTGCGCCGGTGATGGCAACCGACCTGCGCGCATCGGCATCGCTGGTGATCGCCGCGCTGGCCGCGCAAGGCCAGACGCTGGTCGATCGCATCTATCACCTCGACCGCGGCTACGACCGCATGGAAGCCAAGCTCTCCGCCGTCGGCGCCAACATCCAGCGGGTGAAATGATGAGCCAGCAACTGACCCTCGCGCTGTCCAAGGGCCGCATTTTCGAAGAGACGATGCCGCTGCTGCAGGCAGCCGGCATTACCGTCACCGAAGATCCGGAAAAGTCGCGCAAGCTGATCCTGCCGACCAACGATCCGGCTGTGCGCGTCATCATCGTGCGCGCCTCTGACGTGCCGACCTACGTCCAGTATGGCGCGGCCGACTTCGGCGTTGCCGGCAAGGATGTGCTGCTCGAGCATGGCGGCGAAGGACTTTACCAGCCGATCGACCTGAACATCGCGAAATGCCGCCTCTCGGTCGCCGTACCCTCCGGTTTCGATTACGCCAATGCCGTCCGCCAGGGCGCGCGTTTGCGTGTGGTGACGAAGTACGTGAAGTGCGCACGCGAGCATTTCGCCGCCAAGGGCGTACACGTCGACCTGATCAAGCTGTACGGCTCGATGGAGCTCGGCCCGCTGGTCGGCCTGTCCGATGCCATCGTCGACCTTGTCAGCACCGGCAGCACGCTGCGCGCGAACAACCTGGTCGAAGTCGAGCACATCATGGACATCTCCTCGCGCCTCGTCGTGAACCAGGCTGCGCTCAAGCTCAAGCGCGAACGCCTGCAGCCCATCCTGGAAGCCTTCGAAAAGGCATCGAAAGCGGAATAAGGCCATGACCATCCAGATTCGCAAACTCGATTCCACCCAGCCGGACTTCAAGGCGCAGCTCTCCGCCGTGCTCGCGTTCGAAGCGAGCGAAGACGAGGCAATCGACCGCGCAGCCGCACAAATCCTCGCGGACGTGAAGGCGCGCGGCGATGCTGCTGTGATCGAATACACCAACCGGTTCGACAAGCTCAGTGCAACCGATGTGGCAAGCCTCGAAATCGGCAAGCCCGAACTGCAGCGCGCCCTCGAAAGCCTAAGTCCAGAACGTCGCAACGCTCTGCAAATTGCAGCCGATCGCGTGCGCGCCTACCACGAGCGCCAGAAGGCAGAAACCGGCGGCGACGGCTTCACCTACACCGAAGCCGACGGCACTGTCCTCGGCCAGAAGGTAACGCCGCTCGACCGCGTCGGCATCTATGTCCCGGGCGGCAAGGCGGCCTATCCCTCGTCCGTGCTGATGAATGCGATCCCGGCCAAGGTCGCCGGCGTGCAGGAAGTCATCATGGTCGTTCCCACCCCCGGTGGCGTGAAGAACGAGCTGGTGCTGGCCGCCGCGGCAATTGCCGGCGTCGATCGCGTATTCACCATCGGCGGTGCGCAGGCAGTCGGCGCACTCGCATACGGCACCGCAACGATTCCCCAGGTCGACAAGATCGTCGGCCCCGGCAATGCCTACGTCGCCGCTGCCAAGCGCCGCGTGTTCGGCATCGTCGGCATCGACATGATCGCCGGCCCGTCCGAAATCCTCGTGGTCTGCGACGGCACGACCGATCCCGACTGGATCGCCATGGACCTGTTCTCGCAGGCCGAGCACGACGAACTTGCGCAGTCCATCCTCGTCTGCCCGGATGCCGCGTACATCGAGAAGGTCGAAGCCAGCATCAACCGCCAGCTCGATGCCATGCCGCGCAAGGACGTGATCCGCACCTCGCTGGTCAATCGCGGCGCCATGGTCAAGGTGCGCGACATGGAAGAAGCCTGCGAGATCGCCAACATGATCGCCGCGGAGCATCTCGAGATCTCCACCGAGAATCCGCAACAGTGGGCCGACAAGATCCGCCATGCCGGCGCGATGTTCCTCGGCCGCTTCTCCTCCGAATCGCTGGGCGATTACTGCGCCGGCCCGAACCACGTGCTGCCGACTTCCCGCACCGCGCGCTTCTCGTCACCGCTGGGTGTCTACGATTTCCAGAAGCGCTCCAGCATCATCCACGTGAGCGAGGCCGGTGCCCGTACGCTCGGCAAGGTCGCCGCCGAACTCGCCTATGGCGAAGGCCTGCAGGCACATGCAGGTTCTGCCGAGTACCGCCTGAAATGAAAGCCCTCGGCTTGCGGGTGCAGTTGTGACGTCCTGGCTCAATCGTGTCTTCTGTGAAGATGCGTTGCAGGGCTTTGCCCGCATTCCCGACGGCAGCATTGACCTGCTGATCGCCGATCCACCTTACGGACTCGGCAAGGACTACGGCAACGACTCCGACAAGCTCGACGCCGAAGCCTACCTGCGCTGGACCGAACAATGGGTCGATGCGGCGCTGCCCAAGCTCAAGCCCAATGGCAGCCTGTACATCTTCCTGACGTGGCGCTACTCGCCGGAAATCTTCGTCATGCTGAAAAAGCGCATGACGATGGTCAACGAAATCATCTGGGACCGCCGCGTGCCGTCGATGGGGGGCAGCACCCGCAAGTTTTCGTCGGTGCACGACACCATCGGCTTTTTCGCGAAGGCGAAAGACTACTATTTCGACCTCGACGCGGTGCGTATCCCGTATGACGCCGAGACCAAGAAGGCGCGTTCCCGCTCGATCTTTGTCGGCGCGAAATGGCTGGAAATCGGCTACAACCCGAAGGATGTGTGGAGCGTGTCCCGCCTGCACCGAGAACACCGCGAGCGCGCCGACCATCCCACGCAGAAGCCGCTGGAGATCGTCGAGCGCATGCTCAAGGCATCCTGCCCGCCGGATGGTGTCGTGCTGGATCCTTTCATGGGCAGCGGCACGACCGCCGTCGCGGCGAAGCGCAGCGGCAGGAATTTCGTCGGATTCGAACTGAATCCGGATTACTGTGCATTGATCGAAAACCGTCTGGCCGAGGTCGACAAGCCCGAGCCCGAAGCAGCCTGAAAGCAGAACACCATGTCCCTGATCGAAAACATCATCCGTCCCGAAGTCCGCGCGCTTTCCGCCTACCATGTGCCGGACGCCGGCGGCTTCGTGAAGCTGGACGCGATGGAGAATCCCTACGTCCTGCCGGAAACGCTGCGGGAAGAACTCGGCCGCCGCCTGTCCGATGTGGCGCTGAACCGCTATCCGGTGCCGTCCTATACCGAGCTCAAGGCGAAGATCTGCACACAGCTGGGCGTGCCCGCCGGCTTCGATGTCATCCTCGGCAACGGCTCCGACGAACTCATTACCATTGTCTCGGTCGCCTGCGCCAAGCCGGGGGCAAAAGTGCTGGCGCCGACTCCGGGATTCGTCATGTATTCCATGTCCGCCAAGTTCGCGGGCATGGAATTCGTCGGCGTTCCGCTCAAGCCGGACTTCACCCTGGACAAGGCTGCCATGCTTGCAGCGATCGAGGAACATAAGCCAGCGATCACTTATCTGGCGTACCCCAACAATCCGACGGGCAACCTGTTCGATGCCGACGATATGGTCGAGATCATCCGTGCGGTTGGCGATTCGGGCGTGGTGATCGTGGATGAGGCGTACCAGCCTTTCGCACAGGCGACTTTCATGCCGCGCCTGCCGGATTTCGACAATCTCGTCGTCATGCGCACCGTGTCCAAGCTCGGCCTCGCGGGGATTCGCCTGGGTTACATGTCCTGCAGCGGCGCGCTGCTGGCCGAGTTCGACAAAGTGCGCCCGCCGTACAATGTGAATGTGCTGACCCAGGCGGCAGCCGAATTCGTGCTCGATCACGTCGATGTGCTGGATGCCCAGGCGACCTCGCTGCGCTGGGAGCGGACCAAGCTGATCGCGGATCTGGCGGCCCTGCAAGGCGTCGAGGTTTTCCCCTCGGCAGCGAATTTCCTGCTCATCCGCGTGAAAAATCCGGCGATTTCGGCCGACGGTGTATTTTCTGCATTATTGGATCGTAAGGTTTTGATCAAAAATGTCGGTAAAATGCATCCATTGCTGGAAAACTGCCTTCGGGTGACAGTCAGCACTCCGGAAGAGAACCGGATATTCCTCGATGCCATGAAGGCATCGCTTGCTTCGTAACTTTGGTAGTCCCCATTAACATGTCCACGTCACGCATTGCCGAGGTCACTCGCAATACCAACGAAACGCAGATCCGCGTTGCGATCAACCTCGACGGCACCGGCCAGCAAAAGCTGAACACCGGCGTGCCTTTCCTCGACCACATGCTCGACCAGATCGCCCGCCATGGCCTGATCGACCTCGACATCGAAGCGAAAGGCGATCTGCATATCGACGCCCACCATACCGTCGAAGACGTCGGCATTACGCTTGGCCAGGCTTTCGCCAAGGCCATCGGCGACAAGAAGGGCATCCGCCGTTACGGCCATGCCTATGTACCCCTCGACGAGGCGCTGTCGCGCGTTGTCGTCGACTTCTCCGGCCGTCCCGGCCTGGAATTCCACGTCCCCTTCAAGCGTTCGATGATCGGTGCCTTCGACGTGGACCTGACCCATGAATTCTTCCAGGGCTTCGTCAACCATGCCCTGGTGTCCCTGCATATCGATAACCTGCGCGGCGAGAACGCACACCACCAGTGCGAAACCGTGTTCAAGGCATTCGGCCGCGCGCTGCGCATGGCCGCCGAACTCGATCCGCGTGCTGCAGGAACGATTCCTTCGACGAAAGGCAGTCTTTAACCGCGACGGCTTCGCGGACTGACAACCCCCTCTGACATGAAAAAGATTGTTGTAGTGGATTACGGCATGGGCAACCTGCGTTCCGTCGCGCAGGCTCTGCGGCATGTCGCGCCGGAAGCGGATGTGCGCATTTCCGGCGAACTGGCCGACATCAAATCTGCCGACCGGCTCGTTTTGCCGGGGCAGGGCGCGATGCCCGACTGCATGCGCTGCCTGCGCGAATCCGGCCTGCAGGATGCCGTTGTGGAAGCGACGCGCACCAAGCCGATGCTCGGCGTATGCGTAGGTGAGCAGTTACTGTTCGACTGGAGTGAAGAAGGCGATACCCCCGGCATCGGTTTGCTGCCCGGCAAGGTCGTGCGTTTCCGTCTCGACGGACTGGTGCAAGAGGACGGTTCGCGCTTCAAGGTGCCCCAGATGGGCTGGAACCGTGTGAAACAGACATTGTCCCACCCGTTGTGGAATGGCATTGCTGACAACAGCTACTTCTACTTCGTGCACAGCTATTACGCAGTTCCCGCCGACCCGGCAAACGTGGCCGGCGAAACCATCTACGGCGCCCCTTTCGCGTGCGCCGTGGCAAAAGACAATATATTTGCTACCCAGTTTCACCCGGAAAAAAGTGCGGCGGCGGGATTGCGCCTGTACAAGAACTTTGTAGACTGGAATCCATAGTCGTTATTGTTCAACCCCTTGACCACAACCACACCCACCTAATGTAGCCATGCTGCTCATACCTGCCATCGACCTCAAGGACGGTCATTGCGTGCGCCTGAAACAAGGCGATATGGACCAAGCCACCGTGTTCTCGGATGATCCGGGACAGATGGCACGACATTGGCTCGCCCAAGGCGCACGACGATTGCATCTGGTGGACCTGAACGGCGCGTTCGCCGGCAAGCCCAAGAACGAACCTGCGGTCAAGGCCATCATCCAGGCAGTCCGCGATTACGCGCTCGAAAACGACGTCGACGAAATCCCCGTGCAGCTCGGCGGCGGCATCCGCGACCTCGACACCATCGAACGCTTCCTCGACGACGGCCTGTCCTACATCATCATCGGCACGGCTGCCGTGAAGAATCCCGGTTTCCTGCACGATGCCTGCAGCGCCTTTCCGGGGCAGATCATCGTCGGCCTTGACGCCAAGGACGGCAAGGTCGCCACCGACGGCTGGAGCAAGCTCTCCGGCCACGAAGTAATCGACCTCGCGAAGAAGTTCGAAGACTACGGCTGCGAAGCCATCGTCTACACCGACATCGGTCGCGACGGCATGATGGCCGGCGTGAACATCGACGCCACCGTCAAGCTGGCGCAAGCTGTCCAGATCCCCATCATCGCCTCCGGCGGCGTGCACAACATCAAGGACGTGGAATCCCTGTGCGCAGTGCAGGACGAAGGCATCGAAGGCGTGATCTGCGGCCGCTCCATCTACGAAGGCACGCTCGACCTGCGTGCCGCGCAACAACGCGCTGACGAGCTCAGCGGCCTCGAAGAGGCGGAAGAAGAGTAAGCATGACTTTGGCAAAACGCATCATCCCTTGCCTCGACGTGACCAATGGCCGCGTCGTCAAGGGCGTCAACTTCGTCGAGCTGCGCGACGCCGGCGACCCGGTCGAGATCGCGCGCCGCTATGACGAGCAGGGCGCGGACGAAATCACCTTCCTCGACATCACCGCGACCTCCGACAACCGCGACCTGATCCTGCACATCATCGAAGATGTCGCCTCCCAGGTCTTCATTCCGCTGACCGTTGGCGGTGGCGTGCGCACCGTCGACGACGTGCGCCGCCTGCTTAATGCCGGCGCCGACAAGATCAGCGTCAACAGCACTGCCGTGGCCAATCCGCAGATGGTGCAGGAAGCCGCGCACAAGTTCGGTTCGCAATGCATCGTCGTGGCGATCGATGCCAAGAAGAGCGGCGAAGGCAAATGGGAAGTCTTCACCCACGGCGGCCGCAAGCCGACCGGCCTCGACGTAGTCGAATGGGCTAAGAAAATGGAAAGCATTGGCGTCGGCGAAATCCTGCTCACCAGCATGGACCGCGACGGCACCAAGAGCGGCTTCGACCTTGCATTGACCCGCGCTGTCTCCGATGCCGTGTCGATTCCTGTCATCGCTTCCGGTGGTGTCGGGGGATTGCAGGACCTCGCGGACGGCGTCAAGCTCGGCAAGGCTGACGCCGTGCTTGCCGCAAGCATCTTCCATTACGGCCAGCACACGGTGCAGGAAGCCAAGCAGTTCATGTCCGGGCAAGGTATTCCGATGAGGCTTGCATGAGCATCAGTGCCAAATGGCTGAACAAGGTGAAATGGGACGAGCACGGCCTGGTGCCGGTGATCGCCCAGGAAGTCGGCAGCAACGATGTCCTGATGTTCGCCTGGATGAACCGCGACGCGCTTGCGAAGACGGTGGAGCTCGGCGAGGCTGTCTACTGGAGCCGCTCCCGCAAGAAGCTGTGGCACAAGGGCGAAGAGTCCGGCCACATCCAGAAAGTGCATGAGATCCGCCTCGATTGCGACGAGGACGTCGTCCTGCTGAAGGTCGAGCAGACCGGCGGCATCGCCTGCCACACCGGGCGGCATTCCTGCTTCTTCCAGAAGTTCGAGGGCAGCGGCGACAAGGGCGACTGGCAAGCCGTCAACCCGGTTCTCAAGGACCCGGAAAGCATCTACAAATAAACACGGCGGGCCTCGCCCGACCACCCCATGAGTGAAATCCTGAAACGCCTGGCCGACGTCATCGAGTCCCGCAAACCCGCCAACGGTGGCGACCCTGACAAGTCCTATGTTGCCCGTCTGTTCAGCAAGGGTGACGACGCCATCCTGAAGAAGATCGGCGAAGAGGCGACAGAAACCGTCATGGCCGCGAAAGATGCGCGCGCCAGCGGCGACAAATCCAAGGTCCTCTACGAATGCGCCGACCTCTGGTTCCATTCCATGGTCATGCTGGCACAATTCAATTTGACGCCGGAAGATGTTCTGAGGGAACTTGCCCGGCGGGAAGGACTCTCTGGTATCGAGGAAAAGGCGAGCCGTCAGCCTGATTGACCAGATTGATGAAAATTCTTTGATCCATCAACGGGAAAGCCATGACAAACTGCATCTTCTGCAAAATCGCTTCCAAGCAGATTCCGTCAAAGACCGTGTATGAAGACGACGATCTCATCGCCTTTCATGACATCAATCCTGCTGCGCCGGTACATGTCTTGATCGTACCGAAACAACATATCCCTTCACTGTCGGATTGCAATGACAGTCATGCGGCCCTGTTGAGCAAGATGATGCTCCTTGCACCGAAACTGGCGCAGGAGCAGGGATGCGGTTACACCTCGGTGGATGGTGGTGCGGGCAGCGGCGGTTTCAAGACGCTGTTCAATACCGGACCGGATGGCGGTCAGGAGGTGTACCATCTCCATTTGCATGTCATCGGCGGTCCTCGTCCATGGCGCGGGCAGCGGTAAGCCGGCAGTTTATTTGTTTGAAGGACGCAAGCGTCCGCTTAGGAGAAAGTAATGGGTTCGTTTAGCATTTGGCACTGGTTGATCGTGCTGGTTGTGGTCGTATTGATCTTCGGTACCAAGAAGATCGGCAATATCGGTTCTGACCTCGGCAAGGCCGTCAAGGGCTTCAAGGACGGCGTCAAGGGCGAGGAAGACAAGTCCGCCACCGCGACCGACAAGGCGACCATCGATGTCGACGCAAAGGAAAAGAAGAGCTGATGCACGCGGTTTCGCATTGCATCCCTGACGCCGTGCACGCACCGGCACTTGCCTTTTCGTCATGATTGATCTCGGTCTTTCCAAACTCGCATTGATCGGCGTCGTTGCGCTGGTCGTTGTCGGCCCCGAGCGCCTGCCCAAGGTGGCGCGCATGGCGGGTACCCTGTTCGGCCGTGCACAGCGCTATATCAGCGACGTCAAGGCCGAAGTCAGCCGCGAGATCGAGCTGGAGGAGCTGCGCAAGATGCACAAGGATGTGCAGGAGGCCGCCAGCGATGTCGAGCAGTCCATCGCCTCGAACTTCGCGGAGCTGGAATCCGACGTGCAGGAAGCCCTGCGCAATCCGCTGCTCGAACCTGAAGAGCCCAACCAGATGGCGGTCAAGGCCAAGGACTTCCGCAAGAAGAAACTGGCCCGCACCTCCGCGATTCCCTCCTGGTACAAAAAACAGAGCGGCCGCAGGACCCGCGTGATTTCCGGCGCCGCGCGCGTCGCGAAATACCGGCCCGCAGGCGCCCGCAAGACACCCGCATCCTTCCACTGATGACCGACGACCAAAACTCGACTCCTCCGGGAGAAACCTTCGTCTCGCACCTCGTGGAGCTGCGCAACCGCCTCATGAAGGCGCTGGTGGCCGTCATTGTCGTGTTCCTGGGGCTGATGCCGTTCGCGGGCAAGATTTACGATCTGCTGGCGCAGCCGATGATGTCCGCGCTCCCCGTGGGGAGCAAGATGATTGCCACCGGCGTCATCACCCCGTTCCTGATTCCGGTGAAGGTAACCTTGCTGGTGGCCTTCCTGATTGCCTTGCCTGTCGTGCTTTACCAGGCATGGGCCTTCGTTGCGCCCGGCCTGTACGAGCACGAGAAGAAGCTCGTCGCGCCGCTGGTGGTTTCGTCTTCCCTGCTTTTCCTGGCCGGCGTGGCGTTCTGCTACTACTTCGTGTTCGGCACCGTGTTCAAGTTCGTCAACGAATTCGCTCCGGCCTCAGTGGCGGTGGCGCCGGATATCGAAAGCTATTTCGGCTTCGTGATGACGATGTTCATTGCGTTCGGCATCACGTTCGAGGTGCCGATTGTGGTGATTGTGCTGGTGCGGATGGGAATCGTGTCGGTGGAAAAGCTGAAGGAATTCCGCCCCTACATGATCGTCGCCGCCTTTGTCATTGCCGCGATCGTCACGCCACCCGACGTGGTCAGCCAGCTGCTGCTGGCGATTCCGCTGTGCTTGTTGTACGAGCTGGGCCTGCTTGTCGCGCCGATATTTGCCCGCGCGACGCAGGCCCCGGAAGAGACGGCCTGATCCCTTATTTTGCCTGGCGTAGCCAGGCAACCAGTGGATATGCATCTTTGAATCCGGCAGCCACTTCCTTGCCGAGATCCGTCGGAATCTTTTTCTTGATGCCAGTTTCCGTCCAGACGATAAAGCTCTTCATCTTGATGTATTCGATGTGCGGCGCATCGGCATCGAATCCTTTTGGCGGGCGCACCAGCTTGCCCTCGTCCTGAAGATCGCCGAAGCGTTCCTTCAGCTTCTTGTTTTTCAGAACCTTGCCAAACCCGGAGGCATCCGCGACCACATGGTCGCGAATCGTTTTCAGCCGCCCCGACGGAGGCCTGTACTCACCGCCCGCCACGAGCAGCATTCCATTCGCATCGATATGGAAGTAGTAGGCGGGGCCACCACCCTGGCTGGGCTTCTTCAGTCCGCTCGCGGTGATCGCCGCGGAAAAGGTCGTCTTGTAGGGGCTCTTGTCTTTCGAAAAGCGCATGTCGCGGTTGATGCGGAACAGGGCCTTTTTCGGATTGCAACCGGCCACCGCCGGATCGAACTTGCTGATATCGGCGATGAGCTGCGTGACCAGTTCGAGGAACTCGGCGCGCAGGATGTCGTAGCGCGGCTTGTTCATCACGAACCACGCGCGATTGTTGTTCTCCGACAGCTCGGACAGAAACTGGATCAGGTCGCGTGTATGCATGCGATCAACCTCGCTCTCGACAGTTATTCCTGGTCTTCCCGGCGGGGGCGCGGGCGCTTGCCGACAATCACATCGACACTCGCTTCCTGGCCCTTGCGCAGCAAAGTCATTTTCGCCTTGTTGCCCGGCGTGAGCTGGGCGATCAGGTTCAGCATGTCGGTCGTATCGCTGACCGGCTTGCCTTCCACTGCCACAAGGATGTCCCCGGGACGCATGCCGGCCTTGTCCGCCGGACCGCCCTTCAGGACACCGGCGATGATGGCGCCGGATTTTTTCGCGAGTCCGAAGCTCTCCGCGAGTTCCGGCGTGATGTCCTGCGGTTCCACGCCGATCCAGCCGCGCACCACCTGTCCGGTGCTGATGATCGATTCCATCACCGACTTCACCGTAGTGACCGGGATGGCGAAGCCGATGCCAAGCGAACCTCCGCTGCGCGAATAGATTGCGGTATTGATGCCAAGCAGGTTGCCGTTTGCATCGATCAGCGCGCCGCCCGAATTGCCCGGATTGATCGCCGCATCCGTCTGGATGAAATTCTCGAAGGTATTGATGCCGAGATGATTGCGCCCCAGTGCCGAAATGATCCCCATGGTCACCGTCTGGCCGACCCCGAACGGGTTGCCGATGGCGAGCACCACGTCGCCGACCTTGGCCTGGTCCGCGTGTCCCAGCGTAATGGCAGGGAGGTTCTGGAGATTGATCTTGACCACCGCGAGGTCCGTTTCCGGATCCGTGCCGACCACTTTCGCTACCGCCTTGCGTCCATCCGCCAGTGCAATCTCGATTTCGTCCGCCGTCTCGATCACGTGGTTGTTGGTCAGGATGTAACCTTCGGGGCTGACCACGACGCCGGAACCCAGACTGAACTGGCGGTCCTCCTGCTCGCCGAAGAAGCGGCGGAACAGCGGATCATCCATGAACGGCGTCTTCGGCTGGCGAGCACCTTTGGTCGTGAAGATGTTCACGACGGCCGGCATCGCGAGCCTTGCCGCATCACGATACGAACTTTGCCCTGGGCTGGCCGAGGCGGGCGCCTCCATCATCGGCACGGACGATGCAACGCGTGAGGGGCGGCCGCTGGCGGCCCATTCCGGCTTCAAGGTCGCTACAATGAACCAGATCGCCAGACCGACCGTGACGGTTTGCGCAAACAGAAGCCAGAGACGTTGCATAGAGGTGAAGAAATGAGCCGTGGATCAATAAACAGGGAAGAATTTGCCAGATATCTCGAGCAAACGCTCGATATTAACCGCTTTCGCGACTATTGCCCAAACGGCCTGCAGGTGGAAGGGCGTCCCGTCATCAAGAAACTCGTTACCGGCGTTACTGCCAGCCTCGCCCTGCTGGAGGCCGCAGCCGATGCGGATGCCGACGCCGTCCTGGTTCATCACGGCTACTTCTGGCGCGGTGAGGACGCGCGCGTGATCGGACCGAAGCACCGGCGCCTGAAGCTGCTCCTGGGGCAGGACATCAATCTGTTCGCCTATCATCTTCCATTGGACATGCATCCTGAATTCGGCAATAACGTGCAACTGGCCCGCCAACTCGGCCTGGTTCCGGATGGCCGGTTTGGCGAAAACGACCTCGGCTGGCTCGGCGTGCCTGCCGATGCTGCAGTGACGACGGTGGGCAGGCTTGCGCAAGTGGTTGAGGAGCGTCTGGGCCGCGCTTCGCTGCTCATCGGAGATCCCGAGCAGCCGGTGGCGCGCATAGGCTGGTGCACGGGGGCGGCCCAAAACATGTTCGGGGACGCCATTGCCGCGGGTGCGTCCGTTTATCTCAGCGGAGAGGTGTCTGAACCCACCGTCCACCTGGCGCGCGAAGCGGGGGTAGCCTACCTTGCGTGCGGGCACCATGCGACGGAGCGATTCGGAGTGCAAGCCTTGGGGAACCACCTGGCGCAACAATTCGACATCGAGCACCGCTTTATCGATATCGCCAACCCTGTATAGAACGTGTCTACCAAGAGTCGGTCATTTTTCCTCAATGCACGATGGACAATGTATCATTACTGGCAGTGAGGGAATGAATATGCTCCAAGAAACACCGCGCACTCCAGTGGGAGTGCTGATCGTCGAAGACGATGCCGTAACACGGAAAACGCTATGCCTGGCCATTGAATCCGATCCCGGCCTGAAGCTGCTGGACGCCTTCGACAGCGTCCAGCCGGCACTTGCCTGGCTGGAGTCAGGGGCGCCCGACGTCCTGATGACCGATCTCGGCTTGCCTGACGGTTCCGGAATCGACATCATCCATGCTTGCACACGTCGTTATCCCGATACGGACATCATGGTGGTGACCATGATGAGCGACGAGGCTAATGTGCTTGCCTGCATCGAGGCTGGCGCTTCGGGCTACGTGCTCAAGGATGCCGGCAAGATGGACATTGCCCGTGCGGTACTCGACCTTCGTGCAGGCGGAGCGCCGATGAGTCCGGCGATTGCGCGGATGGTGCTGGCAAAGGTGAGGGATGGGAAGAAGCCGGCAGCAACGCAAACCGCCCAGAACGGCGATGCCACGACACTGACGAAGCGTGAAGCCGCCATCCTTGATCTGATCGCGCAGGGCGAAAGCTACGGCGACGTGGCAAAGACGCTTTCCGTCTCTGTCGGCACGGTGCAAACCCACATCAAAAATATCTACGGCAAGCTGGCCGTCCATTCTCGCGGCGAGGCGGTGTACGAAGCGCATCGCCGCGGCCTGCTGCAGATCGGCCGGCCGCTCGCGAAGCGCTAGCTTACTTCTTCAGCGAATCCCGGATTTCGCGCAGGAGCACAACTTCTTCCGGCGTGGGAGCCGGCTCGGCTGCGGGGGCCGGCTCTTCCTTCTTCGCCTTGTTCAGTGCGCGTACCATCTGGAAGATGATGAAGGCCAGGATAATGAAGTTCAACAGGATCGTGATGAAGCTGCCATAGGCGAACACTGCACCCGCCTTCTTTGCCTCGGCCAGTGCCAGGTGTGTCCCCTGGTTGTTGAGTGGCAGGTAGTAGTTGGTGAAATCCAGTCCGCCCAACAGCTTGCCTGCCACCGGCATGATCAGGTCCTGGACCATCGAGTCTACAATCTTCGAAAAGGCGGCGCCGATAATCACGCCGATCGCAAGATCGATCACATTCCCCTTGATGGCAAACGCCTTGAATTCCTGCATCATTCCCATCGAATTACCCCTTTATTGTTGTTAAAAACGCAATTGCCGCACTTGGATGGCGTGGGCTCCTGCGACTATGACAGACTTTGGACGACTTTTGCCGCTATGCTTGCGCGAGTGTACGAAATTGCATGAAAAAGTTCCCGAAAGCCGCGCAAAGTCTTTCATATTCACTTTAATTCAAATGTCCCGTCAGCTATAATCTAAGGTTGCTGAACTTTCCTACAGATTTTCGCTTTTTCACTGATTGGGGTTGGTATGAGTAACGAAAAGCAGGTCGATTCCGGTCGACGTGGCTTGCTCGTCGCGACGTGTGCGGCGGGCGGTGTGGCTGGCCTGGCCACAGCGGGGGCCTTTGTGTCGACCTTCCAGCCGTCCGAGCGGGCCAAGGCCGCCGGCGCTCCGGTTGAAGTTGACATTGCCGGCCTCGCGCCGGGTGAATTGAAGACCGTCGAATGGCGCGGCAAGCCGGTCTGGATCCTGAAGCGTTCGCCGGAAATGGTCGAGTCGCTGAAGAAGACCGACGGCCAGGTTGCCGACCCCAAGTCCGAACGCAACCCGAACGAACTGACCCCGGAATACGCACGCAACGCCTATCGTTCGCGCAAGCCGGAGATCCTGGTTGCCGTCGGTATCTGCTCCCACCTCGGCTGCTCCCCGACCACCAAGCTGCAGCCGGGCGCACAGCCGTCTCTGCCGGACGACTGGCAGGGCGGTTTCCTTTGCCCGTGCCACGGTTCCACGTTCGACCTCGCCGGCCGCGTGTTCAAGAACAAGCCGGCACCGGACAACCTCGAGATTCCGCCGCACATGTACCTCAGCGATACCAAGCTGATCATCGGCAAAGATGAGAAAGGTGAAGCATAACCATGGCATTCCAAGAAAAAAAGCTTCCCGCTGACGCTCCGCTGTCCGCCAAGACCCTGAACTGGTTCGATGCCCGCTTCCCGGTCACCTCGACCTGGAAGGCGCACCTGTCCGAGTACTACGCGCCGAAGAACTTCAACTACTGGTATGCCTTCGGTTCGCTCGCACTGCTGGTGCTGGTGATCCAGATCGTGACCGGCATCTTCCTCGTGATGCACTACAAGCCGGACGCCAACCTCGCGTTCGCTTCCGTCGAGTACATCATGCGCGACGTGCCTTGGGGCTGGCTGGTGCGCTACATGCACTCCACCGGCGCATCCGCCTTCTTCATCGTCGTCTACCTGCACATGCTGCGCGGCCTGCTCTACGGTTCCTACCGCAAGCCCCGCGAGCTGGTTTGGCTGTTCGGCGTCGGCATCTTCCTGTGCCTGATGGCAGAAGCCTTCTTCGGCTACCTGCTCCCCTGGGGCCAGATGTCCTACTGGGGCGCACAGGTGATCGTGAACCTGTTCGGCGCGATTCCGTTCATCGGCCCGGACCTGTCGCTGTGGATCCGCGGTGACTACGTCGTTTCCGATGCAACGCTGAACCGCTTCTTCTCCTTCCACGTGATCGCCATCCCGCTGGTGCTGCTGGGCCTGGTCGTTGCGCACATCGTTGCGCTGCACGAAGTGGGTTCCAACAACCCGGACGGCGTGGAAATCAAGGAAAAGACCGACTCCAACGGCGTTCCGCTCGACGGCATCCCGTTCCATCCGTACTACACGGTGCACGACGTGTTCTGTGCCGCGGTCTTCCTGATCGTGTTCAGCGCCATCGTGTTCTTCGCACCGGAAATGGGTGGTTACTTCCTCGAGTACAACAACTTCATCCCGGCTGACCCGCTGAAGACCCCGCCGCACATCGCACCGGTCTGGTACTTCACGCCGTTCTACTCGATCCTGCGTGCAACGACCTCCGAGTTCATGCTGTACCTGGCAATCGGCCTGGCAGCGTACCTCGCGCTGGTCATGCTGAAGTCGAAGCTGAACGGTTCGACCAAGCTCGGCATCCTGATCGTCGGCGTTGCCGCGCTGATCGGCATGTTCGTGTTCGATGCGAAGTTCTGGGGCGTTGTGCTGATGGGCGTGTCCGTAATGATCCTGGCCGGCCTCCCGTGGCTTGATCATTCCCCGGTCAAGTCGATCCGCTATCGTCCGGCTGCCCACGGCTACGTCTATCTGGTGTTCGGTGTCGCGTTCGTGATCCTCGGCTACCTCGGCGTGCAACCGCCGACTGCGGTGGGCACCCTCGTTGCCCAGATCTGCACCTTCATCTACTTCGGCTTCTTCCTGCTGATGCCGTGGTGGAGCAAGATGGGCCAGTTCAAGGCCGCGCCCGACCGTGTCACGTTCCACCCGCACTAAGCCGCAAAAGGGATATAAGAACCATGAACTTGTTGAAAAAACTGATTGCGGTCCTGGCACTCGTTCCGGCGGTTACGTTCGCCAGTGAAGCGACTTTCCCGCTGGATCAGGCTCCAAACCGCACCAAGGACCTGGCCGCGCTGCAAAACGGCGCCAAGCTGTTCGTCAACTACTGCCTGAACTGCCACTCTGCGTCGGCCATGCGCTACAACCGCCTGACCGATATCGGCCTGACTGAAGAGCAGATCAGGAACAACCTGCTGTTCACCGGCGACAAGGTCGGCGACCTGATGAAGGTGTCGATGGCTGCCAAGGACGCAAAGGAATGGTTCGGCGCAGTGCCGCCGGACCTGTCGGTCATCGCGCGTGCGAAAGCATCGGGTGAAGGCTCCGGTCCGGACTGGCTGTACACCTACCTGCGTACGTTCTACAAGGACGATACCCGTCCGACCGGCTGGAACAATCTTGTATTCCCGAACGTCGGCATGCCGCACGTGATGTGGGAACTGCAAGGTGTTCGCGCTGCGAAGTTCGCCGAAGAGAAGGATCCGCACGACGCCAGCAAGACCGTGCACAAGTTTGCCGGTTTCGAGCAGGTCAAGCCGGGCAAGCTGTCCGCGACCGACTTTGACAGCGCAACGGCCGACCTGGTCGCCTACCTCGAGTGGATGGGAGAACCGGCACAGAACAAACGCAAGCGCCTCGGCGTCATCGTGCTGCTGTTCCTCAGCTTCTTCATGGTTCTTGCCTGGTTGCTGAACAAGTCGTACTGGAAAGAAATCAAGTAAAGTCTCTGCCCGCATCGCAAGGTGCGGGCAATTGTTTTAGGGTGAGCCGTACGACGTCTCACCCTTTTGTTTCTAAGGAACTACAACATGATGGTTCTCTACTCGGGCACGACCTGCCCATTTTCCCAACGCTGCCGTCTCGTGCTGTTCGAGAAGGGCATGGACTTCGAAATCCGTGACGTCGACCTGTTCAACAAGCCGGAAGATATCTCGGTAATGAACCCCTACGGCCAGGTTCCCATCCTGGTCGAGCGCGACCTTATCCTGTACGAATCGAACATCATCAATGAGTACATCGATGAGCGCTTCCCGCATCCGCAACTGATGCCGGCCGACCCGCTCATGCGCGCGCGCGCGCGCCTGATGCTGTTCAATTTCGAAAAGGAATTGTTTGTCCACGTCCACACCCTGGAGAACGACAAGTCCAAGGGTTCGGAAAAAGCGCATGAAAAGGCCCGCGCAGAAATCCGTGACCGCCTGACGACGCTGGCGCCGTTGTTCATCAAGAACAAATACATGCTTGGCGACGAGTTTTCCATGCTCGACGTGGCGATTGCCCCGTTGCTCTGGCGCCTGGATCACTATGGCATCGAACTATCGAAGACGGCCGCGCCTCTGATGAAATATGCGGAACGGATTTTCTCCCGCCCCGCCTACATCGAAGCACTGACGCCGTCCGAAAAGGTCATGCGTCGTTAAGACGAGCAGGGCGCCGGCGCGATGCGTTGGCGCCGCGTTGCCCAAAGACCGGAAATCATGTCTGAAATCTCGACCAAGCCCTACCTGCTGCGCGCCATTTACGAATGGTGTACGGACAACGGCTACACGCCTTATCTTGCCGCCGCGGTCGATAACCGCACGCTCGTGCCGCGCGAGTTCGTGAAGAATGGAGAGATCGTCCTGAACATCAGCTTTACCGCGACCAGCGGATTGAAGATGGACAACGATTTCGTCAACTTCCACGCACGCTTCGGCGGCGTGTCGCGCGAGATATCGATTCCGGTCGACAATGTCGTTGCGATCTATGCTCGTGAAAACGGACAGGGCATGGCGTTTGAAGTGACGCCAGCGGCATCCGAAGAGCAGGAAGATGAGAGCAGTGAGGAGAAGCATGGCGGCCCCGCGCTCGCCGCTGTTCCCTCACAGCAGGACAGTGCCTCGGAAACCGAATCCGAGGGAGGTCCCGATGACAATGGCGGTCCGCCAAAAAAAGGCGGGCGTCCGACACTAACCCGAATCAAATAAAGTACAATACGGGACTTTCAAGTTACGCCGGCTTAGCTCATCTGGTAGAGCAGTTGATTTGTAATCATCAGGTGGCGGGTTCGAGTCCTGCAGCCGGCACCAATGAAAAAGCCCACGGTCAGCGATGACCGTGGGCTTTTTTTTGCATTCACGCCTGCCTCAGGTTTCGCCCTTCAGCCCGTTCCAGCGTGGCGTCAGTGTGTGGGGGATGGCGAACAGGTCGAGTACGCGGCCAACGGTGTGGTCCACCATCTCCTCGATCGTCTTCGGGCGCTGGTAGAAGCCGGGCAGCGGGGGAAAGATGATGCCGCCCATTTCGGTGACGGCGGTCATGTTGCGGAGATGGGCCAGATTGAAGGGCGTCTCGCGGACCATCAGAACCAGGCGGCGCCTTTCCTTGAGGATGACATCCGCGGCGCGGGAGATCAGGTTGTCCGACAGGCCGTGCGCTACAGCGGCAAGCGTCTTCATGGAGCAGGGCGCGATGACCATGCCGTCGGACTGGAACGAACCGCTGGCAATCGACGCGCCCACGTCACGCACGTTATGCACGACATGCGCCAGTGCTTCGACTTCCTTGCGCCCGAGGTCGAGTTCCTGATGCAGGTTCAGTACGCCTGCATCAGAAATCATCAGGTGGGTTTCAATGCCGGGTGTCTCGCGCAACACCTGCAGCAGGCGCACGCCGTAGATCGCACCGGTTGCTCCGGTGATGGCGACGATCAGGCGCTGGCCAGGCATTGGGAAGGGGGACGCCTCAGGCCTTCAGCAGGTTCTGCAGCTCGCCCGACTCGTACATCTCCGTCATGATGTCGGAGCCGCCGATGAACTCGCCCTTGACGAAGAGCTGCGGAATGGTCGGCCAGTTGGAGTACTCCTTGATGCCCTGGCGGACTTCCGCATCTTCCAGCACGTTGACGGTGGTGATGTTCTCGATGCCGCACGCATTCAGGATCTGCACCGCGCGGCCGGAAAAGCCGCACTGCGGAAACTGCGCCGTGCCCTTCATGAACAGCACGACGGGGTGGGAAGTGACGGTTTCTTTGATCCAGGCTTGTACATCGCTCATGGTTTTACCTCTACGCCTAAAAAAATGGGGAATTCCACCATTATATGAAAAAGGGTGGTGCGATGCCGCGAAGTCTGGAGAAATTGCAGGGACAAGCGGCGTAAACTTGCCGAAAAAATAAAAGACGGGATCCCGTGACGGACGGGTCCCGCCTGTTCATTACGGAAAGGGAGCGTCAGCCTTTCAGCTTGGCGAATGCCGCTGCCATTGCGTTGTTCACCGCCGGCTGCGGAGCGCGCTGCTGGTGCTGCGACAGGCGGCGCGCATCGTTGCGGTCGCCGCGCTGTTCCGGGCGGGCGCCGGGTGCCGGCGCCGTGTCGTTCAGGCGCATGGTGAGGGCGATGCGACGGCGCTTTTCATCCACTTCCAGCACCTTTACCTTGACCACCTGGCCGGCCTTGACGACCGTGTGCGGATCGCGGACGAAAGTGTTCGACAGTGCGGAGATATGCACGAGGCCATCCTGGTGCACGCCGATATCGACGAAGGCGCCGAACGCCGCGACATTGGTGACCACACCTTCGAGGATCATGTCCGGACGCAAGTCCTTGATGTCCTCGACGCCGTCCTTGAAGGTCGCGGTGGTGAATTCGGGACGCGGGTCGCGGCCGGGCTTTTCCAGTTCCTTCAGGATATCGGTGATGGTCGGCACGCCGAACTTTTCGTCCGCATACTTCGATGGCATGACCGACTTCAGCAGCTTCGCGTCGCCGATGACGCCTTTCACATCCTTCTTGATGTCGGCCAGGATCTTCTCGACGACCGGATAGGATTCCGGGTGGACCGCGGAAGCGTCCAGAGGATTGTCGCCGTTCATGATGCGCAGGAAGCCGGCTGCCTGTTCAAAGGTTTTTTCGCCCAGGCGCGGTACCGACAGCAGCGCGGCGCGCGAGGCGAACATGCCCTTCATGTCGCGGTAGTTGACGATGCTCTGCGCCACGCTTGCATTCAGGCCGGATACACGGGCCAGCAGCGGTGCGGAAGCGGTGTTTACGTCCACGCCGACCGCGTTCACGCAGTCTTCCACCACGGCATCCAGCGAACGCGCGAGCTGCGACTGGCTGACGTCGTGCTGGTACTGGCCGACACCGATCGACTTCGGATCGATCTTCACCAGCTCGGCCAGCGGATCCTGCAGGCGGCGGGCGATGGAAACGGCGCCGCGCAGCGATACGTCGAGCTCAGGCAGTTCGCGCGACGCGAATTCGGATGCCGAATACACGGATGCGCCGGCTTCGGACACGACGATCTTGGTGAGTTTCAGTTCCGGCTGCTGCTTGATCAGGTCTTGCGCCAGCTTGTCGGTTTCACGCGACGCGGTGCCGTTGCCGATCGAGATCAGCGCGACGTTGTGCTTGCGCGCGAGCAGTGCCAGCGTATGGAGCGAGCCTTCCCAGTCATTGCGCGGCTGATGCGGGTAAATGGTGGCGGTGTCGACCACCTTGCCTGTGGCATCGACCACGGCGACCTTGACGCCGGTACGCAGGCCCGGGTCCAGGCCCATGGTGGCGCGGGGGCCGGCGGGCGCGGCCAGCAGCAAGTCCTTCAGGTTGCGTGCGAAAACGTTGATCGCCTCGATTTCTGCGCGCTCGCGTAGGCTGGTCATCAGTTCGGTTTCGAGGTGCATGAACACCTTCACGCGCCATGCCCAGCGCACCGTGTCGGCCAGCCATTTGTCGGCAGGGCGCCCCTTGCTGCTGACGCCGAAACGGGCAGCGATGCGGCTCTCGCAGGGATTGTGGGGGGCATCCCACTTCGGCTTTTCCTCCTCGCTGTCGAGGCGCAGGGAAACGTTCAGGATTTCTTCGCGGCGGCCGCGGAACAGGGCCAGCGCACGATGCGACGGGATGGTGCCAATCGTTTCGGAGTAATCGAAGTAGTCGGCAAACTTGGCGCCGGCGTCTTCCTTGCCCTCGACCACCTTGGATTCGACGACGCCGTGGTCGGTCAGGTACTCGCGCAGGGATTGCAGCAGCGTCGCGTCTTCGGCGAAGCGCTCCATCAGGATCTGGCGGGCACCGTCCAGTGCCGCCTTCGCATCCGGCACGCCGGGATTGTCGCCGTTGTCGGTCGTGAAGGCCGGCTTGATGTACTTGGCGGCTTCCTCTTCCGGGTTCAGCGCCGGGTTGGCGAGCAGCGTGTCGGCCAGTTCAGTCAGGCCGGCTTCGGCTGCGATCTGGGCCTTGGTGCGGCGCTTGGGTTTGTACGGCAGGTACAAGTCTTCGAGGCGGGTCTTGTCCTCGGCATGGGTGACGGCATCGAGCAGTTCCGGCGTCATCTTTCCCTGCTCCTCGATCGAGGCGATGATCGCCGCGCGGCGGTCTTCGAGCTCGCGCAGGTAGCGCAGGCGCTCTTCCAGCAGGCGCAGTTGCGTATCGTCCAGACCGCCCGTGGCTTCCTTGCGGTAACGTGCAATGAAGGGAACCGTGGCGCCTTCATCCAGCAGGGCGATGGCAGCGGCGACTTGCGCCGGCTTGGCGGCGAGTTCAAGGGCGAGACGTTGTTCGATGGATGGCAGCATGGAGAATCAGAAAGGTAAAAACAAGCGGGTGATGATACGCAAATTGGGCGTTTGCGCCAGTCTTGACAGTCAAAAAAGCGAGGATTGACGCACTATCGCACGCCTCCCGTCACGCGTTCGATGCCGGCCAGGTCCTGCCAGCTTTGCACGTCGCGGAAACCTTGCCGGATCAGCAATTCGCGTACCTTGGCGGCCTGGTCGTAGCCGTGTTCCATCAGGAGCCAGCCGCCGGACACGAGGTGGGATGCTGTTCCTTCCACGATGGAGCGAATGGCGGTCAAGCCATCGCCGTGGTCGGTCAGCGCATCGACGGGTTCGAAGCGCAGGTCGCCCTGCGACAGGTGTGGGTCTCCGGCCTCGATGTAGGGCGGATTGGACACGATCATGTCGAATTGCTCACCGCCAAGTGCGCTGTACCAGTCGCTGTGGACCAGCCGTACCGCCGCGTGATGGCGCTCGGCATTGCGGCGGGCGACGGCGAGGGCAGCTTCACTGGCATCGAGGGCGGCGACGATTGCATCGGCACGGGTATGCGAAATGGCAATCGCAATCGCGCCGGAGCCGGTGCCCATGTCGAGCACGCGCGCCTTGTCCGGCAATCGGTCGAGTGCCAGTTCAACAAGCAATTCGGTTTCGGGGCGGGGAATCAGGACATCCGGACTGGCATGCAGCGGGAGCCCAAAGAATTCGCGTTCACCGAGGATATAGGCGACCGGTTCGCCTTGCAGCCGCCGGTTGAACAGCGTCGCGACGGCGGTGCATTCCTGCTCGGTGAGCGTCCTTTCCGATTGGGTGATGAGCTGCACGCGCGACAGTTGCAGCGCATGGGAGAGCAGGATGCGTGCTTCCAGCGCATCGAGCGGCGGCTGCCGCAACAGGCTGGAGACGGTCGTGCCGGTCGCGATGGTAAAACCCTGCATCAGCGGCTACGGCGCAGCGCGGCCCAGATCAGGACCAGGGCAAAGGCCAGGAACCAGATCAGCGACCACTGCGGATTGGACAGGCCGAGGATGTTCGGATATTCCGCGGAGCACAAGCCGTCCGCCTTGAACACGAAAGGCAGCAGTTCCGCCGTCGGATAGCGGTTGAGCGCGGTTTCAAGCGGGTCGATGCCGCAGGAGACGCTCGGGTGGGCCTTCACCCACACATGCCAGCCGGCCACGCCCGCGCCGCCCAATGCAGCAAGTGCGCCGAGGCTGGCGCCGGCCTTGGTGGCGCCGCGCGGCAAGGCGGCGAAGACGAAGCACACGAGGGCAAGCAGGATGAACATGTAACGCTGGATCACGCACAGCGGGCAGGGCATCTGGCCCTTTACATGCTGCAAGTAGAGCGCAAAACCGACCAGCCCGAGGGCGATGAAGCCAATTGCAATCAGCACCGGTTTGGATGTTTTCATGGGTCTTTGTTGTAAGGTGGAAATGCTTTCAGAGTCGTGACGGCGAAGAAAGTTCCGGAATGGCAACAGTGTCCTTCCTGCCGCCGCCCGCAATTATGCCTCGTCGGCGAGCGCCGCCAGCAATTCTGCCTGATGTTCGGCAAGCAGCGAGTTCGTGAGTTCTACCAGGTCGCCGTCCATGATGAAATCCAGCTTGTACAGCGTCAGGTTGATGCGGTGGTCCGTCATCCGGCCTTGGGGGAAGTTGTAGGTGCGGATGCGTTCGCTGCGGTCGCCGGAGCCGATCAGCGACTTGCGGGTCGCTGCTTCCTTGGCTTGCTGCTCGCGCAATTGCACGTCCTTGATACGCGCTGCAAGCACCTTCAATGCCGAGGCCTTGTTCTTGTGCTGGCTGCGGTCGTCCTGGCATTCGACCACGATGCCGGTCGGGATGTGCGTGATGCGCACCGCCGAGTCTGTCTTGTTGATGTGCTGGCCGCCCGCGCCCGAGGCGCGGTAGGTGTCGATGCGGATGTCCGCCGGATTGATGTCGACATCTTCGACCTCGTCGGCTTCCGGCATCACCGCCACCGTGCAGGCGGAGGTGTGGATGCGGCCCTGGGTCTCTGTCGCCGGCACCCGCTGCACGCGATGGCCGCCCGATTCGAACTTCAGGCGCGAGTAAGCGCCGTGTCCGATGATGCGCACGATGACTTCCTTGTAGCCGCCGATTTCCGACGGCGATTCCGACACCATCTCCACCTGCCAGCGGTTGCGCTCGGCATAGCGGGTGTACATGCGCAGCAGGTCGCCGGCGAACAGCGCCGCTTCATCGCCGCCGGTGCCGGCGCGGATTTCGAGGTAGATGTTGCGCTCGTCGTTGGGATCCTTCGGCAGCAGCATCTTTTGCAGTTCTGCTTCCAGCTCTTCGATGCGGGCCTTCGCCGCCGCGATTTCTTCCTGAGCGAGATCCTTCATGTCGGGATCGGCGAGCATCTCGTTTGCAGTCCCGATGTCCTCATGCGCCTGCTTGTAATCCTTGTACAGCGCCACCAGCGGACCCAGTTCGGCGTGCTCGCGCGTCAGCTTGCGGTACTGGTCCATGTCGTTCGTCGCGCCTTCCTGCATCAGCAGGTTGTTGAGTTCTTCCAGCCGTTCGGCAAGCTGGTCGAGCTTGGCAAGCATTGATGGTTTCATGGCGTTATGCGGTCGTGAAGTCTTCGGAGCGCCGCATGGATGCGGCGCGCGGGCGGGGACTGCGGGCAGTCCCCGGAGGTGGGCGGCAGCTAGCGCTTGGTGCGGAAGAGCTGCGGGAGGAGGGCCGCCAGGCGTGCGCGTTCGTCGCCTTGCGCATTGTGCAGCGCCTGTTGCGGGCCGTGCAGGAACTTGGCGGTGATGCCCTTGGAGAGTGCTTCAAGCACGGCGTCGATGTCCTCGCCCTTGGCCAGGAGTTTCTTTGCGCGCTCGAGCTCGGCGATGCGCATGGCTTCGCTGTTGTCGTGCAGTTCGCGGATGACCGGAACGACGGCGCGGCTCTCGATCCAGTGCATGAAGGATTGCACGCGCGTCTCGATGATGGCCTCGGCCTGCGCGACGGCGGCCTGGCGGTTCTCGATGCCGGTCTGCACTGCGGAGCCGAGGTCATCGACGGTGTACAGGAAGACATCGTCGAGACGGCCGACTTCGGATTCGATATCGCGCGGCACTGCGAGGTCGACCATGAACATCGGCTTGTGGCGGCGCGCCTTGATCGCGCGTTCCACCATGCCCAGGCCGATGATCGGCAGCGAGGATGCGGTACTGGAAACGACAATATCAAAGCGCGACAGCTGGTCCGGCAGGTCGGCCAGGCGGATTGCCTTGCCGCTGAAGCGGTGGGCCAGCGCTTCGCCGCGCTCCATGGTGCGGTTGGCAACGGTCAGCGATTTCGGGTTCTGCGCAGCGAAGTGCGTCGCGCACAGTTCGATCATTTCGCCGGCGCCGATGAACAGGACATTCTGCTCGGAGATTTTGTCGAAAATGCGCTGCGACAGGCGGACAGCCGCTGCAGCCATCGATACGCTGTGCGCGCCGATCTCGGTCGTGGTGCGCACTTCCTTTGCCACGGCAAAGGTGCGCTGGAACATCTGGTGCAGATAGGTGCCGAGTCCGCCTGCGGCTTCAGCGCGGCGAACGGCATCCTTCATCTGGCCGAGGATCTGTGCTTCGCCGAGCACCATCGAATCCAGGCCGGAGGCGACGCGGAAGGCGTGGCGCACCGCATTGTCCTGCGGCAGGGTGTACAGGTAGGGGCGCAGTTCCGCGTACGACAGCTTGTGGTATTCCGCGAGGAAGCGCGCCGTCGTGTCGATCGCGGCATCGACGCCGCCGGGAATATGACTGGCCGCGTACAGTTCGGTGCGGTTGCAGGTCGACAGGATTGCAGCCTCGTCAGAGGTCCCGGAGGCAGTGGCGCGACCGAACCAGGCGCGCGCGGAAGCGACTGCCTCGCCGATCGTATCGGCAGGGAAGGCGACTTTTTCGCGCAGCGAGACGGGCGCTGTGGTGTGGTTGAGACCGACGGCTAGAAGCTGCATTCGGATTAAGTGCGGGAATTCCTGACCCTCTATTATAGCTTGTTGCGTCCTAGCATAAGTTGAGGGATTTTTGTTGATAAAACGCTATCTGTGCGCGAAGCGACATGTGTAGGACAGTGCCGGTGCAGGCTTCGTTCACGCGGACAACTGCTCCAGCTGATAGCCGAAACTGTAGACCGGTGCCAGCCGGTAGCCGTTTTCAGGACGCAGGCCGAGTTTGCTGCGCACGCGAGATACGTGGGTGTCCAGCGTGCGAGACGGCAGTTCCGATTCCCCTGGCCAGATCGCTTCACGGATGTAAGCGCGCGACAGCGGACGGCCGAGATGGCGAAAGAACAGCAGTGCGAGGTCGAATTCCTTCTGCGTCACTTCAACGGTCTTGCCCTCCCTCATGACGCGCGCCGACGCGGTGTCGAAGGCATACGCATCGAAGCGCAGCGACTCGCCGGCATGCCGGTCCGGGTAGGCGCGCCTGAGCAGCACCTGGATGCGCAGGGCAAGCTCACCGTGCCGAACGGGCTTGACCAGGTAATCGCTGGCGCCTGCCTCCAGCGCGGTCATGAGCTCATCCTCCGCGGAACGGGAGCTGAGCAGCAGGACAGGGATGGATTGCGAAGAGTGCCTTGCGGCATGGACCAGTTTTTTTACCGTAGCGGGATGTGAAGCGGCGTCGAGGACCAGCAGATCCGTGTCTCCATGGTGAAGCTGTTCCAGCAGCGCTGCGGCATCGGTAGCCTGTGAGGGGAGGTGACCACTGGCGCGAAGAATTGTGCAGATCGCTTCAGCCAGGTCCTTGTCCTGATCCATGACGGTTATTCGCATGGATCAGGATGGTAGCGTATCCGGGCGCCTTGCTGGCGAGGATAATGCCGCGGGCGGTGGAATTGGTTTCGTCAGGAGCCGATGACCTGGCAGTTGGAGGCGGGCTGGAGCAGGTGCCGCACCTGGCTCACGACGGTTCCAAAGATCCTTTCCGGCAGTCCCGGCTGCGTAGCGTGCCCCATGAGAATCTTGCTGCAGTTGAACTCCTGCGCGACCCGTACAATGGTTTCCGCCGTGCGACCGATCTCGATGTGCACCTTGTAGGGAACGGCCGCAGCATCCAGCAGCGACCTTGCTTCGGTCAGTTCCTCCATACCGGTTTCCATATGGATGCGGCGCAGTTCCGCGCTGTCGAAAAAGTCGGATACATGGCGCGACACAGGCACTTGAACGTTCAGCAAGTGCACGCGCACGTCCGGGTCCATCCGGTAAATGACGATCGCCTCGGCCAGTGCGCTTTGAAGCTGCCGCTCGGTCGTGTGGAGGGTGACCGGGATCAGCACCTGTTTCAGCCCCATGTTTTCTCCCTGTAATTGGACGGATGCTCGCTTAGTTCAGTTGTTCGAGCGGCTCGGAAGAACTGGGGGCCCGGCTTTGCAGCCATTTGCCAACCGCGATCACCAGCAGGGCGCAGGCGACCGGCGGAACCAGGTGCAGGTTGTGGTTGGCTTCGGCAAAGGCCTTGACCGCCGGGTCGGAGAATGCCATTTCGCCTGCGACCCAGCCAAGGAGGGCGGCGCCGATGGTGATGATGACCGGGAAGCGGTTCATCAATTTCAGGATCAGCGTGCTGCCGTAGATGATGAGCGGAATGCTGACGGCAAGACCGACGACCAGCAGGACGACATTGCCCTTGGCCGCTGCCGCCACACCGATCACGTTGTCCAGGCTCATGACCAGGTCGGCGATCACGATGGTCTTGATGGCGGCGGCCAGGTTCGAGTGCCCTTCGAGCTCTTCTTCTTCATCTTCGCCCTTGAGCAGGTTCACGCCGATCCACAGCAACAGGACGGCGCCGGCGAGTTTCAGGTAGGGCAGGGACAACAGGTAGACCGCGAAGAACGTCAGCACGATCCGCAGGACGATCGCGCCGACACTGCCGCACATGATCGCCATCTTCTGCTGCTTGGGCGGCAGCGAGCGGGACGCGAGCGCGATGACGACCGCATTGTCGCCGCTGAGGACGATGTTGATCAGGATGATTTGCGAAAGGGCTACCCAGAATTCCGGGCTCGTGAGGAACGACATGATATCTCCTTGTTTATGATGACCGATGAAGACCAGCTGTCTTCGACTGTCAACAAGGATAAGGAGAGGGCCTGTCTCCTCCCTGTCTGCTTCCTTACGCCAGGCTGAACCGATCCTTTCACGAAGCTTACAGCGGAGGAAGTCGGTGAAAGGACGTGCTTTTTCAATCCGGCGGAGGGCTGTCCGGGTTCGGGAATTCGACCGTGAATGTGTTGCCGATGCCGTCGGCATCTTCTTCCAGCGTGATCCGCGCCTTGTGCAGGGAAGCGATTTCGCTGACGATGGCCAGACCGAGGCCGCTGCCATCGGTGTGGGTGCCGAGCAGGCGATGGAAGCGTTCGAAAATCCGCTGCCGCTCTTCCACCGGAATCTTCGGGCCATCGTCGCTGATGGAAAGCTGCGGCTGTTCTTCGCGGCCGACGCGTACCGTCACATGTCCGCCGTCCTGGCTATAGCGCACCGCATTGTCGATCAGGTTGTTGATCAGCTCGCGCAGGCGGTGCGGATCGCCTTTGATCATGATCGCCTGGTCGCCTTCGAAGCCCAGGTCGACATTGCGTTTCAAGGCTTCCGGCACCCACTCCATGGTCACATCGAGCGCCAGTGCGTTCAGGTCCAGGCGCTGCAGGGCGAGGGCCTCGACCGCGCCCGGTTCATTGCGGGCCAGCGACAGCAGTTGTCCGACCAGGTGAGACAGGCGGTCGGCGCTCATGTAGAGCTGTGCCAGGGAGCGCTGCATTTCGCCGAGATTCTGCTCCCGCAGGGCGACTTCGATCTGCGCCTTGATGCCGGCCACCGGAGTCTTGAGCTGGTGAGCCGCGTCGGCGATGAAGCGGTTCTGGAAATTCAGCGTCGTGCCGAGCCGCAGCATCAGCTCGTTCACTTCCTCTACCAGCGGTCTCACCTCCCCGGGGACGCCGGTAGTCGGAATCGGGCTGAGGTCGAGGTGGGAGCGGTCGGACACGGCGCGCTTGAGCAACTGCAGCGGATGCAGGCTGCGCGCGACGCCGTAGTACACGACGATCGCCGCCAGCGCAATCAGGAGCAGCTGGGGAATGAAGACGCTGGCGCGGATATCGCCGGCGAGGCGGCTGCGCTTGTTCAGGGTTTCGGCCGCTTGCACCAGCACGCTCCCGTGCTTTCCCTTTTCGTCGCATTTCATGTGGGCGGCAACCATCCGTACGCGTTCGTTGCCCAGCATGTCGTCGTAGAACGCCGGCCTGCCGTCGTACAGCTTCTGCGGTGCCGGCACGCTGGGATCGCCGCCGACGAGACTGCCGTCCTCCGCCACGACCTTGTAGAAGATCCGGTCGTCCTGGTCGACCATCAGCAGCCGTTCGGTGCCGGGAGGCATCTCCAGGCGAGGCCGGTCGCCGTCGTAGCGCACGTGCAGGCATACCTCGCGGGCGATTTCATGCAGCGCGCGGTCGTATGCCTGGTTCGAGTACCGGACTGAAGAGGAATAGGTAACGGCGACATCGAGCAGCAGCAGAACGACGAGCGGCCCCAGCAGCCATGCAAGCAGCGTTCGCCGCAGGGTGGAATCAGTCAGCCGCACTGTCATCGTGTTCCAGCAGGTATCCCATGCCGCGAATCGTGCGGATGCGGCAACCGTACGTCTCGAGCTTCTTGCGCACGCGGTAGACGTAGACTTCCATCGCATTGGGGCCGACATCGTCGCCCCAGCCATAGAGATGGTTGACCATCTGCTCCTTGCTGACTACGCGGCCTTCCTTCATCAGCAGCAGTTCGAACAGCGCGAGCTCGCGCGCGGACAGTTCGATTGGCTGGTTGTCGTGGTACAGGCGGCGGCCTGCGGTATCCAGCCGCAGCTTGCCGTGGACCAGGTCGGGCGTGGAATTGCCATGCCCCCGGCGCAGCAGGGCGCGCACCCGTGCTTCCAGTTCGGGCAGGTCGAAAGGTTTGGTGAGATAGTCGTCGGCGCCGAGATCCAGCCCGCGCACGCGGTCACTGAGCGCGTCGAGCGCGGTAAGGATCAGGACCGGCACACCTGACTTGCGAGAGCGCAGGCGCCGGACGATATCGAAGCCGCTCATCCCGGGCAGGCCGATGTCGAGCACGACCAGGTCATAGGTGTGGATGGTCAGCGCCTTGTCGGCCTGGTCGCCGTTGGCGACAAGATCCACCGCATAAGCCGATTGCACGAACGCGCGGTACAGGGCGTCGGCGAGGGTCTCGTCATCCTCGACTAGGAGAATTCGCATTGTGTTGGGGTATCCGATTGCTCGGGGGAGGGCAATGCCGGGGATTCTAACTGACTATTCAGCCTTTCCGGTCAATGCGGGGGGAATGCTTGCAGAAATCGGCGTGGACGGAAAAACAAAAGGGCTTACAACGAATTCGCTGTAAGCCCTTGATTTTTCTTGGTGGCCCGGGGCGGAATCGAACCACCGACACAAGGATTTTCAATCCTCTGCTCTACCAACTGAGCTACCAGGCCAAGGCGCGCAAGTATAGCAAAGCTATCGGAATATGCAAGACCTTTTTGCAGCCGGGACTTTTTTGAACCGCTATAATGACCCCGGAATCTACTGTTTTTGTCACTTCCGGGTGCCTGCTTCATGCAAATCCAAAGCAATATCTGTGTCATCGGAAACGGCGCTGTCGGCAAGGCCGCTGCGCTTGGCTTCGCCCAAGCCGGCTTGTCGGTGACGCTGCTCAGTCCGCCGGAAAGCCGTCCTGGCTCCGGCCAGGCAAGCTGGGACGTCCGTGTCTATGCCCTGAACCACGTTGCGCACGACCTGCTCACCTCCCTTAAGGTCTGGCAGGCGCTGGACGCATCCCGCGTTGCGGCGGTCGATGCCATGGACGTCAAGGGCGACGGCGCGCAGGCCGGCAACCTTACCTTCGACGCCTATGGCGCACGCACTGGCGCATTGGCCTGGATCGTCGAGGACAGCAACCTCGGCTCCGCACTCGATGCCGCCCTCAAGTTCGCGCCCAACCTCCGGGTCGTCACCGGACGAGCGGTTGAACTGCGAACCGATCTGCAGGGCGCCAGCGTCCGCCTCGACAACGGCGATGTGCTGGAAGCCTCGCTCGTGGTCGGCGCCGACGGCGCCCAGTCCTGGGTGCGCGGGCAATGCGATATCGGCATCGATTACCGTTCGTACGGCCAGCGCGCCATCGTCACCAATTTCGAATGCGACAAGCCGCACCACGGTACGGCCTTCCAGTGGTTCACTTCCAGCGAAGGCATCGTCGCATTGCTGCCGTTGCCGGGGCAGCGCGTTTCGCTGGTCTGGTCGGCGCCCGAAGCGCTCGCACAGACCTTGCTGGGAGAATCGCTCACCCAATTGGCCGAACGCCTGACGACGCTTTCCGGCGGCCAGCTTGGACAACTGCGTCCGGTGCAGCCTGAACTGGTCAAGGCCTTCCCCCTGACCCTGATGCGGCCGCATGCGATTGTTGCGCCCCGCGTGGCGCTTATCGGTGATGCCGCCCATGTCGTGCATCCGCTGGCCGGCCATGGCATGAACCTCGGCTTTGCCGATGTCGAGGCGCTCATCAAGGCTGTTTCGGAGCGTGAATCGCATCGGGATTGCGGCGATGAACGGGTGCTGGGCCGTTATGCCCGGGCGCGCAAGGAAGACATCTTCCTCATGCAACTGGCGACCGATGGACTGGAGCGACTGTTTTCCGCCGACTTCGAGCCGGTCCGGATTGCGCGCAACCTGGGCTTGAACTTTGTCAACAAATTGCCTGTCATAAAACGAGCGCTGATTTCCCATGCATTGGGAAAGCGGTCATAAAGACTCTCCAAAGGGTATCCCCGACACCATGATGAAACTGAAACAATTCGCGGCACTCGCTGCATTCACCCTCGCTGCCGGTACCGCAGTGGCACAATCGGCACAGGAGGCCGCGATCCGCAAGGCGATCGAGCCCCGTCTTGGTGACGGCGCGAAGATCGAGAGCGTCACCAAGACTCCGTTCGGAGGCTTGTACGAGGTGCGCGTCGCGGGCGACATCTTCTACACCGACGCCAAAGGGGACTTCCTGTTCATCGGCCGCATCGTCGATACCAAGACCTTCCAGGACCACACCAAGGCCCGCCTGGACGAGATCAACAAGATCAAGTTCTCCGACCTGCCGCTCGATTCCGCGCTGAAGATGGTCAAGGGCAACGGCAAGCGCGTGATCGCGGTCTTCGAGGACCCGAACTGCGGCTACTGCAAGCGCTTCCGCCAGACCCTCAACGAGATGGACAACGTGACGGTCTACACCTTCATGTACAACATCCTGTCCGAGGATTCCACGGTCAAGTCGCGCAACATCTGGTGCTCCACCGATCGCGTCAAGGCCTGGGATGACTGGATGCTGAAAGGCAAACAGCCCGAGGCGGCGCCGGCCAACTGCACCGCGCCCAACGACAAGATCCTCGCCCTTGGCCAGAAGATGAAGGTGACCGGCACCCCGACCGTCTTCTTCACCGATGGCACGCGCATTCCCGGCGCGGTCGACCAGAAGGCGCTGGAGGCCAAGCTTGCTTCCATCAAGTAAGACGCAGTAGAGGAATCCTTCGAATGGCGCGCACTCGCAAGAGGCGCGCCATTTTTTACATCACAATATGTCCGCAGCCCATCAAGGAGGCGAGCGATGTTCAACGCGATCCTGCTCAACAAGAAAGAAGACGGCACGGGACATCATCGAAGGAAAGGTGCGCGGCAGGCTGGTGGTGAACGTCAACGCATAAAAGGAGAACCATGGTCACACTCAACATCAACGGCCGCGACGTCCAGGTGGACGCCGATCCTTCGACACCAGTGCTCTGGGCGCTGCGCGACAACCTCGGCATGACCGGCACGAAGTTCGGCTGCGGCGCGGCGCTCTGCGGCGCCTGCACGGTGCACCTCGACGGCCAGCCGATCCGTTCCTGCGTGACGCCGATTGCCAGCGTCGCCGGCAAGAAGATCACGACCATCGAAGCCATGGAGTCCGATCGCGTCGGCAAGGCTGTGCAGGACGCATGGGTCAAGCATGATGTCCCGCAGTGCGGCTATTGCCAGAGCGGGCAGGTGATGACGGCCACCGCGCTTCTGCGAATCAACAGGGCGCCGACCGACGCGGACATCGATGCGGCCATGAGCGGCAACATCTGCCGTTGCGGTACCTACCAGCGCATCCGGACTGCGATCAAGGACGCAGCGAAAAGCCTTGTCTGACGCACTCGTCGGTATCCTGCTCGCAGCCGGTCGCGGCGCGCGCTTCGACGCCACCGGGCAGCGCAACAAGCTGCTGCAGCCGCTCGCAGACGGTGAAGAGGTCGCCGTTGCCGCCGCGCGCAACCTGCTTGCGGCACTGCCATCCGTCCTCGCGGTTGTCCGTCCCGGCAATGACAAGCTCGCTGCAAAACTGAATGGAGCCGGGTGCGAGGTAACCGTCTGCGACCATGCGGACGAAGGCATGGCCGCCTCGCTTGTGCATGCCTTGTCGTGCAAGCGGATGGCGCGGGGCTGGGTCATCGCATTGGCCGACATGCCGTTTGTTCAGCCGGCGACAGCCGCGGCGCTTGCTGCAGCGGTGGCGGCGGGTGCCGGCATTGCCGCGCCCACGATCGGCGGCAGGCGGGGCAACCCGGTCGCATTTGGCCGCATGCACCTCGACGAACTGCTGCAGTTGTGCGGTGACGAAGGCGCCCGCAGGCTGCTTCAGGCGCATCCGGTGACGGCGATCGCCGTCGATGACCCGGGCATCCTGCAAGACATCGATACGCCGCCGGACCTGCTCGCCCGGAATTGAGCCGCAGCGAACAATCCGGCTACACTATGCGGCTGTCGCCTTCTGCGCTCCAACCGTCCTCCGCATGAACAGCCAATTCCTGAACAAACACTTCGCCCACCTGCTCGGTATCGCCGGCACGATGCCCTTCCTGCTCCTCATGGTCGCCTGCTGGATGGTGCCGCCCGACTGGCTGGGCTACTTCATCCGCGGCCAGCTTGCGTATGGCATTGCCATCCTTTCCTTCCTCGGCGGCATGCACATGAGCGCCGCCATCCTGTCGACAGGATTGTCGGAGGAACAAACCCGCAAGGCATTTGTCTGGAGCGTATTGCCGCCGCTACTCGCCTGGTCGGCCACGCTCATGGGCGGCTTCGGATTCGCCGTGCTGATGGCCGGATTCATCATCGCCTACCGGGTCGACAAGCATCTGCTTGCCTGGTACCGCATGCCGGACTGGTTCCTGCACTTACGCTTCAGGCTGACTTGCGCGGTGGTCGCCGCGCTCGCATTGTCCGTTATCGCCGCCAACGTCAGAGGATAGGAGTCGCATGAAAAACGCCGTTCACTACAACATCGTCCCCAAGGACCCCGCAGCCCACCTGTTCGAGGTGACGCTTACCGTGCAGGATCCTGCCGTTGACGGACAGGTGTTCACGCTGCCGGCGTGGATTCCCGGCAGCTACATGATCCGGGAATTCGCGCGCAACATCGTGCGCCTCACCGCGCAGTCGGGAGGCAAGCCCGTCGCGCTGAACAAGCTGGACAAGCACACCTGGCAGGCCGCACCCTGCGGGAAGAAGCTCACGCTGACCTATGAAGTCTATGCATGGGACCTCTCCGTCCGCGCCGCCCACCTCGACCAGACGCACGGTTTCTTCAACGGCACCAGCGTCTTCCTGGCCGTGGCAAGTCAGGAACAGTTGCCGCACGTGGTCGACATCAAGCGACCCGAAGGCGACCTCTACAAGGCATGGCGCGTAGCAACGGCGCTGCCAGAACTGAAAGCGCGCCGCTATGGCTTCGGCACCTACATCGCGACTGATTACGACGAGCTGATCGATTCGCCGGTTGAAATGGGGACGTTCGAGCTGGCGACATTCAAGGCGCACGGCGTGGCGCACGACATTGTCATTACCGGCCGTGTCCCCAACCTGGACATGGCCCGCCTCGTCAACGATCTCAGGAAGGTATGCGAAGCGCAGATCGCCCTGTTCGAGCCGAAGACACGGCGCGCGCCCATGGACCGCTACGTGTTCATGACGCTGGCCGTCGGCGATGGATACGGCGGCCTCGAGCATCGCGCGTCGACGGCGCTGATCTGCTCGCGCAACGACCTGCCGGTCAAGGGCCAGAAGGAGATGAGCGAAGGCTACCGCACCTATCTCGGGTTGTGCAGCCACGAGTATTTCCATACCTGGAACGTCAAGCGCATCAAGCCCGACGTGTTCGCGCCGTACGACCTGCGCGCCGAGGGCTACACGACGCTGCTCTGGCTCTTCGAGGGATTCACCAGCTACTACGACGACCTCATGCTCGTGCGCAGCGGGCTGATCGATGAAGCCGCCTATCTCAAACTCGTGGCCAAGTCGGTCAACAGCGTATTGCGCGGCAGCGGACGTGCCAAGCAGAGCGTCGCCGAATCGAGTTTCGATGCGTGGACCAAGTATTATCGGCAGGACGAGAATTCTCCGAACGCGATCGTCAGCTATTACGCAAAAGGTTCGCATGTCGGCCTTGCGCTGGACCTGACGATACGCGCCGAAACGAAGGGCAGGAAATCCCTCGACGATGTAATGCGCGCCCTGTGGGATCGCTACGGCCGCGATTTCTACGAAGGCGAGGGGATCGGCGTGTCGGAAGCGGATGCCGAGGCGCTGTTCGACGAAGTGACCGGACTCAGGCTCAAGCGATTCTTCGATCGCTATGTGCGTGGCACTGAGGACCTGCCGCTCGGCAAGCTGCTTGCCCCCTTCGGCGTCGAACTGGCGGACAACCGGAAAACCCGGAAGCCCGCACTCGGCGTTCGCACTTCACGCGAGGGCAACGACTGCAAACTCGCCAATGTGTACGAGGGCGGCCCGGCGCATGCGGCAGGCGTGTCGGCCGGCGACATCCTTGTCGCCGTGGATGGATTGCGCGTGACGGCGACCAATCTCGACGGGCTGCTGGCACGCTACAAGGCAGGGGATGAAGTCGTGCTGCATGTGTTCCGCCGCGATGAACTGATGGTTTTCACGGCGGCGCTTGCGCCTGACGATGCGCCGCAGGTGGAGCTGAAGGCGCTGGAAAAGCCGGCGGCGGCAGCGCGCGTGCGCGCCGCCTGGCTGGGAACGGCAGACTGATCAGCCGGCGAACAGCCGGTTCAGTTCCACGCCCGGATCGGGCGCGCGCATGAAGGCTTCGCCAACGAGGAAGGCATGCACGTCGGCGTCGCGCATCTTCTTCACGTCGTCAGGCGCGAGGATGCCCGACTCGGTAACGACCATCTTGTCCGCCGGGATGCGCGGCAGCAGGCCGATCGTGGTCTGCAGGGAGGTTTCGAAGGTGCGCAGGTTGCGGTTGTTGATGCCGACCATTGCCGTCTTCAGCTTCAATGCGGCGGTCAGTTCGTCGCCGTCATGCACCTCGACCAGCACGCCCATGCCGAGTTCGTGCGCGCAGGCTTCGAGCTCGGCCATCAGGCCGTGATCGAGCGCTGATACGATCAGCAGGATGCAGTCCGCGCCCCAGGAGCGCGCTTCGTACACCTGGTACACGTCGATCATGAAATCCTTGCGCAGCACCGGCAGTTCGCACGCTGCGCGGGCCTGCCGCAGGTACTCCGGCGCGCCCTGGAAGAATTGCACGTCGGTCAGGACAGACAGGCAGGCAGCGCCGTGTTTTGCATAGCTCGCGGCGATATCGGCCGGGTGGAAATCGGGACGCAGCACGCCTTTCGACGGCGAGGCCTTCTTCACTTCAGCAATCACACCGGCGTGACCCGACTTGATCTTCGAGCGCAGGCTCGCTTCAAAGCCGCGCAGGTCCTTGCGCGCTTCGGTATTGCTCTCCACATCACGGCGCAGGCTCGCCAGGTCGCGGTGCTTTTTCGCCGCAGCGACTTCATCCGCCTTGACGTCGAGGATTTTCTTGAGGATATCAGACATGATGAATCAGTTCGCGGCGCCGAGCTGCTGCGTCGCTTTCACAAATTGGTTCAGCTTCGAACGGGCCGCACCGGAGGCGAGCACTTCACGCGCCTTCATCAGGCCATCGCCGATCGACTTCACGGCGCCGCCCGCATAGAGCGCGGTGCCGGCGTTGAGCACGACGATGTCACGTACCGGCCCGGGAGTATTGTCGAGCGCCTCGAAGATTTTCTGCTTCGATTCTTCCGCGCCGGATACTTTCAGGTTGCGGCTGGCGACCATCTGCAGGCCGAAATCTTCCGGGTGGATTTCGTATTCGCGGATTTCACCATTCACCAGTTCGCCGACCATCGTTGCTGCGCCGAGGGAGACTTCATCCATGTTGTCTCGGCCCCAGACCACCAGGGCGTGCTTTGCGCCGAGTCGCTGCAGCACGCGCACCTGGATGCCGACGAGGTCAGGATGGAATACACCCATCAGGATATTCGGCGCACCTGCAGGGTTGGTCAACGGCCCGAGAATGTTGAAGATGGTCCGCACACCGAGTTCCTTGCGTACCGGCGCGGCGTGTTTCATGGCTGCATGATGGTTCGGCGCGAACATGAAACCGATGCCGGTCTGCTCGATGGATTGCGCAACCTGCTCCGGTTTCAGGTTGATGTTGGCGCCGAGGGCCTCCAGCACATCCGCGCTGCCGGACGACGAGGACACGCTGCGGCCGCCATGCTTGGCCACGCGCACGCCTGCCGCAGCCACCACGAACATCGTCGCCGTGGAAATGTTGAACGTATGGGCGCCGTCGCCGCCGGTGCCGACGATGTCCAGCAGGTTGCTGGTATCGTCCAGCGGCACCTTCGTTGCGAATTCGCGCATCACCTGCGCCGCGGCGGCAATCTCGCCGATGGTTTCCTTCTTCACGCGCAGGCCCATCGTGAGCGCCGCGATCATCACCGGCGACATCTCGCCGCCCATGATTTTGCGGAACAGCGACAACATTTCGTCGTGGAAGATCTCGCGGTGTTCAATGCAGCGCAACAGCGCTTCTTGCGGCGTTATCGGCATTGCGTGGCTCCGTGTCAGGTATTCAGGAAGTTCTTCAGCAGCGCGTGGCCGTGTTCGGACAGGATGGATTCCGGATGGAACTGCACGCCTTCCACCTTGAACTCCTTGTGGCGCACGCCCATGATCTCGCCGTCGTCGGTCCATGCCGTCACTTCCAGGCAATCCGGCAGCGTCTCGCGCTCGATCGCCAGCGAGTGATAACGGATGATGGTGTACGGGCTGGGCAGGTCCTTGAATACGCCCACGCCAGTGTGGGTAATGACGGAGGTCTTGCCATGCATGACCTGCTTGGCGCGGATCACGTTGCCGCCAAATGCGGCACCGATGCTCTGGTGGCCGAGGCAGACGCCGAGGATCGGCACCTTGCCCGCGAATTCCTTCAGCAGCGGCACGGACACGCCTGCTTCATGCGGCGTGCAGGGCCCGGGCGAAATGCAGATGCGGTCCGGTTTCATCGCCGCGATCTGTTCCAGCGTGATTTCGTCATTGCGGAAAGTCCGCACGTCTTCACCGAGCTCGCCAAAATACTGGACCAGGTTATAGGTGAAGGAGTCGTAGTTATCGATCATCAGCAACATGTCACAGCTCCCCATCCAGTCCGTCTTGCACCTGCTCGGCCGCGCGCAGTACCGCGCGCGCCTTGTTTTCCGTTTCCTGCCATTCCATCTCGGGTATCGAATCGGCAACCACGCCTGCCGCGGCCTGCACGTGCAGCATGCCGTCCTTGATTACGCCGGTACGGATGGCGATGGCGAGATCCATTTCGCCGCCGAATGACAGGTAACCGCATGCGCCGCCATAGATACCGCGCTTGATCGGCTCGAGTTCATCGATGATTTCCATGGCGCGCACCTTCGGCGCCCCCGACAGCGTGCCGGCGGGGAAGGTGGCCTTGAGCACGTCGAGGTTCGACAGATCAGGCTTGAGCGTGCCTTCGACATTCGACACGATGTGCTGCACGTGGGAATACTTTTCGATCACCAGCTTGTCGGTCACCTTGACGCTGCCGGTTTCCGCGATACGGCCGATGTCGTTGCGGGCCAGGTCGATCAGCATCACGTGTTCCGCGATTTCCTTGGGATCGGCCAGTAGTTCCTTGGCCAGTTGCGCATCCTTCTCCGGCGTGGCGCCGCGGGGGCGGGTGCCGGCCAGCGGGCGGATCGTGACTTTCCGCTTGCCTTCGTTGGTCTGCTCGTTGCGCACCAGGATTTCCGGCGACGCGCCGACAATCTGCATGTCGCCGAAGTTGTAAAAGTACATGTAAGGCGATGGATTCAGCGAGCGCAGCGCACGGTAGAGCGACAGCGGCGAATCCACATACGATTTCTTCAGCCGCTGGCCCACCTGCACCTGCATCAGGTCGCCCGCCATGATGTATTCCTTCGCCTTCTCGACCGCCTTCAGATAATCGGCCTTGTCGAATTCGCGGATGGTGTCGGTGCGCACCGATGCCGACGTGACAGGCACATCGACCGCCCGGCGCAGCATGGCGCGCAGGTCCTTCAGCCGCTGGCGGGCCTTCGAGTACGCCTCGGACTGGGTCGGGTCCGCATAGACAATCAGGTACAGCTTGCCGGACAGGTTGTCGATGACCGCCAGTTCTTCCGTCACCAGCAGCTGGATGTCCGGCAGGCCGAGGTCGTCGTGCGGCGTCGAGTGCGCCAGGCGCTTTTCGATATGCCGTACCGTGTCATAGCCGAAATAGCCGGCCAGGCCGCCGCAGAAACGGGGCATGCCAGGACGCAGCGCCGCCTTGTAGCGGGACTGGAACTCGGCGATGAATTCGAGCGGATTGCCTTCGTGCGTCTCGACCACGGCGCCGTTCTTCACGACTTCCGTCTTCGTGCCGTAGCTGCGCATGAGCGTCGAAGCCGGCAGGCCGATGAAGGAATAGCGTCCGAAACGCTCGCCGCCGACGACGGATTCGAGCAGGAAGGTGTTCTTTCCGGTGTTGTGGGGTTGCGCCAGCTTCAGGTACAGCGTGAGCGGCGTTTCGAGGTCCGCGAAGGCTTCAGCGATCAGCGGAATGCGGTTGTAGCCCTGCGCGGCCAGCGATTTGAATTCGAGTTCGGTCATGTTTCTCTCCGGGCGCTATTGTAGAACGGGAGGCCAATAGCGGGGGGATTGTCAAAAAACGTTGCTAACCAGGCAAATGCGGGACAAATGCGGTCAGCGGCAATGTGGGCTTATTCAGTCCAGGATTGCCAGCGTCGCCACAGCCAGGCCTCATAGCGGCCCACTGCAGTCACGTCACGTTTTTTGTCGAGAAACATGTCGATGGATTTATGCGGAAACAAGATGTGCTGCGTCAAGCAGCGTGGAGACTATACCATCGGAATCGACGTCGTGTATAGATTCACCATGGTTGTAGCCGTAGGGCACATTCAGCACCCGGCAGCCTGCTGCACGGGCGGCTTGCGCATCGTTGGAGGAATCGCCGATGGCCACCACCTCGGCCGGCTGCAATTTGAAATCTTCGCACACGGTGAGCAGGGGCAGGGGATCGGGCTTCTTCCTGGGGAGCGAATCGCCACCATACACAATCTCGAAATAGTCGCGAAGCCCGGCTTTTTCCAGCAGCGGCACGGCGAATCCGATCGGCTTGTTGGTCACGCAGGCGAGGCGGATGCTCTTGGCGCGCAAGGCATCCAGACCTTCGCGAACACCCGGGTAGACGCTCGAATATTCGCCATTGATCGCGACGTAGTGCTTCATGTACGAAGCCAGCGCCGCTTCGAAATGCCGCTCCACATCGTCCGGGCCGTAGTCGACCGCGAGCACGCGACGCATGAGGTTCTCGGTGCCTTTCCCCACGAAATGCGTGATGGTTTCGATGTCAATCGGCGACAGGCCGAGGTCGCTGCGCATGCGGGTGATCGCGACATGGAAATCCGGCGCGGTATGCACCATCGTTCCATCGAGGTCGACGATGGCAGCGCGAATCCCGGTCAGCGCAATGCGTTCCGGTGCGTTCATGCCTGCGCCAGTTGCTCGCGCATGGCGTCGATCACCGCCTTGTAATCCGGCTTGCCGAAAATCGCCGAACCGGCCACGAAGGTATCGGCGCCCGCGCGTGCCGCCGCCGCAATGTTCTCGATCTTGATGCCGCCATCCACCTCGAGCATGATGTCGCGGCCGGATTCGTCAATGCGCTTGCGCACGGCGGCGATCTTCTTCAGCGCTTCAGGAATAAAGGATTGACCGCCAAAGCCAGGGTTGACTGACATGATCAGGATCATGTCCAGCTTGTCCATTACATGGTCGAGGTAATGCAGCGGCGTCGCGGGATTGAACACCAGCCCCGCCTTGCAGCCGTTGTCGCGAATGAGTTGCAGTGAGCGGTCGATATGCTCCGATCCTTCCGGATGGAAGGTAATGATATTCGCGCCAGCCTTGGCAAAGTCCGGAATGATGCGATCCACAGGCTTGACCATCAGATGCACGTCGATCGGAACCTGTACATGCGGGCGGATGGCTTCGCAGACGAGCGGGCCGACGGTCAGGTTCGGCACGTAATGGTTGTCCATCACGTCAAAGTGGATGATGTCGGCGCCGGCCGCGACAACGTTGCGGACTTCTTCGCCCAGGCGGGCAAAATCGGCGGAAAGGATGCTGGGAGCGATACGATAGGTAGGCATGACAAGCAATGTTGGAATGGATGCGCTATTTTACCTGTTCGACTGCGCACGGAAGTATTGCAATCACGTAAGTTTTCAGGTGCAATCACCTGGTCGCTCTCGCAATATGGCAAGAACAACAAGGAACCCGAATGGCTGCCTACGAATTTAGCGTGTCCGTGAAAACCCAGTACCTGGAGGAGCAATCCGAACCGGACCGCGGAAATTACGTTTTCGCCTACACGATTACCATCAAGAACACGGGAAAGGTCGCCGCCCAGCTGATTTCGCGTCACTGGACCATCGTGGACGCAAACAACCATGTAGAAGAGGTGAGGGGGCTTGGCGTCGTCGGCCACCAACCCCTGCTGCAGCCTGGAGAACAGTTCGAGTACACCAGCGGCACCGCGCTCGCTACGCCGCAAGGCTCGATGAAGGGCGCATACTTCTGCGTGGCGGAGGATGGCGAGCAATTCGAGGCCGTCATCCCGGAATTCATCCTGTCATTGCCCCGCACGCTGCATTGAATTAAGGTTGCGCATCATCCTTTGGCGGTAAGGGTTTCTGTGGATTTGCCTGGTCCTTATTCTTGCTCGAAGGCATGGTCCACCAGACAATAAAAACCAGCAGGAACAGAGCAATTCCCGCTTCAAGCATCAACAGCCACATATTCGCTTTTCCTCATGTCAGTCATCCGCACAAGTTTACTCGCATCCGCTGCCGCAGTACTCACTGCCGCATGTACCTCGCTTCCCCCCGCACCGCCGGCCAAGCCGCCGGTCATGCCTGAACCGGTGCAGCCGGTGAAACCAGTCGAGGCGCCGAAAGAACTGTTCCGGGCAACGACATTCGCCGCGCTTCCGGGTTGGGACAAGGATAACTTGCGCGAGGCATGGCAGGCTTTCCTCACGTCGTGCGAAGTCCTGGTGCGCAAGCCTGACTGGAAAGAGCCCTGCCAGGTGGCGTCCGACGTCGACGCGCGAAGCGAAAAGGCGGTACGCACCTTCTTCGAATCGTTTTTCATCCCCTACCAGATCTTCAATCAGGACGGGTCAGATACGGGACTCGTGACCGGTTACTACGAACCGCTGCTGCGCGGAGCGCGCAAACGCGGCGGCCCTTACCAGATCCCCCTGCACCGCGCCCCCGAAGACTTGCTGACGATCGATCTTTCTTCTGTCTATCCTGAATTGAAGAACATGCGCCTGCGCGGACGCGTCGTCGGCAACAAGGTCATTCCCTACTTGTCGCGCGGCGAAATGATGCAATCGAATATGCTTGCCGGAAAGGAGCTTGTCTGGGTTGACGATGCCGTGGAAGCATTCTTCCTCCAGGTGCAGGGCTCCGGGCGCGTGCAACTGGCCGACACCAAGGAGACCGTCCGGGTAGCCTACGCTGACCAGAACGGCCATCCGTACAAATCGATCGGCCGCTACCTTGTCGACAAAGGCGAAATGACGCTTGATCAGGCGTCCGCACAGTCGATCAAGGCCTGGTTTGCCTCCAACCCCGCGCGCCAGCAAGAGTTGCTCAATGCCAACCCCAGCTATGTATTCTTCAAGGAAGAAAAGCTGGCCGATCCCAACAAGGGCCCAAAAGGTGCGCTTGGCGTACCTTTGACGCCCCAGCGATCGATTGCGGTCGATCCTCAGTTCATTCCGCTCGGTGTGCCGGTATTTCTGTCTACGACACAGCCGGGGAAAGAAATTGCGTTGCAGCGCCTCATGCTCGCGCAGGACACTGGCGGCGCCATCAGGAACCCGGTACGGGCGGATTTTTTCTGGGGATTTGGCGCTGACGCCGGCGAAAAGGCGGGCAAGATGAAGCAGCGCGGCCAGCTCTGGATCCTGATGCCCAGGCTTGTTCCACCTCCGGTAGCAGTTAGATAACGATTTTCTTCTGGAAACCAGTGCGACACGGGATATGATGGTAAATACGGCAACTTTTTCGCCGGATATTAATATTCATCCCTGGAATGTCTATTCGCCGCCTGTTGCAGATTTGCGCTGTTTTCTTCTTGTATTGTGGGACCGTGGTAGCGGCTCCCATGGTCTATGTATACCCAAAGTCGGTATCGTCCGTCGATAGTCAGTACATGTATGACTACGACCTGCTGCGACTGGCGTTGGAAAAAACGCGCGCAGAGTACGGCCCCTACGAGCTTCGCTCATCCGAAGTGGGAATGTCCCAAGCGCGCGCCGCGGAAGAAATTCATTCCGGATCGGGCAAGGTCAATATCTTTGCCCGTTCGACCGCTATCGAGCATGAAACACGCATGCTCCCTGTACGTATTCCGCTGGACAAGGGATTGATCAGCTATCGCGTGTTCCTGATCCGGGGCGACGACCAATGGCGCTTTGCCTCGGTCCGTACGCTGGATGACCTGCGCAAGCTAAGCGTCGGATCGTTCCCGACATGGACGGATACGAAGGTCTTTCGCGACAACGGGTTCAACGTGGTCACCGGCGAGAGCTACGAGGGACTCTTCCGGATGCTGGTGGCAAACAGGTTCGATTTCTTTTCGCGCAGTGTCGATGAAGCCTATCGGGAATACGAAGAGCGCAAGGAATTGTTGCCGACCATGAAGGTAGAGGAGGGCCTGCTTCTATATTTCCCAACGACACGCTACTTCTTCCTGCAGCGGGGCCAAGAAGGGGAAAGACTTGCCGCGCGCGTCGAGCGGGGGCTGAACCTGATGATCAAGGACGGCACCTTCGACATCCTCTTCAAAAAGTACAAGGAACCCCTGATCGAGCGCGCGAACCTCCGCCATCGGAGGATCTTCCGGATACCGAATCCCCACCTTTCCCAGGAGACGCCTCTGGCGCGCAAGGAACTGTGGTACGACCCGCTCGGCGATCGATGAAGGGTCGTGTTATTTACAAAGGCTGAAGGAATAGCGCGCCTTCGCTTCGTGCAAGCTGCATGGCCAGTGCAAAGGGCGTATCCATCGTCGATATATGGAGCAGCAGCCACTGCGGCAACAAATCGTCGGCAACATGCCTTCCTATGCCCACATCCCCACCCATGACTTGCGCGTGGATGTGGTGAAGCGCTCCAAGTACCCGTGCGTGTTGCTCCTGATGCGCGGCCATTTCAGGGAAATCCAGTTCATCCATCCACGCTTCCTCTTTGCGGAATGCGCGCTCCACCTGCTGGACAAATGCAGCGAATTCCGTGCAGAAATCCGCATCCTCGCTGCCCGACAGTTTGTCCAGCGCACTGAAAAGGCCGTGATGCAGTCGATCCATGGCCGGTACACCCGAAGAAATGTCTGAAACCCAAGCGGAAGGCAAACACGTTCCAACTGTCAGCCCATGGCAATCTGCGCTGCGGAAATCAGAGGAGCCAGCTGGTTTCGAAGGAATCATTGGCGACCTTTCCTTTTAAAGAGGGGGTATGAAGAGGAGCGGGGCTACGGTGAGATCTCTTGCCGCAAGTTCATGCTACTTCCTCACGACTGCCGACCTTTGACTTGCCTCAAAGGGGCGCAGTCCATACTCGCCGGTTTAGATGTATCGAGGAGGTTTCGAAGCAGGAGGGGTACAATTGCGCCCACCCCTTTTTGTCCAGGAGCCCATAAAAATGAACTATGAAAATATCGTGGTTGAAACCCGTGAAAAGGTAGGAGTCATTCAGCTCAATCGTCCCAAGGCGCTGAACGCGCTGAACGACAAGCTGATGGACGAACTTGGCACCGCGCTGACGGCATTCGATGCCGACGATAGCATCGGCTGCATCATCATTACCGGCAGCGAAAAAGCATTTGCCGCCGGTGCGGATATCGGCGCCATGGCCGGTTATACGTTCATGGACGTATATAAAGGGGAGTACATCACCCGTAACTGGGAGCAGATCCGTCGAATCCGCAAACCCGTCATTGCTGCCGTTGCTGGCTACGCCCTTGGCGGCGGCTGTGAATTGGCAATGATGTGCGACTTCATCATCGCGGCCGAAACTGCCAAGTTCGGCCAGCCGGAAATCAAGCTGGGCACCATTCCCGGCGCCGGCGGCACGCAACGGCTGCCTCGTGCCGTCTCCAAGGCCAAGGCAATGGACATGTGCCTTACCGGCCGCATGATGGATGCGGCAGAGGCGGAGAGGGCCGGCCTTGTTTCGCGCGTCGTCCCCGCAGACAAGCTGATGGAAGAGGCGGTTTCCGCTGCCGCCACGATTGCCGGCATGTCGCTCCCCATCGTCATGATGGTCAAGGAAAGCATCAACCGTGCGTACGAAACCACGCTGAACGAAGGTGTGCAATATGAACGCCGCCTGTTCCACAGCACCTTCGCGACCGAAGATCAAAAGGAAGGAATGAAGGCTTTTATCGAGAAGCGCTTGCCAGCCTTCCGCAACCTTTGATATAGTGCGCCTCCCGTCGCAAAACGATGCAGGAAAAAGTGGTAACCCGCTTGTGCAACGAAGTGTGGCGGGAGAGTAATGAGTGGTGTCGGCGGGGAAAAGTTTTTCAGATATTCGAAGCAAGGTAGTTGACGATATTTGGAAATCGCCGCATAATCCCATCTCTTTGCTGCTGACGAACAAAACGATTCGACGGCGCATTTGCAAGACTGAAAAGTTGAGCAAAAAGAAGTAGTTACGCGAACAAGTTAAATTAAAAATGCTTGACGCGAAACTGAAAGTGCTTCATAATCTCGTTTCTCTGCTGCTGACGAACAAAACGATTCGCGGCGAGGTGCTCGACAGGGTGCCTGGCGGAGTAAGTTCTTTAAAAAATAACAGCCGATAAGTGTGGGCGCTTGGTGGAAGTGCGGCGCTGGGGTGACTCAGCGTAGAACTTAAAACATTAAGTGCTCACAAAAAAATATAGGTAAGTTCGCAAGAACATACCTGTCAGTATTTTGAGTGAGCGACGGTTCTTCGGAACCTGGCAGCAATGCCACAACAGAGATTGAACTGAAGAGTTTGATCCTGGCTCAGATTGAACGCTGGCGGCATGCCTTACACATGCAAGTCGAACGGCAGCGCGGGAGCAATCCTGGCGGCGAGTGGCGAACGGGTGAGTAATATATCGGAACGTGCCCTGGAGTGGGGGATAACTAGTCGAAAGACTAGCTAATACCGCATACGATCTACGGATGAAAGTGGGGGATCGCAAGACCTCATGCTCCTGGAGCGGCCGATATCTGATTAGCTAGTTGGTGGGGTAAAAGCCTACCAAGGCGACGATCAGTAGCTGGTCTGAGAGGACGACCAGCCACACTGGGACTGAGACACGGCCCAGACTCCTACGGGAGGCAGCAGTGGGGAATTTTGGACAATGGGGGCAACCCTGATCCAGCAATGCCGCGTGTGTGAAGAAGGCCTTCGGGTTGTAAAGCACTTTTGTTCGGAAAGAAATCGCCTGGGCTAATACCCTGGGTGGATGACGGTACCGGAAGAATAAGCACCGGCTAACTACGTGCCAGCAGCCGCGGTAATACGTAGGGTGCAAGCGTTAATCGGAATTACTGGGCGTAAAGCGTGCGCAGGCGGTTGTGCAAGACAGATGTGAAATCCCCGGGCTTAACCTGGGAACTGCATTTGTGACTGCACGGCTAGAGTGTGTCAGAGGGGGGTAGAATTCCACGTGTAGCAGTGAAATGCGTAGATATGTGGAGGAATACCGATGGCGAAGGCAGCCCCCTGGGATAACACTGACGCTCATGCACGAAAGCGTGGGGAGCAAACAGGATTAGATACCCTGGTAGTCCACGCCCTAAACGATGTCAACTAGTTGTCGGGTCTTAATTGACTTGGTAACGCAGCTAACGCGTGAAGTTGACCGCCTGGGGAGTACGGTCGCAAGATTAAAACTCAAAGGAATTGACGGGGACCCGCACAAGCGGTGGATGATGTGGATTAATTCGATGCAACGCGAAAAACCTTACCTACCCTTGACATGGTCGGAATCCTGGAGAGATCTGGGAGTGCTCGAAAGAGAACCGGCGCACAGGTGCTGCATGGCTGTCGTCAGCTCGTGTCGTGAGATGTTGGGTTAAGTCCCGCAACGAGCGCAACCCTTGTCATTAGTTGCTACGAAAGGGCACTCTAATGAGACTGCCGGTGACAAACCGGAGGAAGGTGGGGATGACGTCAAGTCCTCATGGCCCTTATGGGTAGGGCTTCACACGTCATACAATGGTACATACAGAGGGCCGCCAACCCGCGAGGGGGAGCTAATCCCAGAAAGTGTATCGTAGTCCGGATTGTAGTCTGCAACTCGACTGCATGAAGTTGGAATCGCTAGTAATCGCGGATCAGCATGTCGCGGTGAATACGTTCCCGGGTCTTGTACACACCGCCCGTCACACCATGGGAGCGGGTTTTACCAGAAGTAGGTAGCCTAACCGCAAGGAGGGCGCTTACCACGGTAGGATTCGTGACTGGGGTGAAGTCGTAACAAGGTAGCCGTATCGGAAGGTGCGGCTGGATCACCTCCTTTCTAGAGTTCGCATCCAAATCAAGCGTTCACACTTATCGGTGTGTTAGTAAAACAGAACAGCAACAAATGGGTCTGTAGCTCAGCTGGTTAGAGCACCGTGTTGATAACGCGGGGGTCGTTGGTTCGAGCCCAACTAGACCCACCATCAAGTTTCGGGGGTTTAGCTCAGCTGGGAGAGCACCTGCTTTGCAAGCAGGGGGTCGTCGGTTCGATCCCGTCAACCTCCACCAAAACATCAAACCTAAGTCATCGCGTGCACAGCGCAGGCGACGAGATTTAGGTTTGATCTTTTACGATCAATAGGCTGTTTTGTTCTTTAACAATCTGGAAGAAGTAGTAAAGAATTTATCAGTTGTAGCTGATGCGTTGTGATGACGTGTTGGTTGCGACTGGTGGGTTGTGATTGTATCAATCATATGTATGAAAGAGTTCTCGCAGCAATGCGAGTAGTCTGGAATACGGCACGCAAACTCAAGCTCTATAGCGTTTCTCGCAAGAGAAGCTAACGTTATAGGGACAAGCGAATAAGTGCACATGGTGGATGCCTTGGCGATATCAGGCGATGAAGGACGTAGTAGCTTGCGATAAGCTGCGGGGAGTGAGCAAACACACTTTGATCCGCAGATTTCCGAATGGGGAAACCCGGCCCTTTGGGTCATCCCACACTGAATACATAGGTGTGTGGAAGCGAACGCGGCGAACTGAAACATCTAAGTAGCTGCAGGAAAAGAAATCAACCGAGATTCCCAAAGTAGTGGCGAGCGAAATGGGAACAGCCTGCAAGATTTAGCATCAGCGATAGTGGAACGCTCTGGAAAGTGCGGCCATAGAGGGTGATAGCCCCTTACACGAAATCCCTGGTGTGGAACTAAGCTTGCGACAAGTAGGGCGGGGCACGTGAAACCCTGTCTGAACATGGGGGGACCATCCTCCAAGGCTAAATACTCGATATCGACCGATAGTGAACCAGTACCGTGAGGGAAAGGCGAAAAGAACCCCGGAAGGGGAGTGAAATAGAACCTGAAACCGTGTGCATACAAACAGTAGGAGCCTCGCAAGGGGTGACTGCGTACCTTTTGTATAATGGGTCAGCGACTTACATTCAGTGGCAAGGTTAACCGCATAGGGAAGCCGTAGAGAAATCGAGTCCGAATAGGGCGTTCAGTCGCTGGGTGTAGACCCGAAACCAAGTGATCTACCCATGGCCAGGATGAAGGTGCCGTAACAGGTACTGGAGGTCCGAACCCACTAACGTTGAAAAGTTAGGGGATGAGCTGTGGGTAGGGGTGAAAGGCTAAACAAACTTGGAAATAGCTGGTTCTCTCCGAAAACTATTTAGGTAGTGCCTCAAGTATCACCATCGGGGGTAGAGCACTGTTATGGCTAGGGGGTCATCGCGACTTACCAAACCATTGCAAACTCCGAATACCGATGAGTGCGAGCTTGGGAGACAGACGCCGGGTGCTAACGTCCGACGTCAAGAGGGAAACAACCCAGACCGCCAGCTAAGGTCCCAAAGATTGGCTAAGTGGAAAACGAAGTGGGAAGGCTAAAACAGTCAGGAGGTTGGCTTAGAAGCAGCCATCCTTTAAAGAAAGCGTAATAGCTCACTGATCGAGTCGTCCTGCGCGGAAGATGTAACGGGGCTAAGCCAGTCACCGAAGCTGCGGATATGCGTAAGCATATGGTAGGAGAGCGTTCTGTAAGCCTGCGAAGGTGTCTTGTAAAGGATGCTGGAGGTATCAGAAGTGCGAATGCTGACATGAGTAGCGATAATGCGGGTGAAAGGCCCGCACGCCGTAAGCCCAAGGTTTCCTGTTCAACGTTCATCGGAGCAGGGTGAGTCGGCCCCTAAGGCGAGGCAGAGATGCGTAGCTGATGGGAAGCAGGTTAATATTCCTGCACCGTCGTTAGATGCGATGGGGGGACGGATCGCGGAAGGTTGTCCGGGTGTTGGATGTCCCGGTTCCTAACTCAAAGAAGGCGCTTAGGCAAATCCGGGCGCGTAATTCAAGGGGTTGGGACGAGCGGCTTTATGCCGCGAAGCAATCGGAAGTGGTTCCAAGAAAAGCCTCTAAGCTTCAGTCTAACGAGACCGTACCGCAAACCGACACAGGTGGGCGAGATGAGTATTCTAAGGCGCTTGAGAGAACTCGGGAGAAGGAACTCGGCAAATTGGTACCGTAACTTCGGGATAAGGTACGCCCTTGTAGCTTGACTGGCCTGCGCCAGGAGGGTGAAGGGGTTGCAATAAACTGGTGGCTGCGACTGTTTAATAAAAACACAGCACTCTGCAAACACGAAAGTGGACGTATAGGGTGTGACGCCTGCCCGGTGCTGGAAGATTAAATGATGGGGTGCAAGCTCTTGATTGAAGTCCCAGTAAACGGCGGCCGTAACTATAACGGTCCTAAGGTAGCGAAATTCCTTGTCGGGTAAGTTCCGACCTGCACGAATGGCGTAACGATGGCCACACTGTCTCCTCCCGAGACTCAGCGAAGTTGAAGTGTTTGTGATGATGCAATCTACCCGCGGCTAGACGGAAAGACCCCATGAACCTTTACTGTAGCTTTGCATTGGACTTTGAACCAATCTGTGTAGGATAGGTGGGAGGCTTTGAAGCGGTGACGCCAGTTGCCGTGGAGCCAACCTTGAAATACCACCCTGGTTTGTTTGAGGTTCTAACCTTGGTCCGTTATCCGGATCGGGGACAGTGCATGGTAGGCAGTTTGACTGGGGCGGTCTCCTCCCAAAGTGTAACGGAGGAGTTCGAAGGTACGCTAGGTACGGTCGGACATCGTGCTAATAGTGCAATGGCATAAGCGTGCTTAACTGCGAGACTGACAAGTCGAGCAGGTACGAAAGTAGGACATAGTGATCCGGTGGTTCTGTATGGAAGGGCCATCGCTCAACGGATAAAAGGTACTCTGGGGATAACAGGCTGATTCCTCCCAAGAGTTCATATCGACGGGGGAGTTTGGCACCTCGATGTCGGCTCATCACATCCTGGGGCTGTAGCCGGTCCCAAGGGTATGGCTGTTCGCCATTTAAAGTGGTACGTGAGCTGGGTTTAAAACGTCGTGAGACAGTTTGGTCCCTATCTGCCGTGGGCGTTGGAAGTTTGAGGGGGGCTGCTCCTAGTACGAGAGGACCGGAGTGGACGAACCTCTGGTGTACCGGTTGTCACGCCAGTGGCATTGCCGGGTAGCTAAGTTCGGAAGAGATAACCGCTGAAAGCATCTAAGCGGGAAACTTGCCTCAAGATGAGACTTCCCGGAGACTTGATCTCCCTAAAGGGTCGTTCGAGACCAGGACGTTGATAGGTCAGGTGTGGAAGCGCAGTAATGCGTTAAGCTAACTGATACTAATTGCCCGTGCGGCTTGTCCCTATAACCTTAGCAAGGTATAGGCAAGTAAGCGTGTGAATGACTGTTCAATCACACCCGCCAATTTGTAGTACCCCTAACTACTGCTTCTTCCCAGATTGAGTTGTTTGTATCCGCCAGCAGCAACGGCAATACATGCAACGCTACAAGTTATGCCTGATGACCATAGCGCGTTGGTCCCACCCCTTCCCATCCCGAACAGGACCGTGAAACGACGTCGCGCCGATGATAGTGCTGCAACCAGTGTGAAAGTAGGTAATCGTCAGGCTTGTTATTCGCAAAGGCCCTAGCCTAATCGCTAGGGCCTTTTGCTTTAAGTGTCAGCCCATAATTTCAATGATCTATAACGTAGTGCATTGAGGTGATGAGCTAACAAGAAGCGGCGTCAAAACTTTTAAAACAAAGGTATTGACGCGAAACTGAAAGTGCTTAATAATCTCGTTTCTCTGCTGCTGACGAACAAAACGATTCGCGGCGAGGTGCTCGACAGGGTGCCTGGCGGAGTAAGTTCTTTAAAAAATAACAGCCGATAAGTGTGGGCGCTTGGTGGAAGTGCGGCGCTGGGGTGACTCAGCGTAGAACTTAAAACATTAAGTGCTCACAAAAAAATATAGGTAAGTTCGCAAGAACATACCTGTCAGTATTTTGAGTGAGCGACGGTTCTTCGGAACCTGGCAGCAATGCCACAACAGAGATTGAACTGAAGAGTTTGATCCTGGCTCAGATTGAACGCTGGCGGCATGCCTTACACATGCAAGTCGAACGGCAGCGCGGGAGCAATCCTGGCGGCGAGTGGCGAACGGGTGAGTAATATATCGGAACGTGCCCTGGAGTGGGGGATAACTAGTCGAAAGACTAGCTAATACCGCATACGATCTACGGATGAAAGTGGGGGATCGCAAGACCTCATGCTCCTGGAGCGGCCGATATCTGATTAGCTAGTTGGTGGGGTAAAAGCCTACCAAGGCGACGATCAGTAGCTGGTCTGAGAGGACGACCAGCCACACTGGGACTGAGACACGGCCCAGACTCCTACGGGAGGCAGCAGTGGGGAATTTTGGACAATGGGGGCAACCCTGATCCAGCAATGCCGCGTGTGTGAAGAAGGCCTTCGGGTTGTAAAGCACTTTTGTTCGGAAAGAAATCGCCTGGGCTAATACCCTGGGTGGATGACGGTACCGGAAGAATAAGCACCGGCTAACTACGTGCCAGCAGCCGCGGTAATACGTAGGGTGCAAGCGTTAATCGGAATTACTGGGCGTAAAGCGTGCGCAGGCGGTTGTGCAAGACAGATGTGAAATCCCCGGGCTTAACCTGGGAACTGCATTTGTGACTGCACGGCTAGAGTGTGTCAGAGGGGGGTAGAATTCCACGTGTAGCAGTGAAATGCGTAGATATGTGGAGGAATACCGATGGCGAAGGCAGCCCCCTGGGATAACACTGACGCTCATGCACGAAAGCGTGGGGAGCAAACAGGATTAGATACCCTGGTAGTCCACGCCCTAAACGATGTCAACTAGTTGTCGGGTCTTAATTGACTTGGTAACGCAGCTAACGCGTGAAGTTGACCGCCTGGGGAGTACGGTCGCAAGATTAAAACTCAAAGGAATTGACGGGGACCCGCACAAGCGGTGGATGATGTGGATTAATTCGATGCAACGCGAAAAACCTTACCTACCCTTGACATGGTCGGAATCCTGGAGAGATCTGGGAGTGCTCGAAAGAGAACCGGCGCACAGGTGCTGCATGGCTGTCGTCAGCTCGTGTCGTGAGATGTTGGGTTAAGTCCCGCAACGAGCGCAACCCTTGTCATTAGTTGCTACGAAAGGGCACTCTAATGAGACTGCCGGTGACAAACCGGAGGAAGGTGGGGATGACGTCAAGTCCTCATGGCCCTTATGGGTAGGGCTTCACACGTCATACAATGGTACATACAGAGGGCCGCCAACCCGCGAGGGGGAGCTAATCCCAGAAAGTGTATCGTAGTCCGGATTGTAGTCTGCAACTCGACTGCATGAAGTTGGAATCGCTAGTAATCGCGGATCAGCATGTCGCGGTGAATACGTTCCCGGGTCTTGTACACACCGCCCGTCACACCATGGGAGCGGGTTTTACCAGAAGTAGGTAGCCTAACCGCAAGGAGGGCGCTTACCACGGTAGGATTCGTGACTGGGGTGAAGTCGTAACAAGGTAGCCGTATCGGAAGGTGCGGCTGGATCACCTCCTTTCTAGAGTTCGCATCCAAATCAAGCGTTCACACTTATCGGTGTGTTAGTAAAACAGAACAGCAACAAATGGGTCTGTAGCTCAGCTGGTTAGAGCACCGTGTTGATAACGCGGGGGTCGTTGGTTCGAGCCCAACTAGACCCACCATCAAGTTTCGGGGGTTTAGCTCAGCTGGGAGAGCACCTGCTTTGCAAGCAGGGGGTCGTCGGTTCGATCCCGTCAACCTCCACCAAAACATCAAACCTAAGTCATCGCGTGCACAGCGCAGGCGACGAGATTTAGGTTTGATCTTTTACGATCAATAGGCTGTTTTGTTCTTTAACAATCTGGAAGAAGTAGTAAAGAATTTATCAGTTGTAGCTGATGCGTTGTGATGACGTGTTGGTTGCGACTGGTGGGTTGTGATTGTATCAATCATATGTATGAAAGAGTTCTCGCAGCAATGCGAGTAGTCTGGAATACGGCACGCAAACTCAAGCTCTATAGCGTTTCTCGCAAGAGAAGCTAACGTTATAGGGACAAGCGAATAAGTGCACATGGTGGATGCCTTGGCGATATCAGGCGATGAAGGACGTAGTAGCTTGCGATAAGCTGCGGGGAGTGAGCAAACACACTTTGATCCGCAGATTTCCGAATGGGGAAACCCGGCCCTTTGGGTCATCCCACACTGAATACATAGGTGTGTGGAAGCGAACGCGGCGAACTGAAACATCTAAGTAGCTGCAGGAAAAGAAATCAACCGAGATTCCCAAAGTAGTGGCGAGCGAAATGGGAACAGCCTGCAAGATTTAGCATCAGCGATAGTGGAACGCTCTGGAAAGTGCGGCCATAGAGGGTGATAGCCCCTTACACGAAATCCCTGGTGTGGAACTAAGCTTGCGACAAGTAGGGCGGGGCACGTGAAACCCTGTCTGAACATGGGGGGACCATCCTCCAAGGCTAAATACTCGATATCGACCGATAGTGAACCAGTACCGTGAGGGAAAGGCGAAAAGAACCCCGGAAGGGGAGTGAAATAGAACCTGAAACCGTGTGCATACAAACAGTAGGAGCCTCGCAAGGGGTGACTGCGTACCTTTTGTATAATGGGTCAGCGACTTACATTCAGTGGCAAGGTTAACCGCATAGGGAAGCCGTAGAGAAATCGAGTCCGAATAGGGCGTTCAGTCGCTGGGTGTAGACCCGAAACCAAGTGATCTACCCATGGCCAGGATGAAGGTGCCGTAACAGGTACTGGAGGTCCGAACCCACTAACGTTGAAAAGTTAGGGGATGAGCTGTGGGTAGGGGTGAAAGGCTAAACAAACTTGGAAATAGCTGGTTCTCTCCGAAAACTATTTAGGTAGTGCCTCAAGTATCACCATCGGGGGTAGAGCACTGTTATGGCTAGGGGGTCATCGCGACTTACCAAACCATTGCAAACTCCGAATACCGATGAGTGCGAGCTTGGGAGACAGACGCCGGGTGCTAACGTCCGACGTCAAGAGGGAAACAACCCAGACCGCCAGCTAAGGTCCCAAAGATTGGCTAAGTGGAAAACGAAGTGGGAAGGCTAAAACAGTCAGGAGGTTGGCTTAGAAGCAGCCATCCTTTAAAGAAAGCGTAATAGCTCACTGATCGAGTCGTCCTGCGCGGAAGATGTAACGGGGCTAAGCCAGTCACCGAAGCTGCGGATATGCGTAAGCATATGGTAGGAGAGCGTTCTGTAAGCCTGCGAAGGTGTCTTGTAAAGGATGCTGGAGGTATCAGAAGTGCGAATGCTGACATGAGTAGCGATAATGCGGGTGAAAGGCCCGCACGCCGTAAGCCCAAGGTTTCCTGTTCAACGTTCATCGGAGCAGGGTGAGTCGGCCCCTAAGGCGAGGCAGAGATGCGTAGCTGATGGGAAGCAGGTTAATATTCCTGCACCGTCGTTAGATGCGATGGGGGGACGGATCGCGGAAGGTTGTCCGGGTGTTGGATGTCCCGGTTCCTAACTCAAAGAAGGCGCTTAGGCAAATCCGGGCGCGTAATTCAAGGGGTTGGGACGAGCGGCTTTATGCCGCGAAGCAATCGGAAGTGGTTCCAAGAAAAGCCTCTAAGCTTCAGTCTAACGAGACCGTACCGCAAACCGACACAGGTGGGCGAGATGAGTATTCTAAGGCGCTTGAGAGAACTCGGGAGAAGGAACTCGGCAAATTGGTACCGTAACTTCGGGATAAGGTACGCCCTTGTAGCTTGACTGGCCTGCGCCAGGAGGGTGAAGGGGTTGCAATAAACTGGTGGCTGCGACTGTTTAATAAAAACACAGCACTCTGCAAACACGAAAGTGGACGTATAGGGTGTGACGCCTGCCCGGTGCTGGAAGATTAAATGATGGGGTGCAAGCTCTTGATTGAAGTCCCAGTAAACGGCGGCCGTAACTATAACGGTCCTAAGGTAGCGAAATTCCTTGTCGGGTAAGTTCCGACCTGCACGAATGGCGTAACGATGGCCACACTGTCTCCTCCCGAGACTCAGCGAAGTTGAAGTGTTTGTGATGATGCAATCTACCCGCGGCTAGACGGAAAGACCCCATGAACCTTTACTGTAGCTTTGCATTGGACTTTGAACCAATCTGTGTAGGATAGGTGGGAGGCTTTGAAGCGGTGACGCCAGTTGCCGTGGAGCCAACCTTGAAATACCACCCTGGTTTGTTTGAGGTTCTAACCTTGGTCCGTTATCCGGATCGGGGACAGTGCATGGTAGGCAGTTTGACTGGGGCGGTCTCCTCCCAAAGTGTAACGGAGGAGTTCGAAGGTACGCTAGGTACGGTCGGACATCGTGCTAATAGTGCAATGGCATAAGCGTGCTTAACTGCGAGACTGACAAGTCGAGCAGGTACGAAAGTAGGACATAGTGATCCGGTGGTTCTGTATGGAAGGGCCATCGCTCAACGGATAAAAGGTACTCTGGGGATAACAGGCTGATTCCTCCCAAGAGTTCATATCGACGGGGGAGTTTGGCACCTCGATGTCGGCTCATCACATCCTGGGGCTGTAGCCGGTCCCAAGGGTATGGCTGTTCGCCATTTAAAGTGGTACGTGAGCTGGGTTTAAAACGTCGTGAGACAGTTTGGTCCCTATCTGCCGTGGGCGTTGGAAGTTTGAGGGGGGCTGCTCCTAGTACGAGAGGACCGGAGTGGACGAACCTCTGGTGTACCGGTTGTCACGCCAGTGGCATTGCCGGGTAGCTAAGTTCGGAAGAGATAACCGCTGAAAGCATCTAAGCGGGAAACTTGCCTCAAGATGAGACTTCCCGGAGACTTGATCTCCCTAAAGGGTCGTTCGAGACCAGGACGTTGATAGGTCAGGTGTGGAAGCGCAGTAATGCGTTAAGCTAACTGATACTAATTGCCCGTGCGGCTTGTCCCTATAACCTTAGCAAGGTATAGGCAAGTAAGCGTGTGAATGACTGTTCAATCACACCCGCCAATTTGTAGTACCCCTAACTACTGCTTCTTCCCAGATTGAGTTGTTTGTATCCGCCAGCAGCAACGGCAATACATGCAACGCTACAAGTTATGCCTGATGACCATAGCGCGTTGGTCCCACCCCTTCCCATCCCGAACAGGACCGTGAAACGACGTCGCGCCGATGATAGTGCTGCAACCAGTGTGAAAGTAGGTAATCGTCAGGCTTGTTATTCGCATGAGCCCCTCCTTCGAACGAAGGCGGGGCTTTTTGCTTTGCACCGGCAGAATCGTGACTGTGCCGGCAGGTGGCAGATGGCGACGAGGGGGAGTGCAGCGATCCCCGCAGATGTCGATCGGCTACCTAAAACGGATAGCTGACTCGCACGACAGCGAAGTTCACGCCATCGTTTGGTTTCTTTATGCTTCCGTTCGAGAAATGCTGAATCTTCAGGCTGACATCGGCATTGTTGGTAAAGACATACCCGATGCCGATGTGGTCGCCGAACTGGAAGCGTGTCGAAAGCTGCTTGTTGTTGTTATCGTAGAGCTCGGATAGCAGGTGGGCACCGATGCCGGCTTCAGCGTAAAAACCCTTCAAGCTGTTGTTCTGGAAGCGGAAAACTGGCGTGATGCCTACTGCAGTAATATTTTGCGTATTGCCGGGGATGTTCTGGAATCGATTGCCTCTCCAATGGGCTGCTGTCAGTTCCCAATAACCGCCAATATGCGTTCCGTTAGTGTTCCACCACGTCGAGTTCCACTTCCATTGGGCGCCGAGGCGCACCATTTTTGTCTTGTCGCCAGTTCCAAATTCAACGGATATAGAGTCCGCAGCAAGGCTTGCCGGAGAGAGCGTGGTAAGCAAGCAGCCGATAACAAGTGCCGTAGTGCTTGTGCGGATTGCATTCATCCGTTATTCCCTTTCGCATTGAAGTCAGAAATGACAAGTTTCTATTTTACGCAAAAACCGAAATTTGTCCGGATGGCAATTTAAATACTGGCCTTATGGGATATACGCATGTTCCGCGCGGCCAGGAATGTCGACCTGAAGAGATAACACGTATCCAGAAAACGGGCGGGCATTCAACTCGATGTCCGTGCGCTTATGCCTTACTGTCGTGATATATATCGTTCGCAAATCCGCGCCACCGAAGGCGGGCATCGTGGGACAAGTAACGGGAAGCGCGATATCTTGCAGGATGTCTCCTTTGGGGGAAATGCACAATAATTTGCTCCCTTCATACATCGCGCACCAGTAGGAATCCCCATTGTCCACCGCCGCGCCGTCGGGACGGCCGCCATAATTTTCATCCCGGACATCAGGGAATTGCTTGAAAAGACGGCCGCCGTCCAGAGAGCCGGAAGCAAGGTCGTAGTCGTACACAGAAATCCGGTGTGCAGTCGTGTCTGCGTGATAGATCTTGCGGTTATCGATCCCGAATGCGAGGCCATTCGAGACTGTTACAGGATTGCCGACCTTGCGGATGATGCCTCGTTCGAGGCAATACAGTGCCCCCAGCGCCTGGCTGCGGTCATCGGAGAGCGTGCCTATCCAGAGACGCCCTGCAGCATCGCATCGCCCGTCGTTGAAGCGGATACGCGACGCGTCGTAAGGTGCATCGACGATACGGCGCAAATCACCGTTGCGCGTGTCGAGCATGGCGATTCCGGAGCGCATTGCGACAACAAGTCCGCCGCCAATGCTCCATGCAATGCATCCGGGTTCGGAGGGCAGGGGCCAGGACGCGCGTGCTTTACTTGCAGGATCAAACCGATGCACGGCAAGGCCAGCGATGTCGATCCAGTACAGCGCCTGTTCTTCCGGATGCCATAACGGACATTCGCCAAGCAGCACGCATGAATCCGGAACCACCTGTATGTCGATTGCGGGCATGAAAGTTGGTTTTTTGAGATGATGATGCATCATTATCCGACAAACTGAATCAACAGGAGACCGACTTGAGCGCGAATGCTACGCTGCCGACCATCGCATTTTTGGGTATCGGGCTGATGGGGAAGCCGATGGCGACACGATTGTTGCAGGCTGGATTTCCATTGGTCGCATGGAATCGTACGCGAGCAAAGGCAATGCCGCTCGAGGCAATGAACGCAGTCGTGGAAGAGCGGGTTTCTGATGCTGTAAAGCAGGCGGATATCGTGATCACGATGCTGGAAGCCGGGCCGATTGTCCGCGATGTGCTGCAGGCCTCTGCACCTGCGATGCGACCTGGGACTATGGTCATCGACATGAGTTCGACGCGGCAATCGGAAGCGCAGGAGTTTCATGCATATTTGAAAGGATTCGGGCTCCACTTTATTGATGCGCCGGTATCGGGCGGCGTGCTGGGGGCCGAGGCCGGGACGCTTGCCATTATGGCGGGTGGCGATTCGGAAGACTTTGCTTGTGCGGAGCCTGTGCTGAATGTAATGGGGCGGCCGACGCTGGTCGGGCCTGCTGGGAGCGGGCAGGTTGCCAAATTGTGCAATCAGCTGATCGTTGGCGGCACGTTGTGCATCGTGGCCGAAGCATTGCTCCTGGCGCAGGCCGGAGGTGCAGACCCCGCCGCAGTGCGCACCGCACTCCGCGGGGGCTTTGCGGAAAGCCGGATTCTCGAGGTGCATGGCCAGCGCATGCTCGATCGAAATTTTCTTCCCGGTGGACAGGTGAAGAGCCAGGCGAAGGATCTCGACAATGTCCTGGTCGCTGCGGCCGCGGCCGGGGTAACGCTGCCCGTTGCCGAACTTGTTACGCAGACTTATCGCAGTATTCTGGATGCAGTACCCAACGCGGATCAATCAGCTGCCCTGCTTGCACTGGAACGCCTCAATCCCGGCAAGCGTGTCGGCGATGCTCCGGACAAACTACCATGAGACGAAGGAGATGCGATGAAGTTGAAACACTGGTTTTCCATTGTTGCCGCCGCAGTCGCCGTAGCGGGCAGCGGCGCTGTCCTGGCCCAGGCTTATCCGAGCAAGCCGATCAAACTCGTTGTGCCATTTCCCCCGGGCGGTACGACAGACATCCTTGCGCGCGCGGTGGGAGGCGAGCTGTCGAAAGCATGGGGACAACAGGTCATCATCGATAACCGGCCGGGAGCCGGCGGCAACATCGGCTCGGAAATCGTGGCGAAATCGCCGCCGGACGGATACACCCTGCTGATGGGAACGGTGGGGACGCATTCGATCAACCAGTCGCTGTATTCGAAGCTGTCCTTCGATCCGGTCAAGGATTTTGCACCGGTGACGCTGGTCGCAGCTGTGCCGAACGTCCTCGTCTTGAATGCGGCGCTTGCAGAGAAAAACAAGATCACCGATGTAAAGAGCTTCGTCGACTATGTGAAGGCCCATCCCGGGCGCCTGAACATGGCATCGAGCGGTAACGGCACGTCCATCCATCTCGCCGGCGAACTTTTCAAAACGCAGACGAAGACCTTCATGGTGCACATCCCTTACCGCGGGTCAGCTCCGGCGATCACGGACCTGCTTGGGGGGCAGGCCGACCTGATGTTCGACAACCTGCCGTCGGCGATGCCGTACATCAAGGCCGGACGGCTGAAGGCGCTGGGTCTGACGAGCGCGAAGCCGTCGCCGGCACTGCCCGACGTTCCGCCGATCGCTCAGGCGGGCGGAGACCTTGCAGGCTTTGAGGCGAGCTCCTGGTTTGGCATCCTGGCTCCAGCCGGCACGCCGCCGGATATCGTCAACAAGCTGCAGCAGGAAATTGCCAAGGCGCTGTCCAGTCCAGCCGTCAAGGAAAAGCTTGTTGCGCAGGGCGCGGATCCGGTCGGGAACACACCCGAGCAATTCGCCGCCCACATCCAGGCCGAAACCCGGAAATGGGCCAAGGTCGTCAAGGACTCAGGCGCGAAGGTCGACTGATCCTGCATTCCTGCCGGCGATGCATTGGTGGCCATCGCCGGCATTTCCCGAATACCTATTTCTATGACAGCCAATGTTCATGTGCGCACCGACTGGCGCGCGGTATGGCATCTCATCAAACCGTACTGGAGTTCAGAGGAAAAGTGGCGCGCGCGCGGACTGCTTGCTGCAGTGATCGCCCTCGCGCTGGGCATGGTGTATCTCGATGTGCTTTTCAACGCATGGAACCGCGACTTCTATAATGCGCTGGAAAACAAGGAGTACGACGCGTTCAAGGAACAGCTCTGGCGATTTTCCTACCTCGCTTTCATTTACATCGCGGTGGCGATCTACCGCGTCTACCTGACCCAGGCGCTGGAAATGCGCTGGCGTGCCTGGATGACGCGGCAGTATCTTGATGAGTGGCTGGCCAACCAGGCGTATTACCGGATCGAACAGACGCGCAGCGCGGACAACCCGGACCAGCGGATTGCGGAAGACCTGAACTTCCTGACCAGCGGCACGCTGACCCTGTCGCTCGGGCTGTTGTCCGCGGTCGTGACGCTGGTGTCCTTCGTCGGTATCCTGTGGTCGGTGAGCGGGCCGTTGTCGTTCATGCTCGGCGCGCAGGAAGTCACCGTTCCCGGATACATGGTCTGGTTCGCGGTGGCATACGCGCTCATCGGTTCCATGCTGGTGTGGGTGATCGGCAAACCGCTGGTACTGCAGAACTTCAACCAGCAGCGGTATGAGGCGGACTTCCGCTTTGGCCTTGTGCGTATCCGTGAATATGCGGAGGCCGTTGCGCTGTACCGCGGCGAAGTGCAGGAGCAGTCGCAGCTGGATGGGCGCTTTGAAAGAATCCGCCGCAACTGGTGGGAAATCATGCGCACGACCAAGCGGCTCAACGTGGCATCCAATTTCTATGCGCAGTTCGCCATCATCTTTCCGTTCCTTGTCGGGGCGCCGCGCTACTTTTCGGGGGCGATCACCTTGGGCGGGCTGATGCAGATCAGTTCAGCCTTCGGGCATGTGCAGGAGGCGCTTTCCTGGTTCATCAACGCCTTCAGCTCGCTGGCGAGCTGGAAGGCCAGCGTCAATCGTCTTGCCGGATTCCATGCCGCCGTCACGTCCGCCCGCATGCAAAGTGCGGGTATTGGCGTGGCACGCAACAATGTCGGTGCCATCCTGCTTGACGGGGTCGCCTTGCATCTGCCGGCAGGCACACCGCTCACCGCGCCGATTTCCGGCGAGGTGCGGGTGGGGCAGCGCATTCTCGTCACCGGGCCTTCCGGCTGCGGAAAATCGACCTTGTTCCGGGCACTGGCCGGGATCTGGCCTTATGGTGCGGGAAGCGTCGAGATTCCGAACCAGGCCAGGCTGCTTTTCCTGCCCCAGAAGAGTTATCTGCCTATCGGCACCCTGCGTGCGGCAATCGCCTATCCGGCCGAAGAGCACGCATACAAGGACCGTGCGATAGGGCATTACCTGGAGCTGTGCATGCTGCCGCACCTGGTGGAAAAGCTGGATGAAGCCGATAACTGGAGCCAGCGCCTGTCTCCCGGCGAACAGCAGCGGCTGGCGTTTGTGCGCGCGCTGCTCATGCGGCCGGATGCGCTGTTCCTCGACGAGGCGACCAGCGCGCTTGATCCGGATTCCGAAGCCGCGCTGTACGAGGCCATCCTGCGCGAGTTGCCGGAAGCGGCACTGGTGAGCATCGCCCACCGCGAGGCGGTGGCCAAATATCACGGGATTCGTTGGCAGTTTGTCCATGAATCGCCGGTTTTGGACAGGTTAGCGCACGCTACGGGGATGTCACGCTATACAATTCGAGCATCTCAACTCCCCAGCCCGTAATCGGGCGGCGCGACGCACATGCCGGTCATGTCGATCGCAACACTGGATTGGATCGACATGAAACGCTTCGTCATTCCGCTCGGAATGCTGTTGTCCCTCGCTGGCTGCGCTTCGCAACAGGAATCCGTGAAGCCGGATGCTCCTGCGGTCCGTGCTCAGGCGGATACGACACTCTCCGTTTTCTCGTCAAATCCCACCGGCGGCCTGCCGCAAGGCTGGGAGCCGATGATCCTGCTGCGAAACAAGAAGCAGACTCTTTACGAGCTGGTGAACAAGGACAGCACGACGGTCCTGCATGCGCGCGCCGACAGCGCGTCGTCCGGGCTCATGCACAAGGTCGACATCAACGCGCAGCAACAGCCGTGGCTGCACTGGAGCTGGCAGATCACCAGCCTCGTCAATTCGGCGGACAACACCAAGCGCGCGACCGAGGATTCGCCCGTGCGCGTCATCCTTGGCTTCGATGGCGACAAGGACACCATGCCTTTTACCGACCAGGTGCTGTTCGAGACGGCGCGCGTGATGACGGGCTACGAATTCCCGTATGCGACGCTGATGTACATCTGGGAAAACAACAAACCGACCGGTACGGTGATCGGCAGCACCTATACCAGCCGCATCAAGATGATGGTCGCTGAAAGCGGATCGGATGGGATCGGCGAGTGGCGCAACTTCGCGCGCAATATCGTCGAGGATTACGAGAAGGCATTCGGCGAAAAGCCGGGACGCCTGATCGGCGTGGGCGTGCTCACCGACACCGACAACACCGGTGAATCGGCGGAAGCGTGGTATGGCGATATCCAGCTGCTGCGCGAACGCTTTGCGCATCATTCCGGTCCGGGCGCGGCGCAGCCGTCCTTATCCCTCAGTCAGCGCAAGTAAGGCGAAACTTGCCAGCCAGTGCGTGCCGGCGTAGTCGCCGCTGACGGTGCCGGGCAGCGCGGCATCGAGATGCACATCGATGGCTGTGTCGACTTTTGCACGCAAGGCAGCATCCAGTTGCGGGCGTATCCTCTTCCAGCACCATGCGCGTGACAGGTTCACGCCGTCCAGGTGAGCCAGCTTGGGATCGCTGCGGTCGGTCACCTGCACCGGCAGCAGCCAGGTCGCCAGGTCGCTCTGCGTCGGGCAGAACAGCTCCCACCAATCCGCATAGCTGCAGCCGTCGACCAGCCGCAGCATGAGTGCAGCTTCCACCAATCCTGCTGACAGGAAATCGTCGCCGCCCGGTTCATAGGCGGCGGGATAACGTCGGTCGCGGCCGAACCAGGCACTCGCCTTGGCGGAAATCAGGCGACGCAGGGCCAGGTGCTGGACGGTTTCCGCGTAATCGAGCGCCAGCAACAGTCCGAAGGCGCTGTTGGCGTGCGTGCCGGCGCGCACGGGATATTGCGCCAGGGGCAGGAATTCCTGATAGCTGTCGACAACGGCTTCGGCAAGCGGCTGAAGATTGTCACGCCATCTGGCCGCGACGCCCTCGGTGGACGCGAGCATATGCAGCTCTGCCTGCAGCTTCAGCAGCCAGGCCCAGCCGTAGGGGCGTTCGAAAGTGCGGCGTGCCGGATGCCGCAAATAGGACGTTTCCATGGCGATATTTTCCGGGCTGAAGTGCCGGTCGAAAACATCCTGCACCTGCGCACGCTCGGGCAGTTCGGGCATCTCGCGCAGCAGACGCGCCAGCAGCCAATGCATGTGCACGCTCGAGTGCCAGTCGTAGCTGCCATAGAAAGCCGGGTGCAACTCGCGCGGACTGCGCAGGTCGGCGCTGCCGGTCAGGAGATGATCCGGTTTGTTAGGATATTCGCGCAGGACATTTTCAAGGGCGACGCGTGCGAATGGCGACGCGTATCGCTGCAAGGAATGGCGTTCCTGTGCGGTGGTCACTTTGCCAGCCACGCCTCGGCCAGACGCACCCAGTAGGTCGCCCCGATGGGCAGCAGGTCGTCGTTGAAGTCGTAACTCGGGTTGTGCAGGTTGCAGGGGCCCAGTCCGTGGCCGCTGTCGCGGTGGGCACCTTCGCCGTTGCCAATGAAGACGTAGCAGCCCGGCTTTTCCTGCAGCATGAACGCGAAATCTTCCGCGCCCATGGTCGGCTCTACTTGCGCGTCGACCCTGTCCGAGCCGACGATGGATCGCATGACATCGACGGCGAACGCCGTTTCCTTCGCATGGTTCACCAAAGGCGGATAATTGCGCTTGAAACGGAAATCCACCGTGGCGTCGAAGGCCGCCGCGGTATGTTCGGCGATCGCCTGCATGCGCTGCTCCATCAGGTCCAGCGTGGGCGTGGTAAAGGTGCGAACCGTGCCGACCAGCATCGCTTCGTCGGGGATGATGTTGGTGGCGCTGCCGGCGTGGATCTGCGTGATCGACAGCACGGCCGCATCGAGCGGGTTCCTGTTGCGCGTGACGATGGTTTGCCAGCTTTGCGCGATCTGTACCGCCACCATGATCGGATCGATGCCCTTGTGCGGTTGCGCGGCATGCGCGCCCTTGCCCTTGACGATGACTTCGAATTCATTCGACGAAGCCATCATCGGCCCGGCGGTCACGCCGAAGGTACCGACGGGAACGCCGGGCCAGTTGTGCATGCCGAACACGGCTTCCATCGGACATTCCCTGAACAGGCCGTCTTCCATCATGCGCCGTGCGCCGCCGCCGCCTTCTTCCGCGGGTTGGAAGATCAGGTACACGGTGCCGTCGAAATTGCGATGCTGCGACAGGTAACGTGCCGCGCCGAGCAGCATGGCGACATGTCCGTCGTGTCCGCATGCATGCATCTTGCCGGCGTGGCGCGAGGCATGCGGGAAGGTGTTGATTTCCTGCACGGGCAGGGCGTCCATGTCGGCGCGCAGGCCGACGGCGCGGTGACTGGTGCCATTCCTGATAATGCCGACGACGCCGGTCGTGCCCATGCCGCGAATGACGGGAATGCCCCAGCCGGCCAGTTTTTGCGCGACGAGTTCAGCGGTGCGCCGCTCTTCGAAACAGAGCTCCGGATGCGCGTGGATATCGCGTCGGATCTGGCGCAGTTCGGATTGGAATTCGAGAATCGGGTCGATCAACTTCATGTTTGCCTCCGGGAGCGCATGCCGGGGATGTGATAAAGCGATTATTGCTTTGCGGCATGCGAGCGGCCTGCGATATAGGTATATTACGCTTAGGCCGAGAGGGTATATTTTAACTACTGCAAACGCCGCTGCGGCATGGAATTATGCTGCGGTGCACGCGAGCGGCCCCTGCCCATTTTTTATCGCGCCGGACACTTGCCACAAGCGAGCGTCCGGCGGCTTTTCGGATGTGTTATGACCACTTCAATTGTCCGCGCCACCTGTCCCCATGATTGTCCCGATACCTGCGCGCTCCTCGTCACCGTGGAAGACGGCGTTGCCGTCCAGGTGAAGGGCGATCCCGATCATCCCACCACTGCCGGCGTGCTGTGCACGAAGGTGTCGAAGTACACCGAGCGGACGTACCACAAGGACCGCTTGCTGCACCCGATGAAACGCGTCGGAAGGAAGGGGGAGGGGCGTTTTGAGCGCATTACCTGGGACGAGGCGATCGAGACGATTGCCTCCCGCCTGGCCGACATAGCAGCGCGCAATCCGCAGGCGATCGTGCCATACAGTTACGCAGGTACCATGGGCCTGGTGCAGGGCGAGTCGATGGCGGCGCGCTTTTTCCACAAACTGGGGGCGTCACTGCTCGACCGCACCATTTGCGCGTCCGCCGGCGGGGAAGGGTACAAGTACACGATCGGCGCGCGCATCGGCACTGACGTCGAGCAATTCCAGAATGCCAAGTTGATCCTGATCTGGGGCGGCAACCCGATTGCCTCCAACCTGCACTTCTGGATGCGCGCACAGGAGGCGAAGCGGCGCGGGGCGAGGCTGATCGCGATCGATCCCTACCGCTCGCTCACGGCGGAAAAGTGCCACCAGCACATCGCGCTGCTGCCCGGCACCGACGCCGCCCTTGCCCTCGGCATGATGAACGTAATGATCGCCGAAGAACTGCTCGACAAGGCGTACATCGAACAGCATGCCTTCGGCTTCGAACAGCTGAAGGAACGTGCGGCGGAGTGGACCCCGGAAAGGACGGCGCAAACCTGCGGCATCACGGTCGAGGAAGTGGTGCAGCTGGCGCGCGAATACGGTGGAACCGCACAGCGCGGAGAGCCGGTGGCCATTCGCGTCAATTACGGCGTGCAGCGCGTCCATGGCGGCGGCATGGCGGTGCGCAACATTGCCTGCCTGCCGGCGCTGGCCGGGACATGGCGGCATGCGGCGGGCGGCATCCAGCTATCGTCGTCCGACACCTTCCCGAAGAATCCGCAGGCATTGCAGCGCCCCGACTTGCTGCAACGGCAACCGCGCACCATCAACATGAGTACTATCGGCGACGACCTGCTGCGTGAAAGCTCACAGGAATTCGGGCCGAAGATCGAGGCGCTGGTCGTGTACAACTCGAATCCTGTCGCGGTGGCGCCGGAATCGCAGAAAGTCGCGCTGGGATTCGCGCGCGAGGACCTGTTCACGGTCGTGCTCGAGCATTTTCAGACGGATACTGCGGATTACGCCGACATCCTCCTGCCGGCGACCACGCAGCTCGAACACGTCGATATCCATTCCACTTATGGCCATCTCTACATGATGGCCAACAATGCCGCCGTCGCGCCCTTGGGTGAAGCCAAGCCGAATACCGAAGTCTTCCGCCTGCTTGCCGCGCGCATGGGTTTCGACGATCCCTGCTTCCGCGAGAGCGATGACGACATCGCAGCGCAGGCCTTCAAGCGCAGCGACGTACGCGCCGTGCATTTCGACTGGGATTCGCTCAAGCGAAAGGGATGGCAGAAGCTCAACGCGCCCGACGCGCCCTTTGCCAACGGCGGATTCCCCACGCCCTCCGGCAAGTGCGAGTTCTATTCCGAGCAGATGAAGGCAGCCGGCCTTGATCCTTTGCCTACGTATATCCCGCCGTACGAATCCGTGGCCAGCAATCCGGAGTTGGGAAAAAAATATCCCCTCGCCATGATTTCTCCGCCGGCAAGGAACTTTCTCAACAGCACATTCGTCAATGTGCAGAGTCTGCGCGATACGGAAGGCGAACCGCATCTCGACATGCATCCTTCCGACGCGACTGCACGCGGCATCGAAGACGGAAATATGGTCAGGATTTTCAACGACCGGGGTTCCTACGTCGCCAAGGTCCGCGTGACAGACAAAGCACGGCGCGGGCTGGTGGTAGGCTTGTCGATCTGGTGGAAGAAGTTTGCCGCCGATGGCAAGAACGCCAATGAAGTCACCAGCCAGCAGCTGACCGACATGGGCAAGGCGCCAACGTTCTATGACGTCCTGGTGCAGGTGGAAAAAGCGTAGGCAGGAATGAAGATGAAGTGGCGGGCGTTGATCTTTTGCGGTGTGGCTGGACTGGTTGCGGGATGCGCGCAACTGGGGTATTTCGTGCAGGCCGCGCAAGGGCAACTGTCGCTGCTTTCCGAGGCGCGCCCGATCGACGACTGGCTCTCCAGCCCGGATGTCGAGGACAAGCTCAAGGGCAAGCTCACCCGCGTCAAGCAGATCCGCCAGTTCGCCGCGCGCGAGTTGGCCCTGCCGGATAATGACACCTTCACCACCTACGCCGACCTCAAGCGTCCCTTCGTGATGTGGAACATTGTCGCGACGCCCGAGTTGTCGTTGAAGCCCTTGCAATGGTGTTTCCCGGTCGCCGGCTGCGTGAACTACCGCGGCTATTACAGCAAGGAAGACGCACAGGCCTATGCGGCCGAGCTGCGCGCGGAAAAGTACGACGTGGAAGTCTCCGGCGTACCGGCCTACTCGACCCTCGGCTGGTTCAAGGATCCGGTGCTCTCCACCTTCATCCAGTACCCGGACGGCGAACTCGCGCGCCTCGTGTTCCATGAACTCGCGCACCAGGTCGTGTACGTGCCGGGCGATTCGCGCTTCAACGAGTCGTTTGCGGTGGCCGTGGAAGAAGCCGGCGTCGAGCGCTGGATGGCTGTCTACGGCGACGAGAAAACGCGCAAGGCCTACGCGGCGTACGAAGGCCGCAAGCGCGACTTCCTTGCCCTGCTGATGAAGCATCGCAAGCAGCTGCAGGAAAATTACGAGCGCGATGTCAGCGATGACGAGAAGCGCCAGGAAAAGGCGTCGATCTTCAAGTCGCTGAAGGACGAGTACCTGGTGCTGAAGGAGTCGTGGGGCGGCTACGCCGGCTATGACCGCTGGTTCGCCGAGCCGCTCTCCAATGCCCATCTGTCGGCCATCGCGACGTATCACGACTTCGTCCCCGGGTTCAAAGCCATGCTGGCCAAGCAGAAAACCATGGACAAGTTCTATGAAGCGGTCCGGCAGCTTGCAACGCTGGACAAGGACGAACGCCATCGCCAATTGGCGCAGTTCGGCAACGTGACGCCGCTGACTGCTGAAAATATCCACACAGCGGAGCAGGCACAATAATTCTCGATGGACGGTTTACCGGAAAAATGACAACGCGACCCTTGGTGGTCGCGTTGTCATTTTTGGCGCTGTGCCGTCAATTCTTTGCTGCGTTGCAATGCGCAATTTATAGAAAAACCATTCTGATCTTGTGTAAAAGACTTGCCAGCAATCGCAGCCCCCGATAGCATCTAAGATGATAAAAAAAACCGGTCGTTCGATTATTTCGACGGGCCGAACCATCCCACCAATCAAGACAAGAGGCAGACAATGGAAAAAATTTGGCTGAAGTCCTATCCCGAGGGCGTTCCGTCCGAGATCGACTACACCCAGTACCGCTCGCTGGTGCACCTGCTGGAAGAATCCTTCCGCAAGTTCGCGTCACGCAACGCCTATGTCTGCATGGACAAGTTCCTGACGTACGCGGACGTCGACCAGTATTCCAAGCAGCTCGGCGCATGGCTGCAGGGCCGCGGCCTGAAGAAGGGCGCGCGCGTCGCCATCATGATGCCGAACGTGCTGCAGTATCCGATCGCCATCGCCGGCGTCCTGCGCGCCGGGTACACCGTCGTCAACGTCAATCCGCTCTACACCCCGCGCGAGCTCGAGCATCAGCTCAACGATTCGGGTGCGGAAGCCATCATCATCCTCGAGAACTTCGCCCACACGCTGGAGCAGGTGATCGGCAAAACCAAGGTCAAGCATGTCGTCGTGGCCAGCATGGGTGAGATGCTGGGCGGCGTGAAGGGCATGATCGTCAACTTCGTCGTGCGCAACGTGAAGAAGATGGTGCCTGCTTTCTCCCTGCCGAATGCGACCCGCTTCAAGCAGGCCCTGTCGGAAGGCGCGCGCAGTGCGCTCAAGCCGGTCGACCTCAGGCACGAAGACATCGCCTTCCTGCAGTACACCGGCGGCACCACGGGCGTCTCGAAGGGCGCGACGCTGACGCATGCCAATATCATTGCCAACGTGCTGCAGAACGACGCATGGGCGCAGCCGGCGCTGAAGGCAGAGCCGAAGATCGACCCGCTGACCATCGTCTGCGCGCTGCCGCTGTACCACATCTTCGCGTTGACAGCCTGCTGCCTGATGGGCACGCGCTGGGGCGCCATGAACATCCTGATCCCGAATCCGCGCGACATTCCCGGCTTCGTGAAGGAACTCGGCAAGTACAAGTTCAACCTGCTGCCTGCGGTGAACACGCTCTATAACGGCCTGCTCAACAATGCCGACTTCTGCAAGCTCGACTTCTCCAGCCTGAAGATCTGCAACGGCGGCGGCATGGCAGTGCAGAAGGCGGTGGCGGACAAGTGGCTGAAGGTTACCGGCTGCCCGATCGTGGAAGGCTACGGCTTGTCCGAGACCTCGCCGTCGGCCACCATCAACCCGGCAACCGCGACCGAATTCTCCGGCGCGATCGGTCTGCCGATCCCGTCCACCGACATCGCGATCCTCGACGACGACGGCAAGCCTGTTCCGCTCGGCCAGCCCGGCGAAATCGGCATCCGCGGCCCGCAGGTCATGGTGGGTTACTGGAACCGTCCTGACGAGACCGCCAAGGTCATGACGCCGGACGGCTACTTCAAGTCGGGCGACGTCGGTATCATGGATGAGCGTGGCTATGTGCGCATTGTCGACCGCAAGAAAGACATGATCCTGGTGTCGGGCTTCAATGTGTATCCGAACGAGATCGAGGGCGTCGTGGCGGCCCATCCGGGCGTGCTGGAGTGCGCATGCATCGGCGTGCCGGATGCCAACTCGGGCGAAGCCGTGAAGCTGTTCGTGGTTCGCAAGGATCCGTCGCTGACGGTCGACCAGCTGATGAACTACTGCAAGGAGCAGTTCACCGGCTACAAGAAACCGAAGTACATCGAGTTCCGCGACGAGCTGCCGAAGACCAACGTCGGCAAGATCCTGCGCCGCGAACTGCGCGACGAGAAGAAGGCCGCCTGATCAGGCGTTCCTTCCGACAGAAACCGCCTGCGCGCCAGGCGGTTTTTTTTCGTCTGCTCAGCCGTTGCGGTTGACGCCGGGCCGGCCGTTTTCGACGACAAAACTTGCGGCGGTCGAGGCGCCCGAGTCCGCCAGCCGGACATCATCCAGCGCCTGGAACCGCACCGTTGCCCCTGACGGTTTCACTTCCATCATCGCGTATCCGCGCCGGTCGCTGCGGCCGTACTTGATGTGCGGATTCTGCGCGACGTACTGGTCGATGCGTGACTGGGGACGCGAACTGGACGTTACCGAGGTGCCGCAGAACTCGGTAGCGATCACCGGATTGCCGGCCGAGGCATTCCTGGAAAAGTCGGCCCTGACGTCGGCTGCATAAAAGGTGTGCACATCGCCCGATATGACGACCGGATTGGCGACCTCGTGCCTGGCCAGCCCATCGAGCAGGCGTTTGCGTGCGGCGGGATAGCCATCCCAGCCATCGTTCCAGAAACGGCCGTCTCCCTCGTTGATCACCGGGACCTGCGAGGCCTGCGCCATGAATGTCTGCTGCGCGAGGATGTTCCACCGTGCCGCCGACGAGGCAAACCCTTCCATCAGCCACGCTTCCTGTTCCTGTCCGAGCAGTGTGCGGGCGGGATCGGCAAGTTCGGTGCAAGCTGTTGTCACGGACGCCGATCCGCCACGATCCGCACGCTGGCATGCGTGGTAGGAGCGGTACTGGCGGTCGTCCAGCACATGGAAGCGCGCCAGGCGCCCCCAGTCGACGCGGTCGTAAATCCGCAGGTGGGCAAATCGCTGCGGACCTTCGGGGAGTGCGGAGAGCCGGACCGGCATGTGTTCGTAGAAGGCCTGGTAGGCTGCCGCCCGGCGCGCGAGGAAATTCGTATCGAGCCGCTCGTCGCGGTCGGCTGCGTAGTCGTTCGCCACTTCATGATCGTCCCAGGTCACGATCCATGGCGCGGCAAGGTGCGATGCCTGCAGATGGGGATCGGACTTGTACTGTGCGTAGCGTGCGCGATAATCCGCCAGCGTGATCGACTCGTTGCTGCGCCGGCGTGGCGAAGCAGGGTGGGTGAGTTCGTACGCGCCCCACTCGTAAATGTAATCACCGAGGAAGGCGACAAGATCGGGAGCTTCGGCCGCGATGTGCCGGTGTGCAGCGTACTGGCCGAACTCCCAGTGCTGGCAGGAGGCAAAAGCAAGGCGCAGCGAGGCGGGCATGGTGTCTGCTGCCGGTGCGGTGCGGGTACGGCCGACCGGGCTCACCGCATCGCCGAGCATGAAGCGGTACCAATACCAGCGGTCAGGATGCAAGCCGGCCGCATCGACGTGGATACTATGCGCCAGTTCGGGCAGCGCTGTTGCGTTGCCCTTTGCTGCGACCTGACGAAAGGCCTCGTCCTCCGCGATCTCCCATTGCACCGAATACGGCTTTTGCCCCGAGGACTGTGCATCGAGCGGGTCGGGCAGTATGCGGGTCCAGAGAACCACGCTGTCCGGCCTGGGCGACCCTGACGCGACGCCCAGGCTGAACGGGTAGGCGTTGATGCGGGTGGCCGCGCCTGAGGGAAATGCCGACGAGAGCGCGGCCAGTGAAAGGAGCCGCGCCGAGAGGGCGAGAAAGCTTCTGCGGTCAGGATGCATGTCGAAGTGAGGCGCGGAAACGGTGCATGCATGGGCATGAACCGTTCCGGTGGTTGCCAGTCAAATCAGGAACGAAAACTGTTGTTGCCGGTCATGCTTGCAACGGCGGCAGTTGCCGGGGCTTGCGCTCCTCGTCGGTCGCGACGTAGGTCAATGTAGCTTCGGTCACCTTCACGGTTTCCACCTGCAGGCGGTTGCGTTCCGCGTAGACCTCGACGTTCACCGTAATCGATGTGTTGCCCACCTTGACGACTTCCGCATAGAAGGAAAGCAGGTCGCCCACGAACACCGGCTGCTTGAATACGAAGGAGTTCACGGCCACCGTCGCCACGCGACCGTTGGCGCGGCGCACTGCCGGCAGCGCGCCGGCGATGTCAACCTGCGCCATGATCCATCCGCCGAAGACATCGCCGTGCACATTGGCATCGGCGGGCATCGGCATCACGCGCAGTTGCGGTACCTTCCCTGTAGGCAGGGTGGTTTGGTGGTCAGTCATTTTCTTCTCCTCTCTGTTGCGGGTAGCCGCCCCGAAAAACGGGCTGGGCTACAATCGTTAAAGCAACAGCATAAACCAAACTTCTTGATCATTTTTCATGAGACGTCATCCCGTATCATCACCCGAGCCGCCAGCCAACCAGGGAACACGCAATGATTGGGTGACGCTCAAGACATTGTTTCCCTATCTCTGGGCCTACAAGTGGCGCATGTTGCTGGCCCTGACTTTCCTGGTCGGCGCCAAGCTGGCGAACGTCGGCGTGCCGATCGTGCTCAAGGCGCTGGTCGACCACATGACGATCAGCCCGGACAATCCCCGCGCATTGCTGGTCTTGCCGGTCGGCATCCTGATCGCGTACGGCATATTGCGCTTGTGTACGACGATGTTTACCGAGCTGCGCGAATTCGTGTTCGCCAAGGTGACGCAGAGTGCGGTGCGTACCGTTGCGCTGAAGGTATTCCGGCATCTGCATGCGCTGTCGCTGCGCTTCCATCTCAACCGTCAGACCGGCGGCATGACGCGCGACATCGAGCGCGGCACGCGCGGCATCTCCTCGCTGGTGTCCTATACGCTGTACAGCATCCTCCCCACGCTGGTCGAAATTTCGCTGGTGATCGGCTACCTGGTGCTGCACTACGACATCTGGTTCGCGGTCATCACCTTCGGCGCGCTCATTGTCTACATCGCCTATACCGTTGCCGTCACCGAATGGCGCACCGCATTCCGCCGGACCATGAACGACCTCGATTCCAAGGCGAACACGCGTGCGATCGACTCGCTCATCAACTATGAAACGGTGAAGTACTTCGGTAACGAAGATTACGAGGCCCGCCGTTACGACAAGAGCCTGCAGAACTGGGAAACGGCCGCCGTGAAGTCGCAGACGTCCCTGTCGCTCCTGAATACCGGCCAATCCCTCATCATCGCCGTCGCCGTGACGCTGATCCTGTGGCGCGCGACCCAAGGCGTGATCGACGGCACGATGACGCTCGGCGACCTGGTGCTGGTCAATGCCTTCATGATCCAGCTCTACATTCCGCTGAATTTCCTCGGCGTGATTTATCGCGAGATCAAGCAAAGCCTGGCCGACATGGAACGGCTCTTCACGCTGCTCGACCAGCACAAGGAAGTCGCCGACAGCCCGGATGCGAAACCGCTCGACATCAAGGGGGCGGAGGTGAGCTTCTCGCATGTCGATTTCAGTTACGAGACCAAGCGGCAGATTCTCTTCGACGTCGATTTCACGATTCCCGCCGGCACGACGACAGCGGTGGTCGGCCACAGCGGATCGGGCAAGTCGACTCTGTCGCGTTTGCTGTTCCGCTTCTACGACATCAACAAGGGCAGCATTACCATCGACGGCCAGGACCTGCGTGCAGTGACGCAAGTATCGCTACGCAAGTCAATCGGCATCGTGCCCCAGGACACCGTGCTGTTCAACGACACGATCGAGTACAACATTGCCTACGGCAAGCCGGATGCGAGCAAGGCCGAGATCGTTGCCGCGGCCAAGGCGGCGTACATCCACGATTTCATCGAAAGCCTTCCCGACGGCTATGCCAGCATGGTCGGAGAACGCGGCCTGAAGTTGTCGGGCGGCGAGAAACAGCGTGTCGCCATTGCGCGCACGCTGCTCAAGAACCCGGCCATCCTGATTTTCGACGAGGCGACTTCCGCGCTCGATTCGAAATCGGAACAGGCCATCCAGGCACAGCTGAAGGAAATCGCGAAGAACCGGACTACGCTGGTGATCGCGCACCGCCTGTCGACCATTGCTGATGCGGCGCAGATCCTCGTGCTTGACCATGGCCGCATCATCGAGCGCGGCACCCATGCGCAGCTGCTCGCTGCCGGCGGCGCATATGCCCAGATGTGGGAGCGTCAGCAGGCCCGCCAGGAGGTGCAATCCTCTTCACCGCGTTCCGATCCGCTCGGGGAGGAGCCGGCGGTCGCGTAAGCGCTTTGCTTCGCCGCCGAACGCGACTAACATAGCGCCATGGAAACCAAGTGGCTGGAAGACTTCATCTCATTGGCCGAGACCCGCAGCTTCAGCCGGTCGGCCGAGTTGCGCCATGTGACGCAGCCGGCATTTTCGCGCCGCATCCAGTCGCTGGAAGCATGGCTGGGCGCCGACCTGATCGACCGCACCTCCTATCCGACCCGGCTGACGCCTGCGGGGGAAGTGTTCTACGAGCAGGCGCTGGAAATGCTGGGCCAGATCAACAACGCGCGCGCACTCCTGCGTGGCAAGCGCCCCACCGCGCAAACCACCGTCGACTTTGCCGTGCCGCACACGCTCTCGCTCACCTTCATGCCCAAGTGGATGACGGAGCTGGAGCAGGGCTTCGGCACGCTCCGTACACGCCTGATCGCGCTGAACGTGCATGATGCGGTGATGACGATGGTGGAGGGTGGCTGCGACCTCCTGCTGTGCTACCACCATCCGCGCCAGCCGGTGCAGCTCGATGCCAGCCGCTACGAGATGCTTACCCTTGGCAACGAAGCCTTGCGGGCCTATGCACGTTGCGACCGCAGCGGTACACCGGAGTTTTCCCTGCCCGGCAGCGCGAAGTCGCCGCTGCCTTTCCTGTCCTACACAAGCAACGCCTATCTCGGCCGCATGGTCGAGCTGATCCTCACCGATGCCAAGCGTCCGCTGCACCTCGAAAAACGCTACGAGACCGACATGGCAGAAGGCCTCAAAATGATGGCGCTCGAGGGCCATGGCGTCGTGTTCCTGCCGGAATCGGCCGTCACGCGCGAGCTCAAGCAGAAGCAGCTTGCACGCGCCGACGGCGGAAACGCAGAGTGGGAGGTCAACATGGAAATCCGCCTCTACCGCGAGCGTCCGACCGCGCAGCGCCCGGGCAAGCCGGTCGTTTCGCGCCTGTGGGATTATCTCGTGCAGCGCAGCCAGGCGCAGGCAAAAGCACGGGCGCGCAAGCGCAGCACGAGCCGCGCAGGCGCCTGATCCCCTCCATTTCCCGATATGTTTAAACTATGCATTTCATGCATAGTTACATGCGCACAAAGCATTGGATTTGCTGCAACGCGTTGCAATAGCATGCCATTCGTATCGCACCTATCGATATCCGATGAGGGCGACTGAACCTACAAGGAGCAGTGGCAGCATGTCCAGCAAACACGAAGTGCCGTCTTACCTGACACCGCACGAAATCGGCCCCTGGGGCGTTTACCTCGAACAGATCGACCGCGTCACGCCGCACCTCGGCACCCTCGCACGCTGGGTCGAAACCCTGAAGCGCCCGAAGCGCATCCTGATCGTCGACGTGCCCATCGAGCGCGACGACGGCACCATCGCGCATTTCGAAGGCTACCGTGTCCAGCACAATACGTCGCGCGGCCCGGGCAAGGGCGGTGTGCGTTTCCACCAGGATGTGACGCTGTCGGAAGTGATGGCATTGTCCGCCTGGATGACGGTCAAGAACGCCGCGGTCAACGTGCCGTACGGCGGCGCCAAGGGCGGCATCCGCGTCGATCCGCGCACCTTGTCGACCGGCGAACTGCAGCGCATGACGCGCCGCTACACCAGCGAAATCAACATCATCATCGGCCCCAACAAGGATATCCCGGCGCCGGACGTCAACACCAACGAGAAGGTGATGGCGTGGATGATGGATACCTACTCCATGAACCAGGGCAGCACCGCCACCGGCGTCGTCACCGGCAAGCCGATTTCCCTCGGCGGCAGCCTGGGACGCCACGAGGCGACCGGCCGCGGCGTGTACGTTGTCGGCTGCGAAGCGGCGGCAAAGCGCGGGCTGGATATCAAGGGTGCGCGTATCGCCGTGCAGGGCTTCGGTAACGTGGGCGGCATCGCGGCGCGCCTGTTCGCGGAGGCGGGCGCCAAGGTCGTTGCTGTCCAGGACCACATCGGCACTATCGTGCGCGACACCGGTATCGACGTCGCCGCATTACAGGCGCATGTGAAGCAGCACGGCAGCGTCGCCGGGTTCGGCGGAGCGGAAGCCATTTCCGATCGCGGCAGTTTCTGGGAAGTGGATTGCGACATCCTGATCCCGGCCGCGCTCGAGCAGCAGATCACCGAGGCCAATGCCGACAAGATCCGCGCGAAGATCATCCTTGAAGGTGCCAACGGCCCGACGACACCGGCGGCGGACGACATCCTGCACGAAAAAGGCGTTCTGGTCGTGCCCGACGTTATCGCCAACGCGGGCGGTGTGACGGTGAGCTACTTCGAATGGGTGCAGGATTTTTCGAGCTTCTTCTGGACCGAAGACGAGATCAACCAGCGGCTCACGCGCATCATGCGCGAAGCTTTCACCGCCGTCTGGCAGCTCGCCGAGGAAAAGAAAGTATCGCTGCGCACGGCCGCGTTCATCGTGGCATGTACCCGGGTCCTGCAGGCGCGCGAGATGCGCGGCCTCTATCCCTGATCGCGCCCGAAGGACTATAGTAAGAAAAGAGCGGCGGGCAACGGACCCGCCGCATGGAAAACAAGCTGCCGCCACAAATACAATACAAGCAGGCGGCGCTTGGTTGCAGCACAGCATGAGCAGGAGACCTTATGCATGCCTTATCCCCGGCAGCCCCGAAAGGCGGGGCGTCACCCTCGCGTGCAGCGAAGCGCCAGAGCAGCTTCCCGCGTGCACGGCAACAACAAGCCGAAGCATTTCCGCCGAATGACGTGCTATTGTTTGGTCTGCGTGCCCATGCGCAGAATTCCAATGGCTTCGTCGCGGCAGGCGATGCTTTCTCCGCCGAGCCTTACGCCATCCAGCCGCGCAAGGACATCGCTCCCTTCCAGGCCCTGATCGATCGCGATACGGGGCGGCGGTCAACGAAGGGCAGATCTACAGCAGTTCCGCACTTGGTTCAAGAATCCCGTTCCCGGCATGGTCGTCAGTGCAGGGTGCGGGTGCGTAGTACCACGTAAGGGTTCGCGCACCATCGTGATGCGAATCGCAGGCAGTCAACGTGACGTCGCTAAGGCACGTTTTTCGCAATGAAGGGATTCACTTTGAAAGCCGGCTTGGGGAATGCCTTCTAGTCAGCTTTTAAAGCATTCCTTTTGGTACACTAGGCCTCGCAACATTTTCCTGGAGACAATATGAAACTATCGAAGCTCATCACCGTCCTGATCGCCACCGGAGCAATCGCCGGCACGGCTCAAGCGCAAGACCTGACCGGAACGCTGAAGAAGATCAAGGATACCGGCACCATTACCGTTGGTCACCGCGAGTCTTCCGTACCGTTCTCTTACCTCGACGACAAGCAGCAGCCCATCGGCTATGCCATGGACCTGTGCATGAAGATCGTCGACGCGGTGAAGACGGAACTCAAGCTGCCCAACCTGAAGGTGAACCTGCAGCCGGTGACGTCCAGCAACCGTATCCCGCTGCTGCAGAATGGCACCATCGACCTGGAGTGCGGTTCCACCACCAATTCCGTCGTGCGCCAGCAGCAAGTCGCCTTCGGCCCGACCTACTTCGTGGTCAACGTGACCGCGGCGGTCAAGAAGACGTCCAATATCAACTCGCTGGCCGACCTCGGCGGCAAGACGATCTCCACCACGTCCGGCACCACCTCGGTTCCGCTGCTCAAGGCCTACGAAAAGACCAAGGCCGTCGATGTCAAGGAAATCTACGGCAAGGACCATGCGGAATCCTTCCTGCTGATGGCCGACGACCGTTCGCAAGCCTTCGTGATGGACGACATCCTGCTGGCTGGCCAGATCGCCAACTCGCGCAACCCGAGCGACTTCAAGATCATCCAGGAATCGCTGCGCCAGGAACCGTACAGCATGATGCTGCGCAAGGATGACCCGCAGTTCAAGGCGCTGGTCGACAAGACCGTCGGCGGCGTGATGAAGTCGGGCGAGATCGAGAAGATCTACTTCAAGTGGTTCCAGAGCCCGGTTCCGCCGAAGGGCATCAACATCAACTTCCCGATGACCCCGGCAATCCGCGAGGCATTCAAGAACCCGAACGACAAGGGCGTTCAGTAATCGCTTCGCATGAGAAGCAGGGCCGGACGGGCGTCATCGCCATTCCGGCTTTTTTTTAGCTGCGGCCGCAGCTGAAGCTGCTTAATTTTCTGCGCAAGTTGACCTGCGCAGAAACTTCGATTTGGGGCCGGGGCAAACGCGCCGGCCCATTGTGCGGCGCAAAGCTGCGCAAGCTGGGAGAAACAATAATGAATTTGGGGATTTTTTTCGAGCAGGTGCCTGACGGCGACGGAACCTGGATCGAGATGCTGCTTTCCGGCCTGGGCTGGACGCTGTCCACCGCGGCACTCGCCTGGATCATGGCATTCGTACTCGGTTCGATCATCGGCGTGGCGCGCACCACGGACAAGCCATGGCTGGTCAAGCTCGGCAACGCATATGTCGAGCTGTTCCGCAACATTCCGCTGATCGTCCAGTTTTTCGTCTGGTACTTCGTTATTCCAGGCATCATTCCGGCGGTCAAGGCATGGGTAGTGACGCTGGATCCGACTGAACATCAGTTCGTCACGGCCGTCGTTTGCCTGGGCTTCTTTACCTCGTCGCGTATCGCGGAGCAGGTGCGTTCCGGCATCCAGTCGTTGTCGCGCGGGCAGCGCAATGCCGGCTATGCACTGGGGCTCACGCAGATCCAGACTTACCGCTACGTGCTGCTGCCGATGGCCTATCGCATCATCATCCCGCCGCTCACGTCGGAGGTGATGAATCTGATCAAGAATACCGCGGTGGCGTATTCCATCGGCCTCGTCGAACTCTTCTTCCGTACGCGTGAAATGGGCGAGATGACCTTCCGGTACTTCGAAGTCTTCGCCGCAACGACGCTGATTTACGTCGTGATCGCAATGACGGCGAATCGCGTGATGGCATTCATCGAGCGCAAGGTCGCCGTGCCCGGTTACATCGCAGGAGGCAAATAATGGGTGATCTCGATTTTGACGTCGTAGTACGCACCTGGCCCTACCTGCTGACCGGCCTGCAATACACCCTGCAGCTGACGGTGGTAGCCGCTATCGGTGGAACAATTTTCGGTACCTTGCTCGCCATGGCGCGCCTGTCGGCCTTCAAGCCGCTCTCGATGCTGGCCGCCGGTTACGTGAACCTGATGCGTTCGATCCCGCTGCTGCTGGTGATCTTCTGGTTCTACTTCCTGGTGCCGGTGGTGCTGCAGGCGATTACCGGTTCGGAGCGGCCGATCCAGCTCGGCGCTGACCGTTCGGCATACATCACCTTCATCATGTTCGAAGCAGCGTATTTCTGCGAGATCATGCGTGCCGGTATCCAGAGTATCCCGAAGGGACAGGTCTACGCCGGCTATGCGCTGGGACTCACGTATCGCCAGTCGATGCAGCTGGTGATCCTGCCGCAGGCATTCCGCAACATGCTGCCGATTCTCCTGACACAGACCATCGTGCTGTTCCAGGACGTGTCGCTGGTATCGCTGCTCAACGTCACGGACTTTGTCGGTGCATCGGTCAAGATCGCGCAGCGCGACAGCCGCGTGGTCGAGATGTACCTGTTCGTCGCCATCGTTTATTTCGCACTCTGCTTCATGCTGTCCACGCTGGTCAAGCGCCTGCAGAAGCGTATCGCCATCATTCGCTAAGGATAACGAAATGATTGAAATCAAAAATGTCAGCAAATGGTATGGAAGCTTCCAGGTACTGACCGACTGTACGACCCGCGTTGCCAAGGGTGACGTGATGGTGGTCTGCGGCCCGTCCGGCTCCGGAAAATCGACCCTCATCAAGACGGTCAACGGACTGGAACCGTTCCAGAAGGGCGAGATTCTGGTCAACAACGTGTCCGTCGGCGATCCGAAGACCGACCTGCCGAAACTGCGCTCGAACATCGGCATGGTGTTCCAGAATTTCGAACTGTTCCCGCACCTGACGATCCGCAAGAACCTGACGCTGGCCCAGGTCAAGGTGCTGGGACGCAGCGAGGAAGAGGCGGCCGAGAAGGGACTGAAGTATCTTGACCGCGTCGGCCTGATCGCGCAAAAGGACAAATTTCCCGGCCAGTTGTCCGGCGGCCAGCAGCAGCGTGTGGCAATCGCCCGCGCGCTGTCGATGGACCCGATCGCGATGCTGTTCGACGAACCGACCTCGGCACTCGACCCGGAAATGATCAATGAAGTGCTCGACGTCATGGTTGGCCTCGCGCAGGAAGGCATGACGATGATGGTGGTGACCCACGAAATGGGCTTTGCCCGCAAGGTCGCCAACCGCGTGGTCTTCATGGACAAGGGATTCATCGTCGAGGATTGCACCAAGGACGAGTTCTTCGGCTCGCCGCGCTCCGACCGTGCGCGGGATTTCCTGGCGAAGATCATTACGCACTGACACCTTCATCGCAGCCCCGAAGCCGTTTCCGCCGTCCGGCCGAAACGGCTTTTTTGTGCCCGATGGGGCGTGCGCGGCGGGTAAAATAACGGCACTCTCAAGAAAGTACCGCCATGCCTACCCAAATCATTTCCAGCATCTCCCTCACTCGTCCCGACGATTGGCATTTGCATCTGCGCGATGGCGCGGCAATGGCCAGCGTTTTGCCTCATAGCGCGCGCCAGTTTGCCCGCGCGATCGTCATGCCGAACCTCAAGCCGCCGGTCACGACGACGGCCCAGGCCTCCGCCTATCGTGACCGCATCCTGGCCGCGCTGCCTGCCGGCATGGCGTTCGAACCCTTGATGACGCTGTATCTCACGGACAACACGCCGCCCGATGAAATCCGCCGCGCCAAGGATAGCGGCTTTGTGCATGCGGTAAAGCTGTATCCCGCCGGCGCGACGACCAATTCCGACGCCGGCGTAACGCAATTGTCGAAATGCCACAAAGCGCTCGAAGTCATGCAGGAAGTCGGCATGCCTTTCCTCGTGCATGGCGAAGTGACAGACCCGGCGGTCGATATCTTCGATCGTGAAGCCGTCTTCATCGACAAGGTAATGGAACCCCTCCGCCGTGACATGCCTGCGCTGAAGGTGGTGTTCGAGCACATCACCACCAAGGATGCCGCCCAGTACGTGACCGACGCCGACGGGCCGGTCGGTGCGACGATCACCGCGCACCACCTGCTGTATAACCGCAATGAAATCTTCAAGGGCGGCATCCGCCCCCATTACTACTGCCTGCCGGTCCTCAAGCGTGAAGAGCACCGTCAGGCGCTGGTGCGTGCGGCTACCTCCGGCAGCGCGAAATTCTTCCTCGGCACCGACTCCGCGCCGCATCCTAAGGGTCTCAAGGAGCACGCCTGCGGATGCGCCGGCTGCTACACCGCCTTGCATGCGATGGAGCTGTATGCCCAGGCATTCGACGCAGCCGGCGCGCTGGACAAGCTGGAAGCCTTCGCCAGCGTTAATGGTCCGGCCTTCTACGGCCTGCCGCGCAACAACGGCACCATTACGCTGCATCGTGAAACCTGGACTCTCCCCACGGAAGTGCCGATGGGCGAAACGACCGTCGTGCCGCTGAATGGCGGCGAGCCGATTGGCTGGAAGCTTGCCTGACGTTGTCGGCTCCGTTGAAGGGGCGCCATTCCTCGCAGAGATCGATTGGCGGCGCCCCTGGCTGGGGAACATTTGGGAAGCGGCGCAACCACTCCTGCAGGCCGAAGGCTGGCGAGAAGCTCTGAACCAGGCAGCACAGCGCGCCGGTCTTCGCAATCACCTCGGCAAACCGGTCCGCTTCGTTCCCCAAGCCAGCCTGCCGGACGGCATGGCCTATGAGGCGTTCATCAGTGCCAGCGGCGGTGTACCGACGCGCGACAATCTGCACGACTTCTTCAACGCCCTCGTCTGGCTCACTTTTCCAAAGATCAAGGTTCAGCTCAATGCACTGCAGGCGGCCGAAATTGCGCGTGCTCAGGACCAGGGTACGTCGCAAGGGGGCAAGGTAAGGGGCAGGGTGCGCGATGCGGCGACGCTCTTCGATGAGAATGCCGCCCTGCTTGTCACCAGCAACCCAAGCCTGCTGGACGCGCTCCGCGCGCATCGGTGGACTGAGGCGTTCATGGAGTGTCGGGATACCTTCTGGCGTGACTGCGACGTGTGCCTGTTCGGCCACGCGCTGATGGAAAAACTTGTGCGCCCGTACAAGGCAATTACCGCACACGCATGGCCGGTGCTGGTCGACGCTTCATTCTTCGAGCTGCCGGCGGCGGAAAGGATGGCCCGCCTGGACGTCATCGTTTCCACACAACTTCAAAAAGGGCTGGCCAGCGCGGATTTCACGCCCTTGCCTATCCTTGGCGTGCCCGGATGGCAGGAAGGGCAGGATGCCGCCTTTTATGCCGACACATCCGTCTTCCGGCCAAAACGGCAGGAACGAGGCTGATAAAAAGAAAAGGCACCCGAAGGTGCCTTTTCGATACTGCATTCAAATCAAGGCAGGCTTACGCCCGCGGTTGATTAGAACTTGTGGCGGATACCAACGTTGAACACGTTTGCGTCTGCGCCCACAACTGCGTCTTGATCCAGACGGCCGTAGGAGGTGTACAGGTTGGTACGCTTCGACAGTGCGTGGGTGTAGCCGATCGCGAACAGGTCTGCCTCAGCATTTGCGGTGCGGAAGTCGGTACGGTTCCAGGAAGCCAGAACGGTGCCAGCGCCAACCGGAGCGGAAACGCCGAGCAGGTAGTTGCGAGCCTTGGTGGAGCCGGCTGCGGTTTCAGCTTCGCTGTTGCCGAATGCTGCGTGCAGGTTTGCAACGCCGAAGTTGAACTTCGCGCCCAGGAACAGCTTGGTGTTGTCTGCATCAGCTGCAGCTGCGGTAGCGCGCAGGTCGGAAGCGTGGTACGCGAACTGAACATTCAGCGGGCCGTTAGCATAGCCAGCGCCGACGCCGAGTTGACGGCCAGCGCCTTGGCTGCCAGCAACTTCGCCCAGGCCATAGATGGCGGAAGCGGAGATGCCGCCCATTGCCGGAGCGGAGTAAGCGATAGCGTTGCTAACGCGGATCGGGTAGCCGGCCAGCGTGCCGAACGGGCCGGAAGCGTCGCCTGCCAGACCGGTTTCAAACGGGTCGATGGTGTCCACAGCGATGTGGAACGGGGAGTACTGACGACCGAAGGTCACAGCACCGAAGCCGCCCTTCAGGCCAACGAAAGCCTGACGGTTGAACAGGGTGTTAGCGGTGCCCAGGGCGCCGGTGTCGATTGCAAAGCCGTTTTCCAGTTGGAAGATTGCGGACAGACCACCGCCCAGATCTTCCGTGCCCTTGAAGCCGATGCGGCTGCCGGACTGGATGCCGCTGTTCAGGCTCCAGGTTGCCTCGGTGCCCGGTGCGTTCGTGTCAGTGCGTGCGATACCGACGTCAGCAACACCGTAGATGGTGACGTTGGTTTGTGCGGAAGCTGCGCCTGCGAAGGCACCCAGAACTGCGAGCGCGAGAAGCGATTTTTTCATTGAATAATCCCCAAAGGTTTATCGAGCTAAGATTTTTGTAGTGCGTTCGACAAGGCCACTAGTGAGAACGTCCCTGCCGAAGGAAGCTTCCTGATCATTTATTTAACCGGGTAGCTGGTGGATATTTCATCAAATATCGGGACTGACCACAAAGAGAATTTCGGTTTTGCAGCTGCTTCTAGGCGCTTCTGTGGTGTTCTTGCAACGAAGTGGCGCATGAGCAATGGCGCAGTGATAATGATTTGCACCTAAATGGTGCAAATATTCGGAAGCTGCAAGGAGCCGCAGGATAATCGCATGGCTGCGCAATAACGGCAGGTATTGCCTGCCGCTTTAATCGGCGGGCAATAAAAAAACGGGCTCTTTCGAGCCCGTTTCATACCCAATTGAATTGGCGGCCAGCCGCTGGCCGCGCAACCCGATTAGAACAGGTGGTTCACACCAACAGCGATGTCGCGCTGGCGGCGGTTGCCAGCAGACAGAGCAGTGGCGGCACCGTCAAACTTCTTGTTCGTGATCAGGCCGTACAGGTTGGTGCGCTTGGACAGAGCGTAGGTTGCGCCGAGCATCAGGTTGTCCTTGTCGCCAGTGGTCGCACCGCTCAGCTTGGTCTTGTAGAACGCGCCAGTCAGCTCAACAGCCGGGGAAACTGCATAGTTGACACCAGCCCACATCCAGCGGGTCTTGGCATCCGCGCCTGCAGCTGCCTCAGCCTCTTGGTTCACGTAGCCTGCGGTTACACGAGCCGGGCCGAACTTGTAGGCTGCGCCGAGGGTCCAGTAGTCGGTGTCGAGCGTACCCGTTGCGTTTTCACGCTGGTTGTATGCGCCGCCGACAGACAGCGGGCCGGATGCAAAGGTGCCGCCGATGGACTTCGCGGAGCTGGCGCCGGTGTCGCCGGGGACTTCGCCCAGTGCGTATTCAGCGCGAACCGTCACCGCACCGAAGGTACCGATGTACTGGACATCGTTGTTGTAACGAACGCCGGCGCTCGAAGCAACAGCGTCAGCGATGCCAGGATACTTGTAGCCGAACGGATCGTAGGCAGCGATGGTCTTGAACGGAACCGTGTACTGACGGCCGAAGTCCAGGGAGCCCCAGGCACCGCCCAGACCGACAGCAGCGGTACGGTTGAACAGGGTGTTCGCTGCGTCGAGTGCGCCGGTGCCGGTGTTGAAGCCGGATTCCAGCGTGAAGTGGGCATTCAGGCCACCGCCGAGGTCTTCAACGCCTTTGAAGCCGATACGGTTCGAGTTGTACGTACCGTTCGAGCCCATGGTCAGGTTGTTGTCGCCGGCTGCATTCACGTTGGTGGTGTGACGGACGCCGCCATCGAACGAACCGTAGATGGTCACGTTGGATTGAGCTTGTGCTGCACCTGCAAATGCACCCAGAACTGCCAGTGCGAGAAGCGATTTCTTCATTAATTATCTCCAAGGGTTGGCGTGCTAAAATTTTTTTGAATTGCCTATTAATGCACTCAGCGAAGCCACTAGTGGTAACGTCCCCGCCGACACTTCCGAACGCTTTGGTCAAGAAGCTATTAGCGATTTCATCAAATGTCCCCATTTTGGGCAAAGAGAATTTGGTGATTCTGAGACATCGCCGCCGATCATGTGGCTTTGTAACAACATCGAGATGAAAATTAATGTTGTTAGGGCAATAAAAGGTGGGCTTGGACGGTAATTCTGTTTTTGTTTTGTAAATTTTTTACTACAGGTATTGTCTTGGCAAAATTTTGCACGGTGTTGCTGGCAAACTTTTGAATTTCAATTTGTTGGTATTTGGGCTTTTTTGTTTTTGTTTCGCGCTTTTTGCAGTGTGCCGATTCTTTAGGGACAGGGATCAACTGATGTGGAATATCGATGAGTTTATTTCCGGCATGGACAAGGTCGTCCGCGTGGTGTCAGGCGTTGCCTCTGCCTCCCGTCCTAATCCCGCGGCAAAAATCGCGGATGGGCGGCTCGATGAAGCGGAGCGGCGCCGCAGTGCCGGCCTGATGCGCGTCAACCATGTAGGCGAGGTGTGCGCGCAGGCGCTTTACGATGCGCAGGGCGCATTTTCAAGAAGCGATGAATTGAAGCGCCAGTTTCACCAGGCAGGACGTGAGGAAGAAGATCATCTTGCCTGGACCGCGCAGCGACTGCAGGAACTGGGATCCCGCGTGAGCCTGCTCAACCCGTTCTGGTATGCGGGTGCCTATGCGCTCGGCGCCGTGGCCGCGCGCATCGGCGATGCGCAGAGCCTTGGCTTCGTCGTGGAAACCGAGCGGCAGGTGGAGGCGCACTTGGCGAGCCACCTCGCCCTCCTGCCCCCATCCGATGAAAAGTCGCGGGCTATCGTGGAGCAGATGCGCGTGGATGAGGTTGAGCACGGTGCGGCAGCCCAGGCGATGGGGGCGGCGGCGACGCCCGCACCGGTGCAGGCGGCAATGCGCGCCATGGCCAAGGTCATGACCACGACTGCTTACTATATATAGTTACTGTCCCGTCACGCTTGTGTTGTCTGCGAGATCATCCACGATCTCGAAAGAGTGCGTCATCTCTGCGGTCTTCTCGAGCATGATCGACGCTGAGCAGTACTTTTCATGGGACAGCTTGATCGCACGCTCGACAAGGCTCGGCTTGAGGTTGCGCCCGCGTACCGTGAAATGGAAATGGACCTTGGTGAAAACCTTGGGATCCTTCTCCGCGCGCTCCGACTTCAGCGTAACGTCGCATCCGCGCACGTCCTGCTGGCTCTTCCGGAGGATCAGTACGACATCATAGGCGGTGCAGCCGCCGGTGCCCGCCAGGACTACTTCCATCGGCCGTGGCGCTAAATTGCGGCCGCCGCCTTCAGGGGCGCCGTCCATCGCGACGACATGGCCCGATCCCGTTTCTGCCACAAAGGTCATGCCGGAAAGACCGGTCCAACGTACAGTGCATTCCATGATGTTCTCGCTTGATTCTGAAGGCGCTCATTGTAACTGGTTTGAAAATGGCTGGTCTGGCAACAGATCGCGGATGCGAGCCTGCGGCAGAAGTGCATACCTTGATCAGAAAGGCGGCATCATGGAAATGTGCGTAGTTCTTTGAATTTAAATAGGTTTTTCTTGGAATTTCTTGCTCGTGGAAATCGTTTCCTTGGGATTTCATCTTGCATTGCACAATAAAATTGACTAGAATTTAGTTGCTGGTCGTTAATTTCTCGCGAGCGCGAGGCGGCCAAAAGATGTCTCCTCCACCCTCTTCCTTTGGTGTGGATTCAAACCCGATGCGTAGCCGCGTCGGGTTTTTTTTTCGCCTGGCGGGTGCGATGCGAAGATTCGAATTGACGCCAAGTCCTTGAAAAGGCTAAAATTTAAGGCTTTCCGTTCGCTCAGGAAAAGATAACAAGGTTGAGTCCGCTGGATTCACAAGCGGAACCGCCGCTAATTTGAGCGAGTATTTTTTAATTTAGGACATCATCATGAAGACCTTTTCCGCCAAAGCCCATGAGGTGAAGCGCGAGTGGTTCGTGATTGACGCTACGGACAAAGTTCTCGGACGTGTCGCCAGCGAAGTGGCACTCCGTCTGCGCGGCAAACACAAACCTGAGTTCACTCCCCACGTCGACACGGGCGACTTCATCGTCGTCATCAACGCAGGCAAGCTGCGCGTGACCGGCAACAAGGCTCTGGACAAGACCTACTACCGTCACTCGACCTATCCGGGCGGTATCTACGAAACGAATTTCCTGAAAATGCAACAGCGTTTTCCGGGCCGCGCGCTCGAGAAGGCCGTCAAGGGCATGCTGCCCAAGGGCCCGCTCGGCTACGCAATGATCAAGAAGCTGAAGGTGTACGCAGATGGCAACCATCCGCACGCCGCCCAGCAACCCAAGGCACTCGAAATCTAAGGAACGGACATGATCGGTAACTACAACTACGGAACCGGCCGTCGCAAGAGTGCAGTGGCTCGCGTTTTCATCAAGGCAGGCAGCGGCAATATCGTTGTCAACGGCAAGCCGGCAGCGGAATACTTTTCCCGCGAAACCGGTCTGATGGTCATCCGTCAGCCGCTGGAACTGACTGGCAATGTCGAGCGTTTCGACATCCTGGTTAACGTGCATGGCGGCGGCGAGTCCGGCCAGGCAGGTGCGGTTCGCCACGGCATCACCCGTGCGCTGATCGACTACGATGCAGGCCTGAAGGCAGAACTGTCCAAGGCTGGCTTCGTCACCCGTGATGCACGTGAAGTCGAACGTAAGAAAGTCGGTCTGCGCAAAGCACGCCGCGCGAAGCAGTTCTCCAAGCGCTAATCTGCGTTTTCAGAACATCGAAAAGCCGCCAGGTTTGCGCCTGGCGGCTTTTTGTTTTCTGGTGCGCCGCAGCGATATGCGGGGCGCCGCTGTTAAAATTTTGGATTCAGGTTCAATCACTTCGGCAAGGAAAAATCATGATCAAGGTCGGCATCGTCGGCGGCACAGGGTACACGGGCGTGGAATTGCTCCGTCTCCTGGCTGCGCATCCCCATGTACAACTCACCGCCATCACGTCCCGCAAGGAAGATGGCATGCCGGTCGCCGACATGTATCCTTCCTTGCGCGGCTACGTCGATCTGGCGTTCTCCACTCCCGAAAAGGCGAAGCTGACCGAGTGTGACGTCGTGTTCTTCGCGACGCCGCATGGCGTGGCGATGGCGCAGGCGCGCGAGCTGCTCGCAGCCGGCGTGAAAGTGATCGACCTCGCCGCGGATTTTCGCCTGAAGGATCCGGCGGTATTCGAGAAGTGGTATGGCATGCCGCACTCCTGCACCGATATCCTTGAGGAAGCGGTGTACGGCCTGCCTGAGGTGAATCGCGAAGCGATCAAGAAAGCCCGCGTGATCGGCCTGCCCGGTTGCTATCCGACCTCGATGCAGCTCGGCTATGCCCCCTTGCTCGCGCAGGGCAAGCCGCTGGTGAATGAGTCGAACCTGATTGCCGACTGCACGTCCGGCGTCTCCGGCGCAGGCCGCAAGGCGGAAGTGCACACGCTGCTCGCTGAAGCGGCGGATAACTTCAAGGCGTATGGCGTGAAGGGGCATCGCCATCTTCCGGAAACCACCCAGGGCCTGCAGGCGATTGCAGATCGCAAGATCGGCCTGACGTTTGTGCCGCACCTGGTGCCGATGATCCGCGGGATTCACTCGACGCTGTACGCGACCATCCTGCCCGAGGCGCGCGACACCGATTTCCAGGCGTTGTATGAAAACCACTTCAAGGGCGAAAAGTTCGTCGACGTCATGCCCGCCGGCAGCCATCCCGAAACACGTTCGGTGCGCGCGTCGAACAAGCTGCGCATCGCCGTCCATCGTCCCGATGGCGGCGACCTGCTGGTGATCCTCGTGGTCGAGGACAACCTGGTCAAGGGCGCGGCAGGGCAGGGCGTGCAGTGCATGAACATCATGTTCGGTATTGATGAAACGGCAGGTTTGATGCACATTCCGGTATTGCCCTAAGCAACCGGATTCTGCATGACCCAATCGACGTCGTTTTTCAATTCAATGAAGTTACGGCTCTGGCGGCGGCGCATGTCCGTGTCGTCGCCAAGGATGACAATTAGGACGCGGACGCCATGGCCGATGCGTATCCTGATTGTCCTCGTCGCAGCGATCGCCGGCGCTGCTGCAATGTGGTTTTATGGTACCGGCCAGTTCTTGCCCGTCAATCCCGACAATGCGCGCGCGCAACTCGTCGAGCTCAAGGAGCGGCTCGAGCAGATCACCGTGGAGCGCGACCAACTCTCCACGACCTCGAACGCCGCCGAAAGCCAGCTCAATATCGAGCGCTCTGCCCAAAAGCAGCTCGCGGCACAGGTAAAGATGCTGGAGGCCGAGAATACGCGCCTGAAGGAAGATCTTGCATTTTTTGAAAGTCTCCTACCCAACGCCACCGGGCCGGTGGGTGTCTCGATCCGGCGCCTGAAGATAGATCACGTTGCGCCAAACCAGCTTCGTTATCGCTTGCTCATCATGCAAGGCGGCAAGGGAGATCGCCGTTTCGTTGGCAGTTTGCAACTCATGGTGACAACTCTGCAGGACGGCAAAAGTGCTATGATGACCTTCCCGGCAGTCCCTGCCGACCAGGATAAGTTCAAACTCAGCTTCATGCATTACCAGCGTGTCGAAGGGGTTCTCACCCTGCCGGAAGGCGCTGCGACCAAACAGGTCCAGGCACGCGTACTCGAAAATGGCCAGGTCCGCGCACAACAAGCCGCGAATTTGTAAAGGAGAGCCAGCATGTTAGGCCGCAAGAACAAGGGCACGATCGACAGCCTCATCGGGATTTCGACCAGGATTGAGGGTAATGTGCGTTTCCAGGGCGGTTTGCGCATCGACGGGCAGGTCAAGGGGAATGTCGTCGCCGAAGGGGACGAGCCCTGCATGCTCGTCATTTCCGAGCACGCCAGGGTGGAAGGCGAAGTGCGTGCGGCGCACGTCGTTGTCAACGGCGAGATCGTCGGTCCGGTTTATTCTTCGGAACTCCTTGAATTGCAGCCACGCGCCCGCATAACTGGAGATGTGAACTACAAGGCGCTGGAAATGCATACAGGTGCATTGGTGGCAGGAAAGCTTACACACGATCAGGTCGGCGAGCCGGTGTTGAAACTCGCGCTGTCGAATACGTGATCTCCGTCAAGCGTCTATAATTAAGCCATTAGAAATTAGCAGGAGCTTGAAATGAATGCAGTGACCGAAATGCCCGATCCGATCGTCTTTACCGACAGTGCTGCCTCGAAGGTGGCGCAACTGATCGAGGAGGAAGGCAATCCCGACCTGAAACTCCGTGTGTTCGTGCAGGGCGGCGGGTGCTCCGGTTTCCAGTACGGTTTCACCTTCGATGAAATTGTCAACGAAGACGATACGACGATGACCAAGAACGGTGTCCAGTTGCTGATCGACTCGATGAGCTACCAGTACCTGGTCGGCGCGGAAATCGATTACAAGGACGACCTCGAAGGTGCGCAGTTCGTGATCAAGAATCCCAACGCCACCACGACTTGCGGCTGCGGATCGTCGTTCACCGCCTGACAAGCTTGTCCCAGGTCAAAAAAGCGCAGCTTATTCCTGCGCTTTTTTTGTTTCCGGATTCTGCATGAAATGTGGGGGAATATAATGTTCCGTTTTCTTTCGCTATCTCCCGATCATGCAGGTTCTCCTCCGATACGCACTTTTAGTGCTGTTTGCAGCCAGTTTTCCTGCATCTGCGGCGAAGGAAGCGGCAACGCCTGAAGCGGACATCTGCTCGTCGAATTCCGCCGCCGAACGCACCCGTCCCTACGTGACCGAGGCCAAGGCGGTCTATTTCGTGAATCTGCGTGATGGCGACAAGGTTAGTTCCCCGTTCCGGATTGCATTCGGGCTTGTCGGCATGGGAATCGCACCCGCCGGCATTCGCATGGAAAACACCGGCCATCATCATCTGCTGATCAACCAGAAGCTCACCAACGAGATGCTGATCAAGCCGATTCCCTTCACGGACAAGTATCGCCACTATGCCAAGGGCGAAACGGAAGCCACGCTGGACCTGCCGCCCGGGAAGCACACCTTGCGACTCCTCTTTGCTGACGCCGAGCACAAGCCTTATTACATTTCCAGCAAGGAAATCACTGTCGAAGTGATCGCACGCAACGATCTCGGCAAAAAGCAGTAAACCGCCGGTCAGGCCGGGTACAGCGCGCCGAGGATGCGCGATCCCCTGGCCCCTGTCACGGCGGGCAGGTTGCCCGCCTTGCGCTCGACGAAACGTTCCGCCAGCCAGGCGAATGCAAGGGCCTCCACATGATTGGGCGAGATGCCCAGTGCATCGGTCGATTGCACTTGTGCCGGATGATGGCGGTGTTGCAGCGATTGACGAAGGCGTTGCAGCAGGTGTCCGTTGTAGGCGCCGCCACCGCACACGTAAACGGCAGTCGCTCTCGGGGCATGCCTGGCCACTGCATCTGCCAATGTCTCAGCCGTAAATGCGGCAAGGGTGGCTTGCACATCTGCCGGATGTGCAGATGTGTGGCCCGTCAGTTTGTGCTTCAGCCAGTCTGCGTGGAACAAGTCGCGCCCCGTGCTTTTGGGGGGCGGCAGCGCGATATAGGGCTCGGCCATCAGGTTGGCAAGCAGGGCGGGAATTTCATTGCCGCTTGCGGCCCATGCCCCGTTGGCGTCGTAGGCCTTGTCTTCATGTTCTCCGATCCAGGCATCCATTAACACATTGCCCGGGCCGGTGTCGAAGCCGAAGGTGGTCTGCCCGCGGTCGAGCACGCTGATATTGCCGATGCCGCCGATATTGGCGACGACGCGGGTTTCGGCTTCATTGCCGAACACCGCCTGATGGAAGGCCGGCACGAGCGGCGCACCCTGGCCGCCGGCGGCAATGTCGCGGCGGCGGAAATCCGCAATGACGTCGATGCCGGACAGTTCCGCCAGCAGCGCCGGATTGCCGGTCTGCCATGTGTAGCCAAGTTCCGGGCGGTGGCGGATGGTCTGGCCGTGGGCGCCAATTGCTTCCACCTCTCCTTGCGGGATGCCTGACTCGGCGAGGAGCTTCGACACGCACTCGGCGTACACCTGCGCCAGTCCGTTGGCGGCCAGTGCTTCGACGTGGATCTCGTTGTCGGTGGGGGCCTGCAGGCGAAGCAGGTCATTCCGAAGGGCGGGGTGAAAGGGCAGGTAGGCGGTAGCGATCGTCCTGATCGACCCATCGGCCGAAAAACCGGCCAGTACGCCGTCGACGCCATCGAGGCTGGTGCCGGACATCAGTCCGATATAACGCTTGGTCTGGAGATCTGGCATAAAAAAACCGTTCAAGGGTTCACCGGATTGTACCGGCCCTTGAACGGTTTGATGATGCGGCAGTCCGAATTACTTCGACGCCAGCTTGATGCTGTTGTCTTGCGGGTTCAGCAGTGCAAAGCGATGGCGCATGTCGTCTGCGACCGACTTGAAGCGCTGCAGGTCGGCCCCCGCGAGCGGCTGGGCGTTCGGGATGTTGATCGACATCGGATCGCGCGGTTCGTTGTTGACGCGGAATTCATAGTGCAGGTGCGGTCCGGTGGACCAGCCGGTGCTGCCGACGTAGCCGATGACTTCGCCCTGGTTGACTTTCGTGCCTTTGCGCATGCCGGCCGCAAAGCGGCTCATGTGGGCGTAGGCGGTCGAATAGTTGTTCCAGTGCTTGATTACCACCACATTGCCGTAGCCGCCCTGGGTGCCGACGAAATCGATCACGCCGTCGCCGGCGGCACGAATCGGCGTGCCGGTCGCGGCAGCGAAATCGACACCTTTATGTTGCTTCCATTTGCCGGAAATCGGGTGCACGCGCATCGAGAAGCCCGACGAGACGCGGCTGAATTCCAGCGGCGACTTCAGGAAGGCTTTCTTGAGGGCCTTGCCGTCGAAGGTGTAATAGCCGCCACCCTGCTTGTTGCCCGGTTCATCAAACCACACCGACTGGTACTTGTTGGCGCCGTTGACGAACTCGCCGGCCAGCACGCGGCCGGTGCGGATGATTTCGCCGTTTTGCCAGAATGTTTCGTAGACAACATTGAACCGGTCGCCGCGGCGAAGGTCCGACGCGAAGTCGATGTTCGTGGAAAACATGTCAACAATCTGCATCGCGACATGGTCCGGGATCTGCGCGGCATCGGTGGCTGCAAACAGGGAGGAGCGGATTTCCCCGGTGCGCATTTCGATGCGGCGTTCGACCGCGGCGGAGTTTTCGGCAGCGGTGAAACCGTTTGCTTCACGGGTGATGACGAGGTTGCGGACTGGCTGGCCGCTGCCTTCGCTCAGCACCGCGGTCAGGCGCTGGAGCTGTCCTTCGCTGTTGGTCTGCGCCTGGACGCGGCGGCCGGCCTTGAGCTTGAGGACGCCGTAGGCGACATGGTCGGCCTTGATGAAATTCGCGGCTGCATCGTCGTGGACGCCAAGGCGGGAAAGCAGGGTTGCCAGCGTATCGCCCGGGCGGACTTTTTCTTCGCGGAGGTAAAACTGGTCGTCGGACTGCAGCTTGGCGATCTGCTCCGACAGGCTGGGTATGGCAAGTTCTTCGACGATCGACTTCACCGGGAGGTCGGCTGCGTCCGGCGCCATCGGCGCGACGCCAGCGGCGCCAAATGCAATGACGGCGAGGAAGATCGCGGACGCGTAGACGACGCGCGTTTTGCGCGACGATGCGAAGAGTTGCTTGCTGCTCGAGCCCAGTTTCAGGATTTTGTCTGTAGTGAGCATGCAATAAGTTAAAATCTGCTGTTTTGACCGAGGGCGCTGCCAGAAGGCGGATCAGCCAGGTTGCTGCGGTGATGAGCGCACAAAAACGCTTCTGTCACCGGCCATAAGGCGATCGACATGTTTTCTGAAAATGCCCGTGAGCTTGCAAGTAGTCATTGCGGACAAGCCGGTTTGGGGTGCTGCCGTGGAATCGGATGGCTGCACAAAGGTCCCAGACAGGTTGCGGTGCCGCGTTGCAAACTCCGCTTTTTCGATTTGCTGCTATGTTGCTCTGCTGCAAGGTTGAAAATGAGCAGCAATTATACCAAACACATGGTATTGAATTTTCACCGCCATTCCTTAATTTTCCTCAGCCCATGAACGACTCCCAGAATTTGCAAACGAACAATAAGCCGGTCGAGTCGCTGCCTTTGTCGGACTCCGTGCTGGAAGCCCTGGCAGTGACCAAACGCGGTGTTGATGAACTGCTGATCGAAGCCGAATTTGCGCAAAAACTGGCGCGCTCCGAGAAAACCGGCAAGCCGCTGCGCATCAAGCTCGGTCTCGACCCGACCGCACCGGACCTGCACCTCGGCCATACCGTCGTGCTGAACAAGATGCGGCAGTTGCAAAATCTGGGCCACAACGTGATCTTCCTGATCGGCGATTTCACCTCGATGATTGGCGATCCATCCGGCCGCAACGCAACGCGTCCGCCGCTGACCAAGGAGCAGATCGAGGAAAACGCCAAGACCTACTTTGCCCAGGCCAGCCTGGTGCTCGATCCGGCGCGTACCGAGATCCGTTACAACTCCGAATGGTGCGATCCGCTGGGCGCGCGCGGCATGATTCAGCTCGCAGCAAAATATACCGTTGCGCGCATGCTGGAACGTGACGATTTTACAAAGCGTTTCAAAGCCGGCACCCCCATTTCGGTGCATGAATTCCTCTACCCGTTGATGCAAGGCTACGATTCCGTCGCACTGCAGTCCGATTTGGAGCTCGGAGGTACCGACCAGAAATTCAACCTGCTCGTCGGGCGCGAGCTGCAGAAGGATTACGGACAGGAACCGCAGTGCATCCTGACCATGCCCTTGCTGGAAGGCCTGGATGGCGTCGAAAAGATGTCGAAATCCAAGGGCAACTACGTCGGCATTACCGAACCGGGTAACACGATGTTCGCCAAGCTGATGAGTATCTCGGACACCATGATGTGGCGTTACTACGACCTGCTGTCGTTCCGCTCCATCGCCGAAATCGAGCAGTTCAAGAAGGATGTCGAAGGCGGCCGCAACCCGCGCGACATCAAGGTGATGTTCGCGCAGGAAATCGTCACGCGCTTCCATTCGCACAAGGCGGCCGAAGATGCGCTGGCAGACTTCAACAACCGCGCCAAGGGCGGCATTCCGGACGACATTCCGGAAGTCAGCATCAGCGGCGCGCCGATCGGCATTGGCCAGCTGCTCAAGCAGGCAAACCTGTGCGCATCTTCGTCCGAGGCGTTGCGCATGGTGGAGCAGGGCGGCGTGCGCATCGATGGCGAGACGGTGAGCGACAAGGCATTGAAAGTCGAAGCCAGCACCTTCGTGCTGCAGGTCGGCAAGCGCAAGTTCGCGCGCGTCACGCTCGCATGATTGCGCTGTTGCAGCGTGTGCGCGAGGCGAATGTCGTTGTCGGCGGCACCGCCGTCGGTGCGATCAGGCAAGGGCTGATGGTGCTGCTTTGCGCCGAACGCAACGATACCGAGAAGGAGGCGGACGCCTTGCTCGCGAAGCTGCTCTCGTATCGCGTGTTTTCGGATGATGCGGGGAAAATGAATCGCAGCGTCACCGACGTACAGGGCGGCCTGCTGCTGGTGCCGCAGTTCACGCTCGCGGCGGATACGCAGTCGGGAACGCGGCCTTCCTTTACGCCGGCCGCGCCGCCTGCGGAAGGGAAAAGACTGTTCGACTATTTCGTGGAGAAAGCGCGGGCAAGGCATGCAACCGTGGAGACAGGTGAATTCGGCGCCGACATGCAGGTTTCTCTGACCAATGACGGCCCTGTCACCTTCTGGTTGCAGATCAAACCGCAAAACCTGTCCTGAAGCACAATACGCATCACAACCCAACCAATAAGGAGGCCTCGATGAAACTCTGGAGCGATTCATTCAAGGATGGTGGTGTCATTCCCGGCGAGTTTGCATTTTGCGTGATCGACCCGAAGACGCATGTCGCGCTGTCTTCCAACAAGAATCCGCATCTCGCCTGGAGCGAGGTGCCAGCCGGCACAAAGTCCTTCGCGCTGGTTTGCCACGACTATGACGTGCCGTCGCGCGGCGACGATGTGAACCAGGATGGCAAGACCGTGCCGGCGGATTTGCCGCGCGTGGATTTTTTTCATTGGGTGATGGTCGACCTGCCTCCGAACCTGAATTCGATTGCTGCAGGCCAGTACAGCAAGGAAGTCAGCGCACGCGGCAAGCCCGGCCCTGCGATTAGCGGCGGCTTGCCCGGCCGCCATGGCATCAATGATTACACCGGTTGGTTCGCCGGCGACAAGGACATGTCGGGTGACTATTTCGGCTACGACGGCCCGTGCCCTCCGTGGAATGATTCCATCGTGCACCACTATGTATTCACGCTGTATGCGCTAAATGTTGAAGGCCTCGCCGTCGAGGGCAGGTTCACCGGCCAGGCGGTGCGCGACGCGCTGAAGGGGCATGTCCTCGCGGAAGCAAAAATAACCGGAACCTATACCCTCAACCCGAAACTGCAGGGATGAGAAAAATGGAGCATGTGTGACTGAAATCCTGTTGATCCGCCACGGCGAAACTGCGTGGAACGCCAAGCGGCGGCTGCAAGGGCATCTCGATATTCCCCTGAACGAGGAAGGCGAGCGCCAGGCAGCTGCGCTTGGCCGAGCCTTGCGGGAGGAGTCGCTGGACGCGATTTTTTCCAGCGACCTGCAGCGCGCGCGCCAGACCGCTCAAGCGATCGCTGCGCCGCGCGGCATGCAGATTCAGCTTGACCGGGGCCTGCGCGAGCGTTGCTATGGTGCTTTCGAAGGCATGCTGTATGGGGAAATCAGCCAGCGTTATCCCGATGCATACAAGGCATGGCAGGCGCGCGATATCGATGCGCGTTTTCCGGAAGGCGTGCATGTTGCGGAAACCTTGCGTGAATTTTCGCAACGCGTGGTCGCTGCCATTACGCGCATCGTCATGGAGAACACATACCGCCGCGTCGCCATGGTCGCGCATGGCGGCGTGCTTGAGTGCGCCTACCGTGCGGCGCAAGGACTGGGTTTTTCGCATGCCCGCGATTTCGATATTTTCAATGCAAGCGTCAACCGGTTTTCCTGGGACGGGTCTGCCTTGAAGATCGTCCATTGGGGTGACGTCACCCACTTGCAGGAGCTCGAGGAGGATGCCCTCGACGAACTCGACCGGACCTGAATGCCCGTCCGGCCCCAGACCGGCTAAAATAACGGTTTCCCCGCGCAATACCTCCCATTCACGTGAAGATCGGCTCGCACATCCTGCGCAATAACGTTTTCGTCGCCCCCATGGCGGGAGTGACGGACCGGCCATTCCGGCAGCTATGCAAGCAGTTGGGCGCTGGCTATGCGGTTTCCGAGATGGCTGCTTCCGATCCGCGTCTGTGGGCCAGCGAAAAGACGGCGCGCCGCACCAACCACGATGGCGAGATGGAGCCGAAGGCAGTGCAGATCGCCGGTGCCGATCCGGCGGTCCTGGCGACGTGCGCAAAATTCAACGTCGACCGTGGCGCGCAAATCATCGACATCAACATGGGATGTCCAGTCAAGAAAGTCTGCAATAGCTGGTGCGGCTCGGCACTACTGCAGAATGAAAAGCTGGTAGGCGAGATCCTCGACGCAGTCGTCTCCGCTGTCGATGTGCCCGTGACGCTGAAATTCCGCACCGGCTGGAACCGCGAAAACAAGAATGCGCTGACCATCGCACGCATGGCCGAACAGGCCGGCATTGCAATGCTGACCCTGCACGGACGCACTCGTGCCGACGGCTACAGCGGTGATGCGGAATACGACACGATTGCCGCAGTGAAGGCGGCGGTATCGATTCCGCTCGTCGCCAACGGCGACATTACTACGCCGGAGAAAGCGAAGCATGTGTTGCAGGTGACCGGTGCCGACGCGGTGATGATCGGGCGTGCGGCACAGGGCCGCCCCTGGATCTTCCGCGAGATCGACCACTTCCTGCGCACTGGAGAATACCTTCCCGCGCCCCTCGTCAGCGAGGTCCGCACCTTGATGAGCGAGCACTTACAAGCGCACTACGCGTTCTATGGCGAGTACATGGGATTGCGTACCGCGCGCAAGCATATCGGGTGGTACGTGCGCGACCTGCAAGGTGGCGAGGAATTCCGCCAACGCATGAACCGTCTGGAAAGTTGCGAAGAACAACTTGCAGCCGTCGATACCTTCTTCGAATCGCAATTTGCGCTCGGCGAACGGTTACAATACGGCCTTGCCGCGGAAAAGCTGGCTGCCTGACCTACTATAAAAACACCCATCCCCAAGCAATGAGCAAAGACAATATCCAGGACGTCGTCAAGAAAAGCCTTGAGAAGTACTTCAGGGACCTCGGCGAACAGCAGCCTTCAAACGTCTATGAAATGGTCGTCTTTACCGTTGAGAAACCGATCCTGGAAGTGGTGATGGCGCGTGCCGACGGCAATCAGTCGCTGGCAGCGGAAATGCTGGGCATCAATCGCAATACCTTGCGCAAGAAACTGCAGCAGCACGGGCTGCTCTGATCTTGCCGTGATCGATAACGCAAAAACAGTGCGCGCCGGGAGGTCCGCACTGTTTTTTCGTTATTCATCACTTTTAGCTAGTCCATCATCATGATCAAACAAGCGCTTATCTCGGTCTCCGACAAGACCGGTGTCCTCGATTTCGCCAAGGCCCTCGCTGCCATGGGCGTCAATATCCTGTCTACCGGCGGTACTGCCAAACTGCTGGCGGACAACGGCGTGAAGGTGACGGAAGTCGCTGACTACACCGGCTTCCCCGAAATGCTCGATGGCCGAGTGAAGACCCTGCATCCGAAAGTGCATGGCGGCATCCTCGCCCGCCGCGACCTGCCCGAGCATGTCGCCGCGCTCGAGAAGCACGGCATCCCGACGATCGACATGGTGGTGGTGAACCTGTACCCGTTCCAGCAGACCGTGGCCAAGGACCAGTGCTCGCTGGAAGACGCGATCGAGAACATCGACATCGGGGGGCCGACCATGCTGCGCTCCTCCGCGAAGAACCACAAGGATGTGGTCGTGATCTGCGATCCGGCCGATTACAGCCGCGTGCTGGATGAAATGAAGGCCGGCAAGGGCGATGTCGGCTACGACACCAAGTTCGCGCTGGCGAAGAAGGTGTTCGCGCATACCGCGCAGTACGACGGCGCGATCACCAACTACCTGACCGCGCTCGGCGAAGACAAGCAGCATGCGACCCGCAGCGCCTACCCGCAGACGCTCAACCTGCATTTCGAAAAAGTCCAGGAAATGCGCTACGGCGAAAACCCGCACCAGAGCGCGGCGTTCTACCGCGACCTCGCGCCGGTCGCAGGTTCGCTCGCGAACTACAAGCAACTGCAGGGCAAGGAACTCTCTTACAACAACATCGCCGACGCGGATGCAGCGTGGGAATGCGTGAAGACCTTCGATGAAACCGCGTGCGTGATCATCAAGCATGCGAACCCGTGCGGTGTTGCCATCGGCGCGAATCCGCTGGACGCGTACAGCAAGGCATTCCAGACCGACCCGACCTCGGCATTCGGCGGCATCATCGCCTTCAACCGCGAGCTGGACGGCAAGGCAGCGGAAGCGGTGGCCAAGCAGTTTGTCGAAGTGCTGATCGCCCCGTCGTTTACTGCCGAAGCGAAGCAGATCTTCGCAGCGAAGCAGAATGTCCGCCTGCTCGAAATCCCGCTGGGTAATGTCGTCAATGCCTATGACCTCAAGCGCGTGGGCGGCGGTTTGCTGCTGCAATCGCCTGATGCCAAGAACGTCGCCGTGGCAGAACTGAAGGTCGTGACCAAGAAGCAGCCGACCCCGCAGCAGATGCAGGACCTGATGTTTGCATGGCGCGTCGCCAAGTTCGTGAAGTCGAATGCGATCGTTTTCTGCGGCAACGGCATGACGCTCGGCGTCGGTGCTGGCCAGATGAGCCGCGTGGATTCCGCGCGCATTGCCTCCATCAAGGCGCAGAATGCCGGTCTGACTCTCGCAGGTTCCGCCGTGGCGTCGGATGCCTTCTTCCCGTTCCGCGATGGTCTCGACGTCGTGGTCGATGCAGGCGCAACCTGCGTGATTCATCCGGGTGGCTCGATGCGCGACCAGGAAGTGATCGACGCAGCGGACGAGCGCGGCGTGGTGATGCTGTTCACCGGAACGCGCCACTTCCGTCATTAAGTGGCTGACTGCGTTTGTACTTAGCCGTCATTCCGGCGAAAGCCGGAATCCAGTGGCGTTAAGCGCTGGTTGAAAGACGCTGGATCCCGGCTTTTGCCGGGATGACGGTGATCGGTTGGAGCGAGTTGGACTTGGCATACGTTTACATGCTGGCGAGCGCAAGAAACGGAACCTTGTACGTCGGTGTAACCAGCGATTTGGTGAAGCGCGTCTACGAGCACAAGACCAAGCTTGTAAAGGGCTTCACCGCACGCTACAACGTCGACAAACTGGTTTGGTTCGAGCAGTCCGATTCGATAGAATCAGCTATCGCGCGCGAAAAGCAACTCAAGGAATGAAAGCGCGCATGGAAAATCGAACTGATCGAAGAGACGAACCCATACTGGAATGACCTGTATGCCAGTATCGTGTAACCAATGAAAATCCTCGGCATCGACCCAGGCCTGCGCACCACCGGCTTCGGTCTCATCAACAAGCAGGGCAACAAGCTCGGCTACATCGCGTCCGGCACCATCAAAACCCCGGATGCCGACCTGCCGCAGCGGCTGAAGGTGATCCTGTCGGGCGTGTCGGAAATCATCCGCACCTATTCCCCCGACTGCGCCGCCATCGAAAAAGTCTTCGTGAACGTGAACCCGCAATCCACGCTCCTGCTTGGACAGGCGCGGGGCGCGGCGATCTGCGCGCTGGTCAGCGCCGACCTTGCGGTGGCCGAGTACACCGCGCTGCAGATCAAGAAAGCGGTCGTGGGACACGGACAGGCGCAAAAGCACCAGATGCAGGACATGGTGCAGCGGTTGCTGATGCTGTCGGGGACGCCGGGCACCGATGCCGCCGACGCACTGGGCGTCGCCATCTGCCATGCGCACAGCGCGGAAGCCCTGTCTGCCCTCGGGGACATTGCACCGACATTGACGAAGAAGGGCGTGCGGGTACGACGCGGACGCTTGATCGGCTAGAAGTGCTTCTCCGCCTTGCGCGCCGCAATCTCGAAGCGGTTGTGCCAGTAGGCGTCCTTTCCGCGTATTACCGCCCAGGCGCTGGAGGCGAGGTAGGCGAAGGGAAATATGGGCCCCCACCATGCAGCCTGCCGCACATGCGCCAGTTCATGGACCAGCACGCGCGATGACAATCCGTCGTGCATCGCGATCACCACATGACCGAGGGCCATCGCATTCATCACGCCGAAAGGATGCCGGCTCAACATGGCATCGGCAAACGGGCCGCGCGCGAGGATGGCGAAGGTGTGGCCGCGAACAACCTGCATCTTGCCGCGGTAGAGGATCACCGGCGCCGCCAGCAGCAGTCCGAAGACAGTAAGCGGTGAGGCCCAGATGACGCCCAGGACTGTGCCCAGCCAGAACAGCGGGCGCTGTACAAGGCGGTTGTTCATGAACAGGTGCAACCGATTGCGCATCTCTCTCATACTCCACGCGTGCTGCCCTTGCGGCGTTCCGCGAGGCACGCCGTGTCGGCAGCGAAATGGTTCTTTAGAGCCTCTTTCATGGGAAAAAATCCTGCGCCGGCGAGCCTGCAATGTCCTGTATGATGCAGCTAACTTTTCTTGTCTTTATTCATCATGATAGGCCGTCTTTCCGGAATCCTGCTTGAGAAAAACCCGCCTCAATTGCTGATCGATTGCAACGGTGTCGGCTATGAGATCGATGTCCCGATGAGCACCTTCTACAACCTGCCCGGCATGGGAGAAAAGGTGGTTCTGCTGACGCATCTTGCGGTGCGCGAGGATGCTCACCTGCTGTACGGTTTCGGCACGGTGGAGGAGCGCAATGTATTCAAGCAACTGATCAAGATTTCCGGCATTGGCGCACGTACGGCCCTTTCTATCCTCTCGGGCATGTCGGTGGCCGATCTGGCGCAGGCGATCACCTTGCAGGAAGCCGGCAGGCTCACCCGCATTCCGGGTATCGGCAAGAAGACGGCGGAGCGCCTGTTGCTCGAACTGAAGGGCAAGCTCGGCGCCGATCTGGGCGCGCCTGCGGGTACGGCGCATAATGATGCGACCTCCGACATCCTCAATGCGCTGCTGGCGCTGGGGTATTCCGACAAGGAGGCTGCGCTGGCGCTGAAGCAGGTGCCGGCGGGGACCAGCGTCTCGGACGGCATCAAGCTGGCACTGAAGGCACTGTCGAAGTAAGGAAGCAAAGCAATGAGCATTCAGACCGACAATTTCAGCGAACAGCGCATCATCTCGGCCACACCCGCGTCGCCCAATGAAGAGGCGATCGAACGCGCGCTGCGCCCCAAGCAGCTCGACGAATACGTCGGGCAGGAGAAGATCCACGGCCAGCTGGAAATCTTCATCACTGCCGCCCGCCAGCGGAAAGAGGCGCTGGACCATACGCTGCTGTTCGGTCCGCCCGGCCTGGGCAAGACGACGCTGGCACACATCATTGCGCGCGAGATGGGCGTGAACTTGCGCCAGACTTCCGGTCCGGTGCTGGAGCGCGCAGGCGACCTCGCGGCGCTGCTCACCAATCTCGAGCCGAACGACGTGCTGTTCATCGACGAGATCCACCGCCTGTCGCCGGTGGTGGAAGAGATCCTGTATCCCGCGCTCGAGGACTACCAGATCGACATCATGATCGGCGAAGGTCCTGCCGCGCGCTCGGTGCGCCTCGACCTGCAGCCTTTCACGCTGGTCGGCGCCACGACGCGCGCCGGCATGCTGACCAATCCGCTGCGCGACCGGTTCGGCATCGTTGCCCGCCTCGAGTTTTATACGCCGCAGGAACTGGCGAAGATCGTGATGCGCAGTGCGTCACTGCTGAACGCAAAGATCGTCGACGAAGGCGCGCTGGAAATCGCCAAGCGCAGCCGCGGTACGCCGCGAATCGCCAATCGTCTGCTGCGCCGCGTGCGCGATTATGCGGAAGTGAAGGGCAACGGCGAGATCACCAAGGCGATCGCGGATGCCGCGCTGAAGATGCTGGATGTCGACCCTGTCGGATTCGATGTCATGGACCGCAAGCTGCTCGAAGCGGTGCTGTTCAAGTTCAATGGCGGCCCTGTCGGCCTCGACAACCTTGCCGCTGCAATCGGCGAGGAGCGCGACACCATCGAGGACGTGCTGGAACCCTACCTGATCCAGCAAGGTTTCCTCCAGCGCACGCCGCGCGGACGTATCGCCACGCCCACCGCGTATACGCATTTCGGCCTTACCGCTCCCCGCACCGGCGCCATCGGCGATTTGTGGGAACAGCCGCCGGGCTGAGCTGGTCCACTAGGTGCTGGCTGATGGCCTGGCATCTTTCGTTGCAAATAAAATAACATTCGCAACCTTTTTTGCGAAAAGTTGTCTTGTTGTCATCCGTAAAACTACGGTACTTGCATTTACTTATCAAGAAAACGACAAAGATGCTCCTATAATGCTTCTTTTAAGCACGGTCGCGCTTTTTTGTTTGACTCTCCGCAATCCCGCGGCCTGCCGCCTGCGTAAAGTACACGGCGAGCCGCAGAACTGCCGAGGTCTGCGCCCCTTCTTTTCGAGTCCCCGTCATCATGCTCATGTCCACGCAAGCCAACCGCTACGCGCACCAGCTGCTTGACGCGCGAGCGCAGGTGCAATTGATCCCGCCGCTGTCCGCGAACGGGCCGCTTTCGGTGGCCGACGGATACGACATCGCGCGGAGCATGATCGACATCCGCACGGCGCAAGGCGAAACCATGGTCGGGCGCAAGGTTGGATTCACCAACCGCAAGATCTGGCCGAAGTACGGCGTATCCGAGCCGATCCGCACGCCGATCTGGACCCCGATTTTCGACGCAACTGTCCGATTCACGGAAGACAATCGCGGTATTCAAAGCCTCGATGGTGCACTCCAGCCGCGCATCGGGCCGGAGCTTGTGTTCAAGCTCAACCGGACGCCGTCCCCCGACGCTACGCTGGAAGAACTCGCGGAATGCATCGAATGGATGGCGCATGCCTTCGAAATCGTGGTCTGCCCCTTCCCGGAATGGAAGTTCGAGATGGCGGATTCGATCGCGGCATTCGGTCTGCATGGTTCGCTGATTGTCGGCGAGCCGAAGATGCTGTCGGCCGCAAGCCGCCGCAGCCTCGCCGAAGTGTTGCCGCATGCGAGCCTGTCGCTGTCCTGCGGCGATGAATTGCGCTCTGCCGGTTTCGGCAGCGACGTGTTGGGCAGTCCGATGCACGCGCTCTGGCACCTGCACCAGTTGCTGAAGATCCAGCCGCAGTTCCCGCAGCTGGCGAAGGGCGAAATCGTCACGACCGGCACATGGACGGACGTATGCCCGATCAAGCCGGGCGAGACATGGACGTCGGCGTTCTCCGGCATTTCGCTGCCGGGGCTGACGATATCGTTCGTTTGAGTCGGTTGGATCAATAAAAAAGGCGCGGATGGCGCCTTTTTTGTTTTGTGCGGCCGGATTACTCCTGGCGCAGCCAGGTCTGCGTACGGCCCAGCATCGGCACGCCAATGTAACCGCGCACATCGAGCTTCTTGCCGCCTTCGACGACAGTCAGCTTGCTCCTGTAGACCTTGCCGTTGTTCGGATCGAGGATGTGACCGCCGTTGTACTCGCTGCCGTCCTTCTTCATGCCGGTGATGATGGTCATGCCGATGACGGGCTGGTCCTTCAGGGTGCCCTCGCACTTTTCGCACTTGGGATTCGGGTCTTCGCCGGCATCGCGGAACAGCTTCTCGATCTTGCCGCGCAATTCACCGTTGCTTTCGGTGATGCGGACCAGCGATTTCGGCTTGCCGGTTTCGTCGTCGATGGTTTTCCAGACGCCGATCGGGGTGGCATCCTGCGCCATCGCGCTTGCAGCGACCAGCGCGCTGGCCGCCAGGGAAAGGGTCACTAATCGTCTCATCGTTTTGTCTCCTGGGGATTGGGTAATCTGTTCGAACCGGGGCGACCCGGTCCGAACTGTCCAGAAGTTTCGACCGAGCCGCAATTAGCTCTTTTGCAATTTATCAAATTGCTCGCGCAGTTTCTCGAGTGTGGCTCCGAAGGTCAACAGACGCTCTTTCTCCTGTGCCACGACTTGCGCCGGTGCACGGGCGACGAAGCTTTCGTTGCCGAGTTTTGCGTTGGCCTTCGCGATTTCGCCTTCGAGACGGGTGATTTCCTTGGAGAGGCGCTCCTTCTCTGCGGCGACATCGATCTCGACCTTCAGCATCAGCTTGACCGTGCCGACCACGGACACCGGTGCCGGGGATTCCGGCAGGCTGTCGACGATCTGCACGTCGGACAGCTTGGCCAATGCTTGCAGGTAGCGGCCGAAGGACTCGGCTTGCGCCTTGTCGCCGGCCTCGATGAACAGCGGCACGCGCTGCGCCGGGGACAGTTGCATCTCGCCGCGCAGGTTGCGGCAGGCGTCGGTCATGGACTTGAGCTGCGCCATCCAGGCTTCGGCCTGCTCGTCCAGCTTCTCCAGGTTCGGTCGCGGATAGGACTGGACCATGATGGAGTCGCCGGCCGGATTCAGTGCCTGACCTGTCATCGGCGCGATCTTCTGCCACAGCTGCTCGGTGATGAAAGGAATGACCGGATGCGCCAGGCGTAGCACGGTTTCCAGTACGCGCAGCAGGGTGCGGCGGGTGGCGCGCTGTTGCGCTTCGGTGCCGTTCTGGATCTGCACCTTGGCGACTTCGAGGTACCAGTCGCAGTACTCGTCCCAGACGAACTTGTAGATCGCGGAGGCGATGTTGTCGAAGCGGTAGTCGGCGAAACCCTTCTCCACTTCCGCCTCGGTACGCTGCAGCAGCGACACGATCCAGCGGTCGGCCTGCGAGAAGTCGCGCATGTCGGGACCGCAGGTGGCGGGATCGAAGCCGCAGTCCTGGCCTTCGGTGTTCATCAGCACGAAGCGCGTCGCGTTCCACAGCTTGTTGCAGAAGTTGCGATAGCCTTCGCAGCGGTTCAGGTCGAAGTTGATGTTGCGGCCGAGCGAGGCATAGCTCGCCATCGTGAAGCGCAGCGCGTCGGTGCCGAAGCCTGGAATGCCGTTCGGGAATTCCTTGCGCGTCGCCTTGGCGATGCTTTCCGCCTGCTTCGGGTTCATCAGGCCGGTGGTACGCTTGGCGACCAGCGACTCGACGTCGATGCCGTCGATCAGGTCGATCGGGTCCAACGTGTTGCCCTTGGACTTGGACATCTTCTGGCCGCTGGCGTCGCGCACCAGGCCGTGCACGTACACCGTGTCGAACGGCACCTTGCCGGTGAAGTGCGTGGTCATCATGACCATGCGCGCCACCCAGAAGAAGATGATGTCGAAGCCGGTGACCAGCACCGACGACGGCAGGAACATCTTGTAGTCCGGCGTCTCTTCCGGCCAGCCGAGCGAGGAGAAGGGCACCAGCGCGGACGAGAACCAGGTGTCGAGCACGTCGGACTCGCGCGTCAGCGCCTTGCCGCCGGCCTTGGCCTTCGCTTCTTCTTCGTTGCGCGCGACGTAGATGTTGCCGTCCTCGTCGTACCACGCCGGGATCTGGTGGCCCCACCACAGCTGACGCGAGATGCACCAGTCCTGGATGTTGTTGAGCCACTGGTTGTAGGTGGTGGTCCAGTTTTCCGGGATGAACTTGATGTCGCCGTCGGCCACCTTTTCGAGCGCCACCTGGGCGATCGACTTGCCGGGGAAGTGCGTGCCGTCGGGTGCCGGCACGCTCATCGCGACGAACCACTGGTCGGTCAGCATCGGCTCGATCACGACGCCGGTGCGGTCGCCGCGTGGCACCATCAGCTTGTGCGGCTTGACCGATTCCAGCAAGCCCTTGGCTTCGAGGTCGGCAACGATCTTCTTGCGTGCCGCGTAGCGGTCCATGCCTGTGTATTCGGCCGGCGCGTTGTCGTTGATCTTGGCGTCGAGCGTGAAGATGTTGATCTGCGCGAGGCGGTGGCGCTGGCCGACCGCATAGTCGTTGAAATCGTGGGCCGGCGTGATCTTCACGCAGCCGGTGCCGAATTCCTTGTCCACATAGTCGTCGGCAATGATCGGAATGTCGCGGCCGGTCAGCGGCAGCGTCAGCATCTTGCCGACCAGGTGCTGGTAGCGTTCATCGGTCGGATCGACGGCGACCGCGACGTCGCCGAGCATGGTTTCCGGACGGGTGGTGGCTACCGTGATGTGGCCGCTGCCGTCTGCGAGCGGATAGCGGATGTGCCACATGAAGCCGTCTTCTTCCTCGGAGACGACCTCGAGGTCGGACACGGCGGTGTGCAGTTTCGGGTCCCAGTTCACCAGGCGCTTGCCGCGATAGATCAGGCCCTGCTCGTACAGGCGCACGAAGACTTCGGTCACGGCCTTGGACATCTTCTCGTCCATGGTGAAGTATTCGCGCGTCCAGTCAGTGGAGGCACCCATGCGGCGCATCTGGCCGGTGATGGTGGAACCGGAATGCTCCTTCCACTCCCAGACCTTTTCGAGGAATTTTTCGCGGCCGAGGTCGTGGCGGGAAATGTTCTGTGCGTCGAGCTGGCGTTCCACCACGATCTGGGTGGCGATGCCGGCGTGGTCGGTGCCGGGAATCCAGGCGGTGTTGTGGCCGCGCATGCGGTAGTAGCGCGTCAGGCCATCCATCACGGTCTGGTTGAAGGCATGGCCCATGTGCAGCGTGCCGGTCACGTTGGGCGGCGGCAACTGGATGCTGAAGGACTGCTTGCCCGGTTCGGTGCTGGCGGTGAAGTAACCGCGCTGTTCCCATTCGGTACGCCAGAATTTTTCAATGTCGGCGGGCTCGAAAGACTTGGCTAATTCCATGATTTCAATATGTTTTTGCGAAACTATGCATTATACGGGAGGGAACGGCTGACATTGGCAGGGATCGGCGTATAATTCCGCCATCGCCGTTTTAGAGGCTTCCGTCTAACGGAGGCCGTGCGGTACGACGCTAGGGGTCCTGGTCGCCATTCGACCGGGTGAGAAACACCCTCGAACCTGATCTGGGTAATGCCAGCGAAGGGAAGCATCCGGAAAGCCTGCAGTCCATCCTTTTTCCGCCGCTCCTTCGCATACCCTCTTTGCAAAGGAGCACCATGAACGCCAATCCGCAATTCCTCGCCGCCACCGCCAAGGTGGACGAAGCCGCGATCCAGCCGCTGCCGAATTCCCGCAAGATCTACGTCGAAGGCTCGCGCCCGGATATCCGCGTTCCGATGCGTGAAATCAGCCAGGCCGACACACCGGCCTCCATGGGCGCGGAAAAGAACCCGCCGATCTACGTCTACGACACCTCCGGCCCGTACACCGACCCGAACGTCAAGATCGACATCCGCTCCGGCCTCGCCGCACTGCGCGCCGCCTGGATCGCCGAGCGCGGCGATACCGAAGAGCTGGACGGACCGAGCTCGCAGTACGGCGTCGAGCGCCTGAACGACCCCAAGCTGGCCGAACTGCGTTTCAACCTGCACCGCAAGCCGCGCCGCGCCAAGGCCGGCAAGAACGTGACGCAAATGCACTACGCGCGCCAGGGCATCATCACGCCGGAAATGGAATACATCGCCATTCGCGAAAACCTGCGCCGCAAGGAATACCTCGAAGGCCTGAAGGCCTCCGGCCCCATGGGCCAGAAGCTGGCCGACCTGATGGGCCGCCAGCATCCGGGCCAGTCGTTCGGCGCCGCGATTCCCGCTGAAATCACGCCGGAATTCGTGCGCTCCGAAATCGCCTGCGGCCGCGCGATCATCCCCAACAACATCAACCACCCGGAATCCGAGCCGATGATCATCGGCCGCAACTTCCTGGTCAAGATCAACGCCAATATCGGCAATTCCGCCGTCACCTCGTCCATCGGCGAGGAAGTCGAAAAGATGACCTGGGCGATCCGCTGGGGCGGCGACACCGTGATGGACCTGTCCACCGGCAAGCACATCCACGAAACCCGCGAATGGATCATCCGCAATTCGCCCGTGCCGATCGGTACGGTGCCGATCTACCAGGCGCTGGAAAAGGTCAACGGCAAGGCCGAGGACCTGACCTGGGAAATCTTCCGCGACACGCTGATCGAGCAGGCGGAGCAGGGCGTCGACTACTTCACCATCCACGCGGGCGTGCGCCTGCAATACGTGCCGCTGACGGCCAAGCGCATGACCGGCATCGTGTCGCGCGGCGGTTCGATCATGGCGAAGTGGTGCCTCGCGCATCACAAGGAATCCTTCCTGTACACGCATTTCGAAGAGATCTGCGAAATCATGAAGCAGTATGACGTCGCGTTCTCGCTTGGCGACGGCCTGCGTCCCGGCTCGATTTACGACGCCAACGACGAAGCCCAGCTCGGTGAGCTGAAGACCTTGGGCGAACTGACCCAGATCGCCTGGAAGCACGACGTGCAGGTGATGATCGAAGGTCCCGGCCACGTGCCGATGCACCTGATCAAGGAAAACATGGACCTGCAGCTGAAGGACTGTGCGGAAGCGCCGTTCTACACGCTTGGCCCCTTGACCACCGATATCGCTCCCGGCTACGACCACATCACTTCCGGCATCGGCGCCGCGATGATCGGATGGTACGGTACGGCGATGCTCTGCTATGTGACGCCGAAGGAGCACCTTGGCCTGCCGAACAAGGCCGACGTCAAGGAAGGCATCATCACCTACAAGCTCGCTGCCCACGCCGCTGATCTCGCCAAGGGGCATCCCGGAGCGCAGATCCGCGACAACGCGCTGTCCAAGGCGCGCTTCGAGTTCCGCTGGGAAGACCAGTTCAACCTTGGTCTCGATCCGGACAAGGCACGCGAGTTCCACGACGAGACGCTGCCGAAGGATTCCGCCAAGGTGGCGCACTTCTGCTCGATGTGCGGTCCGCATTTCTGCTCGATGAAGATCACGCAGGACGTGCGCGACTTCGCCGCTTCGCAGGGCATCACCGATGACGAAGCGCTGAAGAAGGGCATGGAAGTGAAGGCCGTCGAGTTCGTGAAAACCGGCGCGGAACTCTATCGCAAGCAGTAAGCCATGGAAATCGAACTGAACGGTGCGCCGCACCCGGTTGAAGAGAACCTGAACGTTCAGGACCTGATCGCCTCCCTCGACCTGGCGAACAAGTCGCTGGCGGTGGCGATCAACCGGGAAGTGGTGCCGCGAAGCAAATGGGCCGAGCGCGTGCTGCAGCCGAGCGATCGTGTTGACATCGTCAAGGCGATCGGCGGCGGTTAATTAATAAAGGAAGTCCCCTCCCCTTCAAGGGGAGGGTTAGGGTGGGGATGGGTTTCAGTTGCAAGGCCAAACCAACGATTTTGCAAAACCTGCAGCGAAGGAATTGCGCAAATCGCAAACCGATGCGGAGCGGAGATTGTGGCAACGTTTGCGAGGCAAGCAGCTTGGCGTGAAATTCCGCCGTCAACACCCTTTCGAGAATTTCGTTCTGGATTTTGTCTGTCTTGAGCGAGGACTGGTCGTAGAAATTGACGGCTCTCAGCATATGGAGAATGCTTCCTATGACGAGAAACGAACGTCGAGATTGGCTGCTGCAGGATTCACAGTGCTCCGCTTCTGGAACAACGAAGTACTCGATGAAACGGACGCTGTTGTACAAACGATCTGGGATGCTTTAACCCCATCCCCACCCCCACCCTCCCCTTGAAGGGGAGGGAGTGTACGGAGCTCTCATGAACACACAACAAAACACCCAAGACACCGGCCTGACCATTGCCGGCAAGACCTACAATTCCCGCCTGCTGGTCGGCAGCGGCAAGTACAAGGACCTCGAGCAGACTCGCCTGGCAACCGAAGCCAGCGGCGCCGACATCATCACCGTGGCGATCCGCCGCGTGAACATCGGCCAGGACCCGAACGCACCCAGCCTGCTGGACGTGGTGCCACCGACGAAGTACACCATCCTTCCCAACACCGCCGGCTGCTACAACGCCAAGGACGCGGTCTACACGCTGCAGCTCGCACGCGAACTGCTGAACGGCCACAAGCTGGTCAAGCTGGAAGTGCTGGGCGACGAGAAGACCCTGTTCCCCAATATGCCGGAAACCTTGAAGGCCGCCGAGACCCTGGTCAAGGATGGTTTCGACGTGATGGTCTACTGCAGCGACGACCCGATCCAGGCAAAGATGCTGGAAGAGATCGGCTGCTGCGCGGTCATGCCGCTGGCATCGCTGATCGGTTCCGGCATGGGCATCCTCAATCCGTGGAACCTGTCGCTCATCATCCAGCAGGCCAAGGTGCCGGTGCTGGTCGATGCTGGCGTGGGCACGGCATCGGATGCGGCGATTGCGATGGAACTCGGCTGTGACGGCGTGCTGATGAATACCGCCATCGCGGGGGCGAAGGACCCGATCCGGATGGCGCGCGCGATGAAGCTGGCCGTCGAGGCTGGCCGCGATGCCTATCTCGCCGGCCGCATTCCGAAGAAGTTCGCCGCTTCGCCATCCTCCCCGATGGAGGGACGCGCAACATGATGCGCCCCAGCGTCCTCGTCTTCGCCGGCTCGGATCCGAGCGGCGGGGCAGGATTGCAGGCGGACGTCCCGGTGATCGCCGCCCTCGGCGCGCATCCGCTGACGTCCGTCACTGCACTGACAGTGCAGGATAACGACCGGGTGTTCAAAGTGCATCCGGTGCCGGCGGCGCTGGTACAGCAGCAGGCGCAGGCGCTGGTCGACAAGATCGACATCGCTGCGGTCAAGATCGGTATCGTCGGCAATCGCGCCAATGCGGAAGCCATCGCCGACATGCTACGCGGGATGAAGGAACGCAACCCCGGCCTGCATGTCGTGCTAGACACGGTGCTCGCCAGCGGGCATGGCGACAAGCTCTCCGAGGACAACCCGGCGTTTGCCGTCATGACCCTGCTGCCGTTCGCCACGCTCGTGACGCCGAATCTGCCGGAAGCGGCGGCGCTATGCGGCGGCAACCAGAGCATGGACGCGCAGGTGGAAAACCTGCTCCAGTACTGCCCGAACGTGCTGATCAAGGGCGGACATGGCACCGGTCCCGATATCGTGAACCGACTGTTCACGCGTGAGAATAAATGCACCTGGACCTGGCCGCGCCTCCCCGGCGGATTCCATGGAACGGGTTGCACCCTGGCTTCCGCGATTGCCGCCTTGCTGGCCTGCGGCAAGACGCTGGTGGAAGCCGTCGAAGAGGCGCAAGCCTATTGTCATCAATCCCTGCAATCCGCCTATGCGATTGCAGGCGGGCAGCAGATCCCCAATCGCTGCACCACCATCGAGGAAAATCCATGAAAGGCCTGTATCTTGTTACCCCGGACTGGGACGATACGCAAAAGATGCTTGATGTCACGGAAGCCGGATTGCGCGGCGGCGCATCGATCGTGCAGTACAGGCACAAGACCGCATCGCCCGAACTGCGGCGCGAGCAGGCTGCGCAACTGCAGGCCTTGTGCCGTCGCTATGGCCGTCCGTTCATCATCAATGACTTCGTGGAACTGGCCCTGGCACTGGATGCGGACGGCATCCATGTCGGCGGTACCGATGCGGCGGTCGCCCAGGTGCGCGCGGCGGTCGGTCCTGCGAAAATCGTTGGGTCGTCCTGCTACGGCAGCTTGCAGCTCGCGCGCGACGCCCATGCGGCCGGCGCCAGTTATGTTGCGTTCGGCGGCTTCTATCCGTCGCGCGTGAAGAAGTACGAAGTGTCAACGCCGCCGGAAATCGTCGCGCAGGCAAAGAAGGAAATTCCGTTGCCCAATGTCGTGATCGGCGGGATGACGCAGGAGAATTCAGCGCCGCTCGTGCAACAGGGTACGGACATGGTCGCCGTGATCAGCAGCATTTACATGACGGATGACCCGGAAAGCGCCGCACGCGGTTTCGCCAGGCTGTTTGCTGCGTAACCGCCGCAATATCCCGAAAGGGGAATTCCGATGATGAATGGGCAATAGTTGTGCGTTCGGCAAGCGCCAACTTGCCCTCAATCCGGAGGCCTGCGCCGCTATAATCACGGGATGCAAAATCTCCTCCACAACCTCAACGCGGAACAGCTTGCCGCGGTCACCCTCCCCAACCAATCCGCACTGATTCTCGCCGGCGCAGGCTCAGGCAAAACGCGTGTGCTCACGACGCGGATCGCGTGGCTGATCCAGACCGGCCAGGTATCGCCGGCAGGGGTGCTGGCAGTGACGTTTACGAACAAGGCTGCGAAGGAGATGATGTCGCGCCTGTCCGCGATGCTGCCGATCAATACGCGCGGCATGTGGATCGGCACCTTCCACGGCTTGTGCAACCGCTTGCTGCGTGCGCATTACCGTGACGCAGGACTGCCGCAGACCTTCCAGATCCTCGATTCCGCCGACCAGCTTTCTGCCATCAAGCGCTTGCTGAAGTCACTGAATGTGGACGATGAAAAATACCCGCCGCGCAACCTGATGTACTTCATCAACAATGCGAAGGAACAGGGGCTGCGCGCGAAGGACGTCGAAGCGAACGACGATTACAACCGCCGCTTTGTCGAACTCTACGAAGTCTACGACCAGCAATGCCAGCGCGAAGGCGTGGTGGATTTTGCGGAACTCCTGCTGCGCACCTATGAACTCCTGACGCGCAACCAGCCCCTGCGCGAGCATTACCAGGCGCGCTTCAAGCACATCCTCGTCGACGAGTTCCAGGATACCAACAACCTGCAGTACGCCTGGCTCAAGCTGATGGCCGGCGAGCACAATGCGGTGTTCGCAGTGGGGGACGACGACCAGAGCATCTACGCCTTCCGCGGTGCGAACGTGGGCAACATGGTTGCTTTCGAGCGCGAGTTCCGCGTGCAGAACCTGATCAAGCTGGAGCAAAACTATCGCTCGCACGGGCACATCCTCGATGCGGCGAATATCCTGATCGCCAACAACAGCAAGCGGCTTGGCAAGAACCTGCGCACCGACGCCGGTCACGGCGAGCAGCTGCGCATCTATGAAGCCACCAGCGACATCCAGGAAGCGCAATGGGTGATCGAAGAGGCGAAGAGTCTGATCAACGAGGGCGCGGCGCGCAGCGAGATCGCCATCCTGTATCGCTCGAATGCGCAGTCGCGCGTGATCGAGCATGCGCTATTCACCGCCGGCATTCCCTACCGTGTGTACGGCGGCCAGCGCTTCTTCGAGCGCGCCGAGATCAAGCATGCGATTGCCTACCTGCAGTTGATGGACAATCCGCACAACGATTCCGCCTTCCTGCGTGTCGTGAATTTCCCCACGCGCGGCATTGGCGCCCGCTCGCTCGAACAATTGCAGGATGCGGCGCGCCAGTACGGCATCTCACTGTACGCGGCGGTGCCCTATGTGACCGGCAAGGCGGGCACCTCGCTCGGTTCCTTCGTGAAGCTGGTGGAGGGCATGCGCTTCGAGACGCAGAACCTGCCGCTGCAGGAAATGGTGCAGGTGATGCTCGACATGAGCACGCTGATCACGCACTACCAAACGGAGAAGGAAGGCGCCGACCGCATCGAGAACCTGGAGCAGCTGGTCAGCGCCGCCATGCTGTTCGTGTCGGAAGAGGGCTTCGGCATCGACCAGCCGGCCTTGCTTGGCCCGAAGACACAGGCTTCTGCCGGCATGCCTTTGCCAAACGGCGATGAAGTGCTGGATGCAGACGCGCCGCTGCCCACCGTAATGTCGCCGCTGTCGGCATTCCTCTCGCACGCCTCCCTGGAAGCGGGCGACAACCAGGCGCAGGCGGGGCAGGATGCCTTGCAGCTGATGACGGTGCATTCCGCCAAGGGACTGGAGTTCGACGCCGTGTTCATCACCGGCCTGGAGGAAGGACTGTTCCCGCACGAGAACAGCGCGCAGGAAGAGGGCGGGCTGGAAGAGGAGCGGCGCCTGATGTACGTCGCCATCACGCGCGCCAAGAAGCGGCTCTACATGAGCTTCTCGCAGACGCGCATGCTGCACGGCCAGACCCGCTACAACATGAAATCGCGTTTCCTCGACGAGCTGCCTGAAGAGGCGATCAAGTGGCTGTCCCCGAAAGTGCAGCCGCAATGGTTCGGCAACACGCGCAAGTCGGCCTGGGACGATGCACCGGAAGCCGGCGCCAACAAGATCGCGCAGACCTTCAGCCGCAAGGATTCCGGCTGGCGCATCGGCGAATCGGTGGCGCACCAGAAGTTCGGCGAAGGCGTGATCGTGAACATCGAGGGCAGCGGCACCAATACGCGCGCGCACATCAATTTCGGCCGCCACGGCATGAAGCTGCTGGACCTGAATATCGCGAAGCTGGAACGCGTGAACTGACCCCTACTGGGCAAAGTCGAAAAACTTCATCGGATCGACGCGCCATTTTTCGCGCGACTCGTGGCTCAGGATCTTGTCGCCGCCGCCCATGCCGAGCGGTTTTGACAGGTCCACGTCGACCGGTTTGATGTAAGTGTTGGACTTGGCGCTGAAGAAGGCCCTGACCTTCGGCGCCAGCAGGTTCGTCTCGTGCGGCTCGATCACCACGCCGAGCCGGCCAGACTCCAGCAGCACCAGCGTACCCACCGGATAGATGCCCACGCAGCGCATGAAACTCTGCACATGCTGCGGGTTGAAGTGGAACTTGCTCCACTCGAAAATCTTGCGCAGCGCTTCCGCCGCCGACATGCCCTTGTGGTAGCAGCGATCAGCGGTGATCGCGTCGTACACGTCGACGATGGCCGCCATTTGCGCGACCGTGCTGATCTTGTCGCCGGGCAGCTTGTCCGGATAGCCGCTGCCGTCCATCCTCTCGTGGTGGTGCAGGGTGATGTCGAGCGGGACCTCGCCCACACCCGGCGTCTTCAGCAGGATGTCATAGCCATCCTTCGGGTGCTTGCGGATGATCTCGAATTCTTCCTCGGTCAGCCGGCCGGGCTTGTTCAGCACCTCGTCCGGGACCAGTGCCTTGCCGGTATCGTGCAGCAGCCCGCCCAGTCCGGCCTGGCGTGTCAATTCGGGATCGACGCCGGCCGAGCGGCAAAAGGCCACCAGCAGGGTGCATACGCTGACCGAATGCAGGAAGGTGTAATCGTCCTTGTTCTTGATGCGCAGCAGTCCGGTCAGGGCGCCCGGGTTGCGCAGGATCGATTCGGTGATGTTCTGCACCACCGGTTCGACCTGGTCCAGCTCGATCGCCTTGCCCAGGCGCGCGTCGCTCATCACGCTGCGCACCAGCTGGTGCGCCTGGTTCTTGACCTGTTTCGCCCGGTTCATTTCTTCGGCCAGCGTGACGCGTGCCATGGTCGCTGGCTGGCGGGAGGCGATGGCGACGAGTTCCTTTTCGAGCGCTTTCTGTGCTTGCTCCGCAGTGGGCGCATCGGCAACATCCAGGCCCTTTTCGGTATCGATGTACAGCTCGTGGATACCGGCCTCGACGATTTTCCGGATTTCGTTATCGGAAGCGATCAGGAGGCGGTTGCGTGCGAACGGATGGTCTATCCAATGGCAACTGAAGTCGTGCACGAACATGCCGACCTTCAACTGGCGAACGCTGATTTTCTTGATCATCCACGCCTCCGGTTAGCGCCGCCTGCAGATAGCCGGGCGACGGCATCCAGCGAGTATAGGAGGTTTGTTGTCGGTGTGCAAAAGTGCGCCCTGCGGCGCACTTTCTATTGCTGCATGGATGACACCGCCTGGGATTCCGGACGCCCGAAGACGTGCGTATAGGTGGGGTAGAAGGAGCAGTACATGACGACCGTCAGCACAAGCGATACGGTCAGCAGCACCACCATGACCGCGAACGCCTTGCCGACGACCAGTGCCACGATGCTGCTGAGCACCGCGGGCAGGATCACGCCGATCAGGATCCACGACAGGCCATATACCAGGAACGCCATGCCGGAGCGCTTGACGGCAAAGAAGCTGTAGAAAATGGCCTTGCCGACGCCCATGTCCTGCCAGGCGATCAGGGGCGCGGCATACCAGAACGCCATCGCTGCAGGGGTATAGACGGCCGCCGAGAACATCATGGCAAGCGACAGGTTGGAGCCGCGGATGGTGTCCGTGTCCAGGTTCTTCTGGCCCGACATGATTTCCCAGAACGCGCCGCCATCCACAATCGCCGACGCGGCGACGGCGATGACCGCGGCAACCAGGTACAGGACGCCGAGCTGGAGCAGGCGCTTCACCGCAGGCGAGCGGAAGCCGGCCAGCAACAGGTTCGGATACACCTTCTTGCCTTGTTCGATCTGCAGGCAGGCCTGCATGAAGGCCATGGAGAACACCGGGATGAGCACCAGGGGCAAGACCTGTCCGAGGAGGGGCAGGAAGCCGATGGCCATCATCAGGAACATGTAGGCCAGGAACAGTGTGGAAATTTCGGCCGGTTGCTTGCGGAACAGCGAGAACCCTTCCTTGACCCAGTTCCAGCCGGCTATTGCGGGCAGTTTGTCCATCGTCAGAATAAATCCGGAACCGGTTTGTTGATGCGTTCGCGCAGGATGCGTTCGAAATGCGTCGGATCGTGCGGCGTCAGCATTTCCGCCTCGCGCGGCATGTAGAAGTCATACAGGCGCGACAGCCAGAAGCGCAATGCACCGGCCTGCAGCGTGGGGCGCCATGCCGCCTTTTCGGCGAGCGTGAAAGGCCGCACGCCATGGTAGGCGTCGAGCATCGCGCGCACGCGGGCCGCGTCGAGTTCGCCCGTCTGCAAATTGATGCACCAGTCGTTGACCGTCACCGCGACGTCAAAGATCCAGGTATCGCAACCGGCGAAGTAAAAATCGAAGAAGCCGGTCAGGCGCTCGCCGTCGAACATCACGTTGTTGCGGAACAGGTCGGCATGCACCGGACCTCGGGGCAACTGGTGATAGATGGCCGATGCGGCGAATGCTTCCTGGGTATGGATTTCCGCACGGAGCAGGTGCTGCGCTTCTTCCGGCAGGTAGGGCATGACGACCGGTGTCGTCTCGCGCCACCATTCCAGTCCGCGCAGGTTGGGCTGCTGGATCGGGAAATCCTGTCCGGCGAGGTGCATTTTTGCAAGCATGGCGCCGACGGCGGCGCAGTGCACCGGCTTCGGATCCAGTTGCGAAGTCCCTTCCAGCTTGGTCACGATGGCTGCCGGCTTGCCGTGCAGCGCATGCAGGATGTCGCCGTTGCGGTTGGCCATCGGCGCCGGCACCAGCACGCCGCGGTCGGCGAGGTGGCGCATCAGTTCCAGGTAGAACGGCAGTTGCTCGAATGTCAGCTTTTCGAAGATCGTCAGGACATACTCGCCCGTTTCGGTCGTCAGGAAGAAATTGCTGTTTTCAATGCCGGATGAAATGCCCTTGACCGCAAGCGGTTTGCCGAGGGAAAACTGCATGAGCCACTGGTTGAGGTCATCCAGGCTGACCGGGGTGAATACTGCCATGAGTCGAATTGATTAAATTGTCGAAAATCGGGACGCGTGCCGTCTCGTACGCGGATTATTTCTTTGCGGGAGGCGGCGCAGGGACGTCGGCGGCTTGCGCTTCTTCCTGCTCCTTCGTCTTCGGCCTGCCGAGGTCGAATTCCTTCACTTCCCACTGCGCAGGACGAATTGTATTACTCTGCAGATCGCCCGGCTGAGCGCTGCCGGCAGGTTCGTTCGGTTTTACCACATACGAGCTGCCGCCGGTGGTGACCTTGACTTCGGTGACCTTGCCGCCGGGTGCGCGCTTTTCCTGGATCCTGCTTTTCTGGTCCGGCTTGCGGATGGTGACTGCCGGGGCTTCGCCTTCTTCCAGTTTTTCCAGTTTCGGGGGCTGCTGGGCCGAGGCAGCCAGGGAGATTGCCTGGATGGCAATGCCTGCAATGATGAGGCGCCATGCCTTGTTTATGCACATGATAGGGTAGGGGGTTGTTGGAATGCCTTGGCCCGAAAGCAATCAAGCCTCAAGGCAATATTCTAGCAAACCACCCCTTTCCTTCCGTCAGAGATAAGCGCCGGGTTCCTTGCTGTCTTCGGACAGGAGTTCGTGGTGCGCTTCGTAGAAGGCAAAAATCGCCTCGACGACGTTGGCCGGCTCGTCGATCAACTGAATCAGGTTCATGTCCTGCGGAGCGATCATTCCGTCCGCGACCAGCCTGTCCTTGAACCAGTCAAGCAGCCCGCCCCAGAAAGTGGTGCCGACCAGGATGACCGGGATGCGGCGCGACTTGCCGGTCTGGATCAGCGTCAGCACTTCGGTGAATTCATCCAGCGTGCCGAAGCCGCCGGGCATCACGACGTATGCGTCCGCATACTTGACGAAGGCCACCTTGCGCGCGAAGAAGTGACGGAAGCTGATCGAGATGTCCTGCCATGAATTGCTTGTCTGTTCATGCGGCAGTTCGATGTTCAGGCCGACCGAGGAGGACGCGCCTTCGAAGGCACCCTTGTTGGCCGCCTCCATGATGCCCGGGCCGCCGCCGGAGATGACCGCGAGGCCGGCGTCGGACAGCCGGCGCGCGATGTCGATGGTCATCTGGTAGTACGGATCGTCCGGCCTGGTGCGTGCCGAGCCGAAGATCGATACCGCCGGACGCAACTCGGCAAGGCGTTCGGTCGACTCGATAAACTCTGCCATAATCGTGAGCATATGCCACGACTCGCGCGCCTTCTTCGCGGTCGCGCGATTGAGGTCCGCGATCTGCCGCAGACGGGGCACGTTTTTTCCCTTTGACACCATATGAATAAAACCCTGTTGTTAGTTGACGGTTCCAGCTACCTGTACCGCGCCTTCCATGCAATGCCTGACCTGCGCAATGCCGAAGGTGCGCCGACAGGAGCGATCTACGGCATGATCAACATGCTGCGTAAACTCCGTAACGATTACTCTGCAGCATACATCGCATGCGTGTTCGACGCAAAAGGAAAAACCTTCCGCGACGACCTGTATCCGGAGTACAAAGCGCAGCGTCCGTCGATGCCCGAAGACCTCGCGCGGCAGATCGAACCGATCCATGAAGCGGTGCGTGCAATGGGCTGGCCGATTCTGATGGTGGAGGGCATCGAAGCCGACGACGTCATCGGCACGCTGGCAACGCAAGCGGTCGAGCACGGGATGGAAGCCGTCATCTCGACGGGCGACAAGGACATGGCGCAGTTGGTGAATGAACATGTCACCCTGATCAATACGATGACCAACGAGAAGCTCGACATTGCCGGCGTGACTGCCAAGTTCGGCGTGCCGCCGGAGCGCATCGTCGATTACCTCACGCTCATCGGCGACACGGTGGACAACGTTCCCGGCGTGGACAAGGTTGGTCCGAAGACCGCGGTCAAATGGCTCACCCAGTATGGAACGCTCGACAACATCATTGCCCAGGCTGCAAGTGTAGGCGGTGCCGTCGGCGAGAACCTGCGCCGCGCACTCGACTGGCTGCCGACAGGACGCAAGCTCATCACCATCAAGAACGATTGCGACCTCGCCAGGCACATGGTGTCCATCCCCGAATCGCTCGTCGCGAAGCCGATGGACAAGGACGCGATGATCGACTTCTTCAAGCGCTACGGCTTCAAGACCTGGCTGCGCGAACTGGCCGGCGACGACGCCGTACCGGCGCGTCCGGCTGCGGCGCAGGAAAGCGCGGAGCCGCAGGGCAGCCTGTTCGATGCGCCCGCCGCGCCGGAGAAGACGGAATACGAAACAGTGTTGACCGAAGCGCAGCTCGACCGCTGGATCGAGACGATCAATGCCGCCGCGCTGACCTCTGTCGATACCGAAACGACGTCGCTCGAGCCGATGCGCGCGCAGCTCGTCGGTATCTCGTTATGCTGCAATCCCGGCGTCGCCGCCTACATTCCGGTCGCCCATCACTATCAGGACGCGCCGGCGCAGCTCTCGCGCGAACGCGTGCTGGAAAAGCTCAAGCCCTGGCTGGAAGATGCCGGCAAGCGCAAGGTCGGGCAGAACCTCAAGTACGACAGCCATATTTTTGCAAACCACGGCGTTCGCCTGCGCGGCATCGAACACGATACGCTGCTCGAGTCCTATGTCTTCGAGTCGCACAAGAGCCACGACATGGACAGCATGGCCATGCGCCACCTGAACCGCAAGACGATCACGTTCGAGGAAGTGTGCGGCAAGGGCGCCTCGCAGATCTGCTTCGACGAGGTCGCCATCGATCGTGCGACCGAGTACGCGGCCGAGGACGCGGACATCACGCTGCAACTGCACAATGCCATGTGGCCGCGCGTCAATCAGGATGAAGGGCTGAAGTACATCTACGAAAAGATCGAGGTGCCGACTTCCGTCGTGTTGCAGAAGATCGAGCGTAACGGAGTGTTGATCGACAAGGAATTGCTGTCGACCCAGTCGCATGAACTCGGCCTGCGCATCCTCGAGATGGAAAAGCAGGCATACGAGCTTGCCGGCCAGCCTTTCAACCTCAACTCACCGAAGCAGATCGGCGAGATTTTCTTCGACAAGCTGCAGCTGCCGGTCGTGAAGAAAACGCCATCGGGTTCGCCATCGACCGACGAAGAGGTGCTGCAGAAGCTTGCGGAAAACTATCCGCTGCCGAAAGTCCTGCTCGACTACCGCGGCCTCTCGAAGCTGAAGTCGACTTATACCGACAAGCTTCCGAAAATGGTCAACCCGGATACCGGCCGGGTGCACACCAATTACGCACAGGCCGTCGCCGTCACCGGGCGTCTCGCCTCTAATGATCCCAACCTGCAGAACATCCCGGTGCGCACTGCCGAAGGCAGGCGTATCCGCGAGGCGTTCATTGCGCCGCCCGGTAGCGTCATCGTCTCGGCGGACTATTCGCAGATCGAGCTGCGCATCATGGCGCACATCTCGGGCGACGAGAACCTGCTGCGCGCCTTCGCGGAAGGCGAGGACATCCATCGCGCCACGGCTGCCGAAATTTTCGGCGCGGCGCCTGCTGACGTGACGAGCGAGCAGCGCCGCTACGCGAAGGTGATCAACTTCGGCCTGATCTACGGCATGAGCGCCTTCGGCCTCGCGAGCAACCTCGGCATCGAGCGTTCGGCCGCGCAGATGTACATCGACAAGTATTTCCAGCGTTACCCGTCGGTCGCACAGTACATGGCCGATACGCGCACCCAGGCCAAGGCCCACGGCTATGTGCAGACCGTGTTCGGCCGCCGGCTCTGGCTTGCGGAAATCAATTCTCCGAATGGACCGCGCCGCCAGGCAGCGGAGCGCGCGGCGATCAATGCGCCGATGCAGGGAACGGCAGCCGACCTCATCAAGCTGTCCATGATCGCCGTGCAGGACTGGCTGGAAGCGGAGCGGCTGGAGTCGAAGATGGTGATGCAGGTGCACGACGAATTGGTGCTCGAAGTGCGCGAATCGGAATTGTCGACTATTCAACAGAAGCTTCCCGAGCTGATGAGCCGTGTCGGCAAGCTCAAGGTTCCGCTGATTGCCGAAGTGGGTGTCGGCAGGAACTGGGATGAGGCGCATTGACGCCGCAAGGCCTCCGGGGCGGGTGAGTTGCACTGCGGGAGTTTGCCGAAAAAGCCAGTCTGTGCTTTAATTTGCAACTTTGTTGCATTTTAGCCGAGGCCCCAAAATCGACTCCCCGCTGTTTTCCATCCTGCTTGCCACGACGCTCGCCGGTGTCCTGAGCATTACCGCAGCGGCGGTGTTCTCGTTTTCGCTCCTGTCGAAAATGGTCGAACGCATGGTCAGCCTGTCGGTCGGCATTCTGCTCTCGACGTCGCTGCTGCATGCGCTGCCCGAGGCATTCGAGTCGGACGCCGATGCGCATGCACTGTTCGCGACGCTGCTCGCCGGCCTGCTCGGATTCTTCCTGCTGGAGAAAATGGCGATCCTGCGCCATTCGCATCATTACGAAGGCGACGGCCACGGGCATGAGCATGGACATGATGCGCACGAGGCCGGCAAGGCCGGGTGGATGATCCTGGTGGGGGACGGGCTGCACAACTTCACCGACGGCATCCTGATTGCCGCGGCTTTCCTTGCCGATCCGGGGCTTGGACTGATTACCGCGCTGGCGATCGTCGCGCACGAGATCCCCCAGGAGATCGGCGACTTCATCGTACTGCTCAATGCGGGATTCAGCAGGACGCGCGCGTACGTTTACAACCTGCTATGCAGTTTGATGGCGGTGCTCGGCGGGGTAGTCGGTTATCTCGCCCTCGACCGCGCGACTGACCTGATTCCCTTCGTGCTGGTCTTTGCCTCTTCGGGCTTCATCTACATCGCTGTCAGCGACCTGATGCCGCAAATGCAGCGCCGCGCAACCCTGCGCGAAACCATTCCACAAGTCGTGCTGATTGCCGTCGGCGTGCTGATCGTGCTGTTCCTGACCGGCCAGACGCACGGCCATTGATCAGTTACCTGTCGCCACCGGCCTGGCCGGATCCGAGCACCATTCGCTCCAGGAGCCCGGATAGAGGACGGCGCCCCTGAGTCCGGCGATTTCCATGGCCAGCAGATTGTGGCAGGCCGTTACGCCGGAGCCGCATTGCATGATGGTTTTCTCGGGCGCGATCGACAGCATGCCGAAATCGTCGCGCAACTGGCCGGCCGCCTTGAAGCGTCCGTCGGACTGCAGGTTGTCCTTGAAGAAGCGGTTCTTCGCGCCGGGAATGTGGCCGCCGACCGGATCCAGTGTTTCGTTTTCGCCGCGGAAGCGGTCAGGCGCGCGCGCGTCGATGAGGGTGTAGACCGGGTTGTTCAAGTTGGCCAGCACGTCGTCGGCACTCACTGTCGATACAAGCGGATAGTGCGGTTCCGCATTGCCGCGCGGGCGTGACACCGGCGTGGTTGCCAGCGGCAGCCCCAGCGCCTGCCATGCCTGCATTCCACCGTCGAGGACGGCCACCGCTTCATGTCCCGTCCAGCGCAGCATCCACCACAGGCGCGCCGCGAACATCCCGCCGTGCGCATCGTATGCGACGACCTGGGAGCCATGGTTGACACCCCAGCGGCGAAGCGTTTCGACGAAGGCATTGCGTTCGGGAAGGGGGTGGCGTCCGCGGAATTCGCCGTGCGGTCCCGGGCTCTTGTCGGACAGGTCGTCGTCGATACCGGCAAACTGTGCGCCGGGAATATGGCCGCTTTCGTAGGCCGTCCTGCTGGCATCGGGCGCGGTCAGGTCATGGCGGCAGTCGAGCACAACCCAGTCAGCGTCATGGACATGGCGTGCAAGGTCTTCGGCAGATATCAACGTGGTGTAATACATGGTCCCCTGGTTTCCTAGACTTCGGTCGCTATCGGATCGTTCGCGTCCGCAACCGACCTGCTTGTGGACGGTGCCGCAGTTTTGCGTGCATTGTAATAGGTGGCGGCGAGGCCGCTGGCCAGGATGACCGAAATTCCAATCCATCCCGTCCACGTCAGCACATCGCCCCATATCAGGATACCCCAGATGCTCGAGAATACAATCCCGGTGTACTGCAGGTTGGCCGTGACGAGAGTCTTGCCGAGTCGGTAAGCGCGCGTCATTGCCATTTGCGCCACGGTCGCCGTGACGCCGATCGACAGCAGCAGCGCGATGCCCTGCATGCTGTGCGCAGTCAGTTCGATGCCCTTGCCTCCGGGGATGAAAGCACCGGCCAGCCCGGCAAGGAGGCCGGTCACGGAAAAATAGAAGACCACGCGGTATTCCGGTTCTCCCATCTGTCCCAGTTTTTTCACCTGCAGGTAGGCGAGCGCCGACAATATGCCCGACGCGAGGCCGACAAGTCCGGCGAACCACTGGTCGGCCTGGAAGGATGGTTGCAGCAGCATGGTGACGCCGATGAAGCTGAACAGGATGGCAGCCGCCAGGCCCCACTCGAACCTGTTCTGTCCTCGCCACCATCCTGCAGTGAAGAGAATGGCCGCAATCCAGATCGGCGACATGTAGTTGAGCGTCATGCCGGTGGCGATCGGCAGTTTTCCGATCGAATAGAACCACATCCAGAGCGCAGTTACGCCGACGGCGCCGCGCCAGACATGGTGCCAGGGCAGCGCGGTGCGGAAGGTGCCGCCGCGGACGATGATCAGCCCTCCGAGGAAGACGGTGCCGACCAGTCCCCGATACATCACGATTTCGGAAATGGAATAGGTTTGCGACGCGATCTTCACGCACACGCCCATGATGGAAAAAACGAAGCTTGCAAACAACATCCAGAGCGATTGCATGGGGGCGTGCCGACAGGTGAACTGCGTGAGGAGGATCGAGGAAGCCCTCGATAATACGCCGAATTCGCCGAGCAGGCAGGAAGGCGGGCGATGCGGCGCATCGCCCGGGAGTCGATTACACGGAGATCCGTGCGCGGTACCACTCGTGGAAGTGCTGCATGCCGTCTTCCATCGGCGACTGGTATGGACCGACCTCGTTCTGGCCGCGGTCGAGCAGGATGCGGCGGCCGGCATCCATGCGGATACCGATCTCGTCATCCTCGATGCAGGTCTCCATGTAGGCTGCGCGTTCCGCCTCGACGAATTCGCGCTCGAACAGCACGATTTCCTCGGGGTAGTAGAACTCGACAACGTTGGTGGTCTTCTGCGTACCGTTCGGCCACACCGTGGACACGACCAGCACATGCGGATACCACTCGACCATGATGTTCGGGTAGAGCGTGAGCCAGATCGCACCGTACGGCGGCACCACGCCGTTGCGGAACTTCATGACCTGTTCCTGCCACTTGCGGTACTTCGGCGAGCCGAACTTCGAAAGGCCGCTGTTGATGCCCACGGTCTGCACGCTGTAGTTGGCGCCGAACTCCCAGCGCAGGTCGTCGCAGGTGACGAAATTGCCCAGGCCGGGATGGAAGGGTTCGACGTGGTAATCCTCGAGGTAGACCTCGATGAAGGTCTTCCAGTTGTAGTCGCAGTCGTGCACCTCGACGTGGTCCAGCATGTAGCCGGAGAAGTCGAGGTCCTTCGTGACGCCCAGCTTGGCCATCACCGCTGCGATATCGACGCCGTTCTGCTCGAACAGCAAGCCGTTCCAGTTCTGCAGCGGCGTCTTCGACAGGTTGGAGCAGGGCGTCTCGCCGAAGTGCGGCGCACCGATCAGCTCGCCCTTGAGATCGTAGGTCCAGCGATGGAGCGGGCACACGATATTGTTCGCATTGCCCCGGCCGTCGAGCATCTTGGCCTGGCGGTGGCGGCACACGTTGGAGAGCAGTTCGATGCCCTGCGGTCCGCGCACCAGCATGCGGCCCTCGTTTTCCCATGGCAGCGTGGCATAGTCGCCCGCGTTGGGCACCATGAGCTCATGGCCGACGTAACGAGGCCCTTGATGAAAAAGTTGTTTGATTTCCTGCTGTAACAGCGCGTCGTCGAAGTAGACGTTGACCGGAAGTTGCGCGTTGGACTGCGCGAGCTTGGCGACAGAAGCCAAATCGGACATCCCCACCCCCAAATTAATTTGCACCAACCTAAGAGAGAAAGAATCCGCAAAAACCAGTATTCAAATAAGATGAAACGGAAATTTTGGACAGAACCGTGAATTATACCTCAGGGGCCTCGCAAATCCCTGCCGCACGTGTTCCATTTGGCAAAAAAGATGGACCGAAAGTAAGAGTCGGTTATTAAAAATGCAATAATTCGCAACGAATTCTTCTGAAAAATTCTCCCGATCGTGAAAGCTGGCGTGCCATGTTCGCGCAGGCCTGGCGTCGTTCTCGACAGAATCAGGATTGATCTTGCGCAGAAACGGCGCATTTTCGCACCGGATGGGCAATTCTCCGTTTCTGCGCCTCAACTGCATGAGGTGGTTTGTTCTAAAATATCGGGCTACACTTAACTTTTGTCCACCATGTCAAAGAAATCATCGCCGGCGGGCGAGCCCGCATCCTTCGAGGATGCGATGGCCGAACTGGAGCAGCTTGTCGCCCAGATGGAGGCCGGTGAATTGCCGCTGGAAGCGTCGGTGGCCGCCTACAAGCGCGGCTCCGAACTGGTCAAATATTGTGCAGGGCAGCTCGACAAGGTCGACAGCCAGGTGAAAGTACTCGAAGGCGACATGCTCAAGCCGTTCACCACCGATTCCGCACCCGAGGCGGACGAATAATGACAGTTGCCCTGGGTTTTCAGGACTGGATGAAGGACGTCCAGTCCACGATGGAAGACGCGCTGGCTTCGTTCCTGCCGCCGTCGTCGCACATTCCTTCGCGCCTGCACGAGGCGATGCGCTACGCTGCCCTCGATGGCGGCAAGCGCGTGCGGCCCCTGCTGGTGTTTGCCGCCGGCGAGGTGTTCGACGCCGATCGGGCTGTGCTGGCGCGCGCGGGTGCGGCGGTGGAAATGATCCACGCGTACTCGCTCGTGCACGACGACATGCCCTGCATGGACGATGATGCGCTCCGCCGTGGCAAGCCGACGGTGCACGTGAAGTATGACGAAGCGACCGCGCTGCTGGTCGGCGATGCGCTGCAATCGCAAGCGTTCATCGTGCTGTCCGAAGGCGAGACCGCCGATGCCGCGCGCAGGCTGGACATGCTGCGCCTGCTGGCGCGCGCATCCGGCTCGACGGGCATGTGCGGCGGCCAGGCGATCGACTTGGACAGCGTCGGCGTGTCGCTGTCGCTGGGCGAACTGGAGAACATGCACCGCCTGAAAACGGGCGCGCTGTTGCGCGCATCCGTGCTGCTGGGGGCGCTGGCCGGAAAGCGGCTCACGGCGGATGAGGCCGAAGCACTGGATGCGTATTCAGCGGCGATCGGGTTGGCCTTCCAGGTAGTGGATGATGTCCTCGATGCGACGGCCGATTCGGCCACCCTCGGCAAAACCGCGGGCAAGGATGCGGCGGACAACAAGCCCACTTACGTATCGATTCTCGGCCTGGAGGAATCCCGGGCGCTGGCGGAAAAACTGCGGAACGACGCGCATCGCGCGCTCGCGCCGTTCGGAGATAATGCACGACGCCTCCGCGAACTCGCGGACCTGATCGTGCAACGGAAAGCATAGTATGGATTTGTTGAAGAGCATCAACGGACCCGCGGACCTGCGCAAGCTGCCGCGCATGCAGCTCAAGCCGCTGGCGGACGAATTACGCGCCTTCGTGCTCGACTCGGTGTCCAAGACGGGCGGCCACCTGTCATCGAACCTCGGTACGGTGGAACTGACCATTGCGCTGCATTACGTGTTCAACACGCCGGAAGACCGCATCGTGTGGGACGTGGGGCACCAGACCTATCCGCACAAGATCCTCACCGGCCGCCGCGACCAAATGAATACGCTGCGCCAGCTGAACGGCATCTCCGGTTTCCCGAAGCGCGACGAGAGCGAATACGACACCTTCGGCACCGCGCATTCCTCCACCTCGATTTCCGCTGCGCTGGGCATGGCGCTGGCTGCCCGCTCCAAGGGCGAGAACCGTCACTCGATCGCCGTGATCGGCGATGGCGCAATGACCGCCGGCATGGCCTTCGAGGCGCTCAACAATGCCGGTGTATTCAACGACATCAACCTGCTGGTGATCCTGAACGACAACGACATGTCGATCTCTCCGCCCGTAGGAGCGCTCAACCGCTACCTCGCGCGCCTGATGTCGGGCAAGTTCTACGCCGCGGCGAGGAATGTCGGCAAGCAGGTCCTGCCGGGCCCGATGCTGGAACTGGCCAAGCGCTTCGAGGAACACGCCAAGGGCATGGTGATGCCCGCGACGATGTTTGAAGAATTCGGTTTCAACTATATCGGCCCGATCGACGGTCACGACCTCGAGTCGCTGGTCCCGACCCTGCAGAACCTCAAGAACCTGAAGGGCCCGCAGTTCCTACACGTCGTGACGAAGAAGGGCCAGGGTTACAAGCTGGCCGAAGCCGATCCGGTGCTGTACCACGGTCCCGGCAAGTTCAATCCCGCCGAAGGCATCAAGCCCGCAACCGCGACCAAGATGACCTACACCCAGGTGTTCGGCGACTGGCTGTGCGACATGGCTGAGCAGGACGAGAAACTGGTCGGCATCACGCCCGCCATGCGCGAAGGCTCCGGCATGGTGCAGTTCGAACAGCGTTTCCCGAATCGCTACTACGACGTCGGCATCGCCGAGCAGCATGCGGTGACCTTTGCCGCCGGCCTTGCCTGCGAAGGGCTCAAGCCGGTGGTGGCGATCTACTCGACCTTCCTGCAACGCGGCTACGACCAGCTGATCCACGACGTGGCGCTGCAGAACCTGGATGTGACTTTCGCGCTCGACCGCGCCGGCCTTGTCGGCGCCGATGGCGCGACGCACGCGGGCAATTACGACATCGCGTTCCTGCGCTGCATCCCCAACATGGTGGTCATGGCGGCATCCGATGAAAACGAGTGCCGCCATATGCTGTCGACCGCCTACCAGTTCAAGGGGCCGGCTGCGGTGCGCTATCCGCGCGGCGCGGGTATCGGCGCAGCGATCGAAAAAGACCTGAAGACCATCCCGCTCGGCAAGGGCGAGATCCGCCGGGAAGGGACGGGCATTGCGATTCTCGCCTTCGGCACCATGCTCGCGCCGAGCCTGGTTGCGGCGGAGTCGCTCAATGCCACGGTGGCCAACATGCGCTTCATCAAGCCGCTCGACGTCGAGCTGATCAAGCAGCTCGCGCAGACGCACGATGCGCTCGTGACGGTCGAGGAAGGATGCATCATGGGTGGCGCCGGTTCCGCCGTGTCGGAGGCGCTGGCCGAAGCAGGCATCGTGAAACCGGTGCTGCACCTCGGCCTGCCCGACCGGTTCATTGATCACGGCGACGCGGCACAGTTGCTCGCGAGTTGCGGACTTGACGGGAACGGCATCGCTGCTTCGATCCGGAAGCGCTTCGACAAGGGCGAGCCGAGACTGGTCGTCAACAACCTCTGATGAAAAAAGCGACGCACCTGCGTCGCTTTTTCGTGTGCGCTTTCGTCATTCGACGTCGCGCTTCCTGTCTTTCTCCCACAACACATCGCTGCCGCCGGCAAACCGGTTCAGCACGCGCGACAGCACGAACAGCAGGTCGGACAGCCGGTTCAGGTACTGCCTCGGATTGGCATTGAGCGTTTCGCTGTTGCCCAGGGTAACCACCGCGCGCTCGGCACGGCGGCAGATGGTCCGGCATACATGTGCAAGCGCTGCGCCGCGCGAACCGGCCGGCAGGATGAAATCCTTGAGCGGCGGCAGGTCGGCATTGTATTTTTCCAGCAGAGCATCCAGCCGCGCGACATGCACATCCGTGATCAGCGTATAGCCGGGGATGCACAGCTCGCCGCCGAGGTCGAACAGGTCGTGCTGGATCGAGAAGAGTTCGTCGCGCAAGGCCGGCGGCAGTTCTTCGCACAGCAATAGTCCGATGTGGGAATTAAGTTCGTCCACGTCGCCCATCGCATGCACGCGCAGGCTGTCCTTGGTGACGCGAGTGCCGTCGCCGAGTCCGGTCGTTCCGTTGTCTCCGGTACGTGTCGCGATTTTCGAAAGTCTGTTGCCCATGGCATTTCCAAGCAAAGGGGAAAACGCGAGGATACGGCAAAAACACTGCTTTCGCTGTCATCCGGGCGCCAATAGGCGTGTTTTTGGCATCGGAGTAGAATCAAATGACAACCAGATGCCCCGCGATAACGGAGACAACATGAACCACCCCGCACAACTGGCGGCGCTCAAAAAGCCCCTGCCTGCCGAATTGCTGACCGCGCTTCAGTCCATGTTCGAAGACCGCGTTTCCACTGCGCAGGCCATGCGCGAGCACCACGGTCGGGACGAGTCTTCCTATGATCCGATGCTGCCGGATGCCGTTGTCTTTGCGCAGACGACCGAGGAAGTGGCAGAGGTGGTCAAGCTGTGCAGCGCGCATGAAATCCCGATCATTCCCTACGGCACCGGCACCTCGCTGGAAGGCCACATCCTTGCTCTGCGCGGCGGCGTGACGATCGACCTGTCGCAGATGAACAAGGTGCTGGCCGTGCATGCGGAAGACCAGACTGCGACGGTGCAGGCCGGCGTGACACGCAAGCAACTCAACCAGGAAATCCGCGATACCGGACTGTTCTTTCCGATCGATCCCGGCGCCGATGCGTCGCTTGGCGGCATGGCCGCGACGCGAGCCTCCGGCACCAATGCCGTGCGCTACGGCACCATGCGGGAAAACGTGCTGGCGCTGACCGTCGTGACGTCGGACGGACGCATCATCAAGACCGGAACGCGTGCGAAAAAGTCCTCCGCCGGCTACGACCTGACACGTATCTTTGTCGGCAGCGAAGGCACGCTCGGCATCATCACCGAGGTCACGGTCAGGCTCTATCCCCAGCCCGAGGCGGTGTCGGCGGCCGTGTGCTCGTTCCCCAGCACCGCGGATGCGGTCAATGCGGTGATCCAGACCATCCAGATGGGTGTGCCGGTTGCGCGGGTGGAATTCCTCGATGAAAACTGCGTCCGTTCGATCAACGCCTACGACAAGATGAGCCTGCCGGAAAAGCCGCTACTGCTGTTCGAATTCCACGGCAGCGAGAACGGCGTCCAGGAACAGGCGCAGGTGGTGCAGGAGATTGCCGCCGAGCACAATGCGGTCGGCTTCGAATGGGCGACGCGGCCGGAAGACCGGACCAGGCTGTGGGCGGCCCGGCACAATGCCTATTTTGCGATGCTGCAGATGCGCCCCGGCGCACGCGCGATCACGACCGACAGTTGCGTGCCGATCTCGCGCCTGGCCGAATGCATTCTCGACACGCAGGCCGATTGTGAAAAGAATGACATGATCTACGGCATTGTCGGGCACGTCGGCGACGGCAATTTCCATGTGCTCATGATGGTCGATCCGCAAAACGAGGCGGATGTGGCGAAGGCGGAGAGCATCAATTCGCGCATCGTGGCGCGGGCGATTTCCATGGACGGCACCTGCACCGGTGAGCATGGCGTGGGGATGCACAAGATGGATTTCCTCGTGCAGGAGCACGGGGAGGGGGCAATCGAGACGATGCGGGTGTTGAAGCACGCATTTGACCCCAAAAACATAATGAACCCCGGTAAAATCCTCCACTGGTAGTGATTCAGCCCGCAAACCTACTGCGCAGCGCAATCTCGAACCTGCGATGCTCGCCGTACCCCAGTACGGCTGCGCTTCTCGATTCGACCTTGCGCCGCTCGCTACGGTTTTCGGGCCGAATCGTCGGCTCTCCGTTCTAGGATCGATTCTCTATGGCCACCCGCCTCCCGCCGGTTCACGCTCTGTCCGCATTTGAAGCGGCCGCCCGTCACGGTTCCTTTGCTGTCGCTGCCGACGAATTGTGCATCACGCCTTCGGCGTTGTCGCACCGGATCCGGTTGCTGGAGGATTTTGTCGGGGAGCGGCTGTTCCTGCGGGATGGGCGTACCGTCACCCTGTCGGAGTTCGGGCGGCGTTACCTGGATGTGGTGAAGGCAGCCTTGCGGACGCTGACGGATTTCCCGCTGCCGCATCGCAGCGCCCCGGCGCAGCCGCGGGTGAAGGTGACCGTGCCGCCGACATTTGCGCGCTGCCTGCTGGTGCCGCGCCTGGCGGACTTCACGGCGCAGTATCCGGATACCGTGATCGAGTTGTTCCTCTCGGTGCCGCTCTATGACCTCAGCCTGTCGGAGAGCGACGTCGAGGTACGCTTCGGCGCAGGCAAGTATCCCGACCTCGTCACGGAGAAACTGTACGAGGAGCCCACCTTTGCTGTCGCCACCCCGAAGTACCTGGAAAAGATCGGCGGACTGAAGTCGCCGGCCGACCTGCAGAAGGCGACATTGCTGCGCTCGGCCCTGGAGCCGTGGCAGCCGTGGTTCGAGGTGGCGGGGCTGGATTGGCCGGAGCCGTCGACGGGACTGCGTGTCGATGATCTCGGACTCCTGCTTGAGGCCGTACGGTATGGACACGGCGTCGGCTTGAGCCGCAAGCATTTCGTGCAGGACATGATCGCTTCCGGCGAGATCGTGCACCTCTTCCCCAACGTGCAACTGAAGTCGCCGCCTCACGGCTACTACGTGGTCTACGAAAAGGCCGCGCGCGACCGGCCCGAGGTCAATGCCTTCGTGGAATGGCTGATGGGGACCATCGGCAAGTTGTAGGGCCTTGCCGGCCGCTTGAAAACTATTCACGTCGCGCCCGGCCTGTTCGTCATTGCACCTTGGCGCCTGCGCGATTCCTCATCTCTCCAGCCGTGAAAAGAATTCACGCCTGCTTTCTCACCCGGAGGCGCGCTTTTCGCTACACTCTTCGTGCTAGCTGAACGAGCCTGGAACCGCCTATGAACGCCCCCTCCGAAAACCAATTCACCCTCGAGCGCCAGCGCGAAGTGGTCGCCGCCTTGCGCCGGGTCCTGCCCGAGGGTTGTGTTTTGTTTAACGAAGAAGACACGCGCCCCTATGAATGCGACGGGCTGGCTGCGTATCGCCAGCTGCCGATGGTCGTGGTGCTGCCGCAGACCGAAGAGCAGGTGATCGGCATCCTGAAGACCTGCCGCGAGTTGAACGTGCCCATCGTGCCGCGCGGCGCGGGAACGGGCCTGTCCGGCGGCGCCATGCCGATCGCCGACGGCGTCGTGCTGTCCACCGCGCGCTTCAACCGCATCCTGAAGATGGACCCCTATTCGCGCACCGCGGTGGTCCAGCCCGGCGTGCGCAATCTTGCGATTTCGGATGCGGCGGGCAAGCATGGCCTGTACTACGCACCCGACCCGTCGTCCCAGATTGCCTGCACGATCGGCGGCAACGTAGCGGAAAACTCCGGCGGCGTGCATTGCCTGAAATACGGACTCACCGTGCACAACGTGTTGCGCGTACGCATGGTGACCATCGACGGCGACGTGGTCGAACTCGGCAGCGAGGCGCTGGATGCGCCCGGCCTCGACCTGCTCGCGGTATTCATCGGTTCGGAAGGCATGCTGGGCGTCGTCACCGAAGTCACGGTCAAGCTGGTGCCGAAGCCGCAACTCGCACGCGTGATCATGGCCTCCTTCGACGACGTGGTGAAGGGCGGCGACGCGGTCGCGGAAGTGATTGCCGCCGGCATCATCCCGGCCGGCCTCGAGATGATGGACAAGACGTCGTCGCGCATGGTCGAGCCCTTCGTGAAGGCCGGCTACGACATCAATGCCGAAGCCATCCTGCTGTGCGAATCCGACGGCATTCCCGAAGAGGTTGAGGAAGAAATCGGCCGCATGAGCGAGGTGCTGAAATCCTCCGGCGCCACTGCCATCGCGGTGTCGCAGGACGAGGCCGAGCGCCTGCGATTCTGGTCCGGCCGCAAGAATGCCTTCCCGGCGGCGGGGCGCATTTCTCCCGATTACTACTGCATGGACGGCACCATTCCGCGCAAGCACCTCGCGCATGTGCTGACCAGCATCACCGAGATGGAAACGAAGCACGGCCTGCGCTGCGCCAACGTATTCCATGCCGGCGACGGCAACCTCCATCCGCTGATCCTGTTCGATGCCAACAAGCCGGGCGAATTCGAGCGGGCGGAAGCCTTCGGCGCCGACATCCTGGAACTGTGCGTGAAGGTCGGCGGCACCATCACCGGCGAACACGGCGTGGGCATCGAGAAGATCAATTCCATGTGCGTGCAGTTCGCGCCGCAGGAACTGGAAGCCTTCCGCGCGGTGAAGCGCGCCTTCGACACGGCCTTCCTGCTCAATCCGGACAAGGCCATCCCCACACTCAACCGCTGCGCAGAGAACGGCAAGATGCGCGTGACGGGCGGACAGATGAAGTTCGCACACCTGCCGCGCTTTTAAGGGTTTGGAATGGAACAGGTACTGGAACAATTCCGCGACAGAATCACCGCGGCGACCGTCGACAAGACCCCGCTGCGGCTCCGCGGCGGCGGCACCAAGGACTGGTACGGCCAGTCGCTTCAGGGAGAGGTCCTCGATACCCGCGCCCATACGGGCATCGTCGCCTACGAACCGACCGAACTCGTCATCGTCGCCCGCTGCGGCACGCCGTTGTCCGAGATCGAAGCGGCGCTGGACGAGCGCAACCAGATGCTCGCCTTCGAGCCGCCGCACTTCGGTCCGGCGTCGACCATCGGCGGCGTTGTTGCCGGGGGGCTCTCGGGACCGCGGCGACAAGCAGTGGGCGCGGTGCGCGATTTCGTGCTTGGCGCGACTTTGCTCGATGGCAAGGGGGACGTGCTCCGCTTCGGCGGGCAAGTGATGAAGAACGTGGCCGGCTACGACGTCTCGCGTCTGCTGACCGGCTCGCTTGGCACGCTCGGCCTGATTGTGGACGTGTCGCTCAAGGTCCTGCCGAAACCCTTCATGGAAACCACGCTGCGTTTCGAACTCGGCCAGAAGGAAGCGATCGAGCGCCTCAACAACTGGGGCGGGCAGCCACTGCCGATTTCCGCCAGCGCTTGGCATGGCGGCACACTCATCGTGCGGCTGTCCGGCGCTGTCGCAGCCGTGAAGGCGGCGATGCAGAAAATGGGCGGCGAGGAAGAACCGCAGGCCGAAGCTTTCTGGAAAGAGCTGCGCAACCACGGAAATGAATTCTTTGCCGCGCCGACGGCGCCTGCCTCGCTCTGGCGCCTGTCTGTGCCGCCGGTGACACCGCCGCTGGCGCTGGAAGGCGAGCAACTGGTGGAGTGGGGCGGCGCACAGCGCTGGCTGCGTACCGAAGTTGACGCCGGGACGATCCGCGCTGTCGTGGAAAAGGCCGGCGGTCACGCTACCCTGTTCCGCGGTAGCGACAAGAGCGCCGGCGTGTTCCATCCGCTCGCGCCGGCCGTCGCCGCCATCCACCGCAATCTCAAGAACGCATTCGATCCGTCCGGCATCTTCAATCCGGGACGGATGTACACCGATCTCTAAGCATGCAAACCAATCTCGCTGATTTCATCAAGAACACGCCGGAAGGCGAAGAGGCCGATGCCATCCTGCGCAAGTGCGTGCACTGCGGCTTCTGCACCGCCACCTGCCCGACTTACCAGCTGCTCGGCGACGAGCTCGACGGCCCGCGCGGACGCATCTACCTGATGAAGCAGGTGCTCGAAGGCAAGAAGGCGACCTTCAAGACCATGACCCACCTGGATCGCTGCCTGACCTGCCGCAACTGCGAGTCGACCTGCCCGTCGGGCGTGCAGTACGGCCGCCTGGTCGACATCGGCCGCAAGATCGTGGAGCAGCAGGTGGAACGGCCGCTGTCGCAGCGTATCGTGCGTACCGCCCTGAAGGAGGCGCTGCCGCGCAAGTGGCTCTTTCAGCCGGCGATGGCGGCAGGACAGCTGGTGCGCCCGTTGCTGCCGCAAGTGCTGAAGAACAAGGTGCCCGCGAAACAGAACGCCGGCGCATGGCCTTCCACCCAGCACGTCCGCAAGATGCTGCTGCTGGAAGGCTGCGTGCAGCCGTCCATGTCGCCCAACATCAATACGGCCACCGCCCGCGTGCTGGACGCGCTCGGCGTGCAACTGGTCGTCGCGCCGAAGGCAGGCTGCTGCGGCGCCATCCGTTACCACATGAACGACCAGGATGGCGGCCTGGACGACATGCGCAACAACATCGATGCCTGGTGGCCCTATGTGGAGTCCGGCGTGGAAGCGATCGTGATGAACGCGTCCGGCTGCGGCGTGACCGTCAAGGAATACGGCCACCTGCTGGCCAACGACGCGAACTACGCGGAGAAGGCCAGGCGCATTTCGGAACTCACGAAGGACGTGAGCGAAATCCTGCCCGCCTTCGAGGCGGATCTGGCGAAGAAGCTGCAGGGCAAGATCAAGGAGCGCGTCGCCTACCATCCGCCGTGCACGCTGCAGCACGGCCAGCAGATCCGCGGCAAGGTGGAGGGGGTGCTGCGCGCCGCCGGCGTCGATGTGCAATTGTGCGCCGACAGCCATCTCTGCTGCGGCTCGGCCGGTACCTACTCGGTGCTGCAGCCCGAGCTGTCGTACAAGCTGCGCGATAACAAGCTGGCAAACCTGCAGGCGACAAAACCGGATGTCATCGTCTCGGCGAACATCGGTTGCCAGACGCACCTGCAATCGGGAACGGACACGCCGGTCACGCACTGGATCGAACTTATTGACAGGGCGTTATCGAAAGCCGCGTAGCGGATTGCGGTATCAGCGGCGTGAATAGGTCTTATCGGAAATCGGAATTGGATCTATAACTGGTGCCTCCCTATACTGGGTTCAACAAAGATTGAACCACTGAAAGGAAGAGCATCATGTCCGCCGTACCCTATGTCGTCCTGTTTGCTGTCGTTGCTGTCGGCGTTGTCGAAGCAGTTGCCTATCTCGTCATGAAGGACAGGATCCTGCCCGGCGCCCGCCGCGCACAACCGGAGTAAGCGGAGTAAGGCAGTTGGCTGGGCGGATCACTCCGCCAGCAGCTTCTCGATATCCTTCATCAGTTCCTTCGGCTCGGTCTGCGGCGCGTAACGCTTGTACACGTGCCCGTCCTTGCGAACCAGGAACTTGGTGAAATTCCATTTGATCGCTTCGGTGCCCATGAGCCCGGGGGCCTCGCTCTTGAGGTGCTTGAACAGCGGATGCGCGGCATCGCCGTTCACGTCGATCTTGTCGAAGAGGGGAAAGGTGACGCCGTAATTGCGTTCGCAAAAGGCGCCGATCTCCGCGTTGCTCCCCGGCTCCTGCGCGCCGAACTGGTTGCAGGGGAAGCCCAGCACTTCCACGCCCTTGTCCTTGAACTGTTCGTAGACGGCTTCCAGCCCCTTGTACTGGGGCGTGTAGCCGCATTCGCTGGCCGTGTTCACGATCAGGAGCACCTTGCCCTTGAACTGCTTCAGGTTGATATCCTTGCCGTCCAGGCCCTTGGCCCTGAAATCGTAAACGGTTGTCATACAATCCCCAGGTGTTCCGTGCCCTTGCTCAGGTCGCGGCCTTGCGCTTCCTTGCTGTTGAGCTTGATTGCCAGGCGCAGGTCATTGACCGAGTCGGCGTTGCGCAGCGCATCCTCGTAGGAAATCTTGCCCAGTTCGTACAGGTCGAACAGCGCCTGGTCGAACGTCTGCATGCCCAGTTCGCGCGACTTCTTCATGATTTCCTTGATCTCGTGCACTTCGCCCTTGAAGATCAGGTCGGAAATCAGCGGCGAGTTCAGCATCACTTCCACCGCCGCGCAACGGCCCTTGGTGTCCTTCAGCGGGACGAGGCGCTGCGAAACCATCGCTTTCAGATTGAGCGACAAATCCATCAAAAGTTGCGCGCGCCGCTCTTCGGGGAAGAAGTTGATGATGCGGTCCAGTGCCTGGTTGGAGCTGTTGGCGTGCATGGTGGCAAGGCAGAGGTGGCCGGTTTCGGCGAACGCCACCGCATAGTCCATCGTTTCGCGGTCGCGGATTTCGCCGATCAGGATCACGTCCGGCGCCTGGCGCAGCGTGTTCTTCAGTGCCGCGAACCAGTCCGCTGTGTCGACGCCCACTTCGCGCTGGGTGATGATGCAGTTCTTGTGCGGATGCACGTATTCGACCGGGTCCTCGATGGTGATGATGTGGCCGTAGCTGTTCTCGTTGCGATAGCCGACCATCCCCGCCAGCGTGGTCGATTTACCGGAGCCGGTCGCGCCCACCATGATCACCAGGCCGCGCTTGGTCATCGCGACTTCCTTCAGCACTTCCGGCACACCGAGGTCTTCCAGCTTCGGGATGGTGGTGGTGATGGTACGCAGCACCATGCCCACCTTGCCCTGCTGCACGAATGCAGACACACGGAAACGGCCAAGGCCGCCGGGGCTGATGGCGAAATTGCATTCCTTGGTCGCCTCGAATTCAGCGGCCTGCTTGTCGTTCATGATCGCGCGCGCCAGTTCGACGGTGTGCGTGGACGTCAACGGCTGGTTCGACACCGGCGTCATCTTGCCGTCGATCTTGAATGCCGGCGGGAATTCTGCGGTGATGAAAAGGTCGGAGCCGTTCTTGCTGAGCATCAGCCTCAGCAGGTCGTGCATGAATTTCGTGGCCTGTTCGCGTTCCATGATTGATCCTTTGCGTTAGCCGGGAAAATTTTCCGGCGTCTTGGCTGCGGCGCGTGCGGCGGCGGAGGAAATGACATTGCGGCGCACCAGGTCCGTGAGGTTCTGGTCCAGCGTCTGCATGCCGATGTTGCTGCCGGTCTGGATGGCGGAATACATTTGCGCGACCTTCGCTTCGCGAATGAGGTTTCGAATAGCGGGTGTACCCAGCATGATCTCGTGCGCGGCGACGCGGCCGCCACCGTCCTTGGTTTTTAGCAGCGTCTGCGAAATCACAGCCTGCAGCGATTCGGACAGCATCGCGCGGACCATTTCCTTTTCTTCCGCCGGGAACACGTCGACGATACGGTCGATGGTCTTGGCGGCGGACGAGGTGTGCAGGGTGCCGAACACGAGGTGGCCGGTTTCCGCGGCAGTCAGCGCGAGGCGGATGGTTTCGAGGTCGCGCAATTCGCCGACGAGAATGGCGTCCGGATCTTCACGCAGTGCGGAGCGCAACGCGTTCTGGAAGGACATGGTATGCGGGCCGACTTCGCGCTGGTTGATCAGGCACTTCTTGGATTCGTGCACGAATTCGATCGGGTCCTCGACGGTCAGGATGTGGCCGTATTCGTTCTCGTTCAGGTGGTTGATCATCGCCGCCAGCGTGGTCGATTTGCCCGAGCCGGTGGGGCCGGTGACCAGCACCAGTCCGCGCGGCTTCATCGCGAGGTCGGCGAAGATCTTGGGGCAGTGCAATTGCTCCAGCGTCAGCACCTTGGACGGAATGGTACGCAGCACAGCCGCCGCGCCACGGTCCTGGTTGTAGGCGTTAACGCGGAAACGGGCCAAGCCGGGAATGGCGAAGGAAAAGTCGCACTCGAGCACTTCCTCATACGCCTTGCGCTGGCCGTCGTTCATGATGTCATAGATCATGCCGTGCACATCGCGATGCTCCAGCGGCGGCAGGTTGATGCGGCGCACGTCGCCGTGCACGCGGATCATCGGCGGCAGGCCGGCCGACAGGTGCAAGTCGGACGCGTTATTCTTGACTGCGAAGGCGAGGAGTTCGGAAATGTCCATTTATAATCCCAGGGCCGGCGAGGATGCCGTAAGTAAATAAGCAATGCCGGTCACGGGCATCGGCATTGCCTTGAGTAAATTGATTATGTCTCCAATTTCCCACAACTTGCAAGCCGTGCGGGACCGTATCGCGGCCGGGGCGCGCGCAGCGTTGCGTGATCCCCAAACCGTGCAGCTTCTCGCCGTGTCAAAGACCTTCGGGGCCGATGCCGTCGTCGACGCCGCCGCTGCCGGCCAGCGCGCATTCGGAGAGAACTACTTGCAGGAAGCCGTGGACAAGATGGCATCGATCCATGCGTCCCGTCCGGACCTGAAGCTTGAATGGCACTTCATCGGTCCGATACAGAGCAACAAGACAAGACCGATTGCCGAGCATTTCGACTGGGTGCATTCGGTCGACCGGGAAAAGATCGCGCATCGACTGTCGGAGCAGCGCCCGGCGCACTTGCCGGCCTTGAACATCTGCCTGCAGGTGAATATCAGCGGCGAGGACACCAAGAGCGGCGTCGCGCCGCACGACGTCGCGGCAGTGGCGAAAGCGATCATCGGGCTGCCGAACCTGAAGCTGCGTGGGCTGATGGCGATTCCCGAACCGGCTGACGATGCCGAGCGTCAGCGCGAGCCGTTCCGGAAACTGCGGCAGCTGTTCGACCAACTGAACGAGGAAGGATTGGCGCTGGACACGCTCTCGATGGGCATGTCGGCGGATATGGATGCGGCGATCGCGGAAGGCGCGACGATCGTGCGTGTGGGGACGGCTATTTTTGGACAGAGGACGTATGCAAAATAACTTGAAAATCGGCTTCATCGGCGGCGGCAACATGGCGTCGGCACTGATTGGCGGACTGGCCGGCAAACTGACCGCGGGCGCGAATATCCATGTGGTCGATCCGAACGCGGACGCATTGCAGAAATTGCAGTCGCAGTTCGGCGTGACCTCCGCGCAGCAGATCGATGCGGCGCTGGCGAAGTGCGACGTCATCGTGCTCTCGGTGAAGCCGCAGCAGATGAAGGGCGTGGTGCAGCAGTTGCGCCCGCACGTCTCCAGACAACTCGTCCTGTCGATCGCGGCGGGCATCCGCGCGGTCGACCTGTCGCGCTGGCTCGGCGGCCACGATGTCATCGTACGCACCATGCCCAACACCCCGGCGCTGATCGGCAAGGGCATCACCGGCATGGTGGCGACGTCCGGCGTGTCGAAGGAGCTGCGCGATGCCGCCGATTCCATCATGCGTGCGGTGGGTGCGACCGTCTGGCTCGACGACGAGTCCTTGATCGATCCTGTGACGGCGGTATCCGGCAGCGGTCCCGCCTATGTGTTCTATTTCATTGAAGCGATGCAGCAGGCCGCGCAGGAAATGGGATTGACCGCGGAGCAGGGCAACCAGCTCGCCATCGAGACCTTTGTCGGCGCAGCCCAGCTTGCCGCGAACTCGACCGATCCGGTGTCGGTGCTGCGCGAGCGCGTGACTTCCAAAGGCGGCACGACCTATGCGGCCTTGACCAGCATGGATGCCAGCGGCGTGAAGGAGGCCATCGTCAAGGCGCTGAAGGCGGCCGCAGCGCGCGGCAAGGAACTGGGCGAGGAATTCGGCAAGGATTGATCAGCGCAGGCGCGCGATCATCGCCATTACTGTCGGCGCGATGGACTGCCATGAACGCAGTCCGGATACGCCGAGCCGGAAAAGCGACGACAGGCGGCGCGGCGTCAACAGCAGGATTGCCGCCGCCGCGCCGGCAATCCATCCCGGATGCTGGCGGATGCGCGCGACGATGCGCAGACCCGATTCCAGCGATTCAAGCCGGTAGGTCCAGGGGCGCAATTGCTGTTCAAGCTCGCTGCGGAGCGCGCCGCTCTCGGCCAGCAACTGCCGCCGTTTCCACGCCAGGAATTCCGCGCGCGTCTTCATGCGCGCGGCTGCAAGAGTTCGGAATCCCGCGACAGCTCCGACATCGTATGCCCCAGCAAGCGCGGCTTCGACCGGTACTGCCGCCGCACCCGCAGCGCAATCGCCACCGACGTACCGCCGAAAAGCGCAATCAGACCAGCCAGGATGGCGACACGATGCGAGTCCCAGTACAGGACGACGGCAAGCATGACGCCGAGCACGACCGCGATGCCCAGACAGAACATCGCCGCCAGCGACAGCATGAGGCAGGAGAAATAGCGCAGCGACTCTTCCTCAAGCTCCGTGGAGGCCAGTTCGACCCGGTTCTGGACGATGGCAAGCAAGGTCGCCGCGAGGCGCGACGCGGATTCCGCGATCATCATGCGCTTAGCGGCGCCCGATCAGCAGGCCGATGGCCAGCCCGGTCAGTGCGCCGATGCCGACGGCCTGCCAGGGATTTTCCTTCACATACTGCTGCGTCGTGTCGAGCGCGTCGCGCGCGCCTTCGGCGACACGCTCTTCCAGGCCGGACAGGCTGCTCCTCGCATCACTCAGCGTCGATTCGAACCGTGCGCGCGCGACGCGGTAACCATCATCCAGTTGCTGCCCGCTGCTGCGAAGCAGGTCTTCGGCATCCTTGATCACCAGCCGCAGGTCTTCAAGCAAGCGGTCGCGGATATCGCCACCCAATCCAATCGTCTCCATCGTGCACTCCTGTGTTAGTCAGACCGACTTTGAGTGTAAGCAACAGGACGAGCGGCATCTTGCGAGGGGTCAAACCCGCTATCGCAATGCGTAGTCGAGCGCAATGCCGCCAAAGATCGCCGCGCCGAGCCAGTTGTTGTGGCGGAAGGCGGTGAAGCAGCGCATGCGGTCGCGGCCCCGGATCAGGACGTAGTGGTAGGCGGCACAGCCGATCGCGACGAGGATGCCGGCAACGAACCACGCGTGCAGGCCGTATTCCAGTCCGACCACGAGGATGATGACAAAGGCCACGGCGTAGCACACCATGACGGCCATGACGTCGAAGCGGCCGAAGGTGATGGCGGAGGTCTTGATGCCGATCTTCAAGTCATCGTCGCGGTCGACCATTGCATATTCGGTGTCGTACGCCACGGCCCAGAAGACATTGGCGATGAGCAGCATCCAGGCGGCGGCGGGCACCGTGTCCTGCACGGCGGCGAAGGCCATCGGGATGCCGAAGCCGAAGGCGATGCCCAGGTAGGCCTGCGGAATGGCAAAGAAACGCTTGAAGTACGGATAGCTGCCCGCGATCAGGACCGCCGCCACGGACAGTTGCTTGGTCAGCGTGTTCAGCGGCAGGATCAGCGCGAACGAAACCAGTGACAGCACCACCGCCACCATGACCGCTTCCCACGCGGCGATCTTGCCGCTGGTCAAAGGCCTTTCCGCCGTCCGTTTGACATGCTTGTCGAAGTCGCGATCGGCGAAGTCATTGATCGCGCAGCCGGCCGAGCGCATGAGGATGGTGCCGACCGTGAAAATGGCGACCAGCTTCCAGTCCGGATGTCCGTTCGACGCCAGCCAGAGGGCCGAGAGGGTCGGCCACAGCAGGAGCAGGATGCCGATGGGTTTGTCGATGCGGATCAGTCGGGCGTACAGGGCGAGTCGGTTCATGGTCGGTTTTTGCGCTGCAAAATCGAATTATAAGCGGCATGCACAAGGTTTAAGTTATCGTAATGCAACGGTCACATGAGATGACTAGCATACAAATTTTGGACGGAGACAACCATGCGATATGCATTGAAACCGCTTTTTGCCGCGGGAATGTTTGCCATGGCCGGCGCCACTGCCCATGCCGCCACCGAGATCAGCTGGTGGCATTCCATGCAGGGCGCGCTCGGCGAACGGGTCAACAACCTCGCGGACCAGTTCAACAAGAGCCAGTCGGAATACAAGGTCAATCCGGTCTTCAAGGGCAGCTACGACGAGGCGATGGCCGCCGCGATCGCCGCCTACCGCGCGGGCAACGCGCCGCACATCCTGCAGGTGTTCGAGGTCGGCACCGCCACCATGATGTACTCGAAGGGCGCAATCGTGCCGGTCACCGAAGTGATGAAGACCGCCGGCGAGAAGTTCGACCCATCCGTGTACGTTCCCGCCGTCGCCGGCTATTACACCTCGCCCAAGGGCGACATGGTGTCCTTCCCGTTCAACAGCTCGACCACCGTCTTCTATTACAACAAGGACATGTTCGCCAAGGCAGGACTGGACCCGAACAAGGCGCCGTCCACCTGGCAGGAAGTGCTGTCCGCCGCCGCCAAGCTCAAGGCCAGCGGCGAGAAGTGCGCCTATACGACCGGCTGGCAGTCCTGGGTGCACCTGGAGAATTTCTCGGCCTGGCATAACGTCGAGTTCGCGACGAAGAACAATGGCTTCGGCGGACTGGATGCACGGCTGTCGTTCAACAGCCCGCTGCACGTCAAGCACATCGAGAACCTGTCGAACTGGGCAAAGCAGGGCTACTTCACCTATGCCGGCCGCAAGAACGAGCCGGAAGCCAAGTTCTATTCGGGCGAATGCGCGATGCTGACCTCGTCCAGTTCGGCCTACGCCAACATCAACAAGAATGCGAAGTTCAAGTTCGCCGTGTCGCCCCTGCCGTACTACAGCGAAGTGCAGGGCGCCCCGCAGAACACCATCATCGGCGGCGCGTCGTTGTGGGTGATGAGCGGCAAGAAGACGGACGAATACAAGGCGGTCGCGAAGTTCTTCAAGTTCCTGTCGCAGCCGGAAGTGCAGGCCAAATGGCACCAGGAGACCGGCTACCTGCCGATTACCACCGCGGCGTACGAGCTGACCAAGCAGTCGGGCTTCTACGAGAAGTCGCCGGGACCGCAAGTGCCGGTGCAGCAGATGATCGTCAAGACCACGGCGAAGTCGCGCGGCATCCGCCTCGGCAGCTTCGTGCAGATCCGTACCATCGTCGACGAGGAACTGGAGCAGGTCTGGAACGGCAAGAAGACAGCCAAAGAGGCGCTCGATACCGCCGTCAAGCGCGGCAACGAGCTGCTGGTGCGCTTCGAGAAGACCAACAAGTAAGGCGATCAGCGGGATCCGTCCTGCGGATCCCGTCCCGTCCGGAGAGCAATGGAAAAACGCGCGCGCTTCAGGTCCGCCTGGCTGCCCTATGCACTGGTGGCGCCCCAGATCCTCATCACCCTGCTGTTCTTCTTCTGGCCGGCCGCCCAGGCGCTGTACCAGTCGGTGCTGATGCAGGACGCGTTCGGCGTGTCCTCCGAGTTCGTCTGGTTCGACAACTTCCGCGACCTGTTCAACGACGGGAATTACCTCGAGTCCTTCAAGACCACGGCCATGTTCTCCGTGCTGGTCGCCTGCATCGGGCTGTCGCTGTCGCTGGTCCTGGCCGTGTTTGCCGACCGCGTCGTCAAGGGGGCGGCGATCTACAAGACCTTCCTGTTCTTCCTCGCGGGCCTGCAGGCGATTCCGAAATCGCTGATCGAAGCGGCGGCAATCGATGGCGCGGGGCCGGTGCGGCGCTTCTTCACCATCGTCTTTCCGCTGCTGTCGCCGACGACCTTCTTTCTGCTGGTGATCAACATCGTGTACTCCTTCTTCGACACCTTCGCGATCATCGAGGCCACGACGCACGGCGGCCCGGGCAAGGAGACCGAGATCCTGGTGTACAAGGTGTTCCATGACGGCTTCAAGGGCGGCGATCTTGGCAGCGCGGCGGCGCAGTCGGTGGTGCTGATGGCCATCGTGATCACGCTGACGGTGCTGCAGTTCAAGTATGTTGAACGGAAGGTGCAGTACTCATGATCGAACGTCGCCCTGTCCTTGATTTCATCAGTCACCTTGTGCTGATACTCGGCGTCGCCATCGTTGCTTTCCCGATTTACGTCGCTTTTGTCGCCAGCACGCAAACTGCCGAGCAGGCGGCAATGGCGCCGTTGTCGCTGGTGCCGGGAGACCGGTTCCTCGCCAATTACTCCGCTGTCATTGTCGAAGGCGCATCCGGCTATATCACGGCGCCACCTGTCGGACGCATGATGTGGGTCAGCCTGGTATCGGCGCTCGTGATTGCGATAGGAAAAATTTCTATCTCGATGCTGTCCGCCTTCGCCATCGTGTACTTCCGATTCCCGGGGCGGTCGATGTTTTTCTGGATGATCTTCATCACCCTGATGCTGCCGGTGGAAGTGCGCATCACGCCAACCTACCAGGTCGTCTCCGACCTGCGCATGCTCAACAGTTACGCAGGCTTGACCGTTCCGCTGATCGCGTCGGCGACGGCGACCTTTCTGTTCCGGCAGTTCTTTCTCACCGTCCCGGACGAGCTGGCCGAGGCGGCGCGCATCGACGGCGCGGGGCCGCTGCGCTTCTTCAGGGATGTCTTGTGGCCGCTGTCGCGCACCAATGTGATTGCGTTGTTCGTCATCATGTTCATCTATGGCTGGAACCAGTATCTCTGGCCGCTGCTGGTGGCGACGGAGCAGGGCATGTATCCGATCGGCATTGGCATCAAGACGATGATTGCCGGCGGCGACGCGGCACCCGAATGGAACATGGTGATGGCAACGCTCATCCTGGCCATGCTGCCGCCGGGGCTAGTCGTGGTGATCATGCAGAAGTGGTTCGTCAAGGGATTGGTTGATTCGGAAAAGTGACGGCAATGTCCAAGAGCGCAAAGCGCGATTGGAAACAGTGCCGTCATCCCGGCGCAGGCCGGGATCCAGTGGCGTTTAATGAGTTGTTAGGCATATGGCACAAGTCCACCTGAAAAACATTACCAAGACCTACGGCAAAGGCGCCAAGGCAGTCGAGGTCATCCATGGCATCTCGATCGATATCGCCGACGGCGAATTCATCGTCATGGTCGGTCCGTCGGGCTGCGGCAAGTCGACACTGCTGCGCATGGTGGCCGGGCTGGAGGAAATTACCGGCGGCGATATCGTCATTGGCGACCGCGTCGTCAACGAACTGGAACCGAAAGACCGCGACATCGCGATGGTGTTCCAGAATTACGCGCTGTATCCGCACATGAGCGTGTACGAGAACATGGCCTACGGATTGAAGATCCGGCGCTTTTCAAAGGCCGATATCGACAGCCGCGTGCAGAAGGCAGCGAAGATCCTGGAACTGGGCGCGCTGCTCGACCGCACACCGCGCCAGCTCTCCGGCGGCCAGCGGCAGCGCGTGGCAATGGGGCGGGCGATCGTGCGCGAACCGGCGGTGTTCCTGTTCGACGAGCCCTTGTCCAACCTCGACGCCAAGTTGCGCGTGCAGATGCGGCTGGAAATCCAGAAACTGCATCGCGCGCTCGGCACCACCAGCCTCTATGTGACGCATGACCAGGTCGAGGCCATGACGCTGGGCCAGCGCATGATCGTGATGAATGCGGGACGCGCGGAGCAGATCGGCACGCCTGCGGAGGTTTACGGCAGGCCGGCCACGACCTTTGTCGCCGGGTTCATCGGATCGCCGCCGATGAACCTGTTGCCGGGCAAGGTCAGCAGCGACGGAGCGTGGTTCGAGCTGGGGAACGGTGCAAGTGCCGCCTTGCCGGTGCCGGCGGGGTCAATGCAGAACCGGGAGTGCATCCTCGGCATCCGGCCGGAACACATGCAGCTCGGGAAGCCGGGATTGAGTTTTCAGGTGGAGATGGTGGAGGCGCTCGGGGCGGACGTGCTCGTCCATGGCACGGCGGGCGGACTGCCGCTTGTCCTCCGGGCGCCGTCCAACGTACATGCCCAAGTCGGCGAGACGCTCCAGGCCGGTTACGACGCCACGGCCGTGCACTGGTTCGACCCGAAGACGACGCACCGGCTGGAAGCCTGAACTTCAGGCTTCGGCGGTTTCGGCCTCCTGCAGCATGGTCGCCCCATGCAGGTCGCAGGACAGGACGGCGTCGCGGATGGCCTCGATGGCGGGTCGGCGGGTAAAGCTCTTGCGCCAGGCGATGACGACGCGGCGCGACGGGCTCGGCTCGGCGAACGGGACGTAGCGCAGCATGCCGTCGCGCGATTGCATGTCGGGCACCGATGCCTTGGGAAGGACGGTAATGCCGATCCCCGAGGCGACCATGTGGCGAATGGTTTCCAGCGACGAGCCTTCGAAGGTGCGGGCAATGCCGTCGCCGCTGGTCGAAAAGCGTGACATTTCCGGACACACTTCCAATACCTGGTCGCGGAAGCAATGGCCGTTGCCCAGCAGGAGCATGGTTTCCGATTTCAGGTCTTCCGCCTTGATCGTCGACCGGTCGGCCCAGGGATGGTGCTTGGGCAGCGCCACGACAAAGGGTTCGTCATACAGCGGTTGCACAACCAGCCCCTGGTCGGCGAACGGCAGGGCCATGATGGCGGCGTCCAGTTCGCCCTGGCGCAGCAGTTCGATCAGGCGCGTGGTGAAATTTTCCTGCAGCACCAGCGGCATCTGCGGCACGCGCTCGATCATGGTCTTGACCAGTGGCGGCAGCAGGTAGGGCGCGATGGTATAGATCACCCCGAGGCGCAGCGGGCCGGCGAGGGGGTCCTTGTTCTGCTTGGCGATTTCCTTGATGGCGGCCGTTTGCTCCAGCACGCGTTCGGCCTGGGCGACGATCTGGGAGCCCAGCGGCGTCATGGAAATCTCGGTGCCGCCGCGTTCGAAGATCACGACGCCGAGTTCGTCCTCGAGTTTCTTGATCGCGACGGAGAGGGTGGGCTGGGCGACGAAACAGGCCTCGGCGGCATGCCCGAAGTGCTTTTCCCGCGCGACCGCAACGATGTATTTGAGTTCGGTAAGTGTCATAAGGGTACGCTCGCCTCTTCTGTGTAGGACAAGGTCTGGTCGCTGCCGGTAATGATCATAGTATAAAGACTATGCCAAAAAGCAAAGGATTGCATGCGGCAATGCGGGGAGGCGGACTAAACCTTCAGGAATTCTTCGCGTCCGCCCAGCCAGCGGGCCAGATGGGCCTCGACCGTCGCAAGGTCGTCCCGGAGCAAGGTCTGGGCAAGGTCCCGTGCCTTTTCCACCAGCCACTGGTCGGTCTGCAGGTCGGCAAAGCGCAGCATGGCCTGGCCTGACTGCCGTGCCCCGAGGAATTCGCCCGGACCGCGGATTTCGAGGTCGCGGCGGGCGATTTCGAAGCCGTCCGTCGTCTCGCGCATGGTCATCAGGCGCTGCTTCGCCACCGGGCCGAGCGGGCTCTGGTACAGCAGCAGGCAGACGCTGGCGGCAGAACCCCGTCCGACGCGGCCGCGCAACTGGTGCAATTGCGACAGGCCGAATCGCTCGGCGTGTTCGATCACCATCAGGGAGGCATTTGGCACGTCCACGCCGACTTCAATGACGGTCGTGGCGACGAGCACGTGCACTTCGCCGCGCGAGAAGGCATCCATCACGATCTGTTTCTCGGCCGGTTTCATGCGGCCGTGCACGAGGCCGACGCGCAGGTCGGCCAGCTCGGCGGCCAGTGTCGCGTGGGTGTCGGTGGCGGTCTGCAATTGCAGCGCCTCGGATTCCTCGATCAGCGGGCAGACCCAGTACACCTGCCGGCCTTCCTGCGCGGCGGCGTGGACGCGTTCGATGACCTGGTCGCGCCGGTTCTGGTCCACGATGCGGGTGACGATGGGCGTGCGGCCGGGCGGCAGTTCATCGATCACCGACACTTCAAGGTCGGCGTAATACGTCATGGCCAGCGTGCGCGGAATGGGCGTGGCCGACATCATCAACTGGTGCGGCACGGTGTCCGCATCCAGCCCCTTGTTGCGCAACGCCAGCCGCTGGCCGACGCCGAAACGGTGCTGCTCGTCGACGATGACGAGACCCAGTTTCGCGAATTCCACCCCTTCCTGGATCAGCGCATGCGTGCCGATCACCAGTTGCGCGTCGCCTGACTCCACGCGGCCCTGCGCTTCCAGCTTTTCCTTCTTCTTCAGGCTGCCGGTCAGCCAGGCGACTTTCACGCCCAGCGGTTCCATCCATTGCGCGATCTTGCGGAAATGCTGTTCGGCCAGGATTTCGGTGGGCGCCATCAGGGCGGCCTGGAAGCCGCTGTCGATTGCCTGGGCGGCGGCCAGCGCGGCAACGACGGTCTTGCCGCTGCCGACATCGCCTTGCAGCAGGCGCTGCATCGGGAAGGACTCGCGCAGGTCGGCGCGGATTTCCGCCAGCACGCGCTGCTGCGCGCCGGTCAGCGTGAAGGGCAGGGCCTGCATCAGGGAGCGGGATAGCTCACCGATGACCGGGAGCGCGGCGGCGCCCTTGGCGCGGCGCGCGGCCTGTGCCCGTTTCAGGGACAGCTGCTGCGCCAGCAGTTCGTCGAACTTCATGCGTACCCACGCGGGATGCGAACGGTCCAGCAGCGCGTGCTCGCTGACATCCGGCGGCGGGTTGTGCAGCAGGCGGACCGACGGCTCGAAGGGCTGCAGCTTCAGTTCCGCAAGCAGCGCGGGCGAGAGCGTGTCGCGCCAGTCGACGCGGGTCAGGGCATTGGCGATCGCCTTGCGCAGGTAGGCTTGGGACAGGCCTTCGCCCGCCGGGTATACGGGGGTCAATGCGTCCGGCAGCGGGGCGCCTTCTTCCACTACCTTGTACGTGGGATGGACCATCTCCGCGCCGAAGAAGCCGTGCCGCACTTCACCGCGTGCCCGCACGCGCGTGCCGGCAGCAAGCTGCTTGACCTGGCTGCCGTAGAAATTCAGGAAGCGCATCACGAGTTGGCCGGTGTCGTCGGCGATGGTCACCACCAGCTGGCGGCGGGGGCGGTACTGGATATCGCAATTCGTCACCACGCCTTCGACCTGCGCCGACGTGCCACCCATGAAGCCTGCTTCCTTGATCGGCAGCACCTGGGTCTCATCCTCATAGCGCAGCGGCAGGTGCAGCGCCAGGTCCATGTCGGTGCGCAGCCCGAGCCGCGCCAGTTTGGCGGCGGTTGTGTTGGCTTTTTCCTGTGCGGCGGATTTTCGCTTCGGGGCGGGCATGTGATTCGTGCTGCAGGGCGTAAAATAGCGGGTTTTATCTCGGTTGAAGATTGTATGGCAATTCTGTCAAGCGCAGATGCCGACTTCAACGCCGTTCCGTGCCATTCTGACGCATGTATTCGCTTTCCGACTTTGATTTTCACCTGCCGCAGGAACTGATTGCGCAATTGCCACTGCCCGAGCGCAGCGCGTCGCGGCTGTTGCATGTGGACGGTGACACGCTGATCGACCGCTCGTTCGCGGAGATCATCGATTTGCTTTCGCCCGGCGACCTGCTGGTCTTCAACAACACGCGCGTGCTGAAGGCGCGCTTCTTCGGCGCAAAAGACAGCGGCGGCAAGGTCGAGGTGCTGGTAGAACGCGTGCTCGATACGCGCCACGTGCTGGCGCAGGTGCGCGCATCGAAGTCGCCCAAGGCCGGCAGCACGATCCGCCTGGCCGATGCCTTCGACGTGACGGTGGGAGAGCGCGCGGGCGAGTTCTTTACGCTGCAATTTCCCGCCGATGTGTTCGACCTGATCGAGGCGCATGGCCGCCTGCCGCTGCCGCCGTATATCGAGCACAGCGCCGACGAATTCGACGAGAAGCGTTACCAGACCGTCTACGCGAAGGAACCGGGCGCGGTTGCTGCGCCGACGGCAGGCCTGCATTTCGACCAGCCCTTGCTGGACAAGCTGCGCGACAAGGGCGTGCGGTTTGCCTATGTGACGCTGCATGTCGGCGCCGGCACCTTCCAGCCGGTGCGCACCGAGAACCTCGCCGAGCACAAGATGCACAGCGAGTGGTACACGATCCCGCAGGAGACGGTCGATGCGGTGCGGGCGGCACATGCCGACGGACGCAAGGTCGTGGCAGTCGGCACCACCAGCATGCGCGCGCTGGAATCCGCGTCGCAATCCGGTGAACTCGTGGCGGGCAGCGCGGATACCAACCTGTTCATCACGCCGGGCTACGCGTTCAAGACTGTTGATCGCATGATCACCAACTTCCACCTGCCGAAATCGACACTGTTGATGCTGGTATCGGCTTTCGCCGGCTACCAGCAGATCCGTAATGCCTACGCGCACGCCATCGAGAAGCGCTACCGCTTCTTCAGTTATGGCGACGCCATGCTCCTCACAAGAAACAAAGAATGCTGAACTTCAAACTCCTCAAGACCGACGGCAAGGCCCGTCGCGGCCGCCTGACGCTCAACCACGGCGTGGTCGAGACTCCCATCTTCATGCCGGTCGGCACCTATGGTTCCGTCAAGGCGATGTCGCCGGAAGAATTGCATGAAGTCGGCGCCCAGATCATCCTCGGCAATACCTTCCACCTGTGGCTGCGTCCCGGGCTGGACGTGGTCGGCAAGTTCGATGGCCTGCACCGCTTCATCGGCTGGACCAAGCCCATCCTCACCGATTCGGGCGGCTTCCAGGTGTTCTCGCTGGGCGCGATGCGCAAGATCACGGAAGAGGGCGTCAAGTTCGCCTCGCCCATCAACGGCGACAAGCTCTTCCTCTCGCCCGAAATCTCGATGCAGATCCAGCGCGTGCTCAATTCCGACATCGTGATGCAGTTCGACGAGTGCACGCCGTATGAAATCGACGGCCGTCCGGCGACCGAAGCGGAAGCGGGAAAATCCATGCGCATGTCCCTGCGCTGGGCAAAACGCTCGCGCGACGAGTTCGACAAGGGAGAAAATCCCAATGCGCTGTTCGGCATCGTGCAGGGCGGCATGTTCGAGCACCTGCGGGACGAATCGCTGGCCGGATTGCAGGAGGTTGGCTTCGAAGGTTACGCGATCGGCGGCCTCTCGGTCGGCGAGCCGAAGGAAGACATGATGCGCGTGCTGGAGCACGTCGGCCCGCGCCTGCCGGCCGACAAACCGCACTACCTGATGGGTGTCGGCACGCCGGAAGACCTGGTGGCGGGCGTGGCGAACGGCGTCGACATGTTCGACTGCGTGATGCCCACCCGCAATGCCCGCAACGGCTGGCTGTTCACCCGCTTCGGCGACCTGAAGATCAAGAATGCGCGCTATAAGGACGACGACAAGCCGCTCGACGAAACCTGCGAATGCTATACCTGCCGCAATTTCTCGCGCGCCTACCTGTACCACCTGCACCGGGCCGGCGAGATCCTCGGCGCGCGCCTCAACACCATCCACAACCTGCACTACTACCTGCAGCTGATGCGCGAGATGCGTGCGGCCATCGACGCCGACCGTTTCCAGGCCTTTGTCGTGCAGTTCCAGTCGGACCGCGCCCGCGGCATCTGAGCTTCCCGCTTCCGCCGGTTCGTCTCCCGAACCGGCGCATTTCGTGCCGAATTCACCTAGTTCCCGGGTCAATTCGACGATCCCGGAAAACCCGGCGGCCAATGCTAAAATGCCGGGTTGATCCATCCCATAGTAAGGAGTAATACGTGTTCATTTCCAACGCATACGCGCAAGCCGCGGCCGCTGGCCCGGAAAGCAGCTTCATGAGCTTCCTGCCCATCATCCTGATGTTCATCGTGCTGTACTTCCTGATGATCCGTCCCCAGATGAAGCGCCAGAAAGAGCAGAAGTCCATGATGGAGGCGCTGGCCAAGGGAGATGAAGTCGTGACCGCCGGCGGCATCCTCGGCAAGGTGACCAAGGTGACCGACGCCTACGTGACGCTGGAAGTCGCCGAAGGCACCGAAATCGTGACGCAGAAGGCCGCGATCGCGACGCTGTTGCCGAAGGGCACGATCAAGTCGCTGTAAAGGGACGACGTGCCGCCTTGCAGGGCGGCATGCTTCCCCGGGCATATCGCCCGTTCACCCCGGAACTTGAATCCCTATGAATCGTTATCCCCTCTGGAAATACATTCTGATCGGCATCGCGCTGCTGTTCGGCGTGCTGTACACGATCCCCAATTTCTTCGGCGAATCGCCGGCCGTCCAGGTCAGCAGTGCGAAGGCCACCGTGAAGGTCGACATGTCCGCGACTTCCCGTGTGGAAGAGGCGCTGACCAGGAACGGCATCAAGCCGGAAGGGATGTCCTTCGACGTCAGCGGCAACCAGGGCTCGGTGCGCGCGCGCTTCCGCGACACCGACACCCAGTTCAAGGCCAAGACCCTGCTGGAGAAGGAACTGAATACCGATCCGGCAGACCCGACCTATATCGTCGCGTTCAACCTGATGCCGAACACCCCGCAATGGCTGCAGCGCATCGGCGCGCTGCCGATGTACCTCGGCCTCGACCTGCGCGGCGGCGTGCACTTCCTGATGCAGGTGGATACCAAGGGCGTGCTGAACAAGCGCCTGCAAGGCCTGCAGTCCAGCGTCCGCAGCCTGCTGCGCGACAAGAACGTGCGCCATGCCGGTATCGGCCGCGCGGGCGATGCCATCGAGATCAAGTTCCGCGAACCCGAGACCCGCGCCAAGGCACGTGAAGTGCTCGCGTCGCAGCTGGCCGAGCTGGTATTCCAGGAAGGCACCAACGGCACCGACCTCACCCTGGTCGCCAGCTACAAGCCGGAAGCACTCAAGCAGACGGTGGAAGAAGCCGTCCAGCAGAACATCAGCACCCTGTCCAAGCGCGTGAACGAACTCGGCGTGGCCGAGCCTGTGATCCAGCGCCAGGGCGCCGACCGCATCGTGGTGCAGCTGCCCGGCGTGCAGGACGTGTCGCGCGCCAAGGACATCATCGGCCGCACCGCCACGCTGGAAGTGCGGATGGTGGATGAAAGCGTCATGCGCGGCACTGAAGAAACCGCGGCTGTGCCTTTCGGCTCCGAACTGTTCAAGGTCGGCAAGGGTGCGCCTGTCGTGCTGTTCAAGGATCCGATCATCACCGGCGACTACATTTCCAGCGCCTCCGCAAGCTTCGACCAGAACCAGCAGCCTGCCGTCAGCATCGACCTGAACGGCGATGGCGGCCGCCGCATGCGCGAAGCGACGCGGGAAAAGATCGGCAAGCTGATGGCCATCGTGCTGTTCGAAAAGAACCGCGGCGAAGTCCTGACCGTTGCCACCATCCGCGACGAACTCGGTTCCCGTTTCCAGATCACCGGCATGGGCTCCGCCGAAGCGGCCAACGACCTCGCGCTGCTACTGCGCGCCGGTTCGCTGGCGGCGCCGATGGAAATCATCGAGGAACGCACCATCGGCCCGCAGCTCGGCGCCGACAACATCCAGAAGGGCTTCAACTCGACGCTGTACGGCTTCGCGGCGATCGCCGTCTTCATGGTCATCTATTACCACCTGTTCGGCTTCTTCAGCGTGTTTGCGCTGGCGGTCAACCTGCTGTTGCTGATCGCGGTGCTGTCCACGCTGCAGGCGACGCTGACCTTGCCCGGCATGGCCGCTATCGCGTTCACGCTCGGTATGGCAATTGACGCCAACGTGCTGATCAACGAACGCATCCGCGAGGAGTTGCGTGCGGGGAATTCGCCGCAGGCGGCCATTGCGGCCGGTTTCGACCGCGCATGGGCCACGATTCTCGACTCCAACGTGACGACGATGATCGCCGGCCTGGCGCTGCTGATCTTCGGTTCGGGCGCCATCCGCGGCTTTGCCGTGGTGCACTGCCTGGGCATCCTGACCTCGATCTTCTCGTCGGTCTTTGTGTCGCGCGGCCTTGCCAACATGTGGTATGGACGCAAGAAGAAACTGACCAGCGTGTCGATCGGCCAGGTCTGGAAACCGAACGCCTGACGACCACAGCGGGCAAACGAAAGGAATGTAATGGAATTATTCCGCATCAAGAGGGACATCCCCTTCATGCGCCACGCGTTGATCTTCAACGTGGTGTCGGCGCTGACCTTCGTGGCGGCCGTGTTTTTCCTGTTCTACAAGGGATTGCACCTGTCGATCGAATTCACCGGCGGTACGGTTATCGAAGTGACCTACACCAAGCCTGCCGACCTGGAAGGCATCCGAAAGGCCGTCGAAGGGCTGGGCTACACCGACACCCAGGTGCAGAGCTTCGGTACGGCGCAGGACGTGATGATTCGCCTGCCGGCGCGCAAGGACGTTTCTTCCGCCCAGCAGAGCGAAAAGGTCATGGCCACGCTCAAGGCGCAGGATGAGGCGGTCAAGCTGCAGCGCGTCGAATTCGTCGGCCCGCAGGTCGGCGATGAACTGGCGCAGGATGGCCTGACTGCGCTGGCGATGGTGATCTTCGGCATCGTGATCTACCTCGCCGTCCGCTTCGAGTGGAAATTCGCCGTCGCAGCCATCATCGCGAACCTGCACGACGTGATCATCATCCTCGGCTTCTTCGCCTTCTTCCAGTGGGAATTTTCGCTGACGGTGCTGGCGGCAGTGCTCGCGATCCTCGGCTATTCGGTGAACGAGTCCGTGGTTATCTTCGACCGCGTGCGCGAAACCTTCCGTGACCGCCGCTACGGCAAGATGGACACGGCGGACGTGATGAACCATGCGATCACCAGCACGATCTCCCGTACCATCATCACCCACGGTTCGACGCAGATCATGGTCATGTCGATGCTGGTATTCGGCGGCCCGACGCTGCATTACTTCGCGCTGGCGCTGACGATCGGTATTCTGTTCGGCATCTATTCGTCGGTGTTCGTTGCCGCCGCCGTTGCCATGTGGCTGGGCGTGACCCGCGAAGACCTGATCAAGCCGGTCAAGGAAAAGGACGAGACCGACGGCGCCGTGGTCTGACTCTCCTGTCTAATGAAAAAAAACCGGCTCTCGTGCCGGTTTTTTTTCGTCACTTCTTCATGCGCCGCGCTGCCGCATCCAGATGCTGCTTGAGCTTGGCCAGTTCCCGCTCGAGCGCGGAAAAATCCTCCTCACCGTACGCCAGGAACGGCTCTTTGCACAGCTTGATCTGGGGCGGGAAAACACGGAGGAATTCCTGCTCGCCTTTCTCCGTCAGCCGCACGATGGTGCTGCGCCTGTCGTTGGCATCGGCGATCCTGCACACCATCCCCTTCGCCTCCAGCCGGTCCACCACCCCGGTCAGTGTGCCCTTGGTGATCAGCGTCTTCTCGCCCAGTTCCTTGAACGACATTCCCTCGGTATTGCCCAGCGTCGCGACGATGTCGAACTGCGGCGGCGTAAGGTCGAGGGTGCGGATGTGGGTGGACGAAATGTGCTCGAACGTGTGGTAGCACTCGGCCAGCAGGCGGATGCTGCGCAGGTAACGCTCTCTCTTCATGATGGGCTCAATAAAAAAGCCGGCCTGGAAGTGGCCGGCTTGTTGGATTGGCTGGGCGATCAGTCCGCCTTCAGCGCTTCAACCTGGATTGCCAGCTTCACTTCCGGCGCGAAGCGCGGCGTGCCGTAGCTCAGGCCGAAATCGGTGCGCTTGAATTCCCCCGTAGCGTCCGCGCCGCACACTTCGCGCTTGAACATCGGATGCTCGATGCACTTGAACTTGCCGATCGACAGGTTCACCGGCTTGGTGACGCCGAGCATGGTCAGCTCGCCTTCCACGGACACCGGCTTGTCGCCGTCGAACTTCACCGACTTGCCCTTGTAGGTGATGGCCGGGAATTGCTCGACGTTGAACATGTCCTTCGACTTGGCATGCTCGTTCATCTTGGCGTGGCCGAAGTCGATGGTGCTGGCGTCGATGGTGATATCCATCGTGCCGGTCCTGGCCGCACGGTCCAGTTTCACCACGCCGCTGGTCTTGGTGAACTTGCCGCGCCAGACCGAGATGCCGAGGTGATCGGCTTCGAAGCTCGGATAGGTGTGGTTCGGTTCGATGTTGTAGGTCTGCGCGAAGGCGGAACCTGCGCTGACAGCGAGAACGGCGGCGATGAGGTGCTTGATCTGCATTGAATATTCTCCCAGGGTTATTTATTGCGTCGCGACGACGCGGAACTTGATCACTACTTCATCGGCGACCATGCTCGTGTCCTTCCACTCGCCTTCGCCGATGTTGAAGGCCAGCCGCTTGATCGGCAGCGCGCCTTCGAAAACCTGTGTTGCACCTTCCTGCTTGACCGTGAGCGGGAAGGCGACGTCCGCCGTCTTGCCCTTGATGGTCAGCTTGCCGCTGACGTCGAGCTTGCCCCCGGCGGCCGGCTTGAGCGCGCTCGACACGAAGGTCGCCTTCGGGAATTGCGTGCCGTTGAACCAATCCTTTTTTTGCGCTTCCCTGTTGAACTCGGCGTCGCCGAGGTCGAAGCTGGCGACGTCGATTTCCATCGATGCCTTCGAGGTTTCTGGCTTGGCGCCGTTATAGTCGATCTGCGCGTTGAACCGCTTGAACTTGCCTTCCACCGGGACGTTCATCTGCTTGAACACGGCGGAGACGGTGCTTTTCGCGGGGTCGGTCTTGAGTTGCGCGGCAAGCGCCGGCAGCGCGACCGCAAGCGCAAGGATAGTGGTGTTGCGAAGAATGGCGTAGGGCTTCATGGTCGATTCCTGTGCTCGGATATCAGGGCAGCATGCGACGGAAAACCCCGTCGCGGTCAATCAGGAGATGCTTCACGGCGGCGCCGACATGCAGCACGACGCAGGTGAGCAGGGTCATGTTCAGCGCGTAATGGACTTGCTTGAGGATCGGCTTCCATACCTCGTTGGCCTCGATCAGCACGGGCAGCGGAATGATGCCGAGATACACCACCGGAACGCCGGCGGCAAGGCTGTAGAAATAGCCGGAAACCGGCACCGCGAAAATCAGGAGATACAGCAGCACATGCAGCGCGTGCGCCGCCCGGACCTGCCAGGCCGGCATGGATGCCGGCAGCGGCGGCGCGGCATGCGTAAGGCGCCACAGCACGCGGAGGCAGGTAATCCCGAGCACCGTCACGCCCAGCCACTTGTGCCAGGAAAAGTACTTCAGCTTGGTCGGCGTGATGCCCGGAATGTCCACCATCACCAGCCCGAGCCCGAACGCACAGACGATCAGGAGCGCGGTGATCCAGTGCAGGAGGATCGCCGGAAGCGAATATCGATGCATGGAATTGCTATTTGTCAATTAGTTTTAATTAGGACGAATATCATATCAGCAAAAATGTACCAGTGTTGCCAAGCAAGGCTGTGGCAATACGGCCATAGCGGGTATGGCCGTGCGGATATGTAAACGGTTGGGGAGCGGGTTTTATTCCGCAGACGGAAGGAGAGGGCGGAGCGCCGCCGGCGCCCCGTGAAGAAGGATCAGATCTCGCGTGCGAGCTTTTCGGCGCGGCCGGTGTAGCTGGCCGGCGTCATTGCCAGGAGCAGGTCCTTGGCGTCTTGCGGAATGGCGAGGCCGTTGACGAACTCGCGCAGGGCTTCCTTCGAGATGCCCTTGCCGCGGGTGAGTTCCTTCAGCTGCTCGTACGGATTCTCGATGCCGTAGCGGCGCATCACGGTCTGTACCGGCTCGGCCAGCACTTCCCATGTGGCGTCGAGGTCTTCCGCCAGGCGCGCCGGGTTCACTTCCAGCTTGTTCAGGCCGCGCAGGCAGCTGTCGTAGGCCAGTATTGCGTAGCCGAAGGCCACGCCGATGTTGCGCAGCACAGTCGAGTCGGTCAGGTCGCGCTGCCAGCGGGACACCGGCAGCTTCTCGGACAGGTGTTTCAGCACGGCGTTGGCCAGGCCGAGGTTGCCTTCGGAGTTTTCGAAGTCGATCGGGTTGACCTTGTGCGGCATGGTGGAGGAGCCGATTTCGCCGGCCTTGGTCTTCTGCTTGAAGTAGCCGAGGGAGATGTAACCCCAGATGTCGCGGTTCAGGTCGAGCAGGATGGTGTTGGCGCGGGCGACGGCGTCGAACAGTTCTGCCATGTAGTCGTGCGGCTCGATCTGGATGGTGTACGGGTTGAAGGTCAGGCCGAGGCGCTGCTCGATCACGTTCTTCGAGAAGGATTCCCAGTCGAATGCCGGATAGGCGGACAGGTGGGCGTTGTAGTTGCCCACGGCGCCGTTCATCTTGCCGAGGATTTCGACGTCGGCGATGCGCTTCTCGGCGCGCTTCAGACGTGCGACGACGTTGGCGATTTCCTTGCCCAGCGTGGTCGGGCTGGCCGGCTGGCCGTGGGTGCGCGACAGCATCGGCAGCGCCGCGTTGTCGTGCGCGATCTCGGTCAGGCGGGCGATCACGTTGCGCAGCGCCGGCAGCAGCACGTCGTTGCGCGCGGCCTTGAGCATCATGCCGTGCGAGGTATTGTTGATGTCTTCCGAGGTGCAGGCGAAATGGATGAACTCGGAGGCGGCTACCAGTTCCGGCACGTCCTTGACCTTTTCCTTGAGCCAGTATTCGACCGCCTTCACGTCATGGTTGGTGACGGCTTCGATCGCCTTGATGCGCTCGGCATCGGCTTCGGTGAATTCATTCGCCAGCGTGTCCAGCAATGCGCTGGCTGTCGGCGAGAACGGCTTGATTTCCGCAAAGCCGGCGCTGGAGAGCGCCTGCAGCCAGGCGATCTCCACTTTCACGCGGTGGTGCATGAAACCCGCTTCGGAAAGCAGGGGACGCAGCTTGTCGGTCTTGGCGGCGTAGCGGCCATCCAACGGTGAAAGGGCGGAGAGAGCGGAAAGCGACATGATATGAAAATGCGGAGAATGAAATGAAAAGCTGCGCAAAGTGCGGGAAACCGTGCGCAAAACCGGGGTAATCCGTCATTTTACCATTTGCTCCGCGCGCAAAATCGCCTGTCCGGCGAGCTGCGCCACGACGCCGGCTCGCCTTATCGTGCGCTTCCTCAATGTTATAATCCAGACCAATTCTTACGATACGCATCTATGAAACTCATCGGTTCTCTCGCCAGCCCGTATGTCCGCAAAGTCCGCGTCGTGATGGCGGAAAAGAAGCTCGACTATGAGCTGGTCCTGGAAAACGTCTGGGCTGCCGACACCACGATCATGCAGTTCAACCCGCTCGGCAAGGTGCCGTGCCTGATCATGGAAGATGGCGGCGCCATGTTCGATTCGCGCGTGATCGTCGAGTACCTCGACACGCTGACGCCGGTGGGCAAGTTGATCCCGCCCAACGGCCGCGAGCGCGCCGAAGTCAAATGCTGGGAGGCACTGGCCGATGGCGTGCTCGACGCCGGCGTGGCGATTCGCCTGGAACGCACCCAGCGTCCGGAAGTGCAGCAGAGCCCCGAGTGGATCAAGCGACAGATGGACAAGGTCAACAACGGCCTGAAGGCGATGTCTGCCGGCCTCAAGGACACCGCATTCTGCAGCGGCAACCATTACACGCTGGCCGATGTGTCCGTCGGCTGCGCGCTCGGCTGGCTGTCGTTCCGGTTCCCCGAGATCGACTGGCGCAGCGACCATCCCAACCTCGGCAAGCTGTTCGACAAGCTGTCGGAACGCCAGTCGTTCAAGGATACGCTGCCGCAATAAGAGCGCGACGCATCAAATGAAAAGGGTAGCCTTGCAGGCTGTGTAAAAAGTCTGACGTTGGCACTCAACAAATTGCCCCGCTTTGGCGGGGCAATTTGTTTTTTGAAGTAGAAATCGGGCTCAGGCCCGCAGTGTCTTCGTGAGTGTTTGACTTCCGATCATGTGCACCACGCGCTTGAGGTTATAAGCCATTACAGCCAGGCTCAATTCGGCGCGAGCTCCCTTTAACCCGCGCAGTAACAACCGGGCATTGCGCAGAATTTGCTGCTTGATGGTCCCAAATGGGTGTTCGACGGTCTGGCGTCGCAGGGCCATCATGTGCGGCGCCGCTGCCACGCGTACCGCATTGGCCTGTACAGCCTCTTCGTGCCAGTGACGGCTGACCAGGCGCCGGCTGCTGACGGTGCATTTCCCCTTGTGCGGACAATTGGCGCAGTCATCCGGGGAGGCCGCATAGATCACCGACTTGTCCTGGCGGCACACCTGTTTGCGCCTGAGGATCTTGTTGGCCGGGCAAGTAAAACAGTCCCTACTGGCGTCGTAGCGAAACATCGCCTTGTCGTACAGCGTGCCATCACCTTGATTGTTCGGCGTGTGGGATGGCGCCACATAGCCGGTCATCCCCATGTCCTGCAGCGCCTGCAAATGCTCGCCATTGGCGTAACCAGCGTCGGCGACTACTTCAGGCTGGGTCTGGAGCACCTGGGCGACGCCTTGCGCCATCGGCATCAGTTGCCCCACATCCGACGTGTCATTGCACACTTCATGATGCACGATCAGATGGCTGTCGGTGTCGACTGCTGTTTGCAGGTTGTAGCCCGGTGCCCCATGCAGCGATTTCATCGCGCGCGCCTGCGGCTCCGTCAGCACGCTCGATGTGGCCTTGCCTTTGGCTAGCCGGGCCACTTCTGCGCCCACTTCATCCTGACGCTCGCGTAAGCGCTTGAGCGCCCGCCTGAACGCGCCGGCGCCGGGGCTGCCTTGCTCCTCTTGCCGGTCTGCGGCTTCCAGCTGCTCCAGATAGTGCGCTACTTCGCTCGCCAGTCGCTGCTGTTGGCGCTCCAGATCGGCCGCCTTGCCAACCGCCTTGCGCGAGGCGACGGCTTGAACCTTGCTGCCGTCAATGGCCACCACTGTGCCGCCCACCAGCCCGGCGCGCCTCACAAACTGCACAAACGCAGCGCAGCTTGCCACCAACGCCTCGCTGTTGTGTCGCCGGAAATCGGCAATCGTCTTGTGGTCCGGCACCAGTCGTCCCAGCAGCCACATGCATTCGACATTGCGCCGGCATTCCCGCTCGAGCGCGCGCGATGACCGGATGCCATTCAGATAGCCGCACAGATACAGCTTGAGCAAATCGCCCGGGTCATACGGCGGCCGCCCCAGTATGCCCGCATGGGCTTTGCCAAAACCCAGTGTTCGCAGATCGAGCGCGTTCACCCAGGCGTCAATGACCCGAGCCATCGCGTCCTCCTCGATCAGCTCGTCCAACTTCACTGGAAACAACACTGCCTGATCCCGGCTCTCTCCGCCACGATGTCCCATGCCTGACTCCCAAAAACAAAATCCCCGTCCAATTCACATTGGACGGGGATTGATTGCTTTGGTTTACCGGCTACAAGGACTTTTTACACAGCCTGCTTGGCTGCCCTTTTTCGTTTCCGCCGGTGCGCTCAATCGTCCATCTGCGATTGCAGGAAATTCTGGATGCCGACCTTGTTGATCAGTTCCAGTTGCGTCTCGATCCAGTCGATATGCTCTTCGGTTTCCTCGAGGATGTCTTCCAGCAGATCCCGCGACACGTAATCGCCGGCGGCTTCGCAGGCTTGGATGCCATCCTTCAGCGTCTGGTGCGCGGCCTGTTCCAGCTTCAGGTCGCATTCCAGCATCTCCTGCGTGTTTTCACCGATCAGCAGCTTGTTCAGCGCCTGCAGGTTCGGCAGGCCTTCGAGCATGAGGATGCGGTCGATCAGGCGGTCGGCATGCTTCATTTCCTCGATCGATTCGTCGTACTCCTTCTTGCCGATCTTCTTGAGGCCCCAATGCCGGTACATCCGCGCATGCAGGAAGTACTGGTTGATCGCAGTCAGTTCGTTGGTGAGCTGCGCATTGAGCAGCCGGATGATGTTCGGATCGCCTTTCATGGAGCCCTCTGCAGTGAAGTGGAAAAGCGGCGCGCAACGGCGCCAGGTGCATGGCGAAATGATAACGCACGCTGGTGCGTTTGCCATGGCGGCACTGCGGTTTGTTAGCGCGAATCATTCGCATCGGCGAACCGATGCGCGAGGGAAAGGACTGGCGGGAGGGGGAAAAGATCAGGCGGCGAATGCGGCCTGGAACATCATCGGCTGCGGCTCGCGCACGCCGTCTTCAAGGTATTCGCGCAGCACGGTCTTGGCGCAGGAGTGGCACTTGCCGCAGCAGGTGCCGACGCCGAGTTCTTCGCGCAGTTGCGGCATGGTCGTATGGCCGGCATCCACCGCGCGGCGGATCTGGCGTTCGGAGATGTTGTTGCAGACACAGACGATCATGGCACTGCTTTCGTAAGGTTGATGTAGCGAATCGGTCGTTGCCGGTCAGGCGGTCAGGATCAGCTTGTTCATCTGGGTCAGCCGCAGGCGGTAGATCCGGCCCTGATGATCGATTTCGATTTCACGCTGCTGCTGGAAGAGGTCTTCACTCTTGATGCGCGGCGTCTGCGATGCAGCGTGCGCGGCGGAACTGGCTTGCGGCCTGCCGTCCTCGTCCTTCATGTGCTGCATCGTCCCGGCCATTATTGATCCTTTTGTAAATACGAACAATTCTCATTTAGATTATTCACCAAGGCGATAGGGAATGCAAGGGATTTCGCATGTATGTGGCATGTTTTTCTTGTCACACTGGCAAATGTAGAAAACCGAAGGCGGACAGTTGCGCCAGCTTTTAACAGTGGTGTCTCAAATTGGATCAGGCTGGGGCGGAGATCGGCGACACCCGTCGCCGGCATCGACGCCGGATCCGGGCAAATACGTAAGACGCGCGCCTACGAAGCCTGTAGGCGCGAGATTGGCATGCTCTTTGCGCTTATGGGGAAACGCAATTTCTCAATAAGCCAAGGAGACAACATGAAAGCTTCATCCATCCGCACCGCCGCTTTGCTGCTCGCCCTTTCGTTCCAGGCGTCCGCTGTGTTCGCACACGGGGACGTCACGCCGCAGGCCGTCGATACAAAATCGCTCCCGCAGCTGGGCGACCAATGGCGCGACGAGAATCCGTTCAGGGGCAATACCGAAGCGGTCCGCATCGGCAGCTCTGCCTATAACCAGAACTGTGCGCGCTGCCATGGCATCGAAGCTGTCTCCGGCGGCATCGCGCCCGACTTGCGCAAGCTCGACAAGGATTGCGCGAACCAAAAGATCGAAACCAAGAAGCAGGCCTGCATCAAGGACGTGGACCAGTACTACCTGACCTCGGCCCGCCGCGGCAAGGTACGCAACGGCGCCGTCTACATGCCGCCTTTCGAAGGCACGCTGAGCCAGGAAGCCATGTGGTCGATCCGCGCTTATCTCGATACGCGCCGTGAAGTGAAGTAACAACACCGGGGCAGCGGTCCGGTGGCCGCTGCATCCGGCGCGACAAGCATTCCCATAACGATAACGGAGACCGTCGTGGCATATATCCCTTTCTTCCGGGCGGCGCTGCTGCTCGCATTCGCACTCGCAATCCCGTCCGCCCATGCGGACCTCGACAAGGTCAGGCAATCCGGCGTCCTCAAGGTCGCGGTGTACAAGGACATGCAGCCCTTCTCGTCGCAGGAGGGAGGGATCGACGTCGACCTGGCCAAGGCGCTGGCCGCGAAGCTGGGCGTGCAGGTAAGTTTGCTTCCCTTTGAAGCAGGAGAAAACCTCAACGACGACCTGCGCAACATGGTGTGGAAGGGGCATTACCTCGGCTACGGGCCGGCTGACGTGATGATGCATGTCCCGGTCGACAGGCAACTGATGGCCGAGAACAAGCGGGTGTCGATCTTCGCCCCGTACTACCGGGATCGCGTGCGCCTGGTGCGCGACGTGCGCAAAATTCCGTCCTGCGAGTCAGTGGATTGCCTCCAGGGGAAGAAGGTCGGTGTCGAGAAGGTGTCGATCGCCGCTGTCCTCCTGCTGGGAGAGCAGGATGGCAAGGTGCGCGACAGCGTGAAGATTTATGACACCGCCGCTGCCGCGCTCGCTGCGTTCAAGGCCGGAGAACTCGACGCCGTGTTCGCCAACCAGTCCGAGATCGAAGGGGCGGTGAAAGGCGATGCCAACTTTCCGCTCAGCGATTTGTCCTTCCCGCGGCTTCCGCGCCAAGGGTGGGTGGTCGGCATGGCGGTCAAGAAAGACAATGAGGAACTGGCGAAGGCCTTGCAGGCGGCGGCCAACGAGCTTGAAGCCTCCGGCGAGCTGGCGAAGATCTTTGCGAAACACGGAGTCACCCCGGCCAAGCCGTGACGACGCTCCGACGACTGATCGCCGGCCTGCTGCTTTGCATCCTGCTGCCATGCAGTGCCGGCGTACTCACGCGCGAGGCACTGGAAAAGACTTACCCCGCGCCATGGAAGATCGGGCAGAAGGACGAGGCAGTACCGGTTTGGCCTGTATACAAGCAGAACGGCCCGGCGACGGACCTGGTCGGCTATCTCTTCGAGTCCATCGACTTCGTCTCCGTGCCCGGCTTTGCCGGCGTGCCGGTCAACCTGCTCATCGCGATCGATGCGCAGGGGACTTTCCTCGACGTGCAGGTCGTGTCCCAGCACGAACCTGTGTTTCTCGACGGTCTGGGCGAAGCGCCGCTTCACAAGTTCGTCAGTCAATACCAGGGTCTGTCGCTCAAGCAGAATGTCGTGATCGACTCTGCCGTCAACAAGGATGGCACCAATGTGCATATCGATGGCGTGGCGAAGGCCACCGCGTCGGTACGCATCGTCAACCAGACCCTGTTGTCCGCGGCGCTGAAGGTCGCGCGCAAAAAACTCGGCTTTTCGGCAGCGCAGGACCCGGACCGGATCGCGCGCGTCCGTCCGGATGTGCTGGAGACGATCAGTATCGAGGACTTGCAGGCGGAGGGCCTGCTCCGGTCCTTCGTGTTGCGCAATGCCGACGTGGAGAAGGCGTTCGCCGGCACCGATGGCGCCGGGCTGGACGAGCTTGCGTTGCAAAGGCCGGATGATGCGTTCGCCGACATGCAGGTCGCCCTCGTATCCGTCCCGTCCATTGGGCGCAGCCTTTTGGACGCGCAGAGCTGGTCGCGCCTGTCGGCACGGCTGGAGGAGGGCGATCATGCCTTGCTGGTGCGGTGGCGCGGCCGCTACGCGCCCGTGTCGGATCGATTCGTCGCCGGCACGCCGCCGGACAGGTTTACGTTGATGCAAGGCGGACTTCCCATCGAAATGCGGGACCTGAACCTTGAACTGCGGCTGGCGGATGGCAACACGCAGGATCAGGTGAAGGTCTTCCGCGTGATTGCACAGGCCGGCCTGGACCCTGCGCAGCCGCTGGATCTTGCCCTGTACGTCACTCGGCTCAAGGGGATGATCTATCCGGAACGTTTTGTGCGCGACTTCCGTTTCTCCTACCGATTGCCCGAGCGCTTCATCACAGTGCCTGCCGGCGAGGAGAAATCCTGGATGCCCGCATGGAAGCAGCGTTGGCCGGAGCTCGCTGTTCTGGCTGCGGCGCTTGTCCTTCTCTTTGCCGCCTTGTCCAAGCCATCCCTCCTTGCCGCTGACGCGCGCAGCTTTGCCTTGTTCCGCATCGGATACCTGGCGTTTACGCTGTTCTTCATCGGCTGGTACGCGCAGGGCCAGCTGTCCATCGTCACGCTTACCGGCGTCATCCACGCCGTGAAGGAGGGCAGCAGCCTTGCGTTCCTGCTGTATGACCCGGTATCCATCCTCGTCTGGGCCGCCGTGGGCGTGTCGCTTTTCGCGTGGGGGCGCGGCACATTTTGCGGATGGCTGTGCCCGTTCGGCGCCCTGCAGGAGCTGGCGGGAAAACTCGGGCAGTGGGCGCGGCTTCCGCAAGTACGCCTGCGGCGGCGGACGGACGCCAGTCTGCGGAATGTGAAATATGCGGTGCTCGCCATCCTTGTCTGCAGCGTGTTTGTGTCGGACAGCGCCAGCGGATTCCTTGTCGAAGTCGAGCCCTTCAAGACCGCGATCACGCTCGGCTTCCAGCGCCACTGGCCCTATGTCCTGTACGCTGCGGCCCTGCTTGCCGCCAGCGCCGTCTGGTACAAGTTCTTTTGCCGCTATCTCTGCCCGCTGGGCGCCGGCCTTGCCCTGTTCGGACGCGTTCGGCTGTTCGACTGGCTGCCGCGCCGCACGCAATGCGGCAAACCCTGCCAGACCTGCCGCCATCGTTGCGACTACACGGCTATCGAGCCTGGCGGGGCGATCCGCTATGACGAATGTTTCCAGTGCATGGATTGTGTCGTGATCTATCGCAGCGACGCGCGATGCGCGCCGCTGATCCTCGAGAAGAAGCGGCGCGTCGTCATTCCGGTCAAGGCTGCTTGATCCGGCGGGTTTGCGGACAGCAACTGTGATGCAGAGTGTGACAGTCGGATCCGGATTGCTCAAAAACGTGACAGCAGCATGTATCTCCGAAGTCGAATTCCCGCCATTTCCACGGGTATCCAGGGCTTTCCATGCATGGCACGCCAATTGCGAAGTGTCATGTGTCCCGGCAAAGAGCGCCGGATCACACAACTTCCACAATCACAATCGGAGGACGGCATGAATCTCGCAGACATCACCAAGCTCGGCATCAAGAATCCATTCAAGCAGCGCTATGACAATTTCATCGGCGGCAAATTCGTTGCGCCGGCCAAGGGTGAATACTTCCAGAACATCAGCCCGGTCATCGGCCAGGCATTCTGCGAAGTCGCTCGTTCCACCGAAGAAGACATCGAGACCGCGCTCGACGCTGCCCACGCAGCGAAAAAGGCATGGGGCAAGACCTCTCCCACCGAGCGCGCCAACATCCTGAACAAGATCGCCGACCGCATGGAAGCCAACCTGCAATTGCTGGCAACCGCGGAAACCATCGACAACGGCAAGCCGATCCGCGAAACCATGGCTGCCGACATCCCGCTGGCCATCGACCACTTCCGCTATTTCGCCGGTTGCATCCGCGCACAGGAAGGCTCCATCGCGCCGATCGACTCCGAAACCTATGCCTACCACTTCCATGAGCCGCTGGGCGTCGTCGGCCAGATCATCCCGTGGAACTTCCCGATCCTGATGGCGGTGTGGAAGCTGGCCCCGGCACTGGCCGCAGGCAACTGCGTCGTCCTCAAGCCGGCGGAGCAGACCCCGGCCTCCATCATGGTCCTGATGGAACTGATCGCCGACCTGCTGCCCCCGGGCGTGATCAACGTCGTCAACGGTTTCGGCCTCGAAGCAGGCAAGCCGCTGGCCACCAGCAAGCGCATCGCCAAGATCGCTTTCACCGGCGAGACCGGCACCGGCCGCCTGATCATGCAATACGCCGCACAGAACATCATCCCCGTCACGCTGGAACTCGGCGGCAAGTCGCCCAACATCTTCTTTGCCGACGTGATGGAGAAGGACGACGACTACTTCGACAAGTGCCTGGAAGGCTTCGCGATGTTCGCGCTGAACCAGGGCGAAGTCTGTACCTGCCCGTCCCGTGTGCTGGTGCAGGAATCGATCTACGACAAGTTCATGGAGCGTGCCGTCAAGCGCGTCGCCGCCATCAAGCAGGGCAGCCCGCTCGACAGCAGCACCATGATCGGCGCCCAGGCGTCGCAGGAACAGATGGAAAAGATCCTGTCCTACCTCGACATCGGCCGCCAGGAAGGCGCGAAGGTGCTGATCGGCGGCGAGCGCAACCAGCTCGGCGGCGACCTCCAGAGCGGCTTCTATGTCAAGCCGACCATCTTCGCCGGCCACAACAAGATGCGCATCTTCCAGGAAGAAATCTTCGGCCCGGTCGTATCGGTCACCACCTTCAAGGATGAAGAGCACGCACTGGAAATCGCCAACGACACGCTGTACGGCCTCGGCGCCGGCGTGTGGACGCGCGACGGCTCCCGTGCCTTCCGCATGGGCCGCAACATCCAGGCCGGCCGCGTGTGGACCAACTGCTACCACCTGTATCCGGCACACGCCGCATTCGGCGGCTACAAGCAGTCGGGCATCGGCCGCGAAACCCACAAGATGATGCTCGAGCACTATCAGCAGACCAAGAACCTGCTGGTGAGCTACAGCCCGAAGGCGCTCGGCTTCTTCTGATAGCAGCAAACGGCGGTGCATCCGCACCGCCGCAGCAACAAAGGAACAGACATGGCATACACGCTTCCACCACGAGTGGTCGCCACCGAGGCCGCGACGCAATTGATCGATACCCTCACGCAGCGTTACGGTCCGCTGATGTTTTTCCAGTCCGGCGGCTGCTGCGACGGCAGCTCGCCGATGTGTTACCCGCTGGGCGATTTCAACATCAGCCCGACCGACGTCTGGCTCGGTGCGCTGCACGGCGCGCCGTTCTACATCGGGCGCGACCAGTTCGAGTACTGGCAGCACACGCAGCTGATCATTGATGTGGTGGACGGCATGGGCGGCATGTTTTCGCTGGAGAACGGCACCGGAAAACGCTTCCTGACACGTTCGCGCCTGTTCACCGACGAGGAGTGCGACCAGCTTGCGCGGCAGGCTGCGCGAGAGTCGGCAAAAGTCTGACCGCAACCATTCATTCAAGAAAAAACGGAGGAGCAATGAAAACCAACCTGATGAGGCTGTCGCTGCTGGCAGCCATGGCCGGCGCCGCCGGCGCCCAAGCGGCGGGTGTGACCGACGCCATGATCGAAGCCGATGCCAAGTCCACCAACGACGTGCTGTCCTGGGGCATGGGCCAGCAAGGCCAGCGCTTTTCCCCGCTGACGCAGATCAATGCCAAGACCGTGTCGAAGCTGGTGCCGGCATGGTCCTTCTCCTTCGGCGGCGAAAAGCAGCGCGGCCAGGAGTCGCAGCCGCTGATCCACGAGGGACGCATGTTCGTGACGGCATCGTATTCGCGCATTTATGCGCTGGATGCGAAAACCGGCGACAAGCTCTGGAAGTATGAGCACCGCCTGCCCGACGCCATCATGCCCTGCTGCGACGTGGTCAACCGCGGCGCCGCCTTGTTCGAGAACCTGGTCATCTTCAGCACGCTCGATGCGCAACTGGTCGCACTCGACCAGAAGACCGGCGACGTGGTCTGGAAAGAAAAGATCGACGATTATGCCGCCGGCTATTCCAATACCGCTGCACCGCTGATCGCCAAGGGGCTGCTGCTGACCGGCGTGTCGGGCGGCGAGTTCGGCATTGTCGGCCGCATCGAGGCACGCGATCCGCGCACCGGGCAACTGGTATGGGTACGTCCGACCGTCGAGGGCCACATGGGCTACAAGTACGACAAGGACGGCAAGCAGGTTGAAAACGGCATTTCGGGCACCGCCGGCAAGACCTGGCCGGGCGAGCTCTGGAAGACGGGCGGCGCGGCAACCTGGCTCGGCGGCACCTATGATCCGTCGACCGGCCTTGCCTACTTCGGCACGGGCAACCCGGCGCCCTGGAACAGCCACCTGCGTCCCGGCGACAACCTGTACTCCGCTTCCACCGTGGCAGTCGATGTCACCACCGGCCAGATCAAGTGGCATTACCAGACCACGCCGAACGACGGCTGGGACTTTGACGGCGTCAACGAGTTCATCACTTATGACCAGGGCGGCAAGCGCCTCGGCGGCAAGGCCGACCGCAACGGCTTCTTCTACGTGATCGATGCGAAGAACGGCAAGCTGGAGAATGCCTTCCCCTTCGTCAAGAAGATCACCTGGGCCACCGACATTGACCTGAAGACCGGCCGCCCCAACTACACGCCGAAGGGCCGTCCCGGCGATCCGACCAAGGGCGCGGACGGCAAGAAGGGCGAAACGATCTTCTCCGCACCGTCCTTCCTCGGCGGCAAGAACCAGCAGCCGATGGCCTACAGCCCGAAGACCGGCCTGTTCTACGTGCCTGCCAACGAATGGGGCATGGATATCTGGAACGAGCCGATCAGCTACAAGAAGGGCGCGGCCTACCTTGGCGCCGGCTTCACCATCAAGCCGCTGCACGAGGAATACATCGGTGTGCTGCGCGCGATCGATCCGAAGAGCGGCAAGATCGTGTGGGAAGCGAAGAACAACGCGCCATTGTGGGGTGGCGCGATGACCACCGCCGGCAACCTGGTGTTCTATGGCACGCCCGAAGGCTTCCTGAAGGCGCTGGATGCCAAGACCGGCAAGGAACTGTGGAAGTTCCAGACCGGATCCGGCGTGGCGCCGCCGCCGGTCACCTGGCAGGAAGGCGGCACGCAGTACGTCGCCGTCGTCTCCGGCTGGGGCGGTGCGGTGCCTCTGTGGGGCGGCGAGGTCGCCAAGCGCGTGAACTTCCTCGAGCAGGGCGGTTCCGTCTGGGTGTTCAAGCTGTCTTCCATCTAACGTCATGTCTCCTCATTCTCACTAACCTGTACGCCTCCTGTCCTGTACCCGGTGAGATGTGTTGGCCGGCGGTGAAAACCGCCGGCCTTTTTTGTTTGCGGCGCGCTGTCCTCGGATGGAACGCCACAAAACGGAACAATGATGTTGCTAAATGCAGCAGCGTGGAGCGCATGGCATAGTCAACGGCGGTTCAAGCCAGTGGCACGCTACTTGCAAAACCGAAAGCAGGGCAACGACGCCCCATCCATTCGAGGCACACCATGCAAAAACCGCTTTTCATCCGCCACACGATCGTCGCTGCACTGTCGGCCAATCCGCTCCTGATGCTTTGCCATGACGCTATCGCACAGCAGGAAAAACAGCTCGATCCCGTCGTCGTCTCGGCGAACCGCACCGAGCAGAAGCGCTTCGACGCCGCTGCCTCCATCGATGCCGTGCAGGTCGATCCGCTGCGCACGCCGTCGCCCCTGGTGAACATGTCCGAGCTGTTGAATGCCGCGCCCGGCATCCAGATCCGGGACCGGCAGAACTTCGCGCAGGACTTGCAGCTGTCGGTGCGCGGTTTCGGCACGCGGTCGACCTTCGGCGTGCGCGGCGTGCGCCTCCTGATCGACGGCATTCCCGCCACCATGCCGGACGGGCAGGGGCAGGCAGCGACGGCCACGCTGCAATCGGCGCGCCGCATCGAAGTCCTGCGCGGCCCGCTCGCACAGCTCTACGGAAATGCCGCTGGCGGCGTCGTCAACGTCTTCACCGCCGATCCGCCGTTGTCGCCCGAGGAGTCATATGCCAGCGCCTCGCTCGGGGCGGGCAGCTACGGACAGCGCCAGGCGGGTTTCACGGTGGCGCGCGGCACCGGCGAATTCGGCGGGCTGCTGGATGTTTCCCATTACCGCACCGATGGCTATCGCGACCACAGTGCGGCGGAGCGCACGCAACTCAACGGCAAGCTGAAGTGGCGGCCATCCTCTTCGACGACGGTGATCGGGCTGATCAATCTGTTCGACCAGCCGCTGTCGCAGGACCCGCTTGGTTTGACGCATGCGCAGTTCGAACAGAATCCCCGTCAGGTCGCCCCTGTAGCCTTGACCTTCGACACCCGCAAGACCATCGAACAGCGCCAGGCCGGACTCGTGGTGGAACACAAGATCGACAGCAGCAACACGCTGAATGCGCGCGCCTACACCGGGGTACGCAAGGTGATGCAGACGCTGTCGTTCACCGGCAGCGCGGCCAACTCGGCAGGCGGCGTAGTGGATCTCGACAACGATTTCTACGGTGTCGGGATGAACTGGACGCATGCGACCAAGGTGAACGGCATGCCGGTCAACTGGACGGTCGGCGTCGAAGCGGACGAGCTGGAACAGCTGCGCCGCGGCTTCGTCAACAACAATGGCACGGCCGGCGCATTGCGGCGCAACGAAACGGATACCGCGCGCAACGTCGACGTGTTCGGACAGGTCGACTGGATGTTTGCGCCGCAATGGAAGGGTACTGTGGGGCTGCGCGCAAGTCGCGTGCGTCTTGCGGTGGACGACCTCCACATCACCGCCGCCAGCCCGAATGACAGCGGCAGCGTGGAATACCACAATACCAGCCCGGTGCTGGGCCTCGTCTGGTTCGCGAACGAGGACCTGAACATCTATGGCAATCTCGGCCGGGGATTCGAAACGCCGACGATCAACGAGTCCGCCTACCGCCCCGGTGGCACCGGTCCCAACCTCGGCCTGCAACCCTCGCGCAGCCTGCAGGGCGAGATCGGCATGAAGTGGAAGCGCGGCGACCATACGCTCGACCTCGCGCTGTTCAATGCACGCAGCCGCGACGAGATCGCGCAGCTGACGACGGAGAATGGCCGTTCGATCTTCCAGAATGTCGACAAGGTGGAACGCCGAGGCATTGAAGCAAGCTGGCGGATGACGTCGGGCGCCGTCTCGACGCAGCTTGCCTACACGCTGCTCGATGCGCGTTTCCGCGAACGCTTCACGACCGGTTCCGGCAGCGTCGTCGCCGCAGGCAACCGCCTGCCCGGCGCACCGAAGCACAGCCTGTTCGCTCAGGTCGAGTACCGTCCCGCGCCGGGGCTGACGACGGCCGTGGAAATGCGCACGGAAAGCAAGGTCTATGCGGATGACCTGAACAGCGATGCTGCGCCGGGTTACGCCGTATTCAACCTGCGCGCAGGGCAGGAGTTCCGGACCGGGGCGACGAAGTGGTACCTCTTCGCTCGCCTGGACAACATCTTCGACCGCAATTACGCCGGCTCCGTGATCGTCAATGACGGCAACCGCCGCTTCTTCGAACCCGCCGCAGGCCGCCGTCTGTTCGTCGGCTTGCGCGCGGCCCTGTAGCACGCACTTCGCCTTATTACAAGCAAGGAGACAAGATGAAACCATTCAACCACCCCGTATTGCTTGCGGCCCTGCTGGGCGCCGGCACTGCCTGGGCTGCGCCCTATGCCTATGTGCCGAATGAAAAATCCGGCACCGTATCCGTCATCGACGTGGAAAACGACAGCGTCGTCGCATCCATTGAAACCGGCGGACGGCCGCGCGGCATTGTCGTCGGCCACGGCGGCAAGACACTGTATGTGAGCGACGAATCCACCAACTCCCTCCTCGTGGTCGACCTCGCGCAACGCAAGGTCGCCGAGCGCGTCAAGCTGCAGGAATCGCCAGAAGGCGTGGGCATTTCACCCAAGGGCGATTGGGTAGCGGTGGCCAGCGAAGTCAGCAACAGCATCAACTTCGTCTCCCCGGCCACGCACAAGATCGTCTTCAACGTGACGACCAAGGGCAAGAATCCCGAGCACGCCAACTTCAGCCCCGACGGCAAGTGGGTGTACGTCAGCGCGGAAGATGCGGACATGGTCGACATCGTCGATGTCGAGCAGCGCAAGCAGGTGAACGCGATCAAGGTGGGCATGCGACCGCGCGGCATCGGCTTCCTTCCCGACGGCAGCCGCGCCTATGTTGCCGCGGAAATCGCCGGTACGGTCTATGCGATCGATACCAAGACGCAGAAGGTCATTGCGAGCATCCCCTCGGGCAATTTCTCCAACGGCGTTACCGTGCATCCCGACGGCCGCACCGTGTATGTCACCAACGGCAAGGATGCGACGGTGAGCGTGATCGACGTCGCCGAGAACAAGGTGACCGCGAAGATCCCGGTGGGCAAGCGCCCCTGGAACATGGCGATCACGCCCGACGGCAAGAAACTGTACGTCGCCAACGGCCGGTCAGGCTCCGTCTCGGTGATCGACACCGCGGCGCGCCAGGTCATCAAGGAAATCACTGTGGGAGAACTGCCATGGGGCGTAGTCATTCAATAAGCCTGGACGCGCTGGCGTCACGGAACGAGGCGGCGAAGCCGGAACGTTATTCCTTGCCGGCGATCGTGCTGCACTGGGCAATGGCAGTGCTGCTCGTCGGGCAGGTCGCGGTCGGCCTGTACATGGTCGAGCTGCCGAAGCGCACGCCGGAGGTGGCGTATTTCTACGGGCTGCACAAGTCGTTTGGGGTGATTGCACTGATGCTGATTGCAGTGCGGCTCTGGTGGCGTGCGCGGACGAAGCCGCCGGCTGCGCTGCACACGTCTGCCGTGCAGGAAAGGGCTGCGGCCATGGTTCACCGGCTCCTGTATGCGTGCATGGTGATGATCCCGCTGTCCGGGTTTGTCGGATCGAATTTCGGCAAGTATCCGGTGAAGTTCTTTGGCTATGCGCTGCCGCAGTTGGGCTGGGAGAACCCGGCGGTGCAGGCCTTCTTCCGGACCATGCATGTGGCGTTTGTCTGGCTGCTGTGCGTGCTGGTGGCGGTGCACCTGCTGGCGGTGGTGCTGCATCTGGCGAAATCGGGGGCGGGGTCGCTTCGGCGGATGCTGCCGTAATGGTTGAATGCGGGGGGAATGGATCAAAAGATCATTCCCTTTCCCCTGTCATCCCCGCCTTCGCGGGGACGAAGGGGAAGAGATTGGCGACTAGGGAAAGACTGCGCCCGCGCTCAGGAAATCAACCCAGCTTCCGGTAAATCGTATTCCGCGAAATCCCCAGCGCCCTTGCGGCGGCGGACACATTCCCGCCATGCGCCTGCAAGGCCTTCTGGATCATGTTGAGTTCCACATCTTCCAGCGTCGCGTTCGCAGGAACGGTATCGACGGCTGCCGGTGACTCTTCCCTGCTGCCCATGTTCTTCACATCGTCGAGGAAGTCATCCGGCAGGTGTTCCATGCGGATTTCACCATCGTCACCGGTCATGACCATTGCCGTGCGCAGCAGGTTGGTCAGCTGCCGGAAATTGCCCGGCCAGTTGTGTTGCTTGAACATCTGCATCACATCCGGTGCGACGGTGTAGCGCATGCCCTTTCCTTCGCAGGACAGCAGCTTGTTCACCACGGTCTCGAAGTCGGTCCGCTCGCGCAACGGCGGCAGTTTCACGACCAGGCCGTTGAGGCGGTAGTAGAGGTCTTCGCGGAACTCGCCCTTGGCGATCATGTCGCGCAGGTTGCGGTGGGTCGCGCAGATCACATTTACATTGACCGGAATCGACTTCGCGCTGCCCAGCGGCGTCACCATGCGTTCCTGCAATACGCGCAGCAGGCGTGCCTGCAGGTTCAGCGGCATGTCGCCGATCTCGTCGAGGAAGAGCGTGCCGCCATTGGCCTGCAGGATGCGGCCGATGCTGCCTTTCTTGCGCGCGCCGGTGAAGGCGCCATCCTCGTAGCCGAACAGTTCGGACTCGATCAGGGTTTCCGGGATCGACGCGCAATTCACGGCAACGAAGGGGCTGCCCGCGCGCGGGGAATCGTTGTGGATGGCCTGCGCCAGGAGCTCCTTGCCGGTGCCCGTTTCGCCGTTGATCAGGATGGGAATGTCCTTGCCATTGACCTTGGTGACCTTGGCGATGAGAGCTGCTACCTGCGGATCGCCGGTGTTGAGGTAGCGCAGGCTGGAGAGCCTGTGGTTCGCTTCGCTCTCGGGCGCCGGACGGGGCGACGGCACGATATCGGCACCGCAGATCATGCTGCTGGAGAGGCGCACCGAGGCGCGCGCATAGACGCGCACGCCGCTCGGCAGGCACATGTGCAGCAGTTCCGGCGTGGCGGTGCGGTAGTGGTCGAAGAGGGCGGACACGCCCAGTCCGAACAGCGAGTTCAGGGTATGCGTGCTCAACGCATTCGGCGCCAGTCCGAGCTGGAACATCGCGCTGCGGTTGGCCGCGATGAAACGTCCGCCAGGCGTAAAGGAAACGATGCCCTCCATCAGCGTGCCGATGAACTCCGGCCGGCTGTGGAAGTGGAGCGTGATGCCGTCCTGGTAGGCGGCGGCAAACAGCTGGTTCTCGATCATCTGCGCCGACATGCGCACCAGCGCCATGGTGTGGCGGTGGAAGCTGTTGCAGTCGCCCGTCACGTCCAGCACGCCGATGACCGCGCCGCGCGGATCGAAGATGGGCGCGGCGGAGCATGTGAGGATATGGTTCGCATGCAGGTAATGTTCGGTGGCATGCACCAGCGTCGGTGTGCCTTCGACGATCGCGGTGCCGATCGCATTGGTGCCGCGGCGCTGTTCCGACCAGGCAACGCCCGGCGTGAGCGCCACCCGGTTGGCTTTTTCGAGGAAGTCGTCATCTCCGAGCGTATGCATGATCACGCCCTGGGCATTCGTCAGGATGACCATGTTGTGCGTATTGACGATCTGCTCGTACAGCGTCTCCATGACCGGCAGCGCGTACTTGTGCAATGCCTGGTTCTGCTCGATGACGAGCGACAGGTCGGATCGGTTGAGCGGGGCGAAGTCGGGATTGTCGGCGGTGCCGAGGCCGTGGGCGGCTGAGCGCTGGTGCGATTTTTCTACCATGGTCCCGCGCTCGTCAGCATGAAGCATGCCAAATTGCAAAGCGCCGGGCGCAATGCCCGAACCGGCTGCAGCCGGCATGTCTGCTTTTCCGTGTACCACCGTCGTCTCCTTTGCGGCAAGTTATATGTATTGCTCGCAGGGCTGTCTCATTTTGTGACAGGTGTGTCGTTCTGGGGCAGAGCGACTGTGTCACAGGGCTGCGATCCGCGCGCTTTTTATAGTTGTCTGCGGATGTGGCCCATCATACCCCGTTTGACTCGTGCGGCGATGCTTCTTGCACACGGTTTACGCAGGGGAACAGCACTGTCCTGTTTGTATTTATGAGGGAGACTACGTGCAAAAGTCGTTCCTTCCCCGGAAAGGAAACGGCTTTTGCAAAGAGGGGATGGCTGCGCTGGGAAAGCGAGGGAGTGTGTGCTAACTGTTATGCGTTGGCGTCGATAATGCCGCCGCCGAGGCATACTTCGCCGTCGTACAGCACCGCCGACTGGCCGGGGGTCACCGCCCACTGCGCATCGGGGAAGGTGAGGGAAAAGCGATCGGCGCCCTCTGCCGTGAAGGCGCAGGGAACGTCCGCCTGGCGATAGCGTGTTTTCGCCGAGAGCGAGGCCAGGGACGGTGGTTCGCCGGCAATCCAGCTTGCCTGTCCCGCCGCCAGCGACGACGACAGCAGCCAGGGATGGTCGTGTCCTTGCACAACGTACAAGGCATTGTTTTCCACGTCCTTTCGTGCCACGTACCAGGCGTCGCTGTTGCCGTCGGCGTTCTGGTAGGACTTCATGCCGCCGAGGCCGATGCCCTTGCGCTGGCCGAGTGTGTAGAAGCTCAGGCCGACATGTTCGCCGACCGTCTTGCCGTCCGGTGTTTTCATCGGCCCCGGCTTGTAGGACAGGTAGCGGTTCAGGAACTCGCGGAACGGGCGCTCGCCGATAAAGCAGATGCCGGTCGAATCCTTCTTCTTCGCATTGGGCAGTCCGATCTTCTCGGCGATCACGCGCACTTCCGTCTTCGGGATTTCGCCCAGCGGGAACAGCGTCTTCGACAGCTGGGCCTGGTTCAGCCTGTGCAGGAAGTAGCTCTGGTCCTTGGTATGGTCCAGCGCCTTCAGCAGTTCGAATTTGCCGGATTCCGCCTGGCGCACGCGCGCATAATGGCCCGTCGCGATCAGATCCGCGCCCAGCTTCATCGCATGGTCAAGGAAGGCCTTGAACTTGATTTCGGCATTGCACAGCACATCCGGGTTTGGTGTGCGGCCGGCCTGGTATTCGCGCAGGAATTCGGCGAACACGCGGTCCTTGTATTCCGCGGCGAAGTTCACCGCCTCGATGTCCACGCCGACCACGTCGGCCACGCTGGCCGCGTCGATCCAGTCCTGGCGCGTGGAACAGTATTCGGAATCGTCGTCGTCTTCCCAGTTCTTCATGAACAGGCCGATCACTTCGTAGCCCTGTTCCTTCAGCAGCCATGCCGAGACGGAAGAGTCGACGCCGCCCGACATGCCAATCACTACACGCTTGTTAGACATTCACTGCCCCGATGACGCTGGGATGGGTATAGATCACCGACAGCGGCATGCGCTGTCCGGCGAGGTAGTCGTCGATGCACTGGAGAACGAGGGGGCTGCGATGCTTTTCCTGGCAGGCGAGCAGTTCGTCGCGCGTCATCCAGATGGCACGCAAAATGCCTTCGTCGAGCTCGCGGTCATGCTGTGCGCCAAGATCGCCGCAAAAGGCGAAGCGCAGGTAGGTGACTTCCTTGCCGGTGCGGGACGAGACGTAGCGCGACATGTAGACGCCGACCAGGCCGGTCGGGGTGAAATCGTGGGCCGATTCTTCCAGCGTTTCGCGTGCAACGGCTTCAGCCAGGGATTCGTTCGGATCGAGGTGCCCTGCGGGTTGATTGAAACGGATGCCGTCGCTGGTTTCTTCCTCGACCAGCAAAAAACGGCCGTTGTGTTCAATGATGGCAGCAACGGTGACAGAGGGTTTCCAGACTTCAGACATATGTTTCCCTTAAGAGGCCGCCATTGTACCGTGCATGGCAACCACCGGCGAAAACAGGAATGATCGGATGTATGAGGGGTGGAATCTTGATTTCGCGCAACTCTTACGAAGCGCATTCTTCGTTCTGTCATAAAAAGCCGCTACATTTAATTTTCGTCATTTCGCACGGAGGAATGTGCTGAAAAGCAGAGGAATGGGAAGGTTTAGAGTGCCCCGTCGAGAAGAAACAAAAAAGAACGGTTGTGCTAATTTTTCTTTTGCGTGTAAGATCGGTGTAAGAATACCAATGAGCGGCAATCGCGCGCGGCCGGCCGGTACGCGGCCGCGAGATGTTCTGTTGCCGAAAATGAATCAGAAATGGGGCAGGTGAGGCTGTCCCATGAGCTGTCCAACCCAATCTACAACCATAAGCAAGGGGAACAACGTATGCCTCTAATGATAGGAGTACCACGGGAAGTCTTCCCGGGCGAGAAGCGCGTCGCGACGGTGCCCGATGTGGTCGAAAAGCTCGTCAAGCTGGGATTTTCGGTCCAGGTCGAAACCGGTGCGGGCGACGCCGCCAATTTCAGCGATGACACCTATCGCGCCGCCGGCGCAGGCATCGTCGACAGTGCGGCCGGGCTGTGGGCCACGTCCGACATCGTCTTCAAGGTGCGCCCGCCCAGCCCCGAGGAAGTCGGCCTGATGCGCGAAGGCGGCACGCTGATTTCCTTCATCTGGCCGGCGCAGAACCCTGAACTGATGAAACAGTTGGCGGCCAGGAAGGCGACCGTGCTGGCCATCGACTCGCTGCCACGCACGCTGAGCCGCGCCCAGAAGATGGATGCGTTGACCTCGCAGGCCGGCGTTGCCGGCTATCGCGCCGTGATCGAGGCGGCCAACGCCTTCGGCCGATTCTTCAACGGCCAGGTGACGGCCGCCGGCAAGATTCCGCCGGCCAAGGTCTTCGTCGCCGGCGCAGGTGTCGCCGGTCTGGCGGCCATCGGCACCGCTGCCGGTCTGGGCGCAATCGTGCGCGCCAACGATACCCGCGCCGAAGTGGCCGACCAGGTCGTGTCGCTGGGCGGCGAATTCGTCAAGGTCGATTACGAGGAAGAAGGCTCCGGCGGCGGCGGCTACGCCAAGGTCATGAGCGAGGGCTTTCAGCAAGCCCAGCGCGAGATGTATGCCAAGCAGGCCAGGGAAGTGGACGTCATCATCACGACCGCCCTGATCCCCGGCAAGCCGGCGCCCAAGCTGATCACCGCCGACATGGTGAAGTCCATGAAGCCGGGCAGCGTCATCGTCGACATGGCGGCCGAGCAGGGCGGCAACTGCGAACTGACCGAACCCGGCCAGGCGGTGGTGAAGCATGGCGTGACCATCGTCGGCTACACCGATCTGGTCAGCCGCCTGTCAAAGCAATCTTCGACGCTGTATTCGAACAACCTGCTGCGCCTGACCGAGGAACTGTGCAAGACCAAGGATGGCATCGTCAACGTCAATATGGAAGACGACGCCATTCGCGGCCTTACCGTTATCAAGGACGGCGAGGTTACATGGCCCGCGCCGGCGCCCAAGCAACCGGCTGCGCCGGCCAAGCCCGCGGCCAAGCCGGCGGTTGCCGCACCGGCGAAGGGACACGGCCACGGCGGCGGCGGCGAACCCGCTTCCGGCACCAAGGCCGCGATCATGTTCGGTGTCGCGGCAGCCTTGTTCTGGTTCATCGGCGCCTACGCACCGGCGGCCTTCCTCGGCCACTTCACGGTGTTCGTGCTGGCCTGCTTCGTCGGCTACATGGTGGTGTGGAACGTGATGCCTTCGCTGCATACGCCGCTGATGAGCGTGACCAATGCGATCTCCAGCATCATCGCCATCGGCGCGCTGGTGCAGATCGCGCCGCCGATCACTGCAGGCGTCGAACGTCCGGGTGACTGGATCCGCTGGCTGGCCGTGATCGGCATCGTGCTCACCACGATCAACATGTTCGGCGGATTCGCCGTGACCCGCCGCATGCTGGCGATGTTCCGCAAATAAGGGAGGCGATAATAATGTCGGAAAGTCTCACAATCGTCGCTTACCTCGGTGCGACCATCCTCTTCATCCTGAGCCTGGGCGGCCTGTCGCATCCGGAAACGGCGCGGCGCGGCAATGTCTACGGCATGATCGGCATGGCGATCGCCGTGCTGGCCACCGTTTTCGGGCCTCATGTCACCTCGATCGGCATCCCCTGGATCATCGGCGCGATGGTGGTCGGCGGCGCGATCGGCCTGTACGCCGCCCGCGTCGTGCAGATGACCCAGATGCCGGAACTGGTCGCCTTGATGCACAGCCTGGTCGGCCTGGCGGCAACGCTGGTCGGCTATGCCAGCTACATCGATCCGGCGGCGTCGGCCAATTTCACCGGAGCGGAAAAGGCCATCCACGAAGTGGAAATCTATATCGGCATCCTGATCGGCGCGGTGACCTTCTCGGGCTCCATCATCGCCTTCGGCAAGCTGTCCGGCCGCATCGGCGGCAAGCCGCTGCTGCTGCCGGCGCGTCACTGGCTCAACCTGGCCGGCCTGCTGATCGTCATCTATTTCGGCGCGCAGTTCCTGAAGGCGCATTCGATCAATGAAGGCATGACCCCGCTGATCGTGATGACAGTGATCGCCCTGCTGTTCGGCATCCACATGGTGATGGCGATCGGCGGCGCGGACATGCCGGTGGTGGTGTCCATGCTCAACAGCTACTCGGGCTGGGCGGCGGCGGCAACCGGCTTCATGCTGTCGAACGACCTGCTGATCGTGACCGGCGCGCTGGTCGGTTCGAGCGGTGCGATCCTGTCGTACATCATGTGCCGCGCGATGAACCGCAACTTCATCAGCGTGATCGCAGGCGGCTTCGGCTCCGAAGGCGGCAAGCCGGCGGCAGCCGGCGGCGCGGCGGCGGAACCGCAAGGTGAAGTCGTTCCGGTGTCCGCCCTGGAAACCGGCGAACTGCTGCGCGAAGCCAAGAACGTGATCATCGTTCCGGGCTACGGCATGGCTGTGGCGCAGGCGCAGCACACGGTGTATGAAATCACCAAGCACCTGCGCGAGAAGGGCGTCAACGTGCGTTTCGGCATCCACCCGGTCGCGGGCCGCATGCCGGGCCACATGAACGTGTTGCTGGCGGAAGCCAAGGTGCCGTACGACATCGTGATGGAAATGGACGAGATCAACGATGATTTCTCGGACACCGACGTCGCGATGGTGATCGGCGCCAACGACATCGTGAATCCGGCTGCAATGGAAGACCCGACCAGTCCGATCGCCGGCATGCCGGTGCTGGAAGTCTGGAAGGCGAAGACCTCCATCGTGATGAAGCGCAGCATGGCTTCCGGCTACGCTGGCGTCGACAATCCGCTGTTCTACAAGGACAACAACCGCATGCTGTTCGGCGATGCAAAGAAGATGCTGGACGAAGTGCTGGTGGCGTTGAAGACTGCCTGATCCAGGGCATTGCAATAATGAAAAAGCCGCGCAGTGCGCGGCTTTTTCATTTCTATCGCACGCCGAACATGAACTGCTCGGCCAGCAATCGTTTGGCGCGGGGGATGGTGTCGACGAGCGCGAGGGAGAATCCGAGCGCCGATTGCGTCAATGCACCGTCCGGCGCGCTGGCGAACACACGCGCCAGCGTGTCGGTGAGGGAGATCGTGACCTTACGGTCCGTCTGCCTTTCCTTCACGAACCGCAGCAGGTTGTCGGGAACCGGTGCGCGTGCCAGCATGCGCGCCAGCACGGCGGCGTCCCGCAGCCCGAGGTTGAGTCCCTGGCCGGCAACCGGATGCAGGGTCTGCGCGGCGTTGCCGATGGCGACGGTACGCATGGATGCAACGGCATGGGCGTTCAGGCCGAGCGGGTAAGTGATGCGCGGGGTCGCACTCGTGAACCGTCCGACGCGCGTGCCGAAGGTCGTGCCCAGTTCGGCGAGAAAGTCCGCGTCGGGAAGTGCGAACAACCGCGACGCCGTCCCCGGACGGGCGCACCAGACCAGCGCGTAGCCGTCGTCCTGCGGCAGCAGCGCGAGCGGGCCTTCTTCGGTGAATCGCTCGAACGCACGATACGGAACCGGCGCGCTCGTCGTCACGTGTGCAATGATCGCCGTCTGCTCGTAATCGCGGCGCACCGCCTTCGCATCCTGCTCCGAAAACACGCCGCCTTCGGCCTGTACCATGATGCCCGCGGTGATCGATTTTCCGTCGCCGAACCGGATTTCGACGGCGTCGTCGCGCTCCATGGAGGAGGTGACATGAGCGGGGCGCAACATCGTGACGGCCGTCTGGCGGGCGGCCGCCGCCAGCGCGGTCACGATGGCGCCATAGCGGGTCACATAGCCGAGCGCCGGCACGCCATACTCTTCGCGGTCGATGACGGTACGGCCGAAATGGCCGCGCCGCGACACATGGATGTCGTGGATAGGATCGGAGGCAACCGGCCATGCGCCGATGTCTTCCAGGACCTGTGTACTGCCGTAGGAAAGCGCCAGCGAACGCGGATCCTTGTTGACCTGCTCCAGCGGCTTGGCGTCGATGAGCGCGATGCGCGATGCATCCGCGCCGCGCTTGACCAGCAGCAGCGCCAGCGCCAGGCCGACCGGTCCGGCCCCGCAGATGGCAATGTCGAAATCGGTCTGCGCCATCACTGTTTCATGACGGCTTCGATATCGGCAACAGTCTTGGGCGCCGCCTCGGTGATGATCTCGCAACCGCTCTCCGTCACCAGCGCATCGTCCTCGATGCGGATGCCGATGTTCCAGAACGCCTCCGGAACGCCGGGTTCAGGACGGACATAGATGCCGGGCTCGATGGTGAGCATCATGCCGGGCTGCAGCGTGCGCCACGGCTTTTCTTCGCTGGCGCCGTTCAGCTCCCGGTATTCGCCGACGTCGTGCACATCCATCCCCAGCCAATGGCCGGTGCGGTGCATGTAGAACTGACGGAAGGCGCCTTTCTCGATCACGTCGTCCAGCGTGCCGACCTTGTTCTTGTCGAGCAGGCCAGTGTCGAGCATGCCCTGCGCCAGCACGCGCACCGCGGCGTCATGGCCGTCGATGAAACGCTTGCCGGGCTTGGTTTCGGCAATGGCAGCGTACTGCGCGGCCAGCACGATTTCATACAAGGCTTTCTGCGGACCGCTGAACTTGCCGTTCGCAGGGAAGGTGCGGGTGATGTCCGACGCATAGCTGTCGAGTTCGCAGCCGGCATCGATCAGGATCAGGTCGCCGTCCTTGATCTCGGCTTCGCTGGCGCGGTAATGCAGCACGCAAGCGTTCGCGCCGGTTGCAACGATGGAGCCATAGGCCGGAAATTGCGAGCCGTGCCGGCGGAATTCATGCAGCAATTCCGCTTCGACGTGATATTCGCGCAGGCCGGGGCGGGCTGTTTGCATCGCACGGCGATGCGCGCCGGCGGAAATCGCCGCGGCGCGCTTCATGATGGCCACTTCCTCGGCATCCTTGTAGAGGCGCATCTCGTCGAGCAGCACATGCACGTCATGCACGATCGACGGCGCGGTGACGCCCGCACGCGCCTGCATGCGCACGCCTTGCAGCCAGTCCTTCACCTGCATGTCGAGCTTGCTGTCGCTGCCCAGCGCGTAGAACAGGGCAGGTGCATCAGCCAGCAGCTTCGGCATTTCGGCGTCGAGGGTGGCAACGGGGTGGGCGACATCGAAACCGAAGGTTTCGCGCGCGGCTTCCGGGCCGAAGCGGTAGCCGTCCCAGATTTCGCGTTCGAGGTTTTTCTCGCGGCAGAAGAGGATGGCCTGGTCGGTTTTTCCTGCAACCAGCACGATCACCGCCTCCGGTTCGGTGAAGCCGGACAGGTAGTAGAAATAGCTGTCGTGCCGGTATGGATAGTCGGCATCGCGGTTGCGCATGACTTCGGGCGCGGTGGGGATGATCGCCACGCCGCCGCCTTTTGCCTTCATCTGCGCCATCAGGGCGGCGCGCCGGGCTGCATAGGACTTCATCGACACTCCTTATCCGTTCAGTTGTGCGAGACGCTCCGGGGTGCCGACATCCGTCCAGTCGCCACGGAATACTTCGCCGCCAACCTGCCCGCGTGCCGCATATTCGCGCAGGATGGGGGCGATCTGCGCCGATTCGCCGGCCTTGACCGAGTCGAAGATCTCGGTGCGATAGACGCCGATGCCGGAGAAGGTGTAGCGCGGTTCGCCTTCGTTCGCCACCGAGAAACTGTGCAGGGCGAAATCGCCTTTCGGGTGATGCGGCGGATTCTTTACCAGGTAGAGCCATGCCACATCGCGCTTGTCGTGCGGATGCGGATTGCCCCACATGTCGTTGTCCTGCAGCGCGTCCTTGACCTGCTCGAAATCGAAATGCGGGCAATAGATGTCCGCTGCGATCGCGACGAACGGTTCTTCGCCAAGCAGGTGGCGCGCCTTGGCGACGCCGCCCGCGGTTTCCAGCGCCGTCCCTTCGGCCGAGTAGGCAATGCGCGCGCCGAACTGCGAACCGTCGCCGAGCGTTTCCTCGATCATGTGGCCGAGATGCGCATGGTTGATCACGATATCCTTGATGCCGGCGCGGACCAGGTTCAGGATGTGCCACACGATCAGCGGCCGGCCGCGCACCTTCAGCAGGGGCTTGGGGCAGTTGTCCGTGAGGGGGCGCATCCGCTCGCCGCGTCCGGCGGCGAAAATCATCGCTTTCATTGTGCAGTCCTCAGAAGGTGAAGCCGACCGACGGACCCTTGGCTTCCAGTTCATCCAGCAGGACGATCAGCGGAGCAAGCGCCTTGTAGCGGCCGGCCGCCTTGCGCGTGTATTCCATCACCAGCGGCAGGTCCTTCAGGTAGCCATCCTTGCCGTCGCGGTGATACAGCCGCGCGAAGATGCCGAGCACTTTCAGGTGGCGCTGCAGGCCCATGAATTCGAAGTCGCGATAGAACGCGTCCACGTCGTGCGACACCGGCAGGCCGGCGCGGCGGGCGCGTTCCCAGTAACGGATCGCCCAGTCGAGCACCATTTCTTCGTCCCACTGGATGTAGGCGTCACGCAGCAGGGACACGAGGTCGTAGGTGATCGGGCCGTACACCGCATCCTGGAAGTCGAGGATGCCGGGGTTGCCGCGCTCGGTCACCATCAGGTTGCGCGAGTGGTAGTCGCGATGTACGTACACCTGCGGCTGGGCGAGGTTGTTCGCCAGCAGCGTCTCGAAAACGCTGTTCAGCAGCGCCGTCTGCTTCTCCGTCATCGTGATGCCGAGATGCTTGCCGATGTACCAATCCGGGAACAGCATCAACTCCCTGTGCAGCAGCGCGCGGTCGTATTCCGGAAACACGCCGGGCTTGCTCTGCGCCTGGATCAGCACCAGCGCGTCGATCGCATCGAGATAGAGCTTGTGCGCGGTATCATGGTTCAACTGGTGCAGGTAGGTTGTCGTGCCGAGGTCGGACAGCAGCAGGAAACCGCGCTCGACGTCCTTCTCCAGCACCTTGGGCACGGATGCCCCGGCCTCGCCGAACACTTCGGCGACGTGGATGAAAGGGCGCACGTCCTCCTGCGGAGGGGGCGCGTCCATGGCGATGTAGGTGGTGCCGTCCGGCGAATCGACGCGGAAATAACGGCGGAAGCTGGCGTCGGCCGATGCCGGCCTGATGGATTCGGGCAATACTTTTTCAGCCGACAGGGTGGCCAGCCATTCCTTCAATTGTGCGAGACGAAGATCGGAACCGGTATTAAAAGACATGAAACTACCTGGGGTAAGGTTTGCGGGAGGTGAGTTCCCATATAATAAGGGATTAAACCTAAAAAAGCGCCAGCCGACCTTTCTTTTCATGACCCGGTTTCCCGCATTTCCCCCTTCACAACTTCGCCTCCGCATCCTTGCCGCCATTGCCGTCATGGCATTGCCGCCCGCTGTCTTGGCGCAGGCGGCGAGGGACGGAAACGTCGTGGAAAAGGACCTTCCCGCGACCATCAGCGCCGAGCAGATGAGCGGCAGGCCGGATCGTGAAATCGTCCTCGAGCGGGACGTCGAAATCATCCGTGGCCCGACAACCGTCAATGCGGACAAGGCGACCTACCGCATCGTGGAGGACGAGGTCGAAGCGCATGGCAACATCCGCATGCGCCGCTTCGGCGATACCTATACGGGCGAAGAGTTGCGGCTGAAGATCGAAGCCAGCGAAGGCTACGTCCTCAAGCCCACCTATCATCTCGAGCGCAACAACGCGCAGGGGCGGGCGGACCGCATCGACTTCCTGGGGGAAGATCAAGCCACGGTGCATGAGGGTTCGTACAGCACCTGCGAAGGACCCGACCCGGACTGGTACCTGAAATCGGGCAGGCTCGACCTGGACAACGCACGCGACGAGGGCATTGCCCACCGTACGCTTGTCTATTTCAAGGGCGTCCCCATCCTTGCCGCACCGGCGATGTCCTTTCCGCTGTCGGACGCGCGCAAGACAGGCGTGCTTCCGCCGACCATCGGCACGACCAACCGCGGCGGCCTTGAAATCACCGTTCCGTACTATTTCAACATCGCGCCGAACCGCGACCTGACGCTGTATCCGAAGCTGTATGCGCGGCGCGGCTTGCAGCTCGGCGCCGAGGCGCGCTACCTCGGCGAAAGCTACTGGGGGCAGACGCGTGTCGAGGCCCTGCCCGACGACCAGCAGACCAGGACCGACCGCTATGCGATCTCGTCCACGCACACGCAGTTCCTGGCGCCGGGTCTGGTCTACTCTTGGAATATCAACAGCGCGTCGGATGACGATTACCCGACCGACTTCTCGCGCACCATTACCGAGGCCAAGCAACGCCTCCTGCTGCGCGACATGGCGCTCAGTTACGCCAATCCGTTGTGGCAGGCATCGGCACGCACATCGAATTACCAGGTGCTGCAGGATCCGCTGGTGCCCATCGTGCGCCCTTACGACCGCTTGCCGCAGATATCCTTCCACGCGGGCAAGCAGGACGTCAACGGCTTCGACTGGGACGTCGATTCGGAGCTTACCCGCTTCTGGCATCCCAGCTTCCTGCGTGGCGACCGCTTCCTTGTCAATCCGCGCATCGCCTATCCGATCATCAAGCCGGGCTACTTCATCACGCCCAGGCTGTCGCTGCATACGACGAAATACAACTTGGATAACAACGTCCCGGTCGCGACCAGCAATCTCTCGCGCACGTTGCCGACGCTGTCACTCGACAGCGGACTGGTGTTCGAGCGCGAGTCCCAGTTCTTCGGCAACACCATGACGCAGACGCTGGAACCGCGCCTGTTTTATGTCTACACGCCGTACAAGGACCAGTCGGCTTTCCCGAATTTCGACACCGCCGAAGCCGACCTGAGCTTCGCGCAGCTGTTCAGCGAGAACCGCTTCGTCGGCAACGACCGCATCAGCGACGCCAACCAGGTGACGGCTGCCGTCATCTCCCGCTACATCGAGCCGACCGGTGCCGAACGCATGCGCTTTGCGCTCGGTCAGCGCTTCTATTTCACCGAGCAGCGCGTGACCCTGGGCGGGGCGCGCAACGAGAGCCGTTCGGACCTGCTTGTATCGGCCTACGGCCAGCTGACTCCGACTTTCAGCGTCGAAGGCAATGTGCAATACAGCCAGACCCTCGACGCCATGAGCCGCGCCAATTACGGTGTGCGCTGGCAGCCGGCGCCCAAGCGCGTGCTCAACCTGCAATACCGCCGCGCCCGCGTGAACAACCTGGAGCAGGTCGATGTGTCGGGACAGTGGCCGCTCGCGGAACGCTGGTACGGCGTGGCGCGTGTAAACTACTCGCTGCCCGACAGCAAGGTCGCGGAAGGTTTGCTGGGCATGGAATACAAGGCGGACTGCTGGGTGTTTCGCATCGTCGGCCAGCGTACGCCGACGGCAACCGGGCAGACCAACTCGGCCATCTTTTTCCAGCTCGAACTCAATGGCCTGACGCGCCTGGGATCGAACCCGATCGACGCGCTGCGCGCCAACATTCCCGGCTACCAGCTGGTGAATCAACCATAAATGAACGTTCATCCATGAAGACTTTTCAGATCATGCGAATTGCACAATTTCCGGTCCGTGGTATTGCGATTGCTGCCGCGGTCCTTTGCGTGGGTGCAGGCTTGCAGCAAGATGCTGCCGCACAGGTCAAACCGGGAGCCCCGCAAGCCGCGCCGCGCGTCTATCTCGCCGACTCGATCATCGCCGTCGTCAACAACGAGGTGATCACGCGCCAGGAACTGGTCGAACGCCTGCGCCTCGTGGAGCGCCGCATGAAGAACCAGGGTATCGCGTTGCCGCCGCCCGCCGAGTTCCAGCGTCAACTCCTGGAGCGGATGATCATCGACCGCGCACAATTGCAACTGGCGAAGGAATACGGCATTCGCGTCGACGACATCATGCTCGACCGCGCCGTGGCACGCATCGCTGAACAGAACCGCATGTCGCTGCAAGAGTTCCGCACCACGCTGGAACGCGAAGGCACGCCCTTCACGCGCTTCCGCGAAGAAATCCGCGAGGAGATCATGATGCAGCGCCTGCGCGAGCGCGAGGTGGACAACAAGATCCAGATCACCGAATCCGAAGTCGACAACTACCTCGCCGAGCAGGGAGCGCCGCAGGGACAGGAATTCCTGCTGTCACACATCCTGGTCCGCACGCCGGAAAACGCAACGGCGGAACAGATCGCCGAGCGCCGCAAGCGTGCCGAGGAAGTGCTGCAGCAGGTGAAAACGGGCGGCGATTTCGCCAAGATTGCCGCCACCTATTCCGATGCGACGGATGCGCTGACCGGCGGCGACCTCGGCTGGCGCAACCAGGACCGCCTGCCTCAGTTGTTCGTCAGCGCGACCGAAGGCCTCAAGCAGGGCGAGGTGTCCCAGATCGTCAAGAGCCCGAACGGCTTTCACATCCTCAAGCTTAACGGCAAGCGCAGCGCCAGCGTTGTCAAGGCAGCAGGCAATTCCGTACAGCAGACGCGCGCGCGCCACATCCTGATCAAGGTGAACCAGATCGTCTCGCCGGCCGATGCCAAGCGCAAGCTGGTCGAACTGAAGCAGCGCCTCGACAACAATGCGGCCAAGTTCGAGGATCTGGCCAAATTGTTCTCCAATGACCTGTCCGCCTCGCGTGGCGGCGACCTCGGCTGGATTTATCCGGGCGATACGGTGCCGGAATTCGAGCGTGCGATGGATGCGCTGAAGCCGGGCGAAATCAGCGAGCCGATCGAGTCGCCGTTCGGCTATCACCTGATCCAGGTGCTGGAACGCAAGAAGGATGACGTTTCCCAGGAGCGCCAGCGCCTGATCGCGCGCCAGGCAATCCGCGAGCGCAAGCTGGACGAGGCATCGCAGGACTGGCTGCGCCAGCTGCGCGACCGCGCTTACGTCGAGTACCGTTTTGAAAACGCGGAAGCGCGCTGAGATTGATCATGGACAAGCGGCCGACCATTGCCATTACCTGCGGCGAGCCCGCAGGGATCGGCCCTGAAATTTCGATTCGCGCCGCCTGGGAGCTGCGCAACGAGGTGCGCGCCGTCCTGATCGGCGATGCCGCGCTGCTGTCGATGACAGCATCCGACATCGATCCGCAGATCCGTCTCGTGGCGATTTCCACGCTCGCCTTCCGCAACAGCGGATTGCCGCACCTGCCGGTGGGGCAAATCCACGTCATCGATTGTCCGCTGGCCGAGCCTGCCGTCCCGGGCAAGCTCGACGCGCGCAACGGCCGTGCCGTCCTGCAGACGCTCGATGTGGCGATCCGTTACGCAATGCAGAAGCAGTTCGATGCGATCGTCACGGCGCCGCTGCAGAAAAGCACGATCAATGACGCCGGCGTTGCGTTCACCGGCCATACCGAATACCTCGCCGAGAAGACGCAGACCGCGCAGGTTGTCATGATGCTGGCCGGGGGCAGGCCGATGCTGCGCGTGGCACTGGCGACCACGCATCTCCCGTTGAAGGATGTGCCTGCGGCGATTACCTTCGACAGCCTGTCGCGAACCATCGACATCGTCCATGCAGACCTGCAACGCAAGTTCGGCCTGCCGAAACCGCGCATCCTCGTCACCGGCCTGAACCCGCATGCGGGCGAGGGCGGCTACCTCGGACGCGAAGAGATCGAGGTGATCACGCCTGTACTCCAGGCGGCGCAGGAAAGGGGGATAGACGCGACCGGACCGTATCCGGCCGATACCCTGTTCCAGCCCAAATACCTCGAAAACGCGGACTGCGTGCTGGCCATGTACCACGACCAGGGCTTGCCGGTGCTGAAGCACGCCAGCTTTGGCCGCGGCATCAACATCACGCTCGGCCTGCCGATCATCCGTACTTCCGTGGATCACGGCACCGCGCTCGATCTCGCCGCCGCCGGCCTTGGCAAGGCGGACCACGGCAGCATGATCGAGGCAGTCAGGGTGGCTGCACAGATGGCAACCGCATCTCAACAGAATTAGCCTCATGAAACACATCCCACGCAAACGCTTCGGCCAGAACTTCCTGACCGACCAGACGGTATTGCACGACATCATCCGCGCCATCGATCCGCGCAAGGACGATGCGATGGTCGAGATCGGCCCCGGCCTCGCGGCGATGACCAGTCTGCTGCTGGAATCGCTGGACCGGCTCCATGTTGTCGAACTCGATCGCGATCTCGTTGCGCGCCTCAAGAAGAAGTTTGATCCGGCCCGGCTGGTGATCCATGAAGGCGATGCGCTGCAATTCGACTTTGCATCGATTCCCGTGCCGGAGGGGCAGAAGCTGCGCGTGGTGGGCAACCTGCCGTACAACATCTCCAGTCCCTTGCTGTTCCACCTTGCCGAGATTGCGCCGCGCGTGCATGACCAGCATTTCATGCTGCAGAAGGAAGTCGTCGAGCGCATGGCCGCCGAACCCGGCAGCAAGGCCTATGGCCGTCTGTCCGTGATGCTGCAATGGCGCTACTACATGGAATTGCTGTTCGTGGTGCCGCCGTCGGCCTTCGATCCGCCGCCTCAGGTGGATTCGGCCATCGTGCGGATGATTCCGCTGGCGCAGCCGCTGGAATGCGACGTCGCGAAGCTGGAGCAGGTCGTGACGAAGGCGTTTTCCCAGCGCCGCAAGGTGATCCGGAATTGTGTGGCAGGCATGTTCACCGAGAATGATCTCGTTGACGCCGGCATCGATCCGCAGGCGCGGCCGGAAGCGGTGCCGGTGGAGCAGTTCGTGGCCCTCGCCAATCGTCTCTAGACAAGGCCGAACCACCCCAGCAGCGCGCCCGCGCCCAGCATCCAGAGCAGGTGCAGCCGCGTACGCCAGATGACGAGCGCGGAGGCGGCGGTCAGCAGCCAGAGCGGCCAGTCTTTCGCCGCATCGTTGTGGGCGCTCGTCAGCACCCATCCAGTCGCAATCAGCAGCGCAATCACGATCGGCCCCATGCCCTGCTTGAATGCCCTTACGCCGCGCAAATTGCGGTTGCGATGCCCCCATTGGGCGGCAAGATAAGTCAGCGTAGTACTCGGCAACATGATGCCCACCATCGTGACCATGACGCCGAACAGGCCCATCACGATGCTTCCGGTATTGATGCCGACATGCCATCCCATCAACGCGACAAAGAGAATGTTGGGCCCGGGCGCTGCCTGTGCGATGGCGATGGACGCAGTGAACTGCTGCTCGCTCAGCCATCGCGTCTCATCCACGAGGTAGCGGTGCATCTCGGGGGCGGTCGTGATCGCGCCACCAACGGACAGCAGGGACAGCATCAGGTACTGCATGAAGAGCTGCAGCCAGTCGGCCCACTGGAGGGATATGCCGCTCATGGTTTCAGCTTCCTGTAGGTGAGGAGGCATGCAGCGACGCCGAGGCTGGGCAGCACATAGAGCAGCGGCCAGCGCAGCAGGGCGATGGCAATGAAGCAGGCGACGGCGAAGGCAATGCCGATCGGCAGTCCGAGCGGATAGGTCTTCAGCGTGGAAAGCAGCCGCAGGCCCGCCGCGGTGATGAGGCCCGCTGCAACCGCACCCATGCCGCGCAGGGCGCCCGCCAGGCCGGGGTGATCGGCGAACTGCGCGTAGCAGAAGGTCAGCAGCAGCACGATCACCAGCGGCAGTGTCAGCATGCCGGCCAGCGCGGCCAGCGCCCCCGGCAAGCCGAAATAGCGCGCGCCGATCATCAGCGAGAGGTTAACGACATTGGGGCCGGGCATGATCTGCGCGACCGCCCATTCCTCGACGAATTCCTCGCGCGTCATCCAGCGCTTTTTCTCGACCAGTTCATGCTGCACGATGGCGAGCACGCCGCCGAAACCTTGCAGCGCCAGCAGCGTGAATGAAATGTAAAGGTCGGACAGTGACTGCGGTTGCGGCCGGTCTTGCGTAGGGATTGACTCCATCCTTCGCGTTACGCGCCCTTGCGCTCGATCAGTTCGATCTTGTAGCCGTCCGGGTCCTGCACGAAGGCGATGACCGTCGAGCCGCCCTTGACCGGACCTGCTTCACGCGTCACGTTGCCGCCGGCCGCCTTGACCTGCTCGCAGGTCTTGTAGGCATCCTCGACGCTGATGGCGATATGGCCGTAAGCGGAACCCATGTCGTACTTGTCGACGCCGTAGTTGTAGGTCAGTTCGAGTTCGGCGTGATCGGGATTGGTGCCGTAGCCGACAAAGGCCAGGGTGTACTTCTGCTCCGGGCGGTCGGTCGTGCGCAGCAGGTTCATGCCGAGCACCTTGGTGTAAAAGTCGATGGAACGTTGCAGGTCGCCGACCCGCAGCATGGTGTGAAGAATGCGCATGTGTATTCCTGTTCAGAAGATTGGCAGCGTATCCGGTCCGCTTTCGCGCAGCGCGCGCTTGGCCATTTCGAATTCCGGGAAGATCGACTGCACCGTCGCCCAGAAGCGCGGACTGTGGTTCATCTCGCGCAAATGGGACAGCTCGTGCGCGATCACGTAATCGATCATCGGCATGGCGAAATGGATCAGCCGCCAGTTGAGCCTGATCCTGCCTTCCACCGTGCACGAGCCCCATTGCGTCGTGGCCGATGACAGGGAAAAGGATTGGTAAGTAACGCCGAGTTTTTCCGCATACACCGGGAGGCGCTCCGCGAAGATGCGTTTGGCTTCCAGTTGCAGCCATCCTTGGACACGGTCTTTGAGCTGTTGTTCGCCGGCGTCCGGCGGCAGGCTCACGGTCAGCTCGCGGGTTTCCGCGTCATAGGTGATTCCCGACGCCTGCCCGGCGAGGATGCGCAGGGTGACGTCATTGCCGAGATAGGGCAGCGTTGCCCCGTCGCACCATTGCATGTGCGGCTGCAAGCGGCGGGCCGAGCGTTCACGGCGCTCCGAGAGTTTGCTAAAGATCCATCGCTGCTTCTCGCGGATCGCATTTTCGATCTCGGCAATCGTGACCCACTTCGGCGCCGTGATGCGCAGGCCGTCCTCGTCGATCAGGAAACCGATCGAGCGCCGCTTTGAACGCACCAGGCGGTATTCGAGGAGATGGTCGCGCACCTGCACGCGGCGGCGTCCAGTCGGAAGCACGCCGCGTGTTGGGGGAGTCGGAGCGGGAAAGGCTTCCTGCGGCACCGCTGCCGCTCCCGGTGTTTGCGCCGGGGCGGGGTGATCGATGGCAGGTTGTGCCGAGAAATCCGGAGTGAAAAAGTCGAGCTGCAGCGAGAGCTGTGAAGGGTCAGGCGGAGTCTGGCGTAGCAGCTTCAAGGGATTCGGGGAGGTTGTCTTTTGAATAAATGCCGGGCGAGGAAATGACTCGCATCTCCGATTCTATCCAATTTTCAACTTGTTGCAGTAACTCAGCAGAAGTCTTGCCCTCCGGGGAGATCGGCTTGCCGATGGAAACGGTGATCAGTCCCGGCTTCTTGATGAAAGAATTCTTCGGCCAGCACTCGCCTGCATTCATCGCGATCGGCACGACAACGGTATTCGTTTCGACGGCGAGACGCGTGCCGCCGGCCTTGTACTTGCCCTTCTTGCCGACGAACGAGCGCGTGCCTTCGGGGAACATGATGACCCACTGCCCGTCCGCCAGCCGGCGGCGTCCGTGTTCGACAACTTGCGCGAAAGCGTCCTTGCCCTTCTGCCGGTCGATCGGGATCATGCGCAGCAGCGCGATGCCCCAGCCGAAGAACGGGATGTACAGCAGTTCCTTCTTGAACACGTAGACCAGCGGACGCGGCATCGCATAGAGATAGAAGATCGTTTCCCATGCGGACTGGTGTTTGGACAGGAGGATGACAGGTGCATCCGGCAGATTCTCGTAACCCTTGAACTGGTAGCGCATGCCGCAGATGACTTTGCCGGCCCAGATCACGAACCGGTTCCAGTACGAAGTCAGGTGATAGCGCTTGTTGTAAGGCAGTGGCGCGAACAAGAAACACATGGGCGCCCAGATCAGCGTCGCGAGGATCATGAGGAGCGTGAACACGAGCGAACGCAGGAACAAATTAAAACTAGACATCAGATCTCCAGGAGCGCCGGAGGAGGCCCGGCGGATGTATGTGTTATGCGGCGGCGGGGACGTCCGCCGTTGACTTCAATAGCTGGTCGACGACGGCGGCCAGATTCGGATATACGGTTGTCCCAGGCGGCAGTCCGCCCTTGGCGTGTGTTTTCTCGCCCTTGCCGGTCTGGACCAGGTATGGTGTGCAGCCGAGCACGAAGCCCGCCTGCAGGTCGCGCAGGGAGTCGCCGATGGTCGGCACGCCCTTGAGGCTGACATCGAAGCGCTTGGCGATTTCCTGCAGCATGCCGGGCTTGGGCTTGCGGCATTCGCAGTTGTCGTCTGCGGCATGCGGGCAGAAAAAGATGGCGTCGATTTCGCCGCCGACCATGCGCACCGCGGCATGCAGCTTCTGGTGGATCGCATTGAGCGTGACAATGTTGAACAGGCCGCGCGCGATGCCTGACTGGTTGGTGCAGACGACGACACGGTAGCCGGCCTGGTGCAGGCGGGCGATCGCCTCGAGCGAGCCGGGAATGGGGACCCATTCGTCCGGCGACTTGATGAAGTGGTCGGAGTCGTGGTTGATGACGCCGTCTCGGTCGAGGATGATCAGTTTCATGCGCGCCTGCTTCCGTGCTTACGCCGCCAGTTTCGAAATGTCCGCCACGCGGTTCATCATGCCGTGCAGGTCGGACAGCAGGGCGAGGCGGTTGTTGCGCAACTGCTCGTCCTCGGCCATCACCATCACGTCATTGAAGAAGGCATCCACGCTGTCGCGGATGTGCGCCAGCGTCTTCAGCGTGCCGGTGAAATCACCATTGGCGAATGCAGCGTCGACCTTGGGCTTGAGTTCCGTCATCGCGGTGTACAGGCTTTCCTCTGCCTGTTCCTTCAGCAGGTCCTTGCTGATCTTCGCCGCACCGACTTCCGTCTTCTTGAGAATGTTGGTGATGCGCTTGTTGGCGGCGGCCAGCGATTCGGCCTCCGGCAGCGCGGCGAAGGCTTTCACCGCATCCAGGCGCTCGATGATGTTGTCGAGGCGGTCGGGGTTCTGCGCGACCACCGCTTCGATCGCGCCCTGGGCGTAGCCGCGGTCACGCAGCAGACCGCGCAGGCGGTCGAGCATGAACTCGGTGACTTCCGCGGTGGAGTCCTTGAAATTGGCATTGCCGGCAAACAGTTGCGCCGTGTCGTTCAGCACGGACTGAAGCGACAGCGGCAGGCGTTTCTCGACCAGCATGCGCAGTACGCCGAGCGCATGGCGGCGCAATGCGAACGGATCCTTGTCGCCGGTCGGCTGCAGGCCGATGCCCCAGATGCCGACCAGGGTTTCCAGCTTGTCGGCGAGGGCGACGGCGGTGCCGGTTTGCGTCTCCGGCAGGGCATCGCCGGCGAAGCGCGGCTGGTAGTGTTCGGATGCGGCGCGGGCGACTTCGTCATGTTCGCCGTCGTGGCGCGCATAGTAGGTGCCCATGATGCCTTGCAGTTCCGGGAACTCGCCGACCATGTCGGTCAGCAGGTCGGCCTTCGCCAGCAGTGCGCCGCGTTCGGCCAGCGCCACGTCGGCGTTCAGTGCCTTCGCGATCTTGCCGGCCAGCGTCTTGATGCGTTCCGTGCGCTGCCCCTGGGTGCCAAGCTTGTTGTGGTACACGACATTGGCCAGGCCCGGGATGCGGTCTGCCAGTTTCTTTTTCTTGTCCTGCTCGAAGAAGAACTTCGCATCGGACAGGCGCGGACGCACCACGCGCTCGTTGCCGCCGATGATGTGTTGTGGATCGGCGGTTTCCAGGTTCGATACGATCAGGAAGCGCGAGCGCAGCTTGCCGTTGGCATCGGTCAGCGCGAAATATTTCTGGTTGGTCTGCATGGTGAGGATCAGGCATTCCTGCGGAACCGCCAGGAAGGAATCCTCGAACTTGCATTCGTAGACCACCGGCCATTCGACCAGCGCGGTGACTTCGTCAAGCAGGCTTTCCGGCATCAGCACCTTGTCGTGCTGCGCCTTGTCGAGCAGGGACGCGCGGATGCGTTCCTTGCGGTCGCTCACGGACGGGATGACCTTGCCTTGCACTTCCAGCGTCGCGGCATAGCTTTCCGCGCTGGTGATTGCGAGTTCGCCAGGCGACAGGAAGCGGTGACCCAGGGTGCTGCGGCCGGCGGACAATCCGAGCAGCGCGACCGGCACGACATCGGTGCCGTGCAGCGCGATCAGCTTGTGTGCAGGGCGAACGAATTGCACCGTCGAGCCATCCGGGCGCTGGTAGCTCATCAGCTTCGGGATAGGCAGTTTGGTGATCGTATCTTCGAGCGCTGCCTGCAGGCCGGTATGCAGTGTGGAACCCGGTGCAGTGTAGGTGTAGAAGAAGCTCTCGGCCTTGCCGTCGGACGCGCGTTCCAGGTCGGTCAGCTTGAGGTCGGGGAAGCCGAGCGCGGCGAGTTTCTTCGCCAGCGGCGGTGTCGGGTGGCCTTCCTTGTCGAGCGCGACGGTAACCGGCAGCACTTTTTCGCGGATCGATTTGTCCGGCGAAGTGGCGCGCACCTTCGTGATCGAGACGGCGAGGCGGCGCGGCGAGGCAAACGCGGTCGCAACGGAATCGGCTTCGACGAAGTCGCGGGACTTCAGGCCGTTGAAAATGCCGGCGGCAAATGCCTCGCCCAGTTTGGCCAGCGCCTTCGGCGGCAGTTCTTCGGTGAGCAGTTCGACTAGCAGTGTCTGGTTCATATTTATTCTGCGCTTTTCCCGTTCTCACCCTCCCCTTCAAGGGGAGGGCCGGGGTGGGGATGGGTTTCGGTCAATGCGTCTCGTTCAAGCAGCCTGGCGGGAATCGCCGCACATCGGGAAGCCCAGCTTCTCGCGCGATTCGAAGTACGCCTGCGCCACCGCGCGCGACAGGTTGCGGATGCGGCCGATGTAGGCGGCACGCTCGGTGACGGAAATCGCGCCGCGTGCGTCGAGCAGGTTGAAGGTGTGCGCCGCCTTCAGGATCATTTCGTACGCCGGCAGGGCCAGCGGCACTTCCATCAGGCGCTTGGCTTCGGCTTCGTAATTGCCGAACAGCGAGAACAGGAATTCGGTGTTCGAATGCTCGAAGTTGAAGGTCGACTGCTCGACTTCATTCTGGTGGAACACGTCGCCGTAGGTCAGGCGCTTGGTTACGCCATGCTCTTCCCACTCGGTCCAGACGAGGTCGTACACGTTTTCCACGCCCTGCAGGTACATGGCAAGGCGTTCGATGCCGTAGGTGATCTCGCCCAGCACCGGCTTGCAGTCGAGGCCGCCGACCTGCTGGAAGTAGGTGAACTGCGTCACTTCCATGCCGTTGAGCCACACTTCCCAGCCGAGGCCCCAGGCGCCCAGCGTCGGGTTTTCCCAGTCGTCCTCGACGAAGCGCACGTCGTTCTGCTTCAGGTTCAGGCCCAGCGCTTCCAGCGAACCGAGGTAGAGGTCGAGGATGTTTTCCGGCGCCGGCTTGAGCACTACCTGGTACTGGTAGTAGTGCTGCATGCGGTTCGGGTTCTCGCCGTAGCGGCCGTCTTTCGGGCGGCGAGACGGCTGCACATAGGCGGCGCGCCACGGCTCCGGGCCGATCGCGCGCAGGAAGGTCGCGGTATGCGACGTGCCGGCGCCGACTTCCATGTCGTAGGGCTGGAGCAGGGCGCAGCCTTGCGCGTCCCAGTACTCTTGCAGCTTCAGGATGACTTGTTGAAATGTGAGCATCGTAGGATTGCCTTCGCCGCCAGTCGGGCGGGCTGAGGATGAATGACGGAAAATCGCTAAAGCCCTAGATTTTAGCGGGTTTCGAGGGGGTTATGCGGAATGTTGCGCCTGGTTAAGACCAAAATCCCGGCGGCAAAAAGCAGCAGGAAGGCGAGCCCGACGGCCGGGGTGTTGCCATACAGGCTATACGGCGTCAGGCCGCGAAATCCCTGGACGGAAGCCGACAGCACGCCCTTCTCGAAAGGCGGCAACTGGGCGGCCACCTCGCCCTTCGGACCAATGACCGCCGTCACCCCGGTATTGGTGGCGCGCAGCATCGGCCGGCCGGTTTCGATGGAACGCATCTGCGAGATCTGCAGGTGCTGGGGCAGTGCGATGGAATCGCCGAACCAGGCGATATTGGATACGTTGAGCAGGATCGTGGCTTCAGCGATCTTGCCTCCGCGGCTGGCGGCGAGCTGTGCGGCGATTTCTTCGCCAAACAAATCTTCGTAGCAGATGTTTGGCAGTACCCACTGGTCGCGCACGCTGAACGGTGCCTGCAGCAGGCCTCCGCGGCTGAAATCGCCCAGCGGAATCTTCATCATTTCCACGAACCAGCGAAACCCCGGCGGGATGAATTCGCCGAAGGGGACGAGGTGGTGCTTGTCGTAGCGGTACATGCCGGAGACGCCGGGTGCAATGCCAAGCACGCTGTTGGCATAGCGCCGAGGACTGTCACTCACGGGAATGCCAAGGACGAGATGGCTTTTCGACAGGGTCGAGAAATCCCCGAGCAGTTGCAGGTAATCCGGAGGTAACTGGGTCGAGAGAAGAGGGATCGCGGTCTCTGGCGTCGCGATCAGGTCCGCCGGCTTTTCCACGATCATCCCGTGATACAGGGAGAGCGCAGCTTCAATCTGGCCCGGCATGAACTTCATTTCCTGCGGGACGTTTCCCTGGAGGAGTCGGACCGTGACCGGATTGCCATGCGCCTGCGTCCAGTCGATTCCGCGCAGGCCCAATCCGCCTGCGATCAGGGCCGCTGCAAGTGCAACCGTGATTTTCTTCGAGGGAAGCAGCGCAAGGCAGCCGGCAATGACAGCGGACACCAGCGCGATTCCATACACGCCAATAACCGGCGCGTAACCCGCGAGCGGACTGCCGGTATGCGCATAACCAGAACTGACCCAGGGAAAGCCGGTGAAAATCCAGCCGCGCGTCCATTCAACCAGTGTCCACGCGCCCGGCATGACCAGCAGCAGGAAGGCCGGCGGCGCGATTTTCCATCGCTTGCTTGCCTCTGCGACAGTGCCGGTGCCGAGCGCGGTGAAGACCGATAGCACGGCGCCGAGCAGGACTACCGCCACGACCGCCATCCATCCCGGCAGGCCGCCATAACGATGCATGCTGATGTACAGCCAGTGCACCCCGGCCACGATCCAGCCCATCCCGTACGCCCAACCGAGGAGTGCTCCGTGGGAAAAGCCGGTTTCCCGCCCCATCAGCCAGAACAGCAGCGCAAGCGTTGCGATCTGGATCGGCCACAGCCCGAAAGGGGCGAATGCGAATACATTGAGCGCGCCCGCGATGAGGGCAACAAAGTAGACCAGCGGCGATCGGGAAGTCGTCGGAAGGCTGAATTTCACGCGGTGGACGGTGGTTGTTCTTGTTTAGTGGATCGCGGTGTTTCAGGACGCGGCGACGAGGCCAGGCTCCTGCAGTTTCTGCACCAGCAGCACATGAACCTGGCGTGCATCGGCTCGGAGGACTTCGAAGCGCACGTTGTCGATGTCGAACACGTCAGCCTTGCGCGGCACACGGCCGAGGTGGTTGGCAACGAGTCCGCCGATGGTGTCGACATCCTCATCGGAAAAGGCGGTGCCAAGGGCTTCGTTGAACTGTTCGATCTCGGTCAGCGCCTTCACGCGCCAGCGCAATCCGTGCGCACCATCGTTGACCGGGAGGATGTTGTCTTCTTCCTCGTCGTAATCGTATTCATCCTCGATGTCGCCGACGATCTGCTCCAGCACGTCTTCAATCGTGAGCAGGCCGGCGACGCCGCCGTATTCGTCGACCACGATGGCCATATGGTTGCGGTTGGCGCGGAAGTCGCGCAGCAGCACGTTGAGCTGCTTGGATTCGGGAATGAACACGGCCGGGCGCAGCATGTCGCGCACCTCGAACGATTCTTCCGCGTAGTAACGCAGCAGGTCCTTCGCCAGCAAGATGCCGACCACCCTGTCGCGGTCGCCGTCCACGGCGGGAAAGCGCGAGTGCGCGGTCTGCAGCACCAGCGGCATCCATTCCTCAATCGGCTTGTTGATGTCGATGACGTCCATCTGCGGGCGCGGCACCATGATGTCGCGGGCCGAGAGGTCGGAAACCTGGAACACGCCTTCGATCATCGACAGCGCATCGGCGTCGATCAGGTTGCGCTCATGCGCCTCCTGCAGGATCTTCAGGAGTTCTTCGCGATTTTCAGGCTCAGGGGAAATCAGCGCGGTCAGGCGCTCGAAGAGGGAACGCTGCGGCTTGGTGTCAATGAATTTGGCACCACTAGGGTGATCTTGCATATGGCGGGAAGCCGTTGTTGGAGTGGATATAAGCATACAACAAATGCCGGCCCGAACCCAGAAGTCCGGGCGCAACATGTTAAAAGTCTAACTTTCCGCGTAAGGATTTGCCTCGCCAAGGCTTGCAAGAATTTCAACTTCCAGCGCTTCCATTTCCGCCGCTTCCTCGTCGGTTTCGTGGTCGTAGCCCTGGGCGTGCAGGACGCCGTGCACTACGAGGTGAGCGGCATGCGCTTCCACCGTTTTCTTCTGTTCATCCGCCTCGCGCTGCAGGACGTCGGTGCAGAGGATGATGTCCGCCTGGGTGACTTCGCTTTCCTCGTCTTCGGTATAGGCAAACGTCAGCACATTGGTGGCGTAATCCTTGCCGCGGTATTCGCGGTTGAGCGCTCGGCCTTCCTCGGCGTCGACAAACCGAATCGTCAGTTCCGCGGGGGCGAACAGGGCCGCCTGTATCCACTGGCGCAGCTTGCTGCGCGGAATGGATTCTTTCAGGCGGGGATCGGGATACTGGACGGACAGGGTGAGTTTATTTTTTTGCGGCATGTCGTGCGGCGGCGCTCTTGGCGGATCCGGATGCGTCATAGGCGTCGACGATGCGTGCAACCAGGGGGTGGCGGACGACGTCGGCGCTGGTGAAATGAGTGAAGGCGATACCGCGCACATTGCGCAGGATCTGCACGGCATCGACCAGGCCGCTTTTCTGCGTACGCTGCAAGTCGATCTGCGTCACGTCGCCGGTAACGACGGCCTTGCTGCCGAAACCGATGCGGGTCAGGAACATCTTCATCTGTTCCGGCGTCGTGTTCTGCGCTTCGTCGAGGATGATGAACGAATGGTTCAGCGTGCGGCCGCGCATATAGGCAAGCGGCGCAATCTCGATCGCCTGTTTCTCGAACAGTTTCTGCACACGGTCGAAGCCGAGCAGGTCATATAGAGCATCGTAAAGCGGACGCAGATAAGGATCGACCTTCTGCGCCAGGTCGCCTGGCAGGAAGCCGAGACGTTCGCCCGCTTCGACGGCCGGGCGGGTGAGCACGATGCGCTTGACGGCGTCCCGCTCGAGCGCGTCGACCGCGCAAGCGACGGCGAGATAAGTCTTGCCTGTACCGGCGGGGCCGACACCGAAGGTGACATCGTGTTCGAGGATGGCCCTGATGTACTGACTCTGGTGCGGCGTACGTCCGCGCAAGTCGTGGCGGCGCGTCTTCAGGACAGGAATGGCTTCCTCGTCGTCTTCGTCGCTTTCTTCCTTCGCTTCGCCGTTGACCTGCGTGACGGCGCGCTGCTCGACCAAGGCGAGCTGGATGTCCTCGACAGAGATCACCTTGTCGGCAATCTGGTAGAAATTTTCCAGCAGGTCCAGTGCGCGCTGGGAATTGGCGCCGCTGACGATGAACTTTTCGCCGCGGCGGAAGATGGTGACGTCGAGTGCGGCGGAAATCTGGCGGAGGTTTTCATCCATTGGCCCGCACAGGTGCGCGAGCCGCTTGTTATCGAGCGGATCAGGGATGAAGTGTTGCGGTTGAGCAGGAATTTTTGTTTTCAAAATGAATTGTCGGTTTCGCTGAGATTCACTGTTTGATGACTAGTTCTCCGCGCAGCGAATGCGGATAGGCATGCACGATGTTGACGTCGATCATCTGGCCGATCAGGCGCTTGCCGTTGGGGCCGCCGTCGAAATTCACCACGCGATTGTTTTCGCTGCGTCCCTGGAGTTCGTTCGGATTCTTGGTGGTGGGGCCTTCAACGATGATGCGCTGCACGCTGCCGACCATGCTGTCGTTGATGCGGCGCGCATTTTCTTCGATGGTCGATTGCAGGCGCAGCAGGCGCTTCAGCTTGACGTCGTACGGCGTGTCGTCGTGCAGGTTGGCGGCGGGCGTGCCGGGCCGCGGGCTGAACAGGAAGCTGAAGCTGCGGTCGAAGCCGACGTCCCCGATGAATTTCATCAGCGCTTCGAAGTCTGCTTCGGTTTCTCCCGGGAAGCCGACAATGAAGTCGCTCGAGATGCAGATGTCGGGCCGCACTTCGCGCATGCGGCGGATCACCGATTTGTACTCCAGCGCCGTATAGCCGCGCTTCATCGCCATCAGGATGCGGTCGGAGCCGTGCTGCGCCGGCAGGTACAAGTGGTTCGCCAGCTTCGGCACCTTGGCGTAGGTGTCGATCAGCCGCTGCGTGAATTCCTTCGGGTGGCTGGTGACGAAGCGGATGCGCTCGATGCCGGGAATCTCGGCCACATATTCGATCAGCAGCGCGAAGTCGGCGATTTCGCCATCGGCCATTTCGCCGCGATACGCGTTCACGTTCTGGCCGAGCAGGGTGATTTCCTTGACGCCCTGGTCAGCGATGAGCGCCACCTCGGCCAGCACGTCATCGAAGCGGCGCGACACTTCCTCGCCACGCGTGTAGGGCACGACGCAATAGCTGCAGTACTTGCTGCAGCCTTCCATGATCGACACGTTAGCCACGCCGCCTTCCACCTTGGCTGGCGGCAGGTGGTCGAACTTCTCGATTTCCGGGAAGCTGATGTCGACCTGCGAGCGGCCGCTTTCGCGACGCTTGCTGATGAGATCGGGCAGGCGATGCAGCGTCTGCGGGCCGAACACGACGTCCACGTAGGGCGCGCGCTTGATGATCGCTTCTCCCTCCTGGGACGCTACGCAACCGCCGACGCCGATGACGAGATCCGGCCTGGCCAGCTTCAGCTCGCGCAGGCGTCCGAGATCGGAAAAGACCTTCTCCTGTGCCTTCTCGCGCACGGAGCAGGTATTGAGCAGGATGACGTCGGCGTCTTCCGGCGTGTCGGTCTTGACCAGACCTTCGGATACGTTGAGGACATCTGCCATCTTGTCCGAGTCGTACTCGTTCATCTGGCAGCCGAAGGTCTTGATGAATACTTTTTTCGGCATGGCTATTGTTGCAATGGATTGATTTGCTTCGCTACCGGCTGACGAGCCTCTTCCGGCGTCAATATCCAGATGCGGTCGATTTCGCTGTGGTTGTCTTCCGTGTAGTTGACTACCAGGTCCGAGCCGCGCACTGCGGCGGGCATCTCGATCAGGTTGTTCTCGTTCCAGATGCGCGCGCCGGGGGCCAACCTGCGCAGCTTGCCGTCAATGGCGACTTCCGGGTACGCGCCGGGAGTCAGCTGTCCGCGCTTGGTCGGCGCCGGGAAGGGGCGTTCGAACGCCATCGCGGGAATGGACAGCACGGCGGATAGGCAAATGGTGAGGAAGGGTCGACGCCACATCTCATACCCCGTTTCGTCGAAACGCTGCGCAGCAGCGAACAAGATTGGAATCCGCTGGGACGCATGGTGGAACCGGTTCCGGAGCGTCCCGCAGGCGCGAGGCCCGCGTACATTGAAAATTGTGCACCGGGGGCGCGCGAATTATACCACTCGGCCTCCTTTCCCCTTGTGGAGAGGGAAAGGCGAGATCGCTCTGCAAGAGCCCGTTTCTTTCCTTTCGCCCAAAACAAAATGGGTTACGAGCGAACCCGTAACCCATCGGTATTTGGTGATAGGTGGACTTGAACAATCCGTGAAAACCCGCATGGATGAACGGTCTACGGTTTTTGAAAATCAGAAATGCCGTCACTGATACCGTCAAAGAGGTTTGCGGTCCGCCTCCGCTTCTGTACCTATTGGTGCTTCTGTGGCGGCATTTCGCCGCTCAGAATCCTGACGGCATTCAACTTTCCCTGAACTTGGGTGACTCGATTACGATGGCGAAACAGTGGACCACGGATGTCACCACGGATGTCACCGCGGAAGTTACCAGGGAAGTCACCGGGGAAGTCACCGGGGAAGTCACCGGGGAAGTCACCGGGGAAGTCACCGGGGAAGTCACCGGGGAAGTCACCGGGGAAGTCGCGGCTCTGTTGCAGGTAACGTAGGGCAAAATGGCCAAAACCGAGGTCGCAGGCGAGCAGTTCAATGTTGCATCGATTACGTTCCGCTCCGGTCATCGCCCGAGGGTAAGACGGTCGCTGGGTGCTGCCTGCAGGGACAGTCGCGGCTTGACGGAGCGTCGGCCCGCCCATTGGCACTTCGCGCCGACGAATCGCTAGGTGAGACCTTCGATGAAGTGCTTTGTTGCCATATTGAACCAATCTAAAAGTATCATTCAGGAAACTTCGTCTGCCAAAGCGCAACGCGAGTCCAATGATGCGCTGGACCTTGGTTTACAAAACCAACTATAATTAAAGAAAATGTAAACCTCAACAGAGAGACCTGACATGATCGGACAACGACTTTATCGGGCTCGCAAGGCGGCTGGTCTATCGCTACGTGACCTTGGTGCCCAGGTCGGAGTGACGCATGCAGCCATCAAGAAATACGAGGATGGACTTGCGACGCCATCGAGCGATGTTCTACTCGGACTGTCACGTGCACTCCACGTACGCACCGAATACTTCTTCCGGCCGGAAGCGGCCGCACTCGACGGCATCGAATACCGCAAGCGCAGCTCTTTGCCCAAGAAGCGTTTGGATGCGATCACGCATGAGGTAATTGACCACATCGAACGACGCATTGAACTGGAAAACCTTTTCCCGCAGCCGCCAGTCAAGGCTTTCGCGCCCGTGGACGGGCTGCCGGTATCGATCACGTCGATGGATCAGATTGAAGACATTGCCGAGCGCGTGCGTGAGTCCTGGAACCTTGGCTTTGATCCGATCCCGGATCTGATTGATGTTCTGGAGACCAATGGCATCCGTGTCTTCATGATCGAGGCGGACGCTGAGAACAAATTTGACGGCCTCGCCGCACGCGTCAATGACATGCCGATCGTGGTCGTGGGTCGCCATTGGCCAGGGGATCGTCAGCGTTTTACGCTCGCACACGAGCTGGGCCATTTGATGCTTGAAGGTCATCTTCCTGAAGACATGGATGAGGAATTGGCGTGCAATCGCTTCGCCGGCGCTTTCCTGTTCCCGCGTGCCTCGGTTCTGCAGGAGCTGGGCAAGCATCGTAATGCGATCGAACTCAAAGAGCTGGGGTTGCTGAAGGAAGAGTTCGGCTTGTCGATGGGAGGCATTCTCTATCGTGCCCGGGATCTCGGCATCATCTCGCCGGCCTATCGTGACGAACAGGCCAAGCTGTTCCGCTTCAAAGGCTGGTATTGGAAGGAACCAGGTCACCCCTATCCTTCGGAAAAGGCACACATCTTCGAGCAGTTGGTGTTCCACGCGCTCGCCGAGGATTACATCGGCGAGTCGAAGGCGGCGGAACTCATGAACATGCCACTACAACAGTTTCGGCGTGTCCGCTCGATGGAGGGCGGCGATGCTGCTGTTGATCAGTGATGCCAACATTCTGATGGATGTCGAGGTTGGCGATCTGATTGCACCTATGTTCAGTCTTGGGTACCGGTTTGCCGTTCCCGACGTACTGTATTACGAGGAATTAGAAGATCAGCACGCCCATTTGCGGGACATGGGCCTGCACATACGTACGCTGTCGGCGCAAAGCGTCGAGCGAGTGCAGTCCCTGGCGCAGACCTACGCCAGGCCGGGGCGTAACGACTTGTTGGCACTGGCCTTGGCGGAAGCCGAGAAGTGCCCGCTGCTGACAGGCGATGCCGCATTGAGACAAGCGGCGGAAGCCGAGCAGGTCGAGGTGAAAGGCACAATCTGGCTGATCGGCGAGATGGTTCGCGAGCAGCGTATCACGGTCGCGGTCGCCAGGGCCGCGCTGAATAAAATGCGTCTCAATGGCAGGCGATTGCCGTGGGACGTGGCTGAACAATTGTTGGCAGCGCTCGATGCAGCGGCGCACCCAAAGACGTAACAAACGAGAAAGAGTATGGCCAAAATCGAAATGGCAATGAAAAATGGAGAGGACAATCGCCTTGAGGCAGAAGTCCGCGGTCGTCGTAAGGAAACCGAGCGAGCAGAGCTCCACAAGACCATCTGGCGTATCGCCAATGACCTGCGCGGCAGCGTGGATGGATGGGACTTCAAAAGCTATGTCCTCGGTATGTTGTTCTACCGCTTTATCTCGGAGAACCTTACCGACTATCTGAACAAGCTGGAACGCAAAGCGGGCAATGCAGACTTCGACTACGCGACGTTCAACGATGACGATGCCGAATTTGGCCGCGAGGAGACTGTGAAGGAAAAGGGGTTCTACATCCTGCCCTCGCATCTGTTCCAGAACGTCCGGAGCCGTGCCCGCCTTGATCCCAACCTCAACGAAACTCTCAGCCAGGTGTTTGCCGACATCGAACGCTCGGCTATCGGCGCGGACAGCGAGGACGACTTCAAGGGCCTGTTCGACGATCTCGACGTCAATAGCAGCAAGCTCGGACCCACGGTGGCCAAGCGCAACGAAAAGCTGGTTAAACTGCTCGATGCCATTGGTGATCTTCCCTTGAGCAGCGAATCCGGAAGCTTTTCGGACAATACCATCGACCTATTCGGCGATGCCTACGAGTACCTGATGCAGATGTACGCCTCGACCGCCGGCAAGTCCGGTGGGGAGTTTTACACCCCGCAGGAAGTCTCCGAACTGCTCGCCCGCATTACCGTAGTCGGCAAAACCGAAGTCAATAAGGTGTATGACCCGGCCTGCGGCTCCGGCTCGCTTCTGCTCAAGTTCGTCAAGGTGTTGGGCCACGACAAGGTGCGCCAAGGCTTCTTCGGTCAAGAGATCAACCTGACCACCTACAACCTGTGCCGGATAAACATGTTCCTGCACGACGTGAACTACGAAAAGTTCAACATCGCCCACGGCGACACGCTCACCGACCCTGCCCACTGGGACGATGAACCCTTCGAAGCCATTGTCTCCAACCCGCCGTACTCGATCAGATGGGAGGGTGACGCCAACCCGTTGCTCATTAACGACCCGCGCTTCGCGCCCGCTGGCGTGCTGGCACCCAAGAGCAAGGCCGACCTCGCCTTCACCATGCACATTCTGAGCTGGCTCGCGGTGAATGGTACGGCGGCGATTGTCGAATTTCCCGGCGTACTCTATCGAGGCGGTGCGGAGCAGAAAATCCGCCAATACCTGATCGACAACAACTACGTCGATGCCGTCATTCAGTTGCCACCTGATCTCTTCTTCGGCACCACGATCGCGACCTGCATCATCGTACTCAAGAAATCCAAGCGCGACAATGCGACGCTGTTCATCGATGCTTCCGCCGAATTCGTGCGCAATGGCAACAAGAATAAACTGCAGGATGTCCATCTGCAGAAGATCTTGGACGCTTACATCGGGCGCAAGGACATCGACCACTTCGCGCGGTTGGTGGACAACGGCGAGATCGCGGAGAACGGCTACAACATTGCCGCCTCGTCGTATGTCGAACAGCAGGATAACAGCGAGGCGGTGGACATCCAGGCGCTCAATGCCGAGATTGCCCGCATTGTGGGACGGCAATTGGAACTCAGAAAACAGATCGATGCCATCGTGGCTGATCTGGAAGGAGAAGAGGCGTGAGCCGGATTGATGAGTTGATGGCCGAACATTGCCCAAGGGTGATCGAATTCAAAAGCCTCGACGAATTGGGTTCGACCTATGGCGGACTTACAGGAAAGAGCAAAGCCGATTTCAGTAATGGCAATGCACGCTTTGTCTCCTACAAGAACATATTCAACAATCTTGCCGTGGATATTGAGGCAAATGACTTCGTTCGTATACAGACAGGGGAAAGTCAAAACTTTCTGGAACTTGGTGATGTTCTGTTCACGGGTTCATCGGAAACGCCTGAAGAAGTCGGAATGTCATCAGTAGTCGTTGAAAAACCGAAGGAAACTATGTATCTGAACAGCTTCTGTTTCGGATACCGATTCAAAGATAGGACATTACTACTCCCCGGATTCTCGAAGTATGTATTCCGCAGTGACGCCGTTCGGCAACAAATAGTCCTGAGTGCAAGTGGGGTGACGCGATTCAATATATCCAAGAAACGATTCTTGAAAGTTCGCATCCCCATTCCTCCGCTCGAAGTGCAACGCGAAATCGTGAATGTGCTTGACACTTTCACCAAGCTGGAAGCGGAGCTGGAGGCGGAGCTGGAGGCGCGTCGGCGCCAGTACCAGTACTACCGCGAGGCGCTGCTCGCCTTCGGTGATCAGGATGTTAGCTGGGCCACTATGGCAGAGGTCGGGGAGTTCTTTCGCGGGCGCCGCTTCACCAAAAACGACTTCGATCCCGAGGGCGTTGCCTGTATTCACTATGGCGACATCTACACGCAGTACGGCACTGCCACAACGACGACAGTTTCGCATGTTCGCGCGGACATGGCATCGACCCTGCGCTTCGCGAAGCCGGGCGACCTTGTGATCGCCGGAGTCGGAGAGACGGTCGAGGATGTCGGAAAAGCCGTGGCATGGCTTGGCGACGGCGAAGTGGCTATTCACGATGACTGCTTCGCATTCCGTCACTCGCTAAATCCGAAGTTCGTCTCCTATTACTTCCAGACCACTGCCTTCCACGCAGAGAAAAACAAGTTCGTGGCGCGAGCAAAGGTCAAACGTCTGTCTGGTGAAAATCTCGGCAAGCTTGCTATCCCAGTCCCACACCTCGAAGAACAAGAACGCATCGTCGCCATCCTCGACAAATTCGATGCCTTGGTAAACGACCTTACCATGGGCCTGCCTGCGGAACTGGCGGCCCGCCGCCAACAATACGAGCACTACCGCAATCGGTTGCTCACATTCAGGGAAATCGCATGAGCGAAGACATCATGCCGTATCGCTATGAGCCGATCGCGCTCTCTAACGAGAGCACTGTCGTTGCCGAGTTTGTGCCCGAATTCCAGGGCGTGCGGGAAGCCTGCTACCAGAGCGAGGCCGAGCTGGAAAAGGCGTTCATCAAGCAACTGCAGGCCCAGGCTTACGAATATCTCTCTATTACCAGTGAAGCCGAGCTGATTGCCAATCTGCGTGGCCAGTTAGAGAAACTTAACAAGATTCAGTTTTCCGACGCCGAATGGGAGCGCTTTTTCAGCACTTGCATTACCGGTGCCAACGACGGCATCATCGAGAAAACAGCGCGCCTTCAGGAAGATCATATCCAGGTGCTCAAGCGCGACGATGGCAGCACAAAGAACATCTACCTGATCGACAAGCGGAACATTCATAACAACAGCCTGCAAGTCATCAATCAGTATGAAGTGGAGGGCGCACGCGCCAACCGGTATGACGTGACGGTGCTGGTCAATGGCCTGCCGATGGTGCACGTGGAACTCAAGCGCCGTGGCGTCGACATCCGCGAGGCCTTCAACCAGATCAACCGCTACCAGCGCGACAGCTTCTGGGCCGGCTGCGGCTTGTTCGAATACGCGCAGTTGTTCATCATCAGCAACGGTACGCTCACCAAGTATTACAGCAATACGGTGCGCGACGGCCATCTGGCGGAACAGCGAAGCAAACGCTCCCGCCAGAAAACTTCCAACAGCTTTTCGTTCACTAGCTGGTGGGCAGATGCGAAGAACCGGCCCATCACCGAGCTGGCTGACTTCACTAAGACCTTCTTCGCCAAGCACACGTTGCTGAACATCCTGACCCGATATTGCGTGTTCGACGTGGATCGCAAGTTGCTAGTCATGCGGCCCTATCAAATCGCCGCTGCTGAACGTATCCTGCAACGCATCGCCACGGCCACAAACCACCGGCAACTAGGCACCATCGCTGCCGGTGGTTACATCTGGCATACAACCGGCAGCGGCAAGACGCTAACCAGTTTTAAGGCGGCACAACTGGCGCGCGGGCTGGAGGACATCGACAAGGTGTTATTTGTGGTGGACCGCAAGGATCTGGACTACCAGACCATGCGCGAATACGAACGTTTCGAAAAAGGCGCGGCTAACTCCAATACCTCGACGGCCGTGCTGCAAAGGCAACTGGAAGACCCGAACGCCCGCATCATCATCACCACTATCCAGAAGCTCAGCCGCTTCGTCGCCAAGAACAAGAAGCACCCCGTTTACGGCCAGCATGTGGTCGTGATTTTTGACGAATGTCATCGTAGCCAGTTTGGCGACATGCACACCGAGATCACCAGGGTCTTCAAGCGCTATCATCTGTTCGGGTTCACCGGTACGCCGATCTTCGCCGGCAACGCGGGCAGTAGCGGTAATCCGCTGCGACGCACGACGGAGCAGGCCTTTGGCGACAAGCTGCATATCTACACCATTGTCGATGCCATCAACGACAAGAATGTGCTTCCCTTCCGCATCGACTACATCAACACGATCAAGGCATCGTCGAGTATCAAGGACAAGAAGGTGTCGGCCATCGACACGGAGCGGGCATTGCTGGCACCGGAACGCATTTCGCAAGTTGTGGGTTATATCCGCGAGCACTTCGATCAGAAAACCAAGCGCAGCGCCAGCTACCGTCACGACGGCAAGCGATTGGCCGGGTTCAACTCGTTGTTCGCCACGGCGTCCATCGAAGCGGCCAAACGTTATTACACCGAATTCACCGGCCAGCAGAAAGAACTGCCGCCCGAGCAACGCCTCAAAATCGGCCTGATTTACAGTTTTGCCGCCAACGAGGACGAATCCGACGGATTGCTGGGCGAGGAGGAGTTCGAGACGGAAGGGCTGGATCAAAGTTCGCGCGATTTTCTGGATGCCGCCATCAAGGATTACAACGCCCTGTTCGGCACCAGCTTCGATACATCCGCCGATAAATTCCAGAATTACTACAAGGATTTATCGCTGCGTCTGAAGAAGCGCGAGCTGGATCTAGCGATCGTGGTGAATATGTTCCTGACCGGCTTCGACGCGACCACCCTCAACACTCTATGGGTGGACAAGAACCTGCGCGCTCACGGGCTGATCCAGGCCTACTCGCGCACCAATCGCATTCTGAATTCGGTCAAGACCTACGGCAATATCGTTTCCTTTCGCGATCTCGAAGAGGAAACCAACGATGCCTTGGCCCTGTTCGGTAACAAGGATGCCAAGGGCATCGTGCTGCTGAAACCTTATACCGAATATTACGAGGAGTACCGGAAGCGGGTCGAGGAACTCGTTGCGACTTTCCCTCTCGACAAGGCGATTATCGGTGAGGCTGCGCAAAAGGCGTTCATCAAGCTCTTTGGCGCAATTCTTCGGCTGAAGAACATTCTCACGGCCTTCGACGATTTCGCGGGCAACGAAATCCTGAGCGAGCGCGATTTCCAGGATTACCAGAGTCTATACCTGAACCTGTACGCCGAATTCCGCAGCGCGTCGGACGCAGAGAAGGAGGCCATCAACGACGATGTGGTATTCGAGATTGAACTGATCAAGCAGGTTGAGATCAACGTCGATTACATCCTGATGCTGGTCGAGAAGTACCTGAAGGCGAAAGGCGGCGGTACAGACAAGGAAATCCGCTCGACCATCGAGCGCGCGGTCAATGCCAGCCCGTCGCTGCGGAATAAGAAAGACCTTATCGAGGAGTTTGTGGATTCAGTCTCCACTGCCGCCAAGGTGGATGCGGAATGGCTCGCTTTCATTACGGCCAGAAAGGCTGAAGAACTCGATCAAATCATCGCCGATGAGGGCCTCAATGCCGATGAGACAAAGGCTTTTGTCGACAACGCATTCCGCGATGGAGTGATCCCGACCGCCGGCACGGCCATTACGAAGGTTCTACCGCCCGTCTCAAGATTCTCGAAAAACAACGGCCATTCGGAGAAGAAGAAAACTGTCCTGGACAAGCTCACCGCGTTCTTCGAGCGTTATTTCGGGTTGGCCTGATGGTTGTGGAGAATCATAAATTGCGCTGTGTCAGCATGTCAGCCACAGACAGGAGCGTCGGCGTGACAAAAATTGAATGGGAGAACGCGCAATGAACGGAGCCGCCACAACCGACCAAGGTAGGATCTCCGCATTGCGCAGAGAGGCCGAGCGACTGGAAGAAGATGCTACCTATTCCAGTAAGGGACATTTCAATGCCGAGGATACGTGGGTGCGCCGCAACTACTGGCTAGGCGTCCCTGCAACCGTTCTCGGAGTGGTCGCAGGAGCGACGCTGATCAAGAGCCAACCTGAATGGGCGACAGCTTTCACCCTTTTGGCATCGTTGCTCACTGGGTTGATGACTTTTCTCAAGCCCAACGAGCGCGCGGCAATGCACCGAACCGCTGCTGGCCAGTTCCTCGCCCTTCGGAACGATGCTCGGTTTTTCCGGGAGATCGAACTGCTTCAGTCAGATCGACTGGACGAGCTTCTCGAAAGAATGAAGGCACTTTCGGCGAAGCGCAATGAGTTGAACTTGAAGAGCCCCAGCATTCCACGTCGAGCGTTTGTCGCTGCGCGCAAAGGAATCGAAGAAGGCGAAGCATCCCACAAAGTGGACAGGGAGGGCTGACGGGATGTCGGTATTGAGTTTTCTGACGAACATGGCCAGCAGTGCCGTGCTTTCTGTAACCGAGCAGTCGTCAATTGCAACCTCGATCACAACGCTGCAATCCCGGATGGCGTTGCACTTTGACAGCAGCGCAATCGCGCAGCATTTCCGATTTGGGTCATCAACACGGGGCACGATCTTGCCTCGCTCCATGGACGAGAAGTCTGACATTGACTACATGGTTGTCTTCAGCGACATTAGCGCCACGCCGCAGACGTACCTGAATCGATTGAAGGCCTTCGTCGAAAAGCGGTACGGCTCATCGGAAATCTACCAGTCCAGTCCGACTATCGTTCTCGAACTGAACCACATCAAGTTCGACTTGGTTCCCGCAACGAAAACTTGGCTCGGCGAGCTTCAGATTCCCAATGGATCGGGTGGTTGGATGACCACGAATCCGAACGACTTCAACGCCACGCTGGAAGCGAAAAACAAGGAACACAAATCGCTGATCAAGCCAACCATTCGACTGTTTAAGTATTGGAATGCAACCGCAGGATTCCCGTTTCAATCCTTCGAGATGGAGAAATGGATCTGCGGCCTGAGCTACTGGTTTCTGGCGAATCAGAAGGACTACTTCCTTGCGGTCATCGAAAACCTGAATACCAGCTCTTCGTACTCGCAGTGGGTGAACAATAAAATCAAGCGTGCAAAAGATATCGTAGCCAATGTCAGGCAGTACGAGAAGGATGAGATGTCGGTAACGGCAGAGAACGAGATCAAGAAGTTGTTCAGGCTCTGAGGGAAAATTTCTATGGCATTGAATCTGTCGAAGGCCGTACTTGGCTACTTGAAGGCGCGGCCGGAAGAGAAGCTGACTGCGCGGCAGATTGCCGAGTGGATTTTTAGCACCTATCCTGCCGAGTGTCAGGAGAAAAAATCCAATAGTCGGGGCGATTACATCAAAACCGATGGTGATTTGGTGCAGCAACTGGTCGCAGAAATCAGCTCGCAGCGTCCGCGTTTGCAGAAGCGGCATCCAGAGCTGAAAACGACCGAGGGGCGCCCACGCAAGTACTACTACTCTGAGAAATCCGACATTGCCGAGGTGGCAGCGGCTGAGGGCGTACTTGCCACACCCACGGCTGACACTAACGATGTCAAGCTCGGCGAGCACGCGCTGTACCCGCAGCTTTCGCTGTACCTGTGGGAGGAGTTTGGTGTCTATTCGAAGCGCATCGACGAAAAGCGCTCATCGAATAAACGAGGGCCTAACGGCAATCGCTGGCTGTACCCGGATGTGGTCGGAATGGAGGACTTGGGTGCGGAATGGCACCAGGAAGTTCGGGACTGCGTAAATCAGTATTCCGATAAACGTACCAAGCTGTGGTCGTTTGAGGCCAAGTTGTTGATCAACCGGTCGAACGTGCGTGAGTGCTTCTTCCAGGCGGTCTCCAACTCATCGTGGGCCAATTTTGGCTATTTGGTGGCAGCTGAGATCGAGGGGCAGGACACACTCAAGGAACTGCGGATGCTGTTTGCGGCGCACGGCATCGGTCTGATTAAGTTAGATGCCGACAGCCCGGCTGAAAGTCAGGTCTTGATTCCAGCCCGCGAAAGGGACGAGATCGATTGGGACATGGCCAACCGACTGGCAACCGAGAACCGGGACTTTCTGGAGTACGTGAAGCTGGTAAAGCAGTTCTACCAGACCGGCGAAGCAAGGCTGGCGGATTGGGATGTGCCCGAGACGACGGACTGAGGAACGCTACTCGAGATGGCAGGTGACATCAATACGCTGCTCGCCCCGCTGAACTGCGCAAAACTACATCGGCATCGCACAGAACCTCAAATCGGCACATTATTCCCACGGTACCAAATATGGCCGGCTCCATTGGCATCACTCCTTACTGAAACTACCGACTGACTCTTTTCTGAGCTTGGTTATTGGCCCGTCTCGTTGGCGCAACCTTCAAGATCGCCGAGTAACTTCTTCATATGACCGTCAAGCTGTTCTTTTGCTTTCAACTTCAATAAGAAACGTGATTCCGAATGCAATCCAAGAGACATTCCTTCTGGGACGTACGCGGCGTTTTTGACCATCATGTCACGCATATTCCTGTACTTCGCCAGTTGGTATCTGACCTTCGACAAGTAGCAGAGAAGTTAACGCCTAATGTCAACGTACTACCGCACTTTTCACGCGTCAACGTTGATTTCAGTTTATATGCACTTCGCGATCTCAATGAGACCTTGGTGGAGGCCCTAGAATGCGACAGATTATGTTCAGTCGAGGCGCTCTCTCGCGTTGCAATCGAGAAAGCTGTCAATCTCATGTACGTGGTAGGTGAAGAAACCGACGAACGAGCAAAATCGCTCCTACGCCACTATCTATCGACAACAACACGGAATGCCGAATCGTGGCTAAAGCACTCGATAGAGAAGAAACGAGAGACCGCGATTGATGCGGCCCAAAAGAAGTTGAAAGTCCTTAATTATTGGAAAAATCGATTTGGGCCAGCCAACCAATTCAACGACCTACCGACATGGCCAAATGCAGCAGACCGGTTCAAAGCGGTAGGCGCGGAATCATTTTATCGAACTGCATTTTCCACAGCATCGGATGCAATTCACGGGTTCCCAGAAGACATTTTTAATTCAACAGTTTTTAGCTCGTTCAAGGCCGAAGCACAAGACGATGCATTTAAGGTGTATTTCGCCGAGAAACGATCGTTTGCTGTCTATTTAGCCGCGACTTGCCTCGGTTTGTTTTTGGAAGCACTGTATCGGCTTGCCGTCAAACTACAAGACAATGACTCTGCTCAGGATCTACTAAGAATGGTATCTACGGTCAATTCGATCATTGTTCAGCATGATGAAGATACTCGAATAGTGGGCTCCGCCATTGACGAAAAAAAATTCTCCGCTGTTAGCGGCGAACGTTGAAAGCTGGCGCGAGAAACCAAGCTATCGTACTGCCTACAAAAGATTTAGAGCCGTGACAGCAAAATACACGAGTACCTGAACGGTGTCTCGAATTTTCTCGGATGTCTTATCGAACACTGCAATCGCTTGCATGGTTATGACGAATAACCGTCTTTCCACGACGCATTTACTGAGCTCAGTAGAAGAACTTTGCCCCATCGTCATTCCCGCCGGGGGGGGAGCGCAGAAACTGGTTCCACTTTGTTCCATACCTGCGGCGGTGTAAGGCGGACCGCTGTCATTCCTTTTCCTTGGTATTTTCATGATCGCCCAACGAGCACGAGTTGTATGGGGGAGTTTGTGAATGGAGCGCTCGCTCGTCTCTCAATCGTGCGGAGTTGTGTGCGTCCGATCCGAAGCGCTTGAAAATTGTCTAAATGGTGGCCAACCTGATGTCTAAAAAAGGCCAGGCCCGTCGCCGCCCCGCGCCGGGATTGGCCTTGCAGGGGCGCAGGCTTACCTCTGGTTCTACGGTGCCGTGTGGATCGCGCTGAAAACGCAAGGGATGACGTCGCAGGTACGTCGCAGGTACGTCGACCGCGACGGATCAGGCGTACGGCACGCGCATCGCCCTGGCAAAGGTACGTCGCAGGTACGTCGTAGGTACGTCGCCGGTAACTGATCCGGGACGTCTTTATACGGACCGCGCGTCGAAAATGACAGCATTTCCCAGAAAACGTGCCTGTCGGAAGTGCCGGCGCGGCCGTTGGTAGGGGTGTTTTTCGTTGCCCTCCAATATGGACATTGCTGCAGGCGAGTTCAGCCGCGATCGTGGGCAGGCCGTCTGCGCGCTTGACAGTGGCAAAAGCTGTGGAACGCTGATCCTCATCGTCCGGTGGAGGAATCCGCGATGCCAGTCCTGCATGAAATGCGCGGCCGCGTGGTCGACCTGCGCCGCCACACCAACGTCCACCTGTACTGGCGCGGCCGCCTCGGTCCGACCGAACGTTACGAGTTGTGGCTGCGCGACGCCGCCGGAGGCGAACACCAGTTCATCATCCATACCCGGACCATGCCGGCGCGGCGCGGGCACGACATCACGTTGCTCGTCGGCACCGACCGTGTACGCGGTCTCATCAACTGGTCGACCGGGAAGAGTGTCAACTATGTGCGCGCCGATCCGCCACCCTTGTGGCGATTGCGCGATTTGCTGGCACCGCCGGTGCTGCTGGCCGTACTCTCGGCCTGGCGCGGTGAACCCGGGCTGCGGCTCTTCCTAGCGGCGTCGCTGTTGTATTTCCTCATCGTGCCAATGCTTCGCGGCGTGATCCGACTATGGCATGGGGCAACCACCGGACATGCATTGCGGCATGCGCAACGCGCGGGTAAGGCGTGCGCTTCGGTCACGCGCAGGTAGCCCGACTAGCGAGGACTTGAAGATGCCAATTCGCGTGGGACGCTGGGACATCTTTCGCATGGTTCTGGAGCTGCACCATGAAATTCTCGATCACCGTGATGCAACAAGCATCCATTGTCGTCACCATCGCACGGCAGAGTCCTGTTTTCTTGCAGCAGGATGGCGGTGCGCACCAGCAGGACAGTCAGAGCGCCGAATACGTGCTTGAGGCCGCCGCCGCGCTCGGCATTGACCGGGGCTGCTATGCCCGTTATGCGGCAATGCGCTGGGGCCCCGACTGGACGACGCAAGCACATTGCCGGCATGAAGCGCTGGACCAGATCGGCCGCTATTGCCATGACCCGGAAGGCCTGGTCGACAAGATCGAGGTGGAATTGCGCCTGGCAGGACGTACACAGAGGTAGCCGGGCCATGATCCCCGCTGTTGCGACTGTATGATCTGTGGGTGCCATCGGCATTGCTGATCGCACTCGCAAGCTGGCTGGGGGGCGTCGGCCTGCTGATCCAGCCGCCGGCCACCTTGGCGTACTTGCTGACGGCAGTGATGGTCCGTTACGTCGTCCGGCACCGGTGTAAAGCAGTCATACAGCGCGCGTTGCGGGAGGTGCAGCGTCCGGGGAGCGGAAGCCGGGATGTCGCCCGACGCAACAGGCGGGACTAGCGGATATCTGATGGCGCCGGTTTTGTGAGCAGGATGCGCGTACGTTCATCTCACGAAATTTCAGCCAGCGCCAGACCCGCGCTTGCAAAATGTCTAAATGGTGACCGGCGTGAAGTCTAAAAACGCATAGCCGGTCGCCGCGCTGCACCAGGACTTGACCTGCCGGGCCGAAGGTTTACCTCTGGTTCTGCGCGGTGCGGACCAGGCGGAAAATACGGCGTGCAAGTCACACTGCAGTCATTCCCGGGTGTGAGTACCCGGAAAATGCGCGAACCCGGTACGTGCCCAGTTGTTCCCCAGTCGCTCTCCAGTGTCAGTTCAACCATCCCAAGGCGTGTCCGCACACACGGAACGTGCAGATCGCGCCCATGGCATCAGGTCGTGTCGTCGCCTGACGGCAATTGCCGAACGCCTCCACCCTCAAACGCATGACATGGCCGAGCATGCCGGAAACGGCTCGTCCGTCGAAGGAAATCGGTCCAGGCGAGTAAGAGACAGTATCGGGCGGTCCGTGCAGCGGCGAAGCAGCCGTTTGCCGGCTCCCAGCTTGCCCGACGAAACAGGGGCGGAATGCGGACTTGAACGAACGGGTTCCCGCGCGATGCTGGTTAGGCGAGATCACGCGCATTGCACAGGAGCCTCTGCATGAAACACGCCCTTGACGCCCTTCGGGACACACTTCCCGTCGTCGCCACGCTGCCCGGGGAAGGGCTGATGCGCATTGCGTCTGGCACCGGAATCAAGGCGCCGGCAAGGCTGGTCGCCGACTATCGCGTAGCAAAAGGCCTGTCCGAACGCGGCGTCACGGAGAGCGGGCCGTTCGACGACACCGATCGCGCGATTGTCCAGGCACGTCCGGACCTGGCATTGACGGCCGGTGCGGAACAGGTGCTCGCTGCAGCGGCCGGCATCAGGTGCTGGACGAAATCGAACGTAACCGCAACGACCCCGAGGGTTTCGCTGACAAGATCGATGCACATTTGAACTTGACCGGCAAGCCGGCATGAACCTGTGTCACGCGTGGTCGGCGATGTACCGTCATTCGTCATCGGTCCGCACACGCGGTGCAAAAAAGGAGAGAGCAGTCACGCCATGATCCGTCTTGGAAACCATATCCGGCTGACCGCACGCGAAGTCGCGCGCTTCACGCAAATCACCGGTTTTGCGCCGGACGATGTGAAGACCATCGACGATCTCGATGCCTACATTGCGCGCTGCAAGCGCTATTACTGGGGTGTATCGGAGGACACACGGTTCCTCCACTGGCTGATCGACAAGGAACGCGCCCGCTGCCTTGGCGATGAGTGATGGACGATGGCATGTCGGAATTTGTGCGTTAGTAAGCGTGAAGGGGATGCGTAAGACCGTGCCGGTTTCATATGGATAACTGCGTCGCGCGTATTTCTTTAGATATCGGATGGACGTGCCCTTGAAATCGCCCAAGCATTTACAAGAAAAGCGACATTGATTTCGAAAGCCCCTAAACAGACAGGCCATTCCGAGTCGACAACATGCAGTGCACCAAGCGATTCTTTCCAGGTTATCCCCACCCCTTGATTGGAAAGGACATCATGGACGCACCCTTTATTCCCGAATTGATTGCGTTGACCGTACCGACCAAAGCCAAGGAACGGCATCGATACCTCGAGAAGTTCCTGCAAACTTATGATTATGTGAGTGCGGGAGAGATGGAAGTCGCGCGCCACGCCGATTTGCCGGTACCGGTTGCCTTTCGCAACGCCGGGGTCTTGGCGCGCTGGACGCGTCTGCTCAACCATAGTGCACCGGCAGCTGTCGCGTGGATCGGCGACACGAGCAAGACCATCACCCGTCTGACACTCGCCATGGGCGATGCACTGCAGACCCCATTTCTGGAGATCGCGGCAGATGTGGGCATGGCGTTACCGGAAGAGGGGGTAGTTCCTTGTCATGCCCTGCTCGCCCAAGCGGCGGCCATTGCCTTTGAGGCACGCCGCGGTGCTATTGTTGTCCCGACGCCCGAATTGGGCGCGTTGCTGGCGCATGCCGGCATCGGGGATGACATTCCGGTGGCGATGTTCAAACCACCTTGTCCGGCAATTTATGTCCCGTTTGGGGCATCGCTGGCCAAATTTTTTGGTGACCTGTATCAGAGCACTGACATCTCAGGATGTTACTGCTTTGAAGTCTACCCCGATCAGACCAAGTCAGACCTGCGCACCATTTCCATTCACGTTTTGAACGGACCTACGCATACCGGTGCCATCACAGCGACGCATTTCCATTTCGACATCGGCGACGAATCGCATTGCTTGAAGGAGGTGCTGGAGACGGCCCTGGCCGGCTACCATGCGCCGGATAACGAAAGTGACGAGGGACACTCCCAGTATGCGGTTTTCCAGCAAGCTGTGTTCCTGGCCAGGCTTTTCATTTATATGGGGATCAAGGCAGCGCGACTCACACCGCAACTACATCACACGGAAGCATTGCAGCAACTGGCCAGGGAAAAGCCAGGCGAGCGTGCAAAGAAACGGCGACAGCTCAGCAAGCTCTACGATCACGTGATCGTCGGGCCGGCTACTGAACATGCGGCGACTGCGACAACCCTGCATTGCGAACCGGGCAAGGGAATCGTCGTGCATTGACGATGAGGGCACTTTCGTTCTGAGCAGTATGGAACCGCCTTGACCCAGGCGACAATCATCTTCATCGCGCCTGCTCTTGTATGTGCTGATCGCCTGGGTGTCCCTCCGATATTGCCGGGGTCTTTTTCCATTCACTGACCTGGGTTTTGCGGAGTTGCGTCTGCGGCAGATGGCGACGTGGCGCCCTTGCCGGTCCCGGCGAACGAACCACAATACGCCTGACTGATGGCCGGCCTGTCGTGCCCGAGCTGCTGCGAAACAGCTTGCAGCACACGCTGTGTCAATTCCGGATCCTGCAGCGGGTCGCCGCCGCGCACCGGGCACGCCACTTTCGCCAGATCGAAATACCTGTCGCCGGCGAACTGATGGCGCAAGCCATGCCCGGTGATGCCCAGTTCCTTCTTCGTGATGCCGGCCTGGCTCAACACATTCTTGTACCGATCCAGCGCTTGCAGCAGCGTCTTGCCGGGATGGCCCAGATACGACGTTGGATACGGCGCAAAACGCTTGGCGCGTTCGATCACGTCGCGTTGTGCATCGGACACCAGCGGAACCAGGCGCAGGCGTCCGCCCTTGGTGCCGCGCTCGATCGACAGGCAGGCGATGTAGTGCTCGGCCATCGGTCCGTCAACGGGCACGAGGCCCGCCGGCACCACCGCCAGATGCGGCTGGAACATCACCGCCTCCTTGCGGCGCAGGCCGAATCGCCACACCAGTTCCAGCATGATGGCCACGCGCTCGTCGATGCGCGCCACGCGCGCGAGCATCTGCGGGATATCGACATCGTGCGCGGTCCAGCTCTTGTCCTGCTGGGCGACATAGGTGCGCGCGAACAGGGCGGGATCGATCCCGTAGCGCTCGGGCGGCAAGACCAGGCCGGATTTGCCGATCCATTCGGAAAATGTGCGCAGCGTGCTGGCCAGGAATTGCAGGTACGCCGCGCTGTGAGGTTTGGGCAGCATCGGCACGTGGCGACGGTCGCACAGCGCCTTGATGCGGGGATCGCAGGTCAGGTACCAGAACATGTACTTGACGTGCGTGCCGTCGAGTTTGTTGGGATCGAGCTCAAAACCGAGTGCGCGCCACAACTTGAACAGGACGAACAGGGCTTCCGCCCGCGCGGCCTGCGTTCGGTGCGAGACATCCTTGGCCCGCTTTGCATGTCGGTGATTGTGCATATCGATGATTGCTTGCAGCTTGGCTTTCCAATCGGGATTGTTGCTCATGATGGTTCCTTGACGTGACGTGAGCGTTGATCAAGCGGTCCTTTCATTCACGCACGGCAATCCCGGACCGAAACGGCTGCCGAGCGCGGGCCGCAAGGTCGTTTCAGCGCCGGCCCGGTTGCCGCTGAAACGTGGATGGAAGTGGTCTTCAAAATATGCATGTGAGCACGCAAGCGGATTTCGCCGATGTGCGTGGCCCCGCCGCGAGGGCGGGCGCAGGGCGCGTCAATGCGCCACTGCGACACCCGGGCACGTACCCGGGTAAAACAATTCATGGCTTTCATATGGTCTCCTTTCCGAAAGCATCCATCGGCCCCATGAGCAGGCCGCCGATCGGGTGAATGCTGAGGACGGCGCGCGCCGCCTCAAGGGCGACGCAACGCCGAACACGCAGGGCAGATGCCATGCGTAGGCGCACTCCAAAGAAACAGGCAAGAGAGAAAATGGCGCATCGAATGCGTTGATGCGCCAGCACAGGGATATGGATCGTTCATCACACCATATCCGATGCCACTCGCGGGACACGCGTTGGCGCCTGCGAGGGCTACTTGTCAGGCTAAAGCGCAGATGCGCTCTGGCCGTCGGCACGACACAAGTCAATCCGTGTTGATCTGAAGGCGTCCAATGAGAGCACGCCGGATCCCTCACGGGCGTCACGCTTGCTTCGCCCGTGAAGAGGCTACGTTGGCGACGCGACAAACCTTCGCCGGGGAGGGCGAAAACGCGCCGAACTTCTATGGGAACACCATGGGCGGCTGATTACAGCGCGCCGGGTAATGGTTGGTTCGGGTAACGACCGAAACGCCCGAGTTCGACTCGGGTCCTCCGCGATGGAGGGTGCGCTCGCGATGAGCGCGAAGTGCATGATCAGTGTGTGAAAAAGGCGCGCCCCTGTCAAGACGGCGACTTGATGCGCCACGCGAAATAGCGCCGGATGACGGTCTAATTGGTGGCCGACGTGATGTCTGAAAAATCCTGGTCGGCCGCCACGCCGCGCCGGCACCTGACCGGCCGGGACGAAGGCTGTCCTCTGGTTCTGCGCTACGCGGTCTGGCGAGAAAAGATCGCGTGTGCGTCGTTCCTCAGTGGTTACGCAGAGGTTGCCGGGTGCGAGTTTGTGAAGGGCAGGTGCCGGGATGTTCGTCAGTCGTTCTTCAGCATTACCCTGGTGGTTCTACAGCAGCTTTCCAGTCATACCCGAGGCGTCATTGGGTGAACGGAAAACGCAGTTGAACCGTCCGAGCCATCCCGGGACATCGCTGGCCGTCGCGTATGGCGGCAACTGCGTGGCTGATGCCGAAATCCCGCCCTGAACCGCATTAATTCAACTGGATCAAGCCGTTCGGTCGGAATAACGTCAGCGCATATAGTCTGTTCCTCGGGCTACCGGGAACATCCATTGGCGCGCATACAAGTGGGGGAATTGAAGATGGCATACAGCACGGTAATCGAATACGATCCGGACGACTTCAACGCCCGGATGCTGGCGAAGATTGCAAAGTCGCGCCTGACCCGTTATGAAGGCAGTCATGTCCCGTTCGAGGTCGTACTGCGCAGCCCGGAGATCAAGCGCGTGTTCGCGCGCAGCTTCAACAGCTTTCAGGCGAACATGTTCATCATGCTGGCGCAGGCGCGCCAGCAGTTTCCGCAGGAAGTGCTCGACAGCGTCGAGCAGGACATCCGGAAAAGCATCTCCCAATGCATGGATCAGGCGGAGCGGGAAATCGCGGCAGCAGGGAAGCTGTGCGAGGAGAACGGCGTGGCGCGAATGGTCGAATACGCGGACGAGCCCATCGTGGTCCGCGCACAAGTGATCTCAAGCGTCGGAGTGCGTTATCTGAAGCTCGTGCTGACGATCGATCAACTGATGGTGATGCTGGAAACGCTGGCGGCCGTCAATCTCCTCGGCGGCAAGACACTCGACCGGCGCAAGAAACATTTCAAGCGGGCAGTTCTGCAGATTGCCGGTACCGTGCTGGCATGGGAAACCGAGCGGAAAGCGATATGCACCGCGCAGGATTACGCCAGGTGGCCGAGCAGTCTGCGGCGACGCAGTCGCGACATGTCGGATGCCAGTCACGGAGACCGTGTGACGGAAGGACCAATCTTTTCAGCGATGGGCGCGACACCCGGATGAACTTACCGATCCGGGGATCGGCTAGCCGCGCATTTCTCGCCAGAGTCCCGGGGAGCTGGCGTCCCCTCCGCCGCAGGCGGTAAAGCCAGCCCGTGAAAACACCCATCGTAAGACATACGTTGTCAACCCTGTTGGCACGAGCTCGCCCCGAGAGGGGAGGGCAATGCATGGCACGGGGAAGTCCAGATCCCCGTGCAGAGACGAAGAAATGACAGGCACGTTCAGCGTGCAATTGTCATACGGGCGTCCCCTGTTCGCGTAGGGGAGCAGGCATCACGGCTGCCTCTCACAGTATCGCGTTCGGCGCTACGTGTATTTTTCAGGCCAAAGTACCTGACGATCGGCATTGGCGTGGCCGCATTCATGCATTTGAACTGGCGTTCGCGTTCCGCGACAGTCGCCGCCTGTGCCAACTGTTTCCAATTCTGAGATACGGCCCGCAGACGCGTTGCGCCGTGCATCCCGGTGTCTTGAGGAACGTTTTATCCGGCCGCAACGCATCCCGTTTTGAAAGGTGTTGGCGTGCGGTTGCAAGCGCTTTGCGGCAAGCGACGTGCACCCTTGATATCGCAATTCATTCATTTAATCTAATTTGAAATCGAAAGGAGAAAAACATGGAAACTGAATCGGCATCACGGCAGGAAATCCGCTTCATGCGATTGCCGGAGGTACTGGCACTGTGTGGAAAGTCCAGAAGCAGTATCTATGCTGCGATCAAGAAGGGGGAGTTCCCGGCACCGGTGAAATTGTCGACCCGCTCGTCTGCATGGATACGAAGCGAGATCGCGGCATGGGCAGAGGCTCGTGTGAAGGCGAGCCGTGCCGAAAAAAGATGAAGTCGTGAAATGCGCGCACATCCTGCCTATCCATACAGGATGCGTGCGCACGGTTATCACCGCTACCGAAGCGGGTCGCCGGCTCGTCATTCGACGCCAATGAATGCGCCAGAATGTCCAACGCGGTGATCATTTGGGACGGCTTGTCGATATATCCGCGATCGCTGCATTGCTGTTGGTTTCGACCGGCAGCCGAAAACTGTTACCGGACGTTCAGGTTTCACGCATGATCGGCAGGACCCGACCGATTCTGTTGAAATAGTCGATAAGCAACCTGCTGTAGTGTCGAATCCTAATTCGATATGACGGATTCGAGGTTTTGCATAAGCGCGCCAAGGTGTTTTCGCTGCGGGCTTATGTGGCAGATTCGGCCGAGTTGAGGCTCCCTGGGCAAAGCCGTTTTGCCATGCGCCTTAGATTCTGCGCCGTGGCTGCTAGTAAGAACTCGTCATGTGCACCGGATGGCCCTCGTAATCTTAGGCGGTCCAGTTTCAGGATGCGCTTGAGATGCGCGAACAGCACTTCCACTTTCTTGCGCTGACGACGCGACTGCCAATATTCCGGTGTATCCATGATGTGGCGAGCGACATCGCGTGCATCCTCATGAATGCTGCGCGCAATTTTGCGGGTTGGCGTATTCGGACAACATTGCGCTTTCAGGCTGCACTGCTGGCAATCCCACTGGCTTGCATGATAGTTAATCGTGCCCGCTTTGGTAATGTGGGAGCGCGGGCTGGTAAAAGCCCGCCATTGGCTGCGCAATGCGTGTCCGGCAGGACAGCGATACTCATTAGCCTGCTCATTCCAGACGAATGCACTAATCGCAAAGGTGCCGTCCGTGCGTTCGCTCTTATCCCAGACAGACACATGCGGCTCAATGCCCTTGTGCTTGACCAGCCATCCCAACATGGTTGCCGTGCCATAGGCGGTATCGCCAATGAGGCGCTGCGGCTTAAGATGCTGGCGCTGCTCCACTCGATCAATCATGGTCCGTGTCGCCTGCGACTCTGCCGCATGATTCGAGGGCGATGGTTCGACATCGACAATGATGCCGGCCTTCACGTCAATCAGGTAGTTGGTGGAGTAGGCAAAGAACGCCGGCCCTGAAGCGGCTGACCAGGATGCCGCAGGATCGGTCAGGGAGACATACTTGGGTGGAGCGGCAGGATTGGCTGCATCGAGTGCCGCCAGATATTCCCTTACCGGACGGGTTTCCTGGTTCGGATCGCCCCACGCAATGTGCTGCGTGCCGGGCACTGCGCGCTGACGCTGAGCATCTGCCTTGACGATGCTCGCGTCAGTAGCAAATCCCTCGCCGCCAACCAGACCTTCGACGATACACCGGCGCAGCACAGATTCGAACAACTCGCGGAAGGCATCGCTGTCTCGGAAGCGGCCATGCCGGTTCTTGGAGAAGGTGGAATGATCCGGAACGCGATCATGGATGCCGAGGTGGCAAAACCAGCGGTATGCCAGGTTCAGGTGGACTTCTTCGCACAATCTTCTCTCAGAGCGAATGCCGTAGCAGTAGCCAATAATAAGCATGCGGATGATCAGTTCTGGATCAACTGACGGCCGTCCGGTATGGCTGTAGAAGGGTTTGAGGTGCGTGCGAAATTCCGCCAGATCGAGATAGCGATCGATCGCCCTTAAAAGATGATCCTGCGGCACGAACTCCTCAAGATTGATGATCTCAGTGCGTTCCCTCGGAACAAGTTTCCGTCCCATCATGATGGCCTCCGCAAAGGCATGCCATCTCGTCACAATATGACGCCTCAAACGAAGGTCAAGATGAGTTTTTCAACAGAATCGACCCTAAGCTGTCGTTCGGAAAATCCGAAAGCTGACGTTCAACATTCCCGAAGACGGCCCGAAACAACAGGCGGAACCCGCCTGCGAAGGTCCGTGTTCAAGGATTTAGATCACTGTTCGCAATGTCACGGACATAACCGACGACATCTTGTTCGGACTGCAGTCGAAGGCGCACTCCACTAAATGCATTAAACATCGCCGTATGGCCTTGGTAAGAGCGCATGTCAGTGCGCTCATAATATTTTTCTGCCCATACAAGGAGTCGCCGCAAGCCGTCTTCCGACTGTTCGCGCTCCAAGTGCATCTTGCTTTCAGAGCCCCGGTTATTCAGACGTTCTCGGCAAACCGTCCATTTCATGTCCAGCCAAATCAATTGGTCGGCATCCTGCAAAAACGGTTGCGCCAGTTCGCCAAAAACGCCTTCAACGATCCAGCGCTCTTTTTCCTTCGCCTTCACAATGAGGACATTGATTGTCTCGCTAGCGCGTTTTTGATCGAACCCGCCAGGCTCCCAGAAGATGTCATCAAGATGTATTACGGGCGCAGCCACCGCGTTCGATATGGCGCTCGCGAGCCAAGTCTTGCCACTCCCACTGTTTCCAATAATGACGATCTTCATTTGACGTACAAGGATTGGGTGTACGGACGGGATGCTGCCATGGGCGTGTTGTCAAAGCAATACCAAGGGGATTGGCGGTGCATAATATCTGAACATGGCAGCGCACAGGCGAGCTGGACTCCGCGGCAGCTGGCTGCTTTACAGCAGGTTCGAGTCATTCCCGGAAGTGCGCCGAATCAACGAGAACGAGCCTTAACCACCCTTTCGATTGTCAGACGTCGATGAGCGCTTGCAACCATGCTTGGGCATCCCTTTTTGCAGGCCGCTGCCAGTCGATCGACCGCTTCACCATGCAGTAGGTTGCGAAGCTCGTCGAGGCGGCGCTAAACAGTCCGTCTCCGCTAGATCAAGTCGACGTTCCGGATCCGGCTCCGTAGTGATCGGCCAGCTCGCCCACGATCCGCTCAGCCTCTTGCGGATTGGCTTGGATGACCTGCTGCTTCAGCGGGCAAAGGTGCTGGTCCAAAACCACCCAGCGTGATCGCTCCATCGATTGCTGCTCCAAGATATTGGAGATGGCAGAGAGGGCCGAGAGGGGCACAAGCGCCGTGACGAAAGTCTCATTCATGATGTCGCGCGTGCGGCGGTTTTCCAAGAAGTAATTGAGTGCCCATCGCAGCTTGCCGCGTTCCGGCATAGTCGGATCATAGACAAAGGCCAGAATAGCGCGATTGCGCCGCATGGCTTCCTCTGCGGCCGCTTCGAGCGATCCGAACGGCTTGGTCTCGCGGAACAGGTCTGCCTCAGATGGAAGTGCATTGGGGTCAGTGAGGGCGGTGCGGAGCCTTGCAACCAGCCAGGTCTGGACCGCGTTCTGGAATTTATCGTCATAGACGGGCTCCGCAAGTTCGGTGCGATAGACAGTCTCGCCCGACAGTCGAAGTAGAAGCTCTTCTCCAGCGGGCAAGACCTCATAGGTGACCGATAACACGCGATCGGTTGATCCTTGGTGCGACCAGTACAATGTGTTCTGACCACTTTCGCCGGTGACGGCCCAGCCGGTCTGACTGATCGACAAACTGCCGCCGATAGACTGCTGCACCTGATTGAAGACCTGCTGCACGTTACTCAACGCGGCATTGAACTTCCCGATCGTTTCGGTCAGGCGACGACTGGCATTGGTAACAAGTACTTCTCGGAGCGCAGCTAGGTCCTCGTCCACTGACGAGCCGGGTGGTAATTGATCTTGCATCATTCTGTCCATTCGTTCGCGCATCGCTTGCACGCTGGCGAAGCGGTTCACCATGCGGGTGGTAAATGCTTCATCAAAAAGATTGAGGAGCCGGGCCAGTCGGGCTGATGCGCTCTGTTGAAGCTGTGCCATCGCCCTAGCTCGCTGGTGCGGTAATCGGCCTTCGCTGTCTTCAAGCACATCAGGGTGGTCGCCAGTCAGCAGATAGAAGAGGATGCCCGCAGCAAAGCATATGTCCGATCTGGGATCCTGTTTCGATACGCTCCCGGCTGACAATTCGGGAAGCCGGAGAAACCGGTTGCCGACCTCTTGCCAGTGCTCGGTCTGGAAGTCGATGTCAGCAAGATTGTGATAGCTGATCCCGAAATCGAGCAGCCAGACGCGTGACACAGCGCCACCTTCGAGGATGATGTTATCGGGCTTGACGTCACGATGGACACACCCCTGCGCATGGCAGGCCTGTAAGATATCGAGAAGGCGCGATGTGATCGTCACCGCGGTTTCGATTGATACCGAAGCCTGCGACTCGCGCCACGACCGTAGCGTGGTCCCCTCGATGAACTCGGTTACGATGAAGGGAGTGACGCTGTCATCTGAGTGTCGATGCGCGTTGCTTTCTATAAGCCTCGGAATGCCGTCGATGCCAAAGCTGTCATAGGCGGTCGCCTCGCGGAAAAAGCGAGCTCGACGTTCAGCGACATTCTTCGATTTGATGATTTTGAGGAATCCGATTCTTCCGTCGGACCGGCGTTGCGCGCGATACGCTTCACCTTGTCCGCCGCCATCCAGTTCCTCAAGCTTCTCCCAACGAGTTTTCCACGTTTGGTCATCTACCCATGATGATCGCGTTTCAGTCATGTTTTGCGGCTATTTTCAGCTACGTTGTAATTTCGCCGATTTTGATGCATTTCGATGGTTTAGACCAGCGTGTTCGACTGTGCATTCACGCCGGCTGAATAGTGAAGACCGTGCTGATAAGTCGGAGCCGTTGGTTATTGCGAGCGGCCAGCCATGGCTTTGAGGCCGCTTGAAAACGTGTGCCCGATCGACTGGTGCAGGCGCCGAAGGCGCCAGTCGCGCAGTCGTCGCTCGGCCGCGTCCGACGACCGCTCTTGGCCGGTCTCGCCGGTTGGCTGTGCTCCCGCCGCCGGCCACTTCGCACCAGGTTGCAGACGTTCACCCGCAAGTCCGGATCTGGAGAAGTCGACCCAAAGCGGCCTCCTTAAAAGCCGGGGCGGTTCAGCGACACGTTATGTCGCATCCATCTGCAAAACTGTGATCACATCAAGGATGCGGCAATACTTCTTGTCTCGCACGACCTTAATCAACCGCAGCAGCACCGGGCGGTTTGAAGCCTGCCTCTGCAAGCTGACTTCAGGAGACCCTCTCCCATCCTTGATACAGTTTTCGACAGGCTCGCGCCCATCTTTCCGTGGAACATCCCATGAATATGAGATACGGGGAAGCCCCGGGGCCGTAGTTCGATTTTTTTTGATCTACTCACATATTACCGAAATGCAACAGCATGAGATGATAGCTCTTCGTCTCGCCATATCGAATCAGGGACCGGATAACAATGACCATGATGAACGCCGATATCTTCCGCCGAGTAATGGGCTGGGAGCAGCAACACATCAACAAGTTAAGCAGCGGGCTAAAAAAGCTCTGGGAACCGCCAGAGGGAGAATGGTCGAAAGACCCGGTGACACTGACCGCGCAGCTTTTCGAGAAACTGAGCGATCCACTGGCGTTCGCAAAATTTCATGCGTTTGTTCAGTCCACGACCTTCGATCCGCGCAATCGCGAGCGCAACCATCAAGACAAAAATCTCTTCAAATATTTTGTGACCCTGCGCTGGTACCAGCGCGGAATGGAGTTGGTCGCAACAGGGGAAGAAAAAACCCTGAATGACATCTCCAATGATGTCCAGAGCGTCAGCAACGACGCACGTCCACTCAGGCTTTGCCAGCATCTCCGCAACATCCCTGGCGCCGAAGACTTCATTACCTGCTACGAGTGGTTTGCACCTTTAATTAATCGGCCTGACGACAACAATGACGCCCCTATCGGTTGGGAGGAAGATGCTTACGACCGTGTCTTTGGCATCGTTTTCGATGACAACCTGGTCGCGTCCTATGCGTCTGCCGGAAAGGGGGCTGATGCGTACAGCGACATTCAGCAAATGATTCATGATCTCTCAACGTTGTCGAGACAGGCAATGATCGATGACAGTAACGTGGTAATCGAAGCCGTCGCAAAGATCCTTGTCGGACTAGGGTACTTGGCGAAATTTGACCGCACCGAGGATATTCGCAAGGGACTCTCCTACATCACCGCGTGCCTCCGCGCCGCCGACTTTGCCGAACGAATCGACTGGTTCATCAACTCGCTCGTTGAAGTGAACTCCGACGCGATGGCATTGGCAGTAGGCGCAGTGGAGCAGATTTCTGGCGCTCTCAGCAAAGTTGTTACCGCGATCAAAGCGGAAAAGCAGGTGCAGGCCCAGATTAAAGAAGCGACGGCAGCGCGGCAATACGCCAAGATGACTGAACTCATCTCTCAGGCAGAGACGGCCAAAACCGGCGTTGAAACGGCTATGGCGGAACTCCTTGAGATTCCGTCGCAACCCAAGATACCGATCCCGGACGCTCCGGAAGAGTGGAACTATACGCAATACATCATAGCCCTGGTCCAGCGGGCGCAGGCAACGTCACACGACGATTTCGATCTTGCCGCTGAGCCTCCCATTCTGTCCACGCCGGTTACTGACAAAGGAGAGGAACAGTCCACCGATGAGCCCACCCTGATTGGACCTTCCACCGCACTGGCTGAAGACGCAAAGCCGAAAAGGGTAGAGGTGGCAGCGGGCGCTTTGCGCGACGCACTCACGACCGTCTTTGGCAAGCTGCCTGCACCGACTCCGGTAACCCCGATTCTCAGCCCGGGGAATACCCACGATGTGACTGCCACAATAACCGCCTTGCCGAAAGAGTCATTGACGGGCTTGGTCGCAGAGTCGAAAAAGAGCGTTCCGGTAGCAGCAGAAGAGGCCCCGAGTGAGGCGATGACACCCGCGGCGGCGACGGCGGCACCGCACCAGGACGCGGAGGCGGCAGCGTCGCCAGAAACAACCGACGAGGTAGCGCTTGCCACTGTCGTGGAGACGCCGGTGGCGCCGGTGGAAACTGCCGTCACAACTCAGCCGATCCTCGCCGTTGAACCCGAATCAGCCGGTCCGGCAGAACCACATACTGCTTTGCCCGCATTGGGCGAACCCGCAGTTTCAGCGCTCGAAGGATGCTTTAGCGCATGCGATGAAGGTCGTTACGATGTCGCATTTTGGTTGTCCTGGTTGGCGCACCGGAACAATGAACCGGAATGGAGCCATGAGGCCTTCACTGCTTACGTCTTCGGCAACCGGATCTTGCCGGGCGGGTTCATCGGTGGCGAACTCGGTAGCAGCTTGTCGGCATTGGCACAGGAGTTCCCGGATGCCTCACATAACCGCGTACTGGTCGCCGGAGCGCTGATGGCGCCCATTTTGTTCTGTGCGGACAAGCCGGCAAGTATCTACGCGCTACGCGAGCAGGCAGAGACTGGTCTGCCCAAGTTCGATGAGCTGCTCACCGCGCTGGTCGATCTGGGTATGAACAAGGCCATTTACCTGACGCCGTCCGACGTCATGCTCGCTGGCGCGTCGACCGATCATTCCAAAGAACTGGAAGAACTGGCGGCCGAATCCGCAAACGAACTGCATAAGGCACGCGTCTCCAAAATGGCGTTCTGGCCGGGGGAATGCCTGATTCATGCCATTTATCGGGACGGCATGCCACTTGCCAGCTTGCACGCCATTGTCACCGGCAACGAGCGCAATCGGATTCAGGAAGCGAAGAACCTTCTCGAAACCATATCTCCCGATCTGCTGGCTGAGAGCTACGAGCTGGCACCAGGCCTCGTGCCCGGACGTTGTCCGCCGATGATCGGCCCGGCCCGCGCCAAGTTCATGCGCTACGTCAACACCACGCTGGGCCTTGCTCGTCGGTGGGTCGAACTGACCGAAGAATCGAGCGGAACCGTGGACAATTTTCGGCGCAAGGAAATTGAAGCGTTGCGCACCTATGTCCGCAAGGCTGCCCCTGCCGTAATCGCCGAGATTCAGGGCAACGTGGGGCGCGGTAACGCGATGATGGACGCTGCATTGCAATCGGCTTCGTTTACCGTCAAGCGCATCAGCAACGTCCTCGCCGGCGAGCCGCTGCAAGTGGAACGCGATATCTACACCATGCTCGCGCCGCATCCGGGTGTACGCCTGGATGACGACTTCATGCCGGTGGTTGGTGCTGAAGACGATCTCGTCAACATGCTCCAGTACGGACTGAAACCCAATCCGGAATTGGCCTTCGAAGAAGCATTGCGCCGCAGCGAGTTCGTGCGGGCAAAGTACCTTATCGACACTTTTAGCTTACCGGAACCTGCGCGAGACGAATTCGACGAAATGCTGGAGAAAACCAGCAGCGATTTGCTGTTCCAGATCTACGACCTCGAGACGCGCGTCGAGGACGCCTATCTCCTCGGCGAGCTGACCGAATTCGAGAAAGCGGACACCGCGAAGGACGGTAACGGTGAAGCGGGCAAAACCGCGCAGCACGTTACACGCTCTGGAATCCTCGGCAAGCTGATGTCTGCTCGCGCAATGCTCACCAGCATTCGCTCTGCCGACGAGCCTCGCATGCTCGAAGTGATTGCGAAGATCGGTGAAGTGGCCGCTTTTACCGACCGCATCAAGGAAGCATCGCAACTGAAGATGCAGCAGCGCAGTATCGAGATCGCGAACGCATTCCCCGAAACACCAGAGGGGCAAGAAGACAGGGAGTATTTCGTCCGGCATTTTTCGGCCAGCACGGATGCCGGCGACCAGGTTGCCGCTGCCGAAATTATCCATCAGGCGGAAAACGCCCAGCGTGCACATCGCCGTCTGGCGCAGACACAAGTAAGCGGGTGTCCCATCGTCCGCGAGTTTGAAGCGGCTGAAGCGCAAATCACCGAAGCACTGCAACTGGCAGACCTGCGTCTTGACGATCTGATCAAGAGCATCAAGGACTGTAAGCCAGCGTTCGGGCTCCCCTATAACATCCTTGAGAAGCCACAGCGCGACTCCGCTGCCAAGACTCTGGAAGGAATCCAGCGTGCGCGCGAAGGTTCCGCTTCCGACTCGACGCCGACGCTGGTCCCTCTGATCGTGGCCGCTCTCGGCGTCGAAACCGTAGGCGAGGTAAAAATTCGGCAACGTGGAAATGACTACCGCGTAGTCGATGTCGCGCTGCGCTTTAACCCCACATGCCCGGTGCCGGCGTTCGGGTCGGAATTGAAGCGGAAATTGACGGTTCTGCTCTTGACCCGCAAGTACACTGAGGACGAGATCCGGGAACTGGTTGGGCAGCTGGGCCTGAAGCGGTCGCCACTGCTCGTGCTGTCGCTACACCCGATTTCGACCCTCATGCGCCATCGTCTGCGTGCACTCTGCGCGCAGGACCAGATGCAATTGCTCATGGTGGACCTCGTCAACCTGCTCTTCATCCTGAGCCGCGCAAATCGCCAGCAGACCTTGTTCGACGTCACATTGCCGTTTGCCTACTGCCAGCCCTATCAGATGAAGGGCGAGAATGTGCCGGAAGAAACGTTTGTGGGCAGGGAGAAGGAAGTCAACAGCCTGCTCGATAAGGACGGCGCCTGCATTGTGTTCGGCGGTCGCCAGCTCGGCAAATCAGCCACGCTGCGCCACCTGGTGAACAAGCACCATGATCCGAAGTCGCACCGTTTCATTCTGTACCGCGACATCGACGATCTGGGCGCCGGCACGGAAGCCTACGAAAAGGTGCGCAGCATGTTCTGGGAATATGTTGCCAACGAGGTCACGCTCGCCGAATTCGCTGATTTGCGTTCGACCGTGGCCAAGGGGAGCCACCGCCTCGAGGCCGCTGTGACGCAGGCGATCAAGGAAGCGTTTGCGAAGAACCCTTCGTTGAGCCTGACACTTCTGCTAGACGAGGCTGACGATCTGATCAATCTCGATGCGCAGCACGACTTCGGCTTGATCAAGACAATCCGCGGCTTGATGGTCGATACCAACCGCCAGTTCAAGGCCGTATTCGCCGGTTTGCAATCGGTGCAACAGTTTCAGCGCTGGAAGAACCATCCGTTTGCTCAGCTTGGTCGCGAGATCGTCATCAGCCCGCTGCCGCCTGAAGCAGCGCAACGGCTGGTCGTCAACCCGATGCGGGCGCTCGGCTTCGAATTCGAGAGCCCGGAGCTGGTGCTGCGGATCATGTCGACCGTGAATTACCACCCCGGCCTGATGCAGATTTTCTGCCACCGCCTGCTGTCGCGGTATTACGAGAAGGCAACGCGCCAGAAGAAGGTCGGCGGCGCGGTCCGCGTGATCACCCGCGAGGATCTGCGCGAGGTGGAACGCAACCCCGAACTCACCGAGGATATCCGCGATCGGTTCGACTGGACGCTGGACCTCGATGACCGGTACAAGGTGCTGGTCTACGCACTAGTCTTGAGCGGCAATCCGACCGATGCACGTAGCGAGTCGGAGTTCCGGAAACTGGGCGCCTACTGGTGGGGTGCGGAATTCGCGGCGATGGACCTGGCGAGCATCCGCTCTCTGCTGGAGGAGATGGAAGGCCTTGGCGTGCTAGTACGTACTGACACCGACGGCAGCCGGACCTATCAACTGCGTAGCCCGAACCTGCTGCGCTTGCTGGGCAACCGAGACGTCATCGAGCACGAAATGGAGCGCCTGATCGCGCAGCAATCCCGCCGCAAGGCCAATCCGCGCGAGTTCCATCACTACCAGGGAGGCAAGGGAGCGCACTTCAGCGCATTCAGCATGGGACAGGAAGCAGAAATGTTTAGCCGCGCCGAAGCTTTCGGCGTGACGCTCGTGTTCGGCAGCCGTGCTCTGGGCGTGACTAAAGCCGATGACAACATTTCGCGTGTTGCCAAAGGGTTGGGGGAAGGTCAGGACGCCTGGTCGCGCAAGGAAGTGGGCGAGCAGTTCATGGGCAATGTGGAGCGCTTCTCCACGGAAGTGGTGAAATTCTTCCGCCCCCGCGAGCGCAAGCACTTCTTTATCAACGCGCCGGCTGAACTTTTGACCACCGAAATGCCACTCAATGATGTGGTCCGGGAAATTCAGTTCCACTGCAAGAACGCCTGCAGTAAGAACTCCAAGGGGCGAGTGTTCCTGACGGCTGGGCCAAGTGCGCTTTGGGCCTGGTTGGTGGAGCGGCGCGTGCACGCCGAACGCAGCCCGCAAGCTGAGCGCCGCGCCCATGCGGAACTGCGTGCCAGCATGTTCAGTGAGCTCGTCCTGCAGCCTTGGAGTGACGGGGCGGTCTGGAAAGCGCTGGAAGTGGCCGGAATCCGCAACAAAGCGAAACAGTATAGCAGCGAGATTTTGGACAAGACGGGCGGCTTCCATTTCCTGATCGAGGACTTGATCAGCGAATGCCGCACGCGCGATATCACCAGTGCCGACGCCGCCTTGCCGGTGCTGGAGGAAAAGCTTACCGGGATCGAGGCTAGCGACGTGCACGAACTGTTCGGCATTACCGAAATGCCCGAGGCGTTGCGGTGCGTCACCGACGCCATGTTCCCGCTGGTGCTGGAACAGGACAAGAAGACTGGCCTATACACGGCAAACCGCGCCGCCATGAGCGTCGTCGTGGCCGAACTGGACGTCGACCAGTGGCGGGAGATTTTCGGCGACCTGGGTGTGGATATGGCAACAGATGTCTTCATCCAGTGGATGACGCATCTCGGCCTGCTCCGTGGTACGTCGCATTCTGCCGACGAATTCATGGTGCCCTCTGTCGTGGCGAAAAACTGTTTTATCGGCTGTTAGCGGAAAGGCACGATGGAAATATCATCAGCGCCCTCGATTGTCGGTGTCGCGGAGCATACGGTTACCGATCTGCGCGGCGGCAAGGTAGTGTTTTTCCACCTGCCGCCGATCGCGCGCGGCCAAGATTGGGAAGCCGAGCTGGTTGCCGCTATCAGCCGCCGTCGCGGGGAGGGCGTCAACACCGTATTCCTTGACCAGGCTGACGCAAGGCCGGAACAGAGTTTTCAGCGCGAGCTGAACGATAGCGCTACCAGCCTTGAAGAAGCACTCGAAGGATCGCTCATTTCGCGCAGGGCAGCTGTGTTATCAGTGGCGTTTGACAAGGAACCATCGCAGCCATGGATCAAACTCTTTGGCAGAGTCGAGCGCCTGTACGAAAAATGCTCGGAACAGGGCAGCCTTCGTCCACTGATCGTGTTTTGCCACGGCCAACGTATTCCTGTCACAAAGAATTCCCCTGCAGTGAAGCACCGCTACCTCTGGAACGCACTGCGCTGGGAGGATATGCGAGGTCTTGCCATTGCCTGGCTCGAAAGTGAGTCGACCAATCCTCTTATCAGGGCGTGGCAGATTTCGAGTTACACCGGGGCTGCAAACGGCGATCCCTTCCTTCTGAAGGAGATTTGCGCCGAGGCGCCGCGACAACTGGCGGGGCTGCGATCCGGGTTTTTTGGCTCTCTGCAGAAAGACGGACAATGTCTGCCCCATGACATGGAATTGCCCCGCACGGAAAACAGGTGGAACGTGCCGGAGGCATACTGGCAGCGATGGGAACGCGGCGAACTGGTTGGAATGACGCTCGATCGAGGCCCGCAAATTCCATGGGAAAGCATCGCCCCGAGCGCGGCACGCAAGTACGAAGAACGGCTGATCTGGCAGGAGCAGGTAACGTCATTGCTCCCGACATTGCTGGAATTCACGCGCCACGTCGGCCAATGGATCTCCGCTAATGCGACGAACGAATGGGAGCGTTTGGTTGAAGAGGACGGCAACCAATACACGGCCATTGAACCAGGGAAGATTCTGTGGATTTTCGGGAAACACCGCTTGCCCAGAATGCCCGACGGGCTTTATCGGCTTCTTCATGCACTGAAGGAAGCGCGGAACCACCTTGCGCACATGAAACCGCTTGACGCCGGCGACGTCCTTACTGTCTGGAACGAATTTTGTAGTTGCCAGGAACGGTTCGGAAGGTAACGATTCGATGTCGCTTACCGGATTACGTACCACTACGATTTTCAAGACACCAACTTCGTAAGGCACGAATTGCAGCCACGCGTTGTCAATTATTGTCATCTCTCCTGATCAACAGTCTCCGGTATTGGCGAGCTTTATCCACATGTGCGATCAACTGGCGGACGCCCATATTCTTCGTCGCATCGCTCATCGCCGCATCCAGCATGCGGCGAAGATGCTCGGAACTTTGCGTATTGTCGGCAAGCAGCTCCACTCCATCCAGATGGCGCAACTCGCCGGCCAGCGTGGTGTTTAACTCAATGAAAACCGAATCATGCCTGAGTATACCCAGCGGCGTGCGAGTCTCGACTGAGAACAGTTCCAGGCTCCCTTTAACTGCATCGCCATGCAGACGATAGCGGAAAAATTCAGGATCAAAGTACACCATTCGAGGATTAATAGACATTCGCGCGTACCGGCCGTCCTCAATCTCCACCAGTTGCAGGCCGCTGGTATCCAGCTTGTCCCGCAGACTTAGCAGCACGGCCATGTCATCAATCCGAACCCATCCCAAGGGCAGCAAGCCAATATTATCCGCACCCGCGAGCGGCAACGATTTCGCGTGCCAGGCGAGCGCCCAAAGCCAGCGAAGCTCAGCCTCCGTCAAACGTGCTGCATGCTCCTTCAGCGGTTTTCCGCTACGGCCGCTGGTGATCGGCTGCTCCGTTGTTAACGGGATATCGACACCTATATGTGGGGTATTCAGCAGATAGGTCTCCTCTATCGCCTGCGGCAACGCTACGAGTTCTTTGAGCTCAGGGCCAAAATGCTCCACCAGCGCAGTGACAAAAGCCCGCTGACCACGGGCATTGCGCTCCGTCCCCAATTCGGCCGCCGTGAACCGAGCAAACAATTCCGGGCTGCGATGCAGGCGCTCGAAAAGCTTTAACGCACCATGAGTATTCAGCTGGAGTGGAAACAAGCGCATGCGATACTCGGTATAGGCATGGTGATTCCGCGCGCCTTCAATCCTACTGTAGGGTGCGATATCGATGGCAGGCCCGAGACTGTAATGGTCCCGCTCCGACAGCTCCAACTCCTCCCGTAGTTCACGGTACAGCGAGCGCTGCAAGTGCGCCATCGGCCAATGGCCGATCCCATACGCGAAATCATGCTCGGCTGTTGCCGGCCGATCTGTCAGCGGCACATCGCTTAGTTTGAAGCGCCCCCCAGGTAAACCGAAATGTCCGCGCGCATCCGGGCGTACCTTGTCCTCCCTAGCGTATAGCAGGAAGTCGTCGCCCAGCCGTATCACTGCCCAAGCGACATACACAAAACGGATCGGCCGCGCGGCGTTGGTTGGGTGATACGTAACCCGGCCATTTTCCAGCCGACTTAGCAGTGCGCGCTGTTCCTCTACCTCGATGTCAGCCGGCAACTGGCTCCAATAGCCCGGATCAAGCAGAGTGTGATGATCGGTGGCCAACGTTTCCAGCAGCGAGCGCGCCATTAGCCAGGCCGAATAGGAATTGAAGCGCCATTGCCCTTGAGCTGAACTCCCCTCATGCAGCAGTGCCAGCGCACAGAACAGGCGTTCAACCACTGCCAGCGTTGCCTCAGCTTGCGCTAGCGTCGTCACATCCATCAAGCCCGTCGCCAAGGCGCTACGTGACACATCCTGCATCACGTCATCTTCGGCCAACATCGGAGGCAACAAATAGGCCAGACGGCCGAATAGGAGGCCCAACGGACTTGTCATGGGCTCATTACATACCTGAAAAAAAGGAACTCCGATAGTACTCCTATAACAAAAATTGAGGAAGGGATACAGTTGCTCCACACCAAACTTTGGCCGCAACCAACTAACGACCACAATAAGGAGCACAATGACTACGATAGCGATCCCCGCACTACCCGCTGCGCTGTCCGGCAGCGCCCTGTTTCCCGCCACTACTGATCTGTCTGTGCGTCTGCTGCGCTCTGGCGTGCAGGCAACTGACGCGCTGAAACCCGGCCACGGTCTGCTCATTCACCCCAGCCCAATTGGCCAGCTGTACTACCACGCAACGGCACAAGAAACGCCCGACTGGGCTGAGTTCCTCGAACGCGGCGCACCCGGCATCAAGCCACTGCTCCACAGCCAGCACTCGTCAGCGGTCTTGCTGCTTGAAGCCGGTCCGGCAAGTGCACGCCGCCTGTTTGCCTTTTGCTTCGGCCAAGGCCACCACGCCATCGAGCATGATTTCGTCGAGCGCCAGTTCGGCATGCGCGTCGTGCTGAACAGCGTCTCGCGCAAAGACCTGCGCGTATTGGATAGCGCCAGCCTGGATTCCACAGTGATGCAACGCCGTACCCAGGCCAGCCGCGATAGCGATCTCAAGGACTTTGGCTTGGACACCAACCGCGAACTGCTGCGTCTGGCCTCGGGCACGCCCAACGACCGTAACATCGCCAAAGCAGTCTCGGGCAAAGACGCCCTGCAGATTCGTAAAAAGCTGGCCTTTGCCGACCTGCCTATGTTGTGCAACCAGTTACTCGACTTGTATAACGCTGTCGACTACAAGACGGATTTCGGCTTTATCGACCAGATCAAGCCGCTCCACAAAGGCACGCTGACCGATACCCTTGATGCCTTGCTGGTGAGTGAATTGACCAGCATGGCGGCAGGCGCAGCATCCGAGCTGCACCTGGCCGTACCTGACATTCTGCCGACCGGCCCGGGTTCGCAACTGTCCTACCGTGGAGCACGTATGCCGCGCAGCAAACAACAGTTTGACACGTTGGCAATCGAAGACTATATCGCAGAACTGAATGCCGGTAGCTTTGCTGCCGGCTTCGACATCAACGACATCCGAACCCACTTGGTTTGCAGCCACAGCAACGACCCTACTGCACCGTTCGGCCAGATGAGGGTCTACGATTGCATGGTCTTCGAGACCCAGCACAATAATAACCAGTACGTGTTGTTTGACGGCCAGTGGTACGAGGTCAGCAGCGTCTACTACCAGGATATCCAACAATATTATCTGAACCTGAAAAAGACGCCATTTCTGTCGGCGTCAAGCGCAGCCAATGAGCAGGCACTGATCGCCGAACTGTGCACAGCAGCCTATCCCCATCTGCTGTGCATCGACAAGACCAAGATCAATCCAGCCGGCGTCAGCTACGCCAACTTGGAAGCCTGCGACTTCGTCTCGCACAGCAAACAGCTGATCCACTTGAAGGACTCTGCTTCCTCGGCCCCGCTCAGCCATCTCTTCAACCAAGGCCTAGTCTCAGCCGAAGCGCTGCGACGCGATAGCATCGTTCGCACCAAGTTTCGCAAGGTAGCCGGCCAGCGTGAAACCGAATTTAGCCGCAGCGGCTTTGTCGCCCTGTTGCCTACGGCAGCTCGTATTGTGCCGGCGGAATGGACGGTGGTGTTCGGCGTACTGAAGAAAAAGGGGGCACGCTCAGGCACATTGGATCTGCCGTTCTTCAGCAAGGTCGCGTTGCGCGCTGCAGCTGATCGCATCAGCTTGATGGGCTACCACGTTGAGCTGCACCTGATCGAGAAGCGATAGGAGTCTCTAAAGCCGGGACTGCACCGCATCCGCATCAATCATGTTGGGATTACGTTCTACGCGCAACAGATCCGTAACCGCAGCCTCTTTAGCGGAGATTCGTAGAGCACATCCTTTTACCGAAATAGTTCACCGGATTACTTGGGCATGCCGATGTGTCGACCACCATGGTGTACGCGCATGTGCTGAATAAGGGCGGCCGTGGAGTATCGTCCCCCATCGATCTGCCAGGCTCGTATTGAATGGCCGCTATGGAGCAGGAACATCGTGCTCTGTATGGCGGCTTTTGGCCACCGAGCCTATTTGTCTTCAGACGAGACCGACGGCTATAGGCTGCGTTCCAGACCTTCGAGTTTTTGCCGTGACCTGGAGCACCCATTTCAGCCATAGTGACCATCGAAATTAGCGCCATATTGCTGATATCCAGGATTGGTGCAGCAAGCGGCTACGATGGTCAGCCGGATTGCACACCTCCAAAAGCACGAGGACGGAATGACATTCCACGTTGCGCCATTTATCACTCCCGTTCCAGCGCCTCCTGCTCGGCGACGAACTTGGCTTCACGCATCGCCTGTCCCAATTCGGACCATCCTGCTGCACAAGCGAAGTGGTGAATACGCTCCAAGGTCCGTGCTGAGGCCTTAACCCGCATTTCCAAGGGCACATCCGCTGGCGACATACCGTAGGGCTGCACGGCAAAACCCGCCGTCCTAGCTACGGCTGCGATCGTGGAGGCGATCCGAAATCCCCCCTCATCAACGTCACCCCAGTGATTTATCGGCGTGGTCGGCGGCAGGCTCCCCAGCAGACGCCCGTACATTGCCCGCCAGGCCGGTGAAGGCATGCCCGCTGTGTAGATCAGAAGCACCTTGTCGTCTTGCCGGCGTTTAGCCGCGCTGTGAAACGTGGTCTTGTTCTCGATGGTGATGACTTCAAGGACCTTGCTGATCACCCCCTGAATGGTTGCCGCTGGTAGGCCCATGTAGGGCGTGTCAATCAAACCGGTGGAGCGATCCCGCGCGATGTGCACGTGGCCGGCCAACAGCACTGGATGCTCTTCCCGGAACAAGCCCAGCTCCTGCCAGACCTGGGCCGCAGTCCTTGGGCTGTCCTCAATGCTGCCACTCAGCAGGATGTCGAGCTGGGGTGTGAGCGCCTCAATCCGCTTGCTGTCCAGAAACAGTCGCGCGCTGAATTCACGCACCGGGGCGGCAATCGCGTCCTGGCTGCGCGCTGCGCAGGCCCGGATGATCTTGGCTGCATCGATCCAGGCGCCCGCGTCCTGCGGGCTCAGCCCGCGCACCTTGGCCATGCCGCGCCAGCGTCCAATTACCTCCAGGATCACTGGGAACTCCGCTTTCAATGACTCCAACTGCCCAATGGTCTGAGTCAGCTGGTCGGCATAGGTACTTCGCCCCAAAAATCTGGCCAGCGCCTGTACGTCCACCAGATCAATACGCTCAAACAGGCCATCTTTAGGGTTCAGCTTGTCACGCTGCAAAGTGACGGCCCCAGCGTCGCGCGCGGCCAGAAACGTCTCATCGCATTCCTGTTTGTGCTGCCGGCTCCGCAGCCCGCTATAGGGCTTCAAATGCGCGGCTGTCAGTGCGGGTGCACGCGCACGTGCGCCGGCGGCGTATTTGTTGCCCGCATCCAGTAGCTTGGCTAACAAATCCCTGGCGATGGTGTCTGCGCTCATGGTGTGGCGGCTGCAGCAGGTCGAGCAATAGGCTCCTGACGGACAGCCAGCAGCTCCGCTTCCAGAAGTTCAGGGTGGTACTCCCACATGTCCTCTCGGAACTGCTCCCGCATGGCTTCGCTGACCCGGCGTTCCTCCACTTGGATCACGTGGCGGGTTTCGTCCTTCATGATCTCGAAGTAACGGTGCAGAAAGGCGGTCAGCGTAGGCAGGTTCTCGCCCGGGCTAGCCAGCAGCACTTGCAGTCCGAGTTTTTCGAGGTAGCGCATGGTGGCCACGATGTTGGGCGTGTCCATCTTGTCGAAGGCTTCGTCCAGGAGGATGAGCCGCAAACCGTCCTGGTTGTTTTCGTCCATACGGTAGGCGGACGATAGGGCCGCGCCAGCAATTACGTACAGCGGCGCCCGGTGCTCACCCCCGGAACCGGGCCCAATGCGCTTGCTCAAATGCCCGATGGTCTTGGTGACGCCCGTGACTGGATCGTCGGTTTCAATCTCTATGTCGAATTCGAAGAACTCCCGATAGTCATCCAGTGGACTCTTGACCGCCGCATTGCCCGTGGTGGTCTTCTCTCGCAGCAGCTCCTCGAACTGAGGAGGGATGGATCCGGGCTCGCCAAACAGTCCGCCTTCGGCCCCGAAGTCGGCGATGTTCTCAATGAACTTCTTTAACGGCAACAAGGCCGGGCGGACTTTGGCCTGGAATTGGTATCGCTCCCCGTTGGTAAAGGCGGGGGAGGCCTTGAGCGCATCGTTCAAGCGCTTGAAAGTTGTGGTCTGGTACTTGAGGTTGGCATGCAGGGCCAGAGCCACGTCTTGCCGGAAGGTGTTCTGCGACGCCACGTAGGCTTCCTGCGCTTGCTCCTTGTACTGCGGCAGCTCCGTGTTCTGCAGCCTGGTGATTTGCTGCTCCATCCAGGCCTTGGCCTTGCGCCAGTCGGCCGTCACCTCATCGCTGACTGCTTCGCGGTGGTCAGTCAAGAAGGTCCCCAGAAGCGTCTGTGCCGGGCCCAGGTGGCGCAGCATGGCTGTGTTGCAGCGCTTGGATTGGATTTCGCAGTGGTCCGCCATGCCCTGGTAGTTCTCGCCGAATTGCTCCAGTAGAGAGTCCCAGCGATCCGACGCGTAGCCCGGGTCATAGTCGGCATGACCGCGGATAGTCTCGTGGGCTGATCGCTTGTTCTGGAGCTCCTGCATCTTGGCCTCGCATTCTTTGGTCAATCTGTCCAGGACTGTCTGAGACCGAACAACGGCATCCCGGGCGCTTCGGGCATCAGCATCAAGCTGTGGTTTGCGCTCCTGCAGCGCAAGTAGCTTTGCGCAGATAGCTTGGTATTCGGCACTGGTGCTACCTGTGATGCGCTGGTTGGCGAGCTCCTTTTCGGTGAGCGCCTCACCCAGCTGGGCCGCGAAGCCAAGCAGAAGGCGCAAGGTCTCTGGCGAAGACAAACTTTGTACCGCCTGTCGGATGCGGTTGATGGACCCTTCGCGTGTCTGAAGATCGACAACCTTCCTGTTTAAGTCACGGGACTCAGCCCTGAGTCCATCGACCTGGCCTTTGGCGCCAGTGCCGATCTGCAAATCCGCTTCCGGCACCAGCCTCAACCGCTCGAAGTCACCGGGACCCACCAGCATTCCGTCCAAGGTCAGCGTACGTTCGCCCCGCAGTGCCTCTTGGGCAGTGTTCGCGCGCTTGAGGTTGCCCAGCTTGCCACGAAGGTAGGCCACTGCGACCTGATTGCTGCCCTGTATCAGGCTGGCCACCGCGTCGGCGGGCGGCTGGCTTTGTCCAGGCCGTGCTTTGTCCGAACGAACGATCTTGACGCCATAGATGGTCCGCTTGCCCTGCAAGGATCGATAGATGTCGAACGCTTTGTCCTCTTCGTATTTGTCCCGCAACAGGATTGCCTCCACATTCCTGCCCAGATAGGCTTCGATGGCCGGTTGCCATTGCGGGTCGGTCACCTTCACCAGATCGCAGGCGGGGGTGGGATGCAGTCCGTGATCCGAGAACTCATGCATTAGCCGGGCCGTCGGTTCACTGACCTGCGCACGGTTAGTGCTGGCGCGGTCCATGCCTAATCCGATGGTCTTGAGCCGCTCCGTCGCGAGCCGGATCTGCTCCTTGACTGCGTCATGCTCTGCCTCCAAGTGTTTGGCCGCAGCCTTCAGGGTCTCCGTCAGGCCCCGGATGATCTGCGCCAGCCCATTCTGGTCGACCTGGTTCTGCTCCCACGAGAACTCGCCAAGCTGCTGGGCGGCCAGCGCAAGCGCGGGCTGCCACTGGGCCAGCAGATCATTGGAGCAAGCGTTTTGAAGCAGCTGCTGGAAGGTGTGCAACTCTCGCTTTAGGTCAGCTTCCCGACGGGTGGTCTTTTCCTGCGCCTGCGTCAGGGCCTGTTGCGCTCCCGCATTTTCGGCATGGTCGGCATGGGCAAGCTGAAGTGCGCTTGCCTGCTCGACTTCGCGATTCCAGGCCTCCAACGCTCTATCGGCGGTTTCGCTGGCCTGATTGCACATTGCGACCACTTCTTCCTGCTCAAACTTCTCGGCAGTTAGCTTCTCATAGGCTGCATTGCTTAGCTCGTACGCTGCGGATGCCTGCAGACCGGCCCAGGTGGCGGATTTCCGGGCTTCGACCAGTGCTGCGTCAAAGTTCTTGGTCACCTCCAAGCCCTGCGCGATCTTGTGCTCGACGCCTTCGACCAGCTGGTTGATCCGCTTGAAGGTCTCCACCAGCTGCTTGAACTTGGCGATGTTGGTAGGCCGGTCCTCCAGGACATCCTGGCGAACAATCTGATCCACTGATTTGGAGAAACTCATGCGCAGCGCGAAGCGGAAGGCCCGCGCAAATGCGTCGTACGACGCCGGGCCAGCCTTGCCACGCAGCATGAACAGCACCTGTTTGACATAGCTTGCGCCGTCATCGAACAAAGGGTCCTCACCGGTAACCTTGGACCGCTCCAGCAATCGGTGTCGAAAGCTGCTCCACGGCAGCGGCATGGTTGCCCCGTCTACCATCTGCAGGTGATCGGACATGGACAGTTCCACGCCGCGAATGACGTAGCGCCCCAGCACCTTCTCCACCTCATTGCCAAGTGAGGCCTCTATGCACACGCCCATGGAAACCGGCTCATTGGTCTCGGTGTCGCGCCAGACCAGAGTGATGTAGGTGGTGGCCTGCGACCGCGCGCACTGTTCAATGGTGTCGCCGTACTGTCCGAGGCAGTAGGATCGCAAGGTGCGGCTCTGGTGCGACTTGGAATCGGCCTGGGCATTGAAATGCATCAGGTTTTTGTTAGCCCCCATCATGGCGATCTGCACGGCATCGAGTGCCGAACTCTTTCCGCTGCCGTTGCGACCGAACAGACCCGTGATCTCTTCCAGACAGAATTCCTGCTGCTCGTACAGCAGGAACTGCACCAGTTTGACGCTCTCAAGCCGCTTCATCGTTCATCTCCTGGTTGTCTTCGATCGCCACAGACTTGCCGGCGCCGGCCGCATCATCTGCGTTCGCCTCATCCCTGGCTGTTCCCCACTGTGCTAGCCGTATTAAGGCGGTCTCCCCCAGCACGTCGACGATGGCCGGGCGGATGGCCACGCCGCCATTCGCCAACTCTTGAATGGGGGCCAGATGGCCGCTGTCATCCTCTTCCAGGCGTCGAGCGATGCCCCAACGCTTGGCGGCGCGCAGCAACGTGTCGAGCTCACCGCGCGTAGGCAGGTCGCGCCCAGTCATGAGATGAAACTTCTCCTGCAGTTCGATGTAGTCGCACAAGACCTCGCCGTCTTCGGTGAGCCCTCCGGCGCGCACGCCTTCGTCATAAAGGCCGCGCAGCACCAGGGCAAACAGCGTCTGAGCCACGGTCGCGGTACCGGCCTTGGCATGCCGCGGCAGGGCCGTGACGTATCGCAGTTGCCGGTTGATCGACAAGGACACCCCAAATGGAGCCAGGACCTTGACGAACTCGCGCTCGTAGAGGTCCAGAATGGCATAAGTCACTCGGCTGTTGCGGTCGGAGTGGTAGATCACCTGTTCGGCCACCAGCCGGTAGGCGGCGGTCTCAAAGTCTTCGACGGTATAGATACCATCCAGCCGGCTGGCCAGATCCTCCCAATCCCGTTGATTGCTCATTTGGTCTCCCTGTTTTTGGTCCGGCGTTTGCGCCAGCTCAGAGTGAATGGTTTGCCGCTCAAATACGGATGTTCGGCGGTTTCGTCGCTGGTGTAGCGCAGCTCTATGCCCGGGGCAGACGCCCGGCCCTCCATTTTCAGCCTAACGATCTGGGAGTTGGTCGCCATGGCCACGCTGGTCAGGGCCTGGAATGCACGCAAGTCTTCAATTGAGCCGCAAGGCAGGACGTCACTGCTGGTGGCGGCTGTGTCTTGCAGCGCTTTCTCTGCATAGGCACGCAGCTTCATCGGTGTGATGGACCGGCGCTCCTGGGCACGTCGCACCAGATTCCCAATTGCGCGCGTGCGGTCGGAGATGATTACCTGGCGCAAAGGCGTCGGCGCCAGCCGCGGCACATCCTTGCGTGGTTGCGCTAGGCGGCCGCCACCCATCAGGGTATCTGGGGGGAACACAGGCGCAACATCGAGGTCGGGATTGGCGATCAATCGGTCCATGGTGTGACGAAGCAGATTGTCGATGGGGCGAATTGCGCGCAGCTTGTATTCCAGGAAGGCCAGCGCGCGCCTGTTGGCACTGCGGATTTCTTCGTCCAGGCGCTCCAGGTACTCCTCGATCCGGTTGAGTTCGTAGAGGCGCTGCAGGTCGCGCTGGAACGCAGCTTGTCCTTTTTTATCGTCCCCGCTGCAAAGGCGGTTCACGTACCAGTCCAGCAAACGGCTACGGTGGTCAGGCTCTGTGTCTATGTCTGCGACGGCGTCCAGGATCTGCTGGCGCTTCGACAGCGGATGCTCCCGCGTGCGCAGTTCCTGGTAGTCGCCGATGAAAACCTGCTGGATGTAGTCCTGGAAGAAGGTCCGGACATATTGGGCGGTGGTGGGCTGTGCGCCTACGGCCGCCATGAGGTCGCGCACGTTGGTGCCGGTGTTCCGGATGTAGACCAACAGGTTGCGACACTGTTCAGCCGCCTCACGCAGCAGGTCGCCGCTGGCAACGCCCTTGTGTACTTGCGCCACGGCGGCGTCGATCGAGCGGATCTTGCCCGACACGAAGACCGGGCCCGTCTCGGCAAAGTTGATCAGCTGCGTCAGCAACTGGCCCACGGACGGCGCCATGCTGACGACTTTTTCGATACCGTACTTCTCCAGGCGGAACCAGCCCGCGTCGAGCAAGCGGTTGAAGATGCCAATGGCACGAATGTTTAGTGGCGTGTCGTGCTGGTCGCCGGATTCCGGCTGCCATTCGTCGGCATACTTTAGGTGGTCTTCGATCTCCTGGGTGATCTCGCGCTGCAGGAATCCATAGCTGGGCGGCAGAGGCGCGTCGGGACCGAATCGCCGACGGTGCAGATGGCACAGTAACGCCCAGTACCCGTGACGGTTCTGCGATGCCAGCGGACCGAACAGGTGTTCCGGGATGCGCTGGAAGAGCGCCATGGAAGCGGGGGTTACTCTGGGAACAACCATTTGCGCACCTCCTCGACGTTCTCCACCGCCAGCTGGTACTCAGGCGGCAATTCCTTGGTTACGTCCAGGGCCAGTCGCAGCTCCTGGACCAGGTAGGGCAGCAGGGCGCCGCGGCAGCTGTGCACGCGCGCCGTGGTCCCGTCGAAATATTCGCTGCGAATCAGGTCCTGCTGGCCGGGCGTCAGCTTGGGATGCGCCTGGATGCACACTTTCACCACAGCGTTCCATTTGGCGTCTCCTGCGACCGTGGACTCGGCCTTCTGGTCCAGCATGGTGAGCTTTGCAATACGCCCCAGCACGAAGTCCCGGAAGTCACCGGTTTCCAGGCAGTAGCCACGCATATGCCAGCGCCGGCCGGCCTGGACCAGGCTGTGCGGCTCCACGTTCCGCGGGTGCGGCTCGGGGGTGCGCATGGAGCGGTACTCCAGCCTCAGTCGCGTGCCCTGTTCGATAGCCAGGCGGATGCGGGAGAAGGTATTGGGGTTGACCTGGGAGAAGCTCCAAGGGGCCACGGTAACCGGGCCGGCACCCGGGGCGAGGTCCGCATGAATGTCCGCCTCTGCCAGGTAGGCCGCTAGGCTCAGATCGGATGTACCAGTCTTGAGCTCAACCTGGGCCTTCTTGTAGGCGGCGGGGGTGACAAAGTAAGACTTGCTTTTGCTGTCCCATTCGAACCAGTCGGGAGTTTCTTCGCGGACTTCCCTGAGGAGCTGGCTCACCCGTATGCCGCTTAGACCGAGGACGTCCATCAACCGACCTCGGCTCAGGCGCCCCTCCCACAGAGCCATGCGACGCATGACCTTATAGCGGTTTTTTTCGAGAAAATTGGCCAGACTCATCGCATTCGGCATTGATGGTATAGAAAGATATATCATATATTAAAATATATGATATTGAAATGTATACCTACTGAAGTGAAGCGCGCTGCTTGACGCAAGGCCTTGCAAACCAAGAACCCCACTCCGGTCTACACCGATGCGACATATCTGTCTGGAAGAGATGTTTTCCAAAAGAAGTCATCTGCCTAAGACCGCTTCTGTGGCCGGTTGCTACCTACTAGCAAGTCTTCGCGAACGTCCGCTGGCAAACATAGCAGTCGTTCGACCAGCAACCTGGACAGGCTGCTTTCTGCCATCGGTTAAGTCGTAATGGATTGGCGTCCGCGGGTAGCTGCCTGGTCACTTGCAATAGCATCCAGGTAGTCTGCATATTGCTGCATCATTTTCTTGCGCTCTTCCTTGAATTCGGCGCGATCGTACGCCTCGCCGTAGGTGTCGCCGGACTGGTGCGAAAGTTGCCGGTCCACTACTTCATGGCGGTAGCCAAGCCGCTCCTTGATCACGCCCATCGCCAATGAACGGAAGCCGTGTCCGGTCATCCTGCCGCTGTATCCCATGCGCTTTAGCGCCGCCAATATCCCCCAGTTGCTGGCGGGTCGTTCATGGTCATTACGGTTCGGAAAAAGATATTTGCCGCCGCCCGTAACCGCATGCAGTTCTCGCAGCAGCGCCCAGCCCTGGCGCGGCAGGAACACATGATGGTCGACCTTGCGCGGGTTGATCTTGCGCTTCCCCATCTTCATGCGATGCCAGGGGATCACCCATACTTCATTGTCGAGGTCGATTTCGCTCCAAGGCGTTTCGGTCAGTTCGCTGGTGCGCACAAACACCAGCAGCATCAGGCGCGTGAGTATCCGGGTCGGGGGCGACATATGGACTTCGTTCTTTGCCAGGATGCGGAGGAATTCCGGCAGCTCATCCGGCGTGATCGCCGCGTGATGTCCTCTTGGCGTTGGCCGCAGCGCGCCGCGCAGGCTGGGCACCGGGTCGTATTCGGCCACGCCCGTGGCGACGGCGTAGCGGAATATCTGTCCGCATACCTGCGCCTGCCGTCTCGCCATCTCGACTGCGCCGCGCCGTTCGATCTGCCGCAGCATGTCGAGAATGATGGGGGCCTTGAGTTCCTTGATGGGGTACTTGCCGATCAGGGGGAGCACATCCTTTTCCAGCCGGTACAGGACATTGGTGGACGTCCGGGGCTGCCACGAGTCGGCCTTGTGCTGGTGCCATTCGCGGGCGATGGCCTCGAACGTATTGGCGGCCTCGATCGCCCTTTGGCGCTTTTCGATGCGCCGGGCTTGTGCCGGATCGATGCCGGCATTGATCTTGGCGCGGGCGGCCGCGCGTGCTTTCCTGGCGTCGGCCAGGGAAATTTCCGGGTACTTGCCAAACGCAAGCAATCGCTGGACGCCGCCGAAACGATAACCATGCGCCAATATTTTGAGCCGTCCGGGTTGACCAGCAAATACAGGCCGCCGCCATCGGCCAGCTTGTAGGGTTTGTCTTTGCGCTTGGCGGTACGTGGCTGGATGTCGGTGAGTGGCGTGGCGAGTTTTGGCAAGGCTTATTCTCCTTGGGTCTCGTCGCCGGTTGCGATCAAGAAGGCGCGCAGGGCGGCGACTTGTGGCGCGGTCAATGCCATACGATGGGATCGGCTTTCGATGACCATGCCGCCCTGGTCATTCATGGACAGACGGAATTTGCGCGTGGTTGGCGTGGCGGCCTGCGCTTGCCGGCGCTGTTGCCGTTTCCATTCGACCGGGTCGATGCCATCGCGAATGAGTCGGTGTGCATCGATGCACTGCTGCCGTGCGTCCGCCAGCGACAGGTCGGGATAAATGCCAAACGCAAGCGTGTTTTTCCTGGCGCGCAGACGAAAATCCATTCGCCAGCGTTTTTTGCCCGTCGGTTCCACCAACAGGTAGAGGCCGTGCCCGTCGCTTATCTTGTATGCGCGGTCCCTCGGCGCAAGCCCAGCAATCTGCTCATCAGTCAGGGGGATGGCGAGTTTCGGCATTTTGCTGGTATCTCATCTGGATGAGCCGGCGCGTATCAGCAAAAGTACCAACACAGATTTGGGATGTCAACGGATGCCAAAAGGCACCAGAAAACGAAAAACCCGCATCAGCACTGGGCTAGAAGCGGGTTTTTGGCTGTTCCAGGATGTCCTGGGACATGGTATTGGTGGTGATAGGTGGACTTGAACCACCGACCCCAGCATTATGAGTGCTGTGCTCTAACCAGCTGAGCTATATCACCAGAAAAGAGCCCTAGATTATGTCGTGGCCCGTAACGCTTGTCAACATCCCTGCGCGTTGCCGGCAGAAAAAATTTAACCCAGGGCGGTATCTGCCTTATTTACAAGGTGCAGTACCTGTGCCGCCGCATCCGGGGCAAGGCAATCGACGACGACCCGTTCCGGCATGGCGCGCAGCCAGGTCAGCTGCCTTTTCGCAAGCTGCCTGGTAGCGGCGATTCCCTTGTCGCGCATGGTTGCATGGTCCACGGTGCCGTCGAGGAATTCCCATGCCTGGCGGTAGCCCACGCAGCGCATGGACGGCAAACCGAGGTGCAGGTCGCCACGCGCGCGCAGCCTTGTTACTTCGTCAAGCAGGCTGCCTCCGGCCAGCATTGCGTCAAAGCGTGCCGCAATCCGTGCGTGCAGCACGCTGCGGTCCGACGGCTCCAGCGAGATCGGCAGCAGTTCGAAGGGCAGCGGTTCCTTCGATGCGCCGGACAGCAACTGCGACATGGGGCGTCCGGTCAGCTCGTGGATCTCCAGCGCACGCTGGATGCGTTGCGAATCGTTGGGCTTGAGGCGTGAGGCCGTTTCGGGGTCGACTGCCGCCAGCCGTGCGTGCAAGCCAGGCACGCCGATCGCGGCGGCTTCGGCGTCGAGGCGGGCGCGAATCTCCGGATCGGCTTCCGGCAACGCGTCCAGCCCGTCGCGCAGCACCTTGAAATACAGCATGGTTCCACCTACCAGCAGCGGCAGGCGACCGCGTCGTACGATGTCACCCACCAGCTGCAGCGCGTCCTGCCTGAATTGCATGGCCGAATAGGCATCGAGCGGGTCGAGGATGTCGATCAGGTGATGCGGTGCGGCCGCACGTTCTTCCGGCGACGGCTTGGCCGTGCCGATGTCCATGCCGCGGTAGACCAGGGCGGAATCTACCGAAATGATTTCGGACGGGATATGGCGCGCGATTTCCAGTGCGGCGGCGGTCTTGCCCGACGCGGTCGGACCCATGATCGCCACGGCGAGCGGCTTTGCCGGCATGCTCACAATCTATTGCCCGCGCAGGAACAGCTTGTCGAGGTCGCCAAGCGCAAGCTGCACCCAGGTCGGACGGCCGTGGTTGCACTGGTCGGCGCGTTCGGTGGCTTCCATCTGGCGAAGCAAGGCGTTCATTTCGGGCAAGGTCAGTGCCCGGTTGGCGCGCACCGCGGTATGGCAGGCCAGCGTTCCCAGCATTTCATTGCGGCGTTCCAGCAGGACGCGCGAACCGCCAAATTCCCGCAGGTCGCGCAGCACATCCCGCGCCAGGCTCTGCGCATCCGCATTCTTCAGCAATGCCGGAATGGCTCGCACCGCCAGCGTGGTCGGGGACAGGGCGCTGATGTCGAAGCCGAGCGATTTCAGTGCATCCTGGTTTTCTTCGACGGTGCCGACCTCGACCGGGTCGGCATGGAAGGTGACGGGGATCAGCAGTGGTTGCACTTGCAGTGCATCCGCATCCAGTGCGTTCTTCAGTTGTTCATACAGGATGCGTTCATGCGCCGCATGCATGTCTACCAGCACCAGTCCTTTCCGGTTCTGGGCGAGTACGTAAATCCCGTGCAACTGCGCGAGAGCGAAGCCGAGGGGGAACTCGTCGTCGGGCAAGGGTTGCGGCGACGGTGCAGTAGCCAGCGGTTGCTGCAATGCCGGGAGCGGAGCGGACGAGGAGGACGTAAACAGCGCGCCGTAGTCTGCGGTCGTTTGCGCAACGCCCATGCCGGAAGAGAACTGCATGCCGAACGAGGATTGCCGCTGCTCGCGTATCCAGGGCAAGGCGGCGGAGGACGATACCACTGGCGCCGCTGCTTCATCGACAGTGCTTGGGGCAGTCTGTGCCAGCGTGCGGCTGATCGCATGGAAGACAAACTGGTGCACGGCGCGGCTGTCGCGGAAGCGCACCTCGATCTTGGAGGGGTGGACGTTCACATCCACAAGCGCCGGATCGAGGTCGAGACCGAGCACGTACGACGGGTAGCGATCACCGTGCAACACATCCTGATAGGCGGCGCGTACCGCATGCGTCAACAGCTTGTCGCGCACGAAGCGGCCATTGACATAGAAATATTGTGCATCCGCGCGTGCTCTCGACGCCGTCGGCAGGCCGACAAAGCCGTGCAGCCGCAACGGGCCAGCCGACTCGTCCAGCGCCATCCGGGCGCCAGCGAATTCATTGCCGAGGATATGCGCGCTGCGCTTGTCCACCGCGCTGACATTCCAGTGGTCGATCGTCTTGCCGTTGTGCGTCAACGAGAAGGCGACGTCCGGGCGTGACAGCGCAATGCGCCGTACTACTTCGGCACAATGGCCGAATTCGGTCTGTTCGGATTTGAGGAACTTGCGTCGGGCCGGGGTATTGAAATACAGGTCGCGCACATCGATCGTTGTTCCAGGCGCACCGGAGGAGGGGGTGACCTGTTCCGTGTGGCTGCCGGAGATCTCCCAGGCGTGGGGTTCCTGCGCCGTGCGCGAGGTCAGCGTCAGTTGCGCCACCGATGCGATGGACGCAAGGGCTTCGCCCCGGAAACCGAGCGTTCCGACATTTTCGAGATCGTCGAGCGAGGCGATCTTGGACGTCGCGTGGCGCGCGAGGGCCAGCGGCATCTGCTCGGGCGGGATACCCCGGCCATTGTCGGTGATGGCAATGCGCTTGACGCCGCCTTCCTCAAGCCGGACGGTGATCTGCGTGGCGCCGGCATCCAGCGCGTTTTCCAGTAATTCCTTGACGACAGCCGATGGCCTGTCGACGACTTCGCCGGCGGCAATCTGGGAAATCAGGTGGTCGGGAAGCGCCTGGATCGGGCGCGGCGGGATGTGTGGAGCGTTCATGCGGGAATTATAACGCCGGGGACCAGGGGGCCACGGCGCTGTAAATGTTTGTTCCACCTCTTAATCCAGGGAAAAACCGTGGTGTATGATTCGCCGGTCAGAAAGTGGAGCACGTATGGATTTCCTGCAATTCTTCGACATGATCCTGCATGTCGACAAATACCTCGGCACCTTCATCGCCGAGTACGGCACGATGGTGTATGTGGTGCTGTTCGCGATCGTGTTTTGCGAAACGGGATTGGTCGTGCTGCCGTTCCTGCCGGGGGACTCCCTGTTGTTCATTGCAGGTGCATTCTGCGCGACGGGGGCAATGAACGAGTGGGTGCTGATGACACTGCTGGTGATTGCCGCGGTCACCGGGAATACGGTGAATTACTGGATCGGGCGCGCGATCGGACAGAAGGTCTTTACGCATGACTACCGCTGGCTGGACAAGGATGCCTTGAGGAAGACGCATGCGTTCTATGAGAATCACGGCGGAAAGACCATCATCCTTGCGCGTTTCGTCCCTGTCGTGCGCACCTTTGCGCCGTTTGTCGCCGGTGTGTCGGCAATGACGTTCGCCAAATTCCAGTTTTTCAATATTGTTGGCGCCTTGATCTGGGTTGTCGGCCTGGTCGTGGCGGGTTATTTCTTCGGTAACATCCCCTTCATCCGCAACCACCTCAACACGATTGTCATTGTCGGCGTGGGAGCTGCGGTGATCCCGGTGGCTCTGGGCGGTTTGTGGAAGGTATATCAAAAGCTGGCGGGAAGCCGACGCTAGGATTGCTCATGCAGAAAAAAAGAAAGCCGCTTCCGCGGCTTCTTTTTTTTGAGCGTTTTCAGCTGCTTACTTGGCGATGTTGTCGATCAGGCCCATTTCCGCACTCGACATCAGCTTGTCGATATCGACCAGGATCAGCATGCGCTGGTCGACGGTGCCGAGACCGATCAGGTAATCCGTGTTGAGCGCGGTCCCCATTTCGGGCGCCGGCTTGACCTGGTCCGGGGACAGCGTGATTACGTCGGACACGCTGTCCACCACCATACCCACAACCCGGCCATTGATGTTGAGGATGATGACGACCGTGAATTGGTCGTAGGTAGGCGTACCAAGATTGAACTTGATGCGCATGTCGACGATCGGCACGATGATGCCGCGCAGGTTGACGACACCCTTGATGAAGTCGGGCGCGTTCGCGATCCGTGTCGGCTCTTCGTATCCGCGCAGTTCCTGCACCTTCAGGATATGGATTCCGTACTCTTCCTTGCCCAGCGTGAAGGCTAGAAATTCACGTGCTGCAATATCGTCGGCTGTTTCCGATGCCGTGGCGGCAGTTGTCTGCATCATGATCCTTGTCCCTTTCAACAAGCTCCCTGGCGCATCTTATGCGCTGCCAGGCGAGATAGGAGATTTCCCAATTGCAATAAAGAGTAGCAGACTCTCGCACAGTTTGCGATACCGCACTGCGGTAAAAGGTGTCCGGCGTTTCGACTAAAACTCTTCCCAGTCTGCGCCATCCGGTCCGGCCTTGACGGTGTGCGGAGGCAGGATTTTGGCGCGCGATGCACGGACCGCAAGCTCAGGCGTCTTTGCTTTTGGCAAGGCGGACGGCTTCGGTTGGACCACCTGCCTCAAGGGAGCCTGCGCCATTGGCGCCTGACTGTCGTGGAGTTTGAACACGCTGACGACTGTCGACAGGTTGCGTGCCTGTTCCTGCATGGAGCCTGCTGCGGCGGCAGCCTCCTCCACCAGGGCGGCATTCTGCTGGGTGACATTATCCATCTGGATGATGGCCTGGTTGATCTGTTCGATGCCTGCTGTCTGTTCGTTGCTGGCGGCAGCAATCTCGCTGATGATGTCCGTGACGTGGCGAACGCTGGAGACGACCTCGTCCATGGTCGTCCCGGCCTGGTCGACCAGCTTGGCGCCGACGCCCACTTTCTCGACGGAGTCGCTGATCAGCGCCTTGATTTCCTTTGCGGCCGCGGCGGAGCGCTGGGCCAGGTTGCGCACTTCCGACGCCACCACCGCAAAACCGCGTCCCTGTTCGCCCGCGCGGGCCGCTTCCACTGCGGCATTCAGGGCAAGGATATTGGTCTGGAAGGCGATGCCGTCGATGACGCCGATGATGTCGACGATCTTCTTCGCCGACTCATTGATCGAACCCATGGTCTCGACGACCTGCGACACCACGGTGCCACCCTTGACTGCCACTTCCGAGGCCGTCACGGCAAGCTTGTTGGCTTGTGCTGCGTTGTCGGCATTGTGCTTCACGGTCGATGTCAGTTCCTCCATGGAGGATGCGGTCATTTGCAGCGAGCTGGCCTGGTCCTCGGTGCGAGCAGAAAGGTCCATGTTGCCGTGCGCGATTTCATTTGATGCAATGGTGATCGTGTCGGTGCCTGCGCGGACTTCGCCGACGATGCGGACAAGGCTTTCATTCATGTCGCGCAAGGCCGCCAGCAACTGGCCGGTTTCATCCTGCGATTCGGCGACCACCCTTGTCGTCAGGTCGCCGTCCGCCACACGGCGGGCGACATGCACGGCATCCTGTAGAGGCCCGGTAATGCTGCGGGTGACATACCAGGCGACAAACGCACCAACGGCCAGCGCCACGCCTGCCAGCGCGATCGTAAGGAGACGGGCGTTGTCATAAATGCTGTCCGCTTCGGCCGATGTCGCCATGGCCAGTTTCTGTTGCTGCGCGATCATTTCATCGATGGCTTCAAGCCAGGTGCGCTGGTGCGGTACCACGCTGCTGAGCAGGACGGGAATCACGTCCCCCTGCTTCTTCGCGAGCATCGTCGCCTTCTCCACGCCGGGGGCGGTCGCGGCCTGAGCGGTGGCGATCTTCGCCAGCGCGGCCTTGCCGGATGCATCCGTGATCAGCTTGCCAAGTGCCGTCGCGCTTTCCTGATACTCCGCGTTGGCGACATTGATCTGTTTGATCTCGGCGTTGACCTCATCCTCGTTGGTCATTACCGACGCATTGCGAACCGCGACGGCAACCAGCATGACGGCCTGGCGCATGTCGTTCAATTCCTTGATGACGACATTGTTCTCGTTGATGACCTTTTCCAGGCTGAGATGGATGGTCGACATGCGCGAAAGACTGGCGATTGCCAGGACGACCAGGAGTACCAATACCAGGCCGAAGCCGAAGCCCAGGCGCGTACCGATGTTCAGATTGCGAATTTTCATGTGTCCCCCCCGATTGACGGGAATGTACTGCGGATGTTTCTGACGCGCTGCAGGATAAGGCTGGCAAGCAGGCCTGCGGGAATATGCGCACGAGCAATTTGTGCAATGCAAAAACCGTGCGCAACGTTGTCTCTTCTTGAAGTCTGATGCTTCGTTCGCTTCGTACTCTGACGGTACGTTGTTGCTTTTAATCTATATTAAAACGCAGTTCATGGGCGCGATCACCTTCGTATTAATACTTATTGAATTGCCGTGCCAGTCTTCCTCGCACCGGTTCGACAGGCGCGCAAGCTGGGCGTATTGCGCTGGCGCCAACTCAGGTCATGCGATTCTTCGCGAGGGGGGGATTCTTCGCAAAGTATTTCCTGATGCCCTTCAGGACGGCGTCGGCCATCTGGTCCTGGTAGGCATCGTCGGTCAACTTGGCTTCTTCTTCGGGATTGGAAATGAATGCGGTTTCGATAAGGATGCTCGGAATGTCCGGGGCCTTGAGAACGGCAAAGCCTGCCTGTTCGACCGCATTCTTGTGGAGGCGGTTGATGCCGCCGATTTCGTTCAGAACGGCCTTGCCGACTTTCAGGCTGTCGTTGATTTGTGCGGTCGTGGACAGGTCGAGCAGTACATGTGCGAGCTGGCGGTCGTGCGACTTGATGTTGACGCCACCGATCAGGTCCGCCGCGTTTTCCTTGTTGGCGAGCCAGCGGGCGGCGGTGGATGATGCCCCTTTTTCGGACAGGACGAACACGGAAGAACCGCGCGCGGTCGCCTCGATCCATGCATCGGCGTGGATCGAAACGAACAGGTCGGCCTGCACCTTGCGCGCCTTCTGCACACGCACATGGAGCGGCACGAAATAGTCGCCGTCGCGCGTCAGCATCACGCGCATGTTGGGTTGGCTCTCGATCTTGCCCTTGAGGCGTTTTGCAATCGCGAGGACGACGTCCTTCTCTCGGCTGCCTGCGCGACCGATGGCGCCCGGATCTTCGCCGCCGTGCCCGGGGTCGAGTGCGATGGTGATCATGCGCGTGAGCGCCGGCACCTTGTCTTCCCTGGCCTCGGCCTTTGCCGTTTGCACTTCAGGCTGGACGGGCGGCAGTTCGGGCTTGACTTCGGCCACAGGCGGCTTGATATCCGCAGGCTTGTTCCACTCGCCTTTCTGGATCAGCGCAAGGATGGGGTCTGGCGGGTTGACTGGGTACAGGTCGAAAATCAGGCGGTGGCGGTATTCGCCGATAGGCGCGAGCGTGAACACCTGCGGGTTGACCTCTTCCTTGAGGTCGAACACCAGGCGCACCACGTTAGGACGGTTCTGCCCGACGCGGACCTGTTTGATATACGGATCGTTCGGCTGGATCTTCGCCACCAGCTCCTTCAGGGTCGGGTTGAGCTCGAGGCCCTCGATATCGACCACCAGCCGTTCCGGGTCCTTGACGATGAAATGGCTGGTTTTCAGGTTGGTGTCGTTTTCCAGCGTGACGCGGGTGTAGTCTTCGGCCGGCCAGACGCGCACGGCCAGTATCTGGGCCGCGTGGGATGGCAAGGGGGCAAAAACGGAGAGAAGGAGGGTGCCGCCGGCTTTTAGTATGGTACGGCGGGTTCCTGAGGTCACAGATTTGGCGCGAATTTCAGACGGTCGAGGCATTGACTACCCTGGTCGGTCAACCCTTGCAATTCTATATCACGACCGACCCCGGAGATGCTCAAAAGCACTTTTATGTCTGGCGCGGGCAACACCCCGGCGGCTTTTTCCGGCCATTCGACGATACAGATAGTGTTTTCGTTGAAATGCTCGCGGAAGCCGGCGTCGAGGAATTCCTCAGGACTGGCAAGGCGGTAGAGGTCAAAATGGATGATCTCTACCGGATGCCCGCCAACCCTGACCGTATACGGCTCCGCCAAGGTGTAGGTCGGGCTCTTCACGTGCCCTTCATGGCCGGCCGCGTGCAGCATGGCACGGGTCAGCGCCGTTTTCCCCGCCCCGAGGTCGCCGTGCAGGTAGATCGTCAGGCCCGGCGCCAGTGCGCGCGCGAGCGCGGCGCCGAGCGCCGCTGTGCCGGCTTCGTCATGCAAATGAGTCTGGAAGTGCTGCATCTCGTAAAATGGCTTCTTTGGTGTTTTTTCTCGACCGTTTCCCGTATTGCCGGGGAAATCCCGCCTGTCATGACTGCTTTCGATAACAATCTGTCCGCCCTCGCACTGGCCATCAAGGCATGGGGGCGAGAGCTCGGCTTTGCCGAGATCGGCATCGCCGATGTCGACCTGCGGCACGCCGAAGCCGGTCTGCGGGCATGGCTGGATGCCGGTTTCCACGGCGAGATGGATTATATGGCAGCGCACGGGATGAAGCGCGCTCGTCCGGCCGAACTGGTGCCGGGAACTGTTCGCGTCATCACCGCGCGCATGAACTATCTTCCGCGAGAGGGCGCCGCCGACTGGCGCGAAGCGGAGGAGCGTCGCGCACGCGACCCGCAGCAAGCCGTGATTTCGATCTACGCGCGCGGCCGCGACTATCACAAGGTGTTGCGTGCCCGGCTCCAGCAACTGGCCGACCGGATTCGGGCGGAGGTTGGCGAATTCGGTTACCGCGTGTTCACGGATTCGGCGCCGGTGATGGAGGAAGCCCTGGCGGAAAAATCCGGCATCGGCTGGCGCGGCAAGCACACCCTGTTGCTCAACCGGGAAGCCGGCTCGATGTTCTTCCTCGGCGAGTTGTTCACCGACCTGCCCCTGCCGGTCGATCCGCCGGGCGAGTCGCACTGCGGACAATGCCGGGCCTGCATCGACGTTTGCCCGACGCAGGCGATCCTTGCGCCTTACAAGCTCGACGCGCGGCGCTGTATTTCCTATCTGACGATCGAGCTGAAGGGCAGCATCCCGGTCGAGCTGCGCCCGCTGATCGGCAACCGCGTGTACGGCTGCGACGATTGCCAGATCGCATGTCCGTGGAACAAGTTCGCCCAGCGTTCGACGCTGCCGGACTTCGATGTCCGCAACGGACTGGACAACGCGGCCATGGTGGACCTGTTTGCCTGGGACGAGGGCGATTTCAACCAGCGCCTGGAGGGAAGCCCGATCCGCCGCATCGGGCATGAGCGCTGGTTGCGCAACCTGGCGGTCGGCCTGGGCAACGCTGCCCTGCAGTGCCCGGGGGATGCGGCGATCGTCGCAGCGCTGTCTGCGCGATTAACGCACCCATCGGAGCTGGTGCGCGAGCATGTCGAATGGGCTCTTGCGCGGCACCGGTGATCACTGCGCCAGTGCCAGCCAGACCGGGATGGTAAATACGGAAAGAACGGTTCCCGCGGATATCAGGAATGCCACGAACGGGCCATTGCCGCCCATGCGCGCAGCCAGCACATAGGCACTGGATGCGGTCGGGAGGGCGCAGAAGGCGACTGCGATCTGCAACTGCAGAGGGGGCAGGTTCATCCAGCGGCCGAGAACGTACCCGATCGCCGGCAGTGCCAGGAGCTTCACCGCGAGAAAGTAGATCGCCAGGCCTTTCGCTTCATGCAATCCCGACAAGCGCAGTCCGGCGCCGACCGTCAGCAGGCCGACGGCGATGGAGGCATTCGACATCCGCGACAGCGTGGCGCCGATCACTTCCGGAACTTGCAGGCCCAACAGGTTGAAGGTCATGCCCGCCGCAGTTGCCATCAGGAGCGGATTTTTCGCCAATTCCTGCAGCAGGCCGCCTCCGCGATGGACGAGCGCGTGTACCGCGGCCATGTTGCAGATCGGGACGGCAAAACCGATGATCAGCGCCATCAGGGAGGTCCCTTCCTCTCCCGAGAGCCGGGATGCGATCGCAAGCGCAATGTAGGAGTTGAAGCGGAAAGCAGTCTGGACGCCCGATTCGAACATCATGTGCGGGCTGCGGAAAAGCGGTTTCGCCAGCCAGCCGAGCGCGATGCCGCACGCTACGCCGATCAGCGCCACCTGCAGCATTTTCCCCGTCGTGCCGAAGTCGAAAGGCGTGCGGGACGTGGTGTAAAACAGAAGTGCCGGGAAAAGGAAGTAGTAGATCAGCTTTTCGAGCCCGCTCCAGAATTGCTGCCCCCAATCCGTGAAGCGCATCAGCAGGAAGCCGAGCAGGATCAGGGCGAAGTCGGGGAAGAGGATAGTGGCGATCGACATGGAACGGGGCGGGATTTCGGTGAAGAACAGGCAATCTTACCGAGTATTCCGTCTTCGCGCCGTCCGGGAATTGCTGATGCGTTACTTCAGCAGCCTTGCCAGCTCCACGGCGGTTTTCACATTCATCTTGTCGAAGATGTGCGCGCGATGCACTTCCACCGTGCGCATGCTGATACCGAGCTCGTCGGCAATCACCTTGTTCATTTTGCCGGCAAGAATGAGGTCGAGCACTTCCCGCTCCCGAATGGAAAGCGTCGCGAGGCGCGTATGCACTTCCGCTGCGGCGCCGGCGTCGCGAGATGCTGCCAGAGCTTCCTCGACACGGTCCATCAGGTTGTTGTCGTTGAACGGTTTCTCGAAGAAATCGAACGCCCCCCTCTTGAGGGTATCCACCGCCATGGGCACATCGCCGTGCCCGGTCAGGAAAATCACCGGCAGGCGCCGTGTCAGGCCGCGCGTGGACAGGATGTCGAACAAAGCAGCGCCGCTCATGTCCGGCATGCGCACATCGAGCAGGATGCATTCGCCTTGCGGGTCAAAGTCCTTTTCCGCTTCCAGGGCCGTCATGAAGGCGGTACCACTTTCGTAAACACTGGTTTCGATGGCGCGTGAACGCGCGAGCCACGTGAGCGAATCGCGTATTACCTCTTCGTCATCAACGATGTGCAGCATGCTGTCTCCTCGTCCCCGGACGTGTGCAGCCGCCCGTTTTGTTTGCATTATAGTGAGTTGTCGTGCGGCAAAGCCAGTTCACGCTGTTCCGTTGAGCTTATTTGAGCTCCGCTGGTGCGGCTTCAGCCACAGTTTCCGCCAGAACCGGCAGCGAGAACCGGAATATGGTTCCGCCTGCGGGATTATTCGCGTGTACCAGCGTTCCGCCATGGAACTCCACGGTTGTCCTGCAAATGTTCAGGCCCATGCCCATCCCCTCTGCCTTGGTGGAAAAGAAGGGCGAGAACAGCCGCTCCGCCACTTCCTGCGGAATGCCGTGTCCCTGGTCGATGACGGAAATCACTACGCTATGCTGCGCGCCGGAGTCGATATCCTGTTCTGCGGCGATGCGCAGGATGCGGCGCTCGGGATCCACGTCCTGCATCGCTTCGATCGCGTTACGGGTCAGGTTGAGAAGCACTTGCTCGAGCATGACACGATCGGCCAGGACAGCGGGCAGATGCGGCGCAACGTTCACCTGTATTGCCACGAAGAACTGACGTGCCTGTAGCTCCACGAGGGGAATCACGCTGTCGATCAGCGATTGCACGGCGATCGGTTCGCGGCTCGGCTCGCGCCGTTTCACAAAGGTATGGACGCTGCGGATGATGTGTCCGGCCCGCTGCGCCTGGGTGCTGGCCCTTTCCAGCGCCGGCTTGAGGACTTCGGGATCGAACCGGATACCCTTTGCCGCGCTGTTTTCGATCAGGTTCAAGGCCCCGGTCGTATAGCTCGAGATTGCCGCCAGGGGCTGGTTGAGTTCGTGCGCCAGGGTGGATGCGATTTCACCCATCGTGGCCAGGCGTGCGCTGGCCTGCAGCTTTTCCTGCTGGCGCCGGTTCAGGTCTTCCACCCGCTTGCGGTCGGAAATGTCGAGGATGGAGCCCATCCATCCGGTCTGCTTGCCGCTGTCATCCACCAGCGGCGATTCGAAGATCAGCACCGGGAAGCGCTCCCCGTTCGACCGCTGGAAAATGGTTTCGAATTGCGGGGTCACCGTTCCAGCCAGCACCTGGGTGAAACGCTGCTTGTACTCATCCATCGCTTCCGGCGCCCAGTAAGGCATCGGCGGCGCCTTGCCGATCAGTTCCTCGGCCGGGATGCCGACCATGTCGCAGAACGCCGGGTTGACGTAGGTAATGCGTCCCTCCAGGTCGCGCGCCCGCAGGCCGGTCATGAGCGAATTTTCCATGGCGGTACGAAACACTACCTGCTGCCGTAGCGCCCCCTCCGCCGCAAGCCGGCGGTTGATGTCGCGCCACAGCGCGATCAGGCTCCAGATCAGTCCGACCGAAAGGGCAATGACCGAGCCGACCAGAAGGTTGGGGAGTAGTTTCGGTGCGTTCTTGACGCTGTTGGTGCGCAATGTGAGGCTGGCGTAAGGCACTTCCAGCGCGCGGCTGTGCGTGTAAACGTTTCGTCCGGGGCCGCCCGCCGCGCGCCGCGCAATGACGTTGTCGTCGCCATCGGTAAGCACGATCTCGTTATCCTGCGCGAACCACCATGGCACCATTTCATCCAGGATGCTGGTGACGGAATAGCTTGCCACGAGGCTGCCGAGGTACTGTTCGCCCAAGTAGAGAGGCACATGGTAATCCATCAGCATCGGGCCGTTCAGGCCGGGCGGCGGCGCGGGCTGGCTGTACTGCGGCGTCTTGGTGGCGCGTGCTCGCTCGGCTGTGATGCGGGAACTCGATGAAAGGTCCGTCAGCGCCACGGACGAATCGTCGGTCGACACCACCGTCTTGCCGAGCGGGTCGAACCAGACGATGCGGTTCAGTTCGCGATTGTTGCGAATCAGGATTGCCATGCGCTCCTGCAGGCGCTTGCCCGACAGGTAGCCGGTACTGATTTCGTTACCGATCAGCCGGATGCTGTCTTCGTTGCGGTCCAGCTGGAAGCGGATGGTCTGTTCCACCCACAGGGTGTCGGCGATCAGCTGTTCCTGGCGCTCGTTCGCCTCCATCTGCTGCGCCTGCCATGGCAGCCACAGCATGGTCGAGACGAACAGCAATACCAGCAGCATCGGTACCAGCCAGTGCCAGATGCGCCTGCGGCCGGGGAATCCGAGGCTGAACAGCGATGCAAGTTGTTTGTTAAGCATGATCAGGCGAGTTAGCGTAGGCGCTGGCCGGAAAGGCTGCCGGCTACATTGCCAAGGCTCCAGTGTAGCCGACTGTCAATCGACGCTGCCGGTTCTCGATTGTGGTTATCCACAGTTGTAGCCGCCAATCAGCACAATGACAATGTTCCAACCAGAAGTCTATCCCCCTCTTGAGCACGGAATTCACATGAAACTGGCCGCATGGTTTCTCGCAGTTCCCGCAGTTCTTGCAAGTTACTGTACACAGGCGCAGGCACCGGCGCAGGTGCAGATCGTCATCAAGTTCAGCCACGTTGTCGCCAGCGATACCCCCAAGGGCAAGGCCGCTGAACGGTTCAAGCAGCTTGCGGAAAAAGCAACCGGCGGTCGGGTCCGCATTGACGTATATCCCAACAACCAGCTCTACAAGGACAAGGAGGAGCTGGAGGCCTTGCAACTGGGTGCCGTCCAGATGCTTGCTCCGTCACTCGCCAAGTTCGGTCCGCTCGGCGTGCGCGAGTTCGAAGTATTCGACCTGCCGTACATATTCCCGACCAAGGAAGTGCTTTACCGGGTCACGGAAGGGCCGGTCGGGCAGGGGTTGCTGAAGAAGCTGGAGTCAAAGGGGATCACCGGCCTTGCTTTCTGGGACAACGGATTCAAGGTCATGTCCTCGAACAAGCCGCTCAGGGTGCCCGCCGATTTCAAGGGGATGAAAATGCGCATCCAGCCGTCGAAAGTTCTCGACGCCCAGATGCGTGCCCTGGGCGCCAGTCCGCAAGCGCTTTCTTTCAATGAGGTCTACCAGGCGCTGCAGAGCGGCGTGGTCGACGGGACGGAAAACCCGCCATCCAATTTCTACACGCAGCGCATGCATGAATTGCAGCGCCATCTCACAGTCTCCAATCATGGCTACCTCGGGTACGCCGTCATCGTCAACAAGAAATTCTGGGATGGGCTTCCATCCGGGATCCGCACGGCCCTCGAGGGCGCAATGAAGGAGGCGACAAAATACGCCAACGCCATCGCGCAGAAGGAGAACGAGGACGCCATGGAGGCGATTCGCAAATCCGGCAAGACCTCGATTTATGTCCTGTCCGAAAAGGAACGGGAAGAGTGGCGACGTGCGCTGGTCAGCGTACACAAGGAAATGGAGCCGCGCATTGGCAAGGATCTGCTCGCCGAGGTGTATCGCGAAGCATCGGCGTATTCCAGCAGATAAGACGCGAAAATCCGGAACGTCCGAATTGCGGATTCTGGCTTTTCACACGCCCAAGAGACGAATTTCTGCAAAAATCAGCATGAAATCAACGTTTTGCATTTTTTGGCTGCATTGGCACGGAGAATGCAAGAAGGAATCAGCATCATTACACTGACGGCATGGATGCCGTCCTTAATCCAATAAGTTGAGGAGATAAGACATGAAGTTGAACAAGCTGGCGTGTGCACTCGTATCCGGTTTTGCCTTTGCGGCCTCGGCGTACGCAGATAATTTCCCCAGCAAACCCATTACCCTCATTGTTCCGTTTGCCCCTGGCGGCACGACCGACATCGTCGCGCGCATTGTTGCCGACAAGCTAGGCAAGGAACTCGGCCAGGCCGTCGTAGTGGAAAACCGCGGCGGTGGTGGCGGCAGCATCGGCGCATCAGCCATTTCCAAGGCGGCCCCGGACGGCTATACCATCGGCGTATCGACCGTTTCCACGCACGCCGTCAACGCGGCCTGCAACCCCAAGCTGGGTTACGACCCGATCACCGGTTTTGCGCCGATCACCAACATGGCGCGTACGCCTAATGTGCTGACCGTGAATGCCAAGTTTCCCGCACAGGATTTCAAGCAGTTTCTCGATCAGGTGAAAAAGAGCCCCGGCAAGCTGAACTACGCCACCTCAGGTACCTGCAGCATCCAGCATATGGTGGGCGAGCAGTTCAAGGCATCGACTGGAACCTTTATCCTGCATATCCCCTACCGCGGTGCCGGCCCGGCACTGAACGACCTCCTGGGCGGCCAGGTCGACATGATGTTCGACAACCTGCCCTCGTCGATGTCGCATATCCAGGCCGGCAAGCTGCGACCCCTCGCAATCGCGTGGAACAAGCGCCTGGATGCCCTGCCGAATGTGCCGACCTTTGCTGAACTCGGCCTGAAGCAGGTGAACGATCCCGCGTGGTACGGACTTGTCGCGCCGCCGAAGACGCCTGAGGACATCATCAAGAAGATCAATGCGGCGGCCGTGAAGGTGTTGAACATGCCGGAAGTCAAGGATCGCCTGAAGCAGCAGGGTGCAGAGCCGGTAGGCAATACACCGGCGGAACATGCCGCCGAGATCAAGGCTGAACTCGACAAGATGAAAAACGTCGTCACCAAACAGGGCATCAAGTTCGACGGTGTCTGATTAATACCGCTTTGATCGTACCCGGGCCGCCGCCTCGCAGAACATGCAGCGGCGGCTTTTTTGTCCAATGTGATTATCCACCCTTGAGAATCATGGACAAGCAGGCAATAATTTCAAATCTGAACCGCAGTATTCCTTCGGTTTTTTCGATTGAAAACTGCTTGTTCGGTTGGCAATATCCAGTGTTGCGCGTTTTTCGGGCCCGTTCGGCCGCGCATGCAGGTGCCGATGCGGCTTCTCTGCTCCCCGACCTCCCGTGTTCAACAAATCTAGCCTATTGGGATCATTATGGACTTCTCTAATCCACAGTTCTGGATCGCGCTCATGCAGATCGTCGCCATTGACGTCGTGCTGGGTGGCGATAATGCAGTTGTGATCGGCCTTGCCTGCCGACGCCTGCCTGACCACCAGCGCAAGTTGGGTATCCTGTGGGGCATGGCCGGTGCGATTGGCCTGCGCGTCGTATTGATCTTCTTTGCTGTCACCCTGCTGGCAGTTCCCTACCTGAAGCTGGTTGGTGCAGCGCTGCTGCTGTGGATTGGTGTGAAACTGCTGTTGCCCGAAGATGATGAGGGTGGACATAACATTGAAGCGGGCGCCACGCTGGTAGCGGCCATCAAGACCATTATCGTGGCAGATGCCGTCATGAGCCTGGACAATGTGATTGCGATTGCCGGTGCGGCAAAAGACAGCATGTTCCTGATCGTTTTCGGCCTGCTCCTCAGCATTCCAATCATCATGCTCGGCAGCCAACTCGTGATTCGCCTGATGGATCGTTTCCCGATCGTGATCGTTGCCGGCGGCGCCTTGCTGGGCTGGATTGCGGGCGGCATGGCGGTGAGCGACGTGGCCGTAGGCAGCTGGTTTGAATCGGTGCTCCCTGCATCGAAGTGGATTGGTCCGGTCGTGGGCGCCGTTTTCGTGGTCATCATCGGCAAGCTTCTCGCAGCGCGGACAGAGGCAAGGGCCAAGGGGCCGCTTGAAGATCTGGCTGGCGAGAAATCCGAAGGCAGCGGCGCACAGTAATGCGATGCCATTCAACCATACTGATAAATCTCATCTCGGAGAAGAGCGATGCTGAAACTACTACTGGCGGTTGACGGGTCCGAAAGTGCATTGCATGCGGCGGCGCATGTGGCCAAGCGCGCAGGCGCAGCCAAGGATGGATATCAGGTCCATCTGGTGAATGTGCAGTACCCACTGCACGGAAGCGTTGCTGCCTTTGTCGAAGCGGCTCAGATCAAGCAATACCACCAGGATGAGGGCATGAAGGTACTGGCTTCTGCCCGCGAGCAATTGGATGCGGCAGGCGTTCCCTGCGAGGTGCATTTGTTTGTCGGTGAGCCGGCGGAAGTGATCACGCGTTTTGCGAAAGAGCAGGGGTGCGATGAAATTGTCATCGGAACCCGGGGACTGTCCGGCATATCGAGTTTGCTGGTGGGTTCGGTCGCAACCAAGATCATTCACCTGGCCGAGGTGCCGGTGCTGCTCGTCAAGTAAGCTGTTTCCATTACGGCCGCACGCGATGCGGCCGGTTTCGCAGTCGGCAGATTCGTCCTATCGCACCAACTGGTCGCACAGTAAATCCCCCGCGATTTATCCCTTGCCTCTTTGGCAATCCAGTTGTTTTCACCCTTTTGCCAAAGCGCGGTTTTTCCTTGCATTAAAGGCATTTTCACTGCGGCTTTCCACAATTGTTTATGGAATTGCTACTGGCAATAATGGTGCATGGAGGCACACTTGCTGCTGTCGATCTGTGCGCATCAAATGCATCTCCTGGCCGGTTTTCCACCGGCGCCATGTTTGTGTGTCAAATATTAATTATTGGAGGAGTGACGCTCATGAATATCAAGTCATTGCGCTTTGTCGCAGGTCTCGCACTGGTTGCCAGTACTGCTGCATATGCACAATCCTATCCCACCAAGACGATCACCGTGATCGTTCCGTTCGCTGCTGGCGGTCCGACCGACACCGTTGCCCGCCTCGTCGGCCAGTCGATGAGCAAGACGCTCGGCCAGCAGGTGATCATCGAGAACGTTGGCGGCGCTGGCGGAACGATCGGTGCTGCGCGTGTTGCCAAGGCTGATCCGGACGGCTACACCCTGCTGCTGCATCATATCGGCCAATCCACTGCGCCCGCTCTTTATCGCAAGCTGACCTACAGCGCGATCGACAGTTTCGAGCCCGTCGGCCTGATTACCGATGTGCCGATGACCTTTGTTGCACGCAAGGACTTCCCGGCGAAGGACTTCAAGGAACTTCTCGCCTACGTCAAGGCAAACAAGACCAAGGTCACCTATGCCAACGCCGGCGTGGGTTCCGCCTCGCACCTGTGCGGCATGCTCTTCATGAGTGCTATCGACACTGATATCACCACTGTCCCGTACAAGGGTACCGGCCCGGCAATGAATGATCTTCTGGGCGGTCAGGTGGACTTCATGTGCGACCAGACCACCAATACCACCAGCCAGATCAAGAGCGGCAAGATCAAGGCCTACGGCGTGACGACCAAGTCGCGCGTGCCGTCGCTTAACGACCTGCCGACCCTCCATGAGGCCGGCCTGCAGAACTTTGAAGTAGCCGTGTGGCATGGCCTGTACGCACCGAAGGGCACCCCGAAGCCGGTCGTCGATTCGCTCTCCAAGGCACTCCAGGCGGCACTCAAGGATTCGAACGTCAAGCAGCGCTTCGCCGAGTTGGGTACGGAGCCGGTCGCCGAGTCCCGTGCAACTCCGGATGTGCATCGGACCTTCCTGAAGGCTGAAATCGACAAGTGGAGCCCGATCATCAAGAAGGCCGGTGTGTACGCTGACTAATCGATTCAAATTTTTTAGTAACTATTGCTGTAGCTGGCGCATCGGGGGAAACTGTTCCCCGGTGCGTCGCAGCCTAACAGGATCCAAATCCCGCGGCTGCAAAAATGGGATAAGATGCCATCCACTCACTCCGGGCAGTTACTGCGGTGATAAGGAAGGCATTACTCCCATCGATCCAATAAGTTGAAGGAGATTCGCTTTGCCATCGTTCATTCGCGATCCCAAGGATTTCTGGTCCGGGGTCATATTTGTCATCTTCGGCCTCGCTGCCGTCATCATCGGGCGCGATTACTCGATGGGTTCTGCCGGGAGAATGGGACCTGCTTATTTCCCGACCATTCTCGGTGGATTGCTTGCCCTGATCGGTTCGATCGGGATTATCCGGTCCATGGTCAAATCCGGCGGCGCGGTAGGGCGTTTCGCCGTTCGTGAAATCCTCCTGGTCATGCTGTCGGTCGCCGTATTCGGCGTCCTGGTACGTGGCGCCGGCTTGGCAATCAGCGTCATCATGGTGGTGATGATCAGCGGATACGCGAGCATCAAGTTCAAGGTTGCCCCCTTCCTGGCGGTTGCGGTCGGACTCGCGGTGTTCTGCGTGCTGATTTTCGTCAAGGCGCTCGGCTTGCCGATGCCCATGTTCGGGCCCTGGCTCGGTTTCTAAGGGGAAGACGTCATGGAAATTCTCAGCAACCTGGCGCTCGGCTTCGAAACCGCCCTCACACTGTCCAACCTGTTGTATTGCCTGATCGGCGTCTTCCTCGGCACCGCCATCGGCGTGCTGCCCGGCCTCGGCCCGGTCGCCACCATCGCGATGCTGTTGCCGGCCACCTTCTCGCTGCCGCCGGTTTCTTCGCTGATCATGCTGGCTGGCATCTATTACGGCGCCCAGTACGGCGGTTCCACCACTGCTATCCTGGTTAACCTGCCCGGTGAATCATCCTCGGTGGTGACCGCGCTTGACGGGCACCAGATGGCAAAGAACGGCCATGCCGGCAAGGCGCTGGCCACCGCTGCCATCGGTTCCTTCTTCGCCGGCACCGTTGCCACCGTGCTGCTGGCCCTGTTTGCGCCGCCGCTGGCCGACTTGGCGTTGACCTTCGGCCCGGCTGAATACTTTTCGCTGATGGTGCTGGGCCTGGTCGCTTCGGTCGTGCTGGCCCATGGTTCGCTGCTGCGCGCCATCGGCATGATCGTGCTCGGCCTCTTGCTGGGCCTGGTCGGCACCGACGTCAATTCCGGCACGCCGCGCTACACCTTCGACCTGCCGCAACTGGCCGATGGCATCAACTTCGTGGTGGTGGCCATGGGCATGTTCGGCCTGGGCGAAATCATCTCCAACCTCGAGCATGAGGAATCGCGCTCGCTGGTGATGAAGAAGGTGACCGGCCTGATGCCGACCAAGGATGACCTCAAGCGAATCGTCGCGCCGATCCTGCGCGGCACCGGCCTGGGCTCGGTGCTGGGCATCCTGCCCGGCGGCGGTGCGATGCTGGCTTCGTTTGTGTCCTACTCAATCGAAAAGAAGGTCTCGAAGAACGCGGCCAATTTCGGCAAGGGCGCCATCGAAGGCGTGGCCGCGCCGGAAGCCGCCAACAATGCCGGCGCGCAGACTTCGTTCATCCCGATGCTGACCCTGGGCATTCCGTCCAACCCGGTGATGGCGCTGATGATCGGCGCGATGATCATCCAGGGCATCCAGCCGGGACCGGCGGTGGTGACCGAGCAGCCGGCCTTGTTCTGGGGCATCATCGCTTCGATGTGGATCGGCAACTTCTTCCTGATCGTGCTGAACCTGCCGATGATCGGCCTGTGGGTGCGCATGATCATGGTGCCGTACCACTTCCTGTTCCCGGGCATCCTGGTGTTCTGCGCCATCGGCGTGTTCAGCCTGAACAACAGCGAGTTCGACGTGTACCTGATGGCGTTGTTCGGCCTGTTCGGCTACATCTGCTCGAAGCTGGAAATGGAACCGGCACCGATGCTGCTGGGCTTCATCATCGGCCCGATGATGGAAGAGTACCTGCGCCGCGCGCTGCTGCTGTCGCGCAGCGATCCGATGGTCTTCCTGCAGCGGCCGATCTCGGCAACCATGCTGGTGCTCGCAGCGTTGGCGATGATCGTCGTGCTCAGCCCGAACCTGCGCAAGAAGCGCGAGGAAGCGTTCGAAGAGTAGTTCGATAGCATCCCGTCAATCGGCGTGTTCCGGAAACGGACACGCCGATTTTCTTTGCGGCTTGTTCAGCACCCAGATGCGGAAACGTCAGGGATTTTGATTTATCCTAACGCCATGCATTCACAGCTGAACAGCCACTTGTTTTCCGCCATTGTCGAGGCTCCCTTTGGTGCGGTCGGTATTCGCACGGACGCGGGCGTGTTACGCGAACTGGTATATCTTCCTCGCAGCTTTAATGAAAAGGAGCCTGCGGACGCGTTGTCAGAGCGTATTGCCCGGCAGGTTGAACGATATCTGGAGGATGCGGATTTTCGGTTCGACCTCCCGCTGGCCGAAGTTGGCACCGCATTCCAGCGTCGCGTGTGGGAAACCATCTCGGGAATTCCTCGCGGGGAGGTGTTGACCTACGGACAAGTGGCGAAGCTGATCCGCTCGGCGCCGCGTGCCGTTGGACAAGCATGTGGGGCGAACTGGTTTCCGCTCATTATTCCCTGCCATCGTGTCACAGCTTCAGGCGGCCTCGGCGGCTTTTCCAATCATGACGACGAAACCGGCTTCCATATTGGCGTCAAGCGATGGCTGCTTGCCCATGAGGGCGTCAAGGGCTATCGATGACAGAAGTGTCGACTGCAAGCCAGGCTTCCATTGACGAGTTTTGCGATACGTTATGGCTGGAAGACGGCTTGGCCAGGAATACGCTCGATGCCTATCGGCGCGACATGATCCTGTTTGCCGCCTGGCTGGATGCGGAAAGGGGAAAGAGCCTGTATGCGGCGGCCGATTCCGACATCAATGCGTATTTTGCAGCAAGGCATGCCGAAACCAAGGCCACTTCGGCGAACAGGCGGCTTGCCGTATTGAAGCGCTTTTACCAGTTTGCATTACGGCAGAATCGGGTCAGTGCCGACCCATGCCTCAAGATCAAGTCGGCCAAGCAGCCCCCGCGCTATCCGAAGACGCTGTCGGAGGCGCAGGTTGAGACGCTGCTCGCTGCGCCCGATGTAAACACTCCGCTGGGTTTGCGCGACCGGACCATGCTCGAACTGATGTATGCAAGCGGACTGCGGGTGTCGGAACTGGTTTTGCTCAAGACTATCGAAGTCGGCATGAACGAGGGCGTCCTCCGGATTACCGGAAAGGGCAGCAAGACACGTCTCGTGCCGTTTGGCGAAGAAGCGCGTGCATGGATCGAGCGTTACCTGAAGGAGGGGCGGCCTGCGATCCTTAACGGACAGATGGATGATGCGCTGTTTGTTACCGCGCGCGGAGCTGCCATGACGCGCCAGATGTTCTGGACGCTCATCAAGAAGCATGCGCTTCGCGCTGCGATCAATGCTCCCTTGTCACCACACACGCTGAGACACGCGTTTGCCACCCATCTGCTCAACCATGGCGCCGACCTGCGGGTCGTACAACTATTGCTGGGGCATGCGGACATTTCGACGACGCAGATCTACACGCATGTCGCGCGCGAACGCCTGAAGAAACTGCATGCGGCGCACCATCCGCGCGGATAGCGGTCTGCGGGGGCAATATGAAGATCCTGCTCAACGTCATCGGATGCATTGCCGTCGTACTGGCGGTTCTTGGCGTATTCCTGCCGCTGCTGCCGACTACGCCTTTCCTCCTGCTTGCATCCGCATGCTTTGTGCGCAGTTCGGACCGCATGCATCGATGGCTGCGGAATCATCCGATATTCGGCGAATATCTCCGCAATTTTGAGGACAAGCGTGCACTGCCGCTGCGTGCAAAAGTGGTCAGCCTCGTGCTTCTGTGGCCGTCCATGATCTACTCGATCTACCTCGTCAAGCCAGTTCTGCTCAGAGGCATGCTGCTTGCAATTGCTGTCGGCGTCACGATCATGATCCTGCGAATGAAAACGCTGGAGGTGACGGAATCGGTTCAGGACAGGGAGTAGGGCGGCGCATTTTTCCTGCAAAGAGAATCAGGGCAGGAAACCATTGCTTTATCTCAATTTGGCCCTGTGCGGATGTTGGTACATTGGTCGGGTGGTGAATTTTTCCGGATGACTGCCATGGAAAGCTTGCGTACGATTTCTTATATTCTTCTCGTTGCCGCTACCTTCGCTGCTACATATCTGGTGACGCACATCTGACTTCCATTGCACAGCATGCGCCCCGGTCTTCCAGATTGACGACGACATGCCAGGACTGACCTAATTCAAAGGATGCGTCCTATCGCACAGCATTGTGATGGGATGCTGAACTGCAAAAAAAAACGGGCCGACGGCCCGTTTTCCTTTCTGCACCTGCGCAGGATTACTTGCGTGCGCGGCTGGTGGTCTTTTCCGCAGCTTGCGTGAACTGGTTGACGGCCGAATTCACGTTGGCTTCGATGACTTCCGCAGCCTGCTTGGCAGTCTTGTTGAACTGCTCGTAACCGGCGTTGGCATTGCCGATCGCGGACTTGACGATGGCGATGACGTTTTCCGAACCTGCCGGCGCGTTCTTGGACACGTCTTCCACCAGCGCCGTCATCTTGCGGCCGGTTTCAGCGATCTGCTCTTCGGTAGCGCGGGTCAGTTCAGCTTGTGCGCTGGTCGCGATGCCGGCGAGATGACGGCCGTAGGCGATTGCCTTGGCTGCAGCGGGCTGCGCCTGGGCGGCGGACAGCGAGAAGAATTCTTGCGGGTCCTTTGCGCTCAGCAACTGGCGGGCTGCGATGGAAGAATCTTCGAGGGAAGCCTTCGCAACATTCAGGTTCAGGTCGACGACCTTTTCGACGCTTTCAAATGCCTTGCTGGTCAGGTTGGTGATCAGGGACAGCTGTGCTTCGAAATTGGCTTTGGCAGCATTGGAAAACTGTTCGGGAATGGTAAACATGGTTCGCTCCTTGAGAGTTGGCGGGAATTAGGGACGGCTACGTTATTGTGCGCCGCAACAATTCCTATTTTATGGATGGGATTTTCAAAGTCAAGCGTTTTTTGTGCGTCGCACAAAAAACTTTCGTGCAAGCTGCTTTGGAATTCCTTGCCCTATTTACCACACGCACCGAAATCTGGAGCCTCCGCAAGCGACTATTCAATATCCTGTTGAGCCTGCTCAAATAAAAAGCCGCACCGAAGCTCTTGGCATTTCGGCAATAGAGAGTGCATTCCAAAGGGCAGTGATGTGCGTGCTGGCACTTGTATCCGAAGAAATACTCCATTAGGCTGGTTAAAAGAGCCTTTCAAAATGGAAACAGGATCGGTCGAGCTGGGTTGACTGCTTAAGAAAACGCGCGCAATACCCCGAGATGGGAGAGCCGCGCACTATCGGGGACAGGATGTATTCGGTAAGCAAGATCCTGCACGTCGGCAGCATGGGGATTCTGTGCCGGGGGCAGCGCGCGGATGACGGACGCGCAGTTCTCATGCATCTCGCCCCGGAGCATTATGGATCCCGCCACGTAGACTGGCTGCGGAAGGCACTCGCACTTGGCAAGTCAATCGATTCTCCATTCGTCGCCAGACCGGTTGCTCTCGACACGTGCGAAGGGCGTCCGGCCCTGATGCTCGAGGAGCCTCGCGGCGAACTGCTATCCGAGCTGGTCGGAAGTCCCATGGAGCCGCAGCGTTTCATTGCCATTGCCTCCGGCGTGGCGGCAGCGGTCGCCCACCTGCACGCGCGTAGCATCATGCACAAGGCGCTGGAGCCGGGCTGCATCTTCGTGGACGAAGCGACCGGAGCGGCATGCCTTGCAGGCTTGGGCCTGGCCGAGAGCTTGCCCGGCCAGCAGCAGAATGCGGCCATGGATGCCGATGTGCCGCAAGCCAGCATGGCGCCGGAGCAGACCGGACGCATGAACCGTGTGCCGGACCGGCGCACCGACCTTTACGCCCTCGGCATCATTTTCTACCAGATGCTCACCGGGCGGCTGCCCTTCGATGCCGGCGACGCAATGGGCTGGATTTACTGCCATATCGCGCGCATACCGACGCCGCCGGCGGACATGCATCTTCTCCTGCCGCCCGCCCTGTCGGCAATCGTCATGAAACTTCTGGCCAAGGAGCCCGAAGAGCGGTACCAGAGTGCGGAGGGACTCCTGCACGACCTGCAGGAATGCGGCCGCCAATGGGCCGAACATGGCAGCATCGGGTCCTTTGTCCTGGCCCGGCATGATGTGCCGTCGCACTTCCAGCTGCCGCAGAAACTGTATGGCCGCGACCAGGAGATCGTGTTGCTGCGCCAGGCGTTCGAGCGGGTGGCCGGCGAAGGACGCCCGGAACTGGTGCTGGTCACCGGTTACTCGGGCATCGGAAAATCCGCGCTCGTGAACGAGTTGTACAAACCGATCGCCCGCGAGCAGGCGCTTTTCGCGTCGGGCAAGTTCGACCAGTACAAGCGCGATATCCCTTACTCCACGATCGTCCAGGCGTTTGCTGCGCTGGTGCTGGAACTGCTTGCCCAAAGCGAGGAGCGCATCGGTCAATGGAGGCGCAGACTGCAGGAGGCGCTTGGCGTCAACGGGCAACTGATCGTCGATGTCATTCCGCCGGTGGAGCTGATCACCGGCGCCCAGCAGCCTGTGCCCGAGCTTCCTGCCACGGAAGCGCGAAATCGCTTCGGTATCGTCTTCCGCCAGTTCATCGGCGTATTCGCGCGGCAGGAACACCCATTGGTTTTGTTCCTGGACGACCTCCAGTGGGCCGATCCCGCCAGCCTCGCGCTGCTGGAGAGCCTGCTGCTGCATCCGGACATGCGCTATTTCATGCCGGTTTGCGCCTACCGCAGCAGCGAGGTGAGCGCATCGCATCCCTTCCGCCTGAGTATCGATGCATTGCGCCGAGGGCGCGCGCCGGTGACCGAGATTGTCCTGGAAGCGCTTCCTGACCAGGCGATCAATGCGCTGTTGGCGGACGCGCTGCACCGCGACGAAAAGGACACGCTGCCGCTGGCACGGCTGATCAGCGAAAAGACCGGGGGCAATCCCTTCTTCGCCATCCAGTTCCTCTCTGCATTGCACGAGCAGCACCTGATCGAGTTCGACCGGAGCCTGTCGGCCTGGCGCTGGGATATGCCGCGCATCGAGGCCTATGGTTTTACGGATAACGTGGCCGAGTTCATGATCGGCAAGCTGATGCGGATGTCGCCTGAGGCGCAGCAAGCATTGCAACGCTTTGCCTGCCTCGGTACGCGTGCTGCCGCCAACTTGCTGGCGGCAGCGCTCGAATGCGCCGTACAGGACTTGCCGGCAGTGCTTGCGGAACCGATGCGTGCGGGATTGGTCCTGCGTGTCGGGGACGACTACAAGTTTCTGCACGACCGGGTGCAGGAAGCTGCGTACTCGATGATTGACGCAGGCGAGCGCGGTGCACTCCACCTGCGGATCGGACGTGCCTGCATTTCCGCCTTCACGCGGGAACAGGCCGAGGAGCAGGTGTTCGATGTGGTCAACCAGTTCAACCAGTGTCCGGATGCGATTCATGATGCCGCTGAACGGGAACTGCTTTGCCGGCTCAACCGGCTCGCCGGGCGCAAGGCCAAATCGGCGATCGCCTATGCCGCCGCACGCAATTATCTGCGGCATGCGGCCGCGCTCTTGCCGGCGGAGATCTGGGCGACGGACCCGGCACGCGCTTTCGACTTCCATTTCGAGCTTGCCGAATGCGAATACCTGAGCGGAGATGGCGAGCGGGCTGAAGAACTGTTCGGACTCCTCCTGCAGCGCGTTTCTTCTCCGCTCGACAGGGCGCGCGTATACGGACTGCGCATGAGCCTGTGCCAGACAGCGGGCCGTTTCGACGAAGCGGTGGAGGCGGGATGCGCCGGATTGCAACTGTTCGGCCTTGTCATTCCGTCGGACGACGCGGATATTGCCGCTCTGGAAGACAAGGAGCGTGAGCGCATCGCTGCCGGACTGGCAGGACGTTCGCCGGCCGACCTGTTCGACCTTCCGTCTGCCGGGAACGAGGCCGCGATGGCCATCATTGCCTTGCTGATGGAGATGCTTCCATGTGCCTTCGTCGCACGCAACAGGCTCTATCCGCTGCTTATATTCAAGGCGGTGAACCTGTCGCTGGAATATGGAAACACAGCAAAATCCTGCGTGGCCTACAGCGGCTACGGGATGATCCTCGCGTCGCGGCTCGGCGATCTTGCATCCGGATATGCGTTCTCCGAGCTGGGCCTGCGCCTGAACGAAAAGTTCAATGATGTGCGCATGCGGGGCGCGTTGCTTTTCCTGCACGGCAACTACCTCAACTTCTGGCACAAGCCCTTCGCCGATAACATCCTCCTCATGGAAGAGGGATTCCGCGCCTGTCTCGAGGTCGGCGACCTCGTCTGGGCGGGGTATTCCTCGTACCGGACACCCTGGCAGATGATCGAGAAGGGGGAGGCCCTGGATAAAGTGTCGAAGGCATTGCAGGGTTACGCCGCCTTCGCGCAGCAAAGTCACAACGATGCCGCATGGCGCGCCATCCGGCTCGTGCAACAGTTCATTGCCAGCATGAAGGGGGCGACGAGCGAGCAGGCAGGATTCAGCGACGGCAGCTTCGACGAGGCCGAGTGCCTGCAATCTTTCGAGCGGACGCGGTTCCGCTCCGGCACAGCCTTTTACCACGTCATGAAGCTTATCGCGAGCTATCTGTACCGGCGCTACGGCGATGCCCTCGATGCGTCCAGGCTGGCCATGAAGATGCAGGACGTGATGACGTCGATGCCGATCGAGGCCAGCTGCACCTTTTATCAGGCACTGACGTTCACCGCGATCTATACCCAGGTCGATGCGGACCGGCAGCTGGAGTTTTCCGTTACCCTGAAGGAGCATCAGAAACGCTTGCGCCAGTGGGCGAAAAACTGTCCGCAGAACTTCCTGCACCGATATGCAATGGTGGCGGCGGAGATGGCACGCATCGAAGGCCGTGACCTCGACGCCATGCAACGCTACGAACAGGCCATCCGTCTCGCTGCGCTGCATGGATTCGTGCAGGACGAGGCGCTGGCCAATGAACTGGCGGCGCATTTTTACCGTACACGCGGGTCCGGGCGCAGCGCCGACGCCTATCTGCGGCATGCGCATGCCTGCTACGCGCGCTGGGGCGCCGCCGGGAAAGTGCGCCAGCTCGAATCGCTGTATCCGCAATTGCAGGGAAGTGACCCCGTGGCCGTCGACGAATCCCTGCCGCGCGGCACCTTGCAGCTGGACGCGCTTGCCGTCATCAAGGCATCGCAGGCGCTGTCCGGCGAGATTGCCTTCGACCGGCTGTTGTCGAAGCTGCTCCAGGTCGTGATCGAACAGGCGGGCGCGCAGAAGGGCTATGTGATCCTCCAGCATGGCGGCGACCTGGCGATCGAGGCGGAAGCGGTGCTGGACGAGCACGGGGTGGTGCAGGCGCGTCGTCTCAATTCGCTCCGACCGGCGTCGACGCAGTTACTGCCTGTTACCCTGATCAACTATGTCTGGCGTACGCGCCAGAAAGTCTTGCTCGAAAGCGCAGCGGCGGATGCCAGGTTCTCCAACGATCCCTATATTTCATCGCATCACCTCAAGTCAGTCCTGTGTCAGCCGATCTTCCGGCAGGCGGAGCTGGTCGGCCTGCTGTATCTGGAAAACAACCTCATTGCCGGCGCATTCTCTGCCGATGCGCTCGGTGTGCTGGAGCTGCTTTCATCGCAGGCGGCCATCTCGCTCGAAAACGCCCGGCTCTACACTGACCTTGAAGAGGAGAATGCCGAGCGCCGCAGGATCGAACGCGAACTCCAGCTGTCCGAAGCGCATTACCGCCGGCTGTTCGAGACCGCGAAAGACGGCATCCTGCTGCTGCATTCCGAGACAGGCGTGGTGACGGACGTGAATACCTGCCTGCTTCAAATGCTTGGCTATCGCCATGACGAATTCGTCGGCAAGTGCATCCGCGACGTGATGCCCTTCAGGAACCGGTCGGAATGCAACGCGCTTTTCGACGAGTTGCAGGAACAGGATCTGGTACGGCACGATTCGCTGCCGTTGCAGACGCGCGACGGGCACGAGCTCGTCGTCGAATTTGTCAGCAGCGCATACCAGGTCGAGGATGCGCGCGTCATCCAGTGCAACATTCGCGACATCACGCACCGGCGGCGCGCGGAGCAGCGCCAGGCAGTCCAGTTCGCGGTCACGCGCGTGCTGGCCGATGCCACGTCGCTGACGCACGCGGCATTGCCGCTGCTTGAAGCCATCTGCCAAAACTTCGGCTGGGAGATCGGCGAGCTGTGGGATGTCGATGAGAAAGCCGATAGCTTCCGTCTGATGCAGGCGTGGGAGTCGCCCGCGGTGGCGCCGACCGAGTTCGTGGCAGTGGCGAGGAAGAATGCCGTGTCCGTGTCCACGGGGCTTCCCGCATTGATTGTCCGTTCGCAGAAACCGCTCTGGGTGCCGGACGTGACGACGGAGCCGGCATTCCGGCGTCCGCGTGAAGCAGCGCAGATTGGCTTGCATGGCAGTTTTGCGGTGCCGGTACTGCTGGCCGGCAAGGCCGTCGGTGTCATGGCCTTCTTCAGCCGGGAAACGCGGATGCCCGATGAGGAAATGATCGGCATGATGCAGATCATCGGCAGCCAGATCGGACAATTCATCCAGCGCAAGCGCGCCGAGCAGGCACTGATCAGGAGCGAGGAGCGATTCAGGAGCCTGACCGACCTGTCCTCCGACTGGTACTGGGAGCAGGACGAGAACTTCCGGTTTACCGTGATGTCGGAGGGCGTCGGCCGCGTTGGCGGCATGGTGCCGGAGCACCTGATCGGCAAGACCCGGCGCGAGCTTGCGATTGATGAAGGGGCGCTCAATCCGCAAACCTGGGAAGAGCATGTGCGCATACTCAAGGCACACCTGCCGTTCCGCGAACTCGAATACAAGGTGCATGCGGAGGACGGCCGATGGCACTGGTTCAGCATCAGCGGCGAACCGCTGTTCGACGATGACGGCGTGTTCCGCGGCTACCGCGGCACCGGCAAGGAGATCAGCGAACAGAAGCAGGCCGAGGCGCTGAACGTCGGCCAGGCCCGCGTACTGGAAATGATCGCCACCGGCGCATCGCTGCATGATGTGCTGACCTGTCTCGTCGGCGTGATCGAATCGCAGTCCGAAGGCATGGTCGGATCGGTCATGCTGCTCGCTGAAGACGGCCAGCGTATGCGCGCCGGTGCCGTATCGAGCTTGCCGGTCACCTACGTTGAACTTCTTGAAGAGGTGCGCATCGGGCCGGCGGCCGGCTCCTGCGGTACTGCCATGCATCTCGGCCGGAGAGTCGTCGTCAACGACATCGAACATGACCCCTTATGGCAGAACTGCCGGCAAACGGCCTTGCAGCATGGGCTGCGCGCATGCTGGTCGACGCCGATCCTGTCGCAGCAGGGCAGTGTGCTGGGGACGTTCGCGATGCACTACCGCGAGGTGCGCACGCCGACGCCGGCGGAACTGCGGCTGGCCGATTTTGCCGCGCGCATTGCCGGCATCGCGATCGAGCGCAAGCAGGCCGAACACCGCATCAGCTACATGGCACACCACGATACGCTGACGGGCCTGCCGAACCGTGCCCTGCTGCTGGACCGGCTGCGGCAGGCGGTTGCGCAGTCGCAGCGCATTTCGAAGTCGGTTGCCGTCATGTTCATCGACCTGGACGATTTCAAGCACATCAACGATTCGCTCGGCCATCAGGTCGGCGACCAGTTGCTGCAGATGGTTGCCGCACGCTTGCAGCTGTGCCTGCGCCGCGGCGATACGCTTTCCCGCCTGGGAGGCGACGAATTCGTGCTGGTGCTGCCGTCCATCGACGATGACCACGCCGCGGCCTCGGTGGCGCAGAAAATCCTCGACGAGCTCAGGAGCACTTTCTACGTCAACAGCCACGAGCTGCACGCCGGTTGCAGCATCGGCATCAGCCTCTATCCGGAGGACGGCGAGGACGCCGACACGCTCATGCGCGCGGCGGATACCGCCATGTACCATGCCAAGGGAAAGGGGCGCGGCAACTACCAGTTCTTCATGCAAAGCCTGAACGTGGCGGCGCAGTATCGTCTCGCGATCGCCAACCAGTTGCGCCAGGCCATCGCGCGCGGCGAGTTCAGCCTGCACTACCAGCCCCAGGTCGACATGGAGCGCGGCAAGATCGTCTCCGCGGAAGCCCTGCTGCGCTGGCTGCAGCCGGACCGCGGATTCATTCCTCCTGCGGAATTCATTCCGATTGCGGAGGAAACGGGTCTGATCACGCAGATCGGCGAATGGGTGCTGCGCGAGGCATGCCTGCAATTGCGGCGCTGGCGCGATGCGGGGCACTCGGACCTGTGCATCGCCGTGAACCTGTCTGCGCGGCAGTTGCTGCAGCCGGATTTTGTCGGCTGCGTCGAGCGTATCCTGCTCGAAACGGGCATACCGGCCTCCGCGCTGGAACTGGAAATCACGGAAAACTTCCTGATGCATCCGAGCGAGGAAAACCTGGTGCCGCTCACGCAGCTCAGCGAAATGGGTGTGCAGTTGTGGGTGGACGACTTCGGTACCGGCTACTCCAGCCTGTCCTACCTGAAACGTTTCCCCATCCACGCGCTCAAGATCGACCAGTCCTTCGTGCGCGGCATCGGTCAGGCGCAGCACGACGCCGCAATCACCAACGCCATCATCGCGATGGCGCACAGCCTGAACCTGAAAGTGATCGCGGAAGGTGTAGAGACGGCCGACCAGGCTGCCTTCCTGCGTGCGCGGCAGTGCGTGTTCGCACAGGGCTATTACTACAGCAAGCCGGTGCCGCCGGCCGCTTTCTGCGAACTGTTGCGCCGCCAGCCGCTCCTCTCAGCGGCATGACAAAAGCGCAAGGAAGGTCGAAAATCGCGGTTCTTGCTGCATAATTGTGGCCAAATTTTTTTGGCACCCGCCATGGCAAAGAAAGAACACGTTTCCGAAACGCCGGCCACGCAATTCCTGCGCAAGCAGGGCGTCGCGTTCACCGAGCATCCCTACACGTATGAGGAGCACGGCGGCACCGCCGTATCCTCACGCGAGCTGGGCGTGGACGAGCACCATGTGGTCAAGACGCTGATCATGCAGGACGAAGCGGCCAAGCCCCTGGTCGTGCTGATGCACGGCGACCGCAAGGTATCGACCAAGAACCTGGCGCGCCAGATCGGCTGCAAGTCGGTCGAGCCCTGCAAGCCCGAGGTCGCGAACCGCCATTCGGGCTTCCTGGTCGGCGGCACCTCGCCGTTCGGCACCCGCAAGGCCATGCCCGTCTATGTCGAGGAAAGCATCCTTGCGCTCGACAAGATTTACATCAACGGCGGAAGGCGCGGCTACCTGGTCGGCATCGACCCGAAAGTCCTCGCCAATGTCCTGCCGGTCAAAACGGTCAATTGCGCGCTCGACGAGTGAGCGCCGCGCACCCATCCATCTGAAAGGGAGAGAATGTCCACAGTGCTGTTTGCCATCGCCGCCTACCTGATCGGCTCCATTTCGTTCGCTGTCGTCGTCAGCGGCCTGTTCGGCCTGGCGGACCCGCGCACCTACGGGTCGAAGAATCCGGGCGCGACCAATGTCCTGCGCAGCGGCAACAAGGCAGCGGCGGCGCTGACGCTGCTGGGCGATGGTTTCAAGGGCTGGCTGGCGGTCTGGCTGGCGATGCGTTTTGGCGAGCAGTATGGCGTGGGCGATACCGGGATTGCGCTGGTGGCGGTGGCGGTGTTCCTTGGCCACCTGTGGCCGGTGTTCTTCCGCTTTGTCGGCGGCAAGGGCGTGGCGACCGCGCTGGGTGTGCTGCTTGGCCTGAACGGCTGGCTCGGACTCGCGACGCTGGTGACCTGGCTGGTAATTGCCTATGCCTTCCGTTATTCCTCGCTGGCTGCGCTGGTGGCAAGCATCTTTGCGCCGTTCTATTACGGTCTGCTGTTTGGCGTGAACGCCCAACTGCTGGCAGTCGGTGTGATGAGTGCCTTGCTGATCTACCGCCACCGCCAGAACATCGCCAACCTGCTGGCCGGCAAGGAAAGCCGGATCGGCAGCAAGAAGAAGTAAGCTACACGACCCGCAGTTCGTCCAGCGGCCAGCGCGGGCGAACATTGAACGCATAATCGCGCTTGGCCGCCTGCGGATTGATCTGCAGGCGCATGGCCCCCGCAAACGCGATCATCGCGCCGTTGTCGGTGCAAAACTCCAGTTCGGGATAGAACACGCGGAAGCGCCGTTTCTGCGCAGTCGCGTTCAATGCTTCCCGCAACTGCTGGTTGGCGCCGACGCCGCCGGCGATCACAAGCCGCTTCAGGCCCGTTTCCTTCAGCGCCGACAGGCATTTCGCCACCAGCACGTCGACGATTGCGTCGACGAAGGCGCGTGCGATGTTCGCCTTGTCCTGTTCGCAGATATTGGCCACATGGTTCTTCACCAGCGTCAGGACGGCCGTTTTCAGGCCGGAGAAGCTGAAGTTGAGATCCTTGGAGTGCAGCATCGGCCGCGGCAGCTTGTAAGTGCCGGGATCGCCGAATTCGGCTAGGCGCGAGATCGCCGGTCCGCCGGGATAGCCGAGGCCGAGCAGCTTGGCCGACTTGTCAAAAGCTTCACCCGCGGCGTCATCCATCGTTTCGCCGAGCAGTGTGTACTGGCCGACGCCGTCCACGCGCATCAGTTGCGTGTGGCCGCCCGAGATCAACAAGGCAACAAACGGGAAGGCAGGCGGATCGCTCGACAGCAGCGGGGAGAGCAGGTGGCCTTCGAGGTGATGAACCCCGAGCACCGGCCGATCAATGGCCAGCCCCAGCCCGCAGGCAATCGAAGCGCCGACCAGCAGCGCGCCGGCCAGTCCCGGTCCTTGTGTATACGCTATCGCATCGATAGCCGGCCGCGTGACTTCCGCTTTTGCCAATACCTGTTCCAGCAATGGAATCGCGCGCCGGATATGGTCGCGCGATGCCAGTTCCGGCACGACGCCGCCGTATTCCTCATGCATCGCGACCTGCGAATGCAGGGCGTGCGCAAGGAGGCCGCGTTGTGTGTCGTACAACGCCAGGCCGGTTTCGTCACAGGAGGATTCGACGCCGAGGACAAGCATGGGATGGGAGGATGGATGGCAAGCTTCTTGCAAAGCCCTATTTTATAGGATTAGCGCACAGAGGTTCTCATACCATGAACGACTCCAAACAACTCAAGATCGTTGTCATCAACTCCCTCGTCGTCCCGGAAGGGGCGGACAGGGCGACGCAACTGCAGGCCGAGCGTGCCCGTGCGATCCGCATCGGCCTGCTCGAAAGCGGCTACAACATCCTCGCGGCGCTGCCGCCGGACGCCGACCTGGAAGAGCAGATCGCGCAGCTTCAGCCCGACGTGATCATCGTCGACGAACAGTCAGACGCCGCCCTGAAAAAGGTGGTGTCCGCCACGGCCAACGAGCGCCGCCCCATCGTCTGCTTCACCGAAGACAACGACAGGGAAAAGATGCATGCGGCGATCGAGGCCGGCGTCTCCGCCTACGTCGTGGCAGGCCTCTCTGCGGACAGGGTCAAGGCGGTGCTCGACGTGGCCATCGCCCGCTTCGAAGTCGACCAGAAACTGCGCCACGAACTCTCCGAAACCAAGCTCAAGCTGGCCGAACGTAAAGTCATCGAGCGCGCCAAGGGCTTGCTCATGGAGCGCCATCATTGCACCGAGGACGAGGCATACAAGAAACTGCGCCGCCTCGCCATGGACAAGAACCTCAAACTGTCCGAAGTGGCGCAGCGCATGCTCGACGTCGCCGATCTGCTCATCTGAGCGCCCTGTTTTAATGCAGTGCACGAAATGAGTGCGTAGATCCCTCTTAATCTGGATCAAATCTGTAGGAAACTGGCTGACAAACGTTGGCACACCACTTGCAATTAGGGATCAAGCGCCAATGGCGGCGCACCGATTGAATACCCCGTCCTGACCAATGTTGGTGAGGATGGTTTGGACAAAGGCGTCCGTTCACGCGAGTCTCGACTCGTGGTGACGGACGCCTTTCTTTTTGCCAGTTTCGAAATCACTCATGAGGACATCATGACTATAAAAGCATCCAAAACGAACCTGACTCGTCGCAGCCTGATCAAGGCAGGTGCCGCAATGACTGCGGGCGCCTTTGGAGGATTGGCCACGCAAGGCGCATGGGCGGCCGGCTCCGACAAGCCAGAGAAAGAAGAAGTCAAAGTCGGCTTCATTCCGCTGACCGACTGCGCTTCGGTAGTCATGGCGTCCGTACTGGGCATCGACAAGAAATACGGCATCAAGATCACACCGACCAAGGAAGCGTCGTGGGCGGCAGTGCGCGACAAGCTGGTCAACGGCGAACTCGACGCGGCCCATGTGCTGTACGGCCTGGTGTATGGCGTTCATCTCGGCCTCTCCGGTCCCAAGAAGGACATGGCCATGCTGATGAACCTGAACCACAACGGGCAGGCGATCACGCTGTCCAAGAAGCTGGCCGACAAGGGCGCGGTCGATGGCGCGTCGCTGGCCAAGCTGATGCAGACCGAGAAGCGCGAATACACCTTCGCGCAGACCTTCCCGACCGGCACGCATGCGATGTGGTTGTACTACTGGCTCGCGGCGCACGGTATCGACCCCATGAAGGATGCGAAGATCATCACCGTGCCGCCGCCGCAGATGGTTGCCAATATGCGTGTCGGCAATATGGACGGCTACTGCGTAGGCGAACCCTGGGGGCACCGCGCAATCATGGACGGCATCGGCATCACCGGCGTCACCACGCAGGACATCTGGAAGGATCATCCTGAAAAGATCCTTGGCACGACCGCAGAATGGGTAAAGAAGTATCCGAACACTGCGCGGGCGATGACCGCGGCCGTGCTGGAAGCCAGCAAGTGGATCGACGCCGGCCTGCAGAACAAGCTGAAGATGGCGGAAACCGTCGCCGACAAGTCCTACGTTAACACCAGCGTCGATGCAATCAACCAGCGCATCCTCGGCCGCTACCAGAACGGAATGGGCAAGACATGGGACGACCCGAACCACATGAAGTTCTTCAATGACGGCTACGTGAACTTCCCGTACCTGTCGGACGGCATGTGGTTCCTGACGCAGCACCGCCGCTGGGGGTTGCTCAAGGAAGACGTCGATTACCTGGCTGTCGCCAAGCAGATCAACCAGATCGACCTGTACAAGGACGCCGCCAACATGGCCAAGGTCAGCGTGCCGAAGGATCCGATGCGCACCTCCAAGTTTATCGACGGCGTGGTGTGGGACGGCAAGAACCCGAAGGTGTACGCGGGTTCATTCAAGATCAAAGCTTAAGAGGGCATCATGAGCGCAGTCATGGACAACGTATTGAACAAGCCGGTCGAGCCGGTCTCCGAATCTCCTCCCAAGAAAATGAACGCACACGCAGAAGCCAAGAAGGAAGCAAAGCCCGTTGCGGCGATTGCAAGCGAGAAGAAAGTTTCGTTGAAGCCCTTCTTCCTCGCAGTCCTGCCGCCTATCCTCGGCCTGGCCCTGCTGGTCCTCGTATGGGAAATCGTCGCCGCCAAGAGCACCGGCTTTCCGTCGCCGATGGTGACGCTGGAGCACGCGATCAAGCTGTTCTCCGACCCGTTCTACCAGAAGGGGCCGAACGACCAGGGCATCGGCTGGAACCTCTGGTCCTCGCTCAAGCGCGTCGGCACCGGCTTCGGCATGGCGGCGCTGGTCGGCATCCCGCTCGGCTTCATGATCGGCCGCTTCAAGTTCCTGTCGGGCATGTTCAACCCTATCATCAGCCTGCTGAAGCCGGTATCACCGCTCGCGTGGCTGCCGATCGGCCTGCTGGTGTTCAAGGCCGCCAATCCGGCGGCGATCTGGGCGATCTTCATCTGCTCGATCTGGCCGATGATCATCAACACCGCCGTCGGCGTACAGCGCGTGCCGCAGGACTACATGAACGTCGCCAAGGTGCTGAACCTGTCCGAGTGGAAGATCGTAACCAAGATCCTGTTCCCGTCGGTGCTGCCCTACATGCTGACCGGCGTGCGCCTGGCGATCGGCACTGCATGGCTGGTGATCGTTGCGGCCGAAATGCTGACCGGTGGCGTGGGTATCGGCTTCTGGGTGTGGGACGAATGGAACAACCTGAACGTGCCGCACATCATCATCGCCATCGTCGTGATCGGTGTCGTCGGCCTGCTGCTGGAACAGACGCTGGTCGCGATTGCCAAGGCATTCACCTACGAAGAAGTCCGCAATTAAGGAGCGCATCATGGACAACACAAGCAAGTTCATCGAAATCCAGAAAGCGGAAATGGTGTTCCACACCAACAAGGGCACCTTCCACGCACTGCGCGACATCAACCTGAACGTGAAGAAGGGCGAGTTCGTCACGCTGATCGGCCACTCCGGCTGCGGCAAGTCGACGCTGCTGAACCTGATCGCCGGCCTGCTCACCGCGACCGACGGCACCCTGCTGTGCGCCAATCGCGAGATCGCCGGTCCGGGGCCGGAGCGCGCGGTGGTGTTCCAGAACCATTCGCTGCTGCCCTGGCTGACCTGCCATGAAAACGTCTATCTGGCGGTGGAGCGCGTCTTCGGCGCGACCGAAAGCAAGGCTAAGCTGAAGGAGCGCACCAAGGCCGCGCTCGCCCTCGTCGGATTGACGCACGCCGAGCAGAAGCGCCCGCATGAAATTTCCGGCGGCATGAAGCAACGCGTCGGCATCGCACGCGCGCTGTCGATGGAGCCGAAGGTGCTGCTGATGGACGAGCCGTTCGGCGCGCTGGACGCGCTGACCCGCGCCCACCTGCAGGATGAGTTGCTGAAGATCGTTGCCAAGACGGAATCCACGGTGGTCATGGTGACGCACGATGTGGACGAGGCCGTGCTGCTGTCGGACCGTATCGTGATGATGACGAACGGCCCGGCCGCGACCATCGGCGACATCGTTCATGTGCGCCTCGACCGTCCGCGCGACCGTGTGGCGCTGGCGCACGATCCGCTGTACATCGAGTACCGCAGCGCGGTGCTGGAATTCCTGTATCACCGCCAGGCACATCCTGCGGCGATGAAGGAAGCTGCCTGACAGGGTATGACGAGGGTGGAAGGACGGCGGGGGCTTCGGCCCCCGTTGTCTTTTATCGTGCCACGACGAGATAAAGCAGGAGCAGGTTGATCACAATCGAGATGGTCGCCATTGCACGCCACAGCGCCACCGGATCGCGTTTGGCCAGCGGCGCCGGCGTCCGCGGCGGAACGGGGTTGCTGGCGCCGCGTTCGAGCGCGAGCAGGAATTCCTCCGCGGTTTCGAAGCGGTCGGCAGGATCGCGGGCCACCGCGCGCAGGAGCACGTTCTCGAGCCACAAGGGAATTTCCGGGCGATACCTGCTCGGCAGCACCGGTTCGACGAAACGGGGGCGCTGGAAGGGTTCGATCTCGCCGTACGGATAGTGACGGGTCAGCATCAGGTACAGCGTCACGCCGGCGGCATACACATCGGTCTGGCGTGAGGGCGGCGCGTTCTCGAACTGCTCGGGGGCCAGGAAAGACGGTGTCCCGGCCTGCGGTGCATTCAGCGGCACCTCATCTTCCAGGCCGGACATGGCGACGCCAAGATCCAGCAGGCGCAATTCGCCATCCGTTCCCAGGTGGACGTTGCCCGGCTTGATATCTCGGTGGATGATGCTGCGCCGGTGCAGGGCGCCGAGGGCGCGCACCAGCTTCTCGCCGATCGCGACCGTCTCGGGCGCCGTGAAATGCGCGCCTGCATCCAGCTTCTGCTGCAGTGTTTCGCCTTCATGCCAGGTGGTCAGGTAATACAGATAGTTCTTCTGCTCGGGCGTGATCACCTGCGGGAAGAAGCGGGCGACGACCCGCTTGGCCAGCCACTCCTCATGGGCGAAGGCGGATCGCTCGTGCGGATCGCCCGCACGGTCCGGATGCAAGGTCTTCAGGACGAGCTGACGCTGCGTCTTGGGATCGAGCACGCGATACAGCAGGGTGGCCTGCGAACTGTGGATCACGGTTTCGACGGTGTATCCGTCGATGGTCTGTCCCGGTTTCAGTTTCGGCGGAACCGGCAACTGCGCGGAGACGGATAGCGCGTCGCGCAGGTTCTCTTCCGGCAGGCTGTCGACGCGCAGCACGAGCGCGCTGCAATTGTCGGTCGAGCCGGACGCCAGCGCCGCCTTGACCAGCGCGTCGGCGCAGGATGCCGCATCCCAGCTTCCCATTGCCACGTCCGCCAGCGCATGGGTGATGTCGTACTCCGTCATGCTCGACCACACACCGTCCGATGCCAGCAGCAGCACATCCCGCTCGCGCAGCTCCCCCATGCCGTGGTCGATCGCGAGGCGGGTATCGAGGCCGATCGCACGCGTAAGGACATGCTGCATCTCGGGGCGGTCCCACACATGGTCGGTCGTCAGACGGGTAAGCGCACCGCCACGCAAAAGGTACAGCCGCGTGTCTCCCACGTGCGAAAAGTAATAGCAATTGCCGCGCAGGACGACCGTGGTCAGCGTGGTCGCCATCCCGGCCAGTTCCGGCCGCACCGATCCCTGTTTCTGCACCCAGCTGTTGATGGCCTTGATGACCTTGTCGAGCGCCTGCGTCACGGGCCAGGTATCGGGCGTGGCGTAGTAATCCGTGAGCAGGCCGCGCACCGTGTACTCGGATGCTTCGCGGCCGCCTTCGTTGCCGGAAACGCCGTCGGCGATGGCCGCGATCAGGCCCTTGGTCGACAGTTCGGGCTCGTTCGGCGTGACCATGCCGACGAAATCCTCGTTTCTCTCGCGCAGGCCTGCGAGCGTGCTGTGTCCGATGCTGACGGAAAGGGGCATGATGGAGTCTGGTGTAGGCGATAAAAAACGGCGGGAGCGGCGAACTGCATTCGCCGCTCCCGCCGTCCATGTTACTCAAATTCCGGGGTTAAATCTTCGCTGTTGTCATCGCAGCACTGCCCCAGGTCGTACGCCAGCGCCCCTTGACCGCGGTGAGTCCCACGAGGGCCAATATGGCCAGCGAAGCGAACAGGGTCAGGCCGAGCTGGTAGCTGCCGGTAATCTGCTTCGAATAGCCAAGGCTGGATGCGAGGTAGAAGCCGCCAATGCCGCCGGCCATGCCGACCAGGCCGGTCATCACGCCGATCTCCTTGCGGAAGCGCTGCGGAACCAGCTGGAACACCGCGCCGTTGCCCGTGCCGAGCGACAGCATGGCAAGCACGAATACGACCAGGGCGAGTTCATAGGATTGCAGCCCGGTGCTGGCGATGAACAGGAACAGGGCGGCCAGCACATACATCAGCGACAGCGTCTTGATGCCGCCGATGCGGTCGGCAACGATCCCCCCTACAGGGCGCACCAGCGAACCGGCAAACACGCAGGCGGCAGTGAAGTAGCCTGCTGTCACCGGGGACAGGCCGTACTGGCTGTTGAAGTAGATCGTCAGCGACGAAGCCAGGCCGGAGAAGCCGCCGAAGGTTACGCTGTAGAAGAACATGAACCACCAAGCATCCTTGTCCTTGAGCACATGCAGGTATTCGACCATTGCCTTGGGCGGCGGGGCGGTGGGCGAGTCTTTCGCAAAGATCATGTACACGATAAAGGCTACGCCAAGCGGAATCAGGCACCAGCCGAAAACGTTCTGCCAGCCGAAGGCGATGGCGAGTGACGGTGCAAACAGGGCGGCGAAAGCGGTGCCGGAATTGCCTGCGCCGGCAATGCCGAGCGCCGTACCCTGGTGCTCGGGCGGATACCAGCGGGATGCGAGCGGCAGCGCAACGGCAAATGCTGCGCCGGCAACGCCAAGCAGGATGCCGAGCGTGAGCATGCTTTCATAGCTGTTCAGCTGTCCCAGCCATGCCCACGTAAGGCCTGCAATCACGACGACCTGGCCGATAGCACCGGCCTTCTTGGGTTTCAGGTGATCGACCAGCACGCCCATCACAATGCGCAGCAACGCGCCTGCGAGAAGGGGGGTCGCGACCATCAGGCCCTTCTGGGCAGGTGTAAGAGCAAGATCTTTCGAGATTTGCACGGCGAGCGGCCCGAGCAGTACCCAGACCATAAAGCTCAGGTCGAAATAGAAAAAGGAAGCAAGCAAGGTCGGCGTATGACCCGCCTTCCAAAACGACGTCGTTTTCATGATGCGCCTTTGCACCGAAGTTGGAATTGGTGTGCACTATGCAATCGCCGTGCCACGCGTTTTCGTGCGTCAACTCGCTATTAATAGGGCATGAAGATATCGAACGTGCTCCCTGCACGAGCGATGTGAAGATGTTGCACTGCAACGGTGCGCTTTTCTCTTCATCCCGGTGCGTTTACCCGAATTCCGCATTGGCACCGCTCTTGCTAAGAAACTCCCAGGATCATTTTTGTAGCTTCAATGGCGAAGCGGAGTGGAGGAGGAGCTTTAATGAAGAAGCTGAAATTAGTCATGGTTGGTAACGGTATGGCCGGTGTGCGCACGCTCGAAGAGCTGATCAAGATCGCCCCGGACATCTACGACATCACCGTATTCGGCGCCGAGCCCTACGCCAACTACAACCGCATCCTTCTGTCGCCGGTGCTCGCCGGGGAGCAGACCATCAAGGACATCATGCTCAACGATGTCGACTGGTATGCGGAAAACAACATTACTCTCCACCTCGGCAAGAAAATCGCGAAGATCGACCGCGTCAAGCGCCAGGTCATCGCAGAAGACGGCACCACTGCGGAATATGACCGCCTGCTGCTGGCCACCGGTTCCAATCCCTTCCTCCTGCCCGTGCCCGGCAAGGAACTGAAGGGCGTGATCTCCTACCGCGACATCCAGGACACCAACGCGATGATCGACGCCGCCAAGGTGCACAAGCACGCCGTCGTCATCGGCGGCGGCCTGCTCGGCCTGGAAGCGGCCAACGGCCTCAAGCTGCGCGGCATGGACGTCACCGTCGTGCACCTGCCGGCCTGGCTGATGGAGCGCCAGCTCGACCCGACCGCCGGCAAGCTGCTGCAAAAATCGCTGGAAGACCGCGGCCTGAAGTTCCTTCTTGATAAAAACACAAAGGAAATCGTCGGCGACGAAAACGGCAATGTGAAAGCCATCCGCTTCACCGACGGCCTCGAAGTTTCCGCCGAACTGGTGGTCATGGCGGTCGGCATCCGCCCGAACACGACGCTCGCCGAATCGGCCGGTCTGTTCTGCAATCGCGGCATTGTTGTCAACGACACCATGCAGACCTATGACCCGCGCATCTATGCCGTGGGCGAGTGCGTGAATCACCGCGGCACGGCGTACGGTCTTGTCGCGCCGCTTTTCGAGATGGCGAAAGTGTGCGCCAACCATCTCGCCAATTTCGGCATCGGGCGTTACCAGGGGTCCGTGACCTCGACCAAGCTGAAGGTTACCGGGATCGACCTGTTCTCCGCCGGTGAATTCATGGGCGGCGAAGGAACGGAAGAAATCGTTCTGTCCGACCCGATCGGCGGCGTGTACAAGAAACTGGTCATCAAGGACAATAAGCTGGTCGGCGCCTGCCTGTACGGCGATACCGTCGACGGCACCTGGTACTTCAAGCTGCTGCGCGAAGGCAGGGACATCACCGAAATGCGCGACACGCTGATGTTCGGCGAATCGAATACCGGTCGCCCGGGTGATACCGGCCACGAAGGCTTCACCCGCGCGGCAGCGATGCCGGACGACGCCGAGGTCTGCGGCTGCAACGGCGTGTGCAAGGGCACCATCGTCAAGTCGATCAAGGAAAAGGGCCTGTTCACCCTGGAAGACGTGCGCAAGCATACGAAGGCATCCGCCTCCTGCGGCTCCTGCACCGGCCTTGTCGAACAGATCCTGATGGCGACCGCCGGGGGCGACTATTCCACGTCGAGCAAGGCGAAACCGGTTTGTGCCTGCACCGACCATTCGCACCAGGAAGTGCGCGACGCGATCAAGGTCAACAAGCTGCTGACGATCGCCGGCACCATGAAGTTCATGGAATGGCGCACCCCGAACGGCTGCTCGACATGCCGTCCGGCGCTGAACTACTACCTGATCTCCACCTGGCCGCACGAGGCGAAGGACGATCCGCAATCGCGCTTCATCAACGAGCGCGCGCATGCCAACATCCAGAAGGACGGCACCTACTCGGTCATCCCGCGCATGTGGGGCGGCGAGACTACCGCAAAAGATTTGCGCCGGATCGCCGACGTCGTCGACAAGTTCCAGATCCCGACGGTCAAGGTGACTGGCGGCCAGCGGATCGACCTGCTGGGTGTGAAGAAGGAAGACTTGCCCGCCGTCTGGAAAGAACTCGACATGCCCAGCGGCCATGCCTACGCCAAGGCGCTGCGCACCGTGAAAACCTGCGTCGGTTCGGAATGGTGCCGCTTCGGTACGCAGGATTCCACCGAGATGGGCAAGCAGCTCGAGCGCGCGATGTGGAAAATGTATGCGCCGCACAAGGTGAAGATCGCCGTCTCCGGCTGCCCGCGCAACTGTGCCGAATCCGGCATCAAGGACGTGGGCGTGATCGGCGTCGATTCCGGCTGGGAGATCTATGTCGGCGGCAACGGCGGCATCAAGACCGAGGTGGCGCACTTCTTCGCCAAGGTGAAGACGCACGAGGAAGTGCTGGAGTATTCCGGCGCCTTCCTGCAGCTCTACCGGGAAGAAGGCTGGTACCTCGAGCGCACCGTGCACTATATTGGACGTGTAGGCCTCGACCATGTGAAGAAGAAAGTGCTGGAGGACGAGGAAAACCGCAAGGCACTGTACGAGCGGTTGCTGTTCTCGCTCGACGGCGAGCCGGACCCCTGGCATGAACAGGAAAAGGCTCAGGTTGACGTGCGCCAGTTCGAACCGTTGAGCGTGTAACGAACCAATCCGCCGGACGGTTCCGATTGATTTCTTTGAAAGGAACGACCATGACCATCTATCTTGCAGCCATCGTGCTGGCCGTTGCGGCCACTTCCGCCATCCTCGGCACCTGCATGCTCCATGGATCGTTCGACCGGGCTGCTCCCGTGCACATCGTCCAACTCAAATAAGGGAAAGCACATGCCGCAACAATGGAAAGCCGTCTGCAACGTCGCAGACATCCCCGTGCTCGGCGCACGGGTCGTCAATCGGGCAGCGAAGCCTGATGTGGCGATTTTCCGCAACAGCGAAGACAAGATTTTTGCCTTGCTCGACAAGTGCCCGCACAAGGGCGGCCCGCTGTCGCAAGGGATCGTATTCGGCGAGCGCGTTGCCTGTCCGCTGCACAACTGGAACATCCAGCTCGACTCCGGTTGCGCGGTGACGCCGGATGAAGGCTGCACGCAAAGGTTCAGCGTCAAGGTGGAAGACGGCAAGGTCTTCCTCGACGCTGAAGAATTGAGTTCCCTGGCGATCGAGGTCAAGGCCGAATGAGTGCATCACGCGAAACGAAAGCCACCTGCTGTTACTGCGGCGTCGGCTGCGGCGTCATCGTCGAGAGCGATGGCGAAAAGATCACCGGCGTCCGCGGCGATCCGGACCATCCCGCCAATTTCGGACGGTTGTGCACGAAGGGCAGCACGCTGCACCTGACTGCCAACCCGGTGTTGCAGCAGCAGGCTCGCGCCCTGTATCCCGAAATGCGCGTCTCGCGCGATGGCGGACGCGACAAGGCATCCTGGAACGATACGCTGGATTTCATGGCGAGGAAATTTGCCAGCACCATCCGCGACCACGGGCCGGACAGCGTCGGCTTCTACATTTCCGGCCAGTTGCTGACGGAAGACTATTACGTCTTCAACAAGCTTTCCAAGGGCCTGGCCGGCACCAACAACATCGACACCAATTCGCGCCTGTGCATGTCGAGCGCGGTGGCCGGCTACAAGCAGACGCTGGGCGCCGATGCGCCGCCTGCCTGCTATGAAGACTTCGACCACGCCGAAGTGATCTTCATCGTCGGCTCGAACACGGCCTACGCGCATCCCATCATCTATCGGCGGATCGAAGCGGCGCGCAAGGCAAACCGTGCGCTGAAGATGATTGTCGCCGACCCGAGGCGGACCGATACGGCCCGAGACGCCGACCTGTACCTGCCCATCCTGCCCGGCACGGATGTCGCGCTGTTCAACGGCATGCTGCACATCTGCCTATGGGAAGGCTGGATCGACGATGACTATATCAACGCGCATACCGAGGGCTTCGACGAGCTGAAGCGCACCGTGCGCGACTACACACCGCAGTTCGTCGCCGAAACCTGCGGCATTTCCGAGGAAGACCTGGCGACGGCCGCCCGCTGGTTCGGCAAGTCCAAGGCATCGCTCTCGCTCTATTGCCAGGGCCTGAACCAATCGACTTCCGGCACCGCCAAGAATGCGGCACTGATCAACCTCCACCTCGCGACGCACCAGATCGGCAAGCCGGGCGCAGGGCCGTTTTCGCTGACGGGACAGCCCAACGCGATGGGCGGGCGCGAAGTCGGCGGACTGGCAAACCTGCTGTCCGCCCACCGAGACATGGCCAATGCGGAACACCGTGCGGAAATCGCGCGCCTGTGGGGCGTCGAGGACGTGCCGGCAAAGCCTGGCAAGACGGCGGTCGAGATGTTCGAGGCGGTGCGCAGCGGCGAAATCAAGATCCTGTGGATTGCCTGCACCAACCCCGCACAGTCGCTGCCCGACCAGAAGCTGGTGCGCGAGGCGCTGGAAAAGGCGGAGCTGGTGATCGTGCAGGAAGCCTACAAGACCACCGTCACCGTCGATTACGCGGACGTGCTGTTGCCTGCCACGACATGGGGCGAAAAGGAAGGCACGGTCACGAATTCCGAGCGCCGCATCACGCGCTTCAAACCTGTCCTGCCCAAGCCTGCCGAGACGCGTCACGACTGGGAAATCGTGATCGACTTTGCCCGCCGGCTGGAAACGCTGATGGGCAAGGAAAAGACGATCTTCCCCTACGCCAACGCCGAAGAGATCTGGAACGAGCACCGCGAATCCACCCGCGGCCGCGACCTCGACATCACCGGCCTTTCATACAAGATCCTGGAAGAGCAGGGGCCGCAACAATGGCCCTTCCCGGAGGGCGCGGCCGAAGGCAAGAAGCGCCTGTACGAAGACGGCGTGTTCCCGACGGCCAGCGGCAAGGCGAAGTTTGTCAACACCGTCTACAAGCCGGTCGCCGAACCGGTCGATGCGCGCTTCCCGTTCCGCCTGACCACGGGGCGCCAGCGCGACCAGTGGCATGGCATGAGCCGCACCGGCACGGTGGCGCAATTGTTCTCGCACGCCGCCGAACCGGCGGTCATGTTGTCGAAGGCCGACATGGACCGCCGCATGATCGCCAACGGCGACCTGGTGCACGTGACCAGCAAGCGGGGTTCGCAGATCCTGCCCGCGGTGGCGAGCGACGACATCCGCGCCGGGCAAGCCTTCATCGGCATGCACTGGGGCGAGGAATACGTATCGGGCCGGGGCAGCGACGGCAACGGCACCTTCGGCGTCAACGCGCTGACCCTGCCGGCGTTCTGCCCGAGTTCCAAGCAACCGGAACTGAAGCATGCCGCCGTCAAGATCCTGAAGGCGGAGCTGCCGTGGCGCTTCCTCGTGTTCGGCTGGATCGACCAGGACAAGGCGCTCGCGCTCCAGTCCGCGCTGCGGCCGTTCATGCGGCGCTTCAGCTATGCATCCTGCACCCTGTTCGGGCGCGACAAGGTGGGCGTTTTCTTCCGTGCGGCGGACGACTATCCGGCCGATCCGGCACTGGTGCTGGAGATCGAAACGCAGTTCGGCATCTCCGGCGCGGAAGTATTGCGCTACGACGATGTCCGTCGCGGCAATGCGCGCCATATCCGCGTGAGCGACGGCAAGCTGGCGGCGGTATCGCTCGCCGGCGATACGTCGGCCGAGCACTGGCTGAAGGAATACCTGGAAGGCGAACAACCGGTGGCCGCCCTCGGCCGTCTCCTGCTGATGCCATCGACCAAGGCGCCGCAGGGCTTCAAGGCGCGCGGCAGGATCGTCTGCAACTGCTTCAACATTGCCGAGGCGGAAATCAACGAGGCGCTGGTGAAGCATGACTGGATCAACCAGGGGACGCCGGACGGTGTCCTGGCTACCCTGCAGGGACAGCTCAAATGCGGCACCAATTGCGGTTCCTGCGTGCCGGAGCTGAAGAAGATCATCCTGCACCAGACGCCATCGGCTAAGGCTGCGGCCTGAATCCTGCCACCAAAGCTTCCCGCTCCGTTGCCGTCCTCGCAACGGAGCGCGGCCTCCCGTGAGGGTTTAAAATAGCGTTCCCACTTTTCCGTCACTCAACGCACCCGAACGCCATGGCCGTCAATCTCCCCCTTCCCATCGCCGCCAACCTGAAACCCGTCGCAGGGATCGAACTGGGTTTTGCAGAAGCAGGCATCCGCAAAGCCAACCGCAAGGACTTGCTGGTCATGAAGCTGGCGCCGACCGCCACCGTATCGGGCGTGTTCACCAAAAACCGCTTCTGCGCGGCGCCGGTCCAGGTTTGCAAGGCGCATCTGGAAGGTGTTCGCATGTCGGGCACGCCGATCCAGGCGCTGGTCATCAACACCGGCAACGCGAACGCCGGCACGGGCGAATCCGGCCTGGCCAACGCCAATGCGACCTGCGAGGCGCTCGCCGCCCTGCTGGGCTGCGCACCGTCGCAGATCCTGCCGTTCTCGACCGGCGTCATCCTCGAGCCGCTGCCGGTCGACCGCATCAAGGCCGGCCTGCCGAACGCCATCGCCAACCTCAAGGCCGATAATTGGTACAACGCCGCGGAAGCGATCATGACCACCGACACGCAGCCGAAGGCCGCCTCGCGCACGGTGACGATCGCCGGCAAGCAGGTCACCTTGAGCGGCATCAGCAAGGGCGCGGGCATGATCAAGCCGAACATGGCCACCATGCTCGGCTACCTCGCGATGGATGCCAGGGTCGCCCAGCCGGTGCTCGACCACATGGTGAAGGCGGCTGCCGACAAATCCTTCAACTGCATCACCATCGACGGCGACACGTCGACCAATGACTCCTTCATGGTGATCGCGACCGGCGCGGGCCAGCTGGAAGTGAACGACATCGCCTCGCTGGAATACGCCGAGCTGGCCGCCGCCGTCACCGCGATCTCGCAGGAACTGGCGCAGATGATCGTGCGCGACGGCGAGGGCGCCACCAAGTTCATGACCATCACGGTGGAAGACGGCACCTCGGTCGAAGAGTGCCGCCAGATCGCCTACTCCATCGGCCACTCGCCGCTGGTGAAGACCGCCTTCTATGCCTCCGATCCCAATCTGGGCCGCATCCTGGCCGCGATCGGCTATGCCGGCATCGACGACCTGGATGTCAGCAAGATCAACCTCTACCTTGACGATGTCTGGGTGGCGAAGAACGGCGGCCGCAATCCCGACTACAAGGAAGAAGACGGCCAGCGCGTGATGAAGCAGAGCGAAATCACGATCCGCGTGAAACTGGCTCGCGGCAATGCCTCGGCCACGATCTGGACCTGCGACTTCTCGCACGAGTACGTGAGCATCAACGCCGACTACCGTTCCTGACATGACGCAACTCGATCAATTCCTCGAGCGCGCGGAAGCACTGCTGACGCGCATCGAAGCCTTCCTGCCCCATGCCGCGCGCAATGTGGATTGGGACGCCTCGAACGCCTTCCGCTGGCGCAAGCCGGGCGGCAAGGGCAGCCGCGGCTACCTGCAGCCGGTCGCACATATGTCGCGCATCGCCTTTTCCGACCTGCACAACATCGAGCCGCAGAAACAGCAGATCGAGCAGAACACGAAGCAGTTCGTCGAAGGCCGCCCGGCCAACAACGTGCTGCTGACCGGTGCGCGCGGCACCGGCAAGTCGTCCCTGATCAAGGCCTGCCTGAACCAGTATGCGTCCCAGGGCTTGCGCCTGATCGAAGTGGACAAGGACGACCTGTGCGACCTGCCCGACATCGTCGATCTCGTCGCGGGACGCCCCGAACGCTTCGTCATCTTTTGCGACGACCTGTCCTTCGAGGAAGGCGAGGGCGGCTACAAGGCGCTGAAGGTAGCGCTCGACGGCGGCCTGACCGCGCAGTCGGACAATGTGCTGATCTACGCAACGTCCAACCGCCGTCACCTCATGCCTGAGCGCATGTCGGACAACGCGACCTACGTGCACACAGAGGACGGCGACCTGCACCCGGGTGAAACGGTTGAGGAAAAGATCTCGCTGTCCGAACGCTTCGGACTGTGGGTGTCCTTCTATCCGTTCAAGCAGGACGACTACCTCGACATCGTGGGACACTGGCTGCGCCACTTCGGCTGCAACGCGCAGCAGATCGAGGACGCGCGTGCCGATGCATTGCGCTGGGCATTGCAGCGCGGCTCGCGCTCCGGCCGCGTGGCATGGCAGTTCGCCAAGGACCATGCCGGCAAGATCCGGCAATAAGGCTTTCTCCGCATGTCAAAAACCACTGCAACACCCATCGACGTCGCCGTCGGCATCCTCATGAAACCGAACGGCGACGTGCTGCTCGGCCAGCGCCCCGACGGCAAACCCTATGCCGGCTACTGGGAATTCCCCGGTGGCAAGGTGGAGCGGGGCGAGGATATCCTCGATGCGCTCAAGCGCGAATTCGTCGAGGAGCTTGGCGTCCGGGTGCTCTCCGCCGAACCGTGGTGCGGCGTCGAGCACGTCTATCCCCATGCGCATGTACGCCTGCATTTCTACATCAGCCGCGAATGGGCAGGCGAACCGCAAAGCCTGGAAGGGCAGGCTTTCGCGTGGCAGGGGACGCTCGGCGTCGAGCCGCTGTTGCCGGCGACCATTCCCCTGATTGAATGGCTGGACCGAGTGCGCTACAGCAAGCCGGGTTGCTGAGGCTGTATTTATTTGAATACACTGTACAAATTTTTGTACAGTGTATTTTTAGTTAAAAATTCTCTTTTATTTCAATGGCTTAATCTGCGCGCAAGTATTGGCTGTACATTTTTTTGTACACCTGAGCCATGCGCAATATTGGCCAAAATACCGTTAACTCCTTGAATTAATTGAATTAATTATTCTGGCACGCCAGTTGCTGAACCGTTACGAAACATGACCGGTACAGGCCCACCTCCGGTCGATGACACGCAACGAGGGGACAATGGCGGATCGGGAAAAACAAGCCGGAGCGGTACTTACCATCGACCTGGGCGCGGTCCGCGCCAACTATCGCTTCCTGCGTTCCCGGCTCGCCGGCGCAAGCTGCGGCGCCGCCGTCAAGGCCGACGCCTACGGCCTCGGTGCCATTCCCGTTGCCAAGGCACTCGCAGCGGAAGACTGCCGCCACTTCTTTGTGGCCCATCTTGACGAAGGCATCGCACTGCGTGCGCACCTTCCCGCCTCCGTGGACATCTTCGTGCTGCACGGTCCGCTGCCCGATACCGAACTCGAGTTCGTCGAGCATCGCCTGATTCCCGTCCTGAACAGTGCATCGCAGGTCGCCGGCTGGCGGCAGGCCGCCCGCATTGTCGCCCGGCGCCTGCCCGCGGTTGTCCAGCTCGACACCGGCATGTCGCGCCTCGGGCTGTCGCCCCAGGAAGTCGAGAACTGGCTGTACGACCCGGATTTCCTGCGCGGCATCGACCTGCGCTACCTGATGAGCCACCTCGCCTGTGCCGAGCGGCAGGACCATCCGATGAATGCCGCGCAGCTGGAAACATTTCAGGCACTGCGGAAAAAGCTCCCGCAATGCCGCACGAGTTTTGCCAATTCGTCGGGAATCTTTCTCGGCCATGCATACCATGGCGACCTCGTCCGCCCCGGCGCAGCACTTTACGGGATTGCGCCTGTACATGGCGCATCCAACCCGATGCAACCCGTCGTGACGCTGCAGGCGAGGGTAATCCAGACGCGCGTCATCGAGCGCGGCGATTGCGTGGGCTATGGCGGCACGTACCGGGCAGCAGGGCGGCGCAGGATCGCAACGATCGCTACGGGATATGCGGATGGGTGGCTGCGCAGCCTGAGCGGGCGCGGCTTCGCGCAGGTCGGCGGCGTCCGCGTGCCGCTCGTCGGCAACGTGTCGATGGATACCCTTGCGCTTGACGTGACCGACGTTTCTCCTGAGCGCGTGCATGCCGGCGCGTTCGTCGACCTCATTTCCGCTGCGCAGCCGGTGGACGACGTTGCTGCCCTCGCGGGAACCATCGGCTACGAAATCCTGACCAGCCTCGGCGCCCGTTATCACCGGGACTACGCCGACTCGCACACTCCGCGCGCATCGCAGCAGCCGGAAGCAACCGAATTCAGCAACTGACCACCTGACAGAGGGACTATCGTGAAAGTAATCGTATTGGGAAGCGGCGTTATCGGTACCGCATCGGCCTATTACCTGGCACAGCAGGGCCACGAGGTCACCGTGATCGACCGCCAGCCGGCGGCCGGCCTGGAGACCAGCTATGCCAACGCCGGTGAAGTCTCTCCCGGCTATTCCGCGCCCTGGGCTGCGCCCGGCATCCCGGTCAAGGCGATGAAGTGGCTGCTGATGCGCCACAGTCCGCTGGTGATCCGTCCGGGGACCGATCCCGATATGTGGCGCTGGGTGTTCCAGATGCTGCTCAATTGCACGGCGTCGCGCTATGAAACCAACAAGGGCCGCATGGTCCGGCTGGCCGAATACAGCCGCGACTGCCTGATCGCGCTGCGCGATTCGACCGGTATCAGCTACGACCATCGCACGCAAGGCACGCTGCAACTGTTCCGTACCCAGAAACAGCTGGACGCGTCCGCGAGCGACATCGCCGTCCTGCAACGCTACGGCGTCCCGTATGAAGTCCTCGATCCGGCCGGCTGCGTCCGTGTCGAACCGGCACTCGCCCATGTGCGCGAAAAGTTCGTCGGTGCGCTGCGCCTGCCGAACGACGAAACCGGCGACTGCTTCAAGTTCACCCAGCAGCTCGCCGCCATGGCCGAGCAGGCCGGCGTGACGTTCAAGTACGGCGTGTCGATCCAGCGCCTGCTCGCCGACGAACGCAAGATCACCGGCATCCGCACCTCGGAAGGTGACCTGAAGGCCGACAGCTATGTGCTGGCACTGGGCAGCTATTCGCCGCTGCTGCTGCGCGACGTCGGCATCCGCATCCCGGTGTACCCGATCAAGGGCTACTCGATCACGGTGCCTATCCATGACGCGAAGCATGCGCCGGAATCGACCATCATGGACGAAACCTACAAGGTCGCGATCACCCGTCTCGGCGACCGCATCCGCGTTGGCGGCACCGCGGAAATCTCCGGCTACGACCTCACGCTGCGCAACGCCCGACGCGAAACGCTGGAGCACTCGGTGGTCGATCTGTTCCCGAAGGGCGGTGACGTGGCGAAGGCAGAATTCTGGTGCGGCCTGCGTCCGATGACGCCGGACGGCACGCCGGTCATGGGGCCGACGCCGTATGGCAACCTCTTCCTCAACACCGGCCACGGCACGCTCGGCTGGACCATGGCCTGTGGCGCGGGCCGTGTGCTGGCCGACCTGGTATCCGGCAAGCGGCCGGAAATCGACACGCAGGGATTGTTCATGGACCGCTACGGCAAGGCCAACCGTCTGATTGCCGTCCCGCAAGAGGCACGTGCATGAACGCCCGCGCCATGGAGACGCCTGGCATCCCGGAGTTCATTTTCGGCGACCAGCAGCTGCATGCACGATTTTCCATGGCCATCGAGCTGCTGGCCCGCATCGTCATCGCCAATCCAAGGGCGGTAACGACGGCGGCGCTGGCGGAATCCCTCGGGCAAAGCGCGCGCTCGGTACGCGCACTGCTGGGCAGCCTGCACCATTCCGGCCTGCTCAGCCGTGACGAAAAGACGCGTGATGCTTGGTATTGCGCGTCTCCCTTGGGCACCATCACGCTGGCTGACGTATTTCGCAGCGTGGCGGGTGCCGCCGAGGAGTCCCGGCGCAAAAAGGCCGAGCCGGCTGCGGACGAAATCCGCTCGGCCGCACAGCAAAGCGTTGACCTGCTGCTGATGCAGGCCACCATGTCCATCAACCAGGTCGTGCTGCAGCACCTGCAGGCCTTCGACCTCGGCCGGCTGAAGGCCTTGCGTTCCACCGGCGGCCTGCACCCCTTCCCATATTCCACCCGGTCCTATATCGCCGAACCGGTCTGACTTGTCGCCCGCCGGTCGCGCGGGTAAAGTGGTCGTGGATGGAGCCCGGAGGGGCTCCGCGTCTATTGGCTTCCCGAGAAACGAGTACCACCGACCATGCGTATCGATGTTCAGTTTGCCGACCGCGTAGGCATTGCGCACGAAATCCTTGCCGTGCTCGCGCGCCGCAACATGAATGTGGTCGCGGTGGAGGTCGACTCCTCCGACGTCTTCATCGACATCCCCCAGCTGACCGAAAACCTGTTGCCATCGCTGCGCGCCGATTTCATGTGCGTTGCCGGCGTGCTCGACGTCAAGGTGGTCGATGTGCTGCCTGGCGCCCGCCGCCGCCTGCATCTCGACACACTCATGGCCGCGCTGGCCGATCCGGTCATGGCGGTGAATGCGGATGGCAGGATCGTGGCCGCCAATGCCGCCGCAGCGGCAGTCGCCGATATGAGCGAGAGCGAGTTGAATGGCAAGTCCCTGCATGAACTCTTCGGTGAAACCAGCCTGCAGTCGGAATTGCTGGAAACCGGCTTCCAGGCGCCGTCACGCGAGGTGCGCCTGCAGGGCCAGCCTTTCCTGCTTGAAGTCACGCCCGTCTCGGAGCCGATCAATTCCGCCATCGGACAGACCATCGGCGGCGTGATCACGCTGCACGCACCGCGCCGCCTCGGTGGCCGTCTCCACGCCCTCCAGCACGGCGGCGGCGGTTTCGACGCGATTATTGGAGAGTCCGAACCGATTCGAGCCTTGAAGGCGCGCGCCGCCCGGGTGGCGATTGTCGATGCACCGCTCCTGATCGCCGGCGAAACCGGCACCGGCAAGGAACTTGTCGCCCAGGCCTGCCATGCCGCAAGCCCGCGCAACAGCGCGCCTTTCCTCGCGCTCAACTGTGCCGCTCTTCCGGAGAGCCTGGCGGAGAGTGAACTGTTCGGCTACGTGTCCGGGGCATTCACGGGCGCGCAGCGCGGCGGCAAACCCGGCCTGATCGAAATGGCAGACGGCGGCACGGTTTTCCTCGATGAAATCGGCGAAATGTCGCTTTACCTGCAGGCCAAGCTGCTGCGCTTCCTGAATGACGGCAAGTTCCGCCGTATCGGCAGTGACCGGGAAATCAAGGTCAACGTGCGCATCATCAGCGCCACGCATCGTAACCTTTCCAAAATGGTGACGGAGGGCGCCTTCCGCGAAGACCTGTTCTACCGTCTCAATGTGCTGCACCTGGAAGTGCCGGCCCTGCGCGAGCGTCCGGACGACATCCTGCTGCTGGCACGGCACTTTATCGAGCGCGCCTGTGCGCAGGCACAGAAACCGATCTGCCGGTTGAGCGCCGAGGCCTGCGCTGCATTGGTGGCCAACCATTGGCCGGGCAATGTGCGGCAGCTGCAGAACGTGGTGTTCCGCGCCATCACAATGAGCGACAAGCGAGTCCTCGACGCCGCCGACCTCGACCTTGCCGAAGGAAGCATCATGACAGCGGAGGCGGCCGTCAACGGCCATGACGGACAGGACTGGGACAGCTCGATGGAGTCCTTCGAGCGCGCCTTCCTTGAGCGCCTCTATCCGCAATATCCCTCAAGCCGCAAGCTCGCTGCGCGGCTGAAAACCTCGCATTCGATGATTGCGAACAAGCTGCGGAAGTACGGGATTCCGGGTTCGTCCCGGTAAGCTGGAAGATCAGTGCGGCAGGTCGCCGTCGTCGAGCTCTTTGGGCGGATTGACGGCGGGGATGCTGTATTTCTCTTCCGCCCACGCGCCCAGGTCGATCTGTTTGCACCGTTCAGAGCAGAACGGACGGTATTTGCTTGCCTCGGTCCACTCGACCTTCTTGCCGCAAGTGGGGCAATCAACCACGGTTGGCATCACACACCTCAGAAATTACACAGGGCCAGTTCGAATGGTACATCGTTCTCGAACGATTTCGGCTTCATGTCACCGTCCTGCGAGGTGAAGCGCACCCACAGCATGTACTTGTTGGCGGAAATTTCCGGGATCGCCCCCAGCGCATCGTCGATGCCCAGGCGAAGCATCTGGTACACCTTGCCCTGCAGCATCTGCTGGTAGCTGCCGGCCTGCGCAATGGTCTTGGTGGAGCGGCCGGATTCGCGCAACAGGCGCAGCACCACGCTGATCGCATCGAACAGCGGCACCAGCGGCGCAAACCAGCCGGAAATGTCGTTGAAGCGCTGCTGCGGCGAGCGCTGCTGCCACGCATAGTACGAGGGCAGGTCGAATTCGCAGGCGCCGCCGGGAATGATGGTCCGGCCGCGGATACTCATCAGCCACTCGTTGTCGCGGATGTTCTGCCCGGTCTTGCCCTGGGAACCCATGAGCGCCACCAGGCTGCGGTCCACGTCGGACAGCACTTCGTCGAGGCGTTCGGAAGCCACGTTGGGATTCGACTTGAAACCGAGCAGGGTCTGCTTCTGGCGTTCGAGTTCCTGCAACAGATCCGATTTCAGGTCGGCACGGCCCGCGACTTCGAGCATTTCAAAGATCGTGGCGAGCGCAACATGGTGTTGCTGCGGATGCTCCTGGTGCAGGAAAAAGATGAACTTCTCGTAAAGGTCTTCCAGCCGCAGCAGAGTGCGAATACGCTCATTGAATGGGTATTCGTAGATGATCAAAATGGCGTCCCTTTAGCAATAAAGGTTGGGCTGGAAATAATTACGTGATTCTGAACGAACCCATAAAAAAATACAAATATTGCAGGTCAAGCAAATCATCCACGGGACGGACATTGCAGTCGCGTCACTCGCTTGCCGCCGCCAGGGAAGTATACAGTGCGTGGAATTTATCGACTTGCGGCACGAGCGTCATGACGTCCCCATCATTGTCGATCACGTCATCAGCCGCCGCGAGGCGGTCGCTGCGCGATGCCTGCGCAGCCATGATGGCACGGATCTGCGTTTCGGGCAGTCCGCTTCGGCTCATCACGCGGCGGACCTGCGTCTCTTCGGCGCAATCGACCACCAGCACGCGGGTGACACGCTGTTTCCAGGAGCCGGACTCGACAAGCAGAGGGACGGCAAATACGACGTAGGCGCCATTGGCGGCCTCGGCGGCCCTTTCGGTTTCGATGCGGATCAGGGGGTGCAGGATCGCCTCGAGGCGCGCTTTTGCTGCGGGTTCGGCGAACACATAGGCACGCATCTTCGCCCGGTCCATGGCACCTTCCGGCGTGAGGAAGGCATCGCCGAATTGCGCTCGGATTTCGGGAATGGCCAGGCCGCCGGGAGCGGTCAGCGCGTGGGCAATCTGGTCGGTGTCGACGACGGCTGCACCGCGGGCGGCCAGCATGTCGGCAACGGTTGTCTTCCCGCTCCCGATCCCACCTGTAAGCCCGACGGAGAACTTGCGGATGCCGCCCGTGGAGGCCGTCATGCTAGACCGCGAACCCGAGATAGGTCTGTGCCAGCGGTTTGCCGTAGAACAGGGCGATCACGCCGGCGGCCGCCAGGTAGGGACCGAACGGGATGGGGTTGTGCCGGCCCAGCCGCGACAGCAGGATGAGCGAGATGCCGACCACTGCTCCGACGACCGAGGACAGCAGGATGATAATCGGCAGCATCTTCCATCCCAGCCACGCGCCCAAGGCGGCAAGAAGCTTGAAATCGCCGTAGCCCATGCCTTCCTTGCCGGTCGCAAGCTTGAACAGCCAGTAGACGGCCCACAGGCTGAGGTAGCCGGCCGCCGCGCCGATGACGGCTTCCTGCAGCGGAACGAAGGTGCCGTTCAGATTGACCAGCAGGCCGCACCACAGCATCGGCAGGGTCAGGTCGTCCGGCAGCAATTGCGTGTCCGCATCGATGAATGTCATGGCGATCAGCAGGTAGGCGAACAGCAGCGTTGCCAGTCCTGCCATGCCGCTGCCGAAGCGCCAGACCAGGATGGCAGAGAGGATCCCCGTCAGCAGTTCGACCAGCGGATAACGGATCGAGATCGGGGTCTTGCACTTGCGGCATTTCCCGCCAAGGAGGAGGTAGCTGATGACCGGGATATTTTCCAGGGCCGTGATCCGGTGTCCGCAATGCGGGCAGGCGGAACGCGGCACCATCAGGTTGTAGCGGTCCGTATGCGGTAATTCCTTGCCGCTTTCATGCGCGACATAGTTGTCCGACTCACGTTGCATCATCCTGGGCAGCCGATGGATCACGACGTTCAGGAAGCTGCCGATCATCAGCCCGAAGACGGCGGCGACGGCCGCCGGAAAAACGCTTGCGGGTGGAGCAGAGATAATCAGGTCGAGCATCAGACAACGGCTCCAAGCTTGAAGATTGGCAGGTACATGGCAACCACCAGGCCACCGATTAGCACGCCGAGGATCGCCATAATGAGCGGTTCCATTAGGCTGGAAAGAGATGCAACAGCCTCGTCAACCTCTGCTTCGTAGAAATCGGCGACTTTTCCGAGCATCTGGTCGAGAGCGCCTGATTCCTCGCCGATGGCGACCATCTGGGTAACCATGTTCGGGAACACGTTTGAGTTGATCATCGCACTTGTGAGGCTGGTGCCGGTGCTGACCTCGGTCTGGATCTTTTTCGTCGCCTCAATGTACAGAATGTTGCCGGATGCGCCCCCTACAGAATCGAGCGATTCGACAAGGGGAACGCCGGCAGCAAACATCGTGGCGAGGGTTCGCGTCCAGCGCGCTATCGTTGCCTTGCGAATGACTGCACCGAAAATCGGCGCCTGCAACAGCACCTTGTCCATGACCCGCTGTACCTTTGCCGAACGCTTCCATGACTGGAAAAAGAGGTACAGAGCGGCAAACAGGCCACCAAAGATGATGTACCAGTAGGCGACAAAGATATCGGAGATCGCCATCACCATGAGCGTGGGGGCCGGCAAATCCGCACCAAAACTTGTAAAGACTTCCTTGAACGCAGGCACGACCCAGATCATGATCACGGAAGTCACAACGAATGCCACGACGAGAATCGAGATCGGATAGAACAATGCCGATTTGATCTTGCCCTTGATTGCCTGAGTCTTTTCCTTGTAAATGGCAAGGCGGTCGAGCAGGCTTTCGAGAATACCTGCCTGTTCGCCGGCGGCGACGAGGTTGCAGAAAAGGCTGTCGAAGTATATCGGGTACTTGCGGAATGCCTGGTTCAAGCTGCTGCCGGTTTCGATGTCCGTTTTGATGTCCTGCAACAACTTTGACACGGATGGATTGGCGTGCCCCTTGCCGACGATGTCGAAGGACTGCAGCAGCGGAACGCCGGCTTTCATCATGGTCGCGAGCTGCCGTGTAAACAGCGTGATGTCCTTGTCCGTAATCTTTTTGCTGGTACTGAACGACTTCTTCTTGACCTTCGTGACCAGGATTCCCTGCTTCCGGAGCGTCACATTGACAATGGTTTTGCTGCCAGCCCGGAGTTCTCCCTTGACAGCCTTTCCGGCCTTGTCCTTGCCTTCCCAGGTGTAGATAAGTTCTTTTGCGCCTGCGGTCTTACTGGCACCAGTTGCCATGTTCTACCCCTAACAAATTATGCATTGGTACAGCCGAGCACTTCCTCAAGGCTCGTCAACCCCGACTTGACCTTGACCAGGCCTGCCTCGCGCAGCGTCTTTACGCCTTCGACCTTGGCCTGGTGCTCGATCTCCAGGGCTGTTCCATGGGCAAGGATGATGCGTTCAATCTCTTCCGAGATCGGCATGATCTGGTAGATACCGACGCGCCCCTTGTATCCGCTGCCGTTGCAGCGGTCGCAGCCGACCGGCTTGTACGGCATCCAGGTGCCGTCCAGCTCTTCTTCCTTGAATCCCGCTTCGAGCAGTGCCTCGTCCGGAACGACCGTGGGTTGCTTGCAGGTGCACAGGCGCCGGGCGAGGCGCTGCGCGGTAATCAGGATGACCGATGACGCGATGTTGAAGGGCGCAACGCCCATGTTCATCAGACGTGTGAGTGTTGACGGCGCATCATTCGTGTGCAGCGTCGAGAACACCATGTGGCCGGTCTGCGCGGCCTTGATCGCGATATCCGCTGTTTCGAGATCGCGGATTTCACCCACCATGATGATGTCCGGATCCTGGCGCAGGAATGCCTTCAGCGCGGCCGCGAAGGTCAGGCCCGCGCGATCGTTCACGTTCACCTGGTTGACGCCCGGCAGGTTGATTTCGGCGGGGTCTTCCGCGGTCGAAATATTGATGCCGGGCTTGTTCAGAATGTTCAGGCAGGTATAGAGCGACACCGTCTTGCCCGAGCCGGTCGGACCGGTCACCAGCACCATGCCGTAAGGGCGTTCGATGGCCTTGAGCAGCAGTTCCTTCTGGTCCGGATCGTAGCCTAGCGCATCGATGCCCATCTGTGCCTGTGACGGATCGAGAATACGCATCACGATCTTTTCGCCGAACAGGGTGGGCAGGGTGCTGACGCGGAAATCGATGGCTTTGTTCTTGGACACGACCAGCTTCATGCGGCCGTCCTGCGGCACGCGCTTTTCGGAGATGTCCAGCTTGGAGATCACCTTGATGCGCGAGGCTAGCTTTTCCTTGATGGCCAGCGGCGGCTGGGCGATTTCACGCAGCACGCCGTCGATGCGGAAACGAATGCGGTAAAACTTTTCGAACGGCTCGAAATGGAGGTCCGACGCACCCATGTTGATCGCATCGAGCAGGATCTTTTGCAGGAAGCGGACCACCGGCGCGTCGTCGATGTCGCTGCCCGCATCCGCCTGTGGTGCGGCCGCCGCTTCCTCGTCGCCGAAGTCGATATCGGAGTCATCGCCGATCAGTTCGTCGAGATGCTGTTCAGCGCTCTGACTCAGCTTTTCAATCAGTTGCAGCAGGACCGGATGTTCGACGATTACCGGTTCGACCGTCATCTCGGTCTGGAACTTGATTTGGTCCAGCGTGTGGGTATTGGTCGGATCGGAGATCGCCACCGATACCTTGTTTCCCCGTTTGGCGAGCGCGATGACGCGCTCCTTCTGCATCAGCTTCGCATCGATGATGTTTTCGGGCAGGTAGCTGAGGTTGTACGCCGAAAAATCGATGATCGGATAACCAAAGGTCTCCGAGCAAAAAGCCGCGAGCGAACGGGAATCGATGCTGGCGCTGCCGAGCAGTACATCGATGAAGGGACTCTTGTCGGCCTGAGACTGTTTGTGAAGCGCCTCCGCTTGCTGGGCGGACAGGCGCCCGGCTTGCACCAACGCGCGTGCAAGGCCAGACATCATCGAACTAGTCGCCTGATTGGGGAGAACCGCCGCCATTTAGTAAGCCGGATTTTGGGTCACAATCGTCCAAGTTGCGTTAGATAATGCCTATAGGCATCTGATTTGTAAAGATATTGTGACAAACAGTTATCATCATTGCGCACGAGTGTGACGCCACGGAAACGCTCTCGGCTAAAAGCTGTAACAGTATGTAATAGTCGTATCAGATTCGGATGACTTTCACGACCTTGATTGCCTGATTTTGCGACTGGATGGTTTCGACCACGCATCCCTCCAGTTTCACGCTCACATTGGCTTCCGGGATGTCGCGCAGTTCTTCCAGCAGCAAACCGTTGAGTGTCTTCGGGCCGTCGAGGGGGAGGGCCAATCCGAGGTGTTTGTTGATCTCGCGCAGCGGCGTTGCGCCTTCAAGCAGGCATTCCCCATCCTCATTCCATCCAAATGAATCTGCACGCGACGCGCCCGGCATGGATGTGGTGAACTCGCCGATCATTTCTTCGATGATGTCTTCCAGCGTCACCAGTCCCTGCACTTCGCCGTACTCATCGACGATGATGCCGAGACGTTCGTGGTTTTCCTGGAAATACTGAAGTTGTGTGAAGACCCCTGTGTCTTCCGGGATGTAATAGGGCGGCGTCAGCAGTCCCCGGAAATGCTCGACCGTCAACGCCTCCTCATGATTGAAGAGCGCCATCGCTTTACGCACATGCAGAATGCCGACGATGCGATTGATCTCGCCTTCGTACACGGGCAGCTTGTTGTGGTAGCAGGTGGTCAACTGGCGCACGATTTCTTCCACGGGCACGGCAAGGTTGAGTGCCTCGATCTGCGAGCGGGGCGTCATCACATCTTCCACCGAAATCTGTTCCAGTCCGAACAGGTTCAGCAGGATGCTCTTGTGCTTTTGCGGGATGAAGTTGCCGCCTTCCAGGACGATGGTACGCAGCTCTTCGGCGGAAATGGCGTTCTCGGCAGGCTTTTCCGGCACGCGCAGCAGGCGGAGCAAGCGCCTGACAAGCAGGTTGGTCAGCCATACCAGCGGGCTCATCACGACCGTCAGCAGGCGCAGCACCGGCGCGATCAGCATGGCGATGCGTTCGGGATAGGTCGCGCCGATGACCTTCGGGGTCAGTTCTGCAAAGATGATGATGGCGAATGCTACTGCCGTTGAGGCAATGGCGAGCGCGTACTGGCTTTCGCCGAAGTAGTGGATCGCAAACGTCGCAGCCAGCGCGGAAGTTGCCGTGTTGGCCATGTTATTGCCAAGCAGGATGACGCCGAGGAGGCGTTCGGTTTGCTCAAGCAGGGAAAGCACAAGCGCAGCACGGCGATTTCCCGCAGAGGCAAGATGCCGGATGCGGTAACGGCTCAAGGCCATCATCGCCGTTTCCGAGATTGAAAAAAAACCTGAGATCAGTAACAGTAAGACGAGCCCGAGAATCTGGGCCCATATGGGAACGGCATCCAAAGGGTCACCGTAAGGAAATCTGCATACAGGAAGTTTGCATATGCAAAATTGGTCGGGGTGAGAGGATTCGAACCTCCGGCCTCTACGTCCCGAACGTAGCGCTCTACCAGGCTAAGCTACACCCCGATTGCTGTGTCAACGGACGATCAATGATTCCGATGAACCGCGAAAGCGCATAATTGTAGCAGAGAATCCTTGAAAAGGCTATGCGGCATCGAGGAAATTGCATTGGCTGCGCGTTCGGACGCTTTTTCGGCTGCCTGCATGGTGTATTCCAGTGCGCCCGAGTTGGTAATTGCGTTCAGGATTTCATCGAAATGCTGCTCGTCGCCGTTCTCGATGCAGGCGCGAACCAGGTCGCGCTGCGTTGGCGTGCCGTTCTGCATCAGGTAAATCAGCGGCAGTGTCGGCTTGCCTTCCCGAAGATCGTCGCCAACATTCTTGCCGATGTCGGCCGCATTGCCGGAGTAATCGAGCACGTCATCGACAAGCTGGAATGCGGTGCCGATCGAGCGCCCAAATTCGGCGGCAGCTTCGATTGCATCGTCGGAAGCGCCGGCGATCAATGCGCCCAACTGTGCGGCGGCCTCGAATAGCTTCGCCGTCTTGGAGCGGATTACCTGCAGGTAGCGTTCTTCGGTCACGTCCGGGTCGTGCATGTTCAGGAGTTGCAAGACCTCGCCTTCAGCGATGACGTTGGTGGCGTCGGCGAGGATTTGCATCACGCGCATGTTCTTCACCGCGACCATCATCTGAAAGGCGCGCGAATAGACGAAGTCGCCGACGAGGACCGAGGCTGCGTTGCCGAACAGTGCGTTTGCCGTCTTGCGTCCACGGCGCAGCGAGGATTCGTCCACGACGTCGTCGTGCAGCAGGGTCGCGGTATGGATGAACTCCACTACCGCTGCCAGGTCGTGATGGTGCGTGCCCTTGTAGCCATAGGCATTAGCCACCAGAAGGACCAGGACCGGCCGGATCCGCTTGCCCCCGGCGCTGATGATGTATTCGGCGATCTGGTTGACCAGGGGGACGTCCGAATACAGCTGGCGACGGATGACCGCATTAACGGCTTCCATGTCGGTGCCGATGGGCTGAATGATGTTGGTCTGGGAAGTGGGTTGGAGGGCGGCAGACAAGGTAAACCTGCGAAAAACGTGAATTTCGTGAATTATACGCTGACAATCCCCCGCTTCTGTCATGGATATGGTAATTGCCGTTCAGTCAACGCCCTTCGCGCAGCCTCTCGAGTGCCTGAAATCAGGTTTTGACCCCGAAGCTAAGTTCATGTATAATTGGAGGTTTTCCCGATTCCGCTAGCTGGTTTTTGGGCGGGCCGGGGAGAAAAGTTCATTCATAATCATTTGATGAGGTTTCACATGTACGCGGTCATAAAAACCGGTGGCAAACAGTACAAGGTTGCTGCTGGCGAAAAACTCAAAGTAGAACAGATACCGGCTGACATTGGTTCCGAAATCACTCTCGATCAAGTGCTCGCAGTGGGCGCTGGTGACACCATCAAGTTTGGTGCCCCGCTGGTCGAAGGTGCCAAGGTCCAGGCTACGGTAGTGGCGCACGGTCGCCACGATAAGGTGAAAATTTTCAAGATGCGCCGCCGCAAGCACTACCAGAAGCGTCAAGGCCATCGCCAAAACTACACCGAATTGCAAATCGTTTCGATCAACGCTTAATTCCTGATCGAACAAACCGGATACCAAGGAGTCTGAAATGGCACACAAAAAAGGCGGCGGCACTACGCGCAACGGTCGCGATTCCGAGTCGAAACGACTGGGCGTCAAGGTTTACGGCGGCCAGGCAATCAATGCAGGCGGCATCATCATTCGTCAACGCGGCACCCGCGTGCACGCTGGTGAAAACGTCGGCATGGGCAAGGACCACACCCTGTTCGCCCTGATCGACGGCAAGGTGCAGTTCACCACCAAAGGCCCGCAACAGCGTCACACCGTGATCGTCGTTCCGGCCTGATGCAGGACTGAGATCGCAGCAAAGGCGAAAGCCTTCGACTAAAAGGCTCTGCCGATGGTAGGGCCTTTTTAGTTTGTAGCATCATATTTATCCATCTCTTTTAAGCGCCATTTTCGGCGGCAAAACATGAAGTTCATCGACGAAGCAAAAATTGAAGTGATTGCTGGTGACGGCGGTAACGGCGTCGCGTCGTTTTGCCGCGAAAAATTCCGGCCGTTCGGCGGCCCGGATGGTGGAGACGGCGGCAAGGGCGGCAGCATCTGGGCGACTGCCGACCGTAACATCAACACCCTGGTGGACTATCGCTATTCCAAGCTGCACAAGGCGCGCGGCGGCGAGAATGGCCGTGGCTCCGACTGCTACGGCAAGGGCGCGGACGATATCGAACTGCGCATGCCGGTCGGCACACTGATCAGCGATTTGAATACCGGCGAAATCCTTGCCGACCTGACCGAGCACGGTCAGCGCGTGATGCTGGCCAAGGGCGGCGAGGGCGGCTGGGGCAACATCCATTTCAAGTCGTCCACCAACCGCGCGCCGCGCCAGAGGACGGACGGCAAGCCTGGCGAGCGTCGCGAGCTGAAGCTGGAGCTGAAGGTGCTGGCGGATGTCGGCCTGCTCGGCATGCCGAATGCGGGCAAGTCGACGTTCATCACGGCCGTTTCCAACGCGCGCCCGAAGATCGCCGATTATCCGTTCACCACGCTGCACCCGAACCTCGGCGTCGTGCGCGTGAGCCACGAGAAGAGCTTCGTCATCGCCGACATCCCCGGCCTGATCGAAGGCGCCGCCGAAGGTGCCGGCCTGGGGCACCAGTTCCTGCGCCACCTGCAGCGCACCCGCGTGCTCCTGCACATCGTCGACATTGCGCCCTTTGACGACAAGGTCGATCCGGTGAAAGAGGCGAAGGCGATCGTCAAGGAACTCAAGAAGTACGACGAATCGCTCTACGAGAAGCCGCGCTGGCTGGTCCTGAACAAGCTGGACGTGGTGCCGGAAGACGAGCGCAAGAAGCGCGTCAAGGATTTCGTCAAGCGCTTCGGCTGGAAAGGGCCGGTCTTCGAGATCTCCGCCCTGACGCGGGAAGGTTGTGAAGACCTGATTATCGCGATCTACGAGTATCTCGCCGAGAAGCGCACGCAGGAATATCGCGCGGAAGAAACAAAGATGGCGGAAGAGGCGCGCGGCATCGTGTCGATCGATCCCGACGATCCGCGTTTCAAGGTCATGGAATAACAACAGGTCGCGCCATCCTCTGGCATGATGGCGGTTTCAGATAAAGAACAATGAATTCCGTCATCCAAAAGGCCAAGCGCCTCATCATCAAGGTCGGCTCCTCCCTCGTGACCAACGACGGCAAGGGGCTGGACAACGCCGCTATTGCGAAGTGGGCTGAACAGATTGCGCATCTCCGTTCGCTCGGCAAGCAGGTCGTGCTCGTGAGTTCCGGTGCGATCGCCGAGGGCATGCAGCGGCTCGGCTTCGACAAGCGTCCGACAGAGGTGCACGAACTGCAGGCATGTGCCGCTGTCGGTCAGATGGGCCTCGCGCAGATCTATGAAACCAGCTTCCGCCAGCACAACCTGCGCACTGCGCAAGTTCTGCTGACCCATGCCGATCTCGCCGATCGCGAGCGCTACCTGAACGCACGCTCGACATTGTTCACCCTCCTTCGCCTGGGTGTCGTGCCGATCATCAATGAGAACGATACTGTTGTGACCGACGAGATCAAGTTCGGCGACAACGACACCCTCGGTGCATTGGTCGCCAACCTGATCGAGGGCGATGCCCTGATCATCCTGACCGACCAGAAAGGGTTGTACACGGCCGATCCGCGCAAGGATCCATCGGCAACCCTGGTAGGCGAAGCGAAGGCCGGCGACCCTGCCCTGGAAACGATGGCAGGCGGAGCGGGCACCGGAATCGGACGCGGCGGCATGTTGACCAAGATCCTGGCCGCACGCCGGGCTGCCACATCCGGCGCGCACACCGTCATTGCATGGGGGAGGGAAGACCAGGTCCTGACTCGCCTTGCTGCCGGCGAAACCATCGGCACCCAACTGGTCGCGCAGACCGCTCAGCTCACCGCACGCAAGCAGTGGATGGCGGACCATCTGCAGACGGCTGGCAAGGTGGTGCTGGATGCCGGGGCGGTGCAGAAACTGACGGCGGAAGGAAAATCCCTGCTGCCGATCGGCGTCATTGAAGTATCGGGAGAATTCGGGCGGGGAGACGTCATTACCTGCACGGACGAAGCAGGCCGCCCCATCGCCCGCGGCATCAGCAATTACGCGAGTTCGGATGCGCGTCGCATCATGCGCCGCCCATCAACGGAAATCCTGTCAATCCTCGGGTTCGTGGAAGAACCTGAACTGATCCATCGGGACAACCTGGTTCTGCTCTGAAAGCCGGACACGCTGTCCGGCTTCTCTTCAGCGATTGCTTTGGGGTGCCAGGGTTTGACCCTGGCGAATGCGGCTGACAATGTCTTCAGCCGTGCCCGCAATCGTCTTTTCCACGCAAAAGAAATCCTTCGCCAAGGCTGCATGCTGACGATTGGCGGCGTTGGACTGAATCCTTTCCCACTGGTCCCTGCGCGAGCGCGACCAGTTGCCGTCCGTACGGCCGAACGCATACAGCTTCCGTTCGTAGGTCGCGCAGCGGATGCCTTCGTAGCTGACGTTCTTCGCGCCCGCGTCGCTGGTGGCAACCAGGGTGTAACGAATAACGCCGTCCTGTCCGAGGCTCAATGACCGGGTATCGATCGCGAAGGATTGGGTCGCTGTCGCGCTGACGTAGAACGGTACAAGGTCAACCTGTTGCGGTGCCGGCGGCATTTGTACGGCAACCTCTTGCCAGGGCTTGTCCTTGTCGTCGAAGTCTTCTTCGAATCGCGACTGCGCTTGCGCAGTCGCGGCGAGGGACAGCAGGACGGCCGCAGCCGTATAAATGAACGCGTGTTTTTCAGCCATCAGGATTCTGTCTTTGGTTTGGCCGCGGCAGGCTGGGCAGGTGTCGAGCTGCGCGTGCCATGGTTCTGCCTCAGGTAGCGCGCACCGTTGCGTTGTGAATTTCCCCCCGACGACGGACGGGTCAGGAAGCGCGACAGTTCCTGCAGCGCCCTCTGATACACGTCTCGCTTGAATTCGATGACTACGTCGAGCGGCACCCAGTAATCATGCCAGCGCCATGCATCGAATTCGGGATGATCGGTGCCGCGCAGGTTGATGTCGTAGTCGCGGCCGACCATGCGCAGCAGGAACCAGATCTGCTTCTGGCCGCGGTAATGCCCGCGTACCTCACGCTTGATGAAACGGTCGGGAACTTCGTAACGCAGCCAGTCGCGCGTGCGGCCGATGATCTTGACGTGCTCGGCCTTCAGGCCGACTTCTTCTTCCAGCTCCCGATACATGGCCTGCTCGGGTGTTTCGCCGAACTTGATGCCGCCCTGCGGGAACTGCCACGAATGTTCCCGTACCCGCTTGCCCCACCACACCTCGTTATTGGCGTTAAGCAGGATAATGCCGACGTTCGGGCGGAAGCCTTCACGATCCAGCATGTTGCACCTCAAAACTTTCTGCGGCTAGACGATCCTCATCGTTACAAATTTTGCACGCGTGATCACACGCAGCCATCATCCGGTGCCCCGCAAAGGGACCCGGTGTGAATCAAATATGTCGGGAAAGGATGCATCAGCCAGCTAATCCTTTAAAATTGAGTCGATTATAACTCTCTCTTTTTAAAAAGAATTCACCGCCATGCGCGCATCACGTTTTTTTATTTCCACACTCAAGGAAGCCCCGTCGGACGCTGAAATCGTCAGCCATAAACTGATGATGCGCGCGGGGATGATCAAACGCCTCGGCTCGGGCATCTACACCTACATGCCGATGGGCCTGCGCGTCATCCGCAAGGTGGAAAACATCATTCGCGAAGAAATGAACCGGGCTGGCGCTGTCGAGCTGCTGATGCCGGTCGTGCAGCCGGCCGAGCTGTGGCAGGAAACCGGCCGCTGGGACAAGATGGGGCCGGAGCTGATGCGCGTGAAGGACCGCCATGGACGGGACTATGCGATCCAGCCGACGTCCGAGGAAGTGATCACGGACGTGGTGCGCACCGAGATCAAGTCGTACCGCCAGCTCCCGATCAACTTCTACCATATCCAGACCAAGTTCCGCGACGAGCGCCGCCCGCGTTTCGGCCTCATGCGCGGACGTGAATTCACGATGAAGGATGCCTATTCCTTCGACCGTGACGTCGAGGGCATGCAGAAGTCGTACAAGATCATGTACGACGCCTATGTGGCCATCTTCAGCCGCTTCGGTCTGCAGTTCCGTGCAGTGGCAGCCGACAATGGCGCAATCGGCGGCTCCGGCTCGCACGAGTTCCACGTGATCGCAGATACCGGCGAGGACGCACTGGTGTACTGCCCCAATTCAGACTTTGCGGCGAACATCGAAGCGGCGGAAGCCGTCGCCTTGACCCCCGCCCGCGGCGCCGCGGCGCAGTCACTGGTCAAGACGCCCACGCCGGGCAAGGCCAAGTGCGAACACGTCGCGGAACTGCTGGGCCTGCCGCTTGCGCAGACGGTGAAATCCATCGTCCTCGCCGTCGACAAGGAAGGCGCGGAAACGGAAATCTGGCTGCTCCTGCTGCGCGGCGACCACGACCTGAACGAGGTCAAGGTCAGCAAGGTATCCGGCCTGTCGACCTTCCGTTTTGCCAGCGAGAGCGAAATCCTCGAGTTCTTCGGCACCAAGCCAGGCTACCTCGGCCCGATCGGCACGAAGAAACCGGTCAAGGTGGTGGCGGACCGCACGGTCGCCAACATGAACGATTTCGTCTGCGGTGCGAACGAAGAGGACTACCACTACACCGGCGCCAACTGGGGCCGCGATCTTCCGGAGCCGGTGGTAGCCGATCTCCGCAACGTCGTGGCAGGCGATCCTTCGCCGGACGGCAAGGGCGTGCTCGCAATCCAGCGCGGCATCGAGGTGGGCCACGTGTTCCAGCTCGGCACGCGCTACTCGGAAGATATGAAGGCGACCTACCTGGATGAAACCGGCAAGCCGGCGCTCATGCAGATGGGCTGCTACGGCATTGGCGTGACCCGTATCCTCGGTGCTGCCATCGAACAGAATTTCGACGACAAGGGCATCATCTGGCCGACCGCGATTGCACCGTTCGAGGTGGTGCTGTGCCCCATGGGCTACGACCGCAGCGAGGCAGTGAAGACCGAAACCGACAAACTCTACGATGCGTTGTTTGCCGCAGGAGTGGATGTCGTCCTGGACGACCGGGGCGAGCGTCCGGGCGCCATGTTTGCCGACTGGGAGCTGATCGGCGTGCCGCACCGCGTGGTGATCGGCGATCGCGGACTCAAGGATGGCAAGCTGGAATACCAGGGACGCCGCGATACCGCCGCGACGACGGTTGCCGTGGCGGAAATGGCAGCCTTTGTCAAAGCGCGCATCGCCGCCTGAGGCGACCCGTACCGACGTGATGCTGCGGGGTGTTCGCGGCGGCGTGCTTGCCGCCGCATTGCTGTGTTCCGCCTTTGCACAGGCCGGCAACCAGAAGGAAGAGGCGCTGGCGGACGGTGTCCGGCTGGCGCTGGCCAACGCCATTGCCGATGCCCGGCCGCCCAAGCCGCAGTTTGCCAATATCGAAGAACGCATTCAGTATCTTCACTGGCTGGGCGAAATGTCCAACCGGTTGAAGAAACGCCTGCCGGACTGGCAGGTCCGGCGCGAATTCCTCGAGACAACATGGTATGAGGCAAAACGGGCGGGACTGGATCCCTCCCTTGTCCTCGGCCTGATCCAGGTCGAATCCGCTTTCCGCAAATACGCCGTGTCGCCGGTCGGCGCCCATGGCTACATGCAGGTCATGCCGTTCTGGACGCGCGTGATCGGCGACGGCGACCGGCGCAAGCTGTTCCACATGCAGACCAACCTCCGTTATGGCTGCTCCATCCTCAGGCTTTACCTGGACATGGAGAACGGCAACCTGTTTCTCGCGCTGGGCCGCTATAACGGCAGTCGCGGGCGTCCTGAATACCCGAACGCGGTCCTGTCGGCCTGGAGGCAATGGGAGTTCAAGGGGTGAGCGCGGGTGGCGGGCGAGTCGCATGGCACGCTGTCGCGACCTCAGGCGCCCTCCATCTATTAGCGGCCTTGTGCCTGTCCCGGTACCTCGTCCCGGGGCCTCGGCAAGTGGACGTCGAGCTGCCGCCGGTCGTGATCCGCCTTATTAATCCGCAGCCAGTCGTCCCGTCCGACCCTCCCTCGGTTCCCCGCGCTCGCCCAGAGAGGCAAGCGGGCAGGCTGGCCATGGTACCGTCGCCCTCCGCTAATGATCGTCCCCGGCGGGAGGAGGGCTCGCCCGTGGAGGTATCGAAAACGCCCCAGAACCCCTCTCCCAGCGTCGACGCAATGATCGATGCCGCCAAGCGGAATATCGGCAACATCGACAGGGAACTGCGTCAGGCATTCCCTTCTCGTGCGCCGATGCCCTCGCAGCCTTCGACATCTCCTCTGGAACGGAGTATTGCATCGGCCGGATTGCCTCGTGAAACAGTCATGCAGGAGCTCGTGCTTGGCGACGGGCGTCGGATTACAAAGGTAGTGACGCCGTCCGGCACGTATTGCGTACTTGGCCGCAAGCCGGGTGCCGGCATCACCGAAAATGAGCTCGCCGCGCTGACGACCACCAACTGCCCCAACTGACAATTCTCAAAAATTCTCAGGGCCGGAATAATCGGTCCACGCCATGCGTATATTCCGGTACATCCCCCAACCACAGGAGACGCCGAGATGAAAAAGACGCTGATCGCATGCATGCTTGCCATTCCCTTCGCCTGCCTGGCCGCCGACACCGAATGGCTGCCCCAGGTGAACGTGCAGAACTCTGACTTCGTAAACGGCAAGAAGGCCGTGGAGGCGAAGAACTGGCAGGCGGCGATTGACGCGTTCGGCCGGGCTGCAAGGAGCGATCCGCGCAATCCGGACATCCATAACTATCTGGGCTATGCCTATCGCCAGATGGAGCGCATGGAGGATGCGTTCCGCCACTATAACGAGGCGCTGCGGCTGGAGCCGTCCCACCGCGGGGCGAACGAGTACATCGGCTGGGCCTACCTGAAGACGAACCAGTTGTCGAAGGCGGAGGAGCACTTGGCCAGGCTGGAGAAGATTTGCGGGAAGAACTGCGAGGAGGTTGAGAAGCTCGGCAGGGGGATTGCCGACTACAAGGCAAAGAACAAGTCTTGAGGCAGATTCCCCGGAACCGGAAACAAAAACGCCCGCGCGATGCGGGCGTTTTTGTTTGGCCTTCGGAAAGACAGATTATTGCAGGTGATTGGAAATGAGTTTGGTCATTTCGAACATCGACACTTGCTTCTTTCCGCCAAACACAGCTTTCAGCTTGTCATCCGCATTGATCATGCGCTTGTTAGCCTGGTCCTGCAGCTTGTTCTTCTTGATGTAGTCCCAGACCTTCTTGGTCACTTCCGTGCGCGGCAGCGGATTTGCACCGATCACTGCACCCAGGGTGGCGGACGGCGTCATCGGCTTCATGAACGCTGCGTTCGGCTTACGCGGGGTCTTCGGCTTTGCTACCTTCTTGGCTGCCGGCTTCTTGGCGGCGACCTTCTTTGCAGGAGCGGCCTTCTTTGCTGCCGGCTTTGCTGCTGCCTTCTTTGCTACGGGCTTGGCTGCTGCCTTCTTTGCAGGAGCTGCCTTCTTTGCTACGGGCTTGGCTGCTGCCTTCTTTGCAGGAGCGGCCTTCTTTGCTGCGGGTTTAGCTGCTGCCTTCTTTGCAGGAGCTGCCTTCTTGGCGGCTGCCTTGGCCGCGGGTTTCTTGGCTGTTGCCATCTTCGAGCCTCCTTCACAGAATGTGTTGGGAAATTGCGTCAAATCACGCACCGGTAATAGTGGTGCGGTTTTCATAGGGATGCAAGTGTTTTTTGATCGTTTTCGCATGAATTTGTGTGCTCTGTGCCACGCGATCTTCATAGGAGAAAACGCTGAGTGACCCTCTTTGAGCATGCGGACTCCTCTCTAGGGGCTTCCCTCTGGCGCCTCGAGTAGGCCTCGGAGAGAGCATCGAAGGCGCCTTCACGCGGATGTCGTCGAATAATGTAATGGGCCGGAGAGCCTTGCTGGCATTGGCTCTCCGAGCGACGGGGTATTTTGGAAGCACCGCTCCATGCAGTCCTTGTAGGACTGTCTTCGTCGCGCCAATGGGGGCTGCGCAGAGGGGGGATTGGGGATGGAGTCTGGTGCTTCAGAGGGAGCGTCGGCTCCCTCGAAGGGATGCCCCGGTCAACAGGGGCATCATTGAGGGTGGTTGTCAGAGGGGGATCAGCGCATTCCGCCGGGCAGCATGCCCTTCATGTTGCGCATCATCTTCATCATGCCGCCGCCCTTGAGCTTCTTCATCATCGACTGCATCTGCTCGAACTGGGACAGCATGCGGTTGACTTCCTGCACCTGGACACCGGCCCCGGCAGCAATGCGGCGCTTGCGCGAGGCCTTGATGAGTTCCGGCTTGGCGCGCTCCTGGGGCGTCATCGCATTGATGATGCCCTCCATGCGGCGCACCTGCTTTTCGGCCTGGCCCATGTCGGCATTGCCTGCCGCCTGCTGCAGTTGCGCGGGCAGCTTGTCGAGCAGGCCGGAGAGGCCGCCCATCTTCTTCATCTGGGAAAGCTGGGCCTTGAAGTCGTTCAGGTCGAACTTGCCGCCGCCCTTGATCTTCTCCGCCAGGTCCTTGGCCGCCTCGACGTCGACGCCTTTGCGCGCTTCCTCGACCAGGGCCAGGATGTCGCCCATGCCGAGGATACGGTTGGCCATGCGCTGCGGATCGAAGGCTTCCAGGCCATCCAGCTTCTCTGCCACACCGGCGAACTTGACCGGCTTGCCGGTGACGTGGCGCACCGAGAGGGCGGCGCCGCCGCGTGAGTCGCCGTCGAGCTTGGTCAGCACCACGCCGGTGAGGGGCAGGGCGTCGTTGAAGGCCTTGGCGGTGTTGATCGCATCCTGGCCGAGCATGGCGTCGACCACGAACAAGGTCTCGATCGGTTTCAGGGCGGCATGCAGGGCGGCAATCTCCTGCATCATCACTTCGTCGATGCCCAGGCGGCCGGCAGTATCGACGATCAGCACGTCGTGATAGTGCCTTTTCGCGTAGTCGAGGGCGGCCAGCGCGATATCGACCGGCTTGTCGGTGGGTGAGGAGGGGAAGAAGTCGGCGCCGACCTGGCCCGTGACAGTCTGCAACTGGCCGATCGCCGCAGGGCGATACACGTCGGCGGAAACGGTCAGCACCTTCTTCTTTTTTTCCTCCTTCAGGTACTTTGCGAGCTTGCCGACGGTAGTGGTCTTGCCCGCGCCCTGCAGGCCGGCCATGAGGATGATCGCCGGCGGTTGGGTGGCGAAATTGAGCTGCGATGCTTCGGGACCGAGGTCGGCGCCCATCAGTGAGGCCAGCTCGCGCTGAACCACGCCGACCAGAGCCTGTCCTGGCGTGAGCGAGCCGATGACCTCTTCGCCCACCGCCTTTTCTTTCACCTTGGCGATGAATTCGCGCACGGCGGGCAGGGCGACGTCGGCCTCGAGCAGGGCCAGGCGCACTTCGCGCAGCATTTCTGCCGTGTTGGTCTCGGTCAGGCGCGCTTCGCCGCGCATCGTTTTGACGACTTTCGCCAGTCGTTGTGTCAGGTTGTCGAGCATGGATGACGATGTATCAAGAAAAGGGGGAGGGCCGGTGCGGAAAGCCTGGCCGCAGGGACAGCCTCCATTTTACCCGATGCCGCATCCATTCCCTGCGGCAGTGCCAAGGCGGAAATCCGCATAAGCCGTCGTCGCGGTGTGCGGTTTTTCGTCCGCAGAAAGCTGTCTCGGCCCGATTTCACGTGATGTGGTCGTACCGGACATGGTGGCACAGAGGCTGCATGGAATGCGTCCGCTTAACCGGATGCAAGTTTGCCAGGTTCATTTGACCGTTACTTTGCGAGGAAAATTCATGGCAGAAAACTGGACGAAGGCGCTTATCGCTGTGTTTGCCTTCGCTGCAGCAACCAGCGCCGCGGCCGAGGACGGCGTCACCGACAAGATGATCCTGATCGGGCAAACCGTGCCGCTGACCGGGCAGATCGCCGGAGCAGTCAAGGAGATGAACGAGGGAGCCCGGACGTACATCGATTCCATCAATCGTACCGGTGGCGTGCATGGGCGAAAGATCGTGCTGCGGACACTGGACGACCGGTTCGATCCGGCCATCGCTGCCGCCAACGCCGCCAGGCTGGTGCGCGAGGAACGCGTCTTTGCCATGTTCCTCAATCGCGCGACGCCGCACACCGAGGCCATTCTTCCAGTGCTGCTCCCTGGCAGTGTGCCATTGGTAGCGCCGAGCACAGGCGCCGCCGTCTTCCATTCGCCGGTCAACCGCCTGTTGTTCAATGTCAGGGCGAAATACCAGGATGAGGTCATCAAGGCGGTGGAGCACTTTTCCACGGTGGGCGTGCGCGAGATCGGCATCGTGCATGTCGACGACTCCTTTGGCAGGGATGCGCTGGCCGGGTTCGGCGCGGCGATGAAGGCGAACGGACTGCGGGCGGCGCTCGTCGCGAAGTTCGACCGGGCCAGGCCAGACATCCAAGCGACCATGCGGGCGGCGCTCCAGGCCAATCCCCAGGCGCTCATCATTGTCGGTTCGGCGACTACGACAACCGAATTGATCAAGCGGCTGCGCGCTGCCGGCAGCAGGATGCAGGTGATGACCTTGTCGAACAATTCCTCGCAGTCCTTCGTCAGGAACCTTGGCGCCGATGGCGTCGGCGTGATCGTGTCGCAGGTGACCCCGGCGCCGCACTTGGTGTCGACTCCGCTCGGCCAGGAGTTCAAGTCGGTCGCAGCTGCCGGCGGCGCAACCGTTTCCTATGCCGCAATGGAGGGCTTTGTCGCGGCGAAGGTGCTGGTCGAGGGGTTGCGCAGGGCGGGGCGCAACCTGACCAGGGAATCCTTCATTCGCGCGATGGAATCGATGCGGAAGGTCGACCTGGGTGGCCTGCTCGTGACCTACGGGCCGGACGACCATACGGGCAGCGAGTTCGTCGAGCTGACCATGATCGGGAAGGGCGGCCGCTTTGTACGGTGACCGACGGCGGCACCGATGGATGTTCGCAGGGGGTAATATTACGAACGATTTCCATGTATTGAACGACAGCCATCCGTTTTCCGCGGACGGCGGCACAGGCATCTCCTTTTCAGAGGACGGCACGGAAGACCGAATGTTCAGCAAACGCCCTGCGCTCCTCATCCTTGCGGCAGCCTGCGTGCTCGCCGTCGTCCTTGCAGCCTACCTGGTGGCGGCGCACAGGGCGCGCGAGGACATCCACGCCGCCGGCGACCGCCAGCTGCAAATCATCGCGCTCGATCTGGAGTCGGTTCTGGAAAAGTTCGAAACCCTGCCCTATACCCTGGCCTACCATCCTGATGTGCCGGCGGCCGTCGTGCGCCCGGACGACCGCGAGCTCATCCAGCGCCTGAACCTTACGCTGCAATCGATCCAGCGCCAGGCCAAGGTCAGCGCCATCTACTTGATGGATCGCAGCGGCAACACCCTCGCTTCCAGCAACTGGGACCTTTCGCTCAGCTTCGTCGGCAAGAACTTTGCATTCCGACCGTATTTCCGCGATGCGATGGAAGGGCGCGCAGGGCGTTTCTACGGCATCGGCAGCACTACCAGCGAGCCGGGGTACTTTATCGCGCAACCGGTCTATCCGCTCGGGGCGTCGAAACCTTCCGTGCCGGTAGGTGTTATCGCCGTCAAGATCAGTCTGTCCGAGTTCGAGGAAACCTGGCGCAGCAGCGAAGAACCGATCGCGCTCGCCGACGCCAGCGGCGTCGTCTTCCTCAGCAACAGGATGGCGTGGCGTTACCACAGCATGCGTCCCCTGGACGAAAAGGAAAGAAAGTATCTGGGCGGCACCCTGCAGTACGCCGGACAGAACATCCTTCCTATCGCCACCTTGCCGAAAGCGGAGCAGGCCGGCTTCGACGAGCATCTTGCCAAGCCGGTCGGCCGTCTGGGCTGGCAGCTGATGCTGTTTCCGTCGCAGGCACGCATCCAGCGGCCGGCCGCACTGGCCGCACTCGCGGCAGCGTTGCTGGCCGCCGTCGCCGGGATTTCCTATTGGGCGGTGCTCCAGCGGCGCAAGCGTCTGGAGGAGCGCATGGCGTCGCGCCAGGCGCTCCAGCGCGCGGCGGAGGAACTCGACAGGAACATCGCGCAGCGTACCCGGGAGCTGCTCGACGCCAACCAGCGCCTGGAATCCAAGTATGCAAAACTGAAGGAAACCGAACACCTGCTGCGAACCACGCAGAACGAACTGGTGCAGGCTGGCAAGCTGGCGATGCTGGGGCAGATGGCCGCCGGCGTGACGCATGAACTGAACCAGCCGCTGGCTGCGATACGCGCCTTCGCTGACAACGCGGTGACTTTCCTTGCAAGGGGGCAAGGCGACAAGGCGGGCGAGAACCTCGCGCAGATCAGCGCCGCCAGCGCCCGCATGGGCGCCATCATCGGGCAGCTCAAGGGCTTTGCGCGCAAGAGCCATGAAACGGTGTCGACGGTCGACCTGGCGCAGGCCGTCCAGGCGTCTGCCATCCTTCTTGAAAGCGATTTTCGCCGGCACGACGTGCAGTTCGAGGTCGACATCCGGCAGCCGGCGCAAATCACCGGCGACGCGGTGAGGACGGAACAGGTGCTGATCAACCTGCTGCGCAATGCGCTCGATGCCGTCGAAACGGCGCCGGTACGCAAGGTCGAGGTGATCCTCGAGCGTGAGGGAGGGGATGCGCTGGTGCGGATCCGCGACAGCGGCGCGGGCATTCCGGAGCAGGTGGCGCCGCACTTGTTCGAACCGTTCTTCACCACCAAGGCATCGGGTAAGGGATTGGGACTGGGACTGGCGATTTCATCGTCGATCGTGCAAGCCATGAACGGACAGTTGACCGCGCAGAACCATGCCGGCGGCGGCGCCGAGTTCGTGGTGCGGCTGCCGGCCGCGGAGGTGTCATATCAGGAGGGAGGCAAGTTTGTCGCTGCATGAAACAATGGGTGAAGTCGTCCTGGTCGAGGATGAGCAGGCGGTCCGCATGGCGACCGTGCAGACGCTCGAGCTGGGCGGATTCGAGGTGCGTGCCTGCGAAAGTGCGGAACTGGCGCAATCATGGCTGCATGCAGGATTCGGCGGCGTGCTGGTGACCGATGTGCGCCTGCCGGGGCGATCCGGCCTGGAATTGCTGGCCGATGCGGTTGCCAGCGATCCCGACCTGCCGGTGATTGTCGTGACCGGCCATGGCGACGTCAGCATGGCGGTGGATGCCATGCGCGCCGGCGCCTACGATTTCATTGAAAAGCCGTTTGCCGCCGAACGCCTGCTGGAAACGGTCAGGCGCGCGCAGGAAAAGCGGCGGCTGGTGATGGAGAACCGGCGCCTGAAAGCGGCATGGGCTTCACACCCCGACATGCCGGCACTGATCGGCCAGTCTCTCGCGATCGAACGCATCCGCACCCTGATCCGCTCGGTCGGGCCGACGCCGGCGGACGTGCTGATCAATGGCCAGACCGGCACCGGCAAGGAGGTCGTGGCGCGCCATCTGCATGGCGCGAGCGGCCGCAAGGGCCCCTTCGTCGCCATCAACTGCGCCGCTTTGCCGGAAAGCGTATTCGAAAGCGAAATCTTCGGGCATGAGGCCGGGGCTTTTACCAGTGCGATGAAGCGCCGCATCGGCAAGCTGGAGTATGCAAACGGTGGCACGGTTTTCCTCGATGAAATCGAAAGCATGCCGCTCGCCTTGCAGGTGAAGCTATTGCGGGTGCTGCAGGAGCGCCGCCTGGAAAGGCTGGGCGGCAACGATCCGATCCATGTCGACTGCAGGATTATTGCCGCCAGCAAGGCCGACCTGCTGCGGCTGAGCGCGCAGGGCGGGTTCCGCGAGGACCTGTATTACCGCATCAGCGTGGTGGGAATGGAGCTCCCGCGGCTGGCCGACAGGCGCGAAGACATTCCCTTGCTGCTTGCCCATTTCGTGCAGGGAGCGGCGCTGCGCTACCAGCGGCCGGTGCCGCAATGGGGCATGGCGCAGATGGCGGAATGGCAAGTGCGCGATTGGCCGGGCAATGTCCGCGAGTTGCGCAACTTTGCCGACCGCCTCGTGCTCGGTGTGGCCGAAATGCCAACAGCACCGGACGCACAGGCCGGCGACACGCTGCCGCAACGGGTGGATGCCTATGAGCGCGCACTCATTGCGGAAGCGCTTTCCTCGCAGGAAGGCAATGTCGCTGCGGCCGCGGACCGTCTCGGCATCCCGAAAAAAACCCTGTACGACAAGTTGAAAAAGTATCAGCTGACCGCCGGCAGGACGCAGGATTGACGAACCGGCACCGTCCCATGCTTGTTCGTTTCCTTCCGGTCCGGCTGCGGTCAGACATGGTGTAAACTCAGGGTCTGTTTACCTCCCTTTTCGTCAATGCATACCTATTTCTTCGTCCTGGCGGCACTGCTGTATGCGACCTGCGCATTCTTGCCGGCCAGGCAGCGCGGCGTGATTTCCGCCGGTACGGCCGTCGCCTGGCTGCTCCACGGCGGCGCGCTCTGGGTCGACATGGTCGGTCCCGGTTCGCTGCGCATCGGTTTCGCCATCATGCTGTCGGCGACCCTGTGGATTTCCGTCGGTGCGTACTGGCTTGAAAACCGCAACCTGACGCTGGACGGCCTGCGCGTGCTGGTATTGCCCACTGCCGCGCTCGCCGTGATTCTCCCGGTTCTTTTCCCCGGCAGCGTTGTTCCGCTCGAGGGCAAGTCCGTGTTGTTCCCCTGGCATGTGGCGATTGCCATCCTGGCCTACAGCAGCCTGACCATCGCCGCCTTCCACGCCGTCCTGATGGCGTTGCAGGAGTCGCGCCTCCATGCGCATCCGGGGGCCGTGCAGCACGGATGGCTCGGACTTGCAATCGACCGCCTTCCGGCGCTGCTGACCATGGAAAAGCTGCTTTTCCGCCTGATCGGATTCGGTTTCGTGCTGCTGACCCTGACTGTATTGTCCGGGATCGTGTTCTCCGAACAATTGTTTGGCATCGCCTTCAAGTGGGATCACAAGACGATCTTCACGATGCTGTCCTGGGTATTGTTCGGCGCCTTGCTCGCGGGCCGCTTCTGGCGCGGCTGGCGCGGAAAGACCGCACTGCGCTTCACCCTGACCGGTTTTGCAACCCTGCTGCTCGCCTATGTCGGCAGCCGCTTCGTCATGGAAGTGGTGCTGCACCGGGGCCTTGCATGAAGATCCTGTTGTGGGTGCTGCTCGCGTTCGCTGTCGCGATGTGGCTGACTCACAGCAAGAAACAGCGCGTGAAGGCTGCGCGCGACAATCCGCCGCCGCCGCCCGGTACGCCCGAAGCGATGGTGTGCTGCGCACACTGCGGCACCTACTTCCCGGCTTCGGAAGCCGTCACCGTGCCATCCGGCATGAAGTTCTGCTGCGAAGAGCATCGCTTGCAGCATTCCGCATCAGACACCTCCGCATGACGCGCGTCAGGATGCACATCCCCCGGCTCAAGGCAACCCGCGAAACATTCTGGCGTACGCTGCAAACATTCTGCGTGACGCGGATCGTGATCGCGGTCGTCCTGCTGGTCTATTTCGGCTTCAATGCCGTTCGCGGTGTGGAAGCGGTCGAGGTCACGGACAGCTGGGACATGTTCGTCGCCTACGGGTTGGTGGCCGTGCTCTTCGCGCTGTCGTCGGTGTACTGGCAGCGGCATTTCATCACCCAACTGCTGATCCAGCTCATGGTCGATATCGCCGCGATTTCGCTGCTGTACGTGTCGGCCGGCGGCGCGCGCAGCGGGCTGGCGATCCTGTACCTGTTCCCGCTGGCCGGCGCGGCGGTGCTGGCGCCGCTGATCCTCGCGCTGTTCTTCGTTTCCGTCGTCACGCTGATCATGCTGTCGGAAAGCGGCTACCAGTTGCTGCATTCCATGTCCGACGTCTCTCCGTCGCGTGCCGGCCTGTACGGCGCAGCGTTCTTTGCCGCGATCTATGTGATCAACCGCCTCGCAGCCAAGCTCATCAAGCAGGAGAGCCTGGCGGCCCAGCGCGGGCATGAACTGCAGGTCCAGGAAGCCATCAACCGGCTGGTGATTGCCGACATGGGCGACGGCATCCTGGTGGTCGGCGCCGATACCGAAGTATTCGCCGGCAATCCGGCCGCCGAGCGCATGCTCGGGTTTGCCATGCCGAAGGGCAAGGCGCGCTGGAAGATCGCCGACTTTCCGCCGCTGATACCGATCGCCGATGCCTTCTTTGCATGGCGGAACCGCCAGGAGGCGGATGACGATGCGTCCACGTTCGTCATGATCAAACCCGGCGATACGACCAGCAACGTGCCGCGCGACCTGCGGCGCGAGCTCGTCACACACCTGAAGCTGCGCTTCGGGAAGGTCGAGAGCGCCGGCCTGGCCGAGGACCGCTCCGTCATTTTCGTGCAGGACGTCACCGAGATCGAGAACCAGGCGCAGCAGCTCAAGCTTGCCTCCATGGGGCGGCTGACGGCCAGCATTGCCCACGAAGTGCGCAACCCGCTATCGGCCATCGCGCATGCCGCCTCCCTGCTGAAGGAGGATGTGGCCGAGCCGACGCAAGTGCGCCTGCTCAATATCGTCGGCGACAACGTGGTTCGCCTGAACCAGATGATCGAAGACATCCTCAAGCTCTCCCGCAAGGCACATGCGAACAGCGATCCGCTGGAGCTGGAGCCCTTCCTGGGCGAGCTGCTGGACGAGTTCCTCGAAAGCCATCGCGTGCCGCCGGGCATGATCAGGTTGGGAAACATGGCAGGCAATCGCGTCCGGTTCGACCCCCTGCACCTGCGCGAAGTGGTGGTGAACCTGCTGTCCAATGCGCTTCGCTATGCCAGCGGGCAGGATGGCAGCATCCGCATGGAAGTGATTTCACCGCAGGCCAACCGCCTGGAGCTGCATGTACAGGATGACGGCCCCGCCATCACGCCGGAAGTAAGGGCGCACCTGTTCGAGCCTTTCTATACGACGTCCAGCAAGGGCACCGGGCTGGGACTCTACGTGGCGCGTGAATTGTGTTTGAATAACGGTGCGATGCTGGACTATGAATACCGCATGGGGATGTCGAGCGATGGCGCCGACGAGCCGAGCGGCCGATTCGTCATCAGCTTTGCCGTTCGTAACTGACCTCGCCTTGAGCTGAAGGAACTGAACCGCTGCCATGACTGCACCCCGTATCCTGGTCATCGACGATGAGGCCGACCTGCGTGAATTGCTCGAAATCACGCTCGTGAAGATGGGCCTGGACGTCGACTGTGCCGAGTCCATGGCCGCCGCGCGGGCATGCCTTGCGCAGGCTGAATATGCACTCGTGCTGACCGATATGCGCTTGCCGGACGGTGTCGGCATTGATCTGGTGCGCGAAGTCGCCAGTACCTGCCGCAACACGCCGATCGCGGTCATTACCGCTTTCGGCAGCGCCGACAATGCGGTTGCCGCGCTCAAGGCCGGGGCCTTCGATTACCTGTCCAAGCCGGTCGGGCTGGACCAGCTCCGCCTGCTCGTGCAATCGGCGCTGCGCATGCACAAGGCAGAGAGCGGTGCAGGCCCGTCCAGCAGTCCGTCGACCGAAATCCATTCCAGGCTGACCGGCCAGTCACCGGTCATGCAGGATCTGCGCTCGCAGATAGCGCGCCTGGCGCGCAGCATGGCGCCGGTGTCGATCACCGGCGAGTCGGGCAGCGGCAAGGAACTGGCCGCGCGCGATATCCATGCCCACAGCGCGCGTGCGGACAAATCCTTCATCGCGGTCAACTGCGGCGCCATCCCCGAGGCATTGATGGAAGCCGAGTTCTTCGGCTATCGCAAGGGCGCCTTCACCGGCGCCAGCGAGGATCGCGACGGTTTTTTCCAGGCGGCCAATGGCGGCACGCTGATGCTCGACGAGGTCGCGGACCTGCCTCTGCAGATGCAGGTCAAGCTGCTGCGCGCCATCCAGGAGCGGCGCGTGCGCAAGGTCGGCGCGACGGTCGAGGAACCGGTCGATGTGCGCATCATCAGCGCCACCCATCAGAACCTGGCGGAGTGTGTCGAGAAGGGACGTTTCCGCCAGGACCTGTATTACCGGCTGAACGTGATCGAACTGCGCCTGCCGCCGCTGCGCGAACGGCTCGACGATATCGGACTGCTGGCCGACGTGCTTCTCGAACGTCTCGCACCGGCCGGAGGAAAGGCGGTCCTGTCGCCCGAGGCGCTCGATGCACTGAAGTCCTACGCATTCCCCGGAAACGTGCGGGAGCTGGAAAACATCCTTGAGCGCGCGCTGGCCTTCGCCAACGATGGCGTGATCGAGGTTGGGGACCTGGCGCTGAAGTCCTGTCCGGTACCGGCGGAAGCTGCGCCACTGCCGCAACCCGCACCGGAAGAAAGCATCCTGGTGCAGCCCCCGGAACCGGTCGCAGCCGCGCCTCAACGCCCTCCCGCTCCGACGCCGGTCGTTCCCGAGGGCGAGCTGCCGCATTCGCTGCCGGACTATCTCGACGAAGTCGAACGCGAGATTATCCGCCGCGCGCTCGCAAAGACCCACTTCAACCGCACGCAGGCCGCCGAGCTGCTGGGCATCAGCTTCCGCCAGCTGCGCTACCGGATGCAGCGGCTGGACATCCACGAGCCGGACACATGACACGATTCCAACTGGGCGAAGATGGCTGGGCCGCCGGCGTGACGCGCTCGCCGTCGCCGAATTTCGATGTGCGTGCCGAGGGCACGGCGGTCAGCCTGCTGGTGATCCACAACATCAGCCTGCCTCCTGGCGAGTTCGGCGGTCCTTATATAGAGGACCTGTTCCTCAATCGCCTCGATTGCGACGCCCACCCGTACTTCGACCAGTTGCGTGCGCTGCGCGTGTCGGCGCACTTTCTCATCCGGCGCGACGGCACGGTGCTGCAGTTCGTGTCGGCAAACGACCGCGCCTGGCATGCCGGCATGTCCACTTTTTGCGGCCGCGAACGCTGCAATGATTTCTCCATCGGGATCGAACTCGAGGGCACCGACTTCGAGGACTTCGACCCGCGCCAGTACGAATCGCTGGCCTCGCTGACCCTCGCGCTGTGCGCGCGCTACCCCCTGGCCGATGTTGCAGGACACGAACACATCGCCCCCGGCCGCAAGACCGATCCCGGTCCCTTCTTCGACTGGCCGTATTTCCGCAAGTCCTTGATTCACAAAGGGCAGGGTGCGCAGATCGCACTCCTTCCGCGCTTCCCGCTCATGGTCGACTGAAAAAGTCAACGGGTTGTCGGCGTCAAAATTATTGCAGATCAAGTAAAAAAATATTGCGCTCTCCCAGAGCTGACACTAGAATTAGTCTCAGTCGCAACATATACCACTAGATATAGTGGTGTTGCGATTTCCCATTTATGGGCTGTTCAGCTTGTACCTCAGTGCAAAGTGTGTTGGCGGGCGAGTCCTGAACAGCTCCGCCCCCAGATGCGCAAAGCGATGCATGTCTTCGACATGCCGCAAGCGCCATCTGCAGTACGTGAACCCGGGTATGACCCGGCGTTCTAATTAATAACCATAAATAAGCAGCTGCATGGCTGCGGGCACCTATAGTCGAAGGAGGCTAGATGCATACGTCCCCAGAAATTTCCATGAAGTCCACCACCGAATTCGGTCTCGTCACGCCGCAAGCGCCGTCAGCCGAACCTCACGCGACGCTGTCGGTCAGCCTTGGCGACTACAAGATCATCCGCCGCAACGGCGCGGTCGTCGGCTTCGAGCCGTCGAAGATCTCGATCGCCATGACCAAGGCCTTCCTCGCCGTGAACGGCGGCCAGGGCGCAGCCTCGGCACGCGTGCGCGAGCTGGTCGAGCAGCTCACCTCCGGCGTGGTTTCGGCGCTGGTACGCCGCCAGCCTGCCGGCGGCACCTTCCACATTGAAGACGTCCAGGACCAGGTCGAACTGGCCCTGATGCGTTCCGGCGAACACGATGTCGCCCGTGCCTACGTGCTCTATCGCGCCAAGCGCATGGAAGAGCGTGCACAGCAGCAATCCGCGAAGGCTGTCGATGCACCGCAGTTGCACGTCACCGAAAACGGCCAGAGTCGTCCGCTTGACCTCAACCAGGTCCGCAGCCTGATCACGTCCGCTTGCGTCGGCCTCGAAAAGCATGTCGACGCCGAAGCCATCCTGGCCGAGACCGTCAAGAATTTGTACGACGGCGTGCCCGTCGAAGAGCTGCACAAGTCCGCCATCCTGGCTGCCCGCGCGCTGATGGAAAAGGACCCGGCCTATAGCAAGGTCACCGCACGCCTCCTGATGCACACCATCCGCAAGGAAGTCTTCGGCCAGGAAGTCGCACAGGCCGACGCGCAGCAGCACTATATTGATTACTTCCCGAAATTCATCAAGAAGGGCATCGCCGCAGACCTGCTGGACGACAAGCTGTCGCAGTTCGACCTGAAGAAACTGGCCGACGCCATCAAGCCGGAACGCGACCTGCAGTTCGGCTACCTCGGCCTGCAGACCCTGTACGACCGCTACTTCCTGCATATCCAGGGCACCCGCATCGAGATGCCGCAGGCCTTCTACATGCGCGTCGCCATGGGGCTCGCCCTCAACGAAATCGACCGCGAAGCCCGCGCCATCGAGTTCTACAACCTGCTGTCGTCCTTCGACTTCATGAGCTCGACGCCGACGCTGTTCAACTCCGGCACCCAGCGTTCGCAGCTGTCCTCCTGCTACCTGACCACCGTGTCGGACGACCTGGACGGCATTTACGAAGCGATCAAAGAGAACGCATTGCTGGCAAAGTTCGCCGGCGGCCTGGGCAACGACTGGACCCCGGTGCGCGCGCTCGGTGCTCATATTAAAGGCACCAACGGCAAGTCCCAGGGCGTGGTCCCGTTCCTGAAAGTGGTTAACGACACCGCCGTCGCGGTCAACCAGGGCGGCAAGCGCAAGGGCGCGGTTTGTGCCTACCTGGAAACCTGGCACATGGACATCGAGGAATTCCTCGACCTGCGCAAGAACACCGGCGACGACCGCCGCCGCACCCACGACATGAACACCGCGAACTGGATTCCCGACCTGTTCATGAAGCGCGTGATGGAAAAGGGCGAGTGGACCCTGTTCTCGCCGTCCGACGTTCCCGACCTGCACGACAAGTTCGGCCGCGCCTTCGAGGAAGCCTACCTCGGCTACGAAGCCAAGGCGGCCCGCGGCGAGCTGAAGCTGTTCAAGAAGATCCTGGCCATGGACCTGTGGCGCAAGATGCTGTCCATGCTGTTCGAGACCGGCCATCCGTGGATCACCTTCAAGGATCCGTGCAACATCCGTTCCCCGCAGCAGCATGTCGGCGTCGTCCACAGTTCCAACCTGTGCACCGAGATCACGCTGAACACCAACGATTCCGAAATCGCGGTCTGCAACCTCGGCTCCGTCAACCTGCCGGCACACATGAAGGATGGCAAGCTCGACCACGCCAAGCTGCAGAAGACCATCCGCACCGCGATGCGCATGCTGGACAACGTGATTGATATTAACTATTACGCCGTCAAGAAAGCGCGCGACTCCAACCTGCGCCACCGTCCGGTCGGCATGGGCATCATGGGCTTCCAGGACTGCCTGCACATGATGCGCGTGCCGTACGCCTCGATGGATGCGGTGGAGTTCGCCGACCGCTCGATGGAAGCCGTCTGCTACTACGCCTACTGGGCATCGACCGAACTGGCGGAAGAGCGCGGCCGTTACAGCTCCTACCGCGGTTCGCTGTGGGATCGCGGCATCCTCCCGCAGGATTCCCTGAAGCTGCTGGCCGAAGAGCGCGGCGGCTACCTGGAAGTCGATACCTCGGAATCGATGGACTGGGCATCCCTGCGCGACCGCATCAAGACCCACGGCATGCGCAACTCGAACTGTGTGGCGATCGCGCCGACCGCGACGATCTCCAACATCATCGACGTGTCCGCCTGCATTGAGCCGACCTATCAGAATCTGTATGTGAAGTCGAACCTCTCCGGCGAATTTACCGAGATCAACGAGAACCTGGTGCGCGACCTCAAGGCACGCGGCCTGTGGGACGAGGTGATGGTTGCCGATCTGAAGTACTTCGACGGCAGCCTGGCCAAGATCGATCGCATTCCGCAAGACCTGCGCGACATCTACGCCACCGCGTTTGAAGTCGATCCGAAGTGGCTGGTCGAAGCTGCCTCGCGCCGCCAGAAGTGGATTGACCAGGCGCAATCGCTCAATATTTATATGGCGGGCGCCTCCGGCAAGAAGCTCGACGAGACCTACAAGCTCGCCTGGTTGCGCGGCCTGAAGACCACCTACTACCTGCGCACCATCGGCGCGACCCACGCCGAGAAGTCGACCTCCAAGGCCGGCGCGCTCAACGCGGTGTCGGCCAACATGGGCGGCACAGCGGCGGATGCCTTCGCTACCGGCATGGCTATCCCGACCGAAGTCGCCGGTCCGGTGTGCACGCTGCGTCCGGGCGACGCCGGCTTCGAAGAGTGCGAAGCCTGCCAGTAACACGCCGCATGTGAACGGCGCGGCACACCCGCCGCGCCGTTTCCTTGAACATCACGCAACGACAACTACAATACCTCTGTAAGGAAGAACAGCCATGCTAAGTTGGGATGACGAAGCAACTCCTGTCGCAAAACCCGCTCAAGCTCCGCAACCGCAGCCGGCGCTCGCCGCCGTGACGCCCTCGGTCCTGCGCTCCAGCCCATCCGACATCGCACTGAACCCGGCACTGGTCACCAAGCCGCAAGCCGCCGCCGGCGACGCAACCCGCCGCGTGAATGCCGCCGACAAGCGCATCATCAACGGCCAGACCGACGTCAACCAACTCGTCCCGTTCAAGTATAAGTGGGCCTGGGACAAGTACCTGGCCGGCTGCGCGAACCACTGGATGCCGCAGGAAATCAACATGCAGCGCGACATCGAGCTGTGGAAGAACCCGAACGGCCTGACTGAAGACGAGCGCCGCGTCATCAAGCGCAACCTCGGCTTCTTCGTCACCGCCGACTCGCTTGCCGCCAACAACATCGTACTCGGCACCTATCGCCACATCACCGCGCCGGAGTGCCGCCAGTACCTGCTGCGCCAGGCATTCGAGGAGGCAATTCACACCCACGCCTACCAGTACATCGTCGAGTCGCTCGGCCTGGATGAAGGCGAGATCTTCAACGCGTACCACGAGGTCGATTCAATCCGCGACAAGGACGAATTCCTGATCCCGTTCATCGACGTGCTGACCAATCCCGAATTCAAGACCGGCACCGTCGAAGCGGACCAGACACTGCTGCGTTCGCTCATCGTGTTTGCATGCCTGATGGAAGGTTTGTTCTTCTATGTCGGCTTCACGCAGATCCTCGCGCTCGGTCGTCAGAACAAGATGATGGGAGCGGCAGAGCAGTATCAATACATCCTGCGTGACGAGTCGATGCACTGCAATTTCGGGATCGATCTCATCAACACGATCAAGCTCGAGAACCCGCACTTGTGGACTGCAGAGTTCCGCGAAGAGATCAAAGCGTTGTTTTTACGTGCAGTAGAGTTGGAATATCGCTACGCAGAGGATACAATGCCGCGTGGAGTACTCGGATTGAATGCACCGATGTTCAAAGGGTACTTGCGATTCATCGCGAATCGTCGCGCACAGCAGATCGGACTCGATCCGCTGTTCCCGCAGGAAGAGAATCCCTTCCCGTGGATGAGCGAGATGATCGATCTGAAGAAGGAGCGCAACTTCTTCGAGACTCGAGTGATCGAATACCAGACCGGTGGTGCACTGAGCTGGGAATGAAGAAGAACCGATCGCGAGTAGATAGCTTCAAGCGGATGGAGAGACAGCAGTCGACTCGCCATCGGTAAAGCGGAAAGAGACTGCAAAACCGAGAGGCTACAACCGAACTTAATGGACAGTAGACGAACGATTCGATCTTCTGTGATTCAGCCGCTGTGCTCGACTCCGTCGGGCAAGGCGGCTTTTTCTTTGAAAAACCTGTTGGGTTTTCAGAAACTGTATTCCCACGCCGGCTTTGCTGCCGGCGTTTTTTTTGGCTGCGAGGATCGCAGCGCCCTCTGAGCGCGCGACCAGGACCTCCGTCACCGCCGACGCGCGGCAGTGACTTCAAGAAGAGAGGCGTAGTCAATTGAGGCTGAAGTGCTGCATGTCTGAGGTGATGCAGCAGTTCAGCTGGTGCCGAATTCATTAGCGCAAACAGAAGTTTGCTTGTGCCGATGAATAATCCGCGTGGATCATCGCGATGGTCGATGCGGGTTTCCAACCTCGTAGTTTGAACTTTCTCATCACGTGAAGGAGAAACAAATGGCAACAGCAAAGAAACCCGCTGCTAAGAAAGCAGCCGCGGCGAAGAAGCCGGCCGCCAAGAAGGCAGCAGCTCCGAAGAAGGCAGCAGCAGCTAAGAAGCCGGTAGCCAAGAAGGCAGCAGCAGCCAAGAAGCCGGTAGCTAAGAAGGCAGCAGCAGCCAAGAAGCCGGTAGCTAAGAAGGCAGCAGCACCGAAGAAGGCCGCTGCCAAGAAGCCGGCAGCCAAGCCTGCCGCTGCAGCAGCTGCTCCTGCTGTGAAGACTGTGCTGAACCCGGCAGCGGCCTGGCCGTTCCCGACCGGCACCCGTCCGTAATAGCTTCGAGCTTGCTTGGATGCCTGATTAAGTTCAGGCAAAATGCCCGTGGTGTGGCTCTTGCCGCACGACGGGCTTTTTATTTTTGGAGATCAGATAGTGCTGAACAGCATCCTCACGTTGATTGTCGATACCGTCGCGGCCGTCCTTGGCGGCGTGCTGCTCCTGCGTTTCTGGATGCAGGTGGTACGGGTCCGGCCGCCGGCTGCGCTCGGACAATTCACGTTCCAGCTGACCGACTGGCTGGTACGGCCGATGCGCCGCGTGCTTCCAGGCGTCGGTGGGTACGACTGGGCCAGCCTGATCGCTGCCTTGGTAGTGATCGTGATCGCCGTTGCGATCGACCTCGCAGTCATGTCGCGTTTCCATCCGCAGGTCCTGGTGCTGCTGTCGCTGCTGCGCTTCTTCGAGTGGGTGTTTTATGGATTCATGGGCCTGCTTCTCATTGAAGTCATCTTCAGCTGGGTCAACCCGCATGCGCCGCTTGCCCCCTTCATCCGTGCGCTGAATGACCCGCTGCTCCGTCCGCTGCGTCGCGTCGTTCCGCTGATCGGCAACATCGATCTGTCTCCCCTCGTCCTGTTCATTCTCCTGCGCATCGGCCTGATGCTCGTGACCCAGCTGGTCATGTCGCTCGCATGACGCGCGACTGGTGTTCAGGCACCCCGGGCAGTATCAGGATATCCGTCCAGATCACGCCTAATGCCAAGAAGAGCGAAGTCATCGGCGTACTGGACAATGTGCTGAAGATCCGGCTGCAGGCGCAGCCGATCGAAGGCAAGGCCAATGAAGCGCTGGTCCGCTTCCTCGCCGACATGCTTTCCGTGCCGAAGAGTGCCGTTGCGATCACCCACGGACATACCAATAAACGGAAAGTGATCGAAGTGAACGCTTCAGCCCTGACCGTGGAGGGCGTCAGGAAGTCCTTGCTGGGTGAGGCCGGCTGAATCGGATCAGGTGTCCGATCGGTAACGGAAGCGCCGTCACTAACTAACTAATTAATAGCGGGCGACAGTGGACACGCCATTGACGGTCGTGATCCTGACCATGTCGCCGATGCGATAAGGTTCGCCTGGATTGACTCTGTAGGTGCGGCGCTCGCCGCCATCGAGCTGCACGGTGAGTTCGGTCGATGCGTTGCTCTTGCCTGCTTCTTCCACGCGCTGGCCCGCCATTCCGCCGGCCACAGCACCACCGATGCCCGCGACGGTGCTGCCCGTTCCGCTTCCGATCTTGCTGCCCGCGACACCGCCAAGGATGGTCCCGATGAACGAGCCCACGCCGGAAGGACGGCCGCCGCGGACGGTGACGTCGCGTATATCCGTCACACGTCCGGTCTCGATGATCGTGCTTCCCTGTGTGGACATGACTGGGGAAGGTGGATTGGATGCACATCCGGCAAGCAAGACCATGGTCATCGCAAGAGCTGGTATCGATACACGAACACGCATGAAGCCTCCCGTCGAACACCCCGGCCTGGCAGATATCAGAAGCGGTATCCGAATGCCTTCTGGAAGCGGTCTTCGATCTCCTGCCGGCTCTGCTTGTGATTCTGGCCGCCCTGAGACGCGATCTTGATCGAGCCCATCAGGCTGGCAAGCCGGCCGGTGGTCGCCCAGTCCATGCCATTGGTGATCCCATACAGCAGGCCGGCGCGGAAAGCGTCGCCGCACCCCGTCGGATCGACCACCTGGTCGGCCTGTACGCACGGAATGTCGATACGCTGGCCGTCAGTGAAAATCTCGGCGCCTTGTTCGCCGCGCGTGACGATGAGTGCGGAGACACGTTTGGCGATCTGGTCGAGTGTCAGGCTGGTGCGTTCGGTCAAGAGTTCCGCTTCATAATCATTGACCGCAACGTAGGTGGCCAGTTCAATGAAGTGTTCCAGTTCGGCACCGTTGAACATCGGCAAGCCCTGGCCCGGATCGAAGATGAAGGGAATGCTGAGGTCCACGCAATCGACCGCGTGCTGCAGCATCCCGTCGCGTCCGTCGGGGGCGACGATGGCGAGTTTCACCGGGCCGGCGTCCGCCACCTTGTTCTGGTGCGACATCGTCATTGCGCCAGGGTGGAATGCAGTGATCTGGTTGCCGTTGGCATCGGTGGTGATGAATGCCTGGGCGGTATAGCTGCTGTCAATGGTACGCACGCAACGGCGCGAGATCTGCAGGCGGTCAAGGCGCTCCAGATAGGGGGCACCGTCCTGGCCGATGGTTGCCATGATCAGCGGGTCGCCATCGAGCAGTTTCAGGTTGTACGCGATATTGCCCGCGCAGCCGCCGAATTCGCGGCGCAGTTCCGGTACCAGGAAGGCGACGTTGATCTTGTGCAGCTGGTCTGCCAGCAGCGCTTCGGAAAAGCGTCCGCCGAACATCATGATGGAGTCGAAAGCGAGCGAGCCGCAGATTAAGGATGTCATGGTTGCCTGCCAAAGAAAGATGGGTGATTGTAGCCGGAACTCGCCGCGATCCCGATAAGGGATTTCCTCAAAGTTTGTTACGGGTAAAACAGGTACACCCTGTAACCCGAGGCCTTGAGTTGTGCCAATTCAAAATGCACCTTGACCGGCTGTTCGGAGCGCGGAGCGAATCCCTTTTTCGCATCTGCCAGCTCCGACAAATATTCGCGAGGAACGAACACGCGGCGGGCAATCGGTTTTTCGTTATTGTCGTTGAGCGTCAGCTCGATGTTCGGCCAGGCTTGCGCGGTCGCCCCATGATTGCGCAGCAGGACGGTCAGTGCGAAGGTATTGGCGCCGGCGGCCAGCGTTTGCAGTTCGCTGGACTCGATGGACACGGACTCGATTTGCGCGGGCAGGCCTACCTGGCAGCCGAGCTTGAAACAGGCGTTCAATAGTGCCTGCTTGGTTGACGGGAACCATGCGGCAATCTGGTCGCGGAAGACATATCCGCCCTGCGCAATCAATCCGATGAACAGGAAAAGGGATCCGATTGCCATGAACATCTGCAGCGCGTGGCCGATGCGCTCCTTGCGCCGGCCTTGCTTCACGAAGCTCGGTTCCTCGTATTCCGCGGCTTCCGCCTGGTCGAGCGCATCGCCCTCTGCCGGGGCGGATGCATCCTGCTCCCGGCGCCAGGGTTTGGCTTCGAGGTCGTCGATTGCCTGTTCGATCGGATCTTCTTCTTCGACCGTGACGTGCTCTTCCGGTGACGCCGCCACGACCGGCTCGCGGCGCTCGTGAGCGAAGTCCATCAGCGTCATGCGCAGGAGCGGATCGTCCTTCGGGGGCTCATCTGCCGGAGGCGAGGTTTCGAATTCTTCCTTTTCTGCTTCGGCCAGGGTGGTGTCGGATGAGTCAGGAAATACTTTCGGCGGGACGGGCGTTTCCTTCTCGGGTTCCTTCTCCGTGCCGCTCAGGTCTCCCAGGTCGAAATCCACGCTCGGCGCGGATTTTTCCTGAACGGGAGGCGTCGGTTCGGGTTTCGGTTCCGGGGCAGGGGGGCGCGAGATATCGTGCGCTGGGTGGCTGACAGCCTGCTCCAGCTCTTCCGGGCGAAGCAGGTTTTCGATACCGTTGAAGATCTGCTTGCACGCGCCGCAGCGGACGAGGCCGGCGCGCAGTTTCAACTGGTCATGCGCGACCCTGAATGTCGTTTGGCAATGCGGGCACTGGGTAGCGAGCGCCATCGCTGTTTAGTCAGTGGCGGAGGACTGGCCGGAGAGGGCGACCCAGCCTTCGCGCTCGGCCCATACGGACAGCTTGATGAATGGGGCATAGGCTGCCGCGACCTCATCGGCCTGGCGTTCGAGGACGCCCGACAGGACCAGCCGTCCGCCAGGCGCGACGCGGGACGACAACATCGGCGCCATCAGTTTCAGCGGACTGGAGAGGATGTTGGCAACCACGATATCGTAGGTTTTCTGCTGGGCCGCAGCGGAGAATTCTTCCGGAAGATAATAGTCGATTTCGCAGCGATTGCGTTCGCTGTTGTAGCGTGCCGATTCGATCGCTTGCGGGTCGATGTCGACACCGCACACGAGGGCGCCGCCCAGCTTCTTGGCGACCATTGCGAGGATGCCGGAGCCGCAGCCGTAGTCGAGCACGGACAGGCCTTGCGGGGCATGCGCCTCGAGCCACTCCATGCACAGGCGGGTGGTCGGATGGCTGCCGGTGCCGAACGCCAGGCCCGGGTCGAGTTCGAGGACCAATGCGTCCGGGTCCGGGGCATCGTGCCAACTGGGCACGACCCAGATGTTCTTGCCGATATGGATCGGTTCGAACTGGGATTGCGTCAGGCGCACCCAATCCTGTTCGGCTACGGCACGCAGGCTGTACGGCGGGACGGCGATGCCGCATTCGGTGGCAGCCGCCGCGACGATCGCAGCGAAATCCGCGTGTTCGTCGGCCAGCGCAACCACGCGGCTGTGGTCCCATGCCGTTTCCGAGGGTTCCATGCCAGGTTCGCCGAACAGGGGCTTTTCCGCCTCGGTGCCTTCGTCGGCATCTTCGACCGAAACCGACAATGCGCCAACCTCCATCAATGCATCGGACAAGGCCTCTGCGTGGTCGCGTGCAACTTCAATGACGATTTCGGTCCAGCTCATAGTGATGCCTTGTTTACTTGGCCGACTTGCCGTTGCCCTTGGGGAGGTCGGGCTTGTCTGCCAGTTTCTGCTCGAGGTAATGGATGTTGGTGCCGCCTTCGATGAAGCGGGCGTCCACCATCAGTTCGCGATGCAGGGGGATGTTGGTCTGGATGCCTTCGACCACCATTTCGGACAGCGCGATCTGCATGCGGCGGATCGCCTGCTCGCGGGTAGCGCCGTAGGAAATCACCTTGCCGACCATGGAGTCGTAGGTCGGCGGCACGAAGTAGCCGGCATAGGCATGCGAATCGACGCGGATGCCAGGGCCGCCCGGCGCGTGCCATGCAACGATCCTGCCCGGAGACGGGGTGAACTTGAACGGGTCTTCGGCATTGATGCGGCACTCGATCGCATGGCCGGAGAGTTCGATGTCGCGCTGGCGGAAGCGCAGCTTCTCGCCCGCTGCGATGCGGATCTGCTCCTGCACCAGGTCGACGCCGGTAATCATTTCCGTCACCGGATGTTCCACCTGGATACGGGTGTTCATCTCGATGAAATAGAACTCGCCGTTCTCGTACAGGAATTCGAAGGTGCCCGCGCCGCGGTAACCGATCTTGCGGCAGGCTTCGGCACAGCGGTCGCCGATGCGTTCGATCAGTTTGCGCGGAATGCCGGGTGCCGGCGCTTCCTCGATCACTTTCTGGTGGCGGCGCTGCATCGAGCAGTCGCGCTCGCCCAGCCAGACGGCGTTCTTGAATTCATCGGCGAGAATCTGGATTTCCACGTGGCGCGGATTCTCCAGGTACTTCTCCATATAGACTTCCGGATTGCCGAATGCGGCGCCGGCTTCCGACTTGGTCATGGTGACGGCGTTGAGCAGCGCGGCTTCGGTATGCACCACGCGCATGCCGCGTCCGCCGCCCCCGCCTGCCGCCTTGATGATGACCGGGTAGCCGATCTTGCGGGCGATGCGGATGATTTCCTTCGGATCTTCCGGGAGCGCGCCTTCCGATCCGGGCACGCAGGGCACGCCAGCCTTGATCATCGCGTGCTTGGCCGACACCTTGTCGCCCATCATGCGGATTGATTCGGGACGCGGGCCGATGAAGACGAAGCCGGATTTTTCGACGCGCTCGGCAAAGTCGGCGTTCTCGGAGAGGAAGCCGTAGCCGGGGTGGATCGCTTCGGCGTCAGTGACTTCTGCCGCGCTGATGATCGCCGGCATATTCAGGTAGCTCATCGACGACGGCGCAGGGCCGATGCAGACGGATTCGTCGGCGAGCTTCACATACTTGGCTTCGCGGTCGGCCTCGGAGTGGACGACCACGGTTTTGATGCCCATTTCACGGCAGGCGCGCTGGATACGCAGCGCGATCTCCCCGCGGTTGGCAATTAGAATTTTTTCGAACATGGCGGATGGGGTGTCTTGCTTGTGTCGTTTTTGGGAGGAGGGGAAGTGCGCGGCATCTATATATATAGATACCGCTTGCGCACCTCTTAACCGATCACAAACAGCGGCTGGCCGAACTCGACGGGCTGGCCGTTCTCCACCAGGATTTGCTTGATTACGCCGGTTGCGTCGGCGTCGATTTCATTGAGAAGCTTCATCGCTTCGATGATGCACAGGGTGTCGCCTTCCTTGACCGTCGCGCCGATTTCGACGAACGGGGGATTGCCAGGGGCGGAAGAGCGGTAGAAAGTGCCAACCATCGGCGACTTCACAATGTGGCCTTCCGGTTCGGCCGGGGCTGCTGCGACAGGGGCGGCGGCCGGAACGGCGACAGGAGCAGCGGCATGGGCAGCAACGGTGTGCGGCATGGACTGCGGCTGCATCATCACCACTTGATTCTGCGGTGCGCCCGAGGATTTGACGATACGGACTTTGCTTTCGCCTTCGGTGACTTCCAGCTCGGCGATGTCTGATTCGGCGACGAGGTCGATCAGCGTCTTGAGTTTTCGTAGATCCATATGAAATCCCTCAGTTTTGTGTACTTATTACAATTGGAATCGCCACAATTATAAGTTGATTGGCGGCGAGATATTGAAAATTACTGAAATTTACAGCTTTTTGAGTGCGAACTCGATCGCGGCACGGTATCCGTCGGTGCCCAGTCCGCAGATCACGCCAACGGCGATTTCGGACAGGTAGGAGTGATGCCGGAAGCTCTCGCGTTTGTGGATATTGGAGATATGTACTTCGACAAACGGGATGGCGACGCCCGACAGGGCATCGCGCAGGGCGACGCTGGTATGGGTCAACCCGCCCGGATTGATGACGATCGCATCCACGCCCTCAGCCTTCGCGGCTTGGATGCGGTCGATCAGTGCGCCTTCATGGTTGCTCTGGAAGCAGGCGATGGTCGCGCCGGCTGCGGTCGCTTGCGCGCTCGCAGCCTGTTCGACATCGACCAGCGTCGTCGAGCCGTACACCTCCGGTTCACGTGTGCCCAGCAGGTTCAGGTTCGGGCCATTGACCAGAAGAAGTTTTTTTGCCATGGAGTTACGACTCCGTTTGACGAGGATGCCGCATTTTGCCGCCAAATGATGCGCGCTGGCAAGGAAAAAAGATGCCTTGGCGACTAGAGCCCGCTAAGGGATTTCCGCAGTTCCTCCATTTTCAGGCGGCCCAGGTAGGTCTTCTTTACCTGTCCGTCGCGTCCGATAATGACCGTAAAAGGCAGGCCGCCTCCCTGGTTGCCCAACGCGCGCGACAATTCGCTGCCATTAATTCCGCCTACATAAAGTGGATAGCTGATGCGGTACTTTCTGGCGAAATCGGCGATATTGGAAGCAGAATCAATGCCAATGCCGAGAATCTGGATGTTTTGCGCCGCAATCTCCTGTTGCAATGCAGACAATTCCGGCATTTCATCGACACACGGGGCGCACCACGTCGCCCAGAAGTTGACGATGAGCGTGCGATCCTTCCACTGGTCGAGGTGTTGCTCCTGGCCGTCGGCATCCTTCATCGTTTGCGACAGAAATGTGCCGACAGCAGAAGATTGCGCCGGAACCGGGGAAAGTCGCTGATTGGCGAAAAAAATCCCGAAAACAGCGAAGAGGATGGCAACCCCGCTGAAAAGGATAGCATTTTTCTTCATTTTTTCTCTGATTCCGCAATCAAGGCACGCACGGCGTCCACATTGGCACGCCCTGGCCGGCCGTCCGGCCCGGGTTTTACCGCGCCACGCACATCGTCAGCTTCATGCAGGGCCAGGTGAACGCCCTCGTCATGCCACATGAAGCTGACGGTTTCAACCGGATCGGCCCGGCCACTGAAATGACTGGATTCCGAGACTTCGAAGTCAACATTCTTGTTAAGAAGGAAAATTTCGACATCTTTTGCGCTTTCCGGAAAAAGCTGAAGATGGATATCCGAGTGCTCTCCTGCTGTCCCATTCAGGACGGCGCCGGTCAGGTAGGGGGAAAACCGGGCGAGGTCATCCATCAGGCGCACGGCCAGCTTGCGCAGGTGCAGCAGGCGCGCGGGCTGGGTGTCGGCGAAGAAGAGTTCGTTGTATACACGCACTTCGTCTTCGATCTGCGCGTTATCCGGCATGATCTCGCCGCGCACCTTGGCGTTGCCGAGCACCTGCTTCGCCGCTTTTTTCTTGGCGGTGGCGTAATCCGAGCCGTCCTCTGCGATCAGGCGGGCCGCAGCGGCGGCGATCTCCGCGCGCAGCATCTCTGTATTGGTGGTGAAATTGCTCATGGGGCTCGATGATACGTGAGAACGGGTTCTGAGGCGCTGGACCTCGGGTCGGGTAAAATTGCGGGTTCTGCGGAATTTGGCGGCCTGCATGGTATTTGACCTTTTGCGGCCGATTTCAGTCAGAGTTTTTTATTCATTCTGAAACTTCACAATGCATATCCACATTCTCGGCATCTGCGGCACCTTCATGGGCGGACTCGCAGTGCTGGCCAAGGAAGCCGGGCATAAAGTCACCGGCTGCGATGCCAATGTCTACCCGCCGATGAGCACGCAGCTGCAGGCACAGGGCATCGAACTGACTGAAGGCTTCGGACCGGAGCAGATCGACCTGAGCCCGGACCTCTTTGTCATCGGCAACGTTGTCTCCCGCGGCAATCCGCTGATGGAGGAAATCCTGAACCGCGGCCTGCCCTATACCTCCGGCCCGCAGTGGATCGGCGAGCACATCCTGCGCAACAAATGGGTGCTGGCGGTGGCCGGCACGCACGGCAAGACCACGACGTCGTCGATGCTCGCCTGGGTTCTGGAAGATGCCGGTTACGATCCCGGTTTCCTGATCGGCGGCGTGCCGATGAATTTCGGTATCTCCGCCCGCCTGGCGGGCAAGGGCGATGACTCCAATTTCTTCGTGATCGAGGCCGACGAATACGACACGGCCTTCTTCGACAAGCGCAGCAAATTCGTCCATTACCGGCCGAAGACCGCAATCCTGAACAACCTGGAATACGACCACGCCGACATCTTCCCGGACCTGGGCGCGATCGAAACCCAGTTCCATCATCTCGTCCGCACCGTGCCCAAGGTCGGCCGGCTGGTCGTCAATGGGCGCGAAGAATCCCTGCAGCGCGTGGTCGCGCGCGGGTGCTGGAGCGAGAAGGAGTGGTTCGGCGGCAATGGCGACGAAGGCTGGTCGCTGAAGGAACACGAAGACGGCAGCTTCGACGTGCGTTTCAACGGCGAAGTGCAGGGTACGGTCGAGTGGTCGCTGACAGGCGAGCACAATCGGCTCAATGCGCTGGCATCCATCGCTGCCGCGCGCCATGTCGGCGTGCCGCCCGCACTGGCGATCGAAGCGCTGTCCCGCTTCGAGAACGTGAAGCGCCGCATGGAAGTGCGCGGCGTCGTCAACAGTATTACGGTGTACGACGACTTCGCCCATCACCCGACGGCGATTGCGACGACGGTCGGCGGCTTGCGCAAGAAGATCGGCGGCCAGCGCATCCTGGCGGTGCTCGAACCCCGCTCCAATACGATGAAGCTCGGCACCATGAAGGGTGCACTGCCGGGCAGCCTGTCCGATGCCGACCTGGTATTCGGTTATGGCGCGAAGGCGGGCAAGGACGCACTCGGATGGAATCTGGGCGAAGCCCTCGCTCCGCTGGGGTCGAAGGCGGGCACCTACGATGACCTGGACGTGCTCGTTCAGGCGATCGTGAAAGCGGCCCAGCCGGGCGACCATGTACTGGTGATGAGCAACGGCGGATTCGGCGGCGTCCATCAAAAGATCCTGGACGCGCTGTCGCAATGATTCTCTACCTGCACGGATTTCGTTCGTCGCCGCTGTCGTTCAAGGCGCGCCTGATCGGTGAGCGCATGGTTGCGCTCGACAGGGAAAAGGAATACCAGTGTCCGCAGTTGCCGGCATCGCCGCGCCAGGCGGTGGCGCTTGCCGAGGAGTTGATCGCGGCGAATCCGGAAGATGTCACGCTTGTGGGTTCCTCGCTGGGCGGTTACTACGCGACCTGGCTGGCCGAAAAATTCGGCTGCCGTGCTGTCCTGCTGAACCCGGCCGTGAAGCCGCCGCGCGACCTGGAAAAATATGTCGGTGTGACGACCGCGTACCACAGCGACGCGCCCTTCGAATTCAAGCGCGAGTACATCGAGGAACTGAAGGCACTGGCGGTCGACCGGATCACGCGCCCGGAACGTTATTTCCTCATGGCGGCGAAGGGCGACGAAGTGCTCGACTGGCGTGAGATGGCAGGGCATTACCCCGGCGCCCGCCATCACATCATAGACGGCAGCGACCACGGTATTTCGGAGTTTGCGCAATACCTGGATGAAGTGCTTTCCTTCTGCGGAATCCCGGCGGGAGCACGCGCGTGAGGGGGCATGCAGTGGGGCATGCGCGCTGGGTGTGGCATGTGAATGGGGTGAACCCGACGCGGGAAATGCGCGGCTGGCTGACGGACACGATGTCGTTGACGAAGAAACTCATGGCGCGCAGTGAGCATTTCCGCGTGCGCCGCCTGCGGCAGGAGCGCGGCATGTGCCTGACCGACGAAGCGGAATTGGTGGAGCTGCCGCGCCGCAGCCATGTGCAGGAGCGCGAAGTGCTGCTGCAATGCGATGGCCGCCCGGTGGTGTTCGCGCACACCATCGTGCCCTTGAGCGCGACGACGTCCGACTGGCCGTTCTTCGGCACCCTGGGAGAGCGCTCGCTCGGCACTACGCTGTTCGGCGACCCGCGCGTGATACGCGGCAATCTGCAGTATGCGCGCCTGAGTGCGCAGCATCCGCTGGTGGAGCGCGCGCGTGCCGCACTGGGACATGAAGGATTCAAGGCGCCGCTTTTTGCGCGGCGCTGCTTGTACCGCCGCAGGAATGGCGTGCTGCTCGTGACGGAACTCTTCCTGCCTGCGATCGCGGAGCTCAAGGCCCCGCACACGCAACTTACTTTAGCTGACAGGCTTGGCAATCGATGAATTTATTTTTTGAGGAATCCGGCGACTTCAAGGCCGGCACCGTACTCTCGCAGCAGGGCGAGGCTTACCAGGTCGAACTGCAGACCGGCAAGCGCACCAAGGTGAAGTCGCGCGACATCCTGTTCCAGTTCGCGTCGCCCGACCCGGCCCAGTTGCTGAATGAGGCGAAGTCGGTCGCGGAAGAAGTCGACCTCGATTTCCTGTGGGAAGTCGCTGGCGAGGAAGAGTTCGGCTATGCCGAACTGGGCAGCGAATACTTCGGCCATGAACCGAAGCCGCACGAGGCGGCCGGCTTGCTGCTGAAGCTGCACAATTCCCCCATTTACTTCTACAAGAAGGGCAAGGGCCGCTACAAGGCCGCGCCCGAGGCATCTCTGAAGGCGGCCCTTGCCGGCATCGAAAAGAAGAAACAGCAGGCGCTCGTGCAGGCGCAGTACGTCGAACAGCTCAAGGCAAACCAGCTTCCCGATGCGCTCAAGCCGATCGTGATGCAACTGCTGTTCAAGCCGGACAAGAACAGCATTGAGTACAAGGCGCTGGACGAGGCGTGCGGTGCGATGCAGACGACGCCGCAACGGTTGATGCTCGGCGTCGGCGGCATCACTTCGGCCAAGCAATTGCACCTCTCGAAGTTCCTGTTTGAATCCTTCCCGAAGGGAACGCGCTTCCCGGCGATTTCGATTCCGGAAGTGCCGTCGCTTCCCGTCGCCGACGTCAAGGCGTTTTCCATTGATGACGTGACGACGACGGAAATCGACGACGCACTCTCCGTCGTGCACCAGGCCGACGGCAAGGTACGCGTCGGCATCCACATTGCAGCACCCGGTCTTGGTATCAAGCGCAACGATGCCCTGGATGCCATCGCCCGCCAGCGGTTGTCGACGGTCTATATGCCGGGCGACAAGATCACCATGCTGCCCGACGAACTGGTGGAGGCCTTCACGCTGGCCGAGGGGCGCACCTGCCCGGCCCTGTCGCTTTACGCGACCCTGGATCCGGCGACCTGGACGGTGATATCGACCGAGACGCGCGCCGAGGCCGTGCCCATCGCCGCCAACCTGCGCCACAACGACCTCGATGCCGTCGTGACCGAAGAAAACCTCGCGGCCGGCGCCGGCGATTATGCGCACAAGGCCGACATCGAACTGCTCTGGCAATGGGCGCAGGTGCTCGAAAAGGGACGCATGGCCAAGCGCGAGAGTTTCGGCCTGAAGCCGGAACAGACCAATCGCGTCGATTTCAATTTCTATGTCGAGGACGATGTCGTGAGCATCGTGCGCCGCAAGCGCGGCGCGCCGCTGGACAAGATCGTGGCCGAACTGATGATCTTTGCCAACAGCACCTGGGGCAAGCTGATGCACGACCACGGCGTTCCCGGTATTTACCGCAGCCAGGGCGGCGGCGGAGGCGGCTGGGCGGCCAAGATGCAGGTGCGGATGGTGACGCACGCTGCTCCCCACCAGGGGCTTGGCGTCGACCAGTATGCATGGAGCACCTCGCCGCTGCGCCGCTACACCGACCTCGTCAACCAGTGGCAGATCCTCGCTTGCGCCGAGCACGGCGTCACCGCACCGCTGGTCGCGCCGTTCAAGCCGAAGGATGCCGACCTGTTCGCCATCGTCTCGGCATTCGACGCTGCGTACGCGGCCTATGCGGACTTCCAGTCCAACATGGAGCGCTACTGGTGCCTGCGTTGGCTGGCGCAGGAAAGCGCCAAGCACGTCAATGCCGTCGTGCTCAAGGACGAAGTGCTGCGTCTCGTCGACATTCCCCTCATCATTCGCCTGCCGGGGATGCAGCAAGTCCCGCGCGGCACCCAGGTCAAGCTCGACTTGATCCGCTGGGATGAGGTGGAACTGACGGTCGAAGCCCGCCTGATCGAAGTGACAACGGGGACCGCCGAAGCGGACGCAGCCGTGATCGAAGATGACGAAATTGCCATCGCCGAAACAGAGTCCAATGCGGAATCGGTACAAGAATGAAAACTAAGCCGATTTGCGGCGGGCTTTATCGTAAAATTCAAGGCTTCTGCAATCGCTAGTCCGGCCCCGCGTCATGCTCATTCTCGAAAACCGCACGTTGTCCATCGCTATCGCGGCGTCGGTCCTGTTGCATGGCGCGATGCTGGCAGTGCGGTTCGCTCCCCCTGACACCTTCAAGTTCAAGCCCATGGATCCCGGGCTTGAAGTCATCCTCGTCAACGCCAAGCATGACCGCAAGCCGATGAAGGCCGAGGCGCTGGCGCAGGCCAACCTCGACGGCGGCGGCAATGCCGAATCAGGCCGCTCCAAGTCCCCGCTGCCCGACATGCGGCGCACCGAGGATGGTGAAGGCATGAAAGCCATCCAGCGCCGGATCGAGGAACTTGAGCGCCAGCAGCGCACGCTGGCACAGCTGAACAAGAAATCTGCCCAGGCCGTGCCTCCCGTCAAGGACCAGGTCAAGCCGAAGGAAACCCCGACGCAGGCCGACATGGGCGATGCGCTTGAAAACGCGCGCGAAATCCTCCGCCGCGAAGCCGAGATCTCCAAGCGCATCGAAGACGAAAACAAGCGCCCGAAGAAAACCTTCATATCGCCGAGCACGCGCGAGGTGGGTTATGCGATGTATTTCGACAGCGTGCGCAAGAAGATCGAGGACGTCGGCACGCTCAACTTCCCGCAGAAGGATGGCAGGAAGCTCTACGGAGAGCTGACCATGTCGATCTCGATTTTCCAGGACGGGAAGATTTATGCACGGGACCGCGACGAAGGCATCGTGATTGAACGGAGCTCCGGTAATTCCGCGCTCGACGAGGCCGCGCGCCGCATTGTGCGCCGGGCCGCGCCCTTTGGCGCATTCGACAAAAAAATGCGTTCCTCCGACCGCGATGATGTCTGGGTGATGACGACACGCTTCAAGTTCACGCGCGACGAGGGCGTGGAAGCCGTTCTGCAGGGAGGAGGCTGAGTGGGCACAGCACCGGATCGTTACGTTGTCATCGGCAACCCGATTGCGCACAGCAAATCTCCTGACATCCATGCGCGCTTTGCTGCTCAGACCGGGCAACACCTCGTGTACGAGCGCATGCTGGCGCCGCTCGATGGTTTCGAACAGGCAGTGCGCGAATTCATTCGCGAGGGAGGAAAAGGGGCCAATGTTACCGTGCCGTTCAAGCTCGAAGCCCATGCGCTTGCCACCGAACTGACGGCGCGAGCGCAGGCGGCAGGCGCGGTCAACACACTGAAGTTCGAGGTCGGCGCAATCCTGGGCGACAACACTGACGGCATCGGCATGGTGACCGATATCGTCCGCAACGCGGGTGTTCCCATAAGCGGCAAGAAGGTCTTGCTCCTGGGCGCTGGCGGAGCCGCACGCGGCGTGATCCTGCCCGTCCTCGACGAGCAGCCGGCCGAGCTGGTCATTGCCAATCGCACCGAGTCGAAAGCGGCGGAACTGGTGGCGCAGTTCTCGCGGCATGGCCGCATTTTCGCCAGTAGTTTCGACGCCCTCCATGGCCGCTTCGACATCATCATCAACGCGACATCGGCCAGCCTGTCGGCCGATCTGCCGCCTGTGCCGCCGGCGGTTTTCGGTGGTGCCGGCTTCGCCTACGACATGATGTACGGGAAGGAGCCGACAGTGTTCATGCGCTTTGCCGCCACGCATGGCGCGGCGGTGCGCGACGGGCTCGGCATGCTGGTCGAACAGGCCGCCGAGGCATTCTTCGTGTGGCGCGGCGTGCGTCCCGACACGGCCCCCGTTTACGCGGAATTGCGCGCCAAGCTCTGATGAAGTTCCTGCGCAAGTTAGTACTGTGGCTTGTGCTCGTTCCCATCGCCATCGTCCTGGCGATGCAGCTGTATTTCGTCGTGCAGATCTGGTGGTGGAAAGACCATAATCCCGGCTCGACCAGTTTCATGGACCGGCAGCTGTCGATCCTGCGGGAAAAAGATCCCAAGGCGCAGCTCAAGCACAAATGGGTGCCGTACAACCGCATATCGAACCACCTCAAGCGCGCCATCATCGCCGCCGAAGACTCCAACTTCTCGGAACACGAAGGCGTGGACTGGGAGGCAATGCAGAAGGCCTACGAGAAGAACCTGAAGAAGGGCAAGGTCGTCGCCGGCGGCTCCACCATCACGCAGCAACTCGCAAAGAATCTCTTCCTGTCCGGTGAACGCAGCTACCTGCGCAAGGCGCAGGAAGTCGTGATCACCTACATGCTCGAAACCATGCTGGACAAGGAGCGCATTTTCGAGATCTACCTGAACGTCGTCGAATGGGGTGTCGGCGTGTTCGGGGCCGAAGCCGCGGCACAGCACTATTACGGCATTTCCGCGGCCCAGCTCGGGCCGGCGCAGGCAGCGAGGCTGGCTGTCATGCTGCCCCGGCCGCGTTTCTACGACAAGAACCGGGGCTCCGCGTATCTGGCGCGACGCACCGACCTGATCCTTCGCCGCATGGGGGCGGCCGATTTGCCGTAAACATCAATAACAAGAGGGAGATGTCATGCAATTGAAATACCAGAAGGGACTGAGCCTGTTGTGGACCGCTGTTGTCGTGGGAATCGTCGCGCTGGCAGGGATGACCGCACTGATGTCGGCCCGCTACGAACGCAACTATTTTGCCGAAGCGTGGAAAAAACTGACGAAAACCGACATTGGCCATGCCGTGCAGCAGACGCAGCAGAATGTTGCCAGGACCGAGCCGGCCCAGATCAAGAAGTGCGTCATCGACGGCAAGACCGTCTATTCCAACGTCGAGTGCGACAAGGCCAACCCGACCAGCCAGAAGGTGCAGATCCATGATACAAAAGGCTTTGAAGCGCCGAAAGTGCCGGTGGCATCTGCGCCCGAGGCGGAGGGGGCGCCCAGCATGCGTGACAAGCTGATCGACAAGGCCGTGAACCGTTGATTTCAGGCAGTCCCCGTGCTTGCCTGCGGCCATCGATATCAGTACACTTGCGCTGTTTTCGTTATCGGAGACCCGTCTTGGGTAGTCCTAGTACACACAGTCAACCGTCATCGAACGGTCGATCGGCGAGATAGCGCTGCGGCGGCAACCAACCTCCTGCGCCCCTCGCCACATGCATTGGTGGGCGGGCGCGACCAGGCCGAATCCATGGCCGCGTTCCCTGAATTGAATCAACCTGTTGCACCCTGCAACGGGGTGGCTGCATTCACAACATGAGTGCAGCCGGGAGAGCTCATGATTAATGTTTTCGTCTTGCAGAATGGCCGCCTGAACCAGGTCAACATCGAAACCAGGAACGACCTGGAAAATGTTGCTCCGGTCTGGGTCGACCTGACCGATCCGAACGACGACGAGCGCGCCTGGGTCAAGAGCATCTATGGCGTCACGCTGCCCGGTGAGGATGAGGTCAAGGACATCGAGGCATCCGCGCGTTACTACGAAGCCGAAAACGGCGACCTGCACCTGCGTACCGACTTCCTGCTGGAAGAGGATGATGGTCCGTCGCGCGTCATCACGGTCGCGTTCATCCTGGCGAAAAACATGCTGTTTTCCGTTCATAACGACGATCTGCCGGTATTCCGACTGGTGCGCATGCGTGCGCGCTCACGGCCGGGTTCGATTGCCGATTACAAGGACGTGCTGCTGGACCTGTACGCGACCGATGCGGAGTATTCGGCGGATGCGCTTGAAGGCATTTATCAAAGCCTGGAAGACGTCAGCCGCCGCGTGCTGCAAAAAGAACTCACCGACCAGGACGCCGCCGATGCGCTGAATGCCATCGCGCACGAAGAAGACTTGAACGGCCGGATCCGCCGCAACATGATGGATACGCGCCGCGCGGTGAGCTTCCTGATGCGCGGCCGCCTGCTCAATGCCGAGCAGTTCGAGGAAGCGCGGCAGATCCTGCGCGACATCGAATCGCTCGACGGCCACACTGCCTTCCTGTTCGACAAGATCAACTTCCTGATGGACGCCACCGTCGGCTTCATCAACATCAACCAGAACAAGATCATCAAGATCTTCTCGGTGGCGTCGGTTGCCTTCCTGCCGCCGACCTTGATCGCCAGTATCTACGGCATGAACTTTGATCTCCTGCCGGAGCTGAAATGGACCCTTGGCTATCCGTTCTCGCTGGGACTGATGCTGGTAAGCGCGGTCGCGCCGTTCCTGTATTTCCGCAAGCGCGGCTGGCTTAAATAACGAAAAGGCCGGGTAAGGTACCCGGCCTTTTCGCATTTCCTGCTTGATCTCTTTTCAGCGTACCGATGCAAACGCCTTGCGCGCTGCGTCGACCGTCGCGCTGATCACGCTGTCGTCGTGCGCCGCCGACACGAAGCCGGCCTCGAAAGCGGAAGGCGCAAGATACACGCCGAGGTCCAGCATCGCATGGAAGAAGACATTGAACTTCTCCTTGTTCCCGGTCATGATTTCCGCGTAGCTGCCCGGCACGCGCTCGGCGAAATACAGGCCGAACATGCCGCCGACCGAATCCGCGCAGAAGGTGACGCCGGCATCCTTTGCCGCTGCCGTCAGGCCTTGTGCGAGCTTGCTGGTCTGCGCGGTCAGCGTCTCGTAGAAGCCGGGCTGCTGGATCAGCTTGAGCGTGCTCATGCCCGCCGCAACAGCCACTGGATTGCCCGACAGCGTGCCGGCCTGGTAGACCGGACCGAGCGGTGCCAGGAACTTCATCAAGTCCTTGCGGCCCCCGAATGCGGCGACCGGCATGCCGCCGCCGATCACCTTGCCCATCACCGTCAGGTCGGGCGTGATTCCGTACAGCTTCTGGGCACCGCCAAGGCCGACGCGGAAGCCGCACATCACTTCGTCAAAAATCAGCACTGCGCCATGCTGGGTGCAGAGGCGGCGCATGGTCTGCAGGAATTCGGGCGTGGCGCGCACGAGGTTCATGTTGCCGGCAACCGGTTCGACGATTACGCAGGAGATCTCGTTGCCCAGCTTCGCAAAGGTATCTTCCAGCTGCTGCGGATTGTTGTAGTCGAGGACCAGGGTGTGCTTGGCGAAGTCTTCCGGCACGCCGGCCGATGTCGGATTGCCGAAGGTCAGCAGGCCGCTGCCTGCCTTCACCAGCATCGAATCCGCATGGCCGTGATAGCAGCCTTCGAACTTGATGATCTTGTCGCGGCCGGTCGCGCCGCGTGCCAGGCGCAGGGCGCTCATCGCGGCTTCGGTGCCGCTTGACACCAGGCGAACCTGTTCGACGGAGGGAAGGATGCGGCAGATTTCTTCCGCCATCTCGATTTCACCCTCGGTCGGCGCGCCGAAGCTCAAGCCGCGCACGGCGGCATCCTGCACCGCCTTCACGACTGCCGGATGCGCATGGCCGACGATCGCCGGGCCCCAGGAGCCGATGTAATCGATATAGCGCTTGTCGTCCGCGTCCCAGAAATAGGCGCCCTCGGCACGGGTGATGAAACGGGGTGTGCCGCCGACGGAACGGAAGGCGCGGACCGGCGAGTTGACGCCGCCCGGCGTGCTGACCTGTGCACGGGCAAACAGAGTGTCGTTCTTGGATGTCATACCAGAAAAGAAAAAGCGGTTATTGATCGGAGGCTGGGTCAGGTTCCCTGGCCCAGAAATAACGGTCCGGGGTCAGTTTCCCCATCCCGAGTCGGTGAGCGTTGGTCAGTGCCGCGTGCGTGAATTCCTGCGCCTCGAAGACGGCCTCGGGCACGTCCATGCCGTTGGCCAGCATCGCCGCGATGGTCGCGGACAAGGTGGTGCCGGCACCGCTGAACGAGCCCGGCAGCCGCTGCCAGCTGTCCTTGCGGACCATGCCGGATTCATCGAACAGCGCGTTGGTGACGCCATGCACGTCGCCGGGCGTTCCGGTCACGAATACGTATTCGCAACCCATGTCGATCAGGCGCATCGCATCCATCGGCAGGGTGTCATCGGTGGACGGTTCGCGCCAGGTTTCCGCCAGCCTGGCCAGTTCAACGGCCGACACCAGCAGCAGCGTGGTCTGCGGAATGAGCAGTTCCCGTATGGCGAGCAGCATGTCCTCGCTGTCCGGCCCCTGGTCCGGCAGGGCGGACAGGAAGGGATCGAGGATCAGCGGGATATCGGCATAGTCCGAAACGATCTCCGCAATGGCGGAGATGTTTTCGATGCTGCCGGCGGCGCCCACCTTGAGCGCCGCGACCGGCATGTCTTCCAGCACCACGCGGGCCTGGTCGGCAACCCAATCCGCATCGATCACCTGCATGTCTTCCACGCGCGCCGTATCGGCGATCAGGATCGATGTGACGACGGACAGCCCGTGGCATCCCATGGCGGCAAACGAAGCAAGGTCGGCCTGGATGCCGACGGCGCCAATGGGATCTGCCGCCCCGAAAGTCAGGATCAGGGGGGAATTTTGGTTTTGCACGGCGGGTAGATTAAGATAGTCGACTTTGCATTTTACTTGATTGAAGGGCAGGGAAACGTGAGTAATAACGAGGAATTCAAGACTTGGATGTGCCTGATTTGCGGCTGGGTCTACGACGAGGCAGCGGGTTTGCCGGAAGAAGGCATTGCACCGGGGACGCGCTGGGAGGATGTACCGATGAACTGGACATGCCCGGAATGCGGCGCGCGAAAAGAAGACTTTGAGATGGTAGCTATTTGATTCTAGTAAGAAATATCTAAAATCGGCTGGCGAAATTCCGCGCGTCAATGTTATAGTTTTTGTAAGTTTCGCAGAAAAACCACGGCTAGTTTCTTTAAGGCACAAGCTTGTTATAAAGCATCTTGCTTTTTGTTAGAGTAGGGCCGTATATTGGGCGGAAGGTTACTGAGATTAGCTTTATGACAACATCCCCGGATAACGCCAGCCTCAAGATCATGGTGATCGACGACAGCAGCACGATTCGTCGATCTGCCGAGATTTTCCTGGGGCAGGCAGGCTACCAGGTCGTACTTGCCGATGATGGTTTCGACGCCCTCGCGAAGATGAACGACCACAAGCCTGCACTGATCTTTTGCGACATCCTGATGCCCCGGCTTGATGGCTACCAGACCTGTGCGCTGATCAAGAAAAGCGCGAAGTTTCATTCCACTCCCGTCATCATGCTGTCATCCAAGGACGGCCTGTTCGACCGGGCAAGGGGCGCGATGGTGGGTTCCGATGCCTACCTCACCAAGCCATTCACCAAGGACAGTCTTCTGAAGACCGTTCGCGAATACACTGCCCCCCTGCTTACCAAGTAATTTTTCTGAACTGGAAAGTCCAAGATGCCCATACAAAAAGTTCTTGTGGTGGACGATTCACCCACCGAGCGATATTTCCTCACGGATATTTTGGTCAAGAACGGTTTCTCCGTATCCACTGCCGAGAGCGGCGAGGAAGCCCTCCTGAAAGTCAAGGCCGACAAGCCCCAGCTCATCCTCATGGACGTAGTCATGCCGGGCCAGAACGGCTTTCAGATTACCCGTGCCATTGCACGCGATCCCGACACGCAGGATGTTCCCATCATCATCTGCACCAGCAAGGGGCAGGAAACCGACCGCATCTGGGGTTTGCGCCAAGGCGCCCGCGACTACATCGTCAAACCGGTCGATCCCCAGGAATTGCTCTCCAAGATCGCGGCACTTGGCTAAACGCCCCTCATGACCCGGCAACCCATGGACCTCCCACCCGGCACCGCCTTTTCTGAATCCGACAATGTCGGCCGCCGGACGCGCCTGCGCGAATTCCAGACCAAACTGGTCGAACGCATGCAGGCGGCGACAAGCGGTGTCGCGACCCAGGCCAGCAAGCTTGGCGTCATGATCGGGCAGACGCGGTGGCTGTTGAGTCTTCAGGAAGCCGGGGAAATCGTCTCGGTCGGCCAGATTACAAAGGTTCCGCTCACCCAGGACTGGTTTCTCGGCTTGACTAACATCCGGGGCAACCTGGTCAGCGTGATCGACCTCGCACACTTTCGCGGCATGGCGCAGACACCCGTCGACAAGGAAAGCCGCATCGTTGCCTTCGCTCCGTCGCTGTCATTCAACAGCGGTCTGCTTGTTTCGCGAGTCATGGGCCTGCGCAATGTCGCGGAAATGGAACTGCAGCAGGACGATGACGGCGGTGCCGCGCCTTGGGCTGCCAAGCGATATCTCGACCGTGATTCCCAGGTCTGGACAGAGATCGACCTATCTTTAATCGTGCAGGATCCGCAATTCCTGCACGTGGGCATATAACGCACAGTGAAAAAATCATGCCCGCAACACAAACAGAATAACGAGGAGAGTCAGTAATGGCGTTCAAATTACCCTTTTTGTCCAAGGAAAAAAACGACGGACTGGCTGACGGCGCCGGACCGGCCGTTGTAGATGTTGCTGTTTCCGCCGATATGCATCAGGCCACCGCAGTCATCGCCGAACATCCGGCCCTTGCAAGAGAAAGCGCGCCGGCATCGTCGATGAACTCCACCCTGAACGCAACCTTCATCGGCGATGCGCTCGAGAAGACAGGCGACATCAAGCTCCCGCTCATCGGACACCTGCCGCTCCAGCAACAGGTCCGCATCCTTCTGTTCACGCTCCTTGGCGCCATCGGTTTCGGCGTGATCGGCGTGACGCTCAACACCAGCCACTCGACGCTCGCTTCCACGCAGACGCAAATTGCCGGTGACGCGCTGATGCACTCGCAGCGTATCGGTAAAGCGGCGCCAAACGCGATTCAAGGCAACCTCGAAGCGTTCAAGCAGCTCGAGGAAAGCCGCAAGGAATTCAACCGCGACCTGACCGTGCTTTCCAAGGGCGGTGACTACCAGGGCCGTGAAATTTCCCCGCCTTCGGACCAAATGTCCGCGATGCTGACCGACACGCAAAAGGTCTGGGCAAATTCGGACAAGGCCGCAGACACCATCCTCAAGCTGAAGAAGGAACTGACCGGCTTCGGGACGACCCTGCAGAAACTGAACACGCTATCCCCGGTACTCCTCGAACTGACCGAGCAGATCGCCACGCTGAAGGCGCAGGGCGGCGCATCGCCGCGCGAGATTTCCGCAGCCGGCCAGCTGGTCATGCTGACGCAGCGCCTCGGCCGAAGCGCGAACGAATTCCTGACATCCGAGGGCGTCAACCCCGAAACCGCATTCTTGCTCGGCAAGGACACCAACACCTTCCGTGACATTACCGAAGGCTTCCTGAACGGCAGCGACGTGCTGCGACTGTCGGCAACCAAGGACGCGGACACCCGGGAAAAACTGACCGAGCTGCAGAGCGTGTTCGCCGAGTACCAGCAATCCGTGGCGACGATTCTCGGCAACCTCCAGAACTTCATTGCGGCAAAGCAGTCCGAGCAACTTATCTTTGCCGAGAACGAAACGCTGAAGCAGCGCATCACGGCCCTGCAAAAGTCCTACCGCGCCGACGAAGATTCGTTGCACTGGACCTTCTGGCTGATGCTGCTGAGCGCCGTGGCCGCCCTGGTCGCGGCGGTCGGCATTGCCCTCGTCCTGTTGCAGGACAGCCGCAACAGGACCAAGGAAGCGGACCAGCGTCGCCAGGAGGCGGATGAGCAGCGCCTGCTCGCATTGCAGAAGGAAGAAGAAGCGAAGCGCGCGAACGACCAGAACCAGGCCGCGATTCTGCGCCTGATGAACGAATTGCAGGAGGTCGCGGACGGCGACTTGACCGTGCAGGCAACGGTGTCGGAAGACATTACCGGCGCGATCGCCGACTCGGTGAACTATACGGTGGAAGAACTTCGCGGGCTGGTGAGCCGCGTGACGCTTACCGCCGAGCAGGTGACTGCGGCATCCAACCAGGCGCAGGATATTTCCAACGAACTGCTCGAAGCATCGCAGAAGCAGTCCCGCGAAATTCAGGAAACCGGCCAGGCCGTTCTCGACATGGCGGCACAGATTACCGACGTGTCGAAGTCCGCGAACGAATCCGCCGAAGTGGCGCGCCAATCGGTGGCTGCAGCGGAGCAAGGCGCCAGGGCGGTGGAAGATGCGATCAAGGGCATGAATGAAATCCGCGAGCAGATCCAGGAAACCTCGAAGCGAATCAAGCGCCTCGGTGAATCCTCGCAGGAAATCGGTGAAATCACTGAACTGATTTCCGACATTACCGAACAGACCAACGTGCTGGCGCTGAACGCGGCAATCCAGGCGGCCTCCGCGGGCGAGGCAGGCCGGGGCTTCTCGGTGGTTGCCGAAGAAGTGCAGCGGCTGGCAGAACGTTCCGGTGAGGCGACCAAGCAGATCGGCGCACTGGTGCGCACCATTCAGACCGACACCCATGATGCGGTCGCCGCTATGGAAAAATCGACACAGGGTGTGGTTGAAGGTGCAAAGCTGTCCGACGCGGCAGGTGCCGCGCTGGCAGAAATCCGCAGCGTTTCGAACCGCCTTGCAGAACTGATTCAGAGTATTTCTGCATCGACAGAGCAACAGGCAACGTCGGCGAACGGCGTCGCGCAGAGCATCCAGAATATCTTGACGGTGACAGAACAGACGCAGATCGGTACGCAGCAGACCGCAAATTCGATTCGCGAACTGTCCAAGCTGGCGGAGGAACTCAAGAATTCAGTGTCCCGTTTCCGCGTCACTGCCTGAGAGAGCTCATTGCCGACGTTCAACCCGAAGGCCTACCAGTAGTAATGCCCGGCGGGGCGCCGTCTTGACGGCGTACCGCCATTTGACCGCGAGGCAGTCATGACCACCTCCTCTCCCGCCCAGCCCTCGGCAGCGCAGGATCGATTCGATACCGGGCCGCTGTCCTGGGTGATCGGCGAAATTCGCGAAGCGCTCAACCGCTCCAAGTCCGCACTCCACGACGCTGTTTTACAAGATGCCGATGCACAGCTCACGTCGCTGCGGCTGGCGAAAACCTATCTGCACCAAGCCCACGGCGCGCTGCAAATTGTCGATGTCGACGGCATCGCGATCATTACCGAGACCGTTGAAGACTTGCTTGAGCGCGTCGATGCCGGGCAAGTCGCAATGACCAGGGAGCTGGCTGCCGCTATCGACGGCAGTTATCAGGCGCTAGTCGAATACCTCGATGAGCTGCTGTCGGGTGTGCCGCATCAGCCTGTCCGGTTGTTCCCTTACTATCGATCCTTGCTGGAAGCTCGTGGCGCCGAACGGGTTCATCCTGCCGATCTGTTTTTCCCGAATCTCGCAATCCGCCCCCAATTGCCTCCGATAGAACAGGGGAGGGCGGCGAGGGCGTCAAAGTTCATGGTCATGCGGCAGCATTTCGAGAAGGCCCTGCTGCCGTTCTTGCGAAGCTCCGACCGCAGCGCGGAACTCGCTAATGCGGCCGCAATGCGCGACATCATTGGCGAGATCGAGCGCGTCCAGGGCAGCCAGCAGGCAAGGGCATTCTGGTGGGTGTTGCATGGCCTCGCGGATGAAGTTGCTGCCGGACATATCCCGAACGAAATCTACGTCAAGCAGCTTTTCGCGCGCATCAACCTCCAGATCCGCCGGCTATCGCAGGGCTCGCCGAGCATTGCCGAACGCCTGTTGCGCGACGCGCTGTTCTTCATTGCCCGGGCTGCCGATCCATCGCCGCGTGCCAAGCAGATCAGGCAGGTATATCAGCTCGATGGCCTTGTTCCGAGCGACTACGACACGAGGCGCTACGGCCAGATCGACGTCGACGCGCTTGCAGTGGCAAAGGAACGTTTGTCCCAGGCAAAAAACATCTGGAATCGTATTGCCGGGGGAGACGCAAGCTTCGCGGATTCGTTTGAACACGAGATGCACATGCTTGCCGATGCGGGCTCCAAACTCAATTCGACGCCCTTGTCGAAACTGCTGCGCGAACTGAAGGGAATCGCGCGGCACGCAGCTCATGCAAAAACCGGCGACACGCTCGGCCTTGAGGTGGCTACCAGTCTGCTGTTTGTCGAGAACGCGTTGGCCAGCATTGCGCGTTTGCCGGAAAACTTTGCAGAACGCGCCGACGCGATGACTGCGCGCCTTCTGGCAGTGGTTTCCGGCGAGACGCCGGAGCATACCGCGCCGTGGCTGGACAGCATGTCTCGCGAAGCGCAGCAGCGCCAGACCATGACGGCGCTTGCGGGCGAGATGCAGTCCAGCCTGCGTCAGGTCGAGAAGATGCTCGACGAATATTTCCGCGATCCTTCGCAGCGCGCCGCGCTTGGCCAGCTCGATGGCATCCTGCACCAGATTGAGGGCGCGATGGCGGTCCTCGATCAGGACGACGCGATGCGGACCATTCAGCACACGCGCACCGCGGTCAAGCGGTTCATCCTTGCGGAAGATGAAGAAACGCCGGAGCACAGCGAATTCCAGAAAGTTGCGCAGAATGTCGGGGCCCTCAGCTTCTTCATCGAATCCCTGCAACTGCCGACCGGTGCCGCGACCAAGCGCTTCACGTTCGACGACGATACGGGCACCTTTCACGCTCATCTGATCGAAAAGGGCATGCCGGGCGATGCCGTGCTCGACATCCCGGTCGATGATGCAGGCGACCCGGTAGAAAACAGCCCGGTGGAACCGGAAACACCCTCGCCTTCGGTGCCGACAGTCGAGGATGAACTGGCGTTCCACCAGCAGCAGTCGGCCGAGTTGGCGATGTCGCTCAGCGCAGAACCCGACAATCAGGCTCTCCAGGAGCAGCTGAAGGAATCGCTCGAAAAAATCCGCCTGGATGCGACCTTGATCGACAATCCGGAGCTCAATGACCGCGCACGCGCGAGTATCGATATCCTGGAACGGCCCGATTTCTCCGGGTCGAGCGAGGCGCTCGCACAAATCATTACGGCAACCGTCCCCGCAGTCCAGGTCGCCGAATCCTTGCCGCCCATCGTTGCACCCGAAACCGACGAGGCTATCGATGCGGAACTTCTCGAGATTTTTCTATCGGAAGCCGAAGAGGTGCTCGATGCAGTAAGGCAGACGCTCCCCGAATCGCGCATGCAACCGCATAACCAGGAGCATCTCACCACTTTGCGCCGCTGCTTCCACACCTTGAAGGGCAGCAGCAGGATGGTCGGCCTTGTCGCATTCGGTGAAGCGGCGTGGGGCATCGAGCAGGTGCTCAATCTGCGCCTGTCCGAATCGCGAAGCGGCGATGCGGAGCTCTATGCGCTTCTCGAAAAGGCTGCCGACGTACTGGGCGACTGGGTGCAGACTCTCAAGAGCACCGGAACATCCTCCCGCACAGCCGATGCCCTCGTTTGTGCTGCCGAGCGCGTCAAGGCAGGCGGACAGTTTTCTTACGAAGATGCCGTCACGCCAGCTATTGATGCGGTCATGCACGACCAGGATGAAATTGCGCCGTCCTCATTGCCGGATATGCAGATGCAATCCGGCCAACTGCCTGGTGATGGAGGCGATTCCGCGGCATTGCCCATGGACCAGGCCGAAGAACTGGGTGGTCCGGACGCAAACTTGACCGACGCAGAGGACGTTCCTCTGGTTGCAGGCGATGGCGAAGATGGCTTGGACGAAGTCATCGCAACATTGCCTCAAGCGGAAGAATTACGCCCGGGCGACGACGGTTTCGCGATGTTCGAACCGAAGGCTGGCATGCAGACGACCCAGCCTGCCCCTCTGGATACAACAGGGGAAGCGACCTCCGTTCCGCAACTGGAACCGCTCACGGAGCCGGTCATCAAAATCGCGGAAGTCATCGAGTTCCCCACCATGCAGCCGGCGGAGCCGCGTCGTGACGATAATGTGAAGCGCATCGGCGACATCGAAATCAGTGTTCCTCTTCACAACATTTATCTGGCGGAGACCGACGAGCTCGTACGCTTGCTCGCGCAAGATTTTTCGGAGTGGCGCCACGAGCCGGAACGTGAGGTTGACATCCACGCTGTCCACGCTGCGCACTCGCTTGCCGGAAGCTCTGCGACGGTCGGCTTCAAGGCGTTGCAGGAAGTTGCGCATGCACTCGAGTTGTTCCTGCAGTCGTTGAGCAGGCGGCCCGTGCGCCTGGAAGTGCATGAATTCGATACTCTGGAGCAAAGCATCGAGCGCATCAAGCTGATGCTGCAAAAATTTGCTCTCGGCGAAATGCCGGTCTTCCAGCCTGAGTTCGTACGCATCCTCGCCGCATTGCGGCAGGACGTCGAGATGCGGGCACAGGAACTGGCACATCCGCACGTGGAAATGCCTGTGGCGAACGAACTCGATTCGACCATTGCGGCCGAACTCGTCGAACCGGTATCGTTGGCGGCAACTTCGGATGAACCGCATTTTGAACTGACGCTCGAACCGGAGTTTGCACCGGTGACTGCAGAAGCTGCGTCCCTCGATATGCCTGAGGCGCTTGCAGATGAAATTCCGGATGAACACACGGAGGCCGGGACGGACGAAAGCACTGTGGCGGATGCGGAGTCCGCGCAGGATTTCACTGCGATTGAAAGCCCCAAGGCCGTTTCTTATCCAGAGCTGGCGCTCGATGGTAATGCCGAAGCGGCAATTGACCCGGCGCTGGTACTGAAGGACGAACTCGATGCCGACCTGATGCCGGTCTTCCTCGAGGAAGGACGGGACATCCTGCCGCAGATGTCCGGCGTACTGCGGGGGTGGCACGAAGCGCCCACTGACGCATCCGCGCCGCAATCCCTGCTGCGCTCGCTGCATACGCTCAAGGGCAGTGCACGCATGGCCGGCGCGATGAGCCTCGGACAGCATCTGCACGACATGGAAACGCGGGTTGAGAACATCATGCATCTCGGCTCTCCTTCGCCGCTGGCAATCGAAGACCTCCTGGTCCGCTATGACCAGGCGCTGCAGATGTTCGAGCATCTGCAGAATCCCCAGGCGGGACAGCCAGCGCAATCCGAACCTGTGCCAGCCCCCGGCGGCGAAACATCCGTGCAGCAGGCGCAGCCAGTCGTACTCTCGCCCCTGGTCCCGCTGCCTGAAAAGAAAGCAATGGCGCCGATGCCGGCCCAGGCGCGCAGCCTCACGACACCGGCCGGACCGGTGCCGCTGGTCCGGGTACGCGCTGACATCCTCGACCGCCTTGTCAACCAGGCCGGCGAGGTGTCCATCTCGCGCTCCAAGCTCGAAACGGAGGTCGGCACGCTCAAGCAATCGCTGACCGAGCTGACCGAAAATGTCACGCGCCTGCGCGACCAGTTGCGTGAAATCGAAATGCAGGCGGAAACGCAGATCGCATCGCGCATGGGGCATGCAGGAGACAGAGAATTCGATCCGCTGGAATTCGACCGTTTTACCCGGTTGCAGGAACTCACCCGCATGATGGCCGAGAGCGTCAATGACGTCGGTTCCGTGCACCAGAACCTGAGCCGGACTCTGGAAAGCGCCGTTACCGACCTCACGCAGCAGGCGCGGCTGACGCGCGATTTGCAGCAAGACCTGATGCGCGTTCGCATGGTGCAGTTTGCCAGCATTTCTGAACGCCTGTTCCGCGTGACCCGCCAAGCCGCGAAGGAAGTCGACAAGCGTGTGAATCTCGACATTCGCGGTAGCGCCGTGGAAATCGACCGTGGCGTGCTGGAACGCATGACCGGGCCGTTCGAACACTTGCTGCGCAACGCGATTGTGCATGGCATTGAAGCTCGCGAGGCAAGGCGTGCTGTTGGCAAGAGCGACATCGGCGAACTCCTGGTCGAGATCCGCCAGGAAGGCAATGAGGTCGTGATCCAGTTTTCGGATGACGGCCAGGGCCTGAACATCAGCCGCATTCGCGACAAGGCAAAGCACATCGGCCTGTTGACGAACGACAGCGAGATGTCGGACGAGGAAGTGACTGACATGATCTTCCATCCTGGCTTTTCTACCGCGGATGAGATCACGGAACTCGCCGGACGGGGCGTCGGTATGGACGTTGTCCGTTCGGAAGCTGCAGCCCTCGGCGGCCGGGTGTCCACGTGGAGCGAGGCTGGCAAAGGAACGCATTTCACCATCCACCTGCCATTGACGCTCGCCGTCACGCAGGTTGTGCTGCTGTCGACCGGGGGCAGGACGTATGCCGTTCCCTCGGTGCTTGTCGAGCAGGTGCAGCAACTCAAAACGAATGCGCTTGCGTCGGCGTACAACGATGGCGCGGTGGTCTGGCAGGGGCAGCGCGTTCCCATGCATTACCTGTCGTCGCTGCTCGGCGACACATCCGCATCGCCGGTGTCGCAGCAGTATTCCCCGCTGCTTATCCTCAAGAGCGGCAACGAGCGCGTGGCGGTGCACGTGGATGAGGTGATCGGCAACCGCGAGGTGGTGGTCAAGAACATCGGTCCGCAACTGGCACGCCTCATCGGCGTCGCCGGTGCGACGGTGCTCGGTTCCGGCGATATCGTCCTGATCCTGAATCCTGTTCCGCTGGCGCAACGTGCCGCACAGGAAAACATCCGCGCGCCGCGCATCATGCCGTCCGATGCGCCGGCTTCGATGGGGGCGGTGGCAGAGATGGCGTCTCGCGATCCCGAAGCGCCGGCATCGCCGCCTGTCCAGGGATTACGCACGCAGGATATCGTGATGGTGATCGATGATTCGTTGACCGTGCGACGCGTCACGCAACGCCTCCTCGCACGCGAGGGTTACCAGGTGGTGCTGGCGAAGGATGGCGTGGATGCGCTCGAGCAGCTGCAGTCGGTTACTCCGTCGGTAATGCTCGTGGACATCGAAATGCCGCGCATGGATGGCTTCGACCTTACGCGCAACGTGCGTGACGACGAGCGGACGCGCCAGATCCCGATCATCATGATCACATCGCGTACCGCGGCGAAGCACCGCAACTATGCGATGGAAATCGGGGTCAACGAGTATCTCGGCAAACCGTATCAGGAAGATCTTCTGCTGAAGCTGATTGCTGGATTTGTCGGGAGGGAAGTGCGCGCGAACTGATTCAGGTTCCGGTGACATTCAAGGCCTGCGCAATGCGCAGGCCTTTTTTGTTTGTCGCCCGCGCGTCAGTCTTGGTCCGGTGCAACCGCCTTCGATTTCTTTACCACCGCAAAGCGTTCCAGAGTGCGCTTCCGTGCCTCGTCATGCTGGACGATAGGCGGCGGATAGTCCTTCCCAAGTGCGATTCCCGCAAGACGCAGTTCTTCCGGCGAGGATAGCCACGGCGCATGTACTGTCTTCGCAGACAGGCCTGCAAGTGTTGGCAGATAACGTTTGATGAACTTGCCTTCCGGGTCGAACTTCTCCGACTGCGTGACCGGATTGAATATCCTGAAATAGGGCTGTGCATCGCACCCGGTAGATGCAGCCCATTGCCAGCCGCCATTGTTTGCCGCCAGGTCGTAGTCCGTGAGCTTCTCGGCGAAATAGCGTTCGCCGCGCCGCCAGTCGATACCCAGGTCCTTGACCAGAAAGCTTGCCGTGACCATGCGCAGGCGGTTATGCATGTAACCCGTCTGGTTGAGTTGCAGCATCGCCGCATCAACCAGCGGATAGCCGGTCCGGCCCTCGCACCAGTCGTGGAACATGGATTCTGCATGGGGGCCGGCTTCCCATTCGATAGCATCGTATTCCGGTTTGAATGCATGGCCGACGACATGCGGATGGTGATGCAGGATCATGAAATAGAAGTCGCGCCAGATGAGTTCGCTGAGCCAGGTAGCGGCCCCGCTTTCTCCGGTGCGCATCGCCGCGACAGCATGCCGCGCCAGCCCGCGTATCGAAACGGTGCCGAATCGCAGATGCGCCGAGAGATAGGAAGGCCCCTTGACCGCGGGGAAATCCCGCGTGCGGTCGTACTGCGCCAGCCGGGAAGTAAATTCGTCGAATAGCGCCTGCCCACCGGACATGCCGGGCGGCACCGGCAAAGGGACATCTTCAAAGCCGAGGTCGGCGAGTGCCGGCACGGGACCGGTATCCTCCGGCAGGGCAAGCTGATTTGGCGCAGGGATGACGGTATGCGGCGCCAGGCTTGACTCTTCCGTGGCATGCAGCGTTTTCAGCCAGGCATTCTTGTAGGGCGTGAAGACGGAAAACGGTTTTCCGGATTGGGACAGCACGTCTTCCCGTTCGAAAATCACCTGATCCTTGAAACTCAGCCATGTACGTCCGTCCGCGTTCAGTTGCCTTGCAACAGCGGCGTCCCTGGCGACCGCAGCAGGTTCGTAGTCATGGTTGGCGAATACCGCGTCAACGCCGAGTTCTGCGGCCAGCCGCGGAATGTCATCAACCGCATGGGCATGGCGGACGATGAGGCCGCCGCCTGTGGCACGCAGCGCAGCATCCAGATTGGCAACAGTGGCGTGGATGAAAGCCACGCGCCGATCCCGGCGGGACAGGGGATCGAGGATTTCCTTGTCAAAAACGAAAGCACAGTAAACCGTACGGCTTTCGGCAAGCGCGGCGTGCAGCGCGGCATGGTCGAAATCGCGCAAATCGCGGCGAAACCAGACGAGGGACTTGTCGAATCGATGCATGCGGGACCTTTGATCCATGAAGGGAATTCCCTGTTTGATGCGCTTTCCGGGGTGGGAATCCGGTCAAAACTGCTAAAATGCTCATTATGGTGAAACCCAGCAAGTCCCGCACGTTTTCTGCTAAACCTGGCTCGACCCAGGATAATCCCGATTTTTCCGAATCTCCCGCCAAGTCGTCTTTGCCCCAGTTGAATCTCGTCGATCACTTCCTGATTGCCATGCCGTCCATGCTCGATCCGGTGTTCGGCGGCACGGTCGTGTACATGTGCGAGCACAATGACGAGGGTGCCCTCGGTGTGATCATCAACAAGGCGACCGACATGACGATGGATGTGCTGTTCGAGCGCATCGACTTGTCGCTGGAGATCGAAGCCGGCCGCATTCCGGGCGACAAGAGTCCGGTGATGTTCGGAGGTCCCGTGCAGGTGGAGAGGGGATTCGTGCTCCACGCGCCGCATGGTGTGTACTCTTCCATGATGAAAGTCACCGACGACATTGCGCTGACCACCTCCAAGGATGTGCTCGAGGCAGTGGCGGTCGGCAGTGGGCCGCAGCGCCTTCTCGTCAGCCTCGGCTGCTCGGGCTGGAGTGCCGGGCAGCTGGAAGATGAAATCTCCCGCAATGGCTGGCTGACGGTGCGCGCCGACCCGGCGATCATCTTCGACATGCCCATCGAGGAACGTTTTGCGGCCGCCATGAAACTGCTCGGCATCGATCCGATGATGCTGGCAGGTGAAGCGGGGCATGCGTAAGACGTGGAAACGGTCCTCTGTTTCGACTTCGGTCTGAAACGCATCGGCGTGGCTGTCGGCAATACCCTGATCCGGCAGGCGCAACCGCTCTCCGTCATTGCGGCGGCGACGAACGACGCGAAATTCGCCGGGATCGGCGCCTTGATCCAGGAGTGGCAGCCCAAGCTGTGCGTGGTGGGACTGCCGCTGCATCCCGACGGCGCGGAGCACGAGATGACCGTGCGCTGCCGCCGGTTCGCCAACCAGCTGAACGGAAGGTTCGGCGTGGCGACCGCGCTGGTGGATGAGCGTTATTCTTCTGCGGTGATTGCACAGAAGCGCGGCGAAGCGGTCGATGCGCAATCCGCAGCAATAATTTTGCAACAATACTTCAATGACTATGCCGAATCCTAATTTCGACGCCGAGGCGCTGTATCGCGCGCTCGCGGACCGCGTCAAGGGCGGGCTCGCGAATGCCGAACAGGTCGCCATCGTCGGCATCTACTCCGGCGGTGCCTGGCTTGCCGAGCGTCTTGCCGCCGAGATGCAGCTCACCGACCGCCTGGGCTTTATCGACGTGTCCTTCTATCGTGACGATTACGCGGAGCGCGGCTTGCATGCCGAGGTCAAGCCGACGCAGATCCCGTTCGAAGTCGAAGGCGCGACCATCCTGCTAGTGGATGACGTGCTCTATACCGGGCGTACCACCCGCGCTGCGATCAACGAGCTGTTCGATTACGGCCGTCCGGCCAAGATCATGCTGGCGGCCCTGGTCGACCGCGGTGGACGCGAGCTGCCGATCGCTGCCGATTTCGTCGCCGATACAGCAACCCTGTCCGATGACCAGCAGCTCGTGCTGCAACGCGCCGACGACGGCCGACTCTCCCTCACGGTGGACCATGCATAACCCGCAACTGAACAAGAACGGCGAGCTGCAGCACCTGCTCACCATCGAAGGCCTGCCGAAAGCGGTCATCAACCATATCCTCGATACCGCCTCCTCCTTCGTCAGCGTGAGCGACCGCGAAGTGAAGAAGGTTCCGCTCATGCGCGGCAAGAGTGTGTTCAACCTGTTCTTCGAGAATTCCACGCGCACTCGCACGACCTTCGAGATCGCTTCCAAGCGGCTGTCGGCGGACGTGATCAACCTGAACATTTCGGCGTCGAGCACGGCGAAGGGCGAATCGCTGCTCGACACCATCGACAACCTGGCGGCCATGCATGCCGACATGTTCGTCGTGCGCCATGCACAGTCGGGCGCGCCCTACCTGATCGCCAAGCACCTGATCGACACCAACCAGCCGCACGTCCATGTGGTCAATGCCGGCGACGGACGCCACGCGCATCCGACGCAGGGCTTGCTGGACATGTACACCATCCGCCACTACAAGAAGGATTTCACCAACCTGACGGTGGCAATTGTCGGCGACATCCTGCACAGCCGCGTGGCACGTTCCGACATCCATGCGATGACCACGCTTGGCGTGCCGGAAGTGCGCGCCATCGGCCCGCGCACCCTGCTGCCGGGCGGGCTGGAGCAGATGGGTGTGCGCGTCTTCCACGACATGAATGAAGGCCTCAAGGGCGTCGACGTGATCATCATGCTGCGTCTGCAGAACGAGCGCATGTCCGGCGCGCTGCTGCCCTCCGCGCAGGAATTCTTCAAGAGCTACGGCCTGACGCCGGAGCGCCTGGCACTGGCCAAACCCGACGCCATCGTGATGCACCCCGGTCCCATGAACCGCGGCGTGGAAATCGACTCGGCGGTCGCGGACGGCGCGCAGGCGGTGATCCTGCCGCAGGTGACCTTCGGTATTGCGGTACGCATGGCGGTGATGAGCATTTTGGCGGGAAATTAATCAATGAAACTCCATATCAAGAATGGCCGCCTCATCGATCCGGCCAGCGGTATCGATGCGCAACAGGATTTGTTCATCGCGGCAGGGAAGGTCGTTGCAGTAGGTAATGCACCCGATGGCTTTCACGCCAGCAAGACCATCGATGCAACCGGCATGGTGGTGATCCCCGGACTGGTCGACCTGAGTGCACGCCTGCGCGAGCCGGGTTACGAATACAAGGCGACGTTGGAATCGGAAATGCAGGCCGCGATGCAGGGCGGCGTCACCAGCCTGGTCTGTCCGCCGGACACCGATCCGGTTCTGGATGAACCGGGTCTGGTCGAGATGCTCAAGCATCGTGCGAAGGGACTCAACCAGGCCCACGTTTACCCGCTGGGTGCATTGACCATGGGACTCAAGGGCGAGGCGCTGACCGAGATGGCGGAATTGACCGAGGCAGGATGCATCGGCTTTTCGCAGGCGGAAGAGGCAATCGTCGATACCACCGTGCTGATGCGCGCGATGCAGTATGCGAACACCTTCGGCTACACCGTCTGGCTGCGTCCGCAGGATCCGCACCTCGGCCGGGGCGGGATCGCGCACAGTGGTCCGGTCGCGTCGCGCTTGGGCCTGTCCGGCGTGCCGGTCGCTGCCGAGACCATCGCCTTGCACACGATCTTCGAGCTCATGCGCAACACAGGCGCGCGTGTCCACCTGTGCCGTATTTCTTCGGCGGCTGGCATCGAGCTGGTACGCGCTGCGAAGAAGGAGGGTCTGCCCGTCACCTGCGACGTTGGTGCGCACCATGTGCACCTGACCGATGTCGATATCGGCTTCTTCGATCCCAATGCGCGCATGACGCCGCCATTGCGCGCACAGCGCGACCGCGACGCCATTCGCCAGGGATTGGTGGATGGCACCGTCGATGTCATCTGCTCCGATCACACACCGGTCGACGATGACGAGAAGCTGTTGCCTTTCGGCGAAGCTTCGCCGGGTGCAACCGGCCTGGAATTGCTCCTGCCGCTGGTGTTGCGCTGGGTGGAAGATGCGAAAGACAAGCAACTGCTCGGCAAGGCGATTGCGAAGATGACGTCGGAGGCGGCGCGCGTCGCAGGACTGGTGACCGGAAGACTGTCTCCCGGCAGCGTGGCCGACGTCTGCATCTTCGACCCGGCGGCCCGCTGGAAGGTGGATGCGAAGGCGTTGGCCAGCCAGGGCAAGCATACGCCTTTCCTCGGTTATGAAGTGACAGGCCAGGTCCGGATGACGATCGTCTCGGGACATATCGCTTTCGAGCGTTGAGCGCCGTGATCGCGATCCGGCTGCTGCGTGTCCTGATCCATCTTTTCCAAGGGCTCGCGACATGCGCGCTGGTGTTCCCGCTGATCGACGATGCGGGGCGCCGGGCACGCATCAAGACATGGTCCATCCGCCTGGTTGCACTGTGCGGTGTCAGCGTGCGGATCGAGCATCACCGGGAAGCACAGTCGGCGCCGCGTGCGCTGATGGTGTCCAACCATGTGTCCTGGCTCGATATCTTCGTCATCAATTCGCTGTACCCCACCCGCTTCGTGGCCAAGTCGGATATCCGCAGCTGGCCGCTGATCGGGTGGCTTTGCGAGAAGACGGGAACCATCTTCATCGCGCGCGGCAAGCTTCGCGATGTGCGGCGGATCTACCAGGGGCTCGTGGCCAGCCTGCATGCCGGTGAACATGTTGCCTTTTTTCCCGAGGGAACGACGGCGCCGCAGGGTACGCTGCTGCCTTTCCATGCCAATCTTTTCGAGGCTGCCATCGAGGCCGGCGTCCCGGTCCAGCCGTACGCAGTGCGCTACCTTGACAGTAACGGCCGGCCGCATCCGGCGGCCGACTTCGTGGGCGACATGACGTTCGTGCAGAGCCTCATTGCCGTCCTCAAGGCCGGCGGCATGACGGCCGAATTGACCGTGCTACCTGTGATCGACACGGGCATGACCTCCCACCGCCGGGAACTGGCGGATACCGCGCGCGAAGTGATCGCAGCGGTCCTTGGCGATACCCTGGTCAACGATCAGATCGAACCGGGCCGCTGATACTGCGGGCAATCCACCTGGATGACGGAGCGGTCTTCCAGGCAGACCGCTGTCAGTTTGCCGCCCCACAAGCATCCGGTGTCGAGGCTGATCAGGTTGGGGCGCAAGGTCAGGCCCAGCGTCGACCAGTGGCCGAAGACGACGGTCACATCTTCCGTTTTCCGGCCGGGAACGTCGAACCAGGGCATGTAACCGGGCAAGGCGGTTTCGACGCCTTTCGAAGCAGCCAGGTCCATCGTCCCATCAGGAGTGCAGAACCGGATACGGGTCAGTGCATTCACCACGCAGCGCAGCCGGTCTGCGCCTTCCAGCCTGTCGTCCCAGCGCGCCGGTTCATTGCCGTACATCTGGCGCAGGAATCCGATCCAGTCAGGTCCGCGCAGGACGCTCTCGACTTCATGCGCGAGCGACATCGTCTGCTCCGCCGACCATTGTGGCACCACGCCCGCGTGCACGAGAAGATGTCCGTTTTCGAGCAGCGCCATGGGCTGGCGGCGCAACCAGTCCAGCAAGTCATCGCGATCGGGCGCTTCGAGAACGTCGCCGAGGGTATCCGAGGGGTGCTGCTTGCGGATACCATGCGCCACGGCCAGCAAATGCAGGTCGTGATTGCCTAATACCATATTTGCGGTATCGCCGAGGGCCTGTACTTCCCTTAAAGTGGCGAGCGAACGCGGGCCGCGATTGACCAGGTCGCCCAGGAAAATGAAACGGGGTTCAGGACAGACCGCCCGGATGCGATCAAGCAGCTCCGAGAGCTTTGGCTGGCAACCCTGCAAGTCGCCGATGACATAAGTGGACATATTGAAATGCTAAGTTTTCTGTGAGGCAAGACGCTGATACCAGCCCGGCATTATATGAAAGTTCGGCACGCGGCCGTGGTAGGTAACAAATCCTTACGGCAGTGCGCAGCGAGACCTGATTAAATACAAATCCGCTGAAGATGCGTGCAAATTCATCAACATTTTCAAGTAAAATCATAGGTTTAGCAAAATTCATGATGTCGTGCAGGGTACCTGAATGATTTTAGTGACGGGCGGAGCCGGATTTATCGGTTCGAACTTCGTGCTCGGCTGGCTGGCAGGAAATGACGAACCCGTCGTCAACCTGGACAAGCTGACCTATGCAGGCAACCTGAAGAACCTGGACGCGGTTCGGCAGGATGCACGCCACATATTTGTGCGCGGCGACATTTGCGACGCGGCATTGGTGGGCAGCCTGCTGGAAAGACACAGGCCTCGGGCCATTGTTCATTTTGCTGCGGAGAGCCATGTCGATCGATCGATCCATGGTCCCGGCGAATTCGTGACCACCAATGTCACCGGCACGTTCGTCTTGCTCGAAGCTGCTCGTGCCTATTATTCCGGCCTGCGGGAGGAAGAGAAAAAGTCATTCCGCATCCTGCATGTGTCGACGGACGAAGTGTACGGCTCGCTGGAGCCGGACGATGCGCCATTTACCGAAACGACCGCTTATGCCCCGAACAGCCCGTACTCCGCATCCAAGGCGGCCTCGGACCATCTGGTGCGCGCGTACCGGCACACCTATGGACTGCCAACGCTGACGACGAACTGCTCCAACAATTATGGCCCGTTCCAGTTTCCCGAAAAGCTGATTCCACTGATGATTGCCAATGCCCTTGCCGCCAAGCCGCTGCCTGTCTATGGAGACGGGCGGAACGTGCGCGACTGGCTGTATGTCGGCGATCATTGCTGTGCCGTACAAAGGATCCTGCAGGATGGCCGGCCGGGCGAAACGTACAACATCGGCGGCTGGAATGAAATGACCAACCTCGATGTCGTCCATACGCTGTGCGACATCCTTGATGAGCTTGTGCCGAAGCGCGGCAGCTATCGCGACCAGATTACCTTCGTGACGGATCGTCCCGGCCATGATCGCCGTTACGCGATAGATGCGCGGAAGATCGAGCGCGAACTTGGCTGGAAGCCGGCGGAGACATTCGCGACGGGCATCCGGAAGACCGTGCAGTGGTATCTCGACCATCAGGACTGGGTAACCGATGTGCAGTCCGGCGAATATCTCAAGTGGGTCGAGAAGAATTACGGTGCCCGCAGCGCGGCGCAGGAGGGTACAGCATGACGCCGCAACGCAAGGGCATCATTCTCGCAGGCGGATCCGGGACGCGGCTGTACCCGGTCACCATGGCGGTCTCCAAGCAAATGCTGCCGGTGTACGACAAGCCGATGATCTACTACCCGCTCACGACGCTGATGCTGGCCGGGATACGCGACATCCTGCTGATTTCTACCCCGCAGGACACGCCCCGGTTCGCCGAGCTTCTTGGTGACGGAAGCCAGTGGGGCATCAGCATCCGTTATGCGGTGCAACCGTCCCCGGACGGGCTCGCTCAGGCGTTCATCATCGGGCGCGAATTCATCGCAGGCGGACCTTCCGCACTCATTCTCGGCGACAACATCTATTACGGCCACGATTTCGATACGCAGTTGCGCAAGGCACAGTCGCGCGAGGACGGAGCAACCGTGTTTGCCTACCATGTGAATGATCCCGAGCGATACGGCGTCGTCGAGTTCGACCAGAGCGGACGCGCGGTGAGTATCATCGAAAAGCCGGCCGTCCCGAAATCGAGCTACGCGGTGACGGGCTTGTACTTCTATGACCGTCAGGTGTGCGACATTGCGGCTTCGATCAAGCCGTCGGCTCGCGGGGAGCTGGAAATCACCGACGTGAACCAGGCCTACCTGGAGCGCGGGTGCCTGAATGTCGAGGTGATGGGCAGGGGCATGGCATGGCTCGACACCGGCACGCACGAATCCCTGGTCGATGCGTCCCAGTTTATCGCCACCATTGAAAAACGGCAGGGTCTGAAGGTCGCCTGCCCGGAAGAGATCGCCTTCCGCAAAAAGTATATTTCCACCGAGCAACTTGAGCGGCTCGCACAGCCGCTCAGGAAGAGCGGCTACGGCCAGTACCTGCTGCGCATCCTCACCGACAGCGTGTTCTGACCATGAATATCGTCCGTACGCCCATTGCCGATCTCCTCATTATCGAACCGCGCGTGTTTGGTGACGAGCGCGGTTTCTTTTTCGAGAGCTACAACGAGCGCCGCTTCCAGGAAGCGATCGGTGCGGCGGAGCCCGTTCGCTTCGTCCAGGACAACCATTCCCGCTCGGCGAAGAATGTGCTGCGCGGCCTGCATTACCAGGTCCGGCAACCGCAGGGAAAACTGGTGCGCGTCATCGCGGGCGAGGTGTACGATGTCGCGGTGGACCTGCGGCGTAGTTCGCCGACCTTCGGGAAGTGGTTCGGTGCCTACCTGTCGGCAGAGAACAAGCGCCAGATGTGGGTGCCGGCAGGGTTCGCACACGGTTTCGTCGTCACGAGCGACTCCGCCGACTTCCTGTATAAGACCACGGATTACTACGCGCCGGAGCATGAGCGCAGCATTGCCTGGAATGACCCCGCCATCGGGATAGAGTGGCCGTTGACTGGCGCTCCTGTTCTTTCAGCGAAAGACAGCAACGCATGCTCCTTGGCGGATGCGGAGATGTACGCATGAGAATCCTGGTGACAGGCCGTAACGGCCAGGTCGGGTACGAGCTCGAACGCAGCCTGCAAGGACTGGGCGAGGTCGTTGCCGTCGATTCGGAAGACATGGATCTCGCCGATTTCGACGCCATCCGCGCGGTGATGCGCGATGTGAAGCCCGCGCTGGTCGTGAATCCTGCTGCCTATACGGCTGTCGATATGGCAGAAAGCGAACCGGAACTTGCCATGCGTATCAACGGCGAAGCGCCCGGCATCATTGCCGAGGAGGCACGGAAGCTGGGCGCCGCGGTGATCCATTATTCAACCGATTATGTGTTCGACGGCAACAAGACCGGTGCCTACCGTGAAGACGACGTCGCCATGCCGCTCAACGTTTACGGCAGGACCAAACTGGCCGGTGAGCAGGCGGTGCAGGCGAGCGGCGCACCGCACCTGATTTTGCGCACGAGCTGGGTCTACGGCACGCGCGGCCGCAATTTCCTGCTTACCGTCAGGCGTCTCGCCGCGGAGCGCGATGAGCTTCGTATTGTCAATGATCAATACGGAGCACCTACATGGTGCCGTACCATTGCCGATACGACTGCCCATATCGTCGCAATGCTCGGGGCGGGACGGCAGGGGGCTGGTATCGACCATGACCTGTGGCAATCGAAATCCGGGCTCTACCACTTGACGGCACAGGGCCAGACCAGCTGGCACGGATTTGCCCAGACCATCATCGCGCACTGGTCCGCCGAACGGAAACCGGCAGTCATTCCGATTGCGTCGAAGGACTATCCGACGCCCGCGCGAAGACCTGCGAATTCGGTCCTGTCCTGCCAGAAGCTGATGGAAACATTCTGCCAGCTTCCCCGCTGGGACAGCGCCCTGAACCTGTGTCTCGAGTGACGGATGAGAAGTCAAGGCTGACCAGACCAGAAAACAAGCATTCCGAAGATCCGAAAAATCCAGAAAAGCGAGAAAACATCATGTTGATCCCCATTATTCTTTCCGGCGGTGCGGGTACACGTCTTTGGCCGGTATCGCGCGAGGCGTATCCGAAACCGTTCATGCGCATCGGCGACGGCAAGAGCCTGCTGACGCAGACGCATGAGCGTGCACTTGCCGTAGCGGGCAATACGGCGCCGCTGATCGTCACCAACCGGGACTATTACTTCCTCTCGCGCGATGAGCTGGCCGATCAGGAAGTCAAGCCGAACTATCTGCTTGAGCCGAGCGGCCGCAATACGGCTCCTGCCATCGCGCTGGCTGCAATGTGGGCCCTGGAGCAGGCAAACGATGCCTGCATGCTGGTGCTGCCGGCTGATCACTTGATCAAGGACACGCCTTCGTTCTATACCTCTGTGCGCCATGCGGAAAATCTTGCCAACGACGGCTTCCTGGTCCTCTTCGGCATCAAGCCGACCGGTCCGGAAACCGGTTTCGGTTACATCGAAATGGGCGACAAGGTAAGCGCCGAGGCTCAGTTCGTGAAGCGTTTCGTGGAAAAGCCGGATGCGGTAACCGCTGGCAAATACCTCGAACAGGGCAACTACGTCTGGAACAGCGGCATGTTCTGCTTCAAGGCAAGCGCGATCCTCGCTGCCTTCGAGGCCTACAACCCGAAGCTGCTGGAGGCTGCGCGCCAGACCTGGAACAGCACGAAACCCGATGGCGACAAGATGGAGCTGCCGGCTTCGTTCACCGCGCTGGAAAACATCTCCATCGACTATGCCGTGATGGAAAAGGCGCAGAACATCGCCGTCATTCCGGGCGATTTCGACTGGAGCGACATCGGCGCCTGGAAAGCGGTCGCCGAAGCGATTCCTGCCGACGAGCACGGCAACACCAACAACAATTGCCAGTCGATCGTCATCGACAGTCGTAATACCCACATCGAAACGAAGGATCGCCTCGTCGCGGTGATCGGCCTGGACAACATCCTGGTGGTCGATACCCCGGATGCGCTGCTGGTGGCCGACAAGTCCAAGAGCCAGGAAGTGCGCGAAGTCGTGGCACGCCTGAAGGCATCCGGCCATGAAGCGCACAAGACGCACCGCACCGTGGCGCGTCCCTGGGGCACCTACACCGTGCTGCAGGACGCGCCGGGCTTCAAGATCAAGCGCATCGCGGTCAAGCCGGGCGCTTCGCTGTCCCTGCAGATGCATCACCACCGCAGCGAGCACTGGGTTGTGGTGTCCGGCAAGGCGGAGGTCGTCAACGGCGAGCAGACCATCCAGCTCGAAGCCAACCAGTCCACCTATATCCCCGCCGGCAACAAGCACCGTCTCACGAATGTGGGCGAAACGGAGCTGGCCTTGATAGAGGTACAATGCGGCTCCTATCTGGGCGAGGACGACATCGTCCGTTTTGAAGATATCTACGGCAGGGTCAAATAATGGCAGTAGGCATGTTGCGCTCGATGTGAGATTCCAGTCGCACTACCGAAATTCGCCATCGTGTCCCATCAACGTCCTCAAGCCGCTGGTGAGGGTAGTGGCCTGTGCAGTCATCTTCTCGCGGGTGTATCGAGTGAGCTAGTCAAAAAATTTCGATATGTGCCGAACGAGGGGATGGACTAAGCATGACATTTTTATCAAACCGGTGGCGTTCGCCGGTTTTGATAGTCGCTGCGCAGAAACAGCTGCTGAACAAGCGCCATGTTGTTCCTGGCATAGTTTCGTGAACAAATTTGATTTCAATTATGGCCGCGAGCCTTATTTCCGATAAGTTGACTGAATGCCATGGCACTTCTTACCGGAAAGGACTTTGCACGAATCCCTCCCCATTCCCAGGTTAATTTTAATTACTCCTAAAAATGACTACATCCAAAACAGCGATCATCACCGGTATAACAGGCCAGGACGGTGCGTATCTCGCCGAGCTCCTGCTGAAGAAGGGTTATAAGGTCTACGGTACCTATCGCCGCACCAGTTCAGTCAACTTCTGGCGCATTGAAGAGCTGGGCATTGCCAAGGATCCGAACCTGCACCTGGTCGAATATGACCTGACCGACTTGAGCGCAAGCATCCGCCTGCTGCAGACCACTGGCGCATCGGAGGTCTACAACCTGGCGGCGCAAAGCTTCGTCGGCGTGTCCTTTGATCAGCCGGTCACTACCGCCGAGATTACCGGTATCGGTCCGCTGAACCTACTTGAGGCGATCCGTATCGTCGACCCGAAGATTCGCTTCTACCAGGCATCGACCTCCGAAATGTTCGGCAAGGTGCAGGCCATCCCGCAGATCGAGTCGACCCCGTTTTATCCGCGCAGCCCCTATGGCGTCGCCAAACTGTATGCGCACTGGATTACCGTGAACTACCGCGAGTCCTATGGCATCTTCGGTTGCAGCGGCATCCTGTTCAATCACGAGTCCCCGCTGCGCGGCCGTGAGTTCGTCACCCGCAAGATCACCGACTCCGTTGCCAAGATCCGCCTTGGCAAGCTTGACGTCCTGGAGTTGGGCAACCTGGATGCGAAGCGTGACTGGGGTTATGCGAAGGAATATGTGGAAGGCATGTGGCGCATGCTGCAGGCCGATGAGCCGGACACCTTTGTGCTGGCGACCAACCGTACCGAAACGGTTCGCGACTTCGTCACCATGGCGTTCAAGGCGGCCGATTTCCGTCTCGAATGGCGCGGTCACGGCGAGGATGAAGTCGCGCTCGACGCCTCTACCGGCAAGACTCTTGTGCGCGTAAATCCGAAATTCCACCGTCCGGCAGAAGTCGATCTCCTGATCGGCAATCCGGCGAAGGCCAAGGAAAAGCTCGGATGGGAGCCTGAAACGACGCTGGAGCAGTTGTGCCAGATGATGGTACAAGCTGACCTGCGGAGAAATGAGCGTGGCTTCTCCTTCTGATCAAGCGAATACGTTGTCGCGCGGCCGCGTTCTGCTGACGGGCGCCAACGGTTTTACAGGCAAGTATGTGCGCGCCGAACTGGAGGCGGCAGGGTATTCCGTGGTTGGTGCGCTTGTTGGTGCGTCGCGTGGCCCGCACGAGGTGACGCTTGATATTACCTCGCCCGACAACTGTCGCCGGGTGATGGAGACGGTACGCCCCGACTACCTGATCCACCTTGCCGCGATCAGTTTTGTGCAGCACGCCGACGCGGACGCCTTCTACCGCGTCAACGTGATCGGCACCATCAACTTGCTGCAGGCGATGGCCGATGCCGGCCTATCGCCGCGGCGTATCATCATTGCCAGCAGTGCCAATGTCTACGGTAACGCCACTGCGGGCGTCATTGCCGAATCCCAGGCTCCACAACCGGTCAACCACTATGCGGTGAGCAAACTGGCGATGGAGTTCATGGTGAAAACCTGGAGCGATCGCCTGCCGATCGTCATTACCCGTCCGTTCAATTACACCGGGGTGGGCCAGGAACCGCATTTCCTGGTGCCGAAGATTGTTTCCCATTTTGTGCAGCGCACGCCGGTCATCGAACTCGGCAATCTCGATGTGGAGCGGGATTTTTCTGATGTGCGCATGGTAGCGCAAGCCTACCGCGGCTTGCTGGAGCAGAACTGCGCCGGCCAGACCGTCAACGTCTGCAGCGGCCGGCCGTATTCGCTGCGTGCTATCCTCGACGCGATGCAAGAGATCGCCGGTTACGATATTGACGTACGAGTCAATCCCGCCTTCGTGCGGCAGTCGGATGTCAAGACGCTGGTTGGTTCGCCGGACAAGCTCCGCTCGCTGGTCGCCAATCTGCAGGCCATCCCGCTGGAGGAGACGCTGCGCTGGATGTATTCGGCCGGAACATCCACCTGAACACTATGCCGCCCGCCGTGCTTGGCGGCAAGCATCGACAAGAACGATATAAATGGACCTTTTCAACCGTATAAGGGTGGGCATCAATGCCGTGCCGATCCTGTCCCCCCTGACCGGGGTCGGGCAGTATACCTATCGGTTGATTGCGGAGTTGCAGCAGGTTCTCCCGAATAAGCCTTGGTTGTTTTACGGTACCTCTTGGGATCGCAATATCCGTATGGCGCCGCCACCGGGTGCGCGTGAATTGAATAACGCTATCAAGCGGTTCATGCCGCATCCCCACCTGATCACACGCTTTCTCAAGCAGACAAGGTTCACGTCGGGGGCACGCAGGCACAAGGTCAACCTGTACCATGAACCGGCCTTCCTGGCGTATCGGTTCAAGGGGCCGACTGTAGTGACTATACATGACCTGTCCTGGATCCGGCATCCGGAGACGCATCCGGCAGAGCGCTTGCGCGAGATGAATCGGTTCATGCCGAAAGTGGTCGAGCATGCGTCACATATCGTGGTCGATTCCGATTTTGTGCGCAGGGAAGTCATGACGCACTACGGCGTGCCAGGCGACCGCGTGACGACCGTTCTGCTCGGCGTGGGAGCGGAATTCCGCCCCATAAGTGCGGCGCTTTGCAAGCCGGTGCTGGATCAGTGCGGATTGGAATACGGACATTATCTGCTCGCCGTCGGCACGCTCGAGCCGCGCAAGAACCTGTCAACTGTCATCGCCGCCTTCGAACAGCTGCCCGACCGTGTCCGCCAGCGTTTTCCACTGGTCATCGTCGGTATGAACGGCTGGGGGATGGAGCGTTTTTCACATAGCCTGCGCCACATGGTGATCAAAGGGGAGGTGCGGCTGCTGGGGTACGTCGCCCAAGCCGAGTTGCCGGCCTTGTATTCCGGGGCACGGCTGTTTGTCTATCCTTCCTTGTATGAAGGCTTCGGACTCCCCCCACTGGAAGCCATGGCGTGCGGCGTACCGGTGATCGCATCATGCCGTGCCTCGCTACCCGAAGTGGTTGGCGAGGCGGGAATTCTAGTCGAGTCGATGGACGATGCCGCGATTGCAGGTCACATGCGTTCGCTGATAGAGGATGATGGCTTGCATGCACGCCTGGGGCAGGCAGGGCAGGCACGCGCCGCTGCATTCACCTGGCGCAAGTTTGCGCGTGAGACAATCGCCGTTTACAAGAAAATTATTGCCCATGTCGATTAGCTGCTCAGTGGTGAGTTACCACAATCCATCAGGACAGATTGCAAATGTTTTGCGCAGTATCTCGGCCACGCCTGGGGTCGCGCTGACACTGATCGACAATTCTCGCGACGACCGCCTTGCGAAGGTAGCTCGGCAATTTGGCGCCCGTTATATCCATCGTCCCGACAATCCCGGTTTCGGCGCTGCCCACAATATTGCAATCGAAGAAGCCATTGCCGGCCCTGCACCCTACCACATAGTTATTAATCCGGATGTGAGCTTCGGACCGGAGGTTATACCAGGCCTGCATGCATTCATGGAGGCGCATCCGGATATCGGACTGGTCATGCCCGATATCCGTTATCCGGATGGAAGCAGGCAGCATCTGTGCAAACTGCTGCCGCATCCGGGCGACCTGCTGGTACGCCGGTTCCTGCCTGCGCTCTATCGCCTGAGCGGCCGCCTGGATACGTATGAGATGCGATCCAGCGGTTACGACCGCACGATGGATGTGCCGGCGCTGTCGGGATGTTTCATGTTCCTGCGCACATCGGTCCTGAAGAACACCGGCGGGTTTGACAGGCGCTATTTCATGTACCTGGAGGATGTGGACCTGTCGCGTCGCATCGGACGCATAGCGCGTACCGTGTATTATCCGGCGGTGTCCATCACACATGCCTACCAGAAGGGTTCCTACAAAAGCAGCGTGCTGCTGACCCGCCACGTCCGTTCGGCGATCCGATATTTCAACAAATGGGGCTGGTTCTTCGATGCCGAACGCTTCGCCGTGAACCGGGCAGCGTTGCGTGCGCTGGAGAAACCGAAGAGCGTGGTTGATCCGGCACCGCCGCTTCCCGATCGGAAATAGGAGCGCCGGCATGAAAAGTGTCCTGATCGACCTGACACAGCTGCCTCTCGAACGGACTGGTGTCGGCATTTATGCGGTGAACTATGTAAAGCGGCTGCAGGCGCAGGTTGGCGAGACGCGCCTGCATTTCCTGGTCCTGGACGACGACGCCGAACTTCTCCGTGATATCCGGATGATTCCAAATGCGACTGCTATCGTCTTGAGGGCGAAGCTGTTCCGGCGTTTTCTGTTCCGTGTGTTGCTGGAGCAGGTGATCATGCCCGTGCTTGCGTTGATGAAAGGCATCGACGCAACGCATTCGCTGCATTACAGCTTTCCGCTGCTGTCTTTTGGCCGCTTCAAGCGCATTGTCACGGTATGTGACATGTCCTTCTTCCTGTTTCCGGAGCTGCATGTGCTTGCCAAGCGCGTGTTCTTCCAGTTCTTCATCCGGCGCCTGCCCAAAGTGGAGGGATTGCTGTTCATTTCCGAATCGACGATGCATGACTTCATGCGGTTCTTTCCCCGATGCGAAGCGCAGCGATGTGTAATACCGCTCGGCGCCGACCTCGCGCGCCTGCAGGCGCCTGCAGACTCGCATGTCGTCGATGAGCTACGTCGGCGCTTCGGCATCGACCGTTTCATCCTCTACGTCGGTACGATCGAACCGCGGAAAAACATACTCGGACTTGTCAAGGCGTTCGAGCGCTGCGCGGTTTTCCGGACTGATGTCAAGCTGGTCATTGCGGGCAAGCTCGGCTGGGATTACGACAGCCTGATGCAATACATCAATTCCTCCGTATTGCGGGACAGGATCGTCCTTGCAGGATATGTGAACGAGGCAGAAAAGCACGCATTGCTCAAATCCGCATTGTTGTTCGCCTACGTGTCGTTTTACGAGGGCTTCGGTCTTCCTGTGCTGGAGGGAATGGCCGCAGGCGTGCCGACGATTACAAGCAACATTTCATCCATGCCGGAAGTGGCGGGCAGCGGTGCGCTGCAGGTCGATCCCAATGACATCGACCAGATAGCCGCCGCCATGCAATCCTTGCTGGATGACCCGGAGGCAAGGGCGAAGCTAGTGACACGCGGGCATGAGCAAAGCCGCACGTTCACATGGGAGAACACGACTGCCATTTCGCTGGATTTCTATGACCGCATGCTGGGACGGCGCGAAACAGGCGCCCGGCTCGGTCATTTGAGCGAGTAACTACAGCCGCATCGCCGCAACATGCACACTTTGCGCTTCTTCATCTTCAACCTGCTGGGGCACACACTGCCGATGGTGGTTGCGCTGGCGTCGGTCCCTGTGATCGCGCATTTTTCAGGTGTCGAGCGCCTGGGTGCGTTGGGCGTCGTTTGGGCGCTGGTCGGCTATTTCAGTTTCCTTGATTTTGGCCTGAGCAGGGTCGTGACGCGTCGCGTGGCGCAGGCTGCGGAACAGGGACAGCTGGAGTCGGAGCTGATGGATCTGCGCGGATTCTTCTGGTGGCGCGCGGTTCCTGCGCTACTGGCGATGGCAATGCTGCTGCTTGCCGCACGCGGTGTGTTTTCCGGATTGCTGCCGGCCGGTGAACTCGGACGGGAACTGGCGGCGAGCTGGCCGTGGATCTCATTCAGCATTCCGGTCACGCTAGCGACCAACTGGTTGCGTGGAGCGCTCGAAGGCGTGCATCGATTCGCGCGCGTCAACCTGATGCGGACGGTGTTCGGTGCATGGACATACGCAGCGCCAGCAGTGGCGTCGCTGATCATTCCGACGCTCGATAGCATGATCATCGGCATTGTGCTCGGGCGGGTGCTGGCCCTTGCTGCACATGCCTGGGCGTGCCTGCAGGCGGAGCGAGGCATCCTGATGGGACCGATTCGTCCGAAGCTGGCCGGGCAGGGACTGTTCTTTCAGGAGGGAGGGTGGATTACGATATCCAACGTCATCGGTCCGCTGATGCTGTACTCCGACCGGTTCGTACTGGCAGCGTTAGTACCTCCCAAGGCAGTCGCTTGGTATGTCACCTCTCAGGAAGTCTTGCTGCGCACAATGGTGATACCCGCCGCCCTGGCCGGAGTGCTGTTCCCAAAATTTGCCGGCAACCTTGATGCGAAGACCGAGGTACCCCTTGCGGCGCTGTACCAGCGTGGCGTCCGCATAATTTCAGCGATTATGCTGCCGCTGTGCGCGTTTGCCGCCGCAGGGGCATATGACGGCTTGCGCATTTGGCTCGGTGCACCGTTCGCCGCAAATGCGTATAGGGTGGTCGAGATCGTTGCACTCGGCATTTTTGTATACGCCATCTCCCATCTACCGCATGCCTGGCTGCAGGCTGTCGGGCGTGCCCACCTGACGGCCAAGGTACAGTTGGTCGAACTGCCGCTGTACGCACTTGGCCTGTATGCGGCGGTGTCGGAGTGGGGCATTGTCGGCGCGGCCTGGCTATGGGTGTTGCGCGTTTTCCTGGACTGCCTGCTCCTGCTGCGCCTGGTAGGGCAGGAAAGCGCCCGTCCGGTCACGGTGCCGGTACTGGTCGGGGTGACGTTTATCGCTGCTGCAGGCGCGTTGTCTGGCCCGGACCTGGAGTGGCCGTGGCGGGCAATCCTGTGTGCGGCGGCTGTTTTCGGCGGTGCCATTGTCGCCTGGTTCGGCCTGCTGAGCCGGGATGACCGCAACGAGGCATTCCGGTTGCGCAGCCGTTTCAGAACATTGCAAAAAGTGCAATGAAATTGTCTTGAATTCGTAAAAATAGATGTAATTGCGTGATTAACATCTGTCAATAATTTAGACTGTCACCTTCTTTTTGCCGGCGATCTCCGGCCTCCCGTGCCGTCTGCGATCGTCACAAGCGAGAAAGGCCGGCAAGGTGCACCATTACAACAATACATGTCGTCTTTCCTGATCAGTTTCATCGCCTCCGCTTTACTGACCCTGTTCGTCATCAGGCACGCGATCCGGCACCGCGCCGCGCTCGACAATGACCTCGACGGCGTGCAGAAGGTGCATGCGCGCGCCGTGCCGCGCATCGGCGGCTTGAGCATTTTCATTGCCGTCATCCTGAGCGCCGCCATTGCAATGTGGCGCACACCGCCCATCGGGCAGGGCGTCCTGCTGCTGCTCGTGTGCTCGGCGGTTGCCTTTCTGGGAGGCATTGTCGAGGACTTCACCAAGCGCGTGAGTCCGGCGCGTCGTTTGCTGCTGACCATGTTCGCGGCGGCAATGGGATATTTTCTGATCGATGCCAAGATCGAGCGTATCGACTGGATCTTTTCCCAGTGGACGATCGGCTGGGTGTGGATTGCGCTGCCGTTGACCGTGCTTGCCGTCGCCGGCATCGCCAATGCGATCAACATCATCGACGGCTTCAACGGCCTCGCGACCGTTGTCTCGATCAGCATGCTGATGTCGCTCGCCTATGTCGCGCTGCAGGTCAACGACACCTTCGTCCTGGTGGCGGCACTGATCGTCGCCGGCGCGGCAGCGGGCTTCCTCGTGTGGAACTATCCGGTCGGACTGATCTTCCTTGGCGACGGCGGCGCCTATTTCCTCGGCTTCATGCTCGCTGAATTGTCCGTGCTGCTGGTCATGCGCAATCCCCAGGTCTCGACCTGGTACGCTGTCCTGCTGCTGATCTATCCGGCATTCGAAACACTGTTCTCCGCCTATCGCCGCTTGTTCCTGCGCGGACAGTCGCCAGGCACGCCGGATGGCATCCACCTGCACAGCCTGATCTTCCGCAGGGTGGTATTGTGGGCGGTGGGCGGTCGCGACGCGCGCGCGCTGAACCTGCGCAATGCCTTGACGTCACCTTACCTGTGGCTGCTCTCGCTGATGGCTGTTGTCCCGGCAACGGTGTTCTGGCGCCATACCTGGGTGCTGATGGTACTGAGCGTGCTGTTCATCGTCAGCTATGTGTGGCTGTATGCGCGCATCGTGCGCTTCCGGTCGCCGCGCTGGATGTTTTTCGGCAAGAGAACCAAATAGGGCCGCAGAGGCCGTCGCGAACGTCGACACCGCTCTGCATTCAGTCAAGTTTTTCATTTTTATTTCTGATCGATCATGTCCTCCATCTCGCAAAGCATCTTCAAGGCCTACGACATCCGCGGCATCGTCGGCAAGACTCTCGACATCGGCGTTGCGCGCCAGATCGGCCAGGCCTTCGGCACCGCCGCCCGCATCAAGGGCGAGCAGACCGTCATCATCGGCCGCGACGGCCGCCTGTCCGGCCCGGAACTGTCCGCCGCGCTCGCCGCCGGCCTGCAGCGCGCCGGCATCAATGTGATCGACCTCGGCGTGGTCGCCACCCCCATGGTCTATTTCGCCACCCAGGTACTCGATGCGAAGTCCGGCATCATGGTCACCGGCAGCCACAACCCGCCCGACTACAACGGCTTCAAGATGGTGCTGGCCGGTGAAGCGATCTACGGCGACGCCATCCAGGGCCTGTACCAAACCATCGTGCGCGGCGACTTCGCCACCGGCAACGGCAGCTACGGCACGCACGACATCAGGCAGGCCTATATCGAGCGCATCGCCGGCGATGTGAAGACCAGCCGCAAGATGAAGATTGCGGTCGATTGCGGCAACGGCGTGGCCGGCGCCTTCGCGCCCGAGTTGTACCGCGCGATGGGCTGCGAGGTGATCGAACTGTTCTGCGAAGTCGACGGCAATTTCCCCAACCACCATCCCGACCCGGCGCATCCGGAAAACCTGCAGGACCTGATCCGCTGCCTGAAGGAAACCGACGCCGAGATCGGCCTGGCCTTCGACGGCGACGGCGATCGTCTCGGTGTGGTGACCAAGGATGGCCAGATCATTTACCCGGACCGCCAGCTGATGCTGTTTGCGAAGGACGTGCTCACGCGCCATCCGGGCAAGGAAATCCTGTACGACGTCAAATGCACGCGCCACATCGGTCCGTGGGTGAAGCAGCATGGCGGCGTGCCGCTGATGTGGAAGACCGGGCATTCGCTGGTGAAGGCCAAGCTGCGCGAGACGGGCGCGCCGTTGGGCGGCGAGATGAGCGGGCACGTCTTCTTCAAGGATCGCTGGTACGGCTTCGACGATGGCCTGTATGCCGGTGCGCGCCTGCTGGAACTGCTCACGCGCATGGACGATCCGTCGGCGGAACTGAATGCCTTGCCGCAGGCATCGAGCACGCCGGAGCTGCACCTGCACCTGGAAGAGGGCGAGAACGTGCAACTGATCGGCAAGCTGCAGAAGGAAGCGAAGTTCCCGGATGCGGAGCAGATCGTGACGATCGACGGCTTGCGCGTGGAGTATGCGGACGGCTTCGGCCTGGCGCGTTCGTCGAACACGACGCCGGTGGTGGTGATGCGATTCGAGGGCGAATCGCCCGAGGCGCTCAAGCGCATCCAGGACGAGTTCCGCCGCGCCATCCTTTCGGCGAAGCCGGACGCAAAACTGCCGTTCTGACCTGAATCGCCTTGCCCGTGAAAATCCTGATCGTACGCGTGTCCTCGCTCGGCGACGTCGTGCATAACATGCCGATGGTTGCCGATATCCTGCGCGCCTTTCCCGGTGCACAGATCGACTGGGTCGTCGAGGAAGCGTACGTGAACCTGGTGCGCCTGAACACGGGGGTACGCAATATCATTCCGTACGCGCTGCGCCGCTGGCGCAAGAGTCTCCTGTCGGGGCCGACGCGTGCCGAAATGCGCGCGTTCCACCAGCGTTTGCGCGCCGAGGAATACGACGTCGTATTCGATACCCAGGGCCTGCTCAAGACTGGCGTCGTGATGCGCATGGCGCGGCTTGTCCCCGGAGGCAGGCGCGTCGGGCTTGCCAACGGCACCGAAGGCTCGGGCTACGAAGGCGCCTCGCGTATCTTCCACACCATGAGCGTACCGGTCGGCCGCCACACGCACGCGGTGCTGCGAGGACGGCTCGTTGCGGCTGCCGCCCTCGGATATTCCATCGACCACCCCGCCGATTTCAGCTTGCGCGCGCCCGGCATGCCCCAGCTTCCCGCGTGGGTGCCCGCGGAACCGTATGCGGCATTCTTTCACGCCACGGCCCGGCCATCGAAGCAATGGTCGCCCGAGCGATGGGTTGCCGTCGCGCGGCTGCTGGCGGAGCGGGGACTGCACGTGCTGCTGCCATGGGGCAGCGAGGCTGAGAAGCAGGCCGCCGAAGCGCTTGCTGCACAGATGCCGAACGCGCGCGTGCTGCCCAGGCTGTCCATGATGGAAGCCGTCCTGCTGGCGCAGCGCGCGGCGCTGGCCATCGGCGTGGACACCGGGCTCACGCATATTGCCGCTGCCTATAACCGGCCGACCATCGAGCTGTACTGCGATTCGCCGCGCTGGAAAACGGAAGGCAACTGGTCGCCGAACATCATCAACCTCGGTGACCTTGGCGCGCCGCCGTCCGTCGAGGATGTCGCCGGCGCCATCGGACAATTGCTCGGACCGGCATCGGCACGGCCGCAGATTGCATGATCCGACTTCTCTATTCGCTCGCCTGGTGGCTGGCGCTGCCGCTGGTTCTTGGACGCCTGTGGTGGCGCGGCCGCAAGGAACCGGGCTACCGGCAACACATGGCAGAGCGGTTCGGCTTCTACGCCGTCAGGCCAGGCAGGAAAGTTCTTTGGGTACACGCGGTGTCTGTCGGCGAAACACGCGCAGCGGAACCGCTGGTCGACGCCTTGCTGCGCGACTATCCGGACCATGCCATCCTGCTGACCCACATGACGCCGACCGGGCGCGCGACCGGCAAGTCCCTCTTCCAGAAGCACGGCGACAGACTCGTGCAGTGCTACCTTCCCTATGACACGGGGCTCATGTCCGGCCGTTTCCTGAAGCATTTCAAGCCGCGCATCTGCATCCTGATGGAGACGGAAGTGTGGCCGAACCTGATTGCGCAATGCGTGAAGCATCGCGTGCCGGTTGCTCTGGTCAACGCACGTCTTTCCGAACGCTCGCTGGCCAAGGCGCAGCGCCTGTCTGCCCTGATGGCGGACGCCGCCAAGGGGTTCGCCTGCGTCGCGGCGCAGACCGACGCGGATGCGGAACGCCTGCGCCGCTTCGGTGCGCCGAACGTGAGCGTGACGGGAAGCATCAAGTTCGACGTCACGCCGCCGGAGCAGGCGCTTGCCACGGGAGCCGCCTTGCGCGCGATGATGGGCAGCCGGCCCGTTCTCCTTTGTGCGAGCACGCGTGAAGGGGAAGAGGACCTGATCCTCGATGAATTGAATGGCAGCGGGCTCGACCAGGCGCTGGTTGTCATTGTGCCCCGGCATCCCCAGCGCTTCGACGAAGTGGCAGCGAAAATCGCCGCACGCGGACTCGCGATGCAAAGACGGTCATCGCTCAATTCCGGATTGCCGGAAGGCATGCGCGTCGTGCTAGGCGATTCGATGGGCGAAATGTTCGCCTATTACGCCGCATGCGATCTTGCGTTTATCGGTGGCAGCCTGTTGCCGCTGGGCGGTCAAAACCTGATCGAGGCCTGCGCCGTCGGCAAGCCTGTACTGATCGGACCGCACACCTTCAATTTCAGCGTGGTGAGTGATGAAGCAATTGCTGCTGGCGCGGCATCGCGCGTGGAAACGGCTTCCGACATGCTCCGTGTCTCCGCCCGCCTGCTGGCAAACCAGGATGAACGCAAGCGCATGGGCGAGCACGCGTCTGCCTTCGCACGCCAGCACCGCGGCGCCACGGTGCGGACCATGGCCTTGCTCAAGCCATTGATCCGCTGACGCTTACCTGGCCGAGGTTTCGGCCAGGCCCCCGCCCAGCGCCCGATACAGATCCACGGCATTCGTTAACCGCAACAGCCTTGCCTGGACCAGCGCCTGCTGCGCCGAAAACAATTCGCGCTGTGCATCCAGCACTTCCAGCGAACTTGCCACGCCATTCCGGTAGCGCAGGTCGGCAAGCTTCAGGCGTTCGGCCTGCGCTTCCATCACGGCGCGCTGCGCATCGATCTGCTCGTCGAGAAACGCCCGGCCCGCCAAGGCATCGGCGACTTCGCGGAAAGCGATCTGGATGGATTTCTCGTACTCCGTCACGGCCAAGTTCTTGCGTACTTCCGCCAGGCTGAGGTTGGCGCTGTTGCGTCCTGCATCGAAGAGCGGCAACACCAGTTGCGGCACGAAGGACCAGCTGCGCGAACCCGATTCGAACAGTCCCGACAGCTCGCCGCTCGCGGTGCCTGTCGCGGCGGTCAGCGAGATGCGCGGGAAGAATGCCGCGCGCGCGGCGCCGATATTGGCATTGGCCGCGCGCAGGCGCTGCTCCGCCGCGCGGATGTCGGGCCGCCGCTCCAGCAGGTCGGAAGGCAAACCGGCAGGGATTTCAGTGACGATGTTTTGCCCGGACAGCGCGTGGGCTGCGGGCAGGTCGCTCAGGGGTTGGCCGGCGAGCAGCGCAAGGGCGTTCGATGCCTGCGCGCGTTGCCGCGTCAGCGTGGCCAGAGATGCGCGCGCGGACTGCGCCAGCGTTTCGTTCTGGCGCAGGTCGAGGGCAGAGGATGCGCCGACATCGAATCGCTGCTTCGCAAGCTTGTAGGCAGACTCGCGGCTCTCGAAGGTCTGGCGCGCAAGGTCGGCCTGTTCATCGAATGCACGCTCGGCGAGATAGGCCTTGGCAACCTCCGCCACCAGCGAGATGCGTGCCGCGCGGCCAGCCTCTTCGGTGGCCAGGTATTGCGCCAGTGCGGCATCGTTCAGGCTGCGCACGCGGCCGAAGAAATCCAGCTCGAAGGCTGACAGGCCGAGGCCGGCCTGGTAGGTGCTGTTCACGGAAGTCACACCCGTCGGCGACACGCTGCCCGGTGTACGGGAACGCGACCCGGACGCCGTCACATTGAAATTCGGCAGCAGGTCGGCCGACTGCACGTTGTACAGCGCGCGCGCCTCCTCGATGCGCAGGGCGGCGATGCGCAGGTCACGGTTGTTTGCCAGTGCCGCTTCGATCAGGCTTTGCAGCCGTTGGTCCGGGAAGAAATCACGCCAACCCGTAGCGCTTGCATTGCCGGCATCCGTCGCCGTTGGATATGCCGCGGCGACGGGCGCATCCGGGCGCTCGTACATCGGCGCGAGCGAGCAGGCCGACAAGATGCCGGCACCCATCAGGGAGAGTATGCGTTGCCTGGTCATGCCTTGTTTCCCTCTTGCTGTTGCATGTGCTCCATGTAGAGCTTCCTCTGCCGCTCACTGCCCTTGAAGATGTTGCGGATGACGACGAAGAATACCGGCACCAGGAACACGGCCAGGACAGTCGCGGTGATCATGCCGCCCATCACGCCGGTGCCGATCGCGCGCTGGCTGGCCGATCCTGCGCCGGTGGCGATCACCAGCGGCAGTACGCCGAGGATGAAGGCGAGCGAGGTCATGATGATCGGGCGGAAGCGCAGGTGCACCGCTTCCAGCGTCGCCTCGACCAGGCCCTTGCCCTGCGCCTGCAGGTCCTTCGCGAATTCCACGATCAGGATGGCGTTCTTGGCCGACAGGCCGATGATGGCGATCAGGCCGACCTTGAAATACACATCGTCAGGCATGCCGCGCATGGTCGCGCCGAGCAGAGCGCCGAGCACGCCCAGCGGCACCACCAGCAGCACCGCGATCGGGATCGTAGTGCTTTCATACAGCGCGGCCAGCACCAGGAATACTGCCAGCAGGGACAGCGCGAACAGGGCCGGGGCCTGGGAGCCGGATGTCTTTTCCTCCAGCGACTGGCCGGTCCATTCCATGCCGATTCCCGGCGGAAGCTGGGCGACCAGCTTTTCCATTTCTTCCATTGCCTCACCGGTGCTGCGGCCCTGCGCGGCGTTGCCGGAAATGCGCATGGACGGGTAACCGTTGTAGCGGAACAGCTGGACAGGACCGACGATCCACTTCGAACTCATGAAGGTGGAGAAGGGCACCATGTCGCCCTTGGTGTTGCGCACGTACAGCTTCATCAGGTCTTCCGGTTGCATGCGCTGCGGAATGTCCGCCTGCACGACGACGCGCTGCTGGCGGCCCTGGTTCGGGAAGTCGTTCACGTACGACGAACCGAGCGCGGTGGACAGCGTCGAATTGATGTCGGCGAAGGTCACGCCGAGCGCGTTCGCCTTGTCGCGGTCGATGCTCAGCTGCAGCTGAGGCGTCGGTTCCAGGCCGTCCGGGCGCACACCCTGGACGACCTGGCTCTTGCCGGCCATGCCGAGCAGCTGGTTGCGCGCCGCCAGCAGGGCGTCATGCCCGACGCCGCCGCGATCCTGCAGGCGCATGGTGAAGCCGGTCGCATTGCCCAGTTCCGGAATCGGCGGCGGGCTTAGCGGGAACACGATTGCATCCTTGATCTGCGCGAAGGCGCCGAATGCCCGGCCAGCAATCGCGCTGGCCGATTGGTCAGGGCCGCGTTCGCTCCAGTCCTTCAGCGGCGTGAAGACGAGTGCCGCATTCTGGCCGCTGCCGGAGAAGCTGAAGCCGGCCACCGCCACCACGCGCGCCACGCTCGGCTGCTGCAGGTAGAAGTTCTCGATTTGCTCGATCACCTGCAGCGTGCGGTTGGTGCTTGCGCCCGGGGGCAGCTGGATGTTGGTGATCAGGTAGCCCTGGTCTTCCTGCGGCAGGAAGGCGGAGGGCATGCGCACGTAGAGCAGGGCGACGCAGGCAACGATCAGCCCGTACACCACCAGCCAGCGGCCGGCGCGCGTGAGCATCCTTCCCACCCAGCCCTGGTAGCCGGTTGCAGTGCTGTGGAAAATGCGGTTGAACGCGCCGAAGAAGCCTGTCTTCGCGTGATGGTGGCCGGCTTCCACCGGTTTGAGCAGGGTCGCGCACAGCGCCGGCGTGAGCGTCAGTGCCATCAACGCGGAGAACACCATCGACGACACCATGGATAGCGAGAACTGGCGGTAGATCGCGCCGACCGCCCCGCCGAACAATGCCATCGGGATGAACACCGCGATCAGCACCAGCGTGATGCCGATGATGGCGCCCGTGATCTGGCCCATCGCCTTGCGCGTCGCCTCGCGCGGCGACAATCCTTCCTCGCTCATGATGCGCTCGACGTTTTCCACCACCACGATCGCGTCGTCCACCAGGATACCGATGGCCAGCACCATGCCGAACATGGACAGCACGTTGATCGAGAAGCCGAACAGCAGCATGGTCGCAAACGTGCCCATCAGCGCCACCGGCACCACGATGGTCGGGATCAGCGTGTAGCGGATGTTCTGCAGGAACAGGTACATCACCAGGAACACCAGCAGGATGGCTTCGAGCAGCGTCTTCACCACTTCCTCGATGGAGATCTGGATGAAGCGCGAGGTATCGTAGGGAATGTCGTACTTCACGCCGGCGGGGAAATACTTCGACAGCTCGTCCATGCGCTGGCGCACGGCCTTGGCGGTGGCGAGCGCATTGGCGGTCGGGGAAAGCTGGACGCCGACGGCGGCGGTCGGCTTGCCGTTCAGTCGGGCGGAGGTCGCATATACCTGGCCGCCGATTTCGATGCGTGCGACGTCGCGCAGGCGCACCGTCGCGCCGCCCGGCGTGGCGCGCAGCACGATGTTGCCGAATTCCTCCGGCGTGGCGAGCTGGCCGGTGACGACGATGGGAGCCGTGATCTGCTGCGTGCTGGCGTTGGGCAGGTCGCCCAGCGTACCGGAGGCGACTTGTGCATTCTGCGCGCGGATGGCGGTGGTGACGTCGGCTGGCGTGAGCTTGAGGCCGACCAGTTTCGTCGGGTCGATCCACACGCGCATCGCGCGCTCGGTGCCGAACAACTGCGCCTGGCCAACGCCCGGTACACGCTTGAGTTCATTGAGCACATTGCGCGACAGGTAGTCGCCCAGCGCCACCGGATCGAGCCGGCCGTCGGTCGAAGACAGCGTCGTGAAGAGCAGGAAGTTGCTGCGCGCCTTGGTCACCTGCACGCCCTGCTGCGTGACTGCCTGCGGCAGGCGCGGCTCGACGCGTTTCAAGCGGTTTTGCACGTCCACGGCGGCGAGGTCGGCATTGGTGCCGGGCAGGAAGGTCACGGTCACCTGTGCCGAGCCGTTGGCCTGGCTTTGCGATTCCATGTATTGCAGGCCTTCCGCGCCGTTCATTTCCTGTTCGATCAGGCTGATGATGCTTTCGTCCAGCGTCTGGGCAGTCGCGCCCGGATAGATCGCGTTGATCTGGATCGACGGCGGTGCGATGGTCGGATACTGCGCGACCGGGAGCCGCATGACGGACAGCGCGCCGGCCAGCAGGATGAAGAGCGCGATGACCCAGGCGAAGACCGGGCGATCGATGAAAAACTTGGCCATGTGAGGGCGTCCTTACTTGGATTGCTGTTCCGGTTGCGCGGGCACTGCGGCGGTGGCCGCTTTCCACGGCACCGGTTTGACGACTGCGCCGGGTTTGGCTTTCTGGAAACCTTCGGCGATCACCTTGTCGCCGGGCTTGATGCCTTCGCTGATGATCCACTTGTCGCCGTGTGCGCTGTCGGCCTTGACCGGTTGCAACGCCACCTTGCCATCCGCGCCGACCAGCAGAACCGAGGCGCCGCTGGCATCTCGCTGCACCGCCTGTTGCGGGACCATGATTGCGTTTTCGCTGACTGCCTGTTCCAGGCGCGCGCGCACGTACAGGCCGGGCAGCAGCATGCGTTCGGGATTCGGAAATTCCGCGCGCAGCGTGACGGCGCCGGTGTTCTCGTCGACGGCCACGTCGGAGAAGAGCAGCTTGCCGTCGTGCGGATAGCTGCGTCCGTCTTCTGTCACCAGCGTGACCCGGGCCTTGTCCTTGCCGACGCTCTTGAGACGGCCGCTCGCCAGCGCACGGCGCAATTGCAGCAGCTCCGCGCTCGACTGCGTCAGGTTCACGTAGACGGGGTCGAGCTGCTGGATCGTTGCCAGCGGCGTGGCTTCGCCCTGGCCGACGAGCGCGCCCTCGGTGACCTGGGCACGGCCGACGCGGCCGGAGATGGGCGCGGTGACCGTCGCATAGCCGAGGTTGAGTCGGGCGGTTTCCTGTGCCGCTTTGGCGGAAGCAAGTTCAGCCGCCGCCTGTTTTTGCGCGGTCAGCGCGTCGTCGTATTCCTGCTTGCTGATCGCGTTGGTTTCGACCAGCGGCTTGTAGCGTTGCGCCTTCAGGTTGGCTTGCGCCAGGTTCGCTTCCGCTTTCGCGACGGCAGCCTGGGTGCTGTTGTAGGTGGCCTGGAAGGGGGCAGGATCGATGCGGAACAGCACGTCGCCGGCCTTCACTTCGCTGCCTTCCTGGAACACCCGCTTGAGCACGATGCCCGGCACGCGCGCACGCACCTGCGCCATGCGGGTCGCTTCGATGCGGCCGGGAAGTTCGGTCGTCATGACGATACGCTCGGCCGCCACAGTGACGACCGCCACTTCGGGCGGCGGCATGCCGGGACCCGGTGCCTGCGCGGCTGCGTTCTTCTCTCCGCAACCCGCCAGGCTGATCAACATGGTCACAAGCGCCGCAACGGACGCAAAACGACGAACTAGGGTCATGTCTTTCTCGCAATGAAAATGGAAACCCGCCTGGGAGAGCCGGATTCTTGAAACGGGGGAGCAATGCCGGAAGCGGATGTCCATGCTGTTGTTGTTCCGGACTGCAAGATGGTCGTCTTATTTTATAGGCATCATCAAATCTCTGCCTTCAAGGCGGGCGGCCGCGTGAGCAAAGTGTCATCACTTTCTCCATTCCCGGCAGAAGTTGTCGTTGTGCGCATCCGGAAGCGTTAAAATATTGATCCAAATCATCTTTCGGCCGGAGACGCACGCCGGAGATGAGGGCGACTCCTTGAAAGGTTGCCTCCATTACTACAGGGCCATATCAAAAGGTCCGCGGAGCCAGGGGTAAGTACCATGCCCAACCAGTTTGTACGCACCACATCGCAAGCCGCATGCCTTTGTGCAATTGCGTCCGTTTTTTCCATCCCCGTTCTTGCACATGCCGCGACGGGAAATAGGGATCTTGCAGCCCTGCCCATCGAGCAGTTGCTCACCCTCGAGGTGTACAGCGCTTCCAGGTTCGTCCAGAAGTTCAGCGAGGCGCCGTCCGCCGTTTCCGTCGTCACGTCCGCCGACATCAAGGCCTTCGGCTGGCGCACGGTGGCCGACATCCTGCGCAGCATGCGCGGACTCTACGTCAGCAACGACCGCAACTACGCCTATCTCGGTGCGCGCGGATTCCTGAGGCCGGGCGACTACAACACCCGTTTCCTGCTGCTGGTCGATGGCAACCGCAACAACGACGCCATATTCGACCAGGCGTCGATCGGCACTGAATTCGTGCTCGACGTGGATCTGATCGAGCGCGTCGAATTCGTGCCGGGGCCGGGGTCGTCGATCTATGGCGCCAACGCCTTCTTCGGCGTGATCAACATCATCACGAAGAAGGGGCGCGACCTGAGCGGTCCGCAAGCGTCTGTCGAAGCCGGCAGCCACGGCATGCGCAAGGCGCGCGCCAGCTACGGCATGCGCCACGACAGCGGTGTCGAATGGCTGCTGTCGGCAAGCAGTTTCCGCGAGGATGGACCGGACCTCTATTTCCCTGAATTCGATGCGCCGGCAACGAACAATGGTGTCGCGCGCAGGATGGACCACGACCGCGCGCAAAACCTGCTGATGAAAGCGTCCCTCGGGCCCTGGAGCGTCTCCGTTGCGCACAGCGAGCGGAAGAAGGGGATTCCGACCGCTTCCTTCAGCCAGGTATTCAATGACCCGCGTTCGCATACTGTCGATACGCAGAGTTTCATCGATGCTGCACACCGCTCACAACTCGCTGCGGATACGGAGTTGACCGCGCGGCTGTACTGGGGGCGCTATGACTATCTGGGCGATTACGTGTACGACTATCCGCCGCTGACCGTGAATCGCGACGGTTCGCGCGCGGCATGGTGGGGCGCGGAGACACAACTCGTCACGACGCGCGCGGACGGCCACAAACTGGTGATGGGCGCCGAGGTCCAGCGCGATTACCGGCGCCGCCAGTTCAACTTCGATGCCGACCCGTTCGTGTCCAATCTCGACGACCGGCGTTCCGGCAACCGCTTCGGCCTGTACCTGCAGGACGAGTTCACGCTGCGGCACGACCTGCTGCTCAATGCCGGCGCCCGTTACGACCATAACTCATCCACCAGCGACAGCAGCGTCAACCCGAGGGTGGCATTGATCCACAAGGCAGGCGAGTCGACCACGCTGAAGGCAATGGTCGGCACTGCCTTCCGTGCCCCGAACGCATACGAGCTCTACTACGACCTGCGGAGCGCGGGAGGGCAGAAGTCGAATCCTTCCCTGAAGGCGGAACGCATCCGCACCCAGGAACTGAGTGCTGAACATCATTTTTCGACGGGCGCGCGCATCACGGCGTCGGTATACCGGAACACGGTCTCGGACCTGATTACGCAAACACTGGATCCATCCGACGGCCTGCTGGTATTCCAGAACCTCGATCGCGCGCGGGCGCGCGGCATCGAACTCGAACTGGAGAAGGCATGGACCGGCGGCGCCCGCCTGCGCTCCAGCTATAGCTGGCAACAGGCGAAGGACGGGACGACCGGCGCAACGCTGGTCAACTCGCCGCGGCACCTGGCCAAGTTCAACCTCAGCGCGCCGCTGCCGCGCATCGGGTGGCGGGCAGGCGCCGAAGCGCAGTACGTGGGGCGCCGCAACACACTGCGGGCCGAGACGGCGGGCTATTGGATCGGCAACCTCACCATGTCAGCGATTCGCCTGGCGCCGGGACTGGAACTGTCAGCCAGCATCTATAACCTGTTCGACCGCCGTTATGCCGATCCGGGCGCGGCCGAACATGCCCAGGACGCCATCGTGCAGAACGGGCGCACCGGCAGACTCAAGCTGACTTACGCGTTCTGATGTCCGATTTTGTGATTCACTTGTTGCGCTCGACCTTATGCATGCTGGCGGCGGCACTCCTGCTGCCGCTGCAGGCGGCGGCGCAGCCGGTGCCGGAATATGAACTGAAAGCCGCGTTCGTGTACAACTTTGCGCTCTTTACCGAATGGCCTGCCGATACGGCCTACGAGGGAGGAAGCTTGAACATCTGCATCAACCCTGCAAGCGTGCTGCGCCAGTCCCTGACCGGCCTGGGTGAAAAGACCGTCAAGGGGCGTCGCGTGTCGGTTCGCCACCTGGCGGCGCTCGATTCGCTGCGTGCATGCCATGTGCTGTTCGTCGACGGCAGCGACCGCGAGCGCTGGGTGCAGATCAAGAAGGGACTCGGCGAGGCCAGCGTGCTGACGATTTCCGACGATGAAGAGATCGGCCACGACGGCAGCATCATTGCCCTGGCCATGAACAACAACCGCATCGTGTTCGACGTCGACACGCGTGCAGCAAGACAGGCGCGGCTGATGCTCAGTTCCAAGCTGCTGCGGCTGGCAAGGACCGTGCAATGACTGTTCCGCATTTCTCCCGCCCGCCACGGTTGGGCCGCTGGATGGATCTGGCCAACCTGGCCACCGCCGGCGCAGCCTTGCTGGTTGCCAGCGTCCTGCTGATCCTGTTCCAGTTCTTCTCGCTCCGCGGCGACCTGCTCGAGGATATGAAGGTGCAGGCAAGGATCGTCGGCGAAAACAGTGCGGCGGCGCTCCTGTTCAACGACAGCAAGGCCAGCAATGAAACGCTGGCTGTGCTGGAGGCTTCTCCCAGCATCGAGGCCGCGGGGCTGTTCACAAATCAGCGCAAGCTGCTTGCTTCGTACCGCCGCGAGGGCGTCTCGCAGATTTCGGCGCCGTTGCCGTTGCTCGTCGCAGATGGGTACCTTTTCGGTTTCAACCACCTCGAAGTAGTGCGCCGGGTGGAGATCGACGGCCGCGAGATCGGACGGGTTGTCATCCGCGCCAGCCTCGATCAGCTCTATGCCCGTCTTGTCGGCTATGCCGGCCTGACGCTGGCCATCGCGATGGGATCGCTCGCCGTCGCTTACCTGCTTGTCGCGCGCATGCGGCGGGCGGTCAAGAGTGCGGAAGCGCACCTCGACTATCTCGCCCACATCGATTCCGTGACCGGGCTGCCCAACCGCCATGCGTTCAATGAATATCTCGCCGCGGCGCTGGACAAGGTAGACCAGTTCGGCGGCGTCGTCGGTCTGCTGCTGCTCGACCTCGACAACTTCAAGATCGTCAACGACACGTTGGGGCACCATAGCGGCGACACCTTGCTCAGGCTGGTGGCGAAACGGCTGATGGAATGCCTGCGCGGCGGCGACGTGATCTGCCGCATCGGCGGCGACGAGTTCGCGGTTATCCTCGAGCCGTCGGCGACGACCGGTGCCGTCGGGGTCGCGGAGAAGATCCTCGATGTGCTGGCGGCTCCCTTCGACGTGGACATCCACGAGATCTACGTGACCGCCAGCGTCGGCATCAGCATCTACCCGGACGACGCGCCCGACCTCGAAACACTGACCCGCAACGCCGACACCGCGATGTACCAGGCCAAGGGCCGCGGCAAGAATGCCTTCGAACAGTTCCATCCGGAACTCGACAAGCGCGTGCAGAAACGGCTGTCCCTCGAAACCAACCTGCGCAAGGCGCTCGAACGCGAAGAACTGCTGCTGTACTACCAGCCGCAGGTCAACCTGCGCGACGGCAAACTCGTGGGGCTGGAAGCCCTGCTGCGCTGGAGGCATCCCGAACTGGGCCTGATCAGCCCCGCGGAATTCATCCCGGTGGCGGAAGACAGCGGACTGATCGTGCCGATCGGGCGCTGGGTGCTGCGCACCGCCTGCCGTCAGGTGGCCGCATGGCGCGATGCCGGTCTCGGATCGATTTCCGTGTCGGTCAACCTGTCGGCGCGACAGACGCGGGATCCGCACCTGATGCATGACATCATCGGCGCGTTGCGCGAGGTCGATATTCCGCCCGGCCAGCTGGAACTGGAGATCACGGAAACGGTGCTGATGGATAACGTCCACGACAATGTGGACCTGCTCAACCGGCTGCAGAAGGAAGGCATCCGCCTGTCGATCGACGATTTCGGCACTGGCTATTCCTCGATGGCCTATCTCAAGCGCTTCCCGATCGACCAGGTCAAGATCGACCGCACCTTCGTGCGCGACATTCCGGGCGACGGCGACGACGAGGCGATCACCACCGCCATCATCGCCATGGCGCACAGCCTCGGCCTGTCAGTCGTCGCGGAAGGGGTGGAAACGGAAGCGCAACTGAACTTCCTCCGCAATGCCGGCTGCGACATCATGCAGGGCTTTTATTTCGCAGAACCGCGCCCGCCGGAGCAGGTGGCGGCTTTCCTCAAGAGCCGTGCCGTGCTGATGAGCGCAGCCTCCGCATCACGCTGAATTTCCCTCCCGATCTTGTAGGGCCGCAACAGTGTTGCGCGCGTTCAGGCCACCTATTGGCACAACACAAACGCGCGCGAAAAACGCCTCTATCCTTCTGCGGGAATGCTAGTCTCGAATCGAGTCATCGAACTGGTGGAGGCTGCCATTCCTGGGGTGAACGATTTGAATGATGCGGGTGCCGCGCTGCAGGCGATGTTTCCCGCCGGCGCGCTGGCAGGCAATGCAGATGAGCGCGAAGACGTCATGGTCGAACTGCATGCCGGCCCACCGGCGGCGTCCGTTGACGCCGCGATGCAATCCCTCTACAGCAATATCCATTCGACGTTTGCGCACCTCCAGGTCTATGGCGGCCTGCAGAATGTCACGCACACCTATCTTGCGCGGCGCAAGGATCGCTTCCTTGCCGTCTTCCTGCTGCGCAGGGAAGGCAACACGGTGCGCGTCGTCAATGAAGGCATGACGGTCGACGAAACGGAGCTCGAACGCTTCGCCGGCCACATCTTTTCCATCTGGCGTTCGGTCAGCGCCATCTGCCTGCATGCAGTCGACTCGCAGGTACGGGTCCTGCGCCGGCCTTTCCAGCAATACGCCTGCACCGCGAACATCGTCCTGCCGCTGCCCGCCACGGCCGACGAGTACGTCGCCAGCCTCGGCAAGAACATGCGCCGCAACCTGCGCCGCTATATGGACAAGCTCAAGCGCGACCATCCCTCCATGCAGGTCGACGTCTCGGAGAAGGGCGAGGCGAGCGAGGACGACATGCACGCGATCATCGCGCTGAACCGGGTGCGCATCGCCGGCAAGAACATCCGCTACGGACTCGACGACGAAGTGGAAAAGGTCATTGTCCTCGTGCGCGAGTGCGGGATGGTGGTCGCGATGCGGATCGACGGGCGGGTGGTCGGCGGCAGCATCGGCTACTTTGCCGGCAGCCATTACTTCTTCAAGGTGATTTCGCATGACCCGCGCTACAACGAGTATTCGGCGGGCATCCTGTGCTGTTACCTGACGATCTGCGCATGCATCGCGCGCGGCTGCAAGGAATACAACTTCATGTGGAACGAGTACGAATACAAGTTCGCGCTCGGCGCGCATTCGCGCAGCCTGCATCACGTCGTCGTGTACCGCTCGCGCCTGCACTTCCTGCTGCGTCCGCGGCTGGCGCTGTCGAATGCGGCAGCGGCATGGCGCCATCGTATTTCTTCCCTGTTCGACAGGGCTGCGAAGGAGGAGAGCCTGGGCAGGGGAGAGCGCGCCGCCGTGCGCATTCTCGGGGCGCTGCGGTCGGCAAAGCGTGCACTAGCCGGGCTGCGGGGTGGCGCCTGATACGGGTTTCATCAACGGCGGCACGGCCAGCACTTCCAGCATCCGGTAAGAGAACAGGCCGGCCCGCGACGCCACCAGCTTTCCGTCGCGGTCGAAGACCAGCACGATGGGCATCTGGTGTTCCGCAAGCGGTCCGACGTTGTGCTCGCCGAGCATCGCCACCGGCAGGCTGAGTTTCCGCTTCGCGGTGAAGGCGCGCAGCATGGCCGCATCGTTTACGGTCGATATGGCCACCACCTTCACGCCGCGGCTTTGGTAGTCGTTATGAAAGCGTTGCAGCTCGGCGATGCACTTGCGGGAAGCGAGCGAATCCGGCGACCAGAACGACAGCAGCGTGATGGAGCCGCGGCTGTCATCCAGCGAATACCGGCTCCCGTCGAGCATTTCGGCTTCGATGCGCAAGGAGGCGGGCTGGTCCGCGGCAAATGCGGATGCGGCGAAAAGCAAGCCGGCAAGGAAAGCCGTGCGCAGGCGGGAGAGAATCGGCATCGTAATGGTGCCGGCCGGAGATCGTCAGGAGGTCTGCCGGCCGGTATCTTTCTGGGTGTCTTCGGGTTGCGGGGCGCTCGCCTGCTGCCGCCGGTCCGGGGTGTCACGGGCGACTGCACGGCGTTCGACCATGCGGCGTTCGCGGAACTTGTTAAGGTCGTAGCTTGCTTGTTCGAACAGCGTCTCGGGTTTGGTCATGATGATCTCCAACGTGACCGATGTCTCCCGGCCATGCTTGCCAGTGTAGACCGCCTTGCCGCCACGCGTTTGATGTGAAGCAATATTTCCTGATATCGACGATGGCTATTGCTGCATTGCCAGGCGAAGAATGGCCTGTCTTGCCGCGTTTTCAAGCCCTGCGAGTTCCGGCCGCGTCGGGCGGTTCCGGACGCGAAAAAGCATCAGCCCCTCGACCTGCGCGACGATCAGCGCCGCCCGCAGGACATACTCTTCATCCGAAATCGCCGGGGACAAGCCCTGGATCAGCTTGTAGATCGCCTTCCGTTCGCGCGATTGCATGCGCTCCATCAATGTGGAGGCGAAGGTATTGCGCGTGGCCAGTGCCCAGAATTCGAAGAACATGCCGCGAATGACCGGATTGCCAAGCTCTTCGAGAAACATGTCGACCGTGGCCAGCAACTGCTCGACGCGCGACGTGTCCTTCATGGACGCGGCGATGCTGTCGATCTTTTCCTGGAAATGGTTGAGCGAATCGAGCAGCAACGCTTCGACCAGCATGTCCTTGCTCTTGTAGTAGTGCTGCACATTGCTCAGGCTGACGCCGACCTGTGCCGCGACGCGCCGCATCGAGAGGCCACCGTAGCCTTCCGACGCAAAGATCTCGCGTGCCGCCTGCAGGATGTCGTTGGCGCGTGCATAGCCTTTTTCCGTGGTGCTGGAAGTTTTGCGTTGCAGCGAAGTCTTGAGCGCGGGTGACATGGGCGGAAGGCAAAAAACGGACGCGGGATTATCGCACGCGCATTGACAGAACAACTACGCGGCCTGTAGTCTTGGAGTTTAGGTCATGTGACCTATAATGTCCATTTCCCCTTGAACTTCCACCGGAGTACACGATGAGCGGCAAAGTCTTCGTTTCGGGCGTCGGTATGATCCCTTTCGCCAAGCCGGGTGCGAGCGCGCCCTATGACCAGATGGGCGCCAGCGCGGCGCGCCTGGCGCTGGCCGATGCCGGCATCGCCTACGAAGACGTGCAGCAAGCCTATGCCGGCTATGTGTACGGCGACTCGACCAGCGGCCAGAAGGCGCTGTATGCGGTCGGCATGACCGGCATTCCCATCGTCAACGTCAACAACAACTGCTCGACCGGTTCGACCGCCTTGTTCCTCGCGCGCCAGGCCGTCGCCAGCGGCGCGGCAGATTGCGTGCTGGCCCTCGGCTTCGAGCAGATGACACCGGGTGCGCTCAGTTCCGTATTCAAGGACCGGCCGTCGCCCTTCGACGCATTCGACGCCATCACCGATGAGCTGGTCGGCATGCCGGAGATTCCGCTCGCATTGCGCTATTTCGGCGGCGCCGGCCTGAGTCACATGGAGAAGTACGGGACGCGCCTCGAGACCTTTGCCAAGATCCGCGCCAAGGCCAGCCGTCACGCCGCCAACAACCCGCTCGCGCTGTTCAGGCAGGTGCTGACCGCGGAGGACGTGATGAACGCGCCGATGATCTGGCCCGGCGCGATGACACGTTCGATGGCCTGTCCGCCGACCTGTGGCGCGGCAGCCGCGGTATTGGTATCCGAGAAGTTCGCGAAGTCGCGCGGCCTCGATACGCGCGTGCACATCGCCGCCCAGGCGATGACCACGGACAGGCCAGGCACCTTCGACTCGCGCGACATGATGCGCGTGGTCGGATTCGACATGGCGAAGGAAGCGGCGTTCCGCGTGTATGAGGAGGCGGGCATCGGCCCCGACGGCATCGATGTGATCGAGCTGCACGACTGCTTTGCGCAGAACGAGCTGATCACCTATGAGGCCCTTGGCCTCTGCCCGGAGGGCGGCGCGGAAAAGTTCGTGGAAGCCGGCGACAACACCTACGGCGGCAAGGTGGTCACCAACCCGTCCGGCGGCCTGCTGTCGAAAGGCCATCCGCTCGGCGCCACCGGCCTCGCCCAATGCTACGAGCTGACGCACCAGCTGCGCGGGACGGCGGAAGCGCGCCAGGTCGAAGGCGCGCGCGTTGCGCTCCAGCACAACCTCGGCCTTGGCGGCGCCTGTGTTGTCACCATGTATCGCGCGGGGTAAGGGAGGATGACAATGGCCTACACCTCGCCCTGGACCAATCCGGAGATCGAAGGCTTCCGCGACGCGGTACGCCGTTTCGTCGAAGCGGAAATCGTTCCTCACCAGGAGAAGTGGCGCAAGCAGCAGCATGTCGACCGCGATGTATGGCGCAAGGCCGGCAACCTTGGCATGCTGCTGGCGGACATTCCCGAAGAGTACGGCGGTAGCGGAGGAAGCTTTGCCCACGAGTGCGTCCTGTTTGAAGAACTGGCGTATGCGGGCGATGTTTCCTTCGGCCTGCACGTCCATGCCATCGTCGCCAACTACCTGCTGCACCAGGGCACCGAGGAACAGAAGAAGAAATACCTGCCCAGGCTGGCAAACGGCGAGATGATCGCCGCCATTGCGATGTCCGAACCGGGCGCCGGCTCCGACCTGAAGAGCATCCGCACGACGGCAGTGCGCGATGGCGACGGCTACCGGCTGAATGGTTCCAAGACCTTCATTTCCAACGGTTATCTTGCCGACCTCATCCTGGTCGTGGCCAAGACCGAACCCGAAGCAGGCGCGAAGGGCATTTCGCTGATGCTGCTGGAGACGCGCGATTGCAAGGGTTTCCGCGTCGGCCGCATCCTCGAGAAGATCGGCCAGAAAGGCCAGGACACTTGCGAGCTGTTCTTCGACAATGCGCGCGTGGCGCCGGACGGCGTGCTGGGCGGCGTGGAAGGAAGGGGCTTCACGCAGCTGATGAATGAACTGCCGTACGAGCGCACCATCATCGGTGTGTCCGGGGTGGCATCCATCGAGCGCGCGCTGCGCCTGACGATCGAATACACGCGCGAGCGCAAGGCTTTCGGCCAGGCGCTCATCGACATGCAGAACACGCGCTTCGTGCTGGCCGAAGCGAAGACCGAAGCCACCATCGCCCGCACCTTCGTCGACCGTTGCGTGGTCGACATGCTGGAAGGACGCATGGACACCGTGCTGGCGTCCATGGCGAAATACTGGATCTCCGACCTGCAATGCAAGGTCATCGACAACTGCCTGCAACTGTTCGGCGGGTACGGCTACATGCTCGAATACCCGATCGCGCAGATGTATGCCGATGCCCGCGTGCAGCGCATCTACGGCGGCGCGAATGAAATCATGAAGGAAATCATCGCGCGTTCGCTATAGCCTTGGCGCGCTGTCGTCCTTGCCTTGCTTGCACGGGAAGGTTGGTTGAGGCCACCATCTTCAGCCCCGGCGCGCCGCCGGAAATCAGCTTGAATGCGCTGACCAGCTGAGCCTGTTTCTGCGCCTGCTCGCGCAGTGTCTCTGCCGCGGCGGCCGATTGTTCCACCAGCGCCGCGTTCTGCTGGGTGATTTCGTCCATCTGCGTGATGGCCTGGTTCACCTGCTCGATGCCTGCGCTCTGCTCGCGGCTGGCGGAGGTGATCTCGTTCATGATGCTGGTGACATGCTGCACGGACGAGACAATCTCGGCCATGGTCTTGCCGGCATCATCCACCATGACGCTGCCCGACTCGACCTTCTGCACTGAGTCGTTGATGAGTTCCTTGATCTCCTTGGCCGCGCCCGCCGAGCGTTGCGCAAGCGTGCGCACTTCTGCCGCGACGACGGCAAATCCGCGGCCCTGCTCGCCGGCGCGCGCGGCCTCCACCGCGGCGTTGAGCGCGAGGATATTGGTCTGGAATGCAATGCCGTCGATGACACTGATGATGTCGGAAATCCTGCTCGAGCTTTCACGGATGGATGCCATGGTTTTGATCACCTTGCTGACCGCGTCGCCGCCCTTCACGGCGATGGAAGAGGTGGCGATCACGAGCTGGTTCGCCTCATGCGCATTGTCGGCATTCTGGCGCACGGTGCTGGTCAGTTCTTCCATGGAAGAGGCGGTTTCCTCCAGCGAGCTGGCCTGCGATTCGGTACGCGCGGAGAGGTCGGAGTTGCCGGCAGCGATTTCCCGCGATCCCTTGTTGACGAGGTCGGTGGCTTCCTTGATCTGGCCGACGAGCAGCTTCACGTTGGTCTGCAGGACGCGTATCGCCTGCAGGACTTTCGAAATTTCATCGTCGCCTTCCGAGTGGATCTTGCAGCTGAGGTCGCCGGCGCTCATGCGGTCGATGTCTTGCCTCGCGCTCTCGAGGCGCGTCACGATGTCGCGGTAGAGCGCGAATCCGAACAGTACGGCAAACAGGAGTCCAACCGTCGATATCGCCGCGCCCGGGAACGCGATGCCAGCGCCGAACAGGCCGGCAAGCATGCCGAACCCCGTCAGCATCCTGGTCTTCAGCGACAGGTTCCTGACGAAGCGCAGGCGCGAAAACACGGAGCGGTGCACGGCATTTCCTTCGCGGATCTCGAGCGATTTGTCGCCCGCCTTGATGGCCTTGTATGCCTGTTCCGCCGCTGTTACCTGCTCGCGGCTGGGCTTGATGCGGATCGATGTATAGCCGGTCACCTGGCCGTTCTCGATGAGCGGCGCGGCGTTGGCCTCCACCCAGTAGTGGTTGCCGTTCTTGCAGCGGTTCTTGACGAGGCCCGTCCATGCCTTGCCGCTCTGGATCGTGCGCCAGAAATCCTCGAAGGCTTCCACCGGCATGTCCGGATGGCGGACGATGTTCTGCGGGGCGCCCATCAGCTCGGATTCAGAAAAGCCGCTGATGTTGATGAAATCCTGGTTGACGTAAGTAATACGGCCTTTCAGGTCCGTCTTCGAAACGATTGTCTCGGTATCTTTCAGTACATATTCGATTCCGGTCACGGGAAGGTTGGTTCGCATCGACAGTGCTCCATCAAGAAAGGGAGGTGAGGAAAATCCGGATTTCTTGATCTAGAGCAAGTTGTGAGCCAGTGCCTTATGCTTGTTTCCGTATGGAAACTTTATTGGAGGGTTGAATTTGTTTCGAAGGGCGATGACAGATGTTCGGAACTGTTTCAAATGTGAAACGATGCGTTCACGTCATGTTGGGCGAAATTCATATCCTGAATAGATGCTCTCAATAATTTCTGTGTGGAAATTATTGAGAGCATCTATTCCTGAAACTGGAAAAATCGATTCCAACTATCGAGATTGGCGCCGGCAGTGCGGTCGAGGAGGGGGGGCTGCATCACGGAGGTACCGTGATGCCTGTTCTTACTGCTGTAGAAGTGCGTTGACCTGCGCCAAGTCAGCTTCCTGCAGCGTGCCCGCCGCCGATTTCAGGCGCAGGCCGTTCATGATGGTGTCGTAACGTGCCTTCGACAGGTCGCGGCGGGTAGTGTAGAGCTGCTGCTGGGCGTTCAGCACGTCGATGTTGATGCGCACGCCCACCTGGTAACCGAGGCGGTTGGAGTCGAGCGCCGAGGTGCTCGATATTTCCGCCGCTTCCAGCGCGCGGACTTGGGCGAGGCCCGCATTGACGCCCAGGAAGGCCTGCCGTGCGCCTTGGGCGGCCACGCGGCGCGCGTTTTCCAGGTCCGAGCGCGTCTTGTCTTCCAGCGCGATCGATTCGCGTACGCGGCTGTCGACGGCAAAGCCGGCAAACAGCGGAATGTTCCACTGCACACCGATGACATTGTTGTCCGACACGCTGCCCGTGGGGCTGACCGCGCTGGCGGTCTGGTTGGTGTGGCTGCGGCTGGCGACGAGGTCGACGGTCGGATAGTGGCCGGCGCGGTTTTTCTTGATCTCGCGCTGCGCGATCTCGAGCGCCAGTTGCTGGCCGATCACGCCGAAGTTCTGCTGCTCCGCGCTTTGCACCCAGGTGTCCACGATTCCCGGCTCGGGCGGCGTCAGCCTGACGCCCGGTCGCAAGGTGGCGAGTGAGCCGGCGGGTTTGCCGATGATCTGCTGGAGCGCCGTGCGCTTGATTTCGAGGTCGTTCTGCGCCGCGAATTCCTGCGCGATGGCGAGGTCGTAGCGTGCCTGTGCCTCATGGGTATCGGTGATGGTGGCCGTGCCGACTTCGAAATTGCGCTTGGCCGAGGCGAGCTGTTCGGTGATGGCCGCCTTCTGCGCCTGCACCGTCGCCAGCGCATCCTGCGAAGCCAGCACGTCGAAGTAGGCTTGCGACACGCGCAGGATCAGGTCTTGCTGCGACTGGGCGAACTGTGCCTCGCTCAATGCCACCGACAGCTTGCCCTGCTGGTATTGCTCCCAGTTCGCGAGGCGGAACAGCGGCTGCGACAGCGAGACCGTGTAGCCGCGCGAAGTGAAGTCGCGGTTCGTCGTCACGCCCGCCGAGGTGCTGTCCAGGTCGTTGCGGTTATAGCTGCCGCCCACGCCGACGGTCGGTAGCAGACCCGCACGCCCTTGCGTCGACTTTTCCTGGCCGGCCGTCAGCTGCGCGCGGGCGCTGGCGAACGGGGCGTCGTTGGCAAGCGCTTCCCGGTAGACCTGGACGAGGTCGAGCGCATGGGCGTTCAACGACAGGAAGGAGCCGGCAAGCAGGGTGGCGATAACGGATTTCCGCATTCAATTCTCCGGTGGAGTGGACTGTTTGATTGTTAGTAGGTAGGCATCGAGTTGTCAACTTGCAACGCCCAGGCATGGACGCCGCCGGTCAGGTTGGTCACTTGCGTGAAGCCGTTGCGTTCGAGGAAGGCCGCAACCGACATGCTGCGCGCGCCGTGATGGCAGATGCAGACAATCGGTGCGTCTTCTTCCAGTTCCTGCAGGCGTTCCGGGATCGAGTGCATGGGAATGGCGACAGAGCCTGCGATGTGGCAGGTCTGGAATTCCCACGGCTCACGCACGTCAAGCAGCACCGGCTTCGGCCGTGATTCATCGGCGATCCAGACCGCCAGTTCCGGTGCTGTGAGGTGTTGCATGGTCGTCCTTAGAATACGAAGTGGGAAGTCTTGCCGATCTCGCGCAGCGGCGTGACGTCGGTTTCGAAGACCTTGACGGTGTCGTACGCGGTGTCGGAGACGCGGGTGATGAGTTCCGCGTTCATGACCGGCTGTTCGCCGACAATCGCGAAAATGCGGCCGCCGACCTTGATCTGCTTGAGGAAGGCTTCCGGCAGCACCGGCAGCGAACCGGAGATGACGATCACGTCGTAGGGCGCCTCGGTGCCCTTGTTCGACCAGCCTTGCGCGCCGTTGCCCAGCGCGACTTCGACGTTGGTGATGCCGTAGTTGGACAGGTTGTGTTCGGCGAATGCCTTGAGCTCGGGGTCGATCTCCACCGTGGTCACATGGCGGGCGCGGTGTGCCAGCAGCGCGGCCAGGTAACCGGAGCCGGCGCCGATTTCGAGCACGTTCTCATGCTTCTTTGCCGCGACTTCCTGCACGATGCGCGCTTCCAGTTTCGGCGTGAACATGAATTCGCCATTCCCGAGCGGGATCTGGGTGTCCATGAAGGCCAGGTTCTTGTACGCGGCCGGAACGAAGGCTTCGCGCTTGACCACCGTCAGCAGGTTCAGGATGTCCATGTCCAGGACGTCCCAAGGGCGAATCTGCTGCTCAATCATGTTGAAACGGGCTTTTTCGATATTCATGTCGGCACTCGAGAGGGTAAAGGGAACAAACCCATCATTTTATCAAAGGGCTTCCTCGTTTTTGCTCTGCGGAACCATGATCGCAGGCGCGCCTTGATGCTGGTCAGGCTTGTTGTTGCGCGATTTGCGACGCAGCCAGGCTGCAAAATCATCAAGGTAGGTGTAAATCACCGGCACGACTACCAGGGTCAGGATTGACGAAGTGATAATGCCGCCGATCACCGCCTGGCCCATCGGGGCGCGTTGTTCCGAGCCTTCGCCCAGGCCGAAGGCCAGCGGCACCATGCCGAACACCATCGCCAGCGTCGTCATCAGGATCGGGCGCAGGCGGACGTGGGCGGCTTCCAGCAGGGCGGCGGTGCGTTCCATGCCTTCCTTGCGCGCCTGGTTGGCGAAGTCCACCAGCAGGATCGCGTTCTTGGTGACCAGGCCCATCAGCATCACGAAGCCGATGATCGAGAACAGGTTCAGCGTCGAACGGAAGAACATCAGCGCCAGGAACACGCCGATCAGCGTCAGCGGCAGCGAGGACATGATGGCCAGCGGCTGCAGGAAGCTGGCGAACTGCGAGGCGAGGATCATGTAGATGAAGATCACCGCCAGCGCCAGCGCCGACATCGCATAGCCGAAGGATTCCTGCATGTTCTTGGTCGATCCGCCGAGCTGGTAACGGTAGCCTGGCTGCCAGTTCATGCTGTCGAGCACGCGTTTCACATCCGCGCTCACCTCGCCGGAGGAGCGGCCCACCACGTTGGCCGACAGTTCGACTTCGCGGTTCAGGTCGCGGCGGTTGATCTGGTTGGCGCCGGTGGACGGCGCGATCGTCGCCACCTGGCGCAGCGCGACCATCTTCGGCGTGCCGTCGGTATTCACCTGCGAACTGGCCAGCATCAGGCGAGAGAGGTCGTCGGCATTGTTGCGGTCGGTGGGCGACAGGCGCACCTTCACGTCATAGTTTTCTTCATCCGGCGCACGCCAGGTGGTCGCTGCCTCGCCGGCCAGCAGCGGACGCAGCGCCATGCCGATCTGCGCCACGCCCACGCCGAGGTCGGCGCCGATATCGCGCTTGGGTTCGACGGCGATCGTCGGCTTTTCCGCCTTGAGGCTGGAGTCGAGATCGACCAGGCCGGGAATGGTGCGCATCTTGTTCATCGCCTCATCGGTCAGCTTGGCCAGCTCCTTCAGGTCCGTTCCCTGCAGGCTCAGGCGCAACTGCTTGACGTCGCCGCCCACGCCTTCCAGCGAGCCGATGTGGGTCACGGTGATGCCGGCGATCTGGCGCAGGCGTTCGCGCAGCGGGATGCTCATCTGCGTCGTGCTGCGCGTGCGCTCCTTGCGCGGCACCAGCCGCACGTAGGAGGTCACGTAATTCTTGCCTTGCGCCTGCCCGGTGTTGATCGTGGTGTAGATGTCGCGCACTTCAGGGAATTCGCGCAGCACCGCCTCCACCTGCCGCGCCTTGGTCTCGGTGAATTCGAGGGAAGAGCCGACCGGTGTGTAATAGGTGACCCCGGTTTCGGAATAATCCGGCTGCGGAACGAACTCCGAACCGACCAGGCCAAGCATCGGAATGGCGCAACCGGCGAAGAAGGTAGCCACGGCGATGGCGAGCGTCTTGCCGCGATGCTTCAGCGACCAGTCGAGCATGACCTGGTAGGTGCGCGACATCCACTGCACAAGACGGTCGAACTGGTGCAGCACGCGGCCGATGGTGCGGTCGTACAGGTTGCGCTTGCCGCCATGCTCCCCATGTACCGCCGGATCCGGCCAGATCGAAGAAAGCATCGGATCGAGCGTAAACGACACGAACATCGAAATCAGCACCGCTGCCGTCACGGTAATGCCGAACTGGTGGAAGAAGCGCCCGATGATGCCGCCCATGAAGCCGACCGGCAGAAACACCGCGACGATCGAGAAGGTCGTGGCCAGCACCGCCAGGCCGATTTCCTGCGTGCCGTCCAGCGACGCCGTCTTGTGGTCCTTGAATTTGCCGTGCACCTTCATCCCGGCGTGGCGCACGATGTTCTCGCGCACCACGATGGCGTCGTCGATCAGCAGGCCCACGCACAGCGACAGCGCCATCAGCGTGATCATGTTGATCGTGAAGCCGAACATATACATGAACAGGAAGGTGCCGATCAGCGCCACCGGTAGCGTAAGGCCGGTGATCACCGTCGAACGCCAGGAGTTGAGGAACAGGAAGACGATCAGGATGGTCAGCGCGGCGCCTTCGATCATGGTGCGGCGCACGTTGTCCACGCCCACCCGGATCTGGCGCGAACTGTCCTGGATGACATCGACCTTCACGCCCGGGTAGATCGCCTGGAGGCGCGGTTCGAGTTCCTTCAGGGCTTCCTTCAGGCCGTCGGCGACGTCAATGGTGTTCTGTCCCTGCGCCTTCTGGATCGCCAGCGCCAGCGTGCGCTGGCCGTTGTAGAGCGCGAGGCTTTCCTGTTCTTCCTGGCCGTCGACGACGGTGGCGACCTGCGACAGCAGCACCGGCTGGCCGCCACGGCGGGCCACGATGATGCGGCCGAAGTCCTGCGGATTTTTTACCTTGCCCTGGATCTGCACCACCTTTTCGTCGGAGGACGAACGAATCGCGCCGGTCGGCAATTCCTGGTTCTCGTTGCGCAGCGCATTGACCACCTGGTCGATGCCGATGCCCAGCGCCTCCATCTCGCCCGGTTTCACGTAGATCTGGATCTCGCGCTTGACGCCACCCACCAGCGCCACCGAACCGACGCCGCGCACGTTCTCAAGGCGCTTCTTGATCACCTGGTCAGCGATCGTGGTCAGTTCGCGCAGGTCGCGCTCCCGCGACTTGGCGTCATTCGTAATCGAGATGGCCAGGATCGGGCGGTCCGCCGGGTCGTAGCGCATGACGCGCGGCTCCTTGACCTCCTTGCGGAAAATGGTTTTCACCATCGCCACCTTCTCGCGCACGTCCTGCGCGGCCTGCGCCGGATCGATGGTCAGGTCGAATTCGATGATGACCACCGAGCTGCCTTCGTACGAACGCGAAAACAGGTTCTTGATGCCATTGATGGTGTTGACGGTCTCCTCGACCTTGCGCGTGATGTCGGATTCGACGGTTTCCGGCGATGCGCCAGGATAGTCGGTCTGCACCACGACCACAGGAAAGGTGACGTCGGGAAACTGGTCCACGCGCAGGCGCTGATAGGAAAACAGTCCCAGCACGACGAACGCCACCATCATCATGGTCGCGAGGACAGGGTTGCCGATACTGATGCGGGTAAACCACATGGTTGTTATTCCTCAGCGCATGGGCGCTTGTGCTGGTGGTATTGCCGTTACTGGGCCGATGCGCCGGCGCCGTTGACCTGCGTGATCCTGACCGGTGTGCCGATGCGCAGTGCGCCGAGGTTCGCCTTGACGATCTGCGCGCCGCTGTCCAGTCCCTGGACGATTTCCACGGCGCTTCCTGCGCCATCGTCCCCCTGAATGCCGACGCTCACCGGCTTGCGCGCCAGCTTTCCGTCCTCGATCGCATAGACATACTGGCGGCCGGCATCGCTATGCACCGCTGCCTGCGGCACGGTCAGCACGCCGGACTTCCTCGCCGTCGTGAGCTGTGCTTCGCCAAACATGCCCACGCGCAGCGCGCCCTGCGGGTTCTCGACCTGGATGTACACCATGATGGAGCGCGATCCGGCCTGCGTCGCCGGATTGATGCGCACGACCTTGCCGGTCAGCGCCTTCGGCATGCCTTCGACCTTGACCTGGACTTCCTGTCCGAGGGAGACATGGCTGATATCGACGGCCGGCACGGCGGCTTCGAGTTCCATCTGGCCGAGGTCGACTATGTCCAGCAGGCGGTTGTCCACCGCGACCTTTTCGCCCGGCTGCACCATGCGCATGCTGACCTGGCCGGAGATGGGCGCCTTCACCACGGTGTCGGCCAGTGCCTTCCGGGCGACGTCGAGGGCGGCACGCGCCGATTCCACGTTTGCCTGCGCGATGTTGTACTGGCTCTCGGCGTTGTCGAAGGCCGTCTTGGAAATGAATCCCTTGTCGAGCAGCGCCTTGTTGTTGTCGCGCGTCTTGGTCGCAATTTCCAGCTGGCCGCGCGCGGCCTGCAGCGCACCCGTGGCCTGCTCCACGCGCGCCTGGTAATCGCTGGTGTCCATCTTGATGACCACCTGTCCCGCCTTGACCGCTTCACCCTCGCGTACCAGCACTTCGCGCACCTCGCCGGCAACCCTGGCCTTGACGCTGGCCTGGTTGACCGCGCGCAGCGATCCGGTCAGCGGCATCAACTGGCGCAGCTCGCTCGTCTTGACGAGCATGAGGTCGGTCGGCAGGAATTCCATCACCGCCGGTTCCTGTGCGGCGCTCTGGATGGTCGCAGCCTTGTTCGGCCCCTGCTTCTTCAGCATGGCGCCCGCTACACCGGCGGCAAGCAGCAGGACGGCGAGGGTGATCCAGAAGGCGCGGCGTTTGAACATGGGAGGTCCGGTCAGCGTGTGGGTTTGGCGAGCATGCCGTTGAGGAACAGGTCGACGAAGGTATTCAGGTAGGCTTCCGGGGACATCTCTTCCGTGCGGCAGGAACTGAAGGAGTGTTTCCACATCATCAGCATGATCATGGGGGAGCAGATGATCTGGGTGGCGTGTTCGATATCGACTTCACGGAATTCGCCGCGCTCCACGCCGCGCTGGAGCATGCGTCCTATCATCGCGTCGGCGCGCTTGATCACTTCGTCATGGTAGAACTGCGCGACTTCCGGGAAGTTGCTCGACTCCGCCATCATCAGCTTGGTGATGCCCGACAGCTTGGTCGCGCCGATGCGCTCCCACCAGCCGAGGATCAGCTCCCTGAACAGGTCGATGGTGCTTCCTTCGAACGCGTCGAGGATGCCTTCGGCCTCGCCCAGCACGGGCACCACGTTCTCGCGCACGACGGCCTTGAACAGCTCTTCCTTGTTGGTGAAATACAGGTAGAGTGTGCCCTTGGAAACCCCCGCCCGCGCCGCTACATCGTCAAGGCGCGTGGCCGCAAAGCCCTTTTCGACAAACAGGTCGAGCGCGGCAGCAAGCAGTTCCTGGGGGCGCGCATCCTTGCGCCGCTCCCAGCGTTTTTTCAGGGGACAATTCATGGTGGACGAGTGGAACAAAGTAACTTACTTACGAGTCAGTAATATAAGCGCGCAGCGGGGCACCGTCAAGCGCAGTCGCATTTACATACAACCCGGGCAATAGCGACAGGCGCTGTTACATAACGACAAAAAGCGGCCTCCGATAGCCGGTAGAATCCCGAACATCCTCGATCAATCGCAGAATCACCTCACTCCGTTTTATGAATTTGTCAAGAAAGTGGTGGGCTTGGCTCGCCGTCGTTGCCGTCCTTGTTGCAGGCGGCCTGGGAATCTGGAGCTGGCAGCAAAAGAACAACGGACCGGAATACAAGACCGCCAGGGTGGAAAAGGGCGCGATCACTGCTAGTGTTTCGGCCTCCGGCACGCTCAGCCCGGTCGTGCAGGTCCAGGTCGGGTCGCAAGTGTCCGGCCAGTTGCGCGACGTGCTGGTCGATTTCAACAGCGAAGTGAAACAGGGCCAGCTGATTGCCCACATCGATCCCCAGACTTTCGAAACCCGCGTGCAGCAGGCGCAGGCCGATGTTGACGCCGCCCGCGCGCAGGTGATGACGCAGCAGGCCAACATCGCGGCGGCCCGCGCGGCGCAGTCCAAGGCAGAGGTGGATCTCGCCGAAGCCAAGCGCGACTTCGATCGCAAGCAGCAACTGGTGGACAAGGGATTCATTTCCGGCGCGGAGCGCGACAAGGCGCAGGCGACCTTCAATTCGGCGACCGAGCAGGTCAACACTGCCCGCGCGCAAGCCAGTGTCGCGGCGGCAGGGCTGCGCAACGCCGAAGCCGTTGTGAAACAGCGCAAGGCCGCGCTGGCGCAGGCCAAGATCGACCTCGGCCGCACCGAGATCCGCGCGCCGGTCAACGGCGTCGTGATCAAGCGCAGCGTCGAGCGCGGCCAGACCGTCGCCGCCAGCCTGCAGGCGCCGGAACTTTTCGTGATAGCGGAAAATCTGACTGACATGCAAGTCGATGCGTCCATCGACGAATCGGAAATCGGCCGCATCCGCATCGGCCAGAAATCCACGTTCACCGTGGATGCCTTCCCGGGCCGCAGCTATGAAGGCACGGTCAAGCAGATCCGCAAGGCCGCGCAGAACGTATCCAACGTCGTTACCTATACCGTGGTCATCACTGCTTCAAATCCTTCCCGCGAACTCCTGCCCGGCATGACTGCCAACGTTCGCATCGTGACCGACATGCGCAACGATGTGCTGAAGATCGTCAACGCCGCATTGCGGTTCCGCCCGGTGGGGGCGGCCAATGACCGTCCTGCTGCCGCACAGCCGGAAGCCCCGGCCAACGGCCAGCCCGGCGGGCAGATGAAGGCCCTGCGCGAGCGCCTGGAAAAGGAACTGCAGCTCGACGACAGCCAGAAGACAAAACTCGACGCGATCTTCGCCGCTTCCCGCGAGAAGTTCATGGCCCTGCGCGATGCGCCGGAAGGCGACCGCCAGAAGATGGCCGAGCGCAACCGCAGCGACATGCGTGCGCAGGTCATGGAGATCCTGAACCCCGAACAGAAAAAGAAGTACGAACAGATCATTGCCGAGAGCGGCGACCGGCGTACCGGCGGCGCGCGCGGCCGTATTTACGTGCTGGACGAGAAGAAGCAGCCGAAGCCCATCGAAGTGCGCCTCGGCCTGACCGACGGCACGACCACGGAAGTGATCTCGCAGGACGTCAAGGAAGGCATGGACGTCATCACGGGCACGGTGCAGGCGCAGCAGCAGGAGAGCGCGCGTCCGCGCCAGCAGCCCACCGGACCGAGGCTGTTCTGATGGCACTGATCGAAGCCGTCAACCTTGCCAAGGAGTACGTGATGGGCTCCAACGTCGTGCACGCGCTGCGCGGCGTGTCGGTGTCCATCGGCGAGGGCGAATTCGTCGCCATCATGGGCGCGTCCGGCTCCGGCAAATCGACCTTCATGAACCTGCTCGGCTGCCTCGACCGGCCGTCGTCCGGCGAATACTTCCTCGCCGGCGAACGGGTGTCCGAACTCGACGCCGACGCGCTCGCCGCGATCCGCAACAAGCGCATCGGCTTCGTGTTCCAGCAGTTCAACCTGCTGCCGCGCACCAGTGCGCTGGACAATGTCGAGCTGCCGTTGCTGTATGCCGGCGTCCCTCCCGCGGAACGCCACCAGCGCGCATCGCAGCGCCTGTCCGAAGTCGGACTCGGCGGCCGCACCGACCATCATCCCGCCCAGCTCTCGGGCGGCCAGCAGCAGCGCGTCGCGATTGCCCGCGCGCTGGTCAACAATCCCTCGCTGATCCTGGCCGACGAACCGACCGGCGCGCTCGACTCGCGCACCAGCGTGGAAATCATGGCCCTGCTGCAGAAGCTCAACAGGGAAGGCATGACCATCGTCATGGTCACGCACGAACATGACGTCGCGGCCTTCGCATCCCGCATCATCACCTTCCGGGACGGCCACGTGATCTCCGACGCGCCGAACCAGCCGAACGAGGCGCAGGCCGAACTCGCACGCATCGACAGCGGAGCGACGGCATGAACATGCTCGCGACCCTGCGCATTGCCTTGAACGCGCTGCGCGTGAACAAGCTGCGCTCCATTCTCACCATGCTCGGCATCATCATCGGCGTGGCGGCGGTGATCACCATGATCGCGGTTGGCGCCGGCGCGCAGCAGCGCGTCGAGGAGCAGATCAAGAACCTCGGTTCCAACCTGATGATCATCCTGCCGGGTTCGACCACGCAGTCGGGCGTGCGCCTCGGCGCGGGCGCCAACCAGAGCCTGACCGATGACGACGCCGCGGCCATCGTGCGTGAAATCCCCGAAGTGCAGGTGGCGGCACCGTCCAACCGTCGTACCGAGCAGGTGGTTGCCAGCGGCGCCAACTGGTCCACGAGCATCTATGGCGTCAACCCCGACTACTTCGAGGCGCGCGAATGGCCGCTGCTGTCGGGACGCATGTTCGACCAGGCGGAACTGACGGGCAACGCCAAGGTGGCGATCATCGGCCAGACTGCCGCCAAGCAATTGTTCGGCGATCTCGATCCGATCGACCAGACCATCCGCATCCGCAAGGTGCCGTTCACCATCATCGGCGTGCTCGACAGGAAAGGGCAGAGCATGATGGGGCAGGATCAGGACGACGTCATCATGCTGCCCCTGAGCACCGCGCGCAACCGACTCTTCGGTAATACGCAGGGCAAACTGCGCCGCGTCGGCACCGTTCAGGTCAAGGTGCGCGAAGGCGCGAGCATGCAGGTCGCTGAGGAAAAGATCCGCGAACTGTTGCGCCAGCGCCAGCGCACGCAACCCGGGCAGGACGATGCATTCACCGTGCGCAACCTGACCGAACTGCTGCAGGCGCAGGAGGAATCGTCGCGCATCATGACGCTGCTGCTGGCGGCCGTCGCCTCGGTGTCGCTGCTGGTGGGCGGCATCGGCATCATGAACATCATGCTGGTGTCGGTGACGGAACGCACGCGCGAGATCGGCCTGCGCATGGCGGTCGGCGCACGCGGTTCGGACATCCTGACGCAATTCCTGGTGGAAGCGATGACGCTCTCGCTGATCGGCGGCTTCGTCGGCATCGTGCTCGGCATCACCGGCTCCTGGGCGGTCGGCGAACTGACCGGCTGGGCCACGCGCATGTCGCCGGAATCGATCGTGCTGGCAGTCGGCTTTTCTGCCGGCATCGGCATCTTCTTCGGCTTCTATCCGGCCCGCAAGGCGGCATCGCTGCTGCCGATCCAGGCGCTGCGCTATGAGTAATACAATATGTCGGCCGGGATGCGGCGCGTGCTGCATCGCCCCATCGATTTCGTCCCCGATTCCCGGCATGCCGGATGGCAAGCCCGCAGGCGTGCGTTGCATTCAGTTGAACGCGTTGAACCAATGCATGATCTTCGGCAAACCGGGCCGGCCCGCGGTGTGCGAGAGTCTACAGCCATCGACGGAGATGTGCGGCGAGACACGCGAGTACGCGATGCATTACCTGTCCCGCCTCGATGAATTGACGTCCTGAGGGAGATGCAATGAAACGACGGTTTGCTGCATTCGCCGCCGTGCTGGCGGCCTTGTTCCTGGCCTCATGCGCCACGCTGCTCGGACCGCGCGATGTCGAAATCCCGCTGGCGAAGCTGCAGGAAGCGATCGCGGGCCGCTTCCCTTTCAACAACCGCTTCCTCGAACTGCTCGACATCCGCGTGACCAACCCGCGCGTGGCCTTGCAGCCGGAGGCCAACCGCATCCTGACCAGCATGGATGCGTCCATCGCGCCGCCCTTCATGAACCGTGCATGGAATGGCAACCTTGCCGTGTCCGGCCAGTTGCGCTTCGACCCGGCGCGCAATGCGCTGGTGCTGGCCGAACCGCGTGTCGAAAACTTCATCGTCAACGGGCTCGATCCGCTGTACGCCAACCAGATCACCCGCGTCGGCAGCCTGTTGGCCGAACAGATACTGAAGGATATCCCTTTGTACACCTTCCGCCCCGAGGATCTCCGCATGAGCGGAACGGCCTTCAATCCGACCCGAATCACAACGCGGAGCAACGGTCTCGTGGTAACCTTTGAGCCTGTTCGCTAGCTTGCCGGCCACGCTGCCCGCAGCGCCCGAAACCCGCGCCGCCGCGGGTTTTTTGTTGATTGAATAACCGTACCGAAAAAGCATTTCATGGATGTCACGCTCGCGCTCAAGGCGCTCATCATGGGAATCGTCGAAGGCTTGACCGAATTCCTGCCCATATCGTCTACCGGTCACCTGATCCTCACCGCCAGCCTGCTGGATTTCACCGGCGAAAAGGTGAAGGTGTTCGAAATCGCCATCCAGGCCGGCGCCATGCTCGCCGTGTGCTGGGAATATCGCGTACGGATTGCCAGCGTCCTGACAGGATTGTTCAGCGACGCCAAGGCGCAGCGTTTCGCGACTAACGTCATCATCGCTTTCATCCCGGCGGCCACACTTGGCTTCCTGTTCAACAAGGCAATCACCGCCAAGCTGTTTGCACCGGTGCCGGTCGCGCTGGCGTTCATCATCGGCGGCATCGTGATCCTGTGGGTTGAGCGCCGTAACAAGAATGCGCCGAAAGCACGTGTGGAATCCGTTGACGATATGACTGCGCTCGATGCGCTGAAGGTCGGCTTCGCCCAGGCCTTTGCCCTGATCCCGGGCACCAGCCGCTCCGGCGCGACGATTATCGGCGGCATGCTGTTCGGCTTGTCGCGCAAGGCAGCGACCGAGTTCTCCTTCTTCCTCGCGATCCCGACGTTATTCGGCGCAACCATCTACTCGGTGTACAAACAGCGCGAACTGCTGTCCGCCGCGGACTTGCCCTGGTTCAGCGTCGGCGCGGTGGCGTCGTTCATCTCCGCCTTCCTGTGCGTGCGCTGGCTGCTGCGTTACATCAGCTCGCACGACTTCGCGATCTTTGCCTGGTACCGCATCGTGTTCGGCATCGTCGTGCTCGCAACAGCCTATGCTGGACTCGTGGAGTGGGTGCATTAAAATACGCGGATGCGTGATCAATTTGACAACAATGCCGCACTGCATGTCCTGCAGACGGTCTTCGGCTATCCGTCGTTCCGCGGCCACCAGGCCGACATCGTGAACCATGTCGCCCAGGGTGGCGACGCACTGGTGCTGATGCCGACGGGCGGCGGCAAATCCCTGTGCTATCAGATTCCGTCGCTGATCCGCGAAGGGGTGGGCGTAGTGATCTCGCCCCTGATCGCACTGATGCAGGACCAGGTCGACGCACTCGCCGAAGTCGGCGTGCGCGCGGCCTTCCTCAATTCCACCCAGTCTTTCGAAGAGACGATCCGCACCGAAAAAGCGGTGCGCAAGGGCGAACTGGACCTGGTCTATGTCGCGCCGGAACGCTTGATGACGCCGCGCTGCCTCGAGCTGCTGGAGTCGTCGAAGATCGCCCTGTTCGCCATCGACGAAGCCCATTGCGTGTCGCAATGGGGGCATGACTTCCGTCCGGAATACATCAAGCTGTCGGTCCTGCATGAGCGCTTCCCGCAGGTGCCGCGCATCGCGCTGACCGCGACCGCCGACCCGCAGACGCGCGCCGAAATCGCGCACCGCCTGCAGCTCGACGACGCGATGCAGTTCGTGTCCTCCTTCGACCGGCCCAACATCCGCTACCAGATCGTCGAGAAATCCAACGGCCGCAAGCAGGTGCTCGATTTCATCAAGGAAGAGCACCCGGGCGACGCCGGCATCGTCTATTGCCTGTCGCGCAAGAAGGTGGAGGAAACCGCGGATTTCCTGAACGAGCACGGCATTACCGCATTGGCCTATCACGCCGGCATGGACCACGCGACGCGCGCCGCCAACCAGGCGCGCTTCCTGCGCGAGGACGGCATCGTGATGGTGGCGACCATCGCTTTCGGCATGGGGATCGACAAGCCCGACGTGCGCTTCGTCTGCCATCTCGACCTGCCAAAGAGCATCGAGGGTTATTACCAGGAGACCGGCCGCGCGGGGCGCGACGGCGCGCCGGCCGACGCCTGGATGGCTTACGGCTTGCAGGATGTGGTGCAGCAGCGCCGCATGATCGACGAGTCGGAAGCCGACGAGAATTTCAAGCGCGTGCAGTCCGCCAAGCTGGATGCGATGCTGGGCCTGTGCGAGACACTGAACTGCCGCCGCGTGCGCCTGCTGGATTATTTCGGACAGCCGTCCGCTCCCTGCGGCAATTGCGATATCTGCCTGACGCCGCCGGTGTCCTATGACGGTTCGGTACAGATGCAGAAACTCCTGTCCTCCATCTACCGCGTCGACCAGCGATTCGGCGCCGGCCATGTAATTGACGTCCTGCGCGGTATGGATTCGGACAAGGTGAAGCAGTGGCGGCATGACAAGCTGTCCACCTTCGGCATTGGCAGCGACACCAGCGAGGCGGAATGGCGCGCCATCCTGCGCCAGGCGATCGCGCTCGGCCTGGTCGTCGTCGACCATGACGCCTACGGATCCCTGAAACTGACAGCCGAAGCGCGGCCCGTCCTCAAGGGCGAGCGCACCGTGCAACTGCGTCAGTACCAGAAGCCTGCGAAGAAAAAGCGAGAGTCTGCCAAGCCGAAGGGCTACGTGGAGAGCGACCTGTCGCAGGCCGAACAGGAGATCTTCGAGAAGCTGCGCTGGTGGCGCGTTGAAACCGCGCGCAAGCACAACGTGCCGGCCTACGTGATCTTCCACGACGCGACCATGCGCGAAATCGCAAAGTCGAAGCCGTCCTCGCTGGACGAATTGCGGAATGTGTCCGGTGTAGGCGAGAAGAAGCTGGAAAGCTACGGCGAAGAAATCGTCGCGCTCATTGCTGAATTCGCCTGAGGCTTAACGCTTGACGAACACGAGGTCCCACACCCCGTGGCCCAGCTTCAGGCCGCGGTTCTCGAACTTTGTCACCGGGCGGTAGTCGGGGCGGGGCGCGTAGCCTTCCGCCGTATTCTTCAATGCCGGCTCGTCGCCGAGCACCTGCAGCATCTGCTCCGCATAATCCTCCCAGTCCGTCGCGCAATGGATATAGCCGCCCGGCGCCAGGCGCGACACGAGCAGCTGCACGAACACCGGCTGGATCAGGCGGCGCTTGTTGTGGCGCGCCTTGTGCCAGGGATCGGGGAAAAACACATGCACGCCGGCAAGCGAGTCCGGTTTGATCATGTGGGTCACGACTTCGAAAGCATCGTGCTGGAGGATGCGCAGGTTGGACAACTGCTGCTCGCCGATCAGTTTGAGCAGGCTGCCCACACCCGGCGTATGCACTTCGACGCCGATGAAATCCTTCTCCGGCATCCCGGCCGCGATCTTCGCGGTGGTGTCGCCCATGCCGAAACCGATTTCCAGGATGGTCGGTGCAGTACGGCCGAATGCCTGGCTGAAATCGTACGGCGCTTTTTCGTATGGAATGCAGAACTTCGGTCCCAGCGTCTCGATCGCCTTCGCCTGCGCCGTCGACAGCCGTCCCGCGCGCGTCACGAAACTGCGGATGCGGCGTTCCGTCGGGTCATAGAGCATCTGCTTGTTGCTGCCGTCGTCGTGGGTGTGGGACATGCTGGTTTCCGGATGAAATGGCTGCAAGCCAATAAAAAAGGCACCGACCGGTGCCCGATTGACCTGGAGCGGGTGAAGGGAATCGAACCCTCGTCGTAAGCTTGGGAAGCTTCTGCTCTACCATTGAGCTACACCCGCGGAAAGCCGCATTTTACGCGGGTTTGGGCGTGGTTTGCAAACGACTGGCGATTCTGCGCGGGGCATGTCATGCCTGCATGGCAAGCTGTTTTGCCTCGTCGTTCGCGACTTCCACACGGTTGCGGCCGTTTGCTTTTGCACGGTACAGCGCTTCATCGGCACGCGACAGGAGCGTCGCAGCTTCCGCGCTGCCATTGATCGCGGCAGCCACGCCCACGCTGACCGTGTAAGAAGGCAGGTCCGGCGTCATCTTGGCGGCAATGCCAGTGCACACCCGGTCCGCGATGGCGCACGCTTCGCTCAGGCTCGTTTCGGGCAGCAGCGCGACAAATTCCTCGCCGCCATACCGGCCGATGGAGTCGATATTGCGCAGCATCTCGCGCGTCCTCTGCACGAAGTCGATGATGACCTTGTCGCCGGCGACATGGCCGAAGCGGTCGTTGATCGACTTGAAACTGTCCAGGTCGAACATCAGCAGCGCGATCGGCCGGCCGCTGCGATGGCTGCGTGCCACTTCCTTGTCCAGCAATTCGATGAAGGCCGTCCGCGCGAAGGCGTCGGTGAGCTGGTCGTGCGAGGCGATGAATTCAAGCGCTGCGCGCAGCCGCTCGTTGGCCAGCATCATGGCGCCGAGCGTGATGGCGAGGACGGAAAAGGCCAGTGCGGCAAGGTAGGCCTTCTGGGTAAATGTGGCCCCGAGCACGTTCACGGGGGTATCGAAATCGAACGCCAGCATGCACGCCCGGGTCAGCGAAATGGTGCCAATTGCCGCGAACACCAGGCTGGTGAAACGACCGGCGATCGTGCCCCCGGTAGTTTGCGCCACCACAAGCGCGCAGGAATAGAACAGCACGGTATTGGTCAGCGTTACCGCGATCGCTCGCGTGGGATAGCTGTTGTCGACGTAGGTGAACCAGGCGACATAGCCGGTCAGGAACGCAAGGACGACTGCCATCCGACGGGTATGGATCGGCAGGCCGGCAAAGTGCCGGAAGCCGGCGTAGAAGGACATGATCCCCGCCACCAGCATCGCGTTGGCAAGGATGACGCAAAAGAAATCGGAAATGACGCCGGTCAGGCCGAACAGCGCGCTGGCGAGCACCATCCCGAACAGGCCCCGGCTCCAGTACACGAGTCCGCCAATGGTCGGGGGGAAACTGCGACGCATCATGAACAGGATGGAAAGGCAGAGAAGTCCGAGCAAGCCGGAAACAAAAATCAGCGAACGCGGATCGAGTTCAGACACAGTGAATTCCCCCTGGAACCAAAAATATAGCAATATCCCCAAGGGCTTGCCATTGGGAAATTAAATGGATGGGGGCGGAGGGAATTGCCGCCGCAGGGTGTGCGGCGGCAGACAGGAGACAGACGGTTAGATGCCGCCCATGCAGAGATACTTGATTTCGAGGTATTCGTCGATGCCGTACTTCGATCCTTCACGGCCGAGACCGGACTGCTTGACGCCGCCGAAGGGGCCGACTTCGTTGGAAATGATGCCGGTGTTGATGCCGACCATGCCGTATTCCAGCTTCTCGGCGACGCGCCAGACGCGGCCGATGTCGCGGGAATAGAAGTAGCTGGCGAGGCCGAACTCGGTATTGTTTGCCGCGAAGACCGCTTCATCCTCGGTCTTGAACTTGGTCACCGCCGCCACCGGACCGAAGGTTTCCTCGCGCATCACCAGCATGTCGGCGGTGACGTTCGACAGCACCGTCGGTTCGTAGAACTGTCCGCCCAGGGCATGCAGCTTGCCGCCGGTGAGCAGTTTCGCGCCCTTGGCGACGGCGTCGGAAACATGTTCCTGCACCTTCGCGACCGCCTGCCCGTCGATCAGCGGGCCCTGCGCCACGCCGGCCTCGAAGCCGTTGCCGACCTTGATCTTCGCCGCGCCCGCGGCAAGCTTTTCCACGAATTCATCATGCACGGATTCATGCACGTAAATGCGGTTGGTGCAGACACAGGTCTGGCCGGCGTTGCGGTACTTCGATGCGAGCGCGCCTTCGACGGCTGCATCGATGTCGGCATCCTCGAACACGATGAAGGGCGCATGCCCGCCCAGTTCCAGCCCGATTTTCTTGACGGTGGGTGCGCATTGCTGCATCAGGATGCGGCCGACCGGCGTCGAGCCGGTGAACGACAGGTGGCGCACGACCGGGCTTTCGCAGAGCACCTTGCCGACTTCGATCGAACGTTCCGCATCGGCGGTGACGATGTTCATGACACCCGGCGGCATGCCGGCGCGGTGTGCCAGCTCGGCCATGGCGAGCGCGGAGAGCGGCGTCTGTTCCGCCGGCTTGATGACGATGGTGCAGCCGGCGGCAATGGCGGGCGCAACCTTGCGGGTGATCATCGCGATGGGGAAATTCCATGGCGTGATCGCCGCGCAGACGCCGATCGGCTGCTTGAGCACGACCATGCGCTTGTCGGTCCAGGTCGATGCCAGCACATCGCCGCTGACGCGCTTGGCTTCCTCGGCGAACCATTCCACGAAGCTGGCGCCATAGAGCACTTCGCCCTTGGCTTCCGGCACCGGCTTGCCCTGTTCTGCCGTCATCAGTGCGGCGAGATCGTTGGCGTGCTGGAGCAGAAGGTCGTACCACTTGCGCATGACGGCCGCGCGTTCCTTCGCGGTCTTGCCGGACCATGCCGGGAAGGCGGCCTGCGCTGCTTCGATCGCCTTGCGTGCATCGTCCGCACCCAGGTTCGGGACGCTGCAGATCGTTGCCCCGTCAGCAGGGTTGGTCACGGCGAAGGTGGACGCGGAATCGACCCATGCGCCGTTCAGGTAAGCCTGGCTCCGGAGCAGGGCGGCATCGTTCAGTGCGGGAAACCCTTGGTTCTGCGGCATGACGTTCTCCTCGTCTTTGTGCGAAGTGGGAAAACGTCAAGAATAGCGCAATCGATACGCTTCTGCCGGACTATTGCGAACGACCGTTCTGTTGCTGCATGGCGCGCACGAAATCCGGCAGGCGGCGGCCTTCCTGGCTCGGGTAGCCGTCCCCTGCAACGAGTTCCCGGATGCGGTCGAGGCGGAAGGTCCGGAAATCCTCGCGCAGCTCGCACCACGCGGCGACCAGCCAGATGCCGCCCCAGAAATACAGGGCCAGCGGCCATGCGATGCGGCGGGTTGCCTGCTCCTGCGCATCGACATAATCCATGTGCAGCTTGCGCCGGTGGTTGATCGCTTGGCGGATCGCTTCCAGCCTGCGCCCGTGCAGGGGATCGACATGGAAGGCGGGAGCGAACAGCGGCGTGGCTTCGACGAAGTCGCGCTTCTCCCGGGGCAAGGCCAGCGTGATTTTCGCCAGCGCCGCCGCGCCCGACGCGCCGAGCTGCGGCCCGCCCCATGCCTGCACCATGCGGATGCCGGTGACGAGGGCATCGATTTCATCCGGGGAAAACATCAGCGGCTGCAGGTCGAAGCCTGCCTTGATGCGGTAGCCGATGCCGGCTTCGCCTTCCACCGGCACACCGGAAATCGACAGGTCGCGGACGTCACGGTAGATCGTGCGTTCCGAGACGGAAAGCCAGTCGGCGAGCTGCTTCGCTGTGGTCAGGCGCCGGCCGCGCAGGTATTGGGCGATCTGGAAGAGACGGTCGGCGCGGCGCATCAGGTGTTCACTCCCCGTGCTTCGCGCTCAGACCTGCTTCGGCTTGGCTTCCTCGCGGCGGTTGAAGCCCGCGACCATGTCGAAGCGGAACAGCCGGCATTCCAGCGCGCCGTTGAAGAACGGCGTCTTGCGCGATTCTTTCAGGCGCAGCATCTTTGGCAGCCCGAGGTCTGCCGTGAACAGGAAGACTTTCCAGCCCGGGAAGCGCTGCTTGAGCGTGGTGCTGAATGCGCTGTAGAAAGCAGCGGCCAGTTCATCCGGCGCTTGCGATTTGTCGCCGCGCACGCCGATGCGCTCGCCATAGGGCGGGTTGGTCAGGACGATGCCCGCTTCATCGCTCGGGGGCTTCACTTCCTGCGCCTCGATCTGCTTGAGCGGGACCTCGAACTGGATGCCGGCATTGCGCAGGTTGTTGCGCGTCATGACGATCATGTCGCCCGAAATGTCGCTGCCGAACAGCGTCGGCGTCGTGGGTAGGGGATTCGGCTTGAAGCTGCCCTTGATCGCGAACCATTCGTCGGCATTGAAATCGAGGAATTTTTCAAAGGCAAAGCTGCGGCGCGCACCCGGCGGAATGCCGGCGAGGATCTGCGCCGCCTCGATCAGGATCGTGCCCGAACCGCACATCGGATCGAACAGGACCGTGCCCGGCTGCCAGCCCGACACGCGCAGCAGTCCGGCGGCAAGATTCTCGCGCAGCGGTGCATCGCCGGTCTCCTGGCGCCATCCGCGCTTGAACAGCGCTTCGCCCGAAGTGTCGAGGTACACCGTATAGGTGTGCGCATCGAGAAAGCCGACGATGCGCATGTCCGGGGTGCGCGTGTCGACCGACGGGCGCTTCGAGTACAGGTCGCGGAAGCGGTCGCACACGGCGTCCTTGATCTTCAGCGTCGTGAATTCCAGGCTCTTGAGCGGGGACTTGATGGCGGTGAGGTCGACGCGGATCGTGTGGTCGACATCGAACCATTCCTCCCAGGGGGCCGCCAGCGTCAGGTCGTAGATGTCGTTTTCGTTCACGTACTTGCCGTGCGCAATGCGCATCAGCACGCGCGAGGCGATGCGGGAATGCAGGTTGATGCGATAGCTGTCGGCCAGCGCGCCCGAGCAGTGCACGCCGCCTGGCACCTGGTTGTGCACTTTCAGCGTCTTGCTCTGGCGGGCGATTTCGTTGAGCTCATCCGCGAGGGCAGCTTCGAGGCCGCGCGGGCAGGGGCAGAAAAATGAATGTGACATGGGGAACCCTTTATCCGTAAATTATCCGGCCAATGCCGGAGTCGTGTTATTTGGCGAAAGCGCGCTCGACGAAATCCAGCCGGTCCTGGCCCCAGAACCCTTCGCCGTCGACGATATACCAAGGCGAACCGAATACATTCTTGGCGATCGCCTCGTCGGTGTAACGGTCGAATTCGCCCTGTACGCTGGCAGTTTCCGACGATTTCAACAGCGCCTTGCCGTCGTGCCCGCATTCGAGCGCGATGGCAATGAGCGTGTCGGCATCGCTGATATTCCGTTCTTCCGCCCAAAGTGCGCGCATGATGGCGCCAGAGATGCTGAGTGCGGCATCGGTGCCATGCGCCAGGCGGGTGGCAATGATCAGCTTTGCCGCCGCATCGGGCGGCACCGGGAAAAATTTCGGATGCAGGTTGAGCGGCATCTGCAGGTGCTCGCTCCAGCGCTTGAGCTCGACCAGCCGGTAAGCTTGGCGCTGCGGCGGACGCTTCGCCAGCGGCAATCCACCCGAGACATTGAACACCTTGCCGATATCGCAGGGCTTCACCTCGACCTGCACGCCATGTTTCTTCGCCATTGCGACCAGGCGCTCGTGACCGAAATAGGTCCAGGGCGAGATCGGCGTAAAGAAGTATTCGCATACCTTGGTCATGGCTGCCTCCAGGCGGGAAATCAGAATGGTTTCAGGACGACCAGCACGACCGCGCCCAGCAGGCCGAGCGTCGGCGCCTCGTTGAACCAGCGATACCACTTGTGGCTGTGCGTGTTGGCGCCGTTCTCGAACTTGCGCAGCAGCACGCCGCAACCATGGTGATAGAACATCAGGAACACGACGATCGCCAGCTTCGCATGCATCCAGCCGTTGCCCGGCCCCTTGCCGACGCCGAAGCCCAGCCACAGCCAGAGGCCGAGCACCAGCGCCGGGATGGCGAGGATAGTCATGAAACGGTACAGCTTGCGTGCCATCGTCAGGAGGCGCGCGGTCGCGGCCTTGTCCGTTTCCATCGCCAGGTTGACGTAGATGCGCGGCAGGTAGAACAGTCCGGCGAACCAGGAGGCGACGAAGAAAATGTGCAGTGCTTTGACCCAGAGGTAGCCCATGGAAATCCTGTGTGTTGTTGTTATTCGCGAACTTCGCCGTGGCCGAATACCACGTACTTCAGCGAGGTGAGTCCTTCGAGGCCGACCGGGCCGCGCGCATGCAGCTTGTCGTTCGAAATGCCGATCTCGGCGCCGAGGCCGTATTCGAAACCGTCCGCGAAGCGTGTCGACGCGTTGACCATGACCGAAGCGGAATCCACCTCGCGCAGGAAGCGCATCGCGCGGGTGTAGTCTTCGGTGATGATGGCGTCGGTGTGCTGCGAGGAGTAGGTGTTGATGTGCTCGATCGCCTCGCCCATGTCGCCGACGATCTTCACGGCAAGGATCGCGGCGAGGTATTCGGTGCGCCAGTCTTCTTCGGTGGCCGTGGCCAGGTGCGGGTAGCCGGACAGGATCTTGCGCGCTTCGTCATCGGCGCGCAGTTCGACGTCCTTGGTGCCGTACAGTTCTGCAAGTTTCGGCAGCACCTGGGGCGCAATGCTGCGCGCGACGAGCAGGGTTTCCATCGTGTTGCAGGTGCCGTAGCGATGGCACTTGGCATTGAAGGCGACCTTCAGCGCCTTCTCGACGTCGGCCTTGTCGTCGATGTAGACATGGCAGATGCCGTCGAGGTGCTTGATCATCGGCACTTTCGATTCCTTCATCAGGCGCTCGATCAGGCCCTTGCCGCCGCGCGGGACGATCACGTCCACGTACTGCGGCATGGTGATGAGTTCGCCGACGGCGGCGCGGTCGGTGGTCTCGACGATCTGCACTGCGTCGGACGGCAGGCCGGCGCCGGCAAGGCCTTCCTTGACCAGCTTCGCCAGGGCCTGGTTGCAGTGGATGGCTTCCGAACCGCCGCGCAGGATAGTTGCGTTGCCGCTCTTGATGCACAGGCCTGCGGCATCGACGGTCACGTTCGGACGGGCTTCATAAATGATGCCGATGACGCCCAGCGGCACGCGCATCTGGCCGACCTGGATGCCGGTCGGGCGGTATTTCATGTTGGAGATTTCGCCGATCGGGTCGGGCAGCGAGACGATCTGCTCCAGGCCTTCGGCCATGGTGGCAATTGCCTTGTCGGACAGCGTCAGGCGGTCGATCATTGCCTCGGCCAGGCCATTGGCGCGCGCGGCGTCCAGATCCTTGCGGTTCGCGGCGCGCAGGGCATCCGCATTGCGGCGGATGGCGGCGGCAATCAGCGACAGCGCCTTGTTCTTGGCGCTGGTATCGGCCTTGGCCATGGCACGCGATGCCTTGCGTGCGCGCTGGCCGACGTCGTTCATGTAAGTCTTGATGTCCATGTCGTGACTCTGCTTCGATATTGCAAAATTGTAGGGTGCTCGGGCATCCTAACCGCGCGCGACTTTTAATCCCAACTGCAGCAGCGCATCCCACGCATCGCCTGCAAACGCCTTCGCGCGCAATCCCTTGACCATCTTATCGATTTGCGCGGCTTCCTGCAGCGCATGTTCCAGCGTGGAAAGCTTCAGGCGGCGCAGTGCTGGTTCCATCAGTTTTTCACGCGGCCCCCAGATGCGGTATTCCTTCAGCAGCATGCCGATGGCCTTGCCCTGTGCGACGCCGGCCTTGATCTTGAGCAGCGTGCGAATTTCTTCCGCCATCGCCCACAGGACCAGCGGCAGCGCCTCGCCTTCGCCTTTCAGGCCCTCGATCATGCGCACGAGGCGGGCGGTATCGCCGGCCAGCATCGCCTCGTTCAGCTTGAACACGTCGTAGCGTGCCACATTGAGCACCGCGTCCTGCACCTGTTCAAAACTCAGCTTGCCTTCCGGATAGAGCAGGGCGAGCTTCTGGATTTCCTGGTGCGCCGCGAGCAGGTTGCCTTCCACGCGGTCGGCGATGAAATCGATGCTCGGACGGTCCACACTCTGCTTTTGCGCCGCGAGACGGGTGCCGATCCAGGAGGGCAGGTGCGCGCGTTCCACGAGCGGGATATCGATGTACACCGAAGACTGCTGCAGGGCAGCCACCCAGGCGCTTTTTTGTGTCTGCCAGTCGAGCTTGGGCAGGGTAATCAGCGTGACGTTGTCCGGATTCAGTGAACCCGCATATTCCTGCAGCGCCTGGCCGCCATCCTTGCCGGGCTTGCCGGTCGGGATGCGCAATTCGATCAGCTTGCGGTCGCCGAATAGCGATTGCGACTGGTTGGCGGCGAGCAGTTCGCCCCATTTGAAGCTGCGCTCGACCACCAGCACCTCGCGCTCGGTCAGTCCCTGCGCGCGCGCCGTCCTGCGGATCTTGTCGGCGGCTTCCAGCGCGAGCAGGTGCTCGTCGCTGGTGATCACGTATAAGGGCGCGAGCGACTTCGCGAGATGGGCATCGAGGGCGTCGAGCCGCAGCTGCATGATGTTTCCTTACGCCTTGAGGGCGGTGAGGCGGCGCAGGATCTGCTGCACGACATCGGACTGCATGTCGCGGTACAGCATTTCCTCTTCCTTTTCCTTGGCGATGACCTGCGACTCGTTGAAGCTGATGTCGCGCTTGAGCACGAGCTCGGTCGGCGCCAGCAATTCCTTCTCCTTGCTGTCCTTCACGCGGAACTTCACGCGGTAGTACAGCGAGTATTCGCGCACGCGGCCCTGGGTGTTGAGGGTCAGGGTCGCCTTTTCGCGCGTTTCGTTCAGCACTTCAATGGTCGCCTGCGCCTGCTTCTGGTCGGTGACTACGGTCGTGTCGCCGCTGGCGCGGATATAGCGCCGCAGTTCGATGCCCAGCGGCGAGGTCTCCGCCGTGCCGATGTAAATCGTCTTGAACGGCAGACTGGCCTGGCCATTGGAGCCGCGCAGCTGGAAACCGCATGCGCTCAGCATGAGGGCTGTGGACAGGGCCAGGACGGCGCGGCGCTTCATGGGCATCTCCTGTGATCAGGCAACGATGTTGACCAGCTTGCCGGGCACGACGATGACTTTCTTCGGCGCGCCTTCGACGAACTTCTTCACGTTTTCGTTCGCCAGCGCGGCGGCTTCGATGGCGGCCTTGTCGGCATCCTTCGGCACCTTCACGCTGCCGCGCAGCTTGCCGTTGACCTGGACCACGAGCTCGATTTCAGCCTGTTCCAGCGCGGCCGGATCGACCTGCGGCCACGGTGCGTCGAGGATGTCGCCGAAAGCGACGTCCAGGCCGAGTTCCTGCCACAGCACATGGGTGATGTGCGGTGCGACCGGATACAGCACGCGCAGGAACACCGACAGGCTTTCCGCGATGACGGCATTGGTCTGGGCGGACTCGTCGAGCTTTGCGCCTTCCAGCGTGTTCAGCATCTTCATGCAGGCCGACACGACGGTGTTGTACTGCAGGCGGCGGAAATCGTGGTCGGCCTGTTGCAGGATCTTGTGGACTTCGCGGCGCAGCGCCTTGTGCTGCTCCGGCAGGACGCCGAAATCGACTTCCTGCGAGGACTTCACGCGTTCTGCCTGCGCATGGGCGAAGGCCCAGACGCGGCGCAGGAAGCGGTTCGCGCCTTCCACGCCGGCATCGTTCCATTCCAGCGTCTGCTCCGGCGGCGAAGCGAACATGACGAACAGGCGCGCGGTATCCGCACCGTACTGGTCGATCAGGTCCTGCGGATCGACGCCATTGTTCTTCGACTTCGACATCGTGCCGACGCCGTCGTACGAAACAGCCGAGCCGTCGCTCTTGAGCTTGGCGCCGACGATGCGGCCGCTTTCGTCATGGATGTTCTCGACTTCATGCGGCCAGAAATACTCGATCGCGCCCTGCGGCGTGCGGCGGGAATAAATATGGTTCAGCACCATGCCCTGCGTGAGCAGGTTGGTGAAGGGTTCGTCGACCTTGACCAGGCCGAGGTCGCGCATGACCTTGGTCCAGAAGCGCGCATACAGCAGGTGCAGGATCGCATGTTCGATGCCGCCGATGTACTGGTCCATCGGCATCCAGTAATTGGCGCCGCCGGCGACCATCTGCTCGTCGTTCTTCGGGTCGCAATAGCGCATGAAGTACCAGGACGAATCGACGAAGGTATCCATCGTGTCGGTTTCGCGGCGCGCGGGCTTGCCGCACTTCGGGCAATCGCAACGCAGGAAATCTTCGCGCTTGTTGAGCGGATTGCCGGAACCGTCCGGCACGCAGTCCTGCGGCAGCACGACCGGCAGGTCTTTTTCCGGAACCGGGACAGAACCGCAGCTGTCGCAGTGAATGATCGGGATCGGTGTGCCCCAGTAACGCTGGCGGCTGATGCCCCAGTCGCGCAGGCGCCAGGTGGTTTTCTTTTCGCCATTGCCCTTGGTGGCCAGGTCGGCGGCGATCTTGTCCACGGCGGCCTTGTAGTTCAGGCCGTCGTAGGCGCCGGAATTGACGGTCACGCCGCGCTGCTTGTCGCCGTACCATTCCTGCCATGCATCGGTGGAGTAGGTCTCGCCTTCGACGGCAATGACCTGCTCGATCGGCAGGTTGTATTTCTTGGCGAACGCAAAGTCGCGCTCGTCGTGCGCTGGCACGCCCATCACGGCGCCATCGCCGTAAGTCATCAGCACGTAGTTGCCGACCCAAACCTCGACCTGCTTGCCGGTCAACGGATGGGTGACGAACAGGCCGGTGGGCAGGCCTTCCTTTTCCTTGAGCGCCAGCTCGGCTTCGGTCGTGCCGCCACGCTTGCACTCCTCGATGAAGGCGGCGAGCTTCGGATTCGATGCTGCTGCGTGCGTGGCCAGCGGATGCTCCGGCGCGACCGCGCAGAAGGTTACGCCCATGATGGTGTCGGCGCGCGTGGTGAACACGAACAGCTTGCCGTCCTGAATCAGGTTGCCCTGTGCATCGCGGATCTCGTGCGGGAAGGCGAAACGTACGCCTTCGCTCTTGCCGATCCAGTTTTCCTGCATGATGCGCACACGCTCCGGCCAGCCGGGCAGCTTGTTGACGACGTGGTCGAGCAGTTCTTCCGCGTAGTCGGTGATCTTGAGGTAGTAGCCGGGAATCTCGCGCTTTTCCACCAGCGCGCCGGTACGCCAGCCGCGGCCGTCGATGACCTGCTCGTTGGCCAGCACGGTCTGGTCGACCGGGTCCCAGTTGACGACCTGGGTCTTGCGGTAGGCGATGCCTTTTTCCAGCATCTTCAGGAACAGCCACTGGTTCCACTTGTAGTAGCTCGGGTCGCAGGTCGCCACTTCGCGCGACCAGTCGATCGCCAGGCCCATCGCCTGCATCTGCTTCTTCATGTAGGCGATGTTGTCGTACGTCCACTTCGCCGGCGGCACGCCATTCTTCAGCGCGGCGTTCTCGGCAGGCAGGCCGAACGCGTCCCAGCCCATCGGCATCAGCACGTTGTAGCCGTTCATGCGCAGGAAGCGCGACAGCATGTCGTTGATCGTGTAATTGCGGACGTGGCCCATGTGCAGCTTCCCGGACGGGTAGGGCAGCATGGAGCAGGCGTAGAATTTTTTCTTTTCCTTGCCGTTGCGGTCCTTGGCGTGCTCGACGGTCTTGTACGCGTCGATGGCATTCCAGTGAGCGTGCGCCGCTTTTTCGACGTCGCCGGGAAGATATTTTTCTTGCATGGCGGATGAGGCTGGTGATGGTGGATGTAAACCAGCCATTATACCGCCCGGGAGGGGGTGTTGCGCCGCAGCGGCGGGGGAATTTCGGCGCAGATTCAGCGCAGCAGCAGGCGCAGGGGCGGTTTCTGGCCGCTCTCGATGCAGCGTTCGTTCACTTCGTCGCTGCATTCCTCGAGCGCTTCGAGGATTTCCGGCGCATTCCTGCGCAGAGTTTCTGCATGCAGGACCTCGATGCACAGCATTTCATCGGGGTTGAGCGCAAATTTCGTCATGCCGTCGTCATCGCGCAAGCCTCCCATGCAATCGATCCACGCATCCATGTTGCGACCGTAGAAATCGGGAAAGCCGAAGACGGCCTGGCATTCGGCGTGGAAGGTCTTCCAGTCCGTGATGCGGCGGCCGTCGAGCGATACGTCGGGCATGGCCTTATTTTTCCTTGGCGTCGGTGACGAAACCCAGCTTGTTCATGCCGTTGGTCTGGGCCGCCGACATGACGCGCGCAATGACCTCGTACCGCGTGGATTTGTCGGCGCGCAGCTGTAGTTCGGGCTGGGGATTCTTTTGCGATTCCTGCGCGAGCTTCGGTCCCAGGTCCTTCTCTTCGACCGGTTCGTTGTTCCAGAAGATCCGGCCTTCGCTGTTGATCGACAGCGTGATCGTTTCCGGCTTTTGCGGCGAGGCCGCGGCGGGGGCGTTTGGCAGGTCGAGCTTGATGGAGTGGGTGAACAGCGGCGCGGTGATGATGAAGATCACGAGCAGCACCAGCATCACGTCGACCATGGGCGTGACATTGATGTCCGACATCGGCGCCTGCTTCTGGTTGTCGTTGAATCCACCGAAAGCCATGGTGTGTCTCCTTATTTGCCGACGCGGGCGCCGGTGGTCAGGAAGGCGTGCAGGTCGTGCGCGAATGCGTCGAGTTCCGCCAGCGTGACACGATTGACGCGGGTAAATGCGTTGTAGGCGAGCACCGCAGGAATGGCGACGACGAGGCCGAGCGCGGTCATGATCAGCGCCTCGCCTACCGGGCCGGCGACCTTGTCGATCTGTACCGTACCGGTGGTGGAGACTGCGACCAGCGCATGGTAAATGCCCCACACGGTGCCGAACAGTCCGACGAAGGGCGCGGTCGATCCGACCGAGGCCAGCAGGGTGAGGCCGTTTTCCAGCCGCGACGATACTCGGTTGATTTCCTGGCGCAGGGTGCGCGTGATCAGTTCGCTCGGGTCGATGCTCGCATTCAATGAACCGGCCTGCGCGGTCACGTTGGCGGCTTCCGCGCTCTGGATTGCGAGCGGCGCATACACGTTCTCGCTGTCGGCATTCTTGACCACGGCGATGGCGTCAGTCAGTGTCGGCGCTTTCCAGAACCCTTCCAGAGCGCCGGCGCTGCGGCGGATGCGCCAGGAGCTCCATGTCTTCGAAAAGATGTAGTACCAGCTGACGACCGACATCAGCAGCAGCAGATAGGCGACCGAATGCGTGACGGCGTCGCCCTGGGCCCAATAATGCGCAAATCCGAGTGACTGGTTCATGTTGTGTAAAAAAGATTAATTGTTCTGAAGTTTAAACGGAATGGGCACCTGATACCACTCGGCCACCGGTTTGCCGTCGACGGTGGCCGGCTTGAAGCGCCAGCCCAGCACCGTCTTCCGGGCGGATTCGTCGAGGAGGGAATGGCCGCTCGACGTCTTGATCTCTACCGCGCCTGCCGTTCCCTCTGCTGTGACCAGCACGCGCAGGACGACCGTGCCTTCATCGCCGTTGCTGAGCGAAATGCGCGGGTAGGGCGGGGTACGATTGGTCGCTGCATAGCTCGCCTCGGACGCGCTGGTCCGTACTGGTGCAGATGGTGCGGGCGGCGCCGGCGGGGCGGCAGACGCAGGTGCTGGCGGTCCTGCAACAGGAGCGGGCTTTGTGTCCTGCGGAGCTGTCTGCGACGGGGCGGGCGACGGCGCAGCGACGTTCGGGGCGGGCCTGGGTTCGGCTGCCGGTTTGGGAGCGGGGCGCTCTTTTTTCACTGGCGCCGGCGTCGGAGCCGGCGGTTGCGGTGTAGGCAGTACAACCGGGGCTGGCGGAGGTTCTGGCGGGAGAAGCTGGACCTTCAGCGGTTCGCTGCGGGTATCCGGCTCCGGATCGGCATTCAGTCCGGCCACCACTGCCGCAATCAGCAAAGCATGCAGCAGGATGGTTGCGGCAATCGGCGCGGGTTTCGGCATGGGCGTGGCCTGCGCCTCGTTCCTTTACTTCAGGCCGAGGACGTCCTGCATGTCGTACAAGCCCGTCTTCTTGTCGGCGAGGAAGCGCGCCGCGCGGACACTGCCCTGGGCGTAGCTGAAGCGGCTGGAAGACTTGTGGCTGATCTCGATGCGTTCGCCGATGCCGGCAAACAGTACCGTATGGTCGCCAACGATGTCGCCGCCCCGGATGGTCGCAAAGCCGATCGACGATGGATCGCGCTCGCCCGTCACACCCTCACGGGCATACACTGCCACATCGTCCAGGTCGCGGCCGAGTGCGGAGGCGATGACTTCGCCCATCTTGAGCGCGGTGCCCGAGGGGGCGTCCACCTTGTGGCGGTGGTGCGCTTCGACGATTTCGATGTCGTAGCCGTGGGAAAAACTCTTCGCCGCCATTTCCAGCAGCTTGAGCGTCACATTGACGCCGACGCTCATGTTCGGGGCGAACACGACTGCGGTTTTCTGCGCGGCTGCCGCAATGGCGGCCTTGCCTGCTTCATCGAAACCGGTTGTGCCGATGATGACCTTGATTCCGTGCTGCGCGCAGTATTCGAGGTGCTTGAGCGTGCCTTCCGGACGCGTGAAGTCGATCAGGAATTCGGCGTTGGCCAGGCCTTTCGTCAGGTCGGACTCGATCGCCACGCCTGCCGGTTTGCCCAGGAAAGCCGCGGCGTCGGTGCCGATGGCTGGCGATTGCGGCACGTCGAGCGCGCCGACCAGTGCGGCATCGTCGGCGTTCTGGATAGTCTCGATCAGCATGCGGCCCATGCGGCCGGATGCGCCTGCAACAGCGATTTTCAGTTGGCTCATGTGATGCTCTTACTTGCCGGCGGTGCCGGCGATGAATGCGAGATATTCTTGTTCGGTCGGCAAAGTGTCGCCGTCGATGTTGACCAGGCGGTTGTCCTTGAAGAAGACCGATACGCGGCTGGCGATGACTTCGCCGCTGCTCTTCTTCAGGCGGAACACGTAATCCCAGCGGTCGGCATGGAACATGTCGGTCAGCAGCGGCGTGCCGAGGACGAAACGCACCTGCTCGCGCGTCACGCCTTCGCTGCGCTGCATGCCTTCCTTGAGTTGCGCGACCATTTCACGGGATACGAAATTGCCCTGCTGAATATCGATGCGATAAGGCGTGAGAAATCCCAGGAAGCGCTGGATGCCGGTCGGTTTTGACGTCGTCAATGCGCCCGGTGCGGATTGTCCGGCGGCCGGAGTGCTGGCGGCAGCCGGTTCGTCGATCAGGGGATTCTTGCTCGCGCAACCGGAAAGGACGGCGGCGAGGCAGAATGCGGCCGCAAGGGTTGAACGATCAGCACTGAAGGGCGACATTCGCATAAATGGTTCTCAATTCGTTGAGCAATCTGGCCAAAACGCTATATGATAAAGCAGATATACGGAAACCGACCAACAACATGACCAACACGCCTAATGATCTGAAAGCCAGCGGCCTGAAGGCGACGCTGCCGCGGCTGAAGATCCTCGAGATTTTTCAGACGAGCACGGTTCGCCATTTGAGCGCGGAGGATGTGTACAAGATTCTCCTGGCCGAAAACATGGATGTCGGTTTGGCAACGGTTTACCGCGTGCTCACGCAGTTCGAACAGGCCGGCCTGCTGCACCGGAACCATTTCGAAACCGGCAAGGCTGTGTTCGAACTGAACGTGGGATCGCATCACGATCATCTTGTCTGCCTCGACTGCGGCAGGGTGGAGGAGTTTTTCGATGAAGAGATCGAGAAACGGCAGCAGAAGATTGCGAAAGAGCGCGGGTTCGATATTTCCGAACACGCGCTGGCCCTGTATGGCCACTGCACCAAGTCCGATTGTCCCCATCGGTCCCGATAATCAGCTGGCAGCTTTCCTGAAATACTTGCATTTCCCGCCTGCGCCATCGGTTGCATGTCCACCAGTGGGACAATCCACCGACTGCGGCAGGCCGGCTTTTCCCCCCTGATGACTGCGAATTCCGAAACCAGAACCTATCCTCGCAAGGTCTTGCGTGCCCAGGCACGCGTTGCCCTTTTCGGCATGCCGGCCTTGCGGGCCAAGACCGTCGACGTGTCCCTTGGCGGCCTGTGCCTTATCGTGCCCGAGCAACTTCCGCCGGGGAAGATTTGCAACGTCGGATTCGAAGCGCCTTTGAACGGGCAGATGGTCCGCGTCTTTGCAGTCGCCAAGGTGGTCTACAGCATCCTGGCCGGAACGGATGGATTTCGTACTGGACTGCAATTTACCGAACTGGATGCGGCCAACAATAAGCTGCTGGCCGAAGTAATGATTTAGCGCGGATCGAGCCGGCTGCGGGCGTCAGTTATGACTGAGCGCGTTGGACAGCAGCTTGGCGGTGATGTCGACGATCGGGATGACGCGTTCGTAGGCCATGCGCGTCGGGCCAATGACTCCCAGCGTCCCCACGATCTTGCCATTGACTTCATAGGGGGCGGTGACGATGCTCATTTCTTCCATCGGCACGAGCTGGGATTCGCCGCCGATGAAGATCTGCACGCCCGTTGCCTTGCTCGATACGTCGAGCAGCTGCATCAGGCTGGTCTTGTGCTCGAACAGGTCGAACAGCTTGCGCAATGAATTCATGTTCGACGCCAGGTCGGTGACGCTGAGGAGATTGCGCTCGCCGGAAATGACGACGTCTTCCTCGCTTTCGGCCATCGCATCGCTGCCGGCCTCGACGGCGGCCTGCATCAGGCGCGTCATGTCGTCGCGCAACTGGCGCAATTCATTCTGCAGGCGGGTGCGCACCTCGTCGAAGCCCAGCCCCGCATAGTGCTGGTTGATGTAGTTCGCTGCCTGCACGAGTTGCGATGGCGTGTAGTCGACATCGGTCAGCAGCAGGCGGTTCTGCACGTCGCCATTCGGGGTGACGATCACGAGCAGGATGCGTTTCTCGGACAGCCGCATGAACTCGATCTGCTGGAAGACCGATTCATGGCGTGGCGTCATGACCACGCCGGCAAACTGCGACAGGGAGGACAGCATCTGGGCCGCGTTGGAAATGATCTTTTGCGGCGAGGCGGTCTGCAGGCGGGGCTGCAGTTTCGATTCCACGGTCGTTTCGTCGATCGGTTGCACGGTCAGCAGGGTGTCGACAAACATCCGGTAGCCGCGCGGCGTCGGTATCCGGCCTGCCGAGGTGTGCGGGCTGCACACATAGCCGAGCTCTTCCAGGTCGGCCATGATGTTGCGGATGGTCGCCGGAGACAGGTCGAGGCCGGAGATCCTGGAAAGGGCGCGCGAACCTACGGGCTGGCCGTCGGCGATATAACGTTCGACCAGGGCCTTGAGTAATGTTTGTGCGCGGGAATCGAGTTGCATACGATTATTCTACCGAGCCATGACAGTGGGTGCCAGAATATGTTGCCCGAAGGCGTCACCTGATATCGGCTGTTATCAAGGGTTTATTGCACATCCAGCCATCTCTCCAGTTCATACAGGTTGCCAAACACGGCATCCGGGCGGACCTGTTCGGGCAGCAACCGGTCCGGCCCGAGTTCCAGCCGGTTGATCCAGGCGGCGCGCAGACCTGCTTTCTGCGCCCCTTCCACATCCAGCAGCGGGTCGTCGCCGACATACAGTGCTTCGTCCGGAGTGACGCCAAGCGCCGTGCATGCTGCATGGAAAATCGCTGCGTCCGGTTTTGCAAACCCGATATGGTGAGCAGCCACCGAGACCTGGAAAAAGTGAGCCATCCCGATGGCGCGCAGATCGGCCACGCCATTCGAAACGGACCCGAGGATGATGCGCCCCTGCAGCCTCTCCAGAGCCGGCCGGACGTCGTCGAAGGGTGTCACTTCGTTTCGCGCTGTCGAAAACACATCCATTGCCTCATCCACCAGCCGCACGTCCAGCCCGGTCTCGGCAAACGCCTCGAACAGCACGGCCCGGCGCAACAGGCGCAGGTCCAGCTGGTATACCGGATCGGTCGCCATCAATTGCTGGCGCCGTTCGCGCATGCTCTCGATGGTGACGCGCTGCGCGACCGGCGGAGCGTGCAGCTTCAGCCACTCGTAGAGCAGCTTTTCCGCGCGCTTGATAACCGGCACGATCGGCCACAACGTGTCGTCCAGGTCGAACAATACGGCTCTTATGCTTGACATATGGGATCGGGTTCCTGCGTTTCAATGCCTGTAACAGACCGTCAAATTATGGTCTAATCTGCTGCATGTTGCCTTTCAAGCCATTCGACCGCGCGGTCGCCTTCCAGACAGTTGCCATCGTCGGCAAATACATGGCCGCCGGTATTGAGCAGTCATTGTCTGATATTGCCGGATTTCTCGCTCAATCCGGGCACAAGGTCGTGCTCGAAGCCGAGACGGCGCAGAACGTGTCGCTTCCCGGCGTGCCGACCATGACACCCGCCGAAATCGGCACCCATGCCGACGTCGCCATTGTCGTCGGCGGTGACGGTACGATGCTCGGCATTGCGCGCCAGCTCGCGCCATACAACGTTCCTCTGATCGGCATCAACCAGGGGCGCCTTGGTTTCATGACCGACATTTCGCAGGAAGGCATGATCCAGGTACTGGCCGACATGCTTTCCGGAAAACTGGAATCCGAGCAGCGTACCTTGCTGGAAGGATCGGTCATCCGCGACGGCCAGCCGATCTTTCACGCGCTGGCATTCAATGACGTGGTGGTGGCGCGCGGCTCGACCACTGGCATGGCCGAACTGAAGGTCGAGGTCGATGGCCACTTCATGTACAACCAGCGCTCCGACGGCCTGATCATTTCCACGCCGACCGGGTCCACCGCTTATGCCTTGTCCGCGGGCGGCCCGCTGCTGCATCCGAGCCTGTCGGGCATGGTGCTCGTGCCGATCGCACCGCATGCGCTTTCCAACCGGCCCATCGTAATCCCCGATTCCTGCACCGTCGTCGTGGAAATCATGGGCGGGCGCGACATCAGCGTCAATTTCGACATGCAATCGCTGGCCAGTTTGCAACACCACGACCGCATTTTCATCCGCCGTTCCGCACACACCATTACCTTCCTGCATCCGCAAGGCTGGAGCTACTACGATACCCTGCGGGAAAAGCTGCACTGGCACGAGTATCCCTCCGTGGCGGGGAAGTTAAAATAACAGGCTGTTTTTGCCCGAAAAGCCATTTCCGACATGCTTCGCACACTTTCCATCCGCGATTTCGTGATCGTTGATTCGATCGAACTCGAGTTTGCTCCAGGATTCACTGTCTTCACCGGCGAAACCGGTGCCGGCAAGTCGATCCTGATCGACGCGCTGGCGCTCGCGCTCGGCGGCCGCGGCGACGCCAGCGTCGTGCGCGAAGGCGCGGCGAAAGCCGATATCACCGCCGAATTCAGCACGCACGACGAAGTGGAGTCATGGCTGGCGGAGCAGGAATTCAGCAATGACGAAGGCAGCGTGCTCCTGCGGCGCGTGATCGACAATGCCGGCCGCTCGAAGGCTTTCATCAATGGCATCACCGCAACGGCCGCGCAGTTGCGCGAGCTGGGCGAAATGCTGGTCGATATCCATGGCCAGCATGCGCACCAGTCGCTGTTGAAGGTGGATGCGCAACGCGTCCTGCTCGACACTCAGGCCGGCTTGCTCGACGACGCCAAAGCCGTGGCCGCTGCCCACAAGGCATGGCGTGCGCTGGCACGACAACGCGAAGAATTCGAAACCAACGCCAGGAATGTCTTGCTGGAGCGCGAGCGCCTCGAATGGCAGGTCGGTGAACTGGAAAAGCTCGCGGTCAAGCCGGGTGAGTGGGCCGAGATCAGCAACGAGCACAGCAGGCTCGCCCACGCTGCCAGCCTGCTCGAAGGCGCGCAGGAAGCCTTGACCGTCATTTCCGAATCCGACACCAGCCCGATCCTGTCCCAGTTGTCCGCGCTGACGCTGAAGCTGGGCAAGCTGTCCGATGTCGATGCCGCGCTGAAACCGGTCGTCGACGCGCTGGAGCCCGCCCGCATTCAGTTGCAGGAAGCGGTGTATGCGCTGAACGATTACCTTGGCCGCGTCGAGCTCGATCCCGGCCGCCTGCAGGAAGTGGAGGCGCGCCTGGATGCGATCCATTCCACCGCGCGCAAATTCCGTGTCGCGCCGGAGGAACTGCCGCAGGAATATGAAACGCTTTCCGCGCAATTGAAACAACTCGCGGATGCCAGCGATGTCGAAGCCCTGCGCGCCCAGGAGGAAAAGCGCAAGGCAGAGTACATGTCTGCCGCCGGGAAACTGTCGAAGGCGCGCGCCAAGGCAGCCAGTGCATTGAGTGAAGCGGTGACCGCCGCCATGCAAGACCTGAGCATGTCGGGCGGCCGTTTCGTCATTGCATTGAACGAGTGCGAACCTGCCGCCTATGGATTGGAGCAGGTGGAATTCCTTGTTGCCGCCCATGCTGGAACATCGCCGCGCCCGCTCGCCAAGGTCGCGTCCGGCGGCGAACTGGCCCGGATTTCACTGGCCATCTCGGTCATTACCTCGACTGCAACGGTGACGCCGACGCTGATTTTCGACGAAGTCGACAGCGGCATCGGCGGCGGTGTGGCGGAAGTGGTGGGGCGCCTGCTCAAGCGGCTCGGCCAGGATCGCCAGGTGCTGTGCGTGACGCACCTTCCGCAGGTCGCCAGCCAGGCCAACCAGCATTTCCAGGTCAGCAAGAGCAGCATGGAAGGGCGCACCTTGTCCAATATCGACGCGCTCGATTCGAAAGCCCGCATCGAGGAAATCGCCCGCATGCTCGGCGGCCTCGAAATCACCGCCACGACGCGCAAGCACGCGCGCGAACTGCTCGCGTCCTAACACTGAACAACAGGAAACCCGCACACGATGCGCCCCAACCCGGAACCGCCGTATTCGCACGGCACGCTGTCAAAGACCGGCCTTGTCCTGGTCAACCTCGGCACACCCGAGGAACCGACCACACCCGCCGTGCGTCGCTATCTCAAGCAATTCCTGTCGGACCCGCGCATGGTGGAAATTCCCAGGGCGGTCTGGTGGCTCATCCTCAACGGCGTGATCCTGCCATTCCGCTCGTCCAAGTCGGCGGCCAAGTACGCGTCGATCTGGACCCAGGAAGGCTCGCCGTTGCTGGTCCATACGAAGAAGCAGGCGGCACTGTTGCGTGGTTACCTCGGCGAACGCGGCCATGACGTACAGGTGGCCTACGCGATGCGCTACGGCAGTCCTTCCGTGCCCGAGGTCGTCGACAAGCTCAAGGCCGACGGTTGCGACCGCATCCTGATCCTGCCGGCTTATCCGCAATATTCGGCGACGACGACGGCGTCCATCTACGATGCGGTATTCACCCACTACGCAAAGGTGCGCAATGTGCCCGAGCTGCGCTTCGTCAAGCACTATCACGACAACGAGGGTTACATCGACGCGCTGAAGAAATCCGTGCTTGCGCACTGGGACGTGCATGGCAGGCCGGACAAGCTGGTCATGAGCTTCCATGGCGTGCCCAAGCGCACGCTGCTCCTCGGCGATCCCTACCATTGCGAATGCCACAAGACCGCGCGCCTGCTGGCCAATGCGCTGCGCCTGTCGCCGGAGCAGTATATCGTTACCTTCCAGTCACGTTTCGGCAAGGCGGAGTGGTTGCAGCCTTATACCGCACCGACCGTGCAGAAGATGGGCAAGGAAGGCGTGCGCCGTATCGATGTGCTCTGTCCCGGTTTTTCCAGCGATTGCCTTGAAACCCTGGAAGAGATCGCCATGGAGGTCAAGCAGGACTTCCTCACCTCCGGCGGCAAGGAATTCCATTACATCCCCTGTCTCAATGAAGACCCGGCCTGGATCAGCGCGCTGGCCGAGATTGCCGAACAGCACATGGTCGGCTGGCCCACGATGATGACGCCGCAGATGCGGGAGGATGCGCGCAAGGACGCCGGGGTGGCGCGTCAACGGGCCATGCAGATGGGGGCGAAAAACTAGTCCGCACCGGCCTTGCCGGGGGATATTCAGAACAGCAGGTCAGCTTGGCAAATCCAGGCCGCGCCGAGCAGTGTGTAGGCGACGACCGATGCCGAGATCAATGGCAGTTTCATGGTCCTTACTCCTTTGCAACCAGCGAAATCCAGTTGCAACTTGGTTAAGCTCATCCTAGTACGCCTGTCCCTGAATTGAAGCCCCGTGCGCAGTAAAGTGTGTAACAAGTCTTTACGTCCTGCGGCCGGCGCATTTTTCTCAAATAAAGCATTTCATTCCCCTTGAAAAAGTAAGGGATACCCCCATTTAGTGTTGCAATTGAAACTAAGTCATTGATTTTCTGGAGACTTTTTGTGATGCAAGATCAAGAAAAGATGCAGGACCAAGTGGAACAGGCAACTCCGCCGCAAGACAGCGAGACTGTCGAACAACCGGCACAGGCACAAACCGGCCCGAGCCTGGAAGAGCGGCTTGCGGCAGCGGAAGCGCGAGCGACAGAGATGCAAGACGCATTCCTGCGCGCCAAGGCGGATACGGAAAACATCCGCCGCCGTGCACAGGAAGACGTCGCCAAGGCGCACAAGTTCGCCATCGAAGGTTTTGCCGAGGCACTCGTGCCGGTGAAGGACAGCCTCGAAATGGCCCTCAAGCTGGATACGCCGTCGGTCGAGTCGCTGAAGGAAGGCGTCGAAATGACCCTCAAGCAACTTGCCTCCGCCTTTGAGCGCAACCGCCTGCAGGAAATCAACCCTATGCCGGGCGAAAAGCTCGACCCGATGAAACACCAGGCCATCTCCATGGTGCCGGCCGACCAGGAGGCCAACACCATCGTTACCGTCCTGCAGAAGGGCTACATGATCGCCGACCGCCTGCTGCGGCCTGCGCTGGTCACGGTGGCGCAATAAAAAATTCGGAGAAGGGCGACAAAGGCGCTTGAAACCGGCACTTTGTTCCACATATACAACACATTAGAAAACTCTCGTTTTAAAGGAACGCATCATGGGCAAGATCATTGGCATTGACTTGGGTACGACCAACTCCTGCGTCGCTATCATGGAAGGCGGTCAGCCGAAGGTTATCGAAAACTCCGAAGGCTCCCGCACGACGCCTTCCGTGATCGCCTATCAGGACGACGGCGAAATCCTCGTCGGCGCCCCGGCGAAGCGCCAGGCCGTCACCAACCCGAAGAACACCCTCTACGCGGTCAAGCGTCTGATCGGCCGCAAATTCCAGGAAAACGAAGTCCAGAAGGACATCAACCTGATGCCCTATGAAATCGTCAAGGCCGACAACGGCGACGCATGGGTGCAGGCACGCGACAAGAAGCTCGCGCCGCCGCAGGTGTCCGCGGAAGTGCTGCGCAAGATGAAGAAGACCGCCGAAGACTACCTCGGCGAGGAAGTGACCGAAGCCGTGATCACCGTGCCGGCTTACTTCAATGACGCACAGCGCCAGGCAACCAAGGACGCCGGCCGCATTGCCGGCCTGGATGTGAAGCGCATCATCAACGAGCCGACCGCGGCTGCGCTGGCATTCGGCCTCGACAAGAGCGGCAAGGGCGACCGCAAGATCGCCGTGTATGACCTCGGCGGCGGTACCTTCGACATTTCCATCATCGAGATCGCGGACGTCGACGGCGAAATGCAGTTCGAAGTGCTGTCCACCAACGGCGACACCTTCCTCGGCGGCGAAGACTTCGACCAGCGCATGATCGATTACGTCATCGAAGAGTTCAAGAAGATCAACGGCCTCGACCTGTCGAAGGACCCGATCGCCCTGCAGCGCATCAAGGCTTCCGCCGAGCGCGCGAAGATCGAGCTGTCCTCCTCGCAGCAGACAGAAATCAACGAGCCGTACATCGCCATGGTCAACGGCGCGCCGGTCCACCTGAACATGAAGATCACCCGCGCCAAGCTGGAATCGCTGGTCGAGGAACTGGTCGAGCGCACCATCGAGCCGTGCCGCATCGCGATCAAGGATGCAGGCGTGAAGGTCTCCGACATCCAGGACGTGATCCTGGTCGGCGGCATGACCCGCATGCCGAAGGTGCAGGAAAAGGTGAAGGAGTTCTTCGGCAAGGAACCGCGCAAGGACGTCAACCCGGATGAAGCCGTTGCTGTCGGCGCCGCGATCCAGGGTTCCGTGCTGTCGGGCGACCGCAAGGACCTGCTGCTGCTGGACGTGACGCCGCTGTCGCTGGGTATCGAGACCCTGGGCGGCGTGATGACCAAGATGATCCAGAAGAACACCACGATCCCGACCAAGTTCAGCCAGGTGTTCTCCACTGCCGACGACAACCAGCCGGCCGTGACCATCAAGGTCTACCAGGGCGAGCGCGAAATGGCGACCGGCAACAAGCTGCTGGGCGAGTTCAACCTCGAAGGCATCCCGCCGGCACCGCGCGGCATTCCGCAAGTTGAAGTGACCTTCGACATCGACGCCAACGGCATCCTGCACGTCGGCGCGAAGGACAAGGCTTCCGGCAAGGAAAACAAGATCACCATCAAGGCGAACTCCGGCTTGTCCGAGGACGAAATCCAGAAGATGGTGAAGGACGCCGAACTGTACGCCGACGAGGACAAGAAGCTCAAGGAACTGGCGGATGCACGCAACCAGGGCGACGCGCTGGTACACTCGACCCGCAAGGCACTGACCGAGTACGGCGACAAGCTGGACGGCGGCGAGAAGGAAAAGATCGAAGCAGCGATCAAGGACCTGGAAGGCGTCCTGAAGGGCAACGACAAGGCCGACATCGACGCCAAGGTCGCCGCGCTGTCGACCGCTGCGCAGAAGCTGGGCGAGAAGATGTACGCTGACGCGCAGGCGCAGCAGGCAGGCGCGGCCGGTGCCGCAGGTGCTGCCGGCGGTACGGGCGCAGGCGCATCGGAAGCCAAGGCCAAGGAAGAAGACGTCGTCGACGCCGACTTCAAGGAAGTCAAAGACAAGTAATGACCCTCATCGCGGCTAAGGCAACTTAGCGCCGCGATGGCCCGCCGAGCCGATGCGATCCTCCAGATCCTCGACTCGGCGTTTTGCGTTTAGAAACAGGACGCCTACAAGATGTCAAAGCGAGATTTTTACGAGATTCTGGGTGTAGCGAAGAACGCTTCCGAGGAAGAAATCAAGAAGGCGTATCGCAAGCTCGCGATGAAGTACCACCCGGACCGCAATCCGGACAGCAAGGGCGCGGAAGAGAAGTTCAAGGAGGCGAAAGAAGCCTACGAGATGCTTTCCGACGCCGGCAAGCGTGAAGCCTATGACCGTTACGGCCATGCCGGTGTCGATCCGAACATGGGCGGCGGTGGTTTTGGTGCGGGTGGCGCCGGTTTCGGCGGCGGATTTTCCGACGCGTTCGGCGACATTTTCGGCGATATCTTCGGCCAGAGTGCGCGCGGCGGCCGCGGTGCCGGCCCGCAGGTCTACCGTGGCGCCGACCTGCGCTACAACCTGGAGATTACGCTCGAGCAGGCGGCGCACGGTTACGACACCACCATCCGCGTGCCGTCCTGGGATGAATGCGACACCTGCCACGGATCCGGTGCAAAACCGGGCACCTCGCCCACGACCTGTACCACCTGCGGCGGACAGGGGCAGGTGCGCATGCAGCAGGGCTTCTTCAGCATCCAGCAGACCTGCCCGAAGTGCCATGGCACCGGCAAGATGATTCCCAATCCCTGCCCGACGTGCAGCGGCGCGGGTCGCATCAAGCGCAACAAGACACTGGAAGTGAAGATTCCGGCCGGCATCGACGACGGCATGCGCATCCGCTCGTCGGGCAACGGCGAGCCGGGCATGAACGGCGGGCCACCTGGCGACCTCTATGTGGAGATCCGCATCAAGCCGCACACGGTATTCCAGCGTGACGGCGATGACCTGCACTGCGAGATTCCCGTATCGTTTGCCAAGGCGGCACTGGGCGGGGAAGTCGAAGTGCCGACGCTCAATGGCAAGGCATCCTTCACGCTGCCGGAAGGCACGCAGTCCGGCAAGACTTTCCGTCTGCGCGGCAAGGGCATCAAGGGCGTGCGCTCGGGTTATGCCGGCGACCTGTTCTGCCATGTTGTGGTGGAAACGCCGGTCAAGCTCACTGATCGGCAGAAGGAATTGCTGCAAGAGTTTGAAAAGCTGACCACGGCTGGAGGCTCGAAGCACAGCCCGCAAAGCAAGTCGTGGAAGGACAAGGTCAAGGAATTCTTCGAGTAACCCTCGAATTCCTGTATCTCGGAAAGCCGCGGCTCCCTGCGACCCGCGGCTTTTTTTTATATGAGATTTAGAGTTGTCCCTCTAGCCTTTCTCAGGATAATGAAACGCTCGTACTATTGCCGTGCATAAATATTATTTTGGAGACAACATGAAGCTTGGCATTCGCGTAACCCGTGCGCTCGGCCTCATTGGTGCCGCAGCAGTACTGTCACTTCCCATCCACGGATCTGCGGCCGACGTGGGTGGCGTCAAGCTGGACGATACCGTGCGTCTGGCGAACCAGGAACTCAAGCTCAACGGTGCCGGCATCCGCTACAAGGCGATCTTCAAGGTTTATGTCGCCGGCCTGTACCTTCCAGAGAAAAAATCCGCTGTGCAGGACGTCCTTGCCGCACCCGGGCCCAAGCGCGTCACCATCGTCATGCTGCGCGACGTGAGCAATGAAGAGCTTGGCCGCGGCTTCATGAGCGGTATCCAGCAGAACAGCGACAAGAACGAAAAAGCCAAGCTGATCATGCAGTTGCAGAAATTTGGCGAGATTTTCGCGTCCATTCCCGAGCTGAAGAAGGGAGATGTGCTTACTACCGATTGGATTCCCGGATCGGGCACAGTGGTGCACGTCAATGGCAAGAAGGTGTCCGACGTCCTGCCCGATGTCGCGTTCTATAACGCCTTGCTGAAGATCTGGCTTGGCGACAAGCCGGTCGACGCACAACTCAAGCCGCTGATGCTCGGCGAGAAGCCTGAAGCCAGCGCACGCGGCAATAACTCCTGAATACGTGTAGGGGTTTCAGGGGCGACAGATTTGTCCTCTGTATAATGCGCGGTGCGTCCGGTTGTGCCGGACGTCATGCCGCCCGCGCGCCGCACTCGCACAGCAAAATTTCTGTGCCAACTTCGCCTAATTTCGCGCTTCTTCGCGCTTTGTTGCGTCCGGTCGGTTTTCCTCTTCCTGTTTACGACTGATGCAAGATGACTCAGAACGATACCAATTCCGTCATGCTGGAACACCTGTTCCAGAACAACCGCGACTGGGCCTCGGCGATGGTTGCCCAGGACGCTACCTTCTTCAAGAAACTCGCCGGCCAGCAATCGCCTGAATATCTCTGGATCGGTTGCGCCGACAGTCGCGTACCTGCCAATGAAATCGTCAACCTGTTGCCGGGCGAGCTGTTCGTGCATCGAAATGTCGCCAACGTCGTGGTACACACCGATCTCAACTGCCTGTCCGTCCTGCAGTTCGCGATCGACGTACTGGGTGTGAAGCATGTGATCGTATGCGGCCATTACGGCTGCTCCGGTGTGCATGCCGCACTCGCACGCCGTCGTGTGGGGCTGGCGGACAACTGGCTGCGCCACGTCCAGGACGTGCACCAGAAGCATGAACGCTATCTCGGCGAAGTCCTGCCGCAAGGTGTGCGGCAGGATCGCCTGTGCGAACTGAATGTGCTGGAGCAGGTGGTCAACGTGTGCCAGACGACGATCGTCCAGGATGCCTGGGAGCGGGGCCAGCAACTCACGATCCATAGCTGGATCTACGGCCTCAAGGACGGTTTGCTGCGCGATCTCGGGCTGACCGTGAGTAACGCCGAGGACCTGGCCGAGAAGATGCCGAAGAGCCTCGCGCGTTACGAGAACAACGATTAGAAGCAGTGCTCCGCCGCCGGGAAGGACTTGTCCTTGACCGCGGCGATGTAGGCGCGGATGGCCGCTTCGATGCTGGTCTGGCCGTCCATGAAGTTCTTCACGAAGCGGGCCTTCTTACCGGGGAATACACCCAGCATGTCGTGCATGACCAGTACCTGGCCCGAGCAATCGGGACCGGCGCCGATGCCGATGGTCGGCATGGCGAGCAAGTCGGTGACTTCCTTGCCGAGCGCCGTCGGAATCGCTTCCAGCACGAGGATCGATGCGCCGGCTTCCTGCAGGGCGAGTGCATCCGCCTTCAGTTTTTCCGCACCTTCCGCAGTTTTTCCCTGCACCTTGAATCCGCCGAGTTGATGCACCGATTGCGGCGTCAGTCCAAGATGCGCACATACCGGTATGGCGCGATCGGTGAGGAATTTCACTGTGTCAACCAGCCATGCCCCCCCTTCCAGTTTGACCATCTGCGCGCCGGCCTGCATCAGTTTTACCACATTGTCGAACGCGGATTCGGGTGTCGCGTAGGTGCCAAACGGCATGTCAGCGATCAGCAGGGCAGTCTGGTTGCCGCGTGCAACCGATGCCGTGTGATAGGCGATATCGCTTATCGTGACGGGCAGCGTAGAGTTGTGTCCCTGGCAGACATTGCCGAGGGAGTCGCCGACCAGCAATACGTCCACGCCGCAGCGATCCATCAATGCGGCAAAGCTGGCATCGTAGCAAGTCAGCATTGCAATCTTTTCACCCGCATTTTTCATCGCCAGCAGCGATGGCACAGTGACGGCCTTGCTGCGAGTCAACGATGCGGCCGGTGCGCCTTCTTGCAGATATCCCGACATAGTTATTCCCCAAGGTTGAAAAATTCCCGCTTGCCGCGCATTTCTCCGATGCGTCGTACCAGCAGGTTGAAGTCGTCTTCGCGTTCGATCGGATTCAGGTTCTCTGTATTCACGATCAGCAGCGGAGCGGCGTCGTAATGATAAAAGAAACGGCTGTAACTTTCACAAAGACGGTAGAGGTACATCTCGGAAATGCCGGCCTCGATCGCAATGCCGCGTTTCTTCACGCGCTCGACCAGCGTCTCGGGCTGGGCCTGCAGGTAAATGACGAGATCCGGCACGGCAGCCTGCGGGCGCAGGTGCGAGTACAACTGCTGGTACAGGTTCAGCTCGTCGTCGCCGAGCGTCAGGCGCGCGAAGATCGGGTCCTTGTCGAGCAGGAAGTCGGACACGACGCGCGCGTCGAACAGGTCAGTCTGCGCCATGTCGCGCAGCTGGTTCATGCGCTGGAACAGGAAGAACATCTGCGTCGGCAGCGCGTAGCGCGAAGGGTCGCGGTAGAACTTGTCGAGGAAGGGATTGTCCTGCGGCAGTTCGAGCAGTGTCTGCGCGCCGGCGGCTTCGGCGAGTTTGCGCGTCAATGACGTCTTGCCGACGCCGATCGGGCCTTCGACGACGATGTACTTGTAGCGGTCCAGGCTCATGTGCGGAAGATGAAGTAGACGGCGCCGACGAGGCACAGGCCGGCCCAGACGTAATCGAGCTTGAACGGCTGGTTCATGTAGATCATCGCGAAAGGAACGAACACGCTGAGGGTAATCGCTTCCTGCATGATCTTGAGCTGCGCGAGGCTAAGTTCGGTGTAGCCGATGCGGTTGGCCGGCACCTGCAGCAGGTATTCGAACAGGGCGATGACCCAGCTGATGACAGCGGCGATCCACCACGGCTTGCTTGCCAGGTTCTTGAGGTGGCCGTACCACGCGATCGTCATGAAGACGTTCGAAAGGACGAGCAAACCGACGGTTTGCACAACAACAGGAATTTGCATGGCTCAGATTTTCCGGATGGCCTGGGCGGCGACGGCAGTGACGAAGCTGTGCGCCGGGCCTTGTTTCGGAATGGTAATGAAGGGATCGATCTCGAGCAACGGAATCAGTACGAACGCGCGCTGCGTCATGCGCGGATGCGGCACCTCCAGCGTGTCGATGGAGATGACCTGGTCGCCATACAGCAGGATGTCGAGATCCAGGGTGCGCGGAGCATTGCGATAGGGGCGCTGGCGGCCGAAATCCTGTTCCAGCGCCTGCAGCGCCTGCAGCAGCTCCATGGGCTGGAGGCGGGTGTTGATCTTCACGACGGCGTTGACGTAGTCATCGCCGCCGGCATCGACCGGCGCTGTGCTGAACAGGCTGGATTTCGCGGCAAGTTGCGTGTGCGGCAGCTTGCCGATCAATGCGATGGCCTGGGTGACGGTGTCGCGGGCATCACCAAGGTTGGCGCCGATGCCGATATAGCATGGCGTCTGCGCTACGCTCATGTAGCGCTGCCTTCCACGGGCGAGGCCTTGTTCTTGCTGCGTCCGCCACGGCGTCGGCGCTTCTTGGGAGCGGAAGCGTCGCCTTCCGTGCGCGGCTTCCTGGCAAGCAGTTCTTCACGGCCGGGACCGTCTGCAGCCATGAAGTCGGTCCACCACTGGCCGACTTCCGCATCGAGCTCACCCGATTCGCAGCGCAGCAGCAGGAAGTCGTAGCCTGCGCGCATGCGCTGGTGTTCGAGCAGCTTGTAGGGCGACTTTCCGGTGCGGCGTTCGAAGCGCGGCTGCATTGCCCAGATGTCGCGCATGTCGGTGGCGATACGGCGCTGCAGCGCCAGCTTTTCGGTCTGGGTGTTGAGCACGTCGTCGGCAGCGAGGTGCAGTGCGGGGATCGGATACTCGCCGGCGGCCTTGTAGGCGTTCCATTTTTCCAGGACCTGGTGCCACAGCAGCGAAGCGAACAGGAAGCCGGGCGATACGCCCTTGCCCTGGCGGACGCGTTCGTCCGTGTTTTCCAGCGCGAGCGTGACGAATTTTTCGCCGAGAGGCTGCTCCAGCACGACGTCGAGCAGCGGCAGCAGGCCGTGGTGCAGGCCTTCCTTGCGCAATTGCTGCAGGCAGGCGAGGGCGTGGCCGCTCATCAGCAGCTTGAGCATCTCGTCGAACACGCGGGCTGCGGGAACGTTGTTGATCAGCGGCGCCATCACCTGGATCGGCTCGCGCGTGGCGGAATCGATGGTGAAGCCGAGCTTTGCGGCGAAGCGCACTACGCGCAGCAGGCGTACGGGGTCTTCGCGGAACCGTGCTTCAGGCACGCCGATGATGCGCAGGGTCTTGTTGCGGATGTCGGCGATGCCGTTGTGGTAATCGAGCACCGTCTGCGCGGCGGGATCGTAGTACATCGCGTTGATCGTGAAATCGCGGCGTGCAGCGTCTTCGTGCTGTTCGCCGAAGGTGTTGTCGCGCAGCACGCGGCCATGTTCATCCTTGGGGGCGCTGTCCGCGGAGGCGCCGCGGAAGGTCGTGACCTCGATGATTTCCTGGCCAAACATCACATGCACGATCTGGAATCGCTTGCCGATGATGAAGGCGCGCCGGAACAGGCGCTTGACCTGTTCCGGCGTGGCGTTGGTCGCGACATCGAAATCCTTCGGCTTCACGCCGAGCAGCAGGTCACGCACCGCGCCGCCGACGACGAATGCCTTGAAGCCGTTTTCCTGCAGCGTCTGCGTTACCCGCACCGCGTGCGAGGACAGCAACTGGGGATTGATTCCATGTTCCTGCGGTCCGAGCACGACGGGCTGGTGCGGGTTTTCTGCCTTCTTTTTGCCGCCGAGAATGCGCTTGATAAACTTTTTAATCATCGAACAGTGTCAGGATAGGCCAGCCTTGCGCTTCTGCATGGGCTTTGAGCAAGGCGTTCGGGTTGGTGGCGACCGGATGGGTGACGGCCGACAGCAGGGGAATGTCGTTCTGGGAATCGCTGTAGAAATAGCTGCGCGGGAAGCTGGCCAGCGATTTGCCCTGGGCGGCGAGCCATTCGTTCATGTGGGTCACCTTGCCCTTGCCGGACGTCGGGATGCCAACCAGCTTGCCGGTGATTTCGCCTTCAGCGGTGGTTTCCGGTTGCGCGGCAATCAGGGTGTCGACGCCGAATACCTTGGCGATCGGCTCGGTGACGAACCGGTTGGTCGCGGTGATGATGGCAACCTGGTCGCCGGCCCTCAGGTGCTCTTTCACGAGGTCAGTCGCCGCCGGGCGGATGCCGGGCAGGATGACTTCGTCCATGAATTGCCGGTGCCATTCGTCGAGCTGCTTGCGCGGAAACTGCGCCAGCGTGCCGAGCGCAAATTCCAGGTATTCCACCGGATCGAGCGTGCCGGCTTCATATTGCGCGTAAAACGCCGCATTGCGTTTGGCGAATTCATCCGCATCCACGGCGCCGATGCGGACAAGGAACTGGCCCCATTCGTAATCCGAATCGAGCGGTATCAGGGTGTGGTCTAGGTCGAATAAGGCGAGATTCATTGTGGCTTGGATTCTCCTTCGAGCTGCAGCAGGCTGCGCAACAGCGGAAGCGTGATCGGCCGCTGGGTCTCCAGCGAATACTGATCGAGCGCGTCCAGCATGGAGGACAGGGACCGCATATCCCGGCGGAAATGGGTGATCAGATAGGGTAACACGCCCGGCGACAATGTTATGCCGCGCGCCTGTGCCGCCTGTGTCAAGGCGGCGATTTTTTCTTCATCGGTGAGGCCGTGCACCTGATAGATCAGGCCCCAGCCGAGGCGGGTGCGCAGGTCTTCGCGCAATTCGAGGCCTGCAGGGGGCTTGTCGCCGGCGCTGACCAGCAGGGCGCCGTTCTCGCGCACCTGGTTGAACAGGGCGAAAGCCGAGATCTGCGCCTCCGGCGACAGCAGCTGGCAGTCGTCCATGAGGTACAGCCGTGCACTGTCATCGAACAGGTAGTCGTTGTCGCCGGCGCCCGCCGGAATGTAGCGCGCGCCGGGAACGGCGGCCAGCGCCTGCAGCAGGTGCGACTTGCCGGCGCCGGCCTCCCCCCATAGGTAGACGAAGCGTTCCCTGGGCATGGCCGTCGCATACTGGGCGAACTGCCTCAGCAACTGCGACAGTTCCGCATTTTGTCCAACGACGAAGGTATCCAGGGTCTGCGGTTTTTCCGCGCCCAGGTCGAGCAGCATTTGCCTCATGACTGACGATAGAAACTGCTATTGATGTATTGGGTGCGCAGGTGGGCAAGCGCCACTGCGAGGATGGCCGACGCCGGCAGGGCCAGCAGCACGCCGACGAAGCCGAACAGGTGGCCGAAGGCCATCAGGGCGAAGATCACGGTCAGCGGATGCAGGCCGATGCGTTCGCCCACCAGCCGCGGCGTCAGGAAAAAGCTTTCAATCACCTGGCCGGCGCCGTAAATGCCCGCAACCACGACCACGCCGTGGAGCCCCTCGAACTGGAGGACGGCGGCGATCAACGCGAGCACCAGCCCGAGTCCGAAACCGAGGTAGGGGATGAACACGAGCAGGCCGGTCAGCACGCCCACCGGCACGGCGACGTCGAAATCGAACATTGCCAGCGCGCCGGCATAGTAAATCGACAGCACGAGCATCACCGCAAGCTGGCCGCGCAGGTACTGCGCCAGCAGGCCGTCGACTTCCTGGCCGAAGCTCACGACCTGGCCCACCCAGCGACGGGGAATGACGGCCTGGACGCGCGCCAGCACGGCATGCCAGTCGAGCAGCAGGTAGAACAAGGCGATCGGGATCAGGGTCAGGGTGGCGATCCAGCCCAGGACCGCGGCACTGCCGACCTTGGCGGAGGCGAGCACGGAACTCCAGATTTCATCGCTGCTGGTGGCGAAGTACTGGGATACCAGCCGCTTGATGCCGACTTCGTCCAGGCGCACGCGGATGCCGATGTCTTGCAGTTTCGGCGACAGGAAAGCATTCAGGCGGGTCAGGGCGCCGGGGATTTTTTCCTGCAGCAGCGGAATCTGCTTCTGCATGATCGGCAAAACGACCAGGATCAGCGCCAGAATGGCGGCCAGCAAGAGCAGCATGACAACGATGACTGCCATGCTGCGGGGAATGGACAGTTTGCCGATCTGCTTTGATGACAACCAGTCAACAGCCGGGTTGAGGGCATACGCCAGGACGCCGGCGGCGATAAACGGGGCCAGGACCGGGCCAAGGTAGGCCAGCAAAGCCACCAGCACCAGCCCGACCGCCAGCCACAAGAAAGTCTGCTTCTGCTCCGGATTGAAAGAAAATGGCATGTTTCGGCAGGTTGGGGCAGGTTGAACGGGTCGGGTTTGATAAAATAGCGTTTTGGTCAGGGCTTGGATGTTTCTGCAAAGCCCAAACCGCCTATTTTACCGCCTCTGCACTTATTCCAGACATGAGTTCCACTTCCAACGTATCCCTTTCCTACCGCGACGCCGGTGTCGACATCGATGCAGGCGACGCCCTGGTCGAAGCGATCAAGCCTTTTGCCAAACGTACGATGCGCGAAGGCGTGCTGGGCGGTATCGGCGGCTTCGGCGCCCTGTTCGAGATCAGCAAGAAGTACAAGGAGCCGGTCCTGGTGTCCGGCACCGACGGCGTGGGCACCAAGCTGAAGCTGGCCTTCCACCTCAAGAAGCACGACACGGTCGGCATCGACCTGGTGGCGATGAGCGTGAACGACATCCTGGTGCAGGGTGCCGAGCCGCTGTTCTTCCTCGACTATTTCGCCTGCGGCAAGCTGGACGTGCCGTCCGCGACTGACGTCATCAAGGGTATCGCCAAGGGCTGCGAACTGGCCGGCTGCGCGCTGATCGGCGGCGAAACCGCCGAAATGCCGAGCATGTATCCGGACGGCGAATACGACCTGGCCGGCTTCGCTGTCGGCGCGGTCGAGAAGTCGAAGATCATCGACGGCAGCAAGATCGTTCCGGGCGACGTGGTGCTGGGCCTGGCTTCGTCCGGCGCGCACTCCAACGGCTATTCGCTGGTGCGCAAGATCATCGAGGTTGCCAAGCCTGACCTGAACGCCGATTTCCACGGTCGCCGCCTTGCGGACGTGATCATGGAACCGACGCACATCTACGTGAAGCCGCTGCTGTCCCTGATGGAAAAGCTGGAGGTCAAGGGCATGGCACACATCACCGGCGGCGGACTGGTGGAAAACGTGCCGCGCGTGCTGCGCGAGAACCTGACGGCCGTCCTGCATCGCGATGCCTGGACCATGCCGCCGCTGTTCACCTGGCTGCAGCAGCATGGCGGTGTCGCCGACGCCGAGATGCACCGCGTGTTCAACTGCGGCATCGGCATGGTGGTGATCGTGTCGAAGGAAAACGCCGACGCTGCCATCGCACAGCTCAAGGCTGCCGGCGAGAGCGTCACGCGCATCGGTGAAATCCGCGAGCGCCAGGGCGAAGAGGCACAGACGATCGTGCTGTAAAAAGCGACCCCGGAATAAAAAACGGCTGCAGATCCTGCAGCCGTTTTTGTTTGTGCAGCAGGTCAGTGCTGCTTGTTTCCGCCATCCTGTTCCGCAAGCGTCTGCAAGGGCGCAGGATGCGGATTGGCGTTCGCCAGGCTGTGCGGCGGCTGTACGCGTACTGGCTGGCTGTGTGTGTTGGTGGTCGACAGCGCCATCGCGCCCTCGTCCGGCGATGCATTCCACACCGGATCGGAAATGCCCTCGAACACACTCTTGAGTTGCTGCCCCCAGGTGCTGCGGATCATTTGGAAGTACTGGTTCTTTTCATCGATTGTGACAAAGCGGGTGACTGCCAGCGCATCGTGTTCATAGATCAGCAGGTCGAGCGGCAGGCCAACCGAAATGTTCGAGCGCAGGGTCGAGTCCATCGAGATCAGGGCGCACTTGGCCGCTTCATTCAGCGGTGTGGATGGCGTGATCACGCGATCGATGATCGGCTTGCCGTACTTGGCCTCGCCGATCTGGAAATAGGTGTTCTCATTGTGTGCTTCGATGAAATTGCCGGCGGCGTAAACCTGGAACAGGCGGCAGCGCTCGCCCTGGATCTGTCCGCCGAAGATGATGCTGACGTTGAAGTCGATGCCGAACTCGCGCAGGGTGTGCGCGTCGCGTTCGTACACGGTGCGCACCGCTTCGCCCACGATCTGCGCCGCTTCGTACATGGAGGTGGCCGTCCAGATCGTCTTGCCGCTGCTGGTCGTGCGTTCCGCGATGATCTGGCGGATCGACTGCGATATCGACAGGTTCCCGGCCGTCATCAGGACCATCATGCGATCGCCCGGGTTCTCGAATACCGTCATCTTCCTGAACGTACCGACCTGGTCGACGCCGGCATTGGTGCGGGAATCGGACAGGAAAACCAGCCCCGAATCGAGGCGCATGGCGACGCAATAAGTCATGATCGCAAAAGCAGGGTGCAAAAAGGGAATTCTACAGGACGAAGCCGGACGAGCGGCCCGTTTTGCGGCCGGCGGTGTCGTCAAAAGACAGCACGGAAAGTGCGGCGGGCTCAGGAAAAAATTGGCGAAACGTCAACGCGGACGCCCAGCGATTCGAACCCGCCGCCATGCCGAACACCCCGCACCGGCGCCGCAGAATCGTAGTCGCGTCCGATGGCCAGCCGGCAATGGGCATCTCCGGCGAAGCACGCATGGGTGACATCGATGCTGACCCAGCCCGAGAAATCCACTTCCTCCACCCAGACGTCGACCCAGGCATGGCTGGCGGCGTGCTCGGTATCGCCCGGATCGATGTAGCCGGAAACGTAGCGCGCCGGGATGCCGTGCACGTGGCAGCAGGAAAGAAACAGGTGCGCATGGTCCTGGCAGACGCCTTGGCCGAGGCGCAGGGCATCGGCGGCCGGCGTGGTGACTTCGGTCGCTCCTGTCCGGTAATCGACCGACGCGCGGATCGCCTCCGCAAGCGCGAGCAGGGTGGTGCTGCGTGCACCGGCCGGCAAGTGGCGCATCGCGAACGCGACGATATCGTCATCCGGCTCTGTCAGGCGCGTCGGCACGGTAAACACCAGCGGCGACAGGACATTGCTGCCCGGTAGCCGCCCGCGATCGAGCGGCTCCACGGAAACCGTGCCGCTGGCGAGAATCCGGACTTCGTCATGCAATCCGGTGATGGTGAGCATGTGTCCGATATTGCCGAAGGCATCGATGAATTCGTTGCGCCGGCCCGCCGTGTGCACATCCCAGGTCCGGACCTGCTGATGCGGGTCCGGGCGCGGCGAGAGGCGAAGCTGCTGGATCGTGTAGGTCAGGGCAGCCGTGTAGTGATAAACGGTCTCGTGGCGGATCGACAGCAGCATGATTACGCGGTCAACGGCACCAGGAAATCGCGGCTGATGCGATCGCCGATTTCATAGATGCGCTCAAGGAACTGCGTCAGGTACTCGTGCAATCCGGAGTCGAGGATTTCGTCGATCTTGCTGTACTTGAGTTCCGCGTGCAGCTTGCCGACGAAGCGCTCGGTATCATCGGACGCGTCATTGCGCACTTGTGCCAGGTTGGTCGTCACTTCATCCATGCAGGCCAGCAGGGAGCGCGGCATGTCGGAGCGCAGCATCAGAAGTTCGGCCACGCGTTCCGGCGTGATGACATCGCGGTAGACCTTGCGATAGATCTCGAAGCCGGACACGGAGCGCAGGATGGCCGCCCAGTAGTAGAAGTCGTGTTGTGCTTCGTCGTCCGCAGCGTGATCTGCGAACACGCTCTTGTCGGTGCCATGGAACTTCACGTCCAGGATGCGCGCGGTGTTGTCGGCGCGTTCGAGGAAGGTGCCGAGGCGGATGAAGTGGAAGGCCTCGTCCTTGAGCATCGTCCCGATGGTCACGCCGCGCGACAGGTGCGAGCGGTATTTCACCCATTCGAAGAACTGGCTCGGGTCTTCCTCGAGGATCCTGCTGCGGAGCTTGTTCTGCAGTTCGAGCCATGTGGCATTGTGCGTTTCCCAGACCTCGGTGGTCAGCGCACCCCGCACCGCGCGGGCATTTTCGCGCGCGTGGCGAAGGCAGGAGGCGATCGACGACGGATTGTCCGGATCGCGCACCATGAAGTCGAGGACGTCCCTGGCCGTCATCAGCCCGTACTTGTCGTCGAAGGCATCGAGCAGTTCGGAGATCCCGAGCATGGCCCTCCATCCTTGTTCCGCCGCATGCATGGACTGCGGCAGCAGGGCGGTCTGGACGTTGACATCCAGCATACGGGCGGTGTTTTCGGCGCGCTCGGTGTAGCGCGCCATCCAGAAGAGGTGGTCTGCGGTGCGGCTGAGCATCTTATTTCTCCAGTACCCAGGTATCTTTGGTTCCGCCGCCTTGCGACGAGTTGACGACCAGCGAGCCTTCCTTCAGTGCGACGCGCGTCAGGCCACCCTTGACCATGGACACCGTCTTGCCCGACAGCACGAAGGGGCGCAGATCGATGTGGCGCGGCGCGATGCCGGATTCGACAAAGGTCGGGCAGGCGGACAGCGCCAGCGTGGGCTGGGCGATGTAGCCATCCGGCTTGGCGATCACGCGCTGGCGGAATGCCTCGATCTCGTCGCGCGTCGAGGCCGGGCCGACCAGCATGCCGTAACCGCCGGCGCCGTGCACTTCCTTGACCACCAGCCGGGGCAGGTTGACCAGCGTGTATTCCAGGTCTTCCTTCTTCCGGCACTGGTAGGTGGGCACGTTGTTGAGGATCGGTTCTTCCGACAGGTAGAAGCGGACCATGTCGGGCACGAACGGGTAAATCGACTTGTCGTCGGCGACGCCGGTGCCGATTGCATTGGCCAGCGTGACCCGCCCGGCACGGTAGACCGAAAGCAGACCCGGCACGCCGAGCGAGGAATCGGCGCGGAATGCCAGCGGATCGAGGAAGTCATCGTCGATGCGCCGGTAGATCACATCCACGCGCTTCGGCCCGCGCGTGGTGCGCATGTAGACCGCATTGTCGTTGACGAAGAGATCCTGTCCCTCGACCAGTTCCACGCCCATCTGCTGCGCCAGGAAGGCATGCTCGAAATAAGCCGAGTTGTACATGCCCGGCGTCATGACGACGACGGTCGGATCGGTGACGCCAACCGGCGCCACGGAACGGAGGTTGTCGAGCAGCATGTCCGGGTAGTGCGCGACAGGGGCAATCTTGTGTTGCGAGAACAGATCCGGGAAGAGCCGCATCATCATCTTGCGGTCTTCCAGCATGTAGGACACACCCGACGGCACACGCAGGTTGTCCTCCAGTACATAGAACTCGCCCTGGCCGGCACGCACGATATCGACACCGGCGATATGCGCGTAGATGTCGGAGGCGACCGAGATGCCCTGCATTTCCGGACGGTACTGCGCATTCCTGAAGATCTGCTCGGCCGGGATAACGCCCGCCTTCACGATATTCTGGTCGTGGTAGATATCGTGGATGAACATGTTCAGCGTCTTCACGCGCTGCACCAGGCCAGCTTCAAGTTGCGTCCACTCCGCCGCGGGAATGATGCGCGGAATGATGTCGAACGGGATCAGCCGTTCCGTCCCCGCGTCATTGCCGTACACGGCGAATGTAATACCTACCCTGCGGAAGATCAGGTCGGCCTCGGCGCGCTTTCTCGCAATGACGTCCGGCGGTTGTCCTTGCAGCCAGTTGTCGAACTTCCGGTAGTGCGCGCGCACCGCGGGTTCGTCTGAATACATTTCGTTGAAAAAGTGTGGCATGGCGTCCTGTCTCGGCGGTCGTTAGGCAGTAACACGGGCTCTCGCCTGCTGAATGATTAGACCAAGAGTAACAAGAAACGTGCCAGTGGGCACGAACCTCTCAAGGAATGCGGATGTGGTCCACCAGTGCGTTGGAGCGGGGTTCCGGTTTCCGGGTCAGCAGGCTGACAACAAAGATCGTTAGGAACCCTGCGGGCACGCCGAACACGCCGGCCGAGATAGGCGCGATGTTGAACCACTGATTGGCGGCAGACCCGCCGAGCACTGGATAGGTGCGCAACATGTAGTACATGCAGACGCCAAGACCGACTACCATGCCCGCGATTGCACCCTGTTGGTTCGCCCGTTTCCAGAAGACGCCCAAAACGAGGGCAGCAAACAGGGCCGATGACGCCAGCGAGAATGCAGCGCCAACCATGGATAGAATATCGCCCGGTTTGAGAGAGGCTACATAGGCGGCAACCAGTGTCACGACGAGCAGCAGCAGCTTGGAAATCGTCACGCGCTTCTGGGTCGATGCCTTGGGATCGACAGTCTTGTAGTACACGTCGTGCGAGAGTGCATTCGAAATCGTCAGCAGCAGTCCATCGGCGGTCGAGAGTGCCGCTGCCAGGCCGCCGGCGGCGATCAGCCCCGAGATGACGTAGGGAAGCCCGGCAATCTCCGGCGTCGCCAGCACCACGATGTCGCCGTCCATCACGATTTCAGCCAGCTGGACCACGTTGTCCTTGTTCATGTCCGTGATCGACACCAGCGGATTGATCTTGTCAACGCTGGCCCAATACGACACCCAGGACGGTATCTTCGAAAAATCGGTTCCCAGCAGCGATGTATAGATATCGTACTTGACGAGGACTGCCAGCGCCGGAACCGTCGTATAGAGCAGCATGATGAACAGCAGCGTCCATAATACCGATCGCCGCGCTTCCGCCACCGAGGGCGTGGTGTAGAAGCGGACGAGGATGTGTGGCAGGGCTGCAGTGCCCATCATCAGGCACAATACGAGCGCCATGAAATTGTTGCGCTTCGTGTCTGACACTTCCGGTGTCTTGCCGGGAAAGGGCTCGGTGTGCGGGACTACCGGCTCCGCGCGTGCAAGGTTGAAGGCGCGCGCTTCGCTCCATTTGCGGCGCGCTTCATCGGCATCCTTCGGATAGGCGGCCAAGGTTCGGCTCGCAGCCTTGATTTCGATCAGCGAGGCGTTGGTGCGCTTGAGGTCCTCCACATGGCGCTGCATCTCGACCAGTCCGTTTTCCCACGAAGCGGGCAGGGCGGCAATCTTGAATGCGTATTCATTGGCGCGTTCCTTGAAGATTGCACGGACCTGTTGTTCCATCGGGTCTTCATTGATCTGCTTCTCGCGTTCGCTCAGTTTCGAGAGCGCCGAGCCGTAGGCCACTTGCGGGACTGGCACGCTCGTATGCTTCACCGAGAGCCACACGACGGGAATCATGTAGGCGATCAGCATGATGATGTACTGGGCGACCTGGGTCCACGTAATGGCGCGCATGCCGCCGAGGAAGGAGCACACCAGGATGCTTGCCAGGCCGAGGAAAATGCCGACCGAAAACTCGACGCCTGTAAAGCGGGATGTGATCAGACCCACGCCATAGATCTGCGCCACTACGTAGGTGAACGATACGAGGACGGTAAACGAAACCGCGATGATCCGCACCGGGGTGCTGCCCCAGGGGCCGGAGAAACGCGCGGCCAGGAAGTCGGGAATGGTGTAGTGCCCGAACTTGTTGATGTAGGGCGCCACCAACAGCGCAACGAGGCAGTAGCCCCCGGTCCAGCCGAGAATGTAGGCAAGGCCGTCGAATCCGAGGACGTACAAGCCGCCTGCCAGGCTGATGAAGCTGGCGGCGGACATCCAGTCGGCTGCGGTCGCCATGCCGTTGAACATGGCAGGCACGCGGCGTCCGGCGACGTAATACTCCGAAACGTCGGAAGTGCGGCTGATGACGCCGATCCCTGCGTACACGACAATGGTGGAGAAGATGAAGATATAACCAATCCAGGCGCGCGGAAAGCCTTCCTTTTCCAGGATCGCCAGTGCGAGCAGGAAAATGATGAATCCGACCGTGTACCAGCCGTAGTAGCGGACGAGCCGCCGGAAAAAGGCATCATTGGCCATCTGCGGTCTCGCTCTTCAACAACTTGTCCAGCTTGCGCATATGGATGACATACACGGCCAGGATCGCCAGGTAAAGCAGGATCAGTCCTTGTGCCGCCATGTAGAACGAGAACGGCCAGCCGAATACGGTAAATGTGCTCAACTCGCGCGCAAAGAAGATGATGCCGAAGGTCGAACTGAACCAGAGCGCGATCAGCACGAAGGTGAACTGCCGGACCTTGCTCCAGTAGAGAATGCGGTTGTGTGTGTTTTTGTCGTCCATCACCCGATATCCTCGATGAACTCGGGACGCTGCTCCATGCGCATGGTGACACGGAACAGGCAGCCCGGAAACCTCGGATCGTGACTGTGCGGATTGTTGAAGATATCTACCGTCGCGCCATGCTGCTGCGCGATCTCGCGCACGATCGACAGTCCCAGCCCGCTGCCTTCGGCGTTGCTTCCAAGGATACGGTAAAAGCGTTCGAAGACATGCGAGCGTTCCGACGGCGGAATACCCGGGCCTGTATCCTCAACCTCCAGGATCGCCTGTTCCTCCACGGCGTTGGCACGCACCCGCACGGTCACGCTGCCGCCCTCCGGCGTATAGCGCAGCGCGTTATCGATCAGGTTGCTCAGCAGTTCGCGCAGCATGACCGGATTGCCCTGCACCATGATCGGATGGCCCGGCTGCTCGAAGCCGAGGTCGATGCGGTGCGTGAACGAAGGCTGCACCCAATCCTGCACGACATTACGCGCCAGTTCGGATAGCTCGAGCGGCACGAGCGGCTTGGTTGCGGGCGTCTGGTTCTCCGCACGTGCAAGCGCAAGCAGCTGGTTGACGAGCCGCGTTGCGGATTCCGAGCTCTTCGACAATTGCTCGAGCGAGCGGTGCATTTCATCCAGGTTGGTCTCGCGCAGCGCCAGTTCGGACTGCATGCGCATGCCGGCAAGCGGCGTCTTCATCTGGTGGGCCGCATCCGCGATGAAGCGCTTCTGCATTTCGATGCTTTGCGACAGGCGGCCGAGCATGTCGTTGAATGAACGCACCAGGGGCGAGATTTCCTCCGGCACCTGGCCGGATTCGATCGGGCTGAGGTCGTCGGGCCGGCGCGCACGGATGCGCTGCTGCAGCTCGGCCAGAGGCGACAGGCCGCGCGACAAGGCAAACCAGACCAGTGCCAGGGCGACGGGGAGGATGATGAACTGCGGCAGGATCACGCCCTTGATGATTTCGTTGGCGAGCTGGGCGCGTTTGTCCAGGGTCTCCGCAACCTGCACCAGGGCGGTCGTGCCGCGTTCGGCTTCACGCGCACCGCGGCGCGGACGAAGTTCGGCGTACACATAGGCCACGCGCACTTCGGTGCCGCGCATCGTGTCGTTCCTGAAACGCACCGAGCCCGAAGGCTGCGTTTCCTCGTCCGACGGCGGCAGCGGCAGATCCGCGTCGCCATCGATGAATTCGCCGGTCGGGCCGAGAACCTGGAAATAGACGTTGTCGACATCGTCGGCGCGCAGGATATCGCGTGCCGAACTGGAGAGCTGGGCAGTGACCTTGCCATTGGCTTCCCTCACCTGCTGGGACAACACGATCACGTGGTCGTCCAGTGCCCGGTCAAAGGGATGGTTGGCAATCGACTTCGCGACCAGGTAGGTGATCGCGATGCTCATCGGCCAGAGCAGCAGCAGGGGCACCAGCATCCAGTCGAGGATTTCGCCGAACAGCGAACGCTGGATGCGCTCTTCCGGCTGGACGGCGACAAAATCGCTGGCCTTCCCGCGTTGGGATGCGTCGGTCGAGGCGGAAACGCCCGCATCCGGACGGTGGGCGTCGCTCATGGAGGAATGTCAGCCGGCAGTCTGTGTGCTCTGTGTGCCCGGGGCGGGCTCGGAGAATTTTTCGAGACAGTAACCCAGGCCGCGCACGGTGGCGATGCGCACGCCGCCCACCTCGATCTTCTTGCGCAGGCGGTGGACATACACCTCGATGGCGTTGTTGCTGACTTCCTCGCCCCATTCGCACAAGTGGTCAACCAGCTGCTCCTTCGATACCAGGCGTCCGGTCCGCTGCAGGAGGACTTCCAGCAAGCCCAGCTCGCGCGCCGAAAGATCGAGCATCTGGTCGTTCATGTAGGCGATACGCCCCACCTGGTCGTAGGACAGCGGGCCGTGCTTGATGACGGTCGGTCCGCCGCCGGCGCCGCGCCGGGTCAGGGCGCGCACGCGCGCTTCCAGCTCGGACAGCGCAAACGGCTTGGCCATGAAGTCGTCGGCGCCCAGGTCCAGCCCCTTGACCCGTTGTTCGATGGAGTCGCCGGCGGTCAGGATCAGCACCGGCAGGCGCGAATTGCGCGCACGCAGGCGGCGCAGCACTTCCAGGCCGGGCATTTTCGGCAGGCCGAGGTCGAGGATCAGCAGGTCGAAATCCTGCGTCGACAGTGCGGAGTCCGCCTCCAGGCCGTTCTTGACGCAGTCCGTGGCATACCCGGACTGGCGCAGCGAGCGCGTCAGTCCATCGGCTAGTACACTGTCGTCTTCAGCGAGCAAAATACGCATGGTTGGCACTCTGCAATCAGATGGAAAGTAGTCTATTGCTTTTCATTAATAGCGGCAAGGCAAAGCAAGTACCGACTTCAAAAACCCGCTTCTCCCCTCATCCTAATCAAGTTTTCCCGATATTTAAAATTCCCGCTTGCGCACGCCACTGTTTTTTTATACAGTATGGCCTGTGACGTTAATCGTGGCTCGCCAGCCAAAGGGTGGCGAACTAGTTAATACCCAACCGTCGAAAGAATACAGTTATGGACGACAAGAAAGCTGCGCAAAACCCGGAAAAGGCAAAGGCACTGGCTGCCGCGTTGGCGCAAATCGAGAAGCAGTTCGGCAAGGGTTCCGTGATGCGCATGGCGGACGGCGCCGTGGCGGAAGAGGTGCAGGTTGTCTCGACCGGCTCGCTCGGCCTGGATATCGCATTGGGCGTTGGCGGACTGCCGCGCGGCCGCGTTGTGGAAATTTACGGTCCGGAATCGTCCGGCAAGACCACGCTGACCCTGCAAGCTATTGCAGAAATGCAAAAACTGGGTGGTACCTGCGCCTTCATCGACGCGGAACATGCGCTCGACGTCGTGTATGCGCAGAAGTTGGGTGTCAACCTGCAGGAATTGCTGATTTCGCAACCTGACACCGGCGAGCAGGCGCTCGAAATCTGCGATGCGCTCGTACGCTCCGGCAGCGTCGACCTGGTCGTGGTCGACTCGGTTGCAGCACTGACTCCGAAGGCTGAAATCGAAGGCGACATGGGTGATTCGCTCCCCGGCCTCCAGGCCCGTCTCATGTCGCAGGCACTGCGCAAATTGACCGGCAGCATCAACCGCACCAACACCCTGGTCATCTTCATCAACCAGATCCGCATGAAGATCGGCGTCATGTTCGGCAACCCGGAAACGACGACGGGCGGCAATGCACTGAAGTTCTACGCATCCGTCCGCTTGGACATTCGCCGCACCGGTTCCATCAAGTCCGGCGATGAGGTGATCGGCAATGAAACCAAGGTCAAGGTCGTGAAGAACAAGGTGGCACCGCCTTTCAAAGAAGCGCATTTCGATATCCTGTACGGGGAGGGCACCTCGCGCGAAGGCGAAATCCTCGACCTGGGTTCCGAAGCCAAGATCGTTGAAAAGTCCGGTGCATGGTACAGCTACAACGGCGAGCGTATCGGCCAGGGCAAGGACAACGCACGCAACTACCTGAAGGAACATCCGGATCTGGCTCGCGAGATCGAAAACAAGGTCCGCGCAGCCCTGGGCGTACCGGAACTGCCGCCCCTCGTGGCAGAAGCTGAATAAGAGGGAACAGCTCCTTTCATCCTGAATACTTCACGTGAGGGAGCCCGCGCTGCTGGAACACCATGGCAAAACTGCAAATGAGTCTAAAGGCGCGGGCTCTGAAGTATTTATCCGCTCGCGAACACAGCCGGCTTGAACTGGGACGCAAGCTGGCACGCTATGCCCAGGAAGGCGACGATATCGAGGCCTTGCTCGATTCACTGGAGGCGGCGAAATTCCTGTCCCAGTCCCGCTTTTCCGAATCGCTGGTCAATCGCCGCGCCGCCCGTTTCGGGAACAGCCGTATTCTCTCCGAACTGCAGTCGCACGGTATCGATGGCGATGCCATCCAGGACATCAAGGGTGGGCTCCTGGAGGATGAGGCTGCTCGGGCGCGGGAGGTCTGGCGCAAAAAATTCGGCAGCCCGCCGGTGGATGCCGCAGATCGTGCGAAGCAGATGCGATTTTTGCAACAGCGTGGTTTCTCTCCTTCGGCAATCCGGGCTGCAATGCGTCCGGTCGAGGAAGGCGAAGCCTGAATTCCATTCCCAGCAATAAATCCTTTCCGAAAGTACCGGCGGGGGCGTGCACACGCACGACCGTGCGAATGCCGGAGCGGGTTTCCGCCTTCCAGTGGCAAAAACGTCATCATGGTTTTAGGTTTGTGCCTGTGCTAAACTTTCCAGGTTTTTTGCAGCGCCGCATGAGCGGCTGTTGTCGTAGAAACTGCGACAACGACACGCAAATGCGGCATCTCTTTTTTGGCCGCTTCACTGGCATTGGTCGTTATGCCCTTATCTCCGCCGTCAACACGCCGTGCGTTAAAGCACACGCGCGCAATCCAGATCGAAGCGTTCGCACGCGACGACGGCTTGTGGGACATTGACGCGCGTATAACAGATATAAAGACCCGTGATACCAGCCTCGCATCAGGCATCAGGCCTGCAGGTCAACCGGTTCACGATCTCTGGCTCCGCATTACCGTAGACACTGCGCTGAATATCGTCGATGCAGAAGCAGTTTCCGACGCTGTTCCCTACCCGAATCACTGCGATACCATCGGCCCCGATTACAAGAAGCTGGTCGGCCTGAATCTTCTCAAGGGATTCCGCGATGGCGTCAGGCAGCGTCTTTCCGGTATCAACGGCTGCACCCACATTACCGAACTGGCCGCCGTCCTTCCGACCGCGACCATCCAGGCATTTGCCGGCGAAGTGCTGGACACGCGCGATGGCGCGAGCACAGACGAGCAAAGCCACAAGCCTTTTCAACTCGACCGCTGCCACGCCTTGCGCTCCGACGGGGAAGCGGTCGCGAAGTTTTATCCGCGCTGGGCGGTCACGCCGTTGGCAACATCCGAATCCAGTTAATTTCAACCAGTTTGTTTTGTTTAATAAGCGTCTGAAGGGAAGCTCGCATGAAAATCCATGAGTATCAGGGCAAAGAAATCCTCCGCAAGTTCGGAGTGACGGTTCCGCGCGGTATCCCGTGCTTTTCCGTTGATGAAGCGGTCAAGGCGGCCGAGACTCTTGGAGGCCCGGTCTGGGTCGTCAAGGCTCAGATCCACGCCGGTGGTCGAGGCAAGGGTGGCGGTGTGAAGGTTGCCAAGTCGCTCGACCAGGTCAAGGAATACTCGCACGCCATCATGGGCATGCAACTGGTCACGCACCAGACCAGTCCGGAAGGCCAGAAGGTCAACCGCCTGCTGATCGAAGAAGGCGCCGACATCAAGAAGGAACTGTATGTCTCGATGGTCACCGACCGCCTGAGCCAGCGCGTGGTGCTGATGGCATCCAGCGAAGGCGGCATGGACATCGAAGAAGTCGCTGAAAAGCATCCCGAACTGATCCACAAGGTTGAAATCGACCCGGCAACCGGCCTGACCGACTCCGATGCGGACTCGATCGCTGCCAAGATCGGCGTGCCGGCCGGCTCCATCGCCGACGCACGCAAGCAACTGCAAGGCCTGTACAAGGCTTACTGGGAAACCGACGCTTCCCTGGCCGAAATCAACCCGCTGATCCTGACCGGCGACGGCAAGGTCATCGCACTGGACGCCAAGTTCAACTTCGACTCCAACGCCCTGTTCCGTCATCCGGAAATCGTCGCGATGCGCGACCTGGACGAAGAAGATCCGGCAGAAATCGAAGCATCCAAGTTTGATCTCGCCTACATCTCCCTCGACGGCAACATCGGCTGCCTGGTGAACGGCGCCGGCCTGGCAATGGCCACCATGGACACCATCAAGCTGTTCGGCGGCGAACCGGCCAACTTCCTCGACGTTGGCGGCGGTGCCACCACCGAGAAAGTGACCGAAGCCTTCAAGCTCATGCTGAAGAACCCTGGCCTCAAGGCCATTCTGGTCAACATCTTCGGCGGCATCATGCGTTGCGATGTGATTGCTGAAGGCGTGATCGCCGCTTCCAAGGCAGTGTCGCTGTCCGTGCCGCTGGTCGTGCGCATGAAGGGCACCAACGAAGACCTCGGCAAGAAGATGCTGGCCGAATCCGGCCTGCCGATCATCGCGGCTGACACGATGGAAGAAGCAGCGCAGAAGGTCGTCGCTGCAGCCGGTAAATAATCGCTAAGGGAATACAAATGTCGATTCTGATCAATAAAGACACCAAAGTCATCACGCAAGGCATCACCGGCAAGACCGGCCAGTTCCACACGCGCGGTTGCCGCGATTACGCCAACGGCAAGAACTGCTTCGTCGCAGGCGTGAACCCGAAGAAGGCCGGCGAAGACTTCGAAGGCATTCCGATTTTCGCCAACGTCAAGGAAGCCAAGGAACAGACCGGCGCGACCGTGTCCGTCATCTACGTGCCGCCCGCAGGCGCAGCTGCTGCGATCTGGGAAGCCGTGGAAGCCGAACTCGACCTGGCCATCTGCATCACCGAAGGCATTCCCGTCCGTGACATGCTGGAAGTGAAGGACAAGATGAAGAAGGCCGGCAGCAAGACCCTGCTGCTCGGACCGAACTGCCCGGGCCTGATCACGCCGGACGAAATCAAGATCGGCATCATGCCGGGCCACATCCACCGCAAGGGCCGCATCGGCGTCGTGTCGCGTTCCGGCACGCTGACCTATGAAGCCGTTGCGCAGCTGACCGCGCTCGGCCTCGGCCAGTCTTCCGCAGTCGGTATCGGCGGCGACCCGATCAACGGCCTGAAGCACATCGACGTGATGAAGGCATTCAACGACGATCCCGACACCGACGCTGTCATCATGATCGGCGAAATCGGCGGTCCGGACGAAGCGAACGCCGCTTACTGGATCAAGGACAACATGAAGAAGCCGGTCGTCGGCTTCATCGCTGGTGTCACCGCTCCTCCGGGCAAGCGCATGGGCCACGCCGGCGCGCTGATTTCCGGCGGTGCCGACACGGCACAAGCCAAGCTGGAAATCATGGAAGCCTGCGGCATCAAGGTCACCAAGAACCCGTCCGAAATGGCGCGTCTGCTGAAAGCGATGCTGTAAATCAAGTGTTGCTGAAGTAATGCAGGCGTAAGATACGGGGAGCTTCGGCTCCCCGTATCATTTTCAGCCTATCGAGCAACCAATATGGATCTCCTGCTGAGCATCAACTGGGTCGCCGTCGGTCAGATCATCCTGATCGACATCCTGCTCGGCGGGGACAATGCGATCGTCATTGCACTTGCGTGCAGAAACCTCCCGCCGAAACTTCGAAAGCGCGGCATCCTGCTCGGCACCTTCGGCGCCATTGCCATCCGTGTTGCCCTGATTGCGTTCGCTGTCACGCTGCTCCAGGTGCCTTACTTGAAGCTGGTCGGCGGAGCACTGCTGTTCTGGATCGGCATCAAGCTCATGCTGGACGATGAAGACGGACATGGCGAGATTCCGGCAAGCGACAGGCTCTTATCGGCAGTCAAGACCATCATCGTCGCGGATCTGGTCATGAGCGTCGACAACGTGATTGCCGTCGCCGGCGCGGCGGAGCATGCCGGGGGCGAGCATCGCATGCTCCTCGTGGTGTTCGGTATTCTGGTCAGCATTCCGATCATCATCTGGGGCAGCACCATCGTGCTGAAGCTCATGGAGCGGTTTCCGTTCATCGTGACTCTTGGCGCAGCGCTGCTTGGCTATATCGCTGGAAGCATGGCTGTCTCCGACACCGCTTTGGGTCCATGGCTAGGCGCATATTTGCCAATGCTCGATCTGACCATCCCGGGAACCGCCGTGCACTTCAACATAGTCGCAACGGTCTCAGCCGTGGCGGTAGTATTTATCGGCAAGGCATTGATGAAGCGGCGCAAACACACCAATGCCCGATAGCGTCATGCTGCATAACTCCCTTCATTCGCATCCGTCTTTATCCTGCTGCTCCACGTATAATTGCCTTCATGGCAAATAACGTCGGACTAGAATTCTCCGGGATGACCGATCCTGGGCTGGTGCGTTCGCAAAATGAGGATGCGATCTTCATCAGTACGTCCCATGGTTTTGCCGTGCTGGCCGACGGCATGGGCGGTTACAATGCCGGCGAGGTGGCGAGCAGTATTGCTGCAACGGTTACCAAGGATGCGCTTGAACAAACTCTGGCGCTTTCGACGGACAGCGAGAAGGAGCCGCTCTCGTCAGGTCGCCCACTTCATCAAGGTGTTGTTGAGGCCATTCAAAAGGCCAACCTCGCCGTTCTGGATGCAGCGGGGGCTGAGCCCCAATATCATGGGATGGGAACGACAATTGTCACGGCCGTCTTCCACAGTGACAAGGTGACGATTGCTCACGTTGGCGATTCAAGGGCATATCGCTATCGCCATGGTGAATTGAGCCGTCTGACACGCGATCATTCCTTGCTTCAGGAGCAGATCGATGCCGGACTGATCGATGCTGCCATGGCGCGCTTTTCTCAAGTCAAGAATCTCGTGACCCGTGCTGTAGGCGTAGGTACGGACATGGAGGTGGAGATTCACGACCATCCGCTCCATGCAGGTGACCTCTATCTGCTCTGTTCAGACGGGCTTTCGGACATGTTGTCCGATGATGAAATTTCCCGAATATTGGAGAAAGCGCAGGGTGCGCTCGAGGTGGCTTGCCGAACACTGGTCAAACAGGCAAACGATAACGGCGGCTTCGATAACATCTCGGTCATTCTTGTGAAGGTGCTGGTCCCAGGTGCCGGGACAACCGGCTTGTTGGAGCGCATCCTCAACTGGGTAAGCTGAAATGCAGAGGGAACGGATTCGAGGAGTGCAATGGCGAAAATCACGCTCTCGTTAGGAGGCAAGTTCCTGCGGGATGTCACGCTCGCAAAGGAACGGATGACGATCGGACGCAGGCCGCATAACGATATTGTTCTTGATGATATTGCAATCAGCGGTGAGCATGCGGTGATTGTGACGTTGAATCACGACTCGTACCTTGAGGATCTAAACAGTACGAACGGCACCAAGGTGAACGGCCAGCCAGTGAGAAAACATTATTTGCAGGACGAAGACTGCATCGAGCTGGCGCAGTATCGGATGCATTATCATGCCGATCCTGCCATTGTGCCTGCAGATTCCGCACGGACAGCTCCTTTGCATACCTTTGCCGCTGACCATGCGCTGGCAGCCAAGGTGCGAGTGTTGAATGGGAGCAGGGCCGGCAGTGAAAATGTACTGTCAAAGACGATAACGACTATCGGCCGGCAAGACGTGCATGCAGCCGTCATCCTGCTGCGTCCGGATGGCTACTACCTTGCACATATCGAGGGAAATACCTGTCCTTCCTTGAACGGTGTGCCGATCGGGGTAACTCCTCAAAAGCTGAACGACAAAGACGTAATCGAGCTCGCAGGAGACCATGTGCAATTCTTGCTGGGATAGTTTGCTCTATCGTATGACAATTAAGGTAAGTGACAAATTTTGTCGCTGCATTTCCAGAATTGGCCTTAATACGCTACAACCTGACAATATTGGTCAATAGAATCTGCTTCTTTGTCTATATAAGAGGTTAAAAGAGACAGATTTTGTCAGATTTCATCTTGGCACGCTGATTGCAACATGGAAAGTCATGGCAGGTGGGCTGCCAATTTCCAGAGGGAGAAACAAATGAAATCCATGAAGATCGTGCAACGTGCACAAGCTGGCTTTACCCTGATTGAATTGATGATCGTCGTGGCGATTATCGGTATTCTCGCCGCAGTGGCGTTGCCAGCGTACCAAGACTATACGGTTCGTGGACGCGTGTCTGAATTGGCTATTCTGGGTTCATCCATGAAAGCCACTGTTACTGAAAATATCGCGAACAATTCTGGCGCTATTGCAGCTGGTATGTGCAAAGGCGTTACCAACCTTGCAACAGCGACGGACAATACTGCATCCAGCACATGTACTGATGCTACCGGTGTAATTGCGGTTACCGGTACTGCAAAAGCTAAAGGTGTTGTCCTCACCTTTACGCCGACAGTAAATGCTGATGGCACAGTAAAGTGGACGTGCACCTCGCCTGCTGCAGATGCCAAGTATGTTCCTGCAGAATGCCGCACCTAATACGTAGGATTTAAGATTAAAACACCCCATTCGTGGGGTGTTTTACTTTTTGCGCGCAAATTTACTGATGCAAAAATCAGAGATAACGCACGTAGTCTCGATAGCAAATGCGTTACGAAGCGTTAACCATGGCAATGAAAAGTGGGACTAGCGCCGCCTGGCTGTGAATTGTTATCGATTTGGCGATGTTTCAAAGTTCTCGACGATCTACGGCAATATTAGACCGCCCAGTCCGATTTTCCGCCGCGTTTCTCTCGTACTCGAATATCTGTCATCACCATCCCTCGATCTACTGCCTTGCACATATCGTAAATTGTAAGCAGGCCAATCTGAACGGCCGTCAGTGCTTCCATTTCCACGCCGGTTTTTCCGAATGTTTCAACCTGCGCAGTGCATCTAATGCTTGACTCCGCAGTGTTTATTGCAAAATCGACAGCAACGCGGGTGATGGCAAGTGGGTGACACAGTGGAATCAAGTCACTGGTTCGTTTGGCCCCCATGATGGCCGCGACACGTGCAATACCGATCACGTCGCCCTTCTTTGCAGTTCCAGACTGGATGATCGCAAGTGTTTCCGGCTTCATGCAGATCTTGCCACTTGCTACTGCAATTCGGTGTGTCTCGGATTTTGCGCCAACATCGACCATGTGGGCTTGACCATCAGCATCGAAATGCGTCAGTCCGTGGTTTTCGGTCGACGATGTCCTGTTGTCGTGTTGACTGCTCATGGGAAATGAAAAAGGATGATTCTTGATTGATCAATGGGTGCGAGTATCATAGCACCGTGAAATCCAAATTTTCCCTCTCGTTATCAAAACCTATAAGCCGCCTCGCTAGTGTGGCTGCGGTCGTCCCGCTACTGATTGTGGCCAGCGGGGTACTTCCGGCACCAGCAATTGCCCAAACCCTCCCCAACCTCGGCGACACCGAACGCGCCGAGCTTTCCCCCCTCGTCGAACGCAAGCTGGGCGAGCAGATCATGCGCGACATTCGGCGCGACCGGGACTATCTGGACGACGCTCCCACCACCGAGTACCTGAACAATTTCGGCAACAGCCTGCTTGCAGTCAGGCCGGAGGCGCGCGGCGAGACCAGCTACGATTACTTTTTCTTCGCTGTTCGCGATCCGATGCTGAATGCCTTTGCGTTGCCAGGCGGGTTCATCGGTGTGCATTCGGCGCTTATGCTCGCGGCACAGAATGAATCGGAACTCGCATCAGTACTCGCGCATGAAATCGGCCACGTCGCGCAGCGGCACATTGCGCGCATGATCGGACAGCAGCGGCAGGATTCGCTGATTCCGCTTGCGGCGGCGGTTCTTGCTGCGCTGGCCGCGCGCGGCAGCCCGGATACCTCGGCGGCGCTGCTCATGGGCGGGCAGGGCATGGCCTTGCAGCGGCAACTGAATTTTAGCCGCGACGCAGAGCGCGAGGCGGATCGCATCGGGTTGCAAATCCTGCGCGAAGCAGGCTTCGATACGAGCGGCATGATTGCCTTCTTCGGCCGGATGCAGACTGCGACCCGCGGTTATACCGATGCGGCGCCGGCTTACCTGCGTTCCCACCCGCTGACGACGGAGCGTATCGCCGATATCCAGGCGCGGACCCGCGACCAGCGTTACCGCCAGCGTGCCGACAGCCTTGACTTCCATCTCGTTCGCGCACGCCTGCGCGTGCTGCAGGATACGTCTGCGCAGGGATTGCGCGATGCGACCGTGGCCTTTGATACGCAGTCGCAGCAGAAGACACGACTGCAGATCGTGTCGGCGCTCTACGGCAAGGCGTTTGCCGCGCTCCGGCAGGGGGGCTATGCACGGGCGCAATCATTGCTGCAGGAAGCGATCGCTGCGGCGCAGGGGCCGACAGCGCCGGTGCAAAGCGCCGTGCTCACCAGCCTTTCGATCGATATCAAGCTTGCCGGGAACCAGGCAGCGGAAGCCCTGAAGGAGGCCGATGCCGCACGCCAGAAATTCCCGCTTTCGCGCGGCATTGCGCGTCAGTACGCCGAAGCGATGATTGCTTCCGGGCGACTGGATGAGGCAGTGGCTTATTTGCGGGACCAGGCCCAGCTATACAGGCAGGAACCCAAGCTGTACGAGCAGCTGGCGAAGGCATACGCCGCGCAAGGCAAGCAGGCGCTCCAGCACCTGGCATTGGCGGAGTCGTACGCGCTGCAGGGCAGCGTTCCGACAGCCATCGAACAACTCGGCATCGCGCGCCGTGCGCCCGATGCCTCGTTCTACGACCAGGCGATGATCGACGCGCGGGAGCGTGAATTCAAGGCGCGCTGGATGGAAGAGCTGAAGGAAGGGCAGCGGGAACGTTGACGGATCAGGCCGTATCCGGCTGAGGATGTCGCGTGAAGCCAAACTTTTGCGAGATGTCGTCCTGTCCGATGCGTGCCACAGCGTGATGTTTACCTGCAAATTCAAGCGTCACCGCCGCATCATCCGACGGTTCCTCCAGCCAGGCTAGAAGGCGGTCATCGCCTGCGGGCGCGCCGTTGATGTACAGTCGCATCAGGCACTGCGCCATGTCCCGGTCATCCACTTGAGCAATCCGCTCGCCGTTCTGCAGGAGCAGCAGCCCGCTTTCCGTGATCCACGCCGCCTCGATCGAGGCCACGGCATCGCCGGTATGCAGGATAAAACCGTGCGCGGGATCGGTACGCGCGATGAATGGCGTTGCCTCGAGATGGACGTAGACCCGTTGCGGACCGTTCTGGAAGTACCAGCGGCCCTGCGCATCACAGAGGTAATTGCGGTTGATGAAGCCGAGCAGCGCAGGATTGCCGATACGGTCGCCAGCGAGTTTCAGCGCCTGGGCGCGTTCGTCGCGCATGCGCCAGTTTCCGCGCGCGTCGAGCGCCAGCCAGCCGTAACAGTGCGGCACGTTCGGCCACTTTGCCATTGCCTGTTTGACGATTTCATCCATGGTTTAACCTGTTGCGCCTTCAAGAAAACCAATGATACGCCTCGGCAGCCAATCGATGCGGCCGGGGAGTCCGCCGATGGCAAATCCGACGTGGCCGCCGTGCTCCGGATAATCCAGCGTGACATGGCGCGAGGCGATTGTCGGCAGGTGGTGCGCGGGCAGGAAGGGATCGTTTTTCGCGTTCAGTACCAGGGTCGGCACGGCAATATCCGGCAGCACGTGCTTGGCGCTGGCGCGATGCCAGTAATCGTCCGTGTCGCGGTAGCCATGCAAGGGCGCAGTGATGACGTTGTCGAACTCGTACAGGTCGCGTGCACCGAGCATGCGGTCGCGGTCGAACAGGCCGGGGAACTGATCGAGCTTGCGCAGGCATTTCGGCTTGAGCGTCTGCAGGAACGAGCGCGTGTACACCATGTTGAATCCACGCGACAGTGCGGCGCCACCGCCGGCCAGGTCAAGCGGCGCAGAGACGGCGCAGGCCGCATCGACGATTTTCGCCTGGTGTTGTGATTCTCCCAGCCAGCGGAGCAGGGCATTTCCACCCAGCGATACGCCCGATGCATAGAATTTTGCGGACGGCTCGCGTTTCCTCCAGTCCGCCGTTAGCCGGCGCACGATCCAGTCGACTTCCTGTGCATCACCGGAGTGGTAGAAGCGTGGCGCGTGATTGAGTTCGCCCGAGCATCCGCGAAAGTGCGGTACCGCTCCCGACCAGCCGAGCGAGGCGGCGTACGCCATCAGCGCGCGCGCATAGTGGCTGTCGGAAGATCCCTCCAGCCCGTGGAACATGACGATGAACGGACGGCCGGGCTGGCCATCCACGAAATCGATGTCGACAAAGTCGTCGTCGGGCGCTCGCCAGCGCTCACGCCGATAGTTCACCTTTGGCTTGACGATGCACTTCGCCGGAAAAATCGTCTGAAGGTGCCCGCCGGGCAACCAGGGGGGAGCAGCGTATTTCATGTCGCATTAATGCAGGAGTGCCGTGACCGAGGTGGCCGCCGGCGCTTCGCCGGGCACAACCGAGGCATGGTGGGTGGCAATGCGCCAGCCGCGCGGCGTTTTCATGAAGACATTCGTTGCGAGGATGTGGATGTCCGGTTGCCGCGATGCCGTGCGATGCACTTCCTCGATGATGTTGTGTACTGAAGTCATCATGTTTTGCGTGACGTGCAACTGTACCGGGCGGATCTGCACGCCGCCCTGTTCGAAAATCTGTTCCCAGGATGCGCGGATCGATGCATGTCCGATGAGGCGCGGTGCGCCGGGATGGATGCAGACGACGTCCTCTTCATCGGCCCAGAGCGACATGACCGCCTCGACATCGGCGTTGCTGATTGCCTCGTAGAACGCGGCTTCCGTTTCTTCGGGTGTTTCGAAAATCCTGTTTAATTTGGGCATGGTATGCCGGCGCTCCTTTCCATGCAGAACATTGTCCTGCGCTGCGTATTATCGTCGGCGTAACTGGACAAGACAGTATAGAACAATGTCCATCCCCGAAAAGCCGACGGCCCGGTTCATTGCTGAAACCGGGCCGTCGCCTGGAACCGTGCCGGGGCTTAGTGACCCTTGACGACCGTTCCCGGCTTGAGCTTGTACACCGTGCCACAGTACGGGCACATGCCTTCGCCGTGATGGTCGACGGGGATGAAGACGCGCGGGTGCGAAGACCAGATCGGCATCTGCGGATTGGGGCAGTATGCCGGCAGGTCCTTGCCGTCGAGTTCGACGTAACTCGTGACTTGCGTGGATTGGGTCATGACGTTTTCCAGAGTGATTAAACCAGGGTGAGCCAGTGCTGGTACTGCGGCGCCTTGCCGGCGACCACGTCGAAGAACAGCGTCTGCAGTTTTTCGGTGATCGGGCCGCGCTTGCCTTCGCCGATCTGGCGGTTGTCGAGTTCGCGGATCGGCGTGATCTCTGCCGCCGTGCCGGTGAAGAAGGCTTCGTCGCAGCAGTAGACTTCATCGCGCGTGATGCGCTTTTCAATGACCGGGATGCCGAGGTCGCGCGCCATTGTCAGCACCGCGTCGCGGGTGATGCCGTCCAGGCAGGAGGCGAGGTCGGGCGTATAGATCTTGCCGTTCTTGATGACGAAGACGTTCTCGCCGGAGCCTTCGGACACATAGCCTTCGGTGTCGAGCAGCAGCGCCTCGTCATAGCCGTCCGCCAGTGCTTCCTGGTTGGCCAGGATGGAGTTGATGTAATAGCCGCATGCCTTAGCGCGCACGAGCGAGACATTCACATGATGGCGCGTAAAGGACGAGGTCTTGACGCGGATGCCCTTGGCGAGGCCGTCTTCACCCAGGTAGGCGCCCCACGGCCACGCGGCGACGGCGACGTGGATGGTATTGCCCTTGGCGGAGATGCCCAGCTTCTCGGAGCCGATCCAGACCAGCGGACGCAGGTAGCAGGATTCCAGCTTGTTCTCGCGGACCACGGTGCGCTGCGCTTCCATCAGCGTCTCCAGGTCGAACGGGATCTTCATCTGGAAAATCTTGGCCGAATTGAACAGGCGCTGCGTGTGTTCCTTCAGGCGGAAGATCGCGGTGCCCTTGTCCGTCTTGTAGGCGCGCACCCCTTCGAACACGCCCATGCCGTAGTGGAGGGTATGGGTCAGCACATGGACGGTCGCGTCGCGCCAGTCAATCAGTTCGCCATCTTTCCAGATCTTTCCGTCGCGGTCGGCCATGGACATATCGTGCTCTCCAAAATCGTTGCAAAACGTCGATTTTAGCGCACTCCAACGAGGGTGAAAATTCATCTGTAGAATGTGACATCGGCATTCCTGCCGCTGTCACGACAACCGGCGCGCCACCATACGCGCGGCTGTTATCAATTGAACACGACAGTGCCACGAGCACTGCACGGTTCCCGTTTCCGGAACTATGAGCAATACACAAGCAAGCACAGCGCCCGAGACCTCGGTCGATCTCGAAAAGCGCGCCTATCGCGAGGGCATGAAGGCCTGCGCACCGACCATGCTGGGCATCGGCGCCTGGGGCATGGTGACCGGGATGGCCATGGTGAAAACCGGGCTGACCCTCTGGCAGGCGTTGGGGATGACCTTCCTGGTGTTCGCCGGTTCCGCGCAGCTTGCGTCGCTGCCGTTGATCGCGGCGAATGCGCCTGTCTGGGTGGTCTTCCTCACGGCGCTGGTCGTCAATCTGCGTTTCGTCATTTTCGCCGCCGCCATCGCACCGCATTTCGCGCATCTGCCCTGGTACAAGCGCCTCTGGCACGGCTATTTCAACGCCGATATCACCATGGCCCTGTTCCCGCGCCGTTTTCCTGCCGAGACGGTGAGCCAGCATGAAGGGAAGGTCGGCTTCTTCAATGGCATCTGCTATTCCAACTGGATGGCATGGCAGGGCGGCTCGGTCATCGGCATCCTGCTCGCCAGCCAGATTCCGGAGAGCTGGGGCATCGGCTTCGCCGGCACGCTTGCCTTGCTGGCAATTACGATCCCCCTCACCGTCAATTCAGCTGCGCTGGTCGGCGTCATCGTTGCCAGCGTTGTGGCGGTTGCAGCGGCCTCCCTTCCATACCGGCTCGGGCTGCTGCTTGCCGTGATCGTCGGCATGATTGCGGCGATGGTGGCCGATACTTACCTGGACAAGAAGGAAAAGGCATGAGCGCCATTGATACCTGGTTGACAATCATCCTGTTGACCGTCGCGACGATTGTGACGAGAAGTTCGTTCTTCTTGCTGGGACATGCGGTCAAATTGCCGCCAAAAGTGCAGCATGCACTGCGCTATGCGCCGGCAGCCGCCTTGGCGGCGATCGTTGCACCCGACCTCGTCATGGCAAATGGTGCGCTGCAACTTACCTGGGCCAATCCCAAGCTGCTTGCCGGGATCGGCGCCGCCGCGTTTTTCCTGACCACGCGCCACCTTCTCGGCACCATCATTGTCGGCATGGCTCTGTATAGTTTGCTGCGAGTCATGTTGTAGGCCAAAAACGGTTTTTTGGCGGAGTGCGGTGCGGTAAAATAGCGGCTTTCCCAATCTTTCCACTTTTTCAATTCCTCATTCCCGTCTGCAGCCATGCAATTCAACCGTCTGAGCGACCTCATCGCACGCAACCAACTCCAGGGCAAACGCGTATTCATCCGTGCCGATCTCAATGTTCCGCAGGACGACGCAGGCAACATCACCGAAGACACCCGTATCCGCGCCTCCGTGCCGGCCATCCAGCAGGCGCTGGAGGCGGGTGCTGCCGTCATGGTGACCTCGCACCTCGGCCGTCCGACGGAAGGCGAATTCAAGCCGGAAGATTCGCTGGCACCGATCGCCAAGCGCCTGTCCGAGCTGCTCGGCAAGCCGGTGGAACTGAAGCAGAACTGGGTCGATGGCGTCGAAGTCGCTCCGGGCCAGGTGGTCCTGCTCGAAAATTGCCGCGTCAACAAGGGCGAGAAGAAGAACAGTGACGAACTCGCGCAGAAGATGGCGAAGCTGTGCGACGTGTATGTGAACGATGCGTTCGGCACTGCGCACCGAGCGGAAGCGACCACGCATGGCATCGCAAAGTTTGCCCCGGTCGCCTGCGCCGGCCCGCTGCTGGCGGCTGAACTCGATGCGCTCGGCAAGGCGCTCGGCCAGCCGGCGCGCCCGTTGGCGGCCATCGTTGCCGGCTCCAAGGTCTCGACCAAGCTGACCATCCTGAAGACGCTGGCCGACAAGGTCGACAACCTGATCGTCGGCGGGGGCATCGCCAATACCTTCATGCTCGCTGCCGGCCTCAAGATCGGCAAGTCGCTGGCGGAAGCCGACCTCGTCAGCGAGGCGAAAGCCATCATCGATATGATGGCCAAACGCGGCGCATCCGTGCCCATCCCGGTGGACGTCGTCTGCGCGAAGGAGTTTTCTGCGACTGCCGCTGCGACCGTCAAGGATGTGAAGGACGTAGCAGACGACGACATGATCCTCGACATCGGCCCGAAGACCGCTGCCCAGCTGGCGCAGCAAATCGCCCAGGCGGGCACGGTCGTCTGGAACGGCCCGGTCGGCGTGTTCGAGTTCGACCAGTTCGGCGAAGGCACGAAGACGCTGGCCATGGCGATCGCGAATTCCAAGGCCTTCTCGATTGCAGGTGGTGGCGACACCCTCGCAGCGATCGCGAAGTACAACATTTCCGACAAGGTTGGCTATATTTCAACCGGCGGCGGCGCGTTCCTGGAATTCCTCGAAGGCAAGACCCTGCCCGCAGTCGACATTCTGTTGCAGCGCGCGAAGTAATACCGGGCGGCGCAAAATGACGCCGCAAACCGTCCGCAGACTGCAAAGGTTTTCATATGATCAGAGCCACAAAAATCGTTGCCACCATCGGCCCCGCATCGAGCGATCCGGACACCCTGACCCGGATGATCAAGGCCGGTGTCAACGTGGTGCGGTTGAATTTTTCCCACGGCAAGGCGCAGGACCACATCGACCGCGCGGAACTGGTGCGCAAGGCGGCAGCGGAATGCGGGCGCGAAGTCGCCATCATGGCCGATCTGCAGGGACCGAAAATCCGGATCGGCAAGTTCGAGAACGGCAAGATCTTCCTCGAAAACGGCAGCAAGTTCGTGCTCGATGCCGATTGCGAGCTGGGCAACCAGGCGCAGGTCGGCCTCGATTACAAGGAACTGCCGCGCGATATCAAGCCGCAGGATGTCTTGTTGCTCAACGACGGCCTGATCGTCCTGGTCGTCGACAAGGTGGTCGGCAGCGCCATTCACACGACCGTCAAGATCGGGGGCGAACTGTCGAACAACAAGGGCATCAATCGCCTTGGCGGCGGCCTGTCCGCGCCCGCACTGACGGCCAAGGACATGGAAGACATCAAGACCGCGATGAGCTTCCAGGCAGATTATGTCGCCGTCTCCTTCCCGAAGAGCGCGACCGATATGATCATGGCGCGCCAGCTGGCGAACATCGCGGGCGAGGCGAAACGCCACAAGCCGCAGATGATCGCCAAGATCGAGCGTGCGGAAGCCATTCCAGCATTGCAGGAAATCCTCGACGCTTCCGACGGCATCATGGTGGCGCGCGGCGACCTCGCCGTCGAAGTGGGCAATGCTGCCGTGCCTGCGTTGCAGAAGCGCATGATCAAGATGGCGCGCGCCTCCAACAAGCTGGCGATCACGGCCACGCAGATGATGGAGTCGATGATTGTCAATGCGGTGCCGACGCGTGCAGAAGTGAGCGACGTCGCGAATGCGGTGCTGGACGGCACCGATGCGGTGATGACGTCCGCTGAAACCGCTTCCGGCAAATATCCGGTCGAGACAGTCGAGACGATGGCAGCAATCTGTCTCGAAGCTGAAAAGTCCGACGTCATCAAGCTGGATGCCGACTTCCTCAACGCCACGTTCACCCGCATCGATCAGTCGATTGCCTACGGCGCACTGTTCACCGCGTATCACCTGCGTGTGAAAGCCATCGCGGCCCTGACCGAGTCGGGTTCCACGGCACTGTGGATGAGCCGTCACAACATCGACATTCCGATCTTTGCGCTCACTCCCGTCCTTGGCACCCAACGCAAGGCGGCGCTGTACCGGAACGTCACGACCTTTGAGCTGGCGCATTCCAGCGATCGTGAAGCTGTGCTGAAAGAGGCGCAGGATTTGCTCCTCGCCAAAGGAGTGGTGCAGAAAGGTGACATGATTGTCGTCACCTGGGGCGAACCGATGGGCCAGGTTGGCGGCACGAACGCCCTGAAGATCATGAAGATCGGCGAATACTAATTTTATTGTTTTGGAGAATTACCATGCCTCTCGTATCCATGCGTCAACTGCTCGACCATGCTGCTGAAAACGGTTACGGCCTGCCGGCGTTCAACGTCAACAACCTGGAACAGGTCACCGCGATCATGCAGGCCGCCGACGAAGTGAATTCGCCGGTCATCATGCAAGCCTCCGCAGGCGCGCGCAAGTACGCCGGCGAAGCCTTCCTGCGCCACCTGATCGAAGCCGCCGTCGAAGCCTATCCGCACATTCCGGTCGTCATGCACCAGGACCACGGCCAGTCGCCGGCAGTGTGCATGGCCGCGATCAAGTCCGGTTTCACCTCCGTCATGATGGACGGCTCGCTGATGGAAGACGGCAAGTCCGTCGCCAGCTACGAATACAACGTCGAAGTGTCGCGCAAGGTCGTCGAGTTCTCGCACTCGATCGGCGTCACCGTCGAAGCCGAACTGGGTGTGCTCGGTTCGCTCGAAACCATGAAGGGCGACAAGGAAGACGGCCACGGCGCGGAAGGCACCATGACCCGCGAACAGCTGCTGACCGACGTCAACCAGGCTGCCGACTTCGTCAAGCAGACCCAGTGCGACGCGCTGGCCATCGCCATCGGCACCTCCCACGGCGCCTACAAGTTCTCCCGCAAGCCCACCGGCGACATCCTCGCCATCCAGCGCATCAAGGAAATCCACGCCCGCATCCCCAACACCCACCTGGTGATGCACGGCTCCTCCTCCGTGCCGCAGGAACTGCTGGCCGAGATCCGCGAATTCGGCGGCGACATGAAGGAAACCTACGGCGTGCCGGTCGAGGAAATCCAGGAAGGCATCAAGCACGGCGTCCGCAAGATCAACATCGACACCGACATCCGCCTGGCGATGACCGCAGCGATCCGCCGCTTCTTCGTCGAGAATCCGACCAAGTTCGACCCGCGCGAATACCTGAAGCCGGCGCGCGAAGCCGCCAAGCTGATCTGCAAGGCACGCTTCCTCGCATTCGGTTGCGAAGGCCAGGCCGGCAAGATCAAGCCGCTGACCCTCGAGAAGATTGCAGAAAAGTACAAGAAAGGCGAACTCGCCCAGATCGTGCAGTAAAATTCAGCTTCGGAAACAAACAACCGGCGGCGTGTTCGGCACCCGCCGGTTTAGCTTTTTTGGAAACCCCCATGAACAGCCTCTACCAGTCCACCATCAAGTCCCTTCCGCTGCTCGGCCGCGGCAAAGTGCGCGACAACTACGCCGTCGGCGACGACAAGATCCTCATCGTGACTACCGACCGCCTGTCCGCGTTCGACGTCGTGATGAATGAACCGATCCCCGGCAAGGGCAAGGTGCTGAACCAGATGTCCGATTTCTGGTTCACGAAGCTGGGCGACATCGTTCCGAACCACCTGACCGGCGTTGCTCCGGAATCGGTGGTCGCTGCGGACGAGGTTGAACAGGTTCGGGGGCGTGCAGTGGTTGCCAAGCGTCTCAAGCCGATCCTGGTCGAGGCTGTGGTGCGCGGCTACATCATCGGTTCGGGCTGGAAGGATTACCAGGCGAACGGGTCGATCTGCGGCATCGAATTGCCGAAGGGCCTGCGCCAGGCGGACAAGCTGGCGACGCCGATCTTCACGCCGGCAGCCAAGGCCGACCTGGGCGAGCACGACGAGAACATCAGCTTTGCCGAAATGGAAAACCGCATCGGCAAGGAACTGGCCGCGAAGATGCGCGACGTCAGCATCAGGCTGTACCAGGCCGCTGCCGACTATGCAGCGACGCGCGGCATCATCATCGCCGACACCAAGTTTGAATTCGGCCTCGACGAAAACGGCACGATGCATCTGATGGACGAAGTGCTGACGGCCGATTCTTCCCGCTTCTGGCCGGCGGATTCGTATGCGCCCGACATGTCGCCGCCGTCCTTCGACAAGCAGTTCGTGCGCGATTACCTGGAAACGCTGAAGGACTGGAAGAAGACCCCGCCGGCACCGGCATTGCCCGCCGACGTGATCGAAAAGACCGGCGCGAAATACCGCGAGGCGCTCGAGCGCCTGACCGGCGAAAAGCTGAAGGACTGACATGAGCGCACAAACCGAGAAGCCGATCGTCGGCGTCATCATGGGTTCCTCGTCCGACTGGGACGTGATGCAGCATGCCGTTGCGATGCTGAAGGATTTCGGCATTCCGTACGAAGCGAAAGTGGTGTCTGCGCATCGCATGCCGGACCAGATGTTCGAATACGCGGAGACGGCGCGTGAACGCGGCTTGCGCGCGATCATCGCCGGCGCTGGCGGCGCCGCGCATCTGCCGGGCATGGTCGCGGCAAAGACCATCGTGCCGGTGCTTGGCGTGCCTGTTCCGTCCAAGTACCTGCGCGGCGAGGACTCGCTGCTGTCGATCGTGCAGATGCCGAAAGGCATTCCGGTCTCGACTTTCGCTATCGGCGAGGCGGGGGCAGCCAATGCTGCACTGACCGCGATCGCCATTCTCGCCACGACCGATGACAAACTGGCCGCCCGGCTGCAGGAATTCCGCGCCAAGCAGACGCAGGCAGCCTTTGCAATGACGCTTCCGGCATGAGTGACAAGTTCCAAGCCTTTGTACCCTCCGCAACGCCGCCGACCTGGCTGGGCGTGATGGGCGGCGGCCAGCTCGGCCGCATGTTCGTGCACGCCGCGCAGATGATGGGCTTCAAGGTTGCGGTGCTCGAACCTGCACGAGACTGCCCGGCGGGCCACGCGTCCGATCACCTGATCTGCGCGAAATACGATGACGAGGCCGCGCTCGCGGAACTCGCCTTGCAGTGTTCGGCCGTGACGACCGAGTTCGAAAATGTACCGGCGCAGAGCCTGGCATTCCTTGCCGAGCGTACCTTTGTCGCGCCGGGCGCAGCCTGCGTCTCCGTGGCGCAGGACCGCATCGAGGAAAAACGCTTCTTTACCGGATGCGCGCCAAGCTCCGGTGTGCTGCCCGCACCGTACAAGGCCATCCTCAACAACGGCGATATCGACGCCATTCCCGAGACGCTTTTCCCCGGCATCCTGAAAACGGTGCGCATGGGTTACGACGGCAAGGGGCAGGTGCGCGTGAAATCGAAAGAGGGCGTGCGCAATGCCTTCGCCGGCATGGGCGGCGTCGCTTGCGTGCTGGAGAAGATGCTGCCGCTGGCCTACGAGGTTTCCGTGCTGACCGCGCGCGGCGCGGACGGGGAATCGGTGGTGTATCCGATCGCGGAGAACGTGCATCGCGACGGCATCCTTTTCACCACCACGGTTCCCGGCCCCAATGTCTGTCAGGAAACTGCCGCCAAGGCGCAGGCAGCAGCATTGTCCATCATTGCCCAGCTCGGCTATGTCGGCGTGCTGTGCATCGAATTCTTCGTGCTGCAGGACGGTTCGCTCGTCGTCAACGAAATGGCGCCGCGCCCGCATAACAGCGGCCACTACACGATCGATGCCTGCGTCACCAGCCAGTTTGCGCAACAGGCACGCGCCATGGCGCATCTGCCTTTGGGTGACGTGCGCCAGCATTCTCCGGCAGTCATGCTCAATATCCTCGGTGACGTCTGGTTTGAAGGCGACAGCGACACGCCGCGCGAACCGGCATGGGACAAGATTCTCGCCCTGCCCGGAGCGAACCTGCATCTCTACGGCAAGGACGATCCACGCCGCGGACGGAAGATGGGACATGTGACCTTCGTCGATCCGACACTGGAACTGGCGCAGCAAAACCTGCGCGCGGCCTGCGGCATCCTGGGCATTCCTTGCTGAGCAGGACATGTCGGAACAGACTCTGGACATGCCCGCGATTCGAGCGGCAGCACGTAAGCTGGAAGAGGGCGAACTCGTCGCTCTTCCCACTGAAACCGTCTACGGTCTTGGCGCAGATGCCGAAAATCCCGAGGCAGTGGCGAAAATCTATGCGGCGAAGGGACGTCCCGCCAATCATCCAGTCATCGTCCATCTCGCGCCCGAGGCCGATGTCGGCTATTGGGCGGTCGATATTCCCGCCGAGGCACGCAAGCTGATCGATGCCTTCTGGCCGGGGCCGTTGACACTCATCCTGAAGCGCGCACCGCATATTCCCGACGCAGTGTCGGGCGGACAGGACTCGGTCGGGCTGCGCTGTCCTTCGCATCCAGTCGCACAGGCGCTGCTGCGTGAGTTCAAGTCGGGCAAGGGCGGCGTTGCCGCGCCTTCCGCCAACAAGTTCGGCCATGTCAGTCCCACCACCGCACAGCATGTGCGCGACGAGTTCGGTACCGGTTCGGAAAGTCCCCTTGCCTGCATTCTTGAGGGCGGACAGAGCGAGGTGGGAATCGAGTCCACCATCCTCGACCTGAGCCGCATGGCCACGCATGGCCCGGTCTTGCTTCGTCCGGGGCACATCAGCGCAACACAGATCGCGCAGGTAATCGGAACGCATCCCCGCATGCCGGATGCTGCTGCGCCTCGCGCTTCGGGAACGCTGGAAGCGCATTATGCGCCGAGCACGCCGGTCGCCCTGGTGCAGCCGGCGCAGCTTGCCGACACCATGGAACGGCTTTCCAGCGCCGGACGCCGGTTTGCGGCTATTCGGCGTACACAACCTGCTGCGGCAGCAGTGGCGCAGACAGCGATGCCCTTGTCCTCCGTCGGCTACGCGCACGATCTGTACGCTGCTCTGCGTGCAATGGACGCTGCGGGAGCCGACGTCATTCTCGTGGAGTCCTTGCCAGCCGAAGACGAATGGCAGGGCATCAATGACCGCCTGCGTCGTGCAGCCCACGATTCGCAAGGCATTCTTTCTCGCCTCTTGGGCTAGAGCATCCTCTCTAAAGTTGCTGCCGGGATTCAATTCTGGTCGTCTAGGCAAGGTCATGCATCGGTGACATACTAGCCGCGGAAAGGCACACTCGTTCGCTTTTCTTTCCCAAATACAACACCCATAACAGGAGACCAGATGCGTCACTTCCATTTCACTGCGGCGCTGCTTTCGGCCGCCATCCTGGCGGGCTGCGGCGGCGGCGACAAGACCCCTCAGTTCAGCAGCGTTGTTTCGTTTGGCGACAGCCTGAGCGACATCGGTACCTATTCGGTCGGCACGGTCAAGGCGCTCGGCGGCGGCAAGTACACCGTCAACGATCCGGCCAGCAAGAACTGGATCGAACTGATGGCCGCGAAGCTGAACGTCACCATGCCGTGTCCGGCGCAAACCGGCCTCGAGGGCGATCCCGCGCAAGGCTTCGCGGTTCCCGTGACGAACTTCACCAACTGCACCGCCTACGCACAGGGCGGCGCGCGCGTGACCAATCCGGTCGGACCGGGCAACAAGGCGCTTGGAGGCGCCAACGCGGTCCTCGGCCAGCTTACCGTTCCGGTTGCGACACAGATCCAGAGCCACCTCACCTCGCGCGGCGGCACATTCACGGGCACCGAGATCGTGTTCGTGATGGCGGGAGGCAATGACGTCTTCATCAACCTGGCCACAGTCGGTGCAGGCGGAAGCCCGACTGCCGCGGTGACGGCAATGGGCACTGCCGGAGCGGAACTCGGCGGCTACGTGAAGAACCTCGTGTTGGGCAAGGGCGCCAAGTATGTCGTCGTCGTCAACCTGCCGGACGTCAGCCAGACGCCGTTCGCGCGCGCACAGAGCGCGGAAACGCAGGGGCTGATCAATACGATGGTGACAACCTTCAACGCGCAGTTGCAGCAGGGCCTGACGGGCGCGGACGTCTTGCTGGTGGACGCCTACACCACCGGCCGCGACCAGATCGCCAACCCGTCGAAGTATGGCTTGACCAACGTGACGACGCCGGCTTGCGACCTGACGCCCGCGAAGAACCCGCTCGGTTCCTCGCTCGTTTGCACCAGGAACAATCTGATCGCAGGGGCAACGGATACCTTCCAGTATGCGGACACCGTGCATCCGACGCCCTTCGGTTACAAGCTGCTGTCTGACCTCGTCTCCCTGGAAATGGGCAAGCGCGGCTGGCTGTAAATTACCCTGCCTGGCGCCTTTATCCGAAACGCAGTTTCATCACGAGGATAAACAGCGCAAAAAACCCGTCCGTTGCGCGTAACGGACGGGTTTTTTACTTCAGGCGAAGTTTACTGGAATGCCTGGATGCCGGTCTGCGCGCGGCCGAGAATCAGCGCATGGATGTCATGCGTGCCTTCATAGGTGTTGACCACTTCCAGGTTCACCATATGGCGGATCACGCCGAACTCGTCCGAAATGCCGTTCCCGCCCAGCATGTCGCGCGCCATGCGGGCCACGTCGAGCGCCTTGCCGCAGGAATTGCGCTTCATGATCGAAGTGATCTCGGGCGATGCCGTGCCTTCATCCTTCATGCGGCCAAGGCGCAGGCAGCCTTGCAGGCCGAGCGTGATTTCGGTCTGCATGTCGGCCAGTTTTTTCTGGATCAGCTGGTTCGCCGCGAGTGGCTTGCCGAACTGCTTGCGGTCGAGCACGTACTGGCGCGCACGGTGCCAGCAATCCTCTGCCGCGCCCAGCGCGCCCCATGCAATGCCGTAGCGTGCCGAGTTCAGGCAGGTGAACGGTCCCTTCAGGCCGCGCACGTCGGGGAACGCGTTTTCCTCCGGGCAGAACACTTCATCCATCACGATCTCGCCGGTGATCGATGCGCGCAGGCCGAACTTGCCGTGGATGGCCGGTGCGGACAGGCCCTTCATGCCCTTGTCGAGGATGAAGCCGCGGATATCGCCTTCATCGTCCTTGGCCCACACCACGAACACATCGGCGATCGGCGAATTCGAAATCCACATCTTGGCGCCGGAAATGCTGTAGCCGCCGGGGACTTTCTTCGCGCGCGTGACCATCGAACCGGGATCGGAGCCGTGGTTCGGTTCGGTCAGGCCGAAGCAGCCGATCCATTCTCCCTTCGCCAGTTTCGGCAGGTATTTCTGCTTTTGCGCCTCGGTGCCGAATTCGAAGATCGGCACCATGACCAGCGAGGACTGCACGCTCATCATCGAACGGTAGCCGGAATCGACGCGCTCCACTTCGCGCGCGATCAGGCCGTAGCTGACATAGTTCAGACCGGGGCCGCCATACTGCTCCGGGATGGTCGGGCCGAGCAGCCCGAGTTCGCCCATCTCGCGGAAAATCGCGGGATCGGTCTTCTCATGGCGGAAGGCTTCCAGCACACGCGGCTGCAGCTTGTCGCGGCAATACGCCTGTGCGGCATCACGCACCATGCGCTCTTCGCCGGTGAGCTGCTGGTCGAGCAGCAATGGATCGTCCCACTGAAACTGTGCTTTCGATTTCGTCATGTTGAGTCCCTCTTCTCGTTATTTATTTGGTTGGCGTCGTGGCCGAGAATTTGCCGTTGTGGAAGACGAGCGCCGGTTGCGGCGTGACGTCGCAGCGTTCGACTTCGCCGACAAAGATGACATGGTCGCCTTCGGGATAGCGGCTGCGGTTGTGGCATTCGAACCAGGCTGCCACACCTTTCAGGATCGGCAGGCCGGTATGCGACAGTTCGAATTCCACGCCCTCGAAGCGGTTATCGATGCGCTTGGCGAACCGCTCCGCCAGCGCCGTCTGGTTCCCTGACAGGATGTTGATCACGTAATGCGTATTGCCCGTGAAGACCGGAAGGCTGGTGGCCGTCTGCGCGAGGCTCCACAGCACCAGCGGCGGATCGAGCGAAACGGAGTTGAACGAGCTGGCGGTCAGGCCGAGAAAGGTGCCGTCCGGCAGGCGCGTGGTGATGATGGTCACGCCGGTGGCGAACTGTGACAGGGCAGTGCGGAAATGGCGGGAGTCGAACTCGGGCGGTCCCGCGCTGGAAGATTGATGTGACATCTGAAATCCGGTGTATTTCATCCATTATGCCGAAAAACCTGCCTTGACGAGAAACAAGTGCTCGCCCCTTATTTGCGTCGCACTACACGTGATGCCGCCGGTTTTTCGCGCAACATGGTCTGGAAGGTTTTAGGCATCCACGGACGGGCTGCCAGCAGCATGCTGATTGCATACTTTTCTTCAAACGGCAGCCGGGCATCTTCCTGGTGCTGCAGCGCAAATTCGCGTGCCACCTGCTTTAACCGCTCGAGGAGGACAGCAATCGATTTCTTCGACAGCATGACATTCACGAGGCGCAGCAGTTCATGGTCGCCGTTGAATTGTGAATCGAGGTAGTCGCTGTATGCCTGTTCGCGGAAATGTGCCTGTATCGGCCCGTCGGGAATCCAGCGGAAGGTGCGCGAGACCAGCAGCTTGACGCGGTTGTTCGGCTGCAGCGCGATGATCCCGATCTTGTCCAGGCGGACGAGACACTTCACCACTTCCGCTTCTGTCATCCGGTATACCTGGACAATCTGTGCGAGCGACAGCTGGTTCAGGACGGAGACGGCGACAATGAACAGCTTCGTATCGCCGATGATCTCCTTCTCCTGGGCGTACGTGAGTTCGGAAATCAGGCGCGATTCGTCGTGTTCCGCAAGCGCGATGTCGCGGAAGTCGATCTGCGCCGCCTGCAGGATTTCATCCAGGCGCTGCAGCGTGAAATTCTTTTGCGAGAACATCCGCTTGACGCTTGCTTCGGACATATCGATCCGGTTCGCCAGGTCGGCGTAGGTAATGCCGCGTGCCTTGAGTTCGCGCTTGAGGGAATCGACGAGTGAGCTTGCTTGCAGCATGGTTTTCATGAATGGCAACAGGTGGCGAAAATGATACACCAGCTGCAATGGCCGCTCGATCAACAGGGGGGCCGGTTCGCTGCGGAGCGGCAAGAAAAATATTGACCGCATTCAACGCTGCAACATAGGCATCCCCGCATCTTTGCGCTAAAGTCAATACATACACACATGGAGTGGATCATGGCGTCGGAAATCGCAACACTGGGCGGAGGGTGCTTCTGGTGTCTGGAGGCGGTATATCAGGAACTCAAGGGCATCCTGCATGTGGAGAACGGCTATGCAGGAGGACACGTACTCAACCCGAGCTATGAGCAGGTATGCGACGGCAATACCGGACATGCGGAAGTCGTGCGCATCGCGTTCGATCCTTCCATCGTGAGCTATCGCGAGATCCTCGAAATCTTCTTCACCATCCACGATCCGACCACACTCAACCGTCAGGGTAACGATGTCGGCACCCAGTACCGGTCGGTAATCTTCTACCATTCGCCCGAGCAGCACGAGATCGCGCGCCAGGTGATCGCCTGCATGGCCAGCGTATGGGATGCGCCGATCGTGACCGAACTGGCTCCCTTGCCGGATTACTACAAGGCGGAAGACTATCACCAGGATTATTTCAGGCAGCATCCGCTGCAAGGCTATTGCGCCTTCGTCGTCGCGCCGAAGGTCGCGAAGTTCCGGAAAATGTTTGCCGACCGGGCCAAGTCCGAGGCATGACAATGAGCACGGTATTCGAAAAGATTCTCAGCGGCGAAATTCCGAGCGCCAAGGTGTATGAGGACGAATACGTCTTTGCATTCATGGATGCCGGACAGGTCAATCCCGGCCATGTGCTGGTGGCGACCCGCGAGCCCTTCGTCACCCTGATGGACGCGGACGAGGAATCGGCCGCCGCGATGATGCGCGCCGCGCGTCGCATTGCCCGGGCAGTGCAGGCGGCCTTCCAGCCGGACGGCATCACCATCCTGCAGGCAAACAAACCCGCGGGATGGCAGACGGTGCCGCACCTTCACCTTCACGTATTGCCGCGCTACGACAACGACGGTGTCGATCTCACCTGGCCGCGCAAGGAGCCGGGCATGGAGAAACTGCGCGAATATGCCGCCCTGATCCGACTGGATCAGGAATAGATGTACCGGCGCGACCAGGGCAAGGCCGCAGCATCGCGGTTCGCCTTGGTGCAGACCACCTGGTAAAGCGATACCCAGTCCTGTGCGAAGGCGTAGGCGCAGCCTGCCAGATAGACACGCCAGATCCGGAATCGGCGGTCGTCCACCAGTGGACGTATCCGTTCTGCACGGTCTTCGAAATTTTCCGCCCATATGCCGCAGGTCCGCGCGTAATGGCGGCGCAGGTTCTCGACATCGAACACCTCCAGCCCGCCGCGCTGCATGGCCGTCAGGACCGTGCCAAGGTGCGCGAGTTCGCCATGCGGGAACACATACTGTTCGATGAATTCGCCGCCGCCGAACGCGGTCTCCCCGTTGTCCGGATCGGTGGTGGTAATGCCGTGGTTCATCATGACCCCGTCATCGGCCAGGAGCGTGCACAGCTTGGAAAAATATTCCGGCAGATGCTTCGCACCGACATGCTCGAACATGCCGACGCTGGTAATGCGGTCATATGTCCCGCCGACATCGCGATAGTCTTCGAGGCGGATCTCGACGCGATCATCGAGGCCGGCGGCCCTGACGCGTTCCCTGGCGAAGTCGAACTGGTTGCGTGACAAGGTGACGCCGACGCATTTCGCGCCGAACTTCTCTGCGGCGCGGATCACCAGGGCGCCCCAACCGCATCCGACATCAAGCAGTGTCTGGCCGGGCTGTACCCGGATCTTGGCGAGGATGTGGTCGATCTTCTTCAGCTGCGCACTGCCCAGGTCTTCATCGCCGTTTTCAAAGTAGGCGCAGGAGTACACCATGTTCTCGTCCAGCCACGCCCGGTAAAAGTCGTTGGAGACGTCATAGTGGTAGCGGATCGCCTCTTCATCCCGTTTGCGCGTGTGGTGGATGCTGCGCGCGATGCGGGCGAAGCGTCCTTCGGGGCGCAGCGAGTAGCGGGCGAGCGCATTGCCGACCGCGATGATTTCCCTCGCGCGTCCTTCGACTTCGATCTTGCCTTCGACGTAGGCCTTGCCGAGGTTGAACAGCGAGGGGGTGAGGAGATAGGTGAGTGCCGACGCGCGCGGCACCCGGATGGTGACTTGTGGCACCTGCTGGCCGAAATCGAGTCGCCGGCCATTCCACAACTCAAGCCGCAGCGGCAGCGCCGTGCGGCTGCGGATGCCATCGACCCAGTTTCCCAGTCGTTTTTCCCAGAACATGTCCACCCCTCCGCATCGACGGATTGATCACACGAACCAGACCTCAAAGAAAAAGAATCGTTACGGCTGCAATCGTTGCAACTGCCAGCTTCCATCCGCCTGCCGCTGGTAGGCAATCCGGTCATGCAGGCGCGATGGGCGGCCCTGCCAGAATTCGAGATAGTCCGGCACCAGGCGGTAGCCGCCCCACTGGGGCGGGCGAACCGGATGGTCGCCGTACTGCTTTTCCACTTCCTGCACGCGCGCTTCCAGCACTTCGCGGCTTGCCACCGGGCGGCTTTGCGCCGAGGCGATGGCGCCGAGGCGGCTCTTCACGGGACGGCTGTTGAAGTAGGCATCGTTCTCCGCGTCGGTGATGCGTTCCACGCGGCCTTCGATGCGCACCTGGCGCTCCAGCTCGATCCAGTAAAACAGCAGCGAGGCGAAGGGGTTGCTGTCGAGTTCGCGGCCCTTGCGGCTCTCGTAGTTCGTAAAGAACGTAAAGCCCCGCTGGTCGACATCCTTGATCAGCAGGATGCGCGAGGAGGGGCGTCCATCCGCTGTAGCGGTGGACACGGTCATCGCGTTCGCCTCCGGCACTTGGGCAGCAATCGCCTCATGCAGCCATTTCGAAAACTGATCGACCGGATTCGGATTCACATCCGCCTCCGTCAAGCTTGCGCGACTGTAGTCCTTACGTAGATCCGCTATCGACATCATCTTTCCTGTTCATATTGTGTTGAATGCTGCACGAAGTGAATGACAAGTCGTTGCATTTTTGATAATCATCAACAGCAACGGCCACACATCCGCCACGGTATGACTACCTTACTTCCGTGCCGGTATTTTGCCTTGTCATGAATCAATTTTTGCGAAATCGCAAAAGCACCTATTCTGTTTTGGAAAGGACGGTTTTGCGCCACGCAATCGGAAGACCCGCCCCGATCATGGCTGTCATGCCCCAGAATACCGCCGTCAGGCCAAGCGCGGCGCCTGCACCGCCGAAAGCCAGCGGCAGGAATACCTGGCATGCATTACCGATGGTGACGCGAATGCCGACTGCCTCGCCGGCGCGTCCGGCCGGGGCGACATGATGCAAAAGTGCCAGCATGTTCGGTTGGGCGGATCCCACCGCCAGTCCGAGGATCGATGCCACGACCATCAGCGACAGCGGCTGGCGCATGAAAGGAAAGACGGCATAGCAGAGGGCGGCAAGCACCAGCGCCCCGGCGAGCACCTGCCATTCGTTCAGGCGGCGCGCGATCAGGGGCATGGCCAGCCGGACCATGAAAGTCGCTGCCGAGAAGCATCCGAGGATGAGGCCGATGGTCGATGCCGCGAATCCGGAACGTGCACCATGAATCGGCAGCACGAAGGTGAAGAGGTCCCATGCGGAAGACAGCAGCATGCCCACGATGAAGATGTGCCGCATCTCGCGCAGGCGGAGCAGCTCGAACGCCGTTCCCGTTGCAGCCTGCTCCTGTGTGGTGGGCACACGCATGTCAGAAAGCTTGCCAAACAGGACCAGGGTGAATGCGCCCGAGGCAAAGCAGCCGAACACGAGATAGGCGGCGTAGTAGGGCGCGTCGTCGATGATCAATCCGGCAAGCACAGGCCCCGTGAAGCCGGAGATGGAAAACCCGAGTGCCAGCCAGCTGTAGTTCGTGGCGCGCATTTCCTGCGAACTGACGGCGCCGACGGTGTGCTGCGCGGCGACCTGGATCACCATGAACCCGGTGCCGATCAGCATCGTGGCGAGGAAGAGCACAGGCATGCCGCCGATCATTCCCGGCAGCGCGCATCCGGTCGCCATGGCGATGCTTCCCGCCATCATCGGGCGCAGGATGCCGATCCGGTCGATCAGCCTCCCGGCCGGGACGGCGCACAGCATCGGGAAGAGCGAAAAAAGTGCAATGAGGATGCCGACGGTGAATTCGGACGCATGCATGGACAGCGCATACAACGACGTCGTGATGCGCGAACCCGCCAGCGCGATATGCGCTGTCAGGGCAACAAGGATCAGGTGGAGCAGCGGTACGGAGGGCAACACGGTTCAACAATACCGCTAATACTGGCACTGCCGCAATAAACCGGGAAAAATAATTCCGGATAAAAACACAGTGCGTTTCCGTCCGTTAAAATGGAGGGATGAACGCAGTCATCTCCCTTTCTTCACCGAATTTCTCCTCTGACAACGAGATCGATTTCGAGCGTCGTTTCGGCGGCATCGCGCGCCTGTACGGCGATGCGGCGCTGGCGCGTTTCCGCTCTGCGCACATCTGCGTGATCGGCGTGGGAGGCGTCGGCTCCTGGATTGTGGAAGCATTGGCAAGAAGCGCTATCGGCCGCATCACGATGATCGACCTCGACAATGTCGCCGAGTCGAACGTCAACCGCCAGATCCATGCGCTGACCGACACGATCGGCAAGGCCAAGGTCACTGCGCTGGCCGAGCGGATTGCGCAGATCAATCCCTATTGCGTCGTCCGCGAGATTGAAGATTTCATCACGCCGGAAAACCTCGACGAGATGATCGGCACCGGCGGCTACGATTACGTGATCGACGCCATCGACAGCGTCAAGGCAAAGACGGCATTGATTGCGTATTGCCGTGACAAGGGCATCCGGCTGATCACCATCGGTGGTGCGGGCGGCCAGACCGATCCGACGAAGATCGAGATCCGCGACCTGTCGCGCACCGAGCAGGAACCGCTGCTGGCCAAGGTGCGCAAGCGCCTGCGCGCGCTGCACGGATTCCCGCGTGGGACGAAGAACAAGTTCGGCATCGACGCCGTGTTTTCCACGGAGCCGCTGCGTTTCCCGGAAAGCGGCGAAAGCTGCGAAGTCGATGCGGATGACAATACAGGCATCACCGGCCTCAATTGCGCGGGCTTCGGCTCGGCGATGGTGGTGACGGCATCCTTCGGCTTGGTGGCGGCCTCGCAGGTGCTGCGCAAGCTCGCGTCAGAACCGATCTAATTACGCGCGCGGCGCGTCGATTCCTTCCTGCCGGCCTTCGTCCGGCACCCAGCCATCCTTGTCAATCGCGCGCGACGCGAGGATCCGATAGATCGATCCTTCCGCTGTCGTCGTCGATTGCACCAGTGCGACCTGTGTGACATGCCATTCGACCGGATCGAAGGCGAGGTCGGGCGGCAGGGCAGCGTCGCGCGCCAGCGTGACATGCGGCCGGTAACTGTGCTGGCCGTTGAACGCGACCTTCCGGTCCAGCAGATCCTGCACCAGCGCGTCGTGCAGCGACGTCAGGGCGTCGGGTGTGTGCGCCGGCCCCACCCAGGCGATGCGGTTGCGCTGAAAGTAGCCGACGCGATCCAGCATCAGCGTCAGGTCGGTTCGCGATATGCGGGCAAGGACATCCTTCAGTTCGGGCAGCAGCGCGGCGGGCTGCTGCCCGAGGAAGACCAGCGTCATGTGCAGGTTGGAGTAGGGAATTCTTCTTCCATGCATCGGCGCCTGCAACTGCTGCAGCCTGGAGGAAGTGGCGTCATCCGGCCAGAGTGCGTAGAACAGCCGGAGCGAACCTGGATTTTTTGTCTTCATGTCGGTCCCTGGGTATCAGGTTGAATGTCTTTCCGGGTATGACATGCGCGGCGCCATGTTGTGCCCGGTTCAATGGCACAGGGCCGCGCCTCGATCCGTGAAGCCGTCTTTCTCGACGGGAAGAAATTCCCATTCGTACCCGGCTTGCTTCAATACCAGTTTCAGCACGCCATGGGTGGAATTGTCCGACACTTCGCTGTGGAAGCGGCGCAAGCGCATCGGTGTGAGTTTTGCCCCTCCCGTACCGACCACAAATTGCCGGATGCCGCGCTCGTCGTCACGTTGTCCTTCCGCATCCTGCGGTGCGAAGCGTTCGTAATTGTGGTCGTGCGATGCCAGTACAACTTCAGCCCCCGCTGCATGGAGGATTGCCCATGCGTCCTGCATGCGCTTGTCGCTGCCGTGCCCGCCGGAGCTGTACAGGGGATGGTGCCAGAAGGCCAGCGTGCATTTCGCCGGGTTGCGTGCCAGTTCTTCCTTCAGCCACGCGATCTGCGTATTGTGTTCGGCCGGCTTGAGGTAGCTGTTGAGCGAGATGATGCGCCAGCTTCCATGGGTAAAGCTGTAGTACCCGCGCCGGGCAGGGCCGGCCGCTTCGCCGAAATAAGTGTAGTAGCCGACCGCGTGCGGCGTGTAGTACTCATGGTTGCCGGGCGACGGATGGGTGCGCTGCTTGAACCTTCCCCATGTCGGGCCATAACATTCTTCGAACTCGCTCAGTCGGCCGACAGGGTAGGTGTTGTCGCCAAGCGTCAGGATGACGGCGTCCTTGTCCGATGCCAGGCCAGCGGAAACGATCGCTGCCGTCTTCGCGGCACCGCTGTCTTCCGGGCGGAAGGTTTGGCATGACGCGATATCACCGGCTGCATAGAGGTTGACGCCCTTGTCCGGAAGCAGGACTGCCTTCGCCTGTTCTTCGCGTGCCCGCCGGTCGGATTGGCAGGCTGCGAGCAGGGATGCGAGTATGCATGGAAGAAAGAGATGCCTGCGCATGCGTGCTGCCATTCCGCTCACGTTGGGTTTGCCGTCGATCAAACCGCGTATTGTAGGGGATCAGGCAGCGGGCAAAGCCGCCGGGTCAGGAACCGGCCAGAGGTGGCGGCGCTGCATCAGGACTTGCGCATCGCCTGCAGGGACAGGCCGGGAGATGTAGTACCCCTGGATTTCGTCGCAGGAGAGCGACTGCAGGACGTGCAATTGCTCTGCCGTTTCCACGCCTTCAGCCACCACGCTCATTCCCAAGGCATGCGCCATCGACATGATCGCGCGGAAGAATACTTCGCCCTCGGCACTCTTGCTCAACTGGGCGGTAAAGGCACGGTCGATCTTCAGGCCGTCCATGTCCAGCCGTTGCAGTTGCGACAGCGATGAATATCCGGTGCCGAAATCGTCGACGAAGAGCTTGATGCCGAGTGCGCGCAGGCCCGAGAGTTCGGAAGCGACTTCTTCCTGCTCGCCGATCATCATCGATTCGGTGATTTCGATTTCCAACAGTCCGGGATGGACGTTGTGCCGGGCAAGACAGGCGGCAATCGTTTCGCGCACGTTGCCGTGGTTGAACTGGTAGGGGGAGACGTTGATCGATACCGGCACCACGGGGAGGCCCAGTGCCATCCAGCGCGCAAGCTGGGCGCATGCCTGTTCCATCACGATTTCGCCGAGCTTGAGGATGAGGCCCGTCTCTTCCGCCAGGGGAATAAAGGCCAGCGGCGGCACCAGTCCGAGCTCGGGATGCTGCCAGCGCACCAGCGCTTCCATGGCCTGCAGTTCACCCGTCGTCACACTCACGCGCGGCTGGTAATGCAGGACAAACTGGTCCTGCAGCAGTGCTTGCTGCAGGGCTCGCTCCATGTCCAGCCTGGCCTTGAGCATTTCCGACAGGCTGGTTTCGTAAAAGTAGAACTGTCCCTTGCCCTCAGACTTGGCCTGGTACATGGCGATATCCGCGTGCTTGAGCAGTGTCTCCGCATCCTGGCCGTCATGTGGGAAAAGGCTCACGCCGATGGATGCGCTGACGAAATTCTTGCCGCGCGCAAGGTCGAACGGATGATGGAAGGCATCCGCAATGCGTGCCGCGACGGCGGCGGCATCGTCTTCCTGTTCCACCGGCTCGAGGATCACGGTGAACTCGTCGCCCCCGAGGCGCACCACATGGTCTGTCGGACGCACGACCGACTTCAGTCGCAATGCCGCGGCATGCAGCAATTCGTCGCCCGCCGAATGGCCCAGCGAGTCGTTCACGTTCTTGAAATTGTCCAGGTCGACGAACAGCAGCGCGAGCATGTTGCCGGATGTGTGTGCGTGCTCCAGCGCCTGGGGCAGGTATTTCGACAGCCAGTTCCGGTTGGGCAGGGCGGTGAGCGCATCCTCGTTGGCCATGCGGGACAACTCGCGCTCATGCGCCTTGAACTGCGAGATGTCGCGGAAAGTGATCGCCAGCCCGGTCCCCGAGCGCACAAGGCGGCGGTGCACCCATTCGATCTTGATCGGGCTGCCGGGAGGCACCTTGATTTCATCTTCGTAATAACCGGACTCAATTGCGCTGCAGTAGGTCTGCATCAATATGGGAAAGTATTCCGCGCTGTTGAGCACGGAGGACTTGGCGCCCACGAACTGTTCGCGCGTGAGTCCGTAGAACGAGGCGCCGCGCACGTTGCAGTCCACGACTTCGAAATCGACGATGGTGCCGGACTTATCGCGCATGGCGCGCAGCATGTAAAAGCCTTCGTTACCGCCTTCGGTTGCCAGCCGGTAGGCTTCCTGCACCTCCGCTTCCTGGTGCTTGCGCCACGCCAGGCGCGCAGACAGCAGCGTGGCAACAACAGCAAACAGGAAAAGGAACAGGGTACCGGCCGCGGCCATCGTCATGTTGCTTCTGCGCGCCTGCCAGTAGGGGGCGAAACGTTCTTCTTCGGAGAGCCCCACCATCGCGATCAGAGGGTAGGCGTCAAGCGCCACCATCGACGCAAAGCGGGCGCGGGAGTCCGCGAACCAGTCCGCCGAAAGCAGGCCGCTGCTGCCGTCCAGCTTGTCCAGTGCGGGAATCGTCCGCAGCGCATTGCCGTCATAGGTTGCCGTCTTCCGGCCGATGTCGCCGATGGTCGACATGCGAAGAACGCCATCCGTTCCTATCACGGCCAGCAGGCCTGATTTTCCCAGTCCGGAGCCATCGTAGAAAGAGGAGAACGAAAGCGGCTCCACCGATACCAGCACCACACCGTCGAAGCTGCCGTCTGCCTTCTCGAGCCGGCGCGTGAACTGGAGCACCTTCCTGCCGGAAATGCGGCCGGTGCTGGGGATATTGATGCGCAGTTCCCGTGAGCGGTTGTCGCGATGAAAAATGAAATACTCGCGGTCAGTGACCAGGGGCGGCAACTGACCAAGGGGACGGTTGCCGGTGATCGGCCTGCCCTCCGGCCCGATGACGGTCACCAGCGCATAACGGTCGATCGGGAATAGGCCTTGTTCGGCAAGGGCCTCCAGGCTGAGCAGGGAGTTTTCCCATTCATACTTGACAAGCAGCGTGAGATGATCGATCTGTTCGACGGAGCGGGTGAGGTACTGCGCATAGGCGGTTGCCAGCGTGCGTGCTTCCTGCATCGCACCCCTTTCCTCGTTGCGATGGTCTTCGGCGGACTTTGCGAGGACGAAAAGCCACATGAGGATGCCGAGAAGCAGGCACAGCACCGGCCATACGGCAATGGAGAGGATGTTTTGTTTCAGGAAGTCGGGTTTCCTGAGCAGGCCGACAGGCCGTGGAGCATTGCGCGTGCTGTTCATTGAGCTGCCGAATGGTGTCTGGGCTCCTGCACGGAATATCGGCCATGGTACCGAATTTCCGATTGCAAACAGGAAACTTAACATACCACAAGGACCGGCCCGCCGCCATTGTGGCCGGCACCAATGCGACAGCAACGCAGAACTGCCCGCTTACTGCAAAAATCTAGAATTCTTGCTCGTTAAAGGCGCGCTTGGCGCGTTCCTCGGCCGCTGCCCACGCCTCCGCCTCGGTCGGAAACGTTCCGGCCGGAATGTAGGTCTCGGCAACTTCCGGTTCACGAGTGAGGCGGACATACACCTGTGCCTCAAAAGTCCCGTCTGGCTGCGGAAGCGCGACGATCCGCGCCAGATGCGTTCCGCTCTGGAGCATCCGGCCTTGCGGCGCCTCGCTATCCCCGACGCCCAGTGATTGTTCGTCCCGCTCCACGTCGCGTTGCCCCAATGATTTGTCGCCGCTGCCGATATCAGCTTCGTCCATCAAGTGTTTCACTTGCTGTCCCATGCCTCTCTCCTGTGCGTCTACCCCGGACTGCCTGCCCGGGACCTGTCCATATGATGAAACGGCATCCCGATAGTTCTTTCAGGGACTGTTTGGCATGTACATTCAACATGTCAGAACCATCATGGGTGGCATTCGTCTAACTTTTTTGGTGGCGATATGGATGTCGGGAAAAATGTGCAGCCGAGGCAACCGCCAAGCGACGTCGCTGACGATGAACTCAAGGATCCCCGCCGCATGACCTCCGGCACCGAGTCGACCGTTAACCGGTCCTGAAACCCAACCATTTACTGGGCGCTTGCCGCCCATGGAGCAACCTGTATGGCAAGCAAGGAAGAATGCGACCAGTACGCCGCTGAACTCACCCGCCGCTTCGACGAGTTCGTCCAGTGGGCATCCGCAAATTGGCCGAAACCGGAGTTTCCACTCCTGCCGTCCGACTTTACCGAGTCGCGTCGGGAGATCAGCCAGATCGCCGGACGGAAGCTCGGCGACGCAGATGATCACGAAGAGTTGTCACGCCCGGCATACGGCAACGACGATCGCCAGTTCCGCGACGTCACTCCAATGCCTTGGCCCTGATAACGTAGAGACTGTTACTCACCACGAGGAGAGCATGATGCAATCAGTGAAGCGCACCTTTGTCGGCGCATTGCTTGCCGCCTTCACCTTTGTCGGTTTCACGCAGACAGTGCAGGCAGCCATGATCAGCACCGAGCAGATTCACGCAGCCAATGCTGCGCGCGGCGACCATGCAAGGATTAACGCCGCGCTTGACCGACCCGAAGTGATTGCGCATCTGGAACGCATGGGGGTGGGCCGGGATGATGCGCAGGCGCGGGTTGCAGCATTGACCGATGAGGAAGCGGCGACCCTCGCATCGCAGATCGACAGTCTGCCGGCAGGCGGGGACATTGTTGGTGCGCTGGTGCTGATCTTCGTCGTCCTTCTGGTCACCGACATTCTTGGCCTGACCAAGGTATTCCCGTTCACGCGGTCGCGGAGATAGATGCGCGACTGGAAAGCCGGTAGCAAGGCGCTCCGGGGTGCCGCATTCGCACTCATGATGATGCTGCTGGCAGGGTGTGCAACGCAGACGCTCTCGCTGCTGGATGGCGGTGCACATGGTTTGCCCCGGCGCATTGAGTTGACGGCAGTTCCCTTCCACGCGCAGGAGCGTTTCCAATGCGGTCCGGCGGCCTTGGGCATGGTGCTCAATGCATCCGGGATTCCGATCGCGCCTGATGCGCTCGTGCCCCAGGTATACGTCCCGCAGAGGGAGGGCAGCCTGCAGCCGGAAATGCTGGCCACGGCCCGGCGCAACGGCGCCATCGGCGCCGTGATTCCACCACGCATGGATGCATTGCTGGCCGAGCTCGCCGCCGGGCATCCGGTCATCGTGCTGCAAAATCTCAGTCTTCCGCTGGCACCGTTATGGCACTACGCCGTTGCGATTGGTTATGCGCTTGATGACGAGGAGATCATTCTCCGATCAGGGACGACGGAACGCTTAGCCATGTCCATGAGCACCTTTGAACACACCTGGAAACGCAGCGGTTACTGGGGAATGGTTGCGCTCGCGCCCGATCGGCTGCCTGTCTCGTTGGATGAAGAGGCCATCGTCACTGCTTTGGTTACCTACGAACAGTCGACGGACGCAGCGCGAGCGCGCAAAGCCTACGAGCAGGCTTTGCGCCGGTGGCCACGAAATTTTACGTTGCAGGCGGGTTTGGGAAATGTCGCCTATGAACTACGCGACCTGAAGGCGTCGGAAGCAGCATTCCGCAGAGCGAGCGAAGCACGGCCCGATGATGCGGCTGTGCTCAACAATCTTGCCAACGTACTTGCGGAAATGGGAGATCTGGTGCGTGCCGCCGAGACTGCGGAAAAGGCGGTTTCCCTGGGCGGTCCATGGCATGAGACGGCCGGCGCAACGCTGCAAGCGATTCGCGCCTTGCAGCGGCGTCAGTGAGAAGCTGGCCGGTATCAGCGCGCTTCAAGTTGCCTGATGCGAAGCGCGACATCCTCCGCTTGGGCGAACTGCGGATTGGTGGTGATCACACGCCTGAATACTGCAAGCGCCTCTTTCTTCTGGCCAGCTTCTGACCTTGCGATCCCCAAGTGGTACAGCGCGAAAGGTGAGGCTTGCTGGGACTCGGTAATGGATTCGAGCAAGGCGATTGCACCCTTCAAATCGCCCTGCGCGCGTTTTGCCCAGGCCAGTGTGTCCATAAAGTCAGGATTCCGTGGTGCGAGTTCAACTGCCTTCTGGGCCCATTGCACAGCCTCCGTCAGCCGCTCGCGGCGTTCCACGGCCATCCACGCAAGATTGTTGTAGGCGATTGGAAGCTCACCATTCAGCTTGATAGCTTCATTGTAGGCAGCATAAGCCTCTGTCCACCGCTTCGCTTGCTGGTAGACCATGCCGAGCTGAAGAGGAACGGCATGGAGGCTCGGTGCCAGCTTTTTGGCAGACTGAAGCGATGCGATCGCATCGTCCAGTTTTCCTTGTGCCGCTTGCGCCTGGCTCAAACCAATCAGCGCGAGCGGATTGTCGGGACTCAGGCGCACGGCTTCCTTGAAGCTCGTGGTTGCACGGGCAAGATTCCTCGTTTGCATGTAGGCATGGCCCAGGCCAAAGTGAGCGCCGCCATGCTGCGGATTCAGCTTCACCGCTTTCTCGAACATTTCAACCGCGCGGCTGGATTGGTTGGTGGCATTCAGATGAAGTTCACCCAGATCGAGCAAGGGAGCCAGCAGCTTTGGATCGGCCTCGGCCGCCTTGAGCAGGAATTTCTCGGCGCCTCCAAAGTCGCGGCGTGCGTACAGCAGGCGCCCCATGGCAAGCTGGCTTTCGGCGCTGTGCGGTGCGACTTCCGCTGCCTTGCGCACCCATTTTTCGACATCGGCATCGTTCTTGCGCAAGCGTGCAACTTCCGCAAGTCCCAGCAGCGGTCCCGGAGCACTTTTCTCCTTATCAGCCGCTTTCAAGAACAGCGATTCGGCGATATCCAGCTTCTTGTCATTGAGCGCTTGCAAGCCTTGGTCGTACTCGGACCGAGCACTGGCTGATGCCGGCGCAGATTTGGCCGAGGGAGTGAGCGGCAATGCGAGTGCGGGAAGTGTGCAGACGACTAGCAGGACTGCGGAAAGCGATGCATGTATGCGCATGACAAACTCGTTCGTGGAGGTTGGATGACACCTGCCTCCGTCATCGCGTGACGGAGGCAGGTGCGAAACGACGCGACTGTATTATGCAGCGCGTTTTTGCTTCCGGCGGAAAGCCGCAAGGCCGGCAAAGCCGAGTCCAAGCAGCGCCATCGAGCCGGGTTCCGGAACGTTCCGGGGCGGCGTCAGGATGCCACCATCGGAGCCAAAGCCGAAGATAAAGGTGTTCGGCGTGCCGCCGTTCGGATCAGTGCGGGTCTGGCCGAGCGAGTACAGGCCGGCACCGACGCTGGCGAGCGCAGACAACGCATCGCTTTCGTTGCCTGCTGCACCATAGAAGGTCGTGAAGAGGCGGGTGGCGCCATCAGCCAGGCTTTCGAATTCGAAGTCGAACAGCGCGCCGTGATCGCCGGGGCCGCAGTCCGAGAAATTCGCATCTTGCGCGCAGTAGAGGCTGCGCGATCCGCCTGACAGCGGATTGGAGCTGGCGAAGCCGTTATCGCCGGTTCCGCGGATGTTGTTGCCGTTCGCCAGGCCAAGAGCGAGAGGGACACCGTTGATCGTGACATACTCGTCAAAGGGGGTCGGCTCTACGTCCCAGTCCATCACGCGGCGATATACGAGATCGCCAGCAGTGATTGTGCTGCCCGAGATGTTCTTGATGCTGACGTCAACCTGATAGAGGTTGGCAGTGGAACTCGGGTGGTAGTAGTGGGTGATTTCCAGAGACGAGCCAACGCGAGTGATAGACGTTGCCGTCGTTGCTGTCGATGCAAAGCTCACCAGGCTGAGGCCCGAGGTGCCTGCCGCATTGTTGGCATAACCGCTGATTCCGCTTGAAACGAGACCGACACCCCAGCCTTCGCAAAGGCAGCCGGGAGCCGTGGCTTCGTTGCCTGTGGCGTTATAACGCAGGCCGACATAAGACGTCCCGCCACTGGAAGGTGCACCCGGTACGTTCAACTGTCCCAGATCGTCGACACCAAGGGTAACCGTCCCATTGGGGATGACTGCGGCAGCGTGGCTCGGTGCCGCAACTGCCAGAAGGCTGGCTGCAGCAACCAGTGCCGCCGCCATTCCCTTAACTTTCATCGTCATGAATTTCTCCTGTAAGTTTTGATTACTTCCCGTTGGATACGCGTGAAGCATTGCAATAAAAGCAATATAGATGCCAATTGGATAACTTATTGATAAAAAATAAATAATCCTTTTGTAAAAGTTGGCGAATGACAAGGGGTGTAAATTTTCCCGACGGTGACTATTGGTGAATGAAAATGATGTGGAATGAGGAAGGGCGGGAGGAGAAAAGAGAATTGGCGATAGATCTAAAATTGCCAAAAGGCTGCAAGATGCGGAGAGATGGGCGCAAAAAACAAAAAAGCCGCAAACCAAAATGGTATTGCGGCTTTTTAACTGATTTGCAGCGGTGTGAAACGCTGCAGAACATCGAATTGGTGGGACGGCATCATTCACATTGAGGTCCGTAACGTACAGATTTGAGGCTTTTAATTCTTATTCTGCACACTGTACCCCTAAATCCCTCCTGAATCGTCGTCATTACGGCTATCGCAAGCCCCTTCGCTTTGAAGGATATCAATTCAACCGATTCAGCTCACAACTAATCTGGCTTGATAAAAATAATACGTCAGGGAGTCATTTATCTTCGAGGCACCCTGATATGTCGAAGAATAAACTATCTCTCATCCTTACGGGCTTATTGCTTGCTGCATGCGGCGGCGGGGATGGATCCATTCCCGCGACCAGTGCAGACAAGGTAATTATGGCAAAGGTCCACGTTGTGGACGCATTGCCGACCGTTTCAAGAGGATTCAAGATTGCGGTATATGCCAGTGTCCCAGAACCCATGAAGTTGTCCTTCGCGCAAGACGGCACTCTCTATGTCGGTCGGCAACCGGGAGCGCGCATTCACCGCATCCCTCCAGACGGAGGAATAGCATCTGAGTTCGGCGGCAGCCAAAGTGATCCGGACGCTGTGCTCGTGGATACTATCGGAAATCTCAGCGGTATACCCAACTCTACCCTCGTCGGCGGCGGAGGCGTCCTTGCCGCCATCCACCCTAATCAGGTGTCGACCATCCTTTTTTCTAGCGGCTTCAGTGACGTGGACGACATGAAGTTCGACAGGAATGGCCGTCTCATCTTCTCCGACGACAACCCGCAAGTCCTGTCTCTCACCGGGAACGCACAAACTGGCGATTCCCCTCAAGTCCTGTTCACAACCCCGTCGCGCCCCGGCTCCATCGCCATCAACGATGATAACCAGATCTTCGTCGCCCTCGCGGATGGAACTGTCCGCATCTATAACGCAAACGGCACAGCGGCTGGCACTTTCGCATCTGGCCTCGCTGGGCTGGATACCTACCTCGAATTCGGCCCAGGAGAAGATGGATTCGGGCAAGCTCTCTACGTCTTGTCCGGTAGCAATCTCTTGCGTATCAACAAGCAAGGAAAGAGCACCGTTATCGGGTCAGGTTTCAGCATCGGCCCAAGTTCTGGCACAGGATTCATATTTGGTCCTGACAAGGGCCTGTATGTGTCCGACTACCCCAACAATCGTATCCTGAAGATCTCGCACTAAATTCCAAGAAAAGTGCCGGGATCCGGCTGAGCATAGGGTGTTCACATACCACCAGATAGACCCTCCTGTGCCCCTTATTTCGTTGGACGGTATTGGTTCTTATTCGAAATGCCAGATAGCAAAAAGCCCGCAGGACGCGGGCTTCAGGCTGATTCTCGGACTACTTTGGACTACTTAAAAACATCGAATTGGTGGAGACGGCGGGAATCGAACCCGCGTCCGCAAGCCCTCTACAGACAGTTCTACATACTTAGCGCTGCCATTTGATTTAACCTGAGCGACGCGGACGCGCACGCTGCGATCAGGCGAGTCACCTTGGATTTAACTTCAAGCCAAGTGACCCGGCTTGAAGCGATTCCCTGTGAATGACCCTACGTGCTGTTACCAGCCCACCCCAGGGAAGAGGTGGTGTAGGGCTAGCCGGTTATTAAGCGGCCAGAGCGTAACGTTCGTCGTTAGCAGTTATTTCATTTCCGGTTGGATTTACGAGGTGACCAGCCCTCGGTATGCCCTGCGCTGCTTTGTAACCCACGTCGAAACCAGGTCGTCCCCAAAACAGTACTGCTATTGTATCTCACCAGATGGCGTCGTCCTGGGTGAATTCAAGTGGTGCGACGAAATAAATCCGGCCTCCCTCACGCGATACTGGGGATGTCCGCCAGCGAGCCAACGTAGATAGTGCGCTACCGGAAAAGTTCAACGCGCCTTCGAGAGAAGTTCCAGTACATCGAGCGGCATCAAGGCCATCGCATTGGCTTCCCAGGTCGCCGGTTCGGCATCGCCGCAATAGCCCCATGCAGCGGCGACAGTTGCCATGCCGGCGGCGCGGCCAGCTTGGATGTCGCGCAGGTCGTCGCCAACGTACCAGCATTCTCCGGGAGGAATCCCAAGACGCCGGGCGGCTTCGAGCAATGGTGCGGGATGCGGCTTTGAATGTGGTGTGGTATCGCCGGAAATGACGCAGCCGGCATGGCCCAGTCCGATACGGGGGACGAGCAGGTCAGTGAAGCGTGCGGCCTTGTTCGTGACGATACCCCATGCGAGGTTGCGCGCCTGCAGTCCCTCCAGCAAGGCATGCATGCCGTCAAAGAGCGAGGTGTGGACGGCAATCGCCGCTTCATAGGTGTCGAGGAAGGCGATGCGCAGTTCTTCGTAGCCGTCGTCGCCCGGCTTTAGCCCGAAAGATGCGCCGATCAGGCCGCGAGCGCCAGCAGACGCTACCGGGCGCAGCTGTTCGTACGGAGTTGGTGTCAGTCCGCGGTCGGTTCGCACCTTGTTCATCGCGGCGGCGAGATCAGGTGCGGTGTCGGCGAGCGTGCCATCGAGGTCGAACAGGACGGCGCGGGGCTGGGGAAGTGTCATGGCAATCGAGATGCGGTGGCGTTCATGCAAGCATCAACACGAACGCCGTATTTGCAGGCGGGTCAAGCGGGACGGGTGCACGCAACGAGGTAGTTGACGTCCGTGTCCTGGTTCAGGGAGTAGATCTTGGTCAGCGGGTTGTAGGTCATGCCTTTCAATCCGTCGACCTGCAGGCCGGCGTTCCTCACGTACTGCGAAAGTTCGGCCGGCGTGATGAACTTGGCATAGTCGTGCGTCCCCTTGGGCAGCATGCGCAGTACATATTCGGCACCGATCACCGCGAACAGGTAAGCCTTGGGATTGCGGTTGATGGTGGAAAAGAAAATGTGCCCGCCCGGCTTGACCAGGGTGGCACAGGCCTGGACGACCGCTGACGGGTCCGGGACATGCTCGAGCATTTCCATGCACGTTACGACATCGAAGCTGCCCGGTTCGCGGGCGGCAAGCTGCTCGGCTGCGATCAGTTCATAGCGGACCTGTACGCCCGATTCAAGGCTGTGCAGGTCGGCGACCTTCAGTGCTTTTTCAGACAGATCGATACCGGTCACATTGGCACCTTTCTTCGCCATCGATTCTGCAAGGATGCCGCCGCCGCAGCCGATGTCGACTACGTTTTTCCCCGCAAGCGGGGCGCGCGCATTGATCCATTCGAGGCGGAGCGGATTGATCTCGTGCAGCGGGCGGAATTCCGAGGTCGGATCCCACCAACGATGGGCGAGGTCACTGAATTTTTGAAGTTCTAGGGGATCGGCGTTCATAGGCTGAATGATAGCTGGATTAGGGCGGTTTGCGGCGCGTGGTGCCGCCTGAACAGGATGCTGGATTGTTAAACAGCGTTTTCCTTGAAGCGTTCCCTGTACGCGCAGGCATAAAAAAACCCCGCCGAAGCGGGGTTTTGCCTCAGGCAAATCGCTTATCGGGTACGGGTACCAACGACTTCGATTTCCACGCGGCGGTTCTTTGCGCGGCCAGCTGCGGACTTGTTGTCGGCAACCGGTTGCTTCTCGCCCTTGCCTTCGGTGTAGACACGGTTCGGCTCAACACCCTTGGAAACCAGGTATGCCTTGACGGCTTCTGCGCGGCGGACCGACAGCTTCTGGTTGTAGGCGTCGGAACCGACGGAGTCAGTGTGGCCAACGGCGATCACGACTTCCAGGTTCATGCCCTTCAGCTTGGAGGACAGGTCGTCCAGCTTTGCCTTGCCGTCCGGCTTCAGCACTGCCTTGTCGAAGTCGAAGAAGGTGTCAGCAGCGAACGTGACCTTTTCGGAGATCGGAGCGACCGGAGCAGGGGCGGGTGCCGGAGCAGGGGCGGGTGCCGGAGCGGCAGCCGGAGCCGGAGCGGCCGGCTTGGCGATTTCGCCGTCGCAGCCGCCGACTGCGTCAGCTGGGGTCCAAGTACCGGTCCTCCAGCACAGGCCAAACGGATCGCGAGCGATCACGCCACGGCTGTCTTGCAGGTACGCGCTATTCGGGGTCTTAGCCTGGATGTCCTGCTGTGCAGATGCAGAGAACGAAACCACTGCGGACGCAGCAAAGACGAGTTTTGCCAAATTATTCATATTTTTCCTCTTGGTTGAGATATCCGCAGACGAACTGCGCAACAAATACTACGTTTTTAAACCTGTATGGGCGAGCTATTAGATCATCTTTTTGCAAGGTTGTTCACTTGCAATGCTCTTTAGTTAACTACATTTTGCCATAGCAGCGCATGGCATCGATTACTGCTAAATCAATCAGTGGGCGATTTTGACCGTCCGTTGTGTTTTTGCAACGGACGGTCAGATTAGACTGGCAATTTTTCGGAAATTCCGCTTGAGGTTGCCAAAAATGAATTACTTCGCGAGGCCGCGAACTTCGATGGCGACACGGCGGTTCGGTGCGAGGCATTCAATCAGTTGCTTGCGCGGCAGCTTGTCATCGCAAGCCTTGACCGACTGGGTCTTGCCTGCGCCCAGGGTGTCGATCTCGGCGCTGACGCCCTTGCTCTTCAGATAGGCGGCGACTGCGTCGGCGCGTTTCTCGGACAGTTTCTGGTTGTACTGTTGGGTGCCGAGGCGGTCCGTATGGCCGGTCACCATAACGATGTCTACTTTGCTGCAGTTGCCGAGCTTGGCGATCGCTTCGTCGTCGATGCGCTTCTTCGCGGCGGTATTCAGCGTGGCCTTGTTGAAATCGAAGGTTTGATCTGCGCTCAGAGTGACGGCGAAATCGCAACGCTTCGGTGCTGCAGGTGCAGGCGCTGCTGCCGGAGCGGGCGCAGCGATAGCAGGCGCCGTCGGCTTGGCGACCGGAGGGGCCAGTTCGCCATCGCAGCCGGCGACTGCGTCGGCGGGAGTCCAGTAACCGGTCCGCCAGCACAGGCCAAACGGATTGCGTGCGATGACGCCGCGGCCATCCTGCAGGTAAGCGCTCTTGTCGGGGTTGGCTTTGATGTCGGTTTGGGCATTTGCGGCAAATGCAGAAAGGCCAATAGTGACGGCGAGGGCGAGGTGTTTGAGCATAGTGTTTTTCCCGTGATGTTTATTATAAGAATGCCAGTTAACGCAATGAAACATTTTATTTAAACATATTTTTCCCGCATTCGCCTTCGATTGGAGCAAGGAATGCTGCGCTCGAAATCGACTCGGGCAGGAGGCGAAGGCCGCCATGCTAAAATCCAACGTTTGGCATCGCGGTTTTTCAGCGGTGCCGGCATCCCGAACCTCCGCACACACAAGCCGACTCGCCAATGGATCAATTCGCCAAAGAGACTATCCCGATTTCCCTCGAAGAAGAGATGCGCAAGAGCTACCTCGATTACGCCATGAGCGTGATCGTGGGCCGTGCGCTTCCGGACGTGCGCGACGGCCTGAAGCCGGTGCACCGTCGCGTTCTCTATGCGATGCATGAGACGAACAATGTCTGGAATCGCCCCTATGTGAAGTGCGCGCGCGTGGTCGGTGAAGTCATGGGTAAATACCACCCCCACGGCGACCAGGCGATTTATGACACCCTCGTTCGCATGGCGCAGGATTTTTCGCTGCGTTACACGCTGGTGGACGGCCAGGGTAACTTCGGCTCGGTCGACGGCGACAATGCCGCGGCGATGCGTTACACCGAGTGCCGCCTCGACAGGATCTCCAGCGAGCTGCTGGCGGACATCGAGAAGGAAACGGTCGACTTCGTTCCCAACTACGACGGCAAGGAGAAGGAGCCTTCGGTACTGCCGACACGCATTCCCAACCTGCTGATCAACGGCTCGTCGGGTATCGCGGTCGGCATGGCGACCAACATCCCGCCGCATAACATTTCCGAAGTCATCAACGGTTCGCTGCATGTGCTGCGCAACCCTGAGTGCACGATCGATGAACTGATTGAGCTCATTCCGGCTCCCGATTTCCCGACCGCCGGCATCATCTACGGCGTATCTGGCGTGCGCGACGGCTATCGCACCGGCCGCGGCCGTGTGGTGATGCGCGCGAAGACGCACTTCGAAGAATTCGGCAAGGACAACCGCACAGCGATCATCGTCGACGAGCTGCCGTACCAGGTGAACAAGAAGTCGCTGCTCGAGCGTATCGCCGAACTGGTGCGCGACAAGAAGCTGGAGGGCATTTCCGATATCCGTGACGAGTCCGACAAGTCGGGCATGCGTGTCGTGATCGAACTCAAGCGCGGCGAAGTGCCGGAAGTGGTGCTCAACAACCTGTACAAGCAGACCCAGCTACAGGATACCTTCGGCATGAACATGGTCGCGCTGGTAGACGGCCAACCGAAGCTGCTGAACCTGAAGCAGATGCTGGAGTGCTTCCTGTCGCATCGCCGCGAAGTGGTGACGCGCCGTACCGTGTTCGAACTGCGCAAGGCGCGCGAGCGCGGCCACGTGCTGGAAGGCCTGGCCGTCGCATTGGCGAATATCGACGACTTCATCGCGATCATCAAGGCGGCACCCACGCCTCCGATCGCGAAGTCCGAGTTGATGGCGCGTGCATGGGACTCCTCGCTCGTGCGTGAAATGCTTGTCCGTGCAGCAGGCGAAAATGCTGGGGGCGCCGATGCCTTCCGTCCGGAAAACCTGCCGAAGCACTACGGCATCCAGCCGGATGGCCTGTACAAGCTCTCGGATGATCAGGCGCAGGAAATCCTCCAGATGCGCCTGCAGCGCCTGACCGGCCTCGAGCAGGACAAGATCGTCAACGAGTACAAGGAAGTGATGGCGCAGATTGCCGACCTGCTCGACATTCTTGCCAAGCCGGAACGCGTGACCGCGATCATTTCCGACGAGCTGACCGCGGCCAAGAACGAGTATGGCGATGGTGCGAAAGACACCCGCCGCTCCACCATCGAACTGAACGCGACCGATCTCGAAACCGAAGACCTGATCGCCCCGCAGGATATGGTGGTGACGCTCTCGCATTCCGGTTACATGAAGTCGCAGCCCGTATCCGAATATCGCGCGCAGAAGCGCGGCGGACGCGGCAAGCAGGCCATGGCGACCAAGGAAGACGACTGGATCGACCAGCTTTTCATCGCCAATACGCACGATTACATTCTTTGCTTCTCGAATCGCGGCCGCCTGTACTGGCTGAAGGTGTGGGAAGTGCCGCAGGGTTCGCGCAATTCGCGCGGCAAGCCGATCGTCAACATGTTCCCGCTGCAGGACGGCGAGAAGATCACCGTCGTGCTGCCGCTCTCCGGCGAGAATCGTACCTTCCCCGAAGATCACTACGTGTTCATGGCAACCAGCCTGGGTACTGTGAAGAAGACGCCGCTGACCGAGTTCAGCAATCCACGCAAGGCTGGCATTATTGCAGTCGACCTTGACGAAGGCGACTTCCTGATCGGCGCAGCGCTCACCGACGGCAAGCATGACGTGATGCTGTTCTCCGATGCAGGCAAGGCGGTCCGGTTCGATGAAAACGACGTGCGTCCGATGGGACGCCTGGCGCGCGGCGTGCGCGGCATGAACCTGGAAGACGGACAGCAGGTCATCGCATTGCTGGTTGCTGAAAACGAACAGCAATCAGTGTTGACTGCGACTGAAAACGGCTTCGGCAAGCGGACCCCGATCACCGAGTACACGCGTCATGGCCGCGGCACCAAGGGCATGATCGCGATCCAGACCAGCGAGCGCAACGGCAAGGTCGTCGCGGCAACGCTGGTCGATACAAGCGATGAAATCATGCTCATCACCACCGGCGGCGTGCTCATCCGCACCCGTGTCGCCGAGATCCGCGAGATGGGCCGGGCAACACAGGGCGTGACACTGATCGCGGTCGAGGACGGCACCAAGCTGAGCGGCCTGCAGCGTATCGTCGAGTCGGATGCCGAGGAAGAAAATGGCGCCGAGAACGGCGCTGCTGAGGGTGCGGGGACGGAGGAGTAATGACGCGCGTCTATAACTTCTCCGCCGGCCCGGCAGTCCTGCCGCAGGAAGTGCTGCAGCAGGCCGCCGACGAAATGCTCGACTGGCACGGCAGCGGCATGTCGGTGATGGAAATGAGTCATCGCGGCAAGGAGTTTATTTCGATCTATGAAGCGGCAGAGCGTGACTTGCGCGAGCTGCTGTCCATTCCGTCGAACTATCGCATCCTGTTCCTGCAGGGCGGCGGCATCGGCGAAAACGCCATCGTGCCGATGAACCTGCTCGGCAGGAAATCGCAGCCGGCTGCGGCCGACTTCATCCACACGGGTTCCTGGTCGGGCAAGTCGATCAAGGAAGCGAAAAAGTATTGCAACGTCAACGTTGCGGCCACTTCCGAAAGCGCGAGGTTTGCGTTCATTCCGCCGCGCGATTTGTGGAAGTTGTCGAAGGATGCGGCCTACGTTCACATCTGCACCAACGAAACGATCGACGGCGTTGAATTCCAGTACACGCCCGATGTCGGTGATGTGCCGCTGGTGGCGGACATGTCGTCGCACATCCTTTCACGCATGATCGATGTGTCGAAATACGGCGTGATCTTCGGCGGCGCGCAAAAAAATATCGGCCCCGCGGGCCTGACCATCGCCATCGTGCGCGACGACCTGATCGGACATGCGCTGTCGATTTGCCCGTCGGCATTCGACTGGAAACTCGTCGCCGAAAACAATTCGATGTACAACACGCCGCCGACCTACGGGATCTATATTGCCGGCCTGGTGTTCCAGTGGCTCAAGAAGCAGGGCGGCGTTGCGGCGATGGAACAACGCAATATTGTGAAAGCTGCGCTGTTGTACGACTATCTTGATTCGACCGATTTCTACAGCAATCACATTGCAAAGGATTGCCGCTCCCGCATGAACGTGCCGTTTTTCCTGAAGGATGAGTCCCTGAACGAGGCTTTCCTGGCGGGCGCGAAGGAGCGCAACCTGCTGCAACTCAAGGGCCACAAGTCCGTGGGCGGCATGCGTGCATCGATCTACAATGCGATGCCGATGGAGGGCGTGCAGGCGCTCGTTGATTACCTCAAGGAATTCGAGAAGAAGCACGGATAATGTCCTTCCGGCGGCGGGAATTGCACCATGCAGTTTTTGCTTCGCGCCGGGATTACCTCAAGATGATGAGCGACGACAAACTTAAACCCCTTCGCGAGCAGATCGATGCGATCGACGCGCAAATTCTTGATCTGCTCAACCGTCGTGCGCGTGTTGCGCAAGAAGTCGGTCATGTAAAGGCTGAAACCAATGCGCCGGTGTTCCGTCCCGAACGCGAAGCGCAGGTCCTGCGGAAGGTTGCCGATAATAATCCGGGTCCGCTCGACGGCCACGACGTCCAGACCATCTTCCGCGAGATCATGTCCTCGTGCCGCGCCCTGGAGCGCCGCGTGACCGTGGCCTACCTTGGCCCCGCCGGCACCTTTAGCGAGCAGGCGGTGTACCAGCAGTTCGGCCATGCGGTCGAAGGCGTGCCGTGCAGTTCCATCGACGAAGTGTTCCGTGCCGCCGAGGCGGGCACAGCGGATTTCGGCGTGGTTCCGATCGAGAATTCTTCCGAAGGTGCGATCAATCGCACGCTCGACTTGATGCTGCAGACGACACTGTCCATCAGCGGCGAACTTTCCATCCCCGTGCATCACAGCCTGATGACCAAGAGCGGCACGATGGATGGCATTACCCGTATCTGCGCGCATTCGCAGGCTCTCGCGCAGTGCCAGGTGTGGCTGAACCTCAATTACCCGAACATCGAACGGCAGGCAGTTGCGTCCAACGGCGAGGCGGCACGCATTGCCAGCGAAGATCCGACTGCAGCCGCCATCGCCGGCGAGATCGCCGGGCAGCGTTACAACCTCGGTGTCGTCAAGGCACACGTGCAGGATGACCCGCACAACCGCACACGCTTTGCCGTCGTCGGCCGCCTGCAACCGGCGCCCAGCGGCAAGGACCAGACCTCGCTCGTTTTGGCGGTGCCGAACAAGGCCGGCGCCGTCTACAACATGCTTGCGCCGCTCGCCACCCACGGCGTGTCGATGACGCGATTCGAATCGCGCCCGGCGCGCATGGGTACCTGGGAGTATTACTTCTACGTCGACGTGGAAGGTCACGCGCAAGATGAGAGGGTCGCAAAGGCCATGGCAGAGCTGAAGCAGAACGCGCCTTTCTTCAAGGTGCTGGGCTCGTATCCGTTTAGTTTGTAATTTGTCCTGCCGTTCCCGGGCGCGCGCAGTCTGGCGTCGTGCCTGGTGCGGCACCTGTTCAGGAAACCGTTATGTCACTCCAATTCGGACCCGATTACGTTCGCGCCATTGCCCCCTACCAGGGCGGCAAGCCCATCGCTGAAGTTGCCCGCGAGTTCGGCCTCGACGAAGCCAGGATCATCAAGCTCGCATCGAATGAAAATCCGCTCGGCATGCCGGAATCGGCGAAGCAGGCGATGCTCAAGGCCGTGGCTGACATCGGCCGCTATCCAGACTCGAACGGCTTCGATCTGAAGCAGGCGATCACATCAAAGTACGGCGTACCGCAGGAATGGATCACGCTGGGCAACGGCAGCAACGATATCCTCGAACTGGCAGCGCATGCCTTTGTGCAGCCTGGCCAGTCCGTAATCTATGCACAGTATTCGTTCGCCGTGTATGCGCTGGCGACGCAGGCTGTCGGCGGACGCGCGATCGTCGTCGCTGCAAAGAATTACGGACATGACCTGGAGGCGATGGCAAATGCCATTACTTCGGATACGAAGCTGGTGTTCATTGCCAATCCCAACAATCCTACCGGCACCTTCATTCCGGCGGCCGAAATCGAGGCCTTCCTGAAGAAAGTCCCGCAGGACGTCGTTGTCGTGCTGGACGAGGCATACAACGAATACCTCGCACCGGAACTGCAGTACGACTCGGTGGAGTGGGTCAGGCAATACCCGAACCTGCTGGTGTCGCGCACCATGTCGAAGGCGTATGGCCTGGCTGGATTGCGCATCGGTTTCGGCATCGCGCAGCCGTCGATCACGGACCTGCTCAATCGCATTCGTCAGCCGTTCAACGTCAACTCCATGGCACAGGCTGCTGCCGTAGCGGCGTTGACTGATGCCGGCTTCCTGCAAAAGAGCGCAAGGCTCAATGCCGATGGCTACCGCCAGTTGACGAAGGCATTCGACGCGATGGACATCGAATATGTGCCGTCGTATGGCAATTTCGTGCTGTTCAGGGTCGGCAATGACGATGGCGCCGGCGCGCGTGTGAACCTTGCACTGCTCAAGCGCGGCATCATCGTGCGTCCGGTCGGCAATTATGGATTGCCGCAGTGGATTCGGGTATCGATCGGTCTGCCGGAGGAAAACGAGGCATTCATCGCGGCACTCAAGCAAGTGCTGGCCTGATCAAGCAGGGTGGGCGCACTCGTGTTCAACAAAATTTCCATCTTTGGCGTTGGTCTCATCGGCGGCTCGTTCGCGCTTGCACTGAAGAAGGCAGGCGCCGTCCGGCAGGTGATCGGCGTGGGACGGAGTGCTTCATCGCTTGCACGTGCCAAGGAATTGGGGATCGTCGACGTCGCAAGCAACTCCATCGAGGAAGCTGTACGAGATGCCGACCTCATCCTGGTGGCAGCACCTGTCGCGCAAACCGAGACCATCCTCGCTTCCATCGCGCCGCATCTGCAACCCGGTACTGTCGTTACCGATGCCGGCAGTACCAAGGGTGATGTGGTCGAGGCAGCACGCAAGGCGCTTGGCGGAAAGATTGCCCAGTTCGTGCCGGGACATCCTATTGCCGGACGCGAACAGAACGGTCCGGATGCGGCGATCGTCGATTTGTATGTCGGCAAGAAGACCGTCATCACGCGTTTGCCGGAGAATGCGGAGCGCGATGTTGCACTCGTGGCCCATGCATGGGAACAGTGCGGTGCAATCATTCATCGGCTGACGCCGGAGGAGCATGACCGCGTTTTTGCGGCGGTCAGCCACTTGCCCCATTTGCTCGCTTATGCGCTGGTCGACGATGTGGCGAAGAAGCCGCATGCGGACTTGCTGTTCCAGTATGCCGCGAGCGGTTTCCGCGACTTTACCCGTATTGCCGGCTCTTCGCCCGAGATGTGGCGCGATATTTCCCTGGCCAACCAAGCGGCGCTGCTGGGCGAGCTGGATGCCTACATGGCGCAACTCGCTCATTTGCGCGAATTGCTCGCGGAGCGAAACGGCAAGGCGATCGAAGCGGTCTATGCGAATGCGCAACGCGCAAGGCAGAACTGGATCAGGACGATCGAGGCTGCCGAACAACAGAACAAACAAGGCGGCGACTAATGAAGCATTATCCCCATCACCTCGACCTGCAGCCGGCGATGCATGCGCAAGGCACCGTTCGCCTCCCCGGGTCGAAAAGCATCTCCAATCGCATCCTGCTGCTTGCTGCGTTGGCTCAGGGAACGACGAAAATCTTCGACCTTCTTGCATCGGACGACACCCATGTCATGCTGATGGCCCTGCAGAAGCTGGGCGTGAAATGGGAGCAGGTCGGCGAGACGCAGGATTACATTGTCCACGGCGTCAGCGGCGTCCTGCCGGTACATCAGGCGGATTTGTTCATGGGCAACGCGGGGACCGCCATTCGGCCGCTTACTGCGGCGCTCGCGGTCATCGGCGGGGACTATGCGCTCCACGGCGTTTCGCGTATGCATGAGCGCCCTATCGGCGATCTCGTCGATGCACTGAACGCCGTCGGCACGCAGATCGAATACACAGGACAACCGGGCTACCCGCCCCTGCATATCCGGCGCGGCCACATCCACGCCCATCGCATGCAGGTCAAGGGAAATGTGTCGAGCCAGTTCCTGACCGCATTGCTGATGGCTTCGCCATTGATGGCCATCGAGCAGCCGGTCACGATTGAGGTCGTTGGAGAACTGATCTCCAAACCCTACATTGAAATCACGCTCAACCTGATGCAACGCTTCGGTGTGAGCGTGGAGCGGAACGGCTGGCAGTCATTTACCGTTGCCGCGGGGCAGAAGTACCTCAGCCCGGGTTCGATTCATGTCGAAGGCGATGCCTCTTCTGCATCCTATTTCCTCGCGGCTGGCGCCATTGCAGGCGGCCCTGTCCGGGTTGAAGGAGTGGGCCGCAACAGTATCCAGGGTGACGTCCGGTTCGTTGAGGCGCTGGAGCAGATGGGCGCGAGCATCACGATGGGCGACAACTGGATCGAGGCAAAGTCCAACGGGGTGCTGAAGGCGATCGATGCTGACTTCAATCACATTCCCGATGCTGCCATGACGATCGCAGTGGCCGCGCTGTTCGCGGACGGCCCGAGCATGCTGCGCAACATCGGAAGCTGGCGCGTGAAGGAAACCGACCGTATTGCTGCGATGGCAACCGAATTGCGCAAGGTCGGAGCCGTGGTGGAAGAGGGGCCGGATTACCTGCGCGTGACGCCGCCGGCGGCCATCGCCACGGCGGCCATCGATACGTACGACGACCACCGGATGGCAATGTGTTTTTCACTGGCGTCGCTGGACGGAGCGGCAAGGCGCGGCAATACGATCCGGATCAACGATCCCAAATGCGTTGCCAAGACCTTCCCGGATTACTTCGACGCATTCGCAAAAGTCGCCCAGAACAAGCTGCTCTGACCGGACATTCCGCACATGATGCGGGACGTCCCCGAACTCCATACGAGATGCAAACCCATTCCATTCCAGTCATCACAATTGACGGTCCGACTGCTTCCGGAAAAGGCACCGTCGCCAACCGTGTCGCACAACAACTTCATTTCCATTACCTTGATTCGGGCGCGCTATACCGATTGACGGCCCTCAGTGTCCTCCGGCATGAAGTGGCGCTCAACGACGAGCACGCGGTGGCAAAAGTTGCCGAAAAACTACCGTGCCGCTTTGCCGGCGAGCACATCTGGCTCGGTAACGAGAACGTTACCTCGGCCATCCGGGCAGAAGAGGTTGGCAATACGGCATCGAAAATTGCTGCTTTGCCAACGGTAAGGCACGCATTGGCGAGCTTGCAGCTGGGTTTTCGTGTTGCGCCAGGGTTGGTGGCGGATGGGCGCGACATGGGCACCGTAATTTTCCCCCATGCAGTACTCAAGGTGTTCCTCACCGCAAGTGTGGAAGCACGCGCGGAAAGAAGATATAAGCAATTGATTGACAAGGGTTTTCCTGCTAATATGGAAGACCTTCTCAAGGATTTGAGGGAGCGGGATGCGCGCGATTCGAGTCGCGCAATCGCCCCCTTGAAACCCGCCGAAGGAGCACACATTCTGGATACTTCGCACATGACTGCCGACGAGGCCGTCGAGCAGGTGCTCAGATGGTATGCGGCGGTAAAAAAACACGCGTAGCGATTACGCTGTTTTCGTAGTGCGATTGGTGCCCGGCCTGGCGCAAGGCCTTGTCGGGTGTTGATTAACTTAACCCAGTGCATGACCGGATAAAGACGCGATCATCGCTGGCCAACTTTTTCTCATTTATGTCTACTGCGCAACAACAATCTACCGGTATGGAAAGCTTTGCAGCCCTGTTCGAGGAGTCCCTTTCCCGTCAGGACATGCGTTCCGGTGAAGTGATTTCCGCTGAAGTCGTCCGTGTCGACTACAACTTCGTGGTCGTGAACGCGGGCCTGAAATCCGAAGCTTTCATCCCCATCGAAGAATTCAAGAACGATAACGGCGAAGTCGAAGTCCAGGTTGGCGACTTCGTGACCGTTGCGATCGAATCGCTCGAAAACGGTTTTGGCGACACCATCCTCTCGCGCGACAAGGCGAAGCGTCTGGCTTCCTGGCTCGCGCTCGAGAAGGCGATGGAATCCGGCGAAATCGTGACCGGCACCGTCAACGGCAAGGTCAAGGGCGGCCTGACTGTCCTGACCAACGGCATTCGTGCATTCCTCCCGGGTTCGCTGGTCGACACCCGCCCGGTGAAGGACACCACGCCGTACGAAGGCAAGACCATGGAATTCAAGGTCATCAAGCTGGACCGCAAGCGCAACAACGTTGTGCTGTCCCGCCGCGCCGTCATCGAAGAGTCGATGGGTGAAGAGCGCGCCAAGCTGATGGAAACCCTGAAGGAAGGCACCGTCGTCACCGGTATCGTCAAGAACATCACCGACTACGGCGCGTTCGTTGATCTCGGCGGCATCGACGGCCTGCTGCACATCACCGACCTGGCATGGCGCCGTGTGCGTCACCCGTCGGAAGTGCTGTCCGTCGGCCAAGAGATCACCGCGAAGGTCCTCAAGTACGATCAAGAGAAGAACCGCGTCTCCCTGGGCGTCAAGCAACTGGGCGACGATCCGTGGACCGGTCTGTCCCGTCGTTATCCGCAAGGCACCCGCCTGTTCGGCAAGGTTACCAACCTGACCGACTACGGTGCGTTCGTGGAAGTCGAGCAGGGCATCGAAGGCCTGGTGCACGTCTCCGAAATGGACTGGACCAACAAGAACGTGGCGCCGAACAAGGTTGTCCAGCTGGGCGACGAAGTCGAAGTCATGGTCCTGGAAATCGACGAAGAGCGTCGTCGCATCTCCCTCGGCATGAAGCAGTGCAAGCCGAATCCGTGGGATGACTTCGCCATGAACCACAAGAAGGGCGACAAGGTGAAGGGCGCGATCAAGTCGATCACCGACTTCGGCGTGTTCATCGGCCTGACCGGCAACATCGATGGTCTCGTTCACCTGTCCGACCTGTCCTGGACCGAAGCCGGCGAAGAAGCCGTCCGCAAGTTCAAGAAGGGCGACGAACTGGAAGCCGTGGTCCTGGCAATCGACGTCGAGCGCGAGCGCGTTTCCCTGGGCGTCAAGCAACTGGAAGGCGACCCGTTCAACAACTTCGTTGCAATGAACGACAAGGGCGCAGTCGTGACCGGTACCGTCAAGTCGGTCGAGCCGAAGGGCGCTGTGGTCCAGCTGTCCGACGAAGTCGAAGGCTACCTGCGTGCATCCGAAATCTCCCGCGACCGCGTGGAAGATGCCGGTACGCACCTGAAGGCTGGCGACAAGGTCGAAGCGATGGTCATCAACATCGATCGCAAGGCACGCAGCATCCAGCTGTCCATCAAGGCGAAGGACAACGCTGAAACCCAGGAAGCCATGCAGAAGATGTCCGCTGACTCCAGCGCCGCTTCCGGCACCACCAGCCTGGGCGCACTGCTGAAGGCCAAGCTCGACAACAAGCAATAAGGTCGAAACCGACAATGACTAAGTCCGAGCTGATTGCCCGCTTGGCCGAGCGTTATCCGCAACTGGTTGCAAAGGATGCGGATTACGCGGTGAAAACCATTCTCGATGCGATGGCGGAGGCCCTGTCCAACGGCCAGCGTATCGAGATTCGCGGCTTCGGGAGCTTTGCACTGAACAGCCGCCCCCCCCGCATCGGCCGCAACCCGAAATCGGGCGACAAGGTGATGGTTCCCGAAAAACGGGTGCCGCACTTCAAGCCCGGCAAGGAATTGCGCGAACGCGTGGACGCGATGGTTGGTCAGCCGATCAAGGAAGACTGAACGTTATTTGCAGGAATCAAAACGGCATCTTCGGATGCCGTTTTTTTTGGTTTCGGCTCCTGTCCGGGAACATGAGGCGCCCGGCAGGCTGGCTGTCATTGAAACTTCACGTACAATTTCATCCTGTCAGTAGAGCTACGGCCAACATGCATGACCTTTCAAACCAATAAGGACGCAGCGCCATGAAAATCCTGTTCAGAATCGTTGCGGCCATCCTCTTCATCGTCTTCTTTGGCTTCGCACTGAAGAATACCCAGGAAGCTGCGCTGCGATTCTTCTTCGATTACGAAATCCGCGGGCCACTGGTCTTGCTGCTGCTTTCGTTCTTTGCAGGCGGCGCCGCGCTCGGCATTCTCGCCATGATTCCCACCCTGTTCCGCTATCGCCGCGATCTCTCGAAGCAGAAGAAGGCGCTTTCGGCCATGGAGAAGGAAAACGAAGCCAAGCAGATGGCGCGCGTGCAACCCCCTCAACCCGACACGGTCGTCAACAAATAACCTGACAAGAACAAGAACGCATGGAATTCGAAACCTGGTGGCTGCTTGGCATCCCGATTTTTTTCGGCCTTGGCTGGATTGCGGCACGCGTCGATATCAACCAGCTCGTGTCGGAATCGCGCAGCCTGCCGCGCGGCTACTTCAAGGGCCTTAATTTCCTGCTGAACGAGCAGCCGGACAAGGCGATCGATGCCTTCATCGAAATCGTCAAGCTCGACCCGGAAACCATTGAGTTGCATTTCGCACTCGGCAACCTGTTTCGCCGCCGCGGTGAAATGGAGCGTGCCATTCGCGTGCACCAGAACCTGCTTGCACGCCCCGACCTGCCGCTGGATTACAAACTGCAGTCGCAGTATGAGCTCGGACAGGATTACCTGAAGGCCGGCCTGCTTGATCGCGCGGAAGAAACCTTCAACGGCCTGGCCGACACGCAGTACGGCGCCCAGGCACGGCGGGCGCTGCTCGAAATCTACCAGCGCGAGAAAGAGTGGCTGCGCGCCATCGATGCGGCGCGCGCACTGCAGGAATCCGGAGCAGGGGCAAAGCAAAAGGAAATTGCGCAGTTCTATTGCGAACTGGCGCAGGACGAACTGGTGCACACGCACCCTGATGCGGCCTTGGGCATGCTTGAAAAGGCGCTGGCCGCCGATCGCAGCAACGTACGTGCAGCCATCCTGATCGGTGACGTGCACCTTGCCAAGGGCGACACCGAAGCTGCGCTCATGGCATGGCGCCGCGTCGAGCAGCAGAGTGTTCCGCATGTCGCGCTCGTTGCGCAGCGCCTGATGGACGGCTATCGCAGCGTCGGGCGCCCGCAGGAGGGCCTCAACCTGCTGAAGAGCTATCTGGCGGAGGCGTCTTCGATCGATTTGCTGGAAGTGGTGTTCAAGGCGATCCTCGAACTTGATGGCGTGGACGCGGCCAACCAACTAGTCAGCGACGAACTGCGACGGACACCGACTTTACTGGGTCTCGACAAGCTGCTCGAAGCGCGCCTGATGGAGGCACCGCCGGAGGTCCGGCCGGAACTGTCGCTCGTCAAGAACCTCGTGCACGGCTATACGCAGAAACTCGCGCGTTATCAGTGCAGCCACTGCGGTTTCAAGGCACGCCAGTTCTACTGGCAATGCCCCGGGTGCAGCCAATGGGAATCCTACCCGCCGCGCCGCACCGAAGAACTCAATGTAATGAACTAGCGTGACCGTGCCAGGGCACGCAGAACCGACTCCGACATGAACGACATGACCCCTCCCCAGAAAAGCCCGCGCATCCTCGTCGTGGGCGACGTAATGCTGGACCGCTACTGGTTCGGCGAGGTGAGCCGCATTTCTCCTGAAGCGCCCGTGCCGGTCGTGCGCGTGGAACGCCGAGAGGAGCGGCTGGGCGGCGCTGCAAACGTCGCACGCAATGCCGTCGCGCTTGGTGCGCAGGCTGGCCTTCTCGGTGTGGTCGGTAAAGATGAAGCTGGTGACGTAGTGCAGAAACTGCTCACGGATCTGCAGATCGACAGCTTTCTCAACCGCGACACGGCGATTTCCACCATCATCAAGCTGCGCGTGATCGGCCGGCAGCAGCAACTGCTGCGTATCGACTTCGAGGCGCCGCCAAGCGAGTCGGTCCTCCGCGACAAGCTCACACAGTTCAATACGCTTCTTCCCCAATACGACGTCATTGTCCTTTCCGATTACGCAAAAGGCAGCCTGGTCAATGTCACGCACATGATCGAAGCGGGCCGGCGCCTCGGCAAATGCATCCTGGTCGATCCCAAGGGGGAGGATTTCACGCGCTACAAGGGCGCATCGATCCTGACCCCCAACAAGTCCGAACTGCGGCACGTTGTCGGTTCCTGGAAAACGGAAGAGGACCTTACTGCGAAGGCGCAGAACCTGCGCCGCTCCCTCGATCTGGAGGCGCTGCTGCTGACGCGGTCGGAGGAGGGGATGACCCTGTACACGGAATCGGAAGTCCTCCATACCCCGACAGTCGCGCGCGAAGTGTTCGATGTGTCGGGCGCCGGCGATACCGTGATCGCCACTCTCGCCACGATGCTTGGCGCAGGCAAATCCCTGCCCGAAGCGGTGGCCATCGCTAACCGTGCGGGCGGAATTGTCGTCGGCAAGCTCGGCACCGCTACCGTCACCAAGGAAGAGCTCTTCGGCTGAATGTTGTTTTCGAATGCAAATAATGGCTTTTTGATAACTTTATAGTTATCATTTGGGCAACATCGGGTGTCCGGTGTTCTTTTATTCAAATTCGGAGAAACGAGATGCTGAGAAAACTTTTGCTTTCGATTGCGGTAATGGTTGCGACGAGCGGTTTTGCTTTCGCGCAGGTGGACGTCAACAAGGCGGACCAGGCAGCGCTGGATGGTGTCAAGGGTATCGGCCCGAAGATGTCGAAGACAATCCTCGACGAGCGCAAGAAGGGGGGCGAGTTCAAGGACTGGAGTGACCTCGAGGGACGCGTAAAAGGTGTTGGCGAAAAAAATGCGATCAAGCTGTCGGACGCAGGCCTCACCGTCAACGGTCAGGCTCGCCAGAAGGCCGGGGCCGACAATGGCGACAAAAAAGGCAAGGCAACCGCCAAGGAAGGTCGCAAGGATGCAAAGAAAGACGAGGCGAAGAAGTAACGCACGCTTGTTCCGCTGGTGGCCCGAACCCCGCCCTGCAGGCGGGTTTTTTTTATTGTCCCGCAAGTGCAGAGGTGACAGTACGTCTGCAGGCACCTCCGAGTAAAATGACGCTTTTATCAAGCAGCTCAACAGAACATGCCTTACCTGACGATCGAAGACACAATCGGCAATACTCCGCTGGTGCAGCTCAAGCGAATTCCCGGAGAGGACGCTGCGCGTCGCAACAACGTTATCCTCGGAAAACTGGAAGGCAATAACCCGGCAGGCTCGGTAAAGGACAGGCCGGCCCTGTCGATGATCATGCATGCGGAGGAGCGTGGCGAAATCAAGCCGGGCGACACGCTGATCGAGGCAACCAGCGGCAATACCGGTATTGCGCTCGCCATGGCGGCAGCGTTGCGTGGATACAAGATGGTACTGCTGATGCCCGAGAACCTGAGTGAAGAGCGGCGCCAGAGCATGGCTGCGTACGGGGCGAAGATTGTGCTGACGCCGAAGACGGGTGGCATGGAATACGCCCGCGACCTCGCGCAGCAGATGCAGAAGGAAGGCAAGGGCATCATCCTCGACCAGTTTGCCAACCCGGACAATCCGCGCGCGCACTACGAAGGAACCGGTCCCGAAATCTGGCGCGATACCGAAGGGCGGATCACGCACTTCGTCAGCGCGATGGGGACGACCGGCACCATCGTTGGCGTGTCACGTTATCTTCGCGAGAAGAATCCTTCGGTGCGCATCATTGGCGCCCAGCCCGAGGAAGGTTCGCAGATTCCCGGCATCCGCAAATGGCCGGAAGCGTACATGCCTCAGATCTACGACAAGACCTGCGTGGACCAGCTCGAGTATGTGAGCCAGGCAGCGGCCGAGCAGATGGCGCGCCGGATGGCGATGGAAGAGGGGATTTTCTGCGGAATTTCGGCAGCGGGTGCTTGCGAAGTCGCACTGCGCATTTCGCAGACAGTGGAAAACGCGACAATCGTGTTTATTGTCTGTGATCGCGGCGACCGTTATCTGTCGACGGGCGTTTTCCCCGCCTGAAGCCAGACGGGGAACCAAGCAGGTTTATTCCATCTGCTCTGCACCGACAGATCCTGCCGGTGCATCCTTCGGCTTGAATTGCTTGTCGCTGATGCGGAACTTGTCGCGGCGGTCACCCATGAGGATGCGCAGTTCCTTGATGCTCAGGTCGCTGACCTCGTGCATGCGGATCAACAGCGAAGCGCCAACCGGCAAGCGGCGATGGCGAATCTTGCTGATGACCGGTGGCGCGACTTCCAGTGCGCGCGACAGGGCAGCGTCGTTCTTCAGGTTCAGTTTTTCGATAAGCGCGTCCAGCAGGTTGTTCGGGTCGTAATTCACCTGGTCGGCGAGACGGGTACCGGTGCGCTTGTTGTTATCCGTGTTGTCCATGGCATTGTCTGAATGAGTAGTCAAAGTCGCAATAATTCCGGATTGCAAGCAGATTATACAGAGAAACAATTTGCATATCTGGAAAGTGTATCAACTTTGTGACACATCTTGCAGGACCGGGGTGCAATAGGTAGCACTACCACAATTGCCGGATAGACACTACTTGCGTAAATGCAATATAGTAAAGAAATTTCAAAAAAGCAATATTAGAATAATGCGAACATGCGCTGAATCAATATCTGCAGGAATATATTGCTAGCCGTGTCGCATTTTCCGCCGATTTTCCTCAACTGCCGCGAACTGGGATTGCAACGGTTCAATTCCATTCTAACGAACCGTATCTTCGGTCATTTTGAGCCGCCGCAATGCGTTCCCGTCCTGCTTCCCGAGCGTCTGAAGGCATGCTTAACCGGCAATTCGGTGTTTGAACCGGTCTTCCACTGTTAGTTCTGTTTCGTATCGTTAATTGGGCACTCATGGGTTTGATCATTGAATAACTTGCCCCAACCGTTTTTGCCCAACCGCTGCATTGTCTCGATGTTTCTTTCAAAGATTTCTGCAGCATCCGGGAACGCCTCCACTGCGCGATCGATGCTTGCTTCGCGAAGCAAGTGCAGCGTCGGGTAGGGCGCGCGATTGGTGTAGTTGCTGATGTCGTCCGGACCCGCGTCGGCAAATTGATACCCGGGATGGAAATTCGCGACCTGGATTTCACCCTCCAAGCCAAGCGCGTCAACCGTCATGTCAACGACGTCAAGAAAGTCGTTGAAATCGAGGAAGTCGTTCAGGACGTAAGGATGGATCAGCAGGATGGTATCTACTTCCGCTGCATCGGTTTCCTTCAGCTTCAACAGTTCCGCCGCCAGGTCTGCCTGCAATACTTCCGCAGAGTCCGCGCTGCTCACCACAAAGCGGAGCTGGTTCTTGATGTAGACACTTTTTGCAAACGGGCAGAGGTTCAGTCCGATGACGGCTTTTTCCAGCCAGCGTCTGGTAGCGGCGATGACATCGTCAGGTGAGGGAGGAGAGGTATGCATGGCGGGATTATGACGGGGTTTGATGGATAGCGCCCGCGAGCGCTTTCCTGTACATTGCCGAACTCATTCATATTGCCGGTCAAGGCACATCCAACGACAACACATGGCACTCAAGGCAACGATATTCAAGGCTGACCTGCAGGTCGCCGACATGGATCGCCACTATTACGGCGACCATGCCCTGACCATTGCCCGGCATCCGTCTGAAACGGACGAGCGCATGATGGTCAGGCTGCTGGCCTTCGCGCTCCATGCCAACGAAGCGCTCGCCTTCGGGAAGGGGCTGAGCACGGACGATGAGCCGGATATTTGGCAGAAGGATCTTACCGGCACAATTGAACAATGGATCGAGGTCGGCCAGCCGGACGACCGCCGGCTTCTCAAGGCCTGCGGACGTGCTGGGCAAGTCACGGTGTACAGCTACAGCAATACCAGCAATATCTGGTGGAACCAGATGGCCGGCAAGCTCGACCGCGCCCGGAACTTGCAAGTGTTCAATCTTCCTTCTACCGCCACGACGGAACTGGCGCGCATGGCAAAACGCACGATGCAACTCCAGTGCACGGTCCAGGAAGGGCAAATCTGGATCGCGGATGGCGACAATAGTGTCCATCTCGAGCTGGAAGCGCTCAAGGCACGCTCGAACTGAAAGTGCAAGCCATTCATTGACGGCGCTTGCCGTTTCTCCCAATATTGCGGCATGCCTTATCTCTCATTGATTCTTCCCCTGGCGTTCGCGGTTTCGCTCGTCTTCCTGCTTAAACATTTCCTTGGCTCGCTCGCATGGGCCGCATTGCTCGCTGTCATTACCTGGCCCCTTCATGAACAGCTCCAGCGCCGGGGATGGTCGCGTGCCGCAAGCGCAACTACCTTGCTTGCGGCCATTATTGTCAGTTTTGTCGCCCCCTCGATCTTCCTGTTCAATACGCTCAGCCATGAACTGGCTACGATCGAGCGACTGATCGGCCAGATCAACAGCGCCGGCGTGCCGGCACCCGAATGGCTGGCGCGCCTGCCTTTCGTCGCCAAGCCTGCCCTCGAATGGTGGCAGACGCATCTTGCGGCTCCGGGTGGCCTGAATACGCTTATCCGAAGCACGGCTGGCGACCTTGTTCCTTATCTCACCAGTACCGTCGGAACGCTGGGACCGACCATTCTCGCCAATGCCCTCTATCTGTTCCTCGCGCTACTGACGTTGTTCATCCTCTACCTCGAGGGGCCGGCGGTCGTGAAGTACGTGGATCATGCGGGTGAACGGCTTATCCCCAAGTACTACAGCACGCTCAAGCGCCTGCTTCCGCTATCCGTGCGCGGCACCGCGCTGGGGCTGTGCTCTGTGGCCGTCCTTGAGGGGATCGTGCTCGGCATCGCGTACGCCATTGCAGGGGCGCCGGCCCCCGCGATCCTCGGGGTGATCACCGGCTATCTCGCGCTGATTCCCGGTGGCGCGCCGTTGTCGTTTACCTCGGTATCGCTCCTGCTGCTCGGGCAGGGTCATGCTGGCGCTGCGCTCGGCCTGTTTTCCTGGGGCGCGTTTGAGCTCTTCCTTGTCGACAAGTTCGTTCGGCCGAAGCTCATCGGTCATCGTGTCAACCTGCCATTCCTCGCGGTGCTCTTCGGCCTGCTCGGTGGCGTCTCTACCCTGGGGGTGATCGGACTTTTCGTCGGTCCGTTCATGATGGCGGTTCTGTTCTGGTGGCTGCGCGGAGGAAAACCCGACTCCGTACATGAGATCGCCGCCAGCGAGAAAAGCGGCAAGCGGGCGGCGTAATCCTGCTGCTTGCCCTTCTCTTCTTGTTCTGTTTTCCGGAACAAATCGTTCATTAAACTTCGCTTTTTCGTGGCATTGCGTGCTGCTATCCTTGCACGCTCGAACCGGTGCATTCCGGTTCGGACATCACAACATCAAAGAAATGAGGAACGTCATATGAAGCGCGTCATACTTTTCCTTGCCACCAACTTGGCCATTATGCTGGTTCTCAGCGTGACGGCCAGCCTGCTGGGCGTGAACAAATACCTTACCGCCAACGGGCTCAACCTCGGTTCGCTGCTGGTATTCGCGGGCCTGATGGGTTTCGGCGGTGCGTTCATTTCCCTGTTTCTGTCGAAGCCGATCGCCAAATGGTCGACCGGTGCGCAGGTGATCGAGCAGCCGTCCAACTCCACCGAACTGTGGCTGATGAATACGGTTGCCGCGCAGGCGCAGAAGGCGGGCATCGCCATGCCGGAAGTCGCCGTGTATGAGGGCGAGCCGAATGCGTTCGCCACCGGTGCGACGAAGAACAGCTCGCTGGTTGCGGTATCGACTGGCCTGCTCACGTCCATGACGCGCGAGGAAGTCGAAGCAGTGCTCGCGCATGAAGTGGCACACATCGCCAACGGCGACATGGTGACGCTGACCCTGATCCAGGGCGTCGTCAACACCTTCGTCACCTTCCTGGCGCGCGTGGTGGGCTATGCGGTCGACCAGTTCCTGCGCAGGAATGACGAAGAGAGCTCCGGTCCCGGCATCGGCTATACCGTGACCGTGATCGTGTGCGACATCCTGTTCGGTATTCTCGCCAGCATCATCGTGATGTACTTTTCGAGGCAGCGTGAATACCGCGCGGACCGCGGCGCGGCGCAGATCCTGGGAACGCCGCGTCCAATGATTGCGGCACTGCAGAGGCTGGGCGGTGTGACGGCGGGCGAACTGCCCAAGAGCATGGCTGCGTCCGGTATCGCAGGCGGCGGGCTGGCATCGCTGTTCAGCAGCCACCCGCCGATCGAATCGCGTATTGCCGCCCTGCAGGCGCAGTGAACTCAGCGCACGCAGCCGGAGCAATTGGGGCGCGCAGCACGCACTGAGCGCCCCAGTTCCACGACCGACATGGCGTAGAAGAAGCTTCGGTTGTATTGCGTGATGGCGAAGAAATTATTGGCGCCGAGCCAGTACTCGGTCGGTTCGCCGCCATTCTGCAAATCGACAAGGCCGAACAGCATGTCCGAGGGCGGCTCGATGGTCGGTACGACGCCCGCCGCCTTCAGTTCATCGAGCCTGAATTTGGCTTCGAGGCTCTGTCCGATGAACATTTCCCAACTGCGTCCCTGTTCCGCTGCCGCCAGCGTGGCGGGGAAAGCGATCGGTTCTCCCGACTTCCAGCCATGCTGCACGAGGAAATTGGCGACGCTGCCAATTGCATCGACCGGGGATGTGCGCAGGTCGACCTTTCCGTCGCCATCGAAGTCGACAGCGAACTTCCGGATGCTGCCCGGCATGAACTGCGGCCAGCCGACCGCGCCGGCGTAGGAGCCGAACAGCGAGAAAGGATCGATGCCGGTGTCGCGGGCGAGCAGCAGCGTGTTCTCGACTTCGCCACGGAAGAATTTCATCCGTGCGGCGCGATTCGGCGTGTCGGGGTAATCGAAGGCAAGCGTGGTCAATGCATCGAGCACGCGGAAGTTGCCGGTGTTGCGGCCGTACACGGTTTCCACGCCGATGATGCCCACGATGATTTCGGCAGGAACGCCGAAGTGCTGTTCGGCGCGGGCGAGTGCATCGCGGTGTTCTTCCCAGAAGGCGACACCTGCATTGATGCGGACCGGTTCGATGAAGCGCGACCGGTAGGCACGCCAGTTCTTCGGACGCCCGGGCGGCGCCGGTTTGACGAGCTGGATGGCTGTGTCGATGTAGCGCACTTTTTTGAAGGTCGACTCCAGCGCGCTGCGGTCGAATCCATGCTTTTCCACCATCAAGTCGATGAACTCGCCGACCTCTTTCCACTGCGTGAAGTTGGCGAATTCGCCAGCTTCATCCGGATTGACCGACACCTTGCGCAGCTTTGCCCCCTGCACAGCCGGTTTGCGCGCCTGCTTTCCGGTTTGTTTCGCGTGTGAATCGGACGGAAGGGAAAAGGCAAGGAGCAGTGCGGACAGCAGGACAGCGGGTGCGGCAGGTTTGAAAAACATTATCGACATTCGGCGGACAGGGATTTGAGTCTGGCAACGGCTGCGGGACGCGTGAGGTCTGTCGCGCCGTAACGCACAGTTTCATAGAGATCGAGGAAGCGCGCAAGGGCTGCTTTCTGATTCGGTGGCAAGGGCGAGCCGGCCGATGTCAATCGTGCGCGGTAACTGCGCGGTCCTTCATGCTGTTCGCGCGGAAATCCCTTTTTGGCAAGCCGCCTGCACAGCGATTCGTAGACCGCTTCGATGGGATCGCGTTTCTTTTCATGCAGCAGCAATGGCAAAACCACAATCGCAACGGCGAGCGAGCCGAATACGAACAGCAGTGTCACCATGGTGCGCCAGTCGACATCCTCGAAACCGAGCGACTGGATGAAATTCCTCTGTTGCTGCGGCGTGTAGTTGAGCACCCACTGGTTCCATGCATTGGAAACGGCGTCCCAGTTCTGCCGGATTTTTTGCAACTGCGCCAGCAATGCATTGTTCGACGGATCGAGCGTGATCAATCCGCCAAGGATCCGGCGTGGAATCGCGCTCGCGAGATTGCCTTCGACCCGCTCGGGCGCAACCGCCGAAGTGGGATCGATGCGAATCCAGCCGCGTTTTTCCAGCCATACCTCGGCCCAGGCATGGGCATCGGATTGCCGCACGACGAAGAAGCCATCCGCGGGATTCAGTTCGCCCCCCTGGTAGCCGGTCACGACGCGCGCAGGAATGCCCGCCGCGCGCATGAGCACGACGAATGCTGACGAGTAATGTTCGCAGAAGCCGGCGCGGGTCGTGAAAAGGAATTCATCGACGCTGTTCCTGCCCAGCAGCGGCGGTTGCAGCGTGTAGCGGAACGCTTCGGTCCGGAAGTGCCGGAGGACGGCGGCGACAAAGTCTGCGTTGGTCTGCGACTTCAGGCGCAGGTCGGCGGCAAAGTCCAGTGCGCGCGGATTGTAACCTTCTGGAAGCTCAAGCCATTGCTGCAGCGTCGCAGGCGATTCGTTCGGGTTCAGTTCGTACTGAAGGTGGGAAACAGCGTCATAGCGCAGCCGCTCATGCACTGCCCGGGATGTGAGCAGCTGCATCTCCTGCGTGATCCGGGCGGGATTGAGTTCTATCAGCGGTACTGTGCGGGGAATGTCGAGCGCGAACAGCCAGTTCTTGCCGTGCGGCTCCAGCGTGACCTGGTAATTCAACGCATCGCCCTGCACCCGTACTGACGACGTGCCAGCCATGCGTCGCCGCTGCGGGAACCATTTCCGGCCGTCGAATCCGCTCAATACGGGGCCTCGCCAGTAAAGTTGCGCCTTGGGCGGAGGCGAGCCGGCAAACTTGACGCGGAATGCGATCTCATCCGATTGTGCAAGGCTTTGGATGTTGCCGGGCTCCATCGTGTCCGATATCCCGGTACGTCCTGCCTGCGCATCGCCGGGCATGCCCCACAATGGCCCCTGTATGCGGGGAAAGAGCAGGAACAGCACCAGCGTCACCGGCGCTGCGAGCATGAGGATGGTTGCGCCCATCCGCAATCGTTGCTTCAGCGGCGGAACGGCTCCCGTGAACTGGAAGGAAACCTGGGTCGTCAGGATGGCAACGACGGCAGCCAGCGTCAGCAATGCAGTGCCGATCGACTGCGAATAGAAAAAGCTCGACAGGATCAGGAAGAAACTCAGGAACAGCGCAACGAACAGGTCGCGCTTGGCGTGCATTTCCAGCAGCTTCAGCGTCAGCAGCAGCGCCAGCATCGACACGCCGGCTTCGCGGCCGAAGAAGGTGCGGTAGGTGAGATAAACGCCGGCCATTGCCAGCGCGGCGACGGGCAGCAGGAGCCAGCGCGGCGGAAGGCGATTTCCGCGGAAGGTGATCCATCCGCGCCAGGCGAGCAGCATGGCGCACACGGGCGTGATCCAGATGGGCAGGTGGCTCGCATGCGGAAGCAGCACAAGCGTGCATGCGCCCAACAGCAGCAGGATGTCGGCCTTGTCGCGAGACATGGGGCGGTTGCCCAACGCTGCCGATGCCGGGCCGCCAAAGAAAGGGAGTTTCATGATGCATCCCCATGCAAGGCCAGTGCGCGCAGGCAGGCGTCGCGATGGGCCGGTCCGTGTGCGGTGGGTAGCGAGACACTCCCTAAGCGGAACGCGTAGGCCAGTCCGCGGGCCTCGGCCTCGATCACCCACCGCGTCATGCGCGAGAGCTTTTGTTCGCTGTCCATTCCCGGCGGCAGTGCGTCGAAATCGATCGCGATTTCTGTCGCCGCTCCGCCTTCGAAGTGTTTCGTGACCAGCGAACCGCCGGTCTCCACGTCCATACGCGCGATATGGCGCCATGCAAGGCGCTTCAACGAATCGCCTGCCTGGTAGCCGCGTATGCCGGCGAAATCGTCCTGGCCGGCAAGGCCTTGTCCATCATTCATTTCCATGCCTGCATACGGGAGCGGCGGGGCGTCATCTTCGGGGCGCGGATAGACAAGCGCTTTTGCATCCGGGTGCCAGTAGCTCCACGCACGCAGCAATCCCAGCGGAAAGCGCGTCTGCAGTCGCACGCGCGGCGCCTTCAGCCAGCCGCGCCGGGTCGCCGGCGTGGACAGGAGCACGCGCGATGTGGCGTTTGCGGGAACGTCGGCCGGTTGTGCCAGCTCGGGCCGGTCATCGTTGACGAAGTCGAGCCAGATGGCGTAACGGTCGTGTTTGCGCCGGTTGACCAGGTGCAGCTCGAACTGCGCTTCCTCACCGGCAAAGACCGGGGCGGCACGGCCGGCTTTCAGGTGCAGGTGCGCAAGATTGCGAAAGGTCAGGTGCATGTCGATCAAGGCGCACCCGGCAATCAGGAAAGTGAAGCCGAAGCCGAGACTAAGGTTGTAGTTGACCGACCCGAGGAACATCGCGACCAGCATCACGCAGAACAGCAGGCCCGGGTGGGTCGGCACGATGTAGACCCTGCGCTGGTGCAGGAACACTTCGCCGGGTTCGGCATCCTTCAGGCGGAACAGCCATTTGTTCAGCTTTCCGCGGATGGCATGTTCAAGCCTCGCGTACAGGGACAGTTTCTTCTTCACACCGGAACGGATTTCATCAGTTGCAGGACGAGGTCGCGGCTGCCCAGCGCGGAACTGCCGCCGGATTTCAGCGGACGCAGACGATGCGCGACGACCGGGACCAGCACAGCCTGGACATCCTCCGGAATGATATGGTTGCGGCCTTCGAGCGCGGCCCAGGCGCGCGCCGCGTGCAGCAGCGCAATGGTGGCGCGCGGACTCATGCCTTCGGCAAACAGGCCGCTTTGGCGCGACGCCTGGGCCAGTGCCTGCACGTAATCCACCAGGGCGCTGGAGGCATGCACGCTTTTCAATGCGGCCTGCGCGGCAATCAGTTCTTCGGGATGCATCGCCGTCGGCAACGACTTCAGCATGGTGCGGCGGTCTTCGCCCATCAGCAATGCACGTTCCGCCGCGGCATCGGGATAGCCCAGCGAGAGGCACATCAGGAAGCGGTCCAGCTGCGATTCCGGCAACTGGAAGGTGCCGATCTGGTGGGTCGGGTTCTGTGTTGCGATCACGAAGTATGGACTGGGGAGGTCGCGGGTGACGCCGTCGGCGGTGACTTGCCGCTCTTCCATGGCCTCGAGCAAAGCAGATTGCGTCTTCGGCGTGGCGCGGTTGATTTCGTCCGCCAGCAGTACCTGTGTGAAGACCGGGCCGGGGTGGAAAACGAAACCGTTCTTTTCGCGATTGAAGATCGAAATGCCTACGACATCGGCCGGCAGCAGGTCGCTCGTGAACTGCAAGCGGTTGAACTTCAGCCCGAGCGAAATCGCCAGCGCGTGCGCCAGCGTCGTCTTGCCCACGCCGGGGACGTCCTCGATCAGCAAGTGTCCGCCCGCAAGCATGCATGCCAGTGACTGGCGGATCTGCGTATCTTTACCGACGACGACCTGGCTGACCTGCTTGGCAACGGCATGGAGTTTGTCGAACATGAATCTTCCGTGAATGGGGGAGTGCGGTCTTGTGCCGCCTGGTTGAGCATCCGCAATCGGCAAAAAGCCGGCCGCAACAAAAGAACTGTATTACATTATTTTCTTCGCTACACTATAAGTCATCTTGCCTCTTTGCCGCTCGTGCGGCGATGACGGCCGGAATTCATTCGAGACACCTTCGCCTGCGCATCCCTGACACATGACCACCGGCTTCTACTCCCACCCCGATTGCAAACGCCATGAGATGGGGCAATGGCATCCGGAGTGCCCGGCACGGCTGCAGGCGATCGAAGACCAGATCATCGCCAGCCGCATCAACGATTGCCTTGACTACCGAGAAGCGCCCGAAGCGGACGTGGCCGCCATCGAACGCGTGCATACGCGCGAGGCCATCGCCCGTGTGCGCGAGAACGTTGAATCGCTGCAAGGCATCGGCTCGGGGTATTACCCGATCGACGCCGACACCATGCTCAATCCCCACAGCTGGAAGGCGGCATTGCGTGCTGCGGGTGCGGCCATCGCGGCGACCGATGCCGTGATTGCCGGGGAGATTGAAAACGCGTTCTGTTCCATCCGTCCGCCGGGGCATCATGCCCGTCCGTCGGAACCGATGGGATTTTGCCTTTTCGGCAATGTCGCCATCGCCGCCAAGCATGCGCTCGATGTGCACGGGCTGCAGCGCGTGGCCATCGTCGACTTCGACGTCCATCACGGCAACGGCACCGAAGAAGCCTTCCTCAATGACCCGCGCGTGTTGATGGTCAGCTTCTTCCAGCATCCGTTCTATCCCTATACCGCGTTGCACGAGTCGGACCATATGGTCAACGTTCCGGTCCCGGCCTACACCAAGGGCGACGAGGTGCGCCGCCTGGTGGTGGACAAATGGATGCCGGCGCTGCGTGCACACAAGCCTGAAATGATCTTCATCTCCGCCGGGTTCGACGCCCACCGCGAGGACGACATCGGTCAGATGGGCCTGGTGGAAGCCGACTATGCATGGATGACAAAGGAAATCGTGTCGGTTGCCCGCGAGTACGCCAACGGCCGCATCGTCAGCTGCCTCGAAGGCGGGTATAACCTGTCGGCCCTGGCACGCAGCGTCGTCGCCCATATCAAGGTGCTCGCCGATCTCGACTAGGGCCTGTGTGAGGCGGGAGAGGGCGGCCAGCAGGTAAAATAGCGGCTTGCCCCACCAACCAGATCCACGCATGTCCATTCAATGGTTCCCCGGTCACATGAACGCCGCCCGCAAAAAGGCGGCGGAGTCCATGGAAAAGACCGACCTCGTCATCGAAGTGCTGGATGCGCGCTTGCCCGTAGCCAGCAGCAATCCGATGATCGAACAGCTTCGCAAGTTTCGCCAGCGTCCCTGCCTGAAAATCCTCAACAAGGCCGACCTTGCCGACCCTGCGGCGACCAAGGCATGGCTGGAGCATTTCGGCAAGCAGAAGGACGTGTACGCCGTCGCCCTGAGCTGCAAGAAGCCGGCGGACGTGGCCAAGGTGCCCGGCCTGGCGATGCGTCTTGCGCCGCATCGGGGCACGGCATTGAAGCCGCTGCGCATGATGATCATGGGCATCCCCAACGTCGGCAAGTCGACCCTGATGAATGCCCTGCTGAAGAAGCGCGTCGCCGCAGTGGGCGACGAACCGGCAGTGACCAAGGCGCAGCAGCGTCTCTACCTTGGCAACAACATGGTGCTGGTCGATACGCCCGGCATGCTGTGGCCGAAGATCGAGCATCCCACCGACGGCCTCATGCTGGCGGCAAGCCATGCGGTGGGCGTCAATGCGTTGATTGAAGAAGAGGTGGCGACTTTCCTCGCGGACCTGCTGCTCGTGCGCTATCCGCAGCTCGTCAGCACGCGCTACGGATTCCCGACGGATGGCATTGACGGCGTCGCCGTCATCGAAGGCATCGCCAAGCGGCGCGCATTCCGCATGAAGGGCGGCGAGCTTGATTTCGAGAAGGCGGCGCATACGTTGCTCATCGATTACCGCAGCGGCGCGCTTGGCCGTATCAGCCTTGAGACGCCGTCGAGCCGCACCGAGCTGCTGGCGACTTACCAGCCGCCGCCTTCCCTTGGATTACCCCCGGAACCGGAAGAGGAAAGTGACGATGAGTGACCCCTATGTTCTGAAATCCGTCTTGGGCGGCGTGGCGACGCTGACGCTGAACCGCGGCGACAAGTTCAATCCCCTGTCCGAAGAAATGCTGGTTGCGTTGCAGGCGGAGCTGGATGCGGTGAAGGCCGACGGCGAGATTCGCGTCGTCGTGCTCGCCGCTGCCGGAAAAGCTTTCTGCGCCGGGCATGACCTGAAGCAGATGCGCGCGCAGCCGTCGGAGGCGTATTACAAGACGCTGTTCAACCAGTGCAGCAAGATGATGCTGACCGTTCAGCAGATGCCGCAGCCGGTGATCGCACGGGTGCAGGGCATCGCGACGGCCGCCGGGTGTCAGCTTGTTGCGATGTGTGATCTTGCTGTGGCGTCGAAAGATGCGAAGTTCGCGGTGTCCGGTGTGAATTACGGATTGTTCTGCTCGACGCCGTCGGTAGGGTTGTCCCGAAATGTGTCGCGCAAGCAGGCGATGGAAATGCTGCTGACTGGAGAGTTCATCGATGCCGAAACGGCGCGTGAACGCGGTCTCGTCAATCGCGTTGTTGCCGCGGAAGAACTGGATGCAGAAATCGGCAAGCTTGCCGGCAGTATCCTCGCCAAGCCAGCTGTCGCGATCGCGACGGGAAAGCAGCTTTTTTACAAGCAGATTGAAATGGGCATTGGCGCGGCTTACCAGCTTGCGGGCCAGACCATGGCATGCAACATGATGGATGAAGCGGCGCTGGAAGGCGTGCAGGCATTCATCGACAAGCGCAAACCGGCCTGGTCGAAATAAGACGATCTAAGGAAAGCAAAAAGCCCGCAAGACAATGTCCTGCGGGCTTTTTTGTATGACGGACAGCGCGGAAGGCATCGCTGCCTTCCACAGGTCGGCAATTACATCATGTCCATGCCGCCCATGCCACCCATGCCGCCCATGCCAGCCGGGCCAGCGGCCGGCTTGTCTTCGACCAGCTCGGAGACCGTGCAGTCGGTGGTCAGCATCAGGCCGGCGATCGACGCTGCGTTCTGCAGTGCCGAGCGGGTGACCTTGGCCGGATCCAGAACGCCCATTTCGACCATGTCGCCATAGGTGCCGTTGGCAGCGTTGTAACCGAAGTTACCCTTGCCTTCGATGACCTTGTTCACGACGACGGATGCTTCTTCGCCGGCGTTGGTGACGATCATGCGCAGCGGCTCTTCCATGGCGCGCAGGACGATCTTGATGCCGGCTTCCTGGTCGGCGTTGTCGCCCTTCAGGCTGATGTTGGCGCGAGCGCGCAGCAGGGCCACGCCACCGCCAGGAACGATGCCTTCTTCAACGGCGGCACGGGTTGCGTGCAGCGCGTCTTCGACACGTGCCTTCTTTTCCTTCATTTCGACTTCGGTAGCAGCGCCAACCTTGATCACTGCAACGCCGCCTGCCAGCTTGGCAACGCGCTCTTGCAGCTTTTCACGATCGTAGTCGGAGGTTGCTTCTTCGATCTGGACGCGGATCTGCTTGACGCGTGCTTCGATCGCAGCAGCCTGGCCGGCACCGTCGATCAGCGTGGTGTTTTCCTTGCCGATTTCGACGCGCTTGGCTTGGCCGAGGTCGTTCAGGGTTGCCTTTTCCAGGGTCAGGCCGACTTCTTCCGCGATCACTTGACCGCCGGTCAGGATCGCGATGTCTTCCAGCATGGCCTTGCGACGGTCGCCGAAGCCCGGAGCCTTGACGGCGCAGGTCTTCAGGATGCCGCGGATGTTGTTCACAACCAGGGTTGCCAGTGCTTCGCCTTCGATGTCTTCGGCGATGATCAGCAGCGGACGGCCAGCCTTGGCGACTTGTTCCAGGACCGGCAGCAGGTCACGGATGTTCGAAATCTTCTTGTCGAACAGCAGGACGAACGGGTTTTCCAGGATGGCGACTTGCTTTTCCGGGTTGTTGATGAAGTACGGGGACAGGTAGCCGCGGTCGAACTGCATGCCTTCGACGATGTCGAGTTCGTCGTTCAGGGACTTGCCGTCTTCAACGGTGATCACGCCTTCCTTGCCGACCTTTTCCATGGCTTCAGCGATGCGGTCGCCGATGGATGCGTCGGAGTTTGCGGAGATCGAACCGACCTGGGCGATTTCCTTGGAAGTCGTGCAGGGCTTGGCGATCTTCTTCAGTTCTTCGACGGTTGCAGCGACAGCCTTGTCGATGCCGCGCTTCAGGTCCATCGGGTTCATGCCGGCGGCAACGTACTTCATGCCTTCGCGGACGATGGCTTGTGCCAGCACGGTTGCAGTGGTGGTGCCGTCGCCGGCGTTGTCGGAGGTCTTGGATGCGACTTCCTTCACCATCTGCGCGCCCATGTTCATGAGCTTGTCTTTCAGTTCGATTTCCTTGGCAACGGAAACGCCGTCCTTGGTGACGGTCGGGGCGCCGAAGGAGCGCTCCAGAACAACGTTGCGGCCTTTCGGGCCCAGGGTGACCTTGACTGCGTTGGCGAGAATGTTGACGCCTTCAACCATCTTGTGACGGGCGGCATCGCCGAAAACTACGTCTTTAGCTGCCATATTCGTTACTCCTTAATTATTGAGTGGGGTTCTGTATTGCTTTGGCGTCGAATTACTTCTGGACGATCGCCATGATGTCTTCTTCGCGCATGACGAGCACTTCCTCGCCTTCGACCTTGACGGTCTGGCCGGAGTACTTGCCGAACAGCACGACGTCGCCGACTTTCACGTCCAGCGCGCGGACCTTGCCGTCTTCCAGGATCTTGCCGTTGCCGACGGCCAGGACTTTGCCCTGATCCGGCTTTTCAGCGGCTGCATCCGGGAGAACGATGCCGGACGCAGTCTTGGTTTCCTGGTCGAGGCGCTTGACGATGACGCGATCGTGCAATGGACGAAGGTTCATACAAACTCCTTAATAATCAATAAGTTATAGTTGTTTGCGGCGTGTGCCGCAGGTGGAAGATCGTGTAGCCAGGAGGAAGTTGTTAGCACTCTCCCCTAACGAGTGCTAAGTATATGGGCGAGGTTTTGCTTTTTCAAGAGTAGAAGATGCTGGAAAAGCATATGCATATGACTACGGAGGGGCGACGGCATTGTTTCTTTTGCAATTTCAAAAGGAAAAAAGCCCCGCGAAACGGGGCTTTAGGAGGAATGCTGTCCTATCAGGTCAGTGCCACATTGACTTCAATGTTGCCGCGGGTGGCGTTGGAGTACGGGCAGACTTCATGCGCCTTGTTGACGAGGGCTTGCGCGGTACCGCGCTCCAGGCCTGGCAGTGTGACACGGAGGTCGGCGGCGAGGCCGAAACCGCCGTTGCCGTTGGGGCCGATGCCGACTTCCGCGGTGACCGCTGCATCGGCGGGCAGGGCGATTTTGGCGTGCATCGACACGAACTTCAGCGCCGACAGGAAGCAGGCGGAATAGCCGGCTGCAAACAGTTGTTCCGGATTGGTGCCTTCGCCGCCGGCGCCGCCCAGCTCGCGAGGGGTGCTCAGCTTGGCGTCGAGCTTGTTGTCGCTGGAAACAGCGCGGCCGTCACGGCCGCCGGTGGCGGTTGCTTGTGCTTTGTACAGGATCTGCATGTGGTTCTCCTTGAAAGGGTAATCGCTTGAACGGGTGATGTCGGGATTAAATATAGCACTCAATTAGATTGCGTGCAATTTAATTGCCGATTTTGGAGCAAGGCCTCCAATTTTGCTTGCTACACGCCGTTGGACTTGGCGAGGTCGTCGCGAATCGCGGAGAGTTGGGTGCGCAGGTTCTGCAGCACTTCATGCGATTGTCCGCTGGCGCAGAGGACATCGTGCGGGATGCACTGCGCCTTCTTCTTCAGGGCGCGGCCTTCCTTGGTCAGGGTGATGCGCACCTGGCGTTCGTCGGCTTCATCGCGGGTGCGCTGGATCAGGGAGGACGCTTCCAGCCGCTTCAGCAAGGGAGTGAGCGTGCCGGAATCGAGGAACAGCTTCTCGCCGATGCTCTTGACCAGCACGTCGTCCTGCTGCCACAGCACCAGCATGACCAGGTATTGCGGATAGGTAAGGCCGAGCTTGTCGAGGAAAGGCTTGTAGGTCTTGGTCATTGCCAGCGAGGCGGAATAGAGCGCAAAGCAGAACTGGTTTTCCAGCGCAAGCGGATCGAAGGACTGTGCGGCTTCGGGAGAGAGTACGGATTTCGGCATGGCTGTGGCGTTGGCGTGGGATAATCGAATTCGATTGTGCGTGACCTGATATTGCCATCGTATGCGAATTCGGAAGAGAGTCCAAGCTGCCTTCGTTCTGTTTGCCGCCGCTGTTGCCGCGCAGGCGCAGGAATTGCCGCCTACGGTCCTGGAGGCCCTGCAGCGCGCGCAGATTCCGGTGACGTCCGTCGGCGTGCATGTGCAGGAATTGGCAACCGGGACAGTCTCGCTGGCGATGAACGACACGCTGGCCTTCAATCCGGCCTCGACCATGAAGCTGGTCACCAGCAACGCGGCACTGGATATCCTCGGACCGACCTTCAGCTGGAAAACGCAGGCGTTCATCGACGGCGTGCAGAACGGGGATGTCCTCCACGGCGACCTGATCATCAAGGGCAGCGGCGACCCGAAACTGGTGCTTGAGAATTTCTGGATGTTCCTGCGCAGGATACGGTCGCGCGGCATACGCGAAATCCGAGGCAACGTGATCCTCGACCGCGCCATCTTCGAGGACATGCCCTATGACGCGGCACAATTCGACGGCGATCCGCTGAAACCCTACAACGTCGGACCGGACGCCTTGCTGCTGAACTACAAGTCGATCAGCTTCCGCTTTGTGCCGGACTCGGCCAGGGGTACCGTGCAGGTGACTGCCGATCCGCCGCTGGCAGCCTATCCCCTGTACGCACCCCAGTTGTCCAATGGCGATTGCGGCGACTGGCGCGTGAAACTCAATGCGGCCATCGACAGCAACAGCGCGCGCTTCAACGGCATCTATCCGGCCAGTTGCGGCGAGCGTACCTGGCATGTCCATCCCTACCTGATGTCGCACACGAAGTACTTCGATCTCGCATTCCGGCGCTTCTGGGCGGACCTCGACGGGACGCTGAAGGGTGAAACGCGCGGCGGACTCCTGCCCCCCACGGCGCGCCTCGTTGCCGAATGGGACTCCGCGTCGCTGTCCGAGGTGATCCGGGACATCAACAAGTTCAGCAACAATGTGATGGCGCGCCAGGTGCTGCTGACGCTGGCGGCGCAGACGACAGGGATACAGGCCAACACCGAACGGGGCGCCACCGTGGTCCATGCCTGGCTGGCCGCGAAGGGCATCGCCGCGCCGGAGCTCAGCATCGAGAATGGTTCCGGTCTGTCGCGCACCGAGCGTATTGCGCCGGCGACCCTTGGCAAGATGCTGGCAACGACATTCCGTTCGCCTGTCATGCCGGAATTCATCGCCTCGCTGCCCCTTGTCGGCTATGACGGGACGATGCGCAATCGGCTGACAACCCAGACGGTGGCCGGCAAGGCGCATATCAAGACGGGATTGCTGAATGAAGTCCGGGCGATTGCAGGTTACGTGCTGGCGGCGTCGGGCAGGCGTTACGCGGTGGTGTGCATGATCAACCACCCCAACGCCCTGCGCGGCAACGAAGCGCAGGACGCGCTCCTGCAGTGGATCTACGAGCGCGGCTGATGCAAGGTCAGAGCATGACCGGACGGTTGACCAGCTGGTTGCGTGTGGAGCCGTCGTCCGGGTAGTGCTCCTGCAGCAGCGCGTTCAGCTGGGCCAGCGCCGCAAGTGTGCTGTTGTGATAATCGCCGCGGGCAAATCCTTGCGTCATCGTGCGGCAGATTGCCTGCCAGTCCTGCGCGGCGACCGTACGCCCGATGCCGCGGTCGGCGACGATCTCGACCTGATGGTCGGCCAGGTTGATGTAGACCAGCACGCCGCAGTTTTCTTCCGTGTCCCACACGCCGTAGTGCGCAAACAGCTCGCGCGCCCGCTCACGCGGCGACTGGCCGCCCAGCACCGCCGGGGCCGCCAGTGACGGCTCGACAATCACGCGTATTTCCGCGCGATGCCGCTTTTCGCCATCGGCAATGGCGTCTTCGATCGCCTTGAGGGTTTCTTCCGGAAAGGCGCGCCGGCCGAACCCGGTGGTCGTGGTGAGATGCTTGAAGAAGCGAGACAAAGTGTTCATTACCAGTTCCCCGATGCGCCGCCGCCGTCGCCACTGCCGCCGCCGCCCGAAAATCCGCCTCCGCCTCCTCCGCCGCCGACGCCCCCACCACCAAAGCTGCCGAATCCGCCGCTGCCATAGCCGCCGCCAAGGATCACGCCGGGAACGGAGCGCCCCCAGCCGTGCCTGTGACGCGCATAGCGGCGGGACTGGGCGCGCGACAGCATCATGAACAGGATCATGAAGACGAAGAACAGGATGAGGGAGTAGTCGAATTCCTCTTCTTCTACCTCAACCGCGGCCGGACTGCCTTCCGGCGCCGGGAATTTTTCCTTGTCCAGCAAACTTGTGATGGCGGAGACGCCGGCGGCCAGCCCGCCGTAATAATCGTTCTGCCGGAAATGCGGCGCAATCACATCCTGCAGGATGCGCTTGGACTGCGCATCGGTCAGCGAGCCCTGCACGCCGCGCCCGGCCTCGATGCGCAAGCGGCGCAGGGCGGGTGGATTGTTCTTCGCGACGATGAGCAGCACGCCGTCGTCGGTGCCCTTGCGGCCCAGTTTCCAGGTGTCGAAGACGCGGATGCTGTACTGCTCGATCGCTTCCGGTTCCGTCTTGCTGATCAGGAGGATGGCGACCTGGCTGCCGGTGCGTGTCTCGTATTCCTTCAGCACGTTCTCCAGCGCGTCGCGCTGGTTCTCCGTCAGCATGCCGACCTTGTCCGTCACCCGCTTCTGCAGTGGAGGAACGGGCACGAACTCCTGCGCATGCGCCGAAGCCAGCATCATCGCCAGCAGCAGGGCGAGGAGAGGGCGGAAGATCGTCATGGCGACTATGTGCCTACTTGCCGAAGTTGACGGCCGGTGCGTTCGAGATGGCCTTCTCGTTGTCCACGGTGAAGGAAGGCTTGACCTCGTAGTTGAACATCATGGCCGTGAGGTTGGTCGGGAAGCTGCGCGCCAGCACGTTGTATTCGCGCACTGACTGGATGTAACGCTGGCGGGCGACGGTGATGCGGTTTTCCGTGCCTTCGAGCTGCGATTGCAGGTCGCGGAAGCTGGTATCCGCTTTCAATTGCGGATAGTTCTCGGAGACAGCCATCAGGCGCGACAGGGCGCTGGAAAGTTCGCCCTGCACCTGTTGGAACTTCTTGAACGCTTCCGGGTTGTTCAGTACTTCGGGCGTGATCTGGAAACTCGTCGCCGCGGCGCGCGCGCGCGTGACCGACTCCAGCGTCTCCCTTTCGTGCGATGCGTAGCCCTTGACGGTGTTGACCAGGTTGGGGATCAGATCGGCGCGGCGCTGGTACTGGTTGACGACTTCGCCCCAGGCAGCCTTCACCTGCTCATCCTTGTCCTGGAAATCGTTGTAGCCGCAGGCGCTCAGCGTCGAGGCGAGGAATGCGACGGTCAACCATTTCATCCATGTCTTCATGACGATGTCCTTTTCTTGTTTGTCCGTACGGAAAATCCAGCTTGTCAATTATGTATGGTCTTTCAACGCGGTTTCAACAGCACTGTGCTCATTGCCGCCAGGATCAGGCCCATGGCCGCGTAATCCTGCCAGTGCGGGGTTTCGCCCAGCAGCCACGCGCCGGAGAAGACGCCGAGCACCGGGATCATCATCACCGACAGGCTGGAGGCGATCGGGGGCAGCGTGCGTGCCAGCTGGAACCAGACGACATGCGCAAAGCCGAAGATGATCACGGCGTTGTAGACAATTGTCGCCGTCGTTCCTGCGTCCGGAAGATGCCAGGCGGACCGCTCCAGCAAAAAGGAAGCGACGGCCATCACGGCGGTCGTGAGCGCGAGCATCCAGAAGGTCAGCGAAATCGTCGGCATCGGGAGCGCGCTGCGTTTCATTACTACCGTACCGTATCCCCAGCCCGCAGCGGCGATGAGCGCAAATACCGTGCCGAGCGGATTGCCGGCGAGGGCGGCGAATTCGCTCGACAGCAGGAGCAGAGCCCCCGCCAGCGCGCAGCCAATACCGACCCAGGCAGAACGTGAAGGGCGTTCGCCAAAGAATGCAAGGCCGCAGAGCACCGCCCATACCGGCATCGTATAACCAAGGATGGCGGCACGTCCGGACGAAAGCATTTTGACGCCGAGAATCATGAATACGTGCCAGATCAGCATGTTCGGTACAGCCAGCCGCATGATCTGCGTAAGCTTGCCCTGCGGGATCGCGAGCGGCGCACCCTGGACCCGCGCAGCGAGCCAGAGCACGGGAAGACCGCCGATCATGCTCACGGTACGGAAGGTCAGCGGCGGGAAATCCTGCACGCCGAACTTCATGATCGGCCAGTTGATGCCCCAGCACAGGGTCAGCAGGACGAGAAGGATCCAGTCCTTGCGGGAAAGGGAAGTCATGCCGAAACGATAGCATGGCGCGTTACAATGCGCTTTGTGCCAACTGTTCTCCCCCAAGGGTTACCGTGACCTTCATCGACAAACTTTCCGCCGCGTGGACGGCCAACAATTCCCTGCTGTGCGTCGGCCTCGATCCGGACGTGGCGAAGTTCCCCGCGCATCTCAAGCAGCAACCGGACGCCATTTATGTCTTCTGCAAGGCGATCATCGACGCAACGGCGGACACCGCCTGCGCCTTCAAGCCCCAGATTGCGTATTTCGCGGCGTTGCGTGCAGAAGACCAGCTGGAAGCGATCTGCGATTACCTGCGCAAGACTTATCCGCAGATTCCCATCGTGCTCGATGCCAAGCGCGGCGACATCGGTGCCACCGCCGAGCAATATGCGCGCGAAGCGTATGAGCGTTACGGCGCGGACGCCGTGACGGTCAACCCGTACATGGGCTTCGATTCCGTGGCACCGTATCTCGAATGGAAAGACCGTGGCGTGATCGTCCTGTGCCGCACGTCCAATCCCGGCGGCTCCGACCTGCAATTCCTGACTGCCGATGGCAAACCCGTCTACCAGCATGTCGCGCAACTGGTTGCGGACAAGTGGAACACCAACGGCCAGTGCGGCCTGGTGGTCGGCGCGACCTTCCCGAACGAGCTGGCGCAGGTGCGCCATATCGTCGGCGACATGCCGCTCCTGGTGCCGGGCGTCGGCGCGCAGGGCGGGGATGTGGAGGCGACGGTGAAGGCCGGCAGGACGGTGGCCGGCACCGGCATGATGATCAATTCCTCGCGCGCGATCCTGTACGCGAAGGCCGATGAACAGGCGGGCGAGGATTTTGCGAAGGCAGCGCGCCGCGTCGCCATCGAGACGCGCGACGCCATCAACGCCTTCCGGAAGTAATCCTCAGGCCGGGCCTCACGCAAAGAACGCGAGCATTTCTTCCAGCAGCAGGTCCGGCACCTGCTCGGGGATGAAATGCCCGCCCGGCACCGCCTTCCCCGTCACCGGCAGCTCGCATTTCACCTGCCAGTCTTCCAGCGGCTTGAACAGCCGTCCCACCACGCCATGCTCGCCCCATAGCACATGGACCGGGCATGCGATCCGGTTGGTCTCATGGTCGCGGTCATGTTCAAGGTCGATGCTGGCCGCGGCGCGATAGTCTTCGCACGCGGCATGGATCGCATCCGGGCGGCAGAAGCAGCGGCGGTACTCGGCCATCGTCGCGTCGTCGATGAATTTCTCGCCGTTGGACCCCCAGTTGGCGAGCGAGGCTTCGAGCAGAAAGGCGCCGCTGTTGCCGATCAGCGTTTCCGGAACCGGGGCCGGCTGGATCATGAAGAACCAGTGGTAATAGAGCGTCGCAAAGGTTTTGTCGGTCGCCTCGTACATGGTGCGCGTCGGACAGATATCCAGGATCATCAGTTTCCTGACCGCCGCCTTGTGGTCGAGCGCAAGCCGGTGCGACACGCGGCCGCCGCGGTCGTGGCCGCACAGGTAAAACGATTCATGTCCGAGGGCCCGCATCAGTTCGACCATGTCCTGCGCCATCACCCGCTTGGAATAATTGCTGTGGTCGGGCAGTCCCGGCGGACGGGAAGAGTCGCCATAGCCGCGCAGGTCGGGCATGACCAGGGTGTATTTCCGCGCCAGCGCGTCCGCCACCTTGTGCCAGATCACATGCGTCTGCGGAAAACCGTGCAGCAGGAGCATCGGCGGGCCGTCGCCGCCGTGACGGAAATTGATGGTGACGCCGTTGACCTGCAACTGCTGTTGTTTGAAGTTCTCAAGCATCATGCGTTCTCCAGGTGGCGCAGGAGTCCCTGCAGGGAATGGATGACCGTCTGTTCGCGCACCGTTCGGCGGTCGCCGGCAAATACCAGCCGCTCGGTGACCGTCCTGCCGTTGCAGGTCCAGCCGAAACACACGGTGCCGACCGGCTTGCCCGGCACCGCGCCGCCCGGTCCGGCGATGCCGGTGGTGGAGACGCTGACCTGCGCGTTGCTGTTGGCAAGGGCGCCTTCGGCCATGGCGGCGGCGACTTCCTCGCTCACTGCGCCGTACTGGTCAATGATCGCGGCAGGAACGTTCAGGAGACGGGTTTTCGATGCGTTGGAGTAGGTGACAAAACCGCAGTCGAACCACTCGGACGAACCGGCGATCTCGGTGATGGCGTGCGCGATTCCTCCGCCAGTGCATGACTCGGCGGTCGCAAGAAGAAGGCCTTTGGCCTTGAGTGCCATTCCTGTCCGGGTTGCCAGATCGATGATACTGTCCATGTGTGCTTCCAGTCTCGTTGCGCCGCGTGGGAGGGATTACTTTACCACCGGGGCGAGAAGCGTTCGCGGCACGCTTCGCGTGTGATATTTCTCAACGAAATCATGGTCGGCCTGGCGCAGAATGACTTCCAGCATGGCTTGCGGTGCGACGCAGGCCTTTTGCGAGGAGTGAGAGTTCGAGCTTGCGCGGCCAACCCGGCCGCGCTTTTTTTACAGCGAACGCCAGGCCGCGAACAGCAGCAGGGTATAGAAGGCCGCGACCAGGTCATCGAACATCACGCCGAAGCCGCCCTTGAAGCGGCGGTCGAAATAGCCGATCGGCGCCGGCTTGACCATGTCGAAAAAGCGGAACCAGAGGAAAGCCCAGAACTGGGTAGAGAAACTGGCCGGCATCAGCACCAGCATCACGATCCAGAACGCGATGATTTCATCCCATACCATGCTGCCGTGGTCGGCGATGCCCATGTCGCGGCCGGTCTTGTGGCACGCCCAGATGCCGATCACGAAGCCGGCGGCAATGAGGATGGTCCAGTTCAGCTGGGTGAAGAATTCCGGCCAGCGCATGGACAGCACGGCGAATGCCAGCCAGCCGAACAGCGTGCCCGTGGTGCCGGGGACGACGGGCGACAGGCCGCTGCCAAAGCCCTGGGCAAGGATATGGGCCGGATGCGACAGCATGAAGCGCGCGTTGGGCTTGGTGACGTAAGCGGTCTGTCCGGGATCGAGTGTGTTCATGGCGAGGCGAAATGGTCAAAGGACGCCAGTTGGAGGTCGAGCGGCGCGCCGCACGCATCGACCAGGCGCAGTCCCGCGTTGTCGTCGATCCGGCCAACCCGGGTCACTGGCGTGCCGGACAGCTGCGCCGCGGCCAGGACGTCGTCCCTCCGGTCGGCCGGGGCGGTAAAGCAGAGTTCGTAATCGTCGCCGCCTGCGAGCGCAAAGCGACGACGCAATTCCCGGCTTTGGCCGGCGAGCGCGGCGCTGGCGGGCAGTTCGTCGGTACACAGCGTCGCGCCGACCCGGGAACGGGCGAGGATGTGGCCGAGATCGCCCACCAGTCCATCGGAAATGTCGATCGCCGCGCGGGCGACGCCGCGCAGGGCCAGGCCGAGTGCGACCCGCGGCGTCGGCGCATGCATGCGCGGCGCGGCGGCGGCGAGCGTTTCAGGCGCCAGCGTCAGTTCGTTCCTGTATCCCGCCAGCGCCAGCCGCGCGTCGCCCAGCGTGCCGGAAATCCAGATGTCGTCTCCCGGCCGCGCCGCGTCGCGGCGCAAGGCCTGCCCGGGCGGAACTTCCCCGAAGATGGTGATGCAGATGTTGAGCGGGCCCTTCGTGGTATCGCCGCCGACCAGCTCGCAGCCGTGCAGGTCGGCAAGGGCAAGCATGCCCTCGGAAAACGGGGCCAGCCATTCGGCGCGTGCTCCGGGCAGCGCGAGCGCCAGCGTGAATGCAAGCGGCCGGGCACCCATCGCAGCAAGGTCGGAAAGATTGACCGCCAGGCATTTGTGGCCCAGCGAACGCGGCTCGGCGTTGGGAAAAAAGTGACGGCCTTCCACCAGCATGTCGGAGGAAATGGCCAGTTGCATGCCGTGGGAAGGGGAGACCAGCGCGCAGTCATCCCCCACGCCCAATGCAACACGCCCGGCGTCTCGCACCGGGCGGGTGAAGTATTGCGCAATCAGGTCGAATTCGGACAGCATGACGCGATTGTACCAATCGTGTGCTGCCCTCGCGTCAGGCGGCGAGCGTGGCCCTGCTCGAACCCAGCTCGGCAAGCAGCGTCTGGCGGATGTTGGCTTCCTGTGGCGCAACCCCGAAGCCGACCATCGTTCCCTCGCCGTTGTAGTAGCGGCAGACGATGCGTTCGCCATACTGGGTTTCATGCCATGCGCCATCGGCCTTCGGCGTCGCCGGGGGCGGCATCAGCGCCATGGGGAAGGACAGCGTCTTCACGATGACCGGCGATGGCTTGAGTTCGATGTCGGTCGGTTCACCGGAGAGTGTCCGGGCGATGGCCCGCGCGGCAGTCATGATCGGGGCGACGTAGGGAAGGATGCGCGTACCCGACTCGGTGGTGTACTCCGCGCAGTCGCCGAGGGCGAACACATCGGGGGCGCTCGTGCGTCCCTGCGCATCGACCACGATGCCGCGCGCCGTGTGCAACCCGGATGCATGCGCCAGCCGCAGGTCCGGGCGCAGCCCGACGGCGGACAGCACCACGTCGGCGTCGAGACTGCGGCCGTCCGCGAGAGCGACATCGAGCGCATCATGCTTGTGTTCCACGCGGGTGACGGTCGTGCCAAGACAGAAATGGACGCCGCGCTGCGCCAGCGCGGCATGCAGGCCGTGCGACAAGGCGGGTGCGGCCAGCGCGGCGAGCGGTCGCTCATTGGGGTCGATGACGGTAACGCGATGCCGGGCACTGGCCAGGTCGTCCGCAAACTCGCATCCGATCAGCCCTGCGCCGATGACCGCGATCCGCGCCTGCTCGCCGATCCTCTCGCGCAAGTGCGCATAGTCCGCGATATTGTTGACAGACGCCACCTGGTCAGCGGCATCGCCGTTGATGACAAGGCGGATCGGCTGTGCGCCGACGGCAAGCACGAGCTTGTCGTACGGGAAGGTGCCGCTGCTGGTTCCCACGGTCTTCGCCCGCGTATCGACCCCGAGCACCCTGGTGCCCGTCATGATCGTGGCTGACAGTTGTCCCGCCATTTGCACGGCGGTCTGGGTGACAAGCTGGTCGGCGCGCTTGCCTTGCGCAAACGCGTTCGACAGCATGGGCTTCGAATAGAAGCCGCCGTCATCCGCCGTGAGAATGAACAGCGGGGTCGTCTTGTCCAGCTTGCGGAACTCGCGCGCCTGGGTGTAGCCGGCGAGGCCGGTGCCGATGATGATGACGGGTTTCATGTTTTCCTTGCCGGTATCGGTAATGATGCTCAGATTTCGACCATCTCGAAATCGGCTTTTGCCACGCCGCAGTCCGGGCATTCCCAGTCGGCCGGAATGTCGTCCCAGCGCGTGCCCGGGGTGATGCCGTCTTCCGGCATGCCGGCCGCTTCGTCATAAATGAAACCGCAAACGATGCACTGATATGTCTTCATGGTGATCCTCTCTGTCTGATGTCGTTTATGTGGCCGGAACCTTACTTCGCCGTGGCGGCAAGCACGTTGCGGTAATTGTTCGCGTGGCGCTCTTCCACCTTGGCCAGCGCGGCGAAGCGCTTGGCGGCGATTTCCAGCGTGCGGCGGAAGTTGTCGGCGTGTTCCTTCGATTCCGCGATCTGCTCGTCGAACTCGGCCACCGCCGCGTCATTGCCTTCCTGGACGGCGAGATGGCGGAACTTCGGGTACATCTCGGTGTACTCATAGGTCTCGCCTTCGATCGCGATTTCCAGCGCCTTTGCCGGGGAGAGCTTTGCTTTCGGATACAGGAGGTCGAGGTGGCCGAACGCGTGCATCACTTCCTGCTCGGCGGTTTCCTCGAAAATCTTCGCGACGTCGTCCGCACCGGCTTCGCGGGCCAGTTTGGCGAAATAGCGGTATTTGATATGGGCCATCGATTCGCCGGCGAAGGCGGCTTCGAGGTTCTGGATGGTGACGGAATGTTGGTTTGCCATGTTTTCTCTCCTTTAAGCGATTAATTGAATGCAATCAACTTGGAGAGAATGATAGCTATCGATAATTGATAAATAAAATTGATTGTTCCTATGTTTTCGATAGTTAATCGTATTTCCAATGATCGAGCTCAGGATTCTTCGTTTTTTTCGAAGGAAAACTCATTCCGCGCCTGTATCGACTAGGATAAATACGTATAAGAACGCACAATTTCATCTGATAAAATCGTAAGCTTTCCGTAAGCTAAAAAGGACGGCCACATCATGGAATCTCCCGATCAAAAAGAAGAACTCCGCCAACAGCTTCGCCAGGCCGCTCTCGAGTACCACGAATTTCCCACCCCCGGAAAAATCAGCGTCACCCCCACCAAGCAGCTCACCAACCAGCGCGACCTCGCACTAGCCTATTCCCCCGGTGTCGCTTCCGCCTGTGAAGAAATCGTCGTCGACCCCGCCAACGCCTTCAAATACACCGCCCGCGGCAACCTCGTCGCCGTGATCACCAACGGCACCGCCGTGCTCGGCCTCGGCCCGATCGGCCCGCTCGCCTCGAAGCCGGTGATGGAAGGTAAGGGCGTGCTGTTCAAGAAGTTCGCCGGCATCGACGTGTTCGACATCGAAATCAACGAAAACGACCCGGACAAGCTGATCGACGTGATTGCGGCGCTGGAACCGACTTTCGGCGGCATCAACCTCGAAGACATCAAGGCGCCGGAGTGCTTCTACATCGAGCGCAAGCTGCGCGAACGCATGAAGATCCCGGTCTTCCACGACGACCAGCATGGCACCGCGATCATCGTCGGCGCGGCCTTGCTGAATGGCCTGAAAGTGGTCGGCAAGAAGATCGAGGAATGCAAGCTGGTCGTGTCCGGTGCCGGCGCTGCTGCGCTCGCTTGTCTGGACCTGATTGTCGACCTCGGCTTCCCGCTCAAGAACATCTATGTCACCGACCTGGCCGGCGTGGTCTACAAGGGCCGCACCGAACTGATGGATCCGGACAAGGAGCGCTTCGCGCAGGAAACCAGCGCGCGCACCCTGGCTGAAGTGATCCCGGGCGCCGACATCTTCCTCGGCCTGTCCGCCGGTGGCGTGCTCAAGCCGGAAATGGTCAAGCAGATGAACGCCAAGCCGCTGATCCTGGCGCTGGCAAACCCGACCCCGGAAATCCTGCCGGAAGAAGTGAAGGCCGTGCGCAACGACGCCGTGATCGCGACCGGCCGTTCCGACTACCCGAACCAGGTCAACAACGTCCTCTGCTTCCCGTACATCTTCCGCGGCGCGCTCGACTGCGGCGCGACCACGATTACGCGCGAAATGGAAATCGCCGTGGTGCATGCGATCGCCGACCTGGCCCAGGCCGAGCAGTCCGACATCGTCGCCACCGCCTACGGCATCAGCAACCTGTCCTTCGGCCCGGAATACGTGATTCCGAAGCCCTTCGATCCGCGCCTGATGATCAAGATCGCCCCGGCGGTCGCGAAGGCGGCGGAAGAGTCCGGCGTCGCATCGCGTCCGATCAAGGACATGGCGGCGTACGCTGCCAGCCTGCAGCAGTTCGTCTACCGTTCCGGCACCTTCATGAAGCCGATCTTCCAGGTTGCCAAGAAGGCGCCCGCCGGCAAGAAACGCATCGTGTTTTCCGAAGGCGAGGAAGAGCGCGTCCTCCGCGCAGTGCAGGTGGTGATCGACGAGAAGCTGGCCAAGCCCATCCTGGTCGGCCGTCCCGCGGTGCTGGCGCAACGCATCGAAAAGTTCGGCCTGCGCATGCGTCCCGATATCGATTTCGAAACCATCAATCCGGAATACGACGAGCGTTACCGCGAGTACTGGGAAGAGTACCTGGCGATTACCCGCCGCAAGGGCGGCACCGAGCAGTGGGCCAAGCTGGAAATGCGCCGCCGCCACACGCTGATCGGTTCGATGATGATCCGCCGCGGCAATGCCGACGGCATGATTTGCGGCACCTTCGGCACCGTGCCCCTGCACTTGCACTACATCGACCAGGTGCTGGGCAAGCGTGAAGGCGCGAACGTCTATGCCGCGATGAACGTGCTCATCCTGCCGGACCGCCAGGTCGCCATCGTCGATACCCACGTCAACGAGAACCCGACGGCGGAACAGCTGGCCGAGATCACCATCATGGCAGCAGAAGAAATGCGCCGCTTCGGTATCGCACCGCGCGCCGCGCTGCTGTCGCATTCGAATTTCGGCTCCAGCAACAGCGAGTCCGCGAAGAAGATGCGCGCCGCACTGGCGATCATCAAGGAGCGTGCACCGGACCTGGAAATCGACGGCGAAATGCACGGCGACACCGCGCTCGACCCGGCCTTGCTGAAGTCGATGATGCCGGACTCGCCGCTCACGCGCGACGCCAACCTGCTGGTGATGCCGAACATCGATGCCGCCAACATCTCGTACAACCTGTTGAAGATGTCCGCGGGTAACGGTATCGCCATCGGCCCGGTCCTGCTCGGCTGTGCCAAGCCTGTCCATGTCCTCACGCCGTCGGCCACTGTCCGCCGTATCGTGAACATGACCGCGCTGTGCGTGATGGATGTCGTCGCGGATCGATAAACACCGCGTTGCCAAAGAAAAAAGCCGCTCCTTTTGCGAGGAGCGGCTTCTTTTTATTTGAGGTTGATTTAGCGTGCAGGCGGCTGTTTCTTGTCCGCCTTGGGTGTGCCGGCCTTCTTCGCGGCTGCGGTCTTTTCGCTCCGGTACGCCGAGGACCATGCAGGATGGCCGGTTTCCGACGGCAGCAGTTCGAATGCCGGATCCTTCGCAAAGATCAGCTTGAACTCGGCGCGGCACTGTTTCGCCCGCGCGGTCAGGCAGGTGGCAAACGCGGTGTACTTGTGCGCGCGCATTTCGTCTGCTTTCGCCGGCAGGCCCGCCTTGAGCGCTGCCTGCAATGCCTCCAGCGCCTCCTTGTAGCGGCCAGCCTCATATTCCTTGATGCCCTCGGCCAGCTTTTGCTGCGCAGGGGTTGCGCTCGCGCTGCTTGCCTTCGACAAGGCGCGCTTTTCCTCCACCGTTCCCTTCACAGAGCGCCACACCGGCCCCCACTGCGGGTGGCCTGATTCGGCCAGCGCCAGGTCAAAGCCGGGGTCGGATTGCAGGATCGCCTGGAACTGTTCGCGGCACGGCAATTCGCGTCCGGCGGCGCAGTGGATGAACGCCATGTGCTTGCGCGCATTGTTTGCTTCGGCAGGCTTGAGATTGCCGCTGGCAACGGCAGTGGCAAGGTTGCCCAGTGCTGTGTCGAAGCGGTTTTCGCGGTAGCTTGCCAGTCCTTGCTGGTACTGCGACTGGGCTTCAGGAGCGGAAAGGATGGGCCTTGTGCTGCCGTCGGTTTGTGTCGGGACTTGTGCGCAACCGGCGGCAAAGGCTGCCAGCAGCAGCGCGGCAAGTTTCATGCATTGCATAAATGTGTACTCCGGTCAGAAGACGTACTGGACAGTGATGTCACCGCCGCTCTTGACCTCGATTGTTTCCTTGTAGGGGGCGAAGCCGCCGTTGCGGATCTCGATGTGATGCTTGCCCGGTGCGAGACTGAGCGATTTCATCGGCGGAGTGACGCCGCGTTTTGCGCCGTCGACATAGACTTCGCCCCACGGCTGGATAGCAAGCTTGACCGCGCCTGGCTTGGCGGGCGGTTCGGACGGCTTGACCGTAGTCTCCGGCTTTTCGCCGGCGTCGTCCGGTGCCGCGTTTCTCTGGGCCGGTTTCTTCGTCGTGTCCGGATTCCGGGCGGCGAGTTTGACGTCGGCCCTGATATCTGCCGCTTTTGCCGGTTCGACTCGCGGGCGATACCCGACATCATTCCCAAGAGCCTGGAAATCAGCCGTGACGCCAGCCGTGCTCGGCGGCTGCGCAGGCTGGCCTGTCCACGACCATACTGCGCCGACGAGAGTGGTGGCGCCGACTGCCGTGGCGATCAATCCCGGGCGCAAGCCGGTGCGTTTCTCATGGTTTTTCCTCCCGGCCTGAAGGGCGGAATTCTGCGCAGCGGATTGCGGCGGGATCGCCTCGGCATCAGGCAAGGTATTCCGGGCGCGCGAGCGGTCGCGCAGCTTCTCGGTCAGGTCTTCGTTGTCCTTGGGCGGGCCGAAGCGATAGACCTCGTGATCGCGCACATGCTTGTCCTGGCGCGTGCCTTCGTAGACGAAGAGCTGGGCATAGTCGCGCGAAAAGCGGGAAATGATGTCGAAATAGGAATGCGACACCATCACCTGTCCAGGTTCGGCGAAGCTCATGACGCGCTGGGCATCGTTGACGCCGTCGCCGATCATGTTGGTATGCCCGTTGATGTCGCGCACGACTTTCAGCGGTCCGAGGTTGATGCCCATCCGGACGAATCCGGGGTCGCCCACGGCGCTGCCCGCTGCATCAATGGAGTCGCGCAGCGAAAGTGCCGCAAACAGCGCATCCTCCGGGTCGCCCAGGAAAGCGATGGCGGCACCGTCGCCCGTATCCACCATCAGGCGTTCGCTCGACACCACATTCTGCACCGCTTCGGCCAGCATGGTGTTGAACAATTCCTTCATTTCCAGCTGGTCCGGCACCGTACGTGTTGAATAGCCGACGATGTCGATGAACAGCACGCTTCCGATAAAGGTGCGGTTCAGTTGCTTTAACGAAGGTGCGCCGTCGCTCATGAGAAATGATGAAATTGCAATGCGGAAATGTCTATTGTCGCAATTCTACCCCGTTGCCCTGAATTTGTTGATGTGAAGAATTATTTTGAGAAAGCAACTTTCTTTAAGATAGGCGATGCCTGTCTTTCCGGAAAGTATCTTTTGTCAAGAATTTGCCGATTACGGCTCGATGCTGCGGGTTGGAACCAGGCCGGTCTGAACGAGCGGCGCTGCGCGATCGCAATGACCCGGCTGATCGTCGAAGAAGATATGCGGCTTGAAAGCCGCCAGGACGTCGGACTTGGCCACGCCGCCCATGAAAAAGGTTTCGTCGATCGCGACATCCCAGGCGCGCAGAGTCCGGATCACCCGTTCATGAGCCGGCGACGAGCGCGCAGTAACCAGGGCGGTGCGGATCGGCACCGAACGGCCATCGGCCGACTTGAAATTGTTCTGGATGTAGGAAAGCGCCTTGAGTAGCCGCGCGAAGGGGCCTTCCGGCAGCGGCTTCAGCGCGTTTTCCCGCTCGTGGTGCTCGAAGGCCTCGATGCCCTGCGTCTGGAAAATGCGTTCCGACTCGTCCGAGAAGATGACGGCATCGCCGTCGAAAGCAATGCGGATCTGGCCCAGTTCTTCGAAGGCATTCTCCGGCTTCTGGTAGAGCCTTGCCGCGGCCACGCCGGAATTGATCGCGGATTGCACGTCGTCCTCATGCAGCGACAGGAAGAGGCTGACATTGAACGCGCGCAGGTAGGGCGAGAGCGGCGCGCCGCCGGAGAGGACGGCGCGGGTGATATCCAGGTCGTAGTGCTTGATCGAGTTGAAGATGCGCATCGATGTCTCCGACGAATTGCGGGACATGATGACCACTTCGACGAAGCGCCGGTTATGTACCAGCGCGTTCAGCTTGAGCAATGCGCGCACGAGCGCAAAGCCGGCGCCGAGTTTCAGGATCTCGCCTTCGTTCTCGAGCTGGTGCTTGCGATACGCCTCCAGTCCCTCGTTGCGGAAAATGGCTTCTTCCGCTTCCAGGTCGAACAGGGCGCGCGACGAAATGCCAACGACGAGAAGGTTATCGAGGGAAACAGGCATCAGGAGTGTGTGAAGACAATCAATGCGCCATGTGGAAGGGGGCGCAGTTGGCATGCATTATAAACACACTGGAAAAACGCGATCCTGCGAAATGCTCGCCAAATGAAAAACGCACCTCATCGGGTGCGTATTCACATTTGAAATTTGGTGCCGAGAACCGGAATCGAACCGGTACGGTGTCACCACCGCGGGATTTTGAGTCCCGTGCGTCTACCTATTCCGCCATCTCGGCGACACACAAGCGCGCATTATCGCTGATTTGCAGCGATCGAGCAACAGCGCGGCCCCCGCCAACGTTGGCAGAGGGGAATTGTTAGGCGTATCATCGCCAGATTCGATTAGACAGCTCCATAACAAAAGAATGAAGTCCAAAATCCGCGAGATCGTGCTCGGCAAGGCATTGGATCCGATGAAGTCCGAGACGCGCCACTCGCTGGCATTGGTGGCATTCCTCGCATGGGTCGGACTGGGGGCGGACGGTTTGTCCTCTTCGGCCTACGGTCCGGAAGAAACCTTCCGCGCACTGGGCACCCATACCCAGCTCGGCCTGTACCTCGCCATCGCCACCGCCGTCACCGTTTTCGTGATCGCGCTGGCTTACAACCAGGTCATCGAACTGTTCCCGACGGGCGGCGGCGGCTATCGGGTCGCATCCCATCTCGTCGGACCCTACCTCGGACTTGTCGCGGGCTGTGCGCTGATCCTCGACTACGTGCTGACGATTGCGATCTCGATTGCGGCCGGCGTGGAAGCACTGGCGTCCTTGCTGCCGCTCGGATTCCATGCGTACAAGCTGTGGGCGGAGGCGTTCTTCATCGCGGTGCTCATCATCCTCAACCTGCGCGGCCTGAAGGAAGCGATCCGCGTGCTGCTGCCGGTCTTCCTCGGATTCGTTCTTACCCATTTTGTCCTGATCGTCTACGGCATCTTCGCGCACGCATCGAACCTGCCCGACCTCGTTCCAAATACGCTGAACGAAACGTCGATCCTCGCCGAGGACATCGGCTGGATCGGCATCGCCGGCATGCTCCTCCTTGCCTACTCGCAGGGTGGCGGCACCTACACCGGCCTCGAAGCCGTTTCCAACAACGTCAACATCCTCGCCGAACCGCGCGTGCGCACCGGCAAGATGACGATGGTGTACATGGCGCTTTCGCTCGCCTTTACCGCGAGCGGCATCATCCTGCTCTATCTCCTGTGGGACGCCAAACCTGTTGTCGGTCAGACGCTCAACGCTTCCACCTTCAAGGCGATCATCGAGAGCATCGGGTTCAGCGACTGGACCAACCGCATCCTGCTGATCGTCGTGCTCGCGTTCGAGGCCGGCCTGTTGTTTGTTGCCGCCAATACCGGATTCCTCGGCGGCCCATCGGTGCTGTCCAACATGGCGGCCGACTCCTGGGTGCCGCACAAATTCCGTTACCTCTCGACCCGCCTCGTCACGCAGAACGGCATCCTCGTGATGGGCGTCGCCGCGCTGGCCATCCTGTTCTGGACCGGCGGCAGCGTGACCCTGCTGGTCGTGTTGTATTCGGTATCGGTATTCCTGACCTTTGCGATTTCGCTCTACGGCCTGTGCCTGTACTGGTGGCAGAACCGCCGCAGCCAGCAATACTGGTTCCGCCGCTTCCTGTTGTCGCTGACCGGCTTCATGATTTGCGCGGGCATCCTGACCGTGCTGCTGGTGGAGAAATTCAGGGCCGGCGGCTGGGCGGCGGCTGTCATCATCGGCGCGATTGCGGCATTGTGTATCTGGATCCGCAATCACTACCGGCAGACGAAGGATGCGATCCACATGGTCGACCAGGTGTTCGCCAACCAACCCTTCGGCTCGCATGCCGGCGCGGTTGACCCTGACCCGAACAACCAGACGGCGGTATTCATCGTCGGTTCCTCGCGCGGCGGTGGTTTGCATGCCTTGCTGTGGGTGCAGCGCATGTTCCCCGGCCATTTCAAGAACTTCATCTTCGTCAATGCGCGTACTGTGGATGCGCATGCATACGGTGGCGAGGGCGCGGTTGAGCAGATGCGGGCGGAGGCGAATGCCACGCTCAAGTTCTTCGTTGATTTCTGCCATTCTCATGGCATGGCATCGTCGGCCTACCTCGGTTTCGGCACCGATGTGGTAAACGAAGTCACAAAGCTGTGCGAAACCATCAACAAGGAATACCCGAGCTCCATCTTCTTCACCAGCAAGCTGATCTTCGAGCACGACAACTGGTTTACGCGCCTGCTGCACAATCAGGCGGCACTGGCGATCCAGCGGCGCCTGCATTTCGAGAGCTTGCAGATGGTCATCCTGCCGATGAAAGTCTAGCCTCGCGCTGCACTACGCGGAGATACCAGAGCAATCCTGCGGAGACAAGGGCAAGGCTAACGCTGTTGCCCATCCAGAATCCCGCTGCGCCCTGGAGACTGGCGGGGCTGATGCCGAACGGATTCAGCCCCAGCACGTATCCCCCGCCGAGGCCGATTCCCCAAAGCGCCACGGCATACATCAGCGTCGGCACGACGGCCACCTTATAGGCGCGCAGCACAAAGGCGGTGGTGACCTGCACCGAATCGAACAGTTGGTAAAACGCGATGAAGGCGAACAGGGGCAGTGCCGTCGCCATGATTGCTTCGTTCGGCGTATAGGCGCGGACGATGAGGTCGCGGGCGATCCACACGATGCATCCGATCGTGACCGAAAGCACGGCAGCGAGCCGTATGCCCGCGTATCCGACCTTCCGCGCCACATCCGGCTGGCGTGCGCCGATCGATTGAGCAACCAGCGTGCCGGTCGCGTTTGCGATGGATAGGGGCAGCATGTAGAGCACGGTGGCGAAATTGGCCGTGATCTGGTGACCCGCGACAGTCGTATCGCCGAGGCGTGCAATGAACAGCGCCATGAAGGCGAAGGCGGTGACTTCGATCAGATAGCTCAACCCCATGGGGATGCCAAGCTTGAGCAGTTCGCGCATGGCTTCCCATCTGGGCCGTACAAACCCGGTCCTGAAAATACGGAAGCCGTGGTACGACTCGCTGAAACGCAGGATGAGGAAGCCGACGATGAAGGTCAGCCATACCGTGATGCCGGTCGCGAGTGCGCATCCCGGGCCGCCCAGTGCCGGAAGGCCGAGCCCGCCGAAGATGAACAGTGCATTGAGCGGCACCTTCAGCACAAGCGCAGCGACCTGCAGCGACATGACCATCTTCGGGCGGCCGATCGCGGTGTTGAGGGATGCGTACAACCTGAATCCCATCGTCGCGGGCAAGGCCAGCGCGAGGATGCGCAGGTAAAGGGTCGCCTTCTCGCTGAGTTCAGGTGAAGCGTGTGCGAGCGAAAGCAGGGGTTGCGGGAACAGCAGCACGGTGCAGCCGGCCAGCGTAAGGAAGAGGGCGAGCCATGCGCCTTGCTTGACTTCGGCGCCGATCTTCTCGTATCGCTCCGCACCGAACAGCTGACCGATCACTGGCGAAATGGCGGCAAGCACGCCGTTCAATCCGACAAAGACGCTGATGTAGATCGACGCGCCCAGCGCCAGTGCTGCCAGGTCGGTGGCGGAAAACCGCGACGTCATCGCGGTATCGATGACGCCATTGGCGATCACGGCCAGTTGCCCGATCAGCATCGGCCAGGCGAGAGCGGCGATGCGGAGGGTGTGATTCGGGCGGTCTTGCGTCAATTTACGCGCTGGTAGAGGCGGAAGCGTTCGTTGCGGTCGGCAGGGCGTCGGCCTTCCCACAGGAGACGCCATTGCTCGCCCGCACGTTTGAGCAGCTTCGAATCGTCCTTGTTCCGCCTGTTGTCCTGGAGCAGGAGATAGTTGCAGCGCCCATCTTCAAATTCCGCGAAGGGTACGCCGCCGAAGTAGGCAAAGGAAGCGCGCTGCGCCGGGCCGACATTGGTTTCAACGCAATACTGGCCGGAAGGAAGTTTCTCGGCGATCTGGCGTGCGACGCCTGCGTAGCTCTTGCCGTAGTTGATCCAAGGCAGCCACAGCGTCATCAGCAACAGCCAGCACAGAATGACGCCGCCGGACGAAAGCACGACCGCGCGCCACAGCACGGACGGCCGACGCGACACGCGCCAGTGCACCAGGGCAAACCAGCCAATGGTGCCGAGAATGGCGACAACGAAGGCGATGAGATTGAATTCCGGCTTGAACCCTGGCGCAAGCTTGAATGCGTTCTTCGCCAGTTGGGCGGGCCAGCCGGTCTGCTTGGCAATCCATCCGAGCCAGATGAAGGCGGCGCAGGTGGTGAGCGTCATGACCGAGAACCAGTCCACGGCATTGATGGCGCCGCGCTTCATGGTGGGCAGGCCGAATGCGGCAAGGATGGCCAGCGGCGGCAGCATCGGCAGCAGCACGCCTTCGTCCGGATGCTGGTTGAGCAGGGCGAGCAGGGCGGCGGTAATGAAAAAGGTCAGCGGCAGCGTGACGTGCGGTGCCTGGTATTGGCGCCGCCATGCGTAGACGGCCCAGCCGGCGAACGGCCATGCCGGCCATGCGGCCCAGATGCCGTTCTTCACGAAGAAGCGCAGTGAGTTCCAGGAGGGCATGCCGAGCTGGCGGTAGTTCCACAGCATCCACGCATCGAACGGGGAGCTGTTGAAGGGGCGGACGAACTTGCAGACGAGAATCCAGCTGCCGCCGACGGCCAGCGCAACCGGCAGCGAGACCAGCATGAGGCGCCAGATCAGCGCGCGGTCGCGCAGCGATGCCAGCAGGACGAGTCCCAGCCACAAGGCCAGCGGCGCCACCCAGCCGCGGGCAAGGATGCTCAGGCCAAGGGCGAGGCCGAGGATTGCGGCGGATGCGACCGAGCGGACTTCAAACAGGCGGGTCGCGCCGTACAGGGACAGGGCGATCATCGACACCTGCAACGCTTCGGTGCTCGTCGCATGACTGTGCAGCAGCAGGCCGAGGCAGCCGAGATAGATCAGCAGCGCGCCATCGGCAAGGGTGCGGCCATAGTCGCTGGGTTCCGGCTGCCCGCCGAATGCCAGGCGCAGCGGTTGCGCCTCCGGGCGGCGGCCAAGCAGGTAGGTGGTGTACCAGACGGCAAGGGAGCCCAGCAGGAAGAAGCCGGCCGTGGCGATGCGCGCGGCGAGCGGGTCGCCGATCAGCGGGCCGAAGAGCTTGATGCACAGTGCGCCGATCCAGAATGCCAGCGGCCCCTTGTCGGCGAAGGGCAGGCCGATGATGTGCGGCCAGAGCCAGTCATCGAGGCCGCCATTCGCCATCGTCCACATGACGCCGAAAGCAGCGGCGTCATCGGTCTTCCAGGGATCGCGGCCGAACAGGCCGGGGAGGATGTAGAGCAGGCAAAGCCCAAACAGGGCCCAGCGGGGAAGCGCGTTCGTGGCGGATGCGGGGAGACGGACTGGCTTCAACTGTGCCATTGGCTTGTTCTTGTCTTATTGGATTCGGCGATATTGTGCCGTAAAAGTGCGAAATGCAGGATGGAAATGGAAACCTGCGTACAAAACAAAAAAGGCAGCCGCAGCTGCCTTTTTCGGATGCAATACCGGGATCAGCCTGCAGCAGCAGTCTTGGAACCGAGTTTGCCGAACTTCTGGCGGAATTTTTCCACGCGGCCGGCGGTGTCGACGATCTTGTGCTTGCCGGTGTAGAACGGGTGGGATTCGGCGGTCACTTCCAGCTTGATCAGCGGGTATTCCTTGCCGTCCAGGGTGATCTTTTCCCGGGTCTCGATGGTCGAGCGGGTAATGAATTTGAAGTCGTTGGACATGTCCTGGAACACGACTTCGCGGTAATTCGGGTGAATGCCTTCTTTCATAATTTCCTCTGCTTGGTTTGGTAGCCAAAGGGCACTTCGTCGGTCCTGCTGCTTCTTGACCCGATTGCCAATCACTTGCCAGGTTGAAAACCCGTAATTATACAATGAAATCAGGGGTTTGCGAAAGCAGGGCGTTCCGCCGGCGAGTCCTTGCCAAAAAAGCAAAAGGGCGTCTCGAAGACGCCCTTTTGCAGCCACTGGAACCGGTCAGCTTCCGCCGCGACGCATCATTTCGAAGAATTCCGCGTTGTTCTTGGTGGCCTTCATCTTGTCGAGGATGAATTCCATCGCCTCGATCTCGTCCATGCCGTACAGCAGCTTGCGCAGGATCCAGATCTTTTGCAGCTGGTCGGGCTTGATCAGCAGTTCTTCGCGCCGCGTGCCCGACTTGTTCAGGTTGATCGACGGGTAGACGCGCTTCTCGGCCAGACGGCGCTCGAGGTGCACTTCCATGTTGCCGGTGCCCTTGAATTCTTCATAGATCACGTCGTCCATGCGGCTGCCGGTTTCGATCAGCGCAGTGGCGATGATGGTCAGGGAGCCGCCTTCTTCGACGTTACGCGCGGCGCCGAAGAAGCGCTTCGGGCGCTGCAGCGCGTTGGCGTCCACGCCGCCGGTCAGCACCTTGCCGGAGGCCGGGATCACGGTGTTGTAGGCGCGAGCCAGGCGGGTGATGGAGTCGAGCAGGATCACGACATCGCGCTTCATTTCGACCAGGCGCTTGGCCTTTTCGAGCACCATTTCAGCGACCTGCACGTGGCGGGTGGCCGGTTCGTCGAAGGTCGAGGCGACCACTTCACCGCGCACCGAGCGCTGCATTTCAGTCACTTCCTCGGGACGTTCGTCGATCAGCAGCACGATCAGCGTGGTGTCCGGATGGTTGGTCGTGATGGCATGTGCGATGTGCTGCAGCATCACGGATTTGCCGGACTTCGGCGATGCGACCAGCAGGCCGCGCTGACCGCGGCCGATCGGCGCAATCATGTCGATGATGCGGCCGGTGATGTTCTCTTCGCCGCGCATCTCGCGTTCGAGGTGCAGCAGCTTGTTCGGGTGCAGCGGCGTGAGGTTTTCAAACAGGATGCGGTGCTTGGACGCTTCCGGCGGTTCGCCGTTGACCTTGTCCACCTTCACCAGTGCAAAGTATCTTTCGCCGTCCTTCGGGGTGCGGACTTCGCCTTCGATCGAGTCGCCGGTATGCAGGTTGAAGCGGCGGATCTGCGAGGGCGAAATGTAGATGTCGTCCGTCGAGGCCATGTAGCTGGCGTCGGGCGAGCGCAGGAAACCGAAACCGTCGGGCAGGACTTCGAGGGCGCCGTCGCCGAAAATCTGTTCGCCCGCTTTCGCGCGCTTCTTCAGGATGGCAAACATCAGCTCCTGCTTGCGCAGGCGGGCAGCGTTGTCGATTTCAAGGCTGATTGCCATGTCCAGCAAGGCCGAGACGTGGAGCTGCTTGAGTTCAGATAAATGCATGGTGAGTGTCCCGGGATGGGAAGTTTAAGGTGGGGGAGGGAACTGCGAGGATGGTTAAAACAAAAAACAGCGCGGCGCTGGAATGCAGCGCCGCGCTTGAATCAGATATTGCTGTCGATGAACGACGTCAGCTGGCCCTTTGCCATTGCGCCGACCTTTTGTGCGGCGGGAACGCCGTTCTTGAACAGGATCAGCGTCGGGATGCCGCGGATGCCGAACTTGGCCGGAACGGCCTGGTTGGCGTCGACGTCCATCTTTGCGATCTGCAGCTTGCCGTCGTACTCCTTGGCGACTTCCTCGAGGATCGGGGCGATCATCTTGCAGGGACCGCACCACTCGGCCCAGAAGTCGACCAGGACCGGCTTGTCGGACTTGAGGACGTCGGACTCGAAGGATGCATCGGTGATGTATTTAATGTTTTCGCTCATGGTTTCCTCGTGAGAGGGTCAAAGATGTAAATCAGGCGCCTGCTGACTTGCCCAACACCGCGGATAATTTTTCCGGGATCGCAATATGCAAGTGGAGACGTCGTGCGCGAATTCAAGACCGTTGACGGATGCTGCAAGACGTAGTGCGGCGGGGAGTTGGTAAATCATAACCGATTTTCACGAAATGTGTAGAGAGCTGCCCGATTTTTTGCCCGGAGTCGCATAAAATGCTCGGCAAATGCGCTCCCGCGTTATTCTATGAGCGCGCCCGCATCCTCCACGATACCCATGCCGCAACGTTCCCTGCTGATACCGCCGTCTTCCGCCTTCTGGAAGGATGTCGCACATGCCCTTCTCGAAGAAGATATGCCGGGCGGGGCTGGTCCCGGGCTGCGCGATTTCTCTGCCGTGCGCGTCCTGGTGCCGGGATTCATCCATGCCCAGTGTCTGAAATCGGCGATGGCGGAGGTGCTGCAGCACGCCTTCATTCCCCCGAGGATCACGACGATGTCCTCCTGGGTCAGGATGCTGCCTCCCGACGAGGCGGAGTCCGGCGTGCCTTCCCAGAGCGAACGGCTGATGTCCCTGTACGCCGGTTTGCGGCAGCATGCATGGCTGAAGAAACTCTTCACTGCGCGGCGCAACACCGACCTGTTGCCGCTCGCGCAGGTCTTGCTGACCTTGTTCGACGAATTGACGGAGGCATTGCTGCCATCGATGGACCTGTCTCCGGATGCCGCCGAGGAACGTTGGCAGGCTGCCCTGGAACAGCTTCCGCTGCCGGCGCGCAATGTCCTGTCCGACGAAGCGCAACTGGTGTGGACGCTTTGGAAAAGCCAGCTGGACAGCACGGACATGACTGCGGTATGCCATGCACGCATGATGAAGCTGGCGGAGCAGGCGGACTCTCCATTGATCTGGATCAATTCGGTGCCGGCGAATGCACTGCAGGAAGCATTTCTTGCCGCCTATGCCGAACGACAGCCCGTGCTGCGCATCGCACTCGACTGGCATGCGCACGCCGTTCCTGGCGTGTTCGCCAGTGCGTGGATGGAAATGCTGGAAGAGGAGGGGCGCGATTCGTGGTTTGCAAGTGCGCCCGTCGAGATCCTGCCCCTGCAGGGCATCGGCCTGTGCGCATCCGCCAGCCTGGAAGAAGAGGCGCAACGCGGCGCGCAGCTCGTGGTCGACTGGTTGCGGGAAGGGCGTGAACGCATTGCGATCATTGCGCAGGACCGCGTGGTCGCGCGCCGCATCCGCGCTTTGCTCGAGCGCGCACAGGTCTACGTCACGGACGAGACCGGATGGAAGCTTTCCACCACGCGGACTGCCGCCGCGCTCGCGGCCCTGCTCGATGTCGTCAGCACGCGCGGCGAGACCGTCGCCCTGCTTGACCTGCTGAAATCGCCATACCTCTTCCCGGACATGGAAGACAAAGTAGTGCGCGTGATGGAGGTCGAGAGCACGCTGCGGCGTTGCAATGTCCTCGGAGGATGGGATGCGGCAACGCGCGCCCTGGATGATGTACCGCAGGCGCAGGATCTGATCAGGCAGGTTGCCGGACAGGCAGCCCGCTTCTCCGGCCGCAAGAGCCTGCGTGAATGGGGCGCGGTCACGCGCGATGCACTCGATGCGCTTGGCATGCACGACGCGCTGCAGAACGATGCCGCCGGTGTGCAGGTCGTCACGCTCCTGGACCTGCTGGCGCAGGACTGCGACGGCATGCAGGACATGTTCTCGTTCCCCGAATGGCGTGCCTTCCTCAGTCTGCAACTGGAATCGGCGCCGTTTGTCCCGCCCGAGTCGGACCGCCGCGTCGTGATGCTCCAACTGAGCGGTGCGCCGCTGCGCAGCTTCGATGCGGTGCTGATGGTCGGCGCGGATGCGGACCACCTCCCGTCGCAAAGCACCGAAACGCTGTTCTTCGCAAATACGGTACGTCGTGAGCTCGGACTGGAGACGAGGGAGATGCGCCAGCGGGTGCAATTGCGCGATTTTGCGGAACTTCTCATCGCCAATCCCGAGGTGGTCCTGTCGTGGCAATCCCATCGCAACGGCGAACCCAATCCTGCGGGCAACTGGATCGAACGCCTGCAACTTGTGCTGGAACGCGCAGGCGCCGCTCCCCTGACGTATCGCCAGGTGGAGATCGCGGTACGCGACCTCGAATCCCGGCCGCCTGCGATGCCGGCCCCGGCTGCCCCCGGCCTGCTGCCGCGCAAACTGTCCGCTTCGGGCTACAACAGCCTGGTCGCCTGTCCCTATCAATTCTTCGCTACGCGCATGCTTGGCCTGTCCGGGCTCGACGAGCTGTCCGACATGCCGGAAAAGCGCGATTACGGCGACTGGCTGCATGAGATCCTGCGCGCCTACCACGAACGGATTCGCGACAGCCACGTACCGCCAGAGGGACGGGAGGAACTGCTGCGCTCGATATCCGAAGGCGTCTTTGGCAAGGCGCTGGAGCAGAGCGCGGCGGCGCTGGGATACTACGCGCGCTGGCAAAAGGTCATTCCCGCCTATATCGACTGGGCCAACGAGCGCGAAAACCAGGGATGGAAGTTTGTACTCGGCGAACAGCGTTTCGACAAGACCTTGCGCTGGGAAGGCGGACAGATCACGCTGCATGGCTTCATCGACCGCATCGACGAAAACGATGCCGGCGAGCGCGCCGTGCTCGACTACAAGACCAAGACGCTGCAATCGCTGCGCGACAAGCTCAAGGATACGGAAGACCATCAGCTGGCGTTCTACGGGCTGCTGTCCGACCTGCCCGTCAGTACAGCGCATTACGTGGCGCTGGAAAGCACGAAGGACAAGACCGGCGACGTCGAGGCCAAGGACTATACCCAATGGCAGGCTGCGCTCGAGTCGCAGATCGTCTCCAACATCCGTTTCATCGCGGAAGGCGCGGCGCTGCCGGCAAACGGCATCGAAAAGGTATGCGTTTATTGTGAAGTGCGCGGCCTGTGCCGCAAGGGGGCGTGGTGATGACAATGCAAACGCCTTCGCCGCGCGCCTACGAAGTCAACGGCGCAGCCGCCGACGCCATGGAGTTCACCCGCATTGCCTGCGACCCGGCGCGCTCGGTCGTCGTCGAAGCCTGTGCCGGCAGCGGCAAGACCTGGCTGCTTGTGGCGCGCATGCTGCGGCTGCTTCTGTCCGGCACGGAACCGTCCGAACTGCTGGCGATCACCTTTACCCGCAAGGCGGCGCAGGAAATGCGGGAACGCCTGCTGCATCTCTTGCACGACCTCGCGCTCAAACCGGAAGACGAGGTGCGGGGTCTCCTGCTTGAGCGCGGCATTGCCGAGTCCGAGCTGCCGAAAGTGTTTCCCGTTGCACGCAGGCTCTACGAGCGCGTGCTGGGGAGTCCCCAATCGCTGTCCATCGATACCTTCCACAGCTGGTTCGCACGGCTGGTCCAGATTGCACCGCTGTCGTCGGGCGTGCCGCACGGTTACACGCTCACCGAATCGAACGGCGAACTCCTGATGGACGCCTACAGCCGCTTCATGCAATCGCTCAATGACGATGAGCAGGCGGAAGTCAGGACGGCGCTGCTCTCCCTGTACGAGATGATGGGAGACTGGAATGCGCGGCGCATGCTCGATGCCTTCGTCGACAAGCGTGCGGAGTGGTGGGCCATCACGAAGGACGGAGATGATGTCCCGCTCGATTGGTTGCGTGAATTGTGCGGCGAGGACGGCGTTACCGACGCACGGCTGGCATTGTGGAGTGACGAGCGGCTGCTCGGCCGTGTCATGACGCTTGCGCGCATTCTAGGCGGTGGATCCGCGGTAAACCAGAAGCGCGCCACCGCCATCGAGAAGGCCGTGAGCTCCGGTGCAAGCATCGAGAGCTTCGACGCATTGTGCAACGAGTTCTTCAGCGATGCGGGCGAGGCGCGCAAGAACCAGAAAACCAAGGACCTCACCAAGTCCATCGAGCAGAACCTGGGCGCGAACGGAATCAGTGCCTTCGACGAGGAATTCGAGGCGGTCGGCGAGTTGCTCAAGCGCGTTCAGAAGCGCAGTGCGGAACGCCAGGTCCTGGCATTGAACGAAGCACTGTTCGTTGCAGGAGCGGCCTACCTGGATCACTACCAAGCGGTGAAAGCAGAACAGCGCGTATTCGATTTCGGCGACCTCGAATGGCACGCCTACCGGCTGCTGACCGAATCCGGCCACGCTGCCTACCTGCAAAGCCGGCTGGACGCCCGCTATCGCCATATCCTGCTCGACGAATTCCAGGATACCAATCCTCTGCAGTGGACCATCGTGCGTGCCTGGCTCGACGCCTATGGCGACGACGCGCAAAAGCCGAGCGTGTTCGTCGTGGGCGATCCGAAGCAATCGATCTACCGGTTCCGGCGGGCCGAGCCGCGTGTATTCTCGGCGGCCCGCGACATGCTCGCCGCGCTCGGGGCCGACGTGCTGCGCACCAACCAGACGCGCCGCAATGCGCGGAAGGTGGTCGAGGTGTTGAACGGCAGTTTCGTCACCAATCCCATTTTCTCGCCGCAGACCACCGTCGCCGAACAGGACGGGGCCGTGTGGCGCCTGCCGTTGATCAGGGAAGAAGAAAAGGAGCAGGAAGCGCCAACCGAATTTTCGCTGCGCGATCCGCTTTCGGCGGCACGCGACGAGGAAGAAGATGCCCGTCGCGTGGACGAAGGCCGGGCAGTTGCCTGTGCGCTGCGCCATGCCATGCGCGAACTCGAAGCACGGCACAAGCGCATCGCGAAATGGTCGGACGTCATGCTGCTCGTCAAGAAGCGCACCTACCTCGCGGCCTACGAAAGCGCGCTGCGCGAGGCAGGCATCCCGTTCGTATCGGACAAGCGGGGCGGATTGCTTGAGTCGCTTGAAGTGGCGGACCTGATCGCATTGCTGACTTTCCTGATCACGCCGGCCGACAACCGGGCGCTTGCACATGTGCTGAAATCACCGGTCTTCGGCGCCAGCGACGAGGACCTGATTGCCATCGCGCGGCGCGGCGAAGGCGTGTGGTGGAACCGCATGCTTGCGGCCGCATCGGATGATGCGTCTCCCGCAATCCGGCGTGCTGCCGGCTTGCTGCAACGGTGGCTGGATGAGGCGCCGCGCCTGCCGGTGCATGACCTGCTGGACCTCATTCTTCACCAGGGGCAGCTGGTGGCGCGCTATGCCGAGGCAGCGCAGCCGTCAGTGCGTGCCCAGGTGATCGGCAACATCGAAGCCTTTACCGAACTGGCGCTCAACCTCGATGCCGGTCGCTACCCCAGCCTGCCGAAGTTCATCGATGCCCTGCGCCTGCTCAGGAAGGGTGCCGAGAACGATGCGCCGGATGAAGCAACTGTGGCAGCGGCGGTCGATGCGGTTCGCATCCTCACCATTCACAGCGCCAAGGGCCTGGAAGCGCCGATCGTGGTCATGGTCGATGCCAACCATAGCGAACCGGCGCGGGACGACAGCGGCATCCTGTGCGACTGGCCGCAGGATGCGGAAGCGCCCACGCATTTCTCCTGCTTCGGCAGGAAGGGCGAGCGTGGTGCGGCACGCGACCATCTGTTCGATGCCGAGGAGGCATTCAAGCGGCAGGAGGACTGGAACCTGCTCTATGTCGGCGCCACGCGCGCCAAGGACATGCTGATCGTCAGCGGCGTGGCCGGGACGCGCGGTGCCCTGGAGGATGGCTGCGTCGAGGGAAGCTGGTACCACCGTCTGCTGGCCGTGCCCGAGGCCGGCTTCGGGCAGGAGGAAGGCATCGCAACGGGCGCGGAGGTGAAGACTGCGGTGCACTTCAGCATTCCCATCTTCGACCCGCCGGTGCTGGGCGAGCCGGCAGTTCGCGAGCCCATCCTGCATGATCCGGCAATCGAAGAAGGCATCGCGCTGCACGCACTCCTCGAACGCGTCACGCAGGCGGCACGGTGGCCGGTGGCGCTTCCCGCCGCCGGACAGCTCGCCCGCTGGCTTCGCTGTCCCTTGCCGGTGGCGTCGACAGTGCGCGGACAGGCAGCACTGATCCTGTCGCAACCGGAACTGGAGCGCTTCTTCAATCCCCGGCATTTCCGGTTTGCACGCAACGAGATGGAAGTGTTGTGCGACGGAGAACTGCTGCGCTTCGATCGCATGGTCGTGTTCGACGACGAAGCCTGGATCCTGGATTACAAGCGCGACTTGCTCGACAGCGAGGTTGCCGATTACCGTGCCCAGCTGGAGCGTTACCGCGCGGCAGCCGAGCAAGTTTATCCGGGAAGAACGGTAAGGACGGCGCTGATCACCGCTGACGGCCGCCTGATCGTCAGTTGAGTGCCGGCTGCCTTCGCAGTATCCGGTGTTCGAACTCGATCGCTGCAAGCGGGCCGCTGAAGTAGTACCCCTGTATTTCATCGCATCCATGGTCGCGCAGGAACTCATACTGCGCGGCGGTTTCCACGCCCTCGGCGATGACGCGCTGCTTCAGGCTCTTGGCCATACTGATGATGGCGCAGATGATGGCGGAGTCGTCCTTTCCGCCTGCGATATCCTGCACGAAGGAGCGGTCGATCTTGAGTGAGTCGATGGGGAAACGCTTCAGGTAGCTCAGGCTCGAGTAGCCGGTGCCGAAGTCATCGATGGACAGGCTCACGCCCATGTTCTTGAGCGCCTTCAGCAGAGGAACGGTCAGCTCCAGGTCCTGCATCGTCACGCTTTCGGTCAGTTCGAGTTCCAGGTAACGCGCGTCCAGCCTGGTTTCGTTGAGGATGCGTTCCACCATGCGCAGGAAGTTCTTTTCCCTGAACTGCACTGCCGACACGTTCACCGCAACCGGCATCGGCTCATAGCCCGCATCCTGCCAGGCGCGGTTCTGCCTGCATGCCTGGCGCAGCACCCATTCACCGATGGGAATGATCAACCCGCTTTCCTCGGCGATGGGGATGAATTGCGAAGGAGACACCGGACCGTTATGGTGGTCGTGCCAGCGGATCAGTGCTTCGGCGCCGATGACCTTGCCTTCCGCGATGCTGAGCTTGGGCTGGTAGTAGACGGCCGATTCTTCCCGCGCGACGGCGCGGCGCAGGCTGCCTTCAAGCGCGAAGCGGCGGATCGCCCGTTCGTTGATTCGCGGCATGAAAAACTGGTAGTTGTTCCGCCCTTGCGCCTTGGCCTGGTACATCGCCGCCTCGGCATGCTTGATGATGGTTTCGCCGTCGCGTCCGTCTTCCGGGCAGATGCTGATGCCGATGCTGGCCGAAAGATGCAATTCATGCCCATCGATAAAAAACGGTTCGGCCATCGAGCCCAGGATCTGGCCGGCGGCACGGGCGGCGCTGAAGGTATCGTTGATCTCCTGCAGCAGAAGGATGAACTCATCCCCGCCATGCCGGGATACGGTGTCGGTCTCGCGCAGGCCCTTCTTCAGCCGCGCCGCGATTTCCTTCAGCAGCTTGTCGCCGATGACATGCCCGAGTGTATCGTTCACATGCTTGAACCGGTCCAGGTCGAGGAACAGGACGGCAGCGCGCAACTCATGACGCAACGCCAGGCCGATCGCCTGCGCCAGGCGGTCGTTGAACAGGAAACGGTTCGGCAGGTCGGTCAGGGCGTCATGCTGCGTCACGTAATTCATGCGGGCGGCCATGGCATGCACGGCACTGACGTCATGCAGCACAAGCACGGCGCCGATCACCTGTCCGTTTGGCCCACGTATGGGCGAGCAGGAATTGTTGACCGCCGATTCGCTGCCGTTGCGATGGATCAGGATGCCTTGCGGCGGCAACGCGGCCTCGGCATTGCACTGCAGGACGGCATCGACGGAGTAGGTGAGGGGCTGGCGTGAAACCGGTTCGATCACATCGAATACCGCATGCAGCGGTTTGCCGGAAGCCTGTGCGTTGGTCCATCCGGTCATTTTTTCAGCGGCGGGATTCATGTATGCAATATTGCCAAGCATGTCCGTCGTCACTACGCCGTCGCCGATGGCATTGAGGGTCACCTGTGCACGCTCGTGTTCGTGGAACAACGATTCTTCCACCGCGCGGCGCTCGCCGACTTCCGAAGCGAGCCTGGCGTTGGAAGCCGAAAGCGCGTGCAGGTTGCTCTCAAGGACATCGAGCGCCTGGTGTACCGTGTCCTCGGCCTCGTTGCGCTGGGCATCGAGCCGCAGGAGGATGCGCGCATTCCACAGGATGAGCAGCGTGAAGACGAACATGCTGGCGAGCGTGATCATGATCATGCCGACGGTGATGTCGTAGAAGCCGGCTTCATGTCCCCAGAATTGCAGGCGCTCGATGACAACCGGCAGGACGAGCGCGGCGGGCAGCAGCCTGCGGGCCGTGATTCCACCCGCGCTGCGATTGGTGAGCAGAGCCATGGTCCCCTGGTCGGGACGTGCCGCGAGGATGCCGGCGCACAGGAGCAGGAGCGCGATAACAACGGGAAAGGCAACGATGCCGTAAAAAGGAATCTGGTACAGCGCGGCCTTTCCGTACAGGTAGCCGATGAGGGGAATCGACACATTGACGGCAGCCAGCAAGACAGCCACTTCGATCCAGGCGGCATGGGCATTGCGGACGGCCAGCAGCAGGGCGATGCCGAGAAGGAAGACAACGACGGATCCAACGACCGACATCCGCCCCGGATACTGGGTTTCGTGAGTGTCCCATTCCTGGAAGAAAAGCTGGTCGATACCCAGATCCCAGTTGCCGGCGTACTCCAGCAGCGTGAGGCCGGCAATGACAGACGCCGTTCCTGCGCACCATTGCGATATGGTGCGCGCAATGCGGCTCCGCTCTTCCAGAAGGAGCATCAGGAGCGCAACACCCAGCAGAATGAGGGTTGCTCCGGCATTGAAGTTTATCCGGTCGCGGCCTGCTCCGAAGGATGTGAGAGCAGGTATCCCGGCGGCCCAGCCAGCGGTAATCACGAGGCCGGTAATTGCGACGATGGAACCGCAGGCAATGGCGAAAGTGCGATATCGCTCCCGGTGCAAGGTGGGTTGATCCATGGTGCAGGCATGCCGGCGAATGCGTGGAGCGGCGCGTTCATGTCCGCGCTCAAAGTGCGCGGGTATGCAACAGCCTGCCCCGGAACAGGGTAATTGACTGTCTGATAAGAGGTGGCGCCGGGTTCAAAGTTCAACCCGGATACACTTGCTTACGCGTGCGCCATGCTCCGGTTCCGGCCACGGTCCTTGGCCTCGTACAGTGCCTTGTCTGCGCGGCCGATCAGGTCGGCCTGGTGCGCACTTCCAGTGGGAGTGATGCTTGCCACGCCAATGGACAAGGTAACGATCCTGGCCCTCGGGGTGGCTTGGTTGGGAATGGCTTGCGCCTCCACGGCCCTGCGGCATGCTTCGGCAACGGACATTGCACCGTCTGCATTTGTTTCCGGCAGGATCAATGCGAATTCCTCGCCGCCGTATCGAGCGGCAAGATCCGCCGGACGCCGGGTGTTCCTGTGGATGATTGCGGCAACTTCCCGCAGGCACTGGTCGCCGGAAAGATGTCCGTGGGTGTCGTTGTACAGCTTGAAGTAATCCACGTCGCAAAGCAGCAGGGACAGCGGGCGCTGTTGCCGTTGCGCACGGTGCCACTCCATGGCAAGCATTTCGTCGAAACGGCGGCGGTTGGCGATGCCGGTCAGGCCGTCAAGCTCGGCCAGCCGTTGCAACTGCATGTTCGCTTCGGCCAGACGCTGCTCGCTTTCACGCAATGCGCGAAACGCCGCATCACGTTCGAGCCGGCTGAGGTAGGCGCCGGAGTGGTAACGCAAGCGCGCCAGCAATTCAATGCGATCGGGGAGCTTGACCAGATAATCGTTGGCGCCGATGGCGAATCCCTGCGCCTTCAGGCTCGATTCTTCCTTCGAGGACAGCATGATGATCGGTACGCCGGACGTTTCCGGGGCCGCGCGGAATTGCGCCACCATGGCAAAGCCGTCAGCATCCGGCATGACGAGGTCCTGCAGGATTACTGTCGGTTTCCATTCCTGGGCCGTCGTCAATGCGGCAAGCGGGTCTTGCACGGACATGAACTCGATGTCCGGTTCTGCATTGACGAGGCGCCTCACGGCTTCGGCGATGATCCTCTGGTCATCGACCAGGAGCACTCTTGTTTTCTGCGGCGTTGTGATGATTGCCGGACTCGCCGGCTGAGTTTGGCCTGTCATGACCGTGATTCCCTTGCATTTCCTGTCTTGCGAACCGTGCGTTGCCTGGCCGCCGCGGAATACAAGCGGGAACCCGTCAGTTCTCTTGCTACACTGTCAATCAGTTTTCTTTGCAACCCTGGTGTTTAGCATCGTACCAATTTTTTTCAGCGGCAAAATCATTTCCGCAGCGCCGGTTTCTGCCGCTGCACGAGGCATGCCATACACGGCGCTGGTCTCCTGGTCCTGTGCAATTGTCAGTTTTCCCGCCTTCCGCATCGCCAGCAGACCCGCAGCGCCGTCACGCCCCATGCCGGTCAGGAGTACGCCGATGGCTTTCTTCTTCCAATGCTCCGCAACGCAATGGAAGAACACGTCGATCGAGGGGCGATATGGATAATTGACCGGCTTCGCACGGTATCGCAGCCGGTGGTTGCCGTCCAGGATAACGTGGTCATTCGTCTTCGCCACCATGATGCTGCCCGGCAGAAGCTGGCTGCCGTCTTCGATGACGTCAACCGGGAAATCGATCTGGGAGGCCAGCCAGTTTGCAAAGCTGCTGGAAAATGCCTGGTCGATATGCTGCACGATCACGGCTGTCGCATTGGCCGGCGGCTTCCAGCTTCCCAGGATTTTTGCGAGCGCCAATGGACCGCCGGTCGATGCGCCGATGGCGATGAGCGTATCGATATCCTGCAGCATGGGTACGGCGGAGGGCGACGGCGATATTCTTGCGGCAGTGCCATTTGCAGAGAGGTCGGCGGTAATCAGTCTGCCGACTGTCTTGATCTTGGCCAGCAGGGTCGCATCCGAAGCGGCACTGCCGGACAGGACCGGTGTCGAGGTCACATCCAGCGCACCGGCGCCCAGCGCGCGGAAGACCATGCTGGTGTTTTCTTCAGGAGAAGCAGTCACGATCAGGATTGCGCAGGGCGACTGCTGCATGATCTGCCGCGTCGTTTCGATGCCATCCATACCGGGCATGATGAGATCCATCAGGATCAGGTCCGGCCTGTTCTCGGCGCAGAAGCGAACTGCCTGCTCGCCGCTGTTCGCGGTCCAGATGACTTCGTGTTCCTGCATATTGGCGATCACGCGTCGCAGCGATTCCGTTATCAGTAACACGTCGTTGACGATCGCGATTTTCATGCGCCAGGGTCTCCGATCAGGTCGAACACGGCTTCGAGCAGGGTCTCGTCGTGGAAACTTCCCTTGGTCAGGTAATAGTCGGCGCCCGCCGTCACGCCCCGGGACCGGTCTTCCGGACGATCCTTGTAAGATACGATCATGACGGGAAGGTTGTGCAGGCGGCTATCCTTCTTGATCAACGTCACCAGTTCAATACCGTCCATGCGTGGCATGTCGACATCGGTGATCACCAGGTCGAAGTCGCTGCTGCGCACGACGTTCCAGCCATCCATCCCGTCCACCGCCACGCTCACTTCGAAACCGTGCGAGAGCAGCAGCTTGCGTTCCATTTCACGCACGGTGAGTGAGTCGTCGACGACCAGGATGCGCTTGACCCTTGACCTGCGGGTGGCCGCTACGGAATCGGGCAAACGATGCAGTCCGCCTTCGCTAAGCAGCTTGTCAACGCTGACTAGCAAATCCGCGATATCAAGGATCAGCACGGGGGTGCCGTCGTCGAGCACAGCCGCGGCGGAAATGTCGCGCACTTTGCCGAAGATCGCATCGATGGGCTGCACCGCGAGATTTTTTTCACCAATGATACGGTCCACGACGAGCGCATAGCGTCGCTGTGCAGCCCCGATGACAATCACCGGGATCGCTGCGGCCGGCATTGGCGCTTCGTCGAGTTCCAGCAATTGCGCTGCGGAGACCAGGCCGACATGTGCGTTGCCGATGGTGAAGAACTGCCTGTCTTCCAGGATATGGATCTCTTCCGGCATGACGGTCATCACGCGTTCGATCTTGGCAATCGGTGCCGCGTAGGCCTCTCCAGCAATCTCCACGACGACGGCACGCACCACCGACTGCGACAGCGGCAGGGTGATGTGAGCGCGGAATCCGCTGCCCGGTTCGGTTTCCAGCCGGATGGCACCGTAGAGCTGGCGGACGGTCGCATGCACCACGTCGAGTCCGACGCCGCGGCCCGACACCTCGCTGGTCGTTTCCTTCAGGCTGAATGCCGGCAGGAACAGGAATTCAAGCAGTTCATCGGCGCTCATCTCCGCGACCATCTGCGGCGTCGCCATTTTTCTATCCACGATCTTTTTTCGGATATGTTCCGGATTGACGCCGCGCCCGTCGTCGCTCACCTGGATGGACAGCATTCCGGCGCTGTGCCGCGCCTCCAGCCGGATCGTGCCTTCCTCCGGCTTGCCGGCGGCACGCCGCTCGTCCGGCAGTTCCATTCCATGGTCGACCGCATTGCGCAGGATATGGTTGAGCGGGCTCTCCATGCGCGCCAGGATGTCCCGGTCAACGAGCGTGTCTTCTCCCGCTATCTCCAGCCGTACATCCTTGCCCAGGCTGCGCGCGAGGTCGCGGACCATGCGCGGAAACGCCTGTGCACCATCGCGGAACGGCCGCATGCGCAGCGTCAGGACCTCGTCGAGGATTTCCTGCGATCCCGCCATCAGGCGCCGTTCGTAGGATTCGATATCGGCGAGGCGTTCGACAAGCGCATGCTTGAGGGGATCGGATTTGTGCCGGATGAACTGGATTTTTTCCCTGAGCGGTTCGTCCGCGCCCGCCAGCGACAGATCCTGGGCCAGCTGGTCCAGGGCGGAAAACATCTCCTGCTGCTTTTTCTTGAAATGCCGCATCGCCTGCAGGAACGGCTGCAAGGCGTTGGCCGTGACCCGGGACTCGCTGGCCAGCGATAACAGCCGGTCGAAGTTGCGGACGTTAACCTTGAGCACCTGCTCGTCGCGCGCATTCGGCGGTTCTGCGGCTTCCTCGCGCCTGACCGGCACAGGCATCGCGACGGGTGGCATCTCCGCCGGCTCTTCATCGTTCAGCTTGCCGGGATCGGCAGCATCGTAAACACCGACCAGCACCTCGCCGATCTTCAGCTTGTTGGTGTTCAGCCAGGCTGGCGCTTCGGTTTCCGACAGGGACGAGATGCGACTGATCAGGTCAATGCCGGAAAGCAGGCGGTCGATGCGCTGCTTGTTCAGACGCAACTTGCCCTTTTGCGCCGCTACAAAGCAATCCTCCATGGCGTGGGCAAGGCGTTCCACGTCGTCGAGGTTGACAATGCGCGCCGCACCCTTGAGGGAGTGCGCGGAACGCATCAGCGGCTCGATTGCAGCCAGGTCCTGGGCATTACGGTCGAGCGCAAGCAGGCCTTCCGTCAGCACTTGCACCTGGCTCTCGGCTTCGCTGCGAAACAATTCCAGCAAGGAAAAGCCGCTGTAGTCGTTGTTGTCGCTGCCGTTCATTTGAGCGCGCTCGCAAAGTTGAATCCGACCAGGCCGGCATCAAGGCAACCGATGCGCTTGTCGCCAACAGCCAGTACGCCGGTCAGGTAGCGTTGCAGGCCCTTGTTCACCGTGGTCGGGACCGCCTGTACGTCAGATCCCGCATAGTGGTGGATGCCGTACAGATCGTCCACGGGCAGCGCGAAGTGCTGTTCCGCCAGCGCCATCACAACCAGACGAGGATAAACACGGCGGCGCTCCTCTTGGGCGGGTTGGCCGCCGGAGATCGACAGCAATGCGGCCAGCGACATGCAGGGGTACAGTTTCCCCTTGATGTTCACGACCCCGCCGAGGACGCCGCCGCTCCGGCGGGGCAGCCGGTGGGGGCGTACCGTTTCTGTGACCGTGATGGCGAGCGCGGCCGGAAAGGCCAGCCATTCACCCTGGATCCGGAATACAAGTACCGAACGGTCCAGCTCTTTTTCCTTGGACTCGTCGCGGGAAAAGTAGTCGGCCCATTCCTCCCGATACCCGGCAGGGAGAGGGCGCTGCATGACCGACTGCGCGCTGGAGGCATAGACGTCGCAATTGCGGCAGTGGGTGTGGTCGGCAAGCTTCTCGCAGCTGCGGTCGCCGCGCACCCCGATGCGATTCCAGCAATCTGATACCGCCAGCCCGGTTGTTTCTGTCATTGTTCATGCTCCCCGGAGCGACGCCCGAACACGCGTGCCGCACGTTGCCGGTAGGTGCGCGCCTTCGTCTTGTCGCCTTGACGTTCCGCCAGCAAGGCGAGATGGCAGAGCGCCTCATAATGGTTCGGATCCAGATAGATGGCCCGCCGCAGGCACTCCGCCGCTTCCTTGTCATCGTCACGTTGTTCGCGCAGCAGGCCGAGCATGAAGTGCGCCTGCGCTGAATCCGGGACCAGTCCAAGATATGCGCGATATGCGCTGCTCGCTTCGTCGATCGCGCCTTCGTCGGCAGACCGGTTGGCACGCTTGAGCAGTGCATCGGGCTCTTCCTGTACGGCAGCCTCGCGCCGGGGCACCGACTGTATCGCGGCGGCCGGCCGGGGGAGCGTGGGCATCCCCGTGACGGGCCAGGCGCGACGGTGCAGGAAGGGCATGACGGAATACGTTGCCTGCGGGACAGGGGCGCTTTGCTTCTTCTGGACTGCAAATGCGTTCGAATACGGTGCGCGCACGAAGTTGTTCATGCAGAACGTGGACGTTTCCGCATACCCGCAGAACAGCAGTCCGTCATCGTCCAGCAGGACGCGCAACTTGCCCAGGGCGGCCGCCTGGGTCGCTTCATTGAAATAGATCAGCAGGTTGCGGCAGAAGATGATGTCGTAGGTTTTCTCATCCAGAGGATCGAGCGTCAGCAGGTTGCCGCAGCGGAATCGGACCAGTTTGCGGATCTCCGGCGCAAGCTCGAAACTGTCGCCGTGATGGACGAAATACCGGTCGCGGAACCCGAGGTCGGCAGTGCGGAATGCATTGCGTGTGTAGATGCCTTGCTGCGCACGATGGATCACTTGCGAACTGATGTCGACCGCGTCAATGATGAAATTGTCCTGCGCCATTCCGGCAGCCTGCAAGGCGATGGCCAGTGAGTAGGGCTCTTCACCGCTTGCGCACGGCGCACTGAGAATGCGGACCGGGACGCCGGTTGCCGCATGGCGGTCAAGCGCAAACCGGGCGGCAACCGAAAATGCTTCCGGATCCCGGAAAAACCAGGTTTCGGGAACGACGACGAGATCGATCAGCGAACCGAATTCTTCCTTGTCCCTGACTGCTTCCGCCTCATAAGAAGAACGCTCCCGGATATGACGTTGCTTCATGCGTTTGCGTACGGCACTCTCCACCGTTTCGGGCGGAAGTTCCAGTCCGGTGGCTTGCTGCAGCATCCGGTGAATGTGCCGGGCCGTCATCGCGACACCCCGCTGCGGCGCTGAAACAGGATGGAGCGTGCTTCGCTGGTCAGCAGATGCTCGATATTGATGAGCTGGAGAATGCCGCCGTCATCCGAGGCCACTTTCCCCAGGAATGGCGCATCCGCTGTGGATACGCCCGGGTCGAAAAAAATCGCCGGATCGATATCCTTCACTCCGGTCACGCGCTCAACGACCAGGCCGAGCATGTGCCAGACATCATCGGCGCAGTAATCGACCAGGAGGATACGGGTATCGAAGTGCAGTGTGCATGGCGTGCCGCCGGCCAGCGTACAGACGTCGATGACGGGGATGGAATCTCCGTGAAGATTCATCAGGCCGGCAACGTAGCCCGGCGCGCCGGGCATCTGCTTGAGTTCCATGAGCGGCAGCACCCGCGTCAGATGCCGCGTGCTCAATCCGTAACGATCCTTGCCGAGATGGAAAACAAGGAATTGCATGGCTACATATTGACGGCGAAACTGGATACACCCGCCTGCAGGTCCTGTGCCGCGTACTGCAGCAGCTGCACGGCTTCGCTCGTCGACTTGAGCGCATCGACGGCCTGCTGCGTCGCTTCGTTCAGCTGGGTCATGGTTTCGGTGATTTGCGAGGCGCCGATAGCCTGGGACTGCATGCCTTCCAGCACCATGTCGAAGCGGGGTGTGAGGTTGCGCACCTGACCGATGACGTCCGCCAGTTGTCCGCTGACCTGGCTGACTTCCGAGACGCTGCGCCGGATCTCGTCCGAGAACTTGTCCATGCCCATCACACTGGCCGATACCGCGGACTGCATCTCCTTCAGCATCTGCTCGATATCCCAGGTCGCGACCGATGTCTGGTCCGCAAGGCGACGGATCTCGGTGGCGACGACGGAGAACCCGCGTCCGGCCTCGCCTGCCTTCTCAGCTTCGATGGCAGCGTTCAGGGACAGGATATTGGTCTGGTCCGCTACCTTGGTGATAGTGGTCAACACATTGTTGATATTGCTCGCCTTTTCGGAAAGCGCAGCGAGTTTGGTATTGATTGTGTCGGTAGCGGCGACCATCCGTTGCATCGTCGAATCCATGCGCTGCAGGTTGGTCTGCGCCTCGGTCGTGGCCGATGTCGTGTAGTCGGAGACGCGCGTGACTTCTTCCATCGCCTTCAGGAGTTGAGAGGTATTGGCCGAGATTTCCTTGGTCGTGCTCAGGACCTCGATGCTGGTCTGCGCCTGTTCGACGCCCGTCGCTTCCTGCTGCCGTGCCGATGCGGCGATTTCATTGGTCGAGGTGGCGACCTGGATGCCTGCCTTCTGCACCCGGTTGAGGAGGGTGCGCAGATTGTTGAACATGGTCGACAGCCCGTCACCGAGTCGTCCGATGGCATCGCTCCCGGACACCGCGATCTTGCCGGTGAGATCGCCGGCAGTCGCCTTGACGACGACTTCGAGCAGGGAATCGACCTTTCTCTTCAGATCGTCGGTCAACGCCTGTTCGCGCTGCTGTGCTTCCTGTATTGCCGCAGCCATGCGATTGATCTCTGTCGAAACCTGGCCAAGCTCATCCTTGCTTAGCACGTCTGCGCGCGCGGACTGGTTTCCCCTTGCGAGCTCGCTGATGGTCGTCGTCAGGTTGCCGATCGGACGCATTATGGCATGGGCCAACAGGAACGCGATTACCATCGCGGCCGCTACGCCTGCAAGACCGCCTCCGACCAGCAACACCAGCATGTTCCTGTTCGATTCGATAGCGTTGCTGGCACGCTCGGCAAGCAGACGGTTCTCTTCTTCGTTGAATTGCACCAGAAGATTGTGGATGGCCGTGACGTGACCGAATCCTTGTAATACAAGCGGCTCCCGTGCCATCTGGTCGGCCGGCGTCCCGCTGCGCCCCAGATCGCGGCGCTTCGCAATGAGAGGATGAACAACTTCTTCCTGCCATTTTGCCGTCAGCCCTTCGATGTTCTTGATTCGTTCCTGCTGCCTCGGGTTATCGCTCGTCAACGTCCGCACGTTCTGGACGAAACGTTTCAGATCGCGTTCGTTTTCATCGATCCGGCTCAGGAATCGCTCGTTACCGGTCAACAGGAAGCCGCGGTATTCCGCCTGGATGTCGAGAAGAGATGTCTCGATCGAATGGCTTTCCAGCAGGACCTGCAGCGTATGGCGATCCAGCCGGTTCGCGTCGACAAGATTTGAGTAACTGTTATAGCTGGCAAGCAGTAGCGTCAGGAGGATGACGATGATGGCACCGAAACCGGCGTATAGTTTTTTTTGAATGCTCAGGTCTTTAAACATTTTTTCTCCGGCCTGTGATGCGCTGGTGCTCTTCCTGGAAAGGGCGGCGCAGGGACACGGCTTATCATACAGAAACACATCGCTGCGCGGCGAGCGCCTTGAACGGTGTCGCGCAGCCATCGTCAAACCCTGCACTCAATGCAGGTGACGTAATTTTGTTTATGGAATGGATGCCGCTGCGGAAGCACGAGTTCCAATGGCGGAAGGCAGGAGAAGAAAGGTCCGCCACATTGTTGCCAGATGTGCATCGAGGATGGTGGAGCGGAGGAGGATCGAACTCCCGACCTTCGCATTGCGAACGCGACGCTCTCCCAGCTGAGCTACCGCCCCATGTGAATTGATTGTATTGAGTCGAACAAGGGCATGCAAGTGGCCAACATCAAAGGAATGCGATTCCCATGAATGGGGGAAGTCGCCAGCTTCCAGATGAGAGCTGTCTTCAAAAAACATCCCCAAGTGATTGAATCTATTGACGGAAATTCGATTGCCCTACTATAGTGACGCCATGATTTCCGATTTTCATCAACTTTCCGAAAAAATCGTCAAACTGGCCGAACTGGCGCAGGGACTGCGCCGCGAGAACGCCGACTTGCGATTGACGCTCGCTTCGCTCACCGCCGAAAACGCGGACCTGGCAAAGCGCATCGAGGAAGCCTACAAACGCGTGTCTGCCTTGCTCGACAAGATCCCGGCTGCCGACGAACAGGATGAGGAGGCGGCATGATCCAGCTCGACGTCACCATCATGGGCCAGCCTTATCGCCTTGCATGCAAGGAAGGCGAAGAGGATACGCTGAAGCAGGCGGTGGCATACCTCGACGACCGCATGTGCAATATTCGCGATGCAGGCAAGGTCAAGGGTAATGATCGCATCGCCGTCATGGCGGCACTCGGCATCGCTGCGGAATTGCTTGCATCGAAGTCGGCGGAAGGCCCGTTCGCCGGCATGACGCTCGCTGAAGTCAAGCAGGAAATCGCAGCGATGCATACCGTGCTCGACGCGGCCCTTGCACCACAGGAAAACCTTTTTTAGATCAACAAAATCAATCGGAAATTTTCCGCAAAGGCTTTGACATCAAAAGCGAATGGCGATACTCTAAAGCCTCCTGCCGTGTTCGCGATTGCCATATATTCCTTGAACCATTTATGAGCATAGGTCGCGGGATTTTGTTCGATGGGCGAGCTTCGTCGCTAGTCCGATGAACCCGAAATTGAACTAACTGTGACCACCTTGGACCGTAAGGTTCGGGATGCCGGCAAAGACGGCACAGGCGGGACTAAATTCAGAAGCGGCTGCATACGTGCAGCCGCTTTTTTATGCGCGCAATATTTGTCATCGACGTTGGTACTTACTTTGGGGAACAGCGATGCAGTACTGGTTGATGAAGTCAGAACCGGAAGAGGTAAGCATTGACGATGCACTGGCTGCACCCGGCAGCACAGTCGCATGGTTCGGCGTGCGCAACTATCAGGCACGCAATTTCATGCGCGATGCGATGCAGATTGGTGACGGCGTCCTCTTCTATCACTCGAGCTGCGACGAGCCTGGTATTGCTGGACTCGCCGAAGTGTCCAGCACCCCGTATCCGGATGAAACGCAATTCGATCCGAAGAGCAAGTATTACGACCCGAAGGCCACACGCGAGAATCCTCGCTGGATGCTGGTCGATGTGCGGGCGACGCAAAAGACGCGATTGATGACGCTTCCCGAACTGCGCTCCATTCCCGAACTCGCCGACATGCAGATCCTGAGGAAAGGCAATCGCCTTTCCATCACTCCGGTAACGCCTGCCGAATGGCGGTGTATCATCCGGCACATCAAATAACGAACGGAAACAAACGGATGGATATCTCGCTGATCGCGGGGCTGCTGGTGCTGGGCGCCGCAGTCGGATTTGCTGCAGGCCTGCTCGGCATCGGAGGCGGCATGCTGCTGGTGCCGTTCATGACCATGATCCTGACGGCGAAAGAATTCCCGGCGGAGCACATCGTCCACATGGCGATCGCGACTTCGCTCGCGACCATCATGTTTACCTCGATCTCGTCGGTGCGCGCGCACCATGCGCGCGGAGCGGTGCGCTGGGACATCGTGAAACTGCTTGCGCCTGGCATTCTTGTCGGTTCGTGGATCGGCCCGTGGATTGGCGCGCAGCTGAATTCGTCGGGACTCGCCCTGGCATTCGCAGTGTTCGTCACCTTCTCGGCAGTGCAAATGCTGCTCGACAAGAAGCCGGCCGCATCGCGCAATCTCCCCGATACGCCTGGCATGTTCGGTGCAGGAGGCGTGATCGGTACGCTGGCGGGCCTGGTTGGGGCAGGGGGCGGCTTCGTCTCCGTGCCTTTCATGACCTGGTGCAATGTGAAGATCCACAATGCCGTGGCGACCAGCGCGGCACTCGGTTTCCCGATCGCGCTGGCCGGTACGCTGTCCAACATCTACTTCGGCTTGCATGAACAAGGTTTGCCGTCCGGCTCACTGGGCTTCATTTACCTGCCGGCCTTGCTGGTAATTGCCTTGGCGAGTGTGACGACGGCACCGCTTGGCGCGAGGACGGCGCACAGTCTTCCGGTAAAGACACTGAAGAAGATATTTGCGATCCTGCTGTTCGCCCTCGCGGGTTACATGCTGTACAAGGCATTCCGGTAGATCAGGCTTCCTTGTACTGGTCGCGCAGCACGTTCTTCTGCACCTTGCCCATGGTGTTGCGCGGCAGTTCCGGCACGAAGAACACGCGCTTGGGCACCTTGAAGTTGGCGATCTTGGACTTGAGTAAGCCGATGACTGCCGCCTCCGAGAGCACGGTTCCGGGTTGAGGAACAACCACGGCAGTCACGGCCTCGCCGAAATCCGGGTGTGGCACGCCGACCACTGCCGACTCGACCACGCCGTCCATTTCATCGATGAAGGATTCGATTTCCTTCGGGTAGACGTTGTAGCCGCCGGAAATGATCAGGTCCTTGCTGCGGCCGACGATGGACAGGTAGCCGTTCTCGTCGAACTTGCCGACGTCGCCGGTCTTGAAGTAGCCATCGGTAGTGAACTCCTCGGCCGTCTTTTCCGGCATGCGCCAGTAACCCTTGAATACGTTCGGGCCCTTGACCTGGATGTCGCCGACTTCGCCGGTATTGCAAGGCGAGCCGTCGCCCTTTACTACACGCACCGAAACGCCTGGCAATGGGAGGCCAACGGTGCCGCCGATGCGATCGCCTTCATACGGATTCGACACGAGCATGGTCGTTTCGCTCATGCCATAGCGTTCCAGGATGGTGTGGCCGGTGCGGCGGGCGAATTCATTGAAGGTTTCGGTCAGCAGCGGCGCGGAACCGGATACGAAGAGCCGCATGTTCGCGCACGCGTCCTTGCCGAAGGATGCCTCCGCCAGCAGCCGTACGTAGTAGGTCGGCACACCCATGAACACGGTTGACCGCTTCAGGTGGCGCATGACCTCGGCGGCATCGAACTTCGGCAGGAAGATCATCTTGCTGCCGTTGAGCAGCGCGCCATGCGAGGCAACGAACAGGCCGTGCACATGGAACAGCGGCAACGCATGCAACAACACGTCGCCCGTTTCCCAGTGCCAGTAATCCTGCAGGACCTTTGCGTTCGATGCCAGATTGTCGTGCGTCAGCATGGCACCCTTGCTGCGCCCGGTGGTTCCCGAGGTGTACAGGATGGCGGCAAGGTCGTCCGGCTGTTTTTCCACCGTCTCGAAACTGTTCGACTGCAATGCGGCGCGTGCAAGGAGCGAACCCTGGCGGTCGTCGCCGAGGGTGAACACATGCTTCGTTCCGCACTTGAATGCGATCTGCGATACCCAACCGAAATTCTGCGGCGAACACACCACGACAGCCGGTTCGGCATTCTCGACGAAGTATTCGATCTCCGCGGCGCGGTAGGCCGTGTTGAGCGGAAGATAGACATAACCGGCGCGTATCGTCGCCAGGTACAGCATCAACGCCTCGGGTGATTTCTCCACCTGCACTGCGATGCGAGAGTCCTTCGGCAGGCCGAGCCCGGCAAGCAGGTTGGCCAGCTTGGCGGTGGCGCGGTCCAGGTCGTTCCACGAGTAGTACAGGCCGTCGTGGGTTTCGATGCAGCAGGCACTCCGGTCTTCTGGAAAACGGGATTCGAAAAGTGCGTAGAGGTTGGCGTTCATGGGGGAAAGTTAGTGGCCGTTGAATTCGGGTTTTCTTTTCTCGAGGAAGGCACGGACGCCTTCGCGGTAGTCGCCGGAATGAAAGAAGGAAAACGCATCGCGCAATTCCTCTTCGGAAAGCGGCGGTACAGGCGGTGACAGCCTGCGCGCCAGCTTCTTGTTCATGCGAGCGGCGAGTGGCGCGCCCTGGGCGATGCGCTGAGCCGTCTGCCTTGCCTCAGCCTGCACGTCGTCGACGATACGGTGCAGGAGTCCTTTCTCTTTAGCTTCCGCTGCGTCGAACACGCGGCCTTCGAGGAGAATTTCCAGCGCGACTGCCTTGCCGACCAGTTGCAGCAATCCCTGCAACTCGCCAGGGGCAAGCGGGAAGCCGAGCCGGTTGATCGGTATGCCGAAGCGCGATGCCGGCGACGCGATGCGCAGGTCGCAGGACGAAGCGATCTCGAGTCCGCCGCCCACGCACACGCCCTCGATCGCGGCGACAGTGGGATGGATGCACCGGGCGATCGCATCGAGCGCCTGTGCAATGCTTTTCGTGTGATAGTCGACGCCTTGCGCATAGCTGCTGCGCACCGACGAGAATTCCTCGATGTCGGCGCCGGCGGCAAAATTGCCGTCGGCGCCCGTAACGATCACGCATCGCAGGGATTCATCCTTGGACAGAGCGCGGAAGGTATCGGCAAGTCCGTGCCACATGGAGATGTCGATGGCATTGAGCTTGCCGGGATTCGACAGCGTCACGGTAGCGATGACGCCATCCTTGTCGATGCGGATTTTTTCCATGGTGTTCAGTCGAGCTTCACGCCCGCTTCCTTGACGACTTGCCCCCAACGCACGATTTCGGATGCAACCATCGCGCCGAACTGCGCTTGCACCAGGTTCGGCGTATCCGATCCGATGTTGTGCCAGGTGTTCTTCACTTCCGGCGTCGCGAGCGCTTTCTGTACTTCGGCGGACATACGGTCCACCACATCCGCGGGAGTCCCCTTCGGAGCCCACATACCGTACCAGGTCGAAACCTCGTAGCCGGGAACGCCGGCTTCGGCTGCGGTAGGCAAGTCGGGGAAGCCGGGCGCACGGGCAGGCGCGGCGATGGCGAGCGCCTTGATCCGGCCGCCTTTCAGGTGCGCGGCCGACGAGCCGAGACCATCGAACATCATGTCGACCTGCCCGGCGATCAGGTCCTGCAGGGCAGGGCCCGCGCCGCGGTACGGGATATGGGTGATGAAGGTCTTGGTCTGCAGCTTGAAGAGCTCGCCGGCAAGATGATGCGACGTGCCGTTGCCGGCGGAGGCGTAATTGAGCTTGCCGGGATTTTTCCGCACGTATTCTAGGAGGGATTTCAGGTCGTTTACGGGCACCTTCTGCGGGTTCACAACGATGACCTGTGGCGGTGTGGCCACCAGCGCAACCGGAACAAAATCCTTCTGGATGTCATAGTCCAGCTTCGGATAGATCGACGGGGCGATCGCATGGTGGGCTCCGCCGATGAAGAAGGTGTAGCCGTCGGGTGCGGCCCTCGCGGCAATGCCGGCCCCGAGCGTTCCGCCGGCGCCGCCGCGGTTGTCGATGATGACCTGCTTGCCCAGCTGCTTCGTGAGCTGGGCGGCGAGCGGGCGGGCAAATGCGTCGGTGCCGCCGCCGGCGGGGAAGGGAACGATAAAGGTGACGGGCTTGTTGGGCCAGGCTTGCGCACCGGCGGTGAAGGACAGAAGCAGACCTGCGACAAACAGCAACCCACGTGCGAGTTTCATTGCGATGTCTCCTTGATATTGTTGTGCTTCAGATGGCTCTAACGGCTCCTTTGCAGCTTGTATCCTACCAGCAATAGAACGAGCCCGAGGGCGACCATGGGCAGGGACAGCATTTGCCCCGCCGAGATGTCCAGGCCGCCGAGCGAGACGATGTAATCCGGCGTGCGGAAGTATTCGGTGAAGAAGCGCGCGCAGCCGTAGCCGAGCGCAAACACGCCGCTGACTGCCATCACCGGCCGGGCCTTGCGTGCATACAGCCAGAGCACGATGAACAGCAGCACGCCATCGACCAGCGCCTGGTAGAAGGGCGATGGGTGACGCGGCAGGTTGTCCACGTTCGGCCAGATCATGGCCCAGGGAAGGGACGCATCGGCGACGCGGCCGGGCAGTTCCGCATTGATGAAGTTGCCGATGCGGCCTGCCGCATAACCGAGCGGTACCAGCGGGGCGATGAAATCCATGACTTCCCAGAAGGCCCGGCCTTTTTTCCGTGCCCAGAGCGCCATGGCGATCATTACGCCGAGGAAGCCGCCATGGAAGGACATGCCGCCTTTCCACACCGCGAAGATTTCGAGGGGATGCGAGAAGTAATAGCCGGGGTTGTAGAACAGGACTTCACCGAGACGTCCGCCGATCACGACGCCGAGCACGCCATAGAACAGCATGTCGTCCAGATCCTCCGCCTTCCATCCTGCCGCGGAAAGATGCGGCTGCCGCATGCGGATCCGCCCGAGTACCAGGAACTGCACGAAGGCGACCAGGTACATCAGGCCGTACCAGTGCACGGACAAGGGGCCGAGCGAGAAGGCGATCGGGTCGGGAAGGGGATGGATCAGCATCTATCGTTTCTTTCGCAAGAGTTCGAGGAAGGTGTGCAGCACAGGCGAGCCATTGTCGCGGCGCCAGGCAAGGCCGGTTTCGAATGCCGCCGTCCTGTCCGTCAGCGGCCTGTATTCGACGCCCGGCCGCTTCAGGTTCGACACGGATTGTGGCACAAGCGCAATGCCCATGCCGGCAGACACGAGGCCAACGATAGTCTGCATCTGGATGGCTTCCTGGCCGATGCGTGGCGTCAATCCTGCGTCGCGGAAGCAGCCGACAATCGCGTCATGGAAAGCCGGTGCGATGCGGCGCGGGAAAATGATGAGTGGCATGTCGGCCACCGCCTTGAGCGAGACGGCGTTCTTGCCGCGCAGTCCTTTCAATCCGTGGGGCGCGGCGAGAACCAGGGGCTCGGACAGTACGGTGAGGTAGTCCAGCTCGGTCCGGGCCTTCTCGTGCAACGGCGGGATCAGCAGGCCGGCATCGATGCGCCCCTGCATCAAGTCTTCCAGTTGCACGTCGGTGGTCGCTTCACGCAGGTCGATCTGCACTTGCGGGTAGCTTTCGCGGAACTCGCGCAGCAATGGCGGCAGCACGCTGTAGTCTGCCGTGGAGACGAAGGATAGCGACAGCAGGCCGGATTCGCCGGATGCTGCCCGGCGGGCAAGATCGGGCAGGGCGGCAGCCTGCTGCAGGATGCGGCGCGCTTCGGGCAGCAGCGCCGCACCGGCGGGCGTCAGGACGACGCTGCGCTTGGTGCGCGCGAAGAGCGGCGTGCCGAGCGCCGCTTCCAGCGATTGGATGGTTTGCGACAGCGGCGGCTGCGTCATGTGGAGGCGGGCAGCCGCCCGGCCGAAGTGGCGCTCCTCCGCCACCGCCACGAAATACCGCAATTGCCGCAGTTCAATATTCATATGCAATTCATATTAATAGGTAAGGAATCATATATTTGACACGCAGCTAAGGGCAAGGGACACTAGCCGTCTTTCCCCCGGTTCCGAACGGAATCGGCTTGCCTGAACAGATTATTCCGGAGACTGAACATGCCTCACTACCGCTCCCGCACTACCACCCATGGCCGCAACATGGCCGGCGCCCGCGCCCTCTGGCGCGCGACCGGCATGAAGGACGGCGATTTCGGCAAGCCGATCATCGCAGTGGTCAATTCCTTCACCCAGTTCGTGCCGGGCCACGTCCACCTGAAGGACCTCGGCCAGATGGTGGCACGCGAGATCGAAGCGGCCGGCGGCGTGGCCAAGGAATTCAATACCATCGCCGTGGACGACGGCATCGCCATGGGCCATGGAGGCATGCTGTATTCGCTGCCCTCCCGCGAACTGATCGCCGACTCGGTGGAGTACATGGTGAACGCGCACTGCGCCGACGCGATGGTCTGCATCTCCAACTGCGACAAGATCACCCCCGGCATGCTGATGGCCGCGATGCGCCTCAACATTCCGGTCGTGTTCGTTTCCGGCGGCCCGATGGAAGCCGGCAAGGTGATCGAAGCGCTGCATGGCAAGCAGGAAGGCATGCAAAAGATCATCAAGGTCGACCTGATCGACGCCATGATCCAGGCCGGCGATCCGAAGGTGTCGGATGAACAGGTCGCCAATATCGAGCGTTCCGCCTGCCCGACCTGCGGTTCCTGCTCCGGCATGTTCACCGCCAACTCCATGAACTGCCTGACCGAGGCGCTGGGCCTGTCCCTGCCGGGCAATGGCACGATCGTTGCAACTCACGCAGACCGCAAGCAGCTCTTCCTCCGTGCCGGCCGCCTGGTCGTGGAACTCGCCAAGCGTTACTACGAGCAGGAAGACGCATCGGTCCTGCCGCGCAACATCGCCAACAAGGCAGCTTTCGAGAATGCGATGGCGCTGGACGTCTCCATGGGCGGTTCCACCAATACCGTGCTGCACCTGCTTGCGGCAGCGCAGGAAGCCGGCGTGGACTTCACCATGGCCGACATTGACCGCATTTCGCGCAAGGTGCCGTGCCTGTGCAAGGTGGCGCCGGCGACGCAGGACTACCACATTGAAGACGTGCATCGTGCCGGCGGCATCGTCGGCATTCTCGGCGAACTCGACCGTGCCGGCCTGCTCGACACCACTGTCCCGACCGTGCACAGCAAGACCATGGCCGAATCGATTGCCAGCAACGACATCATGCTGAACAAGGATGATGCGGTTCGCCAGCGCTTCCTCGCCGCACCGGGCGGCGTGCCGACCCAGGTCGCGTTCTCGCAGGACAAACGCTTCGACAAGCTCGACACCGACCGTGAACACGGTTGCATCCGCGACAAGGAGCATGCCTATTCGAAGGATGGCGGTCTTGCTGTCCTGTACGGCAACATCGCGGAGAAGGGCTGCATCGTGAAGACCGCAGGCGTCGACGAGAGCATCCTCAAGTTCACCGGCAAGGCGCGCGTGTTCGAGAGCCAGGACGCGGCCGTTGAAGGCATCCTCGGTGACGTGGTCCAAGCGGGCGACGTCGTGATCATCCGTTACGAAGGCCCGAAGGGCGGCCCCGGCATGCAGGAGATGCTGTACCCGACGTCCTATATCAAGTCGAAGGGCTTGGGCAAGGTTTGTGCGCTGTTTACTGACGGACGCTTCTCCGGCGGTTCTTCCGGACTGGTGATCGGCCATGCCTCGCCGGAAGCGGCGGAAGGCGGCGCGATCGGCCTGGTGAACGATGGCGATACGATTGAAATCGATATCCCGGAACGCCGCATCAATCTGAAGGTCAGCGACGCGGAATTGACGCAGCGGCGTGTAGCGATGGATGCCAAGGGCGACAAGGCATGGAAGCCTGAGAACCGCGAACGCATCGTGTCGCAGGCGCTGCAGGCCTATGCGGCGCTGGCGACATCCGCCGACCGTGGGGCCGTGCGCGACCTGTCGCAGCTGAAGAGATAAGGTGGAAGTAAGGTGGAATGAACGGGGCGGCTCAGGCAGCCCCGTTTTGCTTTCAGGAGGGGATTATTACTTCTTGAAGGTCTTTGTCACCCGCTCCTTGCGGGCACGTTCGAGTTCTTCGTGGGCCTTGCGCTTGTCGAGGCCGAGCATGCGTTCGCCGAATTCGAACCAGGCAAAGGCGACTCCGAACAATCCGATGATCCACCACCACGACAGTGCGGCGACAGGACCGACTTCGAAATAGCGGAGCGCGGACAATAATACAATGACAATAATCAGTGGCATGGCATCTCCCTTTCCTGCAGGATATTGCGAAAGTTTGTAACGGTCAATTCGCGGGGTCAACCGGTTTGTCGTATAGTGCGTTTCGGGGTGGTAAGGCGCATTTGCACACGCCACTTACGCTGTAAAATGACGCGGGTTTTTTCTTATGGAGAGAGTAATGAAACGTTCTTTGCTGGTTTTCGCTGCAGCTGCTTTGGCTTCTGGTGCCGCAATGGCAAACGCCGACCTGGCCAAGGCCAAGAACTGCATGGCCTGCCACGCAGTTGCCACCAAGGTTGTCGGTCCGGCATTCAAGGATGTGGCTGCAAAGTATGCAGGCCAGAAGGATGCTGAAGACAAGCTGACCCAGAAGGTCCTGAAGGGCAGCAGCGGTGTCTGGGGCGCGGTTCCGATGCCCGCGAACGCACAGGTCAACGAGGCGGAAGCACGTACGCTGGTGAAGTGGGTCATGACCCAGAAGTGATTGCTTCAGGCCGGCATCAATGAAAAGCGCTCCTTGCGAGCGCTTTTTTGTTATCCGCTCCACAAAACAAAAAGCCCCGGCCAATGACCGGGGCTTTTTGCGGGACGATATGAATTACTTCGTCACAGCCAGTTGCTGGCGCTTGCCGCCCTTGTAGGTGTACAGGGTCAGCGTGCCTTCCTTGATGTCGCCCTTGGCATCGAAAGCGACGTTGCCGGTTACGCCCTTGTAGCTGATCTTGGCCAGTTCCGGCAGGTACTTCGCCGGTTCGGCGGAGTTGGCCTTCTTCATGGCTTCGACCATCACCATCACGGCGTCATAGACGTACGGTGCGTAGATCTGCACATCGGTGTTGAACTTCTTCTTGAACGCGGCGCGGAAATCTTCCATGCCCTTCTTCTGATTTTCTTCCACACCGCCTGCCTCGGCGCACACCACCTGGCCGTCGCCCATCGAGTCGCCTGCCAGGTTGGCCAGCTGCTCGGAGCAGATGCCGTCGCCGCCCATGAACTTGGCGTTGATGCCCAGTGCCTTCATCTGGCGCAGCATCGGGCCGGCCACAGCGTCCATGCCGCCGAAGAACACGGTGTCCGGATTCTTGGCCTTGATGGCGGTCAGAATCGCGTTGAAGTCGGTTGCCTTGTCGTTGGTGTACTGCTGCGCCACGATCTCGGCGCCGCCGCCCTTGGACTTGACGCCCTTGATGAATTCTTCAGCCACGCCCTGGCCGTAAGCGGTGCGGTCGTCGATGACGGCGATGCGCTTGGCCTTGTTGATCTGCACGGCGTAACGGCCCAGCGTGCCGCCCAGCTGGCCGTCGTTGGCCACCACGCGGAAGGCCGTCTTGAAGCCTTGCTGCGTGTACTTCGGGTTGGTCGCGGACGGGGAGATCTGCGGGATGCCGGCGTCGTGGTAGATCTTGGAGGCCGGGATGGTGGTGCCCGAGTTCAGGTGACCGATCACGCCGTTGACCTTGGCGTCGACCAGCTTCTGTGCAGCTGCAGTTCCTTGCTTCGGATCGGCGCCGTCGTCTTCGGCCAGCAGTTCGAACTTGACCTTCTTGCCGCCGATGGTCACGCCCTTGGCGTTCAGTTCGTCGATCGCCATGCGGGCGCCGTTTTCATTGTCCTTGCCCAGGTGTGCAATGGCGCCGGAGATCGGGCCGACGTGGCCGATCTTGACGACCTGTTCCTGTGCCGATGCCGCACCTGCAAAGGCAAATGCTACAGCGCCAGCCAACGGAATCATTTTTGTAGTGAACTGCATAAAATATCCTCCTAAGGATTGATAAAACACAAGGTTGCTGCAAGACTCACTTGTTTTCTACTCGTCTTCACCTTGATGAGAAGAGCCGTAGCTTATTGGCCAGAGGCGGCTTGTCCGGGTAGGAAAAGGCTGCCCCATGACATACTGTTACCATTCAGATTTCTGAACAGGCAGACGGTACAACAGAAAAAACGGTTCGAAAAGAGTTTTTCTGCGGTTTTTTGCAAAAATCATCAATTTTTATATGCCTAAATTTCGTGCACTCGACAAGGTTGACCGCAAGCTGCTGAACCTGCTTCAGAAGGACAACCAGATGCCGACGCGCACCCTGGCCGAGAAGGTGCACATCTCCCAGCCGACTTGCCTGCGCCGCATCCGCGACCTGCGCGACGCGGGCATCATCAGTGCGGATGTGGCCCTGGTCGATCCCTTTGCATTGGGATACGGCATGCTTGCCTTCCTTGAAGTGTCGTTGAACAACCAGTCCGACGAGCACATGCAGGAATTCGAGGCGCGCATGGCGAAGGAACCAGAGGTCATGCAGTGCTATTTCGTTTCCGGTGAATACGACTATTTCCTCGTGGTGCATGTGATCGATATGGATGCCTATTATCAATTCGTGCGGAAGGTGATTTCCGGCTCGGGCAACGTGCGCCATTTCCAGTCGCGCTTCCCGATGAAGCGGGCCAAGTTCGCCACGCGCGTCGCCTTCGACGAGAAGGCGGCGGAAGTGCAGGTCCGTGTAGCGAAATAGCCTGTTGTCCTATAACGCCCGTGCGGCGAAGAGGATGACAGGTCGATAAAAAAACCGCCGGTCGGGAGAAACGGCGGTTTTTTTATCTGGAAAAGCGATTCAGGCGCGAGCGGGCCGGGCTGCTTTCATGCCATGATCCCCGTGCGGCTTCATCCCCGTGAACGCGAAGTCGACGTCTGGTCGGCGGCCGGAGATGATGTCGGCGATGGCGCGGCCGGAACCGCAACCCATCGTCCAGCCAAGCGTGCCGTGACCGGTGTTCAGGAACAGGTTGCCGTAACGCGTCTTGCCGACGTAGGGCACGTTCGACGGCGTGAGCGGGCGCAGGCCGGTCCAGTAGACGGGGTTCTCGTAGTCGCACGCACCGGGAAAGAGTTCGCGCGTGCGGCGGGTGATGGCCTCGCAGCGGGTCGAATTGAGCTCCCGCGTGTATCCGTTGAGTTCGCAGGTGCCGGCTACCCGCAGGCGGTCGCCGAGGCGCGACAGCACCAGCTTGTGTCCGTCGTCCGTCAGCGATACGGTCGGAGCGGCATCGGGATCGGTGATCCGGTAGGTCGCCGAATAGCCCTTGCCGGGATAGATCATCAGGTCAAGGCCGAGTGGTTTGAGCAGGGCAGCGGAGAAGCTGCCCAGAGCGACGACGAAGGCATCCGCGCGCAAGACATTGTGCCGTCCCTCGCCATCGATGATTTCGACGCCCGTCACTTTTGCCGTGGCACCGGTTCCTTCGGTGAGCAGGCGCGTAATGGTGGCATTGAACCGGAATTCCACGCCTCCTTCGGCGGCCTTTTGCGCCAGGCCGGTGGTGAACTTGTAGACATCTCCCGATTCGTCGGTGGGGGTATAGTCGCCGCCGACAATCTTGCTGCGGATGCCGGCGAGCGCAGGCTCGATCCGGACTACTTCATCGGCATCGACCGTACTGCGCGGGCAACCCAGTTCGCGTATCAGCGCCGCAGTCGCCTGGGCATGATCGAATTCATGCTGGTCCGTGTAGAAGTGCAGGATGCCCCGGGTGAGCTGGTCGTAGGCAATGCCGGTTTCCGCGCGCACCGCCTGCAGCGTCTGGCGGCTGTACTCTGCCATGGCGACGATCTGGCGGATATTTGCCGCCGTCCGTGAGGGCAGGCATTCACGCAGGAAGTGCATGCCCCATTTCCATTGCAGCCACTCGGGGCGGAAACGGTACAGCAGCGGCGCATCTTCTCGGCCCAGCCACTTCAGTATCTTGAGGGGCGCCGACGGATTCGCCCATGGCTCGGCATGCGACACGGAAATCTGGCAGCCGTTGGCAAAGCTGGTTTCCAGTGCGACGCCGGGCTGGCGCTCGATGACGGTAACTTCATGCCCAGCCTTGTTCAGGAACCACGCAGAGGCGGTTCCCAGTATGCCGGAGCCGAGTACGATGACTTTCATGAAAAAAGAAATTCCAGTTTTTTATTTTTTTGCGGATTTCAGCTTGGTGATTTCATGGGTCACCGCGCGCGTGACCACATCGCGCATGGACGCATGCAGGCCGCCCTTGATATCCGCAGCGAGTCCTTCGACCGCAGTCTGCAGCACGTCGGCCAGACTGTCGCGGACGCGTTGCTCGAGGACGAAGTCAATACGTTCGATGATCTGGTACAGCACGCGTTCCCGGATCTCGCGTTCGAGGCGGTCCCATTCCTCTTCTTCCAGTATCGCGGCCGCGCGTGCCTCGAGAGTGGAGATATCGTCCTTGACGGCGTCGACCGCCGCTTGCGGCGTGACCGCACGCTTGGTGTCGGCGGGCGCCGGGCCCGGGATGATTTCCGTCAGGAGGGGGATGCCGGCGTCCGGGGTGGTCGAGCTCATGCCTTGTCTGCTTCGAAGTGTGTCAGTGGATATCCGCGCTGCTTGTAGAAGCGAAAGCGCTCACGCCCCGCGATCTTTTCCGACTCGTCGGAGGAAATGACCTCGATCATGCGCTCGAAGCGTGCGAAGTGCGCGGGTGTGGCCGGGGTCAGGTTGACCAGCACATGGTAATGCGGCAATTCGGCGTCGTCCCGGTCGGTCAGGATGATCGGCGTCTGCGCCGCGAGCGGGTCGCCGGCCATCACGTGCGGCAGGAATTCCTGTTCGGCAAACGTCCACAGTGCCTGGTCGAGCGTCATCAGGTCCTGCCGGTCCTTTGCCAGCAGCACGACCTGGCAGTTCGCCGCGCGCGCCTTGCGCGTGAGACGGCAGGCGTAAGCGATCCTGTCGGGAACGTTGCTGTGAAAATCGATGCGGGTCATGTCAGTCATGCCATGCGTCAGAAGCGGAAGCCGGGCGGCGCGTTGCCGATGGCCGGGGGCAGGTCGGTAGCTGTGGGACGTGAACCGGTATTGTTTGCGCCCGCATTCGCCGGCGCACGCTTTTCCTCGGCCGGCGCTGCCGGGGCCGCTGCCTGCGCGGGCGGGTTGCGGTAGCTCTTCGGCAGCCTGCTGCTTTCGGGGTAGCCTGCCGTCGTCAGTACATTGTTCCAGGCACCCGCTTCGAAGGCACGTTCCCGGAACTTGCCTACCGTAAGAAGGGGAAGCTGCCCGTCGCCGCCGGCCTGCTTGTATTGCGCGATGTCGTCGTTGGAGTTGACGGTTTTTTCAGTGAAGGGAATGCCGCGCTCGGTGAGCAGTTTGCGGCCTTCATCGCACGGCTGGCAGTCCCTGGTGGTGTACAGCGTGACAGGGTGCGCCTTCGTGGCCTCGGCGACTTCATATGGAAGATCTGCGGTGTTGACACCCGAGGTGGTCAGCGACCTGGTTTCGACTTTCGTGGCGACCGACGGCGGCGGCGCATCGCTGTACGTCACCTTGCCGTCCGGGCCGACCCACTTGTACAACTGGGCATTTGCAGAGCTGACGCACAGCAGCATGAGGATGGAGCAGGATTGCAGTATGCGTTTCATGGTTTTCTTCCCTGATGATCAGGCTGTCATCCCGTTGTGCCGCAGCAACGCATCGATGCTCGGTTCACGTCCGCGGAAGGCCTTGAAGGATTCCAGCGCCGGGCGCGACCCGCCCATGGCGAGCACTTCGCGCTGGAATTTCTGGCCGATTTCCGCGGAAAGCACGTTTCCACCGGCCGCTGCGGCCTCTTCGAAGGCGCTGTAGGCGTCGGCGGACAGGACTTCAGCCCATTTATAGCTATAGTAACCTGCGGCATAACCGCCTGCGAAGATGTGTCCGAAGGAATTCTGGAAGCGGTTGAACGCGGGCGGGATCATGACTGCCACCTTGTGGCGCACTTCGTTGAGCGCTTCCTGTACGGACTTGCTGCCGTACGGATCGTGGTCGAAGTGCAGGTGCATGTCGAATAACGCGAATTCCACCTGGCGCAGCGTCTGCAGGCCGGACTGGAAATTCTTTGCGGCGATCATCTTGTCGAACAGTTCACGCGGCAGAGGCGCGCCGGTATCGACATGCGCGGTCATGTGCTGCAGCACGTCCCATTCCCAGCAAAAGTTTTCCATGAACTGCGACGGCAGTTCCACCGCATCCCATTCCACGCCCGCGATGCCCGACACGCCGAGTTCGTCGACCTGCGTCAGCATGTGGTGCAGGCCGTGGCCGAACTCGTGGAACAGGGTGATCACTTCATCATGGGTGAACAGGGCAGGTTTCGCCTTGCCGTCGATGACGGTCGGTTCCGAGAAGTTGCAGGTCAGGTAGGCTACCGGCGTCTGCACCCCTGTTCCTCGCTTGCGGCGGCCGCGGGCATCGTCCATCCAGGCGCCGCCGCGCTTGCCGTGGCGGGCGTACAGGTCAAGGTAGAACTGGCCAACCAGCTGGCCGTTCTTTTCGATGCGGAAGAACTTCACATCCTTGTGCCAGACCGGTGCGGTGTCCGGTTTCACATCGACGGCGAACAGGGTCTGGATCACACGGAACAGGCCCTCGATGGCCTTGTGTTCGGGGAAGTACTGCTTCACTTCCTGTTCGGAGAATGCGTAGCGCTGCTGGCGCAACTTTTCCGACGCGTACGTGACATCCCACGCTTCGAGCTTGTCGAGGCCCAATTCCTTTTGGGCGAAGGCGCGCAATTCGGCAAGGTCGTTCTCTGCGAACGGCCGGGCGCGCTTCGCCAGGTCTTCCAGGAAGGAAATCACCTGTTGCGGGGTTTCAGCCATCTTGGGCACCAGCGACACCTCGGCGAAGTTCGGGAAGCCAAGCAGTTTCGATTCTTCGTCGCGCAGCTTCAGGATATCGACGATGTTCTGCGTGTTGTCCCATTCCGGCTTTGCGCCCAGCTCGGAGGCCTTGGTCGCGTTCGCACGATAGATCTGCTCGCGCAGCTCGCGCTTGTCCGCATACTGCAGGATCGGGAAGTAGGAGGGGAAGTGCAGGGTGAACTTGAATCCCGGCTTGCCATCCTTCTCCGCGGCGGCACGGGCGGCGTACTTCACATCTTCCGGCAGCCCGGCCAGCTCGGTTTCATCCTCGACGAACAAGCCGTAGTCGTTGGTGGCATCGAGTACGTTTTCCGAAAACTTCGTCGACAGTGCCGCCTGCTTTTCCTGGATCTCGGCAAAGCGCACCTTCTTGTCGTCCGGCAGTTCGGCGCCGCCGAGACGGAAATCGCGCAATGCATTCTCGATGATCTTCTTGCGCGCCGGCGACAGCGACGCGTACTCGCTGCCCGCCTTGAGTGCCTTGTATTTGTCGAACAGCGCCAGGTTCTGGCCCAGTGCCGTCCAGAACTCGGTCACCTTCGGCAGGTTCTCGTTGTATGCGGCGCGCAGTTCCGGCGTATCGACCACCGCATTCAAATGTCCGACGACGCCCCATGCCCGGCCGAGCTTTTCGGTCGCATTCTCGAGCGGTTCGACGAAGTTGTCCCAGGTGACCCTGTCCATTGGCGCTTCCAGCCGCGCGACGACAGCGCGGTTTTCGTCGAGCAGGGCGGAAACCGCCGGGGTCACATGCGCCGGTTTGATGTCCGCAAAACGGGGCAGGTCGGAAAAATCGAGCAGGGGATTCAGGTCGGAAGTCATTATGTTCAGGTTCTTTCTGCGGCTTCAATGGTGTTGACGAGCAGCATCGTAATCGTCATCGGCCCTACACCGCCCGGCACCGGAGTGATGTAGCCCGCGACTTCCTTGGCATTCGCGAAGTCGACATCGCCGCACAACTTGCCGTTATCGTCGCGGTTCATGCCGACATCGATCACCACCGCGCCGGGCTTGACCATGTCGGCAGTGACGATATTACGCTTGCCGGTTGCGACCACAAGAATGTCGGCCTGCCGCGTGTGATGGCCGAGGTCCCGGGTCTTCGAATTGCAAATGGTGACGGTAGCGCCCGCCTGCAAGAGCAGCATGGCCTGCGGTTTGCCGACGATGTTGGACGCGCCCACGACGACGGCGTTGGCGCCGCGCACCGGGTAGTCGATCGACTCCAGCATCTTCATTACGCCGTACGGCGTGCAGGGGCGGAACAGCGGCTGTCCGGTCATCAGCAGGCCGGCGTTGCTGACGTGGAAGCCGTCCACATCCTTCTCTGCTGCGATCGCTTCAATCACCTTGTGGGAATTGATATGGGCCGGCAAGGGAAGTTGCACGAGGATGCCGTTAATTTTCGGGTCCTTGTTGAGCGCATCGATGCGGGCCAGCAGCGCTTCTTCCGTCATGTCGGCGTCGTACTTCTCCATGACCGAATGGATGCCGTTGTCCTCGCATGCCTTCACCTTGTTGCGGACATAGACTTGGGACGCCGGGTTGTCGCCGACCAGGACCACGGCGAGTCCGGGCTGTTTGCCCTTCGCGGTCAGGGCGGCGGCGCGCTTGGCGACGTCGGCGCGGAGTTGCTGGGAGAGGAGGTTTCCGTCGATGAGTTGTGCAGGCATGGTTGTGGTTAGGGTGAGTACGGATTAAAACAAGATTATAAGTCCGCGGGCCTTGTCGGGCTGTAAGCAAAGGGGGCAGGATTGCTGCGATGCCGCATGAAATTTCATAATATAAAATACGATCTCGTAATTTGAAAAGTTGTAAAAGTGCTGTTAGAATCTTTTCACCGCGCACCATCCAGGCTATTTCTTGTCAAAAAAATCTTCCTGTCGCCACTCGGCAGGAACCGGCACTTAACCTAGGAGACACATCCATGTCCGCCCAGCTCGACCAAGTGTTGGCGCAAGCCGCCAACGATCCCGATGTAATGGAAACGCAAGAGTGGCTTGACGCGCTCGAAGCCGTGATCGAAACCGAAGGCCCCGAACGCGCGCATTACCTGATGGAGCGCATGGTCGACCTGGCCCGCCGCCGCGGCGCCCACATCCCGTTCTCCGCCAATACCGCCTACGTCAACACCATCCCCGCCCACCTCGGCGAACACTGCCCCGGCAACCTCGAATACGAAGAGCGCCTGCGCTCCTGGATGCGCTGGAACGCGATGGCGATGGTCGTCAAGACCAACCGTGCCGACGGCGACCTGGGCGGCCACATTTCTTCCTTTGCCTCGCTGGCCAACATGCTGGGCATCGGCTTCAACCATTTCTGGCATGCGCCGACCGAAGAGCATGGCGGCGACCTGCTGTACATCCAGGGTCACTCCTCCCCCGGCATTTATGCCCGCGCCTTCCTTGAAGGCCGCCTGACCGAAGACCAGATGCTGAACTTCCGCCGCGAAGTCGACGGCAAGGGCCTGTCTTCCTATCCGCACCCGAAGCTGATGCCGGAGTTCTGGCAGTTCCCGACGGTGTCCATGGGCCTCGGGCCCCTGATGGCGATCTACCAGGCACGTTTCCTGAAGTACCTGCACGCACGTGACATTGCCAAGACCGACAACCGCAAGGTCTGGGCCTTCTGCGGCGACGGTGAAATGGACGAGCCGGAATCGATGGGCGCGATCGGCATGGCCGGCCGCGAAAAGCTCGACAACCTCGTCATTGTCGTCAACTGCAACCTGCAGCGTCTCGACGGTCCGGTGCGCGGCAACGGCAAGATCATCCAGGAACTGGAAGCCGACTTCCGCGGCGCCGGCTGGAACGTGGTCAAGGTCATCTGGGGCGGCTACTGGGATGAACTGCTGGCACGCGACAAGGAAGGCATCCTGCAGCGCGTGATGATGGAAACCTGCGACGGCGAATACCAGAACTACAAGGCCAAGGACGGCGCCTACGTGCGCAAGCACTTCTTCGGCAAGCATCCGAAGCTGCTGGAAATGGTGTCCAAGATGTCCGACGACGATATCTGGCGCCTGAATCGCGGCGGCCACGATCCGCACAAGATCTACGCTGCATTCAAGAACGCCCAGGAACACAAGGGCCAGCCGACCGTGCTGCTGGTCAAGACCATCAAGGGCTTCGGCATGGGCAAGTCCGGCGAGGCGCGCAACACCGCCCACCAGACCAAGAAGCTGGACGATGCAGCCGTTCGCGAAATGCGCGACCGCTTCAACATCCCGATTCCGGACGACAAGCTGCCGGAAATCCCGTTCTTCAAGCCGTCCGACGATGCACCGGAAATGAAGTACCTGCACGAGCGCCGCAAGGCACTCGGTGGTTACCTGCCGCAGCGCCGCGTGAAGGCGGATGAAACGCTGGTCGTGCCAGAGATCTCCGCTTTCCAGGCTGTGCTCGATCCGACCCCGGAAGGCCGTGAAATTTCGACGACCCAGGCCTACGTTCGCATCATCACCGCATTGTTGCGCGACCAGAGCCTTGGCAAGCGCGTGGTGCCCATCCTAGTTGATGAAGCCCGTACCTTCGGTATGGAAGGCCTGTTCCGCCAGATCGGCATCTTCAATCAGCAGGGCCAGCTGTACGAACCGGTCGACAAGGACCAGGTGATGTACTACCGCGAAGACAAGGCCGGTCAGATCCTGCAGGAAGGCATCAACGAAGCGGGCGGCATGAGTTCGTGGATCGCCGCGGCGACGTCGTACTCGACGAACAACCGCGTGATGATCCCGTTCTACATTTATTACTCGATGTTCGGCCTCCAGCGCGTGGGCGACCTCGCATGGGCCGCGGGCGACATGCGTGCACGCGGCTTCCTGCTCGGCGGTACCGCCGGACGCACAACGCTGAACGGCGAAGGCCTGCAGCACGAAGACGGCCACAGCCACCTGATGGCAGCAACGATTCCGAATTGCGTTCCGTACGACCCGACCTTCGCCCACGAAGTCGCCGTGATCATCCACGACGGCCTCAAGCGCATGGTCGAGAAGCAGGAAGACGTGTTCTACTACATCACCCTGATGAACGAGAACTATGCGCATCCGGGCCTGAAGCCGGGCACCGAGCAAGACCTGCTCAAGGGCATGTACCTGCTGCAGGAAGGCGACAAGAAGTCGAAGAAGCGTGTCCAGCTGCTGGGTTCCGGCACCATCCTGCGCGAAGCCATCGCGGCCGCGGACTTGCTCAAGGAAGATTGGGGCATTGCCGCGGACATCTGGTCGGCACCGTCCTTCACGCTGCTGGCACGCGACGGGCAGGACGCGGACCGCTGGAACCTCGTGCATCCGACCGACGCGCCGCGTGTGCCGCACGTGACCAAGCTGCTGCAAGGCACCACCGGCCCGGTCGTTGCGACGAGCGATTACATGCGCCTGTTTGCCGAACAGATTCGCGCCTTCATTCCGAAGGGCCGCAACTACAAGGTGCTGGGCACCGACGGTTTCGGCCGTTCCGACAGCCGCGCGAAGCTGCGCGAGTTCTTTGAAGTCAACCGCTACTATGTCACGGTCGCGGCGCTCAAGGCACTGGCGGAAGACGGCACGATCGAAGCATCGGTGGTTGCGCAGGCGATTGCGAAGTACGGCATCGATCCGAACAAGCCGAATCCGGTGACGTTGTAACTCCCTAAACAATAAGACACTCCCTCCCCTTCAAAGGGAGGGTTGGGGCGGGGATGGGTTTCTTTCTCTATGTGCGACTGAAACCCACCCCCACCCCGGCTCTCCCCCTGAGAGGGAGGGTGAGAACGGAGCTAAAGCTATGAGCATGGTAGAAGTCAAAGTCCCGGACATCGGCGATTTCAAGGAAGTGGAAGTCATCGAGCTGATGGTCAAGCCGGGCGACACGATCAAGGTCGATCAATCGCTGATCACGGTGGAATCCGACAAGGCGAGCATGGAGATTCCCTCCAGTCACGCCGGCGTCGTGAAGGAAATCAAAGTCAAGGTGGGAGACAAGGTGGCGGAAGGCACCCTGGTTCTCCTGCTGGAAGAGGGCGCAGGCGCAGCAGCGCCGGCACCGCAAGCCGCCGCGCCCGCGCCTGCGGCAGCAGCCCCGGCACCCGCTGCGGCACCGGCACCCGCCGCAGGCCCGGCTGTCGTCGATGTGTTCGTTCCGGACATCGGCGACTTCAAGGATGTGGAAGTCATCGAACTGATGGTCAAGCCGGGCGACGCGGTCAAGGTTGACCAGTCCCTGATCACCGTCGAATCCGACAAGGCGAGCATGGAGATTCCCTCCAGCCACGCTGGCGTCGTGAAGGAAATCGTGGTCAAGGTGGGCGACAAGGTGTCGAAGGGCTCGCTGGTCCTCAAGGTGGAAACGCAAGGCGGCGCACCCGCGGCAGCACCGGCACCGGCTGCGGCGGCAGCGAGTGCTCCCGCAGCGGCAACGGCATCCGCGCCTGCACCGAAGGCAGCTCCGACGGCTGCACTGGAACCCGCGGCGCCTTCCAATACCAAGGCGCATGCGTCGCCGTCGGTACGCAAGTTTGCACGTGAACTGGGCGTCGACCTGGGCCGCGTGACCGGCACCGGTCCCAAGGCGCGTATCCTGCACACCGACGTGCAGAACTTCGTGAAGTCCGTCATGGCAGGCACGGCAGCCGCTCCGGCAGCCGCAGCAGCCAAGGGCGGCAGCGGTGCCGGCCTCGACCTGCTGCCGTGGCCGTCGCTCGACTTCTCCAAGTTCGGCGAAACCGAGTTGCAGCCGCTGTCGCGCATCAAGAAGATCAGCGGTCCGAACCTGCACCGCAACTGGGTCATGATTCCGCACGTCACGCAATTCGACGAAGCGGACATCACGGATCTGGAAGAATTCCGCAAGGATTCCAACAACGCGATGGCCAAGTCCGGCGTCAAGCTCACCATGCTGGCGTTCGTGATCAAGGCCAGCGTGTCGGCACTGAAGAAGTTCCCGGCCTTTAATTCGTCCCTGGATGAGAAGGGCGAAAACCTGATCCTCAAGAAGTACTACAACGTCGGCTTCGCGGCCGACACCCCGCAAGGCCTGGTGGTGCCCGTGATCAAGAGCGCCGACAAGAAGAGCCTTTCCGAGATCGCCAAGGAAATGGGCGACCTGTCCGCAGCCGCACGCGACGGTAAGCTGAAGCCGGCCGACATGCAGGGCGCGACCTTCACGATTTCCTCGCTCGGCGGCATCGGCGGCACGGCATTCACACCGATCGTCAATGCGCCGGAAGTCGCGATCCTCGGCCTGTCGAAGTCCTCGATCAAGCCGGTGTGGGACGGCAAGCAGTTCGCGCCGCGCCTGATGCTGCCGCTGTCGCTGTCTTACGACCATCGCGTGATCGACGGTGCGATGGGCGCGCGCTTCGCGGCTTACCTGGCGGAAGTGCTGGGCGACATGCGCAAGACGTTGCTGTAATCCTGGAAATCGGGGGCGGCGCCGCGCATCGGGGAAAATGAGAAAATCCCTCACTTTTCCCGCGGCCCGTAGCGCCAGCTTCCCCATTTACGGAGATCAACAATGACTACCTGCGTCGTCGTCAAGAAGAACAACGAAGTCGCCATTGCGTCGGATTCGCTCGTCACCTTCGGTGATACCCGGCTCTCGCATGCATACGAGCTGAACGAGAAGGTTTTTCCCGTTGGCGATTCGTATGTGACGCTTGCCGGCACCGCCGCCCACTTTCCGGTCATGCGCAAGCTGCTGACCGGGATGGGCGAGGAGTGCAGGCTGGGCACGCGCGACGAAGTGTTCGAGACGTTTTCCAAGGTGCACGAAATACTGAAGGAAAAGTATTTCCTGAACACCAAGGAAGACGAGGACGACCCGTACGAGTCGTCGCAGATCACCGCGCTGATCGCCAACCCGAACGGCATTTTCGGCGTGTATTCCTACCGCGAAGTGTTCAGCTTCGAACGCTTCTGGGGAATCGGCAGCGGCCGCAACTTTGCGCTAGGCGCGATGTATGCGGTGTACGACAGCAAGCTGTCGGCACGGGAAATCGCGGAGATCGGCGTACGCGCAGGTGAGGAATTCGATAAGAGCACATCGGGACCGTTCCGGATTTTCAGTTTTCCGATGAGAGATTAAAAACAGTTCCCTCCCCTTCAAGGGGAGGGTGAGAATGGAGCTAACGCTATGAGCACGATTGAAGTCAAGGTTCCCGATATCGGCGATTTCAAGGAAGTCGAAGTCATTGAACTGCTGGTCAAGGTAGGCGACACCATCGCCGTCGATCAATCCCTCGTCACGGTCGAATCCGACAAGGCCAGCATGGAGATTCCGTCGAGCCATGCCGGCGTGATCAAGGAACTCAAGGTCAAGCTGGGCGACAAGGTCTCCGAAGGCTCGCTGCTGCTCCTCGTGGAAGCATCTGTCGGTGCCGCCGCACCGGCCCCGGCACCTGCCGCCGCCGCGCCTGCTCCCGCAGCGACTGCACCGGCGCCAGCACCGGTGGCCGGCAGCTACGGTGGCAAGGTCGACGTCGAGTGCGACATGCTCGTCCTTGGCGCCGGTCCTGGCGGCTATTCGGCTGCGTTCCGCTCCGCCGACCTCGGCATGAATACCGTGCTGGTGGAAAAGTATTCGACGCTTGGCGGCGTCTGCCTCAACGTTGGCTGCATCCCGTCCAAGGCTCTGTTGCACGTTGCCGCCGTCATCGATGAAACCGCCGCCATGGCTGCCCATGGCGTCACCTTCGGCAAGCCGCAAATCGATATCGACAAGCTGCGCGAGTACAAGGAAAAGGTCATCAAGAAGATGACCACCGGCCTCGCCGGCATGGCGAAGTCGCGCAAGGTGAATGTGGTGCAGGGCGTGGGCCAGTTCGTCAGCCCGAACCACATGGAAGTGACTGCTGCCGACGGCAGCAAGAAAACGGTGCAGTTCAAGCAGGCGATCATCGCAGCCGGTTCCGCCGTGGTGAAGTTGCCCTTCGTGCCGGAAGACCCGCGCATCGTCGATTCCACCGGCGCGCTGGAACTGCGCCAGGTGCCGAAGAAGATGCTGGTCATCGGCGGCGGCATTATCGGTCTGGAAATGGCGACCGTGTACTCCACGCTGGGCGCACGCATCGACGTGGTCGAAATGATGGACGGCCTGATGCAGGGCGCCGACCGCGACCTCGTCAAGGTCTGGCAGAAGTTCAACGACAAGCGTTTCGACAAGGTCATGACCAAGACCAAGACGGTCGCGGTCGAGGCACTGAAGGACGGCATCAAGGTCACGTTCGAAAGCGCCGATCCGTCGGTTACCGCGCCGGAGCCGCAACTGTACGACATGGTGCTGATGGCGGTAGGCCGCAGCCCGAACGGCAAGAAGATTGCTGCCGACAAGGCCGGCGTTGCCGTCACCGACCGTGGCTTCATCAACGTCGATTCGCAGATGCGCACCAATGTGCCGCACATCTTCGCCATCGGCGACGTGGTCGGCCAGCCGATGCTGGCGCACAAGGCGGTGCATGAGGCGCATGTCGCCGCGGAAGCGGCCACGGGCCAGAAGTCCTTCTTCGACGCGCGCGTGATCCCGTCCGTGGCATACACCGATCCGGAAGTGGCATGGGTCGGCATGACGGAAGACGAGGCGAAGGCCAAGGGCGTCAAGCTGGAGAAGGGCCTGTTCCCGTGGGCGGCGAGCGGCCGTGCGACGGCGAATGGCCGCGACGAGGGCTTCACGAAGCTGCTGTTCGATGCCGAGACGCATCGCATCGTGGGCGGCGGCATCGTCGGTACCCATGCCGGCGACATGATCGGCGAGATCGCGCTGGCCATCGAAATGGGCGCCGACGCAGTCGATATCGGCAAGACCATCCACCCGCACCCGACGCTCGGCGAGTCGATCGGCATGGCGGCGGAAGCGTTCGAAGGCGTTTGCACAGACCTGCCGCCCGCGCGCAAGAAGTAAGTTCTTTGCGCAAAGAAATAGGGGCCGCCTGTCACAGGGCGGCCCCTATTTTTTTGTGGCAGGATCAGGCGGTGCCGAAGATGCGCCGGAATCCGATGCCGATCCGGTGCATGAACGAGCCATCGTTCACGGCCGATGCGGTTGACGCGGCGGGGGCGGCGAGGCGCCCCGCTTCGAGCTGGAGGTCCTGCTCCAGCTTTTCTTCCATTCCTTCCGGCGTCTTTTCGACGGCATGGCGGTGTACCGCGCCCGGACTGCGCTTGAGTTCGCGATGCTTGTTCACCGCGGAGCTCAGCATGAGTTTCAGGAATCCGGGCTTGACCGGTTTCGGGATGAAGCGGTAGATCTGTCCCTGGTTGATCAGCTTGATGATGGCGTCGACGTCGCTGTTGACCGTAAACACCATCGACACGATCTCCGGGTGCCGCTGCTTGAGCAGCTTGACCAGCGGCGTCGCATCCATGCGTCCCACGCGCGTTTCGCTCATCAATACGCCGACCGGCTGCGCGCTCAGGATCGTCACTGCTTCCGACAGCGTACTCGCATGCCGGAACTGCGTGTCCGGCGAGATGGACTGCCGGACCAGCTCGATCATTTCCTCGTCGTCATCGATCAGCAGGATGCTTTCGCCACCGGGCTCGGCATCTTCGACGAGCGCGGGAAGCGGTTGCGTCTTCGCGATCGTTGCCGCCTCGGCGACCGTCTTCGTCAGTTCTTCGTTGGACCAGGGCTTGTTGACGAATCGGAAGACCTCGCCTTCGTTGACGGAGCGCAGGATCGCTTGCAGATCGGAGTAGCCGGTGAGCAGGATGCGCATGGCACGCGGCGCGATCTTGCATGCTTCGCGCAGGAACTCCGAGCCCATCATCCCGGGCATGCGCTGGTCGCTGACGATCACGTCGAAGTCATGCTTGCGCAGCATGTCCAGGCCGCTCAGCCCGTCAGGCGCGGTCATCACGTCGAAATCCTTGTGCAGCATCCAGTGCAGCGAGCGCAGGATGTTCGGCTCGTCGTCGACGCACAGCACCAGACCTTTCTTGTCCCTCATGACCGGCTCCTTCAGGCTGCCTTGAGCAGGGTTTCCGGGAACGCTGCGGGCAGATAAACGGTGAATGTGGTGCCGGCGCCGGCCTGCGTGTCGAACTTGACCGTGCCGCCGTGCTCTTCGACGATGCTCTTCACGATGGGCAGGCCGAGGCCCGTTCCTTCGCCCGCGGGCTTGGTCGTGAAATAGGTGTCGAAGATATGCGGCTGGACGTCGGCGGGAATGCCGCTGCCGGTATCGACGACGTCGATCCGTACCCGCAGGTCTTCCACGGAGGTGCGCACGGTGATCTTGCCGTTGTCCGGGATCGCCTGCGCCGCATTGTTGATCAGGTTGAGGAAGACCTGGTTGAGCTGCGACGGATTGCATTCCACTTCAGGCACGTCGGCGTACTCTTCGACTACCTCGATGCGGTGCGGGATCACGCTCTTGGCGATATAGACGACGGTGTGCAGTCCCTTGTTGATGTCGAAATGCGTGACCTTTTCCCGGTCGAGTCGGGTGAAGTCGCGCAGGTTCTCCACCAGTTCGCGCATCTGCTCCAGGCCTTGCAGTGTGTCCCCGAGCATTTGCGACAACATGACGACATCATCATCGTGCGAGTCGATCTTTTGCAGCTGCGCGCGGGACCGGGAGATGTTCAGCGTGACGCGGTCGCCTTCCGTCTTGCGGACCGCGCGAGCGAAGGCATGCGCCACCTTGAGCGGCAGTTCGAAGCTCTTGAGGCCGTCGATGACCATGCTGATGTTGCTGCGCGAGAAAGCGAGCGGCGTATTGAGCTGGTGCGCCACGCCGGCCACCATCTGGCCGAGCAGCGCCATCTTTTCCGCCTGGGCCAACTGCTGGTGGGCGTGTTCGCGGTCTTGCTCCTGCTGGCGGATGGTCTTTTCCGCGCGGCGGACGATAACGAACAGCGATGCGAAGAGCAGCACCAGCAGGCCGGCGACAATGGCAATCCCGTTGTTGGACATCTTGTTCACTTCGTCCAGGTTGTACTCGGCGACCTTTTCCATCTGGTTTTCGTTGTCGCGCGCGGTCGTCGCGATCTTGGCCGAGGTTTGCTTGATCTGGTCGAGGAAGCCCGTCACGTCCGTATAGACCTCGAATACGCCGATGACTTTTTCGCCATCGGGCGTGTGGACGGGCAGGTAGCTCGAGATGAGGTCGCGGTTCTCGACCACGCCTTCGAATGCGCTGAATTTGTCCCGGTGCGTCAGCTCGCTGCTCGGCTTGCCCTCCGTGGCATTCTTCCAGCCGGCGTTGCCGCTCTTGTCGTCGCCGATCTGTGCCGCCTCGGAGGAATAGGCGGTGATGCCGCGCATGTCGAACACCTTGACCTTGAAGACAGAGCTTTTCTTCATGGCGCTGAATACCTTGGCGTCCAGCGCCTTGTATTCGGGGAGAGAGCGGATCTTCGACCCCAGTTCCTGGTAACAGGCTTTCTTGCTGTCCGGCTGTTTCTTCTTGCCGTCCTCGCCGGAGATGTCCGCGATGGCACGGCAATCGTCCACCGGAAGCGCCTGCACCTTGGCGACGAACGGCGCGAAGTCCTTTTCCCACAGCATGTTGGCGAACAGGCGCGTCAGGTCGACGTTGGCTCGCTCGTGAATCGCCAGCAGGTCATGCCGTGCCGCTTCTTCCTGCTGTTTCGCAAAACTTGCCTGCACACGCTTGATGAATTCGCTTTCGGCGGACTGGACTTCCTGAAAGAAGGATGCCTGCTGGCGTTCGAAGAAAACGAGGGCAACCGTCACAACGATAAACATGCCGAGGGCGGCAATGGTGAAATAGCGAACCAGGCGGAATCGCATGTGTTTACTCCTGTTCATGGAACCGTGCGCTCGCGGTTCAGGCCTGCGCGGACATCGCTCGCTCGATGCCCGCAAAGGTGTCGGAAAGCGCATGGGTCTGCGAATGCACGCCAAGCTGGCGCGCGATCTGCGAAGCGGAAAAAATTCCGCGGATGCTGTTCTTGCCGGTGGAGGAATCTTCTTCCACGACCAGTGCATGCTGGCGGCCGGAATGCTTCAGCGTCTCGACTACATCGCCGACGCGGGCATGGAGCACGTCGTCGAGGTGAAGGACTTCGATATGGCCATCGTTCGTCATGACATCGCGTACACGCACTTCGGCGAACGGGATGTTCCGTGCATCCATCGCCAGTTGCGGGCGGTCGCCGAGCAGGTCGCGCGAGGTGATGATGCCGATGACGTCCTCGTTCGCGTCGGTCACCAGCAGGGAGCGCACGCCGCGCGCGATCATCTTCTGCGTGGCAGTGTCCAGGTCGAGGTCGGACGAGACGGTTGCCGCGGAAATGAAACGCAGGTCGGTCATCACCTCGAGTGCCGAGGACGAAGCCTTCACGGGGTTCTGGATGGTGAAGTGCGGACGTGCGTATCCCGTGTGAGGCGACAGACGCGCGATGCGCATGGGTTGGAAGGGTTTGGCCTGGTCGACCATCAGCAGCCTCCGGTCAGGGCTAATGGCTGATCATTCTAGGTTGCCTAGTTGCAAACGTCCTTGATCTGGAAATGGGTTTTCCGGGAAACCCGGCGCAGGGAGGGGAGGGAAGCGCCGGGCGGCGCTTCCGCGGGGATCGCTCAGTGACCGAGCTTGGTCAGTACGTCGGACAGCATGGAAATCATCTGGTCGATTTCATCTGTCGTCACGTTCAGCGAGGGCATGAAACGCAGCAGGTCGGGACGCGGCGAATTGAGCAGCAGGCCGACCGGTTCCATGTCGCGCGCCGTCTCCACGATCTTCGGGCCGATGTCCTTGCCCAGCTTCAGTGCGCGCAAAAGGCCTTCGCCGCGTTCGCCTTCCAGGCCATGCATTTCGCACAGCTTGAGCAGCTCGGCACGCATGTAGTCACCCTTGTCCTTCACCGATTGCAGGAACCCGGGCTTGAGGAGTTCGGAGAGGACGGCGATGCCGGCGGCCGTCATCAGCGGGTTGCCGTTGTAGGTGCCGCCTTGCTCGCCCGGCTCGAAGCAGGCGACCTCCTCGCGTGCCAGCAGCGCAGAGAGGGGAACGCCGCCGCCGATGCCTTTGCCCAGCGTCATGATGTCGGGCTCGATGCCGGAGAGCTGGTAGGCGAACAGTTCGCCGGTGCGGCCCATGCCGGCCTGCACTTCGTCGACGATCAGCAGCAGGTTGCGCTGCTTGGTCAGGGTGCGCAACGCCTGCATGAATTCGCGGGTGGCGGGGATGACGCCGCTCTCGCCTTGCACCGGCTCGAGCATCACGGCGACGGTCTTGTCGGTGATCAGTTTCTCGACGCTGGCGATGTCGTTCAGCTCGGCCTTCAGGAAGCCCGGCACCTGCGGCGCGAACATGGTGTCCCAGCCCGTCTTGCCGCTCGCGGACATGGTGGCCAGCGTGCGGCCGTGGAAGCCGTGGTTGAAGGTGATGATTTCGTAGCGGTTTTCGCCTGCGGCGTTCTTGTTCAGCTTGCCCCACTTGCGGGACAGCTTGATCGCGCCTTCGTTCGCTTCCGCGCCGCTGTTGGCGAAGAACACGCGGTCGAAGCAGGAATTCTTCGTCAGCATGGATGCGAGGACGATCGACGGTTCGTTGTAGAAGGCCGGCGAGGGGTTGATCAGCTTGCCGACCTGCGCGGTGACGGCGTCGACGATGCACTGCGGCGAATGGCCGAGGCAATTGACCGCCCAGCCCTGCAGGTAGTCGAGGTAACGCTTGCCCTTGTTATCCGTCAGCCACATGCCGCGGCCTTCGGTGAACACGATCGAAGGCCGGTTGGTGATCTGCATGAGGGCGTTGACGTCGTACTGGCTGAATTCCATTTCGGGGCTCCTGACTGGGTGTGCTGAGAGATCAAAAAAAAAGCCACAGGGCGGGCCTGTGGCTTTGTGAGCATCAAACGCTTACACGCACGGCTTCCCAGGCTGAGGCAGCTGGGTACGGCGTCGCAAGAGCTTGGCTGTTGTGTTCATACGAGAAATGGTAAGGCGTTTTGCGCACTGCGTCAAAACCTATTTCGTTTCCAGATCGACAGCAAGATCGGCTTCCGAGGTGAAGGCGTCGGCATAGAATTCCGCCTCCGGCAGCTTGCACTGGGCGACGAAATCGCGCTTGGCCGAATCCACCATCACCGGCGCGCCGCAGGCATAGACCTGATAGCCGGACAGGTCGGGCAAGTCGTCCATCACCGCGCGGTGAACGAAGCCGCTGCGGCCGCTCCAGCCGTCCTCGGGCTGGGCGTCGGAAACCACCGGCACGTACTTGAAGTTGGGCACCGTGCGCGCCCACTCCTCGCACATGGCGTGCATGTAGAGATCCTTCGGACGGCGGCCGCCCCAGTACAGGATCATCTGGCGGCCGCTCTTCTGGTGGATCGCATGCTCGATGATGGCCTTGATCGGCGCAAAGCCGGTGCCGGAAGCGAGCAGCACCATCGGCTTGTCGGAATCCTCGCGCAGGAAGAAGGTGCCGAGCGGCCCTTCGAAGCGCAGGATGTCGCGTTCCTTCATGTTGTTGAACACGTGGTCGGTGAACACGCCACCGTGCATGTGGCGGATGTGCAGCGTCAGGTGCTCGTCGAGGTGCGGCGCGTTGGCCATGCTGTAGCTGCGGCGCTTGCCATCCTTCAGCAGGAATTCGATGTACTGGCCGGCCTTGTACTGCAGGCGTTCGTTGGCCGGCAGCTGCAGCGAGAGGACGATCACGTCATCGGCGACCTTGTCCAGCTTCGCGACGCGGGCCGGCAGCTTCTTGATCGGGAATTCGCCGGCGCCCAGCACTTCGCGTGCTTCGATCACGATGTCCGAATGCGGCGTGGCGCAGCAGAACAGCGAGAAGCCCTTTTCCTCTTCGGCGACGGGCAGGGCCTTCTCCTGATGGGCCTTGTGCGTCACGCTGCCGTCGACCAGCTTGCCCTTGCAGGTGCCGCATGCGCCGTTCTTGCAGCCATATGGCAGGCCTACGCCGGCGCGTATCGCCGCACTCAATACGGTCTCGCCGTCATCGCAGGTGAACTGGCGTCCGCTCGGCTGAACAGTTACTTGGAAAGTCATACAATCCTGATGATGAAAAATAAAGAAAACCTGATTGCCCCGGGATTCGGCCGGCCGCGCTTGCTGGTCCTCGGCTGCGGCGACGTAGGCATGCGCCTGCTGCCGCTGGTCCGAGGCCGCTTCCGCGTGTATGCCGTGACCAGCCAGCCCGAGCGCCGCGAGGAGTTGCGTGCCGCAGGGGCCGTTCCGGTCGTTGCCGACCTCGACAAGCCGGAAAGCCTGGCACGCCTTGCTCGCCTCGCGCGGACCATCGTGCACCTCGCGCCACCCCAATCGGAGGGCATGACAGACCGGCGCTCCCGAAATTTGACCGCCATTTTACCCGAGCGGGCCAACATGGTTTATGTGAGCACAACAGGGGTGTACGGCGACTGCGGCGGCGCCATGGTGGATGAAACGCGGCCGGCGAATCCGCAGAATGCCCGCGCGAAACGCCGTGTCGATGCAGAACAGGTGCTGCGCAAGTGGGCGCGGCGCTCCGGGTCGCGCCTGGCCATCCTGCGCGTGCCGGGCATCTACGCCGCCGACCGCTTGCCCCTCGATCGCCTGAAGAAGGGAACGCCGGCGTTGCGGGCGGAGGACGATGTGTATACGAATCATATCCATGCCGACGACCTGGCAAGGATCATTGCGGCGGCCTTGTATCGCGGGCAGCCGAACCGGCTCTACCACGCGGTCGACGATTCGGACATGAAGATGGGCGACTACTTCGATGCGGTTGCCGACAAGGCCGGCTTCCCGCGTCCTCCGCGCTTGCCGAAAGAGCAACTGTCGGCTGCGGTCACGCCGATGATGCTGTCTTTCATGTCCGAATCGCGACGCCTGAGCAACGCCCGACTGCAAACGGAACTCGGCGTGCGCCTGCTGTTCCCGCGTGTCCGCGACGCCCTGGAACAGATTTATCCGGCATCTTGATCCGGGGGCTTGACCTTCCCATCATGGTAAGGTCAATAATGAAGCCATCCTGAATGATCGAGGATTGGATCATGAGCAACGCAACATCACTGTCGGCAACAACCCTTCCACTCGCGGGGCGTGAACTGGACGTGCCCATCGAGGGCATGACCTGCGCCTCCTGTGTCCGGCGGGTCGAGAAGGCCCTGCGCGCCATCCCCGGCGTGAGTGCAGCCGATGTCAATCTCGGGACCGAGCGGGCGCGCGTGACAGCCGACAAGTCCGTCAACTTCAGCACGGTGCAGCAGGCTGTCGAGAAAGCGGGCTACCAGCTTGCCCAGCAGGAAATCGACCTCGACATCGAAGGAATGACCTGTGCTTCCTGCGTCGGGCGAGTGGAACGCGCCTTGCGCAAGATCGACGGCGTGCTCGATGCCAGCGTGAACCTGGCAACCGAGAGCGCGCACGTACGAGTGGCCTCGGGCATTGATGCCGGCGCGCTGGCACGCGTGGTGGAGGCGGCCGGATACCACGCCAGGCCGCATCGCGATACGCAAGCGGCGCCGCAGGAAGAGCGCCGCGATACGGAGTACATCAAGGTCGTCATCGCCGCGCTGCTGTCGCTGCCCCTGATCGTCCCGATGGTGCTGGAGCTGGCCGGCGTGCACTGGATGCTGCCCGGATGGCTTCAGCTTGCGCTGGCCACGCCGGTACAGTTCTGGCTGGGCGGGCGTTTCTATCGCGCGGGCTGGAAGGCGGTTAAGGCGGGCGCGGGCAACATGGACCTGCTTGTCGCGCTGGGAACGAGCGCCGCGTACGGGTTGAGCGTGTATCAATTGCTGGCGTACGGCGGCGAAGGCATGCAGCACCTGTACTTTGAAGCGGCCGCCGTCGTCATCACGCTGGTGTTGCTCGGCAAATGCCTGGAAGCGCGCGCCAAGCGGCAGACCAGCGCGGCGATACGGGCGCTGCAGGTCCTGCGTCCGGACGTCGCCCGTGTGCGGCGCGGGGCGGAAGAGATCGAGGTGCCGATTGCGCAGGTCAATGTCAACGACCTCGTCGTCGTGCGTCCGGGCGAACGCGTGGCGGTCGACGGCCAGGTGCAGGAGGGGCGCAGCCACATCGATGAATCGCTGATCACCGGCGAGAGTCTGCCAGTCGCCAAGCAGCCGGGCGACAAGGTGACCGGCGGTTCGATCAATGCCGAAGGACTGCTGCTGGTGCGCACCACTGCCATCGGCGGCGAGACGACGCTCTCGCGCATCATTCGCCTCGTCGAAAACGCGCAGGCGGCAAAGGCACCGATCCAGCACCTTGTCGACAAGGTCAGTGCCGTGTTCGTGCCGGTCGTGCTGCTGATCGCATTGGTCACGTTTGCCGGCTGGTGGATGGCCGCCGGCGATCTCGAAATGGCCATCATCAACGCGGTCGCGGTGCTGGTCATTGCCTGCCCGTGCGCGCTCGGGTTGGCGACGCCGGCCGCCATCATGGCCGGCACGGGCGTCGGCGCGACCCACGGCATCCTCATCAAGGACGCGGAGGCGCTCGAACTTGCGCACTCCGTCACCACCGTCGTCTTCGACAAGACCGGCACGCTGACCGAGGGCCGGCCGGTGCTGGCCGAGGCGGTGCCGAACGGCATGGAGACAGACGAGCTGATCCGGCTCGCCGCCGCGGTCCAGCAGGGCAGCGAGCATCCCTTGGCACGCGCCGTGGCGGAGGCGGCGAAAGCCAAGGGCATCGCCATTCCGCCTGCTTCACAGTTGATGGCGCTGCCTGGCCGCGGTGTCTCCGCAGTCATCGAGGGGCGCGCATTGAAGCTGGGCAGTTCCCGCCTGTTGCAGGAAGCCGGCATCGACGCCGGTCAGCTTGGCGGGACTGCCAGCGCACTTGAACAGAAGGGCAACACCGTATCCTGGCTGATGGCCGACGATGGCAGCCTGCTCGGACTGCTGGCATTCGGCGACCGGGTGAAGCCCTCCGCGGCGCGCGCCGTGTCGCGGCTCCATGCGCTCGGCGTGAAAACCGTCCTGCTGACGGGCGACAACAAGGGCAGTGCGATGGCTGTCGGCGGTGCGCTCGGCATCGATCAGGTCATCGCGGAAGTGCTGCCCGCCGACAAGGCGGAGAAGGTCAACAGCCTGAAACAGCAAGGGCAGGTCGTGGCGATGGTGGGCGACGGCATCAACGATGCGCCCGCGCTTGCCGCCGCAGATGTGGGCATTGCAATGGCAACCGGCACCGACGTCGCCATGCATGCCGCAGGCGTCACGCTGATGCGCGGCGAGCCGGCGCTGGTGCCGGATGCGATCGACATCTCGCGCCGGACCTACAGCAAGATCCGGCAGAACCTGTTCTGGGCGTTCATCTACAACCTGGTCGGGATTCCGCTGGCGGCGTTCGGCCTGCTCAACCCCGTGATCGCCGGGGCGGCAATGGCCTTCAGTTCGGTCAGCGTGATCACCAACGCATTGCTGTTGCGCCGCTGGAAGGCGGCATCGTAAGGGAGGACGACATGAATATCGGCGAAGCTTCCAAGGCATCCGGCGTGACCGCCAAGATGATCCGCTATTACGAGAGCATCGACCTGATCAAGGCGGGCAAGCGGACGGATTCGGGATATCGTATTTACGTCGAGAACGACGTGCACACGCTGCGCTTCATCAAGCGGGCGCGCACGCTGGGATTTTCACTGGAGCAGATCAAGGACCTACTGTCGCTGTGGCAGGATCCGCATCGCGCGAGCGCGGACGTGAAGGCGATTGCGCGCTCGCACCTGGAAGAGCTGGAGATGCGTATCCGGGAATTGACGGAGATGCGGGATACGCTGCAGCATCTGGAGCATGCATGCTCGGGCGACCATCGACCCGATTGCCCGATTTTGCACAGCCTTGAAAGGATGGGTGGAAAGGCTTCCTGTCATTAAAACGTGCGGGGCGGCGCTCGCCGCTCCCGCTCCGCTGAATCAACGCTCGCTGCTGGCAAGTACGTCGTAACCCGCATCCACCACAGCCGCCTTGATGTTCTCCAGTGGCGCGCTCGAATTGACGAGTACCTTCTGCGTCGACAGGTCCACTTCCACTTTTGCGCCGGCGTCGACGGCCTGCACTGACTTCGTCACGGCGCTGACGCAGTGGCCGCAACTCATTCCTTCAACTTTCAGTTCGTACATGATGTTCTCCGGTTGTGTTAGCGGAAAGCATTGTGGGGCTTTCCCCAATGGGAAGGTCAAGTGCTTGGATCAAATTTCCCGAAGAGCATTCCGGGCGAAGGGCGGCGATGGTGCCCATGGGCAGGATTGAACTGCCGACCTCTCCCTTACCAAGGGAGTGCTCTGCCACTGAGCTACATGGGCACGATCCGGAGCCATTGCAAAATGGCACCCTGAAAGGCGAGGCAACAAAAAGCCCGGTCGACAGACCGGGCTAGATGTTTGAAACTGTTGGTAGGCCGTGTAGGGATCGAACCTACGACCAACGGATTAAGAGTCCGCTGCTCTACCAGCTGAGCTAACGACCCAACGAAGTCAAAAATTATAGCAGTACTTTCCGGAAGGAGTCAAATGGCCCGGCTCAAAATGTCGTGATCAGGTCAACGCGGACGTCACCTTCAATACCTCATCCACCGTTGTCGCGCCTTCGACGACCTTCAGCGCGCCGGCCACACGCAGCGGCTTCATGCCATCCTTGATGCTTTGCTCCCGCAATGCGTGGATATCGGTCTCTTCCTTGATCAGGCGCGAGAAGGGCTGGGTGATGGTGAGCAATTCGTACAGGCCGGTGCGTCCGCGGTAGCCGGTCTGGCGGCATTCGGGGCAGCCTATCGGGCGGTAGACCGAAGCCGGCTTCGGGATTTTCCAGCCTTCGACCAGGCCGTCCCAGACATCGTCCGAAATCTCGCCTTCCACCTTCTTGCAGTCGGGGCAGAGCGTGCGCACTAGGCGCTGCGCCATGATGCCGATCAGTGTGGCTTCCAAAAGGTAGTAGGGAACGCCGAGTTCCAGCAGGCGCATCACCGCGGACGGCGCGTCGTTGGTGTGCAGCGTCGAGAGGACGAGATGGCCGGTAAGGGCGGCCTGGATCGCCATCTCGGCGGTTTCGAGGTCGCGGATTTCGCCGACCATGATGATGTCCGGGTCCTGGCGCATCAGGGCGCGCACGCCGTCGGCGAAGGACAGGTCGATGCCGTGCTGCACCTGCATCTGGTTGAACGAGCCTTCCACCATTTCGATCGGGTCTTCCACCGTGCAGACGTTGACCTCGGCAGTGGCGAGCGCCTTGAGCGTGGTGTACAGCGTGGTCGTCTTGCCCGAGCCCGTGGGGCCGGTGACGAGGATGATGCCGTGCGGACGGGCGGTGAGACTGTCCCAGCGTTTCGCGTCGTCGGGCGGGAAGCCGAGTTCGGGCAGCGTCTTCACCACGACTTCAGGATCGAAGATACGCATCACCAGTTTTTCGCCGAAGGCTGTCGGCAGCGTGGAAAGACGGAGCTCGATTTCCTGGCCGCCGGCGGTGCGCGTCTTGATGCGGCCGTCCTGCGGGCGGCGCTTCTCGACCACGTCCATGCGGCCGAGCAGCTTGATGCGCGCGGTCATCGCGATCATGACCGTCGCGGGCACCTGGTAGACCTGGTGCAGGATGCCGTCGATGCGGAAGCGGATGGCGCCAAGGTCGCGCTTGGGTTCGAGGTGGATGTCCGAGGCGCGCTGTTCGAACGCGTACTGCCACAGCCAGTCGACGATGTTGACGATGTGCTGGTCGTTGGCGTCGAGCGACTTGTTGGTCTTGCCCAGTTCGACCAGCTGCTCGAAGTTGTTGCGCAGCGCGGTGTCGTGCTGGCCGTGTTTGCTGGCGCCCTTGATCGATTTGGCGAGCGTGAAGAACTGCGCCGTGTATTGCGCGATGTCGAGCGGATTGGAGACGACGATCTTCACGTTGCGCCGCGTGATCTTGGATATCTCGGCCTCCCATTCGATGGCGAAGGGTTCGGCGGTGGCGATCACGACATCCGTCTGCGTCAATTCCACGGGAAGGATGTTGAAGCGGGCGGCGTACGTCGCCGACATGACATCGGCTACGCGGGTAAAGTCGATCTTCAGCGGGTCGATACGGAAGAAGGGAACCCTGGCCTTGAAAGCCAGCCATTCCGAGAGCACGTCCAGCGTCAGCAGCTTGTGCGGCGGCGTGGACGACGTCAGCTTGATCTGCGCGATAGCTGTCAGCGGATGCATGTTAGCCGAAGCATTCCGAAGCAGGGCCTGCGCCTCGTTGTAGCGCGTCTTGGCCTCGGCCTTCGTGATCATGCCGTCTGCCAGCATCCAGCTGAAGACCTGGTGGAGATCGAGCACTTTGTGCGCTGGCTTGTGCGCGGCCGCAGGGGCTGCGGAATGTTCGACGCGGGCGTTCAAGATGTCTTGCTCCTCCGGGGTTTGTCCTTTTCCATCCAGGCCTTGATGCCGTTGACCCAGGATTTTGCCGGCAGCTTGGTCGCGGTGGTGATCTGGTCCGCGCATTCGTACAGCGCCTCGTAATCGAGTTCGGGGCGCTTGTTGAAACCGAGCGCCACCACATTGCCTTCGTGGCAGGGCGGCAGGCAGATCACTTCGGCGAAGGCATGTTTCAGCGCCTTGTAGTTCTTCGGGTAGCTGGGATGGTCGCCGAACAGGTTGACGCTGACCACGCCATCCGGCGTCACGCACGCTGCGCAGGCTTCGTAGAATTCGGGTGTGTCGAGCACCGGACCCTGCACCAGGGCGTCGTAGAGGTCGACCTGCAGTGCGTCGAACTTGCCGTGATTGTTGACGTCGGTGACGAAGTCCATTGCATCCAGTTCCAGTACCGAGAGCCGGTCATCGTCGGGCGGCAGGCGGAACATCGAGCGGCAGATGGAAATCACCTGTGGATTCAGGTCGACCGCAGTCACCTGGGTTTGCGGAAACTGGCGGTAGCAGAATTTGGTCAGGGCGGCGGTACCCAGTCCGAGCTGGACGAGGTGCTGCGGATTCTTGTTGAACAGCATCCACGCCATCATGTGCTGCGCGTAAGTGAGCTCGATCCAGTCGGGCTTGCGGATGCGCATCGCGCCCTGGATCCATTCGTTGCCGAAATGCAGGAAGACGACGCCCGCTTCCTCGGACAGGGTGATAGGCGCGAATTTGGGCTTGCGCGGCTTCTTGCCCGGGCCGGCCTTGGTATTGCCCTGGGCTTCCATGGAATTTCGTTTGATGAGCATGCTGGTCATAGGAACTGTTTCTTCCATTCTACAGAATGATGTTCTTCCATTGCGCCAGTTTTTCCTCGAAGGAGAGCTGGGCGTTGGCCGGCGATGATGACGGAAGGACAAGCGTCCGGAAGCCGGCGGCGGCGAAGGCGGGTTCGAAGCGGCCCGAAGTCTTGCCGTTGAAGCACACCTTTTCCAGTTGCGGGCATTGAAGTTTCAGCATGGCGAATTCGTTTGCCTGTGCCTGGCGGATCGCGGTGTCCAGGCTGCCTTCCCGAGCGCAGGCGGCGATGACGTCCCACAGGCCGATGCCGTGCGAGCGCAGTCGTTGAAGGCGTTGTTCGTAGGGCAAGCCTGCCAGTGCGTCGCCGAGGACTGCCGATAGCAGGCGCCAGAATTGATTGCGCGGGTGGGCGTAATACTGCTGTGCGGCGAGCGAAGCTTCTCCGGGAAAACTGCCAAGGACGAGGATGCGGGTGGCGCGGTCGATCACCGGCGGGAAGCCGGCCAGCAAAGGGGAGGTGGCGGCTGCGTGCATGCCTTATTGTAGACGCATGCCCGCCACACCGGCATCGTCAGGGAGGGAGTTCCTCGCCTTTGGCTATCGACTGTGCGAAATTCATCACCTTGGGAATGTAGGTCTTGTCGCCGGTACCTGCGGGCGTAGCGTCCGGATTGTTGACATCGACGCCGTTTTCACCAGAGTTGTAGCCGCGTAGCGCCAGTTCCCAGGTGCCGAATTTTTCCTTCATCTCCGCCAGGAAGTAGGCAGCGGCGAGGATGTTGGTTTCCGGATCTGCGAGATTCTTGCCTTGCAGGTCGGGATGATTTTCCTGCAGTTCGGCGAACTTGTTCGGATTGACTTGCATGAGGCCGGTATCGGTCAGGCCATTGCCGCCGTTGACGGAGCCGGCGTTGATCGCGCCGCGCGATTCCTGCCACAGCATTCCGCCGAGCATTTCAGGCGGGACGCCGGCCTTTTCCGCGGCAGATTCGATCATCGGCATGAATTCTTCGATCTTCTTGCTGTTTCCTTCGCCCGGCGCTCCCGGAGCAGTTGGATTCGCCCCGCCCGGTGGCGCCCCGTCGGGATCGGGGGCAGCTCCGTTGTTGGCGCCGCCCGGCGTCTTGCCTTCCATGGCATCGAGGGTCAACTTGATCTGTTTCGCTTCCGCTTCCGCGTGCGCCTTCAATGCCGGATCCTTGGCATCGTCCGCCCGCTTCTGCGCCTCCTCGTACTTGCTCTTCCAGACCTGTGTTACAGGATCACCGGCCTTTGCGTTGCCTTCGCCGGGCTTCGGGCCATTTCCGGGCAGAGGGCCAACCGCATTCTTGAGCGAGTTGGCGAGTGCATCCGGCTTCTCTGGCATGGTGTTTTTGAGCGGTGGCTGTCCTTGGGGCGACGGCTTTGCATTCGGCGCAGGACCGGCAGTGGATGGGAGAGGTGAAGCCGTCTTTGAACCGATTGCAGTAACCATGATCGCGATTCTTCCTCAAACAGGGCAGCGAAGACTTCGCTGCGGAGTTAATGGTGCGGATGCCGCGAAGGCGATGCCACCATACGGCACAGGCTTCTGAATGCAATTAGTCAAGGCAACGGCCATTCTCAATAGTCATTGAGAAAAATTACCTGTAGTTTTGTGAATGGCAAGACGAATGACGCGGTTGGCGGGCGCGGGTTATAGCTATCGCGCGGTTTGATGCAGCGAGCGGTCATGCCGTGGCTGACGTCTGCCAGTGCAATCGGTAATGACTACAACGTGTGGATCGGGATTTTAAGGTGCGCGATCTTTTGGGAATTGAGGTCAGATCAACGCTATCCTTGGGGGAGCAGTGGCGAGGTTGCCGTGACTCCAGTTTTCAGTATGTGTGCAATGACGTGGACCGGGCAACCAGTCAGATCGGAAGCCACACCCGTTAAGGATGTGAACTTCTCGACCTTCCTGGCGCCCGGTCCAACTTTGCCTGATTTAGCGACTTCAGCTAAAAATTAGCAAGTGGTGCACTCCCCGCCATCGCCAGGAGGCGTTGTGCCAGTCTTAGGTGCGCCAGGTGCAGGCGTCCCAGGAGCAGATCCACCAGGTGCAGGCGCGCCGGGAGCAGGTGCGCCGGGAGCCGCTCCGCCCGGTGCCGGGGCGCCAGGTGTTGCTCCGCCCGGAGAGGGGGTGCCGGGCGACGGGCTGCCAGGCGACGACGTGCCAGGTGCTGGGTTTCCCGGCGTCGCGCCGCCTGGAGCCGGGCTGCCAGTAGGCGCTCCGCCCGATGCACCTGCCATCTTTTCAACCAAATCGATGATCTGCTTGAGCTGATTGGCTTGTGCTTCCGCAAATTTCTTCAGCTCGGGATCCTTAGTTTCGTTCGCCAGCTTTTGCGCCTGTTCGTACATGCTACCCAAGGCCATCATCAACGGAGCCATGATGTCGCCTTGTTTCGCGTCGCCTGCCTGTGGGCCGCCTGCCTTCGGTGCATCGTTCGGTGCATCGTTCTTTGGTTCCTTCGTTTCTGATTTGGGAGCGCCTGCCGGAGCACCTGCCGGAGCACCTGCCGGAGCGTCCTTCGGAGCGTCCTTCGGAGCGTCCTTCGGAGCATCTTTCGGAGCGCCCTTCGGATCAGCGCCCTTCGGATCAGTGCCCTTCGGATCAGCGCCCTTCGGATCAGTGCCCTTCGGATCAGAGTCCTTCGGATCAGTGCCCTTCGGATCAGTGCCCTTCGGATCAGCGCCCTTCGGATCAGCACCCTTCGGATCAGTGCCCTTCGGATCAGTGCCCTTCGGATCAGCGCCCTTCGGATCAGCGCCCTTCGGATCAGTGCCCTTCGGATCAGCACCCTTCGGATCAGCACCCTTCGGATCAGCACCCTTCGGATCAGCACCCTTCGGATCAGCACCCTTCGGATCAATGGCATCTAGAAGGTCAATGATCTGCTTGATCTGGTTCGCTTGCGCTTCTGCAAATGCCTTCAGTTCGGGATTCTTTGTTTCTTCTGCCAGCTTCTTTGCTCCCTCGTACATGCTATTCAAGGCCTGCTTCAACGGAGCCATAGTGTCACCTTGCTTCGGATCGGCAGCTTTCGAGGCATCTGCCGGACCACTCTTCGGTGCATCCTTCGGCGCATCCTTCGGCGCATTCTTCGGCGCATTCTTCGGTGCATCCTTCGGACCGCCCTTCGAATCGCCTTTCGAGGCATCCTTCGGCGCGCCGTCCGGACCACCCTTCGAGTCACCCTTCTTCGAGGCGCACGGCATGGAGCAATCGGGCATTGGGCCGACCTGATCCTTGAGCGACTTGCTGAGCGCGGACGGTTTTCCTTCCATCGTGTCCTTTATGCCCAATTTGGCAGCAGGGTTTGGAGCGCCGCCGGGTGGCGCGCCCGATGAGTGTTGGGCATGAGATGCCGGATTGGAATTGACTGCAGAAACCATGGTCCCGTTTTCCTCAGTTGGGCAGCGATGTCTTTGCTGCAAAGTTGATAATATGTTTGTAATGAGGGCGATACCGGCAGACGGCATGCGCTCCTGATGTCACTTAGGCAAGCTTTCAAATTTTCTCAAGTGTCATTGAGAAAAAATTATTGCGGGAGAGGCTGGATGGGGCGAAAAGTCATGCTGGTTACCGGCGGCAGTCGCGGCATCGGTGCGGCTACCGCACGGATTGGTGCGCAGCGCGGCTATGCGGTCGCCGTCAACTACGTGCACAATCGCGCGGCGGCGGACGAGATCGTTTCCGCGATCCGCGACTCCGGCGGCGAGGCGATGGCCGTGCAGGCCGACGTGGCGGCGGAGGCCGAGGTCGTGCGCATGTTCCAGGAAGTGGACCGCGTGCTCGGGCCTGTGCAGGCACTGGTGAACAATGCCGGCATCCTGGAGCGGCAGGCGCGCGTCGATGAACTGGACGCAGCCCGGCTGACGCGCATCCTGGCAACCAACGTGACCGGAAGCTTCATCTGCGCCAGGGAAGCCGTCCGCCGCATGTCCACGCGCCACGGCGGGCCCGGCGGAGCCATCGTCAACCTGTCTTCGATTGCCGCCCGGCTTGGCGCCCCGAACGAATATGTCGACTACGCGGCGTCCAAGGGCGCGATCGATACCTTGACCGTTGGCCTGGCGAAGGAGGTGGCGGGCGAGGGTATCCGCGTCAACGGCGTGCGGCCGGGCGTCATCTATACGGACATTCATGCAAGCGGTGGCGAGCCGGGCCGTGTCGACCGCGTCAAGGATGCCGTGCCGATGAAACGCGGCGGAAACGCGGAGGAAGTGGCGCAGGCGATCCTCTGGCTCTTGTCGGACGAAGCATCCTATGTGACGGGCACGTTCGTCGATGTGACGGGCGGACGTTGATGGCGGAACCGGCAAGCCTCTTCCTGTGGCATGGCCGCGCCCTGGTCGTCGGGCCGGGCATCGATTCGACCCCGCATGCGCATTACGCGGCGCAGATCACCCTGGACCTGGACCAAGCCTTCCGGGTACGTCTTGGCACCGGGGCGCCATGGGTGGAGACGCGGGCGGCGGTCTTCGCGCCCAACCAGCAGCACCAGCTCGATTGCGTTCAAGCAGAAAGCATGACGAACGCCTAAGATGAATTCACAGAGCGGACATTCGCAGCCGCCGATTCACATAGGAGACTAGTCATGCAAGGTGTTGCACAGCGACAAATCGAAGCATTGCTCGCGAAATATTCCGAAAGTCATCTCAACCCGACCAACGAAGTGATCCACTTCGTCTGCATCCCGCTGATCGTCTTTTCCTTCCTCGGTATGCTGTGGGCCGCTCATCCGCTGGCCGCACTGGCAGTGACTGTGGTCAGCCTCATTTATTACGTGCGGCTTTCGGTGCCGTTCGCTTTCGGCATGCTGCTCATGTCGGGCGTGATGCTGTGGATCCTGTCCATTCTGCCGCAGGCGTGGATGCTGGAAATCTCGCTCGGTATTTTCGTCGTCGCCTGGATCGGGCAGTTCATCGGCCACAAGATCGAGGGCAAGAAGCCGTCCTTCTTCGAAGACCTGCGCTTCCTGCTGATCGGGCCCTTGTTCGTGCTCAGCTTCCTTTACCGTCGCTTCCGTATCTCTTATTAGGGCCTCACGGTACTCCATGCCGCGTCGGCAAACACTTCGCGATACGCCCTGATATCCGTCTTCGCCCGTCCGGACAGCCAGAGGCGGGCGTAGTCGTGGGCCGGCCCGGTGATCAGCGACGCGTACAGTTCTTGCGGCACCTTCTTCAGATCGCCGCGTGCGACAAAGGGCTGGAACCAGGCGAGGATTTCCGTGAACTGCTTGCGGGTCCGCTCCTTCAGCTCATCGGCCTTTTCGGTCTTCGCCAGCACGCTCCGGTTGTACAGGATGAACCGTGCCTTGTCCGGATTGGCCGATACCCAGTCGATATAGGCGTAAGTAATCGCTTTCACGCCTTCCTCCGCCGTGCGCGCCTTCGTCAGCAACGACTGCTGATATTCATGATGCTCCGCCAGCGCCTCGACGTACAGCGAGGCGGCGATGGCCTCCTTGCTCCCGAAGTGGTGGTACATGCTCCCGACGCTCGCCCGGGAGCGTTCCCGGATCATGTCGATGGTGGTGGCCTCGACCCCGTTTTCCGTGAAGCAGGCGAGGGCGGCGTCGAGGATTTCCTGTTTTCTGTTTTTCCTGGTCGTGGTCATGGCATCCCAGTCGTTTGACTAGAATTATATTCTAGAATAGTATTCTAATGGCTCCGGCGGCATGCCGGGCACCCGCGCACCTTAACAACAATTCACGATCAGGCAAAGGAGAAGGCAATGAACCAGACTCTCGGCATGTACAGGCAGATGGGCAACGAGGCGTTCAGCAAGGCGGTCACCAATTTCGCGCCGTATTTCTCGACGATCGACCCGCAGTTCACCGAACTCCGCCCGGGCTATGCCGAGGTGACATTTGCCAACCGCCGCGAAGTTCATAACCACCTCGGTACGGTCCATGCGATTGCGCTGTGCAACGCCGCCGAGCTCGCTGCCGGCACGATGACTACCGTTTCCATTCCTGATGGCCGCCAGTGGATCCCGGTGGGCATGAGCGTGCAATACCTGGCAAAGGCCAGGACCGACATGCGTGTTGTCGCCGACGGCGCCTCCGTCGACTGGGAGCAGACTGGCGATGTCCAGGTGCCGGTCGACGCTTTCGATGCAGAAGGCAAGAAGGTCTTCACCGCCACGATCACCATGAACCTGAAGTGAGGCAGGCCGGGTACAGCAAGCCAAGGAGATGAGGATGGAACCGATCACAATCCGTGCCGACGATGGTTTTGAACTGGCAGCGCGCCGGTTTGCACCGGCGGGCAAGCCGCGTGGCGTTGTCGTGCTGTCGAATGCGATGGGCGTGAAGCAGGACTTCTATTTCCCGTTCGCGCAATTCCTCGCCGAGCAGGGGTATGCCGCGCTGACATTCGACTACCGGGGCTCCGGCGCGTCGATTCCCGAGCGCTTCCGGCGCTCCTTGCGCGGTTTTGACGCCGATCTGTTCACCTGGGCCGGGCGGGACTATAACGCCGCGCTGCGGGCGGCGAAGGCGTGGCAGCCGGAGGTGCCGCTGCTGGTGGTCGGGCATTCGCTTGGCGGACAGCTTCCGGGCCTGCTGCCGGACCGGCAACTGATCGACGGCATCGTCACCGTTGCCTGCGGCAGCGGCTACTGGCGGAAGAATTCCCCGCAACTGCGCCGCATGGTCTGGTTCATGTGGTATTTCGCCGTGCCGCTGTCCACGCGGCTGTTCGGCTACTTTCCCGGCAAGAAGGTGAAGATGGTCGGCGACCTGCCCAAGGGGGTGATTTTCCAGTGGGCGCAGTGGTGCAAGAGTCCGCACTACGTGGTCGACCGCAAGGGTAATCCTATTCGCGCCGGCTACGACGAGATCCGTGCGCCGATCCTGGCGATGAGCTTCACCGACGACGAGATGATGAGCCGCTGGAGCATCGATAGCCTGCACGGAAAATACCGCAATGCGCCGGTCGAGCACCGCTACATCGCGCCGCAGGACGTGCAGGCGATACGCGTCGGGCACTTCGGTTTCTTCCGGCCGGAATTCCGGGAGACGCTGTGGCGGCAGGCGCTGGAGTGGATGGAACAGCGGGCGCCGCGGTCGACGCATATCGTGTAGGGAGCCCAGCGCACTCCAAAGTAAAAACGGGCTGCCTGGATGGGCAACCCGTTTTTTTGATGCGTCGCCGGATTACTTCACCGCCAGCAGCATCTCATTCAACCGTTTCACAAATCCCGCCGGATCGGCGAGCGTGCCGCCTTCCGCCAGCGCAGCCTGGTCGAACAGGATGTGCGACCAGTCGCCGAACTTCGCCTCTTCGTACTTCAGGCGCTGCACCAGCGGATGGTTCGGGTTGATCTCGAGGATAGGCTTGCTCTCCGGTGCGTTCTGACCCGCGGCCTTGAGCATGCGGATCAGGTTGCCCGACAGCTCGTGCTCGTCCGCCACCAGGCAGGCCGGCGAATCGGTCAGGCGGAAAGTGACGCGCACTTCCTTGGCCTTGTCGGCCAGCGCAGTCGTCATCTTCTCGACCAGGTCCTTGTATTCGCTCTCGGTCTTTTCGTGTTCCTTCTTCTCGGCTTCGTCTTCCAGCTTGCCGAGGTCGAGGTCGCCCTTGGCCACCGACACCAGCTCCTTGCTGTCGACGTCGTGCAGGAAGGACAGCATCCACTCGTCGACGCGATCGGTCAGCAGCAGCACTTCGACGCCCTTCTTGCGGAAGATTTCGAGGTGCGGGCTGTTCTTCGCGGCTGCATAGTTGTCTGCCGTGACGTAGTAGATCTTGTCCTGGCCTTCCTTCATGCGGCCGATGTAGTCGTCAAAGGAGACGTTCTGCGCATCGTTGTCATTGTGCGTGGACGCAAAGCGCAGCAGCTTGGCGATGCGTTCCTTGTTGGCGTGGTCCTCGCCGATGCCTTCCTTGAGCACCTGGCCGAATTCCTTCCAGAAGGTGTCGTACTTGTCCTTCTGTTCCTGTTCGTCGCTGTTGGCCAGTTCTTCCAGCAGGCCCAGCACGCGCTTGGTCGAGCCTTCGCGGATGACTTTCACGTCGCGCGATTCCTGCAGGATTTCACGGGACACGTTCAGCGGCAGGTCGGCGGAGTCGATCACGCCCTTCACGAAGCGCAGGTAGACCGGCATCAGTTGCTCGGCGTCGTCCATGATGAACACGCGCTTGACGTAGAGCTTGATGCCGCCGCGCTTGTTGCGGTCCCACAGGTCGAAAGGCGCGCGCTTCGGGACGTACAGCAGCTGGGTGTATTCGCTGCGGCCTTCGACGCGGTTGTGGGTGAAGGCGAGCGGGCCTTCGAAATCGTGCGAGACGTGCTTGTAGAACTCTTCGTACTGCTCGGCGGTGATGTCGTTCTTGCTGCGGGTCCAGAGGGCGCTGGCCTGGTTCACCGTCTCGAACTCGTCCTTGACGACGGTTTCCTTCTTTTCGTCGTCCCACTCTTCCTTCTTCATCAGGATGGGCAGCGAGATGTGGTCGGAGTACTTGCGGATGATGGACTTCAGCTTCCACACGGAGAGCAGCTCGTCCTCGCCTTCGCGCAGGTGCAGGGTGATGTCGGTGCCGCGCGACGGCTTGTCGATCGGCTCGACGGTGAAGTCGCCTTCGCCGCCCGATTCCCAGCGCACGCCTTGCTCGGCAGCCAGGCCGGCGCGGCGGGTCTCGACGGTGATCTTGTCGGCGACGATGAAGCCGGAGTAGAAGCCAACGCCGAACTGGCCGATCAGCGCCGCATCCTTTTGCTGGTCGCCCGACAGGCGGGAGAAGAATTCCTTGGTACCGGATTTGGCGATGGTGCCGAGGTGCTCGATGGCTTCCTCGCGGCTCATGCCGATGCCGTTGTCGGAAATGGTGACGGTGCGGGCGGCCTTGTCGAAGGTGACCTTGATCTGCAGTTCAGGGTCGTTCTCGAACAGCGCGGCATTGTTGATCGCCTCGAAGCGCAGCTTGTCTGATGCGTCGGATGCGTTGGAGATCAGTTCGCGCAGGAAGATTTCCTTGTTGGAGTACAAGGAATGAATCATCAATTGCAGGAGCTGCTTGACTTCGGCCTGAAAACCCAGGGTTTGCTTTTCGGCTACGACCATTTTTACCTCTAGAGTCTGTTGAAGGGTTGCGATTGCAAGTCTTCCGGACGATGTCTGGAAGACAACTCTAGCGATATGGGGATGGCCGGCCGGATTTCAAGGCCGGAAACAGGGTTATCTTCGGATGTTCCCGATTTCCCGCTCCAGGAAGCGCAACAGGCCGACCTCGCCGGCACTGGCCACATTCATCCGCATGCGGGTCGACGGCAGCTGGCTGGGCGAAAACAGGCTGCCCGGCGCGAGCAGGTAGCCTTCCTGGACCGCCTTTTCAGCCAGCACGTTGGTGTCCACGCCGGTATCGATCCAGACGAACATCCCGGCCGGCGTTGTGATATCGGCCTTCAGCCCGACCCGCTCCAGTTGCTTGATCGTCTTGTCGCGCACCGCATCGAGCTTGCCGCGCAGCCGGTCGACGTGCTTGCGGTAATGGCCTTCCGACAGGATCTTGTACACCGTGCGCTCGCCGATGTCGGAGGTGGTCAGCGTCGTCAGCATCTTGCGGTCCGCCAGCCGCTGCGCCATTTCCGGCGAGGTGGCGATGAAGCCGACGCGCAGGTTGGCCGCCAGCGTCTTGGAAAATCCGCCGAGGTAGATCACCCGGTTCAACTGGTCCAGCGAAGCGATGCGAGTCGCCGGCTGCACGCTGCTGCCAGGGTGCAGGTCGCAGTAGATGTCGTCCTCGACGATGGTGATGTTGTGCTGCTCGGCGATCTTCAGGATCTGGAAGGCCTTCGCTGCCGACAGGGAGGTGGAGGTGGGGTTGTGCAGCACCGAATTGATGACGTAGAGCTTGGGCTTGTGCAGTTCGGCCAGTTCCGCCAGTTTCGCGATGTCCGGTCCGTCGGGCAGGCGCGGGATGCCGACCACCTTGGCGCCGAGCGTGGCGAAGGAGCCGAACATCAGGAACCACGCCGGATCGTCGACGAAAATCGTGTCGCCCGGCTGCGTGAAATGGCGGGCAATGAGGTCCAGCCCCTGGGTGATGCCGGAGGTTGTCACGAACTGTTCCGGCGCGGCCGCGATTTCCAGTTCTGCCAGCTTCAGCTGTAGCTGCTGGCGCAACAGCAGGGAGCCCTGGGGATTGCCGTATTGCAGGAGCAGGCTCTGGTTCTGCCGGCTGATCGCACGCAATGCATTGGCGACCAGTTCGCCATCCAGCCAGTCGCTTGGCAGCAGGCCCGAGCCGGGCATCTTTTCCGGCGGGTGCTGGCGGAACATGTTGCGGACCAGCCAGACCACGTCAAGATGCGGCGGCATGGTATCTACCGCGCGCGGCGCACTGCTTGCCACCATGGGCGACCGTTCCCGCACATAGAATCCCGAGCCCCGCCGCGACTCGAGATAACCCTTCGCCACTAGGCGGTCGTAGGCCTCCACGACCGTAAAGCGCGACACGCCGTAGGTCTCGGCGTACTGGCGGATGGACGGCATGCGCGCGCCGCTGCGCAAGAGCTTGTCATCGATGCGCGCTTCGATGGAGCGCACGATCTGGTCCACGAGCGATTCGCCGCCCTCGCGCGACAGGACTTGCGGCGCGGCGATGCTGAATTCCGCGGTGACACCTTTGCGCATGCTGGCTGTATTGGTCATTTTGCCGTGACAGTGGTTGGAATTATTTGAAAAAGTGTACTGGTACTGTACTGGTAATGTCGTTTAGGATAGTTCAACACGTGAAAAACTTCAATCTCATGGAGACCCAATGAAAACAATCGGCCTGCTGGGCGGCATGAGCTGGGAATCGACGGTTCCCTACTACCGCATCATCAACCGTACCGTGCAGGAAAAGCTGGGCGGATTGCATTCGGCAAAACTGTTCCTGTACAGCTGCAATTTCGAGGAAATCGCGCAATTGCAGCGTGCCGGTGCGTGGGACGAGGCCGCCAGCCGGCTTGCCCGCGCGGCAAAGTCGATGCGAGCCGCAGGCGCCGACTTCCTGGTGGTGTGCACCAACACCATGCATATCGTCGCCGACAGGATCGAAGCGGAGGCGGATATCCCTCTGTTCCACATCGTCGAGCCGACGGCCGAGGAAATCCGCCGCAGCGGCCTGAAGAAGGTCGGGCTGATTGCGACCGGCTTCACGATGGAAAAGGACTTTTACAAACAGCGCATGCGCGAGCGTCATGGCATCGAAACGATCGTTCCGGACGAGGACGACCGCGCCGTGGTGCACAAGGTGATCTACGAGGAACTGTGCCGCGGCATCGTGCGCGACGAGTCGCGCGAGGCGTATCGCAAGGTCATCCGGCGCTTGGTGGGGCAGGGGGCGGAAGGCATCATCCTCGGGTGCACCGAGATCTCCATGCTGATATCGCCGGAAGACTCGCCTGTCCCGGTCTTTGATACGACGGCCCTTCACGCACGCAAGGCAGCCGAATACGCACTCGGAACCCTGGAGTAGTCATGGAAACCCTGCTTCCGCTCGCTACCTTCGCCTTCGTGTCGTCGATCACGCCGGGGCCCAACAACATCATGCTGACTTCGTCGGGCATCCTGTTCGGTTTCGTCCGGTCTATTCCGCACATGCTCGGCATCACCTTCGGCTTCGGCGTGATGCTGGTGCTGTGCGCTGCGGGCATCGGCAGCCTGGTGCTGGCCGTCCCCGCGATCCATGTGGTGCTCAAGTCGCTCGGTTCCGCTTACCTGCTGTACCTGGCTTGGCAACTGCGCAGCATGGCCTTCCGCCAGGATGCCGATTCCACTGCGAAGCCGATGTCATTCCTTGGCGCGGCACTCTTCCAGTTCGCCAATCCGAAGGCATGGGTGATGGCGGTGACCGGCGCTTCCGCCTTCCTGCCGCTGGTGCAGCCGGTGTGGTTTGCGATTGCCTTGTTCTGCCTGGTGTTCTGTGCAATCAACCTGCCGTGCGTAGGCGTATGGGCGGGAACCGGCGCGGTGCTGCGCCGTTATCTTGCGCAGCCGCTGTGGCAGCGGCTGTTCTGCGGCGCGATGATGGTGCTGACCGTCTATTCCGCGATTGCAATCTGGATGTAGGGGCGCGCAATGAGCACAAGCTTGACGCAGGAAACACGAGGCATGTGGCTGGGAACGATAGGCGTGGCGATCTTCAGCCTGACCCTGCCGTTCACCCGCATGGCGGTGGAGGAGTTGAATCCGGTGCTGGTGGCGCTCGGGCGTGCGGTGGTGGCCGCCGCGGCTTCCGCTGCCTTGCTCTGGTGGATAGGCGCGCCGCGGCCGACGCGTTCGCAGTTGCGCGCGCTCATCATCACCTCGCTCGGCGTCGTCGTCGGTTTCCCGGTGTTTTCATCGATCGCGATGCGCTATGTCCCTGCGTCACACGGCGCCATCGTAGTGGGCATACTCCCGCTTGCCACCGCCCTGTTTGGCGCGCTGCGTTTCGGCGAGCGGCCTTCGGCGGGCTTCTGGATCGCCGCACTCATCGGCAGCGGCATCGTCGTCGGGTTTGCACTCTGGCAGGGCGGCGGGGCCCTGCATCCTGCGGACTTTGCCCTGTTTGCAGCGACGATTGCTGCTGCAATGGGTTATGCCGAAGGCGGCCGCCTGTCGCAAACCATGGGCGGGCAGCAGGTCATTTCCTGGGCACTGGTGCTGTCCATGCCGGTGTTGCTGCCGGTAACGGTCTGGCTCGGCTGGAACTATGGCGTGACGGCATCCGCCAAGGCGTGGATAGGATTCGGCTATGTCTCCCTATTTTCGATGTTTATTGGGTTCTTCTTTTGGTATAAAGGGCTGGCGTTGGGCGGCATCGCCCGCGTCGGGCAGGTGCAGTTGCTGCAACCTTTCCTGACGCTGGTCGGTGCGGCCCTGATCCTCGGCGAAGCGCTCGATGCGCGCAACTTCCTGTTCGCGGTGGCTGTGATCGCGGTCGTCGCGATTGGCCGGCGCACATCGGTGAAGCGTTAAAATCGTCATCCCTTATTCCAATCCATCAGGAGAACATCTTGTCCGTTTACGAAAAACTGAAAGCCCTCAACATCGAACTGCCTGCGGTCGCCGCACCCGCCGCGTCCTACGTCATGTTCGCCCAGACCGGCAACACGGTGTTCCTGTCCGGCCACATCGCCAAGAAGGACGGCAAGCCCTGGGTCGGCCAGCTCGGCAAGAACATGGCGACCGACGAAGGCAAGCTGGCCGCGCGCGCCGTCGCCGTCGACCTGATCGCGACCCTGCAGGCCGCCTGCGGCGGCGACCTCAATCGCGTGACACGCATCGTCAAGGTGATGAGCCTGGTGAACTCGACCTCCGAATTCACCGAACAGCACCTCGTCACCAATGGCGCATCCGACCTGATCGGCGAAGTCTTCGGCGAGAAGGGCAAGCATGCGCGCTCCGCCTTCGGCGTGGCCCAGGTTCCGCTCGGCGCCTGTGTCGAGATCGAACTGATCGCCGAACTTTCCTGATCCGTTACAAGGACAATCGCCATGCAGCAGCGCCGCTTCCGCCAGGTCGATGTATTCACCGCCGAACCGTACAAGGGCAACCCGGTTGCCGTTGTGCTTGATGGCGACGGACTGAGCACGGCGCAGATGCAGGCGATTGCACGCTGGACCAACCTGTCCGAAACGACTTTCGTCTGCAAACCCGAGCACCCGGATGCGGATTACCGGCTGCGTATCTTCAATCCGGCGAATGAAATGCGCTTCGCGGGACATCCGACGATCGGCAGCGCACATGCGATGCTGTCGTCCGGATTCGTCCCGAAGCGCGCCGGCGTGCTGGTGCAGGAATGCGGTGTCGGGCTGGTGCAGATGCGGACTGGCGAAGGCGGCATTCGCATTGCCTTGCCGCCCGCGCAGTTCAGGCCGGTGGACAAGGAAACGCGCGCGCTGGTGGAGGAAGCATTGGGCGCATCGCTGCTGGAAGACCCGGTCGTCGTCGATCCCGGTGTCGCCTGGCTGACCGGGCAGGTTGCGAGCGGCGAATTGCTGCGCAGCCTGCGCCCGGACATGAACCGCATCGGCATGGCGACGACACGCGCGGGCGCAAGCGGGCTGAACATCTTCGGTTTCGACGGTGTGGGTGTCGAAGTCCGCTCTTTTGCACCGACCGAAGGTACGCCGGAAGATCCGGTATGCGGCAGCGGCAACGGCGCGGTGGCCTGTTATCTGCGCGAACGGCGCGGCCCGGTCGATTACCGCGCACGGCAGGGACGCTGCGTGGGCAGTGACGGGCATATAGGGATTGCCTACGAAAATGACACGATCTGGCTCGGCGGTTTGGCGGTAAACTGCATCGAGGGACAGATCACCGCCTGACCGGATAATTCTTCATTTCAACAGACCCAGACATGGAAACCTTCCAACCGCCATCCGTTGCATCGCTCGACCATATCCTCCCGCAGGAACCTCTGCTGATGATGGGCGCCGGCCCCGTGCCGATTCCGCACAAGGTCGCCTACGCCAACTCCATCGTCATCAACCACCTCGGCGAGACGATGAACAAGGTGATCGAGCAGGTGAAGGAGATGGGCCGTTACGTCTTCCAGACCTCGTCGCGCCATGTGCTCGGCGTCGCCGGTCCGGGATCGGCGGCGATGGAAATGGCGATCTGCAACCTGGTCGATCCCGGCGCCAAGGTGCTAGCGGTATGCAACGGTTACTTCAGTCGCCGCATGGCGGAAATGGCGACGCGCATCGGCGCACAGGTGACGACGCTCGACGTACCCGACAACGAAGCCGCCGAAGTGGAAGCGGTCGAGCAATACCTCAAGCAGGGCGATTTCCAGACGCTTACCATCGTGCAGGGCGAGACGTCGAACACCGTCTTCAACCGCAATCTCGAAGCCATTGCGCGCCTTGCCAATTCCTATGGTTGCATGGTGATTGTCGATGCCGTCTGCACGCTGAGCACGATGCCGCTCGAGATGGACCGCTGGAAGGTCGACGCCGTGATCACTGGCGGGCAGAAGGGGTTGTCTTCGATCCCCGGCGTGTCGCTGCTCGCATTCTCCGAGAACGCATGGCAGCGTATCGAGGCGCGCAAGAAACCGATCACCCACTGGTGCCTGGATGCGCTGCTGGCGGACAAGTTCTGGAACCAGAAGTCCTATCACTACACCGCGCCGGTGTCCGGCATCCTCGCACTGCACGAGGCATTGCGCCTGGTCTGCGAAGAGACGCTGCCGCGGCGCTTCCATCGCCATGAACTCTGCTCCAAGGCGCTGCAACGCGGTATCGAGGCAATGGGATTGGACCTGCTCGTGCCCGAGCGCGTCCGGCTGAACTCGGTCATCGGGATCACCGTGCCGGCAGGGATTTCGGCCGACGCCGTCCGCACCCACATGTCGCGCGTGCATCGCGTCGAGATTTCCGGCTCCTTCGGCCTGAATATCGTCCGTATCGGCCAGATGGGCGAGCAAAGCCGCGCGCACAACCTGTTCAGGACGCTGCATGCCTTCGGTTCGAGCATGCAGTATGCGGGCGCCTCCCTCGATCTCCCGGCAGGCATCGCAGAGCTTGAAAAAGGCCTGTCTGAAAAGTTTTCAGCATAGGCTTGTGCAGCAATACGCAGGTAAAATCGAATATTTCGGCCGGCATGTATCCCATGCCGTCTTTTAGCAGGTGCGCCACAAGCGTGCTGACATAACAGGCGTACAACGCCATTCAACCAGTGAGACAAGTATGAAAATGGAAAATCCTACCCCCATCCAATGGCAATTCTCCGAGCGCGCACAACAGCTGCAAAGCTCGGTCATCCGCGAAATCCTCAAGGTGACGGTCCGTCCCGACGTGATTTCTTTCGCGGGTGGTTTGCCGTCGCCGGAAACCTTCCCCGTGGAGCGCATGCGCGCTGCCTTCGACACGGTATTGTCGAACCAGGGCAAGGTCGCGCTGCAATACGGCCCGACGGATGGCTATGGTCCGCTGCGTGAATGGATTGCCGGCTCCCTCTCCACCGATGGCGCGAAGATCGTGCCGGAACAAGTGCTGATGGTCTCCGGTTCCCAGCAAGGTCTCGACCTGCTGGCGAAAGTGCTGATCGATGAGGGCAGCAAGGTCCTGGTCGAAACGCCGAGCTACCTCGGCGCGCTGCAGGCCTTCTCCGTCTATCGTCCTGAATTCGTGTCGGTGCCGACCGATGACCATGGCCTGATTCCGGAACAGCTCGCCGGCGTGGCCCAGGGCGCACGCCTGCTGTATGCCCTTCCGAATTTCCAGAACCCGACCGGCCGTTCGCTCTCCGTCGAGCGCCGCGCCGCGCTGGTCGAAACCTGCGCACGCCTCGGCCTGCCGCTGATCGAGGACGATCCGTACGGCGCCCTCAGCTATCGCGGCGAGCCGCTGCCCAAGATGCTGACGATGAACCCGAACGGCGTGATCTACATGGGTTCCTTCTCCAAGGTCCTGACGCCGGGTATCCGCCTCGGCTACGTGGTCGCTCCAGTGCCGCTGATCCGCAAGCTGGAACAGGCCAAGCAGGCTGCCGACCTGCACACTGCCCAATTGACGCAGATGGTTGTCCATGAAGTGGTCAAGGACGGCTTCCTGAAGGAGCACATCCCCACCATCCGCAAGCTGTATGCGGACCAGTGCGAAGCGATGCTCTCGGCACTCGCCGAGTTCTTCCCGTCGTCGGTCACATGGACGCGTCCGGAAGGCGGCATGTTCATCTGGGTCACGCTGCCGAAGCACATTGACAGCATGAAGCTGCTCGACGAGGCGATTGCACAGAATGTTGCCTTTGTTCCGGGTGCGCCGTTCTACGCCAATGCGCCGGAGAAAAATACTTTGCGCCTCAGTTTCGTCACCGTACCTCCGGCCAAGATCCGCGAAGGTGTGGAGAAGCTGGGCAAGCTGATCAGTTCCAAACTTTAAACTTGGCTGAAAGGGGCCGTGCGTATGGAGTACGGCCCTCACTTTCATTTCCCGTAGCTGCGCAGAGGCGTTACTCGCGCGGGAATTTCACCGCTCGTCATTGCATATCTGACACCGCAGCCGGAAGAGATTGCCCGTTGGTAATTGCTTTGGTATAACGATATTTTCGTTCCAGCCTTGCAATGCCGCGATGCCTTATCTTGTTTGCAACTGTCCACTGTGCGCATCGGCTGCAAGCGCCGGCTCAAGTGTTTCATCCACTCCGCTAGCAGGACAGCACGGTACCATCATTTCCGGCGACTACAGGATCGACGCCTTGCTCGAATCGGCGTCCTTGCGGTGGAATGCCGGCACTGCGCTCGAAACTCCCGTCACGGTGACCTACAGCTTCATGACCGTCAAGCCTTCGTACGGCGGTACTGACATGGAAGGAAACAGCGGATTCACGTTGTTCAGCGCGGCGCAGAAGCAAGCTGTGCACGGCATATTCGCGCAACTTGCCGCAGAACTCGACATCAGTTTTGTGGAAGTGGCCGACACGCACGAGGTGTACGGCCAGATCCGCTTCGGCAACAACACGCAGACGGATTCGTCGGGCTACGCCTTCCTGCCCAATTCGGATGCCAGTGACTTGTCCGGCGATGTGTGGATCAATCTTGACTACGCGGACCAACAGGCACCGGGGAGCTTCAACTACGCCACCCTCGTGCATGAAATCGGGCATGCACTCGGGCTCAAGCATCCCGGCAATTACAACGGGTCCGAATTCGGCCCGCCGGACCCGGCCGGGAACTACCTCGGCACGGGCGAGGATAACCTCAACTATTCCATCATGTCGTATCAGGACGCGCCCGGCTCGGATGGCCAGCAGCGCACCTGGTTCGGAATGTATGACATGCTCGCCTTGCAGTACCTGTACGGCGCAAGCAACGACATCAATATCTCGGATACGTCGTACGCCTATACCAATGACACGGGCAAGGGGCAACTCCTGATCCAGGATAGCGGCGGAATCGATACCATCGACGTGAGCGCAGTGACGGTCGGCGCAACGATCGACCTGCGTGAAGGGGCTTTCAGTTCTCTCGGACGCTCGGATAGCGGGCGTCTGGCCGTAAACAATCTGTCCATCATGTACGGCAGCCTGATAGAAAACGTGATCGGCACGAATGCAGACGACAGGATTACCGGCAACGCTTCGAGCAACAGGATCATCGGCGGAAATGGTGTTGACATTATCGATGGCGGAGCAGGAACGGATACGCTCGTCATCGCTGCGAGTCGAAGCAGCTTCGCAATATCGAAGGAATCGAATTCGGTTTCCGTTGTCGACAAGACCGGGGGGCATGGAAGCGATACTGTGACCAACGTTGAGCGCATCCTGTTTAATGATTCCGCCGTCGCATTCGATTCTGATGGAATCGCCGGTCAGGCTTACCGCCTTTATCAGGCCGCGTTCAATCGCCAGCCCGACGTTCCGGGACTGGGGTTCTGGATCAGTCATATGGACAAGGGCATGAGTCTCGTGGAAGTCTCTTCCCGTTTTCAGGGTTCGGACGAGTTCCAGAGCCTGTACGGCATTCATGTGTCGAGTGCACAGCTGGTTGCGCTTCTGTACCAGAACGTCCTTCACCGGACGCCGGCAACAATCGAGTCGGACTTCTGGATCGATATTCTCGAGACCGGTCAGCAATCACGCGCGGTGATCCTGACGAGCTTCAGCGAAAGCCCGGAAAACCAGGCACAGGTACTCGGCTCTATCCAGAACGGCATGGAGTATGCGTTCTTCAGCTAGCCGACCTTCCACATGAACAAAACAGGCACTGTCTACGCGGACGTCCTCGAGGGGACCTACGGCGACGATTATCTCGTCGGGCTCTCCGGAAACGATTTCCTCTCCGGCCTCACGGGCAACGACATACTTGATGGCGGCAGCGCCAATGACGCGTTATACGGTGGGGCCGGTGATGATTCTCTGTATGGCGGCGACGGGAACGATACGCTCCATGGAGGAGGTGGGAACGATTACCTGTCCGGCGGAGCAGGGAACGACCACTACGTCATCACTGACCTGCATGCCCAGGTCCATGACATCAGTGGAATCGATTCGGGACTGATCCATATCGATTTCTACAAGACCAATAGCGCTGTCGAGAACTGGAGCTGGGCGACGGGCGTGCAAAAACTGCCTTACTGGATCGACGCGCTTCTTCCTGACGAAGCGCCTGGGTTCCTGCCACTGCTTGGCTCAAGCAAGACCTTCTACTACAGTTTTCCATCCGTGGCCCCGTCGCATTTTTCGCAGGTCGACCGTAGCGGGTTTTCAGCGTTCAATGTACAGCAGAAGGCGTTTTCCAAGCAGGCGCTGAGTTACATCTCCAGCATTATCGACGTTCAGTTCATCGAAACGACGGACTCGGCGGGGCTGAATACAATTGTTTTCGCCAATAACGCCCAATCAACCTCGGCAGCCTACGCCTACTATCCGTATGCGTCGGCAATTGGCAACGATATTCTTCTTGACAATACTTCGAGCCTCAACCTCGCACCCGCGAACGGAAACTACGCGGCGTTGACGCTCATTCACGAACTAGGTCATGCGCTCGGACTTAAGCACACCTTCAGCCATGGAGACGCTACCGGGCAAACGGAGGACGGGCCTTACCTTTCAACCGCCGAGGATAGTACGCAGTGGTCCGTCATGAGCTATACGGATCGCGCCGAAGACTACCGTCTTCGCTATTCGTCGTTCGACATCGCCGCACTGCAGTATCTGTACGGTCCAAGCAAAAGCGATCAGTCGGACAGCACATACATCCTCAGTACCACGGTACCCAATTTCATCTGGGATGGGGGCGGGAGCGACACGATTGACGGTTCGGCGATCGTTCACGCAATCAACCTCAGTCTTGAGCCAGGGGCGTGGGGCTACGTTGGCTTCAAGTCGAGCCTGATTACCACTGACGGGCAGATCACGATCAACATCGGCACGACGATCGAGCACGTGAATGCGGGGAGCGGTAATGACACGATAGTCGGCAATGGCGCTGCCAATCGGATCTCGACGAACGCCGGCAATGACACGATAACGGGTGGCGTCGGCAATGACATTATCGATGGCGGCGCCGGAATCGACACCGTAATATTTCACGGAGTCCGGAACCAATTCTCCGTGACGAAAACGAGCACTGGATATATCGCATTTGATCACTCGGGAGCAGAGGGAACGGATGTCTTTACCGCCGTGGAACTGGCGACGTTCTCGGGCGTGACGCTGACGCTGATCGATTCACCCGGGGTTGGCCGGACATATACGGGGACGGATCAAGGCGACACGCTCGTCGGCGGTATCGGGGACGACATTATTGACGGCGCCGGCGGAAACGACTTGCTTACCCCGGGCGGTGGGAATGACATCATCGATGGTGGTGCCGGTACGGACAGCGTGTTCATTGCAGGAACGAAAAGCGCATTCACGATAACCAGGACGGGTACGCGCATCACCTTGGATCACGCCGCCGGTACGGAAGGCCATGACACGGTAGAGAATGTCGAACGCATCATCTTCCGGGATACAGCCCTCGCCTACGACGTCGATGGCATCGCCGGCCAAGCATACCGTCTGTATCAGGCGGCATTCAGCCGGCAGCCCGATGTTCCGGGACTGGGCTTCTGGATAAGCTACATGGACAAGGGCATGAGCCTCCATGAAGTTTCTTCGCGGTTCCAGGGTTCCGCCGAATTCACAAACCTTTATGGAAGCAGTGTATCGAACACCCAGCTGGTCACACTCCTCTACCAGAACGTACTGCACCGGACACCCAGTTCCACGGAAACCGGCTTCTGGGTGGATATTCTGAATGCCGGCCAGCAATCTCGCGCAGTTGTCCTGACCAGTTTCAGCGAAAGTCCGGAAAACCAGGTACAAGTGATTGGTTCCATTCAAAACGGGATGGAATACATCTACTTCGTCTGAAAAGAATAACGGGGTGCGCACGGCGAGTGCACACCCCGTTTCCTTGTACCGTTCCTACTTGGGTAACGCCAACGCCGCGGGTTTCACCTTCGCCTCCAGCGTCTTCCCCTTGCGCGCGCGCTTGCCGATATGCGGTGCCAGCGCCGCCGCCGACAGGGAAACTTCCTGCGCCTTACCACCGCGCCCTGTGCCTGACACGACCACGCCCCTCTGGCTGATGGGTTGTGCGGCAACAAGCTTCTCGTTCTTCTCCAAGTCCATCAGGATCACACCGCGCCCGCCGCCGGAAAGCGTCTTCAGTTCATCAAGGCCGAAGACCAGCAAGCGGCCTTTTTCCGACAGACAGGCCACAGCGCTGGCGTCGGCGACGACCATGCGCGGTGCCAGCGGCTCGTCGCCTTCATCGAGCGTGACGAATGCCTTGCCCGCTTTGATGCGGCTGACCATGTCGCCTGCTTTCGCAGTGAACCCATAGCCTGCCGTCGACGCTAGCATCAGCATCATATCCGCCGGACCGGCGAAGTAATGCAGGATGCGCGTGCCGCCCGCGACCTCGATCAGCGTCGTGACCGGAACGCCATCGCCGCGTGCGCCGGGCAGGGCGGAAACCGAAACTGAATAAATCCGGCCGTTCGAGCCGAAGGCAAGCAGCGTGTCGACCGTGCGGCATTCAAAGGTGCCGTACAGGCTGTCGCCGGCCTTGAAGGTGAATTGCGCAGCGTCGTGGCCGTGGCCGGTGCGGGCGCGCACCCAGCCCTTTTGCGAAATGACGACGGTCACCGGTTCGTCCAGCACCTTCTGCTCGACGCTGGCGCGCTCCGCTTCCTCGATCAGCGTGCGGCGTGCATCGCCGAACTGTTTCGCATCGCCTTCGATTTCCTTGATGACCAGTCTCTTCATCGACGAAGGATTGTCGAGCAGGTCGTGCAGTGTTTCCTTTTCCTTGCGCAGGTCCGACAGTTCCTGCTGGATCTTGATCGCTTCCAGTCGAGCCAACTGGCGCAGGCGAATTTCCAGGATGTCTTCGGCCTGGCGATCGGAGAGATTGAATGCCTGGATCAGCGCCGGCTTCGGTTCGTCCGACTCGCGGATGATCTTGATGACCTTGTCGATATTCAGCAGGATCGCTTCGCGGCCTTCCAGGATATGGATGCGGTCGTCGACCTTTTGCAGGCGGAAGCGTGTGCGGCGCGTCACCGTGTCGAAGCGGAACTCGATCCACTCGTGCAGGATGTGCGACAGGCCCTTCTGGCGCGGACGGCCGTCGCGCCCGATCATCACCAGGTTGATCGAGTTTCCGGTTTCCAGCGACGTGTGCGCCAGCAGGATGTTCATGAACTCGGTCTGATCCTGGTTCTTCGACTTCGGTTCGAACACCAGACGCACGGGCGCGTCCTTGCCGGATTCGTCGCGCACCGTGTCGAGTACCGACAGGATCATCTGCTTCATCGCCAGCTGGTCGGGCAGCAGCGACTTCTTGCCGAGCTTGACCTTCGGGTTGGTGAGTTCCTCGATTTCCTCAAGGATCTTCTGCGCCGAGGTGCCCGGCGGCAGTTCGGTGACCACCGCCTGCCACTGACCACGCGCGAGGTCTTCGATCTTCCAGCGTGCGCGCACCTTCAGCGTGCCGCGGCCGTTCTCGTACATTTCCGCGATCGCCGTCGCCGGCGTGATGATCTGGCCGCCGCCGGGGAAGTCCGGGCCGGGAATCATTTCCATCAATTCAGCATGGGTGATCTTCGGGTTGCGGATCATCGCCACGGCGGCCTTCGCGACTTCCGTCAGGTTGTGTGCCGGAATTTCGGTGGCCAGGCCGACCGCAATGCCGGACGCGCCGTTAAGCAACACGAAGGGCAGGCGTCCCGGCAGCAGCTTCGGTTCCTGGGTCGAGCCGTCATAGTTCGGCTGGAAATCGACCGTGCCCATGTCGATCTCGTCGAGCAGCAGCTTCGAGATCGGGGTCAGGCGCGCTTCCGTGTAACGCATCGCCGCCGCGCCGTCGCCATCGCGCGAGCCGAAGTTGCCCTGGCCGTCGATCAGCGGGTAGCGCAGCGAGAAGTCCTGCGCCATGCGCACCAGCGCGTCGTACACCGACTGGTCGCCGTGCGGGTGCAGCTTGCCGAGCACGTCGCCGACGACAGCTGCGGATTTGCGCGGCTTGGCGGCGGAGTCGAGGCCGAGTTCGTGCATCGCGTACAGGATGCGGCGCTGGACCGGCTTCTGGCCGTCGCACACGTCCGGCAAAGCGCGGCCCTTGACGACCGAGATGGCGTAGTCGAGGTAGGCACGCTCGGCAAAGGTCGCGAGCGTGAGCGATTCGCCGTCACCCGACGGCGCTTCTTCAAACAGGGTGGCTTGTTCAGTCATTGTTTCTTTTGTCTATTCGTCGCGGCGGATCAGATATCGGCTTCTGCTTCGTTGCCGTGTTCTTCCAGCCAGGCGCGGCGGGCGGCAGCTTCGCCTTTGCCCATCAGCATGTTGAAGCGCGATTCGGAGGCGGCCAGGTCGAAGTCGCCGAGCGACACCGGCAACAGGCGGCGCGTGTCCGGATTCATCGTGGTTTCCCACAACTGTTCTGCGTTCATTTCGCCTAGGCCCTTGAAGCGGGAAATGCTCCAGCCGCCTTCCTTGACGCCATCCTTGCGCAGCTTGTCTTCGATCGCTTCCAGTTCGCCGTCGTCCAGCGCGTACAGTTTCTGCGCCTGCTTCTTGCCGCGTGCCGGGGCATCGACACGATATAGCGGCGGACGCGCGATGCAGATATTGCCGTGTGCGATCAGCTGCGGGAAATGCTTGAAGAACAGCGTCAGCAGCAGCACCTGGATGTGCGAGCCGTCGACGTCCGCGTCGGAGAGGATGCAGATCTTGCCGTAACGGAGACCGGAGAGGTCCGGCGTGTCGTTCGGGCCGTGCGGATCGACGCCGATCGCTACCGCAATGTCGTGGATTTCATTGTTGGCGAACAGGCGGTCGCGTTCGGTTTCCCAGGAGTTCAGCACCTTGCCGCGCAGCGGCAGGATGGCCTGGAATTCCTTGTCGCGTCCCATCTTGGCCGATCCGCCTGCGGAGTCGCCCTCGACGAGGAAGAGCTCGTTGCGCGAGATGTCGTCCGATTCGCAGTCGGTCAGCTTGCCCGGCAGCACGGCAACGCCGGAGGATTTCTTCTTCTCGACCTTCTGCGCCGAGCGCAGGCGGGATTGCGCCTGCTTGATCACCAGTTCGGCCAGCTTCTTGCCGTAGTCGACGTGGTGGTTGAGCCAGAGTTCGAGGGCAGGGCGGGTAAACGAGCCCACCAGTCGCACGGCGTCGCGCGAATTCAGGCGTTCCTTGATCTGGCCCTGGAATTGCGGATCGAGTACCTTGGCCGACAGCACGAAGGAGACGCGGGCGAACACGTCTTCCGGCAGCAGCTTGACGCCCTTGGGCAGCAGCGCGTGCATTTCGACGAAGCTCTTGACCGCATTGAACAAGCCTTCGCGCAGGCCGGCTTCATGCGTGCCGCCGGCGGGCGTCGGGATCAGGTTGACGTAGGACTCGCGCACGACATTGCCTTCCTCGGTCCACGCCACTACCCACGCCGCGCCTTCGCCTTCTGCAAAGCCTTCCGTATCGTTGCCCGCGTACTGTTCACCTTCGAACAGCGGGATCATCGGCTCGGCGCCGGAAGTCTGTGCCAGCGATTCGACCAGGTAGCCGCGCAGGCCCTGGTCGTATTTCCAGGTCTGGGTCTCGCCGGTCTTGCCATTGACCAGGGTGACCTTCACGCCCGGCAGCAGCACGGCCTTGGAGCGCAGCAGGCGCTGCAATTCGGCATTGGGGATGGCGGAGGAGTCGAAGTACTTGGCGTTCGGCCAGATGGTGACCCGCGTCCCGGACTTCTTGTCGTCCCTGCCTTGCGGGCGCGATTTCAGTTTTTCGATCACGTCGCCGTCGGCAAACACGATCTGGTGTACGCCGCCTTCGCGCCAGACAGTGATTTCGAGGCGCGTGGAAAGCGCATTCGTCACCGATACGCCGACGCCGTGCAGGCCGCCGGAGAAGGAATAGGCGCCGCCCGAGCCCTTGTCGAACTTGCCGCCGGCATGCAGGCGGGTGAAGACGATCTCGACCGTCGGCACCTTTTCTTCGGGATGGAGGCCGACCGGAATGCCGCGGCCGTCGTCCTCGACGCTGACGCTGCCGTCGGGGTTCAGGGTGACGATGACGTTCTTGCAAAAGCCGCCGAGCGCTTCGTCGGAGGCATTGTCAATCACTTCCTGGATGATGTGCAGCGGGTTTTCGGTGCGGGTATACATGCCCGGACGCTGCTTGACCGGTTCGAGTCCCTTCAGGACCCGGATTGACGATTCGCTGTAATCGGAAGATTTTCTGGTTGCCATTCAATGGGAAGCGGAGTTGCTATAGGGTATGCATTTACGCATAAGTCCCAGCATTCTAATGAAAATCGGCGCCTGCCGGGCATTGCTTTCAGCCCTTACCATTGCCGGAGGACGAAAACCGATAGCCGTGGCGTAAATGCCATCGCCGAAAATTTATCTAGTGAAACATGTAAAAATATTTATAAAATGAAACTCCATGATCAGCCAGACCTTTCCCTTTGCCGTTCGCCTCATCGGCTTTTCGCCCGAGGAGGACGCGTGCTTTGACGAGAACTTCTCGATCAGGCAGACCTGGGGCTACGGCTATTTCAGGCTGGTGGAAGACAACCTGCAGGATCCCGACCTTTACATCGCCAACGCCACGCAGCTCAAGGCGCTGGTGACGCTTGCGGACCTCCGGCCCAGCGACGTACGTCCAGCCATGCTGGTCGGCACGCCGGACGTTGCCCTGCCGTATCCCGTCGTCGACAATCCGATCCGCTGGGACCAGCTGTTCGAGACGCTGGATGAACTGGTGGAGAAGCGTGCGGATGCGCTGTCACGGCTGGAAGCGTCCGATATCGTCACGGTACCGGAACGGCGCCGCCGCGATCGCATCGATCTCGACTTCACCGATCCCGCCGAGTACGAAAAAATGCGCGCCAAGGTGCCGGACAACGGCGTCGTCCTCGTCGTGGACAAGGCGCCGGCCCTGCGGGATTACCTCTCCGACCTGCTGGTTCGTCAGAAAGTGCCCGTCCTGTGGGTCAACGATGAAGTCGCGGCGGTTGAAGTTTGCAAGCGCGAGCCGGTAGCCTTCGTGATGGTCAATACGTCAACACCCGGCGTGGACCCTTACCGCCTGTGCTGGGCGATCAAGGAAAAGGACTCGCCGGTCCGCGTCGCTGTCGTGTTCCTGGTCAGCAAGCCCTTCGTGTACGACCTGCAGCAGGCGCGTTATGTCGGCGCGGATGGTTTCCTCAACAAGCCGCTGGCCAGCCACCATCTCGTGACCGTGCTGAAGAAATTCCTGCCGTTCGCCTGACAAGCGGATTACTTGCTCAACAGGCGCATTCCCCGTTCCAGTCCTTCGATCGTCACCGGGAACATCCGGTTGTTCATGATCTGACGAATCACTGAAATCGATTGCCGGTACTGCCACAAGCCTTCCGGCTCCGGATTGAGCCAGATGAACTTCGGGAAGGTGCTGGTGAAGCGTTGCAGCCACTCCGCGCCGGCTTCTTCGTTGTTGTACTCCACCGAACCGCCAGGTTGCAGGATTTCGTACGGGCTCATCGTCGCATCGCCGACGAAGATCAGCTTGGTGTCGGGCGTGTACTTGCGCAGCACATCCCAGGTATGGAACTTCTCCGCGTGGCGCCGGCGATTGTTTTTCCACAGGTAGTCGTACACGCAGTTGTGGAAGTAGAAGAACTCCATGTTCTTGAACTCGGTCTTTGCCGCCGAGAACAATTCCTCGGTGCGCGCGATGTGGTCATCCATCGTGCCGCCCACGTCGAGCAGCATCAGCAACTTGATGTTGTTCTTGCGCTCAGGCTGCATCCTGATATCGAGGTAGCCGGCGTTGTTGGCGGTGGCGCGGATCGTGTCGTCCAGTGCCAGTTCTTCTTCCGCGCCTTCGCGCGCGAACTTGCGCAGGCGGCGAAGCGCAACCTTGATATTGCGGGTGCCGAGTTCGCGCTCGTCGTCGTAATCGCGGTAGCTGCGTGCTTCCCACACCTTGACGGCGGAGCGGTTGCCGCCTTCGCCGCCGATGCGGATGCCTTCCGGATTCGTCCCGCCGTTGCCGAAGGGCGAGGTACCGCCGGTGCCGATCCAGCGATTGCCGCCTTCGTGGCGTTCCTTCTGCTCCTTGAGCAGCTCCTTCAGGCGATCCATCAGCTTGTCGTAGCCGAACTTCTCGATCGCTGCCTTCTGCTCCGGCGTCAGTTCGCGCTCCATGCGCTTCTGCAGCCATTCGAGCGGGATCTCCGGATGCTTTTCGAAGATGGCGTCGATGCCGCGGAAATACAGGCCGAAAGCCTTGTCGAACTTGTCGTAATGCGCCTCGTCCTTCACCAGCGTCGTACGCGACAGGTAGTAGAAATCATCCAGCGACGGGCTGATGACGCTCTTCTGCATGGCTTCCAGCAGGATCAGGAATTCCTTGATCGACACCGGAATCTTCGCGTCTTTCAGGGTGAAGAAAAAATCGATGAGCATGATGTCTCCTTAGCGCCCCAGCTTGAACTGCAGGTGACGCTTGATGGTCGGCCATTCCGATTCGATGATCGAAAACACGACCGTGTCGCGGAACGAGCCGTCCGGCATGCGCTGGTGGTTGCGCAGGATGCCGTCCTGCTTCGCGCCCAGCCGGGCGATGGCGGCGCGCGACTGCTGGTTCATCCAGTGCGTACGGAATTCCACGGCGATGCAGCGCAGTTCCTCGAAGGCGTGGGTCAGCAGCATCAGCTTGGCTTCCGTGTTGATCGCGGTGCGCTGGACGCTCTTCGCGTACCACGTCGAGCCGATTTCGACACGGCGGTGAACCGCGTCGATGTGCATGTAGGTCGTCATGCCGCACAGCGCATCGGTGTCGTTGCGGCGGATGGCGAAGGGCATCATGCTGCCCGCAGCCTGCAAACCCAGGCGCCGCTCGATTTCCGCCTTCATGCCCTCGGGCGCCGGAATCGAGGTGTACCAGAGCTTCCACAAGTCACCATCCCTGGCCGCCTCGGACAGTCCCTCGGCGTGAGAGGCGTGCAGGGGTTCCAGCGTGACGTGTTCACCCTTGAGCGTGAGCGGCGTGACGAAGGCCATGGCGTGCTAGCGATTGGTGCGCGACATGAATACCAGACGCTCGAACAGGTGTACGTCCTGCTCGTTCTTGAGCAGCGCGCCGTGCAGCGGCGGCACGACGGCCTTCGCATCCTTGCTGCGCAGGGCTTCCGCGGGAATGTCTTCCGCCAGCAGCAGCTTCAGCCAGTCGAGCAGTTCGGAGGTGGATGGCTTCTTCTTCAGGCCGGCGACCTCGCGCACTTCGTAGAAGGTCTGCAGCGCCTGCGCCAGCAAATCCTTCTTGAGCTGCGGGAAGTGGACATCGACGATCTGCTCCATCGTGTCCTTGTCCGGGAACTTGATGTAGTGGAAGAAGCAGCGGCGCAGGAAGGCGTCCGGCAGTTCCTTCTCGTTATTGGACGTGATGATCACCAGCGGCCGGTTCTTCGCCTTGACCAGCTCGCGCGTCTCGTAGACGTAGAACTCCATGCGGTCGAGTTCGCGCAGCAAGTCGTTCGGGAATTCGATGTCGGCCTTGTCGATCTCGTCGATCAGCAGCACGACCTGCTGGTCGGAGTTGAAGGCCTGCCACAGCACGCCCTTGACGATGTAGTTGTGGATGTCCTTCACCCGCTCGTCGCCGAGCTGCGAGTCGCGCAGGCGGGAGACGGCGTCGTATTCGTACAGGCCCTGCTGCGCCTTGGTGGTGGACTTGATGTGCCACTGCAGCAGCGGCATGCCGAGCGCGGCGGCGACTTCCTCGGCCAGCATGGTCTTGCCGGTACCCGGTTCGCCCTTGATCAGCAGCGGGCGTTGCAGCGTCAGCGCGGCGTTGACGGCAAGTTTCAGGTCGTTGGTCGCAACGTAATTCTGTGAACCTTCAAAGCGTGATTCTGGGCGCATGGTACCGTTCGTCAGAGAAAGGGGAAAAACCAAGTATAAGCGAGATGGAATTCCGGGGTTGGAGGGCCTCCTCCAGAGCGTTTTTGCCCCGTTTTCCGGTTCGTGGACTGCTTGTCAGTCTTCAGGTAGAATTAGACGGTTTTGGTGCGTCGGAGAAACACCTACAAGTGTCATGGTCAAATCCGCCGATGTTCCGAGAACTTATCCGTAAATGATTCGCTGCCGGACTGAATCCTTTCCGGATGTGTTTTGAAATTTCGTCTTAAATCTCCCGAGCTATCATGAAAAAACTAATTGCGTTTGTCGCGCTCGCGGGTGTCGCCGGTTTCGCTGCCGCAGCGGAAGGCAACGCCAAGGCAGCTGAAAACAAGGTGGCGATGTGCATCGGCTGCCATGGCATCCCCGGTTACAAGGCGACCTTCCCCGAGGTGTACCAGGTACCCAAGCTCGGCGGCCAGTCCGCCAAGTACATCGAGAATGCGCTGAATGCCTACAAGAAGGGCGAGCGCAAGAACCCCAGCATGCGCGGCATCGCTGCAGGCCTGTCCGACCAGGACATCGCCGACGTCGCAGCCTACTACGCACAGCAGAAATAAGAGGGGACACGCAATGAAGAAGATTCTCGCAGCCGCAGCCGTGCTGGTTTCGTTCAACGCCTTCGCGGCCGGCAACATCGAAGCGGGCAAGGCCGCCACCGAAAAGTACAACTGCTTCTCCTGCCACGGCAAGGACTACAACACCCCGATCGACCCGAGCTATCCGAAGCTGGCCGGCCAGCATGCGGATTACCTGGTCACCGCGATGACCGCCTACAAGCGCGGCGCCGACGGCGCCAACGGCCGCGGCAACGCCATCATGGGCGCACAGGTCAAGCCGCTGTCCAGCCAGGACATCAAGGATATCGCTGCCTACCTGCACAGCCTGCCAGGCACCCTGGTACTGCGCAAGTAATCGCGCCCGCGATACAACGAAGAAAGCCACGGATTCCGTGGCTTTTTTTTATTGCCCGGAGCAAGGCTGGACGATAAATGTCCGCGTGCATTTTCCCCATTGACATGGGGGCGGCGACGCGCGAAATCAAGGTGTTGAAAATTGTCCCGGTGTTCCTATTTTGGGGATGTGAGCCGATTTGACGGCCGCAGATAACCTGTCAGGAGGACCAAATGATGTACAGAGCCTTGTTTCCCCGTGATGTCTTTGCCGAACTCGATCGCCTGCAGCGCGAAATGCAGGAAGTCTTTGAAACCGGCCCCAGCATTCGGGGCGTGGGTCGTGGCGGTTTTCCCGCGGTGAATGTGGGGACGACCCCGCAATCGCTGGAGCTGTATGCGTTCGCGCCGGGCCTGGATCCGGCCACGATTGAAGTCAACCTGGAGCGCGGCGTGCTCACCATTGCCGGAGAGCGTGTGGCTGAGTTGCCGGGGCAGGATGACAAGGCTGCCCTGCATATCAACGAGCGTTTCGCGGGGCGCTTCCGTCGCGTCGTCAGCCTGCCCGAGGACGACGTGAACCCGAGCGGCGTAACGGCCGAATATCGCGACGGCGTGCTGCATGTTTCCGTCAAGCGCCGCCAGGCGCCGGCACCGCGTCGTATCGCCATTCAGTAACGAGGAGGAATGAACATGAGCGCAAACACCGCTGTGACCCAACGCACGAACGAGAATGCAAGGCCCGAGGCTGCCTTGTTGCCGCCGGTCGACGTGATTGAGGATGCTTCCGGCATCACCCTGCTGGCCGACCTGCCGGGCGTGCCGAAGGAAAACCTCAACTTGCATCTCGAGTCGGGCAGCCTGACGATTGAAGGCGAAGTGAGCCTCGGAACACCGGAAGGCATGGAATCCGGCCACGCGGAAGTGCGGTTGCCGCGCTATCGCCGCGTCTTCACGCTCTCGAAGGAACTGGACAGCGAGAAGACCACGGCCGAGTTCAAGAATGGCGTCCTGCGCCTGCGCATCCCGAAGGCTGAGCACGTTCAGCCGCGCAAGATCGAGGTAAAGGTTGCCTGATAAAGCGGTTGCCGGCGGCGGCAATGCCGCCGGAACTCAACGTCGACGGACGCACTCGACGTAGGCCGCCCCATCGGGCGGCAAGCCGCTGCGCTGGGAATTCCAGATCATTTCGCCGAGGCATTCCATCATCTGGTGATGCGCGTCGTGCTCGGAGCCAAGCCGTTGTGCCAGCGAGAGAAACGCGGCGCGGATGCCTGGCGGCTGGTCGATGGAAATCTGTTCCGCAATGGACAGGTGCATCGACAGGTGGAGAAAGGGATTGCTCTGGCCGCGTTCGACCGAGTAGTCGGCGGCCAGTGCTTCGTTGACGTCCTTCAGCGCATCCGCGTACTCCTCGTGCTGCACGATCCAGTCGCGCGCGATCGCTTCCAGCGGCGTAAGGATTTCATTGGCCCGCACCTTGCGGAAGGTCTCGCAGAAGAAGCGGCGCACGTCGTGCTGTGACGGATTGAACATCGGATCGGACGGAAAGACGGAGAAACGGCTATTTTACCGCCCGCAGGAACGGATTCGTTTAACATATGCACCGTTTCCCGGCGCCACAAGTGCCGGACGCACTTCCGCCACCCATCACGAATGGAATTCCATATGCTGAACGACACCGCACTCCAGACGCTTTTCACCGACGCGCGCACGCACAACGGCTGGCGCGACAAGCCCGTCACCGACGAGCAGCTGAAGCAGCTCTACGACCTGCTGAAATGGGGCCCGACATCGGCCAATTGCTCGCCCGCGCGCATCGTGTTTGTGAAGTCACCCGAAGCGAAAGAAAAACTGCTGGCCTGCATGAACCCGGGCAATATCGACAAGACGAAATCCGCGCCGGTCACGGCCATCATCGGCATGGACATGGCGTTCTACGAGAAGCTGCCGCAGCTCTTCCCGCATAACCCCGACGCGCGATCCTGGTTCGCCGGCAACCAGCCGAACATCGACGCGACCGCCATGCGCAACTCGTCGCTGCAGGGCGGTTATTTCATCATGGCTGCGCGTGCGCTTGGCCTGGACTGTGCGCCGATGTCGGGCTTCAACGCCGACAAGATGAACGAGACATTCTTCAAGGGGACGTCCGTGAAGGCGAATTTCGTGTGCAGCATCGGTTACGGCGATACCAGCAAGCTGCATCCGCGCGGGCCGCGCCTGTCGTTCGACGAAGCCTGCCGGATCGAATGAGAAACTAGACGCCCTTCTCAGGCAAGGGCGTCTTGTCCTTGTATTCGCACAGGTCGTTGATGATGCAGTTCCAGCACTGCGGCTTGCGTGCGATGCAGGTATAGCGGCCGTGCAGGATCAGCCAGTGATGCGCATCGTGGCGGAATTCCTGCGGCACCACTTTCAGCAGCTTCTGCTCGACAGCGTCCACATCCTTGCCCGGCGCAATGCCGGTGCGGTTGGAGACGCGGAAGATGTGCGTATCCACCGCAATCGTCGGTTCCCCAAAGGCAGTGTTCAGGACCACATTGGCAGTCTTGCGGCCGACACCCGGCAACGCCTGCAATGCCTCCCGTGAGCGCGGTACCTCGCCGCCATGCTGTTCCAGCAGGATGCGGCAGGTTTCGATCACGTTCTTCGCCTTGGTGCGATACAGGCCGATGGTGCGGATGTATTCTTCCAACCCCTCGGTGCCGAGCGCGTGCATCTTCGCCGGCGTATTCGCGACCGTGTACAGCCGGCGCGTCGCCTTGTTGACCGATACGTCGGTCGCCTGCGCGGACAGGATGACGGCGATCAGCAGCTCGAAGGGCGTCGTGTATTCGAGTTCGGTCGTCGGATGGGGATTGGCCTGGCGGAAGCGGCGGAAGATCTGGAGGCGTTTTTCAGCGTTCATTGCAGGTCTTTTTGCTGTTCGAGCTTCTGGTTGATTTCCTCGATCTGCTTTTTCACGGAACGCGACACGTCTTCAAGTCCGGTCGTTGCAGCAGCCTGTGCCGCCATCTGCTCCTTCTTCTGGCGCGCGCGCTCCATGGCGGCCTGGATGATGGCTTTCTTGCGTTCCGCAGCCGCTTTTTCCTCAGGCGATAGCGTGGCCTCGGCTTCGACCGCTTTCAGCTTGGCGGCAGCTTTTGCCGCGAGGCGGGCGTCGTTTTCTTCCTTCTCGCGGCGCAGCCGCGCCACGCGGAGCTGATGGCGCACGCGCGCGGCATCGGCCTGCTGCTGCGACCATGCATCCCAGCCGGTTTTGTCCGGCGTGACATCCACCATCGCAATGCAGTCGACCGGGCACGGCGCGACGCACAGGTCGCAGCCGGTGCACAGGTTGTTGAGGACAGTGTGCATCTGCTTGGCAGCGCCGATGATGGCGTCGACAGGGCAGGCCTGGATGCAGAGCGTGCAGCCGATGCAGAGCGATTCGTCGATGACCGCAAGCGGCCTTGGGCGCTCCACGCCATTGACCGGGTTGAGCGGGATGACCGGTTTGCCCAGCACTGCGGCCAGTCGCGCGATGCCTTCCGCGCCGCCGGGCGGACACTGGTTGTAGCCGGCCGTGCCGTCGGCGACAGCCTCCGCATACGGCCGGCAAGCCGGATAGCCGCACTTGGTGCATTGCGTCTGCGGCAGGAGGTCTTCGATGCGGTCGGCCAGGGTGGGGGCGGAAGTGGAGGACACAGCGGGGTTTGCAATAAAAAACAGAATTATCCGGGTAAATGGCGTCTTCTTCAAACAAAAAAGCCGTTCCCCCTTTGGAGGGAACGGCTTTCGCCTACACCGGTAGTTAAATCAGGAATGTGTGCGGATGAATTCGCCGATCTTCGGGCACACCATTTCGCGCCAGCGGCGGCCGGAGAAGATGCCGTAGTGGCCGGCCTTGGGCACGGTGAAGTGCTGCTTCTTGGACTTCGGGATGCCCTTGCACAGGTCGTGCGCGGCTTCGGTCTGGCCGGCGCCGGAAATGTCGTCCAGTTCGCCTTCGACGGTGAACAGCGCGACCGTCTTGATGTCCTGCGGCCGTACGAGTTTGCCTTCGACTTCCCACGTGCCCAGCGGCAGGCGGAATTCCTGGAACACGGTCTTGATTGTCTCCAGGTAGTACTCGGCCGGCATGTCGAGGACTGCGTTGTACTCGTCGTAGAACTTGCGATGCTCTTCAGCCGATTCCTGGTCGCCGGCGCGCAGGTGCATGTAGAAATCCCAATGGCTCTGTGCATGGCGGCCCGGGTTCATGGCGATGAAGCCGGCATGCTGCAGGAAGCCGGGGTAGACCTTGCGGCCGAAGCCCGGATAGTTCGGCGGGACGCTGTAGATCACCTTGTCTTCGAACCAGGAGAACGGACGCTTGATCGCGAGGTCGTTGACTTCAGTCGGCGACTTGCGCGGGTCGATCGGGCCGCCCATCATGGTCATCGTCTTCGGCAGCATCGGATCGTTGTCCGAGGCCATCAGCGAGATGGCGGCGAGGACGGGAACGGTCGGCTGGCAGACGGAGATCACGTGCAGGTCCGGACCGAGGCGGCGGATGAATTCCTGGACGTAGTAGATGTAGTCATGCAGGTGGAACGCGCCTTCCGCAGCCGGCACCATGCGCGCATCGGTCCAGTCGGTGATGTACACGTCGTGGCTGGACAGCAGCGTGCGGACGGTGTCGCGCAGCAGGGTGGAATGGTGGCCCGACAGCGGGGCGACCAGCAGGACGGTAGGTTGCTTCAGGTCGGCGAGCTTCTTGTCGCTCATGTCCTTCTTGAAGTGGATCAGGCGGCAGAACGGTTTCTGCACGGCGACTTCTTCGAATACGCCGACGGCCTTGCCTTCGACGGAAACGGTCTTGATACCGAACTCGGGTTTTTCATAATCCTTGCCGAGCCGGTACATCAATTCGTAGCCGGCCGCGATACGTTGCGCGAACGGCGTGTGTGCGAGGGGAGAGACCGGATTCGTGAACAGCTTGGCAGAAGCTTCCGCCCATTGGATGAGCGGGTTCAGGAAGGTGCGGTTCAGCTCGTGAAATTGGTAAAGCATGATGGCCTCTTTCAGGTGGTACCGGTGTCTCTAGATTCTGCAGATAAACATCTCTTGCTGCAATGCATCATCGATAATTTTTGAGTTTTCCGTAAAAAAATAAATCGCGCGTTCGCAACACTTTGTCGGGAACTTTTACAGTTTCCAATTTGCAAAAGGTTTGTTTTCGATCAAGCCTTTTAACAACATATCACAATCCGCAATTTTCTTTTTGTCGAGAAAGAAAGCCGTTTTACCGCGTTGTTCCTGCCTATGCTTCCGTATGGAGCTATATCTCTGCACGACAGTACTACTCAACCTTTTCACGCATCATGACACCCTCATCGCCAAGATTGACGGCGGCCATGAATGTCCGGGGGATGGCTGGCGGTGTGTGCTGTCGTGGAACATGCCGAAGAAAGAATGCGGCATCACGAATTCCAGGTTTCTTGCTCGTTGACCACCTGCCTGTCTCGGCAGAAAAGCACGCATAAACCGTGCCGGTCACTAGTCGCGAACGGAGCAGTGTGTTTTTTAATCAGGAATGGTGCTATGCAGCGGAAATCAGGACTTTCATTGTCCGGCTGCTCGATGGAATCGGCGATAAGTTTGTAATTTTTACGCATTTATCCCATTGGAATGCGGATGAAATCTTCATGCGGAAGGATGTATATACAGTGAGTACAACACCGCTGCCGACGCCAGGCGAATATTGACGAAATTTGTTAGCGCCGTGTTGCACTTCCTGTGGGGCGGGAACAAACACTTGCGCGAAGTCCAGTCGGATGGTTTCCGACACCCCTGTCGCGCTCTGCGTACAGGATATTGTGCAGCTTCGGCGATGGGTCCTGATGGAGGGGGAGTTGAAGCTTCGGAGGTGCAGTCATGCCTGCGAGTGCGCTGACTGATGGTGCTGCTTCGCCGGACGGTTTGCCGTCCGGCGGGAATGCTTACTTGGAGAGTTCGTTCAGCTTTTCCTTGACGTCCTTCCACTCGTCGGCGTCAGGCAGCGGATCCTTGGTCTTGGTGATCGAGGGCCACTTGCGGGCGAGGTCGACGTTCAGCTTGATGAAGTGCTGCTGGTCCGCCGGCACGTCTTCTTCTGCATAGATCGCGTTGACCGGGCATTCGGCCACGCAAACGGCGCAATCGATGCACTCGTCCGGATCGATCGTAAGAAAATTCGGGCCTTCCCTGAAGCAATCTACCGGGCATACATCCACGCAGTCGGTGTACTTGCAGCGGATGCAGGATTCGGTCACAACGTGAGTCATAACAGTCCTATCTGTGGATTTGGTGAAACTGGTCTGATTTGGAGCCGGGAGGGCGGTGGCTGCAGGGCGCAACCGGACCGGACAACCCGCTGCAAAGCCTTGTATTTTAAGATAATTGGGTGTTTCTAACAAACCAAACTTATACAGTTTATGAATAAGCAAATGCGCCGGATTGCGTTCAATGCGATGCCTGACGGTGTTTGTGGACGAATTGGCAATGCCTCGTGCTGGTCGCATGAATTATTTGCGATGCGTGTTTGAAATTAAATCAAGCGCCCCTGCGGCGCCCCGTCAAATCAATTCCGGTAGACTGCGAAACCAGTCATCAAGGGGTCACCATGGACACGTCCGCCGCTCGCCAAGCCATCTTCAACCGCATTCGCAAGGCCCAGAACCGCCCGGCCGAGCCGACGCAGGCCGAACGGGATGCCGTGAAGGACTACATCGCGCAGCATGCATCGGGACCCCGTCCCGCGGTCGGCAGCGACCTTGTCAAGCATTTCAGGGAACAGGCTGTGCGCATGTCCGACACCGTTGCGTCCGTGCCGGACATGACGGCCGTGCCGGCTGCGGTTGCAAGTTACCTCGACGAAATCGGCGTGGCGCGCAATGCCATCGCCTGGCAGACGCTCAGTGGCATGAACTGGAGCGAAACCGGCCTGCAGGTGGAATTCCGTCGCCCGCGCAATGAAGACATGGTCGGCATCACCGGTGTCTTCTGCGCGGTGGCTGAAACGGGCAGCCTGATGCTGATGTCCAGCCCCGACACCTGGTCCTCCGCCGGCCTGCTTCCTGAAACGCACATTGCAATCGTGCCGGCGTCGCGCATCGTCGCGCACATGGAAGATGCGTTCGTCCTGGCTCGTGCGGAGGGCGTCGACATGCCACGCGCGGTCAACTTCATCTCTGGACCTTCACGTACCGGTGACATCGAGCAGACGATCGTCCTTGGAGCGCACGGCCCGTATCGCGTCCACGTCGTCCTGGTGCTCGGTGCCTGACCATTTTCCCATCAGCCGGACGCGCAACCGCTAGTAGTATTGCGTACGCAAAACATAAAGCGCCGCCATTGTTCCACGCTACAATGACGGCCGATAAAAAAATCGGAGACCGGAATTGAGAACAAGAATCCTGGCCGCACTGGCCGGTGTTGTGCCAGCATTTCTTCCAGCGATCGCCCGTGCAGCGGATATTGACGGCAGCCAGATGTCGGCATGGTGGGGCCTGCCCTTTGCCGGTCTTCTGCTCTCTATTGCGTTGTGTCCGCTGCTCACCCCGGTCTTCTGGCACCACCACTTCGGAAAAGTGGCGTTCGCGTGGGTGCTTGCATTCCTGCTGCCGTGCGCCGCCTATTTTGGCGTGGGGACAGCGGTTGGCGGTGCCGTGCATGCATTCGTCGCCGAATTCATCCCCTTTATCATCCTCATAACTTCGCTGTTCGTCGTTGCAGGCGGGATTTGCGTCCGTGGCAACCTGCACGGGACGCCGGCGCTCAATACCGGTCTGCTCGCCCTGGGCACGATGCTGGCCAGCATCATGGGCACGACCGGTGCATCGATGCTGATGATTCGCCCTCTCATCCGCGCCAACGATAATCGCAAGCACGCTGTCCATATTGTCGTGTTCTTCATTTTCCTGGTGTCGAATGCAGGCGGCTCACTGACGCCGCTTGGCGATCCTCCGCTCTTCCTTGGTTTCCTGAAGGGGGTCGATTTTTTCTGGACGATGAAGAATATCTTTCCCGAGACGCTGTTCCTGTGCGCGGCTCTGCTTACCATCTTCTACCTCCTCGACCGCCACTACTACAACAACAGGGAGGAGGAATTCCAGCCGTCGATGGATCCCACGCCCGATTCGGAGATCCGGTTCGAAGGACGCTTCAATTTCGTCCTGCTCGCCGTGATTGTCGGCCTGGTGCTGATGAGCGGACTCTGGAAGCCGGGTGTCGTATTCGATGTGTTCGGCACGGGTGTCGAGCTTCAGAATCTTGTGCGCGACGTGCTGCTAGTTGCGGTGATATTTATTTCCCTGTGGGTGACCCCGAAGGCGGCACGCGAGGGCAATGAATTTTCGTGGGGACCGATCCAGGAGGTAGCCAAGTTGTTTGCCGGCATCTTCATCACCATCATCCCCGTCATTGCCATGCTGCGAGCGGGCGAGGAGGGTGCGTTCTCTGCAGTGATCCGCGCCGTTACCGGCGAGAGCGGTCAGCCCATCAATGCCATGTACTTTTGGGCGTCAGGCCTGCTGTCGTCCTTCCTCGATAACGCGCCGACCTATCTAGTATTCTTCAATACAGCCGGCGGCGACCCGGCCGTACTGATGACCACCCTGGCGAGCACGCTGGCCGCAATATCCTGCGGCGCGGTGTTCATGGGGGCGAACAGCTACATCGGCAATGCGCCCAACCTGATGGTGAAGGCGATCGCGGAAGAACGCGGCATCAAGATGCCATCCTTCTTCGGCTACATGGCCTGGTCCTGTGCGGTGCTCGTCCCGCTGTTTATCGTGATGACCTTCATTTTCTTTCGGTGATGTGCGATGACCAAAGCCAGGATCCTTGTGACGCGTGCGGTATTTCCCGACGTTATTGAACGCCTCGAACAGCATTTCGACGTCGAGTCGAACCAGGATGACCGCATCCTTTCTGCGACCGAGCTGGCAGCGAAGGTGAAGGGCAAGGACGGCATCTTCACTACACCGAGCGAACGTATCACCGCCGATGTGCTTGCGGCCAATCCGTCGCTCAAGGCGGTGTGCAACATGGCGGTCGGCTTCAACAACATCGACGTCGACGCCGCCACAAAAGCCGGAATCGTGGTGACGAACACGCCTGACGTGCTGAACGAAACCACTGCCGATTTCGCCTGGGCGCTATTGCTGGCGACCGCGCGGCGCGTCACCGAATCCGAGCACTGGCTGCGGGCGGGCAAATGGCAGAAGTGGCGCTTCGATACCTTCCTCGGCGCGGATGTGCATGGCGCGACGCTGGGTATCATCGGCATGGGGCGCATCGGCCAGGCAATCGCCCGGCGTTCGATGGGTTTCGACATGAAGGTGATCTACCACAACCGCTCGCGGGTGGCGCCGGAACTGGAGGCGCGTGCGAACAATGCGCAGTACGTGGGCAAGGAAGAATTGCTGAAGACGGCCGACCATGTGATGCTGGCGCTGCCATATTCGCCGCAGGTCCATCACATCATCGGCGCCATCGAACTGGCAATGATGAAGCCGACAGCGACACTGGTGAATATTGCGCGTGGCGGCATTGTCGATGACGCGGCGCTGATCGTTGCCCTGCGCGCGAAGCGGCTTGCTGCTGCAGGCCTGGACGTATTCGAGAACGAACCCGCCTTCGATCCCGCCTTCCTGACGCTTTCCAACGTGGTGCTGACGCCGCACATTGCCAGCGCTTCCGAGCCCACACGGCGCGCCATGGCGAACTGCGCCGCCGATAACCTGATCGCCGCGTTGACCGGCGGCAATCCTCCGAATATCCTTAATCCCCAGGTACTCACCAAGGGATAAGGCATGGCCGATATCAGCATCAAACAGGCACACAAGCTGCCGCACAAGAAAGCAAAGGCCGCCGCGCAAAAGGTCGCCGACCAGATGGCCGAGGAATACGAGATGAATTCGGAGTGGGACGGCGACGTGCTGAAGTTCAAGCGCAGCGGCGTGTCCGGCAAGCTGGTCGTCTCGGAGAAGGAGGCGCATCTCGAGATCAGCCTCGGTTTCCTCTTCAAGGCGTTCACGTCGACCATCGAGGAAAAGGTCTCCGCAAAAATGAAAAAGGTGTTCAGCGCGAAGGCATGAACACCTTGTTCTTGCCGGCTGCTGCCGGCGCCTGCCAGGTCAGCCTTTCAGCCCATTGATCAGGTCGATGTACTGCTGCATCGCATCGTCCTTCGACGTGCCCTTGAGCGTATCCCATGCATCGTACTTGGCGCGGCCGACCATGTCGGTGAAACCCGGGCGCTTGCCGTCGACATCGCCCGCGCTGGCCTGCTTGAACAGCGCATAGATCTTCAGCAAGGTCATGTTGTCCGGACGCTCCGGAAGGTTCTTCGAATCGGCGACCGCCTGGTCGAATTGACTTTGCAGGCTCATGCTTTTCTCCTGTCAGATGCTGTGATAGTGTCGTGAAGATTGTGCAACGCATGCACAAGATGACGCCCAAAATAACATAGAAAAAACGGCCACAAAAGAAAAGCTCTAGAGGGGATACTCGATGTTGTCCGAAGCCGTGCCGGCACTGCGCCGCGAAAAGATGTCCACCGTCGATACCGCCTGGTTGCGGATGGACTCGGACGGCAACCTGATGATGATCGTGGCCGTGCTAATGTTCGACAAGCCGATGGACATGCTGCGCTTCCGGCACGCGATGGAGACGCGCTTCCTGACGTTCAGCCGCTTCCGCAGCCGCGTCACGCAGGACATGACCGGCAGCGCCTGGTGGCAGCCGGACGAAATCGACCTCGACTACCACATCGTTCATGCCGTACTCCCGGCGCCCGGACGGCAGGGGAACAAGAAGGCGCTCGAACGCATGGTCAGCGAATTGTCCGGCACGCCGCTCGATTCCTCCCGGCCCTTATGGCAGATGCATATCGTCGACAACTGCATCGGCGAAGACGGCAAAACCCGGCAAGCGGTCATCATCCGCATTCACCACTGCATCGCTGACGGCATGGCGCTGGTGGGCGTGTTGCTGTCGATGTTCGACACCACGCCGGAAGGCACGGCCGACGAGCCTGCCAATCCGTTCGTCCTGGAAGAGGGCAATCCCTGGCTGGACCTGATGCAGCCGGTAACCAAGGCCACGATTTCCGCCATCAACGTGTCTACCGCGCTGTGGACGAAGACCATGTGGATGCTGGCCGACTCCAACAAGCTGCCCGGCAGGATCGCCGACATGGGCGGCATGGCGGGCCGGCTGACGATGGATGCCGTGAAGCTGATGGCGATGCCCGACGATTCCCGCACGCGCCTGAAGGGGACGCCGGTTGGGACCAAGCACGTGGCCTGGAGCGAGCCGCTGCCACTGGACGAGATCAAGGCCGTCGGCAAGGCGCTCGGCGGGTCGGTTAACGACGTGCTCATGGCCAGCGTCGCCGGTGCGATCGGCGCGTACTTGCGCGCCAAGGGCGACGACATTCCGCCCGATACGGACTTGCGCGTGATGGTGCCGGTCAACCTGCGCAAGGCCGGCAAGGAACAGAAACTGGGAAATGCATTCGGACTGGTGCCGCTGGTGCTGCCCGTGGGTATCGAGGACCCGCTTGCGCGGCTGAACGAGGTGCGGCACCGCATGGACGAACTGAAGGGGGGCTACCAGGCGCTGGTGGCCATGGCAGTGCTCGGCGTGCTCGGCGCGACGCCGAAGCAGATGCAGAACGAAATCCAGAATTACTTTGCCAGGAAAGCCACGGCGGTGATGAGTAATGTGCCTGGCCCGCAGGCGCCGCTTTATCTGGCAGGGAGCCAGCTGGACCAGATCATGTTCTGGGTGCCGCAATCTGGCGATATCGGCGTGGGTGTGTCCATCCTGAGCTACAACGGCGGCGTCCAGTTCGGACTGGTGACCGACGATGCCATTGCCGCCGATCCGCACGAAATCATCAAGCGCTTTGCGCCGGAATTTGAAAAGCTGGTACTGCTCGCGTTGATGTCGGAGTGGTAATCAGTCTTCGTCGTCATCCCCGCCGAGCACCGCGCTGCCTACGGCGGTCACGCCTTTGACGGCAACCGAACCTGCCGTGACGCCAACGCTGACGGCAGTGCTGGCGACGGTCACCGCAGCACCTGCCACACTGATCACCGCACAACCGGAAGTCGAGATAACGATGGCTGCGCAAACGGCAGCGAGGAAGAATTGTTTCTTGAACATGAAGCCTGGAGCGGATGCGGCAGCATCACGGGTGTTGAACATGCCGATGCCGCAAGGAAAGCGGCATCGGTGTCCATCGTAACACTGCTCCAGCCGGGAAGGATTCCCGCGGGAAAATAAAGCTTAGACGCCCAACAGTTCCACTTCGAAAATCAGCGTGGCATTCGGCGGAATGACGCCGCCCGCGCCGCGCGCGCCGTAACCCAGCGATGACGGAATGATCAGCTTGCGCACGCCGCCGACTTTCATCCCTTGCACACCTTCATCCCAGCCCTTGATCACATGGCCTGCGCCGAGCGGGAAATCGAACGGATCGTTGCGGTCCTTGCTGGAATCGAACTTGCGGCCTGCGCTGCCGTCCGGATTCTGCAGCCAGCCGGTGTAATGCACGGTGACATGCTGGCTGGCTTTCGCTTCATCGCCGGAGCCGACGGTGACGTCTTCGTATTGGAGGCCGGAGGCCGTCATGATGGTGGACATGGTTTTCCTTTGTTGTCTGGTTGATCCGAGCGGAATTGTAGCAGTGGACGATTAGACAGCGCGCAGGCGCAAAAACGCCGCGGCGCGTTATCATCGCGTTCACTCATGGCAAACAGGCAATGAACGGATATGAAACAGATGAATAATCTTGCAAGGAGCATGACCCCATGCGGCCGGTACTGATCGCCTTCGGACGCGCGCTCCTGTCGCAACTGCACTTCCGGATGCTGTTGCTGACGGTGATGCCTTTTATCGTCTCCCTCGCAATCTGGGGCGTGCTGCTGTGGCTGGGGCTGCAGCCGATGATCGATTGGCTGCACGCGTGGTTCACCGCCAACGATGGCTTTGGTGTTGCGGCGAATGTGCTCGGCTGGTTCGACCTTGGCGCGATCACCTCGGTGCTGGTGCCGCTGATCGCCATGTGGGTCCTGCTGCCGCTGATGATCCTGACCGCCCTCGTATTCGTCGGCGTGCTTGCCATGCCGATGATCGTGCGCCATGTGAGCAGCAGGCATTATCCGGATGTCGAGAGGCGCCGTGGCGGCAGTATTGCGGGCAGCCTGTGGATTGCGACGTACTCCTTCGTCATCTTTGCGGTGCTGTGGCTGGTGACGCTGCCCCTGTCGCTGTTTCCGCCGCTGACCTTCGTCATCCAGCCCTTGTTGTGGGGATGGCTGACTTATCAGGTCATGGCCTACGACGCGCTTGCCGAGCATGCGGACCGGCAGGAAATCCGGGACATCATGCGCATCCATCGCTGGCCCTTGCTGCTGATCGGCGCCGTTGGCGGTGCGATGGGCGCCGCGCCGACGCTGCTGTGGCTGGGCGGAGCGTTGTCGGTGATCTTCTTTCCTGTGCTGGCGGCGGGTGCGATCTGGCTCTATGTGCTGGTGTTCGTGTTCACCGGATTGTGGTTCCAGCACTATTGCCTGGAGGCGCTTGCCGCGCATCGGGCGGTGGGCCGGGCCGTCGTCACGGACGCGCCGCCGATGAAGGATATCAACTGAAAAGTAGGATTCTTCCCTCTGCGGCATAATGCCCTTTTGTCAAAACGGACGCATTCATGGCTATCGGACTCATCATCATCGGCGACGAAATCCTGTCGGGCAAACGGACCGACAAGCATTTTCCCAAGGTGGTTGAACTGCTCGCCGCGCGCGGCCTGCAATTGTCCTGGGCGGAATACGCGGGCGATGACCGCGACCGCATCACCTCCATCCTGACGCGCACCTTCGCCAGCGACGACATTGTCTTTTCCTGCGGCGGCATCGGCGCCACGCCGGACGACCATACCCGGCAATGCGCGGCTGCCGCGCTCGGCGTGCCGCTGGAACTGCATCCCGAGGCGAAGGCAAAGATCGAGGAACGCATCGCCGATGTGGCGCGTGAAGAAGGCCGGCAACCGGATTTCAATGCTGCCGACAATGCGCATCGCCTGAAGATGGGCGAGTTCCCGCAAGGCGCTTCCATCATTCCGAACCCCTACAACAAGATTCCCGGCTTCGCCATCCGGCATGGCAAGGGCGCGCATTACTTCGTGCCGGGGTTTCCCGTCATGGCGTGGCCGATGATCGAGTGGGTGCTCGATACGCATTACACGCATCTATTTAGGAAGGTTGCGCGGCTGGAAAAGGCGGTGCTGGTGTTCGGGCAAGCCGAATCGACGCTGACGCCGATGATGGAGGCGATTGAGGCCGAATTCCCGCTGGTGAAGGTATTCAGCCTGCCCAGCGTCGGCGATGCAACGATACGGCGTCACATCGAGCTGGGCGTGAAGGGCGACCCGGCGCAGGTCGAGTCCGCTTTCGGCAGGATGCTGGAGGGGCTGGACCGGTTCAAGGCCGAGTACCAGCACATCTGATCATTTCCGCGTTTTCACTTCGTCCAGCAGGCCCTGCTTGCGGATGAATTCCACCACTTTTTCCACGCCGTCGCCGCTGCGCAGGTTGGTGAAGATGAACGGCCTGTCGCCGCGCATCTTCTTCGCATCGCTCGCCATTATGTCGAGGTTGGCGCCGACATAGGGCGCGAGATCCGTCTTGTTGATGATCAGCAGGTCGGAGCGTGTGATGCCGGGCCCGCCCTTGCGCGGAATTTTTTCGCCGCCCGCCACATCGATGACGTAAATCGTCAGGTCCGACAGTTCCGGGCTGAAGGTGGCGGCAAGGTTGTCGCCGCCGGATTCGACCAGGATGAGGTCGAGATCGGGAAAGTCGGCGCTCATGCGCGCGATGGCTTCCAGGTTGATCGATGCGTCCTCGCGGATTGCGGTATGCGGGCAGCCGCCGGTTTCGACGCCCATCAGCCGCTCTGCCGGCAGCGCATCCGCGCGCAGCAGGATCTCCATGTCTTCCTTGGTATAGATGTCGTTCGTGATGACGGCCATGTCGTAATGGTCGCGCATGGCCTTGCACAGCATTTCACACAAGGCCGTCTTGCCGGAACCGACGGGGCCGCCGATGCCGACGCGCAGGGGATTGGAAGAAGTAGTCATCGTTGTCGAGTTGGGTTCAGGATCGATACAAGCGGCTGTACTGCACTTCATGCTGCATGGAGAGCAGGGACAGGCCGGGGGACCAGTTGGATAATTCGTCGTCGGCAAGCTGCATGGCGGTTTGCGCAGCGCGCTCCAGTTCCGGCTGCAGGGACAGCAGCAGGCGCTGTCCGGATACCTGGCCGAGCGGTACGGACTTCACGCAGACCAGCACCTGGTTTTCTGCCCAGGAGAACAGCATGCCGAGCAGGGCGGCTTCATGCGGCACGTCCAGTGCCACGGCGGCATAGGCGAGCGCGGTGGGCAGCGGCACTTCCGGCTGTGTTTCAAGCAGGCTGCGCAGCGTGTCATCCGCTACCTTGAGTTCGACGGCGAGTTTGGCGAGCGAATAGCCCATCTGGATCGTCTCGGCGCGGAATTCCGACGTGTCGCGCGCGGCGACGAAACGTTCGGTCCACTGCGTGACTGCCGCGAGGTCACGTGCAGCGAAAGCGTGCAGCAGGCGCCACAGGACCGGCGCCTCGAAGCGGGCGACGACGTGGTGCAGGGTGGAGACAATCCATGCGCGCGCGGACGACTCGTCGGTCACCATCCCTTTTTCCAGTGCCGCTTCCAGTCCCTGCGAATAGCTGTACGCGCCGATCGGCAGCGAGGGGCTGGCGAGCTGGAGCAGGTGGAGAAGGGCGGTGGCCTGCATCAGGACTTGTCCGATGGGCGGTGGATTTTCTGCCGCAGCGGGATGGGCGCCAGCGGATGGTGGTGATGGTCATCCCCGTGATGGTGATGGCCTCCGCCGTAGGCACCCGACTCCGGCTCGAATGCAGCCTGTTCTTCCGTCACGGTTGCCCCGAGGCCTTCCAGCATGTCCTTCAGGACCGTGTCCTTGCGGATGCGGAGGAAACCCTTTTCCGGCGTGCCGTCGACCTGGGCCTGCGTATGGCGGTTGCCGAGGTGGAAGGCGCAGCGCAGCAGGTCGCGCGGCGTTGCGCATTCGACCCGGTAGGTCGCTTCCTTGGCGGCGACGATTTTCACGATGCGGCCGTCGTCGCCCTTGAGGAGGTCGCCGTTGCGCAGCACGGTGCCGCGCACGGTGAATACCGCCGCTTCCTCTCCGGAAAGCAGCAGCGCGCGCAGGCGGCTTTTCTCGCGCAGTTCATAGGGAAGGACGAGCTCGTCGTCGATCTTTTCGGCAGTGTCGATTTTGGTATGCAGGGTCAGCATGGGTCAGAACAGGAAATAACGTTGTGCCATCGGAAGGACCTTTGCCGGTTCGCAGACCAGCAGCTCGCCGTCGGCGCGCACTTCGTAGGTCTCCGGATCGACTTCCATCTTCGGCGCCAGGCCGTTGTGGATCATGTCGGCCTTGCGGACGTTGCGCGTATTTTTCACGGCGATCAAGGGCTTGTTCAGTCTGAGCGCATCGCCGATGCCGGCATCGAAAGCCGCCTGCGACACAAAGGTGAACGAGGTCTTCAACCCGCCGCCATAGGCACCGAACATCATGCGATAGTGCACCGGCTGCGGCGTCGGGATGGAGGCGTTCGGGTCGCCCATCTGCGCGGCGGCGATCATGCCGCTCTTGAGGATCATCGAGGGCTTGACGCCGAAGAAGGCGGGCTTCCAGAGTACGATGTCGGCGATCTTGCCTACCTCCAGCGAGCCCACCACATGTGAGATGCCGTGGGTGATGGCCGGATTGATGGTGTACTTGGCGATGTAGCGTTTGGCGCGGAAATTGTCATTGCGGGACGAGTCTTCCGGCAGCGAACCGCGCTGCACCTTCATCTTGTGCGCCGTCTGCCATGTTCGCATCACGACTTCGCCGACACGGCCCATCGCCTGCGAATCCGAGGACATCATGGAAATGGCGCCAATGTCATGCAGGATGTCTTCCGCAGCGATCGTCTCGCGACGGATGCGGGATTCGGCGAAGGCGATGTCCTCCGCGATGGCCGGATCGAGGTGATGGCAGACCATCAGCATGTCGAGATGCTCGTCCAGCGTATTGACCGTGTACGGGCGCGTCGGGTTGGTGGACGAGGGCAGCACATTGCCCTGGCCCACGGCCGCGATGATGTCCGGTGCATGGCCGCCGCCCGCGCCTTCTGTGTGGAAGGTGTGGATGGTGCGGTCCTTGAATGCGGCCAGCGTGTGTTCGAGGAAGCCGCCTTCGTTGAGCGTGTCGGTGTGGATCGCTACCTGGATATCCATGCGGTCGGCGACCGACAGGCAGTTGTCGATGGCGGCCGGCGTCGTGCCCCAGTCCTCGTGCAGCTTCAGGCCGATGGCACCGGCGCGGATCTGTTCTTCCAGCGGCGTGGGCAGGCTCACGTTGCCCTTGCCGAGGAAGCCGAGGTTCATCGGAAAGGCATCTGCCGCCGACAGCATGGAGTGGATGTGCCACGGCCCCGGCGTGCAGGTCGTTGCCGCCGTACCCACAGCAGGCCCGGTGCCACCGCCGAGCATGGTGGTCACGCCCGACATCAGCGCCTCCTCGATCTGCTGCGGGCAGATGAAATGGATGTGCGAATCGATGCCGCCAGCGGTCACGATCATGCCTTCGCCGGCGATGATCTCGGTTGCGCCGCCGATGGCCATGGTCACGTTCGGCTGGATGTCAGGATTGCCCGCCTTGCCGATGCCGGCAATCCTGCCGGCCTTGATGCCGATGTCGGCCTTGACGATGCCCCAGTGATCGACAATCAGTGCATTGGTGATCACCGTGTCCATCACGTCCGCATGGTTGCGCTGCGACTGGCCCATGCCGTCGCGGATCACCTTGCCGCCGCCGAACTTCACTTCCTCGCCGTAGACCGTGAAATCCTTTTCGACCTCGATGAACAGCTCGGTATCGGCCAGCCGCACGCGGTCGCCGACGGTGGGGCCGAACATTTCGGCATAGGCCTGCCGGGAAATTCTTGTCATTTGAGTTCTCCCATCACCTTGCCGTTGAATCCGTAGACCTTGCGATCGCCTGCGAGGGCAACCAGTTCGACGGTGCGCTCCTGGCCGGGTTCGAAGCGGACCGCAGTGCCTGCCGCGATATTGAGCCGCATGCCGTAGGCAAGCTGACGGTCGAAGTGCAGTGCCGGGTTGACCTCGAAGAAATGGAAATGGGAGCCGACCTGGATCGGGCGGTCGCCGCTGTTGGCGACCTTCACCGTGACGGTCGCGCGACCGACGTTCAGTTCGATCTCGCCTGCCTCGACAAGCATTTCACCTGGAATCATGGCGGCCTCCTAAGGGATCGGGTGGTGGACGGTGACGAGCTTGGTGCCGTCGGGGAAGGTGGCTTCCACCTGGATTTCCGGAATCATCTCCGGTACGCCATCCATCACGTCTTCGCGCGCCAGGACCTTGGTGCCTTCGGACATCAGCTCGGCCACCGTCCTGCCGTCGCGCGCGCCCTCCATGATCGCGGCGGTGATCAGGGCCACCGCCTCCGGGTAGTTGAGCTTCAGCCCGCGCGCCTTGCGGCGCTCGGCCAGCAGGGCCGCGGTGAATATCAGGAGCTTGTCTTTTTCTCTTGGCGTCAGGTCCATGGGTTCTCCTTGTTCAAGTGTTCCAGATGCGTGGGACGATGGCATCGCGTCCGGTCAGCAGCGGACGCAGCGTGCGCCACGCGGCAGTCATGACCTGCTTCGCCGCTTCGCTCGAATCGCCCAGGTAGCGGACGACTACGACGGATTTCATTTGCGTGGCGCCGAATGTGCTGGTGTCCTGCAGTGCGGCGCCGCAGGTTTCACGAAGGGTATGGATGGCACCGGAAGGAAGCGGCTTGCCGACGCCGATCAGCGTCGCGCATACCGTCATTCCGGCCATGCCCAGCGGGCTGGGCATGGCGTCACCGGCGGTGAGCTCGCCCTGCTCGAACCAGACCAGCTTGCCGTTCAGCCGGATGCTCGTTCGCTGGGCGACACGGCCGGAGGAAAATTGTTCGCCGGACGCCGTTCGGCCGAAGCACAGGATCTCACCGCCGAGATAGGTCGCATCGCAGCCGAGTTCGACCGTGGTGTCCAGTTGCACATCGGCAGCATCGAAGAAGATGGTTTCCTGCGGCAGCCATTCCAGCGAGCCGGCGTCGCCGACATTCAGGTGCACGCTCTGCCTGGATACGCGGCCGTTCGCCTTGTACCACTTTGCTGCGCCCGGTGTCGTGATAAACGCATTCGATTGATGGCCGACGCAGGCATGGATGTCGAGCTGGTCGCCGCCGACCACGCCGCCCGGAGGATGAACGACGATGGCATGGCAGATATCGCCGCCCTCGGGATACAGGGGCTTCTGCACCCGCAGCGGGCCGTAATGGGAACGTTCGACCAGGCGTGTCGTTTCACCATGCCGCGCAAAGCCCAGGGCGAGCCAGGCCTGCCACGGCTCGGTGGTGTTCCCTGCAGTCAGCACTGGGGCGGCGTCAACGATGCGCATCTGGAGACTATACCGCCAAGTGCCGTTTGACGTCCTCGCTGTTCATCCGGTCCTGCGTACCCGATGCGACCACTTCACCACGCGACAGCACGACGAACCGGTCGGCCAGCTCATGCGCAAAGTCGAAGTATTGCTCGCACAGCAGGATCGCCATGTCGCCGCGCTGCCGCAGCAGGCGGATAACATTGCCGATGTCCTTGATGATGGACGGCTGGATGCCTTCCGTCGGCTCATCGAGGATGATCAGCTTCGGGTCAGCCAGCAGTGCGCGGGCAATGGCGAGCTGCTGCTGCTGGCCGCCGGAGAGGTCGCCACCGCGCCGGTGCAGCATCTCCTTCAGTACGGGAAAGAGTTCGAAGACTTCGCCCTTGATCTTCGACGCCTGCTTGCCGGGCTTGACGGCCATGCCCATCATCAGGTTTTCCTCGACGGTCAGGCGTGCAAAGATTTCGCGGCCCTGCGGCACGTAGGCGATACCGAGCGCGGCGCGTTCGTGCGGCTTGAGTCTGGTGATGTCTTTGCCGTCGAGCTGCACATGGCCTTTGGCAACCGGCAACACGCCCATCAGGCATTTGAGCAGCGTGGTCTTGCCGACGCCGTTGCGTCCCAGCAGGGCCAGGCATTCTCCCTTCTGCAGCGAGAGCGAGACGCCGCGCAGCGTGTGCGCGGCACCGTAATACTGGTTGAGTTGTTCGACATTCAGCATCTTCAGCGCCCCAGATAGACTTCGATGACGCGCTCGTCGGATTGCACCTGCTGCATCGTGCCTTCCGCTAGCACCGATCCTTCGTGCAGCACGGTTACCTTGCCGTCCTGGGCGATCTCGGTAACGAATGCCATGTCGTGTTCGACCACCATGATCGAATGCTTGCCGCGCAGTTCATTCAGCAACTCCGCGGTGCGTGCGGTTTCTGCGTCCGACATGCCGGCGACCGGTTCGTCCAGCAGCAGCAATTGCGGCTCCTGCATCAGCAGCATGCCGATCTCCAGCCATTGCTTCTGGCCGTGCGACAGCAGGCCGGCAAGCCGGTTTTCCTGGCCGTTCAGGCGGATCAGTTTCAGGATTTCGTCGATCTTGCCCTTCTGCTCGGAGTTCAGGCGGAAGAACAGTGTCGGCTTCACGCGCTTGTCCATCTTCATCGCCAGTTCCAGGTTCTCGAAGACGGTGTGCTGTTCGAACACCGTGGGGCGCTGGAACTTGCGGCCGATGCCGGCGTGCGCGATCTCGTACTCCGTCATCTTTGTCAGGTCGATGGTCTGGCCGAAGAATGCCGTGCCCGATGCCGGGCGCGTCTTGCCGGTGATGACATCCATCATCGTGGTCTTGCCCGCGCCGTTGGGGCCGATGATGCAGCGCAGTTCGCCGACGGAGATGTCGAGGGTCAGCTTGTTGATCGCCTTGAATCCGTCGAAGGAAACGGTGATGTCTTCCAGGTAGAGGATGGCGCCGTGCGAGGTATCGACGCCTTCCGGCTTGACCTTGCCGTAGGACGTGCCGTATTCGGCATGCTTGTTTTCCTCCGCAAACTGGTAGGCCTTCGTCGTGTCGTTCATGCTGCCTCCTTCGTTTGGCGGAACCGGGCAGCGAGGCCCAGGATGCCCTGCGGCATGAACAGGGTCACCAGGATGAAGATCGCTCCCAGCGCATACAGCCACAGGTCCGGGAAGGCGGCTGTAAACCAGCTCTTCAGGCCGTTCACCGAGAATGCGCCGATGATCGGGCCAAGCAGCGAGCCACGCCCGCCGACCGCCGCCCAGATCACCATCTCGATGGAGTTCCCGGGCGACATTTCAGACGGGTTGATGATGCCCACCTGCGGCACATAGAGCGCACCGGCGATGCCGCACAGGATGGCGGACAGCGTCCAGACGAACAGCTTGAACCACAGCGGGTTGTAACCGATGAACATCAGGCGCGACTCCGAATCGCGCACCGCCTGCAGCACGCGGCCGAGCTTGGAGGTGACGATCCAGCGGCACAGGAAGAGCGAGCCGACCAGCAATGCCAGCGTGAGCAGGTAAAGCGCAGCCTTGGTGCCCGGCGCAGTAATGGTGAAGCCGAGGATGCGCTTGAAGTCGGTAAAGCCGTTGTTGCCGCCGAAGCCGGTGTTATTGCGGAAGAACAGCAGCATGAAGGCAAAGGTCATCGCCTGCGTGATGATCGAGAAGTACACGCCCTTGATGCGCGAGCGGAAGGCGAAGTAGCCGAACACGAAGGCCAGCGCACCCGGCACCAGCACAACGAGGGCCATTGCGTACCAGAAGCTGTCGGTGAACGACCAGTACCACGGGTATTCCTTCCAGTCGAGGAAGACCATGAAGTCCGGCAGATGGCTCTGGTACACGCCGTCCTTGCCGATGGACCGCATCAGGTACATGCCGTGCGCATAGCCGCCCAGCGCGAAGAACAGGCCGTGGCCGAGCGACAGGATGCCGGTATAGCCCCACACCAGGTCGAGCGCCAGTGCGGCGATGGCGTAGCACATGAACTTGCCGATCAGTGCCACCGTGTAGCTCGATACATGCAGCGCATGGCCCGGTTCGAAGGCAAGGTTCAGCACCGGCAGCAAGGCGAGCATCGCGGCGCAGACGAGGATGCCGGTCCACGCCGGGCGGGAGAAGAGGGATGGCGTCATTCTGCGCTCCTGCCTTTCATGGCGAACAAGCCCTGCGGCCGCTTCTGGATGAAGATGATGATGAAGACAAGGATCGCGATCTTCGCCAGCACGGCGCCGGCGACCGGTTCGAGGAACTTGTTGACCTCGCCCAGCCCGATCGCCGCAATGACGGTGCCGGCAAGCTGGCCGACGCCGCCGAGCACGACGACCATGAAGGAGTCGACGATATAACCTTGCCCAAGGTCGGGCCCGACGTTGCCCAACTGGGACAACGCGACTCCCCCGAGCCCTGCGATGCCGGAGCCGAGACCGAAGGTCATCATGTCGATCTTGCCGGTCGAGACGCCGACACAATCGGCCATGCGGCGGTTCTGCGTCACGGCGCGCACGAACAGGCCGAGGCGCGTCTTGTTCAGGATCATCCAGACAGCGGCGACCACGAACAGCGCGAAGAAAATGATCACGATGCGGTTGTACGACAGCACCAGCGATCCCATCACGGTGACGCCGCCCGACATCCAGGATGGATTGGCGACCTCGACGTTCTGTGCGCCGAAGATCGAGCGCACAAGCTGCATCAACACCAGGCTGATGCCCCAGGTGGCGAGCAGGGTTTCCAGTGGACGGCCATAGAGCCAGCGGATGACGGTGCGCTCCAGCGCGATGCCGACAGCGGCGGCAACCAGGAAGGCTGAGGGCAGGGCGGCGACGAGATAAAGATCAACCGCGCCAGGCAGGTAGCTGCGGAACAGCGTCTGGCATACATAGGTCGTGTACGCGCCGATCATCAGCAGCTCGCCGTGCGCCATGTTGATGATGCCCATCAGGCCGAAGGTGATGGCCAGGCCGAGCGCAGCCAGCAGCAGAACGCTGCCCAGCGATGCGCCGTAAAACAGATTGCCGATGAATTCGGTCCGGGCGAGGCGGGCATTGATGGCGCTGATGGTGCCGACCGCCGCAATGCGCACGGCTTCGTCCGGTTCGTTGTATTGGCCTTCCGCATTTTTTTCGAGCATCTGCATCAGCGGCGGCTTCAGGCTGGCGTTGCTGCTGTCGGCCAGCGCAATCACGGCTTCCTTGCGTACGGTCGCGTCGGGAGACTGCAGGTTGGCAGTGGCGGCGACGAGCTTCAGGACGGACTTGATTTCGGCGTCCGTTTCCTTTTCCAGTGCCTTGTTGATCAGGGGGAGCTGGCCGGGGTCGGCGTTTTTCTGCATGTCCAGGACGGCTGCGAGACGTTCGTTGCGATTCTCCGAAAGCAGCCGGAAGCCGGACAGCGCACCTTCAACGGCGCCACGCAGCCGGTTGTTGACGCTGATGCCATCCACGCCGTCCGGCATGGAAATAGTCGCATCGGTCGCCGGATCGAAGGCCTTGTCGTCTTCGATGATGACCACCTTGCCGTCCGGCGTGGCATACAAGGTGTCGTTCTTCAGGGCATTCAGCAGCCTGAACGCGTCTTCGTTCGCGAGCGCCGCGATCTTGTTGACGGACTCGATGCGCGCATCGGGATCGTCCCCGGCAATCGGCTTGAGCAGTTCGGCATCGATCGCTGCGTGCGCAAGCGGCTGGGCGCACAGCATGCCGATGACGAGCAGTTGTCTGAATAATGTCATTGCGATTCCTGGCAAGGCAAAACGCGAAAACTGCGGACGCAAAAAAGCCGGAGTGTGGAAGGGGGAGCCACGCTCCGGCTCGTACTGCATGGATGTTTCTTCCGGTTCCTCCACTATGCGGCGGAGGGGAGGGCATTACATGTTCTGCTTGCTCTCGTTACCCGGAATGAACGGGCTCCACGGTTGGGCACGGATCGGACCCTTGGTCTTCCAGACCACGTTGAACTGACCATCCGGCTTGATTTCACCGATCATCACCGGCTTGTGCAGGTGGTGGTTGGTCTTGTCCATCACCAGGTCGTAGCCCGACGGTGCCTTGAAGGTCTGGCCGCCCATCGCTGCGATGACCTTGTCGGTGTCGGTCGACTTGGCCTTCTCGACTGCCTGCTTCCACATGTGGATGCCGACGTAGGTCGCCTCCATCGGGTCGTTGGTGACGACGGTATCGGCGTTCGGCAGTTTCTTGGCGGCGGCGTAGGCTTTCCACTTCTTGATGAACTCGGTGTTGGCCGGGTTCTTCACGGACTGGAAGTAGTTCCAGGCGGCGAGGTGGCCGACCAGCGGCTTGGTGTCGACGCCGCGCAGTTCTTCTTCGCCCACGGAGAAGGCGACGACCGGCACGTCGGTGGCTTTCAGGCCGGCATTGCCCAGTTCCTTGTAGAAGGGCACGTTGGAGTCGCCGTTGATGGTGGAAATCACGGCTGTCTTGCCGCCGGCGGAGAACTTCTTGATGTTGGCGACGATGGTCTGGTAGTCGGAGTGGCCGAACGGGGTGTAGACCTCATCGATATCGGATTCCTTCACGCCCTTGGACTTGAGGAAGGCGCGCAGGATCTTGTTGGTGGTGCGCGGATACACGTAGTCGGTGCCGAGCAGAACGAAACGCTTGGCGCCGCCGCCGTCCTTGGACATCAGGTACTCGACTGCCGGGATCGCCTGCTGGTTCGGCGCGGCGCCGGTGTAGAACACGTTCTTCTCGAGTTCTTCGCCTTCATACTGGACCGGGTAGAACAGCAGGCTGTTCAGTTCCTTGAAGACTGGCAGCACGGACTTGCGCGACACAGAGGTCCAGCAGCCGAACACGACGGCAACCTTGTCCTGGGTAACCAGCTGACGCGCCTTTTCGGCGAACAGCGGCCAGTTGGACGCAGGGTCGACAACCACGGGCTCGAGCTTCTTGCCCATCACGCCGCCTTTTGCATTGATCTCTTCGATCGTCATCAAGGCCACGTCTTTGAGCGAGGTTTCGGAGATCGCCATCGTGCCCGACAGCGAATGAAGAATACCGACCTTGATGGTGTCGGCGGCCAGTGCCTGAGGCATCCAGGCCGAAGCAGCGAGAGTCAAAGCGCCAGCAGCGGTCGCTTTCAGGAGTGTGCGACGGGACATTAGTTGCTCCTACGAGTTGTGGGTTTGATCGGAGTGCGATGGCTCGCAGGAAATCTTTAGCAGGTTGTATGCCAATCAACTTGCAGACGAGATCACGTCCTTTTTTCGTTCGATCGTACTTTTATGGTGCGATGTGTGCGTGCGCGGTGAATGACGTGCGCTGCTTTTGGGCGGGCGTGCTGAAAGGCGGTGCGTTTTGCTGCCGAGAGGCACATTGTGTGTGCATGCCGGCGGGTAGTGCCAGCCGTGCGGAGACATTATCGCGGTGCGTGCGTTACCGTTGGTTGTGCGATTGCGGTGAGCCGGTGTTACCTGGCTGCGGGGAAAGTCACGACGTGGTCGGCCCCCAGGCGAATGCCGATCTTCTCGCCGATGGCGTGATTGTGGTGGGAGGGTACAAGCGCGAGCAGCATCTGCCCGCTCGGGAGCTTCAGTGTATACAGGAACTCCGCGCCGCGGAATGCCTTGCGCACGACTTCCGCCAGCAAAGGGCTGCAGTCGTCATGGATCACGTCGTCCGCACGCAGCAGCACGTCGACCTGGTGCGCATCCTTTTGGTCGGTGGCGCAGACGTCGACGCCTTGCCAGAGGGGCAGGCTGCCGAGTTCGATATTCACTTGCTGGTTCGGCAGGTCGATCGTGCCGGGGGTGAATACGCCCTGGCCGATGAAGTCCGCAACGAAACGGTTGTCCGGCTTGTGGTACAGGTTGTACGCGGTATCCCACTGCACGATTTCACCGTTCTGCATCACGCCGATGTGGTCCGCGATGGCAAATGCCTCGTGCTGGTCGTGCGTGACCAGGATCGCCGTCGTGCCCAGTTCTTTCAGGATATCGCGCACTTCGAGCGCCAGCCGCTCGCGCAGGTCGACGTCGAGGTTGGAAAACGGCTCATCGAGGAGCAGCAGGTCAGGTTGCGGCGCGAGGGCGCGTGCAAGGGCGACACGCTGCTGCTGGCCGCCGGACAGTTCATGCGGATAAAGACGGGCATGCGTGCCCAGACCGACCAGCGAAAGCAGTTTGTCGACGCGGGCCTTGCGTTCCGACATGGTCAGCTTGCGCAGGCCGAACGCGATGTTGTCCCAGACAGAAAGGTGTGGAAACAGCGCGTAGTCTTGGAACACCACGCCCATCTGGCGGGTCTCGGGGGAGGCGGTGAAACCGTGCCGGCTCAATTCGCGACCGCCTAGTGAGATCTCGCCGGCAAGCAGCGATTCGAAGCCGGCGATGGCGCGCAGCACGGTCGTCTTGCCGCAGCCCGAGGGGCCGAGCAGGCAGCCGATTTCGCCACGCGCCAGGGCAAAGGTCAGCCCATGCACGATCTCCTGGATGTGACGTCCAATCGGGTATCCCACCTTGATGGCGTCGACTTTCAGGTGGCTGTGGATCGGAAATGGAGCGTTCATGGGCCGGGCGAATAATTGCGTGGGTGTAATTCGATATTGATTATAATTCTCATTCAGAGAAACCGTACACTTTATAGTGGAATTCCATGCGTAATCCCCCCTTGCGCCCTTGCCGTTTGTGCAAGGGCAGCAGCCAGGTGTTGCTGGTCGCGTCGCTCGCGGTCGCCATCCTGGTGGGCGTGCCTATCCTTGGCGTCCTTTCCAACCTGCTCTCCGGCCAAAGTGCGGAAACCAGTTCGACGTTTGCCCACCTGTCGTCCACGGTACTGCCCGAATATGTGTTCAACAGCCTTGCCATCGCGGCCATCGTCGCCATGCTCGCCGGCGCGGGCGGGGTGGGGTGTGCATGGCTGGTCGCCGTGTTCGACTTTCCCGGCAAACGGATATTCGAATGGGCGCTGGTCCTGCCGCTGGCCATGCCGGCCTATGTGGTCGCCTATGCCTATACCGATTTCCTGCAGTTTTCCGGTCCGGTGCAGTCCGCATTGCGCAACAGCTTCGGCTGGCAGGCGGGAGACTACTGGTTCCCGCAGATCCGTTCCGTGGGCGGTGCGGGCATCCTGTTCGCGATGGTCCTCTATCCTTATGTATACCTGCTTGCCCGGAACGCCTTCCTCGAACGCAGTCCGCGCATGTGGGATGCGGCACGCACGCTCGGAATGGGGCCGTGGCATGCCTTCGTGAAGGTCAGTTTGCCGCTCGCGCGTCCGGCAGCGGTGGCCGGCATTGCGCTGGCACTGATGGAAACCCTCGCCGATTACGGGGCGGTTGCCTATTTCGGTGTGCCGACGCTGACAACCGGCATCTATAAGTCCTGGTATACGTTTTCAGACCGGACGGCGGCTGCGCAACTGGCCGCGGTGCTGCTGATCGCGGTCACCGTACTGATGCTCCTGGAGCAGAAAAGCCGTGGCCGCGCCCGCTATTACGCGGTGGGCAGCCGCACGAAGATGCAGCTGCCGATGCCGTTGCGGGGCGTGCGCGGCTGGGGTTCCACCTTGTTTTGCGTGGTGCCTGTGCTGCTCGGGTTCGTGATTCCCCTGGCAATCCTGCTGCGGCTGATGCTACGGGAAGACGCAGTCGTCTTCGGCGCACGCTATATGGAGTGGCTGAAAAACAGTGTGCTGCTGGCGGGTGTCACGGCATGCATCGCCGTCCTGATCTGCATCCTGCTCGCCTATGCCGCTCGGGTGACCAAGAGCCGCGTGCAGGCTGCATGCAATCGCGTGGTGAGCATGGGATATGCGGTACCCGGGGCAGTGATTGCGGTGGGCATCCTGATTCCGCTGTCACGCCTCGATGCCTGGAGCGCCGATCGCGGCCTCGGGTTCGTGCTGACCGGCAGCGTCGCTGCGCTGGTGTATGCCTACCTTGTTCGCTTTCTCGCGGTGTCCTACCAGAGCGTGCAGTCGGGGCTGGTCAAGATCACGCCGAGCATGGATGCGAGCGCGCGCATCCTCGGACACGGGCTGGGCGCGATGCTGCTGCGCGTGCATGCGCCTTTGCTGTGGCGAAGCGTGCTGACGGCGGGCCTGCTGGTGTTTGTGGATGTGGTAAAGGAATTGCCTGCGACGCTGACGGTGCGGCCCTTCAATTTCGATACGCTGGCCGTGATTACGCATCAACTCGCTTCCGACGAACGCCTCGGCGAAGCGGCCCTGCCAGCGTTCACCATCGTGATGATCGCCTTCATTCCCGTGATCGTGCTGGCGCGAGCCATCGCGAAGGGAAGCAAATAGTACGGACGAAAAAAATGCCCTGGAAAACCAGGGCATTCGAAGCGGTACCTGAAGAGGAGGAGGCTTGGGTACCGGTTTGATCGCTGCTGGCTACCCCGGCGCAAGCCCGGGCAGCCGGAGCTGGATTACTTCTTTGCTGCGCGTGCTGCCTTCGGAGCAGCCTGGGTGAACTGGCCGACTGCGGTGTTCAGGTTGGCTTCGATGGTTTCGACAGCTTGCTTGGTGGTCTTGCTCAGTTGCTCGTAACCTGCGTTGGCATTGCCGATCGCGGTCTTGAGGATGGCAACGGCGTTCTCGGAACCGGCCGGTGCGTTCTTGGAGACTTCTTCAACCAGTTCCAGCACCTTGCGGCTGGTTTCGGCGATCTGGGCTTCAGCGGCCTTGGTGAATTCAGCCTGCACGCCGGAAGCGATGCTTGCCAGGTGACGGCCGTAGGCCAGTGCCTTCTCGGCGTTCGGTTGAGCTTGTGCAGCGGCCAGGCTCAGGAACTCTTGTGCATCCTTGACAGCCAGGAACTGCTTGGCAGCGGCGCTGGACTCTTCCAGGGAAGCTTTCGCAACGTTCAGGTTCAGGTCAACGACCTTCTCGACGCCTTCGAATGCCTTGTTGGTCAGGGCGGAGATCAGCGACAGTTGAGCTTCGAAGTTGGCTTTGGAAGCGGCGGAGAATTGCTCGGGGATTGCAAACATGTTCAGCTCCTAAAGAGGGCAGTGATTGGTCAAGTAAATGCGTGGGACGCAACCATCAGGCTTCTTTTGTGCGTCGCAACAATCCTATTTTAAGGGGAAATTTTGTTGTGTCAACAATTTTTGTTGCGGAGCGTCAAAAAGCCACATCTGCGTCAAGTTGTTGATTTTTGGCAAGTTATTGATTGCCAAGTTGCAATGCGATGACGCGCCGCAGCGCGTGCTAAACTGCGCTGTCCTGCCCTTTACGTAAACGTCAACCGTGAAAGCCTTCTACAGCGACCATTTCGTGCTGCCGCTCCCGGAAGGACACCGGTTCCCGATGCAGAAATACCGCCTTGTAAGGGAGGGCGCCCTGCAGTCTATTCCAGCGCTGGAAGTCCAGGAGGCGCCGCCTGCTACCGACGGCGTGCTGGCACTGGCGCATCATCCTGATTACATCCATCGTGTCTCGGCGGGACTTCTTGCGCCTGCCGAGCAGAAGGCCATCGGTTTCCCCTGGTCACCGCAGATGGTCGAACGCTCGCGCCGTTCGACGGGAGCCACGATTGCCGCATGCCGCACGGCCTTCGCATCCGGCGTGGCAGCCAACCTCGCCGGCGGCACACATCATGCCTACGCCAGCCGCGGCGAAGGATTCTGCATATTCAATGATTCCGCAGTCGCCGCGCGCCTGATGCAAGCCGAGCGCCTGGCCCGCCGCGTGGCAGTCGTGGATCTCGACGTGCATCAGGGGAATGGCACCGCGTCCATCCTTGCGCGCGACGAATCGGTCTTCACGCTCTCGCTGCATGCGGAGAATAATTTTCCTTTTTCCAAGGAGTGCAGCGACCTTGATGTCGCTCTCGCCGATGGAACAGGCGATGCGGACTATCTCCATGCCCTTCGCGAGGCAATGTCGGAGATGTTCGCGCGCTTCGATCCCGACCTGATCATTTATCTGGCCGGCGCCGACCCGCATGAAGGCGACCGGCTCGGCAGGCTGAAATTGTCGATGAACGGGCTCGCCGCACGCGACCGCATGGTGCTTGGTGAGGCGAACCGGCGTGGCATTCCGGTTGCCGTGACCATGGCGGGCGGCTATGGCAAAAACATCCAAGACACCGTGGACGTGCATATCCAGACTATCGGGATTGCTTCCGAATATTGTCGAGACCAAGCATGACTGCTGCCACGCGCTCTTCCCAACCTGGTTCCACCGCCGCCGAAAACCGGTCGCAAAGTCCATGGATAACATCCATGCCCTTTGTCTTCGTGCTGATCTGGAGCACCGGATTCATCGTCGCCAAGTTCGGCCTGCCGTATTCCGACCCGCTGACCTTTCTCCTGTTGCGCTTTTCCGGCGTACTGGCTGTCCTGCTGCCCCTGGTATGGCTGATGAAGGCGCCTTGGCCGGTCGGCCGGATGCGCCATATCGCTGTCGCGGGAATGCTGGTGCAGGCGGGCTACCTGGCAGGCGTGTGGTGTGCCATCAAGCTGGGCATGCCTGCGGGATTGTCGGCACTGATCGTGGGCCTGCAGCCGATCCTGACGGCATTCGCCGCGCCGCTGGTGGGCGAGCGGGTGCGCGGACGGCAGTGGGTCGGTCTGATGTTCGGCCTGTGCGGCGTCGCGCTGGTCGTTGCCAACAAGATTTCGGTAGCCGGCTTATCATGGCAAAGCATTGCGCTGTGCGTATTTGCGTTGCTGTCGATTACCGCGGGCACGCTTTACCAGAAACGTTATTGCCCCAGCTTCGACCTGCGCACCGGGACGGTTATCCAGTTCGCGGCATCCATCGCGGTCGTGCTGCCGTTTGCCATCGTGTTCGAGAACCTGGATGCGGGCCTAGGCAATGTGCAATGGACGCCGAACTTCATCGGCGCCTTGCTCTGGTCCATCCTTGCGCTGTCGATCGGCGCGATCTTCCTGCTGTTTGCGCTCATCCGCAAGAGTGCCGCGACGCAGGTGACCAGTCTGCTGTATCTGACCCCGCCGACAACGGCAGTCATGGCGTGGGTGATGTTTGGGGAGGCGTTCAGCATCGTGGGCATGCTCGGCATGGTGCTGGCTGTCATTGGAGTGGCTCTTGTAGTGAGAAAGTAAACAATGCGACCGGAAGCGAAGAAACGCAGTGACTTCAAGCATTTCCATACCATCACGACGCGATGGATGGACAACGATGCCTACGGGCACGTCAACAATGTGGTGTATTACAGCTGGTTCGACACGGTGGTGAACCAGTTCCTGATTTCCAGCGACGTGCTCGATATCGAGCGCAGCAAGGTGATCGGACTGGTGATCGAGACGCAATGCAATTACTTCGCCTCGGTTGCCTTCCCGGAGCGTGTCACGGCAGGCCTGCGCGTGACCAAGCTCGGCAACTCCAGCGTACGCTATGAAGTCGGCATCTTCCGCGAGGATGAGGAGTCGGCTTCCGCGCAAGGCCATTTCGTCCATGTCTACGTCGATCGCGAGTCGCGCCGGCCGAGCGCCATTCCTGAACCGATGCGTGCGCTTTTGCAAACCATCACGGTGTCGGAATGATTGAATCCGATCAGCAGAAGATTGTCGACGCGGCGATCACGTCGCGCCGCTCCATCCGCGCCTTCCTGCCCACGCCTGTCGCGCGCGAAGACATCGAGTCAATCCTCGAAGTGGCGGCCCGCGCGCCTTCGGGTACCAATACACAGCCATGGAAAGTTTATGTGCTGACCGGCGACGCCAAGGACAGGCTCTCAGCGGAAATCCTGCGCGCCCACAACGACCCGGCGCTCGGCAAGGAACATAGCCAGGAATATGCGTACTATCCGCTCGAATGGGTATCTCCTTACATCGACCGCCGCCGCAAGGTGGGCTGGGACCTGTATGCGCTGCTCGGCCTGTCGAGGGAGAACAAACCCGGCATGCATGCACAGCACGGGCGCAATTACCGCTTTTTCGATGCGCCGGTCGGCATGATTTTCACCATCGACCGGATCATGGAGCGGGGCTCCTGGCTGGATTACGGCATGTTCCTGCAGAACATCATGATCGCCGCGCGCGGCCGTGGTCTGGATAGCTGCCCGCAGGCGGCGTTTACCCAGTTCCCCAAGATCATCGCAAAGGTGCTGGAACTGCCGGAAAACGAAATGGTGGTGTGCGGCATGTCGCTCGGATTTGCCGACGTGGCCAAGATCGAAAACAGTCTTGTGACCGAGCGCGTTCCGGCGGCAGAATTCACGAAATTCCTGGGATAAGAATGTTTGCCATGCCTCTTCGCACTCCAGCCCGGAGTTGCATGGGGGCATGTCTGTTGTGAAACCTCAATTATCAGTAAGAAAATTGTTTAAATTCCTGCGCTAACTACTTAATTCGCTTGCCGATTTTCACTATTTTGCTAGACTGCAAGATATAATTCCGGCTCGCAAGAATTAGGGAGGGGTGCATGCTCAGGTCAGCGCTGGGAATCGTTGTGACGTGTTTGGCGTTGGTTGTGGCCGCCCCTGTGGCGCAAGCAGCAACCGCCAGCAAATCATCGACGAAGAAGTCGGTCGTCAAGAAGTCCGCGGCCAAGGCAAAAACATCTTCAGCCCGCCGGTCTTCATCGCCCTCAGCCAAAGCCTCCAAGACCGCGACGGCCGCCAAACGAAGCACTGCTTCCAGGAAAGCCGTCGTCGCGAAACAAAACGCTTCTGTTCAACGCGTCGCCTTCACCCCGTCCGTCAATGCCGCTCCGCCGGTGCTGACCGCCGGCGACATGGCCGGATTGCACCAGACGCGCGACCCGCTCGCACTGAAGTCCAATGCTGCCTTTGTCATCGACCAGGCCTCGTCGCAGGTGCTGTTTGAAAAGAATGCCGGTTTTGCCCTGCCCATCGCTTCCCTGACGAAGCTGATGACCGCACTGGTCGTGGTCGAGGCGCGCCAGGACCTGGACGAAGTGCTGGAAGTCACGTCGGATGACATCGACCGCGAAAAGAACAGCGGCTCGCGCCTGCGCGTCGGTTCGCAGATGACGCGCGCAAACATGCTGCACATTGCCTTGATGAGTTCCGAAAACCGTGCGGCATCGGCGCTCGGCCGGAACTACCCGGGCGGCTTGCCGGCATTCGTCGCTGCGATGAATGCCAAGGCGAGGGCGCTGGGAATGAAGGATGCCCATTTTGTCGATTCCACCGGCCTGTCCAGCCACAACGTGGCCAGTGCGCGTGACCTGGCAAAGCTCGTGGTAGCGGCATACCAGCACCCGGTCATTCGCGACTACTCGACCGACCCTCAGTATGCGGTCAACGCGGGCAGGTACCAGCTGAACTACATGAATTCCAACCGTCTGGTCAAGAATCCAGGCTGGGAGATCGGACTGCAGAAGACCGGCTATATTGCGGAAGCAGGGCGGTGCCTGGTCATGCAGGCTCGTATCGAAGGCCGGCCGGTCGTGATGGTCTTCCTGGATTCCAAGGGCAAGGACACCCGCCTGGCCGACGCCAGCCGCGTGCGCAAATGGCTCGAGGTCGCAAGACCGCAGGCCGCCACACCGCCCGCCGCGCGCCAGGGTTGATGCGCAATTGAAGACATAACAGACTTGCCGGGCATTTGTTTCCCTCTGGCAGGTTCAGGCGTTGTATGAATGCCGGCTGTGCAAGTACTGCACAACCGGCTTTATTTTTCTGTGTTACATTGGTTCGGGAAACACTTGGAATCTGTATCTGCTCCCAGGCAAGATGCAAAGGCTGCGGGATCGGCCTTCCGGTATTTCATTGATAACTCAAAGCGGCCTTCGGGCTCCGGCAGCGCGCTTCGGAAAAAGGAAGTTGCGTGAGGGGCGGCAACCGGGCCGCTTTTCTTTCAGTAAAGTCTTTATACGCGCCGTGTTTACTCCAAAAGTCCTGCTGGTCAATGACGATGCCGCTAGCCTGCTGGCCTTGGCGAGCCTGCTCGACACGGATGGCACAGACTACAGGGTCATGACCGCCCGCTCGGGTGAAGAGGCGTTGCGCCAGGTACTCAACAATGACTTCGCCGTCATCCTGCTTGATGTCAGCATGCCGGGCATGGACGGCTTCGAGACGGCCGAGGCAATTCACTCTCATCCACGCTCCGCGTCGGTCCCGATCATTTTCATCACGGCGCATTATGCCGATGAAATGAACCGGCTCAAGGCTTACCAGAAGGGCGCGGTGGATTACCTTTTCACGCCCATCATCCCGCAGATCCTGCAGACCAAGGTATCGGTATTCGTCGAGCTGGCGCGCAACAACCTCCAGCTGAGGCGCCAGAAGCAGGAACTGGAGACGCTGAATCACGACCTGCAAGAGCAGCGCAAGCAGGATCTGGATCACATCAACGAACGCCGCCAGGCCGAGGAAGCGTTGCGGCAGTCGCAAGAAGAATTGCGCCAGCTCGCCAGCTACCAGGAGCGTATCAAGGAAGACGAGCGCAAGCGCATCGCCCGCGAGATCCACGATGAACTCGGGCAGAATCTCCTCGCGCTGCGCATCGACATCGCGATGCTGCACGCGCGCACCGGTTCCACGCATCCCAAACTCAACAAGAAAGTGCATGCCGTGCTCGAGCACATCGACAGCACGATGAAGGCGATGCGGGCGATCATCAACAACCTGCGTCCGACCGTGCTCGATCTCGGCCTGAACGCCGCGATCGAATGGCAGGTCAAGGAATTCCAGCGCCGTACCGGAATCGCGTGCGAGCTGGTGATGCCCGAGGCGGAAGTGGTGGTGGACGACAACCGTGCCACGGCGCTGTTCCGCGTCCTCCAGGAATCGCTCAACAACGTGTTCCGCCATGCCCGCGCGACAAGGGCGAAGATCGAATTGCACAAGACCGGCGACCGTCTCATGATGACGGTGGCGGATAACGGTGTCGGCATTTTCCCGGGATGCAGGCGGAAAGCGAATTCCTTCGGACTGGTCGGCATCAAGGAGCGCATCAGCACCCTCGGCGGCGAACTCTCCATCGACACCGCACCGGACTCGGGAACCGCGCTGACCATTTCAGTGCCCCTGCCGCTGGCCGAAATGAATGGAGCGCCGGCACGCATCGATGGCGAGGGCGCAGCGCCTGTCCTCATGGAGCGCAGGGCATCCGACAGCCTGAAGAAGAACGTTGTGACTCCCAAGCGTCCGATTTCATCGCGGCGCGCAAAATCGCTCTCCGCCGATACCTCGCGCGACTGACTCGACAGTCCACATCACATCTGCAGTGTTGCACCGTAATCAAACGGCTTGAGAATTATCAATGGTGCGTTCGGTAAGTGAATTTGGCACCTTTTCCATTGTTGCCCGCGCATGTCGTTTGGGACCACAATAACCTTCTAATTTCTCGTTGGAAATAGCGCCAAAGGCGCTTTCACCCGACGGTCTTTTCTGCGTAAATAGACATCTGGTTTTCACCAGACGTTTGCATCTACCCGGTCATGATTCCCCAGTGCCTATCGCGGCACCGGTTTTTCGCGCGGCTATGCAAATGGAAAAGGAACAGCGGGCGAATTTTTGAATCGCGGATGGAGACAACATGATGGACACAAGGACAGAGCTGCGCGATGAACTGGATGACAAGTTGCTGCTTGGCGTACTGACAGCACTGAAGAAGGGCGACTTTTCAGCAAGGATGCCGTCGGACCTGACCGGACTTGCCGGCAAGATCGCCGACACGCTGAACGACATCATGGAAGCCAATGAGCAGCTGACCCGTGAGATCACGGAGGTCAGCCGTGTGGTCGGACGCGAGGGGCGCCTGACCCAGCGTGCGTCGGTGCCGAGTGCTGCCGGCGGCTGGGCGACCATTGTGAAATCCGTCAACACCCTGATCGACGACCTGGTGCGTCCGACGACGGAGATGGCGCGCGTGATTGGTGCGGTGGCCAAGGGCGACCTGTCGCAGACGATGGCGCTGGACGTGGATGGCCGGCCGTTGAAGGGCCAGTTCCTGCGCGCCGCATCGACCGCGAACACGATGGTCGACCAGCTGTCGTCGTTCGCCTCGGAAGTGACGCGCGTGGCGCGCGAAGTGGGTACCGAAGGCAAGCTCGGCGGCCAGGCCAACGTGCCTGGCGTGGCCGGCACCTGGAAGGACTTGACCGACAGCGTGAACTCGATGGCCGGCAACCTGACCTCGCAGGTGCGCAACATCGCCGACGTGACGACGGCGGTGGCCAACGGCGACTTGTCGAAAAAGATTACCGTGGACGTGCGCGGTGAAATCCTGCAATTGAAGGACACCATCAACACCATGGTGGATCAGCTGCGATCGTTTGCATCGGAAGTGACGCGCGTGGCGCGCGAAGTGGGCACCGAGGGCAAGCTGGGCGGCCAGGCGTACGTGCCCGGCGTGGGCGGCACCTGGAAGGATTTGACCGACAACGTGAACTTCATGGCATCGAACCTCACCGGCCAGGTGCGCAACATCGCGGAAGTCACCACCGCGGTGGCCAACGGCGACCTGTCCAAGAAGATTACCGCCGACGCCAAGGGCGAAATTCTCCAGCTGAAAGACACCATCAACACCATGGTGGACCAACTCTCCTCGTTCGCCTCGGAAGTCACGCGGGTGGCGCGCGAAGTGGGTACCGAAGGCAAGCTCGGCGGCCAGGCGCAGGTCAAGGGCGTGGCCGGCACCTGGAAAGACTTGACCGACTCGGTGAACTCGATGGCGGGCAACCTGACCGGCCAGGTGCGCAACATCGCCGACGTGACGACGGCGGTGGCGAATGGCGACCTGTCGAAAAAGATCACCGTGGACGTCAAGGGCGAAATCCTGGAGCTGAAGAACACCATCAACACCATGGTGGACCAGCTCTCCTCGTTCGCCTCGGAAGTCACGCGGGTGGCGCGCGAAGTGGGTACCGAAGGCAAGCTCGGCGGCCAGGCGCAGGTAAAAGGCGTGGGCGGCACCTGGAAGGACCTGACCGACAACGTGAACTTCATGGCCTCGAACCTGACCGGCCAGGTGCGCAACATCGCCGAGGTGACGACGGCCGTGGCGCGCGGCGACCTGTCCAAGAAGATCACGGTGGACGTGAAGGGTGAAATCCTTGAACTGAAAGACACCATCAACGTGATGGTCGACCAGCTGTCGTCGTTCGCATCGGAAGTGACGCGCGTGGCGCGCGAAGTGGGTACCGAAGGCAAGCTCGGCGGCCAGGCGAACGTGCCGGGCGTGGCGGGAACGTGGAAGGATTTGACCGACAGCGTGAACTCGATGGCGGGCAACCTGACCGGCCAGGTGCGCAACATCGCCGACGTGACCACCGCCGTGGCCAACGGCGACTTGTCGAAAAAGATTACCGCCGATGCCAAGGGCGAAATCCTGGAGCTGAAAAACACCATCAACGTGATGGTGGACCAGCTCAATGCCTTCGCCTCCGAGGTGACCCGCGTGGCGCGCGAAGTGGGTACCGAAGGCAAGCTCGGCGGCCAGGCCAACGTGCCGGGCGTCGCCGGTACCTGGAAGGATTTGACCGACAGCGTGAACTCGATGGCAGGCAACCTGACCGCGCAGGTGCGCAACATTGCCGACGTGACCACGGCGGTGGCCAACGGCGACTTGTCGAAAAAGATCACCGTGGACGTGCGCGGCGAAATCTTCGAACTGAAAAACACCATCAACGTGATGGTGGACCAGCTGAACTCGTTCGCGTCGGAAGTGACGCGCGTGGCGCGCGAGGTGGGTACCGAGGGCAAGCTGGGCGGCCAGGCGCAGGTGAAAGGCGTGGGCGGCACCTGGAAGGATTTGACCGACAACGTGAACTTCATGGCATCGAACCTGACCGGCCAGGTGCGCAACATCGCGGAAGTGACCACCGCCGTGGCGCGTGGCGACCTGTCGAAGAAGATTACCGCCGATGCCAAGGGAGAAATCCTGGAACTGAAGAACACCATCAACGTGATGGTGGACCAGTTGTCCTCGTTCGCATCGGAAGTGACCCGTGTGGCGCGCGAAGTGGGTACCGAAGGCAAACTGGGCGGCCAGGCCAACGTGCCGGGGGTCGCAGGCACGTGGAAGGACTTGACCGACAGCGTGAACTCGATGGCCGGCAACCTGACCTCGCAGGTGCGCAACATTGCCGACGTGACCACGGCGGTGGCCAACGGCGACTTGTCCAAGAAGATCACCGTGGACGTGCGCGGCGAGATCCTGCAATTGAAAGACACCATCAACACCATGGTGGACCAGTTGCGATCGTTCGCATCGGAAGTGACGCGGGTGGCGCGCGAAGTGGGTACCGAGGGCCGTCTTGGCGGACAGGCGAATGTGCCGGGTGCATCGGGCACCTGGAAGGATCTGACCGACAACGTGAACTTCATGGCATCGAACCTGACCGGCCAGGTGCGCAATATCGCCGAAGTGACCACGGCGGTGGCGCGCGGCGACCTGTCGAAGAAGATCACGGTGGACGTGAAGGGCGAGATTCTCGAACTGAAGAACACCATCAACGTGATGGTGGACCAGCTGTCCTCGTTCGCGTCGGAAGTCACGCGCGTGGCGCGCGAAGTGGGCACCGAAGGCAAGCTGGGCGGCCAGGCGCAGGTGGAAGGCGCGGCCGGTACCTGGAAGGATTTGACCGACAACGTGAACTTCATGGCGGCGAACCTGACCGCGCAGGTGCGGGGTATCGCCGGTGTGGTGACGGCAGTGGCGAATGGCGACCTGAAGAAGAAGCTGACGGTGGCCGCGCGCGGCGAGATCGCGGCGCTGGCCAACACCATCAACGAGATGACCGACACGCTGGCGGTGTTTGCCGACCAGGCGACCACGGTGGCGCGCGAGGTGGGTGTGGAAGGCAAGCTGGGCGGCCAGGCCTCGGTGCCGGGTGCGGCGGGGACGTGGAAGGACTTGACCGAGAACCTGAACCAGATGGCGGCGACCTTGACCACGCAGGTGCGCGCGATTGCGGAAGTGGCGACCGCGGTGACGCGCGGCGACCTGTCGCGTTCGATCCAGGTGGAAGCGCGCGGCGAGGTGGCGGACCTCAAGGACAACATCAACGAGATGATCCGCAACCTGAAGGAGACGACGCAGAAGAATGCGCAGCAGGACTGGCTCAAGACCAACCTGGCGCGCTTCACCCGACTGCTGCAGGGCCAGCGCGACCTGTCCGCAGTGACGACGCTCATTCTGTCCGAACTGGCGCCGCTGGTCAGTGCGCACCACGGCGTGTTCTACATGATGGATTCGCAGGAAAACGATGCACGCCTGCGCATGATCGCGAGCTACGGCTACCGTTCCAGCCGCAAGCTGCCCACTTCCTTCCTGCCGGGCGAAGGCCTGGTCGGCCAGTGCGCGGTGGAGAAGCAGCGCGTGTGGTTGACCAACGTGCCGCGTGACTACATCCAGATCTCATCCGGCCTCGGTGCAGCGCCGCCGACCAATATCGTGGTGCTGCCTATCCTGTTCGAACAGCAGGTCAAGGCCGTGATTGAAATCGCTTCGCTGGACCGCTTCACCGAAACCCACCTGTCCTTCCTCGACCAGCTGATGGAATCGATCGGCGTGGTGCTCAACACCATCGAGGCCAACAGCCGTACCGAATCGCTGCTGACGCAATCGCAGTCGCTGGCGCAGGAACTGCAGCAGACCAACCTCGAGCTGGCGGAAAAGGCACGCTTGCTGTCCGAGCAGAACATCGAGGTGGAACGCAAGAACCGCGAAGTGGAACAGGCGAAGTTCGCGCTCGAAGAAAAGGCCACCCAGCTCGCGCTGTCTTCCAAGTACAAGTCCGAGTTCCTGGCGAACATGTCGCACGAACTGCGCACGCCGCTGAACAGCCTGCTGATCCTCGCGCAGCAACTGTCCGACAACCCGGAGGGCAACCTGAGCGAACGCCAGGTCGAATATGCGCGGACGATTTACGGCGCCGGCAGCGACCTGCTGACGCTGATCAACGACATTCTCGACCTGTCGAAGATCGAGTCGGGCACCGTCACGCTTGAAGTGAGCGAGTACCGCTTCCGCACGCTGTCCGGCTACGTCGAACGCACCTTCCGCCATATGGCCGAAGCCAAGCAGCTCAATTTCTCGGTGGACCTCGAAGGCAACCTGCCGGTTGCGATGATGACGGACACCACGCGCCTGCAGCAGATCCTGAAGAATCTGCTGTCGAATGCGTTCAAGTTCACCAGCCGCGGCGAAGTGTCGCTGAAGATAGGCATGGCGAAGTCCGGCTGGACACCCGACCATCCGAACCTGAACCAGGCCGATGCCGTGCTGGCGTTCTCGGTTACCGATACCGGTGTCGGCATCCCGGGGGACAAGCTGCAGCTGATCTTCGAGGCATTCCAGCAGGCCGACGGCAGTACCGCGCGCAAATACGGCGGCACCGGCCTTGGCCTGTCCATCAGCCGCGAGCTGGCCCGCCTGCTCGGCGGCGAGATCCGTGTGGAAAGTGAAGTGGGCGTCGGCAGCACCTTCACGCTCTATCTCCCGTATAACCGCTCCGGATTCGTCAACTACGACCTGCAGCAGGCTGCAGGTGAAGAATCGGTGGTGAAATCGGCGATCATTCACACGCTCGACCGCGGTGCGTATGGCGACGAGACGCAGCATGTGGCGGCCAGTGTGGAAGTGATCGATGTGCCGTACGAGAGCTCATCAGACGACCGCGCGCTGATCGCACCGGGGGATCCTTCCGTACTGATCGTCGAGGACGATTCCCGCTTCGCCAGCGTGCTGCTTGACCATGCCCGTGAGAAGAACTTCAAGGGGATCGTCACGCACATCGGCGACTCGGCGTTGACGCTTGCGCGCGATTACTTGCCGGCCGCGATCCTGCTGGACATCGACTTGCCCGACATCGACGGCTTCACGGTTCTCGAGCGGCTGAAGCGCGATCCCAGCACGCGTCATATCCCGGTGCATGTAATGACCAACCTGAAGGAACGCGAACGGGCGCTGCGCCAGGGGGCGATTTCCTACCTGCACAAGCCGGTCAACCGCGAACGCCTGCAGGAGGAATTCACGCGCATCCAGCAGTTCCTTGTACGTGGCAAGCGCAGCCTGCTGGTGGTGGAAGACGATCCGATGCAGCGTGATGCCATCGTCAACCTGATCGGCTCCGGAGACGTGCAGATCGTGTCGGTGGGGACCGGCAAGGAGGCGATGGAGTTCCTGCACTCATCGCATTTCGACTGCATGGTGCTCGACCTCAACCTGCCGGACATCAGCGGCTTCGACCTGCTCGACAAGATCGGCGACGACATCACGCTGCGCGACCTGCCTGTGGTGGTGTACACGGCGAAGGACCTGAGCCGCAAGGATGTCACGCGCCTCAAGCGCATCGCCAAGACGATTGTCGTCAAGGATGCCCGTTCGCCGGAGCGCCTGCTCGACGAGACCGCCTTGTTCCTGCACCGCTCGCCGACCAGCCTGCCGGAGTTGCAGCGCCGTATGCTGGAAGACATCCACGTCGAGGATGGCGGACTGGCGGGACGCAAGGTGCTGATCGTCGATGACGACTTGCGCAACATCTTCGCGCTGAGTTCCGTGCTCGAGCGCCAGCAGATGAAGGTGCTGTTCGCGGAGAACGGCAAGGACGGCATCGAAGTCCTGGAAAAGGATCCGACGATCGAGATCGTCCTGATGGACATCATGATGCCGGAGATGGACGGTTACGACACGATGCGAGCGATCCGTGCCATCCCGCGCTTCAAGTCGCTGCCGATCATCACGCTGACGGCGAAGGCGATGAAGGGCGACCGCGACAAGTGCCTGGCCGCCGGCGCGTCGGATTACATCACCAAGCCGGTGGACGTGGCGCAGTTGCTGTCGCTGATGCGGGTCTGGCTGCACCAGTAGGTGGCACCGTGGCAAACGATATGCAAACGGTCGAAGACCTGGAGATCGACCTCCTGCTCGAAGGCGTGTACCGTCGTTTCGGGCAGGATTTTCGCGGCTATCGGCGCGAGAGCGTCAGGCAGCGGTTGCACGCACTGATGCGCGGTGCCGGACTCAAGACGGTCTCGTTGCTGCAGGACAGGGTGATGCACGATGCCCAGGCCAGCACTGTGCTGTTGCGCGCACTCAGCATGCAGCCGGCGGGATTGTTCGACGACCCGGCTTACTTCCGCGCCTTGCGGGAGGTGATGGTGCCATGGCTGCGTTCCTGTCCTTCTCCAAAGGTGTGGGTGGCGGAATGCGTGGCGCCAGAGGAAGTCTGCGCGCTGGCCATCCTGCTCGACGAAGAGGGGTTGTACGACAAGACGCAGATCTATGCGACGGCGGCCAACGAGTTGCTGCTGGAAGAGGCGCGGTCTGGCGAGTTCTCGCTCGCACGCTGGCCGGAGTATGCCGACAACTACCGTCGTTGCGGCGGCCGGGCGGATTTCACGGACTACTGCAGCGAGGCTGGCGGCAAGGGCGTATTCAGCGCCGAGCTGCGGGCGAATGTCACGTGGGCGCAGTACAGCCTTGCCACCGATGCCTCGTTCAACGAGTTCCAGTTCATCGTGTGCCGCAACGCGCTGTCTGATTTCGGCACGGTGCTGCACCGGCGCGCGTTGCAATTGTTCTACGACAGCATGCCGTTGTTCGGCATCCTGAGCGTGGGCAGCGATGATGGATTGAATGCGGCACCCTTTGTTTCCCGCTACAAGGCGGTGGCCGGGGAGCAGGGGCTGTACCGGAGGGTGGTGTAGGGAGCGCGCAGTGTTCTGTCGCTCCCTTTTACTTCAGGCTGCCGCGCCCTGCGGCACGTAACCGAGCACGGCCGAGATCTGGTTGGCGGTGCTGACCAGGTCTTCCACCCATTCTTCCTGCAGGCGGTCGGCCGGCGCCGAAATCGACAGGCCCGCGATCAGCTTGCCCGAGTCGTCGTAGATGCCGGCGGCCATGCAGCGCACGCCGAGTTCCAGTTCTTCGTTGTCGCGCGCATAGCCGCGCGCGCGGACCAGGCTCAATTCACGTTCCAGTTTCACCAAATCGGTAATCGAGTTCTTGTTGTGGCCAGCCAGTCCGGTGCGCGTAGCGTAAGCACGCACTTGCTTCGGATCGTCGGCGGACAGGAACAGTTTGCCGGTGGACGTCAGGTGGAGCGGCGCGCGGCCGCCGATGGCGCGGACCACTTGCATGCCTGAACGCTCGGAGAACGAGCGGTCGATGTAAACGATCTCGTCGCCCTGGCGGACCGAGAGGTTGATGGTCTGCTGGGTCTTGCGGTGCAGGGCGCGCATGAAGTCCAGCGCGGCTTCGCGCACGTTCAGGCGGCTCTTGACGATGTTGCCCAGCTCCAGAAGGCGCATGCCGAGGCGGTAGGAACCGGCTTCGGCACGGTCGACAAAACGCTTGACGACCAGGTCGTTCAGGATGCGGTGGGCGGTGGACGGATGAAGGCCAGTCACGGTCGACAGCTCTTTCAGGCTCACCGGGTCGGGATACTGGGCGAGCGCGTCCAGGAGCGAGATCATCCGTTCGATCACCTGGATCGAAATCTGGCTGTTCTCTGCGGTCTGTTCTGGTTTCATATTGTGGTTGGTGCGTTGCAATAATCCTCTTTATATCACATGGTGAAAAAATGAAAAAGTCGTGCGAAAAATATTTGGAGGAAGTCTCTAAATTATTTCATCCGTATCAAACGTCTTCCCGAGGGGCATCGGCGCACATAATGGAGACCTTGCACAACTCGAGGACAGCGTGATGCGCGTCGGATTTTTTCATACTTGCCTGATTGACATGATGCGGCCGGAAATCGGCTTTTCCGTCGTGAAGCTGCTGGAAGCGGCGGGCTGCGAGATCGTGGTGCCGGAAAGCCAGACCTGCTGCGGACAGCCGGCCTACAGTTCCGGCGACCGCAAGGCGGCACGGGCGCTGGCCGAGAAGTTCGTCGAGGAATTCGAAGACTTCGATTATGTGGTGATTCCGTCCGGCTCCTGCGGCGGCCACGTCAAGACGCATTACACCGACCTGTTCTCGGACGACCCGGCCTGGCTGGCGCGCATGCAGCGCCTCGCGCCGCGCGTCTTCGAACTGACCGATTTCCTGTACAACGTGGTGAAAATCGAGAAACTCCCCGGTGAAGGCAATAACAGCATCAAGGGCCCGGTGACTTACCACGACTCCTGCTGCGGCCTGCGCGAACTGGGCGTGCAGAAGCAGCCGCGGGCGCTGCTGGAAAAGGCGGGCGTGACCGTGAAGGAAATGAAGGACCATCGCCAGTGCTGCGGTTTCGGCGGCACCTTCTCGCTCAAGTACGGCAACGTCTCGGCCGCCATCGTGGATGAAAAGTGCAAGAACATCCAGGATTCCGGCGCCGAAGCGGTGGTGCTGGGCGACCTCGGCTGCATGCTCAATATCGAAGGCCGCCTGCGCCGCACCGGCGACAACACCACGCGCGTGTTGCACGTCGCGCAAGTCCTGGCAGGAGACGCGTGATGCAAGTCCAGTCGATGCATTTCAAGGCCCGCGTGGGCGAGAAGCTGGCCGACAAGCGCCTGCAGGCCAACCTCAAGAAACTGTCCACCAAGTGGGTCGCAGGCCGCGCCTCCGCAATCCTGGAGCTGGATGATTTCGAAGGCACGCGAGACGCAGCGAAGGAACGCCGCATGCGCGCCATCGAGAACCTCGATGTCTGGCTCGACACTTTCGAGAAAAAGGCGACCGAGCGCGGCGCGACCGTGCTCTACGCGGAAAGCGCCGAAGACGCATCGCGTCTTGTGGTCGAGATCGCGAAGAAGCACGGCGTGAAGAAGGTCACCAAGTCCAAGTCCATGGTGTCGGAGGAAATGGCGCTCAACAAGGCGCTGGAAGCCGCCGGCGTGCAGCCGGTCGAGACCGATCTTGGCGAATACATCCTGCAGATCAACAACAACGAGGCGCCGTCGCACATCGTCGCGCCCGTGGTGCACAAGGACAAGGACGAGATTTCGGACCTGTTCGCCCGCGTCCACAATCGGCCGCGGCTGACCGACATCCCGCAGATGACGCGCGAGGCGCGCGAAATGCTGCGGCCGCAATTCCTGTCGTCCGACATGGGCGTCACCGGCGGCAATTTCATCATCGCTGAAACCGGTTCGGTCGCCATCGTCACCAACGAAGGCAACGAGGGCATGTGCACCATCCTGCCGCCCAAGGTGCATGTGGTCGTCACCGGCATCGAGAAGGTGTTGCCGACGCTGGAAGATTTTGCGACCGTGCTGCGCCTGCTGCCGCGTTCGGCCACCGGCCAGTCGATCACGAACTATGTTTCCCTGCTCACCGGCCCCAAGCGCGAAGCGGACGTGGAAGGACCGGAGCACATGTATTTCGTGCTCGTCGATGCAGGCCGCACCAACCTGGTCGGCACCGAGTTCCAGGAAATGCTGCGCTGCATCCGTTGCGGCGCCTGCATGAACCATTGCCCGGTGTACCAGAAGATCGGCGGCCACAGCTACGGCTGGGTGTATCCCGGCCCGATGGGCAGCGTGCTGACGCCTTCCTACGTTGGCATCGAGAATGCCGTCGACCTGCCGCAGTCGTCGACCCTGTGCGGGGAATGCCATGTCGTCTGCCCGGTGAAGATTCCACTGCCCGACCTGTTGCGCAAATTGCGTGAGAAGCAAGTGGAGCAGAACCTGCGCCCGAAGGCCGAGCGCCTCAGCCTGACCCTCTGGGCCTTCGTCGCCAAACGACCAGCGCTTTATCGACTCGCCACCAAAATCGGTGTACGCTTCATGCGCATGATGGCGGGCAATGGCAAAACGATATCGAAACTGCCATTCGCCGGCGGATGGACAGACCATCGCGAAATGCCTGCGCCCAGCGGCAAGACATTCCGCGAGCTATACAAACAGCGACGATGACAGAGCACCAGCAACAGGTAAGCGAGTTCAAGAGCAAAAGCGGCGTAAAGCGGATTTACGCCGCTTTTTTGTATTCCATGCAGGGTTTTCGCATGGCATGGAAGAGCGAGCACGCGTTCCGGCAGGAACTGGTGCTCGTCATTCCCGGCGTGATCATCGCGCTGTTGCTGCCTGTGTCCGCATTGGAAAAGATCGCGCTGGTTGCCGTGCTGCTCCTCGTGCTGATTGTCGAACTCATCAATTCGGCCATCGAGGCGGTGGTCGACCGCATCTCCTTCGAACGCCATCCCTTGTCGAAGAATGCGAAGGATTTCGGCAGCGCCGCCGTGTTCCTCGCGCTGACCCTGGCTGGAATCACCTGGCTCCTGATAGTCGGCCCGCTGCTCATGCGCTGACCGGCTCCAACTTTTCATCCCTCAAAGTCCTGAGATAAAGCCAGGGAAAGATCCCGCGCATATGACCGTCGCTGAATAGCAGCTGCACGGCGTAGGAGCCCACCGGGACGATGCTGTTGATGCGCAGTCCCGGAGCCGCGGCGATGCGTTCGTTGCGCTGGTCGCGTGCCGAATGGCAGCTCGCGCACTGGCATTGCTCGCGCAGGAAGCCGTTGCCCAGTCGTTGCAGCGCGCCGTCCTGCCAGCGGATTTCCAGGATGCCGGCTGCGTGGTCGTTGGTGATCGTTTCGGGGTACATCGCCATCCCTCAAGCTGAGCGGACCTGCTCGACGGCCAGGCGCGCAGCCTTGCGTACTTCGGGATCGGGATCCTGCAGCGCGCGTTCCAGCGCGGGCAGGGCGGCCGCATTGCGGATTTCCCCCAGTGACAACGCCGCTTCCTTGCGCAGGTTGGCCGCCTGGTGCGTCAATGCTTCCTTCAGCGCGGGCACGGCGTCGCGATGGCGCAGGCGGCCGAGAGCGCGTGCTGCGCGCAGGCGCACTTGCCAATAGTCGTCCTGCAGCGCGGCGATCAGCGGGCCGCCAGCCTGGGCGAGTTTCAGCTTGCCCGTCGTGGTCGCTGCTTCTTCGCGCACCTGCCATGCGTCGTCATTCAAGGCAGACAGTAGTGCGGCCAGCACGCTTTCCAGGGCGTTGCCGTCAGCGAAGCCGAGCGCGCCGACCGCCGCGCGGCGCACTTCCGGATCCGGATCGCCCGTCGCCAATGCGGTCAGCGCGGGGAGGGCTTCGGCGTGTTTCAGGTAACCGGCGACGGCAACCGCCTCGCGCCGCACGGATGCATCTGCATCCTGGAGGGCGGTCAGTGCGGGGCCGATGCTTTCCGGTGCCTTCAGCTCCCGCAACGCGCGCAGCACGCTGGCGCGAACGAAGGGATCGGCATGGCCGGCATGCGGCAGCAGCAACGCCGCCGATTCCGGATGCTTGAGCTCGCTCAGGCTGTGGGCGGCCGCGCCGCGCACGCCGGCATCGCTGTCCGTCAGCAGGGCGACCAGGCCGGTGACGCTTTCGGGGCTTTCGAAGGCTTCCAGCGCCCGCGCCGCTTCCTCGCGCACGGCGGGAGCAGGATCGCGCAACGCAGCGACGAGCAACGGCGCGTGTTCATCGCCGGCAAGATCGGCGAGGTCGAGGAGGGCGATGCGGCGAACTTCGCTGTCGCCATCCTGCAGCCGCTGCGCAATGTCCTGCAGCGCGGGGTCATCGTGAAAAACGGTGCTCAATCTATTTCCTCATATGGCAAATTGGAGATGCGCCGCCGGCGGGCCGAGCGGGGTCAGTCGTTCCAGCGGGATCACTTTCCCTTGCGGATGCAGCAACTCCAGGCAATGGCGCTTGAGGCGCGTGAATTCGCCGGAAGTGACCAGGTCGGCATGGCGCGGGCGGGGAAAGTCCAGTTTCAGTTCTTCGATGATGCGCCCGGGGCGCGGGCTCATCACCAGGATGCGGTCGGCCAGGAACAGGGCTTCATCGATATCGTGGGTGATGAAGACGATCGTGGTCTGGATGCGCGACCAGACATCGAGCAGCAGCTCCTGCATCTTCAGGCGCGTCTGCGCGTCGAGTGCGCCGAAAGGTTCGTCCATCAGCATCACGCGCGGATGGTTGATCAGCACGCGGGCGATTTCGACACGCTGCTGCATGCCGCCGGACAGCTGCGACGGGTAGACGTTTTCGAAACCCTTGAGCCCGACCAGTTCGAGCAGTTCCTTCGCCTGCGTGCGGCGTTCTTCCCGCGGAACGCCTTTCATCTTGAGTCCGAAGGCCACGTTATCGAGTACCTTCTTCCATGGAAACAGCGTGTGCTGCTGGAAGACGAGACCACGCTCCGGCGAGGGACCGTTGACCGGCTGGCTGTCGAGCCGGATGCTGCCCTTGCTCGGCTGCAGGTGACCGGCCAGCGCGCCGAGCAGGGTCGACTTGCCGCATCCTGACGGGCCGAGCAGGCAGACGAACTCGCCGGGCTCGATGGCGATCGACACGTCCTGCAATGCCTCGAATGCCTGTTTGCCGGCGCCGAGGCGGATGTGCACGCTTTCGATGTCGATGCGGCCTTGTGTGATGTTGCTCATGCTTATTTCCCCTTCGGTTGGTACCACGGCATCAGTGCATTGCCGATCTTGCGCACCAGCACGCTGCTGCCCATGCCGATCACGCCGATGAACAGCATGCCGACCACGATTTCCGGATAGTTCTGGATGGTGTACGAGGCCCAGGTGTAATAGCCGATGCCGAACTGGCCCGAGATCATCTCCGCCGTCACCAGGCAGAACCACGCGGTGCCCATGCCGATCGACAGCCCGGTGACGATGCTCGGCGCGGCGGCCGGCAGGATGACTTCGGTGAAGATCGACCAGCGTCCGCTGCCGAGGCTGCGCGCCGAAGCGACCAGGCGCCGGTCCACGCCTTCCACGCCATGGATGGTGTTGAGCAGGATGGGGAACAGCGCGCCGATGAAGGTGATGTAGACCATCGACATTTCAGACGAGGGAAACATCAGGATCGCGAGCGGAATCCAGGCGACCGCAGGAATGGGGCGCAGTACTTCCAGCGGCGGCAGCAGGACGTCTTCCAGCCAGCGCGAGCGACCGATCACCAGGCCGAGGCCGATGCCGACGAAGGTGGCCGCGATGAAGCCGGCGAAGACGCGGTAGACGCTTGCCTTCAGATGGGAGGCAAGCTTGGGCGACTGGATCAGCGACCATGCGGCGTCGACGACGTCCTTGGGGGACGGGACGTTCTGGAAGGTGACGATGACCAGGTCGATGCGTTGCGTGGACGCCCATTGCCATGCGGCGACGCAGGCGATGAGGGATGCCACGCGCAGGAGCAGGCGGCTGATGCCTTGCCAGCTTGCCTGGGCGGGGAGGTTGAGGATGTTCGTGGTCATGATTACGTTCGATCAGTGCTTTTCAGGGAAAACTGACCTCGGAGTTCCCTCCCCTTCAAGGGGAGGGTTAGGGTGGGGATGGGTGTACGTGCGTGCGCCACTGAAACCCATCCCCATCCCAGCCTTCCCCTTGAAGGGGAAGGAGCCGCCGAGCTCTTGACTGGCTTCAGCTTGCAATGCTTCCCCTCGCACCGGCAAAATCCAGCACCTTCCCGCCATTCTTCTTCGCGAACGCCTCCGCGCTCTCTTTCAGCAGGAACACGCTGAATTCGCCCTTGCCATGGCTGACAAACCACGCATCATCGGCAAACAGCTTCAGCCCGGTATCGCGGTCATGGCCGTAGACGACGCGGACTTTCTTGCCGGCCTTCTCCAGCTTCAGCAGGTCGCCCAGTGCCGATTCGGCCGAAGCGTAGTGGCGCACCAGCGGTTCACCCGCGACCCAGATCTGCGCGACGCGCTTCGGGTCCGTGATCGCCTTGCCGCTCGCGGCATCCTTCGTGGTCACGGGCAGCTTCACGTAGTTCTTCAGGCGCGCGTCATAGTTCTGTCCGGCCTGCTTGAAGGCGGCGCGGATGAACTGGTCGTTGATGAAGGTATCGGCATCGATATCGTTCTCGGTACGCTTGAGAAGACGCAGCGTTTCGATCGAGGTCTTCACTGCCTGGCGATACTCCGGCTTCCAGGTGAAGTCGCGCGTCTGCAATCCGAGCGGACCGTGGAACAGGTAGTTCACCTCGGCCTCGATGCCGGTGACCTTGGCGATCAGCTCGCTGTACTTTTCCGGCTCGGCGGCGATGATGCGGTCGGCTTCAATGGCTGCGCGCAGGAAGGCGGTGACGATTTCCGGATACTTCTTCGCGTAATCCGCATCCACCAGGCTGCCGTGGAAGGTCGGCGCATTGGCCTGCGAACCGTCATAAATCTTGCGTGCGAAGCCGCGATACGGGAACAGCTCGGCGAAAGGCACGAAGTCGGCATGCGCCTCGATCTTGCCGCTCTGCAGGGCGGAGCCGGCGACTTCCGGCGACTGGGTGGTGATGTTCACATCCTTTTCCGGATCCCAGCCCTGGGCCTTGACCGCGCGCAGCAGCATGCCGTGCGACGTGGAGGCGAATGGCACGGAAATGGTCTTGCCCTTCAACTCCGCAAGCGATTGCACCGGCGAATTCTTCGGCACCACGATGCCGTTGCCGCTGCCGACGGTACTGCCGGACAGCACGGTAATGAACAGGCTCTGTTTGCCCGCCTTCTGGAACGCTGCGCCATTGAATGAGCCGGGGAAGTCGGCCATCGATCCGATGTCGAGCTTGCCGGCGACCATTTCATTGGTCAGCGGCGCGCCGGAGGTGAAGTTCTTCCACTGGATGTCGTATTGCGCATCCTTGTACTTGCCGTCGCGCGGCAGGTATTTCTCCAGCAGCTTCAGTTCGCGGATCAGCAGGCCGCCGGTCGCGCAATTGATGGTCGTGTCCTGCGTGCCGATGGCGATGCGGATGGTCTCGGCGTCGGCGGCGCCGAACGCGAGGGCCAGGCTCAGGCCCAGCAGTTTCTGGTGCAGTTTCATTTCATTCTCCTTTTCTTCAAAATCAAAATCGGCCGGTCAGCGCAGCAGGTAGGGGATGTCCACATGCACGGCGCCGGTGGGGCAATCCTTCTCGCAGGGCATGCAGTACCAGCATTCGTCGAACTTCATGTAAGCCTTGCCCTTGACGATGTCGATGGCCAGCACGTCCAGCGGGCAGACGTCGACGCAGACGGTGCAACCCTTGTGGGCAATGCACTTCTCCTCGTCCACGCGCACGGGCACGCTGGTAATGTTCAAAGCGGTCGGCATTTCTCTTTCTCCTTCAGGCAGCGGCGGTTTCCGGCTGACTGGTTTCCTTGTTGATGCGCAGGCGCTGGTAGGCGCTGCGCTCGTGGTCGTCGAGCTTGACGATGTAGGGCTCGATCGCGCGCTTGAAACAGGTCATGCGCTCACCATCCTTCTTCAGTTGCGCATGGACGAACCAGTCGCTGTCGTTCCGCTCGGGGAAGTCGACGCGGTAGTGGTACAGGCCCCAGCGGCTTTCGGTGCGGAACAGCGAGGCGCGTGCGGCCATTTCGGCGCAGTCGCGGATGGCATGCACTTCCAGTGCGCGCATGAGTTCGTGCGGGTTGCTGGCGGACATGCGGTCGAGGTCTTCCTGGATCGTCTCGAAGCGCGACAGGCCGATTTCCATCTTGCGCGTGACCTTCGGCGGCTGCAGGTAGTCGTTCACCATGCGGCGCAGCTTGTATTCCACTTGCGCGGGCGGCAGGCCGTCTTCGCGCGCCAGCGGCGCCCAGACGCGTGCGCGTTCGCGTTCCACCTGTTCCGGATCAATCTCGGCGAGAGGCTTGTCGGCGCAGTATCGTGCTGCGCTTTCACCTGCCAGCTTTCCATACACGAAGGCCCCGAGCATGTAGTTATGCGGCACGCAGGCGAGGTCTCCGGCCGCGTACAAGCCGGGCACGGTCGTTTCCGCATGCTCGTTGACCCACACGCCCGACGCGGAGTGGCCGCTGCACAGCCCGATTTCGGAAATGTGCATTTCCACCATCTGCTCGCGGTAGTCGGTGCCGCGGCCTTCGTGAAAGCGGCCGCGGCTGGGGCGCTCGTTGGTATGCAGGATGGTCTCGATGGTGCTGATGGTTTCCTCGGCCAGGTGGTCGAGCTTGAGGAAGACCGGGCCGTTGCCGCTCTGCAGTTCGCGGTAGAACTCCAGCATCATCTGGCCGCTCCAGTAGTCGCACTCGATGAAGCGTTCGCCCTTGTTGTTCGCGGTGTAGCCGCCGAATGGGCCGGTCACGTAGGCGCAGGCCGGGCCGTTGTAATCCTTGATCAGCGGATTGATCTGGAAGCATTCGATCCCCGACAACTCCGCGCCCGCATGGTAGGCCATGCTGTAGCCGTCGCCCGCATTGGTCGGGTTTTCATAGGTGCCGAACAGGTAGCCCGAGGCCGGCAGGCCGAGCCGGCCGGCAGCGCCGGTGGCCAGGATCACGGTCTTGGCGCGCACGACATGGAAGTCGCCGGTGCGGCAATCGAAGGCCATCGCGCCGGCGATGCTGCCATCCTCGGCCGTCAGGAGACGCGTGGCCACCAGCCGGTTGGTGATCGCTACGCGCACGCGCTTGAGGCGGCGGTACAGCACCTTCTTGATGTCGTGGCCTTCCGGCATCGGCAGCACGTAGGTGCCCATGTGGTGCACCTTGCGCATTGCGTAGTCGCCGGTCTCGTCCTTCTCGAACTTCACGCCCCAGCGGTCGAGCTCTTCGATCATCGGAAAGCTGTTCTGCGCGTAGGCCATCACCGTCTTCTGGTTGACGATACCGTCGTTGGCGGTGGTGATCTCCTTCACGTACTGTTCCGGTGTGGCAAAGCCGGGAACGACGGCATTGTTCAGGCCGTCCATTCCCATGGAAATCGCGCCGCTGCGCTTGACGTTGGCCTTTTCAAGGAGCAGGACCCGCAGCTGGGGATTCGCTTCTTTGGCTTTCACTGCCGCCATCGGTCCGGCGGTGCCGCCGCCGATGATGAGGACGTCCACGGTCTGGATGTGTGTCTGCATGATGTTTGCTGGTTATGGTGTTGGTGCGGCGGACGGATGACGCGCAAGGCGCAGCCGGTACTGGAAGGTGTCGCCGCGGAAGTACAGGTATTCGAAGTCCAGAGGGCAGCCCTCCGCGTCAGGCGTCAGGCGTCTTGGCTTTTCTTTCTCGCCGTCATGACAGATGATGGCCTGCGAGGTGTGGTGATCTTATTCAGCGCCCTGGGGAAAGAGAACGAAGGCTTTCGCGTTTGCATATTTGGCAGCACTGCATATGAATATGCAAACGGCAATGTTAAGAAGACGCAATACGCGACGGCGCCCGGAGGCGCATAATGTGCAGGGCGAAAGTGCAAACCCGAGAAGGAGTCAACATGAGAGACGCCGTACCCAGCAGCACATCGGAAGACGCGGGCAAGCTCATCCTGCGTGTCACGCTAGCGGTCTTGATCCTCTTGCACGGCGTCGCGAAGATCACCGGCGGCGTCGGCTTCATCGCCGGCATGCTCGAGAAGAACGGCCTGCCCGGTGCACTTGCCTATCTCGTGCTGGTCGGGGAGCTGCTCGCGCCCATCCTCATGCTGATCGGCGCATGGACACGGCTGGCGGCATTGATCATCGCCGGCAACATGATCGTCGCCATCGGGCTGGTCCACATGCATGAACTGCTCACCCTCGACAAGACCGGCGGCTGGGCGCTGGAGCTGCAGGGCATGTTCCTGTTCAGCGCCATCGCCGTGGCCTTCCTTGGGGCCGGGCGCTACAGCATGGGCGGCGTCAATGGCCGGCTGAACTGACGCCAAAAGGCCGCTTCGGAGGCTTTCCTGCGTTCACTGCTATACTTTCTTCCAGCCGAAACCAGGGCCGGGGCGACTGCCAGCGCCGGCCTTCCCACGTAACAGGAAGTATTGTTTGGTGCTGGAATGAATGCAGTTATCAGAGCCGCCACGCAGGCGGATGCCGCGCCGGCCTGCCGCATGTTGTGCCGCTCGATTTCGGAATGTTGCGCCAAAGACCATCGCAACGATGCCGCCATCCTTGCCGCTTGGCTGGGCAACAAGACCCCTGAAAATGTAGCCTCCTGGTTCGAATGCGCGACGCATCATTCCATCGTGGCTTGCAACGGCGATGAGGTGATCGGCGTGGCGATCATGACGCGGCAGGGCCGGATCGTTCTCTTCTATATATCTCCCGAGGTCCGTTCCACCGGCACCGCCAAGGCGCTGCTCGATGCGCTCGAGGCGCAGGCGAAGGAGTGGGGGCTGCGTTCGATGCAGGTGGCCAGCACCCTGTCGGCGCGCGACTTTTATGAGCGCCACGGTTTTGAGGATTGCGGGCCGGCGAGGACGGCATTCGGCACCGATGCCGTTTCACTGACGAAAAAACTCCCCGGCTCCGGCGGTTGCGGCTGCGGCCGCCAGGCCTGAGCCGGACTCCAGATACGAAGGCCGCATCCTGCGGCTATTTTTTCGCTTGAGCATTCTATATATGCATAATGCATAAAGAAGCGCAAAAGTATTCGTTCTTTTTGTATAGGCGCTTCATTAACCTGTCGACTTCGGAAACCAGATTCCTCAGGGAGAAGACAGATGTTGCTCAAGAAACTATTCCAGTCCGCGCTGGCACTTGCACTGATCGCCCCGGCCGCCCATGCCGCCGACGTATCGCTGCTGAACGTGTCCTACGACCCGACGCGTGAGCTGTATCAGGATTTCAACAAGGCTTTCGCCGCGCAATGGAAAGCAAAAGCTGGTGACAACGTAACCGTCAAACAGTCGCACGGCGGCTCCGGCAAGCAGGCGCGCTCGGTCATCGATGGCCTGGACGCGGACATCGTGACGCTGGCGCTGGCCTACGACATTGACGAGATCGCCGCCAAGGGCCTGCTCGCTAAGGACTGGCAGAAGCGCCTGCCGCACAACAGCTCGCCCTACACCTCGACCATCGTGTTCCTGGTGCGCAAGGGTAACCCGAAGGGCATCAAGGACTGGAACGACCTCGCCAAGCCGGGCGTCTCCGTCATTACCCCGAACCCGAAGACCTCCGGCGGCGCACGCTGGAACTATCTTGCGGCCTGGGGTTACGCGCTGAAGCAGCAGGGCGGTTCCGAGGCCACCGCGAAGGACTTCGTGGCGAAGATTTTCAAGAACGTACCGGTGCTGGATTCCGGCGCGCGCGGTTCCACCACCACCTTCGTCGAGCGGGGCATCGGTGATGTGCTGATCGCCTGGGAAAACGAAGCCATCCTGGCGATCAAGGAACTCGGTCCGGACAAGTTCGAAGTCGTCGCGCCGGCACAGAGCATCCTTGCAGAGCCGCCGGTCGCCGTGGTCGACAAGGTCGTGGACAAGAAGGGTACCCGCAAGGTGGCCGAAGCCTACCTGAACTACTTGTACACCGACGAGGGCCAGGAAATCGCCGCGCAGAACTACTACCGTCCGATTTCCGAGAAGGTCGCGAAGAAGTATGCGGCGCAGTTCCCGAAAGTGAAGCTGTTTACGATCGATGAAGTCTTCGGCGGCTGGACTGTCGCGCAAAAGGCGCATTTCTCCGACGGCGGCTCCTTCGACCAGATCTACCAGCCCGGCCGCAAGTAATCGCCGGCAATCCGGCTTCCGGAGAAACCATGTCTTCCCTTCCGCCCGCCAGAGCAACCGATCCGCGCGGGCGGATCATGCCCCTCCTCGGCTTCATGCCGGCCTTCGGCCCGCGATGTAGCAACTAACGCTGCCCGCCACAGCGCATTCTCCGCATACATACAAGACAGAGGTCGCTGCGACACATGGTTGCGGCAGGGGAGGCCTTCGTCCATTTCAATCCACCCCATCCACGCTTGAAAGGAAACACCATGAGCATCCAGGCAATCAACGTACGCAACCAGTTCCGCGGCAAGGCCAAGGCCATCATCGACGTCTGATTTCCAGAACAGAGGAGGCCCTGCGATGCCCGCTGCCATTCCTTATCCCGGCCTGGAGCAGTATCTGTCCCGCCTGTACGGCACGGAACAGGCAGGAACCCGCGTCTGGAAAGATGTCGACGGACGCGCGACCGGACGCTACTTCAACTCCACGCTGACGAGCGCATTCCAGCCTATCCGCAAGCTGGATGGCAACGAGGTGATCGGATATGAAGGATTCGCCCGCAGCCATTCCGAAACGGACCAGGGCCTCTGTCTGTGGAAGCTGCTTGACCATGCCGCCAATGATGACGAGTCGGTCGAGCTCGACCGGCTGTGCCGCATGCTGCATGCGATTAATTTCTTCCGTCAGCCCGAGGCCGAAGGCAGTGACCTCTACCTGAGCGTGCATGCCCGCCTGCTGGCGGCAGTGGACGGCAACCACGGCACCGCATTCAGCCGCATCCTCAAGGTGCTGGACCTGCCGCAGCGGCGCGTGGTGCTGCAACTGCCGGTGATCGTGGAGCACCAAGGCTGGCTGGCGAACTATGTGGCGGACAATTACCGCCGCAACGGCTTCCGCATCGGCGTCAATGCCATCGATTCGCTCGAGGCGCTCAAGCTGCTCGATCTCGTCCGGCCTGAAGTGGTGAAGGTCGATACGCGGCAGACCCTCCACGACGGCCCGGTCTTGCGCCTGCTGGACCGGTGCGCGGCACAGAATGTGCGCGTGATTTTCAAACGCGTCGAGCACGCCGACACGTTGGACAGCCTGCGCCGGCTCGCTGCACTGAGCGGCACGTCGATATACGCCCAGGGCTTCCTCTGGGACTTGCCATCGGCGTCGATTGCCGGCCGTCCGCTTGATGCCGGAAAGCCGCTCCCGGGAGACACGATTCGTCGGGTCGCGGCCTGATCGATATTTCTTCGGAGCCGGAAAAACGCCTGTCTTCATGACGTGAAGACAGGCGTTTTTCATATTCGCACTGTATTTCAACGGACTTCTCGGTGCTCAGTGTGGAAGTCGATGCATGTGATATGTAATAACAATGTTGGAACGAGTGTTTACTTTGTTATTACGTGATGCCTGCCGAGGAAATACACTCTAAGTCTTTGTTTTTTTTATAGAGTAAAGCAATGACTTGGCGGGAGGTGGTTCCCGTTGTGGGGCTTTGCAGGCACCCCAATATCCGAAATCGTTCTATACACATGCGAAAAAAATCGTTCTTTTTATAACGGGAGGATGCAAATATCGCCCTTCATTAGCTGAATTTGTAATAAGAGGGCGCATGGGCACACTTTCAATCACACCGCAGGCGAGGCGTCACAACGCCGTGCGTGTCATCCCGGGCTTCCGGCTGGCGCTCGGCTTCACGCTGACCTACCTGGCGCTGATCGTCCTGATTCCGTTGTCGGCGGTCTTCCTGAAGACCTTCACGATGACCTGGGATGCATTCTGGACAGCGGTGACCAACGAGCGGGTGGTGGCGTCTTACAAGCTGACTTTTGGCGCATCGCTGATCGGTGCGCTCCTGAATGTCATCTTCGGCGGCATTGTTGCCTGGGTGCTGGTGCGCTACCGCTTCCCGGGCAAGAAGATCATCGACGCGCTGGTGGACCTGCCGTTCGCCCTGCCGACCGCCGTCGCCGGCATTGCCCTGACCGCGCTGTATTCCTCCAACGGCTGGATCGGCCGCTATCTCGAACCGCTCGGCATCAAGGTCGCATTCACGCCGCTGGGCGTGCTGGTGGCGCTGACCTTCATCGGCCTGCCCTTTGTCGTGCGCACCGTGCAGCCGGTGCTGGAGGAGGCGGAGCGCGAACTGGAAGAGGCCGCTGCCAGCCTCGGCGCCAACCGCCTGCAAACCTTCGCCAAGGTGATCTTCCCGACCATCCTGCCGGCCCTGCTGACCGGCTTCGCGCTGGCCTTCGCGCGCGCCACCGGCGAGTACGGCTCGGTGATCTTCATCGCCGGCAACATGCCGATGGTGTCCGAGATCACGCCCCTTTTCATCATCACCAAGCTGGAGCAGTACGACTACACCGGCGCCACCGCGATTGCCGTGGTGATGCTGCTGGTGTCCTTCGTCCTGCTGCTGACCATCAACCTGCTGCAAGCCTGGACCCGCAAGCGTGGCCGGGCGGAGAAAGTCTGATATGGCCGGAGCCGCTGCAACCCTACCGATTTCCGTCCAGGCGCGGGGTGAGCCCGCCTACGCGCCGGCGGCCACCGTCGAACCCGCCTGGGTGCGCGCGCTGCTGATCGGGATCGCGCTGACCTTCCTCACCCTGTTCCTGTTCATCCCGCTGGCGGCCGTGTTTTCCGAAGCGCTGCGCAAAGGCTGGGATGCATATCTCGCCGCCATCGTCGAGCCCGATGCCATCTCTGCGATCAAGCTGACGCTGATTACCGCCGCCATCGCGGTGCCGCTCAACCTGGTCTTCGGCGTCGCCGCCGCCTGGACCATCGCCAAGTTCGAGTTCCGCGGCAAGAACGTGCTGCTTACGCTGATCGACCTGCCGTTCTCGGTGTCGCCGGTGATCTCGGGCCTGATCTATGTGCTGCTGTTCGGCGCCCAAGGGTGGTTCGGCGAATGGCTGCGCGAGCACGACATCAAGATCCTGTTCGCCGTACCCGGCATCGTGCTGGCCACCATCTTCGTGACCTTCCCCTTTGTCGCGCGCGAACTGATCCCGCTGATGCAGGCGCAAGGCACGGAAGAGGAAGAGGCCGCGCTGGTGCTCGGCGCTTCCGGCTGGCGCACTTTCTGGCATGTCACGCTGCCCAACATCAAGTGGGGCCTGCTGTACGGCGTGATCCTCTGCAACGCGCGTGCGATGGGCGAATTCGGCGCCGTGTCGGTCGTCTCCGGACACATCCGCGGCGAAACCAACACCATGCCGCTGCAGGTGGAAATCCTCTACAACGAATACAACTTCGCGGCTGCGTTCGCGGTGGCATCGCTGCTTGCACTGCTCGCACTCGTCACGCTCGCGCTCAAGACCTTTGTCGAATGGCGCGCCGCCGACAGCAACCTGCAACCGCTTCACGAGGGACAGTAATCATGGGTATCGAAGTCAAGAACATCAACAAGCGTTTCGGCAATTTTGTCGCGCTGGATAACGTCTCGCTGAACTTCCCGCCGGGCGAACTGACCGCCTTGCTCGGTCCCTCGGGCTGCGGCAAGACGACCCTGCTGCGCATCATCGCCGGCTTGGAGCAGCCGGATTCCGGCCAGGTTTTCCTCGATGGCGAGGACGCATCGGGCAGCCATGTGCGCGAGCGCCAGGTCGGCTTCGTGTTCCAGCACTATGCGCTGTTCAAGCACATGACCGTGTTCGAGAACATCGCCTTCGGCCTGCGCGTGAAGCCGCGCAACCAGCGTCCCTCCGAATCCGAAATCCGCAAGAAAGTGATGTCGCTGCTGGAACTGGTGCAGCTCGACTGGCTGGCGGACCGCTACCCGCCGCAACTGTCCGGCGGACAGCGCCAGCGTATTGCATTGGCGCGCGCCCTCGCAGTAGAGCCACGCGTGCTGCTGCTGGACGAGCCCTTCGGCGCACTCGACGCCAAGGTACGCAAGGAACTGCGCCGCTGGCTGCGTCGCCTGCATGACGAACTGCACGTCACCAGCATCTTCGTCACCCACGACCAGGAAGAGGCGCTGGAAGTCGCCGATCAGGTTGTCCTGATGAACAAGGGCAAGGTGGAGCAGATCGGCTCGCCGGACCAGGTGTACAACCAGCCGGCATCGCCCTTCGTGTATGGCTTCCTCGGCAACGTCAACCTGTTCCACGGGCGCGTGCATGAAGGCGTGCTGGACGCAGGTGGCGTCACGCTCGACGCGCCTGACCATGCGGAAGCGCGCGACGCGCAAGGCGTCGGCTTTGTCCGTCCGCACGACATCGAAGTCGAACGCTATACCACCGACGCGGAAGGCATCGTGGCCCGGTTGCGCCGTGCACATGCCATCGGCCCGCTGGCGCAACTTGAACTGGAGCGCGCGGACAACGCGCAGATGATCGAAGCAGTCATCTCCACCGAGCGTTATGCGCAACTGGCGCTGCAGGAAGGCGAAACACTCATCGTTCGCCCGAGGCGCCTGCGCGTCTTCGTCGACGAAGCAGTCTGACGGGAGACGGCATGAACTTCCAGCAATTACGCTCGGTCCGTGAAGCGGCACGCCGCGGCTACAACCTGACCGAAGTCGCCAATGTGCTCTTCACCTCTCAGCCTGGCGTCAGCCGCCAGATCCGTGAGCTGGAAGAGGAACTGGGCGTCGAGATTTTCGAGCGCAACGGCAAGCGCCTGACCGGCCTGACCGATCCCGGCAAGGGCATCCTGCAGATCATCGAACGTCTGCTGCTCGAAGCGGAAAACCTGCGCCAGGCCAGCCGCGAATATGCCGGCGAGCGCAGCGGTACGCTGGCGGTCGCCACCACGCACACCCAGGCGCGCTATGTGCTGCCGAAAGTGGTGCAGGCCTTCCGCAGCGCATTCCCGGATGTGCGCATCGCCCTGCAGCAGAGCTCGCCGGAGCATATTGCCGAGTGGGTCATTTCGGGCAAGGCCGATATCGGCATTGCGACCGAGGGCCTGAGCCAGTTCGAGGACCTGGTGTCCTTCCCGTGCTACAGCTGGAGCCACATGATTGTCGTGCCGGAGGCGCATCCGCTGGCACATTTGAAGTCGGTGACGCTTGCCGATCTCGCCGCGCATTCGCTCATCACCTACGACGTCGGCTTCACTGGCCGCAGCCATATCGACGAGGCATTCGCCCAGTCCGGCATTGGTACCGACATCGTCCTGACTGCGATGGATTCGGATGTGATCCAGCAGTATGTGTCACTCGGTCTTGGCGTGGGCATTGTGGCCTCGATGGCGGTGGAAAACAACCTTGCTCCGGGACTGAAGGCCATCGAAGCGGCGCATCTGTTCGCGCCCAACGTGACCCGGCTGGCGGTGCGCCGGGGCGCATACCTGCGCGCCTATACCTACGAGTTCATCCTGCGCTTTGCGCCGGGTCTGAAACGCTCGGATATTGAAACGGCCCTGAGCGCAGCAGGCTGAGTTGCCGCAGAAAGAAAAAAGGCACTGCCGCGGCAGTGCCCTTTTTTCATCCATGCGGACAGCGTCACGGCAGCAGCGGCTTCTTGCGTGCCTGCTTGGCACGGATATCCTTGATGGTTTTTTCCATCGCAGCTACACGATAGTTGGTGGACGGATGCAGGGCGGTGTAGCCGTTGAGCATGGTGGCGGGATACTGGCTGGCCATGCGCTGCCAGAAGGGCACCGCTTGGTCGATGTCGTAGCCGGCTCGGGCGAGCATGTAAAGCGACAGTTTGTCCGCCATTGCATCCAGGTCCTGGGGCATCGGGCGCAAGCCCGACATGCCGCTCATGGCACTCATGTCCGGACGAATGCGGGTCAGGTTGTCGATGATGCCACCGGTCGTCGCGCTTGTGCGCTGCTTGGTCGAATGGGACAGCGCGTTGTGCGCCATTTCCTTCGACAGCACGAAGGCCAGTTCATCGTCGGACCGCACGGCATTCAGCATGCCGCGGGTAATGAGCACGCGATGGCCGTCGGAGTAGGCCGCGACATTTTCCGTATTGCCCAGTTCGATGCCGAACGCGCAGGCATACGTCAGGGGAACGTTCAGCGTCACGCGCGATCCGTCGCGCAACACGCTCAACGCGATGCTGGAGCGTCCGCTCATCATCGGCGCAAGAATGGAGGCCGCATCGCGCTCTGCCGATTCGCCCTTTGGCAGGCTCTTGTCTTCGACCGCCAGCAGCACGTCGCCATGGCGCACGCCGGCACGAGCCGCGCCGCCGCCGGCCAGCACGCCCATGACTTGCAGGCGATCGTCCAGCCCCAGGGATTTCTGGGCGGCGCCAGCGAATTCGTTCGAGTAGGAGTAGCGATTCTTTGCGGTGAAGCCGAGCAGGTTGCGCGCGTTCTTCTTGCACAGGTCGGTGTTGTTCACCAGCAGCGGTGCGGCGACCCGGTAGAGGCGGTCCTGCATCGCCACCATGGCCTGCAGCGCCTGCTGCTCTGCGCTCACGCTGGGCATCGGCTGCGATGGCGCAGGGGCCGGGCGTGCGGGTTCGGATGGGGGCGCGCCGTCCGAGGGCGGCGCAACGGGCGTGGCGCAGGCTGCCATCAGTAGCGCGGCCGGCAGCAACAGCACGCGCTTGCGCGCATCCTGCCTGCCCGCGAGAAGCAGAGCGTGTCGCAAAATAGCCCGCATCCGTCCCTCTCCCATATCAGTGTTTTCCCGTGCTGCCGAAACCGCCGGCGCCGCGTTCGCTGCTGTCGAACTCCTCGACCACATTGAATCCGACCTGCAGCACTGGAACGATCACGAGCTGGGCCAGCCGCTCCATCGGGTTGAGCGTGAACTCAGCCTGGCCGCGGTTCCAGGTGGATACCATCAGCTGGCCCTGGTAATCCGAGTCGATTAGGCCAACCAGGTTCCCCAGCACGATGCCGTGCTTGTGGCCCATGCCGCTGCGCGGCAGGATCATCGCTGCATAGCCCGGGTCGCCGATGTGGATCGACAGGCCGGTGGGGATCAGGTGGGTTTCGCCCGGCTTGATGGTGAGGGGACCTTCGATGCAGGCGCGCAGGTCAAGACCGGCGCTGCCGGTGGTGGCGTAGGCCGGCATTTGTTCCTTCATGCGCGGGTCGAGGATTTTGACGTCGATATTCTTCATTGGCGTAAGGATAAGGTGGTGCACCCGCTGTGCAAGCCGGGCATTACAAAAAGATACAGATCAGAGACGGGACGCGATCTCGGCGACGAGCTGCCGGGCGAGATCCTGCTTGCCGGCGCGGGGCAGGCGCTGGTTGCCCTTGTCGTCAAAGAGAACGAGTTCGTTTTCGTCCTTGCCGAAGGTCTGGTGCCCGATGTTGCCGACCAGCAGCGGGATGCCTTTTTTCTTGCGTTTTTCTTCGCCGTATTGCAGCAGGTTCTCCGATTCCGCGGCGAAGCCGACGCAGTAGGGATGGGCAGGCAGGGCAGCGACGGACGCGAGGATGTCGGGATTCTGTTCAAACTGCAGTTGGGGAACATCGCCCGCGCTGTTCTTCTTCAGCTTCTGCTCGCTGGCATTGGCGACGCGCCAGTCCGCAACGGCGGCGACCGCAATGAACACGTCCTGGCCGTCCACGCGCGACATCACGACGTCGTGCATCTGCTGCGCAGTCTGGACATTAATGCGATGAACACCGTAGGGGGCGTCGAGCGCCGTCGGGCCGGACACCAGGCACACATCGGCGCCCGCCTCGCGTGCAGCACGCGCAATCGCGTAGCCCATCTTGCCCGAGGAGAGGTTGGTAATGCCGCGCACCGGATCGATCGGCTCGAAGGTCGGTCCGGCTGTCACAAGGATGCGCTTGCCGGCCAGCCGCTTGGGCTGGAACGAGGCGATCACTTCCTCGAGCAGTTCTTCAGGCTCGAGCATGCGGCCCATGCCGGTCTCGCCGCAGGCCTGGTCGCCGGCATCCGGTCCGAGCACCGCGATTCCGTCCGCCTTGATCTGGGCGAGGTTGCGCTGCGTGGCCGGGTTTTGCCACATTTCGACGTTCATCGCCGGGGCAATCATCAGCGGCACCGCCATCGGGCGCGCGACGCACAGCGTGGAGAGCAGGTCGTCGCAGGCGCCGTGGGCCAGCTTGAACATGAAATCGGTGGAGCAGGGCGCAATCACTACGGCATCGGCATCGCGCGTCAGGTCAATGTGCGCCATGTTGTTGCCGATGCGCGCATCCCACTGGTCGGTGAAGACCGCGCGCCCCGAGAGCGCCTGCATGGTGACTGGCGTGATGAACTGCGTTGCTGCCTGCGTCATGACGACCTGCACGGACGCGCCCGCCTTGACCAGGCCGCGCGTGAGCTCCGCGACCTTGTAGCAGGCAATGCCTCCGGTCATTCCGAGAACGATCTTTTTTCCGGCGAGATCCATGGAGCCTCCTGTTGTTCCAGTGTAGCAGTTGCGCGGGGAGCTTATTTCCCGACGCGCCGCAATTCATCCAGGATGAAAAGTCCGGCACCGCCGACGATCGCCATGTCGGCGACATTGAAGGCGGGCCAGTGCCATTTGCCGGCATAGAAGTCGAGGAAGTCGACCACATAGCCGTACAGCACGCGGTCGATCAGGTTGCCGATGGCGCCGCCGAGGATCAGCGCGAGCGCCCAGCAGAAGAGCCGCTGCCCGGCATGGCGCTTCAGCAGGTACAGGATGAACACCACGGCGGCGATCGCGATTCCGGTGAAGAAGTAACGCTGCCAGCCGGATTCCGAGGCGAGGAAACTGAATGCCGCCCCCTTGTTGTGTGCGCGCACGAGATTGAAGAACGAGGTCACCGCCAGCGACTCGCCATAACTGAAGAGGCGCGTAATGGTGACCTTGGTGATCTGGTCGATCAGGACGATGATGATCGCAATGCCCAGCCACGGCGTCATGCTGGTGCTCGGGCTGGCGGAGAGGTTCTTGAAGCTCTTCTGTTTTGCCATGGGATCTCTGAAAGGAGTCATTCCCGCCAGGGCGGGAATGACAGGGGGATTAGGCAAACCGGCGTGCTTCGCCGTTGCCGAACAGGTTGCTCACGCAGCGGCCGCAAATGCCCGGATGGTCGGCATGCGTGCCGACATCGGCGCGGTAGTGCCAGCAACGCTCGCACTTCTGCTGAGAGGAAGGCGTCACGACGACGCCTTCTTCCGCTTCGCTTGCCACCTTCGTCACCTTGGCCTGCGAGGTGATGAAGACAAACTTGAGGTCGTCGCCAAGGCTGTCGAGCAGTCTGAACTTGTCGCCGCTGGCCTTGATCTCGACCTCGGCCTGGAGCGACGAGCCGATGCCGCCGGCCACGCGCACTTCTTCCAGTTGCTTGGTCACCTCGGCACGCAGTTCGCGCAATGCGGAGAACTTGTCGAGCAGGGTTGCCGCATCGGCGACTTCCGGCAGGGTGTAATACACCTGAGTGAAGATGGTTTCGTCGCTTTCCGCATAACCTTCCTTGCCGGCGAATACGGCCCATGCCTCTTCGGCGGTGAAGGAGAGCATCGGCGCCATCACGCGCAGCAGCGCATGGGTGATGTGCCAGATCGCGGTCTGCGCCGAACGGCGGGCCTTGGACGTCGTGCCGCAGGTGTACAGACGGTCCTTCAGGATGTCGAGGTAGAAGCCGCCGAGGTCTTCCGAGCAGTACATCTGCAGCTTGGCTACAACCGGATGGAATTCGAAGCCCTCGAAGTGCTGCAGGATTTCGCCCTGCAGTTGCGCCATGCGGGCAATCGCATAGCGGTCGATCTCGAACATGTCGGCGACCGGTACGGCATCTTTCTTCGGATCGAAGTCGGAAGTATTGGCCAGCAGGAAGCGCAGCGTGTTGCGGATGCGGCGGTAGGCTTCGACCACGCGCTTGAGGATCTCGTCGGAGATCGACAGTTCGCCGGAGTAGTCGGTCGATGCCACCCACAAGCGCAGGATTTCCGCGCCGAGGGCGTCGGATACCTTCTGCGGCGCGACCACGTTGCCCTTGGACTTGGACATTTTCTTGCCTTCACCGTCGACCACGAAGCCGTGCGTGAGCAGCGCCTTGTACGGCGGGCGGCCGTCGGTCATGGACGAGGTCAGCAGCGAGGAGTGGAACCAGCCGCGATGCTGGTCCGAACCTTCCAGGTACAGGTCGGCCGGGAAATGCGATTCATCCGCATGCGAACCGCGCAGCACGGTCTGGTGCGTGGAGCCGGAATCGAACCACACGTCCAGCGTGTCCTTGTTCTTCACATACATCTCGGCATCGGCGCCGAGCAGGTCCTTCGGATCGAGCGCTTGCCAGGCTTCGATGCCGTTCTTCTCAACGAGCTTGGCGACGGCTTCGAGCAGCTCCGGCGTGCGCGGATGCAGCTCGCCGGTTTCCTTGTGCACGAAGAAGGCCATCGGCACGCCCCACTGGCGCTGGCGCGACAGGGTCCAGTCCGGGCGGTTGGCGATCATGCCGTGCAGGCGCGCCTTGCCCCAGGACGGGAAGAATGCGGTGGCTTCCACACCGGCCAGCGCGGTTTCGCGCAGACTCTTGCCGCCATCCTTCGGCGCCACATCCATGCCGGCGAACCACTGCGAGGTCGCACGGTAGATGATCGGCGACTTGTGCCGCCAGCAGTGCATGTAGCTGTGGTCGAACATCACCAGCTTGAACAGCGAGCCGACTTCTTCCAGCTTGGCGCAGATCGGCTTGGACGCTTCCCAGATCGTCATGCCGCCGAAGAAGGGCAGCCACGAGGCGTACTTGCCGTCGCCCATGACCGGTTTCAGGATCTCGTCGTCGGTCATGCCGTGCGACTTGCAGGAGACGAAGTCGTCGAGGCCGTAGGCCGGCGCGGAGTGCACGATGCCGGTACCGGTATCGAGCGTGACGTAGTTGCCGACATAGATCGGCGAGTAACGGTCGTAGCCCTTGTCCGCATTCGCGAACGGGTGCTTGAACTTGATCATCGACAGCGCTTCGCCGCCGCAGGTCGCGATGATCTTGCCTTCCAGGCCGTAACGCTGGAGGCAGGAAGCCACCAGTTCGGCGGCGAGCAGCAGCAGGATGGTTTCGCCGTTGCGCTCGGTCTGCACCAGCGCGTAGCGGTGTTCCGGGTGTACGTTCAGCGCCTGGTTGGCAGGAATGGTCCACGGTGTCGTGGTCCAGATGACGGCATAGCCTTTGTCGGCAGGCAGCTTGTCGAGGCCGAAGGCGCGCGCGAGTTTGTCGTGTTCCGCAAACGGGAAACCGACGTCGATCGCCGGGTCGCGCTTGTCCTGGTATTCCACTTCCGCTTCCGCCAGCGCCGAGCCGCAGTCGAAGCACCAGTTGACCGGCTTCAGGCCGCGGTAGACGTAACCTTTGTCAAGGATCTTGCCGAGCACGCGGATTTCATCGGCTTCGTTCCGGAATTCCATGGTCTTGTACGGACGGTCCCAGTCGCCGAGCACGCCGAGGCGGATGAAGTCCTTCTTCTGGCGCTCGATCTGCTCGCTCGCATAGGCGCGCGACTTGGCCTGCACTTCCGCCGTGGGCAGGTGCTTGCCGAACTGTTTCTCGATCTGGATCTCGATCGGCATGCCGTGGCAGTCCCAGCCGGGAATGTATTGCGCGTCGAAGCCGGCCATGTTGCGGGCCTTGACGATCATGTCCTTGAGGATCTTGTTGACGGCATGGCCGATGTGGATGTCGCCGTTCGCGTAGGGCGGGCCGTCGTGCAGGATCCACTTAGGACGTCCCTTGGACGCCTTGCGGATGCGCTGGTAGATCTTCTTTTCCTGCCATTCCTTGACCCACTTGGGTTCGCGCTTGGCGAGGTCGCCGCGCATCGGGAAGGGCGTGTCGATCAGGTTGACAGGGTACTTGTTTTTTTGCTCGGACATGATGGTTTCAGTCGTAAAAATCGGGTGGATCAAACAGTGGGCATGACGTGTCTGATCGTCAAATTCGGTCGGTAGCAGAAGTTACCTGGGCTTCGCGTGCCTGGAAGAAGTCGCGTGCCTGCTGCGCGTCGTTCTCGATGGCGGCGGTCAATGTCGGCAGGTCGATGTATTTTTCCTCGTCGCGCAGTTTTTTCAGGAATTCCACGCGGATCACCTTGCCGTAGCATTGCTCGTTGTAGTCGAACAGATAGGTCTCCAGCAGCACGCGGCCCGCATCCTCGATGGTCGGCCGCACACCGAGGCTGGCCACGCCGGCCAGCGGCTTGTCCGCCAGGCCGTGCACCTGGACGACGAAGACGCCCGAGATGGCGGGGCGCTTGTGGGTAACGCGCAGGTTCATCGTTGGGAAGCCGATGGTGCGGCCCAGTTTTTTGCCATGGGCAACGTGGCCGGAAATCGCGTACGGGTGGCCGAGCAGTTGCGCGGCGAGCGCGAAATTGCTGTCGGCAAGCGCGGCGCGCACGGCGGAGGACGAGATGCGCGTGCCTTCGTTCATCACCGTCGGCAGGGCTTCGACATGGAAGCCGTATTTCTTGCCCGCTTCAACCAGTGTGGCGACATTGCCGGCGCGTTTCGATCCGTAGCAGAAATCCTCGCCCACCATCAGCCATTTCACATGCAGGCCTTGGACCAGGACTTTCTCGACGAAGTCCTGCGGCGACATGGAGGCGAAATGGGCATTGAAGTGTTCGACGATCACCCGGTCCACGCCTGCGTTGTCCAGCGACTGCAGCTTGTCGCGCAGGTTGGCGATGCGGGCCGGCGCCTTCGACAGGTCGCCGGCCATGCGCGCAAAGAATTCGCGCGGGTGCGGCTCGAAGGTCATGACGGCCGCTTCGACGCCCAGCCTGGTCGCGGCTTCGCGCACGCGCGCCAGCAGCGCCTGGTGGCCGCGATGCACGCCGTCGAAGTTGCCGATCGTGAGCGCACATGCCGCCCGCGATGCAGCGTTGGGAAGTCCGCGAAATACCTTCATGCAGGTCGATCCGATTTACGGAAAACCTAAGATTATAAATGCTTTCCGCGGCTTTTCTTTGCCGCAAGAGGCCGTTCTATGTGCCGAGGGGATCCTGCCGGTAATACAGCGAAAGCAGCCGGTAGACGTCGGGATAGTCTTCCGACAGCGGTTCAGGCAGGACAAAGAACGCTTCCGAGGCAACGGCGAAGAATTCGGCGGGATGCCGCGCGGCGTAAGGATCGAGCGGCAAATCGCCGAACAGTTCATCGTACAGGGCTGCGTCGTCCGGGCGGTTGTCGTCGAAATCCGCAGGCAGCTGCGCATCGCGCTCGTCGACGCGCCGGACGAAATCCTCGTAGGCCTGCGAAAACACTTTTTTCCATTGCGCAGGCGTGATGCCGTGGTGAAAATCGGCCAGGAAGGGCGGGCAGCCGTTCGCCGCGCCGCGCGCCATGTCGATCTTGTGGGTGAATTCGTGGATGACGACGTTGTAGCCGGGGGCGTCGCTTTCCTGCGCATCTTCCCAGGACAGGACGACGGCGCCGCCGGCATGCACCGCCTCGCCCGAGGCGGGCTCGTGCCATTCGTGCACGATGCCGGCTTCGTCCATCTCGCTTTGCGGAATCATGAAAGCCGACGGGTAGACGATGATCCCCGCCATGTCGTCATACAGGTCGAGCGTCAGGTTGAGGACCGGCAGCGCGGCCTGCGCGGCGATCAGCACCGCGACGTCATCCGTCAATTCGAATTTCGCCGCGCCGGTAAATGTCTTTCTAGCAAGGAGTTCCTCGCAAAGGGCCTTCAATCGCGCCAGATCGGCTGGCGCCAGGCGGTCGAGAAACGGCAGCCGCTCAAGGCAGTCGACCCATAGCGGTTCGGGAATCTCCGGTTTGCGACGGTTGAAAAGTTGTCTGAGCCATTGCATATCGCGCATTGTCGCGGATATCGCATCGGCCCGCCAATCTCAATGATAGCGGCCCAGGAAATGGTCGAGCAGGTTGCTCATGTTGCCAAGTCCGCCCGGAGGAACGTGGCCGGCAGGCGTCAGCTTGTCGACGAGGTCGGGCAGCATGTCGCCGAGCTGGCTCGCGGCTTCCGGCTCGGGCAGGCCGGTTTCTTCCGAAATCTCGTGGAGCTGGCCTGCGTCGAGTACCTGCTGCATCTGTTCGCCCGACACCGGCACGTTTTCGCCGGTGCCGATCCATGACTGGATGACATTGCCCAATCCTGCCTGGTTGAACTGGTGAACCAGGCCATGGATGCCGCCGGCCTGGCCGTTGTTGGCCAGCAATGACAATGCCGCCTGCATCAGTTTCATCCGTGAATCCATCATCGGCAAATGGTCGCCGCCGAGCATGTCGATTGCCTTGTCGAGAATTCCCATCCTGCACCTCCTGAAGCCGCCCGGTAAAAAACTACAACATAGAAGAAACGAGGGCATGCCGGTAAGGAATCCGCGCGATGTTTGATCCGGATAGAACGAGGCCTACATTTCTCCCCACACGGCATTGAGGGCGGCGAGGGCGGCGAGGGCGGCGGTTTCCGTGCGCAGGACGCGCGGACCGATGAACAGTGGAAGCACGCCACGCGCAATGGCGGTACGTTCTTCCTGTTCCGAAAAGCCGCCTTCGGGGCCGATCAGCAGGGCGACGGCCTGGGCGGGATGATGTCGTGCCCAGTCGGACAGCGGCTGCTCGGCGCGCGGCGACAGCATGATGCGTGTGTGCAGGTTTTGCTGTCCGACCCAGTCGTTGAAATCGACGGGCTCGGCAATATGGAGGAGGCGATTGCGGCCGCTCTGTTCCGCCGCCGAAGCGGCGATGCTTCGCCAGTGCTCGAGTTTCTTTGCGGCACGTTCGGCATTCAGGCGCACCACGCAACGTTGCGCGGCAATCGGCTGGATGGCGCAGGCGCCCAGTTCTACCGCCTTTTCGATGATCCAGTCGATTTTCGATCCTTCCGGCAACGCCTGCGCGATCGTGACGGAATAGGGCAGCTCGACTTCGCGCGGCGAGAATGTCTTTACCTCGGCCGACGCGCGCTTTTTCTCGATGGAGGCGAGCGTTGCGGTGTACTCGCCGCCTTCGCCGTTGAACAGTGTGATCGATTCGCCAACAGGCAGGCGCAGCACGTGGATGTGGTGCGCAATCGTCTCCGGCAAGCTTATCGTTGCGCCAATGGCGAGCGGAACCGGGCAATAGAAACGGGCCATGATCTAGATGTCCTGCGCGGGCTGAGTTTCATCAATGACAATAGTGCGTGTTGCATGCAGGATAATGAAATCCGCTGTCAGTATGGCAAGCCACGCGGGAGCCTTGGTATTCATGGCGGGGAGTTGGCAAAAGGGAATCCCCCGATTGTAATTCCGGATGGATCAGTCTGGTAAAATAACGGGTTTTGCATCCTCCGGTTCCGCAGAACCCGGATCCGCTCCAAGACCCGCCACATACCTGATTTGACATGACTTCTTCTCTCCCCACCAGCAAGATGGCCAATGCGATTCGCGCACTGGCGATGGACGCCGTGCAGAAGGCGAACTCCGGCCACCCCGGCATGCCCATGGGCATGGCCGAGATCGCCGTCGCCCTGTGGGCGAAGCACTATCGCCACAATCCGGCGAATCCGCACTGGATCGACCGCGACCGCTTCGTCGTCTCCAATGGCCACGGCTCCATGCTGCATTATGCGCTGCTGCACCTGACCGGCTACGACCTGCCGATGGAAGAGATCAAGAACTTCCGCCAGCTGCATTCCAAGACTGCCGGCCATCCGGAAGTGCACATCACCCCCGGTGTGGAAACCACGACCGGCCCGCTCGGCCAGGGCATCACCAACGCCGTCGGCATGGCACTCGCCGAGCGTCTGCTGGCCGCTGAATTCAACAAGCCCGGTTTCGACGTCGTCAACCACTACACCTATACGTTCCTCGGCGACGGCTGCCTGATGGAAGGCATCTCGCACGAAGCCTGCTCGTTCGCCGGCGCGCTGCGCCTGAACAAGCTGATCGCGCTGTATGACGACAACGGCATTTCCATCGACGGACACGTCGAAGGCTGGTTCATCGACGACACGCCGAAGCGCTTCGAAGCCTACAACTGGAACGTGATCCGCAACGTGGACGGCCATGACGTCGCTGCCGTCGAAGCGGCAATCGCCGCTGCGAAGAAGTCCGACAAGCCGACCCTGATCTGCTGCAAGACCGTCATCGGCAAGGGCAGCCCGAACAAGGCCGGCACGCACGACGTGCACGGCGCTGCGCTGGGCGACAAGGAAATCGCCGCCACCCGCGAAGCGATCGGCTGGACGCACGCTCCGTTCGAGATTCCGGCTGACGTCTACTCCGCATGGGATGCGAAGTCTTCCGGCCAGAAGCTGGAAAGCGAGTGGGACGCACTGTTCAAGGCCTACAGCGAGCGCTTCCCGCAAGAAGCGGGCGAGCTGCTGCGCCGCATGAAGGGCGAACTGCCGGGCAACTTCAACGACGTGATCGATTCCTACGTCAACACCTGCGTCGAGAAGAAGGAAACCATCGCCACCCGCAAGGCGAGCCAGAACGCCATCCAGGCACTGGCCCCGGCGCTGCCCGAGTTCCTCGGCGGTTCCGCCGACCTGACCGGTTCCAACCTGACCAACTGGAAGGAATGCGTCGCGGTGCGTGCCGACAAGGCCGGCAACCATATCAACTACGGTGTGCGCGAATTCGGCATGAGCGCGATCATGAACGGTATCTCCCTGCACGGTGGCTACATCCCGTTCGGCGGCACCTTCCTGACCTTCTCCGACTACAGCCGCAATGCGCTCCGCATGGCTGCGCTGATGAAGACCCGCTCGATCTTCGTCTTCACCCACGATTCCATCGGCCTCGGCGAAGACGGCCCGACCCACCAGTCGGTCGAGCATGTTTCCAGCCTGCGCCTGATCCCGAACCTCGAAAACTGGCGTCCGTGCGACACGGTCGAATCGGCAATTGCATGGAAGCATGCCGTCGCCCGCCGTCACGGCCCGACCACGCTGATCTTCTCGCGCCAGAACCTGCCCTATGTCGAGCGTACGCCGGAGCAGATCCTCGCGATCAACCGCGGCGGCTACGTGCTGCGCGATGCCGAAGGCGCCAAGGCCATTCTGATCGCCACCGGTTCCGAAGTCGAACTGGCGCTCAAGGCCGCCGACGAGCTGGCCAAGCAGGGCACGCCGGTGCGCGTCGTCTCGATGCCGAGCACCGACCTGTTCGACCGCCAGGATGCGGCGTACAAGGCAAGCGTGCTGACGAAGGGCCTGCCGCGCGTCGCGATCGAGGCTGGCGTCACTGATTTCTGGTACAAGTACGTCGGCCTGGAAGGCGGCGTCGTAGGTATCGACACCTTCGGCGAATCGGCGCCGGCGGGTGTGCTGTTCAAGCACTTCGGCTTCACGACGGACAACGTCGTCGCCAAGGTGAAATCGGTTTTGGCTTAATTACGTTCAGGAGAAAACCACATGACCATTCGCGTCGCAATCAACGGCTATGGCCGCATCGGCCGCAACATCCTTCGTGCCCACTACGAAGGCGGCAAGAAGAACGACATCCAGATCGTTGCCATCAACGACCTGGGCAATGCCCAATCGAACGCCCACCTGACCCGCTACGACACCGCCCACGGCAAGTTCCCGGGTACCGTTGAAGTCGACGGCGAATTCATGATCGTCAACGGCGACAAGATCAAGGTCTTCGCGCAGCGCGATCCGGCCCAGATTCCCTGGGGCGAGCTGAACGTCGACGTCGTGCTCGAGTGCACCGGCTTCTTCACCACCAAGGAAAAGGCTTCCGCGCACCTGAAGGGCGGCGCCAAGAAAGTCATCATCTCCGCACCGGGCGGCAAGGATGTGGACGCGACCGTCGTGTTCGGCGTGAACCAGAATGTGCTGAAGGCGTCCGACACCGTCATCTCCAACGCTTCCTGCACCACCAACTGCCTGGCCCCGCTGGTCAAGCCGCTGCACGACAAGATCGGTGTCGAGACCGGCCTGATGACTACCGTCCACGCCTACACCAACGACCAGGTGCTGACCGACGTGATGCATGAAGACCTGCGCCGCGCCCGTTCCGCCACCCAGTCCATGATCCCGACCAAGACCGGCGCTGCAGCAGCAGTCGGCCTGGTGCTGCCGGAACTGAACGGAAAGCTGGACGGCTACGCGATCCGCGTTCCGACCATCAACGTGTCCATCGTCGACCTGTCCTTCGTCGCCGCGCGCGATACCACGGTCGATGAAGTGAACCAGATCATGAAGGATGCGGCCAACGGCGCGCTGAAGGGCATCCTGACCTACAACACCGATCCGCTGGTTTCCGTGGACTTCAACCACAACCCGGCATCGAGCAACTTCGATGCGACGCTGACCAAAGTCTCCGGCCGCCTGGTGAAAGTGTCTTCCTGGTACGACAACGAGTGGGGTTTCTCCAACCGTATGCTCGACACTACCGTGGCATTGATGAACGCCAAATAATCGGCGCCAGTCCTGCAATCCAGAACGCCCCGCTTGCGGGGCGTTTTGCTATATTGACCACCTCACACTGCAAGGGAGGGCGGCATGAAGAGTCTGAAGACGTTGATTGCGGGCAACAAGGGATTCCTGTTCTTTCTGTTTTGCATGCTGCTGGTCCGCAGTGCCATCGCCGACTGGTATCACGTTCCATCCGGCTCCATGTACCCGACACTGGTCATCGGCGACAGGGTCGTCGCGGACCGCCTTGCCTACGACGTCAAACTTCCCTTTACCGATATCATCATCAAGCACCTGGCCGACCCGCAGTGGGGCGATATCGTGACATTTACGTCGCCGGAGGATGGCGAGCGCCTGATCAAGCGTATCGTAGGTCTGCCGGGGGACGTTGTGGAAATGCGCGGCGAGGAATTGATCGTCAATGGGGAGCGCGCGTTGTACACGCCGGCATCGGGCGAGGTCGCAACGCACACAGCGCCGGATTACACCGGGCAACAGCTCGTATTCAATGAAAGCCTCCTCGGCAATCGCCGCCCTATCATTGTGATGCCGGAGCGCATGGCCCTGCGTTCTTTCGGACCCGTCACGGTCCCGGCAGGACATTACCTCATGCTGGGCGACAATCGCGATGCGAGCAAGGACTCGCGCTACATTGGCTTCGTCAAGCGCGAGCTGATCACCGGTCAGGCAAACTGGGTGGCGTTCTCGCTGGATACCGGCAAATACTATCTGCCCAGGCCAGGGCGCTTCGGGGCTTCGCTTGCTACCACTGCGGCCAGTCCGCAATAAGCGCTTCGGCCGCGATCTTGTCGACCGGTGGAGAGAAGTAGAAGCCCTGCGCAAACTCCACGTTCAGCTTGCGCAATTGGGCCAGTTGGTTTGCCGTCTCGACACCCTCCGCGATGATGTCCATGTTCAGCGTGTGGGCAAGCGTGACGATGGTCTGTACGATGTCGGCTTCGCGCCGGCTTTCATCCATGCGCCGGATGAAGGATGCGTCGATCTTCAACGTATTGACCGGGAACCGGTGCAGGTAGGAAAGCGATGAATAGCCGGTGCCGAAATCATCCATCAGCAGTTTGATGCCCTTGTCGCGCAGTTTGACCAGGACGGCCGCGGCCTCTTCCACGTGTTCCATGATGACGGTCTCGGTCACTTCCAGTTTCAGGTTGCTGGTGCTGAGTCCTGTTTCGTCCAGCACCTGCTCGATCTGCTGCATCAGGTTGGGTTGCGCGAACTGGCGTCCGGCCAGGTTGACGCTCATCTGCAGCGGCGGGTATTCGGGGAACTTTATCTGCCATGCACGCATCTGCCGGCACGCTTCGCGCAGCACCCAGCGGCCGATATGCACGATGAGGCCGGTCTCTTCCGTGATGCGGATGAATTCATTGGGCAGGACCAGCGAACCGTCAGGGCGGCGCATGCGGACCAGGGCTTCGAAACCCGACAGCCGCCCGGTGTCGAGCGCAACGATCGGCTGGTAGTGGACCTCGAACTCGCGTCCTTTCAGCACGGCCTGCCGCAGCTTGGTTTCCATGTCCAGCAGGGCAACCGCTCGCTCGCGCAGGTTGGTCTCGAACACCTCGGTGCAGGCGCCGCCGCGCGCGACTGCGCGATGGTTCGCCGTTTCCGCGTCGCGCAGGATGTCGGCGGGCTCGGTGTAGCCCGGTTTGCCCAGCGCAATGCCGATGCTGGCCGTCGTGTACACCTCGTAGGTTTCCAGCGTATAGGCGCTGATCAGCGCCCCCTGCAACTGTTCGGCGAAGCGTTCTGCCTCGCCAGCGTCATGCACATTGTTCAGGATGATCGCGAAGTCGTCGCCGTCAAGGTGGCCTACGCTGTCGCCCAGGCGCAGGCCGTCGCTCAGGCGGCGGGAGACGTTGATGAGCAACTGGTCGCCGACCTGTCGTCCGAGGCTGTCGGTGATGACGCGGAAGCGGTCCAGCGAGAGGAACAGCACAGCGAAGCCGTAATCGTTGCTGGTCCGTGCTTGTTCAAGGGCATCGTTGAGCTTGTCCAGCATCAGGGAGCGGTTCGGAAGGCCGGTGAGGCTGTCGCGCAGCGGTTCCTTCTCGATCACAGAGGCGATCATGATGCGCGCGGATGCGGCGCCGATGACGCGCGCCAGCTGTGCTTCGGATACGCTGACCAGTTCCGCATCCGCCTCGCGCGGCCATTTGAGGCCTTGGCGTTTCGCGTAGTCGAAGAATGTTGCTTCCGCACGCGACGGCCCGAGGAAGCGAGACAGGACGGCGTGCAGTTCAGGCAGTGAGCCGCGCGCGCGCCAGACCTGTTCGGGCGCGCCGCGCTCATGCTTGAATACGTTGACGAACAGCGCCGCCTGCGTCTGCTCGATGGCCGTTTGTCCGCTCATGACGGATACGCCGATGAAGGCGCCGATGTTGGCCAGCATGCTCCACACCATCGCATGCGTGATCTCGTCCAGGCCGCCCAGTCCGAACAGCTGTTGCGGACGCAGCAATTCAATGCCGAACGGTCCATGGGTGAGCAGTTCCATGGGCAGCCAGCCGGAGCGCGCGAATGCGGGAAGCATGAGCGTGTACATCCAGAGCAGGAAGCCGGCGCCAAGCCCGGAAAACGCCCCGGGCCGAGTCGCGCCTTTCCAGTAGATGCCGCCCAGAACGGCGGGAGCGAACTGGGCGACTGCCGCAAAAGAGATCAGTCCGATGGATACCAGTGCATAGGCTTCGCTGGCGAACCGGTAATAGGCATAGCCCATCAGCATGCCCAGGATAATGGTGACGCGCCGGATGCCGAGCAGCAGGCCCGAAAGGTCTTCCCGTTCGGTGAGCCTGAGCTGCTTGATACGCAGCAAGGCCGGCATGACGAGGTCGTTGCACACCATGGTTGAAAGGGCGATCGATTCGACAATCACCATGCCCGTTGCCGCCGAAAAGCCGCCAATGAAGACGAGCAGGGCCAGCGCCGGTTTGTCCTGCGACAGCGGCAGCGTCAGGACAAAGGTGTCGGGGTTCACACCACCGCCGCCGAAGTGGAGCATGCCGCCGAAGGCGATGGGCAGAACAAAGATGTTGAACAGCAGCAGGTAGAGCGGGAACAGCCAGATTGCCTTGCCCAGGTGCGCTTCGTCGACATTCTCCACGACCGCTACCTGGAACTGGCGCGGCAGGAAGATGATGGCCAGCATGGAAATGAAGGCCACGGAAAACAGCGATGCCCAGCTGTGGTAGACGTCGATCCGGTCATTGCCGATCGTGAATGCCGCCTTGGCCTGGGGAAGCTGTTCCGCCTTGCCGAAGAGGTCGGACAAGCCGTTGTACATGCCCCAAGTCACGAACACGCCGACGCACAGGAAGGCGACAATCTTGACCAGCGATTCGAAAGCGATGGCCGCGACCATGCCTTCATGGCGTTCGGCCGCATCGATGTGCCGCGTGCCGAAGACGACGGTGAATGCGGCGAGGATCAAGGCGACGTAGAAGGCCGTGTCCTGCCACACTGGAAGCTGTTGCGACAAGACAGGCACGGCGATGTTGGGATAGTTCACCAGGACGTTGAAGCTGGTGGAAATCGCCTTGAGCTGGAGCGAAATGTAGGGCGTCACGCCGATCACGGCGATGGTGGTCACGAGTCCCGCGAGCAAGCCGCTCTTGCCATAGCGTGAAGAGACGAAATCTGCCAGCGAGGTGATGTGGTTATCCTTGGCGATGCGGATGATCTTGCGCAGAACCAGCCATCCCACGGTCATCATGATGGTCGGCCCGAGATAGACCGGCAGGAATCCGATGCCGCTGCCCGCTGCCCGGCCGACGCTGCCATAGAAGGTCCAGGCCGTCGCATAGACTGCCAGCGACAGGGAGTAGACGTACGCGTTGGAAATGATGCTCTTGCCGGCGGCGGCCGCCTTGTCACCGTAGTAGGCTACCGCGAACAGCAGGCCGAGATAGGCAAATGCGACGACGACGATGAGCGCGCCGGGGATCATTCAGCCACCGCGCATGCAGAAAGGATGGCATCCATCGCTCACCTCTTTTCCGCGATGTACGCCAGCAGGGCGATCAGCCCTGCCCATGCGCCGAAGACATACACGTACAACACGGGAATGCCCAGCACCGTCTCGGGCTTGTTGAACAACGCGAGCAGCGGATAGTTGAACAACAGATTACCGAGAAGGAACAAGGCAATCATCCGTTGCCCCTTCACATTGGGCTTGTTCATGCGGCACTCCCGATTACCGGCATCTGCATGGATGCCCGGGTTTCCCACGCACTTGTACTTCAATCAAGATAGTATTTTATGAAAGAAATGCAACTCGACTGGAAGCAGAAGTACCGTATGTATCTATTTCGGCGTATCAGCCGGTTACGCCCTCCATCAGCGTAGCTTTCCATAATGCATTGACCTGCTCCACCTGCGCCGCCACGCGGCCCATGTCCACGCGGGCCCTGTCACTGCCCTGCAGACGGATCTGGTGCTGCAGCTTGCGAAACATCCGGTAGGCATCGGCTACGGCGTTTGCAAGCGGGGCATCGATCAGGCCCAGTTCGCCGCACAGCTTCAGCAGAGCGATATTTCCGATGTCGGCCGTCAACTGGGGGAAGCGCGATGCGTGCAGCAGCACGAGGTACTGGACGATGAACTCGATATCGATCATGCCCCCGGCATCGTGTTTCAGGTCGAACTGGGTCGAACGGTTCGGATGCGCATCGTGCATTTTCTTGCGCATGGCGCGGACCTCCTCGCACAACTTGCTTTCGTCCCGCGTGTGGCGCAGGACCGCTTCGCGGATGGCCTCGAAGCGAGCCCCGATGGCGGCATCGCCCGCGCAGAAGCGCGCACGGGTCAGTGCCTGATGCTCCCATACCCAAGCCGATCCCGCCTGGTACTTCTCGAATGCGGCAAGGCGCGACACCAGCAGGCCGCTGGCACCGTCCGGACGCAATGCAATATCGATGTCGAACAGGATGCCGGCCGGTGTATGGCTGGTCATCCAGGTAATGAAACGTTGCGCCAGTTTCGCGTACAAGGCGGGCGCTTCCTGGTCTTCGTCGTCGTACAGGAAAATCACATCCAGGTCCGACGCATAGCCGAGTTCCTTGCCGCCCAGCTTGCCATAGGCAATGACGGCGAACTTCGGCGTCTCGCGATGCCGGTTGTGGATGGTTTGCCAGACTGCCTTGATGGTGGCCTCGACCAGGATGTCGGCCAACGCGGACAGATGGTCGGCCAGGCGCTCGACGGTCAGCGTGCCTTCGAGATCTTGCGCCAGCAGCCGGAACAGCTGTGCGTGGTGCAGGTCGCGCAGCACGTTCATCTGGTGTTCCGTGTCGCCGTTGGCGGCGTCGAGCTGGCGCTGTACTTCGCCGGCAAAGGCGGTCCAGTCCGGCGCCGCGTTCAGCGTACGGTCCTCGAGCAGCTCGTCGAGCAGGATGGGATGCCGCGTCAGGTACTTCGCCGCCCAGTCGCTGGCGCTCATCATGCGGATGACGCGGCCCAGGGTGTGCGGATACTCGGTCAGCAGCGCGAGATAGGCGGCACGGCGCGCGATGGCTTCGAAGAAATCCAGCAGGCGTCCCAGGGTTGCCTTGCGCGCGTCGGTCAGCTCGGCGATCTGCGGCAGGGCAGCGTTGACGAGCGCCTGCAGTTTCGTGCGGCTGGCTTCGGGCAGCGAGGCCAGTTTGGGCGACTGCCAGGTGGCGAGCAGGCGCTGCGCCGCGGCGGGTACGTCGTCAAAACCCAGCGAGGCCAGCCGCGCTTCGATCGCCTCATGCCCGTCGTCATGCGACAGTGCTGTCTGCGCAGGCGTTTCGGCAACCGTCGGCCGCGCCTGACCGTTGCGCTTGTCGCTGAAGATGGCGTCGAACTGCGAGGCCACGACGGCGCGGTGCGCGTCGAGTTCTTCCAGCATCGCCTCGACATCGGTAAAGCCCATCATCTTCGCGATCGTCAGCCGGTCGTCCGGATTGGCGGGCAGGGTATGCGTCTGCGCGTCGTCGAGATATTGCAGGCGGTGCTCGAGGTTGCGCAGGAAGGTGTAGGCCTCCAGCAGTTGCGACACCTCGTCGGCGGTCAGCAGGTTTTTTTCGACCAGCGTCGCTAGCGTCTTCCGCGTCGAGCGGTCGCGCAGCGATACATCCCGGCCGCCGCGGATGAGCTGGAACACCTGCGCCAGGAATTCCACTTCACGGATCCCGCCACGGCCGAGCTTGACGTTGTTGGTGCGGCCCGGGTGGCGCGCTTCCTGGCGTTGGACCTCGGCGCGGATCTGCGCATGCATGTTCCGCAATGCCTCGATGGCGCCGAAATCCAGGTAGCGCCGGTACACGAAGGGCCGGACGATCTGTTCCAGAATGGCGATATCGGATGGCAGCCCGGTCATCGCGCGCGCCTTGACCCAGGCATAGCGCTCCCATTCCCGTCCCTGGACGATCAGGTATTCCTCCACCATGCCGAAGCTGGCCGCCAGCGGACCCGATGCGCCGTTCGGGCGCAAGGCCATGTCGACGCGGAAGGTGAAACCGTCCTCGGTGATCTCCGACAGCGCAGCGATCAGCTTCTTGCCGAGACGGATAAAGAATTCATGGTTGGACAACTGGCGCTGTTCCGGCATCGTTGTCTGCGTGTCGCCGTTTTCAGGATAGACGAAGATCAGGTCGATGTCGGAAGATACATTCAGTTCATGCCCCCCCAGCTTGCCCATGCCAAGGACGATCAGTTCCTGCGGCTGGCCGGACTCGTTGCCGATCGGCGTGCCGTGCGCCTCGATCATCTCCGCGTTGAGGGCGGCCAGGTGCGTCTGCACCGCAAAGTCCGCGAATTCGCTGATGGTCCGCAGGACCTCGTCCAGGTTGGCCTTTCCGCGCAAATCGCGGTCGATCAGGTGGCACATCACGAGATTGCGCAGCCTGCGCATCGCCCGCGGAAGGGGCATGCCGGCCTCTGTTTCTTTTTGTAACAGCCGGGCAAAATCGACAGGCGTCATGGATAATTCGGCAATTTCCGCCGCCATGCCCGCGCGTGCCGGGTCTGCATTGAGCCAACGTGCGTAGAACCGCGATGCAATGTTACTGGTCAAATAGGATTGGGTCACAATATCAAGGGGAGTGTCGATGGGGGAGTCTTTGCGGGTGCAGGGGCGCCTGATCGCCCTCGCTTGCGTTTCCAAGCAGAGGATATCCGTGCGAACATGATGGTTTCGCCATGTCTGTTTGACCCTATTTTACGCTGCCTGTTTTCTCATTGATGTCCATTGCCAAACTCATTCCGCACAAAATCGCTGCCGGCGCAGTCGCGGCCTGGTACGCAACGCTGGAATGTTATCGAATCGCCAATGCGGCGACCTTCAGGGTCTTGGGTGCGCTGTTCAAGCTCGCCGTCCTTGTCTACTTCATCTTTTGCACGATGGTGCTGGGACTGCGTTACGTCGTCCTGCCTCATATCGACAGCTACAAGCCCGACGTGGAAAACATGGCGAGCCGTGTCATCGGCAGCCGGGTCACGATCGGCGACATCCAGGCCGCCTGGTCGGGACTCCGTCCAAGGCTGACGCTGGATAAAGTGGTCATCCATGATAAATCCGGGCAAGCGGCGCTGACACTGCCGAGCGTTTCCGCCACCCTGTCCTGGCTGACGCTGGCTGTCGGCGATCTGCGCCTCCAGCAGCTGGAAATCAGCCGGCCCGACATGGACGTGCGCCGCGATGCGGACGGCAAGCTGTATGTGGCCGGTATCTTCGTTGACCTTGGCAAGGGGGGAGACGGCAAGGGCGCGGACTGGGTGCTGTCCCAGCGCGAGATCGTGATTCGCGGCGGCAGGCTGCGCTGGAACGACGAAAAGCGAGCGGCGCCGGAGCTCGTCCTGGACAACGTGGATTTCGTCCTGCATAACCAGTGGCGGCACCATCGCTTCGCACTGAAGGCCACCCCGCCCGCCGAATTTGCCGCGCCGCTCGACGTGCGCGCATCGTTCGAGCACCCGCATTTCGCGGACAGGGTATCGGACATGGCGAAATGGAAAGGCGAAATGTATGCGGACCTGCGCGATACCGACCTCACCGTCTGGCGTGCTTATTTCGATTACCCGATCGACCTGCAGCGCGGGAAGGGATCGGTGCGCGCATGGCTCATGCTCGATCGCGCCAGGGTGGCTGACTTCACTGCCGATCTCACCCTGTCGAACGTTTCGGCGCGCCTGCGCAAGGACCTCGACCAACTGAACCTGACGGAAGTCAGCGGACGCATCTCGGTGCGTGAAGAGTTCAACCCGGCCGACCAGGACAGCCCGCCTTCCTTCGGCGAGAACGGGCACGCCATTTCGCTGACCGATTTCACCTTGCAGACCGACGACGGCCTGTTCCTGCCGCGCACGACCATCAGCGAAAGTTATGCGCCTGCCAAGGCCGGCCGGCCCGCAAAGACGGAAATCCGCGCCCGCCTGCTCGACCTCGAGACCATTGCCAATTTTGTGGAACGCCTGCCGCTCCCAGCCGAACAGCGCGAAATGCTCGCCGACTTCGCGCCGCGCGGCGTGCTGAAGGATTTCTCCGCGCAATGGTACGGCGCCTATCCGAATATCTCGGCGTACAACGTCAAGGGCCAGTTCGCCGGCCTGTCGCTCAAGCCGCAACCCGCGCGCCCGGCCCGGCCGAAAACGGCTACCACGCCCGCGCAGGCCGCGGTGCCGGCCATTCCCGGATTCGAAAACCTGACCGGCCGCGTCGATGCCAACGACCGCGGCGGCGCATTCAACCTTGCATCCAGCAAGCTGGTATTGCAGCTGCCGGGCTACTTCAATGAACCGGCAATGCCGTTCGAAGCACTGAACATGCAGGCAACCTGGGCTTTCCAGGAAAACGACCAGTTGCTGCTGGACGTGCAGAAGATGGATTTTGTGCATGAAGACCTGGCAGGCGTGTTCTCGGGCAAGCACTTGATGCCCTTGAACCGCAAGCAGGGCAGTTCCCAGGGAACGATCGACATCAGCGGCAAGCTCAACCGGCTGGAGTTGCAGAAAGTGGAACGCTACCTGCCGACCCAGACGCCGCCCATCCTGCGAGACTGGCTGACCGGGGCGCTTGCAGGTGGAGCGGTCAAGGACGTGAAGCTCAGGATGAAAGGGGAGTTGTCGCAATTTCCTTATCACGCGCAACATGACAGGTCCAAGGGCGAATTCAGCATTGTCGGCAAGATCGAAAACGGCAAGCTGAACTACGCACCGGGAATGTTCGCCAAGGATGGCAAGTCCCCGATGTGGCCGGTCATCGACCAGATCAACGGCACCATTGCCTTTGATCGAGCACGAATGGAAATCCATGCCGACAGTGCGCGCAGTTCCGGAACCACGCTCTCGCGCGTGAAGGTCGTCATCCCCGACCTGGCCGACCATGACGCCGTGCTCGATGTCGACGGCGAGGCGGCGGGAGCGCTGCAGAACTTCGTCCGCTTTACCCATGACAGTCCGGTGGCGGAATGGATCGGCCACTTTACGGATGAAACCAAGGCAAGCGGCAATGCAAAGCTCCAGTTGAAACTGTTGCTGCCCCTGAACCGGATGCACGAGTCCAAGGTGCTGGGCAATCTTCATTTCACCGGCAATACGGTCACCCTGCGCAACATCATGCCGCCGCTGACCGGGACGAACGGGAAGCTGGAGTTCAATGAAAAGGGATTCAGCATCGGCGCCATCAAGTCGAGTTTCCTCGGTGGCCCCGTCACGATATCGGGCGGCACGCAGCGCGACGGCACGATTCTCGTCAAGGCCGACGGCAGCCTGACGGCCGACGGCGTGCGCAAGGTATACGCCACGCCGGTGACGCAGCGTTCATCCGAGCGCATTACGGGAAGCACGCGCTATACCACGCTGGTTCGTGTGCGTAACGGCCAGCCCGAAATCACCGTGGAATCGAATCTTGCCGGCATCGCGCTGGATTTCCCCGCGCCCTTGCGCAAGGCCGCCAATGAAAGCATGCCGCTCAAATTCGAGCTGACTGGTTTGCAAAACGGCGACAGCACAATCCAGCGCGACGAGATGAAGCTTTCCCTCGGATCGTCGATTGCAGCGCGCTACGAGCGGCAAAAGGCGAATGACAAGGACGCGGAATGGAAAGTGGTCCGCGGCGGCATCGGGGTCAACGTGCCGGTGCCCATGCCGGACAGCGGCGTGATTGCCAACGTCAGCATGAAGTCGCTCGACATCGATGCCTGGCGGCGTGCCATGAGCTCGGTAGTCTCGCCAGGCCGCCCGGGCGAGGTGGGCAAGCAGCAGGATGCGCTTTCGATCACGCAGTACATCGAACCCGAAGTGCTGGCTGCGCGCGCGACCGAACTGGTGATCATGGACCGCAGGCTCGACAACGTCGTGGTCGGCGCCTCGCACCAGAAAGGCGTCTGGCAGGCCAACATCGATTCCGAGCAGGCATCGGGTTACCTGACCTGGGTGGAGTCGCGCACGGGACAGGGCCTCGGCCGGGTGACGGCACGGCTTGCCTCGCTGGTCATCCCGAAATCCGCCGCGACGGATGTGTCCGATCTGCTGGAAGGCAAGAGTGCGACCACACAGATGCCGGCGGTCGATATCGTTGCGGAGAATTTTGAACTGTTCGGCAAGAAATTCGGCCAGTTGGAACTTGCTGCCTTCAACGCACGAGGCTTCTCGGGGCGCGAATGGCGGATCAGCAAGCTGGCCATCACCAATCCCGATGCCGAACTGAAGGCAACCGGCAAGTGGACCTCACGCGATGGGGAAAACCTTTCCAGCCTCGACTACACGCTCAACATTACCGATGCCGGAAAGCTGCTCGACCGTTTCGGTTTCGCCAATGTGCTGCGTGGCGGCAAGGGCAAGATGGAGGGAGAGGTCAGCTGGAAAGGGCTGCCGTTCTCGCTCGACATTCCAAGCCTGAACGGCAACCTGACGCTTGACCTTGCCAGTGGACAGTTCCTGAAGGTCGACCCATCAGCGGCCAAGCTGCTGGGTGTTCTCAGCCTGCAGTCGCTGCCGCGCCGCCTCGTGCTCGATTTCCGCGATGTATTCTCGGAAGGCTTCGCATTCGACGGCGTGACCGCCACCGCAAACATTGTCAACGGCGTGGCCAAAACCGACAACTTCAAGATGCGCGGCGTTGCCGCCACCGTCCTGATGGATGGCACGGCGGACATTGCAAAGGAAGCGCAAAACCTGCATGTCGTCGTCATACCCGAAATCAATGTGGGAGCAGCGTCCGTGGTGTATGGTCTGGCAGTGAACCCGGTGATCGGTGTGGGGACCTTCCTTGCGCAACTGTTCCTGCGCGACCCGCTGATGAAGGCATTTACCTTCGAGTACCAGGTCACCGGACCGTGGAAGGATCCGGTTGTCACCAAGCTGGTCCGCCAGCCGCAAAGTCCGACCGGGGAAGCGGAAAGTGGCACCAGGAATAACAGTTGAGGGATGACATGAGCGCAGAACCTGTAAAGATCGCCGCGGTGCAAATGGTGTCCACACCTGTCGTTGACGAGAATTTCGCTGCGGCGCGAAGACTGGTCGCCGACGCCGCCCGGCAAGGAGCACGGCTTGTCCTGTTGCCTGAATACTGGCCGATCATGGGGATGAAGGAATCGGACAAGATTGCGCACGCCGAGCAGGGCGATGCCGGGCCGATCCAGGCGAGCATGTCAGACATGGCGCGCGAGAACGGCGTGTGGCTGATCGGCGGCACCTTGCCCTTGGCTGCGCAGGAGGCAGACAAGGTACTTAACACCACCATGGTGTACAACCCGCAGGGCGAACGCGTCGTCCGTTACGACAAGATCCACCTGTTCAGCTTCACCAAGGGCGAGGAATCCTACGATGAGGCGCGTACCATCGTGCACGGCACCAGCGTGGGAACCTTCGAGGCGCCGTTCGGCAAGGTGGGGCTTTCCGTTTGTTATGACTTGCGCTTTCCCGAGCTCTACCGGGCCATGGGCGAATGCGCCCTCATCGTCGTGCCCGCTGCATTCACCTATACCACCGGCCGTGCGCATTGGGAAATCCTGTTGCGTGCAAGGGCCATCGAGAACCAGTGCTACGTGCTTGCCGCCGCGCAGGGCGGGCATCATCCGAACGGCCGCCGTACATGGGGCCACAGCATGCTGGTCGATCCCTGGGGGGACATCAAGGCCGTACTGCCGGAGGGCGAGGGCGTCGTTGCCGGCGAGCTTGATGCATCCCATCTGCTGCGCGTGCGCGAGAGCCTGCCTGCGTTGAAGCACCGCAAGATGTAAGACGGCTTGTTTCTTCAGGATATCAATCCCGGAAATCAACGGGCACCTTGCGGATGTTCTACAATCTATCCATCCTTTGAACCCTTACCTCCTCGCGCCGCATGCGCGCGTGAACAGACACCATGAACCTTTTCGAACCGAACCTCCAGACACTCGCCGTTGCGCGCGACATCCTGCTCGCGCCCTTCGGGCTCGACGAATCCCGGCTGAACAAGGCCATCGGGGAGATCTTCACGCACAAGGTCGACTATGCCGACCTCTACTTCCAGTTCACGCGCAATGAAGGCTGGAGCCTGGAAGAAGGTATCGTCAAGACGGGCAGCTTCTCCATCGACCAAGGCGTCGGCGTGCGCGCCGTATCGGGTGACAAGACCGCCTTTTCCTACTCCGACGAAATTTCCGAGCGCGCCCTGCTGGAGGCCGCCGCGGCCACGCGCACCATCGCGCGCCAGGGCGCCGGCAAGGTGAAAGTGGCATCGGCGATCCAGGCCGTCGGCGGACGTTCCCTCTACCTGCCGCACGACCCGCTTGCCTCGCTGGATGCAACAGAGAAAGTGAAGCTGCTTGAAAAGGTCGAGAAGATCGCGCGCGCGAAGGATCCGCGCGTGGTACAGGTGATGGCAGGACTCGCCGGCGAATACGACGTCGTGCTGGTCGTACGCAGCGATGGTGTTCTGGCGGCAGATATCCGTCCGCTGGTGCGCGTATCGGTCACCGTGATCGTCGAACAGAACGGCAGGCGCGAAGTCGGATCGAGCGGCGGCGGCGGCCGTTACGACTACAGCTATTTCAGCGATGAACTCCTCGAGAAATACGCAACGGAAGCCGTCGAGTCGGCTATCGTCAACCTCGATGCCCGTCCCGCGCCCGCAGGCCCGATGACGGTCGTCCTCGGCCCCGGCTGGCCCGGCGTGCTGCTGCACGAAGCGGTCGGCCATGGCCTCGAAGGCGATTTCAACCGCAAGGGTTCCAGCACCTTCTCCGGCCGCATTGGCGAGCGTGTGGCTGCCAAGGGCGTGACCGTCGTGGATGACGGCACCATCGCCGACCGACGCGGTTCGCTCAACATCGACGATGAAGGCAACCCGACCCAGTGCACCACGCTGATCGAGGACGGTATCCTGAAGGGCTACATCCAGGACACGATGAACGCGCGCCTGATGAAGATGCAGGTGACAGGCAATGCACGCCGCGAGTCCTACGCCCACCTTCCGATGCCGCGCATGACCAATACCTACATGCTGGCCGGCGACAAGGATCCGCAGGAAATCATTGCATCGGTGAAGAATGGCCTGTACGCCGTCAACTTTGGCGGCGGCCAGGTTGATATCACCAACGGCAAGTTCGTCTTCTCGGCGAGCGAGGCCTACATGATCGAGGACGGCAAGGTGACCTACCCGGTCAAGGGCGCAACCCTGATCGGCAACGGCCCCGAGGTGCTGAACCGTGTTTCCATGATCGGCAACGACATGCAGCTCGACAGCGGCATCGGCGTGTGCGGCAAGGAAGGGCAGAGTGTTCCGGTCGGTGTCGGCCAGCCGACACTGCGCATCGATGGCATGACCGTAGGCGGAACGGCCTGATCGGCGCTTTGGCGTGGTTTTGGGGGGATTTGATACGAATTTCCCCCAAAGCCTTGCCAAATCCGATGAATTACTGCACTATTAATCGAAATTTTCAGCAAAACCCCTGAAAAACATGACTTTCGCGCGCTTTTACTTTTATTTTTTCTTTAGCTTGTCCAGCCCAAAGGCGGTGGAAAAGCGGTAAGCGCACGAATAAAAGAGCCCGAACCGAATCCTGAAAAAACCGCCGAAATGGCGGTTTTTTCGTTTATACAGACTTGAACCCTGACTGGAGAGTACACATGCAACGCACAGACGACTTGCGCATCCGGGAGATGAAGGAACTCGCGCCCCCGTCCCACCTGATCCGCGAATTTTCCTGCACCGAGAAGGCCTCCAACACGGTCGCCAATTCCCGCGTCGCCCTGCACCGCATTTTGCATGGCCAGGATGACCGCGTGATGGTGGTGATCGGCCCGTGCTCGATCCACGACACCAAGGCCGCGATGGACTATGCGCGCCGCCTGGTCGAGCAGCGCGAGCGCTTCAAGGATGACCTGGAAATCGTCATGCGCGTGTACTTCGAAAAGCCGCGTACCACGGTCGGCTGGAAAGGCCTGATCAACGATCCGTACATGGACAACAGCTTCCGCATCAACGACGGCCTGCGCATGGCCCGCGAGCTGCTCCTCAACATCAATGAACTCGGCCTGCCCGCAGGCACTGAATTCCTCGACGTGATCAGCCCGCAATATGTCGCCGACCTCATCAGCTGGGGCGCGATCGGCGCACGCACGACCGAATCGCAGGTGCACCGCGAACTGGCATCCGGACTGTCCTGCCCGGTCGGCTTCAAGAACGGCACCGACGGCAACATCAAGATCGCTGTGGATGCGATCAAGGCCGCATCGCAACCGCACCACTTCCTCTCCGTGACCAAGGGCGGCCACTCGGCCATCGTCTCGACGGGCGGCAATGAGGATTGCCACATCATCCTGCGCGGCGGCAAGGCGCCGAACTATGACGCCGCCAGCGTCGAAGCCGCATGCAAGGACATCGCCGCCAACGGCCTCGCTTCCCGCCTGATGATCGATGCCTCGCACGCGAACAGCTCGAAGAAGCCGGAAAACCAGGTCCCGGTCTGCGCCGACATCGGCAAGCAGATTGCAGCAGGCGATACCCGCATTGTCGGCGTGATGGTCGAATCACATCTCGTCGGTGGCCGCCAGGACCTGGTGCCGGGCAAGGAACTGACCTACGGCCAGTCGATTACAGATGGCTGCATCGACTGGGATGCCAGCGTCAAGGTGCTGGAAGACCTCGCTGACGCAGTCAGGCAGCGCCGTCTTGCCGATACCGAGTGAGGCACAAGTGAAAACGGGAGCGATTCGCTCCCGTTTTTCTTGGTAGTTGCAGTATTCAATAGCGCTTTGTCAGCACCATCTGCACTCCGTCGCGGCGCATCTCCGTCCGGTTCAGGAAGGACATGCCGAGCAGGATGATCGGCAGACCTTGTTCCTGCACCATGGCGTCGACCTGGTTGATCTCGATGTCGCCAACGCGCACCGTGTTCAACTTGACCTTGTACGAAGGCGCGATGCCATTCGCGGTGTTGACATAGCCGGGCGTGCCCTTCTTGTAATCGATCCCGAGGCGCGTGGCCTCAGAGGCAGGGAGCGCGATCATGGTCGCACCGGTATCGAGCAGCATGCGCACGGTTCCACCGTTGATCTGGCCGTTCACCATGTAGTGTCCCTGACCATCCGCCTGCAGCGTGACACTTGCCTTGCCGCCGCTGGAGGGGCTGCGGTTCACATGCTCCCCCATCGCGATCGTCTGGCGCTTGCCGTTGGTTTCAATTGTCGCGCCCGATTCGTTGGCCGCGACAAGCTTGATTCCCTCGGCGATGTTCGCACCCACCGAATAGGTCTTTGGCGTCCCGCCGTCCACGACAAGAACCGCCTTGTTGGGGAAGAGGCCGACCACGCTGATGTCGGTCGCCATGGCCGCACCGGCGGCGCACAGCAGGAATGCGAGGACAGGGAGGCGCATGGCGATCCAGGGAGTTAGTCGCGGAAGTTGTTGAATTCCAGTGGCAGCTCGGTGACTTCCTTGCGCAAGAGCGCCATCGTGGCCTGCAGGTCGTCGCGCTTGGCGCCCGAGACGCGCACGGCGTCGCCCTGGATGCTGGCTTGCACCTTGATCTTGCTTTCCTTGACGATCTTGACGATCTTCTTGGCGGTGTCGGACTCGATGCCGTTCTTGACCTTGATGACCTGCTTGACCTTGTCGCCGCCGATCTTCTCGATCTTGCCGAGGTCGAGGAAACGCACGTCGACGCCGCGCTTGACCATCTTCCCGGTCAGCACGTCGCGCACCTGGTTCAGCTGGAATTCGCTGTCCGCGTAGGCAGTCAGATCGCGTTCCTTCTGTTCGACGCGGGCGTCGCTGCCCTTGAAGTCGAAGCGGGTGGTGATTTCCTTGTTCGACTGGTCGACGGCATTCTTGACTTCGACGATGTTGGCTTCGGATACGACGTCAAAAGATGGCATGGCTGTTTCTTTCTTCTAAATCACTGTTGGTGGGAACCGGCCCGGTTGTGGTTGTTCTGGCAGGCCGCATTGCGAGTTGGTCAAGGCCGATTCTAGCCGACAAAAAAACGGGTGGCTAGACGGAGGCCTCTATATAATGCCTCGGCTATGGCTACCGTTCTCCCCGTTCAATACGACTTCCCGCTCAAGCCTTTCAACACCTTCGGCATCGACGCCAGGGCGAAGGCCTACTTGCCGGTGACATCGCCCGACATGTTGATTCATGTCAGGAACGATGCCTTTCTTGCACGCCTGCCAAGGCTGGTATTGGGTGGCGGAAGCAACCTGTTGCTGAAGGGGGATTTTCCCGGCCTTGTGCTCCACATGCAGATGACAGGTCTGCAAGTCGTGAGCGAGGACAGCGAGGCTGTCTGCGTGAAGGCGGCGGCGGGCGAGAACTGGCACGGGTTCGTGCAGTGGACCTTGCAGCAGGGGCTGGGCGGACTGGAAAACCTGTCGCTTATTCCCGGCAATGTCGGTGCCGCACCGATCCAGAACATCGGTGCGTACGGGGTCGAGCTGAAAGACCGGTTTCATTCGCTGACCGCATTCGACTTCAATACCGGGGAAGTGTTCACGCTCGACTGCGCTGCCTGTCGTTTCGGCTACCGGGATAGCGTCTTCAAGCATGCGCTCAGGGAGAATGCGGTTATCCTGGATGTGACCTTCGCACTGCCGAAGCAGTGGCAGCCGAACACGCAATACGGTGAGGTTGCGCAGGAACTCGCTGCGCGCGGGATTGCCTCGCCTTCCGCCCTGCAGATTGGCGAAGCCGTCGTCGCCATCCGCACGCGCAAGCTGCCTGATCCTGCCGTGATCGGCAACGCTGGCAGTTTCTTCAAGAACCCGATCGTGAGCAAAGCCCAGCGCGATGCATTGCAGGAACGTTATCCGCAGCTCGTGAGCTATGCGCAGGCCGACGGCGGCTACAAGCTGGCGGCGGGATGGCTGATCGACCAGTGCGGATGGAAGGGGAAGAGCATGGGGGCTGCAGGTGTCTACGAGAAGCAGGCGCTCGTGCTGGTCAACCGGGGCGGTGCGACGGGGCAGGAAATTGCGAATCTTGCATCAGCAATCCAGCGGGATGTGCAGGCGAAATTCGGTGTGATGCTGGAGCCGGAGCCGGTATTTGTCTGAAATAAAAAAGGCGATCAACTGATCGCCTTTTTTATTGGTGTGTGGATCTGCTTACGCTGCAACGAAGTGGCAGACGTAATCCAGCGTTTCGGTCGTCTCGATGTCGAAGCTGGAATTGCCCGGCACGTTGAAGCTCTGGCCGCCTTCGTAGCTCTTCCATTCGGTTTCGCCCTTCAGGCGGATGCGGCACTTGCCCGCGTTCAGCTCCATGACTTCCGGCGCGCCGGTGTTGAAGGTCAGCGAGGACGGGAAGATCACGCCGATGGTCTTCTTGGTGCCGTCAGCGAAGAGGACCGTGTGCGAGACGCACTTGCCGTCGAAGTAGATGTTGGCCTTCTTGACGACGGAAACGTTATCGAATTGTGTGGTCATGGTTTTTCGTGATGTTGTAGATGATTACTTGTCGCCATCCTTGGTCAGGCGTGGCAGGCCGACCGAGGAACCGCCGCCGAGCAGCCCGGCCTTGCTGTAGATGCCCAGCTTGTCGCGCGTGTCGGTAATGTCGAGGTTGCGCATCGTCAACTGGCCGATGCGGTCCTGCGGCGTGAACGCGCCTTCGCCCTTTTCCATGGTCAGGCGTTCCGGCTGGTAGGTCAGGTTCGGCGAGTCCGTGTTCAGGATCGAATAGTCGTTACCGCGGCGCAGTTCCAGCGTCACTTCGCCGGTGATCGCGCGTGCCACCCAGCGCTGCGAGGCTTCGCGCAGCATGATGGCCTGCGGATCGAACCAGCGGCCCTGGTAGAGCAGGCGGCCGAGCTTGCGGCCGTTTTCGCGGTATTGCTCGATCGTGTCTTCGTTGTGGATGCCGGTGACCAGGCGTTCGTAGGCGATGAACAGCAGCGCCAGGCCGGGGGCTTCGTAAATGCCGCGGCTCTTCGCTTCGATGATGCGATTCTCGATCTGGTCGCTCATGCCGAGGCCGTGACGGCCGCCGATGCGGTTCGCTTCCATGATCAGGTCGACTGCGCTGGCGAAAGTGATGCCGTTCAGGGCGACCGGACGGCCTTCCTCGAAGCGGACGGTCACTTCTTCCTTCTTGACTTCGACGTCGTCGCGCCAGAAGGCCACGCCCATGATCGGCTCGACGATCTTCATGCCGCTGTTCAGGTGCTCGAGGTCCTTCGCTTCGTGCGTCGCGCCCAGCATGTTGGAGTCGGTGGAGTAGGCCTTTTCGACCGACATCTTGTAGTCGAAGCCGGACTTGATCAGGAACTCCGACATTTCCTTGCGGCCGCCGAGTTCGCGGATGAAGGTGTCGTCCAGCCAGGGCTTGTAGATGCGCAGCGCCGGATTCACCAGCAGGCCGTAGCGGTAGAAGCGCTCGATGTCGTTGCCCTTGAACGTGCTGCCGTCGCCCCAGATGTCGACCTTGTCTTCCTGCATCGCGGCCACCAGCATCGTACCGGTCACTGCGCGGCCGAGCGGGGTCGTGTTGAAGTAGGTGACGCCTGCGGTCGAGATATGGAAGGCGCCGCTTTGCAGCGCGGCGATGCCTTCAGCGACCAGCTGTTCGCGGCAATCGATCAGGCGGGCCTGTTCCGCGCCGTACTGCTTGGCCTTCTTTGGAATGGCGTCATAGTCGGGTTCGTCCGGCTGGCCGAGGTTCGCGGTGTACGCGTACGGGATCGCGCCCTTCTGGCGCATCCAGTGCAGGGCTGCGCTGGTGTCGAGGCCGCCGGAAAAGGCGATGCCCACTTTCTGGTTGACGGGAACGGACTGGAGAATGGTCGACATGATTTCTGCTTCGTTTGCTGGGATGGATTGGATTGACTGGGCGGGCGGTCAGCTGAGCTTGCCCAGGACAAGGTATTCGAGCAAGGCCTTCTGGACGTGCAGGCGGTTTTCCGCCTCGTCCCAGACGACCGACTGCGGGCCGTCGATGACTTCGGCCGCAACTTCCTCGCCGCGGTGCGCGGGCAGGCAGTGCATGAACAGCGCATCGGGACGCGCACGCTTCATCTTTTCGCCGTCCACGATCCAGCCGGCGAAGGCCTTCAGGCGGGCGGCATTTTCTTCCTCGTAGCCCATGCTGGTCCACACGTCGGTCGTGACGAGGTCGGCGTCGACGCAGGCGTCGGACGGGTTGGCAAAGACGGTGTAGTTCTTGTTGTCCGCCGCAACGAGCGAGGGATCGATCTCGTAGCGTTTCGGCGTCGACACGTTCACATGGAAGCCGAATACTTGCGCTGCCTGCAACCAGGAATAGAGCATGTTGTTGGCGTCGCCGATCCAGGCCACGGTCTTGCCGGCGATGGACCCGCGATGCTCGATGAAGGTAAACACATCAGCCAGTACCTGGCAGGGGTGGTGTTCGTTGGTCAGGCCATTGATCACCGGCACGCGAGAATGCTTCGCGAAACGGTCGATGATCTCCTGGCCGAAGGTGCGGATCATGATGATGTCGCACATGCGGGACATCACCTGTGCCGCATCCTCGACCGGCTCGCCGCGTCCGAGCTGGCTGTCGCGAGTGTTCAGGTAGATCGCTGCGCCGCCGAGCTGGTGCATGCCTGCTTCGAAGGACAGGCGGGTGCGGGTGGAATTCTTTTCGAAGACCATCACCAGCGTGCGGTCGAGCAGCGGGTGGTAGGTTTCGTAATTCTTGAATTTGCGCTTGATGATTCGGGTGCGTTCGATGACGTACTCGAATTCATCAAGCGTAAAGTCAGAAAACTGGAGGAAGTGTTTGATTGCCATAAATGAAAACGGCGGCCAGTTGGCGCCTGCCGCCGTTATGGTTGTAAGCTGTTCAATTATAAGGGATTTTTATCCCAAAAAGACAACAAAACCCGGGGTCGAAGGCCTTTGCCTGACCTTAATAAAGCTTTTGCGAGGATTCGTGCACCAGTTGCTGGTAAAGCGCGTGGCGCATAGCGGAAATATCTCCAATTTCAACCGCACCGAGGATCGCACATCCCGGTTCGGTGAGATGGTGGCAGTTGTAAAACCTGCAATTTCCCAGGTGGGATGAAAATTCACGGAAAGCGCGTTCCAGCATGCCTTCGGTCAGGTGGTAGAGGCCGAACTCCTGGAAGCCCGGGGAGTCGATGACCGACGTATCTTCATCGATCATGAACAGGCGGGTGAAGGTAGTGGTGTGCTTTCCGGAATCGAGTGCTTCCGAAATCTCGCGCGTCGCCAGTTCAGCGTCCGGCACCAGGAGGTTGATGAGCGAGGACTTGCCCATCCCGGACTGGCCGATGAGGATGGTGGATTGCCCCCGCAGCAAGGGCTCAAGGATAGCTATTGTTTCTTCGGGTGATTTGCGTGCCGATACCTCGTGGATCGGATAGCCGAGTCCGGCGTACAAGGCAACGCGCTCGCGCGCCTTCGGGAGCGACTCGACGACGTCAGTCTTGTTCAGGATGATATGCGGCCGTATGCCGCCCGCTTCGGCAGCGACGAGCGCGCGCGATACCAGGTCATCGGAAAAACTCGGCTCCGTCGCAACGACAATGAACAACTGCGTCAGGTTGGCGGCCAGCAACTTCGATTTGTATTGATCCGAGCGGTAGAGCAGCGTCTTGCGGTCCTCGATCTTCTCGATCACGCCCTGGTTGGGTGAGGTTTGCTTCAACTGCACGATATCGCCGACCGCGACATCGCTTTTCTTTCCCCGTGTCACGCAATGAAGGCGGGTGGCGCCGGCCTGCACCAGATAGTGCCTGCCATGCGCGGCGATGACGGTCCCCTTGTCGACTCCCATCGTCTAGCGCGACGCCTGCTTGAAAATCGCGTCCACCTTGGCGGCGCAGATGAAGTCATTCTCGGAAATGCCGCCTTTCCCTGCATTGACCGAGTGCGTGTCGAACTTGACCACGCAGCGGTTGTAGGTCACGACCAGTTCGGGATGGTGGTCGTCGGCATGGATGACCCAGGCGATCGCGTTCACGAATGCCAATGTTTCGTAATAATTCTTGAACACGAAGGTCTTGACGATCTTCCCATCCTGCAGCGCCCAGTTGTCGACCGCAGCAAGGTGATCCTTGATTTCTGCATCGGTCAGTGCGGTTTCGAGATGGCGGCCCTTTTTCTGGACCAGTTCGGTGGCGGTTACCATGGTTGTCCCCAATATCGTTTGTTTATCGCCCGGCAAGAAGATGCTGGATGCGCACGCTTGCCGGCGGATGCGAATCGTAGAAGGCGGAGTGCAGCGGATCGGGCGTCAGCGTCGATGCATTGTCTTCATACAGCTTGACCAGTGCCGACACAAGGTCTTGCGCATCGGTGTGCTTCGCCGCGAAGGCGTCCGCCTCGAATTCATGCTTGCGCGAGGTCAGCGACACCAGCGGCGAGAACAGGAAGGTGAAGACCGGCAGCACCAGCGTGAACAGGATCAGCGCCATGGCGTCGTTATTGGCGAGCAGCATCGGGTCCACGCCGAGTCCGGTGAAGAACCATACTTGCGTCTTGAGATAACCAAGCAGGGCGAGGAAGCCGAGAGACAGCCCGAACATGACGGCGATGCGCTTGATCACATGCTTGAGCTTGAAATGGCCGAGCTCATGCGCCAGCACCGCTTCGATCTCCTGCGGGCCGAGGCGGGCGAGAAGGGTGTCGAAGAAGACGATGCGCTTGGCCGCGCCGAAGCCTGAGAAGTAGGCATTGCCGTGTGCGCTGCGCTTGGAGCCGTCCATCACGAACAGTCCTTTGGATGCGAAACCGACGCGCTGCATCAGGCTTTCGATGCGCGACTTCAGGCTCTCGTCCTGCAATGGCGTGAACTTGTTGAACAAGGGCGCGATGACGGTGGGGTAGAGCACCAGCATCAGCAGCTGGAAGCCGCTCCACACGAACCACGCATAGAGCCACCAGAGGTCGCCGGATTTCTCCATCAGGGTCAGGATCACCCACACGAGCGGCACGCCGATGATGATGCCGATCGCGATATTCTTGACCATGTCGCTGATGAACAGCCCGAGCGTCATCTTGTTGAACCCGAAGCGGGCTTCGAGGACAAATTGCCGGTAGTAGTCGAATGGCAGTTCAATCAGGCCCGAAATGAAACCGAATGCGGCGATCAGCGCCAGCTGGTACAGCATACCGGGGCCGGTCAGCTTGAAGAGCGTGACGGACAGCCATTGCAGGCCGCCGAGCAGGGTGAAGCCGATCAGCACGGCGCCATTCACGAGCAACATCAGCAGTCCCAGCTTGGTCTTGGCCACCGTGTAGTCCGCGGCTTTCTGGTGGGCGTAAAGGGGAATTTTTTCGGAAAATTCAGGCGGAACGGCATCGCGGTGAGCAATCACATGGCGGATGTGCCGCGATCCCAGCCAGAAGCGGACAACGAGGGTGATAACCAGGAAACTGACGAACAATACCGAAAACGCAAGTGAAGACATGCCCTGCCTGTGAGAAAATGGCGGATTACCGAGGAAAACAATTATGTCACAAGCGACTGAATCCCAAGCCCCTGCCAATGCGCCTGCGCGGCCGAACGAATTCAATCTTGTCTGGGTGGACATGGAGATGACCGGGCTCGATCCGGACAATGACCGCATCATCGAGGTCGCCGTGGTTGTCACCGACTCCCAGCTCAACGTCCTGGCCGAAGGCCCGGTGTTTGCGATCCACCAACCCGACGAGGTGCTGGACCGCATGGATGCATGGAACAAGGGAACCCATGGCCGCTCCGGCCTGATCGACCGTGTGAAGGCTTCCACGGTGACCGAAGCGGATGCCGAGAAGACCCTGATCGACTTTCTGAAGCATTTCGTGCCCGCCGGCAAGTCTCCGATGTGCGGCAACAGCATTTGCCAGGACCGCCGTTTCATGGCGCGCGGCATGCCGAAGCTGGAAGCGTTTTTCCATTATCGCAACCTTGATGTTTCGACATTGAAGGAGCTCTGCAAGCGCTGGAAGCCGGAAATCTCCTCCGGTTTCAAGAAGCACCAGAAGCACACCGCGCTGGCCGACATCACCGAATCGATCGAGGAACTGCGCTACTACCGCGAAAACTTCATCAAGCTCTGATTCGTTTCATCGTGCCGGCCACCGCCTGGCGAGCCGGCACTTTTATTTTCTATAAGCATGACCTCCGAAACCGACCTGCCGCCGTCCGAATTGCCCGACGCCGCCACCGAAAGCAACCGCAAGGTTCCCTCCGAATTGATCGCACGCGAAGTGGGGCGGCGCCGTACCTTCGGCATCATCTCCCACCCGGACGCCGGTAAAACCACGCTGACCGAAAAACTGCTGCTGTTCTCAGGCGCGATCCAGCTCGCCGGCACCGTGAAGGCGCGCAAGAGCGGCCGCCACGCCACGTCCGACTGGATGGAAATCGAAAAGCAGCGCGGCATTTCGGTGGCCAGCTCGGTGATGCAGTTCGAATATCGCGAGCATGTGGTCAACCTGCTCGATACGCCGGGCCACCAGGACTTTTCGGAAGATACTTATCGCGTGCTGACAGCGGTCGACTCGGCACTGATGGTGATCGACGCGGCAAAGGGCGTGGAAGAGCAGACCATCAAGCTGCTCAACGTCTGCCGCATGCGCGACACGCCCATCCTGACTTTCATGAACAAGCTGGACCGCGAGTGCCGCGATCCGCTGGAACTGCTGGATGAGGTCGAGTCGGTGCTGAAGATTCAGTGCGCACCGGTGACCTGGCCGATCGGCATGGGCAAGAACTTCCGCGGCGTCTACCACCTGCTGCGCGACGAGATCCTGCTGTTCAAGGCGGGTTCGGAGCGCGCGGATCAGGAGTTCGAAGTCGTCAAGGGTATCGACAACCCGCGGCTTGCCGAGATGTTCCCGCTCGAAATCGAGCAGCTGAAGATGGAAGTGGAATTGGTGCATGGCGCGTCGCATCCATTCAGCCTGGAAGAATTCCTGGCCGGCAAGCAGACCCCCGTATTCTTCGGTTCCGCCATCAACAACTTCGGCGTGCGCGAAATCCTGAATGCGTTGCTCGACTGGGCGCCGGCGCCGCGCCACCGCGACGCGACGGTGCGTGCCGTGGAACCGACCGAAGAACCGTTTTCCGGTTTCGTCTTCAAGATCCAGGCGAACATGGACCCGGCGCACCGCGACCGCATTGCCTTCCTGCGCGTGTGTTCCGGCCGCTTCGAGCGCGGCATGAAGATCAAGCACCTGCGCCTCGGCCGCGAGATCAAGGTATCGAGCGTAGTGACCTTCATGGCGTCGAGCCGCGAACAGGTGGAAGAGGCCTATGCCGGCGACATCATCGGCTTGCCGAACCACGGCAACATGCAGATCGGCGACAGTTTTTCCGAAGGAGAACTGTTGCAGTTCACCGGTATTCCGTATTTTGCACCGGACTTTTTCCGCTCGGTGCGCATCCGCAACCCGCTCAAGATCAAGCAGTTGCACAAGGGGCTGCAACAGCTTGGCGAAGAGGGAGCGGTGCAGGTGTTCAAGCCGGTGCATGGCGGCGACCTCATCCTTGGCGCAGTCGGCGTGCTGCAGTTCGAAGTCGTGGCCAGCCGTCTGCTGAACGAATACGGCGTCGATGCGGTATTCGAAGGAACAAGCATCAGCAGCGCACGCTGGATTTCCTGCGATGACAAGAAAGCCTTGGCCGACTTCGAGAAGTCCTCTGCCGGCGGCAACATTGCCTTTGACGCGTCCGGCAACATGGCCTACCTGGCAACCTCCGGCGTCAACCTGAAACTGACGCAGGAGCGCTGGCCGCAACTCACCTTCCATGCCACGCGGGAACACGCAGCAAAACTGAACTGATCCCGCGGTTACCCATCCAAACGCCGGGTCCGCGCGCTTCATGCGCCGGGCCCGGCGTTTTTTTGCATCGAATGCTTCGATGCATACCGCCGATAAGCCGGAGTAGGGGGAATTTGTCGCCCAATTGGCCGCTGTTAAGTGCCATTTCCCGAGCCGTTTGCGGAAGCTCAAAGGCCACAACAGGCCGCCGCCTATACTTTTTCAACGCGTTTTTCCAACCTCTTACTCTCCCCCGGTGTTTGTTGTGCAGCGATCGGATTTGACGAATCCCGGTTTGTTCACGCAGTTACAGAATCAAGGAGCAACAATGCTAACTGCCACATATTCCCTGGTCGCAATCGCGGCTGAGCAGGACAAGACTCGTGCCATGCTTTCACGCCTGCAGCAGTACCTTCAAGGTACCTGGAGGGGCTTGCAAAAGATCGACTTTTCTTTCCTCGAATCGGCATTCGGCAAGCTGATGCAGTTCGACAAGTACTTTGGTGCCCGCAAGCTGGAGCGCTATCTCATTCCTGCGATGCGCACGGCAGGCCGGGAAGCGGAAAACCTCGTGGCCGAACTCGACGCATTGAGTGCGAAGGGCGCGGGCATCCTGCGTTCGCTTGGCGAGCAGCTGGCGGAAGCGTTCGAGGCAAGCGCAGGCAGGATCAACCAGATCTGCCATGCCATGGACAGCTACTGCGGCACCATGCTCGTCCGGCTGGAAAGGGAAGAGCGCGAACTCATCCCGATGGCGCGTCGCCTGTTCTCGATCGAGGACTGGTTCACGGTTGCCGCACAATTTCTTTCCGATGACGGCGATATCGATGGCCGACACCGCGGGGTGTCGCTTCAGCGCGGCGCTTTCGCGGGCCGTCGCCCAGTCGTGTCTGCACGCTCCTAACGGGAGGAGCCTGGCCTGCGGAGCACTTGCGCGCCGGCACATTTATTGGCATGGTGTGTTCCATGTTTTTTCGTGGAACACACATGCCGAAAATCCTCAGGTTCACCCGTCTTTCCCTCCGCGACTTGCTTGTCGCGGCCGGTCCGGCCGTCATTGCGGTTGTGATTACCTGTGTACTCGCGTATTGGCTGGTGGATCCAGCGCCGCTGCGCCATGTGACGCTTTCTGCCGGACAGGAAAACAGTGCGTATGAAGCAATCGGCAAGAAATACGCTGCGGTGCTCGCGCGCAACGGCATCCGTGTTGAACTGGCACCCTCGCTCGGTTCCAGTGAAAACTTGCAACGGCTCAAGGACGAGGCTTCTCCCATCGACATTGCGTTTGTGCAGAGCGGTTCGACGCGAACCGAAGAACTGGAGGGGCGGGGAATGGTCTCGCTTGGCAGCCTGTTCACCGAACCGGTGTGGCTGTTCCTCAGGGAGTCCCGCAATATCACGCGCCTGAGTCAGCTGAAAGGCCTGCGCATCAATACCGGCCCCGAAGGAACGGGCGTCCCCAGCCTCTTCAAGCAAATCCTCTCTGCGAACGGTGTAGAGGCTGCGCAGATCAGGCTTGGCGCGCTGGAAAACACGCCGGCAACGGTGGAGTTGCTTGCAGGCCGCATCGACGGGCTGGTGTTCAGTTCAGCGCCGGATGCGCCCTTGATCCAGATGCTCCTGCAGACACCGGGCATCCGGCTGTTCGATTTCGCGCAGGCCGAAGCGTATACGCGCCGGTTTCCCTTTCTCTCGCATGTCGTCCTCCCGCGCGGTATTGTCGATTTCGGCCGCGACTTGCCCTCGAAGGATATCCACCTGATTGCGCCGACGGCGACGTTGATCGCGCGCGAGGACCTGCATCCCGCGCTGGTCGATCTGTTTGTGCAGGCTGCCGCCGAGATTCACGGCGAAGCCGGGTGGTTTCACAAGAAGGGCGAGTTTCCCACCGCGAATTACACCGAGGTGCCGGTATCGGATGCGGCGGAAAAGTTTTACAAGAACGGCCCGCCGCTCCTGCAGCGCTACCTGCCGTTCTGGATGGCCAATTTCTTCGAGCGCATGTGGGTGGTGATCGTGGCCCTGGGCGCGTTGATCCTGCCGCTGTCGCGCATCATCCCGCCGCTGTACGTCTGGAAGGTGCGCTCGCGGGTCTTCCGCTGGTACGGCCAGTTGCGCGCGGTGGAGCAGGCGATCGAGGATGTGCCGCCCGAGCGCCAGAAGGAAGTCTATCCGGAGCAGTTGCAGCGCCTGAACGACATCGAGGAACGCGTCAACCGCATCTCAATCCCCCTGTCGTTCGCCGATGAGCTGTACGGACTGCGCAGTCACATCAATTTCGTGCGGCGGCGCGTCCAGTCGCTCATGCAGGCCTCAGGCGCCAATCCAGGGTAGGCCCGCCTTGCACCAGCCGCCGACGCTCTTGCGATGCCCCTCGGCGTCCTTGTCGCCTTCAAAGCCTTCAAGGACGTCGAAGCAGTTGGCGTAGCCATTCTCGGTGGCGAGCTTGGCGGCATGGCGCGAGCGCACGCCCGAACGGCACAGGAAGAGCAATACCTTGTCTTTGGATGCGGTGCGCGATAGCTCGTCCAGGAAGACCGGATTCGGAGAGCCTCCCGGATATGTGTTCCATTGGATCGCGGCGTGCTGCGCCTCCGGGATGGCGACCCGCCCGACCCAATCGCGTTCTGCGTTGGTGCGGACATCGACAAGGAGGACGTTCGGATCCTGCTGGATCAGGGTAAAGGCTTCTGTGGGGGTGACGGCGCCGGCGTAGGGCAACTGCTTCTCGGCCCCGCGCTGCCGTGCAGTGGAAAGGATGGTCATGGGGATCTCCGGGAAATTTGGCTTTTTTATATTTTATCCCTTGGGCAGTCGAGCTATAGTAAGCGATGCTCAAAATGCGCAGAGCGCACAACTATGGTGCTTTCCGTATCGCATGAGCACAACAATGGTGCAAAAAGTTGGGCGCGCACAATTTTGGTGCTTTTCGAGCGTCCCAGTTCTCGCGCCATCTGTATTTCAAAAGCGCACTATTTCCGCTAATTTGCACGCTTCATCGCGGTGCAAGCGAATTGTTTTTTCTCAAGATGGTGGCATGGAATCTGCTATCATTCCCGCCTGTGTTTCAAGTCGCACTTCGGCCTGTCGCAGGCGCATACAGTCGGCTCAAACCAACTCTAGTTATCCGAACCACATCCGCTCATACACTTAGGAGATTCGCATGGCAATGACGGCCGCAGACGTCTTGAAGATGGCGAAAGAAAACGAAGTCAAATTCGTTGATTTTCGCTTTGCTGACACCCGAGGCAAGGAACAGCACGTGACCGTGCCGGTTTCGCAGTTCGGCATGGACAAGTTCGAGTCCGGCCATGCATTCGACGGCTCCTCGATCGCCGGCTGGAAGGGCATTGAAGCCTCCGACATGCTGCTGATGCCCGATCCGAACACGGCCAACATCGACCCGTTCATGGAAGAGACCACGCTGTTCATGCAGTGCGACGTGATCGAACCGGCCGACGGCAAGGGCTACGACCGCGATCCGCGCTCCATCGCCAAGCGCGCTGAAGCCTACCTGAAGTCCTCCGGCCTGGGCGACACCGCCTACTTCGGCCCGGAACCCGAATTCTTCATCTTCGACAACGTTCGCTGGAAGATCGACATGTCCGGCTGCTTCGTCAAGATCGGCTCGGAAGAAGCATCCTGGTCCACCGGCAAGGAACTCGAAGGCGGCAACACCGGCCATCGCCCGACCGTCAAGGGCGGCTATTTCCCGGTTCCCCCGGTCGACAGCTTCCAGGACATGCGCTCCGAAATGTCCCTGATCCTCGAAGCGATGGGCATCCCGGTTGAAGTGCACCACCACGAAGTGGCTGGCGCCGGCCAGAACGAACTCGGCACCAAGTTCTCCACCCTGGTGGAGCGCGCCGACTGGACCCAGAACCTGAAGTACGTGATCTGGAACGTCGCCCACACCTACGGCAAGACCGCAACCTTCATGCCGAAGCCGCTGGTCGGCGACAACGGTTCGGGCATGCACGTTCACCAGTCCGTCTGGAAGGATGGCCAGAACCTGTTCGCAGGCGACGGCTATGCCGGCCTGTCCGAGTTCGCGCTGTACTACATCGGCGGTATCATCAAGCACGCGCGCGCACTGAACGCGATCACCAACCCGGGCACCAACTCTTACAAGCGTCTGGTTCCGGGCTTCGAAGCACCGGTCAAGCTGGCTTACTCGGCAAAGAACCGTTCTGCATCGATCCGTATTCCGTACGTTGCAAATCCGAAGGGCCGTCGCGTCGAAGCACGCTTCCCGGACCCGCTGGCCAACCCGTACCTGTGCTTCTCCGCCCTGCTGATGGCAGGCCTGGACGGCGTGCAGAACAAGATCCATCCGGGCGAGGCAGCATCGAAGGACCTGTACCACCTGCCGCCGGAAGAAGACGCACTGATCCCGACCGTGTGCTCCTCGCTGGAACAGGCGCTCGAGTACCTGGACAAGGATCGCGAGTTCCTGACCCGTGGCGGCGTGTTCAGCGACACCATGATCGACGCTTACATCGAGCTGAAGATGCAGGAAGTCCAGCGCTTCCGCATGACGACGCACCCGATCGAGTTCGACATGTACTACTCGCTGTAATCAGCATTCCGCCGCAAGGCGACGCTGCACAAGAGACGGGGAAAACTTCGGTTTTCCCCGTTTTTTTTGCCTGCGGAAACTGTTGCGGGGATTCACGATCCAAGCGGGAGTGTTTGTAAAGCATTGATTCTTATCCTAAACTAGTAAGCGCCCGCATAGTTTCTTGAAAGAAAGATGATTAATCAACAATTGACCGGATTGCTATTGCTGCTGGCGGCGGCTGGTGCCGCGCATGCGCAAAGCGAGGTCTACCTGTGCGTTGATGAGCATGGGAAGAGGGAATACAAGAACACCGGCACCACGAAAGGGTGCAAGAAAGTCGATCTGCCGGGCATCACCATGATTCCGGCGCCGCCGAAAAAGGCGGCGACGCAGACCGCGGCGGCCACCAAGCCTGCCGCCAGCACTCCCCAGGATTTTCCGAAGGTTGATAACGGCACCCAGAAGACACGCGACAACGATCGCAAGCAGATCCTGCTCGACGAGATGAAGGCGGAAGAGCAGAAGCTTGCGAACCTGAAGAAGGATTACAACAACGGCGAGCCCGAGCGCCGCGGCGACGAGCGCAACTACGCGAAGTACCAGGAGCGGGTTGCCGGCATGAAGGAAGACATCGACCGCACGGAAAAGAACATCGAAGCCCTGAAGCGCGAGATAGGTAACATAAAATAGGGTGGGTATGACGCTTGCATGGACAGGGCCGCGTGATGCGGCCCTTTTGATTTCTGGAATAACGTGAAAACATCGCCTACTTCATTCGACGGCCTCGACCTCCTGTCATCGGCAGTCGTCATCCTCGATGCATCGAGCCGCATTACCTATGCCAATGCCGCTGCGGAGAACCTGCTCGAAAGCTCGTTCAAGGTTCTGTCGCACCAGAAGTTCAACGCCCTTTTCCTCAACGGCGACCATCTCAACCAGATATTCCTTGAAGCCGTCCAGCACCGCTTTGCGGACAAGCGGCTCGACCTGTCGCTTGAACGCGCCAACCGCGAGCCGCTTCACGTCCATGTGATCGTCACCGCGCTGGACAATCCGGATACGCCGGTACTGATCGAGTTGAGGGAGAACGTCCAGCAGCTCAAGCAGGACCGCGAGGAGCGCATGCTCGACCAGAGCCAGGCCAACAAGGAACTGATCCGCAATCTCGCGCATGAGATCAAGAACCCGCTCGGCGGCATCCGCGGCGCGGCGCAGCTGCTGGAACTCGAGCTGCCGGAGCGCCACCTGAAGGAATTGCGCGAGTACACGCAGGTCATCATCAAGGAAGCGGACCGCCTGCAGACCTTGGTGGACCGCCTGCTTGCGCCGCACCGCCGGCCGCACATCGTCGGCGACGTCAACATCCACGAGGTGTGCGAGCGCGTGCGCAGCCTGATCGTGGCCGAATTCCCGACCGGCCTCGCCATCAAGCGCGATTACGATCTTTCGGTTCCCGAATTCCGAGGCGACAAGGAGCAACTGATCCAGGCGGTCCTCAACATCGCGCACAACGCGGCGCAGGCATTGTCCGACCAGATCAAGGCGGGCGACGCGGTCATCACATTCCAGACACGCGTGGCGCGGCAGGTCACGCTCGCGAAGGTGCGTTACAGGCTGGCATTAGACTTGCATATCATCGACAATGGACCGGGCATCCCGCCCGACATCCGCGATCGCATTTTCTATCCGCTGGTATCGGGAAAGGATGGCGGCAGCGGACTCGGGCTCACGCTTGCGCAAACGTTCGTGCAACAGCACATGGGAGTGATCGAATGCGAGAGCCGGCCGGGATGCACCGACTTCAGAATATTGATACCGCTGCCTTGACTGCATGGATATTGGAGACACAACAGTTTCAAACGTCAATGCAAAGGCCGGCTTTTACACAATGCCACACGTGCGGGATGCTGAAAAAATATGAAGCCAATCTGGATTGTTGACGACGACGAATCGATTCGCTGGGTACTCGAAAAAGCACTAGCCCGCGAGAACCTGGCCACCAAGAGTTTTTCCAATGCGCGCGAAGTCATGGATGCGCTCCAGACCAGCGTGCCGCAGGTTCTCGTGTCCGACATCCGCATGCCTGGCGAATCGGGGCTGGAACTTCTGCAGACCGTCAAGACCAAGTACCCCGGCCTGCCGGTCATCGTGATCACCGCATTCTCCGACCTGGACTCGGCGGTCGCCGCGTTCCAGGGTGGTGCATTCGAATATCTCGCCAAGCCATTCGATGTCGACAAGGCGGTCGAGCTGATCCGCCGCGCACTGGAGGAGAGCCTGCGCGAGTCGAGCGTCGAGGCAACTGCCGCAGATACACCGGAAATCCTGGGGCAGGCGCCGGCGATGCAGGATGTGTTCCGCGCCATCGGACGCCTGTCGCAATCGAATGTCACCGTGCTCATCACCGGCGAGTCCGGCACCGGCAAGGAGCTCGTCGCGCGCGCGCTGCACAAGCACAGCCCGCGTGCCGCCCAGCCTTACATCGCACTGAATACCGCCGCCATCCCGAAGGACCTGCTCGAATCCGAACTGTTCGGCCACGAGCGCGGCGCCTTCACCGGCGCGCAGGCAATGCGGCGCGGTCGCTTCGAGCAGGCAGAAAACGGTACGCTCTTCCTCGATGAAATCGGCGACATGCCCTTCGACCTGCAGACGCGCCTGTTGCGCGTGCTGTCCGACGGACATTTCTATCGTGTGGGCGGACACCAGCCGCTCAAGGCGAATGTGCGCGTGATCGCCGCCACGCACCAGAACCTGGAACAGCGCGTGAAGGAAGGCCTGTTCCGTGAAGACTTGTATCACCGCCTCAACGTGATCCGCTTGCGCCTGCCCAGCTTGCGCGAGCGGCGCGAGGATATCCCGCTGCTGACGCGCCACTTCCTTGCGCAGAGCGCCAAGCAGCTCGGCGTGGAAGCCAAGCGCATGTCCGATGCCGCCATGCAGTTCCTGTCCAGCCTCGACCTGCCCGGCAATGTGCGGCAGCTGGAAAACCTGTGCAACTGGATCACGGTCATGGCGCCTGGGCAGACTGTGGAGATTAAAGACCTCCCGGCCGATCTCACGCATGGGCAGGAGTTCGTGCCGCCTGCGGTGACTTCCTCCATGCCTGCGGTGCAGCCGCCACAACTCCAGCCGCAGGGATTTGCGCCGCTAACAGAGCCGTCCGCCGCGGTGCCTTCCAACGGCAACGGCATGTTTGCTCCATCCTTGCTCTCATCCATGCCGACGGTTGCCGGCGCGCCTGTCCCGAACGGTGCAGCGGAGAAGACCAGTTGGATTGCCCTGCTCGAGAGTGAGGCGGCGCAGATGCTGGCTGCCGGCCAGCCGGAAGTGATGGATGCACTGGGACGGCAGTTCGAATCCGCACTTATCAAGACTGCGCTCAAGCATACGCATGGGCGCAAGAACGACGCTGCGGTGCGCCTCGGCATCGGGCGCAATACCATCACCCGGAAGATCCACGAACTCGGGATAGACGGAGCCAAGGACGAGTGAACAAGGGGCCGGCAATGACCGGCCCCTTTTCATTCATGCCTGCCGGACTCGCTTCACCAGCACTGACACGATCATCACCGCCGCCATCGTGGCAAGCAGGTGCTTGAGGGTATGTCCGCTGAGAACGCCGGAGATCGCCATCACTTCGTGGTCATGCAATTCTGCCGCCTTGGCCAGGATGTAGAGCAGGATAGCGATGGCGAAAGCCAGTCGCTCGGAACGTGGCGCATTGCCTGCCCACTGCCATAGCGGGATCAGCACCAAGGGTAGCACCTGCAGCAGCAGGTAAGGGCGCAGATCGCCGCTATGGAACCACCACATCACGCTGGCGATCGCTGCGGCTGCGAGTATCCCTGCATTGCGCGCTTCACGGGCGCTTCCTGTGTTCTCGGCATGGACTGCGGCGAGCAGGCCCGCACAAGCGAGTGCAATCGGAATCCGGTCCCACACGAGACGCGCGTCGTCCGGGGACAGGTGATAGAAGAACGAACCCGCCGCCGTCATGACCAGGGCCGCCAGGAACAACAGGTAGCCGGGCCTGCGTGCCAATGCAGGGCTGCGCCGGATGCACAGCCATCCCCACCATCCTGCCGCGGCGAATCCAATGTTCGACAGCACGTCTGCGGCGTTGGGAAGGCCGAATACCGAACGGGCATCGGCGAACCGGTGATAGTCCGGCGGCTGGGGAATTGGCCCGTGCACAACCATCAGCAGGCCGATCAATGCGGCGACAAGTGCCGGCAAGTGGCGTATTGCGTTTTTCATTTGCACTCTCCCGTGTGGTTGCAGCCGCATGGTGAAGCACCGTCCGTCCTGAGGGAATCGCGATGCGGGAGGTCGCACGACGCGACATGCCCGGTATCGATATCCAATACCCCTTTCCGCACGGCACGCGCATGAAGTTTCACCAAGCGCAATGAGCCGTGCCAAGGGACGCCTATCATGTGCTTTCGATCAACTTTGCCTCGGGCAATGCTTCCTTTATCTCACGATCGTGACACCCATGTTCACTTTCCTGCATCTCGCCATTGCCGTCCTGGGAACGATTGTGCTGATGCTGATCGTGATCAATCTTGCCGAAGGCGAGAAGAAAATCGAACGCCGCCTGGAGAGCCTGTACGGTGTCCGTGATCCACAGTACCTCCGTTCAATGGGCGTGTTGCTGGGGCCTTCGATCGTCGAGGGCAACCGGATCGAATATCTTGAAAACGGCGACCGGATTTTTCCCGCCATGCTGTCGGCGATCCGGTCGGCCGCGTACTCGATCACCTTCGAAACCTTCATCTATTGGTCGGGAGATGTGGGGCGCGCATTTGCCGAGGCACTGGGCGAACGGGCGAAGGCCGGTGTCCGGGTGCATGTGCTCCTCGATTGGGTCGGCAGCGCGAAAATAGATGAGGAATTGCTCAAGCGGATGCGCGACGGCGGTGTCGAGGTCGAGCGTTACCATGAGCCGGCCTGGTATAACTGGGCGCGCATGAACAACCGTACCCACCGCAAGGTGCTGGTGGTGGATGGCATCGTGGGTTTCACGGGCGGCGTCGGCATCGCCGACCAGTGGAGTGGCGATGCGCAGGACCAGTGGCACTGGCGTGATTCGCACTTCCGCGTGGAAGGGCCGGTTGTGGCGGAGTTCCAGGCGGTGTTCCTCGATAACTGGATGAAGTCGACCGGACGCGTGCTGCATGGCGACACCTACTTTCCGAAGATCGACAAGGCGGGCAGCATGCCGGCGCAAATGTTCAGCAGTTCGCCTACCGGCGGCAGCGAGAGCATGCACCTGATGTACCTGTTGTCCATCGTGTCCGCGGAACAGTCCATCCTGCTGTCGAGCTCGTATTTCGTGCCCGACAAACTGGCGATCAATGCGCTGGTCGCCGCTGCGCGCCGTGGCGTGCGCATCCGCATCATCACGCCGGGCAAGCATATCGACACGCAAGTGGTGCGGCGGGCATCGCGCGCGCGGTGGGGCGCGCTGCTGGAGGCGGGCATCGAGATCCACGAATACCAGCCGACCATGTTTCACTGCAAGGTGATGATCGTCGACGGCCTTTTGGTCTCGACCGGATCGACCAATTTCGACAATCGTTCATTCCGCCTGAATGATGAGGCGAACCTGAATGTGTATGACGAGGCCTTCGCTGCGCGGATGACGGCCGTGTTTGAAAAGGACTTGCAGCGCGCGCGCCGGGTGTGGCTGGAAGAGTGGGAAAACAGGCCGTTTGCGGAGAAGGTGATTGAGCATTCCTCATCCCTGCTCGGCAAGCAACTGTAAGCGCTTCAGGTGTTCCTGCGCGGGTAGCCTTCCGCGGTGATGCGCTCCCAGATGCGCTCCTTTTCTTCCGCCGTCATGAAGACCCAGTGCGCAACTTCTTCGACGGTACGGCCGCAGCCGCGGCAGACATCATCGAAGGTGGTTGAACAGACGGCAACACAAGGCGTGTCGGGACGGGAGGAATTTTGCATAATGGAGGCCTTCAAACCGACATTTTAGGTCAAATCCCATGGTCAAGCTCTACTACTATCCCGGCAATGCAAACCTGGCGCCGCACATGTTGCTGGAAGAGCTGGGCGTACCGTATGAACTGGTCCTGGTCGACAGGACGAAGGATGCGCACCACAGCGCCGAGTACCTGAAACTGAATCCGAACGGCCGCATTCCGACGCTGGTCGATGGTGAGCTTGTCCTGTTTGAAACGGCGGCAATCTGCCTGCATCTCGTCGACCGGCATCCCGAAGCCGGCTATGCGCCCGCTGTCGGTACGAACGAGCGCGCCCACTTCTACAAGTGGCTTGTGTATCTGACCAATACCCTGCAGGCGGAACTGATCACTTATTTCTATCCGGAGCGCCTGGTGGATGACGAGGCGGCGGCGGTGCAGGTCAAGGCGCATGCGGAAGCGCGCGTTGGTGGCATGCTGGACCTGCTGGACAAGACGCTTGCGGAAAGCGGCGGGCCCTTCCTGCTCGGCAAGCGCATTACGGCCGTCGATCCCTACCTGTTCATGCTGTCGCGCTGGACGCGCATGATGGACAACCCGGCGCGCAACAGGCCGCATTTGGGCGCCTACCTGAAGATGATGGTCGAGCGGCCGGCAATCAGGCACGCATTGGAGCAGGAAGGGCTGGGCGATCCGCTGTTCTAGGCCTGATTGAGCTTTCGCCACAGGGTGGTGCGGCTGATCCCGAGATATTTGGCAGCCGCTTCGCGATTCCCATTGAAGCGATCCAGCACCTGCTGGATGGATTCGGACTGCGGGGCGGGGAGGCGTTTCGCGGGTGTATCCGCCTTTGCCGCATGTGCCAATTCGGGGGCGACAGAAAGCACGAAGCTGGGCGACAGCGCCTGCAGCGGCTCGGCCGCAAGGAAGAGCGCGAGGCGTTCCATCAGGTTGCGCAGCTCGCGCACATTGCCGGGCCATGCATAGCTGCCCAGCATGGGTGCACAGGCAAGAATCTCCGCATGCAGGTTCGCATGCGGCCGGACGCCGAGCGAGGCGAGCGCATTCTTGAGACCCCACTCGGCCAGCGCGACCAGGTCATCAGTGCGCTCGCGCAGCGGCGGCAGGGTGAGACGCAGCACGCCAAGGCGGTAGAAGAGGTCGGCGCGAAAGCGGCCATCCCTCACGCGCTGGTCGAGGTCGCAATGCGTCGCGCTGATGATGCGCACATTGACCGGGACGGGACGCGTGCCGCCCACGCGCACCACCTCGCGTTCTTCCAGCACGCGCAGCAGGCGGGTCTGCAACTGCAACGGCATCTCGCCGATTTCATCGAGGAACAGCGTTCCACGATTCGCGGCTTCGAACAAGCCTGCATGTCCTCCGCGCCGCGAACCGGTGAATGCGCCTTCTTCGTACCCGAACAATTCCGACTCCAGCAGCGATTCCGCCACCGCGCCGCAATTGATCGCGACGAAGGGTTGGCGCGCGCGCTGGCTTTCCCGGTGGATAGCCTGCGCGGCCAGTTCCTTGCCGGTGCCCGTTTCCCCCTGGATGAGGACTGTCGCCGGGGACTTGGCAAACAGCTCGATGGAATGGCGCACGGACTGCATGGCAGGGGATTCGCCGCGCAGGTCGTTCAGGCCGTGCTTCGCGCGCAGCGTGTCGGCAACCGGCTGCGTGCGTCCCCGTCCGGATTCCAGTTGCGTAAAGCGTGCGATTTCCAGCGCATCCTCGAATGCCTGCCGGATCGATGCGGCGGAGTAGACGAACACCCCTGCCAGGCCGGCTTCCTCCGCCAGGTCGGTGATCAGGCCGGCGCCGACGATTGCCTTGATGCCGGCTGATTTCAGCTCGTTGATCTGCGCGCGTGCGTCTTCCTCGGTGACATAGGTGCGCTGGGGAATCTCCAGGTCGAAAGTCGCCAGGAACTCCGCCAGCTCCGGCATCGGCGTCTGGTAGGTGATGAGTCCGATATGCGGTGTGATCTTGCGGGCGCGGGCAAGTGCCTGCATGACGTCGAAGCCGCTCGCCTTGGCGATGACCACCGGCAACGAAAGCCGGCCCTTCAGATAGGCGGCGTTGGAGCCCGCAGAAATGACGGCATCGCAGCGCTCGGTCTCCAGGCGCTCCCGGATGTGGCGCACCGCATCTTCGAAACCGAGGTGGATCGGTTCGATTGTTGCGCGGTCGTCGAATTCGAGCGTGATATCCCGGAAGAGGTCGGACAGGCGCGAGATCGACACCGTCCAGATGATGGGCTTTTCCGGCAGGTCAGCGGCGGGGCGGGCAGGGAGTCTCATGTTTCATGAACGTTTCAACGTTTCAATTGTAACGCAATTTGAAACGATGGAGTGGAATTGATACAAGGCAGGTTTGGAAGCAAATGATTGAAATAAAAGGGATTTTTATCGTTTTTCTGTGCGGTCTCAAGCCTGCTTACCGTGTGGCACACCGATTGCAATAACGCCACCAGCTTCAATCGTTGCAACAGTTACCCACAACAAGGTGAAGACATGAGTCTCTATTCCGCAGGTGCCGCCTTCCGCAAGGCGGTCAAAGAAGAATCCCCGCTGCAGGTCGTGGGCGCAATCAACGCCAATCATGCGCTGCTGGCAAAGCGCGCGGGTTACCGTGCGATCTACCTGTCCGGCGGCGGTGTTGCCGCAGGTTCCCTCGGTTTGCCGGACCTCGGCATTTCCAACCTCGACGATGTGCTGACCGACGTGCGCCGCATCACCGACGTGTGCGACCTGCCGTTGCTGGTCGACGTCGACACCGGTTTCGGTTCCTCCGCATTCAACGTTGCACGTACCGTCAAGTCGATGGTCAAGTTCGGCGCGGCAGCGATCCACATCGAAGACCAGGTCGGCGCCAAGCGTTGCGGCCATCGTCCGAACAAGGAAATCGTCAGCAAGCAGGAAATGGTCGACCGCATCAAGGCCGCCGTGGATGCGCGCACGGACGAGAACTTCGTGATCATGGCGCGCACCGACGCGCTGGCCGTGGAAGGCCTGGAAGCGGCCCTCGACCGCGCGCAAGCGTGCGTGGAAGCCGGCGCAGACATGGTGTTCCCGGAAGCGATCACCCAGCTCGACATGTACAAGATTTTCGCCGACACGCTGAAGGTGCCGGTGCTGGCCAACATCACCGAGTTCGGCGCGACCCCGCTGTACACCGTCGAAGAACTCAAGAGCGTCAACGTCGGCCTCGTGCTGTACCCGCTGTCCGCCTTCCGCGCGATGAACAAGGCCGCGGAAAACGTCTACGCCGCGATCCGCCGCGACGGCACGCAGAAGAACGTCGTCGACACCATGCAGACCCGCATGGAACTGTACGAGCGCATCAACTACCACGAATTCGAACAGAAGCTCGACGCCCTGTTCGCACAACAAAAAGCCAAGTAATTTTTCCCGGAGATACTGATGAGTGACCAACAAGCTGCAGGCTTCAAGCCCAAGAAATCCGTTGCCCTGTCCGGCGTGACCGCAGGCAATACCGCACTGTGCACGGTCGGCCGTACCGGCAACGACCTCCACTATCGCGGCTACGACATCCTGGACGTCGCCGATACCTGCGAATTCGAGGAAATCGCCCACCTGCTGGTGCATGGCAAGCTGCCCACCGTCTCCGAACTGAAGGCTTACAAGGCCAAGCTGAAGGGCCTGCGCGGCCTGCCGGCACAGGTGAAGGCTGTGCTGGAAGCGCTGCCGGCTGCTTCGCATCCGATGGATGTGATGCGTTCCGGCGTCTCCGCGCTCGGCTGCGTGCTGCCGGAGAAGGATGACCACAACACCCCGGGCGCACGCGACATCGCCGACAAGCTGATGGCATCGCTCGGCTCCATGCTGCTCTACTGGTACCACTTCAGCCACAACGGCAAGCGCATCGAAGTCGAGACCGACGACGACTCCATCGGCGGCCACTTCCTGCACCTGCTGCACGGCCAGAAGCCGTCCGACCTCTGGGTCAAGGCAATGCACACCTCGCTGATCCTGTACGCAGAGCACGAGTTCAACGCATCGACCTTCACCGGCCGCGTCATCGCCGGCACGGGCTCCGACATGTACTCCGCCATTACCGGCGCGATCGGCGCGCTGCGCGGTCCGAAGCACGGCGGTGCGAACGAAGTCGCGTTCGAAATCCAGAAGCGTTACGACAACCCGGATGAGGCGGAAGCCGATATCCGCCGCCGCGTCGAGAACAAGGAAGTCGTGATCGGCTTCGGCCACCCGGTGTACACCGTCTCCGACCCGCGCAACAAGGTCATCAAGGAAGTCGCGCGCACGCTGTCCGACGATGCCGGCTCGATGAAGATGTTCGACATCGCCGAGCGCCTCGAGACCGTCATGTGGGAAATCAAGAAGATGTTCCCCAACCTCGACTGGTTCTCCGCCGTGTCGTATCACATGATGGGCGTGCCGACCGCGATGTTCACGCCGCTGTTCGTGATCGCGCGTACCTCCGGCTGGTCCGCGCACATCATCGAGCAGCGCATCGACAACAAGATCATCCGTCCGAGCGCGAACTACGTCGGTCCGGAAGATCTGAAGTTCGTTCCGATCAAGGACCGCAAGTAAAAGGGCAAGCCGGCCGTCTTACGATGGCCGGCTTTATTTCCTTCACTCACTGATTTCCTATCTCATGAATACCGCATACCGCAAACCCCTTCCGGGCACCAATCTGGACTACTTCGATGCGCGCGCTGCGGTCGAGGCCATCCAGCCGGGCGCCTGGGAAAAGCTGCCCTATACCTCGCGCGTGCATGCAGAAAACCTCGTGCGCCGCTGCGAGCCCTCCATCCTCACCGAATGCCTGAAGCAGATCATCGAGGTCAAGCGCGAGCGCGACTTCCCGTGGTTCCCCGCGCGCGTCGTCTGCCACGACATCCTCGGCCAGACCGCGCTGGTCGACCTCGCCGGCCTGCGTGACGCGATCGCCGACCAGGGCGGCGACCCGGCCAAGGTCAATCCTGTCGTGCCGGTGCAGCTGATCGTTGACCACTCGCTCGCCGTCGAGTGTGGCGGTTTCGATCCGCAAGCCTTCGAGAAGAACCGCGCGATCGAGGATCGCCGAAATGAAGACCGCTTCCACTTCATCGAGTGGACCAAGGACGCATTCAAGAACGTGGACGTGATCCCCGCGGGCAACGGCATCATGCACCAGATCAACCTGGAGAAGATGTCGCCGGTCATTCATGCCAAGGATGGCGTCGCCTTCCCGGATACCTGCGTGGGCACCGACAGCCACACGCCGCATGTCGATGCGCTGGGCGTGATCGCCATCGGCGTCGGCGGACTCGAAGCCGAGAACGTCATGCTCGGCCGTGCCTCCTGGATGCGCCTGCCGGAAATCGTCGGCGTGGAACTCACCGGCAAGCGCCAGCCGGGCATCACCGCGACCGACATCGTGCTCGCGCTTACCGAATTCCTGCGCAAGTCGAAAGTGGTCGGCTCCTACCTCGAATTTTACGGCGAAGGCGCTTCCTCGCTGACGCTGGGCGACCGTGCGACCATCTCCAACATGGCACCTGAATACGGCGCTACGGCAGCCATGTTCTCCATCGACCAGCAGACGCTGGATTACCTCACGCTGACCGGCCGTACCCCGGAGCAGGTCAAACTGGTCGAGACCTATGCGAAGGAAGCCGGACTCTGGTCCGACACGTTGAAGAACGCGGTCTACGAGCGCGTGCTGAAGTTTGACCTGTCCTCCGTTGTCCGCAACATGGCAGGCCCGTCGAATCCGCACGCACGCGTCGCGACAACCGACCTCGCAGCCAAGGGCATCGCCGGCAAGTGGGAAGAAGTCCCGGGCCAGATGCCGGACGGCGCCGTGATCATCGCTGCGATCACGAGCTGCACCAACACCTCCAATCCGCGCAACGTGATTGCAGCCGCACTGCTGGCGCGCAACGCGAACCGCCTCGGCCTCACCCGCAAGCCTTGGGTGAAAACTTCGCTGGCGCCCGGCTCCAAGGCCGTGGAACTGTATCTCGAAGAAGCAGGCCTGAAGCAGGACCTGGAAAAGCTCGGCTTCGGTATCGTCGCCTTCGCCTGCACGACCTGCAACGGCATGTCCGGTGCGCTCGATCCGAAGATCCAGCAGGAGATCATCGATCGCGATCTGTACGCAACGGCGGTGCTCTCCGGCAACCGCAACTTCGACGGCCGCATCCACCCGTACGCGAAGCAAGCGTTCCTGGCCTCGCCGCCGCTGGTCGTCGCCTATGCGATTGCCGGCACGGTGCGTTTCGACATCGAGCGCGACACCTTCGGCAACGATGCCAACGGCAAGCCGATTACGCTCAAGGACCTCTGGCCGTCCGATGAAGAGATCGACGCCATCGTCAAGGCAGCGGTGAAGCCGGAAATGTTCAACAAGGTCTACATCCCGATGTTCGATCAGAGGACTGCGGTCGCCGCTTCGGTCAGCCCGCTGTACGACTGGCGTCCGCAGACCACCTACATCCGCCGTCCGCCGTACTGGGAAGGCGCGCTGGCAGGCGAGCGTACGTTGAAGGGCATGCGTCCGCTGGCGGTCCTCGGTGACAACATCACCACCGACCACCTGTCGCCGTCCAATGCGATCCTGCCGGACAGCGCCGCAGGCGAGTACCTCGCGAAGATGGGGTTGCCGGAAGAAGACTTCAACTCCTACGCCACGCATCGCGGCGATCACCTCACCGCACAGCGCGCGACCTTCGCCAATCCGACACTGCTGAACGAGATGGTCACGGTGGACGGCAAGGTCAAGAAGGGTTCGCTGGCGCGCATCGAGCCGGAAGGCAAGATCACGCGCATGTGGGAAGCCATCGAGACCTACATGGAACGCAAGCAGCCGCTGATCATCATCGCCGGCGCCGACTACGGCCAGGGCTCGTCGCGCGACTGGGCGGCCAAGGGCGTGCGTCTCGCCGGTGTGGAAGCGATCGTGGCCGAAGGCTTCGAGCGCATCCACCGCACCAACCTGATCGGCATGGGTGTGCTGCCGCTGGAGTTCAAGCCGGGTACCAGCCGCCTGACGCTGAAACTCGACGGTACGGAAACCTACGACGTGATCGGCGAGCGCAAGCCGCGTACCGACCTGACCCTCGTCATTGCCCGCAAGAACGGTGAGCGTGTGGAAGTGCCGGTGACCTGCCGCCTCGATACGGCGGAAGAAGTGTCGATCTACGACGCGGGCGGGGTGCTGCAGCGGTTTGCTCAGGACTTCCTTGCTTCGTCGGAGTCGAAGGCGGCGTAATCATTCTTGTACGTTCCCTCCCCCTCGAAGGGGGAGGGGTATCCTCTCACCAGGACAATACACATGCCCCACGTACCCCAAATCAAAATCCCCGCCGCCTACATGCGCGGCGGTACCAGCAAAGGCGTGTTCTTCCGCCTGCAGGATTTGCCCGAGCGTTGCCAGGTGCCGGGCACAGCGCGCGACAGACTGTTCATGCGCGTGATCGGCAGTCCCGATCCGTATTCGGCGCACATCGACGGCATGGGCGGCGCGACGTCTTCCACCTCCAAATGCGTGATTCTCTCGAAGAGCAGCGTGCCCGATCATGACGTGGACTATCTCTACGGCCAGATTTCCATCGACAAGGCCTTCGTGGACTGGAGCGGAAACTGCGGCAATCTCTCCACCGCCGCAGGCGCGTTCGCGATTCACGCCGGTCTCGTCGATCCTTCGCGCATTCCCGAGAACGGCACCTGTGTCGTCCGCATCTGGCAGGCCAATATCAAGAAAACCATCATCGCCCATGTGCCGGTCACCCATGGCCAGGTACAGGAAACCGGTGATTTCGAACTGGACGGCGTCACCTTCCCGGCCGCGGAAATCGTGCTGGAGTTCATGGATCCGTCGGACGACGCGGAAGAGGGCGGCTCGATGTTCCCCACCGGTAATCTGGTGGACGATCTCGAGGTGCCCGGTATCGGCACGCTCAAGGCCACCATGATCAGCGCCGGCATCCCGACGGTGTTCGTGAATGCGGAAGAGATCGGCTACACCGGAACCGAGCTGCGCGAACAGATCAACACGGATGCCGCCGCATTGGCGAAGTTCGAGAAAATCCGCGTGGCCGGAGCCTTGCGCATGGGGCTCATCAAGACCCCGGAAGAAGCCGCAACCCGCCAGCACACGCCGAAGATCGCGTTCGTCGCGAAGCCGAAGGACTACGTTTCCTCCAGCGGCAAGACGGTTGCCGCTGGCGACGTCGACCTGCTGGTGCGCGCGCTGTCCATGGGCAAGCTGCACCACGCCATGATGGGGACGGCGGCAGTTGCCATCGGTACGGCGGCAGCCGTTCCCGGCACGCTGGTGAACATCGCCGCCGGCGGTGGCGAGCGCAACGCCGTTCGCTTCGGCCATCCCTCCGGCACCCTGCGTGTCGGGGCGGAAGCCACCAAGGTCGACGGTGAGTGGAGCGTTACCAAAGCCATCATGAGCCGCAGCGCACGCGTGCTGATGGAAGGCTGGGTTCGCGTACCCGGCGACGCATTCTAAGAGGCAATTGCCATGATGAGAAAAGCGCAGAGACACTCTTGTCGATGCGCTTTTTTTATGCAGTTTCCGCTGCAACGTAAGTGCAGAGTAAGTCGTTCTGCGCATACTGAAACACGATAAAAATCATTCCACGTGCACGTCGTCATCGCACGCATCCAATCTGATTCGGGGGCATCATGAACTTCGCAGACTTCTACAAGAACTCCATCGAAAATCCCCAGGCCTTCTGGGACAACGAAGCCAGACTCATCGACTGGAAAGAGCCCTACAAGCAGGTGCTCGACTACAGCAAGCCGCCTTTCACGAAGTGGTTCGTCGGTGGCAAGACCAACCTCTGCCACAACGCGGTAGACCGCTGGGCCGAGAAGCAGGGCGACAAGCCGGCGCTGATCGCCATCTCCACCGAGACGAATACCGAAAAGGTGTACAGCTTCAAGGAGCTGCAGTCGGAAGTGATGCGCACGGCGGCGATGATGCAATCGCTTGGCGTGGGCAAGGGCGACCGCGTGCTGATCTACATGCCGATGATTGCGGAAGCGGCGTTTGCGATGCTTGCCTGTGCGCGTATCGGTGCGGTGCACTCCGTGGTGTTCGGCGGCTTTGCCTCCAACAGCCTTGCGACCCGCATCGACGACGCGAAGCCGAAGCTGATCGTCTCGGCGGATGCAGGCTCGCGCGGCGGCAAGTCCGTGCCTTACAAGCCGCTGCTGGACGAGGCAATCAACCTCGCCGAGCACAAGCCGGCCCATGTGCTGCTCGTCAACCGCGGCCTGGTGCCGATGGATCTTGTTGCCGGCCGCGACGTCGATTATTCGACCTTGCGCGAACAGAACCTCAAGGCCGAGGTGCCCGTCGAATGGCTCGAGTCGAACGAGATGTCCTACATCCTCTACACCTCGGGCACGACCGGCAAGCCGAAGGGCGTGCAGCGCGATGTGGGCGGTTATGCGGTTGCGCTCGCGGCATCGATGAAGCACATCTTCTGTGGCAATCCGGGCGAGACCTATTTCTCGACGTCGGACATCGGCTGGGTGGTCGGCCACTCCTACATCGTCTACGGCCCGCTGATCGCCGGCATGGCAACCATCATGTACGAAGGCTTGCCGATCCGTCCGGATGCGGGTATCTGGTGGAGCATCGTCGAGAAGTACAAGGTCACGCGCATGTTCTCCGCGCCGACCGCCGTGCGCGTGCTGAAGAAGCAGCCGCCGGAGTTCATGAAGAAGTACGACCTGTCATCGCTGAAGGCGCTCTACCTCGCGGGCGAACCGCTGGACGAGCCGACCTCGCAATGGATCTCCTCCGAACTCGGCGTGCCCATCATCGACAACTACTGGCAGACCGAAACCGGCTGGCCGATCATGTCGGTGGCACGCGGTGTTGAAAATACATCGACACGCCTCGGCAGTCCGGGTGTGCCGATGTACGGCTACAACGTCAAGCTGCTCAATGAATCAACGGGCGAGGTGTGCGGCGCGAACGAGAAGGGCGTGGTCGTGATCGACGGCCCGCTGCCCCCGGGCTGCATGCAGACCGTGTTCGGCGACGACGAGCGCTTCGTGAAGACTTACTGGTCGAACTTCAAACAGCAGGTGTACTCCACCTTCGACTGGGGCATCCGCGATGCCGACGGCTACTACTTCATCCTCGGCCGTACCGATGACGTGATCAACGTCGCCGGCCACCGCCTCGGCACGCGCGAGATCGAGGAAAGCATTTCCAGCCATCCGAACGTGTCGGAAGTGGCGGTAGTAGGTGTCGAGGACAAGCTGAAGGGGCAGGTCGCGGTGGCATTCGCGATCCTGAAGAATGCAGAGCACGCATCGACGCCTGAAGGACGCAAGGCGCTGGAGGCAGAAGTGATGGCGGTGGTGGACAAGCAACTGGGTGCGGTTGCTCGTCCGGCGCGGGTGCACTTCGTCAGCCTGTTGCCCAAGACGCGCTCCGGAAAATTGCTTCGCCGCTCGATCCAGGCCCTCTGTGAAGGCCGTGATCCGGGTGACCTGACGACCATCGAGGATCCGGCGTCGCTGCAGCAGATCAAGTCGGCGTTGACGGTTTGAACTTGACTCCCCTCTCCCGCAGGCGGGAGAGGGGGCGGGGGTGAGGGAGGCCGCACGAACTCATATGGCCTTGGCAATCCCCCTCATCCCCAACCCTTCTCCCGCCTGCGGGAGAAGGGGGCAGCTTGCTTTCAAGCCTTACTCAAGCGTCGCCACCACCGGCGTATGATCCGACGGCTGCTCCCACTTCCTCGGCACCTTGTCGATCACGCATTCCTTGCAGCGTGATGCCAGCGCAGGCGACAGCAGGACGTGGTCGATGCGCAAGCCCATGTTGCGGCGGAAGGCCATCATCCGGTAATCCCACCAGCTGTACAACTTCTCCGGTTGTTCAAAGAGCCTGAACGCGTCCTTGAATCCAAGGTCGAGCAGCCGCCTGAACTCCGCACGCTCCGCATCCGATACCAGCACCTGGCCTTCCCAGGCTTTCGGGTCATGCACGTCGCGGTCTTCCGGCGCGATGTTGTAGTCGCCCAGCAGCGCGAGGTTCTCGTGCGCCTTCATTTCATCGGCCAGCCAGTCGTGCAGCGCGTCGAGCCACCGCAGCTTGTACTGGTACTTGTCCGATCCGACCGCCTGGCCGTTCGGGATGTAGGCGCAGACGACGCGCATGCCTTCAATCGTGGCGGCAATGATGCGCTGCTGCTCATCCTCGAAACGCGGATTGTTCCTGACGACTTCGCTCATCGGGTGCCTGGAGAGGATCGCCACGCCGTTGTAGGTCTTCTGGCCGGTGAATACGACCTGGTAGCCGGTCGCTTCGATGTCGGCCACCGGAAACTTGTCGTCGGTCAGCTTGGTTTCCTGCAGGCAGAGGATATCGACCGGACTGTCGGACAGCCATTGCAGGACTTGCGGCAGGCGGACTTTCAGGGAGTTGACGTTCCAGGTGGCGAGCTTCATGTGTCGGCGTGTGATCGATATGCGGAGACGGGCATCATACCGCAACCGGGTTTTCTAGCTCGTCGCCGCTTCCACCTTGCCGCGGGATTGCAGCCATAACATGACAAGCCAGCAGAGGAGGGCCCAGCTTGCACCGACGGCCCACCCGGCGAGGACGTCGGTCGGCCAGTGGACACCGAGATAGACACGGCTGATGCCCACGACCAGGGTCAGCAGGCAGGCGGCGGCGAGCAGGTAAATCTTCACCCTGACCTCGGCTTCGGTTCGCGCCATGAGCGCACCCAGCGTCAGGTACACCACCGCGGACAGCATTGCGTGGCCGCTGGGAAAGCTTTGGGAGTAGACCATGGTCGCATGGGGTACAAGATCGGGTCGCGGGCGGTCGAATCCCCATTTCAGCAGGCTGCTGAGTGCAATGCCGCCGAGGACGGCGATGGTCACCGTCCACGCGGCGCGGCGTTTCGATGTCAGGAACAGGAAACCGACGGCCAGCGCGGTGAAGGTCGTGAGTACCGCGACGCCGCCCAGCGCCGTGAAGTCGCGCATGATGCCTTCCATCCAATCGGGTCCAAGCGGGTCGGCGGGATTGGCGCGGTCGCGAAAGGCGAGCAGGATGAAGGTGTCGAACGCGACAGTATCTCCCTCGCTGACGTCGTCCGCGATTTCAACGAAGGCGAATAGGGAAATTGCCGAAATGAACGCAGCAACAACGGTACTTTTTTCAGCGGGACTGACCCGCCTCAGCAGGGCAGCCAGGCTTTCCAGGAGTGGTCCCATTTTTCCCTCGCGCATGTTTGTTTACTTGATCGCGCGAGGGAAAAACAGTTTCATCAGCGGCTGGACGGGAAGCTGAACATGGCGCGCCCCGGATCATTGGATGCGGGCCAACGCTGGGTGATGGTCTTGCGCCGTGTGTAGAAACGCACCGCGTCCGGGCCGTACGCATGCAGGTCGCCGAACAGCGAACGCTTCCAGCCGCCGAAGGAGTGGTAGGCGACCGGCACCGGCAGCGGCACGTTGACGCCTACCATGCCGACCAGGATGTTGTCGCAGAAGTGACGCGCCGCTTCGCCGTCGCGGGTAAAGATGCAGGTGCCGTTGCCGTACTCGTGTGCGTTGATCAGGGACATTGCCTCTTCCAGTGAAGCAACGCGGACGACGCCGAGCACCGGGCCGAAAATTTCTTCCTGGTAGATGCGCATGCCGGGCTTCACGTGGTCGAACAGGCAGGGGCCGAGGAAATAACCCTTGCTGCGTTCGCCGTTCGCATCGCGCACTTCCAGCGCGCGCCCGTCGACCAGCAGGGTGGCGCCTTCGGCCACGCCGGTATCGACGTAGCCCTTGACCTTCTCGAAGTGCTCGCGGGTGACGAGCGGGCCCATGTCGTTGCCTGCGTCGGTGCCCGGACCGACCTTCATCTTCGCGATTTCGGCTTTCAGTCCGGCGATGACGGCTTCCGCCGTGGCATCACCGATGGCGACCACCAGCGGCACCGCCATGCAGCGTTCGCCGCAGGAGCCGAATGCGGCGCCCATCAGCGCGTTGACGGCATTGCCGATGTCGGCGTCGGGCATGACGACGGCGTGGTTCTTCGCGCCGCCCAGCGCCTGCACGCGTTTGCCGTGCGCGGTGCCGGTCGCGTACACGTATTGTGCGATCGGCGTGGAGCCGACGAAGCTGATTGCCTGCACGCGCGGATCGGTGAGCAGCGTGTCCACCGCTTCCTTGTCGCCGTTGACCACGTTCAGTACGCCCGGCGGAAGGCCGGCTTCCAGCGCCAGCTCGGCAATCAATACGGCGGCGGAAGGATCGCGTTCGGAAGGTTTCAGCACGAAGGTGTTGCCGCAGGCGACGGCCATCGGCCACATCCACAGCGGAACCATTGCGGGGAAGTTGAACGGCGTGATGCCGGCGGTCACGCCCAGCGGCTGGAATTCGCTCCACGAGTCGATCGCGGGGCCAACGTTCTTGCTGTGTTCGCCCTTGAGCAGTTCGGGCGCGTAGCTCGCGTACTCGACGTTTTCGATGCCGCGCTGCAGTTCTCCCATGGCATCGCTGAGGACCTTGCCATGTTCCGCCGTGATCATGGCGCAGATCTTGTCCGCGTTTTCCTCCAACAATTGCTTCAGGCGGCTCATGACGCGCGCGCGTTTCAGCGGCGGCGTGTTGCGCCAGGCGGGGTAGGCTTTTTCCGCCGAGGCGATTGCCTCTTCGACCGTCGCCTTGTCGGCGAGGCGAACCTTCTTCTCGGAAATGCCGGTGGCAGGATTGAAGACGAGGGCAGTGCGCTCGCCGCGCGAAACGTGCTCACCGTGAATGTAGTGGCCGATGATGTTGCTCATGAATGATCCTTGTTCCTGTCAGGCGGTTTCGTTGATGGCTTCACCGAGGGCGTTGATGAGGGCGTCGATTTCCTCGCAGGTGGCGATGAAAGGCGGTGCAAGCTGGATGGTGTCGCCGCCGTAGCGGACGTAGAAGCCCTTCTTCCAGCACTTCATCGCGATTTCATACGGGCGCTTGGCCGGCTCGCCCGGTGCGGCGGCAATCGTCAGTCCTGCGGCGAGGCCGAAATTGCGGATGTCGACCACGTGCTTGCTGCCCTTGAGGCTGTGCACGGCATTCTCGAAATGCGGGGCCAGCTCGCGCACGCGCTGGATCATGTTTTCCTTCACCAGGATGTCGAGCGCCGCCAAGCCCACGGCGCAGGCGACCGGATGGGCGGAGTAGGTATAGCCGTGCGGGAATTCCAGCATGTATTCCGGGCCGCCGGTCTGCATGAAGGTGTCGTAGATTTCCTTCTTTGCGATCACGGCGCCCAGCGGCTGCGCGCCGTTGGTGACCTGCTTGGCGACGTTCATGATGTCCGGCGTGACGTCGAAGGCTTCCGCGCCCGTCATCGCGCCGCTGCGGCCGAAGCCGGTGATCACCTCGTCGAAAATCAGGAGGATGTTGTTCTGCGTACAGATCTCGCGCAGGCGCTTCAGGTAACCCTTGGGCGGAATGATGACGCCGGCGGAGCCGGAGAACGGTTCGACGATGACGGCGGCGATGTTGGAGGCGTCATGCAGGGCGATGAGGTTGAGCAGCTGATCAGCCAGTTCCGCGCCTTGCTCCGGCATGCCGCGCGAGAAGGCATTCTGCGGCAGCATGGTGTGCGGCAGGTGGTCGGCTTCGACGGCTTGCCCGAAGGTCTTGCGGTTGCCCACGATGCCGCCGACCGAAATGCCGCCGAAGTTGACGCCGTGATAGCCCTTTTCGCGGCCGATCAGGCGCGTCTTGCTCGCCTGCCCCTTGGCACGCCAGTAGGCGCGGGCCATCTTCAGGGAGGTGTCGGCGGATTCGGAACCGGAGCCGGTGAAGAACACATAGTCGAGTCCGGCCGGCACGAGTTCCTTGATCCGGTTGGCCAGCTCGAAGGAGAGGGCGTGGCCGTGCTGGAACGCCGGCGCGTAGTCGAGGGTGTCGAGCTGCTTGCGCGCGGCTTCCGTGATTTCCTTGCGGCCATGGCCGAGTCCGCTGCACCAGAGGCCGGAGAGGCCGTCGAAAATCTTCCGACCGTCGCTGTCCGTGTAATATGCCCCCGACGCGCTCGCGATCATGCGCGGCGACGCCTTGAAATTGCGGTTGCCGGTAAAGGGCATCCAGTGCGCTTCCAGCCACTCTGCATTGAAGTTTGTTTGGATCATGTCTGCTCCAGTCCATCCTGTTGGTTCAAGCGTCCTATTCTGAACCCGCGTGTTACTATCATAAATACTCAAATATCAATGTTTACTTGAAGATTTATGCAAGTGAAAAAACGCGCCATCCTCGGCCAGCTCAGCGATACCGACATGCGCCTGCTGCGGGTGTTCAAGAGCGTGGTCGATTGCGGCGGCATGGCGGCGGCCGAGCTGGAACTGAATATCGGCATTTCAACCATCAGCAAGCATGTGAAGGACCTGGAAACCCGTCTCGGGCTGACCCTGTGCCACCGCGGGCGCAGCGGTTTTTCCACGACCGCGGAGGGCGACCGGATCTACCAGGAAACACAGCGCCTGCTGGCGGCGACGGATGCATTCATCCGCAGCGTGGACGACATCCACAGCCGCCTGGGCGGACAGCTCAATGTGGCGATCTTCGACAAGACGGCGAGCAATCCGGCGGCGCGGATCGGGGATGCCATCGCGCTGTTCACCAGGCAGGCGCCGGACGTGTCCCTGAACATGCATGTCGCGCCGATGAATACCATCGAGCGCGGCGTCATCGACGGACAGTTCCAGGTCGGGATCATTCCCGTGCACCGGAATTCGGCCAGCCTGCAGTACAACGAACTGTTCGGCGAAACCATGCTGCTTTACTGCGGCAGCAAGCACCCGCTGTTCAAGGTGCGCACCGAACAACTCACCTGGAAGAGCCTGAACAGCTACCGCTTTGCAGGACTCGGCTACCACTCTCCCAATATGGAAATCAGCCAGCGCGTCCGGCTGGCGCGCAAGGCGACCGGCTTCGACCAGGAATCGATTGCGACACTGATCCTGTCCGGCGACTTCCTCGGCTTCCTGCCGGATCATTATGCGAAGAGCTTCGAGGCCGACGGGCTGATGTGGGCGGTCAAGCCCTCACTGTTCCGGTATGAATGCAGCTTCGTCAGCACGATCAGGCAGTCGCCGGCACCGCAGCGGGTGACGCAGGTGTTCCATGATTGCCTGTTGCAGGCGCATGGGAAGTGCAGGGAGCAGGTGATATAAAGAAGCGCGGGCACGTGTGCTGTGCCCGCGAAATCGATCAGGCTTTCTTGCCGTTCGCCCTGTTGATCAGGAAGGTGGTCAGCAGCGGAACCGGACGGCCGGTCGCACCCTTCGCAGCGCCGCTCTTCCATGCCGTGCCGGCGATGTCGAGGTGTGCCCAGGTGTACTTCTTGGTATACCGCTCCAGGAAGCAGGCTGCGGTGATGCTGCCGCCCGGCGGGCCGCCGATGTTGGCCATGTCGGCGAAGTTCGACTTCAGCTGTTCCTGATAGCTGTCCTCGATCGGCATGCGCCATGCGGTGTCGCCGGTAGCCTTGCCTGCCGCGAGCAGTTCTTCCGCCAGTGCATCATGCGCCTCGTCATGGCGCGTGAACAGGCCGGTATTGTGATGACCGAGGGCGGTGACGCAGGCACCGGTGAGGGTCGCGATGTCGACCACGACAGCCGGCTTGAACCGTTCGGCATAGGTGAGCGCGTCGCACAGGATCAGACGGCCTTCGGCATCGGTGTTCAGGATTTCGATGGTCTGGCCGGACATCGAGGTGACCACGTCGCCCGGCTTGGACGCGCGGCCCGAAGGCATGTTCTCGCAGGTCGGGATGACGCCGACGACGTTCAGCTTGAGCCCGAGTTCCCCGAGCGCGCGGAAGGTGCCGAGCACGGAGGCGGCGCCGCACATGTCGTACTTCATCTCGTCCATGCTGGCGCTGGGCTTGATCGAAATGCCACCGGTGTCGAAGGTGATGCCCTTGCCGACCAGAACGACCGGCGCATCCTTCGGCTTGCCGCCGTTGTGCTTGATCACGATGAACTTCGGCGGCTCGTCGCTGCCCTTGGTCACCGACAGGAAGCTGCCCATCTTCAGCGCTTCGATCTGCTTGCGGTCGAGGACTTCGATGCCGAACCTGAAGTCCTTCGCCAGTTTCTTTGCGACGCCGGCGAGGTAGGTCGGCGTGCAGATGTTGGAAGGCAGGTTGCCGAGGTCCTTGGTCAACGCGATGCCATTGGCCACGGCGGTTGCCTGTGCCACGGCGGTCTTGGCGGCGGCAGCCGCGTTCGCGGAGGTCAGGAAGGCGACCTTCTTCACGCCGCCTTTTTCCGGTTCCTTCTTGCTCTTGGTCGTGTCGAAACGGTAGTTCGCGTCGCGAATGGCGAGCACGGCGCCGTGGATGGCGCTGGACACGTCGCGGTTCTTGATTTCCTCAAAAGGGAGGGCAATGGCCCCTTCGTTTGCGCCCAGGTTGGCAAACGCGCGGGCGGCCGCCTGCGCCGCGGAGAGGAAATTCTTTTCGGATACGGATTCTTCGTTGCCGAGGCCGACCAGCAGCACGCGTTCGGCGGCCACACCGTCCAGTCCGCGCAGCAGCAGCGTGCTGCCCGCTTTTCCTGTGATGTCGCCGGATTTCAGCGCGGCGGTAATAGCACCCTTGCGGTCCAGTTCCTTCGCGGCTGCAGAGAGTTTCTTGTCTTCAAATACGCCGACCGCCAGGCAGCCGGTTTTTACTGCCGCGAGGCCGGTTTTAGCCTCGATAGGTTTTATGCTAAAGTCCATAAGTCACTCCTTCTCCAGACGCAATTATAGTCTTCTATTCAATGATCTTTCAGCGCGCTCTCCGACGCGAACTGGTAAGTACCGCAGGCGCTGTCTTCACCACGCTTTTCACGATCACGATTACTGTCATGCTGATCAAGATCCTCGGCCAGGCGGCCGGAGGCAAGGTCGCATCGCAGGACGTGATCGCACTCATCGGCTTTGCTGCCTTGCGCTACCTGCCGATCATCCTGATTCTGACATCCTTCATCTCGGTCCTTGTTGTCGTAACGCGAAGTTATCAGGATTCGGAAATGGTGGTCTGGTTCGCATCCGGCCTTTCATTGTCCCGCTGGATCAAGCCGGTCATGTCCTTCGGCCTGCCTGTCATCGCCGTTGTGGTCGCCCTGAGCTTCTTTGTGACGCCGTGGGCGAACCGCCAGAGCGCGGAATTCCGTGAACGCTTCCAGAAGCGCGAGGATATCGCAAAGGTATCGCCCGGACGTTTCCAGGAGTCGTCCTCGGCCGACCGCATCTTCTTCGTCGAAGCGGTCAGCGGCGATGCGACCAAGGTGCAGAACGTGTTCGTCAACACGGTCAAGGACGGCCGCAACACGATCGTCGTCGCCAAAGAGGGGGCGATCGCTCTCGACGAGCGCGGTGACAAGTTCCTCGTGATGGACCAGGGGCGCCGCTACGATGGCATGGGCAACCAGGCGGATTTCCGGGTCATGGAATTCGAACGCTACGGCGTGCTGGTGGCGCGCCAGTCGCAGGCGCTGGTCGGCGACCAGTCGGCACGATCCTTGTCGACGCCGGAATTGCTGGCCAACATGAACAACTTCAACGCCGGGGAACTCCTCTGGCGTATTTCGCTTCCGGTGATGGGGTTGCTGCTCATGCTGCTGGCGATTCCTCTAAGCTTTGCCAACCCGCGTGGCGGACGTTCGGCCAACCTGCTGATTGCGCTCCTGCTGTTCATTATCTACAGCAACATGGTGAGCGTGTTCCAGGCGTCGGTGGTGCAGAAGCGTCTCGCCTTCGAGGCGGCATGGTGGCCGCTGCACCTTGTCGCCGCGATCCTGATCGTCCTGTTGTTCTCGTGGCGCCTCTTCGTCAATAGCCCCTACCACCCGGCAACGATGTGGGGCGCGTTCAAGCGTGCCTGGCTGTTCAGGAAAGGGAGCGCGCAATGAGGGTGCTCGATCGTTATGTGTCCCGCGAGGTCGTCGGTGCCGTCGTATTTGCGCTCGTGGCCTTCCTCGCGCTGTTCGCATTTTTCGACCTGATCGGCGAACTGCCGCAAGTCGGTCGCGGCGGCTACGAATTGCAGCATGCCTTCCTGTACGTGCTGATGGGACTGCCTGGTTATGTCTACGACCTGATGCCGATTGCGGCCCTGATCGGAACGATTTACGCACTCGCCCAGCTCGCGGCCAAGTCGGAATTCACCATCATGCGCGCGTCCGGGCTCTCGACCGGGCGGGCAGGGTGGATGCTGGCAAAGGTCGGCATCGTCTTTGTGCTGATCACTTTCCTGTTCGGCGAAGTCATTGCGCCGGCGAGCAGCGAGATGAGGGAGAGGCTGAAGCTGCAGGCGCAAGGCTCGACGGTATCCAAGGAATTCCGCACCGGGTTGTGGACCAAGGACGTGATCCGGGCAAACGGGATCGAGGGAGACCCGATTGGATCGCGCTTCCTGAACGTCGTAGACGTCACGCCTGACGGACAGTTGCAGGGTGTGAAAATGTACGAGTTCGACCGCGAGTTCCATCTGACCGCGATGGTGACGGCGGACCGGGCGGACTACAAGAACAACAATGTCTGGCGCATGGCGAACGTGACGGAAACGGTTTTTCCGCGCAATGCGACGGATATTTCCTCGGTGGTGACGACGAAGCAGCTGCCGTCCAGGGATCTCGTCTCGGAGATCACACCGGACATCCTCTCCGTGCTCTTTGCCGATCCGGACCGCATGTCCGCCTACGGCCTTGCGACCTACACGCGCCACCTTGCGGAGAACAAGCAGACCACCGAGCGGTATGAGATCGCCTTCTGGAAAAAGCTGTTCTATCCGCTGGCCGTGCTGGTCATGATGGCGTTGGCCTTGCCCTTTGCCTACCTGCACTTCCGCGCGGGCGGCGTGAGCCTGAAGATCTTCATCGGCATCATGATCGGGGTGAGTTTTCAGTTGCTTAACAGCCTGTTCTCGCACCTCGGATTGCTCAATACCTGGCCACCGCTGGCAACGGCCGTGTTGCCGAGCGCAACCTTCCTGCTGGTCGCCATAGCGGCATTGCTATGGGTGCAAAAACATTAGGAGGCATCATGGCCCAGCGTTCCCTCATCCTGTTTGCCCACGGCGCGCGCGATCCGCGCTGGAAGGAGCCTTTCCTGCGCCTGCAGCAATTGACGCAGGCGCAAGTGCCGGATGTTGCCGTGTCGCTTGCTTTCCTGGAATTGATGGAGCCGCGCCTGCCCGAACTGGTGAAGCAACTGGTGCAGGATGGATGCAGGGAAGTGACGGTCGTGCCGATTTTCTTCGGGCAGGGCGGGCATGTGCTGCGTGACCTGCCGGTCATGGTGGACCAGTTGAAGCAGGATTATCCGGATGTGGATATCAAGGCGGTTGCCGCTGTCGGTGAAAATGCCGATGTGCTGAATGCGATCGCGCGCTATTGCGTAGACTCGCTCTAGTGGTAGCCCGGATGGAGTGAAACGGAATCCTGGATGTTGATGCGCCAATTGCCCCGGATTCCATTTCACTTCATCCAGGCTACGCCTCCAGGACTACTCGCGTGGTGCAAGTGCCTCGCCAAACATCACCAGCACCGGCCCGTGGCAATCCGCCAGGCCTTTCTCCAGCTCGCTCAACCGGAACCGCAGGATGCGTTCATTCGCGCGGCTGCAATTTTCGATAACAAGTACAGGCAGGGTCGGAGCACGACCTTGCGCCAGCAGCCTTTGCGCCGTGACGATTGCCTCCCTGCCGCCCATGTACTGGATGAGGGTATCGCAGTCGGGGAGGGTAGTCTGTTCCGGATGGCCGGGGGCGGTTGCCGAGGTAAAGAAAGCGACGCTGCGGGCGATACCGCGTTTGGTCAGCGGTTGCTTCGATGAAGCGGCAGCGGCAAGGGCTGCAGTCACGCCCGGCACAATCTCGACTTCGATACCTTCCGCTTCCAGGGCTCGCAGTTCCTCGTCGGCGCGGCCGAACATCATCGGGTCGCCGCCTTTCAGCCGGACGACCAGTTTGTATTTTCGCGCGCACTCGACCAGCTTTTCGTTAATGACCGTTTGCGCAGTCGAACGCTGGCCGGAGCGTTTCCCGACGGGGATTTTTTCTGCCTGGGGGCAGAGCGCCAGCATTTCCTCGGTGACCAGGGCATCGTAAAGCACGACATCGGCCTGCGAAAGCAGCCGGGCGCCGCGGACCGTGATGAGGTCGGCGGCGCCCGGGCCGGCGCCGAGCAGGATGACCTTGCCGGTCGTCTTCTGCGCGGCGGATGAGGACGTCATGAAGCGAAGATCAGGCGATGCGGATCATGCCCGCAGCGACCGTCTGGTGCGTCACTTCATCGATCAGGATGAAGGAACCGGTCGAACGGATCGCGTCGTACGCATCGGCGGCCAGCGGTTGCTGGACGTTGATCGAGACGGTGGCGATATCGTTCAGCTTCAGCGCATCGGCAGCGCGGCGTTCCTGCGTGTTGATGTCGAGCAGGGTATCGATCTTCGTCACACGGGCCGCGACCTGCTTGGTCGTGTGCTTGAGCCAGTACTTGCGGCGCATGTCGAGCGGTTCTTCGGAGAGCCAGCAGACTTCCGCCGTCACGGTCTTGAGCAGCGTTGCCGGCTTGTCAGCCGCAACCAGCATGTCGCCGCGCGAGATGTCGAGGTATTCTTCCAGCAGGATCGTGACCGACTGTCCGACGGCGGCGGACTCCAGCGAATCGTCCAGTGTGACGATATCCTTGACGGTGCCGATCTGACCGCTCGGCTGCACCAGCAGCTTGTCACCCTTCTTCACCTTGCCCGCTTCGATACGGCCCATGTAGCCACGGAAATCGTTGGCTTCGTGGCCGTTGTGGCGTGCCACCAGTTGCACCGGATAGCGGAAGGGCTCGTCGTGTGATTCGTCGTAGACGGACAGCGATTCCAGCAGCTCGATCAGCGTCGGGCCCTCGTACCACGACAACTTGTCGCCCTTGGTCACGACATTGTCGCCAGCCAGTGCGGACAGCGGGATGGCGCGCACGTCGTTGAGGCCGAGCTGCTTCGCGAATTGCTGGTAAGCGGCAACGATGCGGTCGTAGACAGTCTTGTCGTAATCCACCAGGTCCATCTTGTTGACGGCCACGATCACGTGCTCGATGCGCAGCAGGTGGGCGATGGTCGAGTGGCGCTTGGTCTGCGTCAGCAGTTCCACGCTGCCGTCGTCGCCCAGCTTCACCTTGGACACGTCGACCAGGATGATGACGGCGTCGGCGGTCGAGGCACCGGTCACCATGTTGCGGGTGTACTGCTCGTGGCCCGGGGTATCGGCGATGATGAACTTGCGCTTCGGGGTGGCGAAATAGCGGTAGGCGACGTCAATGGTGATGCCTTGCTCGCGCTCGGCTTCCAGGCCGTCGGTCAGCAACGACAGGTCGACGGTGTCGCCGACGGTGCGTTTGTGCTTGGCACGCGAAATCGCGTCGAGCTGGTCGGCGAAGATCCCCTTGCTGTCAAACAGCAGGCGGCCGATCAGCGTGCTCTTGCCGTCGTCGACGGAGCCGGCGGTGATGAAGCGCAGCAGGCCGCGCTCCGTAGCGGCATTGTTCGACAACACTTGTTCAGAAACGGCGGCGTTCATCAGAAATACCCTTCTTTCTTGCGTTTTTCCATCGATGCTTCGGATGTCTGGTCATCCATGCGGGTCGCGCCGCGTTCGGTGATCTGGGTGACGGCGGTTTCCGCGATGATCGCGTCCACGTCCGCTGCGTCGGAGGCAACCGGGCAGGTGCAGGAGATGTCGCCCACGGTGCGGAAGCGCACGACACGGGTTTCGATCGTTTCGCCTTCGCGTGCCGGGGTCAGGTCGGTCAGCGGCACCAGCAGGCCGCTGCGCGGGATGACCTGGCGCTCGTGTGCAAAGTAGATTGGCGGCAGCGCCAGCTTTTCGCGGGCGATGTATTGCCATACATCGAGCTCGGTCCAGTTGGAGATCGGGAACACGCGCATGTTTTCGCCTGCATGGACGCGGGTGTTATACAGGTCCCACAGTTCCGGACGCTGGGCTTTCGGATTCCACTGACCGAATTCATCGCGGAAGGAGAAGATGCGCTCTTTCGCGCGGGCCTTCTCTTCGTCGCGGCGGGCACCGCCGATGCAGGCGTCAAAGCCGAATTCGGAAATCGTTTCCAGCAGCGTGACCGCCTGTGCGGCGTTGCGCGAATCCGTTTGCGGATTGCGCAGGCGGACCGTGCCGCGCTTCATCGAATCCTCGACAGAGCGCACGATCAGGCGCTCGCCCAGTTCCTTGGCGCGGCGGTCACGGAATTCGATCACTTCCGGGAAGTTGTGGCCGGTGTCGATGTGCACCAGCGGGAAGGGGAATTTACCGGGGCGGAACGCCTTCTCCGCGATGCGCAGCAGCACGACGGAGTCCTTGCCGCCCGAGAAGAGCAGGGCAGGGTTCGTGCACTCGGCTGCGACCTCGCGCATGATGTGGATCGCTTCCGATTCGAGCCAGTCCAGGTGACGGTTGCTGGCGGCGTCCAAAAAGAGTTTTTCGACTGCTGTATTCGTATTCATGATTTATTGTGCTGCTACCGATTTGATTCGAACAAGCTTGCCATCGACAACGTGAAGGCCGCATTCCTTGGATTCGGGGTTTTCCCACCACCAGCGGCCGGCGCGCACATCTTCGCCGGGCTGAATCGCCCGCGTGCAAGGCTCGCAGCCGATCGACGGATAACCCTTGTCATGCAGCGGATTGTAGGGAACGTTGTTGCTGCGGATGTAGTTCCACACGTCCTCTTCCGACCAGTCTGCGAGGGGGTTGAACTTTTGCATGCCGTGCGCCGGATCGTCTTCCTGCACCGCGAGTTCGGCGCGCGTGGTCGACTGCGCGCGGCGTTGGCCGGTGACCCAGGCCTTGTTGCCGGCGAGCGCGCGGTTCAGCGGCTCGACCTTGCGGATGCGGCAGCATTCCTTGCGCATGTCGACGCTGTCGTAGAAGGCGTTCAGGCCGTTCTGCTGCACGTAGGCGTCAACCGCAGCCTGTTCCGGCTTGTAGAGCTTGACGTCGACACCGTAGGTTTCCTTGATACGGTCGACCATGCCCAGCGTTTCCTTGTGCAGGCGGCCGGTCTCCAGCGTGAAAACGACGATCGGCAGTTTCGCGCGCAGGATCATGTCGGTCAGCACCATGTCCTCGGCGGCGAGGCTGGAGGCGAAAACCGCGGGCGAGAACTCGGCCGCGATACGCTTGAGCGTCGCCTGCGTGTTCTCGACCAGGGTGTTGAAGTCGCTCATGCCTCGGCTCCCACGCCGCGCTGCACGCGGCGGAACAGTGGGGACTTCTTGTCCCAGGAATTCGAGTACACCTCGGAGAAGTCGGTCAGGCCCTTCAGCGCATCGTGAATGTTCCTGTCTTCACGCACCGCGAAGGCATCGAAGCCCACGCGCTGCATGAGGAACAACTGGTCGCGCAGCACATCGCCGATGGCGCGCAGCTCGCCGGTATAGCCGAGGCGGGCGCGCAGGTTGTACGCGATCGAGTAGCCGCGGCCATCCGCGAACTTCGGGAAGTCGACGGCGACCAGCTTGAAGCGGCCGAGGTCGTCCTTCAGTTCTTCCGGACGCTCGCTGCTGCCGATCCAGACAGCGAGTTCGGCGCGGTTTTCCAGCGCGGCGCGCTGCTGCTGCCACACCTTCAGCGGAACGATCACCTTGCCTTCGGGCACGGCAACCGCGTCCGGCGTGTCTTCTTCGCCGAGGCGCAAAACGGTCCAGTCATCCGCCACGACGGCCTTGTTCTTGATGATGTTACGCATAGGCGTCTTCTCCGGCTTGATGTTCGATCTTGATCGGTGTGGCGTACACGAATTCCTTGAACGGCGTGACGCCGATGCGGCGTGCGGTCTCGATGAACCGCTCGTCTTCGATGCGCTCGCGCACATACACCTGCAGGATGCGGTCGATCACTTCGGTCACCTGGTGCGCGGAGAACGACGGGCCGATGATCTTGCCGATGCTCGACTCGTTTCCTTGCGCACCACCGATCGAGATCTGGTACCACTCGCTGCCGTCCTTGTCGACGCCGAGGATGCCGATATGGCCGATATGGTGGTGGCCGCAGGAGTTGATGCAGCCGGAAATGTTCAGCTCGATGTTGCCGATGTCATGCTGGAAGTCGAGGTTGTCGAAACGCTCGGCGATATCCTGCGCGATCGGGATCGACTTCGCATTGGCCAGCGCGCAGAAGTCGCCGCCCGGGCAGCAGATCATGTCGGTCAGGAAGCCGATGTTGGGCGTGGCCAGACCGTGCTTTTTTGCTTCTTCCCACAGCGCGATCAGGTCGGACTGCTTGACGTCGGCCAGCACCAGGTTCTGCTCGTGTGTGACGCGCAGTTCGCCGAAGCTGTAGCGGTCCGCGAGGTCGGCGACGAAATCCATCTGTTCCGCGGTTGCGTCACCCGGCGGCACGCCGGTCTTCTTCAGCGACAGCACGACGGCGGCGTAACCCGGAATCTTGTGGCCCTTGACGTTGCGCTCGATCCACTTGGCGAAGGCCTTGTTTTCCGCTTTCAGCTTTTCAACCGAATCGTCGGTCGCCGGCAGGGTTTCGTAAGCGGGTGCGGTGAAGTAGGCGGCAACACGGTTCAGTTCTTCCACGGTCAGCGTGCTGGGGCCATCCTTCAGGTCTTGCCATTCCTCTTCCACCTGGCGCGCGAATTCCTCGACGCCGATTGCTTTCACCAGGATCTTGATGCGCGCCTTGTACATGTTGTCGCGGCGGCCGTACTGGTTGTAGACGCGCAGGATCGCTTCGATGTAGCTCAGTGCGTGCTGCCACGGCAGGAAGGAGCGGATCTCGCTGCCCAGGATCGGGGTGCGTCCCATGCCGCCGCCGACGAACACGCGGAAACCGATTTCGCCCTGCTCGTTCTTTGCGATGGACAAGCCGATGTCATGCACCATGATCGCCGCGCGGTCTTCTTCCGCGCCGTTGATGGCGATTTTGAACTTGCGCGGCAGGAAGGCGAATTCCGGATGGAAGGTGCTCCACTGGCGCAGGATTTCGCAGTACGGACGCGGATCGACGATCTCGTCCGGTGCGACACCGGCGAACTGGTCGGAAGTGATGTTGCGCACGCAGTTGCCGGAGGTCTGGATGGCATGCATTTCGACCGAAGCCAGCTTGGCGAGGATGTCCGGCGTCTCTTCGACCTTGATCCAGTTGAACTGGATGTTCTGGCGCGTCGTGAAGTGGCCGTAGCCGCGGTCGTGCTCGCGCGCGATGTGGGCGAACATGCGGACTTGCTTCGACGACAGTAGGCCGTAGGGCACCGCGATGCGCAGCATGTAGGCATGACGCTGGTAGTACAGGCCGTTCTGCAGGCGCAGCGGGCGGAATTCGTCTTCGGTCAGTTCGTTGGCAAGGCGGCGGCGCACCTGGTCGGCATACTGCGCGACACGTTCCTTGACGATCTGATGATCATATTGGTCGTAACGGTACATCTTCTTGTTCCAATCTTAAAAAACCAGTTTTGCGGCGACGCCGGTCAGCGTCGTTGCCAGCAAGCCGCGCAGGATCTTTTCCGGGACTGCCTTGGCGGCGAGCGAACCGATAGTGATGCCTGGCAGTGAGCCCAGCAGCAGGGCTCCCAGCAGCATCCAGTTGATCGAGCCGAGCCACCAGTGACCGAAGGCGGCAATGGCGGTCAGCGGGACGGCGTAGGCGATGTCGGTGCCGGCGATCTCCGCCGGGGACAGGCGAGGATACAGCAAGACCAGTATTGTCGCACCGATTGCGCCTGCGCCGATGGAGGAGACGGTGACCAGCGTGCCGAGGACTGCGCCCACAACGATGGTGGCAACAGTCAGTTTAGTTCCTTGCAGCTGTTTTTCGGGATGTTTGAGTACCCAGGCCTGCATGCGGCCGCGGAAGAGCAGCGCGACGACGGTCAGCAGCACCGAAAAAGCAATGGAATAGCGGATGATCTGGCCGATTTCCTTGTCCAGCGCTCCAAAGTACTTGAGGGCAATGGCAGCAAGGACGGCGGACGGGAGTGCGCCATAGCAGAGGTGGCGCACGATATCCCAATGTACGGTGCCGCGATAGCGGTGGGCGATCGTGCCGGCTGCCTTGGTCGTGGAGGCGAAAGCCAGGTCGGTCCCGACTGCAACGGTGGGGGAGACGCCGAACATCAGCGTGAGCAGGGGCGTCATCAACGATCCGCCGCCAACGCCAGTCAGGCCGACCAGCAGGCCGACGGCAAATCCGGAAAGAACATAAGTAAGAGTCATGTAACCTCGCGCAAATTAGCGTGAATCGTAATAAACTAATTCCTTATTCCAAACTACTTAGTATTTATTTGCTTATATGCTTAATCGGCATATGCAAGCGCGGAAAAGTAGTGTTGGTAATTGCACAAGGGAAAAGATGAATCTCCATCAACTCCGCTTCGTCCGGGAAGCCGTCAGGCAGAACTTCAACCTGACAGAAGCCGCCAAGGCTCTGTATACATCCCAGCCCGGTGTTTCCAAGGCCATCATTGAACTGGAAGAAGAACTGGGCGTGGATATCTTCACGCGGCATGGCAAGCGTATCCGCGGCTTGACCGAACCGGGCAGGGCAGTCCTGCGTTCCGTCGAGCTGATCATGCAGGAGATCGATGGCCTGAAACGGATCGGCAAGGAATTCGCCGCCCAGGACAGCGGCAGCTTTACGATCGCCACAACCCACACGCAGGCGCGCTACACCTTGCCAAAGGTGGTGCAGGCATTTACCCAGAAGTACCCGAAGGTCCGGTTGTCGTTATTGCAAGGCAATCCGCGTCAGATCGCTGAAATGGTATCCAAGGATCAGGCTGACCTGGCGATTGCGACCGAGGCCATTGCCAACGCGGACGGGCTGATTTCCCTGCCATGCTACCAGTGGGAGCATGTCGTCGTGGTGCCGCATGAGCATCCTTTGCTCAAGTCCAAGGCCATTACCCTGGAAGAAATCGCTACCTACCCTCTCATTACCTATGACAGCGCGTTTGCCGGCCGCGCCAAGATCGACCACGCCTTCACGATCCGCGACCTGAAGCCGGACATTCTTCTCGAAGCCATCGACGCGGATGTGATCAAGACCTATGTCGAGCTGGGGATGGGTGTCGGCATCATCGCCGGCATGGCGTTCGATCCCGATAGGGACAAGGGGCTGGAGGCCATTTCCGTCGGGCATCTGTTTGGCACCAATGTTTCCCGGATCGCCCTCAAGCAGGGGGCTTATCTGCGCAGCTATGTATACAGTTTCATCGAATTGCTGACGCCGACACTGAACCGGAAGCTGATCGAGCAGATCATGAGCGGCGAAAAGGACAGCTACGAGCTATGAAGCCGCTGGCGCACTGGCCGGAAGATGAGCGGCGGCGGATCAGCGGCGTCCTGACCGATATTGACGATACGCTCACGACGCACGGCCGGATGTTGCCTGAGGTCCTTTCTGCCCTCGGCCGGCTCCAGTCCGCCGGAATGCTCCTTGTAGCCGTCACCGGGCGGCCGACGTACTGGGCGATGCCCTTGCTGCGCTTGTGCGGATTCGACGCGGTGATCGCCGAAAATGGGGCGAGCGCGTTCTGGCGCGAGTCGGGAGCGATTCGCTCGTGGTTCTATGCAGATGAGGCAACGCGCCGAGAACATCGCCGGCAGCTTGAAGCTTTCGTACCCCTGCTGCAACGACGCTTTCCAGATATTGCGGTTGCCGAAGATGCTCCCCAGCGAGTCGGTGACCTCGCCTTTGATATTGGCGAGAACATTTCTCCGCTTCCCGCAAACGAGGTAAGGGAGGTACTCGAATTCATGCGCGCCAATCGCTTCCACGCCGCGGCGAGCAGCATTCATGCACATGCTTCCCTTGCACAGTTCTGCAAGCAGGCGACCAGCCAGCACATCCTTGCGGAAGTCTTTGGCATTGACGACCGGGTTGCCTGCGATACGTTTGCCTTCATCGGAGACTCGGGCAACGACGCCCGCATGTTCGCCCACTATCCGCATGCGGTCGGCGTTGCCAATATTGCTTCGCACCTGGACAGGCTGGAGACGCTTCCGGCCTATGTCACTCCATCGCCGTACGGTACGGGCTTCGTCGAATTTGCCGAGGCCATCCTAGTGTCCTGAGTCAGAAATTCGTTGAAGAAAAGCGAACGTCTGACTCAGGACACTAGCCGCCCATCCATAAATTTCTCCCATGAAACATCGCGTCTAGGGTAAAATCCCTGCCGTCATTGGGGAGTAGCCTCCCTCCGATTTGCGAGAGGGGCTTGCGTCAACAGACTTGGCCGTACGGCCATGGCGCAAGCGACTCCAGGTTTGGCGAGACCTTTGACCATGCTGCCTCTGCTTGGGCTGGAGGGCACGCATGGTCATCGGTATTCATCCGGCCCTGGAGCATTCATGGAAGCTTTCCTGTTATCGACCGGCATCGTTGCCCTTGCTGAAATGGGCGACAAGACGCAGCTGCTGTCCCTTCTCCTCGCTGCGAAATTCCGCCGGCCTCTTCCCATCATTATTGGCATCCTCGTCGCCACCCTGTTCAACCATGCCTTTGCCGGCGCGGTCGGCGGCTGGATCACGGCTTTCTTCGGTACCGATGTGCTGCGCTGGGTGCTCGGCTTGTCGTTCCTTGCAATGGCGGTGTGGACGCTAATCCCGGACAAGATCGATGACGTGGAGGCCAAGCACGAACGCTTCGGCGTCTTTGTGACGACGGTGATTGCTTTCTTCCTGGCTGAAATGGGCGACAAGACGCAGGTGGCGACGGTGGCGCTGGTCGCCAGATACTCCGCCTTCTATGCGGTGGTTGCCGGGACTACGCTGGGCATGATGATCGCCAATATTCCTGCCGTCCTGTTGGGCAACAAGATCATCGAGATGGTGTCGATGCGACTGGTGCATGCCATCGCGGCCGTCATATTCGCGGTACTGGGCGTGCTGACGCTGCTGAATGTCGGCAGCCTGTTCTAATCCCTGAAGCCGAGGCGCCGCGACAATTGTTCCGCGTGCGCCTTCGTCTGCTGCGCGATGTGGCCGTTCCAGTCCTGGTCGACATGGGCGGCGGAACCCACCACCGTCAGTGCGAAGCGCATGCGTCTGTCGTGGTCGAAGACGGGGGCGGAAAAAGCGTTGAAACCGGCGAGAAGGCGTTCAGCGGTGCGTGTCGTGCCGACGGGGCGTGCGGCGGCGGGCTCGAGATGGCCGATCATGCGCGCCATGCCATGGCGGCGCGTCTCGTCGAGCAGCGGTTGCAGTTCGGCTTTCGACTGCGGCGCGTCGAGTTTTTCGCGGCGGTTCTGCGCCAGCTCGTTGTGCAGCAGTTCGCCGGTTTCATTCTCCGGCAGGTAGGCGGCAAAGCACAGGCCGCTGGCCGTGTAGGTCATCGGCATCACACTACCGATCTGCAGGTTGATCGTCACCGGGCGCTTCGATTGCAGCAGGCGGATGTAAGTCGGCCCGAAGTTTCCCCAGGTGGCGAGGGCAACGGTTTCTCCGGTGGCATCACGCAGCGATGCCAGCGTTTCATCGGCCAGTTTCACCGCATCCAGACGCCCCAGCGCCACCAATCCCAGTTCCAGCGCCAGTCCGCCCAGGTCGTACAGGCCGGTTGCCGCATCCTGCTCGATGAGTCCGACTCGGATCAGGCTGACGAGGTAGCGATGGGCTTTCGCTGCCGGCATCCCGGCGCTCCGCGCGATCGCGGAAAGCGCCAGCGGCCCGGACGAGCGCGCAAGCGCCAGCAGGAGCGGTCCGGCGACTTCCACGGACTGGATTCCTTGACGCGCGTCTGAAGACGGGCTTTCGGCAGTTGATTTCATTCCCGGATGAGATTACGATATGGTGAATTAATTTAATAATACGTAATTTTCGGCGATCGCGAAAGACTTTCGCCGGCCTCTCGACGACAAGGACACCGGATGAAACTTGCCACCCTCAAGGATGGAACCTGCGACGGCCAGCTTGCCGTCGTCTCACGCGACCTGAAGACCGCCCATATCGCCGATGGAATCGCGCTCACGCTGCAGCGCGCGCTGGACGACTGGAGTTTCATCGCCCCGCAGCTTGAAGAGTTGTACGCACAACTGAATGCAGGCAAGGCGCACCGCCCCTTCGATTTCGATCCGAAACGTTGCATGGCGCCGCTGCCGCGCGCCTACCAGTGGGCAGACGGTTCTGCCTATGTGAACCATGTCGAACTGGTGCGCAAGGCACGCAAGGCCGAGATGCCGGAATCCTTCTGGCACGACCCGCTGATGTATCAGGGCGGTTCGGACGAGTTCATCGGACCGACCGACGACATCCTGCTGGAATCGGAAGACTGGGGCATCGATTTCGAGGGCGAAGTCGCCGTGATTACCGACGACGTGCCGATGGGAACGGCAGCAGCGAGCGCTGCATCCCACATCAAACTGCTGATGCTGGTCAACGACGTCTCATTGCGCAACCTGATTCCTGCTGAGCTGGCAAAGGGCTTTGGTTTCTTTCAGTCGAAACCGGCTTCCAGCTTTTCTCCAGTCGCGGTCACGCCGGACGAACTCGGCGACGCCTGGCAGGACGGCAAGGTCCATCTGCCGCTGCGAGCCACTTGGAACGGCGCCCTGGTCGGGCAGCCGAATGCGGGCGTCGACATGGTGTTCAGCTTCCCGCAACTGATTGCCCACCTGACGAAGACGCGCGGCGCGCGTGCGGGATCGATCATCGGCTCCGGCACGGTGTCGAACAAGGACGCGTCCAAGGGCTATACCTGCGTTGCCGAAAAACGGGCGCTGGAAATGATTGCGGACGGCGAAGCGAAAACGCCGTTCATGAAATTCGGCGACACCATCAAGATCGAGATGCTGGACACCAACGGTAAATCGATTTTTGGCGCGATCAACCAGCAGGTCGCGCAGTACACGCCGCCAAAAGCGCGTTGAAACTCAGTCAAGGAGCTGCCATGAGCATACTCGCTGCCACTCAGGTCGGCCAGGCCGCCGCCATTCCCGCCGCCGTGCCGATCCACGGGCTGCATCACTTCGCCTACCGTTGCCGCGATGCGGAGGAGACCCGGCATTTCTACGAGGATATTCTCGGGCTGCCGCTGTTCCACTACATTCGCAAGGACATCGTGCCTTCGACCGGTGAATACTGTCCGTACGTGCACATCTTCTTCCGCATGACCGACGGTTCCTGCATGGCGTTTTTCGACCTCGGCGACGATACCGCGCCGGCGCCTTCCGCGAATACGCCCGCGTGGGTCAACCACATTGCCTTGCGCGTGGATACCGTGGAGCAGCTGGAGGCGATGAAGACGCGTCTCGAGGCGAACGGTATCGAAGTGCTCGGCGTCACCGACCATCGCATCTTCAATTCGATCTATTTCTTCGATCCCAACGGCATTCGCCTCGAACTGTGCGCGCAGCTCGCGCCCGCCACGCAGATGGTCGAGGAGCAAAAGGGCATCCATGAAAAACTGGATGCGTGGACGAAGGAAAAGGCTGAGCGGCTTGCAAGGAAATAGATGACCATGACGCCGAAAGAACTTTGCGAGCAATACCTCGCCGCCTTGAACGAAGGCAGCATCGACCGCGTGCTTGCATTGTTCGAGCCGGATGCGTACGTCCTTTCGCCGCTCTACGGCAGGATGCCGGTCGCGCCGTTCTATGCCGGATTGTTCGGCGATACCAACCGCTCGGAAACCACCTTCGTCAACCTGTTCGAATCGGCGTCGGGGCCGGTTGCGCTGCAGTTCCATTACCGGTGGACGCTCAAGAGCGGGCGTGTGGTCGAGTTCGACTGCGTTGACGTGTTCGCGCTCAATGCCGACCGGTCGCGCTTTACCAGCCTGACGATCATCTACGACACGGCGCCCTTGCGCGAGGACTTCGACGCGGCGCGGCGCTTGCCGGGGTAAGGGGAGGGGGAAGGTAAGCATCCCGGATGCGAAGGCATCCGGGATTTTTTGTCAGGCGGCGAGGAGCGACGTAGTCGTCGTCTTGCAGCCGTCGAGCAGGAAGGCGAGACTGATCACCAGCACCAGTTCGCCTTCGGCGGAGCGGGCGGTGCCGTTGACGCCGGGAACGGACAGGGCGGTCAGCGGCTTGATCACCAGGTCGGCCGTGCCGTCGACGGCCTCCACCGCGACGATGTACGGCTGCGGGGCAGCGACCACGATACCGACCTTTTCCTTCGTGGGTTCATACCCGAGGATGCCGCCCAGGGAGCGCACGGCAAGCGGCCTGCCCTGGTCGCGCAGGACGGGGGAGCCTCCGACCGACTCGAACTCTTCCGGCAATTCCACCACGCGCTCCACAACGGCCATCGGCAGGGCCAACGCTGCGCCGGCGGTGCGCACCAGCATCGTCGGCACGATCGACAGTTCGATCGGCAGGCGGATGGTGAACACCGTGCCTTTGCCCATGTCGGATTCGATGCGGATCGCGCCGCGGTGCTTTTCGACCGCGGTCTTTACCACGTCCATGCCGACGCCGCGGCCCGATACGCTGGAAGCCACTTCCTTGGTCGAAAAACCGGGCAGGAAGATCAGCTGCAGCGCCTCTTCCTTGCTCTGTGCAGCGTTTTCGCTGATCAGGCCCTTGGCAATCGCCTTGCTGCGCAGCTTGTTCGGATCCATGCCCTTGCCATCGTCGGATACCAGGATCATGACGCTGCTGCCTTCCTGCCATGCCTTGAGCAGGATGTTCGACTTGGCGGGCTTGTCGGTGCTCGCGCGCTCTTCCGGCGTTTCGATGCCGTGGTCGAGCGAGTTGCGCAGCATGTGCACCAGCGGATCGTACAGGCTGTCGACGACCACGCGGTCCACTTCGGTTTCCGCACCTTCGATGATCAGGTCGACGTCCTTGCCGAGGTCTCTTGCCAGTTCGCGTACCAGGCGGGGAAATTTCTGGAACAGGCGGCCGACAGGCTGCATGCGGGTGGACAGGGTCGCGCGCTGGAGTTCGGTGGAGTAGCGCGATGCGCGGCTCAGCGTTTCCTGCAGCGTCGACATCAGTGCGGCAGCCTGTCCTTCGAACTTGAATTGCGCGAGCTTTTCGAGAAGTACCGCGGCCTGGTTGGCGGCCTGTACGGATTCGCCGGCGACTTCGAGCAGTGCGTCCAGCTTGACCGCATCGATACGGATGGTGTCTTCCTTGACCTGCGTCGGAACCGCGCGCGCGCCTTCATCAGCGGCCGGCTTGGCGATCGGCGTGACGCTGGCCGGTGCGGCAGGCGCTGCCTGAGCCGCAGGTGCCGCCTCGGCGGGCCTGTCGGGAAGCGTGCCCGCCGGTACCACGGCGCGGTAGAGCGCTTCCCAGTCCAGGCCGTCGGCCCCGACGGTGCTTTCGGCGGCAGCGGGAGCAGGTGCGGCCTCGGCTTTGGCGGGCGCCGCCGGCGCGACAGGCGCTGCAGCATTGCCTTCGATCGCCTGGGCCACCAGCGCCTCCAGCGAGGCGGGCATTGCCTGCAGGCTGTCGGGGGCTGCGCCGTTGGCCAGCTGCTTCAACTGGTCGCCGACAAAACCGCTTGCCTGCAGGCCGGCTTCGATCGCAGCCGGCGTGACAGGCACCTTGCCGGTGCGCAGTGCGTCGAACAGGTTTTCGGTCAGGTGGCAGGCCGACACGATCGCCGGCAGGTTCATGAAGCCTGCGCCACCCTTGATGGTGTGGAAGGACCGGAACAGCGCGTTGAGCGTGTCGCTGTCGTTCGGGTAACGCTCCAGAGAGAGCAGGTGCTCTTCCACGTTCGTCGCCAGGTCGAGCGCCTCAACGACGAATTCCTTGAGCATGTCGTCCATCAGAACCCCAGGTCGGCAAGCAGGCTGTCCACGTCGTCCTGTGCCATGGCGGCTCCCGGCGCGGACGGACCCTGCATCAGTTCAACGGGCTTGTTTTCGGCGATCGCCGCCTTGATTTCCGGCGGAGCGTTATCGCGCAGGAGCTGCGCGAGTTCGTTCTCCACGCGGTTGGTGATATTGACGATTTTCTTGATCAGCTGGCCGGTGATGTCCTGGAAATCCTGGGCCATCATGATGTCCAGCAGGCGGGCTTTCTCCGCCTCGGTCGCTTCCATGACGACGGCGGCAAACTGCTTCGAGTCGCCTGCCAGCGTCTTGAACTCGTCGATGCTGAGCTTGCCGTCGAACAGTTGCGCCCAGCGGTTTTCCATTTCGTGCGCCTTCTTGCCCAGGGTTTCCTGTTCGGGCATGCAGGTATCGACCGCGTTGAGCACCTTGTTGGCCGCCTGTTCCGTCAGGCTGGCGACATGGTTCAGGCGGCCCTGCGCATCGCTGATCTGGCTGGCGACGTCGGACAGCGAGCGGTCATAGCCGAGTTCGCGCAGGGAGTCGTGCAGCATACGGACGATGCCGCCGAGGCGTTCGTACATCGGCTTGCCGGACTGGTCCACGAATTCGGCGTCGCCGGCCGCTTCACCTTCGCCGGATTCCGCGACAGCAACGGATTCAGCCTCGGCCTGGCTTGCGGCCGGTTGGGCGGCAGGAGCGGCGACTGTTTCGGCGCGGTGAGCTGCTACTTCTTCAAACAGTGCTTCGAGATCGTCGTCTGCTGCGTCGGTCATGGTGATGCTTTCCTGTGAGTGGTGTCGGCTTTTGTCTTACAAATGCGCAAAATCGGACAGGCAAGCCCGGGCAGGGGTGTCCTGTCATGGCCTCGATTATCAGTCACGGTTTTCTTGCGCGCAACTTGGACATCATAATGCCATGCGCGATACGGTCAAAGTGCGGTTTTCCGAAGTGTTGCACTTAGGCGGTGGCGTCAACCAATTTAACCGTTTCCTGGTGCAGCGCATGCCCGGGCGTGCCGAAGGCGTCGCAAATCGTCAGGTGGTTCGCGTCCGGTAGTGCAACATCGATAACATGCTTCGGCTTCCATGCGTCCGCAATCAGCCCCGTCTGGCGGCGGAATTCTTCCGATTCCTGTCCGCCGAATGCGGTGATGAACGGCGCCGGGTGCGACTGCGGCATGCGATACGGCGACAACGGGGCAATATCCTCCTCGCCGAGCTTCAGGTCGACGTTGACGAAGTCAGCATGGCGCACCGGTTCCAGGTCGTAGACGCCGGAAAGGAGGACGCCGCCTTTCACCAGGTCCGACGGGAGGTCGGCGCCGAAGACCGGCCATATCGCGGACATCATCATGGCTGCCAGGTGGGCGCCGGCAGAATGACCGGCAACCACGATGCGCTTCGGATCGAAATCGTATTTTTCCGCGTTGCGATACAGCCAGGCGAGCGCGCGCAGTTGCTGCAGGACGATCTCCGCAATCGATGCTTCGGGCGCCAGGGTGTAATTCGTCATCGCGACGTTGATCCCGGCGCGGGTATAGGCAGGGGCGATGAACGAGAAGTCGGACTTGTCCAGCGAGCGCCACCATCCGCCATGGATGAAGACCAGCAGCGGTGCATCGCTGCGGTAGGTCGGGAAGAAGTCCAGCCTTTCGCCGCCCGCTTCGCCGTAAGCCAGGTCGAACAGCGCGGCATGCGTGCGCCGAGCCTGGGCGGAATCCTTCAGCCAGCGGGTGAAGATATACGGATGATCCGGGATCATGGCGCGTGCGTTGTATTGCTGGCTATAGTATTCGGCCTTGTTTTTCATGGTTGGTGACTTGTTCTGCTGGAAAGGAGGTTGCACAGTTTACTTGCAGCTGGCCGCTCAGGAAACATTTGCCGTAGGACTTTTGCCGAATTGACTCGGTCATGCCGCGAGCATACACTTTCCGCGTTCTGGTGCCCGCGCGCATTTCCATGCGCGCAGTTAAACGGGAAACACGGGGCCTTCTGCAGGCTAACGTGTGCTGCCCCCGCAACGGTAAGCAAGCGTCGCCCCTGTGCGGCGGCCGGTCACTCCACGCCACTGTGTATTAGAGGGTGCTATGAACTAGGAAAGGGGGCGCGCAGCCCCGAGAGCCGGCCGAATGCTAGGCGCGGCGACGCGTCGTAGCGGTGCTACGGCAAGGAGCCGCAACACCGCATTCGGCCGGTTCTCGGGACTGCCCTTCGGGTTCGGTCGAGAAGGGACGCATTGCGGTGTTGCGACGCTTGCTCAGACGCCAAGTCTGAGCAAGCGTCGCGCCTAGCACTGCATCCCTTCTCGACCGAACGCGCCCCCTTTCCTAGTTCATAGCACCCTCTATGCATGGGAAGGCCGACCGGTCCGACTTGCCAGCCCGGATACCGGCCGGAATGGTTCCCTGCTGCTTCGCCAGCCGGGAGCGGCGTCACCGCGGACGGGGTTTGCCGCGGCCCCAATCACTTTTCCTGGCCACGCACGCCGTGGCACGACCATGCATATTCCTCATATCGAGACTACGGCCGATCCGGCGCTGTCCTCGGCGCTCGACGCCGCCATCAATAACAAGACCAAGCCGCTGGGCAGCCTCGGCATGCTCGAACAGCTCGCGAAACAAGTCGGGCTCATCCAGCGCACCGCCGAGCCGCGCATCGAAAGCCCCGCCATCCTGGTATTCGCCGGCGACCACGGCATCGTGGCGGAAAACGTATCCCCGTATCCGCAAAGCGTCACCTGGCAGATGGTGGAAAATTTCCTTGCGGAGGGGGCGGCGATCAACGTCTTCGCACGCCAGAACGGCTGTGCGCTGCATGTGATCGACGCCGGGGTCAACCACGACTTCGGTTTTCGTGACGGATTGATCGACAGGAAGGTGGCCAACGGGACGCGCAATTTCCGCGTCGAACCGGCCATGACCGCGGACCAGTGTGCGATGGCGCTGCGCCATGGCCATGCCTTGGCGGCGACACTGCAGGGCAATGTCGTGGGCTTCGGCGAAATGGGCATCGGGAATACAAGCGCGGCAGCCGCCTTGATGCACAAGCTGACCGGCGTGCCCGTCGCCGGATGCGTCGGCGCCGGCGCCGGGCTTTCGCAGGACGGCGTCGAACACAAGCGGCGTGTCATCGAGCAGGCAGTGGCGCGGTATGCCGTCGTCAACGAGCCGATGGATATCCTTGCCACGTTCGGCGGCTTTGAAATCGCGATGATGGCGGGCGCCATGCTGGGCGCAGCGGAACGCCGCATGGTACTGATGATCGACGGCTTCATCGTGACCAGCGCCTTGCTGGTTGCCGCGCGCCTGCAACCCGCGATCCTCGACTATTGCGTGTTTTCGCATTGTTCCGACGAACGCGGCCACCGGCACATGCTGGAGCATTTCGGCGTCCGTCCGCTGCTCCAGCTCGGGCTGCGCCTCGGCGAAGGCAGCGGATGCGCGCTGGCGATACCGCTGCTCCATGCCGCGGTCAACTTCCTGCGCGAAATGGCGACCTTCGAGTCCGCGCAGGTCAGTTCGGCGGACAAGTAAGGCGATGCAATCGTCCACGCCAGCCGTCGGGCGCGCCGTTCACCAGGTGCGCCTGTTCTTTATTGCGCTGCAGTTTTTCACGCGCCTGCCGATCCCGCGCTGGGTCGGGTTCGAGGCGGACTGGCTGCATCAGGCGAGCCGCTATTTTCCGGCGGTAGGCGTAGTGGTGGGTGTGGTCGCATCTGCGATGTACGCGCTGGCGCAGATGGTGTGGCCGCCGGTGGTTGCAGTCCTGGTGTCCATGGCGGCCGGCATCTATCTCACCGGCGCATTTCACGAGGACGGCTTTGCCGACACCTGCGATGGCTTGGGCGGCGGCGTCACGAAACAGCGCGTCCTCGAAATCATGACCGATTCGCGCATCGGTGCATACGGTGCGATCGGCATCGGCCTGCTGCTTGCGGTCAAATGCGTAACCTTGTCAGGATTGCCGGCGAAGGCCGCCATTGCGTCGCTGCTGCTTGCGCATCCGCTCTCCCGCCTTGCATCGACGGTGCTGATCTGGAAGCTGGATTACGTCAAGCAGGAAGGGAAATCCAAGCCGCTGGCACAGCGCATGTCCAATGCCGAATTCGCCGTCGCCGTGGTGACGGTCCTCGCAGTATTGATGCTGGTCGTGTCGACCGGATTTCTTTCCTGGCGCGCTCTTGTCGCAGGTACGGCCGCGGCTGCATTGTCGGCATGGTGGCTGGCGCGCAAATGCGTTCGGCGCTTGGGCGGTTACACCGGCGATTGCCTCGGAGCGATCCAGCAGTTGAGCGAAGTCGCGTTCTATCTCGGCGTGCTCGCCGTCGCGGCAAGGTAATGCGCCTCTACCTTATCAGGCACGCGCGGCCGGTCGTGCAAGAAGGCATCTGTTACGGCAGCACCGATTTGCCGGTCGAGGAAGAGCATCAGAATCTAGTGCTGGCGCAACTCGTTCCTGCTTTGCCCGCAGGTGCAGGCGTCTTTTCCAGTCCCTTGAAACGTTGCCGTCACCTTGCATCAAGACTTGCGCTTGGCCGCGGCGAACCTGTATTCGATGCGCGCCTCGCTGAAATGCATTTCGGGGCGTGGGAAATGCAGGCCTGGAATGACATTCCTCGAACCGAGGTCGATGCATGGGCAGCCGACCTGACGCATTATCGACCCGGCGGCGGAGAATGCCTGCTCGATGTGGCGAGGCGTGTGCGCGCATTCCATGACGAACTGTGCGTACAGCGGGCAAATGCCGCAATTGTTGTCGCTCACGCCGGCACGATACGCCTGCTGCATGCCGCTACACAATGCAACTCGCCGGAAGAGATGGTGACCCTTGCCGCCCGCATTCCGAACCGCATCGCCTATGGCGAATTGACTGCAGTCGATTGCCAAATAAATAACAATCACGGCAAGTGACTCTTTTTCTTGTCGGTCTGTATTGCAAGCCTTAAAATGTGCAGGTTTTGGTGCCCGCGCGCATGTTCATGCGCGCAGTTAAACGGGAAACACGAGGCTTGCCAGCAAGCTAACGTGTGCTGCCCCCGCAACGGTAAACAAGCGTCACCCGGAATGCCTCGTCAGCGCATTCCTCATTGACAAGCGTCCTTCAAAGCCACTGTGCAGCCTGCATGGGAAGGTCGGCCGCTTCGCCTTGTCAGCCCGGATACCGGCCAGAACAGGTGGAAGTGTGCGGACGGGGATCTTCGCGATGCGAGCGGCATGCCTTGCGGCGTGTTTCGTTTCCTGATCGACAAACCTGTCCGGACTTCTGTTCATCCAGCCTGCGGGGAAGCGGGCTGGTTGTCTTTCTCTGGAACCTTGTCATGACATCACCCGTTCTTCTGCGCGCAGGCAAACCGCTTGCGATGGCTGTCGCCGTTTCCGCGGCATTTTCCGTTTCCTCCTACGCGCAGGAAAAGAAACTCGATTCCGTCGTCGTCACCGCGACACGTTCTCCCCAGATCGCCAGGGAAGTCCTGGCCGACAACGTTGTCATTACCGCTGAGGAAATCGCCAAGTCGGGCGGCACCTCTATCGCCGATGTGCTGCAGCGCCAGCGCGGCATCGAGATCTCCCGCAACGGCGGGCCGGGCACCCAGTCGTCCGTGTTTATTCGCGGGACCGACAACAAGCAGAACATTGTGCTGATTGACGGCGTACGCGTCGGTTCAGCCACCAGCGGCGGCGCGAGCTGGAATGCGATTCCCTTGTCCCAGATCGACCGCGTGGAAATCGTTTACGGCCCGTTGAGCACCATGTACGGCGCCGATGCCGTTGGCGGCGTGATCCAGATTTTCACGAAGCAGGGTGACGGCGCGCCGGCACCGAGTGCCTCTGTCGGCGCAGGCACCTACGGCACGCGCAGCGCCGAAGCAGGCGTGTCCGGTTCCAGCGAAGGTTTCCGCTACGCGATCCGCGCGGCCCATGAGCGTTCCGACGGCTTCTCGGCGACCAAGCCGGGGAATTTTTCTTTCAATAGGGATCGTGACGGCCATCGTAGCAGCAGCGCGAGCGGACAGTTCAGCTATGCGCTTGCGCAAGGTCATGAAGTCGGAGCCACTTTCCTGCGTAACCTGCTCAAGACGCAATTCGATTCCGGTCCGAGGATGGACGACCGCTCGCGTTATGAAGTGGCGACCTATAGTGTCTTTGCAAAGAACAAAATCCTTCCCAACTGGGACAGCCATGTGCAGCTTTCGCAGTCGAACGACTACAGCTCCAGCGTCGCGTCCTTTGGCAATCCGGTGTACGACACGACCCAGAAGAGCATCAGCTGGCAGAACAACTTCGCCATCGGCAAGACGGATGTGATCCAGGTCATCGCCGAACATCGCAACGAAGAGGTTGACTCAAGCGAGTCTGCCCTGACCCGTGAACGTACGACGAACTCGATCGCCGCCGCATACCAGATGCGGCGCGGCGCGCATCTTGGTGCAGTCAGCCTGCGCAACGATGACAATTCGCAGTTCGGTTCACGGACGACTGGCAGCCTGTCCTACGGCTATCGCATTACAAGTGCACTGCGGGTCAATGCAAGCGCAGGCACCAGCTTCCGCGCGCCGACCTTCAATGAATTGTATTTTCCGGGATTCGGGTTTGCCAACAACCGTCCGGAGAAAGGGCGCAATGCGGAAGTCGGCGTCTATTACGAAGACGGCAAGGCGCAATACAGCGCGGTTTATTACCGCAACCGACTCACCGACCTGCTCGTAAATACGCCTGTTTGTCCGGTGGAAGCCGCCACGCATCCCTTCGGTTGCGCATATAACGTCAACAAGGCGCTGTTGGAAGGCCTGTCGTTCGGCGCCAGTCGCAGCATGGGCAACTTTACCGTTCGTACCTCGCTCGACCTGCAGGATCCCAAGGACGAAACGACGGGTCGCCAGCTTGCGCGCCGCGCGAAAAAGCACGGCACGCTGGCAGTGGATTACAAGTCCGGACCGTTGGTTTCCGGCGGCGAACTTGTCTTTTCCGGCGATCGTTTCGATGACGCGAACAACCGCAATCGCATGGGCGGCTACGGTTTGCTTAACCTCTACGCGGGATACGACCTTTCGAAGGACTGGAACCTGTTTGCACGCTGGAACAATGTGCTCGACAAGACCTATGAGCTGACCCGCCTCTACAACACCGCCGGCTCCAACGTCTTCGTCGGCCTGCGCTACGCGATGAAGTAAGAAAGGCAAGGACACCGTGCATACCGAGGCCATCATGCTGCCTGCATTCCGCGAACGCCGCCGCGCCATCACGATCCTGACCGTGCTGGTCGTGGCAGCCGTTGGCAGTATCCTGCTGGCATGCGGCGTCGGTTCGGTGTCCCTGTCCGTGACGGAACTGTTCGCGGCGCTGGGCGAGGTTGCCGGTGGCAATCCGTCCACGCTTGCCGCGACCTTGCTTGAATTGCGGCTCGGGCGCGCGCTGTCGGCCTTCGTGACCGGCGCCACACTCGCGCTGGCCGGCGTGATGATGCAGGCCCTGCTGCGCAATCCGCTGGCGGACCCCTACGTGCTGGGCGTGTCCGGCGGCGCATCGGTCGGCGCATTGACGGCGATGCTCTTCTTCTCCGCCGCGTGGCTGGTAGACGTTGCCGCGTTTGCCGGTGCGATCGCAGTAGCCTTCCTGCTCTTTGCCCTGGCGTGGCGGGACTTGCGCGGCAGTGCCGGCGAGGGCAGTGCGCCCATGCTGCTGCTGACCGGCGTTATCGTCGCGTCAGGTTGCGGCGCCCTGGTGACGCTCATGCTGTCGATTGCGCCGGACAACCGCCTGCGCGGCATGGTGTTCTGGCTGATCGGCGATCTTTCGGCCACGCAGGCGCGCTGGCTGCCCTGGGCCGTTTGGCTTGCCGCGCTCGTTTTCGCGGTGCGCGTTGCGCGCGCAATCAATGTCATGGCCTTGCATGCGGAAGCCGCGATGACGCTCGGCATCCGGGTCACGCGGCTGCGCCAGGGTCTGTTCCTTTTTTCCGCGCTGCTGACGGCAAGCGCGGTCAGCACGGCCGGCAGCATCGGCTTCGTCGGATTGATCGTGCCGCACGCATGCCGCTTCGCGTGGGGGCCGGATCACCGTTTGCTGCTTCCGGCGGCAACGCTGGCAGGAGGAACTTTCCTCGTGCTGGCCGACACGCTGGCGCGTACCGTGGTCGCGCCACAGCAGTTGCCGGTCGGCGTCATCACCGCCCTGATCGGCGTGCCGGTGTTCCTCCTTCAACTGCACCAGATCCACAGGAAATAAGCCATGCAGACGCTCAACCTGGGATTGCGTGCCGGTGACCGGGAACTTGTCGCGGCGCTGGACTGGACTGTGGACGCAGGGCAGTGCTGGTGCGTGATCGGCCGCAACGGCGCCGGCAAGAGCACCTTGCTGCGCACCCTGGCCGGTTTACGTTCGCCAGACGCAGGCAGCGTCCACATGGAAGGACGCGCCCTCGGCGACTGGGACCTGCCTGCGCTTGCGCGTGAGCGTGCCTATCTGGCGCAGGGAAGGAACGACGCGTTCGGCTACCGTGCCATCGATACGGTCCTGGCCGCGCGCCATCCCTATCAGGATGACCGCTACTGGGATGCGGAAACCGACTATCGCATTGCCCATGCCGCGCTGCGCGCGCTCGACGTCGGCCACCTGGCCGAACGCGACGTGCGCACGCTTTCCGGCGGCGAGCGCCAGCGCGTCGCCATTGCCGCGGTGCTGTCGCAGGAAACCCCGCTGCTGCTGCTCGACGAGCCGGCCAGCGCGCTCGACCTTGCGCACCAGGTCGGTGTGATGGAATTGCTGGCGAGGCTGTGCCGGTCCGAAGGCAAGACTGTCGTGCTCGTCAGCCATGACCTCAACCTGTCGCACAGCGTGTCCACGCACGCGCTCCTGCTGATGGGCGACGGCGACTGGCTGGCCGGCCCGGTGGCCGAGGTCATGACCGCGCCGGTGCTGAGCCGCTGCCTCGGCTACCCCATCGAAGCCGTGCAGCACGGGCGGCGCACCATTTTCATCCCCGCGGAAGAGGGAAACAATGACTGAAGACATCAACGAGCGCCATCGCGCGCGCATGCAGCGCAAGAAGGACGTGGTCGACCGCAAGATCGAATCCGCGTCGCGCAATGCCGGCGTATTGCTGGTCAACACCGGGAACGGCAAGGGCAAGAGTTCAAGCGCCTTCGGGATGGCCATACGCGCCCTCGGCCATGGGATGAAGGTGGGCGTGGTCCAGTTCATCAAGGGGGCCAAGTCAACCGGCGAGGAACTTTTCCTGCAGCGTTTTCCGGATGAAGTGAGCTTCCACGCGATGGGCGAGGGCTACACCTGGGAAACGCAGGACAGGGAACGCGACATCGCCTGCGCCGAACGCGCGTGGGAGCGTGCGAAGGAATTCCTGACCGACCCGGGCATCGGTTTCGTGGTGCTCGACGAGCTGAACATTGCGCTGAAATATCGTTACCTCGACGTCAATCGTGTGGTCGAGGATTTGCGCGCCCGGCCGCCGATGCAGCATGTCGTGGTGACCGGACGCGCCGCGCCGCCCGAATTGATCGCCGCTGCCGATACCGTTACGGAAATGCAACCGGTCAAGCATGCATTCGCCGCCGGCATCGCTGCGCAGCCCGGCGTCGAATGGTAACGCGCGCACCATGACACGGACCTTTGTCTTCGGCGGCGCGCGCTCGGGCAAGAGCGGATATGCGGAAAGCCTATGCGCATCGAGCGGAAAGCCGGTGGTGTACGTCGCCACCGCGCAGGCCGGGGACGCGGAAATGCAGGCGCGCATCGCGCACCATCGCGTGCGCCGGGATGCCGGATGGAAGACCGTCGAAGAGCCTCTCGCGCTCGGGGCCATCCTGCGCGACATGTCGGTGCCCGGCAATGTCGTCATGGTGGACTGCCTGACGGTGTGGCTGTCCAACCTGCTGTTCTGCGAGGACAGGATCTATCCCGAGGTCGGCCACATCGATCCGCCGGAAAGGTATGCCCATGAGCGCGAAGCATTCCTTTCCGCGATCGAACAGGCGCGCGGCGACCTGGTGATCGTGTCCAACGAGGTCGGCATGGGCATCGTGCCGCAGGGGGCAATCTCGCGCTGGTTCGTCGACGAGGCGGGCCGGCTGAACCAGGCGGTGGCCGCCCGCTGCGAACATGCGATATGGGTGGCCGCAGGATTGCCGCTCGTCCTGAAGGGGCAGGCATGCTGACGGGACTGGACCTGTCGGTGGTGGCGCTTCTCATGGCTGCGGGCATTGCGCTCGACTGGATGCTCGGCGAACCGCGCAGATGGCACCCGCTGGTCGGCTTCGGCACATTCGCCAGTGCGATCGAGCAGCGCCTGAACAGGGGTGATTGCCGACGATGGCGCGGCGTGCTTGCCTGGATGATCGTTGTCCTTCCTTTGGCCGGTATTTCGGCATGGGCCGTCGTTGCGGCATCCGGTCTGCACGTGACGGCAGGCTTTGCCGTCCATGCCTTGCTGCTGTACTTCTGCATCGGCCTGCGCAGCCTGCGCGACCATATGCTCCCCATTGCCCGTGCGCTCGAAGCGGGCGATCTTGTCGAGGCGCGCGCGCTGACCTCCCGCATCGTCAGCCGTGACACGCGCCGATCGGGTGAACCGGAGCTGGCCAAGGCGGCGGTCGAATCCCTCCTGGAAAACGGCAACGACGCCGTCTTCGGCACGCTGTTCTGGTTTGTCGTCGCCGGCGGTCCGGGGGCCCTGCTTTTCCGGCTGGCCAATACGCTGGATGCCATGTGGGGCTATCGCAATGACCGTTTCCACGCTTTCGGCTGGATGGCCGCGCGTACCGACGACGTGCTGAACTGGATTCCCGCAAGGCTTACTGCATTGTCTTACGCCATCCTCGGCGACACGCGCTGTGCATGGAAGTGCTGGCGCACGCAGGCGCCATCATGGAGCAGTCCCAATGCCGGACCGGTGATGTCGGCCGGCGCGGGAGCCTTGCGGCTTGCGCTTGGCGGCGCAGCGGAATATGACGGCGAAATCGAACAGCGCCCCTTGCTTGGCGCAGGACGCCCGGCCGCGGCGCCGGACATCCCCCGCGCATGGGCACTGGTGGCAAGAACCTGTATCGTCTGGCTGGCCGTGCTTGCCGCCGCCGGCTATCTCATTGAAAGGATCGGCCATGCTTGAGCACGGCGGAAAACTCCGCGAAGCGGCACGGCAATACGGACGGCCGGTGGAAGAATGGCTCGACCTGTCGACCGGCCTCAACCCGGTGCCGTATCCGGCGCCTGCCCTTCCTGCCAAGGCATGGCATCGCCTGCCCGAGGATGACCCTGCACTGGTCGCCGCGGCACAGGCCTGCTACGGCGCCCCGCGCATGCTTGCCGTTGCCGGCACGCAGGAAGCGATCCAGGCGCTGCCTCGCGTGCGTCCGCGTTCGCGCGTTGTCGTATCCGCGCCGTCCTACGCGGAACACGCGTACTGCTGGCGGCAAGCAGGCCACACCGTCCGCGAAGTGCCTTTCCACCTGCTGGCGCAGAACGTGGACGAAGCCGAGGTCATGGTCGTCTGCAATCCCAACAATCCGACAGGCGAAACCGTCGGGCCGGAAGTCCTGCTCGGATGGGCGGAAAATCTCGTGGCGCGCGGCGGATGCCTGGTGGTGGACGAAGCCTTCGGAGATGTCATGCCGCAACTCAGCGTTGCGCAATGGTCGGACCGGCCGGGGCTGGTGGTCCTGCGTTCCATCGGCAAGTTCTTCGGGCTGGCGGGATTGCGGCTGGGATTCGTCGCCGCGGAGCAGGCTGTACTGGATCGGATCGCCGAATGGATCGGACCATGGTCGGTGAGCACGCCGGCGCAAATGATAGGGCGGGCGGCCCTTGAAGACAGGGCGTGGCAGGAAAATGCGCTTGTCCGCTTGCAGCAGGACGGCGCGCGCTTGCAGGGCATGCTTGCCGAGGCCGGCATCCATGCCGCCGGGACCGCGCTTTACCGCTGGTGGCCCGAACCGCAGGCGGAAGCCTTCCATGCCCACATGGCCGGGCACGGCATCTGGGTTCGACTGTTTCCGGACAAGGGAAGGGGCATCCGCCTTGGCTTGGCTCCGGACGAATGTGGCTGGCAGCGCTTGCGGGAAGCACTCTGCGCTTGGGCATCATTGCAAGGGGATGTGCGATGAAGCGACTCCTGCTGACGATTGCATGCGCCATGGCCGCGCACGCTCACGCCGCCATTACCGTCACCGACGATGACGGCCAGGCTGTCACCTTGCAACAGCCGGCACGCCGTGTCGTCTCGCTCGCACCGCATGTGACGGAAATGCTGTTTTCCGCCGGCGGAGGCGACCGCATTGTCGGCACGGTGAAGTTCAGCGATTATCCTCCCGCGGCACGCGACATTCCGCGCGTCGGCGACAACCGGCAGGTCGATGTCGAACGGTTGCTGGCGCTCAAGCCCGATCTGCTCGTCGTTTGGCGGCACAATGCCTCGTCGCGGCAGATGGACCAGTTGCGCAGGCTGGGGATTCCCCTGTACTACAGCGAACCGCACAAGCTGGAAGATATTCCCGAGGCGATCCTGAAGCTGGGACAACTCATGGGCACCACGCAGCAGGCGCAGCAAACGGCGTCGCAGCTTCGTGCGCAGATCGACAGCCTGATTGCCCGCTACCGGAACCGCCCCCCAGTGCGCGTGTTCTACCAGGTCTGGGCCAAGCCCCTGTACACCCTGAACGAGCGCCACATCATCAGCGATGCCATCCGCGTTTGCGGCGGCGAAAATATCTTCGGCAAGCTGACACTGGTCGCACCAAGCCTCAGCCCCGAGGCGGTGCTGCAGGAAAATCCGGAAGTGATCGTCAGCGGCGACCGGAGCGACCAGACGACCAGCGGCGTCGAATTCTGGAAGCAGTACCCGTCCATGCTCGCCGTCCGCCGGGGCAATCTCTTCGCGCTCGAAGCAGATCTCTTCAACCGTTCCGGGCCGCGCATCATTGCGGGTGCCGCCCAACTCTGCGAAAAGCTCGACCAGGCAAGAACCCGAAGGGGAGAACGACAGTGAATTACCAGCGCATTGTCTGCCTCAGCACCGAGGCGGTCGAAACACTCTACGCCCTTGGCGCCGAGGATACGATCGCCGGCATTTCCGGCTTCACCACCCGACCGGCGCGGGCGCGCACGGAGAAGCCGAAGGTCAGCGGCTTCTCGTCCTCGCGCATCGAGCGCATCCTTGCGGTGCAACCCGACCTGGTGATCGGTTTTTCGGACATGCAGGCCGGCATCTGCCGCGACCTCGCCGGTGCCGGCGTTGAAGTCCATCTGTTCAATCAGCGCGATGTGGCAGGCATTTTCCGCATGGTCCATGCGCTTGCCGCGCTTGTCGGAAAACAGGAGGCGGGGCAGGCGCTGGTGGCCGATCTGCAGGCGCAAATCGACGCAGTGCGCGCGCAGGCAGCACAATGGACCGTCCGTCCGAAGGTCTACTTCGAGGAATGGAACGACCCGCCGATCAGCGGCATCGGCTGGGTATCCGAACTCATCGGCATCGCCGGCGGGGATGATGCTTTCCCTGAACTGGCCGCCCATTCGAGCGCAAAGGCGCGCATCATTGCCGACCCGTTCGACGTCGTCCGTCGCGCACCGGACATCATCATCGGATCATGGTGCGGCAAGAAATTCCGTCCCGAAACCGTCGTGGAAAGGCCGGGCTGGAACGCCATCCCGGCAGTCAGGGAGGGCATGGTCGCGGAAGTGAAATCCGCCGATATCCTTTCTCCCGGACCCGGTGCGATCACCGAGGGCCTGCAGCAGATCGCCGCGCTGGTGCGCCAATGGCAGGAGCGGCGCGCATGACGTTTCCCTATTCGACGCTGATGATCCAGGGCACGACCTCGGACGCCGGCAAGAGCACGGTGGTCGCCGCCCTGTGCCGCCTGCTCGCGCGCGAGGGCGTGCGCGTGGTTCCGTTCAAGCCGCAGAACATGGCCCTGAACAGCGCGGTCACGAGCGACGGCGGCGAGATCGGCCGTGCGCAGGCGCTGCAGGCGCTGGCGGCCGGCCTGGAGCCGCACACCGACATGAATCCGGTGCTGCTCAAGCCATCGAGCGACACCGGCGCGCAAGTCATCGTCCACGGCAAGGTGCGCGCCGACATGAACGCGCGCGACTATCACCAGTACAAGACCGTCGCGATGCAGGCGGTGCTGGCGTCCTACGACAGGCTGAAGAATGCCTACGACGCCGTCATCGTGGAGGGCGCGGGCAGTCCGGCGGAAATCAACCTGCGCGAGCGCGACATCGCCAACATGGGATTTGCCGAAGCGGTGGATTGCCCGGTGATCCTCGTGGCCGACATTGACCGGGGCGGCGTCTTCGCGCATATCGTCGGCACGCTTGCCTGCCTGTCCGAGAGCGAACGCGCGCGCATCGCCGGCTTCGTCATCAACCGCTTCCGCGGCGACATCAGCCTGCTGGAACCCGGGCTGGAGTGGCTCGAACAGCAGACCGGCAAGCCGGTGCTCGCCGTCCTGCCTTACCTGCACGGCCTCTTCCTCGACGCCGAGGATGCCATCCAGCCGGCCCAGGTGGACAAGGGGACATTCCGCATCGTCGTGCCTGTCCTGCCGCGCATCAGCAACCATACCGATTTCGATGCGCTGCGCGCGCAACCGGGCGTGGATTTGCATTTTGTCGGTCCCGGCCAGGCAATTCCTCCCGCCGACCTCATCGTCCTTCCGGGCAGCAAGAACACCCGCGCCGACCTTGCCTGGCTGCGCGAGAATGGCTGGCCGGAAGCCTTGCGCAAGCATTTGCGTTACGGCGGAAAGGTGATCGGAATCTGCGGCGGCTACCAGATGCTTGGGATGACCGTGGCGGATCCGTCAGGCGTCGAGGGGGCTCCTGGCACTTCTGCCGGCCTGGGACTGCTCGACATCGATACGGTGCTGGCGACGGAGAAAACCTTGTCGCGCGTCAGCGGAAGGTGCGCCTTTGCCGATGCACCCGTCGCCGGTTACGAGATTCACATGGGGATTTCGCAAGGAAGCGCGATGGAGCGGCCGGCATTCCTCATAGGTGACATACCTGAAGGCGGACGCTCGGCGGACGGTCAGGTGCTGGGAACTTACCTGCATGGATTGTTTGACTTACCGGAGACGCTGGGTGCATTGTTGCGCTGGGCAGGCATGACCGAGGTCGAGCCTGTGAATCTTGCCCACTTGCGCGAGCAGAGCCTGGATCGCATTGCGGATGCGGCGGCGCCGTTGTTGTCGGCGTTGATGTCAAAGATTAGCAATAAACGAAACCAGTCAGCAACTTGTGCGACTTACGTAGGTTATTGAATTTAAACATGATGCCGTCAATTTTACGGTCGCTTAATTTATAACTCTCCCACATTTCGACGTACAGCTCTATCGACTGTTTTCATTGGGTAGGCTAATGAGTCGGAATCTCGACAATATCGACGATATGGACGCCAAGCTTTTCAAGCTGCCATACCGTCTTGTCGTTAATGTCGCGCGTGGTATCCGGTATAAGAAACGGCTGAAACAGTGCATCTCTTAATTGTTGGGCGGCATGTTCGCGTGACGGTTTCTCTCCAGACTCGCATTGGATTGATGCGGTCGCACCGCCGTTCTGTGTATATTGAATTTCCCAAATTTTCACTATTTTTCCTCTTGTTTTGCATAGCATGTTTATCCGGGCAATTCATCAAGCGTCGACTCGAAACCACTCATTGCCCGGCATAATGCGTTTCATGAATTCATCAAATAGCGGAACAGTAAATGCTGTGTCGCCATGGGTAGGGCTCCATATCATGCCCTTTCCGATCAGACTGCTGCGTGTAGGGCCAAGGGATGAGCTCTCCCGGTTCAGTTGCGCGGCAATATCTCCCGACCTGTGCGGCCCAGGGCCGAGTTCAGCCATAGCACGAAGGTATTTCTTTTCGGCTAGCGTGAGGCGGTCGAAACGCACTCTAAAAAAACTTTCGTCCAGCGCGGCCACGGCCTCCGTAGATGCTGCGTCTACGTCTGAACGCTTGATCGGACTGTCGGGGGCAATATCCCAAGCATGTTTGCCCCACTCTTGCAAGAAGTAAGGGTAACCTTTTGTATAGCTGACAATCAATTCGACCGCATCCTTTTCCACTTCCACCCCCTCATCTTGTGCAGGCTTGACGATCGCATTGGCCGCGTCGTCTGCATTGAGTGGGCCGATTTCTGGAAAGTCGAACAGACGCTCGGCATATGATTTCGCCTCGCCCATCCGCCCGCGTAACTGCGGCAAGCCGGCTCCCACTACAAGCATCGGCAACTGAAGCTGGGAACATCGGTGCAAGGCGGAAATTAGCGCAGCCATTTGCGGCTCCGGGACATACTGCAGTTCGTCTATAAAAATCGCTACTAAGGTGTCCGCCGCCTTCGCCGCTTTGCCTACCTGTTCAAGCAACATCGTAAGATCGCCCTCAAGGTCGCCATTGTCTGCTAGACCTGCTTCGGGTTCATAGTCGATGCCGACCTCAATATCATTAAAAGTAACTTTCATCTTGCCGACAAAACCTGCTAATGCCCTTAGCCCACGAATTGCCAGCTCCTTTGCCTTTTCTGTCCGACTCAGTTTGAGCAAGCCTAGGCGTAGCTGCGGTGCAAGCATTGCCGGCAATGAGCGCCCCTCGGGTGCCTCAATACGGATTGTTACGACACCGCTGGCCTCGGCATCCTTCATCATCTGATCAAGCAATACAGTCTTTCCTACCCCCCTAAGACCAACAAGCATCATGCTTTTGGCCGGTTTGCCCCGGCGGAGACGTTCGATGCATAACGTCATCTTCTCGCGTACCGCATCGCGTCCGGCCAATTCCGGTGGCGGGCTGCCCGCGCCTGGGGCGTAAGGATTCAGGATGGGATCCATATGTATCTTCTTTAGCAAATTTATGGTTTAAAGATAAATTACCTAAAATCGTTAGGGGCGTCAAGTTGAACAGTGGCTTATAAAGATTGCCTTCTATCCTAAAAGGCTCATATTGTCATTTGGAAATGCTCCCTTGCAACAAAGCAAACATCTCCTGCAAAGTGTCCTGTTGGACTTCCGTAAGTTGGCGCTTGTTGCGTGACTCCGCACTCATGCTGCCTTTTCCACGGGCCTGCTGCGCCGCTGCAGCACGAAGATCGGTTGCGCCCAGTGCGTGTCCTTGCGCTTCTTGCTGGTGATCAGCGTCAGCTCCGACGGATCGTAGACGTCCGTGTTGTGCGTCAACGGCGTGGTCATCAGGTACTGCGCGTCCGTATTTTTCAGGAACTCGCCAACCAGCTGGATGTTGCGGATATCGAGGTGTGCAAACGGCTCGTCGATGAACACGAAGCCGCCCGAGCCCTCGTCGGACTTCAGCAGGCCGATCAGCAGGATCAGCGATTTCATTACCTGCTGGCCGCCCGACGCCTCGCCGTCGTTCATCCCGATCGGGCCCTTGCCGTCGAACTTGAAGCGCACGTGCAGTCCGGCCTGGGCGAGTTGCACGTCGTCGTTTTCCAGGCGCACCGGATCGGTGTGGACTTCGATATTGGCCAGTTCACCCAGCGCCTTGATGTTGCGGCTGTAAGTCTTGATCGTGTAACGCAGACGCTCGATGTAGGCGCCGCGTGCGTTGTCGGTGGCCTCGATCGCGCGGTTGTTCTGGTATCGGCGCTCGCCGGTTTCCTGCTGGCGGGCCTGCAGCATGGCCTGCAGGCGCGCATGCTGGTCGACGACAGTGGCGTCGGTTTCCCAGTCGTCGCGCGCAAGATCCTCGTTGAGATGGTTGAGTCGCAGTTGCACCTGGTGCGCATTATCGTGTTCCTGCACCAGCGCCTCGCGCCGTGCAAGACGGCGCCAGCGCGCGGGGAGGTGGCGCCATGTTTTCCGGAGAGCGGCCAGGCCCTGCGCGTGGGACGAACGTTCCTCGCCGTTGCGTTTCTGCGCGACGCGCAGGTGCGATTCGCTGTCAGCCAGCGACTTCTTGGCGGCCTGCCACGCATCGTCGGCGCGGGAACGCGCCACGGCCGCTTCGGTAATCAATGGGGAGAGCTCGCCGAGGCGTCCGCCGACCTCCTTTCGCTCGGCCTTCAGCGGCTGCGCGCAACGCTCGGCTTCCTCGAATTCCGCCTGCCGGGCGACGAGTTCCTTCGCGGCATCCACGCCGGCGAGACGCGCCTTGAGCGCGCTGACTTCGCCGGCCAGCTTGCTGATCTTCAGCGTCAACTGGTCTTCTTCCGCTTCCAGTTTCGGAAGCGACTTCCGCAATGCTTCCAGGCGCTGCGCCCGTCCGGCTTGGCCGAAGCGGTAGCGTGCCTGTTCGACGAACAACGAGCGTCCGCCGCGCCGTTCGCGGTGATACGCCTCCGGCGTGATCCATTCTTCGGACGCTGACAGCCGCATGCCGTCCTCGACCGAATCGACGCGTGCAATGCGCGAGAGCTGGTCGATCAGCCACGACGGCGCGGGTGCGGAAAAACGTACCACCGACAACAGGCTGCGGTCGCGCACTTCGGGGGCGGCGATGCGTTCCGGCACGATGAAATGTCCGTAACGTTCCTTCTCGCCGAGGCGGTAGGCGGCAGCCGCATCGCGGGCGTTTTCCAGCAGGACGACAGAGGCATAGCTGCGCAGCACGCCTTCCACCGCGCCTTGCCAGCGCGGGTCGGTGACTTCGACGATGTCCGGCAGCATCGCATGGTCGATGCCGGCTTCACGCAATGCGCGCCGCATCGCGCGGACGTTTTCAGGTTCGGGCAGGGCGGCCTTGCCTTCCAGCGCCGCAATGGCCGCGCGGTCCGTCTCGATCCGAGCCGTGATGTCGCGCCGCGCCTGGCGCAGTTGCAGGAGCTCGGACTCTTTCTGTTCCGCTTTCCCGGCGATGTCGGCCATATCCTCGCCGGACTCCGCAGCCCGCTTCTGCAGTTCGGCCTTGCGTTCCAGCAGGCTTTCCTGCGGCTTGAGGCGCGTGTTGATCTGCTTCAACCGTTCCTGCAGCGCCGACTGCTCCTTCTCGAGCGCATTTGCCTGTTCGTGCGCGGCGCTCAACGCCTGCATGCGCTCGGCGACGTCAGCGCGCTTCGACGACAGTTGCGCGTCCTGCGCCGCCAGCGATTTTTTCGCATCGAGCAGGGCCTGGCTTTCACGGGCGGCCTTCTCGCGCACCTCGTGGTACTGCAGCGTCGGCAGGATCTCTTCCTGCAGGTCGCGCTTTTCCTTGTTCAGGCCTTCCCAGCGATGATAGTTCGCCATGCGCAGGCGCAGCTTCTCGACGTTGGTTTCCGATGCCGCAAGCTCCGCTTCGAAGCGTTGCAGCTCGGCTTCGGTTTCGCGCTGGTGGTGTCGCGCCTCTTCGTAGGCGTCCAGCACTTCCTTGTCGCCGAATACCTGGAACACCAGGTCGAGCAACTGACGGGGGGCGTATTCGCACAGCTTGTCGGTTTCACCCTGTTCCAGCGCAAGCACCTTGGCCATTGCCGGCGACAGGCCGGCGTTGGCGAGGCGCTTGCGGTAGGTCTCCAGGCCGAGCCAGTCCGTTGCATCCTGCACGGCTTCGATCTCCACGGCGCCGCCGCGCATCAGGTACTGGCGCTTCCAGTCGCCGCCGTTCTTCTGGATCTGGCAGAACAGCGTGACCTCGTCTTCGCTGAAGAAACCGGAGCTGCGGAACGGCCGGTTCGAGATCTGCCGGCCGACGGCGCGGTTGTCCACCACGGCGCGCAGCCACGAGACCTGCTGTCCCGCGTGGCGGGCGTAGTGCTTGTATGAGCGCCCCATGGAGCAGTCGAGTCCGAACAGCGTGCGCAAGGCGTCCAGCAGGGTGGTCTTGCCGGAGCCGTTCTGCCCGGCGATGGTGATGATCTTGGCATCCAGCGGAATGTTCTTGATGCGCTGCCAGTAGTCCCAGTGGACCAGTTCGAGGGATTTGATGTGAAACATGCGGGTACTAGACGGTATGCAGAGTGTGCAGGGTGGTCGGCGCGGCGGCGTCTTCTGGCGCGCGGCGGAAGATGTCGGACAGCGCGCCGTTGACGATGCGGTCCTTGAGCATGTCGGTATCCATCATCAGGTCCAGCAGCGGACCTTCGAGGATCATGTCGCCCTTCATCTCGACGAAGCCGAGCTTGGCGAGCTGCCCGAGGTTCATGCTCATGCGGGTCTTCTTGCCAAGCTTGTCGCCGAAGTCCGCGAGCAGGGCCTTGAAGGAAATGCCGGTGGAGGCGTCCTCCGCGCGCGGCATCGGCTTCTCCTTGCCGAACATGTCGTCCTGGTCGGTTTCGGCATTCTGGTGCGCTTCCTGCCGCTCGCGCTTGGGCAGGACGATCAGCGCCCACAGCACGACCAGCAGCGCCACGCCGTCGCGCGCGAGGCCGAAATTGTTGTTCTGCCACGCATCGCGCGCGCCGAAGATCTTGGGTTCGACGTCGCGCACCAGCGCCAGCGCGACATGGTCGGCATAGACGTTATCGAGCAGCTTCAGGCCGCAGGCGGCCAGGCGGCTGTCGAGATCGGCGCGAAACAGTTCGTCCGACAGGGCGCGCTTGACCTGCTTGTCCTCGCGTCGCAGCGTCTGATTGGCCAGCAGGCGTGCAATCAGGATTTGTGCATCATCGTTCATTCTGGGGAAACCGTTTGCTTCTCTGTTTTTGGGGAAAGGGTGGCTTTCGACATGGCGGCAACCTGCGGGTCGTCGAGCTTCATCATGTGGTCGCCAGGCGTGAATTCGAGCGGCAGGCGCGCCATGGTCGCTGTGCCGCCCTGCAGTGCGGCCTCGCTTTCGTCGCCTAGCAGCGGCAGCAGCGATGCGCGATAGGACGCGACCGCGAAGCTCGCCGGCAGCAAGGTATCCTGGACCGGCGCGGCAGCATCGGGCGCGAACGCCGCCAGCCGGTTCAGCCAGGCATCGAGTTCGGCCGGCATCGACGCGGCATCGGTTTGCTCCACGCGCACGTCCTCGCCGGCAGGCAGCGTCGACTCGGCGGGGGCAGCGCGCTCGGTAATCAGTTCCGCTTCGGCGACGTCAACCATTTCGGACGGCGTGATGAAGATCGGCGTGACAGGAATGGAGACGGCGCCATCGGCGAGGGCGGCGAGGTCTTCCTGCCGCATCAGCCAGGTCTTGATGTCCGTCGTGGACAGTCCGGACTGGCCGAGGTGCACACGCTGCCGTTCGATCTGGTTGAGGGCGCGCGAGAACATGCCCTGCATGTTCAGCAGCTTGCCCTGCGCGCGGCCGATCGCCTGCGCCGCGCGATGGGTCGCATCGTCTGCCCGCGGATCGTTGGTGATCGCATGGATGATCTGCGAACCCTTCTCGACCCAGTCGCAGGCCGTGTGCCATTTCGCTTGCGCAGCGCGCAGCCTGAATTCCGATCCGGAAGCGATGGCGTCGCTGAACTCCTCGGTCAGGTCGACCAGCCGGCCCAGCAGGTGCTGGAGCTGCTCGACGCCGACGCCGCCCACGGCCTGCGCGCCGGCCACCTGCGACAGCAGGAAGCCCATTTCCGCATCGTCATCGCCTTGTCCGAGCGCCATCAGGTTATCGATGGCGGCCATCACGTTGCGGGCGGCCGGCGAGACGCGGTAAACGCCCTGTGCAGCGTCCCAGGACAGCAATTGGTGCGAGCGCAGCCGCGCCAGCACCGTCTCCAGCTTGTCCGGGTCAAGGTAGCCGAGCCGCGCATTGATGTCAGCGCGCGTCAGTGCCGATGAACCGGTGTCGGCGGCCAGTTCGCCCAGCACCAGGAGACGGAGCAGCACGCCGTCGAATCCGCCGTGGAACAGCGCGGTGAACGCCTGCAGCAGCGATTGCGCGCGCTTGAGGCGGAACACCTGTTCGATATCGTCGGGAGCAATGCCGGGCTTGAAGTGCGCCTGTAGCGGTTCCTGAATGTCGTCGGAATCGGCCAAGGCTTCGGTCGAGGAAATTTGCATGGCGGTATTTTAGAGCGGATTTCCCCCGAAAATCGCTCATGCTATGCTTGCCGGCAATGTTGCGTTCGTACTACGATCAAGCACGATATAAACCATGCAACTTTCCGGAGGATAGACATGCCTGTGATCGTCATCGCCAACCCGAAGGGGGGCGTCGGCAAGAGCACCATTGCAACCAACCTGGCTGGCTATTTTGCCAAGCAGGGGCACAAGGTCATGCTGGGCGACGCCGACGTACAGCAGTCGTCACGCGCATGGCTTTCACTTCGAGCTGGCAGCCTGCCGCCGATCGCCGCGTGGGAAATCGCCAACGGACATGTTGCAAAACCGCCCAAGGGCACGACCCATATCGTGCTCGACACGCCCGCCGGATTGTCCGGCAGCCGGCTGGAGGAAGTCCTGCGGATCGCCGACAAGGTGGTCGTCCCGCTCCAGGCATCGATGTTCGATATCCTCGCCACCCAGGAATTCCTTGCCAGGCTGGCATCCGGCCATCACGGCAAGGCCGACGTGGGCGTGCTCGGCATGCGCGTCAACGTGCGCACTCGCGCCGCCGACCAGCTTGCCCACTATGTCAGCAATATCGGATTGCCCGTGCTCGGTTACCTGCGCGACACCCAGAACTACGTGCAGCTCGCGGCCCACGGCGCCACCGTCTGGGACGTCGCTCCGTCACGGGTAGAGAAGGACCTGGAACAGTGGACCGACCTCGTGAAGTGGGTCCAGCACTGAACTCAGCGTTGCACGCACACCGGCTGCCGCCGGTCATCCAGCAAGGGCGACAGCGACAGTTTCGCCCCGACGTATTCCACCACGTAGACGCAGCCGTACGGATCCTTCAGATAGGTGCCGTGCACAACCGGGCGCGCCGAGGAAACCTGCTGCCTGCGGGCCTCGGCAGGGGAAATGAAGGAATCCGAGGCAATGGCGGATGAAATGGGGCGGGCCAGGAGCATGCGTGCCGATTCGTAGGCCGGCGGATAGAACATCAGCGCCAGCATCACCGCGCAAAGGCCGCCGAGCGCGACAAGCATGCGCTTCCAGAGGGGACGCCGGGGGAGGTGATCTGCAGCCTTATCGTTCATCATGCCCAACCATTTCCATTGAATCAGTGGTGCGATGAAAACTGGCCGCGGCATGGCCGGGCGGCCGGCGTCGAACAACAATCCGCGCAGGGCGTGCGGCATGCCCGGCGAAGCCGACCGATTATAAGGATGGCTCAACCCCGGTCAATACCGTATTCGTGGGAGGGGGCGGCGTGGATCAGCGCACCGGATGCCGGGCGCGCACCGCATCCAGCTTGCGGCACAAGTCTTCCGTGCCGTCAAGGATGCGCGGCCCGGCGCGATTTAGGAGATTGCCGTCGACGGATACCAGGTTGCCGCGCGCGACCGCCTTGAGCCCGGTAAAACGGCGCCACGGCGAGAAGACATCGTCCTGCTCGCCGCTGCTGGCCACGATCGCTTCCGGATCGGCCTTGATCACGGCCTCCTCGGAGACCGTCGGCGCAAGCTGCGGCAGTTTGGCGAAGATGTTCTCGCCGCCGCACAGGCGCAGCGCGGACGACACCATGTGCGATCCATTCAGTGTCATCAGCGGCGAACGCCAGATCTGGTAGAAGACGGTGATCGGACGACGCGCCTGGTAGGTATCCTGCAATTTCTTCCTGCGTTGGCGGAAGGCCGATGCTGCTGCCTTTCCCTCGGCATCAGTCCCGGCAAGGCGGGCAAGGCGCTCAAGCGAATTGGCAATCGTGGCGAAATCGTAGGGTTCGCTCTTGTAGATCGGGATGCCCAGCGGTTCCAGCTTCGCCAGCTGGGTCGCGGCAATGCCGTTGTTCCAGCCGACGACGAGATCCGGCTTCAATTGGATGATGCGTTCCAGGTCCAGCGACACGCCGCTGCCGACAGACTGGATGCGTTTTGCTTCGGGGGGATAGTCGCTGAACTCGGTAGCGCCGACGATATAGGCGCCGGCACCGGCGGCGAAGAGCATTTCGGTTGCATGCGGGGCGAGGCTGACAATGCGGCGTGCCGGAGCGGGCAGGCTGACCGTCCGGCCGGCGTCGTCGGTCACGGCCACCGCAGCGCGGGCCGCACCCGGCAGCGCGAGTGCGAGTGCGCAGGCGGCTGCCAGTTGCCTCACGCTTAGATTTCGAGGTTGTCGATCAGGCGCGTGACGCCGAGCTTGGCGGCGGCCACCACGACCAGCGGCGCACCTTGCGCCAGGTCGCCGGCAGACGGCGGTTGCAGGTCGGAGCGCTTGCGCACCGAAATGTAGTCCGGCTTCCAGCCGCGCGCAGCCAGCTTGGCCATGGCGTGGCGCTCCAGTTCGAACATGTCGAGGTGGCCGGAACGCACTTCATTGGCGACTTCGTTGAGCAACTGGTAGAGCTGCGGCGCTTCGGCGCGTTCCGCTTCCGACAGGTAGCCGTTGCGCGAGGACAGCGCCAGGCCGTCTTCCGCGCGCCAGGTTTCGGCAGCGATGATCTCGGTCGGCAGCGCAAACTGCTTGGCCATGTTGCGCACGATCATCAACTGCTGGTAATCCTTCTTGCCGAATACGGCCACACGGGGTTGCACGCAGGAGAACAGCTTCAGCACCACGGTCGTCACGCCGGTAAAGAATCCGGGGCGGAATTCGCCTTCCAGGATGTTGCCGAGGTCGTCCGGCGGCCGCACGCGGTATTCCTGCGGCTCCGGATACATGTCCTTCTCGGTCGGTGCGAATAGCACGTACACGCCTTCCTTCTCCAGCTTCTCGATGTCGGCCTGGAAGGTGCGCGGATATTTGTCGAAATCCTCGTTCGGGCCGAACTGCAGGCGGTTGACGAAGATCGACGCAACCACCGGATCGCCGTGCTTGCGCGCCAGGCGCATCAGCGACAGGTGGCCTTCGTGCAGGTTGCCCATGGTGGGCACGAATGCCGTGCGCAGTTGCCCGCGCAGCTGGTCACGCAATTCGTCGATGGAAGAAATGATTTTCATGGAAATGCCTTGCTAAGTGCCACGTTGCTGCACGTGCGGCGGATGAATGGAATCAGGATGGTGAATAAGCGAGGCGCACGTAGATCGGCGCGAAGGCTTCGGCCTGCGTGATCTCGATCAGGGTTTCCTTGGCCAGTTCGAGCAGCGCGATGAAGTTCACCACGACAACCGGAACGCCGCGCGACGGGTCGAACAGGTCGGCGAATTCGACGAACTTCGCCGATTGCAGGCGGCGCAGGATGCCGGTCATGTGCTCGCGCACGGACAGTTCTTCGCGCGTGATCGTATGGTGCTGCGTCAGTTTTGCACGCTTGATGATATCCGCCCAGACGGCCTGCAGTTCGGAAATGTTGACCTCCGGCCAGCGCGGCGTAATGCTCTGCTCGATGTAGATCTGAGCACGCACGTAGTCGCGGCCGAGCTGGGGCAGTTTGTCCAGCTGCTGGCCGGCGAGCTTCATCTGTTCGTATTCGAGCAGGCGGCGCACCAGTTCCGCACGCGGGTCTTCCGGTTCCTCGCCGGTTTCCGCCTTCTTCACAGGCAGCAGCATGCGCGATTTGATCTCGATGAGCATGGCCGCCATCAGCAGGTATTCCGCCGCCAGCTCCAGGTTGCGCGAGCGGATCTGGTCGACGTACTCCAGGTACTGGCGCGTGACGTCCGCCATCGGGATGTCGAGGATGTTGAAGTTCTGCTTGCGGATCAGGTATAGCAGCAGGTCAAGCGGTCCCTGGAAGGCTTCGAGGAACACCTCGAGCGCATCGGGCGGGATGTACAGGTCGGTCGGCAGCTTGAACAGCGGCTCGCCGTACAGCTTCGCGAATGCCATGCCATCCACCACGTCCGGCGTCGTATCCGGCTGGTTCGCGAGCGCATGCTCGGGGGCGTCAGCCGGCAGGTGTGCCAGCAGGGTGTCCTGCGTGGACATTAGTGGTTGGACTGGTAGACGTAAGGCGATTGCTTGACGCGCGATTCTTCGTCGCGGCGGCGGGCGTCGAGGTCGATGGGCGACTTGTCCCAGAGGATGGCGCGGCCGGCGCGCTGCTTTTCTTCGAGCGACGGATTGTTCTGCTTCAGTTCGGTGATGAACTTGGTGAATTCGGACACGTACGTCGTCTGTTGTTTGCTGAATTTCATGGTGAATTGGGTTCAGAGGTGGAAAAGCAGGCGATATTTTACCTTGTCTTCACTGTCGTTCCGTCAATCCGGCGACAGTGTGTGGCATGGTTGAACACGTTCTTGTCATTGCGTCAACATCATTCGGGAAGGTGTGGCGCCGCCCGGCCAATGCCAGTATGATTTCCTGAAGGGAATTCCTGCGGCAACAGCCGGGGATGCACCAAAGCGTGTGCAGATGAAGAGGTTGCTCCATGTTTCTGGCTTCCGAAGATAGCGTGCCGGATATTCTCGTCGTCGACGATACTCCGGCGGACTGCCATTTCATGGCGGCCATCCTCACATCCCAGGGATACCGGGTACGTACCGTGCACAATGGGCGCGGCGCCCTTGAAGAAGTAGAGTCTGCAGCCCCGGACCTCATTCTGCTCGACATCAACATGCCCGACATGGACGGCTTCGAATTGTGCCGCCAGTTGAAGCAGTCGCTGCAGCACGCGAGCATCCCGGTCATCTTCATCAGTTCCTACGACGACACCGACATCAAGGTGTCCGCCTTCAATGCCGGCGGGATCGATTACGTCACCAAGCCGCTGCGTGTCGCGGAACTCAAGGCGCGTATCCAGGCCCACCTGCAACTCAAACGTGCCCAGGACCGGCTGGGTTACCAGGCAGGTCACGATCCCCTGACCGGATTGCCCAACAGAAGCCTGCTGGCCGACCGTTTGCACCAGGCGCTCAGTTTCGCCGAACGTTATGGCGGACAGGTGGCGGTGGCCTACATCGACCTCGACAAGTTCAAGGCAGTCAACGACCGTTTCGGTCACAAGGCGGGCGACCAGTTGCTGGTCGAAGCTTCGCGCCGCCTGCAGGCATGCGTGCGCGAATCGGATACGATCGCCCGCATCGGCGGCGACGAATTCGTCATCGTCTTTTACGACCAGTCGTCCGAGAATTCCACGGCCTACGTGATGCAGCGCATCCTCGACAGCATCGCCGAGCCGGTCTATTTCGATGGCTGCCCGGTCATCCCGAGCTGCAGCATCGGCTTTGCTGCATTCCCGGAAGACGGGCGCGATGCCGATACGCTTCTCCGGAATGCCGATACGGCAATGTATCGCGCCAAGGAGCTCGGCCGGCACAACTTCCAGTTTTATACAGGCGAACTCAGCCGCCGCATGAATGCGCGCATGGCGATGGAAAAGAGCCTGCGCGAAGCGATCGCGCGCGACGAGTTCGAACTGCATTACCAGCCGCGCATCGCGCTGGGAAGCGGAAGCGTGGTCGGGCTTGAGGCGTTGATCCGCTGGCGCCATCCGGAGATGGGCCTGTTGCCGCCACTGCAATTCATTTCCCTGGCAGAGGAAGCCGGCCTCATCGACCAGATCGGCGAGTGGGTGGTGCGCACCGCCTGCCGGCAATATGTGGCCTGGCAGCAGCAGGGTTTGCTGCAGGGGCCGGTCGCGATCAACATTTCCGCAAACCAGTTCCTCAAACCCGGCTTTGCCGGCACCATCGCCGCGGTCCTGAAGGAAACCGGCGTGTCGCCCGCACAGCTTGAACTCGACCTCAAGGAGTCGCTGCTGATGCACGATCCTGCCGAGTCGCTGCGTGTGCTCGAGGAACTCAAGCAGACCGGGGTAGGCCTGTCCATCGACGATTTCGGGACAGGTTTTTCCAACCTCGGTTTCCTCAAGCGATTTCCGGTGGACCGGATCAAGCTCGATCCGAGCTTCGTCAGCGATGTCCAGCGGCATCCGGACGACCTCGCCGTCGCCGACGCCGTCATTACTATGGCGCACAGGCTGGGAATGAAAGTGGCGGTCGAGGGCGTGGAAAGCGGCAGCCAGCTTGCCTTGCTCGCGGAACATGGTTGCGATGAAATGCAGGGCGATTACTTCAGTCCTGCTTTGCCGGTCGACTTGTGCGCGGCGCTATTGCGGGAAGGGCGCGCGCTGCCCGAGGAAGGGCGCGCACGCCGGCATGCCGGCCGCACTCTACTGCTCATCGACAGCGGCAACGGGCAGGGCAGGGCGTCGCTCGACATTCCGGATGCACCGCCCTATCGTGTGTTCCAGGCAAGCGATGCCGGTGCGGCGTTCGACATCCTCGCGGCGGAGGATGTCAGTGTGGTCATTTGCGACCAGCAGGTCAGTGACATGAGCGGCACCGAATTCTTTAACCGGATCAGCCGCATGTATCCCCGCACCGTACGCATCATGTGCAGCGACAACAACGACGCTGCGCTCATGGCTGATGCGATCAATGTCGGCAATATTGACCGGTTTGTCCCGAAGTCATGCAAGGGCGAAGAACTCGCGGCAATGCTTGATGCCGCATTTGTCCGCCATGAAAGCGAATCCGGGCTGCAACAGTCGGCCTAGCCGGCTGCCAGTGCATTGGCGCGCATGACTGCGTGCGTCAGATCTTCCACGCAATTGTCCACACCGAGCCGGTCAAGGAAACCCGTCCGCGTCATCAGGCTGAGCGGCTGATGGTTCGGACCGCACAGGATCAGCACGCAGCCGTTCTTCTGCAGCGCCTTGTGCACGGTTTCCAGCGCATCCAGACCGGTAGTGTCGAGGTTGATAAGCTGGGTCATCTTCAGGATCATTACCTTCTCGGGAATGCGGCCCGGCTGCGTCAGGACTTCCATCTTGCCCACCGCGCCGAAAAACAGCGAGCCGAAAATCGAATACGCCACCACGCCCGGCGCAGGCCAGACCGGCAGCGTCGGCCCGGGAATCTGCTCGATCCGGGTCAGGCTGGACACGCGGAAGATGAAGAACACGCAGGCCAGCACCAGCCCGACTTCGACGGCGACGGTCAGGTCGAAGATCACCGTCAACAGGAACGTCGATACCAGCAGGATCCGGTAATTCAGCGAGAAGTTGCCCAGGCGCCGGAATTCATGCCATTCACCCATGTTGTAGGCGACGTGCAGGAGGATGGCGGCCAGTGCGGCGAGCGGCACGTTGGTGGCAAGCGGAGCGGCCGCCAGTACGATCGCCAGCAGCGCAAGCGCGTGCACGACGCCGGCGACCGGCGACGTTGCCCCGGTGCGGATGTTCGTCACCGTGCGCGCAATCGTTCCCGTGGCCGGAATGCCGCCGAAGAAGGGCACGATGAAGTTGGCAGCGCCTTGCGCCATCAGCTCCTGGTTGGGATCGTGCCGCTGGCCGGTGATGTTGTCTGCCACGCGGGCGCACAGCAGCGATTCGATGGCGCCCAGCAGTGCAATGGTCAGCGTCGGGGCAAACAGCTGTTTCACTACATCCCAGGAGAGCGGCGGCAGCTTGAAGCTGGGCAGCCCCTGCGGGATGCCGCCGAAGCGCGAGCCGATGGTTTCGACAGGCAGGTCGAAGATGGTGACAGCGGTCGTGCTCAGCAACAGGACCAGGATGGGACTAGGCAAGGGTTTGAGCAGGCTGGCCAGGCGCGGGAAGCGGAAGGCTTTGGGCGAGCCGTCGGGGTTGTTACGGAAGACCGCAGGCCAGCTGAACATGAGCACCAGCGAAGCGGTGGCGATAGCCAGCGTGATCGGCTGCACGGTCTGCGCATTGGCCAGCAGGACTTTGATCTGTGCGAAGAAGTCGCCCGGCATCCTGTCGATCGCGAGCCCGAAAAAATCCTTCAGCTGCGACAGCGCGATCAGTACCGCAATCCCGTTGGTGAAACCGATGACGATAGGCACCGGGATATAGCGGATCCATGTACCGATGCGGAACATTCCCATCGCAAACAGCAGGATGCCGGCGCATATGGTCGAGATCAGAAGTCCGCCCAGGCCGTACTTCTCGATGATGCCGTAGATGATGACAATGAAGGCGCCGGCCGGCCCGCCGATCTGGACGCGCGACCCGCCGAGCGCGGAGATCAGGAAGCCGCCGATAATGGCGGTGAAGATGCCGGCTTCCGGCTTGGCCCCAGAGGCGATGGCAAACGCCATTGCCAGGGGCAGCGCGACGACGCCGACAGTCAGTCCGGCGGCTAGGTCATGGATAAAGCGTGTCTTGTCGTAACCCTTGAGTGCGTCCACCAGCGCCGGACGAAAGCGGAGGCTGGAAATATTCATGCAGTGAGGCTCCCCGGATGCCTGCTTGTGCCTGTTTTCATGGGCAGGGCGGGCGCCCTGCCTTCGGTATTGCGTGCATTTGTATATCGGCCCGCCACGCTCAATAACCCAGTACCCGGCGCATCACCATCGGCGCGGGCTCAAGCGGATTGGCATGGGTGTATTCGATTTCCGGCGCGAGTTCGAAACCGAATGCGGAATACAGGTCGAGCAGGCGTTCCTGGTCGGCGCGCACGGCGAGGCGCAGTTCGCGCACGTCGGCGGCAAGCGCGCGGTGGATCACTGCTTCAAGGAGATGCTGGGACAGATGCTCGCCCCGGTACGACGGCAGCACGCCCATGCGCATGATTTCCCAGACATCGGGTTCGGATTCAAGGGGGAGCCAGCGCACCGAGCCGATTTCCTCGTCGTTGCGCAGCAGGATGAATCCGCCGCCATTCTGCAGGTCCTGCAGCACGCGCACCGCCGTCTCGCGGTGGCCGCTCGAGGTGACGGCCACCTTGCCTGCCCATGATGCGCGTGTCAGCTCGGCGATGAGCTGGGCGTCCTCCAGCGTTGCTTCGCGGACCACGATGTTCATGGCAACCGCACCTCATGGACACTGCGACTGGGAGACTCTCCGGCAGGCATGGCTTAACGCACCCGCATGCCCGGCTCGGCGCCCGGCCAGGGATTGAGCACATAGATGCCGGGATTGGCCTTCTCGTCGGCGGACGATGCAGCCAGCACCATGCCCTCGGACACGCCGAACTTCATCTTGCGCGGCGCGAGGTTGGCCACCATCACCGTCAGCTTGCCAACCAGGTCTTCCGGCTTGTACGACGACTTGATGCCGGAGAAGACGTTGCGCGTGCGGCCTTCGCCCACATCGAGGGTCAGGCGCAGCAGCTTGTCGGAGCCTTCGACGTGCTCGCAGTTGACGATCTTGGCGATGCGCAGGTCGATCTTGGTGAAATCGTCGATCTTGATTTCCGGCGCCATCGGTTCGATGCCTTGCTGCTCGTCTGCCTTCTCTGCAGGGGCTTCCGCGGCAGCAGGAGCCTCGAACAATGCATCCAGCATCTTGGGGTCGACGCGTTGCATCAGGTGTTCGAAGGTGCCGATCGAAGCCGGGCTGGTCTGCAGGTCGGCCCAGGTCAGGTCGCGCTCGATACCGAACAGTTTCGACACCTTGCGTGCCAGCGCCGGCAGGATCGGGGCGAGGTAGATCGTCAGGCAGTAGAAGCTGCGCAGCAGGTTGCTGCACACGTCCTGCAATTCCTGGTCGTTGGCCGGGTCCTTGGCCAGTTCCCACGGCTTCTTGGTATCGACGTACTGGTTGACTTCGTCGGCCAGCGCCATGATCTGGCGGATCGCCTTGCCGAATTCGCGCGCTTCAAAGGCTTCCTTGATCGCCGCTTCCTGCTCGCCGAAGCGCAGGCGCCAGGTCATGGCTTCACCGCCTGTGACCGGATCGCTCAACTTGCCGCCAAAACGCTTGGTGATGAAACCGGCCGCGCGGCTGGCGATATTGACGTACTTGCCGATCAGGTCGGAATTGACGCGCGAGACGAAATCGTCCGGGTTGAAGTCGACGTCTTCCACCTTCGCATTCAGCTTGGCTGCAATGTAATAGCGCAGCCATTCCGGGTTCATGCCGATGTCGAGGTAGCGCAGCGGCGAAATGCCGGTGCCGCGGGACTTGGACATCTTCTCGCCGCTAACCGTGATGAAGCCGTGCACGAACACATTGGTCGGCACCTTCAGGCCCGAAAACTTCAGCATGGCCGGCCAGAACAGCGTGTGGAAGTAGATGATGTCCTTGCCGATGAAGTGGTACTGCTCGGTCGACTGGTCCTCCATGAAGGCCAGGTAGTCGCGGCCGGTCTTGTCGAAATAGTTCTTCAGCGAAGCCAGGTAGCCGACAGGCGCATCCAGCCAGACATAGAAATACTTGCCCGGCGCATCCGGGATTTCAATGCCGAAATACGGCGCATCACGACTGATGTCCCAGTCGCCCAGGCCTTCTTCGCTCTCCAGCCATTCCTTGGCCTTGTTGACGACTTCCGGCTGCAGGCGGTTCGGCGCCTGGGTCCATTCGCGCAGGAATTCCGTGCACTTCGGATTGGACAGCTGGAAGAAGTAATGCTCGGACGATTTCATTACCGGTGTCGCGCCGGTCAGCGTGGAGTACGGATTCTTGAGTTCGGTCGGCGCGTAAACGGCGCTGCATACCTCGCAGGAATCGCCGTACTGGTCCTTGGCGCCGCACTTCGGGCACTCGCCCTTGATATAGCGGTCCGGCAGGAACATGTTCTTGACCGGGTCGAAGAACTGTTCGATGGTCTTGGTCGTGATCAGCTTGGCGTGGTCGCGCAAGCGGCGGTAAAGATCCTGCGACAGCTGATGGTTTTCCGGCGCATCGGTCGAATGCCAGTTGTCGAAGCTGATGTGGAAGCCGTCCAGGTACTGCTTGCGCCCGGCGGCGATGCGCGCAACGAATTCCTGCGGCGTCACGCCGGCCTTCTCGGCCGCGATCATGATCGGCGCGCCGTGCGCGTCGTCGGCGCCGACGAAATGCACCTCATTGCCCTGCATCCGCTGGAACCTGACCCAGATGTCGGCCTGGATGTATTCCATAATGTGGCCGATGTGGAACGCGCCGTTGGCGTAGGGCAGGGCAGTGGTGACAAACAGCTTGCGGTGCGGTGTGGTGCTCATTTGGCAATAATGCTCGGAGAAATAAAACTGTCATTTTAGCAGTGCGGGGGCTCTTATCGCAGGTGAGCGGTGTCAAACGCGGGCGGAATCGGCCACGAATTGGTTTAGACTTGCTGCTATAAAATTCAGGAGAAACAATGAGTATCACCGTTGAGGCCGTCAAGGCGGCACTGTCCCAGGTTATCGACCCGAATACCGGCAAGGACCTCGTATCGGGCAAATCAGCGAAAAACATCCAGGTCAACGGCGCCGATATCCGGTTCGATGTCGAGCTGGGTTACCCCGCAAACAGCCAGATCGAGCCGATCCGCGCCATGGCAGTCAATGCCGTGCGTACGCTGGCTGGCGCCGGGCATGTCGAAGCGAACGTTTATTCGAAAATCATCGCCCACGCGGTCCAGCGCGGCGTCAAGCTGATGTCGAACGTCAAGAACATCATCGCCGTTGCGTCCGGCAAGGGCGGAGTCGGCAAGTCGACCACCGCGGTCAACCTGGCGCTGGCCTTGGCGGCGGAAGGCGCGCAGGTCGGCATCCTGGACGCCGATATCTACGGCCCGTCGCAGCCGATGATGATGGGCATCTCCGGCCAGCCGGAGTCGCTGGACGGCAAGACCATGGAGCCGCTGGAGAACTACGGCGTACAGGTGTCGAGCATCGGTTTCATGATCGACCCCGACCAGCCCATGGTCTGGCGCGGCCCGATGGTCACGCAGGCCCTGCAGCAATTGCTGGAGCAGACCAACTGGCGCAACCTCGATTACCTGATCGTCGACATGCCGCCCGGCACCGGCGACATCCAGCTGACCCTGTCGCAGCGCGTGCCGGTCACGGGCGCAGTCATCGTGACCACCCCGCAGGACATTGCCCTGCTCGATGCGCGCAAAGGCTTGAAGATGTTCGAGAAGGTCGACATTCCCATCCTCGGCATCGTCGAAAACATGAGCATCCATGTCTGCTCCAACTGCGGCCATGCGGAGCATATATTCGGTGCCGGCGGCGGAGAGAAGATGTGCAAGGAATATGGCGTCGAATTCCTCGGCGCCTTGCCCCTGACGATGGCGATCCGCGAACAGACGGACTCCGGCAAGCCGACCGTCGTCGCCGATCCGGACGGCAAGGTCGCGCATATCTATAGGGAGATTGCGCGCAAGGTCGCGGTCAAGGTGGCCGAAAAGGCCAAGGACATGAGCAGCAAGTTCCCGAGCATTGTCATCAAGAACGACTGATTTCCCGGGCGTTGCCGACAAGGTAAAATAACGCACTTTCCATTTCCACGGCTTTGGCGATCCAAGGCCGTTTTTTTATTCGATTTGCCATGACAGTCCGCACACGCTTCGCACCCAGCCCCACCGGCTACCTCCACCTCGGCGGCGCGCGCACCGCGCTTTTCTCCTGGGCCTTTGCCCGTCACCACGGCGGCACCTTCATCCTGCGTATTGAAGATACCGACCTGGAGCGTTCGACGCCGGAAGCGGTGCAGGCGATCCTCGACGGCATGAACTGGCTCGGCCTGCATCACGACGAGGGGCCCTTCTATCAAATGAAGCGCATGGACCGCTACCGCGAAGTGGTGGGGCAGATGCTGGCCGCCGGTACAGCCTACCATTGCTACTGCACGCCGGACGAAGTGGAAGCCATGCGCGAACGCATGCGCGCCGCCGGTGAAAAGCCGCGCTATGACGGCACCTGGCGTCCCGAACCCGGCAAGACCCTGCCGCCCGTTCCAGAGGGCCGCAAGCCGGTCGTGCGTTTCAAGAACCCGCTCGACGGCGACGTCACCTGGAACGACATGGTCAAGGGCACGATCACGATTTCCAACCGCGAGCTGGACGACCTCGTCATTGCACGCCCTGATGGCACGCCGACCTACAACTTCTGCGTCGCGGTCGACGACTGGGACATGAAGATGACCCACGTGATCCGCGGCGACGACCATGTCAACAACACGCCGCGCCAGATCAACATCCTGCGTGCGCTTGGCGCATCGCTGCCGGAATACGGCCACGTGCCGATGATCCTCGGTGCCGACGGCGAGAAGCTGTCCAAGCGTCACGGCGCGGTCAGTGTCATGGAATACCCGGCCCAGGGCTTTTTGCCGGAGGCGATGCTGAACTACCTGGCCCGCCTCGGCTGGAGCCACGGCGACGACGAGATTTTCTCCATGGAGCAGTTCTGCCAGTGGTTCGACGTCGAGCACCTGAACAAGTCCCCGGCCCAGTTCAATCCTGAAAAGCTGGCGTGGCTGAACAACCATTACATCAAGCTCGCGGACAATGCGCGTCTCGAAGGACTGGTTCGTCCGTTGATGGAGCAGGATGGCGCGAAGTTCGATGGCGCACCGGCACTGCAGTCCGTGATCGCACTCATGAAAGAGCGCGCCAATACCACCAACGAACTGGCGGAAGCTGCCATGCTGTTTTACCGCGAGCCCAATCCGGATCCGGCACTGGTAACCCAGCACGTGACGGACGCGGTGAAGCCGGCGCTCGCGCAGTTTGCGGAAGCATGCAAATCCATCGAATGGAACAAGGCAACGATCTCCGCGACGACGAAAGAAGTGCTCGCCGCGCACAAGCTGAAGATGCCACAGCTCGCCATGCCGCTGCGCCTGATCATTACTGGCCAACTGCAGACGCCGTCGATCGACGCCGTGCTGGAATTGTTCGGCCGCGATACCGTTGTCTCGCGTCTTCAGAAATTTATTTGATAAATTTTTTCGAAGAGGATTTACACGCGAGAAAAATCTTTGCTATACTCTCGTTTCTTCGCACACGGGGGTATAGCTCAGCTGGGAGAGCGCTTGCATGGCATGCAAGAGGTCAGCGGTTCGATCCCGCTTACCTCCACCAGCGACAAGCAGTGCGGTAGAAAAAGAAGTTCAAAAGCAATATAATAGGCTGCAGTTCGACAGGTTTCTGTCCCCATCGTCTAGAGGCCTAGGACATCACCCTTTCACGGTGAGTACCGGGGTTCGAATCCCCGTGGGGACGCCACATTAAAACGCCACGCAATTGCGTGGCGTTTTTCTTTTCCGCAGTAACATTTGATTCCGGCTTCGCTGTACAGGCGAGTCGCGGCACGAGCATCATTCAGCTGGAAGGACATCACCGACCATGCTCCTCGACAAAACACGCGCAACCTCACTGGCCATCTTCTGCAAGGTCGTCGACAACTACGGCGATATTGGCATCTGCTGGCGCCTCGCCCGGCAATTCTGCGAGGAACATGGCATTGAGGTCACGCTGTGGGTCGACGATCTGCAGAGCTTTCGGCGCATTTGTCCGGACGTTGTGCTGAATGTCGACGTGCAGCGTGTCGACAACGTGGAGGTCCGGCACTGGCGTAACCAGGATGGGCAGTTCGCGCCTGGCGACGTCGCGGACATTGTGATCGAATTTTTCGCTTGCGATATCCCGCCTGGCTATATCGCCGCGATGGCGCAATGCGAGCCGCGTCCCGTCTGGCTCAACCTTGAAGGGCTGAGCGCGGAAGAGTGGGTCGAGGGCTGCCATACCTTGCCATCAATGCATCCGCGCTTGCCGCTCACGAAGTATTTCTTCTTCCCCGGTTTTACGGCGAAAACGGGAGGCTTGCTGCATGAGTCTTCGCTGGAGGCGCAGCGCGAGGAATTTCAATCGGATCAGGCAGGTGTGTCGGCTTTCCTGGCCCGGTTTGGTCTGACACCCCCGGAAATAGCTTCGCTGAAAGTGTCCTTGTTCTGTTATCCGCGCGCACCGGTCCCGATGCTTCTGGCTGCCTGGCAAGGTGGCGATATCGCAGTCACGTGCCTGGTGCCGGAAGGCGTTGCCAGTGATGCGATCCAGGCTTTTCTTGGAGCGGAGGCAAAGCCCGGTGCGGTTCGCACGCGGGGGGCGCTCACCGTACGCGTCCTGCCTTTTGTCGCCCAGCCGGACTATGACAGGCTGCTTTGGTCATGCGACCTCAATTTCGTGCGAGGCGAAGATTCCTTCGTTCGCGCTCAATGGGCGGGCAGGCCGTTCATCTGGCATATCTATCCGCAGGACGAGAATTTGCATCATGTCAAACTCGCGGCCTTCCTGAAGCGATACGCAAATGGCATGGACAACCTGGCCTCGTTCTCGCGGGCCTGGAATGGAATGGAGCCAGGTGGCGCAGACGGGAGCCCGGACTGGCTAGCGCTCTGGACACAGTTTCATGCCGATATGCCAAGAATGCTGCGTAGAGCCGCCGATTGGAAGCAAGAAGTGCTTGTAAACGGCGATCTGGTATCCAATTTGCTCAATTTTGCTCGCTCGCGCGGGTCGGCGGCAGGGTAAATGGGGATATAATCCACGGTCAATCGATTGCGTTTGACGTTGGTCAAACGTAGCCTTCGGTGCCGTTTGCCATGACGTGCCCGGTAAATATCAAGCAACTTATTTTTACGATCACTTCCTATGAAATTTGCAAAAGAAATTCGTGTTGGCAACATCATCATGGTTGACGGCAAGCCTTTCATCGTTCTGCGTTCCGACGTCAACGGTTCTAGCCGCACGGGCTTCACCTACAAGTGGAAGATGAAGAATCTTCTGACGAACGCTCCGCTGGAAAACGTCTTCCGCGGCGACGACAAATTCGACGTCGTCATTCTCGACAAGAAGCCGGTGACCTTCTCGTATTTCGCCGACCCGCTGTATGTCTTCATGGACGAAGAATACAACCAGTACGAAATCGAAGCCGAGAACATGGGCGACGCGCTGAACTACCTGGAAGACGGCATGGCATGCGAAGCCGTGTTCTACAACGGCAAGCCGATCTCCGTCGAACTGCCGACTACCATCGTTCGTGAAGTCACCTACACCGAGCCGGCCGTCAAGGGCGATACCTCGGGCAAGGTGATGAAGCCGGCCAAGATCTCCACCGGTTTCGAAATCCCGGTTCCGCTGTTCGTGGACATCGGCGACAAGATCGAAATCGATACCCGCACGGCCGAATACAAGAGCCGCAGCAAGTAATCGCTTTTCGTTCCAGAGAAAGCGCTGCCGGAAACCGCAGCGCTTTTTTTTCGCGTGCTCCAAAAATCCAACGAATTTTCCTGCTCGGACGCGTCGCTTTTGCAATGCCGGAGCCCGACGGTATAAACTGGGCGGCGTTGCCCGAAGGGCAGCGACAAGAAAAATCGTTTTGGCTTGCACAGACAGGGAGAAAGTCGAATGAAGAACATCCGCAGGTTGGGCGTGGCCGTTTCCGTATGCATTCTTGCAGGCTGTTCGTCCACCGGGTTAAAGCTTCCCGACTGGATTCCGTCGTTTTCATCATCGCAGCCGGCGCCCGTACAGGAGCAGCCCGTACAGGAGCAGCCGGTAAAGGCGCGCAACGGTGCCGCTGCGAGCGACATCAAGTTCAATGACGGCGAGGGCGATGTCACGCTCAAGACCGTGGACTTCCGACCGGGCACGTCATCGACGACGGTGGAGCGCCTTGCGAAGCGCTTTGGCTGCAGCGGTTCAACTGGTGCCGGCCTGATTACGGACAAGGGGCCCGTCGAGGTCTACCGGATGAAGTGCGACAATGGCACGACTTTCATGGCGCAGTGCGAACTGCGTCAATGCCGGCCGATGCGCTAATCACACGCCGCCTCGGATGCGCGCAATGCGCTCCGACGCAGGCGGATGGCTGGACAGATAGGGCGAGTGATCACCCGATTCCTTTTCCAGCGCCTCAAATACATGGATCAGTGCCGAGGCGCTGATCCCGTTCTTCTTCAGCATTGCGATGGCATAGTCGTCTGCCTCGCGCTCCGCATCCCGTGAATATTTCAGGTCCAGCATCACGGTCGGGATGTTGGCAATCACGGACGATACATCCCCAAACAGCAGCATGGCGGTAGCGCCGATCATTGAGCCCTGGATGAGGCGGCGCGTCAGGTGGCGTTCGTGCAAGTGCCCCAGTTCATGGGCAAGGACGGCCATGACCGCATCATCGTTATCCACAAGGTGCACGAGTTCGTCGGTCAGGACAATGTGCCCGGAAGGCAGCGCAAAGGCATTGGGGCCGATCCGGCTTTTGCGAAAGATAATCTCGTAAGCCGGCACCCCTTCGGCTGGCGTGACAAGGTTCCGGAAGCGGCCAGCGATTGCTTGCTGCCGTGCGGGCGGCAGGGTGGAGGCGGACAACATGCGCTTGTCGAGGAAGGACAGCGTTTCCCGGCCGATCATCCGCTCCACATTGACGGGCAAGGTCTTGGCGGCGAAATTGGCGGCGGCCGGCAGACCATAAAGGTAACCAAGGACAAGGATTGCGGCTGTGACGGCAAATGCTGCGAGGGTGCCGCGCCAGCTTTGCTGCATCCGGACGACAAACGAATCCTGATATCCGGTGCGCGCAAGCAGTGCATCGAACGCCGCGGGATCGAGGATTTCGAGGTAGGCGCCGTCGGGAAACGTTACTTTTCGCCTGGCGTTGCGGAACCGCTCCGAGACGCGCAGGTCTCTGATCGCACATTCGCGCCGGATGTCTCCGCTGACGACGGCGACCTGCTCGCGTACCGTGAGAGTGACCGAATGGCGGCGGGATGACTTTCCGTCGAAGTAAAGCGCCGCAACGATTGCATCTGCATTCGTCATCAGAGCGACAGGTCGAAATCGAGCAGGTCGGCGGCGCCTTCGCCGGTTGCGGAGGCATTTTCCTGCACGCCCGCGATGAAATCATCGAGGCTGCCGGAGGGAACGATCGTCATCGATTCGATCCGGTACTTCATCGTACGGATCTGGGCGAAAGGGATGAACAGCCCCAGTGTGGCGATGATGCCGATCATGTTGGTCACGGCAATGAACGCCATCTTGCCGACGCGCATGCGGCTGGTGAAACGATGATTGCCCAGGCGCGTATTGTTCCAGATGAGATTCTGGATCAGCGTGAGGAATAGTGGCAGCAGCGAGAACAGCCAGGCGTACACGACGAGCAGGAAGATTGCTATCGTGCCGACAGCCGCCGATCCGGCCTCCCTCGGGCCGCCAGCCTTGATGATGGCGACAAATGTGCCGCCAAAGGCGAGGCCGATCGCCACCATGCCGCCGAGCGCGATGGCAAAAGCGATCAGGTAGGCCTTGTAGAAGCTCCCGGCCGATGCATGGAAGGAAAAAGACGTGCTGCCGTAGCGGCTGTGGTCATGCTGGAACTTCTTGATTCGCTGGTGCGTGAACGGCGCAAGCAGGTAGGCGGTCAGCACGGTCGCGAGGGGAAGCACGAGGTAGGTCAGATAGACTTTTCCTGCAGTGCCGCCGAAGCCGAAGCGGATGCCGCGGTAACTGGAGTTGTAGAGCTTGAACTGCAGGCTTTTCCAGATCAGCCAGGGAATGGCCGCGCCCAGCAGTGCAAGGGCGGCGAAGCCGGCAGCATCGGAAATCATGAAGGCAATGTTGTACGCGCCGAAAAAAAACAGGGCGACGATGCGCCCGCGCAGGATGGACATCGGGCTACCGTGGTAGTCGAAACTGGCGCCGGCAAGGACCGTGTTGTCGTAAAAGTAGCGCGTCTTGCGTACTTTCGCCCATGCCGAATAGATGCCAAGGGTGACGATGGTAAGGAGCAGGTTGACGATCCAGATGCGGAAATACTCGCTGCCGCTCCCGGTAAATACGAACGGCTGCGTACCGGGTGCGGCATGCTGCCTGTCGGTCTGGTCCGGAAATTCCGTTGCGGCGAGCAATTCGTCGGGGTTCACCATGCATCCTCTCCTTGTCGGTTGTATTGTTGTTTGAGCAACTGAGAGAGGGTGACCGGTAGCCGCATAATTGTCAATCGATAGGCCTGCGGCCGTAAACGGCAAATGGCACAGTCGCCCGTGCCATTTGTCCTCGTCCGAGACCTGTCGGTTACTCGTCCTTGGCGACCTGCAGGATCAGCTTGCCGAAGTTCTTGCCTTCAAAGAGCATGAGCAGCGTTTCGGGGAAGTTGTCGAGTCCTTCGACGATATCCTCGCGGGTCTTGAAGCTGCCTTCCTTCATCCACTTCGCCATTTCGGTCACGCCGAGATGGTAGCGATCGGCATAGTCGAACACGACGATGCCTTCCATGCGCGCGCGGTTGACCAGCAGCGACAGGTAGTTGGCCGGACCCTTGACCGGCGTGGTGTTGTTGTACTGGGAGATGGCGCCACAAATGATGATGCGTGCCTTCATGTTGATACGGGTGAGCACGTCATCCAGGATATCGCCGCCGACATTGTCGAAATAGACGTCGACGCCTTTCGGGCAATGCTGCTTCAGGCCTTCGCGCACCGATCCGCTCTTGTAGTCGATGCAGGCATCGAAGCCGAGTTCGTTGACCACGAAATCGCACTTGTCCTTGCCGCCGGCGATGCCGACCACACGGCAGCCCTTGTGCTTCGCTACCTGGCCCACGGTCTGGCCCACGGCGCCCGCCGCTCCCGAGACGACCACGGTTTCGCCTGCTTTCGGCTGGCCGACTTCCAGCAGGCCGAAATACGCGGTCATGCCGGGCATGCCGAGCGCATTCAGGTACTTCGGCAGCGGCGCTGCCTTCGGATCGACCTTGTAGAAGCCCGCAACCTTGTCGTCCGCAGGGCCGGCCCAGTATTCCTGGACGCCGATGGCGCCGGAGACATAGTCGCCGACCGCGAACTTCGGCGACTTCGATGCCACCACCTTGCCGATGCCGCCGGCACGCATGACTTCATCGATCGCCACCGGGCGGATGTAGGACTTGCCCTCGTTCATCCAGCCGCGCATGGCGGGATCCAGCGAAAGGTAAAGCGTCTTGACGACGATTTCACCGTCGGCGATATCGCGCACCGGCTCGGAAGTGAAGTTCCAGTCGCTGCGCTTGGGCATGCCGACGGGGCGTGCAGCCAGGCGGATTTGCCGGTTTGTCAGAGTGGTGGTCATCTTGTCTCCTTCTCGGAATAGGTAGGTAAACCATCATACATTAAATTGAACGACCGTGCTTTTTTGTCAAAGTGTAACAGATTCAAACATTCGGGAATTCGGTTGAACTTTCCAACCGTCACGCTGACCAAGTGAGGAGCCGCAACATTGCTGTGGCTTAAGAGGTGGGGAGGCCGGTAGTTTTTGGCTCTTATTCCTGCAGCGCAAACGCACGTGAAGTGTTGCCTCGTTTTCGATGCGATGGGAATGCTGAGGGCGTTTCCATGACATCGCAAACCGTTTTTAACTTTCGCACTATTTTTTTGGAGATAACATGCTTCGTTCCGAAACCCTCTTTGGCAAGCGCGATACCAACACGCCAAATTCGCCCCTGAGCACTGCCAGCGGCATCGTCCCGACCGGTACTTCGGGTATCTCCAAGCCGATTACTTCCACCGCTGCCGACACGCCGGCCAGCAGCACCAACGAGGGTGGCAGCAAGCTGATCGTCGGACCGAATATCAAGCTCAAGGGCGTTGAAATCACTGATTGCGACACGCTGTGCGTCGAAGGCCGTGTCGAAGCCACCATCGATTCCCGCGTGATCCAGATCGCCGAGCGCGGCGCATTCAAGGGCTCCGCCGAAATCGACATCGCCGAAATCCACGGCGAATTCGACGGCGAACTGACCGTGCGCCAGAAGCTGGTCATCTACTCGACCGGCAAGGTTTCCGGCAAGGTCCGCTACGGCAAGGTCGTGATCGAAGAGGGCGGCCAGCTCTCCGGCGACATCCAGGTCGGCACCGCCGCCGCTGCGAACAAGGGCCTGTCCGTCGCCAAGGTCGGCTAAGTAACAAGAACGATGCATCGGAGCGCCTTCGGGTGTTCCGGACTGCCCGGATAACGCGACAGCGTATCCGGGTTTAATGAGATGGTCACCCTCCACCCTATCAGCGACTACGCTAGTAGGGTGTTTTTACTTGGAGCGGAGATCATCATGGAAGACGTAACGCTGATTGGTATTGACCTTGGGAAGCATTCTTTCCACCTGCACGGCCAGGATCGCCGCGGCAAAGCCGTCTTTCGCAAGAAGTTCTCCCGCAAGCAACTGCTTGAGTTCCTTGCAACGTTCCAACCCTGCACTATCGTAATGGAAGCGTGCGCCGGCGCTCACCATATGGCCCGGCACCTGGCTTCATTTGGACACGATGTGAAGCTTATCAATCCCCAATTCGTCCGCCCCTTCGTTAAGGGCAACAAGAACGATTTCATCGACGCCGAAGCGATCTGTGAAGCGGCGTCGCGCCCCAACATGCGTTTCGTTACACCGAAGACGGAAGCCCAGCAGGTGCTGGGCGCGTTGCACCGAGTGCGAGAATCCTTGGTGCGCGACAAGGTCAAGACGACCAACCAGATCCACGGCTTCCTGCTGGAATTCGGCATCAGCCTCCCCATTGGTCAAGCCGTTATCACCCGTCTATGTTCCGTGCTGGCAGAACACCGACTGCCAGCACGGCTGGTATCCCTGCTGGAACGACTGCATGCTCATTACAAATACCTGGTGGAACAGATTATCGAAGTGGAGAAGGAACTGGTTCGGCAATTGGCCGACGATGACCTGGGCCAACGTCTGCTGGTGGTTCCAGGGCTGGGCCCGATTACGGCGAGCCTCCTGTCGGCGGAGGTTGGGGACGGCAAGCAGTATCGCTGCAGCCGCGACTTTGCCGCATCAATTGGGCTGGTACCGCGACAGTATAGTACTGGTGGCAAGGCCAACCTGCTCGGCATCAGCAAGCGTGGCGACAAGCACCTTCGGCAGTTGTTAGTGCAATGCGCCCGTGCCTATATGCAGCGCCTTGACCGACAAACCGGTCGCCTCGCAGAGTGGGTACGCGAGCTGCTGTTGCGGCGCCATTCCAATGTAGTTGCCTGCGCACTGGCCAACAAGCTGGCGCGCATGGCGTGGTCGATGGCAGCCAAGCATACCCAATACCGGACCGAGGGTGCCGTAGCATAATTCCCGGTCCATCCTGCAGTAGATTTGACACACCCAACTGGTTTTGCGACTGAAGAAATTGGATGACATGAACGGCACACCGGCCTGACGGACAACCTGTCAAATAAATGGGCTCTTTGAAGCCGCGGGTTTTTTTAGGACTGTCAGGCGCGATTCTCATCGTGGCGCGGAGCACTGCTCCAAATGACGCCGGATAGATTTATGCAAGCCACTTCATATCGTCTGAACTCCCAGTTGCAAATAGGAGGGTGACCATAGATTTTGTTTGTCCGCGCGTGCCGTGCGACAATAACGCCTTTCGCTTTTCGCCTGCAGCATTGCCATCATGACCACGACGCACCCGGAGTACATCCTTACACTGTCCTGCCCCGATCACCGCGGTATCGTTCATCGCGTGTCCGGCTTCCTTGCCGAGCACGGCTGCAACATCATCGACTCGGCGCAGTTCGGCGATGCACAGTCTCAGCTGTTCTTCATGCGCGTGCATTTCGCCGCGGAGGACCCGGCCGTCAGCGATGCGCAGTTGCGTGCCGATTTCGACATCGTGGCGAAGGAATTGCGGATGGATGCGCAACTGCACGACGCCCGCAAGAAACCGCGCGTCATGCTGATGGTGTCGAAGATCGGCCATTGCCTGAACGACCTGCTGTTCCGCTACAAGAGCGGCCTGCTGCCCGTCGAGATCCCGGCCATCGTCTCGAACCACACGGATTTCTACCAGCTCTCGGCGAGCTACAACATCCCCTTCCACCACCTGCCGCTGGCGACTGGTGCATCGGCGGAAGCCAAGCGCGCGCAGGAAGATCGCATCCTTGAAATCGTCAAGGCCAATGACATCGACCTCGTCGTGCTGGCGCGTTACATGCAGATTCTGTCGCCGCAGATGTGCGACGCGCTGAAGGGGAAGGCGATCAACATCCACCATTCCTTCCTGCCCAGCTTCAAGGGTGCAAAGCCGTACTATCAGGCGCACGACCGGGGCGTGAAGCTGATCGGCGCGACTGCGCACTTTGTGACGGGCGACCTGGATGAAGGCCCGATTATCGAGCAGGATGTCGAGCGTGTTGATCATTCGATGGAACCGGATACGCTGACCGCCATCGGCCGCGACGTCGAGTGCGTGGTGCTGGCGCGTGCGGTGAAGTGCTTTGTCGAACACCGCATCCTGCTCAACGGACACAAGACGGTGGTGTTCAAGTAAGCTGCCTGGACGAAAAGCAAAAGGGCGGGTCGCACAATGCGAACCCGCACTTTTTTGTTTTTGCCGCCAGTTCGGCTTATGCCAGTATCCGCCTCAGCCACTTGCTGACGTCGGCGATCTCTTCCAGGCACACCGAGTGCTCCATCGGGTAGTCGTGCCACTCCACCTGGTAGCCGAGCCCTTGAAGCAAGTCGCGCGATTTCTCGGCGCGGTCCATCGGGACAATCGGGTCGTGGCGACCGTGGGCAAGGAATATTGGCGTGTCGTGATTGGCCGGATGCCGCTCCGCCGACAGCTTCATATGGATCGGCAGGTAGCCTGACAGGCCGAGCAGGCCGGCGAGCTTTTCCGGGTGGCGCAGGCCGGTCTGCAGCGTCATCGCACAACCTTGCGAGAATCCGGCAAGGATGATGCGGTTCGCCGGAATGCCGCGCGCCTTTTCCCGTGCGATCAGTTCCTCGACCAGGACCTGCGACTTGCGCAGGCCGCCTTCATCCTCACGGTTGGTCAAATCGGTGCCGAGAATGTCGTACCACGCCCGCATGACATAGCCGTAGTTGATCGTCACCGGCATGGTCGGCGCATGCGGAAACACGAAGCGGATTGCCGGGCACCCGGTGAGGTCGAGTTCGCGCACGATGGGCACGAAGTCGTTGCCGTCCGCGCCCAGGCCGTGCAGCCAGATCACCGCGACTTCCGGGTTGGGGGCGGTTTCGATCTCGATGGTTTCCAGGTTCGGAGCGGTCATGTCATTTCTGCCGGATCGCGGACTTCGGACGGAATGCCTTGCATACTGCCTCGTTGGTTTCGATGTACGGTCCGCCGATCAGGTCGATGCAGTACGGTACAGCGGCGAAGATGCCCGAAACGACCTGTTTGCCATCGGCATCCTTCAGGCCTTCCAGCGTCTCCTTGATGGATTTCGGCTGGCCGGGGAGGTTCATGATCAGGGCGGCGTGGTCCGCGGTTTCCCGGATGACGGCAACCTGGCGCGACAGGATGGCGGTGGGGACGAACTTGAGGCTGATCTGGCGCATCTGCTCGCCGAATCCGGGCATTTCCTTGGTGGCTACCGCGAGAGTCGCTTCCGGCGTCACATCGCGCCGTGCGGGTCCGGTGCCGCCGGTGGTGAGCACGAGGTCGCAGCCGGCTTCGTCCACCAGTTCAACCAGGGCCTTTTCGATCTGCGCACGCTCGTCGGGGATCAGGCGGGTTTCCATTTTCCACGGGCTTGCCAGCGCCGCGGTGAACCAGTCGCGCAGGGCGGGAATGCCCTGGTCTTCGTAAACGCCGCTGGAAGCCCGGTCGGAAATCGACACCAGGCCGATCAGCAGCTCGTCGGGATCAGTCTTCTTCAGCGTTGTCATTCTGTTCATCGGCAGATGCCGGGGCTTTTGACTGCTGCAATTGCTTGAGGATCTGGAAGATTTCGCGGTAAGCCTTGGGCGGCTTGTTCTCCGCCTGTTCCTTGCGGGCGTTTCGAATCAGGACGCGCAACTGCTGCACGTCGACTTCCGGATGCGCTTCCTTCAGATCGGTCAGCGCCTTGTCGTCGGCCAGCAGCTTCTCGCGGCGGCGCTCCAGCGCGTGCATGGCGGCCGTCTCTGCCTTCGATGCACCCTTCCAGCTATCGATCACCTTCTGGATGGCGGCGATTTCGTCCTCTTCCAGCGTGCGCATCTTTTTGCCGACGTACTGCATCTGCCGGCGGCGTCCTTCGTGGTCCTTGATTTTTTGGCATTCGAGGATCACCTCTCGCACGTCTTCCGGCATGGGAACGCGCATCACGCGCTCCTTGGGTTGGGATACCAGTTCTTCGCCCAGTTCCTGCAGAGCGGTCATTTCGCGCTTGAGCTGGGATTTGGAGGGACGGTCGTACTTCTGTTCGAATTCGTCGGAGCGAAAGCCGACACCGCCACTGCCGCGATTGGGATTAACCATGATGAATCAAAGCCATTCTGTAAACGACTGCTATGATAACCGTTTTAGCCACTTCCAAAAAAACAAGCTCATGAGCAATCCCGTATTTACCCATAGCCAGGACCAGCTGAAACAGATCGCGCAGGACGTACTGCGTTTCGCCAGGGAAAAGGGCGCATCGGACGCCTCCGTGGAGATCAGCGAGGGCAGCGGCCTGGCGGTAACGGTGCGCAAGGGCAAGATCGAGACCATCGAGCAGAACAAGGACAAGGGAATTGGCGTCACCGTGTACCTCGGCGAGCAGGGGCACATCCGGCGCGGCAACGCCAGCACTTCGGATTTTTCCGCCAAATCGTTGCAGGACACGGTCGAGGCGGCGTACAACATCGCGCGCTTCACGGCGGAAGACGACTGTGCGGGCCTTCCGGATGCCGACATGCTCGAAATGGAGCCCCGCGACCTCAAGCTGTGCTACCCGTGGCTGATTTCCACCGAAGAGGCGGTCGATATCGCCACCCGCTGCGAAGCGGCCGCCTTTGCCGTCGACAAGCGGGTGACGAACAGCGAAGGCGCCAGCGTCTATGCGCAGCAGTCCCATTTCATGTCGGCCAACAGCCGGGGCTTCATGGGCGGCTACCCCTACTCGCGCCATACCATTTCGGTCGCACCGATCGCTGGCAAGGGCGCCAGCATGCAGCGTGACGACTGGTATTCCTCGACCCGGGATCCGAAAAGCCTGGCACGTCCCGAAGACATCGGCCGCTACGCGGCGGAACGCGCCCTGGCCAGGCTGAATGGCCGCAAGCTGGACACGCGCAAGTGCCCGGTACTGTTCGAAGCGCCGCTGGCCGCCGGCCTGCTGGGCGCTTTCGTCCAGGCGATTTCCGGGGGCGCCCTGTACCGCAAGTCCACATTTCTCCTTGACTCACTTGGCAAGCCGGTCTTTGCGCCGCATATCCAGGTGGTCGAGGACCCGCATGTCGTCGGCGCAGTCGGTTCCGCTCCCTTCGACGAGGAAGGCGTGAAGACCAGCCGGCGCGATGTTGTGAAGGATGGCATTGTGCAAGGCTATTTCCTGTCTACCTATTCGGCGCGCAAGCTCGGCATGAAGACGACCGGCAATGCGGGTGGCTCGCACAACCTGTCTATCGTATCCAGCCTGACTGCACGCGGTGACGACTTCAAGGCGATGCTCAAGAAGCTGGATACCGGCCTGCTGGTGACGGAATTGATGGGGCAGGGCGTGAACTACGTCACAGGCGACTATTCGCGCGGCGCTTCGGGCTACTGGGTAGAGAAGGGCGTGATCCAGTATCCGGTCGAGGAGATCACCATCGCCGGCAACATGAAGGACATGTTCCAGCAGATCGTCGCCATCGGCGCAGATACCCTGGTGCGCGGCACGAAGGAAACCGGTTCGATCCTCATCGAGAGCATGACGGTAGCCGGCAGCTGATCCGGTCGAGTCCATATGAGCGGGCCTGGAGTGCGTTGCAGTCCAGGCCCGTTTTGCTTGCGCAGTAGTGTTAAGTGCAGCTCAACTTACCGGTAACGGCTCTGAGTCCTCGGGTGCGCTGGGAGGTGTTGCATCCAGCGCTGCAGCCTCGCCGGTATCGGACGACGCACCGACTACCGAAGTGACCGTGCCCATGAAACTGTCGGCCTGCGGCATCGTCGGGGTCTGACCCGAGCCGGTCGACGCTGTGCCGCCGGCATTGTCATCGCCGCCGCTTCCGCATGCTGCAAGCAGGATGACGGCCGGGATCAACAGGATGTGCTTCTTCATGATGTGCTCCTTGGTCGAATGTCCGGAATCAATGCTTGACCGAGCCCGGTAGCGGCGACTTCAAATACGGAAAGCGGGCATCGAAGAAGCTGCTGTCGAGGAATGCGCCATCGGTGAACTCGATATCGCCGGAAGGTGCATCATTCGGTGCGCAGCCAAGGCTGAGCCGGCACAGCTTGCCCATCGCGACCCGCAATTCAATGTCGACCACGTCATCGCCCGGGCGGCGGCCGTTGGGGAACCCGGCGTTGTCGCCGCCGATCACGCCGAGACGGTGTTGCGCGCCGCTTGCCGGCGGGATGGCGGTGTTCAGGCGCAGCATCTCTGAAGGCACCCCGTTGGCGGGTTTGTTCAATCCCTGCACGCCGGTGAGAAATGCCGTCACCAGGTCGTTGCGAGGGAAGTTGGTCGGTGCTTTCACGCCGGCGCTGCTGAACAGGGTCTCCACCAGGGCAGGCAGCGTCGGGTTGGTTACGTAGTCGATGAACTGCGTGTCGCTGCCCGGTTTGCTGTGGTTGAACTGATCCTTGTCCTTGAGTCCGATCACAACCTCATTCACCAGCGGCATGCCGAGGCGTGACACCTGCGTCCAGGCGCCGCCTTCCTTCGAGGCTGTGCCGGACGCGGGCGTTGGATTCAGCAGCCGTCCCTGGCGGAGGCTGGCGGTTGTCCATCCGCCGATGACCGGTTCCGATCCGCTGGTCAGGCAAGCCGTCGGGATTTCCAGCGCAAGCGCTGTGACGTTCTTGTCGGCCAGGGAATCGGTCGCCGCGCGTTCTGCGTTGGGATCGAAGGCTGTGGCCGGCGCCTTGATGTTGATGAGGTCGAAGGTCTCGCCGAGATTGACCACGAACGGGTCCTTGCGCTGGCCGACGAACATCTTGCCGGGAGCGTTGCAGCCGGGGATGTTGACGTTGTACAGGTGCTTGGCGGCATACGACGCATAGTCGGAAATCGATTTGTTGCCGATGTTGTCGACCGGCTTGTCGAATTCCGCCCCGCCGCCGCCTGCATTGGTGATCGCCTGCCTTGTCCCGCTGCGCCGGTCGCCGCGCACGATATTGACGGTATAGGTCTCCCGGACGTTAAGCCCGGCGGAATTTGGTGAATTGATGTCGGAGGCGCCGTTGATGATCAGCGGAATCGCGACCTGCTTGCCGCCAACCGTGAGCTTGGTGTCCTTGTTCTGGTTGTTGAAGCGGAACTGGAAGGTAATGTCTTCCTTCGCGTCGCCATTGTTGTCGATATGGATTTCGTAAAGCGCATCCGGGTCCATCGAGAAATAGTTCGGTCCGCCGTAGGCATCCTGCAGCGGAATATAGTTGGCGATCAGTGTTGTGTACCCGGACCTCTCCGCTTCATAGCTGCGAAACATGTAGAAGTCGGTCGCATCGACCTTTGGCTGGCGGGTGATGTAGGGCGCTTCGCGATGGCTTGACGCCTGTGCGGATAGGGGAGCGAAGCCCATGAAGGTGGTTGCTGCCAGGCTGACGCCCAGCATGCCTTTGCTCACGCTTGTAAACATGACGGTCTCCTGCAAGTGAATGAGAAAAGAATCCGGAACTGCCTGGCTCTATACGCAGCAGCCGAAAAAACGGATTCAAATAAATTCACATTGCTTGCACGCCGCACCGGGCAGTTAATGCCGGGCATAAAAAAACAGCCCGCGAAGGGCTGTTTTTTTTGGGGGGGCAGCTTTTATGCAGCCTTGGGGGAGGCCGGCATATGCACTTCAGTCTGGTCCAGCACTTCTTCCGGATCTTCGGCTTCCTCGACTGTCTCGTTGTTCAGATGCTGGTGCATCTTCTCGACGTCCAGGTCACCGGTCCACTTGCCGACAACCACGGTTGCGACGCCGTTACCGATCAGGTTGGTCAGCGCGCGTGCTTCCGACATGAAGCGGTCGATGCCAAGGATCAGCGCCAGACCGGCAACCGGGATGCCGCCAACTGCGGAAAGGGTTGCAGCCAGCACGATGAAGCCGCTGCCGGTGATGCCTGCGGCGCCCTTGGAGGTCAGCAGCAGCACGGCGAGCAGGGTGAGCTGCTGGGTCAGCGACATCGGGGTGTCGGTTGCCTGCGCAATGAACACGGCCGCCATGGTCAGGTAGATCGAGGTGCCGTCGAGGTTGAACGAGTAACCGGTCGGGATCACCAGGCCGACGACGGACTTCTTCACGCCGAGGTTTTCCAGCTTGGCCATCATGCGCGGCAGCACGGACTCGGAGGAGGAGGTGCCGAGAACGATGAACAGTTCTTCCTTGATGTACTTGATGAACTTCCAGATCGAGAAGCCGTGGATCAGGGAGATCAGGCCGAGCACGACGAAGATGAACACCAGGCAGGTCAGGTAGAAGGTGCCCATCAGCTTGCCCAGCGAGAGCAGGGTGCCGACGCCGTACTTGCCGATGGTGAAGGCCATCGCGCCGAATGCGCCGATCGGTGCCACTTTCATGATGATGCCGACGATGCTGAACAGGACGTGGGACGACTTCTCGATGAAATCGAACACCAGCGTGCCGCGGCCGCCGAACTTGTGCAGGGCGAAGCCGAACAGGACGGAGAACATCAGGACCTGGAGGATGTCACCCTTGGCGAACGCGTCGAAGACGCTGGTCGGGATGATGTTCATCAGGAACTCGGTCGTCGTCTGCATCTTGCCCGGTGCGGTGTAGGCAGCGATGCTCTTGGTGTCGAGAGAGTTCGGGTCGACATGCATGCCGGAGCCCGGCTGCACGAGGTTGACGATCACGAGGCCGACAACGAGTGCGATGGTGCTGACGATTTCAAAGTACAGCAGGGCGAGGCCGCCGGTCTTGCCGACCTTCTTCATGTCTTCCATGCCTGCGATGCCAACCACCACGGTGCAGAAGATGATCGGAGCGATGATCATCTTGATCAGCTTGATGAACGCATCGCCGAGCGGTTTCATTTCCGCGCCGAGCGACGGATAGAAGTGCCCGAGCAGAATGCCGACGACGATCGCGGTAACGACCTGGACGTACAGCGATTTGTAAAAGGGTTTCTTTCCCGAGTGTTGCATGTGTTGCTTCTCCGTTTTGGTTGAGCTGCGCGCAAGCGTCGGATGAATCGCTGCGCCGATGCGTGGTATGGCGATGGGTTCGCGTACGTTGAACAGACCTGAACGCACTTTCGCCAAGCGCACGCATTGTCGTGTTGCGCGCGCAACACGACAATTGTGGACATCCACACAAATGCCACACAGGAAAAATTGTCGATGATTGATCTCGACTGTTGATTATTTCCGCAAAGATGTTTATGAATTCCCCATGCTGCTCTGAAGCGTCGAGATTGCCGGAAATCGTCTGACGCTTGGCATGGACCTGCTTGTGACGGCATTCGTCGGAAACATCTACGTGATATTACCTAAGCACTTGCACCGGAGTGCGCAATTTTCATTGTTATTCACGTATTCCCCCTCCTAGAATCAGTGAGGCTTCTCATCCGGCACGCGACCGGGTAACAAGGCTCTTCTCAAGCAATCTTGAGTTCAATTCAACTGGAGACAACATGGAACGTCGTTCATTCATGAAGAACGCGGCTGCCGGCGCAGCGGCCGGCGCGGTCGCAGCACCGGCAATTGCACAGACACTGCCGACCATCAACTGGCGCCTCGCGTCGAGCTTCCCCAAATCGCTCGACACCATCTACGGCGCCGCCGAAACTTTCTCGAAGCGCGTGTCGGCCCTGACCGGCGGCAAGTTCAACATTCGCGTGTTCGCCGGCGGCGAAATCGTGCCGGCACTGCAGGTCATGGATGCCGTGCAGGCGGGCACGGTCGAGATGGGACACACCGCGTCCTACTACTACTTCGGCAAGGATCCGACGTTCGCATTCGACGGCGTGGTTCCCTTCGGCCTCAACTCCCGCCAGCAGACCGCATGGTGGGACCAGGGCGGCGGCCGAGACCTGACCCGCGAGTTCTATCGTGATTACGGCATCATCAATTTCATGGGCGGCAACACCGGCACGCAGATGGGCGGCTGGTTCCGCAAGGAAGTGAAGACGGTGGCGGACCTGAACGGCCTGAAGATGCGCATTGGCGGTTTTGCCGGCCGCGTGATGCAGCGCCTGGGTCTGGTGCCGCAGCAGATCGCCGGCGGCGATATCTACCCGGCGCTCGAAAAGGGCACCATTGATGCGGCCGAATGGATCGGTCCGTACGACGACGAAAAGCTTGGCTTCTACAAGGTGGCTCCCTACTACTACACGCCGGGCTGGTGGGAAGCAGGCCTGCAGGTGTCTTTCTATATCGGCATCAAGGAATGGGAGAAGCTGCCAAAGGAATACCAGGCAGCCGTCGAGGCCGCTTCCTATGAAGCGCACGTCGTCATGCAGGCCGAGTACGATGCGAAGAACCCGCCTGCGCTGGCACGCCTGTTGAAAAACGGCGTGAAGCTGCGCCAGTTCTCCAGGGAGATCATGGACGCATGCTCGAAGGCAGCGAACGAGGTCATGGACGAAGAAGCTTCGAAGAACGCGAAGTTCAAGAAGATCTACGAGCCGTGGAAGCGTTTCCGCCAGGATCAGAATCAGTGGGCATCCGTTGCGGAACTGCCGCTGCAGAACTACATGGTCACGCGCAAGTAATGCTGCACACCTGAGTCAGCGACCGGGACCCGCCGCACGAGAGTGCCGCGGGTCTTTTCTTGTCGCCTGCACGTCGTCGGCGAGTGAACCTGATGTAAGTTGCGCTGCCTAAAATTTGTGCAGTCATGGCAGCCTTCAGCAAATATTGCAAATTCATGCGACGATTCTGCGTCGCAGATTATTTTCACCCAAGGAGTCTACATGGAACGTCGTTCCTTCCTCAAGAAAGCGGCTGTCGGAGCATCCGTCGGTGCAGTCGCCGCTCCGGTTTTGGCACAATCCCAGCCCACCATCAACTGGCGCCTCGCATCGAGCTTTCCGAAGTCCCTGGATACCCTGTACGGAACGGCTGAAGTTTTCAGCAAGCGTGTTGCGCAACTGACCGGTGGAAAACTGAATATCCGGGTCTTTGCTGGTGGAGAAATTGTTCCTCCGTTGCAAGTGGTGGACGCAGTGCAGAACGGCACCGTGGAAATGGGGCATACCGCTCCCTACTATTATTTCGGCAAGGATGCGACCTTCGCATTCGACTGCGCTGTTCCCTTTGGTATGAACTCCCGCCAGCAAACGGCGTGGTTCGACCAAGGTGGTGGTCGTGACCTGATGCGCGAGTTCTACAAGGACTACGGCATCATCAACTTCCTCGGTGGTAATACCGGCGCACAAATGGGCGGCTGGTTCCGCAAGGAAATCAAGACACTTAACGATATCAAGGGCCTGAAGATGCGCATCAGCGCCTTCGCAGGCAAGGTCATGCAGCCGCTGGGTCTGGTACCGCAGCAACTGGCCGGCGCGGACATTTACCCGGCATTGGAAAAAGGCGCGCTGGACGCCGTGGAATGGACGACACCGTACGACGATGAAAAGCTCGGCTTCTACAAAGTCGCCCCGTATTACTACGCGCCGGGATGGTGGGAGGCGGGTGCTCAGCTTTCCTTCTACGTCGGCATCAAGGAATGGGAGAAATTGCCGAAAGACTATCAGTTCGCCATCGAGGCGGCGTCCTTCGAAGCACACGTGACCATGCAGGCGGAGTATGACGCCAAAAATCCGGCGGCGCTGGCACGCCTGATCAAGAACGGTGCCAAGCTGCGCTTCTTCTCCAAGGAAATCATGGAAGCCAGCTACAAGGCGGCCGTGACTACCATGAACGAGGAAGCAGCGAAGAACGCCAAGTTCAAAAAGGTTTACGACCATTACACGCGCTTCCAGCGCGACCAGAACCAGTGGTTCTCGGTGGCCGAGCTGCAAATGCAGAACTTCATGTCTAGCCGGAAGTAAACATCTCCCTCCGGCCGTAATCAGCGGCCGGTTTCTTGACCTGGGACAACTCAAGTTCCAGGTCATGCGCCGTCCTTTGCCAGAACGATGGGACGCTTGAAATATTTTCAGCCTGTCTTTTCGCTCCATTGACCGGGATTGCTTCCGGTGGTGGAGCGATTTCCTGATTTTCATTGTCTCCGGGCGCAAATTTTTTTCAACTACGCAAATTTTTGCCCGCCATACAATCGACCGCGACATATAGCAGGTCTATATGTACCGCGTACCGGTCCGTATGGTTATTGAAGTCCAATCGAGGAGACAACATGGAACGTCGTTCCTTCCTGAAGAAAGCATCCGTAGGCGCAGCCGCTGGTGCCCTGGCTGCACCCGCCCTGGCACAGTCGCTGCCGGCGCTCAACTGGCGCATGGCATCGAGCTTCCCCAAGACGCTGGATACCGTTTTCGGCGCATCCGAAACCTTCTGCAAGCGCGTCGCCCAGCTCACCGGCGGCAAGTTCAACATCCGCCTGTTCGCCGGCGGTGAAATCGTGCCGGCGCTGCAGGTGATGGACGCGGTCCAGAACGGCACCATCGAAATGGGCCACACCGCTTCCTACTATTACTTCGGCAAGGATGCGGCATTCGCCTTCGACTGCGCGGTTCCGTTCGGACTGAATTCCCGCCAGCAGACCGCATGGTTCGACCAGGGCGGCGGCATGCAGCTGATGCGCGAATTCTTCAAGGACTACGGCATCGTCAACTTCCAGGGTGGCAATAGCGGTTCGCAGATGGGTGGCTGGTTCCGCAAGGAGATCAAGGGCGTCTCTGACCTGCAGGGCCTGAAGATGCGTATCGGCGGCTATGGCGGCCGAGTCATGCAGCGCCTCGGCCTCGTGCCGCAGCAGATCGCCGCCGGCGACATCTACCCGTCGCTGGAAAAGGGCACCATCGACGCCGCCGAGTGGATCGGTCCGTACGATGATGAAAAGCTCGGCCTGTACAAGGTTGCTCCGCACTACTACGCCCCGGGCTGGTGGGAGCCGAGTACGCAGTTCTCGTTCTACGTTGGCATCAAGGAATGGGAAAAACTGCCGAAGGAATACCAGTACGCCATCGAAGTGGCTTCCTACGAAGCACACGTCACGATGCAGGCGGAATACGATGCCAAGAATCCGGCCGCATTGGCTCGCCTGCTGCGCAACGGCGTCAAGCTGCACCACTTCTCGAAGGAAATCATGGAAGCCTGCTACAAGGCGGCCAACGAAGTGAATGAGGAAGAGGCGTCGAAAAACGCGAAGTTCAAGAAGATCTACGAACCGTGGAAGCGTTTCCGCCAGGATCAGAACCAGTGGTTCTCCGTTGCTGAAGCCACGATGCAGAACTTCATGGTCACGCGTCGCTGATCGTTACCGCATCGTCAAACCCGCTCCGCTTCCGCGGCGCGGGTTTTTTTTCGCCCGTTGAAATGAATTCAAGGTAGTGTCGCCGCAAAGATTGTCGTCGCGCTGACAGTCTGTTGAAGTCGCCGGATTTATGCTCCGGCAATTGATACTCTCTACGCAATACCACGCAGTTGCTGGTTTGCGCTATGCAGAGATTCATCTACGTATATCCCCAGCTACAAATGCTGCAACGCAAGGTGAGTATGTATTGCCAGTGAAATATTGGCCTCATACAATCCTCGCAACATACAAAAACTGTATGGATAACGGACACATCGGTAACACACCGGAATTTGATGCGTAACCCCCAAGGAGACAAAATGGAACGTCGTTCCTTTATCAAGAAGGCATCTGTTGGCGCCGCAGCTGGCGCGATCGCAGCACCGGCACTCGCTCAAACGCAGCCGACGCTTAACTGGCGTCTGGCCTCCAGCTTCCCGAAGTCGCTTGATACGATTTACGGTGCGGCAGAGACGTTCACGCAACGCGTCTCCCAGCTGACCAACGGCAAGTTCAACATCCGTGTCTTCGCCGGCGGTGAAATCGTTCCGGCTCTCCAGGTGATGGACGCCGTGCAGGCGGGCACGGTGGAAATGGGGCATACCGCGTCTTACTACTACTTTGGCAAGGACCCGACGTTCGCATTCGACTGCGCGGTTCCGTTCGGCTTGAACTCCCGCCAGCAGACCGCCTGGATCAACCAGGGAGGCGGCATGCAGCTGATGCGCGAATTCTTCAAGGACTACGGCATCGTCAATTTCCTGGGCGGTAACACTGGTTGCCAGATGGGTGGCTGGTTCCGCAAGGAAGTGAAGTCCGTCCAGGACCTCAACGGCCTGAAGATGCGTATCGGTGGTTTTGCCGGCCGTGTCATGCAGCGCCTGGGCCTGGTGCCGCAACAGATCGCCGGCGGTGACATTTATCCGGCACTGGAAAAGGGCACGATCGACGCCGCGGAATGGGTCGGTCCGTATGACGACGAGAAGCTCGGCTTCTTCAAGGTCGCTCCGCACTACTATGCGCCGGGCTGGTGGGAAGCCGGGCCGCAGCTGTCGTTCTACATGGGCATCAAGGAATGGGAAAAGCTGCCGAAGGATTACCAGGCTGCCGTTGAAGCCGCTTCGCACGAAGCCCATATCGTGATGCAGGCCGAGTACGATGCCAAGAACCCGGCCGCGCTCGCGCGCCTGCTCAAGAACGGTGTCAAGCTGCACAGCTTCTCGCGCGACATCATGGATGCTTGCTACAAGGCAGCAACCGAAGTGATGGATGAGGAAGCCGCCAAGAACGCCAAGTTCAAGAAGGTCTACGAGCCATGGAAGCGTTTCCGCCAGGACCAGAACCAGTGGGCGTCCGTGGCAGAGGCACCGCTGCAGAACTACATGATCACGCGCCGATAATCCGTTCGACGTCATTCAACCCGCAGCGCGTGAGCCCTGCGGGTTTTTTGTTGCCGGATGCCGACAAGCAGGATGTGCGATGACTTCCTTGATTTCATTCCTGCGAACGAGCGTAAAAAAACCCCGCAGGGCGAACCGTGCGGGGTTTGACGATGCCTGGGGCAGGTATTACTTCTTTTCGTCCGAATCGGTGGAGAAGTTCAACTGCGGCGCTCCTCCATCCTTGCTGTCGCCTTCGGTGGAGAAGTTCAGCTGAGGTGTCTCGCCGCCCGCATCCGGTGCCGGAATGTCGATCTTCAGTTCGATCTGCTCCTTCATGTCGGTTTTTTCGGCGACCGACACGATATCCGGGAAGGCGATAATCAGGCTAACCATGATCACCTGGATCAGCACGAATGGCACTGCACCCCAGTAGATGTCTGATGTTGTCACCTCCTTTGGCGCCACCGACCGCAGGTAGAACAGCGCGAAGCCGAACGGCGGGTGCATGAAGGAGGTCTGCATGTTCACGCCCAGCAGCACACCGAACCAGATCAGGTCGATGCCGAGCTTTTCGGCAACCGGACCGACCAGCGGCACCAGGATGAAGGCCAGTTCAAAGAAGTCCAGGAAGAAGGCCAGGCCGAAGAACAGGATGTTCACGACGATCAGGAAGCCCATCGTGCCGCCAGGCAGCGAGGTCAGCAGGTGTTCCACCCACAGGTCGCCGTTGACTGCGCGGAAGGTCAGGCCGAACACGCTGGAACCGATCAGGATGAACACCACGAAGCAGGACAGGCGGGTGGTCGAGTCCATCGCTTGCTTCATCAGTGACAACGACAGACGGCGATTCATCATTGCCAGGATCAGTGCGCCGAACGCGCCCATGCCACCACCTTCAGTCGGAGTTGCGATACCGACGAAGATCGTGCCCAGCACCAGGAAGATCAGTGCCAGCGGCGGGATCAGGACGAACACCACTTTCTCGGCCATGCGCGAGAGCATGCCCAGCTTGAGCTGGCGGTTGATCACGGCCAGGACGAAGGCGCCGATGATGCCGACCGCAGCAGAATAAATACCGACTTCATCGCTGGCTGCCTTCGGATGCGTGGAGCCATAGTAGGCGGCAAACGCAAAGGAAGCGCCGACCGCGACGGCGATCAGTGCGAGGAGGGAAACGATACCGCTGTTGCCGTTCGGCTCCTTCAGATTGCGTGCCTCCGGTGGCAGGGCCGGTACGGAATGCGGCTTGAAGATCGACATTGCAAGCACGTAGCCTGCGTACATCGCGGTCAGCAGCAGGCCGGGAGCGAAAGCGGCCTTGTACATATCGCCGACGGAACGGCCAAGCTGGTCGGCCATCACGATCAGCACCAGCGACGGCGGGATGATCTGTGCCAGCGTCCCCGATGCGGCAATCACACCGGACGCGATCCGCTTGTCATAGCCGTAACGCAGCATGACTGGCAGGGAGATCAGGCCCATCGAGATCACGGATGCGGCCACCACGCCAGTGGTCGCGGCCAGCAGGGCGCCCACGAAAATCACCGCGTAGGCAACACCGCCGCGCACCGGGCCGAACAGCTGGCCGATGGTGTCAAGCAAGTCTTCCGCCATCCCGGAGCGCTCGAGGATGAGGCCCATGAAGGTAAAGAACGGGATGGCCAGCAGCGTGTCGTTGGCCATGATGCCGAAAATGCGGTTCGGCAAAGCTTGCAGCAGCTCGGGCTTCAGCAGGCCGAGCTCGATGCCCAGCAGGCCGAAGAACAGGCCATTGGCCGCCAGGGCGAATGCCACCGGAAAGCCCGATAGCAGGAATACGACAAGGGCGCCGAACATGATCGGCGCCATGTTCGCAATCAGGAATTGCTCCATTTACTCAGTCTCCAGACGATCAGTTGAGGTTGTTCGCGGCTTTGATCGCCTCGATTTCTTCTTCGGGGGTTGCTGCATGCTTGTCGAACTCGCTCGCATTCACTTTGCCCTGCAGGAAGCCGATCCGCTTGATCATCTCCGAAATGCCTTGCAAGGTCAGCAGCAGGAAACCGACCGGAATCAGGAGCTTGGCGGGCCAGACGATCAGGCCGCCGGCGTTGCTCGAGACTTCCTGGTTCTGGATGGACTCCCATGCATACGGCACGGCGTAGTAGAGAACGAGCAGTGTCATCGGCAGCAGGAAGATCAGGAACCCGAGGACATCGATCCAGACTTGCGTGCGCTTGGAGAAATGACCGACGACGACGTCGATGCGGACGTGCTCATTGCGGCGCAGCGTGTAGGAGGTACCGAGAAGGAAGATCGCGGAAAACAGGTACCACTGGATTTCAAGCCATGCATTAGAACTGGTATGGAAGACATACCTGATCAATGCGTTGCCGGTACAGATGAGAACCGAGATGAAGAGTGCCCAGCTGACGCTGGTCCCTACCTTTTCATTGAGCGCGTCAATGAATCTCGATAACGAGAGTAAAAAAGACATGATTTCGTCTCCATTTATGAAAAATCATTCGTGCCGGACCGCGGGTTTTTTCTTTGCGATCGGATTCTTGCGTGCCGCCTGGACCTTGGGTTCGCCGCAGTATATGTCATTTCAATGTGCAAGCGAACAACTGAACGGAGAGCGTAATATTCTTTTCATGCTGCGACGCAAAAGCCCCTGTTTTTTTCATGTTTCAAGCGCATTTTTACGGACAAATCCTTACGTAAAACTACGCAAATGTGGGCGCAACAACGGAGGAGAGGTGGGAATGGGGCGACGTTCGAGGCTCGACGGCGGCACACCAAGTATCGAATGCCGTCATGAGGAAAGCATACGCAATTTCGGTGAGGCTTGCAGGAGGAGGCTGCCGGCCTTCGAGCCGGCAGCCGTCGGTGCGTCCGTAAGCTTACGCGAGCTGAGCGCGTACGCGTGCAATTGCTGCACGCACTTGTTGAGGTGCCGTACCGCCAACGTGGTTGCGTGCGGCGACCGAACCTTCGAGCGTGAGGACATCGAATACGTCCGCTTCGATCAATGCAGAGAATGCGCGCATTTCATCGAGCGTCAGGTCTGTGAGGTCGCAGCCGCGCTGTTCGCACATCCGTACTGCATGTGCGACGGCCTCATGCGCATCGCGGAAGGGCAGACCCTTCTTGACGAGGTAGTCGGCCAGGTCGGTGGCGGTGGCATAACCCTGCAGTGCGGCGGCACGCATGGCCTCCGGTTTTACCGTGATGCCGGAAGCCATGTCAGCGAAGATCCGCAGCGTGTCGGTCACCGTGTCGACCGTATCGAACAACGGTTCCTTGTCTTCCTGGTTGTCCTTGTTGTAAGCCAGCGGCTGTCCTTTCATCAGGGTCAGCAGGCCGACCAGGTGGCCGTTGACGCGACCGGTCTTGCCGCGCGCAAGTTCGGGGACGTCGGGATTCTTCTTCTGCGGCATGATCGACGAGCCGGTGCAGAAGCGGTCAGCGATATCAATGAAGCCGACGCGCGGGCTCATCCAGATCACCAGTTCTTCCGACATGCGGGAAATGTGCGTCATGACCAGTGCGGCTGCGGCGCAGAATTCGATCGCGAAGTCGCGGTCGGAGACGGCATCCAGCGAGTTGTGGCATACGTCGTCGAAACCGAGCGTTTTCGCCACACGGGTGCGATCGATCGGGAAGGTGGTGCCGGCCAGTGCGGCAGCGCCCAGCGGCAGGCGGTTCACACGCTTGCGGCAGTCGGCCATACGCTCGGCATCGCGGCCGAACATTTCCACGTAGGCCAGCATGTGGTGGCCGAAGGTGATCGGCTGCGCCACCTGCATGTGGGTGAAGCCCGGCAGGATGGTGTCGGCGTTCTTTTCGGCGAGGTCGACCAGGGCGAGGCGCAGGTCGCGCAGCAGGCCGGTGATGTCGTCGATGGCGGAACGCATGTAGAGACGGATATCCGTGGCCACCTGGTCATTGCGGGAGCGGCCGGTATGCAGGCGCTTTCCGGCGTCGCCGACCAGCTCGGTCAGGCGCTTTTCGATGTTCAGGTGGACGTCTTCGAGGTCGAGCAGCCATTCGAACTTGCCGGAAGCGATCTCCGACCGGATCTGCGCCATGCCGCGCTGGATGTCGGCGTGGTCCTGCCGGCTGATGATGCCCTGGTGCGCCAGCATCTCGGCGTGCGCGAGCGAGCCCTGGATGTCGGCATCGGCCATGCGCTTGTCGAAGAACACCGATGCGGTATAACGTTTGACGAGGTCGGAGACTGGTTCGGAAAAGCGGGCGGACCAGGCCTCGCCTTTTTTGGAAAGTTGTGCTGTCATAATTGAATCCCGGTGAATACGTGATTATAACTCCCATGCCGCTCCCCGCCGCTCCAGATACGGCCAGCAGACTCGCCGACATCCTCATTCCCGACTGTTGCAACATCGGTGTGGTTTTCCGCACGCTGATCGGCGTGAACATCGCAGCCTTTGCTGGGATCGTGGCGCAGTCGGGCGAATGGGCGACGGGCGTCTTTGAATTCGTGGAAGCGTCGATGGTGATCGAGCTGTCGTGCCTCTGGTCCCTGTTTGCGCTGTGCGGCTTGCGGCAACTGCTGCTGCGTGGACCTGTTCCGGGACACATTCCTGCGTGGCCGCAGCGGACGGCGAGCGTGGCCGTGCCGGTTGCCGTGACCGGCGCCGTTATCTATCTGTTCACATTGAGCAGCGGCCTTGCAGGGAGTTTCAGTGCGTTGAGCGCGGAGAAGGGGATGCTGCTCGCGGGCTTGTTCGGTGCTTTTTTCCAGCATTACTTCGAGCTGCGCAAGCGCGCCTTCTCGCCTGCCATCGTGGAGGCAAGGCTGCAGGCGTTGCAGGCGCGTATCCGTCCGCACTTTCTCTTCAACAGCCTGAATGCGGCGCTGTCGCTCATCAGGACCGAGCCGCGCAGGGCGGAAAGCACGCTGGAAGACCTGGCTGACCTGTTCCGCGTGCTGATGAGCGATCCGCGCAGCATGACGTCGCTGCACAATGAAATCCGCCTGTGCCAGCAATATCTCTCGATCGAGAAAATCCGTCTGGGCGACCGCATGCAGGTGAGCTGGGAGATGGACGGGATCGACGGCGAAGTCCTGCGCCGTGCCCAGGTGCCGGTGCTGCTGCTGCAGCCATTGATCGAGAATGCCGTGCACTATGGCGTCGAGCCGGCGGTCGAGCCTGCCCAGGTCCGCGTGACCGTCGAACGTTCCATGGACAAGATCGAGATCATCGTGACCAATCCGTACCACGGCGGCGCTTGTGGCGAGGCCGGAAACAGGATGGCGCTGGAAAATATCCGTGAACGGCTGGCGCTGCTGTTCGATGTGGAGGCGCTGCTGGCGACCGCCGTCAACGGCAACCTGTTCGAGGCACGGCTGCTGTTCCCCTATGTGAAAGGTGTTGCATGATTCCCCGCCTGTTTATCGTCGATGACGAGGCGCCCGCGCGTACGCGGTTGAAGACGCTGCTGTCCGATATCGCCGCGGAGTGTCCCCATCAACTTGCCGGCGAGGCCGACAGCGCGCAGCGCGCCATCGACGGCGTCGCCCTTGCCGCGCCCGATATCGTCCTGCTCGACGTGCAGATGCCCGGCATGACAGGCCTGGAGCTCGCATCCTGCTTCATGCAGAACCCTTCGCCGCCGGCCGTCATTTTCGTGACTGCCTATGATGAATATGCGCTCAAGGCATTCGAGGTCCATGCGCTGGATTACCTGTTGAAGCCGGTGCGCGCATCCCGCCTCGCGGAAGCGATCCAGCGTGCGGCAGCCTTGCGTACGACGCAGGGCGCGGCAATTGCGACGGCATCCAAAGCTGTCCCGGGCGCGCGCCAGAATTTTTCGGTACAGGAACGCGGACGGGTACTGCTTGTTCCCGTGCGCGATGTCGTTTACCTCAAGGCCGAGCTGAAGTACGTCACCTTGCGCACCCGTTCGCATGAGTATCTGATCGAGGAGTCGCTGACTTCCATCGAGGAAGAGCTGGGGGAGGTTTTCGTACGGGTGCACCGCAAGGCACTGGTGGCGCGTGACGCGATCGTCGGTGTCGAGCGCGGAACGCTCCCGGTGGATGGAGAAGGCGAGGGCGATCGCGTGCAGGAGCCGTGGCAGGTGATCCTGCGCGACGTCGACGAGCGCCTTCCCATTTCGCGGCGCCAGTGGCCGGTGGTCAAGGCGCTCGTCAAATAAATCACCCGGTATTGCGCAGTCCGGCGGCGATGCCGTTGATGGACAGATGGATGCCGCGTCGCACCCGTTCATCCAGCGTGCGTCCCTCTGCGCTTGCCGCACGGTGCCGCTTGATCAGTTCCACCTGCAGGTGGTTCAGCGGATCGAGATAGGCAAACCGGTTCTTGATGGAACGCGCCAGCAGCGGATTGCCCGCAAGCCTCTCCCGTGCGCCGGTAATGACGGCCAGGCTGGACGTCGTGCGCTCGTGTTCCTCCAGGATGCGCTTGAAGATCCCGTTGCGGACCTTCCTGTCCGGCACCAGTTCCGCATAGCGCGAGGCGACGGCGAGGTCGGCCTTGGCGAGCACCATGTCCATGTTCGACAGCAGCGTGGCAAAAAACGGCCATTCCTTGAACATCTCACGCAGGGTCGCGACGCGCTTCTTGTGTTCCTTTGCGTCTTCCGCCTCGTCCACCCAGGACGCGACCGCGCTGCCGAATCCGTACCATCCCGGCAGCAACAAGCGGCATTGTCCCCAGGAGAAACCCCAGGGAATGGCGCGCAGGTCTTCGATGCGGCGCGTCGATTTGCGCGAGGCAGGGCGCGAACCGATGTTGAGTTCGGCAATCTCCGCAATCGGCGTGGCGGCGAAGAAGTAGTCGGTGAAGCCGGGCGTCTCGTACACGAGGTTGCGATAGGCGCGATAGGCGCGCTCGGACAATTCCTCCATCACGCTTTCGAACCCGGCGAGCTTCCTGGCGCGCTTGCCCTCGGCCGCATGCGGCATCAGGCTGGCTTCCAGCGTCGCCGCCACCAGCAGTTCCAGGTTGCGGCGGCCGATTTCCGGGTTGGAGAATTTCGACGCGATGATTTCACCTTGCTCGGTGAGGCGGATCTGGCCGTTGACGGTGCCCGCAGGCTGCGCAAGGATGGCGTCGTAGCTCGGTCCGCCGCCGCGGCCGACTGTGCCCCCGCGGCCATGGAAGAGGCGCAGCTTGACGCCGGCGCGGTCGAACAGTTCGACCAGGCCGATCTCCGCCTTGTACAGTTCCCAGTTCGAGGTCAGGAAGCCGCCGTCCTTGTTGGAGTCGGAATAGCCCAGCATCACTTCCTGCAGGTCGCCCTGGTTTGCCACCAGGCGGCGTACCTGCGGCAAGGACATGAACCGTTCCATGATGCCCGCCGCGCAGCGCAGGTCGGGGATGGTTTCGAACAGCGGGATCACCATCAGCTCGTTGCGCGCATTCGACGCCTCGCCGGACTCCGCGTCCCATTCCTGATGCAGCAGGCCGGTTTCCTTCTGCAGAAGCAGCACTTCCAGCAGGTCGGAGACGGTCTCCGTATGCGAAATGATGTAGTTGCGGATCGCCCGTTCGCCATAGCGGTGACGGATGTCGCGTGCGGTGCGGAGGATGGTGAGTTCGGACTCCGTCTCGGCGGTGTAGGCGAGGTAGGGCGAGTACAGCAGGCGCGGCTTGCCGAGTTCCTCCAGCAGGAGCGCGACCTTGTCTTCTTCCGCCAGCGCGCCGTAATTCTTCTCGACCCCGGCGCGGGAAAAGAGTTCGGCCAGGACGCGTTCATGGACATCGGAGCTCTGGCGCATGTCGAGCGTCGCGAGGTGGAAGCCGAAGATCTCGGATGCGCGTTTCAGCACGGCGAGACGTGGTCCGACCAGCACGGCGCCATGATGGGATTGCAGGGAATCGGCCAGCACTTGCAGGTCGCGCGTGAATGCTTCCGGCGTTGCATAGGGGGCGGCCGCGCCGACTTCCTGCCGCAGCACATGTGCCGCACCCAGCGTGCGGGCCGTGGCGGCGAGGCGCGCATACAGGCCGATCAGCGCGCGGCGATAGGGCTCGTCGGAGCGATGTGCTGATTGGTCGGGAGAGGCGTCCGCGAGCGCCTGCAGTTCCGGGCTGACGCCAACCAGCAGTGTCGAAATCGACAATTCGGCGCCTAGGGCATGCACTTCATCCATGTAAAAATCGAAAATCGCGGTGGACTGGCGGACAAGCGCATGCTTCATCGTGTCCGCATTCACATTCGGATTGCCGTCGCGGTCGCCGCCGATCCAGCTTCCCATCTGCACGAAAGGCGGCAGCTCGCCGGAGACCGCATGGCGCTGCGGGAAATGCGCTGCGATTTCGGACTCGATGTCTTCGTACAGGCCGGGCAGTTCGCGCAGGAAGGTGATGCGATAGTAGGACAGCGCGTTCTCGATCTCGTCGGCCACCGTCAGCTTCGAGTAGCGCAGCATCCGGGTCTGCCACAGCGTCGCGACGCAGGCGTGCAGGAGTTGCGTATTGCGCGCCAGTTCCTTCGCGGTCAGCGGATGGTCGCGTTCCGCAAGCAGGCGCGCGATTTCGCGTTCGGCATCGAGGATGCTCTTGCGCTGGACTTCCGTGGGGTGCGCGGTGAGCACCGGCGAAACCAGCGCCTCCTTGAAGAAGCCGCGCACCGCGGAGCCGGACACGCCTGCGTCATCCAGCCGGGACAGCGCATAGGCAATGCTGCCTTGCTGCGGCGCAGAGCCAGCGAGCAGGTGCGCGCGGCGGCGGCGGTTGTGGTGCTGGTCCTCGGCGATGTTGGCAAGGTGCGAGAAGTAGGAAAACGCCCGTACGACCGAAATCGTCTGGTCGCGGGTAAGCTTCCGGAGCATCTTGTTGAGTTCCGTTCCCGACTGCGGGTCGGATTCGCGGCGGAAACGTACCGCCGTCTGGCGGATGGTCTCGACGACATGGAACACCGCCTCGCCTTCCTGGTCGCGCAATACGTTGCCGAGCAGGCGCCCCAGCAGGCGGATGTCTTCCTTCAGCGGTGCGTCCTTGTCGGTCGTGGAGCTTGCTTGATTAGCCATGTTGAATGTCTGCAATCGATTGGGGAAAAGTGGCCTGCGGGCACAGTTGCGGAACATGCGCATGATAAAATCTGCGCCTCTGCGATCCGAGCCAGGTTCGCATCAACGAACATCGAAAGTGCACGTCGTGAAAGTATCCCCACCCGCAAAACTCGTGATCGCGTCGCGTGAGAGCCGCCTCGCCATGTGGCAGGCAGAGCATGTCCGCGCAAGGTTGTCGGCATTATATCCGCAGTGCAGTATCGAAATTCTGGGCATGACCACCAAGGGCGACCAGATCCTCGACCGCACCTTGTCGAAGGTCGGAGGCAAGGGCTTGTTCGTCAAGGAACTCGAAGTGGCAATGGAAGAACGCCGCGCCGACCTCGCCGTGCATTCGCTCAAGGATGTGCCGATGGAACTGCCAGAAGGGTTCAGGCTTGCAGCCGTGCTGGAGCGCGAAGATCCGCGCGATGCTTTCGTGTCCAATGACTATGCTTCGCTCGACGACCTGCCGGAAGGCGCGATTGTCGGCACCAGCAGCCTGCGCCGCCAGGCATTGATCGCGGCGCGCTATCCGCATCTCGTGATCCGCCCCCTGCGCGGCAACCTCGATACCCGCCTCGGCAAGCTCGACCGCGGCGAATACGCGGCGATCATCCTTGCTGCCGCCGGCCTCAAGCGCCTCGGCATGCCGCAACGCATTCGCTCCCTGATCGAGCCCGAGCGGAGCCTGCCCGCCCCGGGCCAGGGCGCCATGGCCATTGAAATCCTCGACGGCCGCGACGACCTGATGGCCTTGCTGGAGCCGCTCAATCACGAAGCCACGGCCCAGGCGGTCACTGCCGAGCGTACCGTATCCCGCGTATTCGGCGGCAGCTGCCAGATCCCGCTGGCGGCATTCGCCACAGTGGATGCCGGTTCCATGCGCCTGCGCGCGATGGTGGCGACACCGGACGGCAAGCGCATCGCGACTGCCGATGCAACCGGCCCGGCCAACGCTCCTGACGCACTGGGCAAGCAGATTGCCACGACTCTGCAGGGGCAGGGCGCCGACGACATCCTCGCCGCGTGCAAGGCGATGGACGCCGGCTGACGGCAATCACCGCGCGGCCACCGCCGCGCAGCATCCAATTTTTTTCCGATCGAAGGCATCGACAGGGCGGCAACGAACGATGGCAAATACAGGTAATCGTCCGGTCGTCATCACGCGCCCGCAGGCGCAGGCCGTGGCGCTGGCGCAAAAGCTGTCCGCGCTCGGGCGCGACGCCGTCGTATTTCCCCTGCTCGAAATCCTTCCCCTTCCGGACCAGGCCGCGCTACAGGCCACGCTCCGGAATGTCGGCGACTACGCCATGGTGGCCTTCGTCAGTCCGAACGCGATCGACGCAGCTTTCGCGCACATCGGCCAGTGGCCTTCCCATGTCGCCCTTGCCGTGGTCGGTGAAGGCAGCAAGGCAGCCCTCGCGCAATACGGACTGACGCCGGCCAATGCCACCATCTTCAGTCCCGTCGATCCGCTGCGCACCGATTCACAGACGCTGGTCGAGGCGCTGGACCTTTCTGCCTTGCGCGGCAAGCGCGTATTGATCCTGCGCGGTGAAACCGGACGCGAACTGATGGCTGATGCATTGCGCGACCATGGCGTGCAGGTCGAACAGGTGGCGGCATACAGGAGAGCGGCGCCAGTGCTTGACGATGCGAAGCGCGCGCAACTGCGGCACTTGCTCGACACAGGCGCGGACTGGATCATCACCAGTTCCGAGGCGCTGCGCATCCTCCAGCAAATGGTGCGAGACACCGGGGGCGATGTTGCCGTGGTGAAAATGCAACAGCAACGTCTCGTCGTCCCGCATGTGCGCATCGCGGAAACCGCACGCTCGCTGGGTTTTGCCGACATCGTGCAGACAGGATCAGGGGACGAACCCTTGTTAGCCGCGTTACAATTTCGAGCATGAACGAACTGCCATCTTCTTCCGACGCGAATCAGCCTGCGCAGACGAGTCCCGCTCCGCAAAAAGCCGAATCCGCAGCACCCTCTTATCAAAAAGGTAATTCTTCCGTGCGCCTCGTCTATGGCGCGCTGGGAGCGCTCGCGCTTCTGCTTGCCGCGCAGTGGTGGACATCCGACCGCGAGGTTGACCGGCTGCGTGAGGAAATGGCGCAGCGCCTGAAGACCGGCGAATCGGTGAGCACCGAAACGAAGGTCATCGTCCGTTCCGTCCAGGAAGGCATGAAGGAGTTGCAGGCCAAGGTGAACGTCCTCGAAGGCAAGCAGGTCGAGGCGCAAAGCCAGCAACTGGCGCTCGAGCATCTCTATCAGGAGCTGTCCCGCAACCGTGACGACTGGGCATTGGCGGAAATCGAGCAGGTCCTGTCCACCGCCAGCCAGCAGCTCCAGCTTGCGGGCAATGTCCAGGGCGCGGTGATCGCGCTGCAGAATGCCGACAACCGGCTTTCCCGCTCGGACAAGCCGCAATTCATTATCATCCGGCGCGCAATCGCGAAGGACCTGGAGCGTCTCAAGGCGCTGCCCACGGTCGACCTGACCGGCATCGCGCTGCGCCTCGACAGCATCATCGGCCAGATTGACAGCATGCCGCTGCTGGCCGACGAAAAGCCGGCCGCCGTCGCGGCGCAGCCGCGCGTACCGCGCCGCGCCCCCAAGGCGGTCGAGTCGTCGAAGGCGCAAGCATCGGGCCAGGCCGGCTCCGACTGGCTTGGCGACCTCGAAGAAGTGTGGCACAGCTGGACCAGCGAGATGTGGGGCGAGATCCGACAACTGATCCGCGTGCGCAATGTCGAGACTTCGGATGCCTTGCTGCTCTCGCCGACCCAGGCCTATTACGCCCGCGAGAACGTCAAGCTGCGCCTGCTCAATGCCCGCCTGGCACTGTTGACCCGCAATGAATCAGCATTCCGCAGCGACCTGATCGCCGCGCAGGACGCGATCGCCAAGTACTTCGATACCCGCGCCAAGCAGACGCAGACGACGCAGGCCCTGCTGCGCCAGGTCCAGGCAAGCAACCTCTCGATCGAGATGCCGACGCTGGCCGAAAGCCTGAATGCCGTGCGCAACTACAAGGCGAAGCCATAACGATGCGTATCTTTTTGTCGCTCGTCATCCTGTTTGCCGCCGCGATCGGTCTTGCTGTCGGCGCGCGCTTCAACCCGGGCAACGTCGTCTTCTTCTACCCGCCGTACCGGGTGGACATGTCGCTCAACCTGTTCATCGTGCTGGCCGCACTGCTGTTCGCGGTGCTGTTTGCCATCTTCAATGCCATTCGCAGTACCCAGCAGATGCCGTACCGGGTTGCCGCGTATCGCCGTGAAAAGCGCGACCGTGAGGGCAACCGCGCGATGCGCGATGCGCTGAAAGCGCTGTTCGAAGGCCGCTTCGGCCACGCCGAAAAAGCCGCCGCCCGCGCCGCCGAATCCCCGGACAACGCCGGTCTGTCGGCCCTGATCGCTGCGCGCGCCGCGCATCGCATCGGTCGTCCGGAGCGCCGCGACGTGTGGCTGAACAAGGCGCAGGAGGATCAGGCCCTCAAGACTGCCCGCCTGATGACTTCCATCGAGCTGTCCATCGACGGGCACGAGCCGGATCTTGCGCTGGACGCGGTGAAGGAGCTCAATTCCAGCGGCACTCGCCACATCCATGCGCTTCGACTCGCGCTCAAGGCAAACCAGCGCTCCAAGAACTGGCCAGAGGTATTGCGCCTGGTGCGCATGCTCGACAAGCGCAATGCCTTGCATCCGGCACTCTCGCGCCGGCTGCGCGAAATGGCGTATGAAGACCTGCTGTCCCATCAGGCGCATGACGCCGAATCCTTGCGCCGCGTGCTTTCCACCATTCCTGCGGAAGACAGGACGCGGCCATTCGTCGCCATTCGCGCGGCCCGTGCCCTCAATGCGAAAGGATTGCATGACGAGTCCCGCAGCGTGGTTGAAAAGGCATTGGCGGTAGAGTGGGACGAGCGGCTGGTGCGCGCTTACGGCAATTCCGCCGGTGCCGAAGGCTCGGCGGAATTGCTGGCGCAAATTGAGCGCTGCGAGGAGTGGGCGAAATCGCATCCGGGCGATGCGGAACTTGCGCTGACGCTGGGCACGCTGTGCCTGCGGCAGAAGCTCTGGGGCAAGGCGCAACGGCACCTCGAGCAGGCGCTGTCGGATGCCGGTGAAGCGGAAACCGTGCGCGAGGCGCACCTCAAGCTGGCGCAGATGCACGAGGCACTCAACCAGCCCGACCAGGCGGCGGCGCATTACCGCCAGTGCGCGCTGGCGACCATCCTGTAACGCGGCGGGGACTGCATTCCCGCCGCTTTTATCATTCCATCCTGACGCTCTCCTGACGTGTGTCAAACGCGCTGACATCCTTTCTCAAAGTCGTGCTGCGTCGCACAAGCTCGCTCTGAATGCCGTTATAATCTCGGCATTTCCGAATTTTCATTTCCACTGAGAGTGCATCATGAGCTTGAGCAATGTTCCCGCCGGCCGCAACGTTCCGGAAGATTTCAACGTCATCATCGAAATCCCGATGAATGCCGACCCGATCAAGTACGAGGTTGACAAGGAAACCGGCGCGATTTTCGTTGATCGCTTCATGGGCACGGCGATGCATTATCCGTGCAACTACGGCTACATCCCGCAGACCATTTCCGACGACGGCGACCCGGTCGACGTGCTCGTCGTGACGCCGTTCCCGCTGATCCCCGGCGTGGTCGTGCGCTGCCGTCCGATCGGCGTCCTGCGCATGAAGGATGAAGCGGGCGGCGACGCCAAGCTGCTCGCCGTGCCGGTGGACAAGGTCCTGCCGATCTACAAGCACTGGCAGAAGCCGGATGACATGAACGAACTGCGCCTGCAGCAGATCCAGCACTTCTTCGAGCACTACAAGGATCTCGAGCCGGGCAAGTGGGTCAAGGTCGAAGGCTGGTTCGGTCCGGAAGAGGCCAAGCAGGAAATCCTGAACGGCGTCGCTGCATACAACCGCGAACACAGCAAGTAATCTGCTCGCGGCAGAAGTCAAGGGCGCACCGGAAACGGTGCGCTTTTTTTATTTGAAGACGACCGTGGCGAAGCGGGGCGCTGCGGCTCAATATCTTCGGGGTTGTGCCGTTATAGCCCAGACAGGCAGTAATACAATTGCGTTGCATCGACAATGCACCGTGAATGCGTCATCATTGACCTTCCCAGTGCGCACTCTCAGGAACTGTTAAACGTGGTTTTCGAAAATACAGGGCCGGCAAAGCCCGATGTCCAGTTCTGGGCGGGGGACGACAAGCCCGCCAACCGTGCGCTCGAACATCTGTTGCAAAAAATCAGCTCTGAAGCGGATCTTCCTGCCCTGGGCAGTTCGGTATCCCGCGTTGTGCAAATGACATCGTCGGATGGCGAGGCGGTTCGGAATCTCGCGCATTTCATCCTGTCCGATGTTGCGCTGACGCAGAAAATCCTCCGCATTTCCAATACCGTCTGCTACCGCACCGCGTCCGGCACGCCGGTAACGACGGTGTCTAAGGCCATCTTCCTGCTCGGCTTCGATACCGTGAAGACCGCGGCGCTGGCGATGCTGCTTGTCGACGGCATGTCCGGGAAGAACGCGAAAAGCGTGCGCAACGAACTCAGTCATGCCCTTTGCGCAAGTATCGTCGGTCGTGAAATCGCACGCCGCAGCCATTTCAAGGATGCGGAAGAGGCCGCGGTCGCTGCGCTGTTCAAGAATATCGGCCGTGTCCTCGTCGCCGCACACGATCATGATCAATACGACAAGATCACTACGTTGGTGGAGGCCGGTACGCATACGCCGGCACAGGCTTCGCAGCAGGTGCTTGGCTGCAGCTTCGACCTCCTCGCGGAGTCGGTCCTGCGCGAATGGAACATCCCCGAGAGTATCGTCCAGGCCTTGAACCCGCCGCCGCCGGGCGTGCTCAAGCCTGCCAAGGGCCGGCAGGAATGGCTGCAGCAGGTCGCTGCCTTCAGTTCCGCCGCTGCGCGCCTGATTCCCTCTGCGGGTACGCCGGGGCAGGAAGCGGCGAGCAAGGCCGTGCTGACGCGTTTCGGCGGGGCATTGGGCATGGACCATGCCAAGCTCAACCAGTTGTTCGCAGGTGTGGCACAGGAAACCCGTGTCATTGCAAGCAGTACCGAACTGGCCTTGCACAGCGACGAGCATGACCATGCTCACTCGCATGGCGAACAAGCGGCGCCGTCCGGGCGGCAACCTGCAGCCGCTGCGGCTTCCGGCGCGGCTGCGCCTGCACCGGCCGGCGCGGCGAAGGGCGCAACAGACGTCGAGTCCGGATTGCCGAGCGAACTTCTGCTGGACCTCCTCGACGAACCGCAAGCATTGCAGATAACCGAGCGCCACGCCAGCGGCAAGCCGGTGAATGCGCGCGACCTGTTGCTGGCAGGTGTGCAGGACGTGACGCAGATGATGGCGTCCGGCCGTTGCAAGGTGAACGACCTGATGCTGCTGGTCCTCGAGACGCTCTACAGCAGCATGGGATTCCGCTTTGCGACGGTATGCCTGAAGGACATGCATACGCACCAGTTCCGCGCCCGTATCGCCATGGGTGAAAAGAACGCGGAGCGCCAGGCAGGGTTCGTGTTTCCCATTCACACCGCGCGTGATCTGTTCCACCTGGCGATGGAAAACGATGCGGATCTCATGATTTCCGATGCGACCGCGCCAAAGATCCGTGACCTGCTGCCTGCGTGGCACCGAACTTTGCTGCCGGATGCGCGCAGTTTCATCGTCCTGCCGCTGGTCGTTCAGAAGAAGCAGCTTGGCCTGTTCTATGCAGATCGTGCACAGGCTGCTCCCGAGGGGGTGCCATCGGATGAAACCTCGCTGATCAAAACCCTGAAGGGGCAGGTGCTGACCGCGCTGAACGTTCGTTAGAGCAGCGCCGTAGCCATGGCGGCAGTACCCGCAAGCAGGAGGCCGACTGTCCAGTACAGGCTGCCGCGGGAAACAGACAGGGTTCGCGGATCGCGCTGATCAAGGGCGGGAACGGGAATCTTCATACGGCGCCGTGCGCGGCGCTGCCGCACCAGGTAACGCTTGATATCCAGCGCCATCCTTTGCGCCGTTTCGTAGCGTTTTTCAGGGCGCTTGCTCATCGCCTTCATCACGATTTCGGACAGTGCCAATGGAATGCGGTAATCGATTTCATGCGGCGCCGGAGGTGCCTTGTAGGCGATCTGCTGCAGAAGCTTGTCCGCGCTCGTCGAGTGGAAGGGCTTGCGGCCGACGAGCATTTCGTACATCACGGCGCCCAGGGAATAAATATCGGTGCGGGCATCCACCGTCTTGCCGACGGCCTGTTCCGGCGACATGTAGTTCGGTGTGCCGAGCAGCCGGTTGCCCACCAGGAGCGTGACGGGATCGTCAGGATCGGCGCTTTTTTCAGCGACGCGATTCGGCGCGCGCGCAATGCCGAAATCGACAAGCTTCGGCTGGTCGTCTGCCACCATGAAGATGTTTGCCGGCTTCACGTCTCGATGGATCACGTCGCGCTGGTGCGCGTGGTTCAGCGCATCGGCGATCTTCCAGACGATGGATGCGACGTCGTCCGGCGTGAAGCGATGGCCGCTGTCGAGAAGCTTGTTGAGTTCACGCCCGCGCAGGTATTCCATCGCGATATAGGTGGTTCCGTGCTCAACCGATGCGTCATAGACGGTCACGATATGCGGATGGGAGAGCAAACCGGCGGCCCGCGCCTCATTGATGAACTGCAGTTCGTAGCGGTTGCGTTCGGCTGGTGTCAGGCGCGGATGATAGGTCTTGATTGCAATATCCCGTCCGATCACCGGGTCATGTCCAAGGTAGACGCATCCGACAGTCCCCCGGCCAAGCTCGCGCGTGATGTAGAACCGGCCGATGCGGGTGACGGCTGGGCTGGCGGGGGCAAGCGAGGCGGACGGTGGGCAGGACATGGTGGCGACAGGATGCCGCGAAGTGTTCATTTTGGCAATGGTGTGGCAGCCAGGTTGCCATGAAATTCCAAAAGTTTGTCGATGAAAATGACTGCCGGTTACCGTTGTGCCCGGTAGGGCTGGCGGTCGTTGAGCTCGTCCAGATAGGCGTCGATGCCGCCTGCCTCCTGCTCAAGGAAGCGCTCGACCGCGTCGGAAAATGCGGGATGCGCGAGCCAGTGCGCCGACCAGGTGCGGTGAGGAAGGAAGCCGCGCGCCATCTTGTGCTCCCCCTGCGCACCGCCCTCGAAGCAACGGATCTTCTGCGCGATGCAGAAATCGAGCGGCTGGTAATACGCCGTTTCGAAGTGCAGGCAGGGGATGTCTTCGATCGCGCCCCAATAACGTCCGAAGAGCGTGTTTTCATCGTGCACCACGAAGGAGCTGGCGACAGGCTTGCCGTTGCGCTCCGCCACGATGAGACGCAGGTGCTGAGGCATCGTGCTCCCGAGGCGGCGGAAAAAATCGAGGTTCAGGTAGGGCGTCGAGTAATGCGCGGCGTAGGTGCGGTCATAGCAGCGCTTGAAGAAGCGCCAGTCCGTATCGGACGCGTCGTGTCCCGGGATGTGACGGAACGTGACCCCGGCTTCCTGTACCTTGCGGCGCTCGGCACGGATGTTCTTCCTTTTCTTGCGGTCCAGCGACGCCAGGAAATCGTCGAAATCGCCGTACCCTTGGTTGATCCAGTGGAACTGCACGCCGGTACGCAGCATGAATCCGGCCTCTTTCAAAACGTGCGCCTGCGCTTCGGGTGGGAAAAGGATGTGGGTGGACGACAGTCCGTTTGCTTCCTGCAAGCCGCACAGCGCCTCGACCAGCCTGTATGAGGCTTCATCGGTGCGCGCCAGCAGCCGCGATCCGGCAACCGGAGTGAATGGAATCGCAGACAGCAGCTTGGGGTAATAGTCGAGCCCGTTGCGGCGGTAGGCATCGGCCCAGGCCCAGTCGAACACGTACTCCCCGTAAGAGTGCGACTTGACGTAAAGCGGCAGTGCCGCCTCCAGCGACTGTCCTTGCCACAGCGTCAGGTATTGCGGCTGCCAGCCGCTATCGGGCGATGCGCACCCGGAGGCGTGCAACGCGTGGAGAAATGCGAACGAGAGAAAAGGGTTGCGCTCTTGTTGAGCAGCAACCAGGCCGTCCCAACTTTCCTGTCCGATCTCGTCAAGGGAGGAAACGATTTGCGTGCGATAATTCACTATTGATATCAAACCATCCTGTGCCTCAGGCTGGAAGCACGCATTGAACCGATGCAACGCTAGCCCCTCCGCGTACGCCTGTTGCTGAGCTGTTCATTCTACGCAAATTCAGCAGAACGGTTCGACGCACAACTCCCCGGCTTCAGGCACATCAGCACCCCCTGGTTTAAGCGGTGCGCGGCCATAAAGGTAGGACAGATGATGAATACGGAGTTTTTTAACATCTATTCGCACGACTTTGCCCGGGTGGCGGTCGGGGTGCCGACCTGCCGGGTTGCCGATCCGGTGTACAACGCAAAGGAAACGATTGCCCTTGCGGCCGAGGCTGAAAAAAACGGCGCCGCACTGATCGCCTTTCCCGAACTGGGATTGTCGGCTTACACCTGTGATGACCTTTTCCATCAGAAGGCCTTGCTCGATGCATCGTTGAACGCGCTTGCATCCATTGTCGATGCATCGGCGAAACTCAAGCTGGCAATGATCGTGGGCATGCCGCTGCGTGTCGAGCACCAGTTGTTCAACTGCGCCGTGGTGGTGGCCGGCGGCCGTATTCGCGGCGTCGTTCCCAAGAGTTACCTGCCTAATTACGGCGAATTTTACGAGGCCAGGCAGTTCAGTCCTGCCGACAGTGTTGCCGTATCGGAAATCACCCTGTCGGGAAATGCGGTTCCCTTCGGCGCCAACCTGCTTTTCGAAGTGGAAAACCTGCCGCTCTTCCGCTTCCATGTGGAGATCTGCGAAGACGTCTGGGTCCCGATCCCGCCGTCCACGTTTGCCGCGCTTGCCGGCGCGACGGTGCTGGTCAACCTTTCCGCATCGAACATCGTCGTCGGCAAGGCACGTTACCGTCATCAGTTGGTGTCGCAGCAGTCCGCGCGCTGCCTGTCGGCCTACCTGTATTCGTCGGCAGGAAAGGGCGAGTCCTCGACCGACATGGCGTGGGACGGGCAAGCCTTGATCTACGAGAACGGCGAGCTGCTTGCCGAATCCGAGCGGTTCTCCGACAGTTCCCACCTCGTCTACGGCGACGTCGACCTCGACAGGCTGTCGCGCGAGAGGATGCGGATGTCCACCTTTGGCGATTCCGTCCGCCGCCACGCCACGGAAGTCGGGAAGTTCAGGAAGATTTCCTTTGCCCTCGATGTGCCCGTTTCGGGGAAGCTGCCGCTGCGGAGAAACGTCGAACGCTTCCCGTACGTGCCTTCCGATGCCAGCCGGCGCGACGAGCGGTGCAGCGAGGTCTATAACATCCAGGTGCAGGCGCTGGTCCAGCGCCTGTCGGCATCGCGCATTTCGAAGGTGGTCATCGGTGTATCGGGCGGACTGGATTCCACCCATGCGTTGCTGGTATGCGCGAAGGCCATGGACCGCCTCGGCCTCCCGCGGAAGAATATCCTCGGCGTCACCATGCCCGGATTCGCTACCAGCGAGCGGACACTCTTGCAGGCCCGGCAACTGATGGACGTGGTCGGGTGCGAATCCATGGAAATCGATATTCGCCCGAGCTGCCTGCAGATGCTGAAAGACCTCGGGCATGCCTACGCTTCAGGCGAGGAGCATTACGACGTCACGTTCGAGAATGTGCAGGCGGGGGAAAGGACCAGCCACCTGTTCCGGCTCGCGAACCATCACCAGGGCATCGTCATCGGCACAGGCGACCTGAGCGAACTTGCGCTGGGATGGTGTACCTACGGAGTAGGCGACCACATGTCGCACTACAACGTGAATGCCAGCGTGCCCAAGACCCTGATCGTTCACCTTGTGCGCTGGGTGGCGGAAACCGGCCAGATCGGCGAGACAGGGTCCGACGTCCTGCTGAGCGTGCTCGATACCGACATCAGCCCGGAGCTCGTGCCGGGCAAGGGAAAGGACGCGCCGGAACAGAAGACCGAAAGCGTCATCGGGCCGTACGAACTGCAGGACTTCAATCTCTATTACACGCTGCGTTTCGGGTTTTCCCCGTCGAAGGTCGCCTTCCTCGCCCATTCGGCCTGGGGCAGCCGCGAGGCGGGACGCTGGCCGGAAGGCGCGCATGTGACGCGCAACGAGTATGGCGTTGGCGACATCAAGCGGAACCTCGCCATCTTCCTGCGCAGGTTCTTCCTGACGAGCCAGTTCAAGAGGACATGCGTGCCGAATTCGCCCAAGGTGGGCTCCGGCGGATCATTGTCCCCCCGTGGCGACTGGCGGGCGCCGAGCGATTCCGAAGCCATCGTGTGGATGGATGACCTGAAACGCATCCCAGAGCAATGAAACATGTCTGGCGTCAATTCCAGCCTTGTGCAGCATTGCCGGGAGCATTGCGGCAAGGTATCGTAGCGGGAATATGGCGCGCGCCGCGCGATTGATACAATAAGCAAATCGAGAGTGATACAACTAAGGAGCTGTCATGAAGCTGGTTACTGCAATCATCAAACCTTTCAAGCTGGACGAAGTGCGTGAAGCGCTCGGCGAAATCGGCGTCACCGGCCTGACCGTGACCGAGGTGAAGGGCTTCGGCCGCCAGAAGGGCCATACCGAACTGTACCGCGGCGCCGAATACGTCGTGGACTTCCTGCCGAAGGTGAAGATCGAGGCAGTCATCGACGACAAGGTGGTCGAACAGGCTGTCGACGCCATCATCAAGGCAGCTCGTACCGGCAAGATCGGCGACGGCAAGATCTTCGTTCGGGAAGTCGAGCAGGTCATCCGTATCCGTACCGGCGAAACCGGCGCAGACGCGGTTTAAGCCAGGCTTTTCGGCACAGCCCGGTGGAGGCAATGCTTCCACCGGGCTGTGCCGTTTACGGGGCTATTCGATCTTCACGCCCTTGGCCCAGGTCACCATGCGAAACACGCTGATCAACAACGCGCTCGACCAGAGCGAAAAATCCGGCGGCACGCCTGCCTTTTGCATCAACAGGTACATCCAGCAGCCGGCGAACGAACAGATGGCGTAGGGCTTGCCGTCGCGGAGCACCATCGGAATCTCGTTGCAGATGACGTCGCGCAGCACGCCGCCGAAGATGCCTGTGATGACGCCCATCATCGAGGCAATGAACAGGGGCATGCCGGCCTCAAGGGCTTGCGATACGCCGACAATCGAAAAAAGCCCCAGTCCCAGCGCGTCCGCAAAAACGATCAACCGTTCCGAAATGATCTTGCGCAGTGTGCGGATGGCTGGTGCGGCGACCAGCGCGAGAAGAAAGATCAGGATCGCGTACTCCTGATGGGCGACCCAGAACAGCGGCCGCCTGTCGAGCAGGATGTCACGTAGCGTTCCCCCGCCGAACGCGGTGATGAAGGCGACGGTGAAAATCCCGACCACATCCATCTTCTTGCTCCGGGCTTCGATGAAGCCGGAAAAGGCGCCCACCAGAATCGCAACGATTTCGAGGATTTTGATCAGGGTCATGCGATGCGGTGCGGGAGTTGTTTGTCCTGCATGATACTTGTGGCAGGACGGAAATCAAGATAGGGCGAAGCGGTAGCCTGGATGGAGTGAGGCTGTCGAATCGGCAGCTTATGCCTTGAGGAGGACCACCAGCGCCCCTGCGCCGCCCTCCGCCGCGCGCGCCTGGCAAAAGGCAATCACTTCCTCCTTCTGCACCAGCCAGCTGCGCACCTTGCTCTTCAGTACAGGTTCCTTGTTGACCGACCCCAGGCCTTTGCCGTGGATGACGCGCACGCAGCGCATGCCGCGCTTGACGGCATTGCGCAGGAATTCGGCAAGCGCCTCGCGGGCTTCTTCGCGGCGCATGCCGTGCAGGTCGAGCTGGGCCTGGATCACCCAGTTCCCGCGGCGCAGCTTGCGCAGGATATCGCCGCTGATGCCTGGACGTGCGTAGCTCAACTCCTCGTCCGTATCAAGCAATGTGTCGACATTAAATTCGTCCGACAGCGATTCTTCGAGTGCGGCCTGTTCGTCGGCCATTCGCTGCCGGGCGATAGGCAACGGGCGCTGTCCGGCCGGTTCGGTCTTGTTGGGAGGGGAGAGGGGTTTGACGTTGCCGATGGCGTTTCGGAAGAGCTCTGCGTCGCGGCGGCTTTCCTTCTCGCGCCGCAGGCGTTCTTCCTCGGCGGCCTTGCGCGCTTCTTCCTGCGCCTTGATCGTTGCTCGCAGGCCTTTCAGGGCGGCGAAGTCTTTGATGGAGCCGGACATGATGAATTCCTGAGGCCGTCCGCGCCGGGCGCGGACGGCGTACTGCGGGGGTGGATCAGCCTTCCAGGCTTTCCAGGTAACGCTGCGCGTCAAGCGCGGCCATACAGCCGGTGCCGGCGCTGGTCACTGCCTGGCGGTACACGTGGTCCTGTACGTCGCCCGCGGCAAACACGCCGGGGATGTTGGTCGCCGTCGCAAAGCCTTCCGAGCCGCCCTTTGTCTTGATGTAGCCATTCTGCATTTCCAGCTGGCCTTCGAAGATGCTGGTGTTCGGCTTGTGGCCGATGGCGATGAACACGCCTTGCACCGGCAGGGGAGTGACGCTGCCGTCCTTGGTCGACTTGATGTTGATACCGGTGACGCCGGAGGTGTCGCCCGTCACTTCATCGAGCGTGTAGTCCCATTTCACCTCGATCTTGCCTTCCTCGACCTTTGCCATCAGGCGGTCGATCAGGATCGGCTCGGCGCGGAACTTGTTGCGGCGGTGGATCACCGTGACCTTGCTGGCGATGTTGGACAGGTAGATCGCTTCCTCGACCGCGGTATTGCCGCCACCGACGACCGCAACGGCCTGGTTCTTGTAGAAGAAGCCGTCGCAGGTGGCGCAGGCCGACACGCCCTTGCCCATGAAGGCTTCTTCGGAGGGCAGGCCGAGGTATTGCGCGGACGCGCCGGTGGCGATGATCAGCGAATCGCAGGTGTATTCGCCGGAATCGCCGATCAGGCGGATCGGTTTTTCATTCAGCTTCGCGGTGTGGATGTAGTCGAACACGATTTCAGTGTTGAAACGCTCCGCGTGCTGCAGCAGGCGCTGCATCAGTTCGGGGCCTTGCACGCCCATCGGGTCGCCGGGCCAGTTTTCGACGTCGGTGGTGGTCATCAGTTGACCGCCCTGTTCGACGCCGGTGATGAGTACGGGCTTCAGGTTGGCGCGCGCGGCATAGACGGCGGCGCTGTAGCCGGCCGGGCCGGAACCGATAATCAGGACGTGGGCGTGTTTCGTGGTTGCCATAGCAATAGATGGGGGAGTGAAGGAATTCGTCTGTGGTGGCGATACATATGTCGCCAAAAGGCAAATATTCAAGCGCCTCCCGAGCACTTATTCGGGATTGCTCCTGAAAAACTGGTTAAGATTATAGTCGAACCCGCACCGCCCAGCCGAGCTGATGACCGTAATTCGCGCCCTGGAGCGGCCGGCGTTTCCCCGAATTTCGCAGGCACCATGACCAAAACAACACAAGCTTATACCCGCAACACCAATCCGCCCGAAGCGCACCCCTTGCCGAACCGGCTCGTGCGTCTCCTGTCCGAGGCGCGCTGGTTCGTGCTGACGATCGTTACCGTATACCTTCTTCTTGTCTTTCTGACATATACGAAGACCGATCCGGGCTGGTCCCAGGCCAACGTCGTTCCGCAGATCCAGAACTGGGGCGGCCGTATCGGTGCATGGATCGCAGACCTGATGCTGTTCATCTTCGGCTTTTCCGCATGGTGGTTCGGCGTATTCCTGCTGCGCTCCGTGTGGGCGGGCTACAGGCGGCTGTCGCAGCGATTCCTGCTGCAGCAGGAGCCGGAACCCGAGCACCACCATGAAGTGTGGATCCGTGCGGTCGGCTTCGTGCTCATGCTGATCGGCAGCGTCGCCATCGAATACCTGCGCATGTACTCCCTCAAGGTGCAGTTGCCGCGCGCCCCTGGCGGCGTGCTGGGCGAGCTGATCGGCGGTGCGGCACAGAATGCCTTCGGCTTCACCGGCGCGACGCTGTTCCTGCTGCTGATCTTCGGCGTCGGCTTTAGCTTGTTCTTCCACGTGTCGTGGCTGAATGTGGCCGAGCGCGTCGGCGGCGCGATCGAGGGTGGCATCAACGGCATTCGCAAGCTGTACTCCGCGCGCGAAGACCGCAAGGTTGGACAGGTCGCCGCCGTCAAGCGGGAAGAGGTGGTGGTGCAGGAGCGCGCGAAGATCGTCGAAGCGACGCCGATTCGCATCGAGCCGCAGGTTGTCAGCGTGCCGAAGTCGGAGCGCGTCGAGAAGGAAAAGCAGGTGTCGCTGTTTGCCGACCTGCCCGATACCAACCTGCCGCCACTGTCGCTGCTGGATGAACCGCCACCGGCGCAGGAAACGGTGAGCGTCGAGACGCTGGAATTCACCAGCCGCCTGATCGAGAAGAAGCTGTCGGACTTCGGCGTCGAAGCGAAAGTGGTTGCCGCCTATCCGGGCCCGGTGATTACCCGTTACGAGATCGAGCCGGCAACCGGCGTGAAGGGTAGCCAGATCGTCAACCTCGCCCGCGACCTCGCGCGTTCGCTGTCGCTGACTTCGATCCGCGTTGTCGAGACCATCCCGGGCAAGAACTACATGGGCCTGGAACTGCCGAATCCGAAGCGCCAGATCGTGCGCCTGACCGAGATCCTCGGCTCCAAGGTCTACAACGACAGCCATGCGTCGCTGACCGTCGCGCTGGGCAAGGACATCGCAGGCAATCCCGTCGTCGCCGACCTCGCCAAGATGCCGCACCTGCTGGTCGCCGGTACCACCGGCTCGGGCAAATCCGTGGGTATCAACGCCACCATCCTGTCGCTGCTGTACAAGTCCGACCCCAACAGCGTGCGCATGATCCTGATCGACCCGAAGATGCTGGAAATGTCGGTGTACGAAGGCATTCCGCACCTGCTCGCGCCGGTCGTGACCGACATGCGCCAGGCCGGCAACGCGCTGAATTGGGCCGTGGCCGAGATGGAGCGCCGCTACAAGCTGATGTCCAAGCTGGGCGTGCGCAACCTCGCCGGCTACAACAACAAGATCGCCGAGGCGGAAAAGAAAGAGGAAAAGATCCCCAATCCCTTCAGCCTGACGCCGGACGCGCCGGAACCGCTGGAAAAGCTGCCGACCATCGTCATCATCATCGACGAGCTGGCCGACCTCATGATGGTGGTCGGCAAGAAGGTCGAAGAGCTGATCGCCCGTATCGCGCAAAAAGCGCGCGCGGCCGGCATCCACCTGATCCTCGCGACCCAGCGTCCGTCCGTGGACGTCATCACCGGCCTGATCAAGGCCAACATCCCGACGCGTATCGCCTTCCAGGTGAGCAGCAAGATCGACTCTCGCACGATTCTCGACCAGATGGGCGCGGAAACCCTGCTCGGCATGGGCGACATGCTCTACATGCCGCCTGGCACCGGCCTCCCGATCCGGGTGCATGGCGCATTCGTGTCCGACGACGAAGTGCACCGCGTGGTGCAGCACCTCAAGGCGCAAGGGGAACCCAATTACATTGAAGGCATCCTAGAAGGTGGTGTCCTCGAAGAAGGAGGCGAGGCTGCGTTCGGCGGCGAGGGGGGCGGCGATGGCGAGTCCGACGCGCTCTACGACCAGGCGGTGGCCGTCGTGCTGAAGAACCGCCGCGCGTCGATCTCGCTCGTGCAGCGTCACTTGCGCATCGGCTACAATCGCGCAGCCCGCCTGCTCGAACAGATGGAGCAGAGCGGCCTTGTTTCTTCGATGCAATCGAACGGCAACCGTGAAATCCTCGCGCCGGCATCGAACAACCCCGAATAGGAAAGCGGCTTTGAAACAGACATCACGTCGAACATTTTCCATTGCACAGCACGCCGCTCGCCTCGTCGCGGCGTGTGTGTTTGCAGTACCAGCATTCGCCAGCGCCTCGGCGCTGGAACAGTTCAAGACCTTTGTCAGCACGACCAAGGCGGCCAAGGGTGAGTTCGTGCAGAAGCAGGTCAAGTCCGCCGGCAAGGGCGAGGCAGCTGCCAATTCCTCGACCGGCACCTTCCTGTTCGCGCGACCGGGCAAATTCATCTGGACTTACCAGAAGCCCTACGAGCAGCTGCTGCAGGCCGACGGCCAGAAGCTCTACATCTACGACAAGGACCTGAACCAGGTCACGGTGAAGCAGCTCGGCGATGCGCTCGGCTCCTCGCCGGCGGCCATCCTCTTCGGCAGCAACGACCTGGAAAAGAATTTCACGCTGAAGGACGCCGGCGCGAAGGACGGCCTCGAATGGCTGGAAGCGACGCCGAAGGCGAAGGACACCACTTTCGACCGCATCGGCATCGGCCTGAAGGATGGCGTGCCGCAGGCGATGGAGTTGCGCGATTCCTTCGGACAGGTATCGCTGTTGACCTTCAGGAAGTTTGAAAAGAACCCGTCGATCGCGGCGGACCAGTTCCACTTCGTGGTGCCCAAGGGCGCCGACGTGTTCCAGCAATAACAAAAGAACAGCGGGCCGCACCCGCCCGACAACATGGCAAACATTCCGCTCGCCGAACGCCTTCGGCCCCAATCGCTGGACGACGTGATTGGCCAGCAGCACCTGCTCGGCCAGGGAAAACCGTTGCGCGTCGCGTTCGAGTCGGGCGAGCCTCATTCCATGATCCTGTGGGGACCGCCGGGCGTGGGCAAGACAACGCTTGCGCGCCTCATGGCGGACAGTTTCAATGCGGAGTTCATCGCCTTGTCTGCGGTGCTGTCCGGCGTGAAGGACATCCGCGAGGCGGTGGAGCATGCGCAAGTAATCCAGGCAAATTCCGGGCGCCGCACCATCCTGTTTGTCGACGAAGTGCACCGCTTCAACAAGAGCCAGCAGGATGCCTTCCTGCCCCACGTCGAGAGCGGACTGTTCACTTTCATCGGCGCGACCACCGAGAACCCTTCGTTTGAAGTGAACAGCGCGCTGCTGTCGCGCGCTGCCGTGTACGTGCTGAAGTCGCTGTCGGAAGAAGACCTTGACGAGATGGTGGACCGTGCGTGCATCCAGGAGCTGGACGGGCTGGATTTCACGCCCGAGGCCAAGGCGATCTTGATCGCCAGCGCGGATGGCGACGGCCGCAAGCTGCTCAACAACCTCGAGATCGTCTCCCGGGCGGCGGCAGCCAAGGACACGCAGGAAGTCGACGAGGCACTGCTCGGTACGGCGCTCGCAGAAAACCTGCGCCGTTTCGACAAGGGCGGCGACGCCTTCTACGACCAGATCTCCGCCCTGCACAAATCGGTGCGCGGGTCCAACCCGGACGGCGCCTTGTACTGGTTGGTGCGGATGCTTGACGGAGGCGCCGATCCGCGTTATCTCGCGCGCCGGATCATCCGCATGGCCGCAGAGGATATCGGCCTGGCCGACCCGCGCGCGCTGCGGATTTCACTGGACGCAGCCGAAGTGTACGAACGACTGGGCTCGCCGGAAGGCGAACTGGCCCTGGCCGAGGCGGTCGTGTTCCTTTCCTGCGCCGCCAAGTCGAACGCGGTCTACAACGCCTACAATGCCGCGCGCGCCTTTGTCGCCAAGGACAAGTCGCGCCCTGTCCCGGAGCATTTGCGCAATGCGCCGACCAAGCTGATGAAGGAACTCGGCTACGGCAAGCTGTACCGCTATGCGCACGACGAGCCGGATGCCTACGCGGCGGGGGAAACCTACCTGCCGGAAGGCATGCGCGAGCCGGGCTGGTACCAGCCGACGCCGCGTGGCCTGGAAGGCAAGATCGGGGAAAAGCTGAACTACCTGCGCTCGCTGGACCGCGAAGCGAGGAAGAACGAAAAGAAATAGCCGGCCGGAAGCGGTTTTGGCTGCGATCAAGGTTTGGCCCTCCCGTTCATGGCGGGAATGCTGCCTGCGCTTGGTACAATGGCGGTTTAGTCTTCTCAACCCGGCATTTCCATGATCGATATTCAACTTCTCCGCAAAGACATCGACACCGTCGCCGCCCGCCTGGCTGCGCGCAAGTTCCAGCTCGACGTCGCCGCCTTTAACGCGCTCGAAGCCGAGCGCAAGCAGATCCAGACCCGCACCGAAGAACTGCAGGGCAAGCGCAATGCGCTCTCCAAGCAGATCGGCATGCTCAAGGGCAAGGGCGAGGACACCACGGCGGTGATGGCGGAAGTGGCCGGTATCGGCGACGAGCTGAAGGCATCGGCCGAACGCCTCGACGTGATCCAGGCAAAGATGAGCGAGTTCATGCTCGCCCTCCCGAACCTGCCGCATGAATCCGTGCCCGCCGGCCAGGACGAAACGGCCAACGTGGAAGTGCGCAAGGTCGGCACGCCGCGCAGCTTTGATTTCGAGGTGAAGGACCATGTCGACGTCGGCGCCGCGCTCGGCCTCGATTTCGATGTCGCCACCAAGCTGACCGGTTCGCGCTTTGCGGTGATGAAGAGCGGCATCGCCCGCCTGCACCGCGCCCTCGCGCAATTCATGCTGGACACGCACATCAACGAGCACGGCTACACCGAGTGCTACACGCCCTACATCGTCAACGCCGATTCACTGCGCGGCACCGGCCAGCTGCCGAAGTTCGAAGCCGACCTGTTTGCGGCAAAGAAGGGCGGCCAGGAAGGCGAGGGCGAAGCCCTGTACCTGATTCCGACCTCCGAAGTCCCGCTGACCAACATGGTGCGCGACGAGATCGTTGCCGGCGATGCGCTGCCGATTCGCATGACCGCGCATACCCCGTGCTTCCGCTCCGAAGCCGGCAGCTATGGCCGCGACACGCGCGGCATGATCCGCCAGCACCAGTTCGACAAGGTCGAGATGGTGCAGGTCGTGCATCCGGAGAAGTCTTACGAGGCGCTGGAGGAAATGGTCGGCCATGCGGAAAACATCCTGAAGAAGCTCGGCCTGCCGTACCGTGTCATCACGCTGTGCACCGGCGACATGGGCTTCGGCGCAGCCAAGACCTACGACCTCGAAGTCTGGCTCCCGGCGCAGAACACCTACCGCGAGATTTCCTCCGTGTCGAATTGTGAAGCCTTCCAGGCGCGCCGCATGCAGGCCCGTTTCCGCAATGCGCAGGGCAAGCCGGAGCTGGTGCACACGCTCAACGGTTCCGGCCTGGCAGTCGGCCGCACGTTGGTCGCTATCCTGGAGAACTACCAGCAGGCCGACGGCAGCGTGGATATTCCTGAAGTCCTGCAGCCCTATATGGGCGGCATGAAGCGCCTCGCGCGCGCGGCATAAACCGGCGAAGGCCCGTCACGCAGGATCGGGCCAGCTCGCTGAAGAAGATCCCTGGCGGCGTTCGATGAACAAGCTGTTGCCAGGGATTTTTTTCGCCTGTTTCTTGGCATCGGATGCCGCTGTCGCAATCTGGTGATGCGAGGCGTACTGGCCGGGCTCGACGCGCACCACGCCCAGCGACAGGCTGATGAGGGAATGGAAGACCTTGCGGCCGCGCCGGTCCTCGCTCAGGTAGCCACCGCGGTCGCGGTCTTCCTCGGCAAAGAAATGCGGAACCGCACCTGCGAATTCCTCGATGACGGCATTGCAGCGCGCCTCCCAGTCTTCGCTCTGGAACAGGATGATGAAATCGTCCCCGCCGATATGTCCGATGAAATCGCGGTTCGGGTCGCAATGGGTGCCCAGGAGCCGGCCGGTCAGCTGGATCACGTCGTCGCCGCGGCGATAACCGTATACATCGTTGAACGGCTTGAAATGATCCAGGTCCGCATAGCACGCCGCAAAGCGCACGCCGTTGTGCAGCAGGCGGTCGATATGCTCATTGATGGGCACGTTGCCCGGCAATAGCGTCAGCGGATTGGCGTAGCGTGCCGCGTTGATCTGCATCTGCGTGATCTCCCGCATCAAATCCTGGCCTGTGCCCATGCCCATATAGCGCCCCTGGTCTGTGATGATGAAACCGTTGGACAGGTGGTGGCGGTCGGCCGCGACGATGATCTGGCTCAGCTCCTGCAGGCTGGTGTCCTTGTCGGTGATCAGGGGGTGGGCGTCCATGAAGGTCGTGCAGGCCTTCTTCCCGTACAGGTCGCGCGAATAGAGGCGGGCGAAGCGGTCGATCAGGTCGCGCCGGGTGATCAGGCCCACCGGCATGCCGTCGTCCACCACCGGGATGACTTCCAGTTCAGGATCGCCGTTGAACATGTCGCAGACCTCGGTGTTGGTCATGTCAGGACTTGCAGCGGGGACGATGCGGAGCAGGCGCAGCGCGGTGACCGCGCTGTTTTCAAACACATTCTTGGTGGGATACACCGCGACATTGTTGCGGTTGAGGCTCTTTGCCACTTCCGCCGACAATGCCGAACCTGGCGTCGCGTGTGGCCGGGCGATGTGATAACCCTGTCCGTAGGCGATGCCGAGGTCGCGGATCAGCAACAGTTCCGTCTGCGTTTCGATGCCTTCGGCAATGACCACCGTGCCCGACTGTTCGGCGATTTCCTGGATGGAGCGCACGAACTGCAGCTTCACCGGGTCCTGGTTGATGCCCTGGACGAAGTGCATGTCGATCTTCACATACTCGGGCCGCAGCTCAGACCAGAGCCGCAGGCTGGAAAAGCCTTCGCCGAGGTCGTCGATGGCGATCTCGAAGCCCATGCTGCGGTAGTGCATGGCGGCTTCGCGCAGCAAGTCGTAGTCGTAGGTCGGCTGGTTTTCCGTCAGCTCGATGATCACGCGGTCGGGGTTCAGGCCGACTTCCTGGATGTAGCCGAGGGTTTCCCCGTGACGGGCATGCGGCTGCAGCAGCATCTCGGGGCTGACGTTGAGGAACAGCTTGCCCTGCAGGCCCAGTTCGGCGAAGCGTTCGATCACGACGCGCCGGCACATGTGCTCTACTTCGACGCTCAGGCCGTGCGCCCGCGCGACCTTGAACAGGTTCATGGGGGAGTGCAGCGGGCTGTCGGACGGACCGCGGATCAGGCCTTCGTAGCCGACGATTTCGCCGCGCTGCATATTGATGATCGGCTGGAAGAGCGGGTTCAGCTGTCGCTGTTCCAGGATTTCCTTGAGGCGAGATAACAGCATGGCATCCTTGTTCTCCGGCTGTTTTTCCTGCGTGTCGTGCCTGTCGTTGGCGGCGGGGCTCCAGATTTTGATGCGCCCATGGCCGGCCATATGGACAGCCTTCGCCATATCTGCCGTGGTTGGATTCATGACGGCACGCTCCTGCACCGGGTTGGCCGGCGCGGTTGAGAGGGGAAGCGGATTCAAGACAGCCTTCTATTGTTGCTTGTTAGTAATGGTGTGTGCCGGTGAATACTAGACAAGATTTATGACAGGATGATGATGCAGGGAAAGCAAGGGGACTCTTCCGAAATAGTGCGGAGCCTGCTATACTCTTTTGCTTTGCGGCTGTTACCCGCCGCAAGACGACCAGGAAAGGTGGCAGAGTGGTCGAATGCGCTGGACTCGAAATCCAGTATACGTTTATGCGTATCGAGGGTTCGAATCCCTCCCTTTCCGCCAAGGACTTGTTTCAGAAAGTCCGACAAAATTCAAAACCCGCGCTAACGTCAGTTGCGCGGGTTTTTTTGTTTTCAGGTACTGCGTTTTTTTGTCGAAAAATTTTACACAAGCTATCGTGAAGTTTTTGTCGATATTTTTAAGTGACTGAATTCATTGGAGGTTTCTGTCAGGGAATGATTCTTGCTATCAAGTTGTGTGGCGGCATCTTTCCCCTTACTCGGAACATAATAATGAAATTCAGACAACTACTCGTATTTGCTTGCAAGGCACTTGCAATTGCAGGCTTTTCGGTTGCGGCTAACGCAGCCACCATGACGTATAACGGTTCTGCCGCAAGCAATGTAGATACATGGTCACCGACGCAACTGACGCTGAATGTCGGCGACACCGGCCTTCTGACAAACCTCAGCGTGTACATCAACATCGGGCAGTACTACGCCGATGACATCACGCTCAGCCTGATCCACGACGGCACTACCGTCAAACTGTACGATGGCCACGGCGATTCACCGTACTCGACGATCGACGCTACCTTTACCGACAGCGCATCGTCCGGCGCTCCGTATAACGACTCCGCAATCGGTATCTTCCTGCCCGTACAGAGCCTGAGCGCCTTCTATGGCAAAAATATCTTCGGTGCGTGGACGCTGGAGTTGCAGGATTTCGTTGTCCCCGGCGACGAAACGCCACTCTATGGATGGAGCATTACGACGACATCGGGTCCGTTGCCGCCTGTGACAACGGGCGTGCCCGAGCCTGGCATGCTGGCCTTGTTCGGCATCGGCCTCCTTGGTCTCGGTCTTGCACGACGCAGGAGTCGCCAGGCCTGATTGGGGTCCGCGCCTGACGAAAACCCGCTAGCGAGAAATCGCAGCGGGTTTTTTGTTGCCTCATTGCGGAGTGGTGCAGAAGGGGCTGCATCGTTCCGAATCATCATGGCGCAGGCGCATTTTTACTGCGCCATCAACCTGGACGCCGACGACAGGCTGGTCGAAAAACTGCAGTCGGTGCCCGAGCAGGTCAAGGCAAAGGGCAGGTTCAACGCGATCATTGTCCGTTACCGCTGACGCTCGTGCTTCCGTCATCCGGCAGTCACAATCCTTCGTTATCGTCCTGCATTTTGTCCGTTTGGGCATCTCCCGTTGGTGATACATTCGGGGTATTCGACGTCGGTACCGGAAAAGAAGGAAAAGGGATGTTCGCTGCTGTAGACCTGGGTTCAAACAGTTTTCGCCTGCATATCGGCAGGCTTGAGGGAGGCGCCTTTCGCATCGTCAAGACTGCGCGCGACCCGATCCGCCTTGGCGCCGGTCTCGACAGCAAGGGCAACCTGACGGAACAGGCGAAGCAGGCCGCCCTTGATTGCCTGAAGAATTTCCGCGCGATACTGGATGCCTACAGCCTGGACGCCGTGCGCGTCGTCGCCACCAATACCTTGCGCATCGCCCGCAACGCTGCCGAGTTCCTGCCGGCGGCGGAAAAGGCTATCGGCCATCCCATCGAAATCATTTCGGGCGAGGAAGAAGGACGCCTGATCTACATGGGCGTTGCCAGCAAGCTTGCCCTTCCGAACGAGGCCCGGCTGGTGATCGACATCGGCGGCGGCTCGACCGAGCTGATCCTGGGGCAGGGGCAGGAGATCCGCCATGTCGAGTCATTCAGCATCGGCACCGTGAGGCAGAGCCAGGCATTTTTCCCGGAAGGACGGATTGATGCCGCTTCCTTCGACGCCGCCATCCTGTCTGTGCGTTCCCTGTTCGAAGATGCGGCGCCGCTGTACGACCGCCAGTACTGGACGGGAGCCTACGGTTCCTCCGGAACGATACGCGCGATTTCGGAAAGCATCGCCAGGAATGAAATCGGCGATGGCACCATGTCGATCGCCAGCCTCCATGCACTGATGCAGCACCTGATCGCCTGCGGCCATGTGAGCAATGTGCAGCTGGCCGGCGTCAAGCCGGAGCGCGTGATCGTCATGGCAGGCGGACTGGCGATCCTGATCGGCATCATGCAGGAACTCGGCGTGCCTTCCGTCACGGCGGTCGATGCCGGATTGCGCATGGGCGTGCTGTGGGACCTTCAGTTGCGCGCCAACAAGCTGGACCGCCGCGAAATGTCGGTCCAGGAATGCATGCGGCGTTTCCATGCAGTGGAAAGCCGCGCGGTGCAGGCGGCGCGGACCGCGGTCACATTCTTCGAACTGCTCAAGCCGGCCTCGGATGCGCTGGGCCAGTACCTGTACTGGAGCGCCATGCTGCATGAGATCGGGCAGGCCATCTCGCATACCGGCTACCACAAGCACGGCGCCTACATGGTGGAGAACGCCGACCTGCCAGGATTTACCGCGCGCGAGCAGCGCGTGATGAGCACGCTCATCGTTGCGCAGAAGGGAAACCTGCGCAAACTGGGCGACACGCTCGCCGATCCCGATTTCGCCAAGGCGGTGCTGTCACTGCGCCTGGCGATCATTTTCCTGCATGCGCGTGTCGATGAAGGCGTCAGTGGAATGCGGCTGAAGATGAAGAATCGCATTGACATCGAGCTCAAGCGGGACTGGCTCGGCAAGCACCCGACGCTCGCCTACTGGATCGAGAAGGAGCGAGACTGGTGGGAAGAGGTCGGTATCGACATGAGCGTCAAAAGCTAAAACACCAATCCACTGCCCTTGCGGAACAGTGCAATGTCGACATAGCCCGACAGCCGGTTGCTGCCGCTTGCAACGGTTGCAGACAAACCGCCCAGGTCGATCGTCCCATTCCTCGCGGTGAAGTCCTCCAATGCGAGTCGGCCGCCGCGTTTCGATTGCCGGATCGCGGCGACGAGGGCCTTGGCGGCGGCAAAACCCTCCAGCGTCATCGACGACACCTTCTCGTCGCGGTACTTCTTCATGCCGTTCAGGTGCTCGACCTGCAGCAGCGTCGTCCCGGCTGCGGGATTCGGCACGACCTGTGCAAAGACCGTCCATTCCAGCGCGCGTCCGCCCGCCAGTTCGCGCAGGGTGGCGAGATTGGTCAGAGACGTGCCGGCCACGAAGGTTTGCGCATCATGCTTACGGTATGCCTTGAGGAACTGGGCGGTGCTGATGGTGTCGGCGATGATGAGAATGAATCCGGGACGTGCCGCCGCCATGCGGGCCGCCTCTTCGGCAATCCTGTCGCCCTGTGCGCCTATCCTGGCGATGGTCCGCAGGTTCACGCGTTGCTCTTGCGCGGCGGCAGCCAGGCTGCGGTACGCCAGTTCGCTCGAAGGCAATTGCTGGACGACCACCCCGGCATCGGTGATGCCGAGCTTGCTGAAATGGGAGAGGATGTGCCGGATTTCCTGTCCGTAGCTCGGACGCCAGAACAGTACGCGGGCACCGGGCGGGTAGTCCGCTGCCGCCAGCGGCGCGAACAGCACATGGCCGCTGCGCTTGACCAAGGGCGCGTTGAGGACCGCCTGCGTGGCGTCGTCGCCGATGCCGCCCAGCAGGTAGTCGACCTGTTCCCGTTCGACCAGTTCCGAGGCGAGGCTCGCGGAAAGCTGCGGCTGTCCCCGATCATCGCGCGCGACGTACTGGATGCGCTTGCCGTTGATGCCGCCGGCGGCATTGACCATGTCGAAGTATGTCTTGATTCCCGCCACATAATCGCGCCCGATGCTGGCGTTCGGGCCTGAAAGATCGACGGCCTGGCCGATGACGATGGCATTGCCTGCGCCGGTGGCGGAAAGCGATACGGAAAGCAGCAGCGGCGCGACGGCTGCACGAAGACGCGACATGAAATGGCCTGGCATCGATTGATAAAAATGAAACAGTTTCGGAAGGGCGCCATTGTGCCCTCCGATTGTGACAATGTGATGAAGCCTTATGCGCGCTTTTCCAGAAGCAGCGGTTCCTCGAAGGAGGACGGAAGGTTGCGGGGGGCGTAGCGCATCCTGCCCTCCGGCATATGGGTAACCGTCGCGACAGATGCTGCCGCCGGCATTGCCACCGGCGCATCCTCGAGCTTGAAGACCTCGACCGCCGCCGACAGGCCCGCGGCCTGGCGCTGCAGCGAGGCAGCCGCTTCCGCCGCATGCTCCACGAGCAAGGCATTGCGCTGGGTGACTTCGTCCATCTGGTTCAGTGCCTGGTTCACCTGCTCGATGCCGGCGGTCTGTTCGCGGCTTGCCGCCGTCATGTCGTTCATGATGCTGGCCACCTTTTGCACCGAGCCGACGATCTCGTCCATCGTGCTGCCGGCGGCGGAGACCAGCATGTTGCCCTGTTCCACCTGGCGGACCGAATTCTCGATGAGCGACTTGATCTCCTTTGCCGCCCCGGCCGAACGCTGCGCCAGTCCGCGCACCTCGGCGGCGACCACGGCGAAGCCTCGGCCCTGCTCGCCGGCGCGGGCAGCCTCGACCGCCGCATTCAAGGCCAGGATGTTGGTCTGGAACGCGATGCCGTCGATGACCTGGATGATGTCCATGATGCGGGCCGAACTCTCCTTGATCGCTGCCATCGTGTCGATGACCTGGCCCACCGCATGGCCGCCTTTCGCCGCCACCTCGGCGGCCGACAGGACCAGCGTGTTTGCTTCGTTCGCATGACGGTCGTTTTGCCGGACGGTAGCGGTCAGCTCCTCCATCGAACTCGCTGTCTGCTGCAGGGAGCTGGCCTGGGATTCCGTGCGTGACGAGAGGTCGCCGCTGTCGGCGGCAATCTCATGCGAGGTGTGCGTAATGGTCTCGCTCGCGTTGCGTACCTGCGCGACGAGTTGCGCCAGTTCTCCGTTCATCTTGCCGAAGGAATTGACCAGCCCGCCGATTTCGTCCTTTGCAACCGAGGAAATGTGCGCGGTCAGGTCGCCGGCGGCGGCCCGTTCCACGGCGTGCTCCAGTTCCCGCACTTCGCCCGAAAACGAGACATAGAAGCCGGCCAGCAGGTAAGTCGTCACGGCCAGGCCGCCGAGCGCGGCGAAGATGATCAGGTAGAGCCGGGCCCAGAGCAGCTCGATGCGTTGCGCCAGCAGGCTGTCGAGCTCGGCAGCGGAGGCGCGGGCCGCAGCGTAAATGGCATCGATGCTGCCGGTCCCCGCTTCGAAGAACTCCTTGCCCGACGTCTGGTTATACGATTTCAGGACCTCGTCCTGGGCGCGCTCGAGGAAGGCGACAGCGCCCTGCACGGCATTCAGATGGCCCTCCAGCGGCCGTTTCAGGGCCGGATTTTCGCGGAAGACCGATGCGAACTGCACCGGCAGCCGGTCGAGGTCGCGGCGGGCGATCATCACGTTGGAGCTGAGCAGCATGTCCTCGTTTGCCTCCAGCAGGGCAGTGTCGATATAGGCAGCGCCGCGTCCCGCGATGGTCGACAGCATGTCGGCGATCGGTGGAAAACCATTGATCAGCATGGCGGTCAGGTGATAGCTGTCGAGTTCCGGATCGAGCGTCAGGCCCGACCGGTCGGCGACGAGGGCATTCATCTTCGCGATCCGCTCAATCACACCCGTATGCTCGGCGTAGCTGTCCTTTGCCTTGGCCGCCGGAACCTTCTGCTCGACCGCTTCCCACGCACCGCGTACGCCGGACCATGTGTTGTCCAGCTCCAGTGCGGCCGATGCCTTGTCGATGGCATCCAGTGCGGCCAGTTGCTCCCTGATGGCGTTGCGTGTGCGCTCGGCAGGTTCCTGCATGCCCGCATTGCCGCTCAACTGCAGGTGACGCTGCGCGCGATGCTGCTGCACCAGCCGCATCATGTCTTCCAGCGCGACCACGTAACGGACACCGACGCGTTCGCGCTCCGCTGTTTTCACGGCCTTGTGCAGTTCGGCATACAGCAGACCCAGGACGAGCAGGAGGGGCACCATGAACACCATGGCCACGAGTGCGAACTTGGGGAGCAGCCGCATGCGCTGCATCAGGGCGACTGCAGGGGCGAGCAGGATCTTCACGTTCATTCCTTGTTGTTGGTTGGTTTCCGGCAATTTTGAATACGGATTGTGACGGGATGATGAACGGCAGGGGAGTTGAAGAAAATGGATAAACGATATATATTGTTTATACTATTTTTTCAGGGGGAATGACATGGCAAAAGAAACCGCATCCAAGGCAGGCGCAAAAGCGCCGGCAAAGAAGGCAGGCACACCCAGGGCCGCGAGGCCGGCCACAAAGAAAGCCGCTCCGGCTGCCAAGCCGGATCCGGCAGTCAAGGCGATCGCCGCGAAGGCGCCCAAGGTTCCGGTCAAGGCCGCGGAAAAGCCGGTGGCCAAGCCGGCCGCCGAGCCGAAGGAAAAACCGAAGAAGCCCAAGCTCGTACGCGACAGCTTCACCATGCCCGAGGCCGAGTATGCGGTGCTGGGCGAGGTCAAGAAGGCATGCCTGAAGGCAGGCATCGAAGTGAAAAAGAGCGAGCTCCTTCGTGTCGGCGTCGCGCTGATCCGCCAGCTCGACACCGCGAAGCTCAAGGAAATCCTCGCCGGACTGCCCGCACTCAAGGCCGGCCGTCCGAAGAAGGGCAAGTAAGGGTAAGTAATACCCGAGCCCGGCGCGCATTCCGCCGCCGGGCGTCGTTCCGTGTTGCGCTGTCACGGAACTGAAACTTCGCTGTCATTTGGCTGAAGTAATACGCCGTTACGCTTCGTCCGTCGAAACAAGGGGGATGAAGCATGCGATTGCTGGATGCCGACACGCAAACCAATGCCGCGACGTCGAGGCTGACGCTCAGTCTTGCGAACACGCACCAGGAGGTGCGGGAAGTTCAGCGGTTGCGCTACAAGATCTTCATCGAAGCCGAAGGGCGGTCAGGACTCGCCAACGACGACGGTATCGATGCCGACGAGTTCGATTCCTACTGTGACCACCTGATCGTCCGCGACACGCGGACCCTGAAAGTCGTCGGCACCTACCGTCTGCTCGGGCCCGCTGCTTCACGCAAACTCGGGCGCTTTTATTCAGAAGGCGAGTTCGACCTGGGACGCATTGCGCACCTGCGCAACAGCACTGTCGAAGCCGGACGCGCCTGCATCGACCCGGACTACCGGAGCGGGGCGGTCATCATGCTGCTGTGGGCCGGCCTGGCCGCGTACATGCAGCGGCATCGCTGCGAATACCTGGTCGGCTGCGCCAGCATCTGCCTCGCCGACGGCGGGCACAATGCGGCAGCCATCTATCGCAGTCTCTCCGAAACACAGCTCGCGCCGCCGGAGTACCGCGTCACGCCTCACGTCCCGTTTCCAATCGACGGCCGCGGCCTCAAGCATGAGCCCCAGGTTCCGCCCTTGCTGAAGGGCTACCTGCGCAGCGGCGCATGGGTGTGCGGCGCACCGGCCTGGGATGCCGATTTCCACACGGCAGACCTGTTCCTGCTGATGCCGCTGTCACGGCTCGACGGCCGCTACGCACGCCACTACCTGAAGGAAGGGAGGATGCTGTGAAACCGCGCGACAACTTCCTCGACCCGGACTTCATGAAGTCCGCCGGCCACGGCAGGCGCCATGTCAAACGCTTCCGCACGATCTGGATATCGGATATCCACCTCGGCACCACCGGCTGCCAGGCGGCGCGCCTGCTGGAGTTCCTGCAGGCGACGGAATCGGAAACGCTCTACCTCGTCGGCGACATCATCGACGGCTGGCAACTGAAGCGCCGCTGGTTCTGGGACCAGACGCACAATAACGTCGTGCAGAACGTATTGAAGAAGGCCAAGAAGGGCACGACGGTCATCTTCGTTCCGGGCAACCACGACGAGGCCATCCGCCAGTTCATCGACCTCGACTTCGGCGGCATCCGCATTCGCGACGAACTGATCCACGTTACCGCCGAGGGCAAGCGCATGCTGGTGCTGCACGGCGACCGCTTCGACGGTGTCATCGCCTGCGCCAAGTGGCTCGCCTATGTCGGCGACAGCCTGTATACGATGATCCTCAAGTTCAACCAGGTGTTCAATGCCTGGCGCGCACGCGCCGGGCTTCCGTACTGGTCGCTGTCGCAGTACCTGAAGCTCAAGGTCAAGAACGCGGTCAGCTACATCACATCGTTCGAGCACGCCTTGGCTGCGGAGGCGAAGCGCAAGGGCGTGGACGGCATCATCTGCGGCCATATCCACAAGCCGGAAATCCGCGAGATCAACGGCATCACCTACTGCAACGACGGCGACTGGGTGGAGAGCCTGTCGGCGCTGGTCGAGGAGTCCAGCGGCGAACTGCGCCTGGTGACCTGGCAGGAAATCGTCATGCAAGCAAGCAAGGAAGCATCTGGAGAAATGCCGGAAATATGCATCTCGCCGACCTGAAAGGGGCGCAATCCACGCCTGATGCTCAGGACGGCGATTGCCAGCGCCACCTCCGCTTCATTGAATCGCTCGCCGAAGAAATCCATTGCCAGGTGCAGGACATCGCTCCCCTGTATGAAGAAGTACTGGCATCGCTGTCCGGCGCAAAGGTCGAGGATTACGTGCCGATCTTCGTATGCCGGCGCGTAAGACGCATCCTTTCCGGTCGTTGTGTTTCCTCCTGATATTTCATGTTGCTGTCATCCCGTCTTCACACGCGTGACATATTTCGCCCGGATACTGCGACCGTCAACACAGAGGATCGGCGGATATCATGATGATTGAAATCAGCGGTTTGTCGAAGACGTTCAAGGGCGGTTTCCAGGCACTCGACAGGGTCAGCCTGAACGTCGCACCGGGAGAAATGGTCGCCCTGATCGGCGCATCGGGATCGGGAAAATCGACCCTCCTGCGTCATGTCTCCGGCCTCATGTCCGGCAACGGCGTGTCCAGCCAGGTCCGTGTCGCGGGCAGGCTGGTGCAGCGCAACGGCGCGATCGAGCGCGACGTGCGCGCGGTGCGTGCCGATGTCGGCTTCGTGTTCCAGCAGTTCAACCTCGTCGGACGCCTGCCGGTGCTGACCAACGTGCTGTCCGGCGCGCTCTCGCGCATGCCGCTCTGGCGCAGCTGTCTGAAGCGATTCACCCAGGAGGAGCGCGAACTCGGCCTCGAGGCGCTGGCGCGTGTCGGCATCGTGGAGCATGCGTACAAGCGCGCATCGGCACTGTCCGGCGGCCAGCAGCAGCGTGCCGCCATCGCCCGCACCATCGTCCAGCAGGCCAAGGTCATCCTCGCCGACGAACCGATTGCCTCGCTCGATCCGGAATCCGCGCGCCGCGTGATGCAGACGCTGTCCGACCTCAATCGCCAGGACCGCACCACCGTCATCGTCTCCCTGCACCAGGTCGACATGGCGCTGCGTTTCTGCCCGCGCACGGTGGCGCTCAACCGCGGCCGGGTCGTGTATGACGGCCCTTCTGCCGCACTGACCACGGCGATGCTGCGCGACCTGTACGGCGCACAGGCAGAGGAAATCCTCAGTCCCGCCGCCATCAATGGCCAGCCGCAGGTCCCGGCCGCAAGCGGCTTCCAGGCTGTCCCCGCATTCGCCGCACTGGCCTGATCATCATTCTGACAAGGAGCCTGACCATGTACCGCACACTGCTTTCCGCCTGCGCCGCCGGCATTCTGTTTGCCGCGAATGCTTCCGTCGCGCATGCCAGCGAAGACGTCAAGAACATCAACTTCGGCATCATCTCCACCGAGTCTGCGCAGAACCTGCGCCAGGACTGGCAGCCGCTGCTGGAAGACATGAGCAAAAAGCTCGGCGTCAAGGTGACGGCCTTCTTCGCGCCCGATTACGCCGGCGTGATCGAAGCCATGCGTTTCGGAAAAGTGCATGTCGCCTGGCTGGGCAACAAGTCAGCCATCGAGGCCGTCGACCGCGCCGGCGCCGAAGTCTTCGCCCAGACCGTGAACGCGGACGGCACCACCGGTTACTACAGCTATATCAGCGTGCACAAGGACAGCCCGCACCAGACCCTGGACGATGTGCTCAAGAACGCAAAGAGCCTGAATTTCGGTATCGGCGATCCGAACTCGACGTCCGGCTTCCTGGTGCCGACCTACTATGTGTTCGCGCAGAACAATATCGATCCGAAGACGGCATTCAAGACGGTTCGCGGCGCCAACCATGAAGCGAACATCATGGCCATTGCCAACAAGCAGGTCGATGCCGCCGTGCACAGTTCCGATGTGCTCGAGCGCATCAAGGCCCGCCAGCCGGAAGTGGCAAAGCAGCTGCGCCAGGTGTGGAAATCGCCGCTCATCGCCTCCGACCCGATCGTGTGGCGCAAGGACCTGCCGCAGGACATGAAGAACCGCGTCAAGGACTTTCTCGTGACCTATGGCCAGTCCGGGCCGGAAGCCGTGCAGCAGAAGGCCGTGCTGAACAAGCTGACCTTCGGCAGCTTCCAGGAGTCGAGCAACGCGCAACTCAAGCCCATCCGCCAGCTCGAACTGTTCAAGGAAAAGACCAAGCTCGAAGCCGATGCCAACATGAAGGCGGAAGAGAAGAAGGCGAAGCTGGACGACATCGCCCGCAAGCTGTCCGATATCTCCAAGTCCTGATCGAAGTGCCATGCAGCAGACGCATCCGCACATGAACGCCGGTTATCCGGCACCGCCCCGGCATGATTTCGGCAAGCTGCTCGCCTGGGCGATCCTGCTGGCCGTTCTGGCTGCGTCGTGGCAGGGCGCGGACATGCGCCCGCTGGAACTGTTCGGCGATGCCGGCAACATGGGAACCTATGCGGCCAGCTTCTTCCCGCCGGATTTCCATGAGTGGCGCCTCTACGTGGACGAGCTGCTCGTCACCCTGCAGATCGCCGTCTGGGGCACAGTGCTCGCGGTGGTGTTTGCAATTCCGTTCGGCCTGCTCAGTTCGTCGAACATCGCGCCCTGGTGGATCTGCCAGCCGGTGCGCCGGTTGATGGATGCAGCCCGCGCCATCAACGAAATGGTGTTTGCGATGCTGTTCGTGGTGGCGGTGGGGCTGGGGCCGTTTGCCGGCGTGCTGGCTTTGTTCGTGCATACCACCGGCATCCTGTCCAAGCTGTTTTCCGAGGCGGTGGAAGCCATCGATCCACAGCCGGTCGAAGGCATCCGGGCGACCGGCGCGCATGTGCTCGAGGAAATCGTCTATGGCGTCCTGCCGCAGGTGATGCCGTTGTGGATTTCCTATGCGCTGTACCGTTTCGAATCGAATGTGCGCTCCGCCACGGTGGTCGGCATGGTCGGTGCGGGTGGCATCGGCGTGATCCTGTGGGAAGTGATCCGCAGCTTCCAGTATGCGCAGACCTGCGCGGTGCTGATCATGATCGTTGCGACGGTCAGCATCATTGACCTTGTTTCCTCCCGCCTGCGGAAAATTTTCATATGACGATGTGGACACTTGGCACAATCGCCGCATGGCTGCGCCACCGCGGCAGCGGCCTGTATGGCGGCGAGGCCGTCACGCAGCAGGCGCACGCGCTGCAATGCGCGACGCGGGCGCTGGCGGACGGCGCCGGCCAGGCGCTGATCACGGCAGCGTTCCTGCACGATATCGGCCATCTTTCGGACAGCGCGGACGACCGGCGCCATCCGCACGAGCAAATTGCCGCCCGCATGCTGGCCGACCTGTTTCCCCCGGCGGTCACCGAACCGATCCGGATGCATGTCAGCGCCAAGCGTTATCTCTGCGTGGCTGAACCTTTGTACTGGTCCGGCCTGTCCGAAGTATCGCAGCGCAGCCTGGAGTGGCAGGGCGGCCCGTTCTCGCCGGACGAGGCAGCCGCCTTCATTGCCTTGCCGTTTGCGGAAGATGCGGTGAGGCTGCGGCGTTGGGATGATGCGGCGAAGGTGCCGGGTGCGCCGACCTATTCGCTCGACCATTTCCTGACTATCATGTCCTCACAGTCCACAGAATCCCTCGCTTCCGCATGAGCACCGACATCCTCCCCGAACTGACCGTCCGCGAGGCCCATACCGGCGACGCCGAAGTGCTTGCACGCCTGCAGGCGGAAATGGACGACCGGACGCTTGACGAGGACGGCTATGCGGCCGCCGCCATGCGCGAGGTCCTGCTAGACATGGCGGCCTATCCCTTCTTCAAGGCTTACCTGGCAACGGATGCGGGTGGCGAGGTGGTCGGCACATTCAGCCTGCTGGTTTTCAACAGCCCGTCGCACCACGGTACGCCGCAGGCTGTCCTGGATGCCGTAGTCGTCACCGGCAAGCGCCGCGGCGAGGGGGCCGGCGAGGCGATGCTGAAGCAGGCTATGCGTATCGCAGCGGAAGCGGGATGCTACAAGCTGATGCTCTCGTCCAACCTCAAGCGCATCGATGCCCACCGCTTCTACGAACGTCTCGGCTTCAGCCAGCACGGCGTCGGGTTCAGCATCCTGCTATCTTGAAAGAATCTCGAGCAGTTGCTTTCCGGCTGCTTCCACCGGGCCGCTGTTGTCGAGGCGGATCACATTTTCCCCATCGGGCGGCGCGAATTGCGCGGCGCGGTCGAGCCGGCGCAGCAATGCAGGGCCTGCTTCGCGCTGCCGCGCCTCGATGCGCCGCTGGATTTCATCGGCATGCGCCTCTACCCAAATGACCTGCGCATCCGGAAACTGGCGCCGCAGTTGCGGCACGAACTCGCGCGAGCCGTTGACCACCACATTGCGGCCTGCGCGCAGCACCGCCTCGATGCTGCGCGGGATGCCGTAGCACAGCCCGTTCGCTTCCCACATCATTGAGAAATGTCCTGACGCGGCATGTTTCCAGAACGTGTGTTCGTCCACATGGTCGTGCATTTCGCTCGCGTGAGCCGGGCGGGTAATCGTGCGGCGCGCAAACGCAATGCGCGCGTTCGCCGGCGCATGATATTGCGCCCATTGCAGCAGCGTATCTTTTCCGACGCCGGACGGCCCGACCAGGAAGTACAGGCGGCCGCTTGCGGGAAGGGCGGCCGCATGGCGCCGTGCGCCGAACGGAAAGCGGCGCCACGCGGAAAACGGTTCGTCCGGACGCTCTTCGCGGAAGATGGTCAGCGCATCGATCGAAGGGATACTGGATGCCAGGGCAGGCATGAAGCATTCTTCCGCTGCCTTGCGCAACGCGTAGGCGGTGTTGTCGTCGACCTCATCGAGCGAGTCGGTGAGCGTCAAGTGGAAGCGGAACTCCTCTTCCGTGTATGGATAGCCCCAGCGCGCCAGCAAATCTTCCTGGCGCGGGCTCAGGCCGTTGCTGCGGCGGCGCGAAAGTTCAGCCGCGGTCGGCGTGGCGCGAAGGAGGTCGAAGTAGCTGACGCAGCGCATGGCGAGAGCGGCGATCTCCTGCGCAGGTTCCAGGGGCCGCAGGGCGAGGAAACCGGCCATGTTGCGGACCTGTATTCCGCGCAGGAATATCGGATGCTGCAGTTCGGCAAAGGCATCCGCCAACGCAAGCAGGTCGGTTTCCGTAAAGCCGTCCATCAGACGGAAGGGCGCTTTCAGCGTGGCATGAAATCCGTAACGCCGGGCCTGCCGCGTCAGTCCACGGAAGAGTGCAGGGGGAACGCCGGGGATATCGGGTTGTGCGCACTCCGCGCCGCGCGCAGGATCGCGCCCCAGCCACTGGCATCCGGCCTCCCACCAGGATGAATCCGGTGCAGGAGCAAAATAAATCGCGTAGCGCGTCATGCCGCCAGGGGAACGCGGCGCGATGCCTGCAGGCGCGCAGGTTCGGCGCAATAAACGAGTCGCCCGGCGGCAATCGTCGCTACCAGCCGGACATCGCCGTCCCGGGATGCCTCCACCAGCAAGAGATCCGCACGGCACCCCTCGGCCACGCGGCCCCGATCGCGCAGGCCGAGTGCGTCCGCCGGATTGCGCGATACCAGCCGCCATGCCTGCGCCAGCGTGCACGCACGATGCTCGCAGGCCAGCTTGAAGGGGGCGTGCAGCAGGGAAGGATAGTAGTAATCCGAGGCGAGGATGTGGCAGCTTTCGCTGCGCACGGATTCGGTCGCAGACAGGCCGCCGCAATGGCTGCCGCCGAGCAGCACGTTGGGCGCGCCCATGATGACCCGATTGCCCATTTCCATCGCGGCGGACAACGCTTCGGCAGTGCGCGGGAATTCGCTGATGGTTGCTTCCATCTTCTGGTAACGCTCGCGGTCGCCGCGCGTTTCGTCGTCATGCGAAGCCATTGGTATGCCGTGGCGCCTGCATGCCGCCGCGAGAGCCTGGATGGCGGCCTCCACTTCTTCGCCGCGCGTCTTCGCGCTGTCGATGCGGGAACGGAATTCGGCGGCGTCGCAACGCGCCCGTTCCGCATACGCAGCCAGCTTTTCGGGACGTTCGGCCTTGCGCGCGATCGCGGGCAGATGCTCGTTGAACGCCAGGAGGCTGATCCATCCGTTTTCTACCCATTCCAGCGCGTTGCGCACACCATCCACATTGTGGTTCTCGAAGCGCAGGTGGACACGATGGTCGGCATGGAAGATCGCGCGCTTCGTCATGAGCTGCCTGAACATCGCGTCGGCCGCGTCACGGCCGCGCAGTCCACCCTCCCAGGAAAACGTCAGGCCGTGGCAGGCGGTCGTGATGCCGTTCGTGATCAGTTGCCTGTCCGTATCGAGGAGGGCGACATCATGGGCGAAGACCGTTTCCGGCCGGGGCTGGATCTGGCGTTCGAATGCGTCGCCGTGAATGTCGACGATGCCGGGCAGAAGCATGAGTCCGTCCGCGTCGATGACCGCATCCTCATGGTGGACGCGCTGCTCGCCGGAAAACGCAATGCGCTCGATGCGCGCGCCGGACGTCACGACATGCGCGGTGGTGTGCTGTTCGGGATTTCCTGCAGGTGAAGCCAGGAGTGTTGCGCCGTGGATGAGCAGTCGCATGGAAGTCCTCGCCTGTAAACAGAATGGCATCATGCTAGCCAGCGATTGTGACCGGTTATTGACATCGAAGTTTTCCGGTGTGCGAGTTCCGGTGTGTCATCAGGATTTCATTTTCATGTGATCCAATCGCCGCCATGAAAGAACAGACCTCATCCCCCGAGCGGGCTCGCTGGATCTCTCTGCTTGCGAAGGCGCCGGCCGATGCGCTGCATGAAGCGGCACGGCAATACGGCGACTTGCCGCAGTTCCTCTGGCTGCGGCGGCCGGAGACCGGCCTGGCCATGGTGAGGGCGAGGGCCGGCGGAACAGGCGCGCAGTTCAACCTGGGGGAAATGTCGGTGACGCGCTGCGCGCTGCGCCTGTCTTCAGGACAGACCGGCGTTGCCTATGTCGCAGGGCGCGACAAGGGGCATGCGGAGCTGGCGGCGGTGTTCGATGCGCTGATGCAATCCGATGAGCATGCACGCGTGCGGGACATGGTGTTGCAGCCGATCGAAGCGGCGCTCGCGGAGCGGCATGCGCGCGACCATGCACAGGCACAGGCGACCCGCGTTGAATTCATGACGATGGTGCGAGGAGAGGATGCATGAGCGCGGTGATCGACGACCAGTTGCTGCCGGCATGGGACGACAGTGTCCGTGCCTCGCAGGCAACCTTCCGCTGCCTGCTGGATGCACTTGCCGAGCCGGGCACCGTGCGTACGCTGCCGGTGGAAGTGGCAGGCCCCGCGCCTTTGCACGATGCCACCACGGCACTGTGCCTGACGCTGCTGGATTTCGATACGCCGGTGTGGCGCGATGCCGCCACCGGCACAGCGTCTGTCGCATCCTACCTGCGCTTCCACTGCGGCTGCCCGTTGACGGATGACGCAGCGTGGGCGGCATTCGCGCTGGTCGGGAATGCCGCGGACGTCGATCTGTCGTCGTTCGCCAGAGGGAGCATGGAATACCCGGACCGCTCCACGACGCTGTTCATCCAGGTGCCGTCGCTCGACGATGGCCCGGAGCGCACGCTTTCCGGTCCCGGCATTCCCGGCACGCGGTCGCTGCGGGTGGCCGGCCTTCCCGCCGGCTTCGCCGCGCAGTGGCGTGACAACGCCGCCGCATTTCCCCTTGGCGTGGACGTCGTTTTCTGTTGCCGCGGCCAGATCGTTGGCATGCCGCGAACCACCCACATTGACTAACCTGCCCGCGGAGTTACCAGCATGTATGTAGCAGTGAAGGGCGGCGAAAAAGCCATCGAGGAATCCTGCAAGGCGCTCGCACGCAAGCGCCGCGGCGATCCGGGCGTGCCCGAGCTGTCGCTCGCACAGATCCGGGAGCAGATGCCGCTCGCCGTGGCGCGCGTGATGAGCGAAGGCTCGCTGTATGACCGTAACCTCGCCGCGCTGGCCATCAAGCAAGCCAGCGGCGATCTCGTCGAAGCGATATTCCTGCTGCGAGCCTATCGCACGACTCTTCCGCGCTTCCTGTCCACCGTCCCCGTCGATACGTCCCGCATGCGCATCGCGCGCCGCATCTCGGCGACATTCAAGGATGTGCCGGGCGGCCAGATCCTCGGGCCGACGTACGACTACACCCAGCGACTGCTCGATTTCACGCTGGAGGCGGAATCCCTGGAGCAGGGAGAAGATGAAAAACCGGCTTCTGCCGCCCCTGCATCCATGCCGCGCGTGCTGGATTTCCTGAACCGGGAAGGCCTGATCGAGGCGGAAATCCCCGATGAAAACGATCCCCAGCCGGCCGACCTGACCCGCGACCCCTTGCATTTCCCCGCGACACGCGACGCCCGGCTGCAAAACCTGGCGCGCGGGGACGAGGGCTTCCTGCTGGCGCTCGGTTATTCCACCCAGCGCGGCTATGCCAACAGCCATCCCTTCGCCGGCGAGATCCGCTACGGCTGTGTCGCCGTGGAAGTCGTGCCGGAGGAACTGGGCTTTCCCATCGAGATCGGTGAAATCGAATTGACGGAATGCCAGATGGTCAACCAGTTCAACGGCTCGGGCGACGAGGGCGCGAAATTCACGCGCGGCTACGGACTGACGTTCGGCCACGGCGAGCGCAAGGCGATGGCCATGGCGCTGGTTGACCGCGCGCTGAGGGCGCAGGAGCTGGGCGAAACCGTGAGTTCGCCGGCGCAGATGCCGGAGTTCGTGCTGTATCACTCGGATAACGTCGAGGCATCCGGTTTTGTGCAGCACCTGAAGCTGCCGCACTACGTCGATTTCCAGTCCGAGCTGAACCTGATCCGCGCGCTGCGCCGCGAACAGGCGGACGCGGGCGACATTCCGGACCAGAAGGTGGCATGATGCACGCGACTCCCGCCATGCAAACCGGCACCCCGGTCGAACCGGGCTACAACTTTGCCTATCTCGACGAGCAGACCAAGCGCATGATCCGGCGCGCGATCCTCAAGGCTGTTGCCATTCCCGGATACCAGGTGCCGTTCGGCGGACGCGAGATGCCGCTTCCCTATGGCTGGGGAACCGGCGGCATCCAGGTCACGGCCGCGGTCATCGGGCAGGATGATGTGCTCAAGGTGATCGACCAGGGATCGGACGACACTACCAATGCGGTCAACATCCGGCGCTTTTTCCGCCGCACCACCGGCGTCGCGACGACGGAAAGGACGGCGGAAGCGACGCTGATCCAGACGCGCCACCGTATTCCCGAAACGCCGCTGCGCGCCGGCCAGACCATCGTGTACCAGGTGCCCATCCCCGAGCCCCTGCGCTGGCTGGAACCACGCGAGGAGCAGACGCGCAAGCTGCACGCCATGGCGGACTACGGCCTGATGAGCGTGAAGCTGTATGAAGATATCGCGCGCATGGGAAAGATCGTCACGTCCTACGACTATCCGGTGATCGTCAACGGGCGCTACCTGATGCGTCCGTCCCCGATCCCCAAGTTCGACAACCCGAAGATGGACTGCAGCCCCGCGCTGCAATTGTTTGGCGCCGGGCGTGAAAAGCGTATCTACGCGGTGCCGCCCTACACCTCGGTGAAGAGCCTCGATTTCGAAGACCATCCGTTCGAGATCGAACGCTGGGAACATGCCTGCAGCCTGTGCGGCTCGCGCGACAGCTTCCTCGACGAAATCATCGTCGACGACCGGGGCGGCAGGGAATATGTGTGCAGCGATACCGACTACTGCAGGGACAGCCGTTCCCGGAAAGAGGCGCAATGATGGACGACACCCAGCCGCTGCTGCAGGCGGAGAATGTGTGCGTGCGGTTCGGCGTGCGCACGGCCTGCGATAACGTGAACCTCGCGCTGTATCCCGGCGAGGTGCTGGGCATTGTCGGCGAATCGGGTTCCGGCAAGACGACGCTGCTCAACTGCCTGGCGGGGCAACGTGCGCCGGACAGCGGGCGCGTGCTGTTCTCCACCCGTCACGAAGGCATCGCAGACCTGTACCAGGTCAGCGAAGCGCGGCGTCGCATGCTGGCGCGCACCGACTGGGGTTATGTGCACCAGAGCGCGCGCGACGGCCTGCGCGGTGACGTCTCCGCCGGTGCGAACGTCGGCGAGCGCCTGATGGCGGTCGGCGCCCGCCACTACGGCAACATCCGGCAGGAAGCGTCGCAGTGGCTGTCGCGGGTCGAGATCGATCCGGGGCGAATCGACGACCTGCCGCGCGACTTTTCCGGTGGCATGCAGCAGCGCCTGCAGATTGCGCGCAACCTTGTCACCCGTCCGCGCCTGGTGTTCATGGACGAGCCGACGGCAAGCCTGGACGTATCGGTGCAGGCACGCCTGCTCGACCTGCTGCGCCAACTGGTGTCGCAACTGCATGTGGCGGTGGTCATCGTCACCCATGACCTGGCGGTCGCGCGCCTGCTCGCGCACCGGCTGATGGTGATGCGGCAGGGACAGGTTGTTGAGGAAGGGCTCACCGACCAGGTGCTCGACGATCCGCAACACCCGTACACCCAGTTGCTGGTGTCCTCCGTACTGCAAGCCTGAAGGAAACGATATGTCGCGACGCATCGAGGCAAGAAACCTGTCCAAGGACTTCACGCTGCACCTGCAAGGCGGCCTGCAACTGCCCATCCTGTCAGCGATCGACCTGGATGTGGACGCCGGCGAGTGCGTGGTGATCCATGCACCCTCGGGAGCGGGAAAAAGCACGCTGCTGCGCTGTCTGTACGCCAACTACCGGGCAAGCAGCGGCAGCATCAGGGTGCGCCATGACGGCGACTGGGTGGACCTGGCGACGGCGCCTCCTCAGAAGGTGCATGAAGTCCGCCAGCGCACGATGGGTTTCGTGACCCAGTTCCTGCGTGTGATTCCGCGGGTATCGGCGCTCGATGTCGTCGCCGAACCGCTGGTGGTGCGTGGCATGGATGCAGGGGATGCAAGGGACAAGGCGAAAGTGCTCCTGTCGCAACTGCGCATTCCGCCGCGCTTGTGGCATGTGCCGCCCGCTACCTTCTCCGGCGGGGAGCAGCAGCGCGTGAACATCGCCCGCACCCTGATCAGCGACTATCCCATCCTCCTGCTCGACGAACCGACGGCGTCCCTCGATGAGGGAAACCGGGACACGGTGATCGAGATGATCGCGGCGGCGCGGGATCAAGGCGCGGCCATCGTCGGGATATTTCACGATCCCTATGTGCGGCATGCGCTCGCCACCCGCCTGTTCCATATCCAGCCGGTACAGCCGGCATCACTGGTGCCCGTGCCATGAAGACCATCTCCAACGCCCGCATCGTCACCGCCGACGAGGATTTCGTCGGCAACATTTCCGTCGATGGCGCACTGATTGCCGAAGTCATGCCCGGCCGCACGTCGATCCGCGGAACGGAAGACTGGGAGGGCGATTACCTGTTGCCGGGAATGGTGGAACTGCATACCGACAACCTGGAGAAGCACCTGATGCCGCGCCCGAAAGTGACGTGGCCGATCCTGCCGGCGATCATTGCCCACGACCGCCAGGTTGCCGGTGCCGGCATTACCACGGTGCTGGACGCGCTGTCGGTCGGCGACATCGATAGCGATTCCCTGCGCACGCAAACCCTGTCGGCCTGCAGCGAAGGCTTGCAGGAGGCTGCGGCGTCCGGGTTGCTGCATGCCGACCATTACCTGCATATCCGGCTGGAGCTGGCGGAGGAAAACCTGCTGCCGCTGTTCGAGCCTTTCCTGCATGACGACCGCTTGCGGCTGGTGTCCCTGATGGACCATACGCCGGGACAGCGGCAGTGGACCGACATCGGCCACTACCGCACTTACGTGACGGGCAAGCGCGGCTGGAGCGAAGAGAAGGTCGAATCCATGCTGGACCGCCTTCTCGACCGCCAGCAACGCTATGCCGCCTCCAACCGCAATGCCGTGATCCGGCGCTGCATGGACCGGACCGATCCGGTTCCGCTTGCCACCCACGACGACACGACCGTCGCCCATGTGGAAGAGGGCGTCAGCGAGGGCGTTTCCATTTCCGAATTTCCCACTACGATCGCTGCCGCTCGCGCGGCACGCTCACAGGGACTCGGCATCATCATGGGCGCGCCGAACGTGGTGCGCGGCGGTTCGCATTCCGGGAATGTGTCGGCAGCCGAACTCGCGCGGCACGACCTGCTCGATGTGCTTTCATCCGATTACGTGCCGGCCAGCCTGCTGCATGCTGCCTTCCTGCTGCAGCGCGAAGGGTTCAGCCTGCCCCGTGCCGTCGCGACGGTGTCGCGCAATCCGGCAATGATGGTCGGCCTCGCCGACCGCGGCGAAATCGCGCAGGACTTGCGTGCCGACTTCCTGCGTGTGCGCGTGGTCAACGACATTCCTGTCGTGCTCGGCGTGTGGAAAAAGGGGATGCAGATTGCGTAGCATCCTTCCAGCCTCGATGGGGGCGCCATGTACCTGACGCTGGATGCACTCGCTCCCGCCATTCCCGTGGCGGCGCCTGTTTTTCCCGGGAAGCGTATCCTGATCCTCAGCGTTTCGGCGGGGGCAGGCCATGTGCGCGCGGCAGAGGCTATCCGTAGTTGCGCGGACGCGCATGGCAGTAAAGTGCAGGCCCTGCACATCGACGTCATGGATCATGTGCCGTCCGGGTTCCGCAAGCTCTACACCGACTGCTATATCGCGCTCGTCAACCGCCATCCCGCCGTCTGGGGCTACCTGTACCAGGTGACGAACGAAGCGCGGCCGGACAGCATGATGCAGCGGCTTCGCCGCGCGGCGGAGCGCCTGAACACGCGCCGGCTCCATGCGCAGATTGCCGCCTTCCGTCCGGACGCCATCATCTGCACGCATTTCCTGCCGGCGGAGCTCCTGTCCCGCATGACGCGGCTCGCGCGCCTGTCCTGTCCGGTATGGGTGCAAGTCACGGATTTCGACCTGCACCGCATGTGGGTACATGGGCACATGACGGGCTACTTTGCCGCGAACGAAGAAGTCGCCTTCCGCATGCGCGCCGGCGGCATACCGGAGGATGCCATCCGGGTCACCGGCATCCCGATCATGCCGGCGTTCGGGCGTGCGCCAGACCGCACGGAATGCGCCCGTGAACTGGGAATCGACCCGCAGCGGACTACCGTGTTGCTGATGGGCGGCGGCGCCGGCCTGGGGCGCCTGGATTGCCTGGCGTCGCGCCTCCTCGCGCTGGAAGAAGACTTCCAGCTCATCGTGATGGCCGGCAAGAACCTTGGCGCGCTGGCCGCGCTGCATGCCCTCGCATCCCGTTATCCCGGCCGTCTCGTCGCACAGGGATTCACTGACCGCGTCGACCGCCTGATGGCGTGTGCGGATTTCGCCATCACCAAACCCGGCGGGCTGTCCACATCGGAATGCCTGGCCATGGGCCTGCCGATGATCCTCAATTCGCCCATTCCGGGACAGGAGGAGCGCAATGCCGATTTCCTCCTGGAGGAAGGCGTCGCGCTCAAGGCCAGCGATGCAGTCACCCTGGAATACCGTGTGCGTCACCTGTTGCGGCATCCAGCCGCATTGGCTGCCATGCGGGAAAAGGCATCGCGACTGGCCCGACCGCACGCCGCGCGCGATGTCCTCGACACTGTCCTCTCTCACGTTCCCACTCCGTTCGCATGCCCCTGAACAATCGACCGCTGAACATTGCCCTGACGCTGGCCTGGGTCATCCTGCTTGCGTATTTTTTCGCGCATATCGAAATCCAGATCGAGGGAGGCGCCGGCTGGGCCGTCAACCTCCCGACCTGGCGCATCGAGGAGCACTGGCTGCTGGATATTTTCTGGGGCGGAAGGGCCATGACCGGGTATCACGCCTGGGTGTTTCCCTTCATTGCGCTGTTTTTCCATTTTCCGCTGTTCTTCATGGGCCACTGGTCATGGCGCGCCGAATTCCGCGTCATCGGCTGCATCATGCTGTTCTGGATCGTGGAAGACTTTCTATGGTTCATGCTGAATCCGGCATACGGCCTTGCCCGCTTCCACATGGAAGCGATTCCTTGGCACAAGCACTGGCTCTGGCTGGCACCGGTCGACTACTGGTTCTACTCCGCCGTCCTGATGCTCATGCTGTGGTTGTCCTGCAGGCAAGAGCGCTGAGTTGTCATTTGTGAACTAATCGCAACCTTCCGCGCTCGAACCGGTACCAAAACCTCTCGGATCGACCGGTCAATGCACGAACAAGAGCAGGCGGTTCAACTCAGGAAAGCGCGCACCCTTGCCACCGGCCTGTTGGTGGCCATGGCGGTCTTGTTCGTCATTTCGCGGTCCCTGATGCCGCGCTATCCCGCTCTTTCCTTCGTCGCGGCATTCGCCGAGGCGGCGATGGTGGGCGGGCTGGCCGACTGGTTCGCCGTGACCGCCTTGTTTCGCCATCCGCTCGGCCTGCCGATTCCTCACACGGCAATCATTCCGCGCAACAAGGACCGCATCGGCGACAGCCTGTCGAACTTCCTTGAACACAATTTCATCACGCAGGAAATCATCCGGGCGGAAATGCGTCCGATCGATTTCGCGGGTGCGGCGGCAACGTGGCTGGCGCAGCCGGAAAACAGCAAGGCGGTGTCGCGCCAGATCGTGCGCAGCGTGCCGACCCTGCTGCGCGTGATCGAGGACGAGGATGTCAGGCAGTTCATGCACAACCGGCTGACGTCCGCGCTGGCGCATGCGAAGTTTGCACCGATGGCCGCCGAGATCCTGACGGTGCTGGTGGCCAGCAACCGGCACATCGCCTTCTTCAACCACCTGGTCGAGGTGGCTGCCCGTGCGCTCGAACGCAACAAGGACTACATCCGCTGGAAGATCCACGAGAACAGCCCGCGCTGGCTGCCCAAGGCCATCGACGAGAAGTTTTACCATCGCCTGCTCGATGCGGTGCAGAGTACGCTGGACGAAATGCGGGAAGAGGACAGCGAGTGGCGGCTGCGCTTCCAGAACATGGCCGACGATTTCATCCAGCAGTTACGGACCTCGCCGGAATACGAGGAAAAGCTCGATACCGTGCTCAGCGAGGTGCTCGGCCATCCGATGGCGCGCGATTACATGATCGCCATCTGGCACGACATCAAGGCGCGTCTGGAAACGGATATCGCCTCGCCGGATTCGCACATCGCCGCCCGGCTCGACCAGGGATTCCGCTCCATCGGCAATGAGCTGCTGGGCGACGCGCGGGTGCAGCGCAAGCTCAACCAGTGGATACGCATCTTTGCCACGGAAACCATCGTCGCGCGGCGCGAGATGATCGCCGACCTCGTCTCGCGCGTGATCAGGAAATGGGACGCCGACACCATGTCGCGCAAGCTCGAACTGCATGTCGGCAAGGACCTGCAATACATTCGCATCAACGGCACGCTGGTGGGCGGCCTGGTCGGCCTCGTCCTGCATGCGATCTCACGGATTCTCTGACCGCGCGGGGAGAAAGCGGTAAACTGGCGCGAATTCCAGCACAAAGAGAAACCAGATCATGAAACAGGATCCCCGCTTCCCGAATCTGTTCATCCTTGACCACCCGCTGATCCAGCACAAGCTGAGCTACATGCGCGACAAGGACACATCGACACGCACTTTCCGCACGCTGTTGCGCGAACTGACCCTGCTGATGGGCTACGAGGTGACGCGCGACCTGCCGATGACGACCAAGCGCATGGATACTCCGCTGATGACCATCGATGCGCCGGTGATCGCTGGCCGCAAGCTGGCCGTGGTGCCGGTGCTGCGCGCGGGCATCGGCATGAGCGACGGGCTGCTTGACCTGGTGCCGTCGGCGCGCGTCGGCCACATCGGCGTGTATCGCGATCCGGAGACCCACCAGCCGGTCGAATACCTGGTGCGCCTGCCGGATTTGCAGGAGCGTACCTTCATCCTGTGCGATCCGATGCTCGCTACCGGCAATTCAGGGGTGCATGCGGTGGATGTGCTGCGCAAGCGGGGCGTGCCGGAAGAGCGCATCGTCTTCCTCGCGCTGGTCGCCGCGCCGGAAGGCGTGTCCGTGTTCCAGGCGGCGCATCCGAATGTGAAGGTGTATGTCGCCTCGCTCGATTCCCACCTGGACGAGCACGCCTACATCGTTCCCGGCCTTGGCGACGCGGGCGATCGCCTGTTCGGCACGAAGTAATTACTTTCCGGCGAAGTCCGCGCCGAGCACGGCCTTGAGGTAGGGCGTTTCGCCGTCCTCATCGGCCTTGCTCGCAATCCAGCAGATACTTCCCTTGCGCAGGTGCCATTCCTGCTGTTGCCCAGTGATCAGCAGCGATGCAACATGGCCGAGCGTCGGCTGGTGGCCCACCACGAGGACCGTACCGTCCGCATCGGGCCAGCCCGCTGCGCGCAGGACGCTTTCTGCGCTGACATCCGTCGCCAGCGCCCGGTCGGTCTTGAATTTTCGCCCCAGCGATTCCACTGTCTGCACGGTGCGCACGGCAGGGCTGCTGAGGATGCTGCAGTCGTCCGGCAGGTTGCGGTTCAGCCATTCGGCCATTTTCCGCGCCTGCTTCCTTCCTTTTTCGGTCAGTTCCCGGGCTTGGTCCGGCTTGTCGAGACTGCCGGGTTCTGCCTCGGCATGACGCCAGAGGATGAGTTCCATGTGTTCACCTAGTCAAGTTCGCCATTTGCACCCAGCGCATGTGCAAGGTGTTGCTGCGCGCAGAACGGCACCTGCTTGCCGCGCGGCCTTTTTCGCTGGTAGCGGCCGGACGCGTCCAGTTCCCACGCATTCATATTGTCCTTCAAATAAGGGTTCAGGCCTTCGGTAATGACGCGCTTCTTCAGGAGGTTGTCCAGTACCGGGAATGCGACCTCGATGCGCCGGAACAGGTTCCGGTTCATCCAGTCGGCGCTGGCAAGGTAGACATCGTGCGCGAGGTCGTTGCGGAAATAATAGATCCGGCTGTGCTCCAGGAAGCGGCCGACGATGGAGCGGACCCGGATGTTTTCCGACAGGCCGGGAACGCCGGGCCGCAACGCACACGCGCCGCGCACGATCAGGTCGATCTTCACGCCGTCGGCGGAAGCGGCATACAGGGCGCGGATCACGGATTCATCCACCAGCGCATTCATCTTGCCGATGATGCGCGCCGGCCGCCCTTCGCGCGCGATGGCAGCTTCGTTGCGGATCGCCTTGATCAGCTCCTTTTGCAGGCCGAAGGGCGCGAGCCACAGGTACTGCAATTTCTTGGGCTTGGTCAGGCTGGTAAGGTGGATGAAGACTTCATTGACTTCCGCCGTCAGTCCCGGATGGGCGGTCAGCAGGCCGAAGTCGGTGTAATGCTTGGTGGTGGTCGGGTGGTAGTTGCCGGTGCCGAGGTGGGCATAGCGCCGCAATTCGCCTTCTTCCCGCCGCAGGACCAGCGCCAGCTTGGCATGGGTCTTCAGGCCGACCACGCCGTACACCACTTGCGCACCGACGCGTTCCAGGCGTTCGGCCCAGTTGATATTGGCTTCCTCGTCGAAGCGTGCCATCAGCTCCACGATGACCGTCACTTCCTTGCCGTGCCGCGCGGCGGCGATCAGCGCCTCCATCAGGTCGGAGTTCATGCCGGTGCGATAGATGGTCTGCTTGATCGCCAGCACATTCGGGTCTTCCGCCGCCGAACGGATGAATTCCACCACCGGCTGGAAAGACTGGAAGGGATGGTGCAGCAGGACATCCTGCGTCCGCAGCACGCCGAACATGCTGCCGTCCGCCAGTTGCCGCGGCAGGCCGGGCAGGAAGGGAGGGAAGTGCAGCGCCGGCTGCGGGATGGTGTTGACCAGTTCCTGCAGGCGCACCATATTCACGGGGCCGTCGACCGCGTAGAGCCGATTCCTGTCGATGGAGAACTGTTCCAGCAGGAAATCGGCAAGGTGGGGCGGGCAGTTGCGCGCCACTTCAAGGCGCACCGCGAAACCGAAGTGGCGGCTTTGCAATTCGGACTGCAGGGCTTGCCGCAGGTTCTTGACTTCTTCTTCGTCCACCCACAGGTCGCTGTTGCGTGTGACGCGGAACTGGGAATAGGCGAGGACTTCACGCCCGGTAAATAGGTCGCCGATATGCGCATGGATCACGGAAGAAAGCAGGCAGAACGACACGCCCTTCTTCGACAGCCGGTCCGGCAGCCGGATGACGCGGGGCAGGACGCGCGGCGCCTTGAGGATGGCGATGGCGGTGCCGCGGCCGAAGGCATCCTTGCCCGACAGCTCGACGATGAAATTCAGGCTCTTGTTAACTACTTGCGGAAACGGATGCGCCGGGTCCAGTCCGATCGGCGTCAAGAGCGGCCGCACTTCCCGGTCGAAATATTCTTTCACCCAGGCTCGTTGCTCCTCATTGCGATCCTGGTGCCTGAGCAGGTGGATACCCTTGGCGGAGAGCTGGGGAAGGATTTCCGTGTTCAGCAGCTCGTATTGCCTTTCGACAATCTGATGGCATTCGCCGCTGGTACGTTCCAATGAGGCAATAAGGGCCGGCGGTTCCGTCTTTGCGCCTTCCATCCTGTTATGCGCGAGCAGGCTTGCGATCCGCACTTCAAAGAATTCATCCAGGTTGCTGCTGACAATACACAGGTAGCGCAGGCGTTCGAGGAGGGGGATGGCCGGGTCTTCCGCCTGCGCCAGAACGCGGCGATTGAAGGCGAGCTGGGACAATTCCCGGTTCAGGTAAATCACGCGCTGGTCCGGTCCAGCCTCGACCGGCGGTTCGTGTTTTGTCTTTTTGATCATTCTTCTTGCCGGATTGTCTCTATTAGGGGTGCTGGCAGTGTAAAAAAGCAATATGACAACTCGATGACACGCGGTTCAGCCTTCCGGCACTTTATGACATGGTGTTTTATCAGTGTCATAAACATGTCACAATCGTTCGTTAAAGTTCGCGCTGTCTTACTTTGACAACTTCACGGAGCAGATATGCGACTGAACAAATTCCTTACATCCGCTGCACTGGCTGCGGGTGCTGCATTTGCGTTTTCCTCGGCTGTTGCAGCCGACATTACCGGCGCGGGCGCGACCTTCCCGTATCCGATCTATGCAAAATGGGCGGAAGAGTACAAGAAAGCCACCGGCACCGGCCTGAACTACCAGTCCATCGGTTCCGGCGGCGGCATCAAGCAGATCAAGGCCAAGACCGTTGACTTCGGCGCATCCGACATGCCGCTGAAGGCAGAGGACCTGGAGTCCGAAGGCCTGATGCAGTTCCCGGCCATCATGGGCGGTGTCGTGCCGGTTGTGAACCTGGACGGCGTGACGCCCGGCCAGCTCAAGCTGACCGGCGAAGTGCTGGCAGATATCTACCTGGGCAAGGTCACCAAGTGGAATGCCCCGGAAATCGCCAACCTGAATGCAGGCGTCAAGCTGCCGGCGGAAGACATTACCGTTGTCCACCGCGCCGACGGCTCCGGCACGTCCTTCCTGTTCACCGACTATTTGTCCAAGGTGAATGCGGAATTCAAGTCCAAGGTCGGCGCAGGCACGGCAGTGAAATGGCCGACCGGCGTGGGCGGCAAGGGCAACGAAGGTGTTGCAGCCAACGTCCAGCGTATCAAGAACTCGATCGGCTATGTCGAGTATGCCTACGCCAAGCGCAACAAGATGTCGCACACCCAGATGAAAAACCGCGATGGCCAGTTCGTGCAGCCGGATGACGATACCTTCAAGGCAGCAGCAGCAGGCGCAGACTGGGCCAAGACTCCCGGCTTCGCCGTGGTCCTGACCGAGCAGGCGGGCAAGAACAGCTGGCCGATCACCGGCGCATCCTTCATCCTGATGCACAAGGCGCAGGCCGATGGCGCAAAGGGCAAGGAAGTCCTGAAGTTCTTCGACTGGGCATACAAGAACGGCGGCGCAATGGCAACCGAACTTGAATACGTCTCGATGCCCGCACCGGTCGTGAAGCTGGTCCAGGATGCCTGGAAGGCACAGCTGAAGGACGGTTCCGGCAAGGCTGTCTGGTAAAGAAGCATTCCCGGAAGTACATGCCGGAGGCGCGGGGTCGCCATGGGGTGATCCCGCGCCCGGTCTTAACCACCCGCAAGGGTCCTTGCTTATGAATGCAAATCCATCGTCGGTCGCTGCGCCTATGGTCCCGTCCGAACAGAAAACCGCTGAACAGCAAGCCGCCGCCAAGGCCATGGGCTCCACCATGCGCAAGCAGCGGCTTCAGGATTTTCTGTTCCACAAACTGACGCTCGCGTTTGCGCTGAGCGTGCTGCTGGTCCTGGCAGGCATCATCGTTTCGCTGGTCATCGGCGCCTGGCCCGCCCTGAAGGAGTTCGGCCCGGCATTCATCACCACCGTCGAATGGGATCCGGTCAATGACCAGTACGGCGCGCTGATCGCGATTGTCGGCACGGTGGCCACCTCGCTCATCGCCTTGCTGATTGCATTTCCGATCAGCTTCGGCATCGCGCTGTTCCTGACCGAAATCTGTCCTGCGGCGCTGCGCCGCCCGCTCGGCACCGCAGTTGAGCTGCTGGCGGGCGTGCCCAGCATCATCTACGGTATGTGGGGCCTGTTCATCTTCGCCCCGCTGTTCGGCGACCATATCCAGCCGATCCTGAAAAAGACCCTCGGCCAGCTGCCCGTGATCGGCCAGCTCTTCCAGGGGCCGATGATGGGCATCGGCATCCTGACCGCCGGCCTGATCCTCGCGGTCATGATCATCCCCTTCATTGCCTCGGTGATGCGCGACGTGTTTGAAATCGTCCCCGCCGTGCTCAAGGAATCCGCTTACGGCCTCGGCTGCACCCGCTGGGAAGTGGTGCGCAAGGTCGTGCTGCCGTACACCAAGACCGGCGTCGTCGGCGGCGTCATGCTCGGCCTCGGCCGCGCCTTGGGCGAAACCATGGCCGTCACCTTCGTCATCGGCAATGCGCACAAGCTGTCCTGGTCGCTCTTTGCGCCGGGCAACAGCATTGCGTCCACGCTGGCCAACGAATTCGCCGAAGCCGAATCGACGCTGCATGTGTCCTCGCTGTTTGCGCTCGGCCTGATCCTGTTTGTCATTACTTTCATCGTGCTCACCGCAGCCAAGCTCATGCTGATGGGGCTGACGCGGCGGGAAGGAGCGAAATCATGAACCCTGTCTACCGCAAGCGTCTCTGGACGCACCGCATCGGCATCGCGCTGTCCATTGGCGCCATGGCCGTCGGCCTGTTCTTCCTGATGTGGATCCTGTTCACGCTGCTGGTGAAAGGCTTCGGCGCCCTCAGCCTGGCGATGTTTACGGCTACAACCCCGGCACCCGGCAGCGACGGCGGCGGCTTGATGAATGCCATTGTCGGCAGCCTCCTGATGGTTGGCGCCGCGACCCTGATCAGCACGCCGATCGGCATCCTGGCCGGCATCTACCTGGCCGAATATGGCGAGGAAAGCTGGCTGGCGCAAATCACGCGCTTCGTCACCGACATCATGCTGTCGGCGCCGTCGATCGTGATCGGCTTGTTTGTCTACGCGCTCTACGTCGCCAATGTAAAGCACTTCTCCGGCTGGGCCGGCACCTTCGCGATTTCGCTGATCGCCGTCCCGGTCGTGGTGCGCACCACCGACAACATGCTCAAGCTGGTACCGAGCAGCCTCCGTGAAGCGGCGTTCGCACTCGGTGCGCCGCGCTGGAAAGTCGCCATGATGGTTCGCCTGCGCGCCGTCAAGGCGGGCGTGATCACCGGCGTGCTGCTGGCCGTGGCCCGCATCTCGGGCGAAACCGCGCCGCTGCTGTTCACCGCCCTGAACAACCAGTTCTTCAGCGCCAACATGAACGCGCCGATGGCCAACCTGCCGGTCGTCATCTTCCAGTTTGCGATGAGCCCCTATGACAACTGGCGCGAGCTGGCGTGGGGCGGGGCATTGCTGATCACCTTCAGCGTGCTTGGCCTGAACATTCTCTCGCGTACCCTGCTCAGCCAGAAAACTCCGCACTGACATGAACAATTCCATGACCATGACCGCCTTGAAGCCAACGCTCGAAATTTCCAGCCTGAACTTTTTCTATGGCGGTTTCCAGGGCCTGAAGAACATCAACCTGAACGTCTACGAAAAGAAGGTCACCGCTTTCATCGGGCCCTCCGGCTGCGGAAAATCGACCCTCCTGCGCACGCTCAACCGCATGTACGACCTGTATCCCGGCCAGCGTGCCGAGGGCAAGATCATCTACAACGGCCGCAACATCCTCGAGCCGGGCCAGGACGTCAACATGCTGCGCGCCAAGGTCGGCATGGTGTTCCAGAAGCCGACGCCGTTCCCGATGTCGGTCTACGAGAACATCGCCTTCGGCGTGCGCCTGTACGAAAACCTGTCCAAGGGCGAGATGGACGAGCGCGTCGAATGGGCGCTGAAGAAGGCCGCCCTGTGGACCGAAGTGAAGGACAAGCTCAACAAGAGCGGCCTGTCCCTGTCGGGCGGCCAGCAGCAGCGCCTGTGCATCGCGCGCAGCGTTGCCGTCAAGCCCGACGTGCTGCTGCTCGACGAGCCGACCTCCGCGCTCGACCCGATCTCGACCGCCAAGATCGAGGAGCTGATCGCCGAGCTGAAAGAGGACTACACCATCACCATCGTCACGCACAACATGCAGCAGGCAGCGCGCTGCTCGGATTACACTGCGTACATGTACCTGGGCGAACTGGTGGAGTTCGGCGAGACCGACCAGATCTTCATGAATCCGGGGAAGAAGGAAACGCAGGATTACATCACCGGCCGCTTCGGCTAAGACACGTTAACAGATTCGATCAGGAGAAACCGATGCCAGGCGACCACTCTTCCAAGGCCTACGATATGGACCTCGAAACCATCCGCTCCAAGGTACTGACCATGGGCGGCCTGGTGGAGAGCCAGTTCACCGATGCGATGGAATGCTTCCGCGGCGGCGATATCGTCAAGGCCGAGCAGGTGATCAAGTCCGACGAAAACGTCAACCGCCTCGAAGTAACCCTCGACGACGCGTGCAGCCACCTCATCGTCAAGCGCCAGCCCGCTGCCAACGACCTGCGTACCGTGATGGCGACGCTCAAGGTGATCACCGACCTGGAGCGCATCGGCGACGAGGCGACCAAGATCGCACGTACGGCAAAACACTTGCACGAGCGAGGGACGGTCGGGGTCCTCAACCATTACGAATCGGTTCGCGTGCTGGCATCAGGCGCGGCGAATTCCCTGCACGACGCGCTGGACGCTTTCGCCCGCCTGGACGAGAAGCAGGCCGCGAGGATCATTGCCGCTGATGAATCCATCGACCACGAATTCCGCTCGACCACCCGTGCCATGGTGACCTTCATGATGGAAGACCCGCGCACGATTTCGGCAGCGCTGGACACGCTTTGGGTGGCCAAGGCGGTCGAGCGTATCGGCGACCACGCCAAGAACATCGCCGAGTACGTGATCTATATCGTCGAAGGCAAGGATATCCGGCATACCGACTACGTTAATACGAAGCTGGACAGCAAAGTCTGAACATGACTGTAGATAAAACCACCATCCTTGTCGTTGAAGACGAACCTTCGATCGTCGAGCTCGTATCCTTCACCCTGAAGGAGGCGGGCTGGAACAGCCTGGCGGTGAACACTGCGGCGGATGCCTGGGAATTCATCCAGCGCCGCACGCCCCAGATGGTCCTGCTGGACTGGATGCTGCCCGACCAGTCGGGGTTGCGCCTGCTGTCGCGCATCCGCGGCGACCGGCAGCTCAACGAACTGCCTGTCATCATGCTGACGGCAAAGAGCATGGAAGAGGACAAGATCGCCGGCCTCGACAATGGCGCCGACGATTACATCACCAAACCGTTTTCGCCGCGCGAGCTGACGGCGCGCATCAAGGCGCTGCTGCGCCGCAAGGCGCCCGAACATGCGCAAAGCCTGATGACGGCCGGTGCCGTGACGCTTGACCCGGTCAGCTGTTCGGTCATGCTGCATGGCCAGAAGATCGAGATCGGCCATGCGGAATACAAGCTGCTCAAGTTCTTCCTCGCCCATCCCGAGCGCGTCTTCTCGCGCAGCCAGCTGCTGGACAAGGTGTGGGGCGACCATGTGGTGATCGAGGAACGTACGGTCGACGTGCATGTGCTGCGCCTGCGCAAGGCACTCAAGGACGCAGAGTCCCTCATCAAGACGGTGCGCAGTGTAGGATACATGCTGTCCGAGAAATAATTTCCCTGTATGAATCCTCGCCTGCTTTTCTGGATTCCGGCCGGGCTGCGCCTGTCTTTCGTTCTCGCCGGTGCCGCAGTCCTCTGGTACATGTTCGGCCTTCTCGCCGGTGTCGTGACCGCGATCGCTGGCCTGCTGATCCTGCTGGTCGTCCAGCTGCATTACCTTTATCAACTCTCCAGCTGGCTTGAAGATCCGAATAGCGCCAGGCTGCCGGACGGGTGGGGTGCATGGACGGATATTTTTTCGCGCCTCTACCGCATGCGCCGCGGCGACGAAAAGAACCAGGCCGAGCTGACAGAGTGGCTGACGCGCTTCCGCCAGGCGATGAGCCTGCTGCCTGATGGCGTGGTCATCATGGACGACGTGCTGTTCCTCGAGTGGTGCAACCCCGCGGCGGAAAAGCACCTCGGCCTGCAGCTCGACCGCGACAAGGGCATGCGCGTCACCAACCTGGTCCGCAGCCCCGAGTTCATGGATTACATCATCCTTGGGCGCTATGACCAGCCGCTGACGCTCGGCTTCAAGGACCGCAAGCTGGTGGTCCAGATCATTCCCTTCGAAAACCGCCGCCAGATTCTTGTCACGCACGACGCGACCGAATCCGAGCGGATCGAGATGATGCGGCGCGATTTCATCGCCAATGCCTCGCACGAGCTGCGCACGCCGCTGACCGTCATCAACGGTTTCCTCGAAATTGCCACCAGCCAGGCCAACCTCGACCCGCAGACGCGCATGTCCCATCTCAAGCTGATGAGCGAGCAGGGGCAGCGCATGCAAAACCTGGTCGAGGACATGCTCACGCTGACCCGGCTGGAGTCGATCGAATACCCGCTGCGGCCCGAGAAGGTGAACATCCGCATGCTGCTGGAACAGATCGAGCAGGAAGCGGTTGCATTATCCGCCGGCCGGCACACGATTTCGCTGCATGTCGACGGTCCGGACCTGAAAGGCGGGACGGAAGAGCTGCGCAGCGCGTTCGGCAACCTCGTATCGAATGCAATCCGCTACACGCCGCCCGGGGGCAAGATCGACATCCTGTGGGAAGGTAAGGAGTCCGGTCCCCAGTTCGTCGTCAGGGATACCGGCATCGGCATCCGCCCCGAACATATTTCGCGCCTGACGGAGCGGTTCTACCGCGTGGACAAGAGCCGTTCGCGCGAAACCCAGGGAACCGGCCTTGGCCTCGCGATCGTCAAGCATGTGCTGCTCCGTCACGACGCCACGCTCGTCATCGAATCGGAACCGGAGCAGGGCAGTACCTTCATGGTCCGGTTTCCGAAAAAACTGGTCGCCGACAGTTGAACTTGCCGCCGGTCAATAGTGGATCGTGGTAAATTAGCTTGACCGGACTTCAGCGCATCGGCGCGTTATTCCATGATCGACAAAGCGGAGTGGTTCCGGAAAGCGATTGCCACCGGCTCGATTGTCGCCGCCGCACTCGTTTCAACCGGTTGTGCAGGCTTGCTTCCCGAGGCAAAGCAACAGACCCAGACACCCTGGCGCACGTATGAAGATGCCCAGGCAATGTTTGAAAAGGTGACCCCCGGGAAGACGTCCCTGTCCGACCTCAAGGCGCTCGGCGTTGATCCGGGTCAAATCCCCAACGTCTCTTACCTCGGCCACGCCGATATGCTGCGGCGATTGCTGCCCACATCGTCCTTCGATATCGAAGTCCTCGCCCCTGGCCTGCGGGAATGCATGTCGCCGGACCGGCCATGCTTTGCGTACGAGATCGAACAGATCTCCCTCGACCGCCAGCGCTACGGCAATTTCTGGCTCGACTTCTTCAACTTCAAGCGGCAGGTCAATGTATCGGGCTGGCAGTTCGACGCCATCTTCGTGATCAAGGGCGACACCGTGGTCTACAAGCACTGGAGCGGCAAGCCGAACCTGCACCAGAAAGAGGAGGAGCGCAGCCCGCTCGGGCCGCTGCAGGGTTTGGGATCTTCCTTGATGCGGAAGTAGGAGAAGACGCAGGGGAGAAGGGGATCCGAATCCGGATCCCCTGGTGCGGAGGAATTACTTGTAGCCGACGCGATCGAGGATGCGCTGTGCGACGATCTGGTTCTTGCCGATCGTTGCAATCGAGACGTTCTCTGCCTTGAACTTGCCCATTTCTTCCAGCGTCGGGTTCTTGGCGACGGCAGTGGCAACCACCGGCCACTCGTTGTTGCCGTTGGCGAAGTAGCCTTGCGCTTCATCGCTGGCCAGGTATTCCAGGAACTTGACTGCCGCCTCACGGTGCGGTGCATTCTTCGCGACGCCGCCGCCGGAAATGTTCAGGTGCGTGCCGGAGGTCTGCTGGTTCGGCCATACGAAGCCGACCTTGCCCATCATTTCCTTGTCTTCCGGCTTGGTAGAGCGCAGCAGGCGGGCATAGTAGTAGGTGTTGGCAACCGCAACGCCGCATTCGCCGGAGGCCACGCCCTTGATCTGGTCGGTGTCGCCGCCGCGCGGAGGACGGGCAAAGTTGTTGACCACGCCTTGCGCCCATTTTTCGGTGGCCGCTTCGCCGTTGCGCTCGACCATCGAACCGATCATGGACAGCATGTAAGGATGCGAACCGGAGCGGGTGCAGACCTTGCCCTTGTTCTTTGCATCGCCCAGCGATTCGTAGGTGGCGACATCTTCCGCCTTCACGTTCGCCTTGTTATAGACGATGATGCGGCCTCGGGTGGAGAAGCCGTACCATTCGGAACCTTTGCCATCGTCCTTGCCGCGCAGGTTGGCCGGGATGCGGGAATCCAGCACCTTCGACTTGACCGGCTGGAACAGGCCGTCGATCTGCGCGCGCCACAGGCGGGCGGCATCGACCATGAGAATGACGTCCGCCGGGCTGTTCTTGCCTTCATTCTTCAGGCGCTCCAGCAGGGCATTGTCGTCCGCTTCGATGCGGTTGATCTTGATGCCGGTCTGCTTGGTAAAGTTGGAGTAGAGCTGTTCGTCCGTCTGGTAGTGGCGGGCGGAATAGAGGTTCAGGACATTTTCCTGTGCATGTGCGAAACCGGTTGCGGCTACCGCGACGAGGGCGGCGGCAATCTTCGTACGGAGGGTGGGTTTCATTATTTTTCCTTGTTGTGGATGATTTTTAGCCACGCCGAATATATCAGCTTTTTATGTGGATGGGAATGATTCTCATTAATGAAAAGAGCAACTCCTCCGATACAATGCGCTCTTCATTTGCGTCGCGCCAACTCATGATTCGTATCCCGCTTGCATCGCTTTTGTCGGCCCTGGCTGTTTTTATCGCCGGTTGCAGCACCTCGCCCGTTTCCGCTCCGGTAACGCCTCAACCGGCAGCCACGCCGGCACGCCCCGTCAAAATCGGCCTCGCACTTGGCGGCGGAGCCGCGCGCGGCTTTGCGCATATCGGCGTCATCAAGGCGCTGGAGGCGCAGGGGATCGTGCCGGATGTGGTGGTCGGGACGAGTGCGGGCAGCCTTGTCGGCGCGCTGTACGCGGCAGGCAACAGCGGGTTCGTGCTGCACAAGCTCGCCCTCGAGATGGACGAAGCGGCCATTTCCGACTGGTCGGTTCCGATGTTTGCGAAAGCGACCGGCGTGCTCAAGGGAGAGGCGCTGCAGAATTACGTGAACAAGGCTGTCAACAACGTGTCGCTGGAAAAACTGAAAATCCCGTTCGGCGCCGTCGCAACCGACCTGAAGAATGGGGAACCTATCCTTTTCCAGCGCGGGAATACCGGTGCGGCGGTTCGCGCCTCTTCCGCGGTGCCCGGTGTTTTCCAGCCGGTGCGCATCGGCGAGCGGTCTTATGTGGATGGCGGCCTCGTGTCGCCGGTGCCCGTACGGTTCGCACGTGAGATGGGCGCGGACTTCGTCATTGCCGTCAATATTTCTTCGCAGCCGGACGCGCAGCCCTCAACCAGCACGCTGGAAGTGCTGTTGCAAACCTTTGCGATCATGGGCCAAAGCATCAACGCCTATGAGCTGAAGGATGCGGACGTCGTCATCCAGCCCAGGCTGGGAACGATGAAGGGGAATGATTTTCCCGGCCGGAACACAGCGATCCTCGCCGGGGAGCAGGCGGCATCGGCATTGATGCCGGAGATCAAGCGCAAGCTTGCGGCCAAGCGAGCAGTCGGGGTTACTCCGCCTGGTTGATGCGGCGGGCACCGTTGAAGCGGTTCTTCCAGTAGCTCATGTCCATGCTTTCGATGCGTACCTGTCCGCCGCCGGATGGCGCATGGATGAACTTGTTGTCGCCCAGGTAAACGCCGACATGGGAAAAGCCGCGGCGCAAGGTGTTGTAAAACACGAGGTCGCCAGGCTGAAGCTCATGGGTGTCGATTTTCTCTCCCACCCGGCTGATTTCTTCCGATGTACGCGGCAGCTCCTTGCCCCACGCTTCCTTGAACAGATAACGAACCAGGCCGCTGCAATCGAGGCCATTTTCAGGGCTGGTGCCGCCATACTTATAGCGGATGCCGATCAGGCTCATGGCCTGCAGCGCCAGCTCGGATGCCCGCGAGGTAAGTCCCTGTATTTTTGTCAATGCAGTAGTTTGCTCGGGCGCCACCTGTTCGGCCGCGGAAGCCGGCATCGCGATGCAGAGCGCGCAGGCGCTTGCACCCAGGAGGTGACGAAAGAGGCGGAAGTTTATTGCCATGTTGATAATGTTGTGCTGCTTTGACCGCCTCAATGTACGGTAAGCCGGGAGTCGCTGTCAAAATTTATTACACAAGGTTATGCTTGTCCCAAAGAGGCTCTTCATCATTCGGCATGACCACCAATACTTCGCTGGACCTTCCCGTCAAGCCGCGCGTACTGATCGCGGATGATTCGCGCATTGTGCGCGCAACCCTGATCAAGCATATCGAAGGGATGTTCGAGTTCCGCGAGGCGCTCGATGGCGAGCAGGCATGGGAGACCTTGTTGCTCGACCCGAGCATCCGCGTCGTCATTACCGACCTGACCATGCCCAAGCTGGACGGCTACGGGTTGCTCAAACGCATTCGGGCCTCGAAAGTCAGCCGCATCCGCGACATTCCTGTCGTTGTCGTTTCCGGAAGTGACGAGCAGGAAGAACGGGAGCGCGTCAAGGCAGCCGGTGCGACCGACCTGATTACCAAGGGCATCGGCACGGCCCAGCTGTTGTCCCGTCTTGATATTCTGTCAAAGCTCGTCGGCACGCAGCGCGAGTTCGAGCGCAGCCTTGAAACCCTGGTCAAGGACAGGGCATCAGGGCCGCACATGCCGCTGCTGTCGCCCGACGAACTGCTGGTGGAGGCCGACAGGCTGCTCGCCCAGTCGGTGGCCGGCAAGAAGAATTTCGTCGTGCTCAACGTGCGGATCGGCATCCGGCATGTGGCATTGGAAGGTGTCGCAACGCTGCCCCCGTCCAGCGTGGTCGAGGCAGTCGGCCAGTTGCTTCTCCGGACTGTGCGCGGGACGGACCTCGTGGCCAAGACCGGAGACGCTGACTTCACCCTTGTCACCAGCGGCATCAACCGCGAAGCAGCGCGCATTTTTGCACAACGGGTTTGCAGCGCCATCAGCAACGCGCATCTCGTGAAGAACGGCCAGATGTCTTTTGCTGCAAGCTGCGGGCTGGTGTCGGTCAACGCCGTCGAAACAGAGGTGAACCTGCAATCGCTGCGTGACCTTGCCGGCCGCCGCGCAGCCCTCGGCCTGAACCAGGTCATTGCAGGTGTCATCGGCCAGGAAGAGCAAGAAGCCTTCGAGCATGGCGAGGCGGTGTTCGGCAGCAGCGCAGCACCGGCGGCTGCCGCCCCGGCAGCGCAGGCACCCGATCTTGCGACGCTGGTGCAATGGATAAAAGAGGGCAGGCGCGAGGAAGTGCTGCCGCACATCGGCAAGCTTTCAAAGGAACTGCAGTCCCTGGTCAGGCTTCTCCTCAAGCAAGGCGCGTAGAACTACGGAAGCGGGACCGTAATGCGTGCCGTACAATGCTGGCTTCATTGAAGGAGACACAATGCAATCCAGACAAGTACTCAGCCTCGAAGACGCTCGTGCAATTGCCGCTGCCGCGGAAGCCGAAGCAAAGGCAAACAACTGGGCCGTGACCATCGCGGTGGTCGATGACGGCGGACACCTGCTCTGGCTGCAGCGCCTCGACAACGCTGCGCCTATTTCCGCGCATATTGCGCCGGCGAAAGCGCGCACTGCGGCGCTTGGCCGCCGTGAAACAAAGATTTATGAAGACATGATCAACAACGGCCGTGTCTCTTTCCTGAGTGCGCCGGAACTGGATGGCATGCTCGAAGGCGGTGTTCCCGTCATCGTCAACGGCCAGTGCGCCGGCGCAGTCGGCGTGTCGGGCGTGAAGTCGTCGGAGGACGTGCAGATTGCGCGCGCCGGCATCGCCGCGTTGAAGATCTGACATTGTTTGCGCAGCCCCGGAACCGGCGGATCGGGGCTGCAGCAAACGCCTTACCACAAACTTACAAATTTGCAGCGCAAGGCGTTCTCGGCTATAATCTTGGGGTTTAACTAAATTCACCCGCCGTAGCGCATACCCCTTCCATTTCCGTCCCAAAAAGACCCACGACAGCCAGCGCAAGCCGTTTGGTCGACGGTCGTTCTGGCGCGGCGCAGCGGCGGTAAACATCTCAGGAGTTACCCTTGCTGCCATTTTTTTCTGGCCAATCAGTTCCGGCCATCCTTGCGCTCGCAGACGGGTCTATCTTTCAGGGTTTTTCCATCGGTGCTCCCGGTCATACGATCGGTGAAGTCGTGTTCAACACGGCCATGACCGGCTACCAGGAAATCCTGACAGACCCCAGCTACAGCCGCCAGATCGTCACCCTTACCTATCCGCATATCGGCAACGTCGGCGTCAATGAAGAAGACGTCGAAGCAACCAAGATCCACGCAGCCGGCCTGATCATCAAGGACCTCCCGCTGCTGGTCTCGAACTTCCGTTCCCAGCGCAGCCTGTCCGATTACCTGAAGGCCGAAAACGTCGTCGGCATCGCCGGCATCGATACCCGCAAGCTGACCCGCATCCTGCGCGAAAAGGGCGCACAGAACGGCGCCATCGTCGCCGGTGAATCGGCAAGCGCGGAAGATGCGCTCGCCCTGGCGAAGTCCTTCCCCGGCCTGGCAGGCATGGACCTGGCAAAGGTCGTGTCGACCGCCAAGTCCTACGTCTGGAGCGAAAGCGAGTGGAAGCTCGGTAGCGGCTACGGCAAGCAAGAGAATCCGAAATTCCACGTCGTCGCCTTCGACTACGGCGTCAAGTACAACATCCTGCGCATGCTCGCCGAACGCGGCTGCAAGGTCACGGTCCTGCCGGCACAGGCAAGCGCAGCGGATGCGCTCGCGCTGAATCCGGACGGCATCTTCCTGTCCAATGGCCCTGGCGACCCGGAACCCTGCGATTACGCAATCGCGGCATCGCGTGAATTGATCGAGCGCGGCATCCCGACCTTTGGCATCTGCCTCGGCCATCAAATCATGGCGCTGGCTTCCGGTGCGAAAACCCTGAAGATGAAGTTCGGCCACCACGGCGCGAACCACCCGGTGCAGGACCTCGACACCAAGCAGGTGATGATCACCTCGCAAAACCACGGTTTTGCCGTCGACGTCGATACGCTGCCGTCCAATTGCCGCGTTACACACGTCTCGCTGTTCGACGGTTCGCTGCAAGGCTTCGCACGCACCGACAAGCCGGCATTCTGCTTCCAGGGACACCCGGAAGCCTCGCCCGGCCCGAATGACATCGCCCCCCTGTTCGATCGCTTCGTGGCGATGATGGAGAAACACAAAAATGCCTAAGCGCACAGATATCAAAAGCATCCTGATCATTGGCGCCGGCCCGATCATCATCGGCCAGGCGTGCGAATTCGACTACTCCGGCGCGCAGGCATGCAAGGCGCTGCGCGAGGAGGGTTACAAGGTCATCCTGGTCAATAGCAATCCGGCGACCATCATGACCGACCCGGAGATGGCCGATGTCACCTACATCGAGCCGATCACCTGGCAGGTCGTCGAGCGCATCATCGACAAGGAACGTCCGGACGCCATCCTCCCGACGATGGGCGGCCAGACCGCGCTCAACTGCGCGCTCGACCTGCACCGCAACGGCGTGCTGACCAAGTACGGCTGCGAACTGATCGGTGCCACGCCCGAAGCCATCGACAAGGCGGAAGACCGCTCCAAGTTCAAGCAGGCGATGACCAAGATCGGCCTCGGTTCCGCACGTTCCGGCGTATCGCACACGATGGAAGAATCGTGGGCGGTGCAGAAGGAAATCGGCTTCCCGGTCATCATCCGTCCGTCCTTCACGATGGGCGGCACCGGCGGCGGCATCGCCTACAACCCGGAAGAATTCGAAACCATCTGCAAGCGCGGCCTCGAAGCCTCGCCGACCTCCGAACTGCTGATCGAGGAATCGCTGATCGGCTGGAAGGAGTACGAGATGGAAGTCGTCCGCGACAAGAAGGACAACTGCATCATCGTATGCTCGATCGAAAACCTCGACCCGATGGGCGTGCACACCGGCGACTCGATCACGGTCGCCCCGGCACAGACCCTGACGGACAAGGAATACCAGATCATGCGCAACGCCTCGCTGGCAGTGCTGCGCGAGATCGGCGTCGACACCGGCGGTTCCAACGTTCAGTTCGCGGTGAATCCGAAAGACGGCCGCATGATCGTCATCGAAATGAACCCGCGTGTGTCGCGTTCGTCCGCACTGGCATCCAAGGCAACGGGTTTCCCGATCGCCAAGGTCGCGGCCAAGCTGGCCGTCGGCTTCACGCTCGACGAGTTGCGTAATGAAATCACCGGTGGTGCCACCCCGGCATCGTTCGAGCCGAGCATCGACTACGTCGTCACCAAGGTGCCGCGTTTCGCCTTCGAGAAATTCCCGACCGCCGACAGCCACCTGACCACCCAGATGAAGTCGGTGGGCGAAGTGATGGCGATCGGCCGCACCTTCCAGGAATCCTTCCAGAAGGCGCTGCGCGGTCTGGAAGTCGGCGTCGACGGCATGAACGAAAAGACCAAGGACCGCGAGACCATCGAAGAGCAGCTCGGCGAACCCGGTCCGGAACGCATCTGGTACGTGGGTGACGCCTTCGCACAAGGCTTCTCGCTGGAAGAAGTGCAGCAGCTCACGCATATCGATCCGTGGTTCCTCGTCCAGATCAAGGAAATCGTCGACATCGAGCTGTGGCTGGAAACCCAGTCGCTGGACGCACTCGACAAGACCACGCTGTTCAAGCTGAAGCAGAAGGGTTTTGCAGACCGTCGCATGGCGAAGCTGCTGAAGACAACCGACAAGGCAATCCGCGAGAAGCGCCGCGAGCTGGGCGTGCGTCCGGTCTACAAGCGCGTCGACACCTGCGCTGCGGAATTCGCGACCAAGACCGCGTACATGTATTCGACCTACGATGAAGAGTGCGAATCGCAGCCGACCGACAAGAAGAAGATCATGGTCCTCGGCGGCGGTCCCAACCGCATCGGTCAGGGCATCGAGTTCGACTACTGCTGCGTGCACGCTGCACTGGCGATGCGCGACGACGGTTACGAAACCATCATGGTCAATTGCAACCCGGAAACCGTGTCGACCGACTATGACACGTCCGACCGTCTCTACTTCGAGCCGCTGACGCTGGAAGACGTGCTGGAAATCGTCGACAAGGAAAAACCTTACGGCGTGATCGTCCAGTATGGCGGACAGACCCCGCTGAAGCTGGCGCTCGACCTCGAAGCCAATGGCGTGCCCATCGTCGGCACCTCGCCGGACATGATCGATGCCGCCGAAGACCGCGAGCGTTTCCAGAAGCTGCTGCAGGACCTCGGCCTGCGCCAGCCGCCGAACCGCACCGCGCGCACGGAAGAAGAAGCACTGCGTCTCGCACAGGACATCGGCTATCCGCTGGTGGTTCGCCCGTCCTACGTGCTGGGCGGCCGCGCAATGGAAATCGTTCACGAGCAGCGTGACCTCGAGCGTTACATGCGCGAAGCGGTCAAGGTCTCCAACGATTCACCGGTGCTGCTCGACCGCTTCCTGAACGATGCGATCGAAGTCGACGTGGATTGCCTCTCCGACGGCCAGCGCACCTTCATCGGCGGCGTGATGGAACACATCGAACAGGCCGGCGTGCACTCGGGCGATTCCGCCTGCTCGCTGCCGCCGTACTCTCTGTCGAAGGAAACCATCGAAGAACTCAAGCGCCAGACTTCTTTGATGGCCAAGGGTCTGAACGTGGTCGGCCTGATGAACGTGCAGTTCGCCATCCAGCAGCAGGAAGTCGACGGCCAGCTGAAGGACATTGTCTTCGTGCTGGAAGTGAACCCGCGTGCCTCGCGTACCGTTCCCTACGTGTCGAAGGCAACCGGCCTGCAACTGGCGAAAATCGCCGCGCGTTGCATGGTCGGCCAGTCGCTCGACAGTCAGGGCATCAAGAACGAAGTCGTGCCCGAGTACTTCAGCGTCAAGGAAGCCGTCTTCCCGTTCAACAAGTTCCCCGGCGTGGATACCATCCTCGGCCCGGAAATGAAGTCGACCGGCGAAGTCATGGGCGTGGGCAAGACCTTCGGCGAAGCTTTCGTGAAGTCCCAGCTCGGCGCCGGCGTGAAACTGCCGAAGTCCGGCAAGGTCTTCCTCAGCGTCAAGAACAGCGACAAACCGCGCGCCGTGCAGGTGGCTAAGGACCTGGTCGAACTGGGTTTCTCGCTGGTTGCAACCAAGGGCACCGCTGCGGCGATCAGTGCAGCCGGTATTCCGGTCGCACCGGTCAACAAGGTCGTGGAAGGTCGTCCGCACGTTGTCGACATGATCAAGAACAACGAGATTGTCATGGTCATCAACACGGTGGAAGAAAAGCGTACGGCGATCACCGATTCCCGTGCGATCCGTACGTCGGCGCTACTGGCGCGCGCAACGACCTACACCACCATCGCCGGCGCGGAGGCGGCGGTCGAAGGCATGCGGCATCTGGACGAGTTGCACGTCTACGATTTACAAGGCCTGCATAAGTCTTTACACTAAACCTCCAAATTCAGTAACTTTCCACAGAGGTCACAGACGATTCCGGGTTTTCCCGGGGTTATTTGTGACCTCTGTGGTTTTCATTTTGTCTACAGATATGAGCACAGTACCGATTACCAAGCGTGGCGCAGAAATGCTGAAGGAAGAGCTGCACCGCCTCAAGACCAAGGACCGTCCTGCCGTCATCAACGCCATCGCTGAAGCGCGCGCCCAGGGCGACCTGTCTGAAAACGCCGAGTACGATGCCGCCAAGGAGCGCCAGGCCTTCATCGAGGGCCGCATTGCGGAACTGGAAGGCAAACTGGGTGCGGCGCAGATCATCGATCCGACCGTGCTGGACGCGGAAGGCCGCATCGTGTTCGCATCGACCGTCGCTCTCGAAGATCTCGAGTCCGGCAACAAGGTGACCTACCAGATCGTCGGCGAGGATGAGGCCGACCTGAAGGAACTAAAAATTTCCATTACCTCCCCGATTGCCCGCGCGCTCATCGGGAAGTACGCCGGCGACGTGGTCGAAGTCAATGCACCCTCCGGCATCCGCGAATACGAAGTCCTCGAAGTCCGCTACATCTGATTCGACATGAGCGTTGTGCGCGTCCGCATGCTGCTGGTGACCCTTTGGGTGGGCAGTCTGTGGACGATCGGTTATGTTGTTGCACCGACCTTGTTCGCGACGCTTGCGGATAGGGTGCTGGCTGGATTCATCGCCGGAAAGCTGTTCCGGATTGAAGCATGGTTGTCAGTCGCATGCGCAATCGCGCTGATCATCTCTTTCAAATGGATGAGCAACGATTACGATGCCAAGGCACGCAAGCATCTCTTGTGGATTGTGTCCGGAATGCTCGCCTGCACACTGGTTGGCTATTTCGGGCTGCAGCCCTTCATGGTAGCGCTGAAGGAATCTGCGGTCGGAGGGGTAATGGATGCGCAGTCCAGATCCAGGTTCGGACTGCTGCATGGCGTGGCCAGCGTGTTCTATCTCATTCAGAGTATCCTGGGTGGATTCCTCGTCTGGAAACTTCGCTGACCGCCGTCGAATCTCGTCGCAATGACGGACATTGCGGCAGATTGATCAAGCCCTGCCAAGGGCCGATTTCTTGGAGCTGGTCTGGCGCTTCTTCGCCCGCTTGATCGTGCCGCCCGCGGTAACGCGTTCATTGCCCTTGAGGACGACTTTCTGGACGGTGGGCCGTTTTGTGCCGCTTGGGCTCGGCTTGACAATGGTGACTTCGCGCAATCCCTTGCCGCGCTTTTCGCTGCGATCTTTCTGCGCTTCTTTCTGCGGACGGTAAAGCACGAGCAGCTTGCCGATGTGCTGAACCGGTGCCGCGCCGAGTTTTTCGCAGATCGTTTCGTAAATCTCGATTCGCGCTTCGCGGTCATCGCCGAAGACGCGCACCTTGATCAGGCCATGCGCATCCAGGCTGGCGTCGATTTCCTTCAGCACGGCAGAGGTCAGTCCGGCGTCGCCGATGATGACGACCGGGTTGAGGGCGTGGGCTTCGGAGCGAAGCGCGCTGCGCTCTGCGGGTGTCAGTTTCACCATGATTAATATTCCTTAAAAGCGGTATTCTACGCGAATGGCAAAGAACAAATTCAACAAAAACTGGATACACGACCACATCAACGATCCTTATGTGAAGCAGGCGCAGAAGGAGGGCTATCGTGCTCGCGCGGTCTACAAGCTCAAGGAAATTGATGAAGGCGAGAAGCTCATCAAGCCGGGACAGGTCATCGTCGACCTTGGATGTACGCCGGGAAGCTGGTCTCAATACGTCCGCAACAAGCTGGCAGGGAAAGAGGGCGGCGGCATCAATGGCACCATCATCGGACTTGATATGCTGCCAATGGATCCGATCGCCGACGTGCATTTCATACAAGGCGATTTTCGTGAGCAGGAAGTGCTGAACCAGCTGGAAGCAGTGCTGGAAGGGCGTCAGGTGGACCTCGTGCTGTCCGACATGGCGCCTAACCTCTCAGGCGTCGCCATCGCGGACGCCGCGCGCGTGGAGCATATCATTGATCTGGCGATCGATTTTGCGCGCGCTCACATGAAACCTTCCGGAGCGCTCCTCGTCAAATGTTTCAACGGCACGGGCTTTAACGAAATCCTCGGGAAGTTCAAGGATGAGTTCAAGGTTGTCTCCCAGAAGAAGCCCAAGGCCAGCAGGGACAAATCGTCTGAAGTCTTTTTGCTCGGCAAGGTATTGAAAAACCCTTCTTGATTGCAACTGTGCAAGTTGCCTTCCTGGCAACCCTTGATATATCCGATTATGACCGCATATCCACAGCGGTCGGAATCGCGCGTCTTGCAGTGGGCTCCAAGCGACAATTACGGCAGTTTTGCCCCGGATCATCCTGCGCTTTGCCGAAATATTCAGGCTGGCAAGCGCTGGTTAATGCGGGTAGAATCAATTTTACAAGTAATGTAAACGGGCGCTGTTGCGTCTAAGGAGTTCTAGTGAACAACATGTTTTCGAAAGCCGCCATCTGGGTTGTCATCGCCCTGGTGCTGTTCACCGTATTCAAGCAATTCGACGGTCGAACACTGGCGGGAGGCGCAACGCCTATACCCTACTCGGACTTCCTGGACGAAGTGAAAGCGCGGCAGATCCGCGAAGCTACCATCGAGGATCGTACGATCATTGCCACGACCAACGATGGCAAGCGCATCAAGACCGCGGTGACTTATCTCGACCGTGGTCTCATCGGCGACCTCGTCAATAACGGCGTCAAGTTCGACGTGAAGCAGCCGGAAGAGCAGTCCTTCCTGTCACAAGTATTCATTTCCTGGTTCCCGATGCTGCTGCTGATCGGCGTCTGGGTGTTCTTTATGCGCCAGATGCAGGGCGGCGGCAAGGGCGGGGCATTCTCGTTCGGCCGCTCCAAGGCGCGCATGCTGGATGAAGCCAGCAATACGGTCACCTTTGCCGACGTCGCAGGCTGCGACGAAGCGAAAGAGGAAGTGCAGGAACTCGTTGACTTCCTGCGCGACCCGACGAAATTCCAGAAACTCGGCGGACGCATTCCCCGCGGCGTACTGATGGTCGGCCCGCCCGGCACGGGTAAGACGCTTCTCGCACGTGCCATCGCCGGCGAAGCGAAGGTTCCGTTCTTCACGATTTCCGGCTCGGACTTCGTCGAAATGTTCGTCGGTGTCGGCGCATCGCGCGTTCGCGACATGTTCGAAAATGCGAAAAAGCATTCTCCCTGCATCATCTTCATCGACGAAATCGACGCTGTCGGCCGTCATCGCGGCGCTGGCCTCGGCGGCGGTAACGATGAGCGCGAGCAGACGCTGAACCAGTTGCTGGTCGAGATGGACGGCTTTGAAGCCAATTCCGGCGTGATTGTGATTGCTGCAACCAACCGTGCCGATGTCCTCGACAAGGCGCTGCTGCGTCCGGGACGTTTCGACCGTCAGGTGATGGTCGGCCTGCCCGATATTCGCGGACGCGAGCAGATCCTTTATGTACACATGCGCAAGGTGCCCATTGCACCGGACGTCAAGGCCGACATCCTGGCTCGCGGCACGCCCGGTTTCTCCGGTGCCGACTTGGCCAACCTGGTGAACGAGGCAGCCCTGTTTGCCGCCCGCCGCAACAAGCGCCTGGTTGAAATGCAGGACTTCGAAGACGCCAAGGACAAGATCGTGATGGGGCCGGAGCGCAAGTCCGCAGTCATGCGTGAGGAAGAACGCCGCAATACCGCGTACCACGAGTCCGGCCACGCCGTGGTGGCAAAGCTGTTGCCGAAGGCGGATCCGGTTCACAAGGTCACTATCATGCCGCGCGGCTATGCCCTTGGCCTCACCTGGCAGCTGCCTGAGCATGATCGCGTGAACATGTACAAGGACAAGATGCTGGAAGAGATCGCCATCCTGTTCGGCGGCCGCATCGCAGAAGAAATCTTCATGCACCAGATGTCCACGGGCGCATCGAACGACTTCGAGCGTGCAACCAAGCTGGCACGCGCCATGGTCACCCGTTACGGCATGTCCGAAACGCTGGGTACCATGGTCTACGAAGACAGCGAGCAGGATGCCTACTTCGGCCGTATGAGCTCGAAGACCGTGTCGGAAGCAACGCAGCAGAAGGTGGACCAGGAAATCCGCTCCATCCTCGACGCACAATATGCGTTGTCGCGCCGTCTGCTGGAAGAGAACAAGGACAAGGTCGAAGTCATGGCCAAGGCATTGCTCGATTGGGAAACTCTCGACGCAGACCAGATCAACGACATCATGGAAGGCCATGAGCCGCGTCCGCCGAAGGCTGGTGTACCGGCCAAGCGTTCCGCGTCCGACAATACCTCGGGCGGAGTGTCCCCGAATGCGACCGCGCCTGCATAACGCGTAGCTGTTCTCCAATGTTTGTTCAACAAGGGTGAGGATAATTCCTCGCCCTTTTTGTTTGCCTGAAATGAAGACCAACCACTTTCAATGCGGCCGCTTTCGGTTTCCGCTGACGCCGGGCCAGTTCAGGCCCCTGGTCATGGGTATATTGAATGTAACGCCGGATTCGTTTTCCGACGGCGGCCAGTTCCATTCCATCGACCTGGCCTTGTCGCGTGCCGAGCAGATGATTGCCGATGGCGTCGACATCATCGACATTGGGGGCGAGTCGAGTAGGCCGGGTGCGGAACCCTTGCCGCTGGAAGAGGAATTGCGTCGCGTGATGCCTGTCGTCTATGCATTGCGCGATTGCGGGAAGCCGTTGTCCATCGATACTTACAAACCCGAGGTCATGCGCGAAGCGCTGCATGCAGGTGCCGACATGATCAACGACATCAACGGTTTTCGGGCGGAAGGTGCGTTGAGTGCAGTCAACCAGAGCGATTGTGCGTTGTGTATCATGCACATGCAGAAAGATCCGCTCACCATGCAGTTGAGTCCGGAATACCAGGATGTGATGCGCGATGTGACGCTGTTCCTGCATGAGCGCGTGGCGGCGATGGACGAAGCAGGTGTCGACAGCACCAGGATATGCGTGGATCCGGGCTTTGGGTTTGGGAAAACAGTCGAACACAATCTTGCGCTTCTGCGCAACATGGAGAGAATATCGGAAGAGACCGGCGTGCCTGTGCTTGCCGGCGTTTCAAGGAAATCGATGATCGGCGCAATCACCGGCCGGCCGGTAGAACAGCGGCTTGCCGGAAGTCTTGCAGCGGCCTTGGCTGCGGTTGCCCATGGCGCGGCGATCATTCGGGTGCATGACGTCGCAGAAACAGTCGATGCGCTGAAAGTATGGATGGCGGTTGAACAGTCAAAACAGGGATAAAACATGACGCGTAAATATTTCGGTACCGACGGCGTGCGTGGCCGTGTCGGTGTGCTTCCGATTACTCCGGACCTCGTGATGAAGCTTGGCTACGCCGCCGGAAAAGTATTGGCGCAAGCGGAAACAAGCAGCAGCAAGCCTGTTGTATTGATCGGCAAGGACACGCGTATTTCCGGTTACATGCTGGAGGCCGCGCTCGAAGCGGGCTTCGCCGCCGCAGGTGTAGATGTCATGCTCGCCGGTCCGATGCCGACGCCGGCGATTGCCTATCTCACGCGTGCCTTGCGCCTTTCCGCGGGCGTCGTCATTTCTGCGTCCCACAATCCCTACGATGACAACGGCATCAAGTTTTTCTCGGCTTCCGGCAACAAGCTGCCCGATTCCGTCGAGGCCGACATCGAAGCCCTGCTGGAAGGTCCGATGGACTGCGTGTCTTCGGAAAAATTCGGCAAGGCCAAGCGCTTGTTCGATGCCCAGGGACGTTACATCGAATTCTGCAAGAGCACCTTCCCGAACGAGCTGGACCTCAAGGGATTGAAGATCGTGGTGGATTGCGCGCATGGCGCCGCATATCACATCGCCCCTGATGTGTTCCATGAGCTCGGCGCGGAAGTCGTTGCGATCGGTAACCAGCCGAACGGCCTGAACATCAACGACGGCGTTGGTGCAACCGCGCCTGCCGCGTTGTCGGCCGCGGTGAAGGAGCACAAGGCGGATCTCGGTATTGCGCTCGATGGTGATGCCGACCGCCTGCTGATGGTTGATGCAACCGGACGCACCTACAACGGCGACGAATTGCTGTACGTGATGGTGAAGGACCGCATGGCGACCACGCCGGTCTCCGGTGTGGTGGGCACGCTCATGACGAATATGGCGCTCGAAGTCGCGCTCAAGCAGATGGGTATCGGCTTTGCGCGTGCAAAGGTCGGCGACCGCTATGTGCTTGAGGTGCTGCAGGAGCGCGGATGGTTGATTGGCGGCGAAGGATCGGGCCACCTGCTGTTCCTGGACAAGCACACCACCGGCGACGGCATCGTCTCGGCGCTGCAGATCCTGTCCGCATTGAAGCGGAGCGGCCAAACCCTGGCCCAGGCGACTGCCGACCTTGTTCTGTTCCCGCAATCGCTTGTCAACGTCAAGGTCACACCCGGATTCGACTGGCAGAAGAATGGCGCGGTCGTCGCGGAAAAGGAAGTCGTCGAGACCGAGCTGGGCGACAATGGCCGCGTGCTGATTCGCGCATCCGGTACCGAGCCTCTCGTCCGCGTGATGGTCGAGGCGCGCAATGCGGACGATGCAGGACGCATGGCAAGGCGGATTGCCGACAAGCTGGCGGCTTGATTCGCAGGCGTGTGAGGGGGGGCGGGAGCCGGCTGCGCTTCCTCAACTTTTTTCATCTTGGCTGCAATAAATTGACCGGAGTGCCCCGGGCCGGTATGATGCAGTTCTCTCGGGGCGTAGCGCAGCCTGGTAGCGCACCTGATTTGGGATCAGGTGGTCGGACGTTCGAATCGTCTCGCCCCGACCAGAATACGTCAAGTTGCGGATTCTCTGGTGGATTTTCCGAGAACCGCTCCTCATATATCTCCTCCCCACCTTCATTGCATTGCGCTGAATCGGCGCAGTGTGTCGCCAGTCAGCATGGCTCGCATGATAACCCTAGGCATCATGCGTCAGATACTGGCAAAATGTGCTTTTAGGGAATGCCGCGTAGTGTAGTGGCTCCGCTCGTAAATTCCCGTTGTCTTGCCGCGTCGATCGCGCGTGCGGCATGCACGGCCCGCAAATTGTCCGGATACCATCAATCATGCGAATGGGAAAACCCACAGCATCTGTTGTACTTGCGTCGTGTCCGATGCATATGTGCGGGGCCGCCGAATGAAGAAGCTTGAGGAACTGGTTGACCTGATCTCTACGGAGATCGGCCTGGACCTCGGCGACATTGCCAGGCGCAAGGATGCGCTGGAGATTACCGACGATGACGTGGTATGCCTGCGCAAGGTGCACCCCCGGCTGAAGCCGTATCAGAAGCAGCTCGTCGCTTCATTTCACGAATACCTGTTCCAGTTCCCCGAGCTCAAGGCAATGCTTGCCGATCCGCTCAAGGTCGAGCGTCTCAGGCTTGCACAGATCTCCTATTTCGATCGCCTCACTGCAGGCAACTATGACACCGGCTATGTGAAAGACCGCCTCCGTGTCGGCATCGTGCACCAAATGATTGCCCTGGAGCCGAAGTGGTACGTCGGCGCTTATCGCAAGTACCTGTCTGGACTCATCCCCGTTCTTTCCACCCTGTTCGAGGATGACCCGCAAGAGTTCTTCCGCACGTACGACGCGATCCTGAAAGTGATCTGCTTCGACATGGTTCTGGCTCTGGACACGTATTTTCAGGCTGACCGTGCCGAAATCGTGCGTGTCAAGAACTACGCTGAACAGATCATCACCTCGATGCCTTCCGGCCTCATGGTAGTGGATGCCGACCTGAAAATCCGCTCGATCAATCATGCGATGTGCAGCATGTTCAAGGTCAGGCGGGATACGGATGTGATCGGGCAATCGCTGACCTCCGTCGTCTGGAGCCGTCAACTGACGGAACGGCTGAAACAGTCGCTTGTCAACGGCGAGCAGACACGGGATCTGCAGGTGAGCGTGTCGGATGATGGGGGCAAGCGGTACTTCGAGTTCCACCTGTCCACTGCCTTGTTGAGCCAGGAAAACGTTCTGCTCCTGATGGCACAGGAGATCACGGAGCGGGTGCGTTCGCAGGAGGAGCTGCGCCGGTTCCGCATGGCGCTCGACAGTTCGATCGATGCGGTTTACCTGATCGACCGTGAGGAAATGCGCTTTATCGATGCCAACGAAACCGCATTGGAAACGCTTGGTTACAGCCACGCGGAGCTGCTCCGGCTCGGACCGCAGGACCTGAAGCCCGACGAGGGCGAGCTGGAGCGCATCCACCGGCGCTTCGATGAGGTGATTCAGTCAGGAAGCAAGACAGGCATGATCGAGACGGTTCACCAGCGCAAGGATGGCTCGCGCTTGCCCGTGGAAGTCTATTTGCGCGCTGTCCAGTCCGAGGGAAGGCAGTTGCTGGTCGCCGTCGTCCGTGACATTGCCGAGCGGGTGGCAGCGGAGGAGGTGCTTCGCGAAAGCGAGGAGCGCTTCCGCGTGGCGTTCAACCAGGCTGCTGTCGGCCTTGCGCATGTGGCGCCGGACGGGCGCTGGATGATGGTGAACAACAAGCTGTGCGAGATCGTCGGCTATTCGCGCGCGGAATTGCTCGGCATGAGTTTCCAGGACATCACCCATCCCGAGGATCTCGTGTCGGACTGGGCGCTTGCGCGTCGCATGATCGCCGGCGAGCTGGATGAAAAGACGCGCGAGAAGCGTTATCGCCACAAGAACGGCTACTACATCTGGATCAACCTCACCAGTTCCATGGTGCGCGACGAGGACGGCAATCCGAAGTACTACAGCACGGTGGTGGAGGACATCTCGCGGCGCAAGCAGATCGAAGAAGAGTTGCTGCATCTCGCGAACCATGATGCGCTCACCAGTCTTCCGAACCGGTCTTTGCTGCTCGACCGTCTCGGACAGGCGCTGGTGTTCGCCGGGCGGTCCAAGGGGCAGGTAGCGGTCATGCTGATCGATCTCGACCGATTCAAGAATATCAACGACAGCCTGGGTCATGATGTCGGCGACAAGATCATTGTCGAGATCGCGCGCAGGCTTTCTGCGTGCGTCCGTGCCGGCGATACCATTGCGCGCCTGGGCGGCGACGAGTTCGTGCTGATTCGCCCGGATGTCGCGCGCGAGGACGCAGTGGCGACCATGGCCCAGCAAATCCTCGAGGCTCTGGCGCGGCCGATGTCGATCCAGGGGCACGAGTTCTATCCGACGGGAAGCATCGGGGTGAGCATGTATCCCAAGGATGGCCAGGATGGCCAGACCTTGCTCAAGAATGCCGATACGGCGATGTACCGCGCGAAGGATGCCGGGAGAAACAACTTCCAGTTCTATGCGCACGAAATGAATTCAAGGGCGCTTGACCGCCTCAAGCTCGAGACGGGGCTTCGCCGCGCGCTGGAACGCGAGGAGTTCGTCCTGCATTACCAGCCGCAGATGCATATCGCCACAGGGCGCCTGACTGGAGCGGAGGCTCTCCTGCGCTGGGAACCTCCGGGGCAGGCGACGGTTTTCCCCGGCGATTTCATTCCGATTGCGGAGGAAACCGGCCTGATCGTGCCGATCGGGCAGTGGGTGCTCCGCCGTGCCTGCGAGCAGAAACGGCAGTGGCACGATGCCGGCCTGTTCCCGGAACTGCGCATCGCCGTCAATCTGTCTGCACGCCAGTTCAAGCAGCAGGATATCGTCAAGATGGTGTCCCAGACCCTCGATGAGACGCGCTGCCGTCCTGAGTGGCTCGAACTCGAGATTACTGAAAGTGTCGTCATGGAGAGTCCCGAGGCGGCGGCGGAGACCCTGCACAAACTCAGCGCGATGGGCGTGCATCTCTCGATCGATGATTTTGGCACCGGTTATTCGAGCCTCAACTATCTGAAACGCTTCCCCATCGATGCATTGAAGATCGACAAATCCTTCGTTCGCGATATCAGCGTCGATGCGGATGATGCGGCGATTGCCAAGGCCGTGATCGCGCTCGCGCACAGCTTGAAGCTCCTCGTGATCGCCGAAGGCGTGGAAACCGCGGAGCAGCTCGATTTCCTGCGGGCGCAGGATTGTGATGTCATGCAGGGCTATCACTTGGGGCGGCCGATGCCGGTCGAAAAATTCGAACTCTTCATGCGCGAGGGCAAACACTGATTGCGCCGATCATTGAAACCGGTTGTCATTAGATGTAATATCCGCAAGCCTCGTTTTCCGGTGTGGCGGCACCCTTGGTGTGCCGCTTCCTGATTCCGGATGCAATCACGCTGCCCATAGCTCAGTTGGATAGAGCAACGGCCTTCTAAGCCGTAGGTCGCAGGTTCGACTCCTGCTGGGCAGGCCACCGTCATTGCCATTTTTCCCGTCCTGCATCAAGCCTTTGCGAATCCGTGTCATACGGGCTAATACCAAGCGTATAATCTTGCTCAAGAGAAATCTTGGGCCGTAGGCGGCCCATGCGCATCGATGCCTGAAGAACATGTCATAACGTCGGTCAACAAGCATTATCTCGACAAGGTCCTGAGCCTCGCCGAGCAAGCCGACATTACGGCAACTGAAGATATCTTCGACGCCCGGGGCATGAAACTGGTTGCCAAAGGGGCAAGAATTTCGCGCGGGCTCCAGGAGCGGCTCACGATGCGCAAGCTGAGCAAGCCGTTCGAATCCAGCATTGCGGTCGAATCCGGGGTCAATATCGACCTCATCTCCAACGAAGCCCAGCGTATCGCCGACACCGTGGAGCCGGTGCGCTCCATCATGCGTACCGTCAGCGGCGGCGTGTCGCCATTGCAGGTGCTCGCTGGAATTCAGTTCGGCAGCGCCATGAGCACCATGCTCACCATCATCGAGCGCGGCGGAAAAGCGGCGCTGGAACACAGCGTCATGGTCTGCCTGCTGTCGATCTGCCTGGCACGGAAATTCGGCCTGAGCATGACGGACCAGACTGTCGTTGCCCTGGCAGGCCTGCTGCACGATATCGGCGAGCTGTATATCGATTCGGAGTACCTGCATTCCAATCGCCGCTTGTATCCGCATGAGTGGCGTCATGTGGTAGTGCACCCGCGCATCGGCCAGATGCTGATCGCCGGTCTGGAAAACTATCCGGCCAGCGTTGCACAGGCTGTATATGAGCACCACGAGCGTTTCGATGGCAGCGGCTATCCGCGCCAAGTGACGGGCAGCAGTATCAGTGCGCCGGGGCAGGTGATTTCGGTTGCGGAAATGATTTCCGGCATATTCCTGGACAAGGACAAGCCGCTTCAGCGTGCCGACCTCGCATTGAAGATATTGCCGGGCGAGTTTGCACGGGAACTTGGTGCCGTCGTGTCCGTGGCGATGCAGGGGGCACGGGGCGACGGTGTGCGGCAGCCGGACGAAACGGGCGAACCCACCGGCGAGGAGCGCGGGCGGGTGCAGACCTTGTACGATCGCATCGTATCCGTTCGCCAGATGGGCGAGGACCTTATCGCCAGGCCCGAGCTGAAATCGAAAAAGTCGCAGCAACTGTTGCAGGAGGTGGAGAAGCGCACCACCACCATCCAGCGCGCCTTCAGCAGTACGGGACTCGATGTGTGCCTTGATGCGGGGAGCAGTTTCTTCGAAACGCGCAGTGCCCAGATCCTGTTTGAAACCGCGGTTGCGACAAGTGAGATCCAGTGGCGGCTGCGCGATGTGGCGCGGGACCTGTCGCTGCATGCGGCAGCATTGGAAGAGGCAGAGTCATCCGCACTCCAGCCGCTCATCGAACTGCTCGATGGCGAGTGAGCCGTTTTACCGCGCGACGCTCATTTCGCGCTCATACCACCTGCCGCATTCCGCTTCATAAGCTTCGGTGATTCGCTGCGCCTTGCGCTTTGCCTTTTCATTGGCAAGTCCGGTTGTCCTTGCTACGTCTTCCCTGGCGTGCTTCTGGCGGAGCGCATGGGCTGCACATTTCTTGTGCCTTGCGGCGCCTTCGCGTGAAGCTTTTTTCAACGCCCGTTCATCGGCGGCTTCCCGCTTGTAACGTTCGCGTTCCAGTGTCTTCAACTGGCGTTTTTCCTGTGCAGCCTGCCGGCTTGCCGCGGCAGCGTCATCTGGCACGGTCGCGTCGACCTTGAGCTCCTTGCCCCCGTCGCATGGGGTGTCGGTGTAGATGGTCCTGCCGCCCGAATCGCACTTGAAGATAGCCCAGGCCGGAGATGCCAGGCAGAGCATCATGAGAATAACCAGCTTGCCTGCCGCCGCGCGCGTCATACCACTTTGCCCGGGTTCATCAGCCCCAGCGGATCCAGCGCCTGCTTGAGTGCCCGCATCATGTTCAGTTCCACGTCGGACTTGTACTGCCGGATTTCATTGCGCTTCAACGCGCCGAGGCCGTGTTCCGCCGAAATCGATCCGCCGAACCGGTTCACGCTGTCATGCACGACACGGTTGATGGCTTCCTGGTGGGCGATGAAGGCATCGGGCGAGCCCTGTTCGGGAGGTGATACGTTGTAGTGGAGATTGCCGTCGCCCAGATGGCCGAAGGTCACCATGCGGCAACCGGGAAAGTCCTTCTGCAGCAGGACATCGGTTTCGCGGATGAAATCGCCGATACGGGAAATCGGCACCGACACGTCGTGCTTGATGTTCTTGCCTTCCTCGGCCTGCGCCAAGGGGATGTGCTCCCGCAGGTTCCACAATGCTTTCGACTGGGCGATGGAGGAGGCCACGGCAGCATCCTGGATCATGTCCTGTTCGAGGGCATCGGTGATCAGCGCCTCGAGCATCGCATTCGCATGATCTTCGGATTCGCTGTCCGACAATTCCAGCAGCACGTATTGCGGGTAGTTCTGCGGGAAGGGCAGGCGCATCTGTGGAAAGTGTTTCGCGACGAGCTGCAGACAGAAGTCGGACATCAGTTCGAAACCGGTAAGGATGGGGCCGCATTTTTCCTGAGCGAGCGACAGCAGGCGCAACGCATCATCCGGCGATTGCATGGCTGCCAGCGCCGTCAGCTGCGCCTGCGGCTGGGGAAAGAGCTTGAGGACAGCGGCGGTAATGATGCCGAGCGTGCCTTCGGCGCCGATAAACAGGTCGCGCAGGTCGTAGCCAGTGTTGTCCTTGCGTAAGCCGCGCAGGCCGTCCCAGATCTCGCCCTGCGCCGTCACGACTTCGACGCCCAGGCAAAGCTCCCGGGAGTTGCCGTAGCGGAGCACGGCGGTGCCGCCGGCGTTCGACGACAGGTTGCCGCCAATCGTGCAGCTGCCTTCCGCGGCCAGGGACAGCGGAAACAGGCGGCCCGATTCGGCAGCGATATTCTGCACCTGTTCGAGGATGCAGCCGGCTTCGACGGTCATGGTGTTGTTGATGGTGTCGACGGCACGGATGCGGTTGAGGCGCGTCAGCGACATCACGATTGCGGTGCCGCTGTCGTCCGGAACGCTGCCCAGGACAAGGCCGGTATTGCCACCCTGCGGCACGACAGGCACGCGGTAGGCATTGCACAGGCGGACGATTGCCGCCACCTGTTCCGTATTGCCCGGTTTGACGACGGCGAGGGCCTTGCCGGTGAATCGGCGGCGCCAGTCGGTCAGGTAGCCGGCCATGTCGGCAGCATCGGTCAGGACATGGCCGTCGCCGATCGCTGACCGGCACTTTTCGAGGAATTCGTTCATTTGGATGCCTTCTGGATGGCCTGCTGCGCCAGCTTCTTTGCGGCCTTCTTGAATGGGCGCAGGTAGAAGATGGTGCAGGCAAAGAAAATGCAGGTCAGCGCGACTTCGGCCCAGCCGAGCGTCGCCGACAACCCCTGGTCGCTGGTGCCGCGCACGATGCCTTCCGCAAAGTACAGGAGGATCAGCATGGACGACCACTGCATCGTGTAGAGGTCGCGCTTGAGCACGCCGCGCAGCGGCAGCAGGAGCGGGATGACTTTCAGCACAAGCCAGGACCCGCCTGGCCGCAAGGGCGCCAGCGCAAGTTCCCAGGCGACGCAGAGCAGGATGAGCAGGACAAGGCTGGCAGCCGATCCGAAATACATGGCTCTTTGCATCATGCGCTCCTCAGGCGGGTAGCTGTCTCCGCCAGGCGGCGGCCGAGGGCGACGGCGAGCAGCTTTGTGTCGTCTGAAATGGTGTTCGTTCCGTTGCCGCCCGACCAGTGGCTGGCACCGTATGGCGTGCCGCCGCTGGTGGTGGTCATCAGTTCGGGATGGGTGTATGGCAGGCCGAGCAACAGCATGCCATGGTGCAGCAGTGGAATCATCATCGACAGCAGGGTGGTTTCCTGTCCGCCGTGCAGGCTTCCGGTGGAAGTGAAGACGCAGGCGGGCTTGCCGACCAGCGCGCCGGACAACCACTGCGGAGAGGTACCGTCCAGGAAGTATTTCAGGGGCGCCGCCATGTTGCCGAAGCGGGTGGGGGAGCCGAGGGCAAGTCCGGCGCACTCTTCGAGGTCACGCAATTCGACGTAAGGCGCCCCGCTGGCCGGGATATCCGGCTCCGTTGCCTCCGTCACAGTGGATACGACGGGGACCGTGCGCAGGCGGGCCTCGCAGCCGGAAACGCTTTCCACGCCTTGCGCGATCAGTTCGGCAAGTTTGCGTGTTGCACCATTGCGGGAGTAGTACAGGACGAGAATAGGGAGGTCTGACGAAATCATGCTTGGTATTATAGGATGCTTTACTGGACAAAAATTCAATCAGGAAGCAATGCCGCACACGCAGAACACCGGCCGACCGTCCCTGTTCAACCATCGGATATTCAGCAGGTTCCCCATCGACGACATCCGGGGAATGTGGCGCTTCGCCACGCGCCGGCTGAACGAGGAAAGGCTGCCGCAGGTAGCAGGCAGCCTGACGTTCACCACGGTCCTGGCGCTCGTGCCCATGGTGACGGTGGCGCTGGCCATCTTCACGACTTTTCCGATGTTCAATACCTTCCGCGCGTCGCTGGAAGCCTATTTCATCCAGAGCGTGATGCCCAAGGCAATCGCCAATACCATCCTGGGCAACATCAACCAGTTCGCCAGCAAGGCGACGCGGCTTTCAGCGGTCGGTGCGATCGGCCTGATCGTCACCACGATCATCATGATGATGACCATCGACAGGGCGTTCAACCATATCTGGCGGGTCAAGTCGGTGCGGTCCTTCACCCAGCGGCTGGTGGTCTATTGGGCGATCATGACGCTGGGGCCTTTGATGATCGGCGTATCGATCACGTCCACGTCCTACCTGCTGACGGCCACCGGAGATTTCGTGCGGGACGTCCCGCTCTTCAATGCGACGGTCTATACGCTGATATCCGTCCTGCTGACGACGGGCGCATTCACGCTCCTTTACGTTGCGGTGCCGAACCGGATCGTCGACTGGCGCGATGCCGCGGCAGGGGGGCTGCTTGCCGCCGTGGCTTTTGAAATCGCCAAGCGTCTCTTCGTCGTGTTTGTCGCGAAATTCCCCACTTACACGGTGATCTATGGTGCGCTCGCCGCCTTGCCGATCTTCCTGCTGTGGATTTACGTATCGTGGCTGATCGCGTTGATCGGCGCGGTTCTCGCGGCTGCGCTCCCGGTGGTCAAGTACGAACGCTGGTGGCATGTCGGCTCGCCGGGAAGCGCATTCATCGATGCGATGTCCATCCTGGAAGTCCTGCACGATGCGCGTGCCGAGGGCAGCAACGCGGCTGTGGATGCGCGTACGATCCGGTCGAAGACCCGCCTGGGGTTCGATGAGTCCGAAGTGCTGCTGCAGAAGATGCTGGAAGCCGGATGGGTCGGCCGCATCAAGGCGGAGACGCCGAAGCGGTCCCAGTTCGGGAAACGGATCACCGACGGCCTCGATACCTGGGCCCTGATGGTCAATCCGGAAAAACTGAAGGTGGCGGATGTCTACCGTCTCTTCGTATTCAATGCCGTGGGCAATGAAACGCTCGCGAAGAAGGTCGAAGCCGCCGTGGAGCAGGGCCTCGACGAGACCCTGACCACGCATTTCCAGAAGGGGCGGCTGGTCAGCTCTTCATGAAACCGTACAGGTTTTCCAGTACGGCATCCGGCTGTTCCGCCATCAGGTTGTGGCCGCAGTGATCGATTTGCACGACCTTTGCGCCGTTGATCGCCTTGGTCAAGGTTGCGGTCGCTTTCGGCGGCGTCATCATGTCCCGCGAACCTAGCAGGAGCAGGGTGGGGCAGGCGATAGCCTTCGCTGCGGCTTCTCCATTCGCATAGGAATTGCACGCTGAAAAATCGGTATGGAAGACCTTGGCCGGATTGTGCCGCGAGATGTGCTGCATCAGACGCTGGTTGCCGCCCATGACCGAAAATCCGGGGCCGGGGCACGAGGGCTTGTGCGCAATCGACGAGTGCGACCAGATGTTCACCATGTCGATCGCAGTCTGCTCCTCGTTGAGCGAGGCATCGAGAAGCACGTCGGAGACCTTCATCGGATACGCGGTGCCGACGAGCGCAAGCCTGGTGACGCGGTCGGGGGCGCGGAAGGCGGTCTCCAGTGCAATCAGCGAACCCATGCTGTGCCCGGTCAGCACGGCCTTCTGTACGCCGGCCGCATCGAGCAGCGCCAGCAGCCAGTCGGCGATCGCTTCCACGCTCGGCAACGGGCTGCCCTTGCTTCGGCCATGCCCGGGAAGGTCGACAGCCAGCACGCTGAAACCGTGGTGAGCAAAGTAGCGCGTCTGCAGGATCCACACCGAGTGGTCGTGCTGCGCGCCGTGGATGAACACGACGGTCGGCAATTCCGGGTTGAACGCCTTGCCGCCGGTATAGCAGTAGGCTTCCTGTCCTTGTACGTTCAGCAGCATCTCACGCTCCCTTCTGCGCGGCCTTCAGGCCGCGTCCCAAGTCTTCGATCAGGTCGTCGGCATCTTCCAGTCCGATCGACAGGCGCATCGTTCCTTCCGTGATGCCCGATGCGGCCAGCTGTTCGTTCGGCACGCGGAAGTGGGTGGTCGAGGCGGGATGGATGACGAGCGACTTGGCATCGCCGACGTTGGCGAGGTGGGAGAAGACCTTCAACGATTCCACGAAGCGTCGGCCCGCGGCGCGGTCGCCCTTGATGCCGAAGGAGAATACGGCGCCGCAACCCTTCGGAAGCAGCGTCTTTGCCAGCGCATGGTCGGGATGCGATTCCAGCTCCGGATAGGACACCGACGCGACCGCAGGGTGGGCGGCGAGGAATTCCACGATCTTACGGGTATTGGCCACATGGCGGTCCATGCGCAGACTGAGAGTCTCGATGCCTTGCAGGATGGCGAAGGCATTATGCGGGCTCATGACCGCGCCGAAATCGCGCAGACCTTCACGGCGTGCACGCAGGGAGAACGGCGCAACAGAAGACTCTTCCGAGAACACCATGCCATGGAAACCGTCGTACGGCTCGCACAGCTCGGCGAAGCGGCCGGTTTTTTCATAGGCCTGCTGCCAGTCGAACGTGCCGCCGTCGACCAGCAGTCCGCCGATGGCAGTGCCGTGGCCACACAGGAACTTGGTGGCCGAATGGAAGAGCAGGTCGGCGCCGTGGTCGAACGGGCGGAGCAGGTAAGGCGTGGTGAACGTCGCGTCCACCATCAGCGGCAGGTAATGTTCATGCGCGATCGCGGCGACCTTCGGGATGTCGAGCACATCGAGGCCGGGATTGCCGAGGGTCTCGCCAAACAGCACCTTGGTGTTGGGGCGGATCGCGTTGCGCCATGCATCGATGTCCCGCGGATCGACGAAGGTGGTTTCGATGCCGAAGCGCTTCATCGTGTACGCCAGCAGGTTCTGAGACCCGCCGTACAGTGCGCGCGAGGCGACCACATGCGATCCGGCGCCTGCGATCGTAGCCAGCCCGAGGTGCATCGCGGCCTGGCCGCTGGCGACAGCAAGACCGGCCACGCCGCCTTCCAGTGCTGCAATGCGCTCTTCCAGGACTGCATTGGTCGGGTTGGAGATGCGGGAATAAACATGGCCCGCACGCTCCATGTTGAACAGCGACGCGGCGTGGTCCGAATCCTTGAATACGAAGGACGTGGTAAGGTAAATGGGCGTAGCGCGCGCACCGGTGGCAGGATCCGGGGCGGCACCGGCGTGCAGGGACAGGGTATCGAACCCTGGATATTTCGGGGAACTCATCGGTCGTTTGACTCCAAAACTTGTTCTAGATCAGTCTTGTGCGGCTCGTCTGCGAGATCCTTGCATGCTAGCATTGAAAGTACCAACGGGTTGTCATGCAGATGACAGGTCAGAGGGTGTTATTTTGCGGAACGGAGTGGCAGCGTTTTTGTCCGCGCTGGATTTTTCATTCCGCTTAGGCTACATTCAAAGGGAATAACAACAACTTTCCACCTGGGACGACGCTATGAAAGTATCAGAAATCCTGAAAGTAAAGGGCGACATCCTCTACACCATTACACCGGACACGCCTTTGCAGGAGGCCGTCGAGACGATGGCAGAGAAGGACATCGGCTCGCTGGTGGTCATGGAATTCGGCGAACTGGTCGGCATGCTGACCTTCCGCGAAGTGATGAAGACCCTGTACAAGAACAAGGGCACGGTCGGCGCCGACACCGTGCGCAAGCACATGGATGACCATCCGATTACGATCACGCCTGACACCGAAGTCAATGAAGTGCGCAGGCTGATGCTCGAGCGGCACGCGCGTTATGTGCCGGTCGTGAGCGCCAAGACCCTGTACGGCGTCATTTCCTTCTACGACGTGGCAAAAGCCGTGTTCGAAGCGCAAAGCTTCGAGAACAAGATGCTCAAAGCCTATATCCGCGACTGGCCGTCGGAAGGCGACGAATAAACGTCGCCGCAATGGCAACAAGGAGCCGTTCATCGGATTGCATCCATGAGCGGCTTTTTTTTCGCCCGTCGTTCGCTTGACCTCACACCATCACAACGAGAAAGGACCTTTCCATGCATATCGCCGTCATCGGCGCGGGAATGGCCGGCCTGACCTGCGCCCGCCAACTGCAACAGCAGGGACACCACGTTATCGTCTACGAGCGGAATGCCGACGTCGGCGGCCGCATGGGGACACGGCAGACGGAGCTGGGCGGCTTCGACCACGGCGCGCAGTATTTCACCGCGACCAGCGACCGTTTTCGCAAGGAAGTGTCCGCCTGGCGCAAGGCAGGATGGGCGGCGCCATGGGATGGCAAGCTGGTGAAGCTGGATAAGGGCGTGGCCCTGGCAGCCGGCCGATCGAATGCGAAACAGCGCATGGTAGCCGTCCCTGGCATGGGCGCGCTGGGCACGCACCTTGCCGAAAACCTTGACGTGCGCTGCGAGCAATCCGTCACCGGCCTTGAACGTCAGGACGATGGCTGGCTGCTGTCTGTGCAGTGCGATACGGTCCCCATTGCTGCCACGGCAGGTCCCTTCGACGCCGTTATCCTTGCGCTGCCTGCGGACATTGCCGCGCGCTTGTTGCAGCCTGTTTCTCCCCTTGCCGGGCAGGTGGGGCAGGAACACCTCGAACCGTGCTGGGCGCTGATCCTGGGTTTCGAGCAATCGCTCGACCTTGATTACGACGGCGCATGGGTGGAAGGTTCTCGCCTGAAATGGATCGCACGCGACGCTTCGAAGCCGCAGCGCCGTCCCGGCGAGCACTGGATCGGCCATGCGTCGCCCGCCTGGAGCATGGAGCATCTTGCCGACGATCCCGAACGGGTCAAGGAAAAGCTGTTGAAGGCCTTCCACGAAGCGACCGGCACGCATGTGCAGCCGGTCTATGCTGATGTGCACCGCTGGCGCTATGCGCAGGCGCTGAGCACCTTGCCGGGAGAATGCCTGTGGGACGGCAAGGCGCGCATAGGCGTATGCGGAGACTGGTTCGCTGCCGGCCTGGACGGTAGTGGACGGGTGGAAAACGCCTATCTGAGCGGAAGTGCGCTGGCTAGGAAAATCTAGATAACAGTCGACTGCGACCGTATCGAATCCTCTTCGATCTGCCGCTGTGGAGCTACCAGCGGCAGGTTGAGGATGAAGGTGCTTCCCACGCCCACTTCGCTCTGCACCCGGATGCGGCCGCCAAGAATGCCGGACACGATGTTGTGCGTGATGTTGAGGCCCAGGCCGGAACCGCCGGCACCCAACTTGGTCGTGAAGAACGGATCGAAGATCCGGTTCAGGTTGGCCGACGGGATGCCCACGCCATCGTCCTTTACCGTCAGTTCCAGCCAGCCGTCCGCTGTTTCGGATGCCTCGATCGATACGGTGCCTGACTGGCGGCCCTCGAAGCCGTGCAGCAGCGCGTTGTTGATGAGGTTGGTGATGACCTGTCCAAGCGGCCCCGGATAGCTGTCCATGAGCAGGGTGTCCGGGATGTTCTGCTTGACGATGAAGGAGGTCTTTTTCAGCGTCGGCCAAAGCGTCAGCATGATCTCGGAGACGACTTCCGCAACCGAGAACTTGCGCCGCTGCGAGCTTGTCTGGTCTACCGCGACCTGCTTGAAACCCGTCACGAGGTTGGCTGCGCGCTGCAGGTTGTGGACCAGGATGTCGCCAGCCTTGCCCGCATCGCCGATGTAGCCTTCGAGCATGGTGCGCTTGAGCGTATTACCCTGGTAGTTCTGGGCGAGGGCGCGCGTCTGGTCGACGAGGGTGCTTGCCACCATCAGGCTGTTGCCGATCGGCGTGTTCAGTTCGTGCGCGATACCGGCGACCAGCGAGCCCAGGGCAGCGAGTTTTTCGCTGCGCACCAGTTCTTCCTGCGCCTTGTTCAGGGTCTCTAGCGTGTAAGCCAATTCTTCGTTTGCCTGCTGTAATTCTTCAGTGCGTTCGACCACGCGCTGTTCCAGCGTCGCATTCAGTTCGCGGATCTCGTTCTCGATGCGGCGCTTGTCCGTAACGTCGGCGCAGGCAAGGATGCCGAAACGTTCTCCGGCCAGCGTGAAGGTGTGTCCGGAAAACTGGACCAGCACTTTGCTGCCGTCGCCGCGAACCATCCATACTTCGCGATGGTCCTCGGTGGAGCCGGATCGCTTGAGCTCATCGATCAGGGCTGAACGGTCATTGATGTCGCAGTACAGTCCCAGTTCCACTGTGTTCTTGCCGATCACGAAGTGCCTGTCGCGCAGGAAGAGATGCTCGAATGCGCGATTCACATCCTTGATGATGTAGTTGCCGCGCACCTGCGTCACGAACATGGCGATCGGCGATGACTGGAAGATGGTCGAGAAGCGTTGTTCGCTGTTGCGCAGTTCCTCTTCCGCGCGTTTGCGCTCGAGTTCGGCAGACGCGCGTTCGCTGAATACTTGCAGCAGCGACTTGACCAGGTCGGGATTGCCGAGTGCCTCGGTATGCATCACGGCAAGTACGCCGATCGTGTTGCCGGCCGCATCTCGCAAAGGGGCGCCGGCGTAGCTTTCCCAGTCGTGCTCTCCAGGCGCGACGTCATTGGAAAACAGGGTGCGGATGCCGGTGGGGATGACAGAAATTTCCCCTTCCAGCGTACGCTCGCACGGCGTGCCGATGCTGTCGTATTCGAAGTTGTCGACGGTATGTCCGCGTACGTGGGCTGCCACGGAGCGCAGCCTGTTCTGCGCATTGTCGATGCGCAGGCCGATGAAGGCGCAATCGGTGCGCAATGCCGAGGCCAGGTCGGCCACCAGTAGTTCGAAGAACGATTCGCCCGCAATATCGCGCGTTCCTTGCGCGAGGCGCAGGAGCGCGCGGTCCGCTTCAACCTTTCGTTCTTCGAGCAGGCGCTGGTCCGTCACGTCGCGGATGACCGCCAGCATGTAGCGTTCACCGTTGGCGGTGAAGATCGTCGCGTTCGATACGCATTTGCGCAAGTTGCCGAACTTCGTACGCATGTCCCATTCGAAGTTGCGCGCCATCTTGTTGTTGCCCAGTTGCTGGAGCAGGGTCCAGCGCTGGGTGGGATGCACCCAGATATGGAGTTCGACCGCGGTCTTGCCGACCGACTCTTCTCGACGGTAGCCGGTGAGCTCTTCGAAGGTCTGGTTCACATCGACGAGCACGCCGTCGCTCATCCGCGTGATGGAGATCGAATCGGGGTTGCCCTGGAACGCGCCGGCAAACTTCGCTTCTGAAAAACTCAGCGCCTCCTCTGCACGACGCTTCTCGGTGATGTCCTCGGCGATGGACAGCAGGCGGTCGGACTTGCCAGTGTTGTCGGCGATGTAGGTATGGCTCCACTGGCAGGTGATGATCTGTCCGTCGGCACGCCGGTTCTGGCTGACGTTGCGGCTGTCGCTCTTGCCCGCGGTGAGGCGGTTGAACATGGCATTGACCGCCTCCCGGCCCGCATGGGGAATGATGAAGCTGGCGTGCCTGCCCAGTGCCTGTTCGCGCGGATAGCCGAAAATACGCTCGGCAGCGGCATTCCATTCGATGACCTGCAGCTTGATGTCCCATTCGATGATCGCGATCGGGCTTTGCTCGACGAGCGCCCGGAAACGCTCCTCGCGTTCGTACAGTTCCTGCTCGACGCGCTTGCGCTTGTCGATGTCCTGTTCCAGTTCGCGGTTCTTGTGGTCCAGTTCCTCGAAGAGCTTGCGCAGGCTGATGCGCGTATCTTCCATCCGGCGGCTCAGCATGCCGATTTCGTCCAGCCGTTGCCAGGTGAAGGGTACATCGAGCTGCCGGTTCGCGAGCCGTTCCGCGCCCGACCCCAGCCGCCGCAGCGGGCGCACGAGGCGGTGTTCGAGCAGGACCAGGATGAGCGCGATCGACAGCGTCGCCTGTGCCAGCACGGCCGTCATGGAGCCCAGGAGGTCGTCCATCATGATCCGGCGCAGGCGTGTGCTGCCGACCTCGATCTTGACCGAGCCGATGGTGCTTCCCCGGTAGACCACCGGCCTCTCGGTCATGGCGGTGAAGCCGATGCGCCGTTCAGGCCGTTCCCCGGACACAAAGACACCGAGCGCATTGTCGCGGACTTCGATGAGGATGATGTCTTCCTTGCGGGACATCACGGCTTCGAGGAGCGCGTTGCCGCTTTCCTGGTTGATGTTCCACAGCGGTTCCTGCATGCCGTTGGAGAGGATGTCGGCATTCTGTTCCAGCAGCTCTTCGGTCTGGCGCTTGATGTCGTCGCGATACTGCTTGAACCACGAGTAACCGCTGATCAGCGATGCCGGCGCAAGCAAACCCACCACCACGACGAGCACGATGGCGCGCCGCAGTGTGAGGGTTCGTCTGCTGAATTTCATGCGTTATCCATCATTGGACCCGCTTTGGCGCGTTGACCGGGCAAGGCGTTATCTCGCCCCATTGTCCTTGAGCCAGGTCGCAAGCTGGTCGACAGTCATCGGCCGTGCGAACAGATAGCCCTGGGCCAGCGGGCATCCCAATGTGGCAAGGATGCTGGCCTGGCGCTCGTCTTCCACACCTTCGGCGACTACCGACAGGCCGAGGTTGCGGCCAAGCTGGATCACCATTTCCGCAATGCTGCTTCCGCGCGAGGAACTGGTGATTTCAGTGACGAAGCTGCGGTCGATCTTGAGCCGGTCGGCTTGCAGGCGCTGCAGGTAGCTGAGTGAGGAAAATCCGGTGCCGAAGTCATCAATGGCAATGCTGACGCCGGTCTGCCTGATCTGTCCGAGCAACTGGATGAGCGCATCCGGTTCTTCCATGGCGATCGATTCTGTGATCTCGAGTTCGATGCGCGAAGGGGGAGCGCCGGTCTCCGCGAGCACGCTGCGCAACGTGTCGAGGAAGCGCGGATGGCGGAACTGGACCTGCGAGACGTTGATCGACATCGTGAACTGCGTGTAGCCCTGGCTGTGCAGGCACATCAGTTCCCTGCATGCCTCGCGCATGACGCGCTCGCCAATGTCGATGATCAGGCCGGAGTACTCGGCAATGGGGATGAAGCGGTCGGGCGGAATGAACGTCCCGTCCTTCGTACGCCAGCGAAGCAGCGCCTCGGCGCCGACCGGTCTGCGGGTCTGCAAGTCGATTTGCGGCTGGTAGACGACGAACAGTTCCTTTTCTTCGTACGCGTTGCGCAAGGCGTGCATGAGGCGCACCCGCTCGCGGATATCCACGCCCATGCTGCGTGAGAAATAGAAGTGGCCCGCGCGCTGGAGCAGTTTCGCGCGCTTGAGCGCAATGTCCGCATCCTTGAGCGCGTCGGCGCCGCCGCCTTCGTAATCCGCCAGGCGGACCAGCCCGGCCGTCGCGGACAGCTGTACTTCCTGGCCGTCGATGCTGAAGGCTTCGTCGAAAAGGTCCAGCAAGACCGCAGGATTGACCAGCGACGCATTGCCGAGCACGCCGAAGGTGTCGCCGCCGACCCGTGCAATCGTGAGCTGGTTGCCGAGCTGCGCCTGCAGGCGCGCGGCAACGCCCAGCAGGAGCAGGTCACCGAACTGGTGGCCGAGGGCGTCGTTGGTTTCGGAAAAATGGTCGATATCCACCAGCGCGAGAATTACGTCGTTGCGCAACGGCATGCCGAGTGCTTCGTCCAGCAGCTCCCTGAGGCGCGTCCGGTTGGGCAGCTTGGTCAGCGTATCGTAGAAGGCAAAATTATGCAGGCGCGTGACGAGCAGGACATTGTCGAGGCCGACAGCGATATTGCGGCTGAAGACTTCAAGCAGGCGCTGATCGATTTCATTGAGCGGGGCGTCGGTGTCGATGTAGGCGACAAAGTCCCGATTGGCGTTGCCGCCGAAGTAGAGCGTCGCAAAATCCCTGCCGTAGATATTGGTGCGCTGCTCCAGGGTGCGCTGCAGCAGGCCGGCAATGCGTCCGTCGCGTATTCCTGAAGCATTATCGACCAGCTTGACGTGCGGGCCGCTGGCAGTGATGACGGTGAGTTCGTGCTCGTTTGCGTGCTCCTGCACGCAGAGCAGTCCGCTGGATTCCTGGTCCAGCAGCTTGGCCACCTGGGCAATGACGCCGGCGGAGAAATTATCCAGGCCGTGCAGCGCCATCAGTTCCGTGCTCGCACGAACGATGCGGTCCAGGCCCCGCCGGCTCGCATTGATCGCGCGGATTTGCTCGTAAGAGCGGATGGCGGACGTGACCGTCGTATAGAGCTTGATGCGAGTCAGTTCGGACTTCGTCTTGTAGTCGTTGATGTCGAAGTCGCGGATGGCGTCGATTTCGGGCGCATAGCCGGGCTGACCGGTGCGAAGGATGATACGCACTTCGGTGAGCTTTAACACTTCCCGGATATGGCGAACCAGTTGCAGGCCGGAATCTTCCTGTTCCATCACTACGTCGAGGAGAATGACAGCAATATCGTCTTCCCGGGCCAGGAGTTCGCGCGCTTCGGACGCCGAATATGCATGGACGAACTCGAGCGGCCGGTGCTGCATTTCCAGATTGTTGAGTGCAAACGTGGTGGCGGAATGCACGTCCGTGTCGTCGTCGACGATCATGACGCGCCAGACCCCCTTTGCTTCATTCGCTTCGGAAGTATCGGATGGCGGTACGACCTCATCCATGAATACCAGATCGTCGTCGGCTGACGCAGGCGATCGGCTCATTTTCCTCTCCAGGGTACGCTGGTTCTTTTCTGGAAAAAGTATATATATTCCATCGGCGGCAATACGGCAGGTGGCGGCGGCAGGCCGTCAGCATTGTTGTTGTCTGTTAAGTAATTCCACAAGGCGCGCTTATCGCGCAGCTGCTGCTAGTCCCCGCAAAAATCCTCGAAACACTTCTTGCAACCGAGTAACTGTTCTTGGATGTTGCACCATATTTTCCTTCGACGCAATCTTCATGCCTTCAATCGGATCTCGCTTTGCGGCATTCGCGGCTTTGCTGAAGCCGAAGTTGCCGGTTTGTATCTTGTTTCCATCGTTTTGGCCGGGCGATACGTTAAAATCGAAGCTTTCCCGACCATCTCCACTTCATCATGTCCGGCAACACTTTTGGCACGCTTTTCACCGTCACCACCTTTGGCGAATCACATGGACCGGCAATCGGTTGCGTGATTGACGGCTGCCCGCCCGGCATGGTGTTGTCCGAATCCGACATCCAGCCTGAACTGGACCGCCGCAAGCCGGGAACGTCGCGCCACGTCACGCAGCGCCAGGAGTCGGATACGGTGGAAATCCTGTCCGGTGTTTTCGAAGGCAAGACCACGGGAACACCAATTGCACTCCTGATCCGCAACGAAGACCAGCGCAGCAAGGATTACGGCAATATCGTCGACACCTTCCGGCCCGGCCACGCCGACTACACCTACTGGCACAAGTACGGCATCCGCGATCCGCGCGGCGGCGGCCGGTCGTCCGCGCGCCTGACCGCCCCGGTGGTCGGCGCGGCGGCAATCGCCAGGAAATGGCTCAAGGAGCAATACGGTACGACCTTCAAGGGCTGCATGAGCCAGCTCGGTGAAATCGCAATCCCGTTCGAATCCTGGGAACACGTGCCCGACAACCCGTTTTTCGCTGCGAACACGACCGTCCTTCCCCAGCTTGAGGAGTACATGGACCAGTTGCGCAAGGATGGTGATTCCTGCGGCGCCCGCATCGACGTGGTGGCAGAAAACGTTCCTGTCGGCCTGGGCGAACCCATCTATGACAAGCTCGACGCTGATATTGCCTATGCCATGATGGGCATCAATGCGGTCAAGGGTGTGGAAATTGGCGCCGGATTCAAGTCAATCGCGCAGAAGGGCACGGAACACGGCGACGAGATTACCCCCGACGGATTCGTCACGAATAACGCCGGCGGTGTGCTGGGCGGCATTTCGACCGGACAGGACATTACCGTGTCCATTGCCATCAAGCCGACGTCGAGCATCCGGACGCCGCGCCGCTCGATCGACAAGGCAGGCAATCCCATCAATGTCGAAACCTTCGGACGCCATGACCCTTGCGTCGGCATCCGCGCTACGCCTATCGCCGAGGCCATGCTGGCGCTCGTGCTGATGGACCACGCGCTGCGCCACCGCGCGCAATGCGGTGATGTTGCGGTAACGACGCCGAAGATCGCCGCGCGCGTCAAGTAAACTGCGCTCCAGGCCCGGACGGCAGATATTGCCGCCGGGGTGTCCGGCGCTGACCAGGCGGGCGGCGGACAGATCGGCCGATCCGCCTGCACCCTCCAATAAATCCCGTGCAGTCCTCGCCCTGGCCCAAGCAGTCGTTCAGCTTCGCGCTGTTTTTCTTTGCGTACTATGGCTACGTCGGCGTGTTTTCGCCCTACGCCAGCCTTTATTTTTCCGACAGGGGCATGACGGCGGCGCAGATCGGCGTGCTCATGTCCCTCATGCAGGTCATGCGCATCTTCGGCCCCAACCTGTGGGGCTGGGTGGCCGACCGCCACCAGCAGCGCGTCACCGTCCTCCGGATCACGGCAATCGCTGCTGCAGCCATGTTCATCGGCATGTTCTTTGGCCAGACCTTCGCGCAATTCTTCCTTGTCATGGTCGCCATCAACCTGTTCACCAGCGCCCAGGGGCCCTTGTCCGAAGCCCTGATGCTGTCCGAAATGCGCGGCGACCTCACGCATTACGGGCGGCTGCGCCTGTGGGGCTCGGTCGGCTTCATCATGACGGTGACCATCGCGGGCCCGCTGCTTGACTGGTTCGGTATCCGGTTCATGCCGTGGATCGCCCTGGCGCTCCTCGTGCTGGTGCTTGTATCGAGCATGCGCATGGTGGAAACGCCGCACGGCGACCTGCACCAGCCCGTGCCGTCGGTGCTGGCACTCCTGAGGCGGCGCGAGGTGGCAGCCTTTTTTGCGTCCACCTTCCTGATGATCGCGGCGCATGCGTCGCTCTACGTGTTCTACTCGCTCTATCTGGCACAGATCGGGTACAGCAATACCGTGATCGGCCTGATGTGGTCGCTCGGCGTGGTGGTGGAAATCGTCTTCTTTTTCTACCAGGCGCCGATCTTCAAGCGCTTCGGCGTGCAAAAGCTGATGATCGCCAGCCTGTTGATTGCGGTAGCTCGATTCATCATGATCGGATTGGGTGCACAATCCCTGATCGTGCTGCTGGTGGCACAGGTGCTCCATGCCGCGACCTTCGGCGTGCATCATTCGGCGTCTGTCGCCACGCTGCAGCGATGGTTCTCCGGCCGCTTGCAAGCGCGCGGTCAGGCGCTTTTTACCAGTATTTCCTATGGGCTAGGCGGCACCGTGGGCGGACTGGTCCTGGGAGGGTGCTGGGATACATTCGGTTCCCAATCGGTCTATCTGGTAGCGGCCCTGTTTTCCCTTGGCGGCGCGGGAGCGGCGCTCCTGTCCTACCGCTGGCAACCGCATCATCATGAGGAGAGAAAATGAAAACGATCGTCAAGAAGATGTTCCTGCGGCAGATGCTCGCTGCTGCAGGATTGCTGGCGCTGGTGTCCTGCCAAACGGTGCAGACCACGCAAAGCGGCGCGGTTGGCGTCAGCCGCGAGCAGCGCATGGCCGTGCCGGCCGAAGCGCTCGAACAGGCGGCGCGCGAGCAATACACTGCCTTGATGGCGCAGGAGCGGCAAAAGGGCACGCTCAACCGCAATCCGTCCCAGGTCGAACGGGTACGGGCAGTCGCCAACCGTATCGTGCCCCAAACAACGGTATTCCGTCCGGACGCCCGTGCCTGGGCCTGGGAGGTGAACGTCCTCTCCTCTCCCGAAGTGAACGCGTGGTGCATGCCGGGCGGAAAAATGGCGGTGTACACAGGTCTGATCGAGAAGCTCCAGATCACCGACGACGAATTGGCTGCGGTAATGGGGCACGAAATAGCGCACGCATTGCGCGAGCATGCGCGCGAACGGGCATCCGAACAGGCCGTGGCAGGTACGGTGATTTCGGTGGGAGCCGCCCTGATGGGCCTCGGCGAACTGGGACAGAAGTCGGCCGAGTTTGCCTACATGGGGCTGCTGGGGCTGCCGAACTCCCGCCGTCATGAGACCGAGGCGGACCGCGTCGGCATTGAGCTGGCCGCCCGCGCCGGATACGACCCCCGTGCCGCGGTGACCTTGTGGCAGAAAATGGGACAACTGGGCGGTGGCGAACCCATCAAATTCCTGTCCACACATCCGTCGCAGTCGGACCGCCTGGCCGACCTGACCGCCTACTCGCAGCGCGTGATGCCCCTCTACGAGCAGTCCAGGAAACACCGCTGATTGCAAAACAATCAACCCGAAACGCCCGCGAGCCTCGGCCGCGGGCGTTTTTCATTGTGCCGGCGCGGCCCGCAGCCCGGTTTTGCGGCGCACAACTATGGCATAATCGAGAACTATTTTCACCGTTTTGCGCGGCTCTTTGCTCGCTTTCGACACATGGCTCAAACGCTCTACGACAAACTCTGGGAATCCCACGTTGTCCACACCGAAGAAGACGGCACTACCGTCCTCTACATCGACCGCCACCTGGTGCACGAAGTCACCAGCCCGCAGGCATTCGAAGGCCTGAAACTCGCCGGCCGCAAGCCGTGGCGCATTTCCGCCAACCTGGCGGTGGCCGACCACAACGTGCCGACGACCGACCGCGCCAACGGCATTGCGGATCCCGTATCCCGCCTGCAGGTCGAAACGCTGGACGCGAATGCCAAGGAATACGGACTGACCTATTTCAGCATGCGCGACAAGCGCCAGGGCATCGTCCACGTAATCGGGCCGGAGCAGGGTGCAACGCTGCCGGGCATGACGGTCGTCTGCGGCGATTCGCATACCTCCACTCACGGCGCGTTCGGCGCACTGGCACACGGCATCGGCACCTCGGAAGTCGAGCACGTGCTCGCCACGCAGACGCTGCTGGCCAAGAAATCCAAGTCCATGCTGGTGCAGGTCGATGGCGCGCTGCCGTTCGGCGTCACCGCCAAGGACATCGTGCTGGCCGTGATCGGCAAGATCGGCACGGCGGGCGGCACCGGCTACGCGATCGAATTTGCCGGTTCCAGCATCCGTTCGCTGTCGATGGAAGGCCGCATGACCATCTGCAACATGGCGATCGAAGCCGGTGCGCGCGCCGGCATGGTCGCCGTGGACGACACCACGATCAACTACATCAAGGGCCGTCCGTTCGCGCCCGTCGGCCCCCACTGGGATCGCGCGGTCGAGTACTGGAAGACCCTGCATTCCGACCAGGGCGCGAAGTTCGACATGGTCGTCACGCTCAACGCCGCCGAGATCAAGCCGCAGGTGACCTGGGGCACCTCGCCGGAGATGGTAGTGGCCATCGACGACCGCGTCCCCGATCCGGACAAGGAAAAGGATGCCGTCAAGCGCGACGCGATGGAAAAGGCGCTGGTCTACATGGACCTCAAGCCGAACACTGCGATCTCCGACATCCGCATCGACAAGGTCTTCATCGGCTCCTGCACCAACTCGCGCATCGAAGACTTGCGTGCTGCCGCTGCTGTCGTTCGCGGCAAGTTCCGCGCTTCCAACGTCAAGCTGGCGATGGTGGTGCCCGGCTCCGGCCTCGTGAAAGAGCAGGCCGAGCGCGAAGGCCTCGACAAGATTTTCAAGGATGCCGGTTTCGAATGGCGCGAGCCGGGCTGCTCGATGTGCCTGGCAATGAACGCCGACCGCCTCGATCCGGGTGAGCGCTGTGCCTCGACCTCGAACCGCAATTTCGAAGGTCGCCAGGGGCAGGGCGGACGCACTCACCTGGTTTCTCCGGCCATGGCCGCTGCGGCTGGTATCCAGGGCCATTTCGTTGACGTACGCGCACTGCGCTGACGGTTTTCAGGGAGGACATAAAAATGAAAAAACTGTTCGCACTTGTCATCGCCGCCCTCGTGCTTGCCGGCTGCAACACTGTCCAGGGCATCGGCAAGGATGTGAAGAAGGCAGGCGAAGTCGTCGAGAACGCCGCAAAGAAATAAATGAAGGACTGCCGCCCGCGAGCGGGTGGCGACAGAGATCAGGACCATGGATAAATTCACCGTACACGAAGGCTTGGTTGCACCGCTGGATCGCGCGAACGTCGATACCGATGCCATCATCCCGAAGCAGTTTCTGAAGTCGATCAAGCGTTCCGGCTTCGGCCCGAACCTGTTCGACGAATGGCGCTACCTCGACCATGGCGAACCCGGCATGGACAACTCGACGCGTCCGCTCAACCCGGATTTCGTGCTGAACCAGCCGCGCTACCAGGGCGCGTCGATCCTGCTGACCCGCAAGAACTTCGGCTGCGGTTCGTCCCGCGAGCATGCGCCGTGGGCGCTGCAGCAGTACGGCTTCCGTGCCGTCATTGCGCCAAGCTTTGCCGACATCTTCTTCAACAACTGCTTCAAGAACGGCGTGCTGCCGATCGTCCTGTCCGAAACGCAGGTGGACCAGTTGTTCAACGAAGTGAAGGCTTTCCCGGGTTACAAGCTGGTGATCGACCTCGAAAAGCAGCTTGTCAGCACGACCAATGGCAGCGCGAGCTACGCCTTCGACGTCGACGCATTCCGCAAGTACTGCCTGCTGAATGGCCTCGACGACATCGGCCTGACCCTGCGCCACGCCGACAAGATCCGCGCCTTCGAAGAGCGCCATCTCGTCTCGCAGCCCTGGCTGGCCAACACGATTTAACAAAACAGATAGCAGACGGAACAAGATGAAAATCGCAATCCTGCCGGGCGACGGCATCGGCCCCGAAATCATTGACCAGGCTGTCCGGGTACTGAACGCGCTCGACGAAAAGTTTGAAATGGAAACCGCGCCGGTCGGCGGCGCCGGTTACGAGGCGCACGGCCACCCGCTGCCGGAAGGCACGCTGAAGCTGGCCAAGGAGGCGGACGCCGTCCTGTTCGGTTCCGTCGGCGATTGGAAATACGACAAGCTCGACCGTCCGCTGCGTCCCGAACAGGCCATCCTCGGCCTGCGCAAGAACCTGAACCTGTTCGCAAATTTGCGTCCGGCCATTCTTTATCCGGAACTGGCAGGCGCATCGACGCTCAAACCCGAGGTTGTTTCCGGCCTGGACATCCTGATCATCCGCGAACTGACCGGCGACATCTACTTCGGCCAGCCGCGCGGCGTGCGCGAATGCCCGGACGGCCCGTTCAAGGGCGAGCGTGAAGGTTTTGACACGATGCGCTACGCGGAATCCGAAATTCGCCGCATCGCCCACGTCGCATTCCAGGCCGCGCGCAAGCGCAACAAGCGCCTGACCAGCGTGGACAAGGCCAACGTGCTCGAGACCTTCCAGTTCTGGAAGGACATCGTCACCGACGTGCACAAGGAATACCAGGACGTCGCGCTCGACCACATGTACGTGGACAACGCTGCGATGCAACTGGTCCGCGCGCCGAAAAAGTTTGACGTGATCGTCACCGGCAATATGTTCGGCGACATCCTGTCCGATGCAGCCGCGATGCTGACCGGCTCCATCGGCATGCTGCCGTCGGCATCGCTGGACGCCAACAACAAGGGCCTGTACGAACCCTCGCACGGTTCGGCTCCCGACATCGCAGGCAAGGGAATCGCCAATCCCCTGGCGACCATCCTGTCGGCCGCGATGATGCTGCGCTACTCGCTGAACAAGGCGGAGCAGGCGGACCGTATCGAAAATGCGGTCAAGAAGGTACTCGCGCAGGGGCTGCGCACGCCGGACATCTATGAAGACGGCACGACCAAGGTCGGGACGAAGGAAATGGGCGACGCTGTCGTGAAGGCGCTGGCCTCGTAGGAAAAGTTTTTGTTATGTAGTGCACTTGAGGGAGAAAATCGTGAAGTTAGTCGGTCTGGTAGGTTGGCGTGGTATGGTGGGCTCGGTCCTGATGCAGCGCATGCAGGAAGAGGGCGATTTCGATCACATCGAGCCGGTGTTCTTTTCGACTTCCAATGCAGGCGGCAAAGCCCCGGCAATGGCGAAAAACGAAACCGCGCTGAAAGATGCCAACAATATTGATGAGCTCAAGAAGTGCGAGATCATCATTACCTGCCAGGGCGGCGACTACACCACCGAGATTTTCCCGAAGCTGCGCGCAGCGGGCTGGAACGGTTACTGGATCGATGCGGCATCCACGCTGCGCATGGCCGATGATGCCGTGATCATCCTGGATCCGGTCAACCTGCACGTGATCAAGGACGCCCTTGGCCGCGGCGTGAAGAACTACATCGGCGGCAACTGCACGAACTCCATCATGCTGATGGGCATGAACGGCCTGTTCCGCGAAGGCTTGGTCGAATGGGTCAGCTCCATGACCTACCAGGCTGCGTCGGGTGGCGGCGCCAACCACATGCGCGAACTGCTGAAGGGCATGGGCGTCATCCACGCCGCTGTCGCCGATGAACTGGCGACCCCGTCGTCCGCCATCCTCGACATCGACCGCAAGGTTGCGCAGACCATCCGCAACGACGTGCCGACCGAGTACTTCCCGGCACCGCTGGCCGGCGGCCTGATCCCCTGGATCGACAAGCAGCTCGACAACGGCCAGTCCAAGGAAGAGTGGAAGGGCCAGGCCGAGGTCAACAAGATCCTGGGCAACAAGAACACGATTCCTGTCGACGGCCTGTGCGTGCGCATCGGCGCGATGCGCTGCCACAGTCTCGCCCTGACCGTGAAGCTGAAAAAGGATGTGCCGCTGGCGCAGGTCGAAGAGATCATCCGCTCGGGCAACCAGTGGGTGAAGTGGGTGCCGAACGATCGCTCCATCACCGAAAAGGAACTGACCCCTGCGTCCATCACGGGTGGTCTGCAGGTCGGCGTTGGCCGCGTGCGCAAGCTGAACATGGGGCCGGAGTACCTGTCCGCGTTCGTGATCGGCGACCAGCTGCTGTGGGGCGCGGCTGAACCGCTGCGCCGCATGCTGCGCATCGTGCTGGATAACTGACCTTATCTATAGTTATATAGTTGTTGCAAATTGCTGGGGCCTGTCGCCGTGGTTCACTGAACCAAGGACTGACAGGCCCCAGTTTCGTTGCCAATCCACAACAGCCATTTCGACAACGCCAAGGGTGCCGCAGCCGCGCCGGTTGTACAGTACTTAGTAACTTGGTTACACTTGCGCGCCTAAGTCCATGATGATATGGTGAAAGTTCCCCCGATCAATGTTAAATTGGCGCCGTGATTGTGCCCGCGCCAGATTCGCGAACGGAATGCCCTCTTATGCCATCCAATATGCATTCAAATAAACGCCCAACTTCCGGCTTGTTCAATTTGAAGACCTTAAGCGCAGCCGTCGCCTCCGCGCTGGTGTTTTCGAATGCGTATGCCGCAGGACTCGGGAAGCTGACAGTCCTGTCGTCCCTGGGGCAGCCGTTGCGGGCCGAGATCGAGCTGACAGCCGTTTCGAAGGATGAAGTGGGGGCACTCACCGCGAAACTGGCATCGGCGGAAGCTTACCGCCAGGCGAACATCGAATTTCACCCGGCATTGATGACACTGCGCTTCGTGGTGGAGCAGCGGGGTGATCGCCAGTTCATTCGCCTGTCTTCTGCGCAGCCGCTGAATGAACCGTTCGTGGACATGCTCCTCGAACTGAGCGGTCCGAATGGCCGCCTGGTGCGCGAATACACATTCCTGCTGGACCCCGCCGATTTGCGCACGACGCAATCCGCGCAAGTGGCGCCGACACCTGTACCGGAAGCCGCACCTGCCGCTCAGCCGCGTATCGCACAAGCGGAACCGGCGCCTGCGCCGCGCGCCTCGTCGCCGGCCAGGGTGCAGCGCGCCGAACCCGCGCCCCGCGCAGCGCGTTCTGCACCTGCTCCTGCCGAAACCGCTACCGACCCGTCGCAAGGCGAATACCGTGTGCGCAATGGGGACACCCTGGCGCGTATCGCGAACCAGGTGAAACCGAGCGGCGTGTCCCTGGACCAGATGCTGGTCGCCTTGTACCAATCGAATCCCGATGCCTTCGCCGGCAATAACATGAACCGCCTCAAGGCGGGGCAGATCCTTGCCGTGCCGGACGCGGACAAGGCGCGTTCGATCGGCGCTGCCGAGGCGCGCGGCATTGTGGTCGCACAGTCCGCCGACTTCAACAACTATCGCAACAAGCTTGCCGGGCAGGTCGCCTCTGCCGCGCCACAGAAGTCCGCCGAGTCGAAGCAGACCGCCGGCGGCAAGATTACCGCGAAGGTCGAAGAGAAGCCGACTCCTGCGTCGGAATCCAAGGACAAGCTGAAACTGTCGAATGCGCAGTCCGCCCAATCGGGAGCCGCCGACAAGGTCGGACCAGCTACGCAGGAAGACAAGATCGCACGCGACAAGGCGATCGCCGAAGCGAACTCCCGCGTCAAGGAACTTGAGAAGAACGTCACGGAGCTGCAGAAGCTCCTTGAAGTGAAGAACAAGGCGCTCGCAGACCAGCAGAAGCAGGCTGATGCAACGGCCGCGACAGCGAAGGCGGCAGTAGAGAAGCCGGCAACCCCTGCGGCGGCAGAGCAAAAACCTGTCGAAACAAAGGCAGAAAAACCCGTGGAAACGAAGCCGGTGGAAGCAAAGCCGGCAGAGAGCAAGGCAGAGGCCCAGCCTGCACCTCCTCCGGTTGCCGCCGCGCCTGCGCCGGAAAAACCGAAGGCCGTGACACCGCCGCCTCCGGCTCCAGCACCACAAGAGCCCAGCTTCATCGACGAACTCCTCGGCAATCCAATGGTGTTGCCTGGCATCGGTGCGTTGCTGGTGGCGCTTGGCGCACTTGGCGTCTTGCGTGCACGCCGCCAGAAGCAGAGCAAGCAGTTCGAAGACAGCATCATTACCGATTCCAGCCTGAAGGCGAATTCGCTGTTCGGCTCGACCGGCGGCCAGAGCGTGGACACCAACAATAGCGTGTTCAACTCGAGCTTCGCGCCGTCCGCCAGCCAGCTCGATACCAACGAAGTGGATCCGGTCGCCGAGGCCGACGTTTACATCGCTTACGGCCGCGATGCACAGGCGGAAGAAATCCTGAAAGAAGCACTGCGCACCCAGCCCGACCGCCACGCCGTGCGCGTGAAGCTGCTTGAGATCTACTCCAATCGCAAGGACCTGCGCGCGTTCGAGGTGCTGGCGACAGAACTGTACGGCCTTACAAAGGGTGAGGGCGACGACTGGGCACAGGCAGCATCGATGGGCGCTGCAATCGACCCGAACAACCCGTTGTATGCCGGCGGAAAGAAAGACGATGCCGACGTGCCGTTGATCGCACCGACGCAACCTCTGGACGAGCAAGGTCTCGCGACCCTGCTGTCTTCGACGCAGTCCGACACTTCGCAGCTGGAAACCATCAACGGATTGGATGCCGACGCGTCGTATTTCAACAACACTGAACTGACAGCCGAGACTGCGAATGAGTCAGTACCGGAAGCCGAGCCCGAGCCTGAGCACAAGGTCACGTCGAATGACCTCGACTTTGATCTCGACGGCATGCAAGACCTCGCGCCACCCAATACGATTCCGCGCCCTGCGCCGGCAGAACCTCCGGCTGACCTGACTTCCATCGACTTCAATTTCCTGGACGAGCCTGTCAAGCCGGCAGAACCCGAGGTCGATAATATGCTGGACATGACGGCAACGCCTGAGTCCTTGCCGGAAGCGACGGCGGAGCCGAGCGCTTCGATTCCGCCGATCGACGATCTGGAGTTTTCGCTTGGCGACGAGCAACCGGCCGAATCGTCTGCACCGGCACCGTTGGTAGAAGATATTTCGCTTGATGCGATGGCGCCGCAGGCGGATGCCGCTATCCCGGATATCGCCGATTTGTCCCTGCCGGTTGAAGAGCCGAAGGCAGAAACACCGGCAGCGGATCCCCTGGATTTCGATCTCTCGGACATCAGCCTGGAGTTGAATCCTCAAGAGACCGCTCCGACCGCAATCCCCGCAGTGGATGAAGCTGCGCTGGAACCTGTCGCCGAGTTCGGTGCAATCGAGAGCGAACCGGCCGCGCCGGCCCCCGTAGAATCGCTTGCGTCGATGGAGCTTCCGGACCTCGACTTCGACTCGATGAATACCCAGATGCTGACGGACGATCCTGACGCCAACAGCGCGGAGATGGCGACCAAGCTGGATCTCGCGATTGCCTATCAGGAAATCGGCGACAAGGAAGGTGCCCGCGAGCTGCTGGACGAAGTCCTGAAGGGGGGAACCCCGGAACAGAGCGAACGCGCGAAAGCCTTGTTGCTCGAACTGGCGTAATTCGTCGCATTTTCTTTTGACGGGCGCAGCGTGATGCTTGCGCCCGTTTTTCTTTAGCCATGCAGATTGAGGTTGATGTGAAGCGGATAGTGCTCGGAGTGCAGTATGACGGAGCGTCGTGGCGCGGCTGGCAGACCCAGCCGTCCGGCGGGACCGTCCAGGATACGCTGGAAGCCGCACTCAAACGCTTTGCGCTGGTCGATGTGGCGACGACATGCGCCGGCCGTACGGATGCTGGCGTGCATGCGCTTGAACAGGTTGTGCATTTCGACACCGGGCTCGACCGCGAGATGTTTTCCTGGGTGCGTGGGGTGAATGCCTTCCTGCCGCCATCCATTGCGGTACGCTGGGCATGCGAGACATCGCGCAATGGTCAGGACGAATTTCATGCGCGCTTTGGCGCGACTTCTCGTACCTATCACTACGTGCTCTACAACCATCCGGTCCGCTCGCCGCTGCTGTCGGGCAAGGCTGGATGGGTATTCCGGCCTTTGCAGGTCGAGCCCATGCGAGCGGCGGCTGCACATTTGCTGGGTACGCATGACTTTTCTGCCTTTCGGGCAGCGGAATGCCAGGCCAAGTCGCCGGTCAAGACGATGCAGGACATTCGCATCGAACGACGCGGCGACCTGATTGTCGTTACCTTGACGGCCAGCGCCTTCCTGCATCACATGGTCCGCAACATTGTCGGTTCACTGATTGTCGTGGGTAATGGCAATCAACAGCCTGACTGGCTGGCGGAAATCCTCGCCAGCCGTGACCGGAGCCTTGCTGCGCCGACATTCATGCCCGACGGCTTGTATCTTGCCAAAATCGCGTACGATCCCAAATGGCAACTCCCGCAGGAAACTGGCCCGGGCATGCCTTGGTTCGGAGCCTGAAACCTGTCTGTATGACGGATGAACAAGAAATGACTGCACGTACACGCATCAAGATTTGCGGCCTGACGCGCCGTGAAGACCTCCAGGCAGCCGTGGCCGAGGGCGCGGATGCCGTGGGGCTGGTGTTTTATGAGAAAAGTCCCCGGTATATATCCCCTTCGGCCGCCGCGCAGCTTGTCGCCGGTTTGCCGCCGTTCGTGACGACGGTGGGGCTTTTTGTCAATGCGACGAAAGAGGACGTCCAGGCTGTCGTCAGCCAGGTGCCAATTTCCCTTCTGCAATTCCACGGGGATGAAACCCTGGAACAGTGTGTGGCGATCGCCGCGGCGGTGAACCGCACCTTCGTCCGGGCAGTGCGGATGGGGCCGGAAATGACTGCCGGGGATTTGCTAAAATACGACCAACAGTATCGCGCTGCCAGCCGGTTGTTCGCAGGATTGCTGCTCGACGCCTTTGTCGAGGGCTATGGCGGCGGTGGAAAGGTTTTCGATTGGTCTCTCATTCCAAAAGAGCTCGCGCCTCGGGTCGTTTTGAGTGGTGGCTTGAGCGTGCAAAACGCCACTGAGGCAGTGCTTCAGGTGCGCCCCTACGCCGTCGATATCAGCAGCGGCGTCGAACAGTCCAAGGGCATCAAGGATCCCGCCAAGATTCGCGATTTCATCGCAGCAGTGCGCAAGGCGGATGCTTCCCCAGGCAATTGAAGAGAGAGAATCACCATGAAAGAACTGAATGCGCTTGAGAACTTCGCCGAGCGCCAGGCAACGCCGACCACGGCCCTGTACCAGACGGCCGAATACAATCTCCCCGATGCACGCGGCCATTTCGGCCAGTACGGTGGTAGTTTCGTTTCTGAAACGCTGACCTATGCGCTGGACGAGCTGAAGAAGGGCTATGCCCACTTCCGCACCGATCCGGACTTCCTTGATGAATTCAACCGCGAACTGAAGCACTTCGTCGGCCGTCCCAGCCCGATCTACCATGCCAAGCGGTGGTCCGAGATGCAGGGCGGCGCGCAAATCTACTTCAAGCGCGAAGACCTCAATCACACCGGCGCGCACAAGATCAACAACGTGATCGGCCAGGCATTGCTCGCCAAGCGCATGGGCAAGCCGCGCGTGATCGCCGAAACCGGCGCCGGCCAGCACGGCGTGGCGACGGCTACCATTTGCGCGCGCTTCGGCCTCGAATGCGTGGTCTACATGGGCGCGGAAGACGTCAAGCGCCAGGTGCAGAACGTGTATCGGATGGAACTGCTCGGCGCGAAAGTGGTGCCGGTCGAATCCGGTTCCAAGACGCTCAAGGATGCGCTCAATGAAGCCATGCGCGACTGGGTCACCAACGTCGAGAACACCTTTTACATCATCGGCACGGTCGCGGGGCCTCACCCGTACCCGATGATGGTGCGCGACTTCCAGTCGGTCATCGGCAAGGAGTGCCTGGAACAGATGCCCGAAATGACAGGACGCCAGCCCGATTACGTTGTCGCTTGCATCGGCGGCGGCTCGAATGCGATGGGCATCTTTTATCCGTACATCGACCACAAGGGCGTGCAGCTCGTTGGCGTCGAGGCTGCGGGTGAAGGGCTGGAAACAGGCCGCCATTCCGCCTCCCTGATCGCCGGTTCGCCGGGTGTCTTGCACGGTAACCGCACTTACCTGCTGCAGAACGAGGATGGCCAGATCATCGAAACGCACTCCGTGTCGGCTGGCCTCGATTACCCGGGCGTCGGTCCCGAGCACGCATACCTGAAGGATGCCGGACGCGCGAAGTATGTGTCGGTCACGGATGACGAGGCGATCGAGGCATTCCACAACTGCTGCCGCATCGAAGGGATCATCCCGGCACTGGAATCGAGCCATGCGCTGGCCTACGCGGCCAAGTTCGCGGCGACGCTGCCGAAGGACAAGATCATCCTCGCGAATCTTTCCGGCCGCGGCGACAAGGACATGCATACTGTTGCCGAGCGCATGAAGAAAAAATTCTGAAGCGGCAGTACCAGACCCCGATCCCATAACAATCGTCGACCGGACGGATGCCGGGATCCAGCGAAGTCACATGACTCCACTGGTCGCGGCATGTTCCACCGGGCGGCAACAATGCGAACCGCATCATGTCCAGAATTCAATCCACCCTGTCGTCACTGGCCGAAAAAGGCCGCAAAGGCCTCATTCCCTTCATTACCGCAGGCGACCCCGCGCCGGAGCTGACGGTTCCCCTGATGCACGCGCTGGTTGCCGGGGGCGCCGACATCATCGAACTCGGCGTGCCTTTCTCTGATCCAATGGCTGACGGACCGGTTATCCAGCGCGCGTCCGAACGTGCCTTGGCGAATGGCGTCGGCATGCGGCATGTGCTGCAATTCGTCAGGGAATTCCGCGAAACGAACCAGGCGACGCCGGTCGTGCTGATGGGGTATGCAAACCCGATCGAGCATATGGGCGCTGCCAAATTCATTGATGCGGCAAAGCAGGCGGGTGTCGACGGTGTGCTGGTAGTGGATTATCCGCCAGAAGAGTGCGAGGAATTCGCGGCCGCCATGAAGGAAAAGGGACTGGATCCGATTTTCCTGCTCGCGCCGACATCGACTGCCGAACGGATCGAGCAGGTTGGCAAGATTGCAAGTGGGTACGTGTATTACGTTTCCCTCAAGGGTGTCACGGGTTCCGGCCATCTCGATCTGGAAGGTGTGGCGAAAAAGATGCCGGAAATCAAGAAAAGCGTTCGCGTTCCGGTAGGTGTCGGCTTCGGCATCCGCGACGGCGCAACGGCGAAAGCGATTGCATCTGTCTCCGACGCCGTCGTCATCGGCAGCCGCATCATCCAGGAACTGGAGAATACGCCCCGGGAAAATGCAGTCCAGGCAGTGCAAATCTTCATTTCGGGCATCCGCAAGGCGCTGGACGAGTGAGTTGGGATATCATTTTGTCATCCAATCCTTGTATTGGCGCGCAGCAAGGCCGGCGGTACAATGCCGCAACCCGAAAATTTGAGATGAGGTCTTCATGAGTTGGCTTGAAAAGCTGCTTCCCCCGCGTATCCAGCGTTCCGATCCCGCCAACCGGAAATCCGTGCCGGAAGGACTCTGGGTCAAGTGCCCGTCGTGCGAGGCAGTGCTGTACCGTACCGACCTCGAATCGAACATCCACGTCTGCCCGAAGTGCGACCATCACATGCGCATCCGCGCCCGCGAGCGCCTCGATGCGCTGCTCGATGCCGGCGGCCGCTATGAGATCGGCCAGGAAGCACTGCCGGTCGATTCGCTCAAGTTCAAGGACAGCAAGAAGTACCCGGATCGCCTGAAGGATGCCATGGAAGGCACCGGCGAGACCGATGCGCTGGTCGTGATGGGCGGCTCCATCATGTCGCTGCCGGTTGTCGTGTCCTGTTTCGAGTTCGAGTTCATGGGCGGTTCCATGGGGTCTGTTGTCGGTGAGCGCTTCGTGCGCGGCGCACAGGCTGCGCTGGAGCAGAAGGTGCCCTTCATCTGCATTACCGCCACCGGTGGTGCGCGTATGCAGGAAGGCTTGCTGTCGCTGATGCAGATGGCCAAGACGACTTCCATGCTGACCAAGCTCTCCGAGAAGAAGCTGCCGTTCATCTCCGTGCTGACCGATCCGACCATGGGTGGCGTGTCTGCCTCTTTCGCCTTCATGGGCGACGTCGTGATTGCCGAACCGAAGGCACTGATCGGCTTTGCCGGCCCGCGCGTGATCGAGAACACGGTGCGCGAAAAACTGCCGGAAGGCTTCCAGCGTTCCGAGTTCCTGGTGCAGAAGGGCGCGATCGACATGATCGTCGACCGCCGCAAGATGCGCGAGGAGATTGCGCGCCTGCTGGCACTGCTGCAGAACCAGCCCGCAGAAGTCCTGGCCTAAAAACCTCATGCAAGCGGCAAGCCCGGACTGAAGCAGGTCCGGGCTTTTCATTTTTCAGGCGTCCATCACACCTCCAGCCATGCAAAACATTCCCTCGACACTGGCCGAATGGCTCTCCCTCCTCGAGACGATGCATCCCAAGGCCATCGACATGGGCCTGGACCGCGTCCGGCAGGTGAAGGACAGGCTGGGCATTCATTTCGATTGCCCGGTGATCATTGTCGGCGGCACGAACGGCAAGGGTTCGACCTGCGCCATGCTGGAGTCGATCCTGATGCACGCCGGTTACCGCGTCGGCCTGTACACCTCGCCGCACCTGCTCGATTTCAACGAGCGCGCGCGCGTGCAGGGCGAACCGGCAAGCGACGCGGCGCTGGTCGAGCAATTCGCGGCGGTGGAAGCGCAGCGCGGCGATGTTTCGCTGACGTACTTCGAATTCACGACGCTGGCCATCCTGCGCCTGTTTGCACAGGCCGGGCTTGATGCCGTCATCCTGGAAGTCGGCCTCGGCGGGCGGCTGGACGCGGTCAACATCGTTGATGCCGATGTCTCGATCGTGACCAGCATCGATATCGACCACACCGAATACCTCGGCAATACGCGGGAAGAGATCGGCTTCGAGAAGGCAGGCATTTTCCGTCCGGGAAAAGCAGCGATCTGCGGCGATCCGGTGCCGCCGAAATCGCTCATTGACCATGCCCAGGCGATCGGCGCGGATCTCTGGCTGTTCGGACACGATTACAACTACTCCGGCGACAAGCAGCAGTGGAATTACGGCGGGCGCGGGCAACGGCGCAATTCGCTTGGTTACCCGAGCTTGCGGGGCGCCAACCAGCTGCTGAACGCTTCCGCTGCGCTGGCCGCACTGGAAGCGTTGCGCGACCGCCTGCCGGTAGGCGCACAGGAAGTGCGCAATGGATTGGTCATGGTCGAGTTGCCGGGGCGTTTCCAGGTGTTGCCGGGACGTCCGTCCGTGATCCTCGACGTCGCGCACAATCCGCACGCGGCGGCGACCCTGGCACAGAACCTGAACAACATGGGCTTCCATCCCTACACCTACGCCGTGTTCGGCGCCATGCAGGACAAGGACATCGCCGGCGTCGTCAATCACCTGAAGGACATCGTCGACCATTGGTGCCTTACCGACCTGCCGCTGCCGCGTGCGGCGACGGGGGCGCAGTTGAAACAGGCGCTGCTCGATGCGGGTATCGCGCCGAGTGCCACACCCGGCTCGGAAAAGACCATTGAGACCTTCGATTCCCCTGCCGCGGCATTCGCGAATGCAAGAAGCAGGGCAGGGGAGAATGATAGAATTGCGGTTTTCGGGTCGTTTCTCACCGTTGCAGGCGTGATGGATGCGAAAAGATCCGGGAAACTGTCCTGATTGGCATGCTGTTTTTTCAAGACGGTTTCCGACTTCACTGACGGACTTCATTTTTATCGCATGAGCTTGTTCTCGTTCCTTCGCAAAAACAAGCAGGAATCGGCCTCTGGGGAAAGCACCTTTTATTCGCGTGCCGAGGAGGATTCCAAGGCCGTACGCAGCCGTGCCAAGCGCCGCGGCAGCAAGGAAAGCCGTGAAGACGAAGCGCTCGATCCCGTATTGCCAGAAAAGAAACGCGCCCGCCGCCGCCTGATTGGCGCCGTGGCGCTGGTGCTGGCGGCCGTGATCGGTTTGCCCATGGTGCTCGACTCCGAGCCGAAGCCGCTGGCCGACGATATCGCGATCCAGATTCCCTCCAAGGACAAGCCCGCCGCGGGTGCGATTGCCCGCACGGACACGCCTTCCGCCTCGAAAATCGCCGCATCCGCATCGCTCGACGCGAAGGAAGAGGTTGTCGAAGCGCCTGCACCGGCTGAAAAGGAAGCGCACGCAGCAGCCGAGCCGGCCAAGGCAAAGGACGATGCGAAGGCTGCCGATGCCGCGCCCAAGGCAAGCGACAAGATGGCATCCCCGGTGATCGCGAAGGCCGAGCCCAAGTCCGCCGACACGCATGATAAATCCGACAAGACCGATGACGCCGCACGCGCCAAGGCGCTTCTTGATGGCAAGCCGGACCCGAAGGCAGCCGAGAAAAAGCCCGGAAAATACGTCATCCAGGTGGCGGCACTCGCGACCAAGGAAAAGGTCGATGAACTGCAAGACAAGCTCAAGAGCGCCGGCATCAAGTCTTACACCGAAAAGATCGCGACCGCCTCGGGCGACCGTACCCGTATCCGCGTAGGCCCGTTCGCCAGCAAGGAAGAGGCGGAAAAGGCCAAGGCAAAGATCGTCAAGCTCGGATTGAACGGCACTCTGGTGCCTGCTTGATTTTTCGCGCGCCGTGACAATCTTCGATTATCTGGTGGTGTTCGTGCTGGTCTGCTCGGTTGTCATCAGCACAATGCGCGGCCTGGTCAAGGAAATCCTGTCGTTGTTGAGCTGGGTGGTGTCCTTTGTCGTGGCCAATGCGTATGGCGAGGAACTGGCGAGGCTGCTGCCCGATATGGTGCCCGGCAGCACGACCCGGCTGATCGTGGCATTCATTGCATTGTTTATCGGCGTGCGCCTACTGATGATGTTGCTGACGATGGCCATCGATGCGGTGATCAAGGCGAGCGGCCTCACGCTCGCGGATCGCGGCCTTGGCGGTCTGTTCGGCTTGGGGCGTGGCGTAGTGATCGTCCTGGCGGCCGTCCTGTTGTGCGGCATGACGGCGATTCCGCAGCAGCCGTTCTGGAAAGAGGCGCTGTTCAGCCCGCTGGCGGAAACCGCCGCGCGCACTGTGAAGCCTTTTCTGCCGGGCGATTTCGCGCGGCATGTACAGTTTTGAATTTGCTTAAGTAAGGAGTCCACCATGTGTGGCATTGTTGGCGTTGTTTCCCACGGCCCGGTCAACCAGTTGATCTATGACGCGCTGCTGCTGCTCCAGCATCGCGGACAGGATGCAGCCGGTATCGCAACCAACCACGGCAATACATTCTCCATGCACAAGGCCAACGGCCTGGTGCGCGACGTATTCCGTACGCGCAACATGCGTTCGCTGCCCGGCAATGCCGGTATCGGCCAGGTGCGCTACCCGACCGCAGGTTCCGACAGCGAGGAAGAGGCGCAGCCGTTCTACGTGAACGCGCCCTTCGGCATCATCCTCGCGCACAATGGCAACCTGACGAACTGGGAACAGCTCAAGATCGAGATGTTCCAGAACGACCGCCGCCACATCAATACCGACTCCGATTCGGAAGTGCTGCTGAATGTGCTGGCGCATGAAATCCAGCAGGCGACCACTGGCTATTCGCTGGATCCGTCGGCGCTGTTCAAGGCGGTGTCGATGCTGCACAAGCGCGTGCGCGGCTCCTATGCCGTGGTGGCGCAGATTGCAGGCTACGGCTTGCTGGCCTTCCGTGACCCGTTCGGCATCCGTCCGCTGTGCATCGGTTTCAACGACACCGACAAGGGCCCGGAATACATGCTGGCCAGCGAATCCGTGGCGCTCGAAGGTCTTGGCTTCCGCTTCCTGCGCGATGTGATGCCGGGCGAAGCGATTTTTATCGACCTCGAAGGCAAGCTGTACAACCAGCAGTGCGCCGACAATCCGGTGCTCAATCCCTGCGCATTCGAATTCGTGTACCTGGCGCGTCCCGATTCCGTCATCGACGGCGCATCCGTCTATGCGACGCGCCTGAAGATGGGCGAGTACCTTGCCGAGAAGATCAGCCGCGAAATGTCCGCCGGCGACATCGACGTGGTGATGCCGATCCCCGATTCCTCCCGCCCGGCGGCAATGGAACTGGCGCTGAAACTCAATCTCGACTACCGCGAAGGCTTCATCAAGAACCGCTACATCGGCCGTACCTTCATCATGCCCGGCCAGGCGGAGCGCAAGAAGTCGGTGCGCCAGAAGCTCAATGCGATCAGCAGCGAGTTCAAGGGCAAGAGCGTGCTGCTGGTGGATGACTCCATCGTTCGCGGCACGACCAGCCGTGAAATCGTGCAGATGGCACGTGATTCGGGCGCCAAGCGCGTGATCTTCGCGTCCGCTGCACCGCCGGTGAAATTCCCGAACGTGTACGGCATCGACATGCCGACACGTAACGAGCTGATCGCCTACGGCCGTACGGAAGAAGAGGTTTGCCGCGAAATCACGGCTGATGCGCTTGTGTACCAGGATGTCGACGCTCTCAAGCGCTCGATTTCCGACGTCAACCCGGCGCTGAGGAATTTCGAAGCTTCCTGCTTCGACGGCATGTATGTGACCGGCGATATTTCGCGCGACTACCTGGATCGTATCGAATTCGCACGCAACAATCCGAAACCGGTCAGCGAGGATGCAGTGCGCTCCCAGTTGAACCTGAATCTGGCACGCGTCGACTGATCTCCGACTGAGTGCAAAAAGGCCCGCTGCGCGAGAGCGCCGCGGGCCTTTTTGTTTGTTTCTCAAGTCTGCTGAAGCAGGGATGCGAATTCCCTGGCGGGCAGTGGCTTGCTGAAGTAATAGCCCTGCATTTCGTCGCAATTGTGATCGCGGAGGAAGGTAACCTGCTCTTCGGTCTCGACCCCTTCCGCAATGACTTTCAGGTTCAGGCTATGTCCCAGCGAAATCACCGTGCTGGTGATCGCCGCATCGTCCGCATCGGTGGCGATGTCGCGCACGAAGGACTGGTCGATCTTGAGGTGATGCAGCGGAAAGCGCTTCAGGTAGCTCAGGCTGGAGTAACCGGTGCCGAAGTCGTCGATCGACAGCTGGACGCCGAGGTCTTCGAGCTCCTTGAGCTTGGTCACAAACAGTTCGGCGCTGTTCATCACGATGCTCTCGGTCAGTTCCAGTTCCAGATGGTGAGCCTCCAGTCCCATGTCGTGCAGCGCGGCGGCCACCGATTCCACCAGGTTCTCCTGATGGAACTGGCGGGCGGACAGATTGATCGAAATGGAAATTGGCGGCAGGCCCGCATCCTGCCATGCCTTGTTCTGCGCGCAGGCTGTATGCAGCACCCAGTCGCCAATCGGGACGATGAGGCCGATCTCCTCCGCCATCGGGATGAAGCGGGTCGGCGAGACCAGCCCCATCTCGGGATGGTTCCAGCGGATCAGTGCTTCAGCGCCGATGATGCGTCCGCTGGTCGCTTCCACCTTGGGCTGGTAGAAGAGTTCGAATTCCTTCCGGTCGAGCGCGCGGCGCAACGCGCTTTCCAGCTCCGCCCGCTCGAGCGCGCGCACGCTCATTTCCCGCGAGTAGAACTGGAAAGCGTTTCCGCGCTCTTCCTTGGCACGGTACATGGCGATGTCGGCATTGCGCAGCAGCGATTGCATATCCTCGCCGTCGTCCGGAAAAATGGTCGCGCCGATGCTCGTGGACACGAACAGCTCATGGCCGCGGATGAGAAAGGGCGCCTGGAATGCCTCGAAAATCTTGCCGGTGACGACCGTGACGTCTTGCGGTTGCTGGATGTCAGTGAGCAGGATGATGAATTCGTCGCCGCCCTGGCGCGCCACAGTGTCGCCTTCCCGGATGACCTGCTTGAGACGGCGCGAGACTTCCAGCAGCAGAGAATCGCCGAGTTCGTGGCCGAAGCTGTCGTTGACGCCCTTGAAGCGGTCCAGGTCCAGGAACAGCAAGGCCAGCAGAAGTCCGTTGCGGCGCGCATGCGCCATGGCCTGGGTGATGCGGTCGCCGAGCAGGTTCCGGTTGGCGAGGCTGGTCAGGGCGTCATGGCCCGCCAGGTACTCGATGCGCGCCTCGTAGGCCTTGCGCTCGCTGATATCGATGGCAATGCCGTCGACGCGCTGCAGCTGTCCTTTCTCGTTCCGTATTGCGCGCGCACGCTCCTCTATCCAGCGGATCTTTCCGTCCGGGCGGACGATACGGTACTCCTGGGTAAAGCTTGTGGAACGGACCAGGCGGTTGTGCGACTCGATGGCCGCATCCCGGTCCTCGGGATGAATGGCCTTGAACCAAAGCTCCCTGTCCTCGTAAAAGTGATCGACCGGGCGTCCGTAGATCCGCTCGACCATGGAGTTCAGGTAGATGAATTCCTTGTCCGTCATGGACCACACCACGTTGTCGATCGAATCCAGGATGCTGGACAGTTTCTCCTCGGTCGCCCGCAGGGCAAACTCTGCCTGCTCGCGCGCGGCTTTCGTTCGCAGGCTGACCACACCGTAGGAAATGTCGTCAGCGAGTTCCTCGAGCATCGCGATCTGTTCGGTATCGAACTTGTTCGGCGGAGACTCGAAGATCGTCAGCACGCCGAAAACCTCGTCCTGCTTCTTGAGCGGCAGGGATACCGCGAGATCCTGTTCATGGATAAGCCGCTTGTCTCCAGTTGCCGCCGGATTGCCGGCCACGTCGATGACGACCCAAGGGCGTGTGCTTGGCATCGCTGCGTCTGGCCGGTGGCTCATCGATCCGTTCCCGGCCGTGGCGCTGCCGGCCATTTCCGCGCACGCAACCTGCGTTGCGCTGCCATCGTCCTCCAGGTAGTCGATGCGCGCCATCCTGTACCCGCCGGCTTCCACCACAGTGCGGCACATGTCCTTGAGCAGGCCCATCTCATCGGTTGCATGGACCATGACATGATTGCATTCGGCCATCACCGTGCGTGCGCGTAGTGTCCTGCGCAATGCTTCCTGTGCGCGCTTGCGGTCGCCTACCTCGAGCTTCAATTGGCCATGTTGCCTTTCGATCGCACCGTACAGCTGGAGATTTTCGTAGACCACCGCGAGTTGCGCTGCCACCGTCGCTGCGGCGCGCTCGTCGACTTCGCTGAATTCGACAGCGCCGAGCTTGTCCACCAGATACAGCCATCCAAAGGCCATTTCCTGGGAGACGATCGGCGCGACCAGGATCGAATTGACGGGTGGATGCTCTGGGGGAAGACCGAGCGAAGCTGCATTGATGCCATGGGCAACAATCCGTTTCGGCACGCGCGCGGCGAGGCTGTCGCCGAGCACTCCATCACGGGGCGAGGGCCATGGCATCTGCGCCAGTGCCGTCTCGTCCATGCCGCGCATGACGTAATGTTCGAGACGGCTTCGATCGTCCGCCAGGATGCCGACTGCCGCATACTTTGCGACACAGATATCCTGCACCACCCGGCAACTGCTTGCCAGCAGGCGTTGCGGATTGCGCTCGGATGCCAGTTCAATGCCCAGCTCGATCAATGCCGTCAGCCGCAGGCTTACCGCCTGCAGGCTGGACAAGGCCTTGGACAGGCGCTGCACGACCTGTTGCAGGCTCTCGATATCCGTAGCCGTATCGCTGCCGTTGTTGACCAGCTCCGACATGAGATGGCTGCTCGTCTCCAGTTCAACCAGATATTCGCTCAACTGGTTGTCTAGCCCGTTCAGCCGCGTCTGTTCTGGCTGGATGGCAGGGTAGGGCAGGGGCTTGGCCGGCATTCCCAGTGCTTCATGCACCGTCTTGAGAATCAGGTCAGGGTCGGATGGCTTCGGAAGCACCCATTGCACGCCGCAGGCCATGGCCATCAGGCTGGCTTCGCGTTCATGATAGGCGGCGGTATAGAAGATGACGGGCGTGCCGGCAATGGAGGGAATGGCCCGCAATCGGGTAACGAATTCAAACCCGTCCATGTTCGGCATCAGGATATCGGCAATGACCAGGTCCGGCTGCCGTGCGCAGGCAAGGTCGAGGCCCTCCGCGCCGTCTGCCGCCTCGATCAGGCTGTGACCGCTGTAACCAAGCAGAACCATCAGGAATTGGCGGTTCAGGACATGGTCGTCAACGATCAGTATGGTCGCCATCTTGTCTCCTCTTTTCCTGGTGCTGGCATGTTCCTGTCTCGTTGGCCGACACACCCGGTTCGACTGTTCGCTGAAGAAATCGTGCACTGCCGGGCAGGAATCGTTCTATCTCGGCGACGAAATTTTCCGGTTCGATCGGCTTGCTGATATAACCGTCGAATCCTGCCTCAATCAGCTTGTCACGGTCGCCGACCATGGCAAGGGCCGTCACCGCGACGGCGGGAATGCCGCGCAGGGAAGGGGTACGTTTGAGGACCCGGACGACGCCGTACCCGTCCAGCTGGGGAAGGTGCACGTCGCAGAGGATGAGGTCAGGTTGCTCCCTGGACGCAACCGCCAGCCCGCTTTCGCCATCCGTGGCTGTCAGAAGGGTATACCCATGCGCCTTCAGCAGATAGGTCATGAGCTCCATGTTGGCCGGGTTGTCTTCGACTACTAGGATTCGTGTCGGCAATCGTGCTTCCTCCATGCCGGTCAGTGTCCGAGGCGCGGGGCGCCTTCCAAAAGCGGATTTTTCCGGACGATCATCCCGCCTCCTTCGGCAAGGTCAGGGTAAAGGCGCTGCCTTCCCCGTGCCGGCTTTGCAGCGACAGCGTGCCGCCGATCAGATCGGTCAGCTTCTGGCACAGGTACAGGCCCAGGCCCGTTCCTTCGAAGCGCTTTGTCGACGTCGAGTCAAGTTGCGTGAAGGCCTGGAACAGCTTGGCGTGGTCTTCGGCCTTGATGCCTGCGCCTGTGTCCGTCACGATGATGCTCGCCGTACTTGTCCCGTCACGATGGCGCTCTGTCAGGGAAATGCGTACTTCGCCGGAGTCGGTGAATTTGATCGCATTGTTGGTCAGATTGATCAGGATCTGGCGCAATGCCCGCTGGTCGGTAAAAACGGTAATGTCCTGCTGCGGAATTTCGGTGCGAAAGCGTAACCCTTTCTGGTGCGCGAGCGGCGACAGGGTTTCCGCCAGATCGGCGATCAGCCTCCCGCAGGCGATCGGTTCGCAATGGAGCTGGACCTTTCCCGACTCGATCTTCGCCAGGTCCAGCAAGTCATTGATCAGGGAGAGAAGGTGCTTCGCGCTCGTCTGGATCGTGCGCAACTGCTTTTCCTGGTCTTCCGTCAGGGGGCCGGGCAGGCGCATCAGCAGTGTCCCGGTGAACCCGATGATGGCGTTGAGCGGCGTGCGCAACTCGTGAGACATGCTGGCAAGGAAACGGTCTTTCGCCAGGTTGGCCTTCTCCAGTTCGATATTCTTTTCGTACAGCGCGCGCTCGATGCGCTTGCGCTCCGTGATGTCCCGGATCGCGCTGGACACCAGGATGCCTTCTTCGGTTTCCAGCGGGCTGAGGCTGATTTCGACGGGGAATTCCGTGCCGTCCTTGCGCCGTCCGTACAGTTCCAGGCCGGCGCCCATGGCGCGGGTGCGCGGTTCTTCAAAAAAGCCTGCCCGGTACTCCGGATGCTTGTGCCCGAAACGCCGTGGTACCAGGACGTCCACCTTTTTTCCGAGCAACTCTTCGCGCGGATAGCCGAAGAGCTTTTCCGTCTGCGAATTGACCAGCACGATTTCTCCCTGGCGGTTGACGATCACGAAGGCATCCGGCGCCGATTCAAGCAGGCCACGGAACTTCTGCTCCGCCTTCTTGCGTTCGCCAATGTCGCGCACTGCGCTCATCACGAGCGTGCCTTCTTCGGTTTCCAGCGGGCTGAGGCTGATTTCGACCGGGAATTCCATGCCGTCCTTGCGCAGTCCGTACAATTCCAGGCCCGCCCCCATTGCGCGCGGCCGGGGGTGCCCGAAATAGCCGCCCCGATGCCCGACGTGCCCGCCACGGAAACGGCTCGGCAGCAGCAGCTCCACGGGTTTGCCGCGCAGTTCGCCCGCCGGGTAGCCAAACAGTTTTTCGGCCTGCGAATTGGCCAGGACGATATAACCGGTGGAATTGGCCATGACGATGCCGTCCGGCATCGATTCGAGAAGGTCCCGGAATTTCGTTTCCAGCAGCTTGGCGTCGCGCAGCACCTTCAGTGCGGTCACGTCCTTCTGAGTGCTCAGGATAAAGGCGGGGGCGCCGTGTTCGTCCCGGACGGATTTCGCGGAAATGTCGACAAAGACCAGCGAGCCATCCTTCCTGCAGCGGATCGATTCGTAGCTGTATGTTCCATTGTCGAGGATCGACCTGGTCAGGCGGAGCTCTTCCTCCTGGCGCTCGGCGGGCACGAGCAACGCTGCAGCGGCCTGGCCGATCGCCTCCTCGCTGGCATAACCGAAAACCTTCTCCGCTCCTTTCGTCCAGTGAACGATTTTTCCGTCAAGGTTCACAATCACAACCGCGTCCGGCGATTCCTGAAGTACCAGGTTCTCAAAATCCGTCGGCATAAATTTCTAACAATCCCCAGCAGCTTGTCGTCCTTGAACGATAGCTGTTCGATACAAATGTGTGTCAGGAAACGGCTATTATTTGATTAGGATCACTGGTCGCCGGATTAGTGCAAAAATAATTCGGCATCACCTTTTGACTCGGGCCGGTTTTGCGTAACGTCCAATTTGCGTTACGATAAGACCTGCGCCGATTTGATTCTGCTTGCGGGCGCCCGGGTCAAGTCCCATAACAAATGCAGCTAAAACGGTTCCGGATTCCACCCAAACCCGTTCTAGCTTTTGCTGAACGGGTTTTTGTTTGCCATGACTGATACAAAGAAATACGGTTTCACCACCACCATCCTCCACAGCGACCGCCAGAAGCCGATCGAGCACGGCTCGCTGCACAAGCCCATCCACACCTCGGTGACCTTCGGCTATCGCGACGCGCGCCAGCTTGCCGAAGTATTCCAGGGCAAGCAGCCGGGCTTCCGCTACGGCCGGCAGGGCAATCCCACCGTGTCCGCGCTGGAAGAAAAGGTCAACCGGATGGAGCAGGGGATGGCCACCATTTGCTTCTCCACCGGCATGGCCGCCATCGCCGCCGTGACGCAGGCGCTCCTGCGGGAAGGCGATCACGTTGTATCGTCGGCATTTCTTTTCGGTAACACGAACAGCCTTTGGCAGACGGTCAGCGGACAAGGTGTCGACGTATCCATGGTGGACGCGACGGATGTGGCGAATGTCGAAGCGGCCCTCAGACCGAACACACGTCTCGTCTTCGTGGAAACCATCGCGAATCCGCGCACGCAGATTGCCGACCTGAAACGGATCGGCCAGCTGTGCCGCGACCGCGGCATCCTTTATGTCGTCGATAACACGATGACTTCGCCCTACCTCTTCCGCCCGAAGAAGGTCGGCGCCAGCCTCGTCGTCAACGCGCTCACCAAGTCCATCGGCGGCCATGGCAATGCGCTGGGCGGCAGCCTGACCGATACAGGCCTGTTCGACTGGACCAAATTCCCGAACATCATCGACACCTACAAGCGTTATGTGCCGGCACAATGGGGCATGGCGCAGATCCGCGCGAAAAGCCTGCGCGACTTTGGCGGTTCCCTCGGACCGGAAGCGGCACACCATATCGCCGTCGGCGCCGAAACCATGGCGCTGCGCATGGAGCGCGAATGCGCCAATGCGCTTGCACTGGCGCGCATGCTGGAAGCGGACGACCGTGTGGCCGCCGTCTACTACCCCGGCTTGCCTTCGCATCCGCAGCACAAACTGGCGACGGAATTGTTCGGCGCGTATGGCAGTTTGTTCAGCTTTGAGCTGAAGGATGGGATCGACTGCTTCGATTACCTCAATCGCCTGAAGCTTGGTGTTCCCGCAAGCAATCTGGGGGATACCCGCACGCTGGTCATCCCGGTCGCACACACCATCTTCTACGAGATGGGGCCGGAGCGCCGCGCCAGCATGGGCATCGCCGAATCGCTGATTCGCGTGTCGGTTGGCATCGAAGACACGGCCGATCTGCTCGACGACTTCCGCCAAGCGCTGGAGGGCTGAAAAGCCACGGCTTGCCTAATTTCCCAATAAAAACAATTCGCTGCGGAAAGTGGATTGTGGCTAAAATACGCGAGTGATTTATCGTCCGTAAGGAGCGCGTATGGCCCGGCCCGAGAAGGTCCGCCTCGGTGAAATCCTGGTGCAGCAGAAGCTGCTTTCAGAAGAGCAACTTCAATTTTCCCTGGCGGAGCAGAAGCGGACCGGACGCAAGCTGGGACGTGTATTCATCGAGAACGGCTTCGTCACCGAAGAGCAGATTTCCGGCGCGCTGGCGAAGCAGCTCAACATCCCCTACATCAATCTCAAGTTCTACAACCTCAGTGCCGAGGTGGTGAGGCAGTTGCCGGAAACCCAGGCGCGGCGTTTCAGGGCGATTGCGCTGGAGGACCGGCCGGGCGGCATGCTGATCGGCATGGCCGACCCGACCGACCTTTTCGCGTACGACGAGATTTCCCGCTCCATCCGCAAGAACATCGAACTGGCGGTCGTCAACGAAGGCGAACTGCTGCAGACGATCGACCGGATTTACCGCCGCACGGAAGAGATCACCGATTTTGCCAAGGAGCTGGAGCAGGACCTCGGCGACACTTATGTCGATTTCGGTAGTCTCGGCGGCACGCCGGGCATCGAAGAGGCGCCTGTCGTCAAGCTCCTGCAATCAGTCTTCGACGACGCATCGCAGGTGAGGGCGTCCGATATCCATATCGAACCGCAGGAAAGCCGGCTGCAGATCCGCTTCCGCATCGACGGCGTCCTGCACCTGCAGACCGAGGCCGATAGCAAGATTGCACAGGCGCTGGCCCTGCGTCTCAAACTGATTTCCGGGCTGGATATCTCGGAAAAGCGTCTTCCGCAGGACGGCCGCTTTGCCATCAAGGTCAAGCAGCAGGCCGTCGATGTCCGTATTTCAACCATGCCGACACAGTACGGCGAGTCCGTCGTCATGCGTTTGCTCAGCCAGAGCGGAGGCACGCTCAAGCTGGATTCCATCGGCATGCCGCCGAACATGCTGAAGCGCTTCCGCGGAATTTTGCAGCGTCCGAACGGCCTCGTTCTCGTCACCGGACCGACCGGCAGCGGCAAGACGACGACGCTGTATGGCGCCCTGGCCGAGCTGAACAGCCTCGAGCGCAAGCTGATCACGGTCGAAGACCCGGTCGAATACCGCCTTCCCGGCATCAACCAGGTGCAGGTCAACGACAAGATCGAACTGACCTTCGCGCGTGTTCTCCGTTCCGCCTTGCGCCAGGACCCGGACGTCATCCTCGTCGGCGAAATGCGCGACCAGGAAACCGCGCAGATCGGCATGCGCGCCGCGCTGACCGGCCACCTTGTCCTGTCCACGCTGCATACCAACGACGCGGTCAGCACACCGGTCCGCCTGCTGGACATGGGCGTGCCGCGGTACATGGTGACCACCTCCTTGCAGGCGGTACTGGCACAGCGACTTGTCCGTGTCATCTGCGAAAGCTGCGCCGAACCCTATGCCCTGAAACCGACCGAGCACGAATGGCTGAAGGCTGAGCTGGGCGATACCGTCGACGCGCGCAAATACCTGCACGGCAGGGGGTGCACGCACTGCAACGGCACCGGATACCGCGGGCGCACGGGCGTCTACGAAATGCTGGAAATGACGGAAGCCGTGGCCGACGCTGCCGGCCACCATGACCCCGCCCATTTCATGAAGGTCGCGCAGGCGCAGATGGCAGGGCAGACCCTGCGCCGGCACGCGGTCGCCCTCGTCATCGCCGGAAAGACGACGGTGGCCGAGGCGATGCGCATCAGCAATCAACAGGATGATTAACTGACGTGCCATTCTTCGCATACAAGGGCCGTAACGGCCGCGGTGAACTGCTGCAGGGGGTGCTCGAGAGCGCCGACAGCAATGCCGTTGCGGACCAGCTTTTCAGCACCGGGATCACCCCCGTCGAAATCGTCCAGACATCCAGGCCCGTCGCCAAGGGGGACAGCTGGTGGACACGCCTGTCGGAGCCGAAGGTGCGTTCGATCGACGTCCAGTTGTTCAGCCGCCAGCTGTACACGCTGCTGAAGGCCGGCGTGCCGATCATGCGCGGTCTCGCCGGATTACAGGAATCCGCGATCAACAAAAGCTTCGCCCGCGTCGTCAAGGACCTGCGCGAATCCCTCGATTCCGGGCGCGAACTGTCTGCGGCGATGCGGCGTCATCCCGATGTATTTTCGTCTTTCTATATCAGCATGGTGCGCATCGGCGAAACCACCGGCCGGCTGGACGAGGTTTTCCTGCACCTGTTCGACCATCTCGAGTTCGAGCGCGACATGCGGGACCGGGTGAAATCCGCCCTGCGTTACCCGATCTTTGTCGTGATCGTGATGTTCATTGCGATTGCGGTCATCAACCTGTTCGTCATTCCGGCGTTTGCACGGGTATATGCCGGCTTCAACGCCGAGTTGCCGATCATGACGAGAATCCTGATCAATACCTCGAATTTCACGGTGGCTTACTGGCCGGCCATCCTGATCGCCCTCGGGGCCGCCGGGACCGCCATCCGCGCCTACATCGCCACGCCCACGGGGCAGTTCAAATGGGATAAGGCCAAGCTGCGCATTCCCATCGTCGGCAGGATCCTGCTCAAGGGGACGCTCGGCCGGTTTGCGCGCAGTTTTGCCTTGTCCAGCAAAAGCGGCGTGCCTATCGTGCAGGGGCTGAGCGTGGTCGCAAAGACAGTCGACAATGCTTATATCACCAGCCGGATCGAGCAGATGCGCGATGGCGTTGAGCGCGGCGAGAGCATCCTGCGCACCGCCGTAACGACCGGCGTCTTTACGCCGGTGGTACTGCAGATGGTGGCTGTCGGTGAAGAATCGGGCGCCCTTGACGACCTGATGGACGAAATTGCCGACATGTACGAACGCGAGGTCGACTACGAACTGAAAACCCTCTCCGCGCAAATCGAGCCGATCCTGATTTTCTGCCTGGGCATCCTTGTGCTGATTCTGGCGCTGGGCGTATTCCTTCCGATCTGGGATCTGGGGCAGGCGGCATTCAAGAAATAGCAGTGCCGGCGATCCAGGTGGGCGGCCAACAACAAAGTCACAAAATCGTTGCAAGCTCGGCTATATTTGCCTTCAAGGAATATGCAATGAGGAAAAGGAACACCATGCGACAAGCGCAACGCGGCTTCACCCTGATCGAGCTGGTGATCGTCATTACCATCCTGGCCCTGCTTGCCGGCATCGCCCTGCCGAAATTTGCTGCACTGCAGGCGGACGCCCGGCTGGCCAAGATGAATGCGGCGCTCGGCTCGGTGCGATCCGCTGCCGCACTGGCCCATGCGACCCTGCTCACCCGCGGCTTCGACGCCAATTTCAACGGCACCCCGGTTCCGAACATCATCATCGAGGGCACGACGGTCACCTACGTCAACGGTTATCCCGACGCCGCTTCCATCGTCCCGCTTGCCGGGCTGGGCACCGATTACGTGGTCACTGGGCTGACCGCGCCGCGTATCGCGGCCCCGGACAGTGGCCATACCGGCGCGACCACCGGCACCGACTGTACTGTCGGTTACACGCCTCCGGCACTGACCAACACCCAGCCCACCTATGTACTGAACGCAACAGTGGCAAATTGCATGTAAATACCTTTTGGCAGGTAGTGTTTCCTCTGGTATATTTTTAACCCGATGCAACACTTGTTGACAGCAAGGGCAGCGCTTTACCGATCTTTCAGGAACGAAACTATGCGGAAATTGAAGAACAGTCAGGGCGGTTTTACGTTGATCGAGCTGGTCGTCGTCATTGTGATTCTCGGTATCCTGGCGGCGACGGCGTTGCCGAAGTTTGTGGATTTGAAGTCGGATGCGGAGCTTGCGGCGATCAAGGGTGTTTCTGGTGCGGTGAGCTCGGCGTTCTCGATTAACTATGCAGCGTACGCGGCTGCTGGTACTGCCAAGGGAACACGCGTCAACGGTACGGTGACCGTCAATGCGATGGCCGGTGACCTTATGGTCGGTGGTGTTCCTTCAGGGTATACCGTCACCGCTGCAGCAGCAACGGTGAACTGTACCGCCGCTGGACAAGCAATTGCGATTACCGTTTCCAATTCGGCGCATAGTGCGAGCGCGACATCGGCTGACGCGACACTGATCTGCACTGGCTGATCTACTAGGTTAGAACCTCTCAAGAGGCGCATCGCATTCGTGCGACGCGCCTTTTGGCTTTTATGGAGCCGTACATGCGAAAAACTCAAGGGCCCGTGCAGGAAATTAGCAAAGGACTCTTCGCCGAATTTCAGCGAGCCGTTCCCCTGCATCCCGAGAAAAATCAGAAGGGCAGGAAACTGAGCGAGCAGGAAATTGCTGCAAATTCCGAAGCGGCGCTTAAGCAGTTCTTTGAAGCCGCTCGCGTCGCACGAGCACGTCATCGACTCGGCATCATCGGTCGCGCGCGCGTTGCATTTTCCCTTCAACAGCATTTGCTCGCGGCGGGTTACGCGCCCACGCTGGTCAAGCAGGTGCTCTTTTCCATGCTGGCGGCCGTCTTCGTTGGCGACGGACGCTGACCTTCCTGTACTTGTTGGAATCAGATGCCACTTTTTTCGCCTATTGCAGGATCGCTGTGGTTGTACCTGGGTGACTGGCTGAACCGGAAGGGTTTGGTCTCGCTCGCGGAATCCTGCTACCGCAATTGCAGCACTGGGGCGGGGAAAGCTGCCGCTGAGTCGGATCTCCGGTTGGCGCATCTTCTTCTCGCCGAAAGGCGGGATGGGGAAGTCGTGTCATTATGCGAACGCGCGCTACAGTCTGATCCCGAAAACGCCCGTTTATGGTGCGCCTTAGGAGCAGCAAGGAGACGTCTGGCGCAACTCGATCCGGCAAAAGAAGCCTACGAAAAGGCGGTGGCGTTGAAACCGGATTACGCCCAGGCATGGAGCAATCTTGGCGAATGGTGGCTGTTGAAGGGTGAGTATCAGATTGCACTCGAAAAGTTTAGGCAGGCACTCCATTTCCAGTCACACCTGCTGGAGGCGTGGAACAACAGTGTCGTGACCCTGTTCGAAATGGGGCGATTCGCGGAGGCTGAGGATGCGGTACGGCGCGCACTCGAGGTCTATCCCGACGAGGCGGCGCTGCACGTTAATCTAGGCAATGTCCTGCTGCACAGCGGCAGGACAGCTCAGGCAGCTAAGTCGTTTCAACGCGCTCTCGCGTGCGACGCAAACTTGCCGGAGGCGCAGATTGGTCTCTCGACCGTCCTTGGTGAAACTGACAGGCTGGCCGAGACGATCGATTACTGGGAGCAGGAAATCGCCGTCAAGGGCGAAAATGCGCAGCGCCTGGCGTCGCTCGCCCTTGCCCGGCAAATGAAGGGCGACTGGCTGGCTGCCGAGAATACCGCGCGAAAAGTGCTCGAACTCCAGCCCGCCAATATTTCCGCCCTCGTCACCCTGGCCAGCTGCCACAGCCGTCGCGGCGAGCATGGTCGGTCGATCGAACTGCTTGAGCAGGCCCTGAGGGAAAACCCGGAGATGCCCGCCATTCATTCGAACATCGCTTTCGATTCCACCTATCTTCCCGGCGCAAGTGCCGAGGAAGTGTTCGCCCGCCACACCGCCTGGGCCGATCGCTTCGAGGACGGAAGACCGTATCGCCAAAGCTTCACTTTCGACCAGGACAAGAGCCCGGACCGTCCCCTGCGTATCGGCTATGTCTCGGGCGACTTTGGCCGCCATCCCGTCGGATTCCTGCTGCAGGACGTCATCCGCCATCACGACAGGCAGCGTTTCAGCATCCACTGCTACTCGACCGCGCGTCGGGACGACGACATTACCGCGTCGATCCGCGAGCATGCCGATTCGTGGGTGGAGGCACTGTTGATGACCGACGACGAGCTTGCCGAAAGGATCCGCGAGAACCGCATCGATATCCTGGTCGACCTTTCCGGCCATACCGCCTACAACCGGCTTCCAGTCTTCGTCCGCAAGCCGGCGCCGGTCCAGGCGACGTGGATCGGTTACTTCCACTCCACCGGCCTGGAATCCATCGACTACTTCATCACCGACCCGACGACGACGCCGCTCGATGCCGGGCAGATGTTCTCCGAAACGCCGGTCTGGCTGCCGCATTCTCGCTTCTGTTACGCGCCGCCGGCCATGGCGCCGGCCGTGGCGGATGCGCCCGCGCTTGAACGAGGCACGGTCATCTTCGGCTGCTTCAACCGGATCGACAAACTGGTTGACCCTGTTGTCGACGCATGGATACAGATCCTCAAGGCGGTGCCCACATCGCGCCTGCTGCTGAAGTCGGCCGGGCTGGACAACGAGGGCGTCTGCGAAACGCTGCGCAAGCGATTCGTGTCGCGTGGGCTCGACGCCGGCCGGCTGGAATTGCGCGGCCCGTCCGCGCATTTCGACATGCTGGCCGAATACGGCGACATCGACATCGCCCTCGACCCGTTCCCGTTCAGCGGCGGCATGACGACGCTGGAGGCGCTGTGGATGGGCGTTCCGGTCGTGACGCTTGCCGGGAGCGGCATCGTGTCGCGGCAGGGGGCCTCCGCCCTGACCAATATCGGGTTGCCTGAGCTGATCTTTGCGGACCATGCCGGCTATATCAAGGGTGCGGTTGCGCTCGCTCAGGACGTTCCGCGCCTGGCGGGCCTGCGCCGCGAACTGCGCGCGCGGATGTCGAACAGCCCGATCTGCCAGCCGGACCAGTTCAGCCACGACCTCGAAGCACTCTACCGGCGCATGTGGCAGGCGTGGTGCCGCGGCGAAAAGCTCGCGACCGAGGTGGTGCCGGCCCAACCCTTGCCGAGGAAAACCGTGCTGCATGTCGGATGCGGCCCCGCCGACAAACGCTCGCTCCCGATGTTCTTCCAGAGCGGGTGGCGTGAGGTACGCCTCGATATCGACCAGTCCGTCACACCCGACGTCGTGGCCACCATGCTGGACATGGCGCCGGTCGAGACCGCAAGCATGGACGCCGTCTACTCGTCGCACAACATCGAGCATCTGCATCCGCACGAGGTCGATATTGCACTGCGGGAGTTTCGGCGCGTCCTCAAGTCCGAAGGCATCCTGGTGCTGACTTGTCCCGACCTGCAATCCGTGGCGGAACTGGTTGCAAAGGACCAGCTGGAGGAGCCGGCCTATATTTCTCCCGCCGGCCCGATTGCGCCTATCGACATTCTTTACGGGCACCGGGCTGCGATGGAAAGGGGGAACCTGTACATGGCGCACAAGACCGGATTCACCGCGAGAAGCATGGATAGGGCATTGAAGGAGAGCGGATTTGCCACAACCGTGGTGGCGCGCGGCCAGAATTTCGACCTGTGGGTTCTGGCCTATCCGGCGGAAGCGACGGCAGAGCGTGTTGCCCACGACCGCGCCTTGTGCTTCCCGTCGTCGGCCGCCGCAGGTTGAACGGATGAGTTGCCGCAGGTCATCACTCCAATGCTATAGTTGCAATCATCTCGATTGGACCTGAAACCAATGGCGCGCGCACGATCATCCGGGTTCACCCTTGTCGAAATGGTCGGGGTCATGATCATCGTCGGGATCCTGGCTGTTGCCGCATTGCCTCGCTTCTTCGACAGGCAGGTCTTCGAGAGCCGGGGCTTCCACGATGAGCTGTTATCTGCGCTTCGTTATGCGCAGAAGACTGCGATTGCACAGCGGCGTTCAGTCTGTGTTTCCTTTGTCGCGGATTCGGTCACCTTGACGATCGCAGCGGTCGCCAATTCGAATGTCTGCAATACCAATCTCCGCAGTCCTGTTGGCGCAACACCATTCGTCGTCACGGCACGCGGCGGTGTTGGTTTCACCGCCGCTCCCACGAGCTTCCTGTTCAACTCCCTCGGGCAGCCCGTCAACGCGGCTGGCGTTGCCATCGCAACGCAGACCATCCAGGTCCACGAAGCAGGGCGGAGCATCATCATCGAAACGGACACCGGGTATGTGCACCAATAGCCGAACAATGCGCACATTGCGCCGGCAGGCCGGCATATCGTTTGTCGAACTGGTCATGTTCATCATCGTGGTCAGCGTCGGCATCGTGGGCATCCTGTCCGTCATCAACTACAACACGTCCAAGAGTGCCGACCCGATGCTCCAGAAGCAGGCGCTGGCGATTGCCGAGTCGCTGCTGGAAGAGATCGAGATGCAGCCGTTTTGCGATCCGGATCTTCTTGTGGCGACTTCAGGCGGGGACGAAATCTGTCCTGTCATGGATGCGACTGGTCCCGAGGCCGGGGAATTGCGCGCGGATGCCAGCACGCCGTTCGATAACGTCAACGACTATGTGACGGCAAACGGCGTAGAGACGCCAGTATCAATTGTCGATATTAGCGACAACAGCGCGATTGCGGGCTTGACCGACTACAAAGCCTTCGTGACTATCACTTCGGAAAGCCTCAATGCCGTCTCCGCAGACGATTCGTTGCGCATCGACGTCCGGGTGACAGGTCCCGCAGGTGTCGAGGTCAAACTGACCGGTTACAGGCTCCGCTATGCCCCCAATTCGGTATAAGGAATCCATGCGAACCGCCGGAGCCCGCAGAGCGCGCGGATTCACCCTCGTCGAGGCGGTGATCGTCATCGGCATCACCGGCATCCTTGCCGCCATCGTCGCGGTTTTCATCGTCAGGCCGGTGGAAGGCTATGTCGACGCGGCGAGGCGCGCGGAGATGACGGATACGGCGGACACCGCGCTGCGCAGGATCGCGCGCGACCTCAGGCTGGCACTGCCCAACAGCGTACGCACGAGCGGAAACCAGGCACTGGAATTCCTGCTGACCCGCGACGGCGGGCGATATCGTGCTGCGGCGCCGGATGGCGGGGCATTTGACATACTGGATTTCAACGACCCCGGGGACCAGGCTTTTGAAGTGCTGGGCCGGACAATGACATTCGAGCCAACGACACTGACGAACCAGAACGAAATCGTCATCTACAACCTTGGCATTCCTGGTGCCGATGCCTATGAGGGGAATACTGACTCGACCCACAACCGCCGGACATATGCAGGGGCCGCAGGGACAGTAAGCACCATCCAGATTGCATCTTCGAAGGCCTTTCCTGCCGATTCCCCGTCCCACCGCTTCCAGGTGGTGGAAACCCCGGTCAGTTATATCTGCAACCTGACCGACGGCACGCTTACCAGATATTGGGGATACACGATCACGAGCGCACAGAATGTTCCGCCCGCACCTGCCAGCTCGGCCCTGCTGGCGCGTAATGTCAGCGCATGCGTGTTCACCTACGCGCCGGGATTCACTGCCAGGAACGGCCTTGTCACGCTGCGCCTGTCGATTACCGAAGCAGGGGAAACGGTCACGCTTTACCACGAGGTCCATGTCAGCAATGTGCCCTGAACGCCGCCTCTCATCGCGTCCGCCTTCTAACCGCTTGCGCCTGCAGGCCGGATTCTCCATTGTGTCGGCGATTTTTCTGCTGGTGATCCTCGCTGCGATGGGGGCCATGATCATGACGTTCTCGACCGTGCAGCATGCGACATCGGCACAGGATGTCCAGTCGGCGCGGGCATACCAGGCAGCACGCGCCGGCGTCGAGTGGGGGCTGTATCAGCTGCTGCGCCCGGCGACGCCTGGTTGCGCGGCAACCACCCAGTTTTCCCCTTCGGCGCCTCCAACCTTGGGAGGTGAACTTGCTCCTTTCACCGTGACTGTTACGTGCATTGCAAGCGCTCCAGTCAATGAGGGCGGCGTGACGACGTCAATCTATACCATCGACTCGACCGCAACGTTCGGAGCGGGGCCGGGGGAGCTGGGATTTGTGGAAAGGCGGCTGCGGATTACCGCGGAGCGTTGAGGCGAATTCCGCATTCGCCTCCCCGTGTTGCTTGGAATAAAATTAATGACAGGCAATGTATGCGTACACTCATGCAGCCCCGCTTGAAGTCTCAATACCACCTATGAAAGTGCACGTGAACCGTCAGCAGCTAGCCTTGTTCCCCGGCCACATTCGCTGGATTGTGTTGCTGTTTGCATTTCTGCTTGTCCTGTTCGTGAGTACTGCAGCATTTGCAGTCGACTGCGCATCCCAGGCAAGCGGCAACTGGAATAGTGCCGGCACATGGACGAGCTGCAACGGCTCAATTCCCGGCACGGACGATACGGTCACGGTCACTGGCGGCCATACGGTGACGCTGAATACGGACGCCACCATCCAGCGGGTTGTCGTCAACGGAACACTGCAGACCGATAACGTGAGCGGCAGTCCGCGAACACTGACCCTGACGGGCTCGGGAGGCACCCTGTTCGCACGAGCCATTAATGGCTCGTTCATCCCCGGGAACTCCACGGTCGTCATGAATGCGGATTCGGACGTAACGCTGACATCCGGGACACTTGTTTTCAATGATCTTAGATTGATACCGGGCATCACCGGTAACAGAACCTACACCTTCGGGTCCGGAACCATTACCGTCAACGGCGCTTTCGAAATCAACCCGACACGGATCAGCGGAGGCGGGGGAACGAGGAACCTTACCGTCAATATGGGGGCTGCTATCAACGTGGCAGGGATGACAACCATTGCGGCTTCGGGCAGCGGCGTGGCTGCGGAACTGGACACGCGCAGCAACCATGCATTGACATCGGGCCGGCTCAACATCGGTACGAACGGGACGTTCACCGCAAACGGTTCAACGGTGACATTAAACGGCTCAACGAGCCCGTTGTTCACCGCGACGGGCACATTTCTTCAAGGCTCATCTACTGTTGTGATGAATGCGCCGGCATCCGTCATCCTCACGTCGGGGGGGATCGTGTTCTACCGCTTGACAATTCTGATGCCGGGAGCAACGGGGACTTTGGGCGGTTCGGTCACGGTCGGTAATGCGCTCGCGATCAACGCCGGTACATTGAGCGACGGCGGTAATCAAATTGTAGGTAACACGAGCGCCGACATGTCCATGGCATCCGGCACCAATCTGTTACTGGGAAATGGCAGCACGGCGACGACATTTCCGACGCTGTTTGCAAAGGCCAAGACGATACTCAACGCGGCAAGTACCGTCACCTACAATGCCGACGTCGCACAATCGATTTCCAACACTCCGACCTACGGCAACCTTGCACTCGCCTCGGCATTGGCCGTGACCAAAACCGCATCCGGTGCCCTTGATATCAACGGCAGCCTGACCATCGGCGCAAACAATACACTTAATGCCGGTACCTCTACCCACACGCTTGCCGGAAATTTCACGAACAACGGCATACTCGACGCATCCACCGGCACGATCGTACTCGACGGCTCGTCGAACCAGTCCTTGGGCGGCTCCAGCGCGACGACATTCAATAACCTGCAGCTGAACAATTCTTCCGGTGCCACCCTCAATTCCAGTCCCACCGTCAGCGGCACGCTGACGCTGACAAACGGTGCCTTCTCGGTCGGGGCCAATACGCTGACGCTTAACGGTCCTTCTGTCTCGGTCAGCTCGGGAAGCCTTGCCACAACCTCCTCGTCGAACCTCGTCTTCGGCGGTACATCGCCCCCGCTAATCATCCCGTCAAGCGTGTCCGTACTGAACAACCTCACCATCAACACCGTCAATAGCGTTTCCCTCTCCGGAAGCATGACAGTTGGCGGCACACTGACACTGACGAGCGGTACGTTCTCCGTCCGCGCGAATACCCTGACGCTCAACGGCCCGGCAATCGCCGGCACGCCGACCAACCTGACAACCGCGGTATCGTCGAGCATCGTCTTCGGCGGAAGTTCGGCCGGCATCAGCCTGCCGAGCAGCGTGACCAATCTGAGCAACCTGACCGTCAACAATGCGCAGGGCGTGACGCTTAACGGGAACCTCACCCTGGGTGGAACGCTTACCCTCACGAGCGGTACGCTGCAGGCATCCGGCCGTACGCTTGCACTGAATGGTCCTGCCATTGCCGGTACGCCGGCAAACCTGGCCACGTCCGCCTCCACCAGCCTGAGTTTTGGCGGCAGTTCGACGGGCGTATCGATCCCGTCGCACATCGGCAGCCTGACCAACCTCACGATCTCGAACGCAAACGGCGTGTTGATGAACGCGGCGATTTCCGTGAGCGGCACGCTGGTCTTGACCAGCGGTGCGCTGACGACCAATGGCCATGCCCTCACATCGACCGGTAATTGCACAAGCAGCGTGACGAGGACGAGCGGCTACGTGGTCGGGAGCCTGACGCTGACCTATCCCGCCACGAGCACAAGCTGCACCTTCCATGTGGGGACGGGCACATCCTATGCCCCTATCGACGTGCGCAAGCCTTTGACCCTGTCCGGCGGCACGCTGACCGGCAGTACCATCGGCGCCGAGCACCCGTTCATTGCCGTCTCCACCATCGACGCCACCAAGGATGCCAACCGGTACTGGACCCTGACGAACGACACGATAGGCGCGAGCACGTACGAAGTGACCGTGCGCTTCGTCACAGGCGATCTGGATTCGGGGGCGACGGCAACCAGCTTCGTTCTTGGACATTACAACGGCAGTTCCTGGTCCATGCCGACGCCGGTCAGCGCGACCTCAACGTCGACCGGCAGCACAAACGTGACCGGCCCCTTGACCAATGCAAGCTTTGCGGCCGGGGAAGGGCAGTCCACCTGCACCGTGCCTTCCGGCATGCCGAGCGACATGACCTGCGTTTGCGACAACTTCGGACGCGCGACACTGAATCCTTCCACCATCTACGGCGGCAACTGGTCCGTCACCGAGAGCAGCGGGAATTTCGGATTGCCGCGCATCGTCAATTCCGGCTTCCTGAGGTTGACCGATAACAGCGGCAACGTTTCCACCGCAGCGACCATGCCCGGCATCTTCCCCGCCAAGGGAAACCTGATCACGGTCGAGTTCAGGCACTACGCCTATAACGGTACAGGCGCCGACGGCATTGCGTTGACGCTCTCCGATGCAACAATGGCCGCGACGCCCGGCGCCTATGGCGGATCGCTCGGCTATGCACAGAAGAACAATACAAGCTGCGCGGAGCCGCCATGCAATGGTTTCAACGGCGGATGGGTTGGCATCGGCATCGACGAATACGGCAACTACTCGAATGCGACGGAAGGCCGAAGCGGCGGAGCCGGTTTCCGACCCGACTCTGTCGCAGTACGCGGCTCCGGCTCCGGGCTGACCGGCTATCCCTACCTGGCGGGAACTACGACCTTGAGCCCGGGAATCGACAGCGCCGCATCGACGTCCGCGGCGCTCGGCCATGCCTACCGGATCTCGGTGGATGCGCGTTGCTATGAAGCCGATACAAACAACGCGGATGTTACCTGCAGCAATCCAGCCCTTGCAAAGCGCGCGCAAGTGACGGTACACCGCGATACGACCGGAACGGGTACGTTCAACGCAGGCAACCAGGTCATCTCCTTCGATGCCTATCAGGCCAACCCTTCGCAAGCCACTGTCCCTCTTAACTGGAAGCTTTCCTTTACCAGTTCAACCGGCGGCAACACGAACATCCACGAACTGCAGGGACTCAAGATCTGCGCGCAAACCATCACGCCGCCTGCCGGATATCGCATCCAGGTCGATAACCTCACACCGAGTACGTGTGCCACTCCTGGCGGCACCCCGTCGTCGCCCACTGTGACGATTACGGCGCTCGACAACAAGGGAAACACGGTCACGACCTATGACAAGACAATCAACCTGTCAGCGGTATTGTCCAGCGGTTCCACTTCCGCAGCGACCTGGCGCAAGGTCGGCGCCGCGTCCGACCTTGTCGGGAACCAGTACACCTTCACGGCTTCCGACAATGGCGTAGCCCGCTTCTACCTGACCGACGCGAGCGCCCAGTCCGTCTACATCACCGCGAGCGAAAACGGCGGCACCATTGCAACTTCGTTGGGTACACCCGTCGTGTTCAGCGGTTCGACGTTCGGTATTACGAACATCGATACGCTCCGCCTCGATACCGGGGGCGGAGTGGTGGCAGGGCGCTCGCATCTCATGCAGGTCAACCGTACGAACGGATGTAGCACGGATGAGACCTTCGCCGGGGTTAAGAATCTCGACGGCTGGTACACGCCGGCGGCCGGAGATCATCCGTTGCTGGCATTTGCTCCTGACATCTGCACGACCAACGCAAGCGGCAACTGTCTGCCTGCCGCAGGATCCTCATGCCAGACTCTGTCAATTGCCGCGCCTGCTGTCGATGCGACCAACAACAGGATGCCCGCGCTTACCTTCGACAAAGGAAGCGCGAAGTTCTGTCTTGTCACCAACGACGTCGGCAAATACACAGTCAGCCTGCGCGACGACACGTCGACACCGGTCGTCGGTACATCCGATACGCTGACAGTGCGTCCGTTTGCCATTGCGGTGACGGACATCAAGGCCGGGACGCAGGGCAATGCGGGCAGTACAAGTGCAAGCCACACGACAGCCGTCCTCACTGATGCCGGCTTGAATTTCCAGGCAACCGTGGGCGGCTACAAGTGGAACAGTGCCGGCGACCAGAACGACGACGGTCTTCCCGATGCAACGGCAACACGGGCGCAGGTAACCGGCGCTGGCGTCGCACCGCATTTCTCTGGCACTGTGACATTGTCCGCGACCTCGCCGTACTACCCGCAAACCACAGATACTGAGCAAGGGACGCTGAACAATGGCAATGTGGCCATTTCGGCGGGCAGCAATACCCAATTGACACTGACGTATTCCGAGGTCGGCTCGTTTACCATGGCGGCATCCCCGGACACCAGTTACCTGAAGTCCGGCGTGGACCTTGCGCCAAGAGTGGCCATCTTTGCCTCGCCGCTCGATTCAGCGACAAGAAATCCGGTCGTAGGGCGCTTCAAGCCGAACCGTTTCGCGCTGGTCGACCCGGTGACGGGATCGAAGATCACCAATCGCAGCACGATCTCCAGCTGCACGTCGAACTTCACCTACATGGGCGAACCTTTCAAGGTCAACTTCCGCTTGCAGGCGCTGAACGCGGAGGGTGCCATGACGAAGAAGTACACGGGAGACTACGCGAAATTCTCTCCGGCCAACTGGCTGGCGAATGGCACAAACAATACAGTCGGCCTCTGGATGGTCGCGGCCGGCTATCCGGCGGGTAGCGAAACTTGCCGTGCGATCTTCTCGACCGGCACGACGACCACATTCAGTTGCACAGGATCTGCCACCCTTGCTGACGTCACCCGCGCGGCCGGGACGCGCGTAACGGTTGTCGGCACCCCGACCGTGCAGAAGACCGAACCCGATGTCGTCCCCGGATATGTGAACCTCTCCGCGAGCGTCGCGCTGGAGCGGGCGGATGTCGCCGTCAACGGCACCCCGGACGGGCCGTACAATAACCTGAAGGTTGGCGTGAACCCGCGCGACGAAGAAGGTGTCGGGCTGACTTCTCTCAACCTTGATACGGACACTACCGCCGGCAATGATCGCTACGAAGTCGGTTCAACGGCAGTCCGTTTCGGCCGGCTCCGCCTGCTGAATGCGCACGGCTCCGACAGGCTGAACCTGCCGATTCCCATCAAGACCGAATACTGGAGCGGAAGCAGTTTCATCACTAACACCGACGACAACTGCACCTCCATTTCCGCGGCCAATGTCCTCGTCGACGGCCACCAGGGCGGCATCGGCGTCACCAATGTATCGAACGCCAATGTCGTAGTCGGCAGTACCTTTGCCGCCGGGGTGGGCAGCCTCCGGTTGAACAAGCCTGCCTGCAGCCCGGTCTGCAGTCGCGGCAGCGTGAACGTCTGCATCGACCTCGGTTCCGATCTCACTGCGCCGCCGGCATGCGCAGCGACCAGTTCGGCAGGCATGCCCTGGTTGCAGGGGCGGTGGAGTTCGATCAGCGGACAACCGGCCTTTGATGACGATCCGCATATCCGTGCCACCTTCGGTGTCCTGCGAAGCGGACCGGTAATTTACACAAGGGAAATGTATTGATTATTTCCATATGGAAATACTTTCAGGGCCCGGGAAGAGTCAGTGTTGGTTTTAGTTAAAATTCATTGACAACAACGGGTTGTTCTCATAAGTTCAGGTAATTTCTTTGATTGTGTTGCGGGATGGCATTCTTTTCGAAAACCAGGAAGGTTCCCGGCTGGATGGTCTTCAGCCTTCGGAAAGATGGGATATGCATTGCGCATGTGACCCGTCCTGAATCCGGCCAGCCGGTAGTGGAGCTTGCCGCCTCTCATGCGACGGGTAGTGGTACGCCGGAAGAGGCCTTGACCAGGCTGGCGAAAGACTATTCGGCGGCGCGATACCAGTGCTCACTGGTGCTTGGCACGGGCGAATACCAGTTGATGTCGGTGGACGCGCCCAACGTTCCCCCTGAAGAGCTGAAGACCGCCATCCGCTGGCGCCTGAAGGACATGCTCGACTTCCATGTGGATGACGCAACCATTGACGTCCTCGACGTGCCCCTCGACAAGAATGCGCCTGTGCGCAACCACTCCATGTACGTCGTGGCAGCCAGGAACCAACTCATCCAGCAGCGCCAGGCCGCATGTGCGGATGCCAGGATTCCGCTTTCCGTCATCGATATCCCTGAAATGGCGCAACGCAACATCTCGTCGCTGCTGGAGTCCGAAGGGCGCGGAATCGCTTTCCTGTCCTTTGACGCGGAGGGCGGGCTTCTTACCGTGACCTACAACGGCGAACTGTATCTGTCACGCCGCATCGACGTGCCTTTATCCCAGTTGCAGCAGGGGAGCCTTGAGCAACGCAATGCCTGCTACGACAGGGTAACGCTGGAGTTGCAGCGATCGCTCGACCATTTCGACCGTCAGTATCACTTCATTACCGTGGCGAAGATGGTCATGCTTCCGTTGGGGCAGGAGGCTGCGGGGCTGCAGCAGTACCTCGCCAGCAACCTCTACCTTCCGGTCGAACAGTTCGACTGTGCATCCGTCGTGGATCTTTCAAAGGTGCAGGCTGTGCTCACGGATGACAACATGCACATTTATTTCATGGCGCTGGGTGCCGCATTGCGGCATGAGGAGAAGGTGCTGTGAGCCAGCAAGTCAATCTTTTCAATCCGATCTTCCTCAAGCAGAAGAAGTATTTTTCTGCCGTGACGATGCTGGAGGGACTGGGATTGATCCTGGTCGGCTCGATTGCCGTGTTTGTCTACGCCAGGCTTCATCTCTCCGAGCAGTCATCACAGCTGGCTGCAGCGACGCAACAGCTGAATGGCGCCAAGGCACAGCTTGCAAAAGTGACGGCCGAGTACGCTCCGCGCCAGAAAACCAAATCCCTGGAGGATGAGGTTCTGCGTGCCGAGGCGGAAGTGAAATCGCAGGCGCGTGCGCTGGAAGTGGTGCAGAAGGGCGGCATTGGGGATACCCAGGGCTATTCCGAGTACCTGCGCGCCTTTTCGAGGCAGATCGTCGGCGGGCTCTGGCTCACCGGCTTTTCCATCGACGCCGGCGGGAAAGCAATCGAGTTGAGGGGGCGTGCATTGCAACCCGACCTCGTGCCGTCGTACATCAATCGCCTGAAGAACGAAAAGGTCATGCGGGGCAAGACATTCTCCAACCTGGCGATGGAACAACCGCGTCCCGAGAACGCACAAGGTGCCGCACCGGCCGCCGGTACGCCGAGGATTGGTCCCACCTATGTCGAGTTCACACTCACCTCCGCGCCCCCCGGCATGACCGCGGTCGTGAAACCTGCATCAGACATATCCGGAGTGCCGCGGCCATGAAAGAGCAATGGAAGCGTATCGAAGCAAGGATTGACGCATTGACACTGCGCGAGCGAGCAATGGTGTTTGCGGCGGCGGTCGCAGTGCTGGTGGCAATGATCAACCTCCTGCTTCTCGATCCCCTGTTCGCCAGGCAAAAGGCTGCGTCCACCCAGATCAAGATGGAACAGCAGCAGATCGCTACAATCCAGCAGGAAATCGAGCAACGGGTCAAATCGAGAAGTGCCGATCCCGACATGGCAATGCGCGAGCGGCTCCGCGTCCTCAAAATGCAGTCGGAAAAGATTCACAGTGAGCTCATCGGAATGCAGAGGGGATTGGTTTCCCCTGATAAAATGGCCTCATTGCTGGAAGACATTTTGACGCGGAACGGCAGGCTGCAGTTAGTCTCGCTCAAGACGCTGCCGGCAAGTCCGCTTGTCGAAGCGCAGGAGGAAGCCGCCGCGCCCCCGAAAGCACCGGTTGCAGGCCCGGAAGCACTGGCAACGAAACAGGCGGACAAGGCTTCGGTGGAAACGGTGTACAAGCATGGCGTCGAGATCGTGGTGCAGGGCAGCTATGCGGACATCACGAACTACCTGACGCAGCTGGAGGGCATGCCGTGGCAACTGTTCTGGGCAGGAGCGGCGCTCAATGTCGATACTTACCCCAGGGTGAGCCTGAAGCTGACGCTCTTTACCTTAAGTCTCGACAAGCAATGGCTGAACATATGACCGCATCCTCGAGGCTACTGGCGATTTCCGGTTTCTTGCTGTGCCTGCCCTTGGTCCATGCACAAGATCTGCCCGACCCGACGCGTCCTCCGGCGGCCATGGACACGCGCCAGGAACCTGCAACCGGTACGCAGGCCGGCGGGCCGATGCTCCAGTCCGTACTGATCAGCCCGACGCGAAAGGCGGCGATCATCAGCGGCCGGACTGTGGCGCTTGGCGAGAAGTTCGGTGACGCACGGGTTGTGAAGATCACCGAAACCGAAGTAGTGTTACGTAACGGCAAAGAAATGCAAACGCTTAAGCTCTTCCCCGACATTGAAAAACGGCCGGAAGCGTCTCGTACCAGGACCGACGGACGGGAAAATCAAAGGTAAGGTATAGCGTGCAAAAAAACATATTTTCGGCCTTCGTTGCGATCGGATTGCTGGGTTGTTCCGTGCAGGAACCCAGGAAGGAAACCTTTGACCTGATCAATGCCGAACTTGGCCGCGCGTCGCAGACAAGGTCTCCCGCCCAGACCGATGCCGTGTCGTCCGCATTGCTCCCGCCGATCAAGATCGAAGTCCCCCCTCCGCAGCAGCCGCTGGAAGAACGCTTCGCGCTGACCTTCAACAATGTCCCCGCGCCGCAGTTCTTCATGGCGATCGTCGCCGGAACGCGCTACAGCATGCTGGTCCATCCGGAAGTCACCGGCAGCATTTCCGTCAATCTCAAGGATGTGACCGTCTTCGAGGCGCTCGATGCCGTGCGCGAACTGTACGGCTACGACTACAAGGTGGAAGGCTCGCGCATCTACATCAAGCCGCTTACCCTGCAGACGCGGGTCTTTACCGTCAACTACCTGACGGGGACACGCAAGGGTACGTCCGACATCCGCGTGACCTCCGGTTCGGTCAGCGATTCGTCGTTCGCCGGAACGACCGGGACGAATACGCAGAACAACGCGACGCCGGGCAGCGCGCAAAACCCGGGCAATGCATCCCAGGCCATCAACACCAGCAAGATCAGCACCTCGTCCACGAGCGATTTCTGGAGCGAGCTGAAGGCTTCGCTGGAGGCGATCGTGGGACTCGGCAAGGATGGCCGCAGCGTCGTCATCAGCCCGCAGTCGGGCGTCGTGGTCGTGCGCGCGATGTGGGACGAGATGCGCAACGTGTCGGCCTACCTGAAGGCAACGCAGCTCTCGGTGGACCGGCAGGTGATCCTGGATGCGAAGATCCTGGAAGTGGAACTGAACGACAGCTTCCAGTCGGGAATCAACTGGGCCGGATTCCGGCTCGGCGGCAACAGCGCCGGGTCGCTGGGTTTCGTGAGCCCCGGCACTTCGCTGGCGCCGCTGTCCGCGACGACCGGCGCGGCCACGCCGCTCACCACCACGAACGCGCAGACGACGGGCACCTTGCCCCTCGCCGCCGTCCCCGGCGCATCGCTCGTGTCGGGAACCGCCGCCGCAGGCTCACTGTTCGGCCTTGCGTTCCAGACCAGCAATTTCGGCGCGCTGATCTCGTTCCTGGAAACCCAGGGGAACGTCCATGTGCTGTCCAGCCCCCGCATCGCCACGCTCAACAACCAGAAGGCGGTCCTGAAGGTCGGCAAGGACGAATTCTTCGTGACGAACGTCAGTACGACAACGACGGCTTTCGGCACCACGAGCTCCACAAGTCCAAGCGTCACCGTGCAGCCGTTCTTCTCGGGCGTGGCGCTCGACGTGACGCCGCAGATCGGTGAGGACGGCGGCATCATCCTGCACATCCATCCGTCGGTCAGCAGCGTCTCTACCGTGGACAAGCCGATCAACCTCGGCACTGCCGGCACATTCAGCCTGCCGCTCGCATCCAGCACGATTTCCGAGACGGATAGCGTCGTGCGCGGCAAGGATGGCCAGATTGTCGCCATCGGCGGCCTGATGCGGCAGGCGACGGTGTCCGACCGCTCGCAAATCCCGGGGGCGGGCGATGCGCCGGGCGTCGGCGGCCTGTTCCGGAATACCAAACAGGTCACGCAGAAGCGTGAGCTGGTCATCCTGCTGAAACCGACCGTGATCCAGGGCGAAAGCACCTGGACCCAGGACGTGCTCGAAAGCCAGCAGCGCATCCAGGGACTCGCGCCGCGCGGCGGAACGGACGCGAGGTAGGTGCCAGATGTACAAGAGCCACTTCGGCCTGCGCGAACTGCCGTTCGGCATCACGCCGGACACCAGCTTTTTCTTTGCCTGCTCGAACTACCAGGAAGCCTTGAACACGCTCCTGGTCGCCGCCAAGAACGGCGAAGGTTTCATCAAGATTACCGGTGAAGTCGGCGTCGGCAAGACGCTCCTGTGCCGCAAGTTCATGGCATCGCTCGACAAGGGCTTTGTCACGGCCTATATCCCGAATCCCTATCTCGAACCGCGCACGCTGATGCTGGCGCTCGCCGACGAACTCGAAATCCCGCAGGACAAGGACGTCGACCAGCACCAGCTGCTGAAAGCCATCAATCACCGGCTGCTCGTGCTGGCGCGCGAGGGAAAACGGGCGATTCTCTGCCTCGACGAAGCGCAGGCCATGCCGATCGAATCACTGGAAGCGCTGCGCCTGCTTACCAATCTCGAAACCGAAAAGCGCAAGCTCCTGCAGATCGTGATGTTCGGCCAGCCCGAACTGGACCACAAACTGCAGGAGGAAGCGATCCGGCAGCTGAACCAGCGCATCACCTTCCACTATCACCTTGGTCCGCTGTCCAAGGACGACATGGAATTCTATGTATCGCATCGCCTCAGCGTCGCCGGATACACCGGCAGCCGCCTGTTCGACCGCAGGGCGGTCAAGGCGCTCTATGCAGCGAGCGGCGGTATTCCGCGCCTGGTCAACATCCTCGCGCACAAGGCTTTGATGCTGACCTTCGGCGAGGGCAAGCAGCTTGCGTCGGCACGCCATGTCGCGGCGGCGGCGGATGATACGGGGGCCGCGCGCAAGCGGAGCTGGTCGTGGGCATGGGTGGGCGGACTTGCGTTGGCCGCTGCCACCACCGGCGCCGGATGGGCGTATTTCCAATGAGCCTGATCAATCAGATGTTGCAGGATCTGGACGCGCGGCGTTCGGACGTATCCGGCGGCTCCTCTTTTGGCCAGCAAATCCGTGCCGTCCCCGAGCGCCGCCGATTCCATCCTGCCTGGTGGGTCGCCTTGGCTTTGGGCGGAATGCTCATCGGGGTAATCGGTTACATCGTGCTTCGCCCGCAGGCGCCGGCTCCTCAGGGCATGGCCTCGCAATTGCCGCTCAAGCTGGATGTCGACATCAATGCCAGCGGGGCGATGCAACCAGCCGGTTCGATCGCTGCGCCGGCTGTTGTCGAGCCGCCAAGCCAGCCTGCAGTCGCGCCCGCGGTCGTGGACGCGCCCCCGGCAGCACCCGTCGCATTCAAGTCGACGCCGGCGCCGGGCCAGGATACTGGTGCGGTTGAACGATCGAATGCCGTGCCGGCGGCCCCTCAGTCGAAGGAACCCGTTGCACCGCCTTTACCCTCGGCAAAGACGTTCGTTCCACCTCCAGCTGCAAAGGTCGCCGAGCCCGTCGTTGCGCCGCTCATCAACAAGCAAGTCAAGGAACTCACGCCCGCACAGCGTGCCGAGAACGAGTACCGCAAGGCGGTGCTTGCGCTTCAGCAGGGGAAGCGTGCCGAAGCGGCGGGCGGACTGGAACAGACCCTGCAAATCGATCCCAGGCATGCAGGAGCCCGCCAGGCGCTGATTGGCGTCCTTCTCGACGGCGGGCAACAGGATGAGGCAATGCAGAAAGCGCGGGAAGGCCTGGCGTCGGATCCGGCGCAACCGAGCCTGGCGATGATCCTGGCGCGGCTGCAACTGGAGAAGGGGGAACTGCGCCCCGCGATCGACACCCTTGAACGGGTATTGCCGCATGCGGCGGAAAAGCCGGATTACCTTGCCTTCCTTGCGGCCTTGCTGCAAAGGGATGAGCGTCACAAGCAGGCCGCCGAGCACTACCTGCTGGCCCTGCAGAAGGCGCCGCAGAATGGTGTGTGGTGGATGGGGCTGGGGATTTCGCTGCAGGCCGAGCGCCGCAACGCCGAAGCCTCCGAATCCTTCAGGCGCGCCAGGGCGACGAACAGCCTGTCGCCCGAATTGCTCGCCTTCGTCGAGGCGAGGATCAGGCAGCTGCAGCAGTAGCGGTCAGACGATCCTGCTCGCCGTCGCGCGGTCGAGCAGCTTTTCCTGGCGGACCGGCACAAACGTCTTCATGCGCAGCAGCAACCCCTCAGGCGTTGCATCATCCAGCAGCAACGACGCCTGCGCCTCCCGCAGGAAACGCTCCGCCACGACGTGCTTCAGGAAGCCGATCAGTCCGTCGTAATACCCGTTCACGTTCAGCAGCCCGATCGGCTTGTCGTGCAATCCCAGTTGCGACCAGGTGAACACCTCGAACAGCTCCTCGAGCGTCCCGATCCCGCCCGGCATGGCGACGAAGCCATCGGACAGCTCCGCCATCATCGCCTTGCGCTCATGCATGTCCTTCACGATATGCAGGCGAGTCAGGCCGATATGGCCGACTTCCTTGTCCATCAATGCCTTGGGAATGACGCCGGTCGCTTCGCCGCCCAGGCGCATCACTTCATCGGCAATGACGCCCATGAGGCCGACATTGCCACCGCCATAGACGAGCGCGATATTGTCGTCCACCATGGACTTGGCAAGCGCCCTGGCTGCCTCGGCGTAGACGGGAGCGGCGCCCATGGATGAGCCGCAATAAACACAGAGAGACTTCATTTCATTTCAGATAAAAAAGCCGGGACGTGCCCGGCTGTCGTTGCGGTTCCGGATGAGCGGCAGCATAACCGATCCGGAAAGCTTTTGTCGCTCACTCTTCGAGTTCTTCCCTTGCCAGTTCCACGTCCAGCCTTTCCATCGCATCGACCGGCTCGCAGGCCGCGGCTTCCTCGTACAGCTTGACCGCTTCATCCATTTTCTTCTTGCCCTCCAGCATGACCAGCCCATTGGCATATTCGACGCGCGCAATGGCAGAATCAGGATTGAGCTTCAGCGCCGCCTTGAAGAACTTGAGTCCGTCTTCCTTCTTCGCACCGTAGGTCAGGCCGCCGATCATCGCACCCACCTTGTCGATGATTTCGGCATGGTAGGTGCCGAGGCCGATATGGGCATCCGCATGTTTCGGTGCCAGCTTCACCGTCATGTCCAGGCTGTTCTTGACCTTGTTGCCGATGCCCTGCGACAGGGCCTTCACGATCGAAATGCCCTGGGCGTAGCGGCCGAGCGCATAGGCATGCCAGTACCACGCCGCGGCATTCTTCGGCTGTTCCTTCTGTTGTGCCTCGCAGCGTTCGGCAACCTCTTCGAACATGGCGAGTTTCTTTTTCTCGGACTTCTCGAGATAGTTGGCATGGATCGCCGTGGCCTTGTTGGCCACGGAGTAGCCGTCCATGCCGGCTGCCAGGCCCAGCCTGGCAGCTTTCTCGAATTCCCCCGCATGGAAGGCGATCCATGCATCCACCAGTGCCGCGTCCTTCGGGAAAGGTTCGGCGTCGCCGGCGTGCAGTCGCGCCCATGCCTTCTTCAGGCTGGCCGGCGTGTGGACGTAGGAATCGTCGGGATAGGGGAATTTGCTCCATGCCATGGCGTGATGTCCTTACTTGAGTTTTTTCAGGTATTCCTCGGCGAGCTTTTCGAACAGCATATGCGTCTCTCCCCGGAGGTAAGGGCCGAGCAGGGACAGAACCTGATAGCAGCCGCGCGCGAGCGCTTCTGCCATCGCTTCCTGCTCGGTGTATTTGCGCGGATTGCGCACGTATTCGTACGACAGCCAGTAGGTCGCGACGACGACGATGTTGGTCGCCAGCGCGTCGACCTCGTGGTCGCTCGCTTCCAGCGCCTGGTCGCTGCGCAGGCCGAGGCACAGTTGCTGCGCCACCTTTGTCTTGTGCGCGAGGATCTGCTTGAAGTGCAGTTCGAGCTTGCGGTTGCGCGAGAGAAGGTCGGACAGGTCGCGGTAGAAGAAGCGGTAGCGCCAGACCAGTTCGAACATCAGGTGCAGGTAGAGCCACACGTCCTCGATGTTCGGCCGGCGGTCGGCGGGGACAGCCAGCATGCGCCCGATTTCGGCTTCGAACTGCGCGAAGAGCGAGTTGACGATGTCGTCCTTGTTGCGGAAGTGGTAGTACAGGTTGCCGGGCGAGATGTTCATCTCTTCGGCGATGACGGTGGTGGTGATGTTCGGCTCACCGAATTCGTTGAACAGTCGCAACGACAGTTCGAGAATCCGTTCTCGCGTGCGCCGAGGGGCTTTGTGTTGCATGAGGGCTGCCTCCCATTTGTATTCTGGATTTTTTGTAGGTGTCCGGTCTACAAATGGCCATGCCCGGGAGTGGCGTCCGGATCGCGACAGGCATGGAGAGCCGCCCGGATCCCGTTCACGTACTCGGCGATTTGTGAACCGGGGTCTAGCATAACATCGATAAATCATTCCAGAAATGGCGTGCATCAACTAACCTGCCGCGATTTTCAGGTGCCGTTCGAGGCTGTTGAGGGTATCGGTGAGGCGCTGGAGCCCGAAGCGGTCTTCCTTGTCTGTGACCGGCCTTTTCACGAGCGTGAGACTGCTGTCGCGCAGGACAGGCAGTTTCAGGCGCAGGCCGTGCCGCTCCAGCATGGGCGCGATCTCCTTGCGGCGCTGCCAGAGCATCATGCGCGTGTTCTGGTACGCGTTCTCGCACATGCGTCGGCGGCTGTTGTAGCTGAACAGGTTGGTGAAAAACATGTCTGCATCTTCCGTGCTCGGCTCGACGAGGATGATGTCCGTCTCGGGGTAATTGATCATGTAGTTGGACATGCCGATTTCCACGCGCGAATGGATGATCGCGCGCAGCGTCTGCGACAGCACTGCCAGCAGACCGCCTTGGGCAAGCTTGCCCGGCTTGTGCAGCGAGCGCGCATTGTAGGGAACGATCGGGTTCAGGCAGATCAGCATGTCGACTTCCTCCTCGAGCGCGATGGAAGCGTGCAGCGTTTTGCGCAAGGCGCCGTCGACGAAATAACGGCCGCCGATTTCGACCGGGGGGAACAGTCCCGGCACGGCGGCGCTTGCTTGTGCCGCCTTCGATATCGGGACATGGTCGCAGCCGGGCCGGCCGAAGCGAACTGCCTCCCCGGAATCGAGATCCGTCGCCACGATGACCAGTTTCTGCTTCAGCTCGCGGAAGTCGTTCGTCCGGCCTGCGGCGGAAAACGCCTGCTGCATGAATTCATGGATGCCTTCGCCGGAGAAGATGCCGGTCGGGAGGACGCCCTTCAGGCGCTCCATGGAACTGGCAATAGTGGTCTTGCCGCGTCGGGTTGCGTAGTGGAACAATCCGCCGGCCAGGAGGATGGGAAAGGCCGCTGCACGGATGCTGAACTCTTCCCATGCGGGCCGGAGCAGCATCTCCGGTTTGAACAGGTCTTCATGCGACTCGCCCGTATCGCTCTCGACAAACAGGCGGCACATGTCATGCGGCGTAATTCCGTTGGCCAGGCCTGCCGCAATGATGCCTCCCGCACTGATGCCGACATAAATGGCGGCATCGTTGAGATCCAGGCCCTCGATCGACTCTTCCAGCGCCGCCAGTGCGCCGATTTCATAGACTGCTCCGAGCGGTCCTCCGCCTGCCAGCGCAAGGCCGATCCGTCCCGCGCTGCGCCTGGATGTGCGCCGGGTCGCGGGTCTGACGGGGGCGTTCTTCTGTGTACGCTTCGAAGTCATGGGCCTTTAAATGGGGAAGAAGCAAAAAGGGGCTTGTGCGTTGCACAAGCCCCTTGGATTGCGCAAGGAACGCGGCGTTATGCCGGCAATTACTTGGCGGCAGTCTTCCTGGCAGCAGTCTTTGCTGCCGCCTTCTTGGCTGCGGGTTTTGCTGCTGCCTTCTTTGCCGCCGGCTTTGCCGCGGCTTTCGTTGCTGCCGGCTTCTTGCCGGAGAGGGCTGTGACCGCCTTGCTCAGCTCTTCGACGCGCTTGGTCAGCGTCTGGATGTCATCCTGCGTCGGCACACCGAGGCTCTTGAGGGAACGGGATACACGGTCTTCGAAAACCTGTTCCAGCTTGTCCCAGGAACCGGCAGCCTGCTTGCTGACGTTGTCCGCCATCTTGACCACCGTGCCGGTCACGTCGGAGACCTTGCCGTTGGCCAGTTGCTGGGTGCGCTTCTGCAGCTCGGTGCCTTCCTTGACCAGCTTGGCGAAGACCTTGCCGCCTTCTTCCTGCGCCTTGGCGAATGCGCCGAGGCCGGCTTGCCAGATCTGTTGTGCCGAAGTGCGGACGGCTTCTGCCAGTTGCGTGTCGTCGGACTTGGCCAGTGCTTTGAGTTTCTTGACCATCATGTTCTCCCATCGTAGGTTGACTGGACGCCGGCTCAACCGACGCGGTTCTTGATGATGGCAGTTTAGGCGTCAAAACTAGAGATCGGATTCTAAAGCCGTAGAGCACGCGTTCTAAATGGGAAGCTGGCTCGGGGCGTGTGCTTGCCAAGCCGGATGCGCCCTGTAATGATTGCATGTCATCAAATTCGAACAAAAGGGGGCAGCATGCAGTATTTCGTTACGGGGGCGACGGGCTTCATCGGAAAGCGGCTGGTGAAGAAGCTGCTGGCCCGCAAGGGGAGTGTCGTCTACTTCCTCCTCAGGGAGGAAAGCAAGGCCAAGGTGCCGGCATTGCTCGAGTATTGGGGCACGACCAAGTCGCGAGCGATTCCGGTCTATGGAGACCTGTGCGCGAACAGGCTCGGCGTATCGAAGGAAGACACCAAGGCGCTCTCGAAGAACATCGACCACTTCTTCCACCTTGCCGCCATCTACGATCTGAAGGCCGATGCCGAAGAACAGATGGTTGTGAACATCGAGGGTACGCGTAATACCGTTGCATTCGCCAATGCCATCGGCGCCGGTTGCTTCCATCATGTCAGCTCGATTGCCGCGGCAGGTTTGTTCGAAGGCATCTTCCGCGAAGACATGTTCGAAGAGGCCGAGAACCTCGACCATCCTTATTTCGCCTCCAAGCACGAGTCCGAGAAGATCGTGCGCAAGGAATGCAAGGGCGCTTTCCGCGTGTATCGCCCGGGGCTCGTCGTCGGCGACTCGAAGACCGGCGAGATGGACAAGATCGACGGACCCTATTACTTCTTCAAGCTGATCCAGCGCATTCGCCAGATCCTTCCGCCGTGGATGCCCACCATCGGACTGGAAGGCGGCCGGATCAACATCGTCCCCGTGGATTACGTGGTAGACGCGATGGATCACATCGCCCACCAACCCAAGCTGGACGGCAAGTGCTTCCACCTCACCGATCCCGAACCGATGCGCGTGGGCGACGTGTTGAACACCTTCGCCCGCGCCGCGCATGCGCCCACGATGAGCCTGCGCATCAACGCGGCCCTGTTCGGCTTTGTTCCCAAGTCGATCAAGAAGAGCATGATGGCGCTGACGCCGGTACGCCGGGTGAAGTCGGCCATCATGAAGGACCTGGGGCTGCCGGACGACTTGATGCAGTTCATCAATTATCCGACGCGCTTCGACAACCGCGATGCGGCCGCCGCGCTGAAGGGAAGCGGTATTTCGTGCCCGCGCCTGGAGGATTATGCGTCCCGCATCTGGGACTACTGGGAGCGCAATCTCGATCCGAATCTGTTCATCGATCGCACACTTCGCGGACAAGTGGCGGGCAAAGTCGTGCTGGTCACGGGAGGCTCGTCCGGCATCGGCCTTGCAGCGGCACACAAGCTGGCCGAGGCTGGCGCGATCACCATCATTTGCGGCCGGGATGAGGAAAAGCTCGCGGAGGCCAAGAAGGAAATCAACGACCGCGGTTTCGATGTCATCACCTATTCTGCGGATGTGGCCGACATGGCGGACTGCGACCGCTTCGTCAACTTGCTGATGGAAAACCACGGCGGGGTCGATATCCTGGTCAACAATGCAGGACGTTCGATCCGTCGCGGCATCGAATCCAGCTATGACCGCTTCCACGACTTCGAGCGCACCATGCAGCTGAATTATTTCGGTGCACTGCGACTGACGATGGGTTTGCTGCCGAAGATGGTCGAGCAGCGGCGCGGCCATGTGATCAACATTTCGTCGATCGGTGTGCTCACGAATGCGCCACGCTTCTCCGCATACGTGGCGTCGAAGGCAGCGCTGGACGCATGGACGAGCTGTGCGGCCTCCGAGTTCGCGGACATGAACATCAAGTTCACCACCATCAACATGCCGCTGGTGCGTACGCCGATGATTGCGCCGACGAAGATTTACCAGAACGTGCCGACGCTGTCGCCGGACGATGCGGCCGATCTGATTGCGGAGGCAATTGTGCACAAGCCGGTACGGATAGCCACCCGTCTGGGAGTTCTCGGCGAAGTCATGCATGCGCTGATGCCGCGCGTTGCGCAGATCATCATGAACACCAGTTTCCGCATGTTCCCCGATTCTGACGCAGCGAAGAACAATGGTGACAAGAAAATTCCGCAGATGAATGCGGATCAGATCGCGCTGCAACAGCTGTTGCGCGGCGTGCACTTCTAATCGATCAGGAGAACACGGGATGAGGTGTCCGGCAGTTGCCGGACACTTTTTTTTCGGCCGCTATTTCTGTGGAAGCACCACGGCATCGATTTCGTGGATCACGCCATTGTCGGCAATCATGTCGCTCTGCACGACGTTGGCGTTCTCCACAGTCACCTTGCCGTTGTCGTTCTTTAACGTGACTGTGTCTCCCTGGATCGTCTGCACTTTCCCTGGCTTGACGTCCGACACGGTCACCTTGCCCGGGATCACGTGATGTGACAATATTTCAGCCAGTTTCGCCTTGTCTTTCATCAGGGAACTGACCGTGCCCGGCGGCAGTTGGTTGAATGCGGAGTCGCTCGGCGCAAAAACGGTATACGGCCCTGAATTTTTCAGCGTATCGGTGATGCCGGCCGCCTTGGCAGCCGCCAGGAAAGTCTTGAAGGATCCAGACGTGGACGCTGTCTCGACAAGGTCTGCAGCCCATGCGGACGCGCCGAGGGATGACAAGGCAATGGTCGCTATGATGGCAGCGCAGGATCGTTTCATGAAACCTCCTTGTTGAAAGGTACCGGATACATGTGCCCGGTACTGTCTGATAAGTTGCGGGAACAACAGAAAAGTTCAAACTGAAGAGCCGATCGAAAGCCGAATGTTTCTGGAGAAAGTATGCGCGCCATTGCATCAACGCTCGACCATATCGTTATCGTCGCCTCCATCCTGGAAGAGGGTGTCGATTTCTGCGAAGAGATGTTGGGGGTGAAGCTTGAAAAAGGCGGCGAACATGTGCGCGTCGGCACACACAACTACCTGCTGAATCTCGACGGCGGTGGCTATCTGGAAGTCATTGCCGTCGATCCCAAGGCCGGCGCAACGGATTGCCCTCGATGGTTTGGCATGGACCGGCCGGACCAACGCAAGCGAGCGGCAGAGGGGCCTTTTCTTGCGACTTTTGTGGCGAGGACGAACGATATTTTCCGTGCAGTGGCGGTGCTTCCGCAACTTGGCCCGGTACGCGACATGCAACGCGGCGCACTCGAATGGCAGATTACGATTCGAGATGACGGTGCCTTGGTGGAAGGCGGCACGCTGCCGACCGTGATCCAGTGGCCGGACGGCGTGCATCCTACACAGAAAATTCCGGAGTCAGGATGCAGCCTTGTACGTCTCGAAGCATTTCACCCGCAACCCTCCCTGTTGCGTAAAGCGTGGGCAAGTATCGGCCTGGCTGAAGATGATCGGCTCTGCATCAGCGACACCGCAGTTCCGTCCCCCTGTCTCGTTGCTCATGTGGCGACGCCGCGCGGAATCGTTGCGTTGACTTGAGAATGCATTCCGTCAAGCAAGGACGGCCGCATTCCGTGTAAGCTCCAAGGAATACAGGCTTATTGCACTATGCGTTCGGAGACCCCATGCTGATCAATTGTGTTGCCTATCAAGACGGCAAGCGCCTGAGCGATGTGCCGCTCGACAGGATCGACGAGTATCTCCATCTTTCCGATTGTTTCGTCTGGGTTGCGCTAAAAGATGCACAGCCGCAGGAGCTCAAGGTACTGCAAGCCGAGTTCAACCTGCATGAGCTTGCCGTCGAGGATGCACTGCACGGCCACCAGAGGCCCAAGATCGAAGAGTACGGCGATTCGCTGTTTGCCGTGGTCCACATCATCGAAATGGTCGGCGGTGAACTTCGTGTTGGTGAGCTCGATATCTTTGTGGAAGAAAACTATGTCGTTTCAGTGCGCAACGGCAGCGAACAGGGTTTCCTCGGCGTGCGCGCACGCTGCGAGCGCGAGCCGCAATTGTTGAAGCAGGGTTCGGCATTCGTGTTCTATGCACTGATGGATGCGGTCGTGGACCGCTACTTCCCGATCATCGAAGAACTGGAAGAGGAACTGGAGACGGTCGAGGACCAGATCTTCAACAAAGGATCGCAGCGGGCCAACATCGAGCGCCTCTATCAGCTCAAGCGCAAGGTGACGACACTCAAGCATGCGGTAACGCCACTGATGGAAGCATCGGCAAGGCTGTATGGCGGCAGGGTGCCGCAGATCTGCGTCAACACACAGGAGTACTTCCGTGACGTGTATGACCACCTCTACCGCATCAACACCTCGATCGACAATATCCGCGAAACGATCGCAACCGCGATCCAGGTGAACCTGTCGATGGTGACCATCGAGGAAAGCGAGGTCAACAAGCGGCTCGCGGCATGGGCGGCCATCTTTGCAGTGGCAACCGCCTTTGTCGGCATCTGGGGCATGAACTTCGAAGTCATGCCGGAACTGAAGTGGAAGTACGGCTATCCGGCGGCATTGTGTTTCGTCGCCGTCGTGTGTGCCTATCTCTATCGGCGTTTCAGGAAGTCAGGCTGGCTTTAGCGCGGCGTGGGCGCGCAACGGCTGCGCGCTCCGTGCCGATACGTCCCGAACCTCTCGGATGACCATCGCCTGCACGTCGGGATCAAAGCCGAGCGCAACGTGGCCGATGCCGTTCAGTTCGAGATTCTTCGCGCCCTCAAGATGGGACGATGTCTGCGGCGAAATGATGTTGTCGTGGTGGGAGTAGATAGACACGATCAGGTGGTAGATCGCAGCGTTCTCTCCCGCCTTCAGCGTCCGCAGCCATTCGCTGGCCAGTCCTTCCTGTTCCGTGGCGGTCCAGCGCATCTGATGTGTGTTCAGTCCCACGCCGAAATGGGCAAGGCTGGTGCCGTGATGTGGCGTTCCCAGCGTGATCAGTCTTGCAACACGCTTGCTTCCATGATCGCGCAGGTAAGCACGGGATGCCAGTCCGCCCATGCTGTGGGCGACGATGATGACCTTGTCATTTCCCGTTTCCTTGCACAGCGTTTCGATTGCGCTGTGGATCAGCGGGGAATATTCATCGATCCCGCCGATCACCGGTTCCAGGTCGATGGCATGGTGCGTGATGTTTGCCTTTTGCAGGGCCGCGCTCATGGACTGCCAGTAGCCGCTGTTGCAACCGTAGCCGTGGACCAGCAGGACCGGCAGGCCTTGTGGATGGGTAGCCATGCGTGTCGAAAAGGTGCGGAAGGGCATGGTCCATGAGGAAGCGGTCATGGTCGCCCGGAATTCGCCGAGGAATAGCAGGATGCCTTGCCACACCCCGATCCTGTGCTGCGCAGGCAGCTTGCTGCGATAGCGTGAGGCAAGCAGAAAATTGTTTCCGGTAATGACGAGCCGCGCCAGGATGACAAGGCCGATGCCAAGCAGCCCCGCCAGCAAGGCATTATCGAGATGGAGGAGTTGCATTGCAGCGGCAGCGAACGCCGCCGCGACAAGCAGTTGGAACAGCAGCAATAGTCTCGTGATTCTTGCAATCATGCATTAGATACTGAACAGACTCTTAGACCGCAATGGGCGTCGGTGCCGGCTTTCCAGTCAGTTCGTTTGCCAGCGTACTTGCCAGCTTAGCCGTGATTCCGTAGATCGACAACTGCGGGTTGGCGCCGATGGATGTGGGGAACAGCGAGCCATCGTGGACGGAGAGGTTGCTCAGCCCATGGTAACGACCATTCGACGAGACAACGCCGAGCCGAACATCGTCCGACATGGCGCATCCTCCCATCACATGGGCAGACACGACGCGTGACAGCAGCGGTTTGTAGGGCAGGTTGTTGATGGCCGTCTTCGCCGCTTTCCAGTTGTTGTAGCCTTCCGCCACCTCGTGCACCGGATACACGCTTTTTGCGCCGGCGGCGAACTGTATTTCCGCCATCGTCAGGAGCGAGCGCCGCACGCCATCCCAGACGAAATCGGAAATCGGATAGTCCAGGACGGGCGAGCCGTCATCCTTCAGTTGCACCGTGCCGCCGGCCGATTGCTCGTGGAATCCGTCGCGCAGCAGTGCGAGCAGGGCATGGGTATTGGCGAACTGTTTCATCATCGCCGTGTGCTGTTCGCCGAAGCCATGCATCGTCGATGCAAAGAGCAGAGGATGCAAGGGCGGCGCTTCCAGCTTGTAGCCGATCGGACCATCGATCGCTTGCGTATCGAGGAAGTGATCGGAATAGATGGTCTGCGGCGCACCGGAAAAACCTTCCACCTTGTGGTCGAACAGCGCGGCGGAAATGAGGGTCGGATGCAGGAAGGTGCGCTTGCCCAATAGGCGATGCGGATCGGGTGCGCCGGAACGCATCAGCAGCGCGGGTGAATTGATGGCGCCGCCGGCGATGACGTAATGGTGTGCATGGACATCGATCTTCTTGCCTGTCGGTGCCAAGCCGTCTCTGTCGAGTGCGATACACGACAGGCCGGCCACCTTGTCGCCTTTCATCACTAGCTTGTCTGCGCGCGCGCGCGTGACCAGTGTCGCGCCCTTTGTGAGTGCGGACGGAATGGTCGTGACCAGCATCGACTGCTTTGCATTCGTCGGGCAGCCCATGCCGCAGTAGCCGAGGTTCCAGCATCCCTTCACATTGCGCAGGATGGCTGCGGCAGGGATGCCAAGCCTGGCAGCACCGCGCTTGAGCAAATCGTTGTTCTCGTTCGGCGGCGTCAGCCATACGCTGATGTTGAGCCGCCGCTCCATCATCGCGAACCATGGCGCCATTGCTTCGGACGTGTAATCCTTCAGGCCGTATTTGGCCTGCCAGTAGGCGAGCGTTGCATTCGGCGTGCGGAAGCTGGATGTCCAGTTGACCGTCGTCGAGCCGCCGACCGCGCGCCCCTGGAGGATATTGATGGCCTTGTCCTTGGTCTTGCGCGCTGCCGACTCCTGGTACAGCGTCGGGTAGGCCTGCGCTTCCCGCATCTTGAAATCTTTCGACGACTTCAGCGGGCCTTCCTCGATGAGAACGACATCCAGCCCGGCCAGCGTGAGGATTTCGGCCGTCACGCCGCCGCCCGCACCGGTGCCGATGACGACCACGTCAGCCTCGATGTGCTTGCTGTCCTGCAGTGAAGAGGCGTCGAGGACTTTCCAGCCGGATGCGAGGCCGGCCTGTATCGGATCGGAAATGGAAGTGCTGGAAGAATTTCTCATGGTGCCTCTCAACTCAATTCCTTGGTCGGGCCGGGATAACCGATGGAGGCCCATGTCGACTCGTGCGAATACCATGAGCCGGTGATGAGGTCGTGCAGGCCGAGATAGGCACCCTGGAACAAGGCGATGCGGCTGTAGCGCCAGTCCTGCAGGAACGCGGCGACATCCGCCGGCTTCGCCTGCCCCCAGTCGTCCGGAACGCCGGCAAGCAGGCGCCGCGACGGGCCGAGCGCAAGTAAGGCAAACAGGTCCTGTACCTCCTTCTGCGCTGAAAGCGGCAGCCCGTGGATGGCATCGACGGCACGCTTGATTGCCGCATCGATGTCGGCCGGCGAGGTGACTGCATCCTTGAGCATGGCGGGAACGACTGCCGCGAGCACGGATCTCGCTGCATCATCCATGATGAACGGGCCAGGTGTTTCCGGGGGGCGCGTGATGCGATACAGGCCGCCGGCCGTCGCGAGCGCGAGTGTGCCGAGCAGCCCGACTTTCAGGAATGAACGTCGGGATGAGGTCATAGCCATGTCTCCATCTCTTTCTTTGTATTTTTTGCAGTGTACTCCACCGCATTCTCAGCTACGCGGAGCAAAGTAGAGTTCTAGCTCTAGTCGATCTTTTTTTGTGCTGCCCCTGCCTGCATGGGGCAGAATCATCATATGGAAAACGTGCGATACCAGCAGGATCAATCCGGCAACGCGAGCAAGCAGGAAGCGGCATCCATTATTCGTCGCGAACTCGCTGCAGTGATTGCTGCCCGGAAGTCCGCCCAATCCGACACGGCGCTCCACGCCGCGCGCGTCGCGGTTCGCTCCTTCCAGTCGCAACGCATGGCCGATACCCATGCCGACCTGTTGCGCGCGCCGGGCACAAGGGCCGCAGCGCAGTTTTTCCTCGCGGACCTCTATGGCACGGACGACCTGTCGCAGCGCGATGCCAGCCTGGAGCGCGTTGTCCCGGCTATGGAAAAGATGCTGCCAACTGCAGCATTGTGGACAGTGGCGAAGGCAATTTCCCTCGATGCATTATCGGAAAAACTGGATGCCGCCATGGCAATGCGCCTGGGTGAAAACTTTACGGAAGCGGACTACATCGCCGCGTACAGAAAGTCTGGAACACGCACGGACAGGGAGCGGCAAATCGGCCATGTCGAGTCGGTAGGGCGGGCGTTGTGCGAACTGGTTCGCATCCCGCTGATCGGCAGCACATTGGCGATGATGCGCGGCCCTGCAAAGATGGCCAATCTCGCCGAGCTGCAAAGTTTCCTCGAGCGCGGCTTCAAGGCCTTCAAGGGAATGAAGGACCCTGCAGCCTTCGTCAGTACGGTTGTCAGGCGAGAGAGCGAGATCATGAAGCGACTCTACGCGTGCGATCCCCACCCGTTCGCCGGCGTGGCAGAGAGCATTTAAGGGAAATTACTTTACGGGCTTCTTGCCGGGCGGATCGAACGAGATCAGGCGCGTACCCGCGATGCGGTCGTGCAGGAACTGTCTTTGCGGATCCAGGAATGCCGCCAGTGCCCACAGGGCCACGTTCGCGGCAGGAATAAGAACAAGCATCCACTCCTTCGCCCCCATTGCCCATGCCGCGACCAGTCCCGGCATGATCCACATCCATGACAGGAAGAAGCGTCCAAGCGCGCGCTTGATGCCCACAGGCTCGCCATCCGATGTCACAAGCCGGATGCGCCAGGTCTGCATGGCGAGCGTCTGCCCGCCATGTGTCCAGAACCATACAAAGTAGACCGCGAGCAGCAGCAGCAGCCAATCCTGCATCAGCCCGCGCAGATAGAGCGCATGCTTCTGCTCCATCAGAATGGAGAACAGGCCGCCGAAAATAAACAGCACGGCAAAAATCAGCATGGATTCATAAACCATGCTCGCAAGGCGTCGCCGAAGCGTGGGTGTGGCTTGGGTGTTCAATTGTTCAGCTTATTTCGAATTTGGCGGTGCGGAGGGCTGCAAGGCCGATTGGCTGGCCGCCTTGGGCGTGACGGATTGTTCAAGGACCGGCTTGGGCGTCGCCTTGATCGGGGGCAGCGGCTTGGGTTGCTTGTCCTGTGCGCCGGGAGGGGGAAGCGTGGCAACCTTCTTTTTGGCCGCGGTATCGGCGGCCAGCTTCTTCTTCTCTTCTTCCGGCAGTTGCTGGTACTGCTCCCACTGGGCAGATTTCTGGTCCGGGTTCAACTTCTTGGCGCGCGCATAGTTTTCCCGTGCCAGCCGCCGCTGCTCGGGCGTCAGCTTGACCCAGTCGCGCATGCGCTCCTGCATGCGTTGCTGCTCTTCCGGTTTCATCGAGCCGAACTTGTTGGCGATCGCAAGCCACTTGTTCTTGCGGACAGGTTCCAGCATGTCCCATTCGTTCGCAAGCGGTGCCAGCGCCTGTTGCTGCGCCGGACTCAGTTCTCTCCAGAGCGGTTTTGAGGCCGCAGGCTGCGTGGCGCCGGATTGAGCGGGAACGGACTGGGCCGCCGCTCCAGGCGTGAGCGCAACGGCAGCCGCCAGCGGCACGGCTAAAAAGAAGACCGCCCGCAGAAGGCGGGCGGTCGGCGTAAATATCCATCGATTCATATCAGTCATCCCGCGATGCCAGGAATGCGTTGAATCCGCTGTCCAGGTATGCGGACAGCGGCAATTCGTCAGCCAGGACCGCGGCGTCCATTTCGGCGGTATCGCTGATGTGCCGCTGCTCCACCTGGTAGATGCTTGCCAAAAGTGCAAACAGGGCAACCACCGGCACCATGACGCCCATCCGCCCCAGCCACGCGAGTGGTGCATTGACAAAATGCCCTGCCTCGCCGGCAAACAGGCGACGCGGGACGAGCACGTGCAGCCCGGATGCCTTCTTTTGGCGGGAGAGTGCAATTTTGCGAGCAGATGCGAGCTTTTCCGTGGTGGATGGCGGAAGTTTTTCCGCGCTCTCGTTAAGCGCGTGCCGTACCTTGTACGCGAAATTCAGTTCTCTGGTGTTCATAATGTAATTCCTTTGGCTCTCAGCGCCTGGGCTAATGCATGTGTCGCCCGCGAGCAGTGCGTTTTGACGCTGCCCTCGGAACAGCCCATTGCCGCAGCCGTTTCGGCTACATCCATATCCTGCCAATAACGCATGAGGAAGGCTTCGCGTTGACGCGCCGGCAGCTTTTGAATTTCCTCATCTATGACCGCCAGCACCTGGTCGCGTTCGACCTTGTCCGCACTGGATTCGGCAGCTTCCGTGCCTTCTTCCGCCTCGTAGGTTTCGAGCAGGTCGAAATTCTCGTTGTCTTCGAGGTCGTTGCCCATGCCCGAGAACAGGCTGACCCAAGTGCTGCGCACCTTTTCGCGGCGGAAGTAATCGTGGATGGTGTTCTGCAGAATGCGCTGGAAGAGCATCGGCAGCTCTGCCGCAGGTTTGTCGCCGTACTTCTCCGCCAGCTTGATCATTGCATCTTGGACAATATCCAGCGCTGCCTCATCCTTGCGAACCGCGTAGACAGCCTGCTTGAAGGCTTTGCGTTCCACGGCTTCCAGGAAGCTGGAGAGTTCTTTTTCAGTTGCCATGCGAGGAAGCGCGTCGTCTTTTTTTGCAGCAAAGAGGGTGGATGTTGGCGGGGCAGGTGCCCTCTGGCATCACTTTCCAAAACTGTGCGCATGCTAGCAAAAAAGGCGCGCACTGTGCATGGATTTTGCGGAAACCGCTTGATTTCTAAGGCTTTTGGTGGAATTTAACTTGACCAAAATGGTGCGACGCATTAACTTATCAATCCCTTCGCATCCCTGAAGGATTGTCTTTTCGTGCGCGGCGCATGATGCCGCCTTCCGATCAGACGCGCTTTACTTTTAAAAGCTGTTTGCTCTAACCCACGCCACAAGCGTGAGAAATCCGTACCGGCACTTCAGGTACCCCGGCTGAACGAGTCGCATTCAGCGTCGCTTTGAACCGCATCTACGGGTGCGTAACGAACCGGCGTGACCGCACAATCAAGGGAAGCCCAGGCACTGTCGCTCCGCACGGTTTTCGCCAGGAGAGAGCATCCGATCAATCTCCAATGGACCTTGAAAGGAACTGGCAATGAGTTCAGAAATCACAGGCGCGGAAATAGTCGTGCGTTGCCTGGCCGAGGAAGGCGTCGAACATGTGTTCGGTTATCCCGGCGGCGCAGTGCTCTACATCTACGACGCAATCTTCAATCAAGACAAATTCCAGCACATCCTGGTACGCCACGAGCAGGCGGCGATCCACGCTGCCGACGCCTATTCGCGCAGCTCGCAGAAAGTCGGCGTCGCCATCGTCACCTCCGGCCCCGGCGTGACCAATGCAGTCACCGGCCTTGCCACTGCCTACATGGATTCGATCCCGATGGTGATCATCTCCGGCCAGGTGCCGTCGCATGCGATCGGGCAGGACGCATTCCAGGAATGCGACACGGTGGGTATTACCCGCCCGTGCGTCAAACACAACTTCCTCGTCAAGGACGTCAAGGACCTGGCAGAGACGATCAAGAAAGCCTTCTTTATCGCCACGACCGGCCGTCCCGGCCCGGTGCTGGTCGATATTCCGAAGGACATCACGATCCAGAAGTGCGCATTCGAGTACCCGAAAGAGGTCGAGATGCGCTCTTACAAGCCGGTCGACAAAGGCCACTCCGGTCAGATCCGCAAGGCGGTCCAGCTTCTGCTGACCGCAGAACGCCCGATGATTTACACCGGCGGCGGCATCATCCTTGCGAATGCGGCTCCGGAGCTGAACAAGCTGGTCGACAAGCTCGGCTATCCCTGCACCAACACCCTGATGGGTCTCGGCGGCTACCGGGCATCGAGCGACAAGTTCGTCGGCATGCCCGGCATGCATGGCACCTACGAAGCGAACATGGCCATGCAGCACTGCGACGTGCTGATTGCCATCGGCGCGCGCTTCGACGACCGTGTGATCGGCAATCCGAAGCATTTCGCCACGCATCCGCGCAAAATCATCCACATCGATATCGACCCGTCGTCGATCTCGAAGCGTGTGAAGGTCGATATCCCGATCGTCGGCAACGTCAAGGACGTGCTGGTCGAACTGCTGTCGCAGCTCGACGCCTCTGAAGCCAAGCCGAACGCACCGGCCCTGGCAGCATGGTGGCGCCAGATCAACGAATGGCGCGGCCGCGAATGCCTGAAGTTTGCCACTTCCAACGAAGTCATCAAGCCGCAGGAAGTCGTGCGCAAGCTGTGGGAAGTGACCAAGGGCGATGCCTTCATCACCTCCGACGTCGGCCAGCACCAGATGTGGGCTGCGCAGTACTACAACTTCGACAAGCCGCGCCGCTGGATCAACTCCGGCGGCCTGGGCACCATGGGCGTCGGCCTGCCGTACGCAATGGGCGTGCAGATGGCCAATCCCGGCGCAACCGTTGCCTGCGTCACTGGCGAAGCCTCGATCCAGATGTGCATCCAGGAACTCGCCACCTGCAAGCAGTACCACCTGACCCCGAAGATCATCCTCCTGAACAACCGCTTCCTCGGCATGGTGCGCCAGTGGCAGCAGATCGATTACGGTTCGCGCTATTCCGAGTCGTACATGGATTCTCTCCCCGACTTCAACATGCTGGTCGAATCCTTCGGCCACGTCGGCATGAAGATCGAGAAGCCGGGCGACGTCGAAGGCGCGCTGAAAGAAGCGTTCGGCATGAAGGACAGGCTGGTGTTCATGAACTTCATTACGGATCAAACCGAGAACGTCTGGCCGATGGTGAAAGCCGGCAAGGGCTTGACTGAAATGCTTCTGGGTTCGGAGGATCTGTAATGCGACACATCATTTCTGTTTTGCTTGAAAACGAAGCAGGCGCGTTGTCGCGTGTGGTGGGTCTGTTCTCCGCCCGCGGCTACAACATCGAAACGCTGACCGTGGCGCCGACCGAAGACGCGACGCTGTCGCGCATGACGATCGTCACCACCGGTTCGGACGACGTGATCGAACAGATCACCAAGCACCTGAACCGCCTGATCGAAGTCGTGAAGGTCGTCGACCTGACCGAAGGCGCGCACATCGAGCGCGAACTCATGCTCATCAAGGTCCGTGCCGTCGGCAAGGAGCGCGAAGAAATGAAGCGCACCGCGGACATCTTCCGTGGCCGCATCATCGACGTGACCGAGAAGACGTACACCATAGAGCTGACCGGCAACAAGTCCAAGCTCGACGCCTTCATCGAATCGATCGACCGTACCGCGATCCTCGAAACCGTCCGTACCGGCGGTTCGGGCATCGGCCGCGGCGAACGCATCCTCAAAGTTTAAATCCAGTACCAACACACCATAAGTTAGGAAAAGAAATGAAAGTTTTCTACGACAAAGACTGCGACCTGTCCCTCATCAAAGGCAAGAACGTGACCATCATCGGTTACGGTTCGCAAGGTCACGCACACGCACAAAACCTGAACGACTCCGGTGTGAAGGTCACCGTCGGCCTGCGCAAGGGCGGCGCGTCCTGGGAGAAGGCAAAGAACGCCGGCCTGAACGTGGCTGAAGTCAACGAGGCAGTCAAGGCTGCCGATGTCATCATGATCCTGCTGCCGGACGAGAACATCGCCCAGGTCTACACCGAAAACGTCGCTCCGAACGCGAAGCAGGGTGCGGTACTGGCATTCGCCCACGGCTTCAACGTCCACTACGGCCAGGTTGTGCCGCGTGCCGACCTCGACGTCATCATGGTTGCCCCGAAGGCTCCGGGTCACACCGTCCGCGGTACCTACGCCCAGGGGGGCGGCGTGCCGCATCTGGTCGCCGTGTACCAGGACAAGTCCGGCAGCGCCCGTGACATCGCCCTGTCGTACGCCATGGCCAACGGCGGCGGCCGTGCCGGCATCATCGAAACCAACTTCCGCGAAGAGACCGAGACCGACCTGTTCGGCGAGCAGGCAGTCCTGTGCGGCGGTACCGTCGAACTGATCAAGGCCGGTTTCGAGACGCTGGTGGAAGCCGGCTACGCTCCGGAAATGGCTTACTTCGAGTGCCTGCACGAGTTGAAGCTGATCGTCGACCTGATCTACGAAGGCGGCATCGGCAACATGAACTACTCGATCTCCAACAATGCCGAGTACGGCGAGTACGTCACCGGCCCGCGCGTCGTCACCGAAGACACCAAGAACGCCATGCGTCAGTGCCTGAAGGACATCCAGACCGGCGAATATGCGAAGAGCTTCATCCTGGAAAACAAGGCCGGCGCACCGACCCTGATTTCCCGTCGCCGCCTGACCTCCGAGCACCAGATCGAGCAAGTCGGCGAGAAGCTGCGCGCGATGATGCCGTGGATCAAGAAGAACAAGCTGGTCGACCAGTCCAAGAACTAAGCGGACGGAATACTTGGGCAATCGTTAAGATTGTCCGGGTTGAGTAAAATGAATGGGGCGCACTTGATGGTGCAGCCCCATTTTTTTATTTGGAGAATTTCATGGCACGTTTTCTTGCCGGACTCATGTTTCTGGTGGCCTCAGCAGTAGCGCACGCCCAGCCCGCCATGCAAACAAGCGGAACGCTCGTCATCGTTCCCGGTTATGGCGAAGTCAAGCAGGCAAACGATGAGGCGCGTGCCACACTGATGGTCGAGGAGCAGGACAAGGACAAGGCCGCCGCCGCATCCCGCGTCAACCTGAAAATGAAGCAGGGTACCGACATCGTTCGCAAGGAAGATCCGCAAGCAGTACTGAAAACGCGCGGTTACTACACTTACCCGGTTTACGCGGACGATCCTGTGCAGCCGCGTCAAGGCAGCCGCGGCCGTCAGCCTGTCAGCTGGCGCGTCGGTCAATATCTTGAGGTCAGCACGCCCAATCTTGCCGGCTTGCCGAAAATGATCGCAGCCGCACAGCGCATCCTTGCGTTGAACAGCCTGCATTTCGGATTGACGGAGGCAACCAGCAAGAAACTGGAAGAGCAGCGCATTGCCGCCGCCTATCGCAACTTGACCGACCGCGTGGCGGCAGTTGCAAAGGCCATGGGGAGGAATCCATCGGATGCCGTGATTGAAACCGTGGATTTCGAGGCATCGGGTGCATATGCGCAGGATGCGGCCCCTGCAGCGAAGGCAATGCGCGCTGCGCCAATGGAAGCAATGCAGGTGGAAGAACCCAGTTTCGAACCCGGCGAGACTACGCAGGGGATGCGCGTCGTGGGCAAGATCCGCTTCAGATAGTGCTGAGGGAAAACATGCCGAAAGGTTACATTTGTTGCCCGGTCGTCTAGAATAGCCACGCTTTTAATTTTCGCCATTGCAAGATTCGAAAGAGCGATATCGCTTCGCGTATTTGCAATGGAAACAATTCCGGCCAAGCAGTGATCATATTGGCAAACAAATGAAACGGATTTGGAATGGCAACCTTCAATCGCCGCAAATCGAAGTCGAATACCGGAGCCGTGCTCAAGGCTGCGCGCTGGAACAAGCGTGCCCTTCATCATGCACAGCTTGAAGCCGAAGAGCCGCCGGCAGGGCCGACCTTGCGCCGCAGGGGTATTTACCTGCTGCCTAATGCCTTTACCACTGCCAACCTGTTCGCTGGATTCTTCGCGATCGTGATGGCAATGAACCTGAAATTCGACTATGCAGCAGTAGCGATCTTTGCCGCCATGCTGCTTGACAGTGTCGACGGCCGCGTTGCCCGTCTGACGAACACCCAGAGCGAATTCGGTGCGCAGTACGACAGCCTTTCGGATATGCTCTCGTTCGGAGCGGCTCCGGCACTCGTCGTCTATGAATGGTCGCTTCGCGGACTGGGCAAACTTGGTTGGCTTGCGGCATTCGTGTATTGCGCCGGCGCTGCCCTCCGGCTTGCACGCTTCAATACGAATATTGCTGTTGTCGACAAGCGCTATTTCCAGGGCTTGCCCAGCCCTGCGGCGGCAGCGTTGGTCACGGGATTCATCTGGCTGATGCATGACCTCGGATTCGAAGGACAGAACCTGAGCTGGTACGCGTGGGCAATCACCCTGTATGCAGGTTTGACGATGGTCACCAATGTGCCGTTCTACAGCTTCAAGGAAATAAACTTCCGCAAGTCGGTTCCCTTCATCGCAATCTTCGTCATCGTTCTCATCTTCGTGCTGGTGTCGAGCGATCCGCCCAAGGTGCTGTTCGGCATGTTCGTTCTGTATGGTCTTTCCGGCTACGTGATTTACTTCTGGCGCCTGGCAAAGGGTAAGCCGGTGAGCATCGTGCAGACATCGGAAATGGAAAACCACGACGCCAAGGATTGATGATGGCAAGGCCTGCAAAGGCCGTTGTGCAAGAGCTTCGAAGAGGCGGAAATTCGGTGAATTTCCGCCTTTTTGCTCACTAGTTGCACTTTTCCACAATTCCGCTTATAGTTTTCCGCATGTCCCGCGAAATCCACATTTCCGCATCCGCATCTTTCAGCAGCCTCCTGCTAGGCCTGCTGCTGCCGCTGTTTCTACTAGTGCGTTAACGCGCGCTAAATCCCATACCCCCACAATTTGTGTAGTGTCCCGCTCATGCCGCACCCGGCAAGGGCAGGCGAAGAACCATTCAAGAAGAATCCGATTTCAGCATTTTCCTCAAGGAGAGCAGCATGACCGACAAACTGATCATTTTCGACACCACCTTGCGAGACGGTGAGCAATCGCCCGGCGCATCGATGACCAAGGATGAAAAAATCCGCATCGCAAAACAGCTGGAGCGCCTGCGTGTGGACGTGATCGAAGCCGGTTTTGCGGCTGCATCTCCGGGAGATTTCGAGTCCATCAAGGCCATTGCCGGGATCATCAAGGATTCCACTGTCTGCTCCCTGTCGCGCGCCAATGATCGCGACATTTCTCGTGCAGCCGAGGCCCTTGCGCCTGCGGCACGCAAGCGTATCCATACCTTCATCGCGACGTCGCCGCTCCACATGGAAAAGAAGCTGCGGATGTCGCCCGACCAGGTTCTCGAGCAGGCGAAGCAGGCGGTGCGTTTTGCGCGCGGTTTCACCGACGATGTCGAATTCAGCCCGGAAGACGGCAGCCGTTCCGACATCGATTTCCTCTGCCGTGTCATCGAGTCGGTGATCAATGAAGGTGCAACCACTATTAACTTCGCGGATACCGTGGGTTATGGCGTGCCGGAGTTGTACGGCAACATGATCAAGACCTTGCGCGAGCGCATTCCGAATTCCGACAAGGCGGTATGGTCCGTGCATTGCCATAACGACCTCGGCATGGCAGTGGCGAACTCGCTCGCCGGCATCATGATCGGTGGCGCACGCCAGATCGAGTGCACCATCAATGGTCTCGGCGAACGTGCCGGCAATACGTCGCTTGAAGAAGTCGTCATGGCGGTGAAGACGCGCAAGGATTACTTCCAGCTCGACGTCGGCATCGACACGACGCAGATCGTGCCTGCGTCCAAGCTGGTGTCCCAGATTACCGGTTTCGCTGTGCAGCCGAACAAGGCTGTGGTCGGTGCCAACGCATTCGCCCACGCTTCCGGCATCCACCAGGACGGCGTGCTCAAGGCGCGCGACACTTATGAAATCATGCGTGCCGAAGATGTGGGCTGGACCGCCAACAAGATCGTCCTCGGCAAGCTGTCGGGCCGCAATGCATTCAAGCAGCGCCTGGAAGAACTTGGCATCGAGCTCGATTCCGAGACCGAAGTGAATGCGGCATTCGCACGCTTCAAGGAACTTGCCGACCGCAAGGCGGAAATCTTCGACGAAGACATCATCGCGCTGGTCTCGGACGAGCAGCATTCCCACGACAACGAGCACTACCGGTTCGTATCGCTCCGCCAGCATTCGGAAACGGGCGAGCGCCCGACCGCGAAAGTCGTGTTCACCATGGGCGGGAAGGAGCTTGCCTGCGAAGGGCAGGGGAACGGCCCCGTCGATGCAACTGTGAACGCCATCGAGTCGGAAGCCAAGAGCGGATCGGAACTGCTGCTCTTCTCGGTCAATGCGATCACGACCGGTACACAATCTCAAGGAGAAGTGACGATGCGCCTGTCAAAAGCGGGCCGTATCGTCAACGGCGTCGGTGCAGACCCGGATATCGTCGTTGCCTCGGCAAAGGCGTATTTGTCCGCGTTGAACAAGCTGCACTCGAAAGTGGACAAGCTTAATCCCCAGCTCTGACCCGCGACCGCCGAAATGAAAAGCGCCTGTCATCCAGGCGCTTTTTTTTATTGCAGTTTCCGGCTACCGCATCATGCCGAAAGGAAATTTCAAGTCTGGATCGAAGCGCATGTCCGGTCCATTCAACATCTGCCTGACGACGCCGGACTTGTCGAAATGGATATGCATGAGCGAATTCCATACGTCTGACTCCTTGTACGGATAGGACCAGACTTCGAGATCCCGCAGGGGCAGGTAGGAAGTTTCGGAGGGGCCGCCGACCGTCTTCAGGACACTATCCTTGGTCGCTTCCCCGACTTTAATTGTGGCAAATTTCTGAACGGTAAGAACTTGCTCAAAAGAAACTACTCTGCCATCCGGGCCTAGACGCGCCATGTAGGTTTTTTGCCCCCACGCTCCCAAGGGGTATTCCAGGAGACGGTCCTTGCCATCCTCGTATCGCTGTTTAGGCTGTCCGCGCTTGGTAATCACGTCCGCCTCCGAGTCCCCGATGTTGACCGGTGCGGGGAACAAGGTTGTACATGCCGAAAGGCTCAGCGCGATTGTCGAAGCAATAATTCCGGATAGAGGTTTCATCTTGCTGATCCAGCGAGTGAAATGCCTTAAGTATTTGAATAATCGACCCATTTCCTTTATACTGCGCGTCTTGGTCAATTTGGCCAAGTGTTTTTATCAATTGTTCACGGTGTCTGGGGTTGCGACTCCGCTCACCGCATGTGAAAGGTAATCATGTCTGTAGAAAATATCAACAAGGCCGCAATCATCGCGGACAACGCCCGCGGCACGAACGACACCGGCTCTCCGGAAGTGCAAGTTGCACTGCTGACCGCCCGTATCAACGAGCTTAACACCCACTTCAAGGCCCACGCCAAGGATCACCACTCCCGCCGCGGCCTGATCATGATGGTTAACCGCCGCAAGCGCCTGCTGTCCTACCTCAAGGGCAAAGACGCAAACCGTTATCGCGCTCTGATTGAAAAACTCGGCCTGCGCAAGTAATTCATTGCGCCATCGCTCGGTTTATAGAAAAAATGCCTGCGTCAGTTTCTGATGCAGGCATTTTGTCATTTTGCAGTTTGCAATTCGACAGCGATTCTGCAGTAAAGATGGCAGCCATGCGTGGCATGTCATCCGTGGTGAGGTGAACGACAGCGCCTGAAAATCTGTCGGAAAAAATAGAAAGGAAACACCGTGTTCAATAAAGTTACCAAGACCTTCCAGTACGGCCAGCATACCGTCACACTGGAAACCGGCGAGATCGCCCGCCAGGCATCCGGCGCAGTGGTCGTCTCGATCGAAGATACCGTGGTGCTGGCTACCGTCGTCGCCAAGAAGGACGTCAAGCCGGGCCAGGATTTCTTCCCGCTGACCGTCGACTACGTAGAGAAGAGCTACGCAGCCGGCCGCATCCCTGGCGGCTTCTTCAAGCGCGAAGGCCGTCCGTCCGAGAAGGAGACGCTGACCTCCCGCCTGATCGACCGTCCGATCCGCCCGCTATTCCCCGAAGGTTACATGAATGAAGTGCAGGTCATCGTGCATGTCCTGTCCGTCAATCCGGAAATCGATCCCGACATCGCCTCCATGATCGGCGCATCCGCTGCGATCTGCGTGGCCGGCATTCCGTTCAGCGGCCCGCTCGGCGCCGCGCGCGTCGGCTATATCGATGGACAGTACGTGCTGAACCCGACCACCTCGCAGATGGCGAAGTCGCAGATGGACCTGGTTGTCGCCGGTACCGAGCAGGCTGTGCTGATGGTCGAATCCGAAGCCAACCAGCTGTCCGAAGAGGTGATGCTGGGTGCCGTGGTCTATGGCCACGACCAGATGAAGGCGGTGATCGATGCCATCCACGAACTCGTGCGCGATGGCGGCAAGCCGGAAGTCCAGTGGGCGCCGGCCGCCAAGAACGAGGCGCTGATCGCACGCGTGACGCAACTCGCCGAAGGCAAGCTGCGTGAAGCGTATCAGACCAAGGACAAGCAGGCGCGTACTGCCAAGCTGAAGACCGTGTCTACGGAAGTGAATGCCGCACTGGCTGCAGAATCGGAAGCCGCCGGCACATCCGCCCCTGACTCCGTCGACGTCGGCAATATCCTGTTCGACATGGAGGCGAAGATTGTACGTTCGCAGATCCTCGAAGGCGAGCCGCGCATCGACGGCCGCGACACCCGTACCGTCCGTCCGATTACCATCCGTACCAGCGTACTGCCGCGTACCCACGGTTCGGCACTGTTCACCCGCGGAGAAACCCAGGCGCTCGTGATCGCGACCCTCGGCACCGCGCGCGACGAACAGAAGATCGACGCGCTCATGGGCGAGTACTCCGACCGCTTCATGCTCCATTACAACATGCCACCGTTCGCCACGGGCGAAACCGGCCGCGTGGGTTCGCCGAAGCGCCGCGAAATCGGTCACGGCCGTCTTGCCAAGCGTGCGCTGCAAGCAGCCCTGCCGGCACCGGAAGAGTTCAGCTATTCCGTGCGTCTGGTGTCCGAGATCACCGAGTCCAACGGCTCGTCCTCCATGGCCTCCGTTTGTGGTGGCTGCCTGGCGCTGATGGACGCTGGCGTCCCGATGAAGGCGCATGTTGCCGGTATCGCGATGGGACTGATCAAGGATGGCAACAAGTTCGCTGTCCTGACCGATATCCTTGGTGATGAAGATCACCTCGGCGACATGGACTTCAAGGTTGCCGGTACCTCTCTCGGCGTGACCGCGCTGCAGATGGACATCAAGATCCAGGGCATCACCAAGGAAATCATGCAGGTCGCACTGGCGCAAGCCAAGGAAGGCCGCATGCATATCCTCGCTAAGATGCAGGAAGCCATGCCGGTCGGCAAGACCGAGCTGTCCAACTTCGCTCCGCGTCTCATCACCATCAAGATCAATCCGGAAAAGATCCGCGACGTGATCGGCAAGGGGGGCGCAGTGATCCGTGCGCTGACGGAAGAAACCGGTACCCAGATCGATATCACCGACGAGGGTGTGGTCACTATCGCTTCCGTCGACGCGGCTGCCGGCCAGGAAGCCAAGCGCCGCATCGAGGAGTTGACCGCTTCTGTTGAAGTGGGCAAGACCTACGACGGCGTCGTTCTCAAGCTGCTCGATTTCGGCGCGATCGTCCAGGTCATGCCGGGCAAGGACGGCCTGCTGCATATCAGCCAGATCGCCAACGAGCGTGTGAATGCCGTTGCCGACTATCTGAAGGAAGGTCAGCAGGTACGCGTCAAGGTTCTCGAGACCGATGACCGCGGCCGTCTGAAGCTGTCGATGAAGGCAGCTGCTGCTGAAGAGGGCGGCGCTGCCCAGCAACAACAGCAACAGCAGCAGTAACATCGCGAAGCTGTACCCGCGCTGGAACTGAAAAAACCACCCGTGCCAATGGCCGGGTGGTTTTTTGTTTTCTGGTCTTAACTTAGAAGGGCATGCAGCATTGCGCGCGCAGATGCACGAGGCAGCAAGAGTTCGTTGCGGTACGAATCCAGTGTAGAAAAGGTCTGGAAGCCATTCTTGCCAAGGTCTTTCGCCTTGTACATGGCCTTGTCCGCGTTCTTCAGCAGTGTCGGGCCATCGCCGCCATCATCGGGGTAGATTGCGATGCCAATACTGACACTCAGCTTGCACTCCTTGCCCCCAATGAGGATGGGACGTGACGCCGCTTCAAGGAGCTTGTGGGCGACATCCGCCACATAACGCGCGTCATCCAGTTCTTCGATCAGCACGTAGAATTCGTCCCCGCCCATGCGTGCGATCTTGTCGGTATGTCTCAGGCAACTGCGCAAGCGTGATGCGATTTCGCACAGGACGATATCGCCGGCGTCGTGGCCCAATGTGTCGTTGATTTCTTTGAACTTGTCGAGGTCCAGGAACAGGACTGCGAATTTGTTGCCATGCCGCCGCGCAGTCCGAAGTGCCAGGTCGAGGTATTCCTTGAACAGAAACCTGTTTGGCAGCGACGTCAGGCCGTCATAGTGAGCGAGGTGGCGAATCTTGTCTTCCGAGGCTCTGCTTTCGATCGCAATGCCAGCGAGATTTGCGCAGATCTCGCACAATTGCCGGCTTCTCTCCGAAAGCGCAACCGGCTTGTGGGAGAAGAGTGCGAGCACACCAAGGATTTTTCTGTGCTTGCCAAGGATGGGCCATACGGCGTAACTCCTGAGCTGGTGCTCGAATGCGATGTCGAGTGAATCTTTCCATAGCGGATCCGTCGAAATATCCCTGACCATCACCGGTTCGCCTCGACGCGCCGATATACCGTGCTGGAACTGATAGTGCCGAGCCAGTGCGTCGCATGCCTTTGCGCGGAAGTTTGACGGAAGGTTCGGGGCGACCAGTTCCTGCAAGGTCTGTCCGTCGGCAGATAGCTGCACGATGGAGCAACGCCCTTCGTCTGACTGGCGCTCCATGAAATGTGCAATCTCCATCAGGATTTCCTGCAGCGCCACGCCTGTGGCGACCATGTTGAGAATGCGATTCTGGCCGAGCTGCAATGCTTCCGCGCGCTTGCGCTCCGTGATGTCGCGAACCACTACCTGAACTGAAGGCAACTCGTTATATAACAGATTCGTGGCGCCGATTTCCACATTGATCGCAAGGCCGTCCTGCCGTATCCATATCTGCTCAATGAACGGTGTCGGCTGCGCCTCGTGCGGTCGAAGGCGTCCGCGCTCGTGAAAAAGGGCATGGTAATCGGGGTGTACAAAATCAAAAATGTTTCGTCCCATCAGATCTTCCGGATCCCGTACGGCGAGCAGCCTGCTTCCGGCCTGGTTGAATAGCGCAACTCTTCCATCCTGGCAGATGAATGTGGCTTCAGGGGACAGTTCGACGAGTTGACGATACCTGATGGCGCTGTCCTTCAGGATTGCCTGACTTCTCTTGACGTCGGAGATGTCGCGGATGAATGCCGTGAACATGCGCTCGCCGCGCACGCTCAGGGGTACAAGGGCGAGTTCGACCGGGAAGGTGGAGCCATCGGCACGCATTGCTGTCAACTCGATTCGCCGGTTGAGAAGGAAGTTCTCTCCCGTTTCAAGGAACCGCTCCACGCCTTGGCGATGCCGCTCGCGCCACTCTGGTGGCGTGATGATGTCGGTCAGGTTCCTGCCGAGCACGTCCTCGCTCTTGCGACCGAAGGTTTGCTCTGCGGCCTGATTGAAGCTGATGATCGTCCCTTTTTCGTCAGTAGAAACGATGCCGTCCAAAGCAGCGGTAAGAATGGCGCTCTTGAACTGCTCGCTGTCGATGAGCGCGGATTCCATCGCCTTGCGCTGGGACTCGCGCGCATAGTTGTCGATAGCGAAGGAAATGTCGCGGCTCATTTCCGCAAGCAGGTCAATCAGCTGATCGTCGAAAAAGTGGGGCGCGGTCGAGTACAGATTCAGCACGCCCAGGGTCTTGCCTTCTTCGGCAAACGGAAAACTTGCGACCGAGCCGAGCCCGTTGCGGACATCCGGCACCTCCCCTCCGGCTGGCATCAGTGGAAGGTCGTTGCAGAGGTCGGGACGTCCTTCCCGTGCCGCAGCAGCAACAACGGCGTAGTGCTGCGGGAAGGATGCGTCGATTGGAATCCTGCTCTCCATCAAGTCGTCCTGAAAGATGCCATGTGCAGCACATGGAGCGATGCAGGCATTTGCATGATCGATCAACCCGATCCAGGCGAGCTTGAAATGTCCGTGTTCGACAGCAATGCGGCAGATTTCCTTGAACAGCGTTTCGCGGTCTCCAATACGCACGATTGCCTGGTTGGTCTGGCTCAGGGCCGCGTACAGGTCGCGCATCCGGGTAACGCGATTCTCTGCCTTCTTGCGCTCGTCGATGTCGGAGAATGTGCCGACCATGCGCTGCGCGCGGCCGGCTTCGTCGCGCTCTACAATCCTTCCGCTGATGTTGACCCAGCGCCAGCCGCGGGATGCGTCCTTCAGGCGCAATTCCGCATGGTAGGAGGTGCCGTCATCGTCGCCGTTGCCCTTGAGCGCCTCATGCAAACGTGCCCGAAAAAGAGGCAGATCGGCTTCATGAATGATGGAGGGCAGAGCGCTCGAATGCCATGTCTTCGATGTGTCCAGCAACAATGCCTTGAGGTTGCCCGCAAGCTGACCACTGAAATGCAGGCAATCGTCGGGAATGCTCCAGTCGAACGCTAGCTGACCCGAACTTTCAAGAGCCAGACTCAGCCGCTTGTTCATTGCCGACGACCTGGAGGATTTTCCATCATCGCGTTTTTTCTTAGGCTTTCCGGTATTCGAATGCATGATATTTGCCCCAGCGAAATCGTATTGCCTTTTGGAAATGCAGATGCTTGTTTAGTTCCCATCATTTTGTAACTTTGTTATATCGGTTTGTTACATTCAGGATTTGCTTCAGAGGGCACCGAGCTTTTCATTGTTTCTCATGTGCCGCATCGCATGTTGCGCAGCCTCAACTGTCCGGCAGGAAAGTGCCGGTAGCGGGCGGAAATCGATTTCAGGCGCTGGCGTACAATGCTCTTCTGTCCACAGGGGAGCCGGAACATGAAAGCTGTCGAAATTGCCCAACCCGGGCCACCTGATGTCTTGCGTTCATGCGAGAGGCCGATTCCGGAACTCAAGCAAGGGGAGGTGCTGATCAAGGTGCATGCCGCAGGCGTCAACCGGCCGGATGTTATTCAGCGAATGGGGCATTACCCGGTTCCACCTGGGGCGTCCGATCTTCCCGGCCTCGAGATTGCAGGGGAGATCGTCGACGGTGACATGTCCGGAACCGGATTTAGGAAGGGGGACCGTGTTTGTGCATTGGTGCAGGGAGGCGGATATGCCGAGTATTGCGCAGCACCGGCAAGACAATGCCTGCCTGTTCCGAAGGGATTGAGCTTCGTGGAAGCGGCGTCGCTTCCGGAAACCTTCTTTACCGTATGGAGCAATGTCTTTGACCGTGCGCATCTCGCAGGCGAGGAAACAATCCTTGTGCAGGGTGGGACCTCCGGGATCGGCGTCGCGGCCATCCAGATCGCTGCCGCGTTCGGCCATCGCGTTTTTGCCACTGCGGGTAGTGACGAGAAGTGTCGTGCTTGCGAAGAGCTTGGTGCCTCGCGTGCCATCAACTACCGCACAGAAGATTTTGTCGAGGTGGTGAAGTCGGAAACGGACGGTAAGGGCGTGGACGTGATCCTCGACATGGTGGGGGGGATATACGTGCCGCGTGAACTCGAGTGCCTGGCGGACGATGGTCGCCTGGCCATTATTGCACTGCTCGGGGGCGCAAAAGCGACGGTCGATCTCGGGCAGGTGCTGCGACGCCGGCTCACTATCACTGGCTCCACCCTGCGGCCTCGCTCTGTCGCTTTCAAGGCAGACATTGCAGCGAAATTGCAAGCCAATGTCTGGCCCTTGCTCGAAACGCAGAAGGTGAAACCGGTCATCTATCAGGTCTTTTCACTGGAAGAGGCGGTCCAGGCGCATGTTCTGATGGAAACAAGCACTCATATCGGGAAAATCGTACTTCAGGTGGGCTAGCTTTTTGCTCGTCAAGGAGGCTTGGGGGAATTGCATGCGCCGAGCGCCGGTTTGACCGGTAATGGTGCGGCGCGCTAAAATTAAGGGTTATTGAAAATTCAGGGCCCATATGCGTCGCAAACTTATTGCCGGTAACTGGAAGATGAATGGCAGCCAGTCTGCCAATGCAGTCCTCCTGAACGATATCCGCAGCGGTGCAGGCCAGGCGGCGTGTGATATCGCAGTCTGCGTACCGGCGCCTTACTTTGCGCAATGCCAGTCGCTGCTCGGCGGCAGTTCGATTGCGTGGGGCGGACAGGATCTTTCGATCCATGAGGCGGGCGCCTATACCGGAGAAGTCGCGGCATCGATGCTCGTCGATTTTGGCTGTGCCTTCGTCATTGTCGGACATTCCGAGCGCCGTACTTATCATGGTGAAAGCGATGATTTGGTCGCAAAGAAAACCGTAAGGGCGTTGCAGTCCGGCGTGACGCCGATCGTTTGTGTCGGCGAGTCCCTGGAGCAGCGCGAGTCGGGCAAGACTGATGAGGTCGTTGGTGCACAGGTGGATGCGGTACTTGCGGCTATCGCCCCCGAAGACGTGGCCAAAATCGTCATCGCCTATGAGCCCGTCTGGGCAATCGGAACGGGCAAGACCGCGACCCCGCAAATGGCTCAGGATGTGCATGCGATGTTGCGTGGGAGGCTTCAGGCGAAGAACCCTGGCGCGGCAGGGGCGGTCAAAATTCTGTACGGCGGCAGCATGAAGCCGGATAACGCCGGTGAATTGCTCGCCATGGCGGATATCGATGGCGGGCTTATTGGCGGGGCATCGCTGAAGGCGGTCGACTTCCTCGCAATCATTCGTGCCGCGTAAGCGAAGCAAGTTGAATTAACCTTAGATTGGAAAGCAACTAATGAACGCAATGTTCACATTCATCGTCGTGATCCAGGTGCTGTCTGCTCTGGCGATCATCGGCCTGGTTCTCTTGCAGCACGGTAAGGGGGCCGACATGGGCGCAGCCTTTGGCTCTGGTGCGTCTGGCAGCCTGTTCGGTGCAACCGGTTCGTCGAACTTCCTGTCGAAGTCGACGGCAATCGCAGCGGCGGTCTTCTTTGCTGCGACGCTCGCGCTGGCATTTGTCGGTAACAAGCGTGCTCCCGTAAGCGGTGGTGTGATGGAGAATCTGCCTGCTGCTCCCGCCGTGAATGCACCGGCTGCTCCTGCTGCAAATGCTCCCGCAGCTCCGACTGCTCCTGCAGAAGGTGCGGGTCAGGCGAATCAGATACCAAAATAATTTGTCTGCGACTTGATGTGGGGCAATTGTGCATTGAACAAACGCCCCAAAGCAGGTTAAAATGTAAGTCTTTGAGCCGACGTGGTGAAATTGGTAGACACGCTATCTTGAGGGGGTAGTGGCGAAAGCTGTGCGAGTTCGAGTCTCGCCGTCGGCACCAACAAATAAGGCCAGCGAGGGGTACGCCCAAGCTGGCTTTTTATCGAGGAATCTTGGTTTGATTTGCAAATCATTCAACTAGGCCCGCATCGTGAACCTCGAAAATTACTTCCCCATCCTTCTCTTCATTCTTGTTGGCATCGGCGTCGGTGTCGTTCCCCAGGTTCTCGGTCGCGTACTTGCGCCGCACAAGCCTGACAATGAAAAGCTTTCTCCGTACGAGTGCGGTTTTGAAGCATTTGAAGATGCGCGCATGAAGTTCGATGTGCGCTACTACCTTGTCGCCATCCTGTTCATTTTGTTCGATCTGGAAACTGCATTCTTCTTCCCGTGGGGCGTCGCAGCACGCGAGCTCGGCTGGCAGGGCTTTATCACGATGATGGTGTTCATTGCCGAATTCGTGGTCGGGTTCTGGTACATCTGGAAGAAGGGCGCTCTGGATTGGGAGTAAGTCATGTCTATTGAAGGTGTATTGAACGAGGGCTTCGTCACCACGACGGCGGACAAGCTCATCAACTGGACTCGTACCGGTTCGCTGTGGCCGATGACCTTCGGTCTCGCATGCTGTGCGGTCGAGATGATGCATGCAGGCGCTTCGCGCTATGACCTCGATCGTTTTGGTATTGTGTTTCGTCCGTCTCCGCGTCAGTCGGACGTCATGATCGTCGCCGGCACGCTGTGCAACAAGATGGCGCCTGCGCTGCGCAAGGTCTATGACCAGATGGCGGAGCCGCGCTGGGTGATCTCCATGGGAACCTGTGCGAATGGTGGCGGTTACTACCACTACTCGTACTCCGTTGTCCGCGGTTGCGATCGCATTGTGCCTGTCGACGTATACGTGCCTGGATGTCCTCCGACTGCCGAGGCACTCCTCTACGGCATCATGCAGTTGCAAAACAAGATCAAGCGAACCAACACGATTGCACGCTGATTGGGGCGCTTAAAAAGATATGACGACGAAAATTGAAACCCTCGAAGCTGCTCTCCGCAATGCGCTGGGCAGCCAGATCCGGAGCCTGAAAGTCGCGCTGGGTGAAGTCACCGTGGTGATCGGCGCATCCGATTATCTGGCGGCGATGCGTGTGCTGCGGGACCATGCCGATTTGCGTTTCGAAGAATTGATCGACCTGTGTGGTGTTGACTACTCGACGTACGGTGATGGCACATGGGAAGGCGAGCGTTTTGCGGCGGTATCGCATCTGCTGTCCGTTACCCACAACTGGCGCGTTCGCGTGCGTGTCTTCGCCCCGGACGACGAACTGCCTGTCGTTCCCTCGGTCACGGAGATCTGGCCCTCCGCCAACTGGTACGAGCGTGAAGCGTTCGACCTGTTCGGCATCCTCTTCGAAGGCCACAACGACCTGCGTCGCATTCTCACCGACTACGGCTTCATCGGCCATCCGTTCCGCAAGGACTTCCCGGTTTCCGGCTATGTCGAGATGCGCTACGACCCCGAGCAGAAGCGCGTGATTTACCAACCCGTGACGATTGAGCCGCGTGAAATCACGCCGCGCGTCATTCGCGAAGAAAAATACGGGACGAAATAATGGCTGAAATCAAGAATTACACCCTGAACTTCGGTCCGCAGCACCCGGCTGCACACGGCGTGTTGCGTCTCGTCCTCGAGCTCGACGGCGAGGTGATTCAGCGTGCCGACCCGCATATCGGCCTCCTGCATCGCGCAACGGAAAAGCTGGCGGAGCAGAAGACCTTCCTGCAGTCGGTGCCGTACATGGACCGTCTCGACTACGTGTCGATGATGTGCAACGAGCACGGTTATGTACTCTCGATCGAGCGCCTGCTCGGTATCGAAGTGCCGCTGCGCGCACAGTACATCCGCGTGATGTTCGACGAAATTACCCGTCTGCTGAACCACCTGCTGTGGATCGGTGCGCATGGCCTTGATGTCGGCGCAATGGCAGTGTTCCTCTACGCGTTCCGTGAGCGCGAAGACCTGATGGACATGTATGAAGCCGTGTCTGGCGCGCGTATGCACGCGGCGTACTACCGTCCGGGTGGCGTATATCGTGATCTGCCGGACGCCATGCCGCAATACACGACCTCGTCCATCCGCAGCGAGAAGGCAATCAGGCAGCTGAACGAAAATCGTCAAGGCTCCCTGCTGGATTTCATTGAAGACTTTACCAACCGCTTCCCCGGTTATGTCGACGAGTACGAAACTCTGCTGACAGACAATCGTATCTGGAAGCAACGCCTGGTCGGCATCGGCGTTGTCTCGCCGGAGCGCGCAAAGGCGATGGGCTTCACGGGCCCGATGCTGCGGGGCTCCGGGATTGCGTGGGATCTGCGCAAGAACCAGCCGTACGAGGTCTATGACCTGCTCGATTTCGATATTCCTATCGGCGTGAACGGCGACTCCTACGACCGCTATCTGGTGCGCATCGAAGAAATGCGCCAGTCGAACCGCATCATCAAGCAGTGCGTCGAGTGGCTGCGCAATAATCCGGGCCCAGTCATGACGGACAACCACAAGGTGGCGCCGCCGTCCCGCGTGAGCATGAAGTCCAACATGGAAGAGCTGATCCACCACTTCAAGCTCTTCTCCGAAGGCTTCCATGTGCCGGAAGGCGAGGCTTACGTCGGGATCGAGCATCCGAAGGGCGAGTTCGGCGTGTACCTGATTTCGGACGGCGCGAACAAGCCGTACCGCATGAAGATCCGCGCCCCCGGCTTTGCGCACCTGCAGGGGCTGGATGAAATGGCAAAGGGCCACATGATCGCCGACGCAGTGACGATCATCGGCACGCAAGATATTGTGTTCGGTGAGATTGACCGATAACCCGCGCGATACCATCGCGCACGAATGGCTGACATCATGCTGTTAAGTCAAGAAGCGTACAAGAAAATCGATCGCGAACTCGCGAAATTCCCCGCCGACCAGAGGCAGTCCGCCGTCATGGCAGCCTTGGCTATCGCCCAGGATGAAAAGGGCTGGCTGTCGCCGGAAGTACTGAAGGATGTTGCCGACTACATCGGCATGGCGCCGATCGCCGTGCAGGAAGTCGCAACCTTCTACAACATGTACAACACCAAGCCGGTCGGCAAGCACAAGATTTCCGTGTGCACGAACCTGCCTTGCGCCCTGTCGGGCGGCGAGCGCGCTGCGCACTACCTGAAAGAGAAGCTGGGTGTCGACTACAAGGAAACCACCGCTGACGGCCAGTTCACACTCGTCGAAGGCGAGTGCATGGGCGCCTGCGGCGATGCGCCTGTGATGCTGGTCAACAACAAGCGCATGTGCAGTCACATGTCGAAGGAAAAGATCGATGCGCTGGTGGAGGAACTGAAGAAATGACCTGCCTGCACGATCGTCACATCAATCCGTTGATCCTTGCTGGCCTGGATGGCAATAACTGGCATCTCGCCGACTACGTCAAGCGTGGCGGCTACGAGGCGCTGAAGCGCATCCTGACTGAAAAAATCGCACCGGAACAGGTGATCGCCGAGCTAAAGGCTTCCTCGCTGCGCGGCCGTGGTGGCGCAGGTTTCCCGACCGGCCTCAAGTGGAGCTTCATGCCGCGCCAGTTCCCCGGGCAGAAGTACCTCGTCTGCAATACCGACGAAGGCGAGCCGGGCACATTCAAGGATCGCGACATCATTCGCTACAACCCGCACGCGCTCATCGAAGGCATGGCAATCGGTGCGTATGCAATGGGCATTACCGTCGGCTACAACTACATCCACGGTGAAGTCTGGGCAGCGTACGAACGTTTCGAGCAGGCGCTGGAAGAAGCACGTGCTGCCGGTTTCCTCGGCAATAACATCATGGGTAGCGAATTCAGCTTCCAGCTGCACGCTTTCCACGGCTACGGCGCCTATATCTGCGGGGAAGAGACCGCACTGCTCGAGTCCCTCGAGGGCAAGAAAGGTCAGCCGCGCTTCAAGCCGCCATTCCCGGCGAGCTTCGGCCTGTATGGCAAGCCGACCACCATCAACAACACTGAAACTTTCGCAGCGGTGCCGTTCATCATGCGCATGGGGGGGGATGCCTATGCCGCGCTGGGCAAGCCGAACAATGGCGGCACCAAGATCTTCTCGATGTCCGGCGACGTTGCGCGTCCGGGCAATTACGAAGTGCCGCTCGGTACGCCGTTTGCCAAGCTGCTGGAGTTGGCCGGTGGTATGCGCGACGGCAAGAAAATCAAGGCAGTCATTCCCGGAGGTTCGTCGATGCCGGTGCTGACCGGCGAAGTCATGATGAACACAGACATGGACTATGACTCCATCGCCAAGGCCGGCTCGATGCTTGGCTCCGGTGCGGTGATCGTCATGGACGAAACGCGCTGCATGGTCAAGTCGCTGCTCCGTCTGTCGTACTTCTATTTCGAAGAGTCCTGCGGCCAATGCACGCCGTGCCGCGAAGGCACCGGCTGGCTGTATCGCATGGTCCATCGTATCGAAAACGGGCAGGGCCGTGCGGACGACCTCGACATGCTGAACACCATCGCAGACAACATCCAGGGCCGCACGATCTGTGCACTTGGTGATGCGGCGGCGATGCCGGTTCGCGCATTCGTGAAGAATTTCCGCGACGAGTTTGAATACCACATCGAACACAAGCGCTGCATCGTTCCCGCGTACGTTTGATACGACGCGGCTCGCGTTCACACGTTGACATGAAAAGGCGCGTACCGCGCGCCAAATAATACTTAGGCAAAAAGCCATGGTTGAAATCGAAATTGACGGCAAAAAGGTCGAGGTACAGGAAGGCAGCATGGTGATGGACGCTGCCAACAAGCTTGGCACCTACATCCCGCATTTTTGCTATCACAAGAAACTGTCCATCGCGGCCAACTGCCGCATGTGCCTGGTCGACGTCGAGAAGGCGCCGAAGCCGTTGCCCGCATGCGCAACGCCGGTGACCAACGGCATGATCGTCCGTACTGCCAGCGACAAGGCAATCAAGGCGCAGAAGAGCGTGATGGAGTTCCTGCTCATCAATCACCCGCTGGATTGCCCGATCTGCGACCAGGGCGGTGAGTGCCAGCTGCAGGATCTGGCCGTCGGCTACGGTCCGGCCGCGTCCCGCTACGAAGAAGAGAAGCGTGTCGTCGATCCGAAGGATGCAGGTCCGCTGATCTCCATGCGCGAAATGGCCCGCTGCATCCACTGCACGCGCTGCGTCCGCTTCGGTCAGGAAATCGCCGGTGTCATGGAATTCGGCATGCTGAATCGCGGCGAACATTCGGAAATCACGACCTTTGTCGGTAACACGGTCACCTCCGAATTGTCCGGCAACATGATCGACCTGTGCCCGGTTGGTGCCTTGACTTCCAAGCCGTTCCGCTACAGCGCGCGCACCTGGGAATTGTCCCGTCGCCGCTCGGTGAGCCCGCATGACGGCCTCGGCGCCAACCTGATCGTCCAGGTCAAGGGCGGCAAGGTCATGCGCGTACTGCCGCTGGAGAACGAAGGCGTCAACGAATGCTGGCTCTCCGACAAGGACCGCTTCTCCTATGAAGGCCTGAACAGCCCCGAGCGCCTGACCGTCCCGATGATCAAACAGGATGGCAAGTGGATCGAAACCGACTGGCAGACCGCGCTGGAGTATGTGGCACACGGCCTGAAGGACATCCGCAAGGATCACGGCGCTGATTCGATCGCCGCGCTGGCGGCTCCGTACTCCACGCTGGAAGAACTCTCGCTGCTGCAGAAACTGGTGCGGGGAATCGGGTCCGACAACGTTGATTTCCGTCTGCGTCAGTCCGACTTCTCCCTGGACGGCAAGGTCACGCCGTGGCTGGGCATGTCGATTGAAGAATTCGGTGCCGCCGACCGCGCGTTCGTCATCGGCTCTTTCCTTCGCAAGGATCACCCGCTGCTCGCCGCTCGCCTGCGCCATTCGGCAAAGCATGGCGCGAAGATCAGCATCCTGCATGCGACCGATGACGAACTGCTGATTCCGTTGACCAATCGCATGATCAAGGCGCCGTCCGACTGGCTGGCAGGCCTGAGCGAAGTCGTGGCTGCCGTTGCGCAGGCAAAGAGCGTTGCAGCTCCGGCTGGCTTCGAAGGCATTCAGGCCGGCGAAATCGCAAAGGGCATCGCAGCCAGCCTGCTGTCCGGCGAGCGCAAGGTTGTCGTGCTAGGCAACGCGGCTGCACAGCATCCGCAGGCATCGCAGCTGCACGCTGCTGCACAGTGGATCGCACAGAACACTGATGCCAAGCTCGGTTATCTGACCGAAGCGGCGAACACCGTTGGCGGCTACATTGCCAACGCCGTTCCTGGCAAGGGCGCGAATGCTCTGCAAATGTTTGCACAGCCGCGCAAGGCTTACGTACTCCTGCACGCCGAGCCGGAATTCGATTGCTACGATCCGCAAGCGGCACGGACTGCACTGAGCAAGGCGGACATGGTTGTTGCCATGTCTCCGTTCAAGCACGCAGCCGACTACGCTGACGTGCTGCTCCCGATCGCGCCGTTCTCCGAGACTTCTGGCACTTTCGTCAACTGCGAAGGCCGCGCACAAGGATTCAATGGCACCGTCAAGCCGCTCGGCGAAACCCGTCCGGCATGGAAGGTACTGCGTGTCCTCGGCAACATGCTTGACCTGTCGGGTTTCGACTACGAGACGTCCGAAGAAATCCGCATCGAACTGCTTGGCACGAAGAATGCGGAAGAAGCCGACCTCAAGCCGCGCCTGAACAACAATGCAAATGTTCAACTGCAGGCAGCCAAGCAAGGCGCCGCCGCACAGGTTGAGCGCATTGCCGACGTGCCGATTTACTTTACCGACGCGATCGTACGCCGAGCCGAATCACTGCAACTGACGGCTGATGCGAACGCACCGAAGGCATCGATCTCCCCGGCACTCGCACAGCAGCTCGGCATCGCTGATGGTGCGCAGATCAAGGTAACGCAGGGGCAGGGCAGTGCGGTCGTAACGGCCGCTGTCGATGCCAAGCTGCCGGAAAACGTCGTCCGTGTGTCCGCTGCGCATAAGTCGACCGTCGGTCTCGGCGCGATGTTCGGCGCAATCAGTGTGGAGAAAGCGTAATGGATCAAATGCTCATGACCATCAACGCAACCGGACAGGGCTTGTTCGGCGGTGTATGGCCGTTGGTGTGGACCTTGGTCAAGATCGTCGTCGTTGTGCTGCCGCTGATGGGCTGCGTTGCCTATCTCACGCTGTGGGAACGCAAGATGATCGGCTGGATGCATATCCGGCTCGGCCCGAACCGCGTCGGCCCCGCCGGCCTACTGCAACCGATTGCTGATGCGCTCAAGCTGCTGCTCAAGGAAATCGTTGTTCCCGCCAAGGCCAACAAAGCCTTGTTCGTGATCGCTCCGATCATGACTATCATGCCGGCGCTTGCCGCATGGGCGGTGATTCCGTTCGGACCCGAGGCTGTCCTGGCAAACGTCAATGCCGGCCTGCTGTTCGTGATGGCAATCAGCTCGATGGAAGTGTACGGCGTGATCATCGCAGGCTGGGCCTCGAACTCGAAGTATGCATTCCTCGGTGCGATGCGTGCTTCCGCACAGATGGTGTCGTATGAAATCGCGATGGGCTTTGCCCTGGTTGTCGTGTTGCTGGTTTCCGGCAGCCTGAATTTCATCGATATCGTCAATGTGCAGAACAAGGGCATTTTTGCCGACAAGGGACTGAACTTCCTGTCGTGGAACTGGCTGCCGCTGCTGCCGATTTTCGTGATCTACGTGATTTCGGGCATCGCTGAAACCAATCGCCACCCGTTCGACGTCGTCGAAGGCGAATCGGAAATCGTTGCGGGTCACATGGTCGAGTACTCGGGCATGTCGTTCGCGATGTTCTTCCTCGCTGAATACGCGAACATGATCCTGATTTCGATGCTGGCCTCGCTGATGTTCCTCGGCGGCTGGGCATCCCCGGTGTCGTTCCTGGACTTCATCCCGGGCTGGATCTGGTTGGGCATCAAGACCTTCTTCGTCGTGTCGCTGTTCATTTGGGCTCGCGCTTCGTTCCCGCGCTACCGCTACGATCAGATCATGCGTCTCGGCTGGAAGGTATTCATTCCGCTCACGCTGGCTTATCTCGTGATCGTCGCTGCCTGGATGCAGACACCCTGGAATATTTGGAAGTAAGGAATAGAGGCTGAACAACATGGAAGCCATTAAAGATTTCTTCGGCAGCCTGATGCTCCGAGAGCTGATCAAGGGCCTCGCCCTGACCGGCCGTTACATGTTCGCCCGCAAGATCACGGTGCAATTCCCGGAAGAAAAGACGCCGCTGTCGCCGCGTTTCCGTGGATTGCACGCGCTGCGCCGCTATCCCAACGGGGAAGAGCGTTGCATCGCCTGCAAACTGTGCGAAGCGGTTTGTCCGGCAATGGCGATCACGATTGAATCAACGGAACGTGAAGACGGCACCCGTCGCACCACGCGTTACGACATCGACCTGACCAAGTGCATTTTCTGCGGATTCTGTGAAGAGTCCTGCCCGGTCGATTCGATCGTCGAAACCAACATTCTGGAATACCACGGCGAAAAGCGCGGCGACCTCTACTACACAAAGGAGATGCTGCTTGCGATTGGCGACCGTTATGAAAAGGACATCGCCGCCGCCCGTGCCGCCGATGCCGCATATCGTTGATTGATCTGGCCCGCATACAGCTGACTCTCTTGGTCCATTATGGAATTTAAAACCTTCTTGTTCTACGCGTTCTCGGTGATCCTGGTGTTCGCCGCCACACGCGTCATCACAGACCGGAACCCGGTACACGCCGCGCTGTTCCTGGTGTTGTCGTTCTTCTCGGGCGCGGGCGTCTGGCTGCTGCTGAAAGCCGAATTCCTGGCTATCGTCCTGGTGCTGGTCTATGTCGGCGCTGTCATGGTGCTCTTCCTGTTTGTCGTAATGATGCTGGACATCAATATGGACAAGCTGCGGGAGGGCTTCTGGGGATACTTCCCGCTCGCGGCCACCATCGGCGTTGTCATCGTCCTGGAAATGGCGGCAGTCCTGCTGCACGGCTTCTGGGCACTGGAGTCGCAAGTCCCGGCTGCGTCGGCGAACATCGGCAATACGAAGGAACTGGGCAAGCTGATCTACACCGAGTACATCTATGCGTTCGAAATCGCTGCCGTCATCCTGCTCGTGGCCATCGTCGCGGCTGTGGCACTGACCCTGCGTCGCCGCAAGGACAGCAAGTACTTCAACCCGGCCGATGCAGTGAAAGTCAAGCGCAACGATCGCGTGCGCATCGTCAGTATGAAGGCCGAGTCCGACCGTGCCAATGGCGTCCAGCCGGCTGCACAATCGGCAGAAAAACAATAAGGGGAATCATCGTGGCACTTTCGCTCGCACACTACCTGATCCTCGGCGCAATCCTCTTTGCGATCTCCGTCGTCGGCATCTTCCTGAACCGCAAGAACGTCATCATCCTGTTGATGGCCATCGAGCTGATGCTCCTCGCGGTCAACATGAACTTCGTCGCCTTCTCGTACTACCTCGGCGACGCAGCTGGCCAGATTTTCGTTTTCTTCATCCTGACTGTGGCTGCCGCGGAGTCCGCGATTGGTCTCGCCATCCTGGTGGTGTTGTTCCGTAACCTGGACACCATCAATGTCGAAGATCTCGACGCACTCAAAGGTTAATCACGCAAAAATAACGACAAGGTCCATCATGGCGGGGCAACTCAACCCTAACGTTCTATTGGCTGTGCCGTTGGCACCCCTCGCAGGCGCCGCGATCGCGGGTCTGTTCGGAACCAAGTTTTTCGGCAACAAGATCGGACGCGCGGCGTCGCATTCGGCGACCATTCTTGGCGTCCTGATCGCTTTCATCATTTCGTTCCAGACGCTGCTTGCAGTCATGGACGGCGCCACCTATAACGGCACCGTCTATAACTGGATGACGGTAATGGGCCTCAAGCTTGAAGTCGGCTTCCTGATCGACAGCCTGACGGCGATGATGATGTGCGTGGTCACCTTCGTGTCGCTGATGGTTCACATCTACACCATCGGCTACATGGCAGAGGATGAGGGCTACAACCGCTTCTTCTCCTACATTTCGCTGTTCACGTTCTCCATGCTCATGCTCGTCATGAGCAACAACTTCCTGCAGCTGTTCTTCGGCTGGGAAGCAGTGGGCCTGGTGTCGTACCTGCTGATCGGTTTCTGGTACACCCGTCCGACGGCCATCTACGCGAACATGAAGGCCTTCCTGGTCAACCGCGTCGGCGACTTTGGCTTCATCCTCGGCATCGGCCTGCTGCTGGCCTACGCCGGTTCGATGAACTATGGTGAAGTGTTTGCAAAGAAGGCAGAGCTGGCTACGATGACCCTGCCGGGTACCGACTGGATGCTGCTGACCGTCGCCTGTATCTGCCTGTTCATCGGCGCCATGGGTAAATCGGCACAGTTCCCGTTGCATGTCTGGCTGCCTGACTCGATGGAAGGCCCGACCCCGATTTCCGCACTGATTCACGCAGCAACCATGGTGACCGCAGGTATCTTCATGGTCGCCCGCATGTCGCCGCTGTTTGAATTGTCCGACACTGCGCTGTCCTTCGTGCTGATCATTGGCTCGATCACCGCGCTGTTCATGGGCTTCCTCGGCATTATCCAGAACGACATCAAGCGCGTGGTTGCGTATTCCACGCTGTCGCAGCTCGGCTACATGACCGTTGCGCTCGGCGCGTCCGCCTACTCTGTGGCCGTGTTCCACCTGATGACCCACGCATTCTTCAAGGCGCTGCTGTTCCTTGGTGCGGGCGCGGTCATTATCGGCATGCACCACGACCAGGACATCCGCAATATGGGCGGCCTGCGCAAGTACATGCCGATTACCTGGATTACCTCGTTGCTTGGCTCGTTGGCCCTGATCGGTACGCCGTTCTTCTCCGGCTTCTACTCGAAGGACAGCATCATCGAAGCGGTCCATGCCACGCATATTGCGGGGGCGGGCTTTGCAAACTTCGCGGTACTGGCTGGCGTTTTCGTGACCGCCTTCTATTCCTTCCGCATGTACTTCCTGGTTTTTCACGGTGAGGAGCGCTTCGGCAAGGCACACGACGACCATCACGGCCATGGCCACGATGACCACCATGACGATCACCATCATGGCCTTGCGCCTGGTGAGAAGCCGCACGAGGCGCCGTGGGTTGTGACCGTGCCGCTCATGCTGCTGGCTATCCCGTCCGTCGTGATCGGCTTCATTGCAATTGGTCCTATGCTCCATGGTGACTTCTTCAAGGACGTCATCTTCGTCGGCGAGAACCATCACGCGATGAAGGAACTGAACGAAGCCTTCCACGGTGCGACCGCGATGGCACTGCATGCACTGTCGACTGCGCCGTTCTGGCTGGCGCTGGCAGGTGTGGCTGCTTCCTACTACTGCTACATGGTCAACCGCAAGGTTCCGGAATGGTTCTACAACAAGTTCCATGCGATCTACACTATCCTCGACAACAAGTATTTCATGGACAAGTTCAATGAAGTCGTGTTCGGCAAGGGGGCGGTGCTGCTGGGGCGTGGACTGTGGAGCGGCGGCGACCGTGCGCTGATCGATGGCCTGATCGTCAATGGCAGCGCCAAGGTCGTGGGCTGGTTCTCCGCACTGATCCGCCACTTCCAGACCGGTTACATTTACCACTATGCATTTGTAATGATTATCGGCGTGCTGTTGTTCCTGATTTATTTCATGCCGTTCCCGTCTTTTGCCAAATAAGTTGGCGAAGTAGAGCAAATAACAATCATGATGCAGTCAACTTTCCCACTCCTGAGCCTCGCAATCTGGTGCCCGATCGCGTTCGGCCTGTTCGTCCTGGCATTCGGCCGCGACGAAAACCCTGCGCTGGTCCGATCGGTATCACTGATCGGCTCCATCGTCAGTTTCCTCGTGACGCTGCCGCTGGTATCGCAATTCGACAAGGCAGCCCACGGGATGCAGTTTGTCGAGAAGGCGTCCTGGATCGAACGCTTCAATGTCAATTACTACCTGGGCATTGACGGTATTTCGGTCTGGTTCGTACTCCTGACGGCCTTCATCACGATCATCGTCGTGATCGCCGGTTGGGAAGTGATCGAGAAGCGCGTGGCCCAGTACATGGGCGCGTTCCTCATCCTGTCCGGCCTGATGATCGGCGTGTTCTGCGCGCTCGACGGCCTGCTGTTCTACGTCTTCTTCGAAGCAACGCTGATCCCGATGTTCATCATCATCGGCGTGTGGGGCGGACAGAACCGTGTGTATGCCGCGATCAAGTTCTTCCTCTATACGCTGCTCGGTTCGCTGCTGACGCTGGTTGCCCTCATCTACCTGTACTTCACGTCGGGTGGCAGCTTCGAGATCCTGACCTGGCACAAGCTGCCGCTGCCGCTCAACGTGCAAGTGCTGATCTTCTTCGCCTTCCTGATGGCGTTTGCGGTGAAGGTGCCGATGTGGCCGGTGCATACCTGGCTGCCGGATGCGCACGTTGAAGCGCCGACGGGCGGCTCTGTCGTGCTGGCTGCCATCATGCTGAAGCTGGGTGCCTACGGTTTCCTGCGATTCTCCTTACCGATCGCGCCCGATGCCAGCCATTCCCTGGCAGGCTTCATCATCACGCTGTCGTTGATCGCCGTGATTTACATCGGCCTGGTAGCGCTGGTTCAGGAGGACATGAAGAAACTCGTGGCGTATTCCTCGATCGCTCACATGGGCTTCGTGACCCTCGGCTTCTTCGTGTTCAACGACATGGCAACTCAGGGCGGTATCGTGCAGATGATTTCGCACGGTTTCGTTTCCGGCGCAATGTTCCTTTGCATCGGCGTCCTGTACGACCGCATGCACTCGCGTCGGATCGCCGATTACGGCGGTGTGATCAATACGATGCCGAAGTTCGCCGCGTTCTTCGTCCTGTTTTCGCTGGCTAACTGCGGCCTGCCCGCGACCTCTGGTTTCGTCGGCGAGTTCATGGTCATCCTCGGCACGGTCAAGTACAACTTCTGGATCGGCATGCTTGCTGCAACCGCGTTGATCTTCGGCGCCGCCTACTCGCTGTGGCTCGTCAAGCGCGTCGTGTTCGGTGAGGTGGGTAACGCGCATGTGGCGGAACTCCAGGACCTGAATGCCCGCGAATTCCTGATGCTCGGCATCCTGGCGATCGCTGTTATCGCAATGGGTGTCTATCCGGCACCGTTCACCGACCTGATGCAGACCTCGGTGGATGACCTGCTCAAGCACGTGGCGATTTCGAAGGTGAATTAATGAATGCGCCTCCCGGACCACGGGAGGCGTGTTACGGGGTCTTGCGCGATGACATCGGCGAGGCCCGGCCTGCAAGGCTTTAGAGTGACGACAACATGAACGAAATCAATTTCGCACCGGTATATCCGGAAATCTTCCTGCTGATTGCCACCTCGGCGATCCTGCTGATCGACATGTTCCTGACGGAGGCGAAGCGCCACGTCACGTTCATGCTGGCCATCGTGACGCTGGTCGTGTGCGCTGCACTGAATATCGCCGATTTCGGCAATCCGACGACCTACACGTTCAATAACATGTTCGTGTCCGATGCGATGTCGAGCCTGCTGAAGGTGTTTTCGTATATCGCAGTCGGCATGACCCTGATCTATTCGCGTCAATATGCGACCGATCGCGGCATGCTTGGCGGTACGCTGGGCGGCGAGTTCTATGTCCTCGCACTGTTCGCCCTGCTTGGCCAGATGGTGATGATCTCGGGCAATAACTTCTTGGTGATTTATCTTGGCCTCGAACTGATGTCCCTGTCGCTGTATGCACTCGTCGCACTGCGACGCGGCCATTCTGTTTCGACTGAAGCCGCGATGAAGTACTTCATCCTCGGTGCGCTTGCGTCCGGCTTCCTCCTGTATGGCCTGTCCATGTTGTATGGTGCGACCGGTTCGCTTGACCTTACCGAAGTTGCGAAGGCAACCGCCTCGGGCACCGTCAACAAGACTGTGCTGGTATTCGGTGTCGTGTTCGTGGTTGCCGGCCTGGCATTCAAGCTGGGTGCTGCACCGTTCCACATGTGGGTGCCTGACGTGTACCAGGGCGCGCCGACGGCCGTAACCCTGCTGCTGGGTGCTGCTCCGAAGCTCGCCGCATTCGCGATCACCATCCGTCTCCTGGTCGAAGGCCTGTTCCCGCTTGCTATCGACTGGCAGCAAATGATTACTGTGCTTGCGGTCCTCTCGATGGCAGTCGGTAACATTACCGCAATCGTGCAGACCAACCTGAAGCGCATGCTGGCCTACTCGACAATCGGCCAGATGGGTTTCATGCTGCTCGGCATGCTGTCGGGTGTCGTTGACGGCAACGTGGCCTCAGCGAGCAACGCCGGTAACGCGTACAGCTCTGCTCTGTTCTATTCCGTTACCTATGTCTTCACGACGCTGGGTACCTTCGGTCTGATCATGCTGCTGGCACGCTCGGGCTTCGAAGCGGAAAACATCGATGACTTCAAGGGCCTGAACCAGCGCAGCCCGTGGTTTGCGTTTGTGATGCTGATCCTGATGTTCTCCCTGACCGGCATTCCGCCGACGGTCGGTTTCTACGCCAAGCTTGCAGTGCTCCAGTCTGTGCTTAGCACCGGCCAGGTATGGCTGGCCGTGGTGGCAGTCCTGCTGTCCCTCATTGGCGCGTTCTACTACCTGCGCGTGGTGAAGGCGATGTACTTCGATGAGCCGGTCGACACGACGAAGATCGAGGCAACGGGTGACATGCGTGTAGTCCTGAGCCTCAACGGTGCGGCGATCCTCGCGCTAGGTATCCTGCCCGGTCCGCTGATGGCCGTCTGCGCGACGGCAATCGTCAAGACGCTCGCTGGCTGACAGGGCCGTGACGAAGTACGCGTGGATGTTTCTCTCGCAAGCTGGTTCGTGATTGTGTTGGCGGCGCTTGCCGCCAACCTTCCTTTCTTCAATGAGCGCCTGTTCGCGCTTATCCCTTTCGGTCGCCCAGTCAAATCCTTGTGGTTGCGCGTGCTTGAATTGCTCGTCCTGTATTTCCTCCTTCGTGGTATCGCCTATCTGTTGGAAGCACGTATCGGGAACGTATTCCCGCAACGCTGGGAGTTCTACGCGATTACCGCCTGTCTATTCGTTGTGCTGGCCTTTCCCGGCTTCGTATTCCGCTATCTGCACAAGCGCCACGGTTGACGTGCTGTAAGGCAGTATCAATCGCACACAGTAAAATACTTCCATTTTCTTCTGCGAAATGGAGATGGTAGGTGGATCTACATCTGATTGAAGTCCAAGTCGATACCCAGGTGGCGTACGACGGGAATTTCCTGAAAGTCCAGAAGGACACAGTGCGCATGCCGGACGGGAAACATTCGTCGCGCGAATACATCAAGCATCCCGGAGCGGTCGTTGTTCTTCCCGTGTTTGATGATGGCTCGATCCTGCTTGAGCGGCAATTTCGTTATCCGCTGCACGATGTTTTCATTGAATTTCCGGCCGGGAAGATCGATCCTGGTGAGGACCCGCTTGAATGCGCCAAGCGCGAACTGCAGGAAGAAACCGGCTATACCGCCGCCGAATGGCAGTTCGTCTGCACGATCCACAATGCGATTGCCTATTCGGACGAGCATCTCGACATCTTTCTTGCGCGCGGATTAACTGCCGGCGAACGCAAGCTGGACGAGGGGGAGTTCCTGGAAATCTTCACGGCGACCGTGCCGGAAATGCTCGCGTGGGTCAAGGCAGGGAAGATCTCGGATGTGAAAACCGTGATCGGCACGTTTTGGCTCGAGAAGATCGCCGCAGGGAACTGGAAACCCTGACCGCGGCCGGCACGGGACAACAAAAAAGCCGCGAATCAGGCTGTGTAAAAAGTCTGACGTTGGCACTCAACAAATTGCCCCGCTTTGGCGGGGCAATTTGTTTTTTGAAGTAGAAATCGGGCTCAGGCCCGCAGTGTCTTCGTGAGTGTTTGACTTCCGATCATGTGCACCACGCGCTTGAGGTTATAAGCCATTACAGCCAGGCTCAATTCGGCGCGAGCTCCCTTTAACCCGCGCAGTAACAACCGGGCATTGCGCAGAATTTGCTGCTTGATGGTCCCAAATGGGTGTTCGACGGTCTGGCGTCGCAGGGCCATCATGTGCGGCGCCGCTGCCACGCGTACCGCATTGGCCTGTACAGCCTCTTCGTGCCAGTGACGGCTGACCAGGCGCCGGCTGCTGACGGTGCATTTCCCCTTGTGCGGACAATTGGCGCAGTCATCCGGGGAGGCCGCATAGATCACCGACTTGTCCTGGCGGCACACCTGTTTGCGCCTGAGGATCTTGTTGGCCGGGCAAGTAAAACAGTCCCTACTGGCGTCGTAGCGAAACATCGCCTTGTCGTACAGCGTGCCATCACCTTGATTGTTCGGCGTGTGGGATGGCGCCACATAGCCGGTCATCCCCATGTCCTGCAGCGCCTGCAAATGCTCGCCATTGGCGTAACCAGCGTCGGCGACTACTTCAGGCTGGGTCTGGAGCACCTGGGCGACGCCTTGCGCCATCGGCATCAGTTGCCCCACATCCGACGTGTCATTGCACACTTCATGATGCACGATCAGATGGCTGTCGGTGTCGACTGCTGTTTGCAGGTTGTAGCCCGGTGCCCCATGCAGCGATTTCATCGCGCGCGCCTGCGGCTCCGTCAGCACGCTCGATGTGGCCTTGCCTTTGGCTAGCCGGGCCACTTCTGCGCCCACTTCATCCTGACGCTCGCGTAAGCGCTTGAGCGCCCGCCTGAACGCGCCGGCGCCGGGGCTGCCTTGCTCCTCTTGCCGGTCTGCGGCTTCCAGCTGCTCCAGATAGTGCGCTACTTCGCTCGCCAGTCGCTGCTGTTGGCGCTCCAGATCGGCCGCCTTGCCAACCGCCTTGCGCGAGGCGACGGCTTGAACCTTGCTGCCGTCAATGGCCACCACTGTGCCGCCCACCAGCCCGGCGCGCCTCACAAACTGCACAAACGCAGCGCAGCTTGCCACCAACGCCTCGCTGTTGTGTCGCCGGAAATCGGCAATCGTCTTGTGGTCCGGCACCAGTCGTCCCAGCAGCCACATGCATTCGACATTGCGCCGGCATTCCCGCTCGAGCGCGCGCGATGACCGGATGCCATTCAGATAGCCGCACAGATACAGCTTGAGCAAATCGCCCGGGTCATACGGCGGCCGCCCCAGTATGCCCGCATGGGCTTTGCCAAAACCCAGTGTTCGCAGATCGAGCGCGTTCACCCAGGCGTCAATGACCCGAGCCATCGCGTCCTCCTCGATCAGCTCGTCCAACTTCACTGGAAACAACACTGCCTGATCCCGGCTCTCTCCGCCACGATGTCCCATGCCTGACTCCCAAAAACAAAATCCCCGTCCAATTCACATTGGACGGGGATTGATTGCTTTGGTTTACCGGCTACAAGGACTTTTTACACAGCCTGGAATGCGGCTTTTTTGTTTGCTTTACATGCCCGAGTAGTTTGGCCCACCGCCACCTTCCGGTGTGATCCACACGATATTCTGCGTCGGGTCCTTGATGTCGCAGGTCTTGCAGTGGACGCAGTTCTGCGCATTGATCTGCAGGCGCTCGCCATTGTCATCCTTGACGAATTCGTACACGCCAGCGGGGCAGTAGCGGCTTTCGGGGCCGGCATACTTCGCCAGGTTGGTGTTCACCGGCACCGATGCATCCTTCAGCGTAAGGTGCGCGGGCTGGTTCTCTTCATGGTTCGTGTTGCTGACGAAGACACTGCTCAGGCGGTCGAACGTGATCTTGCCATCCGGCTTCGGGTAGTCGATCGGTTGGAATTCACTCGCGGGACGCAGGCATTCGTGGTCATACTTGGTCGCATGCAAGGTCCACGGCGGGTTCTTGATACCGATCTTCGGCAGCAGCCACTGTTCGATACCTGTCATCACGTTGCCGACGAGTTTGCCTTTCTTGAACCACAGCTTGAAGTTGCGCGACTGGTCGAGCTCTTCCTTCAGCCAGCTCTTTTCGAAGGCTTCGGGGAATGCCGTCAGTTCGTCACTGGAGCGACCTGCGGCCAGTGCGTCGGAAATCGCTTCGGCGCACATCATGCCCGTCTTGATCGCTGCGTGGCTGCCCTTGATGCGTGCCGCGTTCAGGAAGCCTGCATCGCAGCCAACCAGTGCGCCACCCGGGAAAACGGTCTTGGGCAGGGCTTGCGGGGTGCCGTTGTTGATCGCGCGCGCGCCATAGCTCAGACGCTTGCCGCCTTCAATATGGGCGAGGATGGAGGGATGCTTTTTCCAGCGCTGCATTTCCTCGAACGGGCTCATGAACGGATTCTGATAGTCCAGACCGATCACGAAGCCGAGCGTGACCTTGTTGTCTTCGAGGTGGTACAGGAAGCCGCCGCCGAAGGTGTTGTCGGTCATCGGCCAACCTGCCGTATGCACGACGAGGCCGGGCTTCGCCTTGGCCGGATCGATCTCCCACAGTTCCTTGATGCCGATGGCAAAGCTCTGCGGATCCTTGCCTTCGGTGAGCTTGTATTTCGCGATCAGTTGCTTGCCCAGATGGCCGCGTGCGCCTTCGGCAAAAATCGTGTACTTGCCGAGCAGTTCCATCCCGAGCTGGAAGTTTTCGGTCGGTTCGCCATCCTTGCCGATACCCATGTTGCCGGTGGCGACACCCTTGACGCGACCCTGCTCGTCATACAGCACTTCCGCAGCGGCAAATCCGGGGAAGATCTCGACGCCAAGGTTTTCCGCTTGCTGTCCCATCCACTTCACGACATGGCCAAGTGCGACCACATAGCAGCCGTCGTTGTGGAAGTTGCGCGGCACGAGCCAGTCAGGGAAGCGCTGCGCGCCGGTTTCGGTGAGGAACAGGATGTCGTCACCGGCAACAGGCTGGTTCAGCGGTGCACCCAGTTCCTTCCAGTTTGGGAAGAGCTCATTCATGGCGCGGGGATCCATGACGGCGCCGGACAGGATATGCGCGCCCGGCTCGGAACCTTTCTCGAGCACGACAACCGAAATCTCCCTGTTCTGCTCGGCGGCGAGCTGCTTCAGGCGGATTGCGGTTGCCAGGCCCGCAGGGCCGGCGCCGACGATGACTACGTCGTACTCCATCGAGTCGCGCGGGCCGTATTGTTCTAGGATGCTTTGGGTCTGCGTCATGGTTTTCCCACCGTAAAATGATATTATCGAACGAACGTGCTAATTGTCGTGGATTTTGCTTGAGAATGCTAGATTCATCACTCTAATTGGCGCTGAAACGTGTAATGATAACGTCACAACTCCCGGCGTCACAGTCAATTGCAAGACAAACAATCAGGAGACTCACTTGGGCATTGAAGTCAATTTCGAGGGCAAGATCGCCCTTGTCACAGGGGCATCGAGCGGTTTGGGGGCCCGGTTTGCGAAAGTGCTGGCACAGGCGGGCGCACAGGTGGTCCTGGCGTCGCGCCGTGTGGAGCGGCTGAAGGAATTGCGCGCCGAAATCGAAGCAGGCGGTGGGGCGGCGCATGTGGTTGCGCTGGATGTGACCGACTACGGCAGCATCAAGTCAGCAATCGCTCATGCGGAAACCGAGGCCGGTCCGATCGATATCCTCGTCAATAACTCCGGCGTATCGACGACGCAGCGGTTGGTCGATGTCACGCCGGAAGACTACGCTTTTGTGATGGATACGAACCAGCGCGGCGCCTTCTTTGTCGCGCAGGAAGCAGCCAAGCGCATGATCGCACGCGCCAAGGGCGATCCGAAGAAGCAGCATCGCATCATCAACATCGCATCGGTCGCCGGCCTGCGTGTCTTGCCGCAGATCGGTATCTACTGCATGAGCAAGGCGGCGGTCGTCCACATGACGAAGTCGATGGCCGTCGAGTGGGGCCGCTATGGCATCAACGTGAATGCGATCTGTCCTGGGTACATCAGTACCGAGATCAATGAAGCGCATTTCGAAACCGAGCAGGGGCGCACTTTGATCAACATGCTGCCACGCAAGCGGCTTGGCCAGCCCGAGGATCTGGACGGACTGCTTCTTTTGCTTGCATCGGAGGAGTCGCGTTTCATCAACGGCGCAATCATTACGGCCGACGACGGCATGAGCGTGCAGTGATGCGGACCAGCGTGCCAGCAGGTTCCGCATGACCAGGAAAAAACTTGTTCACTCCACGCGCATGCCCATCCGCTGGGGCGACATGGATGCGATGGGCCATGTCAACAATACGGTTTACTTCCGCTACATGGAGCAGGCACGGATCGAGTGGTTCACCGAGGCCGGATGCGCCCCCGACCCGAAAGGAGAAGGGGCGGTTATCATCAATGCACGCTGTACCTTCATCAAGCAGCTGAAATATCCCGGCGAGATCGAGGTGAAGACCTATGTCGCATCACCCGGTCGGTCCAGCTTCGAGATGTACCACGAGATCAGGCTGCTGGACCAGCCGGATGTCCTGTCCGCAGAGGGCGGGGCAAAGGTGGTGTGGGTCGATTTTCCTTCAGAGAAATCCGTACCCTTGCCGGACTGGGTCCGGGCACTGCTGCCGGATCCGGAAGCGTAAAGCGCCTATCCGTTGACGCCGACCAGGCGGTGTACGAGTTCGCTTGACGTCGCGGCACCGAACTTTCGCATCAGCTTGGCGCGGTGCATCTCCACCGTGCGCGGGCTCAGTCCGACCTGCCGTGCGATCAGCTTGCTGGTCTTGCCTTCCACCAGCAACGCCGCGATTTCCCGCTCGCGCGGCGTCAATTCCGCCGTCACGGGGCGTTTGGCGCTTAAATCCTCGAAGGTCCAGATACCAGCCGCATGCGGGTCGTCGTGGATCAATGAGCGTCCGCTCACGTGGCACCAAAATAACTCCTGGTTGGCGCGCTTCATGATCCGCTCGTCGGAATAATGACCCTTGGCACTCATGATTGGAACGATACGGGCACCCGTGCGCTCGAATTCGTCCAGCGTGGGGTAGAGCACCCGGAATGATTGCCCGACCAGTTCGCCCGGCGGGTAGCCGAACATGCTTGCAAGCACGTCGTTGCAGGCATGGATGACGCGATGCTGGGAAACGCACATGCCGACCGGCGCGTTGCGGAAGATTGTCTCGTAATCGATCGCCAGGGGAGCGTTCATAGGGTTTTTTGCCCTTTTTTTTGGCTAGAATTCGTATTTTTACGGTATTGCTTGGTGTAGTCCACCATCTTATGCTGGCAGGCACATTAGAACAGCCTTTCCAGGCAATTTCCAATAGAGAAGAGGGTCGATATGAATAAAGTTTATCCTGATGCTGCCAGCGCGCTGGCCGGCATTGTGAAGGACGGGCAGACCATCGCTGTCGGCGGCTTCGGCCTCTGCGGCATCCCGGAAGCCCTGATTGCCGCGCTCCGCGATTCCGGTGCCAAGAACCTCACTGCGATTTCCAACAATGCAGGTGTCGACGGTTTCGGCCTCGGCCAACTGCTGACGACACGCCAGATCAAGAAGATGATCTCGTCCTACGTTGGCGAAAACAAGGAATTCGAGCGCCAGTACCTGGCCGGCGAACTCGAGCTGGAATTCACCCCGCAGGGCACGCTGGCAGAAAAGCTGCGCGCAGGCGGAGCCGGCATCCCGGCGTTCTTTACCAAGACCGGTGTCGGCACCATCGTTGCAGACGGCAAGGAAGTCCGTGACTTCGACGGTCAGAAGTACGTGATGGAGCGTTCGCTCGTCGCTGACGTATCGCTGGTCAAGGCCTATATGGCGGACAAGGTCGGTAACCTAGTCTTCCGCAAGACCTCCCGCAATTTCAATCCCAATGTCGCCATGGCCGGCAAGATCACCGTGGTCGAAGTCGAGAAGCTGGTCGAGACCGGCGAAATCGATCCGGACCAGGTTCATCTACCGGGCATCTTCGTGCATCGCATTATTGTCAATGCGACCCCGGAGAAGCGTATCGAACAACGCACCACGCGTGCAAAGTAAGACGGAGAACGAACATGGCATGGACTCGTGATGAAATGGCTGCACGCGCAGCGAAAGAACTGCAGGATGGCTTCTATGTGAACCTGGGCATCGGCCTGCCGACCCTGGTCGCCAACTATGTGCCGCAGGATATCGAAGTGTGGCTGCAATCGGAAAACGGCCTGCTTGGCATCGGCCCGTTTCCGACCGAAGATGAAGTCGATGCGGACCTGATCAACGCCGGCAAGCAAACTGTTACTGCGCAGAAGGGCTCGTCGTTCTTCAGCTCCGCGGATTCGTTCGCGATGATCCGCGGCGGCAAGATCAACATCGCCATCCTCGGTGCGATGCAGATTAGCGAGAGCGGTGACCTGGCCAACTGGATGATCCCCGGGAAGATGGTCAAGGGCATGGGCGGTGCAATGGACCTCGTCGCGGGCGTTGGCCGCGTGGTGGTGCTCATGGAGCACGTCGCCAAGGCGAAGGATGGCTCGACCTCGCACAAGATCCTGAAGAAGTGCGACCTGCCGCTGACCGGCGTCGGCGTCGTCAACCGCATCATTACCGACCTCGGTGTCATCGATGTGACCCCGAATGGCCTGAAACTGATTGAACTGGCACCGGGAGTGACCAAGGAAGAAGTGCTCGAAAAAACGGGCGCCGAGCTCGATGTGAGCGCAGTACACTGACCGCGTTTGCAAGGCAAATGAAAACGGCGCCCACAGGCGCCGTTTTTTACGCCGGCATCGGGATGTGATGCCGGCTGCAAGAGGCGTTACTGGGCGACCCAGCCGCCGTCCATGTTCCATGCCACGCCGCGCACCTGGCTGGCGGCATCGCTCGAGAAGAAGACGGCCAGATCACCAAGCTGTTCCGGTGTGACGAACTCGCCAGACGGCTGCTTTTCGGAGAGCAGGCTTTTCTTCGCATCATCGTTCGACAGGCCTTGCTGCGCGGCGCGTGCGTCCACCTGCTTCTGCACCAGCGGCGTCAGCACCCAGCCTGGGCAAATCGCGTTGCAGGTGATGCCGGTGTGTGCGGTTTCCAGTGCCGTTACCTTGGTGAAGCCGACGATGCCGTGCTTGGCGGCGACATAAGCAGACTTTTGTGCAGAACCGACCAGGCCGTGAACGGAGGCAACGTTGATGATGCGTCCCCAGTTCTTCGCCTTCATGGAGGGAAGGGCGAGGCGCGTTGTGTGAAAGGCGGAAGTAAGGTTGATCGCAATGATGGCGTCCCAGCGTTCAGCAGGGAAATCCTCGATGTTCGCAACGTGCTGGATACCGGCGTTGTTGACCAGGATATCGACGCCGCCGAACTTCTCTGCAGCGAACTTCATCATCGCCTCGATCTCCGCCGGCTTGGACATGTCGGCATTGTGATACGCAGTCTGCACGCCGAATTCGTCGCGGACCTTGGCTTGCAGCGCTTCAATTTCCTTGACGTCACCAAAGCCGTTGAACACGATGTTCGCGCCTTGTGCCGCGAAGGCCCGCGCAATTCCCAGGCCGATACCGGAGGTGGAGCCTGTAACGAGTGCGGTTTTCCCTTTATGCATATTGCCTTGCATGATGTCCTCTGCGAATGAAATTTGGATTTGCGACGAACCTACGTAGGATTTTAAGCGGAACGAACAGTAAAATGTGAGAATGGCAATCGGATAAACTGATTCGCGACAAAATCCCGACAAAATGACTCAACATCGGATCAAAACGGTGCAGTGCCTGTCCCCAGTGGGATTGCACAGGATGGCCTACAAGGAATGGGGTGATCCGGCAAATCCGCGCGTGCTGGTATGCGTGCACGGCGTGACGCGGGTCTCGGATGATTTTGACAACATGGCAAGTGCCTTGTGTGACCAGTATCGTGTGGTGTGCCCGGATGTGGTGGGACGCGGACGCTCAGACTGGTTGCGCGATCCCCAGCATTACCATGTGCCGCAGTACGTGAGCGATATGGTGACGTTGCTTGCCCGTCTGGAGGCAGATACGGTCCACTGGTTTGGCACATCGATGGGCGGCCTCGTCGGCATGGGCCTGGCCTCGCTGAAGGACAGCCCGGTGAAAAAGCTGGTACTCAATGATGTCGGACCGTCGCTGAATCCTTCCGCCCTTGCAAGGATAGGAGACTACGTCGGCAAGGACGTGCGCTTTGCCACCTTTGATGAGGCGGCACGCTATATCAAGGACATCTCCCTGCCTTTCGGCCCGCACAGCGATGACGAGTGGCGCAAGCTCGCCGCGGATGTGCTGAAACAGGACAAGGACGGTAAGTGGATCCTGCACTATGACCCGGGCCTTGCTGTCCCGATCAGGGCGACCACGCCGGAACTGTTGCAGCGTGCAGAGGCCATGCTCTGGATGGCATATGAGGCCATTGCGTGTCCCATCCTGCTGGTGCGCGGCGCCGAATCGGATCTGCTGAAGCCTGAAGTGGCGCAGGCAATGACGTCCCGGGGGGCAAAGCCGAAGCTCGTCGAAATTCCTGGAGTCGGACATGCGCCGACATTCCTTCACGCGGACCAGATTGCGCATGTCAGGGACTTCCTGCTCGGATAAACAAGGAACACGAACAATATGGAAATCAAGCGCCTCCACGTCGGCAAGACGCTTTCTGAAGTGGCCATCCACAACGGCACGGTTTACCTCGCCGGCCAGATCGCCGAAGACCTGACGCAGAACATCGAGGGCCAGACACGTGAAGTCCTCGGACACATTGACCGCTTGCTGGCGGAAGCAGGGAGCGACAAGTCGTGCATCCTGATGTGCCAGATCTACATTGCGGACATGAAAGATTTTCCGGGTATGAACGCGGTCTGGAATGAATGGGTCGCTGATGGCAACTCGCCGCCGCGTGCGACCGTCGAGGCGAAGCTCGCCAAGCCCGAGTGGCTGGTCGAAATGGTCGTCACCGCAGCACAGAAGTAACTGTTTATGGTTTCGATCGTTGCAACGCCAAGCGAGGTAGATGTCCAGTTGTGCGCCGGGTTGTCGGCCGACGACTGCGCGCGCGTGCGCGATGTACTGGCGTTCGTCGAACCGATCTTTCGCGGCAGGGGCGTGGCAACCGGGCAGGACACGCTCGACTTCGCGCAAGGTACGGCAACAACCCTGGCCCTCCTCAACACGGATGCGGATACGCGCATTGCTGGCTTGCTGTTCGAGCTGCCTGTTGTCGATCCCAAGGCTGCCGAATCCATCGAGGCGCGTTTTGGCATTGAAATCGCCGACCTCGTTGGCGGCATTCGCCAGTTGATGCGGCTGCATGAACAAACCTTCGGCTACCAGGAAATCGGGCGCGGGAAGAACGCATCACAAGAGGCTGCGGAGCAACTCGAGACATTACGCAAGATGCTGCTGGCGATGGCGACCGACATGCGTGTGGTGCTGGTCCGCCTGGCGTCGCGCGTGACGACGCTGCGCTATTTCGCCGACGTCAAGCTGGAGAACGAGCGCACCCACCAGTATGCGCGCGAGACACTTGACCTCTACGCTCCGCTCGCCAATCGACTTGGCGTATGGCAGCTCAAGTGGGAGCTGGAAGACCTCGCCTTCCGCTTCCTCGAGCCGGCGACCTACAAGCGCATCGCCAAGATGCTGGAAGAAAAGCGCCTCGAGCGTGAAGGTTTCGTGGAGGCTGCGATTGCGCGCCTCAAGTCCGAGCTTGCTACGGCAGGGGTCAAGGCAGAGGTGAGCGGCAGGCCGAAGCACATTTACAGCATCTGGAACAAGATGCGCGGCAAATCGCTCGATTTTTCGGAGCTGTATGACGTACGCGCTTTCCGTGTAATTGTCGAAGACATTCGAGGCTGCTATGCAGTGCTCAGTCTCCTTCACAACATCTGGACACCGGTTCCGGAAGAGTTCGACGATTACATTTCCCGACCGAAGCCGAACGGCTACCAGTCGCTGCATACGGTTGTCATCGCAGAGGATGGCCGAGCGATGGAAGTGCAGATCCGTACCCACGAAATGCACCGGTTCGCAGAATACGGCGTGGCTGCACACTGGCGGTACAAGGAGACGGGCGGTTCGAGTTTCTCGGCGCAGAAGTACGACGAAAAAATCGCCTGGCTCAGGCAACTGCTGGCCTGGAAGAGCGAGGTTGCGGACGCCGTCGTCGGCCAGGAGGACATGCAGCGGGAATGGGTGCAGAAGCTCAAGTCCGCCGCCCTTGATGACCGGATCTACGTGCTGACCCCGCAGGCGCGGGTGATCGAACTGCCGAATGGCGCCACGCCGATCGATTTCGCATACCACCTGCACACCAACATCGGTCATCGTTGCCGCGGCGCGCGCGTAGACGGCGTGATGGTTCCACTGAACACGCCGTTGAAGAACGGCCAGACTGTCGAAATCATCACAGCGGGCAGGAGTGCGACGAATGCCGGTCCGTCGAGGGATTGGCTTGGTCCAGGATATGTCGCCAGCCCGCGCACGCGATCCAAGGTGCGCGCCTGGTTCAATGCGATCGAGCAGGAAGAGACGCTCGCCCATGGCCGCAGCATGGTGGAAAAGACCCTCCAGCGCGAAGGCAAGACAGCCATCAACCTTGAGGAACTCGCCCACAAGCTCGGCTTTTCGAAGGTGGACGAACTCTTCCTCTCCGTTGGCAAGGAGGAGTTCAGCCTTCGCAACATCGAGCATGTCCTGCACGAAGACGATGCCCAGAAAGGCGCGAAGCCGCCTGAAGACACCGTCATCACCAACAAGAGCCGGGCATCCAGTGTCGCGCAGGGTGCGCGCTCAGGTGTGCTCGTGGTCGGGACGGAGGGGTTGCTTACCCAGCTTGCGCGTTGCTGCAAGCCCGCGCCTCCTGACGAGATCGTCGGTTTCATCACGCGCGGGAAGGGTGTGTCGATTCATCGCGCCAACTGCAAGAACCTGGCGCAAATGCGCATGAAGGCGATGGAGCGTGTCATCCAGACTACTTGGGGTGAGTCGACCAGGGATACTGTCTACCCCGTGGACATCTTCATTCTTGCCAGTGACCGGCAGGGACTGCTGCGCGACATCTCGGAAATTTTCTCGCGCGAGAAAATCAATGTGATCGGCGTGAGTACGCAAAGCTCCAGAGGGGAGGCGCGCATGTCCTTCACCGCGGAGATTTCGTCCACCTCGCAGCTGCAGAAGGCTCTGGGAGTGATCCGCGAAGTGAGTGGCGTTCTCGACGTCCAGCGGCATTAGATCAGCGGCCTTCCGCCATTCCTGGCATTTCCGGCTGCAAGGTTACATGGTCGATGCCATGCTTTTCGATCAGCATCGCCTTGATGCTGTTCAGGACCGTGGGCCATTCCTGCATGTCGCGGATCACGAGGTGACCGATCAGGGCCGGATGGCCTGCAGACATCTCCCATACGTGCAGGTCATGCACCGAAAGGACACCCTTGATTGCAGCAATGTCTTCGCCCACCGCCAGATAGTCGATATCGTGGGGCACGCCTTCCATCAATACATGGTACGCATCGCGAAGCACGCCGATCGTCGATTTCAGGATCAGGGCCGACACGACCAGTGACAGCAGCGGATCGATGGTCAGCCAGCCAGTGAAATAAATCACCACGCCCGCCACGATCGCGGCAACGGATCCGAGCAGGTCGCCGATCACGTGTACCAGTGCCGCGCGCGTGTTGACGCTCTTCTGGTCGCGCGAAAGCAGCCAGGCAACCATCAGGTTGATGACGAGGCCGATCGCAGCGACCGTGAAGACGGCCTTTCCCTGCACGGGCTCGGGAGCTGCGAAGCGTTGTGCCGCTTCGATCGCTATCCAGCCGACGACGGCGAGCATTGCCAGCGCATTGATGAATGCAGCCAGCGCTTCGGCACGGCCAAATCCGAAGGAGTGGCGTGGCGAGGGCGGGCGGGTCGCAATATACTGCGCGAGCAGGGCGAGCCCGAGCGCCGTACTGTCCGTCACCATATGTCCGGCATCGGAAATCAGGGCGAGCGAGTTCGACCAGAAACCGGCGATGACCTCAATGGCGGCAAAGATCAGCGTGAGCAGAACGGCACCAGCAAGTACTTTCGGGCTGCGCCCTTCCGCGACATGATGATGGGATGAATCACCTGCTCGATGGGCGTGGAGATGACTCGAAGGATGAGACTTGCTGTGCATGATGTGGAGACCGGCGGCAGCGAAGGGAAGATCACTGCGTGCTTGTGAAGACTGGTTTCCGAGTGTACAGGATTCGATATCAATATATAAGCAACGCGGACCGCAACCGAGGCTTGGGTGAAAGGACGGACGGCGAGGGGCGAATCAACTTTTCAAAACAAGGGCTAGCGCAATCAAAAAAATGCCGCTATAATTTTGCTTCTTTAGGCTCGTAGCTCAGCTGGTTAGAGCACTACCTTGACATGGTAGGGGTCGTTGGTTCGAGTCCAATCGAGCCTACCAACGAACACAATTTGTAAGAGCGAGAAAGGCAGTCCCGGTTATGACACCGCGAACTACAACCGCAATGGTTTTAGTGCGACGCTAGTCGGGATCTTTTTCGTCATTGCAGTGAAAAAGCGCGGCTAGTCCGCGTTTTTTTTCGTCCGCAGTTTTTATCACTTGATCTAGCGTCAGTCACAACATCCCGCTGACATGGAGAGCAAAATGGTTTCAGTCCGACTCCCCGATGGTTCCCAACGCCAATTCGATGCGCCGGTAACGGTCGCTCAAGTCGCCGCAAGTATCGGTGCCGGCCTTGCAAAGGCTGCGCTCGCCGGCAAGGTGGATGGCAAGCTGGTCGACACTTCATTCCTGATCGAACGCGATGCGGATCTGGCAATCGTTACCGACAAGGATCCGGACGGTCTTGAAGTGATCCGCCATTCGACTGCGCACTTGCTTGCGTATGCGGTGAAGGAGTTGTTCCCTGATGCCCAGGTTACGATCGGCCCTGTCATCGACAACGGCTTCTACTACGATTTCTCCTACAAGCGCCCCTTCACTCCGGAGGACCTGCAGGCCATCGAGAAGAAAATGGCCGAGCTGGCCAAGAAGGACGAGCCTGTCACGCGCAAGGTGCTGCCGCGTGATGAGGCTGTCGCTTATTTCAAGTCGATCGGCGAAGCCTACAAGGCGGAGATCATCGAATCCATTCCTCAGGGCGAGGATGTCTCGCTGTATGCGGAAGGTAAATTTACCGACCTCTGCCGCGGCCCGCACGTGCCGTCGACCGGCAAGCTGAAGGTGTTCAAGCTGATGAAGCTGGCCGGCGCATACTGGCGTGGCGACTCGAAGAACGAGATGCTGCAGCGTGTGTACGGTACCGCCTGGGCGAAGAAGGAAGACCAGGAAGCCTATCTCCATATGCTGGAAGAGGCCGAGAAGCGCGACCATCGCAAGCTTGCAAAGCTCCTGGACCTGTTCCACTTCCAGGATGAGGCGCCGGGCCTGATTTTCTGGCATCCGAAGGGCTGGACGGTGTGGCAGCAAGTTGAGCAGTACATGCGCCGCGTCTATCAGGAAAACGGTTATCAGGAAGTAAAGGCGCCCCAGATCCTGGACCGCACGCTTTGGGAGAAGACCGGCCACTGGGAAAATTATCGCGAAAACATGTTCGTGACCGAATCGGAAAACCGCAATTACGCGCTGAAGCCGATGAACTGCCCCGGCCATGTGCAAATTTACAATTCCGACCTGCGCAGCTACCGCGACCTGCCTTTGCGTTATGGCGAGTTCGGCCAGTGCCACCGCAACGAGCCCTCCGGGGCGCTGCACGGCATCATGCGCGTGCGCGGCTTTACGCAGGATGACGGCCATATCTTCTGCACCGAAAACCAGATTCAGGGTGAGGTGACCGCCTTCCACCAGCAGGCGATGCAGGTGTACAAGGATTTCGGATTCTCCGAGATTTCGATCAAGATCGCGCTCCGCCCCGACAGCCGTATCGGTTCGGACGAAACCTGGGATCGGGCGGAGGAAACTTTGCGTTCGGCGCTTCGCGCATGTGGCGTGGCCTGGGAGGAGTTGCCGGGCGAAGGCGCGTTTTACGGGCCGAAGATCGAATACCACCTGAAGGATTCGCTGGGCCGTCCCTGGCAGGTCGGCACGATGCAGGTCGACTTCTCGATGCCGGGCCGTCTTGGCGCCGAATATGTGGCGGAAGACAATACCCGCAAGGTGCCGGTCATGCTGCATCGCGCGATTGTCGGCTCAATGGAGCGTTTTGTCGGCATCTTGATTGAAAATCATGCCGGTGCGCTGCCGCTGTGGCTGGCGCCGGTCCAGGTCGCCGTCCTGAATATCTCCGATGCGCAGGCTGATTACTCGCAAGAAGTTGCACAAAACCTGAAAAAACAAGGGTTTAGGGTGCACCTCGATTTGCGTAACGAGAAAATAACCTATAAAATACGCGAGCATTCGGTTCAGAAGCTGCCTTATATCGTCGTTATCGGCGACAAGGAGCGGGATGCGAAAACAGTGGCCGTGCGTGCGCGGGGCAACGTCGACTTGGGTGTCATGCCGGTCGATGCACTGGTGGATCGACTCAAAAACGAGGTCGACACCAAAGCCTGAAAGGGAAATTCCCGACGCGAGAGCACGGCTTAATTATTTGATTTTTAAAGGAAACTGCAATAGCTACGGACAAGTCGCATCGCATTAACGGCGAGATCAATGCGCCGGAATTGCGCCTCTCTGGGGTAAATAACGAACCGCTTGGTATCGGCAGTCTGGCTGAAGCCTTCCGCTTTGCGGAAGAGGCAAACGTGGATCTGGTGGAAATCGCGCCGAATGCGACTCCGCCGGTAGCGCGCCTGATGGACTATGGAAAGTTCAAGTATCAGGAGCAGAAGAAGGCCCATGAAGCCAAGCTGAAGCAGAAGGTTATCCAGGTCAAGGAAATCAAGTTCCGCCCGGGTACCGACGATGGTGACTACAACATCAAGCTGCGCAACCTGGTGAAGTTCTTGGAAGAGGGCGACAAGACCAAGATTACCTTGCGTTTCCGCGGTCGTGAAATGGCGCACCAGGACATCGGCATGCGCATGCTGGAGCGATTGAAGGCTGACCTCGAGCCGTATGGCCAGGTCGAGCAGTTTCCGAAGATGGAAGGCCGCCAGATGGTAATGGTGCTGGCGCCCAAGAAGAAGAAATAAAGAATTCGTGCGAGCCGTCCGGTAAAACGGGCGGTTGGTGCAAATGGCGATGGACTCGATTTCATCGCATAACAAGTGAAAGCAGGCATCCAAGAGCAACGAAGTGTTGCCACCTGCAATCATGTTAAAAACGGAGCTGTCCGAGAGGACAGATTTTGTCATGCCGAAAATGAAGACGAAGAGCAGCGCGAAAAAGCGCTTCCGCGTACGTCCGGGCGGTACCGTCAAGCGCGGTCAAGCCTTCAAGCGTCACATCCTGACGAAGAAAACCACCAAGAACAAACGCCAGCTGCGCGGTGCAGTGGACGTTCATGATACAAACATGAACTCCGTCCGCGCGATGATGCCGTTCGCTTAACCTCACATAAGGAGCTACTATGCCTCGAGTAAAACGTGGGGTTACCGCACGGGCCCGTCACAAGAAAGTCCTCGACCAAGCCAAAGGCTACCGTGGTCGTCGCAGTACCGTTTATCGCATCGCCAAGCAGGCGGTCATGCGCGCAGGCCAGTATGCCTACCGCGACCGCCGCAACAAGAAGCGCGTATTCCGCGCCCTGTGGATCACCCGTATCAACGCTGCAACGCGTGAGCATGGCGTGACCTACAGCGTGTTCATGAACGGCCTCAAGAAAGCCAACATTGGCCTCGACCGCAAGGTTCTGGCTGACATGGCTGTGATGGACAAGCCGGCATTTGCCGCGATTGTCAACCAGGTGAAAGCCAACATCGCTGCTTGAGAGTTGTAAAAGCAGGTGCCGCTGCAAGGCGGCATCGCATTGAGCGGGGCAGAGGTGGCACACCTGTGCCCCGTTTCATTTTGAATCGCCGTTTCCGGATTCCCGTTGTTCGATCCGTTTCCCGTTCCATTTCTCGATCCATTTTTTCGGGCGAAAAAGCCGCATGAATTCCCTAGAACAAATCGTCGTCCAGGCGCAGGCCGATTTTGCTGAAGCGGCAGACGCCGCCGCGCTGGAGAACGCGAAAGCCAGGTACCTTGGCAAGACAGGACAGATTACCGAGCAGATGAAGGGCCTGGGCAAGCTGGCCCCGGAAGAGCGCAAGACGCAAGGCGCCGTCATCAACGCCGCCAAGGAAAAGATCGAGGCTGCACTGAACGCGCGCCGCGAGGCGTTGGCCAATGCACAGATGCAGGCTCGCCTGAATGCGGAAGCGATCGACGTGACGCTGCCCGGACGCGGCCGCGGCAAAGGCGGCATCCATCCGGTGATGCGCACCTGGGAGCGTGTCGAGGAGATTTTCCGCTCGATTGGCTTCGACGTAGCGGACGGCCCGGAAATCGAAACCGACTGGACCAATTTCACCGCATTGAACAGCCCGGAAAACCATCCGGCGCGCTCGATGCAGGATACCTTCTATATCGAGGGCAACGATACTCAGGGCAAGCCGCTGCTGCTGCGCACGCACACCAGTCCGATGCAGGTGCGTTATGCACGCATGAACAAACCGCCGATCAAGGTCATCGCGCCGGGCCGTACGTACCGCGTCGATAGCGATGCGACACATTCGCCGATGTTCCACCAGGTCGAAGGCCTCTGGATCGCCGACAACATCAGCTTCGCCGACCTGAAGGGCGTGTACCTCAATTTCGTCAAAGCCTTCTTCGAGACCGACGACTTGCAGGTGCGTTTCCGTCCGTCGTACTTCCCGTTCACCGAGCCGTCGGCCGAAATCGACATTGCCTTCGGCAGCGGCCCGCTGAAGGGGCGCTGGTTGGAAGTTTCCGGTGCCGGCCAGGTGCATCCGACCGTGGTGCGCAACATGGGACTCGACCCCGAGCAGTACATCGGCTTCGCGTTCGGCTCCGGCCTTGAGCGCCTCACGATGCTGCGCTACGGGATCAATGACCTGCGCCTGTTCTACGAAGGCGACTTGCGCTTCCTGAAGCAGTTCAACTAAAAAACGTCAGGGTGGCAGCCGGATCGACGACGATCGCGCCACCCGGCCCCGCTGCGAGGGCGGGGAAAACGAATTCTGAAGGTTCTGACTATGCAATTCTCCGAGAGCTGGCTCCGCACCCTGGTTGATCCGAAGATGACTTCGGACGAGTTGTCGCATCTTCTGACGATGTCCGGTCTGGAAGTGGAAGAGGTGGAACCGGTCGCGCCGCCGTTCACCAACATCGTTGTCGCCAAGGTCGTCGAAATCGCCAAGCATCCGAATGCCGACCGCCTCAATGTCTGCCAGGTCGATGCCGGTACCGGCACCCTGCTGAACATCGTATGCGGCGCGCCGAACGTGCGTCCGGGCATGAAAGTGCCGTGCGCAATGGCCGGCGCAAAGCTGCCGCCGGGCGAGGACGGCAAGCCGTTCGAGATCAAGATAGGCAAGCTGCGCGGCGTCGAGTCGCAGGGCATGCTGTGCTCGGCGCGCGAGCTGAAGTTGTCCGAAGACCATGGCGGCCTGCTCGAACTGCCGGACGATGCGCCAGTCGGCCAGAACTTCCGCGATTACTACCAGCTGAACGACCTCAAGTTTACGATCAAGCTCACGCCGAACAAGGCGGACTGCCTGTCCGTCCTCGGTGTCGCGCGTGAAGTGTCCGCACTGACGGGCACGCCGCTGAAGGCGCCGACCTACAAGGCGGTGTCGGTCAATACGGATGAAAAGCTGCCGGTGAAAGTGTCAGCGCCGGATTTGTGCGGCCGCTTTTCGGGGCGCGTGATCCGCGGACTGAATGCGAAGGTGGAGACGCCCGACTGGATAAAGCGCCGTCTGGAGCGCAGCGGGCAGCGGCCGATTTCCGCGCTGGTCGACATCTCGAACTATGTGATGCTCGAGCTCGGCCGCCCCAGCCACGTGTTCGACCTGGACAAGATCCATGGCGGTCTCGACGTCCGCTGGGGCAAGCCGGGCGAGTCGCTGAAGCTCCTGAACGGGAATACGGTCGAAGTCGACAGCTGGGTCGGCGTGATTGCCGATGACAAGGAAATCGAATCGCTGGCCGGTATCATGGGCGGCGATTCCACTGCCGTTTCGCTGGAGACGACAAATATCTACCTCGAGGCCGCGTTCTGGTGGCCGCAGGCTATCCAGGGGCGCGCACGCCGCTACAACTTCTCGACCGATGCAGCGCACCGCTTCGAGCGCGGCGTCGATTATGCGACGACGGTGGATCACCTCGAACGCATTACCGCACTGATCGTGGAGATCTGCGGTGGCAAGGATACCGTTGTCGGCCCGGTTGACGATCATGTCGTCAACCTGCCGCAGCGCAAACCGGTTTCCGTGCGCACGGCACGCGCGGTCAAGGTAATCGGCGTGCCCATCAGCGATGAGCAGATCGCGGACATCTTCAAGCGCCTCGGACTCGAATTCACGCAGGAGCCGGGCTTGTTTACGGTCACTCCGCCGTCCTATCGCTTCGATATCGAAATCGAGGAAGACCTGATCGAGGAAATCGCGCGCGTCTACGGTTTCGAGAACATCCCGGCCTTGCCGCCGGTGGCGCCGAACACGATGCGCATCGCTCCGGAAAATTCACGTTCTCTGTTTGCAGTGCGCCGGCAACTGGCGGACACGGACTATCAGGAAGTGGTCAACTTCAGTTTCGTTGAGGAGGGCTGGGAAGCTGACTTCGCAGGCAACGGCAATCCGATCCGCCTGCAGAATCCGATCGCCAGCCAGATGAGCGTCATGCGCTCGTCCCTCGTCGGCAGCCTTGTGGCGAATGTCCGCTACAACCTGAATCGCAAGCTGAACCGCGTGCGCCTGTTCGAAGTCGGTGCCGTATTCCTGCGCAATGCATCGACACAGGATGGCCCGCTGTCGGTGGCCGGCTACGACCAGCCCAAGCGTGTGGCTGCCATCGCCTACGGTCCGGCTGTGGATGAGCAGTGGGGGGCGCCGTCGCGCAATGTCGACTATTTCGATATCAAGGCAGATCTCGAGGCTCTGTTTGCGCCCAAGACATTGACGTTCGTAAAGGCAGAACATGCGGCGCTTCATCCCGGGCGTTCGGCCAATGTATTGATGGATGGCCGTGTCATTGGCTTCATCGGCGAACTGCATCCGCGCTGGCAGCAGAAATACGATCTTCCGCTGGCACCTGTCGTGTTCGAGGTGGATGCGGGGGCATTGCTGGAACGCGATATCCCCTCGTACCAGGAGATTTCCAAGTTCCCGGCCGTCACGCGGGATATCGCAGTTGTTGTTAAACAATCGCTTCCGATGCAGGACCTGATGGGCACTTTCATTGCTGAACGGCAATCCAATCCCGCCTGTGCTATCATGCAAGCCATTGTTTTATTTGATGAATATCGCGGCAAGGGGTTGGAAAATGACGAAAAAAGTCTTGCTTTCCGTTTTACCTTGCAAGATACTCAAAATACCCTGCAAGACGACAAAGTGGACGCCGCAATGGCCGCATTCATCGCGTCTGTCGAGAAAAAGCATGGCGCCAAGCTGCGCACTTGAACGTTGCACTACGTCGGGCAGTGATAACTACTATGAATGACGTGAACTCAGCCGAACTTCAATCCGTTTTGGCCGCCGACCTCAGTCGGGCTGTGCAAGAGTCGCAGGCACGTACGCAGGCTGAAAAAGACCTGCCGACCCTGACGAAGGCAGAACTGGCTGAACTTCTTTTCGAGCAGGTCGGCCTGAACAAGCGCGAGGCGAAGGACATGGTCGAAACCTTCTTCGACGAGATTCGCAATGCTCTCGAGCGAGGAGAATCGGTCAAGCTGTCGGGCTTCGGCAATTTTCAGCTGCGCGACAAACCGCAGCGTCCTGGCCGCAACCCCAAAACCGGTGAGGAGATCCCGATCACTGCCCGCCGTGTGGTGACCTTTCATGCGAGCCAGAAGCTCAAGAGCATGGTAGAGACCGCCAGAAGCAAACCGCTTGCCCGTGTGGCGTGAGTTGAGCCATGAACGATCGCTCGAGCAAATCCGAGGCTGTCGTATTGCCGCCGATTCCGGCGAAGCGTTATTTCACCATCGGCGAAGTCAGTGAGCTGTGCGGTGTCAAGCCGCACGTGCTGCGCTACTGGGAGCAGGAGTTCACGCAGCTCAAGCCGGTCAAGCGCCGCGGCAATCGCCGTTATTACCAGCACCACGAAGTCCTGCTGATTCGCCGCATCCGCGAACTGCTGTACGAGCAGGGCTTCACGATCAGCGGGGCGCGCAACAAGCTGGATAGCCGCATGACCCACGGCAACGGTAATGGCAGCGCAAATGGCACCGAGGATCTCGCAGCTGGCCTGCCGCCGCTGGAAATCAATACGGTGGCCATCCGCAACGAGTTGTCCGAAATCCTGAACCTGCTGAAGCGATAGAAAGAATCTCGCCGCGCATAAAACCGCCTCCGGGCGGTTTTTCGTTTATGGCGTCGCGTCCAGTATCGCTTGCAGCTTGCGCATATCCAGCGGTTTTGCAAAGTGATGGTCGAAGCCGGCAGCGCGGGCCGCGATACGGTCGCGTTCCTGGGCGTAGCCGGTCACGGCCAGCAGGAGGGTGGAGGTCAGTCCCACATCGGTCCTGAGCTGCTGCGCAACCTGATAGCCATTCAATGCCGGCATGCCGATATCCAGGATCACCACATCCGGCTGCAAATGCGCGGCATCACGGATTGCGCTGATGCCGTCGTGTGCGATGTGGATGGCGTGGCCCGAGATCTTGAGAAATTCTCCCAGCGATACTGCAGCATCGATGTTGTCGTCGACGATGAGGATCTTGCGGTGGCGCCGGATCACCGCGGCGGACGGTGTGCTTGATTGCGGGACGGGGCGTTTTTCACATGGCATTTCATGCAGAGGCAGAGTGATCGTGAATGTGCTTCCGCACCCGCATCCCGCGCTATGCGCACGCACATTGCCACCGTGGAGACGAACAAGGCTGCGTACAAGGGTAAGCCCCAGGCCCAGGCCGCCACGCGCCTTCGCTAGCGAATTGGCCTCTTGAACGAAGAGGTCGAAAATTTTTTCCTGAGAGGCCTGGTCCAGTCCGATACCGTTGTCGGCGACGATGATCTCCAGCTTGTTTCGTATTTGTTGCGCTGCCAGCACAATGCGGCCGCCGGTATCTGTATATTTGGCAGCGTTGTGCAGCAGGTTCGCCAGCACTTGCGACATGCGTGCCGGGTCGCAGTACAGGGGCACCGTATCGACGGGGAGTTCGATTGATAGCGTGTGGCGACGCTCGTCGATAAGCGGGCGGACGATCTCGACAGCGCGTTCGACGACTTGATCAATGGGCGTGCTTTCTTTCTTCAAATCGATCTTGCCACGCGTGATGCGCGAGACGTCGAGCAGGTCGTCTACCAGGCGCGTCATGAGCGTCACCTGCCTGGCAATGGTCTCGCGGCATCGATCCATCTGCTGCGGCGATTCGCCGAGAACGCGCATCAGCTCGAGAGAGTTCACGATGGGGGCGAGCGGGTTGCGCAATTCGTGTCCCAGCATGGCGAGGAACTCATCCTTGCGGCGGTCTTCCTCCGCAAGTTGTTCGAGCCGTTTATGGAGTTCCTGCTCCAGCAGCACGCGATCGGTCACGTCGCGCATCAGGCAGCGCGTGGAGATGAATTCGCCATCCGATACACGCGCGTTGGAGTGGATCAGGACATGCCTGACCGATCCATCCTTGCAGCGCATGCGCGCAGGGTAGTCATAGAGCGTTTCTCCTGCGAGGAGTTTGGCAAGGATCTCGTCGATGACGTGGCGGTCTGCGTGGAAGTCAGCGATGTGACGGCCGATGTACTCGTCATGCGCATATCCCAGCAGGTCTAGCTCCGCCTTGTTTGCCCACAGGATTGTGCCGTCCGGTCCCACGCGATGCATGCCCTCGACGGCGTTTTCGAGGAAGTCAGAAAGTTCCTTTTCGCGCTGGTGCAGGGCGCGTTCGATTGCCTTGCGGCGGGCGACTTCGGATTCGAGTGCATTCGCTTTTTGCTCCAGTGCAGCGATCCTGCGGTTGATCTCATTCCGGTCGGCACTGTCGAAGCAACGTTCGGTCGGCCGCACGTCGGAGTGGGCGCTGCAGATATGGGTGAACGCCTCGCTGTCACGATCCTCCGCGAACGCGCGCATCGGGTATCCGCACAGCAGCGAAAATGAATACTTGCCGCTTATCCTGTTCCAGAGCTCCTCGAGCTCGATCGCGGCATCGGTCTTGCCGTCTGCGCACAGCAGCGCCACCATTTCACCGTACGCGCGTACATGCCGCTGGCCATTCCTGCTGGCGATGCGCAGGACCTTGCCGATGACCGTCTCGAATTGCGATGCATCCGGTCTGCCGTCCTTGAGGATCGCGGCAAGGGTGGATTCCGCGTCGAGTGCGATGTAAGGGCATGTCGTCGTTGCATCACCGATTTCCGCAAGGCGGCTAGGCGCGAACTTTCGTTCGATCATGTCGAGACGGTTTCGTGTTGCGATGACGATTGCGGATTCGCCCAGGCGCAGACTCGGACTGATGAAGCCCCAGATTTCGTCGACCAGATAACTCTCATCGTGATAGAACTGAACCAGATGTTTGCCCATTTGATGGTCCAACTCGCTACATGCCGTCATGGAGTATTGCGATCATGTTGTCGTCCGGATTGTCCTTTGCGATGGCAAGAAGTGCGCCGTGCATCGCTCGATCAATCCCATGGCAGTAAGAGCGTCGACGGGATGATGCGTTCATGGCGCTGCGTTTGATTTTTGTGATTGCTGCTGCGACTCGGTCGTCTTCGCAATCTTGCCTCTCTTTCTACAAATCGCCGGTGATGAACGTGATTTCGAAAGAGCATCTATAATCGGCCACATTCGGCACCTGGAGTGCGCATGCGTCATTGCGTGGCCGGTCTTCACATGGAGATGAAATGAAAACGTCTGTCGCTTCATCCTGGGATGTGGACAGCATCCTGCGGGTAGGCATGCAGTCGTTGCTCGATTTGTTCGACGACTCATGCGAGGGCACAATGGCGGTGGACGACCAGGGGCGCATTGCATGGATCAATGACAAGTACGTCGCCTTCCTCGGACTGAAGAGCGCGGACGACGCGCTCGGCAAGATGGTCGAGGAAGTCATCCCGAACAGCCGCATGCGCGAGGTGGTGCAGACCGGCAAGCCGATTCTTCTCGACATCATGATGATCCGCGACCAGCCGCTGGTCGTGATGCGGATTCCGCTCAAGGATGAAGCAGGCAAGGTCGTCGGTGCGCTCGGCTTTGCGTTGTACGACCGCCTGCAGCGCCTCAAGCCCCTCGTATCCAAGTTCGCCGAGCTGCAATGGGCGCTGGCCAATACCAAGAAGGAACTGGCCCAGCTGCGCCATACCAAGTATTCGATTTCCAGTTTTGTCGGTGTGAGTCCGGTGTCGCTGGAGCTCAAGCATCGCGCACGCCGCGCGGCACAGCTCGACACGACGGTGTTGCTGCTCGGTGAAACCGGTAGCGGCAAGGAGCTGCTTGCGCATGGTATTCATGCCGCGTCCGGTCGCGCCGGCAAGCCCTTTGTCGGGATCAATATTGCTGCCGTTCCCGAATCGCTTCTCGAGGCTGAATTCTTCGGCGTGGCGCCGGGGGCCTATACCGGTGCGGACCGCAAGGGGCGCGACGGCAAGTTCAAGATTGCCGATGGCGGCACCCTGTTCCTCGATGAAGTGGGGGATATGCCGCTACAGGTGCAGGCGAAGTTGCTGAGGGTATTGCAGGAGCAGGAAATCGAACCGCTCGGATCGAATACCATCATCAAGGTGGATGTGCGCGTGATCGCTGCGACCAGCCACGATCTCAAGCAGCTCGTTGCCGACGGCAAGTTCCGCTCGGACCTGTATTACCGCCTGAATGTCCTGCCCATCGTGCTGCCGCCCCTGCGAGAGAGGTTGGGCGACCTGGATGCGCTGTGCGAGCACCTGCTCGAACAGATTGCCACGCGTACCGGCATGCCGCAGCGCGAGCTCACACCGTCGGCGCGTGCGTTCCTGGCATCCTATAGCTGGCCGGGCAATGTGCGTGAGTTGCGCAACGCCCTTGAGCAGGCGGGGATGCTGACCGACAGCATCAGCCTGACCGCGGAGGATTTTGCAACAATCCTTCCCGCCGATGCCGCCATGCATCGTCCTGCAGAGGCAGCTGTCGAGACCGGCTCCGCGCAAGGCATTCGACCGCTTGCCGAGGCAGTGTCCGAACTGGAAAAGAATCTGATCAAGTCCGCGCTTGACAGCACCGGCGGAAACAAGGCGCAAGCCGCGCGCTTGCTTGGCATCTCGCGTGCAACGCTTTACCAGAAGATCGTGGATTTCAGACTGGTGTCTGATTAATAGACATCTGTCCAAATTGCAGACGCTCGGTAAAAGCGTTATTTTTCAATGACATATCCTGATATAACCAAAATATGTCTGAATTTCAGACATATTTTCGGCCTTGAGTACCCCCATCTGCTTCCGATTTTCGCCTCCTATTTTTGTTTTTTCTTAAAAATCAATGACTTAACGTTGTTGGCATGACAATTGCCGTATGTGGCTATCGCTAGTGATGGCCGCACGTAATCCGCTGCAGCCTTCATTAGACAGAACAACGATATGGAGACAACGTGCGGCTTACCAACAAGGTTGCCCTGATCACGGGCGCAAGCAGAGGCATCGGCAAGGCCACGGCACTCAAGTTCGCGAGGGAAGGCGCTCGCGTCGTGGTGTGCGACCTGGACGACGCCGTCGCCGAGACGGTGGCGGAAATTCGCATCCAGGGCGGCAGCGCGATCGGCTTCAAGGTCGATGTCACCAAATCCGAAAGCATTGAAGCGATGGTGAGCGGTGCGCTTGCCACCTTCGGCCACATTGATGTGCTGGTCAACAATGCGGGCATTGTCGCCGACGCGCAACTGAAGAAGATGACCGATGAGCAGTTCGACAAGGTCATCGACGTCAATCTCAAAGGCACCTACAACTGCACCAAGGCCGTCGTGGACAACATGATCGAGCGCAAGGCCGGTGTCGTCCTCAACGCCTCGTCCATCGTCGGCATCTACGGCAACTTCGGGCAGACCAATTACGCGGCTAGCAAGTTCGGCGTGATCGGCATGGCGAAAACCTGGGCCCGCGAGCTCGGCAAGCATGGCATCCGCGTCAATGCTGTCTGCCCCGGCTTCATCGAAACCACCATCCTCAAATCCATGCCCGAGAAGGTCATCCGCTCGCTCGAGGAGCGCGTGCCGCTCGGCCGTCTCGGAAAGCCCGACGAAATCGCCAATACCTTCGCCTTCCTCGCCTCCGACGAGGCGAGCTATATCAACGGCGCTGTCATCGAGGTATGCGGAGGTATGACCCTTTAAGGCAGTTCAGCAACAGTTGTGTAGTACCCGGTTCCGTAAAAAAGCAGTGCACCCCGGCAGAGACAGCCGGAATAACTTCAAGGAGCGAGACAACATGGCAACACGCAGGACGATCGGTTTGACAGCAGTGATGACGGGTGTGCTGGCAGCATGCGGCGGTGGCGGCGGAGACAGCGGCTCCCTGGCACTCGGCGCAGCAAACGTTTCCCCGACCTTTCTCAAGGGAAGCCTTTCCAGCAAAACCTACGATGGCAACAGCGACGACTTGCTGACCGCCGGCCTTGGCGCCTCCGGCCTCGCAAGCGCGACGCTTCCGGCTGTCAGCGCAACCCCGACCGCGGCCGAGCTGCGCCGTCTCGCCATTCACCAGAACTACCGTGCGCTGGTCGATACAACGGCCAACGGCGGCTTCGGCACGCTCTATGGTCCGACCGTTGCCATCGCGGGAGCAACACCTTCCGCCACAGGCAAGATCGCAGGCAGGGAATACATCGCCTATGCCGACGACGGCAGCGGCGCGCAGAACGTGACGCTGATGGTGCAGGTTCCCGACACTTTCAATCCGGCCAAGCCCTGCATCGTCACCGCGACGTCGTCCGGCTCGCGCGGCATTTACGGTGCGATCGGCACCTCCGGCGAATGGGGCCTCAAGCGCGGCTGCGCCGTCGCCTACACCGACAAGGGAAGCGGCAACGGCTTCCATGACCTGCAGACCAACAAGGTTGCTCTGATCGACGGTACGTCGGTGGATGCCGCTACTGCAGGCACGCTTGCACTGTTCAAGGCAAATATCACGGAAGCCGCACGCACGGCATACAACGCGCTCTTCCCGAACCGCGTTGCCTACAAACACGCCCACTCGCAGCAGAACCCGGACAAGGACTGGGGCAAGAATACGCTGCAAGCGGTCGAGTTTGCGTTTTACGTGTTGAACGACCTGCACGGCACGGCCATTGGCAACAGCACCGCCAAGCTGCGTTCTATCGTCCCGTCCAACACCATTGTGATCGGATCCAGTGTCTCCAACGGCGCTGGTGCTGCGCTGCTGGCAGCCGAACAGGATACCGAAGGCTTGATCGACGCGGTCGTTGTGGCCGAACCGCAGGTGCAGCCCAAGGCAACGCCGGGCCTGAGCATCCGCCGCGGATCGACAACGGTCTCTACCATCGGCAAGCCGATGATCGATTACATCACTTTTGCCAATGTCTACCAGGCATGCGCGGCGCTCGCCGTATCCAACAGCGCGTTCGCAGCGTCCTTGCCGGTCGCGAGCATGGAGGCGCGCTGCGCGGGGCTGGCCAGCAAGAACCTGGTCAGCGGTGCGACGGCTGCGGAGCGTGCGGCGGATGCGCTTTCCAAGATGCGCGCCTACGGTTGGGAGCCCGAAACCGACATCCTGCACCTGACGCACTACCGCTTCGCAGTACCGGCGGTTGCGACGACGTATGCCTATGCGTACGGACGCTTCAGCGTCACTGACAACCTGTGCGGCTTGAGCTTCGCCAACACGGACGCTGCCGGCAACGTGATTGCGCAGCCGGCGACCCAGTCCCTGCTGTTCGGTACCGGCAACGGTATCCCGCCAAGCTCCGGCATCAACATCGTCTACAACGATTCGGTCGGCGGCGCGAAGCTGGACCGCCTGTCCGTCTCTCCATCGACCGGACTGGCCGACATGGCGCTGGATGCCGCCCTGTGCCTGCGTTCGCTCGCGACCGGCACCGATGCTGTCACCGGCGCTGCATTGACCGGCGACATGCTTGCCAAGTCCCAGCGCGTTCAGCAAGGCGTGGCCGAGGCGCAAGCGAATGGCAACGTTGGCAGCCGCCCGACCATCATCGTGACTGGCCGCAGCGATACGCTGATGCAGGTGAACCAGGCAGCGCGCGCCTACTTCGGCAAATTGAATGTGAACAATGCCGCAGCCAACGCGCGCTATATCGAAGTCACCAACGCCAATCACTTCGATGCCTTCATTGGTTCCCTGCCGGGCTACGACACGGCACTGGTGCCGCTGCACTACTACCTCAACCAGGCACTGGACCTGATGTGGTCGCACCTGAACAACGGCTCCGCTCTGCCGGGCAGCCAGGTGGTTCGCACCACGCCGCGCGGCGGTGTGGCAGGCGCGGCACCGGCAATCACCACGGCCAACGTGCCGGCGATCGCCGCAACGCCGGCAACGGGCAATGCCATTACGTTCGCCAACAACACCCTGACGGTGGCGGACTGATCGAACCCCAGCCGCGCGCGACAACCGACGAACCCCGGTCGCGCGCGGTGGAGGGGTGGTCCGGATAAACGCATTACCGCATCGGCACGCAAGCGCAGGTGCACCAAGCAAAGCAGCATCACTGGAGAAATTGGATGACAAGCGAAGTCATACTTGAAACGCGAAACCTGACCAAAGGTTTCAAGGGATTCATCGCGGTGAACGACGTCAACTTCAAGGTCAGGCGTGGCTCCATCCACGCCTTGATCGGCCCGAACGGGGCAGGGAAGACGACGTTCTTCAACCTGCTGACGAAATTCCTGACGCCGACGTCGGGTTCGATCCTGTACAACGGCAACGACATCACCTCACTCAAGCCGGAACAGATCGCGCATCGCGGCGTGATTCGCTCGTTCCAGATTTCGGCTGTCTTCCCGCATCTGACCGTGCTGGAAAACGTGCGTATCGGCCTGCAGCGCGCGCTCGGCACTTCCTTCCATTTCTGGAAGAGCGAGCAGACCCTGACGTCGCTGAATCGCCGCGCCATCGAGCTGCTGGCGGAAGTGGATCTGGAAAGCTTCGCCAACACGATGACGGTGGACTTGCCGTATGGCCGCAAGCGCGCGCTCGAGATCGCCACCACGCTGGCGATGGAACCCGAGCTGATGCTGCTCGACGAGCCGACACAGGGCATGGGCCACGAAGACGTGCATCGCGTCACCGAACTGATCAAGAAAGTCTCCGAGGGCCGCACCATCCTCATGGTGGAACACAACATGAGCGTGGTCGCAGGCATCTGCGACAAGATTTCGGTCCTGCAGCGCGGCGCGCTGCTGGCGGAAGGAACCTACGAAGAAGTCTCGAAAAACCCGCAGGTGATGGAAGCCTACATGGGCACCACCTCCGGCGAACTGGAAGGAGCGCATTGATGGCAACACCGGCACTTGAAATCAGGAACCTCAAGGCCTGGTACGGCGAGTCGCACATCCTGCACGACGTCAACCTGGAAGTGAAACCGGGCGAAGTGGTGACGCTGCTGGGCCGTAACGGCGCCGGCCGCACCACGACACTGCGCGCGATCATGGGCCTGACCGGCACCCGCAGCGGATCGATCAAGGTCAACGGCGTCGAGTCGATCGGCATGACCACGCATAAGGTGGCGCACCTGGGCATCGGTTACTGCCCGGAAGAGCGCGGCATCTTCTCGTCGCTGTCGACCGAAGAAAACCTGATGCTGCCGCCCCTGGTGTCGAAGTCCAACAAGGGCATGTCGGTCGAGGAAATTTACGAGATGTTCCCCAACCTCGCCGAACGCAAGTCCAGCCAGGGCACGCGCCTGTCCGGCGGCGAACAGCAGATGCTCGCGGTGGCGCGCATCCTGCGCACCGGAGCCAAGCTGCTGCTGCTCGATGAAATTTCCGAAGGCCTCGCGCCCGTCATCGTGCAGGCGCTGGCACGCATGATCACGATGCTCAAGGCCAAGGGCTACACCATCGTGATGGTGGAACAGAATTTCCGCTTCGCCGCACCGCTGGCGGATCGGTTTTACGTGATGGAGCATGGTCAGATTGTCGAGACCTTTGCTGCATCCGAGCTGGAGTCGAAGATGCCTGTTCTGAACGAACTGCTGGGTGTCTGAGAGACAACGAAGTAACACTACCTAAAACAGAGGAGCAAAGATGGAAATCAAAGCAAAAGTGATGACTCTCGCCGTCGCAGCAGCGTTCGCCGGCATCGCCGGTACGGCCCAGGCTCAGATCTCGGGTGACGTCATCAAGATCGGCCTGATTACCGACATGTCCGGCGTGTACGCCGACGTCGACGGCCCGGCAGGTGCGGAAGCCGTGAAGATGGCGATCGCCGATCTCGGCGGCGCGATCAACGGCAAGAAGATCGAGTTCGTCGTGGCCGACCACCAGAACAAGGCTGACATCGCCGCCTCCAAGGCACGCGAATGGTTCGACCAGCAAGGCCTCGACATGCTGATCGGCGGCACCAACTCCGGCGCCAACCTGGCGATGGCCAAGGTTGCGGCGGAAAAGAAGAAGGTGTTCTTCTCGGTCGGCGCAGGCACTGCCCGCCTGACCAATGAAGACTGCACGCCGTACACCGTGCACTATGCCTACGACACCATCGCATTGGCACGCGGGACCGGCGGCGCCATCGTGAAGAATGGTGGCAAGGACTGGTACTTCCTGACCGCCGACTACGCCTTCGGCGCATCGCTCGAGAAGGACACTGCGGACGTGGTCAAGGCCAGCGGCGGCACCGTCAAGGGCGCCGTGAAGCACCCGCTGTCGGCCTCCGACTTCTCGTCCTTCCTGCTGCAGGCGCAATCATCCAAGGCCCAGATCCTCGGCCTGGCCAACGCCGGCGGCGATACGATCAATGCGATCAAGGCAGCCAACGAGTTCGGCGTCCAGAAGTCGATGAAACTCGCCGGTCTGCTCATGTTCATCACCGACATCCACTCGCTCGGGCTGAACCTGACCCAGGGCATGTTCCTGACCGATGGCTGGTACTGGGATCAGAATGCGGATACCCGTGCCTGGTCGAAGAAGTTCTTCGAGAAGATCAAGCGCATGCCGACCATGCTGCACGCCGCAGACTACTCGGTCACCTATCAGTACCTGAGCGCGGTGAAGGCGGTTGGTTCCGATGACGGCGACAAGGTCATTGCGCAGCTCAAGAAGACCAAGATCAACGACGTCTTCGCCAAGAACGGCGTAATCCGTCCGGACGGCCGCATGGTGCACGACATGTACCTGATGGAAGTGAAGAAGCCGTCCGAGTCCAAGTATCCGTGGGACTACTACAAGGTGGTGCAGACCATCCCGGGCGACCAGGCCTACGCAACGAAGGCCGAGTCCAAGTGCGCACTCTGGAAGTAAGTTGAATCCGGCGGCGCGGGTGATTCCGCGCCGCCCGGATTTCTTTCGCTACCCAAGCCGCACGCGCTGTGGCGTTTAACTGCAAAGTCGTTATGGAAATCTTTGGCATTCCTCTGCAAGCAATGTTGAGCCAGCTCCTGCTTGGCCTCGTGAACGGGTCGTTCTACGCGATGCTGTCGCTCGGCCTCGCGGTCATCTTCGGCCTGCTCAACGTCATCAACTTCGCTCACGGCGCGTTGTACATGATGGGCGCGTTCCTGGCCTGGATGGGCTTGAACTATCTCGGCCTCAATTACTGGGTGATGCTGATCGCCGCACCGATCCTGGTCGGCATCTTCGGCATCGTCATCGAAAAAACCATGCTGCGCTGGTTGTACAAGCTGGATCACCTGTACGGCCTGCTGCTGACCTTCGGCATCACGCTGATGCTGGAAGGCCTGTTCCGTTCCTTCTACGGCGTGTCCGGCCAGCCGTATTCGGTGCCGGATGCACTGATGGGCGCAACCAATCTCGGTTTCATGATCCTGCCGAACTACCGTGCATGGGTCGTGGTCGCCTCCATCATCGTCTGCCTCGCCACCTGGTTCGTGATCGAAAAGACCAAGCTTGGCGCCTACCTGCGCGCCGGCACCGAGAATCCGAAACTGGTCGAAGCCTTCGGCATCAACGTCCCGCTGATGGTGACGATGACCTACGGCTTCGGCGTGGCGCTTGCGGCTTTTGCCGGCGTGCTGGCGGCACCGGTGATCCAGGTGTCGCCGCTGATGGGGTCCAACCTGATCATCGTCGTGTTCGCGGTAGTGGTGATCGGCGGCATGGGCTCGATCATGGGATCTATCCTCACCGGCCTCGGGCTGGGCGTGATCGAGGGCTTGACCCGCGTGTTCTATCCGGAGTTGTCGGCCACCGTGGTGTTCATCATCATGGCAATCGTGCTGATGCTGCGTCCGGCCGGCCTGTTCGGCAAAGAGAAATAAAAGGAGCAATAGGATGAATAAGAAAGTCGGATACGCCATTGCACTTGCAGCGGCACTGGTGGCACCGTTTGTGGTTTATCCGGTGTTCCTGATGAAGGTGCTGTGCTTTGCCTTGTTTGCGTGCGCATTCAACCTGCTGATCGGCTTCACCGGTTTGCTCTCGTTCGGCCATGCAGCGTTCTTCGGCGGCGCCGGTTACATCACCGGGCATGCGCTGAGGGTGTGGGGCTTGCCGTTTGAACTGGGCTTGATTGCCGGCGTCATCGTCGCCGCGCTCATCGGCCTGCTAATGGGCAGCCTGGCGATTCGCCGGCAGGGCATCTACTTCACGATGATCACGCTGGCGCTGGCGCAGATGCTGTTCTTCGTCTTCCTGCAGGCACCCTTCACCGGCGGCGAGGATGGCCTGCAGGGCGTGCCGCGCGGCAAGCTGCTCGGCGTGATCGACCTGGCCAGTGACATGACGCTGTACTACGTCGTGCTCGGCATCTTCATCGGTGGTTTTGCGCTGATCGTGCGCACCGTGCATTCACCGTTCGGCCAGGTGCTGAAGGCAGTGAAGGAGAATGAGCCGCGCGCCATTTCCCTCGGCTACGACACCGACAAGTACAAGCTGCTGGCTTTCGTCCTGTCTGGCGCGCTCGCAGGTCTTGCCGGCGCAACCAAGACCGTCGTGCTCGGCTTCGAGACGCTGACCGACGTGCACTGGTCCATGTCCGGCCTGGTCGTACTGATGACGCTGGTTGGCGGCCTCGGTACGCTCTCCGGCCCGATCGTCGGCGCAATCGTGATCATTGCGCTGGAGAACAAGCTCGGCGAACTCGGCAACCTGATCGCCATGCTGACCGGCATCGAGTGGTTCCGTACCATCGGCGAGTCGGTCACGATCGTGACCGGCTTCATCTTCATCGTCTGCGTACTGGCATTCCGCCGCGGCATCGTGGGTGAACTGGTGGAATTCGCCAAAAAAAAGCGTAAGCCGGCACCTGTCGCAGGCCCGGCTCCAGTGATGAAAACCGTGGAGGGGTAACACCATGAAGCCACTTGCCTGGTTGAGGTTGGCAGCAGGATGTTTGGGAACATCTTTCGCCATCTGCACCATGGCGGCGGATGACATCGTCATCGGGCAAGTGGCCCCCCTTTCCGGTGTCCTCGCGGATACCGGAAAGGACATGGTGCTGGGCGTCAAGGTGTACTTCGACTCGGTCAACGACAAGGGTGGGGTGCATGGCCGGAAGATTCTCCATGTCGTCAAGGATGACGGCTACAAGGTCGATGAAACTGTCCGCCTCACCCAGGACGTGATCGAGAAGGATGGCGCGGTCGCGCTGATCGGTTTTGCCGGAACCGGCAACGTCGGCGAGCTGCTCAAGCAGAAGGTTCTGGAGAAGGCAAACATTGCGCTTGTCGCGCCGTACACCGGTGGCGAGATCCTGCGTGCGCCATTCAATCCGCATATCTTCCACATTCGTGCCGGGTATGCGGATGAAGCGGAAGGCATCGTCAACCAATTGGTGGCGCTGAACATGAAGCGTATCGGCGTGATGTACCAGGACGATCCGTTTGGCAAGGCAGGGCTCGCCGGAGTGGAAGCCGCATTGAAGAAGCGCGGGCTCGAGCTCGTCGGCACGGGCGCATACGAGAAGAACACCGACAATGTGGCAGACGCGGTGCAAGCGATTGCCAAGGCGAATCCGCAAGCCGTGGTCATGATCTCGGTGAACAAGAGCACGGCGGCATTCAGCAAGCAGATTCGCGCGGTGTCGACGGTGGCGCAACTGGTGAACATTTCCGTCGTGAATCCGAAGGAAATCGTGCGCATCATCGGCCCGGAAAATGCACGCGGCATCGGCATCGCGCAGGTGATGCCATATCCGTATTCGCCGATGACGTCGATCGTCAAGGAGTATCAGCAGGCGATGAAGAGGTATGCGCCTGGCATCGAGATGTCATACACCAGCTTCGAGGAATTCGTCGGCGCCAAGGTGCTGGTGGAAGGATTGCGCAGGGCAGGACCCAATGCAAGCAGGGAAAAGGTGCTTCGGGCGCTGGAGACGCTGAGTGCGTATGACGTCGGCGGCTTCACCTTGCATTTCTCGCCGACCAACCGGATTGGCTCGCGCTTCGTCGAGATCACGGTGATCGGCAAGGATGGGCGCCTGTTGCGTTGAAAGGAATTGCCGGCGGAGAGAATGACCAGAAGAACGCTCCGCCTTCCGTCGCAAGACGGCAAACAGTTGTTGTTCCCCAGCAGTTTAGGGTTACGTTCGCGTAACCCTTTTTTTTGTGTGTGTCAGATTCCTGACGGGTATGTTTCGGGAACTTCTCCCTCGTGATGCGCCACGGTGCGTTCTAGCGGGCGTACCGCCCTGGTTTCGTCGATGTGGATGACCGCATCGAACTGCCTCGACAGGCTTGCATGGAAGTAGTGACTGACTCGCTCCGACTCAGGCAGATAGACGACGCCAATGGCCCGCTCAAGCCGCTGTTCCTCGAGCAAGGCATGAAGCCGCGGACTGGCGCGCAAGGGCACGATGAAGCGTCTAAGTTCGCTGTCGTGGAATATCCTCTCATAGCTGTCCGGATGGGAGGGGCGGACTATCTTGGTCTCTGCCGGCGCATCCCAGTCGGATGCCGCCGTCACTGTCCCCGTATGCGTGGTGAAGCCGAGCAGGAATGATTCCTTCGTTCCGTACTGTTCACGCACCAGCTGTCCCAGGTTGAGCTGGCCGTGCTCGCCCATTTCGGTCGCGCGCGCATCGCCGAGATGCGAGTTGTGCGCCCACACCACGATCTTGGGGCGTCGTCCCTTCTTCTCGATGATGTGTCCGCGCAATGCCTCCAGCGTTTCCGCCATATGCCGGTCGCGCAGGTTCCAGGACTCGTTTCTTCCCTGGAACATGGCACGGTAATACGCTTCCGCATTCTGGGCCACGCGCGCATTCTGCTGTGCAAAGAAGAACTCGTCCGCACTGCCATGCTCGCCGGCTTCAATCAGGCGCTGGGCATCCGTCGTCATTTCCACCAGCTGGCGGATCACTTCATCCTCGCAATCCTTGCGCATGCCGAAGCTCGCCGCATAGCCATAGCGTTGCGGATCGTCAGCAAGATGATCGAAGCAGGCGTAGCGCGCGCGGGCGCGTCGTGCGGCTTCGGGGTCAACCTGCGATAGGTAGCACACCACCGCGTCCATGGAACCGCGCAAGCTGTACAGGTCAAGGCCGAAGAAACCCATCTTGTCCCGATCATCGGCGCGCTGCATGTTGTGCATGCGCAGCCAGCTCAACAGTTCGACGACATCGGTGTTGCGCCACATCCATTGCGGAAAGCGTTCGAATGCACCCAGGGCGTTGTCGGCTGTCGTGCCGGCCGCTGCCGGGTTTGCCTGGATGAAGCGGCTTGCGCGCAACGCATCCGGCCAGTCGGCTTCGACGGCAATGGCGTCGAAGCCTTTCTCCGATATCAACCGCTTGCTGATTTCCGCCCGAATCCGGTAGAACTCGTGGGTGCCATGTGTCGCCTCTCCCAGCAGGACGATGGACGCGTCGCCAATGCGCTCAATGATCCGGTCAATGCTGCCGTCCGGATCGAGGACCTGTGCTTCCTGCTGGAGCGCATCGATGATGGAACGTGTGGACATGGCTGCTCCTCTGCCTATTGCATTTCGTCCGTGCCGCGCGCCGATAGTTCCGGGAGGATCGGAACTTGATTGGCAGATTGGCACTCAAGCATATGTACAACGATTTACCATAAAGGAGAGCAAGATGCAGAGAATTTCCGATGTCATGACACGCGACGTGATGAGCGTGTCGCCGCAGGAAACCATTCGCCGTGCGGCGCAGATGATGGACGAACTGAATGTGGGGGCCTTGCCCGTGTGCGACGGCCAGAAACTGGTCGGCATGGTGACGGACCGCGATATCGCCGTACGTGGAGTGGCCGCAGGCCAGTCACCCGATAGCGCGCATGTCGAGGACGTGATGAGCGGTTCGGTTCACTGGTGCTTCGACGACCAGACGGTCGATGAAGTGATGCAGCAGATGGGCGACACCCAGATCCGGCGCGTGCCGGTGGTGGATCACGATACGAAGGAGCTGATCGGCATCGTGTCGCTCGGAGACTTGGCGACCAGGCATTCGGCACAGGTGGACCGGACGCTGGAGGAGATTTCATCGCCGTCGCAGCCGGACAGGCCGCATTGAATTCCTGAGCGGGACGCGGTGGCGACAGCAGAAAACAAAAAGGCCAATCCGAAGATTGGCCTAAGTGTTTGATTCTGTTGGTCGGGGCGAGAAGATTCGAACTTCCGACCCCTTGCACCCCATGCAAGTGCGCTACCAGGCTGCGCTACGCCCCGACGAAGGCAAGCATTATAGCAGAGACTTGGCTTTCCGCCATGTTTCAGTCCAGCTTGGCACCCGTGCGGCGGATGATCTCCGACCATTTGCGTGCTTCCTGTGCGATCAGCGCCTTGAATTGCTCGGGAGTGCCACCGGCTGGTTCCAGGCCGGCATTGTTCAGCCGCGCTTTGACATCCTGCAATTTGAGAATGGCGTCGACTTCACGGTTCAAGCGCTGGATGATCTCCGGCGGCGTCCCGGCGGGCACCATGATGCCATTCCATGTCAGCGATTCGAATTTCGGCAGCCCCGATTCCATCACGGTAGGGAGATCGGGCATCAGTGGGAAACGCGACGCACTTGTTACGGCGAGCGCCCGGACTTTCCCCGAGCGCAGGTGCGGCATCACGACCGACGGCACACTGAACAGCATCTGCGTGTCGCCGGTGGCCACGGACAACGCGGCGGGCGGCGCGCCGTTGTACGGGATGTGGACGACGTACACGCCGGCCATGGTCTTGAACAGCTCCATGGTCAGGTGCGACGACGAGCCGTTGCCGACGGACGCATAGTTCAGCTTGCCAGGGCGCGCCTTGGCGTAGGCAACGAGTTCGGAGACAGATTTCACCGGCAGGTTTGCCGGCACCACGAGCACATTCGGCTGGGAACTCGTCTGGATGACCGGCGCGAGGTCCTTTTGCGGGTCATATGGCAGCGTCGTCAGGTACTGGGTATAGGCGAGGGGGCCGTTGTAGGAAATCAGCAGCGTATGGCCGTCCGGCGTGGCTCTTGCCACGTTGCCGCTGGCAATCGTTCCCGAGGCCCCGGGGACGTTCTCGACTACAACGGGTTGCCCGAGCCTTTCCTTCAGCTTGTCGCCTACAGTGCGTGCAATGACGTCGAGCGACGAGCCGCCGGGTGCGGCGACGACGAAGCGGATAGGGCGGTTGGGCCAGGCTTCGGCGAGTGCGGTCAGGCTGGTCAGTGCCAATGCGGTGGCGAGCAACAATCTGCGGAGCGTCATCAGGCTATGCGGAACAGGACAAAAACACGCAGAATAGCACTCGGATAAACAACATTGATACAGCCGACATGCCTATCAAGATCAGCAGTCAGTTCGACTCAGGCGCAATCGACATCGTGCGCGCCGAATCGCCTTCCTCCATCGAGCTCAATATCCGCAAGGATTCGCACGCTGATCTCCTGCAATGGTTCCATTTCCGTCTGCAGGGAGCGCGCGGCGAGCCGTGCGTCATGAAACTCCTGAATGCCGGACAGGCAGTCTTCCCGGGAGGATGGGAAAACTACCGGGCCGTCGCGAGCTATGACCGGAAGACCTGGTTCCGTGTCCCAACGGCTTACGACGGCAAAGTACTCACCATTACTCACACGCCGGAGCGCGACAGCATCTACTACGCCTACTTCGAACCCTACTCCTGGGAGCGGCACCTCGACTTGCTTGGCAAGGTGGAGAATTCGCCGGTTGGGAGGGTGCTGGACATCGGCAGCACCATTGACGGCCGCGACATGAATCTCGCCGTGATCGGAGATCCCTCTGCGCGCAAGAAGGTCTGGATCATCGCCCGCCAGCATCCGGGCGAAACCATGTCGGAATGGTTTGTCGAAGGTATGCTCGATGCATTGCTTGATCGGGCCGACCCGGTTGCGCGGATGGCATTGCAACAGGCCGTTTTCTATATCGTTCCGAATATGTGTCCGGACGGAGCGGTGCGTGGCAACCTGCGCACAAACGCCGCCGGTGCCAACCTGAATCGGGAATGGATGTCTCCATCGCTGGAAAGGAGCCCGGAAGTCTTTGCAGTGCGCAACAAAATCCACGAGACAGGCTGCGACCTGTTTCTTGATATCCATGGCGATGAAAGCCTGCCTTACGTTTTTGTCGCCGGTTGCGAAATGCTGGAGGGGTTTTCGCCGGAGCAGCAAGAAGAGCAGCAGGCCTTCATCGACAGCTTCCGGCAGGCTAGCGCGGACTTCCAGACGGTGCATGGCTATGAAGCGAGCAAATACCGCGAGGACATGCTGCAGCTGGCATCCAAGTACATCGGCCACACCTTCAAGTGCGTGTCCCTGACGCTGGAGATGCCGTTCAAGGACAATGCGGACCTGCAGGATGAGACGCATGGATGGAACGGCGCGCGGAGTGCGAGACTGGGCCGGGCGATCCTGCAGCCTATCCTGCAATCATTGCTGAAGGGTTAATCATGGGCGTAGAAATCGAACGCAAGTTCCTGGTGCGCGGCGACCGCTGGAAGATCCTCGGTCAGGGCGTCCTGTTGCGACAGGGCTATCTCTCATCCTCGCCGGAACGCACGGTACGTGTGCGCATTGAAGGTGATTCGGCAATGCTGACGATCAAAGGGAAGTCTTCCGGGGCGACGCGCAGCGAGTGGGAATATCCGGTTCCCCTGGCCGACGCCCAGGCATTTCTGGACACCTTGTGCGAGCGCCCCATCATTGAAAAGAAACGCTATCGCATTCCTTTCGAAGGCATGGTGTGGGAGGTCGATGAGTTCTTTGGCGAGAATGCGGGCCTGGTCGTCGCGGAAATTGAACTGACAGCCGAGAACCAATCCTTCGCAAGACCGGATTGGATTGCGGAGGAGGTGACTCAGGACCCGCGCTATTTCAACTCCAGCCTGATCCGCAATCCGTATTCCCGCTGGTAGCCGCTTAGTGGAAGTGGCCAGTGCCGGACGGCGCATCCTCCGGCATTTCGGCATGGACCAGTTCCGCGTCGGGATCCGGATAGAGCGGGGCGCCGCAATCGTCGCAGAATTCCATCGGGAAGCGTTCCCCGTGGCGCTTGATGTGCGTGATGCCGCAGCTGCGCAGCAAGGCGATGATTTCTTCCAGCGGCGTACGGAGGTTGGTGTCGAGAATCTCCGGCGTCGTCAGCGATTCGAAAGACGTGACAGCGGCCTCGTCCTCATCTTCCTGGTCGTACAGCGGCCATACCACGCCATAGATCACTTCAGGACTCTGGCGCATCGTGAAGCCGATACGATATTCGTCGACACGTCCACCCACCGGTTCTTCGCTGAAGCTGCCGATGACGGCACGCAGTCCGCCTGGTTCGACGCCGAGGGTATTGGTAAGGTAATGCACGGCAGCCCGGATCGAGGCGGGACGGATCTGCTTGTCCGCTTCGCGGCATGCGACGTAATAGGCCTCGGGCATGAGCAGCTCGACACCGCACCCGGGCAGCAGCGATGCAATATTCGGAGTAGCCTGCGTACGCCACTGTTCCAGTGCCAGTTCGCGTCCCGATGGATGCAGGCTTTCCTGCCAGCCGAAAAGCGGCAGGCCCGCAGGTACAGCCACTGCTGCAAGCAGGTAGCGGGTATCGGCGAGGAAGGGGGCGGTTTCCGGCGCATTGGCCGGCGGGCGTACCTGCGAGCCCTTTACCGCGGCCTGCGCCAGCTTCTGGGCAAGGGCGAAGGTCTCCGCGTGATTGCGTGGCAACTGGTCGATCGCATAAAGAGTAGGCGCCATCGCAAGCCGGACGTCGGATGCGAGGATATGTCCATGCAGATGTGCGCCCAACGTGCGGCGCAGGTCTTCCGAAACACCGCCGGAAGCAATGGAAAAGCGCGTCCACGCGAGAATCGGAATGGCGATCAGCAAGGCGTGGTAATGCACGCCATCATGTTCGACCGCGCAGGATTCGCTCCCGGCTTCGACGGCTTCGAGCAGGATGTCATATGCCGGCAGGTCGGTTCGGAACAGGTGTTCGAGTGCTGCGTCGATGGTTTCCTGGTGCGCGCCTTTCAGGATCTTGTGAATGAGGCCATCGAGCGAATGTTCCCAGATGCGTTCTTCCAGCCGGCTGGAGGCCTGGGCCATCCCTTGCGCGATGGAGACAAGGCGTTGGCTGTCAGCGGACAGTTTGTTGGAAGAGCTTTTGGAGAAACGGCGCATGTTGGAAACAGGAGTGGAGCTGTGGAAACGTATTGTAGTAGATTCGATAATGACCTACCAAAATACACCCATTTGAGCGCCGGGACTTGCTGCGGGTGAAGAAGATTGAGCTTTTACTTCGCCGAAGATCAGTATATGCACAAAAAATAAAAAAGCCGCATGGTCACCCATGCGGCTTGCAATGCAGAAAGTATTACTTCGAGGCAGCGGGCTCGGAAGCGGCTGGAGCTGCCGGAGCAGCGGCCGGGGCAGCCGGTTCGGATGCTGCCGGGGCCGCAGGCGCCGCAGGAGCGGATGCGGCGGGAGCCGAATGGGACTCCGAAGAAGGCAGGCCGTGACCGGCTTCACCTTGCATATCCACCTTGTCGCCGCCTTTCATGATCACGAACAGGGCGAGCAGGGCAAAAGCGATGAAGCCAACGAAAATTTTCCACATGGTTAATGTCTCCGAGTTTTAAAACCTGAAAAAACGCCGGTCTAGCCCGGCGTTTCACTTTCCGCAAGCGTAACGGCGTATCCTTACAGCTTGCTTGCACCCGATTCCCCGTCAAGCGCGAATACGCCCGATGGTATCGGGTGTCGCGATTACGCTGCGAGCAACTGTCGCAACACGAACGGCAGGATGCCGCCATGCTTGTAGTAGTCGACCTCGATCGGCGTGTCGATACGTAGCAGCAGCTTGACGTTTTCCTTCTCGCCGTTTGCACGGGTGATCACCAGAGTCACCTGCTGTTGGGGCTTGATCTCGTCTTCGAGACCGACGAGGTCAAACGTTTCGTTGCCCGTGATGCCCAGCGACTGGACACTGTCGTCGCCCAAGAATTGCAGCGGAAGCACGCCCATGCCAACCAGGTTGGATCGGTGGATGCGCTCGAAGGAACGCGCCACGACCGCCTTCACGCCCAGCAACTGTGTGCCCTTGGCCGCCCAGTCGCGCGACGAACCGGTTCCGTACTCTTCGCCGGCAAACACCATGGTCGGCACGCCGTCGTCGATGTACTTCATCGCGGCGTCGTAGATCGACATCTGTTCACCGCTCGGCTGGTGGATGGTCAGGCCGCCCTCGACGCGCGAGCCGTCTTCTTTCGCCGGGATCATCAGGTTCTTGATGCGCACGTTGGCGAAGGTGCCGCGCATCATCACCTCATGATTGCCGCGGCGCGAGCCATAGGAGTTGAAGTCCGCCTTCATCACGCCGTTCTCCAGCAGCCACTTGCCGGCCGGGCTGGATTCCTTGATGGAGCCGGCAGGGGAGATGTGGTCCGTGGTGATCGAGTCGCCGAACACGCCCAATGCACGGGCACTGCTGATGCCGGCTGCGGCCGCCTTCGGCTGCATGTCGAATTCCTGGAAGAACGGCGGTTCCGCGATATAGGTCGACTTCGGCCAGTTGTAGACTTCGCCCTGGGCCACGCCCTTGATCTGCTCCCACAGCTTGCCCGGCGCCCCCTGGACGTCGGCATAGTTTTCCTTGAAGGTCTTCGCGTTCATGGCGAACTTCATCAGCTTGGCAATCTCGGTAGAGGTCGGCCAGATATCGCCGATGTAAATGTCCTTGCCGCCCTTGCCCTTGCCGACCGGTTCGGTCATCAGGTCCGTGGTTACATTGCCGGCGATCGCGTAGGCAACGACCAGCGGCGGCGAGGCCAGGAAGTTGGAGCGGATGTTCGGATGGATGCGCGCTTCGAAATTGCGATTGCCCGACAGCACGGCGGAAGCCACGATGTCGTTCTTGACGATCGCTTCGTTCAGCTCCGGCGTCAGGTCGCCGGCGTTGCCGATACAGGTCGTGCAGCCGTAGGCCGTCACACCGAAGCCCAGCTTCTCGAGATAGGGCAGCAGGCCGGCGGCTTCCAGGTACTTTGTCACGACACGCGATCCGGGCGCCAGCGAGGTCTTGATGTGCGGAGCGACGGTCAGGCCTGCTTCCACAGCCTTTTTCGCCAGCAGGCCGGCAGCCAGCAGCACGCTCGGGTTGGAGGTGTTCGTGCAGGACGTGATCGCGGCGATCAGCACGTCGCCGTTCTTGACCTTGACGCCGTTGGATGTTTCATACACGGCGTCCAGGTCTTCTGCCTTCTTGTTGAAGCCGTTCTCGGCGACCGGCTTGGCAAACAGCTCGGAGAAGGTCGACTTGACCTTGCCGATCTCGATGCGGTCCTGCGGACGCTTCGGGCCGGCGAGCGACGGGGCAACAGTGCCGAGGTCGAGCGAGACGACGCTGGTGTAGTCGATCTCGCCTTCCATCGGAATGCCGAACAGGTTCTGCGCCTTGAAGTAGCCTTCGAACGCGTCGATTTCCTGCTTGGTACGGCCGGTGCCCTTGAAGTATTCGATCGTGGCTTCGTCAACCGGGAAGAAGCCCATGGTGGCGCCGTATTCCGGCGCCATGTTGGCGATGGTGGCGCGGTCGGTGGTGGACAGCGACCTGGTGCCTTCGCCGAAGAACTCGACGAACTTGCCCACCACCTTGTGCTTGCGCAGCATCTCGGTAATGGTCAGGACCAGGTCGGTCGCGGTCACGCCTTCGCGCAGCGCGCCGGTCAGGTTGACGCCGACCACGTCCGGGGTCAGGAAGTAGACCGGTTGGCCCAGCATGCCGGCTTCCGCCTCGATGCCGCCCACGCCCCAGCCGACCACGCCGATGCCGTTGATCATGGTGGTGTGGGAGTCGGTGCCGACCAGGGTGTCGGGATAGAACACGCCGCCCTTGTTATGCACGCCGCGCGCGAGGTATTCCAGGTTGACCTGGTGCACGATGCCGAAACCCGGCGGAACGACGCCGAAGGTGTCGAATGCCTGCATGCCCCACTTCATGAACTGGTAGCGTTCGTTGTTGCGCTGGAACTCCAGCTTCATGTTCAGGTCGAGTGCCTTCTTTTCGCGGAAGTGGTCGATCTGCACGGAATGGTCGACGACGAGGTCCACCGGCACCAGCGGTTCGATGTTCTTCGGCTTCTTGCCCATCTTGGACGCAACGCCGCGCATGGCGGCCAGGTCGGCGAGGAGAGGAACGCCGGTGAAATCCTGCAATACCACGCGGGCCACGACGAACGGGATCTCGTCCACGCGCGCGGCCGTCGGGCCCCAGTTGGCCAGTTGCTTCACGTGCTCTTCCGTCACTTTCTTGCCGTCGCAGTTGCGCAGCACCGATTCCAGCACGATGCGGATCGATACCGGCAGGCGCGAGATGTTCACGCCAAGCGCCTTTTCAAGAGCCGGGAGGGAGTAAAACTTGCCTTTCTTGGAACCCGAGATCTTGAATTCCTTGAGCGTGTTCAGAGTATTGGTGGACATGGCCTCTCCTTGGGATTATTAGAACTGAACTGCTGACAAATTGAGCACATGGATACGTGCTGGCGGGATGCGCGAGCACCCCGCATCGACCGGTATTGCGTCAGCCCTCCGCCACTTTCTGCGCTGCCTGTTCCGGATTCCTGCACTCGTTGGCAAGCTGCTTGCCCTTTTTCGAGTCAAGCAGCATGCCCTTGGCAGGGATGCCGATCCAGACCAGGCCGTTCTTTGCATTTTCAAAGCGGTGAGCGCCGGTGGTGGTGCTGACACGGTGCATGCGATGCATGCGCTTGTCCCAATGCAGCGCGATCTGCTGGTCGTCTGCCGTATTGGAGTAAATGGTGAGCTTGTTGCCGAGTTCACAATTGAACGCGGTTGCCGTCAGGCCCTTGACGTCCGGCTGGTCGTCATCGTCCTGGGCATCCTTCTTGGCAGCAGACGCCTTCTTCGCCGTTGCTTTCTTCGAAACCTCGTTGGAAGAGGGGGGATTCGCCATTGCTGACGGGATTCCGACGGAAAGTCCGGCGATCAAAAGTGCGAATGCTGTAAATGACTTCATGCTATGTCTCCACTGGGATACGCGCCGGATTGGATGTGTTGTAGGCGTCGTATCTGCTACAAAAAACTCCCTGCTGATTCCGGGACCGGCATACCGCTCGCTTTCGCGCGCTGCAGTATCGCCCAATAGTACCGGTAACTGGCCCGGTCGTGCAGCTTCCCGTTGTATTGTATCGGCCCCCATTGTGTCGCGTACGCCTCGCTGAGGATGGCAGCGGCTTCGCTGACCTCGGAGCTGCGCGGCGCGAGAGCCTTGAGGATGGGTTTGATCTGGTTGGGATGGATGCTCCACATCCGCGTGTAGCCGAATTCGCCGGCGGCGCGGGTGGCATCATTGGCAACGACCGCGGTGTCCTTGATTTCGGTCGTCACGTTATGCGACGGCACCTTGCCGTGCGCGTGGCAAGCAGCGGCTATCTCGAGTTTTGCGCGGGTAACCAGCGGGTGCGTGAACTGGCCGGGGGAGCGCATGGCCGTGCCGGGCACAGCGCCGTAATGGGCGGAGACGAAATCCATGATGCCGAACGACAGGCATTCCACCTGAGGCAGCGCGGCGATGGCATGTACGTCGTGCAATGCGCCGTGAGTTTCGATCAGGACATGGATGGGAAGGTTCTTGCGCCCGTGTTTTTTTGCTTGCACGTTGATCGCGTCGATCGCGCGGACGACATCGGCGAGGGAATTCACCTTCGGGACGGCCACATAGGCGAGGCGCTTGGCCGTGGCCTTCGTGATAACGGTCGTGAGGTCCTGCTCGAAACAGGGATGGGTGATGTCGTGGATGCGTACGCCGATACGATTGAAGCGGTTGTCGTCGCTGGCGATCAACGATGCGACGAGTTTCGCATGTTCTTCTTCGTTACCTGCTGCCGCGCCGTCTTCGCAATCAAGGGTGATATCGAAGACGGGGCCAAGTTCTTGCTGCAAGGCAATCGACTTCTGCATCAGTTTTTCGGAACCGGCATAGTGATCGCAGACCGGAATCGAAACCGGCTTGTGTTTGCCCTGGAATAAGACCTCGGTTGGGTGCATGTGTTGCGTCGTGGGGCTGGGAAGAGGGGAGGACAAACGGCGCGAGGCCGTTTGTCCGGATGTCGAAGTGCTTAGCCGACGAGGTGCTTCACGCCGTCGCGCTCTTCCTGCAGCTCTTTCAGCGTCAGGTTGATGCGCTCTTGCGAGAAGGCATCGACCTGCAGGCCCTGGACGATCTTGTATTCACCGTTCTCGGTCGTGACCGGGAAGCCGAACATGGTGTCCTTCGGAATGCCGTAGGAACCGTCGGACGGGATGCCCATGGTGGTCCACTTGCCGTTGGTGCCGAGGACCCAGTCACGCACGTGGTCGATCGCAGCGTTCGCTGCGGACGCTGCGGAAGACAGGCCGCGTGCTTCGATGATTGCCGCACCGCGCTTGCCGACGGTCGGCAGGTACACGTCCTTGGTCCATGCTTCGTCGTTCACCAGTGCCTTTGCCGGTTGGCCGTCAACGGTAGCGTGGGTGAAGTCGGCGTACATGGTCGGGGAGTGGTTGCCCCAGACGCACAGCTTTTCGATCGAGGTGATCGGCTTGCCAACCTTGGCCGCCAGTTGGGACAGCGCACGGTTGTGGTCCAGGCGCAGCATGGCGGTAAAGTTCTTGGCCGGCAGGTTCGGTGCCGACTTCATGGCGATGTAGGCGTTGGTGTTGGCCGGGTTGCCGACAACCAGAACCTTGACATTGCGCGATGCGACCGCGTCGAGAGCCTTGCCCTGGACGGTGAAGATCTGTGCGTTGGCTTCGAGCAGGTCCTTGCGCTCCATGCCCGGGCCGCGCGGACGTGCACCAACCAGCAGGGCAACGTCGGCATCCTTGAATGCGGTCATCGGATCGCTGTGTGCGGTCATGCCGGCCAGCAGCGGGAATGCGCAGTCGTCGATTTCCATCATCACGCCCTTGAGCGCCTTCTGTGCCTTCTCGTCCGGGATTTCCAGCAATTGCAGGATGACAGGCTGGTCTTTGCCCAGCATATCGCCGTTGGCGATGCGGAACAGCAGGGAATAGCCGATTTGGCCGGCGGCGCCGGTGACGGCAACGCGCATAGGGACTTTAGCCATGATGAATCTCCAAAGTGGGAATGAAAGGGGAAACCGTATGAATTATTCGGCAAGCCTGTAATAATAACGCCGATTCCACGCCTGATCACGGCCGAATCCCTAGCCATGCCGGGGATGGTGCGTCGCAATAACCGGAGCTTCTCACGGGCTTGCATCCTGCAAATATTGCAGCCGAGTGTATGCTTGCATGATCGCTCTGTCAATGCCTATCTTATATCTTATATAAGACATATCAGTTATACATTTTGCTGGACGGCAATCGGGGTTTTGTGGTGAAATCGCTGATTATGAGTTCAGCCCCGACCAACCTGACAACCAATGGTGCGCCAAGCACCGGGGCTGGTCTTTCCGCTTCCGGAGCCTCCCCCACATTCAGTCCCCTTTACCAGCAGATCAAGGCCCTCATTACGCAGAGCCTGCAGTCGGGCGAATGGAAGCCGGGCGAGTTGATCCCGAGCGAAGTGGAACTCGCAAACCGATTCAAAGTCAGCCAGGGAACGGTCCGCAAGGCGATCGACGAACTGGCTGCTGAAAACCTCGTGGTGCGCCGTCAGGGTAAGGGCACCTTTGTTGCGACGCACCATGAGGCGCGTGCGCAATACCGTTTTTTGAGGCTCATGCCGGACGCCGGCGAGCCGCACAATGCCGACAACAAGATCCTTGAGGTCAAGAGACTGAGAGCGCCCGCAGAAGTTGCGCGCCTGCTGGATATCAAGTCGGGTGATTCCGTCATTTTCATCAAGCGCGTGCAGTCGTTCGACGGCGCGCCGACCATCGTCGAAGAGCTCTGGCTCCCGGGTGCGATTTTCAAGGGCCTGACGGCTGAGCGCCTGGTCGAGTACAAGGGGCCGATGTACGGATTGTTCGAAACTGAATTCGGCACGCGCATGATCCGCGCGACCGAAAAGATCCGCGCAGTCAGCGCAGACGAGGGTACGGCCGAGTTACTGAATGTCGAGAAGCAAACGCCCCTGCTCAGCGTCGAGCGTGTGTCCTTCACTTATGGCGACAAGCCGGTGGAGGTGCGCAGGGGGCTTTACTTGACTGATCGACATCACTATCAGAACGAACTGAGTTGAGATTGATGTTTCAGCTGATTTAAGCAATACCGGATAGCCACTCTTGACAAGTGGAAATTGTGCTTTCCGCGAAGGTTGCTATTGGTGTGATGCACAAAATCGGCGAAAATTACGGGATTTTCAAGCCCTGGGAGGTAATGTCATGTCCGAAGCCGTGAACAAAAACCGGCGCAAATACGGCGTAATGAGCTTTGCTCAGACCGTCCATTACCGGCTGCCGTTGGCCGGTATCGTATCGATCCTGCATCGCGTCAGCGGCATGCTGATGTTCCTGCTGATCCCCTTCGTTCTGTTTCTGCTCGACAAGAGCCTGACTTCAGAAATCTCCTTCGAATACTTCAAGGGATTCACCTCCCACTGGTTCGTCAAGCTGGTCATCCTTGCGCTGGTCTGGGCCTACCTGCATCACTTCAGCGCCGGCGTGCGCCACCTGTTCATGGACCTGCACATCGGCCTGGACAAGGATAGCGGTCGCAAGTCCGCCGTTGCCGTGTTCGCCGTCAGCCTGCCGCTGACGCTGCTGGTTGCATTGAAATTGTTCGGAGCTTTCTAACATGGCAAATAATAATATCGGACCGAAGCGCCTCGTCGTCGGCGCGCATTACGGCGTCCGCGATTGGCTGGCCCAGCGCCTGACTGCAATCGTGATGGCGGTGTACACGGTCATTCTGCTGGTGGCATTTCTGACGGGTAGCAACTTCTCCTACGAAGGCTGGGCGGGTCTCTTCGCGCATCAGTGGTTCAAGATCGCGACCTTCGTGACTTTCCTTTCGCTGCTTTACCACGCCTGGGTCGGTATGCGTGACGTCTGGATGGACTATGTGACCGCTTCTGTCGGTCTGCGTCTCGTATTTCACGTCGCCACCATCCTGTGGCTGGTCGGTTGCGCTGGCTGGGCCGCGCAGATTATCTGGAGAATGTAATCGTGGCAGCAATCAAGCAAAAACTTCCCGTCCGCCGTTTTGATGCGGTCATCGTCGGTGCCGGCGGTTCCGGCATGCGCGCTTCCCTGCAACTGGCAGAAGCGGGCCTCAACGTAGCAGTCCTTTCCAAGGTTTTCCCGACCCGTTCGCACACCGTTGCTGCGCAGGGCGGCATCGGCGCCTCCCTCGGCAACATGTCCGAGGACAACTGGTACTGGCACATGTTCGACACCGTCAAGGGTTCGGATTATCTCGGTGATCAGGACGCCATCGAATTCATGTGCCGCGAAGCACCGAAGGTCGTGTACGAACTCGAACACTTCGGCATGCCGTTCGACCGCAATCCGGATGGCACGATTTACCAGCGTCCGTTCGGCGGCCACACCGCCAACTTCGGCGAAAAGCCGGTACAACGCGCTTGCGCTGCCGCTGACCGTACCGGCCACGCACTGCTGCACACACTGTACCAGCGCAACGTGCGCGCCAAGACCCACTTCTTCGTCGAGTGGATGGCAATCGACCTGATCCGCGACCAGGATGGCGACGTGCTCGGCGTCGTCGCGCTGGAAATGGAAACCGGCGACGTGATGATCCTCGAAGCGAAGACCACTCTGTTCGCCACCGGCGGTGCAGGCCGCATCTTCGCTGCATCGACCAATGCCTTCATCAACACCGGCGATGGCATGGGCATGGCTGCACGTGCGGGCCTGCCGCTGCAGGACATGGAGTTCTGGCAGTTCCACCCGACCGGCGTGTCCGGCGCAGGCGTGCTGATTACCGAAGGCGTGCGCGGCGAGGGCGGTATCCTGATCAACGCCAACGGCGAGCGCTTCATGGAGCGCTATGCGCCGACGCTGAAGGATCTGGCTCCGCGTGACTTCGTGTCCCGTTCGATGGACCAGGAAATCAAGGAAGGCCGCGGCTGTGGCCCGAACAAGGATCACGTTCTGCTGGATCTGCGTCACATCGGCGCCGACACCATCAAGAAACGCCTGCCGTCGATTCTCGAAATCGGTCACAAATTCGCCAACGTCGATGCGACCAAGGAACCGATCCCGGTCGTCCCGACCATCCACTACCAGATGGGCGGCATCCCGACCAACATCAACGGCCAGGTCGTCGCACCGAAGAACGGCATCCCGAACGAAGTTGTCAACGGCATGTACGCCATCGGCGAGTGCGCCTGCGTTTCCGTGCACGGTGCAAACCGCCTCGGCACCAACTCTCTGCTCGACCTCGTCGTGTTCGGCCGCGCTGCCGGCAACCACATCGTCGCGCAGAACCTCAAGCAGAAGAGCCACAAGGCACTGCCGGCAGACGCTGCCGACCGTGCGATGGAACGCCTCGCCCGCCTTGAAACCAGCACCGGTTCCGAGCGCGTCCAGGACGTCGCCAACGCGATCCGCTCCACGATGCAACAGTACTGCGGCGTGTTCCGTACCGACGAACTGCTGCAAACCGGCGTCCAGAAGATCGTCGAGCTGGACGAGCGCCGCAAGCACGTTTCGTTCAAGGACAAGTCGAAGGTATTCAACACCGCGCGCGTCGAAGCGCTCGAGCTGGACAACCTCATCGAAACCGCCAAGGCAACCATCATCTCGGCAGCCGCCCGCAAGGAATCCCGCGGCGCGCACGCTCACCGCGACTACGAAAAGCGCGACGACGAGAACTGGATGAAGCACACGCTGTGGTTCTCCGAAGGCAACCGCCTCGACTACAAGCCGGTCAACACCAAGCCGCTGACCGTTGAAACCTTCAAGCCCAAGGCACGTACTTTCTAAGGTAAGAACATGGCACGTACTCTGAAATTTCAAATCTACCGTTACGATCCGGACAAGGACGAAAAGCCCTACATGCAGGATCTGACGGTGACCTTGCAGGACACGGACAAGATGCTGCTGGACGCGCTCCAGCGCATCAAGGCCGACGTGGACGATTCGCTCGCGCTGCGCCGCTCCTGCCGTGAAGGCGTGTGCGGTTCCGACGCGATGAACATCAACGGCAAGAACGGTCTCGCTTGCACCACCAACCTGAACGAGCTGACCGAACCGATCGTGCTGCGGCCGCTGCCCGGCCTGCCGGTCATCCGTGACCTGATCGTCGACATGACCCAGTTCTTCAAGCAGTACCACTCGATCAAGCCGTACTTGATCAACGACACCATTCCGCCGGAGAAAGAGCGTCTGCAATCCCCGGCTGAACGTGAAGAGCTGGACGGCGTCTACGAATGTATTTTGTGCGCATGCTGCTCGACGTCCTGCCCGTCGTTCTGGTGGAATCCGGACAAGTTCGTCGGCCCGGCCGGCCTGCTGCAGGCTTACCGCTTCATCGCCGACAGCCGTGACCAGGCAACCAGCGAGCGCCTGGACAACCTGGAAGACCCGTACCGCCTGTTCCGTTGCCACACGATCATGAACTGCGTCGACGTTTGCCCGAAGGGCCTGAACCCGACGCGCGCGATCGGCAAGATCAAGGAATTGATGGTTCGCCGCGCAGTGTAAGTGTCAAGAAAGGGCGGAAGCGCATACTGCTTCCGCCTTATTTCATGAGCCTTCCGGATCATCCTTCCGGAGGGTTCCTGAAATAGAACGAATGAGGAATTATGTCTGTCAATCATCAAGCTGACCCGGTAAAGCGAGCCCGTTTGCGTTGGAGGGCACGTCGCGGTCTGCTCGAAAACGATCTGATCATCACGCGTTTTCTCGATGCGCATGAAGCCACTTTGACGGATGAAGAAGTGGATGCGTTTTCGCGGTTGATGGAACTTGCCGACAACGAACTGATGGACTTGCTGCTGGCTCGCAAGGAACCGTCCGGCGATGCTGACCTGCCGCATGTGCATGCGCTCCTTGCGCGTCTGCGTGCAGCCTGACACTGGTACTACCCCGGTTTTTGTAATTCGGTTTTTTTTGCAATCGACTCACCCCTCCTCACTAGAAGGAAGAGACATGACCAACTCTGATACCAAAGCAACCCTGTCGTTCTCCGACGGTTCTCCGTCGCTGGACCTCCCGATCTACAAGGGCACCATCGGCCCGGACGTCATCGACATCCGCAAGCTCTATGGCGCTACGGGCAAGTTCACGTATGACCCCGGCTTCATGTCGACCGCAGCCTGCAACTCGTCGATCACCTACATCGACGGCGACAAGGGTGAGTTGCTGTATCGCGGCTACCCGATCGAACAGCTCGCAGTCAACTGCGACTTCCTCGAAACCTGCTACCTGCTGCTGAACGGCGAACTGCCGAACGCCGCACAGAAGCAGAAGTTCGTCAGCACCGTGACCAACCACACGATGGTGCACGAGCAGATGCAATTCTTCTTCCGCGGCTTCCGTCGCGATGCGCACCCGATGTCGGTGCTGGTCGGCACCGTCGGCGCGCTGTCGTCGTTCTACCACGACTCGCTCGACATCAACGATCCGCATCACCGTGAAGTGTCGGCCATCCGCCTGATCGCCAAGCTGCCGACGCTGGTCGCCATGTCGTACAAGTATTCCGTCGGCCAGCCGTTCGTGTATCCGCGCAACGACCTGTCCTACAGCGCCAACTTCATGCGCATGATGTTCTCGACCCCGTGCGAAGAGTACAAGGTCAATGACGTCCTGGTCCGCGCACTCGACCGCATCCTGATCCTGCACGCAGACCACGAGCAGAACGCCTCGACCTCCACGGTTCGTCTGGCAGGTTCTTCCGGTGCAAACCCGTTCGCCTGTATCGCTGCCGGTATCGCCTGCCTCTGGGGCCCGGCGCACGGCGGCGCGAACGAAGCTGCGCTGCAGATGCTGGAAGATATCCAGCGTGACGGCGGCGTCGAGCGCATTGGCGAATTCATCGCCAAGGTCAAGGACAAGAACTCCAATGTCAAACTGATGGGCTTCGGTCACCGCGTCTACAAGAACTACGACCCGCGTGCGAAGCTGATGCGCGAAACCTGCCACGAAGTGCTGAACGAACTGGGCCTGCACGACGACCCGCTGTTCAAGCTGGCGATGGCGCTCGAGAAGATCGCCCTGGAAGACGATTACTTCGTCCAGCGCAAGCTCTACCCGAACGTCGACTTCTACTCCGGTATCGTCCAGCGCGCACTGGGCATCCCGGTCTCCCTGTTTACCGGTATCTTCGCGATGGCTCGTACCGTCGGCTGGATCGCCCAGTGGAACGAGATGATCTCCGATCCGGAACAGAAGATCGGCCGTCCGCGCCAGCTGTTCGTCGGCTCGCCGAAGCGCGATGTGCCGCCGATGGCCAAGCGTGGCTGATCGATGTGTATCTTGAGGGAAGGCTGGTAGCCCCTCTTGAGGACAAAATAAAACCCGCAGGAACCGCAAGGTCCTGCGGGTTTTTTCTTGGCCTGTCAGTTCAGTATCGAATCTTTGCGTAAAAATTGCGCTCGGCGGCTTCTCTGGCTTCGCGCAAGGTGCGAATACCCTTTTCCTGGAGGAGGGGGAGCATCTTGAGGAAAATTTCTCCGGTTACCATAGCGTCGCCGAGCGCGGTATGCCGCCCCGAGATATTGACGCCCAGGCGTTCTGCTATCGCTTCCAGCCGGTGAGACTCCTGGTTGGGGTGAATGATGGTGGAGAGTAGAAGGGTATCCAGTACGGGTTGGCGGAATGCCACGCCCGTCCTTCCTTCCTTCATCTGCATGAAGCGCATGTCGAACGCGGCATTATGACCGACAAGGACCGTGTCCTCGCAAAACGTGTGGAAGTCAGGCAGCACGCGTTCGATCGTCGGGCGGCCGGCAAGCATATCGTTAGTGATGCCGTGTACCTTCACCGACTCTGGTGCTACCGGACGCCGAGGGTCAACCAGGCAATCAAAGACTTCGCCGCGCAGCAGGCGGCCGTTGACAATGCGGGCAGCGCCCAACTGGATGATCTCGTCACCCGCTGAAGGATCAAGGCCGGTCGTCTCCGTGTCGAAGACCGTATAGGTAAGCTGGCTCAGCAATTGGTCATCGAGTGCACGGTATTCTTCGGTCTGGCGGAAGAGGTCGAAGTCATAGTATTCCGGACGGCCATCGCCGTGGAGCGAAACCGGCAGCATCACTTCCGGTGCCGTTGCCGCAGGAATCAGCAGCCGGAAAAAGGAGCGATGCGATGCCTTGTCTCGCTGGAACCAGATCTCACCGCTGTGCCGCTCGACGACTTCCCGCAAGGTGAGGGGGCTGTTTTCGCCGCCCGCCGTAAGCGGATCCATTTCCCAGGCGACGAATGTTTCTGTTCCGACAACTACGCCCGACCATATCAGGTCGAGATGGGCGAGCCGGCCGACGCGCGCCAGGCGAAAGCGCAGCTCGCGCACGTGGAATTCGTCCTTCAGCCGCGCTGCGAGATAAGTGACGACCTGCAGCAGGGAGTAGCTGTCGACCTTGAGCCAAAGCTCCTCGTCGATTTCCTCGGTTTTTGTCAAAAGGGAAAGCCGCTGTTCGATACGTTGCTGCGCCGCCTGGACCAGGTCAAAGCCCAGCATATCTTCAAGCGGCCAGCGCACCTTGAGCGCATCGGCGAACTCGTTGACTGTCTTGTCGAGACGCGCACCCATCGACTCCACTTCGTCGCGCACGATGCGCAGAAAACGGTCCCGTTGCGCGGGTCCCATATCTGCATATTCGAGAAGGTTTTCGACGGCTGCACGGATACTGGCGAGCGACGAGCGGCTTCCTTCGGTCAGGGATTGCAGCACCATATCGCGCTGGTTCTCCAGTTCGAAGTGCTGGGTGATGTCCTCGAGGGTCAGCACGTAGCCGCCAACCTCTTGCGTGCCGTCTGTGTCCCTATGCATCACGGGTGCCATCTGGGCGCGGATCAACTGTCCGTCCTGTGCCGAAGTAACAAAGTGGGCGATTGGATGTGTGTCGCCGGAGACCAGTCGCTGTCGAATCCGGTCCAGGCCGTGCGCGACCAGGCTGCGTTCGAGAACCCCGAAGATAGAGCGGCCGAGGCTTACAGGCGATCCGCCTGCGGGCCGCGCAGGCCCAGCCATCACCCGGAACATCTGCCGCGCGCGATTGTTGTAGAGCAAGATACGTCCGTCGACGTTGCAAACGATGACGCTTTGGTTCAGCTCCGACATCAGGGCGGCGAACCGGTTTTTCTCCTCTTCGATGGCCTCTTTCGCGCCCTCGATTTTTTCTTGCACGTCGTGCAGCAGGGCATCCCGTTCGTCCGCCAACTGATTGATGGCGGATGTCAGTGCGCGCAACTCGGCCGGCCCTTCCTGCGGAAGTCGAACCTTGTTGTTGGCCGCGACGATCACGCGCAGCTTTTCGCCGAGACGGAGCGGTGCACTGACGTAATGCCGGTACAGGTATTCAAACGCCAGCCCGATAGCTGCAAGCGCTGCCAGGACGATAAAGATGATGATTCCTTCACGCCCATGCAGGATGCGCAGGGCCGATCGCTGGTCTTCCGATTCGAGCGATGCCCAGAGGACGACGTAGAGGAGGATCGTGACGGTGCCGAGGAACGAATACAGCGCTGCAAGCGCTGCGATAAACTTTTTCTTTCCGGTCATGTATGGGGGCCAAGAACCCGGTTGACCTGCTGGACCAGTTCTTTGCTCGAGAAGGGTTTGGTGATGTAGGCGTCCGCCCCGACTGCGAGACCCTTTGCAATTTCCGTGTCCCGGCTCTTGGCCGACAGCATGATTATCTTTGTCTGCTGCCATCCAGGTGTTGCTCGAATCTGACGGCATACTTCGTACCCGTCCTTCTCCTGCATCATGACGTCGAGCAATACAAGGTCGGGCTTGCCTGATTCCATTGCATGGAGTGCGCCTTCCCCGTCGCCGGCGACAATCGTGTCGAAGCCTTCCCGATTCATCAGGAATTCGAGAGACTCGACGATATTGGGCTCATCGTCGACGATCAGAATAGTCTTCCCCATGTCTTCGCAGTTCTTTTTTGTTTGGTTTACTGCAGGGTGCCACGAGTCCCTTACATGTTGCTGAAAAAGCGGGAAGGGGGCTGAATTATTTGGCACACCCGTTCATTTTTGGTGCTCCGCAACGTGGCCTCGTTTCCCTTTTTGCAAGTGCTCGCGGCCGGCGGAAAATCACGGGGCGAGCGTTACGTTGACCTTGATAAATATGTTATGCTCGCGGTTCGTAACACCTCAGGTCACGTAGCCCTTCCCCCACAACTTGATGTGCGATCCGCTAACCGGTCAGGCCGTGTCGCGGAAGGTTAGATTAACCCGCTAATCTCGCGAAACGCGAAGAAAGGTGAGCAAGATGATGCAACAGTCGTTCTCCAATTCATATCTGTTTGGAGGCAACGCACCGTACGTGGAAGAACTGTACGAAGCGTACCTCAACAACCCTGGTTCCGTTCCCGATAACTGGCGTGCGTATTTCGACGCGATGCAGAATGTTCCCGCCGTCGACGGCTCGAACAAGCCTGACGTTGCCCACGCACCGGTGATCGCTTCGTTCGCGGAGCGCGCCAAGCAAGGCCCGATCCGCACCGTCACCGCATCCGCCGACGCCGAAATGGGCCGCAAGCGCGTGGCAGTCACTCAGCTGATCGCCGCCTACCGCTTCCTCGGCAACCGCTGGGCCAATCTTGACCCGCTGCAGCGCCAGGAGCGTCCGAACATCCCCGAATTGGAACCGAGCTTCTACGGTTTCACCGATGCCGACCAGGACATCGTGTTCAACGTCAGCAACACATACTTCGGCCCGGAAACCGCAACGTTGCGCGATTTGCTCCAGTCGCTGCGAGACACCTACTGCCGCTCCATCGGCGCCGAATTCATGTATGTCAGCGACCCCGCACAGAAGCGCTGGCTGCAGGAGCGCCTGGAATCGGTCCGCTCCACCCCGAATTTCTCGCCCGAGAAGAAAAGGCACATCCTCGACCGCCTGACTGCGGCCGAAGGCCTCGAGCGCTATCTGCACACCCGCTACGTCGGCCAGAAGCGTTTCTCGCTGGAAGGCGGCGAAAGCTTCATCGCCTCCCTGGATGAGACCATCCAGCGTGCCGGCGAAAAGGGCGTCCAGGAAATCGTCATCGGCATGGCTCACCGCGGCCGCCTGAACGTGCTGGTCAACACCCTCGGCAAGATGCCGCAGGATCTGTTCGCCGAATTCGAAGGCAAGCACGCTGACGACCTGCCGGCAGGCGACGTGAAATACCACCAGGGCTTCTCGTCCGACGTGTCCACTCCCGGCGGCCCGGTTCACTTGTCGCTGGCGTTCAACCCGTCGCACCTTGAAATCGTCAACCCGGTGGTTGAAGGTTCGGTCAAGGCCCGCATGGACCGCCGCGGCGACAAGGACGGCTCGCAAGTCATGCCGATCCTGGTCCACGGCGACGCCGCATTCGCAGGCCAGGGCGTCGTGATGGAAACCCTGAACCTGGCGCAGACCCGCGGCTACGGCACGGGCGGCACGGTTCACATCGTCATCAACAATCAGATCGGTTTCACCACCTCCGACCCGCGCGACTCCCGTTCGACGCTGTACTGCTCCGACGTCGTCAAAATGATCGAAGCGCCGGTGCTGCACGTGAACGGAGACGATCCGGAAGCCGTCATCCTGGCTACCCAGATCGCCCTCGACTACCGCCTCGAATTCAAGAAGGACGTGGTTGTCGACATCATCTGCTTCCGCAAGCTGGGCCACAACGAGCAGGACACCCCGGCGCTGACGCAGCCGTTGATGTACAAGAAGATCGGCAAGCACCCGGGCACCCGCAAGCTGTACGCAGACAAGCTGGTCACCCAAGGCACGATCCCGGCAGATGCGGGCGATGCCATGGTCAAGGCCTACCGCGACGCGATGGACGCCGGCAAGCACACTGTCGATCCCGTTATCTCCAACTTCAAGAGCAAGTACGCAGTTGACTGGATGCCGTTCCTCAACCGCAAGTGGACGGACGCAGCCGACACCGCCGTGCCGCTGGCCGAACTGAAGCGCCTGGCAGCACGCATCACGACTGTGCCGGACAACTTCAAGGTACACCCGCTGGTCGAAAAGGTGCTGGCAGACCGCGCCGCGATGGGCCAGGGCGAAATGAACCTGGACTGGGGCATGGGCGAGCACCTCGCGTATGCATCGCTGGTGGCTTCCGGCTATGCCGTACGCCTCACCGGCCAGGACGCCGGCCGTGGTACCTTCGTTCACCGCCACGCCGTGCTGCATGACCAGAACCGCGAACGTTGGGATGCGGGCACGTTCATCCCGCTCCAGAACATCTCTGAAAACCAGGCTCCGTTCACCGTTATCGACTCCGTGCTTTCCGAAGAGGCGGTACTCGGCTTCGAATACGGTTACTCGACGGCCGAGCCGAATGCCCTGACGCTCTGGGAAGCGCAATTCGGTGACTTCGCCAACGGCGCACAGGTCGTGATCGACCAGTTCATCAGCTCCGGCGAAGTGAAGTGGGGCCGCGCATCGGGTCTCGTCATGATGCTGCCGCACGGTTACGAAGGCCAGGGGCCGGAGCACTCCTCCGCGCGCCTGGAGCGTTACCTGCAGCTGTGCGCGGACAACAACATGCAAGTGGTGCAGCCGACCACTGCTGCGCAGATCTTCCACCTGCTGCGCCGCCAGATGATCCGCCTGTTCCGCAAGCCGCTCGTCATCATGACGCCGAAGTCGCTGCTGCGTAACAAGGACGCCGGTTCGCCGCTGTCCGAACTGGCGAAGGGCCAGTTCCAGACCGTCATCGGTGAGGTCGACGAGAAGATCGATCCGAAGAAGGTCAAGCGCGTTGTTGCTTGCTCGGGCAAGGTCTACTACGACCTCGTCAATGCGCGCAAGGAGCGCGGCGCTTCCGACACCGCGATCATCCGTATCGAACAGCTCTATCCGTTCCCGCACAAGGCGTTTGCTGCAGAACTGAAGAAGTTCCCGAACTTCGCAGAACTGGTGTGGGCGCAGGACGAACCGCAGAACCAGGGCGCCTGGTTCCAGATTCAGCACAACATTTTCGAGAATCTGGAAGAGGGCCAGAAACTGGCATACGCAGGCCGTCCGGCCAGCGCGTCGCCTGCTGTCGGCTACTACGACAAGCACTACGCGCAGCAAAAGGCGCTGATCGACACCGCGTTCTCGAAGCTCAAAGGCTTCGTCCTGACGAAATAAAGACCCGACGGCGCGCCAGAAGCTGGCGCGCCGCACGAACAACCCGAAACGGAGAGTTACATGGCAATTATCGAAGTGAAAGTTCCGCAGTTGTCGGAATCGGTTGCAGAAGCAACCCTGTTGCAGTGGCATAAGAAAGTTGGCGAAGCAGTCGCCCGAGACGAAAACCTGATCGACATCGAAACCGACAAGGTGGTCCTCGAACTTCCCGCGCCGGATGCTGGCGTGATCGTTGAAGTGATCAAGGGCGACGGCAGCACCGTCGTCGCAGGCGAAGTGATCGCCAAGCTGGACACCGAAGCCAAGGCAGGCGCAGTCGCCGCCCCGGCAGCCGCTCCGGCACCTGCTGCAGCGCCGGCACCGGTTGCCGCTGCTCCGGCGCCGGCATCCACCGCAGCCGCAGGCATCGCCATGCCGGCAGCCGCGAAGATGCTCGCTGACAACAACATGACCGCTGCGCAAGTCGCCGGTACGGGCAAGGATGGCCGCGTGACCAAGGGTGATGTCATCGGCGCGCTGAACAAGCCGGCGGCAGCTGCCCCGGCACCGGCTGCAGCACCGAAGCCGGCACTGCAGCAAGTCGCAGCCCCGGTCAGCCTGTCCGACCTGGCGAACCGTCCGGAAGAGCGCGTGCCGATGAGCCGCCTGCGCGCTCGCGTCGCCGAGCGCCTGCTGCAATCCCAGGCTACGAATGCGATCCTGACCACGTTCAACGAAGTGAACATGCAGCCGGTCATGGACCTGCGCAACAAATACAAGGACAAGTTCGAGAAGGAACACGGCGTGAAGCTTGGCTTCATGTCCTTCTTCGTCAAGGCCGCTGTCGCCGCCCTGAAGAAGTACCCGGTCCTGAACGCCTCCGTTGACGGCAACGACATCGTCTATCACGGCTATTTCGACATCGGTATCGCCGTCGGTTCGCCGCGCGGCCTGGTCGTGCCCATCCTGCGCGACGCCGACCAGATGACCATCGCCGACATCGAGAAGAAGATTGCTGAATTCGGCACCAAGGCCAAGGACGGCAAGCTGACGCTGGAAGAACTGACCGGCGGCACCTTCTCCATCTCGAACGGTGGCGTGTTCGGCTCCATGCTGTCCACACCGATCATCAACCCGCCGCAATCCGCAATCCTCGGCGTCCACGCAACCAAGGACCGTCCGGTCGTTGAAAACGGTCAGATCGTGATCCGTCCAATCAACTTCCTGGCCATGTCCTACGACCACCGCATCATCGACGGCCGCGAAGCCGTGCTCGGCCTGGTCGCCATGAAGGAAGCGCTGGAAGATCCGGCGCGCCTGTTGCTGGACCTGTAATCCACCACGCCATGCGCACACGGAGCAAGGAAAACGCCTGCTCCGTGTGCGTTGTCCATTCCGCGGAAAATTAGGGTACGAATATGTCGAAGAATTTTGATGTGGTTGTCATCGGTGGCGGCCCCGGTGGCTATATCGCAGCGATTCGCGCTGCACAACTCGGTTTCAGCACCGCTTGCATCGACGAGTGGAAGAATGCCAAGAATGGCCCGGCGCCGGGCGGTACCTGCACCAACGTCGGTTGCATTCCCTCCAAGGCACTGCTGCAATCGTCCGAACACTATGAACACGCCGGACACGCCTTTGCCGACCACGGCATCGAGGTCAAGGGCCTGGCGATGAACGTCGGCCAGATGCTGGCGCGCAAGGAAACGATCGTCAAGCAGAACAACGACGGTATCCTCTACCTGTTCAAGAAGAACAAGGTCACTTTCTTCCATGGCCGCGGTTCCTTCGTGAAGGGCGATGCCAATGGCTACGAGATCAAGGTCGCCGGCGCAACCGAAGAAACGATCACCGGCAAGCACATCATCGTTGCGACCGGTTCCAATCCGCGCGCACTGCCGAACGCGGCATTCGATGAAAAACTGATTCTGTCGAATACCGGCGCACTCGCTATCGACAGCGTGCCGAAGAAGCTTGGCGTCATCGGCGCAGGCGTGATCGGTCTCGAAATGGGCAGCGTGTGGCGCCGCCTCGGCTCGGAAGTCACCGTGCTGGAAGCGCTGCCCGCATTCCTCGGTGCCGTCGATGAGCAGATCGCCAAGGAAGCGCACAAGCTGTTTGTGAAGCAGGGCCTGGCCATCAGCCTCGGCGTGAAGATCGGTTCGATTACCGCCGGCAAGAAAGACGTCACCGTCGAGTACACCGACGATAAGGGCAATGCGCAGAAGGCAGTCTTCGACAAGCTGATCGTTTCCATCGGCCGCGTCCCGAACACCATTGGCCTGAACGCAGAAGGCGTCGGCCTGAAGCTGGACGAGCGTGGTTTCATCACGGTCGACGGCGACTGCAAGACCAGCCTGCCTAACGTCTGGGCAGTAGGCGACGTCGTACGCGGCCCGATGCTGGCGCACAAGGCGGAAGAAGAGGGCGTTGCGGTTGCAGAGCGTATTGCAGGCCAGCATGGCCATGTGAACTTCAATACGATTCCCTGGGTCATATATACGTCCCCGGAAATTGCCTGGGTCGGCAAGACCGAGCAGCAGTTGAAGGCGGAAGGCGTCGCCTACAAGGCCGGCACCTTCCCGTTCATGGCCAACGGCCGCGCCCGCGCCCTCGGCGATACCTCCGGCATGGTGAAGTTCCTGGCCGATGCCAAGACCGATGAAATCCTCGGCGTGCATATCATCGGCCCGATGGCTTCCGAGTTGATCTCCGAAGCAGTCGTGGCGATGGAATTCCGTGCGTCGTCGGAAGACATTGCCCGTATCTGCCACGCTCACCCGTCCCTGTCCGAAGCGACCAAGGAAGCCGCACTGGCGGTCGACAAGAGGTCGCTGAACTTCTAAGGAGCTCTGTATGCGTCACCTGATCCTGTTGCTGCCGCTGGCGATAGCCGCCTGTGCCACGACAGGGTCGAGTGAGGGGGTGATTGCCATCGAAACGGCATCGCGCGGGCAGGCTCTTGCTGGTGCAAGTTGTGCTGTCAGCACCGGCTCCGGGAATTGGAATGTCATCACGCCGGCATCGGTGAACGTAGGCAGCGCAAGCGGCGACCTTCGCGTGTTGTGCAACAAGGACGGCTTCCGTACCTCGGAAATCGTATTCCGTCCCTCCAATCCGTACGGCTCCAGCATGGGTGTTGGAGTCGGAGGAGGTGGTGGCAATGTCGGCGTTGGGGTGGGATTGAGCTTTCCCATCCGTTTCGGCGGCGGCACCTACCCGTCGCGCGTGACAGTCGACATGAATCCGCAGTGAATACGGGGCGGGATTTCTCCGGTGCCTGCCGAATACGGGCAACACGGGCATAATCATACGGATTGCCTGGTATCAGCTTCTTGCATGAATGGGCGAGCGTGTCTCGCCCATTTTCACGTCACACCGCCAGGCACTGGCAAGGTGACCGGACAAAACGCAGCAACCAGCGAAACAGATCATATGAACGTCAGGGAGTTTTACGCGCACGCGCTCGCGCAGCGCGGTTATCAATCGGACGAGGCGCAGCTCAGAGCTGTCGAGCGCCTGCAGCGGTGCTATGATGAATGGGTCGCCTACAAGTCTCAGCGATCGAACAAGCTCAAGCGCCTGATCAGCCGTCCGGAAGTGCCGCGAGGCGTGTATATGTGGGGCGGCGTCGGGCGCGGCAAATCCTTCCTGATGGACAGCTTCTACTCGGTCGTGCCTGTCACGCGCAAGACACGCCTGCACTTCCACGAGTTCATGCGCGGCGTTCACCGGCAGCTCGACGACCTGAAGGGCGTGGCGGATCCCTTGGACGAAGTGGCCCGCCGCATCGCGAAGAAATACCGTTTGATCTGCTTTGACGAATTCCACGTATCGGACATCGCGGACGCGATGATTCTCTATAACCTGCTCAAGGCATTGTTCGACAACGGCGTGTCGTTTGTCATGACGTCGAATTACGCCCCGGATACGCTGTATCCCGACGGACTGCACCGCGACCGCATCCTTCCGGCGATTACCTTGCTCAAGGAAAAACTCGACGTGATGAACGTGGATGCAGGTGTCGACTACCGGAAGCGAGTGCTGGAGCAGGTAGAGGCGTACCACACGCCCCTTGGCGCCGGAGCCGATCACGCCTTGCGCAACGCATTTGCCAATCTTGCCGAGACCGCAGACGAGGATCCTCACATCCGCATCGAAGCACGTGACATCAAGGCACTGCGCCGTGCCGGGGGCGTCATCTGGTTCGATTTCGCCACGCTGTGCGGCGGACCGCGCTCGCAGAATGATTATCTGGAGATTTCCAGCCAGTTCCACACGGTGATCCTTTCCTCCGTACCGCGCATGTCGGCATCCATGTCCTCGGAGGCACGGCGCTTTACCTGGCTGGTCGACGTCCTGTATGACCACAAGGTCAAACTCCTGATGTCCGCCGAGGTCGAACCGGACCAGCTTTATACGGAAGGCATGCTGGCCAACGAGTTTCATCGTACTGTCTCGCGCATCATTGAAATGCAGTCCTCGGAATACATGGAGAGCGAGCGGCGCGATGTTGCGGGTTCGCTGGCGTGACATATGACATGACTGCATCAGATCGTATCACTGCAAGAGGAGTCAAGGCGTGCCTGACCTTGTTTGCTGCCGTATGGGCCGCGTTTTCGTTTGCACAACCATTACCCGGACAGGTGCGGGAAAAAGTGACGGAACGCTTCCCGTCCGGTTCGATTCGTTCCGTCGGAGAGGCAGATGCCGCGCTATCGGAGGCGGCCGCCGAGCGCGCTGAAATAGAGGCGCGCTACCAGGCGGAAGAGCAGGCGTGCCATCCCAACTTCTTTACGACATCGTGCATTCAGAAGGCCAAGGAGCGCCGCCGCATTGCTCTGTCTGCATTGCGTCCGGTCGAGCTCGAAGCAAGTGCATTCAAGCGCAAGGCGCGCGTGACGGAACGGGATCAGGCACTCGCAGAGCGATTGGAAAAGGATGAAAAGCAGCGGCAGGAACGCGCAAGCCCGATGCCTGTTGCAGAGCCTGAAGTGACAGCAGGCTCGCCCGATACGGCGTCGCAGAAGGAGCAAACCACGCTTTCCCCTGTTCCGGAGAAGCAGCCGGCATCAACGGCGCCGAGGCAGAAAACAGAGGATCGGGTAAGTGCCGAGAAGCGCGCTGCCAACATCGCCGCCTACGAAAAGAAGAAGCGCGAAGCCTTGGAGCGGCAGCAGAAAGTAGCACAGCGCAAGGCCGAAAAAGAGCAGAAGCGCAAAGCAAAACAGGCCGAAAATGAAAAGCCCGGCTGATGCGGTTTGAAGTACGAGGAAAGAGAGGTCCGTGCGCGATCAGATCGCACGCTTCATTTTTCCGACCGTATAGCTCTTGGATTCCACAGGCGGTTCCACCAGCTTGACGATGGCAAGGGTGCAGTTATCCCCGGATGCGTCGGTGGTGCGTTCACGTGTCTTGTTGATAAGCATCTCGGAGGCCTGACGCGGTGAATTCATCGCGATGGCGGCACCGAGTTCCGCATCGGCGAAATAATGCCAGAGGCCGTCCGAGCAGAGCAGGAAGGCGTCCCCGGCCTTCAGCCCCTCATACTTGCGCAGGGTAACTTGCGGCTCGCGGTCATGTGACCCGAGTGCATTGACCAGCACATTGGACAAACGGTGGTTCTTTGCTTCCTCCCGTGACAGTTTGCCTTCCCGGACCAGCAATTCCACATAGGAGTGGTCGATCGTGCGTTCAGCGCAATTCGGGCCGTCGAAGCGATACAGCCTGGAATCGCCGACATGCGCCCACACCGCCGTCCGGTCCGGGCAGATCACGAGAGCGACCATCGTGCTATGGGGATTCTTTTCGGAGGAGAAGGATGTCAGCTTGATGATCGTATGCGCATCCAGCGCGATCGTCTCAAGCATTTTTCCGACGTCATCGGTTTGCGGGGAGAAGTGGTCGAAGGCCTGCTTCGCCGTTCGGATGACCTGTTCGGCCGCCAGCGCACCGCCACTCAGCCCGCCCATTCCATCCGCAACCACTGCCATTACATAACCGGGCGCCCTCGGAGCGGCGAACAGCGCGGTGCGATCCTGCTGCTCCTTGCGGTCGCCGATATGCTGCCCGGTGCCTGCTTCTATCTTGTATTGGCTCATGGGATCGGTGGAATTACATGTCGGACTCAAAAAATTATTGCATGCGAAAAATTTCGCACGTACCCTTGTTCTGTTTTGTTACAACTATTAACGGCTGTACATAGAAACGGTTAATGTTGTTCCTGAGCATCAAATCCCCGTTTTCCCGGTAATCGCTTTCCGGATTCTGGACTGCGGCACGGTGACGCTAGCCGAGCAGGGTATTCACTCTTAAAATATAAGCCACTTACCGCATTCAACAACGACATCATGATTCCAACGGAAGATATACAGCGAAGAATCGTCGAACTGGAAGTAGAGCATCGCGATCTCGACGCAGTTATCGAACTGCTTGCGCGTGATGTTCTGCGCGACGAACTTCAGCTGCGGCGTTTGAAAAAACGCAAACTCCAGTTGAAGGATCACATAACATTGTTGAAAATGCAACTCGTCCCGGATATCCCCGCATAAGCCTTCGGGTACGTGTCATCACCCACCCGTCCACCTCAGCTTTGACCGAAAACTCCGCCTCAACACCCGAACCGGGTAATCACGACGCCGATATCGAGCAGTTGTTTGATGCCGCCGGGCTGCTCAGCCAGGCAGTGGCGGGCTTTCGTCCGCGCCAGTCGCAGACAGAAATGGCGAAGGCCATTGCTGCCGCCATCGCTTCGCAGAAGACACTGATCGCCGAGGCCGGCACCGGCACCGGCAAAACCTTTGCCTACCTCGTGCCTGCATTGCTGTGGGGTGGCAAGGTTATCCTGTCGACCGGCACCAAGAACCTCCAGGACCAGCTCTACCTGCGCGACATCCCGACGGTTCGCAAGGCATTGAGTGCGCCTGTATCTGTTGCACTGCTGAAGGGACGTGCCAATTACGTATGTCACTTCCACCTCGAGCGGACCCTGCAAAACGGGCGGCTTACGTCACGCGAGGACGTGGGCTACCTGCGCGATATTTCCCGCTTTGTGAAGACGACAAGCTCAGGCGACAAGGCCGAACTTGCCCGCGTCCCCGAATCGGCAAGCGTGTGGAATCTCGTCACGTCGACCCGCGACACCTGCATGGGTGCGGAGTGCCAGTACTATCAGGATTGCTTCGTGATGAAGGCGCGCAAGGAAGCGCAGCAGGCTGATGTGGTGGTGGTCAATCATCACCTATTCTTTGCCGACGTCGCGCTCAAGGACACCGGCGTCGCCGAGCTGCTGCCGTCCGCGAATACGGTCATCTTTGACGAAGCCCACCAGTTGCCGGAAACGGCGACGTTGTTCTTCGGTGAGACCATCTCTACGTCGCAGGTCCTCGAGTTATGCCGCGACGTGCTTGCCGAGGGGCTGGCGCATGCCCGCGATGGTGCGGATTGGCCGAAGGTCGTCTCGACGGTAGAGCGGGCCGCACGCGATCTGCGCCTTGCTTTTCCGCAGGACGTAGTCAGGCTTGCCGCCAACCAGATTGCGCCGTCGAGCGCCTTCTTTCCGGCACTTGAAAAGCTGCAGGAAGAATTGCACGCGATGGTGGCGATTCTCGAAACACAGGCCGAACGCGCGGAAACCATCGAGCAATGCCGTACCCGTGCCATTGAATTGTCGGACAAGCTGGCTGCATGGGATAGCGCACAGACCGCCGACCCTGACAAGGTGAAGCCGGAGCAGGAGCGCGTCCTCTGGGTGGAAGCCTTTTCCTCATCGCTCCAGCTTCACCAGACGCCCCTGTCGATCGCGCCGATCTTCAGCAAGCAGCGCGAAGGAACGCCACGATCGTGGATTTTCACGTCGGCCACGCTGGCAGTGAAAAACGATTTCAATCATTACGCATCCCAGATGGGATTGTGGAACGAGACCGCGCAGTCGTGGCCGAGTCCCTTCGACTACGGCAGCCAGGGCCTGTTGTACGTGCCGGAGAACTTGCCGCAGCCGAATTCCCTGGACTATACGGATGCCGTGATCGACGCGGCCCTGCCCATGATCGATGCATCCGGCGGACGCGCTTTCCTCCTGTGCACCACGATACGCGCGGTCAACCGCGCGGCCGAGCGCCTGCGCGAAGAGTTCGACAAGCGCAAGCTGCCGTTTCCGCTGATGGTGCAGGGCGAAGCGGGACGGACCGAGCTGCTGGATCGTTTTCGTGCTGCCGGAAATGCCGTCCTGATCGGCAGCCAAAGTTTTTGGGAAGGTGTCGATGTACGTGGAGATGCGCTCTCGCTCGTCATCATCGACAAGTTGCCGTTTTCGCCGCCGGACGATCCTGTGCTGGCCGCACGGATCGACGCGCTTGAGCGGAAGGGACTGAACGGCTTCGTGCACCATCAGCTGCCGGCAGCCATCATTAACCTGAAGCAGGGCGCAGGCCGGCTCATACGGGATGAAACGGACCGCGGCGTCCTGATGATTTGCGATCCCCGCCTCATATCAAAACCGTACGGCCGGCGCATCTGGCAAAGCCTGCCGCCCTTCAGTCGTACGCGGGATGTCAATGTGGCAAAGGCGTTTTTCAGCAAAGAAACGCAGGACAAGCCGACGCAGGCCGGTTAAGGTAACATTGTCGCGCTTCATATTGCGATGACTGGTTTTACTTTTCCGGCATGCCGACGAATCGATCGACCGCATGCGCTAACAAAGAGGGGACATGGCTGATCCGGTAGTTTCTTTGGTGCCTGTGCGTGGTTCGGAGCTAGCGGTGGGCAAACCGCTGCCGCAGGCGATCTACGATTGGCATGGCAATCTCCTTCTTGCCGCCGGCTGCATCGTCGAAAGCCGGAGCCAGCTTGAGGGTCTCATCGACAATGGCTTCATCCAGGACTCGGCATGGGACTTGTCGCCGAAGCCGGCAAGAGAGCCGCTGCTGTCCGCTTCGGCACGAAGAAATTCCCCCGCGCCCGAACCCGTACCCGAGTCGCAGGATGCGAATGCAAACAAGGAAATTATCGTCGGCATGGACGACGTGCGCTGGTACGTCGGCGAGACACTGTATTTGCAGCAGATCGACAATCCCTCCATCCGCTACACGGTTCGCCTGATCGGCTTTGTAAAGAACAAGACCATCATGGTCACCGCCCCCGCCGTCGACGGCAAGCTGGAGTTTGTCAGGGACGGTCAAACGTTCATCGTGCGCGCTTTCGCAGGCAAGAAAGCCTACGCCTTCGTCACTTCCGCCGTGAAGTCGGTTCATTCTCCGCATGCATACCTGCATTTTGCCTTCCCGAAGGAAGTACGGTGTACCGTCGTCCGGCGTGGCGTGCGGGCGCAGGTCAATATCATTGCATCGGTCGGACTGGACAACCCGGAACGGATTGGTGCGGCGTTGCTGAGCGACCTCAGCATGGGCGGAGCCTCTGGAACCTTGAAGCAGGCACTCGGGCAAAAGGGGGAGTCGGGCCAGATCAAGTTCAAGGTCCATGCGGCCGGACAGGACGAGATCCTCAACCTGAAGATGGTGCTGCGGTCGATTGCCCCGGCAGAAGGGGGCGACGGCTACAAGCACGGCTTTGAATTCCTCGATGTCTCGATCCACGACCGGCTGATCCTGTCCGCCTTCGTGCACCAGATTCTCGCCGAGGGAGGGTAGGGCTCTCCTGCCTGGCGCAGGAGAGCGTCCTTGCGGTTTATTTCTGCGGCTGGATCACCACTTTACCCGTCACCTTGCGCGCGGCCATGTCATTGAGCGCCTTGGGTGTATCCGCCAGCGCATAACGTCCAGAGATGTGCGGGCGAATTTTCCCTTCAGCCATCCATCCCATCAGCTGTTGCATGGCGGCGAGATTGGCCTTCGGTTCGCGCTTGGCGAATTCACCCCAGAACACGCCGACCAGCGAAGCACCCTTCAGGAGCGGAAGGTTGAGCGGCAACTTCGGGATCTCGCCATTCGCAAAGCCGATGACCAGATAACGGCCCCGCCAAGCGATGGAGCGGAACGCCGGTTCGGCATAGATGCCGCCGACAGGGTCGTAAATCACATCCGGCCCCTTGCCGTCCGTCGCTGCCTTGATCGCCTCGCGCAAATCCTCGGTGGTGTAGTTGATGGTCGCATCGGCGCCATGCTCCTTGCAGATGGCAAGCTTTTCATCGGAGGAGGCGGCGGCGATGACGCGTGCGCCGAGCGCCTTGCCGATTTCGATCGCAGCAAGGCCTACGCCACCTGCAGCGCCGAGCACAAGCATCGTTTCGCCCGCCTTGAGCTGAGCGCGGTCGACGACGGCATGATGGGATGTCCCGTACGTGAGCGTGAATGCTGCAGCCGTATCGAAATCGAGGCCAGGAGGCATGGGAACGACCGCCTTTGCCGGCGCCGCAATCTGCTGGGCGAATGCTCCGAGGCTGACGAAGGCGAGCACCTTGTCGCCAGCCTTGACATGCGTGACGCCGTCGCCGACGGCGCGCACCACGCCCGCAAGTTCGCTACCCGGCGTGAAGGGAAGTTCCGGCTTGAACTGGTACTTGTTCTGGATGATCAGGACGTCGGGGAAATTGACGCCGGCTGCATGAACATCAATGGCGACCTCTCCAGGGCCCGGGGTGGCATCCGGCAGGTCTTCCACAACCAGTGTGTCCGGCAGTCCCCACGATTTGCAGACGATCGCTTTCATTGTGTCTCCTTGATGGTTTTGGAATAAAAAAGAACGATCGTTTCATTTTATTCTTATGCCGCAAAATGTCAACACCACTGCCGGGCGGGCAGGTCCCTTCGGTTAAAATTCGCTTATGAAAATTCTCGTTAGTAACGACGATGGTTACCTCGCCCCGGGAATCATCGCACTGGCCGATGCGCTCAGGCCCATTGCGGAAGTCGTGGTGGTCGCGCCCGACAGCAATCGGTCCGGAAGCTCGAACTCGTTGACGCTTGATCGGCCGCTGTCCGTGCATCGCGCGGAAAACGGTTTCTATTTCGTCAACGGCACCCCTTCCGATTGTGTTCACGTCGCTCTCACCGGAGGGCTGTCCTTCAAGCCCGACCTGATCGTTTCCGGAATCAACCAGGGGCAGAACATGGGGGACGACACACTCTACTCCGGCACGGTTGCAGCCGCTACCGAGGGATTCCTGTTCGGCATTCCTGCAATCGCTTTTTCTCAAGTGGAAAAAGGATGGGCGCATGTCGATTCCGCTGCCCGCATCGCGCGCGATTTCGTGGAACGGGATTTCGGCATGCTGCAGCGTCCGTACCTGTTGAACATCAATATTCCCAACTTGCCATACGAAGAAATCAAGGGCGTACGTGCCACGCGCCTTGGCAAGCGGCACGAATCGGAGCCTGTCATCAAGACGCAGGATCCCCACGGGCGCGAAATCTTCTGGATCGGACCTGCGGGCAAAGCCAAGGAAGCAGGCGAGGGCACTGACTTTCACGCGGTTTTGCAGGGATATGTTTCGGTAACGCCGCTGCAAATCGACCTGACACACAATGCACAGCTTGAGGTGCTGAAAAAGGGATTGTCATGACGGCCAGGGACAAGCGCTTTCCGTTGACGCTGTCATCCGTTGTCGAGAATTCGGCAAAGGCTGGGCGTGCAGGACCGGCATCTCCGAAAGTCGCGACACCTCAAACCGCAACACAGAATGCCGCGCAAAATGTGGCGCGGGTTCGCAAGAGCGAATCGCCGTCCGTGCCGCTTCCGAGGACCGCGCAACCGGCACCTGCCGCGCCTCGCAGCACTGCGCTTGTGTCGGATGCCGTCCGTGTTGCCATGGTCGCTCGTGTGGCAAAGCAGGGAGTCAAGGATGCGAAGGTGCTCGCAGCCATGGAGGCAGTGCCGCGCCATCTGTTCGTTGAACCCGCACTTGCCAGCCAGGCATATATCGACGCATCGCTGCCCATCGGCCATCACCAGACCATTTCGCAGCCCTATATCGTGGCGCGCATGATCGAAGTCATGCGTGCCAATGGAAACGGCGGCGTCCTCGACAAAGTGCTGGAAATCGGTACTGGTTGCGGTTACCAGGCCGCCGTATTGTCGCTGGTGGCGAAGGAGGTTTACTCCATCGAGCGCATCAAGCCTCTGCATGAATTGGCCAAATCGAACCTGCGGCCGCTCCGGATCGCCAACATCCGCTTGCAGTATGGAGATGGTATGCTTGGCCTGCCTCAGGTGGCCCCGTTCGACGGTATCATTCTGGCCGCCGCGGGGCTGGAAGTTCCGCAGGCCCTGCTCGAGCAACTCAGCATCGGAGGGCGACTGGTTGCTCCGGTCGGGAGCCGCCACCAGGTGCTCCAGCTCATCGAGCGGGTAGGGAAGTTCGAGTGGACGAATACGACGCTGGAAGATTGCCATTTCGTTCCGTTGCGTCCCGGTGTCGCATGAGCCTGTTTCAGATTGAAACGCATGCCGACAATTCGTCGCCAAATGTTTAACTTTATGAGAATGAAAAAAGCACGACTTGTATTCCTGACGTCCTTGCCATTGCTGATTACCGCGTGTACGACAGCGCCGCATCAACCTGCGCCGGTGGTCGACCGCCCGGTATCCGTCAAGCCGGCAGAGCCGCCGAAGCCGGCGATCCAGCCAGTGACACCGCCTGCCACTGCAGGCAAACAAGCCGATCGCGGCTTTTACACGGTTCGCAAGGGCGATACCCTGATCCAGATCGCCCTTGATTTCGGCCAGAACTATCGCGACATCGTTGCATGGAACAATCTTGCCAACCCGAACGATATCAAGGTCGATCAGGTATTGCGCGTATTGCCTCCGGAGGGGGGCGCGCAGACGGGCAGTGTCGCTACATCTTCGGGCGTGGAAGTTCGTCCATTGACGCCTCCGGCACAAGGCACTCCCGCGTCGAACAAGACGACCCCCAAGGGCGAAAAGCGTCCGTACTCCGATGCCGCATTGGCGGAATTGCAAAAACCTGACGCTGCGCCGGCAGCGCCTCCGGTCGCCAAGGCGGAACCTCCGAAGCCGGTTGAAAAGGCGCCCGATATGCCGCAGGTTCCTGCTGCGGACGATGAGAACATCGCCTGGGTCTGGCCGGCCGACGGAAAGATCATCGGCCACTTTGGCGATGGCAAGAGAGGCATCGATATTGCTGGCAAGATGGGTCAACCGGTTTTAGCGGCGGGATCGGGCAAAGTGCTGTATGCTGGAAGCGGCATTCGGGGATATGGGAATCTTGTAATTGTCAAACATTCCAACAATCTGCTGTCCGCTTATGCGCACAACAAAACCATCTTCGTCAAAGAGGATCAAAATGTGACGAAGGGGCAGAAGATTGCCGAGATGGGTAACTCCGATTCCGATGAGGTAAAACTGCATTTCGAGATTCGCCAGCAAGGAAAGCCAGTCGATCCGTCAAAATTTTTGCCAAGCCGCTAAATGAATCGCACTCCACACGATCCGCTCGACGACGATACACCTTCGGATGACATGGCCGATGACATCCCGCTCAACGTTGCTGAAGACGAGAGCGGATTGGGTGACGAGGGCGAGAACGGGGAGCGCGGGGAAGGTGCGTCCGGCACAACCGCCGATCCGGTGGATGAACTGAAGACAGTGCTTGCTGCGGAACTGTCGACGGATACGACCCAGCATTACCTGAACCAGATTGGCGCTCGTCCACTGCTCACGGTGGAGGAAGAGGTTCGTTACGCGACGCTGGCCAAGCAAGGCAACTTCGAAGCGCGCCAGAAGATGATCGAGCATAACCTCCGCCTGGTGGTCTCGATCGCAAAGCACTATATCAATCGCGGCGTGGTCCTGCTCGACCTGATCGAGGAGGGCAACCTCGGCCTGATGCGCGCCATCGACAAGTTCGAGCCCGAGCGCGGCTTCCGTTTCTCGACCTATGCGACATGGTGGATTCGCCAGAGCATCGAGCGCGCGATCATGAACCAGGCGCGCACGGTACGGCTGCCTGTGCACATGGTGCGCGAACTCAACCAGATCCTGCGCGCGAAATATCACCTCGAAGCCCAGCACCACGACGGCAAGGATGCGACGGCGGAGGACATTGCGCATCTTGTCGACCGGCCCGTGGAAGACGTGCAGGACATCCTCGCACTCTCCGAACATGCGACTTCGCTGGACGCGCCGCTGGACAATGACCCGCAGGCGAGCCTGATGGACATGCTGCCGGGCGACGTCGACGACGGCCCGGATTCGCGCGCTGAACACCATGAAATGACCGTCCTCGTCCGCGACTGGCTCAAGAAACTGCCGGACAAGCAGCGCGTCGTCATCGTGCGCCGTTTCGGCCTCGACAACGACGATCCCGCTACCCTTGAAGAGCTTGCCGCGGAAATGAGCGTCACGCGCGAACGCGTGCGCCAGATCCAGCAGGAAGCCCTGGTCAAGCTCAAGCGCGCACTGACGGCACGCGGCGTCGGCAAGGACGCCTTGCTGTGATTCCTGTTCTTGTTTTCGACATCGAGACGATTCCCGATGTGGCCGGTCTTCGCACCTTGCACGGGCATCCGGCGACGATGAGCGACGCCGATGTCGCGGCACAGGCATTCGCCGAGCGCCGCGAGAAAACCGGCTCCGAATTCCTGCAGCATCATCTGCATCGCATCGCGGCGATTTCCTGCGTGTTCCGGGACGACGAAGGATTCCGCGTTCGTTCGCTTGGCACCCTCGAGGACGAGGAGCCGAAGCTGGTCAACGATTTTTTCCGCATCATCGACAAGTACACGCCGCAACTGGTGTCGTGGAACGGCGGGGGATTCGACCTTCCGGTCCTTCACTACCGCGCGATGATCAACGGCGTCTGCGCTTCCCGCTACTGGGAAATGGGCGAAGACGACCGCGACTTCAAATGGAACAACTACCTGAGCCGCTACCATACGCGCCATCTCGACCTGATGGACCTGCTCGCCCTGTACACGGGGCGCGCCAATGCGCCGCTCGATGACCTGGCCAAGCTCTGCGGCTTCCCCGGCAAGCTCGGCGTCGACGGCTCGCAGGTGTGGCCGCTGTACCAGGAAGGGCGCCTCGGCGAGATTCGCGATTACTGCGAGACCGACGTGGTCAACACCTATCTCGTCTACTGCCGTTACCTCCTGATGCGCGGCGCCATGTCGCGCGAAGCGTACAATGTCGAAATTGACCTCGTCAGGTCATCGCTCGCCTTGTTGGATGGCCCGCACTGGAAAGAATATCTCTCCGCCTGGCCGTCCGCCTGACGGCACGACAACGCATCCGATTACTTACTTCCCGGGCCGGCACGCGCCCGGCATTTCATTTCCGTAGCCATGCAGCAGAACATCATCGTCATCGAATCCCTCGACATGGAAGGCCGCGGTGTCGGCCATCTGACCAATGAAGACGGCACGCCCGGCAAGGTCATCTTCGTCGAAGGTGCCTTGCCCGGGGAGCGCGTCAGCTTCCAGTCCTTCCGCAAGAAACCAAAATGGGAGGCCGCCACACTGACCGAACTGCACAGCGAATCGTCGTTGCGGGTCGACCCGAAGTGCACCTATTTCGGCATTTGCGGCGGATGTGCGATGCAGCATCTGGAACCGTCTGCGCAAGTTGCGATCAAGCAGCGCGTGCTGGAGGATAATCTCTGGCATATCGGGAAGGTGCGCGCCGAGCGCATGATGCGGCCCATCTACGGCCCGACATGGGGCTATCGCTACCGTGCGCGCCTGTCCGTGCGCAACGTGCAGAAGAAGGGCGGAGTCCTGGTCGGCTTCCATGAACGGAAGTCGTCCTTCATCGCCGACATGAAGATCTGCGAAATCCTGCCTCCTAACGTCTCGGCCATGCTGGTGCCGTTGCGCCGGCTGGTCGAGTCGCTGACGATTTTCGAGCAGATGCCGCAGATCGAACTGGCCGTCGGCGAAAGCGTGACGGCTCTGGTCCTGCGCATCATGGCGCCGCTGACCGTTGAGGACGAGCAGAAACTGCGCGCCTTCGCCGATGAATACCGGATTCAATGGTGGCTTCAGCCCAAGGGGCCGGACACGGTTTACCCGTTCTACCCCACCGATGTCCAGCTTGAATACGTGCTCCCGGAATTCGGTGTGCGCATGCCGTTCAAGCCCACCGATTTCACGCAGGTCAACCACCATATCAACCGTGTGCTGGTCGCCAAGGCATTGAGCCTTCTGGGAATCCAGCCTGGGGAGCGTGTCGCCGACCTGTTTTGCGGTCTTGGCAACTTCACGCTTCCGATTTCCACCCAGGCGCGGGAAGTCGTGGGTATCGAGGGCAGCACCGCGCTCACCGAACGTGCGCTGGCCAATGCCCGCGCCAATGGGCTGGACGACAAGACTACGTTCCATTGCCGGAACCTGTTCGAAGCGACCGCGGAGGACTTCGCCACACTGGGCCGCTTCGACCGCATGCTGATCGACCCGCCGAGGGAAGGGGCGATCGCGGTATGCCAGGCGATTGTTGCCCTTGGCGAGCAGCATCCGGAAATGAAGCCGAAACGGCTTGTGTATGTGTCGTGCAGCCCGTCCACGCTGGCCCGCGACGCCGGCTATCTGGTGCATCAGGGCGGCTATACGCTAAGGCAGGCCGGCGTGGTCAACATGTTTCCCCATACCGCGCATGTGGAATCCATTGCTGTGTTCGACCTCGCGGCGTAAATCCCTTCACGCAATAAAAAAGCCGGCTGTTCAGCCGGCTTTTTGTCCGATTTGCAACTGCGTCAGTCGTTGTCGCCGCCAAAGATGCCGAGCAGCGCCAGCAGGTTGCTGAAAATGTTATACACGTCCAGATAGATGGCAAGCGTCGCGGTGATGTAGTTGGTTTCGCCGCCATTGATGACCTGCTGTACGTCATACAGGATAAAGGCCGAAAAAATGCCGATGGCGAGTACCGAGACAGCCAGATAAAGTGCGGGCAGTTGCAGGAATACGTTCGCCAGCGCAGCGACCAGAATGACAAGAACGCCTGCAAACAGCCATTTCCCCATTCCCGAAAAGTCGCGCTTCGACACGGTGGCAATCGATGCCATCGTGGCAAAAATGGCCGCCGTGCCGCCAAATGCGGTCATGATCAACGATGCTCCGTTCGAAAATCCGAGAATATGGCCGATCAGCCGCGACAGCATCAGGCCCATGAAGAAAGTGAAGCCGAGCAGGATGGCAACGCCCAGCCCTGAATTCTTGGTCCGTTCGATTGCATAAAAGAAACCAAACGCAATCGCCAGGAAAACCATGAACCCGATGAACGGGCTGCCTGCGAAGAGCGTGAACTTGAGCTGAACTCCCAGCCATGCCCCGAATACGGTGGGAACCATGGAAAGGGCGAGCAGCCAATAGGTGTTGCGCAATACACGATTGCGGACGACCAGCGCTTCCGCCGGAGCGCTATAGGTATGCTGCAGGTTTTGGTCCATATTGCCTCCAACGACGTTTTGCAAAGATAAAGTGGTAAAAGCATAACACGCGCATCTACAGTATAGGATGTAAGCGAGGATGTTAAGTTCACCAAGAGCAAGGCATTGGGGGAAGGGCTTTCGTGCTACAATTAAAGGTTAGTTGATTTCTCAATTGATAACCTTAACCCTTTATTTTTATTGGAGTTTTTACAGATGGCAATCGAACGCACCCTGTCGATCATCAAACCGGACGCAGTCGCAAAGAACGTTATCGGCCAAATCTACACCCGCTTCGAAAACGCCGGCCTGAAGATCGTCGCTTCGCGCATGGCCCAACTGTCCCGCGCTGAGGCAGAAGGCTTCTATGCCGTGCACCGCGAGCGCCCCTTCTTCAAGGACCTGGTTGATTTCATGGTTTCCGGCCCGGTCATGATCCAAGTGCTGGAAGGCGAAAGCGCGATTGCCAAGAATCGTGAACTGATGGGCGCCACCGATCCGAAGAAGGCCGACAAGGGCACCATCCGCGCTGACTTCGCTGATTCCATCGACGCTAACGCCGTGCACGGTTCCGACGGCGCCGACACCGCCAAGGTCGAAATCGCGTATTTCTTCCCGGCCCTGAACGTTTACTCCCGCTAATTTGACATTGCGTTTGCCTTGATGGATCGTTTACTTTCAAGGTTGAACGCAGGAATGAAATACTCCTATGACGGCTCTCACCAACCTGCTGGATCTCGATCCCGCGCAACTCGTCGCCTACTGCGGCGAGTTGGGTGAGAAACCGTTTCGCGCCAAGCAATTGCAGCGCTGGATCCACCAATTCGGCGCCAGCGACTTCGATGCAATGACAGATCTCGCAAAATCCTTGCGGGACAAGCTCAAATCGCGCGCGACGATTACTGCACCCAAGATCATCAGCGATCACATTTCCTCCGACGGTACCCGCAAATGGCTGCTGGACGTCGGACTGGGAAATGCGGTCGAAACCGTATTCATCCCGGAAGAAAATCGCGGAACGCTATGCGTGTCCACGCAGGCCGGATGTGCGGTCAATTGCCGTTTCTGCTCGACCGGCAAGCAGGGCTTCAGCCGCAACTTGTCGGTAGGCGAAATCATCGGCCAGCTATGGATGGCCGAGTTCGAATTGCGCCGCTCCAAGGGCATCGAACCGGGCCCCAAAGGCGAGCGCCAGATTACCAATGTCGTCATGATGGGCATGGGCGAGCCGCTGCTCAACTTCGAGCCGACCGTCACGGCGCTCAAGCTGATGCTTGACGATAACGCCTACGGCCTTTCCCGCCGCCGTGTTACGGTGTCGACCAGCGGCGTCGTCCCGATGATTGACAAGCTTTCGCAGGATTGCCCGGTCGCCCTGGCCGTGTCCCTGCATGCGTCCAACGATCCGTTACGCGATGGCCTCGTGCCATTGAACAAGAAATACCCGTTGAAGGAGTTGATGGCCGCATGCCGGCGCTACCTCGAGTTTGCGCCACGCGATTTCATCACCTTCGAATACTGCATGCTGGATGGCGTCAACGATACCGACACCCACGCGCGCGAACTTATAGCGCTTGTGCAGAATGGTGCCGAGTCCGTGCCGTGCAAATTCAACCTGATTCCGTTCAACCCATTCCCCGAGTCGGGCCTTACCCGTTCCAACAACACGCGTATCAAGGCCTTCGCCCAGCTCCTGATCGATGCAGGCATCGTCACGACGATCAGGAAGACGCGCGGCGACGACATCGATGCCGCTTGCGGCCAGCTTGCCGGCGAAGTGCAGGATCGCACCCGTGTGCAGGAGCGCATGCAGAAGATGGCGGAATATCAGGAAAAATTCGGAAAGAATTTTGGCCGTATCGTCGAGGTGCCCAGGTGACGACAATCCGGGTGAATGCATTACTCGCGGCCGTGTTTGCGTCCGCGGTGTTGTTGACCGGCTGCGCATCCGGGCCCGTTGCGACGCCGCAGGGCGAACAGCCCGCGAGCGCCGACCAGGCCGAGAGTCGTCGCCGCGCCCAAATTCGCCTGCAGCTCGCGTTGGGGTATTACGAACAGCGGCAAATGGCCGTGGCGCTTGACGAAATCAGGCAGGCACTGATTGCTGACCCGGCATTTGCCGAAGCCTACGTCATGCGTGCGCTGATTTACATGGACATGGGAGAGAACAAGCTGGCCGAAGAGAGCTTTCTTCAGGCGATCAAGTTGTCCCCGAATACCCCTGATTTTAATAATAACTACGGATGGTTCCTGTGCCAGAACGGCCGGGAAAAGGAATCCATCGCCTATTTCGACGCTGCGTTAAAGAACCGTGGCTACCAGTCGCCGGCCAAGGCGCTGAACAATGCCGGTATCTGCAGCATGAAGCTGAAGAACAGGGCCGCCGCCGAACGCTATTTTTCCCAGGCTTTCCAGTACGACCCGGGCAATCCGACGACCAACTCCAACCTGGCGCGTATCTATCACGACCAGGGTGACTACGAGCGTGCACGCTTCTACATTGGACGCGTGATGAAGTCGGACGTCATGACCGCTGAAGTGCTGTGGCTGGCCATCAAGATCGAGCGCAAGCTCGGCGATCGTGCGGCCGAAACAAGCCTGGCCACGCAATTGCGTCGTCGCCATGGCGGCTCTGCTGAATTCGCAGCGTACCAACGCGGAGCATTTGATGAGTGATTCCGGAGTAAACGATCAGTCGGTCTCCAACGAATCGGAGAACCGGCTGCCGAAGATATCCCCAGGCTCGCGGCTCGCAGCATTGCGCGAGGAGCGTGGCTGGAGTGTCGAGCAGGTGGCAAGCCAGCTGAATCTCGCGCCGAGGCAGATCCTTGCGATCGAGCGTGACGATTATCCGGCCCTGCCGGGCATGGCTATCGTGCGCGGATTTGTTCGCGCCTACGCCAAGCTGTTGAAAATTGATGCCGCGCCTTTGCTCGCCGATCTCGGCGGGGAGGCAGTGCTTGTGCACGATTCGTTGACGCCGCAAAAGTCGCTGTCGACACCCTTTGCCGATTCCCGCATGCCCTCCATGACGGAGCGTCCCGGCGTCTCCTCCAAATGGGTGGTGGGCGCACTGTTGCTCGTGCTGGTGGCGGTCGGAATCTGGGCAAGTAGGCATGGTGGCGAACAATTGACGGTCCCGGAAGCTGCCTCGTCTGCAGTCAAGGAAAGCACTGCCAGCATGGCGGGTGCGGATGAAAACAAGCTGCCTTCAGAGACGAAGCCCGAAGCGCCTGCCAACCCGCCCGCCGAGACAAGTGCTCCCGCGGTGGCTGTCCCCGAAGCGCCGTCTCAGGCAACTGCACCGGCACCAGCCGTTATTGCGACACAGCCTGCGACATCGGATGCCGCGCCTGCCGCCGGCAAGGACGCGCTTCAATTGAAAGTGCGTGAGGAATCGTGGATCGAAATCCGGCGCAGCAGTGACAACAGCGTCCTTCTGTCGCGCATTGTGAAGCCGGGCGAGACCGAGAGCGTGCAGGTGGCCGAACCTGTATCAGTCGTCATCGGCAATGCTTCGGGTGTGGATGCAAGCTTGCGCGGCTCTCCTTTGGAATTGAAGACAAGTTCCAAGAACAATGTCGCCCGTTTAACCGTGAAGTAGGCAGCGAATGGCACTTCCGAATTTACCTATCGGCTCCGGCCCGCTGCAGAGGCGCAAGACGCGTGCAGTGGCAATCCGCTATGCGGGCAAAACGGTCATGGTCGGTGGCGGTGCGCCGGTCATGGTCCAGTCGATGACCAATACCGACACGGCCGATGCGATCGGCACCGCAATCCAGATCAAGGATCTCGCGCGCGCCGGATCTGAAGTCGTGCGAATCACGGTCAACAATCCTGAGGCAGCCGCTGCGGTGATCGCGATCCGCGAGCAGCTCGACAAGATGGGTGTTGACGTCCCGCTCGTCGGCGACTTTCATTACAACGGCCACAAGCTCCTGAACGATTTTCCCGAGTGCGCACAGGCCTTGTCCAAGTACCGCATCAATCCAGGCAACGTGGGGCAGGGCGCCAAGCGCGATACCCAGTTTGCGCAGATGATCGAAACAGCCTGCAGGTACGACAAGCCGGTGCGTATTGGCGTGAACTGGGGAAGTCTCGACCAGGACCTGCTGGCGCGCATCATGGACGAAAATGCCCAGCGCCCCGAGCCCTGGGACGCCCAGGCAGTGATGTACGAAGCGCTGGTCACCTCCGCTGTCGAGAACGCGCGCCGTGCGGAAGAACTGGGACTGGCCGGCGACAAGATCATCCTCTCGTGCAAGGTCTCCGGTGTTCAGGACCTCGTCGCCGTCTACCGCGAGCTCGCCCGCCGTTGCGATTACCCCTTGCACCTTGGCCTGACCGAGGCTGGTATGGGGAGCAAGGGTATTGTGGCGTCGACGGCAGCCCTGTCGGTCCTCCTGCAGGAAGGTATTGGCGACACGATCCGGATTTCGCTCACCCCGGAGCCCGGCGGCGATCGCACGAAGGAAGTCGTGGTGGGACAGGAAATCCTGCAAACTATGGGGTTGCGAAAGTTTACGCCGATGGTTATTGCCTGCCCGGGTTGCGGCCGCACGACGTCAACCGTGTTCCAGGAGCTGGCCGATCGCATCCAGACCTATTTGCGCGACCAGATGCCGGTATGGAAGAAGCAGTATCCGGGCGTCGAGAACATGAATGTCGCCGTCATGGGCTGCATCGTGAACGGCCCCGGTGAGTCCAAGCATGCAAACATCGGCATCAGCCTGCCGGGTACCGGCGAATCGCCGGCGGCACCGGTATTTGTCGATGGCGAAAAGAAGGTCACGCTGCGCGGCGACCATATTGCAGAAGAGTTCCAGGCGATCGTCCTGGATTATGTGAAAACCCGTTATGGCAATACCGCGGTCGAAAATTGATCGAAGCGCGCATTGCCTCCAAAGAGCATGTCTGACAACAAGAAAGCAGAGAAAATCTTCGGCGTGAAAGGGATGAACGACATCCTGCCCGCCGATGCGCCATTGTGGGAACTGTTTGAAAACACCGTGCAATCGGTGTTGAAGAGCTATGGCTACCAGCAGATCCGCACGCCGATCGTCGAACCGACACCGCTGTTCGCACGCGGCCTTGGCGCCGTCACCGACATCGTCGAAAAGGAAATGTATTCCTTCGTCGATTCCATGAACGGCGACCAGCTGACGCTCCGGCCGGAAAGCACCGCGGGCGTTGTCCGTTCCGTGCTGGAACACAACCTGACCTATGACGGCCCGAAGCGTCTCTGGTATGCAGGCCCGATGTTCCGCCACGAGAAGCCGCAACGCGGCCGCTATCGCCAGTTCCACCAGGTGGGTGCGGAAGCGCTCGGGTTTACCGGGCCGGATATCGACGCCGAACTCATCATGCTGTGCCAACGCCTGTGGGATGACCTCGGACTGGACAACATCCGCTTGGAACTGAATTCGATCGGCAACGCCGAGGAGCGCAATCGCCATCGCACGGACCTGATCGCCTACTTCGAGCAGCACAAGGAGCTGCTGGATGCGGACGCGCAGCGCCGTTTGCATTCCAACCCTTTGCGCATCCTCGATACGAAGAATCCGGCCATGCAGGACATGGTCAACAAGGCGCCGCAACTGCTCGATTACCTCGGCGAGGAGTCGCGGGCACACTTCGAAGGCGTGCAGCGCATCCTGCGCAACAACAGCATTCCGTTCACGATCAACCCGCGCCTCGTCCGCGGCATGGATTACTACAACCGTACGGTCTTCGAGTGGGTGACCGATCAGCTCGGTTCCCAAGGGACAGTGTGCGGCGGCGGACGTTACGACCCCCTGATCGAAATGTTCGGCGGCAAGCCCACGCCGGCCTGCGGTTTCGCCATCGGAGTGGAGCGCCTGCTTGAGCTGCTCAAGGCGTCGGGTGAACAGTTCACGCCGAACCAGTGCGACGTCTACGTGGTGCACCAGGGCGAAGCGGCGCAGATGCAAGCTTTCGTGGTTGCCGAGCGGCTGCGCGACGCCGGTCTCGACGTCGTCCTGAACTGCGCATCGTCAAGCGGCGGCGGAAGCTTCAAGTCGCAGATGAAGCGCGCCGACGCAAGCGGTGCCAACTTCGCGGTGATCATTGGCGACGACGAAGTCGCCAAAGGCATTGTCGCCGTCAAGAACCTCCGTTCGGACGACGCGGAAAACAACCAGACGACCATTCCTTTCGAATCCGTCGTCAACTATGTTGTCGACCAGACCCTCTGCGGCGACGAGTGCGACGATCCGGCGCATCACCATCACCACTAACATCAAGACATCATGGCATACGATCTCGAAGAACAAGAACAGCTAGCCACGCTCAAGGCATGGTGGAACCAGTACGGCAATCTCCTCACCTGGCTGCTGATCATTGCGCTGGCGGCCTATGCAGGTTGGACTGGCTGGAACTACTACCAGCGCAACCAGGCCGCCCAGGCCGGCCAGCTCTATGAAGAACTGCAAAAGGCCGTTGCATCGAAGGATAACGGCAAGGTGCAGCGCGCCACGACGGACATGACCGCCAAGTTCGGCAGCACTGCCTACGCCCAGATGGCGGCACTGGCGGCGGCAAAGAGCGCCTTCGACGCCAATGACCTGAAAACAGCCAAGGCCCAGCTGCAATGGGTCGTGGACAACGCGGCGTCCGACGAGTACAAGGCGATCGCTAAAATTCGCCTTGCAGGCATCCTGCTCGACGAAAAAGCGTATGACGAAGGGCTGAAGCTCCTTGCCGGCGACTTCCCCGCGCAGTTTGCCGGTCCGGTCGCCGACCGCAAGGGCGATATTCTTGTCGCCCAGTCCAAGATCGACGATGCACGCGCCGCATACAAGGCCGCGCTCGAAAAGACCGATGAGAAAAATCCCGCACGCCAGTTGATTCAGTTGAAGCTGGACGCTCTGGGCGGCGAGCAGGCCAAAGGCGCTGCTTAACAAGAAAAACGACAAGGGGAAGAAATGCGTATTGCGGTGAAGCTGACGTGTGTCGGAATGGTTGCTCTCGTGGCAGGCTGCTCCTCATTGAATCCGTTTGCGAGCAAGCCGGCCCCGCGCAACCCGCCGGCGGCGCTGGAGGATTTCAAGCAAACGCTTGGTGTGCGCACTGCCTGGTCCGTTTCAGTCGGCAATGCGGGCGAATTCGTGTTTTCTCCTGCAGCAGCAGGGAATAGCGTGTTTGCTGCCGGTGCGGACGGTACCGTCGTCAGGATCGACGCCGGCAGTGGTCGCACCATCTGGCGTATCAACACCGACACGCGGCTGACCGCAGGCGTCGGCAGCGACGGCAATACCGTGGCGGTTGCCGCGGAAAAGGGCATGCTGCTTGCGCTGGACGGCGATGGAAAGGTGCGCTGGAAGGTGCAGGCATCGAGCGAGATTCTTTCCGCTCCCGCTGTGGGGCAGGGCGTGATTGTCGTCCGCAGCGTCGACAACCGCATCACTGCCTATGATGCGGAAACCGGTTCCCGCCGCTGGGCCGTGCAGCGCACGTCGCCGCCGCTGACCCTGCGTTCGGCTCCGGGAATCGCTGTTTCCGGCACCACCGCATACGTGGCGCTGCCCGGCGGCCGGTTGCTCGCGCTTGCCCTCAGCAATGGCGGTGCGCGCTGGGAAGTCGCGGTCGGCGATCCGCGCGGAACGACCGAACTCGAGCGTATTGCCGACCTGTCCGGCACCCCTTTCGTCGCGGGCCGGGATGTTTGCGCAGTCGCCTATCAGGGCAGGGTAGCCTGCTTTGATGCTGCCAGCGGCGCCCCTCGCTGGGGTAAGGACATGTCAAGCGAGGTTGGCGTGGCTGTAGACGAGCGCAATGTTTACGCCGCTGATGAGCGAGGTGCAGTGACCGCATTGGCGCGCGACACCGGTTCCGGAGCATGGCGCAACAACAAGCTGGCCAACCGCCGTCTCTCGTCCCCGGTCGTCATGGCGCGCGCGCTCGCCGTCGGTGACGCTGAGGGTTATATCCATTTCCTGTCGCGCGAGGATGGCGCGTTCCTCGCCCGTGTTCCGACGGACGGCAGCCGCGTGGTTGCCGCATCCCCGCTTTCGGCCAGCAGTGCCGTTTTCCAGACGCAAGCGGGAGCAATTGTTGCTTTGGCAACAGAGTGAGTATTGAATGAAGCCGGTAATCGCATTAGTAGGCCGACCGAACGTCGGCAAATCCACGTTGTTCAACCGGCTGACCCGGTCGCGCGATGCATTGGTCGCCGACCTCCCGGGCCTGACCCGCGACCGCCACTATGGCGAAGGCCGGGTCGGCGAGCGTCCTTTCCTGGTCATTGATACCGGTGGTTTCGAGCCGGTGGCCAAGGAAGGCATCATGCACGAGATGGCCAAACAGACGAAGCAGGCCGTGGTCGAAGCGGATGTCGTCGTTTTCATTGTCGACGGCCGCCAGGGCATGACGCCGCATGACAAGACCATCACCGATTTCCTGCGCAAGGCCGGCCGTCCGGTCATGCTGGTCGTGAACAAGGCCGAGGGAATGAAGTACACGTCGGTCACCGCGGATTTCTACGAGCTTGGCCTTGGCGACCCTTATGTCATTTCGGCCGCCCATGGCGACGGCGTTCCTGACCTGGTCAATGAGGCGCTCGACCTTGCGATTGCACAGCGTCCCGCGGAAGACGAGCCGGCGGATCCGGGCAAGAAGGGTGTCAAGATCGCAATTGTCGGCCGTCCGAATGTAGGCAAGTCGACATTGGTGAATACTCTCCTGGGTGAAGATCGCGTCATTGCCTTCGACATGCCGGGCACGACTCGTGACGCGATCGAAATTCCATTCGAGCGCGACGGCAAGCACTACACGTTGATCGACACAGCCGGTATTCGCCGGCGCGGCAAGGTATTTGAGGCGATCGAAAAATTTTCGGTCGTCAAAACCCTGCAATCGATCTCCGAAGCGAATGTCGTCCTCCTGTTGCTGGACGCGCAACAGGACATCTCCGAACAGGATGCGCACATCGCCGGATTCGTCCTCGAATCCGGGCGCGCGCTGGTTGTCGCGGTGAACAAATGGGACGGTCTCGAATCGGATCGGCGCGACGAGATCAAGATCGATATCGAACGCAAGCTCAACTTCCTCTTTTTCGCCAAATTCCACTTTGTTTCGGCGCTCAAGGGGAGTGGCATTGCACCGATGATGAAGTCGATCGATTCTGCCTATGCCGCCGCAATGGCAAAGCTATCGACGCCGCGCCTGACACGCGCACTGATCGAAGCTGTCGAACATCAGCAGCCGCGCCGCAAAGGATCGATCCGGCCCAAGCTGCGCTATGCGCACCAAGGCGGCATGAACCCGCCGGTTGTCGTTATCCACGGAAATGCGCTCGAGTCGCTTGACGACAATTACAAGCGGTATCTGGAGAAACACTTCCGCGAAACTTTTTCGTTGGTCGGCACTCCATTACGTATCGAACTGCGTTCGAGCAAGAATCCTTTTGCCAAGTCTCAAAAATAGCCATTCTCTTGGCAGGAAACGCAAAAATCGATTACAGTCGTAATTCATATATCAGGGAAGCACTTGAAATCCTCCGGGGTGCCTCCAACTCCACATCACAAAACTACACAATGGAGCCGTCATGAGCAATAAAGGGCAACTGTTACAAGACCCCTTCCTCAACGCCTTACGCAAAGAGCATGTTCCCGTTTCGATTTACCTCGTCAACGGAATCAAGCTGCAGGGACACATCGAGTCGTTCGACCAGTACGTCGTACTGCTCCGCAATACCGTGACGCAGATGGTGTACAAGCACGCCATTTCCACGGTTGTACCGGCACGTGCCGTCAATATCAATGTTGAATCCGACGCGGAATAACATATCGTTGCCTCGTCTTTTCCCCTTATGCGCGCTGCATTAGTCGGCGTCGATTTCGGCAAGGGTGACTTTGCCGCAAGCCTCGAAGAGCTGTCCCTGCTGTCAAAATCGGCCGGGGCAGAGCCCGCTGTAACCATCACCGGAAAGCGTTCCAGCCCGGATGCCGCCTTGTTTGTCGGCTCCGGCAAGGCGAGCGAGATCGCCGAGGCGGTCACGCGAGACCGCCTCGACATTGTCATCTTCAACCATGCACTGTCGCCGGCGCAGCAGCGCAACCTTGAGCGCCACCTGAAGACCCGTGTCGTTGATCGTACCAGCCTGATCCTGGACATTTTCGCGCAGCGCGCGCAGAGCCACGAAGGCAAGGTGCAGGTCGAACTCGCGCAGTTACAGCACTTGGCCACGCGTCTTGTCCGTGGATGGACTCACTTGGAACGGCAGAAGGGCGGTATCGGTTTGCGTGGTCCCGGGGAAACACAGCTCGAGACCGACCGCCGTTTGCTTGGTGACCGGGTGAAGGCGCTGCGGATCCGGCTCGACAAGCTGCAACGGCAACGCGAGACTCAGCGGCGCGCGCGCGGCCGGAATAACACCTTTTCGGTGTCCCTTGTCGGCTATACCAATGCGGGCAAGTCCACGCTGTTCAATTCGCTGACGAAGGCCCAGGCTTATGCCGCGGACCAGTTATTCGCGACTCTGGACACGACGTCCCGCCGTATTTTCCTGGGTGATGCCGGCAATATCGTCATATCCGACACGGTCGGATTCATCCGGGAGCTGCCGCACCAATTGGTCGCTGCTTTCCGCGCCACTTTGGAGGAGACGATTCACGCCGACCTGTTGCTGCACGTTGTCGATGCGGCCAGCCCGACGCGGATGGAGCAGATAGAGCAGGTCAATGCCGTGCTCGCGGAAATCGGCGCCGACCATATCCCCCAGATTCTGGTGTGGAACAAGATCGACGCTGCAGGTCTGGAACCGGCTTTGGAGCGTGATGAATATGATAAAATCCGGCGTGTTTTCATAAGCGCCCAGACTGGAGCCGGCCTCAACCTGCTGCGCGAAGCCGTCACCGAATATGCGAAGGCAAGCACAATGGCGCGTCTTGATCGTCTGCCGGTAACTGAGCAGCACGACGCACGAACCTAGGGACGTTTCATTTCGTCAGAGGCCCTCACAACAAGCCAGCCGTACAACCCTTTAACAACAAAGCCGGATAACGAGAGAATGCCCGTTCCTCTATTCAAAAAAATCGGCCTGAAGTTCTCACTGAACGATCCCCGTTGGGGCCGCGGCTCTCAGGACAATGGTCAGAACCAAAATCAGGATGGCAAGCGACCCAATGATGGTCCTCCGGATCTCGATCAGCTATGGCGAGAGTTCAACCAGCGGTTGAATCGTCTCTTCGGCAACAAGGGGGGGCGCGGTGGCGATGGCGGCGGTGGATTCAATCCTGACGCGCGCGGTGCCGGCATCGGTATCGGCCTGATTGCGGCGATCATCGGATTCCTGTGGCTGGTCAGCGGTTTCTTCATCGTCCAGGAGGGGCAGACCGGCGTCGTGCTCACCTTCGGCAAGTACAGCCATTCGACACCGGCGGGTTTCAACTGGCGTTGGCCGTATCCGATCCAGAGCCACGAAGTCGTCAACGTCTCGCAGGTCCGGACCGTCGAGGTCGGCTACCGTTCCTCCGTCCGCAACAAGCAGGCCAAGGAATCGCTGATGCTGACCGACGATGAAAACATCATCGACATCCAGTTCGCGGTCCAGTACAAGCTCAAGAATGCGTCGGAGTGGCTGTTCAACAACCGCGAGCAGGATGAGCTTGTTCGCCAGGTTGCGGAAACCTCCATCCGCGAAATCGTCGGACGCAGCAAAATGGACTTCGTTCTCTACGAGGGCCGTGAAAAGGTCGCGTTCGACGTCAGCCAGCTGATGCAGCAGATCACCGACCGCTACAAGGCCGGTATCCAGATCACGAATGTCACCATGCAGGCGGTTCAGCCCCCTGAGCAGGTGCAGGCAGCATTCGACGATGCTGTGAAGGCAGGTCAGGACCGCGAGCGCCAGAAGAACGAGGGCCAGGCTTATGCGAACGATGTGATTCCACGCGCACGCGGTGCGGCATCCCGCCTGCTCCAGGAAGCAGAGGCCTATCGTTCCCGCGTCGTCGCAAACGCACAAGGTGATGCGTCGCGCTTCAAGCAGGTTCTTGCGGAATACCAGAAGGCACCTGCCGTGACGCGCGACCGCATGTACCTGGATACGATGCAGCAGATCTTCACGAATACCACCAAAATCATGGTCGACAGCAAGAGTGGCAGCAACTTGTTGTACCTGCCGCTCGACAAACTGATTTCCCAGGCTGCCAATGATTCTTCGAAGGGCAGCGGAGCGGTTGTGCCGCAGGCCTCGAACCAACCACAGGCGCCAGAGCCGCTGCAATCGATGGAAACACAACGACAAAAGGATTCGCGCAGCCGTGATAGCCGCGATTCTCGTGACAGGGAGACGCGATAATGAACCGTCTCGTCTCTTACACCATTGCCGGCCTGATTCTCCTGTCGGTCTTGCTGTCCACGCTGTTTGTCGTCGACCAGCGCCAGTATGCGATCGTATTTGCACTCGGCGAGGTCAAGAAGGTCATCAGCGAGCCTGGTTTGCATTTCAAATTGCCGCCGCCGTTCCAGAACGTTGTCGTCCTGGACAAGCGCATTCTGACGCTTGATACGCCGGAAGCTGACCGCTTCATCACTGCCGAGAAGAAGAACATCCTGGTGGATGCCTATGTGAAGTGGCGTATCCTGGATCCGCGCCTGTATTTCGTGAGCTTTACCGGCGACGAGCGCCGTGCGCAGGATCGCATGTCGCAGATCATCAAGGCGGCGCTGAACGAAGAGATCACCAAGCGCACCGTGCGGGAAGTGATTTCCGGCGAGCGCGGAAAGGTGATGAACGCGATCCAGAAGAAAGTGACCGACGAGGCAAAACAGATCGGTGTCGAAATCATCGACGTTCGCCTCAAGCGGGTGGATTACGTCGAGCAGATCAACAATTCGGTGTATGACCGCATGAAAGCGGAGCGTACCCGCGTTGCGAACGAACTGCGTTCTACCGGCGCTGCGGAATCCGAAAAGATCCGTGCGGACGCCGACCGCCAGCGTACTGTCATCCTGGCGGAGGCCTATCGCGAGGCAGAAAACATTCGCGGTGACGGCGACGCCAAGGCAACGCAGATCTACGCGCAGGCTTTCGGGCAGAATCCCGAGTTCTTCAAGTTCTACCGCAGTCTTGAGGCTTATCGTGCCAGCTTCAAGAACCGGAATGACATGATGGTCATCGACCCGAACTCCGAATTCTTCAAGTATTTCAAGAGCACGGGACCGGGGGCGGCGGCCAGCCCGAAGAAGTAATCCGGGCTGGAAGTGAAAAGCTTGTTGTTTGTCGCGTTTGGCCTGATGCTCTTGCTTGAGGGTATCATTCCATTTCTTTTCCCAAGGCAATGGCGCGACACAATTAACCGCATCGCTCAACTGACCGACGGACAAATTCGTTTCGTCGGTCTTGTCGTTTTTTCGTGCGGCTTGGTGACGCTGGGCCTGGTTCACATTTTTTCTTAAAGCAGTATTTCCTGTCATGCCGAATTGGCTACTTCCTGAAAACATTGCCGACGTTTTGCCGTCCGAAGCGCGCAAGATCGAAGAGTTGCGACGTTCGCTTCTCGACAACTTCCGTTTGTACGGCTATGAACTCGTCATGCCGCCGATGCTTGAGTACCTGGAGTCGTTGCTGACCGGGGCCGGGCAGGACATGGATCTGCGAATATTCAAGCTTGTCGATCAGCTTTCAGGCAGAACGATGGGAATTCGCGCGGACATGACGACTCAGGTGGCGCGCATCGATGCCCACCTGTTGAACCGTTCCTCGGTGACGCGCCTTTGCTATGCCGGCAGTGTCCTCCATACTCGCCCCTCAGGGCTGCATGCCACTCGCGAGCCATTGCAAATCGGTGCTGAAATCTACGGCCACAAGGGACTTGAGGCCGATGCGGAAATTCAGGAACTGGCGCTGGCCTCGCTGAATCTTGCCGGGATGTCCGAGGTTCGTCTGGATTTGTGCCATGTTGGCGTCCTGCGTACGATCGTTGAAAACGATACGAAGGCCCGGAAGCGAGAAAACGAACTGTTTACCTTGCTCGAATGCAAGGACATCCCCGGCCTGCGCATGTTGACACGGGATTTCGACATGGCGACGCGCGAGGCTTTGCTGGCGCTGCCCAATCTATACGGCGATGCATCGACCATTGCCCGTGCGCGGAAAGTGCTTCCCAACCTTCCGGGTATTGCCAATGCGCTGGATGAGCTCGATTTACTTTCCAGTCAGGCCGGCAAGGCCAGCGTGACTATCGATCTTGCCGATTTGCGTGGCTATCATTATCACAGCGGTGTCATGTTCGCCGCCTATGTTCCCGGACTTCCCAACGCGGTTGCACGCGGCGGGCGGTACGACCACGTCGGCGAGGCATTCGGACGCGCGCGTCCTGCCACCGGCTTTTCCATGGATTTGCGTGAATTGGCGCGCCTGCTGCCGATCGCCGAGCGCAAGCGTGCGATCCGGGCGCCGTGGGGAACCGAACCGGCGCTGCGCCAGAAGATTGCAGAACTGCGGACAGCAGGCGAAGTTGTCATTCAGGCACTGCCGGGACATGACAACGATCAGGATGAATTCGACTGCGACCGTGCAGTCGTGTTTGAAAACGGTAACTGGACTCTTACAAAACTAGGTTAATAGCATGGCAAAGAACGTTGTCGTCATCGGCACCCAGTGGGGCGATGAAGGAAAAGGCAAGATCGTCGATTGGCTGACTGATCATGCGCAAGGTGTGGTTCGCTTCCAGGGTGGACACAACGCCGGCCATACGCTGGTCATCGGCGGCCAGAAGACGGCCCTCCAACTGATCCCCTCGGGCATCATGCGTGCAGGCGTGGCCTGCTACATCGGCAACGGCGTCGTGCTGTCCGTGCCCGATCTCCTGCGTGAAATCGACAAGCTGCAAGGTGTAGGTGTGGAGGTCGTCTCCCGCCTGAAAGTGTCCGAAGCATGCCCGGTCATCCTGCCGTATCACACGGCACTGGACGCAGCGCGTGAAGCGGCGCGTGGCGCAGCAAAGATCGGCACGACCGGAAAAGGCATCGGCCCGACCTATGAGGATAAAGTCGCGCGCCGTGCCATCCGCGTTGCCGACCTTCTCAACGAGAAGCGTTTTGCCGAGAAGCTGAAAGAGAATCTCGACTATCACAACTTCGTCCTGGCCAACTACCTGAAGGCGCAGCCGGTCGACTATCAGAAGACTCTGGATGACGCGCTGGCCACCGTGCCGCGTATCAGGCCGATGGTTGCGGACGTGTCCAGCGCCCTGTATGCGGCGCATAAAGCGGGTGCTAGTCTGTTGTTCGAAGGCGCGCAGGGCAGCCTGCTTGACGTCGACCATGGCACGTATCCATTCGTCACGTCCAGTAACTGTGTCGCCGGCAATGCTGCGGCCGGCTCGGGTGTCGGCCCGAACATGTTGCATTACATTCTGGGCATTACCAAGGCGTATACGACACGTGTCGGCTCCGGTCCGTTCCCATCGGAACTTCCGACTGACCAAGGTGTCGGCAAACACCTGGCAAGCGTCGGCCATGAATTCGGTACGGTTACCGGCCGTGCGCGCCGCTGTGGCTGGTTCGATGCCGCGTTGCTGCGCCGTTCTGTGCAGATCAACGGTGTGTCGGGGATGTGCCTGACCAAGCTCGACGTCCTCGATGGCCTCGAAACCCTTCAGCTGTGCACGGGCTACAAGCTCGACGGCAAGGTGGTCGATGTGTTCCCGGTCGGCGCGGAAGATGCCGGCCGCTGCGAACCGATTTACGAGCAGATGCCGGGCTGGATCGAGTCGACGGTTGGCGCGAAGTCCATGGATGCGCTGCCGGCGAATGCGCGCGCATACGTCAAGCGGATCGAGGAACTCGTCGGTGTCCCGGTCGACATGGTGTCCACTGGGCCGGATCGTGAAGAGACGATCGTCCTCCGCCATCCCTTTGCTTGATTGGAACTGAGATGACTGAAAAGGCAATCGGCGTCTCGGACGATAAAGACCTCTGGGTATCTTGGGATGACTACAACCGTGCGGTCGTCGAGCTGGCGCGAATGGTGCACGAGTCGGGCTGGAAGTTCGATCAAGTACTGTGCCTTGCGCGCGGCGGCCTTCGTCCCGGGGACATTTTCTCGCGCATTTTCGACGTGCCGCTGGCAATCCTTTCGACCAGTTCGTATCGCGAGGATGCAGGAATGACGCAGGGTTCGCTGGACATCGCGAAGCACATCACCATGACCAAGGGATCGCTCGGGGGCAAGGTATTGCTTCTGGATGATCTCGTCGATTCCGGTGTGACGCTGGAAAAGGTGCAAGGCCACCTGAAGGAGAATTTTCCTGCAGTGACTGAAGTCCGGTCTGCGGTGATCTGGTGCAAGGCTTGTTCCGTGGTGCGGCCGGACTTTTACTTTCAGTACCTTCCCACCAACCCGTGGATTCACCAGCCGTTCGAGGAGTACGACAGCCTGCGTCCGCACCAGTTGGCGGCGTGGCTGAAGAAGGGTGAAGTCGGCTGATCAGAACTTGCCGGTTGATTCAGACTCAAATTGGTCTGGATTTGCCGGATGAGGATCGAAAAGTGAAAACCCGTTGGCAGAGCCAACGGGTTTTTGCATTTTGAGCGTTGGTGGCGTTGGTGCGAGAGGGGCAGGGGGAAGCGTTTCGGACGCAGAAAAGGAAAAGGCCCGCCGAAGCGGGCCTTTAGAACCTTGGTGCCCAGAAGAGGACTCGAACCTCCACAGTGTTGCCACCGCTAGGACCTGAACCTAGTGCGTCTACCAATTCCGCCATCTGGGCGATGCGAAAGACCAAGATTATAGCGGAAAAATCGGGGATGTCAAATCTCATGCGGCATCTTTTTTTGGGCAGGGGCGGGTGGCAATGTGTTAGGTAAACACAACGGTAGTCCGTTACACTAGCCCTGTCATGACAATAATGAACTGAAGTACCCTTTTGAGCCAATATTCATACACGATTCCCAGCCGGGAGGAGATTCTCGGCATCCTACGCACCGCGGCCGCGCCTCAGGATGTGCACTCGCTCGCTGCGGCCCTCGACGTCAAACCGGAAGAACTGGACGGCCTTACGCGCCGCTTGAATGCGATGGAACGTGACGGTCAGATCAAGCCGAGTCGCAACGGCGCCTATCAGCTTGCGCATCAGCCGAATTTCATTGAGGGCCGTGTTAGCGGTCACCGCGATGGCTTCGGTTTTCTCACTCCCGAAGACGGAAGCGAAGACATCTTCCTGCCTGAAAAGGAAATGCAGAAGGTGCTGCACGGCGATCGCGTGCAAATCCGCATTGCGGGTACAGACCGTCGCGGCCGGCCGGAAGGCACGATTGTCGAAGTGCTGGAGCGCGCTAATACGCATGTGATCGGACGCCTGCTGAACGAGAACGGCGTGTGGATCGTCGCTCCCGAAGACAAACGCATTGGCCAGGATATCCTGTTGACCGGTTCCCCTGGCAAGGCGAAGACGGGGCAGGTGGTCAGCGTTGAGTTGATCGAGCAGCCGTCGCGTTATACCCAGCCGGTCGGAAAGATTGTCGAAGTCCTTGGCGACATCGACGATCCGGGCATGGAAATCGAAATCGCGGTGCGCAAGTATGGCGTGCCGCATGAGTTTTCCGACGCCGCGAAAAAGCTCGCCGCCAAACTGCCCGGTGAAGTCCGCGAGGCGGATCTCACGGATCGTGTCGATCTGCGGGATATTCCGCTTGTCACCATCGACGGTGAAGATGCGCGCGATTTCGACGATGCGGTCTATTGCGAGCCGGTGAAGATCGGCCGGACGAAGGGATTCCGCCTGATCGTCGCAATTGCGGACGTGAGCCATTATGTGAAGCCCGGCGATGCGCTCGACAGCGATGCTCTGGAACGCAGTACCTCGGTCTACTTCCCGCGCCGGGTCATTCCGATGCTGCCGGAGAAGCTGTCCAACGGCCTGTGCTCGCTCAATCCCGCCGTGGATCGCCTCACATTGGTCTGTGATGCCGTCATCACTGCGAAGGGCGAGATCAAGGCCTACCAGTTTTACCCGGCCGTGATCCACTCCGCCGCGCGACTCACCTATACCGAAGTCGCCGCAATTCTCTCCAATACAAAGGGCACAGAAGCCGCGAAACGCCAGCAGCTGGTGCCGCATCTGCTCAATCTGTACGACGTGTTCAACGCCCTGCTGAAGGCGCGCCAGGAGCGTGGGGCGATCGATTTCGAGACCACTGAGACGTATATTGTCTGCAATGCCGTAGGAAAGATCGAGCAGATCGTCCCGCGTACCCGCAACGACGCGCACCGCGTGATCGAGGAGTGCATGCTTGCTGCCAACGTGTGTGCGGCGGATCTGCTCGCGCGCCACAAGCATCCGGGTGTCTATCGTGTGCATGCAGCGCCGTCCAAGGAAAAGCTCAACCAGGTTCGGACCTTCCTGAAGCAGATGGGGTTGACCTTGGGCGGAGGAGATTCGCCGGCAGCTTCCGATTACGCGGAGCTGATCCCGAAGATCAAGCTGCGTCCCGATGCGGTCCTGCTACAGACGATGCTGCTGCGTTCCATGCAGCAGGCAGTCTATAGTCCGGACAATATCGGCCATTTCGGCCTCGCGTATGAAGCCTATGCACACTTCACCAGCCCGATCAGGCGTTATCCCGACCTGCTGACGCACCGCGCGATCAAGGCGATCCTGCATGGCAAGCGCTATGTGCCGAAGGATGTCGACACCAGCCAGCTCAATACCATGCTGTCGCCAGCCGCACGCCGCATGGCTGCGCAGGACAAGGCGGACGGCAAGAAAAAGAAGGAAGGCGATCTCGCCATCTGGGAAGCGCTCGGCATTCACTGTTCGGCGAACGAGCGGCGCGCCGACGAGGCATCGCGCGATGTGGAAGCCTGGCTGAAGTGCTACTTCATCCGCGACAAGCTGGGCGAAGAGTTCACCGGCACTATCTCTGGCGTTGCGCCGTTCGGCATCTTCGTTCAGCTCGACACCTTGTTCATCGAAGGTCTCGTGCACGTTACCGAACTGGGGGCCGATTATTTCCAGTATGACGAGGTGCGTCACGAGCTGCGCGGCGAGCGCACAGGCATCCGTTATCAGTTGACCGACCGTGTCACCGTGCAGGTAAGCCGGGTCGACCTCGATGCACGCAAGATCGATTTGCGCCTCGTGACGACGCCGGATATTCGCACTGTGCTCAAGAACGAGGCGCGGCGCACTGAGGCCGAACCGGTCCGCGAAAAGAAGGCAAAGCCGAAAGCAAAGGCGGCTCCGCCGCGCAAGAGCGCCGCCGGGAAGACAGCAAAAGGCAAGAGCTCACGCTCGGGCACGACCGCCGCAAAGACTGCGCGCACCACCAAGCCGCGCACGAAGGCGGGCAAGAAGAAAAGATAAGACATGAAAAGCAAATTGTTATTCGGTTTCCATGCCGTGACGGCACGGTTGCGCCACGACGCATCTTCGGTGGAGGAAATATATTTCGATGCCGAACGCACTGACCGGCGGATGCAGGAATTGCTGCGTGCCGCCGAAGCTGCCAAGGTTCGCGTCATCCCCGTCCAGGGAGGGCGACTCGATGGCATGGCCGGAACGCGCCGCCATCAAGGCGTGGTGGCCAAGGCAGGCGAAATGTCGCTCGCCCGCAATCTCGACGAACTCCTCGATGCCATTTCCGGTCCGCCCTTGCTGCTGATCCTGGATGGCGTCACCGACCCGCACAATCTCGGGGCCTGTTTGCGCGTTGCCGACGGCGCCGGGGCGCACGCCGTGATTGCACCGAAGGACAGGGCTGTAGGACTCAACGCAACGGCAGCCAAGGTGGCCAGCGGCGCCGCCGATACAGTGCCCTACATCACCGTCACCAACCTGGCCCGCACCATGCGCGAATTGAAGGAGCGTGACATCTGGCTGACCGGCACGACCGACGATGCCGAAAAGACCCTGTACGACGCCAATTTTGCCGTGCCGACCGCCCTCGTCATGGGGTCGGAAGGCGAGGGCATGCGCCGCCTCACACGCGAGAACTGCGACGTACTGGTGCGCATCCCGATGGAAGGCGCCGTCGAAAGCCTGAATGTATCCGTCGCCTCGGGCGTCTGCCTGTACGAGGCGCGCCGCCAGCGCATGATGCCGAAGTGAGGTGCCGGCTTGCGTAGGCAAGCCGGATGCTGCGCGGTAACATTACGACTTCACGCCATCTCACTTGCCCCCTATGTTCAGCCGCATCCGCGAAGATATCGCCAGCATCATTGAACGAGACCCCGCCGCGCGTACGGCCTGGGAGGTGCTGACCTGCTATCCGGGCCTGCATGCCATCGTGATGCATCGCTGGGCGCACTGGTGCTGGACGCATGGCATGAAATGGTTGGGACGCTTCATTTCACATATCGCACGCGGGCTTACCGGGATCGAAATCCATCCAGGGGCGACGATCGGCCGGCGCGTGTTCATCGACCACGGATTTGGCGTTGTCATCGGCGAAACGGCGGAGGTCGGCGACGACTGCACGATTTACCAGGGCGTGACGCTGGGCGGCACGTCGCTTAGCAAAGGCGCCAAGCGCCATCCCACGCTCGGCCGGGGAGCGATCATTGGCGCGGGCGCAAAAGTCCTGGGCGGCTTCACGGTTGGAGATGGCGCCAAGGTCGGCTCGAACGCGGTCGTCGTCAAGGAAGTTCCTCCGGGAGCGACGGCGGTCGGCAATCCCGCGCATATCGTGCAAAAGGATGCCGGCAAACAGCGAGAGGAAGCTGCCGCTCGCGTGTTTGCAGCCTATGGTGTGACGTTGAGTGCGGACGAGGATCCCTTGTCGACCGCCTTGCACAAGCTGATCGACAATGCGGTTGCGCAGGAAGAGCAGATGCAAAAGGTCCTGGCTGCGCTGCAGGCGGCCGGTGTCGGTTGCGAGATCCTGCCGCAGAAGGACAAGTTCGACGCCGAACAGTTGAACAAGCTGGTGGAATGAGGATGCTGCCATGATGGAACCAGGATCGAATGAAGGCGGTGCGACCGCTGGCGGAAATGACCTCGTGCTCGACGCCGTGGAGGTGCGGGTGCTCGGTGTGCTGGCGGAGAAGGAAGCCCTGACGCCTGATAATTACCCGCTATCCGTCAATGCGCTCACCAACGGTTGCAACCAGTTGACGAGCCGCGATCCGGTCATGTCGATCTCCGAAGATGCTGTTCTGGACACGCTGCATCGGTTGATTCAAAAGAAACTCGTCTCGGAGGTCAGGCAAGCCGGCGCCCGTGTGTCGAAATACGAGCATCGCATGCGGATGAAATGGTCGCTCGAGCAGGACAAGCTGGCGGTGCTTGCGTTGCTGATGTTGCGCGGCATCCAGACCGCAGGCGAGATTCGCTCACGGAGCGGACGCCTGCACGACTTCGCGTCGGTCGCCGACGTGGAGGCGGGGCTGCAATTCCTGATCGACAAGTATCCGCCGCTGGTTGCCCGCCTTCCGCGCGCCCCCGGGGAGAAGGAAGTGCGCTACATGCACCTGCTTAGCGGCGAGGAAGTGCCTGAACGGGCGCCTGACGCTGTTTCCGCGCCTGCGGCCCGGCAGGATCGTATTGCCGAGCTTGAAGCCGAGGTCGCGCACCTTCGCTCTGAAGTTGCGCGCCTGAGCGAGCAATTCGACAGCTTTCGCAAGCAGTTCGACTAGCTGCGTACGATGGTGGCAGATACCTGGCTGCCGTCGACGCCAAATCGTCTTGTTTCCCCCCTGGTGTCGAGCGCCAGCCATCCTCCACGGGGCGTACCCGTATCGCAGTCCCAATCGGGCAATACGTGCCGGGTGCAGGTTACGCCGCCGACTTCATGAACGTGCGTCGCTGGACGGTGCGTGTGGCCGTGAATCATGACTGTCGCACCTGAGGACTCGAATAGCGACCTGATTGCGCCAGGATTCACATCCATGATTTCATAGGACTTCGCGCGCTGCGCTTCGCGGCTGCCCGTTCGCATGCCTTCGATGATCGCCTTGCGCTGGGACAGTGGCTGTGCAAGAAATTGTGCCTGCCACTGCGGTTGGCGTACCTGTGCGCGAAACGCCATGTAGGCCTGGTCGTCCGTGCACTGTGCATCGCCATGAGAAAGCACGACGCGCGTTCTCGCGATGTCTTCGATGTGCGGATCGGCAAGCAGTGTCAGGCCGGCCTCGCGCGCGAACGCCTGGCCGACCAGGAAGTCGCGATTACCCGCGATCCAGAAAACTGCCACGCCGGCATCGCTCACGTCACGAAGGGATTGCGCGATCTGCTTGTGATACGGCGTGTCGATGTCGTCATCTCCTGCCCAGTACTCGAACAGATCTCCCAGAAGGTAGAGGCGCCGCGCATTCCTCGCAGGGCCTTCGAGGAAATCGATGAAAGCCTGCGTGGTGCGCGGCAATGAATCGTGCAAATGCACGTCCGAAACAAAAAGCGCAACCGTTTCGGATTGCGCTTCCTGTGTGCCTGAAGGCGTGTGCTGCTGTTGCATGGCGGGAGCGGTCGTCAGCTTAGACCACTTCCGCTTTCTCGATGACCACGTTTTCGACCGGGACATCGGCATGCATGCCGGTACGGGTAGTTTTCACCGATTTGATCTTGTCGACGACGTCGGTGCCTTCGACAACCTTGCCGAACACGCAATAGCCCCAGCCGTCCTGTCCCGGGTAGTCAAGGAAGCTGTTGTTCTTCACGTTGATGAAGAACTGCGCGGAGGCGGAATGTGGCGCCGACGTGCGCGCCATGGCAATGGTATACGGCTCGTTCTTCAGGCCGTTCTTCGCTTCGTTCTCGATCGGGTCATTCGTGGGCTTTTGCTTCATGCCCGGTTCGAAACCGCCGCCCTGGATCATGAAGCCATCGATGACGCGATGGAAGATGGTGCCGTCGTAGTGGCCCGACTGGACATAGGCGAGGAAGTTGGCGACGGTCTTCGGTGCTTTTTCCGCATCGAGTTCCAGCTTGAAGGTGCCGTGGTTGGTGGTGAAAATGACTGCCATGATGGTCCTTGTATGAGGTTGAATTACTTGACGATCGATGCGGACTCGATGACGACGGGCTTTGCCGGTACGTCACGGTGCATGCCGCTATTGGTGGTTTCCACTGCCTTGATCTTGTCGACGACTTCTGTGCCCTTGACGACCTTGCCGAACACCGCATAACCCCAGCCATCCTGTCCAGGGTAGTCGAGGAAGCTGTTGTTCTTGACGTTGATGAAGAATTGCGCCGATGCGGAGTGCGGTGCCGAGGTGCGCGCCATGGCCACGCTGTAGGTCTCGTTCTTCAAACCGTTCTTCGCCTCGTTCTCGATCGGTGCCTTGGTCGGCTTTTGATTCATGTCCTTGTCGAAGCCGCCGCCCTGGATCATGAAGTTGCTGATGACGCGATGAAAGACGGTGCCGTTGTAGTGGCCGCTCTTTACATACTGCAAAAAGTTTTCAACAGACTTCGGTGCCTTTTCGGGATAGAGTTCCAGCACGATTTCCCCCATGCTGGTCTTGAGCGAGACTTGCGGTGCATCGGCAGCAATCGCGCTCTGGAGCGACGAACCCAGGAGCAGTGCTGCGGCCAGGTGCATGAAGCGTCGACGGGTGTTTTGCATTGCAGCTTCCTTTCCTCTTTACAGGCGAATGTCGATTGTGTATCTTCCGTGGCCCCTTGCCGCACGGCAGGCGAAACGGGATTGTGGCATTTCGCACTATCCGCGCCCGCTTTGACCTTGCGGGGCAGGAGGGCGGTTTCATCAATGTTATACTGAAGCGAAACCGTGCATTTTATCAAAATAAGCATGACAAAAGGGTTTCGGCAGCCCCGTTGCATCGCGTCACTCGCAGCGTCCTGCGAGACAGTCCATTGTCTCAGCGAGCCTGGCCATTTCACGCCGAAACGGAAAAACCGCCCATGACTGCACTCAAGATCTATAACACGCTCGCGCGTGAAAAGCAGACTTTTGTCCCCATGCAAACCGGTAAGGTCCGCATGTACGTTTGCGGAATGACGGTGTACGACTATTGCCATCTCGGCCACGCGCGCGTGATGGTGGTGTTCGACATGGTGCAGCGTTGGCTGCGCTCCTCGGGGCTGGACGTTACCTACGTCCGCAACATCACCGATATCGACGACAAGATCATCAAGCGCGCTGTCGAGAACGGCGAATCGATTTCGCAGCTGACGCAGCGATTCATTGATGCGATGGATGAGGACGCCGCTGCGCTGGGCGTGCAGAAGCCGGACCACGAGCCGCGCGCGACGCAATACGTACCGCAGATGCTGGGCCTGATCGAGAAACTGGAGCGCAACGGCCTCGCCTACAAGGCGACCGATGGCGACGTGAACTATTCAGTCCGCGATTTCCCGACGTATGGAAAATTGTCCGGCAAGTCGCTGGACGATTTGCGTGCGGGCGAGCGCGTCGAGCTCAATACCGGCAAGCGCGATCCCCTGGACTTCGTGCTGTGGAAGGCCGCGAAAGAATCGGAGCCCGACGAAGTGAAGTGGGATTCGCCCTGGGGCAAGGGACGCCCCGGCTGGCATATCGAATGCTCCGCAATGGGCTGCGAGCTGCTCGGCGAGCAGTTCGACATCCACGGCGGCGGTGAGGACCTGCAGTTCCCGCATCACGAAAACGAGATCGCGCAATCGGAAGGCGCGCACCAGCACACCTTCGTCAACTACTGGATGCACAACGGCTTCATCCGTGTCGACAATGAGAAGATGTCGAAGTCGCTGGGCAATTTCTTCACCATCCGCGACGTGCTCAAGAAGTACGATCCGGAAGTGGTGCGCTTCTTCATTCTTCGTGCCCACTATCGCAGCCCGCTCAATTACTCGGATGTCCATCTCGACGACGCGAAGCATGCACTTACGCGCCTCTATACGGCATTGAAGGAAGTGACACCGGACTTGGAAGCGATCGACTGGAATGAGCCGCATGCGGTGAAGTTCGCAGAGGCGATGAACGATGACTTCAATACACCGGTTGCCATCGCCGTTCTGTTCGATCTTGCGAACGAGGTCAACAAGACGAAATCCGCCGCATTGGCGCGCCAGCTGAAATCCCTCGCAGGTGTGATCGCATTGCTGCAGCGTGCGCCGCAGGAATTCCTGCAGGCTGGTCCTGCAGAGCAGGGCGCGCTGGACGAGGCAGGCATTCTTGCGCAGATTGAAGCGCGTACCGCAGCCAAGAAAGCTAAGGATTTTGCATCTGCCGATCGCATTCGCGCGGAGCTTCTTGCAAAGGGAATTGTCCTGGAGGATAAGCCGGGCGGCCTGACCGAATGGAGAAGGGCGTAACCCGCATGGCAGTTTCCCGTCAATCCGCTGTTGCGATCAGTGTGCCTGCCTACTGGCACGACGCCAAGGAAGAGCTGATGAAGCGCGACCGCATCATGCGCAAGCTCATTCCGCAGTTCGGCGACATGCATCTCGTCGGCAGGAGCGAAGCATTCACGACGCTCGCCCGTTCGATTATCAGCCAGCAGATTTCCGTTAAGGCCGCCGAGGCTGTCTGGCAGCGTTTCCTTGAGGCGTGCCCGAAATGCACGCCGGCGCAAGTGCTCAAGGCTGGTCCGGAAGCACTTTCCGCCTGCGGATTGTCAAAAAGGAAAGCGGAATACGTCATTGACCTTGCCGAGCATTTCAAGGCCAGGCGAGTCCATGCGGACAAATGGACGGAGATGGACGACGAAGAGGTCATCTCCGAGCTGATCCAGATCCGTGGAATCGGGCGCTGGACAGCCGAGATGTTTTTGATATTTAATCTGCTCCGGCCCAATATATTGCCTTTGGACGACCTCGGGTTGCTCAAAGGCATCAGCGTCAACTATTTTTCCGGCGAGCCGGTATCCCGCAGCGATGTCCGCGAAGTCGCCGCCAACTGGGAGCCGTGGCGCACTGTCGCCACCTGGTATCTGTGGCGCAGCCTTGAATCCGCGCCGGTAGTGTACTGAACTCCATCTCGTGTTGATATAAGGAGGCACGATGAGCAAGACAACTTTTCTCGGGTTCGAGCAACCCATTGCCGAACTTGAAGGAAAAATCGAAGAACTGCGCTTTGTGCAGGATGATTCCGCAGTCGATATCTCCGAGGAAATCGAACGCCTCTCCAAGAAAAGCCAGCAGCTGACCAAGGACATTTACGCCAAGCTCACTCCCTGGCAGGTGTCGCAGATCGCACGCCATCCGCAGCGCCCCTACACGATGGATTACGTGAACGAGATCTTCACGGATTTCCATGAGTTGCATGGTGATCGTACCTACGCGGACGATCTCTCCATCGTCGGCGGCCTGGCGCGCTTCAATGGCCAGCCCTGCATGGTCATCGGCCATCAGAAAGGTCGCGACACGAAGGAGCGCGCCATGCGCAACTTCGGCATGCCGAAGCCGGAAGGCTATCGCAAGGCGATGCGCCTGATGAAGGTCGCGGAAAAGTTCGGCCTGCCGATCTTTACCTTTGTCGATACGCCGGGTGCATTCCCAGGGATCGACGCGGAGGAGCGCGGCCAGTCGGAAGCCATCGGCCACAATCTCTACGTCATGGCAGAGCTGAAAGTGCCCCTGATTGCCACCATCATCGGCGAAGGCGGCTCCGGCGGTGCACTCGCCATCGCCGTGGGCGACGCAGTGCTCATGCTGCAGTATGCGACGTATTCCGTCATTTCCCCCGAAGGCTGTGCCTCCATTCTCTGGAAGACCTCCGAGCGTGCCGCCGATGCCGCCGACGCGCTTGGTCTCACTGCGCATCGCCTGAAGGCGATGAACCTGATCGACAAGATCGTCAATGAGCCGCTCGGTGGCGCTCATCGCGACCCCAAGCAGATGGCCGCGCTGCTCAAGCGGGCACTCGCGGATTCGCTGCGTCAGCTGCAAGGCATGAAGCCCAAGGAGTTGATCGCCGCTCGCCACGAGAAGCTCATGAGTTACGGCAAGTTCAAGGAAATCAATTCGCCGGAATGATGTCGTGACAACCCGACAGACAGCGTCCCTCGAGGACGCTTTCGAACGCGCGCTTGGAGCAATCCTGGTGCGCGTTTCTGCTTCTGAGGGGCGGATCGGGATCGCCTACAGTGGAGGATTGGATTCGGCGGCCTTGCTTCATCTGTCGAGCCGGTATGCCCGAGCGCATGGTCTGGAGCTTGTTGCCTTCCATATCCATCATGGCCTCAGCAAGAATGCAGACCACTGGCTTGAGCACTGTGAGCGGGAATGTTCGGCACTCGGTATCCGGTTCGATGCGCGGCGTATCGAGGTCGAGGCGATGAAGCAGGATGGTGTTGAACAGGCGGCGCGGACGAGGCGCTATGCAGCTTTGGGAGAGTTATGTCGCTGCCATGAGGTGTGCGTGCTCCTGACAGCGCATCATCAGGATGACCAGGCCGAGACGGTTCTCCTGCAGCTATTGCGTGGCGCAGGGCTGGCTGGGCTCTCCGGCATGGCGACCATGAATGATGCGTCCTCGTTGCTCGGGGCGGAGGCTCCGGTTCTGGCTCGGCCGCTGCTGGACGTGTCGCGGGCCGAGCTTGAGGCGTTCGTCGCACGGCGTGGCATCACCCACGTGGAGGACGAATCCAACGAAGATATCCGCTACTCTCGCAACGCGTTGCGCCACAAGATCGCTCCAGTGCTCGAGGTGCATTTTCCCGCATACCAGAAATGCCTCGCTCGGGCAGCTGAACATGCGCAGGCTGCGCAGCGCCTGCTTGGAGAGCTCGCCGTGCTGGACTGGCAGGCTTGCGGGAATGGTGATCGTATTGACCTCGCTCCGTTCAGTAGGCTTGGCGAAGACCGCCAGGACAACCTGCTGCGCTATTGGTTCTCCCGTCACGGCGCACGCATGCCTTCCACGGCATGGCTGCTGGAAGCAAGGACGCAATTGCTTGGTGCCTGCGACGATGCGCAAGTGTGCGTCGTCCATCCGGATTGCGAGATCAGGCGACATCGCGGGAAGGCCTTCCTGATTCCCCGGTTGCAATTCGCACCGGCAGGCGCCATGCCGCATGTCTTCCGGTGGAAAGGCGAGACGTCGATCGCGTTCAAGGAATTTGGCGGCACGCTGTATTTCGATTCTGCGGATGATGGCATGGATGCCGGCTGGCTGGCCGCGCAGGCTCTCGAGATCGGGCTCCGGCAAGGCGGTGAACGGCTCAAGCTGGCTGCTAACCGTCCGACGCGCAGCCTGAAGCAGCACTACCAGGCATTGGATATTCCCGTTTGGGAAAGGCAGCGCTTGCCAGTTGTTCTTGCCGGTGGGCGACTTATTTTCGCCGCCGGTATCGGGATGAACCATGGCGCTATCCCCGAAAGTCCATCCAATCCGGTCGGCTTGCGATGGGAGAGCGACATCAATTAACGTTCTGCAATATTTTTATCGGTTTTTGGCGCGAAAAGCCTGCATTTCATCGGTCTCCCACTTGCCATCCTGCGTTGCAGCAGGTAAAGTAAAGGGTTGATTTTTATCAAAAATTTCTTCATTTCTCTGCGCATCCTCACATCCGTATGGCTTTAATCGTCCACAAATACGGCGGCACTTCCATGGGCTCCACTGAGCGCATCAAGAACGTCGCCAAGCGCGTCGCCAAATGGCATGACGCTGGTCACCAGATCGTTGTGGTGCCTTCCGCAATGTCCGGCGAAACCAATCGCCTCATCGGCCTGGCAAAGGAAATCATGCCGCAGCCGGACCCGCGCGAACTCGACATGCTTGCCTCCACCGGCGAGCAGGTGTCCGTTGCGCTGCTGTCCATGGCGCTGCAAACGATTGGCAAGCAAGCCGTGTCGTATGCAGGCTGGCAGGTGCCGATCAAGACCGACTCCGCGTACACCAAGGCACGCATCCAGTCGATCGATGATGTCCGCGTTCGCAAGGACCTCGCCGAAGGCAAGATCGTGATTATTACCGGCTTCCAGGGCGTGGACGATCTCGGCAACATCACGACGCTCGGCCGTGGCGGTTCCGACACGTCGGCAGTGGCTGTCGCGGCTGCGTTGAAGGCTGCGGAGTGCCTGATCTACACGGACGTCGATGGGGTTTATACGACTGACCCACGCGTCGTCTCCGAAGCTCGCCGCCTGAAGACCGTCACTTTTGAGGAGATGCTGGAGCTTGCCTCGCTCGGTTCAAAAGTGCTGCAGATCCGCTCGGTGGAATTCGCCGGCAACTACAAGGTGCCGACCCGTGTTCTGTCGTCGCTGACCGACCCGCTGATGCCGCTGGAAGAAGAAGCCAATTCCGGCACCCTGATTTCGTTTGAGGAAGATACACACATGGAACAAGCCGTCATTTCCGGTATCGCGTTCAACCGCGATGAAGCGAAGATTACTGTGCTGGGCGTGCCCGACAAGCCGGGCATCGCTTACCAGATCCTGGGTCCGGTCGCGGACGCGAACATCGAAGTCGACATGATCATCCAGAACCAGTCGGTCGACGGCAAGACTGACTTCACGTTTACCGTGCCGCGCGGCGAGTACGTGAAGGCGATGGATGTGCTGAACAAGAGCGTCAAGGAGCACATTGGTGCCGCCAGCATCATCGGCGACTCCAAGGTGTCCAAGGTGTCCGTCGTCGGCGTTGGCATGCGTAGCCATGTGGGTATCGCGTCGCAAATGTTCCGCACGCTGTCGGAAGAAGGCATCAACATCCAGATGATTTCCACCTCCGAAATCAAGATCTCCGTGCTGATCGACGAGAAGTACATGGAACTGGCTGTGCGCGCGTTGCACAAGGCCTTTGACCTGGAAAAAGCTTGATCATTGTGGAGTGGCAGTCAATGTTTCATTGACCAAGTGCGCATGAGCCGCTATCATGCGTGACTTCACTGAAGCGGGGATCTGATCCCCGCTTGACGTGTGGAGACGTGGCCGAGAGGTCGAAGGCACTTCCCTGCTAAGGAAGCATATGGGCTTAAACCTGTATCGAGGGTTCGAATCCCTCCGTCTCCGCCAATTACTGGTATCAAGTAGTCCCAAGAAGTGTAAAAACCCGCGTAAATTCAATGAGTTACGCGGGTTTTTTGTTTTCTAACGTCTCATACCGTTTGTTGACATCCCCCCATTTTGGAGCCAAATTTGTAGGCATGAGGTCTAACCATAACCGTCGCATGCCCGCAAAATCATGCCGAAGCTCGCCATTCCATTGACCGACGCCAAAATCCGGGCCGCCGTCCCTCGCGACAATCCCTACAAGCTCGGCGACGGCGGCAGTTTGTACCTGTACGTCAAACCGTCCGGTGCTTGTCACTGGCACATGAAATAGCGGCATCTGGGTAAGGAGCGTAGGCTGTCGCTCGGCGCCTACCCAGGCGTTTCGCTCGCCATGGCGCGTATCGCCCGGGACCGCGTTCACCAACTCCTGGACGAAGGACAAGACCCGGCGGAAGTGCTGCGCGAAGAGCGAATTTTGGCGCGGGAAACGCAGCCGGCGGGTAGTACGTTCCGCCTCGCCTTGAGCGGGGCGGGCGAACTGACGATCGACAAACCGCGCAGCAGGATGCGTTTGAATGCCGCGCAGGTCGCCGCGCTACGGGCGTTCCTGGACGCGACGAACGACGGGGGAAACAGTCAAGGAGAGTGAGCCATGCCGAAACTCGCCATACCACTAACCGATATCCAGGTCCGCAATGCCAAGCCTCGGGAAAAGCCGTACAAGCTCGCTGACGGCGGGGGCATGTACCTCGAAGTCATGCCGACTGGATCGAAGTTCTGGCGCATGGGCTACCGTCAAGTCAATGGCAAGGCGAATCGCCTGACCTTCGGCCCCTATCCGGAAATCACGCTGGCGCGGGCCAGGGAGCTGCGTACGGAGGCCCGTCGGCTGCTCCAGGACGGGATAGATCCGGCCCGGCACCGTGACGACGCCAAGCGCATCGCTGCCGAAAAGGCGACGCATACGTTCGAGAAGGTGGCGCGTGAATGGCATCAAACCAAGATTCCCGGCTGGAGCGCCAACACGGCCCAAAACACGCTAAGGCGTCTTGAAGCCGATATCTTCCCCGAGGTCGGGCGCATGCCAATCGACGGCATCCGGCATAAGGACTTGATCGCAGCATTGCGCAAGATCGAATCGCGCGGCGCGCACGAGATTGCGCATCGTCTGAAGGCCAACTGCGCTCAGATATTCCGCTACGCGATCCAATCGGGCTTGACCGAGCGTAATCCGGCGGCCGATCTCAAGGATGTGCTCAAGCCGGTCGTGCCTGGCCATTTCGCGGCGATCAGTCCGGACGAACTGCCGGACTTCCTTCGCGCGCTCGACCACAATGAAGCATGCATGCACAAGCCGACCCGTATCGCGCTGCGGCTGATGATGCTGGTATTCGTACGTACCAGCGAACTGATTGAAACCCCATGGTCTGAAATCGATCTGGAACGCGGCGAATGGGTCATCCCGTGGCAGCGCATGAAACGTGGCCGGTTGGCGCTCAACCCGGACAAGAGGAACCACCACGTCTGCCTGTCATCGCAAGCGCTGGCTCTGTTGCGCGAACTGCATCCAGTCACCGGCGGCGGGAAGTATCTGTTCCCGAATCAGCGTGACCACAGTCGGCCGATGAGCAACAATGCGCTCCTGAAGGCGCTTGAGCGGATGGGCTACAAGGGGGAAATGACCGGGCACGGGTTCAGGGCGCTGGCGATGACCACGATCAAGGAACGGCTCGGCTATCGACACGAGGTGGTGGACCGGCAATTAGCGCATGCGCCGAAGGACAAGCTGGAGAGCGCGTACGACCGGGCGCAATTCCTGGCCGAACGCAAGCGCATGATGCAGGATTGGGCGGACTACCTTGATGTGATCGCCAGCGGTCAGGTCGTCACGGGGACGTTCGCTAAGGCCGGCTAGAAAAGGGTCATCCTGATCGGCCATAGTTTGGAATGCCAAATGTATCGTTCGCCCGTATTGGGAGCGAATAGCTGGGCAGGCTCCGACGGCCGACATGAGATACTTGGATTACTTGCCTGCGAATACCGAAATGACCCCATGAGCCTTGAGTTTGCCGAGCCTACCGAATTTCAGTTGATCGACGAGGTACTGGATCTGGATACCGGTCACCCCATTAAGGCGGGAGCGTTTATCGCCCGAGAGCTGCGTGCAGTGATGCAGGACCGCGCGACGATCGTTAGCCGGTTGAACAAGGACTTGGAGAATCCATGGTTGGTCTGTCCCTACTGTATGGCAGCGGTGTACCTGGTATCGAACGTAGACCGGAAGTTCTTTTTCCGACATCGCCATGAAGACGAGAATTGTCCGAAAAAATCAGGGCCCGGTCTTAGCCAGGACATCATCAACGCCCTGAAGTACAACGGAGCCAAGGAAAGCTTGGCGCATCAAAAGGTCAAGGAGTTTGTCCGGCAGAGCTTATTGGCCGATTCGCGTTTTTCTACACCACAGGTCGAGAAAGTGTGGCGTGGAATGGAGCGAAAAACGTGGCGCAAGCCTGATGTGCAGGCTGCTTGGAATGATCGGCGATTTGCCTTTGAGATCCAGCTATCCACGACATACCTGAACGTGGTGGTCGAGCGGCGTGACTTTTATCAGGCGGAAGGCGGTCACCTGATCTGGATCTTCCAGGATTTTGATCCCCAGCGAACGCGGCGCGCGGAGGAAGACGTCTTCTTCAACAACAATACCAACGTCTTTGTCGCGAATGCGTCTACTTTGCAGCGCTCGCGGGAAGTCGGCAAATTCACGCTCGAATGCTGGTACACAATCCCATTATTGTCCGAAGGCCGGATCCAGGATGAGTGGCGCCGTACCGAAGTCTCGATTGATGAACTGACCTTTGACCTGGAGCGTCAGCGGGTATTTTTTTTCGACTACGAAGCCGAACGAGCGCGATTGAACGACGAGCTGGCCGAGCAGGGCCTGGCGGCGCTGAGACAGATGTTCGAGCATTTTTGGGAACTGTATGGCGGGGCGAGTTCGACGGAATCCATCCGTGCAAAATGGAAAGCGCTGTGCGATGAATTCAAGCCCCATGGCCTGGCGTTGCCAGATCATTACACCGAGCCTCCTTTTAACGGCATCGTATCTCTCATGCTGAGTGCGAAACATGGCCGGCCCGTCGGTTACGGTCATCAGCGACTGGTCCAGGTGGCGAACACCGCTTTTGACCATTACAAGCCTTTTCTATTGCCTTTCGGCTGGGCGTTACAAGCTTACGGACACAATGCCTTGCTTGACGAACAAGACACCAAGGGAACTTGGCGGAAGCGCCGGAAGACGATCCGGGAGCAGATCAAGGCGAAAGATCCGGCCTTTGAGCGAGACACGGATTACGACATCTTGATATCGTTTCTGCTGCCCGAAATCAAGGCAAAGCTCATGCGCAGCGAAAATGACGCAACTCAGGATTGACTGAGTTGCTTCCTCAATGAATCAGCGCGCCGTTTTACCCCGATCTTGGGATTCATGGCTAAGACCTCGTCGTAAATCGTCAGCGCCTCCGCAAGTTGGCCAGTCGTTTCAAGAGCGAGGCCCTGAAGCTTGAGCGCCATCGCTTTCCAGCCCGGATCATTGTCCGCACCGGATTGTCTTGCCACGAGAATGGCGGACAAGGCACGGCGCGCCTGCTCGTCATCCGTCGGATATTTCTTGAGCAGCGCCTCGGCGGCAAACAGCGAGATACTGAAGCGCTTCGACGTCAGACACGCGTTCTCATAGATTTGCTCGTCGAGAAAATTGCCCGATTGATCGTAGGCGAATTTCCCCAAGTCATTGTGCATAACAGAGAACCGGCTGCCGTCTGAGGAAAAGTCATAACCATCTGCCCAACCGGTATGCGGTTCGATGGAAAACAATTCGGCGCCTTGTCGTAGATCGAAAACTGTCAGCCGGTTGCCGTCGTCATGAGCGGGGTTGTTCGCGGTCTGGCAAATCGCCCAGGCGCCATCCGCCGATATCGCGCCATTGTGAAGATTGGCATGGAAGCGCCGCTTGAGTAGAACTTGACCGTCCGAGCCGAACGCAATGAACGTTCCTTGAAGACCGTCTCCGAAATGCCAATCGTGAAGAATGAAAGTGCCGTTGTCGGCGACGACACCCTGGTTGGGACGCTCCAGTTTTCCGGCTACTGCAATCCGATCGCTTTCGATGTCATAGAGAAGATAAGCGCCGTGTCCCTTATCGCGGTGCCCACCGCGGCCGGCATCGATATCGGCATCTCTCCATCCGAGCGCCCAGCGCCCCGATGGAGATAGTGCATAGGGGCCGAAGAAATCCACTGATCTCACCGTCATCATGCCGCCGATGAATGCAATGCCCCGTTTCTGGCTGCCGGCGGTTTGTTTCTTTTCTTGTGCTGCAGCCGAAGACTGCTGCGGGCGAAACAGGCTGCCGAGTTTTTGTAATAGGCTCATGGCGCTTTCTGGCAAGCCGGCTAAATAAAGGTAAAGGAAGCCGATTGCCCGGCCTGAATCGCGCCGGCGAGATCGTTTTCCGCATGCGCAAACAGATATTTCGCCAGCAGCCCCGACGGCGAACCGCTCTTTTCCGGCTTGAACAGCGAGACATTGCCGAATACCAGGAAACTGTCCTTTGCCCGCGATACGGCGACGTTCATCATGTTGCGCCCGTTGTCGAAGAACATGCCGCGCTTGTGATCCTCCCCATAGACCGGGGAGAAGAGCACGATCTCGCGTTCCGCGCCTTGCAGACGATGCACGGTGCCGACAGTGATGGCAGCGCCCTTTTTCTTCGTGTCGGGCATTTTCTTCTTGATGAGATTGGCGATCAGATAGGCTTGCGGCGAGAACGGTGTCACGATGCCGACGATCTTGCCGATAGGTTGTGGCAAGCCTGTTTTCGGATCCCGGTAATGCTCTTGGAGCCGCTCCCGATTTTTTACGATCCAGTCGACGATGGCCCGGGCTTCGGTAACATTCTTGCGGCTGCCGCCTACTCGTTGGTCTCTGCTGGCGATCGCAAAATAGCCGAATGCCGGAAGCATTCTCTGTTCGCGCGGTATCGATTCGCGTACTGGTTGCAATTTCCCGCCGTAGACGAGCTTGTTGCCGTAGTCGATCAATTCAGGCACGCAGCGGCGATGTTCGACCAGCATGAGGCCGCGCATCTCCGGGTATTTCTGCAGACGGCAGGCGCGCGCACTGATTTGCATCAGATTGCCCTTGGCGGCAGTATAGCCATCCTGCTCAATCGTCAGGTAGCGCGGATCGTCCCATTGCCCGATCAAGCCGAATTTCGCGGCATTCGCGCGGTCGATGCCTTCCGCGACATTCCAGATCGGTTCGATCTGATGCACGTCGCCGACGACCACGGCGCGCTTGGCCAATGCAAACGTCGGCGCGCCGATTTCCGGTGATACCTGGCCGGCTTCGTCGACGATCAGGAGGTCGATGACGTTCCACAGAGGAATCGGCTGATCTCCCATCCATCCGCAGAAATACGCGGGCGCCATGTGGAAATTGGACACCATGCACGGCGTGAGTTTGGCGAAGCGTCGCAGCATGGTTTCCAGTTTTTGCGGCGCTTTCGAATCCTTGCCGCCATCCCGAAAGCGGGCTTCCATTTCGATCAGCCAGCAACCTGACCAATACCAATCCGCGAACTGGAACATCGGCGCCCTGAGGTGGATATCGAGCCTATCGTTCAGATCGCATAAGGGAATATCGGCCCAATCCGCAAACACATCCGCCAGCAGTTTCAGCCAATTCTTCATCAGCGATTCGGCTTCGCCCAAACGCTCCATGAAGCGGGCCTTTTCAGCGCGCGCGGCAGCAAGGCGTTCGGCCGCGGCGTCTTCCACTGTTTGGATGTCTGCGACGATGGCGCGTGTGCGCAGTTTTTCATGTCTGACCAACCGGGCGAAATGGTCTTCCACATCGTCATCGCGATGCTGCAACATGCCAGTGAGTGGATTGGCGAGCAAAAATTTCCGGTCGCGTGCATTGCGATAGCGTTTGATCGGTGGCAGAAAGGCCAGCAGGTCGAGCAGCAACGATAGCAACGACGCCAGATAGGTAGTCCAGGCCAGTTCGGTATCCCGGATTTCCTGCAGTTTGCGCTCGTGCTCGGCTTGCTCGTCGGCCTTTTGTATTGCGCAGTCTTGGACGATACGCTCGGCTTCCGCGATCTTTTCTTCGGCCGCGCGGATGTGCCGTCGGCATGCGGAAATCGCTTGCTTCAACCCGGTCAATGCCCCGGCTGACTCATCCTTGCCAGAGAAGTCGAAGATTCGGTAGCGCTGCGTGACCAACGCTTGCAGATACTGGTGGTACTCGCGCAAGAGTTTGCGCAATCCAGCCACCACGTCATCGACCGTGTCCGTCTTCCCTCTCAGGAGCGACAGCGTGCCTGCCTGCTTCAGGTAATGGTCTTTGGCCTTCTTGACCCAATCCGGGGACTCGAATTGAACGAAATGATGTTCGTTTGGGCCATTGTAAGTGGGATGCTCCGAGTCGCGCGACGCCGATGCCAGGAACAGTCCGAAGCCGCCGATGGCGGGCAACCAACGCTCGTGCGCGGTTTCATGGCAGAGCTTCGCGAAACTGTCCAGCACGTTTTCCACGGCCTTGACGTTGGTGGAGGTCGCCGCGATGATCGGGCAGGGCTGATCGTCAATCGCAGCCATGACCCACTTCTGGGCAACCACGCTTTGCAGGAGCGTGGTCTTGCCGGTGCCCGGCGGGCCGTTGACGGCCAGGATGTCGCCTTCCTTCAGGCCGATCAATTCCGCCATTGCCTCGTGCTGCGACGCTGACAGCGGGTATTTCCGATGGATATGGCCGACGATTTTCTTGAGGTGAGTGGCCGATTGCGCCAGCGGTGTGGGCGCTTGGGACCGGCGATCCGGCATATGGGCTAGCGCTTCCAGCAGCGGGACGGACGCGCGTCCCTCGGCAAGCAAGTCGTAAAGCCGGATGATGTGCCTGGCGATGATCGGCGGTTCATAGGGTATGCCGAACCAGCCGTCGATGACGCCATGGTCCTCGATGTCCAACGGTGGCAGTTCCGCCGCCACATCGCCACGATCGTGCTCGAGGAGCGCCAACCGGCACCCGGTGACTTGTGCAAACAGTTCTCCGGCAATCGCCAACGTGTCGGATAAGGCATCGGGCTTGCGGGTGAGTTCCGTCAAGTACTTATCCAGGTCGGCCAGGTACCCAACGGTGACATAGTTGTGGCTCGGTTCAAGCAGTTTGCGCGGAATCCAGGGGAGCCGCTCCGAATCCGACAGCAGGGATCTTTCTGGCGTAAGCAGGCAGGGAATACACAATGGAACCAGGGTGTCGTCCGGTTCCGCCGCGCGGCGCTTGACGCTATGGACGCTTTCCGGCACGAGCAACGCCGGAATCAGCAGCAATGGAATCGGCTTGCGCGCATCACCGTCATCTGCCTTGTTCATTTTGCTGGCGGCAAAGGTCGATTCGATCCAATCTTCCGGCGCATCCGTGACACGCCACATGCCGCGGCCATCTTGCCCGATCTGGATCGGTTCACAGTCCTGGGGAACCGTCGGATGAGAAAGGCAGCTATCCGCGAGTGCTGCGCGCCAATAGGCAAGTAGCGCGAGCGTGTTATTCGAGATTTGTTTTTGTTGCGCCATTTTGCCTTGCTGCAAGAATAGTTATGTTGGCATAGAGCATACCAGAGCATATTGTCGTTTTGCGACGAGGGAAAAGCGGCGCAAAGGAGCCGAATGAATGCTTGCCAATTGGTGATTCGGCTGATAATTTTTAGGCAATATAGTCGCGAAACTGTGGGTGATTTCACATGAAGAAACTACCTATTTGGATCGGAACGGCGGTCGGCGCGCTCATCGGTCTATTCACTTCAATTCCAGACGGTCTGGGGCTGAAGATGGTAATGATGTCGATCGGTGGATTGGCTGGAACGGCTGTCGGGGCGGCAATTTCGCGAATTGGCGGAAGAAACCATACGACCTTTTTCCAAAAAGATTCAATTCCTGGAATTGGATTTTCACCAGAAGAACGCATGAGAACGTACTGGCGTGACAAGGGAAAAATTTATCCGATGTCCGGGCATCCCGATCCGGAAGGTGCGACGCGAGATCCGGATCAATTGTTTTAATCACTTGTCTTGTTTAAGCAAATTTTTCACTACGCCTTTAGTGTTTTCGATAGTAGCATCTGCGTCCTCTGCTACTTGCTTGCCCGTCTGTTTGAATAGGGATTTCTTCGACGCAAGCGTTCCGTCAGGAGTCTTATCGATTTCCGCTTTCGTATCAAATTCCTGACTCGCCGAACCGGTCTGTTTGCGAATTTCCACACCATGCGCCTGAATATCGTCTCGGACTTCTGAAGGCTTTGCGGAAACTGCGGTGTTTTGAGCAGACGTATTGAGGCGCGAGACTTGCTTGTGATGCTCGCGATTGATCGCCGCCGTATTGGGATTCAAGCGTGGGTCAGTCGTGTCCTGGTCGTGCCGCGCACGTATATCATCGAATGAAGTAGGTAGCGCGGTTCCATCCGAGAAGATGCGATTGGGGCGTAGTCCCTGGCGTGCCAGTTCCGCTTCAAACAGTGCGAACGCCGCAGCGCTATTGCCGCCGTACTGTTCTGCATAGCGCATGAACATCTCGACGTTATGCGGATCCTGCGCGATGTCGATCGAAATCGTTTCCCCACGCTCGCGAGCGCTGGACAGTCGCTCTGCAAACGCCGTTCGTTGGGCGAGCGTTGCATCCGCACGCTCCGATTTCGAGGTGGCGGTAGCAAGGCGTGCAGACATATCCTTCGCTTCCTTGGAGTCCGTTCCGATCGCATTGACGAAGCTCGCATCCCGGGATACGCGGTCGCCAAACTGCTTGAATGCGGCGATCTGGTCGGCGGTCATTGATCCCAGTACCTGTTGCTGATCTACTGATAAACCGGATTGATAGTTCTTACTTGCATTTGCTTGGGCCTGCGCTCCTGCAATTGGGCTATTGACCCCTACATGGCCCGATGCCCCGAAAGCAATCTGTGCTACCTGAGATTGGGAAAGTCCTGTTCTCTCGGATATACCCTTGGTGATCTGGTCCAAGCGGCTCAGATTTTCACCCGATTCCTCAAAACTGCTGGACGAGGTTCCGCCACTGCTGCGTGACGAGCGATACTTGGCGATGCCTTTGGTAAGAGTTTCAGCCAAAACTGCCGAGCGCTCCATGTTCGCGGAAATCGCCTCGCTACGCGCGGCATCGGCTTGCCTGCTGGCCTCACTCACATCCTGTTCCGACACCCGCATCGACACTACCCGGGAAGCAAAGCCTTGATTGCGCAAGAGACTGACGGCGGCGCGGCCGTTGAGAACATTCGACGTAACGGTATTCCCGGTGATATCGCTTTGCATGCTGCTCATGAAGGCCGACGTGCGATTCGGCGCGAGCTGCATCTGGTCCATCGCGACATTCCCCATGTTGACATTGCCAACGGCTGAGGAGCCCGTAGAAGCGGTAATGGCGGATTGCAGGCCGGAGAGGCCGCCGACCACGACACTACCGAAGTTCTCCATGCGCTTCAGCGCCGCCCAGGCGATAAAGGGGACGCTGATGGTCAGGTAGCCGACCACCGCCTCGGAAGAAATGGCGTTCGAGTAAATGGAGGACGCCGTCAGGAGCGACAATGCTTTCAATCCGCCGCCCACGTTGGCCGCGGCGGACAGTTCGGACGCGGCATAGATGCTGGCCATATAGTTGAGGATGGCGTACAGAGGCGGCCACAGCTGAATCCAGATCAGCACGGCGATATAGTTCTTGAGGGCCATCATCGTTTCGCGCCCGCTCGTCAAAAACAGAAAGAGCACCACGATCGGGAACATCGCATAGGCCAGGGCTTCCACGACGTTGCGCACCACCGGCAACGCTTGTTCGGCAATCTTGCCGTTATTGATCCATGCCGCATTGGTCTGGGCAGTTGCCTGCGCCCGGCCAACCGCCAGCATCATCGACGCCGGATCGTTGGTCTTTTGGCCGATGATCCGGCTGGTATCGTTGATCGCATTGATCACGGCATTCTGCCGGATGATGTCGGCGGCAGTAGCCGCGGCATTGGCAATGCCGTTCTTGAGGTACGCCTGCTGGATTTGCGTGGCGATCACGGCGGCGGCTGCGGCGCCAGGCAGGGTCGGATTCAACTGGCCCGCGAGCTTGTCCTGGATGCTGTTGATCTGTGCCGGAATCCTGCCGTTCAAATAGTTGTAGGCGTTGGGGCAAGTATCGGTGTCCACCGTGCCGCCCCCTCTGGTCACCGTGGTGAAGCGAGCAGGGTTCGGGTTGGACATCATGCTCCAGACGTCTTCGGAGCGCGAAAAGACCGTCGGGTCGATCGTGCCGTCGATCAGGTCATACATGGTGCAGTTATGGATGAAATTGATCAGATCGGTACGGAAATTCGGGTCCTGGAAAACCACATTGCCCGTATCCCGGATCAGGCGATTACCGAACAACAAACCGTTCTTTTGATAGGTCAGCTCGCTTGGCAGGCTGCCGTTCCCGGGAATGACCTGGAACGCCATTTCGAATAATTCGGTGAGCGTATTGCCGATGGTGCTGGTCAGACCGCCGAACAGGGCAATGCCGAAGGGAACGTTATCGACCACCTTTACCGGCGCGCCACCGGTCTTGTCGACAATGCCGATGGTCACGCGCGGCACGAACAGGATTGAGTACACGAGCACGACGGAAGCCAGCCATTGCCAGCCTTGCAACTTTTGCGGTGCGAACGCATACGCGAGCAGGGCGGCGACAAATCCGCAAAACACCACCCCGGCAATGGCGCTCAGGTAAATGTCCGCGCCGCGAATGGCGGCGATCGCATTGAAGATGCCGAACAGGCTGTCCGAATTTTGGTAGGCAAAGATTTCCCACATGATGTCGCCCCACTCGATGAGATCACAGCGTTCACCGGCCGACGGCAGCGGCCTGTTGCCCCAGCAAGTCCATCACGTGCTGCGGCATGCTGCTGCGTAACTGGCGCTCCAATTGTTCGAGATGCGATGACACCGCCCGGAACGACCCGACTTTTTGGTAGAGGAGGTTTTTTTCCTGCGCGATCTGCAAGAGCAGGGCTTGCGCGCGTTTGCGGATCTCGGCGGATTGTTCGCGCTGCGTGTTGGCGAGCAGGTAGTCCTTGTCCAATGCCGCCATGCCGATGCGCAGATTCCGTTCCAAAAAGACATACGCATAATCGGCGGCAATGACGTCCCGGTACTGGGTAATGAGGCTGTCCGCCAGACCCGAACCCGGAATGGTGGAGCCGATCGAGAGCATCTTGTAGACGGGTTCCGTGGTCTGGTTGACGAAGCCGACTTCGGCAGAGTTGTTGGGGATCGGGGACCGTGTCGCGATCCGTGAAGCGATGGAACGCATCATGTTTTCGACCCGCGTCGTAAACGGCGTGTGGACATATGTGGTGTCGATGGTCACCGCGTCGCAGTCGGTGTAGTTATTGCACTTGAGCAGGTGCTGGGTGACGTTTCCGGCGGCGGCATTCGCCTGGCCATACAGAAGATGGCTGATGGAGGTCAGTGTGGGCGCTATTGGCGCGGGCGCCTGGCCTGATTCGTCTGGATAGAAAATGACCGTGCCGACCATGCTCATGATGAGTTCGCGTTCCTGATCGTCGAGGTAAGTCCCGGCCAGTTGCAGCGCTTTCCAGGTCAGGTTGCCGACGAAGGGCGCCTTGTTCCGCACATTGGGGTCGGTCGATGCGCGTGCGCCGGCCAGGATGCCGGCTCGATCGGTTGCGCAGCGCCGCCGTGCGGCATCGCGGTCGGTTTCCAGGCCCATCTCGATCGCAATGTCGGCGCACGCTTCCTGCGAGCTGTAGCCGATCGATTCGGCGGCGGTGCTAACGAGCGCCTTCGCTGTCTCGCACGAATTGATGCGCGCATTATTGATCCAGGTTTCCAGCCCTTTCGCCCACTTCGTCAGCCCGCCGAGCAAGGGCGATACCGATTCCAGCGCCAGCTGGAACGCGATGCCGGGCAGCGCGGCGGTAATGTTGCGCAACATGTTCCTGAACTCGGTCGCGGAGATATGCGAGAACGACCCGCCGAACACGTCGATGCCGCCACAACCGGCCTTGGCGCTGGGGAACTGGATCGCGGCCAATTGATACACCTTGTTGGGCGCCCGCAGGAACAGGCTGCCGCCCGCATAGGTGTTGAACGTCTGGCCCCGGAAGGCGCCGGGCGCCGTGTAATTGCCGATTGCGCCGAGGCTGTTGAACATGTTGTCGACCTCGCCGTTCAAGTCAGCGGCGCGCAGCGGCGGTGCCAGCATCAGCGACCAGGCGGTGACGATGGCGACGGCACTTTTGAACGACTTGGCGGACATGGTGTGGCTCCTCAATGCGATGGGGGCTGCAACGGGATCTGTTTGGCGGTGCTCGGCGCCATGGCCTCGGATGATGGGTTCGACACGACGGCAATGCGCTCGAGCAGTTGCGACTCCGACAGCACGCCGAAGCCGATCGGTGAAATCTTTCCGGTAAATGGCTGGGCCAGGAACACGGCCGGGACCTGGGTGACATGCAGCGTGCGCGCTATCCCGTTGTCGCGCCGCGGGTTGGGGAAGCCGGGAATGCTGCCGCCGTCCATACTGATGGGAACGATGGTGAGGCCGTGCCTTGCCTGAAAGGCTTCCAGCGTCGGCGCAAAGGCGTGGCAGTACGGGCAGTCGCTGCGGAAGAAAAAGAACAGGACGTGATCCTTGGCCAATGCCGCGACCGAGCGTGAACGCGCTGCCAATTGGTCCTGTTCGAAGACTTCCAGCGCTTTCGCATTGACCGGTCGGCCGTGCAGCGTTGGATCAAGCTCCGGCGTCGCCCAGGCGACCCGTTGCGCGACGTCGGCAAAGCGGGAGGCCTGGTTCACGATCCGGGCTTCGAGTTCCATGTAGCGGCGCACGTTCGCTTCGCTGGGGTTGATGATCGCGACGTTGCGGTATTCCTCCAATGTCTTTTGGAGGCGCTCGAACTGGGCGATTTCCGGCGGCTTTTGCGGCTCGGCCTTCACCGGCGCTGCCTTCGGCAAGGACTGCTCAGCGGGTTCTGGTTCCGGATCTTCGTAGAAATGCCATCCGCGCTGGCTGTCGGTCCAGTACGAGCGGGCGGACGCGCGGTCTATGGTCTGCGGCGGCGGAACTTGCGCGGTGGCGGTGGCGGAACATGCCGCCGTCACCATCGCAACGAGAGTCTTCATCGCGTCCACCTTCATGACCGGGAGCGCGGCGGCTGTCCGTCGCGGCAATAATTGATGCCGAACTCGATCGACTGCTTGCGCGGCGCGGGCGCTCCAGGCAAATGCACGTCGTCCTGCCAGAACCGCACCTTGAGGCGGCTGCAACCGGCTTGCGCATAGCGCCTGTCGGTGGTCACGTCGATCAAGATCGGGGTGGTGGATTTGAATTTCCGGTTGATCACGTCGGCGGTTTCGCCCGTCAGTACCCCATGCGCCTCGCCGGTGGGCGAATCGATGGCAGCGATCAGCAAGGGACGCGGGTCCGTGACGGGCGTCCGCAGGACTGGGGATGCCTGGGCATTGGTGGAGACTGCGATCACGAAGGCGATGGCGGTATGGCGCGGCTTCATTTGAAGCTCCAGGCTCTGACGTAGTTGATTTCAAAGGAGTTTGCTTTTCCGGTCGGCGTCGAGTCGTCCGGCTCGCCGCTCGCGCTGCCGTACCACAGGTCCAGCATCAGGTACATCGGGTCGGGCATGGCGACGTCGAGCGTCAGCACTTCCTGGCCGTCGAAATAGAAGGTCTGCTTGTTCGGCTCCCACTTCACCGCGTACTTGTGGAAACCGGCCGACAGGTCCATGCCCGTATCGTATTGGCGCGAACCGACCAGCTGCCCCTCGTAGTCGCCCTTCCATACCGTCGGCGCATAGGCTTGCGGATGCGCGACGCCGTTGCTGTCGGTAAAACCCCAGGGCGCCGCGCCGCCGGCATAGGCTTCCATGACGTCGATTTCGGGCCGGCGGTCACCGATATGGTTGAATAGCCAAAAGGCGGGCCAGGTGCCTTTTCCCAGCGGCAGCTTGGCTTCGATCTCGAAATAGCCATAGGTCTGGTAATACTTGCCGTCGGTATCGATGGTGCGATTGAAGAACCGCCCGCTCGCGTCGCGTTCCGGCCAGATTTTCAGGACGCCATCCTCGACTGTGTAGTTTCTCGTCGGATTCGACGCTTCGTACCAGATTGTGTCGTTCCAGAGACCGGGATCCAGGCCGTTTTCGAATTCCTCCGCGAAGGTCGACGTATAGAGCGACGGGTCTTGCCCATAGGGCGACACGTTGCCGTTCGTGGGCGGCGGTGACGGGCGCGGTCCGGGCGTCTGCCCAGACGGAAGCGGTGTCGGTCCTGCCGGTGGCGGGGGCGTCTCGACGCGCGGCGGCGTGACCGGCCGCATTTGGCGGGGATCCGCGACAAACTGGGCGAGGCGGGTGGCAGCCGAAGAGCGTATGCGCGCGACATCGGGCGTGTCGGGAACGATGGACGCATAAAACTCCGTCAGATCCATCGCCGCAAAATCGAGCGATTGCAATTGCGCGACCGTGAAACCGGAGCAATCGGGGTTTTCCGCGCTGCCCCAGTCCTTGCCGACCTGGACGCGGCCTTGCTCGTTGACAATGCGCGACAACACGGAGTTGAAGCAGCATTTGGATGTCGTGCGCGTGATGCAGGACACACATCGCCCGAGAATGCGCAGGCAGGACGAGCAATAGGTGCCGACCGAATGGCACAGGCGTGCGCCTTCCTTCATTGCAAGCTTGCCTTCCTCCTCGTCGCAGGAGGTCGCCGACGTGACCGCATACATGATGGCGGTGACCGCCAGCGACCAGGGATCGAACGCGATCGCGATGTTCTCGCCGGCAAATAGCGTGACGGAACCGGCGGGCAGCGCCGTGCCGTTGACCGCGACCGTCACGCCGTACGAGCTGAAACTGCCGTTGAAACCGGCGTCGGTCAGCAGTGCCCGGATGCCTTGGTAGAGGAATTGCCGGTTGTCCGAGTTCATCAGCACGTCGTAGACCAGGCGGGATCCCATGCCGAATACCGAACGGTTGGTCATGTCGGCGCCGGTGCTGTCCGACGTGCAGCAATTGGTCAGCAGACGGTCCCGGCAGCGGTTGCGCTCTCCTTTGAAGACTTGCATGCGATCGGTGTCGAGATACACGCCGGCTTCGCGCGCCGCTTCCATGTACGTCATCGAACGGGCGAAGTCGGCGTCGCTGGAATAGGCGGTATTGAAACAACTGTCGCCAAGGCAAAACACGTTGCTGGGACAATTGCTCGCCGATGTCGTCATCTGCGCCGGAACCGGGCAGTGGTAGGTGTCCTGGAACACTTCGCACACACCGGTCGCCACATTCATCCGCTGGCAGGACGACGAGGCGGGCGTGCATCCGGATGCGGCCAGCGGCGCGCATTCGTTGATCGGCATGCCGTCGTTGCAGGATAGCGTACGCTCGTAGCGCCAGCACGGGCGCGTCACGTCCCGGCCGTCGATGCGCTTGGTCGACGGTCCATCGACACACACATCGGCGGTCGCCAGTGTGCACCTCCCGCCGGAGGCCGGGACCGGGCATTGATCTTCCCAGCGATCGCCTTCCGTGATCTGCATGGCAGGCTTGGTGTAGCTGAGCGTCATCTCGGGAATCGGCAGCGGGAATGCTGGATTCCTTTGCCAGCCGGTTACGGCGCGCTGGCCCGCGGCAATCCAGTACGAAGCCGAAAACGTTCCGGTCATGTCGGTGCCGGCGATCGCGGTCGGGGTGGCCGACGGGATGTAGCATCTTGATTCGTCCAACGTGGCGGTCGTGGAGCCGGAACCGGACGGATTGGGGAACAGGTTGGCAAACCTCTCGGCCGCGAACTTGCCTTTCATCTCATAGACGGCATCGGAGGGATGCAGCCCGTCCGGCGCAATCGTGTACGGGCTGCGGCCTGCCAGATAGCTGGTCAGATAGGCGTACTGATCGATCACCGGCACCTGTTCCTGCGAGGCGACGTCTCGCATCGCCTGCACGTAGACATCCAGGCCGCCCGGGCCGCTATCGCGGGTCGGGTTCGGCGTTTCGAAGATGACTTGCTTGCCGTTCTGTTTGGCGATCTGCGCAAGCTGAGTGAGACACGAGCGATAGTCGGCCAGGCTGTCTTTCCACTGATCGTTGATCGCGTGGTTGATGATCACGAATGACGCGGTGGACGCGGCCATTTGCCGATCCCATGGCTGGTGTCGGCCGTCGGCGCCGCGCAGCAGTTCGCAGGCGGTGGAGCCGCTCACGCCTTCATTGCGCACGTCGAACTGTGTGGTGGCGGGCAGCTCATCGGCAAATACGGCCGGTGCGGGCCGGGCCACCTGGCCGCCGCTGCCGCTCGCGTAGCCCCATACCGTCGAGTCGCCGTAGTAGTCGATCACGTTGGGTGTCGCCGTGGGAACGGGCTGCGCTTCGGGTGACCCTGACGTGCGCCGGATCGCTCCCCCGTGCTGTTGCCCGGACGGACATGCGGCAAAGACGCGGTTGAAGGGTTCCGTTGTGCTGCAGGTCGACCCGGAATCGCCGCCGCCCGTGCATGCTTCATGGCGGTCGGGCGCGATGATTGCGGTTGCCGTGCATGTCGTCGACGTGCACGAAGTCCCGGCGAGCCATACCCAATTGTGGGTGGGCGTTCCCGTCGTACCGGCGCCGCCGATAGCCCCAAGGTCGGCCACGCGTTCCGGGAACACGCGGGGCACCGTCAAATCGGCATCGAAAAAGACGACCGGGTCGCCTGCCTGCGTAATTCGGAAATGCTGTGTTGTGTCAGGCCGCTCGGGCAGGCACTGGACGTCAAAGCTGGAATTGCCGGCGCCGGCATGGGCAAACCAGTCGCCCGGATTGCAATTCGCATTGCGTTCCATGCCGACGGTCAATGTCCGCGCGCATTGATAGGTGCTGACGCCGGCGGTGCGACGGCAAATGCGGGGCTGGGTTGTTGCCGGGGCGGTGACATCGGTGGTGGTGCAGCCGGCGTAGTACGCCGCGAGACTGCCGAGCGCGAGGGAAGGATTGCGCGCGATGTCCTTCGCCGACGCAATGCCCGGATCGTAAGCGGTGATGGCCTCCCTGGGCGTATTGGCGGAACGGATCGCCCCTAGCTGTGCTTCGCACACCGGGTCGCCCGGCGTCAGCGCGCAATTGGCAATACGCGAATTCGCCTGCCCGGACAAGTTCGGCTGGCCGTAATACGTTCTTTCCGGCGGCGCGGCGGTGTAACCAGGGACAACGCTCGCCGCGCTGGCGCCGTCAACGGTGCCGCGACTGAAGGTATTGGCCGCATTGCCGGCGGCGATGCCGTCTTCGTGCGGGCCGGCGACAACCGGTGTCTGTACCCAGTAAAAGAGGAAGAGGGCGACGATGAATTTGTGCATGGCTAACCCCTGATTCTTTTCAGATAGCGGCGTGCGTCCTTGGCGAAGCGCGGCGCCTGGTGCTCGATGAATTCGAGCGCATAGTCCAGGCTCACGTCGCCGGAGGTCGCGACGAATGCATCGGCAGGAAAGCAGAGGCCGGCACCGCATGCCTGGTCTTGAGCGCCATCGCGCACCAACACGAACGTCGGCGTCTTGGCGACCGCGAAGCGGTCGAAAGCTTGCGGATCGATGTGAAAGGCGACCTGCCGGTTGCCGATCAATCCTTGGGCACGCGCCACCGTTTCCCGCAGCGATCCGTTGACGAAACCGCGGATGACCAGGGTGGCTTGTGCCTTCGCGGCCTGATCGATGAGGCGCTGTAAAGTAGGCTCAGGTAGGGAGAAGCTGACAAAGATCAGCAATCCGAGGCCTGTTTGGATGCCCTGTAAAGTGGCCATGCGATCGGCATTCGCTTCATATCCTTTTGCTAGTGCTTCAAGGTCGACCGCGCGTGATGAGGCGGGGGCTGGCAGCGCATCCAGCTTGGGCGCGGCTGGAATAGGTACCCGGAGAAGCTCACCTTCGGTCGGCATGCGGTGCTTCTGCCGTGCGCGTTCCATGTCCTGCTCGGTAATCACCGGCTGGCCGCGTGCGGCGCGTGCGATATCCGCGTCCGTGACGGCCTGCGCCGTCGCGCTATGCATGCAGATCTCGGCTACCATGAGAACGGCAGCCAAAAGGGTGGCGCGGGCCACCTGCGAGAAGAGGTTAGTAGCCGACACAGCAATTCCTTTTCCTGAACAACATGAATGCGAAGTCTTCGCCGCGGACCGGGTATTCCTTGCCCGCGCCCCACAGCACGGTGGTGCGGCCGAAGGGCTGGCAGCATTTGCCGTCGATCTTGTCGGTATTGGGAATGGGGTAGGTCAGCTGCGTCTTGTACGCGGTCTTGTCCATCACGGGCTGGAAGTACGGTCCGCACAATCCGGCCCTGCCATGCCAGCCCCAGGCCAGCAGCTCGCGGTGCAGCTTGGCGGTCAGCCGTTGCGTCAGCAGCGCCGCAGTGCGCACGCCGCCCAGGTGATAAGGCACGTGACCGTCGAGCGGATAGATGCTGCCCTGGCAACCGGCGCACCAGAACAGGTCGCGGATGCCAAAGCCGACGGACGCGGCGACGCAATCGGCAGCACAGGCGGCAATGGCGACAGGATTGGCGAACAGCACCGCATCCGGGTTCAGAATCAGCGTCAGTTCATCGTCGTTCCACAGCGGATCGACCTCGGTCAGGTAAGCCAGGTCGAACGAACCTTGCTCCATGCACGGGAAGTCCGTGATCACGCCCAGCCAATACATCACCGGATTCACGTAGTAGTGCGCCTGGTAGAAGCTGCCGCCGTCGCCATCGCCTTCGGGGCGGGTGAATCGGGCGGCTTCCGGCGCCGGGATGCCGGGATCGAGGTCGATGCCGCCGAGCGAGACCAGGCAGAACGGCTTGCGGACCACCTCGACATGGCGTGCCGGCTCCCAGTAGCCGATCGACAAGCCGATGGTCGGATTCACGCCGCAGCTGCAGACGGGGCTGGACGGGTTGTCGATGTGTTCCTGGCCGCCGAAGTTGGCGATGCGCGCGCTGCCGATGGAAATCGGCAGGATGCAGCTCCAGCAAATGTCGGTGATCGGGTTTGGAAACTTGCCGGTGCAGGTCGCGATCTGCGCGTGCACGCCGCCAAACGGCAGCACCAGGGCAAGAGTGAGTAGAAGGCGGGACAGTGTTTTCATGGCAGCACCAATTCATCGATACGAAGGCGCGGACCGTCCTGCGAGACGATCGCGGGCACCCGCGTGATGCCAAGACGACGCGTCAGCAAGCCTTGCTGGTCGTAGTACACCGGCGTGCGCCAGGATTGCATCAGGTCGAGGTAGGAACCGCCCACCAGGATGGGTTTCACGGGCACCTTGCGGCCCCGGTAGAACGCGATCAGCTCACTTGCGCGTGTCACCTGCCGCTGGTCGCGGGCATCGAAAAACAGCAGGTGCTTGGAAAGCGCGACCACTTCGAGCGGGTTCTTGCGCGTGCCGGCGGCGAACAGCAGGTTGCCCTTGTCGTCAAGAACATGGCGGTCGAGCGTGAACGTCGGATCGAAATGAAAGGTGCGGGCCGTTTCTGCCGGTTTGATGCCTGCGACCGGTTTCGGATGGGTGACGGCATCGGCACCGCGTGCGCGCGCTTGTTTTTCCAATTTCTTCAGTTCGCCGCTGCGTTCCTTCTCCTGCAGGCGCTGCCGGATGAAATCGAGCAGATGGGGCTCGTCGATGGGGTAAACCGGACCGATCACGCCCAGATCGGCGGCATGCGCAAGGCCGCAGAAGGCAAGTGCACCGGCGAGCATGAGCAGGGGAACGCGATATGCCATGGTTCACATCCTCCGCGCGCATGAAATGCCGTCGGCAAGACGCCGAAGCTTCAGGGGGTCGCGCTGGAAGGCGGCAAGTACCATCGCCATCAGCACCGGATCGCCCGGTCCGTCCGCGAACGCCCTGCGCAATTCGACCGTCTTGAGGGGCCGCCCGCAGTGCCGCCGAAACGCATCTAGGTAGACGTCGGCACCCTCCCGTGCCGCCGGTGCGATCCGCTCCAGCGTGTCCAGATAGGCGGCCAGCGGGATGTCGTCTTTCATTGTCCCGTTCGGGGCGCTTTCGGCCGGCGCGGCGGCAGCGGGGAAGAGCAGCGCGATCAGGAAGCATGTTTTGCGCATGATGGGCTCCGTTAGAACAGGGGAATGACCTTGCCGACGACCTGGTCCGTACGCACCAGCCCGCTTTCGCGATAGCGCGAATCGAAGCTGTCGGGATGGGTGCCTTGCACGTAGAAGTAACCGGGCGGGATCACCGTTTCTGAGATCGGTTCGAGCGGGCGGCGGTCGAAGGTGACGGTTTTCGCGAAGCCCACGGGCTGGCCGTTCACGAATACCTGGCGGCCGACGACCGTCACGCAGTCTCCCGGCATGCCGCGAATCTGCTTGAAGAACGGCTGCGCGCGCAGTCCCGGATAGATGCGCTGGGCTGTGCCGTCGAACTGGTAGACGATGAAATCGCCGCGCTTCAACGGTTGCCGCTTTCCGTACCACACCAGCGCGACCGTGTACGGAACGCTGCCCGTCCAGTTGAAGAGAAGCGGCACGCGTGGCACTGGATTGACGAACAGGCGCACGAACGCCAGCCCCCAAATCGCGAACACCAGCGTGTAGAGAAACCAATGGCGGCGTGCGTGGCGCAGGGCATTCCCGAGCAAGCGGGCAAATGCGCACAGCGTGCGGCGCAACGGATTGCCACGTGATGTGGTCGGGCCGAGCGTGGAAGGATCGACGATCATGGCAGATTCACCTTGCGCTTCAACAGCGCCGTCAGATCGACCGCGTTCGGCGGCGTACCGGCAACCGAGGTGCGCACGAGCACGAGGCAGCGGCATTCAAGCGGCAGTTCTTCCAAGGCCAGGGGAAGCCGCTGCGCGAACTGGCGCGCCATGTCCAACGCCTTCTGGCGCTCGTCGGCCGTTGCGGTCTTGGTGAGCTGCTGCGTGAACTCCACTTCTTTCAGGCGGTAGACCTCGCCCACATCGACGATGCCGACCAGCTGTGCCGGGCGTGCCACCAGGCGGTCGTAGGCGAGCAGCGCGATCGCGACCAGGAACAGGGTGACAGCGGCATGGATCAGGAGGGCCTTCATAGCGCATGCCCCCGTTGACGCAGCAGTTCGGTGATCGCGTCATCGATGCTGTAGCCCTGCGCGCGCAGCTCGTCGATCGGCGCGTTGTCTTCCAGCTTGTTCGAGAACAGCAGATGGGTGGCTGGATCGAGGATGTTGCGGGCCACGCCTTCGCCCACCGGCGACGAGATATAGACTTCGGAGAACACGCCGGGCTCGGTGCGCAGGGAATTGAGCAGGCGCTTTTTCGATTCGTCCATCGTCAGCCGGCCTTTGCGGTCCAGCATCTCGATCGATTCCTTTTTCTGCCGCAGCAGGAACACCCAGTCCGAGCAGTTGAACGCGGCTTCCATCTGCGCCGAGCCGTAGTAGTCGTCGGCGCTTTGCGTCGCGGTACCCAGGGCGCCGCCGTATTTGCGGGCGCGGCGCGCCGCTTCTTCGACCACCGCCGCCTTGACCGGATCGTTGGCACCGATGTCGCCGAGCTGCTGCTTCAGCTCGTCGATGAACAGCACTTTCTTGCGGTTGCGCGTCAGGTACATTTCGCCGGTGATCTGGTACAGCAGCAGGATGTTGACCACCGCGTGCAGGTCCGGCTTGCGTTTCAACTCCTCGTTCTCGATGACGATGAAATCGTTGGAGAAATCGATGCTGCTCTTGCCCTCGAAGAAGCGCTCGTACTGGCCGCCCTTCGCATAAGGATTCAGCATGATCGCCAGATCGCGCACGCGCGCATCGTTGACGACGCCGAGTTCGGCGATCGTGCCGGTCTTGAACGCGTCGCGCAGGGCGGTCACCGTCAGGTCGCGCCCGTATTCCCGGAACAGCTTCAGGCTCATGGCCGAGATGGCCTTGTACTGCACTTCTTCGAGTGTGTGCTGCATCGACGCCATCTTGGCGATCGCCGGCACCAGCATGTCGATGTCCTCGTTGATGTCCCGCACGGTCGAGAACGGATTGAGACAGATATCGATATCCGGCCGGAATTCGATATAGGTGCCTTTCGCTTTGCGGCATAGTTTCTCGAACGAGCGTCCCAGGTCCAGCATCCAGATCTTGGCGCCGATCGCCCGATACGACCACGCCATCTCGTTCATCAGTACCGACTTGCCGGAGCCAGGCGCGCCAATGATCGCGAAGTTGTAATTGCCCAGGTCGTTGTCGTACAGGTCCAGCGTCATCAACTGGCCGCGCCGCCCGCCGAACACCAGCGTGGGCGTGCGCGTGCCGCGCCATTCGGCGATCAGGGGAGCGAGGTGGATCGCGTTCGCGATGGTCTTGCGCGTGACGCGCCGCATCTTCTTCAGATCCCGATGGAACCGTTCGGACAAGGTCATCGGCAGGCTGGCGATCAACGCCTGGCGGTGCATGTACACGTCGGCGTTCAGCTCAAACCCCCGCGCGCGCCAGATCGCCTTCGCGGTTTCCTCAACCGCGACCGCCTTGCCGGGCGGCGTGAAGACCGCGAGCTGGTGATACATGGAAACCAGCGCGCCGCCGACATCGATCGCGTCGGCTGCGGCATTCCAGTCTTTCAGCTTCTTGTTGACGTCGGGCATGACCGCGGCCATCTTGCTCTGCGCATTCTGCGTCGCCCGCACGTGGTTGGCGGTGACCGCGGTTTTCGTGAGGTTGGGGTCGAGCACATGGACGCCCATGGTGAGCAGGAACGGGGAGTTGTATTGCAGTGCCGGCTGCATCAGATCGCCGATCAGCGAACCCATCTGCCACAACGCGAAGCGCTCCGGGAAGGATTTGATCGAGTAGAACCGCGCTTCCAGCGCACAGGAATCGCCTTCCTTCCACAGGCGCAGCCCGTTGGCATGGGCATCCTGGATCGTGTCGAAATCGACGATCTGGTCGCGGATCTCGCGGCCGTCGTCATAGTGCAGGCTGGGGGTGTCGGTACGCGAGATGCGGTCCGGGTTGGTAAACAGCGAGCACCAGTTGATCAGGTCCGCCGCGTCGCAGGTGCGGTTGGGCAGCGATGCCGCGCGCAAGGTGGTGGACATGGCTTCGCGCAGCGCGATCAGTTCGTCGCGACGGTTCAAGTCTTCGGAGTTGCCGGGCAGGGCGACGCTCATCATCAGCCGGAAATCGCGCACGGTGTAATGGAATCCGGCGGTCATTGATTTTTGCGCGCCATGCAGCAGATGGGCGACGCGCTGGCGCGCGAGCCGGCGAAACAGGTTGTCATTGCGTACCGGGCGGCCCCAGTGCCTGGCTTTGTCGGCCTGATCCTCGTCTTCCGTGCGCAGGTTGGCGTAGCGGCGCAGCAGATTGCGCACGTGCGGCGACGCGAACAAGTGGAACTGGATGCCCGCGCCCTTGGGGTAGGTCGCATACAGCGAAATCAGCACTTCGACCATGCGTTCGTCCGCGCCGGATTGCGGCATGATCTCCAGCATGAAGCCGAGGCTGTCGCGGTTGATGAAGATGGCCTCGTCCCCGATATAGGCGGAATACGGCAGCCAACTGGCGAATTGCTCGGCCGGCGATTCGTCGCGCTCGTCCAGCCCGAATAAGCTGCCGATGTGCGCGCCGCCGGCTGCGTCAAGCAATCCTGTGCGAAGGGATTCGAACATGGTGATTTCCTCGGTTCGTGAAGTCATTGGCTGTCGCCGTCGGGCAGGTTGGTTGTCCCGGCCAGTGGCTTCGGCGCCGTGGTGGACGGGCCGGAATTGCTGGCGGGAGTACCGCTGCCGGAAAGACGGGGATCGGCCGGCTTGATTGGCGCGGCGGATGGCAGCGCCGCCGAGCGCGGTGGCAGAATCGGCGCATAGGCATCGCGGATGCGCTGCTGCACATGGTCGATCAGCCAGCGGCCGTTATCGATTTGCACGTACACAAACCCCTGGTCATACAAATCCCGGTCGGCGTCTTCCCACGGTTTGAACCAGAGCCGCAGCACGCGGGCCTGGGCGCGCAAGGGAGAGGCGGTGTCCGTCGTCGTTTTCCCAAGGGATGGGGCGTTCGCCGTGGGGGTGAATTCCGCACGAGCCGCGGACGCGCGAGGCGTGACATCCGATGCGGCATGAGTCTCGCGGCGTTCACGTTGCGACGGCAGGTTGTTCTTGATCGCGTTGTAATAGTTGCCGGAGACCGATTCGCAGCGGACGCCTTGCGGGGCCTTGCAGCCATATTCGCTACTGCCGCCTAGTCCGCTGATGTTGGCGCATGCCGAGATCGACAAGCAGGCGGCCAGCATGCTGACGGCGCGTGTTGAAAAGAAGAGCCGTGTCATGGCTGCACCTCATACGGCTGGATGTGGGTGCGTGGGGCGGGAGCATGCACGAGCGCGAGGCGGGCTTCGATGTCGGCGGCAGGAGCGTAGCCGGCGCTGCGCCGGCCGTCCGTATAGAAAATCGTCGGCGTGCCGCGCACTTTCAGCCGCTGTGCAAGGGCGAGATTGCGTTCGAGCGGATGCGCACAGGGAGCGGACGACGGGGGCGACGAGGCTGCAAGCAAACTCTGGTCGCCTTGCAGCATGGTCTGATGCCAGGCTTTCTGCCGGTCGGGCGCGCACCAGATGGCTGCAGGCAACGCGGCGCCTTGTAACGGCACCAGGAACGTATAGATCGTGACGTCGTCGAGCTTGTCGAGTTCGGGTTCCAACCGCTTGCAGTGGGGGCAGGCCGGGTCGCTGAAGACGGCCAGGAGGCGCTCGCCGTTGCCGCGCACGGTTTTGATGGCGTCGGCCAGCGGCAGCCGCTCAATCGGGATGGCTAGCGCGGCGTTTTCCCTTTCTTCTGTCTCCGCGCGCACACGTTCCGCTTCCGCGAGTTTCGGCCCGGTCAGATCGGTCATGGTCTTCGTATCGAATACGCGGCCGAAGACCAGGTAGCGCAGGTTCTTTCTGGAGACGAGCGCCATATTGGAGCCCATCCATGCCTCATACAATTCCGGGATGGGGGTGCGGGAAACGCTGGTGAATTGCGTGCCGGGATGGGCTTTCTTCAGTTCTGCCAGCAAGCGCGTTTCGTCGGTTGTGGCCGGGGAAGCCGCAGCGTCGAAACAGACACCCGCGGCACCCGTGCAGGCAAAAGCGGCGACAAGCAGCGCACGTTCAATAGTCTTCATCGTTGAGTCCTTTCAGATAACGTTCTTCGGGCGAAGGGCGCTGCGAAGCGACATTCGTTGTCCGACGGGATGGGGCAGGGCCGTCGATGCGCACGCCCTTGGTGATGACGACGTCGATCTCGCGTCCGGCGTCGATCTCGACCACCGGAAAGGTCTGTTCGGCGAGCTTGATGTAGTACTGGGCCAGGCGGTCCAGCGCGCGGCCGACACCGCTGCCAAGCCCGGAGCGATAGGCGTCGCCGCCCGAGGTATGGGCGACGGTGCCGAGCGCCGACGTGCTGTAGTCGGTGGAGGACGTCGACAAGCCTTGGCCGATGCCGCTGGCGATACCGGACAGCAGGGCGTTGGCCAGCATTTGTCCCTGCTTGGTGACCAGGCGGCCGCGCAGGCCGACCTTGCCGTCTTCGCCGTACACGCTGCCCTGGATCTTGACTTCGAGGGGGGAACCATCGTCGCGCACGCAGGACAGGTTTTCGGTGCGCAGATACGCGCGCTCGGAGCCGATATCGCCGTAGCCGGCGGCGATCACAAAACACTCCCGGTATTCGCCGCGGAACTTGTTGGGCAGCACGGCGTTATCGGACAGCCGGATCAGCACCGGGTGCGGATTCGATTGCGACTGGCCGCCGGTCGGCGCGTCCAATCCGCCCAGCAAAACGCCGCGGGTAAAGCTGACCGGCAGGTAGCTGGCGATCGTGTCGGGACGACCGCCACTATCCGGCGCAGGTTCTGAGGAAGAACTTGGGGATTGCCTGGTTTTGCCGGGTGCGGCCATGGATACGTGCACCAATCCCGAGGCCATTGTTTCCATGCTCGCACCGGCAGGAATAGCTCCTGCCGTGCCGGGGCGACCGGGCGGCGGTGGTAGGTTGCCAGGCAGCGCGCTGGAAGGCGGATACTGTGTCGGCGCTGGTTGCGGTGCAGGGGGCGCGGCAGGTGCCGGCTGCGGCTTCGCCGCTTCCGGTGGAGCCTTTCCTGCAGCGGTTAGCCGTTGCTCCAGTTCGCCGAAGCGCTGCATGGTCTTGTCTTCGAATTCCTTGCGCTCCCGGTTGATGCGGGATTGCTCCTCGCGCTCATGCTCGTATTGCGCGAGCTTGCGGCCGGCGGTGCCGACCCATTGGTCGACCGGATTGAGCTGCTGACCCGGTGCCATCACGCCGATGTTGGTCGGGGCGGCAGCGCCGGTGGAGGCGGACTGCGGCGAATGGGGAATCTTCGTCCCGCTATCGGTGAAGGCAAACACGGCCCACAAGGCGCCGACGCCGCCGGCCATGATCGCCGCGAAGGTCGCGAACTGCCGTTGTTTCGGCGTCAGGCGTTCGACCATGCCCTTGACTTGCGATGTGTCGAATGCGGCCATGATCAGATCCCCAGCCGGATGACATAGACGCTGGTGGACTCACCGGGGCGCAGATTCAGGTTCTCGATGGCGACGCCGATGACACCGCCATCGACCCGATCGAATTCCTGTTCCGCCAGCACCATCGTTTGATCGCTGACATTGGTCAGCAGGTACTTTTCGCCGACCAGATCGCACCCTTCGACGATCCGCATTAGCGAGAACTTGGCCTCGCTCCAGAGCGGGATCGGCCGGTTGATGTCTTCCATGCGCATGTCGGGCGCGGCGCGGTCGGTCGCCATGGCCACCAGCAGCGCTTTCATAGAGCGGATATGGTTGGCCGACGGACCGAGCGGACCTCTGCGGGAGGCGGACAGATCGGCTTGCGCGCTCCGGTCGCGAATGACGATGGTGTCGGACGGCGTGTCCGAGCGCCGCAGCAGCAGCGTGTAGGTGGCGTTCGCCGACGAGACGAACAAGTTGACCGGTTTGGCCGAGGCGCCGACGGGGCGCACGTAAATCTCGCCCTTGTCCCGGTCGCATTCCAGCACGATTTCACCGGCCGGATTGACGGCGGGCGCCGGAGATGGGGCAACGCCTGTCCCTGCCGCGGAGGCAGATTGGCCGCAATTGCTCGAATGGATATTCCCGAACACGTCGGTAATCGGCGTGTTCTCGATGCGGATGCGGGTCGGCTCCTTCGCCGAGACCACCGCTTCGACAGCGACGCCATCGCGCGCCTCGACCACCTGCAGCGCACGGGAAGGGAGGCTGGCGAGCGCGAACGGCGCCGCCAGCAGCGGCATAAGCCATGGCTTGTTCATTGGGATGTCTCCTTGAAGGCTTTCAAGTGCATGCGGCCGCCGGCGTACCGGAACTCGGCGAGGTAGGCCTTGGTTTCCGTGGCCGTGTCCTGGCCGTTCACCTGCGTGCGGAGGCGACCGCGGATGACGACGGTCTGCTGGTCTTCGTGCGGGACGAGCTGCTGCGGCAGAAAGGAAGTGCTGGCATTGATGCGCTTGAGCCGCTCCGCTTCGATTTCCTGGCGTGACTTCATCGCGCCATGCTCTTCAGGGGCGACGTAATTGAGCAGGATGTCTTTCTTCCAGTCGATCGACGCCGGTGACACATCCAGGATCAGCCAGGCGACGAAGCTGCCCATCTGCTCCAGGTACTCGCGGCTGACGCGGTCCTTGGTAACCCAGAAAGTCTTCTCGATCGACGGCGGCACGACGATCGTGCGCTCCGTGCCAATCATGTTGAGGATGATCACCAGGCAGAGCAGCAATGCGAAAATCAGGCTGCTGACGGTCAGGCCCAGGCTCCGGTTGCGCTTGCGCATCTCCTTCAGATCGTTATCGAGCTTGGCAAAGTCCATAGCAGGCTCCTGTGCGCTTCAGCCGACCATGCGGCGCAAATGGGAAGGCGGCGTGACCCGCATCGCCGTGAGCGGGTTGGGCGGCAGGCACCAATAGACCCAGTGCATGGCGAAGGCCGGGTGCTTGTCCGCCTTGATGCGGGAGAGCCAGCGGGAGAGGAAAATACCGATCGCCATGCAGGCGGCGAACGAAGCCTTGGTGCCGGCGATATAGCCCACGAAAAAGAAGAACAGCACCGGGGCGGCGACATCGATGTCCCAGAATCCGATCTTCCACTGGTCGTCGAGGCGCCGGGGAATGTAGGTGTCCGCTTGCATGGCACGCTCCCGCTGGTGACAGAGGGCCGATGCTCAGAGAACCGCGCCCATGATCGCGCCCGCGATCACGAGGCCGACCGCCGCGAAGATCGCCAGGCCGACGTAGAACAGCACGGGACCGAAGTTGCGCAATGCGGACAGCGAAATCAGGGCGACGACGAAGCCGACGAACCCGACCAGCGCCTTGATGCCCGGCCCCAGCGCGGAAATCTGAGTCAATGCCGACGTCAGCGGACCGGTGATGCCGGTGAAGGCCACCAGGTCGAGCGCATAGCCCGGAAAGGCGACGCACAGACCGGCCAGGAGCAAGAGGATCAGGGACGCGGCCGCCAGTGGTTTGCGGTTCGGGGAACGGCGGATTGGGGAGACAGTGATTAGTGTGGTGTTCATGAATTTCTCCAAAAAAGTGAAAGGGGATATGCGTTGGCGTGACGGGCGAGCAGGCTGGAAATCAAACGTCATGGCGCCACCTGCCCGGAAGCGCTGAAGACGACTTCGACACGGCGGTTCTGCCGTCGGCCCTCGGACGTGTCGTTGGATGCGGTGAAGCAGCAAGCGCCTTGCGCGTCGAGCGTGAAGGCGCGGGTGGGATGAGAGGGCAGTCTGGCGCGCAGGTAATCGCGCACCGTGCGAGCACGCGCCAGCGCAAGGGCTTGGTTGGCGCGCTTGCTACCGACGTTGTCGGTGCGGCCGATGACGACGATGCGGTCGCTTGCGCGCGCGCTGGAAGCGGCTTGGTCGAGCGCAGCGCGGGCGGCATTCGAGAGCGTTGCGCTGCCGGAGGCGAAATACACGATGACCGGCACGCGATGGTTCTCGGCTGGCGAGACTGCTGGCTTGCCGGTGTCGCGCTGGTCTTCAACACTACTTCGCCGGGATCCAATGTCGTCGCGATATCGACAGATGGCGGGGCGGCATTGGTGGCGGCCACCGGTCGTATGGGCAACGTTTTGCGGGTGACGGCGGGGCAGGCCGGTTCGATGCAAACCGCAAACGACGCGTCGCGGCCGAAATGGAGCTGCGTGATTTTCCGGGAAGGGTGAAATTGGCCCGGCTTGGTGAGATCGCCTTGTTCGATCTGCCGCTGCAGAGGCAGGCTGCACGCCGTCGCGAGCAGTGCGGTTCCCGTTGCCATGCTGAACGCTGAGAGGAGCCGGATCGCCTGCGACATCATGGCGACACCCGCACGGAAAAGGCGAACGGCTGCGCGCCCTGGGACGCAATCCGAGAATGCGCAACCTTCGATGATGCCGCTTGCCTTGGTGATGCTTGTTGCGACGGGAGCTGGCGATAGACAAGCCACGCATATTTGGCGCGGGCCTTCTGGCAGGCCGCTCCTTTGAGTCGATTGCACGCAGCGTTGTAGGCCCCGACCCCTTCCCACGTGGCGCCGTGGCGCGCAAAGCTGTGCGCAAGCAGCCAGGCGCCGACATGGATACTGGTGCACGGTTGATAGAGATCGCGTTCGTGGATGCCGTACCGTGCAAGCGTACGCAGGTTCGAGCTGTTGATTTGCATCAGCCCGATGTCGTATGAGCTGGTCCGCTGGCGGTGCGAGAGGTTGACCGCTTGCGGATTCAGGCGTGACTCGATCCGGGCGATTGCATAGAGCAGTTCGGCGGACACGCCGTAGCGCTGCGCGGCCTGTTCCCAGCAGGCCTGCGCGCAGACGGGAGCACAGAGCAGAACAAGCAGTCCGGCGATTTGAAAATGCCGCATGACTCACCCCAGCGAGGACCATTGCGCCGCGCACCATGCGCGACATCGGTGTTGCGACCGGAATGTCCGGCCACGGTCGGGTTCGGGTGAGCCTTGGCAGCGATTGCCTCGGCGGGGGGGGTACTGCGGGTAATTCAGCGGGTCAGGACGCTACGTCCTGTTGATGCAGGTCTGGTCTTTCCCGGATTCAACCGGTCGCATGCAGTCCCTGCGTTTTTGCCATCCGGTTTGCCATGTTGATCCGTGCTTGCGCCAGGACCTGCGTGCCCGATGAATCGGCCTTGCAACTGAGCGCCACGCAGGCGGTGGTCAACTGGTCGAGCTGAAACTTCGGATTCGGGTGGCGGTTTGCGGGGGACCGCTGCACCGCCAGCAGCAGCTCGTATTGCGGCATCCACATCGACTCGCGGCGGCGCGGGCTATGCGGCGGACGAAATATCAGCTCCGTGCCGAGGAATCCGAAGATGCGCGCCGGAGCGTCGTCGTTGGCAAAAACCAGTGACACGCAGGCGCTGATCAGATCGGGGCAGCGAAATGTCGGCGAGGCGTTGCGCTCGCTCTTCAACAATGCATACAACCAATCGTGCTCTTCGAGCCACAGGCGGGTTTCGATTGTGTCTTGCGTGCGCTCGGCAGCGAACCGGGGCATCATCGACCCAGCCTGCTGCTGGGTCAGGGTGGCGGCGTGCATAGGCATCCTCTTCCTTCAGTCGTTGTGTGCCGTGGTGAGCACGGCTGATGAGAGAAGATTACCGTTGAGACGAAGGGAAGTCTGCAAGGAATGGCGCCGTTGTGATGGGTATTTCGTCATCGGCACCGAGTCTGGCACAATGCTTCTTCCTATGTTTTTCGCCACTGAAATTAGGATGGCCTTTGGGGTTATCCACGCTTACGCAACAATAGTGGCTCAGTAAACCAATGAAAGAGAGCAGCACATGATAAGCAAGTGGAAAGCGCTATACGGAATAGTGGCGCTGGTTGTGCTTGAGGCCTTGCAGCCGGCATGGGCGGTGTCACGCACGGGCGGTGAGACCGATGATTCGGTGTGTGACGTCGGGCAAACGGAGCAACGCGGGCGGCCACCGATGGAGGGCTACGAATTCATTGAGACGCGTTGCAAGAATGGTCAAATCCTGATCGGTGGCGGTATCGTTCCCGCTGGCGGTTTTGAGCCGGGGATTGAGGCGCTGGCCAAGCGCTACTGTCGGATTGCAGATATCCAAGCAACGCGAACACCTGGGGAAATGGTCGGCATCCGCGTTGAATATACGAAGGTGCGCTGCAAGATCGAAAAGCACAAGCGTTAGTAGTTAGGTTCCAGCTTGGCAGATCAACTTGGATTCCATCTCCTTTGCTTGTGCCTGAACGGCAACCGATTCGGTAGTGATTGTGCCAATTCACGATAGGCAATCCGGACCGGTAAGTCGTTACCGTCGCGTCTCGCGATCGCTTCGAGCGCTTGCAGTAGATGCTCGGCGACCAGCAGATCGTGTTCGCGCAAGGCGCGTTCGAACGCGGCCGAGACATCGTCTTCTAAACTGCGTTGAATGGTCATGGCCGAGTCCCTCCTGCAAGCCGTCACGTCAGCCCGCCAACGCCGGCACCACGATGAAGTACGCGTTGAGCATGTAGAGCCCCGCCAGCACCAAGGCGATGCCGCCCGTAATATCGAACGCTCTCTGGTAGCGGGCAAATGGTTTCAAGTGTTCCAACCAGCCAATCGTCCAGGCGCCCAGCCCGATCGGGATTGTCCGGCCGAGCGCGAACGCCATCAGGACGGTGGCGCCCAGCAGAGGTGAACCGATGCCGGCCACCACTCCCAACAGGGCAATCAGCGCCGGTGTGCATACCGGGCAAATTGCCACCGAGAACGACGCACCGAGCGCGAATGCACTCCACATGCCGGTCACGCGCCTGGCGCGAAATGCCAGCGCTGGCAGCGGCAGGCGTAGCCAGCCCGGCCACAGCAAGCCCATCACGATCAATAGCGGTCCGAGGATGGTGCCCCAATAGCGCCCAAGCATGCCATCGACCCAGCGCCCGCCGAGGCCGGCGGCCAGTCCCAGCAATACATGAGTGACGATCATGCCGAGGATGAACATCCCCGCGAACAGGGCTGCCGTCCGCCTGTCGCGAGCGCGCGTGACATAGGCGAGCGATACCGGAATCGCTGCGATGGCGACTGGATTGATGCTGAACAGCAGACCGGCAAGAAATCCTATCCCGATGGACGCGAACGTTGCCTGCTCTACCGCCAACCGCAGCGCCTCAGCGTCCATTCCTCGCCTCCCTGGATCGTTGCCGCAGTGCCTCACATAATTCCGTGGCAGCCGGTAGCGAGGAAAACACCAGTTCGCCATTGATGGCGACAGCAGGCAGCGTCAATACACCAAGCGCGACCGCGTAATCGATCTCGTCGACAGGATTGATTTCCCGCCATTCCAGATCCGGGAGCGCGTGTTCGGCCGCCGCCTTCAGGCTCGCCAGGGAGGCCGCGCATTTCTGGCAGCCTGGCGTATTAAAAAGTTCTACCTTCATGTTGTCTTCGCTCCGTTTGCCTGGTCCAGTGCACCCAATATCGGGCAGTCGTCCAATGGGCGGCCTTGGTCGGGGCATTCGGCGATCAGGATGTCGAGCGCCTGGGACATGGTTTTCATCGTCTTGATACGGGCTTCGATCTGCAGCTTCTTTTCGATGGCCAGACGGCGCACATCGCTGCAGCAAGCGGAATCCTTCGTACGCAACGCCAACAGTTCGGCGATCTCCGTCAGGCTGAATCCGCAGTGCTGCGCCTGCTTGATGAAACGCAGCCGTGCCACGATGTCCTCGTCGTACAGGCGGTACCCGCTGCTGCTCTTGGACGCGGGCCGGATCAGACCTTCGCGTTCGTAGTAGCGCAGGGCATTCGTGCTGACTTCCGCCAGGGTGGCGACTTTACCGATAGTAAGCATGGCGCAGGAATTTCAATCCAAAATCAGTGTAAACCTTATAGTCAAGGCGAAGGTCAAGCACGATTTCCGCTATCGAGGTTGTCCGTCAATCAAGGTTTTCGAAGTCGAACAGGGCGAGCACCTGCCGAACGAATTCGCGGTGCGGGGCGGGTGTGCGGCGATACCAATGAACAAGGTGGCTTTCGAAGTCGGTATGCGCTTCCGGGCCGTTCAGATGGGCCAATCCTTGCCAATCCGGGTATTGCTCGAACAGTGGCAGGAATTGATTGGCGACCAGCTCATTCTTGTCCCGCAGGTAGGCATTGCCGTGCAAGCGCAACGCGTTCTGCCTGAACCAGACCGCGAGCGACACGTTTTCCGGCAGCCGCCGGTGTGGCTCGCCGGTCACGATGTCGACATATTCGTTCAGGGCAGCCGCGTATTGCCGCCACGCCGAATCGGCCCCGAGCCGCTCCCAGCGCCCGGCCAGACTCTTCAAGGTATGGAGCGAGACGGTTTCGCATAGCGCTTCCTCGAACCATTGATGAGAGGCGCGTCGCGGCGGCGCATGGTATTGGTAATTGACCAGAATATGCAGCAACTCGTGCGAGAACTCGTAAACATATTCCGCCCAGCGCTGCTCCTTCGCCGCCAGGCGAACCAGGTATTCATTGGCCGGCCCTTTCCTGTAAAGGACGACAGGACCATCCTGCGAAGGGGAGACGAGAATGGGGCCGATATGCCGTTCCGGGAAATGCCGCAACAATTCATCTGCCACCATGTAGAGCAGCGTTTCGATCTCGGTCGATTGGACGGCACCCCAGCCGTCATCGGCAACGCGAATTGTGACCCGCCGGTTTTTGTCTGAGGCCGCGCCGGCTGGCCAGGACTTGACATCCGCGGCGCGCGCGGCGTGTGCCGTCAAGACGGACATCGCAATCGACACGAGCATGGCGACCAATCTCATGGCATCCCTCTACGAACCCGGTACGGTATCTTTCCTGCACGTCAATGCATGATACCGCCGCGAAAGGCATCGTGAGAAGCCGTCATGTCGCACGACAAGTGCGGGCGGCCGATTGATCGTCGGCCGCCGCTTGGACGGCGAATCCACCTCGACCTAGAACACCGCTCACCGGCCGGTGTATTCCTTCTGATTGAGCAGGCCTTGCGCGCGCGCCTGTTCGAGTTCGGCGCGGACCTGGGCGCGGGTTTTTCCGGTCACCGAAGGACGCGCTCCGGCCGGGCCGCGCGCGCCGATTTCCGGTGTGTCGAACGTCACGTATTCGCTTCGGTTCAACAGGCCCTGGGCACGCGCCTGCTCGTATTCTGCGCGCACCTGGGCGCGTGTCGTGGTCGAGGCGAAGCCGCTGTGGTCAACCCATTCGCCGGCGGTGACATCGCCCGCCATGGCGGAGCCGGCTGCGGCAAGGATGGTGAAGGTCGCGATGATGCGGGTGATTTTCATGATGATCTCCGTGAGTGAGTTCCAGTGTCCATGTCCGGACACCAACCGGCATCGCCCGCATTGCAACGCGATGCCGTCACAGACCCTTCGCTTGTGCATCCCGTTCGTGCGCAGCAGGTCTGTTGCCGAATAGACGGCAAAGCACAGTTGTTCTTACACACGTTTTTTCAATCCGCTTCCGCCGTTTCATAGCCGTTCAACCGGCTGTAAGGTTGACGCGTCTTTTGCGTCTCACCCATGCATGGGTTCTTTTTCCTCGAACATCGCATTCCGGCATGCCGTTGCTCAATGGGACGGGTGGGTGCCGTGAACAGACCTGGAGGCAGACGATGCGGGACGCCGACCGACGCTATCGCTGGGGGATCTTTGGCTTGCTTGGCCTGGTCGTGGCGCTGGGCATTGCCCTGTCCGTCGTCATCGCCCGTACCGGGCAGCAGATTCATGCCGACGCGACACCGCTGCTGCATGAAAAGATTCCGCTGCTTAATCACGTGTCGCAGCTCGAGAGCGCGTTGTTGCGCTATCAATTGACGTTGAACCAGTATTTTGCGTATTCGATCAACCGCGCGCACTTCCTTGAAGCTGAGCGGGCCAACCGGCAGGAAATCGACGCCCAGTTTGCGCGGCTCAAGGAGGGATTCGGGGCATCGCCTGTGCTCGATGCGATTCAAGGAACCTACAGGAATTCGGTCGCGCTGGGACCCCGACTCGACGCACTGATGACCGCAGAACAGGTCGACTGGGACGAGGCGCGCGCCACTCTGGTCGAATTGAGCATCGATATCGGCGAGATGCGGGGACGGCTCGACCGACTCAAGCATATCACCGAGGAGATCGTCTATGAGGCTGGCAACATGACCAGCGCTGGCGTGGATCGCATGTCGTGGCTGGTTTACCTATACAGCTTCGCGACCCTGTTGACTGTCCTGTTCGTCGTACACCATATCCGCGCCAGGTTGCGCACGGAAAGGGAACTGGCCTATCAGGCGACCCACGACCTGGTGACCGGCCTGGAAAATCGCCGCGCGTTCGGACGATGCCTGCAGACGCTGAACGGCCGGCGGCACATGCTCATCCTGGCCGCGATAGACCGGTATGAGCGCGTGATCGGCGGGCTCGGGCATGAGGCAGGGGACCGGCTGATGGCGCAGATCGCCGCGCGCATCAGGAAGGCGGCCGAGCGCAGCGGCAGCCGCGTGTTTTATCTGGACGGAGCGGGCTTCGGACTGCTCTGCCCATCGATGCGCGAAGCATGGCGATGGGCGAGATACTGTCGGATGTCCAGGCAGAAATACGTTTGCCGTTCGAACAGGACAAGAACGAAGTGTTCGCCAGCCTCAGCATGGGGATCGCCGGATATCCCGACGATGGCGCCGAGCCGATCAGCCTGTTGCGCAATGCCGATGCGGCCTTGCAGGCGGCGCGCCGGGCCGGCGGTGGCGGCTGCGTTATTTATTCGCTTGCGCTGAATGCGAAAGCGCTGGAGCGTCTGTCGCTGGAAGCGCAATTAGGCCATGCGCTGGAGCGGCGGGAACTCGTTTTGTACTACCAGCCGCAACAGAGTATCGGCCAAGGCCGCGTGGTCGGCTTCGAAGCACTCCTGCGATGGCGGCGCGACGGGATGCTGGTGTCGCCGGCCGAGTTCATCCCGATCGCCGAAGAGTCGGGACTGATCGTGCCGATCGGTGCCTGGGTGCTGGAGGAAGCATGCCGACAGGCCAGGGAGTGGAATCGTGATCGCGGCGGCGGGCTCATCGTGGCGGTCAATATCTCCGCACGGCAGTTTCAGCATCCCGATTTCCTGCAGACCGTCACACAGACATTGCGCCGCAGCGGAGTCGAGCCGTCGCATATCGAGCTGGAAATTACCGAAAGCATCGTCATGCAGGATGTGGAACGGGCGATCGAGATTCTGGAAGAGCTGCGCCGGCTCGGCCTGAAACTCTCCATCGACGACTTCGGGACCGGCTATTCCAGTCTTGCCTATCTAAAACGTTTCCCTCTCGACAAGCTCAAGATCGACCAGTCGTTTGTCCGCCACCTTGGTTCCCATTCAGGCGATGCCGCCATCGTCCGGGCCACGATCAGCCTCGGGCATAGCATCGGATTGACAGTCAGTAAGCGATCCATGATGGCCGTCCCTTGTCGGACAGTCTCACGTGTGGTTAGCGCGATTGCTCCCGGGTAGCTGGGAGGGAGATTTTCCAGGGCAACAGTGCCTCGTAGTCGTCAGCCGTAGTTGCCAACGGCAGTGCGCGCAACAGTTCGACCAGATAGTCGTACGGATTGACGTTATTGGCCTTGCAGGTCTCGATGATGGAATACAGATTGGCGCTGGCGATGGCACCGCCGACGGTATCCGCGAAGAGCCATCCCTTGCGTCCGATCACGAAGGGACGGATCGCGTTTTCGCACGGGTTGTTATCGATCGGCCAGTTGCCGTTGTCGACGTAGCGTGTCAGCTTGGGCCACTGGCCGCGCAGATAGGCAAGCGCACGGCCGAGCTTGCTGTTGGGCGTGACGATGGGCTGATATGTCAGCAGCAGGCTCTCGATGTGCTTGAGCACACGGGCGCTGTAGCGGGCGCGCAGCCGCTGGCGGTATGTTGCGTCGGCATCCCTGGCTCTGGCCTCGGCGGCATAGAGCTTGCCGATGGCAGCAATGAATTGCGTGGCCGTCTGGTCCGGTGTGCGGGCCTCTTTCGGCAGCACGTCCTCGGCCTCGATGAAGTAGCGTCGACAGTGCACCCAGCATCCGAGGTGCACCAAACCATTGGTCGCGGCGATGGCGTTGTACACGTCGTAGCCATCCGTCATCAACACAGCGCCTTTGGCAATGCCGACGTAGAGCTTGAGCGCATGGCCGGTCCCACGACCGGGCGAGTAGCCGAACAAGCGTACCGGCGGACCTGTGCCATTCATCTGCGCCCACAGATAGCTTTTGGTCTGCGGCGCCCGGCCTGGTTCCTTGAGCACCTGCAGTTCCGTTTCGTCGCCATACACCAGCGCGGACTCGAGCAGGATATCGCGCATGAGGTTGATGACGGGCTGCACAGCACAGCCGATGCGCACCATGCTCGCCGCCAGCGTATTGCGCGACAGGTCGCCGCCGAAGCGGCGCAGCAAGGCCGCCTGCCGATACAGGGGCAAGCCGTCCTGATACTTCGCCGTCACGATCCACGCCAGCGCCGCTTCGGTCAGCAGGCCCTTGGGGATGATGCGCGCTGCGGCAGGCGCGACCTTGATGCCGCCATCACAGCATGGGCATGCATACTTGATGCGCTGATGCTGGATCACCCGTACCTGCTGCGGAATGATGTCGAGTTGTTCGCTGATCTGGGCGCCGATCTCGACCAGCACGCTGCCGTCATGCGGGCAAATGCGCTCGGATTCGGGCAGCTCGTGCCGCACGACGTCGCGCGGCAGCGCGGGATCGAGTGGTTTGCGGCCACCTCTCTTTTTGCGCCGATGGCTCGCCACTTCCACGCCGGGTTCATCTTCCTTGGCAGGCTCGGTAGATGTAGTCGGCGCCAGGGCTTCGGCCTCGTTGAAGAACAGATCCTTTTGCCCGGCACTGCGCGCTTCACTGCGTGCAGCATACAGCTTGTGCAGATACGCCTGCACGCGCTCCTTGAGCAGGTCCCGCTCGACCGTCACGATCCGCAGCTCGCCGCGCAACGCGTCACGCTCCTGCGCGGCCTGGCGCAACGCTTCCAGTTCCTCGGCAGTGATCATGACGTTTTGCATGAATTTTTTGACAATGCGCGGCCGCCCCGGTTCACGCCGTGCGACGATATTCGCGTACGGGATGGCCGCGCATGGCTTCCAGATCAATCCCATCGAGCAGCCATTGCAGCTGCTCGATACTGAGCTCGACCACGGCCGACGCTTTCGGCCAGATGAACCGGTCCGCTTCCAGGCGCTTGAACAGCAGCCAGAATCCCGTGCGATCCCACAGCAGGAGCTTGATGCGGTCGCGCCGCTTGTTGGCAAAGACGTAGACCGCTCCGGCGAAGGGATCGAGCCCGAGGCCCTGTTCGACCAGTGCAGCCAGGCCGTTGATGTTCTTGCGGCCGTCTACCGGTTCGCGGTGCAGGAACACCTTCAGAGCCGGGTCGAGACGGAACATGGCAGGGTGCACAGCAGGCGCAACAAGGACGACAGCGCATCTTCGTCATGTCCACTCAGAGAAATCTCGATGCCGTTTGGCAGCCGTACTCGTAACCCAGGCTCTGTCCGTTTGCCGCAGGAACCCGCCGACACTACCGGTACGAATGGAGGCGATGAAGGCGCAACAGCGGATCGTTCCTGCTTCTGCAAGTGAAGGGTGATCCACTTGCGCAGCAGGTTCGCGTTGACGCCATGCTCAAGCGCCACGCGCGCTACTGACACGCCCGGTTTCAGGCAGGCCTGGACCAGCTCGGCCTTCGCCTGTTTGTCATACCGTCGGCGCCCATCCCGCTTGCTACCGACGACCAGTCGCTGCAAAAGCTCTGAGTCATGCTCTGTCATAGGTGTCCACCTCCATATAGGTGGACATATCCTGACTACTCAGACTCCGCGATTCAAGATGCCGACGATGGATCGCTTACGACAGTCATCGCGGAAGGCGTCGAAACGGCGGATCAATTGGAATGCCTGCGGCGCTGGGGCTGCGACGAAATCCAGGGCTATTACTGCGGGCGGCCGTTGCCTGTGGATGCGGCAACCGAACTCGTTTCGACCCTTGCGCATCACGAGGCTTGCTAAGCGTTCGCGTCGAGGATCACGCCTTGCGTGTCTGCATCGTGGCGATCGCCTGAATCTGTTCGTCGGGCGAGATGCGCCGATGGGACAGCACTTCCAGCCGTCGGTCATGAATGGCGGCGACGCGGCCTCGATGACGCCTTGCCCACTGGAGGATCACCGCATCGCGTTCGCGCAGGAGCGATTCGATCTGCGGCTGGAACAAACGCAGCTGCGCGTCGAGCCAACAGCTGATGAAGACCGGATTTTCATCGCGATGCGCGCAGACGCGACGCAACAATGCGATCACATCGTCCGCGGCGCACCAGGTTTCATTGGTCACCCACTGGTTGGTGGTAAAGAGCTGGAACGGCACGCCCTTGGTATCCACCGAAATTGCTATCAGGTGAACCAGTGCGTCCGGAGGTTCTCCGCTAGCGTTCCCGCCGTCGCGCCACGGCACCGACACGCCGCGTTCGCGCCATGGCTTGGGCCGCCGGCGTAGCGGTTGCAAGCGGGCGAACACATGAAAATGACCATGCTCGCCGCCGCGCCCATCCTCTTGCGAATGCGCGTGGTAATACGATAGGCAATAGCCCCGGTGATCGATCAGATCATTCGCCGGGTAGTGTTCCCATTCGATACACCGTGCATCTCCAACCACCTCCTGCAACAGGTTGCGCCGGCGGTCCGCCAACAGTTGGTAACAGGCGACGAATTCGTACGCCGCCTGTTCCATGGCAGCCAGCATTTCCGGTGTCGCCCGGTGCAAGGATGCGTCATCCGAGCCGGGCGACAAATCCTGTCGCGCGTTAGCCGCCAACATTTCGTGCATTGCCGAAGACCCTTGAAATCGTGCTGTCAGTTCCATCGAGCGATCCTGATTCATATAGATTGCATGGAACCGGCAGCATGAATGACGCTATTTTGCGGCCGCGCACTTGGCGCCGCACTTTGGCTTGGATTTTGCGCCGCATTTGGCTTTGCACTTTGCGTCGGACTTGGTTCCACACTTGGCGCCACATTTGGCACCGCATTTTGCCGAGCATTTCGCTCCGCACTTTTTCATTTCCTTGCTTGCCATTTCCGGTACCTTTTCATCGGCGGCTGCAGCAGGCATTGCGGCAATCCCAGCGGTCAATGCGCCGATCGACAAGGCGGCGAGAGTCTTCTTCAACATGATTTCTCCATTGGATTCGAAATAAAACGGGGAACATCAGCCGCCGCCAAATGGCAGAGGGCCGGCACCGAAGGCGCAAACGCCCCGGTTGCGTGAAGGAAGACGGATGAGGCGGACAAAACCTTACAGGCTGCGCAGAAAAAATTTCATTGCCGGACAGGTTAGGCGCCGCTCGCCTCTTCGTTGCGGTGCAGCGCGACGATCATCGGACAGGAGACCGTGCCGCGGTGCGCGCAGCAATCACGGACTAGACCTTCCAGAACCGATTCGATGCGTCTCAGGTCCGCCAGTCGCTCTCGTACATCCCTGAGCTTCTGCTCCGCGAGCACGCGCGCTTCGTCGCAGTGTGCGCCGTCGTCCAGCGTCAGCAATCCGGCCACTTCGTCCAGACTGAAGCCGAGCCGCTGCGCCGATTTAACGAACTTCACCCGCGCCACATCCCGCGCGCCATAGCGGCGGATGCCGCCGTACGGCCTGTCCGGCTCGTGCAGCAAGCCCTTGCGCTGATAAAAGCGGATCGTCTCGACATTCACGCCGGCGGCCTTGGCGAAGGCGCCGATCGTCAGGTTATCCCGATCGTTCCTCATGAGACTTGACTCCGTACTTGAGTACGGAGGTAATCTTAAGTCATTCATGAAACGCACGAAAGGAGAACACATGACGGAACCGCCACAAGGGCGCATGGCCCTGTTGACCGGGGGACTGGCGGCAATACTTGCGTCGGCATGCTGCCTGGGACCGCTGGTGCTGGTGACGTTGGGTTTCAGCGGGGCATGGATCGGCAACCTGACGGCGCTGGAGCCGTATCGTCCGATCTTCATTGGTGCGGCGCTGCTGGCCATGTTCCTGGCCGGGCGGCGCATTTTCCGTCCGGCGCACGCGTGCCTGCCCGGCGAAGTTTGCGCAGTCCCGCAGGTGCGTGCCGCCTACAAGCTGATGTTCTGGGGCGTGGCCGCGCTGGTTCTGGTTGGGCTCGCTTTTCCCTACGTCCTGCCCTTGTTCTATTGATCGGGAGAATTCCATGAAGAAGTTGTTCGCAACACTCGCGCTTGCCGCCGCGGTCGCGCCGGTCTGGGCCGCCACGCAGAGCGTCACGCTTGCCGTGCCCGGCATGACTTGCCCCGCCTGTCCGTTCACGGTCAAGAAAGCCTTGGGCAAGGTCGATGGCGTGAGCAAGGCCGAGGTGAGTTACGAGAAGCGCGAGGCTGTCGTCACCTTCGACGATGGCAAAGTCGATGTCCAGACAATCCTGAAGGCGACCGCCAATGCCGGTTACCCTTCCAACGTCAAACGCTAGCATGGGACAGATCATGCGCATCGCCGGACAGTCCGGCGCGCCAGGCAGCTTGCACATCGCCGTGATCGGCAGCGGCGGCGCGGCCGTGGCCGCGGCGCTGCAGGCGGTCGAACGGGGTGCGCGCGTAACGCTGATCGAGCGCGGCACCATCGGCGGCACCTGCGTCAATACCGGCTGCGTGCCGTCCAAGATCATGATCCGCGCGGCTCACGTCGCCCACCTGCGCTGTACCAGCCCGTTCGACGGCGGCATAGCTGCTGCCTCGCCGGCGATCGCGCGCGAACGCTTGCTGGCCCAGCAACAGGCGCGCGTCGATGCAATGCGGGAGGCGAAATACGAGCGCATTCTGGCGGATATCCCTGCGATCACCGTGCTGCGCGGCGCAGCCCGCTTCCGGGATGGGAACAGCCTGATCGTGCGGCTCAACGAAGGCGGCGAACGTGAAGTCGCATTCGACCGCTGCCTGGTCGCCACGGGCGCGCGTCCCGCCATTCCTCCCATTCCAGGGTTGACAGACACACCGTACTGGACGTCCGCCGAAGCGCTGTTCAGCGACACGATCCCGGCGCGCCTGGCCGTGATCGGCTCGTCCGCGGTGGCGCTAGAGCTGGCACAGGCTTTCGCCAGGCTCGGGAGCAGGGTGACCATCCTGGCACGCCGCACGCTGCTCCTGCGCGAAGACCCTGCGGTCGGCGAGACGATCGCGGCGGCGTTTCGTGCCGAAGGGATAGCCGTGCTGGAGCATACCGAGGCAAGCCGCATCGTTCATGCGGATGGCGAGTTCGCGCTCACGACCGGAGGTGGCGAGGTGCGCGCCGACAAGCTGCTGGTCGCCGCCGGCCGGTCGCCCAATACGCGCGGCCTGGCTCTCGACGACGCAGGTATCGCGGTTAATGCACGCGGCGCCATCGTCATCGACAATACCATGCGAACGAGCAACACGCATATCTATGCCGCCGGCGACTGCACCGACCAGCCGCAATTCGTCTATGTGGCCGCAGCGGCCGGCACCAGGGCCGCGATCAACATGACCGGAGGCGACGCCACCCTTGATCTGTCCGTCGTGCCGGCCGTGGTGTTTGCGGACCCGCAGGTCGCTACCGTCGGCTACAGCGAGGCCGCAGCGCGCCAAGCCGGGATGACGACCGACAGCCGCCTGCTCACGCTGGATAACGTACCGCGCGCACTCGCCAACTTCGATACCCGCGGCTTCATCAAGCTGGTTGCCGAAGCCGGCAGCGGACGCTTGATCGGTGTGCAAGCGGTGGCGCCGGAAGCGGGCGAACTGATCCAGACGGCGGCACTTGCCATTCGGGCGCGCATGACGGTGCATGAGCTTGCCGAACAGTTGTTCCCGTATCTGACCATGGTGGAAGGGTTGAAGCTTGCTGCTCAAACCTTTTCCAGGAACGTGAAGCAGCTTTCCTGTTGCGCGGGATAGCGGCCGGCCATGTGTCCGCGAATGATGTCGGAACCATACCGGGAACCTGTGGCCTGAACCATGGAAGGAACAGAAGGAGGCCACCATGAGGAACGACAATATCCGCCAAACCCCCGACCGGAACAAGGGAAAGCAGGAGTCCTCGGCGATTCCGCGGCCGGCGGAGCCGGGCCGACAAACGTGGGAGGACGGCCGGCGGGAACCGATCCACCCGGACGATATCGGTGCCGACGGCAAATACGTGGGGAGCGACATGCCGCCGGAGGATGTCAATCCGAGGAAGCGCTGAAACATGCCGGCCAGTTTGAGCGCAGACGGCATGGATCGGGTGCCGGATACTTCACGTACCACAAATGCGGCGGGGACGCGCGCATGGACCGGCGCACTCGCCGCCGGCGGCATCCTGGCCGCATTGTTCTGGCTGGAGCGGCGTTATCCGCTGCGCCATGCCGGCCCCGAGCCGGACCGCAACAGGGTGGCGCGCAATCTCATGGTGGCGGCGATCACGGCAGTGGTGATCAGTCGCTGCGAGCAGCCGCTGGTCAAGCCGGTCGCAGAGCGGGTGGAAAATCAGCGTATCGGCCTGCTTCTGCGGCTTGGATTACGGCCATTGCCGGAAAAATTGCTCGGGATCGTCTTGCTGGACTACACCCTTTACTGGTGGCACGTCTTGCTGCACCGGGTGCCGTGGCTCTGGCGCGCGCACATGGTGCATCACACGGACCTGACGCTCGATACGACCACGGCCCTGCGCTTTCATTGGCTGGAGTTTCTTGCTTCCGTCCCGTGGCGGCTTGCCCAGGTGGCGATCCTCGGCATCCGCCCATCGGTCTTGGCGCTCTGGCAACGGCTGACGTTCATCGAGGTCCTGTTCCATCATTCCAACGTACGCTTGCCGATGCGCGTCGAAAAGCCGCTAAGCCGACTGGTCGTGACGCCGCGGCTGCACGGCATTCATCACTCCGCCAATCCGGACGAAAGGCATAGCAACTTTTCCAGCGGCTTGGCGGTCTGGGACAGCGTGCATCGCACGAGGAAAACCGGTGTCCCCCAGGCTCGAATCACAATCGGCTTGTCCGCGTACCGCTCAGCGCAAGATCTTCGGTTGCCAGACCTGATCGCGCTGCCTTTCCGGCGCCAGCGCATGGAATGAATCGCCATGGGGATGGCGGATTGGCCGTCACCGACCGTGGCGTGATTTGCGAAGAAGAACACCCAGGTCCGCATCGCACCGGATGAGAAATGCCATTGCGCCGGAACCCGCAGGAGTCGATGCAATCAAAGCAACATTGCATTGCCGAGAACCGGGAGGTATCGATGACCGACGCGCAACCCGAAACTGGCCGAGACAGGGTGATCGAGGAATTCGGCCTGGTCGGCTTGGGCAAGATGGGCGGCGGCATTGCCCGCCATGCGTTGGAGAACGGCATCCGTGTCGTCGGCGCGAGCCGCAGCGGAGCGCCACGCGAATTGCTGGCAACAGGGCTGGTCGAGACCCGGGAGCTCAGCGGATTTGCCACGCTATTGCGTCCGCCACGGGTGATATTCCTGTATGTCCCGGCGGGTACGGCAGTTGACGCGGTGCTGGAGGAACTCGGCAAATCCCTTGATCCGGGCGATGTCGTCGCCGACGGTGGCAATTCCTACTGGGGCGATTCCATCCGCCGCCAGCAGCGGCTGCGCGAGCGCGGTATTCAATTCGTCGATCTGGGAACGAGCGGCGGACTCGAAGGCGCGCGACACGGCGCGTGTTTCATGGCGGGCGGGGAGCGCGAGGAGGTCGCGACCATCGAACCCTTGTTGCTCAGGCTCGCCGCCGGCCGCGGCTATGTGCATGCCGGGCCGCCCGGTGCCGGTCATTTCGTGAAGCTCGTCCACAACGGCATCGAGTTCGGCATGATGCAGGCGATCGCCGAAGGTTTCGACCTTCTCACGCATTACCATGAACAGCTCGACACCGGCGCCATCCTCGAATGCTGGCGCAAGGGCTCGGTGGTCCGCTCGTGGCTTGTCGATCTGCTCGCCGACGCGTGCAAGGCCGATCCCGGCTTGAAGCAGGCTTCCACCTATATCGAGGATACCGGCGAAGTGAACTGGCTGCTCGCCGACGCGCTGCGCATGGAGGTAGCGGTGCCGGTGATCGCGCAATCGGTCATGCAACTCTTCGGTTCCCGCGACCAGGCTAGGAACTGGGCACGCGCCATCATCATGATGCGACATGGGTTCGGCGGCCATCCGTTCGATGCGGACGAAAACATCGCGCGGGAACGGCGCGAAGGGCGCGTCGGCGACTTTTACCGGCCGCAAACACCGCCTGCCGCCAAGTCGGAATGAGCGAGCTACGGCGCTCCCCAGAGCGGCGCCGGCGGACTCGTGTCGACAATTTCAACGCCTTCCGCCTTCAGATGTTCGACGACCGTGTGTTCGCCATCGCGGCGCACCACAATCTCGAACCGGCCTGCGCCGATCTTGATGTTCGCCAACGCCAGCCGCGGAAGCCAGTCCGGCAGCAGCGGCTGTACGTAGCAACGTCGATGCGGTGCGTCCGGAACAATGCCGAGCATCAGTTGCACGGCAAGAAGCGGCGCCGCCGCCGACCACGCTTGCGGAACGTTCGCCTTCCGGTAGGGGACCGGCGCCCCGTACGAACGGTCGAAGCCGCCGAACAACTCCGGCAGCCGGCAGGATTCGAAACTTTCGGCGGCATCGAGGATGGCCTTGATCAGCGCGAATGCCCGCGTCCTCTCGCCATAACGCCACAAGCCGGCGGCCGCGATCATCGTATCGAACGGCCAGACCGACCCGCATTGGTAGGAAATCGGGTTGTACGCAGGATTGTCCGAAGACAGCGTGCGCAGTCCCCAGCCGGTGAGCATGTCGGGCGCCAGCAGGCGTTGTGCGATGGCTGCCGCGCGCTCCGGATCCGGCAGCCCGCACCACAGGAGGTGTGCCGGATTGGACGCAATGGCATCGACCTGCCGCTTCTCGCCATCAAGCGCGAACGCATAGAAGCGAGCATGTTCCATCCAGTAAGCTTCCTCGACGCGCCGGCGCAGGGCCGCCGCCTGTTCGTGCTGATGCCGTGCCTGTGCTGCCTCGCCGCGTGCATCCATGAGCTCCGCCATAGCAAGGCGTGCCGCGTACAGATAGCCTTGCAGTTCGATGGTCGCCAGCGGCGGTTGCGCCTGCCTGCCATCCGCGTAGACGAGCGCGTCGCCGGCGTCCTTCCATCCCTGGTTGCGATAGCCTTTCGGGCTGTGCGGCAGGTACTCCTGCAATCCGTCGCCGTCACCGTCGCCGCGGGATTCGCACCAGCGCAACGCGCGCAGCGCCGTGTCGAAATGCCGGTCGATCAAGGATTGTTTTCCGGTCCAGCGCCATGCATTCCACAGCGTGAGGCAATAGAGCGACGGCGCATCGTGCGTGCCGTAATAGGGCGAGTAGGGCAGCTCGCCGCGCTGGGTCAATTCGTCGTGCCGCAGCTCATGCGGCAGCTTGCCGGGTTCGGCGTCGCGATAGTCATCGCGCGTGCTCGCCTGGTGCTGCGCGAGCGCGGCCAGCGCGCCTTCCGCCATCCAACTGCCGTCGATTCCTCCCATGAGGGCCGGAAACAGCGAATCGCGTCCGAACAGCGTGAGAAACCACGGGATGCCGGCGGCAACGTAGGGCGGACTGTCATCCTGCCGCATGGCCAGCGCGTGCAAGTCTTGCCGGCCGCATTCGAAGGGATGCGCCAGCAGCGATTCGGCGCGCAGCGCCACGCGGTTGGCCTGGTTAACCGGATCTGGCTCCGGGCGATGCGGGTCATTCGCCATGCGCAACACGCGGCGATCGATCTCGGGCTGCGCCTCCAGGCAGCAATGCCAGCACTCGCCATGGCACAGCGCCAGACTGAACACAAGGCGGGAGCCGGCGATTGCCGGAGACGGGTTCGCGCCAAAGTGCACCTGCAGCCCACGGCGAAAACCGGCATGCTCATAGCACAAGGTAAATACGTTGCCGTGCACCGCGCGCAATGTGTGCAGGCGCGCAGGAATCGACTGATTCTTCACCTGGAACAGGTCAGCGAAATCCGCATCGAGTTGCAGGGTCAGGCGCAGTTGCACTGTCCTGCCGGCGTAGGTGGAAAGCTCGAAGTCGTCATGCAGTGCGCCGTCTACCCGCCGGGTGAGCGTCAACACCACGGTTCCAGCCTCCAGCACGCCTTGTTCATCGCGCAGGGAGGGATTCTGAAAGTGCCACTGCGCGCTGCCATGGCCGGAACGGGTACGGCCAAGCAACTCCCAGGCACAGTCGTTGATCTGGAATTTATATGTCGAGAGCACGCGGGTGTCGCCGGCGAACAGGCCGTATGGTTCCTCGGCGTGGATCTGTCCGGCGAGATCGGAGACCAGCGCGACGCCCGCGCCATGCAGCACTACGGTCGGACTGAAGATGCGCACCGTATCCATCACGCGTAGATGAACCCGACAATGAGGCCCCAGATCGCATGCAGCACGATGGAAGTCAGCGCGTAGCGCCATGATCCGGACTTGCGGCCCATGAAGCCGAGACCCGACAGCGGCGCGACAAAGGCGCCGGCCAGCGTAAATGCGAGCACCTCACCCCACAGCAAACCCGCAAGCGGCTGCGGCCAGTCCAGGTTGGGCAGGATCACGGTCGCCCACAGCAGGACCAGAATCACGCTCTTGACCAGGTGCGAAGCAAAGCCCAGCAACCAGGCGCTGACACGGTCGGAAACCATGTAGCGCCGGCCGTAATCGGCGATGTCGATGGCCACCAGGCCGGGAATCTGGCCCGCCCACAAACCGGCGATCGCCATGACATAGCCGGCCACCAGGCCGGCCAGGACCACGCCGGCGAAATCGACTTCGCTCCAGGTCAGGAACTCCATCTTCTAGTGCAAGGACGAGACGGCGCTCTGCACGGCCTCGGCCAGCGTCGGATGGATTTGAATCGCGTCTTCCAGAACGGAATAGGGCGCGCCGGCATTCATTAACGCGATATAGATGTGCACGAGTTCGGCGCCTTCGCTGGCAAGCACCGCCGCACCGAGAATCTGCCGGTTGTCCGCATCCGCCACGATCTTGATGAAGCCATCGATTTCGCCGAGCTCTTTTGCCTTGCCGTTACTCGCCATGTCGAAGCGGCCGACCTTGATATTCTTGCCGGCTTTGCGTGCCTGCGTTTCCGTTAGGCCGACGCGGCCCAGCGAGGGATCGGTAAACATCGCATACGGCACGATACGATCGGTGGTGCGGGAGCCGTCTCCCAATAATTGCGATTCGACGATGCGGTAATCGTCCCAGGCGGTATGGGTGAACATCGGGCCGCCGCGAATATCGCCGACCGCCCACACGCCAGGGATGCCGGTGCCGAGTCGTTCGTCCACTTCCAGCGTCCCTTTCGCAGTCGGATGCAGACCGATGTTCTCCAGTCCCAGATCGTCGGTGTTCGGCTTGCGTCCCAATGCGATGAAAATCCGAGTCGCGCTGACTTCTTCCGTTTTGCCGTTGTCCTCGATCGTGAGTGCGACACCGTCAGCGGTCTTCTGGCAGCGTGTCGCCTTGGCATTCATGCGAAAGCGGATGCCTTCCCCTTCGAGCATCTGCTGCAGAGCGCCCGCGACGTCGGGGTCTTCCTGTGCGGCGACTTGCGCGCCGCTTTCGATCACGGTCACCTCGGCGCCCATGCGGCGGTAAAACTGCGCCATCTCCAGGCCGATATAGCCGCCGCCGACCAGCGCCAGGCGCTGCGGCAACTCACGCTGCTCCAGCCAGTTCTCCGCGGTGAGGTAGTCGATATCCTGCAAGCCGTCGATAGGAGGTACCGCGCTGCGCGTGCCGGTGTCGAGCACAACGTGCGTGGCGAGGATTTCCTCATGTCCGGTCGTCAGACGGAAGCGTTCCCCTTCGCGACCCAGGAATCGGGCATGCCCCGCGATCAGGACAGGGTTGTCGCGCCCGGCAAAGCTTTTCTGCAGCGCGTCGCGCATGCGCTGTGCGATATCCGCTGCACGTGCCAGGACCGCCGGGAAATCGGGCTGGATAGCGGTCACGCGTATCCCGAAATCGCCGGCGCGGCGCGCGAGGTGGATGACGCGTGCGGACGCGAGTGCCGCCTTGGTTGGGGTACAGCCGAAATTCACACAGGATCCGCCCACCTGCTTGCGCTCGACGAGAGCGACGCGCCGTCCGGCTTTCGCAAGCGATTTCGCCAGCGTTGGGCCGGCTTGCCCGGCGCCAATGACCGCTACATCAAACGCTTTCATGTCCTTGCTCCTTGTGATTCGTCACACCGCGCATGTTGTCCGGCAATGCCGATATCCGGCGGCAATGAGTCGTGATCCATGCATTTTGGAGAAGCATGAATCAGTGAAGTTCAGCCGATATTTATTCGGCAGGCATGTAAGAAAGGCGGGGGATGGGGCGTCTATTTATATTGGTTGACAGTGGAGGCGATGATGAAACCGCTCAAGAAGCTTGTGCTTGCGTGCCTGTTGCTGGTGGCCGCCGCAGCGGCATTTGCGATCCAGAAAAACGGCTTCAATCTTTCCGATGCCTTGGTGCCACCGGACGACATCATGCATGGCGGTCCGGCCAAGGACGGCATTCCGGCGATCGACCAGCCGAAGTTTCTCAAGGCCGAACAGGCGCGCTATCTCAATGATGCCGATCGCGTGCTCGGTGTGGAGCGTAGCGGCGTCGCGAAAGCATACCCGGTGCGCATCCTGAATTGGCACGAAATCGTCAACGACAGGTTCGGCGCCGAGCGCGTGGTCGTGACCTTCTGCCCGCTCTGCGGCACCGGCATGGCCTATCTTTCCGATGCAAACGGTAAGCCGCTGAGTTTCGGCGTGTCGGGCCTGCTCTACAACAGCGACGTCCTGCTCTACGACCGCCAGACCGATTCGCTGTGGTCCCAGCTCCTGTCGCAGGCGGTGAGCGGGCCGTTGAAAGGCACGCGGCTGACCTCTGTGCCGCTCACGCATACCACCTGGTCCGACTGGAAAAAGCGCCATTCCGATACGCTCGTGCTGTCCACCGAGACCGGCTTTGCACGCGACTATGCGCGCGATCCGTATGAGGGGTATGCGCAGAATCCGCTCATCATGTTCCCGGTAAAGGGGCAGAGCGCGCGATACCATCCCAAGGAGCAGGTGATCGGTGTCGAAGTGTACGGAAAATTCAAGGCTTATCCGTTCGTCGAACTGAGCAAGCGCCGCGGCGAGATTACGGACACCGTCGGCGGCAAGAAGATCGTCGTGCGTTTCGATCCCGAACACCGCACCGGGAACGTGTATGACGCCGCCGGGAAGGAGATCCCGAGCATCATCGCATTCTGGTTTGCATGGTACGCGTTCCACAACGATACCGAGGTTTTTCACGCAAAGTAAAACATTCGACGACAACTGATCCAGCGCGGGACGCCCGGAGTTCTCTGCACGCATCTTTATCCGACGATGCATCATGGCAAGGCGTCCAGCCTTGCACGTCCGCTTTTTATGCGGTTTCTTCCCTTGTTGACCACGATCGAATAAATCAGGAAGTCAACCTCAATCTCACATGCATGCTTGGAACGCTCAAACATTCCACGCTTTTTTCTTGCGGCTGTAACCGGATGCGGCGGCATTGACGAATACCGTCTTACGGAGCGCATGCGCTGAGTGAGATATGCAGCCCATGCTTCTTCACTAAATGACAGAGCATCGAGATTGGGCATGTCAGTGCCGATGCTCCGGCCCGGTTCACTGTGCAGATGTCCAGTGGAGAAACGAATTGTTCATGTTGATGGAGAGTTGCAATGAAAACGCTTTCTGCCATATTCCTGGCACTATTGATCGCCGGCTGTGCCGGTCTGGAGACGTCTTCCGGTAATGGCGTCGCCCCTTCAAATCCTGCCAATGACATCTACCGGCCGGGTGGTTGAGGCAACGTGACGGTTCAGGCGCAATGCTTCGCCGGCAAGAACGACTGAGCGAGGATTGCTCCTGATCGACCATGCGGCAAGCGGACTGCAGGTGCCGGACAAGTCGCTGGTGCGCGGACTGCATGAAATCAACTCGTCAGGCAGGAAATCGCGACTATGCGTGCAGCAGCAAGCGCCCGGCCGCGTTCCCTGGCAGCGGAACCACCGTTTGCACGCCTGGTTCCAACTTGACAGTTATCGATGAGAGGAGTGCATATGTTGCCATCTTCCAGTAACTCTTTCACCTCCACCATCTCCGCAGGGGCATCTCCCGGCGCGCAGGTGTATCGGGCAAAGTCCCAGGTCGGGCTCGACTTTCCGGCAGACCGAACCGCGCTATTGGTCATCGACCCGGTGAACGACTTCCTTTCCGAAGGCGGAGCAGGATGGGAAATGACCAAGAGCACGGTGAAGCTGAACGACGTCGTCAGCCATCTGAAACAAGCGATCGAAGGGGCGAGGCAACGCGGCATCCCCGTGTTGTTCGGCCCGATGGCCTATACCGAGGAAGACTACGCGGACGGAAGGCTGCAATGCCGCTGCGGCATCAACCGGATCATGTTCGAGAAGCGCATGTTTCTGGCGGGTAGCTGGGGCGCGGATTTTCATCCTGACTTGCGGCCACTTGACGATGAAATCGTCTTGCTGCCGCACAAGGGGACGGATGTGTTCGAAACCGATCTGCCCGTGCATCTGGAGCGGTTGGGAGCAACCCATCTTGTCATTGCCGGCATGACGGCCAATCTGTGCTGCGAATCGACCGGCCGCCATGCCGTCGAACGGGGATATGACGTCACCTACCTGTCCGATGCCATCGGCGCCGAAAACCTGGTGGCGTACGAGGCATCGCTTCACGTCAATTATCCTTTGCTCGCCAATGCCGTGATGACCGTCGACGAGTTTCTGCGGGCGCTGGACGAACCGCACAACCTGCCCCTCGACATTGCGCCGGGCGCAACCGTCAGAGGGTCGGACCACGGCGAGATCGGCACCGTGGCCGAGGTGGCGCAACCGACGCAGGTGGCTGAGGGCTACATGCTGGTGCGACGCGGTATACTGAGCCACGATGTCTACATACCGCTCGATGCCATTGTCCATAGCGCCGGCGGCGAGATATTCATCAATGTGCCGAAGCTCGTGGTCGGCGATATGCCGTGGCGGGACGCGCCGTCACGTATGCAGCTGCGGGAAAAACTCGGACCGCCGGCACAGCAGGTTGACAAGCTGTATGGGTCGCGATCGCCGTCGATCCAGCCGGCGCGAACAACACGTTAACCGGATCCGGCATCCGCAATTCTGCGGGTTTCGTGCCACAGGCTGTCTTGTCCGACTGCCGGAGATGCGTTCGGCTGCCGATATCTTGATTCCGGACCCCGGCAACAGCGGCAGCATGCTTTGCGAAACCCCGCATTCATTCCCCTAAAAGGGGGAAGGCGCCTTACGGCGCGCTGCGCAACTGCAGCCGAAGCGAATCAATCCATCCGCCACCCGTGACTGATATTCACCGACTGCCCCGTAAGCGCCTTCGACGGGAAGGTGGCGAGAAAGACAGCCAGTTCCGCGATGTCTTCCGCGCTGGTGAATTCCTGGTCGACCGTGTGCTGCAGCATCACTTTCCTGACCACGTCTTCCTCGCTCATGTTCAAATCCCTGGCTTGCTCCGGAATCTGCTTTTCCACCAGCGGGGTTTTGACATAGCTCGGACAAATCACATTCGAGCGTATGTTGTGTTTCGCGCCTTCTTCCGCCAGCGTTTGCGCCAGGCCCAGCAACGCGTGCTTGGCCGATACATAAGGCGCTTTCAACGGGGATGCTTCCTTGGAATGGATGGAACCCATGTAGATCACGCTGCCGCCCTTGCCGCTTTCGATCATGTGACGCAGGCAGGCTTTAGTGGTCAGGAACGCGCCGTCCAGATGGATCGCCACCACACGGCGCCAGTCCGCGTACGCCAGATCTGCCAGCGCCGCGATATGCTGGATGCCGGCATTGCTTACCAGGACATCGACGCCGCCGTAGCGGCGCACCGTTTCCTCCACCCCGGCATTGACCTGTTTCTCGTCGGCGACGTCCATCGCCACGGCGATCGCGTCGCCGCCGTTGCGCTTGATTTCATCGGCGACTGCCGTGGCCGCGTCCAGTTTCAGATCCGCAATGCACACTCGGGCGCCTTCACGAGCGAACCGGACGGCGATTTCCTTGCCGATACCGCTCGCCGCACCGGTCACGATCGCAACCTTGTCTTGCATAGGCATGTATGTTCTCCTTTCCATTGAGCAGCGTCGTCAACAACCAACTCCATTTTTTGAGAAAAGGGTTTCGGTGCGGTTCAACCAATACGTCGCAAGACCTCTTCGTTGCTATGGGCCGCATTGAACAACAGCGCACTTAGCAACAGCAGCACGGCGATTGCTACTAACACGCTGAAAAAGGCGAGCACGGCAGCCGAGGCCTGGATGCCGAGCAACACCAGAATCACTGGCGCCGAACATGTCACTCCAGCCAGCAGTGCCGGCAGGGAAGCCAGCAGGTTGACGGCACTGCGGCCTTGATACGCCTTGGAATGCCTGATCGCCAAAAAGGTGAATGCGAGATTGAGTCCCACCAGCCAGCCAAGCAATAAGGCAATGAACAAATTCACGGGGGAGAACAAGTAGGTTGCCAGGCCCAGATTGACGATGGCAATGCCCTCGAAATAAAACAGATTGCGTTGCTTGAAAAGCATCTCCATCGGCGCGTGCGCCCAGAACAGCGAAATATCCGGTCGCCAGCCATGAAAATTCAAATCGCCGATTGCCCACAGGTAGAGCACCGCATAAATTGGCGTGCACCAGTAGATCAAACGCCGTGTCGGCGGAAATCGCCGCAACAGCGGCAACATTTGCCGGGTTTTACGGATGGCAGGACTATTCATGGAGTGCGGTTTTTGGAAAGAACGCGGCCCAGGCGAACCACATGGCATCGTAGGCGTGTACCGGCTCCAACGGCATTTGGCCGGCACGCCAAGTGCCATGCTTGTCGCTGTAGCGACCGTCACGGGCGCTGAACTCGCGTTGTTCCGGATTGCGATAGACGTGTACCGTATCCAGCGCCGGGTCATGGAATGCGGTCAGCGTGGTTCCATTCAGCGTCTTGTTCGCGACACCGGCGACGCGCAGCGTGGACTTGCGGAAAGCCGCTGCGCCTTCTGCGGTACGAGCGCCCGTCACAATTTCTTTCGGTTCTAGACGGCGGTCACTACTGAGCGTCGGAAAAGTCGGTCCGCCTTGCGCGTAATAACCGGTAGGCGGGTTATAGCCGCTGCCGTATGGATCGCGGTGATAGTTGCGGGCATAGCCGGTGCGTCGCGACAGGACACGCGTGTCCGGATAGTGCGCCTGCCACTGGCGCCAGCTTGTCCACACCACCGGGAATGTCTGCAGCGATTGGCCGTTGAGCGGGCCGGAGATGGCGGCGCCCAGCATTTGCGGCCAGTGGCTGCCGGTTGCCCGGTCGTACATGATCAGATTGCTGTTTACCAGACTGCCCGACACGCCAAACGTGGTGTCTCCCCGCTTGAAGCCAATGGCCGTGCCCGTGAGCGGACAGTAAGTCACGCTCAGGCTTTCGCCGCCGACGACATCGTTGACGATTTCATGCCAGACCAGCACCCGACGCGGATAAGCCCTGGCTTCTCCGTTGATCACTACGCCGAAGACCACGTCATCGGGCCGCAAGAAATCGTTTGCTTGCGCGGCCGTCTCGAACCGCGGCCGGTCGATAGCCGGGATGCCGTCTTTCGGGACCCCGCCGGAGATCGCGGCATCCGCCAATCGTTCAAGTGCATAGGGCAGCGGCAGTGTTGTTGCTTGCGTCGGAGGTTTCGCCTCCGCAGCCATGGCAAGCGCCAGTCCGGCAAGGATCGTGCACTCGCGTGCAATGCTTGATATCGATGGGGTACGCATGAAAGCGGCTCCTTCGATAACGCCCTCTAGGTCCGCCGGCCTTGCACCGGTTATGTCTGCGCAAGGCCCGGGGAGGGCGAACAAGCTCGATCAACCTTCATCATCGCTGCGCCGGCTTGTGCCGTCGCAGACCCGCGTAGGAAATCCCCAATACCAGGCCGAAGATCAGGTGGGCTACCACGCCGATCCAGTTCCGCGCTTCCATGAACCAGGGAAAGGCCGCGGGAGCGATCAGATAGAAATTGATGAAGTAGATCGCCAGGCCGAACACGGCACCAATGAGCAAGACATTGGTGCCGCTGAGACGGTGCACGATCCACCCCGCGGCATAGCCGTAAATGGTGGACAGCACGAAGTGGACCAGCATCGCGGCCATCACGATGCCGAAGTCGAAAGTGGCGGGCGGCGGCAAGACATCCTTTCCAAGGACTATCGCCGCCATCATGCGTGGCGGTCCCCATGGGCTCTGACCCATGAATACCATGACCATCAGCATCTCCACGATCAGGAACACGATCCCGGCGATCACACCCGCCCATCCGGCGGCTCGCCAGTCCGTTTTGTCCTGCTGGTAGGACTCTCTAAACCATTCAGTAGACATCATTCGTGCCATGACATTCTCCTTTCCCGGTTGTGCAGGGCGGTCTCAAGATGACGGCCACCCGCATTTTTGATACGTTGCGTTCTCCTTTATGGAAAGCTGCGGAGAGCTTGACGAATAGTTTTCGCGCGGTTCTTTCAACCGCCGAAGTAAATATCCTCGGTCGGGTCCGGAAATCCGTTGCCTCCCGCGCCGCTACCGGTACCGCCGCTACCCGTCGGCTGCATGTTCGCGCAACCGGTCAGCAAGCTCAGGATGAAAATGATTGAAATCGTCTTCATGGTGAATCTCCATCAAAGGGTTTGCCCTTCAACCCGCTGCCGTGTTTCAAGAAAGCAGCCTTCTTGCGATGGGAAATGCAGGAATCGAGCGGCCTCCTTGTTACTTCGTTATTCCTCCTCTTGCGGTTACAGGAGGCGCCTAAAATTTTTGATGTGTGTTTGAGGATTGCGTTCGGTCGGAGGTTGCGCTCGCGCAGGTAAGACCGTTGCTTCAACGTGCCCGGCCGCCTCTCGTTTTTGTTCGTACACCACCACACCGGCATCGATCGGTACCGGCCCCAGCCATGCGGCTTCTTCGATCACCTGCGCCGCGTCCCGATATCCCTGGTCCCAGCGCTCGCGAATCGCCGCCGCCGAAAAATCGGCGTCGCGGGTCGCCGTTTCCCACGGCTTGCCTGTGTAGTTCAGATGGACGATTTCCATCGTCGTGCGGCATCCCAGTGCAGCGAGCGCCTTCAGCCGCGGATCGTCGCGCTTGTCTTTCGGCAGCGACTTGTAGAGCGCGCCGACCGCGCGTCGCAGGTTGTGCTTTTCCTGATACTCGCGGAGGCCGCGCGCCGAGCGGTTGGCATACGCGATGTCCTTGTGCCGCGCGTACACCTCGGCCAGCGACGCCGGTTCTGGGCCTTCCGGGTTGAACAGGTCGACCATGAAGCACAGCGTGTTTACGCGCGGCACGTCGTCGAGCACGACTTCCAGCGGTGTGTTAGATACGATGCCGCCGTCCCAGTACAGCTCGCCGTCGACTTCCACCGGCGGAAAGCCGGGCGGTAGCGCACCGCTGGCCATCACGTGCTCGGGGCCGATGTGCTGGAACAGGCTGTCGAAATAGCGCGACTGGCCGGTCTTGACATGCGCCGCGCCCAGGCTGAGGCGGATGTAATGCTGGTTGATGCAATCGAAATCGACCAGCCGCGACAGGGTCTCGCGCAGCGGCGACGTGTCGTAGTAGCTTGCCTGCTGCGGCGTCGCGGAAACGAATGGGAGGGAAGGGATCGCGAGGCGCGGCGCGAACATGCCGGGCTGTCCGCACAGGATCGTCGTGGTGACGCCGGCGGCATCGTAGGCGCGCCGCCATTGCTCCGGCAGCGACGACACATCCAGCGGATCGGTGCGCGCCACGGTTTGCCAGAAGTCGTGCAAGCGGGGAACGCGATTTTCGAAGACGTTGCCGGCGATCAGTGCAGCATTGATCGCGCCGATCGAGGTGCCGGCGACCCAATCCGGCGCGAAGCCCTTTTCATGTAACGCCTGGTATACGCCGGCCTGGTAGGCGCCGAGCGCGCCTCCGCCTTGCAGAACCAGTGCGATGCGCTCGATGTGGGCGCCTTTCGGAAATGAGGCGGATTCGTTCATGCCGTGCGGACGCAGGTCAAGACGGCTGATTTCAGCGTTGCGTCGCTGGCCTATGCTGGCGCAGGCTGGCATAGGTCCCGCCCAGCACCAGGCCATAGATCAGGTGGGCCACGATGCTGATCCAGTTCCGTGCTTCCATGAACCATGGGAAGATTGCGGGCGCGAACAGGTAGAAGTTGATGAGGTAAATCGCCAAACTGAACGCGCCGCCGATGAGCAAGACGTTGGTGCCGTTGAGGCGGTGCACGATCCAGCCTGTCTTCAGACCGTAAATGATGGACAGTGGAAAATGGACCATCATTGCTGTCATTACGATGCCGAGGTCGAAATCGGCGGGGGGGGCAGCACTTCCTTTCCAAGGACCATCGCTGCGATCATGCGCGGCGGCGCCCACGGACTTTCGCCCATGAACAGCATGACCATCACCATCTCCACGATCAAGAACACAAGCCCGGCGATGATGCCTGCCCATACGGCGGCGCGCCAGTCGGTTCTATCCTGCTGGTAAGACTCTCTCAGCCATTCAGAAGTCATCATTCTTGCCATGACATCCTCCATTTCGACGGTTGAACAAAAGCGGTTTCACGACATCGGACAATTGTCGTTCGCGTAAGGTATTCGAAGAACGGCCTCACGCGATCGTTCCGGCGATATTTCCCATGTCGCGTGTAAGGCCCTGACGGCTTGCACGTCTACGTAGTTTGCGGCGCGCATTGAGTAGTGCTCCCACGATAGGGGATGAAGCGATTCCCGTTGTCAATGCGGAAGCATCTGACGAGAACTGCCGTCTCTCCAACCGAGGAAAGTGCGGGACACTGTCCTTCCTTTTATGTTCGCTTGTTCTCTGCCGGCGGTTACAGGCCGCGCATAAAATTTTTCCATGCATTGGTGTAACCCATTGCACGTCCATAACGAATACATCAATAGACCACAGCATGTCCGCAGACGAGGATCACTTACGCCAACTGATGGTGCGGGCCACGGCCGGGGACGGTCCTGCGTATCGGGCACTTCTGATGGGGCTCGGGAGATACTTGCACGCGTACTTCCGGAAACGGCTTGGCCGCTTGCCGGACGAGGTAGAGGATCTGGTACAGGAGACGCTGCTGGCGGTACACGATCGGCGCCACACCTATGACCAGAATATGCCATTGATCAACTGGGTCCGTGCAATTGCCCATTACAAGCTGGTGGATTTGCTGCGCCGCCGCCATAGACATGATGCATTGAACGATCCTTTGGAGGAGGACAGTGAATTGTCGGCCGAGTGCAACGAGGAATCGATACAGGCGCATTGCGATGTAAAGAGGCTGCTCGAACAGTTGCCTGATCGGCAGCGATTGCCGATTCAATACGTCAAGCTAGACGGGTTGTCGGTCGCCGAAGCCGCCCGGCGAAGCGGCATGTCGGAATCGGCGGTGAAAGTCGCGGTACACCGCGGCCTGAAGTTGCTTGGCAAGAAAATGCGAGGCCGAACATGAGAACCGATGAACTGATCGAATTGCTTGTGGCCGATCTGCGCCCCGTCCCGCGCTTCGCAAGCTTGCGCCGCTTCGGCATCGCAGCGGTCTCTGGTGCCGCCGTCAGCACGTTGATAATGTGGACGGTTCTGGGCGTGCGCCCGGATATCGCCCAGGCGTCGGGACAGTTCATATTCTGGATGAAGCTCGGTGCGCCATTGTGTATCGCCGTCGTCGCCCTCCGTGCGGCGGCACGCTTGTCGCGCCCGGGGATGCCCGTCGGCCGGGCGCCTCTTGCCCTCGCCGCAGGTGTATTGGCGCTTTGGGGATACAGCGCATATGCACTACTGGATGCGGTGCCGGGAACACGCGCGCGACTGATTCTTGGCGACTCCTGGGCGGTCTGCGTGGCCGCCATCTCGATCTTGTCGATCCCGCTGTTCGCGGCAGTGATTTGGGCGATGAAGGGCCTAGCGCCGACCCGGCTGGCATATGCCGGGGCGAGCGGCGGGCTGTTTGCGGGCGCGGTCGCGGCAATCATCTATGCTCTCCACTGTACGGAAGCGCAGGTGCCTTTCTTCGCGGTCTGGAACATGCTCGGGATGCTGCTCCCAACGGTGATAGGCGCCTTCCTGGGGCCGCACCTGTTGCGCTGGTAGCATTGGGCGCGAAGCGAGCGCAACGCGTATCTTGCGGGCATAGGATCGGGTGTCTAGAAACAGCGCCGCATGACCGTGGGGCGGGCCGGGGATGCGTCGGACATGTCTACCTCTGGCACGGCCACGATGCCATCCGCATGCCGGTACAAGGCAGCCACCATTGCGTCGCTCACCGCTGCGCGCGTGCCAGGTCGACTTGGTGCAGACTGCATACCAGCGTTGCGTCGCGTGCGGCGGCTTCCTGCTGCAGTACCGTCAGTGTGTGCCTCGCGAGCACGGGATCAAGTGCCGAAAGCGGTTCATCGACCAGGAATGCCCGTGCCTGCGAGAGCAGCCGCCGCGCGATGGCACAGCGCTGCCGTTCGCCGCATGACAGGCGGTCGACGCGCTCATACAGTTTGTCCTCCAGCTTGAAACGCGCCAGCGCATCGAATGCCGCCTGCGGATCGGCCGGGCGGATCAGGGAGGAGAACGCCTGCGACAGGCTCCATTGCGGCAGGCGCCCCGCCAAAACGGCGGTGACTACCCGCTGGCGCGGCGGCAGCGGCGGTGTTTGCGGAGCCAGGAAAAGGCGGTGGCGCAAGGCATGGCGCTGCGCGTCGCGGATCGTCCAGGGATCGATCCCGAACAGGGAGAAGCTGCCTGCGGCCGGCCGGTGCGCGCAGGCCATGACGTGCAGCAAGGTCGTCTTGCCGGCACCGGATGGGCCGATCAGTGCGAGCTGCTCGCCCTGCGCAACCGAGATTGTCACTCCGGACAGGGCATGCGCGCCGGCGCCGGTGACAGATGGATGACGTACCGAGACGCCGCGTAAATCGAATGTCATGATGTCAGCGAATTCGCATGATCGCGTATCATAGCAAGACACTTGGAAAGCTGCCGCGACACCTGCATTCCTATTCATGCCGACACCGACTTCAATGCAATCCGATACCGATGCAATCCGCCGCGAATTGAGCGAAGGCCTGCTGGCGCCTGCGGCATCGGTCTCACCCAAGTTCTTCTACGACGCGCTCGGCTCCAGGCTGTTCGAGGCGATATGCGAGTTGCCCGAGTATTACCTGACCCGCACCGAGGCTGCGATTTTCGACGCGCACCTGGCCGAGTTTGCGCACGCGGCCGGCCGGCACACGACCCTGATCGATCTCGGCGCGGGCAATTGTGCGAAGGCGGAACGGCTGCTTCCGGCATTGCGGCCGGATCAGTACGTGCCGGTCGATATTTCCGAAGAATTCATGCGCGAGGCCGTGGCACGGGTGCGGGAACGCTTCCCGGCTCTCGATATCGTCACCGTTGCACAGGATTTTTCCGGCGGATTGGTGTTGCTGGAAGCCGTGCGGCACGAGCGACGCCTGTTCTTTTACCCCGGCTCGTCGATCGGTAATTTCTCTCCCGAACTGGCGGTGGCGTTCCTGCGCAACCTGCGCGGCGCCTGCGATGCCGACGGTGGCCTGTTGATCGGTGTCGATCTGGTTAAGGGCAAGGACATCTTGGAAGCCGCATATGACGATGCATTGGGCGTCACGGCTTCGTTCAACCTGAACCTGTTGCTACACCTGAACCGGTTACTGCAAGCGGACTTTAATGTGCGCGACTGGCGTCACCGCGCTTTTTTCAACACCCAGGAAAGCCGCATCGAAATGCATCTGGAAGCCAGACGGGGATTGACGGTCGTGTGGCAAGGTGGCAGTCGGCATTTCGCGGAAGGGGAGCGCATCCACACCGAGAACAGCTACAAGTACACCCAGGAAGCCTTTGCGGCGCTCCTTGAACAGGCCGGGTTCCACGCGCGCCGGACCTGGACCGATGCGCGGGGCTGGTTCATGGTGTGCCACGCATATGCCGGATAGAACGTTCAAATAAATCTGACAGGTTTGTAGGTTGGATTGAGTTCAATGAAAGCCAACATCGTAGACCCACTGGCAACCGTCAATGTTGGGTTTCCTTCGTCAACTCAACCTCTACCGCAATCAGTTGGGTCATCTGCCAGGGTCAGGGACGCACTTCCACTTTTGCCGGGCCCGCCTTCATTTCGCCGATCACTGCCGCATGCGCGAAGCCTTCGCGCGCAAACAGCGCCAGCACCTCATCCACCGTATCGGCATCGCACGATACCAGCAATCCGCCCGAGGTTTGCGGATCGGTCAGGAGCATCTGCTGCACCGGCGTAATGCCTTCCGCGAGTACGACGTCGTGTCCATAACCGGCCCAGTTTCGGCCCGATGCCCCGGTGACGTAACCTTGTCCGGCGAATTCCTGCACCTGCGGCAGCAACGGAATCTGCGCCATGTCCAGCACGGCTCCCAAGCCAGCGCCGCGCGCGAGTTCCAGCGTATGCCCGAGCAGTCCGAAACCGGTGACATCGGTCAAGGCATGCACGCCCGCCATCGCCGACAGTGACTTGCCGGGTTTGTTGAGTTTCGTGGTGTTCTCGATCATCGCCTGGTACCCGGCGGCATCGAGCGCATTCTTCTTCAAGGCCGCCGACAGCACGCCGACACCCAGCGGCTTGCCGAGGATGAGCTTGTCGCCGGGCCGCGCATCGGCGTTGCGCTTGACCTTGTCCGGATGCACCAGACCCATCACGACCAGGCCGTAGATCGGCTCCACCGAATCGATGGTATGGCCGCCGGCGATCGGAATGCCTGCTTCCGCACAGACGGCCTCACCGCCCTGGATGATTTTTCCGATCACCTCGACCGGGAGTTGATTGATCGGCATCGCGACCAGCGCCAGCGCCATGATCGGCGTGCCGCCCATTGCATACACATCGGAGATCGCATTGGTTGCCGCAATCCTGCCGAAATCGAAGGGATCGTCCACGATCGGCATGAAAAAGTCGGTCGTGGCGATCAGCGCCGGGTGCGACCTGAATTGAATATCTAAAGGAGTTGCACTGTCCAAGGCAGTAGTGGCCTTGGAGAAGGAGCCAGCGATGAGCACGCGGGTGACGAAGTGCAACGGATCGACGATCACGGTGGAAACCACGATCGAAGTGGGCGGGCCGATCCTGAGGGCAGAAGAAGCAATTGCGGCGGCGGTGAACGAAGTGGGCATGGCCGCGACGGTGGAAGCGTTGAAGCAATTCGACGCGGACGGCGAACCGCTCATGATTGGCGGGCAGAAATGGACGGCCAAGCGGCCAAAGGAAAAGTATTACCAGACGCCGTACGGCGAAGTGCTGCTGGCGCGATATGCATACCAGAAGGCGGGTGGCGGCAAGACGATCTGTCCGCTGGAGCAAGGGGCGCGGATTCTGCGCAACGCGACGCCGCGATTTGTGAAGATGGTGGCGCACAAGTTGGCACAAAACGCGGCAGCCGATGTGCAGCGCGATTTGGACGAGAACCACGGCCGGCCGGTGTCGAAACTGCTGGTGCAGGAGTTGGGTGCGTACGCCAGCGCGGTGGTGCAAGCGAAGGAAGAAACCTGGACCTACGCGACGCCGCAAGTGGACGCCGAGATTACGGCGGTGGGTATCGGCACGGACGGCACCTGCCTGCTGATGTGCGAAGGTCAATGGCGCGAAGCGATGACGGGCAGTATTTCGCTGTACGACCGGCGTGGCGAACGGCAGCATTCGATTTATGTCGGGGCGGCGCCCGAACATGGCAAAGCCGCCTTCCACGAGCGCATGGAGCGCGAGATTGCTCATGTCAAGGCGTTGTATCCGCAGGTGCGCGTGATCGGCATTGCCGATGGCGCCCGCAGCAACTGGGATTTCCTGGGGCCGCATGTAGATGAGCAGGTTCTCGATTTCTATCATGCCAGCGAATATGTGACGCAGGCGGCAGACGCGATCTTCGCCGGCCATGCGGCATGGGAGCGCCAGGACTGGCTGGAGAGCCGCTGCTCGACGCTCAAGCATGACTGGGACGGCGCGAAGAAGCTGCTGGCGGAATGGAGCGAGATCGATACGGCGCGATGGGAACGGGAGCGGCGCAGGATGCTGGAAGACAGCATGCGCTACTTCACCAACCATGTGCATCAAATGCATTACAAGCGCTACCTCGACATGGGGTGGCCGATCGGTTCGGGTGTGACCGAGGCAGCCTGCAAAACCCTGGTCAAGCAACGCCTGTGCTGCTCCGGAATGCGCTGGAAAGAAGACGGCGCCCAAGCCATCCTGAGTTTGCGCGCCTTACTGCTGACACCAACCCGCTGGGAGCAGTTCTGGCGCAAGCTGGATCAGTATGGCGCCCCTGCCGTCGATCGCTAAGGATGGAGCGTATTTGATTCAGGCCGCACCCATCAGCGCCTGCTCATCGTTCAGTTTGTAGACGGCCGCGTCATCGGCGGTTTCGATGCCAACCAGCAGCTCCTTCGGAACCGGAAAGCCGCTCGAGCGCTTCAGGATGTCGGCCAGCACGCCGGGCGCAATCTTGCAGCCGCAGCCGCCACCGTGGGAAAAGGAAGTGAGTTTGATGCCAGGATCGGCCGGCGTGGTCATGGTCGAGACTCCTTCATGTCATGCGGGATTGGTCAATAGATTATTCATCAGTTGCAGCAGCGCCGCTTGTTCACGATGTGGCAAAAACAGCGGCGCGCGCGCCTCGCATTGCTTTCGCAGATGCGCATGAAACGCGGGCTCGGCGGCGGCGCGGTCGATCAGGCATGCCAGCGCCCGGCTGTCTCCGACTGGAAAGTATCCGGCATAGTCATCGCCGAGCATGCCGCGATTGCCAGATATGTCGCTCGCCAGCACCGGCACGCCACTCGCGACTGCTTCGATGATGACGTTGGCGCCGCCTTCCATTTTCGATGTGAGCGCCATCAGGTGCGCGCGCTTCAGATATTGCCTCGTTTTGGCACGCGGCAGGTCCCCAAGCCAGCGGTAACGCGGAACCGCATGCTGCGTCGCCAGCGCCTGCTCGCCCAAGGCGGGATCGAGCGCACCGCCGATATGCGTCAGCCGCACGCCCGGCGACGTGACCAGGGCGGCGGCGCGCATGAAGGTCAGCGGGTCCTTTTCGTCGCGCAGGTGCCCGACCATCGCGATGTCGACATGCCGGGCACGGGTGGTGCGAACGGCAGGCTTGAGCGCAGGCGCGGATTGATGGATGACGCAGGCCTTGGCGCGCTGCTCCGCGCTCAGTTCCTGCAATCCCGCTTCCTGCAGCACCACTAGGCGGGTCGCCAGCGCCAGCGAGCGCTGCGCGCCGGCATCGGTCCGGATGTCGCGATACAGGTCGGTTCCGGTCAGGACGACCACGCAGGGGCGGTCGGGAAGGGCGTCGGCCACGGCGGCGATCGATGGCGCCGAACGGCGCGCATGCAGCGCAACGAACGCATCGCAGGCGACGCCGTCCCATTCACCAAGAACGGTAACACGGTACTTCTGTCGCAGGAAGCGCGCCCAGCGGCTGGCGGTCTGCCAGTTGCCGTTGTTGGCTTTCGCCGAGGCAGGGCTGATAATAACGATGTGCGGTTTCGTCAATCTCGATTCCTGGGTGGTTTCCGATGAATTCCTCTTTTCGAACGGCTGCGCCGGACGCGCTGGCGGCTGCATTGAATGATGCGCGCGATCATACGCTCGCACTATTCGATTGTTTTGCGTCGGCCGGCCTGGACGACCTTGCCAAGGTACCGCTGCTTCCCATTGTAAATCCGCCACTCTGGGAATTGGGGCACATCGCCTGGTTCGCCGAGTGGTACATCCTGCGCGAAGCGGAATCGAGCGCACCCGGCGCGGCAAAACGGCCTTCGCTGCTCGCCGGTGCGGACACCTGGTTCGATTCCAATACGGTGGCCCACGACACGCGCTGGACACTGGACCTGCCGGCAACCGGTCGCATCCAATCCTATTGCAGCGAAGTGCTGGACGGCGTGCTGACGAAACTGAGGCATGTAGGCAACAGCGACGGGGCACTCTATCCATACCGTTTGATCCTGGCACATGAAGACATGCACGGAGAGGCCTTTGCCTACACCCTGCAGACCCTGGCCGTCGCGCCGCCTCCGCAATTGCCGCAGAACGACGTGCCGCCATCGGTGACGGGCGCCATCGATTTTGCGGGCGGCACTGTCGAACTGGGCAGCGGTCCCGAAGATGGCTTCGTGTTCGATAATGAGAAGTGGGCACATGCCTGTGACCTTCCTCCCTTCAGCATCGATGCATCCCTGGTAACGAATGTGCAGTACTGCGCATTCATTGACGACGGCGGCTATTGCGACATGCGTTTCTGGACCCCGGCAGGACAGGAGTGGCTCGGGCAACAGGACTGCGGAACGCCCATTGCGTGGCGGCGCGACGGCAACGCATGGCTGTGCCGGCGCTTCGACAAGCAGATCGCCCTGCCTCCCATGGAGCCGGTGCGGCATGTCAGCCTGCACGAGGCTCGGGCCTATTGCAACTGGGCCGGCAGGCGCTTGCCAAGCGAAGTCGAATGGGTTCATGCTGCGCAGTCTGGACATACGGGGTTTCGTTGGGGCGATTTGTGGGAGTGGACAAGTTCGCGCTTCGAGCCTTACGCAGGTTTTTCTGCGGACGCGTATCGCGAATATTCGGCGCCTTACTTCATCACGCATCAGACGCTGCGCGGCGCTTCGTTCACCACGCCGGCGCGCCTCCGTTCGACTAAGTTCCGGAATTTCTATGCGCCGCAGCGCAACGACATCTTTGTCGGCTTCCGTACTTGCGCACTGTAGCGGCAAGGATGAACGGCCGTTAAGCGGGAACATCGCCGAGAAAAGGCAGTAGGGTCAGAGAGCTCACTTTTCAATCTTGACGCCACGCCAGAAGGCGATGTGGTTCGCGATCTTCCGGGCGGCCGCGAGTGGCTCGCGGTATGTCCACGCCGCATCCCGGTTCGTTTCGCCGTCGACCACCACATCGTAGTAATTGGCGAAACCCTTCCAGTGGCATCGGGTGAGTTTATCGCTTGGCCAAAGATATTCCTGACGTACTGCATCCGCCGGAAAATAGACATTTCCGTCGACGATCTTGACCTCGCTTTCCGGGGCTTCCGCAATGACGGCACCATTCCAGACAGCTTTCGGCATGTGACCTCCTTCTTGAAATCCACCATCGTCACGCGACGGGTGGATGTTGCTCCTGTTCGGCTTCATGAGCAGGCGGCGGCATCATTGGACAGAATCCCTGTGCCGGCACTTGCAGGGCGGCATTGAATTTGCTCGACAGATTCTGGAAGGCGATCAGCGCGGTCAGTTCAATGAGCGCGTCGTCATCGAAGTGCTCGCGCAGCGCCGCGAATTGCTCCTGGCGGAACTGCTGTCCGGTGCGCGTCACGGTTTCCGCATAATCCAGCGCCGTCTTCTCGCGTGCCGAGAACAGCGTACTGTCGCGGAAAGTTGCGATCGCCAGCAATTTTTCTTCGCTGATGCCGCGCTTAAGCGCAGTCGACGCATTCACGTCGACGCAGAAGCTGCACCAGTTGATCTGCGAAACGCGCACGGTGACCAAGGTACGCAGCGCCGGTTCGATCGGCGATGAACGCCGGTCCAGCGCGCCGTACAACAGCGCGAGGGTAGCGAAGACCTTGGGTGTCCGTCCCCATAGGCGGGCCGGTTCCAGCACCGCGCCGTAGCGGCGCTTCTGGTTCCAGAAAAACAGACGGACATACCAGGGATAGCGATGGGATTCCGGTGTCGTAATGACAGGCATCATGGTTGCCTTTAATAAAATTCAATCAGGCTTCGCTGCGCGCCGGGTAATCGTTCTCAATCGAGCGTGAGTATGAACAGCGGCGGCACCGGCCGGCGGGGAATGACTGGCAACATGACTGTTCTCCTTGGCAATGAAGGTGTGCGCACCCGCAGGTGGCGCACGGTACGGAAAACTACAGACGCAATTCGCGGCCGATCCTTACAGTTTCAAGGTTTCCGCCGCGATGCACGCGTGGTTGCCGTGACGCATGGTCTATAGAACCTTCAAGGTAACCCAGGCAATGCCTGCAGCCATCGGCAAGGTGGCGATCCACGATAGCAGCACGTTGCGCAGCGCGCCTCGATTCAAGGTGCTGGCGCTTGCGCCCACGCCGGCGATCGACCCTACCGATACATGGGTGGTGGAAACCGGCAAGCCGAACTGGCTCGCGCCAAGCACCAATGTTGCTGTGATCAGGTTGGCGGCCACCCCCTGCGTGTGATCCATGCGGGCCACGCGCCGGCTCATCGTTTCGGCCACGCGCCGTGCGAACACCAGGCCGCCGGCCGCCATCACCAGGGTGATCAGCACGAGCGATACGCCGGCATGCAGCATATGTGTCGCAACCAGGAGCGCGGCCAGCTTGGGCGTGTCGTTGACGGCGCGCGCGAAACAGATCAGAGCGGCGGAGCCGGTGTGCAGGCGGTCGAGAACGCGTGCGATCGAAAAGCGTGCGGCCGGCTGCGCCAGTCTGTCGCATGCTGCATCCTCGGCGATCAGCAGTTGCGGCGCGGCGATGCGCAACGTGGCGCCGTCCGGTAGGGACGTGAGCGCCGGCGCGGGCTGCATGATGCATGCGCAATCTCTTTCAACCGGCCGCAAGCGCAGCAAACGATACGTGACGTAGCCCAGCAATGCCGCCGCCACCGGGCTGGATAGCATCGGCAGCAGGAAGCTGCTCCATAGCCTGGCGAACTGTACTTCGCCGGGGCTGGCCGCCCAACCGGCCCCGACGAGGCCGCCGATCAGGGCGTGTGTCGTGGAGATCGGCAGGCCGGCGCGCGTCGCGATGATGACTGTCAGCGCCGCGCCGATTCCGACGCTCGCGATGAACTGCGGCGTGTCGACAATCACCTGCGGCAGCAAGCCCTTGCCCGAAAATTGCTGAACCAGGCCGTTGGCCAGAAACAGCGACAGCAGGCTGCCGGCCAGCGTTGCTACCGTCGCCAGCAACAACGCGCTGCGGTAGCTCAGCGTCTCCGAGCCCCATACCGTGGCAAACCCCTTGAAGTTGTCGTTTGCGCCATTGCCGAACGCCAGGAACAGCGTGACCGGGATCAACAGATATTCCATGCTTGCTCCTGATTGACTGGAAGATGATCAGCAGCAAGCGCTGCCGGTGTTGTTGTACTCATTCTCGTCGAATGGCAGTCCGCCGCCGCAACCCGCGAACAAGCCGTAGTGCCGGCTGAAATCGCCGACGAAGTCGAAATGCTCGCGAAAGCGGGTGTCGTGGAACATGCGCCAGGTATTGCCGCAGACCGGAAATACCCGCCCGGCCTCGATGTCGTGATGCTTGTCGAGTACGAAGCGGTGCGCATGCTCGGGAATGCCGCCGCGATAGATCACCGCTTGCCCATAGTCTTCGCAGGCGCTCTCCAGCCCATCGAGCTTGAACAGGCGGTAGGTGGCGGAGAAGAAGCGGATATTGCCGGTGCGGGCAGCCAGCACGGGATCGGTAATCGCGAGCGGCCGGTCGGCGACCAGGCGCGGATCGGCGAAGCCTTGGCGTTGCGCCAGGCGCAGGAAGTCGTTCCAGTACAACGCGCCGCCAAGGCATTCGCCATACAGCACCGGGTCGTTACGCACCGCTTGCGGGACGCGCCGGTCGGCATAGACGTCGGAAAAATAGAATTCGCCGCCGTCCTTGAGCAGGCGATGCACGCCGGCAAGCACCGCATCCTTGTCCGGCGACAGGTTGACCACGCAATTGGACACGATCACGTCGAAGCTGGCGGCATCGAGGCCAAGTTCGTCGAGCTGTTCGATGTAGCCATGAAGGAAGCGCACGTTGTCGAAGCCGAACGCGTCGCGATGGAACGGCCGGTGGCGCTCGGCAACGGCGAGCTGTTCCTCGGTCATGTCGACGCCGATCACTTCGCCTGTGGGGCCGACCAATTGCGCCAATGCATAGACGTCGCGTCCCGAGCCGCAACCGAGGTCGAGTACGCGGCAACCTTCCAGTAACGGCGGACAAACGAGGCCACAGCCGTAATAGCGCGACAGGACTTCCGGATGGATGCGCGCCAGCAGCGGCTTGAGCCAATCCGGTACCTGGCTGATGTCGCAGCAGGCGCTGGTCTTGAGGTCACCCGAGTGTTGCAGCTGGCGACCGTAATAATCCTGGACAATGTCATGCATGGCAATGGGTCTCCCTTTATTTGGTCATGATGTCGAACCGTTTAACAATAGACGCACCATGAGGCGGTTTCTTACAGTGATGCGTGCAGGAAAACCGATGTTCCTGCGCGTGATTGCCTTCAAAACCTTGTCGTGAGATCGACGAGCCACGCCGGGCTATGCGCCACGATGAATGCTTCGAGCGACTTGTCGAGGCCCGAGACGATGGATAGGCCGACGGCAAGGAAGACGATGCCAAGGACAGTCTTTCCAAGCGTGCCAGCCTGTAGCAAACGCTGGCGCGTCCGAATGATCGCCGCGCGCGACAGGCTTCCCAGCAGGATCAAGGGCAATCCGGCGCCGAAGCCGAACAGCGCCATCACCAGCACCACCTGCGGCAATTGCTGCCCTTGCGCTGCCAGCGTGGCGGCGGCGCCCAGCGTTGGCCCGACGCATGGACTCCATACCACACCGAGCAACAGGCCCACCATGAACTGGCCCCGCAAGCCTTGAGGACTCAAGCGGTCCATCAACTGCATGCCACTGTTGCTCACGCCCGACGCGGCCGTCGCGAATCGCCGCTGGAGCGGCGCCGACAGCAGCACGATGGCAAACGCGATCATCAGAATCGCGCCGGCATCGCGCAATTGCGTCCCCTCCAGGCCGATTGCGGCGCCGACGGTCGCCAGGAACAGACCGACGCCCGCGAAGGAGAGCGACAACCCGAGCGCCAGCAGCCATGCCCCGCGCCTGTGGACATTTGCCGCCGTCGTCAACAGAATCGGCACGATCGGCAAGACGCATGGCGACAGGATCGACAGCACGCCGGAAAGCCACGCCAGCGCATAGCTGCCTGCACCCAATACCATATCCGCCTCGCTCAGAGCGCTTTCCGGAATAGAGCGTCAATGTCGTCGCGCCGGGTTTGCCCCATCGAGCGCGCGACTTCCTTGCCATCCTTGAACACCACCAGGGTTGACTGCGCGGTGACTTTCAGTCGGCGCTTGAGCTCGCGCTCCGTATCGAAGTCGGCGAAAAAGACCTTGATGTCCTTCAGTTGCCGATCGGTCTGCAACGCTTCGATTGCCGTCTGCTGCATCCGGCAGGTCGAACACCAGGCCGCATGGAAGTCGACCACCACGGGCTGGCCCGAGCGGACCGCCTTGTCGAAATCCGCCTGATTAAAGGGAAGCGTGTCCGCATGGGCCGGCATGGCGATGAGCAGGGATCCGCACAGGGCGGCAATCAGGGAAATCAGGTGTCGCATGAGTCGGCTCCAAGGTGGTTGATCGAGACAAGGACTTGGACGGACGGAATGCCGATTCCTTACAACAATTTGGGCGTGCGACGAATGGCGCCATATCCGTGGAGCGACGACAGACCTTCAGTGCAGGCTGATATCAAAAATTGACTTGAATCAATTAAATCGGAAAGCCTGCGCCGGCCTGCCAAAGTAGTTGTAAGTTTGAAGAAACTTTGCCGTCTCAGTGAATGCGGCTGTTGCCAGCCGTTCGCCGGGGGTGCGTGGTTCGGTGATGAAAACAGGCGTCGCCGGGGCGCAACGGTGGCCGGGCAGCGACGCGTGCGAAACCGGATATCCAAACAAGAATGGAGGCGGAAAATGCAATCGAACATGTTGCGGAACGGTATGTTGGCGGCGTCGCTCTTGCTCTCGATGTCGTGGGCGGCGGCGGGAAATCCTTGTAATCCATGTGCTCCAAAGGCGGCGAACCCGTGCGCGGCCAAGCACAAGAACCCCTGCAATCCATGCGCCGGCGGCAATCGCATCGATTCCAGGCTGGTGACGCGCCCGGCCGGCACCAAGCTCGCCACCGGCAACGCGTCGGATCTGGTCAAGGAAGGCGAAAAACTCTGGAATAGCAAGGCGCTCAGCACCAATGGCATGGCGTGCGCGACCTGCCACCAGAACAATGGCGCCTTCAATGCGAGTTTCGCCAAACCTTATCCGCACGCCGTCGAAATGGTACGGGAGCGTTCCGGCCTGAAGAAAATCGCGCTCGACGAAATGGTCCAGTTCTGCATGCTCGCGCCGATGGCCGCCAAACCGCTGCCTTGGGATTCGCGCGAACTGGCCGCATTGACGGCTTATTCCGGACAGGTGCAAAAGCATTTCAAACCGGCCGCGGCCAATCCGTGTGCGGCAAAAAATCCTTGCACTCCGTCCAATCCGTGCGCCCCGCGCAAGTGACGGCAGCGCGTTAATCGTATCCAAGGCTCTGCCGGGGATGTCTTGCCTTGCATTTCTACCAACTTCAAGGAGAACCTGTCATGAACACCAAAAAATTGATCGCCACGCTGGCCACCGGTTGCGCCTTCGTCCTTGCCGGCGCGGCGCCGGCGTATGCAGCCGATGCCAAGGCCAATCCCTGCAATCCGTGCGCGCCAAAGGCATCCAGCCCGTGCGCGGGCAAGGCCGACATGGGCAAGCAAAAGAAAAAGGCGAAGAAGATGTCCTCCAATCCGTGCGCACCGAAAGCGTCCAACCCGTGCGCCGCCAAGAACCCTTGCGCGCCCAAGCAGTAAGCGGCACGTGATGCGAAGAATGACAGCACGGACCAGGTTCAAGCCGGCGCCTTCTCTCCGTCGGTACCGGTCGGCGCTGTCATTTGTCCTGTTGGCGTTCGTGCTGGGCGGGTGCGAACGGCCAGCCCCATCCGCTCCTGCGGCGAAGGCGCCGCCGGTACCAGAGGCCACGCAGGAGGAACTGCGATTCCTCGAACAACACTGGGCGCGTCCGCTGCCGCCGCAGGGAAGCGCACCGCCATCGCTGAAGGCACAGGGAGTCACGCTTGCACCGGAAAGCTGTGCGACCTGTCATGCGCAGCAGTTCGAGGATTGGCGCACCAGCTTGCACAGTCGCGCGATGGGACCCGGCATCTTGGGGCAGTTGGTGACGATGCCGGCGCATGCGAAAGACGAGCATCAGAACTGCATCCGCTGCCACGCGCCACTGGCCGAGCAGGCCGACAGTCTTGCGGCGTCGTTGGGCGAGGGAGCACGCCGGCCGCCGACGGCGCGATCGGTCAAGTCGCTGCATGAGCAAGGGCTGGTCTGCGCGGCCTGCCATGTGCGCAATTATGAGTGGCACGGCCCGCCGCGCCGTGACGGCAGCCGCCTGAGCGGCGATCCGCAGGCTTTTCCTCACGGCGGCTGGAAAGCCAATACGGCATTCGAACGCTCGCAGTTCTGCGCCGCCTGCCATCAATTCAAGGACGATGAATTCGCGTTGAACGGCAAGCTGCTCGAAAACACCTATCGCGAATGGCAGGACAGCCGCTTTGCGCGGGAGGGCAGGGCGTGCCAGTCCTGCCACATGCCGGATCGGCGCCATCTCTGGCGCGGCATCCACGACCCCGAGATGGTGAAACAGGGCATCGATATTCGCGTCGGCGAGGCCGCCATGCAGGGACGTAAATTGGCCGCCCGCATGCGCGTCGCCAATACCGGCGTCGGCCACTATTTCCCGACCTATGTCACGCCCAAGGTCGTGCTGCGCGCCTGGCAGGAAGATGCTTCCGGACGCATGCTTGCAGGAACGGCGCAGGAATACGTGATCGGCCGCCAGATTAGTCTCGACCTTAGTCGTGAGATCGCCGATACCCGCATCGCCCCCGATCACGAAGCCGTGTTCGATTACCGCGTCGCGCGCCATGATGCCGCCGCTGCGCTGAAGTTCGAAGTGGAGGTACAGCCCGACGCGTTCTACCTGGAGTTCTACCTCGCGCTGCTGGAGAACTCGGATAGCGCGGAAAGTCGGCGATTGATCACCCAGGCACGGGACCATGCGAAGGCGTCGCCGTACGTGGTGTTTTCAAAACGTTTGCCGTTACCTTGATTTGACTTGGCTCAAGGCTTTCGTGTCACGGACTAGGTAGAAACGACAAGAGAGGGCAACCCGGATCTACCCTTCGGAGGTGAATGATGATGTGGGATGGCACATGGGGATGGCACTGGCTCGGTGGTATCGGGATGGTTCTCTTTTGGCTATTGATCGTCTTGCTGGTGCTCGGCGCACTCAAATACCTGCGCGCCGACACGCGCGACCGGCCTGGCGCCGAGAGCGGCAAGACGGCGATGGACTACCTGAACGAAGCCTATGCCAGGGGCGAGATTACGCGTGAAGAGTATCTGCAAAAGCGCACGGACATTCGCGGGCAGTGAAACCGTCGACGGGAGTTTGTCGGGGCGCGTGGTTCGGTGATGAGAACAGGCGTCGCCGGTCAAGCGAGCACGACGTCGGCAGGGGAAACGATGACGCGAATGTCGGCGCCGTAGCAGACGAGTTTCTTCCCTTTCTGGATGACCGCACTGACTATGAACAGGTTCTCGGGCGACTGGCCTCGGCGGTTGGCGCGCTCCCAAAGTGCCTTGAAGCGCGCCGACCGCAGATGAACGATATGGCCGACGTATTGCTGCAGATTTTTCATGGTCGTTTTCCCTTCGTGCCCAATGGAAACGGACGTCTCAATGCTTGGACGCTGATATTGTGGAATTTCTTACACCGGCCATGTAAGAAATTGCGCGGCAGACCGTCCAAGGCCTTATCCATCACCGCCGTACAAACAAAGGAGCGCTCATGTTGAAGGGTAAAGCAGCGCTGGTGACCGTCCAATGATACGGGAGCATCGATGATGAAATCCAAAACCGGACAACAGGACGCGACGGAGGCGCGCCATGGCGCGTAATCCTTCGGCATGCGCTGTCACGCAAACACGGCATCCGGTTGGCTTGCCGGGGCAGGTCGTGCTCGTCTTCCAGGGCGGCGGCGCGCTCGGCGCCTACCAGGCCGGCGTCTACGAAGCCTTGCACGAGGCCGGCATCGAGCCGGATTGGGTGATCGGCACCTTGATCGGCGCCATCAACGGCGCGATCATCGCCGGCAACCGGGTGGAACACCGCCTGGAGCGCCTGCGCGAATTCTGGTCCCGTCTGGAGCAGCCTCACGGATTTCCGCTGTTCGGTAACATGCTGCCGAATTTCGCGACCGTCACGCAAGGCATCCGCGGATTCTTCAGTCCGAATCCGGCCTCCTGGAGCGGATTGTGCACGGCGGTCGGCGTCGAACATGCGTCGTACTACCGCACCGATCCGCTGCGGAAGACGCTGCGGGATCTGGTCGACTTCGACTGCCTCAAGGAACGCCGCACGCGCCTGACGGTCGGCGCCGTGAACGCCAACACCGGCCGCATGCGCTATTTCGACAGCCGCGACGAAACGCTCGGCGCCGAGCATGTGATGGCATCCGGCGCGTTGCCGCCCGCCTTTCCCGCCGTGCGCATTGACGGCCAGCCGTACTGGGACGGCGGCATCTATTCCAATACGCCGATCGAAGCCGTGCTGGACGACAATCCGCGCCGCGACTCCGTGATTTTTTCGGTGCAGATGTGGAATCCGGAAGGAACGGAGCCCGAGAGCCTGTGGCAGGTGATGGGCCGGCAGAAGGATATCCAGTATGCGAGCCGCACCTGCCATATCGAGCGGCAGCGCCAGTTGCATCACCTTCGCCACGTGATCCGTGAACTGTCGCGGCATCTTCCGCCCAAATTGCAGCGCTCGCCTGAAATCCGCGAACTGGCTGCATGGGGATGCGGCACGACGATGCACGTGATCAAGCTCGACGCGCCGCATCTGCCGGGCGAAGACCATACCAAGGATATCGACTTCACGCGTGCCGGCATTGCTGCGCGCCGGAAGGCCGGTTACGAGGATGCCATGGCCGTCGTGCGGCAAAAGCCGTGGACGAACGAAGTGGATCCGATCGAAGGCGTGCTCATTCATGACACCCTCTAATTTCGAGGTGCCGAGCCAATGTCGCCAGACTTCTCCGAAAGCCGTGGCGGCGGGGGCAGAAATTCGATGTCGCCATACCAGGCAACCGCACTTTCGCCGGTATTGTCGGTATCGGTCGCCACGCCGATCGCCACAACTTCCGGCGGATCCTCGCCGAACGCGGCGCGGAAATCCGCCGCCAGGTCGCGCGTTTCCGTTACCCATTGACCGGCATGCGCGGCGCCGCTGCGCAGCACGATCATGCGGGCGCGGTCGGTGTAGGCGTTGGGTTGAATGGTGCCGACCGGCTGGCGATTGTCCCAAACGTAATTGAGCGCCGCAGTCGGAATTTTCTGGCCGTACAATGTTTCGGCCAGCGCCAGCTTGGCGCGCGTGCCGAACGACAGCTTTTCCGCCGGATAGTCGAACATCACGTAAACACGTGCCGCGTAGTCGTCGCCGGCCTTTTGCGTCATGTCCGCGCGTTTCAGCGGCGCTGCGATTTTCCAGCGCCAGCGCAGCAACGGGGTTTCCCGCACATCGACGCGCACCGCATGGATGAGGCCCGACATTGCTTGCTCGGCCTCGGCCTTGAGCACCGTCCGGCCGGAATCCGGGACCAGGCTGTAACGCGTGTCATTGGCCTTGGGTGCCGGCTTGAGGGCCTGCCATCCGGTCACCTGGCCGCCGGGACGCATTGCCGAGAATGCAGCCACCTCCGGCGCCGCTACGGCGCCGCCCGCGAGGCAAATAAACAAACCGCATACGGCTGCAATACGCATCGCCCTCATTCAAGCCACTCCTTGGGAACATGTTCAAGATCTTCGGATTCGTCCACGTCGGCAAACGTTTGCAGCTCGGCGCACAGCAGGCCGCGCTGCTTGAGGCGCGCGCGGGTTCGAGTCATCACCTGATCGGTGCTCCATGGGATGCCTTCGAACAGGCAAGGCATGGGCTGCATGGACTGCGAGACGCCGACCAGGACATATCCGCCATCCGTGGCCGGCGCGAATACTGCCGGCTGGGATTTGAGCAATTGCGCGGCTTCGCGCAGCGGCACGGGACCGAGTCCAGGCGCATCGGTCCCAATCAGCACGGCGCTACGGTAATGCGCCAGGTTCCGCACCAGGGCGCGATGCATGCGTGCACCCAGGTCACCGTCGCCTTGCAGCGTCAGGCGGACGTCGAGATCGGCGGCGGCCTGCCGGAACGCCGGGTGCGTATCGTCCGGCGCGCAGCACAGTTCGACCGGACCAATGCCTGCGTCGATTGCTTTCGCCAGCGTGTCGCTCAACATGCGTACCGCCAGACGCGCCGCGGCTTCATCGCCCAGCACACGGGCCAGGCGGGTCTTCGCGTAGCCGGGCACTGGCGCCTTCGCAAATACGATCAATGCGCAACCGGATTTCATCGATACTCCTTTGCCAGTTGTTCCGCCGGCGTGCCGAACCAATAACGCGTGCGCAAGCTCCACATCAGGACGATGGTGCGCCACACGCCGCGCGTTTCCCAGCGCCGTCCGGACGTCGTCACTTGCGCGCACAGGCACAGCGGCGCCGAACGTTGTTTCAATCGGCGCGACAATTCGATGTCTTCCATCAGCGGTTGTGCCGGAAAACCGCCAACGGCAAAAAAATCCTCGCGCTTCACGAATATCGCCTGATCGCCGGTGGCGATGCCGGTCAGGCGCGAACGCCAGTTCATCATCGATGCGATCAGCTTGAGCATGGCGGGGCGGCCCGCGATGCGCACGTCGAAGCGCCCCCACACATGGTTCGACTTTGCGAGGCCGTCAAGGATCAAGTCGGCGGGATTGTCCGGCAGCAGCGTATCGGCGTGCAGGAAAAGCAGCGTCCCTCCGCGGGACAGCGCCGCGCCGGCATTCATCTGGCTGGCGCGCCCGCGCTCGGCGTGGATGAGACTGTCCGCCAGCGGCCCCGCAAGGCGCGCGGTATCGTCGGTACTGCCGCCGTCGACGACGATGAGCTCGCCGCCGCCGGCACGCAAAGGCTGCAGCGCGCGCAGCACGGCCTCGATCTGAGCCGCTTCGTTCAATACGGGAATGATCACGGACAAGCGCATGCCAGGTTATCGTCGTTGGTTGAGTTCGTTTCTTGCTGCGCTATAGCTCGATACGCAGAAGGGGACGAGGAAGTTCATCAGGAAATGGCCGACGTGCAGCGCCTTTCCATCCAGCAGGTCGCTCCCCTGATTGATCGCGTTCAGCATCAAGCCCACGACCAGTGCTACCCGCGCGGACGGCGCGATGATGCGGGGCGTTGCGGCGACACAAAGCAAGGCGCGGCAGCGCACAAGGAAACCGGACGGTTGCGTCATCTTCTGCATTTACGCCTCCGCCGGCTGGGGAATGTCGGCGGAGGCGATCGCGGCGGCCAACTCATCGACGATCTGCGTGATCAGTGGAATATCCGCTTCCGGCTCCAGATCGCGCGGCGAACCTTTTCCGCCGGTCGGCACGGCATGCAACAAGCCGCCGGCATCCGGTCTGGCAACGAATTCGCCCCCGCAGTTGCCGCAATAGAGATGTGAACCGGCAAGCTGGCCGCGCCGCATGACCAGTGTCGGGCCGCACATCGGGCATCGCCGCAGAGGAATGCCGTCGTCGCTGTGGCCGACGATATGATTCAGCAAGCCGTTCCGGCCCATGGTAATGAACTGCCGTCCGAGCCCTGCGTCGAACTGCCGTCCCAGGTTTTGTTCGATGATCGTCAGTGCGTCTTCGATCGGCATGGCGTGCCGGTACGGCCGGGAACTGGTCATTGCGTCGAACGCATCGCAGATGCCGACGATGCGCGCATCGAGGGGCACCATATTGCTCGCCAGCCCGTTCGGGTAACCGGTGCCATCGGGCGTTTCATGGTGCGACAGGATCGCATCGTGCACCAGATGGGCCAAAGGGTGGATCGCGAGCGTCCGCACGCCGATCTCCGGATGCGTACGGATGACTGCTGTTTCCTCTTCGGTCAGACGGCCGGGCTTGCGCAGGATCGCATCCGGGACGCCGATTTTCCCCAGATCGTGCAGGAAACCACCCAGGGTGATGCGCGCCACCCGCGCTTCGTCCAGGCCGACGACCGTCGCCAGCAGGCGGGCAAAGCGCGACACCCGCCACAAGTGCCCACCGGTGTACGGATCGCGGGCTTCGACCATCCAGGCCATCACCAGCAAGCTTGGAAGAATAGGGTTCTCGTTCGTCATGGCGTCGTTCTCCTTGGCGGCGGTTACGGCGGTGTCCAACGTTATCGCCGATCATTTGAAATGACGCCGCAGCATGCGCTCGGCCAGCGCGGCGCCGGCCGGGGTCTTCAGCGTGTCCTTTTGCAGGTACAGAACGACGTCCGGCCGGCCCAGGCCGCCGTGGTGTTCGCTGCCGGCGTCGACCGCGAGAATCGTCGCGTTCGGGGTGACGGGCTGCACGATTCGTTCCACTGTCCGGCGCGCTATTTCGAAATCCGTCAGGCCCGCAAACAGGACGGGGATGCGTGGCGCGTGCTGGCGCAGCGTGGCAAAAACGGTTTCGGCGCTTTCCGGCATGGACGAAGACAGCGCGATCGAGATCACCGCGCCGCGCGCAGAGCGCGACGCGCCATCGGCGACTTCTTCCAGCGCCGCCAATGGTGCGGCCGAGAAGCCGGCCTGTGCCAGCAGCGGCTTCATGTCGGCCACGATGAAGGCGTGCGGCCTTGCCAGCAGGACTTTGCGTTCGATGGTCATGATTTTCTCCCTGTTGAATTAACCGAGACGCCAGGCGTGGTAGCGCGCTGCCCAGGCCAGAAGCCGTTCGGGCGCATGCGCGCGTTTCCACTCGCCGGCCGCGTACTTGTTCGCTTCCGCCAGCGTCGGATAGGTGTGGATGGTGCCCAGTATCTTGTTCAGGCCGAGGCCGTGCTTCATCGCCAGCACATACTCGGCAAGCAGGTCGCCCGCATGTTCGCCGACGATGGTCACGCCGAGAATCCTGTCCTTGCCCGGCACGGTGAGCACCTTGACGAAGCCCTGCGCCGTTTCATCGGCGATCGCGCGGTCCAGCTCGGCGAGGTCGAAGCGCGTGACTTCCACCGCGATCTTGCGCTCCGCCGCTTCCTGCTCCGACAGGCCGACGCGAGCGACCTCCGGCGCGGTGAAGGTGCACCACGGGATCACGCTGTAGTCGGCACGGAAGCGCTTGAACTGGCCGAACAAGGCATTGACCGCCGCGTACCAGGCTTGATGCGCGGCCGTATGCGTGAACTGGTACGGCCCGGCGACGTCGCCGCAGGCAAAGATGTTGGGGTAGAGCGTCTGCAGGTAGGCATCGGTTTCGATGGTCTTGCGCTCCGTGAGCGGAATGCCGAGTTCTTCCAGTCCATAGCCCTCGGTGCGGGCGACACGGCCCACCGCGCAGAGCAAGAGATCGAATTCGACGGCAGTCTCGGCGCTGTCGCCGCTTTTCTTGACGATCAGACGCTGGCTATTGCCGTCGCGCTCGCAGCGTACTGCTTGATGACCGGCCAGCACTGTCACGCCGTCGGCGGCCAGTGCCTGCGCGACCAGTGCCGACACTTCCGGGTCTTCGCGGACCACCAGTCGCGCGGCCATTTCCACCTGGGTGACTTGCGAACCGAAGCGCGCGAATGCCTGGGCCAACTCGCAGCCGATCGGGCCGCCGCCCAGCACGAGCAGCCGCTTCGGCAATTCCGTCAAGGACCACAAGGTGTCGGAGGTGACGTAATCGACCGTATCGAGTCCGGGGATGGGCGGCACCAGCGGCCGCGCGCCGGCGGCGATCACGATCGCGCGCGTGGTCAGGCGTTTGCCGTCCACCTCGACTTCCCAGGGCGAGACGATCTTCGCCCGGCCTTGCACGACATCCACGCCCAGCTTGGTATAGCGCTCAACGGAGTCGTGCGGCTCGACCGTGCGGATCACGCGGTGGATGCGCGCCATGACATCGGCAAAGTCGAACTCGACGCGGGTAGTGGAAATGCCGAGCGACGCGGCATTCCTGGCTTGCCTCACGAACTTGGCCGAGCGGATCAGCGCCTTGGATGGCACGCAGCCGAAATTGAGGCAGTCGCCGCCCATCTTGTGGCCTTCGATGAGCGTGACTTTCGCTTTTACGGCGGCCGCGATGTACGAGGTCACGAGCCCGGCGGCGCCGCCGCCGATCACGATCAGGTTGCGGTCGAAACGGGCCGGCTTTTTCCACTGTTTGTAGACCTGTCGTGCCTTGGTTGCGGCAAGGAGCTTTCTGGCGGCAAGCGGAAACAGGCCGAGCAGCACGAAGGCGCCGAGCACGGCCGGCGACAGGATGCCTTGTACGCTGTCGATCTGCGCCAGTTGCGTGCCGGCGTTGACGTACACGGCGGTCCCTGCCAGCATGCCGGCCTGGCTGACCCAGTAGAACGTCCGGGTGCGGATCCCGGTCAGTCCCATCAAGAGGTTGATCACGAAGAACGGAAACACCGGCACCAGGCGCAGCGTGAACAGGTAAAACGCGCCGTCGCGTTCGATGCCCCGGTCGATCGCCTCAAGCCTTTGCTGAAAACGGTTCCTGACCCAGCCGCGCAGCAGATGGCGCGACGCGAGAAAGGCCAGCGTGGCGCCGATGGCCGAGGCGAACGATACCAGTACTGTACCAATCCAGAAGCCGAACAAGGCGCCGCCGGCCAGCGTCATCACCGCGGCGCCGGGCAGCGACAACGCCGCCGCCAGAACGTAGAGCCCCGCGTACAACGCCACCGTTTGCGCCGGATGGGCCTGATAGTAAGCCTGCAACGACTGTTGGCTGGCCTTGAGAAACGCCAGGTTCGCATATTGGCCGAGATCGAAGGTGACGTAAGCCGCGACGGCGGCCGCCAGCAGAACCAGGACGACGATCTTGTTTCGTTGCATTATTGTGCACCCCTTTATTTGGCCTGGACGCGATCAGGCAGCCAGCGCGCCGCCGCAACTGCTTCCCTGACCGGCGGTGCAGCCGTAGCAGTGGTCGGCGACGGTGATTGCCTGGCCTTCGACGTCATTGCCCAGCAGATCGCGCAGGTGCGGACGCGCCGTACCGCTCATCCTGAGCGGCAGATGCAGCATCTGGTTGAAGTCGCAGTCGTACAGATAGCCTTGCCAGTCGACGCTGATGAGCGTTTTGCACATCACCGCATCCAGATTGCCCGCGCTGAAGTTGTCCTTCAGCAGATGCATGTAATCGGCAAACTGGCCTTTCGAGATCAGCATGCTGCCGAAACGCTGGATCGGCATGTTCGCAAGCGCATAAAGCTGATTGAATACGATGCCGAAATGCCCGGCCAGCTCGCGCTTGTAGTCCGCTTCCAGTTTCTGCTGGTCCGGGGGAAGGGCGGGACCTTGCGGGTTGTACACCAGATTCAAGCTCAAACCGCTGCCCGCGCGACCGTAGCCAAGCGCATTCAAGGTCTGCAGGCCACGGATGCTGCGCTCGAACACACCGCCGCCACGCTGCCTATCGACCCGTTCCTGTGAATAGCAGGGCAGCGATGCGGTAACTTCCACGTGCTGCTCGGCCAGGAACTGCGCCAGATCTTCATGGCCCGGCTCGGACAGGATGGTGAGGTTGCAGCGGTCGATCACGCGCACGTCCAGCTTTCGCGCTTCGTGCACCAGGCGCCGGAAGTGGATATTCAGTTCCGGCGCGCCGCCGGTGAGATCCAGCGTCGTCAGGCATCGCGCCTTGAGCACCTGCAGCACGAGCTCGATCGTGCCTTCATCCATCATTTCCGTGCGGGTTGGTCCGGCGTTCACATGGCAGTGCTGGCAGGTCTGGTTGCACTTGTAGCCGAGATTGACTTGCAAGGTATCCAGCGTTTTACGTCGAATCGCGGGGAAATCCGTCTGACGCAACAAAGGAAAAGTGGCATGCATGATGTGTCTCAATGAGCGGTGTTGATGTATTAAACGGAATGGGTTCCGCTTCCTTACAATCAAATGTCGGCAACTTCCATTGTCAGGGTTCCCATGAAGAAGATCTTGTGCGCGTTCCTTTTCCTAGTCGCATCGGCGACGAGCGCAGGGGCGGACGGCGGCATCGTCTCCCGGTCCAGCCCTTATTCCGTGCCAGAAACGATCAGCCGCCTTGAAACGGTGTTGAAGAGCAAGGGGATCACGATCTTTGCCAGGATCGACCACGCCGGCGAAGCGGAAAAGGCGGGACTCAAGATGCGTCCGGCGCAGCTGCTGGTGTTCGGCAATCCCAAGGCCGGCACGCCGATCATGCAAGCGGTGCCGGTGTCCGGCATCGACTTGCCGCTGAAAGCGCTGGCCTGGGAAGATGCCGAAGGAAAGACCTGGCTCAGCTACAACGATCCGGCCTACTTCAAGGAGCGCTTCAAGCTGCCGGATGAAGCCATGAAACCGATCATGGGAATCGGTGGCTTGATCGACGCGGCCGTCAAATGAAGGGAAAGGCGCCGTTCGCCGATCCGGGGCGCGTCAGCGCCGGAGCACGGCGAGCCACTCCTTCTGTGCGGCGCTCAACGCGCTTTCCGGCGTCAGCATCGCCTGCGCCAGCGCGCCGCGGATCTCAGGCTCCTCGGGCGGGCGCGCATCGCTCAACAGCACCCGCAGCAGGCGCTGTGTTTTCTCCAGGCTTTGCCGATACAGCGTGAAGATCGCGCTGACCGTGACATGCCTGGACGGGTCTTCCATCCAGCAGTCGTAATCGGTCGCGATGCCGATCGTCGCATAGCAGATTTGCGCTTCGCGGGCGAGAAACACTTCCGGCACATTGGTCATGCCGACCACATCGCATCCGGCCTGACGCAGGAAATGGCTCTCGGCGCGCGTGCCCAGGCGCGGACCCTCCACGCAGGCATAGGTGACCCCGGCATGCAGGCGGATGTCGAGCATGCCGGCATGTTCGCGTATCCATTGGGCGAGGTTCGCGCTCACCGGCATGGCAGTGGAGACGTGGGCGGCGATGCCGTCGCCGAAGAAGGTCGACGCGCGGCGTCCCTTGGTCCAGTCGAAATACTGCGCCGGCACGGCCAGGTCGCCCGGTGCGATCTCTTCCCGCAGGCTGCCGACAGCGGAGATGCCGATGATCTGGGTGGCGCCCAGTGACTTGAGCGCGTAGATATTGGCGCGGTAATTGACTTCATGCGGCAGGAACTGGTGCTGATTTCCATGCCGGGCCAGGAACAGGATTTCCTGGCCGCCCATTTTCCCTTTCAGGATGGGAGAGGAGGGCGCGCCGAACGGCGTGGCCACGTCTATCGTCTGCAGGAGGTCAAGTCCATCCAACTGGTAGACCCCGGTTCCGCCGATGATTGCGAGCATATGGATTCCTTTTCTTGTTCAAACAGGGTTCTTGCATGGGTTCCCTGATTAAACGCAGCCGGCCCGGAATCCTTACAACTTTCTCATTTCAGCTTGGCGTCGGTCAGCACCCGCTCGCAGGCCTTGCGCAGGAAGCTCATGTTGCCCTTGAAATTGGTGCAGCCGGTGCACATCATCAAATGGAATTTCAGGGCGACGGTCTCGCGCGCCGAAAGTTTGCGGTCCAGCTGTTGCGACATCAGGTGCGTCGCCTTTTTACATGACATCATTTTTCCTTGTCCCTTTCAAACCAGCGCTGCTGCAGACACAGCCGAAGGTGCATGCGCGCGCGATGCAGGATCACCCAACAGTTGGACGTGGTGATCGCCAATTCCTTACAAATCTCCTCCACTTCCAGCCCCAGGAACTCCCGCATCGAGAACACGCGTGCCGTCGTGTCCGGCAGTTTCGTCATGCACAGCTCGAAGATGAGCCAGAACTCCTGGTTCTCGAAGCTCTTTTCCGGATCGCCCCAGGTGGATGGCATTTCGCTGCGTTGCCAGCGGTCGTTTGTCTGGAACAGGACATCGAAATCCGATTCATCGCCGGCCGCATCGATCAGGTCGACCCGGTTCTTGTTCCAGCGGTCGCGCAAGAGGTCGATGATCTTGTTCTTCAGGATGGTAAACATCCAGGTCTTGACTGACGCGCGCTCCTGGAATTGCTCGCGCGCCGCAAACGCAGCGGCAAGTGCATCCTGCACCACATCCTCGGCGAGGTCGCGGTTTCTGAGTTGCAAGACGGCAAAGCGCAGCAACTCCTTGCGCAGTTGCGCCAACATGGCGTCATTCCACAAAGGCGCATCGTTGCGGCCGGAAGCAGTGTCTGAAATCACGGAGTTCATGGATGGTTTATCGGCCTAAATGTGGGTACTTGTCATTATTTCCGCATCGCCGATTCGGTAATGCGTAAAAAGAATCGCACTGCGAGCATAACGCTTCACCCGCGGTTTGCATATATCGTACATTGACAGGAGCGATCGTTTTGACTGTGTTTCGCCGACGGTGCGCATCACGGGAGCCACCGGATGGCAGTCGCGACAAGGACGTCGTAAGGATTGCTTCATATCTCGTCTAGCTGAAATCGCCCATTCCACCGCGTGTGATCTGGATGGTTATCAAATAATTAATCTTTCTCGTTATTGTTTCGTCCAACGTGCGATTGCCACCTGCGAAGCCCTTTAACCAAGGAGAACTTATGTCCAGCACCAGACAAGACATTCCCGCAGTCCTGTTATTCGATGTCAACGAGACACTCCTCGACCTGGCGCCGCTGCAAAAGAGTATCAACGCCGCATTGCTGGACCCGAACGGAGCCACGCTGTGGTTTACGACCATGCTGCACTATTCGCTCGTCATGACGCTCGCCGACCGCTGGGCGCCGCTTCCCGAGGTCGGCGCCGCGACTCTCCAGATGCTGGCGAAGAACCGCCAAATCGTGCTGCGCGATGAAGACGCGAAAAACGCTTTGCGCCCCATGCTGTCCTTGCCGCCGCACCCGGATGTGCGCGCGGCGCTCGACAGGCTGCGCCAAGCCGGATTTCGGCTGGCAACGCTGACCAACTCGTCCGCGTCCGGTGTCGCCGCGCAGCTCGCGTATGCGGGACTGGCGGACTGCTTCGAACGCCAATTGAGTGTGGAAAATACCCGCCAATACAAGCCGAGCTTGGCGGTTTGCCGCTGGGCGGCAGCGGAAATGCAGGTCGAACCGGATCAGTGCATGCTGATCGCCGCCCATGGCTGGGACGTCGCCGGGGCCAAATGGGCCGGTCTGCGTACCGCATTTGTCGAACGGAACGGCCAGCAACTGTTTCCGCTGGCGGAGGCGCCCGATATCGTCGGCGCCGATTTGCTCGACGTGGCGGATAAGCTGACGGCAAGTGCATAAGCGGAGTTGTCATGCGCGCCGCGCGAAACCGACGCGTGAAGGGCCGATTGCGGCAGGTGAGGCCGGCCGGGCGCGTGTGCTTGCGCGACGCATCAGTGTCGTGCGGCTGCCGCCACGGCCGGCGCTCCGGCAGGCTCGGCAACGGGCCCGTCTTCCCAGCGCAGCGTATTGAAGTCGAACTGGGCAACGAGGGTAGGTTTGACGACTTGGAAATACGGCGAGACGTCGAAATCGCGCGGTGCGAACAGACTGTGGTGGCGGACCCGGAGAATTTCCTCGACACAGCCGGGGCAATCGGGACGATCGGCGTTGCGGGTGTTCGTGATGGGCAGGATAGGGTAACGAATCGATTGAAACGCCTGTGCGATCAGCGTCGAGCAGATGGCACGGGTCGGATCGCCGCTGCCGAGCGCGAGCATGCGGCGGCGGAACCGTAAAGGGACGGGCGGGGTTGGCAGCAGATAGCGCGCCAGATCGATGACATTGCGCAGATCGTACTGATTGCCGAGACGCGCGATCGCGAACGCCGTGACCTTCCGGCAATCCGACTCGCTCAAGCCGGCCGGACGGCAAATCCGCGTATGCAAACCGGCGAATTCGTCGACGCCGACGCTGCGCACGCCATCCACGAGATCCGCCTCGATGAAACAGTGATCGGGATTGCCGCCCGCTTCCGCCAGATGCGTCCCGACGTAAAGTGCCGCATGCGACCAGGTCGACTGCGTCAGGTACTTGATCGCGGTACTGATGCGGCTATTGCCCTCGACCAGCAGCACGTCGCCGGGTTGGAGGCAGGCGAGCAGCCGATCCGGGCGTGTCGCCGGACCTGTGCCATGCACGTGCGTTTCCCGCGCAAGAAAACGTGCCAGACGTTTTCCCAGCCAATTGAGTGCCAGTCCCATCGCCGTGGCTTGCAGCAGGATGTCAGGCCGGCGCCCGGCAACGGCGCGCGATCCAATGATCCAGCGATAGCTTGCCGGGCCCCTTTGCCACCAGATAGAGCAGCACGGCTGCCCAGGTGCCATGCGTCGGGTACGCATCCGGATAGACGAAGATCTGGATCGTCAAGGTCATGACCAGCAAGGCCAGCGCGGAGAAGCGCGTCGCCAGTCCGATCAGCAGCAAGAACGGGAACAAATGCTCGGCGAAGGCTGCCATCGGCGCCGCCAGTTCCGGCGGGATCAGAGGCAGGCGATACTCTTCCCGGAATAGGTCAACCACCGAATCCGACAAGCGCGGCAGGCCGAGCTGGAATTCGCCGTTGATGAGATCGATGGCCAGTCCTTCGATCTTGGTCTGCCCCGATTTCCAGAATACCGCCGCGATCGAAAACCGGCCGACGGCTGCGATGAAGGAGTCCGGGATGCGTCCGAGCATTGCGATCAGCCGCTGAATGTGCCTTATGGCTTGCGGTGCAATGGTTGCGCCTGAGCTTGCTGCGTCGTGGCTTGAGTTCATGGCTGTATCCTCCTTGTTGTTGTGATGGATGAAATGGCCTGCTTGCGGATCAGCAGGCTCACGATGTCCGCAAGATCGAACTCTGGATCGAATAGTCCGGCCTGTTCGACTGCGTCGCCCAGGCTGGCGCCTTGCATCAGGCAGGTGACAAACTCGCTGGCGCTGGCATCCAGGGGAATCACCTCGACATCGAGCTCCGAACGGATGACCAGCGCGTTTTCGGGGTGATAGGGATCGACGGACGAAATGTCGGCGAGTCCCTGGTGCGCCGCCCATAGCGACACGGCCGCATAGTGGGAACGCAGGAGCCGAGCTGAAGGATGGAGCCCGAGCAAGAGGCCGGGCAACTGATCGGCATCGACCAACACCTGCGCGACCGCATCGGCGGTTAGCCCTGCCGCGTCGGACGCGTGATAGGCATGCACGCGCATCATTTCAAGCCGCGCGACATCCGCGAGATAGGGCACCGATGCGGCCGGCGGAAATTGCTCGATGAACGCCGGGAACGACTCGCCATAGAAGGCAAGCAGCCGTGAACGCGGCGGCTGGGCGCACACGAAAAGCTGTGCCATCGCGCGGAAGAACTCCTCCCCGACGAGTTCCAGCGTGACAGGAAAGGTGTCGGCGAGCGCATCGACTAGTGACACCATCACGTTGTTGCGGTACACGGCGAAACGGGTGGCCGGGTCGGAGCCGTTCCAGGTGGCGAGTCGTGCCGGCGGCGGCTGTTCGGGATCGAGCAGGGCGTCGACGAATGCCTGTTGCCCGTTCATGCGCCGATCTCCCGGGCGCATGGTTCCTGCTGCGCGCGCAGCAGGCGCTCGGCCTGCTCGGCTTCGGCGAACAGCACGTCGAAAGACGGGATGTCATTGTCCCGTTCGATCAGGGTAGCCACCGGGCCGACCTGCGCCAGCGCGTACTCGTACAGATGCCAGACCGCCTGCGCGACCGGCGAGCCGTGGCTGTCGATCAGCAATGGGAAGCCGCCAGCGTCATGGTCGCGTGCGAAGCCGGCCAGGTGAATTTCTTCGACATGGTGATTCGTGAGGGCGCGCACGGTGGCGTAGGGATCGCGGTTATGGTTGACGCAGGAGACGTAGACGTTGTTCACGTCGAGCAGCAGGCCGCAACCGGTGCGGTCCAGCACTTCGCCGATGAAGTCGGTTTCCTCCATTGTGGATTCCGCGAATTCGACATAGGTCGCCGGGTTTTCCAGCAACATCTGGCGTTTGAGGCGCGTCTGTACCTGGTCGATGTGGTCGCAGACCCGGTGCAGCGTCTGCAGCGTATAGGGCAGCGGCAGCAGATCGTTGAGGAACACGTCGCCATGGCTGGACCAGGCCAGGTGCTCGGAAAACGATTGCGGCGCGTAGCGGTCGATCAATGCGGCCAGCTTGTCGAGGTGGACGGGATTGAGCGGCGATTCGCCGCCGATCGACAAGCCGACGCCGTGGATGGACAAGGGATAGCGCTCGCGGATGCGCGTCAGGTAATGGTGAAAGGGGCCGCCGTCGACCATGTAGTTCTCGGCATGGATCTCGAAAAATCCCAAGTCAGGCCAGGTTTCGACGATCTGGCGGAAATGCGCGGGCTTGAGCCCCACGCCGGCACACGGCGGCAGGCGGTGGGGTTGGACGCAAGCGGAGGCGCCGCGATGCTGCGGTAAAGGATGGACAGATGTAGTCATCGGCGGCGCTCCGCGCTGGTGTGGTCGATCAGGCTTTCTTTTCCTTGAATGCCTGCAATTGCCCGAATCCGCTGGCGGAGGTGGGCGATGCGGTCTTCTCGCAAGTCCCCTTCGGAACGAATTTCCAGGCATTGCCCTGGTAGTCGATCTTCGAGGTGCCGGCGCACGTGGTGCCTGGACCGGCCGCGCAGTCATTCTTGCCCTTGAGGGCAACACCGAAACATTTTTCCTTGTCAGCCGTCTGGGCGGCAACCGGTGCGGCGGCGAGGGTCGCGGCTGCACCCAGCGCCAAGGCCAGGGCTGCGGTGGAGGCGTAGCGGGCGGTAGGGGTCTGCTTCATTGGATTCTCCTCTGACAGGTGGAATATAGGGGATGCTCGGCGCGCGGTTTGCGTACCTTGCTGCCCCTATAGACGTAACGCCCGTCCATTCCTTACAGTCGGATGCGGCATTTTTTGCGAACAGGCCGATGCACGGTAGTGTCAGATACGCAACAATTCGTCCAGGCGCCCCGATCTCTCCAGTGCGGCGAGGTCATCGAATCCGCCGATATGCGTGCTGCCGATGAAGATTTGCGGGACGGTCCGGCGCCCGGTCGTGGCGATCATGCGCTCCAGTTGGCCCGGCTCGACGTCCACCGGTATCTTGGTCAGGCGGTCGACACCGCAGCGTTTGAGGAGTTGCTCGGCGCTTTGGCAATAGCGGCATCCTTGCACGCTGTACATGGTGACGGTTGGCATGGCTTTGCTCCTAAAAAAACGTAAATTCCGCTTGTTCGGAACGCTCCCGAGCCGATAGAGGTCCGGTACGGTCCGGGTAAGCGAACGGCGCAATTGGGGGTCAAAGCGATTTGGGTGCCTTGTCCTTGATGCGGGGCCAATTCTTCTCCGCCTGCGCGAGATTGCCCTTCACGTCTTCCAACCAGCGGGCCTGCGCCTCCTTGTGAACATTCAGATACAGCTTGCCATCCACGACTTTCCACAGCAAGGGATCGACATCGAGCTTCTTTTCCAGCGCCACACCCATGGCGCAAAAGCCGCCGTAGGCTGGCGCATACTTGGCCGGGTCGGCCTTGAAAGCGTCACGGTTGGCGGCGTTGGCAAACCAGTAGGTCGTACCATCGTGTTTTTCCGAGAGGTTCGCATTGCCCTTCATCGGCCCGGTGGCCGAGTGATACGAAACCGGATCGTAGCCCTTCAGCGCGAGGCCGTTGGCGTCGACGTTAACGGAACTGCTCGAATGTTCGTCGTAGGCGTGCGCGGACCGGGGCAAGGTGACGGCGGTCAGGGCGGTCAGCGTGACCACGGCGGCCGACGCGAGGAACAGACGGCGCGAGGAACGGTTGTGCATGCTCATGGCAATCTCCAAATAGGTAAGAAAGAAATCGATGCAGCCGGTCTTGGCGGTCGTCATCGACGCCTCATACTGTAGCGATGTGGCGATACGAATGGTAATTTTATGTATCATATGGATTACCATTCGTATCGGTTTGAGCCCATGGATAGACTGACAACGCTGCTGGCCCACTTCTCTCTGCGCGCCGGAGTTTTCCATACCGGGAATATCTGCGGGATCCATCATTTCGACGAAGATCCGTTGCGCGGACATCTTCATCTGGTCAAACGCGGACCCGTGCGCGTGATTGGCGCACGCAATGCGACGATCGATATCACCGAGCCGACCATCCTGTTCCTGCCACGCCCGGATGTGCACCGCCTGGTAGCCGATGACAAGGCCGGTGCGGATGTGGTCTGCGGGACGGTGCAGTTTGGCGGGGGCGGAAGGAATCCCATCACCGATTCGCTGCCGGCCGTGGTCCTGGTCGAGCTGGCCGCGCTGCCCGGCGTGGATGCATTGCTGAGCCTCATGTTTGAGGAAGCGTTTTCGGAGCAGTGCGGACGCCAGGCCGCGCTGGACCGTTTGTGCGAAGTGCTGATGATCCGCCTGCTGCGCTACTGCATTGACCACGGGTTGACGCAAGGCGGCACCCTTGCGGGGCTTGCCGACAAGCGCTTGTCCAAGGCACTGCTCGCCATCCAGGAAGATCCGGCGCGCCCGTGGGAACTGTCCGACATGGCAGCCCTTGCCGGCATGTCGCGCGCGCGTTTTGCCGTCCGCTTCCGCGAGGTTACCGGAGAGACGCCGGCGGACTATCTTGCATCGTGGCGCATCATGGTCGCACAGCGTTTGCTGAAGCAGGGTGTTCAACTCAAACATGTCGCCTATGATGTCGGTTACGGCAGCGCCAGCGCATTGACGCGGGCGTTTATCAGAAAGCTCGGCTGTTCACCGACCGAATGGCTGAAGGGAGCACAACAGATGCATGAATTGCCGGAGCCCGAAACATCCGGTCATGCAAACGAGACGCGTGGATCACTGCTGAATGTTCTCGCTGAATAGAATGGTCCTCAGCAATACAGCGCCAGGGAATTCTTCCCAGGCAGGATGTATTTGCGTTTTCTGTCAGGAGAATCCGCCCATGTCTGCCACCCCATTCATCAAGAACCTGCGGCCAGTCGATCATGCGAACGCCCAGGGGCCGCAAAAGGACGTGCTGGACCTCGCGCTCGCGAAGCTCGGGTTTATCCCGAACATGTATGCCAACATGGCGAACGCGCCGGCCGTGCTGAGCACCTATTTACACGGCTACGGATTGTTCCGCAGCGAATCCGGATTGAAGCCGGCCGAACAGGAAGTGGTGTTTCTTGCCGTCAGCCAAGTCAATGGCTGCGATTACTGTACGGCGGCGCACAGCATGATCGCCGACAAGATGTCCGGCGTGCCGAAGGACGTGCTACAGGCGATTCGTGAGCGGAAGCCCATTCCCGATGCAAGGCTGGCGATTTTGCATGCGACGACCGTGGAAATGGTCCGAAGCCACGGCCGGCCTAGCCCGGAGACAGTGAGCGCGTTCTTGAATGCCGGATATCAGGAACGCGATCTGCTCTATATCGTGCTCGCCATCGCAGTCAAGACACTGAGCAACTTCAGTAATCACGCGTTCGCGACCGCAGTGGACGAGCGATTTGCAGCGTACAAGGTTGCTTGACTGCGGGCGCAGTGATGCGGCATTGATCACTGAGTATCGCTGCGCCGGTCAAGCCGCACTCGTCGCTCGACACCGGCGATATCGAATGGATTCGGCGACCGGCTGAATCCAAATCGTATATGTAGGTTGACGACAATCTTCTGGCAATGCGTGTGTCGGAAACGGTCGGACTTGCGTAGGGCATGCGCCTAGGAAGCGAGCAGGCTGAAGACAACGCATTCCCAGGATTCGGTGCGATGGCAGCACCTGCTAGAATTTAGCATGTTTTTTCCCCGCCCTCATTCCTTCTCCGGCCTATCGCTCAAGATCTATGTAGCCTTTCTGGTAACAACGATCATTCCGACGGTGGTTGCCAGCGCGATCGGAGCCTATTTTTCGCTGCAGGCGCTGCAACATGAAACTCTGCGCAACCTGAATCAGGAAGTCACCGTCAGGTCGCAAGGGCTCGGCCGCTTTTTTGATCAACTGTCTGCGCAAGTGCTCTCAATGGCAAGTATGGGCGCAATTCGCCAATTCGCAGCCGCGAAGGAGGCTGACGATCTCGCTCGCATCGAGGCTGCAGGATCCTGGCTAGAGAGGGACTACGCAGCCTTGGCGCGCTTTTCGAAATACGTTTATCAGATCCGCTTAATAGGAATGGACGGGCAGGAGTGGATCCGTGTCGATCGCCGCTCCGGGGACGTGGTTGTTGCGTCGCCACAGGACCTGCAGTTCAAGGGGGACCGCTACTATTTTCTCGAAGCCAGTGCACTTCAACCGGGACAACTATATGTCTCGCCTCTCGATTTGAATGTGGAATTCGGCATCGTTGAGCAACCGGAGCGCCCGGTTATCCGCGTCGGCACACCGGTCGCAGGCCGCGATGGAAGTAAGCTGGGCGTGTTGATCATCAATCTTCATGCGGACCTCTTGCTTGAGCAGGTTCAGCAGATGGCCGACTTACATAAAGGAAACGCATACCTTCTTGATGACTCGGGACAATATTTAAGTCGTTCCGCTGGCGGCGAGCATGCTCGATTCGCAATGCAGCCGGTCGATAAGCTTATGACACTCATGCCCGAATCGATCGGAGCCAATCTGATAAAAGGCGAACTTTCCCCAAATCGTGACGACGGATGGATCATGGCGCAGGCATCAATTGACTTTTCAAGGCAGGAGCTACCAGCTAGCGCTCAGGGAAAGTGGCGCATCGCACTTGCGTTTCCAGAACGCGAGTTATTCTTCGCGGTATTTAATTTATATATTGTTTATGGGGCGCTGCTTGTGGCACTGCTTATGAGCGCGATCGCAGGATATTTGCTATCGCGTCGGCTGTTGCGTCCAATCAGCGACATGTCGGCGGAAACGACCGCGATCGCCAACGGAGACTTTACGCGCCGTGTTTCCGTTAGCGGAAATGATGAAATCACGGCACTCGCAAAAAAATTCAATCTGATGGCCGAGCGTCTTCAGGCATCCGCAAGCGAAGTTAACGCACACCGCGAGCAACTCGAGCAGCAGGTGCGCGATCGTACGCTTGACTTGGAACAGGAACGCGCTGCGTTAGAAGCCGTGATCGAACATACCGCCGACGGTATTTTGGAAGTCAGCAAGAACGGAAAACTGCGTCTCGTTAATGCAGCTGGAATGCGCCTCATCGGGAACGAGCATGCACTGGGGGCACCCCTTGGGGATTTTTGGCCGCAGTGGTCGCAAATTGTGAGGGACGCCGCAGGCAGCGCTTTGCGCTGCGATTTGCATGTCCGTGAATTAATCCTCTCCTTAACGGTAGCGCCAACAGCGGCCGGCTACATCGTTGTCGCCCGCGATGTCAGCCAGGAACGCCGTTTCCTGGACGAGCGTCGTATGCTGGATCGGCAGATGTTCCAGATGGAGAAGTTGACGACGCTTGGCGAATTGGCAATGGGACTGGCGCACGAAATTGGCAATCCCCTAGCCGGCATGAAAGCGGTCGTGCAGGCGATGCAGTACGAAGACGAGGTGCCTGAAGGATTAATCGAGCCACTTACGCGGTTGGAGAGCGAGATCGATCGGCTGTCCGGCTTTCTGCGAAGTTTTCACGGCTATGCTGCGCCGCAACGGCTCCAGGTTGAGGCATGCAGACTTGACGACGTCCTTGACGATGTTTTGTTCTGGACAGGGAAGGACGCGCGAAGCAAGAGGGTTACAGTCGAGTTGCACGGGACCGCCACTTTGCCCCCATTATGGGCCGACCCCAACCAATTCAAGCAAACCTTGCTGAACTTGGTGATCAATGCGGTGCATGCGATGCCGAAGGGGGGGAACCTCACGGTGGCGGCACGGGTTGACGGTCACCGGGCGCTCATCGAGGTGCGCGACACTGGCATCGGCATTGCACCGGAGGTGCTGTCGCAGATCTTCGATCCATTTTTCACCACACGGAGTGAAGGTACGGGGCTAGGCTTAGCAATCGTACGCAAAATAGCTGAGCAGCATGGCGCACGCATCGAAGTGAGGAGTGATTCAGGGCACGGAACGTGCTTTACTTTGGATTGGCCGCTTTTTGGGAACCACCATGTCTGACCCCATTTTAATCGTCGAAGATGATGCAACCATCCGCATTACAGTAGGCAAGTTCCTTGCAAAACGAGGTTACGACATCAGTGTTGCAGAAGACGGTGCAACGGCGCTGGGACTGTTAAAACAGCAAACCTTTCGCCTTGTGTTGCTCGATCTGCGCTTGCCGGACATCGGTGGATTAGATGTGCTGGCAAAGCTGCGAGAGTCAGACGATCAAACATTAGTAGTGATCATGACTGCGTTTCCGGAGGTCCGCACGGCCGTAGCTGCACTGAAGGCAGGCGCCTATGACTACATCCACAAACCGTTTGATCTGGAAGACTTGCTGGAACAGATTCGCCGGGCGCTGGAGACTCACCGGTTGCGTCGCGAGGTAGAGTGGCGCCGCGCGCAGACTGCGAGTAACGATTCTGGCGACATGATTGGCACCAGCCCTGCGTTCCAGTCAATGATCGAGATGACACATAAAATCGCGGCGGCCGGTCGCGTTCCGGTTCTAATCCAGGGGGAGTCGGGCTCTGGAAAGGAGCATGTCGCGCAGACGGTTCACAACCGTTCGTCGCGCGCCTCCGGTCCGTGGGTTACGCTTAATTGTTCCGCACTCCCGGAAGGATTGCTGGAATCGGAGATCTTCGGCCATGAGCGCGGCGCGTTCACTGATGCGAAGCAGGCCAAACGCGGATTGCTGGAATTGGCAGACGGCGGGACGCTGTTTCTCGACGAGATCGGCGACATGTCACAGACGCTGCAACCCAAACTGCTGAGAGTATTGGAGACGCAGACCTTCCGCCGCCTCGGTGGGCAGAAGGAAATACGGGTTGATGTGCGATTTGTCGCGGCAACACACCGTAACTTGCCCGAGATGGTTAAGCGCGGGGCGTTCCGAGAAGATCTGTATTACCGCCTGAACGTCGGCACGATTGATGTGCCTCCGCTACGCGAACGCAAGGACGATATCCTGTCACTCGCACGGTATTTCCTGGCCCGAACCGGGGCATCGTTCGGGGCGTCCATCGGCGATCTCGCCCAATGTACCGTGCCGTATCTGACGGCATATCATTGGCCGGGCAATATTCGCGAGTTGCGTAACGTCATGGAACGAGCTGCCATATTAAGCGGCGGCGAGCAGGTTACGCTGGACCATCTCCCACGAGAGCTGTCTGGGCGGCAGGCATTGACGGATACGATGGAGCGAGGGGTTCCACGCGAAAAAATTAAAACTCTGAGCGAAATTGAAACGGACTATATTAAAACGGTGCTGTTTCATTGCGGAGGCAACAAAACTCGTGCAGCCGAACTTCTAGGTATTAACCGTTTTACACTGCGCAACAAATTGCGCGAGTCTGACGAGCTAGAGGAATCGGACAGTTAAGTTAATCACTAAAAATATCCGCTGTCGCGCGTCGGGCTCGCTGAGCGGGTCGCCAATCAGAGGCAGCACTTCTGCTGTTAGTATTCCTGCCACCTCAGCAAAGTCCAGCTGTATTCGATGCAATCGCTGCTTTTAAGCGGCAGTCATCTATTCGAGCGGAGCCTTCAGTTGCACTGACAGGCTTCCGGCGCTTTCTCAATAACCTCTTCTAATAGAGTCCGCTTGTTTGCGTCGCGCTTGCGCGTTCGCCAATTCCCTCGCCCTCGCTACCCACCCAGTCATGGTTTGACCGGTAAGTTTCCGACCACGCGGCAAATAAATGGCCGCACTTTGGCGACGCGCAGTCAGTTTTCACTTGTTTTCTCAATTCTGGTTACTGGCATGAAACATGCAAAACGGTATGTACCGTAGGGCTGTTCCTACAGGGGCTCCTACCCATGAAGGAAGGAATATGAAAAACACACGTATTAAACACGCCGCACCCGGTTTCAGGGATCTGGTGATGGCGACGACGCTGGTGCTTGGCTCAGGGATGGTAAATGCGCAAAGCGCACCGGACTTGGCGCCCATGCCCGAAGTAAAGCCGGGAAATGCCGCGATGATCGAGCTTGGCAAGTTCTTCTTTTTCGATAACCGCTTGTCTGGCAATTGGGGGGTGTCCTGCGCCTCTTGTCATGCTCCGGACAAGGGCTGGGGCGACGGACAGGCGCTGTCCGCCGGCTACCCATCGACAGAGTATTTCCGCAATGCGCCGACTGTACTCAACAGCAAGCACCGCGCCCGCTTCATGTGGGATGGTCGTCTCGACGGTACTGATGCAGGGACCCTGGTACGAGACATGATTACCGAAGCCCACACCATGAATGCCGACGGACGCTTGGTGCAGGAGCGCCTGAAACAGGTTCCCGAGTACGACGCGCTATGGAAGAAGTGGCGCAACGATGACATCAACGGCATGCGCGTGTTCAACGTCATCGGCGAGTTCATTCGCAGCCTGGAGACGACCAACGCACCGTTCGACAAGTTCATCAAGGGTGACGCGACCGCGATCAGCGACGAAGCCAAGGCCGGTTATGCGCTCTTCAAGGGCAAGGCCAATTGCGCCTCCTGCCACAACGGTCCGATCGGCTCCGATGGCAAGCTGTACAAGACGGGCGTGCCCGAGCATCCCGATGTGCTGAAAAACCCGCTGCGCTCGATCACGATGCTGCGCCATTACGCAACCTCGGGCATGCCGAACTACATGAATGCGCGCACCGACGTCGGCGCTTATGCGATCACGAAGAAGCCGGACGACATCGGCAAGTTCCAGACCGCGCAGCTGCGCGACCTGAAGTACACCGCGCCGTATATGCACAACGGTGTGTTCGCCACGCTGGACGAAGTGATCGACTTCTACGACCGCGGTGGCGGCAATGCGTCGTTGCTCAAGCAACTGAGGCTGTCGGCAGCGGAGAAGCAGGCGCTAAAGGCATTCCTGCTGACGCTGTCGGGCGACCCGATCGTTGTGAAGGACCCGGGTCAACCGGACATGCAGACCCGCACCACCTATGGCAAGAACTGAGGAAACCACCATGAAATCCATGATCAAACTCGGCGTTGCGGTCGTCAGCACATTGAGCATCGCATTGTCCGCGCATGCGGCCGGCGCCAAGCCGGCACCGCTCGCGCCGTTGCCGCCACCACCCATCCCGAAGGACAACCCGAACACCCCTGAAAAGATTGCGCTTGGCAAGAAGCTGTTCTGGGACAACCGCCTGTCGGGCGATGGTTCCATGCCTTGCGTCTCCTGCCATCTGCCGCAACTTGGTTGGGGCGATGGCGGCCAGCTGTCGCGCGGCTATCCGGGCACCAAGCACTGGCGCAATTCGCAGACCGTCCTGAACTCCGCGTATTACAACAAGCTGTTCCTCGATGGTTCCGTGACGAGCCTGGAAGCCCAGGCGGCCTCTGCAGCGGAAGGCTCTGTGGCTGGGAACGGCGATACGGCGATGATGGAAATGCGCCTGCGCTTCTTGCCGGAATATGTCGCCGAGTTCAAGCAGGTGTTCGGCGCCGAATGGCCGCGCATGAACGACGCCTACCGTGCGCTCGCAGCCTACCAGCGCACCATCATTACCGACGCCAAGCAGGTGCCGTTTGACCGTTACGCGATGGGCGACAAGAATGCGCTCGACGCGTCGCAGAAGCGCGGCATGGCGCTGTACAACGGCAAGGCCAACTGCATCGCCTGCCACAATGGGCCGCTGGCGTCCAACCAACAGTTCTACGCGACCGGCGTGCCTGATCATCCGGCTTTCAAGGACGATCCGATCTCGCAGGTCACGCACCGCTGGCAGTGGTATCAGAAAGGCATCCCGGAGAAGGACTATCGCGGTGCGATGGACGATGCCGGCCTCTATTTCGTGACCAAGAACCCGAAGGACATCGGCAAGTGGCGCGTGCCTTCGTTGCGTGAACTGAAGTATGTGGCGCCGTACATGCACAACGGCTCGCTGGCGACGCTGAAGGACGTGGTCGACTTTTATGACAAGGGTGGCGGGACCGCAGTGAACAAGACCCCGCTGCTGAAGCCATTAAAGCTCACAGACCAGGAGAAACGCGACTTGGTGGCCTTCCTCGAAGCCCTGTCGATGGACAAACCGCTGTTGCACGACGCGCCGACGCTGCCGGGCGATTACCGGCCGCTGCCTGCTCCAGCCCAATAAGGAAAAGATCATGAGCAACAAGACCATACAAATCAAACAGGAACACCCCCACGATCATTATCATGACGGCGAACGCGCCTGCATGAGCCGCCGCAGCTTCCTGCTTGCCGGTGGCGCAATGGTGACGCTGGCCGCAGTCGGCGGTATCCCCGGCATCGCTTCCGCCGCGCCGCTGCAAGCAGTAAAGAAAACGTACCCGCGGGTCAAGATTGCTTCGTTGTCGGCGCTACAGAAAGGCAAACCGGTTGAATTTGCGTACCCGTTCCCGGATGTGAGCAACATGCTGGTCAAGCTGGGTACCGAAGCCGGCGCCGGTGTTGGTCCGGAGAAGGACATCGTTGCCTTCAACCAGCAATGCACGCATATGGGCGGCCCGCTGCATGGCACTTACAAGGACGAGTACCAGGCGCTTGGGCCGTGCCCGCTGCACCTGACCACATTCGACCTGACCCGTCACGGCATGGTGATTTCCGGGCATGCCACCGAAGCCTTGCCCCAGATCGTCCTGGAAGTGCAGGGAGACGACATCTACGCGGTCGGTGTGATGGGCCTCGTTTATGGCTACAGCAACATGGCCGCCAAGCGCAACGCGTAAGGAGAAAAGCATGAGCAAGCAAGAGAAATTTACGGACGCCGTTCCGCTGCCCCCCAAGGACGCAGATATCCTGACAACCGCCTGTGACTACTGCACGGTTGCCTGCGGCTACAAGGTGTACCGCTGGCCCGTCGGCAAGGAAGGCGGCGCCAAGGCCTCGCAAAATGCACTGAAGGCGGACTTCCCGCACCAAAGCATGATGGGTGCGTGGGTCAGCCCGGCGATGCACAATGTGGTCAGTCACAAGGGCAAGCCGCATCATGTGGTCGTGATGCCGGACAAGGACGCGACCGTGGTCAACCCCGGCGGCAACCATTCGATTCGTGGCGGCACGCTGGCGCAGAAGTGCTACAACCCCGAAAACCGCACCCGGGAACGTCTGCTGCACCCGATGATTCGGGTGAACGGCAAGCTGACGCCAGTCAGTTGGGACCTCGCCACCGAAGTCATGGCCGACATCTCGAAATACATCATCGCCAAGTACGGCGAGCACGCATGGGCGGTAAAGAGCTTCTCGTACCAGTATTTCGAGAACGTGTATGCGATCACCAAGCTCGCGATGACCTCGGTCGGTACACCGGCCTTTGCATGGCACGACAAGAACGCGAACACCAACGATGCGACCGGGCTGGATGATGCTGGCATCGACTCGTTCGCTTCCAGCTACCAGGACTGGGCCGACTGCGAAGTCGCGTTCCTGTCCGGCGTCGATCCGTACGAAACCAAAACCACGCTGTTTACCCAGTGGATGATGCCGGGCGATAAGAAGCTCATCTTCGTCACGCCGCACAAGACGATGGGCGTCGCATGGTCGGTCAAGGAAGGGCGCGGCTTATGGCTGCCGATTACCCCTGGTACCGACACCGTGCTTCATCTAGCGATGGCGCGCATCATCGTCGAGAACAACTGGCAGGACCAGGCGTTCATCGACAAGTGGGTCGCCAACTCGTGGGAAGTGGATGCCGGCTATGGCCGCGGCACCCGCAATACCGGCTGGCAGTGGCGTACCACCTGGGGCACCTGGCAGTCGGACTGGCCCGACTTCAAGAAATTCATCCTGTCGCAGGAAGAAGCGAAGCTGGACGTCGCGGCGAAGATCACCGGCCTGAACCCGGAGGACATCAGGAAGGCTGCCGAATGGGTCGCCAAGCCCAAGGCCGACGGATCCCACCCGAAGACATCGTTCATGTGCGAGAAAGGGAATTACTGGACGAACAACTACATGAACACGGCGTCGTTTGCGTCGCTTGGCCTGATCTGCGGCGCCGGTAACCGGCCCGGCCGCATGATCTCCCGGGGCGGCGGCCACCAGCGCGGCGGCTTGTCGGCGGGTGGCGGTTCCGGCTGGCTGTCGCCGGAAAAGCATCCGGGACGCCGCAAGAAAGACTTTAACCTCGATACCTGGATGATGCAGGGCAATATCCGCTTCTCGTGGGTCATTGGCACTACCTGGATCGCAGCGATGATGGGTTCCAGTGCGCTCGAAAAGAAGATGCGCGAGCTGACCATTGGTAATCCGCACCAGATCACCAGCTTGGATCGTGCCGCGATCTTTGAAACCCTGAAGCGGCGCGTGGATTCGGGCGGAATGGTGATGGCCAACTCCGACATTTATCCGGTGATCCCGGTCGGCACCGAACTCGCCGACATCGTGCTGCCGGCGGCAACCTGGGGCGAGGATAACTTCACCCGCTGTAACTCCGAGCGGCGGCTGCGCCTGTACAGCAAGTTCTACGATGCGCCGGGCGAAGCCAAGGCGGACTGGTGGATCGTGCAGAAATTCGCGCAGAAAATGGGCTATGCGAACGATGGCGGCTACCAGTGGAAGGATTCGAATGATGTCTTCGAGGAGGGGGCACGCTTCTCGCGCGGCGGCGTGCTGAATTACCATCCGCTCGCAACGCAGGCGAAGGAAAAGGGCATCAAGGCCCAGGAACTGTTGCGGACCCTGGGTACAACCGGCATCCAGACGCCGATCCGTGTGCGAGACGGCAAGCTGGTCGGCACGCAGCGCTTGCATGATCCCAACAATAACTGGGGTGAAATCGAGCAGGCCGAATTCCAGCTTCTGGCTCTGTACGCCTTCAATACCCACAGCGGCAAGGCCATCCTGCTGAAGACGCCGTGGAAATACGCCGGCTGGATCCAGTTCTACGACGCGATCAAGCCGCGGGTGGAAAAAGGAGAAATTTGGGTCACCAATGGGCGTGTCAACGAACTTTGGCAGTCCGGTTTCGACGACCAGCGCAAGCCTTACCTGTCCAAGCGGTGGCCGGATTCCTTCATCTATGTCAATCCGGAAGACGCAAAGAGGAGGGGCATTGAGTCCGGCGATTATGTCGAGGTAGTCAACGACACGGTGTATGTCCAGACCGGACAGCCGCAAGGCGTGCTGGATGCCGACCTGAACTTTAACCAGCTCATGAAGGACGGCCACATCATGACCACCGAAGGACGCTTCAAGGCAGTTGCGATCGTCTCGGACGAAGTGCGGCCTGGTGTCTCCATGACCAACTTCAATTTCCCGAAGTCGCCCGCCAATGCCGTGGTGTCGGCCGTCGCTGATCCGATGACCAACAACTATCGCTACAAGCTGGGACGGGGCGTGTTGAACAAGGTGGGTGAATCGCCGTACAAGCATGATTTCACGCAGATGAGCCTGAAGCCGCGCCATATCGTTTAAATATTGGGCCACGCCTTTAGTAACGGGCGGATCCGGCAGGATCCGCTCATTTTTGGAGAAGCAATGATGAAAAAACTGTTTGTACTCGCCGGCCTGGTTGCGCTTTCCGCTCCGGCACTGGCTGCCGATGAAGCGGCGGCGCTGGAAATCGCCAAGAAGAGCAACTGCATGGCCTGCCACGCGGTTGACAAGAAGCTTGTTGGTCCGGCGTTCAAGGATATTGGTGCGAAATATGCCGGAGTTTCTGGTGCAGAAGCGGATTTGATTACGAAGGTCAAGAAGGGCACGAAGGGGACATGGGGCTCGATGCCCATGCCGCCTAATGCTACTGTCAAGGAAGCCGACATCAAGACAGTCGTGCAGTACATCCTGACGCTGAAGTAACGTACTACCTTCGCATTCTCGTCACAATGCCGGCGCCGTGCATGCGGCGCCGGTACTCCGAGAGGCGTGGTTGGTTGGCCGGCGTGATCTCCGCCAAGGACCCGCCAACAGGACAGCCACTAGATTATTACGTACAGGCCCAAACATGAGTCGCCCTGACGAAGCCGCTTTGACAGACCGCTCCGGTCGCGCCATTTCCTATCTACGCCTGTCGGTCACGGACCGCTGTGATTTCCGCTGCAGCTATTGCATGCCGGTTTCCGCGCGCTTTCTCCCACGCGAGCAGGTGATGACGCTGGAAGAGAATTTGGCACTGGTACGGGTGTTTGCGGAGATGGGCGTACGCAAGGTACGCCTGACTGGTGGAGAACCACTGGTGCGCAAGGACTTGTCCTGGCTCATACGTGGCATTAAGTCCTTGCCGCAGGCACCAGACGTCGTATTGACGACCAATGGCTCTCAACTTGGAAAACAGATTGGCGGGCTGGTGGACGCGGGGCTGTCTCGGGTCAATGTATCGCTCGACTCCCTGGACAGCGAAAACTTCAAGCGGATCACCCATAGTGGGCGGCTTGAGCAAGTGCTAGATGGGCTTTTTGCCGCCAAATGGGCCGGGCTGGAAGGCATCAAGCTGAATGTTGTCGCCATGCGTGGCGTCAACGACCACGAACTGGTGCCGCTAGTCGAGTTCGCCATCGAACACGGCTTCAACATATCCTTTATCGAGGAAATGCCATTTGGAGATGCTACCAGAGATCGGGCTGGCAGCTTCATGTCTTCAGCAGAGGTCAAAACACTGGTTGAGCAGGTATTTCCGCTCGTGCAGACACTGGAGTCCAGTGGAGGCCCCGCGCGCTATCACCGCATACCGGGGACGGAAACGCGCATCGGTTTCATCAGCCCGCATTCACACAATTTTTGCGATACCTGCAACCGCTTGCGTGTCGCAGCCACAGGTGATCTCTATACCTGCCTTGCGAGCAATAGCACCTTTCCTTTGCTACCCCTGCTACGCGGGGACGCTTTTGATCCGACACGGGTACGTGAAGCCATTCTCCGCGCCATTGGCAGTAAACCGACAGGGCACGACTTCGGTAACAAACAGGCTTACCAGGCAGTGCGCTTCATGTCGCGCACCGGAGGTTAATTAAACAGACTTCTCTCCGGGATCAATAAACGCACTGGTGGTTTCGAGACTGCGTTCCAGGATTGGCATGGAGTCGATATTAACCAGAACTTCGCCAACTGGAGTCGTACCGAGCCGCTGCCTCAGCGAGCGACCGGAAAAAAATTCACGTCTCTCGCATCTAACCTTGACGAATAAAAATATCCACTGATGTCAATTCGAAATATGAAGGTCCGTACTAGGCTCATGTTAATCGCCGCCATTGCCGTTTTCGGCGTTCTGGCAGCGTCGTTAATCACCTATATGAAATTGGCCGCAGATATGAGGTCTGTGGAACGATACGAGTCAAGTGTCATGGCTCGCCAAGAACTCCTAGCCAGTATAAACGGCCAGCTGGGTTATGGAGGCATGATTCATCGTTTCAAAAACATCGTGATTCGGGGCACACCGGAGTTAAAGGCAAAATTTTATGAGAATCACGATACCCTCGTGAAACTGACCGAGCAGTTTTCTGCCCAAGCGGACGTGACAGACAAGGAAAAGGCGGCGCTGGCTACCCTGATTGCTACCATTGAACAATATAGGGCAGGCGCAGGCAAGGCATACGAGTTGTGGCAAAACGGCTTGGCGATATCGGAAATCGATAAGACCTTGAAAGTGGATGACGGCCCCGCTTTGGCGGCTATCAAAGTAATCAACGAGGCCAATCGGGAATATTCAGAGCACGCTAGCAGAATGCAGGCCGCAATTGTAACTTCCAGTCTAGGTGCCGTAATTGCAATGTTCGGCGTTATTGCTTGCACAATTGTTTTCCTGCTTTATGTAACGTACCGCGCACTCTCTCGGCAACTCGGTGGCGAACCCGCCTATGTTGCCGAGATAGTCGGGAAAATTGCGGACGGTGACTTGACCGTTGCCATGGCAACCAAACCCGGCGATCAGTCGAGCCTGTTGTATTCAATAGCCGAAATGCGCGACAGGCTGGTGCAGAGCGTCGGTGATGTGCGTAGTGGCACTGATGCCATTGCGACAGCATCGGCACAAATCGCTGCGGGCAATTCTGACTTGTCATCGCGCACCGAAGAGCAGGCCGGCTCGCTCGAAGAAACCGCGGCCTCTATGGAAGAGTTGACGTCGACGGTCAAGCAGAACGCTGACAATGCGCTTCAGGCAAATCAACTGGCGTCATCTGCATCGGAGGTTGCTGTTAAAGGCGGCGCGGTGGTGGCCGAAGTGGTTCGGACTATGGACTCGATCAACGAGTCAGCGAAGAAAATTGCGGACATCATCGGCGTCATCGACGGAATTGCGTTCCAGACCAACATCTTGGCATTAAATGCGGCAGTCGAAGCGGCGCGCGCAGGCGAGCAGGGACGCGGATTTGCGGTCGTAGCCTCCGAGGTCCGAGTTCTGGCGCAACGATCGGCCGCAGCGGCCAAAGAAATAAAGTCGCTCATTAGTGATTCTGTGACTAAGGTAGATGCGGGCTGTCGACTGGTCGAGCAGGCAGGCGGCACGATGGATGAAATTGTGGTGAGCGTGCGCCGCGTGACCGACATCATGAGTGAAATTGCTGCGGCCAGCCATGAGCAGACGGCTGGCATTGGACAAATCAATCAAGCCATTAGCCAGATGGATCAGGTGACCCAGCGGAACGCTGCGTTGGTCGAAGAATCTGCCGCAGCCGCTGCTTCGCTGGAAGACAAGGCGCACAGCCTGGCGCGGGCAGTGTCCGTGTTCAAGATAAATGAATCTGGGTTCCACCGCCACAACGATGTGTCGTACACGGAACACCGTGCTTCGAAAACGCACGCGCCCGCGATTGCGACTTTGCCGCAGAGAGCGAAAGCGTCAGTTCCTCCAGCGACGCGTGACGAAGTGAAGGGGCAGTACAATCAGGTCTCCAACGCGCGACCAAACGCTCCAGGCGAGTGGGAAGAGTTTTAAGGGGCTTGACCGGGTCGCACCAGAGCGTGCCACGGACACCAACCGGCGTCCTAGACGCTCTCGCCGAGGTAAGATTTCAGATAACACGAATAAGAGGAAGTCAGTGACTTACTTTATTTTGACAGACGACAGGAGCATCGGCAACGAGTTGCAATAGGGCGCGGGAAGCAGTCTGCAAGGTTCTTGGCAGGCTTCTCACTTACACGCAAGAAAACTTCTAGCGAGAAGAACTTGCTGGAATCGGATTTGGTGTATCGCGATGAAACTACCCTGCGGGTGCTCAAGGAATCGGGGCGAGCGGTGCTGACCAGGAGTTATTTGTGGGCGCAGAGGTGCGGCACCGGCCCCCCGGTCCGGTTATTCGGTTAGGCGCCCGGACGCGGCGCCAACGGAACCACCAACTTATCTGCTGGCATTGCCAAAGGCGCGGCGCTGATGAGCGACGGCTACGAAGCCTACATCGCTATTTGACAAGCCAATCGTCATATCTGCGAACTGTTTTGCCTGGCACACCGACTCGACACGCATTTCCTCGTGCGCACTTGCGTTGACCGGCTGGCCGGTGATGGCGACCATACTATCGCCGATTCAAGACGGGATCACCGGCTTTCAATTACCCACATTTTTTGACAGAAGCCGCTGCGTTTCCTAGGCTGCAGGGATCTGTTCTGCCCGAACAGGAGTTCGCTATCGAACAGCACAATGCTTGGATAACAGGCCGCTGTCGGCGTGGCTGACGCAGAAGTTGGATGGCTTCCGGTTCCATGACGCGCGGCTGGCACGATGCTTCTGCAAATTGGCGGCGCAGCTCTGGGACAATCTCGGCCAGAGCATTCCGTTGGCTTGCCAAGACTGGGCTAACACCAAGGCGGCGTATCGCTTCTTTGCCAACGATCACGTCAGCGAAGGGACGATTCAGGATGGGCACTTCCATTCCACAAATGAACGGTTTCATGCAACGACCGACGCGGTTCTGGTCTTGCATGACGCCACCACCTTCTCGCTTCAGCGCGACGACCCGCAGCCGATCGGGATCACGCACAAGACGCATGGCCGAAAGGACAAGCAGGGGCGCCAGCAACATCGGACCGTCTGCGGCATTCTGATGCATTCCAGCCTGGCCGTCACCCTTGAAGACTTGCCCCTGGGGCTGGTTGTTGTCAAGTTCTGGCGCTGGAAGAAATTCTAGAGCGGTTCACGAAATAACGTAGCCCCGTTGGCCAGGTTAAATTCCCCCACCTTTGGCCGGGTCAAACTCCCCCATGGCAGGACATGCGGATTGTAGGGCAATCGGCGTCGCATTGACGAATTTGGCCGTTGCCGATGATGGCCCGAGTTGGTCAGCCTGCCTTTGTCTCGGTTGCCGTCGACTGCGTCAAGCGGCTGGCTGCCTCTTTCAGCCGGTAGCTGCGTCCCTCGAACTCCAGCAGATGCGCGCGGTGCATGAGCCGGTCCAGGATCGTGGTCGCCATGGTCATGTCGCCCAGGTATTTCCCCCAGTCCTGCACCACCCGGTTGGAAGTCACGACGATACTGCGTTTGAGCTTGTAACGCTGATGCACCAGCGCCTGCAGCAGTTCACCCGCGGTCTCGCCGATGCGGCGCGCCAGGAACAGATCGTCGAGCACCAGCAGGTCGGCCTCGACCAGCGCGCGCATCTGCTGCCGCTGCTCGACCTCGCTGCCCATGGCGTACTGCGCGAATGCGCTGTCAGCCTCCAGGTAGCGCACCGCATGGCCGGCCAGCGTGGCCTGGTAAGCGACGGCCTTGGCGACATGGCTCTTGCCGGTGCCGGGCTTGCCGACGATCAGGGCATTCTGCCCTTCGGCGATGAACTTCAGGGTGTGCAGCTCGAAGCACGCCGCACGCGGCAGCTTGGGGTTGAAGCGCCAGTCGAAGTCGGCAAGCAGGGCCCGCTCGTCCAGCCCGCTTTGCTGGTAGCGCCGTTCCATCAGGCGTGAGCGGCGCCGGTCCAGTTCATCCTGCAGGATCAGCGAGAAGGTCTCCAGGAAGGGCTCCTGCGTGGCCTGGGCCTGCAGGATGCGCGTTTCCAGCGTGGCGCGGATGCCGGACAGGCGCAGCGCGCGCAAGGCACGCTCGATTTCGTTCATGGTCATGCTCATCGTGATGGTTCTCCTTGGTGGGTCAAAGGGTGGCGGCAGCCTGCGCGCCGAGGGTGAACAGGTCGGCGTACTCGTCGCCGTCCCGGATCAGGGGATGCTGCTGGGTCAGGTCCAGTTCGTGCTGGATTGGCGCATCGAGGGCGGCCAGCGCCTCCTGCAGGAGGCGCTCGGTCAGTGCCTGGATCGACTTGTAGTGCTGCACGCCATCGCGCAGGGCCTGTTCGCACGCCTGCTCGATGAGACGGCGCGGATAGCGCCGGGCCAGGCCGACCACGCCGCGCAAGCGGCGGTGACCGATGCGGCCGTCGCGCTCGAACCATTGCCGGCATAGGGCGAGCGTGGCTGGTCCGATGTGTTCGGCCTGCGCCAGGATGCTCTTCGTCTCGCGTGACGGGTTGTACGGCCGCTCCTCTTCCGGCAGTAGCACGCTGCCGGGCCGTTGCGCGCGCGGGTGCGTGCGCAGCAGGGCCTGCGTGGTACGGTCGCGGATCTCGATGTGGCGCTCGAACACGCGCACCAGAACGCGGCTGCCGATGGCCGCCGGGCGTGCTGCATAGCTGCTATGGTCGATGCGCACGCAGGTGGCGTCGTCGACGGTGCGTTCGCACTCGGTGAAGTACGCAAAGCCCGACAGCGGCAGCGGCTTGAGGTGCGCGCGTTCCTCCTGGAACATGGCCTCCACCTGACGCCGGGTGGCACCGTGCACGCGCTGCGCGGCCCAGCGCGTTTCCCAGTGTTCGAGGAAGGCATTCTGCTCCTCGATCGATTCGAAGCGCCGGCCCTTGAGCGCGGTGTTCTGCGTATGCTGGATGGCGTTCTCGACGCTGCCCTTGCGGTTCGGATCGCGCACGCGCGCCGGGTCGGCGACCACGCCGTAATGCGCCAGCACCGCGCTGTAGACCGGGTTCAATTCCGGCTCGTACAGGTCGGGCTTGATGACGCCTTCTTTGAGATTGTCGAGCACGACGTAACTGGCGGCACCGCCGAAGTAGCGCCAGGCCTGCTCGTGCAATTGCGCCCAGGTCTCCTTGCTGGAGTTCCAGACCACGCGCCGGAAGCAGCGGCGCGAATAGCGCAGCGTCATGACGAACAGGCGCGGACGGCGGTAGCGGTCGCTGCCGGGCACGCGCGTGAGCGCGCCTTCGCCGTAATCGACCTGGACTTCCTCGCCGGGGGCGAATTCGAGCCGGTCGAACTGTTCCGGTTCGTGCTGCACGATCTTGCCGGCGAATCGCTTGACGCTGTTGTAGCCGCCGGTAAAGCCGAACTGATCGACCAGGTCCTGGTAGATCGCGGTGTAGTTGCGGCGCAGGCGCAACTGCGACTCGATGAAGGCGCGGAACGGCTCGCAGGCCGACGGCATGGCCTGAGCCGGTGGCCGGGGTGGGGGAATTTGCGCTGCCGGCCCGGTGGCCGCCCCGGGGGAATTTGCCGACTGGGGTGCAAGGCGCAGGGCCAGGCGGCGGATGGTCTTGCGATCGACGCCAGTGATGCGCTCGATCTCGCGCTGGCTCTTGCCGGCCGCCAGCAGCGTGGTCACGGTGGTTTGCAGATGTGGCTTCAAGACGTTCACTCCGGATTCCCCTCGACATGCGGAGGGGGAAGGTTACGTCCTGCCAGCGGGATGCCTCCCGGGCGCCAGAAACGGCCTCTACAGTGCCGTTACGCGGGCCTCAGGTGGGGGATTTTGGGGTGGCCAGAAGTGGGGGATTTTGACCGGCCAACGGGGGTAGGGGCTGAGATTTTTGTAATCGGACACCGTCTAAAGAACTCTGTTCAGACGGTGATGTTGCAATGATGGCTGCTGCGTATTCTTTGGATCTGAGGCGAAAGATTGTGCAGGCGTATGAGCGTGGCGCGCGGTCGCAGGTGGAAATTGCCGAGATCTTTGGTGTCAGCCTTGCCTTTGTGGAGAAATTGCTTCGGCAATATCGGCAAAGCGGGGCACTCGAACCGGTCCGCAAACGTCCTGGACGTCATCGACTGATCGATGCTGGTGCCAGCGAACAACTTCAGCATTGGTTGCAAGAACAATCGGATTTGACTTTGGCGGAGTTGGCCGACCGGTTGCAAACACAATGCGGTCTGCACGTCAGTCCGAGTTGCGTGTGGCGGTTATTACGCCGCTTGGATCTGCGTCGAAAAAAAAGACTGTCCATGCAAACGAACGCGACTCACCGCAGGTACTACTGGCACGCCAGCACTACCGCCGCCAGCTTGCCGCCTGTCCCTACCGTCGCCTGAAATTCATCGACGAATCCGGCTGCAATATTGCAATGACCCGACGCTATGGCCGGGCACGGCACGGCGCCCGGGTGCATGATGCGGTGCCGAAAAATTTCGGACGGAATGTCACAATCCTCGGTGCCCTGTCATGCCAGGGATTGGATGCGGTGATGACCGTGGACGGAGCCACCGACACGACCGTGTTTCAGGCGTACATCACACAAGTTCTGGTGCCGACGCTGGCGCCGGATGACATCGTCATCATGGACAACCTGAGCGACCATAAAGTCGCAGGGATCAACGAAGCCATTGAGGCGACCGGTGCCACACTGCTGTACTTGCCTCCATATTCGCCCGACTTCTCTCCCATCGAAAATTGCTGGTCGAAGCTTAAAGCCATTCTGCGCAAGGTCAAGGCTCGCACCCGCGATGCTCTCGATGACGCATTGAAACAGAGCATTGAAGAAATTACCGCAGCCGATGCCTCCGGCTGGTTCAAGCATTGCGGCTATACCTTACATTAAATCGCGAACCGCTCTAGGGGCTCTTCAGCGCTCAAGCGTCATGTCAATCCAACCCAGGTGCCCATCGAAGCCAAGGAAAGCATTCGCTGGCTGGACAACCTGCGCAGCCTACTGCCTTGCTCCATGCACTGGCGCGCTGCATCCATATCGGCGACCGGGGAAGCAGATATCTACGAACTGCTTTGCCTGGCACACCACCTTGGCACACATTTCCTGGTGCGCACTTGTGTTGACCGGCTTCTGGCCGGTGACGGCGGCCATACTATCGCCGATGAAATGGAGGAGGTGCGCGTCAAAGGCAAGCATCGTGCCGAGGTGCGTGATCGACGCGGTAACGTCTCGACGGCAGTATTCGAGATTCGCTTCAAGCGCGCGCTGTCTTGCCGCCAATCGGCAAGCAAGCGCGGTATCCCGAGCTGACGCTGACTGTGCTCCATCCACGCGAATCCGGCGAGCTGAAGGGGCTCGAGCCGATCGACTGGAAATTGCTCACCGATCTGCCCGTGACCACGCGTGTGCAAGCGATCGAGCTCCAGCACTGGTATGCATTGCGATGGAAAATCGAAACCTTCCACAAGATTCTGAAATCCGGATGCAAGGTGGAACAGTCGAAATTGCGCACGGCCGATCGCCTGGATAATCTAATCGCAGTCTATTGCATCCTCGCCTGGCGTATCTTCTGGATGACTATGATGCAGCGCGCCGCCGACACAGCCGCCGCATCCGTCGCCTTCACCGCGACCGAGCAGGCATTGCTCGATCACGTTGCGCGACATGTGCCTGCAACCGGGCCGCCAATAGCAGAACTATCGCATTACCTGCTCAAACTGGCATGTCCGGGCGGTTACCTCGCGGGCTCACGACATCCGCCGCCGGGCAACACTGTGATATGGCGTGGATTCGCGCCTCACCGTTATTGAGCTCGGGTTTATGGTGGCCCTAGAAGTTTTAGGTAATTGAAAGCGTCATGGACTGCTTATATATAAACAATTAGGACCGGATCGTGTCACCTATCGGCGCTTCTCCGGTAGGTGACAGCTTCTTCCTACTTGCCTAACAAGGCCATGATCTGGATTTGCATAAAGCGCGAGCTCTCTAAATAAAACGTTCCCGAGTCGATATAAGTCAATTCAACTGACACGGCATAGTTGCAATGAATTAAAACTCTTCCCAACCGTCAGAGACCGTTGCGACAGGAGCCTTTGCAAGTGCACCTGTTCTATGCCCATGGCTCACGAGATGTTGACTTGACGAAGTTGGCGTCATGGCTTTCAGAGTGGGAATAGCCGCTATAGATTGCGTCGATGGCTCTTTGCGCAATGCGCTAGAAGTCAAATGGTCTGGAATTACAAAGACCCCGACGAGATCGGACAGCTTGTTGGCCTGCTCCTGAAGCGCACCTGAGGCAGCTGCGGCTTCTTCCACTAGTGATGCGTTTTGCTGCGTGACCTCATCCATTTGGGAGATCGCCTGATTGACCTGTTCAATGCCGGCCGTTTGTTCATTACTAGCGGCAGTAATCTCTGCCATGATATCGGTCACGCGTTTGATGCTCTCGACAATTTCATTCATGGTTTCGCCAGCTTGATCAACTAGGATTGCACCAGCATCGACTTTTTCTACAGAGCTATCGATCAACGCCTTGATTTCCTTGGCAGCCGATGCTGATCGTTGGGCGAGGTTGCGCACTTCAGAAGCCACTACCGCAAAACCGCGCCCCTGCTCGCCGGCGCGTGCAGCCTCAACGGCCGCATTTAGCGCCAAGATGTTGGTCTGAAAGGCGATGCTGTCGATGACGGAGATAATGTCAACAATTTTCTTGGAAGATTCGTTGATGGAGCCCATTGTTTCAATCACTTGAGTGACAACTACGCCGCCCTTGCTTGCCACATCAGATGCTGACGTGGCAAGCTGTTTGGCCTGCCGTGCATTGTCGGCGTTCTGTTTGGCAGTCGAAGTCAATTCTTCCATGGAAGAGGCAGTTTCTTCCAACGAACTTGCCTGCCGCTCTGTACGAGCAGATAAGTCCATGTTTCCGGTCGCAATCTGGCCAGATGCCGATGCCATCGAATCCGTGCCAATACGCACTTCTGAAACAACCTTGGCCAAACTGTCGCGCATGCGTTGCATCGCGTATACCATGCTCGCCCGGTCGCCACGCTGCAATGTCACCTCGACAGTCAAATCGCCATTCGCGATTTTTTCAGCGATTTCAGCTGCGTATGCTGGCTCACCACCCAGTTGCCTTGCAAGACTACGAGTGATGAGTACGCCAATGGCAGTACCTGCAAGGACGCTGAGAATGACCAGCGCAATCATCATGCTGCGACTCTCGTTGTATAGATTGCTCGCTTCCTCGGAAGCGACCTTGGCAGTCGCAATCTTTATTTCGGAGAGTTCGGTTATTTTATCGCTAAATGCATCGGCGACAGGACGCAATTGAGTCGACATAAATTTGACCGACTCACTTTCGGTGTCAAGGTTTTCCGCTCTAATCTTTTCACCCGCCATTGAGGCCAGATTACCGAATTTGCTTCGGAGCGCATCCAGTTCTGCAATTGTCTTTTTTTCCTCGTCCGAGTGGAGCAGATCGCGGGCCTGAGCCAAGTTTCTGTCAATGCCATTGAGCGACTTATCCATGGCATTCAGATGTTTGGTGCGCTCCTCGTCGGAGGATGCCAACATGGCACTTCGGATCGCGCGTCCGAACGCGATCATATTGACGTTCGCGTCCTTAATGTGGGATACACCCAGTAGTTCCTTCTCATACAGACGCTTGGCAGCCTCATCCATACGTCCCATATTGAATATGCCAATACCGGCTACGATGGCGCCCATTACTATCAACACCAGAAAACCCGCAGTCAGACGGGTGCTTATCTTAACTTGCTTCATGCTTTTTTCTTTCTTAGGATGGATGGTGAATGCTGCATTCGTCCGCATTTTCCGTTCAAGCAGTGATGCACTCGACAAGGCCGAGATCGTCGGACGACATCAGCTTGTCGATATCGACCAGTATCAGCATACGTTCCTCAATCGTGCCAATTCCCGTCAGATATTCCGTCCTGACCGTGGATCCCATTTCGGGTGCCGGCTTGATCTGTTGCTGAGATAATGTAATGACATCAGATACGCCATCCACCACCATGCCAATCTCACGGCGGCCTACATTGAGGATAATGACCACCGTAAACTGATCATAAGAGACTTGTTCAAAGCCAAATTTAATTCGCATATCGATGATCGGAACGATAGCGCCGCGAAGGTTGATTACACCCTTAATGTAGCTAGGTGCATTTGCAATTTGTGTGGGCTGTTCGTAGCCGCGTATTTCTTGAACTTTCAAGATGTTGACGCCATATTCTTCGTAGCCCAACTTGTAGGCGAGATATTCAAAGTTGGAAGATGATTCAAGTAGAGAAGAAATAATTACCATAGCCTTATATGCAACATATAAACATCGCCCTGTAAATTTGATTAAGTGCGCGTAACAGCTTCTCCAACTGATGGCTGTGCCAAATTCATCCTTAGAGTCCTTTGAATTTGCGACAATGTAGTCGAATTGAAGCCGCGTAGCTTCTATTAGCAAATATTGCGCCATGGCAATGAAAATGTCTTATGTTCCAGGGGCGATTGGAAACACTTCCCTCTAAATAACATCAGGTAAACAAGGGAACGTGGTGGTCTGACATTCTGTAAAGATGCCGCATCCGAATTTTTACAACTCAGGCGTCCGTAACGGCAAAGATGTGTCCGCCATGTGGTAAAAATTTGTCGGACTGTGGCCTCGCGTCACCGTGCCTCCAGGAATCGCGTAATAGGAGTGAGCACTCTGTAGAGATTGAATCGAATATTTGTTCGACTGGAGTCGCCCCTATTAAATCGGACCCCTGTGGTTAGTTGGGCGCGAGCGTGGTTTCGCACCTATACCCCAATACCACGGGCACAGTTCCTTCGGAGGGACACGGAGACTTCAAGGTAAGTGCGAGGTTGACATATTTTTTTTTCTTGGCGTCAAAAGTCATACTTGAGCACCTCAGCGCGAGGAATGCGTGCACCACGACGAATTTGTGACCAGTGTCGCGGTCAAATATTTACCATTCGGCCTCAGTGTCCGGGTAATCCCCCCATTTTTGAAGCGGCCTGAGAGTAGAGACTATGCGACCAAGGCCAGTTTCTGTTTCGGCGTGATGCCGCCGATGGCCATGTTGGGGCGCTCGTGATTATAGGTCCATAGCCAACGGGTTGCGAATTCCTGCACTTCCTCGATGCTGTCGAACAGGTAGTGCGCCAGCCAGTCGTAACGCACTGTCCGGTTGTAGCGCTCGATGTAGGCATTCTGCTGCGGCTTGCCGGGTTGAATGAACTCGACATGAATGCCACGCCGACTTGCCCACGCCATCAACGCGGCGCTGACGTATTCCGGGCCATTGTCACAACGTATCCTATCCGGCCTGCCGCGCCATTCAATGATGCGCTCCAGTGAACGGATTACGCGCTCGGATGGAAGGGAGAAATCCACTTCAATGTCCAAGCCTTCACGGTTGAAGTCATCGATCACATTGAACAACCGAATGCTGCGGCCGTCGGATAACTGGTCGTGCATGAAGTCCATCGACCACACCTGATTGAGTGCCGTCGGTTCGGACAGCGGCTCGGGTTTTTCGCGTACCAGGCGCTTCTTCGGCTTGATGCGCAGGTTCAGTTCCAGCGCCCGATAAATCCGGTACACACGCTTGTGATTCCAGCCATAGCCTTTGACGTTGCGCAGGTACAGAAAGCACAGGCCGAAGCCCCAGTTGCGCTGGTTCGCCGTCAGGCGAATCAGCCAGTCTGCAATCTCGCTGTTCTCTGAAGACAGCTTTGCTTGATACCGATAGCAGGTCTGGCTAATGCCAAACGCCTGGCATGCCACGTGAATGGTGACAGCCTTGTCTTGCACTGCCCATTGCGCCATCTCGCGTCGCTGAGATGGCGCTACCACTTTTTTTGCAGCGCCTCAGCGACGATCTCAGCCTTCAGGCGCTCTTCGGCATACATCTTCTTCAGGCGACGGTTCTCTTCTTCGAGTTCCTTGAGCCGCGCCATCATGGAGGCGTCCATGCCGCCGAACTTGCTGCGCCAGCGGTAAAACAGCGCTGAACTCATGCCGTGCTCTCGGCACAGCTCAGGAACCGGTGTGCCGGCGTTCGCCTGCTTGAGAATGGCGATGATTTGACTTTCCGAAAACCGTGACTTCTTCATGTAAAACTTCCTCGAATCAATATTGAGAAAATTCTACTTTCAAAGCCGCTTAATTTCCGGGGGGATTACCTCCGCATCTTTCTTCTCAGGTTGGTCGTTCCAGCCATATTCGGCGATTTTGGTACGCAAGGTGAGGCGAGAGATCCCGAGAATCTTGGCTGCACGCGTTTTGTTGCCGGCACTCGCATTCAGTATGCGGCGGATGTGGCGCTCTTCAATCTTTGACAGCGAAACCAATTCTTCGTCTGCCAGTTCTGGTGTCACGCTTTCGACAGCGCTGATTTCCTTGGGGAGATGGATTGGGAGAATAATGCCGTTCGCGCTAAGTATGAGTGCCCGTTCAAGTACGTTCCGCAATTCGCGGATATTTCCGGGCCAGTCATACTTTTCGAGAAGCTCACAGGCCGATTGGTCTAGAACCGCGACCGGCTGCTTCATGACTTGAGCGGCATTGGTAAGAAAGTGCACAGCTAAATGCCGTATATCTTCTGGGCGGGTCCGGAGTGGGGGCATTTCGATGATGCCTACATTGAGTCGATAATATAAATCTTCTCGAAATGTGCCAGCCTTAACCATTGCCTGAAGATCTCGATTGGTGGCGGCGACAAATCTTACATCGACTCGCAGCTCTTTCTGGCTACCGACGCGTCGAAACGTTTGAGTTTCGATTGCACGTAACAGCTTCGGCTGCAAGGCAAGCGAAAGATCTCCTATTTCATCCAGAAACAACGTACCGCCGTCAGCCAGTTCTAGCAATCCACGTTTTGCTTGCTTGGCGTCAGTGAATGCCCCCTTTTCATGTCCAAACATTTCGGACTCAAGCAGCCCTTCCGCTAATGCTGAGCAGTTAAGTGACACCCACGGACCTGCTGCCCGCGAGGACATGCTATGTATGGCTTGCGCAATAAGCTCCTTCCCCGTACCGGATTCTCCATGAATCAGGACAGGGATACGTGACGCCGATGCAATGCGCCGAGTGATCTCGATGAGAGACTTGAACTGCGGTCCGTCGCCGATCATCCCAGCAAGTGTAGCGGGTGCTGGAGCCTTTATACGAAGCCTTTCGACCTCAAGCCTTAAGTTCCGAGTCTCCAGTGCACGTCGAACGACATCCTTTAATTCATCAAGTTCGAATGGCTTGTTGATGTAATCGTAAGCTCCGACCTTCACACAAGTAACCGCAGTGCGTACTTCAGGATATGCCGTCATGACGACAATAAGAGCTTCTGGGTCGGACTCCCGCATAGCCTTCAATACTTCTAAGCCATGCATATCCGGCAGGTGAAGGTCGAGTATCATCAGTTCATAGCTGTGGCGATGAAACAGTGCCAGGCCATTAGTGCCGTCTTCAGCCAAGTCAACCTGATAGCCTTGTTTTTCCAGTGCAGCGGTTAGGGTGATGCGAATCGTCGCGTCATCCTCGATGATGAGAATGCGTGCAGGCATTGCTTTCTTGCTCCAGTGTCTATGGCCGCAGACAGTTAGCGTTCAGGACGGGCGATGGGCCAAAGCAATTCAAAGCAGGTTTCATGCCCAACGGTACTCCTGACAGTGATCTCAGCCCCATGCTGGACCGCAATCTTCTTCACTACAGCGAGACCTAGGCCCGACCCGCTTCTGCGAGTAGTAAAAAATGGGTCAAAAATGCGTGCTTGTAATTCCGGCGGGATACCGACTCCATTGTCACGAACGCAGAATCGCATACATGGAACTTCTACACCCCCTTCATCGTGACGAGCAAAGCCCGTACACATTCCAACTTGGATCTTCCCGCCGCTCGGCATCGCGTGTATTGCATTAATGATGAGATTGAGCAGCAATTGCTTGAGATGCGATGGATCGGCCCAGAGATCGGGAACGCCGTCACAGCAAGGAGCGTAGCTGATCGTCACGCCATTGCTCTTCGCTTCCTTTCGCGTCCATAGCAACACGTCTTCGAGAACGTCTTCAAGGCGACACGCAACTGGATGCATTTCCTGCGGGGCAGAAAAGCCGTGAAATGTCCTAAGAAATTCTGTCAGGCGATTAATTTCGTTTTCTGCGCGTCGAAGGTACGCATACTGTTGTTCGGCCATGTCCTCCTCCAGTAGCAACTGAACGACCGCCTTTATCCCAGCGAGTGGATTGCCGATTTCATGAGCCAATCCCATCGCAATCTCGCCCAGGGTGGAAAGCTTTTCTACTTGAAAGATCTGGCGATCCAATTCGCGGCGCTCTTCCTGCAAGCGGCGTTCATCCGTTACGTCTCGCACCACCATAATAAAGCCGACCACAACCGATGCGGACAAAACCGGAGCGAGACTGAAAGATAACGTTTTTTCAAGCAGCGTTAAGTCAAAGTTTATCGCGGCAATACCACTGTCGGTCGCTGTTGCGTAGTCTATAGTGGATCCCGAATTTGAGACAGTTGCCGGCGGTAGTTTAAGCTGTCGTCCCTGAAAGGATGATGGCGAATGAGTGAAGGCAAGAAGCGCAAAGTGCACACGGCGGAATTCAAGGCCAAGGTTGGGTTGGAAGCGGTGCGCGGGGTGAAAACGATCAGCGAGATCGCGCAGGCGTATGGCGTGCATCCGGTGCTGGTCGGGCAGTGGAAGAAAGAGATTCTGGAGCATGCTGGGGCGCTGTTCGAGACCAGGCGTGGCCCGAAGCTAGCGGTCGACGACAAGAGCGGCGAGGAGCGTCTTTACGGCGAGATCGGGCGGCTGAAGATGGAAGTGGACTGGCTCAAAAAAAAGTTGGGGGAGTGAGCCGGGACGCCAGGATCGGCTGGATCGACGGCGCGGACGAGTTGCCCTTGAGCCGGCAGTGCGCCCTGGCCGAAGTGCCGCGCGCCACGGTGTACCAGCGGCGGGCCATGGCGGCGTGCAACGCCGACGCGCTGCGGGACGACGATCTGCTGCTGTGCCAGCTGATCGACGAGGAATACACGAGCCGGCCGTTTTACGGCAGCCGGCGCATGGTGGTGTTCCTGCGCGGGTTGGGGCACGTGGTGAACCGCAAGCGCGTGCAGCGGCTCATGCGCACGATGGGGCTGGCGGGGATGGCGCCGGGGCCGGACACGAGCGGCAAGCATCCGCGGCACAAGGTGTACCCGTACCTGCTGCGCGGGGTGGAAGTGGTGCGGCCGAACCACGTGTGGTCGACCGACGTGACGTACATCCGGCTGGCGCGCGGTTTTGCCTACTTGGTGGCGATCATCGACTGGTATAGCCGCAAGGTGCTGTCCTGGCGCATCAGCAACAGCATGGACGCGTCGTTCTGCGTGGACTGTCTGGAGGACGCGCTGCGCGAGCACGGCAAGCCGGAAGTGTTCAACAGCGACCAGGGCGCGCAGTTCACGAGCCATGCCTTCACGGGCGTGCTCAAGCGGGAAGGTGTGGCAATCAGCATGGACGGTCGCGGGCGGGCGCTGGACAACATCTTCGTCGAACGGTTGTGGCGCAACGTCAAGCACGAAGACGTGTACCTGAAGGGCTACGCCACGATGGGCGAGTTGACGGTCGGGCTGGCGCAGTACTTCGCGTTCTACAACGAGACGCGGCCGCATCAGTCGCTGGGCTATGCGACGCCGGGCAGCGTGTACCGGAGCGGCCGGGGCGGTGGTGCGAAGATCGTGGACAAATTCGGCGGCGCGCGGGAGGAATCCCTTGCTCCGCTACGCTGCGCAAGGGATTCCTCCCGCGCAGAAACAGGGCAGCGCTGTTCCGCTGCAAGTGAAGTCATGGATGCAGCTTAAACTTCGAAAAAAACTGTCTTGACGGATGGGTCCACTTTAGTCATCCCATCCGGCCCAGAACTCCCTAACTGAGCGACCTACCAGGGTTCCGTCAGGGCCAGCAAGATAGCGACGCGCAGCACCATTCACTAATTCAAATACCCCGGTGGGAGAGACGGAGATAATTCCATCTACCGTATTGGCGATAATGGCCGCCAACTGGCTGCGTTCGCGCTCCAGATCGGCAGTTTGCTTTTTCACTTCGCTCTCGAGTTCAGTTCTGCGGTTCTCTAAAACTTGGTACGATTTTTCCAATTCTGCCGCCATGCTGTTGAAGCTTGTAGCAAGGTCGGCAATCTCGTCGTCGCCTTTAATCTCGGCCCGACGAGAGAAGTTTCCTTTGGCAATTTCCTCCGTCTCGGCACGCAACATCATGAGTGGGCGGAGCATAAGACGGGAAAGCATGAATCCGCCCGCTGCAGCGACAAGCAGAGAAAGCGCCAGCACGCCGTACAGCAGATACAGATTAAAAATTGAATCGAAGAGTCGATTTTGAGGAAGTGACAATGCTACCGACCATGCCGTCGTATCTTCTTGACGCACAGGGAGAGATTGTCCGATAGGGATGGGGGCGTACGCGACAATCGACTCTCGAAGTGCATCCGTTCCTCGCGCCGTACCGGTCATCCGGGATAGTAGCTGAGACGGAAACAGGGGGGCCAGGGTTTCTATCGGCTTCATGCTGAATAGGCCCGGAACGTCAACGTTGGCAGAGCGCGACAGGTAGTAGCCGGACCGATCGAACAGGTACGCAATCCCGCCGCGACCGCTCGCCATTTCCTGCACTTGCTGAAGGATGTACGAAGCGTGCAGATTGATGATCAGGAGTCCAGATATTTTCCCTCTGCCATCAGCAATAGGCGTTATGAATCGAACAACAGGGCGCTCCGGCGACTCGGCCTTGCCATGTTCCATATTCAGATCCAATGCAGATACGTAGACCTGGCCTGGTGCGCGCGCTAATCCTTCTCGAACGTAGTAACGGTCCGACTTGTCCTGCAATTCACTGTCCGCAAGCGTGAGGACCTCGTCACCGCGCCGGTCAACACGCACGAGTTCCTTGCCATTAGTATCGAGCAAGCGAATCTGGTAGATGTACGGATAGGTCCGGGCGAATGACGCATAGTCTCGCTCAAGGCTGCGACGTAATCTGTCATTCAATCTTCCGTCTTGCATCGTGTCGATTGCTTGAAGCAGAACAGAAGAACTCGACAGGTACAGCAGTTCGCTTGAGAGCTGATCGAAAAAGTGACTCATCCCCGCAGCTCGACTCCCCACTTCCTGCTCCAGATGTTGCAGTGTTTCATGACGCAAGCTGTTGAGAGACAGGTAAATGCCAATTACTCCTGCCGTGATTAAAGGCACGCATGCAGCAAGTAAGAATGCCGTATAGATTTTGGTCGAGAGCCGCTTAAACGCTCGGACAGATTTCATTGGCGCCGAATATGCTGTAAGTAGTGCGCAATTATCCTATAGAAACGCATCGAAACAATATCCAGTTGTTATCTACTGATGTCGACGGATTGGGGTTGCGGTCAGTAATTTGCCATGCCGGCTAAATGCTTGCCACCGCTTGCGCTAAGTCTTTTTCGGCCACTCCAGTTCGCTGCGATTGTTCGCCCTTCAGCTGGCGCCAATTCACTGCGTTTTTTTCAGGCGCATTTCTTGCTCGCTGCCGCATGTAACTTCTACGCCGAGGTTTGTTGACTCCTTTTGTTCCAGTGGCGAGTTCGACAAGATGAAACAATATGGGCGCAAACAATGCAGGTTGTTTATTGAATAGCATGTTTAATAGGTATTGTTCTTTGTTCGGTGTCGCGGCGGTTGAGGCCGGTCGCGTTGGTGCGGGACAATTAAAGGAGGCGTTAAAGATTCAACGCGAAGAAAAGGAGCGCGGGAATGACGTTCGATTACTTGCAACCATCTGTTTTGATAAAGGCTGGATGACGAGTGATCAAATCGACGAAGTTCTGAACATTGTGTTACGTGCATGCCGTTGCAGTGATGCTACGTTGCCACATAATTCTCAGCCTGAGATGCCCCACCTCGAGCATCGACGTATTATGCGCTTTAGCAATAAAGTTCAGTTCGCGGTCGTTGCGCTACTTGACATCGTGATTCACAAGAAAATGGGCGTCGTTTCACTTCCTCGGATTAGTCGACGTCTTGATATCTCCTTGTCTTACTTGGAGCATATTTTTTCGCAGCTGCGGAGGAAGGGACTTGTTGATTCGATTCGGGGAGCGGACGGCGGTTATTGCCTCGCACGCCCTGCTGATCAAATCAGCGTCGGCGATATTGTGATCGCTACTGAGCAGCCGCGCGCTAAGGGGCGAGACGAAGCCAAGAACGGGGGTGATGACGGCCGACATAGTGAGAATGTCAGCTGGATCACTGAGAAGCTTTGGGTCAGCTTAGAAGAAATGATTATTGAGCATCTTTACAGTGTGTCTTTGCAGGATCTTGCTGATCGGATTGTCTTGAGCGGGGAACATTTCAATGACTGTCGGACTGAGTTCAATGAATCGCGTCTCGACTCGCGTTCATCGAATTTGACTGGGCCGTGTCCGTCGTTAAGCCATATTTCTTGCCGGTAGTTTATTGATCGACGTGGCTAATTTTTGATCGCAAGGAGTAAGGTCTTCGAGGAGGCTCTATCTGAACATGCAGAGCGTGGTGGGCTCGTTCTACACGCTTTTCATAGACATTGCCCAATAACAAAGGTGCTGTCTGTCGAATGATCGTTCATTTTTCTCGAATGCCATTCCGATGAGCCAAAGGCATGGCACGATTACTGCAGTGCAAGTCTAAAATCTTATTGAGACAAGCATGTGCAAACTTTACTCGCCCGTTCGCATGCAAGAACAGTCTGTTGCTCGCGAGGGCTGTGTCCGGCAGCGCGTGCGCAGAAGGCAGAGGCGTCACCGACTAGAACGAATAGACGGCTGGCGATCAGGACAACAACAAGCTGAGCCTTTTCCGCATCAACCACGCTTAGCGCCCCGGATCACTTTCTATTCGGGTAGTACTGGCTTTGAGTCCAACGAGCAAGGCAGTTCCGGCTTGCGAATGCCTTGGTGTGCCCGCTCCTTATTTGTAGCGGGAGATAAATCGGCTAGATGGCGGTAGTACGGTGTACTACCAAGTCTATCTTCCGCTGGACCATTCCGTGCATTCCATGGCCTGCATCGATCTCGCCATCGCCTTGGCAATCATGAGCGGCGCTGGTGCCAGGCTTACGGGTAGCCATGTCAGCGCATCTCAAGGGGACGACGTATTTTTGCATCAAGCCACCGACGACTGGCGAATCTGTGATGGGATTAGGGTGATCGGAGCTGCGGCCTCGTGTGATACCCGTACCTATCAGAGAAAAGAGAACGTTCTCTTCTCTCCGTTGGCCACATTTACTGCGCGATGTGAGGCCGCCGGTGTGCAGTATAGCGTCGTTACTCTTGAGGGGACCACGCATGAAGCCTTGGTGCTTGATATCTTGTCCTCAGAATCTGATCTGGTGGTAATGGGGACGGACGGCGGAGGGCGAGTGGCGTCAACTCGGCGTGCTGGCGTGTGCGATAGAGTCGCACACCTCATCGACCGCGATCTCCTGATAGTACGAGAAAGTACGAATCGCGCGGATGGCAATATCGTGGTGGCGTTAGATGGTAGTCCGCAATCCTGGGCTGCGCTAATGATAGGAATCCAGCTAGGCATGGCAACCGGTGAGCAGGTCGAGGTGATTGCCGTCTGCGACTCTCGGGAACACAAACGTAAGAAAAACAAGATGATTAAGCGCTTGTTCCCCGACTCTCATCGATATGCGGGCCTTATGGGACAAAAAATGTTGCATGACGAGGTTCCCGATATCGGCTTGAGTGAAATTCACCGGGTAAACCTGGAAACGGCCGCCCGATTGGCGCGCAGTCGAGGTGTCGAAATCTCGACCACGCTTCTTTCCGGGGCTGTTTTAGATCAACTCGTCGCTTACTCGCGGGAAACGATGCCTTGGCTCCTCATGCTTGGCCGTACCGGCACTAATATCAGCGGTGCAATGGGGCTTGGTTGTACAGCCAGAAAGTTGTTGCGACTGACACCGTGCAACTTGTTGTTGACAGTGCACTCCTTCAATCCAACGCGAGAGCACTATGTCGATCCTGCGAATTCATACCCGTCACTGCAAGTCTGAAAGCGGTTACGAATCCTACGTTGTGAAAATGGAACGTCGCGCCAAAGCCACAAATTGAACACCACCCGCTGATCTTGGAATGTATATAGGTATTTCTATCGATATTCAAGTTGTTGCCGATTTTAGTCCAACGGCACTTTGGCACGATCAAGGAAACTAGGGTGAATCATTGCGCACGCCGCGTGTGTGACGTGGCGAGAAGCTAAATATGGGCTATTTCGATGACAGTGATTTCGGAGAATATAAATGCAAGCGTATCGCGGTGAACTAGGCGTTTTCGATGAACGGTGCAATTCAGTAGTTGTAACCAATGAGCCGACGCCCGTATCAGTTTTGTGGAAGCTAACATATAGGTGCAACCTGGCGTGCAAGCACTGCATGCTGAATGCAGTGCACCGTGAAAGCACGTGGTGCAACGAGTTGAGCGAAGACCAGGCTGCACAGTTGGCGCGCGATATAGGATCGCTGGTTCCTGCTGCCATAGTGGTGATAGCAGGCGGTGAGCCGTTGCTGCGTATGGATCTACCCAGTATCGTCGCAGCACTGGCAGACGCCGGACTTGTCCCCGTGATCCACACTAACGGCATGCTCTTAGACGAGTTTCAGGCAGCACGACTACGATTCGCCGGTGCGCTAGGCGTAAGCATCAGCCTTGACTCTAGCTCGGCGCAGTTTCACGATCATCTCCGCGGACGTATCGGCGCATGGAGAAGTGCATCCGCTGGGATTACCGCCGCGCGAGCAGTCGGGCTTGAAGTGATGATGCAAACCACTCTGCTCGAACAAAATCTCGATGAATTGCCCGCCATTGTTCAAATGGCTTATACATCGGAAATAAGAAGTCTAAACCTCTCCATCCTGAGCGCAAGTAACTGCAGCGCATTGGGTTCCATCGAATTAGATTTGAGTAATGAGCGGGCGCTACCGGATCTTGCGCGTCTACAGAACTCCTTTCCAGGATTAGCATTGACTGCTGGATCTGTCACAGATGCTTGGAGTGGCCTCGTCTCGCGTGGTAAAAGAAGCGCGCGCATGAATGTGAAATTCTCGAGTCGGCGTGGCGATCGTCAGCTTTTGCATATCTCCCCTGAAGGGGAAATCTCGCATTCGCCTAGCGATCTCAAGCCAGCGCTCCGATGCATGCAAGAGAACTCGATGTAATGTCAAAGTTGTTCGCGACTGCGTCAATTTTCGACTATTAACATCTATTGAGAGAGTGCTTATGAACGAGTTAGTCCAATCCCAATCCGCGGACTCCCCTGCAGTGTTTGCGAGAACCGCGGCTGGTATTGCTCTGGTTGCTGGCTTGGCAATGATTCTCGGTTGGTTCATGGACGTCGATGCAGTGACGTTCCCACTACCTGCTGCGGGCAATATGAAGGCCAACACTGCGCTATCCTTCGTCATCTCCGCAGTGGCGCTGTGGGCTGCCCTTGAATCTAAATTACGTATGCGGCGCACCATCGTATCCTTCAATGCGATTGTGCTATTTGGAATTGGAGCCGGAACGCTTGCGGAGTATGTGTTTGACGTTAATCTCGGCATTGACGAGCTTCTAGCCCGGGATCCACATGGACACCCACCGGGGCGGATGGCTCATGCGACGGCGACCGCGTTCGCCCTACTAGGCACGGCATTTTTCTTACTCGGTCGTCGCGCACTTGCAGCGGTGATTGCCACGCTTTGCAGTCTTGCCGTCGGCTCCATTGGCATGCTCGGGTACCTGTTTGGTGTTCAAGCCGCACGGCCATTTGAAGGCTACGCCACCTTCGCCCCTACCACGGCTACATTAGTTGTTGTCGTGTCCGCCGGCCTGCTTTGTGTCGCTTGGCGTAATGGGGCGACGCGCGATCCTGGAGTGAATATTATTGCTAGCAATTACGGGCAAAAGTTAGTTCTGTGGGGCACTCCGGTATTGCCGTTTGCCTGGTTATGGTTGCATTGGGAAGGCACCGGATACGATCGCAATGGATTCAGTATCACCCTCGTGGTCACCTTGACTGTAATCACGCTTGGTGCCGCAGCTTGGTTCGTTACACGTTCGTTGGTCCGAGTGAATCAGGCCTTGCAGGAAAGCGAAGCGCGCTTTCTGGGCATACTCGAGTCCGCAGTGGACGCTATCATAATTAGTGATGCTACGGGGCGGATCGAGCACGTGAACGCGAGCACGGAGAGAATGTTTGGCTACGACCGTGGCGAGCTAAACGGGAAGACGATCGAAGCACTAATCCCCGAGCGATTTCGCGCAACACATCGTACACACCGCGACAACTTTGGGGAGCGTGCGCTGGCAGGGCCGATGCGCGACCGCACGCTCTTCGGGCGACGAAAAGATGGCAGCGAGTTTCACGCGGAAATCAGCTTGTCCACATGGCGTGTTGGCGAGAGGCTCTTGATCACAAGCATTGTGCGTGATATCACTCAGCGTAGGGGATACGAGGCACAACTGGAATATCTGGCAAATCATGATGATCTAACCGGGCTGGCTAACCGTCATCAGACGCGCTACCGTTTGCAGCTGGGCATTCAGTACGCGCAACGCTATCGTACACAGATCGCGGTTCTGTATATCGATCTGGACCGCTTCAAAATCATCAATGACGGGTTGGGCCACAACATCGGCGATGAAGTACTGCGGAACGTTGCAGCAAGGCTCAAGTCCTGCCTGTGCGAAAACGACACCATCGCACGAATGGGGAGCGACGAATTCGTGGTGATACTTCCCGAACTCACGCAGGTAAGCGAGATTGAGCGGATTATGCAGCAGGTGAAGGACGAGATGCTAGCTCCTGTAGCAGTCGAAGGCGAAGATTTGACCGTTACCTGCAGCATTGGTGCCAGTATCTATCCGCAGGATGGTACGGATCCTGAGACATTGCTGAAGCATGCTGATGCAGCCATGCATCGTGCCAAGGAGTTGGGGCGTAATCGATGCCAGTTTTTCACTAGCGAACTGAATCAGCGTGCAAACGAGCGGTTGTCCTTGGAAAACAAGTTGCGCCATGCCTTACGGAATGGGGAATTGCTGTTGCATTATCAGCCTCAAGTAGAGGTCTCTAGTGGACGCATTGTCGGTGCTGAAGCATTACTGCGTTGGAATAGCCCGGAGTTGGGCATGGTTGCCCCGAATAGATTCATTCCGCTTGCAGAAGAAACTGGTTTGATAGTATCGATCGGAGAGTGGGTACTTTTCACTGCCTGTGCCCAGAACCAAGAGTGGCACTCCGCGGGACTCTGCCCTATACGCGTCGCAGTGAATCTCTCCGCACGTCAGTTTCGCGAGCGGAGTCTTACGGACGTCGTGCGGCGTGCGCTTTCAGAAACTGGCCTTCCTGGGCAATTGCTTGAGTTGGAGCTGACGGAAAGTCTTGCGATGGAAGAACTTGATAATGTGATTCCCACTTTGCTCGAGTGTAAAGCGATGGGTGTTTCTGCCGCAGTTGACGATTTTGGAACGGGCTATTCCTCACTAGCCTATTTGAAGCGCTTCGCTATCGACAGGCTAAAAATCGATCGATCATTTGTACAGAACATTACTAGCGACCCGAGCGATGCAACGATCGCTAAAACTGTCATTTCTATGGCCCATAGTCTGAAACTTAAAGTCGTTGCCGAAGGTGTCGAGACAAGAGAGCAACTGAACTACCTTCAGGAAAGAAGTTGCGACGAGATGCAGGGATTTTTGTTTGGCGAGCCTGTACCAGCAGAAGACTTCGCCCAGTTGCTACGAAACGGGATTGCCTTGGATCGAACTAAGAAAGTAGACAAGGCACTTGCGCAATCAGCATGAGCTATTCATCCTGCTAAACACTGCACGAGATGTTTCTGTAGGCTTGGGTGGAAAGTCGCGTTGGACAAGTAGAGCCTTGCCAGGGTAAGTGAGTGACGAGAATCCATCAGTCGCGGCGGTGAAAATCGGCGAGCGCCCGGCTGGCGAAGACGCTGATCGCGATCGGCACGGCAGATAACACCAGCGGGTGCAGCGTGACGGGCAGAACAAATGCGAGAACCGTCGCACAGGCCGTCATGATCGCGGCACTGGCGTGCATGGCAAACACTTCGGGATTGTGCTGTCGAAACTCCTTGGACTTGATGATGCGCACTAGGAAACCGTCAAACAAGGCCGCCAGCGTGAACACCAGCAGCGGCGGCAGCCACTCGATCAACGCGGACAGCCGGTAGGTTGCCAGCGTGAGCAGCGTGTCGATCGAGCGTAAGTAGGGATTGTTGAACAGCCGGTGGTTGACTTCGGCCATCTGCTTCGCCACCGCGAGATCGACCGGATTCGGCGCGGAGGCGTCGGCCGGGGAGGGAACGGGGCCGGTCCGCTCCGCCATGGCCAGCCAATCGAGCATGCGCGACAGGATGCGTAGAGCATGATCGCTGCCCCAGAAATCGGTCGTCAACCCGTGTTCGGCGCGTAATTGATCGATGAAGCGTTCCGGCGGGTAGGCGGAGGGCAGGTACAGCACGAGGACGAGCAGCGCCACCAGTGACGTGGTCGATACGATGCGGATCATGGCTGCGCTCCCGAAGCCAGGCGATCGAAATCGGGATTCAGGATCGGGAAGCGCCCCTTGATGATCCGTCCGCCCGACACCGATGCGAAGTATTGCAGGTTCGGCAGCTTGCCAAGGATGTCGGCCGGGATCAGTTCTTCCATGCTTTCGGTCAACTGCGACGAGTAAGCAGAGGTGAAGTCCCCGAGATGCGCATCCGACGCATTGTTCAAGCCGACGCGCAATGTGTGAATTGCGGTTTTGCCGAAGGTCTCGACGATGAAATCCTGCGTAGGCCGATCCTTGGAACGCAGCGCGATCAGGTTGTTGAGGTTGCCCAATGCCATGCGCGCGGCATCTTCACTGCCGAGCCGCTTAGCCAGGTCGGCCAATGTTTGCATCGCGCAGGTGGTGAAGATCCCGCCTTCGGCGCCCTTGTTGAGGATTTCGATCAACGGCTGGTTGATGACGTTCGACACCTCATCGACGAACAGCGAAATGCGCCGGTAGCCGCCCAGGTTGTAGCGCATGCCGGCACGCGCGGCCAGGTCCGCCAGCGACAGCGCGCCAATGGCCGACGCCACCGAAGGATCGGGCAGCGAATCGAGGCACATGTACAGGACATGGCCGCCGCGCTCGATCTTCTCGAAATTCATGATCGCGCGCGTATCGCCGGCATCGAATGGATCGGGAGACAGGCTCATGCCCAGATCGCCAGAAGTGAGCATCGACAGGATCGGCAGCAGGTTGGCGGTGATTTTCTGGTAATGCTCGCGGTTGTGGCGGAACGTGCGCACTTGCGAATCGAGGACCTTGCTACGCTGGTTCTGCGGCAGATGGTGCTCATAGAACGCGACGAAAGCGAGCAGATCATTGCTGGCCGCTTCCGACGGACGCTTGAGATTGCCGCGTTGCGCGTCGTTCATCAGCTTCTTCATGTCCGGCTGATCGCGCCAGTCCGGCCCGATAATTGCGCCGAAGTAGCGGCGCAACGAGGTTTCCAGCACCGGTTCGATGCCGCCTTCGATGTACTTGGTCAGCTTCATCAGGTTCGGCCGCTCCTCCAGTTCGATCAGCCCCTGCACGACGACGTTGACCGCGTCCCAGCCGAACGCGGAAAATGCGCCGGCGGTGTCCGGCGGCATGATCGATTGGATGCGCGACGCGATCTCGGTCGGTTTTTGCCAGTTGAACGTGAAGTCCAGGCGCACGCCCATTTCCGGAAACGCCGGATGGAACTCCAGGAAGGCATGCGATTCCCGGTAATCTTCGCAGGCGCGGATGACCGCGCGTTTCAACCGGCGGCTGTTCTTCGGATCGATCACGACCACGACGTCGCCGCGGCGGACGGCTTGCGTGATCAGGTTGGCGAGCGCAACACCTTTGCCGGATTGTGTTGTCCCGACCAGGAGCGTGCCGCCTTCGAAGTTCTGCAAGGGGCGGTAAAGGGCCTGTTCTCTCGGCTCGACGCCGTGGATGTAGGGCAGGCCGATCTCGCTGTCGGGTTGCGGATTGACTTCATATCCCAGGCAGCGCAGCAAGGCGGGCGATACGGCATAGTCGCGGTAGTTGACCTTGGCAAGTTCATACAGGCGCTGCGAATGGAGCGGGGTCCATTCGAAGCCGAATCCCAGAAAAACCTGCTCGGGCTGCTTGCACAGCTTGTTCAATTGCTTCGTGGTGACGACCTGCATTGCGCGCCCCGACAGCGAGGCGCGCACGATCAAGATTCGTAATGCCTGGTGCATGCGCAGACCGGCCATCCACAAGCACAGCATCGCCACCGGACCGGTGAAGCGCCACGGCAATTCCTCCCGGACCGCGGTGATGACGAACACGATCAGGGCGATCAGCCAGGCGGCGCTCGCGTAGGATTCGTACGCGCGGCGCCAGGGCATCTCGTATTTGCGGATCAGCATGTCGCACCGCCGGCGTCTGGCACGTCGAAATCGGCGGGATCGAGTCCTGCGACGAAGCGGGGATGGAGTAGCAGGCCGACCTTCTGTTCGCTGCCGAAATCGTGGGTCATGGTGTGCGACTGCATGCCGTCAGGTCGCACCAGCATCCTCACCTCGGTCAGCGCGCGCAGTGCCAGCGAAGGTTCGATGTGGCGCCGCTCGAACTCGACGAGCGGGATAAACAGCCCGGCGGAAACCGTGCAGGCAGCGGTGTCAGCGCCGTCTCGATTGAGCGCGTCGACGATTTGTATCAGCGCATCGCGCACGATGGGGTTCAGGCGCATGGGGGCATCGAGCCGGAATTCGGGTATCGCTAACGCCAGTTGGGCAGGTGCAGCGTCATTGGCGGGCAGAGCACGGGTTGCGGCGTTGTCCGCGTCACGTGGCGGCGGCGCGGCGGCAGGTTGCTCGGCTGTACCGGGTTCCGCCTGCGGCTCCGCATTTTGTTCGATGGGCAGCGAAAGTTGTGGCGACGTGGAGGGTTTCCGGCTGCTGGCGGGCGGCGGCTTGGCCGGCTCAAGCGGACGACATAACGCGATGGCAAGCGGTAGAGGCACCGGATCGAGACCGGCGAACAGGATTGCCGGCGACGACAGCTTGACTGCCTCAATCGTTGCCCTGGCTTCGGGTGGCACGATTTGCCATGTGGATTGGGCGGCATCTTTCGGTTCGAGCACGCCGGCTGCCACCAGAATTTCCAGCATCGTTTCCGGCGCTTTCGGAATGCCGGGCAACTGGTCGGATTCCAGCAGCTGGCGGATTTCCGCCGCCGCGTTCGGCCAGACCAGGAACACGCCGTCGCTGCCGAACCAGACGCGCGAGCGTTCGGCGTTGGGGCACCAGGCCGAGTTGCCGGCAACCAGACGGCGCAGCGCATCGACCAGGTAGCGCTCCAGATGCGAACCGAGTTGCGGCGTGCCGTAGCGGTCGGCGCTTGCCTGCAGATAGCGATCGATGACGAGCGCCACCGAGCGGCGTACCAGCTCGTCGAGGATATTGTGTTCCCGATAGAGCGGCATGCCGGAAATGCTCGCCATCATGTGCGGCACGATGACGGAATTGCCGGTGGCAAGGTGCTGCAATACCTCGCTCGGGACCACATGCGGCAATGCGAATAGTCCCACGGTGCGGGTTTCGTGGACGTTGGGCCGCCACTTCAGGAAATAGCGTGCGACCTGGTGCCGGGTCAGCCAATTCGACAGAGGCAGCAGGTAGGGCTGCCATTCATCGCCGTGCTCATTGGTGACGATGACGTGGCACAGGGTCCGATGGATTTCGCAGCAAAGCCCGGCAATGAAGGTGGCATGCCGCCAGCGCGGCTCCAGATGGCGGCACGTCGTGATCGTGGAGCGGCCGGAAAAGATATGGCCGTCCGTACCCTGCAAGCTGAAGAACGCCACCTCCAACCCCATGCGCAGCAGTCCACCGGGCGCATTGAAGTAGTTATCCGGCGTGGCGGGAAGCAGGTGAACGAATGCCGCATAGCGGCGGATCAGGCCAAGCAGGTCCTGTTCAAAGCTGGCGCGGTCCATCCCATAGCACACCTTGATACGGTCGATCAGCTCTTGATGCGCGCCGAGCAGTTCATCGATTGGCTGAGCCGGAATGCCAGGATCGACCGGCGGATAAGCGGTAACGCGCGCGTGCGCGAGGTTATCCGCGGAAGGCGGTGGGTTGGTGTTGGCAACGGGCCCGGCCATGCGCTGCAGACCGAGGCTGCCCAGAAGGAAATCGAAACCGCGCATGCGTATACCGGAGCCTGACGGGATGTCCGATTCTTGCGCGGGGCAGATCAGGCGTCCACGAGAAATAGGCCGCTTGCGATGGCCTTTTCAACATCAGTCCTGTGTCATGGGCTTCACTTGCTTCGATAGCGCGAGCACGCTCGATTGAATGGCCGTGATGTCGGGCAGCGCGTTGACTGGAAACGAGGTCTGGAGCCGCGGATCGCGCCGGTAACGCTTGACCAATTTGCAAAACGGGCACTCGTGATTCGTCGTCGGATGGGCGCTGACAGCGGTGACGTATTGGCTGGTGCATACCGGGCATGTGACGAGCGAGAAGCTCGGCGTCCGCACGGTCCACAATCCATCCATATGCGAAGCCAGGTCAAAGGCGCGATCGAAATGAATGCGGGGATGGTTGCGGCACACCGTCAGATAGTGCCGGTAGCCTGACACGAGCGCATCGGTCGGACCAAAGCCGAGTTCCCGAATGCGCCGGTAGATCGAGAGGAAGATCGAGGCTTCCGTCCGGTTGAGCAGATTGGCGCTGTGATACCACTCCGGTGAATCCGGAGCGCGGCCGCGTTGCGCCAAAGTGCAGTCAGAGAAAAACAAATGAGTGAGCTGCCCGTGCGGCAAGCCGGTTACGTAGCCGACGGTACGGATGCGTGCGCCGAGTGCGACGCATTCCTTGGCCAGTGCCAATGCACGGATATGGCGCTCGGCGTGGTTGGTATTGGCCGCCATGGTCATTTGCGCTTAACGCGGCGATTGTCGTTCGGATACTGATTGCCGCGGCATTGAAGGCGCCGCTTTATGCGGCGGATGGACCGACGTAATCGGACCGGCAAGTGGAGCCGGCAGTTCGACTAACGACGCGAGATCTGGTCGTGGCAAGAACAGGCACTCCTGGCCGACATTGACCACGATGGATAGGATCCGATCGATCGACAACGCGCTGAAGAGGCGCGCTTGATCCGCAGATAAGCCAAACGTGCAGCAGGCAGAAATCAGGTCATGCTGAATGCTGTCCCGTACGGTGACTAATGCGGACAGATTAAGAAGTTGTACCTCGGAAAATTGAACATTGCTCATAGCCATTCCTCACAGTAAGTCCAACAGCAATCCGATCGTTTTACGCAAGCCGGGCAACGCACCGATGAAGAACAACCCCGATTATCGGCAGAGGATTTTGCTTGCGACTATCCACCCTAAAAGTATCGTTATGAAAAACATTTGGTGAAACCAATTGGAAAGCAAATGCCACGAGCAAAGGTTCCTATACCGGATGGTTTTTCAGGGCATGAAGCAAGTCATTCTCAGCGTAAAAATAAAATTCACTTTCTTTGCTAGATCATGGTAACGATCCATGCCGTCGACACGCTGGTTACAACCTGTGAGTCTCGTTCGTACTGATTACCCCACCGCTATTGGATTAAAAAATGTGTGGCTTGAGCCTACATTTCTCAGCGATCCTCCTCAAAAATTAAATGGATTAACAAAGTGACTGCCATGAAAGAGTATCGATAGGGCTACTAGCTGATGCTATGAAATAGTAATTGGATCGACCGCAAAAAGTTTGTGCTTTGTCAAGTCAGTGATTCCTGCAAGCTCAACAATTCTGATATGCAAAAAGCGATAGCGTGCTGCTTCTGAGAAGCGTTGCCAGTTCCATGACACTTTGTCGTCAGAGGCATGCACTACCTGCAGGCAGGAATGCCTGAAAAGTGGGTTGCCACAGTCTGTTTTGTTGCTGACAAAAAATGGATACAACGAAATCGATAAACGTGCTGCTTGCGGATGATCATCCCTTGATCATGACCGGGTTCGCCATGGCCTTGGCGGAACACGGGGTGAAGGTGGTAGGACAAGCGGGAACGCCTGAAGAAGCAGTGGAGAAATATCAGGAGTTCGTTCCGGACGTCTTGGTCCTGGATATTCGGTTCGGCACAAAGCTGACTGGACTGAATGCGGCGAAAGAGGTGCTCAACAAATATCCCAAAGCCAATATCGTGTTTCTGAGCCAATTCGATCAAGACACGCTCATCAAAGAGGCATACAGGCTTGGAGGGCGCGCATTCCTGACCAAGGGATGCAGCCCCGAGCAACTCGCCATCGCCATCAAGGCTGCACACGAAGGCGAGGCATATTTTCTGCCCGAAGTTGCCGAGCGCTTGGTGCACTTGGCGATACAGGGAGACACCTCGCCTCAATCCCGGTTGGATGAGCGCGAGATGGAAACCTTCACGTTGATGGCCCAAGGACTGACCAATGCGGAAATCGCGGACAGACTCGGCCTGTCGCCGAAAACCATCAGCAACACCAGTCAGGCGGTGAAGGAGAAGCTCGGCATCCACCGGGCTGCCGACATCACCCGACTGGCCGTCAAGCATGGGCTGATCGAGCCTTAGCCTGTCGTCGCTGCCAGCCATTGAAATGAGTTGGAGAGAATAAATGCTAATCACATTCGGCCTGCTCGGCCTATCTATTTGCGCTACATGGCTGGAACCAGTCCGGTTCGGGAAGCGGTTCAGCGTCTCGCCATGGCTGTTGCTATTTGTCGGCGCCATCGCTGCAGGCCTTGTCGAAGGCTATCTGTCGTGGGCGGCGCTCGTCGGGCTCGGCGCTTTGGGCGTTGTCGCCTATATGGCCGGCCGTTCAGAAGAAAACCGCCTGCAACGGCTCCTGTTTGGCGCATTGACCGTGCTGCTGGCGTTGGCGCTTGCCTTGCATTTGCTGCCGGGATTCAATAACCCGGTGCTCGCGGCGAATATCAAATTCTCCGCCGATGCCATGCCCTATACCCAGTACGCGAATTTCGACAAGGGAGCGGTCGGACTGATCCTGCTGGCACTGTTGGCGCGTCGGGCCGGAACGCTTGCCGAGTGGCGCGAGATGCTGCGACGAATCCTTCCAATTACCGCGGTCACGGCCATTGCTGTCATCGCGGCGGCGATTGCCGCCGGATATGTCAGGCCGGATGTCAAACTGCCCGAATACACGCCCATTTTCCTCGTAACGAATCTGCTCTTTGTGTGCGTTGCCGAAGAGGCGTTTTTTCGCGGTTTCCTGCAGGACCGTCTCAGCAAGTCGCTTTCCGGTATCCGCATCGGCGAGCCGATCGCCATCGTGGTTTCCGCGCTGCTGTTTGGGCTCGCCCATTTTGCTGGCGGACCCGTCTACGTAGCCATCGGCGCGCTGGCGGGCATGGGTTACGCCTATGCCTACGCGGTGGTGAAGCGGATCGAGGCCCCGATCCTTATGCATTTCGGATTGAATGCCGTGCATTTCATCGGCTTTACCTACCCTCGTATCCTTTGACTGGCGAGGGAGGCCGATTGGGTGATGAGCGCGGCCAGGGCAACGCAATGCGCTGCTGCGATCGAATGTAAACGACCCGGTGTCGTTTCAGGGAGTAAAAAAAATGACGCACATTCGCCGCTACATGATGTTGGGTTTGATAGTCGGTACGCTCTCCGTTCCGTCATTCGGGGCAGAGCTGGATCTGACAGAAAACAATATTCCTGTTGTATTGACGCCGACCCGCCTGCGGCAGTCGCTCGCCGATGTGCCGGCCAGCGTCACGGTGATCACGGCAGAGATGATGCAAAGGTTTGGCATCACTTCCGTTCCCGATGCGCTTCGGCTCGTCCCCGGCATGGCGATCCACGTCGTGACCGGCAATGATTTCCGGATCAATTACCACGGAACGAACAATCATTTCCCGCGACGCATGAATGTCCTTATCGATGGCATGTCGGTCTATCGTCCTGCGCTGGCACGGGTAGATTGGAAGGAACTGCCGGTCGCGATTGAGGATATCGAGAGGATAGAAGTCACTCGAGGTTCGAATTCGGCATCCTATGGCGCGAATTCCATGCTCGCGATCGTCAACATCATCACGAAACACCCCAAGTCGGCCGAGGGCATCACCGTTTCCGCAACGGCCGGATCACTCGATACGAGAGAGGGCATGCTTCGGTACGGCGGAAAACTGGCGCCATCCACCACATACCGACTGACCATCGCGCGCCAATTGGATGGTGGGTACGACTATGCGTCAGCCTTCGGTCAGGGTCATGATAGTACGCAACTGAATCGATTGAATTTCCGATCGACGACCGAAATCGCCGCAAATGAGACCTTCGATTGGCAGATGGCGCTAGTCGACGGATTGAAAGAAACCGAGTGGATCGACAGGAATCAGCGGACCTTTCCTGACATTGACACCCGGGATTACTATCTGAACGTACTTTGGCGGAAAGGCTTCTCCGCACATCACGAATTGCAGGTGCAGGCGTACGCGTCGAAACACAAAGTCGATCAGGATTGGAGCACTTGCGTTCCGACCGCCATGCTATTGCCGCAGATGTTCAACTTGTGGCGTGCCAATCCCCGTTACGCCACCGAGCTTTTTGCCGGTCGTGTGCCGGCAGGCGGTACTGCGCAAGATAACGCGTTGGCGGCGGCCGCGCTTGCTGCGATTCGCGGGCTGGGTACGCGCGCCGCGGCGCCGACCTGCGTCGATGCGAATCAGGACTATACGGAAAGCAGAAAAGACATTGAGCTGCAAGATACCTTTGTCTTTTCGAATACGCTGCGGATGGTGACGGGCATCGGCGCACGCCAGGACACCGGTGAAAGCCAAACGCTCTTGGGAGGGCGCGTCGCCAACATCAGTTATCGTGCCTTTTCGAATGTCGAGTACAAGCCGTTCCGATGGATGAACATCAACGCCGGCGGCTTTTGGGAACCCGACCAGTTGACCGGTTCCGCATTTTCGCCGCGTGTGGCAATCAATACGCATCTCAATGCCAATCACACGTTGCGCTTCGTGCTTTCAAAAGGCACACGCGTGCCGGATATCATGGAGCAGCGCACCAACTGGGCGTACTTGGCGACGAATTTCAATCCGCCGCTCAACGGCACCACCCAAGGTTACTTTTTCCAAAGCGCAAGAGCGCCCGGAAACCTGGATAACGAGAATCTTTTGTCGCGCGAAATCAGTTACTTTGCAAACCTGCCGCAATACGGGCTATTGGTCGACGCGAAAGTGTTTCACGACACGCTGACCGATCTCATTTCTGAGAAAACGCAGCTGTCGAACTTTGCGCCGACGAATAGCAATTCGGTACGCCTGCGCGGTGCGGAGGTGCAAGTTAACTACGAGCCTAGCGACCGTTGGATGCTGTACCTGGCCTACGCCTACCTTGACAATGACCGCGCCTCGACACCGTTCGAGCAAACCCAGTATTCCAGGCATAGCGGGGCGATCGGGCTATCACGTCAGTTGGCCAATGGATGGCGGTGCTCGCTCGCTTATTACGGGGCGGCTGGAAGCGGGCTCAGTCAGTCGCATTACGGCCGAGAGGATTTGACGTTATCGAAGATGTTTTCCATAGGAAAGGATTCACGCCTGACCGCCTCATTGATCGTCCGGCATCTGGACAATCGTTCCAGCCTATACTTCCGCGATGTTGGAAGAGTAGATGAAAGTCGCTACAACAGCAGCATGCAGTATTACCTGACGCTCAAGCTGGCATTGTAAGTTCGGAGCCCGCTATAGGCGCAGTTGCATGCGTCACTCGGCAGCCCGAAAATTGTCAGCATATTGTCAGGACGGTGACGCATAGTGCTTGCTGATTCCCGGCCTGCATTGCGGCATGGCACCGCATTGACATGGCTCAATCATAGCGGGCTGATAGTGAACGAACCCTCTCTTCGTAGAACATTCCTGAGTGCAGGGCTAGCCTTATGCCTCGTTTCAGCCTGGAATGGATGGGCCCAAGCTGCCGACTTGCAACACCATGAGGTGCGTGTCGCAATCGCTGATGAAAGCGAACCGACAAAACGCATCGTTGAAAGCCTGCAAAAGCGCTTCCCATCGGCTCAAGTGGTGACTGACTATACGGCCAGTTTTCCGAAAAAAAAGAACGTGATCACTATCGCCGTTGGGCCGGCGGCGCTGAGATCGCTGCTCGCGAAAGACCCCGACGGCGTGATCGTTTCGATATTCACGTCCAGTCAGGCTTACCGAGCCGTTCTGGAAAGCGCGCCCAAAGCGCGCGTCAATGCAGTGACGGCAATCTACGCCGAGCCGTCGCCGTTTTCGCAGCTTCATCTCATATCGATGTTGTATAAAAGGCGTGTGCGCGTCGCCGCGCTGGTCAGCGACAAGACCGCCTATCTGCTGCCTGTCTTGAGCCAAGCGGCCGTGCAGGCCAACATCGATTTGACCGTTGAGCATGTTTCGATCGACGATGGGTTGAATCGTGTTTTGAACCGGGTGGCGCATGTCCCCGTCATTCTCGCTATACCGGACAGCACTATCTATAGCGCGGATAACATTCGCACCATCCTGATGACGACGTACCGGCACAATCAAGCCGTCATCGGATTCTCGACCTCGCTGGTCACTGCCGGCGCCATGGCATCGACGTTTTCCAGCATTGAAGACGTTCTCGTGCAAACGGAGGAACTCCTGCTCGCATTTGCGGCGTTGGGACGATTGCCGGAACCGCAGTTTCCCAAGTATTTCGACGTCGTCATCAACGATCATGTCGCCAGATCACTGAATGTCGTGATCGACGAGAGCGTGAGACGGCTTTCCAGGAAATCTGGTGCGAGGTCGTCGTGAAGATTTGGAACTGGAAAAACTGGGGAATTACCGCACGCCTGATTGCCATCGCTGTGCTACCGGTGGTGCTGATGTTCGTCTCGGTGACCACCTGGTCATATTTTTCACGCCTGGCGGAGATACAGCAAGATCTGCATGAGCGCGGCAATCTCATCGCCGCTGCATTAGCCGAAAGCAGCCAATACGGTGTTATATCGGGAAACCTGGCGGGCGTGGAGCGCACGGTGCATGGATTGCTTCAAGTGGATAAAAGCATATACGGAATCGAGCTGCTGGACGCCAATAGGAAGACGATCTTGCACGTCACCGATGAAGCATTACGGACAGATGCGCTGCATACGTTTGAAACGCCGATAAGGAAAGAACAGGTGCAGATCAATACGTTCGGTGAGCATGATAATGCGCCCCATATCTCGGCGCGCGTGGACGGTGCGACAAAGCTGCAATCCGGGCAGGTCATGGGTTACGTGCGCGTGACAATGTCGCCGGCCAGCATGCTTGCCAATAAGTACACGCGGATTATGATCGGATCTGCAATCGCAGCGGCAGCATTGTTCGTTAGCGCGCTCCTGGGGCTTTACCTGGCGCTGGGCGTGACCAAGCCATTAGCTGCGACAATCGCGGCGTTGCGGCATATCAGAGGGGGAAATTATGTTGTCCAGCTCGACGTCACTGCCGGCGGCGAAATCGGCGAACTGCAGGCGACGATTGTTGAAATGAGCGAGAGCCTGAGCCAGTTCAGGCAGGAGTTGGAGAGCAAGGTGATTGCCAGGACGCGTGCTTTGGAGCAGGCGCGTGACGAGGCGATCAAATCCGACGCGGAGAAACGAAGGCTGATTCAAAAGGTCAATTCCGCTGTCGAGGAGGAACGGCAGAATATCGCCGTCGATATTCATGATCACCTGAATTCGTCACTCATCATCGCGCGCCTTGAATCCCAGCGCATTCTCGATATCGTCACGAAGCATCCGGAGAGTCCTGCGGCGGACGAGATCAAGGCGAGGGCGCAGGCCGTGATTAAACTCACGCTGGACCTTTATGAGCTGGCCCGCGGCATCGTGAAGAGGCTGCGTCCGGAAATCATCGATACGCTGGGGCTGCGCGACGCCGTCGAAGAGATGGTCCGTTACTTCGATACGGTTCACCCGAATTGCCGATTCGAGTATCAGGCGGACGGCGACTTCTCGCATTTGGAGGGAGAGTTGGCCATATCTGCGTATCGGCTCATTCAGGAGGGATTGTCGAATGTGGTGAAGCATTCCAGTGCGACGTCCGCGTTTGTAGGTCTTCGGCTACAGGAAGATCACAATACGCTGCACATTCTGGTCAGGGACAACGGTCGTGGATTCGACCCGAAGGCAATAGAACCTGGCATCGGGCTGATCGGCATGCGGGAACGCGTTCTTGGGCTGAACGGGGAGCTGGAAATCGATACCAGAATTGGTGTTGGCAGTACGATCATGATCGAATTACCCGCCCACCGGGATACCCCGGTCACGGACAATGGCCGACAAGCATAGGAAAAAACGGGCCATCCATTGTCTGGATGGCCCGATGGGTAAAATTCGAACGGAAGGATACAGTTCCGTTCATTGGGGACGCTGAAGCTGAAGCGCTCTTTTTAGTTCGCTTCAGCGAGTCCTTTCCATTCGCCCGCGGTCAGCTCGATCAGCTTACCGCCCAGAGCTTCAAACTCGGTCGCCCGGTCGTAGTCTTCGACTTCCTGCGAGTAATGGGTGACGGCATTGACCAGTCCATACCCCGACAGGTCGCCTTCGACGATCAGGTGCCGTAGTACGCCGGCGCGTTCTGTGTCGTTGAGTGCATAACGGTTGGCCAGCACCTCGACGCTCTTGACCGGATCGCCCGTCAGCCGGATGCCGATCGTCCGCCGCATCTTCTGGGCGACCTCGCGGAAACTCGCCTCCGAAACTGCTGCTTGCACGACATCCCGCACCTTCAGGAAGAAGGCCTTGTCGTCCGCCGCCAGCGTATCGTCGCGGAAGAGCGTGATCGCTTCCTCATCCGATTGCAGGAGGCGTCCCACATGCGTCTTGCGCAATCCCCGGTCGAAAGCAATCAATCCGTTCTTGCATAGCAGGCGGTAGAGCAGCGGCTGCACCGACAACGTGCCGTGGCCGACCTCGGAATTCATGATCACGATGCCCGCCTGTACCAGATCGCCCGGCGCCATCTCGGCCTGGATGCGCGGTGTGACGGCCTTGATGTACATTTTCGTCTCGGTCAATTCGACCGACTCGAACCGTACCTCCGGCAGCGTTTGCAGGATCGGCAGCACGGCTTCCGCCAGATCGTAGTTGTCCAGCCGCCGGTAGCGGTCGGACAGTACGGCCCGCACCTTGCCGTCGAGCGTGCGGATCATGCGGCGCTCGCGATTGTCCTGCAGCCACGTGTTGACATTCTGGTCGAGCAGGCCTGGTTGCTCCTCCCGCATGCGTTCAAAGTATGTAAACGGGATTTTCAGCTTTTCAGCCAGTTGGCGGCGCGCCAGGCTGGTGATGTCGTACTGGCCAGCACCGTTGCTTTCTTCGATGACCAGTTGGCAACCGCCGTGATCGGTATGGCAGCGCATCATGGGCGAGGGCACGATCATGTCCCGCTTGCTGGCGAGCTGCCGCTCGAGTTCTTGCGCCAAATTCACGAGAGAACGTCCGTATTTCATGGGAAACCTCCAAAGAAATGCGGGGACGGCACGACCCCTTGGCGGGATGTACGTCCCCGCTGGGGTCAATGACTGGCTCGAAGCGACGAGCCGGCTCAATGCGACGGATGTCGCGTGGTGAGGTAAGGGCTGCCTTCGATGCGCGTAGCACGCGCACCCTGGTATGGCAGCGACCAGTGGTAAACCTTTGCCCTGACGCTTTGGATAAAGGGCCGTGGAAAAGGCGGGTGCGATAGCCGTACCTGCGCTACCGCACCAAAAGCACTATGCCGCTTGCCGCATGTTCTCGATACGGGAACGCCAGACATCGGCCCAGTCGCTCCCCGCATGCCGCGGCACAAAGACCTCGACGCGCCGGTGTCCGGTCTTTTTCTCTTCCTTCTTCAAGCGCCGCGCAAGCGCAAATGCACAGGCCTGGCCGTCGTATTCGGCGTGGGCGTCGTTGTCGCTATAGATGCAGATGCGGCGCACCGTCTCCGGCAGCCACAGCTTCTCCATGTTGCCCGCATTGACCGCCGCCCATACCGGCTTGCCGGTGGACAGGTGGATGGCGAGCGCGGTTTCGATGCCTTCCGCGATCGCCAACTCTTCGGTGGCCTCGAACAGCCTGACCGCCGCGCCGTTGATGCCGGCCGACAGCACTTTCTTTGCATCGCCTTGCTGCAGCTTTTGACCGCCTTCCAGATACGTGCGATGCAGCGTGACCGCGTGCCCATCGCTGCCCTGGATGCAGGCCAACATGGCCGGATACTCGGCCACTTTACGCGATGCGCCGGAAGCGTCCTTTTCGTAGTAGCCAAGCGCCGGATGAAACCGCAACACCTTGGGATACGCGACGAGCGACAGTCCGCGATGGCACAGATAGCGATCGACTTCATCGCCCGGCGTCACCGGCCGCGCTTCCTCCCAGATCCGTTTTGCCAGCTTCTTCATCCTGTCGGGCGGTGGTTCGTTCGACCGGAGGCGCGATTGGACGGGTATCGGCGCCGCGCTGCCGACGCACTCTTCGACGCGCTTCAATACCGTCACGAAATCCCAACCGTGCACGCCCTGGAGCAGCTTGAGGCCGCCACCCGGACCGCAGCCGCGGCAATGGTAGTTGCCCTCGCCGTACTTGTCGGTAAACTGAAAACGGTCGGTGCCGCCACACAGCGGACAAGGCTGATTGCGCTTGTTGAGGACTTTCTCGTCGACGCCAAGCGCACGCAGCAGTTCGGTCCAGCGGCCGTGGGCGCGTCGCTTGACTTCGGCGACGCGCGCTTCGAATGCCTGGCTGTCCATCACGGCCTCCCGTCGGCAGACGGCGAACGTAGCGCCGACGTCCGCAGGACTTCGACCACGTGCTCGCCAGCGGCATGTCCTACCGTCACCTGGAAGGTCTTGCCGTGCAGCAGCGGATACTTTTCGAGTTTCAGCTCCTGCAATAGCGAATCGAGGGTCGCCCGCGGATCGGCCGAACGCAGACGGCGTATCAAATCGGCCAGCGCGTCGCGATCGTCATCGCAATGGCCTTCCAGATACCGATCGTTCGAATCGATGAAATCGGATGCCTGCCGTACCGGTTCGCCGGAGCGCTCTCCCAGTGGAACGTAGATCACACCGTCGTGATACACGCCTTCGTCGCTGACCGTGACGCAATCGTCGCCAACCGTGATCGCAACCGCGTCGCAGAGAACGACCAAGGGCCAGATCCAGCGCCCTTCGAGCGTGACCCGGCATTGTTCACCGACCGCGGCGACCCGGACCGCTTCTTCTTCCAGGACGCGGACATAGGGGTGAACCCAGTGGTCGCAATGCAGGGCGGCCGGCGAGAGGACAAGGTACCCCTTCGCTTTGGCCAGCATCCAATAGGCAGCGTTGTCGCCACTCACGGCATCGAGGCTGACGAGGATCGCGCTGCCGTCCTCGATTTCGCGGCGTGCCAGACAACGGGCCATCGGCGCAAGATAATCGCAGTCTTCGTACCCTTGCTGAATCGGATAGCCGACGATGCGTTCGCACACGCGCGTGGGCAGCAGCGGAACGTCATTGATGAGATCGAGATGGCCCCATCCGCGGATTGCCTCGAAGTAGATGTCGAGAAACGATTCGGCGTCCATTCTTGCTTTTGCGTCAAGCAGGACTTGCCGCCAAAGAGACTTCAGACAGGCATCAATGCGCGTCTTCTGGTCGGCTTCGTCGATCAGTTTGTCGCGGTCGGGAAGCCTCGCAATGAATGTCTTCGAATCCAGATGGACGACATTGACGTGATCGTTGTCGAAATACACGGGCCGCAACACGCAGAAGCCCTGCAAGAAGACCAGCGTATGGAACGTATGCCGACCGTTGCCGGTGCCGGCCAGGTAGACCAGTCCGACCTCCGTCGGCAGGAACGGCCGCTGGCCGACCGCGTGGTTTCTCGCCAGCACGCGACCGTTGAACCAGGTCGCGACCGGAAATCCGCTGCATAGGTGCGGCAGGCGTTCCGCCAATCCCGGCAGTCGGACATCGTGCAGTTCGATGGCGGTATTTGGATGGCGCTCGAACTTTACGACGTCGATCGGCTTGCGCGCGAGCGCATCCTCGGTCAGGAAGTCGATCTTCCGGTTGCGCGAAGCGACGACGCAGCGCGACGCGGAATACAGGCATTTCGAAAACCCGATCCCGAACGGGCGTTCTTCGTCGCACGTGGGCTGGTTCCAGCCGGACTCGTGAAACGTCAGTAGCTTCTGGAAATCCGTGATGCCGCAGCCGTCGTCGACGACGCGCAGCACGCCGGATGGCTCGTCATAGCTGATCTCGATGCGCTGCGCGCCGGCACGCCGGGCGTTTTGCATCAGCTCGGAGATCAGCGTGAACTTGTCGGTGAAGGCATAGCGCTGGTTGCGCAACGCGCCTTCCTCATTGATACAGACCTGTACTTGCATTTGAATGCTCCGTAAATGCAGGCGGAGCACTGTCCCAAGCGGGACAATGCCCGCTTGGGATTGAAATCAGGTCAACCTCAGGGGGTGACCGGTAGGGTGAACAACTGTCCTGCCCGTAGCGCTTCACCCAGGCTGTGCACGTGGAACTCGCCCGGGAGCATGAACATCGTGCAGGTGGGGTTATCTTCGTGGTCGAGACGCTGGACCTTGAAGCCGACCGGATGCCATTGGATCAGGTAGACAAGGCGATCGGCGCCGGCAATGACGAATTTACGTCCGAGCCGGCCCGTGATGACCTCGCTTTCCTTCACCAGGAATTCGATCTCTTCGGCCGCACGTACGCTGACCATCGTGCCGATTTCCCGACTGATGTGGGTTGCGGTGGACATGAGAACCTCCTTGGAAGGCGAGCCCAACCGGGCTCGCATGAATTAAGGGCGGCGATGTGACGCAAATGCATTACGTGAACAAATCGCCTTGAACGGTGCGCTTCTTGACTTGCTCGTTGATCCATTGCGGGTTTTTCGCCAGTTGGCTTTCGACCCACTCGGGATTTCCGAGAACGGCATCGCGTACCCAGCACGGATAGCGTTCGAGCGTGGCGCTTAACCACGTCTTGACCTGGGCGCGAATCGCGTCGCGGATCTCTTCGGCGTCCACCAGCCCGAAATAGGGCGTCGGTGACAAAGGGCTGCAGCCGACGACTTTCAGGCAGTTGACGAATGAGAACGGCAAGTTCTCTTTCTCGCGCTCGGTAAAGATCCAGCGCAAGGTATCGAACTTTTCTTCGAGCGGCGTTTCCGGATTGCGGAGATCGCCCACTTCCTTCAGAAGACGCCAGTGCAGAAACACGATGTCTTCTTCGTCCCATTCGACGGATGAGTCATCGTCAAACGTGCTGGGTGAAGCAGCGCTTTGGGGGCCGGGACGGATCGACTGCAACAGTGCGGAGGGCGTGCCGCCGCGCGACCTTTCTCCGGAGAAAACCTCGGGGAAGGCAGCCGAATACGCTGGGGATGAACTCGCGTTCAACATCATCATTACCTCCAGAAAAAATGGAGGCAATCCGCGCCACGGACGGGGGGCGATTGCCCCCGCGGGGTGGAACGACCGGGTTGGACCGGTGCTACTGGGACTGGCTTGACGACACGACGGATTGATCCGTTTGACCGGTGTGCCAGCTACCGATCGGTGAAAACTTTCGGGGCGAGAGGGCGTCCCGCTTCGAAAGCGATCTCCGATGGCGGCGCGAAGCTGCGCCCGGCATGCGTCGACAACGCGTGTCACTACTCATTACGACAATATGGACTCTAGGGCTTGCCTGACTACGGTGCAGGGCTAGCTACTGCATGAGGTCACGTTAATTCCGCGATCGTCTCCGGTCAATGCCGACTCGTCGTCAATCCCGGGCTGATGACGAAATGGCGCTTGCCGGCGTCCCTTTTCTGGTGGCGGATGCGGCGGCGACGCCCGAAGATGGGTTCAACATTGTTGACCGACGGAGTTCCAACATGGCAGATTCCTCCCTCGTCAGAACGGACGAAGGCGCGGTGAATGCGCGCATCCTGGCCAAGGAGGTCAAGGCCGATTTCCGGCGCGTCGAGGCCGCGAGCGTGAAAATGATGACGCGCTTTGCGAGCGCCGAAGCCAAGCGGCAGTTCGTGCGCTATTTCAGCACCATGCAGCTGAACGCCCATTTTGTCTCGGTCATCGCCCGCACCAAGTTGAAACCCGAGGACGTCGTCCGGGTCGAAGCCATGTTGCGAGAGCAACTCGTATCCGTGGCCGATGAATTGAACAACAGGATCGACGGGGCCGAGGCGCTATTCAAGGCGAACGGCATTACCCAAATCGCGACCTACGACACCGTGCCGCTCGAAATCGAAGTGGGCGTCCTTTCGTCGATCGGCAGGCGCTATTTCGAGATCCTGAACAAACTGGATCAATTGATGCCAATGCTGCAAACGCTGGAGTTCCATGAAGTCATCACGACGAGCGAGGTGGATAGGCAGCGCGCCGTGTGCAAGCGCTTGATTCGCAATTTGGCGACCAGTGCGCGCAATTTGGCGAGCGGGTTGCGGCGGCGCATGAATGCGCTCGATGCGTTGGAGGTGCAGCGGGAGCCGTCAAAGAATGCAACGGGCGATGGTGCGTCGGAACGCATTGGCGACTCGGTGTTTGCGACCGTTGGCCCAGAGCCAGGCCGCGGCGACGAGGCACTGACAGTGGCCGGTACCGGCGCTGGCGCGCCATCATCCATCGGAGGTGCGGCCGAACGGGAGCATCTGGATTGAACAAGCCAACGCTGGCGCAATGCGCAGAGCGCCGTTATGGAATGGGCGATGAATTTGGGCGGCGGCGCGCTATGCCAGCCGAAATGCATCTCGATTTAACGCGCTTTGTCCGCGACGCCAGGTATTTCCCATCGCGGGGATTGCATTCAATGTGCGCCTGACTTACGGTGCCAACAGGTCGCATGCAGTCGCCACCTCGTCGCAGTCGATACCTGCCCATATAGTGTTTCCGATCCGCGTTCGCTCCGCCTGGCGCCAGCCAGGGATGGCGACCAGGTTCCCAGAGCAGTCTTCCATTGAACATGCCGTTCGTGCGTGCTTTTCCACGCGGGTACGGCCCATTCCCTATTCGCACCGATCGGCCGGGAAAGCCGCGGTGTGCTATCGCGCTTTCAACTCCCTACCGGCCATGCGAACTTGACCTAGCATGGTCGCGACTGAGCGGGTCACATTTTTCATTCGGCGCATGCCGATGAAAGGGTTGATCATGTCAACAACGCTTTCGACCACTGTCACTATCCCCGAGACCGGTTTTTTGCGTCAGCCTCAGGTACTCACCTTCGTCCCGATTTCGAAATCGACCCTATGGCGGCGCGTGGGCGCCGGCACATTCCCGGCGCCGGTGAAGCTGTCGCCGCGCGTAACCGTCTGGCGGGCCGAGGATGTGCGGCGCTGGATTGCGGAGCAGGGAACGCAGGCTTGAGCAGGTTCGCTGTCACCTGATGACGAAAACACCGCATTTTGCAATCGATTTTCCCTGGCGCGTGAAAGACCGGGACGTGAACATTGGGTGTACCGTCTGCAAGGCATGCAACCAACATGGAACCAGACTCCACTTCGATCTCGATGGCGATGCTCAAGGCCGTCGTCGCCGGAAAAACCTACGGTGCCGTAGCAAGTGACTATGGCGTCACCCGTACCGCCGTCGAGCGGCGCATCAAGGCCTGCGCGCTAAAGCTGTCCAAGGAAGTCGGCATCGAAGGGATCAATGAGGAAGGCATCGCCTTCGTACAACGCCTCAGAAAATGTCAGGCCGCTGTTATCGCAGCCATTGAGCGGTACACGCCAACCGCTCCGTCCGAAAGGCGGGTCGGACGAATATTGACAGACGACGACATCGCATTCGCGGTGCGCAAGACGCGAATGCGCAGCGCATGCCCGCAGCGCGATGTGGCGCTGCTCTACGTCTTGTTGAGCACCGGCGCACGGCCGCTTGAAATCGCGCGCCTGGAGGTGCGCGACTACCTGAACCCGGACGGCAGCGTGAGGGAGGAATCGGTGATGCGAGCGGAAGTGGCCGTCAACCGCAAAGCCAGGCCGCTGTTCTTCGCCAGCACGAAAACAAGGGAGGCGCTTGATCGCTATCTGGCCGAACGACTGCAGCAGAACGCGGATCAGGAAAGGCGCCCGAATTACCGGGGCCTCGTGCCGCACAGCCGGCTGTTCCTGACCGAGTCGGGGGAGCCGTTCGAGATCGTGAGCTATGGCAAGAACGGCCAAATGCGCTTTCTGTGCAGAGGTATCCTGGATTCGTACCGCAAGATATTCCGGCGCACCGGGTTGGAGGGCGTGTCGGCGCTCAATCTGCGGCGCACGGTCGCTGCACGGCTGTTCCAGCGCGGTGCTGACGAGGACCAGATCGGGGAGGTATTGGGAATCAGCGAGATGAAATCGGTACGGGAACTGCTGCCAAAAGTGCGCCAACCGCTGCCGGCAGTTGTGCGCGAATTGGTGTGAGCGCAGGAAATCCCGAAAATGCCGGTTTCCTGTGGAATAATTCCAAATTGGCGCTCGCGTTCCAGAGGCATCGGTATGTGTAACTGGCATCCTGGCGTCGATGACAAGTTTTGTTACTGAAATTGGATTGAAAGCTGCACATGAAAAGAACAATGATCGCTACCGTACTTGTACTGGCAAGTGCTTCGTCGTTTTCGGAAGATGCCGTGAAAGAGGGAATGCCGTGCCTGAGTGGTGTTTGCGCCTGGGATGACATTACTTCGCTAACGCATGTCACATGGGAAGCGCCGAAGAACCCATTCATCAACAAGCCGATCATTTCCCTGAAATACAGTGATAAGGACATCGCCAAGGTGGCGGACATGCTGGCGCCCCAATCCAAGGCGGTCGTGGCGGCTGCTACGCCTTACATCCAGGACGGTTCGTTCGATGCTGACGGCATCGCCAAACTGACCAAAGTGGCGGGCTTTTGCGAGGCCGGCTCCTTTACCGGTAGGTTCAAGTCCGAAAGTGGTCATCTGACGCGTGTGATTGCGCATGTTGTGCCAACCGCCGACGGCAGTGCGCAGACGATCCGCGTCACCACGATCATTCGCGAATACCCGCGCGAACTTACCCGCGACCAAGTTCGTGAGTTGCGTGCGCAACTGCAGCAGCGTTACGCTTCGCTGAAGGAAGCATATCTAGGCGACACCAAACAAGCCACATGGTCGTTTAGGGATGTAGATCGGCAATTGTGGTTATTTGCACCTTTCGACATGGTGCGCAATCGCGATTTGATGCGCAAGTATCCGGGCTGCAGCAAGTCCGCGAAGATCGATTGACGAGGTGTTGTCTGAGTGTACTCACCACCGTGACAGTTATCTAAACCATGAACCTTTTCTCTGCGCTGACCGAAGGTCGCGGTCGCCTGACGGAAACTAACCTCAGCGCCTTCCTCGCCTTCCTGTTATCGCCAAACCGGGCGCATGGCTTGGCCGACACGTTTCTTCGGTCTTTCCTGGGGGCCGTTGCGGATGCATGCGGCGAGCCGGAGCGCTTTGCTTCTGTGCTACGCAGCAAGCAGGTTAGCGCGGACGTCGGGCTTGAGGTTCGGCACGCATTCGGGAACATCAGCCGCACGGTCGATATCGAGATCGAGCTCTATGATCCGGACATTGCAGGCGGTGCCGAACGGCATCGGCTGATCATCGAAAACAAAATCAGACCGGGGGCGGCGCAAGAAGCACAGTTCAAGGAAGAATTCCAGTGCGTTCACGCCGAAGTCGATACAGGCACTGCAATCACCGCTGTCTTGTTGACACCTGCGGGCAATTCGACAGGGCTCGTTAGCGAATATGAGCAACTCGTGCCGCCAACAGCCGGATTTCATCGGAAGGCGTGGCTGCGGTGGGACAATCACAAACTCGATCATTCGGGGCCATCTGTCGTCGATCTCATTCGTGATCTCCTGCGCAGGGAAGCGGGTGCGGAAATAGAACCCGTAAGCGAATACACCCGCCATACGCTCAAGGCATTCGTACAATTCGTCGGTAGCGTCACTTTGCCGACCGCGCCGGGCAAGGTCGCAGGGGATTTGGAGGACGACAAGATCGTCGAGCAGCATCAGGTCGTGGTCGCCGGACGTGCGTATCAGCTGGTCCGTTTGGGAAGCGGGACCGTTAAAGCCTACGATGCAGACACGGGGCAGGAAGTCTCGGCCAAGCCGCTGCTGCGTAGGGTGAACGATGAACTGCAGTTACGCGTCGAGTTGCGCAATGCCCAAGGAAACTTGAGAAACACGCGCCAGTTGGGAAAGCTGATCATGGACCAGCTTCGCAACCAAATAGGTTGATCCGGTCGAGATTCCCCCGAATGGCTGTCCAAGAACATTCCCCCTTTTTCGTAAGCAGAGCCAACGCCTTCGCGCTATGCATCAGAACATGGACGTTTCACCGCAGGAGAATCTTTGCGGTGAGGATCGCCGCGTTGTTCTCGTAACGTCTTTCGGCAAGCGCGGTGACTTTGAGCTTGATGTCTTCGGGCGACCAGAACAGCCAGCCGTTTGCTCGCATGAATTCATGGACTGCATCACTCTGCTTTTGGTAGATACGGCCAGCGGCCAATCCAAGTGTAAATTTGGTTTTGCGGTTTGCCATGCCTGAAGAAACAAGGTCCTCTTCCAGCCTTTTCATGACGATGGAGCGATAGCGTTCACATGTAAAGAGCTTGTAGCGGCCCTCGGCCTGAGCATGCTCTTTCTTCAGATCGGCAAGTTTCACGCCGGGCGAATCAAGTAGCGATTTCACTTCGAGAGCGAGCACTTCATTGCGACGAAAATTCAGGGCAAGAAGATCAATTTCCGGGCGCGGGATGGAGGGTTTTCCGGTCGCGCGTTTTTCTTCCGCGGATAGGTCAACCTTGAATGATTGCCGAACCCAGTAGCCATCCAGTTCTAGAAGCGTTTGAATGAGATGCTCGAAGTGATCCATGGTCGGGGTTAAGAAATGTTCTTTGAATTGTTAGGCCGTGGCGCAATCGCTGCGCTACCCTTAAAATCGGTGAAGAATAGTTGCATGTAGCTTACCATGGCGACATTCTTATGTTGCCGAAATGCATCGCAATAGTTGGCCACTGCGGGAAGGACTCTTTGCAGCGACGGTCTGCGCCGTGCCGGTTATCACCCGTTATCTTTCGCAGGCTAATAGCGAAAGCCGCCCATAAATCGTGGAATTTCCGCTTGCCTGAAAGTCGATCGCCGTGGACGATAACGTCATGTGATTGCTAAACGGAGACCGCGTGAAGTCGGAATTCCGTTTGAAATCGATTATCGGATTGAAGGTCGTATCGATATCGAACGGCAAGGCCAGGCAAGCCGTGTGCACGGTCAGTGTCAGGGGTGATCGACGCACGCGGCATTGGCCAGGAGACGTCGATGGAAATCCAGAGATTTTTCATCAAGGGGCAAACGCTGGGAGCGGATGACCCTCGGTTGCTGCAGGCGCTGGCGCAAGTCTACGACACGCCAGAGCGGCCACGCTGCATGTGCGTGAAGGGCGGCGTCGAAATGTATGTCGCGAAACATCGGCTGTACGTGGTCAAGCGCATGCCAGGGACAGGCAGCCGGCACCATCCGGCCTGCACCTCCTTTGATCCCGAGTTTGGGCAATCCGGGCTGGGCGAGCTGATGGGCGACGCCGTGATCGAGCGCTCGCCGGAATCGGTCGAGCTGCGGGTGGATTTCCCACTGACCAGGGTGCCGGGGAGGGCGATTCCGCGCGCAGAAGCCGTGCCGGCAGCGGAAATCAATGCACCGCGGCATCGGATGAGCCTGCGGGCCGTGATGCATTACCTGTTCGAGCGCGCCGGGTTCAATCGCTGGACGCCGGCGATGGAAGGCAAGCGTTCCCAGGCAGTGTTCCACAAATACCTGATGGAAGCAGCGGCGGAGATCGAAATGAAGGGCGCACAACTGTCGGAGCGGCTGTACGTGCCGGAGCAGTTCAGCGAGGAGCGCAAGGACGAGATCGCCGAGCGGCGTCGCGCCAAGCTGTCGATCCTGCTGTCGCCGGCGGACGAGGCGCAATTCAAGATGGCGCTGGTGTTGGGCGAACTGAAGGGGGCGGAGGCGGCGCCCTTCGGCAGGAAGGTGTGGATCAAGCATATGCCCGATGTCCCGCTCTTCATCGACAACAAGGCGTGGGAGCGCATCGAGAGATCGTTCGGCGCCATGCTGGAAGCGCGCGATGCGGATACGAAGTCCAGGCTGCGAGTCGTGATCTGCGCACTGGTATATGCGAAGCGGGAGCGCACGTATCAGATTGATACCGCCAGCCTCATGCTGGCAACCGAACACTGGATTCCGATCGAGGGCATGCACGAAGTGGGCTTGCTGGAAGCGCTGACCGGGCAGAAGCGGCGGTTCCTGAAACCGCTACGCTATGATGCGCGTAGTGCCGCCCCATTTCCCAATGCCTTGTTGCTCGACACGGGCGACACGCCCACCCCGCTGCATGTCGTCAGCAGCTTCATGGATGCGAAAGAGCGCGCGGCAAAAGAAAAGGCGGTTAAAGCCAACAACGCCGGTGTTTGGATATGGTACACAGACGAGCCCATGCCGGCGTTCGCCAGTCCGCACCAGCGCGACGAAGCGCTGCTTGCACGGCGTGGCGTTGACGCAGGTGCTGGAACTGCTTTCAAGGCCAACCGATGAGCGCATGGAGAAGCGGCCGCGTGCTGCGGTTTGCGCGTGCACAGGTATGCATCGGTAACCGCATCCTTACTACCGCTCAGGCGCCTCATGAAGGCTATCTGCCAGTCTGAAACCTGTAATAGCCAGGCGCACTGGCAGTCCCGGTTGAACTGCCGCAATTTGCATCGGGAGATGTCGATCGTGTGACTGCTGATCTAAATCCAAACCGATTCCATTCACATTTGATGTCCACGCAGGCGGCTAGATCTGGTCTACGCATAGATTTTATGATGGCTGGCTTCAAGGCACGTCCTCCGCACCTTTCGTGCGCGGAGGCTCCCTATGGAAAGCAAGCGGTGTGCTGCCTGCGGTCAGATTTTCTGCCCGCGTCCTCAAGTTCCCAATCAAGAATTTTGTTCGGCCCCTGGCTGTCAGCGTGAGCGGCGACGGCGCTGGCAACAGATCAAGCGGCAGACCGATCCCGACTACCAAGACAATCAGATTCGTGCACAACAAGCGTGGAGTGATCGCCATCCGGAGTATTGGCGGAACTACCGCAGCACGCATCTCGAGTATGCCGAACGGAATCGCGCGCAACAGCGCGAGCGCAATGGCCGACGACGCGAGAACCATATTGCAAAGATGGACGCGTCGATACCGATTTCTCGATTGCCACCAGGGATCTATCGGATTGTTGCAGTCGTGGCTTCCGATATGGCAGAGAAGGACACGTGGATCGTGAAAATTGCTTTGCTTTCAGAAATCGGCCAGCCGCCGCCAAATGATTGCAAAGAGAGGACGTGATAGGCACAAAACAACGTGGGTGCTAGCGTAACGCTCGTGCGCGCGCCCGCCTGTATACACCATGCGATCCTCCATGCAGGTGACAGGAAGGAAAATTCCGACGAACAACAAATCATTCGCCTTGCCATGGAGAAGTGGGACGTATGCGACGAGATCAGAATAGCCATGGCGAATTTTCGCGCACATCCCTGTTCCGGGCGGCGGAGTATGTACGGATGTCGACCGAGCATCAGCAATATTCCACCGAGAATCAACGTGACAAAATCCGCGAATACGCCGCCCGGCGCGACATCGAGATCATCCGGACCTATGCCGACGAGGGGAAGAGCGGGTTGCGCATCGACGGCCGGCAAGCGCTGCAACGCTTGATCAAGGATGTCGAGACCGGGATGGCCGATTTCCAGATCATCTTGGTCTACGACGTCAGCCGGTGGGGCCGATTCCAAGACGCAGATGAAAGTGCCTATTACGAGTACGTGTGTCGGCGCGCCGGCATCCAGGTCGCTTATTGCGCGGAACAATTCGAAAACGACGGATCGCCGGTGTCGACGATCGTCAAGGGCGTCAAGCGTGCGATGGCCGGCGAATACAGTCGTGAACTGTCCGCCAAGGTGTTCGCTGGACAGTGCCGGTTGATCGAATTGGGGTATCGACAAGGCGGACCGGCGGGGTATGGATTGCGCCGTGTGTTGGTCGACCAACACGGCGCCGTCAAAAGTGAACTAGCGCGCGGCGAACACAAAAGCTTGCAGACCGACCGCGTGATTCTCGTGCCGGGGCCGGAGGCAGAAATCCGGATCGTCAACCAGATCTACCGGTGGTTCATTGACGACAGCCTCAATGAAATCGAGATCGCCACGCGGCTGAATGGCATGAAGATTTTAAGCGATCTTGGTCGCCCCTGGACACGCGCCACCGTGCATGAGGTGCTGACGAACGAAAAGTATATTGGCAACAATGTCTACAACCGCGTCTCGTTCAAGCTCAAGAAGCTGCGGGTCGTAAACAGTGCCGACATGTGGATCAGGAAGGAGGGCGCGTTCGAGGCCATTGTACCGCCGGAGGTCTTCTTTACCGCGCAGGGCATGATCCGGGCGCGCGCGCGGCGGTTTACCGACGAAGAGCTCATCGAACGGCTGCGCTCCTTGTACCAAAGCCGGGGCTTTCTTTCCGGTTTGATCATAAATGAAATGGACGGAATGCCGTCGTCCTCCGTATATGCGCATCGATTCGGCAGTCTGATCCGCGCCTACGAATTGGTCGGCTTCACGCCGGACCGGGACTATCGGTACCTCGAAATCAACCGCTTCCTGCGGCGTATGCACCCAAAAATCGTGGTGCAGACGGAAGCCAGGATCACCGAGTTGGGTGGCCAGGTAGTGCGCGATCCCGCGACCGATCTGTTGCAGGTGAACCAGGAATTTACCGTATCGCTGGTGCTCGCCCGTTGCCAAACGCATGAGGCCGGCCGTAACCGCTGGGTAATCCGGTTCGACGGCAGCCTCGTGCCCGACATCACCGTCGCAGTTCGCCTCGACCAAAGCAATCAGGCACCGCTCGATTACTATCTGCTGCCACGCTTGGACTTCTGCCAGCCGCGCCTCAGTTTGGCGGATCAAAATGCTATCGAGTTTGACACCTACCGCTTTGACACTCTGGAGTATCTCTATGGCATGGCGGAACGTGCTCGCATGAGGAGGGCCGCATGACCAGGAATCATAGACCTGGTGAGTTGCGAATGATTCCGGTCGATCGAATCGACATACTGAATCCGCGTGAGCGCAATCGCAAGGTCTTCGAGGAGATCATCGGTAATATCCGGACCATCGGAATCAAGAAGCCGATCACGGTAACGCCGCGTGCCGGCCCCGATGGGCAGGAGCGCTACTTGCTGGTGTGCGGCGAGGGGCGCATGAAGGCCTTCAAGTCGCTGGGCGAAGCGGCCATTCCGGCGCTAGTGATCAAGGTCAGCGACGAAGACGCCTTCATTATGAGTCTAGCCGAGAATATCGCCCGCCGACACTGCCGCCCGCTCGAACTGCTCGCCGGGATCAAGACCTTGTGTGAGCAAGGGTATGACAAGAAAACCATCGCGCTGAAAACCGGGCTCACCCCAGAATACGTATATGGCATTACCGCACTGTTGGAACGCGGCGAGGAACGACTGCTGGTCGCGGTCGAGAAAGGGAAAATTCCCCTCAACGCGGCCATGGCGATTGTCGGCGCGGGCGACGACGACAAAGCGGTGCAAGCCGCGTTGCAGGATGCCTACGAATCCGGGGACCTGCGCGGCAAGCATTTACGGGAGGCGCGGCGGGTGATCGAGCGCCGCCAGAGCCTGGGACGGTCGGTTGCGCGCGGTGCGTCCCGCAAGAGAGGCGATGTGACGTCGTCGAGCCTGGTGCGCACCTACCAAAAGGAAGTGGAGCGGCAACGTTTAATGGTGAAGAAAGCCGAGTTTGCGCAGCAACGGCTGCTGTTTGTCGTCGGCGCGTTGCGCCGACTGCTTGCCGATGAAAATTTCACCAATCTGTTGCGGGCCGAGGGACTCGATACCTTGCCGCAATATCTGGCGGATCGGGTTTGGGCGAATGGGGGCAAGGCGTGACAGCGGTTGCCCTGGGATTTTCGCTGGATCCGTTGTCGCTGCCGCTGACCAGCATCCTGCCATCGCGAAAAATACCGGAAGGGCTTAGCACGTCGCGCAAATTCAAGCAAATTCGTTCCTCCATCGGGGAAATCGGCTTGATCGAACCGCTCTCGATTACGCCAGCCATGCGCAACTCGGGGCAGCACTTGCTGCTGGACGGGCATATCCGCCTCGTCGCCTTGCGCGACCTGGGTTTTGTCGATGCGCTCTGTTTGGTTGCCACGGACGATGAGGGATACACCTACAACAGCCGGATCAATCGGCTCTCGACCATTCAGGAGCATTTGATGATTCGCCGCGCCATCGAGCGCGGCGTCTCCCCCGACCGCCTCGCCAAGGTGCTCAGCGTCGACGTGAGCCACATCATCAAGAAAATGAATTTACTGGACGGGATCTGTCCCGAGGCGACGGATATGTTGAAAGACCGACAGTTTTCGGCCGAAATTTCCCGCGTGCTGCGCAAGATGAAGCCGACCCGGCAGATCGAGTGCGTCGAACTGATGGTTGCCGCAAACACAATAACCGTTGCCTACGCTGAAGCGATGCTGGTGGCGACCCCGGCTGAATTGCTGGTGGAAGGCAAAAAGACGCTGAAGCTGACCGGCGTGACGCAGGAACAAATGGCCAAAATGCAGCGCGAGATGAGCAACCTGCAGGGGCAGTACAAAATGGTTGAGCAAACCTATGGCCAGGATGTTCTGAACCTGGTGCTTGCCAAAGGCTACCTGGCTAAACTGCTGGAAAATAAATCCGTTACCCGGTATTTGAAACAACGGCAGCCAGAAGTATTGGCGGAATTTGAATCGCTCGTCCGTTGTGAGTCGTTAGAGTAATGGAGAGTATGAACGATTAGTGCCTCTCGATCCCGCAAAAAAATGCTGCTCTGCACGCAAAGTTTATCGACCGCAGTTTTTTGCGGACCCTAATCATTCCTGTTTTTTTTTTGAACCGCAGGTGATGTATCGGGCGTGCCGCCATGGAAAGACCGATGTACCACTTCGACGATAATCGCGATGTCCCTGGGTAGCCTGGCTGCGAGATGTTTCTCTCCCAGTGCCTCAATTTTCGCGCTTACGACTTACTCCATTTACCCAGGCACACTGCCGGACAGCGCTCCGCCTGCCCCGGCTACCATGGTATTTCTCGGTTCAGAAGATTCAGGCCCGTCTTCAGACTTCTTCAGGAACAGTTTCGTCTGCACGGACGACAGCTATAGTGGATCCCGAATTTGAGACAGTTGCCGGCGGTAGTTTAAGCTGTCGTCCCTGAAAGGATGATGGCGAATGAGTGAAGGCAAGAAGCGCAAAGTGCACACGGCGGAATTCAAGGCCAAGGTTGGGTTGGAAGCGGTGCGCGGGGTGAAAACGATCAGCGAGATCGCGCAGGCGTATGGCGTGCATCCGGTGCTGGTCGGGCAGTGGAAGAAAGAGATTCTGGAGCATGCTGGGGCGCTGTTCGAGACCAGGCGTGGCCCGAAGCTAGCGGTCGACGACAAGAGCGGCGAGGAGCGTCTTTACGGCGAGATCGGGCGGCTGAAGATGGAAGTGGACTGGCTCAAAAAAAAGTTGGGGGAGTGAGCCGGGACGCCAGGATCGGCTGGATCGACGGCGCGGACGAGTTGCCCTTGAGCCGGCAGTGCGCCCTGGCCGAAGTGCCGCGCGCCACGGTGTACCAGCGGCGGGCCATGGCGGCGTGCAACGCCGACGCGCTGCGGGACGACGATCTGCTGCTGTGCCAGCTGATCGACGAGGAATACACGAGCCGGCCGTTTTACGGCAGCCGGCGCATGGTGGTGTTCCTGCGCGGGTTGGGGCACGTGGTGAACCGCAAGCGCGTGCAGCGGCTCATGCGCACGATGGGGCTGGCGGGGATGGCGCCGGGGCCGGACACGAGCGGCAAGCATCCGCGGCACAAGGTGTACCCGTACCTGCTGCGCGGGGTGGAAGTGGTGCGGCCGAACCACGTGTGGTCGACCGACGTGACGTACATCCGGCTGGCGCGCGGTTTTGCCTACTTGGTGGCGATCATCGACTGGTATAGCCGCAAGGTGCTGTCCTGGCGCATCAGCAACAGCATGGACGCGTCGTTCTGCGTGGACTGTCTGGAGGACGCGCTGCGCGAGCACGGCAAGCCGGAAGTGTTCAACAGCGACCAGGGCGCGCAGTTCACGAGCCATGCCTTCACGGGCGTGCTCAAGCGGGAAGGTGTGGCAATCAGCATGGACGGTCGCGGGCGGGCGCTGGACAACATCTTCGTCGAACGGTTGTGGCGCAACGTCAAGCACGAAGACGTGTACCTGAAGGGCTACGCCACGATGGGCGAGTTGACGGTCGGGCTGGCGCAGTACTTCGCGTTCTACAACGAGACGCGGCCGCATCAGTCGCTGGGCTATGCGACGCCGGGCAGCGTGTACCGGAGCGGCCGGGGCGGTGGTGCGAAGATCGTGGACAAATTCGGCGGCGCGCGGGAGGAATCCCTTGCTCCGCTACGCTGCGCAAGGGATTCCTCCCGCGCAGAAACAGGGCAGCGCTGTTCCGCTGCAAGTGAAGTCATGGATGCAGCTTAAACTTCGAAAAAAACTGTCTTGACGGATGGGTCCACTTTACCTCATTGATGAAACGTGACTTGTGGTAGAGGAGACTAGGAGGATACTCTTCACCGTACAAAAATATATCCAGGTCTTGCTCTTTCAGTTTTACCTTGACGCGTTGTTGCAATCGCGGAAGCGGAGAGTTCTCAAAGTCCGCGAATTTCATCAATGTGACTTTGCCAGACCTGATATGAATTTTAATGAGGTCGAAGTCGGACGCGTCACCGCATAGCACTGTTGCACATCCGACGTAGATACGCAGAATCGTCGGCAGTCTCTCCAAGAGACCTGAGTGCAGTTGCAGAGAATGGCTCTCTTCGAGCCAGCCGTAACCGTTTTCAGCCGCAACCTTGCAAGCGGCATCGATTTTTTCAAGATTGACGAGGTCGAACAGGTCTTGGCGTGCGGCGGCCTGGAGGCTGGCGTAGGTTCCATAGAAGTGACGGATGTCAAGTTGCACAACTTCGTCCAATTGCCGATACGGTTGTCGCTTTTGGAATTGCTGAAGCGCGGCGAATACCAAGAGGTCGGACTTTCTTTGCGCTCGGATACGCTCATACTCGGCATTATCGAACCGCTTGAATGCGATGCGCAGTGCTCTAGTCAGGGAACCAATTTGCGTCCCGACCGCTTCAGCGAGGACCTTATCGAGCTCGTACTCTTCCGGCGGACGTCCGAGATCGAGGCACTTGATCCACAAAGAAAGAAACGTCGAGTTGTTGGCCTCAAACAGCGCTGTTTCGCGGTCGACTCTTGGTTTGGTGTTTTGACGGGATGCCCGGGCTGCCCGCTTTGCGCGTTCGTACACCCAGCCACGCGACAAGACGCTTTTGGCCCGCCGCCCATACCGAGCGGTCAGAAACCGTTGCTCCAATGCCTTGTCGCGAAACACAAAAAACACGCCTGGACCGGCAGCAATTGCCGGTGCATCGAGTGTATGCTCGATGAAGTCTCGAAGCTGGGCTTGAGAATAATATTTTTGAAACGTGTTCCGAGAGGACAGGAAGCCGTCGCGATATGGGCGCCCGTCCGGAGGTAATTGACTACTCAACATCGCGGCCACCGATAACACGCCTTTGGTATAGGCATATGCACCTTTCAGGGCAGCACTTCGTTCGGCATAATCCTCGATCACGTTGATCACAAAGCCAATGTTGACCGTATCCGCCATCCGTTTCTCTTGATCAGGTGCATAATGTGGATCCCAGCCAGTTGCATCGATTCCGTTTGCAAGCAAGTTGCGCACATCGTCGCCACGACCGCAGCCATAGTCGAAGAACGTTCTGGGTGGATCAACGAGTCCATGCCGGCAAAGCGCTTGTATTGGAGCGGAGAAGTTCGATCGTGAAAGTGCTGTAAGGTGGCGTAGAACATCTCGTGTGACGTCCGCGCTGACTTCAGTATTGCAATTCGCAACTGGAATTAATTGGTGGCCGACTATTTCGTATCCTCGATCCTCGACCAACTTGTACCAGTACTCTCGTAGCCCGATCCGGCACGTGTCTTCGAACAAGCCGAGCGCCTCGGCCGCGTCTGTGAGAGCTTTGTATTCCGCTATCCGCGGATCATTGTGCAAAAGTAATAGCTCTTTTCGGTGAAGGATCGGCGGATTGCATGATTCCTCATAAGAACGAAAAATCACGGAACCGTTGGACAACGAAATACGCCAGCTGCGGGCAAGTGTCGGAAACGGATTTTCAAAAAAGTCTGGATAGCTTAGTAACGACAGTTCGTCGTCATTCTTATGCAACTTCACGACATTGAAATCATGATCTTGCCTAACATGAGCAAGCTCGGCGCCTCGAATGACTTGTTCAGCGCATTCCGGTGGCAAGGCGCAAATGGCCGACGTATGCAAGTAGAGGTGGTCAGCAACCGACTTTCCGACTGAGGAAACGATACGCCAATTTCCGAAAAGTGCATTTCCAGAGCTCACTTCGCGGCCCCTATGTGTAAGAAAATGCGTTCGCGAATTTGACAGCAACGGCGGTCACACGCTATCCAGTAAGACGCGTGAAAGCGTAAATACTTCACAGGGACATAATACTACTGGGGATCTTTTGACCAATAGTTCGCTTTGTGAGGTATGACCCATCTCACGCCTCCGCGGGGGTCCGCAGAATCTCCTTGATATCTTGGTATTAAATGAATGTGCACGTGTTGGATGGTTTGGCCGGCTTCCAGGCCATCATTAATGCCAACGTTGTAAGCTTTCGGACTCAGTTCGTTATCCAATGTGGATTTGGCTCGACTTAACAGGCTCAATAGTCCTTCGCGTTCTTCTGTGCAAAGTTCAAAGAAAGATGCTACGTGGCGCCGGGAAACAATAAGAGTATGCCCCGGCGAAATTGGGAACCCGTCGCGGATTACAAATCCCGCATCATTGCAATCGATAATCCGCTCATTGTCTAAGTGGCAGAAGGGGCACTGCTGAGTCATGTCAATCCTGATGTGAATATTTTGATTTGGTGCAAAAGAAGCAATTGTGCGTCCTGTGTGGTGCAGCTTTTGCAAACCGGTTCAAGCCCGATTAAGTCTTCGCGTTATCCATCCGGCGGTGATAATTGCGCCGTCACGGCTGCTTTCCACTCGGTAGGCCTGGAGATATTTTCGGTTCTCTCGTATGAAGTGGCGGCCGAACTTGCGCTCCATCGTGCGAATACTGCGGTGGCTAAAGAACACTCGGATACCACCATGCCCGTCGTATGCCTCTTCACCAAACTCGCTCAGCCAGTGGTGGACAATTGGAGGAAGGCAGCGCTGTTGTGCACGCTGCTGACTGTGAATTGTATGATTCATTGCGAGTCCTCCATAGCTACGCTTGTTGCTGATGCTTTGCTGAAAGCGTCGGTTTCAAATCGGAGCAACTCGTCCAGAAGCGCCATGCTTTGCTTTTGCTGTTCATCGTATTCTTGAGTGCCCGGCACGTCCACGTCTTCAAGAAAGCAGGTAAAGCCACTTAGGTTTTGAGGTAGCGCGAGCAGGTACAGGCCGCTTTTGAACCTTTCTTCGGCGGCAATCCGCAGGTAGTACAGCGGATCGGCAAGAACAGATTCCATCGCCTCCAGGGGGCTCGTCGGCATTTCCTCATAATAAGAATTGAATTCGGAGCGAACGATAACGCGAGGCAGTTCAAGATAGCTGAGGAGGGGATGACTTGAACGGAGGAACATGATGAGGCGATTAAGGAATGCGTCTCTCACAATGTTCGATCGGTCTACCACTTCGGTGAGCAGCTCTGCAGTTTCTTTGTCTACCACAACGTTTATTGTCTTGGTCCCCATCCGTTTGAGTTGTCCTGAGATGTAACGGCGCGCTTTGCCGGATAGTCTGCGGCCTTCGAGTTCATTTCCCAGATGGCCGATTTCGGCTCTTATCATGTGATTGAGGAATGCGTCACGTTTGATAAATAGCCGGTCAAGCTGCGCGTCGAATGCCGTGAGAAGCGGGGCATGAACCTTGACGGTAATTTTTGTTTTTTCCATGGCTGTTTTCACATTCGAGTGGTTCGTGGGAAAACTATATGCCGCGCGCAGAATGCCGTAAAGAAAAATGAGTAAAGAAAAATTGAAGATTTTTGGTGTGCTTGTTGGGAAAGACTTCAGGACACAGTAGGTTTCCAGCTGTCTGTATTGGAGTCAGCCGGCCACTGACTACTGACTTGAAAGAGCGGAGTCAAGCGAGATCCTGGTGATGCGAAATACATCGCATCGCATAGGAGCCTCGGCATGACAAACGCCATCGTTACCATCAACGGATCGGATCCGTCCGTGCCGACGATACTCGGAAGCCGGACCGTTCGCATCCCGACCGCCGGCAAAATCCGCGCCGGCATCAAGGTACTCACAAAGAGGGCCGCCGACAATCCCACTGCCAGGGATATTTACGAGCGCGGCGTTGCCCAGAACCAGTCGTTCGACGAAATCGAGCACGCCATCAGGCAGGCGGTGCCGGACCTGAAGACGCCGCTCGTCCCCAAGAACGTCGCCTGGTTCACGGTGCGGCCCAGCGACTTTCCCAATCCCGAAATCGCCAGGCAAATCCTGGACAACTTCGGCGAGGACAGGGGCGACGGCATCCGGCGCCTGTACCGCTTTCCCGTGATATTCCCCGCCGACCACTGGCAGGCGGTGATGCCGCACGAACTCGTCGTCTGGGGTACGCACGAAAAGAAATTCTGGAGTGAATATGCACCGGACGGACAGGTGCGCTACTGCAAATGCTATGCGCCGGTGCCAATGGAGCAGAACGGCAAGCGCGCCGTTCGCCTGTTCGGCGGGCGCAAGACGATGCTGCGGCAGGAGAACGATGGCATTTGCCATCCCGAAAGCTGCCCGGAATTCCAAAGCAGAAAGTGCAATTTGTCGGGGCAGTTCATTTTCTTCATTCCCGGCATCAAATCGATCAATGCATTCGAGCTGCATACCAACAGCTTCTACGCGATGAGCCGCGCCATCGAGCAATTCAAAACACTGGCCTTCCTGCGCGGCGGCCGGATCTCCGGCTTCCTGGATGGGAAGCAGACACCGTTCTACCTCACCAAAACGCTGCGCGAAATCGCGCATCTCGACGACGAAGGCAGGGCCGTGCGATCCGCGCATTGGATCATCGAATTGGAAGCGCCGATCGACATCGCGGCGTTATTGCGTGCGCAGGACGATGAAACCGCATTCGCAAACGCCCGGGACGCCGCCCGTGTCCTGGAAGGAGCGGCCAACGCATGGGAGGCGGAACAGGACCGTTCCGATCCACCCGATGGGCCGGTGAACGATGCGACTGCAGCAGGTCAAAGCGGACGTGATCTCGGGGCATCCGCAGCGATGCCGCAATCGCGCCCGACATGGGTGAAGGCAGGCAATCTGGCCGCCAACGCCCAGCACGGCGGCGCGACGCCATCACCGCGTGCGGATGACATCAGCGAGGAGCAGGTGATCGCGGCAGCCGGCGCGTTCGGGATCGAGGCGGCGCGCTACGCAGCCTACGCCGCCAAGCGCTGGGGGCCAGGCTGGAAACTGAACGCCAACGGCCGGTGCCGTGCGCTGGACGAGATCGAACGCTACCGCAACGACCCTGAGGGATTGGCCGACAAGATCGACACGGAACTGCGCGCTTCTCGCAACGGCGCTTGAATAGCCGCGGTCAGCGGCGATGCTGGTATGACAGCGAGCGAAAGGAGAAATCGAACATGATTCGCGGAGCCCATTTTTCAGACATCCATTATGCGGGCGCGACGATGGCAGAGGTGGACCGTTGCTTCACCTTCGCGATCGACGCGGCGATCGGCAAGGGCATCGATTTTGCCGTCATCTCGGGCGATTCGACCGACCACGCACTCGATATCCATGCCCCTGCGGTCGACGCATTGGCGCGCAACCTCCGGCGTCTGGCCGACCATTGCCCGGTGCTGATGCTACAAGGCACATTTTCCCACGAGCCGCCGGGCACTTTGAACGTGTTCCGCCTGTTGGGCGGCAAATATCCAGTCCATGTCGCCGACCGCCTGCAGCAAGTGGCGCTGCTGCCGGGAGGTAGCTGGCTGGAATCGGATGGATGGCGGTTTGACGCCGTGCCTGCGGGCGCGCGCGCCCTGTTTTCCTGCGTGCCGGTCGTCAACAAGGCGGTGGTTGCGGCCACTGTCGGCGCGACCGAGGCAGCGCAAGCGGTGGGCGAGCATTTGCAGTTGCTCTTGTGTGGATATGCGGCGATCAACGACGCGGCGCGTGGGCAGGGCGTTGCCAGCATCGGCGTGTCGCACGGCACCGTGTACGGATGCCTGACGGAACACGACGTGCCGATGGCCGGCTTCGACCACGAGTTCACGACGGGCACGCTATTCGCCGCCGGCGCGACCGCGTTCATGCTCGGCCACATTCACAAACACCAGGCATGGATCGGCAACCGCAGGGCGATCGCCTACGCGGGGTCGATCGGACGGTTGCACTACGGGGAACAGGGCGACAAGGGCTTTCTGCTATGGGAAGTCGGCGCCGACACGGTGCGCTTCGAACTGGTGTCGACACCGGCCAGGCGCACCATCGACATTACGTTCGACGGCTTGCCCGACATGGAGCAATTGCGGCAATGCGCGCGTGAGAGCGAGGTCGATGGCGCCTTCGTTCGGGTGCGCTGGACGGTGCCGGAAGAGGATAGCGATGCCGTCGACCGCGCCGCGATCGAGCGCCTGTTTGCCGGTGCGGCCCAGGTGAAGCTGGCGGGACGCGTGATTCCGGTGACAAGGACACGGGCGGCGGGCATTTCGCAGGAAGCCACCATGGCGAACAAGGTGCGGGTCTGGGCGCAGACGACCGACGCCAAAGCGGAACCGCTGCTGGCATGTCTGGAGGCGCTGTACATGCAAACGCCGGAAGAAATCGCCGCAACCATCCTGGCCGGACCGAACGAAGCGCAGCACCCCATCGCTGTGGCCGACGACCACAACCCTGCGCACTGCGCTAGCTCAACCAAGAACGGACAGGAAACCGTCGCACTGCCTGGCGGCGGACTTGATTCGTTCGGCCGCAACGCAATACTGGGTGGGAGTCGCATGGCGCGACCCCCTCAGTAATCGAAAGGCATGCAATGACACCACTCTCTCTGACACTGAAAGGATTTCGCGGGATTCGGGATGGGTTGGGTCGTGCCGAGATCACGCTCGATTTCGAGACACTGGCCGGCGACGCGCAACTGGTCGCGCTCGCGGGCGCGAACGGGCGTGGCAAGACCACCATCCTGGACAATATGACGCCGTACCCGTGGATGCCGTCGCGGGCGGGTGCCGACGGGCTGGGCGGTTTTTCCTATTACGACCACGTCTACCTGCCGGAAAACTTCAAGGAACTGGTGTGGGAGCACGACGGCAAGCGTTACCGCTCGCAACTCGTGTTCCGGCTCAACGGCAAGAAAAAAACCGAGGCATTCCTGCATATGCTTGGTGCGGGAGGCTGGTCGGTAGTACGGCTGCCGGACGGCACGATATCGGATGGCAAGATGGATACCTACCTGCGCTGCATCGAGGCGATCCTCGGTAGCGCGGAAACCTTCTTCACCTCGGTGTTCTCGGCGCAGGGCCGGCGGCAGCTCTTCGCCTACAGGAATGCGGAAATCAAAACCCTGCTGGCCGATCTGCTCGGGCTGGACGACATTCGGGCGTTGGGCGCGCAAGCGGCGGAGACGGCCAAGCTGCTCAAGACCGGCCTGGCTACGCTGCGACAGGAGCGCATGGGGCTGCAGTCGGAAGCCAACCAGACGGCGCGTGAAATCGACCGGCTCGGCGATACGCAGCGACGCATCGGCGCGGCGCAGGCGCAGAAAGGCGCGTGCCAGCGCGCCGTCGATGCGGCCAAGGAGGCCCTGACCAGGGTGTTGGCGAACCGGGATCTGGCGATGCAGACCGAGGCGCGGCGCATTCAATTGCAAGGCGAACGACGGGCAATCATCGACGGCGGCAAAGCGGCACTGATGTCGCTGGAACGGCAAGACCAGCGCGAAGCCGAACGGCTGGCAGCGCTCGACAGGCGCATCGCCCTGCGGGCATCGGAATGGGCCAGGAAACAGCAGGCGCTCACGGCGCAACGCAGCAGACTGAACGACGTTGTCATCGACGGCAGGCGGATCGAACGGGCAGCGCGCCGCCTGCCGCTGGCGGGAAAGATCGTAGCGGCGCGGGAAGTCCACCTGCTGGCCCGGCGCCGCGCGGCGGAACAATGGAGCAAGCTGGCGACCGACGAGAAGCTGACGCGGGAGAAAATCGCCGGAATCGAGCGTGAGGCAGGGCAGGCGGCGTTGAAAGCGCAGGAGCTCGCGCGGCGCGTCGGGCTGACGGCGGAAGTGCCGTGCGCCGGCTCCGACCTCCAGGGGCGGTGCAAGCTGCTGGGCGACGCGCATGACGCAAAAGGGCTGATGCCATCCGCGGACTTGCAGCTCGCACGGCTGGAAGAAGAGCGCCGGACGCTGGTCGCGCGTCTGGCCGGGATACGGCGGCAAGCCGCCGCGCTGGCCGGGGCCCGGCAAGAAATGGCGACGGCGGAAGCCAAGTTGCGGCGCGCAAGGACTGCGGCGTCGGCGCTGGCGCTCCTGGCGGCAAGACGCGGGGAACTGCACCAGGCATACGAGACGCTTGCCGTCGTAGACGGGCAACTGCAGGAATTGGCCGGCGCACAGCATGGCGAAACCGAAGAGGAGCAGGCCGAGCGCGCGGCCAATTCCAATGCGCGGCAGCAGATTGCGGCGCAGCGCGTGGAGCAAATGCAGCGGCATCGGGAATCGCTGGACCGGGTCGATCTTGCGCTGGCGGCGTTGCCGGCACCCTTTGACGCGTCGCAGGTCACGCGCGCGCAGCAGGCGGTGGCGCTGGCGCAGCAAGCCGAAACCGGCGCAGAGTCGGCCTTCATGGCGGCGCTGCGTGATCGGCAGCAGACAGAAGAGGCGCACCGGCGACAAAATGTGATCGCGCACAAGCTTGACCAAGCGGATGCCCGGTGCGCAAGCATCGAGCAGGCACTCGGCATATGGACGCTGTTCGCGAAGTGTATGAGCAACGACGGGCTGATTGCACTGTCGATCGACGATGCCGGGCCGACGTTGGCGGGGTTGGCGAACGCCTTGCTGCTGGCGTGCTACGGGCCGCGCTTTACGGTATCGATCAAGACCCAGGTCGAGACCGGGAAAGGTGGGGCGCGGGAAGGCTTCGATATTGTGGTGCACGATGCGGATTCAGGCAGCAGCAAGAGCGTCACGCTCATGAGTGGCGGGGAACGTGTATGGATCAATGAGTGCCTGACGCGCGCCATCGCGTTGTACCTGGCACAGCATTCCGGCAGACGTTATGAGACGCTGTTCTCCGACGAAGCCGATGGTCCGCTGGATGCCGACCGCAAACGGATGTTCATGGCAATGAAGCGGGAAGTGCTGCGTATCGGCCGCTACGGCCGCGAATACTTTGTATCGCAGACGCCGGAATTGACCGCGATGGCCGATGCGGTAATCGATCTGGGACAGTACGCCGCGCGAGAATTGGACGTGGATCGTGCCGCATAGCCAGTCGAGAGGAAAATCATGAAGAGCATTTCTTTTGATCAGCTTCCAGTCGGGACCGACTTTTACTGCTTCGGGGACAAGTGGAACAAGACATCGGACGGGGCGGCCCGTCTGGTGCGCGCCAAGCGGCGGCCGCGCAAGCCGCGCCGCTTCGCTGCAGATGAGCAGGTAGTGCCGGTTGGTGGCGTGCAGGAGTTTCTACTTCGGCAGATTCCCCGTGTTTCTATCGAGGACGATGAAGGCTTGGACCGCGACTGTGAACGCGTCGCGTTCAAGGATTGAGGAAAACCACGCGCCGAGGGCAGGGACAGTAGATAAATTCCAGGCAGATAACAAGGGCCAAGAATACACGTCGGTGTGGGAGCAACTCGTCGAATGCGGTTAATTGCGTGGAAATTTGCTTGGCCGGCGGCGGTGCGGAGAATAGCGATGCGAAGAGAAAAAACTCCCGACACCATGTCGGGAGTTTTTCCATGAAGGCTACCCTCAGCAGCTGGCTAGGCTGACTGTGCAACACTCGTGACACGAGCAGGTAACCTTCGGTGCAGGTAACGACTGCAACGCCTGACGCCACCGGACACATGCCAGCGCGATGGCCGATCCGAAGATCCGAACCAAAGGCAGGTGACGGCTATGCAGCCTGACACAACCAGCACCCGCTCAGGAACCACACCGGTACGCTGATCCAACGTTCGAACCAGCGAATTCAGTGTGCCACCGCCACCGGCACGGTGCAAGCCGGTTTTGGCGGCGCCACATGAAAACCGCCGGCCATGCTGGTCTTTTCGGTGGCGGTCGACATCGATGTCATCCATGGTCAATCAAGCACCATTGAATAGATCAGATTTACACAGGTTCTTTGCTGGCACAGGGCGACCGACAGCGACGTGCAGATAACCGGTCATGCCGCCAGCCCTTTTTCGATCAGGATCTTTTCGAGTGTTTTCTTGAAGGTGCTCGCGTTCAGGGAAGGTTTGACGAGGTATCCGTCGGCGCCGGCCTGTGCCGCGGCGACGATGTTGGCTGCGTCCATTTCGGAGGTAACCATTAGCACCGGCAAGTGCTGCAAGTTGGCGGCCGCGCGAATGGCCTGGAGCAGCGCCAAGCCATCCATACCCGGCATGTTCCAGTCGGTGACCACGAAACTGATTGGCATACCGAGTGCGTCCCCGGATAGTAGCAGTGTGAGCGCCTGTTCTCCATCCTCTGCTTCCGAAACCTTGGTATGACCCAGCCCCTTCAGCAAAGTAATGACGATGCGCCGCACCGTCGGCACATCGTCGACCACCAGAAAATGTAACTCGGGCGGCATGAAGACGTTACATCTCCCTGCCATCGGCGTGCGGCCTCGGCATAGGCAGCCCCTAGTTCTCAGCCATGCTTGCGCACGGATTCAATGGTTTCCAGGAGCTGTTCATAGGTCAGGGATTCGAGTTGCTTGTCTTTGAGCAGGGTGTTTTCGTTTCGCTGGCTTTCGGGCACGAGAACCTTTTCAAGATCGACCAGGCACAACCGCAGCCATGCCGTTGTCGGCTGATGCAGGGCGTTCGTGTTCAAGGCAAGCGCGGCGATTGCGTTGGCGAAGTGAGCCGTTTCCCAGTACCCGAGCGAGTCTTTCATGGCCCGGAGATTGGTAACGATCAAATCCGCGATGGATTCCCTGACGTCATTCGGATCGCAATTCTCGTCGAGCTGTTGAAGGAGGGCCTCAATATTCTGCATCAGCCCAACCCTCACCATCGTGGATAACGCCATTAAATGATTCCTCAACTGCCGGATTGATTCTGGCCGGTTACTCCAGAGCGATTTGCATGATACGTGCTTTTTCTGAGCGACAAAATGGGTATTCAATCACGTGGTATTCAATGCATCATAGCGTGATTATTGGCGCATGCCAAGATTGTCATCCAAAGCCGACAAGGACAAGAAACTCGTGCGATTGGGCGCGGCCATTCGTGCAAGACGAAAAGAATTGGGTGTATCTCAAGAAGAGCTGGCCATCAGCTCCGGCGTCGAGCGCAGCAACATGGGAAAAATCGAGCGCGGCGAGAACAACCTGTCGGTTCTGAACCTCATTCGTATCGCCGATGCGCTAGACAGCAAGGCAGCAGAGATTATGGCGGACGCCGGTCTGTAAATGACGATGTGCAGCATTCAGTTTTAATGCCGTTTTAATTCGCTATTACAGCAGTTAATAGCCGGGCGCAAAAACGTCCTGGCGATCCTCTCCGAAGTTATGGCTCCTTTGGTATCCGAGCGAAACTCGTTTCATCTCTCCGCAGCTTCATGGCTAGGGCGCAAATTGCGCCAGCTCAATTTTTTCCGAATTTGAATCCTGATTCCCATATTTATGGGATATGCGCTGAGGCACTTTTAGCTCAGAGTAAAAGATTTCCTGGAAGAAATGGCTGTTGTGCGAATTCGGTATTTGTCCCTGTTGCCGATGCTTTTTATCGGGCCCGGTTGCGGCGAAACCGCATCCAAATCGGGTCACGGAACCCAACCGAGAGCAGCGTCTATCGCGTTTCACGGCATGGTTGTTCCCGGACGCATGAGTGAAGCTAAATTAAGCGGCTTTGCCCAGTGTTCAAGCGACTACTACCGTGTCAACTGCAAGCGGTCGGATATCCTGCCACTGTATGGCGTGCGCCCAAAATTGATTGAAGTCAATTTGGACGGCAGGGAAAACTTCTCCCATGACGCTGTGGCGTCGAGATATGTGGACAAGGACGTGCGCGAGATACCGATCGACGAACTCAGCTACCGCAGTATCGAGATCGCGTTCCCGGCTGCCGCTTACAATCGACAATGTCTCGACCGTCACCGGTCTAGCACGGGCAAGGCGGCAACTCTGGATCGGCCGCGCGCTTGCATAGAAAACACGGACACGATTGAGCACTTTGCGGCGGCCTTACTGCGGAATGGATGGATTAACCATCGTTCACCGAGAGGCTACTACGCTTTCCTGCATCCCGACGAAGCCGTGCAAATTATTCTGAAAAATGACATCGCTTCCGTGCGCGCTGTTACCAAGGACGAATTGCGCGAAGCATTTGGAGAAGCCGGAAGGCATCGGCCTGGCACACCGGATTAACGAGGAAATTGAACGGAGCCGAACGGCGGTGGCCATTTCCACTGAAGCATGGAAGCTTTTGCGCGGCTAGGCAAGGTCGGCCACGGCATCGTGAAAATCGTTCTCATGCACGATGAGGATGCGCTTTCCCTGCTTACGCAGTTCCACCGCCTTTTCAACTTTCCGTCCGTAGCACGCATACGCCCAGCACGGGTTGCCGTCGGCGCCGATCACGAGATAGTTGAGCTTGGCGCTTACACCATTGAGCACGTCGCCACCAAGACGATTCACAATCGCCGTGAACTCGGAGCGCGTGTACTTGGACGAGGCGCCTGTGAAGCAAAAGGTCGACTGTGCGAACGAAATGTCCGGGCAGACCGCGCACAGCCCCACCAGCGACGCACCTTCGGCCAGCGAAGGCGACACGATAGTGCGGTTGTCGAAGAGCGCAATGAACTCGGCGAAGAATCCGTGCACCAGGCGATGTTCGTCGTCATCGATCGAGCCGTCGGACATGATTTTCGTGACCAGGCTATCGATTTCATCGTAGGGCCAGCAGGTCTTCAAGTGATCATGCTCAGCCAGCCAGTCCGACAATCCGCGAAGTTCGCCCTCGGTCACACGGCCATCCGCTGCGATGGCGCCGACGATCGCATGCAGGCGCTGGATGTCCGCCGTCACTTTGTCAAAGTATTCGCTGCTGCGCAGGCGCTCGCATAGCCAGAGGATGTCTTGCCGTTCCTCGACCGACAGGATGCCATCCCGAATGGCGTGCTCGACCACCGGCATCAGTTCATTGAAGGGATGCCGCCCGCTTAACTCACGGTGCTCGTTCAGCCAATGGCGCAAGAACCCGAGTTCGGTTTCATTGATGGATGCATCCACCGAGATGCCTTCCACGATGCCGATCAGAGAGTTGATCGATTTCTCCAGCCGGGCCTTGCCACTGAATGGAAAGTAAGCTGCATGATCGCTGTGCATGGAATGCCGCTCCTGATAAACGATATGTTGCGAGACATCGCAGTCTATCGATCGCGCATGTATATGTCTATACGGCAAGATGGTGTACTCTTTTGACCTGCGCATACCAACACACTGGCCATCCCATAAACATGGGATGTTGCAACAACTTTCGCTTGGTATTTCGTCGAAAACTGTAAAGGCGTCTTTTTTGTGGAGCGTGGTGAATGACAGAATCGCGAGGGCACAGCATCCTGATCGTTGGACGGTCGCAGCCGTCCGTGCGGGATCGGTGTGATGGAGTAGTACCAGCATGACTGTGGATCCAACCCTGACGCGATACGCTGATGCTTGCAAATCCGCCGCCGCCGAATACATCGAACGCGCCACCCGCTTTGGCGTGTCCGACCTCCATGCACTTCGCGAAAGTCCCGCCGAGCGGCGCTTCACCATCAAAATCCGTCACGCGCTGGAGGTCGCCTCGGAGGTCAAGGATTACCAAGGAGTATTGAAACCCGGCGACGGTGATTTCTCCAGCGCGGACTGGGCATGGTATCAGGAGCAGGTGAAGGAGCAAGCGCAAGCCGAGCTGCGGCGGCCGGAAACGCTGGATGGCTTGGTGCATGCAGTGCGCACCCAGGCATACGCCACGATATCTGCAAAAACCTGCATCCGCACGCATCCGCGCCGGCTGTTTCACACATACACCTGCAATGGCTGCCATGGTTCGGGACACGTCACGTGCGATGGATGCGGCGGGGCGGGTAAGGTCCGCTGCGGCCCCTGTTTTGGCAGCGGGCGGGTGAGTTGCACGGCTTGCGGCGGTCGCGGGCAAGTATCGGAAGTGCGGCAAGTCCGCGATTACAACGGATACTATCGGTCCGAAACCCAGCATCGAATGTGTTATTCCTGCTCGGGCGGGACCATCAGTTGCTTCCACTGTGGTGGTTCCGGCAAAAACCGATGCGGCACCTGCGGTGGCTCTGGTGTGCTGACCTGCGGCACCTGCGCCGGACATGGTTACCTGACACGGATCACGATAACGCAAACCTACACCGTGCCGCACTTTAGCGGCATCTATCCGGAACACACACCGAGCTATGTTCATGCCGCGTTGTGCAAGGCGGGCTTTGCGAATCTCGAACAGTACGGCACCATCAAGCCGCATGAGACCAACGTCATTCGCGATCAGGCCGCGGTCGAGTTCTTCTATCACTGCACGATACCCTTTTGCGAGCTTTCCATCGAAGTCCAGGGGCACAAGTCGGAATGGGTCTTGTACGGAAACCGCCCGCGGATTTTCGACGCTGGCGGTGTGCTGGAAGTGCTGCTGCAAGAGGACTTTGACCGCCTTGCCTCGCTGGCCAAGAGTAAGAGCCGGTGGTTCCCATGGTTCCACCGGTCGGCACGCAAGGTCGTTGCGCCATTCATGGAATCGGAGGTTCACCAGGAGATTGTTGACGCAAGCCGTCAGGGGATGGCATCGAAAGTCATCGTTGAACACGTGAACCGTTCGGTTTCCGAATCGTACATCCAAACGGCGCTGCTCTATCTGGCGCAAGCCGTGCGGATTGCGGCCTACTGGTCGCGCATCAAGTGGGTTACGGCGCTTGCCATGCTGTCTGTTCCATTTGTGGTGGCCGTGCAGGCCTTTCTCCACCGCTCACAGCAACATGTCATGGCCTCCGGCGACCAACAACTGTACCTATTCCCTTCTTCATCGGCGGGGATCTCCTGGGAAGCGGGCGTGGTCACGATGCCCTTTACGTTGCTAGGCTGGGTTGTCGCAAAATGGGTCAGCAGGCGTTGGATCAAGCGCGCGGGCGGGAGCGGGGCGGTCCAGTGGGCGGACGGCCAAAACCTGCTTGTTGGGAAGTGGACTGGCGTTGCCGCCATCGTCGCCGGTGTGGCGATGGCGGGCAGCTTTTTCAGCAAATGGCCGCTCTGGATAGACCGTGGGGGCAAGGCGTACGGGCAGTTTGCCTTGTTCCAGCCGCCTCGCATTGTCGACCCTGTTGCAACGAAAATCGGTTCTCCCTTAAAACGTCGCGTCGACGGCAAGACCAAGAACAAACCCAAGCAGACGCAGTAACGCGAAGCGATTTGGCCTCGCACCCAGTGCATGCAAGGATGCGCAAAACCTGGAAACCTGTTTATTCCTCCTCCAACAAATGAAAAAATACTCTCTCGCTGTCTTGACCCTCACGGCAACACTGCTTTCCGGCTGCCTCGTTCCAGAGCGCTTTTCCGCCAAGGTCGACGTTCGGCCCGATGCCAGTTATTCGTACTCGTATGCCGGGACCGCAGTTCATGCGCTCGCCGCCCTTCAATTGAAACAGGGCGGGAGCCTGTCTACGAAAGACGAAACCGGCCTGAAAGAGGAAGCCGAAAAGCTGCGCAAGAATCCGGATGTCCGGGAAGCGACGTACAAGGGCGATGCACGCTACAACCTTGTCATTGAAGGCAAGAAGAAGGCCGGCGAGGCGATGACCATGTTGAGCATCCTGAATGTCAAAACCGACAAGGATGGCGTCATGACCATCGCGTCGAGCGAACTCACGGAGAAAGGAAAGAAGGACCTGCAGCAGCTGGGCATTACCATCGACGGCACGCTGGATGTGAAGCTGCCCAAGAACGCGGAAATTATTTCCCATAACGCGACCTCTACGCCGAGCTTTTTCGGCATGTTCGGCACCTACTCTTGGAAAATCGGGCGCATCGACCAGCGACCGGTAATCAAGGTGCGACTCAAGCAATAGGCCGTGTGAGAAATAGCGCTTGCATTGCGTTGTCAGGAATCCCCAGCTACGCAAGCATCGTCATTGCATGGGATAAACCCGCGAAAGGCAATGCCTGACGCGGGTTTTTTTGTTGGCTGGGACGGCAATTTACTGCGCGGTGCTTACCGTTTCGCGGAACGTGCTGCCAGTCTCGGCAATACAGCCGATGGGGTTCTCTGGACTTTGGGACGACGCATGTGATGGAAATCGATGCCGCAGTCGCGGCAACGGAACCAGTTCAGGCGGCCAAGACTACCGAGTAATCGACCGAATCCTGGACAGGCAGGACAACGAGGCGCCTTCATTTCATCTCCTCTCGGAAAAACGGAGGGGAGCCGCTCGCAAGAGCGGTCCCCCTCGGGATTAACAATGGATGACTCGCCTACAACAGGCCCTGTTGTGCGAAGGACAGGATGCTGTCGCCTGCGACGATGAAATGGTCGAGCACGCGGACATCCACCAAGGCCAGCGCCTGTTTCAGCGCTTGGGTCAATGCGCGGTCGGCAGCGCTGGGCTCCGAGCTACCCGAAGGATGGTTGTGCGCGAACAGTAGCGCGGCCGAATTCCGGGCTAGTGCGGACTTCACCACTTCACGCGGATAGACGCTGGTGTGGGTGAGCGTCCCCCTGAAAATTTCTTCCTCCCTGATCAGGCAGTTGCGTACGTCAAGGTGCAGAACGATAAACACTTCGTGCTCCAGTCCCGCGCAGTGCAATTTGAGCCAGGCACGAACCACATCGGGCGAACTCAAGACCGGACCGGACCGCATCTGCGCGATCAAGTCGCGCAGGAGGATCTCGCGAGCGACGGCTAGCTTGTGCTGGATAAGTGCATCGCACGGAGCAAGCGACGGTGAATCGTTGGATGTGCGGTATGTCGCCGAGACAGCTGCGACAGCTGCCGGACGAGGCGGCGCGAGCAGTTCACAGATGAGCTTGGCGCGCGACATGACTGAGAGTTTGCTCATGGCGTTCTCCAAAAAAGAAAGCGGGAACGCCGCGCCCGAGGGGAACGAAGTTCCCGCACGGGATGCACGCGTGGCGCGTGCGTAGCTAGATAGGCAGGTAACGACTGCGACGTCTGACCGTGGTCAGAACCTCCTGGCGGAGGGGATCGATCAATGGATCGAGAATGCAGTTTCAGTGTCGCATCCGCCGCAGCGGGTTACAACCATCCACGGAACCTGCCATGTCAACGTGCCGCTGCGGCGGTCCTGTTTCGGTGGCGGTCACATCGATGGAATGAAAACAGCGGGGTTGAGAGCGCAAACACCGTTGAGACCATGTTCTTACGCCTGGCGAAGGCACACAGAACATGGAGGCTGTTATGCAAGAGACGTTACCGCTCTCGCGGATCGTGCAAGGCAAGAATCCCCGCGAATATTTCGACCCGCTGGAAATGGCGGAATTGGAAGAGGGCATCCGCGCCTATGGCGTACTGCAAGCGATTCTGGTCCGGCCCATCGAGGGCTCCGACCTGTATGAAATCGTCGCCGGTGAACGCCGCTGGCGCGCAGCCAAAAACGTATTTGGCGACGACTACGACATGCCGGTGAAAATCCTTGACGTGGGCGACACCGACGCCGATGCGATCGCACTCATCGAGAATTTCCACCGCGCCGATATCTCGGTCGCGGAGGAAGCCAAAGCTTCGCAGCGCCAGCTTTACCGGAACAACGGCGACAAGGAGGAGACGGCGCGGCAGTTCGGCTGGAACGTCACGCTGCTGGAACGGCGCCTCGCGCTGCTCGCCTGCACACCCGCCGTGCTGGACGCATTGACCAAGCGGCAGATTCTGATCGGCCACGCGGAACTGCTGGCTGGCGTGCCGCCCGCCATGCAAGACAAAGTGCTGGCCAACGTTATCGCGCATCAAGTGACGGTGACGGTGTTGAAGAAGCAGCTCGGGCACTATGCGCGGCGGCTCGCCGACGCGATCTTCGATACGGCGCAATGCGCCGGGTGTGTCCACAATTCGGCGCGGCAGGCCGGACTGTTTGCGGAATCGCTCGGCGATGGCTATTGCCAGCATCCGACGCATTTTGACGAACTGACCATGCAGGTGATCGAAGCCAAGGCGGCGGCGCTCAAGGATGAATATCAAGTCATCCGGATTGTGAAGCCGAGTGACGGGTTTCAAGCGTTGCACGTTTCGGCCGAGGGCGAACTTGGCGTCGGCGCGGAACAGTATTCCGCCTGCAAGGGGTGCCGTTCGTTCGGTTGCGCGGTATCGGCGATGCCCGGTTCGTACGGGTATGTGACCGACTCCCTTTGTTTCGATGCCGTATGCAATACGAAGAAAGTGGCAGAGTGGAGAAAAGCGGTGCGCAAGGACGCGCAGGCCGTGGCCGGGTCCGACAGCGGCGATACATCAGCCAACACGAACCGATCCAAGACCGGCAAGTCGAAGCCGTCGAATCAGACGCCGCAGCGGGTCTTGCAGTATCGTGTCGAGCAATGGCGGCGCTGGGCGGCGAACGCATTGATGGCGCATCAGGAACGTAACCAGCGGGTATTGATTGCACTGACGCTGGCCGGTCGCGGCGCAGACTTGAGTGCTGCGCAGTACGGAAAGGCGGTCGGCAAGGTGATCGGAGAGACACAGTCGAATGCCATCGCATTCCACGGCCACCTCGAACGGGTTGTCGGCTTCAGCATGGATCAGATTCCCTGTCTGGTGCAGGCGGTCGCCGCGTCGGCAGCCTTCGGTGTGGACGAAACCAATCTCGGCGTGCTGCTGAACTATCTGGAAGTCGAAGAAGAACGACACTTTGAACTGAACAAAACCTTCCTCGAACTGTTCACGATGAGCGAATTGGAGGGCCTGGCCACTGAACTTGGCTTGCGCAAGGCGATGGGCGAGCGTTTCAAAACGGCGCGTGCCGGAAAAAAGGACGCTTTCATCGATGCGCTGCTTGCAGTTAAAAATTTCCAGTATCAAGGCGTAGTCCCGCAGGTAATGCGCTATACGCGCAAGCCGCTAAGCCATGTGGCGGTGACGCTAGAGGCAGAAGGCATCGTGAATGGAAGCGGATCGGAACACGAGACGCGCTCTCAAGAATGCGAAGAATCGGCTCCGGCGTAATCGCCGGATAGGAGGCTGGATAGGCGATAGAACGCCCGTAACATGGCTCATAGGGCTTCCCTCGAAAGGAGAATCAATGATGACGATGTTTACAGAACTGTATGCGCTGGCGACCACCGCGACGCTGACGATGGTAGTGAGTGCGGACGAGAAGAGCGGGCGGCTGACCATCAGTGTATTGCCGAAGCCGAAGAAGGATGTGGGCGAACCGGCGCTCACCAAGGACTTGACCTTGACGGCGGCACCTGAGGAATTCGATGCAGGATTCGTCGAAGTGCTGCGCGGGTATCGGGAAAAGCGCGCAAGCCTGATGGAACAGGCCGAGGCGACCAGCGAGGTTTTGGAAGCGGCCAAGTCCCTGCACGCGAAGAAGGCGGCCGATGCGATGACGATGGTCGCCAAGCCATCGCAGGCCGCAGAATCGCCGTCCGTACCTACCGCACGGGAGGAGCCATGCGCAGATGGCACGGCGCAACAGGTCGGCGGCAACGCAGCCTTGCATCCTGCGCCCGGCGAATCACTGGCTTTGTTTGGCTAACGAGTGAATTGAAAATGATCAAATCGTCCGTGGCTGCCTCGGGCGGCCATGGGCGTACCCGATAGCGCGTGACAAGTTACACACGACGCCGATGCATCATGCCGTCATGTGCATCGGCTGTATTGCAGATCACCAAGCAGCGGTGATCTTGGACGGCTCACCGTGTCAGGCCGCTGCATTCTTCATTCCCCCCCGCATTCCGGCGTTTCCACAACCATATTCCGTGCAATCGCGCCGGAATATGTCAAGTTTGACATATCCGTTCCCATGACGTTACTGGCACGATAGCGATAGGCCTTGCAAACGGCAGGCTCGGAATTACGGCAGTTTGCACGGTTTATCGCGACGTCGAATAGCAATTGTTTGACGATACTTCGATTGTCACCCTTAGCGGAGTTCATGATGCAGTCCATAAAACATATCTTGGAATTCTTTCGGAATGATCCATGGCCCGTTCGATTTTGCGTGCTGATCATTTGCTTGATCTTTTTGCTGGTGCTGGTGGGTTTGATCATGGAATCCGTTGGTAAATGGCCGCTACTGTCGTTTTTCCTGAAGAAACTTGGTTGACTTGTTTAGCTGCATCCACACGCGGCGCAGGTTTGCCACGTCGTCGCTCCAGTTGAAAGCCGTTCTGTCGTTGGGAGAATGGACCTATCGATGCCGGAACGGATTCCGGCGATTATTGAAAAGGAGCGACCTATGGCGATCGAAGTCTGTGAAGTACAACGGTCATACCGTTACAACGGCATTCACCTACCCGACGTGCCGGGGCTGGATGCGCGGGAAATTCGCGACTTGTACAGTGCGCAGTACCCGGAATTGGTGAGCGCGGAAATCGAGATAGGAGAAATTCACAATGGCGTCCAGGAAATTACGTTCAAGCGGGCGGTCGGCACCAAAGGATAAGCGCCGGCTTGCCGCGTTTTCAGCGTATGTCGATGCCGTGGCGAACGGCGAAACGCCGGCCACCGATATGGCGCTGGTGCGTGCTTTGGACAAACGAAACGTGACGCGATGCTCGACGCTATGGAAAATCTTCTGTCAACAGGTGAGCGGGGCCACCGATCGTCAACGGCCATCGGTTCGAGTATTACCACCGTCGCAGGCGCTGCCGCCTCTGCCGTGAATCATGCGCTGCCATTGCCGCGCCTGGCAAAGAACATTCCGCTGTCGGTGGTGCCGTCCCCGCGTGCGGCGGCGAACGCATCCGTGGCGCGCTTCCTGATTCAGGCGGGAGCGGTGCGCGAGGGCGACATTCCGCAGACATGGGACGACGCGTTGCAGGTATGCGAACGGGCGCTCGATGCCTGGGTCAAGCGCGAACTCGGCGCATTGCACTGCTTTCGACCGTATTTCAGCCTGACAGCAGTGGACGAATCGGGTAGTTATCCGTCCGCTTCACGGAAGGAGTCGGTGCGCTATCACAAGGTCGACATCTGCTGGGGCGAGTGCCGTGAGCAGCAATGGGTTGTCGGCGACGCCCTGGAGGCGTTGGAGCGGCAGCAGGCCGGATTCGGTGCGGCGGTGCTCGATGTGTTGCGCGAGAACAGCCGTTTCGTCTATCCGTTGTTCACGCCCGATCTTGCCTGCGATGTCGCGTCCTACGCCTACTGGTGCGGTGAAGAGAATGAAGAAGTCGCGCTCGACATGGAATGCGGCGACAACGAAGAGGAACGGGAAGCGATGCGCGAGGACATGGTGACGCGGAAGAAGCTGGACGAGGCATTCCCCGCATGGGCCATTGCCACGGCGCGCAAGCGCCGCCTGCCGCGCGCTGCCCTGGCACGGCTGGCGCAGGGTGCATCCGATTCTTTGGGACGGGACATTGCCGCCGATGTGCTGGCGCTGGCCAAACTGCGCATCGAGCACGAGTTTCGCCCCGATGTCGATGGCGAATATATCGGCTTTGGTGCGGTGCTGTCGTGGCGCGAGGATGACCTGACGGTGCGCATCTACGACGACTTGCTGCAAATGGCGCACCAGTCCGAGTTTTGCGACCGCATGGGGGAATTGGAAGTCGATCTCGACGCACCGCAGGCCATGCAGGGATGGCAGTGCGCGATGCGCGTGCGGTTCAAGGCGATCCGTCTGCTCGACCGCTTGATCGACCGGCTATCGGCGGGAAACTGAAGCTGGAGGTGAACCATGAATCAGGCGGAATTTCGGATTCGTACACAGACCGATGGGATTTTGCGGCTCGATCAGGCGATATTGATTTACCGCGGCGCGTCGGACAGTGCATTGGCGACGGTGCATCAGGTCGAACAGGTGGATGGCGAACCGGTCATTCTTGCCGGGCAGGCGATGACGCCGCGAGCGGCCATTCAACTTGCGCGCGCCTTGGCCAAGGGCGTCGCGCACGGCGGCTTTTTGCCGGAAACGGTGCTGTACATGGATGGCGATCTGCTGCTGTGGTGGGTGCCGCCCGCCAAGCGCCACATTGTCTTTCGTGCGCCGGAATTGGGTGCGCCGGAACGCGGCGAGGCCGTGCCGCATCCGGGACTGGTGTTTGCGGCGTCTAGCAGCGTCTGGAAGGTGTGGGCGGTCAAGGGCAAGCGTCGCCCGACGTTGCAGACGGAGCTATTCCAGTCACCCTATTTCAACGTATGGGACGGCGGCGACATCTGCCGGGGCAACGTGCAGGTGCCGGATGGTACGACCGCCGAAAAGATCGAGGCCTGGAATGCCGCCTTCTTCGGATCGTTCTTCACGCATCCGAATACCAAGGGCAGGCTGGTGCGCTACCGGGGCCATGATGGCGGTGGCGCGCATGCCTTCTGGCGCGATATGTTGGACGGCAAATTCAAGACCTTTCCCGAGCGCGTGCTGGTGGACGCCAACACGACGCTCGGGCAATTGCTGGGAATGGGAGAGCAGCATGACCAATGACCCGCGAGACAGCGCATTGCGGAGCGCCTGTCCGGTATTGGCGGCGCCTCGCTTCGGCGCTTTACCCGACATGCAAAACGGACAGCGGATCGTGATTGCGGCCAACGGCGTGTTCGTGCAGGTGAAACTCGACTGGCTGGACTACATGCTGCGCATCGCGGAACTGCCTGCGGCTCCACCGCTGCCGTATGGGACCGTTGAGGCACGTATTGTCTTCGCGTTCGGCGTCATCCCGCTGCGCCTGCTGGAAGCATTCGTCGAGGCCGGACGAATGAAATTGCCGGACGAGATTGCGGGCGGGCTGATTTACTCCCGTCGTACCGGGAAACTGCGCTTGCAGGTGTACGACGCATTGCAGGCGTCGCCGGACGGCATCGCGTACCGGATACCACACCTGGAGGAAGACGAGTCCATCGCCATCGATCTGCATACGCATGGCCGGTCCCGCGCCTTTTGGTCGCCCATTGACAACGGCGACGACCGGGGTATCAAGGTTGCCGGCGTGTTCGGGCATCTTCATCTCGGCAAGCCGAGCGCCGCCTTCCGATTGGCGGTGAACGGCTTCTACCAGCCGTTGCGCCACCCCTGGGAAGAGTCAGGGCTGGCGAGCGACGGTCTTGCAGTGGGGCCAAGGAGGTCGATACTGAACTGGCTGGGTTGGGAAAGAGGGCGGATATGGAACATGTGATCGATTCAAGCCTGCTGAACAAGCGGCTACAGGTTCATTTGATCGGTGTCGGCGGCAATGGTGCGCAGATGGCGGCATGTCTGGCGCGGCTCGATATCGCGATGAAGGCATTGGGGCATCCCTATGGGCTGCATGTGACGGCGTTCGACGGGGACCGCGTGAGCGAGGCGAACGTCGGTCGCCAGCTCTACAGTCCGGCCGATGTCGGACGCTTCAAGGCAATCGTGACGATCCATCGCCTGAATCAGTTTTACGGGTTGGACTGGATTGCGCAGCCTTACCGGTACGAGGATTGCCAGCGCCATACCTTGCTCGGTTCCCACGCCGATCTGGTCGTCAGTTGCGTCGATAGCAGGGTGGCACGCCGGGCGATCCATGCGTGGTTGTTCGACGGTTATAGCAATTACCGCTATTGGCTTGACCTTGGCAATACCGAAGCCACGGCGCAAGTGGTGTTGGGCGAAGTGCCGTCGTGCAAAGGGCGGGGCCAATCGCCACGCCTGCCATGTGTGACCGAACTGTTTCCTGAACTGCTGGACGAGTCGGTGCCGGACGACGATGCCCCTTCATGCTCGGTGCGCATGTCGTTGGCCATGCAGGGCTTGTTCATCAACGATGTGGCGGTGCGCTATGCGGCCCAACTGCTGTATGAACTGTTTTCCAATGGGCGGCTCTCGCAGCATGGCGTGTTGGTCAATCTTGCTTCCAAGCGCAGCGGCCCGATCGATATCGACCCAGTGGCGTGGAGTCGATTCGGTTATGTGGTCGATGGTACGGAGAAGGAGGCTGTTGCGGAATTGCCGCAAGCCGCGTGATTGGCGACTGAAAATGTCAGCGCAGTCACACTGTGGTGTGACTGGAGAAACGGGCGAAAATATTCTTGATAAACAGCGCGAAGAGATAAAGACAAGCGGATAAAACCGCGCGAAAATCGTCGGTGCAACAGCATGTTGACATGGACGACGATGATCCGCCTCGGCAACCACATTCGACTGACCAGAACCGAAATCGCGCGTTTCACCAAGATCACCGGGTTTGATCCCGTTGACGTGAAAACGCTCGACGACCTGGACGCGTACATTCAGCAATGCAAGCGGCATTATTGGGGTGTTTCGAAAGAAACCCGATTTCTGCATTGGCTGATGGATCGCGAACGCGCGCGCTGCTGCGAAGGCAAGTCGGCATGACCTGGACTCACCTTCGATCTAGTTTCGTCCTGAGCTGGGAGCAAGCAGGATTATTCGAATCACTGTGACAACGCAACCCTGCAAATTGCGAGTCTGCTTGGGTGCCTTCACATTCACGAATGCCTGTCCACTCATGGAATGGGCCTTCCCCGCCCGGAAAAGCCGCCGTTGTCCCATCTTTGCTCCAGTAAAATACCGCGCTCCCCATTCCTGCAAGGCCCTGCGAAATGGCAGGCAGAGCAGGAATTGCGTTGGTGGAATCTCTCAAAATTTTCCCGGAACTGAGATCGATCACGTTATAGAAGGCATCGCCTTCCAACATGAGTAGTGCCCGGAACGGGTCTGCCCAGTATCCACGCTCTCCGCCGCGAAATTTGTATTCGACAAGGGCGCACACTCCGTTGGGACTCGCCAACATAGCTTGCGGTGGATAGTCCGGCCGAAAAAGTGAGTTGCACTTTCGTGCAGCCACAAGTATCGCCATTAACGAAATACAGAGAATCGCGAACCAGTTGGTTGCGCGAAGAAGCGTCGTACTCATTTTGCGCCACCTGAAAATTGGGCGACCTCTGCTGGGGTTACGCGGAAGGTAAATGGCCGCTTGAGCGTAGTAATGAGAATGTCGCTAAATACAAGAAGGTCGCCACCCTTTCCGGTCGCGGTGCGGTGGGCGCGAAATCTGTCGTTGTCTACGTAAACGAAATCGTCCGGGCAATCGCCTCGTGCACTGCGGCTGCCGGCCGAATATGCGATCTGATACACGCGCACGTAGGGATCGGAAGTCTTGCTCCAGTGACCGAGATACTGGTCACCGTTGAAATCGTAGGTGTCTCGTATGTACACGCCGATCTTTTGAACAGAGACTTCATAGTATTCGACCTGAACCTCACATTGGACGCCTGTATCGACCACTTTCGTCTTTGGCGTGACGACTCCTTCGCCGGCAATCTTGAATGCGAATCGTGCCAAGGCGCCCCACATGTCATCGAGATCCGGGTCGCTTTTTACCGTGTCTTTGAGCCAAGCTTCGGCGTAGGCGCTGTTGTCATCCACGACGTGGAATTGAAATTGCCATTGCTCATTGATATTGAGTACTGAATCGCGGAGATTGCCAAACTGCTCAGGATATTGTGTAAATTTGCCTGCGCTAGCCAGACGGCGGACAAGTATTCGCTTGGCTGCGGGGCTTTCGTACTTTGCCGGCGCAGATTTGAACAAGCCTTTGCTACCGAAGAGGCTATCGTAGTCTTTCTTGACACGAGGGAAAGAGAGCGCCCATGCCATCGTGACAGTTGAGCTGTCAACGAGATTGGCGGGGTATTGGCGAGCGTCCAAGTCCCCGACCTTTTCTTGGTCGGACATCGAATGAGATGGATTGTTGAACCACTTGCGCATCAGGGTGGCGGATACTTTCCAGCCCTTCCTGTCCATGATGTCCGGCAAGTCGGTCAGTCTGAACACGTCAATGTAGCAGACCTTGCCCTGTTTTTGTTCTGTCGGGCTGGTATGTGATTTACCGGCCGGCTTCAATACTTTGGTTGCCGGACCTACCGCTGTTCCGCCGTTTGCCATGCTTAATCTCCGACTTGAATCTCATGCTGTGGGCCAACCTCAATGCTCAGGGCAACTCGCTTGTCGGTTGTCGCGTATGTCGTCCTTCCTTCTTCGTCGGTATACCCTTCGATTACCTCTCCGTTATTCAGCGTGATGCGATAGAAACGGTTGCGAGCAGGCGCCGTGCTTTGTTCATCCATAAGAATGAAGTATTCGTCGTAGGCCTGATCGTGCTCTTGCGGTGGCGGTGATATGCCCGTCCAATTACCTTCGCCGTCCGGAATAAAGGCTGGATGAATTTCTTGGCCGCTCTCGTTGCCCACTCCGTCGATGTCGTTCAGAGTCGATACCAGCGGACATCCGCCACTTGTGATTTGCCCATGGATGACCTGGCAGCGGCCATTGGAAAGCGTGGCACGTGGAAAGCCTTCAACGATGACGCAGTTCTTGCGACATGCCATGTGCGCACCTTGGTAGGTGTATCCACGTCCGTGGCTGATTTCGACCGCGGAGGCCTCAACTACCGTGCCGCCACAAGCGGCTTTGTCGCCATAACGTATCCAACCGATGATTTTCATGTTGGCGTGCTCCCTGACACGAGGTAGCCCGGCTCCAATTGGCCCGGGATGGCGACTTGCGCCATGAACTCTGCAATCAAGGGGTGTGTGTTGTAGTCAGTGAGTTCCATAGTCGTTTTCTCATTATTATTTTTGCAAAACGCAAATATTATCAAAAACTTTCATTTTTGATAATATTTGCGGCAGCGAACAGATAATGAAAGAGGAAGTAAGAAATACGGCGAGGTAATTCGCTTTTAAAGCGTGGCTAAAACTTGCGGGACGTCAGCGTCTATGGATGCGAAAGGCAGCATCCCGGGTACCTGCGGCGGCGCCGCAGGTACCGCTGTCAGACACGGGAAATACCTCCGGTCGACCTCCGTCCGAGTGGGCAGCGCATCATCCGGCATTGCCTGCTTGAGAGACAGACGAGGATGGTTTCGCCGCGCTTTCAGCGTTCGGCTGCCGTGATGCGGATGCCGCCGTCTGACTGTCGAACTCCGATTCCGCTTGCGCAAACTCGGTGTCTCGGGCCAGGTTCCTGACTTGCCGTACCGCCGGTTCCTTGTGAACCTCGGGCAGACACTCGACGGCGATAGCGCCGCTTTGACGCAGCAATTTCTGGATCGCGATAATTGGCGCAACGAACAGTGCCGTAGATACCAAGCGAACGAACTGGCCGATGCGCTTGTTGCGCGCCTGACGCGCTTTCTGCGCCCGCAACGATTCCTTGCAACGCAAATAGAGGGCGAGGTGCAGCCGCTTCATCTCGGGATCGGATTCGAGCTGGTGCATGACTTCCATGGCTATGTCGGGATTGCCGACACGGCGGTAGAAGCCGATCCAGGCTTTCTCCTCTTCGAGATGGACGCCGGAGCGCCGAACGCGGGAACGATAGGTTTTCTCTTGGGACATGGTGTTCTCCGAATAAAAAAGGGGAACGCCATCCCCGCTGGGGAAACGGCGAAGTTTCCCCAGGGTTGTGGCGATGTGAACACTGAGAGTCACTTCAGCATTCACATCTTCTCCAGGACGAGTTCGGGATCGTCCATTGCCATCGCGATCACGATGGCCGCCATCCGTTCATGGTCAAGGTCATGGATATCAACCTCCCACGGCGGGACAACTGCATCCGCCGGCATCGACCGTGATACAGCATGGTCGGTGTGCGGTTTCAGCAGTGCGGCGACGTCCGGCCTTTTCTGCGCGGCGATGCGGCGCATGCCGGACCCACCCAGCAGCACGCTGACAGGACGTACTTGATGACTCAGGCTTGCTGCGAACATGGTGTTCTCCTTCCATAAAGAAGGGGAACACCCCTCCCACGCAGGGAACGATGTTCCCCGCTAGGGATGCCCACGGTCATTGCCGACTACAGGCGCTCGGTGATCGCACGCTGCGAGGCATGCGAAAAACAACAGCTCCGCAGTTCTTGCGAACCGGGGCCAACTTCCACCACCACACTTCATGCCGAACTTCGGCCGCGCACAAGGCGAAGACGAACGCTCGGCACACGACACCGGAAGACCGGCGGGTCATCCGGCAGCCAGCTGTTCAGTTGATGAAGCTGAACGGATACTGCGAGCCACTTGCGTGGCTTGATCGGAACAGGTTCCGATGTCTCCAGGGCAGGTAACGACTGCGACGCCGACATGGATTGTCGGACTTCACGGCAGACCTGACGACAGGACCGCGTGAAGGCTGTGTAGGTCGATACCCACAAGTAGCGATTTGAGTATGGCACCCGGCACTATCACGTACAAGGGAGCGGCGCGGATCGCGGCATTGCGCCATGCGAAAACCCGTGATTGCGGACGTGTTTCGGATGGCCGTATCGCGGCGATCAATCGGGAGTTGATGTCCTGGCGATGAGCGGGAAACTCATCGTATGAACATACCTCCCAATGACGCATTGATCGGCCCCCTCTACCACGGCACGCGAGCAACGAGCGCGAAATCGATTCTCCGCGATGGATTTCGGCGCTCGCGGTCGCGCAGTTACACCGGCACCGGCGTTTGCCTGACGGACGAGATTTCGATTGCCTATGAGTACGGCATTTACGAAACCGGCGGATGCATTCTTGAAGTATGGCTGTCGGCCTCGACAACCTGGTGCGATAGCACAGGCATCGAGAATCTGGAGCGGCCTATGGGCAGGGACGCCTACGATGATTTTTTCAAGGCTTCCCGGCTCGATGCGATCCGCTGCTATGGCGGAAATGTATGGGTGCTGTGGACGACTTCGCGCGCAGTCAAAGTCAAGGCGCTCACCCATGGGGGAGGCGCTGCGCATGTTGTGCGCAGGCTTCGAGGCCGATGGTCCGGACTGCGGCTACAACAATGTGGTTTCCGACTATGCCAGCGTGTGGTGGGGAGCGGCGGAGTGCGATCCGAACCTGTCGCGTTTTCCCGAGCACCGGCAGCGCCTCGAAAGGACGTTGAAACGCCACGTGGGGCGCGTCCGGTCGCCGCGACTTGACTCGTGACCGGAATCAGTCGCTTCAGGGCGAGAGCAAGACCTTGCTTTTCCCGTTGCGCTTGGCATGCAGCAGGATGGCGTCGGCGCGCCCGAGCTGCTCGTGCACGGATTCCGCGGGACGCAACTGGGCGACGCCGGCCGAGAAATGCAGGACGTGCAGTTCGGCGTCCGTGACCAGGGGACGCGCCGCCAGCGCGGCGAGGAGCCGGGTGAGGATATCCATCGCATCGGCCGCCGTGGCGTCGGGAAGGAGGAGGGCGAACTCGTCGCCGCCGATCCTGGCGGCCTGATCGATCGGGCGCAGGTTCATGCGCAGTACGTCGGCGAAATGGCAGAGCGCACGGTCTCCAGCCGCGTGACCATCCCGGTCGTTGATGGTCTTGAAATTGTCGAGGTCGATCATCGCGCACGAAATGGCGACGCCATGTCCGGTAGCGCCTGCCGACAGGAGCGTGCACGCCTGCTGAAAACCGCGCCGGTTGAGCAGGCCGGTCAGGCTGTCTGCATGCAGAAGTGAGGTGGCATGCAGCAGGTCGCACTCGAGTTCCCGAATGCGGCGCTCATAGAGGGCGATCTGCTGGCGGATGGTATCGGGTGTGCGCATGGCGAGGTGCTCCTGAGAGAACAGGATTTCAGCCTATCCGTCGGTACGCAGCGCCACCATGAAGAATGCGACGTAATCACGCCGCATTTTGTCATCAGATCCCGATCCATCCTGTCGTTCCGTGGCTTCTAACCGGAAATGTGTAGCGCTCAATTTTCGGTAACGGGAGCATCGCCCTGTTTTCGCCGAGAGGCGATGACGCCGCCGAGGTACGCGTTGGATGCTCGTTTCCTGGAATGACCCGCGAGCTCCGCCACTTCCCGCCGTGCCGGCGCGTCGATCTCCTGCGGGAGCCTGCCGCCGCCCCGCACCGGCGCCGCATGCCCGGTCATCGCCTCGAACCTTTCGATCAGGACTTCGTGGCGCAGCCCGTGCGCCGTCACGCCCAGCGCCTTTTGCGTGACGCCGAACTTCTCCAGCACGTAGTTGAACCGCCGCAGGGCCTGTTCCAGGCTGTGCGACGGATCGCCCATGTGGCCGTCACTGGCGACCACCACGGTTTGCGCATGTTCGATCGCGGCGAGGCGTTCCGTGGTGTCCAGTGCGACAAAGCGTTCGCGCCCGCCCTTGCTGCCGGCCTTGATGCGCGCATAGCGGTCGGCGCGCCGTTTGTGGAGCGGCAGCCCGGTCGCCTCGAAGGCAACGACGCACAGGTGTGGTCGGAACATGATCGCCTCTTTGCGGCGCAGACCCAGCGTGCGTACCAGCCGCATGGCCGCGCCCACATACGGATCGAAGCGGCAGATATCCCCGATGAGATGATCGATGTCGATGCCTTGCGCGGACCAGCTCTTGTCGCGCTGCGCCGCTTCATGGCGTTGGTACTCGTCGGGTTGCAATCCGTAATAGTGGGGTTGCCGTACCAGGCCGGGTTTGCCAATCCAGTTGGCCAGCCCGCGCAGGAAGCTGAGATAGGTCTGGATCGTCGCCGGCGCCAGCCCTTCCTTTTGCCAGACCGCCACGCTGGCCTTGATATGACGTTCGCCCAGGTTGCGCGGGTCGGGTCGGGTCTTGAATCCCGCCTTGTTCTTCAGGTCGCGGAAAAAACGCCGGAAGAAGTCGGCGCGCTCCTGGCGGGTCTTGAACGACACTTCCTTGTGCTTGGCCGTGTGATGCTTGTTGAAAAGCGCGATCAGCACTTCTAGCACTTTGAGCGGCGGCGTCTTGCCGGCTGGGTGGCGGGCCAGGATTTCCCGCGCGGAGAGGCCGTTCCAGTCCTGGCGGCGGCGCGGTTGATGGACGAGCGAGGTCCCCGCACTGCGGGTGCGGGTGTGTTGCGTTGTATTGGACATCGTGTTCTTCGTGATTGATCGCACGCTGCTCGACACGCGAACGGAGTGATTAAGCGTGGAATCGCAAGGGGATGAGCGGGGTGGCGGATTCCATCGCTACCTCCGTCCCGTGGTCAATGCGATGCGCAGCGCGCGACCACGAGCGTCGCTGCGTTTACCCAGGGTTGCACCGGCGTGAGAGCCAGCTCGGTCAGCCTTCAAAATGGTTCAGTTGATCCGTCCCGTCCGCGCATTTCTGCGCCATCCGGGGTTGGCGATGCCGCCCGGCCTCCAGGGCCAAGGCAAGTCATCAGCGCCGAGATCGAGTCTCGCGCTCTTTGGGATCAGGTCTTGGTAGTCGTCGCCCCACCTGCATGGGTCCACCCCTCACCGAAAGTCCGGGGCGGTGTCAGGTGTTCGAGCGAAAACGCATGGGGAGCCTGAAAAGGCAAGCACAGCCATGCGCTGCGTGAGACGCGTGCTCAACACGGGAGACGGGACATCGTGGTCGGCATCGGGTGCCAGCCAGTTCAACTGCTGTGCCTTGCGGCCTTCTCGAGGAAAGCCGGCGTCATCGCTGACGCGTCACAAGGCGAATTGCACTACAAGGGTGATACCACGGGCGCGACCTCAACGGCCGCGCTAAAACCGATTCAGCGATCGGAAACGTCAGGGGCAGGTAACGACTGCGACGCCTTTTCGCTCCCGCGATGGGAACAGGACAAGGAGCCTGTCGAGCACGATCAGTTGACACCCGCGGGCGCTGGGCGTCAAGCGCTTTCCGGCGCTTTCGTGTGGCGCCGGAAGCTGCCCTTGATGCGCATTTATCTTCCGGTTCGGACGCAAAGCCCGGTGGCGTGCGGGCTTGACGGCTGCATAAGTTGCCTCTGGTCCCGACTTCGAACTGCCCGGCCCAGACTGCCCTTGACGAGTGAATTTCTAGTGTGACTGTGGTGATCAGCGCAATCGCGTCGCAGAGCGTGCGTAGCCGACGGTGTGACTCGACTGTCACCGGAATGACACTGGAGTCGGCTGCGAAATGGGGCTGATGCCGAAATGCGGTGTGAATTGTGCCGGTTTCGCATGGCGCGACGGGAGTGAATCGTCGACGCTGATCGCGATTGTACGACCTGAACTTCGCTACGGAGGGAAACATGGAAATGATCGTCAGGGCGGTAGATGTGGGGTTCGGTAACACCAAGTATGTGACGGGCCGGGCGGGGGAGGACATCCGTTGCGCGTGTTTCCCTTCCGTCGCGTATCCAAGCGCGCGGGACCTCTCCACGGTTCCCGCGGCGGAACGGCGCAAGACGGTGGCCGTGCCGGTCGATGGCTTGTTCTACGAAGTCGGACCCGAGGTCAACCTGGCGGCGGATACGTTTCGCGCGACGCAGATGCATGACCGCTACATCGAGACGCCCGAGTATGCCGCGTTGCTGCGCGGTGCGCTCGGAATGATGAAGGTCGGCGGCATCGATTTGCTGGTGGTCGGTCTGCCGGTGGCCGCGTTGGCGGCGAAAAAAACGGCGTTGGAAAAGGCGATGACCGGCAAGCATGAGGTCGGCGGCGGGCGCACGGTGACGGTGCGCAAGGCGCTGGCCATCGCCCAGCCACAGGGGGCGCTGGTGTACTACGCGTCGCTGCACCAGAAAATGAAGGTGATCGAGCACGAGCAAAGCCTGATCATCGATCCCGGTGCCAGGACCTTTGACTGGCTGGTCGCGAAAGGCATGCGCCTCGTGCAAAAGAAAAGCCATTCGATCAACCGCGGCATGTTCGATGTGCTGCAGTCGATCGCCAACGAGATCAGCGCGGACATCGGCACGCCGTACCGGGATTTCGATGCGATCGACATCGCGCTGCGTACGGGGAAGAGCCCGATCATCTATCAAAAGCCCTATGACATGACGCCGCTGATGCCGATCGCCCGGACCATCGCACAGCAGGCGGTGTCGTCGATGATGCAGTGGATCGATGCAGCCTACAGTTTCCAGAACATCATCCTGGTCGGCGGCGGCGCATTCCTGTTCAAGAAGGCGGTCAAGGAGGCTTTTCCGAAGCACAAGATCCATGAGGTCAAGGATCCGATGTATGCCAACGTCAAAGGTTTTCAGATTGCCGGCATGAACTACGCCGCCAGCATGCTCGATAAGGCGCCGCGCGCCGAGGAGGGCGGCCGCGTTTCGGGAGAGGCGACATGAACGATCCAACTTCGGATTCGTTTGAGCCGATCCGACTGGTGTTCCAGTTGGAGCGCGCCGACAATCCGCGCCTGTACGATGACTTGATCCGGTTCAAGAAGGGAGCGAAACGGGTGAATCGGCTGCGGACGCTGGCCCAGGAAGGTTTGCTGGCAGAGCAGTGGCCAATTGGCTTTGGCACTCCGATGATGCAGGCCGGAGAGGAAGCGGTGCCCGGCGAGGCGGGGGACGCGGCGATTACTAACCAGGTGTTCGATGCGCCGATCGTGGAATAGCGGCCGGTTGCAAGATGCAAAGTCGGAGGGATGTTCCATGAAAAGAAAATCCCGGAAGAAAGACCCCAAGACCGTGAGTGCGTCCGAACTGGCGCAGATGGGAGTGTGCGAACGGCTCGTGGTGTTTGAACATCGCTATGGCAAACGGCATACCGCCGCCCAACGCGCGGCGATCCGTCGCGGATTGAAAGAGCACGACCGGTTTTTCCGAGACGGCGTCAGCCTGTCGGAGAACAAGGGGCGTTGCTATATTGCGACACTCGTGTTCGGGGAGGGATCGGAGACTGCATCGCTGAGAAGGTTTCGCGACCAGGCATTGCGCCGAAAAGCAATGGGGCGCTGGTTGATCTTGACGTACTACAAGACAGCACCCTCTGTACGCACATTGTTGGAACATTGTCTGTGGCTGCAACCCTTGGTCCGGGCGATATTGCGGCCGATAGCGTGGGTGGCTGGTCGCGCAATATTTGATCGGGAGGGCGACCATGCCGCTTAGCGTATTGGTGTCACTGGCGCTCGCCATCATCGCGCTGCTGTTCGTTGCCCGTTGGGCGTACCGATTTCGGCTCATGGGTTTGGAAAAAGCATGGTTACCGGAAGATTTGCAGGGCGCTGCATTGATTTACATGGAGCGCATATTCAGAACGTCATCGCCAGTGCCGGTTGTTGCGAAGCTGGATCGCGGCTACCGAAAAGCGGATGGCGTCATTATCCTGGCGGAACTCAAGACGCGGCGCTTGAACCGTCCCTATCCTTCTGATGTCATTGAGTTGTCCGCGCAACGGCTCGCGGTGCAGGCGCAAACGGGACAGCAAGTCGCCAACTACGGTTATGTTGTCATTCAGCAGGCTGGCAGCAAGCGCAAGATGGCACACCGGGTCACCTTGATGTCGATAGACGACGTGACCGCCGTAGCAAAGAGAAGGGATAAGATCTTGGCGAAAGAGGTGGTGCCGCAATATGCTGGCTCGCAACGGATATGTGATCGATGTGCATTCAAGTTGAAATGCGGGCAGACAGCTGATCCATGGAGGTAGCAGCATGGACAATGATTACCGTCATGATGCCAGCAATGCAAGATTTCTCGGGGCCGTACTAAAGGTTTGGCATTGTGATGTTCATTCTGGCAATAATTTCGACTTGGGATCGTCAGCTTCGGTTTTAGGGGCATGTTTGGGGGCATGGTTGGAATACGAAATGCCGGAACCCTTATTTTATGAGGCTTCCAGGCGATCATAGGAATCCCTCCGTCGCCAGAAACAAGAAAAGCCCCGATAGGGGCTTTTTTATTTTCAGCTGCAGGTTGTGCATCTTGTTGCATTTCTGATCGCCGATGCCGCAGTCCTGCGCTCTGGCGTGTTTGGTCTGCTCAATGTGCGCAGGCTGTCTTGCCCCTGCTGGCGTGAACCGCTGCCGTCGTATTTCTCCAGTTATTCTCTCTTCTTCCCTTGTGTCGATCGATGTGAAGTAGGGGGGGGCAGTGATTCTGTCCTCCTGCTGCACGCGCCTGCCGTCGCTTGCCAGATCGCAATGGCGTGACGGTCTCCTTCGAAAATTTCCCTTTCAGTACTGTATTTGCCTCTACGGCACGAAAAATAGCATATTGATAATTTGTGTTCACATGCTTGGTTGAACAAGGGAAAGATTCTTTGCGGCCTTAAATTCCTGCCTTGTGCTGCCGTTAAGCAAGTGAAGAAGGGTGGTGAACGGGTCTCCAAAAAGAATTAAAAAATTTTTTGCTGGAACCCTAAAGTTTGCAAAAACACTGCCGATAACCAACATATCAATCGTATTGGGTGCTTGAATAAATCTGGCGAAAGCCACTTATTGCAATCAAGAACGCTTATTGAAAAAGCAATTAATTAATAAATTTCCCATAGTTAAGGGATGACTGGCCGGTGAGCTAAATCGGTCGCAAAGCCAGACTCCAAGCCATTTCCCGCGCCTTTTCCCTGGTGCGGATTTAACGCTGCCCGGTGTTTGTAGGACAAACACCTACGGGTGGCGTTCGCGCGTGCCTGTAGTGAAATACGGCGCAACTCCTATTTTCTTGAGGCAACTTCACGTCGAGAATGCATCTTACCGAGAGGCAAAATCCTGCCCGGTACCATTGCAGAAGAGGTGAAAATGAACACGAACGACATGATGGCTGAAATTCGGGATGCGAACCTGAGCTATCTGATGCTTGCGCAGCAAATGATCCGTTCCGACAAGGCATCCGCCATTTTTCGCCTCGGTATTAGTGCTGAAATCGCTGACATGCTGGAAGGGTTGAATAATGCCCAGATCCTGAAGCTGGCCGGTACTAACATGATGCTGGCGCGCTTCCGCTTCGATGATGGTGCGATCCTCGGTATGTTGACGAATTACAACAAGGACCGCGGGCTTGCGCATTCGCATGCCGCGATCTTGATGGCCGGGCAGCAGCTTGAAGAGATTTCCTGACAGATATATCGCTTAAGTAATAAACTACCAGTTGTTGCGGAAGACGCGAGGCAGGCATGACCAAAAAAAGCGTAGTGACAGAAGCGCAGGAGATCCAGCTCGCGATCGAGCTCATCAACCTGGGTGCACGTCTTCAGCTTCTCGAATCGGAAACGAGCCTCTCGCGCGAGCGCCTGCTCAAGCTGTACAAGGAGCTGAAAGGCGTATCTCCGCCGAAGGGTATGCTGCCATTCTCGACCGACTGGTTCATTACCTGGCAGCCGAACATTCATTCTTCGCTCTTCATCAATATCCACAAATACCTCGTGGAGCATGCCCAGGTCTCCGGGATCGAGGCGGTGATGAAAGCCTACAAGCTGTATCTTGAACAGGTGGAGCCTGATCCGAGCGGCGAGCCGGTCTTGTCGCTCACGCGCGCCTGGACCCTGGTGCGCTTCTTCGAGAGCAAGATGCTGGAGACGGCAGCCTGTTGCAAGTGCGGTGGCGATTTTGTCGTGCACCGTCTCGACCTCCATCAGGATTATGTCTGCGGCCTGTGCCACATGCCTTCGCGTGCCGGCAAGACCAAGAAGCTGAAAGAAGAGGCTGCGGCAGCGTCTGCCTCTTCGTCGTCGGCGCAGGCTTGATCCAGGGCGCTCTGCCAATCAGGAAGTGTGATGTCTAGCAGGCGCTCCGGCGCGGGCGCTCGGTTTCGTCCTGCCTTCCTTCGTATTCCTGCTGTCCTTGCACTGCTCGCGCAGATCATTGCATTCGCTGCAGTTCTTCTGCTGGCTTTTGCGCTGCCGTCCTTTGCCGGGATGCAGCTCTCGATTGCTATTGCGGCGTTGATCCAGGGATGCCTCGCAGCCGTACTGGCGCGCGGATTTCGTCTCGCGCCATGGTGGGTGCCGATCGAGTTCTGCTTCCCGATTGCCCTTGTGGTCTCGAGCGCCGTACAGTTGCCGCCCGAGGTTTACCTCGCTGCATTTCTTCTTTTCCTTGTCCTGTTCTGGTCGACGTTTCGTACGCAGGTTCCGTTTTATCCCTCGAATGCAACGGTCTGGCGTGCTGTGGCAGAACTGCTGCCCAAAGGGCAGCCCTTGCGCATCATTGACGTCGGGAGCGGTTTCGGCGGGATGGTCATGCATCTCGCGCGGGTGCGTCCTGAATGCGACGTCGTTGGTATTGAGCTTGCGCCGTTGCCTTGGGCCTGCAGTCTTTTGCGTGGCAGGGCAAGCGGCAGTAAGGGGAAGTTTGTTCGCGGGGATTATGACAGGGTCAATTTCGGCGATTTTGATGTTGTCTTCGCTTACTTGTCTCCTGCGGCCATGCCTTTATTATGGCGAAAAGCCCATGCGGAAATGCGCAAAGGCAGCCTGCTGCTGAGTTATGAATTTGCCATTCCTGGTGCCGAGCCGGGTATCGTCATCTATCCTTCCGAGGGCGGGCCGGCGCTATACGGATGGCGTTTCGACTAAGGTTATCGTCTTGACCGCTCAAGTTTTGCCCTTCGCCGTCGTAACCGACATGAAGACCGTCTTCAGGTGCAAAGTTTCGCAGCGCATACATATTGGTTGTGATCCGCAGGACGAATTGGCACAATGTTGGCCTATAGAAAGGCCTCAATAACGACCGGAGCTTGAACCCTTGCTAGTCATTGTCGGATATCTCATTGTCATCGGTTCGGTGTTCGGTGGCTTCGTGCTCGCCGGAGGGCACCTCGCCGCTCTTTTTCAGCCGGTCGAGTTGCTCATGATTGGTGGCGCAGCTACTGGAGCTTTTTTCGTCGGTAATAACAACAAGGCAATCAAGGCGACGTTCAAGGCATTGCCCACGGTGGTGAAGGGGTCCCGGTATACGAAGGCCCTCTACATGGAACTGATGACCTTGCTGTTCGAGATTCTCAGCAAGGTCCGGAAGGAAGGCCTGATGTCAATCGAAGGAGACATCGAACGCCCCGAAGAAAGTCCGATCTTCAGCAAGTATCCCGGCATCCTTGCCGACCATCACATTGTCGAGTTCATGACCGACTATCTGCGCTTGATGGTTTCCGGGAACATGGATGCATTCCAGATCGAAAACCTGATGGACAACGAGATCGAAACCCACCATGCTGAAGGTGAGGTTCCGGTGCACTGCATTGCGAAATTGGGTGATGCGATGCCTGCGTTCGGTATTGTTGCCGCTGTGATGGGTGTTGTGCATACCATGGCCTCTGTGGGGCTTCCTCCGGCCGAGCTGGGCATCCTGATTGCCAATGCGTTGGTGGGCACATTCCTCGGTATTTTGCTTGCGTACGGCTTTGTCGGACCGCTGTCGTCCTTGCTCGAGCAGAAGCTGCACGAATCCACAAAGATGTTCCAATGCGTGAAAGTGACGCTGCTGGCAAGTCTCAATGGCTACGCACCGGCACTTGCGGTCGAATTTGGACGAAAGGTTCTGTTCTCGACGGAGCGTCCGTCATTCACCGAACTGGAAGAGCACATCAAGCAATCCAAGTCGAAGTAATTTCGAAACCAATGCATATCAGCGGAAATCGACATGGCCGATGAAGGGCTGCGCCCAATAATCGTAAAGCGCGTCAACAAGGGCGGTGGTGGACACCACGGGGGCGCTTGGAAGATTGCGTACGCCGACTTCGTGACGGCAATGATGGCATTCTTCCTGCTGATGTGGCTGCTCGGTTCCACGGCCAAGGGGGATCTGAAAGGGATTGCCGAATATTTCAGCACGCCGCTCAAGGTCGCCATGTCCGGAGGTTCCGGCTCGGGTGACAGCTCGAGCGTGGTGCAGGGCGGCGGCAAGGACTTGACCCGCAAGGACGGGCAGGTCAAGAAAGGGGATGACCCCGATATCAAGAAGACCTACAACCTCCAGGCGGCACATCTCCAGCAGGCGGAAAAGGAACTCGAGAAGGCCGAACTGGCACGTTTGAAGGGGCTCAAGGCCAAAATCGAGGAAGTGATCGAATCCCGGCCAACGCTCAAGCAGTTCAAGAAGCAGCTCCTGATCGATATCACAACAGAAGGCCTGCGCATCCAGATCGTGGACGAGCAAAACCGGCCAATGTTTGCCCTGGCGAAGGCGGAGCTGCAGCCGTATACGAAGGAAATCATGTTCGAGATCGGCCGTGCGCTGAACGACGTGCCTAACCGGGTCAGCCTCTCCGGCCATACTGATGCGACGCCGTATGCCAGCGGTGAAAAGGGCTACAGCAACTGGGAGTTGTCTGCAGACCGTGCGAATGCGTCTCGCCGGGCACTGATTGCAGGTGGAATGGATGAAGCAAAGGTGCTGCGCGTGGTAGGCTTGTCGTCAGCCGTGCTGTTCGACAGGCAGGATCCATTCAATCCGACCAACCGGCGCATTAGCATTATTGTAATGAACAAGAAGACGGAAGAAACCGCGTCGAGGGACGGCGGGACCGTGGAGGTCTCGAATGAAACGCAAGCCAGGCAGGAAGTGGCAGGCACCGCCGCACGATAAGTATGTGTCGCATGCAGCTTTAACAATAAGCGGTATGGGGACGGGACGATGACAAGTGAAAAAAAGTTGGGCTCGCAGGTCAAGCACCTGCTGTCCAACCTGTCGGATCATGGAACGCAGCACCTGACCGAAGTCGAAACCGACTTGGTCCAAACCAGCTTTCTGCTTGGCGAAGCGATCGAGAAGCTGGGGGCGAGCTTCATGGCGATCCATGAGGCGATTACTGCCCAGCAGGAGGCGATCGACCTGCTGCTCTCAGGGGGCAAGCCGACGCCCGAGATCGCCGAGCAGATCAAGGCCAAGCACAGCGAGATCGGCAAACACGTCAGTGCCGCCGTTACCGGCCTCCAATTCCAGGACATGACCAGCCAGCTCATCGGACGTACCGTTGCCCGGGTCACCGGGCTGCGCGACGTTCTCGGCGGCATCGGGTCGGGCAGTTCGACCATCTCTGAAACCAATGCGGAAGAAATCATCGCGACGCTCAACAGCATCAACAAGGTGCTGGAAGAGCAGAGCGTGAAGCTCGAGAGCGCCTTGTGGAAGGCGGTGTGCCAGACGCACATGGAGAGCGGCGACATCGAGCTGTTTTGACGGATACAGGTTATACGGACATACGGGCTGCCAGCCCGGACATGAAAATAGCAGGAGTGAATTCAATGGCAAAGACGATATTGGCGGTGGACGACTCGGGCTCACTACGGCAGATGGTGGTGTTCAGCCTGAGGGCGGCCGGCTACCAGGTCACGGAGGCTGTGGATGGGCAGGATGGCCTGGACAAGGCGAAAGGGCAGATCTTCGATCTGGTCCTGACCGACCAGAACATGCCGCGCATGGACGGGCTCACGCTCATCCGCTCGCTGCGCGGATTGCCTACCTACCAGAAAGTGCCGATCCTCATGCTCACCACCGAGTCGAGCGATGAGATGAAGAACAAGGGACGCGCTGCCGGCGCCAACGGCTGGCTCGTGAAGCCGTTCGACCCGCAGCGCCTGACCGAGGTCGTCCGCAAGGTCATTGGTTGAACCTTGCCCGCACAAAGGCTACGAGAACAAAAGCGAAGATGACGGAGTCCCATAATGACCATTGACATGAGCCAGTTCTTTCAGGTGTTCTTTGACGAGACCGAAGAACTCCTCGCAGAAATGGAAAAGCTGCTCCTGGCGATCGATGTGTCGGCGCCCGATGAGGAAGACCTGAACGCGATTTTCCGCGCGGCGCATTCCATCAAGGGAGGCGCGGGCACGTTCGGACTGACGGACCTGACCGACGTCACGCATGTGCTGGAGTCATTGCTGGACAAGATCCGCAAAGGGGAAATGGCACTGTTGTCCGAGCATGTGGATGCCTTCCTCGTGGCCAAGGATGTGCTCAAGATGCAGCTCGACGGGCACCGCCTTCACACGCCTGTGGACCAGGAAGCGATTGTCGATGCACGGATGCTTCTCGAGTCGTTGTCCAAGGGCGGCGTGCCCAAAGCCTTGCCCCCTGCTTCTCTCGTGGCTCCCAAGGTTGAAGAGCCGATCAATGCGCCGGCAGGTGCGACCCGGCAGTTCCGCGTCGAACTTCCCCAGATCGCCGAACGCGACGTCGATGCGCTCATGGCAGAGCTCGGGCTCCTCGGACAGATTCGCAAGGAAATGCTGCCCGACAACCGCGCGGTGTTCTTCCTCGCCTGCAGCGGCGGCCCCGATGACATCGTCGCGATCTGCTCGTTCATCCTCGATCCGAATGACCTGAAGATCACGGAAGAAGCGTTGCAACAGACGACCGATGCGGACGCAAAGGCCGCGCAGGAACAGGCGCAGGGCTACGGCTTCTTCGACAACTTCCAGACGCATGAGCAGTCGGTTGCCGACAAGGCTGCGAAAGAAGCGGCGCAAGGTTACGGCTTCTTCGACAATTTCGAAACGCACGAAATGAAGGAGGCAAAGGGCGGAGTCGGCCAGCCCGCAACTCCCGCCCAGGATGCAACCGCTCCCGCAGCGCAGAGCGCCGGTACGCCGGCTGCGGTGGAGAAGAAGCCCGTTGCACGTCGCGAGGTCGACAAGGGCGCGCACAATTCGGAAACGACATCGATTCGTGTCGGCATCGAAAAGGTCGACCAGCTGATCAATCTCGTCGGCGAACTGGTGATTACCCAGGCCATGATCGAGCAGCGGACGAACACCCTCGATCCGATGATCCACGAGCGCCTGCTCAACAGCGTGAGCCAGCTCACACGCAATACCCGCGACCTGCAGGAAGCCGTGATGTCGATCCGCATGATCCCGATGGATTATGTGTTTTCGCGCTTTCCGCGCATGGTGCGCGACCTTGCAGGCAAGCTTGGCAAGCGCATCGAATTCGTCACGCACGGCGCTGCGACCGAACTCGACAAGGGTCTGATTGAACGCATCGTCGACCCGCTTACCCACCTGGTCCGCAACAGTATCGACCACGGTATCGAAATGCCTGACGTGCGCAGGGAGGCCGGCAAGAACGAAACCGGGCGCCTGTCCTTGTCCGCCGGCCACCAGGGCGGGAACATCGTCATCGAAGTCACCGACGACGGCGGCGGCCTCAATCGCGAAAAGATCCTCGCCAAGGCAAAATCGCAGGGTTTGCCGGTCACCGACTCGATGCCGGATGCCGACGTGTGGCAGCTCATTTTTGCGCCAGGCTTTTCCACTGCCGAAGTCGTGACCGATGTTTCCGGCCGCGGCGTTGGCATGGACGTTGTGAAGCGAAACATCACGGCGATGGGCGGCGCAGTCGATATCCGTTCGGCCAAAGGCTTCGGCACCACCATTTCAATTTCGTTGCCGTTGACGCTGGCGATCCTGGACGGCATGTCGATCAAGGTCGGCAGCGAGATCTACATCCTGCCGCTGGGATACGTTGTCGAATCTCTGCAGCCGGATCCGGCAGACGTGAAGGAAATCGCGGGGCAGGGGCGTGTCGTGAAGGTGCGCGGCGAATACCTGCCGCTGATCCCGTTGTACAAGATGTTCGGCATCGAGGCGCGCTTCACTGATCCATCGCAAGGCATCGTGGTGATCCTCGAATCCGAAGGCAAGAAAGCCGCGCTGTTCATCGATGACCTGGTCGGACAGCAGCAGGTCGTCGTCAAGAACCTCGAATCCAACTATCGCAAGGTCGCAGGGATCTCCGGCGCCACCATTCTTGGTGACGGCGGCGTGTCCCTGATTATCGACGTGGCAGCACTGCTGCGTTCAAGCCGTCAGCTTGCCGCCGACGAATCCATTTTTTCCTGACAAGAGATGACTACCATGACACAAACCGTTCAATCGATCGCCCCGGTCAATGGAGAGAAAGCCGATCGCGACATCGCCGGCCAGGAGTACCTTGCCTTCACCCTGGGCAAGGAAGAGTACGGCATCGATATTCTGAAAGTACAAGAAATCCGCGGGTACGAAACCGTCACCCGCATTGCCAATGCACCCGACTTCATCAAAGGCGTGGTGAACCTGCGCGGCATTATCGTGCCGATCGTGGACATGCGTATCAAGTTTCATCTCGGCGAGCCGACCTACGACCAGTTCACCGTCGTCATCATCCTGAATGTGGCGGGTCGGGTGGTAGGCATGGTCGTCGACAGCGTGTCAGACGTGACGACGCTGTCGCCGGAGCAAATCAAGCCCGCGCCGGAGATGGGCACTGCACTCAACACCGATTACCTGATCGGACTGGGCACCATTGACCAGCGCATGCTGATCCTGGTCGACATCGACAAGCTGATGTCGAGCGCGGACATGGGGTTGATCGACAAGATCGCCGCATAAGAAGGAACAGGCAGTACCAAAGCAGTGCCAATGCCGCGAAGACGGCAAACCAATGCCAGAAGAGACTGAAGGCCCGCTGACAACGTATCGACGGGCCATTCCACACACTGAGGGTAGGGACGATGTTTACAAATTTGACCATCAAGTCACGGCTGGTGTTCGTCATCAGCTTTCTTTCGCTGTTGCTTGTCGGCAGCGGCATCATCGCAATTATCAGCCTGAGTTCAGCAAACAATTCATTGAGGACGATCTATGACGATCGCCTTATTCCGATCGGACAGTTGAACACCATTGTCCGACTCATCAGCGACAACCGGATGGCGGCAGCGGAATCCATGAATGGCGATCCATCGGTCGTCAACAAGAGCATGGATGCGGTTGATAAACGTATCGCTGAGGTGTCTCGCATCTGGGACGCCTTCATGACGGCGGAGTTGACCGATCTTGAGCGGACGCAGGCAAAGAAAGCGCAAGACAGCCGGGTCAAATTTATCGAGGAGGGCCTGAAGCCAACCGTGGCGGCATTGCGTGCGGCGAACGTGCAGCAGGCCATGGAATTGATGCAGGGGCCGATGAGCCAGACCTACGCCGTATTCCAGACCGATATCGATGCGCTCATCAAGACGCAGGAAGATGTCGCGAGAAAGGAGTACGAAAAAACGCAGAGCATGTATGTCCTGGTGCGCAACGTGTCGATTGCCGCCATGCTCTTCGGCGTGACACTGTCCGGCCTGATCGGGTTGTGGCTTATCCGTGCCATTTCAGTGCCGCTGGGCGAGGCCGTGCGTGTCGCGCGAAGCGTGGCCGAGGGCGACCTTACCCAGGACATTGAAATTTCATCGCGCGACGAAACCGGCCAGCTTCTCGCTGCACTCAAGTTGATGAACGACAGCCTGGCAAACACCGTTGGGCAGGTGCGTGTGGGTACTGAAGCCATGGGCGTCGCCTCCCGCGAGATTGCGCAAGGCAATGCCGACCTGTCGGCCCGCACGGAATCGCAGGCAAGCTCGCTCGAAGAGACGGCATCTTCGATGGAAGAACTGACTTCGACGGTGAAGCAGAATGCGGAGAATGCCCGCCAGGCCAACCAGCTGGTGGTGTCGGCATCGGACGTCGCTGTACGCGGCGGCCATGTGGTGGGCCAGGTGGTGGAGACAATGGGCTCGATCAAGGAAAGCTCGCGCAAGATCGTGGACATCATCGGGGTGATCGATGGCATCGCGTTCCAGACCAACATCCTGGCACTGAACGCCGCGGTGGAAGCGGCGCGTGCCGGCGAACAGGGCCGTGGTTTTGCGGTGGTGGCGGCGGAAGTGCGCAACCTGGCGCAGCGTTCTGCCGGCGCGGCCAAGGAGATCAAGGAGTTGATCAGCGATTCGGTCGAGAAGGTCGATGCGGGCAGCAAGCTGGTCGACGAGGCGGGCAAGACGATGGGCGAGATCGTGACCTCGGTCAAGCATGTGGCCGACATCATGAACGAGATTACCGCGGCCAGCCAGGAGCAGAGTGCAGGCATCGAACAGGTCAACCAGGCAATCAGCCAGATGGATGAGATGACGCAACAGAATGCTGCGCTGGTTGAGCAGGCTGCTGCTGCGGCTGACAGTATGCAGACACAGGCGGCCACATTGGCACAGGCTGTATCGGTGTTCAAGGTGAGTGGGGCAGGGCAGGCAGTCATGCTGTCAGCACCGGTACCGTTGACACCATCGACCGTGGCGCCTCTGTCGTTGCCAGCCAAGAAGGCTGCAACGCGTGCAGTCGCCCCAAAGACAGCAACTCCGCCCGGAGCAAGGGCAAAACCCGTCGTGCCGGCCGGAACGGGAGATGAGTGGGAGGAATTCTGACGCAGCAGGCTGGCGATCAATTCCATACCAAACACCAGGAAACGACATGTTCAAAATTTCGGATATAAAAATCGGTACACGGCTCGCGCTGGGATTCGGCGTGGTACTCCTTTGTGCGACTGCGCTGCTACTGCTTGCACTGTGGCGCATGAGCCAGCTGCATGGGACGACGGAACGCATCGTCAACGAGCGCGTTGGCAGCCTGACCAGCGGGATGGAGATGCGCGAGGCTGGCTGGGGGCTTGCACTGTCGCTGCGCAAGGTAGCTACGCCGACTGACGCTACCGAGGGCGAGCGTGAAGCCAAGCGCCTCACAGTGCTGCTGGATGTGTATGCGAAGGCAGAGTCGACCCTCCAGAAGTATTCCGACGACACGCAGGCGAAGACGCTGCTGGCGGCATCGATCGAGCAGAAGCAGGCCATCTTCCCGGTGATTGAAAAAATAAAGGGGCATGTCTCCGGCGGAAACTATTTCGATGCCGCTGCCATGCTGAAGACCGACTTCATTCCCTTGCACGATAAATGGATGACCAGCCTGGTGGCGCTGGCCGATTACCAGCAGAAGGAAATGAAGTCGACCTATGAAGAGTCCCAGTCGAACTACAGCACGACGCGCATGGGCATGCTGGCAATCGGCATTCTGACGATTGCCATTGGTGCATTCGTTGCCGTCTTCATCACGCGGACCATTACATCGCCATTGCGTGAAGCGGCCAATGTTGCCAATACCATTGCAAGCGGCGATCTCACGGCGAGAATCGAGCCGCATGGGCAGGACGAGGCCGGGCAGCTTGTCAATGCATTGAGGGCAATGCAGGGCAATCTGGTCGATACGGTCAACCACATCAAGCATGGTACGGAAACCATTTCCGTCGCCTCGCGCGAGATCGCGTCCGGTAATGCCGACCTGTCGGCCCGCACCGAATCGCAGGCAAGTTCGCTCGAAGAGACAGCATCCTCGATGGAGGAGCTGACAACCACGGTCAAGCAGAATGCCGAAAATGCCCGCCAGGCCAACCAGCTGGTGGTGTCGGCATCGGACTATGCGGTGAAGGGCGGCGAGGTGGTGGGCCAGGTGGTGGAGACGATGGGTTCGATCAAGGAGAGCTCGCGCAAGATCGTGGACATCATCGGGGTGATCGATGGCATAGCGTTCCAGACCAACATCCTGGCACTGAACGCAGCGGTGGAAGCGGCGCGTGCCGGCGAACAGGGCCGTGGTTTTGCGGTGGTGGCGGCGGAAGTGCGCAACCTGGCGCAGCGTTCTGCCGGCGCGGCCAAGGAGATCAAGGAGTTGATCAGCGACTCGGTCGAGAAGGTCGATGCGGGCAGCAAGCTGGTCGACGAGGCGGGCAAGACGATGGGCGAGATCGTGACCTCGGTCAAGCATGTGGCCGACATCATGAGCGAGATCACCGCGGCCAGCCAGGAGCAGAGCTCCGGCATCGAGGAAGTCAACCGTGCCATCGCACAGATGGACGAGATGACACAGCAGAATGCAGCCTTGGTCGAGCAAGCTGCCGCTGCAGCCGAAAGCATGCAGGAACAGTCAGTCAACCTCACGCAGGCAGTTGGCGTATTCAAGCTGGGAGCGTCGGCGGTACAAACGGCGCCGGTCGTTGCGACGACCAGGCCGGCAGTTGAAAAAAAGGTTCCTGCACCCAGGCCGGCGACATCGCGAACGCAGGTTGCCATGGTCAAACCATCATTGCCGCCCAAGCCTCCGGCAGGCGGAAACAACGATGAGTGGGAGGAGTTCTAAGACCGACGTTCCAGCGAAGCGTCAACGACTTTGTCATGCATCAATACTTCTTGCCACGATTTGTCCCATCTCGAACACAGTCATGGATTGCAGCATTGCTTCGGAGTAATATGTTCGGATGGCTGCTCTGCAGCAGGTAAACCCATGAGACCGGTCGGTTCCGTAACCGGCCGGTTGACGTAAAAGCGGATTGAGTCGGGAGAATCATATGAATTTGCGTAGCTTGAAGATTGGCGCGCGTCTTGGAGTCAGTTTCGGAGTCATCCTTGCGATTCTTGCATTGATGGTCATCCTGGGGAATGCGCTCACCACCAGGAACAAGCAACGGCTGATCGAGGGTCTGGAAGTCTCCAATACCAAAGGCGTGCTCGCGACCACCATGAAAAGCGCCCTGCTGGAAGCCGGCGTCGCCATGCGCAATATCGGCCTGCAATCCGATGTCGGTGCCATGCAAAAGGAAGAGACGCGCGTCAAGGAGCATAACAAGCGTTATGCCGAAGCACGCGACAAGCTCACCGCACTCGGCCTGACGGATGCAGAGAAAAAGATCGTCGCGGAGATCTCGCGTCTCGACCAGGAGATCGCCGCTCCGTTCAAGGAGGCTATTGGCCAGGCCCTGGCATTCAACAGCGAAGGAGCTGCAAAAGTCATCGCCAGCCGCATCGACCAGTTGAACCATCAGGCTGTTGCAGAAATGGACAAGCTGCTGGCACTCCAGCAAGCCGCTTCGAAGGAAGTCCTGGAGAGCTCTTTGGCCGATGACAGCCGTCTCATGGTGCTGCTGTATGTGCTCGGTGTAATTGCACTCGCCATCGGAGGTGTGTTTGCATGGGTGATCACCCACAGCATTACCGGGCCGCTGAATGATGCCGTGGCGGTTGCCAGCCGGGTGGCAACGGGTGACCTGACATCCAGGATCGAGGAAACGAGCAGGGATGAAATCGGCCAGCTGTTTGATGCGTTGCGCCAGATGAACAACAGCCTGTCCGAAATCGTCGGAAATGTCCGGTCGGGTACGGAAAGCATCGGCGTCGCTTCCGGCGAAATCGCACAAGGCAATGCCGACCTGTCGGCCCGCACGGAATCGCAGGCAAGCTCGCTCGAAGAGACGGCATCTTCGATGGAAGAACTGACTTCGACGGTGAAGCAGAATGCGGAGAATGCCCGCCAGGCCAACCAACTGGTGGTGTCGGCATCGGACGTCGCGATGCGCGGCGGCCATGTGGTGGGCCAGGTGGTGGAGACAATGGGCTCGATCAAGGAAAGCTCGCGCAAGATCGTGGACATCATCGGGGTGATCGATGGCATCGCGTTCCAGACCAACATCCTGGCACTGAACGCAGCAGTGGAAGCGGCGCGTGCCGGCGAACAGGGCCGCGGCTTCGCGGTGGTGGCGGCGGAAGTGCGCAACCTGGCGCAGCGTTCTGCCGGCGCGGCCAAGGAGATCAAGGAGTTGATCAGCGACTCGGTCGAGAAGGTCGATGCGGGCAGCAAGCTGGTCGACGAGGCGGGCAAGACGATGGGCGAGATCGTGACCTCGGTCAAGCATGTGGCCGACATCATGAACGAGATTACCGCGGCCAGCCAGGAGCAGAGCTCCGGCATCGAGGAAGTCAACCGTGCCATCGCACAGATGGACGAGATGACGCAGCAGAATGCCGCCTTGGTCGAGCAGGCGGCTGCTACGGCCGAAAGCATGCAGCAGCAGGCAAGCACGCTTTCGCAGGCGGTGTCCGTATTCAAGGTTGAAGGTGTGGCCAGAATGACCATGTCGCCGGTGGCCGCGGTGCCCGTGGCTACTCAAAAACCGTCGGAAACCACCCGCACGCCGCGCGCAGTTGCCGTGCCAAGGGCTGCGGTCGCGCCGGCGGCGCCGAAACCGATTGCACGTTCGAAGACAAGTGCGCCGGTCAATGATGGCGGTGAATGGGAAGAGTTCTGATCCCCGCAGGGGAAACGGTTCGGACATTGACATGGCTGGACAACATTCGACAGGCGCAGTGAAAAAAGGCGTGTCCGCAAGGGCACGCTTTTTTGTATCAATTGAGGTTGGATTGAGGGGTTATTCCAAGGATGATCTTTGCGTCCGGCGACCCATAATCCACCAAAGGTAGAGCAGTGCAGGCAGCGATGCCGCGGCAGGCAATGTGCGCTGAATATGCTACGCTGAAACAGCAAGATCGATATCCTGGGGAGACCGAATGAAGATCATGGAACAACAACCGATTCGGTACCTGATTGTTGGCACCGCCGCCATCGTCGCCGGGACTGCGCTTGCAGCCCTGATCCAGTGGATCGCCGGTGCCGGCGCCTCTCCCTTGCTGCTCGCCGCAGCGGGCGCATTCGCAGCCGTGATCGTCATGCTCCTTGGTGCACAGGCCAGTGGCAAGGGGGGCACCCATTTCATCGAGGAGATGGGCGAGGAAGTCGACCACATCATGATCGGCGCTGCCGAAACGGCGTATTTTGTCGATTCGATCAAGAAAAAAGTCGACGTAGACCTGCAGACTACGGAAGAGATCGTCGGCCGTGCACAGCAAACCGCCCAGACGACAGAACAGATTGCCGCAAACGCCGAGCGGGCATCCAAAGTGGCTGCAGACGTTCGTACCGAGAGTGTTGCAGGACGGGCCGAGGTCGACCAGGGGCTGCAGCAGATCAGCAATGCACGGCTGGACGCGCAGGCAGCATCTTCGGTCATGGGCAAGCTCCAGGAAAAGTCCCGCAAGATTCACGTCATCACGGAAGTGATCAACGAAATTGCGGCTCGCACCAACCTGCTGGCGCTGAACGCCGCCATCGAAGCAGCAAGAGCCGGCGAGCACGGCCGGGGATTTGCCGTGGTGGCGGGCGAAGTGCGCCAGCTTGCGCAGCGCACCAAATCGGCAACGGACGACATCGGCGTGATGGTCCGTGAAATCAACGAAGAGGCCGAGCGTGCGGCCGCCGGCATGACCGCACTGACCGGAAAGGTCAGCGAGGCGGCCCATAACGTTGAGCGCGTGCACACCTTCCTCGGCAACATCGAGCGTTCGGCGGCAATTTCCGAAAGCGAGATTCAGCAAATCGCCGGTGCCTCGCGCGAGCATGTCGAAACGACGCACGTCATCGCCGATGCCATTTCCCGCATTCGTGACGGCATGCTGGCAACGGAAGACGAATTGCCGCGTGCTGCGAAGTCGGCGACTGTCCTGTCCGAACGCGGCGAGATGCTGTTCGAGGTGCTGTCGCATTCGAATGCCAAGACATCCCATGACGAGATCCGGGCAGTGGCGCAGCAGGCGGCAAAGGATGTCGGGAAGTTGTTCGAACAGGCAATCTCCAGCGGCCAGATTACGGAAGCCGCCTTGTTCGACCGCACTTACAAGCCTATTCCCAATACCAACCCGCCAAAACACAAGACGGCATTTGATGCCTTTACGGACAGGGTCCTGCCGGGGCTCCAGGAGCCGATCCTGGAACGGATGCCGCAAATTGCGTATGCAGGTGCTGTCGACAACAATGGCTACTTCCCGACGCACAACCGCAAGTTTTCAAAACCGCTGACCGGAAATTACGACACCGACCTGGTGAACAATCGTACCAAGCGTATTTTCAATGACCGTACAGGGGCGCGTTGCGGCTCGAATACGAAGCCCTTCCTGCTGCAGACGTACAAGCGGGACACCGGCGAAGTGATGCACGACCTGTCTGTGCCGATCTATGTCAATGGCAAGCACTGGGGCGGCTTCCGGGTCGGATACCGTTCCAGCGCACCGCCGGCTCTGGCCAAACCGGCATCCGTGCCGATGGCGCCGAAGGGCAAGCCCAAGGGGCATTAGCAATGAAGGCGGATGGCGCAAGGCGATGATCAGGCAAACAACAAAGCGGAAAGAAATTTGGGTGTGGTGAATTCGATCAGACAGAAGCAGGAAACGACGAAAGAGTTCGAGTTCACGCCTCGCGACTTCGAGCGCGTACGATCCCTGATCTATCAGCGGGCCGGCATTGCACTCGCGGAAAGCAAGCAGGAGATGGTGTACAGCCGTCTCGCCAGACGTCTGCGGGCGACCGGCATCCGCTCCTTCCAGGAGTACCTGGACGGACTTGAGAGCCATCAGGAGAGCGATGAGTGGGAGGCGTTCACCAATGCGCTCACCACCAACCTGACTTCGTTCTTCCGGGAGTCGCACCATTTTCCCATCCTGGCTGATCATGTCCGGGGCGCGAAGGAGCCGCTCCTGGTGTGGTGTGCAGCCAGTTCGACCGGCGAGGAGCCGTATTCGATCGCGATGACCTTGTGCGAGGCGCTTGGGACACTGACGCCCCAGGCGCACGTGATCGCCACCGACATCGACACCAATGTGCTGGCAACCGCCGCTGCCGGAATCTATCCGATCGAGCGCCTCGACAAGATGCCGCCGGAGCAGGCGCGCCGATTCTTCCTGAAGGGGAAGGGGGACCGTGCGGGGCTTGTGCGCGTGCGGCCCGAGTTGCGCCAGATGGTGACGTTCAAGCAGTTGAATCTCCTGGCGAACGACTGGCCGGTACAGGGGCCGTTCGACGCGATCTTTTGTCGAAACGTCATGATCTATTTTGACAAGCCGACGCAGGGTAAAATTCTGAGTCGCTTTGCGCCGCTGATGAAACCGGACGCACTGCTGTTTGCAGGTCACTCCGAAAACTTTTTATATGTATCCGATGCGTTCAAGCTGCGAGGCAAGACCGTTTATGAACTGGATCCCCACCGCGGCGCAGGCCATCGCGCGGTCCCACGCAGGACTGAGAAATAAGGTATGAGCAACGCCCTCGAAGAGCATTTTGCGACCAACGTCTACTATGATCGGACGTTCGACTGCGACGCAGCGAAGATCCTTCCGGGGGAGTACTACTACACCTGCAAGGACATGATGATCGTTACCGTTCTCGGCTCGTGCGTATCGGCCTGCATCCGCGACCGAGTGACGGGTATCGGCGGGATGAACCACTTCATGCTGCCGGACGGCGGATCCGATACCGACAGCCCGGTCTCCGCCTCCATGCGCTACGGCACCTATGCCATGGAAGTGCTGATCAATGATCTCCTGAAGGCGGGCGCCCGGCGCGAAAACCTGGAGGCCAAGGTGTTCGGCGGCGGCAATGTGCTTCGTGGGTTCATCGCCATCAATGTCGGCGAGCGCAACGCCCAGTTCGTGCGGGATTACCTGCGCGCGGAGAACATCCGCGTTGTCGCCGAAGACCTCAACGACATCTACCCGCGCAAGGTTTACTTTTTCCCGCGCACCGGTAAAGTGCTTGTCAAGAAGCTCAAGCAACTGAACAACAATACGCTGGTGAACCGCGAACAGGATTACGCAAGCCGCCTCCTCACCAACCCGGTGGCCGGCGACGTCGAGCTGTTTGGCTGAATTTCTGATTTACCCGGAAGGGCGGCTGCCCCGTACTGAAAGCAAGTGTCATGAAGATTAAAGTGTTGATCGTGGACGACTCGGCGTTGATCCGCAGCGTCATGAACGAGATCATCAGCAAACAGCCCGACATGGAAGTTGTCGGCGTCGCGCCGGATCCCATCGTGGCGCGCGACCTGATCAAGCGGACGAACCCCGATGTCCTGACGCTCGATGTCGAAATGCCGCGCATGGACGGGCTCGACTTCCTGGAAAAGCTGATGCGCCTGCGTCCGATGCCGGTCGTCATGGTGTCGTCGCTGACGGAACGCGGTTCGGAAATCACGCTGCGCGCGCTGGAACTCGGCGCGGTGGATTTCGTCACCAAACCCAAGCTGTCGATCCAGACCGGCATGCTGGAATACGCCGAACTGATCACGGACAAGATCCGCGCCGCCGCGAAGGCGCGGGTCAGGGCGCGCACGATCCCGCATCCGGATGCGCAGAAGGGGGCCACTGAAGGCTTGCCGATGATCCGCAATCCGCTGACCAGTAGCGAAAAGCTCATCATCATTGGCGCATCCACCGGTGGCACCGAGGCAATCAAGGAATTCCTGGTGCAGATGCCGTCCGACTGTCCGGGCATCCTGATTACGCAGCATATGCCGGAAGGTTTTACCCGCTCTTTTGCGAAACGCCTCGATGGCCTGTGCAAGATCACGGTCAAGGAAGCGGAGGGCGGGGAGCGCGTGCTGCCGGGCCACGCCTTCATTGCACCGGGCCATTCACACCTTCAGCTTGCGCGCAGCGGCGCCAACTACGTCACCCAGCTGGACCAGGGGCCGCCGGTGAATCGCCATCGCCCCTCCGTCGACGTCCTGTTCGAGTCCGCGGCACGCTGCGCAGGCAAGAACGCCGTCGGCGTCATCCTGACCGGAATGGGGAAAGACGGCGCGGCCGGCATGCTTACGATGAAAAATGCCGGCGCCTACAATTTTGCGCAGGATGAAGCATCGTGCGTGGTGTTCGGGATGCCGCGCGAAGCGATCGCAGTCGGCGCCACCCATGAGGTTGGCCCGCTGCACTCATTGCCAGGGATGGTCCTCGGCTACCTTGCGGCCCACAGCAGCCGTGCGCTGCGCGTCTGATGGTGTTGTCAGAAGATACACGTTCGCCTTGCCTGTTGTCGCTTTTAGTTGCCGCTGCAAAAGCGGATAATGCTTTAGGTGCATAATCAAGAGCGGAAGGATTATACTTAGGGCGCCCGTTTCACAATGCAGGTGAGCGGCGCTTATAACGGTTTGAGAAACAATGGAGTAATTCATGGCGGGTCCGAATACTAAATTCTTGGTGGTTGACGATTTCTCGACGATGCGTCGTATCGTTCGCAATCTGCTGAAAGAATTGGGCTACACGAATGTCGATGAGGCAGAAGACGGTGCCATGGCGCTCTCCAAACTTCGCAGCGAGCAGTTCGACTTCGTCATCTCCGACTGGAACATGCCGGTGATGGATGGACTGACGATGCTCCAGAACATCCGTGCCGACGCAGCACTGGCCAAGTTGCCGGTGCTGATGGTCACGGCGGAAGCGAAGAAGGAAAACATCATTGCAGCGGCGCAGGCGGGTGCGAACGGCTACGTCGTCAAGCCCTTTACTGCTGCCACGCTGGATGAAAAGCTGACGAAGATCTTCGAGAAGCTGGAAAAAGTCGGAGCCTGATAGTGGATCAGGCGCTGAACCAGGGGAAGGCTGTCGCGGAAAACATCCCGCAGGACGAGATGCTTGCGCGTGTCGGGCAGATGACGCGCATGCTGCACGATAACCTGCGCGGATTGGGTTTCGACAAGCTGATCGCCAAGGCGGCGCACGAGATTCCCGACGCGCGCGACCGCCTCGATTACGTTGCCAAGATGACGGAACAGGCCGCGCAACGCGTCCTGAATGCCACCGAACTGGCAAGTCCGATCCAGGACAGGATCGAAGCGGAGGCCGGCAGCATATCGCGTGACTGGCAGGCTGCGATGGCGGCGGGCTTCTCCGAGCAGCAATGCCGCGCGCTGGCAGAGCGTACTGTTACCTTCCTGGGCGAGACTCGTGACGGTGCGGCGCTCACCAAGCAGCAGCTGATGGACATCATGATGGCTCAGGATTTCCAGGACCTGACCGGCCAGGTGATCAAAAGAGTGACCGAGCTTGCGCATAACATTGAACAGCAGCTCGTCCAGCTCCTGGTCGATTACTCGCCTGCCGAAGTGCGGCGCGAAGCCAGCAACAGCTTGCTGAATGGCCCGCAGATCAACCCCACCGGCAATGCCGACGTCGTGTCCAACCAAGGCCAGGTCGACGACCTGCTCGAAAGCCTCGGTTTCTGATCATGCCGACGTCCCACGCGTCGCCGGCCAATTCCAACAACTAGCCCATTCATGCAACAAGAGCACTTTATCGTTCGGGAGCCGCTGCTTAACTCGCAGGAAAGAGTGCTCGGCTACGAACTGTACTGGCAGCATACGAACATCGCAGGACGACGTCCCACGGCGGCCGAGATTGTCTCGCTTGCACAGTTTGTTGCGGACCAGCTCAACAATACCGACTCCGGCGCCTTGCTCGGCGACCAGATTCTGTTCATCGAAGCCTCGCCCGCCCTGTTGGAGCATGAGGTATTCTCCGCCCTGTCGCCCAAAGGGACAGTGCTTGCCTTCCGCGGCGCCGACGTCGCCAATGAAGAGGCGGCAACTGCGATCCGCGCAATGCGCGCAAAAGGTTACGGCATCTCCATTCGCGATGCCAACCTGGCCAGCATCGACAAGAGCCTGCTTCCGCATCTCTCGCATTTCGAGCTGCAGGTCGGTGGCGCTGATTTCGTACCGCAGGTGCAGTATTACCGGTCGCTAGGGATGCCGTCGCTGCGGCTGGTGGCAAGGAATGTCAGTAGCTGGCAGGCATACGATGTGTGCGCCCAGTTGCACATGTATGCATTCGCCGGCCATTTGCACTTGTCGCCGCGCCCCGGCAACCACTCGAAGGAGCTCAATCCGGCGCAAGCCATGATCCTCCAGTTGATGGACATGGTGCGCCGCAATGCCGATGTCAAGCAGCTCGAGGGCGTCTTGAAGCGGGATGCGGCCTTGTCCTACAAGCTGCTTCGCTACATCAACTCGGCCGGTTTCGGCCTTGGCTGCGAAATCCAGTCTCTGAAGCATGCGGTGACGATGCTTGGATACTCGCCGCTGTACCGCTGGCTGGCGCTGCTGCTGGCAACCGCGACAACGACAGGATATTCGCCCGTGCTGATGCAGACAGCTGTCATTCGCGGACGATTCTCCGAGCTGCTTGGCAGCACCTTTTTGCCCAAGAACGAGGCGGAGAACCTCTTCGTCGCCGGCATGTTTTCCCTGCTCGACAAGCTGCTCGGTGTGCCGATGGAAGATGTGCTGGAGAAGATCCAGTTGTCCGAATCGGTCACCCAGGCATTGCTGAGCCGTGAAGGCATCTACGGTCCCTTCCTGGCACTCGCAGAAGCATGCGAGCTGAACTCGAAAAATGTTGACTCGATGGCAATGTCGCTCTGTATCGGCGCCAAGCAGGTCAACCAGGCGCAGATGTCCGCGCTGGCATGGGCGCAGAGCCTGAAGATCTGAATTCCTCCCGCTCTTGACCCCGTTATCCAGCGGCAATGAATAACGGGGGGTTTCCTCACTTATTCCCGCGATAGCGATTCTGTTATATCGCGAATAATCCTTCCTATTCGTCCCTAGTGCGTCGTCCGGAGCGCACTGCGGGAAAAATAGGAGCCGGCAGTGGCCGAAGACAGCGATCTCGAAAAAACAGAACCCGCGTCGCCCAGAAGACTGGAGCAGGCGCGAGAGGAAGGCGATGTTCCCCGGTCGCGGGAACTGGCCACCTGTACTGTTTTGCTGGCTGCCGGGCTTGGTCTCTGGTTCTCCGGAGAGCAGCTTATCCGTCGCCTCAACAGCATGCTTTCCTCCAGCCTCACGCTGGAGCGGGAGCAAGCCTTCGATTTCAGCCTTCTCCTGACCCGTATCGTTCCCGGCCTCATTGATGTCCTGATCGGCCTTGCGCCGCTGGCAGGCATCCTTCTGCTGGTCGCCCTGGGCTCGCCGCTGCTGATCGGCGGCTGGCTGTTCAGCACCAAGGCGCTGATGCCCAATTTTGCGCGCCTCAATCCGTTAAGCGGCATCGGCAACATGTTTTCCACTCGCTCCCTGGTGGAGCTGGTCAAGGCGGTCGGAAAGGCGTTGCTCGTCGGCGTTATTGCATGGATTGTGATCTCGAGCCAGACCGAGGAAATGCTCGCACTGAGTGCGGAGCCTCTCCATACCGGCTGGGCACACCTCGGCAGCATGCTGCTCACCGGATTCATCACCATCGTCTTTGGCCTGGTCGTGATTGCACTCATCGACGCTCCGTACCAGATGTGGCATTACGCGAACAAGCTCAAGATGACACGCGAAGAAGTGCGGCAGGAGTCCAAGGAGTCCGACGGCGACCCGATGGTCAAGGCGCGTATCCGCCAGTTGCAGCGCGAGATGGCCAAGCGCCGCATGATGGCCGAAATCCCGACCGCCGACGTGGTGGTGACCAACCCGACCCACTATGCCGTCGCGCTCAAGTACACCGAAGGCAAGATGCGCGCGCCGGTCGTTGTCGCCAAGGGCGCCGACGAAGTCGCCGCGAAGATCCGCGAAATCGCCACGGAACACAAGGTCGCCATGCTCGAAGCGCCGCCGCTGGCGCGTGCGCTGTACCGCCACGCAGAACTGGGCGACGAGATCCCGGCGGCGCTCTATACCGCTGTCGCGGAAGTGCTTGCCTACGTATTCCAGCTGCGCGCCTATGGCCAGCACGGCGGCGTCCGTCCGTCCGTGCCGGAGCAGATCGACGTGCCGGCCGATATGGATCCGCTGAACGCCAAGCCAGCAACGCCTGACAATGGATTGATGCAATGAACGGCCTGACTCTGCCTGCGTGGCTGACCGGACAATCGAGCAAGGCGCTTGCTGCGCCTCTCCTCATCATCATGATGCTGGCGATGATGGTATTGCCGCTGCCGGCATTTGCGCTGGATATCTTTTTCAGCTTCAACATCGCGCTGTCGATCATCGTGCTGCTGACCAGCCTGTATACGGTCAAGCCGCTGGATTTCATGGTGTTCCCGACCGTGCTCCTGGTCAGCACCATGCTGCGCCTGTCGCTGAACGTTGCATCGACGCGTGTCGTGCTGACCGAGGGGCATACCGGCCCGGATGCGGCGGGCAAGGTGATCGAAGCATTCGGCCATTTCCTGATTGGCGGGAACTATACGGTCGGTATCGTGGTGTTCATCATCCTGACCATCATCAACTTCGTGGTCGTCACCAAGGGCGCCGGGCGTATCGCCGAAGTGGGTGCGCGATTCGCCCTCGATGCGATGCCGGGCAAGCAGATGGCGATCGATGCCGACCTGAACGCCGGCATGATCGGCGAGCAGGAAGCGCGCCGGCGCCGTACCGAAGTGGCGCAGGAAGCCGAATTCTACGGCGCCATGGACGGTGCAAGTAAATATGTGCGCGGCGATGCCGTAGCCGGCATCCTGGTCACGGTCATCAACATCTTCGGCGGTCTCATCGTGGGCATGGTGCAGCATGACCTGGCCTTCGATGCCGCGATCAAGAACTACACGCTGCTGGCAATCGGCGACGGCCTGGTTGCGCAGATTCCCTCGCTGATCATTTCCACCGCAGCGGGCGTGGTTGTTTCCCGCGTCGCGAGCGAGCAGGACATCGGCGGCCAGCTGGTCAATCAGCTGTTCGCCAAACCTGATGTCCTGTACATCACCGGTGGCATCATCGGCGGCATGGGCCTGATTCCGGGCATGCCGCACATCGCTTTCCTGCTGCTGGGCGGTGCGCTTGGCGGTGGCGCTTACCTGCTCAAGAAGCGCAACCAGCGCGTGGCCGAAGCCCCGCCTCCGGAACCTGAAGTGGCCATGACCGCGCCGGAAGTAGAAGAGGCAACCTGGCAGGACATCATGCCGGTCGACACCCTCGGACTGGAAGTCGGCTATCGCCTGATTCCGCTGGTCGACAAGTCGCAGAACGGCGAGCTCTTGCGCCGCATCAAGGGCATTCGCAAGAAGTTTGCGCAGGAAGTCGGTTTCCTCTCGCCGCCGGTTCACATCCGCGACAACCTCGAACTCAAACCTTCCGCTTACCGCATTACGCTCAAGGGCGTGGAAGTCGGGCAGGGCGAGGCATACGTCGGGCAGTTCCTCGCGATCAATCCCGGCATGGTGCAGGGCAATCTGCCCGGCGTGGCGACGACCGATCCGGCATTCGGCCTGCCGGCGACCTGGATCGATGCCGGCCTGCGCGACCAGGCGCAGGCGATGGGCTACACGGTGGTCGATGCCGGCACCGTGATCGCGACCCACATGAACCACCTCATTACCACCCACGCAGCCGAGCTGCTGGGCCGCCAGGAAGTGCAGCAATTGCTCGACCACCTCGGCAAGGAAGCGCCCAAGCTCGTCGAAGACCTGGTGCCGAAAGTCGTCTCCCTCTCGACCCTGCAGAAAGTGCTGCAGAACCTCCTCGTCGAAGGCGTTCATATCCGCGACATGCGCACCATTATCGAGGTGCTGTCGGAATACAGTCCGGCCACCCAGGATCCGAACGAACTCACGGCACAGGTGCGCGTCGCGCTCGGCCGTGCGATCGTCCAGCAGATTTTCCCATCGTCCAATGAGCTGTCCGTCATCACCCTCGACAGCCGGCTGGAACGCATCCTGATGCAGGCTTTGCAGTCGAGCGGCCCGGAAGGCGCCGGCATCGAGCCGGGTCTTGCCGACACGATCGCGCAGCAGGCCGAACGTGCGGCGCGCCAGCAGGAGCAGATGGGGTTGCCGCCGGTATTGCTGGTGCCGGGACCGCTGCGCGCATTGCTCGCCCGTTTCCTGCGCCGCGCGCTGCCACAGCTGAAGGTGCTGTCGCACGCTGAACTTCCTGATTCCAAGACGATACGAGTTACAAGCCTAGTTGGAGGCCAAGCATGAACGTAAGAAAATTCTCCGCAAAAACCTCACGCGATGCGTGGCGGCTGGTGCGCGAAGCATTGGGCCCTGATGCGGTGATCCTCTCCAACCGGACCATCAATGGCATGGTCGAGATCCTTGCCCTCGCGCCGGAAGACATGTCTTCGCTGGCCGAGCCTGTGATCGAGAAACCTGCCAAGGCGCCGCTTTCCGAATCGACCCTCGCCGCATTCGGCGTCAAGCGCCAGCCGGAAGTTGTGCCCGAGGCTGCGCCACCCGCATTCGGCGCAGGCCGCCCCATCGATAGCGACCAGGCATCCAACCTCGCCGACGCGCTTGCCGCGAGTCGTAATGGCGTTGCGAAAGAACGCAGCAGTGCTGATATTTCGGAAGTGATGTCCGAATTGCGCGCCATGCGCGGCATGCTGGAATCGCAGCTGGCCGAGATCGCCTGGAGCAGCCAGCAGAAGCGCGAGCCGATCAAGGCCAACGTGATGCGCGAATTGCTCTCAGCCGGCTTCAGTGCCAGTCTTGCACGCTATGTGACACAGAAGCTGCCTGCGGGCGAAAAAACAGAAAACGGATTGGCATGGGTCAAATCCGTCCTCGCACGCAACCTGAACGTCATCGGCAACGAGAGCGAAATCCTGGAAAAGGGCGGCGTCTACGCGCTCGTTGGACCGACCGGTGTGGGCAAGACAACGACGACCGCCAAGCTGGCGGCGCGCTGCGTGATGCGCCACGGTGCCGGCAAGCTCGCACTGATCACGACAGACGGCTATCGTATCGGCGGTTACGAGCAGTTGCGCATCTACGGCAAGATCCTCGGCGTGATGGTGCACTCCGTGAAGGACGAGACCGACCTGCGCATCGCGCTGGAGGAATTGAAGAACAAGCATACCGTCCTGATCGACACGGTCGGCATGGGCCAGCGCGACAAGATGGTGGCAGAACAGATTGCCATGCTCTCCGGCACGGATGCGAAAGTGAAGCGCCTGCTCTGCATGTCAGCCACCTCCACCGGCGAGACGCTGAATGAAGTGGTGCGCTCCTACCAGGGCGGCGGGCTCGCCGGCTGCATCATTACCAAACTCGATGAAGCGGCTACGGTCGGCAATGTCCTCGATGTGCTGATCCGCCAGAAGCTCAACCTGTACTACGTGGCCAACGGCCAGCGCGTTCCGGAAGACCTGCACGTCCCCAACCAGCATTACCTGATCGACCGCGCCTTCAAGCTCAAGCGAGAGACGGCGCCGTTCCAGTACCAGGACGACGAACTCCCGCTGATCATTGGTGCGGCGGCAGCAATGAACGACAAAGGTTTGCGCGAGGTGACCCTTGGCTAGTTTTGATTTCGACCAGGCAGAAGGCCTGCGGCGCATGCTCACCGGCCCGAAGCCGCGTGTGTTTACCTTCCTGTCTGCTGCTTCCGACGAAGAGAAGGGCGCCATGCTCGTCAACCTCGGCGCGTCCCTGGCGCAGGCCGGACGCGATGTGTTGCTGGTGGATGCAAGCCTCGCATCGGAAGGGATAGCCTCTCGCCTCGACGCATTGCGCGGCGCCACGCTGACCCAGATCGCAAGGCAGGAACGCAGGCTCGACGATGCGATCCAGCAGATGCCGCAAGGCTTTGGCGTGGCTGCACTCAAGCGCGGCCTGCAGCGGAGCGCAGTGAAGGATGCAGAACTGGCAAGCCGCATGGACGATGCATTCGACCAGCTCGCCACCCGCGCCGACATCGTGGTCGTCGATGCCGAACTCGACAAGGAAGATTCTCTCGCCATCCCGGCCCTGAACGACACCGAGATCGTCGTGCAGGTCGCGAACAACCCGGAATCGATCAAGGTTGCCTACACGCTCATCAAGCGTCTCAACAACAAGCTCGGCCGCCGACCGTTCAGTATCCTCATCACCGGCGCCACCGACAAGGAAGCGCAGGTGGTCTATGAAAACATGGCCAAGGCGGCCAACCGTTATCTGGCTGTCAAGTTGAATTCGATGGGCTCGGTCCCGGCCGACGAGCATTTGAAGCGTGCCATGCACCTCGGCCGCGCAGTGGTCGATGCCTTCCCTCTGGCGGGGGCATCGGTGGCGTTCAGGCGCCTGGCAGGGAGGGTTGTGTTGTCGGATATGGCCGCAGCGGGATAACATGGCGGTTCTGATACTGGTGCTGACTCTCGCACCCGAAAACTATGTACACCGTTAGCGGAAAATCCGACAAGAACCAGCTGCTGGAGGAGCACGCGCCTCTGGTAAAGAAGCTGGCACACCAGATGAAAGCCAAACTGCCGCCAAGCGTGGAGGTGGACGACCTCATCCAGGCCGGCATGATCGGCCTGCTGGACGCAGTGAGCCGTTACGAGGAAAACCACGGCGCGCAGTTCGAAACCTATGCGGTGCAGCGTATCCGCGGCGCCATGCTGGATGAGCTGCGAAGCAGCGACTGGCTCCCGCGGAGCATCCGCCAGAACATGCGCAAGATTGAAGTTGCGATGAATAAATTGCAACAAAAGCTCGGCCGCGCACCTTTGGAAGCGGAAATCGCGAAGGAGCTGAAGCTCTCGCTGGACGAGTATCAGGAGATGCTCAATGAAGGCAGCGGCCACCAGTTGGTCTACTACGAGGATTTCAACGACAAGGACGAGGGCGAGCATTTCCTCGACCGCTACTGCATCGACGAGCAAAGCGATCCCTTGAAGGCGTTGATGAACACCGGCTTCCGCGATGCCGTCATTCGCGCCATCGAAGCCTTGCCCGAGAGGGAAAAAATCCTGATGGGTCTCTACTACGAGCAGGAGATGAACCTGAAGGAAATCGGCGCCGTGATGGGCGTATCCGAATCGCGCGTCTGCCAGCTGCACAGCCAGGCAATCGCGCGCATGCGTTCGAGATTGCGGGAGCAGGCGTGGACTGGGCTAGCTTAGCCGGCCTCGCGATCGGCATCGTCGGCGTCCTGTTCGGGCAGGCGCTGGAGGGTGGCCACATCGATTCGCTGATCCAGCCGGCGGCCTTTGTGATTGTCGTGGTCGGAACGATGGGTGCCGTTCTGCTGCAAAGCGGCACGGCGACGTTCCTGCGCGGCGCGAAGATGCTCCAGTGGGTTTTCGTTCCTCCTCCCGACAAGACGCTCGGACTGGCGCAGCAAATCACGCTCTGGAGTGCGACGGCACGCCGTGAAGGCTTGCTGAGTCTGGAACGCTACGTCGAATCGGTAAAAGACCAGTTTACGGTCAAGGGATTGCGCCTGATCGTTGATGGCATCGATCCTTACAAGATCCGCGAAATCCTTGAAGCCGATATTTCCACTTATGAGCGGCGCGAGCGCCAGGCAGTGAAGATCTGGGAGGCGGCGGGCGGTTACGCGCCGACCATCGGCATTCTCGGTGCGGTGCTCGGTCTCATCCAGGTGATGGAGAACCTGACCGACCCCAGCAAGCTTGGCGGCGGCATTGCGGTGGCATTCGTGGCGACGGTCTATGGGGTCGGCCTTGCCAACATGGTGTTCCTGCCCATTGCCAACAAGCTCAAGACCATCGTTGCAGACGAAGTGCGCCGGCGCGAGATGTTGACGGATGTGTTCTGCAGCGTTGCCAACGGCGATAACGCGCGCGTCATCGAAGAGCGCATCCTCGCGTATCGCTAGCGATCATCACCGGCAATCATGGCGCGAAAAAAATACGACGACGACAGCGACAACCATGACCGCTGGATGGTGTCCTACGCCGACTTCATTACGCTGCTGTTTGCCTTTTTTGTCGTGATGTACGCGCTGTCCTCCATCAATGAGGGCAAGTACCGCGTACTGTCGAATTCGCTCGTGAATGCATTCGGCCGCGTGCCGACGGCGAAAGTCCAGGCAGAGGCAGCCCCAACCGGCTTGCCCCTTGTGCTCCCGCCACGGCAGCGCAATAACGAGGCGCTGCGCCGCGAAAAGGAGCAGCTCACCACCGTAGCGCGCAATATCCAGGACGTCATGGCGCCGCTGGTGCAGCAGGGCAAGGTGCGCGTAACCCAGAGCGCGCGCGGGGTGAACGTCGAAATCAATGCGAGCGTCCTGTTTGCGCCGGGCGATGCCAGACTTTCCGGGGAAAGCAGCGAGGCATTGCGTGCAGTGGCCGACGTCCTCAGGAATGACGATCACGCCATCCAGGTGGAAGGGCACACCGACAGCGTTCCGATCAAGAATGCGCAGTTCCCGTCAAACTGGGAATTGTCCTCGGTACGTGCGTCGAGCGTTGTCAGGTTGTTCATTGACAGCGGCATCGCCGAAAAGCGCATGACGGCGGTCGGTCACGGACCGACGCAACCGGTCGGACCGAACGATACGGCGGAAGGCAGGATGCGCAACAGGCGGGTGTCGGTCATGATTCTGTCCAACCTGCCGGAAAATGCGACGGAAGTGCCGGTGAAGGCGCCGCGGTAAGCTGCTGAAGCGGGGAATTCGCCGATGCGCGCGGCACCGGCATCGATCGGATCAGCCGATGACGAGGCGGCGGCTGCCGGATTGCGATGCGGACTGGCCGTTCGGGCCGTACATGTTGCCGCCTTCGCCGCTACCCTGAAGGATATTCAGGGCAGCCTGGTTGCGGTTCAGATGGCGGCCGATCAGCATGCCATTGGTGCGGTTCAGTTCTTTCGCCTCGCGGGCAAGCTGAAGCAATGCGGTCCAGGATTGGGCGGCGGAGGCTTCAGTGGTCGGGCTGCTGGCCCATTTCTGCATGCCTTCTTCGCTGGCTTCCAATCCCGCGCCAGCCAGGGCGCGATGCCGGCCAAGCGAGAGTTCGCCCATGCGGGCGACGATTTTCGTCTTCTCTTCGGTAACCTTGATCAGCTCATCGATGTTGGCATCGACAAGGTGTGCCTGCTCCAGACGGAGCAAATCGAGCAGGGCGCCTGCGGCACGGACTTCTTCAGCGAGGGTCTGCGCCAGTGTATTACCGAGAGATTGCATGTGTTTCTTAAGCCTTGCGAGTACGAATCAAGTCGTTGACCGTATCGAGCAGACCGTTGGCGACCTTTTCAGCGTCCACCTGGAACCGGCCTTCCGCGATTGCGGCCTTGATTTCTTCCACCTTCTTTGCGTCGAACACGGAATTGCCGCCAACCTGGGCCAGCGATTCCAGCTTCGAAGAAAGCTTGACGGTGTCAGAGCCGGCCGGAGCCGGGCTGACAGGGGCAGCCTTGTCTGCCCCTTTCCCGGACCGGGTTTGCGTTGTGCCAACGCCCAACCCTCCGGTTTTCTTGAGTGAGTCATCGATTTTCACGGCATTTTCCTTGTCTGGTTGGTCTTCTACTGCTTGTCATCTTTCTTATCGACGCTATTTCGGGAAACTTTAGCGCCTGATTGCAGAATTCCGGAAAAATCTCTTGTCGCTCAATAGCCTACTTCCACTATGCCGCCAGCCTTGGCGATGCCGCTGACGACTTGTCCCGAAGCTGTCCTTGCCTGCGCTATTTGACCTTCGGAAGCGTTATTCAGTGCCCGTGCTTCGGCGGAAACGCGAAATCCGGGGCCGGAAGAGACAACGCGCACGGATTGTCCTTGCTGCACTGCCGGCTGGCTGCGAAGGCTATCGCTGCGCAGCGGCGCGCCGGACGGCAGTGAAATGGCGACGGTCCTGCCGATTGCCTGGTTGGCATCGGTAATGATTCCGTTTGGCAATGCTGTCAGGTCCCCCTTGATCTTGACCACGTCTGTCGCGCCAACCGCGTGTCCCTGGGCGAGCGGGGCGGCGGTGATGACGTACTCACCGATGACCTGTACCGTTGCAGCGACATAAATGGTCCAGGGGGAGGGCGTGGTGCAGCGCACACCGACGGTTGTCTTGCCCCAGATGCGGCTGCCGTTCGGCATGAATGCCTGCGGTTCCGCGCACTGCGGGAGGTTGGTGCGGGTATCCACATTGCCGACCGAAATATTTACCTCTCCGGGTAGTCCCGCCGTCTGGACGCGAAGGAACTGCTCGACGGCCTGTCTGACCAGGGACGTGTCCTGGCGCTGCGTCTGGCCGTGGACGAGGCCAGGCAAAACGCACAGAGCGACTGCCGCGGCGGCAGAGAGGGTGGCGAAAAAGGGATTCATTGCAGGCTACATGTTAAAGAGGGAGTGGTGAATCAAAATGATGAATAAGGGACAGTTTTGAAGTCTTCTCGTTCGATAGGTGTGACATCGCCCTCCGTATGATCAAGCCTACATTAATCCATCATCGGTTCGAGTTGTCTTTTTTGTAACCGAAGTCTCCGGAGGTAGTCATGATCGGGAAGCTTGACGAGGCGCTGCAATTCCACCAGGCCGCGCTGCGTCTGCGCTCGGAGCGGCAGCAGGTGCTGGCTTCGAACATCGCCAATGCCGATACGCCGAATTACAAGGCGCGTGATATCGACTTCAACAGTGCGCTGAAGCAGGCCATGTCGCCCGGTTCGGCCGCGGCTGACGGGGCGATGGTGAAGACGTCGCCCAATCATTTGAGCGGCAAGGCAGCAACGACAGCCAGTGGCGTGCCGCTGCTCTACAGTACCGCGGCACAGGGCAGCGTGGATGGCAATACGGTCGATATGGATGCCGAACGCGCAAAATTCGCCGATAACGCGCTGCGTTACGAAGCGAGCATCACTTTCGCGGGCGGCGCACTCAAGAAGCTGCTTGCAGCCGTACAGGGGCAATAATCATGTCGCTGTTTAATATTCTCAATGTATCCGCTTCGGCAATGAGTGCGCAGGGCCAGCGCCTGAATACCGTTGCCAGCAATCTTGCCAACGCCGACAGCACGACAAGCGCAACGGGACAGACGTACAAGGCCAAGCAGGTCGTGTTTCAGGCAGTCCCCTCGAACACGCCGGGCGCCAGCGGCGTGAAGGTGCAACAGGTGGTGGAGGATCCGTCGCCGCCCAAGATGGTGTACGACCCCAAGCATCCCCAGGCCGACGAAAAGGGCTATGTCGCGATGCCGAACGTGAACGTGGTGGAGGAGATGGTCAACATGATCTCGGCATCGCGCTCATATCAAAACAACGTCGAAGTTGCGAATGCGGCCAAGACCATGCTGCTGAAGACGCTCACGCTGGGCCAGTAAGCCAGGAGTATTGAATGACCACCGTACAGACGAACAACAAGGTTAACGAGGATCTCATGGCTGCCATGAATCCTGCGAAAAAGGCGACGTCGACCACGCAGGATGCGCAGGACCGTTTCATGACGCTGCTGGTGACGCAGATGAAGAACCAGGATCCGCTGAATCCTCTGGACAATGCCCAGGTCACCAGCCAGCTGGCGCAGCTGTCCACCGTGACAGGCATCGAGAAGCTGAATGCCACCATGGAATCCCTGATGGGGAGCTACCAGGCAAGCCAGCAGGTGGCAGCTGCAAACATGATCGGGCACGGCGTGTTCGTGCCGGGTTCCAGCCTCGAACTCCAGGACAAGAAGGCGTTGCTTGGCCTCGAACTGACGGAGCCGGCCGACAAGGTCGTCGTCACGATTTCGGACTCCACCGGCAAGGCCGTGCATTCGATGGACCTCGGCGCACTGAAGGCGGGTATCCATCCGCTGGCGTGGGATGGTGAAACGAGTAAAGGAGCTGCCGCCAATGGGGAATACACCTTCAAGGTGACAGCGACGCGCGGCAATGAAAAGGTGGAAGCGACCAACCTGTCGTTCGGCGTCGTGAACAGCGTTACATCCAATGCGCAAGGTGTGAAGCTCACTTTGCCCGGTGTCGGCGATTTCACCATGTCCGACGTGAAGCAAATTCTTTAATACCGTTGCCAGGTAGCCTGAATCAAGGAGAAGTGAAATGAGTTTTCAACAAGGTCTTAGCGGTCTCAATGGCGCATCCAAACAGCTTGAGACGATCGGCAACAACATCGCCAACGCCAACACCGTCGGCTTCAAGGCGGCAGTGACGCAGTTCGCGGACGTGTATGCCAACTCGTTGAGCGGCACTTCCGGCATCGGTACCGCCGGTATCGGTACCCGGGTTTCCCAGATCGCGCAGCAGTTCAGCCAGGGCAACATCACTGCCTCGAACAGCGCGCTCGATATGGCGATCAACGGTGGCGGCTTCTTCCGTCTCAACAAGGATGGCGCCATCAGCTATGCGCGCAACGGCCAGTTCCAGATCGACAAGGACGGATTCATTGTGAGCGCGGATGGCGGGCGCCTGAGCGGCTTTTCCGCCAACAACCTGGGCGTGCTTTCGACCGGCAGTCCGACTGACCTGCGCATCAGTACCGCCGACCTTTCTCCACAGGACACGAGCAATATCGAGATCCAGTTCAACCTCGACTCCAGCGAGGCGATTACGGCTGCGCCGGCTTTCAACAAGTCGACCTCGGTGACTGTGTACGATTCCCTGGGCAATTCGCACGTGGTGCAGCTCAACTTCCGCAAGACGGCAAACAATACCTGGCAGGTTTTCGCGTCGAGCACGACCGGTACTATCGGTGCTGGTGCTATCACTACGCTTAATTTCAACAATGACGGCACGCTGCTGTCCGGTTCTCCGGGAACGATCAGCATGGCCTTGACGAACGGTGCGGAAACGCCGCTCAACGGCGCAACCGGTATCAACCTGGACATGAGCGCGGCAACGCAATTCGGTTCGGTCTTTGGCGTGAACTCCACGAGCCAGAACGGCTTTGCATCCGGTCGCCTCTCCGGTTTCAACATCGGTTCCGACGGCATCATCACCGGCCGTTATACCAACGGCAAGACATCTACCCTTGGTCAGGTAGTCCTGGCCAACTTCTCGAACCCGAACGGCCTGCAACCTCTGGGTAACAACCAGTGGGCGGAAAGCGCGGCTTCGGGCGTGGCACTGATCGGTACGCCGAACTCCGGCCGCATGGGCCTGATCCAGTCCTCCGCCGTGGAAGACTCGAACGTCGACATGACCGCGGAACTGGTAAACATGATTACCGCGCAGCGTGTGTTCCAGGCTAACGCGCAAACGATCAAGACGCAGGACCAGATCCTGCAGACCCTGGTGAACCTGAGGTAATGCATCTGGAGCCGTAGTGCAGGCGTGATAGCCGGCATTGCATGGAGAACGAATGGACCGCCTGATATATACCGCCATGACCGGCGCGAAGCATATCCTGGAACAGCAGGCCAATACTTCGCACAACCTGGCGAACGCGACAACGACCGGTTTCCGGGCCCAGCTGGATTCATTCCGCACGGTGCCCGTCATCGGGGAAGGCCTGCCTACGCGGGCCTTTGTCGTCGACGCGACCGTCGGGACAGACTTCACTCCCGGTCCGATCCAGAACACCGGCCGCGACCTGGACGTGGCCGTGCAGGGCAAGGGTTGGATCGCCGTGCAGCTCGATGACGGCACCGAGGCCTATACGCGCAACGGCAGCCTGAAGATCAGCGAGAACGGCGTCCTGCAGACGCAGACTGGATTGAACGTCATGGGTGACGGCGGACCGATTGCCGTCCCGCCGGATGTCTCGATTATGGTAGGGGGCGACGGCACCGTTTCGGCGGTGGCGACTACCGGCGCCCGCGCGGTAACGCCCCTGGGACGGATCAAGCTCGTCAATCCGCCAGAGGAAACGATCGTGAGGGGCGATGACGGGCTGTTCCGCGTTCGCGGCGGGGACGCGGCGGACGCCGACGCCAATGTCCGTGTCGCCGGTGGCGCGCTCGAAGGCAGCAACGTCAACACGGTGGATGCGATGGTCAACATGATCAGCCTCGCGCGCCAGTTCGAGACGCATATGAACCTGCTCAAGAATGTCGAGAGCAACGAGACGAAAGCAGCGCAGCTCCTGTCAATCAATGCTTGACGGGCCCGGCACAATGAAGCAGGAACCTGGAGAAAAATGAAATGATCCGTTCACTTTGGATTTCCAAAACCGGTCTGGACGCGCAGCAAACGCAGATGGACGTCATCTCGAACAACCTCGCGAACGTCAATACCGCGGGGTTCAAGCGTTCGCGCGCGGTGTTCGAGGACCTGCTTTACCAAACCATCCGCCAGCCCGGCGCACAGTCGTCGCAGCAAACGCAGCTGCCCACCGGCCTTCAGATCGGCACCGGTGTGCGTCCGGTCGCGGCCGAGCGCATCTTTACCCAGGGGAACCTGCAGCAAACCTCCAACGACAAGGACATCGCGATCCAGGGCGCCGGATTTTTCCAGGTGCTGATGCCGGACGGCAGCACGGCGTATACGCGCGACGGTTCGTTCAGCATGGATGCCAACGGCCAGCTGGTCACGGCGAACGGTTTCGTGATCCAGCCTGCAATCACCATTCCGGCGAATGCGATCACCTTTACCGTTGGCCGCGACGGTACTGTCTCGGTGACCCAACCCGGCCAGTCGTCTCCGACGCAGATCGGCGCAATCCAGCTGGCGACATTCGTCAACCCGGCAGGCCTGGAGTCCCGTGGCGAGAACCTTTATGTCGAAACTGCCGCATCAGGTACCGCAAGCACGAATACGCCAGGCACGAATGGCGCCGGTCTGATCGCGCAAGGCTATGTCGAAACATCGAACGTCAACGTGGTCGAGGAGCTGGTCAGCATGATCCAGACGCAGCGCGCCTATGAGATCAACAGCAAGGCCATCCAGACTTCCGACCAGATGCTGCAACGCTTGTCGCAGATCTGATCGAAACGGCAAGGGGCTGAAATGAGAGGTTTTTCCAAGATCCTGACAAGTGTGCTTGCTGCCGCTGCAATGGTCGGCTGCGCGACGGTTCCGGATACCATCGTTCAGCATCCAACCAATGTGCGGCCCCAGGTCAATGCGCCTGTCCCGCAAGCCAACGGCGCCATCTTCCAGGCATCGGCGTATCGGCCTCTGTTTGAAGACCGCCGTGCGCGCATGGTCGGCGACATGCTGACCATTTCGATCAATGAGCGGACCAGTGCTGGCAAGTCTGCCGCGAACACCGCCAGCAAGAGTGGAAGTGTCGAGTTTGGCGCGCCGACGCTGTTCGGTATTCCTGCAACGACAACTGCCAAGGCCGCCCTCAACGCCGAATCGGCCAACAAGTTCGAGGACAAGGGCACGTCGAGCTCAAGCAATACCTTTACTGGAACAATCGCAGTCACGGTCGTCGACGTGCTGCCAAACGGGAATCTTGTCGTAAGCGGCGAAAAGCAGGTCGCGCTCGACAAGGGCGTCGAGTATGTCCGCTTCTCCGGCATCGTGAATCCGGATAACGTCAGCGGCAATGTGGTGTCGTCGACGCTGGTTGCCGACGCCCGCGTGGAATACCGCACCAACAGCCGGATCGACAAGGCAGAAATGATGTCGCAGCTGACGCGCTTCTTCTTGAGCATCCTGCCGTTGTAACCGTATCGAGTGGATGAAATGAAACCGGTCGCCTTAACGCTTCGTACCCTGAGGTCCATCGCCGTCGCGGCAGCAGGTGCCTGTGTGCTTCTTGCTGCACCGGTTTCCCACGCCGAGCGGTTGAAAGACCTGGCATCGATCCAGGGCGTCCGCCAGAACCAGCTGATCGGCTACGGTCTGGTCGTTGGCCTCGACGGCAGCGGCGACCAGACTACGCAGACGCCGTTCACTGTGCAGAGCGTGATCAGCATGCTGCAAGGGCTCGGCGTGACTGTGCCGCCCGGAACCAGCCTGCAGCTCAAGAACGTGGCTGCCGTCGTGGTGACGGCCTCGCTGCCAGCCTTTGCGCGGCCGGGACAAACGATCGATGTGACCGTATCGTCGATGGGTAACGCCAAAAGCCTGCGCGGCGGCACGTTGCTGATGACGCCGTTGAAAGGCGCGGACGGGCAGGTGTACGGTATCGCACAGGGCAACGTGCTGGTCGGCGGTGTCGGGGCTTCCGCAAGCGGCAGCAAGGCGCAGGTCAATCATCTGAGCGTCGGCCGTATTTCAGCAGGCGCGACGGTCGAACGGGCCGTGCCGAGCGCGCTTGGCCGCGAAGATGCCATCTACGTTGAACTGAATGAAACGGATTTTTCCACCGCCAGCCGCGTGGTCGATACCGTCAACCGCCGCTTCGGGCCGGAAACGGCGGCCGCGCAGGACGGCCGGGTGATCCGCGTGCGCGCTCCGCAAGGCAGCGACGAACGGGTCGCCTTCCTCGGCGTCCTGGAAAGCCTGCAGGTGACGCCGGCCCAGATGCAGGCAAAGGTGATCCTCAATGCGCGCACCGGCTCCGTCGTCATGAACCAGGCTGTCACGCTGGATGCATGCGCTGTTTCGCACGGCAACCTGTCGGTGGTCATCAATACCCAGCCTGTCATCAGCCAGCCAGCGCCCCTGTCTGCCGGGCAGACCGTCGTCGCTTCGACGTCGCAGATCGAGATCCAGAAGGAACCCGGGCAGGTGTTGCTGCTCAAGGGCGGCACTTCGCTCGCCGATGTGGTCAAGGCATTGAATGCCATCGGCGCCACGCCGCAGGACCTTCTTGCCATCCTGCAGGCCATGAAGGCAGCCGGCTCATTGCGCGCGGAACTGGAAATCATCTGACATGATCAGCCCAGCCAACCTCAACGGAAAACTCGCCATCGACGTCAAGGACGTCAACGAGCTTCGGACAAGCGCGCGCCAGAACTCCCCGGAAGCGCTCAAGGGGGCGGCACAACAGTTCGAAGCCCTGTTCATGAACATGGTGCTCAAGAGCATGCGCGAGGCGACGCCCCAAGAGGGCTTGTTCGACAGCCAGCAGAGCCGCATGTACACATCCATGCTCGACCAGCAGCTCAGCCAGACGCTGGCGAGCAAGGGTGTCGGCCTGGCCGATGCCCTGTTCCGCCAGTTGTCGACCAGGCTCGGCGACAACGCTGTGCCGGAAGAGGGCGACCTGTCGACCATCATGCCTCCGTCGCTGACACGCGGCACGGCTACCCCCTTGCCTTTGCCATCCTTCGAGCCGCCGGCGGCAACCGGCGCGGTGGACAGCGTCAAGCCCAACCCGTCACAGCCTGCGCATGTCCGCGGTTTCCTTGAGCGCCTTGGCTCGCATGCGGAAGAGGCAAGCCGCGCAACCGGCATCCCGGCCAAGTTCATGCTTGGCCAGGCGGCGCTTGAAAGCGGCTGGGGCAAGCGCGAGATCGTGGGGGCGAACGGCGCGGCAAGTCATAACCTGTTCGGTATCAAGGCTACTGGCGGCTGGAAGGGGAAAGTTGTTGAAGCCGTGACAACGGAGTATGTCAACGGCTCGCCCCAGACCAAGGTCGAAAAATTCAGGGCATACGATACCTATGCCGACGCCTTTCGCGATTACGCCAATCTATTGAGCAAGAATCCTCGATATGAAGCCGTCATTGCGAATTCGCGGAGCGTCGAAGGTTTCGCGCAAGGCTTGCAGCGCGCCGGTTATGCCACAGACCCCCAATACGCCGCCAAGCTGACGCGCATTATCAAGCAGACAATGTCCGCCTGACGGGTGCATCAACGGATTGCCTGGTATACCCTCAAGTTTCCCGCCATCCTTGCCGTTGATACTGATAGCGATCCCTCGATAAAGAAACATCACCATGGCAAACACTTCCATCCTTGGCGCAGGCCAAAGCGCCCTGACCGCAGCCCAGCAAGGCCTGGTCACCACGGGCCATAACATTGCGAACGTGAACACGCCCGGGTACAGCCGGCAGGTTGTCGTGCAGAGCGCGTCGGCCGGGCAGGATATTGGTGTAGGTTTCATCGGAAAGGGCACCGAGGTTTCGACGATTCGTCGTGTTTTCAATGAATTCCTGCACAATCAGGTCGTTGCCGGCGAGACAACGAAAGGCGCGATCGACAGCTATTACGCGCAGATCAAGCAGATCGACAACATGCTTGCTGATGCCACGTCCGGCATCTCGGCCACCATGCAGGATTTTTTCGAGGGTGTACAGGACGTCGCTAGCAATCCCGGTTCCGCGGCATCCCGGCAAGCCATGTTGTCTTCGGCGGAAGCAATGGCGGCGCGTTTCGACAGTATCGGCGGCCGCCTCGATGAGATGCGCCAGTCGCTCAACGGTCAGATTACCAGCAGCATCAGTGCCATCAATACGTATGCCCAGCAGATTGGTGCGTTGAACGACGCCATCGAGAAAGCCCAGGGAACCGCAGGCGAGGGAAAACCTGCAAACGACCTCCTTGACCAGCGCGACCAGGTGATCGCAGAACTGAGCAAGGAAGTAAAGGTTTCGGTGGTCAAGCAGGGCAACAGCTACAACGTATTCATGGGTAGCGGCCAGGCCCTGACTGTTGGTACGCAAGTTTTCAAGCTGACGGCCGCAGTGAATACCACCGACGCGAGCAAACTTCAGCTGGCATACGTCTCCAACGGCACGGCGACGAGGATCCCGGACAGCAGTATCACCGGCGGCAAGCTGGGCGGGCTGCTTGATTTCCGGAATAATTCCCTCGATGCGGCGCAGAATGCGCTGGGCAGGGTTGCCATCGGCCTGGCTGCAACCTTCAACGCGCAGCACGGTCTCGGCCAGGACCAGACCGGAGCCCTCGGCGGTGCCTTCTTTGCCACGGGCTCTCCGCGTGTCAATGCCAGTACCGCGAACACCGGAACAGGGGCCGTGACCGCAACGATCACTGATGCCTCGCAGCTGACGACAAGCGATTATCGACTGACGCATGTCGGTGGCAACTTCACGGTCACGCGTCTCTCGGACAACACGACATTCCCGGCGTTTACCACGTTCCCGCAGACGATCGACGGCATCACGATCGCTTCTGCGTCGGCACCTGCCGCTTTCGGTGCGAATGACGAGTACGTCATCCAGCCGACCCGGGAAGGGGCGACCAGTTTCGGGGTTGCGATCACCGATATCAAGAATATCGCAGCGGCTGCGCCTATCCGCACCGCAGCCGCCTTGGCCAATACCGGTACTGCTTCGGTCAGCGCTGGCACTGTCAATGCCTCCAATGTCAACCTGCAGCAACCGGTCACGATCACCTTCAACGCGGACGGAACGTATAACGTCAACGGTACCGGCACCGGTAACCCCGTTAACCAGGCATATACGTCCGGCGGAAACATCACGTACAACGGATGGACGATCCAGATCTCCGGTACACCTGCCACCGGTGACACGTTTACGATCGGACCCAATACCGGCGGCGTGGGCGACAATCGAAACGCGCTGCGGCTCGCCAGCCTCCAGACGGCCAACACGCTCGAAGGCGGAATGACCTACCAGAACGCTTATACGCATATGGTCAGCCAGGTCGCCAACAAGACGCGCGAGCTGGAAGTCACCGGAAAGGCGGAAGAAAAGCTGCTTGCCGCCGCCGTCCAGGCGCATCAGTCGGAGTCCGGCGTCAACCTGGATGAAGAAGCGGCAAACCTCATGCGTTACCAGCAAGCCTACCAGGCAGCGGCAAAGGTGATGCAGACCGCGAGCCAGCTGTTTGAACTGCTGCTTGACCTCGGCGGTGCTTGATCCATCCGGAGCAAAATATCATGCGCATTAGTACGAATACGATTTATGACAAGGGCGTCGCCCGGATGGGTGAGCTTCAAACGGGTTTGTCCAAGACGCAGCAGCAGGTTTCGACTGGAAAGAGGCTTACCACGCCGTCCGATGACCCGGTGGCGTCCGCGCGGGCCCTGGAAGTGACGAACTCCCAGGAAGTCAACGAGAAGTTCGCGGTCAACCGCCGGTCGGCAATGGATGCGCTGAGCATGACCGAAGGTGCGCTGCAAGGTGTTACCGCAGTGCTTCAGGACGTCAAGACACTGATCGTGCAGGCTGGCAACGGTGCCCTGTCGAACGCGGAGCGCCAGTTCATCGCAACCGAGCTGCAAGGGCGATACGACGAACTTCTCGGGCTGGCCAATACCCGCGATGGTGTCGGGAACTACATCTTTGCGGGTTATCAGAATACAACCGAACCCTTCGCGGCTTCAGCGACCGGTGCGACCTATTCGGGCGACCAGGGGCAATTCAAGCTGCAGGTTCACAACGGCCGCCAGCTCGAGGTGAATCAGAACGGCAGCGAAGTCTTCCAGCAGATCAGCAGCAGCAAGACGTTCTCGACCGGCCCGGGCACCCCGGCTACAGGCACGATTTCGAAGGCAGCCATCTTCGATGTCGATCAACTGACCGGTTCCGGCTACAACATTGCCCTGGACGCCACGGGTACGAACTACACCATCACGACCAACGCGACACCAGCCGTGACGGTCGCGACCGCTGCCTATACGAGCGGCCAGGCAATTCAAGTCCAGGGGCTCGAGTTTACGATCACCGGCGCTGCGGCGAACGACGTGTACACGGTACGGCCGACAACGACCCAGAGTGTCTTTACGACGATCAAGGATTTGATCGGCGTGTTGCAGACGCCTGTGGCGACTGCGGCTGACAAGACCGAGTACAACAGCGGACTGACAGTGGCCAGTGCAAACATCGACAAGGCGCTGGACCATATACTGACGGTACGCGCGGGCACCGGCGCAAGCATGAAGGAAATCGAGTCGCTCGATAACCTCGGCGCGGACCTGAACATCCAGTATGCGAAGACATTGTCCGATTTGCAGGACCTGGACTACGTATCGGCAATTACGGAATTGATGAAGCAGCAGACGGCGCTGCAGGCTTCGCAGCAATCGTTCATGAAAGTGACATCGCTGTCCTTGTTCGATTTCCTGCGCTGATCGACGGCTTTACTCGTTGTGCATATGGGCGGCTGGATGCCGCCCATTTTTTTGCTACCTCTTTGCAGGCTGTGCCGATACCGGAACCCTGCCTACGGTTTCCAGGCCCTGCTGGAACATTCTTTCCAATGGCGGCGTGATGTAGGGCAGCATGAGCGCGATGACGATGAATCCCGCTCCGAGCGTAATCGGGAAGCCAATGCCGAACAGGTTCAGTTGCGGTGCTGCGCGGGTCAATATGCCGAGTGCGATATTGGTCAGGAGCAGGGCGGCAATAACGGGCAGGGCGAGTTGCGCCCCTGCGGTGAATATCGTTCCCCCCCAATTTGCGATCTGACGGAAAGCCAGGCCGTCGATAGCGGTTGCCGAAATCGGCATGCTGACAAAACTTTCGGCCAGCGTTGCCACCATCGACAGGTGGATGTTGAGCGCCAAAAACAGCATCAAGGCCAGCAGCGAGAGAAATTGGGCGATCGCCGACGTGCGCGCGCGCGTTTGCGGGTCGAAGAACGTGGCGAAGCCAAAGCCCATCGAAAGGCCTGCGACTTCCCCGGCCATTTCCACGGCAGCGAATACAACGCGCATCGCGAAGCCCATGGACAGGCCGATGAGCAGTTGCTGGATGGTGATGAGCAACCCCGCAAGGGACATCGGATCTGCTGCCGGTACGGCTGGAACAGTGGGCGCAATGATCAGTGTCAGCATGATGCCAAGCCCGATCTTGACACGCACAGGGATGCTGAGGTTGCCAAACAGGGGAGCGGTCGCGATCAGCCCCAGGATGCGAGTCATGGGCCAGAGAAAGGCGGCGATCCAGGTATTGAGTTCGGCGCTGCTGAGGGTGATCATCAGTGGATTGTCGTTGCAGAGCGCCCGGTAGTCATGGCGGGTTGTCTGCCAGGGGCGCGTGTCCTGGGGATGCTGCTATCCCACCATCCCGGGTATGCCGGTGAACATCTGCCGCATGTAATCGAGCATGACGGTCAGCATCCAGGGCCCGGCAACGATCATGGCGATGAAAATACCAATCAGCTTTGGAATGAACGAAAGCGTCGTTTCATTGATCTGCGTTGCAGCCTGAAAAATACTGACGATCAGACCGATGGCCAGTGCGACCAGCAGCATGGGCGCGGAGATCATGATGGTGATTTCGATGGCCTGCCGGCCCATGGTCATTACGCTTTCCGGAGTCATGAATATTCCTTAGTAAAAACTCTGGGCAAGGGAGCCGATCAGCAGCTGCCAGCCATCCACGAGCACGAACAGCATCAGCTTGAAGGGCAGGGAAACAATCGCCGGCGACATCATCATCATACCCATCGACATCAGGATACTTGCCACGACCATGTCGATGATCAGGAAGGGGATGAAGATCGCAAAACTGATCTGGAACGCCGTCTTCAGTTCGCTGGTGATGAAAGCGGGAATGAGCACGCGCAGCGGCACATCTTCCGGACCGTTCAATGCGGGCGTGTTCGACAGCTTCACATACAGCGCCAGGTCGGCCTGCCGCGTCTGCTTCATCATGAAGGTCTTCAGCGGAGCGGCGCCACGCTCCAGCGCCTGCGTCATGTTGATCTTGTTTTCCGACAGCGGCTGGTAGGCATCGACGTAAATCTTGTCGAACACCGGCCCCATGACAAAAAGCGTCAGGAACAGGGCGAGTCCGATCAGGACCTGGTTGGGCGGTGCCGTTTGCGTGCCGAGCGCCTGGCGCAGCAGCGAGAGCACGATGACGATGCGGGTGAAGCTCGTCATCATCAGCAGCGCCGCCGGCAGTACCGACAATGCGGTGAGCAGGATCAGCGTCTGGAGGCTGAGCGAATAGGTCTGGCTTCCGCCCGGACCGGGGGTGCTGGTGATGGCCGGCATGCCGGCCTGCGCGGCAGCCAGAAGGGGCATGCCGAGCAGTGCAATCGGAAGCAGGAAACCCAGGGTCTTCGCGGTGGATCGCGCGACGCGCGGGAGATTAATTGCCATTACGCTTGTCAATGGTTTGCTTGAGCCAGGCGGCGAAATTCTTTGTGTTGTCCGCCTCCGCGACGACAGGCATCGTTTCCTGGCGCGGCATGGTGGCAAGGGCGTTGACGCGGCCGGGTGCGACGCCGACAACGATCCATTGCTCGCCGACTTCCACGACGACGACGCGTTCGCGGTTGCCGACACTGACACCACCGACGACCTTGGCCACGCTGTTGCCGCCGGCGCCGGTCATCCCCATGCGCTTGAGCATCCATGCGGTGCCGGCCATGAGGGCGAGTACCACGGCCAGGCCGAAGAGAACCTGGATGAGGCTGCCGGCGGAGGCTGTGGAGGCAGTGGAAGCCGCCTCTTCGGCAGCCCGTGCGGGCAGGCTGGCCAGCAGGGTGATGGTCAGGAACGAAAGAGAGCGGATCATTTGTTCAGTTTGCGGATACGCTCCGACGGCGTGATGATGTCGGTGAGGCGGATACCGAACTTGTCGTTCACCACCACGACTTCACCCTGCGCGATCAGGCAGCCGTTGACCAGCACATCCATCGGTTCACCTGCGAGGCCGTCGAGTTCCACCACCGAACCCTGGGCGAGTTGCAGCAGGTTCTTGATCGCGATCTTCGTGCGGCCGAGTTCCACGGTCAGCTGGACCGGGATGTCGAGGATGAAATCGATGTCGTTGTGCGTCCCTGTCTTGATTCCTGCTCCGGAAAAATCCTGGAACATCGCCGGGCTCGCCTGCTTTGCCGCAGCCGCGGCTTCCGCCTGGGTCTGCTCGGCAAGCGCCGCGCCCCAATCGTCGTCGGCTGAGCTCTGGCTATCGTTTTCGTCAGCCATGTTCATCTCCTTGCATAAGTTCGTTTGAGCTGTGAGTCAACAGCTTTTCCACGCGCAGCGCGTACTGGCCGTTGAACTTGCCATAGGTGCAGTCCATCACGGGAACGCCGTCGACCTTCGCCTGGACAACTTCTGAAATGGCGAGCGGAATGACGTCTCCCTCTTTCATGTTGAGCACTTCGCCCAGTGTCATGCGGGCGGTTCCCAGGTCGGCGACCAGTTGCACCTCGGCGGTCTGGATCTGCTGCGTCATCAGTCGCACCCAGCGCTTGTCCATTTCCAGTGTCTCGCCTTGCAGGCTGCTGGTGAGGATGTCGCGGATCGGTTCGATCATCGAGTAGGGTGTGCAGAAGTGCATTTCGCCGCTGACGGGGCCGAGTTCGATCGTGAATGTCGTCGCCACCACCACTTCGTTCGGCGTCGCGATATTGGCGAACTGCGTGTTCATTTCCGAGCGCACGTATTCGAATTCGACCGGGTACACCGGCTCCCACGATTTGGCGTAGGTTTCGAAGACGATGCCGAGGATGCGCTGGATGATGCGCTGTTCGGTCTGCGTGAAGTCGCGGCCTTCCACGCGGGTGTGGAAGCGGCCGTCGCCGCCGAACAGGTTGTCGACCAGCAGGAACACCAGGTTCGGGTCGAATACCATCAGCGCGGTACCGCGCAGGGGCTTCATGTGAACCAGGTTCAGGTTGGTCGGCACCACCAGGTTGCGGATGAATTCGCTGTACTTGTGCACGCGCACCGGGCCAATGGAGACTTCCGCACTGCGGTGCAGGAAGTTGAACAGGCCGATGCGCAGCAGGCGCGCGAAGCGTTCATTGATGATTTCCAGCGTCGGCATCCGGCCACGGACGATGCGTTCCTGCGTGGCCAGGTTATACGGACGTATCCCCGAGTCGTCTTCCGGCGCGGCACTGTCGTCCTGGTCGCCGGTGACGCCCTTGAGCAGGGCATCGACTTCTTCCTGGGAAAGGAAATTATCAGCCATGGTATTACTGGATGACGAATGACGTGAAGAACACGCCGCTTATGCCCTGCGGCGGGCTTTGCGGTGTGAAGGGTTGCTTGATCGCCGCAACGATTTCTTCCTGCAGCTTCTTCTTGCCTTCCGGTGTGGACAGCTCGGACGGCTTCTTGCTCGACAGGAGCAGCAGCAGCCTGCTGCGTACCAGCGGCATGTAGAGCTTGATCAGTTCGACCTGCTTTTCGTCGGCTACCTGGATCGTGAACTGCACCTGCAGGTATTGCTCGCCCGCTTCGGGCTGCAGGTTGACGGTGAACGGTTCCATCGCAACGAATACCGGTGGCTTGGGCGGCTCCTGCTTGGCGGGAGCGCCTTCCTCTGCGGTCTTGTCGCCCATGAAGAGCCATGCGCCGCCACCGCCGGCGGCGATCAGCAGCACTGCGCCCAGCATCAAGATGAGCTTTTTCTTCGATTTCTTTTGCGGCGGCGCGGCGTCGCCTGCCGCCTCCTCGATCGGGACGACTTTCGGGTTTCCTTTCGGGGCTGTTGCCATCTTTTTTCCTCTATCCTGCTTTCATGCCTGTCGTGCTTCCTTCGCGTCGACAGTCATCGATGCATCGTACGATTCGTGATTATCAATTCCTTGTAACGGCAGGATGTGTCGAAAAGAGAGGGTAAGTCAATGCATTTCCACGGTTCCGGTTCCGCTGCAGGCTTTGTCTCGACGGGTCAGACGAAGGTGTCGACCAGCCCGAGGCCGGATGACGCAGGCTGGACGCGGCTGACGCGCACCTCGCCATCATTGGCTGCCGTATCGCGGTTCCCGGACAAGCCGTGGCCACGCCCCGCTTGCGATCCTTGCTGTTCGAAACTGCCTTGCTGGTTCGGCGTGCCGCTGTTGACGCTGGCCTGGCCGAGCTGGATGCCAGCCTCGCCAAGCATGTCACGCAGCTTGGGCAGGGCGGCTTCGAGCGCCTGGCGCACTTCCGGCTGCGCTGCGATGAAGGTGGCGTTTGCCTGAGAGTTGGAGACGCTCAGCACGACCTGCAACGGGCCAAGATCGGGCGGGTTGAGGGTGAGCGATGCACTTTGCTGTTCGCCGGCCACCATCCATACGACTTTCTGGCCGAGGGCCTGGTCCCATGCCGGCGTGCCGACGCGCGGCGTGAGCCGTTCGGCGGACTGGGCGCCATGTTGTTGCAAAGCCTGCAAGCCAGCTTGCTGCTGCACCGGTTGCATGCCGTTGGCCACGCCATTGAGCGATTCGCTCATGGCGGCGGCGAAATCCTGGGCTTTGGCGGCAGCCGACTGGGTGGCGGCCTGCATATTCACGTCTTCCGCCTTGACTGCGGCATTGGCTGCAGCGACTGGAAGTTCGACCTTGGCTCCTCGCTCGGATTGCTTCGATAGAAGCGTGGCTTTGTCTTCCTTGATTGCCGTGCCCGCGGTGGCAAGTGTCGTTGCTTCAACCTGCGTGCCGATCGCAGCTGCGGACGTCGGCAATGCGGCTGCCGGTTCGGCCGGCCTGGTGTCGGGAGTGACGGCGACGCCGGGCAGGGCGGCCGTGGCAATGGCTTGCTGGACGTCCTGCGCAACGGGCGCTGTTTGCAACGTCTGTGCATCGGTCACCGGCGTCGCCGGGGTATTCATTTCATTCACGTTGGCTACAAGGGCCAGCAAATCGTCCGGCAATGCAGACGATGTCTCGGCCGTTTCCTCTTCGGCCTGGGTCTTGTCGGCGGATTTTCCTTCCTTGGCGGACTTCGCCTCGGCGGGCTTTGATGGGGCCTTGGATTCGGCCTGCTTTGCGGGCGCTTTCGTTGCCTGCTGGGCCGGCGGAGGGTTACCTGCTTCCTTGTTCCTGGGAGCCTCGTTGGCGTTGCTGCGCTGGGAGACTTCGCGCGACAGGACCTGGCCGAACGGTTCTGCGGCAGTGTTGGCATCGGACTGCTTGTTCGGGGCCGACGTTGCGGTCAGCACGTTTGCCGCGTTGGATACTTGTGAGGTTTGCATGCTCAGTGTCCTACCGTTTGTAGTTTGACTGCCGTGTCGCGAACTCGTCCATCAGCTTCTGGTCGAGCTTGTTCGCCTTGCGCTCTTCCGCCTTCAGCATGCGGGTGGCAAGCGTGTCGTAGGACATGCGCTTGCGCTCGCATGACTGCCATTGACTCCGCTCGTCGACAATGCGGCGCTTGGCATCGTTGACGATCTTCTGCTGCCCCGCAATCGCCGTATCGAGCTTGTCGAGGAAAAGCTGGAAATTGCGATAACCGGCCGCCGTGACGCCGGAAGCGAGGCTGGCCTGGAAGCGCGCCTCGTACTCCTCGCGGTACTGCAGCAGCATGGTCAGCTTCTGTTCAGTGTCTTCGCACGCACGAATGGCAAGGCCGAGTCGCTTGGCGGCCTCGTCCGTCTGGCTTGTTGCCAGTTCGATAAGTGTTTCGAGCGCAGGGTTTATTGCCATGATTCATTATAGGTCTGCGCCGTGGGCACCTATCCCCCGAAAAGCGTGGCAAGTTCCCCCAAGCTCTCCTGAATGCCGGACCGCTCGTTGATGGCCTGCTGCAGGAAGGCTTCGATTTTCGGGTTCATTGCGATGGCTTCATCGAGCACCGGATCGGAGCCCGGGCTGTACGCGCCGACGCTGATCAGGTCCCGGTTGCGCAGGTAGCGCGAATAGAGCTGCTTCAAGCGCCGCGTCAGCTTCTGATGCTCTTCGGTCGTGATGTTGTGCATGGCGCGGCTGATCGATTGCTCAACATCGATAGCCGGATAGTGGCCTGCTTCCGCCAGGCTGCGGTTGAGCACGATATGGCCGTCCAGGATCGCGCGCGCGGAGTCGGCGATAGGGTCCTGCTGGTCGTCGCCCTCGGTCAGGACGGTGTAGAAGGCGGTAATCGATCCGCCGCCCACGCGGCCGTTGCCGGCGCGTTCGACCAGTGTTGGCAGTTTGGCAAATACGGATGGCGGATAACCCTTGGTGGCCGGCGGTTCGCCGATTGCCAGGGCGATCTCGCGCTGCGCCATCGCATAGCGCGTCAGGGAATCCATGATGAGCAGCACGCTCTTGCCCTGGTCGCGGAAATATTCGGCAATCGTATGCGTGTAGGCGGCGCCTTGCAGGCGCATCAGCGGCGGCGTGTCGGCCGGTGCGGCGACAACGACCGAGCGCGCCAGGCCTTCGGTTCCGAGAATCTGCTCGATGAATTCCTTGACTTCGCGGCCCCGTTCGCCGATCAGTCCGACGACGATGACATCTGCGCCGGTGTAGCGCGCCATCATGCCGAGCAGCACGCTCTTACCGACGCCCGAACCTGCGAACAGGCCCATGCGCTGGCCGCGGCCGACGGTGAGCATGCTGTTGATCGTGCGGACGCCCACGTCCAGGACATCGGTAATCGGTGCGCGATTGAGGGGGTTGGCGGCGCGCACGCTCAGTGGTGCCGCATGCGAGCTGTGCAGCGGGCCCAGGTTATCGAGCGGACGGCCTGCGCCATCCAGCACGCGGCCGAGAAGTTCGTCCCCGACGGGAAGATGGCGGCCACGGTCGCTGGGACGGCGGCGCGGATGGTTGACGGTGCCCGGGCGCGGGAGGCTTTGCACCACTTCCACGGGATAGACGCGGGTGCCGGGCACCACGCCTTCCACATCGCTTTGCGGCATCAGGAACAGCTTGTCGTTCTCGAATCCGACCACTTCGGCTTCGATCTTCGCGCCGCTGGGAAGCGGCACCGTGCAGGCGCTGCCGACGGCCAGCTTGAGCCCGACCGCCTCCATGACGAGTCCTGCGACGCGCGTGACGCGGCCCGAAACCAGCATTGGTTCAGGGATCGTGACGAGCGAGGCGCAATCGCGCAGGTAGGCTTGCCAGCGTTCTGTGTGGGAGCTGTTCATTCCAGCCAGTCGGTCTGCTTGCCAAGCGCGTCGGCAATGCGCTGCCAGCGTACCGGCAGGGTGGCGTCGATCTGGTTGCTGGCGGTTTCGACGCGGCAGCCGCCGCGCTCGATCTGCAGGTCTTCGGCGATGCGCCAGCCGGCTTTTTCCAGCTCATCCGTCATGTAGCTGCGCACGATGGCGGCGTCCTGCGGATGGAGGACGAGGAGGGCGGGCTGCTGCACGCTCGGCAGGTAGCGGATGGCTTCGCTGACGACCGGAAGGACCAGCTCCGGCCTGACACGCAATGCGGTCTTCAGCATGGCCTTGGCAAGGTCCAGCGAGAGATTGAGCATGTCGTCGGCGACGGCGTCATTGACCTGCGACAGCTCGGCGCCGAATGCCTCGGCAACCTGCTGGATGCGGGCCGTTTCGCGCGCGGCTTCCATGCGGCCGGCCTGCATGCCTTCTGCGTGACCCTGGTTGAATCCTTCCGCATAACCTTGCTGGCGCGCCTCTTCGCGCAGGCGTGCCGCTTCCGCGGCGGCTTGCTGCGCTGCAGCCTGCTGCTGCGCGGCCGTGTTCTGCTGGCTTGGCCGGTCGTCGCCGAAGGACGCCATTTCCCACCGCTGGTAGGCGGTGAGGTGCTCCTTCGGAATGACATTCGAACTCATTGTGGTCCTGACAATACGCTAACGCGCGATTAAATGAACTGGTCGTCGCCCTTGGCGCCCAGGATGATCTGGCCTTCGTCGGCGAGACGGCGCACGATCTGCAGGATTTCCTTCTGCTGCGCTTCTACCTCGGACAGCCGCACGGGCCCCTTGGATTCGAGGTCTTCGCGCATCATCTCGGCCGCGCGCTGCGACATGTTCTTGAAGATCTTTTCGCGCAGATCCTGGTTGGCGCCCTTGAGCGCGACGATGAGGGATTCGGACTGCACTTCGCGCAACAGCACCTGGATGCCGCGGTCGTCGATGTCGATGATGTTGTCGAACACGAACATCTCATCCATGATCTTCTGGGCGAGGTCGCTGTCGTAGTTCTTCAGGTTGTCCATCACCGATGTCTCGGTATCGCCGCTCATGAAGTTGAGGATTTCCGCCGCGGTGCGCACGCCGCCGATCGGTTTCTTCTTCAGGTTTTCGTTACCTGTCAGCAGTTTGGTCAGCACTTCGTTCAGCTCGCGCAAGGCGGTCGGCTGCACGCCGTCCAGCGTGGCGATGCGCAGCACCACGTCGTTGCGCAGGCGTTCGGTGAAATAGGTGAGGACTTCGCAGGCGTGATACCGCTCGAGATGCACCAGGATGGTGGCGATGATCTGCGGATGTTCGTTGCGGATCAGGTCGGCGACGGACTGCGCGTCCATCCACTTCAGGCTCTCGATGCCGCTGGCGTCGCGTGTGCCGAGGATGCGGGTGAGCAGGGACGATGCCTTGTCCTCGCCCAGCGCCTTGGTCAGCACGGTGCGGATGTATTCGTCGGAGTCGAGGCCGAAGGAGGTGTTCTGCTCGGTTTCGTCGCGGAAGTCGTTGAGTACCGCTTCGAGCTGTTCGCTGGCGACGGCCTTCATGGTGGACATGGCTGCGCCGAGCTTCTGCACTTCGCGCGGACCGAGGTATTTCATCACCTCGGCGGCTTCTTCCTCGCCGAGGGCCAGCATCAGGATTGCTCCTTTTGTTACGCCATCCTCATTCATTTGTGCCTACCCATGCTTTTACTACGTTAGCTACCATCTTCGGATCGTTCTTGGCCAGGGTCTTCGCGGCCTCCAGGTTGTCCTGGTAACTGCGCGGCTTGGTGCCCATCGGTTCCACTTCATGCTGGATGTGAACTACAGCATCATTTTCGACAGGTTGCGGCGGTGGTTCGAACGTCTTCATGATGCGCCTGAAGAGCGGCCGCAGGACACCGAAGAACAGATAGGCCAGGATGCCGATGCCCAGCAGGTACTTGCCGCCGGAGAGGCCCATATCGATCGCTTCCGGGCGCTTCCAGATCGGCGTCTCCGGGATCACTTCCTTCTCCGCCCCGGCAAACGGGCTGTTGACCACATTCAGGCTGTCGCCGCGATCCTTGCTGAAGCCCATGGCTTCCTTGACCAGGTCGGTGATCTGTGTCTTCTCGTCGTCGGTCAGCGGCTTCATCGTGACCTTGCCGTCCTTGGCGACTTCCTTCTTGTAGTTGACCACGACGGCGACCGACAGGCGCTTGATGCCGCCCATCGGCTGCTGCACGTAGCGCACCGTCTTATCGACTTCGTAATTGACGGTCATGTCCTTCTGCACATTGCCGGATGGCGTTGTCGTGCCAGTCGGATTGGCAGCCTGTTGCGTGTTGCCGGCGATTGGTGCAGTGGCGTTCGGCTGCGGCTGGTTGCTCAGGGCGCCGGGCACGCCGGAGGCGGTCAGCGACGCGTTGCTCTGCGATTCGCTGCTCTGCTGGCTGCGGATGGTGGAGGCGTTCGGCGTGCCGTTCGGCTTGTAGGTTTCTGCCGCCTGCTCCGAATGCGAGAAATCAACATCTGCCGTCGCTTCCGCGCGGACGTTGTTGGGGCCGACGATCGGTGTGACGATGGATTCGATCCGCTTGATGATGCTTTGCTGCAGTTCCTGCACGTACTTGAGCTGTGTCGGATCGAGGCCGTTGGCGCCCGCCGGCTTGCCGGTCTCGGACAGCAGGTTGCCATTCTGGTCGACCACAGTAACGTTCTTGGTCGGAAGGTCGGGCACGCTGCTGGCGACCAGGTGCACGATTGCGCTCACCTGCTGCGGGTCCATGGTGCGCCCGGCATGCAGGTTCAGCAGGACCGATGCGGTCGGCTTTTGCTGGTCGCGCACGAAGACGGATGCCTTCGGCAGGGCGAGGTGGACGCGGGCGGCCTGCACCGCGCCGACCGACTGGATGGAGCGGGCCAGTTCGCCTTCGAGGGCGCGCTGGAAGTTGACTTGTTCGAGGAACTGGGACACGCCCAGCTTCTGGTTTTCCATCAGTTCGAAACCGACGTTGCCGCCTTTGGGCAGGCCCTGGGAGGCGAGCTTCAGGCGTACGTCGTGCACCTGGTTGGCGGGCACGAGGATCGCGCTGCCGCCGTCGGCGAACTTGTAGGGGATGTTGGACTGCTGCAGTGCAGCGACAATGGCACCGCCGTCGCGGTCGGAAAAGTTCGAGAAAAGCACGCGGTAGTCTGGCGTCTGGCTCCACAGCCACACGCCAGACATGACGCCGGCCACGGCGGCGACGCCCAGCATCAGGAAAAAGTTGCGCCCGCCCGGTGTCTGGGCGAAACCGACAATCCCTCCCGGGGCGGCCGGTACGACGGCGCCTTCACCGGCTACCGCCACGGTGCGCCTCCGGCAATCTTGTCGTTCACGATGTTATTGGTCATTTTGGTCCTGCAAATCGAGGTTTTCGCCTTAGTGTAGGATTTTCTTCCTGTTAAGTGAATTTGATCGTTGGAACAGAGCAATTTTTCCTGTGTTTATCCCCGTCCGGAGCGGCTTTTTCGCGTGTTACTGTAGCGCTGTGAAAAAAGGCAATGCCGCCCAGTGCGGCGGACGACGGAGGGTGGATAAATGAAGACCGGAATGATCGATGCAAGCAAGATCGAGGCGATGGTCGCGCAGCTCAGGGCTGCAGCGACGCGTCCCGAAAGCGCGGTCAGCCCCCTTCAGGGCGAGAAGCCGGCAGCCCGTGTCGACTTTGCCGGTGCGCTCAAATCCGCGCTGGACCAGGTCAATGGCGCGCAAACCAGGTCGGAAGAGCTTGCCAAGAAATTCGCGCTGGGCGACGACAGTGTCAACCTGTCGGACGTCATGATCAATTCCCAGAAGGCCAACATTGCATTCCAGGCCACCATCCAGGTCCGCAACAAGCTGGTGTCTGCCTATCACGACATCATGAACATGTCGGTGTAAGGCGCATAGCCGCGGTCAGGTCAGTCCTGTCGCCTTGGCGTTGCGCTCGCGCTCGAGCTTCGTGATGTATCGCTGCACCGCCGCCAGCATCGGGCTGGGCAGGTTGACGAACATGAAGCCGATCTTGCGGATCGACTTTCCGCTAGCGAGGGACAGGTCGTGCGAGTTGCGTACCTGCAGAGTGCACGTCACTATCGTGCCGCCCGGAATATCTATCCGGCACTCGGTGTACACGCGGCCAATCGTGTTATCCAGCGTCTTCTTTTCGTCAATTACCCCGATGCCGCCGCCGCTGATGTCTTTCAGTGTGACGATCGCCGTTGTGCCGGGCCCGCCGGACTCGTCGTCGGCAGGGATGCGGATGGCGCAGCGCACCGGGTTCGCGACCGGAGTGGGGACGCGATAATACTCACGCCGCTGCAGGCGGATCAGGCTGGGCGGAATCGCGATATACAGGGCAGGGAGATTGTCATAAAGGCATTCCCTGACCTTGTTCGTGAAAAACAGGATGCGGATATTATCGAGGACGGTTTCGAAGGAAACGTTGTCACTTCCCATGAGGCGCTGGTTGACGGTATTGCTCGGTGCGCGGTCGATCACCACGATCCCGCTGTCCTCATCGACTTCCAGTATCGATGTGACAACGGCATCCGCGCCGCCGGCTGCCTGCATGGTGACAAGCTGGTTGCGCTCCTGCATGGAGCGCAGCAATCCGATGATTTCCCGGCGCGAATGTACCTGGTACGGGCTGACGTCCTCCGTGCCGAACTTGGTGTTGAATGACATTTATTCCTGCTTTTCCGGTCCGTGTAAGGGGCGTGGTTGCGGCCCCTTTTCTCCAGTGTGCTTGATAGCGTCGATATGGTAAAGCCATGCGAGCAATTCCGCCACTACCCGGTACAGGGTTGGAGGAATATGCTTATCCAGGTCGACCTGCATCAGCAATGCGACGAGTTCCTTGGACTCGTGCACGAATACACCGTGTTCCCGCGCACGCGAAATGATCTCTTCTGCGATCAGGCCGCGCCCCTTTGCGACGACCTTTGGCGCAAGGTCGCCGGTCTGGTAGGCGAGCGCGACGGCGCTCTGGGCCGGGTTAGGGCGATTCATGCTGTTTCACCGACAACGAATCGAGCGGGGTGCCTGCTGCATCCAGCGCGTCTGCGAGCATGCTGCCGAAGGTACGGACGGTGGTTGCCGTGTCCTCGGTCTGGGTGTTGACCTGCACATGGACGCGGTCGCCAACGAGCCGGATGGTGGCCGAGACGCCGCCGAGGTGGGGTAGTTCGAAACGGACTGTACTCGTCCATGTGGATGGTTGCGCGTCGCCCTGCGAGCGGCCGCCTTCCGGTTTGTCTTCCTGCACTTCCCACTCCATGGGCATGCCGGGCCAGAGCTGGCCTTGCCAGCGGACCATCTGGTGCTCGAGCGCATTCAGCTGCAGGTTGATCATGCGCGCGGCTTCCGGTTCCACCGTGGGCAGTGCGGACTGGGTTGGGGCGATCAGGTCGGCGTCAATTGCGGCCGCGTTCGCAGGCTGGATCTGCGCTTCGCGGATCAGGTTCAGCAGTTTATGCGCTCCTTCTCCCACTTCGCGCAAATTAGCCGCAAGGCGGGCGAGATCGACATTGTTCGCGTCCTGCGCCGGCACTGCCTGTGCGGGTTTCAGGCTTCCTGAAAGCTGGGCCTGCGGTTCACGGGCCAGCTCCGCGACCGGTCTTGTGCCGCTGATCCAATCATGGAGATGGGACTCGTAGAAGAGGCCGCTTGCCGACAGCGCGTTCTGCAATGCCATGGCCACCTGCTTCGGCTCCAGCGCCGCAGGGGAGAGGACAAGCGGGATTCGCGTGGTGACGGCGCTCGGGGCGCCTTCTTGTTCCGCCGCATGCAGGAGATGATCGACCAGGCGCGCGGTGGTGCTTAGCGAAGCGGGTGTGCTGCCTTGCTGTTGCGTCAGCAGGAAGGTGGGGCGCGGATCCTTGGCGATGAATACCATGGACAGCGTATCGCCGACCTTGGCCCCCACGGGAAGGGCCATGCGGGCGGTTGTATCGGCGACCTTCACCAGGTAGGTGCCGTCGTCGAGCATCGCGTCCACGGTCGCCTGGAGTTCGCGACCGATGGCGATCTGGTTCAGCCTGCTGAATACTTCGAGGCGCGCATCCGTTGATGAAACAACGGTGGTGGTGGCCTCCAGGGAGGCCAGGGGCCGGGTGGGATTGAGATCGGCCCGCGGCAACATGATGGTTAGCCTGTCTGGCTCGCGCCGTAGGCCTGGGAGAGTTTACGTTCGGTGCCGGCGCTGTTGATCATCGCGGACAGTCGAGCCATCCATGGTTCCGTGATGTCGCGGATCTGGCGGTCGTCTTCAAGGATCTTCTTGATGATCTTGACCTTGCGTTCCCGTGCGGTGGGCGACAGAGGCTGCCGTGGCTCTTCATTGTTCTTGATGAACTCGACCTGACTGGAGCAGCGGCTTTCCAACTGTGCCAACAATTCCCAGTCGCCGACGCGTGCTGCGGCAAGCATCTGGTCGGTAATATCCGCGACGGTTTCGTAAAGAGAAATGACTTCTAGGCTGTTCATGTGGTCAGGCTTTCACAAGGCTGGAAGTTTGTGGGGAAAGCGAGTCGTAACCCGATGTTTTGGCAGGAGCAGCGACTTCCTGTGCGTTTGCTGAGTTCGCTGTTGCACCAATTGTTTCCCAGGCGCTCTTCAAGCCTTTCAGCAATTGGTACACCTCATCAAGAATGGCTGGGTCGTTCTTGGCATTTGCGAGGAGCAACTGGGTACTCATGTATTCATACAATGCATCGAGGTTGAGGGCGATGGCGCCACCGACATTCTTGTCGAGGCTTGCACGAAGGCCGTCTTCAATAATCGTGATTGCCTTGGAAATGGCGAGTCCCTTGTTTGGAATGTCGCCGGATTGCATATGCTGGGTTGCCGATGCAATGGCAACCATTGCACCTTCAAACAGCATGACAATCAGCTTGTGCGGGTTAGCCGCCACGACGCCGGTTTCGACACCGACTTTTGCGTACGCGCTTGCTCCACTGTGCGGTGATCCAAACATCATTACCTCCGTTTTTAATTCCTTGTGACCTAGCTGCTAGCCTGCTTGTTCAGGATGCTGAGCTGCTGGGTCAGATACGAACTAGTCTTGTTCATGTTGCTGATCGCAACGTCCAGGGCCGTGAACTGCGCGCGATAGCGCTTTTCCACTTCGGTGAGCCTGTCGGCGATGCGTTGTTTCTCTTTCGCGAGCGATTTCAGCGAGCCGTTGAGGCCGTCGGTACGCGCGTTGACCGGGCCGTCGGTGCCGAGTATCTGTTCTGCGAGAACGGAGAACTGCGATGCATATCCCTGCGAAAAGCTGATCGTGCCGCGCGCGCCCAGCGAGCCGCCGGCGATCTTGATCTTCAGGCCTTCCGAGTTGTTTCCCACCGCGCCGGTCAGGAATTGCCCGGAACCGGAGCCGGCTGCTCCGTTGATGGTGCCTGCAACGTCCAGTCCCGCCGTATTGACAGGACTGGCGCCGACCACGTTGCTCTTGCCGTTGCCGCCGGTAATGCTGATATTCGATGCAGATCCATAGCGCGCGGACGTGAGGGTCAGCACACCAGCCGATTCGGTGACGGTGACCGACGAGCTCGCGGATACGAAAGTCGAAACGCCATTGATCTTCGCCTGGATTTCAGCAGCAAGTTCGGCGTTGCTCGCATAGGTCTTTTGCGCCAGCTGGATCGTGGATGTGTTTCCGTCCAGGGTGACGTTGAGGGTATCGTTTGTCCCGTCAATCGTCAGCGACGTCACGGCCGCTTCGCCTACAGCGTTTCCTTTTGTTGCAAGCTGCGTGATGTTGACCGCATAGGCGCCTGCCTTGGTCTTGCTCGTGGACGAGGAATAGGAAACCAGGCTGTCCGTTGCCTTGCCTAACGTCGCAAAAAGGCCTGCCACGTCCTTGTAACTGCTATCCATGGCTGTCTGCAGCTTGGCATTGTCGAGCGACAGGGTGCCATCCTTCAGCACAGTGATGCCGACTTGCGACAACTGCGTAAAAGTGCTGGCTCCGCCCGATACGGCCAGGTTCAGCACACTGCGGATTTGCGTCTCGACTGTCCGTACTGCGGCGTCACCGGTGAGAACCGAGCCTTGCTTGGTTGTCGTGTTGTACGCCGACAGATCCTTCAGGGTCTTTGTTACGTCATTGAACGCCTTGACAAACAACCCGACGTTGCCCACGACTGTGCTGGTGTCATTGGTGACTGCGATGTTCGTTGTGCTGCCGGTATTGGTCTTCAGCAGATTGAGGGTCACGCCTTCGATGACATCGCTTACCGTGTTGGTCGACTTCGATACCGAAATGCCGTCGACCTTCAGTTCGGCATTCTGCGCGGTGACGGTCTCCGACAGCGCCTGGCCGGCGTTGGCCGACGGGTCGTGTGCAAGAAGCGTCGACAGCGCGGCATCGCCCGACACCGAAATCTTCATGCTGTTCGTCTTGCCGGTGCTGGTTTCGGTCAGTACCAGGCGATAGGGCGAGGTGCCGCCATCATTGACGATGCTTGCAGTGACACCGATTTTTGCGGAATTGATGGCATCGCGAATGCCGGACAAGGTATTGTTCGTTGCGTCGATCGTGACGGTCTTGGTGCCCGATCCGTTGCTGACAAACGTGGCATCCGTGTACTTGCCCGTCGTGCTGTTGAATGATCCCGGCGGGACGTTGCCGATGGTTCCGAAATCGAAGGTCAGTGTGCCGTTCCCGATGGCCGTGGTCGAACTTGCCTGGCCCGCCGTCGTCAGCTTCTGGGCCTGCGCCAGTTTCGTCACTTCCAGGGCGAAGGTGCCGGGGACTGCCGATGCTCCACCGGTTGCGGAAACAATGGTGGCGTCCGCAGATGAAACCTTCATTGCCTGGAATTTCGCTGCATCGGAAAGCGAGCGGACGGAAGACTGGAAGGCGGAGAGGGCGCCTTTCAGGGTGCCCATTGCAGTCAGTTTGGCGTTGAAACTGGCTTCCTTCTTGGCAATGGAAACCAAGGGTTGTTGCTCGATAGACATCAACTGGTTAACGATGCTGTTGATGTCCAGATTGGAGCCGATGCCTGCAGAAGACAATGCCATGATTTCGTACCTCCCTTAACGTCAGGCCTTGTCCCTGACCAGCAAGCCTTGCAATCTGTCCAGTTCCTTGGCGATGGCGAGGGCTTCCTTGGAGGGAATCTGGCGGAGTACGGTATCTGTTTTCTTGTCGATGATCTTGATCAGCGTGCGATTGGTTTCTTCGTCTACGGTGAACTCGATATCGCCATTGGTCGGCTGCAGGAACTTATTGATTTTTTCAATCGACTGCTTCAGTTCTGCTTCGTTGATCGCAACTGTCTTGGTGGCTTCAGGCGCTGTAACGCGCTGGCCGTTGTTAGGAACAGTTGGGGCTGCGGCGGCAGGAGCTTGCGGAAGCTCTGTCCTGTTGGGTTGGGGCGCATTCAGTCCGGTTAACCCTTGGCCTACCCCCGAGATGCGATTGATATCCATTTTTTTCCCCTTTTAGTGGGAAGACGGAAAGCGGGTTTTCCCGCCTTCCGTCCTGTCAGAAGTACCCGTTAAGGCGCTTCCCGTACTTCATTTAATTACTGCTTAGCCCCTCAGGAGGGACAGAACACCGTTAGGCACTGCGTTCGCTTGCGCCAGCATCGCGGTGCCAGCCTGTTGCAGAATCTGCGCACGGGTGAGGTTCGCAGTTTCCGATGCGAAGTCAGCATCCTGGATGCGGCTGCGCGATGCGGACAGGTTTTCCGACGTGGTTTGCAAGCTGCTGATCGCCGAAGTGAAGCGGTTCTGGATCGCACCGAGGGAAGCACGTGTGCTGTTGACCGTGGTCAGCGCATTGTCGATCGTTGTCAGCGCGGACTGTGCGCCTGCAATCGTGGTCAGGTCGAGCGAGGAGACGCCTGCGCCTGCGGTTGCGGTTGCTGCGGTTACGCCGATCGTGCCGCCGATTGCCGCGGTTTGCGCGCCGCCCAGCGTAATGCCAGCGGACGACGTCGTACTCAGGTTGATCGCTGCGTGGGTCGTTGCGCCGGTGACCAGGCCGGAGTCGCCTGCACTGGTGCCTGCGACATTGATGTTGCGGCCATCGGCTGCGGTCAGGGTATAGGTTGCACCCGAGGCTGTTGCGGTCACGCCGGTCTGGCTGCTGACTGCGTTGATCGCTGCGGCCATTTCCGATGCGGCGACAGTCGCGTCGGCGGAGAGAGCAACTGCACCTGCGTTGCCGATCTGCACGCCGTTGATTGCGGCACCTACGGTGTCGACGCCGGCTGCCGTCGCCGTTACGGCCAACGTCGTTGCGTCAACGGTTGCCGTGACGTTTGTTTGTGCGGACACTGCGTTGATTGCAGCAGCCTTGGCGATCGCGCTGGAAGTACCTTCGCTCGTGGACACGCCGTCGGAAGAGCTTGCGCCGACGTTGTAGCCGTTGATGACCAGGCCACCAGCGGTCAGCGCGGTCGACGTCGTAGCGGTCAGTGCGGTCAGGCTGGCGGAGTAGCTCGAACCGGAACCGACGCCGAGGCTGTTGGTACGTGCGCTGTTGATCGAGGTAATCGTGATGCGGTCGCTCGAGGTGGCGTTTGCGCCAACCTGGAAGGCCTGCGAAGTGAAGGTGCCGTCGAGGAGCTTCACGCCGTTGAACTGGGAGCTCGATGCCACGCGGTCGATTTCAGAGATCAGCTGCGATGCTTCGTTGTTCAGTGCGGTACGGTCGGACGAGCTGTTGGAGGCGTTGGCAGCCTGGACAGCCAGCTCGCGGATACGCTGCAGGTTGTTGGTGATCTGGGCCAGGTCGCCTTCAGCCGTCTGGGCGAGGGACACGCCGTCGTTTGCGTTACGAACTGCCTGGTTGGAGCCGCGGATCTGGGACGTCATGCGGTCGGCAATCGCCATACCTGCGGAATCGTCCTTGGCGCTGTTAATGCGCAGGCCAGAAGACAGGCGCTGCAGCGAGGTCGTCAGGGAAGACTGCGACGTGGTCAGGTTACGTTGTGCGGTCAGCGACGAAATGTTGGTGTTGATATAGGAAGCCATTTTGTTTCTCCTTTACTGGGTCCGAGGACTTCTGGCCTAAGTGCCATTTGAACTTTGGTCTGTCTCGCTTTTTGTACTGCGCAGACCGCTGTCATGAGTTCTTATCGGAAGGTGCGCCGGAAAGTTTAATTTCTTCAGTGCATTTTTTTCGATATCTTCCGTAGAACATTGATCCTTCATTGGCCCTTAGTCGGCTCCTTTTCAAAAAACTTTAGGTGTTGCTTCGTTATTTTTCATGCTGCTCTTTTTCTTGTAAAAACGCTTTAAATTCAGTTACTTGCTTTCGATTCTATTGATCTGTGGCAGGTTTTCGGAACTTTTTTTTAAATTTTCAGTTTCCGAATTCTAAGTGATCGCTTTCGACCTCAAAATGAAGCATAGACCGGTTTCAATCCCCCTTTTCGTGATTTGTGGGCAATGCCCTTTCATATTTGTCGAAGCGCCGGGCAAGTTCCATTCTTTTCTTGAAATTGACCGTCGTGCACGTGCTTTAGCATGAGATGGCGCTACTGTTGGCTCATGGTGTGGCCGGCAAGCGGACGTCGCTTGGGCGGGGTAAGGTTCGAGTGCCACGCGGTTGACATTTAGTCATTTTGTCTGCGAGGGGGGCTCGACCCGCCAAAGGCAGCCATGCCCGGGGTGTCCGGCTGTATTTGTTCCACTTATATATTAGGCGAGGAATCATGAAAGCAGTGATACTGGCGGGCGGCCTCGGCACCCGGATCAGCGAAGAAACGAGCTCCAGGCCAAAGCCGATGGTAGAAATAGGTGGAATGCCCATCCTCTGGCACATCATGCAGATCTATTCCCATCATGGCATCAATGACTTTGTCATCTGCCTTGGATACAAGGGGAACATGATCAAGGAATACTTTGCCAACTATTTCATGTACATGTCGGATGTCACGTTCGACATGGCATCCAACCAGATGGAAGTCCATCAGAACAGTGCCGAGCCCTGGAAAGTCACGCTGGTCAATACAGGTGAAAGCACGATGACGGGTGGACGCCTGAAGCGCGTCCGCAAGTTCCTGGAGGGGGGCGGGGACTTCTGCTTCACGTATGGTGATGGGGTCGCGGACGTCGATATCACTGCGCTTGTGGCCTTCCACAAGGCGAAGGGGCTTGCCGCGACAGTGACGGCTGTCCAGCCGCTGGGGCGCTACGGTGCGCTGGAAACCAGCGGTGGCTTCGTCAAGAGCTTTGTCGAAAAGCCCCAGGGCGACGGCGGCTGGATCAATGGAGGCTTTTTTGTGCTGTCGCCTAAGGTCTTCGACTATATCGAGGGCGATCAGACTTCGTGGGAAGTCGGCCCGCTTGAGGTCCTGGCAAGCGAAAACCAGCTTGCGGCGTTCCAGCATCACGGATTTTGGCAGCCTATGGATACGCTGAGGGACAAGAACCAGCTCGAATCGCTATGGAATTCCGGCCGCGCACCCTGGAAGGTGTGGGCGTGAATCCGGGGTTCTGGCATGGCAAGCGCGTATTCCTGACCGGGCACACCGGATTCAAGGGCAGCTGGCTGGCACTGTGGTTGCAGCGACTGGGGGCGCAGGTCACGGGTTATGCCCTGGCGCCTCCGACCGAACCCAGCCTTTTCGACATCGCGCAAATCGGCCAGTGCGTTACCGACATGCGCGGCGACGTTCGCGATCTCGCTTCGCTCCAGTCAGCATTGGTATCCGCTTCTCCCGACATCGTTATCCATATGGCGGCCCAGGCACTGGTTCGTCCAGGTTACGCACAGCCGGTCGACACCTATGCCACCAATGTCATGGGGACCGTGCACCTGCTGGAAGCCGTGCGGCAGGCGAAGGGAGTTCGCGCCGTGGTGGTTGTCACCAGCGACAAGTGTTACGAGAACCGCGAATGGGTGTGGGGGTATCGTGAGGGCGAGCCGTTCGGCGGCCATGATCCCTACTCGAACAGCAAGGGCTGCGCGGAACTCGTCAGTGCCGCATATCGCAGCTCCTTCTTCCAGTCGGATGTCGCCCTTGCAACCGCGCGCGCCGGCAACGTCATCGGCGGCGGCGATTGGGCGCAGGACAGGCTGATTCCCGACATGATGCGGGCCGCAATGGATGGACGGCGGGTCAGGCTCCGGAATCCCGGCGCCATTCGGCCGTGGCAGCACGTGCTGGAACCGCTTTCCGGTTATATGTTGCTTGCCGAGCGGCTGTACAACGGGGAGCGCAATTTTGCCGACGGCTGGAATTTCGGTCCGGCGGACGAGGATGCCAGGCCGGTCGAGTGGATCGCGCATGAAGTGGCTTCGCTCTGGGACGGCCTGGAGTGGGAAAAAGACAACGATCTCCATCCGCATGAAGCGCATTACCTCAAACTGGACTGCTCGAAGGCGCGTGCGCTGCTTCGCTGGTCGCCCAGGTTGCCGCTCGCGGATGCGCTCGCCTGGACAACCCATTGGTACAAGTCATACAAGGATGGGGCGGACATGAGAAGGTTCACCGAGCGTCAGATCGACCAGTACATCAACCTGATGAAAGCTGCTGAATGACGCACAATTGCCGCTTTTGCAACGAAGAGCTGAAGGAATCGTTCTGCGATCTCGGCATGTCGCCGCTCTCGAATGCTTACCTCGATGAATCATCGCTGCAGCGCAAGGAGGCCTTCTATCCGTTGCAGGCGTATGTCTGCACGAAGTGCTTCCTGGTCCAGCTTCCGGAGTTCGAAAGTCCGGAGCGCATTTTCAGCGACTATGCCTATTTTTCATCCTATTCGGACAGCTGGCTTGAGCATGCTCGCCGCTATACCGACAAGATGTCCGCGTACCTCGGACTGGATGGACGTTCGCAGGTGGTTGAAATTGCAAGCAATGATGGATACCTGCTCCAGTATTTCAAGGAAAAAGGTATTCCCGTTCTCGGCATAGAGCCGGCGGAAAATGTCGCGCAAGTGGCGTGCGGGAAAGGCATCCCGACACGCGTGCAGTTTTTCGGCGTTGCCACTGCGACGGAACTGCGCAGGGAAAGCCGGCAGGCGGATCTCCTGCTTGGCAATAATGTCCTCGCCCATGTTCCCGGCATCAATGATTTTGTCGCGGGGATGAAGATCCTGCTGAAGCCGCAAGGCGTGATCACCATGGAGTTCCCGCACCTGCTGCGCCTCATGCAGGAAAACCAGTTCGACACCATCTACCACGAGCATTTTTCCTATCTGTCGTTTACCACGGTTCAGGAGGTGTTCGAGCGGCATGGCCTTGTGCTGTACGACGTCGAGGAACTCCCGACACACGGAGGATCGCTGCGCATTTACGGGTGCCACCAGGAGGATGGAACCCGAGCGATATCGCAGAACGTTGCCGCGTTGGTCGCGCGTGAAGCCGGACACGGACTTGGGACACTGGCTGCCTATTCTGCATTTGCCGAGCAGGTGCGGGAAACCAAGCGCGCATTGCTCGATTTCCTGATCTCGGCAAAGCGGCAAGGGAAGCGCATTGCCGGATACGGCGCCCCGGCGAAAGGGAATACGCTGTTGAACTATTGCGGCGTCAGGCAGGACTTCCTTGACTACACAGTCGACAGGAGCCCGCACAAGCAGGGGCTGTACCTTCCCGGCACGCACATCCCGATCCATTCACCCGAGAAGTTGCGCGAAACCCGACCCGACTATGTATTGATCCTGCCCTGGAATTTGCGGGACGAAATCATGGCGCAGAACGCTTATATCCGCGATTGGGGTGGAAAGTTCGTTGTGCCGATTCCGCGCGTCGAGGTACTGGATTGAGATTCCTTCCTTTGCCATTGCAGGGGGCGTTTCTGATCGAGCCCGATCGCTTCGAGGATGACCGCGGGTTCTTTGCGCGGACGTACTGCAGGAACGAGTTTGCCGCGCATGGCCTGAACCCGGAGCTGGTCCAGTGCAGTGTTTCCTATAACCGGAAGAAGGGAACCTTGCGCGGCCTGCATTTTCAGAAGAAACCACACGAGGAAGACAAGCTTGTCCGCTGCACGCGCGGCCGCATTTTCGATGTCATCGTCGACATGCGGGAACGGTCGCCGACGAGCAGACAGTGGACGGGCGTTGAATTGAGTGCGGTGTCGCGTGCGGCGCTCTATGTCCCCAAGGGTTTTGCCCACGGGTTCATCACGCTGGAGGACGATACTGAAGTGTTTTACCAGATTTCAGAGTTTTTTCATCCGGAATCTGCACAGGGGATCCGCTGGGACGATCCCGCAATCGGCATAGACTGGGGGATGTCGCCTTCCGTGATTTCGGACAGGGACCGCCAGTACGCATTATTGGAAGAGATGAGAGGGGATGCATGATGGATGATCTGGAGAAAATCAAGAAGTATTGGGAGGATCAGGCGCGCACGCTGCAGAATGATCCGAGGGCGACGACGCAGGATGTTTACATGCGCCAGATCGAGATCGACTACATCACGGATTTTCTCGATGCACAGGAGAGGCCGTTACGAGTGCTTGATATCGGATGCGGCAATGGCTACAGCACAATCATGTACAAGCAGAAGGTGCCGCGGCATGACTACGTCGGCGGCGACTATTCGGACGAGATGATCCGCGTCGCCAGGGATCGGGTAAGCGCGGAGTCCATCGAAGGTGTCAGGTTCGAGGTCATGGACGTGCTGCGTTTGTCCGAGTACGGCGGAAAGTACGACGTGATCATCTCGGACCGATGCCTGATCAATCTCGGTAGCGCCGCCAACCGGAAAGCTGCACTGAAAGAGATCGCGAAGTGCCTTATGCCGGGTGGGCAATATCTCATGATCGAGAACTTCATGGAAGGACAGGGCGAGCTGAACGAACTTCGCCAGCACGTGGGACTTGAGGAAATCAGCGTCCGCTGGCACAACTCGTTCTTCACGCGCCGAGAGCTGCAGGATGCGACGAAAAACCATTTCGATGTCGAGCGATTCGAGGGTATCAGCAGTCTTTACTACCTGGTGACGCGGGTCGTGTATTCGAAGCTGTGCGAGATCGAGGGCAGACAGCCCGACTATGACCATCCCATCTACAAGGTGGCGGCGATGCTTCCTCCGCTGGGGAATTTCGGACCGATTTGCGCATGCCTGCTCAGGAGGAAAGGACAATGAACAAAAAAAACGAGATTACGCACGGCGAACAGGTTGCAGGGAATATTTCCGCACTTGGTGCGGATACGGAAATCCAGCGCAAGTCGCTCGACTGGATGGTGCATAGTTCCCGCCATGGCTACTCCTACAATTTTTCCTGGATGGGACGGCCGATCATCCAGTTTCCGCAGGATATCGTCGCGCTGCAGGAAATCATCTGGGACATGAAGCCGGATGTGGTGATCGAAACAGGGATCGCGCACGGCGGCTCGCTGGTTTTTTCTGCGGCGATGCTCACCCTCCTCGGAGGGGACGGATTCGTCGTGGGCATCGATATCGATATCCGGAAGCACAACCGGGAGGCGCTGGAGGCGCATCCGATGATGCCGAGGATCCGGCTGATCGAGGGATCGTCCATCGATGCCGGCATTGTTGCCAGGGTCGAGGCGCTGGTCGAAGGTCGCCGCAATCCGCTGGTCATCCTCGATTCCAACCATACGCATGACCACGTCCTGCAGGAGTTGATGCTGTATTCGACGTTTGTCAAAAAAGGCGGGAGCCTGATCGTGTTCGATACGGTCGTTGAGGATTTCCCCGACGGCTACTTCAACGAGCGGCCCTGGGGCAAGGGCGACAACCCGAAAACGGCGGTGCATGAGTTCCTGAAACACAATGATCGATTCGTGATCGACAAGTCCATGCAGCACAAGCTGCAGATCACTGTCGCACCGGACGGTTTCCTGAAATGCGTGAAGGATTGACCGTGGAAAAAATTCCTGTTTTTGCGCCGCATATCGGCGTGGATACGCTCAAGCACATCACGGACGCGTTCGATGTGGGTTGGCTTGGCATGGGAGCGTCCACCAAGGACTTCGAGGAGCGCATCGCGGATTATCTCGGTTTGACAGGCCGGCGCCATGTCGTCGCGACGAATACGGGAACGTCCGCCCTGCATATCGCCTTGCGGGCGGCCGGTGTGGGCGAAGGCGATGAGGTGATTACCCCGTCGTTCAATTACGTGGCCGACCATCAGTCAATCAGGATGGCGGGCGCCGACGTCGTGATGTGCGATATCCGTGAAGACAACCTCGGCATCGACGTCGACAAGGCAGAGGCGCTGATTACCGGCAAGACCAAGGCAATCATCCCGTTGCACTTTGCCGGCATTCCCTGCGACCAGGAGGGCGTGTACCGCTTGGCGAAAAAGCATGGCCTGCGGGTGATCGAAGACGGCATGCACGCCTTCGGGACTACGATCAATGGGCAAAAGATCGGCAGCGGTGGCGACATCGCCTGCTTCAGCTTTGATCCGGTGAAGATCATTACTTCGATTGACGGCGGCTGTGTCGTCGTGAATTCCGAAGAGGAACGCGAGCAGTTGCGCAACATGCGCTTTCTCGGCGTCGATAAGGAGACGTCGCTGCGTTACGCGAACAAGCGGGCGTGGGATTACGACGTCATCAGCGAAGGGTATCGCTACCACCTCACCAACATCATGGCGTCGGTCGGCGTATCCCAGATCAAACGGGTCGATGAGTTCATCGATAGCAGGCAGCGGGTATGCCGTGCCTACTCGGCCGCGTTCAGCAAGCTGGATGGAGTGAAAGTCCTGTCAAACGACTTTGCCGGCGTATCGCCGTTCATCTACAGCCTGCGCGTGCTGAATGGACGGCGGGATGCACTGATCAAACACCTGCAGGACCGTCACATCGACGCAGGAGTCCATTTCGTCCCGGTCCACAAGCACACCTATTTTGCAGGGGCGCGACACGGCGACATGAGCGTTACGGACCGCGTGACCCAGGAAGTGACGACCCTGCCTTTGCATTCGAACATGAAACCCGAATTCGTCGAGCGGGTGATTGAAGGGGTGACCAGCTTTTTCGGCTGAACTGCAAGGACGCGAGGCGGGATCTCAGTCCCGCTTCGCGCACCAGTCTTTCCACATGCCGCGATAGGCGGCTTCCATATCGCGTGCAAATGCCGTACGGTCCAGCAGGCGCGATGCAAGCATGTCGCCCCGGAGCGAACTCCGGATGCGTGCAAGGTCCTGGAGGTTCGACGCAAGCGAAACGGCGCATGCAACATATTCGCTGACGTCAGTCGCGATCCATTCTGTCCGGCCAAGGCAGGACAGGACGCTTGATCCGAGCCGGCCGACAGATGGCCGACCGGCCAGTGTCACCACCGGATTTCCCATCCACAAGGCCTCATAGGTCGTTGCACCCGAATTGTGCGGGAAACAGTCCAGCACGATATCGACCTCGTTGTATACCTGCCATACCGGCGAGGTAAATCCCGTTTCGAGCCGGCTGGGGGAGATATCGAACTTGGCGAAGCGCGATGCGAAGTCGTCGCGCATCGCCTTGTCGTTGAAGTTCCTGCTGTCCAGCCGGAGCCGCGCGTCCGGCACGGCGCAAAGAATCTCCGCCCAGGCCGCGATCATCCTGTCATTGATGCGTTCGCTTCGACTCAGGCAGGCAAACGTCACGTAGCCACGGCGGAGTGCGGGCGAGGGCGCGGGTTCCGGCGTTGCGGGCGGCAGGTATGTGGCAAACGTGTGCGGAAGACGCCAGATCCGCTCGCTGAACAGGTGATCGCATCCCTGTGGGGTAAAGGCATGATCGCCGATGAAATAGTCCATGACATCCATTCCTGTCGTGTAGCCGTATCCCATCCAGGTTGCCTGAACAGGCGCGGGCTTGAGTGCAAAGGCCAGCAAGCGGTTTCCCGCGGTATGTCCGGCAAGGTCGACCAGGATGTCGATTCCATCGCTTCGAATCCGCTGCGCCAGGTCCTCATCGCTCATCTTTCCGCATTGCACCCAGTGATCGGCGGAGGCAATGAGGCGTTCGGTATACGCATCCTTCGCCGAGTGATTGTAGTAGCAGGAAACCTCGAAGCCGGACCTGTCGTGCGCCTCGATCAAGGGTGCGGCGAAATGGATAACGGAATGGTTGCGGAAATCCGGCGATACATAGCCGATGCGAAGACGGCGTTCTGGGTCCGGCGAATTGGAGAATGGGGCGTGCGCATGCTGCCTGCGCGTGTACTTGTCATTCCAGGCACAGTAGGCCGCAAAAACCTCCTCGGGTGCGAGTGCCGGATGATAGTTGTGGCAGAACAGCAGGTTGCTTTCCGCCTTCATGTCCAGCGGTGCAAGTGCTGACGCCTTGCGGAAACTCTGGATAGCGTCGCCGAGCTTGCCGCAGCTTTGCAAGGTGACTCCGCGGCAGTTGTGTGCCTCCGCGTAGCCGGGCTTGAGCGTAATGGCGCGGTCGAAACAGGCGAGCGCTTCGCTCAACAGGCCCTGGTTGTGCAGGATGACACCCAGGTTGTGGAGTGCTTCCGCATGGTCCGGCCTCAGCGCAATGGCTTGGCGGCAGCATGATCGGGTTTCCACGCCAGTACTTGTCGGAAGCATGCGGCGGCTTCCTCAGTCTGGCCGGCTTCCTGCAATGCGTTTCCGAGATTGATATAGGCATCGATATACTGCGGCGCGAGTGCAATGGCCGTGCGATAGTGCGTGATCGCGTCCGTCAGGATGTTCTTTTTTCGAAGGGCGTTGGCCAGGTTGTAGTGTGCTTCGGCGAAGTTTGGCCTGAACGCGAGCGCTCGCTGGTAATGTTCCAGTGCTGCATCAAGTTTCCCATGCCCCTCGAATGCATTGCCCAGATTGTTCTCCGCCTCCGCAAACTCCGGCCGGGACGCGAGCGCTTTGCGATAGTGATCGATTGCTGCGTCGAACTTGCCTTGCGTCTGTCGAATCAAGCCCAGGTTGTTGTGGGCCTCGGCGAATGCCGGTGCGCTGCCGAGCGCTTGCATGTAATGCACGGCTGCCGACGCCAGGTCTCCCTTTACATGGAGGACCAGTCCGAGGTTGTAGTGCGCCTTTGCGGAGTCGGACTGGAGCGCGAGTGCGTTCCGGTAGCTTTCGATCGCTCCATCGAAGTTGCCCATGTCCTGAAGCGCCAGACCAAGATTCAGATGCGCGTCGAAGTAGGCAGGAACAAGGGCAAGGGCGCTCCGGTAGCGTTGTACTGCCTCTGCAAGCTTTCCCTGTACCTTCAGGACATTGCCGAGGTTGCAGTACATTGCCCCGGTAGGGTTGACGGCAATCGCCTTGTTGATCAGTTCCACAGCGGCGTCATTCTGGCCTGCCTGGTGGGCGATCATTCCCAGCAGGTGCAGGGCGTCGGGGTGGTTCGGGGTAACGGCGAGGATCTGGCGATAAATCGCTTCCGCCTGTGGGAGACGTCCTGCAAGGTGATGGTCAAGTCCTTCCTGCACCAGGTCATGAACGGGGCGGGGGGCGTTTTCCTGTATTTCCGCGGCAGGCGTGCTGGACGATGCCGCGTCTGCGCAGCACTGCTTGTATTTCTTGCCGCTGCCGCATGGGCATGGGTCGTTACGGCCAGTCTTTTTCATGTATCGCTCGACGTATTTTCGCACCAGGTGTGCCACATATCGCGGTAAGCCGCTTCCATGTCATTTACAAAGGCGGTGTGGTTCATGAGTGGGGACTGCAGCATCGCACGGCGCAGGCTGCTTCGTTCCTCGACAAGGCGGTTCATGTCGGTTGCCAGTGCCACGGCGCGTTCGATGTAGTCGCTCGTATCCGTCGCAATCCACTCGGGCCTGCCGATGCAGGAAAGGACGCTTGCGCCGAGTCGTCCCACCGAGGGCCGCTCGGCCAGGGTCACGACCGGGACGCCCATCCACAATGCCTCGAATGTCGTCGTGCCGGAATTGTGGGGGAAGCAGTCCAGAACGATGTCGACGTCCTGGAATACCGACCAGACCGGCGACGTGAATCCCATCAGGAGCTGGCTTCGCGGCACGCCACGCGCGGCGAACTGCGCAGCCATGTCGTCGCACAGCAATGGGTCGCCGAAGTTGCGACTGTCGAGACGCAGACGGGCATTCGGCAGACGGTGCAGAATCGCGGCCCACGCTTCTATCATGCGCGCATTGATGCGCTCGGTCCGGCTGAGGCAGGCAAAGGTGACATGACCGTTGCGCAGCGCGGGAAGCTCACCGGGTTCGGGCGTGTCTTTGGGCGGGAGGTAAGACCACGCGACCTTCGGCAGTCGATATATTTTTTCGCCGAACAGCGATTCCGATCCGGGCGGAGTGAAGACGGCGTCACCCACGAAATAATCGATCGCCGTCAGGCCCGTCGTATAGCCGTATCCCATCCATGAAACCTGGACGGGGGCAGGGCGCCGGGCGAATGTGAGCAGCCGGTGCCCCGAGGTGTGGCCAGCCAGGTCGACGAGGATATCGATTTCATCCTGGCGGATGCGCTCTGCCAGTTGCTCATCGGACATGCTCAGACAGGGTACCCAGTGATCCGCCGCGGCGATAAAACGCTCGGTGAACATGTCATGGCGGAAGTGGCTGTAGTAGCAGTACACCTCGAAGCGGGAGCGATCGTGCCCCTCGATCAGCGGCAGGGAAAAATTGACGGACGAGTGCGTCCGGAAGTCCGGTGAGACGTAGCCCACTTTCAGCTTGCGCTCGCGCTCGCGCTTGTTCGCATGCGGAGGGACATCGACAGCGAGCTTTGCGGCATGGCTGTCGTTCCAGTCCTTGTACTCGCCGAAGATCTCTTCCGCGGAAAGCGTCGGATGATAATTGTGGCAGTACAGGAGGTTGCTGTGCGCACCACGCGCTTCGGCATCGAGTTCGAGTGCGCGGCGGAAGCTGGCGATCGCATCGTCCAGCTTGCCCATGCTCTGCAAGACAATGCCGAGGTTGTTGTGCGCGCTCGCGAAGCCGGGGCGGAGGCGGATCGACTCGCGAAAGTGCATTGCGGCTTCCGACAGTTTTTCCTGTTCCCTGAAGGCGACGCCCATGTTGTAGTGCAGGTCGCCATGTCCGGGAGCGAGGGCAAGCGCAGCACGGTAAAGCGCGATCGCTTCGTCGAGTTTGCCCTGGTCCTTCAACACGCCGGCAAGATTGCTTCTTGCCTCGATGTATCCGGGATTCAGCGCCAGTGCCTTGTTGAACCAGGCGGCCGCCTCGTCGAGCTTGCCCTGTTCCTTCAAAGCGGTGCCGAGGTTGTTGCATGCCGCGGCATGCTGCGGGTTCAGCTGGAGCGCCTTGTGGCAGAACGCAATGGCTTCTTCATGCTTCTGCTGTTCCCTGAGGACCGCGCCGAGGTTGTTGTAAGCCTCTGCATAGTTCGGGTTGAGCGTGATGACTTTCCGGTAGCACTGCACAGCCTCGTCCAGCTTGCCTTGTGCCTGGAGGATGACGCCGAGGTTATTGTGCGCGTCGACGTAGTTCGGCTGGAGGGCGACTGCCTTCCGGTAGCTTGCCGCCGCTTTGTCGAGATCGTTCAATGCACGATAGACAACGGCGAGGTTGTAGTGGAATGACGGCGCTTTCGGATTGAGGCGAATGGCGCGTCCGATGATTTCGGCTGCCTTGAGGTTGTCGCCCGTCTGGTGGGCGACGACGCCGAGGAGGTTGACCGCCTCGGGGTTGTTCGGCATTTTTTTGTAGAGCGCTTCAGCCTCGGAAAGGCGGCCGGCCTGGTGGTGCTGGAGCGCGGTCTGGAGAAGGGCGGGAGGCGTAGGCTGACGCTTTGCTTGGCTCATGCAGGGCTGGTCTCGAAGAAGTCTGCGGTCGACCCGTGCCGGATCGGTCCAGGATATCGCCCTTTATACACGAGCCGCGGGGATTTAAGCGGCGGCAATAACGCGGTTCTTTCCCGCCTTCTTCGCTTTATACAGGGCCTCGTCTGCCCGTTTGATGATGGATTCCTGGTTTTCACCGGGAGCCCGGAGTGCGACGCCGGCGCTGAAGGTGATGAGTAGCTTCTGGTTTTCGTACATGAAAATCTGCTTTGTCAGCTCCCTCTGGACCCGCGTCACCGTCTGGATGGCGTCTTCGAGCGGAGTTTCCGGCAGCAGGATCATGAACTCCTCGCCGCCGAATCTTGCAATAACGTCCATGGTGCGCAAGGTGTCCTTGACCACTTTTACGAGGTGAATCAGGGCATGGTCGCCTGCCGTGTGGCCGTGGGTGTCGTTCAGTTTCTTGAAATCGTCCAGGTCCAGCATCGCAATGCAGAGCGGCGCCTTCCTGCGCTCCGACCTTGCCACTTCGCGCTCGAACACTTCGTCCAGGCCGCGCCGGTTCAGGCTGCCCGTCAACTGATCCTCGCGCACCAGTTCGCTCAGCTCTGCCAGTTTGCCTTCCAGTTCGAGGATGCGTGTCTCCGCATCCTGCACTTCCTGCCTTGCCGCCAGCATCTCGTCGCGCGAGCGCAGGGCCTCCGTCTGGGCGGTCTTGGTGTCCTGCATGACGTCCTGCAGGATCCTGTTCAGTTCGGGGATGCCTTTGGCGTCGCTGATCTTGTGGACGTACTGGTCCATTTTCTGGTGATACGTGCTGGTGCTGGCGGCGACCGCGCCCAAGCGGTCGATGAAGGTCACCATCATGTTCTTCACCGTCGCCTTGGCTTCGGTGAGGCTGTGCTTGAGCAGGCTCTGCTTGTAGATGACTTCCTTCAGGCTGCGGGTGGCGTCCATCAGGGCGCTGTGGCTGATCGGGCCGGACAGCAGGTCCATCACGCTGGCGATCTGGCCGCTGAGCCAGGAATCGTCTTCCAGCAGTTCGCTGACGTTTTCGAGCAGGAGCTTGAACAGGCGCAGCAGCAGTTCATGCTCTTCGGCCATGTCCTCGGCCTTCAGTTCGATCTTGAAGCACATCTGCTTCAGGCGGTTACCGACGTCGGCGAGGTCCTGTTCGGAATGCGAATTGCCGATGATGACGGCAAGCTGTTCGGCTTCCTCGACCAGGGCAGGGGTGCCGCGCAGCAGCGAGCCGACGGCGAGCGTCAGTGTACGCACGAGCAGGTCGCGCAGCATCTGCATCTGGCGCGTCTCGCCGACAACAGGCAGTACCGATTTGTCCGCCTTGGCTGGTTTGACGACTGCGGGCAGCGGGACGTCGTCGACGAGTGAAAAGTCGTGCGATTTCGATGCAACAGGCAGGGCATCGTCGACAAGCGAAATGCCATGCGATTTCAATGCCGGGGGCGGCACATCGTCGACAAGGGAAATCGAGCGCGGTTGCGCCGGTTCGACCGGGTCGACCAGCGGGATCGACGTAGATTTGGCGGCAGCAAGGGCGGGCGCTTTCTTCGCATTGGCGTTGGCAACCTCGGTCATCGCGACGAGATGCTTGTCGAACAGTTCGTTCAGCTCCCGTCCGTATGTCTCCCAGTCGCGCTTTTCCAGCGCACGGCGGAAATGCGCGGCGAACAGGCTCACTTCGCCGGATACGTCGGCCAAGCTTGCCGCAAAGTCGGCAAGTACCTTTTCGGCGCCGGGCAGACTCTTTGCGCCGGCAATCTCTTCATAGATTTCCCGGTATGCCTCGGGGGTCGGTGCGATGCGCCGCACCGCAAGGCGCTTGAACGCCTCTCGTGCGATATCGGCAGGACTCTGTTGTTCCATGTTTTCGTCTTGGAGTGCAGTCGTGGCCGGCGCGCTGGAAGCCTCTTCGCGAGAGTGTGGATGCCGGGAATCCCGGTACTTTAGGTGGGAATGAGTAAAAAGGAAAGATGGAACGAGACAGTTTGAAATTGTCCAGCTCGGCAGTGATGGTTTTGTCAATGCCCGCCCATGCTTCAGTGAGCGGGCATCGAGACTTATTCCACCAGATGGTTCTTGATGGCGTAATGCGTCAGCTCGGCGTTATGGCGCATTTTCATTTTTTGCAACAGGCGCGAACGGTACATGCTGATGGTCTTGACCGACAGGGTCAGTTCAGCAGCGATGTCACTGACAGTCTTGCCGGACGCGATCATGACCAGCGTCTGGTATTCGCGGTCGGATAGGGTTTCGTGCGGCGGGGTCTCGCGGTTTTCGTCGCCGACCTGGTTGGCCAGTTCCTGCGCCAGCGCCGGGCTGATGTATTTGCGGCCGGCGGCGACCTGGCGGATGGCGTCGACCAGCTCGGCAGGAGCGCTCTGCTTGTTCAGGTAGCCGGAAGCGCCGGCCTTGAGGGAGCGGATCGCGTACTGGTCTTCGCGGTGCATGGAGAGCATCAGCACGGCGATCTTCGGGCTTTCCTTCTTGACCTGCTTGAGGACTTCGATGCCGCTCTTGTCCGGCATGGAGATATCCAGCAGCAGGACGTCGGAGTCGCCGCGGCGGGCGAGCTTGATGGCGTCATTGCCGTTTTCCGCATCGCCGGCGACCACCATGTCCTTGGTGTCGGCGAGGATCTGTTTCAGGCCTTCGCGCACGATGGCGTGGTCGTCGGCAATCAGGATTCGAATGGTCTCTTGGGCTGCTGTCATCATGGCAAGTCTTCAGGTTGTTATTCCGTTAGAGGTATCCGCAGAGCAACTTCCGTGCCTCCCCCCGGAATTGCGCTGACGGACAGTTGCCCACCCAGGGCATTGGCACGTTCTGTCATACCGCGGATGCCGAAGGATTTTGGCTTCAACCGCTCTGTAGCCTCGATGCCGCGGCCGTTGTCGGCGATTTCCAGGCGTACGCTGCGGTTGGTCCTGGCCAGGCGCACCGTGACCTTCGTGGCCCGCGCATGTTTCCCAATATTGGTAAGCGCTTCCTGAAAAATGCGAAAAAGTGCGGTCGCCTGGTCGGGGTGGAGATCGACTTCCTTTTTGTTGGAAGTGAACTCGCAGGGGATGCCGAGCTGCTTCTCGAATTCCTTGGCCTGCCAGTCGATGGCGGCCACGATGCCGAAATCGAGGATGCCCGGACGCAGGTCGGCGGAGATCCTGTGGATCGCCTCGATGGTGCGGTCGACCAGCGATTCGACATAGACCGCCTTGTCGGCCAGCGAGGTGTCGTCAGCCGGCAGGCGCTTCTTGACCAGCGCCAGCGCCATCTTGATGGCGGTGAGGTTGCCGCCGACGTCGTCATGGATTTCGCGGGCGATGCGGGTGCGTTCCTTTTCCTTGACCGTTTCGATGTGGGCGGACAGTTCGGCCAGCTGGGCGCGCGAACGCTTGATTTCTTCCTCTTCCAGCTTGCTTTCCGTGATGTTGGTCATGATGCCTTCCCACTGCACTCCTTCGCCGGGCAGGGCGCGTGGCGTGGAGCGCAGGTTGATCCATTTGACATCTTTCCACTTGTCGACCCAGATGCGGCCGTCCCAATTCCAGGTTTTCCATGCCGAAGCGGACTCCCCCATGGATTTCAGGAAGGAGGGGCGGTCCTCGGGCAGGATCAGGTTCAGGAACAGGCTGGAGTCGGCGCGCAGGCGTTCGGCCGCGATCCCGAGCAGGGCGTGGCAGCCGTCGCTCAGGTAGGGAAAGGAGAGGGCGCCGTCCGGACGCTGCTGGATCTGGAAGAACAGGCCCGGCGTGTTGGAGACAATGGCGCGGAAGCGCGCCTCGCTCAGCCGCAGTGCCTTGGCAGAGTTGTGCCGCGCGCTGATGTCGTTGCCGATCATGATATAGACCGGCTCCCGGGAGCCACAGTAGAACAGGCGGAACTCGATGGGATAGGTGGACCCGTCCTTCCTGGTGTGCACGGTGTCGAGGGACGCGCGGCTGGATTTCCCGCAGCCCAGCGGCATCAGGATGTTCTGGAGCACCTCGAATGAGACGCTGCGGGCAACGTCGAGGGGGGTCATGCCGGCCAGTTCGCTGGTGGTGTAGTGCAGGTTCTTGCGGGCCGCCTGGTTGGTGTGCACGAAGCGGAACGTGTCGCAATCCACGACGTAGATTTCGCTGAACGAGCCCTGCATGACGATCGGCAGCCATTCCGGTTGCAGCATGTCTGGTCTTCTTTCACTGGTACGTTGGTTGTTCGGCAGGAGGGGGAACAGCCATCTATTGTGGCTGAGATAGATACCTGAAAGCACGTTTTTTGACGGGACTTGCCGCTATTCAACGAGGGGGTTCCATTTTTCCAAAAAGGGGTGCTATAATTACGTTTTTCGCGGCCGTAGCTCAGCTGGATAGAGTACTTGGCTACGAACCAAGGGGTCGTGGGTTCGATTCCTGCCGGCCGCGCCAGTATTACCGAAGGGGTCAGATCGAAAGGTCTGACCCCTTTTCTGGTTTACGGGCTCCTGCTTTCCTTCCTGCTTTCCGTCGGTATTTTCAGCCGGGGAATATTCTGCTTTTGTAAGTATTGACGTAAGGCAATTGTAAGACTGATTCCGTATAGTGATTCCATCGAGGGACCGGGAGGCCTTCGAACCACACACAACATCATGCGGGCCATACGAGACGCGCAGTCTCGGGAGCACGTGCCAACTATAAGCGTTTGCGCCATTGCAGCGCAGCCGCGGACAACACCGACGGGATGATGCAACTTCTGCCGCAGAGCACGGCTGGAGGATTCCCGCAAAAGACTACCTATACAACGGAGAGAGAGATGCGTATTGCTTGCAATATCGTTTGTGACTCGGCTTTTCGTCGAGTCCAGGAAGTGTTGGCACGGGCTGGCTTTGACTGTGACCGCTTTTCCAATGAGACCGCGATGATCAGGGCGCTGCGCCGTGACCATTTTGATCTGATCCTTGTTGAAACCACCGCCGAAGCGCACGAAGACCGCAGTGCCTATTCCTGGCTGAATTGCCGGACCGGTGAAAGCACACCGGTGGTGATGCTGTCCGAAAACGCGAGTGCGGCGCAGGTCGCCGCCGCGCTCGAAGCCGGCGTGGACGACGTCATGCGCCGTTCCGTCGATCCTGCTGTCCTGGTGGCTCGCCTACAAGCGATCCTTCGCCGCTGCAACCGCAGCAACACCCGCCGCGTCATCGAAATGCAGGGCTTTACCCTCGACCGCGATTCCTGCCTGTTCCTTGACCGCGGCATGCCGGTCGAGCTGACGCCGCGCGAGTTCATGATGGCGTGGCTGTTCTTTTCCTCTCCAGGCATCTACCTTTCGCGCGATTCTATCAGCGTCGCGATCTGTTATAGTCCGTCGCCATTGTTGCCGAAATATCTATATTTAAATCAAGCAGATAGCGAGACAGGGGGACGTGAGACTCATCCACAGCACAGACGAATTCCAGCTTTCGCAACAGCCTTATCCTGACATTCCCATCCTGCTTGATCGGAACGGAGCAATTGTTGTTCCGGCACTGCAATTTCTGATTCATCAATGCCTGCATCGAGGGCGCGTACAGTCGGCTGCCACATGGACCGCCTATGGCGAGGCCCTGTACGACTATTTTGGGTATCTCGAGGGCTCAGGCCACGCTTGGGAGCAGCGCCAAAAGGCTGGCATTCCCTCCATCCTTGCCCGCTACCGTGATTGGGCCCTCAAGCGCAACAAGGAAAGCACAGTCAATTTCCGGCTGCGGCTGGTGGTGCGCTTTTACCGATGGGCGCGCGATCGGGGCTTGATTGTCGAACTGCCGTTCGACGATGAGGCGGTCGTGCGGCGTGCCAGTGGCGGCATGTTGGCCCACGCACAGCGCTTAACCAGCACCACGTCGCCCGATATCTTGCTCAAGCAACGACGAGAAGTGTTGCCGGTCCTGTCCAAGGGGCAGGTGGCAGAAGTGCTGCATGCAGTAGCGGGCAACCCGACGCACTATCTGATTGTGCTGTTGGGGTTGCAGACGGGATTGCGCCGCATGGAGCTCGCCACGTTCCCTGCGCACTATGTCATGAATGGTGGCATGCAGAGTTCAGAGCGCCGGGTGTTTCCTGTGTTGCTCGACCCAGCGCACGTGCAAATCAAGGGGCGGCAAAAGCGCACCATTCATCTGACGCGGCACTTGCTGGACCAGCTCTGGCAGTATCGCCACACGTACCGGCCGATGCTGGCCAGACGCCACGGCGCGGCAGAACCGGCGACGCTGTTTCTGACTGCGGATGGCGGGCCGTTTACGAATGGTGGCATGGGAAAAATCTTCGAGGCGATATCGCGGCGTGTTGGATACAAGGTGCATTGCCACATGCTGCGCCATACCTATGCGACGCATACGCTGCATGCACTGCGCAGTGCGATGAATATCGGCAATGCGCTGCTCTACCTGCGGGAACGGATGGGACACAGCCATATCAGCACCACTGAAAAATACCTGCATTACCTGGAACAGATTGAAGACGGGGTGCTCAACGATTACCAGCGTGAGGTCGACCAGTTGTTTGCCGGGGGCATGACGTCTTGAAGCCGCGCAAACGATTTGACGTGCCGGAGACAGACAGGGAATCTGTGGTCGATCAGACGGGCGCAGCTGCCGGTCGAACGATGGCGGGCGACGACCTGGCGGAAGAGCGGGACCGCTTCGACTTCTCGCCGTGGTACGGAAAAGGCATCGATGCGATCACCGACCTGCTCGCGCAATCCCTGCAGCAGCTGCGCGTGGCCAGAACTTACCAAGAGACGTCGATGACGTCATTGTTCAATGGCGGGATACGCAAGTTCCTGTCCTATTGCATTGAACAAGCGCAGGCACAAGGCCGGGAGTTGCGTACCGAAGAGATTGACCGTCCGTTCATCGACCATTACATCGCCTGGATCCGACGCCAACTGCGAGACGATGGGGAAGCGCTCAGCTATGTGGCGCAAAAGTCGATTTACACCAAGACCAAATCGGTCTTGGTACCTGCTTGCCGGCAGGGGCGGTTGCCGGACCGCAGGCAACTGTTCCCGGTCAATCCCTTCCCCAATGTAAACCGGCATTACCAGGGCGAGCAGCCGTTATCGCTGGAGGCGAGGCGACGGTTTGCGGAAGCATTACGCGTTGAACTGGCTGCTATTGCCAGGAATGAGTTCGACGGTACCGACGGCCAGGCGCTCGCGCTGGTATGCCTGCTGATTGCGTTGCGGACCGGTCTCAATACCACGCCGCTGCTGGAGCTGTCACGCGACGCGCTGCTGCCGCATCCGCTCAAGCCGAACTGGCGCATGCTGGTCTCCCACAAGCGGCGCGGTAATGCCACCCATGTGCAGTCCATGCGCTGGAGCGACCAGTTGGCGGAGACCGCATCGGCGCAGACTGATGTGGTGTGGTGGTATGAATGGGTCAATCAAAAGACGGCCCCGCTGGTTGCCGAGGCGTCGTCCGATTTGCAGCAGCGATTGTGGCTGTATCGCCATGAACAGGTGGGGCGCCCACGCTCGGTGCTGTCGCTCACCGTCAGCCAGCTCATTCTTGCCGCGCAACGGCTGGTACGGCGTCACGCCCTTGTTGGTGATGATGGGGAGCCGTTACGGGTGAATGTGGCGACGTTGCGCAAGACCTTCGTCAACCGGCTGTACGAGCTGAGCGGCCGGGACATGCTGGTCACGGCGCGTCTGGCCGGTCATTCGGTGCAAGTCTCCCAAAGTCATTACTTGAAAATATCGCCGGAAGCCAAGCGTGCGTTCCACTTCGCCGGCAAGACCCTGCTATCGACGCTGCAAACCCCATCGTCAGGGCCGGAGGTGGTTGCGCCTGCGGCCGCCACGCCGATCGGACACTGTGCCGACCCGGTGCACGGGGAACGCGCGCCGCAACAGCCGGGCCGGCTCTGCACCGACTTCCTCAGCTGCTTCCAGTGCAAGAGCATGGTGGTTACCACCGAAGACCTGTGGCGACTGTTCAGCTTTTATTACCTGATCGACAGCGAGCGCACCATCCTCAATGCGCGCGACTGGGAACAGTGGTACGGGCACGTGCGGGACATCATCGATACCGAGATCGCGCCGGACTTCCCGGCGGACGTGGTGCGGGCAGCGCGCGAGCGGGCACGGCACGAGCCGCACCCGTACTGGCAGACGCGCGACCGCTTGGGCTTGCCGCATGGAGCGCTGGCATGAGCGGCGCCATGCAGCGCGCCGCGGTGGCGCCGGCACCCGCGCCCGCAGACCGCGACCAGTGGCCGATCGCATACGTATCCGATCCGGATGGCGGACGCCAGGTGTTGTGCCGGTATGGCGACATGGTGTGGGACTTGACGCCGCTAATACCGAACTCCAATGCGACGCCCGGGATGCGGCGCTTGCATTTCGATCGCCTGCCGCCAGCGTGGCGCGACAGTGCCAAGGCGTTGCTGTATGCATACTGGGTGCATGGGCGCCCGGGATGGAAAGCCCCGGGCTCCTTGACTCTGTCCAATGTGTTCCGTCGCTTGCAACGGCTGGTGCGTTACTTGGATACGCTCGGTGTGCAGCGGTTTGCGGATGTCCGGCCGCTGCATATCGAATCGTATGTGCAGCGCCTCCGTGCGCGCAACAGCGTCTTGCATACGGTGCACGAATACGTGGTGCTGGAACTGGCGTGGACCCTCAGGGATCACTTGCAGGACCACCTGCCGGCCCATCCATGGCCGGACAGCTCTGCCCGTGATGTCGCCGGTCTGAGTACGCGCGGCAAGCCGGTCTCGGGCACGCAAGCGATTCCGTTGGAAATTGCGTCGGCCTTGTTCCGGCACGCGGACGCCGCCCTGCAAAAGGCACCGCTGCTGCTTCAGGTGCGGGACGAACTGAAGGACCTGGAACGCCGGGCGACGGTGGGCTACAAACGGATGTTTGTGCTGAAGAATCGGCATCTGCGTTCACGCGGGTTGCCGCCGTTGCAGGCGTATCAGCGCGCGCTGATCGATGTGCGCATTGCCGGCTACATCGTGCTGGGCTTGCTGAGCGGGATGCGCAACCAGGAACTGGCGGATATCCGGGTCGGCTGCTATTACGAAACCGAGGTGGACGGCGTCACCTACGGCTGGCTGCGCAGCGTGAGCCGCAAGACCGGGGAGGGGGCGACCGAATGGATGATTCCGCCGTATGCGGCGCACGTGATTGCGCTGCTGGAGCGATTGTCGCAGCCGCTGCGGGAAGAATTGCAGGCGGAACTGGCAGCCATCGATGGCCAGTTGGCGAATGCGGCTGCCAGCGACGCGCACCGGGTGGCCCTGTTGGCACGGCGCATGGCGCTGCGCCAGCATCAACACGGGCTGTTCCTTGGCAAAACGGTAGCCAGCGGCAATATTGCGATCTTGAGCCTGTTCAGCTGGAACTCCGAACTCAAGCTATTTGCGCGCAACTGCGGCATCCCCTGGCAACCAACCACGCATGAACTACGTCGCACCTTTGCGGTGTTCGTCGCTGCCCATGGCAGAGGCAATCTGCTGTACCTGCGCGATCACTTCAAGCATTGGTCGCTGGACATGACGGCGCTGTATGCGTTGAACGAGACCCAGGATGTCGACCTGTACGCGGAGATCCTGGAAAAGATGGAACAGGAGCAGGCTGTGCGGATTGCCAGCTGGCTCGATCCGTCCGTCCGGTTGGCGGGCAAGGCTGGCGAACGCATCATGCGTCAGCGGGTGCACATGAAGTCGATGAACATGGTCAGTCGCAAGGAGATGGCCGAACGTGCAGGCCAGGGGATCCTGTTGCGCAGTACCGGTCACAGCTGGTGCATGGCCGATGCACTTAGTTGTGGAGGCCGCGGCTTGTACGACGCAATGGAATGTGCGGACTGCAGCCATGGAGTGATCGATGAAACGCAGCGGGACACTTGGCATGGACTGTGGTTGCAGCAGCTCGAACTACGTGATGTCAACGATATCGGCCCGGCGGCGCAGGCCAAGATCGAGGAAAGCATTGAGACCGTGAAGCAGATTCTAAGAAAACTGGATCCCGGCGTAGCCGACGCCCCGGGAAAGGAACCCTATGTCGCGTCGTGACAAGACCCAGCAGGAATTGCTGCTGGCATTACACCGGATTGAGCGGGGGACACCGCGCACTGTGGATCCCAAGCGCAAGCTGTCGATCGCGGCAGTAGCGGAAGAAGCGGGCGTACACGCTACGACAATCCATACCCGCTACCCGGATATCGCCGAGCAGGTTAGGAAACGGACGGCCCGGACAGGACGAGTGCAGCGCGACGTGAAAGCACAGGAATTGCAGGCGGCGCGCGAAAGCAACCGAGCATTACGGCGCCAACTGGCAGAAACGGAGGCTCTGCTGCGTTCCCTGGCGTCGCAAAACGCGACGCTGACGATGGAAAATCTGCAGCTGAAAGCGATCCTGCGGGCAGAAAACGTGCGGCTCCTGCCGCAGTTCAAACCAGCCAACCAATAGCGTCCTGTACGCGGAAAAGTGTTGCATCCTCAAGGTGCAAAAGGAATCAGCAACTTCAAGAAAGCAACAGTTGCTAATGAATCCTAACAGCCTGTACGCTACCAAGAATATCGCTGCCGGCTACCATGTGTACGAAAGCTACGGCCGCCGCTGCAATGGACGCCTGTTCGTGCACCACGGTTTCTGCCTCGATGACAACGATGCCAACGAAGCCGAGATCGAACTGCCGGCGCTGCTGCCTGCGCACCCGTTTGCAACCTATACCAAGGACCTCGGCACGCTGAATGAAGACGTCCGCGTATTCAAGGTACCCCTGCAGTACGACGAAGCCAACACCAAGGCCCTGTTCTCGATGCTGCGCCTGGGCGTCCTGGAAGACATGCCCGGCGTGTTCCGCACCATGGTCAACGGCGCCAAGGTCAACGATGTGCCGCCGATCAGCCGCAAGAACGAGATCGCCACACTGACCGCGCTCACTGGCGCCTGCCAGCGCCGCCTGGCCAAGTTCTCGACCACGCTCGAAGAAGATGAAGCGCTGCTGGCCGGCGATACGGTGCCGGAAAAACTGCGCTACGCAGTCGCCGTGCGCATGGGCGAGAAGAAGATCCTCCGTCATTACCAGGAGCTGGCCCAGACGGCGACCTCGGTACTGCAGAACCCGTTCTGCGACCTGCGCGACTACGCCAAGTCGGACGCCAAGTTCGGCGCATACTTTCAGGCACTGCACGACAACCTGTCCCAATCGATGGATTGATCGAGGCAGTTGTAATTTCGCAGGAAGTGTCCTATCTGATGGACGGGCGCCGGTGCGCCTGTCCATTCCACGGAGCGAGAAACGCACATGAGCTTGCAAGAAGCCGACAAGCTGTACGAAGAAGAGCTGAAGTCCCTGGCCGTCGCGGAAGCGGCGGAAAAGGCAGACGACCTTGGACAGTACAAGGATGCCGATGATCTGAAGATGCAGCGCCTGATCCAGTTCCTGGATGACAACGGCGTCCTGTATCCCTCATTGGAAATCAAGATTGTCAACGGCCTTCGCGGCGTGTACGCGACCGAGAAAATCGTGGAAGGTGAAGTGGTGCTGCACGTGCCGCGACGCCTGATCGTGACGACGGAGGTGGCCAAGGCATGCAAGGTGGGCAGGGCGATCCAGCAGAGCCGCCGCTGGCTCAGTCCCTACGGCTATCTTGCCGCCTTCCTGCTCGAGACAAAGCGTGACGGAGGCTTCTGGAAGCCGTATTTCGATGTCGTGCCGAGCAAGTTCCCCGGCATGCCCTTGTTCTACGACCAGAAACATTTGACCATGCTCCGGGGCACCCACATCTGGCAGCAGCTTCTCGACGCGAAGGCGCTGATGTTCGATGACTACAAGGTCGTCAAGGATTTCATGCCCGGACTGACGCTGCATGAATTCTCGCTGGCCCGCATGGCGGTCACGACGCGCGTGTACAAACTGATGGTCGACGGCTACGAGACGCTGGGCATGGTGCCGCTGGCGGACATGCTGAACCATACTTCGCCGTCGCCGACGCACTGGACCGGCCGCGCCACGCATGGCTTCACGATCATGGCGCTCAAGGACCTTGCCGCCGAAGGCGAGATCCTGGAAAGCTACGGCAAGCGAAGCAATGGCCGGTGGCTGATGAGCCACGGCCTGTGCATGGAAGTGAATCCGGAAAACCTGATCGAGTTCGACATTCCGGAAATCCGCAAGAAGCATCCCTTCTTTCATTACACCCGCAAGTTGGGCTGGGTCTCGCGCAAGCTGCGTCATTTCCTGGTGACGAACGATTACGACAGCGATGATGTGCGGCACATGTTCACCTACCTCCGGCTGGCGAACTGTACCGACATCGAACGGACGCGAAATATCGTGACCGAGCTCGGGCGGCCCGACCCGGAAGAATCTACCGGCAAGGAGTCGAAGAAAGACAAGCAAAAGAAGGTCAAGGACCAGAAGAAGGTGCCGCCGATCAGCGTGAAGAACGAAATCGCCGCCATGCGGGCACTGGCCGCCGCATGCGAGCATGCGTTCGCACGCTACACCACCACGCTGGAGCAGGATGAGGAAACACTGAAGGATCCCGACCTGATCTGGACCATGCGCTTCGCGACGATGGCGGCGGTGTCGGAAAAGCGGCTGGCCAAGTGGTACCTTGACATGGCGAACACGGCGATTGCCGTGCTGCAAAGCTCACCGTTCCAGCTTGCGCGCGCCGTCGGCGAACAGGCGCGCAAGGGTAAGCCTTACGAGAAATATTTCAAGCACCTGCAGGAGCATCTCGACGGGTTCAGCGCATTCTGGCACGTCTCGCGTCTGCCGGTGAAGAAGCACCGTCCCGGACACCGCAAGCACGAGACATCGAAAAAGGTTTCCCACGCAGCCTTCGCATGATGCGCATGTAACCGCTGGTTGGCGTAGATGTGAGACTTGCGGAAGTAGGTGATTGCCACAATGTCTGCGGGTGTCTATCGCACCTAATATCTCCACGGCTGATGCCGGATGAACGCACACCATGCAGGAATATGCAACGATTGCACGTCTCCGGTATCGTATTGAAGCTCGCCACTGAAGCCGCCGGAGACCAGATTGAGCATTGCTTGTTTTATTCGTAGCGACAGCATGTACCAGCAGGTGCTGGACGTGCTCGTGCGCCACGGCTTTCACGGGACGCGATTCACGGATGAGCAGGTGCTGAAGCAGGCGCTCTGCGCGGGCGTGGCGAACCTCATCCTTGCCGATGTCGAAGACACTGACGGCGATGCGATTGCCGCCTGGCGTAATTGCCGCGCTCCCGAACCCATTCCCGTCATCCTGCTGTCGCCCGCATCCGACGACCGCGTGACCGTGCGAGCGCTTGATGCTGGCGCGGACGATGTCATAGTCATCTCTACCGAATCCCGGGAATTCGCCGCGCGCCTGAAGGCGATACTGCGCCGGTACAGGATGGGTGTGCCGAAGCGAGCCATCGAACTGGCGGGTTTCGAACTCGACCTGGAATCCGCCATTGCGTTGGACAACGGCAGGATTGTCGAACTGACGCCGACCGAATTTGCGCTGGCGTGGATCCTGTTTTCCTTTCCGGGCCAGTATCTGTCGCGTGATTTTCTCTCCCTCGGCGTCTGGGGGCGGAGCGGCGATATTACGGGGCGCACGCTTGAACAGCACGTCTACAAACTGCGCAGGAAGCTGAACCTGAATGCCGGTCGCGGCGTGCAGATCCGCGCCGCATACAACCGTGGTTATTGCCTTGAAGTCGCATCGGCAGACCCGCTCGTTTCTCCGGAATCTGCGGACTGTTGATCGACTGTCAATGGTCGACCTGCTGTCCGGATTTTCCTGTTGAATCAACGATGTAGTGCGCATCGCATCATTGACCCGGGCGGGCTTGAAAAGGCATTGTGGCTGGCCTAAGTGCTCCTTACAGACGTTGCAGACGTCACCCAACCGAGAGGAGCAATCATGTCAGCAGTCAGCGGACCGAAGTCATCGCCAAAACCGCAGCCGCCGCAGCCGCCGAAAAACGAGCCGAAAAAGAATCCTTCGCCGCAGCAACCGAAGGACCAGCCGAAAGGCAGCGGGAAGAACCAGCCGGAGCACATCTATAACCGGCCGGATCCTCAATCGAAGAAGAATGATCCGAAGGCGCCGGATGCGCCCAAGGCATCTGACGCGAAGGCGCCGCAGCAGGAACCTGTCAAGGATGCCAAGGGCGAGCAGGTCAAGACCGCGGATGGCAACCCGGTCATCAAGGACGCGAACGGCGTGAACGTCGCCTCCGATCCGAAGAACGGCGAGCCGGTCAAGGATCCCAAGACCGGCAACCCGGTCGTCCTCGACGAGAACGGCAAGCCGGGTGACGCGCCGGATTCGATCAAGCCGGACCCGAACGTCAAGACGACCGACTCGAACAGCCCGGATTATCCGAAGCATCACACCGACGAGAAGACCGGCAAGACCACGTTCTACGACAAGGAGAACAAGGAAATCCCGCAGAACGGCCCGGGAACGCCGGTTGCGGTTTACACCGACAAGGAAGGCAAGGACCACTACTACGATCGCCAGACCGGTCAGAAGATCGACGATCCCAACGATCCGCGCTTGCCGAAGAACCTGCCCAAGGATGGCCCCAACGCGCTGCCCGAGCCGCCGGCGCCGCCTTCGGACGAAGAAGCTCCGCCATCAAACGAAACATCGACCGATTGATCTCAAAGTGTCTCCTGCGCCGTGCGTACTGCGGCGCATTCAACCGCTTCGTGTGCAAGCACGGAGCGGTCTTTTTGTTTACGGGTGTCACGCGTGCCGAGATGTAACTTTCAATAACTGCGATTGACCGGAAGAAATCCCCGGCCTAAGGTAGATGCATCACAATCCTTGTTCACTATTCCGACATGAAATCGCTTTTCCTCGTCCTCGTTGCTGTCACCGCAGGCCTGTCCGGCTGCGTCGTCGTGCCGGAGTATCCGGCGGCAACGGTCGTTATCACCGGGGGCGGCCACGGCGGCCACCATTGCCCGCCCGGACAGGCCAAAAAGGGCCGTTGCTGACCTGACAGCGGGTTGCCCTTTGCCCGGGGCAGGCAACTTTTTCCAGTGTTCGAAGCTCTATAGGTGTGCCGTTACGGCAGGATTTCGCCTGCGTAACGATTCTTCGATACCGGACGCATGGATATTGCCTATCTCGTACAGGCCTATGGATATTTTGCCGTCGCCCTCGGATGTTTCCTGGAGGGAGAGGCCGTCCTGCTTGCCGGCAGCTTTGCGGCCTATCATGGACATCTCGCGCTACCGCTGGTGATGGTGATCGCCGCGGTCGCCAGCTTCCTGGGCGATGTGCCGTATTTCTTTGCGGGGCGACGCTATGGGCTGCGCGTGATGCGCCGCTTTTCTTCAATACGCAGCAGACGGAAGCGGCTGCAAAAAATGATGCATCGGCACCATGTCGTGCTCTTGCTGAGCTTGCGATTTCTCTATGGAATGCGAATCGCCGGCCTGCTGGCATTGGGAATGAGCAGGATGCCGGCGTGGCGTTTCCTGGTGCTGGATTTCGCCGGCGCACTCCTGTGGTCATCCGTCATATGCATTGCCGGCTACGGCGCAGGCAACGTCTTCAACCGGTTGACCGGCGATGGAGCAACGCCGGGGCAGATCACACTTTTTGCCGCCGTGCTGGCAAGTACGATACTCCTCTGGATCGTCTTTCGCCGGGTGACCGCCGGCGCGCTGGAATCAGAGCACAACGATAAATAGGAACGCGCCTGCAAGTACTGCGGCAACGGGCGCAATCATTCCTACACCGCAAACCAGCCGGCGGGCCGTGGCACGCACCTTGGCGCTCACGCGCGTATTGCGCTCGCTGATGATCTTTTCGAAATGCGCTTCAGCCAGCAAGTCCGGCGGCAAACCTTCCGTCGACATCAAACCTTCCGTGTGGCGTGCGATATCGGATTCGTTCAGATGCATGTTGCGAAGCGCTGCGGCATAGTCGTGCCTGAATTCTGCTGTGATGCTCATTTCAATACTCCATTTACACTCATAGATGCATTAAGGAAATTATAGAAGCCGGAATTCAGGGGGGAAGGGCAGTTGTGCGCTCATATGCATTACTTTGATTCAAGTCATAAAAAGGTTGATGCAAGGACACGATTGCTTCGCGTCCAGACCATCGCCGGCATTCGGCAGGCTTGGCGAGACGGCAATACATTGACCTAAAATTACCTTTGCGATGCACTAGGCGGCCGGTGCGTTGGCATTCGATCAATCGCCTGGCGGGCGCAAAAAAGGCAGATGTTGGATCAACTCAAGCAAGGTTTTCTCCTGACAAGGCACTGGCACGATACGGCGGCCGGCACGGAAGTCGCATTCTGGCTGGCGACCGATGAGGGCCCGCGCCGTCTCTGCTTGCCGCCCCAGCCTTCGGTCGCGTTCATCCCGGCGGATCAGCGCGAGCAGGCCGAAGCGGTATTGCGCAGCGAACGGGGCTGCGAGCTGCGTCCGCTCGCACTGAACGATTTCCAGCGCCGCCCGGTGCTGGGACTGTACTGCCGGCAGTACCGCCAGTTGCTGAAACTTGAAAAGCGCCTGCGGGAAAACGGCGTCGACGTTTATGAAGCGGATGTGCGTCCGCCGGAACGCTACCTGATGGAGCGTTTCATTACCGCGCCGGTATGTTTCGATGGCCGCCCTGATCCCGCCATGGATCGCACCCTGGCCGATGGCCAGCTGAAGCCTGCAAACGGCTATCGGCCGAGGCTGCGGCTGGTCTCGCTGGATATCGAAACCAGCGCACGCGGCGAGCTGTATTCGATTGCGCTGGAAGGATGCGGGCAGCGCCAGGTCTACATGCTCGGACCCGCAAACGGCGGCAAAGAAACACTCGATTTCGATCTGGAATACTGCGACAGCCGCGCGCAGATGCTGGAGAGGCTGAATGCCTGGCTGGAACGTCACGATCCCGATGCCATCATCGGCTGGAACCTTGTGCAGTTCGACCTTCGTGTGCTGCAGGAGCATGCCGACCGCTATCGCGTGCCCTTGCGCCTCGGCAGGGACGGCAGCGCGATGGAGTGGCGCGAGCACAGCAGGTCCCAGCATTTCTTTGCCGCCGCCGCCGGGCGCCTGATCATCGACGGCATCGAAGCCCTGCGGTCGGCGACGTGGAACTTTCCCTCGTTCAGCCTCGAACATGTATCGCAGACGCTGCTGGGTGAAGGCAAATCCATCGACAACCCGTACGACAGGATGGCGGAGATCAATCGTCGCTTTGCCGAGGACAAGCCCGCACTCGCGCGCTACAACCTGAAGGACTGCGAGCTGGTGACGCGCATTTTCGCGAAGACCGACTTGATGGCCTTCCTGCTGGAAAGGGCAAGCGTCACCGGGCTGGCCGCCGACCGCAGCGGCGGATCGGTGGCCGCGTTCGAACACCTGTACATGCCGATGATGCACCGCCAGGGCTATGTCGCGCCCAATATCGGCGACGTGGAGGGAGAGAACAGTCCGGGCGGTTTCGTGATGGACTCCCGCTCCGGCCTCTACGATTCGGTTGTCGTGCTCGATTACAAGAGCCTGTATCCGTCGATCATCCGCACCTTCCTGATCGACCCGGTCGGACTGGTGGAAGGCAGCGGCAATCCCGATCCGGCTGCCACGGTACCGGGCTTTCGCGGCGCGCGCTTTTCACGCGAGAAGCACTGCCTGCCGCAGATCGTCACGCAGGTCTGGCAGGGACGCGAGGCGGCCAAGCGCGAGCGCAACCAGCCGCTGTCGCAGGCGCTGAAGATCATCATGAATGCCTTCTACGGCGTGCTGGGATCGAGCGGCTGCCGCTTCTTCGACCCGCGCCTTGCGTCGTCCATCACGATGCGCGGACACGAAATCATGCGCCGCACGCGCGAGCTGATTGAAGCGCAGGGGTATGACGTCATCTACGGCGACACCGACTCCACCTTCGTCTGGCTCAAGCACACGCAGACGGAGGAACGGGCCATGGAAATCGGCGAGTCGCTCGTGCACCACGTCAACCGGTGGTGGCAGCGCCACCTGCGAGAGGAATTTGACCTCGAGTGCGCGCTGGAACTGGAATTCGACACGCACTACCGCCGCTTCCTGATGCCGACCATCCGCGGATCGGAAGAGGGCAGCAAGAAACGCTACGCCGGCCTTGTGAGGAAGCAGGACGGTAGCGAGGAAGTCATCTTCAAGGGCCTGGAATCGGTGCGCACCGACTGGACGCCGCTGGCGCAGCAGTTCCAGCAGGGGCTGTACCTGCGCATCTTCAAGGGGGAGGCGTACCGTGACTATGTGCGCGACTATGTCGACCGGACACTGGGCGGCGAATTCGATGCGCTGCTGGTGTACCGCAAGCGGTTGCGTCGCCCATTGGACGAGTATGAGCGTAACGTGCCACCGCATGTGCGTGCGGCGCGCATCGCCGATGAATACAACCGCGAGCAAGGGCGTCCGCTGCAGTACCAGAACCGGGGCTGGATCCGCTACGTGATGACGGTGGCCGGCCCCGAGCCGCTGGAGACGTGCCGTTCACCCATCGATTACGAGCATTACCTCACGCGGCAGCTGCAGCCGGTGGCGGATGGCATCCTGCCTTTCCTGGATGATGATTTTGCTTCCCTCACCAGCCGGCAGCAGGCCCTGTTTTGAAGACCGGCGGAAGGACCACGGTCATCCCTTGAGCGATGCCATATCGATCACGAAACGGTACTTCACATCGCTCCTCAGCATGCGTTCATAAGCATCGTTGATGTCCTGGATGCGGATCATCTCGATGTCGGAAAGGATGTCGTGGTCACCGCAGAAGTCGAGCATTTCCTGCGTCTCGGCAATCCCGCCGATCAGCGAGCCGGCCAGCCGTCGGCGCTTCATGATGAGGTTGAAAACCTGCGGCGAGGGATGTGGCGAAGCGGGCGCCCCGACCAGCGTCATGGTGCTGTCGCGCTTGAGCAATTCCATGAACGGATCGAGCGCATGCGGCGCGGCGACCGTGTTCAGGATGAAGTCGAACGAGTCGCGGTGCGCCGCCATTTCGGCCGCATTTTTCGACACCACCACTTCATGCGCACCCAGTCTCAAAGCATCTTCCCGCTTGTTGGGTGACGTAGTGAAGAGCACCACCCGCGCGCCCATCGCATGCGCCAGCTTGATGCCCATATGGCCCAGGCCGCCGAGTCCCACGATGCCCACTTTCTGCCCTTGCCCGACCCGCCATTGCTTGAGAGGCGACCAGGTGGTGATGCCGGCGCACAGCAGGGGAGCGGCCGCCGCCGGATCGAGGTTGCCGGGAATGCGCAGCACGAACTTGTCGCGCACGACAATGTTGCTGGAATAGCCGCCATACGTCATGCCGCCGCTGTGCATTTCCTCGCCGTTGTAGGTGCCGACGAAACCGTTCTCGCAATATTGCTCCAGCCCCTCGGCGCAGGCGTGGCAGTGCTGGCAGGAATCGACCATGCAGCCGACGCCGACGACGTCGCCTTGCTTGAAGCGCGTCACCTTGTCGCCGACCGCCGCTACGCGGCCGATGATTTCATGCCCGGGTACAACGGGGTACACCGTGTTTCCCCATTCGTTGCGGGCCGTATGGAGATCCGAGTGACAGACCCCGCAGTACAGGATATCGATCCGGACGTCCTCCGGTCCCGGGTCGCGGCGCGTGAAGTCCAGTTTGCTGAGCGGTTCATGGGCACTGGTCGCCCCGTATCCAGTCGACGTAATCATTGCAAGCTTCCAATATGAATAGCGCAGGGAAGCTTGATGGACTGGCATGCGGGAAGCGAGTTCCGCTGGCGCGCGGCGCTGACCGACATTGGATGGAGGCAAGGCGTACCTGGCTGATCATTGTTCGTGCCTGGCAATGAAGGCTTCGACACTGTCGTGCAGGAGCAGGGGCTTCTCCAGGAAGATGAAGTGACCACCGTCCAGGGTGGCAAACTCGGCTCCCGGAATCCGCTCTGCAAGCTCTGCGGAGAAGTACGGCGGGGCACAGAAGTCGCGCTCGCCCACCAGCACCAGCGTCGGCGTCGTGATCGACTGAAGATCGTCGAAGGCGTCGTGCCCTGCGATCATGCAGATCCGGGCAAAGCCGATCTCCGGTTCGAATGTGCCAGACGATGCCGTGTTCACCCACGCCTGCACTTTCTCCGGGTGCTCGCGAATGAATTTCGGATCGAAGAGAAATAGAGCGTTTGCCTCGGCGGACGCGCGCAGGCCGGAATCGGCCAGCATGCGTCGCCGCATGTCGAACTGGCGACGATAGAACGCGTCCGCGCGTGCAATCGAAGAGATGATTGTCGCGCTGCGCAATAGTTCGCGGTGATTGATCGCCAGCAACTGCGCGATGGCCCCACCGGTGGAGGAACCGACCACGTGGACCGGCCCGCACCCAACCGCCTCAATGACCCGCGCCATGTCCCGCGCGTGTTGCGCAATCGTCATATCGCGCGCGGTATGCTCGGACGCGCCGGTGCCGCGGTGATCGGGCACGATCACTTGGTGATGCTCGGCGAATAGATCGATCTGCGGGCCCCAGGATGCGCCCACTCCCGCAAGCCCCGCCAGAAGAAGCACGGGCGAACCCTGGCCTTTGACCTCATAGTGGATCGAAACACCGTCGGACGTTACGTCAGGCACTTTGCTTCTCCGTGTTCAGAGCGACGCGAGGGTGAGATCGGTATTTTCTGAAAACCGCTTCTTCAAGTTTAGCAAGGGCAAGGGATTGCACCTGGCAGATCAGGAGGGCGCCGCTGCGTTTGATTGGATCGGCAAATGGACATACGTCACCAAAGGACCGCATGACATCCGCCTCCAGCTGGCTGTTCATGTTGCATCTTAGTGTATGAATATCGGAATAACGAGGCCGGAATCTACCCGTAAAATCGTAGGCTCTTGTCCTGTTTCTTGAATGCATTTTGAGCCAGGCTTGTGAAGTGAATTGACGCTCCGCAACCCTGCGAAACCGGATGTTGTGAATGCCGTCAATGGTCTTCATGCGTTCCTATGCGCTTGCACATTGATCTCCCTTCAATGGCAATCCAACGCGGTCAATTCTTTTCGATAAGCAATCTTTTTGATTCTTCTCAAAAGATGAGTGTGTCGCAAGATACCCCGGGCCGGGTCAAGGCATATTGCAAGAGCGCCTGCGGGCACCACAAGATCAAGGATGCACAATGCAGTTTTCAATCTATCGCCAAGGCGCTCGTCGCTTGGTCCATGCGCTCATCGCCGCCTTCTCCATAGCCTGCCTGCCGGCGCAGGCCGGCTCTGACAAGGATTCGGGCGGAGGGGCCAATGTTAGCGGCAAGGCCTCCTATGCCTACTATGTGACCGGCAACCCTGAACGCATTCCGGACATTCGACATCGGCCGCGTTCGCCATCAACGGTCCTGATGGGCGGTGACAACGATGTCGACGAGGCATTTCGCTGGATGATTACCCGTGCCGGCATTACTGCAACCTCCGGCGGACGCTTTGTCATCATCCGCGCTACCGGCGCCGATGGATACAACTGTTATGTGTATTACTCGAACTACCCGACCTGCAACTCCACTGGCTCGGTTCAGCCGGGCTCAGTCGGCGGTGCCACACTCGGGCTGTCGTCGGTGGAGACACTGGTCATCCCCTCTGTAACCGCCGCCAACGATACCAAGGTCAATGAAATCGTTGGCCGGGCCGACGTAATCTGGATTGCCGGCGGCGACCAGTCCGACTATTACAAGAACTGGCGCGGTACGGCTCTTGAGCAGACCCTTATCCAAGCGCGTACGCGCAATGTGCCGGTCGGCGGCACATCAGCCGGCATGATGGTGCTGCCCCGCTTTGACTTTGCTGCGCTGCGTGGTTCTGTGACTTCGGCACAAGCGCTGGCCGACCCTTTCAACAAGTACATGACAATCGAACCGCAGCCTTTGGCAAGCGTCGGTTTCATCGTCTCGCCGGGACTGGAGACGTCGATCGTCGACGCGCACCTGGACGAGCGCGACCGTATGGGGCGCCTGATGGCCTTCATGGCGCGCCTCATCAGATCTGACGGCGCTACTGGCTGCACCGGTGGCATCCTGTCCGGCATGGCCGGCTCGGCGGACGTCGCGCGCGCAATTGGCTTGGCAATACAAACCGCGCTCCTGATTGAAGGTCCGGCAGGTTCGCAAACGGCGAAACGCGTGAGCAATCCCGGAGCTCCCGGTTCGAACGCGGCATATCTGGTGCAACCGTCAATCGCACCCGAGATTTGCCTGTCGGGCAAACCGCTGACAATGCGCGGCATTACTGTACGCAAAATCACCGATAGCCAGCCGTTCAACTTCTCCAACTGGAGCAGCCTGCCGTTCAAAGAGGCACAGATCATCAACGGCACACTCGGCAACTTTTCCTATTGATAGTCGAACTCATATCCGGTCAGCTGAAACATGAGCCTTTGTTGCTGACGTTCGCGCGCCACCTGCAATGAAAAAGGCCGGTCTGCAACAGACCGGCCTTTTTCATTTCACTACTGTCGTGGATCAGGCGTTCGCCTTCACCTTCAATCGCCATGCATGCAGCAGCGGCTCGGTATACCCGCTCGGCTGTTCCAGACCCTTGAACACGAGGTCACGTGCCGCGCGGAACGCATAGGATGCCTCGAAGTTCGGCGCCATCGGCTTGTACAGCGGATCGCCGGCATTCTGGCCGTCCACCACCTTGGCCATGCGCTGCATGGTCTCGGTCACTTGCGCTTCGGTGACGATGCCGTGCAGCAGCCAGTTGGCGATGTGCTGGCTGGAGATGCGCAGCGTCGCACGGTCTTCCATCAGGCCGACGTTGTGGATGTCCGGTACCTTCGAGCAGCCCACGCCCTGGTCGACCCAGCGCACCACGTAACCGAGGATGCCCTGGCAGTTGTTGTCCAGTTCCTGCTGGATGTCGGCAGCGGACCATTCAGCCTTGGCGACCACCGGGATCTGCAGCAGTTCGCCGAGCAGGCGCTCGATCTCGGCCGGAGCGTCGATCTTTTCCAGTTCCTTCTGCACGTCGGCGACGCTGACCTGGTGGTAATGCAGCGCATGCAGCGTGGCGGCGGTCGGCGACGGCACCCAGGCGGTGTTGGCGCCGGCCTTCGGATGGCCGATCTTCTGTTCCATCATCGCGGCCATCAGGTCCGGCATGGCCCACATGCCCTTGCCGATCTGGGCGCGGCCGCGCAGGCCGGAAGACAGGCCGGTCAGCACGTTGCTGCGCTCGTAGGCGGACAGCCACTTGCTGGTCTTCATGTCGCCCTTGCGCATCATCGGGCCGGCATGCATCGCGGTGTGCATCTCGTCGCCGGTGCGGTCGAGGAAGCCGGTGTTGATGAAGGCGATGCGGCCGGCGGCTTCCTTGATGCACGCCTTGAGGTTGACGCTGGTGCGGCGCTCTTCATCCATGATGCCGAGCTTGACGGTCTCGTTGGGCAGGCCGAGCAGTTGCTCGACGCGGCCGAACAGTTCGCTGGCGAAGGCGACTTCCTTCGGGCCGTGCATCTTGGGCTTCACGATGTAGACGGGGCCGGTGCTTCAGAAGCATTGACAAAAAAATAATTTAACCAGCATACTTGTCATTATTACAATAATGGTTCCGATGGTCTTTTCAATTGACGATGTAGATCTGAGTCGTATCGATGAAAGGATGGTTGCCCGAGTCTTCTTCAACAGCGGCAATTTCGTATTCGTGCAAGAACCATCGCTACTGACCAATTGAGATGCATGTCTACGTCCACCATCAATGAAGTGCGGGGAGAGCAATGTTGCTATTAATTTGTGAAAGTAAACGAGTTTCAACTTGGAGTTGGATGCAAATTAACCAGAGCTGAGTGAGCTCAATCTTATAGGGGAGATTCATGAGAAATTTGATCGTTCTTGCAGTTATGCTGGCTACACAGGTTGCGCACGCAGCTCTTGTGTTGACTGGACCTGTGGTGCCGACGGGGTGGCGGGTGGAGAATTATGCTCCTGCAGGAAACGTAGTACTTTGGTTTACTGGATCGGCGTGCGCAAATGGCCAGATGACATTACCACCTGGTGCAACGACTCAAGACCATTCACGGCTTTATGCCACGATCATGTCGGCCAAAGCGGGAAATCTAAAGGCTTTCGTTGTCTACGATAATACGCAAGTCGGATGCCCGATCTCCAGTTTCGGGATTCAATAAGACTACGCCACGGCAAGGACTCGATAGAGTTTGATTGCCTTCCATGCAGGCGTCTATTTGCCGCGTCTAAACATAGTTCGGATTGAGCGACGTGGAGTTATACCTTAAACCATCTGCTTATTCTGCAAAGTCAAATTGGAACAATACATTTATGGGAATCGCAGTTGAATTAAACAGCGTCGAATTCATGCAGCGAAAATTATGAAAGGCACATGGTGAAAAATACCAACTCATCCTTATTTTTTCACACAATAGCCCAGTTAACGCTATTCATGTCACTACTGCTCTCTTTTTCGGTATGGTCCCAAGTTTTACCATTCGTGCTTCAGTCGCCAAAAATAAAAATGCCGGTAGAAAAAGCGGAGCCGTTGGTGGCAGAAAAAGGGCTTTCTAATATCGCACAGGACGTGTATGTCGAACTCGAACATGATGACATACTGCGGGAAATAGACACCAAGCGTAGGAGCAAAGGTCTACATCAAAACGATGATGAAATTGAGAGTGAAAGCCGCCGAAAATACAAAGTTCTGCAGGAGATGGTCTTCCCAAATGGGAAGCTTGAAGCAGCCAGCATCATTCGTGCTTCCGATGTTGTACCGATTGTGAAAGTACACGTTCCCAATACGGCATCTTTTCAACGATTATTGAACCATCCTAAGGTCAAAGCCGTGTATGGTGAGCAAGACTATGTTCTTTACCTCAGAGAAAGCTTGCCTATGATTGGACAGCCCGCCGTTGGCTCCTCGGGCCGAATTGGTACTGGTACTACAGTGGCGATTCTTGATGCGTCGATCACGCCGTCGGCATTCGGGTGTAGAGCACCGGGTGAGATGAACGGTTTGCCACTTGTTGGCACTAGCGCATGCAAAGTATCCACCTATAGATATTTTGGCCCCTCGGTGCCATATTCAGACCAATGGTTTGATGGTTCTCACGGGACTAATGTTACGGGCATCGTTGAAGGAGTGGCGCCGGGTGCCAAGCTTATCTTTCTTCAGGTGTTCTATTTAGTGAATGGAAAAGCAGCTAGCAATTTTGATACTCTGTCAAAAGCAATGGAATGGGTGATAGCAAACGCAAAGGCAAACAACATCACTGCAGCGAATTTTAGCCTTGGCACCACGAGTCCAATTACCTCGGCTGTGTGTTTTGACAGCAGGTTCGTACCTTATTTCAACCGCCTCCGGGAAGTCGGCGTTATACCTGTTGCGGCCACCGGTAATGATCGAGACAAATCGAGGCTCCCAGAGCCTGCGTGTGCACCCAATGTAGTCAGTGTGAGCGCAATATATGACAAAGACATTTCGTGGGTGCTTTCTTGCAATGGCGACGGCTCCACCTATTCGGTTAAAGCCTTAGAGGTTCCATGCTGGGCAAACAGCAATTCAAACGTGAAGTTACTCGCACCAGGTGATTTCATTGATGCACGCGGAATCGGAATTAGAGGGACATCGCAAGCGGCACCCCATGTTTCTGGTGCAATCGCAGTATTGCGCGCTCCCAATGGGTTTCCAAATGAGGATGTCGACACAACAATTCTTCGTTTAACAAGTAGCGGGCGGCGATTAGTGGATAAGTGGAACGGCGTAACAATTCCGTTCCTTGAGCTCAACAGAGCGGTTTCCTTTACACCCACTTCAACTGGTTATCCAGCTGCTACTGTCCAAACGATCATTAACAGCATCTTGACGGCTGAATAGGATATCGAACTGATGAAAATAGTCGTCGGATTGTTGGGATTGCTGTTGGTGGGAGCCTGCAGCAAGTCATTGCTTCATAGGGATAGTGACAAGATACTTACCAGTACGCTTTATCGGACTCAATATTCTCAAATCTCAACTCATCGGGCCGTTGCAGTGCGTGACGAAGCTACTTGGGAAAGGCTATGGGAGGAAATGGCGAAGAATGGAGCTTTAGAATCACGACCTCTCGTCGATTTTTCCCAAGACATGGTTTTGGCTGTCATCTTAGGTGAGCGCCCAAACGGATGTTATTCAGTTTCTATCGGTACAATTCGTGCAACAGCCGAGAAACTTGTGGCCGAATTTAGTGAAACACGCCCGATGGCTGGCGATTTTTGTACCTATAGTTTTACTAGTCCTGCTCATTTCGTAGTCATTTCACGGGACTCGCGCCCAGTTGAGTTTTTAAGAGTGGATGGGTAATTCAACAGTTTGCCTCCGAAAAGAAAGCGGGCCGGTCTGCTGTAGACCGGCCCGTTTTCATTTCACTACTGTCGTGGATCAGGCGTTCGCCTTCACCTTCAATCGCCATGCATGCAGCAGCGGCTCGGTATACCCGCTCGGCTGTTCCAGACCCTTGAACACGAGGTCGCGTGCCGCGCGGAACGCATAGGATGCCTCGAAGTTCGGCGCCATTGGCTTGTACAGCGGATCGCCTGCATTCTGGCCGTCCACCACCTTGGCCATGCGCTGCATGGTCTCGGTCACTTGTGCTTCGGTGACGATACCGTGCAGCAGCCAGTTGGCGATGTGCTGGCTGGAGATGCGCAGCGTGGCGCGGTCTTCCATCAGGCCGACGTTGTGGATGTCCGGTACCTTCGAGCAGCCCACGCCCTGGTCGACCCAGCGCACCACATAACCGAGGATGCCCTGGCAGTTGTTGTCCAGTTCCTGCTGGATGTCGGCAGCGGACCATTCAGCCTTGGCGACCACCGGGATCTGCAGCAGTTCGCCCAGCAGGCGCTCGATCTCGGCCGGAGCGTCGATCTTTTCCAGTTCCTTCTGCACGTCGGCGACGCTGACCTGATGGTAATGCAGCGCGTGCAGCGTGGCGGCGGTCGGCGACGGCACCCAGGCGGTGTTGGCGCCGGCCTTCGGATGGCCGATCTTCTGTTCCATCATCGCGGCCATCAGGTCCGGCATGGCCCACATGCCCTTGCCGATCTGGGCGCGGCCGCGCAGGCCGGAAGACAGGCCGGTCAGCACGTTGCTGCGCTCGTAGGCGGACAGCCACTTGCTGGTCTTCATGTCGCCCTTGCGCATCATCGGGCCGGCATGCATCGCGGTGTGCATCTCGTCGCCGGTGCGGTCGAGGAAGCCGGTGTTGATGAAGGCGATGCGGCCGGCGGCTTCCTTGATGCACGCTTTGAGGTTGACGCTGGTGCGGCGCTCTTCATCCATGATGCCGAGCTTGACGGTCTCGTTGGGCAGGCCGAGCAGTTGCTCGACGCGGCCGAACAGTTCGCTGGCGAAGGCGACTTCCTTCGGGCCGTGCATCTTGGGCTTCACGATATAGACCGAGCCGGTGCGCGAGTTGCCGATTTCCTGGCCGGTCTTGCGCTTCAAGTCGTGCAGGGCGATGGTCACGGTGACGACCGCGTCCATGATGCCTTCCGGGATTTCCTTGCCTCCGTCGAGCAGGATGGCCGGATTGGTCATCAAGTGGCCGACGTTGCGCAGGAAGAGCAGGGAGCGGCCGTGCAGGGTGACCACGCCATCCTTGGCATCGGTCGCGCCGGCGGCGGCGGTGTACTTGCGGTCGGCGTTCAGCGTGCGGTTGAAGGTCTTGCCGCCCTTGCTGACGCTTTCCACCAGCGTGGCCTGCAGGATGCCCAGCCAGTTTTCATAGGCGAGCACCTTGTCGTCCGCATCCACGGCGGCGACGGAGTCTTCCAGATCGAGAATCGTGGACAGTGCTGCTTCGACCACCACGTCGGCGACGCCGGCGGCATCCTGGCTGCCGATCTTGGTGTCGCGGTTGATCTGGATGTCGATGTGCAGGCCATTGTTCTTCAGCAGGACGGAAGAGGGCGCCTCTGCCTTGCCCTGGAAACCGATGAACTTGTTCGCATCCGCCAGGCCGGTAGTGCTGCCGTCCTTCAGTGCGACAACGAGCTTGCCGCCGTCCACGCGGTAGCCGGTGGAGTCGGCGTGCGAGCCTTTGGCCAGCGCTGCGGTCTGGTCGAGGAAGTTGCGGGCGAAGGCGATGACCTTGGCGCCACGGACCGGGTTGTAGCCGCCGGTGCGCGTCGCGCCGTCGGTCTCGGGCAGGGCGTCGGTGCCGTACAGGGCGTCATACAGCGAACCCCAGCGCGCGTTGGCGGCGTTCAGCGCGTAGCGGGCGTTGAGGATGGGCACAACGAGCTGCGGGCCGGCCTGCAATGCCAGTTCGGCATCGACGTTGGTCGTGGTCGCCTTGACATCGCCCGGCGCCGGCAGCAGGTAGCCGATCGATTGCAGGAAGCCGCGGTAGGCGCCCATGTCCTGGATCGGGCCGGGATTGGCACGGTGCCATTTGTCTAGTTCCAGTTGCAGGCGGTCGCGTTCGGCCAGCAGGGCGGCGTTCTTCGGGGCCAGGTCGTGGGCGATGGCGTCGAAGCCCTTCCAGAAGGTGGCGCTGTCGATGCCGGTGCCGGGCAGGACCTTGTCTTCAATGAAGCGGTACAGGACGGTGGCAACCTGGAGGCGATGGACGGAAGTACGTGCGGTCATGGAGTGCATCCTCGTGTGAAGTTGTCATGAATCGGCGCGCGGGCGCTTCTTCAATTGTTATAGCTGTAAGCAAGACTGGATCGAAGTATATGCGAGCAAAAAGTGTATGAACGCAATGTTTAGTCACTTGATTTATGCGTTTTTGTCACAAATCGCTGGAAAGGTCTTCCAGTGCCACAAACTCGTCCGCCTGACAGGCTTTATCCGTCAAAAGTTTCCTCATGGAAACTGCGCTCTTGGAGCGTGAAGACATGATTTCAAAGCGGTTTTTCACCAATGAGACGATTCTCGCGCGTTGTTTCTCGCAATCAGGATGGATTTCCTGCTTTCGGGAAACTGTCAGACAAAATCTTCCCCAAATCTTGTGGATTCCACAGTCCTGCCTTGTTCCGAGATCAATTTTGTCGGTTGGCAGACTATTTGCTTTCCCATGATCAAAGTTGACAACCATCAAGATCGACGACGGATTTCATCTACAGGGATGAGGAAAATGAAAATCTCCAATCTGAAAATCGGAATACGCCTGGGCCTGGGTTTCGGCCTGGTGCTGGTGCTGATGATCGCATTGGCGCTGATTGGTATCTCGCGCATGGCGTCCATCGAGCGCAGTCTCGATGGCATCGTCAACGAGAATAATGTGATGACCAAGGCTGCGTTCGAAATGCGTCAATCGGTGCTTTCCATCGGTCTCGCCACACGTAACCTCGCGCTGATGACGGACGAGAAGCAGAAGGAACGCGAATCCGACCGCATCTTCGACGACCGCGACGAATACGCCTCCTATGTCGAGAACCTCGACCGCCTGATGGCGGCAAATGAAAAGGGCAAGGAAGTGCTGGCCAAGATCGCCGCCGCCAAGGACGCGACCGAGCCGCTGACCGACAAGGTGGTCGAGCTGCTGAATGACGACAAGCAGGAAGAAGCGGTCAAGGTGCTCGTGAATGAAGTCTGGCCGAACCAGCGCAAGTGGCTGGGCGCGATGGACGAACTGGTCCGCATGCTGGACAAGATGGCCGACACTGCGGTGACGGAAGCGCATGCCTCCTACAAGAGCGCGCTGATCCTGACCTGGGCGCTGGGCGGCGCGGCACTCGTGCTCGGCCTTGGCGCCGCATGGCTGGTGACTCGCAGCATTACCCGTCCGCTGCACGAAGCGGTCGATGTCGCACGCCGCGTGGCGCAGGGCGACCTCACCGGCGACGTGCAGGTCAAGTCGAAGGATGAAGCAGGCCAGCTGATGCAGGCACTCAAGGAAATGAACGGCAGCCTGGTGAGCATCGTGTCGCAAGTGCGTTCGGGTACGGAAACCATGACCACCGCATCGATCGAGATCGCCAGTGGTAACCTGGACCTGTCCTCGCGCACCGAGCAGCAGGCCAGCTCGCTGCAGGAAACCGCATCGTCGATGGAAGAGCTGACGTCCACCGTGAAGGCCAACGCCGACAATGCCGCCCAGGCCAATGTGCTGGCGCAGTCCGCATCGCAAGTCGCGGTCAAGGGCGGCGAAGTGGTCGAGCAGGTTGTCGAGACCATGCACTCGATCAATGAGTCTGCAAAGAAGATTTCCGACATCATCAGCGTCATTGACGGTATCGCCTTCCAGACCAACATCTTGGCGCTCAATGCCGCCGTGGAAGCGGCACGCGCAGGCGAACAGGGACGAGGCTTTGCAGTGGTGGCAGCAGAAGTGCGCAACCTCGCGCAGCGTTCCGCCGGTGCTGCCAAGGAAATCAAGGCACTGATCGAGGATTCCGTGCACAAGGTCGGCGTTGGTTCGAAACTGGTCGACCAGGCCGGCGCGACGATGCATGAGGTTGTCGCCAGCGTCAAGCGCGTGACGGACATCATGGACGAGATCAGTTCCGCCAGCAACGAGCAGACCGCCGGCATCGAACAGATCAACCAGGCGATCACGCAGATGGACGAAGTTACGCAGCAGAACGCTGCGTTGGTCGAACAGTCGGCGGCTGCTGCGGAAGCGATGCAGGAACAGGCTTCCAACCTTGCCCAGGTCGTCAATGTATTCAAGCTCGAGCAGTTCTCGGAACCGTTGGAAATCCCGGCGGCTGAAGAGCCGGTTGCTGCCAGCACCGTAGCGCCGTTGAAGGTGTCCGCCCCTGCCGGCGGCACTGCTATCGCGCCGCGCCATCCCAAGCTTGCCGCTGTCGGCCGTACCGGCACCGACGACTGGATGGAGTTCTAATACCCGTTGTCTCCTCTCCCTCCTGTAGGGAAAGCCCTTTGGCCGCCTGTTCGCAGGCGGCCTTTTTTTTTCATGGCGGCGATCCATGCTTGCCGGGTGGCATGCTCCTTGCATTTTCCTGATGGCAAATCCTTGAATGAAGTACTGAATACGTCAGGACATAAAAATGCTGTACCAGATCCATGAATTGCAACACGCTGCAATCAGCCCGATGGCGCAATGGGCTGACGCCGTTTCTCATTTGTTCACGAGCGCGGTTTCTCCATTTGCCTACACGCCGTTCGCGCAAAACATCGCGGCAGGCGCGGAACTGTTCCACCGCATCGGCAAGGACTACAAGAAACCGAGTTTCAATATCGAATCCACCACGGTGGACGGTCACTTTGTCGAGATCGACGAAACGATGGTTGCGAACAAGCCGTTCTGCAAGCTGCTGCACTTCGCGAAGAAGACGCGCACGCCGCTCAACCAGCCCAAGCTGCTGCTCGTGGCGCCGCTGTCCGGCCACCATGCGACGCTGTTGCGCGACACCGTGCGCGTACTCCTCCATGAGCAGGACGTCTACATCACCGACTGGGTCGATGCCCGCATGGTGCCGCTCTCCGAGGGGGCATTTCACCTGCACGACTACGTACATTACGTGCAGGATTTCATCCGCATGCTCGGCCCCGACGTGCATGTGATGGCGATCTGCCAGCCGACCGTCCCGGTGCTGGCGGCGGTGTCGCTGATGGCGACCGCAGGCGATATCCAGCCGCGCACCATGACGCTGATGGGCGGTCCGATCGATGGACGCCTCTCCCCGACCGAAGTGAACAAGCTCGCACACGACCGTCCGTACGACTGGTTCGAAAACACCGTGATCGATGTCGTGCCGTTCAACTATCCGGGCGCCGGGCGCCGTGTCTACCCGGGTTTCCTGCAGCATGCCGGATTCATTGCCATGAATCCGGAAAAGCACATGGAAAGCTACCTGCACTTCTATGAAGACCGCGCACACGGACATCCCGTCGACGCGCATGTGAAGTTCTACGATGAATACAACGCGGTGCTCGACATGGCCGCCGAGTTCTACCTCGATACGATCAAGACCGTCTTCCAGGATTTCTCGCTGCCTAACGGCACATGGGAAGTGGACGGCAAGCTGGTGCGTCCGCAGGACATCAAGAACGTCGCGTTGCTGACGGTCGAAGGCGGGAAGGACGATATTTGCGGCATCGGCCAGACCGAGGCGGCGCAGAAGCTCTGCTCGTCGATTCCGGAGGCGCATCGCAAGCACCACGTGGAACCGGACAGCGGCCACTACGGCATCTTCTCCGGCCGCCGCTGGCGCGAGAACATCTGCCCGATCGTTTCATCGTTCATTCGCGCCCATAACGGGTAAGGGGCCTGGTTCCGCTGCGGCGGGAGGTGTCGGCTGTGTGCGAGAGGACGTGTGCGGCAGGGCTCCCCGGCTGATCTGGGGAAGGCGCGAAAAAACGGCGACACATTGTGTCGCCGTTTTCTCTTCTGGTGCCACGGTGCGCGAGGCGCACCCTACGAGTTGTGCCGGGAGAAGTAGGGTGCGCCTCGCGCACCATGCATTCGCAAGGAAAAAATAAGGTCAGCGGATCAGCCGCGCCGCATCCTGCGCCGCAACCCGGCCTTCATCCGTCGGCACCACCCAGATCTCCACAGTGCTGTCCTTCGCATGGATCGGCATGATCGCATCGCGCGTCGCTTCCTGATTCGCCTGCGCATCGATCTTCACGCCGAGATACGACAGCGCATCGCAGGCCTGCTGGCGCAGCGCGGTGTCGTGCTCGCCGATGCCGCCGGTGAAGGCAAGCACGTCAAGCCCGCGCAAGCATGCGCTCAGCGCGCCGCACTCGCGCACGAGGCGGTGGGTAAAAATGTCGATGGCAAGTTGCGCACCACGATCGTCGCTGGCGCGCAGCGTACGCATGTCGGCCGACACGCCGGAGACGCCGCGCAGACCGGATTCGCGGTACAGCGTGCGCTCCAGCTTTTCCCAGTTCCATCCCTGGCGCAGCAGGTGCAGCAGCACCCCCGGATCGATGGTGCCGCAGCGGGTTCCCATCATCAGGCCGTCCAGCGCCGAGAAGCCCATGGTGGTGGCAACGCTCTTGCCGTCCTTGACTGCGGAGACGCTGGCGCCGTTGCCGAGGTGGGCGATGATCATGCGCTCCTTGGCGCGTGGCGTCTTTTCCAGCATGCGGTCGGTCACGTAGCGATACGACAGGCCGTGAAAGCCGTAGCGGCGGATGCCTTCTTCGCGCAGTTCCTTCGGCAGCGCGAAGGTGTATTCCGTCTCCGGCAGCGTGGCATGGAACGCGGTGTCGAAGCAGCCGATCTGCGGCAGGTCGGGGAAGTGCTTGCGGAAGGCATGCACGCCGGCCAGGTTGTGCGGCTGGTGCAGTGGTGCGAGCGAGCACAGGGTGTCGAGATAGGCCAGTGTGTCGCCGTCGAGCACGACGGATTCCGCGAAACGGTCGCCGCCGTGGACGATGCGATGCGCGACCGCGGTGATGCGGATGCCCTTGGCATGGAGCTCCAGCACCGCATGCAGGGCGGAGAGCGCGCGCTCGTGCGGCGTGCCTTCACCGGCGTCGAGCGTCTCGCTGCTGCTGCCATCCTTGCTCGAGATCTTGACCAGCGGCGAGCCGCCGGCTTCCAGGCCTTCGATGTTGCCGGACAAGGGAGCGGGGCCGATCTCGGTGCCGTTCTGCGGATACAGTGCAAACTTCAGGGAAGAGGAGCCGGCGTTGACCGCCAGGATGGCGTCGTTCGTCATGGCTGCACCTTCCTGTTCTGGTGTGCAAGCAGCAGCGCCAGCGCAGCGGATGCCACGCGGGCATTGGCGCTGTCCGCGCGGCTGGTGAGGGCGATCGGAATGCGGGCGCCAAGCACGATGCCGCAGGTCGTGGCGCCGGCCAGGTATTCGAGCTGCTTGGCCAGCATGTTGCCGGATTCGAGATCCGGCACGGCGAGGATGTCGGCATTGCCGGACACGGAGGATTCGATGCCCTTGATGCGCGCCGCTTCCATCGAGATTGCGTTGTCGAAGGCCAGCGGGCCGTCGAGCACGCCACCCTTGATCTGGCCGCGATCAGCCATCTTGCACAGGGCAGCGGCGTCCAGCGTGGACTGCATCTTGATGTTGACCGTTTCCACCGCCGACAGGATCGCCACGTTCGGGCGTTCGGTGCCGAGCGCGTGCGCGAGGTTGATCGCGTTCTGGATGATGTCTGCCTTTTCCTCGAGCGTCGGCTTGATGTTGATCGCCGCATCGGTGATGAGCAGCGGCTTGTCGTACATCGGCACATCGAAGCGGAAGACGTGCGACAGGCGGCGCTTGGTGCGCAGCGCGCGCGTGGTGACCACGGCGCTCATCAGTTCGTCCGTGTGCAGGCTGCCTTTCATCAGGGCTTCGACTTCGCCGCCGGCGGCCATTTCGGCGGCACGCTGGGCGGCGGCGACACTGTGTTCGACCGAGATGATCTCGAAGCCGCCGAGATCGAGTTCGGCTTCCTCGGCAACGGCGCGCAGTTTCGATTCCGGGGCGATCAGCACCGGATTGATGAGGCCGAAGTGCGCAGCATTCAACGCACCGCGCAGCGACTCTTTATCGCAGGGATGGACCACCGCGCAGCGAACCGCGGACAGGTGGCTCACGCTGGAGAGCAGGGCGTCGAAGCGCGCCTGCGGATCGAAAGTCCGCACCTGGGGCACGTTCACCGCCTTGCGGCGCATCTTCTGCGTCGGGGCGAGGATGATTGCCGTGCCGGAGAGCACGACGGTGCCGTTCTGGTTGATGACCTGGCAGTCGAGCGTGACGCGCTTGGTCGCGTCTTCCTTGCCGGTGACGGTGGCGATCACCGTCAGCGTGTCGCCGACGCGTACCGGCTGGATGAAGTGCAGGGACTGGTCTGCATAGACGGTGCCGGCGCCGGGGAATTGCGTGCCCAGCAGGCTGGAAATCAGGGTGGCGCCCCACATGCCGTGCGCAACGACGCCATGGAACAGGGTCTGTACGGCGTATTCGGCGTCGAGGTGGGTGGGATTGTAGTCGCCGGAAACGGCGGCAAACGCCTGGATGTCCGTCAGGGCAAGGGTGCGCACGAGACGGGCGGACTGGCCGATGGTCAGTTCATCGTAGGTGACGTTTTCGATGTATTGCAAAGATAAGTCGTTCATAAGTTTCAATGGTGATTTACTGTATGCGATGGTGTCGCATGCATTCGGCAACATGCCGGTTCCCGTCTCATGGACGAGATGCGCAATTGGCATGGCGATCGCACATCATGTCGTTCAACAGTGACCGCTTCATGACTGCATTGTCGTGGTGCGATTCCAGACGGCATTCAAGCAAGGAGCATGCCGAATGATGTGCAGCGGCAAGAGCCGATGCATAGAGGTTGGCGGGCGAGCGAAGTTCAAACGAATCTTCGCCACCTGGCAGGCTGCGGTGTCAGCTTGCGGCGAAGTCGGGGGCGGCAGGCTGCAGGTACTCGGCCATGGCGCTGATGATCTTGCTCCGCTTGCACGCCAGGGCGCGGTCGAGCAGGGGATAGAGCATCTCTTCTTCCTTCAGCGTGTGCTGCTGCATCAGGAGAGTCAGGGTCTCTGCATGGAGCGCATAGTCGGTCGGATCGAAGCGCTGTATCGCCTCCCACATGCGGTTGACGATGCCGTTGATCTGCCGGTGCTCCGAGCGCAGCATGGCAACCGGTTCGGCCCCTCCCTGGAGGGTTTGCTCGAAGGTCGGCAGCAGGACTTTTTCTTCCATCCGGATGTGCTGCCGCAGCACATCCTGGTACTTGCGGAAGTTGTCGATAGCCCCCTTCCAGTTGCGCTGCGCAACGCTGTTCTCCGCTTGGTCGAACAGGTCGTCGCAACGCTGGTGGTCATGTTTAAGGTAAGCGCAAATGGTGTCCATGGTCGAGGCTCCGTGATCATTGCATTTTTTCGCATGCGAAGTTCGGATTCCTTGATCCAGGATAGGTATTTTCGAACTCGCTGCCATTGACAGGATTGTTGCAAGGCGGCAGCGATGATTGCCGGTTTCGGGAAGCCGGTCGCCGTTGATGCAAATCAAATGAAATGCCGATGGGCATCGATATAGTCTGGACGGATATCGCTGTCTTTCTTCCCTCTCATGCCCCGCATTCGCCACCTCCTCTTGCTGTTCCTTGCTTGCCTGCTTGTGATGTCCGTGCAGAAAGGGGCGCATTCTCAATTCCGCAAGGCGACGGTGGAGCCGACGGTGAGGATCGAGGAGGAGGCGGCCGACGAGGCGCCGCCGATCACGGCGGACGAGGGCGCGGACAAGAATCGCTTCTACGACCCGCGCAATCCCGATCACGCCACCTTGCAGAAGGGCGATGAAATGCGCGCCCAGCTTCCCCTGGACAAGCGCGGTGCCGTCGACTGGATGGGGGCCTTGCGCAGCGGTGCGATCAAGCCGCGGACGGATCTCACGAACAGCAAGCCGCACCAGGTGCTGAACCTCGACATCATTCTCAAGAACACGAAGGAAATGCCGTGGGTGCGCTTTCCGCATAACTCGCATACCGAATGGCTGGCATGCAGCAATTGCCATGACAGCCTGTTCATTCCCAAGGCGGGGGCGAACGAGATTTCGATGGAAAAGATCTTCCGTGGGCAGTACTGCGGCGTATGCCACGACCGCGTCGCATTCGTCACCCACAACTCCTGCGAACGTTGCCACAGTGTTCCTCACGCGAACAGCAAGCAGTGGTGGTAATCCATGTGCGGTTGCTTACGCGAGGCTTACGAAAATCGCGTGTTTTTTCCCGGGTTTTTACGCGAAATTCCCAGACGCAAAGCGCAGTTGGGGAAAATTGATCTAGATCATTAAAAAACCGAAGGGGATCGATATCCTTGCCTTCACGTTGATATGCGACAAGCCTCGTTGTGCTTCTGATGACATGCGCGGCACCCGATATCGACACTTTTTTTCTCCTGGAGCTGGCCCGCATCTTGCATTGTGGTTCCCGTAGGAAAGGACGCCAGCAGCAGTGTGAAATACCCGCGGAAGAGGGAGGGAGCGATGCAGCAGCTAAATGGCGAAACAACACATTACTCAACTGATGCAGGACCGAGAATGAGACTTGAACGTGCTCGATCGCCGCGAGAAGATTCCATGCAAAACCTGAAACGCATTCTTGCCAACACATCCTTGTTCCGCATGCTGGATGAGCGGCAGCTGGACGAGGTTACGTCGGCAACGCAACCGATACGCGCGACGACGAACACCTGCGTGATCAACCAGGGCGATGCGCCCAAGGGCGTGTACGTCGTCGTCTACGGCCAGGTCAAGATCGGCTTCGACCGCAAGGACGGCAGCGAGAAAACGCTCGCGATCCTGGGGCAGAACAAGTGCTTCGGCCTGGGCGAAATGCTGCTCGACCGCGCGCATCTCGCCTTCGTGAAGACCACCACCGACTCGATGCTGGTCCACACCACGCGCGAGAAAATCCTCGAAGTAGCGAAGGACAATTTCACCTTCGCGCAGGAGCTCATGGTGTGCGTCGGCCGCCAGCTCTATACGCTCACGCGCGACATCGAAAGCTATTCGCTGCAGACGGCCAAGCAGCGCCTCGCCGGCTACCTGCTGCGCCAGAGTCAGTACCAGGCCGGGGATACGGTCGAACTCATCGCCAGCAAGACGCTCATCGCATCGCGCCTGAGCCTCACGCCCGAGACGCTGTCGCGCCTGCTGCACGACTTCTCTTCTGAAGGGCTGATCACGGTGATGGGGCGCCGCATTAAGATTCTCGATTATGAAAAGCTTGGCGCGCTGCTGAGCGCGTAAGCTTCACCACCCGTAGCCCGGATGCAGCGAAGCGGAATCCGGGGAATGCATGGCGCACTTCCCCCGGATTCCGCTTCGCTGCATCCGGGCTGCGCTTTTGGTCTGCGCATATAATTGCGAGCCGTGGCATGTAATGTGCATGCATTCCGGCAATACGCTTAACAAATACCCATCCATGTCCTTCTCGATACTTCGTGTCCTCCGGCACGGGAAAGGCCGCGCATGAGCCTGCAGGCCCATAGCCTTACCTGCGTTCGCGGCGACCTGCAGCTTTTTGCCGATCTCAGTTTCGATATCCAGCCCGGCGATGCCCTGTGGGTGTCGGGCACCAATGGCAGCGGCAAGACCAGCCTCCTGCGCATGCTGTGCGGCCTGGCCGTGCCGGCGGCCGGAGAAGTGCGCTGGAATGGCCGCAACATCCGCAGCCTGCGCGACGAGTTCTGCAGCAAGCTGGTCTACATCGGTCATGCCAACGGCGTGAAGGACGACCTGCTGGCGTGGGAAAACCTGGTCGTCTCCACGACGCTGGCCGGCGCGCCGGTCACCGAAGACGAGGCGCACGCGGCCTTGCAGCAGCTCGGCCTGGGCCGTGCCGCGGACCTGCCGACGCGCGCGCTGTCGCAAGGGCAGCGCAAGCGCGTGGCGCTCGCCCGGCTGTCGCTCGGACTGGGCATGCCGCTCTGGATCCTGGACGAACCTTTCACCGCTCTCGACAAGAGCGCCGTGGCGGCACTGTGCGGCACAATCAGCAAGCATCTCGCCGGCGGCGGCATGGTCATCTACACCACGCACCAGGAGATCGACCTTTCGGCAAAGCGCGCGCTGCGCCTGGACATGAACGAGGGGCGGATATGCTGAATGCCCTGATCTGCGTCATCCGGCGCGACCTGCTGCTGGCGTTCCGCCGCCGCTCGGACGTGCTCACCACGCTGTTCTTCTTCATCATCGTCGCCAGCCTGTTTCCACTCGGCGTCGGGCCGGAACCGCAACTGCTGCGCACCATGGCGCCCGGCATCCTGTGGGTGGCCGCACTGCTCGCATCGATGCTGGCGCTGGGCCGGCTGTTTGCGCTCGACTATGCCGACGGCACGCTGGAGCAGATGGTGCTGTCTTCCGAGCCGCTGACCATCATCGTCATCGGCAAGGTAATCGCGCACTGGATCGTGTCCGGTTTGCCCCTCGTGTTTCTCGCCCCGGTGCTGGCAGTGCAGTTCGACCTGCCGTCGTCATCGGTTGCGGTGCTGTTCGTGAGCCTGCTGCTCGGAACGCCGGTCCTCAGCCTGGTCGGCTCCATCGGCGCGGCGCTGACCCTGGGCGTGCGCGGCGGCGGCGTGCTGGTGTCGCTGCTGGTGTTGCCACTGTACATTCCGGTCCTGATCTTCGGTGCGGGCTCTGTCGGCGCCGAAGTCTCGGGTGTCGGCGCAACTGCCCATCTGCTGTTGCTGGGTGGAGCACTTGCCGGTGCGGCTGCGCTGGCCCCTTGGGCTACGGCAGCGGGGCTGCGGATTGCGGTTGAATAAACGGCGCCAGGCCGGCAGGAAAGGGCATTGCCCGCCTGCCGGTGTGTAGGAGTCCGTCCGTTCCAACGGTTCCCGCATCGCCCACAGCCGCCTCGTTCAGCTGTTGCAAAATAATTCACGAACCGTACGTGTTGCAACTGTTCACGGGATGTACTGTCCGAGTGAAACAAGTACTACCGGAAACTCTGTGGCACAACGATTGCTTTAGCATAGCCAGGTTGTACCAGCAGAGTGTCAGACGCCGAAATCCCGCCCGGTCCCCCGGGAAAATGCGAATCCGGTGGAATCCGAAGGCAGACAGCGATATGCTGTCAGCGAAATTCCTGAAACTGGGAAAGCTGCCGGAGGGGTTCTTGACCTTGAACAGGGTCCGGCTGACATCGAAACTTTTCTTGGAGCATTGCCGTAGTGTCCACTGCCAACCAAACCTTCGCCAGCAGAGCCGAATCCAGCGGCTCGGGGTTTTTCAAATATGCATCGCCGCAGACCTTTTTCCCACTTGCGGGAAAGATGATTCCCTGGTTTGCGACAGCGGCTGTCATCTTCACCATTGTCGGCCTGTACATCGGCTTCGTCGTCGCACCGACCGACCACCAGCAGGGTGAGTCGTATCGCATCATCTTCATCCACGTGCCCGCGGCCTGGATGTCGATGTTCATCTATCTCGTGATGGCATTCTGGTCGGTTGTCGGATTGACACTGAACACACGCCTGTCATCCATGATGGCCACCGCGCTTGCACCGACCGGCGCAATGTTCACCTTCCTCGCGCTGTGGACCGGCGCCCTGTGGGGCAAGCCGACCTGGGGCGCGTGGTGGGTATGGGATGCGCGCCTGACTTCCGAACTGATCCTGCTGTTCCTGTACATCGGTTTCATGGCCCTGCAGGCTTCGATCGACGATGCGCGCCGCGCCGATAAGGCGGGTGCTGTGCTGGCACTGGTCGGCGTCGTCAACATCCCGATCATCTACTTTTCCGTGCAGTGGTGGAATACCCTGCACCAGGGTTCGTCAGTCAGCCTGACCAAGGCGCCGAGCATGGCAATGACCATGTTGCTGGGGATGTTGATCATGGCGCTGGCCTCCTGGGCCTATACCATTGCGGTCGCGCTGTGCCGCGTCCGCTGCATCGTGCTCGAGCGCGAGCGTCACACGGACTGGGTCAAGGAATACGTGGAGAAAAATACATGAACTGGAATAGCTGGAGCGACTTCTTCGCGATGGGCGGATATGCGCTCTACGTGTGGGGTTCCGTCCTGATGACGGTGCTCCTGGTCGCGGGGGAGGTGATTGCGGTGCGCATGCGCCGCAATACCGTCATGAAGTTGTATGGACGTTGGGTACGCAGTAACCGGAGGGAAAGCAATGAAAACGAGGCATAAGCGCCTGATCCTGATCACGGCAGGGCTTGGCACACTGGGACTGGCAGCGTGGCTGGTCCTGTCTGCATTCCAGCAGAACATGGTGTTCTTCTTCACGCCGACACAGGTATTCTCCGGCGAAGCGCCCAAGGGCCGCAGCTTTCGCATCGGCGGCATGGTGGAGGAGGGCAGTGTCAAGCGCCAGTCCGACGGCGTGACCGTCGCCTTCGTCGTGACCGATACGGCGAAGCAAATCCCGGTGACCTACAAGGGCATCCTTCCCGACCTGTTCAAGGAAGGCAAGGGCGTCGTGGCGCAGGGCAAGCTCGGCCAGGACGGCAAGTTTGTCGCTGATGAAGTTCTCGCAAAGCATGACGAGAACTACATGCCTTCCGAAGCGGCCTACGCAGTGAAGAAGGCGCATGAGGACGCAGCCAAGCAAAAGGCTGGCGAACAGTCCGCCGCTGCAGCGCCCCAGTCCGCAACGCCGGCCGTGCCGGACGCAAAGGAAGTGAAATAAATGATCCCAGAACTTGGCAATTTCGCCTGCATGCTGGCGCTGGCCGTGACCCTGGTGCAGGGTATCGTGCCGATCGCCGGCTCATTCAACGGCAACCAGCGATGGATGGCGATTGCCCGTCCGGCCGCTGCGGCGCAGTTCCTGCTGATCACGGTCGCCTTCGCGTGCCTGATCTATGCCTTCGTCAACAATGACTTCACGGTGACCTACGTCGCGTCCAATTCCAACTCCTCGCTGCCGGTGTATTACCGCGTGGCCGGCGCATGGGGCGGCCACGAAGGCTCGCTGCTGCTGTGGATCTGGATGCTGGTGATGTGGGGCTTCGCGGTTGCGCTGTTCAGCCGCCAGTTGCCGGACCAGACCGTTGCCCGCGTGCTCGGCGTGATGGGCCTGGTCGGCGTCGGCTTCCTCGCCTTCCTGCTGTTCACCTCGAACCCGTTCGACCGCCTGCTGCCGGGCGCGCCCGATGGCCGCGACCTGAACCCGCTGCTGCAGGACTTCGGCATGATCATCCATCCGCCGCTGCTGTACATGGGCTATGTCGGCTTCTCGGTTGCATTCGCATTCGCGATCGCCGCACTGATGGGCGGACAGCTCGATGCTGCATGGGCGCGCTGGTCGCGTCCCTGGACCTCGGTCGCATGGATGTTCCTGACCCTGGGCATTTTCATGGGCTCGTTCTGGGCGTATTACGAGCTGGGCTGGGGTGGCTGGTGGTTCTGGGACCCGGTGGAAAATGCTTCCTTCATGCCGTGGCTGGTCGGCACCGCGCTGATCCACTCGCTGGCGGTGACGGAAAAGCGCGGCAGCTTCAAGAACTGGACCGTGCTGCTGGCGATCATCGCCTTCTCGCTGTCGCTGCTGGGCACCTTCCTCGTTCGTTCCGGCGTGTTGACTTCGGTGCATGCGTTCGCGACCGATCCGGAGCGCGGCCTGTTCATCCTGATCTTCCTCGCCATCGTGATCGGCGGCTCGCTGTTGCTGTACGCATGGCGCGCCCCCTCGGTCGGCCTGGGCGGCAGCTTCTCGCTGGTTTCCCGCGAGTCCGCGCTGCTGGTCAACAACGTGCTGCTGCTGGTCGCTTCCGGTACCGTGCTGCTCGGCACGCTGTATCCGCTGTTCCTTGACGCGCTGGCCCTTGGCAAGATTTCCGTCGGCCCGCCGTACTTCGAGTCGGTCTTCGTGCCGCTGATGATCCCGGTGCTGGTACTGGTTGCGGCCGGTCCGTTCGTACGCTGGAAGGAAGCTTCCTTGCCTGAACTGCTGCGCCGCCTGCGCTGGGTTGCGCTGGCCTCCGTGGGCGTTGCGATTGCGCTGGCCGTCGTGCTGGCTGCGTCGCCGATGGTGACGGCAGGCCTTGCGTTTGCGATCTGGATCGTATTCGCTTCCGTCTCGCATGTGGTCGAACGTGTGCGTCACGCACCGGCTGCCATGCCGCTGATGAAGCGCCTCGCACGCGAGCCGCGCAGCTACTGGGCAATGCTGTTGGCACATGCCGGTATCGGCGTGTTCGTGGTCGGCGTGACCATGGTCAACGGCTTCGACGACCAGAAGGACGTGAACATGCGCGTCGGCGAAACCGCCACCGTGAACGGCTACGTGTTCACGATGAAGGATCTGAGCGAAGTGAAGGGGCCGAACTACATCGCAGCGCGCGGCACTTTCGACATCGTGAAGGACGGCAAGCCGGTGACGACGCTGTATCCGGAAAAGCGCATGTACCTCGTGCAGAAGATGCCGATGACCGAAGCCGGCATCGACCGCGGCTTCACGCGCGACCTGTACGTCTCGCTCGGCGAGGCGACCCAGGACGGCGCATGGATCGTGCGCGTGCAGCACAAGCCCTTCGTCGGCTGGATCTGGGGCGGCTGCATCATCATGGCAATCGGCGGCCTGCTCGCTGCATCCGACCGCCGTTACCGCGTCGCAGCCCGCCAGAAGAAAGAGGCGGCTGCGCAACTCGCGGCGAAACCGGTTTAATCGATAGGAAAACATGAAACGCTTTTTGCTACCGCTCGGACTCTTCGTCGGTCTGCTGGTCTTCCTCGGTGTCGGCCTGCGGCTGAATCCGCGTGAAATCCCGTCGCCCTTCATCGGCAAGCCGGCGCCCGCCTTCAAGCTGGCGCAGCTGCACCAGCCGGACAAGACGATCTCGCCGGAGGACATGGCAGGGCAGGTATGGATCCTCAACGTATGGGCATCGTGGTGCGTGTCCTGCCGCGCAGAGCATCCCTACCTGATGGATTTCGCCAAGGCCAACGTCGTGCCGGTCATCGGCCTGAACTACAAGGATGGCCGCATCGACGGCATCAAGTGGCTGCAGGACTTCGGCAATCCGTACGCGCTGTCGGCATTCGACAATGACGGCCGCGTCGGCATCGACTACGGCGTGTATGGCGTTCCCGAGACCTTCGTGATCGACAAGACGGGCGTGATCCGCATGAAGTACACCGGCCCGCTGACGCCGGAAGCGATCACCACGAAGCTGATGCCTTTGATTAAAGAGTTGAAGAGTGCGTAAATTATTGTTCACCCTCCTGCTGGCGGCATCGGCTGCCTCCGCGCAGGTCAAGGAAGCACCGCTTGCCACGGCCAATCCCGAACTGGAAAAGCGCGTGATGGCATTGTCCGAAGAGCTGCGCTGCCTCGTGTGCCAGAACCAGACCCTGGCCGATTCGCATGCCGAACTTGCGATGGACCTGAAGCAGCAGGTGCGCGAGAAGCTGGCCAGCGGCATGTCCGACAAGGACGTCGTCGATTACATGGTCGAGCGTTACGGCGATTTCGTGATGTACCGCCCGCCGATGAAGGGCACGACCTTCCTGCTGTGGTTCGGTCCGTTCGTCCTGCTGATCGGCGGCATCCTGATCCTGGTGCGCAAGCTGTCGCGCCGCCAGGTTCCGCAGGCCGATATGCCTGACACCGAACTCAAGCGCGCAGCCTCCCTGCTCGAAGGCGCGAACGATACGAAGGATAAAGCATGACAGTATTTCTGATTGGCGCCGGGCTGATGATGGCAGCGGCGCTCGCGTTTCTGCTGCCGCCGCTGCTGCGCAAGGAGCAGGCGGTCGACCACGTGCAGCGCGACCAGCTCAACCTGGCCGTGTTGCGCGACCAGCTGCGCGAACTCGAAGCCGACCGTGAGGCCGGCCTGATCGAACAGGCGGCGTACGAAAGCGCGCGCCATGAACTGGAGCGCCGTGTGGCGGAGGAAGTCCTGCCGCAGCAGGCAGCACCCGCGATCGACGGCGGCAAGCGTTGGGCCGCCGGCGCGGTAGGCGTGGCGGTCCCTGTGATCGCCATCTCGGTCTACCTGCTGGTCGGCTCGCCCGAGGCGATGGATCCGGCGCAGCAGCAGGTCGCGGCCGCCCACCAGCAGAATTCGCATGAGGTGACGGCAGAGCAGATCGAAGGCATGGTCGCCAGCCTGGCGGAGCGCCTGAAGAACGAGCCTGACAATATCGAAGGCTGGCATATGCTGGCACGCTCCTACAACGCGATCGGACGCTACAAGGAGGCAGCGGATGCCTACGGCCGCCTGGTGCAGCTCGTGCCGAACGACTCCAACCTGCTGGCCGATTACGCCGATACCCTCGCCATGGCGCTGGGCCGCACGCTGGTCGGCGAGCCGGAAAATCTCGCCGCCAAGGCAGTGCAGATCGATCCGCAGAACGTCAAGGCCATCGCACTGTGGGGAAGTGCTGCGTTCGAACGCAAGGATTATGCGGTCGCCGCCGAGCGCTGGCAGAAGATCATGGCGCAGGTTCCCGCGGATTCCGACGTCGCACGCTCCGTCTCCGGCAGCATCGCCGAGGCGCAGAGACTGGGCGGTATCGCACCGGTGGCGCAGGCCAAACCCGAAGCGCCGAAGGCAGCCGCAGGCGGTGCGAAGGTGACGGGAACGGTGGATATCGACCCGGCATTGCGTGCACAGGTTGCCGACACCGACACGGTGTTCATCTTCGCCCGTGCCGCCGAGGGCCCGCGTTTCCCGCTGGCCGTGCTGCGCAAGCAGGTGAAGGACTTGCCGACCAGCTTCGAGCTCAACGACAGCATGAGCATGATGCCTGAAGCAAAACTGTCGAGCGTGCCCATGGTCGTTGTCGGTGCGCGCGTGTCGAAGAACGGCAGCGCGACACCGGCCCCCGGCGACCTTGAGGGTGTGACCTCTCCGGTTGCGCCGGGTGCTGCAAACCTGAAGATCACGATCAACAGGAAGAACGGTTGATCAACCGCACCACGAAAAGCGCCGCCTTGTAGCGGCGCTTTTTTTTTGCGTCCGCTGTCGTGGACGATGGTGCTTTTCCTCTCGCGGACGGTGCCGTGACAGTGTGAATATGACGGTCTGCGCCGCTGCTTTTTCCTCTGCAATTTCCCTTTTCCGCACGCACGGATGTGCTTTTCCAATGTGATGTTTTTTTGCACGTTTTGACGCAATCGACATCCGCTTTTTGTGACGGTTGATTCATGTCAATGAATACGAAAATTACATGGAATCATGCATCGACGACGCAACATATTTCATTGTGAGAACTAACTTCAGCATATAACCTTCCATCTGTTGGGGATTTATCTGTGAACGCCACATACATCCGCAGCAGGTCGTCGAAACGAGCAGCAGAACCTCTCTTCGTCTCCGCGTTTTCTCCCTGCAAGTCATGTGTCCCTGTGCAGTACAAAGAGCAAATCCATTCCAGTCCCTTTTGAAGGAAGGAACACATTGATGAAATTGACAAGCACAACCAGGATGCTGCTTGCATCCGGCATGATGGCGGGCATTGCGCTGGCAATCTCCCCGTCCGTCCATGCGGTGGATGCCGCCGCTGCGGAAAAACTCGCGCGACAGGAAGGTTGCCTGCGTTGCCACGGCATCGACCGCGCGAAGGACGGTCCCTCGTACAAGGAACTCGCAGCCAAGCACAAGACCAAGCCCGATGCGGAGGCGAAGCTGATCAAGCACCTCTCCAGCGGCATCAAGGTCAAGTTCGAAGACGGCCACGAGGAAGACCACAAGATTCCGAAGACCAAGGACCCGGAGCAGATCAAGAATCTGGTCCAGTGGATTCTTTCGCAGTAAGCAAGGTAATGCCACGACGGCGGTGAGGTGAGGGAAGCACCCGCCCCGCATCAAGCACAATCAGGGAGAATACAATGAAATTCTGGCAGAAGATCGCCACGTCGCTGGCGATGCTCGCCGGTCTGGCGGCGGCACTACCGGCACAGGCGGCCGAAGGCAGGAAGCACTCGCAGGCCGACATGATGCGCGAGCTGCGCGCGGAAGACGCCGTTTGCACGCGGTGCCACGACCAATCCGAAAAGAACCCCGTGCTGTCGATCTACCAGACCCGCCACGGCGTCAAGGCTGACCAGCGCACGCCGTCCTGCCAGTCCTGCCACGGCACGAGCGACGCGCACGTCAAGAACACCGCCAATACCCCGGTCCGTCCCCCGGTCGATTTCCTCGGCGCCAAGGGCAAGGCCACGACCAAGGATGTGGAATCCTGCGTCGGCTGCCACAAGTCCGGCATCCGCTCCCACTGGTCCGGCAGCGCCCACGAGGCCGCCGACGTGCTGTGCACGAACTGCCACCAGATGCACACCCACCAGGACAAGGTGCGCGAGAAGAACACCCAGCCGGAAGTCTGCTTCACCTGCCACAAGGAGCAGCGCGCGCAATACAGCCGCCCGTCGCGCCACCTGACCAAGGACGGCAAGATGGTGTGCTCCGACTGCCACAACCCGCACGGTTCCGCCGGTCCTCGCCTGATGCAGCGCGACAGCGTGAATGCGACCTGCTACACCTGCCACATGGAGAAGCGCGGCCCGTTCATCCGCGGCCACCAGCCGGCACAGGAAGACTGCTCGCTGTGCCACAACCCGCACGGCAGTACACAGCCCAACCTCCTGAAGGCACGTCCGCCGTTCCTCTGCCAGCAGTGCCACGAGCCGGCCACCCACCAGGGACGCAATGCGACGTTCAACGGCGCCGGCACCGCCAACAACGTGCTTGCACGCGGTTGCGTGAACTGCCATACCAATACGCACGGCACGAACAACCCGGCCAACCTCGCCAACGAGCGCACGCAGCGTCGTTAATGCAGAAGGGGAAATGAACATGAAGAAGCAAACGCAATTTGGATTTCCTCTTTCCGCCATCGCGGCTGCGGTCATCGGCGCATACATGCCCGTTGCCGCCCATGCCAACGAGGAAATCGACCAGCTCACGAAACCGCAAAGCACGATCGCCATCGGCGCCGGCTATCTGACCAAGGACGCACCGCGCTTCGGCATCTACAGCGGACTGGATGAAGAGGGCGCCTATGGCCTGTTGAATGTCGACCTGATCAAGCGCGACGACAGCACCGGCACGTGGATCAAGTTCAAGGGAAGGAATCTCGGACTGGAAAGCCGGGACATGCGTCTCTCGCATGAGCGCCAGGGCGACTGGGCGTATTACCTGGATTACAGCGAAATGCCGCGCTTCGAGCCGTACACGGTCAACACGGCGGTCACCGGCATTGGCACGCCGAACCTGACGATTCCTTCGACGGCAGCCGCAGTTGAAGTGCCGCTGCACCTGAAGATGAAGCGCGAGGCGCTCGGCCTCGGCTACAGCAAGATCCTCGGCAACGGCTTCGACCTGCTGGTGCGCGTGCGCAACGAGGAAAAGGACGGCGCGCGCGTGTTCGCACGCGGTACTGCCGGCGCGGTGTCCGCGTGGGAGTTCGCACCGGAACCAATCAACTCGACCACCCGTCAGCTCGATGCGATCCTCGGTTACACCACCGAGAAGCTCTATCTCGCCGGCAGCTACTACGGCACCTGGTACAACAACCACAACACTGCATTGAACATTGCCGGCGGCAACGCCGCCCTGTCCACCTTCAATGTCATCGGCCTGCCGCCCGACTCGCAATCGCACCAGCTCGCGCTGAGCGGCAACTACACCTTCACGCCGGCGACGAAGGCAACCTTCAAGGCCGCGTACAGCCGTGCCACGCAGGACGACACCTTCCTCAGCGGCGTCGTGGTGACACCCGGCATTTCGCCCACCGGCAACCTCGACGGACGCATGGACACGACCCAGCTGCAGGCGGGTATCACGTCGCGTCCCACGTCGAAGCTGTACCTGTTGGCTGACGCACGTTACGAGAACCGCCACGACAAGACGCCCATCCGCCTGTACACCAATGCGGGCGTGACGCCGACGTCGAGCTTCAACGGCGAGAACGAGCCGCGTTCGATCAAGACCCTGAACAGCAAGGTGGAAGCCAGCTACCGCCTGCCCATGGACCTGCGCGTCACCGGCGGCATCGACTACGTGGAGAAGGAGCGCAACACCTCCGCGATCCGTGCGGTCAGCTTCCGCGACAAGACCGAGGAAGTCTCGTACCGTGCCGTGCTGCAGCGTTCGATCTCCGATACGGTCACCGGCTCCATCGGCTACATCCACAGTGACCGCGACGGTTCGGATTTCCGCACCAACGTGCTCAACTGCGGCGCGGTGACCTGTACCAACGGCGCGACGACGGCGTCGGCCTTCAACCTGATCGCGCCCTTGCACTTGTCCGACCGCAAGCGCGACAAGCTGCGCCTGTCGCTCAGCTGGAACCCGGTCGAAGCGTTCTCCATCCAGTTCCAGACCGAGCAGACGCGTGACGACTATGCGCACCGCACGGTGGACGAGTTCGGCCTGCGCGACGGCACGTCGAAGAACCACTCGATCGATGTCGCGTACACCATCACCGACGAGTGGCAGGCCAATGCCTGGGTATCCCAGAACGAGACGGTGGCCAACCGCGCAAGCCGCAATGGTCCGGCCGGGGCAACGCAGCTTTGGGCGTCGACCCTGGTCAACGACGGCAAGTCCTTCGGTCTTGGCGTTCGTGGGAAGCCATTCTCAAAACTGGAAATCGGCGCCGACGTGAGCCATTCGGACATCAACGATGTTTACGAACAGCGCGCGGTCACGGGCACCGGAATCGCCTCGCTGCCGAGCTTCTACACGCGCCAGAGCACCTTCAAGCTGTTCGGCATCTATGCGCTGGAAAAGAACTCTAGCCTGCGCCTGGACTACATCTTTGACCGTTACTCCACCAATGACTGGACCTGGTCGCAGTGGGTCTACACGGACGGCACGTTCCTCGCCCAGCGTCCTCGCCAGAACGTGAATTTCGTTGGAATCACCTATATCTACCGGTTCTACTGAAACCCCTCGGGCACACAAAGAAGAGCGGGGCAGTCGCGAGACGCCCCGCTTTTTTCATCTCGAGCGCAGAAAATATCTGGTGCAATTCTTGCTTGCGGGAAAGTGGCGGATATTGCAATTTTTGTCTTGACCCGGCGTTTTATGTTGCCGGCCCGCAGCGGTTTTGGAAATGCAGAGCATTTAACCAAGCGGAACGACCCGTTCTGCCAGCCCATTTCAAGGAGACTTCGGATGACTGATTTGGTAACGGACAAGGTGGATATGGCTGATATCGCGCATTCAGAACCGGTCGAGTTCGACAAGACGCCGGTGCGGGTTTCGGTGCCGGCCTATCTGCAGAAGATCTACTGGTGGGCCTATGTCCACCCGAATGCAGTCAAGGTGTTCGAGCGGGAATGGCTGGTCAACCTGATTCTCTTCGGTAATTACTCCGGCTTGCGCGACGCCGCCCTGGAGGACATCGGCATGCAGGCGGAAGGCAAGACCTTGCAGGTGGCATGCGCCTACGGCGACCTCACGCCGACGCTGCGCGAACGCATCGCGGACGACGGCCAGCTGCATGTGATCGACGTGCTGCCGATCCAGTTGCAGAACCTCAAGCGCAAGCTGCCGCCCGACACGCGCATCTCTCTGTTCCAGCGCGATTCGGCTGCGCTCGGTTTCGCCGATGCGAGCTATGAGCGCGTCCTGGTGTTCTTCCTGTTGCACGAACAGCCCGAGGCCGTGCGCCGCCGCACCCTGGAAGAGGCATGCAGGGTGGTCAAGCCGGGCGGCAAGGTCATCATCGTCGATTACCACGGTCCGGACGACTGGAACCCGGTGCGCCATCCGCTGCGCGCGCTGCTGCGCAGGCTCGAACCGTACGCCGACGACTTGTGGAAGAACGAGATCACTTCGTATCTCCCGGAGGACATCGCATTTTCAACCATCGAGAAAACGACTTATTTTGGCGGGCTCTACCAGAAAGTGGTGTTGACCCGCTAGTCATAGAGAGGGGCCGTGCACACGCGGCCCCATGCAACCATGGAAGCACAAGGAAGTGTCATGAGTATTGCCATTGCAAAGCGTATGGCCGCCGCAGCCGCGGCCGCTGTCATGTTGATGTCTGTCGAAGCGATCGCTGCCGATGCAGAGCCGGCCGCTGTTGTCGACGAGGAGGCGGCGTTCGGGCTCGCGCGCCGCGAAGACTGCCTGAAGTGCCATGCGGTCGACAAGAAGAAGGATGGCCCCTCGTACAAATCGATCGCAGCCAAGTACAAGGGCAAGCCCGATGCCGAGGACAAGCTGACCAAGCACCTCACCACCGGACCGGTGGTAAAGACAGCGGCAGGGGACGAGGACGAACACCGGATTCCCAAGACAAAGGACGAGAAGGAACTGAAGAACCTCATTCGTTGGATTCTGTCGCGTTGATGCTCCTTGCGGTGAGTGTCTGCCATCGTTGACATGGATCAATGAAAGCCTAATCCGATTACCGGGGCTGCAACGAACTGCCTTCTTGTGGTTGTGTAGCAGTTTCCAGAGGGATACCCTTATAAGCGTTAGGGTCAAGTAACAGAGATCGCACAACACCTCGCCTCCCAGTTGTCCGCAGTATTTATCCCGCAGGATTCGATGAATCAGAACGGCTCCATGCGTGGAGCCTGAACTGCTTTACTGCAAATGCATGGCGAAGAGGCGATGGGCAAGGAAATTGCTGCAAGACCAGGCTGAAGAAGTGTGGTTTCGCTGCATCAGAGGCATGGCAACACGAAGTATCGACGCGATGTCTTCGGGGTTTAGAACGGAAATTTAAGGGGATCCAAGATGAAACTATGGCAAAAAGCAGCAGCCCTCGCGGCGCTGACACTGGGAATGGGGATAGGCGGACCGGCCTTTGCGGCCGATGATGCCAAGAAGCCGCAGAAGGACCTGGTCCTGAAGGGCGATGCCCGCTGCACCGCCTGCCACGACGAGGCTGACGAACCGAAGCTGCTTGCCATCGGCAAGGGCAAGCACGGCATCAAGGGCGACCCGCGCACCCCGACCTGCCGCGACTGCCACAAGGACAGCGACAAGCACGCCGACTACAAGGGCAAGGACAAGCCGCCCAAGACCGACATCTACTTCTCCAAGGATTCCACCGTTCCCGTCAAGGATCGCGATGCCGTTTGCCAGTCCTGCCACCAGGGCGGCAACCGCATGCACTGGGAAAGCAGCGCCCACTCCGCCAACGGCGTGACCTGCACCTCCTGCCACAAGGTCCACACCCAGCACGACAAGGTGCGCGACAAGAAGGAACAGACCGAGGTGTGCTTCTCCTGCCACAAGACCCAGCGCGCCGAATCGCACAAGGCTTCCCATCATCCGATGAAGGAAGGCAAGGTCGCCTGCTCCAGCTGCCACAACACCCACGGCTCCACCGGTCCGAAGCAGCTGATCAAGAACACCGTCAACGAGACCTGCTACACCTGCCACACCGAGAAGCGCGGTCCGTTCCTGTTCGAACACCCGGTCGCCAGCGACAACTGCATGAATTGCCACAACTCGCACGGCTCCAACAATCCGTCCCTGCTGAAGGCCCGCCAGCCGTACCTGTGCAGCCAGTGCCATGACTTCACCCAGCACCCTGGCAACCCGTACAGCGGCCGCGGCCTGCCGACCACCGCAGGCGGCACTGCGCCGGCCCAGCAACTCCTGCTCCGCAGCTGCGCAAGCTGCCACACGCAGGTCCACGGCACGAATCATCCGTCCGGCGCACGCTACACACGCTAATCGCGAAGGAGAAAGACATGTTTACCAAGTTTGAACCGCATAATCGGACGAAATTCGTACGCACCATCCTCGCGGTTTCCATTGCATCCATCGGATCGGCAGCGTGGGCCGAAGATGACGAAGTCCGTGAACTGATCACCCCGACCAGCACCGTCGAAGTCGGCATGGGCTGGGTGTCCGACAGCAGCTACAAGTTCGGCGACTACACCGGCCTGAACCGCTCCGGCGCGCACCTGATCGGCAACATCGAGCTGAACCGCCGCTTCAACGACGGCCCGGGCTACTTCATGCTGAATGCCCGCGATCTCGGCCTCAACTCGCGCAGCCTCGACATCGAGACGGGCGAGCAGGGCAACTACGGCTTCCGCCTGTCCTATGACGAGATCCCGAAGCTGTTCTCGGACAGCTACCAGACCCCGTTCACCAACCCGGGCAGCACCAACCTGACGCTGCCGACCGGCTTCGTGCGCGGCGCGACCACGGCCGCGATGTCGACGCTGAACGCCAGCATGCGTCCCTTCACCGTCGAGTCCAAGCGCGAAGCGATCGGCCTCGGCTTCGGCAAGCAGCTGCCGCAGGGCTGGGACGTGGACCTGCGCGTCAAGCGCGAGCACAAGGATGGCAACCGCTTTACCGCGGCCGTCATCGGCAACAGCGGCGGCAATCCGCGCGCGGCCATCGTTCCGGAACCGGTCAATTACACGACCGACGAGATCGAGGCGCTGGCACGTTATGTCGACAAGAAGCTGCAGATGCAGTTCGGCTACTACGGCTCGTTCTTCCGCAACCAGAACAACAGCCTGACCTGGGCCAATCCGTTTGCATCCTCGGTGTGGGTCGCCGCCACGACGCCTGGCGTATCCGCCTACAACCAGGGCTCGCTCGGCCTGCCGCCGGACAATCAGTTCCACCAGGTAAGCGCGTCCGCGGGCTATACGCTGACCAAGGACACCCGTGTGTCCGGCAGCTTCAGCCTCGGCCGCATGCTGCAAAACGACGCCTTCCTGCCGTACACCGTCAACCCGGCGCTTGCAGCAACGGCGACGCCGCTGCCGCGTTCGTCGCTGGACGGCCGCATCGACACCACGCACCTGGACATGAAGATCACGTCCAAGCTGATGCCGAAGCTCGGCTTCCACGCGCTGTATCGCTATGACGAGCGCGACAACAAGACGCCGCAGGCGCAGTACGCCTATATCGGCGGTGACTCGCAAAGCCAGGCAGCCGCAGGCCTGGGCAAGGTGCGCACGAACCTGCCGGGCAGCAGCAGGAAGCAGCAGATCGATGCGGAGCTGGATTACCACTACAGCACCAGCACCACGTTCAAGCTCGGCTATGACTACGAATGGGCGAAGAAAACCTTCGAGGCCATCAAGGACGAGCGCGAGCACACCATCAAGGCGGACGTGCACCAGCACTTCAACGACATGGTGTCCGGCGGCTTCGGCTACGCGTACTCCGACCGCAAGACCTCCGAGTACGACGCATCCGCGCCGTTCATCGCGGGGTTCTCGCCGGCCTACGTGACAACGCAGTTCAACGCTGCGCTGCCGCTGAACGGCCTGTGGGACAACGTCCCGGCCCAGAAGAAGTTCTTCATGGCGCCGCGCAAGCGCGACAAGATCAAGGCCTTCCTGAACGTCACGCCGGCCGAGAACATCGACCTGCACATGGACGTCGACTACAAGGATGACGACTACCATGCGTCGCAGTATGGCCTGCAGCGCGCGACCGGCTGGGCAGTCAACCTGGATGCCTCGTTCCGTGCGACCGATGCGCTCTCCGGCCACGTGTTCACCTCGTTCGACCGTTACAGCACCGGTCAGCGTTCCATCGCGCTCGGCGGCAATCGCGCCAACGTGACCAACCCCGGCTTCGACTGGACGGCAGGCATCGTCGACCGTACGGTCTCCTTCGGCGCGGGTGTGCGCTACACACCGGCTCGCAAGTATGAAGTCGGCGGCGACCTGGTGCGTGCGAACTCCACCGGTAGCGTCACCGTCTGGACCGGCCCGTCGATCGCGGCCGCGCAGCAGGCAACCCCGCTGCCCGACCTGAAGACCAGCCTGCGCCGCCTCGATCTCTTCGGCACCTACAAGCTGCAGAAGGATGTCGCGGTCAAGGTGAAGTACATCTTCGAGCGTTACAGCTCGGCTGACTGGTCGATCGACCAGGTGGCGCCGGCCACGATGGCCAACGTCATCGGGACCAACGAAGTCAGCCCGAACTACAACGTGCATTTCGTCGGCGTATCGCTTTCTTATCAGTTCTAACCCGGCTCGGGTGCGGCCACTGGCCGCACCCGTCATGCCCCCCACTTGATGTGCGTCAATTTCTGGCGCGAAATTTGCATATCCCGGGCGGCAAAAGCATACCGGCCACACCCAGGACATCATGAATACCCTGTCTGCACTCCGAAAAAAAATCACGGGGCCGCTTCGCACCCTGAAAGCATGGATGGTTGCCGCCGCCGTCTGTACGGCCGGCGCGCTTGCTGTCGTGCCGGCTGAAGCCGCTTCCCACAAGATGGACAACGCCAGCTGCCAGGATTGTCATAGTGGCAAGAAAGGCAAGCTCGAAGCCAAAGGCGCCGATGGCGAAAAGCGGGAATTGTTCGTTATCGAAAATGAGAAATTCGGTAAAGGCGTCCACGCGAAGATGGAATGCGTGGCATGCCACACCGAAATCGTCGACAGCAAGGCCAACCACAAGATCGATCCCAAGGCCAGGAAGCCCGACTGCGCAAGCTGCCACGAGGACCTGTGGGCCAAGGCGAAGAAAGACAACAAGGCCAAGGAGAAAGCGCGCCTGGGCACGGTCGTCGAAAACATCGACGCCTACAAGAAATCTTTCCACGCGAAGGAAAACCAGGACGACGAGACCAAGGTCAACGCGACCTGCTCGCAGTGCCACAACACGCATACCTTCGACATTCCCCCCAAGGACACGGAAGCGCGCAAGGAATGGCGCCAGACCGAGCCGGCCTCATGCGGCAAGGGGTGCCACGACGACCAGCTTGAGGAATTCGAAGGCTCCATCCACGGCGAAAAGCTGATCGATGAAGGCGAAAGCAAGGCCGCGACCTGCTCGGACTGCCATACCGCCCATTCCGTCGGCAATACCTCGGCTGTGACCTTCAAGCAGAAAGTGCTGGAGTCCTGCGGTGATTGCCACGACGACCAGTTCAAGTCCTACGAGCGCACCCAGCACGGCAAGCTTGCCACCCACGCAGGCGGCAATACCGTCCGCTGCATGGATTGCCACGGCAGCCACGGCATCTTCCTGGTGACCAAGCTGAAGGACCCGCGCAAGATGGTCGCGCAGGACAACAAGATGTGCATCTCCTGCCATACCTCGGACAAGAAGTTTGAAAAGTTCGCGCCGATGAAGACGGGTGGCAAGGCGGGCGAGAAGGTCGAGCGTCCCGACCTGGACGAACAGCACAAGTGGTTGCCGAACACCAAGCTGCACTGGCAATCGGTGCGCTGCATCGACTGCCACACCTCGGCCGAGCCGGGCCTGTCGCACGAGATCCTCGGCGAGAAGAAAGCCGAGCGCATGTGCGTGACCTGCCACACCAAGGATTCCCAGCTGGCAACGCGCCTGTACCGTCACCTCGCGGACGATGAAAAGCAGAAGTACGGTTTCGCCAACAGCGTCATCCTGTCGAACTCGTATGTCATCGGCGCGACGCGCCACCCGCTGCTCGACACGCTCATCCTCGCCATGGCGGCGCTGACTTTCCTCGGCGTCCTCGGCCACGGCCTGATCCGCTATCTGGGTGCAAAGAAAAGAAGGAACAACACAAAATGAGTGAACGCATCTATCTGCTGCCGCTGTGGCTGCGGCTCTGGCACTGGACGAACGCCTTCCTGATCATCACCCTGTCGATCACCGGCATCAGCTTGCACTTCGCGGCGCCGGGACGCTTCCTGGTGGAGTTCTCGCTCGCGGCGCGCATCCACGACATCGCCGGCATCGCGCTGGCCTGCGCGTATTCGTTCTACTTCATCATGAACATCTTCACCGGCAACGGGTTGCAGTACTTCCCGCGCTCGCCGGTGATCGCGGGCTGCATCAAGCAGGCGAGGTTCTACATGTGGGGCATCTTCAAGGGCGAGCCGCATCCGTATGCCGTGACGAAGGAAACGAAGTTCAATCCGCTGCAGGCGCTGCTGTACTGGATCATCATGTACATGGTGCTGCCGGTCGTGATCATCACCGGGCTGATTTACTTCTTCCCGAGCGTCGCGCCGGACAAGCTGTTCGGCATGGACGGCCTGTTGCCGGTGGCGTTCCTGCACTACGCGAGCAGCGCCGCGATTTTCCTGTTCCTGATCGGCCATCTCTATCTCGCCACTACCGGCGAGAAGCCGACCTCGATGATCAAGATGATGCTCACCGGCTGGCACGAACACAGCGAGCATCATTGATTCAGTGTTTGATTTTTTTAGGAGTAACGCCATGAAATCGATCGCCATGAAACTGGCCCAAGTGTTTGCCCTCAGCGCCGCGCTGTCCGCGCCGGCCTTCGCCGCGATGTCCGAAGCGGATGTCGAGCCTTACCTGAAGAAGCAGGGCTGCATGAAGTGCCACGCGATGGACAAGACCAAGAAAGGCCCGTCCTTCAAGAAGCTCGCCGAGAAGTTCAAAGGCAAGCCGGACGGCGAAGCCAAGATCATCAAGAACCTGACGACCAGCCCGACGGTGAAGCTGGAAGACGGCACCGAGGAAGAACACAAGGAAATCGAAACCAAGGACAAGGGTGACCAGAAGGCCATCGCCAACTGGATCATGACCCGCTGATTGACCTTCCTGCCCGGCTCTAAAGGGCAGGATCCGGCTTCCGCCCACGGCGGAACCTGGACAAAAAGAAGGTCAACAGACCCGCACAAGAACCGCAGCGATAGCAGCGTTCGGGACCGGCGTGCCGGTCCTTTTTCATTTTTCGGCCGCGATGCATGGTTGGCATTGCCAACTGCAAATTTCCTGAGCTGAATCAAATTGCCGTGTGGAAACCGTTTTTTCCGTAATCCAGCCGTAAGCTAATACCCATAACTTGTTCATGGGCAATATTTTTCTGCCCCTGCGAGCATTTTTTGTCTTCTGCAGCATGTGTGATGAGACAAAGACTTCGCAGCACAAACAAGGAGGAGACGATGCTTACCAACATGACTTTCACTATCGGCAAAAAGCTCGGAGTGCTGGCTGCCACTGCGGCGTTTGGCATTCTTTCGCTGATTGCCTTCTTTGTCGTCACCGAGCGCGCGCTGGTGCTGGAAGAGCGCAAGGCCAGCGTGCGCCAGGCGGTTGAAGCGGCGCACAACATCCTTGTCTACAACCATAGCCTGGCGGCGAAAGGCGTCATGAGCGAGGAGGATGCCAAGCGCAATGCGATGGCGACCATCAAGGCCTTCCGCTATGGCGATGGCGAATACTTCTGGATCAACGACATGCAGCCGAAAATGGTCATGCATCCGATCAAGCCGGAGCTGGATGGCAAGGATCTGTCGCAGAACAAGGACCCCAAGGGCAAGCTCCTGTTCATGGAGTTCGTCGACACGGTGAAGAAGCGCGAAGCGGGCTTCGTGTTCTACATGTGGCCGATGCCGGGCAGCGACGTGGATGTCGAGAAGGTGTCGTATGTGAAGGGATTTTCGCCCTGGGGCTGGGTGGTCGGCTCGGGTGTCTACCTGGACAAGATCAATGCCATGGTGGTGAAGCGTTCATTCAGTTTCCTGATCTTCGCGTTCATCATCATGGGCGTGCTGCTCGTCATCTGCTATTTCGTGTCGCGCAGCATCACCCGTCCGATGGGACATGCGATCCGGGTTGCGCAATCGGTTGCGGCAGGCGACCTCTCGACGAAGATCGAGGTGCGCAACCGCAATGAAACCGGCCAGCTCATGCAGGCGCTCAAGGACATGAACGCCAGCCTGGCGCGCACGGTCGAGCAGGTGCGCACCGGCGCCCACACGATCGCCGCCGCCTCCGGCCAAGTCGCGGCAGGGAATTTCGATCTGTCGGCCCGCACCGACATGCAGGCGCGGGCGCTGGCCGATACCGCCTCCACGATGAAGCATCTGACGGACACGGTCGATCAGAATGCCGACAGCGCAAGGCAGGCGAACCAGCTCGCGGCGTCCGCGTCCGAGGTGGCGATCAAGGGCGGCTCGGTGGTCACGCAGGTGATCGAGACCATGGGGTCGATCAACGATTCGTCCAAGAAGATCGTCGATATCATCGGCGTCATCGACGGTATCGCCTTCCAGACCAATATCCTTGCGCTCAACGCCGCCGTCGAAGCGGCGAGGGCAGGGGAGCAGGGCAAGGGCTTCGCGGTGGTGGCGACCGAGGTGCGCAACCTGGCGCAACGCAGTTCCGCCGCCGCCAAGGAAATCAAGGCGCTGATCGGCGACTCGGTGGAGAAGGTCGATATTGGCAGCCGGCTGGTGGATCAGGCCGGCGCGACGATGGATGAGATTGTCGCCAGCATCAGGCGCGTGACCGACATCATGAGCGAGATCACGGCCGCCAGCCAGGAGCAGAGCAACGGCATCGAGCAGGTCAACCGTGCGGTCGCCGAAATTAACGAGGTCACCCAGCAGAACGCGCAGCTGGTGGAACAGGCTGCCGCCGCCGCCGAAAGCATGCAGGAAGAGGCGGGCAGTCTTGCCGGACTGATCAATGTGTTCAAGTTCGGCGATGGTACGGCGCACGCAACTGCGGTCGTCACACCCTTGCGCCAGGCCGAGTCGAGGCAGCTTGTGAAGAACGACGCAGGCAGTCTGCGCCGGATCGCAAACGGATAAGGAATACCCGGCAGTTCTTCCCGTTTCCCGAAAGGGAGACGGGCTTTTTTACAGTTTTGTCGCGCTGAACAGGCAGCCCTGGTGGTTGCAGCGCGGCAGGGCCTGGTTGTCAGCCTGTCCGCCGGCCGGAAGCAGCGGACGCGTGCAGTAAGACAGAAGATGATTCAGTTTCACCCATTCAGGGCGGCATGCCGATGGGGTATCGAGAGTCTGGATCGGGATCATTACGCTTCCTTGATCTGATGTTCTGCTGCAGGCTGCAGCCGTGTGTCGGAAGTCAGCAGCGAAAGCACGTCGTCGCCGCTCACCGGACGGCTGAACAGATAGCCCTGCATCATGTCGCATGCATATTCCTTCAGGAAGGCCAGCTGCTCCTGTGTTTCCACGCCTTCCGCGACCACCTTGAGCTTCATGCTGTGGGCCAGCGCAATGACCGCAGTGACGATTGCGCGGTCATCGGGGTCGGTGTGGATGTCGCGCACGAAGGACTGGTCTATCTTCAGGATCTGGATCGGCAGGCGCTTGAGGTAGGACAGCGAAGAGTAGCCGGTACCGAAATCGTCGATCGAGATCTGTACGCCCATCCGGTGCAGCTTGTCGAGGATGGCGGCCGTCTGCGACGTGTCTTCCATCAATATGCCTTCGGTCAGTTCTACCTCGAGAAGTTCCGATGGAAGGTCGAGATCGCGCAGGATGTCGGCGATCGTTTCCGCCAGATCGCCCTGGTGGAACTGGCGCGCAGAGAGGTTGACGGCGACGCGCATGGGCATGCCCGCCTGCTGCCACGCCTTGGCTTGTGTGCACGCGGTACGCAAAATCCATTCGCCGATCTGCACGATCATGCCGGTTTCTTCCGCCAGCGGGATGAACTGGGCGGGTGAAATCATGCCGAATTCCGGATGGCGCCAGCGGATCAGCGCTTCCGTGCCATGGATGCAACCGGTGACGACATCGACCTGCGGCTGGTACTGAAGCATGAACTCGTTGCGATCGACCGCCCAGCGCATCGCGCTTTCGAGGCGCAGGCGATTCATCATTGCGGCGTTCATGTCGTCGGTGAAGAACTGGAAGTTGTTGCGGCCCAGGTCCTTGGCGCGGTACAGCGCGATGTCGGCGTTCTTGATGAGCGCCTCGGCGTCGGCGGCATCGTTCGGGTAAAGCGTCACGCCGATGGAGGTGGTGACATACAGCTCATGGCCGAACAGGTTGAACGGCTCCTTGAGCACGTCGAGCAGTTTTTCCGCCATGCGCGCCATGTCTTCCGGCTGCTGCACTTCAAGTGCGATGAGGGCGAATTCGTCGCCGCCCATGCGCGCCAGCGTGTCGCCCTGGCGCGTGCTGTTGAGCAGGCGTGCGGCCACGGCCTTGAGCAGCGCGTCGCCGATCTCGTGGCCCAGCGTGTCGTTGACCGTCTTGAAGCGGTCGAGGTCGAGCAGCATCAGCGCGAAGGCATTGTCCTTGCGATGGCGCAGGGCGGCGGCCTGGTGCAGGCGGTCGTTGAACAGGCGACGGTTGGGCAGGCCGGTCAACGGATCGTGGAAGGCGAGGTGACGGATGGTCTGTTCCGTCTGCTTGCGCTCGCTGATGTCTTCCGTGACCGCGACGAAGTGAGTGATGTTGCCCTGTTCGTCCTTGAGCGGCGAGATCGCTTCCAGGCACCAGTACATTTCGCCGTTCTTCTTGGTGTTGTGCAGCTCGCCGGTCCATTCCTTGCCGGAGGTAATGGTTTCCCACATGCGCTTGTAGGTTTCCGGATGGGTTTCGCCCGACTTGAGCACGCGCGGCGTCTTGCCGATCACTTCCGCCGCGGTATAGCCGGTGATCCTGGTGAACCACGGATTGACGTATTCGATGATGCCGAAGCGGTTGGTGATCATGACGGCGTTCGCGCTCTGTTCGACGGCGCGGGAGAGCTTGCGCAGGTTATCCTCGGTCTTCTTGCGCTGTGCCTCGCGTTCGATGTTCTCCAGCGCGAAAGAGACGTCCTCGGTCATTTCCTCGAGCAGGCGCAGCTGCGCTTCATCGAAGTAGTCGGCTTCGCGCGCATACAGGCTGAACATGCCGACCACTTGCCCGCCGGTGCGCAGCTGCAGGAACACATGCGAATGGAAGCCGGCGGCTTGTGACTGGGGGCAGATGGCCGACCAATGGGCATGCTCCTGCACGACGCTGCTGCACACCTTGAAAATCGCGCCGTTGAGGGCGTCGAACTTGGTGGACAGGCAGGCGTGGATGGTTTCGTCGCACTCGGGCAGGAGCATGTCCTGTCCGCATTTCGCGGTCCAGTGCCAGCCTCCGGTCACCGGGTCGATCAGCGCGATCCGTGCCAGCGGAAAGCCGCCGAGTTCGACGGCGACGTGGCAGATTTCGTCGAGCAGCTTGTCGCGATCGGCAATCCGGACGATGGCGGCATTGGTATGGCTGAGCACGCTGTAGAGCCGGTTGATGTGCGCGAGGGCATGCTGGGCACGCTCGCGCTCGGCGACTTCATTGGTCAGGGTGCGGTTCGCCTCGGCGAGGTCCTGCGTGCGCTCGGCGACTTCGCGGCGCAGCAGCAGCGGTTGCTTGAACGTGGCATGGGTGAACATGGACACGAGCGTGCTTGCCAGCAGTACACCGCCGATCAGCAGCCAGGTCAGGGATGGCTCCAGCCAGCCTTCCGTGGGAGCGATGCGGAGCAGCCATTTGCTGTTCGGGATATCGAGCTCGCGCACGACGGGATCATTGAAAACGGTGTTGCCGGAGCGCGCAAAGATGTGCAGCGCCCCATTGGGTGAGCGCACCTGGGCCAGTTCGTATTCGTAGCCGGCTTTGGCCAGTTCGGACAGGCCGCTGCGCTCGATCAGTTCCGGCACGCCGATCACGGTGGTGGCAAATCCCCAGAACTGCTCCGTGCTGTTGCTCTCCTGCAGGAAGATCGGCAGGCGGCCGATGACGGCATGGCCGCCCTGCAGGAGTTCGACCGGGCCGGCAAGGGTCAGCTTGCGGGTCTGGACTGCGAGGAACGCTTCCTTGTTGCGGTTCGGATCCTTCAGCAGGTCGTGGCCGATGACCTGCGCATTCCCGACAAAGGGAACGACGTGCGAAACAACGCCGCCCTTGGCCAGCTGCAGGCTGCTGATGCCGCCATACATCTTCAGCATCTCGGACGCCAGCGCATCGAAGTTGTGGATGGTGCCGCCTCCCTGGCGGAGGACCGAGGCGAGGGCGTAGGTGCTGGACAGGCAGTGGTTGAGGCGTTCCTGCAACGCGGAGGCATGGTTGGCCGCGATGACTTCGGCCTCCTTGTGCTGCTGGACGACATGCAGATGCGAATACAGCAGGAAGAAGGTCAGGCCGAGGAGCATTGAAAAGACAAACGACAGAGCGGTGAACATGCGCAGCCGGAAGCCGAGCTTGGCCTCGTCCCTGGTTTGGCCCATCAGAGCATTTACTATTCCATTCATTCTTCCAGGCTCCGTGGCGTACTGCAGGCTGTGCAAAACTGGCAACCCCGAGCCCGGGAGGGCAGGGGGAGGTCGTTCAAATTCCGGTCATTCCCTGAACATTCCACGAAACGTGGCAGCCTATCTTTTATTCATGCAAAAGGTGGCTCTTTTTAAAGCATAGTTCATGCCTGCCGGAATGTTTACCCGCCGGCAGGCGCCACGTTCAGCCGGGTTTATGCCGCCAGCCGCGGCTGTTCCGGCCTGACCGGAATGGCCATGACATTCCGGCCATCCGGCGGCAGGCCGTTCGACACCTCGCGCAGGCGGAACACGCTGACCATCTGTGCCAGTTTGGCCGCCTGGTTCTGCAGCGATTCGGCGGTCGATGCCTCTTCCTCCACCAGGGCGGCATTACGCTGGGTGACTTCATCCATCTGCGCGATCGCCTGGTTGACCTGCTCGATACCCGAGCTTTGCTCCTGGCTGGCCGTGGTGATCTCGCCCATGATGTCTGTCACGCGCCTGACGCTGGCCACGATCTCGTTCATGGTCTCTCCGGCCTGATCCACAAGGCGCGCGCCGTGGTCGATCTTGTCGACGGAATCCGAAATCAGGTCCTTGATTTCCCTTGCCGCCGCCGCCGAACGCTGGGCCAGTTGCCGCACCTCGGCCGCCACCACGGCGAAACCCTTGCCTTGTTCGCCAGCGCGCGCCGCCTCGACGGCAGCATTGAGCGCGAGGATATTGGTCTGGAAGGCGATGCCGTCGATGACCGCGATGATGTCGACGATCTTGCGCGCCGAGTCGTTGATCGAGCCCATCGTTCCCACCACCTGCGAAACCACGTTGCCGCCCTTGACCGCGACTTCCGAGGCGGATGCCGCCAGTTGATTGGCCTGGCGGGCATGGTCGGCGTTCTGCTTGACGGTGCTGGTCAGCTCTTCCATCGCCGACGCCGTTTCCTCCAGCGAGCTGGCTTCCTCTTCGGTGCGCGCGGCCAGGTCGATGTTGGCGGCGGCAATCTGGCTGGAAGCGGAGGCGATCGTGTCGGTCCCCTGGCGCACCTGGCTGACGATGCCGAGCAGGCCATTGTTCATCTCGCGCAAGGCGCGCAGGAGCTGGCCGGTTTCATCGGTGGTCTTGACCTCGATGTTACTGGTGAGGTCGCCGGATGCGACGGTGTTGGCGATGGCGACCGCACGTTCGAGCGGCCGGGTGATGCTGCGCGCGATCAGCACGCAGATCGTCAGCAGGATGCCGGCCAGGAACATCGCGCCGGCAGAGAAGGAGGCAAGGCGGCTGACAAAGGTTTCCTGCACGTTGTCCATGTAGATGCCGGAACCGATGACCCAGCCCCAGGGAGCGAAACCCTTGACGTAGGAGACCTTGTTTCCGAGTTCCTCGCTGCCCGGCTTGGCCCACATGTAGGGCACGAAGCCGGCGCCGTCGGCCTTGACGACCTTGAGCATTTCCTGGAACAGGAGCTTGCCGGTCGGGTCTTTGTTGGCGGAGAGGTCGGCGCCGTCCAGTTCGGGCTTGAACGGGTGCATGACCATGCGCGGATGCATGTCGTTGATCCAGAAATATTCCTTGCCGCTGTAGCGCAGCGTCCTGATGGTGTCCATCGCCGCGCGCTTGGCGTCCTCTTCGCTCATTGCGCCTTTGGCGGCCTGTTCATGGAAACGCGCCACGATGCCGTGGGCCGTCTCCACTGTCTGGCGGACGCTGGCCTCGCGCTCGCTCACGATGAGCTTGCGCTCGGATTGGAGGAATACCGCCGTCAGGATGACGATGCCCAGCGTGGCGCAGGCGGCCAGCAGCCACAGTTTTTTTGCAATGTTCAGTTGCAGCAGTCTCTCAAGTTTTGCCATGGTTCTTGTTTTTCCTTGTTTTTGTACTTCGATGTGGGAGTTACTTCATGCAGCGAGTCTTTCGGTTGGTACGGGTTCAAGATCGTTCATCAGCCGGCGTGCATCCAGCAGCCGGATGGAACGCCGTCCCAGCTGTGCGTTCCCGATGAAGGCCGCTGGCAGCGGCAGCAACATGCGACTGTGCCACGCGCGGGGGGGCGCGCAGGGCGAATCTTTGCTTGTCATGCAACAAACAGGCCAGATGTGACGCGCCGGGGCAGCATGGGCGGGGCTGCGTGCCGGCGGAAGCTGGAGCGGCCCCGCTTATGCGGGTACCGCCTTGGGTTTGCCTTCCGCGATCAGTTTTGTCGCGCTTTCTGCGGGAACCGGGCGGCCGAGGAGGTATCCCTGGCCGACGATGCCCTTGTATTGCTTCAGCAGATGGAACTGTGATTTATCCTCGATACCTTCTGCCACCACGCGCAGGCCAAGCTTGTTGGCCATGGCAACGATGGCGCCGACGATGGCTGCATCGTCCTGGTCGGTCGCCAGGTCGCGCACGAAGGTGCGGTCGATCTTGAGCGCATGGATCGGCAGCTTCTTCAGGTAAGCCAGCGAGGAGTGACCGGTACCGAAATCATCGATCGAGAATTGTACCCCCAGCTCGGCGAGCTGGTGCATGATCGCGATGCTCGTTTCCAGGTTCTGCATGACCACGGTTTCGGTGATTTCCAGCTCGAGGCAGAAGTGCGGCAGGCCGCTTTGCTGCAGCGCGGCCGATACCTGCTTGACCAGGTCCGCAGACTGGAACTGGCGGCCGGACAGGTTCACCGCCATCAAGCGGTGGCCCGGGAATGCGTGCCGCCATTGCTGCGCCTGGGCGCATGCCGTGTGCAGGACCCAGTCGCCGATCGGGACAATGAGGCCGGTTTCTTCCGCAATGCTGAGGAAGGCATCCGGCGCCAGCAGCCCGCGCTCCGGATGGCGCCAGCGCAGCAGCGCCTCGAAGCCGAGAAGCTTGCCGCTGTCGCAATCGAACTGCGGCTGGTAATGCAACTCCATCTCGTCGCGTTCCAGCGCCTTGTGCAGCGCCGTTTCCATCGTCAGGCGCTGGCTGGCGGCATTACCCAGGCCTTCGTCATACAGCTCGAACCAGGAGCCGCCGGCGCCCTTGGCCCGGTACATCGCCATGTCCGCATTCTTGAGCAGGATCTCGATGTTGTTGCCGTCTTCCGGATAGACGCTGATGCCGATGCTGACCGACACGAAGACTTCTTCACCGTTCAGGGAGAAGGGCGGACGGAAGGCGTCCAGGATCTTTTGCGCGACGTTGCCGGCATCCTTGCCGTCGGCGATTTCCGAGAGGACGATGGTGAACTCGTCCCCGCCCATGCGCGCCACCGTATCCGACTCGCGCACGCTGCCGCGCAGCCGGTGGGCCGCCTGCTGCAGCAACTGGTCGCCGGCGTCGTGGCCCATGCTGTCGTTGATGAGCTTGAAACGGTCGAGGTCAAGGAACATCACCGCGAAGTGGACATCCTTGTGGCGCTTGGCCATGCCCAGCACCTGGTTCAGGCGGTCGGTGAACAGCACGCGGTTGGGCAGGTCGGTCAGCTGGTCGTAGTACACCTGGTGCAGGATGCGTTCTTCGGCCGACTTGCGCTCGGAAATGTCGCTGAACACGCCCACGTAATTGCAGACGTTGCCGTGATCGTCGACGACGCGGCTGATATTGAGCCATTGCGGATAGATATCGCCGTTCTTGCGGATATTCCAGATCTCGCCCTGCCATTTGCCCGTTTCGTGGATCGAGCGCCACATTTCGTCGTAGAACTCGCGCGACTGCCGGCCTGAGCTGAGCAGGCGGGGATTGCGGCCGAGGACTTCTTCGCGCGTATAGCCGGTGATGACTGTGAACGCGCTGTTGACCGTGAGGATGTCGCCGTGGGCGTCGGTGATGGCGATGCCTTCGAGCGAATTCTCGAAAGCCTGGTTGGCCAGCCGCATCGATGTCTCGGCGGTCTTCCTGCGGGTAATGTCGCGGATGGTCAGCTGGACAGTGGTCCGTTCGCCGAGGAGGGCGACGTCGATCGCCAGTTCGGCGGGGAACTCGCGGCCGTCGGCAGACTTGAAGTGCCACTCGAAACGCTGCGATCCGGACTTGAGGCTGCCTTCCAGGCGGGTGCGCAGTGCGGGGCCGGAGAGCGTGCCGTCGGGCTGGCGCTCGGGCTGAAGACGTTCCAGCTCGACGTCGGACTCGACCGGAACGGGCGGCAGCGCAAACAGCTTGAGCGCCGCGCGATTGACGTCGGTAACGCGCCCGGCGCTGATCAGGAGGACGCCGTCGTTGCTGGCTTCGAACAGGGTGCGGAACAGCGTGTGCTCGCGGTTGAGCTCTGCCGACTTGCGCCGCCTTTCCATCGATTCCCGATAGGTCAGCCAGGCGGTGAAGCAGAAGAAGACCGTTGCCAGCAAGGACATGCCCAGCAGCGTGTTGCGCGCAAGGCGGTTGTCGGCGACGGCTTTTTCGTAGGCTTGCTGTTCGGCCTGGATGGCTGCAGGAGTGAATTGGTGCAGCGTCGAGATCAGCTGGTTGTACAGCGGCAGGGTGGTGTGGGTGTGGAAACGGTAGGCTTCTGCGGGATCGGTCGCCATCAGGGTCATCGCGTGCTGCCTGCTGGAAATCACACGGGAATGCAGATGGGCGACATGGGCCCAATGCTCGCTGTGTTTCGAATCCCGCTGGAGGCGCGTCAGCAGCGTATTGAGGCCGGTGTCGACTTGGTGGAGGGTTGCCTTGTCCCCGGCGGTCAGTTGCTGCTTTTTCAGTGCATCGACGAACACGGCCTGGCAGCGCAGCATCAGGCGCTCGACCTCGGACACGTCCTTGAGCACGGAACCGCTGCTGCGGTAGAGCTGCTCGAGATCTTGTTCACCCTGGTACAGGCCCCACCAGCCGATGTTGCTCATGAAGAAGCCCGACGCCGCGCCCACCAGGAACATGATCAGGAGGAGGTTTGATACGATCAGCTTGCGCATGGTGGTTCCCATGGTGTGTAGCGTCGTGCGGCTGCTTGATGCTCTTGCGGACCGGTACTGAGAATTCAATGCCGGTTCGTAAAAGGACGGAACGCATGGCCGTGAGAGGGGGAGGAAAGCGCGTTGCGCTTTCCTCTGTGCCGAATTACTTCGACTGGGCAACCATGTACGCGACGGCTGCAGTCACGTCTGCATCGGACAGGCCGCTGTTGCCGCCCTTGGCCGGCATTACGCCCTTGCCCTTGATGGCGGCAGCGTTCATGGCAGCGTTGCCCGCGGCGATGCGCGGTGCCCAGGCTGCCTTGTCGCCGAGCTTCGGTGCGCCGGCTGCGCCGGTACCGTGGCATGCTGCGCAAGTGGCATCGTAGACTGCCTTGCCGTCAGCGGCAAAGGAATGACCAGCCACGACCAGCAGGCCAGCGGCAACGGCGGTACCGACAAAACTCAGTTTCATATCTTCTCCTAGGGATTAAAGCAAAAAAAGGGGTATTGCAAAGCGGGAAACAGCGGGTACTCTGCGCTTGCTTAAACGCAATAAATATGCCAATGACATTGCTATATGGAAACGTGAGGCTGCGCGGCAATGACCCTTGTCTGGATCAATTGATTCCCAAAAACGATAATTGCTTGGTGGAATATTTCCAATTACAGGAAATGGCCGGACGGCCGGAGCCGCCCGGAATCAGGGTTTCTGCGGAGCGGAAGGCTGGGTCGGATTGCCGCCGACCGGATGGAAGGCGCGCGAGATGTAGGCGATCAGTGCATCGATGTCGCTGTCGCTCAGGACGGACTTCCAGGCCGGCATCGATGTGTTGGGCAGGCCGTCCTTGATCACGCCGGTGAGGCGTTCGGCGGTCATGGCCGACATGAATTCCGGCGCCGTGAGGTCGCGCGGATGCGGCTCGAGGAAGGTGCCGATCCAGTTGCGTCCGGTGCCGTCGGCCGCATGGCAGAAGGCGCAGTTCTGCTGGTACAGCCCTTCGCCTTTCTTTTCCTTTGCCGTCAGGCCGGCAATCTTCGGTGCGCGGTCGTGGATGTGATAGGGCGTCGCACTCGACACGCCGTCCACCTGCTTCGGCGGCCAGTCGCCCGGCTGGAATCCCATGCGCGGGTAGGACAGTGCGCGCGAATCCCACGGCATGCCTTCATTGTTGACTTTCGCGCGGTCGTGGCAGCTGATGCAGGCGGTCATGAAGAGCTTGCGGCCGGCGCGCTGCTCGGGCGTCAGCTTGTCTGCCGGCGTGTCCAGGGTGACCTGGCCGGTGGCGAACGGGAAGGCGGCGGCGTAGCGTTCATGGTCGGGCCAGCCGTTTTCCTTGGTGTGATAGGCCGTATTGCGTGCCTTGGAGATCATGAACTCCTGGCGGACAAAGTCGGTGACGGCGGCGATCTCGTGCGGCGGAAGGATGTCCGCAAAGCCTTTCATCGCGGTGCCGGGACGGCCGTGCGTGACGGTCTCCAGCATCTTCTCGCGGCTCAGCTGCGCCGGCGACACCTTGGTGAAATCCCTCGGGCGCGGCGACAGATAGGTACTGGCAAGCGTCTGGGCATCCCCGGAATAGCCGTGGCAAAAATAGCAACGGAAATTGTACACCTTGCGGCCGAGTTCAAGGACTTCTGCCTTTGGCGCGATCTCGCCCTCTGTCGTTGCCGCCCCTTGGGAGGCGGTCCGGTCGGAGCAGGCTGCCAGCGACAGCAGCAGCCCAAGCAATGCCAGTAATTTCATTCTTTACTTCGCCGCCTTTGCGGTATCTGCCGGCTTGATGAAGCGCGTGAACACGAATTCTGCCACGTCAGCGATTTCCTGGTCGGTCATCACCTTGCCCCATGCCGGCATTTCGGTACCCAGCTTGCCTTCGCTCGTCGCCTTGAAGATCGCCGGACGGTTGAGGTCGGCGCGGGCGGCGTCATGCAGGAAGTTGCGCGGCTTCGGATTGATGAAGTAGGCGCGCGGACCGCGACCGTCGCCGGTAGCGCCATGGCAGGTCGAGCAGTTGCTCATGAAGAAGGCAGCGCCCTTGGTGGCATCGCCCTTGAGGCCCTTGGGCATCGGGGCGTTCATGTTGACCGGCGCGGCCGGCTTGGCTGCGGGCGCCGGTGCTGCGGCTGCGGCCTGTGGTGCGGCTGCATCCATTGCCGGCAGGTGGCCGCGGTTGCCCGAGGTGGTGCCTGAAATGCCGGCCGTGTTCGACGATGCCATGAAACCCGTGCGGACGTAATCGACCACCGCCTGGATGTCCTTTTCGCTGAGCTGCGACTTGAAGCCGACCATTGCCGTTTCCGGGCGGCCGAAGGTGACCGATTTGATCATGCGTTCGCGCGACAGTTCGGCTCGCGCGGCGGCGTTGGTGAAGTCGCGCGGCGGGGGCATGAGGCTGCCCGAGGCGCGGCTCTTGCCGTTGCCGCGTTCGCCGTGGCAGACGGAGCAGTATTCGGCGTAGATTTTGCGGCCCCGGTTGTTGGTATCCGAGGATGCCGCCGGCATGAAGGTGGCGCGGACATAGTCGACCACGCCTTCGATTTCCTTTTGCGTGAGCTGCGATTTCCACGGAGTCATGGCAGTGCCCGACTTGCCGTTGGCCACCGCAGCGATCATCTGTTCACGCGTCAGCATGTGGGCGACACCGGGGTTCGTGAAGTCCTTCGGCGGCGGAACCATGCTGCCCTTGGCGCGGCTGTCGCCGTCACCGCGGTCGCCGTGGCAGACGGAGCAGTAGTTGTGATAGATCGCCGCCGGCGACATCGCTTTTCCACTCTTGTCGCCCGACGGCGCGGCAACGGCCTGCGAAATGCCTGTGAGGCCGAGGAGGAGCAGGCTGGCTGCGCTGATGAGGAAGTGTCCGGCGAGCATGGTGTGTTTTGTCATGTCTGGTAGGAATGCGAAGTGCTGTCGTCAACCGCAGCACTATATATCGAAGGAACGGTGTGCCCATGAGCAAGAATGATGCCTGTTGTAAATCTCTTGCTGCTTTTCCTGCCGGAATGAAGGTGGTACGTTGCTTGCTAACCAGATTCGATTACGCAACTTGCGTTCAGTCCCGCCGGGACGCTTTCATTGAAGGATGCAAAGATGAGCATGAAATCGCTGGTTTCCCGCAAGGGGTTGCTGACCGCCATCCAGGTGGCAGCCGTTCTGATGGTTGCGGCATGCGGCGCGCCAACCAAGCGCGGCGACGCCCAGTTTCCCATTTTCCCGCCTCCTCCGGATGAGCCGCGCTTCTATTATGAGCGCACCATCTATTCCACGGCCGACGTCTCGAAGGAAGACAAGAACGCTGACCTGAAGCGCATGCTGACCGGTTCCACCGAATCCGGAGAGGGCATGACCAAGCCGTACGGCGTGGCAGCCTATCATGGCCGCGTGTTCGTTACCGACTCGGGCGGACGCTCCGTGGTCGCCTTCGATATTCCGACCCAGAAGACGTTCCGCGTCGGCGACGGCGGCGACGGCCCCCTGAGCATGCCGCTGGGGATCGACGTGGACGGCAAGGGGAATGTATACGTCGTCGATGGCACCGCGAAGCTGGTGCAGATGTATGACAAGGATGGCAAGTTCATCAAGACCCTGGCTGCGGGGGCGCGCCTGTCCCGTCCTTCGGGCATTGCCGTCGACTCCGAGGGTGCCCGCATGTATGTGGTCGACACCGGCGCGGTGACCAATGAAAAGCACCGCATCATGGTGTTCGACATCGCCGCCAACAAGCACCTGTTCGACATCGGCAAGCGCGGCGCCGCCGACGGCGAGTTCAATCTTCCCCGCGATATCACCATCGGCACCGACGGATTGCTGTACGTCGTCGACGGCGGCAATTTCCGCGTCCAGGTGTTCAAGCCGGACGGCACCTTCGTGCGCGTGTTCGGCTCCATCGGCCGTCAGGGCGGCCAGTTCTCCCGTCCGAAGGAAGCAGCGGTGGACCCTGACGGCAATATCTATGTGGTCGATGCCGCCTTCGGCAACTTCCAGATCTTCAATCCGGAAGGTCAGCTCCTGCTGGCCGTCGGCGGCCGTTCCGAGAACGATGCCCCTGCCAAGTACATGCTTCCGTCGGGTATCGCCGTTGACGGCGACGGCCGTGTCTACATGGTCGACCAGTATTTCCGGAAGCTGGAAATCTATCGTCCTGCCAAGCTGGCGGAGGGGGCGGGATTCACCGCCCCAAAAGGGCCTGCAGCAAAGGGCGCGTCGGGCAATTGACGCGGACTTGATCTCGATGCTGGTTTGTTAATAGGTTTCTTGTAGCTAAGAACTTATTCCTGCAAGCGGGAATGTGCCGCAAAGCAGTAAAAAGGCGGTTTTGCGGCGAAAGGCGGTTGGGTAGGCGCAATTCCTATACGGGGAGGTGTCGAGAATGGAAGTTCCGTTGTTTTTGATGCCAGAAACTGTTTGTAAAGGCAATAAATCACTGACGGACGGAAATGGAATTCCTGATACGGGTCAATTCACTATCTGGCACTGCTTTTGCTACATGTTGATTGCACTAAACGTTTTAATCGGGAATCTTCCTCTCGGTCACTAATAAAAGAAAGGCGGGTATTCAATCATGGGAAACAAATTTGGAAAGGGATTGGCGCACTATCTTCATCGCGCCACATACGCAGCGGTTTTGACTGTCGGTGCGCTGGGCCTGATGCAAGGCGCGGACGCACAGGTCGTGGACACCAAGCATAACCTGTCCGCCACCACGCCGGCGGCCGGTTCGCAAGGCGCAACCCGCGTGAACTACTACACCGGTGCCGGCGCAACGACGCAGGTTTGCGTGTTCTGCCACACGCCTCACGGCGCAGCCTCCGCAGCAGCACCGCTCTGGCAGCGTCAAGTGAAGGCCGCCAACTACTATCAGACCTATGGTTCCGTCAATGCTTCGCCGACCATGGAAGCTGAGCAGACTGGCGTGACCGTCGGTTCCGTCTCCCTGGCTTGCTTGTCCTGCCACGACGGTACGCAGGCAATCAACACGATGGCCAACGCTCCTGGTTCCGGCAACGCAGCTCTGGGCGGTGCCTGGGCGGCAGGCAACAACCTGGTCAACGGAGGCCTCTCCACTACCGCCATGACCAACCTCGGTGGTGGCACGGTCGGCGGCGACGGCAAGGACCTGCAGAACGATCACCCGATCGGTATCAAGTACGCAGGCGGCTTTACGTACAGCGTGGCAGGTGCAGTGGTGACCAACAACGCCTTTGCCGACACCGCATTCCGTGCAACGTCCGCAACCGTCATCAACAACGTGCCGGTCTGGTACGTCGAGAAGGCAACGGGCAATGCTGCAGGCCGTGACAAGAACGACATCCAGCTGTACACGCGTTCCACCGGCGGCGGCAACTACCAGCCGTACGTCGAGTGCGCAAGCTGCCACGATCCGCACGCCAACGCAGAACTCTTCATGCGCGTGCCGGTTGCCGGTAGTGAAATCTGCCTGACCTGCCATATCAAGTAAAGGCTGATTTCAGCAGGGTTGGACGAGAGGGGCAGGCAAGGTTGACTTGCCTGCCCCATCGCACAAAGGGGCATTCCAGGAATGACGGTTTTTGCCGTTATTCCTGGAATGGATCCGGCGGAGATGCTCCGCCATCAAAATTGAAAGGTAGCGCCGCCATGAAAAAGTCGATTCACTTCGCCTGCCACACGGTCCTGATGTCCGCGCTTCTTGGGGCGGGCGCGTCTGCAGTGGCACAGGCAGCACCCACGGTAGCACCTTCAACAGCTGCTGCCCCCGCAGCCGCAGTGCAGGAAGCCGTTTTTGCCCGCCTCGGCGACACGGTGATCACCTTTGCGGAATATGACGCTGCGTTCGTCAATGCGGCGCGCAACAAGTTCTATCATGGCCGGGCACCTGAAAAGGATGTGGCCGCACTGCAGCGCACCGTGGCCGACGATCTCGTCAACCGCGTGCTGATCCTGCGCGAAGCACACCGCCGCGGTATCCAGCCCGACCAGGCTGAGATCAAAAAGACGCTCGATGGTTACGAACAGCGCTATGGCAACAGCGAGCACTGGAAGAAGAACAAGGAAAACATCCTGCCGGGCCTGACCGCGCGCCTGGAAGAGGACAGCATTGTCGCGTTGCTGGAGAAGTCCGTGCGCGCAATTCCGGATCCGGATATCGCTGCAGTCAAGGCGTATTACGAAGCCAACCTCGACAAGTTCACCGAACCCGAGCGTGTGCGCGTGTCCGTCATCCTTGCGCCGGTCGCACCGATCGCGCCCCAGGAGGAGTGGGACAAGGCCGCGGAAGGCCTCAGCGCCGTCCTCAAGCTGATCCGTGACGGCGCCGATTTTGCCGAAACCGCCAAGAAGCATTCCAAGGCGCCGTCGGCTGAACAAGGCGGCGATATGGGTTATCTGCACAAGGGCATGTTGCCGGTACCGGTCCAGGACCTTCTCGGCACCATGAAGCCGGGCGACGTCTCCGAAGTGCTTCGCCTTCTGGAGGGCGTGGGCCTGCTGAAGCTGACCGATCGCATCGAGCCGAAAAAACATGACTTCGAGCGCGTCGAACAACGCGCCCGCGACCTGCTCAAGCGTGACAATTCGAACGTTGCATGGAGCAATCTGATTGCTGAATTGCGCAAGGCTACGCCGGCGCAGGTCGACGAGTCGAAGTTCCTGCCGCTTGCGGCAGATGGTGCCGGAGACAACGCCGCGCCAAAATAAGGCCGGCTCGCTCTTCCGGGTGAACAAGGTTGGATGTGAGGAATGCTGTGGCAGCAACGCTCGCGAAGCGTGCCGGAATCTCGCCCTTGCTCTGCATGGCGTTATCCGCATTGCTCTTCCCGCGCAGCGCGCTCCCCGCACTACCCCCCGCCAGTGTGGGCTCGTCCTCCCAGGGCGAGCCCCGTCAGGCTTCGCCCGTGCCGGCCCCGAACAATCCCGCGGGCGCCGTCGAGGAGGATGACTCCTGGTGGACGAAGCTTGGCCTGCTTTCTCCCCGCTATGCGCTGTATGGCAGTGTCGGCTACGAATGGTTCCGCAATACCGGCCCGGACTTCGACACCACCAGCCGGGGCCTGACAAGCATGATCGGCGCGCGCTTCAGCAGTTACGTATGGCAGCCCTGGTTCGGCAGGTTCTTCGGCGACATGCGTTTGCACGTGGGGCAGAACAGCTTCAACGGCGGGGGCGACATGCCGGGTTCGTCGACCGTCAGCCGGAACGTCCTGTTCAGCGGCAACGGACGGCTGTCCCTGATGTATCGCAGCCGCTTTCCCTTCGAAGCCTATTTTGACCGGACCTACAGCCGTACCACGGCCGAATTCTCGCCGGTAGCCGGCGCCACGCTGAACATGCGTTACGGCTTCACTCAGAGCTACCAGCACGAGAGTGGCGCGAACGCCTCCCTGGACTGGAACCGCAGCACGCAGAGTGCCAATGCCGATTTCGGCGGCTCGCGCATGGATTCACTGCTCCTCACGCTCGCCCACCGCCTGCCCGAGCATACGATGGGGGCAACGATCGGCACCAACAACATCAAGCAGGACGGCCTCGACAGCCGGCAGCGGCAAACCAATGTCGCTGTGTCGCACAACTACGCACCCGAAGAAGAGTATTACACCGTCGACAGCACGGCCAACATCAATACCTCGGGATTCCGGCTCGATCGTGCGAGCAGCGACGTGCGCCTGATGCAGCTCAGCTCCGTTGCGACCTACCGTCCCGAAGAAGATCCGTACACCGTCACGGCTTCGGTGCGCGCGCTTGGACTGACTTCCGATCTCATCGATCCGGCCGTCAGCAACGCAAACGAGAGCCGGAAGCTGCAGACAACAAACCTCAGCCTCGGAATGACCTACACGCTGTCGCAGGAAACCTATGCGTACGGCACGATCAACTTCAATTCCTCGACGGCGAACGGCGAAAAACGCAACAGCACCAGCGAATCCGTGTCGATCACGCACTCGCCGGCCGGTATCGAACTCGGCGAGTTTACGTATCGCTGGTCGACGTCCGGCGGCGCATCACACAGCGCCGAGGCCGATGGCAACGCATCCGCACAGCTATCGTTGCAGCTGACCCATTCGTTACACCACAACCATGAGTTCGATGGCGGATCGCGCCTCAATTTCAGCGCTACGCAGGCACTCGCCGCGGCGATCCAGAGCCGTCGCCGCAACTCCCAGGAACGTCCGGACATCGAAAGCCTCATGACGCCGAGCGGAAGCAGGCGCCTCACCCACAACGTCGGTGTCTCCTGGACCTCGAGCGAAGGCGTGGCCAACACCATGGTGCATGCCGGCTACAGCGATTCCCGGGCGCTGACAGGCCCGACGGAAGTCTTCCAGATGCTTAACCTGCAGTTCTCGGGCAGCATCCAGACCGGCGGCGACAGCTCGTGGAACGGCAGCCTCGCCATTCAAGCGATCAAGCAGGATCTCGGCAATGTCCCGATACGGGGCGTCACCACGAACCAGGACCTGAACGATATCAAGCTCTCGTCCAACGGCAGCGTGACCTATCGCCAGGGACGCCTGTTCGGCATCCGCCGCCTGACGTTCAGCTCGAGCGTGCGCATGTCCAGCGCCGCCTTGCTGCCGATGCTCGGCGGCGCCTCGGATTACGAAACATCGGCGTGGGACACCCGCCTGGACTATGCGATCGGGCGCATCATCCTGCGCGCCAACGCGCTCATCTCGCGCAACGTGACGCCGGTCATCCGGCGCACGTCGGATGGATTTGAATTGACGGAAGGAGAAGCGAAGCTGAACAAGTCGATCATGTTCACGGTCACGCGCACCTTCGGGTACTGATTTTTCTGATTTTTGTGTCGCTGTTTGAAAGGTAGGGAGTAATGATAAGAGTAATGGAGTTCAGCCGGGTCTTCAGGACGATCCTGCTGTTGATACTTGTCCTGGCGGCCGGTCTGGCCGACATGCGCGACGCGCGCGCCGAGTACGGCGACGTCGTCATCAACAACTATTCGGATGGCGCCGGCATGCGTCCCGCGGTGTTCCCGCACTGGTTCCATCGCATCCGCTTCCGTTGCAAGGTATGCCACGCGGACCTCGGCTTCAAGTTCAAGGCCGGCGGCAACGACATCAACATGGTGAAGATCATCGACGGCCAGTACTGCGGCGCCTGCCATAACGGCAACATCGCATGGTCGATCGAGAACTGCAACCTGTGCCACTCCGGCAAACCGGGTACGCCGACGCAGGTGCATGAAAGCACCATCAATTCGCTGGTCGTGCCGGCGAATGCTGCCAAGCCGCAGCAAGCGCAAACCCAACAGCCGAAGAAATAGGAGCAATCATGAACAAGTCTCTCATGCTCCGTGCCGCCCTCTTTGCAATGGCAACAGGTGTCATGTCGCTGTCCGCAGTCGCAGCCGACCTGCCGAACGGAAAAGCAATCTACGATGCGAGCTGTGTCGCCTGTCACAGCACCGGCGCCGCCGGCGCACCCAAGCTCGGTGATGCCGCTGCATGGGCACCGCGTGTCAAGACCGGCGCGCCGGCCCTGTACACCAGCGCCATCAAGGGCAAGGGCGCGATGCCTGCCAAGGGCGGCAACCCGAGCCTATCCGATGCCGACGTCCGTGCTGCGGTCAATTACATGATCAGCCAGTCCGAAGGCCCGAAGGGCGCGGCAACGGCCAAGGCAGCACCGGCTCCTGCACCCGCCCCGGCACCTGCCGCCGCAGCGCCTGCCCCGGCACCGGCTCCGGCCGCTGCTGCACCCGCACCCGCTCCGGTGGCTGTGGTAGCGCCGGCATCGGCAACGGCTGCCGGGTCCGGCCCCGCCAACACCTTCAACCGCCTGATGAAGCCCGCCGCGCAGCGCAACCTGCCGCCGCCGCAGGACGGCATCCACGATCCGGAGAACGACGGCACGCATTCCCTGCAGCCGCCGCTCGCCGCGTTCAATGCTTTCGTGCGCAACAATGACGGCAACCGCGTCGACTGGGTGAAGACGCTCAACGAGAACCGGATCCAGCCACGCTTCGACCGCAACGATCCCAACGCCAAGCCGATGGTCATGGACATGAACATCGTGCGCGAGGTGAAGGGCACGATGCCGGATGTGGTCTATCCGCACAAGCAGCACACCGAATGGCTGGATTGCTCGAACTGCCACCCGGCGATCTTCGTTCCGCAGAAAGGTGCGAACCAGATCTCCATGGCATCGATCCTCCTCGGCCAGGCTTGCGGCGTGTGCCATGGCAAGGTCGCGTTCCCGGTCTCGGAATGCCGCCGCTGCCACTCCAAGAGCAAGACCATGCCAGTGAAGGCGGAAGCCAAGCCATGACCGTGACGGGCAGGAAATCCGGGCTGCCCCTGGCTGCCATCGTGCTCGCCGGCGCCGCGACAACGGCCGGCGTGCCGATGCTGGCCGAGGCACAGGCGCCGGCTGGCGCCGATGCATCCGTTTCCAGCCAGGCGCTGCTGGAAAGCAAGATCCGGCTCATCAAGCTCCTGCTCTCGCAGTCTCCGGCGATGCAACGCATCCCCCAAAGCAACAACGCGCAGGCGAAGAAAAAGCTCGCCGATGCGCAGGCACTCTTTGCCAAGGCGACTTCGGAAGCCGAGGCGGGGCGCCAGGCGTCCGCAATCAAGATGCTCGACGAAGCCTTGCGCGAAATCGTGACGGCTTCCCGCATGGTTCCTGACCCCGCGCAGCTTGCTGCGCAGGAGCGGGGCCGCTATGCCGGCATGAGCGAAGCGACGCGGACCTTCCTGACTTTGTACAAGGGAGTGTCCGCGAAGATGGCGGGGAAGGGGGGAGCCGCGCCGCTCGACGTCAATGGCATCAACGGCACGATCGGCAAGGCCGAATCGCTCGCCGCGTCGGGCAACCACAAGGAAGCCAATGCGGTGCTCGGCGAAGCCTACAAGGCCGTCGTCGGCGCGCTGAACCGGATGCTGATGGCCGAGACCATTGTCTACGACCAGAAGTTCGAGACGCCGGAAGAGGAGTACAGGTACGAACTCGCTCGGAATAAGAATTACGAAGAACTGGTGCCGCTCGCCATTGCCCAGCTGAACCCACCGCGCGAAAGCGCCGCCATCAGTGAAAGCTATGTGCAGCAGAGCCGGCACCTGCGCGACGCCTCCCAGAAACACGCGGCGTCGGGCAACTACCAGAATGCATTGAAAACCATCCAGGATGCGACACTCCACCTGCAGCGCTCACTGCGCGTGGCTGGCGTGATTGTGCCGCAAACTACCGAAAGCAAACCATGACTACCCAACGTACTACGAAGACCGTCCTCGCCGCATTGGTCGGCGCGCTTTTCCTGCACACCGGCGCCGCCATCGCCGCGGATGCGCCCGCTGTCGAAGGCCAGTCCGTGCGTCCGGCACGCGCGCCGGAGACCAAGGAGCAGATCGAGCGCCGCCTCTCTTCCGTGTCCACGCTGCTGGAATCGTCCTCGGGAGCCAAGCAGATCGAAGCCAGCGGCAATGCACAGGCACAGGCGCAGCGCGCCAAGGCACGCGACCTGCACAAGCAGGCGGAATCGGCCTACCAGAAGGGCGACCTGCCGACGGCATCGCGCATGCTGGATGAAGCGGCCAAGACCATGTTCGACGGCGTGCGCCAGGCTGCGCCCGAACAGGTCAGCGTGGAAAAGAAGCAGCGCGACTTCGATAACCGCCTGGAAAGCGTGAAGGCCCTGCTGTCGGCACAGAAACGCATCAGCGCCGAGAAGAAGCTGGGCGCCAAGGGCGCGGAAACTACAGCAAAGATCGAAGCGCAGATCCGCGAGGCGCAGGCACTGGCCGCCGCCGGCAAGATCGATGAAGGCAAGGCCGCGCTGGACAAGGTGTATGGCGCCACCCGCGCTTCCATCGAAACGATGCGCGAAGGCGACACCCTGGTGCGTTCGTTGAACTTCGCCACCAAGGAAGAGGAGTACCATTACGAGATCGACCGCAACGACACGCACAAGATGCTGGTCAAGGTCCTGCTCGAAGAGAAGCGTGCCTCCAACCCGAACCTCGAATCCATGGTCCAGAAGTACGTGGAACAGGCCGCAGCCCTGCGCGTCAATGCGGAAGGCCTGGCGGCGAAGAAAGACTACGAAGGCGCCATCAAGGTCCTGGAAGACTCCACCAAGGAACTGGTGCGTGCAATCCGTGGCGCAGGCGTCTATATCCCGGGATAATCAATGCACAATATGAGCCAGTGGCGTGTATTGCAATGGCTGTGCCTGGCGCTCGCGGCATTGCTCGCCTTTCCGGCGGCCGTGCATGCCCAGATCCCCGGCCTGCAACCCACGCAACGGCCGATGAACATGCCGTACCCTGTCCAGCTGCCGCTGAACAAGGACGGCGTGCATGATCCGGCCGCCCCGGGCATCAAGATGCTGCAGGAGCCCCGCGAGGGGCTCTCCGCGTTGCCGAAGGATTATCCCGGCAACGGCGTGCATTGGGTTCGGGCACTGCGCGAAGGCATCATCCAGCCGCGCACGAACATCCTGCCCGGCACCGAGATCCGGGTACTCGACCTCGACATCCTGCTCTCCAACACGGGCGAGATGCCGCTGGTCGTGTTCCCGCACCGGCAGCACACGGAATGGCTGGACTGCAGCAATTGCCACGAAAAGATCTTCGCATCGAAGAAGGGCGGTACCAAGGGACTGAACATGTTCGCAGTGCTGCAGGGCGAGTTCTGCGGCCAGTGCCATGGCGCGGTCGCGTTCCCGCTCACCGAATGCAACCGCTGTCACAGCCAGCCACGGAAATGAGGCCGCCCATGTTTGCATTCGAATCCCGCGCTCCTCGCCGTACGCTGCTGCACCTCCTGGCCGCACTGGTTGCGGTATGGCTGGCGCTGCTGTCCCTGCCGTCGCATGCGGAATATGCCGATGTCGTCCTGAACCGCCGCGCGGAAAAGGAGGGCGTGCGGCCTGTCGTGTTCCCGCACTGGTTCCACCGCATGCGTTTCCGCTGCAAGGTGTGCCATTCCGAACTGGGCTTCAAGATGCGCGCCGGCGGCAATGACGTGACCATGGCCGACATCATCGACGGCAAGTTCTGCGGCATGTGCCACAATGACCAGATCGCCTGGGGCGCGGCCAATTGCGACCTGTGCCATTCTGGAAAGAAAGGGCTGCCGCCGGGGATTTACGGCGGTTCGTCGACCACCGGACCGGGGAAGTGGTAGGACATGGGCATCAATAACTCGACATTCTCGGTTTTCAAGTGCGCCTGTGCCGGGGGCCTGGCAATGGCGCTCCTGCTCGGAGCCGGCAACCTGTCGGCTGCGGAGCCCGGCGCCCAGCGTCCGCTGGTGTCGCGCGCGCAGGTGCTGATGGGCGCGCAACTGACCAACGAGCCGTCGGGTATCTTCCAGCAGCCCCGGCCTGCGATTACGGGATACGTGCCGTTCATCTCGCCGGTGGCGGTGGCTGCCCGCAATAACATCCTCTATGTCGCCGATTCCGGTCACCGCCAGGTGTTCCGCTACGATCCGGCGACGCTGTCCATGCTCCGTTTCGCCGATACGGCAAGCGGGACTGCGTCCGCGCTTGCGGTGGGGCCGGACTTGTCGCTGTACGTGGCCGAGGTCGGCACCGGGCAGGTGATGCATTATTCCTGGGACGGCCGGCCGTTGCCGTCGTTCCGGCACGACACCGCAATGCGCCAGCCTGTGGCCGTTGTTGTAGATGAATCCGGCGGGCAAGTTTTCATCGCCGACAGCCTGTACAATCATGTCGTGGTCTTCAACGGACTGGGGCGTGCGCTGGATGTGCTCCGGCCCGACGAAGCACAGAGCATCGAGTCGATGGCGCGCGGCCCGGACGGTTTGTACCTGGCTGATCGCATCGGACGGCAGGTGGTGGTCATGGCATTCGACGGCAAGGACCTTTACACGTTCGGAAGCGACGTGCTGAAGATGCCGCACGCGATCGCGGTCGACCGCTTCAATCGCGTGTTTGTCAGCGACGATTTTGACAATACCATCAAGGTATTCCAGGATCGCGAGCTGATCGCGACCATCGGCGGAAGCGGCGCCTCGCCGGCGAGCTTCAACCGGATTGCCTTCCTGTCGCTCGACCGGAACACACTTTATGTCGCTGACAGTTTGAATGGCCGTATCCAGTCCTTCCTGCTTTCCACGGTTGCTCCGCGCCGCACTGGCCAGTAGCCTCTCCCTCCTTTCCCTGCTGGCAGTACTCGGGGCGATTCTGCTCGCCGGTTGCGCGGATACGAAATACCGCATGCACCTGGAGCCGGAACCGGTTGCCAAAACCGCGACCCTCGTCTGGCCGGCTCCGCCCGAGACACCGCGCTTCCGTTATGCCGGCCAACTGACCGGAGAGGACAATTTCATCCCCGATTCCGGCGACGATCCCGGCCTGGGGGCCGGCGTACTGAAATGGCTGATCGGCATGTTCGACTCCGCCGAAGACAAGATCGTGCTCAAGCGTCCGCAGACCGGCATGGTCGATCCTCAGGGGCGCGTGCTGGTGACCGATATCGGCAGCCAGGCGGTTTTTGTTTTCGACAATGTGGCGGCACAACTCCACGTCTTCACGCGGGCGACAGACCGGCACAATTTCGTCACGCCGATTGGCATTGCACAAGGGCCGAACGGACAGATCCTGGTGGCGGACGCCGAACTGGGAGAAGTGTTCCGCCTCAGCCCGGACGGCAAGCCGCTGGGCAGTTTCGGCAAGAACGTGCTGAACCGGCCGACGGGGGTGGCGCGCGATCCGGAAAGAGGGCGCGTGTACGTCTCCGACACCCATGCCCACGACGTCAAGATCTTTGACGATGATGGCCGCCTGATCGATTCGATCGGCAACCGCGGCGACGATGAAGGCACGCTCAACTACCCGACGCACCTGGCTTATGCAAAGGACAAGCTCTACGTCACCGACGGCATGAACGCGCGCGTGCAGATCTTCGACATGCAGGGCAGGGTAATCACCACCATCGGGCGGCGCGGCCTGTACGTCGGCGATATGACGCGGCCCAAAGGGGTTGCCGTCGATGCCTCCGGAAACATTTACGTGGTGGAGTCTTTCTACGATAATCTCCTCGTATTCAACAATCAGGGACAGTTTTTGATGCCCATTGGCGGAACCGGCAAGGAAATCGGCCAGTTCTATTTGCCAGCGGGCGTCTGGAGTGACCGGCAGAACAGGATTTACGTGGCCGACATGTTTAACGGACGTATCGTCATTTTCCAGCTGATCGGAGGGATGTAATGTCGCGGCCGAAGCGCACCGCTGCAGGATTGCTTGTCCTGCTGCTGATGCTGTTGACCGTCCTTGCACAGGCGGCCATCACGGCCACGAACAAGGTGTCGGATGTGCGCGGCACCAAGCATAACTTTTCTGCAACACCCGACGGTACCCTTACGCCGTCCGGCGGCAAAGTCCCGGTCCGCAACGTCAAGGCCAGTTCCGAAACGCAGGTGTGCGTCTTTTGCCACACCCCGCACAACGCCGAATCCGGCGCACTCGGCAGCGGCGCCAATACCTACAGCGCGCCCCTCTGGAACCGCAAGCTGTCCCAGGAAACCTACCAGACCTACGACTCCAGCTCGATGAACGCCTCGTCGGCGGAATTGAGCGCCGGCCCCGGCGGCGGGTCGAAGCTGTGCTTGTCATGCCACGATGGCACGATGGGCGTCGACAAGGTCGGCGTGCTCAACGGCGTCAAGAACCCGACCATCACCATGGCCGGCGGCGCGACCAACGTGAAGATGCCGGGCGACTCGACCACCGGTTTCACACGCAATCTCGGCACTGAACTGAAATCGGATCATCCGATTTCCTTTACCTACGATACCGCGCTGGCCAATGCCGATGGCGAACTGCGCGTGCCGGACGGCGTCATCGTCGGCAACCGCATCGGCGGCACCACCCCGCCAAAGCTGCCGCTCGATAAGGGGCAGATGCAATGCACCACCTGCCATGACCCGCACCTGCGCGACAACGCCACGGGCAACGGCAATGCCAAATTCCTGCGCCTGAACCGCTTCCAGGTTGACCAGCCGGCCGGCGGCGCCTTCAATGCCACCAACGACATCGTCTGCCTCGCCTGCCATGACAAGGGCGGGATCTCCTGGGCTTTCTCGGCGCACGCCAACCGCAGTGTGGCTGCACATACCTACAAGGCGGCGGCCGCGCAGCAGCGCGAATTCCCGTCGTCGCTCGATACGCCGGCCAACACCAATCCCGAAGTCTGGCAGGTCTCCTGCCTGAATTGCCACGACACGCATACTGTCCAGGGCGCGCGCCGCCTGCTGCGCGAGGGGACGGACAATACAAGCACTCCCAAGGCGGGCGGCAATTCCGCGATCGAGGAAACCTGCTACCAGTGCCATACGACGAGCGCAGCGTCCATCGTGAATTACACGGCCTTGACCAATACCGCCGTCCCGGATGTGAAGACGGATTTCACGACGCTTGCGCGGCGCATGCCGGTCAAGAGCAGCGAAGCGCCGGCGGGCGTCGAAGTGCATGACATCGGCGGGTCGTTCAACGACAGCCTGCAGGCCAACTGCGACAAGGTGAACGGCCAGTGCGGCAAGGATCTCCTGGAGTCCCGCGCGAAGCTTGGCTTCGGCAACGCAAGCAACCGTCACGCAGAATGCACAGATTGCCATAATCCGCATCGCGTAATCAAGGCACAGAATGGCTTGCCCGGCACGCTCGCCGCGGGCAATACCAATGACAAGGCAGGTACCCATCGGCATGAAAATGCCGCCGGCTATACGCACAGCAACATCATCTCCGGTGTGCTACGCGGCTCATGGGGTGTGGAGCCGATCTATCCGAACAACTCGTTCCAGTCCATGCCGTCGGACTTCACGGTCAAGCGCGGTGATCCAGGCATGAACACCAGCACACTGGTGTCGGCCACGTATGTCACGCGCGAGTACCAGATCTGCCTGAAGTGCCATTCCAATTACGGCTATACCGATGACAATATCTACCCCAACGGTACCAATCGCCCGCTGCTGGGCGGCACCGGCCTGACGCCGCAGAACGCGAACGGACATACCAGCTTCACGCGGTACACCAACCAGGCCAAGGAGTTCCAGGCACCGTCCACCCACGCGGTCCAGATCGGATCGGTCAGCAGGGGGTTCGACGGCGGGGCGGGTTCTTCGGCAGCGGTGACTGCGACCAACAACAACAATCACCGCTCATGGCATCCGGTGATGGCGCCGACCGGCCGCACCAGCAGGCCCGCTAGCGGCTTCCTCGCCCCATGGAACAATGCGGGAGCGATCGGCAACCAGACAATGTATTGCTCGGATTGCCACGGATCGGAGACGGCGACGGCAACCGCTATGCCGACGGGGAATACCGCGACGATGGAAGGCGGCAATCCCTGGGGGCCGCACGGTTCGGCCAACAACTTCCTCCTCAAGGGGGATTACAGCACCTCGACCGGCGAAGGGCAGGAGGCAACAGGCCTGTGCTTCAAGTGCCACAGTTACAGCCGCTATGCAACGGGAGGTGGCGGTACCGGATTCAGCACCAGCAAGGGCGACGGCCACGCGGTCCACACCGACAGGATCGACAACCCCATGAAATGTAATTACTGCCATGTAGCAGTGCCGCATGGCTGGAAGAACCGGGGTCTGCTGGTCAACCTGAACGACGTCGGTCCTGAGGCCGGCCTTGCCGCAGGCACTTCCGTTTCCTATACGAATAATGTCGGTTATACCAACGGGCCGTACTATCGCCGCGCATTCCTTCGTATCAATTCCTTCCCGAGCGGCACCTCCTGGTCGGAAAGCAATTGCAACGGCGGCCGGGACGGCATGAAGTCCAATTGCGAAACGCCACCTTGACCATCGCTCCATCGTTCGATTGATGCGTTTCGTCCTGGCCCTCGCTTCACTCAAGTTCACACCGGTCGGCCTTTTGCTGCTCGGTATCGCCTCGGTTGCCGTGTACAAGTTCGACGACAGCGCTGCGCCCTGGCTATCCGGCCCGCTGCTGCTGCTTGCCCTCAACCTGATCGCGGCCGTGGCGACCAATGGCGTGTTCCGCAAGCAGATGCCGTTGCTGGTCTTTCACCTCGCATTGATCGCGCTTGTGCTGCTGGCCGCCGCCGGCAGGCTCATGTACCTGAAGGGGACCGCCGAGGTCACGGAAGGCGTGGAGTTCCACGGGTTGAAACAGCGTGATGCCGGTCCCTTGCACATCGACCGGATCGGGGACGTACATTTTGTCAACGGCGGCTTCGACATTGATTACATGCCCGGGCCTGTCCTTGACCGGATGGTCAACCGGGTGCGCTGGCAGGACGACAAGGGCGCAGGCCGCGAGGCCGGGATCGAACTGAACAAGCCGCTGATCCTGTCCGGCTATCGTATCTACCCGACTTCCAACAAAGGATTCGCGCCGGTATTCCTATGGCGTCCAGCCGGCGGTGAACCGACACTGGCGGCAGTCCATTTGCCCAGCTATCCGGCCAATGCTACAGGGCAGGCGCAGAGCTGGCGTCCGGCCGGCAGTCGCGATGATATCTGGGTCATGCTCAATGTCGAAGAAGGATTGATCTCCGAGGACAAGGCTTCGCGCTTCCGCCTGCCGGAGAAGAAGGACGTCGTGGTTCGTTATGCAGCTTCGCGATGGGAAATGAAGCTGGGCGACCGCATCGGCCTTCCCGGCGGCGTGCTCGAATACCATGAGCTGCGCACCTGGATGGGGTACAGGTTCTTTCACGACTGGACCATTCCATGGATGATTGCCGCTTGCGCGGTGGGAGTGGTCAGCCTCTCCTGGTACTTCTGGCGCAAGTTTGCTGCCACCCCATGGAACCGGGATAATGCTTGAATGGAAATCGAACTGAAACTACTCTGGGCCGGCATTGTTTGCTACGTGCTCGGCGGCATTATTGCCATCTGGTCTGTCGTCATGAAGAAGCGCCCGGAGCGCACCGTGCTCGCATTGATGACCATCGGCTGGCTGCTGCATACCGCATCGCTGCTGGTTCGCTGGGAGCGCCTGGGCCACGGGCCATTCGTGACCATGTTCGAAATCCTCTCGAGCAATGTCTGGAGCCTGATGCTCGCCTTCATCATTGCCTTCTGGCGCATTCCGCAGATCCGCGCGTCGGCCGCAGTTGTCATGCCGATCCTCTTCGTAATGATGGGTTGGCTGGTGTTGTCGAGTCCGGGCGAGGTGCATTTTCCGCGTTCCTTCCGTACCCCCTGGCTTTACATCCACGTCGGCTTGGGCAAGGTGTTCCTCGGGGCGATGCTCGTGGCGGTGGGGCTGGCGGGTGTCATCCAATTGCGGCGTACGGAACGCGGTTCGGCCTGGTTCCAGCGTTTGCCGGATGACAAGCGGCTGGACGACCTCGCGTACCGATGCATGGCGCTGGCGCTGATCTTCAACGGATTGATGCTGGTCGCCGGCGCGATCTGGGCGCAGGATGCATGGGGCCGCTACTGGGCGTGGGACCCGCTGGAAACCTGGGCTTTCATTACCTGGCTGCTGCTTGCCGTCGCGCTGCATGTGCGGATCACGTTCAAGCCGTCGCCCCGCCTGTCCTCGAGCATGGCTTTCGTGGTGTTTGCGATTGCCTTCCTTACATTTTTCGGCGTGCCTTTCCTGACCGACAGGCCGCACCAGGGAACCTTCTGACTTTGGGTCTGTTTCCCTTGGCCTACTAATTGCACTGCAATCCCGGTTATGGATTCTGTATTACGTGAAGATCACGCCGGCACAGGCCGGCTCGCCGCAGGCTGGCTTTTCCTGGCGCTGACGGCACTTGCGCTGTCGACCCTCTGTGCCGTCCTGCTGGTGTCGGCGCGCGCGCCATTGCCGGGACCCCTGGCTGCATCCGGCGAATTGTTCAGCCGGGCGCTGGTACTGCATGTCACCTTCGCGGTCGTCGTGTGGTTCCTGTCCTGCGCTTCGGCCATCTGGGTGATGGCGGCCGGCGGCGGCGCCGGCACCGGGCGCTGGACTGCGCTCGGCCTGTCCGCCGCAGGTCTGGCGGCCATGGTGCTGCCGCTGTTTTCCTCGGCGGCGCAACCGGTGCTGGCCAACTATGTACCGGTGCTGGAGCACCCGATATTCCTTGCCGGGCTGGTGCTGTTCCTTGCCGGCATTGCGTTCTGCGGCGCTGCAACGGCACCGGAAGCATTGCAGCGTTTGAAAGACGGCAAGCCGTGGCGCCTCGGGGCAGTTCTTTCGATGGGGGTGGCCGCGATAGCGTTTGTCTCGCTGGCAATGTCGCTTGGCCAGATGGGCCTGCCGTCCGGGCATCCTGCGTTCGAGGCAATCGCCTGGGCACCGGGACACCTGCTGCAGTTTGTGCATGTGCTGCTCATGATGAGCGTATGGACAGTGCTCGGCGAAGATGTGTTCGGCTCCGAGCTTGCGCCACGCTCCTGGCTGCGCGCCTTGTTCCTGCTTGCGGCATTGCCGGTGCTGGCGGCACCCGTCATCTACCTCAGCCATCCTGTCGGCAGCCTTGAGTTCCACCGCGGGTTCACGCTCCTGATGGCATGGGGATGCTGGCCGGCTGCTGCCATCCTCGGCCTGATCGTGTTGCGCAAAATGGCCGGGGCAGGGCGCCAGGTGTTGCGCATGCCGCTGGGGCCGGCACTGTTGCTGTCGGTTGTGCTGTTCCTGCTCGGATGCGTGCTTGGGGCATTGATCCGCGGCGAGTCGACCATGGTTCCTGCGCATTACCACGGCACCGTCGGCTCGGTCACGCTGGCCTACATGGCGCTGGGCTACCGGCTCCTGCAGGCCTACGGTAGCGGCAGCGAGCACGGAGAGCGCCGGCAGACGGTGATGTACGGCACCGGGCTTGCCATTCTTGCCCTTGCGCTCGCCTGGTCCGGCTGGATCGGCGTGCCGCGCAAGACCTTGCACGCCGACGTGGTGATGGAATATCCCGCGTACTTTGCTGCTATGGGCTTGGCCGGAATCGGCGGGCTGCTCGCCATTGCCGGCGCGGTGCTGTTCCTTGTAAATGTCGTGCGCCGTTTGCGCAGTACGCGGCAGGCGTCGCCGCATCCGGCCCGCCGCGACGTGCGGGCGGCAGCCATGCTGCTGACCACGCTGCTGACCGTGGCGACGGGACTGCTGATCGCCTGGTGGCCGAACGAGATCGGCACCGTGACCGCACCGGCTGCGGGTGCCATGAAAAATCCGGTGGGGCATGTGCAGCAGAAACGCCAGGAAGAGGTCGCGCGAGAATTTGCCGAGGGCGTCCGCCTGCTGGCGGCCAGGGATTACCAGGCCGCCGCCAGCGCATTGCACCGCGTGCTGGAACTGGCGCCAAAGATGCCGGAAGCGCATGTCAACATGGGCTTCGCGATGATCGGCCTGAAAAACCATGCATTCGCCAGAGACTTTTTCGAAGCCGCCATTTCGCTCCGGACGGAGCAGATGAACGCCTATTACGGTCTGGCTGTCGCGCTCGATGGCATTGGCGATACGGAAGGTGCGCTCGGCGCGATGCGTACCTATGTCCATCGCAGCGATCCGAACGACCCATTTGTGCGGAAGGCCAATGCCGCCATCTGGGAGTGGGAGTCCGCCCTGGCGCAGAAGCGTTCTCCTGCAACGCCGCAAACGGCCGCCATTCCCGAAAGCGGGAAGGGTGCTGTCCGCTATCCCATTACCGAGAAAAAACTCAACTAGTCCTTGTCCTGCCTCAAGTCGGCGGCTCCGGAGGGAGTCGCCGTCTTGCCGTCTCCGCTTTTTCCACATGGAACCGAAATTGCTTGCCTGATGGATTGCAGCAATTTCAATATCGCCTGTCGTTCGGAAAGAATGCAAAGGCGAAGGAATGCGGGGCAGGGTACGGAGGAGTGAAAGTACCGGTCGCCGTCGGGCTTGTCGATGAGGAAGAGAGGATCATGGATCCGGATAGCTATGGCCGTAGCGGGCAGTACTTCAGGTTGCCCTACAGGCTGTACTGGGCAGGGCTGGTTGTCGTCGCCACCCTGGTGATGCTCGTCGTCGAGTATCTGGAAACGCCGGTGCTGGTATCCAGCATTCCTTTCGAAGATTTATTTGTCTTCAAGCTGCTCGGTTACGGCAATCTGCTGCTGATTGCATCGACGGTGCTTTACGTCAGCCACCTCTGGTTCACATCGGAAATAGTCGGCCGGTGGGCGTCTCTGCTGGCGGGTCTCGGCGCGGTAGCGTCCCTTCTTGCGCTCGCTACGCGCTGGATCGAAATCTTCTGGCTGCATCGACCCGGCCACTTCGTGCTGAATTCCCTTTATGAAATGGTGGCGCTCTTCGGTGCTCTGACGGTTGTCATTTACCTCGCTATGGAACGAGTCTATCGCACCCGGTCCGCCGGTGCCTTCGTCATGCTGATCGTCCTTGGGGCGGTGCTGTTCCAGATTTCGCTCGCCAGCAAGGAGTCCGCGATTCCCGGCAGCCATACCCGCATCCTGCGCGCCTACTGGATGTATGCGCATGTGCTCGGCTCCTTCGTCGGCTATGGCGCTTTCGCCGTCGCATCGGCCATGGGACTGGCCTACCTCGTGAGAGCGCAGTCGCAGGGATTTGGCGCGCTTGCGCGGGCGTTCGGCATACGCTCATTGCCCGAGCCCGACAGGATCGAGCGGCTGATGCATCGCGCCATCATGCTTGGCTTCCCGGTGTTTGCCCTGGCGACCCTGCTGGGATCCATCTGGGCGTATGAGGCGTGGGGCAGGTACTGGGCCTGGGATCCGAAGGAGACCTGGGCATTGTTCGTGTGCCTCATCTATGCTTCCTATTTCTTTTTTCACTACGTCAACCACTGGAGCGGCACCCGCATGGCGTGGTGGAGCATTGTCGGTTTTGCCATCACGGCATTCTGCTTCATCGGGGTACGGACCTTCTGGCCAGGCGTGCACGAAGCGGTACCGATGGTGACGCAAGACGACAGTTCCAGGGATTGGCTGGCGGCTATGATGTTCTTGATGATGCCGTAGCGGCAGTGTTGACGGGATGGCAAGGACATGAAAGCTGATCGCTTTTTTTCATTTTTCGCAGCGCGCGGATGGCGTGTAATCGCTGCCTCGCTCGTGCTGGCGGCGTTGGGCGGCTGCAGCAAGGCACCTCCGCCGAAGCCGGAAATCATTGAGGGGAAACCCTTCCCGGCGATTGCCATGGTCAATACGTCGATGAACGCGCTGGAAGATCCCTCGTTGCGCGGAAAGATGCTCATCCTGAACGTATGGGCGACGTGGTGTCCGCCGTGCCGGCGCGAGATGCCGGGACTGGAACGGCTCAGCAAGGCGCTCGATCCCGCGCGCTTCGTGGTGCTCGGCCTGTCGACCGACCAGGACGAGCGGCTGGCAGCGGAGTTCCTGACGCAGAACGGCATCACCTTTTTCAATTTCTTTGACCAGAACGCGCGCCTGTCCCGGGAATGGAACCTGAAGGTTTATCCCGAAACCTTCCTGATCGCGCCCGACGGCACGCTGCTTCGCCGCATTCCCGGCCTGCGCGAATGGGACAGCCCGGAAATGATCGCCGAGCTGGAGTCCATGTACCAGGAGCACCGGGGCAAGGCAGGCGCGAAGTCTTTTGTCAAATAACCAATCGATCGGACAAGTCTGGTGAATTCGATACGGAAGTTCTTGAACGCAATCCAGGACCGGCTACTCAAACGGGAGTCAGCCGCAGGGGCGGGAACCGCCCTGAGCGGGAGGGGGGCGGGCTCCACCGTCTTTTCCGTCAGGACAAAGGGCTTGATCGTGTTCGGCGCACTGATCGCCTATGCCGTGATCATCGCGCTGTTCGTGTTCCACCAGAAGAACCAGTTGCTGCGGGATTTCGAGGTGATCCAGAAGTCGCTGGAGGTCGACAGCATGCTGAAACAGGCCGATACCGCTGCCTTCCACGCCGTCATGGGTGTATTTGCCAATGTCGATTCGTCGGATCGCGAGGCGGGCATGCAGCGCATCCAGATGCATTACCAGATCCTGCGCACCAAGCATGCCGATCTCCAGCAGGCCGTCCCCGGTTTCGATGTGCGCCTGGACGGCGCCGACGCTGCGCTGGAAGAGGCCTTCCGCGACACCTCGCGGGAGAACCTGAGCCAGTTGATCGTCGAACTGATCAAGACCAAGAACGAATTCACCAACCTGGCCGAGCAGTCGCAGCACGCGCGCGAGCGCATGTCCGAACGCTACCGGATGCAGACCGATTCCGTGGCCATGACCACGATGTTCCTCGGCATGATGGGACTGGCTTTGCTGGGCACCATCATGGCCTTGTTTTTCAAGCAACTGACCGAAGACTTGCGCACCCTGCAGGAGCGCGCCATCGAAATCGTCAACGGCTATCGCGGCGCGCCGATTCCGATCCGCCGCCATGATGAAGTCGGCCAGCTGATGGCGGCGGTCAACAGCATGGCCACCGCGCTGGACAAGCGCGAAAAGGAACTGATCGTCGAGCGGCAGAAATACTTCCACCAGGAGAAGATGGCTGCCATCGGCGCGCTCGCCGCGGGCGTGGCGCACGAAATCGGCAATCCGATCGCCGCCATTTCCGGCATCGCCCAGGATATGAAGGAACGCCGCGATGCCGGCCTCGGATTCTGCGCCGCAGATTATTGCAAGGAATGCCGTCCGGACCTGATCCAGGCCCAGGCGCACCGGCTGGCCGCCATCACGCGCGAGATCCAGGAGTTCGCCTCGCCGCAGCCGGCGGAGCCGCAGCTGCTGGACCTGAATTCGCAGTTGCGCAGTACCACCAGCCTGATACGCTACGACAAACGCCTGCGCGGCGTCGAGCTGCGCTTGGACCTCGATCACAACTTGCCGGCGATCCATGGCGTCGCCGACCAGCTGACGCAGGTGATCATGAACCTGCTGATCAATGCGATGGACGCCCTTGAGTCAGTCAAGGACAGGCCGCCGACTGTTGTAATATCCACACGGCAAGAGGGTGATCGTGTGTGCATGACCGTTGCCGACAACGGCAGCGGCATGGAAAAAGAGGTTCTCGAGCGTGTATTCGAGGCGTTCTATACGACGAAACCTGCTGGCAAGGGTACCGGCTTGGGCTTATCCTTGTGCTACTCCATCATGAAGAATCATGGCGGCAGTATCGATATCGATTCCACCCCGGGCGCCGGGACACAAGTAAAAGTCTATTTTCCGTTAAATGAAACCTAACGATACATCCATGAAATCCCTGGAAGTCCTGGTCGTCGACGACGAGCCGGCTATTCGCCAGATTCTCGCCGCCCACCTGGGCAAGTCCGGCTGCAGCGTCTGCCAGGCGGCCAACGGGACAGAGGCGCTCGAACGCCTGGCCAAGGGAGACATCGACGTTGCCATCAGCGACATCAAGATGCCGGACTTCACCGGCATCGAGCTCGTGCGTCGGGCGCGTGCCGCGGGCATCGAGACGAGCTTCATCATGATGACGGCGTACGCCTCGGTCGATACTGCCATCGAGGCGATCAAGGCCGGCGCATCCGACTACATGATCAAGCCGGTCCGCAACGAGGAAGTGCTGCACCGGCTGATGAAGGTGCGCGACCTGCGTCGTCTCAGTTCTGAGAATCGGGTGCTGCGAAATCTGGTCATGGGCGCGCGCGAAGACCACTTCGTGTTCGAATCGTCGGCCATGAAACAGCTGGAGCGCCTGATCGCCAAGGTTGCTCCGACCGACAGCACCGTGCTCGTGACCGGCGAGAGCGGCACGGGTAAAGGCGTGATCGCCCGCCAGATCCACCAGCACAGCCAGCGTGCGGATGGTCCTTTCATTCCCGTCAACTGCGGCGCCATCCCCGAAAACCTGATGGAGAGCGAGCTGTTCGGCCATATGAAGGGCTCGTTCACCGGCGCCGACAAGGCGCGCAAGGGCCTGTTCCTCGAGGCGGACAAAGGCACCATCTTCCTCGACGAAATCGGCGAACTGCCGCTGGCGCTGCAGGTCAAGCTGCTGCACGTGATCGAGGAAAAGACCGTGCGCCCGGTGGGCGGCGAGCAGGCCAAGCGCGCCGACGTGCGTATCGTCGCCGCCACCAACCGCGACCTGTCGCAGATGGTGGCCGAGGGCCGGTTCCGCGAAGACCTGTATTTCCGCCTCTCCGTTTTCCATGTTCATTCGCCGCCGCTGCGTGAGCGCCGCCAGGATATCCCGGGGCTGGTGCGATTCTTGCTGCAGAAAGGGGCGAAGCGTCTGGGCAATGCGGGAGGCATCTCCATCGACCCGGATGTGGAAGACATCCTGAGTGCCTATGAATGGCCTGGCAACGTCCGGGAGATGGAAAACGTGGTTGATCGCGCATTGATCCTGGCCGACGAAGGCCGAATTAGCCGTGAGGACCTGCCGCCGCAGATCCTGCGTTCTTCGCCTGCCGGGAAAAACGGCGCGGCGGTAGCCGAATCCGGCGACAGCCTGCGCGAGCAGGTCCGCCGCTTCGAGGCATCGGTCATCAACAAGGCCATTTCGGATGCCGGCGGCGATCGCCGTGCGGCGGCGCAAAAGCTCGGCATCGGCCTGTCCAGCCTGTACCGCAAGCTGGAAGAGTATGAAGCGCTCGGCCTGGTGCAGGATGGCAGCAAGGGATAATTGAAGTCCGATTGGTTTGTCCGCGGGAGGCTCAAGGGAAATGGCAACAGTGAAGGTACAGTTGAAGCGCATCGTCAGGCATGTATTGCCGCGCCTGGCCGGCACGCTCGTGCTGGCGATGGCGATGGCGCCGGCTCACGCGGATATGGCCGAAGACCATGACAATGCCATCAAGATGTGGCAGATGGGGAATGTCGTCGATGCGATGACCCAGTTCACCACCAACGCGGAGAAGGGGTATGCGCCTTCGCAGGTATGGCTGGCGACCTTGATGGACCAGGCGCAACAGGACGAAGACGCCGTCAAATGGTTCCAGAAGGCGGCCGACCAGGGCAATGCGGCCGGTGAGTACGGCCTGGGCCTCATGTATGGCAAGGGGGAAGGCGTCAAGCAGGACAATGCCAAGGCCCTGGACTATGTGACGCGCGCCGCGGAGAAGGACTATTCCGACGCCGTCTTTGCGCTGGTAGCGGTCTACACCAAGGGCGGACTCGGCGTGGAGCCGAACCTGGAAAAAGGGGAGTTCTGGTCCGCGCGTGCCGCCGCCATGGCCCCGAAGGAAGAGCCGAAGCAGGAAGCCCGCAAGAAACGCAGGAAATAAGCGCGGGCCACAAGGAAAGCTCCCCAGCATGGTCTCAAAAATGGGAATGGATAATGCCCGTATGTCCAGGGTAATCAATTTGATGAAAGCGCTTGCCACGCTGCTGGTTGCAATCGTGGCCGCGAGCGTTTCCGGCGACCTGTATGCCAGCGACATGTTCAAGGGCAGGAAGCTGTACAACTCGCACTGCGCGCTCTGCCACGGCATGGGCGGGCAGGCCACCATGCCCGGCGCGCCGAACTTCGCGCGCCAGGAAGGCATACTCAAGCCCGATTTCACACTGCTTGCCACGATCCGCTCCGGCAGGAATGCCATGCCCGCGTTCCAGGGCATCCTGACGGACCGCGACATCATGGACGTCATCGCTTACATAAGGACCATGAATTGATGCATCTATCCCGCTTGTTGTTGTTACCCGCACTGTTTACCGCTTTCGTCGGTTCATCCGCAGCACAGAACAAGGCGCCCGCAGCCGTCGCGCCCAGCCCCACCCAGCCGAACGTCATCGAGACCTTCGCGGTGGGCGACCACGTTTACGTGCGTGCCCTGGCCATGGAGCCCAAGACCAACACCATGTGGGTCGGCACCTCCACCGGTGTGCACGAGATCGACCTTGGCGCCAGCAAGCCGCGCAACACCTTCACGCGCGACAGCGGCCTGGCCAACGAATACGTATTCGCGGTGGGCATCGACAAGGAAGGGTACAAGTGGTTCGGTACCAACGCAGGCGGCGTGTCGCGCTACAAGGATGGCAAGTGGAAGACCTTCTTCCCGATGCACGGCCTGGCCGACTACTGGGTGTATTCCTTCGGCAGCCAGAAGAACGGCGACCTGTGGATCGGCACCTGGGCGGGCGTCAACGTGGTCGACCTCAAGACCCTGAAGATGCGCACCTACGTGAAGGAGCTGATCAACGAATGGGTGTACGGCATTTCCGTGGATAACCAGGACCGCGTCTGGTTCGGCACCGAAGGCGGCGTGTCGATGTTCGACGGCAAGGTCTGGAAGTCCTGGACCCACAAGGACGGCATGGGCGCCAAGAACGACAAGAAGCTGATGACCAGCCCGAACACCGGCTTGGGCACGCGTTCGCGCCACGACCTCGGCTTCCGCACCGACGACGGCTCGGCCACCTACAACCCGAACTATGTTTTTTCCATTCTTGTGGCGAAGGACCAGCAGGTCTGGGCCGGCACATGGGGCGGCGGCGTAAGCCGCTTCGATGGCAAGAAATGGAACAACTACTCCGTCAAGGACGGGCTTGCCGGTGACATCGTCTACAGCATCGTGCAGGACGGCAGGGGCGTACTCTGGTTCGGCACCAATGCCGGCGTGACGCGCTTCGACGGCAAGAACTGGAATACGGTCGACGTCCGCACCGGCCTGCTGGATAACAACGTCTATGCACTGGCAGTCGCCCCCAACGGCGATATCTGGGCCGGCACACGACGCGGCGTCGCACACCTGGGTCAACCAAAAGGCAAATAGGAGAAATCACAGTGCAGTTGAATAAAATATCCGGCGCGCTTGCCGCCGTCGGCCTCATTGCCCTGATGGGTGTCGCGTATTACATGGGCGCCAAGAACCGCGAGCAGCAGGCTGCCGCGCCGGCCGTGCGTCCGATGCAAGGACCGGTCTCGCCCAATGCGCAGATGCCGCAGACACAGAACCATGCAGGCCTCCAGCAGCAGGGCCAGACCGCGCCGCCCCAGGGCGGCAAGGTCGAAGTCGATCCGAACGCCAAGTTCACGCATTTCCGCGTCGGCAACCGCAACGTCAAGTCCATCCTGATCAAGGGTGACGTCGCGTGGGTAGGCACTTCCGGCGGCGTCGTGCGCTACGACACCAAGACCGACGACTACCGCCTGTTCGACGTGCGCAACGGCCTGCTGTCGAACGGCATTTTCAGCATCGACGAAATCGGCGGCCGCATCATGGTCGGCACCTACGGCGGCGGCATGTCGCTGTACGACGAAAAGCAGGACAAGTGGGAGAACTTCAACATTCCCCAGGGCCTGGGTGACGCCTTCGTCTACCGCGTGATGCAGGCATCGAACGGCGACGTGTGGGTCGCGACCTGGTCCGGCGCCAACCGCATCCGCGGCGGCGCGCTGAGCGATCGCTCCAAGTGGGACCTCTACACCGTCGAGAACACCAAGGGCGGCTTGCCGAACGACTGGGTCTACGGCCTGGCCGAGGGCAAGAACGGCGACATCTGGATGGCCACCGAAGGCGGCCTCGCGCTGTTCCGCAACGGCAAGTGGGAAAACTGGAACCATGCCAAGGGCCTGGGCGCACCCTATGAAAAGGTGAAGAACGACATCAAGTTCACCAACGACCCGGCACAGCAATCGGTCCACCATGCCAAGCAGAAGGAAGAAATGGGCCTGCAGGGCATCAACGTGGCCTACAACCCGAACTACATCGTATCGATGGTGGTCGATGCCGAAGGTGTGGTCTGGGCCGGCACCTGGGGCGGCGGCCTGTCCCGTTTCGACGGCAAGAACTGGCGCCACTACACGGTGTCTGACGGCTTGCCGGGCAATCACGTGTTCATGCTGCACATCGACAAGAAGGGCCAGATGTGGGTCGGCACCAACGCAGGTCTTGCACGCCGCGACGGCGACAAGTTCATCGTCATGACCACCGAGCACGGCCTGTTCTCCGACACCGTGTTCTCGATGGCGACCGCCGAAAACGGCAACCTGTGGGTTGGCAGCTTCGGCGGCGTGGCTCGCCTGAAGGGCGGTCTGTAATCAGTCCCCCCTCTCCCGCGGGCGGGAGAGGGGCAGGGGGTGAGGGTGATTGCCAAGACCACATGCAGTTTTGCTGACACCCTCATCCCCAACCCTTCTCCCGCCAGCGGGAGAAGGGAGCTAATCAAGAGAAAGTCTCAACCATGCCTCAATTCGCTCCCCTCCAGAACGACACCTTCCTGCGCACGCTGCTGCGCCAGCCGACCGAGTACACGCCGATGTGGCTGATGCGCCAGGCCGGCCGCTACCTGCCGGAATACTGCGCCACCCGCAAGCGCGCCGGCTCCTTCCTCGGCCTGGCCAAGAGCCCGGACTACGCCACCGAAGTCACGCTGCAGCCGCTGGACCGTTACGCGCTGGACGCGGCCATCCTGTTCTCCGACATCCTGACCGTGCCCGATGCGATGGGCCTGGGCCTGTATTTCGCCGAAGGCGAGGGCCCCAAGTTCGAGCGTCCGCTGCAGGATGAGAAAGCCGTGCTGGCGCTCAAGGCGCCGGAACTCTCCGAGCTGCAATACGTGTTCGATGCCGTGACCCAGATCCGCACCGAACTGAACGGCCGCGTGCCGCTGATCGGTTTCTCCGGCAGCCCGTGGACGCTGGCCTGCTACATGGTCGAAGGCGGCGGCTCGGACGACTTCCGCAAGGTCAAGGCGATGCTGTACAACCGCCCGGACCTGATGCACCACATCCTCAAGACCAATGCGGCGGCGGTCGCGTCCTACCTGAACGCGCAGATCGACGCCGGCGCGCAGGCCGTGATGATCTTCGACACCTGGGGCGGGGCGCTGGCCGACGGCGTGTACCAGCGCTTCTCGCTGGCCTACATGCGCGACGTGGTGTCGCAGCTCAAGCGCGAACACGACGGCGCGAAGATCCCGGCCATCGTGTTCACCAAGGGTGGCGGCCTGTGGCTGGAAGAGATCGCCGACATCGGCGCCGATGCGGTGGGCCTGGACTGGACGGTCAACCTGGGCCAGGCGCGCGAGCGCGTGGGCCACAAGGTGGCGCTGCAGGGCAACCTGGACCCGAACGTGCTGTTCGCCGGTCCGGAGCAGATCCGCGACGAAGTGGCGAAGCTGCTGGATTCGTACGGCAAGCCGTCCGCCGGGTATGGACATGTGTTCAACCTCGGCCACGGCATCTCGCAATTCACCCCGCCGGAATCGGTGTCGGTGCTGGTCGAGGCCGTGCACGAGATGAGCCGGGCGTTGCGAAATGGCGGTGCCGATCTCAAGGTCGCCAACAGCTGATGATTCCGATGCGCGTGCTCCGCTCCCTGCTGGCATTCTCGTTGTTGCTCCTGCTTGTTGCCTGCAGCCGCAACGAGACGACCTACCGCACGAAGGGGGAAGTATTCGGCACGGTGGTCGATGTCAGCATTTACGGGGAGTCGGAGGCGCGCGCCAACCAGCTTGGCGAGCGGGTAATGGAAGAGTTCAGCCGCCTGCACAAGAAATTCCACGCCTGGAAGCCGAGCGAGCTGACCGCACTCAATGACGCCATCGCCCGGGGCGAGCCCTATCAGGCCGATGCCGAAATGGTCGACCTGCTGAAGGCCGCGACCAAGCTGGCGGAAGAGTCGGACCACACCTTCAATCCTGCGGTCGGCCGACTGATCCGGCTGTGGGGATTCCAGGCCAGCGACATCCGTCCGCAGGGCCCGTCGAAGGAAGAGATCCAGCGGCTGGTCGATGCGAAGCCGCGCATGTCCGACCTGGTGTTCGAGGGCACGAAGATCTCCAGCCGCAATCCGCTCGTCATGCTCGATCTCGGCGGCTACGCCAAGGGTTATGCGCTGGACCGTGCCGCGCAGATCCTGCGCGTGGAAGGCGTGAAGGCGGCGCTCATCAATGTCGGCGGCAACCTGCTGGCTATCGGGCAACCGGGCAACCGCTTGTGGACTGTCGGCATCCAGGACCCGCGCGGGTCGGGCATGATCGCCACGATCGAACTGCGCGACGGCGAAGCGGTCGGCACCAGCGGCGATTACCAGCGCTACTTCATGAAGGATGGCAAGCGCCACGCGCACATCATCGATCCGCGGACAGGACAGACGGTCGACCATGTTGCCGCGGTCACCATCATCACTTCCGGCGGCAAAGATGCGGGTACGCGCTCGGACGGCTATACCAAGCCGCTGTTCGTCGTCGGGCCGCAGCAGTGGCAGGCGATGGCGGACCGTCTTGGCCTGAAGGAAGTGATGCTGATCGATACGAAAAAGAATGTGGTGATCACGCCGGCAATGCGGGAGCGACTGGCGGGGGCAAAAGCACACAACGGATAACACCGGTGCGCAGGGCGCACCCTACGGCTGTAACAGCAAGAACGGACCGACAGGGAGGAGTCCGCGATGCGCAATGAACCTCTGATTTTTTTCCACCTCAAGCTGGTGGCAAAGATCAGCCTGGGCGTCGGCACCGTGGCCGTGCTGTCCCTGCTGATTTCGCTGCTGCTCATCTCCGGGCCGACGGACCTCAGCTACTCGGCAATTGTCCGCAGCAACAGCATGACGCGCGAAAACCTCGGCACGGTCATGCTGACCATCGGACTGATGCTGGTCGCGATTGCGGGCGTCATCACCTGGCTGATCACGCTTTACAGCAGCTTCCGCATTGTCGGCCCGCTGTACCGTTTCACGCAAAACCTCAAGCTTGCCGGCACCAGCGATTCTTCCCGGCTGATCGAGTTGCGCAAGGGCGACGCGCTGCGGGACCAGTCGGCCCACATCATGATGGCGGTTTCATCGTTGCGTGACCACTACGCCATCGTGGAGCAGGTGGCGGAAGAGGCGCTCGCGGCGTTCGAGAAGGACGACGCCGAAGCCTATACGGATGCCGTCGCACGGCTCAAGGCGCTCGATGACCAGGTACGCGTTTAGATTCATTGCGCTGCTGGCGCTGGCTGTGCTCGCGGCCGGTTCGCTGCTGCACGCGTCCCTCACCGGCACGGGGCAGACGCACCTGCAGAAAGAGGATTGCGCCGCCTGCCATCTCGGCGGACGCGATGTCACGCCGCAGCAGGCCGGCATGCTGGTCGGCAGCCAGGAAGCCCTGTGCGGCAAGTGCCATCCGGCCGCCACCAAGGTGAGCCACCCGAGCGGCTTCATGCCCAAGACGAAAATCCCGGACGGTTACCCGCTCGACTGGAAGGGCGACCTCACATGCAGCACCTGCCATGAGGTCCACGGCAAATCGCCCGGCCTGATGCGCGGCACCAAGGCGGGCAAGGAGCTGTGCTTCTCCTGCCATGACTCGGCATTCTTCCGCAAGATGCGCGATGGCGGCGCCTCGCTGATGGTCGGCCATCTGGCACGCAAGGGCGAGATCGGCGCGCCGTCGCTCGACGTGTATACGCGGCAGTGCATGGAATGCCACGGCAACAATGGCGACCCACGCCTCAATACCAAGGTCGACCGCAACAGCATTGCTCGCCATGCGGGCGGACAGATCAACCATCCGGTGGGCGTCGATTACCAGAAAGCGTCCACCTTCGGCGGGTATCGCCCGCGCAAGACGGTCGAGAAGAAGCTCCTGCTGCCGGGCGGCCTCGTCAGCTGCGTTTCCTGCCACCAGGGATACCAGAAGGACCATGGCAAGCTAGTGGTCTCCGTTGAACATTCCAAGCTCTGTTACGAGTGCCACGACATATGATCCCGATTTCTGCCGATGACCGCCGCCGGACCTTCTATGTCGACCACATCATGCAGAAATGGCTGCTGGTCGCGCTGGTCATCCTCGAATGCACCCTGACCGGCCTTGCCATCTGGGGGCTGTACGCGTCGCTGGGCGAGATCATCGAGCGCAACACCTATCGCATCCATTTCTCGCCCGACGACAACATGCTGCGCGACTTCTTCATCGATGGCGCGAAAATCCTGATCGGCACAGGCATCGTCAACCTGGCGGCCATCATCATCGCGGACCGGATCTGGGCGTGGTACGTGAAGAGCATCGTCCGCAACCTCGACAAGGTGATGCTGGCCGCGCAACGCCTGGACCTGACTGCACAGCGCAACGTGAAACGCACGCACATCGTGCTGGACCGTGTGCTGCGCTGGCAGCGCGCCGAGGGACTGCGCCTGCGCCGCATCCGCCATTCGGTGCGCCACCTGCCGGACACGCTGCCCGGCACGCCCGCGGAACGGGCAGCCGTGCTGTCGCACCTGCGCATGGTCCGCGACCGCGGCGCGCATCCTCTGGGCGAGTAGACGTAATTGCCGCCGCATCACGGCGGCGTACCAAGAGATGCAACCAGAACGCCCGTCCTCCATCGTCCACATGTATGCGCCCCGCGCGAAGATCTACGCACGGGAGGTGAGCGGCCGTTTCACGCGCTTGCGCTGGCTGTGCGTATGGCTGACGCAGGTCGTCTACTACGGCTTGCCCTGGCTGACATGGAACGGCCGGCCGGCGGTGCTGTTCGACCTGGCTGCGCGCAAGTTCTACCTTTTCGGCATCGTGCTGTGGCCGCAGGATTTCATCTACCTGGCCGCGATGCTGATGATCTGCGCCTGCCTGCTGTTCCTGCTGAGCGCCATCGCGGGCAGGGTATGGTGCAGCCTGGCATGTCCGCATACGGTGTACACCGAAATTTTCATGTGGATCGAGCACAAGATCGAGGGCAATCGCAGCGCCCGCATCCGGCTCGACAAACAGCCGCTTTCACCCGGGAAGGCGGCACGCAAGGCGGCCAAGCACGCGGCATGGATCGTCGTCGCGCTGTGGACCGGCATCACGCTGGTGGCCTATTTCACGCCGATGCATACGCTGCTGCAGGAGATCGCCAGCCTCGACATCGGGCCGTGGCAGGCATTCTGGATGCTGTTCTACAGCGGCTTTGCGTACATGAACGCGGGATGGATGCGCGAGCAGATCTGCCAGTACCTGTGCGCCTACGCGCGCTTCCAGAGCGTCATGTTCGACCGCGACACGCTGCTCATCACCTATGACGAGAGCCGGGGAGAGCCGCGCGGGGTGCGGCGCACATGGCGTGCCGGCGCTGGCCCGAAGCTGGGCGACTGCATCGATTGCCGTCTGTGCGTGCAGGTCTGCCCAGCGGGAATCGATATCCGCAACGGGCTGCAGTTCGAGTGCATCGACTGCGCCGCCTGCGTGGACGCCTGCGATGGCGTGATGGACAAGGTCGGCGCGCCGCGCGGCCTGATCCGCTATGCGACGGAGAATGCCCTGCGCAACGGCCTGTCCTCGAAGGAGATGCAACGCCGCATCGCCCGTCCGCGCGTGCTGGCCTATGCCGGCATCCTTGCTGCCGCACTTGTCCTGTACTTCGGCGCGCTGTCCACGCGCACCCCGGTCAAGCTCGACGTGATCCACGACCGCAGCGTCATGGGCCGGGAGGTGGAGGATGGCATGATCGAAAACGTCTACCGCCTGCAACTGATGAATACCGGCGAGCGGGCGCATCGCTTCCGCCTGACGGTATCGGGCATCGATTCCATCCACCTGGCATCCGATGCCGAAATCGATGTCGATGCAACCAGCACCCGGTCCGTCCCGGTCCGCGTGCGCCTCGCACAGGGCAGGGGAGAAGCGGGAACGAACCGCATCCGTTTCGAACTTGCCGCAGTGAACGATCCCTCCTTGCGTGTCACGGAGCCGACGGTATTCGTCATTCCGCGCAAGCGCCCCTGATCCCCATCAAAAGCACGCCGCCAGGCCAGTTTCGGCGGAGTAGTTCTTTTTAATAATTGCGAATCGTATTGAGAATGATTATCATTAAGTGATTTTGCTTGCCTGAGGCATAGGCAAGCGCCATTTCGCACATCCGGAGGGTTGATCATGTCAGAAACCACACACGCGCAGCGTACAGTCGACGGGCTCCGCCTCAGCCATCTCAGGAAGGGCGAATCCGCCAGCGTCCTTGGCACGCTCGACGGCAATGGTGCGGACCACGCCGCATTGAAGCGCCGCCTGCTGGAGCTTGGCTTCGTCGAAGGCGAAACGATCCGCGTGGTGGCGGAAGCCTTTCCTTCCCGGGATCCGATGGCCGTCCGCATCGGCAATACCACGTTCGCGCTGCGCCGGCACGAGGCAGCACTGATCCGCGTCGCCGCGCACAGCCCGTCCTGAGGTCCCCATGCATACCCAACCACTGCGCCTGGCGCTTGTCGGCAACCCGAACTGCGGCAAGACCGCGCTCTTCAACCGTCTGACCGGCGCGCGCCAGAAAGTCGCCAACTACGCCGGCGTCACTGTCGAGCGGAAGGAGGGCAGTTTCACTTCCGGCACTACCGGCCGCGTCTTCCAGATCGTCGATCTCCCCGGCGCCTACAGCCTGAATGCGATGACGCCGGACGAGGCGATCACTCGCGACGTGCTCTTCGGCGAGCAGGCCGACGAGGCGCTGCCGGACGTGATCGTCCTGGTGGCGGATGCGACCAACCTCAAGCTCAACCTGCGCCTGGTGCTCGAAGTCCTGCGCCTGCGGCGGCCGACAGTCCTGGCGCTGAACATGATGGACGTCGCCCGCAAGCGCGGGCTGGTCATCGACACCGCCCGGCTGCAGGAAGAACTCGGGATTCCCGTGATCGAAACCGTCGCGGTCCGGCCGGGCGGCGGCGAAGCCCTCGTGTCCCAGCTTGACCGGATTGCCGCGCAGCCGCAATCCCTCCTGCCTTATTCCCAGGCCGCCTTCCATTCCGGCAACGACGATGCACTCGATGCCACGCAGCGCGAAGTGCGCCGCATCCTCGGCGCGGTGATCCGCCGGGAAGCCGATCCGCATTCGGCAAACGACCGCATCGATGCGATTGTGCTGCATCCGGTGCTGGGTTACCTGATCCTGGCTGCCGTGCTGTTCCTGATCTTCCAGGCCGTCTTCAGCTGGTCGGAGGCGCCGATGAACCTGATCGAAAGCAGCATCGGCGCGATTGGAGAATGGGTCACGGCATACATGCCGGAAGGTCCCGCGCGCAGCCTGCTGGTCGACGGCATCATCGCCGGCGCGGGGAGCGTGCTGGTCTTCCTGCCGCAGATCCTGGTGCTGTTCTTCTTCATCCTCATCCTCGAGGATTCCGGCTACCTGCCGCGCGCAGCTTTCCTGCTGGACCGCCTGATGGGCAGCGTCGGACTCTCGGGGCGTGCGTTCATCCCGCTGCTTTCCAGCTTCGCCTGCGCGATTCCCGGCATCATGGCGACACGCACCATCCAGAATCCGCGCGACCGCCTTGCCACCATCATGATTGCGCCGCTGATGACCTGCTCCGCGCGCCTGCCGGTCTACGCGCTGGTCATCGGCGCCTTCATCCCGGAACGCTCGGTCGGCATCTTCAACCTGCAGGGGCTGGTGCTGTTTGCGCTGTATGTCGCCGGCATCGTGTCGGCGATGGCGGTGGCCTGGGTTTTCAAGCTGGCACAGGCCAAGGGGCGTTACCAGCCACTGATGCTGGAATTGCCCAACTACCACTGGCCGAACATGCGCAACCTGGCGATCGGCCTGTGGGAGCGTGCAAAGGTTTTCGTGACCCGCGTGGGCACCATCATCCTCGCGATGATGATCCTGATCTGGTTCCTGTCCAGCTTCCCGGCGCCGCCGGAAGGCGCGACCGGCGCAGCGATCCAGTACAGCCTTGCCGGCCAGATCGGCCAGCTGCTGCAGCCGCTGTTCGCGCCAATCGGCTTCAACTGGCAGATTTCCATCGCGCTCATTCCCGGGCTTGCCGCACGCGAAGTCGCGGTCGGCGCGCTCGGCACCGTGTATGCGATGTCGGTCACCGGCGACGAACTCGCCACCGCGCTCACGCCGATGATCGCCGCCACATGGAGCCTGCCGACGGCCTTGTCGCTGCTGGCATGGTACGTGTTCGCGCCGCAATGCATTTCCACGCTGTCGACCGTCAGGCGGGAAACCGGCTCCTGGCTGCCCGTGCTGGCGATGACCGGCTACATGTTCGCCCTGGCCTACCTGGCCTCGTTCGTGACTTACCAGGTCAGCCGCATGCTATTGGGAGGTGCGTGATGCAGGAACTGATCGTGATCGTCGCCGTCACCGGCGCAGCCGGCTTCCTGGCCGTGCGTTACACCCCCAAGGCTCTTGTCGGCGCCGCCGGACACGCGATTGTCCGGATGGCGCGACGAGGCGGCCATGCGGCGCTGGCCGCACGCGTGGAAAAGGCGCTGGAAGGCATGAAAGGCGCTTCAGCCTGTGGCGGCTGCTCGGGATGCAGCACTGAGGACGCCCCGCAAAAACGGAACAGCATTTCTGTCGAAGCCCTCAGGCGTACGGCGAGACGCTGATTCACCCCTGCCAGGCGACGCCTGGGCAATCGCCTTTATCTCTACAGCCTTTCAATTTGCCGCGACGCCATGTTTCATGGCGTGCGCGGTTTTTGCTCGGCCGAAAAAGCCGATTACGTGATTTCAGGGGGAAATGGCGGATGCGCCGGACAACACGGTCCGGCGTGCAGGAAGTGGCTTATACGGACCACATGAAGAAGATCGCGCCGACAAGCGCGCCGACGCTGGTCATCACGGCGATAGTCCTGACCGTGTGCAGTTGCGTCCAGAGCAGCAGGCCGGTGATCGACAGCAGGATCATGCCGCCCGCAATCGTATCCGACAGCAGCACCCAGAACGCGTTGACCCCGATCGACATGTGCAGGCGGGTCAATGTACCGATCGGCGTGGCATCGACCTGGTCGAGCTTGACGAAGCGGTTGCCGACGAAATACTCGGCGGTCACGCCGCGCTCCGGGCGGGTGAGCGTCACGGTCCAGCGTTCCGGTTGCCGGACCTCGCGGTCGGCCCACACGACGGTCTTCTCGGGCTGCTTCTTCACCACGGCAGGGGAGGCCGGGATGAAGTTCAGTTCCTGTTGCAGCCAGGCGGACAATTCTTCCGGATTGGCGAAATTGCGCTCCGGCAGGTTGACCTGGACGGTGTTCTGCACCGTTTTCTCGACCGGAATCTTCATGATCGCGCGATGGTTGAGCAGGAATCCGGTGACTCCGAACAGCAGGCCGAGCACCGCGCCCCACAAGCCGACATAGAGGTGTGTCTTGCGCAGCCAGGTCAGGAAGACGGCACGCCTGCTGCGCTTGCGCTTTCGTTCCAGTTCCAGCCCCGGACGGCGCGGTCTCAGTCGTGTCGGGAGGACAGGTCAATGCAGCGGCCTTCATTGCTTACTTCACAGCATGTTTCAAAGGAGCCTCTGCGCCGGAAACGGTGCCGTCGATATTCACGACGACAAAGCTGAATTGGATGCGGACCTTGTCGTACGGCTTCCCCGCGAACTCCCCTGGCATCGTATCGACATGCACGAGATGCAGCACGTATTTGCCGGCGCGCGAATGTTGATGTGGTCAATACCTTTCGAGTATGTCGTATGTCCTACCTTGAGGTGTTATTTCTCACGCCGAATGCCGAGTTGCAATAATTATCAAAAAGTCAATGCCATAACTATGAGATTGTCTAAGGGTTGTCAAAAATTTAACATGTTGGCTTGAGGTTTCATATAGCCAGCCACCCCGCTAGGATTGACATTTTTCGGGATCAGCCAGCCATTGTTAATTGCTCAGCCATTAAGTGAGCACTCCCGGAAAAAGTTAAAACGATGGTATCAATTTCTGAATTCATTCAACTCCGCTCAGCCATTTGCAGCATGAATTAATAGCGGCCCCTTCCTCATACAAAAGGATGTAAAAGATATTCGAACTCATTTCATAAATACAGGTCTGCGCATTTTTTCAGGCAAAGCGGGGGCTGAAATGGCGAGCCGGCAATTTCTTACAGATGAACAATGGGCAGTTCTGTCACTGTTAATTCCGCCGCCCAAGCTGCGTGCTGACGGGCGCGGCAGGCCGCTCGAGCACGATGCTCGTGCCGTCTTGGACGGTGTGCTATGGGTGCTTCGCACTGGTGCTGCATGGGCCGATTTGCCCGACAGGTACCCTTCAATTTGCCCGACAGGTACCCTTCATATTCGACCTGCTTCCGCTGTTTCAGCCAGTGGGTCAAGGACGGGACACGGCGGCACCTGCTCGAAGCCTTGGTGCTGGACCTGCAAGCCAGGGGGGCATCGACCTATCGGAATGCTTCATCGATGGCACCTTCGTGGTGGCAAAAAAGGGGCGGGCGCAAAGTGGGAAAGACCAAGTGCGGCAAAGGTACGAAGCTCATGGCAATCGCGGACGCTGCTGGTCTTCCACTCGCCGTGCACACGGATTCTGCTAGCCCACATGAAGTCACCCTTGTCGAAGCTACCGTCGATGAAACTGTCACCGTTGGACTGCCCGAGCGACTTGTTGGGGATTGTGCCTATGACAGTGATCTGCTTGATAAAAAGCTCGCCGCCGGCGGCATTGAGCTGATTGCGCCCCATAGAAGAGGTCGCGTCAGGCCAGCTACCCAGGACGGCCGTGTACTGCGCCGATACAAACGGCGTTGGAAGATTGAGCGATTGTTCGCATGGCTGAACAAATACCGGCGAATACTCACTCGGTGGGAGTGCGACGATCAACGCTTTACCGGCTTCGTTCATCTCGCCTGCTCTATGATTTTGCTGCGAAGGTATTTATGAAATGAGTTCTCATATATTTTTGTGGCACGCAAATTTATGAAGTATGCGAATGTCCGAATGCTTGTCAAACCTCAATAGGTCGTCTTTCTATCATTAGAGAAGCAGGTACATCACACACGTGTCGCGTCCAACAGCTACCGCTATTGTGGCAATCAGAAAAACGCTCTTAACGAATAGAGCATGGAGCGCAAAATTTTCTTTTCACCCGTTAGGAGGCATTGCTAAATAAGTACTCAACATACCTGTTGCAATTTTTAAATTCGGCAATCCCGATAATCTCGGGTTGCATCTCAAACTGATAAAAGGGGGCTTTTAAATGAGAGAACTTAGTATTAACGAATTGGAGGTGGTGTCAGGCGCCGCTGACATGGGAGAAATTGGGACGGGGCTTGGGGCTGTAGCACTAGCTGTTGCTATCGTCGCTACTCCGGTTGGGGCGATCGGTCTTGCTGGTGCTACTGCGCTTAGCTATTTGGGTGGTGTCATGATCGGCGATGGTTTAATCGGTGGCCAAGTGTTTGGTGGCCGTGATCCCGCTGATGGTGACTAATATCGAACGTACTCAGCAGTCGGCAAGTAGGACAACATGGGCTAGCCATTCTCGCACAGAACTTGGCTAACTTTGTTTTCTCATTCGGTGACGTCTGAGTAACGCTTAGCCATTCATAGGCACTCATGTAATTATGAGTGCCTATGGTTACAGAAGAGATTAATTTCCGACATTAAGACCGCATCGCATGAAGGTGCGCGGCGCGCAATTTTGATAGTTTTAACTTCTCTTCTACATGAGGATTTTAAAAATGAATGAAACAGTTGTATATCTACTAGTAATCGGGATTATCACTGTTGTTGTGTCGATTGTTCTGTTCAAGGCCAAGTATGTCACTGCCCCTTCAATGGTAAACAAGCCGACCTTTTATGCTTTTCTGGCGATTGCTTTGATGATATTTGGGCTTGTTGCTCTCAATAGAACTTACTAAGGAGCCGCGAATATAGGTGACGAAGAAGGGACGATTCCCTTCTCTTCAGGGGGGCGCCGAAGGAAATTCATCCTCCAATCTTTTTCTTGAAGGGGAAGGAGCTTGCACTCATAACGGTCGCCTATGTTCGCGACTCATGAGTGGTCGGCGACGCTTGAATAATCAAGATTACTGATGAACGAAATCTTCTCTTTAGTACAGCCAAACAAACTTACATGCCGACCGCTGAGTAAACAATAATTCCCAGCTTAGCAGATGTGCCTCTAGCTCGATTGTTCGCATGTTTGCAAGAATGGTCCTGTTGTTTGGTATTCGCAAATATGACGAATTTACTATGACGAAATTAATTACCTTTGGCGTGTCGCAACAAGAATTCCTTGATAACTATTATGAGAAACGCCCCTTTTTCCGAAAAGCAGCTTTTAATCATTCAGTTAGTTGGGACGAAATAAATAACGTTTTATTTAGCCTAGATCCCACTGCGCGAAATATCAGGCTTTTTAATAATGGACTTGTTCCTGAAGAGAATTACGTTGAAGACTATTTTGATGTTCGTCTTCCGAGGAAAAGAATTATTAAAGACATTTTCTATCAGCATATGAAGAATGGCGCCACTCTCGTGCTTAACAGATTGGACGCTGCATCAGTTCTTACGAAAAAATTCTGTAGGGAAATTTCTGAGTTTGTTGGTGAACAGACTGTTGCCAACGGATACGTTGCGTTTGGTGATAAAGAGTCTTTTGGTAATCATTGGGATACTCATGATGTATTTGCTTTGCAGCTGATCGGTAGAAAAAGATGGAAGGTCTATGAACCGACTTTTTCGCTTCCGCTTTTGCCTCAAACATGTAAGAAACTCGGACACGAATGCCCGCAGAATCCTGTGTTTGATATCGTGCTGGAGGCTGGTGACATTCTTTATATCCCCCGCGGCTGGTGGCATACAGCAATACCATTACAGGAGGAGACATTTCATCTTGCAGTTGGGGTGCATCCGACACTGGTAATAGATTACATATATTGGATATGTCAGCATGCGTTGTCTAAGCACGTGGAGTGCCGTAAATCGATAAGACAAACAAATAGCGGTCTTGCGCCAGTTATGGAGATATTCAATTTGTTAGAACGAGAAATTTTGGATACTGGAAATCTTCAATCATTTCATAATTCCGTTATTAGTCATCAGAGAATAATTTCGAACTTTGATATAAAAGCCTTTGGACGTGTAGATAAAGTAGAAATTAATCCGGCATCACTTATTCGGCTTAACTCTCATCATAAGACTACGTTTGATTCGAAGAGCATTCTTGTCAATGGATTCAAAATCAATCTTGACGACTCCGGGGCCGCAATAATGAAAATTGTTTCCGATTTAGGCAGTGTCTCGATTAAGGAACTTAAGATGAAGTTACCAGATATTTGCGAAGACAAGCTCAAATCCCTATTGTATAACCTCGCTTTTCGAGAGGTGATAGATATCGCCGCATAAAAAAGAATGTATGAACACTGTTCGTTAGATGCTCTGCTGTAGCTATCGATAGCTACAGCAGAGGATACCCATCCACGCTTATTCGGTAGTCCGTAAATAGGACGACCTAGCCCAGCCTTTTTCAATGAAGGCGAAATTAATTTGTCGTGCTAGTTGAAGGCGGCTGATTAATACTCAGTGATCCACTGGCGAAGCACCGAGCAAGAAACAAGGATCAAAAAAATTGACGAAAGACAGCATCTATAGACATGCTTCCCTAAGTGCGAAACAGACTCAGTGGCTCGGCGATATTGTTTTAATTCGTCCCATTTCATTTAGTGCATTTACTGCTTTTTCAATTGTTCTGGCATCTACCATTGTCGTTTTTCTGATTTGGGGTACTTACACTAAACGTACTTCAGTCATAGGGCAATTGGTTCCTAGTACGGGGTTAGTCAAGGTATATGCACCACTGCCGGGAATCGTAAATGAAAAGCATGTTGTCGAAGGCCAGTTCGTCAAACGAGGAGAGATCCTTTACACGTTATCTAGTGAACGGCAGAGCAGTACGCAGAGGAATATTCAAGCTGCAATTAGCCGCCAAGTCGCAGCACGGCAGCAGTCTCTTCGTAACGATTTGGAAAAGATGCGATATGTTCAGAAGGAAGAACACGATGCCCTGTTAAAGAAAATTGCCGGGCTGCAGATGGAGTTGGCAAGACTTGACAACCAAGTTGAAATTCAGGAGAGCCGGTTAAATCTCGCTGAAGAGGCTATCTCTCGTTACCATGATCTGGTTCTACAGGGATACATCTCCAAAGTGCAGTTACAACAGAAGCGGGAGGATCATCTCGATCAACGAGCTCGCTTGGAAAGCTTAGAGCGGGATCGTATCGTCGTTAGGCGCGAACTGACTTCTCAACAAAACGGGCTTTCTAGCCTCCCGGCTAAACAGCAGAGTCAGCTGGCGCAAATTGAACGTAACATCTCCAGTGTTGCGCAGGAACTCTCTGAAAGTGAGGCAAAGCGTCATCTGGCTATTACTGCGCCGGGAAACGGCATAGTTACTTCCGTGGTCGCTGAAATTGGACAGGCCGTCGATGCAAGCATGCCGGTGGTGAGTATCGTACCCGATGGCGCAGTATTACAAGCCCATCTATATGCATCGAGTAAAGCGATTGGCTTTATTAAAGTAGGGGATGCTGTGCTATTGCGCTATCAAGCATATCCTTATCAAAAATTTGGTCATGCCCGCGGAGTCGTAGCCACTGTCGCAAGAACGGCTCTGCTCAGCAGTGAACTTGCAGATATGCGAAGTTTGGTGAGCAACGGTATAAGTGGGGTTAATGAACCGTTGTACCGCATTGTCGTCAATCTAAGCACACAAACCATCGCGGTATACAACAAACATCAACTTCTCCAGGCAGGGATGCTGCTAGATGCAGATGTGCTCCAGGATACTAGGCGCCTGTATGAATGGGTGTTGGAGCCACTGTACGGCATGATGAGTAGACTTTAAAAAGAAAAATATTGCTGCTGTATGTCCTTTCTTAATGAGATTTCCTTTGGCTTTGGGTCGAAGCTCCCGCTGATTTTGCAGACCGAGGCGACTGAATGCGGTCTTGCATGTTTGGGTATGGTAGTAAGTTACTACGGCCATCGTACCGATTTAGCGAGTCTGCGCCGTCATTTTTCAATCTCCCTCAAGGGGGCGACGCTTACAAACCTGATTCAGATAGCTAACAGTCTGGAGTTGGTGACACGGCCGCTCAAGTTGGAACTAGACGAGTTGGTTCAGTTAAAGCTGCCATGTATCTTGCATTGGAACTTCAATCACTTTGTGGTGTTGAAGGAGATTGGCACAAAAACAATCACGATTCACGATCCGGCTTTTGGGATTCGAAAATTGTCCTTGGAAGAAGTATCGCAATCATTTACCGGTGTCGCGCTTGAGCTATGGCCAAATTCCGGCTTTAGACCGCAAGACCAAAGGCAGCCCCTGAGGTTACGTAATTTGATGGGGAGAGTGACCGGTCTCAATCGCTCTTTTGTGCAAGTTCTATTGTTGGCTCTTGCTTTGGAGGTGTTCTCATTAGTTAGTCCATTTTACATGCGATGGGTAGTCGACGACGTAATCGTGTCTGCCGATCACGATTTATTGACTACGCTTGCATTAGGCTTTGGATTGTTAATACTAATGCAGCAGACAATTAGTGCTGTTCGCTCTTGGGTCATTATGTATTTGGGCACAACCTTGAATATTCAGTGGCGAGCCAACGTGTTTACACACTTGCTACGATTGCCTGTCCAGTATTTCGAAAAGCGACACTTAGGTGATGTGGTATCACGTTTTGGTGCAATCGATCAAATTCAAAAAGTTTTGACTACTTCGTTCTTGGAAGCTGTTATTGATGGATTGATGGCAATAGTGACCTTGGTGATGATGTTTGTTTACAGTATCGTGTTAGGTTGGATTGCAGTTGGAGCAATGGCACTCTATGCATTGAGTCGGTGGGCATGGTACTACCCGTTGCGGACATCGAATGAACAGCAAATTGTCCAGGCTGCCAAGCAGCAAAGTCACTTTTTGGAAACGATAAGAGGGGTTAGGGCGATCAAACTTTTTCAACGACAGAGCGAACGCCGTTCAACTTGGCTTTCGCTCGTCGTCGATCATATTAATGCCGACTTAAGTTCCCAGAAACTTCAATTGATCTACAAACTCTTGAATGGCGTGCTGTTCGGAATTGAGAATATTTTGATTATATGGTTGGGGGCGAAGGCCGTTTTGGACGGCAGTTTCACTGTTGGCATGATGATGGCCTTTAATGCATACCGAAACCAATTCGACAGTCGCGTGTGCTCCTTAATTGATAAGTACTTTGAAGTGAAACTGCTGCAGTTGCAAGGCGCACGCCTAGCCGACATTGTGTTGTCCGAGCCTGAGGCACTACACGGGGACGTGATAAATTTAAGCGGCACACAACTCGAGTCGACTATTGAGGTGTCTAATCTCCGTGTTCGTTACGGCGACCATGAATCGTTCGTTCTTGACGGCGTGAATCTCAAAATCTCTCCAGGGGAATCGATTGCTATAACAGGCCCGTCTGGTTGCGGTAAGTCGACACTAATCAATGTGATTTTAGGAATTCATCCTCCCACGGAAGGTGATGTTCTCATCGGTGGAATAAGTGTAAAGCAGATCGGTGTCGAAAACATACGTCACTTGGTTGGAGCGGTGATGCAAGATGATGTGCTTTTCGCAGGTTCTGTCGCTGACAACATTAGCTTCTTCGATCCTCAGGCCGATCAAAAATGGATTGAGCATTGCGCACAAGTGGCGGCGGTTGCTTCTGAGATTACAGCGATGCCAATGGGATACAACACACTCGTCGGAGATATGGGAACAGTCTTGTCGGGCGGACAGAAGCAGCGAATTCTATTGGCGCGTGCGCTCTACAAGCGCCCCAAAATTCTCGTCCTTGACGAAGCTACGAGTCACTTAGATGTATCGCGGGAGCGCCAAGTTAATGCTGCAGTAAAATCACTTAACATTACCAGAGTGATTGTGGCGCATCGTCCCGAAACAATTGCTACAGCTGACCGTGTGATTGTGATTGGTGATGGCAAAATAGTGCACGAAGAGGTGGCTCCGTTTGGCTGGACACGAATTTGACTTCGTTGCTGAGCAGTCTCAAACTAATACGACAAACTAAGAACGGATTAGGAATCCGATGATCAAACCGTCCATGAAACGAGACGGAAGAACACCCCCGGTGTCAAAATAGTTGTCGCGTCACCTGATTGAAGTAAATCGTATCGGGGACGGGCAAAGAGTCGAAGTGAAAGCGTATTCAGCGGAACGGAAAGAAGCGGTGTCGCGGCGGATGATGCCGCCGGAGAACAAGGCGGTGTCGGAACTGGCCAGGGAAACTGGCATCACCGAACAGACACTCTATACTTGGCGGCATCAATTGAAGAATCAGGGAATGCCGGTGCCGGGAGATGGGAAGAATCCCGAGGGATGGTCCTCGGAAGACTGATCAGCGTCCCAGATCGCCGTTTATGTGTAGCGTTGATCCGCGAAGCGCAAGAGGCTGGCTGCCGCTTGCATTGTGCCTGTGCCGAACTGAAATTGAGCGTGCGCACGTTTTTCGCTGGGTGCGAGAAGGCGATGAGGTGATTGGTGCCGACGCGCGCACGAGGACTGTTCGCCCGGCGCCTGCGCACAAGCTCAGCGAGGCCGAACGCGAGCAGATGCTGGCCATTGCCAACAGCGCCGAATTCGCCAGTCTGCCGCCATCCCAGATCGTGCCTGCGCTAGCAGACCGTGGGGGTGTACGTGGCCCGGCCTGCCATCTACGCCGCTTATTCCAGCGCGGGCAGATTGGCAAAGTAGAACGCATCCGGCGTGCTGCCGTGGTGCGCTGTGCGGCCTCCGGGAATTTGGCCTACCTCTGCGCTCATGCCCGTCATATCGTCCACATGAACCAGATTCCACCAGCCAAAGCACCTGCGCTGGTCATCACGGCGATAGTCCTGACCGTGTGCAGTTGCGTCCAGAGCAGCAGGCCGGTGATCGACAGCAGGATCATGCCGCCCGCAATCGTATCCGACAGCAGCACCCAGAACGCGTTGACCCCGATCGACATGTGCAGGCGGGTCAATGTACCGATCGGCGTGGCATCGACCTGGTCGAGCTTGACGAAGCGGTTGCCGACGAAATACTCGGCGGTCACGCCGCGCTCCGGGCGGGTGAGCGTCACGGTCCAGCGTTCCGGTTGCCGGACCTCGCGGTCGGCCCACACGACGGTCTTCTCGGGCTGCTTCTTCACCACGGCAGGGGAGGCCGGGATGAAGTTCAGTTCCTGTTGCAGCCAGGCGGACAATTCTTCCGGATTGGCGAAATTGCGCTCCGGCAGGTTGACCTGGACGGTGTTCTGCACCGTTTTCTCGACCGGAATCTTCATGATCGCGCGATGGTTGAGCAGGAATCCGGTGACTCCGAACAGCAGGCCGAGCACCGCGCCCCACAAGCCGACATAGAGGTGTGTCTTGCGCAGCCAGGTCAGGAAGACGGCACGCCTGCTGCGCTTGCGTACTGCTGGCCTGGTTTTCTGCTGCGCCGTGGTTGTCGTATCGAGCGTGCGGGTGTATGCATCGGCCTTCATTGCTTACTCCGCCGGATGCTTCGGCGGAACCGCCGGGCCGGGATCGGCGCCATCGGTCTTCACGAAGGTGTAGGTGAAGTGGCTGCGGACGTTGTCGTACTTCTTGCCGCCGAACTCGCCGGGCGTCTTGTCCACGTGCAGCACATGCAGCACGTACTGGCCGCGCCAGGGCGTGTTGATGTGAACCACGCCTTGCGCATCGGTGGTGTGCTCCTGCATCCAGGTATTGGGTGCAATCACCTCCAGCTTGGCCTCCTTGAGCGGCTGGCCGCGGTAGAGGACGACCAAGGCGTTCGGCCCGCGTTCCTGGACATCCAACACCAGTGCAGTGCCGTCCGCCTTGCCGTGACGCGCATAGTAGTTCGGCTTGGCGACGCCAAGGCCGTTCTTGCTCATGTCCCGCACGTCGAGCGACTCCTCGGCCGCCAGTACGGCGACCGCCTTGCCGCCGGCGATGGCGAAGTGCTCGGCGGTGCGGCTGATCGCGACGGATGTCCTGCTTCCGCCGGCATCCGTTTCGAAGGCTTGTGGTCCCTTGATGTTGTCGAGCTTGCCGGGGCTCTTTTCCTTCAGCAGCACGTCGGCTTCACCGAAGTAAAGTTTCGCATTGCCGTCGGCAGACTCGATCCACAGATAGTGCGCCTGCACGGCGCCGCTGGCCATCAATGCCGCGGCCGCGATGGCCATGGTGATCTTGTTCATGGGTTCTCCGTGCAATGTTCAGAACGTATAGCGCGCGGTGAGCTGCACTGAGCGCGGTGCACCCGGCAGATTCAGGTTTGGCACGGTACCGTGCCCGGACACGATGTACTTGCGGTCGAACACGTTATTGATGTTCAACTGCAGGTCCAGATTCGCGATCTTGTAGCCGACCATGGCGTCCATCGTGGTGTAGGCGGGCAGGGTGACGGTATTGCCCGGATTGGCGAAGCGGTCGTCGACATAGTTCACGCCAGCTCCTGCACGGTAGCCTCCACCGAGGAACTTGGTGAGCCAGATGTTGGCGCTGTGCTTCGGCGTCAGCGTTGGGCGCTTGCCCTGAATGCGCATATTGCGGAATGCGGTCCGGTTGTCGCTGTTGTCGACCGAGGGCGAATCGGTGACTTTCGCGTCGAGATACGAATAGCCCGACCAGATCTGCCAGCCGTGAGACAGGTCGCCGGTGAAGGTCAGCTCCAGGCCGTCGGTCTGCTGCGTGCCGATCGGGATCAATATGCCCGGCCTGCTCGGGTCGGTCGACTTGATGTTCGTGCGCTCGAGGCGGAACAGCGACGCGGTTGCGGATGCCTTGCCATCGAAGAAGTCGAACTTTGCGCCGATTTCCTTGTTGGTGGTTTCCTCGGGGGCGAGCTGCCCATTGTTCGCGGCCAGCGGGAAGATTTCTGCGGACGGCTGGAACGACTTGCTGATGGATACGTAGTACGACTGTGCCTGCGTCGGCTGGTACACCACACCGGCACGCGGGCTCCATGCCTTGTCGGTACGGCTCAGTGTGATCGCGCCGGCACGATTCTGCGTTTCCTGCTCGAACGCATCGTAGCGCACGCCTGCCAGTGCCTTCCATTTTTCGGACAGGGTCACCAGGTCCTGGACATAGGCGCTGGAGGTGGTGAGGATACCGATGTTGTCGGACGACGGTGTAGCGGTGGCGTTGAACGGCACGACCGGTGCCACCGGATTGAACAGGGACACGGTCGCGATGTTGGCCTGTGAGCGGAAGAACTGGTCCTTGTCCTGCTTGCCGAACTCCACGCCGTACAGGATCTGGTGCGCGATGCCGCCGATGCTTGCCTTCTGCACTAGTTCGGTCTGATTGAAGAAGCCGTCTTCGTTGCGGCGCACATTGCCGCGGTTCAGCGATGCTGTCTGTGCGGTTTCATTCACGGAGCCGACATTGGTGTTGTTGCGGTCGAGCGAATACGTGTAGCGGCGGAATGCATTGCGTAGCGACAGCTCATTGCTGAAACGGTGGTCGAGCGTGAAACTGAGCGCGTTCACGTCGGATTGCGAGAAATCGAAATTCTTTGCGTTGGCGGCGCCGTAATAGGTACCCGGCGAGACAGCGACCGGTCGGCCCTGGTAGGCGGGAATGCCGAAGTCTGTCACACGGCGGTCGGACAGGTACTCGGCCTGGAGCAAGGCCTTGGTCTTGTCGCCGAGCTTGAACGACAGGGAAGGGGAGATTGCTTCGCGCTCGAGGAATTGCTGGTCGCGGTAGCTGTCCGCGCGCTCGATCGCGCCGGTCACGCGGAAAGCGACGCCGCTGTCCTCGAAATTGCGAGCGACATCGAACTCACTGCGGCGCTGGCCCCAGCTGCCGACGGTGAGGCCGACTTCACTCTTGTCGATGCCGGGTTTTTTCGTGACGCGGTTGATCAGGCCGCCGGACGAGCCGCGGCCGTAGAGCACAGATGCAGGCCCCTTGATGACTTCCACCTGTTCGATGTTCGACAGGTCGCGGAAATACAGCGCATCGTCGCGCAGGCCGTCGATGAACTGGTCCGCAATCGCGGTGAAGCCGCGGATGGTCACCTGGTCGCGCTGGCCATCGCCGTGCGACAGGCCGATGCCCGGCACCATTTTCATGACGTCCTGCATGGAATTCGCGCCTTGGTCGCGCAGCAGGGTTTGCGGCACCACGTTGACGGTCTGCGGGATGTCGCGCAGCGGCGCTTCGATCTTCGTCGCGCTGGTGGCCGTTGGCAGGTTGTAGGTTTGTGGCACTTCGCGGCTGCTCTTGACCTTCACTTCCGGGAGGGCGGCTTCAGTGGCCTTGGTTTGTGCGAATGCGGGAGCGGCGAGTTGTTGTACGGCGAGCGCCACCAGGAGCGCCAGCTTGGTCTTCTTTATGTTCATGTTTTCATTCTTTGGGTGAAGAGGCTGGCTGGGGCGGACCTGGCTGGCGGTTTAAGTGAGAGGTTATTTTCCTTGCGGGTCAGTGACGAACCCGATCTTGCCGAGTCCGCCGGACTGCGCCGCCGACATCACCTGCGCAATCTTTTCATACTGCGTGGTGCGTTCCGCATGCAGGTGCAGCTCCGGCTGCGGTTCCTTCTGCGCAGCGGTGGCGATACGGTTCTTCAGCTCGCCGTCGTCAATCGCCTCGCTGTTCCAGTACACCTTGCCCTGTGCATCGATCGACAGGTTGATGTTTTCCGGCTTGGTCTGGTTCGGCTGGTTGGTTGCGCGCGGCAGGTCCAGTTTCACGCTGTGGTTCATGACCGGCACGGTGATGATGAAGATGATCAGCAGCACCAGCATCACGTCGACCAGCGGCGTGGTGTTGATCTCGGGATTGAAATCGTCTTCGGAATCGGACAGGGAGCCCATGGCCATGATGTGCTCCTTACTTGCCGATGGCGACCAGCTTCGCGCCTTCGTTCTGCTCGGCGCGTGCGCCGGTGACGAAGAGGGCATGCAGGTCGAAGCCGAACTTGTTCATCTTGGCGATCACCGCCTTGTTGCCGCGCACGAGGGCGTTGTAGCCGAAGGTGGCGGGGATGGCGACCGCGAGGCCGAGTGCCGTCATGATCAGCGCCTCGCCGACAGGGCCGGCCACCTTGTCGATGCTGGCCTGGCCGGCGGTGCCGATCGATACCAGCGCGTGATAGATGCCCCACACGGTGCCGAACAGGCCGACGAACGGCGCACTCGAACCGACCGAAGCCAGCACCGCCATGCCGGTCTGCAGCTTGCCGGCGGCTTCGTCGATTGCCTGGCGCAGCGACAGCGTGACCCAGTCGCTGACCGACAGCTGGTCATGCAGATGGCCCTTGTGCGCGTTGTGGTGGCGCATGGCGACGACGCCGGCGTTGGCGATATCGGCGAAGGGGTTGTCCTTGCCGAGGGTGGCGAGGCCTTCGTTCACACTGGTGGTATCCCAGAATTCATGGCCGGCGGCCTTGCCGGCGCGGCCGTAGCGCCACAGCTGCAGCGCCTTGGTGACGATCACGTACCAGGAGGCGATCGACATCGCAATCAGCAGGAAGGCGACACCCTTGGTGACGAAGTCGCCTTGGGTCCAGAGGGTTTCGAGTCCGTACGGGCTAGCTTGCATGTTGAGTCCTAAGTCTTGGGATTAATTGTCCAGTTGGAATCGGATAGGGACGATGGCAAAGGCGGGGACTGCCTTGCCGTCTTCCATGAAGGGCTTGAACATCGCGCGCAGGACGGCCTGGCGGGCCGCTTCATCCAGTCGCGCGGAGCCGGAGCTCTGCTGCACGTCGACCCGCTCCGGGCGGCCCTTGTCGTTGACCAGCACGCGCAGCACTGCCTTGCCTTCCTCGCCCATGCGGCGCGAGACCGGCGGGTATTCCAGCTGCGGCGCCCTCAGGTATTCGATGCCCGAAGTGACTGTCTTCGGCAAGGCCGGAGCGGCGGGCGCGGGCGGCGCGGATACGACCGGCGGTGCGGGATCGGCTGGTGCAGGCGCGGGCGGGGCCGGCGGTGCGGTGATCGCGTTCTGCGAGGGCGCCGCGTTAACAACCGGGACCGGTGGAGGCGGCGCCACCTGCCTCTTCACCACCGGGACGGTTTTCGGTTTTTCCGGCGCGGGCTGCGGCTTGGACGGCTCGGGTTTGGACTGCGGTTGCGGTGTGATGAAGGTCACCGTGACTTCGCGCGGCAGTGCCTCGGCTGCCTTGCGCAGCAGGCCGCTTTGCAGTGCATAGAAAAAGGCGACGTGCAGCAGGATGATCGTGCCGAGCGGGCCGATGCGGCGGAGCAGTTGACGCGCCTGTTCAAAAGACGCACCGGACGGAGCGGGGCGTGCGCTCACGGAAGCGGCCGTCATGCTGCCACGGCAGCGCAGGCGTGTGCGCGAGTCGGTTCGGTTTGTGCGGATGCAAATCCACGGGAGGCCATGTCACGTTCCTTGGGCTGTTCTTTTCGTGGCTGGCTACCGTCAGGCATGACGCCGCAGATGGCTGGCTGGATGTTCGGGGCTGTTCTCGCAGGCTGTATCCAATCTGTAAATGAGAACAATTCGTATTTGCATTATTCACGATCCGACTCAAAAATGCAATGGATCCCGGTTGTAAATGAGAATTATTCGTATTAATATGCGCTAAATGTTGATATCCGGTAACGCCTTGCTGCGTTATTGAATTCACGCGAGACATTCCTGCCAGCCATCCGGCGCTTCCGCGTCGCCAGCCAGCCAAAGCGGCGTCATGCCGCGCCCCGAATTTTTAGCTACCTTCCCAGGAGTTTTCATGCAGTTCCGCTTATCCACGCTGGCCAGCGCGCTGGCCGTCGCGTTTTCCGCACCCCATGCCTTTGCCCAATCCGCAACATCGGGAGAGAAGGAGTTGTCGACGGTCACCGTTTCCGCCGAACGCACCGGCAGTTTCAAGTCCGGCAGCGTGCAGGTCGGCACCTTCCGCGACATGGCACCCATCGACGTTCCGCAGACCAGCAATGTCGTGACGCGCGAGGTCCTCGACGCGCAAGGCGTCACCGGCCTGTTCGGCGCCTTGCAGAACACCGCCGGCGTGTCCCGTTCGCAGTTGAACGGATCGACCTATGACAACATCTCCATTCGCGGCATCCTCGTGGAGAACCGCGCCAATTACCGCCTCAACGGTTCGCTGCCGGTGATCAACCTGGTCGACATTCCGCTCGAAAACAAGGAACGCGTCGAAGTGCTGAAGGGCGCATCGTCGCTGTACTATGGCTTCGTGCCGCCGTCCGGCATCGTCAACCTCGTCACCAAACGCGCCGGCAAGGACCCGGTGTCCAGCGTCGCGGTCTCGGCCAACCAGCACGGCTCGGCCAACCTGCATGTCGACCTCGGCCGCCGTTTCGGCGAGCAGGACCAGGTGGGCGTGCGCATCAATGCGGGCGGCGGACGCGAGGATATCGGCGTCGATCATTACTCCGGCAACCGTGCCTTTGCGACGGCCGCATTCGACCTGCGCGCGAACCGCGACCTGTCGTTCAAGCTCGACGTCGAGCACTACCGCAAGGACGTGACCGAGCAGGCCCTGATCGATATCCCGGCGGCGGTTGGCGGCGTCATCACGCTGCCGGCTGTTCCGAACAACAGCCAGAACCTCGGCGGCGAATGGCAGAAGTACGATGCCAAGGCGACCAACATCCTGTTCCGCACCGATTATTCGCTCAACGACAACTGGGGCGTGCTGTTCGAGGCGGGCAAGGCACGCACGGAGCGCGACCGCAATCTTGGCCGCCTGCGCAACACCAACCTCGCCACAGGCAACGGCACGCTGAACATCACCTTCAACCGCGGCCAGTGGTGGGAGAACGAAAACTATCGCACCGAACTGTTCGGCCGCCTGCCGGGCGAGCTCGTCACGCATGAAGTGTCCTTCGGCTATACCGCCAACGAACGCCCGCAGGATTCCGGCACCGCGCAGAGCGTGAACGTCGCGCAGAACCTGTACAACCCGGTCACCATCGCCGAGCGTTCGCCCACCGGCGCATTTGGCTCCAGCCCGCTGACGATCAAGGACCGCGGCTGGTACCTGTCGGACCGCGTCCTGATCGGCGAGCAGTGGCAGGCAATGGTTGGCGCGCGCAGCAGCCGCTACCAGAACGTGACGCCGACCACGCGCTACGAAGCGGATGAGGTGAGTCCGTCGGCATCGTTGATGTACAAGCCGATGCGCGGCCTGTCGGTCTACGGCAGCTATCTCGAGGCGCTGGAAGAATCCGGCACCGCGCCCACCGGCACGCTCAACCAGGGCACCGTACTGCCGCCCGCGCTGTCGAAACAGAAGGAGCTTGGCGTGAAGGCCGAGGTCGCGCAGGGCGTTCTGGTGCAGGCTGCCTATTTCGACATCAAGCGCCCGTCGACCACGACCACTGGCAACGTCTTCATGATGAACGGCCTGGCGCACTACAAGGGCATCGAACTGGCCGCCAGCGGCGAAGTCAGCAAACAGCTCTCGCTCATTGCATCGACCGTCTTCATGAATGCAAAGCAGCTCAACGCCGCGAGCGCATCGACCTTCGGCAAGGTGCCTGAGAACACCCCCGAGCGCACTGCCAGCCTGTTCGCCGAATATCGTCTGCAGGATGTGCCCGGCCTCGCGCTGAGCGGGGGCCTGTACTACGTCGGCAAGCGCGCGGTCGACAATGCCAACCAGGCCTTCATCGACAGCTACACCACGCTCTCGCTGGGTGCCCGCTACACCACCAAAGTGGCCGGCAAGCGCAGCACCTTCCAGGCGGTGGTGGACAACGTTGCCGACAAGGATTACTGGTCGACCGCCGGCAACGGCCTGCTTGGCGTCGGATTGCCGCGCACGCTGAAGCTGACCGCGAAGATGGAGTTCTGATCCTACTGTTTCCATGTGCGTCCGGCCGCAATGCCGGCTTGTCCCGGATGGTTCTTCCCAGGCACCATCCGGGATTCTTTTTTCTGCCGCTGCATCTATTGACAAGCGGTGGAGCAGCACCGCGGATTTTTTTCTCGCGAGCAAAGGACAGCCATGGATATTCAGACTCTGGGCATCATCGGTGCCGGCCAGATGGGTAACGGCATCGCGCAGGTATGCGCAACGGCAGGCATCAAGGTGGTCATGTGCGACATCAACGCCGCTGCCGTGCAACGCGGCATCGACACGGTATCGGCCAACCTCGACCGGCTGATCAAGAAAGACAAGCTGCCTGCGGCGGACAAACAGCCCATCCTCGGCCGCATCCAGGGTACGACGGATCTCAACGCACTCGCGCAATCCGACTTCATCGTCGAAGCCGCGACCGAAAACCTCGAACTCAAGAAAAACATCCTGAAGGACATCGACGGCCTGGCAAGGCCGGGCGCGATCATCGCGACCAATACCTCGTCGATTTCCATCACGCGCCTGGCGGCAATGGTTTCACGTCCGCAGCAGTTCGTCGGCATGCATTTCTTCAACCCCGTGCCGGTGATGGCGCTGGTGGAAGTGATCCGAGGCATCCAGACCAGCGATGAAACCTATGCGGCGACCGAGGCCCTGGCGCGGCGCGTCGGCAAGACACCGATCGCCGTGAAGAATTCTCCCGGCTTCGTTGTCAACCGCGTCCTCGTGCCGATGATCAATGAAGCGGCCTTCGTGCTGCAGGAGGGGCTGGCGAAGGCGGAGGAAATCGACTCCGGCATGCAGCTTGGGGCGAATCATCCGATCGGCCCGCTCGCGCTGGCGGACCTCATCGGGCTGGATACCTGCCTGGCAGTGATGGAGGTGCTGTACCGGGAATTCAATGATCCGAAGTACCGGCCTGCGCCGCTGTTACGGGAGATGGTGGATGCGGGATATTTGGGGCGGAAGTCGAAGAGGGGTTTTTATACGTACTGATTATCGATTGAATGCCGGGCGGTGCCCGGATTGCTGCACTTGTTGTATCGTGGATTTATTTTTGGCATCAAGCAGGGGTACACTGTTGACGTTTTTTTATGATGATTTGGCGTTGAGCACTTGACCAGAAGCTGACGCGCTGCGTCGTTCTGCCCGGATTCTCACGCTGATCGCATTTCTTTGGGAGGACGCGATGCTGAAAACCTACCATGGCAGCTGCCACTGCGGCGCCGTCACTTTCGAGGCCGAGCTTGATCTCACGCAGAGTACATATCGCTGCAACTGCTCGATCTGCCGCCGCACGCGCTTCTGGCCTGCTATTGCTAAGGCCGATGGATTCCGCCTGCTGACGGGCGAAACCGACCTCACGAAATACGTGTTCAATACGCGCAAGAACCATCATTACTTCTGCAAGCACTGCGGCGTGCGCGCATTCGGCATCGGGAACGAAACGCCGATAGGGAAAATGGTCGGTGTCAACGTCATGTGCCTCGAAGGCGTGTCGGACGAGGAATTGTCGAAGGTGCCGATTACCTATGTCGACGGTTTGCACGACAACTGGCAGAACGCGCCGGTTTTCTACAACCATCTCTAAAGCCGGCAAGCAAACACATGCGGCGGGATTCATGGGCATAATCCTGATCTTCATCTGAAATCCCATACCGGAAATGATCCCCCTCGACATCGCCCTCGCATTCTTCACTACCTCCGTCCTCCTCGGCATCTCGCCCGGCCCGGACAACATCTTCGTGCTGACGCAATCCGCATTGCGCGGCCGGCTTGCAGGTATTTTCGTCACGCTGGGCCTGTGCACGGGACTGATCGTGCACACGCTCGCCGTCTCGTTCGGCGTCGCCGCCATCTTCCAGACTTCGGCCATCGCGTTCACCGTGCTGAAGTTCGTGGGCGCCGCCTACCTGCTTTACCTGGCGTGGCAGGCCTTCCGTGCGCCGGCGGCCGGGATTCATCTCGGCGAGGGCAGTGGCGCGAGCGGTTGGGAGTTGTACCGTCGTGGCATCATCATGAACATCACCAACCCGAAGGTGTCGATCTTCTTCCTGGCGTTCCTGCCGCAATTTGCGGAACCTGCGCGGGGATCGCTCACCGTGCAGATGATGCTGCTCGGCGGGCTGTTCATCCTGGCGACGCTGCTGGTGTTCGGCGGCATCGCGCTGCTTGCGGGGACGATAGGCCGCAGGCTGGGGCAGTCGGCGCGGGCGGAAAAGATCATGAACCGCGTTGCCGGCACCGTGTTCGCGGCACTGGCGCTCAAGCTGGCGACGACACAGCGATGAGCGGCACGATGGAAATTCCGGCAAGCATCCTGGAGTTCTGGTTCGGCACAAACAAGGACGACGCAGCCGTCGCTTCCGAGCGTGCGAAGCTCTGGTGGATCAAGCGCGACGAAACCGACAGCGCCATCCGCGAGCGCTTCGAGGCAGTCGTGCGCAAGGCGGTGCAGCGTGAGCTTGACGCATGGGGGGAGTCGCCGCAGGGACGTCTCGCGCTGATCATCCTCACCGACCAATTCACGCGCAACATGTTCCGCAACACTCCGGGCGCATTTGCCTGGGATGAACTGGCGCGCACGTGGTGCAAGGAGGGATTGCGCAACAATATGCATAACGCGCTGCGTCCGATCGAGCGCGTCTTCTTCTACCTTCCGCTGGAGCATTCCGAGTCGCTGGACGACCAGGAGCAGTCAGTGACCCTGTTCCGTGAACTGGTGGATAGCGTGGGCGAGCCGGGCAGGGACGTGTTTGCGGGCTTCCTCGACTATGCGCGGCGTCATCGCGAGGTCATTGCGCGCTTCGGCCGTTTCCCGCATCGAAACCACATTCTGGGGCGGGAATCGACCGTGGAGGAAATTGCCTTCCTCAAGGAGCCCGGCTCGTCCTTCTGAGCATTACGCAAGCAGCTGCTGTGCTTCGGCCAGGATGCCTGCGGGCGCAAGCGTGCTCTCTTAGGGAATGCGCTCGCGCCGTCCATGTCGCAGAAGGTCGATGCCGTAGCGATCGAGTCCGAGCACGTCCGCGCCCGCCGGGCCAAGCGCGTGCAGCAGGCCTTCTTCATCTGCCGGTTCCAGCACGTCGGTCTTCCCCCATTCTTCCTCCTCAAGCCATCCCATCTGCGCGAAACCGCCGATGTAGCGGACGCGTTTCGGCACCAGTCGGAAGAAGGCGAAATCGCCGAGTTCGAGGTACTGCTCCGCGTCGGGCAGGTAGCGCACGTAACGCGTGCGCAACGCCGGCGAGGCGTCAACGCGTCGCACGTCGCCGACCAGGGTCATGCGCGGCGATTCCAGGACGTTCGAGTGATCCGGGGCGGTGACGAGCAGGCTGGCTTTCGGGTTATCCAGCAGATTCTTCGTGTGCTCCGCCAAGCCGCTCAGCAGGAATACCGGGCAATGCCTTTCGTCGGGGACGAAAGGAAGGGCTGTGGCGAACGGGTAGCCGGGTATCCGTGATGCCTGAGTGGCAAGTGCGCCAAAGGAAGTGCGGTGCAGCAAATGGATGGCAGAGGCAGCGTCGGGTTTCATGCGGCAGCAGTCGGGAAAAGGATGGCTTTTAGTGTACCGCGCTGTCGATCCAAAGCAAGTTGCGCAGGATCGTTGCCTCAAGAGAACTTTCGTGCCAGCATAGGACCCGATACTTCCGGGCGGACTCGTCTTTCAAGGGAGAAAGCTGCCATGCATGCCAATGCCGCCGTACATGCCATTCCGCGACTGAATCCTTCTGCGCGCGCGAAAGCCGCGCATCTCTGCGTCACCCGCCACGGGGAAACCGACTGGAACAGGCGCGGCATCCTGCAGGGGTGGCTCGATGTGCCGATCAATGATCTGGGACGCCGGCAGGCGCAGGAGATGGCGGCGGGATTTGCCGGCGCCGGATTTTCCTCTGTCTGGTCAAGCCCCCTTGCGCGGTCGCGCGAAACGGCCGACATCATTGCCGCTGCGCTCCATCTCCCGCCGCCGTCCTGTCACGAGGGCATCAAGGAAAGGCACTTCGGTGCCATCCAGGGCATTCCGAAGGACGAACTGGCCGAACTCAATCCCGCGCTGCTCGAACAGATCCTGCGCCGCAATCCTGCCGCCAGCTTTATCGGCGGCGAGTCGATGGATGAGTTCGGAGATCGCGTGCTTGGCGCGCTGGACGACATCGGCATGCAACATCGCGGCGAGCGCGTGCTGGTCATTTCGCACGGCTGGGTGATGGATGTCGTCACACGGCACGTCAACGGCCTGCCGCGTGACACCATTCTTCCGGTGAAGCCGAAGAACGGCGACAGTGTCTGGATAGACGTGGCGAGACACGTCCTCGCCGCCGCCTGAAAAAAAACAGCCCCGCATGTGCGGGGCTGTTCATGGGACGATGCCTGTCCAGCGTTACTGGATCTTTGCCTTCTTGCGCAGGTCTTCCTGGTAGGCTTGCAGCTTCTTCTGCTGCAGCGATTCCGCGATCTGCGGCTTCACTTCTTCCAGGGCCGGCAGCTTGGCCGTACGCATGTCTTCCAGCTTGATCACGTGGTAGCCGTATTGGGTCTTCACCGGAGTTTCGGTGATCTGGCCCTTCTGCAGCGCGACCATGGCGTCGGAGAACGGCTTCACGAAGGAGGCCGGGGATGCCCAGTCGAGGTCGCCGCCATTGGCTGCGGAACCCGGGTCCTTGGACTGCTTAGCGAGGTCTTCGAACTTGGCGCCGCCCTTCAGCTTGGTGATGATCGCCTTGGCTTCGTCTTCCTTGTCGACCAGGATGTGGCGGGCATGGTATTCCTTGTCGCCTGCCTGGGACTTGAACTTGTCGTACTCGGCCTGGATTTCGGCATCCTTGACCGGGTTCTTCTTCAGGTAGTCCTGCACCAGCGCGCGGATGGCGATCGACTGGCGGGCGATCTCGACCTGGTTCTTGACGTCCGGAGAGTTGGACAGGCCCAGCTTGTCGGCTTCCTGGATCAGGATTTCACGGTTGATCAGCTCTTCCTTGACCATTGCGCGCAGTTGCGGGGAATCGGGTTGGCCCTGTGCTGCGAGCTGCTTGATCATTGCGTCTGCACGGGAAGAGGGGACGGGCTTGCCGTTCACCACTGCGAGGTTCTGTGCGAAAGCGGGCAATGCCACTGCTGCGACAAGCAGCATCAGCAGGCGAGCGGGTTTCAGAGTCATTGTTTTCGTTCCTAGTATCGAGGGATGAAAGGTTAAAAATGCGGCGCGCTATTTCGCAACTTCCGACGGCGCCAATGCGATGATGTTGAGGGCGTGTATATCGCTGGTCATCATGTCACGGAGGCAATCATACACCAGCCGATGGCGCGCCACGCGGTTTAACCCATCAAAACGGTCGGAAACAATGCGCACGCTGTAATGTCCCGCGCCCGAGGCGGCGCCTGCATGTCCGGCATGCAGATGCGAATCGTCGACAAGTTGACATTCGAGCGGTGCAAAAGTTGCGGTCAACAGGGTCCGCATTTTTTCGATACGTTCGCTCATCGCTGGTCCTTCACATGTTTGGACAGGAAAACGCTCTGCGCGACAACGAAGGCGATCATCAGGCCGGTGAAGCCGAAGAGCTTAAAGTTCACCCAGAACGAAGTCGGAAAGCTGTAGGCGACATAGAGATTGATGACTCCCATTGCCGCGAAGAAGCCTGCCCACGAGAAGCTCAGACGCTGCCACACCGGATCGGGCAGTGCGATCTGTTTCTCCATCATCATGCGGATCAGATTCTTGCCGAACAGTACCTGCGCAATCAACAGCGCCGCGCCGAAGCACCAGTAGAGGACCGTCGGCTTCCACTTGATGAAGGTTTCGTTATTGAAGTAGATGGTGGCGCCGCCGAAGAGGGTGATGATGGCCAGCGAAACCCACAGCATGCCATCCACCTTCCGCCGGCGAAGCAGCAGGTAGCCGATCTGCGCGAAGGTGGCGAGGATGGCGATCGCGGTGGCGAGCATGATCGGCGCCTGGGCAGACGTGGCGGCGCCGGATGTCAGGCCGGAGAGATATTGCTGGGCGAGTGCCTGCGCGGCGTCGGGATGGCCTTCGCCCCACTTGAACATGGCGAAAAACAGGATGACCGGGAAAAGATCGAATAGAAACTTCATTGAGCCAGGCTTTCGGTTACTTGGGGTCAAACCGCAGGGAAGCGGAATTGATGCAATAGCGCAATCCCGTCGGCGGCGGTCCATCCGGAAAAACATGGCCGAGATGCGCATCGCAAACATTGCACAGGATTTCGGTGCGTATCATGCCATGACTGCGGTCCACGCGCTCGGTTACATGCTCTGGATTAATCGGTTTGAAGTAGCTGGGCCAGCCGCAGCCCGAGTCGAACTTGGCGTCGGATTCGAACAGCGGCGTGCCGCAGCAGACACAGGTGTAGATGCCGTGCTCGTGGTGGTCCCAGTAGCGTCCGGTGAAAGCACGTTCGGTCGCGGCGTTCCGGGTTACCTGGTATTCGATGGGATCGAGTTGGGCCTGCCATTCGGCGTCGGTCTTCATTACCTTGTTCATGATGAGCAGCTCACTTCCAGTTGGCTCGCCCAGTCGGGCGGCAGGTTGGCGTATGCCTCGTGCTCCGGCTGTTCGTCGAAGGGACGTTCGAGAATGCTGAGCAGTTTGGCAACTTCCGAGAAGTCCTTATTTTGCGCTTTTTCGATGGCGACTTGCGCAAGGTAATTACGCAGCACGAACTTGGGATTCACCGCATGCATCGCGGCGCGGCGCGCGGCGTCCCGGCTGTTTTCCTGTTTCAGCCGCTGGCGGTACTGTACCGCCCAGGCGTCGAATGCCGGCCGGTCGATGAACAGGTCGCGCAAGGGCTCGCCGGAGCCCGGATCGTCCATCTTCAGGTCGCCGAGGCGGCGGAAGAAGAGCGTGAAGTCCACATGATTGGCCTGCATCAGGGTGAACATGGCGTCGGTCAGTACGCCATCGTCCGGCTGCGTCGTCTGGAGGCCGAGCTTGGCATGCAACAGTTGCTCGAACTTTCCGTCGTAGGCCGGCTTGTAGGTTTCGAGCGCCGCCTGTGCGTCGTCGACTTCGCCGATCAGCGGCAGCAAGGCTTGGCCGAGCGCAAAGCAGTTCCATTGCCCGATGCGCGGCTGCATCTGATAGGAGTAGCGGCCCTGGTGATCGCTGTGGTTGCAGATGTGACGCGCATCGAATGCCTCCATGAAGCCGAACGGGCCGTAATCAATGGTGATGCCGAGGATGGACATGTTGTCGGTGTTCATCACGCCGTGCATGAAGCCGACTGCCTGCCACTGTGCGATCAGTTCGGCGGTGCGGCGCGTGACTTCGGCCAGCAGCGCCTGGTACGGGTTGGTAGCGTCGCGGAGCGCCGGGTAGAAATTGTCGATAACGTAGTCCGCGAGTATCTTCAGCTCGTCCTTGCGGTCGTTGTAGAACCAATGCTCGAACGAACCGAAGCGCACGAAGGTGGGCGCCATCCGGGTGGCGACCGCACCGGTCTCGGGCGTCTCGCGCATGACGATCATGTCGGTGCCGACGACGCAGAGCGCGCGCGATGTCGGGATGCCGAGCGCGGCCATGGCTTCGGAGCACAGGAATTCGCGGATCGAGGAGCGCAGCACGGCACGGCCGTCACCCATCCGGGAGTAGGGCGTCAGGCCCGACCCTTTCAGCTGCAGCTCCATGCGGCCGGTCGGGTTTTCCGCTGTCGGGGCGCCGGCAGGGACGTCGCCGAGGAGAATGGCGCGCCCGTCGCCGAGCTGGCCTGCCCAGACACCGAACTGGTGGCCCGAATACACTGCCGCGAGCGGGATCGATCCGGGCAGGATGCTGTTTCCGGCGAATGCTTCCACAAAACGGTCACGGGCAAATTCAGCCGGGTCGAGGTTGATCAGTTCCGCTGCACGCGTGCTGGCGCCGACGAGATATGGCGAGCGGACCGGAGTCGGGCGGAGGCGGGTATAAAAGTCCCCCGGCAGTCTGGCGAAAGAGTTTTCGAGCGGCAATGTATCCGTCACATGGCGGAAGAAGCCGGAGTCTGGTGCGTTCATGTTGTTTCCTTGCGCCGCGCATTCTGGCCTGCGGCGTTTGATGGGCTTCGGCCACGCTGCGCCGTCTGATCCGGGAAGGCAACCTTGCGCAACGCGTCGGGCTGCTTGATCGATATGCGGCCATATTTGGTCTGGATCAAGCCGTGTTGCTCCCATCCCTGCAGCAACTTTGAAATGCTCTGCCGCGACTTGCCGAGCAGGTGGCCGAGTTCTTCCTGCGTCAGCGGGACTTCACGCATGCGCGCGGTCATCGGCGCTTCCAGCATGGAGGGTTTCAGGTGCGCCAGTTCGAGCAGGCGTCGCGCGAGGCGTTGCGGCAGGGGCGCGACTGCCGCTTCTTCGACAAGATCGAAGGTGGCACGCAAGCGCAGGCACAACATCTTCGCGAAGCGTTCGTAGATGGCCGGGTAGGTGTCGAGCAACCGCTTGAAATCGGATTTCGCATGGAACAGCACGGTGGTCGGCCCGACCGCGTACCCGTCATGGGAGCGGGGCAGCCCGTCGAACAGCGAAATTTCTCCGAACCAGCTTGGGGCGTCGAGCACGCCAATGGTCGTCGCGTGTCCGTCCTCGGTCGTCCGGGTAAAGCGGACGGAGCCGCTTGCAATCGTAAAGAAACCGTCGGCTTCCGCTCCCCGTGCATGCAGCAGCGTTCCGTCCCCCACTGCGCGCAGGTTGCCGCATGCCGCTGCATCGGCAATCACGTCCTCCGGAAAGCCGGAGAGCCACGACTTGCGCAGCAATTCGCATTTATCGATGTCATGCACGCGGCGGATAACCATGTCGAATGTTAAAAAGTTGACAGTCTTGTGCGGCGCGTTATGCCGATACTTGCGGGACAAGACCAGATCTGCACAAGGCAGGCGCCCATATTTTGACAGAGAAGAGGAGACCCCATATGAACGCCCCTGAAAAGCTGGCGATTCCATCGTTGCAAGACCGGGTTTCTCCGGAAGAATGGCAGACACGCATCGATTTGGCGGCATGCTATCGCCTGGTCGCCAATTTCGGCTGGAGCGACCTTGTCTTCACCCACATCACCGCGCGCGTGCCCGGCGAAGAAGACCGTTTCCTGATCAATCCCTACGGGATGATGTTCGATGAAATCACCGCGTCCTCGCTGGTGAAGATCGACCTCGACGGCAACAAGGTCGAAGAGTCGCCGTTCCCGGTCAATCCGGCCGGCTTCACCATCCATTCTGCGATCCATGCCGTGCGCCATGACGCGCTGTGCGTACTGCACACCCACAGCGTGAACGGCGTGGCGGTGTCGGCGCAGAAGGAGGGGGTGCTGCCGATTTCGCAGCAATCGATCTTCGTGCTGTCCAGCCTGGCCTACCACGGTTACGAGGGCGTGGCGCTGAACGCGGAGGAAAAACCGCGGCTGGTGGCCGACCTTGGCGACAAGACTTACCTGATGCTGCGCAACCATGGCCTGCTTACCCTCGGCAAGACGATTGCCGACGCCTTCGTCAACATGTACATCTTCGAAGCGACCTGCATGATCCAGGTTCGCGCGCAGGCGGGAGGCGGCGAACTCGTCCGTGTTCCGCAAGCCATCATCGACGGCGCGCAGCAGCAGGCAAAGGCAGTGACCAAGTCGCAGGGCGGCATGCTGGCATGGCCGGCACTGCTGCGCCGTCTTGACCGTATCGATCCGTCCTATCGGACCTGAAGCGGCGCATTTTCCACGTTTCCGTCCGCCGGCAGCATGCGCTCGCCGGCGGATTTCCATTTCTCGTCCTTGCCCGTGGCGCAGGCCGCGGGCACTTCACATCCCACTGGAGGCAAACATGAACGCACGCGCCAATTTCAAAGACATGCAGGAGAGCACCGCCGAGGACTGGAAGATCATCGCCGGCGAATTCCAGCCTTATGCCTCAGCCTTGCCCGAGCGCGTCCTGGCGCATCTTCGCCTGCTCGATGGCGACTGCGGCGGTTTCCCGGTCGACCGGCTCACGCACAGCCTGCAGACCGCGAGCCGTGCCTATCGCGATGGCCGGGATGAGGAATACATCGTTTGCGCCTTGCTCCACGACATCGGCGACACGCTCGGCAGCTACAACCACCCGGATATCGCCGCGGCCATCCTGAAGCCCTTCGTCAGTCCGGAGAACCATGCGATGGTGGAAAAACACGGCATTTTCCAAGGCTACTATTTCTTCCACCATCTCGGCATGGACCGCAACCTGCGCGACCAGTTTGCCGGCCAGGCGCTGTACGACCGGACGCTGGAGTTCTGCGAAAAATACGATGCGCCCGCGTTCGATCCGGAATACGAGACACTCCCGCTCGATTTCTTCGAACCGATGCTGCGCCGCGTGATGGCGCGTCCCAAAAATACGATCTACAAGGCGGTTGTCGAGTGAAACGTCGCACAGGTGACATTGGTGCGGTGCACCATCGAAATTCATTGACGATTTTCGTACGGTCGTTCAAAAATCACATCTAAAATTAGTGGCATTACTCTAACCACAATATCCAGGAGGCAGGATGTCGCAGTACCCGAAGAGCCCGCTCATGGGCCAGATGATGAGTCAGCCTTTGCTCATTTCCAGCATCATCCAGCATGCGGATCGTTATTTCGGCGGCAACGAAATCGTATCGCGGCGTGTGGAAGGTGACATCCATCGCTATACCTACCGGGATTGCCACAAGCGCGCGCGGCAGATGGCCAACGCGCTCGGCGGCCTCGGCGTCAAGCTGGGCGACCGCGTGGCAACCCTGGCCTGGAACGGCTACCGTCACCTGGAGCTGTATTACGCCATCTCCGGCTCCGGCGCTGTCATGCACACCATCAATCCCCGCCTGCATCCGGAGCAGATCGCCTATATCGCCAATCATGCCGAGGACCAGTACCTGTTCTTCGACCTGACCTTCGTGCCGCTGGTCGAGGCCTTCGCCGCGCACTGCAAGACGGTCAAGGGCTTCATCCTGATGGCCGACAAGGACCGCATGCCGGCCGGGTCGAAGATCCCGAACCTGATGTGCTACGAAGACCTGATCGAGAACAGCTCCGACAAGTACGAGTGGCCGCTGTTCGACGAGAACTCCGCATCCAGCCTGTGCTACACCTCGGGCACCACCGGCAATCCGAAGGGGGCGCTGTATTCCCATCGTTCGACCGTGCTGCATTCGTATGCGTCGACCATGCCGGATGCGCTGAACGTGTCTGCACGCGATGCTGTCCTCCCGGTCGTGCCGATGTTCCACGTCAATGCCTGGGGTCTGCCGTATTCGGTGCCGCTGACAGGCGCAAAGATGGTCTTCCCGGGACCCGCGCTGGATGGCAAATCGGTTTACGATTTGTTCGAACAGGAGAAGGTGACCTTCTCGGCCGGCGTGCCGACTGTGTGGCTCGGCCTGCTCAATCATGTCGCGCAGAATGACCTGAAGTTCTCCACCTTCAAACGCACCGTCATCGGCGGCTCGGCCTGTCCGCCCGCGATGATGAAGACCTTCCGCCACAAGTATGGCGTCGAGGTGGTGCACGCCTGGGGCATGACCGAGATGTCGCCGCTGGGTACCGCCTGCACGCTGCAGAGCCATCACCTGGACCTGCCCGAAGATCAGAAGCAGGCCATCCTCGAAAAGCAGGGACACGCGATCTACGGCGTCGACATGAAGATCGTCGGCGATGACGGCGAAGAACTGCCATGGGATGGCAAGACCTACGGCAACCTGCTGGTGCGCGGGCCGTGGATCATCAACAGCTATTTCAAGGGCGAGGGCGGCGACGTGCTGCAGGACGGCTGGTTCCCGACCGGCGACGTGGCCACCATCAGCCCCGACGGCTACATGCAGATCACCGACCGCAGCAAGGACGTGATCAAGTCCGGCGGCGAGTGGATCGGTTCCATCGACCTGGAAAACATCGCCATGGCACATCCTGCAGTACAGCAGGCCGCGTGTATCGGCGTGTTCCATCCGAAATGGGATGAGCGTCCGCTGCTGGTCGTCGTGAAGAAGCCGGGCGCGGAAGTGTCGAAGGAAGAACTGGTCAAGTTCTACGACGGCAAGATCGCCAAGTGGTGGACGCCGGACGACGTGGTCTTTGTCGAGGCGCTGCCGATCGGTGCGACCGGCAAGGTCCTGAAGAACCGTATTCGAGAGCAATTCAAGGAGTACAAACTGCCGACTGCGTAATCGAATTGATGTACAAGAACAGAAGCCAATCAGCCATCGTTTTTATAACTAGATAAACCACCAAAGGAAAAGAGACAGATGATGAAGATGCGCCCCCTCGTTTTGGCACTATCCGTAGCAGCAGCATGCGCAGCACCCGCGGTTCACGCCGATACCATCAAGATCGCCATGATCGAAACGATGTCCGGTGCATTTGCACCCATCGGCCAGAACCAGCTCAATACCTTCCGTATGTTCACGGAAATGGCCAACCAGCAGAAGTGGGCCGGCAATCATACCGTCGAAGTCAACGCATTTGACGGCAAGGGCAGCCCGCAGGAATCGCTGAACCAGCTCAAGACCGTGATCGACCAGGGCTATCGTTATATCGCCCAGGGCAACGGTTCCGGCGTGGCGCTGGCGCTTGTTGATGCCGTCAACAAGCACAACGAACGCAATCCGGGCAAGGAAATCGTCTTCCTCAACTACTCTGCAATCGACCCGGACCTGACCAACAGCAAGTGCAGCTTCTGGCACTTCCGCTTCGACGCCAATTCCGACATGAAGATGGAGGCGCTGACCTCCTACATGGCCAAGGACCAGGATCTGAAGAAGGTCTACATCATCGGCCAGAACTACGCCCACGGCCACCAGGTCACCCGCGCCGCGAAGGAATACCTGAAGCGCAAGCGTCCGGACGTCCAGATCGTCGGTGACGACCTGCATCCGATTGCAACGGTGAAAGACTTTGCTCCTTACGTCGCCAAGATCAAGGCAGCGGGCGCCGATGCGGTGATCACCGGCAACTGGGGCGCCGACCTCGCGCTGCTGGTCAAGGCAGCGAAGGATGCGGGCCTGACCGCCAAGTTCTACACCTATTATGCTGGTACTTCGGGTGTTCCGACCGCAATGGGCGGCTCCACGGCAGGCCTGGTGAAGCAGGTCGCCTACTGGATCCCGAACAATGAAACCTTCTCCGGCAAGGAAATCGTCGAAGCCTTCAAGAAGAAGTACAACGACGACTTCTACGTCCAGGACATCTACACCCTGGTGCAGATGGTGGCAAAGGCTGCGAAAGACACCAACTCGGTCGATCCGGTGAAGGTGGCGTTCGCGATGGAAGGCGCCAAGGTCAAGGCGATCAACGGCGAAGTCGAAATGCGCGCCGTCGACCACCAGCTGCAGCAGCCTCTCTACATTTCCACCTGGGCAAAGGTCGATGGCAAGAAGGTGAAGTACGACCAGGAAAACACCGGCTATGGCTGGCTGATGGACCAGAAGGTCGAAAGCTATGTGGCTACCCAGCCGACTTCGTGCCAGATGAAGCGTCCGGCACGTCCTTCCTAATCCATCGATCGATGGTCGCGGCACGGGCCGAAGCGGTCCGTGCCGTAGTTCGCTGCGGCGCAGCGAAAGAGAATCAACAGACCTGAACACGCGGCAGACAGGGCAGCCCTGTCCATGCCGCGGTGCCTGCAGAACGGCCCGGTAGAGGCCGGTGCGGCGGCGTGCTCTTGGCGGCTGAAAGACGACAGAAACGAACCACGCGTAAAGGGGAAAAGCCATGGCCAATACAAGCTAGATCAGTGCTTTACACTGGGTATAACCACCGATATGCTGTAAACCACATAACATTCATAAAGGAAGAGACAATGGCTACTCAATTCAAGAAACTGATCATTCCGCTTTCCTTGGCCGCCGCCTTTGCATTGCCTGTTTCGGCAAGCGCGGAGACGGTGAAGATGGCATTCATCGATCCCTTGTCCGGTCCGTTCGCGCCGGTGGGTCAGGGCATCCTCAAGAGCTTCCAATACATCGCCGAAAAGGCGAACAACGAGAAGTGGGCAGGCGAGCACAAGTTCGAGATCACCGGCTTCGACAACAAGGCCAGCCCGCAGGAGTCGCTTTCCGTCCTGAAGACGGTCATCGACCAGGGCTACCGCTATATCATTCAGGGCAACGGATCGGGCGCAGCGGCGGCGCTGCTCGATGCAGTCAACAAGCACAACGAGCGCAATCCCGGCAAGGAAGTGGTGTTCATCAATTACGCCGCGGTCGACCCGGATCTCACCAACAGCAAGTGCAGCTTCTGGCACTTCCGCTTCGATGCGAACTCCGACCAGAAGATGGAGGCGATGACGTCCTTCATCGAGAAAAACCAGAACATCAAGAAGGTCTACATCATCGGCCAGAACTATGCGTTCGGCCACCAGGTGACGCGCGCCGCGAAGGAGTACCTGAAGCGCAAGCGTCCGGATATCCAGATCGTCGGCGACGACCTGCATCCGATCGGACAAGTGAAGGACTTCTCGCCCTACGTCGCGAAGATGAAGGCCTCGGGTGCCGACACCATCATCACCGGTAACTGGGGCGCCGACCTGGCGCTGCTGATCAAGGCGGCAAAGGATGCAAACCTCGAAGCCAACTTCTATACCTATTACGCGTCGACTACCGGCGTGCCTACTGCAATGGGCGCAGCCGGTGCGGAACGGGTGAAGTATGCCGGCTACTGGAATGTGAACAACGAGAAGTTTACCGGCAAGGAGATCGTCGAGGGCTACAAGAAGAAATTCAACGACGACTACTATGTGCTGGCGACTTATACCAGCCTGAATATGCTGGGCCAGGCCATCAAGCAAGCCAAGTCAACCGATCCGGTAAAGGTGGCTTTCGCGATGGAGGGCATGAAGATGACCAGCCTGAATGGCGAGGTCGAAATGCGGAAGCAGGATCACCAACTGCAGCAGCCGCTTTACATTGCCACCTGGACCAAGGTCAACGGCAAGGATGTGAAGTTCGACCAGGAAAACACCGGCTACGGCTGGAAGACCGACGTCAAGTTCGACACGCACGTAGGCGCACAGCCGACGTCGTGCCAGATGAAGCGTCCGTCCTGATTGTTTTTGCAGGGCAGCGTGACGGCCCAACCGTCACGCTGCATTTGTTTGGGCAAAAAATAGTACGGTCGTACAAGAATTTAATTCTAGGTAGTAAGTCATAGGGGTGCCTCGTGGAGTTTACTTTAATCACTTTGCTTAACGGTTTGAGCTACGGGCTCCTGCTGTTCATGCTTTCCTCCGGGCTGACGCTCATCTTTTCGATGATGGGTGTGCTCAACTTTGCGCATGCGAGCTTCTACATGCTCGGCGCCTACTTCGCGTATTCGATCAGCATCAAGATCGGCTTCTGGCCGGCGCTGATCGTCGCGCCGCTGCTGGTAGGCGTCATCGGTGCCGTCGTGGAACGCTACGGACTGCGTTCCGTGCACAAGTACGGCCACATTCCGGAACTGCTGTTCACCTTCGGCCTGTCCTACGTGCTGGTGGAAATGGTGCAGCTGGTCTGGGGCCGCGCCGCGGTGCCGTATCCGATTCCGCCGGAACTGGACGGTCCGCTGTTCACGTTGTTCACCACCACCTTCCCGATGTATCGCGGCTTCATGATGCTGATCGCGGTGCTGATGCTGGTGTCGATCTTCCTGGTGCTGACCAAGACCCGCATCGGCCTCGTGATCCAGGCGGCGCTGACCCATCCCGAGATGGTGGAATCGCTAGGCCACAACGTGCCGCGCGTGTTCATGCTGGTGTTCGGCGGCGGTTGCGCACTGGCCGGCCTGGCGGGCGTGATCGGCGGCAATGCCTTCGTCACCGAACCGGGCATGGCGGCTACCGTCGGCAGCATCATCTTCGTGGTGGTCGTGGTCGGCGGCATGGGCTCATTGACCGGCGCCTTGCTGGCGTCGCTCCTGATCGGCATCCTGCAGACCTATGCGGTTGCGCTGGACCATTCGATCATGACCCTGTTCACCGGCTTCGGGGCCAGCATCACGCCGGAAACCTTCGGCTATCCGGTCCTGAAACTGACCATTTCCCAAGTCGCACCCATCATGCCTTATCTGCTGCTGGTGCTGATCCTGATCTTCAGGCCGCGCGGTCTGATGGGTACTCGCGAGGGCTGATCCGATGAATGCAATCACAATGACCAATTCCATGACCTACAAGCCCGCCAATCTGGGGCGCTGGATCGTCTGGGGCATGTTCGCCCTGATCCTGATCTTCGCGCCGATGGTGTTCAGCTCGGGATCCTCGATCTCGCTGCTGTCGCAGATCGGCACCGTGATGATCTTCGGCCTGTCCTACAACATGCTGCTGGGGCAGGGCGGGATGCTGTCCTTCGGCCATGCGGTGTATTCGGGCCTGGGTGCATTCTTTGCCATCCATGCGATGAACCTGGCCACGGCCGGCAAGATGTGGATGCCGGTAACGATGATCCCGCTGGTGGGCGGTTTGGCCGGCATGTTCTTCGGCATCCTGTTCGGCTATGTGACGACCAAGAAGTCGGGCACGACCTTTGCGATGATTACGCTGGGGATTGTCGAGCTGGTGTTCGCCTGCTCGCTGATGTTCCCGGAATTCTTCGGCGGCGAGGGCGGCATCTCGACCAATCGCGTGTACGGCGAGAAATTCCTCGGCATCACATATGGTCCGCAGATCCAGGTGTATTACCTGATCGCCTTCTGGCTGTTCATCAGCACCATCGGTATGTTTGCCTTCACGCAGACACCGCTGGGCCGCATCATCAATGCGGTGCGCGACAACCCGGAACGTGTCGAGTTCATTGGCTACGACACGCAGTGGGCGCGCTACCTGACGCTGATCCTGTCCGGCTTCTTCGCCGGCATTTCGGGCGGTCTGTCGGCGATCAACTTCGAGATCGTGACGGCGGAAAACGTCAGCGCGATCCGTTCGGGCGGCGTCCTGCTGTTCACATTCATCGGCGGCGTGGGCTTCTTCTTCGGCCCGATGATCGGCGCCATCATCGGCGTGTTCCTGTCGGTGATGCTGTCGGATTTCACCAAGGCATGGCAGCTGTATCTCGGCGTGTTTTTCATCGTCATGGTCATGTATGCGCCGGGCGGCATCGCCAGCCTGATCATGCTGAACCTGCGAGTGGCGAAGTACGGCAGGTTCGGCCGCGTCTGGCCCCACTTGTGGGCCGTTACGGCGATGGCGGCGGTCTGCCTGTTCGGCCTCGTGATGGTCATCGAGATGCTGTACCACCTGACGCTCGAATCGGCCAACGGCACCGAGATGAAGCTGTTCGGCTTCATGGTCGATACCGCTGCACCGTCGGGCTGGTTCGTTGCGGCAACACTACTGGCCATTGGCATCTACGGCTTCTGGCATGCAAGGAAGTCTTTCAAACACGCGTGGGGCGAAGTGAATACCGAAATCGAAGACCTGATCCGGAGGGCAGAAGCATGAGCAACCTGTCCCTCGAACTGAAAGACGTCCGCAAGAGCTTCGGCAAGTCCGAAATCATCCGCGGCGCAAACCTGGCTGTGCCCAAGGGCGAACGCTTTGCGATCATCGGTCCCAACGGCGCCGGCAAGTCGACGCTGTTCAACCTGATCTCGGGCCGCTTCCCGGTGTCCGCAGGCGACATTCGCCTCAATGGCGAGAGCATCCTCGGCCTGAAGCCTTTCGAGATCAACCGCCGCGGCCTGTCGCGCAGCTTCCAGATCACCAACATCTTCCATCGGCTGTCGGTGTACGAAAACCTGCGCTGTGCGGTGCTGTGGTCGCTCGGGTACAAGTATTCCTTCTGGCATCGCCTGAACGGCCTGAAGGATGCGCACGAGCGCGCCGAACAGGTGCTGGAACAGATCGGCCTGCGCCGCCGCCGCGACACACTGGCCGGCCTGCTGACCTATGCGGAGCAGCGTGCGCTGGAGATCGGCATCACCATCGCCGGTGGCGCCGACGTCATCCTGCTGGATGAACCGACGGCGGGCATGAGCCGTTCCGAGTCGGACGCAGCGGTCGAACTGATCCGCAAGGTCACCGTCGGCAAGACGCTGCTGATGGTGGAGCACGACATGAGCGTGGTGTTCGGCCTGGCCGACAAGATCGCGGTGGTGGTGTATGGCGAGGTGATTGCGTGCGATACCCCGCAGAACATCCGGAACAACGCGAAGGTGCAGGAAGCATATCTGGGAGGTCATGCTCCCGTGGAGGCGGCATAAATGGCACTACTGGAAATCAAGAACCTGCACGCCTTCTACGGCAAGAGCCATGTGCTGCACGGGGTGGACATGGTAGTGGGCGAAGGCGAGATCGTCAGCCTGCTGGGCCGCAACGGGGTGGGGCGCTCGACCACGGTCAAGGCCACCATGGGTCATGTGGATGTGGAAGGCTCGATCAAGTTCAAGGGTGAGGAAATCACTGGCCTGAAGGCCTTCGAGATCGCGCACAAGGGCTTGGGTTATGTGCCGGAAAACCGCGACGTCTTCCCGACGCTGACGGTGGAGCAGAACCTGATCCTCGGCGAAAAGAAGGGCAAGAAGTCGCGCTGGTCTATCGACGACATGTACAAGATGTTCCCGCGCCTGAAAGAACGCCAGCATACGCCGGCAGGCGTGCTGTCGGGCGGCGAGCAGCAGATGCTGACGCTGTGCCGCACGCTGATGGGCGACCCGGACCTGATCATGATCGACGAGCCGACCGAAGGCCTGGCGCCGAAGATCGTGGACCTGGTGGCGGAGTACCTGAAGGAGCTGAAGAACCGCGGCATCTCGGTGCTGCTGGTGGAGCAGAAGCTGGCGATTGCGCTGGAAATTTCGCAGCGGGTGTACGTGATGGGCCATGGCTCCATCGTGTTCGAAGGCTCGCCGTCGGACCTGCGCGCCAACGCCAATATCCGCAAGGAATGGCTGGAGGTGTGATGGGATTCATCGGCCCGGACGTTGTCCTTCGCAATCCGGCGTATGTGCACGAGACCGCTTACCTGTATGGCAAGGTGACGGTCGAGGAACATGCGTCGATCTGGGCCAATGTCGTGGCACGCGCCGAGCACAGGCAGATCGTGATCGGCGCGTACACCAACATCCAGGATTTGGTGATGCTGCACATCGGTGACCGCACCGACACCATCATCGGCAGCCATTGCTCCATCACCCACCATTGCACCATCCACGGCTGTACCATCGGCGACAATTGCCTCATCGGCATCAATGCCACGATCATGGATGGCTGCGTGATCGGCGAGAACAGTATCGTCGGCGGCCACACCTACCTGAAGGAAGGCACCATCGTGCCGCCGAATTCCATCGTGGTCGGCGCGCCGGGCAAGGTGACGCGCACGCAGAACAATTTCGTGCGCAACCGGCTCAATGCCTATGCGTATTACAAGAATGCGCTCGCCTACGCCTCCGGACATTTCCGAGCCTGGGACGAATCTTCCTTCCCTGTCGAAATGATGGCGGAAATGCAACGCCTGACGATCCTGCTTGCAGGTGAGGGCGGCGACGCCGCGCTGTAATTTATTTCAGTATCTCCACAGCAACATGCGCTTGTTGCCCAAGGGTAAGCGTAGTTACACTTGAGCAGTTTGTGTATTTCTATGCTTGTTGTCTAAGAGGAGAAATTGATGTTCATGCATGGCCGCCGTGCGCTGCTTCTTGGTGCCATTTCCCTGATTCCCGCCTTCGCTCTCGCACAGGCGGACGACACAACGCCGATTCGCATCGGTGTCTCCGGGCCGTTTACCGGCGGCTCCAGCCCGATGGGCGAAAGCATGCGCAACGGCATTCGCATCGCTGTCGAAGAGATCAACAACATCGGCGGATTGAACGGCCGCAAGATCGAGCTGGTCGAGCGCGATGACCAGGCCAACAATGAGCTTGGGGCGAAGATTGCCGATGAACTGACGCGCATGAAAGTCGTCGCGACGGTCGGCATCGTCAATACCGGCGTCGGCCTCGCATCGATTGACGTCTATCAGAAAGCAAAGATCCCGCTGCTGGTCGCCGTGTCCACCGGGACTTCGCTCACACGCAAATACGCGCCGCCCGCTGCGCCCGAAAACTACATCTTCCGCATTTCGCCGACACTCGATCTCGAGGCGAAGGTGGTGGTGGCTGAACTCAAGCGCAAGGGGACGCAGAAAGTGGCCATTTTTGCTGACACAACAGCATATGGCGATGCGGGTCTGAAAGCATTCCAGGAGCAGGCGCGGGGCGCGGGCCTGGAAGTGTCCGGCGAGGAGCGTTTCAAGATCGGCGACCAGGACATGACCTCGCAGGTAAAGAATGCGAAGGCGAGCGGTGCACAGGCACTGGTGGTGTGGGGTATCGGCCCGGAACTCGCCGTAATTGCGCGCAACAAGGACGCCCTCGGATGGAAGGTGCCGATGCTCGGAAGCTGGACCTTTTCCATGCGCAATTTCATCGATGGCGCGGGCAGGGCGGGTGAAGGGGCGCTGATGCCCCAGACCTTCATCCAAGACCTGGGCTCCAGCAGCAAGAACAGTTTCCTGCTCGCCTACAAGCGCACGTTCAAGACGGATCGCATTCCTTCACCGATGAGCGCGGCCCAGGGGTATGACGGCATGCACTTGTTGTACCTGGCCTTGCGTCAGGCCAATTCTACGGACGGGACGAAGATCAAGGAAGCGCTGGAAACCCTAAAGAGCCGCTACCAGGGCGTCATCACCAGCTATCACAAGCCGTTCTCGAAAGAGGACCACGACGCCATTACCCAGAACATGCTGATCATGGGCATGGTGACCAACGGGCGCGTCGATTATGCCAATGCGGACGATCAGAAGCGCGGGGCGCTGCTACGTCTGAAAGCACAATAGGACGTTGCAACCAGGCCAATCCGGCGGCCGGCAAAAGGGTCGCCGGATTTTTTTCTTTGAAAATAATACGATCGTTCTATTTTGGGGTATAGTTAAGCGCTACAAAACAAACAAGACCCGCTTCAAGCTCCCATCAGACATCTAATTTAAAAGGAAGAGATATGACTGCCGAATACAAGGTCAACGGCTCCGTCGCCGTCATCACGCTCAACAATCCTCCGGTCAACGGCCTCGGCCATTCGACCCGCAGTGCGATTGTGGAAGGCATGAAGCAGGCCCAGAATGACGACGCCGTGAAGGCAGTCGTGATCACCGGTGCCGGCAAGGCATTCTCGGGTGGTGCGGACATCAAGGAGTTCAACTCGCCCAAAGCCATGGCCGAGCCGACCCTGCATACGGTCATCAACGTCATCGAAAATTCCACCAAGCCGGTCGTCGCCGCGATCCATACCGTCTGCATGGGCGGCGGACTGGAACTGGCGCTCGGCTGCCATTACCGTGTCGTGTCCCCGGGCGCGCAGATCGCGCTGCCGGAAGTGAAGCTGGGCATCCTGCCGGGTGCAGGTGGCACGCAGCGCCTGCCGCGCGTCGTCGGCCTGGAACTGGCACTGAACATGATCGTCTCCGGTACGCCGGTACCGTCCGAGAAGCTGGCCAAGACCGCGCTGTTCAACCAGCTGGTCGAAGGCGACCTGATGGAAGCGGCCGTCGCTTTCGCCAACAAGGTCGCCGATGTGCGTCCGCTGCCGAAGGTGCGCGACATCAAGATCGATTACCCGAACCATGAAGGCTTCCTGCAGTTCTCCCGCAACACGGTCAAGGCAATGGCTGGTCCGTTCCCGGCGCCGCTCAAATGCGTCGAGGCAGTGGCTGCGGCAGTGACCAAGAAGTTCGACGACGGCATCAAGTTCGAGCGCGACCTGTTCGTGGAGCTGGTGCAGACCACCGAATCGAAGGCACTGCGCCATGCGTTCTTCGGCGAGCGCGCCGCCAGCAAGATTCCCGATGTGCCGGAAGACACCCCGACCCGCCAGATCAAGAGCGCGGCCGTCATCGGCGCGGGCACCATGGGCGGCGGCATTGCGATGAACTTCGCCAATGCCGGCATCCCGGTCAAAATCCTCGAGATGAAGCCGGAAGCGCTGGACAAAGGCCTGGCCACCATCCGCAAGAATTACGAAAACACGATGAAGAAGGGCAAGCTGACGCCCGAGAAGTTCGAGCAGCGCGTGGGCCTGATCACCGGCACCTTGTCGTATGAAGAGATCGGCCAGGCAGATATCGTGGTTGAAGCCGTGTTCGAAGATATCGGCGTCAAGGAGCAGGTGTTCAAGAAGCTGGATGAAGTGATGAAGCCGGGCGCAATCCTCGCCTCCAACACGTCGACGCTCGACGTCAACAAGATCGCCAGCTTCACCAAGCGTCCGCAGGACGTGATCGGCCTGCACTTCTTCAGCCCGGCCAACGTGATGAAGCTGCTCGAAATCGTGCGCGGCGAGAAGACCGGCAAGGACGTGCTGGCCACGTCGATGGCGCTGTCCAAGAAGATCAAGAAGACCGGTGTCGTCTCCGGCGTCTGCGACGGCTTCATCGGCAACCGCATGATCGAGCAGTACAGCCGCCAGGCCGGCTTCCTGCTGGAGGAAGGCGCGCTGCCGGAGCAGGTCGACAAGGCGATCGAGAAGTTCGGCTTCGCCATGGGCCCGTTCCGCATGGGCGACCTGGCCGGCAACGACATCGGCTGGTATATCCGCAAGCGCCGCTACATCGAGAAGCCGGAAGTCACCTATTCGAAGACCGCCGACCTGCTGTGCGAAATGGGCCGCTTCGGCCAGAAGACTTCCGCCGGCTGGTACGACTACAAGCCGGGCGACCGCAAGCCGTATCCTTCGCAGGTCGTCAACGACATGATCGTCAAGCACTCGGCTGACCTCGGTATCGAACGCCGCAAGATCAGCGATCAGGAAATCGTCGAACGCCTGGTGTATGCGCTGGTGAATGAAGCAGCGTATATCCTGGAAGAAGGCATCGCCCAGCGCGCGTCGGACGTTGACATGGTGTACTTGACCGGCTACGGCTTCCCTGTATTCCGCGGCGGCCCGATGTTCTACGCGGACACCGTCGGGCTGCAGAATGTCGTGATGGCAATGGAGAAGTATGCGAAGGGCCGCCACGGCAATGCCTGGAAACCGGCGCCGCTGCTGGCGAAGCTGGCTGCGGAAGGAAAATCCTTCAACTAAGTCGCTGTCGCAGCATCGAAAGCCCGGGGGCATGCCTCCGGGCTTTTTTGTTTTTCGTTCCAATTTGTAACGAATCGAGGCGTGAAGCAATTTCCGTATCTTGCTAAGATAGCTCCATGTCCTTGGCGAGCCATTCTTGCAACGAGTTTGGATAAAAGACGCAATAACGCCGACCTTGGTTGTCCAAAGGCATGTTTTCTCCAATAAACAGAACAAGGCGCCGCATGCAAGCATCCGTCACCGCCACCATCCTGATTGTCGACGATGAGGAGCGGAACCGAAAATTGCTCGAAGTCTTCATGCAGGCCGAAGGCTATCGCACGATCTCCGTCGGTGACGGACGTGAGGCAGTAGCCATTGCGGCGCGCGAACGCCCCGACCTGGTCCTCCTCGACATGATGATGCCGGGCATGGACGGTTTTGACGTGGCGCGCGCGCTGAAAGGGGATGCCTCTCTCTGCCACATTCCGCTGATCGTCGTTTCATCGCTCGACGATATCGCGTCACGCCGTCGCGTCATGTCGGCAGGAGCGAATGAGGTCATTCACAAACCCGTGGACCGCTGGGAGCTTTCCCAGCATGTCGCGCGGCTTCTCAAGGCGGGTCCTGGCGGCTGATGAACAAGCCAGGACCCATCCCCGGACATACCCATCGTGTGTTGTCGATGCTGAGCGGGATTGTGCGCGCCGCAGTCCGTGCCGACTCCCCGGACATGCTTTACCGCGATGCCTGCCGTATTGCCGTCGAGTGCGGACTGTTCAGCTTTGCATGGGTAGGACTTGCCGATCCTCTCGGCAACGAGTTGCGCATGCTGGCGCACGCCGGCGAGAGTGCGGGGGACGGCGCTTTTGAGATGGTACAAACGATTGCCGATTCTGCGCGCGAAAGCGGCCGCGCGTGCGTCTGCAAGGATCTTTCCGGCGATGCCTGGACGCAGCTCGGCATTGCCGCTGTCGTTGCCTTGCCCCTGCATGAAAATGGCCGTGTCGCCGGCGTGTTCATGCTTTATGCATCGCGCGCCGACTTGCTGGACGAAGCGACGGTTTCGTTGTTGCATGAAGTCGGCCAGGACATCTCGTTTTCACTCGAACACATGCTTGGCGAGCAGCGCCGCCTTGCTGCGGAATCCAAGCTGTATTACATGGCTTTCTACGACGCGCAGACAGGCCTGCCGAACCGCGCCTTGCTGGACGAACGGCTTTCGGCGCTGGCAAAGAAAGCCGTCGCCCTGACGCTGCTCGATATCCGCCTGTTGCGGCTGGATCGCGCATGGCACCTGTTTGGCAGGCTGGCGATGGACGATGTATTGGGCCAGCTTGCGCAGCGGCTGGAGGCCTTGCGCGGCGACGGCTTGCTGGCACAGATCGGGCAGGATGAGTTTGTGCTGGTCCTCCCCGGGCAGGGAGACACCGGGGAAGTCGAAGCGATTGCCCGGCGAATGCTCGCCGCACTGGAAGAGCCGGTTCATCTCGGTGAGCGCGAAGTTTTTCTCGGCGCCAGCGTTGGCGCCGCGGCCTATCCCAGGCACGAGGCGGAAATCGGGCACCTGCTGCGGCGAGCGAGGGCGGCGGCCGACCATAACGGCGCCGAGGGCGGGTTCCGCGTTTACAACGCCGCCCTCGACAGGGGACTGGAGCAGCGTGCCCGTACCGAGGCGGAGCTGCACAGGGCGCTGGAGCGCGGCGAATTCCAGCTTTACTACCAGCCTCAGCTCAGCCTGCGCACCGGCTGGATAGTGGGCGTCGAAGCCCTGCTCCAATGGCAGCATCCCCAGCGGGGGCTGCTCGGCCCCGGCCATTTCGTTCCCTTGATCGAGGAGTGCGGCCTGATGCCAGCCGTCGGCGGATGGGCGCTGCGGCAGGCCTGCCGCCAGGCGAAGGAATGGCAGCTCATGGGCTTGCCGCCGCTGCGCATGGGCGTCAACCTGTCCGCGTTGCAGTTCCGGCTGGCCGAACTGGTATCGATCGTGCGCGGCGCATTGGACGATGCGGGGCTGGCGCCGGAATTCCTCGAGCTCGAGCTGACCGAGAGCCTGATCCTGGAAAACGTCGAACAAACCATCCAGGCCATGCATCAACTCAAGCAGTTGGGCGTGAGCCTGTCGCTGGACGATTTCGGCACGGGCTATTCGTCGCTCAGCTACCTGCGCCGCTATCCGGTGGACCGGATCAAGATCGACCAATCCTTCATCCGCGACATGGTGGCCCATGCGGGCAGCGCGGCACTGGTCCGCAGCATTCTCGCCATGGCGCGCAACCTCGGGCTGGAGACGATTGCCGAGGGCGTCGAGACCACGGAGCAGTTCGAATACCTGCGCAAACAGCCTTGCGATGAAATGCAGGGTTTCCTGTTCAGCAGGGCGGTTCCCGCCGCCGAGATCGCGCACATGCTGTCGGAAGGGCGCCGGCTGCAGTCGGCGGATGCGGCAGCGGTCGCAAACCGGGGTGTCCTTGTGGTCGGCGAGGATGGCATGGCGCTAGAGGAATTGCGGCATGCCCTGGAGCGCGACGGCTGGCGCGTCCTGGCGGCATCGAGTGCCGCGGAAGCATTCTCGCTGCTGGCCGCCAACCAGCTTGGGGTAGTGGTTTCCGGATTGGACGCTGGAGGCGGGGCGTTCCTGCATCGCGTACGCCATATGTATCCGGATTCGGTGCGCATTCTTCTCACTGGCAATGCGAATGTCGAAACCGTGGTCGATGCGGTCAATCGCGGCGAAGTTTTCCGGGTCCTGACGAGGCCGGTCGCGCCTGAACAATTACAGGCATGCATGCGTGAAGCCTACCGGCGTTATGAAACCCGGCAGGAATGATTTTGCGCCAAGTTGATCCTGATCATGGAATGGAACCGGGTGCAACGGCTCCAATAGGGGATTGAATGCCGCAGGGATAACAGGAGCGCACAGGTGCAACCAGAAAGTCAGAAGTCGCAGGGAATCATCGAGATCCTGGTTGTCGAGGACAGCCCGACCCAGGCTGCGAAGTTACGTCTTCTGCTGGAAGGAAAAGGTTACCGGGTCCAGCTGGCGGGCAACGGCATGCTCGCCCTGGAGTTCATCCGGCGCCGTCGCCCCGACCTCGTGCTGTCGGACATCATCATGCCGGAGATGGACGGATACGCCCTGTGCCATGCGATCAAGTCGGACCCTGATACCCGCTCCGTGCCGGTGATCCTGGTGACTTCGCTCATCGATCCGAAAGATATCGTGCGCGGCCTCGAGTGCGGCGCCGACAATTTCGTGCGCAAGCCCTACGCCGAGGACTATCTGCTTGTGCGCATCGAACATGTGCTCATGAATTACCAACTCCGGAAAGACGGCGAGCCGGGCGGCACGGCAATCTATCTCAACGGCGAGAAGCATATCGTCAATGCGGAGCGGCAGCAGATCCTTGACCTGCTGGTTTCCACGTATGAGCAGGCGGTGCTCGTCAATGAGGAGTTGCAGGTCCGCGAGCGGCAGGTCAACGAGCTCAATGTGCGGCTCGAGCACCACGCGGCCCAGCTGGAATCGACCAACCGCGAGATCGCCCGCAATAACGCGGAACTGGCACAGGCAAACCGGATGAAGTCGGAGTTCCTCGCCAACATGTCGCATGAACTGCGCACGCCGCTCAACGCCATCATCGGATTTTCGGAAGCCCTGCGCGACGGGTTGCTGGGGCAGCTCGCGCCGGCGCAGCAGGACGCGGCCGGGGATATCTACGACAGCGGCAAGCACCTGCTCCTGCTGATCAATGACATCCTCGACCTGTCCAAGATCGAGGCCGGCAAGATGGAACTCGAGCTCGAACCGACCGACATGCAGGATTTGATGCAGAGCACGCTCACCGTGTTCAAGGACAAGGCGATCGCCGGGCAGATCCGCCTGCGCCTGGAGATGGAGACGGTGGGCACGGTGCTGGTCGACCGGCGCAAGACCCGCCAGATCGTCTATAACCTCCTGTCCAATGCCGTCAAGTTCACGCAGCCGGGCGGGGCAATCACGCTGCGCATGTGCAGCCAGGAAGCCGGTGCGCTGAAATCGCATCGGCTTGTCGGCGAGGAGGGGCCTGACCCATCGATCCAGCACTTCCTGACCCTGTGCGTCATCGATACCGGGATAGGGATCAGCGAATCCGACCTGGGGCGTTTGTTCAAGCCCTTCGTGCAGCTCGACAGCGGCCTTGCGCGCAAGTACGAAGGAAGCGGCCTTGGCCTGGCGCTGGTCAAGCAGCTGGTCGAATTGCACGGCGGGGTCATGACCGTGCGCAGCGAGCTAAGCCAGGGTTCCGAATTCATGGTCTGGCTGCCGTACCGGGAAGCACAGTCGGCCGCCGCCTGATACCTACCAGTAGTTCTCCGTCACGAAATGACCCGGGAGGGTGCGCCGCACCGGCCGCATGCCGCGTCCGTGCAAAAGCTTGCGCATGTCTTCGATCATCTCCGGATTGCCGCACATCATGAATCGGGAGCCGGCCTCCGTCATCGGAAGTCCTGTCGCCTCTTCCAGCGCACCGTTTTCGAACAGGGTTGTCACCCGGCCGTTCAGCGTCAGTGGATCGGGAGGCGACGCTTGGCCGCGCGTCACTGAACGTACGAGCTGCAGGCGGGAACTCGTGCCGAAAGGCGCGTTGCGGCAGTAACTCGCAAGTTCATCCCGGTAGGAGAACTCGTCCGCATGCCGCACGCCATGCACGAGGATGAGGTTGCGAAACTTTTCCCATACATACGGATCGCGCAGCATGGAAATGAACGGACCGACGCCCGTGCCTGTCGCGATCATCCAGAGGTCCTCGCCATCCGTGAAGCGGTCTGGCGTCATGAAGCCGAAGCACTGCTTTTCAACAAGAATGCCGTCGCCTTCCTTCAATGCTTTCATCTGCGTCGTAAAGAGTCCGTTGGGAACCAGGACGCCGTAGAACTCGAGAAACTCCTGGGCGGGGGAGGACACCATCGAGTAAGCGCGCCAGACCAGGCCGTTGGCGTCGCGCAAGCCCAGCCGCGCATACTGGCCGGCGGCGAAGGAATATCCCGGCGGCCGCGTGGTCGTAAAGGTGAGGAGCTTGTCGGTCCACCATTGCAGGCGGAGTACTTTCTCCACGGTCGCCTTTTCGGCGATTTTCGGGTCCGTGAGCATGTCATTCCTTTCTGCACGTTCTAATATCTATTGTAAATGAATCTTAATCCAGGTGGGCGATGACCAGAATTGTCCTGCTGGAGAAAATTCATGCGAGCGCGGTGGCACACCTGAATGCAGAAGGCTTTTCCAGGATCGTGCCGATCCCGACGGCCTTGAAGACGGATGCGCTGCAGGCACTTCCGCGATTGAAAGCCATCGGCTGCTTCTGCATCGGCACCAATCAGGTGGACCTGAATGCGGCGGCGGTGCAAGCTGCGTGCTGCATGCGCACCGTAACGAGCCTGGCGTGATCGCGAGGATGAATGCGGATTTCGCCGAGGCGGGGCTGAACATCGTGGCGCAGCATTTGCAGGCGGGCGGACTGATCGGCTATGTAATCACCGACGTCGAGGCGCCGATCTCGAAGGAGCTGTTGCGCAAGTTGTGCAACGAACCGGCGACGATTCGATGCGAACTGTATAGCGTGAATCAGGCCGCCTTGGATTTTTCACGCGGATGGACTTGCACGCGGGCCAGCCTGCGCAGGCTGCCGCTGTTGCGCAGCAGGTCTGCCAGCGTCACGCCGCTCAACACTTCCAGGTAGGCCTTGGTTGCGCGGCGAAGCACATCCTGCAGTTCGCAAGAGGGCGAGAGTATGCATTCGTTCGTCTCGCGGCTGAAGCATTCCACCATCATGAAGTCGGGTTCCGTGCCGCGCACGACGTCGCCGATGTTGATCTCTTCCGGCTCCTTCCCGAGGCGCAGGCCGCCGCTGCGGCCGCGGATGGTTTCGACCAGTCCCGACAGTCCGAGCTGGTGCACCACCTTCATGAGATGACTCTTGGAGATGCCATAGGCATCGGCGATATCCTGGATGGTGACAAGGTTATCGCGGTGCGTTCCCAGGTACATCAGGGTACGGAGGGAATAGTCTGTGTAGTCGGTCAGGCGCATGGCTCGATCAGTCTTTGGCGGAATACATGCTGATTATAGCCCCGTCCGGGAAATAAGATTGATCTGAAGTCGATCTTATTCTCCTGGCCTTGCCGTTTTGCTCTTTTTCTGCGGAAATGCAACAGCCCGCGTGGTCGGAATGACAACGCGGGCTGTTGGAAAAGCCGATTTACAGGCGTTTGCTGGTGACGACGCGGGCTTCGCCCCGGTCGCCGACCGTATGCAACGTGACAGGGCGGCGCCAGACCCGGCCGATGTATTCCAGCACGCGTTCGGCACGGGCAAGGTCGACGCCGCGACCGTCGCTCTGGTGGTCGTGCACCAGTTGCAGGCTGCCGTCCACATGCAGGTGGTTGGCCGCGATGCGCGGTGCGCCGTAGTTGAATTTCGGCGCGAGGATGGCTTCATGCACCGCATGGACTTCGTTGGCCGAAATCCGGATATCCCCATCATCCCGCGCCTCGTACACGAACAGTTCCAGCTTCTCGATCATGTCCCTGGTCAGGTAGTTGCGGATAAAGCCGAAGTCGTCTTCTTCCTTGACGATCTGGCGTGCCTTTTCCAGTCCGTGCTTTTCGATGATGTCTTCCCACATCGAGAAACCCAGGTGGTAGGGATTGACGGCCAGTGCGAGCTGGCGCTCGGCGGCGTAGGGACGGACCACGTCGGAGTGGGCCTTGATCGCCGACAGGTACAGGTCCTGCGGCAGGAAATCCGCCTCGCGCAGCAGGCGTGCATGCCAGTAGGATGCCCAGCCTTCGTTCATGATCTGGCAGGCGAACACCGGGTAGAAGTAATACGACTCTTCACGAACGGCGAGGAAGATGTCGCGTTCCCAGTCTTCCATCTCGGGCGCATAGTGCGCGATGAACCAGAGCAGGTCGTACTCCGGCTGCGGCGGGATGGCGGGGCGCTTGCTCTGCGCATGGACCTCGGCAAACATACGCTCGCCGGGCAAGGTGCGGAAGCGTTTTTGGAACTCGTCGAGCGCAGGTTCCGGCTCGTGTTTCGGCGCGTGCGTGGGATAGGGCTGGCGGTGAATCTCGCGGTTGATGTCGATGTGCGGCTCAAGTGCCAGCGCGGCATCGAGTACCGCTTCCACGCGCTCCTGCCCGTGTTCCTGGATCGCTGTTTCTATACGGTGCGCGCGGTCGGCCGCCTGTTCGAGGATGTGGCCGCCGGCCATTTCCATGAAGTGCGCGAACAGGTGGTTGTTCTTCGCGAAGTCGGCGTGGCCCAGCACGTGTGCCGTGACCAAGGCATTCTCAGGCAGCGTGTTGCCGTTGACCAGATAGGCGCGGCAAGGATCGCCGGGGAACATCACTTCAAAGATACGCGAATGACCCATGCCCTGGCGGATGAGCTGATGGATGTAGCGCACGCCGAAGGACCAGTGGTGCATGCGCACCGGCAGGCCATAGACGGCGATTTCCATCATGAAATTGTTCGGCACCAGTTCGAAATCGACCGGGTAGTAATCCAGGCCGAGGTCGCGCGCCAGCTTCTCGATGCGTGTCGAATACTCCTTCAGCTGTTCGATCGCTTCAGGAGTGTGGGTGGAATTGCACATGCGTGGCTCCCTATTCCTCCTGCTGCTGCACGAAGAACTTGCGGATGGCTTTCCACACGTCCTCGTGCTTGGTCAGGATGCTGCTGCCGAGTGGTGCACCGCTGCGTTCGACTTCGGTGCACAGCATTTTCATTTCCGTTTCCGAAGTGCGCGGAGAGCCGGGCACGGTTTCGACATAGCCGATGTAGTTGAGCAGCTTGCCGAGTTTCGTCAGGTACTCGGTTGCCGCCGCGCGGTCTTCGGTGAAGTTCTCGCCGTCGGACGCGTAGAACAGGTAGCCGTTGTACTGCGACGGGTCGTACTCGGTTTCGACCAGTTCGAGCGCCAGCTTGAATGCGGTCGATGCGCCGGTACCGCCCGTGCCGCTGACGTTGAAGAATTCGCTTTCGGAAAACTCCCAGGCCTGCGTGGTGTGCGCAATGAAACGTGTTTCCACCTTGCCGTAGCGACGGCGGATGCCCTGCAGCACGAAGAAGAAGAAGCTCTTGGCCAGCTTGCGTTCGGCATCGGTCATGCTCGCCGACACGTCGAGCGCGAAGATGACCACCGCGTTCGTCGCCGGCTTGCGCCGCTGCACCAGTTGCTTGAAGCGCAAGTCTTCGTTGGTGAAGGGAACAGGATTTTCCTGCGTCCTTTCCTGCGTGGCACGCCGCTTCACCGCTTCCTTCACTGTGCGGCGGCGGTCGAGGCGGGCACGGGCACCGTGCTTGTCCCAGCCTTCGCGCACATATTCGTCGTCGGTGACGGCGGTATTGCGCTTGGGTTGCAGGTCGGGCAGCTGCAATTCTTCCCACAGCCAGTCGATGATGTCGTCAACCTTGAATTCCAGCAGCAGTTTCACTTCACCATCGTTGTTGCCGCCTTCGCCCTCGTCGCCGCCCATGTCGGGTTGCGCCTGGCGCAGTATATCGCCGGGCTTGCCCTTGCCCTGTCCCGCACTGCTGTAGCTCTGGTTGGAATCGGACAGACGGAAACGCGCGTGCTCCAGCAGGCGGACCGGCACTTGCACGGTGCGGTCTTCCGCACCGGTCATGACATCCGGCCCGGCTACCAGGTTGGGCAGGTTCTGCTGTACTGCCTCGCGGACTTTCTGGTTGTGGCGCAGCCAGTCGCGCGAGCCCCTGGAGAACAGGTCGTACCAAGGTGTCTCAGCAGAAATCGTGATGTGGTGGTCTGTCATAGAGCATGCCGCCTCATTCCTGTGCCATCAGCGTGGTCACGTAATTGAGCGCCTCACGTGCGCTGTGGCTGTCATATCCGTACTCGTCCACCAGCCGCTTTTCGACGACCGATATCTTCTGGCGCACTTCCTCGTCAGGCCGCGTGGTGGAACTGACCAGGCGCAGTACCTCGCGCCGCTGCTCGAACAGGTATTGCTGCACGGCGTTATGCAACTGCGCGTGACTGTCGAGCGTGAATTTCTCGCCGCGCTTGTACGCACCCATCGCCTTGCGCACCACTTCCTGCCGGAACGACTGCTTGCCGGAATCGGAAATGTGGATCTTCTCTTCGACCGCGCGCAGGAAACGCTCGTCCGGCTTGCGCTCCTCGTTGGTGATCGGGTCCTTGATCTGGCGGTTGTCGAGCATCGCTTCCACCTCGTCCAGATACTTGTCGAGCAGATCCTGCGCTTCCTGTTCGAAAGAGACGAACAGGGCCTTGTGCACGTCTTCCTTGACCCAGCGGTTGTAGAAATCCTTGCGCGCCAGCACCAGGTAATCGATCCACTTGCGTTTGCGCTTCGGATCGATGCGGGCGTCGTTCTCGATTGCATCCTTGAGAGCGAGCAGCACATCCATCGTGGTCAGGCTCTTCACGTTCGTCTGGATGATCGCATTCGACAGCGCATTGATGACGAAGCGCGGGGAGATTCCCGCCAGTCCCTCGTCGGGCATGCGCTGCTTCATGCGTTCTGCCTCGGCGTGGGCATAGCCTTCCACCTCTTCATTGGCGTAGAGGCGCACTTTCTTGCTTAGTTCAACCTCCTTGTCGTCCGCTTCGTGCAGGCGGGTGAGGATCGCAAAGACCGCGGCGGCATGAAGGACATGCGGATCGAGATGCACTTCGCGGAAGGCGGGTGCCGCGGAGGAAATCAGTTTCTTGTAAATTCGCGCCTCATCCTTGTAATTCAAGGTATAGGGCACCTGGATGATGACCATGCGGTCGAGAAGGGCTTCGTTCTCGCTCTCCTGCAGGAACTTGCGGAATTCCGCGAGGTTGGTGTGCGCGAGGATGGTCTCGTCCAGATAGATCAGCGGGAAGCGCGAGACCTTCACGTTCTTTTCCTGCGTCAGTGTCAGCAGCAGGTAAAGGAATTCGCGCTTGACCTTCAGGATCTCGATCATCTCCAGCATGCCGCGGCTGGCTGCATACACGGCGCCCGACCACGACCAGGCGCGCGGGTCGCCTTCGTCGCCATATTCGGCCACCTTCGACAAGTCGACCGAACCGACGAGGTCGGCCAGGTCGGCGGTGGTCGGGTCATGCGGCGCATAGGTGCCGATGCCGACACGGCCCGCTTCGGAAATGAAGATGCGTTCCACCGGCATGCGCAGGAAATCGCCCGCGTAATCATTCTCCAGGCGCGTGCGGCAATGCGGGCACACCTCGCCGATGATGTCGACGCCATAGGTGTCGCGGAAGCGCGGGCGCAGCGAATGCGGAATCAGGTGCAGCGGAGATTCGTGGACCGGGCAACCCTGGATGGCATACATCGCGCCGGCTTCGGTGCGGCTGTATTCTTCGAGGCCGCGCTTGAGAAGGATGACGAGGGTGGATTTGCCGCCCGACGGCGGGCCGAGCAGGAGCAGCAGCCGGCGGCCGACTTCCGATCCTGCCGCTGCCGCCTTGAAATAATCGACGACACGTTCGATCGCCTCGTCGACACCGAACAATTCCTGGTCGAACAGTTTGCAACGGAAAGCCCCGTTCTCTTCGCAGCCCATCCAGCGGATCATGTCCCACATGTACTGGTGCGACGTGCGCGCGGCTCCTTTCGGGTCTGCCGTCATCACTCTTTCGAGGAATTCGGAAACTGTCCCGGACCAGTGGATCGCCCGATGATCCTTCGTGAATTCGATCAGGCTTTTCAGCAGGTCGTCTTGCTGCTCGGTACGATTGACGTCGCTATGCGTGGTCATTGCATGTGCTCCCCGTAAGTTTATCGATTGCCCAGAATGGACATCCGAAATGGGTTTACGTTTCTGTCACTCTCGATAGGACACTCTCGATTTAAGTATAGGGCGCTGCAAAAAGCTCGAATGATGAGGATGGTCAATGAATGCACCGCTATGTCTTTTTCCTCGCCCCATGATGATTCATGTGTGCGTATCGGTACACAATGGGATAGCAAGATGCATGCAAGCATATCCATGCATGCATGGTGGTGGCGAACATCGGTGCGGGAGGGAAAAGCGCCGCGGGAAAAAGAATGACTTTGAAAAACTTACATGCAGGAAGCTCGCGATATACCCTTCGTGGCGGCATTCCGGAATGGTTGATCTGGATCAATGGCGGCGGTTGTCCCATTGGCCATAGTGTCCGTATGCTTGCCGCAGTTCAATAACGTCAGTCAAAAGGCGGCGCTGTGGAGGATTCAACAATGCATATGCAATTCCTTGGGGCGACAGGGACAGTCACGGGATCGAAGTACCTTGTTACTTCCGGCCGCTCGAAAATCCTGATCGACTGCGGACTGTTCCAGGGCTTCAAGCAACTGCGCCTGCGCAACTGGTCGTCCTTGCCGGTTGCGCCGTCATCCATCGACGCGGTCGTCCTGACCCATGCCCACCTCGATCACAGCGGCTATATTCCAGTGCTGGTGAAGAACGGCTTCCGCGGCAAGATCTATTGCAGCGAGGCCACCTATGACCTTTGCCGCATTCTGCTGCCGGACAGCGGGCATCTGCTGGAGGAAGAAGCCGGCTATGCAAACCGGCATGCCTATTCCAGGCATAGTCCTGCATTGCCGCTCTATACCGAGGAAGAAGCCAAGGCTTCGCTCGAGTATTTCGCGCCGGTGAAGTTCGGCAAACGGTTCGCGGTTGCAGGCCAGTTGCACGCGGAACTCGCGCGCGCGGGACATATCCTCGGCGCCTCCATGGTGACGCTCGACGATGGGAAAACCACGATCGCGTTCTCGGGCGACCTCGGACGGATAAACGACCCGATCCTTGCGCCGCCGTCGCAGATCGACCGCGCCGATTACCTTGTCCTCGAATCGACCTACGGCAACCGGAGACACGATCCCGCAGACCCGATGGATCTGCTTGGAAAGACCATCCAGGAGACGGTCGCGCGCGGCGGCGTCGTGATCGTGCCGTCGTTTGCAGTGGGGCGCGCGCAAACCTTGCTTTACTACATGGATCGTCTCAAGCAATCCGGGGCAATATCATCGGTATTGCCTGTCTACCTGAACAGTCCGATGGCGGTGGATGTCACGGCCCTGTATCGCGAGTACCGCAAGGATCACAAACTGGATGACACTCAATGCCGCGCAATGTGCAACGCGGCGAAGTTCGTCAATACGGTGGAAGAGTCGAAGGCGCTGAATCTGAAGCACATGCCCATGGTCATCATTGCTGCGAGCGGCATGGCGACCGGGGGGAGGGTTCTGCACCATCTCAAGGCGTTTGCTTCCGATCCGCGCAACACTATCCTGTTCGCCGGATTCCAGGCGGGCGGCACGCGCGGTGCAGCCATGCTTGGCGGCATCGATGCCATCAAGATCCATGGCGAATATGTGCCGTTGCGCGCGCAAGTCGTGCAGATTGAAAATCTTTCCGCGCATGCCGATGCCGATGAAATCCTGCAATGGGTATCGAAGTTCAGGCAGCCGCCCAAGCGCACCTTCATTACGCATGGCGAACCCGATGCCGCCGATTCCTTGCGGAGGCGCATCGAGGAAAGCCTGAAATGGCCATGCAGCGTGCCCGATTACCTTGAAAGCGTCGATCTGGTGTAGCCATGGAATCGCATCACGGAGACAAGAAACCGGCCAATGGCGCTGCCCACGCCCTGCGCATGCGGCGCATGGGCATCGACACCTATCTCGAACCGGTCATCTACATGCGGCGTGATTGCCATATCTGCCGCTCGGAAGGTTTTGAAGCCTATTCGCGCGTCGAAGTGTGGCGCGGCAGCAAGCGCATCATTGCTACCCTGAACGTGGTCGAAGCCCCCTTGCTCGGCGCCGACGAAGCCGGGCTGTCGGAAGCGGCGTGGCGCTCGCTGGGTGGGCATGATGGTGACCACATCAAGGTCTTCCATCCCGCGCCGGTGCAATCGTTCTCCCATGTCCGTGCCAAGATCTACGGTGCGCCGATCACTTCGGAAGGCGCCAGCGAGATCGTGCGCGACATTGTCGACGGCCGCTACTCGGATATCGAGATGGCTGCCTTCATCGCCACTTGCGCGGGAAACCGGATGGATTTCGCGGAAACGACATCCATTACGCGCGCGATGATCCAGGCCGGAAAACGGCTGCAATGGAATGTGCACCCCGTGGTGGACAAGCATTGCGTCGGCGGCTTGCCGGCCAATCGCACGACCCTGATCGTCGTGCCTATCGTTGCCGCCTGCGGCATGACGATTCCGAAGACATCCTCGCGCGCCATCACCTCTCCGGCGGGAAGCGCAGACACGATGGAAACGCTGGCGCCGGTCGATCTCGACATTGCGCAGATCCGCCGTGTCGTCGAACGCGAGCATGGGTGCATCGCATGGGGCGGCGGCGTCAACCTCAGTCCGGCCGACGACATCCTGATCCGGGTCGAGCGTCCGTTGGGGCTCGACAGCGACGGGCAACTGGTGGCATCGGTGCTGTCGAAAAAATACGCGGCCGGATCGACGCATGTGCTGATCGATATTCCGGTCGGCCTGACGGCCAAGGTGCGCTCGGCGGAAGCCGCGCAATCGCTTGGCGAACGACTGGTGACGGTGGGACAGTCGCTCGGCATTACCTTGCGCACGATCATCACCGATGGCACGCAGCCGGTCGGGCGCGGCATCGGGCCCGCCCTGGAAGCGTACGATGTGCTCGCGGTCCTGCAGAACCAGCCCGGCGCCCCCGGCGATCTGCGGCAGCGCGCCTTGTTGCTGGCAGGGCAGGTGCTGGAGCTCGGCGGCAAGGCGCCTCCCGGCGAGGGCAGGGCGATGGCGCAATCGGTGCTGGAGAGCGGGCTGGCGTGGAGCAAGTTCCAGTCGATCTGCGAGGCGCAGGGAGGCATGCGCACGCCTCCCGCGGCGCGTTTTACGCATGTGGTGCAGGCAAGGCATCATGGGCGTGTGGTGGCCATCGATAATCGCCGTCTCGCGCGTATCGCCAAGCTGGCCGGCGCACCGAAGGCCCATGCGGCAGGCGTGGTTTTCCACACGCCCCTGGGAACCGTGCTCGAAGCCGGACAGCCGATGCTGACCATCCATGCCGACTCGCCCGGCGAGCTTGCGTACGCGCGAACATATGCGGATGCACAGGAAGACCTGGTGCAGGTACAGGAACACTGACAACTCTGGAGCAAGGAAAAAAATGATACCGATCCTCTTCGCGATGCCGGGCAACGAAGCCTTCACGCTGCATCTCGACCGTGCGATTTCCTGCGAAGTCGGGCAGATGGAGATGCGCCGCTTTCCCGACGGCGAAACCTATGTGCGCCTGCAGTCGCAGGTGCACGGCCGCGATGTGATTTTCGTCTGCACGCTCGACCGGCCCGATGAAAAGGTCATGGCGCTTTACCTTGCCGCACGCACTGCGCGCGAGCTCGGTGCACGCCGTGTCGGCCTCGTCGCGCCTTACCTCGCCTACATGCGCCAGGATGCGCGCTTCAAGGAGGGCGAAGGCATTACTTCCACGCACTTCGCCGCTTTCCTGTCGGATTTCCTCGACTGGCTCGTCACGGTGGACCCGCACCTGCACCGCCACCACAAGCTGAACGAGATCTACAGCATCCCGACCAAGGTGGTGCATGCAGCGCCGGCCATCGGCGACTGGATCGCGGAACACGTCGACAATCCGGTGATCGTCGGTCCGGACGCGGAAAGCGAGCAGTGGGCGGCGAAGGTCGCGAAGGCGGTTCGCTGCCCTTACGTGGTGCTGGAAAAAATACGCAAGGGCGACCGCGATGTGGAAGTCTCGGCACTGGATGCATCCGTATGGAAAGGGGGGGCGCCGGTACTGGTCGATGACATTACCTCGACCGGACAGACCATGATCGCCGCGGTGCGCAATTTGAAGGAGGCAGGCCTGCCGGCTCCCGTCTGCATCTCGGTGCATCCCGTTTTCGCGGGTTCTGCCTATGACGACCTGCGTGCGTCCGGTGTCGACAAGATCGTCAGCTGCAATACGATCAGCCATGCGACCAACCAGATCGACGTCGCCGAATCGATCGCCGTCGCTGCGGTCGAACTGATGTCCATCCTGCCGATCAACAGCTGATTTTCTTCAGCTGTTTCCCCTGCAGCAGCGGAGTAGCACTCGCACTCTGCTGCTGCCAGCCTTGTTGCAACATTCCTCTAAGATCGATTGACAGCGCATTTCAATTTCGCTGAAATGATTCATGCAATCAATTGATCCGCAGATGGAATGAAGCTTGCATGACTTGAGTCTGTCCGGCATTGCTTTCATCGCTGCATCAAGGAAAACCGGCTTGCGGACGATATTGCCTATGCAGGACTGCATTATTGCTTGTGTTCCGACCGTTCAGGACGGCCTGATCCGAGGAGGTTGCTCACCATGACGATTACTCTCGCCCGCTCTCATCCTATCTATTGCGTGAAAGCCGTCGAAAGCGCCCAGGAACGGGCGCGTGCACTGAAATCGCCGGAGCTGGAAGCCTTTTACGAAGACATGCTCGAAAAAGGAGCAGAGCGCTTTGTGACAACACCGTCGTCGACCAGTGCGCTGCAGCCGCTCTATGAGGACTGTCCGAATTTCCGCGAAGTGCTGGACGACCTGACGCGCTACCTCGGCCTGTCGATTGCCGGCGGCGCCAGCATCAATGTCATGCCGGTGCTGCTGCTGGGCGATCCCGGCGTCGGCAAGACGCATTTCGGCAAGCGGCTCGCCTCGGTGCTCGGCACAGAATTCGAATTCATCAGCATGAACGCACTGTCGGCCGGCTTCGTCATCACCGGCTCTTCGTCGACCTGGAAAGGGGCGAAGTGCGGCAAGGTGGCAGAACGCCTCGTGCGCGGCAAGTTCGCCAATCCCGTGGTCCTGCTGGACGAGGTCGAGAAGGCAACCGGTTCCACGCAGTCCGATCCGATGGCCGCACTCTATCAATTGCTCGAACCGGAAACCTCGCGCGCCTTCCACGACGAATTCATCGACGTCGATCTCGATGCCAGCCAGGTGTTCTGGGTGCTGACGGCCAACAGCCTGGACGGCATTCCGCCAGCCTTGCTGTCGCGCATGGCGGTGTATGAAGTGCCATCGCCGACGCCGGACGAAGCGGCCGGCATCGCCAGGCGCGTATACATCGGTCTCCTGCGCGAGCTGAAGCTCCAGCATGTCGAGGAAGACTTGCCCGACAATGTGCTCGACAAGCTGTCGACGATATCCCCGCGCGAAATGCGCAAGACACTGCTCGATGGCCTCGGTTTTGCCGTAGCGGAAGGCCGCACGGCGCTTGTCCCCGAGGACGTTCGTCTCAAGTCCGACGCCGGCCGCCGTCGCATCGGCTTTTGAAGCTGCCGGTTTGACGGCACGCAATATCGTGCATACGGGGGGAAACGCGTCCCTCCATCGCTGCTCTCATTCAGGCGCGCGATTGATGATGGGAGAAGGGATGCCATGCTGAAACTGACTGGAGCGATTCTGCTTGCCTTGCTGGTTGCCGGCTTGTCCGGCTGCGACCGCCAGGGAAGGCCGGTCGAGGAATTCGGCCTGGATAAACTGGCCAAGGGCGTGTCGTCCGAAGGCGACGTCCGTACCGTGATGGGGCAACCCGAAACCGTCTGGGAAGAAGAGGACGGCACGCGGGTGCTCCAGTATCCCAAGGGGCCGGAAGGCGTGCGGACCTGGGAATTCACCATCGACAAGTCCGGCAAGCTCAAGGACTACCGCCAGCTCCTCACGCAGGAAAATTTTTCCAGGGTGCGACAAGGAATGAGCCGCGACGAGGTCAGGCGCATGCTCGGCAAGCCGCGTTCCGTCGCGCAATTCAAGCTCAAGAACGAAGAGGTATGGGACTGGCGCTACCAGGACGTCACGGTCCCGCGCCTGTTCAACGTTCACTTCGACATGACGTCGGGAAAGGTGGCAGGGACATCCAGCAATGATGCGTTGAACTACTGACAATGACGAAACTGAAAGACATCCGCGCAGTCCTAATTACTGGCAGCCGGGCAAGCAACACTGTCCGGAATGACAATTCGCATCATTCAAGGAGGCAAGGATGAAGAAAGTATCTATCGCATTGGCCGCATCGCTGCTGGCGCTTTCCGGCTCCGGTTACACACAATCGCAATCGCCGTCACCGACGTCGGAGATCAGGGAAAGCACCGACCCGGCGCGCTATGACGACGTCATGCGCCGTGCACAGGAAATCCAGTCCCGCCAGTCGTCCAGCGCCGATATGTCGTCCGGTGCAAGTGACGCCACAACCACGAAGAAAGCCGGCAAACGCATGCATTCGAAGAAGTCGATGAAGCGCGGCAAGGCGAACGGCAGTTCCGGCGCATCCACCGGTTCGGATGCATCGTCAGGGCAGGATACGGGGACGTCGAAATAAAATCTGATTAGTGCCGCCGCGCACCAATCACGCTGAGCCAGGCAAAAATTTGCGGCCATAGCGTGCGGTGCGCATTCTCTCCCATCAGCGCTCCGACATGGGCGAGCCCAACACCGGTATCGCCCTCATAGGAAAGCAGGCGCTTCTGTTTGCTTCCGGCCGCGTCATGGAAGGCGATCACCGAATCCGGAGGAATGACGACGCTGTGGGGATCGTAGACCGCCAGCAGCGGCGCGGTCACGTCCGATGGCGACAGCGTGCGCCCTGCGATCGTCAGGCTTCCCTGCATCAGGCTGTCGCGGCGGTACAGGTCTTCCACCACCTGCTCGAACAGGCGGCCCGGCATGGGTGACTCGTCGAGCATCCAGCGTTCCACCAGCATGTGCGTCCGGAGCGTCCGGGTCGAACCGAGGCTGGCGACAAAATCCCCATAGCGTTCGACATGGAAGGTCGCCGGCGAGGCGATCACGCTGGCCATGTTCAGCACTGAGCCGGGCACGTTGTCGAAGAATTGCGCCACCTTGTCGGCGCGCGGCCCGAAGGTGACAAGCGGGGTGAAGGAGCCGGATGCGCCGCCGAAATGCAGCGGCGATTCCACCAGCACCAGCCCGGCAACCTGTTCCGGGCGCATGGCCGCATAGATGGCCGCGAAGATGCCGCCCAGCGAATGACTGAGCAGGAACACTTGAGAGGATGGATGCGTGGTGCGGATGGCACGCACGCACAGGTCCAGCAGCCGGTAAGCATAGTCGGCCAGCCCGAGGCGGCCCTGGTGTTCGAGCGGATCGGTCCATTCCGCGAGGTAGACCTGCATGTCCTCACGCATTGCATGTTGCACCACGCTGCATTCCGGCGCGAGGTCCCAGATGTAATGGCGCTTGATCGGTGCGGGGACGATGAACGCGATGCTGTTGCCAGAGGGATTGCCGCCGTAGAAGCGCAGCCGGACGCCGGGGACGGAGAGGGCGGTCTGGTACGGGCTCTCGGTGGGACCGTAGCCCAGATGGTCCATGGCGACGCCCCGGCGCCTGCGCGCCTTGTCCAGCGATTCGAACCACCAGCGGATTCCGGACGAGACTGTTTGCATGGATTCCTCCTCGGGTTTTACGGTTCTTGATTCCTCTTGGTTGTGAACGCGCGCAATTTGTTCAATTCAATCGAAGGCGATGTTGTAGAACAGCGAGATTGCGCTGCGGGAACCTGCTTCCGCTTCGAGCGACAGTTTCGGCGAAAGGGCATAACGGACCTGAACCACGCTGCCTGCGCTTTCCAGTCCTTGCTGGTAGCTGAGGTACAGCCGCGAGGAAACCTGCTTGCCGATGGTGACGATGCGCTGCTGCAGTGTGTCCTGGCTGGTGCCGATGCTGAAGGTGTCGAGGCCGAAAGTGCTGGCGATACGCGATTGCACGCCGGCCTTCGCGCCTTCGGACAGCAGTGCGCTGGCGGCGCTCTGCAGCGCGCCGATGTCGGTATCGCCGGCCGCCGCCAGGCCTCGACCGAGGACCAGCCAGGACAGCTTCTCCGCATCCGGCACAGGCGGTTCGGATACCAGCGTCACGCGCGGGGTGAGGGCGGTGCCGCGGATCGAGACGCCGGCCTCCACTTCCTGCCCGCGCCGCATCGCGAGGATGTCCAGCGAAGGATTGTTGAGCGGGCCGCGGAAGCGCAGCAATCCCTGTTCGATCGCGAGCTCCCGTCCGTAGGCGGTGTAGGTGCCCTTGGCGACATTGATGGAGCCTTGCGCCTGCAATGCCTCGCCTGCCTTGCCCAGGAAGCGGACTTGCCCTCCCAGCATGGCGTCCAGGCCGCGTCCCTTCAGCGCGACGCTGTCGGCCAGTGCCACCGTGATGTCGACGTCGAATGCGGTCTTGTTGGCGCCGTTCTTGTGCTCGCGGCCGACGATGACAACGTCGTCGGACAGACGCGGCTTCTCGGCGCTGCCCAGATCGACGAAACCGGAATTGACGGTGAAGGTGCCGGTGGCCTTGCCCTGGTTGCCGCGCCACTCCAGTTCGCTGGCGCCACTGACGACAATGCGGCGGTCGCTGCGGTTGATCAGGGCAAACCGTTCCGCGAGCAGGGACAGGTTCGCGGTGACGCTGCCGCCGCTGACATCGATGGGGCCGGACAGGGATACGCGTCCTTCGTCGCCCTGGAAGTTCAGGCTGCGCACGAGCCAGCGGTTTCCCTGGAACTCGCTGTCCAGCGATCCCTGGCGCAGGTCCAGTCCGAGGTCGGCGAGCGCCAGTCGCAGTGACTGGCCGGTGATGCGTCCGGCCAGGCGCGGCTGTTCGACGTTGCCGCCGAGCGAGATATCGCCTTTCAGGCTGCCTTCGAGCGCCATCGCGGGAGACAGCAGCGGAGCGAGCCATGCCAGCGATGGAACGTCGATGCCGGCACTGCCGGAAATGGGCGCGTCCGGGGCGATGGCAAGACGGTTGTCGCCATTGCCCATGCTTGTTTCGCCTTGCACCCGAATGCGGCCGAGGCGCTTGCCCTCGGCCTGCATGCCAGCACTGAGCCGGCCGCCGGATACGGTTGCGCTGGCGGCGAGGGTGGAGAGGCCGAGGGCGACCGGTGCATTGGCGAGCACGGTCAGGTCGCCGCTCTGGCGGCGCAGTCCGAGCGAGCCGTTGAGCGACTCCCCGAGACGGACGTTCCATTCCCCGGCAAGCACCAGGTCTGTCCGGACCGGCGGCGCAGGCTCGATATGACTGAGAAGACGCGCGACCTGCAGCCGCTCGATGCGGCCGCGGGTGACAATACCCGTGCTGTCGCGTGAGAACACCTCGACCGCGAAGCGGCCGGCATCGGCGTCGAGCAGGAATTGCTCGAGCTGCACCCGTTCCGCTGACAGTAGGAGTGGCGCGGGCGACGACAGGCGCGCGGAAAAACGTCCATTGGCATCCAGGGCTTGTATGCTTCCCTTCCAGCGTGGGGCCGTTTCGACCTGGCCGAGTCCGCCCGATGCGCGCATGGTCCAGGCCTGGCCGGTCTCGTCGAGTGCAAGATCGATCGTGTGTGCTCCCGTCGTACCCTTGGCCGTTGCCGTAAACCGCTCCGCCTTCAGGCGTTGGGTGGAAATGCCCTTTGCCTGGAGAACGAGTTCGAGCGGCGCGTCCGGTTTGGGAGAGAACCGGAGGCGTCCGGCCAGTGCTGCAATCCTTTCGTCGCCGAGTTGCATCCCGGATGCATCCAGCTCGGCCATTCCGCTATCCAGCGGCACCGTGCGCTTGCGGTCGAGGGCGAGTTGCGCCTTTCCTTGCATGCGCTCGACACGGATGCCGCCGGGAAGGCGTGCCGCGCTCGCCGTCCATTCGGCGGAAATCCTGGGGCGGTCGAGTGTGCCGTGCGCTGTCCCGTTTGCGGAGACGGCGCCGCCAAAGCCTGCGCCGAGCTGGCCAAGCTGCGGCGCCTCCAGTCTGAAGGACAGCACTGCATCTTCGCCTGTCAGGCGGCCCTCTGCATTCAACCGGTTCGCGCCGGAAGCCAGCAGCAGGCGCGGGATCTCCAACTGTTCACCGCGCACGCGCACCTCGCCGCTGCCGGACAGCGGCTGGCCGGCGAGCCTGCTGTCGGCAATGCTGTAGGACAGGTCGGCGTCGAGGCGCGGCACGCGTTTTCCGCGGAGGGTAAACCCGGCATTCAGTTCGAGTTCAGGGAATTGCGGGAAATTACCCAGTTCGCGCAACCGGAAATGATCGACCTTGCCTTCGGCGCTGAAGGTCTTGTCCCCATCCAGCGATGCTTGCCCGGTGAAGCCGATGCGTCCGCTTCCTGCTCGCAACTCCGCCCGGTGGATCGTCAGGTTCTGCCCGTCAAGCAGCGCATGCGCGTCGAGCGTCATGCGCTGCTGGCGTTCCAGCGGCTCGCTGAGTGAAAGGCGGATCTCCTGCGCAGCGCCATCGCGTTTCAGGTCCGCCGTGCCAGCCAGCCTCGTTGCGCGGGCGCGGCCGTCCATGCGCTTCAGGTCCAGGGCATCGGTCTGGAGGTGGAGCTGCATCCGGCCATCCGCCATCTCCCCCTGTCCGTCCACGCTGCCTGCCGGACGGGAGGCGGTGCCAAGCGCCGCAGTCACCCGATCCAGCATCACGCGTCCGGCTTCCTGCCGGAAGGCAAGGCGCAGTGACTGCAGCGGGAGTTTTTTCGCATCCCATAGGCCGGCCTCCGGGTTGGTGACGTGCAGTTCTCCCGCGCCATGTTCATCGGCGGTCAAGCGAAGCGCAAGCGCGGTCGTGGGCAACTGCGGGTCGAACCGGCCGAGGTCGAGGGCGCGGGCCGACAGGTTGGCGCGGCCTAGCGGGCTTGCTGAAAAGGGATGGAGCATCACCGTGCCGTTCACGCTTGCCCGGTCCACGGCCAGGTCGAGCACGGTTTCCAGCTGCTGGAGAGAACCGTTCAGGTTGATCGTGCCCGTCGCATCGAACGTTTGCTGTCCGACGGCAGCCGTGCCGTTGCTCGCGAAGCGCGCGTCCATGGCATAAGGCCTGGTTGCGGACAGTGTGGCATTGCCCCTGAAGTCGTTGGCGAGCCGGCCGCTGCCGAGCGGAGAATCCGTCGCCAGGCGGTGGAGCTGGAGGTCATAACGGTCGCCGTCGAAAGCGAGGCGCAAGCCGGCCGGCCCAAGCCGTAGGAGGCTGATGCCGTTGCGGCGGATCTCGCCGGATTGCAGCCGCAAGTCATCGACCTGCAATTTGACAGGCAGGCCGATACGCTCCGGCAGTTGCGGCGCTTCGGGTTCCTTGCTGTCTGTGCGGTCGATCTGCAGGTGACCGATGTGCAGCGCCTCGACGTGCACCGTTCCATCCAGCAGCCTGCCCGGCTGCCAGCGCAATCGCACGCTGGACAGGGCGATACTCCCATCGTCCTGTGCCAGGGAGAGCCGCTCGACGTGCAGCATCCCGGTGATCCTGCCGCTGATTCCCTCGGCATTGAATGTGCCGCCGCTCAGTGCTCCTGCCGCGGCAAGGACAGTCCGTGCGCCGCCGGTCGTGCCGAGCAGCCAGGCGAATATCCCGATGACGAGGACGAACATTCCCAACAGCACATAAGCCGCCTTGTGTATCCGGGATGTTGCGGGTCTGGATTCAGAAGCCATAACCCACCGAGAAATGCAGCCGCGGCTTGCGCGTGGCATGTCCGTATGCCAGATCGATATTGACCGGACCGATCGGGCTGCGCCAGCGGGCGCCGACACCGGTGCCGCGTTCCAGGCGGAACCCGTTCCAGGAATCCGCCGCATTGCCCGCATCGACAAACACCGCCGCGCCCCATTGCGGCGCCAGTTGCCGCACCAGCTCCGCGCTGGCAACAGCGGTCACGGTTCCTCCCACGATGGCCCCATCCTGCGGAACGCCGAGCGAATTGAATCCGTAACCCCGCACGCTCTGGTCTCCGCCGGTGCGAAACAGCAGGTCCGCCGGAACCGTCAGGCGGCTGCCGCCGAACACCTGTCCGACATGGGCGCGCAGTACGGCTTGCCAGCGCGGGGCCAGCGGTTGCAACAGGGTGGCGCGGCTGACGACGCGGAAAATATTGCTCTCGTTGATGATGCCGCGCAGGCCGCCGCCCAGTTCCACGGAAGCGACATAACCATCCCGTGGCCGCAGTGGGTGGTCGAGGCGCCGCTTGGTGTAGGTGAAGGTGGCGACCAGCGCCTGCCGATTGTTGGCGAAGGCATCGCCGATACGCTGCCGGTCGCCGAGATAGGTCAGTGCCCAGACTTTTTCATCGAAGCGGTTGGGGCTGGTGACGCGCGCGCCGATGCGCATCTTGTCGTTGATTTCGCCGCCGCTCGTCGTCCGTTCGAGGCGGGCGCCGAAGCCTGGCTGCCAGCCGGCCGGCAGCCAGCCCGACGACACGGGCGGAAGGAAGACATCGCCGCCAAGGACATGCGTTTCGCGGTCGATCCGCAACTCCGACTCCAGCCGCCAGTCGCGCATGAGGAAATTGCGGTCCAGCCACCGTACCTGGGCGCGGGCGCCGGTATCTGTCGAAAAGCCGACACCAAGAGCCAGTCGTTTGCGCGGATTCTCGACGAGATCCAGCCGCACCGGTACCTGCCGGGGCCGCTCGCGGTCGGGTTCAAGCGTTGCGAATGCCGAGCGGAAGTAACCGCTGTCCTCGAGCCGCGCCTGAAGTTCATTCAGCTTATCCTGCGAGTAGGGATCGCCGGGCTGGATGGGATTCAGGTTGTCGATCATGGCGCGCGAATAGCGCGTCAGGCCATGGACGTCGAGTTCGCCGAAGGTGAATGCGGGGCCGGAGTCGACTTCCACCGTCAGGACCGCACTGTTGTCCTTCGGATCGATCCGTGCTTCGCTGTGCGTGATCGCGGCAGTGGGATAGTCGCGTGACAGCAGGTCTTTCAGGAGATCATTCTTCTCCTCGGTCCACGCCGGCTGCCGGAAGACATCGCCCGGGTCCAGGCCCCACCGGCGCCGGAGCCGCTTCATGCGCGATTCGTCGGCCGCTGGCCCCTCGGCGATGTCGCCCTTGAAGCGGATCGTGACGGTAGTGACGCGGACAGGCGTGCCGGGATCGATTTCCAGCTGGACGCGCCATTCCGCACCCGACGTGTCCAGCCGGGTGCGGACGACCGGGGAAAAGTAACCTTCGGTCGCGAGCAAGTCCCTGACCTGTTCCGGCGCCGTGCCGACCAGCCTTTCAAGCTGTTCGGTCGGTAACGCGTCGCCGGCCTTCCGGCTGATGTCGAGGTGCTCCGTCAGCATCTCGCGGTATTCATCCGCGCCGGAGATCTCCACCGTGTAGCTACGCACCTCCTGTGCCAGGGCCTGTGCCACAAGCATCAGTGTTGCCATCAGCGCGGCGATCGAGCGTCGCAAGCTGAGGCCTTCTGACGTATGCCTTGAAATGAAACGGATGCGCAAGGGAATGAGGAAAGTGTCTGGTAAATCGGCCCATTATTGAGGGAAAGCAAAATGTGTGCATTAGGTTAGATCAATTGACAACTTGAAGCATTTCAATGGGGCGCTTGATCGATTTGCAGTATCGGAATGGAACGATTCGCCCGGCGCGCTGTCTTTTCGCAGCCTGACGGCGATGAATGTCGGAACAAGATGGCGTGATTAGGGATATACAGTGGTTGATTCAATCCTCCAGCGGCACGAAGGCGGCGTAAACCCGGGGCAGCATATTGCGCATTTTTATCGGCATGTCGAACAGATGGTGCGGGCGGCCTGCCGCTACATCATGGACGGTTTGCGACACGGCGAGGCGGTGGTGATTGTCGCCACCCAGGCGCACTGGTCGAGGATGGTGGGCAAGCTGGCGACGATACGCGGCATCGATCTCGTCGATTCGGTGATGAGCGGCCAGCTGCGCCATATAGATGCGGAAGCGGTACTGTCCGGTTTGCTCGAAAACGGCATGCCGGACGACTGTCGTTTCCACGAACGCGCAGGCGCCCTGGTCGAGTGCTCGTTGCGCCGCTTCGGTAATGTACGGATCATCACCGAGCTTGCCGGCATGCTATGGGAGTCGGGGAACCGTGCGGCGGCCATCCGCCTCGAAGAACTGTGGAGCGGCCTCGCTACGCGTTTGCCGTTCACCCTGCTGTGTACGTACCGGTCGGACGCGTTCCGCACCGACGGGTATAATTCGGCCCTCGATAGCGTATACGGCGCGCATGCCAGCATGGACGGCTGCCGGCCGGAGAGCCAGGAGGCAAACGCATCGCAACAGGATGTCCCGCGCACGGTAAAGCCGTAGCGGATAATGGCATTGCCCGCGATATCGGGCGACAACCAATAAAGACCATGCACACTTCAACAGCCAAGGCCGACGGCACCCTTCTGCAGCAATACCCCTTGCGTGTCCTGGTCGTGGAGGATAACCGCGACCTTGCCAAGCTGTTCTGCGACCTGCTGCAAGTGATGGGGTGCGCCACGGAAGCGGTGTTCAATGCACGCATGGCGCTCGACAGCGCACGCGCGAAGGCTCCGGACCTCGTGTTCTGCGACCTTCGCCTTCCTGGCGGCAAGAGCGGTTTCGAGCTGGCTGTCGAGATGCGCGCGGACCCGGACCTGGCAGACATTCCCCTGATCGCCGTCAGCGGCTACGCCGACGGGCCTGAGCGCGAAAGGGCGCTGCAGGCCGGTTTTACGCGTGTGTTCGAAAAGCCGGTGAAGTTCGCCCAGATGATGGAAGTGCTGAACGGCTTCCGCAAGGATTGAGCGGCAGCAATGCCGCAGTGTCGTATTTCCGTCTCGCATCTGTTGCATTTCCCCATATCGCGTACAATCGATCCATTGCCAAATGGCAATTTTCGCGTGCATCGAAAGTCCCTGATATGGCGGCCGTCCTTCCCATTGCACCTTCCCTCAAGCTGTCCGAGCTGATTGGCGCGTTCAGCTACGCGCTCGACCTGACCGAAGGACAGCCTCCCGGGCACTGCATCCGCTGCTGCTGGATCGGCATGCATATCGGACAGGAAGCCAGGTTGTCCCGGGACCAGCTGTGGGAGCTGTACTACACCTTGCTGCTCAAGGATCTCGGCTGCAGCAGCAATGCGGCGCGTATCTGCGAGCTGTACCTGACCGATGACCTCCAGTTCAAGAGGGATTTCAAGCGCGTGGGCGACAGCCTTCCGCAAGTGCTTTCGTTTGTCCTGACGCATACCGGCCTTCAGGCCGGCCTGGCGGAGCGGTTCAGGAGCGTCATGACCATCTTCCGGAACGGCAGCGAGATCGCCCATGACCTCATTGCGACCCGGTGCCAGCGCGGCGCGGAGATCGCCAGGCTGTTGCATTTTCCGGACGGCGTCGCGGCCGGCATTTACAGCCTCGACGAACACTACAACGGCAACGGCAAACCGGACAGGCTGGCGGGGGATGCCATACCGGTCTATTCGCGCATCGCACTGCTTGCGCAGGTCGTCGATGTATTCCATGCCGCCGGCGGCCGCAGCGGGGCGCTGGAGGAAGTGCGCCGCCGCTCCGGGCACTGGTTCGACCCGGAATTCGTCCGTGCCTTTGAACAGGTCGCGCTGGCAGAGGCATTCTGGAATACGCTCGAATCGCCGGACGTCGATGCGGCGGTACACGTCCTGGAGCCTTCCGGTTACGAAGTGCCGCTGGACGACGACTACCTGGACGATATCGCTGCCGCCTTCGGCCAGGTGGTGGACTCGAAAAGCCCTTACACGAGCGGGCACAGCATCCGCGTTGCGCTCTACACCGACATGATTGCCGAAGAGCTTGGCTTGTCGCACGAGCGTCGCCGCTGGCTCAAACGCGGAGCATTGCTGCACGACGTCGGCAAGCTGGGCGTCAGCAATAGTGTGCTGGACAAGGCGGGCAAGCTGGACCGTGCCGAATGGGACGCCGTCAAGCAGCATGCCGCCTATACCGAAACCATCCTTGGACGCATCGGTGCTTTTTCCGAGCTGGCGCAGGTTGCCGGCGCCCACCATGAACGGCTGGATGGCGGCGGTTACCCGCGCGGTCTGACGGAACGGGATATTTGCACTGAAACCCGCATCATCACCACTGCGGATATATTTGATGCCATCACCGCCGACCGCCCTTATCGGGGCGCGATTCCCATTCCAAAAGCCCTGGAAATGATGGAACAGACGGTTGGCACCGCGCTCGATCCAGCCTGTTTCGAGGCGCTCAAGAGCGCCATTGCGAAATTGCCGCAATAGCGGTTTCTGCAGCGGCGCATCCACGGAGGCGCGCTGCAGGAGCGCCGATCGCCTGTGGCTTCATGTCTTCAAGCGCGAAGCAAGGGGTAAAGAACCAGGCCCACCGCCGCCGCGGCAGCGATGACGACAGGCTCCTGCAGCTTCTTGAACCGCCACAGCAGCGCGACAGTGACCAGGGCAATCAGCGCGGTCGGAATGTCGATAATCGACCGCTTTGCGATCACGATCACCGAGCCGGCAATGGCGCCGATCGCGGCTGCGGTGATGCCGTCGACGAACGCGACGACGCCCGGCAGCTTGCCGTATTTCTTGAAGTACGGCGCGGGGATGATGGTGAGCAGGTAGCACGGCAGGAAGGTGGCCACGGCCGCGACCGTCGCTCCGGGCAAGCCGGCAATCAGGTAGCCGATAAAGCCGACCGTAATGACAACCGGTCCAGGCGTGATCATCGCAACGGCGACCGCATCGACGAACTGCTTTTCGGTCAGCCACTGATGCTCGGTGACCGTGCCGCCATAGAGGAACGGCACGATGGCCAGGCCCGAACCGAACACGAATGCGCCGGCCTTCGCGAAGAACAAGCCGATCTGGGTGAGCAGCGAAACATCCATCGTTCCGAACAAGCTGCCCGCCATGGGGAGCTGCGTGAGTGCGGCGCCGTTCACATTGCCTTTGCCCAGCCAGCGCGGCGGCGCGCGCAGCAGCCAGACCAGCACGCCCGCGGCGATGAACAGCCAGGCGATTTCGGATTCGGTCATGATGGTCACCACCGCCAGCAACAGGTAGATGGCCCACAACAGTTTGTCCTTGCCGACGCTCTTCTCGGTGAGTTTCTTGGCGCTCATCGCAATGATGCCGATCACCGCCGCACCCACGCCATAGAACACCGCCTGCATCCACGGTATGCCGCCGAAGCGCACATACGCCCAGCCCAGCACGACGACCATGGTGAACGACGGGATGACGAATGCGAGGCCGGCCAGCGTCGCGCCGAGGATGCGATAGTGCACGTAGCCGAGATAGATGCCGAGCTGCGCCGCGAGCGGCCCCGGCGCCAGTTGGGACAACGCAAGGCCTTCCTTGTAGTCCGCCTCGGTAATCCATTTGCGTTCCTCGACCAGGTCGCGGTGCATGTAGCCTACCAGCGCCACCGGCCCGCCGAATCCGAGCGTGCCCAGGCGCAGCATGTAAAGGACGAGTTGCCAAAGCGTGTAGCTCGGTTTGTCGACGGAATTGCTCATTGCGTACGTTCTCTGTTGAAGTGGATGTAAAGGGAATCGAGGACTGCGCCCATCCCGGCAAGCAAGGCATCGTCGTCGCCGCTGTGCCGCGCCCTCGCACCGGCAAGGATGGCTTCAAATCCCGCGGCTTCGGCGGGAACCGCGCCGCCGACATCCAGTGCGTGGACAAGCGCCGCAAGCTTTGCGAGGCCGGGGTCGCCATCAAGGTTGAAGCTGGCGAGCAGTACCTCAAACGAGACCTTGTCCCCGACATGGGTGAAGGCCGCACCGTCAAAATCAAAGCCGAGGGCATGCTTCGGGCATTTCGCCGGGCTGTCGAGCCAAAGGAAGCGGGCGTGGCGGTCGATGAATCGCTGGATCAGCCAGGCACTGGCAACACGGTCGACCCAGAGATTGCGGCGCGTTGCCCAGATGCGCTGCTGATAGTCCTCTTTCTTCAGCGCCGGGATCGCATGCGTCGCAGGCTGCGGCTCGCCGGGCGAGAGTGTCGCGTTGGCCGCGTCTTCGAAGTCGGTCCAGGCGGCTTCGACTGCCAGCGACGCTTCATCGGGGAAAAAGTCGATGCGCCGGACGAGTTCACGCTCCTTGCGCAGGCGCTTGAGCGTTCTTGCAATGTCCGTGGGAGGCTGGGATGCCAGTTCCTTTCTTGCCTTGGTCAGCGCGCCGGCCAGGGAGGCATATTCCTCCGCACGGCTGAACAATGCCTGGAAGGCTGCATTGTCCTCTTCGGAACGCGCGGTAACGCCAACCACCCACGCTTGTCCACCTTCCGCATTGGTTTGGGCAGCAAGCTCGGCCAGGGCAGCGGCGTGAACATCAGGCAGGAGATATGCGCCATCGCGGAGAGACGCGCAGCCCAGGGCCTTGATCGCGCGCCACAGGCGCATGCGCGCAGTGGCGCCGGATGTCGGCAGGCTGACGACCAGCAGGCTCCAAGTCGAATTATTTATTGTCATGTAGAGTAATCTACATGATGTATGAATGATTACAAATATGTTTTTCGAGTCTGCGCATGCGCGCGGCGTCGGCTTATGCCGTCGCGGGCCGCGACTGACTTGTCTTCCGCCTCGCCATCATCCATACGCCGATGACGCCGGCGGCGACAAGGCCAAGATCCTGCGGCACGCCCAGCAGGAACGCAGCCTGCCCGCCGATCAGCGACAGCCCGGCAAAACCATAGGCCAAGGGGTTGATGCGCGCGAAGAAGGCAAGGTGATAGGCGACCGCAATCCATGCCCAGAGAAATGCCAGAATAGCCGACACCGCCGGCCCGGCCATGGGGTGTTTCGTGAAGACCAGGAAGATGGCAATGAGGGCGAGCGCCAGCAACAAGAGTTGAGCCGGCCAAACCGCCTCGTTGTATACGTGGAAGACCGCAAAGAACTGCTTGACGGTGAAGGGGATTTTCATGGCATCCTCCCGCAGTTTCAGCGATTGCAAGAATCACTATCCTCGCAATGGAGAATAAGATCCTTGTTTCGGGTCAACCGGATTCAAGCGGATGTCCGGAAATATTATCGTTTCCCGCTGATCATGGCGCCGTTGGTATAATCACTGCTCAACTCGTCCAATGACTTCCCGTGCGTCGCATTCTCTGCATTTTCCTGATGCTCCTGCTTCCCTTGCACAGCTTTGCCGTGCAGGACGGCGAGTTTGCGCTCAAGAAAGCGTTTGACATCGCCCACGAGGTCGATCACATGGAAGGGGCGAGCCATCATCACGACGAGCATGGGACGCACTATGACGACTCGGGCGAGTCGGCAAAGCACTTCGCGGAACATTCCGCGTCCCAGCCTTGCGTCGCACTGCCGTCCATCGCAGTACCGTTCCTTGCGAGTATGCCGTTCAAGGCCGCTCGCAGCGACCTCGGCCACTTTATTCCCGATCCTGTTCCTGAACGGCCGCAACGGCCTCCTCAATCCCTCGGTTGATCCACCGAGGGCATTTCAGCACTCATCCTGACTTTCGCTGAGTCCGTCCGCGCGACATCCTGTCGCGCCGGTCGTATTTGCCTTCGGTCCTGGCTTTTTCATACCGAATGGAGATTGCATGCGTGCATATTATTTAAGTGTTTTGTTTTCCGCCGTGGCGCTGGCATCGCCCATGGCGTTGTCACAATCGGGGCCGCCCGGCTTGAAAGCTGCCTTCGACGCGGCTTGGCAAAGGTCGCCGCAAGGCCGGACCCTGGAGGCCCGTCGCAACGAGATGCTTGCCGGCCGCGATGCGGCGGACACCTGGATTGCCGGTTCGCCGACCGTTGGTCTTGCGCAGAGAAGCGACCGCTGGACCGACCGGAACGGCGTCAGGGAAACGGAAGTGTCGCTCTCCGCGCCGGTCTGGCTGCCAGGCCAGAAAGCCGCGCGCCAGGGCCTTGCCGAAAGCAGTTCAGAAGACCTGGAAGCACAAATCGCCAGCGCGCGGCTGGACATTGCCGGCGAAGTGCGCGAGCGGCTTTGGGCGGTCGCTGCTGCGCAAGAAGCACTCAACGAGGCCGAAGATCACGAAGACCATCTCGAAGGCATTGCTGACGAAGTGATGCGCCGGGTCGAGGCTGGCGATCTTGCGCGGATTGACGGCATTCTTGCACAGCAGGAAGTATTGGCAGCCAGGGGGGCGGTTGCTTCTGCCCGCGCCAGGATGCAGGAAGCGCAGGCACGTTACACCGCCTTGACCGGTCAACCGGATATCCCTTCCATCGAGCCGGAACCGATTGCCGAGGGAGTACGCGAGCAGCATCCGCGGATGCTGGCCGCGCGCGCGGCCCTTAAGCGCTCCCAGGCCTCGCTGGACGTGGTGAATCGCACGCGCAGCGAACCGCCGACAATCGGCCTGCTGATGCGGCGGGAAAAGGAAGGCGCAGCCAGTCCGGCATCGAGCGTGGGCGTGTCCGTTCAAATTCCGATCGGCACCAATGCCCGCAACCGCCCGCTTGAAACAGCCGCACAAACGCAGATCGCGTCCGCCGCCGCCGAGTTGGCGCAAACCGAGGCGACACTGCAGGCGGACATCGACATGGCAAGGCTGCAGCTCACGACTTCCCGGCAGGCGCTCGACGCTACAACGGCGCGCCTTGCACTGGCACGCGAGCATATGGCGCTCATCGAAAAGGCATTCCGCTTCGGCGAGCGCGGCCTGGCGGAGCTGTTGCGCTCGCAAAGCCAGCTGCACGACGCCGAGTTCGCCGAAAGCCAACAGCGTGTGGCAGCAGGTCTTGCCCATGCCCGACTGAATCAAGCATTAGGAATCACTCCATGAACATCCTCAATATCTTCCTTTTTTACGTGGTGACGATGTCTGCGGCCTTCGCGGCGCCGGGCGCCCACGGTCCGAACGGCGAGCATCTGGATGCGCCGGGCGGCCATGCGGTCAGCGATGCCGGGCCCCGCATCGAAACATTCACCGAATCATTCGAACTGGTCGGCCGCCTGCAGGATGGCGAGCTTTCCATGCTGATTGACCGCTACGACACCAACGAGCCTGTCCTGAACGGCAAGCTCGAAGTCGAGTTCAACGGCATGAAGGTCGCCGCCAGGTTTCACGCCGATCATGGCGACTATGCCGTCGACGATGAAAACTTCCTGAAAGCCCTGGCCAAACCCGGGAAACACGCGCTCCTGTTCACATTGACCGCGGGAGACGACAGCGACCTTCTTGAAGGCATGCTGGAGGTGAAAGCCGGAGAGGGCGCCCATGGCCATTCCGACGACGACCACGACCATCCGCGCACCAACCTGACGACCTGGGCAATCGCCGGCTTGCTGCTGGCGGCACTGCTCGTCGCCATCGTCATTCGCCAGCTGCGCCGCAAGCCCTGACAGGAAAAATCATGCTGAACAAATACAAGACCATTGTTTTCTCTCTTTTGATGGCAGGTGCGCTCTCGCCTGTCGCCCTTGCCGCACCGGGCGCCCACGGCCCCAACGGCGAACACCTCGATGCCCCTGCATCCGGCAACGCCACCGGCCTCGCGCGTCTCCCGGACGGCAGCGTCAATGTGCCGAAGCAGGCACAGCGCCGCATGGCCATCCGTACGGTGAAGGGCCATGAAGACGAGCACCCGTTCACGGTTGAATTGAACGGGCGCGTCGGCATCGACCCGAACGCAGGCGGCCGGGTGCAGGCGCCGTTTTCCGGACGGATCGAAGCCGGACCCAAAGGGCTCCCGGTTGCGGGCCAGCGGGTCGAAAAAGGCCAGGTCCTTGCGTACGTGCTGCCGATTGCCAGCGCCGTCGAGCGCGGCAACCAGCAGGCGCAGCTGGTCGATATCCGTGCCAACCGCCAGTTGGCAGAACAACGCGTGAAGCGTCTCGAGGCGCTGGAAGGAACCGTGCCGCAAAAGGAAATCGAAGCGGCGCATGCGGAGCTGAACAGCCTGATCGGCCGTGAACGGGCGGTGGCGGCAAGCGTAAGCGGAAATGAAGCCGTCACCGCGTCGGCCTCCGGCGTCATTGCCAGCGCAAACATCCTGGCGGGGCAGATCGTGGAAGCGCGCGATGTGCTGTTCGACATCGTTGACCCGGCCCGCATGGTGGTTGAAGCGGCAACCCCGGACGCATCGCTCACGGGCAGGATCGCCAATGCGGGACTGGCCGGCTACCCGGGCGCCGAGCTGTCCTTCATCGGCGGTGGACGAAGCCTGCGTGACGGCGCCTTGCCCCTCACTTTCAGGGCAAACCTGAAGGATGCCGCGCTTGCCGTCGGGCAGCCTGTGACGGTGGTCGCCAGGTTGAACGAGAAGGTGAAGGGCATCGCGCTGCCCGCGGAGGCACTGGTCCGCAACCCGAACAACGAGCCCGTCGTGTGGATCAAGTCCGGTGCGGAACGCTTCATTGCGCAACCGGTCGAGGTCAAGCCGCTGGACGCGAAAACGATCGTCGTCGTCAAGGGTTTGGGACCGGACAACCGCGTTGTCGTCTCCGGCGCCTCGCTGGTCAACCAGATCAGATAGGGGCGCACACATGTTCAATTGGATAGTTCGTTTCAGCCTGACCAGCCGGCTGTTCGTGCTGGCGGCGGCAGCGATGCTGGTGGTCTACGGCGCGCTGATGGCGACCCGCACGCCGGTCGATGTCTTCCCGGACCTGAACAAGCCGCTGGTCACCATCCTGACGGAAGCCGGAGGCATGGCGCCGGAAGAAGTCGAGCAACTGGTGTCATTCCCGATCGAGACATCGCTCAACGGCATGCCCGGCGTGACCCGCGTGCGGTCGGTGTCCGGTGTCGGCCTGTCGATCGTGTACGCCGAATTCGACTGGGGCACCGACATCTACCGCAATCGCCAGCAGGTGTCGGAACGCCTTACCCTGGTCAGGGAGCAGCTCCCCGGCGGCATCACGCCTGTCATGGGGCCGGTGTCGTCCATCATGGGCGAGATCATGCTGATTGCGCTGCCCATCGATGTATCGAAAGCCAGCCCGATGCAGGCGCGGGAATATGCGGACTTTGTCCTGCGCCCGCGTCTGCTGTCGATTTCCGGCGTCTCGCAAGTCATTCCGATCGGCGGCGACGTGCGGCAATTGCGCATCGAGCCCGATACCGCACGCATGGCGCAGTTCAACGTGACGCTCGACCAGGTGGAGGCATCGGTGCGCGGCTTCGCCGGCAACACCAGCGGCGGCTTCATCGACCTGAACAGCCGGGAATACCTGATCCGCAATCTTGGCCGGACCAACAGGCTCGATGACGTGAAGGGACTGGCTGTCGCGTTCCGCAACGGCACGCCCATCCTGCTTGAGCAGGTCGCTTCCGTCAGGTACGCACCGGCATTCAAGCGGGGCGATGCAGGCATGAACGGCAAGCCGGCGGTCATTGTCAGCGTGCAGAAGCAGCCGGCCGCGGACACCGTGAAGCTGACGCGCGACATCGAGAATGCATTGGCGGAACTCAGGCAGGGACTTCCCGCCGGCCTGTCGACGCCCGAAGTCCTGTTCCGGCAGGCAGACTTCATCGAGGCTTCCATCAACAACGTGGTGGAAGCATTGCGCGACGGCGCGATCCTGGTTGCCATCGTCCTGTTCGCATTCCTGCTGAACTTCCGCACCACGGCGATTTCGCTGATTGCGATTCCGTTGTCGCTGGCGGTGACCGCAGTCGCCTTTCACCTGCTGGGGCAGTCGATCAACGTCATGACCCTGGGCGGACTGGCGATTGCGATCGGCGAACTGGTCGATGACGCGGTCGTGGATGTGGAGAACATCCTGCGCCGCCTGAAGCAGCGGCGCAGTGAAGCCAATCCATTATCGGTGCTGGAAACCATCTGGAAAGCTTCCGTCGAGGTGCGGTCCGGCATCGTCTATGCCACCATCATCGTGGTGCTGGTGTTCGTGCCGCTGTTTGCCTTGCCCGGCATCGAAGGCCGGCTGTTCGCTCCGCTTGGCGTGGCTTACATCGTCTCCATCCTGGCCTCGATGCTGGTGTCCATGACGGTCACTCCGGTACTTGCGTACTACCTGCTGCCTGACATGAAACAGCTTGCGCACGGCGACAGCCCCGTCGTGCAACGGCTGAAGGCATGGGATACCCGCATCCTGGAATGGTCCTTCCCGAGGGCGAAAGGCATTCTGGCAGTTGCCGCCGTCGCGGTGGTGGCCGCCGCAGCCAGCGTGCCGTTCTTTCCGCGTGCGTTCCTTCCGGCCTTCAACGAAGGTTCGCTGGTGATGGGGATGACTTTCACCCCTGGAACCTCGCTGGCGGAGGCGAACCGCATGGGTGCGCTTGCCGAAACACTCGCCCAGGAAGTGCCGGAGGTAAAGAAGGTCGGCCGCCGCACCGGCCGCGCCGAACTCGACGAGCATGCGGAAGGCGTCCACTCGGCGGAAATCGACATTGACCTGAAGCGATCCGGGCGTGACCGCGAACAGATCATGGCCGATATCCGCTCGCGCCTTGCCGTCATCCCTGCATCGATTGCCATCGGCCAGCCGATTTCGCACCGGCTCGACCACCTGCTGTCCGGCGTCAGGGCACAGATCGCGCTGAAAATCTATGGCGACGACCTCGATACCCTGCGCGGCCTCGCCGAAAGCCTGCGCGGCAGGTTGGCAACCGTTCCGGGACTGGTCGACCTGTCGGTCGAACGCCAGGTGCTTATCCCGCAGGTCAAGGTGCGTGTCGATTATCGAAAGGCCGCCCAGTATGGACTCGCGCCGGGACAGGTGTTGAGTGCCTTGCAGACCTTGTCGGAAGGCGAGCGCGTGACCCAGGTGGTCGACGGCCCGCGCCGCTTCGACCTGCTGGTGCGCATGCCGGACGAGAGCCGCTCGCCGCAGGATTTGGCCCGGGTCATGCTCGACACTCCCGCAGGACGGATTCCGCTGTCGCAGGTTGCCACCGTCGAGGAAGGCGATGGCCCGAACCAGATCGGACGCGAGAACGGACGCCGGCGCATCGTTGTCTATGCGAACACGGATGGTTCGGACATGTCCCGCGTCATTGGAGACGTTCGCAAGGCGATTGCCGCGACCCGGCTTCCGGGCAGCTACTTCGTCAGTATCGAGGGGCAGTTCCAGGCGCAGGAACAGGCGACAAAGCTGATTATCAGCCTGTCGCTGGTCTCGCTGGCGATGATCTTCCTGGTGCTGTTCTCACGCTACAAGTCCGCTGTCCTGGCCCTGGTCATCATGGGGAACATTCCATTTGCCTTGATCGGCAGTGTCATCGCCATGTGGATTGCAGGCGTGTCGCTTTCCGTGGCATCGATGGTCGGCTTCATTACACTGGCCGGCATTGCCACACGCAACGGCATCCTGAAGGTCAGCCACTACATCAACCTGTGCAAGTTCGAGGGCGAAACCTTCGGCATGCCGATGATCGTGCGCGGTTCGCTGGAGCGGCTGACCCCTGTGCTCATGACGGCACTGGTTGCCGCGTTTGCGCTGGTGCCGTTGCTGCTGGCCGCCGATGCACCCGGCAAGGAAATCCTGCATCCGGTGGCTGTGGTGATTTTCGGCGGGCTGGTCAGCTCGACGATACTTGATTCGCTGTTGACGCCGCTGATTTTCTGGCTGGTGGGACGCAGGCCGCTGGACGCACTTGTTGCAGGCGAATCGAAGGAAGCTTATTAAGAATGGGCTATTGCAGCGGCGCCCATGACAGAGCCGCTGCCCATATGGAGAAAGCAATGAAGAAACTGATGGCCCTCGTGGCAATGGCGGTAACTGTGGCGGTATCCGGAAGTGCCTTGGCACACGGAGACAAGCCGAAGCACGGCGGCGTCGTGAGCAGTGCAAGCGACCTGCACTTCGAGCTGGTCAATAACGACGGCAAAGCGACGATTTATGTTGAAGACCACGGCAAGCCAAAGACAACGAGCGGCGCGACCGGAAAGCTGACGGTCCTGACCGGAGCAGAAAAAACGGAGGTTCCCCTTGAGGCCGTCGGCGACAATACGATGGTCGCCAATGGTGACGCCAGGCTGGCGAAGGGTTCAAAGGCTGTTGCGACCGTGACCTTTGCGGACAAGAAGACTGTCAACGTAAGGTTCGCTGTGAAGTAACGCTGTCATGCAGGTTGCAGAAGCTGCATCGATGCAACAGTTGAAGCCGGCGGACTCTGCAATCCGCCGGCATTTTCATTTTCAGGCAGCGACAGCGACTTTCTCATCCGCCGGCGCCGATGTCCGGATCAGGTGGTCGAAGGCGCTCAATGCTGCTTTCGAACCTTCTCCCATCGCAATGACGATCTGCTTGTACGGCACGGTCGTCGCATCGCCAGCGGCGAAGACGCCTGGTACCGAGGTCTGTCCACGTGCGTCCACCTCGATCTCGCCGCGGTTGGAGAGCGCCACCGTGCCCTTGAGCCAGTCGGTATTGGGCAGCAGGCCGATCTGTACGAAGATGCCTTCGAGGTCGACCGTCTTCGATGCGCCGGACTGGCGGTCGGTGTAGCGCAGGCCGTTCACCTTGTTGCCGTCGCCAGTCACCTCGGTAGTCTGTGCCTGGGTGATGACGGTGATGTTCGGCAGGCTGAACAGCTTGCGCTGCAGGACCGCGTCGGCGCGCAGCTTGCTGTCGAATTCCAGCAGCGTCACATGGGCGACGATGCCGGCCAGGTCGATGGCGGCTTCGACGCCGGAATTGCCGCCGCCGACAACGGCCACGCGTTTGCCCTTGAACAGCGGGCCGTCGCAGTGCGGGCAGTAGGCCACGCCGCGGTTGCGGTATTCCTTCTCGCCCGGCACGTTCATTTCACGCCAGCGCGCGCCGGTGGCCAGGACAACGGTCTTCGCCCTCAGGCTGGCGCCGCTGGCAAGCTTCACTTCGATCACGTCCCCCGGGACCAGGGCTTCGGCGCGCTGCGGGTTCATCACGTCGACGTCATAGGTCTTCACATGCTGCTCCAGCGCGGCGGCGAGCTTCGGGCCTTCGGTTTCCTTCACGGAGATGAAGTTCTCGATGCCCATGGTGTCCAGCACCTGGCCGCCGAAACGCTCGGCGACGACGCCGGTGCGGATGCCCTTGCGCGCCGAGTAGATGGCAGCCGATGCGCCGGCGGGGCCGCCGCCGACGACCAGCATGTCGAACACGTCCTTTGTCGCCAGCTTGGCGGCTTCGCGCTGCGCGGCGCCGGTATCCAGCTTGGCGAGAATTTCCTCGAGGCCCATGCGGCCCTGGCCGAAGGTTTCGCCATTCAGGAACACGGTCGGCACGGCCATGATCTGGCGTTGCGTGACTTCATCCTGGAACAGGGCGCCGTCGATCATTACATGGGTGATGTTCGGGTTGAGGACGGCCATCAGGTTCAGTGCCTGCACGACGTCCGGGCAGTTCTGGCAGGACAGCGAAATATAGGTCTCGAAGCGGAATTGCCCTTCGAGGTTGCGGATCTGCTCGATAACGTCTGCGCCGACCTTGGGCGGATGGCCGCCGGCCTGCAGCAGGGCGAGGACGAGCGAGGTGAATTCATGGCCCATCGGGATGCCGGCGAAGCGGATGCCCATCTTGCTGCCGGCGCGGTTGATGCCGAAGGATGGCACGCGCTCGCCGTCGCCGGCATCGCGGCGCTCGGTCAGCGCGATCTTGTCCGACAGGTTGGCGATATCGTTCAGCAGCGAGGACATTTCGTGCGACTTTTCGCTGGTGTCCAGCGATGCCGTGATCTCGATCGGATAGGTGACTTTTTCGAGATAGGCTTTGAGTTGGGTTTTCAGGTTGTTATCCAACATAATGGCTTCCTTTATAAGGTTGCTAGAGCAGTTTGATCCTGACCGTACAGGGCCAATCTCGGGCCTGCGATGCTCACCGTACATCACGTACGGTTGCGCTTCTCAACCCGACCTTGGCTCCTGCACAGTCAGGCTGAAACTGCTCTAATTCTTCAGGATGAGCAGTGCCAATTCCGGATCAGCCTTGGCTACCGGACCAGATAAGACTGATCGGGGATTGGCGCTGCCGCCGGGCGCTTGCGCTGCGCCCGGGGAGCGGATGCGCCTCGGAGGAGGCGCGAAGCAAGTTTAGATCTTGCCGACGAGGTCCAGCGACGGAGCCAGGGTTTCTGCGCCCGGGGTCCACTTGGCGGGGCAGACTTCGCCCGGATGGGAAGCGACGTACTGGGCTGCCTGCACCTTGCGCAGCAGTTCCTTGGCATCGCGGCCGATGCCGTTGTCGTGCACTTCGCACAGCTTGATCTGGCCTTCCGGATTGATGACGAAGGTGCCGCGCAGGGCCAGGCCTTCTTCTTCAATCATGACTTCGAAATTGCGGGTGATCGCGCCGGTCGGGTCGCCGATCAGCGGGTAGCGGATCTTGCGGATGGTGTCCGACGTGTCGTGCCATGCCTTGTGGGTGAAGTGGGTGTCGGTGGACACGCCGTAGACTTCCACGCCCAGGGACTTGAAGGTGTCGTAGTTGTCAGCCAGGTCGCCCAGTTCGGTCGGGCAGACGAAGGTGAAGTCGGCCGGGTAGAAGAACACGACGGACCACTTGCCTTTCAGGTCGTTTTCCGTCACGTCGATGAACTTGCCGTTGTGGAATGCGGTTGCTTTGAAGGGCTTTACTTGGGTATTGATCAGGGACATGTCTACCTCTGTTGGTTGAAAAAGCTCGGATGAGTGAATAATAGATGTGATCTATTGCTGTGTAAAATCAATAGTTTCTATATATGTGATAGCTTGGCTTTATTGCAGGCGATTATTTTGTTTGCCTGCGTTAATACCTGCAGGGCGTTGCCGGTCTGTCATCCGATCGTTGTCAGATGAAGACCGGGCGGAAAGGTTCGATGCTCAGCCGGCCTTGACCGGGCGGACCTTGGCGGCGGCTTCCTTGGCGCGGCGGCGGGCGGTATCGATGTCCGGCGCGGTTGCCAGCGCCACGCCCATGCGGCGGCGGGCGAAGGATTCCGGCTTGCCGAAGAGGCGGATGTCGGCGCCGGGGACTTGCAGCGCGTCGGCCACGCCTTCGAAGGCAATGGCTTTTGCCTCGTGCCGCCCGTAAATGACGGCGGAAGCGGCGGGGGAAATGACCGACACATCGACGGGCAGGCCGAGGATGGCCTTTGCATGCAGCTCGAATTCGTTCTGCCGCTGGCTGGCCATGGTCACCATGCCGGTGTCGTGCGGGCGCGGGCTGACTTCCGAGAACCACACCATGTCGCCTTTGACGAAGAGTTCGACGCCGAAGATGCCGAGGCCGCCGAGTTCGTCGGTGACTTTCTTCGCGATGTCGCGCGACTTTTCAAGCGCGGCGGCAGGCATGGGATGCGGCTGCCAGGATTCGATGTAGTCGCCTTTTTCCTGCACATGGCCGATCGGCTCGCAGAAATGCGTGGCGACCGCGCCGTCCTTGATCGCCCGTACGGTCAGTTGCGTGATTTCGTAATCGAAGTCGATGAAGCCTTCCACGATCACCCGGCCGGCGTTGACCCGGCTGCCGGAGGCGGCGTAGTTCCACGCTTGCTCGATTTCCCCCGGCCCGTCGATCTTTGACTGTCCCTTGCCGGAGGATGACATGACCGGCTTGATGACGCAGGGGAAGCCGACTTCGGCGCATGCGGCTTTCAGTTCATCCAGGCTGTCGGCGAAGCGGTAGGGGGAAGTCGGCAAGCCCAGCTGTTCGGCGGCCAGCCTGCGAATGCCTTCGCGGTTCATGGTCAGCCAGGCGGCGCGCGCGGTCGGGATGACGGTCGCTGCGCCTTGCTTTTCCAGTTCCACGAGGGCAGTGGTGGCGATCGCCTCGATTTCCGGGACGACGAGATCCGGCTTTTCCTGCGCGATGAGCGCGGTCAGCGCAGCGGCATCCGTCATGTCGATGACGTGGAAGCGATGGGTAACCTGGTGCCCGGGGGCATTGGGGTAGCGGTCGACGGCGATCACTTCGACGCCGAGGCGTTGCAGGGAGATGATGACTTCCTTGCCCAGTTCACCCGAGCCGAGCAGCATCACCTTGACGGCGGAGGGAGATAAAGGGGTACCAAGGCGGAGCGGGCGTGTGATTGTCATTGCGTCGGATAAGGTGATTGGTGTGGTTCAGCGCATCGTGTCGAGCGTGTCGATTTCCGACGCCGCCCAGTCGACAAAAGCCTTGACCTTGATCCGGACATCGTCGAAGCGCGCGGCATCGTCCAGCGGTTCCATGCAGCTGAGCATGAGCGTCCAGCCCGTACCCGTCTGCAGGAAATTTTCCAGGATCTGGCGCCGGTTCTGCATCATGCGGATCTTGAAGTCGTCCATCATCGGGATCTGCAGGTCCACCGACTTGCGCCAGGTGTCCAGCATTTCCTCCATGCGATCAGGATCAAGTTCGATTTTCATTGTCGGGCTCTCATCGATTTGCGTGGTAGTGTACTTTCAATAGCGATTTCTCACACCGGATTCCCATGAAAACTGTTCTCCCTGCTTTCCTTGCGGCATTCCTTGCCTTGCCCGCGCTGGCGGAACAGGTCGGCGAAGTCGACACCGCCTTCAAGCTGGTCGGCCCCGACCACAAGATCGTGGTCGAAGTGTTTGACGATCCCAAGGTCAGCGGGGTGAGCTGCTTCCTGTCGCGTGCCAGGACAGGCGGGATCAAGGGCGCGCTGGGCCTGGCCGAAGACAAGGCGGAGGCCTCTGTTGCCTGCCGGCAGGTCGGCGAGATCGCCTTTGCGGGCGCCATTCCGAAGCAGGAAGAAGTATTCACCGAGCGCGCATCGATTCTCTTCAAGCGTGTGCGCGTCGTGCGCATGGTCGATCCGAAGCGCAATGCGCTGGTGTATCTCGTCTACTCCGACCGCCTGATCGAGGGCAGTCCGCAGAACAGCATCACGGCGGTTCCCGTCGCCGCCAGCCAGAAGATCCCGGTCAGGTAGGCATACGGCAAGCTCCTCCGCCAATTGCGGGATGTTTGCGCATACCCGTATGTGCCGACGCAACGATTGTCCAACTCTTCGAGTCCAAAGGGCGGGCAGGCGACATGTGTCCGGTTCTGCTGATTCCCGCAAGAAAAGCAATGAACCAGCGCCTGGCATATCCAACCTTGTATGGCAGAAAGGAGCAGGCAATGAGAGAGGAGTACGAAAGCAATCAGTCCCGCCTGGCATGGGTACTGGGCGGCGTGTCGCTGGGCGCGCTCGCCATGTACCTCGCGGATCCCGAGCGCGGACCGCAGCGGCGTGCCATGGCGAAGGAGGCATTGCGCGGTGCGGCTGCAAGCACGGGCGATGTGCTCGACGTGGCGCGGCGCGACTTGGGAAGCCGCGTGCAGGGCTGGCGCGCGCAGGCCGATTCCATGTTGACTCGCGGCAAGGAGCAGATCGACGACCAGGTGCTGAAAGCGCGTGTGCGGCAGCAGATCGCGAGTGCGGCATCGCAGCCGGGAAACATCGATATCCAGGTCAGCCAGGGCGTGGTCACGTTGAGCGGAAGCATTCCGAAGCATGAGCGGCAGTACCTGCTGGACAGCGTCCGCCGTGTGGATGGCGTCGTCCAGGTGGAGGACTTCCTGGATATGCAGGAGCAGGCGGCAGGCTATACGGCGCGGGAAGGCTACAGCAGCTACCAGCCCGCCGCATCGATGGAAAGCTGGTCGCCCTCGATCCGCACCATCGTCATGCTGGCCGGCAGCGCGTTGGGACTTTACCTGCTGTCGCAGCGTTCGTCGGCTCTGGGCGGGGCACGTGAACCGGTCATCCTCAACAAGACCATCCACGTCGACGCGCCGCCGGAGCGGGTATTCGAGCTGTGGAGCGATTACGAGAACTTCCCGCGCTTCATGTCCAATGTGCAGGAAGTGCGCGACCTCGGCAACGGCCGCTCGCATTGGGTCGTGAAGGGGCCGGCGGGGTCGGTGGTGGAATGGGATGCGCGCCTGACGGATTCGCGCCGGGGCGAGGTGCTCGCCTGGCAAAGCGAAGCCGAGGCAGATGTGCAGAACAGCGGGCAGGTCCGCTTCGAACCGGAAGGCAAGGGTACCCGCGTGAGCGTCTATATGTCGTACTCGCCCCCGGGCGGCGGCCTCGGCCATGCCATCGCATCGCTGTTCGCCTCCAACCCGAAACAGGAAATGGACGAGGACCTGGCGCGCATGAAGGCATTCATCGAGACGGGCAGGATGCCGACCGACGCCGCGCAGCAGCCGCAGTCCTCCGCGTCCATCCTGCATTGACATCGCGCGCGAAAGACCGCTCGTGACGGAGCACGGGCGGTCATCTTTGTTGATGCAGGCAAAGTCCGCGATTGGGCAGGATCAAGCCGGCGTGGCGACGCCTCCCTATCATGACCGGAGAAGTCACACCGACAGGGGGCCGCGCGTGGCGCTTGCAGAAATCGTGGATGGACCGTCAATGGGAATACCGCTTCTCAGAAGGATGAGGGTCGACCGGCTCGCGATATTCCGTGCGCTGCAGGTCGGCGACATGCTGTGCGCGGTTCCTGCATTGCGCGCGATCCGGGCGGCGCTGCCGCGCGCGCATATCACGTTGGCCGGATTGCCCTGGGCGGCGCAGTTTGCGCAGCGTTACCGGCGGTATGTGGATGAGTTCGTTTCTTTCCCCGGGCATCCTGCCTTTCCCGAGCAGCCCGTGCGCGAGATGGAACTCGAGGCCTTCTATGCCGGCATGCGCGGGCGAAGTTTCGATCTCGCGTTGCAGATGCACGGCAGCGGCCAGGTCAGCAACCGCATCGTCGCCGAATTCGGTGCCGGTGCCGTCGCGGGCTGTGTTGCCCCGGGCAGCGCAGTGGCCGATCCGGTGTCGTTCATGGAGTATCCGGAGGAAGGGCCGGAGCCGCTGCGCCTGCTGAGACTGGCGGAATTCATCGGCGCCCCGGCCCTCGGCAGCCATCTCGAATTTCCGTTGACCGAGGAGGATGCGCGCGAATTGCGGGACAGCGGATTGACCGCGGGACTCGAACCCGGCGGCTATATCTGCATCCATCCGGGCGCGCGCATCCGCGACAAATGCTGGCCGCCGGAACGCTTCGCCGAAGTGGCGGATGCGCTGGCGGATGAATTCGGGTTGCGCATCGTCCTGACGGGATCGGCGAAGGAGGCCGATCTCACCGCAGCGGTGGCTGGCAGCATGCGCAACGCGGCTGTCGATACAGCGTCGCCGTTGTCCCTGGGCGCCATGGCGGCGCTCATGAGCCGGGCGCGCCTGCTGGTCTGCAACGACACGGGCGTCTCGCATATCGCCGCCGGCCTGCGCCTGCCGAGCGTGGTGGTGTTCAACAAGGCGGACATGCAGCGCTGGGCGCCGCTGGACCAGGAGCGCCATCGCTGTATCTGGGACCCGGAAGGGCAGCGCGTCGAGCTGGCCTTGCAGCATGCACGGGCTTTGCTGAAGAGCGGTTAGTCGCCTGCCCGCTCGTGATACAACGCGAGGGCAAGCTGGCTTGCTTCCTCGATCGACACGCCGTTCACGAAACTGTCGTCGTGCGCGCAGCGCGTCTTGATGTTCTCCACCCCGCACACGGGACAATGCACGCGCAGCGACATCGCTGCCCGGTGATGGTCCTGCCTCAGCGGCGCGGACTCCAGGACATTGGTCAGCCAGTAGATGCCCACAGCGGGCGTGCCGACCGCAAGCGCGAGGTGGAGCGGGCCGGTGTCGTTGGACACGACCAGCGACGCACGTTCCAGCACACCGCATAGCCCCGACAAGGAAAGCTGTCCGCACAGGTTGATGGCAGGATGGCGCATGCTTTCGAGAACGCGAGCGACGACGTCCGATTCCTCGCGGCTTCCGTTGATGGCGACCACGGCGCCTTCGCGCGCGAGGATGTCGCCGAGCGCCGCGAAGCGTTCCGCCGGCCAGCGCCGCCGTGGATCGCTGCCCCCCCGGTTGCAACACGATGGCTCGGGATCGATGTTCGCCTCGGCCGGCAGGCCGAGGCCCGGGCAGGGCGGCAGGACGGTGACGTCGTCGACGGGGCCGGGGCGGTTGGCGAGAAAGTCCGCGTGCCATTGTTTCCCGATGTAGGAAATCCGCGCGTCGGGATAGGTGATGCGCAAGGCATGCAGGCACGGCAGCGCAAACACGAAATCGCCCACCGCGCTGGGGTGCATGACCACGATCCGGCGGACACCGGGCAAAGGATGGAAATCCTCCATGGCGCTCAGGACATGTTCATGGCCGAAGAAAGCGGCAGGACCCTGGGCGCATCGACATCGCGCGTGGTGACGGTCGTCGGCAGCTCAAGGTGATAGGCGCCGGATGGAATCATTCCGCAACCGCCGAAGCGTTCCATGACGCGCAGTTGTGCGAGCACGTCCTCGCCGCAGTGCGCCGTCGGCAGTTGCTCCCAGAAGTCGAATCCGCCTGCGCTGCGCAGCTTCTCCGTGTCGAACAGTACGCAGCCGCCGATCCAGGCAATGCGATAGAGCCGCGTCGTTGCACGCGTCAGTCCAAGCCTGGCTTGCACATGGAACAGGTTGGCCGCGCTGTGCAGGTGGTGTCGCGCCCATTTCTCGCTGCCCGGCATCACCCGTTCCGGTTCGACCTTGCCATCCCAGAATTCGATGTGCTGCTGATGGGGGCGGATGTCGTCGAGGAAGCTCATGCCGTGCAGCGCGCTGCCGATGAAGCCGCACTGCTGTTCCTCGATGATGCGGAACATGCGGTCCAGCACGTCGTTTTCCAGCAGCACGTCATCGTCCAGGAACAGGCAGTAGGGCGCCGTCACGTGCGAGAGCAGGAAGGCGCGCTGCTGCGCCATGCCGCGCCGCGGCAGGTTGCGCAAGGCAAGCACGTCGCGGCCGGTAGCCTGCATCTGGCACATGACCGCCTGCACCTCTGCCTTGTCGAAGGATGCCGCGTCATCCGACTGGTCCGACATGACGACGCGGAAGTCGCCGAACGTCTGCGCGGACAGCGACGCCAGTGTCACGGCCAGCGCGCATGGCCGGTTGCATGTCGGAACAAGGACGTCGATGGTCGCGCGCCGCATCATGTCGCCACGCCTCCCGCGACGGCGCGTTGCTGCGCACCGTACAGATAGGGATTGAGCGTGGGGTCGTTGTACATCTTGAACTGGCGATATACCTTGAAATACGCGCGGCCATGCTGTGCGTCTGCAAGCAGTTGGTCGAAGCAGGCGCCCAGGTCCTGGCGCTGGACGAGCAGGCGCTGCAGCTTTTCGCTGCATTTTGCAATATGGTCAGGACCGGCATCGACGCGTTGCGTCTGCTCGCGCATGTGGACAATCTTCAGGCTCAGGATCGACAGGCGGTCGATCATCGCGCCCGCGGTTTCGCTGTTGAGGCGCGCATCGCTTGCCGGTTCACGGTCATCGAGTGCGTTGAGGATTGCCTCGTCGATGGCCTCCACGGCATCGTTGCGTTTCTGGTTGTACTGGTCGATCCGGCGCTTGCATGCGGCGATTTCGCTCGGGCTGACATCGGTGCGCCTCGCCTTGTCTTCTTCATTCCAGAGCAGGGTGTTGTAACGGTGGTTTGCTTCGATCCAGAACCACGCGCCCGGGCGCTCGTCGAGCGGCTGGACGGCAGGCCAGTCCCGGTTGGTCAGTATGTCGTCATGAAACCGTGCGAGGGATGTCGCGGTGAGGTCATTGAGCATGGTGTTCCTTTCGATTTTTCAATCTTGAACGGCGAAAAATATCGAAAGACCCGGCTGCAAGAACCATGCTATACGCTACGCCACGCAACTCCGCGCAAGGGCGCGCGAAGTGCATGGAAATTTGTACAAGCGGCTGTAAAAAGGATGCAGCAGTGCCTCAAGCCACTACGACGACTTCGGCCGGCCCCTCCTTGCGAATCACGTTGACGCCAACGTTGTTGGGATAGCGTTGCAGCAAGAGATCGACGGTCGATCCGGCAATCGACAGGCCGCGTATTTCGACGCGCTCGAGGAAGGGCGGCAATTGCGGGTGCCGGAAGCGGATCTCCGGCTTGTGCGGATCGAAGGAAAGTCCGAGGCATGCCTGCAGCAGGGAAAATACCGTGGCCGCTGCCCATGCCTGCGGGGAGCAGGCGACCGGATAGAGGGTCGGTCCCTCGTCAGGCCGCTTCTCGAAGCCGCAGAACAGTTCCGGCATGCGACTCTGGTCCATGTACAGGCTCGCTTCGCGCAGGGCGCTGAAGACTTGCATCGCTTTGCCGGTGAAGCCGTAGCGCGCCATGCCGTCGGCGATGAGCGCATTGTCGTGCGGCCAGACCGAACCGTTGTGGTAGGCCATGGGGTTGTAGCGCGAGGCATTGGTCGGAATGGTGCGGATGCCCCAGCCGCAGAAAAATTCCTCCGTCAGCATCTGCTCGGCGATGCGCGCCGCGTATTCGGGCGTGGCAATGCCGGACCAGAGCGTATGGCCTGCGTTGGAGGAGGCCACGGCGCATTGCTGCTTGCTGCCGTCCAGTGCGATCGCATAGGTGCCGATTTCTTCGCACCAGAAAGCCTCGTTGAATTTTTTCCGCAGCGATTCCGCGGAACTCTGCAGGCGGTTCGCCAGCGCGGTATCGCCCAGAAGATGGGCCAGTTCGGATGCGCGCAGCTTTGCCTCGTAGACATAGCCCTGTACTTCGCACAACGCAATCGGCGCGTCGGCGAGGCGTCCGTCCTTGTGGAACACCGAGTCGTTCGAATCCTTCCATCCCTGCTGGGCCAGGCCGGTTTCGCTGTAGCGCGCATATTCCACGAAGCCGTCGCCATCGCGGTCGCCGTATTCGTCGATCCAGTTCAGCGCCTTGCGGACATTGCCCCAGATGCCGCGGATGAATTCGAGGTCGCCTGTGCGTTCGTAATATGCGCCGGCCAGTCCGACAAACAGCGGCGTGGCGTCGACCGTGCCGTAATAGCGGCCGAAGGGAATCTCGTTCAAGGCGGCCAGTTCGCCCTGGCGGGCTTCGTGCAGGATCTTGCCGGGTTCGGCATCGCGCACCGGGTCGAATTCCGTTGCCTGCGTGGCGGCGAGGAAGGTCAGCACGCCCTTGGCCATGCCGGGGTCGATCCAGAGGTACTCCCGCGCGGTCAGGATGCCGTCGCGGCCGAAGGTCGTGGAATACCACGGCAGGCCAGCATAGGGATAGTCGCCGTCCTTGCGGTTCGTGGTCAGCATCACGAGATCGGCGGTGGAGCGGTCAAGCCAGTTGTTGAACAGCGGATCGGACGTGACCACGCGGCAGCGGTTCTCAAGCCGCTCGCTGACCGTGCGGTTCAACTCGGTGAAGGCGCCGAAGTAGTCGGTGCTGTTCTGTACTTTGTCGCCATTCGGCTCGCAACCGATGGTCGCGTAGATATGCGACTCCGCCTTCGGCAGCAGCGAGATGCGGAAGTCCGCACGGCCCGGCGCGATCTTGTCCGGCCGAGGTTCGAAGGTGATGCGCGTGTGCCGCTCCATGCCATCGACGCCGCGATAGCCGAGCAGCATTTCGCTTTGGGACACCTGCGGCTCCAGCATGACGCCGCGCCGTTCACGGCTGAATCCCCGCACTTCGAAAATGTCCTTGTAATCGGCGCCGTACTCGAGGGATACGGTGACCTCGATCGGTTCAAGTCCGTAATTGACCACGCGCACATGCTCATAGCACGCATTGTTCCACAGCAGCTTGGCACGGAAGATATGCAGGTCGCCCTTTGCGATCCTGTTCTTGCCGTCCGGGTGCAGGTCGGGATTCATCAGTTCGACGATGAACAGCCCGTTGTCGTCCTTTACCGTGGAGTTCAGGTACATCGGCCGTACACCTTCGATCAGCAGTTCCTGGTGCGAGAGGAAGCAGGTGTCGCCGTGATAAATGCCTTCCTCGCCCAGGCCGATGGGCTGCACGTCGCCGAAGCGGTCGAACATTGCGAACAGGTCGTTGTGCTTGAGCACGCGGCGGCGCTCGTCTGCCGGCGATGAGGTTGCGAGGATGTACCACTGTTCGCCTAGCCGGATTTTTTCAACCATGGGACTCTCCGTTTGCGTTGGGGGCGGGGGAGAAGTTTCACTGCGACAGCAGCCGTTGATACGTGGTGAGGTAATTCGCTGCCATGCATGGAGCCGTGAAGCGGCGCTCGAAAGCTGCCCTGCAATCCTGCCTGTTGATGGACTCGATACGGCGGGCCGCGCGTACGGCCTCCTCCTGATTGGAAACGACGAAGCCGGTGACTCCATCGTCCACGATCTCGGGAACCGATCCATGGTCATAGGCAATCACGGGCGTGCCGCATGAAAACGCTTCGATCATGACCAGCCCGAATGGTTCTGGCCAGTCGATCGGAAACAGCAGCGCGCAGGCATGTTCGAGCAATTCGCGCTTTTCGGTTTCGCCGACTTCGCCCACATAGGTGACGAGCGGATGGCGGAGAAGCGGCTTCACAACTTGCTTGAAGTAGTCTTCTTCCGCCATGTCAAGCTTGGCGGCAATGTAGATCGGCCGGTTGCACTGGATGGCAATGTCGATCGCACGGTCTACCCGTTTTTCGGGCGACAGCCTGCCGATGAAAAGGAAGTAGTCGCCGGGATCGGATGTGAATGCATATTGGCCGGGCGGCATGCCATGGTAGACCGTCGACACCCAGTTTGCCCATGGCAAGGGTTTGCGCTGGCTGTCGGAAATGGAAACCAGCGGCGGGCTACTGAAATGCCGGTACACCGGAATGAGGAAGGGGAGATCGAGCCGTCCATGCAGTGTCGTCAAATGGGGCGTGGCGGTGTGCTTGATTGTCGGGAATTGCAGGAAGTCGGTGTGGAAATGAATGACATCGAATTCGTCTGCCATTTCAGCCACGATGTCCATCTGGATCAGGTGATAGGCCAGCCAGGAATGGTCGAAGGCGCTGTTGCGTACGCTTTCCTCCACAGTGGAAACAAGCTGCGCGCTGGTTTGCGAATCGCCCGATGCGAACAGTGTCACTTCGTGCCCTTGCCGGACCAATTCCTCGGTGAGATAGGAAACAACCCGTTCCGTACCTCCATAACCCTTCGGAGGAACACTCTCGAATAGGGGGGAAACCTGTGCAATCTTCATGTTCAGTGCCCGGTTCCAATGTTGGGGATGCCGGCACATGCCGGCCTGCACATCGCCCGGTGCATACGCATACGCACCGGGCGATGTGTCGTGGGTAGAGAGGCAACAGGGGTTACTTGTTCCCGAAAAACGTCGGGAAGCTTGATCGGCTGAAAGAAGGCGATGCGTTGGCTGAACTGCCGGCGGAGGGAGGATTGCCCCGCCGAGAATTCGACGGGGCAGGAGAAATGCCTTTATTGCTCGGCGAAAGCGCGCTCGATCACGAAATCGCCAGGTGTGGAAGTATTGCCTTCCTTGAAGTTGCGCTTTTCCAGCATTTGCTTCAGGTCGCGCAACATGGCGGGGCTGCCGCAGATCATGACGCGGTCGACTGCCGGATCCAGCGCGGGGACCTGCAGGTCTTCGAAGATCTTTCCGTTTTCGATCAGCTCGGTCACGCGGCCCATGTTCCTGTACTGCTCGCGGGTCACGGTCGGGTAGTAGCGCAGCTTGCTCGACACCAGCTCGCCGAGGAATTCATGGTTCGGCAGGTGCTCGACCAGCAGGTCGTGGTAGGCCAGCTCGTCCACTTCGCGCACACCGTGCACGAGGATGACTTGCTCGAACTTCTCGTAGGTCTCCGGGTCGCGCACGATGCTCATGAAGGGCGCGAGGCCGGTGCCGGTGGAGAGCAGGTACAGGCGCTTGCCGGGCAGCAGGTAGTCGATGAGCAGCGTGCCGGTCGGCTTGCGGCCGACGATGACGGTGTCGCCCACCTTGATGTGCTGCAGGCGCGAGGTCAGCGGGCCGTCGGGCACCTTGATGCTCAGGAATTCGAGATGGTCTTCATAGTTGGCGCTGACGATGCTGTAGGCACGCAGCAGCGGCTTTTCGTTCACGCGCAGGCCGATCATCGTGAAATGGCCGTTGGAGAACCGCAGGGACGGGTCGCGGGTGGTCGTGAAGGTGAACAGCTTGTCGGTCCAGTGATGCACGCTCAGCACGCGCTCTTCGTTGAATGCACTCATGATTGATGACAGTAGGCGGAATGAAACCGGGGTTGCGGACGCGACGCGGATGTGCCTGTCGCGTGAAGCGAAACGTAGAATTTTACCATTTCCCGGCTGCAGGTCACACGCAAAAATGGGGAAAACCGTTCTAAACCCCTGTGGAAATGCGGGTTTCAGGCGGAAGGAGTGGCAATAATTGCTTCGACGCCACCGGTTTTCATGATTTTTGCCAATGCTTCGGGTGGCCGGATGTCCGTGAACAGTTTGTCAACTTGTGAAATGTGGCCCATCCGTACCAGGGCCTCGCGGCCGAACTTGTTGCCGTCCGCTACCAGCCAGACTTCGCGGGATTGTTCGATGATGGTTTGCGCCACCCGCACTTCACGGGGGTCGAAGTCGCGCAGCGTCCCGTCCGGTTCGATGCTCGAAATCCCGATGATGCCGATGTCCACCTTGAATTGCCGGATGAAGTCGCTGGTCGCCTCGCCGATGATCGCCCGGTCGCGCTTGCGCACCACGCCGCCGGCGAGGATGACCTCGGAAGACGGGTTGTCGCACAGGATGGTGGCCACGTTCAGGTTGTTGGTGATGACGTGCAGGTTGTCATGGTTGACGAGTGCGCGGGCGACTTCTTCCGTCGTCGTGCCGATGTTGATCAGGAGGGAGCAGCCCGGCTTGATGCGCTTTGCCACTTCGGCGGCGATGCCGCGCTTGGCCCCCAGGTGCAGGGTCTGGCGCTGCAGGTAGTCGATATTCTCGACCGAGGAAGCCAGCCCGACCCCGCCGTGGTAGCGGGAAAGCAGCCGTGCCTCTTCCATGGTCTTGATATCGCGCCGGACTGTCTGCGGCGTGACGTCGAACTTCCTGGCAAGTTCCTCGACCGAGACCGTCTCGTGCTGACGGACGAACTCGAGCAATTGTCGCTGCCGGGGATTCAGTGCCAAGGGTGTTCTCCGAAAAAGGTCAATCCGCGCCGAATTCCCGGCGCAAACCGCATGATTTTAGAACAACTGCTCTACAACCGGCACTTTCTTGCCTGACGAAAAGTAGATAGATTGGCCTGACAAAAAGAAAGAGTGCCTGTCGTCAAGCTTTTCCGGCGGCAAGGCAGCCCGGGACGCGTCAACAGGGACCAGAAAAAAGCATCCGGGCTTTCCCATCCATTCACGAGGAGACAACATGTTCATCAAGACGCTGGCAGCGCTCGCTGCCTTCTCGGCCATCACCCTGGCCCATGCAGCGGAGGTCCGGATCGGTTCCGTTTTCGGCCTCACCGGCCCGACCGCCTCGACTGCGGCCGAAGGCATGGCGATTGCCAACGGCTACCTTGAAATGATCAATGCGAAAGGCGGCATCAACGGCAACACGCTGAAGCTCGCCGTGCGGGACGACCAGTACGACCCGAGGAAGACGCCGGCCCTGGTCGAAGAACTGATCAGCAAGGAAAACATCGTCGCCCTGGTCAACGGCCTCGGCACCGCCAATACGGCGGCCCTGATGAAATCGGGCGTCCTGAGCCAGCACCGCGTCCCGCTGGTCGGCGTATTCAGCGGTTCGGACGTCATTCGCGGCCCGGGTTCGGAGCAGATTTTCCACACGCGGGCCAGCTACACCGATGAGGTGATGAAGATTTCGCGCCTTGCCAGCACACTGGGGCTGAAGCGCGTCGCCGTGCTGTTCCAGGAAGACGGATTCGGCGCGAGCATCAACCAGGCGATTGCCAAGGCGTCCGAGACCTATGGCTTCGAGGTGGTGCAGAAGGTGCCCTACAAGCCGGGCGAGACGGACTTCACCGCACATGCCGCGCAGGTGGTCGATGCCCGTCCGCAGGCGATTTTCCTGATGGGCGTGCCCGAAGCGGTGTCGCGCTTCATGAAGGTCTACGACAAATCGAAGACCATGGCGCAGGTGTATGCGCTGTCCTTCGTGCCGGCCAAGCAGCTGGCGGATTTCGCAGGCGAGCAGCGTGTGCGCGGCGTCGGCATCAGCCAGGTGGTGCCGAACCCGGCATCGACGACACTGCCGCTGGCCAAGGAATTCCAGACCTTCCTCAAGTCGCCCTACGGCAAAGGCATCAGCTCCAATCCGCTGAACTTCGAAGTGTTCCTCAACCTGCGCCTGGCCGTCGAGGCCGTCCGCATGGCCGGTTCCAAGCCGACCCCGGAAAAGGTCACCCATGCGCTGACCTCGATGAACAGCTTCATGCTGGCCGGTTATCCGATCAATTTCAGCGAATCCAACCGCAAGGGCGCGCATTACCTGGACATCGCCGTCGTGGGCGCGAACGGCCGGTTGTCTTACTGATCGATTAACCGGAACGGCTCCCGGCGGGAGCGTTCCGGAGGTCAGAATCCCAGTTCCCGCCAGAGCACCGAGAAGAAATTGCGGACAAATCGCACGCCCGGTGCCTCCCACTTTCCGGCGATGACCACTGTACCCCGCTGTGCCTGATGCGCAGCCTCGCCGGCCTCATCCGGGGCAATGGCGAGCTTGACGCGGTACACGCCATGTTCCGGGTACCACGCGCCTTGCCGTTCACGCGCAACGACAGAGCCTCCGTGCTGTGCCGCCCACCAACCGCTCGGGAGCACGCGGGTTGCGTCCTGGTCGATACCGGTGACGACCAACCTGCGTGCGGGGCCGTCGAGGCTGTCCGGATAGAAGCGGGCGGCGTCACCGATGGCGACACGATGCACGCTTTCCTCATCGAGGAAGGTTTCCGCTTCGCTGCCATCCTTGCCGACGAGAAGTGCAAGGCGCTCATTCTTGCGAACCCACACGCCGGGGGCGAGATCCGGCTCGATATCGTGCAGCCGGCCATCGAACGGGGCTACGGGCTGGAAACGCGATGTCTCCTGCTGCAGTTCGCGCCATTCCGCTTCCGCCGTCTCCAGCTCCTCGCGGGCCGTTGCCATGCGCGCGCGCTGTTCCGAGTCGAAGGCCGCCACCGATGACACCTGCCAGCGCAACCGTTCAATGCGTGCTTCAAGCGCCTGGCGGCGCTTGTCGTTTTCCATGGCGCCAAGCGCGATCAGGACCTGCCCCGCCTTGACGTCGCTGCCTTCGGCCAGCGGCGTGGCGATCACCTGGGCATGGACCGGTGCATGAACCGGGAACACCTGGCGTGCGTGGAGGCTGCCGCCGGCCTGGATGCGGGATGGCCACGGGATGATGAACAGCAGCGCCAGGATCGCAAGGATGACGGCGCTGCGGCGCGCGCGTGCGCTGTGCCTGAGTTGCGGCCAGAGGGAGCGCCAGGTAGCGATTTCGTTTGCAATCGGGCGAAGGATGAACCACACGATTTCCACCGCGAAGAGAAAGATGCCGACGGCCTTGATGAAGAAGTGATACACCAGCAGCGCGATGGCCAGGAAAAGCGAGAGCCGGTACAGCCAGGTTCCCCATGCGAAGAGGACCAGCCCTGCGTGCCGCAGACGCGGGAAATGCTCCGGCGGCGGCGCGCCGAGTGCGAACAGCCGTTCGCGCAGGTCCCAGCGCGCGAGGTCGAAGGCACGTGCATGCAGGTTCGGCATGTCGAGCCAGTCGGAAAGCAGGAAGTAGCCGTCGAAGCGCATGAAGGGGCTGAGGTTGATGGCCAGCGTCGCAATCCACGTGGTCGTCGCCAGCGGGAAAGCGATGGAGCGCAGCAGGCCGTCCGGCAGGAGCGTCCAGGCCAGCGTGGACCAGGCGGCAATGACCAGTTCGGTGGCGACCCCGGCGCCGGCGACATGCAGGCGCTTGCGGTTGTCGCGCAGGCGCCAGACCGCGTTCGTGTCGGTGTACGGCACCGGCCACAGCACGAGGAAGGCCAGGCCCATGGAGGGCACCTGGCATCCGTATCGTTTGGCGGTCAGCGCATGGCCGAGTTCATGCGCGCACTTCACGCCCGCCAGCGCAATCGCGTAGGCCAGCAGGCCGGCAGGCGTGAAGGTGTCGGCCAGCGTTGTGGTGAAGCGCTCCCATTCGCGGAATACCTGTACGCCGCCCAGCACGAGCACGAGCAGGGTCAGGCGCGCGAAGGTCTTCGTAAACATCCAGTCGAAGGCAGGAGCAATGCGCGCGAGCCAGCGATCCGGCTTGAGCAGCGGAATGCGGAAGAACAGGTAGTGATGCAATAACTGCTTGCTCCATGATCCGCGCGCCGCGATGTGCCGGCGTGCCATGGGCTTCACCGATGCCCGAGGATCGGGCCGCAGGAGCTGGTTGTCGGAGAGGAATTTCAGCACGCCCTCGACATCGTCCGCATCGGGATGCAGCGTGGTGGCGGACCGGACTGACAGCGCGATGTCGTCCGGATTGCCGAACGACCAGCGTTGCAGGATCTCGAAGGTCATCCAGTCGATGCGGAAATACTGGTTGCGCACCGGATCTTCGAGAATGTGGCTCGGTTCGCCATTGGCGAGGATGGGGCCGGGATGCAGGGACAGCTCCTCGCGCAGCGGCGGCAGGGCAGCGGCTTCCATGGCTACCATCCGAGGAACTGGCGGATGGCAGCGAGCGGACGCCTCAGCACCCAGTACACGAGGGGAACGCGGCCGCCGGACAGTTTTGCCGTTCCGCGCAGCCCCACGCGGTGGCCGGTTTTTTCGTCCAGCGTCGCGCGCACGCGATAGGCGTAGTTGCCGTCCGGACGCTGCACGGCTTCATAGGCGACGTAGCGGATGCGCGCGGAGACCGGCGACAGCGGCGCGGCGCTGAGGTAGAGCCCGGCGTCGGAACCGGCGTCGAGGCGGATGGCATCGCCGACCGCGAGCCAGGCTTCCACTTCGATATCGTCCGGCGTCGCGATGCGCATGATGCGCTCGCCGGTTGCCACGGGGCGGCCTATCCATTCACCCGGATCGTCGAACAGTGCAATACCGTCGCGCGGCGATACCACGCGGGCGCGATCCACCTGGCCGCGCAGGAATTCGGTCTCGGCGCGGCGTTCCTCGATCTTTCCCTGCAGGCTGGCCAGCTGGTTCTTCGACTTGCCGTCGTTCAGCGCCTGTTGCAGCGCCTGGCGGTATTCGGCTTCCGCCGTGGCCAATGCCTGCTCGGCGACGGCGCGGCGGCTTGCCAGTTGCGCCTCGTCGAAGTCGAAGAGCGGCTGGTCCTTTTTCACGTGCTCGTTCGGCTTCACATGGAATTGCGCGATCACGCCTTCGAGCGGGGAGCGGAGGACGGCCGGACTGGCGGGCACCAGTTCGCCCGGAGCGAGTACCGTCAGGCGAACGGGGAACAGGAGTGCGAGCAGGAGCAGGGCGGCAACGACAGTTGCGCGCCGCTTCCACCAGGGCGTCGCTGCATTCGCCTTCCCGGCAAACATGTCCCTTGCCGATGACTTGAGGGACGCCAGGCTCCACGCATGTGCCGGACGTTTTGCTTCGTATGCATGCTGCAGGACATCGCCCCATTCGAGCAGCAGGGCGATTTCATCTTCGAGCCAGGGAATGTCGCGTGCGAGGAGAAGGCCGCCATGCGTGCCATTGGCTTCGCGAGACGCCGACGTCAGGGGTATCCACAGGCCGTAAGCGGGCAGCCAGTCGTGCCATTCATCGCCAACTTCCGGGGCGAGGGAATCGGCATCGACGGGGCCGGATGCGTGCAGTGCGCGGCAAACGCGTTCGAGCCATTGCACGTAGGGTGCATTGGCTTCGATCTGCACGACGCCGGACAGTGCGCATACGTTGCGGTCGGCGAACCAGAGGGCGGACTGCCGGTAGGGCGCCAGCGCATGGGACGAATTGACGGCCATGAAATCGAGTTCGACGCTGTCCTCGACATGCCGCGCCTGGTGGGCAAGGTCAAGCAGGCGGGTGACTCCACCCGTGCCTGGCTGTACCGGAGCATCCATCTGCTTCCTCTTCTCAGGTACGCGGCACGGGGGCGGCGGCACGCGCGAGTGACGCCAGTCGGCCATCCCTCTGGCTGGTCGTGCCGCGCTGGCGCAGCTGGTCGGACAGGCCCGTCTTGCCGGCCGGGGCCTTGTCGCTGTCCTTGTCCGCCCCGCCTTTTATGGTGACGCCGATGTTGACCCGGAACAGCGATGTCGCCTCACGGCCTTGCATGTCGCGCGCAATGACCTTGATGCGCAGTTCCCCGGTCGTGCCGGATGGCACCTCGCCGGCGAACTGGCCGGTCTGTGCATTGAATTGCACCCATGCCGGCAACGGACGGCCATCCTGCAAGGTGGCCGCGAGACGCACCACCTCCTTGGGCTGGGTATGGGCGAATGCATCTGCCGGCACGGTCAGGGAAATCCTCGCGCCGCTCTCCGTGTACTGGTCCGGCACGCCGCGGAAAACGACAAGCGCCGGTTCTTCTGCCTTCACGACGACAGTACGGAACCCCTCGGAACGCGTGTATACGTCGCTCAGATCGCCCTGGCGCTGCACCTGGATTTCGATGGGCGTATCGGATGAAGTTGCGCCACGAGAGTTGCCTACCTTGAGCGAATCGTTGCCAACCGTGCTTCCGGGGACGGCCGGCGCGGTGGTATCCGTGGGTTTTGCATCGACGACGGGGGACGGCGTGAATACGGGTGGTGCGACCTCGACGGCGGGCGGTGCGGGCGCGGGAACCGGGGCTGGGGTCGGCGTCGGCGCCGGGGCGGGTGCCGGAGCAGGAACCGGTACGGGCGCCGGTACTGGAACAGGTGCTGGCGCCGGCGTCGGAACAGGTGTCGGCGTTGGAACCGGAGTTGGAACAGGTGTCGGAGTCGGAACAGGCGTCGGCACCGGCGTTGGTACCGGAGTCGGCACCGGTGTTGGTACCGGAGTCGGCACCGGTGTTGGTACCGGAGTCGGCACCGGTGTTGGTACCGGAGTCGGCACCGGTGTTGGTACCGGGGTCGGTGCAGGCGTCGGTGCAGGAGCCGGCGTGGGCGCCGGGGCCGTGATGGTCAATTCATTGGCCGTGGTATCGGGAGACGCGTTGCCGGCGGTATCGGTGATCGTTGCCGTTACTTCGTACGATTGTCCCTGCGCGAGGGGCGTCAGGGTGCCGGAGGCGGGTTGTGCGGTTGCAAGATTCAGCGTCCATGTTCCACCTGCGGGAACGACGGTATAGGTCGCTCCGTTTACCGTCACTGCCAGCGTCTCTCCGTTGCCGGTTGTCGCGTTGCCTGTCAGCGTCGGTGTCGTGCTTGCGGTGACGAGGGTGTTGACGGTGGGGGCATTGGGCGCGGTGGCGTCGAGGACCGCATTTTGCAGCGCAGTCGCGCCGGCCAGGCTGGCAGCCGTGTTGAACACGCGCGCCTTGATGACCCAGTCGCTGCCGTGAGTGCTGGGATCGGCGATTGTCCAGTTGGTTCCGGTGGTGGTGGCTGTGCTCCAGGTGTTGCCGCCGTCAAAGGATACCTGGACGACTTCGTTCGTGCCGAGTGCGGCGCTGATCGTGCCGCTCACGGTCCGGTTCGCCGAGCCGTCCGACGTCACGAAGTCCGTCTGCGACGATCCGGTGTCTTTCGTCATCGACGCAATGGCCACGGTTTGTGCCGGCGAACCGGGATTGACCACGGTGAGCGTGAAGGTTGTACTGCCGCTCAATGCGCCGTTGCTGCCGGTGACCCGGATGCTGTAAGTACCGTTGGCTCCGGTGGATGGCGTGCCGCTGAAGGTGCGGGTGCCGGCATCGAAGGCCAGCCATGCCGGAAGGGCATTGCCGTCCGCAAGCGTTGCACTGTAGGTGAGCGAACTGTCGTCGACATCGGAGAATGCCCCGACCGTGAATGCCGTCATGGCTGAGCCGACCGTTGCGCTCTTGTCGGTCACGGCGGAAGCAACCGGCGCATCGTTCGCGCCGTTGATGGTGACCGTCAGCTTGCTGTTCGAGGTCTGGTTGGTGGAATCCTTGATCTGGTAGCTGAAAGTGTCGGTGAGCGAGCCGCCGGTGTTGAGCGCCTGCACGTCGGTGTTGCTGTTGTTGACGGTGTAGGTGTAGCTGCCGTCGGCGCCGATCACGAGCGTGCCGTAGGCGCCGCTGAGGGAGGTGCCGCCTGATGCCGAAGAGCTGGAGGCCGCAACCGCGGCCGCATTGCCGTCGATTGCGTTCCCGGGCTGTGCCTTGACCACGGTGATGCCGGTTCCGCTGTCGTTGCCCTTCACATTGCCGCCGGGATCGGTGCCGGCTGTGCCGTTGTTCGTGCCGCCGGCCTCCGATGCCGTCGCGGTATCGGCGCTCGCCGTTGGCGCGCCCACGCGGTCGTCATCGAGGCTGGAGACGTTCGTATCGGGCGTGGTTCCGGTGACGGTGCCGACATGCTTGGTGCCGGTGCCGTCGTCGATGATGGATACCGTCCCGGCGGCATTGCCGCCATTGCCGCTCGTGTAAGTCACCTTGACCTGGAAGGTCTCCGCGCCTTCGTATGGCGTGTCCTGCTCCGCCGACACGTCGATGCGTACCAGCAGCACGCCACCGGCCGGTATCGCCACGCTGCCGCTGTAGTCTGTCCATGCTGTGCCGGACCAGACTTTCAGGGTCTGGTTCTGGTCGATGTCGGCAAAACCGCTGCCGCTGCCTTCGATCAGCTGGAGGGATACGCTGTAACCGGCGGCTCCGGTGACGCTAACGATGGCGTAGTTCGATCCTTCGTTGATCAAGGGGCTGCTGACCGCGATCGTACGGTCGTCGTCCAGGCTCGCGGTAGAGGTATCCGGACTGCCGCTGGTGACGGTTCCCGGATAAGTGACGCCGGTGCCGTCGTCCTTGATCGTTGCGGTGCCCGATCCGTTGAGGGAGGTGCCGCCCGAAGTGCTGGTCGCTTTCAGCTGGAAGGTTTCCGCGCCTTCGAAGACATTGTCCTGTTCGGCCGCGATATCCGCGCGCACCAGCACCGTGCCGCCCGCGGGGAAGGTGATGCCGTTGCTGTAATCGACCCAGCCGGCGCCGTCCCATACCTTCAGGGTCTGGCCTTCGACGATATTGGCGTAGCCGGATCCGGTCTGTTCGATAAGTTGCAGCGAGGCGGTATGGCCTTGCGTTCCGGTGACGGTAAAGACCACGTAGTTCGACGCTTCGTTGACAACGGGGCTGCTTACCGTGAGCACGCGGTCGTCGTCGAGGCTGGCTGTTGACGTATCCGGGCTGCTGCTGACAACGGTGGTGACGTTATTGGCCGTATTGGTGACCGTCGTGACTGTGCCCGGATAACGCGTGCCGCTGCCGTCGTCGATGATGGTCATCGTGCCCGATGCGCTGCGCGTGGTGTCGCCGCTGGCGAATGTAGCCGTGAGGCTGAAAGTCTCCGCGCCTTCATACGGCAGGTCATGCTCGCCCGAAATGTTCGCGCGCACGAGCAGCTTGCCGCCCGACTGGATCGCGGGGAGGTAGGCGCTGTCGTAGTTCTCCCATTGGGTGCCGGTCCAGTACTGCAGCACCTGCGCCGTATCGACGTTGGCCTTGCCGGCGACCGTTCCGCCCGCACTGTCGTTGACCAGGGTGAGGGATACCTGCTCGCCGGTGTTCCCGTTCACCGTAAATATGGCGTACGTCGACGCTTCATTGACGGTCGTGCCGCCGACCGTGAGGCTGCGGTCATCGTCAAGACTGCTGGTCGAGGTTGCAGGCGAGCCGTTCGTCACGGCGCCGGTATGTTTTGTCCCGGTTCCGTCATCCACGATGGTCGCGATCCCGAGCGCGGCGTCGCCACCGCCGAGGTTGGTGACCACCAGTCCGAATGTCTCCGCGCCTTCGTAGCTGGTGTCCTGGGCGATGGCCGCGCGTACCAGCAGGGTGGATCCCGTCATGGTGACGGAGGTCCCGTTGTAAGCCTGCCAGGCCGCGCCGTCATAGTAAGACAGGCCGGTTCCCGTGTCGGTGCCGACGGTCGCGGTTCCTCCGGCAAGGGTGAGGCCAACGATCTGGCCCGCACTGCCGGAAACGGTAAAGATGGCGTATGGGGATGCTTCGTTGACCGTGATGCTGTCGACCGACAGCGAGCGATCGTCGTCGAGATAGTCAGGGTATCCGGTGTCTCCAGCAGCGTTCGGCGTGCCGTCGTTGTTGGTATCGAGGAACACGCTGCCGGTGCCGTCGTCCTTGATCGTGGAATTGCCAGAGTACGGCGTGCCGTTCTTGTTCGAGGCCGTGAGCCGGAAGGTTTCCGCGCCTTCGTAGGTGCCGTCGTTCAGGACGGCGACGCGCACCAGCATGGCAGTGCCGCCTGCGGGGATGGCGACCAGGCCGCCGGTGTAGGTGTTCCAGGAAGTGCCGTCGAAATATTCCATGCCCGGCGAAAAATCGATGCCGCTTCCTGCATGGCCCGTGCCTGTGCCGGTCGTGGAGAGTGCCAGGGAAAGCTTTTGCCCGGCGACACCGACGACGCTGAAGAATGCGTATGGCGACGCTTCATTTACCGTCGTTCCGGTGACAGTCAATGCGCGGTCGTCGGGCGTGACAGTGATGCCGATGGTGTCGACATCGGAGAGGCCGGCAGCGTCGGTCGACGTCATCGTCAACGTGTCGCTGCCGCTGAAATCCGCTGCGCCCTGGTATCGCAGCGTGCCGAGCGCGCTGTTCAACTGTGCCTTCGTCCCGCTCAGGGTCAGGGTGAGCGATCCGTTCGCGCCGGCGGATACGGTTGCTCCATTCAGGTTGTCGATGGTCAGGGCGCCATTCAGCACAGTGAGCTGAACGCTCAGGCTGGTATCGTCGGCATCGGACACGGAGAGTCCGGTCACGGTGACGGAATTGCCCTCGGCGACAGTGGGCGATGTGCCCGGCAGCGCATTCACCGGCGCATCGTTGGCGCCATTGATGGTGATCGTCAGCGTGGCCGTAGATGTTCCGCCGTTGCCGTCACTGACGGTATAGGTGAAGGTGTCAGTGAGCGTGGCTCCGGAGGCGAGGGCTTCGACAGTCGGATTGCCGTTGTCGAGCGTATAGGCAAAGCTGCCGTCCGCGTTCAGCGTCAGTGAGCCGAAATTTCCCGCGGTCGCCGCACCGACCGCGCCGCCGGTCAGGCCGGACACGGTCAGGCTGTCGCCTTCCACGTCCGTGTCGTTGGACAGGACGTTTCCGGTCGGGTTGACGCCCGCACTTGCGTTGGCGATTCCGCCGGCCTCGATCGCCGTAGCGGTATCGTTGGTTCCTGTTGGCGCATCGTTGGCGCCGTTGATCGTGATGGTGAGCGTCGAGAGCGCAACGCCGCCGCCAGAATTCGTCATCCGGTAGCGGAACTCTTCGGTGAGCGACTGTCCCGATCGCAGCGTGTTGACCGTGCTGTTGCCGTTGTTCAGGGTATAGGTGTAGCTGCCGTCGGACTTGATGTTGACTGTCCCGTACAAGCCGGCAAGATCGACTCCGCCGGATGTCACCGTGGTCATGGCCGCGTCGTTGGCCGCCCATGCGTATGTGACTGTTTTCGACGAACCCGAGTCGTTGTTCAGCACATTGGTTGATGCTGTCGACGAAATTGAAGCGGTGTTTTCCGTGATCGAATTGGTATCGGCCGCTGCAGTCGGCGGGGCCGAATTGGAGACATTGATTTCGATCTTGAGGACAGCAGTCGATGCCAAGCCGGCGGCATCCTGTACCTTGTAGGTAAAGTAGTCGTAAACGGTGCTGGTGGGCGAGCCCGTGACGGTGTAGGTATATGAGCCGTCCTGCTTCAGCACCAGCGTCCCATAATCACCGGTGATCGACGTGCCGTTGGATGCAAACTGCACATTGGTTCCCAGCGCGCCGCTGACACTCTTGCTGAGAGTGACGAATGAATAGGCGCTGACGGTCGATACATTCGATACGGTCGTGTCGGACTGGACTCCGGTGCCGGTGACATTCATGCCGGACGTGATGGTTCCTCCTGTGAGGGAGGACACGGCAATCACATTGGCGTCGGCGGCTCCCAGCGCGTCTACCGTGAAGCTGTTTCCGTCAATGGTGATGGTGGAAGTGCCCAGGGTCACCCAGTCCAGCGCCGCTTGCGTGGAGAACGTGACCGTACGCGTGCCGGAATTCGTCGCAATGCCGGTAACGGTCGTGCCGGCCGGGATGCCGGTTCCGCTCACCGAATCGCCCACTTTCAGGTTACCCGCCCCCTGGGTCTGGAACGACAGGTAGGTCCTGCCTTCTACGCCTTCGACGGCGCTGCCCGATCCAACCGACGTCGGCGTTGCCGACAGCGTCTGTCCCTTGCTCGCCTGGACGACCGATTTGCTGTCGCTGCCATCCACGTCCGTATCGTTGGTCAATACGTTTCCGCTCGGGTTGATGCGGGCGGACGGCGTGGACGCGGAATGCACGGCAAGATTGAAGTCGCCGCTTGCAACCGGCGCATCGTTCGCCCCCTGGATAGTCACGGTCAGCGCGGCCGAGGACAGGAGACCGGCGGCATCCTTTACCTGGTAGTTGAACGTCTCGGTGAGGGTGTTGGACGTGAGGCGGAGCGCCTGCACCGTCGCATTGCTGTTGTCCACCGCATAGGTGTACGCGCCGGTGGAGCTGATGGTCAATGTGCCGTAGAGGCCGTTGATGACCGTGTTTGTCGCGACAAGCGTGCTGGCCTGGGATGCGCTCGATGCCGACGCTACAGTCTTGCTGTCGCCACTGTCAATGTCGGTGTCATTGGACAGCACGTTTCCCGCCGGACTGGTGCCCGCCGTTCCGTTGCTGGTGCCGCCTGCTTCGACTGCAGTCGCCGTGTCGGCCACACCGGCCGGCGCATCGTTCTGCGCGGAGACGTTGAACGTGATGGTATTCGGCGACGGGTCGGTATCGACGCCGCTGTTTGCGGTGCCGCCGTTGTCGCGCACCTGGAAGGTGAACGAGGCATATGTCGTCCCGTTGGCGTTTGCCGCCGGCGCGTAGACCAGCTTCGTGATGTCTGCCGCCGCAATCTCCTGGCCGGCGGTGACGGCGACGCCGTTCAGCTTCAGCGTACCTGCGGAGGGCAGGGTGGCGATCCGGACCGCCAGCAGGGAATTGGCGGGATTGTCGGTGGTGTCCGCAAAGCCGAAATCAGACGCTGCAAACGTGTAGGAATTGTCTTCGAGGATGGTGACGGTCTTGTTCGCGCCGGACGGTGCGTCATTGACGGGCGTGATCGAAATCGTCAGCCTTCCCGAAGCCGTCGCCTGGCCGTCGGACACCGTGTAAGTGATCACCGGAACAGGACCGGTGTAGTTCGCCGCCGGCGTAAAGGTGTAGCTGCCGTCGCTGTTGACGCGGATCGTGCCGACGCCGGAAATCGCCTGGTCCTGCCCCAGCGTCCCGGTCGCCGCGCCGATCTTGAATCCGGTGACGGAGAGCGTGTCGTAGTTGACGTCCGTGTCGTTGCTCAGGACATTGCCGCTGAGCGATCCGTCTTCGACAACGGATACCGTATCGTTGGTTGCCACCGGCGCGCTGTTCGGCACGATCAGCTTGTTGAGCGCGGTGTCCACCGGGTCGGAGCTGGTGCGGTAGGTGCCGCCGGCGCTGAACTTGCTCGCATCGAGGACGAGCAGGTAGCTTGTCTCGGTAGCGTCGCCGCCTGCGCCGCCGTCGCCGATCGTGGTCGTGGTGCCCCAGGCGTAGAAGAACAGGCCTTGCACCACGCCGTTAGTCTTGAACAGCCGGCTGATGACACCGTCGACAGTCTTGACCTGGCCGGCGTTGTCCATATACGAAAGCGTGCCGGCGACATTGTTCCCGGAAAAATAGGGCGCGGAAGGATCGGCGGAAGTGAACTTGAACCGGGTACCGGCGACCGTCGTCACGTTCGCAATCTGGTTGGCTTCCTGGCTCCAGGAACTTGGCGTGCCCTTGTACGCACCGGCGAAGGTGAAGGAGGCTTCCTCCACCTCGTAGGCTGTGCCGTCGACAAAAATGGTGGAGCGGTCGTCTTCGCCGGCGATGCGCAGGCGGTCGCCTTCGCCCAGGTCGAAGTGCAGGACGGCAGCGGCGAATGCTTCGCCTTCATCGCCGCGGGTATCGGCGCCGCGGTTCAGGGCGGCGTCGATGCTATGGCCGAATTCTTCGACGAACACACGGGTAATCGCGGCCGATGCGGGATGCGTGGCAAGCCAGTCACGGTTGATGAAGATGGCGGGTTTGTCGCCAGGGCCGTTGGCTGCGAATGCCGCGAAACCGCCACCGATCTCGCTTCCGCTGATCTCGATCACTTGTACGGTATGGTGTCCATCGAGGATGTCTAGGCGCAGGGCGCGTGCCGCATCCAGCCATTCCCCGGAAGCTTCCTGCCGGCCGCCGTTGAAGAGCTGGAAGAGCGTGGCATCGTCGGGATGGTCGGCGAGGTAGCTGCGGATGGCTTCCGCCGCGTCTGCAGCCGCATCCTTGACGGCGCCTTCCTGGGCCTGGAGGTTGAATAGTGCCTTTTCGGCCTGCATGTCGCGCGGAGCGGCCGCAGGTTCGGCGGGGGAACGGGTTTCCGCGGCTGGCTTGATGGACGGCTGTTCGGCGCGTTGCGCTTCGCGCACGACGGCATCGGCGGCCTGCCGGGCCGCGAGCGCCGCATCAACGCCGGCGCCGTCAAACATGATGCGCGCTTCCAGGGCAAGGGGGCGGGGCTTTGCCGTGACAAGCCGGTTGCGATTCCTGTTCGTTGTCTTCATGTTCTGGTTCCTTGGCGGAAGGGCGCTGCGCTCTAGTTTTGTACCGACGGCGGTGCGATCGACACCTTGCCGCTCATGCCGGCCATCAGTTCCTTGTAGCTGCCGTCGATCGCAGCCACGGTTTTCACCGACTGGCTGACCGGGTCCACGCGCGCGCCGATGCGAAGGATCTTGGCGGGGTAGGACTTGCCGGTTTCATCGATCCTCACCTGGAAACCGTACCCCGGCTTGAGCCAGGCGAGCCAGTGCGACGGCACGATGAATTCCAGTTCGAGCACGCTGTCGTCGAGGATGTCGAGCATCGCCTGCCCGGGCTGCACGTACTGCTGCTCCCGCACGCGCTGCTCGGCGACGCGGCCGGTGAAGGGCGCGGCGATCTGGCATTTCTCGAGGGAGACGTTCATCAGGGACACTTCGGCACGCGCTTTGGCGACTTCGGATTCGGAGACGTCCAGCTCCACCTTGCCGACGGAGTTGAGTTCGTTGAGCCGCTTGTTCGCCGCGAAGGTGCGCTCTGCCGCGGAAAGCGCGGCCCGCGCCTTCTGGTGTTGTGCCTGCTGCAGGGAGCAGTCGAGCGATACCAGTACCTGCCCGGCGCGGAAGCTGCCGCCTTCCATGACAGGAAGGCGGCTGATCTTCGCGCCGATCTCGGCGGCGATGGTGGTGAAGCGCCGCGGGGACAGTTGTGCGCGGATGTCTTGCTTCTCCAGCGCAGGCCGGGGGGCGGGCGCTGTCGTCTTCACCGGGGCAGGGGCTGCCGACTGAACGGCTTGCGCGCAGGCGGCAAACGCCGCGCCATGAAGGGCCAGTGCCAGCGCAATCCGGGAGAACGAACGTCGGTATTGCATCGCTTAATTCTCCTCTGTACGAGTGAAAGCGAGGATTGGTTCGGCATGGCGTTGCCAGCCAGCCGGAGCGCGTGTGAGCTTGAGCTTGATAGGGGCAGCCGCCACGGCACGCTTCTTTGCAGGGGCAGGCGTATCCACCGGAGCAGGCGCGCTTGCGGCGGGCTTCAACGCTTCCTTGTTCCAGTCGCGCAGCGCCTCGGAAACCTTCTTCGTCAGCTCGTCGAGCGGCATGTCGGTCGTGCTGCCGATGGCGGGTTCCAGGCCGATCGTCGCCTGCAGCTTGCTTCCCGCGCCTTGCAGCTGGGACAGCGACTGGTAGCGGCGCAGCAGGCTCAGGATGGCCGTGGTGCCGTTGGCGACCTGTTCCAGCTTGCTTTGCGTTTCCGCCGATTCCCGGTTGCGGATATGGGCGGAGATCTTTGCGTCCGCCTGCCAGATCGCGTCCGCGCGGAGGAACTGGCGGTAGGCGATCGTATAGGCGAGGCGCGACAGGTGCACCTGCGTCAGCACGGCCATCTGTGCGGCGACGCGGCGCTGGTCGGCGAGCTGCACGCCGGCGTCGGCCAGCGCTTTCTGCGACGGCGCGCTGAGCAGGTTGAGCAGGTTGTAGGAGAGCTGGAGGCCTGCATCATTCCAGCTGTTGTTGATCATGAAGCGGTCCGTGTCGTAGTGCGCGGTGTAGCGGAACGACAGGTTGGGGAACAGGCGCAGCATCGTGCGCCGGGTTTCCTCGACGGCGATGCGCGCGCTGTAGAAATGTTCGCGCAGCTCGGCGTTCTGTTCCACGGCGAGCTGTTCCATGCGCTCGACGGGAACGTCGAGCAGGGAAGCGTCGATATTGTCGCTCGGTTCCTGCACCTTGATGTCCTGGCCGAGCGGCGCATTGATCAGGTTGGCGAGTTCGATGCGGCCGGTGGACAGTTCCTGCTCGATGCTTTCAAGCAGGCGCAGGTTTTCGAGCAGCTGGCGCTGGTAGCGCAGCGCATCCACGGGATTGCGCAGGCGTTCATGCTCTGCCTTGCGCGCATCGTTCAAGGCATCCTCGGCCAGCGCGATGGCGCTGCGCACGTCTTCCTTCAGGCGCTGCGCGCTCGCCGTGCGCCAGAAAGCGAAGCGCACATCCTGGATCAGCGCATGCATGGCCTTGCGGCGGCGTTCGGAGGCGATCAGCACGCGGTCGGCCTGCTGTTTCGCCGAGATATAGCTCAGTCCGAAGTCGAGGATGTTCCAGGTCAGTCCGAGGTCGTAGGAAACGTGCGAACGTTCGGACGAAATGTAGGGATTGGCAAGCGAGGGCAGGCCCGTCACCGAATCGATGCTGCGCGTGATGAGATCCTTGTCGCGGGTGGAGTAGCCGGCGTTGGCCGTCAGTTTGGGCAACATGTCCCAATTGGTGCTGTCGAGTTGGTTGAACGCCAGCGCCTCTTCCATCATTTTGGTACGGCGGTCGAGGTTGTACTTCAGCGCGCGTGCAATCGCCTCGTCCATGGAAAGCTCGCCCGTGATCGGCTGCACGCCGGCGCGGGCGGTTTCGCGGTCGAGGGCGGCCTGTTCCGCAATTTCGGGCTTGCCGAGCGGCTGGACCTGGACGGTGCCGCAGGCACCCAGCACAAGGGCGGCGGCCACTGCGGCACTGCAGGTACGCAGGCGGGGAAACGGTCTGGAGTCAGCTCGGGGGGCGGCGCAGGACGAAACGGTCATGATGGAAGTGAATAAGGATCCAGGGGAAGGCGTTGTGTTTGGGCGATGCCAGCAGACGGCGGCAAAACTGTAGGTTTGTTGCTTTCTGTAAACACAAAAATTTCAAACAGTTGATTTATATCAATTGTACTGTCCTGCAGGAAATATTGATTTGCAGAATGATGAATTCATGAAAGAAATCACGGCAAAAACAGCATCCCTGCAACAATAAATTTCTGTGTGGAAAAACTTGTTATGGAAGAGGTAATGGCGCGTAGGACAAACGCTGTAGTCGGACCTTGGTCCGGCGAGGCGAGGGGGAGGGAGGAGGAAAAGAGGAGAGAAGAGGAATTGCTGGAAGCGCAATTCCCCAAAGTGATCAATGGAGGGGATCAGGCACTGACGCTGACGCGCGCCGGCCCTTCGATAACTTGGCCGATTACGGCGGCATGGGCAAAGCCTTCATTGCGGAACAGCGCCAGCACTTTGTCCACGGACGCTTCATCGCAGGACACGAGCAAACCGCCGGAAGTCTGCGGATCGGTGAGGAGTGCTTGCTGGACGGGGCTGACTCCTTCGGAAAGAACAACGTCCTGCCCGTATCCGGCCCAGTTGCGCGCGGAGGCGCCGGTGACGAAACCGCGTTCGGCAAGCTCCAGGACTTGCGGCAGGATCGGCACCTTCTTCATTTCCAGCGCTACCGTGACGCCGGCGCCACGCGCCAGCTCCAGGGAATGTCCAAGCAAGCCAAAGCCCGTCACGTCGGTCAATGCATGGACACCCGGCATCGCCGAGAGCGCCTTGCCCGGCTTGTTGAGTTTCGTCGTGTTTTCGATCATCGCCGTGTAACCGCCGGCGTCGAGCGCGTTCTTCTTGAGCGCGGCCGACAGCACGCCGACCCCGAGCGGCTTGCCGAGCACCAGCTTGTCGCCGGGCCGCGCGTCCGCATTGCGCTTGACCTTGTCCGGATGCACCAGCCCCATCACCACCAGGCCGTAGATCGGCTCGACCGAGTCGATGGTATGGCCGCCCGCGATCGGGATGCCGGCATCCGCGCATACCGCCTCGCCACCCTGGATGATTTTCCCGATCACGTCGACCGGGAGCTGGTTGATCGGCATGGCGACCAGGGCCAGGGCCATGATGGGCGTGCCACCCATGGCATAAACATCCGAAATCGCGTTCGTCGCCGCAATCCGCCCGAAGTCGTACGGATCATCCACGATCGGCATGAAAAAATCGGTCGTGGCAATCAGCGCCTGCTCGTCGTTAAGCTTGTACACGGCGGCGTCGTCCGAAGTTTCAATGCCGACAAGTAATTCCTTGGGAACGGGGAAGCCGCTGGAGCGCTTCAGGATATCCGCCAGGACGCCGGGTGCGATCTTGCAGCCGCAGCCGCCGCCATGGGAAAAGGAAGTCAGACGGATGCTGTTGTCGACAGGATTGTTCATTGTTTTCTGGATAAAAGGCTGTGGCAGGACGAGGGCCGGGAAGGCGCCAAGAATACTCCGGAAAGCGTTTGCCGTCATATTGACGTTCCGTAATTTTATTGACTATAGTCAAGAGACCCCCGGTTACAAATGCAGCAGGCCGGGCGGACGGAGGCCACCATGAGCATGGCGCAAGAGATACGCACGTCGCATTCCTGTGCATCGGATTCCCGTGAAGCCGTTCGCGAGTTCCATGCGGGAGTCGCGCAGGCTGACATGGTGCTGGCGGTGTTCTTTTGTTCGATCGAATACGACCTCGATGTCGTTGCGGACGAGATGCGGCAGCTGTTTGCCGGCATACCGGTGGTCGGCTGCACGACCGCGGGCGAGATCGGTCCCGCCGGCTATCGCGGACAAAGCCTTGCCGGCGCCAGCTTCACGGCGGGAACCTGCACCGCCGTGACCGGCCACCTCGACGGCCTGCGGCAATTCGAGATGGCGCGCGGGCAGGTCTTCGCGCAATCCCTGCTGCAGCGCCTCGAAACCATGGCTCCCGGCGCCGACCCGCATAACAGCTTTGCCTTCCTCCTGATCGACGGCATGTCCGTGCGCGAAGAACCTGTCACGCGCTCCCTGCAGAATGCCCTCGGGCGCATCCCGATGTTCGGCGGTTCGGCAGGCGATGACTTGAAGTTTTCCTCGACACGGGTTTTCCACGACGGACGCTTCCATGACGACAGCGCCGTGCTGATCCTGGTCACGACCACGCTGCCTTTCAGGATCTTCAAGACGCAGCATTTCGTTTCCACCGACGAAAGAATGGTGGTGACCGAGGCCGATGCGGAAAACAGGATCGTGCGTGAAATCAATGGCTTGCCCGCTGCGCAGGAGTACGCGCGCCTGGTGGGTGTGGACGTCAACGACCTCGACCCGATGCGCTTTGCGGCATCGCCGGTGGTGGTGCTGATCGACGGCATGGATTATGTCCGGTCGATCCAGAAAGCCAATCCGGACGGCAGCCTGACCTTTTATTGCGCCATCGAGGAAGGGCTGGTGCTGCGTGTGGCGCGTGGCGTGGACCTGGTCGACAACCTGGTGCATACATTCCAGCGGATCGAGGCCGAGATCGGGCGACCGCAGGTCGTATTCGGCTGCGACTGCATCCTCCGCCAGCTCGAGATCGTGCAGTACGGACTGAAAGACCGTGTCGCCGAGGTGCTGCGCGAGTACAACACCGTCGGTTTCAATACATACGGCGAGCAGTATGCCGGCGTGCATGTGAACCAGACCTTTACCGGCATCGCCATCGGCAATCAGCGAAAGACCGGCGATGACTGATTCTGTGCCTGTCCCGGGTTCCGGCGAAGTGCAGGCCCTGCGCGACGAAATCGTGCGGCTCAGGAAAATGGTGGAGGCGCTGATGAACAGGGCAGAGCGCAGCACCAGTGCGCGCGGATCCGACTTCAGCCTGTTCCAGACCGCGATCATGCTCGAAGACCAGGTCCGCCGGCGCACCGAGGACCTCGAGGCGGCATTGCGCGAGAATGAAAAGATCAACCGCGCGCTGCAGAATGCGACCGCGCAGATGGAGAAGGAATTTCGCCAGCGGCAGCAGGCGCAGGATGCGCTGTACCAGAGCGAGCAACGCTACCGGACGGCGACCGAAGCGGCACGGGATATCTTCATCACGGTGGATGAAGGGAATACGGTCGTCTTCGTCAATTCATCCATCGAGACGATCCTCGGTTACGCGCCGTCCGAGGTGATCGGGCAGGATGTCGGCATGCTGATGCCGGAGGACCGGCGGGAGGCCCACCGTCAAGGGGTGCATCGCTACCTGACTACCGGCGTGCGCAAACTGACATGGCTGGGGGTGCAGATTCCCGGCGTGCACAAGGATGGCCGGATCGTACCGCTGGAGTTCTCGTTCGGCGAGTTCGTGCAGAACGGCCGGCGCTACTTTACCGGCATTGCACGCGATATCACGGAGCGCCAGCGCGCAGATGCATTGCGGGAAGGACAGAACCGGGTACTTGAAATGATCGCCGTCGACACTCCGCTGGAGGACTCGCTGGGTGCATTGCAGCGATGCGTCGAGGCGCAGCACGAGGGCATGCTGACAGCCATTGTGCTGCTCGATGAAGAGGGGAGCAGCGCGCGCGCCTGCATCGCGCCGAGCTTGCCGCCGTCGTACGCCCAGGCCATTGCTGGCAGTCACATGGGGCCCGACTCCGGCTGCAGCGGCGCTGCCATGTTCCGGCGCGAACCGGTGATCGTGACGGATATCCTGTCCAATCCGCTCTGCGCGGGCATGCGCGAACTGGCTGTCGCCAACGGCTTGCGGGCGTGCTGGTCGCACCCGATCGTATCTGGTTCGGGGAAGGTGATCGGCGCGTTTACCGTGTATTACCGCCAGGCGCGGATACCGGAGACGCCGGAACTCAATCTCATCGAACTGGCCGTGCGCATTGCCGGCATCGCGATCGAGCGCAAGCAGGATGAAGCGTACATCCGGCACCTGGCCCACCATGATGTGCTGACCGGCCTGCCGAACCGGCTATTGCTTGAAGACAGGTTGAAGCAGGCTATCGCGCGCGCCGCGCGTTACCACACGCTGGTTGCCGTCCTCTTCATCGACCTCGATCACTTCAAGCATATCAACGATTCGCTGGGGCATCATATCGGCGACCGGTTGCTGCAGGCGATCGGCACGCGCATGCAGACTTGCCTGCGCGACGGCGACAGCATCGCCCGTCTCGGCGGGGATGAGTTCGTCATTTGCCTGGCCGAGGTCAGCCGCAACCGCGACGCAGCCGCAGTGGCGCAAAAGATCCAGGCCGCGCTGGCGGAAGATTTCACGGTCGATGGCCACGCGCTACAGATCGGCAGCAGCATCGGCATCAGCCTGTATCCCCTCGACGGCCACGATGTCGAAGCCTTGATGCGCGCAGCCGATGCGGCGATGTACGATGCCAAGTCAAAGGGACGCGCCAATTACCAGTTCTTTACGCCCGCGCTCAATATCGCCGCCCAGCAGCGGCTGATCGCTTCCAACCAGTTGCGCCAGGCGGTTTCGCGCGAAGAATTCGTACTGCACTACCAGCCGCAGGTCAGCCTGCGTTCCGGCGCCATCGTGGGCGTCGAAGCGCTGGTTCGCTGGAAGCGTGGCTCGGGAGAGTTGATTCCGCCCGCCCAGTTCATCCCGATCCTCGAGGAAATCGGCCTGATGGCCGAAGCCGGGAAATGGGTCTTGCGCGCTTCTTGCACGCAGGCTGCGGAGTGGCAGAAGATGGGACTGCCGCCGATCAGGCTGGCGGTCAACCTGTCGGCGCGGCAGTTCGCCGGCGACGATATCGTGCGGACAGTGGCCGAAGCACTGGAAGAGTCGGGCCTGGGAGCGGAGTGGCTGGAGCTGGAGATCACCGAGAGCCTTATCCTTGAAGGTTCGGAGCGGGTCATCCATGCGATGAATGAACTCAAGCGCATGGGGGTGAGCCTCTCGCTGGACGACTTCGGCACCGGCTATTCATCCTTGTCCTACTTGCGCCGCTTCCCGGTGGACCGCGTGAAGATCGATCGCTCGTTCGTCCACGACATGACATCCGACAGCGGAGGCTCCGACATCGTGCGCAGTATCCTTGCGCTGTCGCAAAAGCTGGGCCTGGGCGCGATTGCGGAAGGGGTCGAGACGGAAGCGCAGCTTGGATACCTGCGGCAGCAGGGATGCGGCGAGATTCAGGGTTTCCTGTTCAGCCCTCCTTTCCCTGCGGAGGAGATGACCGCGCTGCTGAAGTCGGACAGGCGGATACCGCTGTATTCGCACTTGCCGCTTGGCGACCATACCCTGCTGGTGGTGGACGATGACGCCCGTGTCGGCGCAGCACTCAAGCGCCTGCTGCACAAGGAGGGGCTCCATGTGCTGTGCGCAACGCGCGTGGACGAGGCATTCGAGCTGCTGGCGAGGAACAGCGTCGGCGTCATCCTCGCGGACCTGGATATCTCCGGCGACAGCGGGATCGAGTTTCTCGCCCGGGCCAAGAGCCTGCATCCCGATCCCATCCGCATCCTGCTCACCGGCGAAGCGGAAATCGCCACGGTCGTCAATGCGATCAACAAGGGCGCGATCTACAAGATTCTCGTCAAGCCATGGGTCGACCAGTTGCTCATCGAGAATGTCCGCGAAGCATTCGGTTTGTACACCGCACTCCGGGAAGCCTTTGTTCCGCCCTCCGTTTCCGACTCCGGCACGCTGTAGCGGGCGCCCCTGCAGGTACAATGGCGGGATGCAAAATTTCGATTCCTACGACCTGATCATCGACGCCCGCAGCCCGCGCGAATATGACGAAGACCATATTCCCGGCGCCATCAACCTGCCTGTCGTCGACAATGCGGAATTCGCCGAGGTCGGCATCCTGCACCGGACCGATCCCCTGGCCGCTTACCAGCTGGGTGCGCGCTATTCCCTGATGAACATTGCCCGCCACATCGAGCAGTGCATTTCGAAATATCCGGGCAAAAGCCGCATCCTGGTGTATTGCTTCCGGGGCGGCAAGCGCAGCAAGGTCTGGTTCGACGTGCTCGACACCATCGGGTATCGCGTCGAAAAGCTCAAGGGCGGCTGGAAAGCCTACCGGCGCTGGGTGAATGAAGAGATGGCCGTCTTCCCGTCCGGATTCCGGTGCATCGTCGTGTCCGGCCCGACCGGCTGCGGCAAGACGCGCCTGCTCGGCGCGTTGCACAAGGCGGGCGCGCAGGTGCTGGACCTTGAAGGAATCGCGACGCACCGCGGTTCTATCATCGGCGCCGTTCCGGGAAAGAAGCAGCCGACGCAGAAGATGTTCGACAGCATGCTGCTGAGGCAGCTCAAGCAATTCGACCCGGCCAGGCCGGTATGGGTGGAGTCCGAAAGCAAGAAGATCGGGCAGGTGCAGTTGCCGGACGCTCTCCTGGGCGCCATGCGCAGCGGCCAGACGATCGCCGTCGACGCCACCATGCCGCAGCGTGTGCAGCTATTGCGGGAGGATTACGCGCACTTCGAGCTGGATCCCAAATCGCTCATCGATCGCCTGGCTTTTCTGCGCCCGCTGATCGGCGGCGAAGAATTTTCCGCCTGGGAGGACCTGGCTGAGCGTCGGGAAGTGCCGGCGCTGTTCGAACGCCTGATGCGCAACCACTATGACCCGACCTATCGCCGGTCTATCCTGCGAAATTATCCGGAAATCGACAAGTCGCCCAAGATCCAGCTCGATGACCTCTCGCTGGAGGGATTGATTCCGGTGGCGCAGGAGTTGCGCGCCCGCTTCGACGTCGCAGTGGACGTGCAGGCGGCGTAAAAAAAAGGGCGGCGCAATGCCGCCCGGAAGGGGAGGAAACGACGATCAGGGCTTTTCGTTGGTGACCACCACGCGATTCACGAACATCACGCTCGGGAAGGTGCGGTCGAGCAGCTTGCTGCGGAAGTTGGTCATCACGGCGCCATCCTCGAAACGCACCACGGCATCCTTCTTCACCGCCACCTTCGGCGCGGCCAGCCACAGTTTTTCCTTGCCCTGCGCGACTTCGATATAGGTGTATTCGCTTGCTTCCAGCGTGCTCAGTACCTTGCCCTTGAGCGGCAGGTCTGCATCCGGCGTGTTCTTGGGCGCCTTCAGCATGTCGGCGGACATGGACGGGGAGGGATGCCCGGCAGGCGCAGCCTCTACGGAAACTGCGGCGGCCAGTGCGGCCAGTGCAAACAGGGCGGAGATGGCTTTCATCGATGTTGTCCTTTTGTAGGTGAAGAAGCGACAGGATGCGTGTCGCTGTCGGAAATGTTTTTTGATGAAGCATCTTTCGCGCCAGCAGCAACTGTCTGACGGGATGGCGGGGCAAACAGACGGTTTTCCCGCATTTTTCGGCCCAAAAGTCCCGATTGCGGGACAGGTTGTTTCCCGGATTCGGGAATGGACAAAAAAAAGACCCCGGATCACCGGGGCCAGATGCGGGTAAGCGGGAAAGGTCAGGCAGCCTTGGATTGCTGCGGGATCGTCATCTCGGACAGCAGTTCGAAGACTTCATCCTTGGACAGTACATAGCGCTCGAGCAGCGTGTCCTTCAGCGACCACATGACATCCTTGTAGGCTTTCATCGATTCCAGGGTGCGGGTGTACAGCTCGTCCGCCTTGGATTCGACCTGGCGCATGGCATCTTCGCTCGCGCCTTCGCGCTTGAACTGGGTGTAGTCCACCTTGGAACGGGAGTACATCGACAACTGGTTCACCATCAGGTCCAGCTTGACGGTGATCTTCTGGATGTCGTTCTGGCTGCCGGTCGAGATGCCGCGCGCGCCGTAAAACAACTCCTCCGCCGCGACGCCGCCGTAGAGCTGGATCACGTCCTGTTCCATTTCCTCCAGCGTTTGCAGGGAGACATCCTCCGAGGACGACAGCACATAGCCCAGCGCGCCGACCTTGGACACCGACTCGGTGCTGATCTTGAGCAGCGGCGACTTGGCTTTCACCTCATCCCAGCTCAGGCCTTCGCGCAGGTACGGATCGATCTGCATGAAGAAGTGGCCGAGTTCGTGCAGGGCGACGCGCTCTCGCTTCTTGTCCAGGTCGGCAGTCGTGGCACGGTCGGTCAGGCCGATCATCGAGCGTTCGAAGGCGCGGAACATGACATCGGTCGTGATCAGGATTTTTTCCTGGATCGCGATCATGCTGGCGCGGTCGACCACGGTTTCCAGCAGCGCGGGGCTGAGGTTGGCGGTGATCTCGGCGGCATAGTCGAGGTTCAGGTTCGCCCAGTCGACACATTCCGGATCTTTCTTCGCCAGGAAGACGTTCAGCAGTTCGCGGCGTTCCGCCTTGTTCGGCAGGCGGAAATTGATCTTCACCGCAAAACGGCGCAGCATCGCTTCGTCCATCTGGGTGGTGGCGTCGTTGAAGTTGGAGGCCACGACCCAGATCACGCCGGAGCCTTTGTCGCTCTTGATACCGTCGAGCAGGGAGAGCAGGGTGTTCGCGGTGTCGTCGTCCCACTTCTTGTCGCCGCGGCCGCGCGGCATGAAGAGGCTCTGTGCTTCATCCAGGAAGATGATGCAGCGTTCCATCGAGCAAGCTTTCTTGTAGATGGCGTTGAGCGCCTTCGAACCGCCGCCGACGAGGCCGGATTCCAGGCCGGAGCCGGATGCCTGGATGAGCGGAATATCCAGCTTCTTGGCCAGGTAGCCGGCGAGCTTGGTCTTGCCGGTGCCGGCCGGGCCGGTCAGCATGACGTTGAACGGCTTGTCGATGTTGTGCGAACGGTACAGGTCGCGGTTGCGAATCATTTCCTCCAGATGCGCGACTTCCTGCTTGATGTCTTCCATCCCGATCAGGTCGTCCATGCTGCCCTTGAGGTTTTCCGGCTTGACGACGGATGCACCGCCGCCCAGGCCCATCCCAGGCAAGCCCTTGCGCAGGCTGAAGAACAGGAAGGCCAGCAACGCGATGCCAATGGCGTTGCGCGCAAGAAAGCCGCCGATTTCGCTCGCGGCGCTGGCCTTGGCTTCCTTGTCTTCGAGAATTTCCTTGTTTGCTTGCAGGTACTCGGTGTTGGCGATCGCGTATGGAATGCCGTTCTTCAGCAGCACCTCGCGTTCGAGGTTGCTGTGCGACGTGCTCGGCACCTTGACGACGTTGATCTGCGCAGCGTCCTTGTACTTGAAAACATAGCGGGGAAAGTCCGACAGCGGCTGTGCCACCAGCAGGTATTCGAGGCGAGCCGGGTTCGTGGCCAGCCGGGTGATTTCTGAAATATCCTGGGAATGCACGATCGGGTTGGCGTCGCGCAGCGCCAGCGGCTTGAATACGACGGCGGCCACGCTGGCAAAAGCCAGCAGCACCATCAGTACCGCACCGACGTAGGCATGGTTGAAGGCTTGATACACCTTGGAACATCTTGACATTCGTTCGTCCTCTTGAAGGGTCACTGAGAGCGCGTGTCCCGGATGCATCGTCCAGTGTCGCGCAACGTTTCTGGTCAGAAGCCAATAGGACAGGGCACGCGGGTTTTGGTTGCCGCGCACAAAAGAAAAAGCCAGAGATTTTTTCTATGGAGAGGATAGTGCCGCAGCGCACTATCCGGGACGGTCCCCGAAGGAAACAATGTCGATGCGCAACCGGATATTGATCATGCGCAAGCCCGGCGGCGGATGAGGTGCTTAAATGAATCTAATCGGACAGCGCGTCTCAGGAGACAGGGGCGATGGTGACAACAATAATATTGGCATTGGCGATCCTTACGGTGGCGCTTGTCGTCGGCGTGTTCATCGTTGCGCTCATCGAGCTCAATGAAATCGACGAGATTACAGACGGCACGCGAAGCGGACAGGGAACGACGCTCCTTGTGCCGGTTCCCGGAGGCGACTCCGGCTTCTAGGTTTGCTTGTGCTCGGCGAAGCGTGCTTCGATCATCCGTGCAAAGTTCATCAGCTCCTTGTCCGTCGCCATGTCGTTCAGGTAGCAGACATCCCCGTCGAGAATCATCAGCTTGGCCTGATGGGCAAGCTCCAGTATCTCTTCGCGTCTCAGTTCGTTGTGATGGTTTTTCATGTTTACCGCCTTGGTTGGAGAAGAAATTCTTTCAGGCAATCCCTTCTGTGACGCGGCGAGACTTCCTTAGTTCCGCTGCAGTGCACCATTTTTGGAACGTATCAAAGTGGTAACATATTGGCCACATGGCCTCCAGTTCCCTTTCATTGTCATTTCGCCGTACAGCAGCCGATGGGGCCGCTATACGGGATGCCGTTCACCGTCTCGTCGGGGATGCATCGATGATCGTGTGGGAGGCGGACGCGGACGGGCGTTGCACTTACCTCAACCCGGAAGCGATGCAGGCCTTTTCGTCGCCCGGGGACGTTCACATCAACGACTGGTTTGCGCATATCCATCCGGAGGACGCACCGGCCGCCATCCAGAAGATCCTGGACGCTAGACGGAAGGGCCTCCAGTACCAGTTCGAATACCGCATCACTCGCGCCGACAGCCGCACCCGCTGGGTGGCCGAAACCGGTGCGCCACGGCTCGCGGGGGATGGCAGCCTGCTTGGTTACCTCGGTACGCTTGTCGATGTGACGGCAAGCTACGATGTGCGCACGAAGCTGATGCGAAGCGAAATCGAGCACCGCCTGCTGACGGAGAACGCGCGCGACCTCATTTCCTATAGCGATGCCAACAACATCTATCAGTACGTGTCGCCCTCGCACAAGGACACGCTCGGTTACGAGCAGCACGAACTGGTCGGCACCCATTTGTACGATTACGTCCATCCGGACGATGCCAGGCGGGACGTTCCGAAGGGGCCGCGGCACCAGCGAGGGCTGGTCAATATCCGTTTCCGCCACAAGAAAGGCCATTGGGTGTGGCTGGGGGCGAGCACGCGCACGGTGCGCGACCCGAAGACGGGCGCAAAGATGGGGATCGTCGCCATCGCGCGCGATATCACCGCGCAGCTGCAGGCCGGGCGGGAACTGGCGCGGCGCGAAGAGCGATTCCGCAGCCTCACGACCCTGTCGTCCGACTGGTACTGGGAGACCGATGCCCACGTCCGTTTCAGTTTCTTTTCCGAAGGGATTTACCAGCGGCTGGGGCTGCGCGCGTCCGAATTGCTTGGTACCAGTTTCGAGGAGCATATCGCCGACCCGAAGGCATCCGGATTCATTGCCTGCGCGGAAAGCATTGCGGCCCGCAGGCCGTTCCACGACCTGATCTACCCGGTCTGGTCGCTGGCCAAGCCCGGCGAGGTCCGTTTCCTGAGGATTTCGGGAGAGCCGTTCACCGAGGACGGCGTGTTCGGCGGCTATCGCGGCGTGAGCCGCGATGTCACGCATGAGGTCCGTACCGCCAATGCGCTCGAACATCTTGCCACGCGCGACACGCTGACCGAATTGCCCAACCGTGCACTGCTGCAGCGGCGCCTTCGCGAATGCCTGGAAGACCGCCGGGATGACGCGATGCTTGCGGTGTTCTTCATCGACCTCGATAACTTCAAGGAGGTCAACGACTCGCTGGGCCACGCCGCGGGCGATGCATTGCTCAAGGCAATTGCGCTGCGCTTGCGGCGCTGCATCCGGCCCGACGATACGATCGGCCGCCTGGGGGGCGACGAGTTTGTCGTCCTTGCCGAATGCAAGCACGGGGAGGCATCGGCCGTCCGTCTCGCCGGCAAGCTGTGCAAGGCGCTCGACCGGCCGGTCATGATCGAGGGGCACGAAGTCAGGGCAGGGGCATCGATCGGCATCAGCAAGTTTCCGCATGACGGTACGACCAGCGCTGTGCTGCTGCAGAACGCGGATACCGCCCTGTATCGCGCCAAGGCAACCGGCGGCAACTGTTTCCGCTTTTATACGCCGGACATGAGCGCCGAGTCGCGCACGCGCATGATGCGGCACGCCGCGCTGCGCCATGCGCTGGACAGGAACGAGTTCGTCATTTACTACCAGCCGCGCGTCGACCTGAAGACCTTGCGCGTGACCGGCGTGGAAGCCTTGCTACGCTGGACACAGCCGCAACTCGGCGCCGTATCGCCCTCGGACTTCATCCCGCTTGCCGAGGAAAGCGGCCTGATCGATGACATTACCGATTGGGTGCTGCGGCGTGCGACGGAGCAGGTACAGGAGTGGACGGTGCGCTACGGGCGGCCGTTCACGATCTCGGTCAACCTCTCGGCACGCCAGTTGCGCAACAAGAAAATCCTGGCGTCTGTGGCGCATGCCTTGCGCCAGAGCGGCATGCGGCCGGAGCAGCTCGAGCTGGAACTGACGGAATCGGCGCTGATGGAGGATGCCGATGCCGGCGCCGACCTGCTGAAGGAACTGAAAGCGCTCGGCCTGCGGCTGTCGGTCGACGATTTCGGTACCGGCTACTCGTCGCTGGCCTACCTGCGCCGCTTTCCGCTGGACTGCCTCAAGCTGGACCGTTCCTTCCTGCGGCAGAACGATACCGACGAGGTGAGTCCCTGGAAACTGGCCGAGGCCGTCATCAACCTCGCGCACACGCTGGACCTGTCCGTCGTGGCCGAAGGCGTCGAGAGCAAGGAGCATCTTGCCTTCCTGCGCACGACTTCCTGCGATGAAATCCAGGGATCCTGCATCAGCGATCCGCTGCCGCCGGAGGAAATCGAAAGCCTGCTGCGCTCCGGTGTGGCCGCGCGCCTGGCAGGCTGATCAGCCGAAGAACCAGTAGCAGACCAGGATCGAGGCCAGCACGCCCGCCGCATCGGCCAGCAATGCGCAGCCGACGGCATGTCTTGCGCGCTGGATGCCGACGGCGCCGAAATACACCGCCAATACATAGAAGGTGGTTTCGGTGCTCCCTTGCACGGTGGCGGCGACGAGCGCCGGGAAGCTGTCGACACCGCCTGTCTTCATCAGTTCGATCAGCATCGCGCGCGCTGCGCTTCCGGAAAATGGCTTGACGAGCGCCGTCGGCAGGGCATCGACGAAACGGGTGTCCCAGCCGATCGTCTCGACCAGGAAGCGGATGCCGCCCAGCGCCACATCGAGCGCGCCGGATGCCCGCAGCACGCCCACCGCGCAAAGCATCGCCACCAGGTAGGGCAAGAGGTTTTTCGCAACGTCGAAGCCTTCCTTTGCACCTTCGACAAAAGCTTCGTAAACAGGCACGCGCCGCAACGCGCCGGCCAGCAGGAAAAGCAGGATCAACCCGAACAGGACCAGGTTCCCAAGCAAGGAGGAGAGTGCCGCCAGCGCCGTGGCCGACATGCCGCCCAGGATCGCCATGAACCCGCTCAGCAGGATCGAAAAGCCGGCCACCCAGGCCAGGACGACCGGATCCCAGATCCGCAGCCGTTGTACTGCGGCGACGGCAAGGAAGCCGACGAGGGTGCCGATGCTCGTGGCGATCAGGATGGGCAGGAAAACCAGTGTCGGGTCGGCCGCGCCCTGCTGAAGCCGGTACATGAAGATGGAGACAGGGAGCATCGTGAGCGACGACGTGTTTAGCACGAGGAACAGGATCTGCGCATTGGTTGCCGTGTCCGGCTTGTCATTGAGCTCCTGCAGCGCCCGCATGGCCTTCAGGCCGATGGGCGTGGCCGCGTTGTCCAGGCCGAGACCGTTTGCGGTGAAATTCAGCGTGATGAGTCCCAGTGCAGGGTGGCCGGCGGGGACGCCCGGCATGAGGCGCCGGAACAGCGGCGTCAGCAAGCGCGCGAGAAGTTCGACCAGGCCGGCCTTCTCCGCAATGCGCAGGAATCCCAGCCACAGCGTCAGCGTGCCGAACAGCAGCACCATGACTTCGACGGACAGCTTCGCCATCCCGAACAGGCTCTCTACCATCGCGGCGAAGACGCCGGCATCGCCTCCGGCCAGCCACCGGCTGAATGCGCTCACCCCCGCGACGAGGAAGAAACCCAGCCACAGTCCGTTCAGCATGCGCGCATCCTCCAGCCGGAAAGCTGCAGGAATGTCATCGTCGGATGGGGCGAGCGGAACGGGCGGGAAGGCATCATCGAAAAAACGGCGGCGGTGTTCATGTTAACATCGACATGATACCGGCGGAAAGGTCCACCGGAGCAATTCCCGCATCGCTTTCGACCATCGTGACATCCTCCGCACATCTTCTTTCCGCATTGACCACGCCGGCGGTCATCCTCGACCGGCAGCGCCTCGAGGCGAATTGCGAGCGCATGGCGCAGCGTGCCGCACAGGCCGGCGTCCAGCTCAGGCCGCACCTGAAAACCGCAAAAAGCGCCGAGGTGGCGCGCATCGCGACGGCGGGGCGGTTCGGCGGCATCACTGTCTCGACGATGGCCGAACTTGCCTATTTCTTCGACGCCGGTTTTCGCGACATGACTTACGCCGTCGGCATCGTGCCGTCGAAGATGCCGGGCATCGAACGCTTCATCGCGCAGGGCGCGCGCGTGAACGTTGTCCTGGATTCGCTCCGGGCGGCTGAAGATATTGCCGGTCATGCCGGTGCACCCGTGCCTGTCCTGATCGAGATCGACTGCGGCGGCCATCGTGCCGGGGTCGCAGCGGAAAGCGACGCGCTGATCGCCATCGCAAAGCGCATCGCCGCCGCGCCGGGGCTGATGCTGCAAGGCGTGCTCACCCACGCCGGCCACTCCTACCACGCTGCCGATGATGCGGCGCGCAGGCAGATCGCGGCCGCCGAGCGCGATGCGGCGGTTCGCGCCGCGGAACGCATCCGCGCGGCCGGACTGCCGTGCGAAACGGTGAGCATCGGCTCGACGCCGACTGCGCTGACCGATGTTCCTCTGGATGGCGTGACCGAGATTCGGCCCGGCGTCTATGTCTTTTTCGACCTCTCGCAAGCCAGGCTGGGCGTGTGCGCCGTTGACGATATCGCCGTCAGCGTCCTGGCGACGGTCATCGGGCATCACCGCGAGTCCGGCCACCTGCTGGTCGATGCCGGCGCCCTCGCGCTGTCGAAGGATGTCAGCGCCAATGAGCACGACCCGCATATCGGCTACGGCCTGGTCTGCGACATCGAAGGGCGGCTGATCGACGGACTGCATGTGGCCGAGGTCCACCAGGAACACGGTTTTGTCCGCAGCGCCGGCGGTGCGCCACCCTTCGAACGCTTTCCCGTCGGTGCGCAGCTGCGCATCCTGCCCAACCACGCGTGCATGACGGTCGCGCCGTACCGAGAGTACAACGTGCTGGACCCGGCATCGGAAACATTGTCCCAATGGAGCAAGACATATGGCTGGTAAGCGCGTGCTGGTGATCGAAGACGATTCCGCCAACCTGCGGCTGATGGTATTGCTGCTGAAAGCGGCCGGATACCAGGCGACCGGCGTGTCGTGCGGTGGAGATGGGCTGGAAGCCGCCCGCAGGGACTTGCCGGACCTGATCCTTTGCGACGGACGCATGCCCGACATGACCGGTTTCGAGGTGGCACGCGAGATCCGGAACGATGCGGCGACGGCTGCTATCCCGATGGTCGCGGTGACGGGGCTTGTCCGCGACGGCGATCGCAGTGAATTGCTTGCTGCGGGGTTCAACGGCTATATTTCCAAGCCGTTCGATATCAAGACTTTCGCTACGCAGGTGGAAGCGTTCCTGCCCGGTTGATCAGTTGGCCGTACGCTGTTCGACAACGATCGCCAGGTTGAGCCGCTTGTTGTCGAGCACCATCCGTTCGAAATCGCCAGGGGCAACCGGAGGACTGAACAGGTAGCCTTGCAGCTGGTCGCAGCCAAGGTCGCGCAGGAAGGCCATCTGCTCCGGCGTTTCGACGCCCTCGGCGACGATTTCCTGGCGCAGTTGCTGGCCCATGGTCACGATGGCGCGGGCGATCGCGCAGTCGTTCTCCTCATGCGGCAGGCCGATCACGAATGCGCGGTCGATCTTGAGCGTGCTGATCGGGAATTTCTTCAGGTAGGCCAGGCTGGAATAGCCGGTGCCGAAATCGTCGAGCGCAAGCGCCAGACCGCGCGCCGCCAGTTCATTCATGATCGGGATAACCGTTTCCGGGCCGCGCACGAGCAGGGTTTCGGTGATTTCTAGCTTGATGCGGTCGGGCGTGACGCCATGGCGTTCGAGCACTTCCTGGATGCGGTCCGGCAGGTGGCGGTCGAACTGGCGCGATGAAAGGTTGACGGCGACCGGCGGCACATCGAGGCCGGCGTCCTGCCACTGGCGAATCTGCCGGCAGGCTTCTTCCAGCACCCAGGTGCCCAGATCGAGGATCAGGCCGGTTTCCTCCGCGACGGGAATGAAAATGCCGGGCGACACCATGCCGCGGTCCGGATGCTTCCAGCGCAACAATGCCTCGGCGCCGACAATGCGGCCGCTGCGCAGGCTGACCTTTGGCTGGTAGTGCAACTGCAGCTGGTTGCCGCCCAGCGCACGCCGCAATTCGCTTTCGAACCAGAGGTGTTCCTTTGCCCGCTGGTTCATCTCCGGGCTGTAGAACATGTAGCCGTTGGCGCCGTGGTCGTGCACGCGTACCCGGGCCGCATCGGCGTAGCGCAGCAGCGCCGCGGTATCCATGCCGTCTTCCGGATAGATCGAAATGCCGATGCTGGCGCCGATGCGCAGGTTGTGGTCGTCGATTTCGAAGGGATCGTCGAGCTTGATGAGCAGCTTGTTCGCGACGATGCCGGCGTGTTCCCGTTTCTGGATGTCGAACAGCGCGACGGCGAACTTGTCGCCGTCGATGCGCGCGAGGACGTCCTCATCGCGCAGGACATGGCGGAACCGGTTGCTCACTTCAACCAGCAGGGCGTCGCCGACTTCGTGCCCAAGCGTGTCGTAGATCGAATGGAACCGCTGCAATTCGATGACCAGCAGCGCGCCATGTCCCTTGGTGCGGCGCGCGGAGGTCAGCGCCTGGCCGACCAGCTGGTTCAGCAGGGCGCGGTTGGGCAGGCCGGTGAGCGTGTCGTAGTTGGCGAGGCGCTGCATGCGGGCCTCGGCTTCCTTGAAAACGCTGATGTCGGAAAAGATCGAGAAAGCGTGCGTGATCTCGCCCTTGTCATTGCGCACGACGCTGATGGTCACCGACTGCGGGAAGACTTCGCCGTTCTTGCGCCTGCCGAAAATCTCGCCTTGCCACGGGCCCGATCCTTTCATCGCCGAGCGCACCTGGGCGCGGAAGTCTGCCGTGTGCTTGCCGGAGCGAAGCAGGTCGGGGGTCTTGCCGATGGCTTCGGCGGCGGAGTAGCCGGTGATGCGGGTGAATGCCGTATTGACCGAGACGATGCGTTCCTCGCCGTCGGTGATCAGGATGCCCTGGTCGCTGTCTTCGATGATGCGGGCGTGCAGGCGCAGCTTGTCTTCGTCGGAGAGGCGTTCGGTGATTTCGGACATGCGGGCGATCATGCCCGCCGGGTGGCCGGCTTCGTCCGTGGTCATGGACAGCGCCAGGCTGGCCCAGAATATCTCGCCGGATTTCTTGCGGCGCCGGACTTCCATTAAGGGGGACGTGCCTTCCTCCAGGAAAAGCTCGGCGACTTCCTCGTCGTCGTCCGCATAGATGAAAAGCACATGCTGGCCGATGGCTTCTTCCTGCGAGTAGCCGAACAGGCGCTCGGCGCCGTCGTTCCAGCCGGTGATATAGCCCGCCGGGTCCATCGTGATGACCGGTTCGGCCGGTTTTGCCGTGGACGGCTCCTGTTGCGCTTCTGCCAGGGCCGCTTCCAGTTCGCTCAATGCCTGCAACTGGGCGGCGCCATCGAGCGAACGCACCTCGCGGCACAGCGCAAGGCAGCGCTCGATGGTCTTCGGATCAGGCATGTTTGCCTCCGGCGCTTTCGCGTACCACATCCAGCATCCATGCATGGGCCTGTACGGTCAGCAGGTTGAATTCCGGAGCGGGCAGGGCGATTGCCTGCAGGTGCGCTGCGATTTCAGCGTGTTCTGCGTGTTCCGCCGATTCGACCAGGGCAAGCAGCCGGCCGACCTCGCCTTCCCGGTGCAGCAGGGCGGACTGCAGCGACTCGCTGATTTTCAGCGGGCGCAGGACTTCTTCCAGGGGCATGCCGAACAGGATGCCGAGCAGCGAGAACATGCCCGCCATGAATGCCGATTCCTGGCCGGTCTTGTCCAGGCCGCTCGATTTGGCGAGCAATTCCATCAGGCGGGCGCGGGCGGCCACGCGTGCCAGCAGCATTGCAGAGCCTTCGTCGCCGGAGCGCGAGGAAAACAGCATCAGGTTGAGCCAGCGGCGCAGTTGCGCGCGGCCGAGGATCAGGATCGCCTGCGAGAAGCTGGTGACTTGCCGGCTCATGCCCATGCCCAGGGAATTGACCAGTCGCAGGAGATGGTAGGAAAGCGCAGGGTCACGCCGCAGCACGGCTTCGATCTCATGCGTATCCGCATCGGCCGACACGAGTTGTACGAGTTGGAGCGCCAGTGCGCGCGATGCAGCCTGGTTGCCGGCCGGCTTGGCGCGCGGGGCCATGTACCAGGGGCCGGCAATCCATTCCACCCGTGGCGGCAGGGCTTCCTCGGGAAGCGCCGCGAGATGGATGACCGATTCATCAGGCACGATGCGGCAGCCTGCATCCAGCAAGGCTTGTTCGAGCGCCGGCTCCAGGCCCGCCGCCCGCATGATGCAGGGAAAACGGCTTGCGAGCGTCCGGAAATCCTCGCCCTGCACAAGCGGCATGAACGCGTCCGCGGCACAGATGCTGAAGTCGAGCAGCAGCGCGGCTGGGGTACGGTTCTGGTCGGAGAGGACGTCTACCGACAGGAGCGGGACAGGATTCAGGGCGCTCATGGCGAGATCGGACGGCTAAATAACGAGACTGTTATGTTACCGCGAAAGGCCAGGAAGCGTTGATAAAGGGAAATTCTTTGTCGAAAAGATGTCGAGTCTGTTGCAGACGGTGTATCGGACGCGAACTCCTAGGCTTCGCGGAAGGGTGCGCACTTGGACTTCCGGATCGCCGATTTGCGTGCGTTGATGACTTCGCGCAGCGCGGCGGCGAGCATTTCCTGGCGGCGGTAGGCAGGAATCATGTGCGCGGTCAGGCTGTATGCACGCACGGTGCGCTCAAGGTTGCGCAGCGCGCGCAGTTCTTCGCTGTGTTGCTCGTCAAGCATCATGATGGTTTTTCCTGTTTAAAGCCACTCGGTATTCCCTAGACCGGTGCGTGTCGGATTTTGTTCCCTTATGGAAAATATCTGCCCGCGATTCAGGCAAGAAACTTCTAGTGTCCATCCTCTACAAATAATTAAAAGTCACTTCGAATGTATGTTTATAATAGTTTCCCAAATGCAATAACAATACGGAGACAACCCGGCAGTAGCGCAGGTGCGGCCAGGCCCGGCACCCTTCTTGCGCCTGACGAGGAGCCCCCATACGGATAAGGCGCCATGGATATTCCGGTAACGGCATCGCAGTCGAAAACGCTGTCGCTCAACCTCGGCGGCGAAATGGGGCACGCGTGTTTCCGGTTTGCCGGCACGCTGGTATTTGTCGTCTATGTCGCCATCGCGCATTGGGCTGGGCACATTGCCGACCTCAGGAATGCCGTCACCGGCATTGCCGCATATCTTGGCTTCGGCGCCATCTGGATTGGCGTGGTCGGGTTTTCGCTGCTGACCTTCCGCTCCCGCCGCATGATCTCCATCGTGCTGGACCAGGCGGTGTTCGCATTCGCCGTTTACCAGGGCGGGGACGTGCTGGCGCCCGTGCTTTGGGCGCCGGTGGTGATGGCAATCGGCAACGGGATGCGCAACGGCCCCCGGTTCGCGAAACTGTCCGCAGTCCTCGGCGGTGTCTGCATCGGCGGCGCGCTGTGGCTGTCGCCCTATTGGCATGCCGGCAAGCTGGTGACCGAAGGGATCGTACTGTCGATCATCGTCCTGCCCTGGTACACGCTCCTGCTGTCGGAACAGATCGCCCAGGCCAAGCGCGAGATGCAGCAGCGCGCGGCACGTTTCGAGTCCGCGTCCCGTACGGACTCCCTTACCGGCCTGATGAACCGCGCGGGCTTTTTCCAGTGCTTGCAGAAGCTGATCCAGGACATCGCGCGCAATGGCAACCGCAGCGCGGTCATGTTGCTGGACCTGGATGGCTTCAAGGGCGTCAACGATGTCTGCGGCCATGGCACCGGCGACGATGTGCTCAAATGCGTGGCCAACCGCCTGCATGATTGCGTCGATGCGGCGGACAAGGTGGCCCGCCTGGGCGGCGACGAATTCGGCATCGTCGTGGCCGACGCGTCCGACCTGCGCGAACTTGAAAGGCTGGCGCAATCGATCATCGAATCGATCGCCGCGATCCATGTGCACGGCCAGGGCGACATGCGTATCGGCGCCAGCGTCGGCATCTGCCTGCTGCCCGACGACGATTGCCATGACGAATCCTCCGTCATGGAAACGGCGGACCGCCTGATGTACAAGGCAAAGAAGGCCGGCAAGAATCGCTATTGCCTCAATCCCTGCTGAACCGGTGCGGCGATTGACGCCGGTTTGAGCATCCGCAAACGTCCCCCCTGCATGAAATCCTAAGGTTTCTGTAACGCTTGCTCGCGCAGGCCTGTACTGCTTCTTCGCGGCTCCAGAGAGGAATTCGAACAAGGCTTGCGCGAGCTCCAACTTCATGCCGGGGAGCAGTGAACCCGGCGGGCATGTCTCGCATCCAATGAGGCTAACCGCAAGGAGAGGACGATGACGGCGATTGTGCGTATCGATGATGAAGTCATCGGCATCGAGGATTTTGTCAGGACACTGAAGCTCACGGGCCAGTTCGAAGGTCTCATCGAGCAGATCGTCAGGGACAAGCTGACGGTGCGTGCGGCGAAGAAACACGGCGTGAAGGTGACGCCGGACGAGATCCAGGAGCGCGCCGACAATTTCCGCCGGGTCCAGGGGTTGCATCGCGCGGCCGACATGAACAACTACCTCAACGCGCTCGGCGTCAGCCTCGACGAGTTCGAGAATTTTGTCACCGACAGCCTGTACCAGGAAAAGATGATGGCCGACGTCTGCAGCGACAAGGCGGTGGAGCATTACTTCAAGCTCAACTCGCCGAAGTTCGACAGCATCGAGGTCAGCCACATGGTGCTCGATGCCGAAAACAAGGCCAAGGAAATGATCGCCTACCTGCGCGACGATCCCGACAGCTTCGAGGACATGGCAAGCGAACACTCTATCGCCGACACCAAGGAACAGGGCGGCCGCATCGGCAAGGTGCTGCGCGGATCGCTCAAGACGGACATCGAGGCCAAGGTCTTCAATGCCTCGGAGGGCGACCTGCTCGGACCGTTCCCTTCATCCGACAAGACGGTGTTCGAAATCTTCAAGGTGGACGCCAAGCATCCGGCCCGGCTCGATGAGGACACCGCCGCTGAGATCCGCCGCCTGCTTCGTGAAGAATGGCTGTTCGCCCGCGCGCAGGAACACATCATCGAAGCGCGTTGAGTCCGCTTCCTGATCCATGGACGCAGCGCAGAAGCAGCAGCAACCCCTCGCGGATTTCCTTGCGTCCGTCGAGATCCTTTCACCCTTCAACCGGGAAGAGATCGAACGCCTGGCGGAGCATGCGGAATCGCGCTTCTTTGCCTTTGGCGACACCGTCTGCAACGCAGGCGATCCGGCCGGAGGATTGTTCATCGTCAAGTCCGGTTCCGTGCGCGTATTCACCGAGGAGAACGGCAAGGAAATCAGCATGGGCGTGCGCAAGGAGCGCGAGGTCATTGCCGAGATCGCCATGCTGCGCGACTACCGGCACGAATCCTCGGTCCGTGCATCGCTGAAGACGGAACTGCTGTTCATCCCGCGCAAGGTCATCGAACCGATCATCGCGCGCAATCCGGCGGCGCTGGAATTCATCGCCAGCTATGTGGCGATCAGTTCCGCCGGCGGCTTCGTCACGCGCCTGTTCGACTTGCGGGGCAAAGTCAACAAGGCGGAGCTGGAAGAATTCGTGCGCAGCGTCGGCGTCAAGCGCGTCGCTGCCGGCAAGGACATTCTCAAGCAGGATGCGAAAGAAGACCGGCGCCTCTATGTGATTCGCCAGGGCGAGGTCAAATTGGTGCGCATGGAGGAGGGAACGGAATACCCGTTGGCAACCTTGCATCAGGGCGATATCTTCGGCGAGAAGGCGTGCCTGATGCGCCAGGAGCAGATGGTGACCGTCAGCGCCGTCACCGACACCACGCTGCTGGTGATCCCCGAGAAAACCATCCACGTCATCCTGGAGCGCAATCCAAAACTGCGTGAAGTGCTGGAAGACCGTATCCGCATCGTCGAACGGGAATTGCAGCGCCAGAAGAAGCTGGAGGAACGGCGCAGGCGTCCGGTACTGCTCGACCTCCAGTCGAAGCCCGAGATGGGCGAAAAGGTCATCCGGCGCTTCCCCCTGGTCGAGCAGGCCGAGGAAATGGATTGCGGTGCGGCCTGCCTCGCGATGATCTGCAAGCATTACGGCATCCCGATGACGCTGGGCAAGCTGCGCGAGCTGGCCAACGTGACCACGGCCGGCGCCACGCTCGACAGTCTTGCTCGGGTGGGCGATTCGCTGGGCTTCTCGACGCGCGGCGTGCAATGCACCTATGAGTCGCTGCTCGGCTTCCAGTTGCCCTTCATTGCGCACTGGGAGGGTTACCACTACATCATCATCTACGGCGTGTCGAAGTCGCACGTCTGGGTCGCCGATCCCGCCATCGGCTTCAAGAAGATGGCCGTGGAGGAATTCGAACGCGGATGGAGCGGCACCTGCCTCGTCTTCACGCCCGGGCAGGACATGGTGCAGCTGGCCGCGTCGCGTTCGCCGTGGATCCGCTTCGTCGGCTATCTCAAGCCGTACAAGAAAATCCTGCTGCACATCTTCCTCGCCACTTTCGTGATCCAGGTGCTCGGACTGGTGCCGCCGCTCATCATCCAGAACATCCTCGACGGCGTGATCGTCCACCAGAACGTCAACCTGCTGCACCTGCTGATCGTCGGCCTCGTCGTCTCCAGCCTGTTTTCCCAGCTGATGACGACGATACGCTCCTTCCTCGCCGGCTTCATGGTGCGCAACCTCGATTTCGCGATGATGTCGCATTTCTTCAAGCACACCATGTCGCTGCCGTTCTCCTTCTTTGCCAAGCGCAAGACCGGCGACATCCTGGCGCGCTTCCAGGAGAACCAGACGATCCGCGCCTTCCTCACCGAGTCGACGATTACGACCATCCTCAACCTGCTGATGGTGTTCATCTACTTCACCATCATGTTCCTCTACAACGTGAAGCTGACGATGGTGCTGATCGCCTTTGTCATCCCGATCATCGCACTGACCGTGCTGGCGACGCCGAAGGTGAAGAATTTCGCGCGGGAAGCATTCACCGCATCGACCGATGCCCAGGCCTTCCTGATGGAGACGCTGGGCGGCGTGGAAACCGTGAAGGGGATGGGCATCGAGCGGCCGGTCCGGCTCAAGTGGGAACGGAAGTACGTGAAGGCGCTGGAAGTGCAGTATCGCGCGCAGACCTTCGGCATCTGGATTTCCTTCGCGGGGCAGATCCTCAATGCCGCCACCACCATCGCCGTGCTTTGGGTCGGCGCCAGCCTCGTGCTGTCGCGCGAGTTGAGCATCGGCCAGCTGATTGCCTTCAATGCGCTGATGGGCAGCGTGCTCGCACCGCTGATGGGCCTGGTCGGCCTGTGGAACCTGCTCAACGATGCCGGCGTGGCGATGGAGCGGCTGGGCGACGTGCTCGACATGGAGCCCGAGCAGAAGCCGCAGGACTTGCCGTCGCGTGTCGTGCTGCCGGACCTGCAGGGCGAGATCAAGCTGGAAGGTATCTATTTCCGCTACGGCGGCGAAGATACGGCCTACGTCCTGGAGAACATCAGCCTCGACATCAAGCCGGGAGAACTGGTCGCCATCGTCGGACGCAGCGGTTCGGGCAAGACCACACTGGCCAAACTGCTGGTCGGCTTCTATCCGCCGACCGAGGGCAAGATCGTCGTGGATGGCTACGACATGAATGTGATCGACAAGGATTACTACCGGGCGCAAGTCGGCTATGTCATGCAGAGCAACCTGCTGTTCTCGGGCACGATCGCGGAGAACATTGCCAGCGGCGAAGAGAGCCCCGACCGCCGCCGCATCGAGGAAGTGGCCAAGATGGCCGACGCCCATGCCTTCATCGCCAAGCTGCCGTTGGGTTACGAACAGATCGTCGGCGAGCGCGGCATGGGGCTGTCCGGCGGACAGATCCAGCGCCTGTGCATTGCACGCGCGCTGTACCACGACCCGCGCCTGCTGGTGTTTGACGAAGCGACCTCCGCGCTCGATACCCAGTCCGAGAGCAACATCATGGGCAACATGCACGAGATCCTCAAGGGTCGCACGGCCGTTGTCATCGCGCACCGCCTCAGCACCATCATGCGCGCCGACAAGATCCTCGTGCTGTTCGAGGGCGCGGTGGTCGAGCAGGGTCGCCACGATGAACTGGTCGCCCGCAGGGGCATGTATTACGAACTGGTGCAGAAGCAGTTGAGCGCCGCATGAAGATATTCGACCAACGCCTCGGCGGCTCCAGCATCTCGTACGCCGGATTGCTGGAAAAGATCGAGATCATGCGCAATACCTTGCGCTGGTCTTCCAGGCTCGAACGTGCCGAGATCGAAAAGCTGCTGCGCCAGTCGAATGCCTTGCGCGACGAAGTGATGCAGTTGTCGCACAAGGAAAGGTTCGTGCGTGCCGCCAGCGCCGAAGTCGAGCCGATGGAGCCGGTGGAGCGCCCGCCGGGCGAACGCCGCCAGGGCCTGATGGATCGCAGCTTTATTTTCGAAGGGACTTTCGGGGACAATCCGAAGCTGCTCGAATCGCTGGAGATCGCCGAGAAGGCCGCTCCGTCCGACCTGCCTGTGCTGATCGACGGCGAAAGCGGCACCGGCAAGGAGCTGATGGCCAAGGTGATCCATGCCAACGGCTCGCGCGCCGACAAGCCTTATATCTCCGTCAACTGCGGCGCGATTCCCGAAAACCTGCTCGAGTCCGAACTGTTCGGACACAAGAAGGGCGCCTTTACCGGGGCGGCCAACGATCGCAAGGGCAAGTTCGAGAGCGCGCACCATGGCACCATCTTCCTCGACGAAATCGGCGAACTGCCCTTGCCCGGCCAGGTGAAACTGTTGCGCGTGCTGCAGGCGCACGAGATCCAGCGCGTCGGTTCGGACGAGGTTATCAATGTCGACACCCGCATCGTCGCCGCCACCAACAAGAACCTGCGCAAGCTGATCGCCGAGGGCAGCTTCCGCGAGGACCTGTTCTACCGCCTCAGCGTCATCCAGGTGACGCTGCCGCCGCTGCGCGAGCGCAAGGACGAAATTCCCCTGCTGTTTTCCTTCTTCGGCGACGAGGCGGCCGAGGCACTGAAGCGCCCCCCGGTGAAAATGACGCCCCGCCTGCGCGATTTCCTGCTGAATTACGCCTATCCCGGCAATATTCGCGAACTGCGCAACCTGATCTACCGCATTTCCTGCCTTGCCAGCGACATGGCCGACATCGTGCACCTGCCGGAAGACATCCGCCCGAAATCGTCGGCGCGCTCGATCACGGCCAGCGGCATCGATCTGGAAGCCATCAAGCTGACCTCGTTGAGCGATGCGAAACGCGCCGCCAGCGACGAGGCCGAGCGCGCCTTCCTGGAGCGCGGCCTGAAGGAGGTTGGTGGAACCGTGGCTGAATTGGCAAGACGCTGCGACATGAACCGCTCCCACTTGCAGATGCTGCTCAAGAAGCACGGCATCCGGTCAAAGGATTTCAGGCACCAGGCGGCGGATGGGCAGGACAAGAGCAAGACGCATTGATGCTGCTTTTGCAATGCCAAGGAGTTTCGGATTTTATTGAGCTGGATGCGCGCATCGCCACGGGGCAACGCAGTACACTGTGCGCTGCTTTCCGAAATGCCTGCGCCCCATGTTCAAGAGACTTCTCGACCGATTTTTCAACCGCGCGCCCGGACCGATGGAGCCGGAAGACGACCTCGCGCTCAATCCCCTGACCGTGTTCGCGATGGAAGCGCCGGCACAGGTCGAAATGATCGACGTCGACAACCTGTTCTTTCCCTGGCTGCTGGGGATGGGATCCGCCGTGGCGGAAGACATGGACGAAGCCGAGAACCGCCTGCTGCGGACGCTCAAGCGCGTTGCCGATTCCGACGATCCTGCGACCGTGGAACTTGTTCCCCGCATTCCTTCGGTGATCCCCATGCTGCTGCGCAGCCTGCGCGACCGCAATGTCTCCAACAGCCAGCTCGCCGAGCAGGTGGCGCACGATCCGGTGCTGGTGGCGGCGGTGCTCAAGCAGGTGAACAGTTCCTATTTCCGGCGCTCGTCTTCGGTGAACACGATCGAGGACGCGATCGCGATCATCGGCCAGAACGGCTTGCGCATGCTGGTCGCCAGTGTCGCTTTCAAGCCGCTGTTCAACGCGGGTCTCGGGCATTTCACGGCGGAAGGGGCGCCGAGGATGTGGGAGCTGGCGGATTCCTACGGCGTGGCCTGCCGTTACTTTGCCCAGTCCCGCCATGTCGACGGCTTTGAAGCCTTCCTCGCGGGCTTGCTGCAGAACGTCGGCGCGATCGTCGCACTGCGCGTGCTCGACCAGGCGGGCGGCGCCGCGCCGGGCGAACTGCGGTCGCTCGACTTCCAGGCATCGTTCGCGCATTACGCCCGGCGGCTCGCGCGCGTCGTCGGGAAGCATTGGGAATTTCCCGCGCAGGCGGTTGCCGCGGTCGACCGCACCGGTCCCGCTTCAGAACTCGGCGAAGCCGTGCGCCTCGCCGACCGGATCTGCAAGATCCACCTTCTGGTCAAGCACGGCCGCTTGCGGCCGGACCATGCAGAAGCCTGCCTCGAAGGGGACGAAGCCGCCGCCTGCTACAAGGAGATCCTTGCGGCAGAAGCGGCGCAGGAAAAGTCGGTGGCTTGAGGCCGCCGGCCACTCAGGACTCTTCCTTTCCGTTGTCGCGGTCGCGCGCCGGCAGGGCATCGCGGAAAACGTCGAAGGTCTTCCATGCAGGCACTGGAGGAACGTAGTCGGGCCGCGGCGCGTAGACCGAGTACTCCTGCAGGCGCATCTTGTGGATGTAGCGCGGGCAGTTCGGGAAAATCGTCTCGGCCTGCACTCGGATGATGAACACCGATCCCGGATATTCCTCCCGCAGCGGATCGTCCTCGCTGACTCGCGCCGTCCCGTTCACCCGCAATCGCTTCGGACTCTCGAAGTCGAGGAACAGCATGCCGATGTGCGGGTTCGCAAGGATATTTCCCCAGGTGCGGTACATCCCGTTGCCGTCGTAATCCGGAAAGGCGAGGGTACGGTCGTCGATAACATGGACGAATCCGGGAAGCCCGCCCTTGTATGAGCAATCTGGCCTGCCTTCCGCATCGGCCGTGGCGATGAAGAACATCGGACAACGTTCGATAAAGGCGCGGTCTTCGTCCGTGAACGCGGTACGCACCGTCACCTCGTTCAACCGCTCCGCCAGCTGGCGGGTGTCGCGGCGCTCCTGCAATTGCCGCATTCCCTCGTGATAAGTCATGCCCGGCATAAGGCCTCCTCGATGATCTCTTGCGGATTCTTCCAGCTTCTGACGGTCAGGCCATCCTGGTTTATGCGTCCGCAAACCTTGTTCAGATCAAGGAAATTGAAAAAAGCCGACTTCAGTGTTGATGCTAATGCTGTTCAATTAACGTTGCAAGGTAAAGAAGTCATCCCGGCTTTCGCCGGGATGGCGAGCGATGATCGAGCTTAAGTGAACGACATTACCCCGCCGGGGCCTTTGTTCGTTCATCCAGTCAGTTGCCTGACGACTCGCTCCCGCCGCCCTTGCGCTCGGCGCTTTGCGTCGACCCCATGGGCGCTTCGGTTTCGGCCGTCTTTGGTACACTGTCCGCAAACACCATCTTGCCGTTTTCCGTGCGCTTGTCGTCCCTGAACTCGCCTTCCCAGTAGCTGCCGTTGGCCCAAGTGTAGCGGCCCTGTCCGTGGCTTTTGCCGCGCACCCAGCTGCCATCGTAAACGTCGCCGCTCTTGAAGCGCGTGGCGCCGCGTCCGTGCGGCATGCCGTCCCGCACATCGCCTTCATACTTGCTGTCGTCCGCGAAGGTGATCGTCCCGCGGCCGTTCGGCATGTCACGTGCCCAATCGCCGCTGTAGCGCTGGCCGTTGTTCCAGACGAACTTGCCTTTGCCTTCCTTCATGCCACGCACCAGGGTTCCTTCGAACTGGTTGCCGTTGGTCCAGGTGACCTTGCCCGTGCCGGAAACCGCACCGGTCTTCGGGTCGACCGAGAAGTTGCCGGCCATGGTCTGGTCGTCCAGCACCAGCGGCTTGCGTCCGGGCGAGGTGGATGCGTCGGGTGCCGGAGCTGGCATCGGGCGTGATTCGGCCGGCGGTTTGGCTGTGATGACGGCCGGTGCCGCCTTCTCGGCAGGCTTGATGCTCGCCAGTTTGTCTTCCTGCGGCTTGCGTTCCACCGCTGGAGGTGGCGAAGGCGGTGGAACGGCGGAGGCATTGCCCTGGCCGGTGGACGATGCCGAAACAGAAGCCGGGTTGGATTCGGATGCCAGCGGGGCGGTGGCCGGTGCCGGCGTCGCCGGAGCGGACACGGTTGCAGGCGCCGGAGTGGGCGAGGGCACTGGCACCGGCGCTTCCTTCTTCGCGCTGGCAACCGGCGGCAGCGCGGGAACCGGTTCCTCCCGCTCGGCACGGTCCGGCTCCTTGAAGCTGGCGATCCTGTCCTTCGCCAGTGCCGCATACCGTCCCTTCGGATATTTCTTCACATAGGCCTCGTACGCGGTCTGCGTATGGACCGAGGTGGATGCGGTCCACAAGTCCTCTTCCGGCGACGAAGGCGCTTCCTTGGCCTGCTTGCTCTCCAGGCGCAGGCGAGCCACTGCGGCATAACGACCCTTGGGAAATTCCTTCAGGTACTTTTCATACGCGGTTGTCTTGTCCGCACTGCTTGCCATGCGCCAGATCTCATCTTCGCGTGTGGTCGACGGCAAGGGCGGTGCGGCCTGCTCGCGCAGGTACTTCTGCGCAGTTGCCTCGCTCGTGCGTGGCACTTCCTGCAGTGCAGGCGGCGGCACAGGGGCTTTCGCCACGGGCGGCATGGCCTGGGCCTGCTTCGCTTTTGATTCGGCAGGCACTTGAGGTACCGGCGGCGTCAGCGTGTAGGGCGATGCGGCGACGGTCTTGTCCTCCGCATCCTGCTCGGGCACCTCACTTGCACCGGAGGATTCCATCGTCGTGCTGCCGCCGGCATCCGCGCCCAGGTCTTTCCACGATTGCCCGGTACCGAGGTAAATGCCGGATGCAACGCCTGCGGTCAGCAGGATGCCGAGCAGCGCCCATTCCCGTTTGCCGTAGGTCGAGCCGGCGGGCATGAAATTTCTTGCCGGTTGCGACTGGGACCGCTGGCGCTCGCTGCGCTGGGTCGGCGGTGGCGCGATGCGCGTCCTGATATCGGGCATGGCATCGAGCGGCATCTGGGTACGCATCGGATCCATGGCCGTGGCGTGCACCATGGTGGTCGTGAAACCGGGATCCGAATGGGGAAGCGTGCGCGGGGCGGTCTCCATGATGTCGAGCGCATGGCGCAGCTCGGCGATGGAGCGGAAGCGCGCTTCCGGCTTGACGGACAGCGCCTTGTCGATGGCCGCGAGGAAGCCGGCGCTGTAGCGCCCCTTGCCGACTTCGCGCGCGGGCACCAGTTCGTCGTGCACCATGCGCGCGACTGCGGGCGGCGGCGCCTTGCCGGCAATCAGGTAGTACACGACCGCCGACAGCGCATAGATATCCGTCCACGGCCCCTGGCGCAGCCCGGCGATATCCGCATACTGTTCGATGGGCGCGTAGCCGGGTTTCAGGATGGCCGTCAGGCACTGCGTCAGGTCGCCGATCACACGGCGTGCCGCGCCGAAATCGAGCAGCAGCGGCCGGCCATCCTTGAGCAGCAGGATGTTGTCGGGCGCGATGTCGCGGTGCAGGCACTGTCCACGATGGATGATTTCGATCGCGTCGAACAGGTCGGCGAGGAGCACGCGTATCCACGACTCCGACGGCGTGATCCGGCGCTGCTTGAGCGCCTGCTTCAGGGTAATGCCTTCGTAGAACGGCATCACCATGTAGGCGGTGCCGTTGCCTTCCCAGAAGCGATGCACCTTCACCAGCGATTGCGAATCGAACTGCGCCAGCATCTTGGCCTCGTTGATGAAGCTCTTCAGGCCTGCCGTGAAGGTCTCGACGTTGTGTTGGGACCGGACCGTCACCGCCAGGCGCGTGGTGCGCTTGGCGAGACCGGAGGGCATGTACTCCTTCAGCGCCACCTGGCGTTCCAGCGAATGGTCATAGGCGAGGTATACGATGCCGAAGCCGCCTTCCCCGATCAGGTCGAGGATTTCAAACTCGCCCAGGTGCGTGCCGACCGGAAGGACGTTCGCGCCGTGATCCGCATCGTTTTCCGGCGACGGCCTGAACGGCATGCGCCTGGTTCGCAATGCAGTCTTCTGATTGAAATCGTTCACCATAGGAATCTACCGAGTCTGTGTGGACAGCCGTGCAGCGCAATGTGCAAGGAACAACCGCTACTAGCACCTTTGGTGCCAGCATGTCCCGCCGCGCCGGAAAGGGCTGCGCGCGTGTGATTCCGGCCTCGATCTGCGCAGGATGAGCGAAGTTCGCTGCGGCGCATGGAGGCGGAAGGTGCGGGCGTCGTGGCGGGCCGGATTGAATGCATGGCGGCTGTCGGGGCATGTCCAACATCTGGATGCCGGCGCGTGACAGGCTGTTGGTAATTCAGCGACACGCCGGCCTCATCGGATCATGCGCGCGCCCGGTTCTGCAGGCGGGCGCATGATCCCCCGATCATGATCGTCGCGTGAGGATCGCAGGGCTTGATCTGAATCGCTATTTGTCGATATTCCGCATGCTTAGAGGGCGGGATTCAACACTGTCTGTTCCGTGATGTGCATATCGTCCGCACGCACAACCACGGCGGAAATATTGTCGCGCCCGCCGCGCATGAGGGCGATCTCGACCAGTTCATTCGCTGCCTGCGGGCAATTGCCGGTAACGAGCGCGGCGCGCATCTCCTGGTCGGTCACTTCATTGCTCACGCCGTCGCTGCACAGCAGGAAGATATCGCCGTCGGCGACTTCGATCATCTCCCCATCCACTTCCAGCAGTTCCGCCGCACCGACGGCGCGGGTGATCAGGTTGCGGGCGGGATGATGGATGGCGGCCTCTGCCGTGAGCGTGCCGGACGAGAGCAGTTCCTCGACCTGGCTGTGGTCGCGTGTCAGCTGCAGCAGGTGGCCGTTCCTGCAGAGATAAATGCGGCTGTCGCCGGCCCACAGGTAGGCGCAGCGTCGTCCGCAAGCAAGCAGGACGACAACGGTGCTGCCGATGATCTGCGCGCCGCGGTTGTACGCCTCGGTGCGCAACTGGCGGTTCACCGCCTGCAGGCTGGCCTCCGCGGCGTTGGCAAACTGCTCGAGCGATTCAAACGGATGCAAGTCCGAGAGCGCGGAGACGATGGCGTTGCTGGCGAAGTCGCCCAGCGTATGTCCGCCCATGCCGTCGGCGACGGCCCAGATTCCCCGATCGGCGATTTCGAGGATGGAGTCTTCGTTGATCTTGCGGACCAGGCCCGCGTGCGTGCGGGAGGACGACGTCCATTTGAATGGCGTGGTTTGCGTCACGTTCACCTCCGGCGGCGGGCGGAAAGGAGGAAATCTTCCCTGCGATGAGTATAGAACCAGTGACGCGGAATGCACGCCTTCCCGCGCAAAACAATTGTGGTGCGTCTAATGCTTGACGTTTGTGCTGCTCTCGTTGAGGCCGACATTGATGTTCGCATTGGCGGCCGAGTTGTTGATGTCGACCACCTGGACCTGGTTGATCATCTGGTCGGCATAGTTGTTGATCTGGTAGAAGTTGACCACCGAGCCCGAGCCGAACGGATTTGCGTTGCGGCTGTAGGGACGGATCCAGCCGTAGACCCAGCCTCCGTTGCCGCCGCGTATGGCGGACATGGCCTTGCGGTCGAGAATCTGGTCAGTACGCAGGTCTTTGATCGTGATGGTTGCCATTTCTTGTCTCCGAGTGCTTTTATTGGGCGGTCAGCGATAGTGGTGCAAGCGCCATGCCATGCACGGTGTCAGAATGCGACGCCGGCATAACCCCATTGGGCCGGGCTGACGTTCAGGCTGGGCGGAACGAAACCGGCGCCGATCACGCCGATGTTGTTGAGCGCGTTGACTTCGACGTTCTGGAACTGCGCGATATTCTGGGTAACGCCTACATTGACGTTGGCGATCGGGCCGAGACCTTTCAGCCAGGAATTGCCGCCGCGGATGGCGGACAGGGCTTTACGGTCGAGGTCTGCGGTGCGGGGCAGGTCGTGGATCATGATGCTGGACATGGCGGTTCTCCTTGGATTCGGTTGGCTGGGTGGAGGCGCAAGGGGCCTCCACCGGATCGTCGCTTGCTTAGAAGTTGATGCTGTTGTTGCCGGTTTGCGTCGGGTTGACGGTGGAGCTGATGCAGTTTGCGAAAGCAACGTTGTTGCCGTTGTTGTTCACCACGTCCTGGCACTGGCCGATCAGCTGCTCGGCCTTGATCGAGGTGTTGGTGGCGCCGTAGCCCGGCATCCAGGACGGCACAGCCGCCTTGTAGTAGCCGCCGCGTACGGAAGCCATTGCGGCGCGGTCGAGTTCGGTTGCGGTGGCGAGGTCTTTGATCAGCAGGGTAGTCATGAGTAAATCTCCTGGAAATTGGTTTGAGGTGGAAGAGCATTTCGTTGCGCTCGACTACTCTATTGCGAGGAGTGTGCCAGCATCCTCGCCTGGTTGGTGAGTAGTGCCTAAGTCATTGAATAGTGAGGAATTTTGAGGGATTTCGCGAGATATCGTGATACCTTTTGCACTCGCTGCCCATGCGGGGGTGATGGGGCGGGACCAACAGGTGCGCCCGCACTGTCTGGTCAGCCGCGACAAGGGCAAGTTGCTGCCGCGGGAGCAAGGTCAATATCGATTGTTTCCGTCCTGAGCTTCCTCAACCGGCGCGAAAAGTCCGGCTGTTAAAGTCATGCGACTACAAGCAGGTCGGCACGACAAACGCCGGAGGCCGTTACCAAGAGTCGTAACTTAAAAAAGGACCAACACTCATGCAAACACGAATCAAGGCACTCGTATCGGTCGCGGCACTGTCGCTGTCTTCGGCCGCAATGGCAAACTCGGAAGGCCTGACTGTCGAGATGAGGGCGCTTAGCGAAAGCGGCGCCGGCGCCTCCGTCGGCAAGGTCGTCCTTCGTGAAACGCAATACGGCCTCGAGTTGACGCCGACGCTGAGCGGGCTCACACAGGGCGTGCACGGCTTCCATGTACATGAAAACCCAAGCTGCGATGCGAAGGAGCAGAACGGCAAGATGGTGGCCGGACTTGCGGCGGGCGGCCATTACGACCCGGCCGGTACAAAGAAGCATGGCCTGCCGTGGGGGAACGGGCACCTGGGCGACCTGCCGCCGCTTTATGTGGACATGACGGGGAATGCCAGCAACCCGGTTCTCTCGCCGCGCCTCAAACTGGCGGATGTGCGCGGACGCTCGCTGATGGTCCATGCGGGCGGGGACAACCATTCCGACCATCCGGCCGCACTGGGAGGCGGCGGTGCGCGCGTTGTCTGCGGAGTGATCCAGTAAAACTGGAAACGCCCGTCGCGGGACGGGCGTTTTCTGCCTGATCGCGGTCTCTCAGGCCGCGAGCTTGTGCGGCGCGTATTGCGCGGCGATCCGGGAAATCGCCTGCTGCGCCTGCGTAACGGCCTGCACGGCTGCTTCGCACATCTGATGGAATTCCGCTTTCGTCAGCGTCTGCTTGCGCAAACCCTGTTCCGCCATTTCAAATACATCGCGCTGCACCAACCGCAGGGCGCTTCGATGCTTTTCCGCTTCGGCAAGAATCCGTTCGTGCTGCACGGAATGCGCCAGCGATGCTTGCGAAAGTGCCAACTGCCTGGCTGCATAGGCGAACGAACGAACGGTCATGTCTGCATCGAATTTGGGCTGAATGTCCATGATGATCCTGGCGCAAGTTGTTGATACAAGGCCATAACGCTTGCGGACAGGATTCGGTGGACAGGCTAACAATTGCTTACATATTTATTTGCCCTCGGCCCGGCTGATAAAAGATCTTTGCCCGTCCGGGATTCCCGGGCGGGCTTTTCAGCGGCGGGTTGCAGTGCGATCAGAATGCGGCGTCCGCATATGCCCACTGCGACGGGCTGACGTCCAGCTTCAGCGGCCCGAACCCGGCGCCGATCACGCCCACGTTGTTCAGGGCATTTACTTCGATGTTCTGCAGCTGTGCGATGTTCTGGTTCACATCGACATTGACGTTGGCAATCGGTCCGAGGCCCTTGAGCCAGGAATTGCCGCCACGCACTTTTGACATCGACTTCTGGTCGAGTTCGTCGCTGCGGGGCAGGTCTTGGATGGTGAGGTTCGACATGGGGTGTTCTCCTTGGTGATGACGGCAGGGGCTGGGCCCCCGCCGAACAGTGTCTGGAATCAGAAGCTGATGTTGTTGTGGCCGCTCTGGGTCGGGTTGACCGTCGACGTGATGCAGTTGGCGAAGGCGACGCAGTTGCCGTTGTTGTTGGTCACGTTCTGCGCCTGGCCGATCAGCTGGGAGGCATCGAATGCATAAGTGTTCGTCGGCACGGTCGGCTTCACCAGTTCGGCGCCTGCGGAATACAGGGACATCGAGCCCGCGTATTCCTTGTTGTAGCCGCCGCGCACGGACGCCATGGCGGAATGGTCGAGTTCGATGGTGGCGGACAGATCCTTGATCATCAGTGTGGACATGGTGTTCTCCTTGGACTGGTATGTCGAATCAAACGGTTCAGAAATTGATGTTGTTGTTTGCGGTCTGGGTCGGATTGACCGTCGACGTAATGCCGCACACGAAAGCCGCGTTGTTGCCGTTGTTGTTGACGACGTTTTGCGACTGGCCGATGGCCTGCGAGGCGTCGAACGAGAACGACGAGGGATATCCCTTCGGTTCAGCCGGCGCGCCGTACACGGGCGGGCAGTAGGTCGGGGTCCAGCAGGACTCGGGCGCCTTGTAGTAGCAGGTGCCGCCGGAGATGGAGGCCATGTCGGCACTGTCGAGCTCGGTAGCGGTGGTGATGTCTTTGATCAGCAGGGTAGTCATTTGAAGTCTCCTTGGATGTGGGCAGGCAAATCAGGTTGTCAGGGGCGAAACAAATCAGAAGTTGATGTTGTTGTTGGCGGACTGCGTCGGGTTCACGGTAGAGCTGATGCCGTGAGCGAACGCGACGTTGTTGCCGTTGTTGTTGACGACGTTTTGGGACTGGCCGATGGACTGCGAGGCATCGAACGAGAACGAGGTCGGGTGGCTCTTCGGCGCAGGCATGCCGTAATCGGGGGCGCAGTAGGACGGGGTCCAGCAGGAAGGCTGCTTGTAGTAGTAGCAACCGCCGGATACGGCAGCCATGTCGGCACGGTCGAGTTCGGTAGCGGCGGCCAGGTCTTTGATCAGCAGGGTAGTCATGAGTAAATCTCCTTGGGTTTGGTGGGGGGGAAGAGCATTTCGTTGCGCTCGACAACCCTATTGCGAGGAGTGTGCCAGCGCGGCTGCGCTCCATGCTCATGCGAGGTAAGTGCTTGAAAAATAGAGGGAAATGCTGGATTTTCAGGCAGATGTCCGAGAATTGAGGGCGTCCTGCAGCGATGCGGCAGTCAGTACGATGCCAACAGTTTTCGAGGGCGTGTATGCCGGCTTGCGACACATCGGTTTTCAGAGGCGAACGATTGTCCTGGCCACCGATTCATCGTGGTCGCGAAAGCCAAGCTGCCGATAGAGGCGGCAGGCTTTCGCACTATCTTTCATGACGCGAAGGAAGGGGGACTCACCGCGCGCGACCAGACGCTGGAGTACCTTGACGACCAGCCGGCGTGCGAGGCCCCGTCCGGTAAAGTGGGGGTGGGTGCAGACGCCGCTGAGTTCGCTGAATCCACCCGCGCAGGTGCGGCTGCCCGCCATGGAAATGAGTATTGCGCCATCGAAGATGCCGAAATACTCACCGAGCTCCAGTGTCCTCAGCGTGAACGGCCCGGGCCGGGCCAATGTCGCAAGCTCCAGTGCAGCCCCTGCGGTGCGTGCATCGAGCGGCACGGCGTCCGTTGTCGCATCCGCCATCTTCACGATGCCTTCCCATGTCATCCGGATCAGGGGCGACTCGGATTCGACGTGCCAGCCGCGCGGAGCCGGGCCGGTCCAGCCGTCGCAATAGATGCGCTCGCCGGGCTGCACCAGATGCGCGAGGGAATGAAGGTCCGGATGCACCGGATCGCGGAAAGCCGTAAACGGGGGAAATCCTCGAACGTACCGGCGGACGAGATGGTTTCCTTCCGTGTACGCCGCGTGCGGGCCGGAAAGGGTATGCCAGACGATGTTGTCGAGGATGTGCACAGTCATGCCGCCAGCCGCTTTTCCTCGGTGCCTGAGCGGCCGGCCGCATTTGCGTCCTTTGCCGGCCTTGTCTTTCTTGGTTCATGTCCCGGGCGCGGCCATATGCCGGCCGGACGCGTCAGCATGACCAGCACCATCGCCAAACCGAGCAGCAGCTGCCGGAGCACCTCGGCTTCGATTGCCACCTGTCCGAACAGCTGCCGTTGCAGCGGCTCCACCACGTGGCGCAGCACTTCCGGCAGGGCGGCCAGCATGATACTGCCCAGTACCACACCCGGCACATGGCCCATGCCGCCGAGGACAACCATGGAGAGAACCGCGATCGACTCGTTCAGTGAAAAGGATTCGGGCGATATGTATCCCTGGAAGGCTGCGAACATGGCGCCGGACACGCCGCCGAAGGACGCGCCCAGCGCAAAGGCAAGCAACTTGATGTTGCGGGTATTGATGCCCATCGCTTGGGCGGCGATTTCGTCTTCGCGGATGGCGACGAATGCGCGGCCTAGGCGCGAGTGCTCCAGGCGTGTAGAGACGATCACGATCGCCACGCAGAGGGCGAGGAACAGGAAGTAATAGGCATTCACCGAAGGCATGGCAAACCCGAAGACATCGACCATTGCCCGCGCGCCCGGATCGCCTGCCAGCGATACACCGAAGACACGAACCGGGTCGATCATGTTGATGCCCTTCGGCCCGTCCGTGATGTTGACCGGTGCATTCAGGTTGATGATGAAGATGCGAACGATCTCGCCGAATCCCAAGGTCACGACCGCCAGGTAATCGCCGCGCAGCCGCAGCGTTGGCGCACCGAGCAGGGCGCCGAAGAAGGCCGCGAACGCGGCACTGAGCGGCACGATGGCCCATACCGACAGGTGAATGCCTTCCGTCGCGGCCTCCGGACCGAGCAGGCGCAGGATGAACTCGCCGGCAGCAGGCCATGCATTGATGAGGGATTCCAGGACGACCGCGAATTGCGGCGAGGCCAGCAAGGCGGTCATGTAGGCGCCGACTGCGAAGAATGCGATATAGCCCAGGTCGAGGAGTCCGGCAAAGCCGACCACGATATTCAGGCCCAGTGCCAGCATGATGTACAGCAGCGTCATGTCGGCCATGCGCACCCAGGAATTGCCGAATCGGGCGGCAATGAAGGGAAACAGGATCAGAGCCAGCCCAAGGAGCGCAATGCGGGCGGCAGGGGTGTGCGGGAAGCGTCTCGCCATGATGTCCTTCGAACAGGATGAACGCCATCATGGTAGGGAGCGAACTCCGGTACGGCTATCAGGATCTTGCTCGGATCAACGGACAGTAGTCCTGCGGCGGAACTCGGCGGGCGTCAACCCGAAGTGCGTGCGGAAGGCGGACGTCATGTGGCTATGGCTGGCGAAACCTGCATCGACCGCGATGTCGGCCAGGCCCTGTCCCGTCGCCTGCATGGCTTCGACGGCTTTGCCGAGCCGCGTTCTTACCAGGTATTGGTGCACCGGCAGGCCGACTTCCTCCCTGAACACCCGTGCAAGATGATATTGCGAGGTGTTCGCCAGGTGCGCTAGCGCAGCGAGGGTCCATTGCTGCGACGGGTACAGCGAGATCGCCTCTTTGACATCCTCGACCTGCCGGCGCCGACGGCGGTGGGTAAGGACGCGACCTGCGCCGGGGCTGGTGCAGTTGTCGTTGGCGGCTCCGTGCAGGACTGCTTCCATTACCGCAACACCAAGCTCTTCGATTGCAAGCGTGTCCGGGGTGCTGCTCAGCAGCTCCCGCCACAGCAGGCTGCGTCCGAGCACGCTTCCCGGCGAAAGCAAACAGTTGGGATGGAGGCGGGGCGAGCGCAGTTCCTGCGCGCCGACCGTATCGGCAAGCATGTCCGCCAGGACCGCCTGGGAAAACGCGAGCACGATGCTTTCGTCGCCGATGCGGCCGGGGAAGCTCATGCGGTAGGGCTGGCCAAGCCCGAGGAAGAGCGCGTGGTTCGGATTCGCGATGAAATGCTGCCTGGGTGCATCATGCAGGGCAAAGACACCGGCAATCGGCAATAACACCAGGTCTGCTTCTGCCCAGGCGAGGTCGCTGCACTTCGTTTCGGCAGGGCGTGCGATGGCATGGCGAATTGCCAGAAGTTCGCTGCTGAACAGGGGGCGCTCGATCAGGTGCATGTGACGGACTCGTGAATAATCCGAACATTACCCGATTTTGTGGCAAAGAAAATTTGACGATGAGAAGAAGAAATGAACGGCCGCCGCTGGAAAAGCAGCGGCCGAAACCGGAGTCAGATTACTCTTCGTCTTTAGCTGCCTTGCGGATGATGGACGGTCCGCCCATGATCGGCGGCAGGTTGCCTGCAAATCCGCGCGGATAGTTCACGATGCGCGTGGTGCTGGCGGCTGTTCGCCGCGGAATGAAACGTCCGCGGGTGCGCGCGCCGCCGATGATCGATGCCATTGCCTGGCGATCGAGATCGATGTTTTCCGTCAGGTCCTTGATGACGATGGTGGCCATGGCTTTCTCCTTGAATACACATGTTATGCCCTGCACGGGCGGGTGAAGCGTTGATACAGCGCAGCAATGCGGCGAAAGCCCGCCGGGGATAACCCCGGCGGGCTTGTCGCCTGACCGTGTGCCGCGATCAGAAATAGGCGTCGGCAGAAGCCCATTGCGACGGGCTGACATCCAGTTTCAGCGGGCCGAAGCCGGCGCCGAGCACGCCGATGTTGTTGAGCGCATTGACTTCGACGTTCTGCATCTGCGCGATGTTCTGGGTGACGCCGACATTCACATTGGCAATCGGGCCGAGGCCCTTCAGCCAGGAATTGCCGCCGCGCACCCGGGCCATTGCTTGCCGGTCGAGTTCCTCGCTGCGAGGCAGGTCGTGGATCATGAGTTGGGACATGGATGTTCTCCTTGCTTTCCGGATCAAAAGTTGATGTTGTTGTTGGCGGACTGGGTCGGGTTCACGGTGGAGCTGATGCCGTGGGCGAACGCGACGTTGTTGCCGTTGTTGTTCATCACATTCTGCGACTGTCCGATGGACTGCGAGGCATCGAACGAGAACGAGGTCGGGTGGCTCTTCGGCGCAGGCATGCCGTAGTCGGGTGCACAGTAGGACGGGGTCCAGCAGGAAGGCTGCTTGTAGTAGTAGCAACCGCCGGATACGGCAGCCATGTCGGCACGGTCGAGTTCGGTGGCGGCGGCGAGGTCTTTGATCAGCAGGGTAGTCATTTCAGTTCTCCTTGGATGGGGATGCAAATCGGGTTGTCTGTGTTCAGGCAAATCAGAAGTTGATGTTGTTGTTGGCAGTCTGGGTCGGGTTCACGGTCGAGGTGATGCCGCTGGCGAAGGCAACGTTGTTGCCGTTGTTGTTCATCACGTTCTGCGACTGGCCGATCATCTGCGAGGCGTCGAACGAGAACTTCGACTCCGGTGCGTAGGACGTCGGCATGCCCCAGCTCGGCGCGCAGTAGGACGGGGTCCAGCAGGACGGTGCGCCCTTGTAGTAGCCGCCGCGCACGGAAGCCATGGCAGCACGGTCGAGGTCGGAAGCGATGGCGAGGTCTTTGATCATCAGGGTGGACATGGATAAATCTCCTTGGGTTGGTTTGGGTTGGAAGAGCATTTCGTTGCGCTCGACAACCCTATTGCGAGAGGTGTGCCAGCACCCCCGCTTTCAATGCCTCCATCGTGTAAGTCATTGAAAAATATGTGAAATATTGAATGTGCAAGCCGATCGTTCGATGTCGTTGATGCAATCGGGAGAATCCCGGCCGGCGGGTTGCTGCCAACAGATTTGCGGGGTGTTGGGTTGGTGCCGACAGCGTGTCACGTCAGCACGTCGTGGAAGCCGGAAATAGAGTTTGATCTGCGAACCGTTCGGCTTCCGCCGGGAACGCTCCATAGTTGTCCTGGCACCTGCCGATTCGCGCAGCAGCCTGAACGCGCTTCTGATTTTACGAAGTAATCATCTATATATGTTCGCTTTATCAGCAGTGTAGAAAGAGATAGCATCATCGAAGTGTCTGCCTTGAATTTGTGGTCCATCCAGGCAGTTCCACCTTCCGGACTTTCAAAGGAACCTTAGTGAACCCTAAGTACTTACGCCTGGCCGTATCGGCATTCGCTGCATTCTTTGTCTTTGCCGTGGTTAGCCAGATATTCAACTCTGGCGCCTCTGGCAAATCCACACCGATTGCGTATTCGGAATTCCTTGCAATGGTGCAGGCGAAGCAAATCCGTGAAGCCGTGATCGAAGGAACGCGTGTTTCAGCTGTCACCAGCGATGGAAAGGAATTGAGCACGAACACGACGCTGCTTGATCGCGGTCTCGTCAATGACCTGATCGATAACGACATCAAGTTTGATGTTAGAAACCCGGAGGCTCCGTCCTTCCTGTCCCAGGTATTCATGTCCTGGTTCCCGATGCTGCTTTTGATCGGCGTATGGGTGTGGTTCATGCGACGCCAGCAAGGCGGCGGAAAGGGCGGCTTGTTCTCGATGGGCAAGTCGAAGGCGCGGCTGCAGGATGAAAACGCGAACACCACGACGTTTGCCGATGTCGCAGGCTGCGACGAAGCGCGCGAGGAGGTCGATGAAATTGTCGAATTCCTGCGAGAACCGCGCAAGTTCCAGCAGCTCGGCGGCCATGTGCCTAAAGGCGTCCTGCTGGTCGGCCCGCCGGGTACCGGCAAGACCTTGCTCGCTCGCGCCATGGCGGGCGAGGCGCGCGTGCCGTTCTTCACGATCTCCGGTTCCGACTTCGTCGAGATGTTCGTCGGCGTCGGCGCTTCGCGTGTACGCGATCTGTTCGAGACCGCGAAAAAGCACGCGCCGTGCATTGTCTTTATCGACGAAATCGATGCCGTCGGCCGTTCCCGCGGAACGGGAATGGGCGGCGGAAACGATGAGCGCGAGCAGACGCTGAACCAGATGCTTGTCGAGATGGACGGATTCGAACCGAACTCCGGCATTATCGTGGTCGCCGCGACGAACCGCGCCGATGTGCTCGACAAGGCCCTGCTGCGTCCTGGACGATTCGACCGGCAGGTGATGGTCGGGCTGCCCGACATTCGCGGGCGGGAAAAGATCCTGCGCGTGCATATGCGCAAGGTGCCGCTGTCCCCGGATGTCCAGGCTGACGTGCTGGCGCGCGGAACGCCCGGTTTCTCGGGCGCCGAGTTGGCCAATCTTGTGAACGAAGCCGCACTATTTGCGGCGCGACGTAACAAGAACGTGCTCGACATGCAGGATTTCGAGGATGCCAAGGACAAGATCATCATGGGGCCGGAGCGCAAGTCGGCGGTGATGCGGGAAGAAGAGCGTCGCAATACCGCCTTTCATGAATCCGGACATGCGGTGGTCGCGAAACTCTTGCCGAAGGCAGACCCGGTGCACAAGGTGACGATCATGCCGCGCGGCTACGCGCTGGGCTTGACCTGGCAACTGCCGGAGCATGACCGCGTGAACATGTACAAGGACAAGATGCTGGAAGACATTGCAATCCTGTTCGGCGGCCGTATTGCCGAGGAAATCTTCATGCAACAGCAGTCGACCGGCGCATCGAACGACTTCGAGCGCGCGACGAAGCTGGCTCGCGCGATGGTCACGCGCTTCGGGATGTCCGAGACGCTTGGAACAATGGTCTACACCGATGAACAGGATGGCTTCGGCAACAACGCCCGCACCGTATCGGAAGAGACCCAGCAAAAGGTGGACGAGGAAATCCGCCATATCCTCGATGGCCAATACGCGCTGGCACGTGGCCTTCTGGAAGCCAATCGCGACAAGGTCCAGGTGATGGCCAATGCGCTCCTCGAATGGGAAACACTGGATGCGGACCAGGTGAACGACATCATGGCTGGCAGCGCGCCGCGTGCACCCAAGTATGCGATGGAGAAAAGGAAATCGCCGGCAAGCGGAGCAGGATCGGTGGCACCGGCGACGACTTGACCTTGTCCGCGCTGTACAACGCGCATTACCGGCGGGATCTTGGCGCAAGCATGATCCCGCTGCAGCCTGACGCGCCGCAGTGGCACGCAAACGCCCGCTTGACGGCGGCGGTATGGCGGCCTTCGTAGATCAGCGCATAGTTGTAACAGAGCTCTTCGCCGCGCTCGATATCCATGAGCGAATAGATGTGGACCGTGCCGTCCGGATGCTCCATCGCTTCGCAGTTGGGCTCGCAGGAGTGATTGATGAAGCGGGCGTCATTGCCGTGCGCGCCGCCGTCGATGACGCGTCCATCGGCAAGGGTAAAGAAGAACGTATGGTTCAGCGGGCCGCCTTTCGCTTCGGCGCGCCGTATCGCTTCCGGCCAGGCGATGCGCTCGCCCTTGTATTCGATGATGCGGTCGCCGGCTGCGATGCGCCGGCGGGCGAACACGCCGTTGCCGTGGATGGCGGAGTGCCTGACGACATACGGCGGCAAGCGGCTTTTCGTCACATGCGGTCTCCCGGGCGTGTTCCTGTTCGCTCTGAACAGTGTACGCGGTTGAAGTTCCTGCAATGCAGGCGGGCGCGGTCAATGCTCACGCTGGTGTGCCTCCTGAATCATCCGCAAGGCGGTTTGCGTGGGGTAGACGTCGACGAGTTCCGCTGGTTTCTCCGTCATCGGTGCGCGCTGGGCGGACGGCGAAACCATGATGTTGATGTAGTGGAGATCGAGCGCGTCATCCTGTTGCAGCCGCGCGACGGCTTCGTCCTCGATCTCGAACATCAGTCTCCAATTCAATCGCATTCCGCGCGGTACACGATACCTGACGATCGAGCGGATTTCTTCGCGCAGACGGCGTTCTGTCACAGCAAGTTTTGATACTTCCGGTTCCATGCTACACCTCGAGAAATCTGTATATATGTACAGTATAAGCCGCGCTGCAGAGAGCGAAAGGTGTTCTCTCCGGGATTGGCGCCCCCGTTGCCCAGGCACGACATGGTTGTCTATGTGTCAACTGATGATGGGCCACAGCGAACAAAGAACATCATGATCAAGTGCAATGCGTCGCCGGGGAAATGCTAGAGCAGTGCTTCTAATCTCCCTCGGGCAAGTTTTTCAGGATAGGGCTATCATCATATCGGGGTTGCTATAGTGCAATAAAAGCGCCCCTCGCAGTCTCGCGAGACACGGGCTGCTGGTGAAGCAAAAAATACCGCGACTTACAAACGGCGGGCTTATAACGGGGGCAAAAATGAATCTGAACCGCTTGCGCATCGGCCAGCGACTGGCTTTGGGCTTTGGGGTTGTCACCACGCTGCTGGTGTTGCTCGCCAGCCTGTCTTACCTGCGCATCTCCAGCCTGACCGGCGAAATCAACCACATGGTGAATGACCGTTATCCCAAGACGGTGATTGCCAACAAGATCAAGGCCGACCTCGACGAAAGCATCCGCAGCATGCTCAACGTCCTGATCATGCAGGATGCGGGGCAGATCAAGAAGGAGCTTTCCAACATCGAGGAGCGCAACAAGAGCATTGACGCCTCCATCAACAAGCTCAGCACCATCATCACCGACGACAAGGGCAAGGAGCAGGTCAAGGCCATCGGCGAGTTGCGCGACAAGTTCCTGCCGGCGCAGAACAAGTTCGTTGCCCTCATCAACGAGGACAAGAAGGACGAAGCGATGGTCAAGCTGATGTTCTCGGTGCGTCCGCTGCAGGGGAAGTACTTCGAGCAGCTGGATGGTTTCATCAAGCACCAGGACAGCGAGATGGCGCAGGCCGGCGCAGACTCCACGGCGGCCGCCCAGCAGACCGCGATCTTCATCCTTGCGCTGGCTGCCGGCGCGGCGGCGTTGAGCATCCTGGTCGGCTTCCTGACCACGCGCCGCATCACCGGCCCGCTGAACGAAGCGGTGAACGTCGCCAAGCGCGTTGCCAATGGCGACCTGACCAGCGAGATCAAGGTCAAGACGCAGGATGAGACCGGTGAATTGATGAAAGCCTTGCAGCACATGAACGACAGCCTGGCCAAGCTCGTTGGCGATGTGCGCCAGGGGACCGAGACGATTGCCGACGCATCGCGCGAGATCGCCAGCGGCAACATGGACCTGTCGCACCATACGCAGGAGCAGGCCGCGTCGCTGCAGGAAACCGCTTCGTCGATGGGCCAGCTGACCCAGACCGTGCGCCAGAATGCCGAGAACGCCCGCGAGGCGAACAACCTCGCTGCCACCGCGTCGCAGATCGCGGAGAAGGGCGGTGCAGTGGTCTCGCAGGTGGTACAGACCATGGGATCGATCAACGAATCCTCGCGCAAGATCGTCGACATCATCGGCGTCATCGACGGCATTGCTTTCCAGACCAACATCCTCGCGCTGAACGCAGCAGTCGAAGCGGCGCGCGCAGGTGAGCAGGGCAGGGGCTTCGCGGTGGTCGCCGCCGAGGTGCGCAACCTTGCGCAGCGTTCCGCCAGCGCGGCAAAGGAAATCAAGCAGCTGATCGGCGACTCGGTGGAGAAGGTCGACACCGGCGCAAAGCTGGTCGACCAGGCGGGCAGCACGATGAACGAGGTGGTCGCCAGCGTCAAGCGCGTGACCGGCATCATGTCCGAAATCACTGCCGCCAACCAGGAGCAGAGCGCCAGCATCGAACAGTTGAACCACATGATCGTCCAGATGGACGGCGTGACGCAGCAGAATGCCGCGCTGGTGGAAGAAGCGGCGGCATCCGCGGAATCGATGCAGTTCCAGGCATCGACGCTGTCGCAGCTGGTCAGCGTGTTCAAGCTCAACAACAGCATGCCGGCGCTGGCACAACCGGCGCCGGAGCCGAAAGTGAACAAGGTCGTGACCTTGTCAGTGAAGCCAAAAGTTTCCACCCCGCCCGCCGTCGTGAAGAGGGCGCCAGCCGTCAATGCCAGCGAGGGCTGGGAAGAGTTTTAATTCGTTTTAGTTGCAACCGGAGACAATATGAAATCACGCAAGAGCCTGATGAACCTGGTCGTAGCGGCCAGCTTCGCGATGGGACTGGGAATGAACGCGCAAGCCGTCGAAGTCGGCGGCGTCAAACTGGATGACACGACCAAGGTGGCAAACCAGGAGTTGAAGCTGAACGGCGCAGGACTGCGCACCTGGGCCGTGTTCAAGGTTTATGCCGCGGGACTTTACCTGCCAGAGAAAAAGAAGACCGTGCCGGAAATCATGGCGCTGAACGGTGCGCGCCGCATCAAGCTGGTGCTGCTGCGCGACGTCAACAATGAAGAGCTGGGGCAGGCCTTCATGGACGGCCTGAACGCGAACTCCGACAAGGCGGAAAAAGCCAAGTTCGTGAACCAGACCATGAAGATGGGCGAGATCTTCGCTTCCATCCCGAAGCTGAACAAGGGCGACACCATCACCAACGACTGGGTCCCTGGACAGGGCATGCAGGTGCTGGTGAATGACAAGCGCGTCGGCGAAGTGCTGCCCGACATTGCGTTCTACAACGCATTCATGCGCATCTGGCTGGGTGAAAAACCGGTCGACAATACGCTGAAGCAAGCATTGCTCGGCGGCTGATTTTCTTGCAGCGCATGTGCCGGCATTGACTGCCGGCACATCGCCATTTCTCTTCCAACGCGCCATCCGGCGCGTTTTTTTTCGCGCTGTTTTCACAACATTCGCGCGGCGGCAACGCTGTCAGTTTGTACTATATTAAAACGACAAAGCGGCGGGCGAGCAGTATTGATCCTAGGGTCCCCATGTCAAGCACAAAACCTATGGCTAGCCTCGCGCATGCGATTCGCAACTTTCAAGGTGGCGGCGTTTCGCACAATGAATTTTTTGCGCAGGTCGACCGTGCGCTCGCCGCGCCCAGCGTCGATTCCACCAAGCTACTCGAAATTCTTGACGACGAGAACACACGGGGGCACTTGCCTCCCGATGTATATGCGGAGTTGCAGCGCCGCGTCGAACGCGTCGTCGAATCGACGCGCAGCATGAACGGAAACGAAACCCGCATCCGGACTGGTTCCCTCCGGAGCACGATGCCCCCATACGCATCGGGCAGCGAGACGCGTTACACAAGTGAAATGGTCGATGGGCTGGAACGGATCAAGGGCGTGGGCGACACGCTCAACGGCCGCTTCGTGCTGGAAGAATGCGTCGGTTTCGGCGGCATGGGCACCGTGTACAAGGCGCTCGACCTGCGCAAGCTGGAAGCGTCCGATCGCAACCCCTACATCGCCATCAAGGTGCTGAACGTCCAGTTCCGCGGTCACCCGAAATCGCTCATCGCGCTGCAGCGCGAAGCGAAGAAGGCGCAGGCGCTGGCGCACCCGAACATCGTGCGCGTCTACGACTTCGACCGCGACGGGCCGATGGTTTACCTGACGATGGAATACCTGACCGGCGGTCCGCTGAGCAGGAAGCTGCGCGCGCCGGGTTTCGCCGGCGTGCCGCATGAGGAGGCGCTGGAAATTGTCGCCGGCATCGCCAAGGCGCTTTCCTATGCGCACGAGCGCGGCTTCGTGCATTGCGATCTCAAGCCGGCGAACGTGTTCCTGACCGACAATGGCGAAGTGAAGGTAATCGACTTCGGCATTGCGCGCGTGTTCCACAAGCCGGAAGAAGTGGTGGAGGCGACCGTCTTCGATCCCGGCAGTCTTGGTGCGATGACGCCGGCGTATGCCAGCCCGGAAATGCTGGAGAACCGTGAACCCGACCCGCGCGACGACGTGTATGCGCTGGCATGCATTGCCTACGAATTGCTGACCGGGCGTCATCCCTTCGACCGGGTGCCCGCGACGCAGGCGCGAAACTCCGGCCTCAAGCCGCAGCGCCCGCAAAACCTCGGCAACGCACCGTGGAAGGCACTGCGCCATGCACTCGCATTTGAGCGCGAGGCGAGGACCCCGAGCGTGGATCTCTTTTACAAGGAGATGAGCGGACCGGGCAAGCTGCCGCCGTTTGCGCTGATCGGCGGTGCGGCGTTCGCTGCCGCATTGCTGGTGACGCTCGCATTCAATTTCTATCAGGGGGCGAAGGAAAAGCCTGCTGAAGAGCCGGCCGCGGTGAAGACCGAAGAGCGCGAACCGCCGGCGCTGGCCACCACGCCGCCGACGCCTGTCATTCCGCCGCTGACCATGGAGGCGGTTACGCCTGTTCTGACGCGTATTCCGTGTTCCGCATTGGTGCCTACCATCAAGGAAAACACACTCCAGGTGCGCGGCTATCTTGCGGGAAGCGGCGTGGCCGGTGCGAAGGAGTTGCTCGGCGCCATCCCGGGTGTGCAGTCATTGAATCTCGACGTGCGCCAGGTCGGCGACGAGAAATGCGGCGCGATCAATCTTTTCGCGCCGTACTGGTTGCGCAACCAGGCGACCGGGACATCCGTCTCGGTAAAGACCAGGCCGGCCCGTAACGAACTCGTCGAAGGCGATTCCGTCGTCCTCGATGTCACGACGCCGGGCTTCGACTCCTGGGTCCACGTGGATTACTTCTCCTTCGACGGCAGCGTGCTGCACATGGTGCCGAGTCCGCGGCTGCGGGCCAACCAGGCGCCGCCCAACTATTCGGCCACCATCGGCAGCGGCGGCAACTGGGTCGTTGCCAAACCCTTTGGCACGGATCTCATCGTGTTCCTGGCGACACCGGCGCCCTTGTTCGATGCGATGCGCCCGGAGGCGGAGGTGGCCGGCGATTACCTGCAGGCAGTGGAGAGGCAGTTGAAGCAGATCGCCGCCAAACATGGGCGGGACAAGATCATGGTCGATTTCCTGCAGATCACGACCAAGGCGCGCAAGTCTTGATCGCAAGTCATTTCATGTCCCGGGCCACCCTGAAACCATTCTGCGAGTGGCGTACGCTTGCTCCGTACTTGAAGCGCGTGGACGCGGGCATGTAGGTTGCGCCGTCCCGCCACGACCCGCCGCGGATGACGCGCTCCCTGCAGCCGGGCGTGTCCCACGGTTTTGCATCGCCGGGCGCTCCCTTGTAGGAGTTGTGCCAGCAATCGGCGACCCACTCCCATATGCTGCCGTTCATGTCATGCAGCCCGTAGGGATTGGCGGCAAAAGAGCCGGCCTTGGCAGGACCATCCGCGCTCCAGGGCTCGCCGCATTCCTTGCAGTTGGCGTTGCCGGGTTTCATTTGCTCACCCCACCAGAAGCGGGTCGAGGTGCCGCCGCGTGCGGCGTATTCCCATTCTGCTTCGCTCGGCAGCCGGTAGGACTTGCCGGTGGTGATCGAGAGCCATTTTACGTATTGCTGCGCATCGTCCCAGCTTACGTCGCGTACGGGGGTATTGCCCGGATTGTTGCTGGTCAGCTTCGGGCAACTGCCGCCCTCGGCGCAGACATTCCATTGGTCTACCGTCACCTCGTATTTTCCGATGGCAAAGGGGGCGCCGATCGAGACGCGGTGCGCCGGTTTTTCCGACGGATCGCCACTGCTCACGCCCATGATGAAGCTGCCCGCGGGAAGGCTGACCAGCACCGGGCAGGCCGGGCAATCACGAAGTTCGCCGCTGGCTGCCTTGGGCGGCGGCTTGTCGGGAACCGGTTCGGCGGGTGCGGCTTGCGGGGGGGCTTCCTTTGGGGCCGGAGACTCTTTCGCTACCGGAGGCGGAGGCCGCTTTCGTTCGGGTTCCGCCTTTGGCGGCGGAGCGGGGCGCGACTTCTCCGGCGCCGTCTTCGCCGCAGGCCGTTCAGGTTCCGTTGCAGGCTCCGGTTTTGCTGCAGCGCGCAGGCGCTCGATGCGGGCCTTCGCCAGTGCAGCGAAGCGTCCTTTCGGATACTGCTGCAGGTAGGCTTCGTAGTCGGCGATGTGGTTGCTGTCCTTGATCGACTCCCAGAAGGCCAGCTCGTATTGTTCTGCGCTGTCCTTGGGCAGGATGGCGGCGATGCCGTTATCGAGAAGGTCCGAGCGCCGGTCGGTGGCCGCCGCGAGTTCGAAGACGGTCACGCCCAGCGAAAGTGCGATCAGGAATGTTGGCCTCACAGCAAAACCTTCATCAGGAGAGTTTCAACACAGGCTCGATATTGTTCCTCCTGCATATCATCGATATCCAATAGTGGTAGCGGTTTGCGAAAGCACAAACGACGGCCCACAACTTCTCCGAAAATGAGAGCAACCGCTTTTTCCTGCAGGTAGATGCAGTCGCAGGAGGTTGATCATGAAAACGGCCGCCGGAGACGTATTCTCTGGTGCTCATGCGGATATCCCTGCTGGAGGAGCCATTGCATGCATAGACTCGCCTTTTTCGTTGCAGCCGCCGCAGCCTGGCTGACCATGACCGCGGCATATGCACAACGATCGCCCGCGCCCGAGAACGCATCGGTATACATCATCTGGCCGCAGAACGGCACGGTCATCAGCGGGGGCAAGTTCTGGCTCCGCATGGGATTGCGCAACATGGGTGTGGCTCCCAAGAGCGTGGAGCGCCAGAACACCGGCCATCACCATGTGCTCATCGACACCGGGCTGCCGGACATGGACAAGGAAATTCCTTCCGACCGGAACCATCTCCACTTTGGCGCCGGCGAGACCGAGGCAAGGATTGAACTGCCGCCTGGCAAGCACACGCTGCAGTTGCTGCTCGGGGACCATAACCATGTTCCGCACGATCCTCCGGTGATGTCGAAGAAGATCACGATCACGGTGAAATAGATGATGACCGGTGCAAGGACGCTGTTGCGGATGAAAACGGATTCGGGGGTATGCATCATGGCCAGGACCTGCGTTGCAGCTGCTTTTTTCCTCTTGTCGTGGACAGCAGCGTTCGCCGGCGAGACGCCTGCCGCGCCGCATGCCTACCTGTACATCGGCTGGCCGAACAATGGCGAAGTGATCTCCGCCGGCAAGCCGTTCCGCGTCTGGTTCGGCTTGCGCGACATGGGGGTGGCGCCCAAGGATGTGAAGCTGCCCAATACCGGACACCACCACCTGCTGATCGATACGCCCATACCGCCTGCCGACAAGGAGATTCCGTCGGACAGGAACCACCTGCATTTCGGAGCGGGTGAAACCGAAGCGATGATTGAACTGCCGCCGGGGAAGCACACCTTGCAGTTGCTGATGGGCGACGACAAGCATATTCCTCACAATCCGCCGATCTTCTCGAAGAAGATCACGATTACGGTACGGTAAGGAGGTAAGGCCTCCTCGGCAGGGTCGGTCGGGCAGTAAGAGCCGATGCGCGCGACGCCGGCGAATGGAGGTGCGATGGACAACCATGTGGCGTCGGCCGTTTCCGCCGGTGCGGTGACGGCCTATCTCGAGGTCACCGGTGACGGATCGGTGCGGCCGACCGTGTTTCCCATCCACGACGAAGTGGTTATCGGCCGCGACCCGCAGGACTCGCTCGCGTCCGACAAATTCCTGTGCATTCCCGAACATACGGTGAGCCGGCGGCATGCGCGCATCCGCCGCCGCGGCGACACCTATTTCGTGGAAGACCTGCATTCCTTCAACGGCACCTTCGTGGATGGCACCAAGCTCAGGCCGGGTGCGTGGCATCCGCTCAAGGACGGCGACGAGCTGACGGTGTCGAACGCGCAGATGGTCTTTCATTCCCTCGTGGTGCCGGCGCGCGACAGCACGCCGACCATCATCACCCGTGTGGTCGATGCGTCCGAGCTGACGCGGATCATGGAGCCGGGCGACGGTGCCGCGCATGGCGACATCCAGCAGACCATGCAGAAGCTGCACGCGATGGCGCAGGTCGGAATTGCGCTGGGCGCCGTGACGGACCAGGAAACCCTGATCGAAAAGATCATGAATTTCATCTTCGAGCTGTTCCCGCTCGCCGAACGCGCCTTCATCATGCTGCGCAAGACGGAAGGCGGGCAGCCCTTGCCCGTGGCGGCGCGGCGCAGGGATGGCAGGATCGAGGACCTGGAGCGCGTGCGCATGTCGCGCACCATCATCGACGAGGTGTTGAACCGCAAGCAATCCATCCTTTCCGTCGATACCTTGTCGGACCGGCACTTCGGTGCGCAGGAGTCGATCCTTGCGCAAGCGATCCGCAGCGTGATGTGCGTGCCTCTTGTGCTGGAGGGCGAGTGCCTCGGACTGATCCAGGTGGACACCTCGTCCGATCCGTACGCATTCAAGGAACAGGACCTGGAAATGCTGACCGGCGTCTGTGCCGAGGCGGCGGTGGCGCTGAAGAATTTCCAGTTGTATTCGGACATCGAACGATTGCTGGACGGCTTCGTCCGTGCATCGGTGCAGGCGATCGAAGAGCGCGATCCGGTCACGGCGGGGCATTCGTTCCGGGTGGCGGGATATGCGGAGGCGCTGGCGAAGGCAGTTGACCGCGCGGACTCGCCCGATCTGCGGAATGTCGTATTTTCCCTCGACCAGTTGCGCGAGATCCGCTATGCCGCGCTGCTGCACGACTTCGGCAAGGTCGGTGTGCGCGAGCATGTGCTGCGCAAGCAGAAGAAGCTGCATCACTTCGAAATGCGCATGCTGGAGGAACGCTTCAAGTACGCGCGCGCCTGCCTGGAGCGGCATGCCTACCGCGGGTTGGTGGAACGCCACGCCGTGGAGGAAATGACGATGGCGTCCTTCCGTGCCGAGAAGCGCCGGATGGAGGAGGAATTGCAGGAGGAATTCGCTCGGCTGGAACGCTTCCTGGCTTCCATCCGTGAGTCGAATGAACCGGCGATTTCCCATGGAAGCAGTTTGCCGGACCTCTCGGAAATCATGGGGTATGCCTACGAGGAGGTCGACGGCTGCTCGTCGCCGCTGCTGCACGAGCACGAGTTTTCAGCACTGAGCCTTCCCAAGGGCTGCCTGACCGCCGAGGAGCGCAAGGAAATCGAGTCGCACGTTGTCGACTCCTATTCCTTCCTGATCCTGATTCCGTGGACGCGCGACCTTTCCGGGGTACCGGCCATTGCGCACGGACATCACGAAAAACTGGATGGTTCGGGCTATCCGATGGGATTGCGCGGCCACCAGATCAGCGTGCAGACGCGCATCCTGACGATCTGCGACATCTATGACGCATTGACCGCAGGCGACCGCCCGTACAAGAAAGCGGTGCCGGTGGAGCAGGCCCTCGACCTGATTGGTTCCGAATGCCAGGACGGCCACCTCGATCCAAGGCTCTTCAAGGTGTTTGTCGATGCCCGCGTCTGGGCGCAGACATGAGCAGGGATCACTTCAAGACATCACAACGGAAACACTATGCCGACGACACGTATCTCCTTCAGAACGCCGCCAGCGCCGCGCTGGGCGCCCGGCCTGCGACGTACCCTTGCCGGAGGCTTGTGCGCCACCCTGCTTGGCGGTTGCGCCGACGTGAGCATGGCGCCCTACCAGACGCCTGCTGCCCCCGTCAAGGCGTCCTGGTCGCAGCAGCCTGTCTCCGCGGCGGAAACCATTGCTCCTGACTGGTGGCGGGAATTCAAGGATCCCTATCTGGACAGCCTTGTGGACAGGGCTGTCGCAGGAAATTTCGATGTGAAGATCCTCGCGGCGCGCGTGCAGGTGGCCAATGCGGAAGTGGGTGAGGCACGCGCCGGCGCCATGCCTTCGCTGAGTGCCGCGGCCGGAGCGAGTTTCGAAAAGAGCACCGGCCAGTCCTTCGCCAAGACTTTCAACCTTGGCACCCAGGTCAACTGGGACATCGACATCTGGGGCAAGGTCGAAAAGGGCGTGCAGGCGCAGCGCGCCGGGTTCGAGGCGTCGGAAGCGGACTGGCGCGCAGGATACCTGACGCTGGCATCGTCGGTGTCGACGGCATACTTCCAGATCCTGCAGCTGGACGAACAGATGGCGCAACAGCAGAAGGCGCTGGACAAGGGCAAGCAGATCCTCGGCATTTACGAAGCGATGCACAAGAATGGCTTGCTGCCCAATACGCGCGTGCTGCAGCAGCGCGCCGAGATCAATCGCCTGACCAACGAATTCCTCGAGCTGCAGCGGGCGCGCAACCTCGCAGGCAATGGCCTCGCCACCTTGCTCGGTATTCCCGCCGGTGATTTCAAGGTGCCGCCGGGCAGCCTGCGCGACAAGGTCACGGCGCCCAACGTGCCGTCCGGCCTGCCCGCCGATCTGCTCAAGCGCCGGCCCGACATTGTCGCGGCCGAGTACCGTGTGCTGCAGGCATATGACCTCGTCGGGGCGGCAAAGCTTGCACAACTGCCGTCCATCAGCCTGACTGGCCGCGGAGGTTCGTCCAGCTTCGCGCTGACCGACCTGCTGAAGTCCTTCACCTTCGGCCTGCTGCCGAGCATCAATATTCCGCTTCTCGACCCGAGCGTGAAGGCACGGGTGAAGACGAGCGAGGCGCAGACGAAGGTGGCGGAGGAGCAATACCGCAAGACGGTGGTGACGGCGTTTGAAGAGGTTGAGAATGCACTGGTCAACCTCGACGCGCACAAGAAGCAGCGCACCGAACTGCAGCAGCAGGTGGACAACCTGCGCACGGTATCGGCACAGATCGAGGCGCAGCTGAAGGAAGGCGTCGTGTCGCAGCTCGAAGTGTTCGAAACCGAGCGCTCCCTGCTGCAGGCAGAGCTCGCGCTGCTGGCCAACCACCAGCAGATCCTGTCCGATACGGTCACGCTCTACAAGGCGCTCGGCGGCGGATGGCCGGCAGTCGCCGTGGGGAATGCCAGCCAATGACCGTCAAACGCAGCGTGGCGCATGACAATGCCGCGACCGTGCGGATGCAGACGGTCGACATGGCGTTCGATATCGTCCTCAAGCCGGTGTCGCATCCCGAGACCGGCGAGATCCGCATCGACGAGAGCCTGTTCGCCATCGGCCGGACGGAGCCGCCTTTCTCCGACTATCCGCCCAACATCGTCGCTGACCTGTCGCGCCGGCATGCGCGGATTTTTTCCGAGAACGGGGCGGTCTACATCGCCGACCTCGACAGCAAGAACGGCACCAAGGTCAACGGGATCGACGTGCAGCAGAAGATCACCAAGCTGGACGACGGCGACGAGATCTGCTTCGGCGGACGGCTGACCTACAGCGTGCGGCTGGGCAAGCCGAAAGAGCGCACCATCATGTCGGCGCGCCTGGTCGCGGTCGTGCTCAACCCCGATCGCGATGACCTCGGGCTGCAGCCGATCGTCATCAGCAGTTTTCCCTTCCTGATCAGCAAAGCGGACGACGCCTTCGCTCGCTACAAGGATGAATTCCCGCATCAGGTCAACTACCTGTCGCGCCGCCACGCGCATATCTTCCTCAAGGGGGGCCAGGCTTTCGTCGAGGATCTCGGCAGCACCAACGGCACGTTCGTCGGCGGCAAGCGGCTGGACGAGCACGCGGTGCCGCTCAACGACGGCGATACGCTGGCCTTCGGCGGCCACCATTTCGTCTACAAGGCCAGCCTGCACAAGGAAGAGCACGAGGTCGACCCGACGGTCACCAAGCTGAGCACCATGGTGCAGAGCGTGATGCCGACCACCGGCAATCAGGACAAGACGACCTTCGTCGCGGCGCCGGATTCCTTCCTCGACATCTTTTGCGTGGACCATGCGCCGCAGCAGGAGGACGAGGTCAACGACGATGCCGCGAAGCAGGAGGATGCGGCTGCCAGCGACAATGCCAGGCGCAAGCCGCGGGGCAAGTCTGCCGTTTTCGTGTCCGAACTTGCAGGCGCGTTTGCCGGTGGCGAACGTGCCATGTCGAAGAAGGCGATGCGTATCGCCGCGGCGGTCTTCGCGCTGCTGATCGCTTTCGTCGTCGTGATGCGCCTGACGAGCGCGCCGGAGCGGGAGATGAAGGGCCTCATCGCCGACGGCGAGTTTGCGGAGGCCTCCGACCTGGCTACGCGCCATCTTGCGCGCAATCCGGGGAACGCCGAAATCAAGGCGCTCGGCACGGAAGCCTTGCTCAAGACACGGTTGCCGGAATGGGTGGCGGCAATCAAGTCGCGCAACTTCGACCGCGCCGCCACCGTGCTGGCCGCCATGAAGGAGGCGGCACGCCACAACGACCATGCCCATCCTCTGCTCGCCGAACTGGAATGGATAGGCGGGCTGGAGCGCTTCGTGATGGGCAGAGGCGGGCCGGAGGCGCCGATACGCATGTACCAGGATGAGGACAGGATACGGACGCTGCTGCGGCAATGGGATGACGGCACGCAGAAGCACCAGCGCGCGTTCGCAACGATCAACGCCATGGTGCCGGCCTTCGAGGTTGTCTATGCGGAAGCGCTTAGCCACCTGCGCAAGCTGCAGAGCGATGAAGCGGTGTACCTGGCCGCAATCGAGCGCCTGAAAACCTCGATTGCCGATGAACTGAAGCGGGACAATCCCGCAGCCCTGGAGCCCATCCTGATGGAGTACGCGGAAAAGTATCCGCGCATTGGCGGACTGGATGCCGTGCGCAAGGATCTGCAGCGCTATACCGGGATCGACAATGCCGCGCGCGAGCATGACCTTGCGCGGCTGTCGTCAAGTGTCGAGAAGGCGCGTTTCGAGACGCCGCCGTTCCAGGCGCGCTTCAAGGCCTTGAGTACAGGCGGCCAGATGCCGCCGGGGAACCTGCTTGCCCAATACCAGGCGGCGAACAAGGCATGGCGCGAAGGGAATGCGGATGCCTCCTTTGCCGCCCTGGAAAAGCTCGATGCCGGACCGTGGGCCAAATCGATCGCGGGCCAGGTCCAGCGCCGCAAGGCGGTCGTCGAACAGTATGCCGCTTTGCAGAAAATGCGCGGGAGCCGGGACTATGACGAGCGGCTGCTGACCTTTTACGGCGCGCTCGATCCTGACGACGACGTCCATTTCATCCGCGCCATGGAACCGGACGTCAACCGCAACCGTGACAAGGCGCTGGTGCGGGCTCAGGAATTGATGAACCGCGCCGCCACGCGCTGGCGCCAGTACCAGGACAATGGTCCCATCGAGGGCGCACTGCGCCTCGAAACCAGTGTCTCGAACCAGTTCCGCACGCAGGCAAAGCTGCTGACCGAGGCGCGGCAGGGTGCCCAGCAGGGGCTGCTGATCGCACGCCAGCTGAAGGCGGAGTATCCACCGCAGTGGAACAAGCTGCGCGACGACATCACCACGGAAGCCGAACAGCAGCGCAAGGCCGTGCAGGACCTGCGCATGGTGCTGGAACCCGGCCTGCTGAAGGAAAAACTCGCCCTGCTGGGAGGATCCGGCAATGAGCAATGAAGCCCGCTTGCGTCCGCTGACCGAGGCGCTGGAAGACCATAGCGCCGAAGGCATCTCCGTCCTCACCGCCGAACCCTGGCGATTCACGCAGGCTGTGGTGATCACCGTCTTTGCGCTGATCGTGGCCGCGCTGCTGTGGTCCTTCATCGGCACGGCAGATGTGATCGTGAGCGCGCAGGGGGCGCTGCAGCCGGAATCCGAGGTCAGGCGGTTCTACACGCCCATCGATGGCGAACTGGCCAATCTCTATATCGCAGAAGGACAGCCGGTTTCCAAGGGTGACACGCTGGCCCGGCTGAACGCGCGCGGTGCGATCGAGGCGGCGAAGAATGCGCTGGAAGCGCAGCTGAAACTGGAGGACGCAGAGCGGGAGTGGAAGCTGTTTCCGGAGCGCAGGGCGCTGATGGAGCGCAAGGTGGCTGCGCTCAAGCAGGCCATGGAACTGGAAGAGCACCAGCATTCGAAGCGCGCCGCGGAAGGCACCAGCAGGCTCGCCGAAAGCCAGCGTGCCCAGCTGGCGGAAGCGCGGACAAATGTCGAGGAAGCCCGTCGTGCACGGGATGCCGCACGGCTGGAGTCGGAGAAGTATGCGCGCCTGTTTTCCATGACGGGCGGCGGCGGCGTGTCCCAGTTGCAGGTGGAAAGCAAGCGCAACGCGCTGCAGGCGGCGGAGAATGCGCTGCGGGTGGCGCAGGCAAGGGTCAGCGAGCTGACCGCGCGCCAGAGCCAGGAATTCACGCAGGCACGGGCGCAGCTGGAGTCCAGCGGGCAGGAGTTCACCAAGCTGCAACTGCAGTACGAGGCGGCCACCAAGGAGATCGCCAATTCCGAAGAGAAGCTGCGCTTGCAAGTGCAGACCGCGCGCCTGGTGGCGGACGCGGCGGCACGCATCCGCTTCGAGAATATCGACAAGGACAACTTCCTGCTCATCGTGGCGCCGGTGGACGGCGTGATCACGGATGTGACCACCACCCAGCCGGGCGACAAGGTGCAGGCCAATACGCCGATCGGCGGCATTGCCCCCAAGGATGCGCGGCCGATCTTGCGTATCGAGATTGCCGAACACGACCGCGCCTTCCTGAAGGAGGGGCTGGCGGTGAAGCTGAAATTCAATGCCTTCCCCTACCAGCGCTATGGCGTCATCACCGGCGCGCTGGACCACATTTCGCCGGCGACCAAGATGTCGCCGCAGACCAAGCAGCCGGTGTACGAGGGCAGGGTGGCGCTCGACAAGGACTACTACATGGTGGGGGAAACCAGATATCCGTTGCGCTATGGCATGACCGCAACGGCCGAGATCGTGGTGAGGGAACGCAGGATCATCGACATGGCGCTGGATCCGTTCCGGCAGATCGGCGGATGACGGAAGAGGCGTAGAATGAAAAGATGAACCGGGAGTTTCCCATGGCAAAAGTCATCAAGCACCGCGGCGTCCGCATCGTCACGCTGGAGCAGGACGATATCCTTGCCGACTGCTGCAAGGAAGGCGACATTGCACTTGTCGAGGATGCGGAGGGCTGGTGGACGCATTTTGTCGGGCCGGGCGGTGAAACCGACTCCTACGATACGGCGTTCGAGAGCTACAACAAGGCGTTGTGGACGGCGAAGGCGGCTGCAGAGTTTGCTGCGGAGTAATTGTCCGGATCAGGCGCCTGGCGCCTTGGCCTTCTTCATTTCATACATCTGCATGTCCGCGTGCTTGAGCAACTGCTCCGCGGTTTCCCCATGATCGGGATAGACGGCGATGCCGATGCTGGGCTGCACGCAGAGCAGGTTCCCGTCCAGGTGAACCGGGTGGTTGATGGTTGCCGTGATCTTGGCCAACACGAGCCGCGCATCGTCCGGCGCCTGGATTTCCTCCAGCAGGACGACAAACTCATCGCCGCCGAGGCGGGCAACGGTATCTTCTTCGCGCACGCACTGCTGCAGGCGGTGCGCCACCTCCCCCAGCAACTGGTCGCCGGCGGTATGGCCGAGGGTATCGTTGATCTGCTTGAAGTCGTCGATATCGACATAGAGCAGTGCGATCCGTCCCCCATGGCGCCGCGTGCGGGCCAGGGCAGACTTCATCCTGTCCTGGAACAGGCGCCTGTTGGGCAGGCCGGTGAGTTCGTCGTAGCGTGCGGCGCGCCTGAGCTCATCGTTCAGGCGCCTGCGCTCCAGCGCGATCGCGACCTGGGTGGAAACGAACTGCAGCAGTTCCCTGTCTTTCTCGGAATAACGCGTGCCGGGATGGCTTTTCAGGATCAGGGCGCCGGAGATGCCGGCGGGCAAGACGAGCGGGAGCCCGATCCAGGATTCGTTGCCGCCATCGGCCTGCGATTCTCCCTCGAGGAGAACGGTCCGCCTGGTGCGGATGACTTCAGTGAAGATCTGGCGGACTGCGGGATCGGCGGACAGGTCGGTCTGGTAAGGCTGGGAAAACTCGCCGGCCGAGCTGTCGCGCAAGGTCACCGCGAAGCCGGCGGCCGGAACCAGCCGGGCAATGATGCGATGGATTTCGCGGAACATGTGGACGAGGTCGGAAGCGCCATGGGCCGCCTCGGAAATCGCATAAGTTGCCGTCTGCATGTCCGCGGCGCGCTTGCGATCAGTGATATCGCGTGCCACGCCGACACGGAGCCGGTCGGCTTCGGACCAACGGGCGGACCACATGAGATGGACCAGGCTGCCGTCCTTGCGGATGTAGCGGTTCTCGAAACCGATGCGCGGGCGGCCGGACATGACCAGCGCGGCTTCCTCCAGGGTCTTTGCGCGGTCTTCGGGAACGATGAGGTTGATCATCTCCATCCCGATCATTTCATCCGGCGTGTAGCCGAATATAGGTTCGCAGGCGGCACTGACGTGGACGATGCGTCCGTCCGTATCCACGAGGAAGACAGCATCAAGCAGCAAATCGACGATGTTGGGCAGCGTGTCGGTCGGTTTCACGTTCATGTGGACAGCATAACCTTATTCGCAGTTCCTCGTCGGCAATCAAAAATCAGGGACTTCGGGGCTCCTGCATGGCGACCGCGCGCAGGCAGAACGACTGGATGGACTGGATCAGGCTGGTTTTCTCGATTTCCGGTTCCACGTCTCCGGCCCAGGTGAGCGGCCCCACCAATGCTTCCGAAATGACGCCGACGATGGCCGCGGCCGAAACAGTGGCCGACTGTGGCGGAAAATCGCCGCTGCGGATGCCGTCTTCGACCAGCTTTTCAAAGATATCGGCATAGGCGCGGCGGTAGCGCAGCCGCTCCGCGTCGACCAGGGCATCGACCGGCTCCGCGATCAGGGCGTAGGCCAGCCGGCGGCCGCGCAGTGCGCGGGCGGAAAATGCTTCGATGGCGTTGAGCAGGCGCTTCGCGGGCGCGCCATCGGCCCAGGCGTTTTCCCGTACGACGGCCAGTTCCTTTTCCGTGGCGCCACGGAATACTTCGGCGCACAACTGCGCCTTCGAGTCGAAGTACTTGTAGACGGCGCCGGTGGCGATGCCAGCCTCGCGCGCGACCGCATTGATGGTGAGGGCGCCGAAGCCGCCGGTCGAGACCAGCAGCAGGGATGCATCCAGTATGCGTTGCCGCATTGCAGCCTTGCGGGCTGCGGTCTTTTCAGTCGGCCGGTAAACCATCGTTTCGCCTGTTGTTGTTCTTCAAACCAGTGTAACAAAGCAAGGAGATTACCGACAAGCAAACGCTTGACAGCCAGGGTGGTGCATGGTGAACTTGATGACAATAAGTGAACATTAATTCACACTTTAAGCAAGTTGGAGAGAGACATGCCTGAAATCGCCAGCGCGAACCTGTATTACGCCGAGACGCATACCGTCGAGAACCAGCCGCGCCCGCTGGAAGACTACAACTTGTACCTCGAGGATCGCGCACTCCGGGAAGCGGTGGGTCGTGAAGGTGCGGCGTGGGCGGAGGATGACCTGCACGCGTTCGGCGCCATGACCGGATCGCTCGAGATGATCGAACTGGGCTTCCAGGCCAACGAGAACAAACCGGTGCTGTACACGCACGACCGCTACGGACGGCGGGTGGACGAGGTGCGATTCCATCCGGCCTACCACCGGCTCATGCAGATTTCGATCGAGCACGGGCTGCATTCCTCGCACTGGAGCGATCCGCGCGAGGGCGCGCAGGTCGCGCGTGCAGCGAAGTTTTACATGCAGAGCCAGGTCGAGGCGGCGCACTGCTGTCCCATCACGATGACTTCGGCGGCGATTCCGGCACTGCGCCTGCAGCCTGACGTCGCGGCCCAATGGGAGCCGAAGATCCTCGCCCGGCACTATGATCCTCGCAACGTGCCCGACACCCAGAAGGAAGGCGTCACCATCGGCATGGCCATGACCGAGAAGCAGGGCGGCTCCGACGTGCGCGCCAACACGACGCGTGCCATTCCGCTGGGCAGCGGCGGCCCCGGCCAGCCGTACGAACTGGTCGGCCACAAGTATTTCGTGTCGGCGCCGATGTGCGACGCCTTCCTCGTGCTGGCGCAGGCGCCCGGAGGTCTGTCGTGCTTCCTGCTGCCGCGCTGGTGTCCGGACGGCAGCAAGAATCCGCTGCAGATCCAGCGGCTGAAGAACAAGATGGGCAATGTCGCCAATGCCTCGTCCGAAACCGAGTTGCGCGGTGCATACGCCGTCATGATCGGCGGCGAGGGGCGCGGCGTGGCGACCATCCTGAAGATGGTGTCGATGACCCGTTTCGATTGCATGATCGGTTCGGCAGCCGGGATGCGGCAGGCGGTTGTGCAGGCGATGCATCATTGCGCCCAGCGCGCCGCATTCGGCAAGCTGCTGGCGGAGCAGCCGCTGATGCAGAACGTGCTGGCGGACCTCGCCATCGAAAGCGAGGCGGCGCTGGCGATGACGATGCGGATCGCGCGCGCGCTCGACAGCGGCGAGCAGAGCGAATCGGAAAAACTTCTTGTGCGCATGGGCACGGCTGTCGGCAAGTACTGGATCTGCAAGCGCACGCCTGGCCATGCATATGAAGCGATGGAATGCATCGGCGGCAGCGGCGTGATGGAGGACAGCATCATGCCGCGCCTGTTCCGCGAATCGCCAGTGAATTCGATCTGGGAAGGCAGTGGCAACGTGCAGTGCCTGGACATGCTGCGCGCGATGCAGCGCGAGCCGGGCTCGCTGGAAACCTACATGGCCGAGCTGCAGCTGGCGGCCGGCGGCAATCGCAGCCTGGACCAGTATGTGGCGCGCCTTGGCCGCGAGTTCACCGACCTGTCCGATATCGAATACCGGGCACGCGGCATCGTCGAGAAGATGGCGCTGGCGTTGCAAGGCGCCTTGCTGGTCCGTCAGGGCAATGCTGCCGTTGCCGAGGCTTTTTGTGCTTCCCGCCTGTCGGGTCTGGACAGCGGGCGGGTCTACGGCAACCTGCCGCGCGGCCTGGATTGCGCGGCGATCATCAAGCGCGCCACCGTATCCGGATAAACCTTACAGCAACCGCGGCGGGCGGGCGAAATCTGCGGTAGCACGCACCGCGGCCAGCATTTCGGCCAGCAGCGGTCGTTCGTCGTTGCGCCGTTTCTGGAAGGTGTACACCAGCGGAGAAAGCGCCGGCGCCGCGTTCAGCACGCGGAGTGCGCCGCGCCGCGACAACGACCTCGCCCAGCTCTCCGGCAGGAAGCCGACGCCCGTTCCCTCGATCAGCAGGCCGGCGATGGCGCCCCAACTGTTGCAGCTCAAGCGGTAGGCGAAATCGATATCGTTGACCATCAGCCATTCATCGAGAATGCGGCTCGTCCCCGCACCGGGCGGCAGCGTCACCAGCGGGTGATCGCGCAGCATCTGCGCTGACAGCCTTGCCGGTTTCCCGATCAGCACCTGCGAGGCGGCCCATACGAACCGCGCCTCGCCCACGGTGTGCGAGGAAATCGCGGCATCCGATGACCTGCCTGCAATCACGGCACAGTCCAGCTCGCCGTTGCGCAGGCGTTCCGCCAGGGCCACGCCGATATCCACATGCGGTTCCAGCCGCAGATCGGGAAAGCGTTGTCCGGCATACGTCGCAAGTTGCGGCAGCCAGGTGAGGGCGCTGAGTTCGCCTACGCCGATCATGCACCTGCCTGTGATGCGCGCGTCGGGCTGCACCGATTTTCGTGTCTCGTCCGCTGTCAGCAGAAGTGCGCCGGCATGCGGCAGCAATCGCTCTCCAGCCTCGGTGAGCACGGCCTTGTGACCGGACCGGTCGAACAATTGCACGCCCAGCGATTCTTCCAGCTCCGCCAGGCGCTTGGAGAGCGAGGACGTGGAAACATGCAGCCGCTCCGCCGCCATTGCGAAATTGGCGCAGGTGGCGGCCCAGTAGAAGGCTTCGAGCTGTTTGAGGGTCATGTTTTATTGTCGAGAAAGCGAAATAACATGTTAGCGTAATTTCGCTTTTATTAAACATTTGCGGGTTCTAAAGTCCTCTCCATCACGAATCAACCGGATGGAGAAGTCGCATGGACATGGTTACGCAAGAAACCCGTATCCGGCATCAATCGGCGGCAACGATGCCAGGACGCCTCTTGTCCATGCTTTCGCTGGGCGATTTCGAGGACGCTGCCCGACGCCACCTTCCGCGCCCGCTGTTCGGGTACATCTCCGGCGCAGCCGAAGACAACCGTTCCCTCGACGACAACCGCAAGGCCTTCGACGAATACCGATTCCTGCCGCGTGTCCTGGCCGACGTCTCGCGCCGTTCCCAGGAGGTCCGCCTGTTCGGACGCATCTATGCATCGCCGTTCGGCATCGCCCCGGTCGGCATCAGCGCGCTGTCCGCCTACCGCGGCGACATCGTGCTGGCCGAGTCAGCGCAAGCGGCCGGTATCCCGGCGATCATGAGCGGTACCTCGCTGATTCCGATGGAGGAGGTGGCCGACCGCGCGCCCGGCACCTGGTTCCAGGCTTATCTTCCTGCCGACGAAGCACGCATCGACGGCCTCATCGACCGCATCGGCCACGCCGGCTTCGAGACGCTCGTCATCACCGTCGATATCCCGGTCTGGGCCAATCGCGAGAACAACATCCGCTCCGGGTTTTCTACACCCTTGCGGCCCAGCCTGCGCCTTGCATGGGACGGACTTGTTCGGCCTCGCTGGCTGGTCGGCACACTGGCGCGCACATTGCTTACCACAGGCATGCCCCACTTCGAGAACTCATTCGCCACGCGCGGCGCGCCCATCCTCTCGCGCACTGCGATCCGGGACACGACCGGGCGTGAGCACCTGAACTGGGCACACATCGCCCGTATCAGGAAGAAGTGGCGGGGGCTGATGGTCCTCAAGGGGATCCTGCATCCGGCCGATGCCCGCAAGGCGCGGGAATATGGCGCCGACGGAATCATCGTGTCGAACCACGGCGGCCGCCAGCTGGACGGCGCGGCGTCGGCCCTGCGGGTGTTGCCGCAAGTCCTGGACAGCGTCGGAGACTTCCCGGTCATGCTCGATGGCGGGGTCCGGCGCGGCACGGATGTGCTGAAGGCCCTGGCGCTGGGGGCAAGGGCGGTCTTCGCCGGGCGTCCGTTCATGTATGCGGCAGCGGCTGCCGGTCCGGACGGCGTCGACCGCGCCATCCAGCTGCTGCGCGACGAGGTGGACCGGAACATGGCGATGCTCGGCATCAACCGGCTCGACGAACTGGATGCCGGCTTCCTGATCCGCCACAACTGATTCAAACCACAAGGAGGGACATCATGCGAAAACTCACCCTGTTCGCGGCTGCCGCCGCGTTCACCGTTGCCTCGGCTGCGCAGGCGCAAACGTATCCGAACAAGCCGATCAAGCTGATCGTGCCGTTCCCGCCCGGCGGCACGACCGACATCGTCGGCCGCGTTGTTGCCGACAAGCTGGGCAAGGAGCTCGGCCAGACGGTGATCGTGGAGAACCGGGGCGGCGGAGGCGGCAGCATCGGCGCCGCGGCAATCGCCAAGGCCGAGCCGGACGGGTACACGATCGGCATGGCGACGGTATCGACGCATGCGGTCAACCCGGCATGCAATCCGAAACTGGGTTACGACCCGCTCCGGGACTTCGCACCTATAACCAATGTGGCGCGTACGCCGAATGTGCTGACCGTCGGCAGCAAGATGCCGGCCGCCGACTTCAAGCAATTCATGGCGCAGGTCAAGGCCAGCCCGGGCAAGCTGTCCTACGCCAGTTCGGGGACCTGCAGCATCCTGCACATGGTGGGCGAGCAGTTCAAGATTTCCACCGGCACCTTCGTTCTGCACATTCCCTACCGCGGTTCCGGTCCCGCACTCAATGACCTCCTGGGAGGACAGGTGGACATGATGTTCGACAACCTGCCGTCGTCCATGCCGCATATCAAGGCCGGCAAGCTGAAGGCGCTGGCCATCTCCTGGCCGCAGCGGCTTCCGGGGCTGCCGGACGTGCCGACATTCGCCGAACTTGGGTTGAAGCAGGTGAACGATCCCGCATGGTACGGCTTCGTTGCGCCGCCGAAGACGCCGGACGACATCATCGCCAGGTTGCACCAGGCGACAGTCAAGGTGCTTGCCATGCCCGAGGTGAAGGACCGCCTCCTGGCCAACGGCGCTCAGGCGGTGGGCAATACGCCTGCTGAATATGCGGCAGAGATCAGGCTTGAACTGGAAAAGATGAAGAACCTGGTGACCAAGCAGGGCATCAAGTTCGACGGGACCTGACGCGATTCCATCGCATCCTTGTTTTATTGACCACGATCAAGGAAATGCGCGGGCAGGGTGCATACCCTGTTTCCGTGCGCACATTGATTTGAGGCATCCTGTGGAATGCCTGTCATGCGCCACCGATCAATCCTTTATCAGAAACAATCATGGTCAATTCCCTGAACATCAAGTTCCACAACATTCCCGCTTCCGAAGCCGTCGAAACCGAAATCCGCAAGCGCGCAGAAAAACTGAACCAGATCTCCGACCGCATCAACCGCTGTGACGTCACGGTGGAAACCAACGGCAAGCACAAGCACCAGGGCCACCTCTACGAAGTGCGCATCGACCTGACCATCCCCGGCGCGGAAATCGTGCTCAACCGCGTGCATCCGAATGAAGACGTGTATGTCGCGGTGCGTGACGCGTTCGACGCGGCAGCCCGCAAGCTGAAGGAGCATCTGCAAGTGCAACGCGGTGACGTGAAGACGCACGAAATGCCGGAAGTGGAATAAGCTCCGGGCGCAACGCGCATTGAAACCAGAATATCGACCCGGCCGTGATCGCACCGACCAGAGGGTGTGGATCGGTCAGGTCTGCAAGGTGCCGTTTGCTTTCTGCAGCAATTCGAGGAATTCCTCGGCCGGTACCGGCTTGCTGTAATAGAAGCCCTGTGCGGCGAGACAGCCCCGCGCCACGAGAAAATTCACCTGATTCTGGTTTTCTACTCCTTCAGCCACCACGTTCAAATGCAGGCTTTGCGCCATCGCGATGATGGCGGTGACCAGCGCCATGTCATTTGGATTTTCTCCGATGCCGCGCACGAATGCCTGGTCAATTTTCAATGTGTGGACCGGAAAGCGCTGGAGATAGGCGAGGCTTGAGTATCCGGTGCCGAAATCGTCGATCGACAGTTGTATTCCCATAGCGCTCAAGTGCTTGAGCGCCATCATGTTTTCTTCGCTACGCTGCAGCAGGAGGTTTTCCGTGATCTCCAGTGCCAGCGCGCTGGGCGGCACATCGCTTTCAATGAGGATGCTTTCGACCGTCGAAAGAAAATTGGATTGGGAAAACTGGCGCGGCGACAGGTTGACCGACATGCGCAATCCGGGAAAGCCGGTATTGTGCCAAATGCGCAACTGCTTGCAGGCCTCGCGCAGCACCCATTCGCCAAGCGGCAGGATGAGGCCTGTCTCTTCCGCGATGGCGATGAACGAACTGCAGGTGATTGGCGCGCGCCCCGGTTGCCGCCAGCGCAGCAAGGCCTCGGCCGAATAGATCATGCCGGTTTCCATGTTGACCTGCGGCTGATAGTAGAGTGCGAACTCGCCACGCGCGAAGGCCTGGCGCAAGCGATTTTCCTGGTCCAGGCGCTGCTCCACCGACTTGCTCAAGGATGGCGTGAAGAACTGGTAATTGCTGCGGCCGGTCTCCTTTGCGTAGTACATCGCCATATCGGCAGCGCGCATCAAGGTTTCTACATTGGCGCCGTCGTCCGGATACAACCCGATGCCGATGCTGGCCCCAACGTGCATTTCCATGGTGTTGAGAATAAAAGGTTGATGCAAGGCATCGAGAACCTTTTGCGCAACCAGCGCTGCGTCGCTCCTCCCATTCATAAGCGGAAGACACAACACGAATTCATCGCCTCCCAGGCGCCCGACGTCATCATTCTTGCGCAAGCATTGCTGCAGGCGCTGCGCGACCAGTTGCAACAAGCCGTCACCCACCATGTGGCCTAGCGAATCGTTAATATTCTTGAAATAGTCGAGATCGACAAACAGGACCGCAATTTGTGCCTTGTTACGGTTGGCAGAGTCGACCGCCTTCTGGATACGATCTTGCAGCAGCACGCGGTTGGGCAAGCCCGTCAAGGCATCGTAATGTGCCATGTAGCGAATGCGGAATTCGGCTTGCTTGCGCTCCGCGTTTTCTGCCTGCAGGCGCAGATTGGTCTCGATCAGCTCGGCAGTGCGCGCCTCGACCTGCTCTTCCAGCTTTTTTTGCAAGTTGCGCAGCGACAGGTGGGTTCTGATCCGTGCCAGAACTTCTTCCACGTGCAAGGGGCGCACGACATAATCGACGCCGCCGCTTGAAAAGGCCTTGAGCTTGTCCAGTTCCTGGTCTGCCGAGCTGAGAAAAATCACCGGGATATCGCGTGTGCGCGCATCGGCCTTCAATCGCCTGCATAGTTCATAACCATCCATGCCGGGCATGAAGATATCGAGCAGGATCAGGTCGGGAAGCGTGGTTTGGACAAATTGCAGTGCAAGTTCGCCGTTGGTTGCCGGATGAACAATATAACCATGCTCGCCAAGCATATGCATGAGCAGGCGCAGATTGGCTGGTGTGTCGTCGACGATCAGGATTCTTTCCGCCGTGCCTTCCGTGTTTGCCGTGCTCACTGAATCGGTCATTTAGGCACCCTAAGTATGCACAGCGGAGCAGGGCAGCATTGTGCCAGCGCGCTACACGCCATCCGATATATGAAAATTGGACACGGTTTGCAGAAAAATACCGGCCCCGAAGTCGTTTCGAATTGCTTTGGCTCGCCACACCGGAAATGTATCCTGGACCCGTTCATGTCACAGCCGCCGATTTTCATTATAGACAATATGATCCACATGGCATGCCTGCCTGAGGCAAGCCTTGCAGGGCTTGAGGATGGGCGGCTCGACCGTGCAGCGGCGCTCGTGCATCGAGTAGATTTTGTATCAGAGGAATTGTCGAAAAGTTATTCCGCTGCGCTGGTGACTACCGCCAGATTGCATGCCTTGTTTATGGCCGCGGGCCATCTTCCTCTATTTCGTTCAGCACTTTCAGGATCGAGCCATATTCAAATTGGTCGGCTGCCGCGCCCAGTGCCTGCGCCAGATTCATGTCGCTGCCGGAACGAATCGTATTGATGACTTTGTTAATCGCGCCCGAATCCAGTCTCACCAACGCTTGGGCAAGTTCCGTTCGCAATTGCGCCGGCAAGCGTGCCAATGACGCAGCATCCAGTCGCACCGCAGGGGGCGGCACGACTTCCTGGGCGTACTCAAAATGCACCTTCAAATGCTCTTCCATCAAATCGAACAGCGCATTCTCGCGAAACGGCTTTCGCAGGAAATCGTCGCAGCCAATGGCGAGAATCTGCTCGCGCTCTTCCTCGAAGCTGCTGGCCGTCAGCGCGATAACGATCGTATTCCTTCCTTGTTCCGTGGCCTTGATCCGCTTGGTCGCTTCACGTCCGTCCATGACGGGCATGCGCATATCCATCCAGATGAGATGTGGCTGCCATTTTTCCCAGATCGCAATAGCCTCTTCGCCATTGGACGCACCGCGCACTTCGAACCCCAGCGGTGTGAGCAGCTTGAAAAGCAGCAGGCGTCCGTCCTCCCTGTCATCCACTGCCAGGATGCGATATTGCGGCTGTCCGGGTGCCAAGCCGATCACTCTCCGGCTCAGCGGGGTAGCATTAACCTCGATATCGTGCCGAGAGACCGGGCGAACCGGAATGCCGAATGCGACGGTACAGCCTCGCCCAGGTTCGCTGGATATTTTCAGCTCGCCGCCCATCAATTGCACAAAGCTGCGGCTCAATGCCAATCCAAGGCCGGTTCCCTCCTTGGCCATTTGGCCTGCTTTCGCTTGAACGAACGCTTCACCCAAACGACTCAATTCTTCAGGCGCAATACCAATCCCGCTATCCGAAACGGAGAAATTCAGTGAGCAAAGCGACTCTGCCTCGCCCGCACACTGCGCTTGATCGGGTTTGAGAGCTTCACTTGCATGCCTGCGCACTTGCAGGATCACGCCGCCGTTCGTAGTGAACTTCAATGCATTGCTGAACAGGTTGATGAGCACCTGGCGCAACTTGACTTCGTCGGCGCGAATGAATTGCGGAATGTCGGCGTCGTGTTCGACTTTTAAATCCAGGCCCTTTTGCCAGGCGGCCGCCGAGAACATGTCCCCCAGTTCATCGAGCAAGCCATGAAGATCAAAATTCCTTTCTGCAAGCGTCGCGCGCCCCGCTTCGATCTTGGACAGGTCAAGGACCTGATTGATCAGCAAATACAAATGTTCGCCGCTCTTGTGCACCACGCGCAAGTCATCGATCAAATCCGGCGCAAGCCGTTTATCGCGCATCATCAAACGCGTAAATCCCAGCATGGCGTTCAATGGGGAGCGCAGTTCGTGACTCATGTTTGCCAAAAATGCGCTTTTCGCCTGGCTGGCCGCTTCCGATGCTTCGGCGCGCTGGGCCTCGGCATTCGCAAGTGCCTGGTGATGCATCGCGTCGACTTTAGCTGCTTCTGTACGACGTCGCAGATGCAAAACGACACTGGCCATCAACAACAGGGATAGCGCAAATCCAAGTGCCATGGCCATTCGCACCGCGTCGGCCTGCTGTTGTTCCGCGCGCAGTCGTGCATTCTCCGCTTCCTTCAATCTCACGTCGAAGCGAGTCTTGAGCTCATCGGCCAGCCTCGTATTGGCAGTCTCCACCAGGCGCTGGCTTGACTCCTGCAGCGACTCCATTTCCTGATAGGCCTTTTGGTAATCTCCCAATTGCGCGTAAAGCCTGCCGGCTCGCCTATAGTAATCCGTATATATTTTCCCGCTGTTGTAAAAGCCGTTTCGTGGCAAGGCGGTTCTGGCGTCAAGCAGGGATTCCAGTGTTTCCTCAGTGCGGCCGAGTAGAGCAAGCGACTCCGCACGAGTGAGAAAAGCCCCAACCAGGAAATACCTGTCTGCGATCGCAGTCAGGGAGGGAAACGCTTGTTCAAGAAGCGCAAGTGCGTCCGAGAAACGTTTTTCCTCTTTAGCCAGACGCGCCAGGTGGAACCGAATGATCGCGGTATAGACGACCGCTTTCATTTCGAGTGAAATGGCTAACGCCTTTTCCAGGAAATACCTTGCTTCGCCATATTGCCGGCGATGATAGAAGGTAAGCCCAAGACCCAGGTTGTGCAAACTGGTGGTATGCCGGTATACGGCAGGATCGATGAGTTCAAGCGCCTGCCTGAAATAGATTTCCGCCTTTTTCTGGTCTTCTTCGTTCGCTTCCGGTCCGCCAAAGACTTCGGCAATCTGTCCCAAGGTCTGGGACATGCCAGAATTGTCTTGTTGCTCTTGAAAGAGCGCATAGGCTTTGGATAGCATTGCCATCGCCTCGGATTTCTCCTCCCTGGAAACAAAGCCCTTTCCCATGTCGAGATAGATCATCGGCACACAGAAACGTAATTGATGTCGTTCAGCATAAGCAATTGCTTCACGAAACATCAGGTTGCCGTCCTTGAATTGATACCTTGAGACATCCTTGGCTCTTTTGCTGAGCAGTTCGCACATTGCTTCATGGTCGCCAAGCTCGCGCCCGATTTCCACGACGCGCTCGGCGATTCTGAATTCGATTGGTCTGTCCACGTACGTGCGGCCGAGAAATTGAAGGCGCAATGCCTTCAATTCCCCTTCTTTGTCTCCCTCCTTGTTCGCCTTGGCCGCCGCCTCCGATGCAGTCTTGATCGCCTCTTCCGGACCGTAATCGACAATCCGGACAAGATCACGCAACTCGTCCACCGCCGCATGTGTATTCAAGGTCAGGAAAATCAGCAAAGCGCATACAAGCGAGCCGGGCAGGCACCGGAACATCTGGTTACTCCGCGGCTGGCTGGAAATTGACATGGAAGCTGCCCTTATTTTCTTTGACCCGGTGCTTGCAATTCTCTGAACGGCATCGCGAAATTACCGTTGATGTCGGCGAGAACGATCGCAAGTCCCGCATCCAGCCGCACGAACGTCGAACCAACAAATGCATCGCCTGAAAAAGCATGTTTCGGTTTGCCCTTGCTGTCTTTAAGCACGGTAAATCCGGTATCGAGTTCGACTGCATAGGCATTACCGGTGCCATGTGGACGACAGGGATCGGTGCTCGCCGATTTTCCGATGAAGCTGACAATGCCGCTGTTTTCTGTTGCGGCCTGCGTGATTTGCTCGCTACCGGTTGCTGGACTGCCCCGCTGCATGTCATGCAACCATCCCTTGTCCGGAATATTCAGGCGCTGTCCATTTTCGGTCACGGAGGCAAAGTCACGCCTTGTCAGCACATCCCGGACTGTCAAAGGCATCTCCTTGCTGCCGTCGCGAATCGCATACATCGTCTGCTGTTGCGGATTCCAGGCATCGTCCTGCCCCAGATCTCTCCCCGTTCCGACCAGCACCCAGCGGTCATGCCGAGCAGGTGATATGGCAATCCGGGGCGCAGCAGTCACGGGTTGCGGCTTTCCGCCGGGATCGGTCAGAACGGCAAGCTTGACAGGCGGCGGGTACTTTCCTGTTTTAACAGACAAGTCGAAACGCCATACATTGCCCAGAAGGTCTCCGGCATAGAGTTGGCCGGCCGTGAAATTCTCCGGATTTTCGACGTAGACCGAACCCTGTGCGAGACCAACGCTACGCGAGGGCGTGCCGATTTTCTGAATCAGTTTTCCCGTGCGTGCATTGACGATATAGACAAATCCCTCACCGGTACTCTTTCCTGAACCATTATCGTAACCTGAGGTGAGAAGCACGACCCAGCCGTCCTTGGCCGTGTGGACAATGACCGGGCGGCCGTAGCTGAAACCCATGTCTTTATCGGTAAATTCCCAGAGAATTTTTTCCGCTGCCGCCGCCTCGCTTGACGCTGCGGCGCCATCCGTCACATCGAGTGCATAGAAGCCTTTGCCTCCTTTACCCAAGCCGCCCACAAGGAGGGTGCGCCAATCACGGCGTGTTTCTTTCGCACCCTTCGTATTGGAAAAATCGACGTCGCGGACTTCAAGAGGGGCATCGACATAGTAGCGATGCGGATACGGCTTTTCCCGCGAAGCGTATGCCGCAAGGCCATCCACCGAAGGCTTGCCGCTCGGCCCGGCCATCACAAAGCTGGGGATATACGCCCACGCCTCTTGCCCGCCATTGGGATCCCTGGCCAGGTCGGTTTCCCCATTGAAGGCATGCAGCATCCCGTCGTTGGCGCCGACGTAAATCATCTTCTTGCGTGCGTTGGCCTTGAAGGCGGCGTAACCCGGGTGAGTCGATTCGCGATACGACGCGCCTTTTTCTGCCACTACCACGGCACCGGAGTGAACGATGTCTCCTAAAATATGGACTCGTGCCCGAAACGCCTTTTTCTCCTTGCTCTTATTTCCCCGGATGTACTCCACCATATCGGTCTGCGCAGCGATGGTTTCTCCCAGAGTGCGTTGCTGGGATGCGGCAAGCTTGTCTCGCACAAACGGCACAGTGCGGCCTGCGCTCATCGTGACGATCTTTCGCTTGCTTTTCCAGCCATCGCCGGCTGCAAGCTGATCGAGCAGGGCCGCCGCGCTCCACGACTTCTTGAAGCTGGCCGCCATCGACGGCGCATTGTCGATCACCAGATTTCCACCCACGACGTCGCCGCTCCATTGGGAGGATGTGAAGAACGTCTGATAAACACTGCTGCCTGCGCCAGCGGCATCAGCGTTATTCTGATGTTGAAATGCCACCCCGGTGCTTGCGCTCGTGCGTGACGATGCGGCAATGGAAGCGAAAATGCTGTTGAGAGCGCCTGCGATCTCGCTTGCACTCTGGACGCCGAAATAATTGGCGGGATCTCGCGTATCGGAACCGTCTTCACCTCGTGGACGGGATTCAATATCAACGCCCTCGGGACCGCCGTATTTGGCGGCCAGCCATAGCGGGTTTTTCCGTCCGCGGAGACCGCGAATATTGCGAATGTCAACAATAAAAGACTGCGCTGTTTGTTTGCCGATGGTGTGAGGCCCTGCCGGATCATCGGGGCGAATGTCCTGCGTATTGGCCCAATACGCCAGTCCGGCGATATAAAACGAGTTGAACTGAATTGCAGTCGGATTAGCCAGGCCAAGCTTGCCCAAGCCCTCAAGGGCTCCGACTTTATTGGTAAGTGCGGCAGCATCAATCGCAGGGTCCGGCAAGCGGGGGGCGCCTGCGTGGCCGGAGCAGGTATCGATGATCGCATTGCCAGGGATAAGCGTGTCGCACCATGTTCCTGCGTCGGAGAAGGTAAGAGTGAAATTCTTTTGGCAGGAAAACTGGATGGGGTCATCCCATTCTGTAATGACGGGAAAACCGTCTTTCATGTTTCTACCGATGTCAACGATGTATTCCGGAGTCGGCGAAAGGCCACGCAGATATCGCAGTGACTCATAGTACAGTTCCCCGACGGGGTCGAACTTCTTGTAACCGTCTGTCCTGCCAAACTTGTTCAGAAAATTGACGACCCCGCTATTGGGGACATCGCTTTGGGCCGCATCCACGGAATCAGGATTGGTAAAGAATATGCCATTGGAGGAAGACCACTCCGCATGGGGATTGCCGGCAAGTCCCTTGCCGCCGACATGCCGCGTGGGACCGACATCTTTCAGCCGGGCGCGCAATACGCCGCCGGCGCGTGAGATGTCGCCATTCACTACATACGAAGTGGCGCCGAATCGCATTGCCAGGCTGTGGTCTTGAATCAATCCGACAGGCTTGAACACCTGACCGTATTTTTTGCAATTCTGCTCCAGTCCTATCGTCTGATCGCATACTTTGACGCGAAGATAATACGTCTCCGCAGTGTGGAAAGTCATGCTGTCACTGACTTGTATTTGCATGCCATCGCGTATCTGAATATGTTGATCGCTCAGGCGAAGATAGAGTGGCGCGTTAGCGTTGCTTGAAAAAGGCGTGACCGTGCTCCGGTCCACTGGGGTGACGGTCATCTCGTTCAGGGTATGACTGTCGCCTCCGATACGTCTTAGCTGAATAATGCTGGTGAGTCGACCGCTATGTATTGCTTTTTCCAGAATGGTGGTCGACGACGTGTCAACGGAGCGGTTACCGCCTGTCAGCGAAATGCGAATGCTGTCTGCAAGCTGGGTGGTCGCCCAGTTAAGGTAATTGCCACTCCAGCGCCTGTGGCATTCATGAAAGGAATTGGCATATTCCCTTGGGACGAAAGCGCCTCTCGTATTGTCGGCGGTACTGGAGAGAATCGTGGCGTCGTAGTCGTAGCATTTACGCGGATCGAAATAACCCGCATAGGTTATTTCCTTGAAGTAGCAAAGTGTTTCGTTTACCGATTCACCGATCCGGGGGAGGGTGGATCTTCTGCTTCCCGGGCACTGTTTGTATCCAATTGTCCCTTTTGAGTGGACGAACTCAACCCGGCCTGGACTGTCCGGGTAGGCGAAGTGTTCACCGAGTCCATACTCATTGGAGACGATGAACATGAGATTGGCAGGAATGTTCGCCTCCGCTACGGCTGGTGAATCCGAGAGCGGTATCTTTGCGGCAAAGGCATCGTAGTCGACAAGGAAATGCGTCAGTGCTGCAAACAAGAGACGGTTCATTGCCTTACTCATGATCGATTTCAATGCGTTTTCCGTGCTGCTGGCCGCTCCTGGTTCCGGCACGCAGCAGAAGAATCTTCAAATAATCGTCGATGCGGGCGACCTTCTCGTTAAACAGGTTATAGAAAACCAGTCCGAATACGGCAATGCCAATGCCTAACGCAGTTGCGAACAATGCCGTGCCGATCCCCTTGCTCACGGCTGCCGGATCGGATATTCCGGACTGCGCGAGGACAGCGAAGGTATCGATGATGCCGAAGATCGTTCCCAGCAGCCCGAGCAACGGTGCCGCGGTCACCACAGTATCCAGTATCCAGAGACGGCTCACGAGTTTCGCCTTCATGGCGATGTAGATGGCTTCCGATAAATCTTCAACGTCGCCAGGCTCGACAAGAAGATGTCTGACGTCCAGCATTTCCCGCAAGGCTTGGGCACCGACACTGTCTCTATTGACCAGCGGCTGGGGCAAATCGCCAAGACACTGAATTTCACGAGGCATGGCAGCGGTCAGTTCAGCAGCATGGCGCAGGTTGACCGCATAAAAAATAAGGCGCTCGACAATAACGGTGATGGCAATGGCAGTTACCCCGTACATGACATAGAAGGTTATCTGGTGAAACCTCTCGTAGTCCATCCACCCCTCCTTGTTAAGAGATCAAAAGGCGACGCCATAAGAAATGCTGAAAAAACGCGGCGCCCCGACAAAATAGGTAGGGTTGTTCGCCGCGGCATTGGAGACACTTCCCCGGGAGGCCAGATAGCTCTTGTCGAAAAGATTGGTGACGCTGAGTCGCACGATTTGATTCTTGAGTATCCCCGAGTCCGGCAATTTGTAGCCCAGGTTGAGGTTGGTCACCGAATAACCCGGAACGCTTTCATCGTTGACGAGGGTGGAAAAGAATTTTCCGGTGTACTTTGTTTGAAGCTGCGCATAGAACGGGCCTGAAGCATACTGAATGCGCACGCCAGCGATCTGGTGGGGAGTGTTGGGGAAATCCTTGCCGCTGGTCGGCAGCGCCGTTGTCGCGCCAGTCTTGAGATTTTCCTTCATCGTACTTTCGGTATACGCATACGAGCCATAAACACTCCACCCGCCGAAGAGCGGTCGCGTTCCCGCCTCCAACTCTATCCCCCTGACGATCACCTTGCCGACATTGGTAAAGACGACTGTTGCTGCTTCGTCGTCAAATGCGGCAGCCAGGCGATTGTCAAAAACCGTGCGAAACGCGATGGCGGAAAAGTTGACATCCTTGCCTTGCGACCGATAGCCGATATCGGTGTTGATCGAACTTTCCGGTACGGTATTGCTAGCCCTGAACAACACCTGCCCTCGTGTGATCGAGTTTGTGTAGATCTGGTTATTGGGCGGCTTGTAGTTTTTCGCAATATTCGCAAAGACGTGACTTTCCGGCGTGAGCCAATAACGTACGGCGGCGCTTGGAAGCACTTTGCTGAACCGTTGATGCAACTGGTAATCGGAAAAGCTGTTGGACGTTGCCGCTGTAACGGGCCCCGACCCGGCGCGTCCTTCGCTCGCGTAGCTGAAAAAGTCGTTGGTGAATTGGGGAGCGCGCACGCCGATCGCCACATTCAGCTTATCGTTCATGAACGTCATCGAGTCCTGCGCAAAAGGCTGCCTTGCGGTAGTGATGGTAAGCCGGTCGCCGTTCTCGTACGAAGTGCCGTCGGGGCGCAGGATCAAAGCGTTTCTCAGCCATGCTTCGGCTGCGGTTCCGTCGTCATTCACGCGCGTGGCTGGAGTGGTTTGACGCAGCCTGGCCCGTTCGAACCAATAACCGAATGTGAGTTTGTGATTATTCAGCTGCCAGTTGATTCGCACTGTCACGCCGGGGCGGGTGGTGTCGTTGATGGTCGGGCGAGCGACCAGGATCGAATCCAGCGTATCTCCGTCGCCGTTGATATCCGTTCTTCCCGTCACCGTATGGGTTGTCTTGTCGAGGAAACCGTTTTCCGGGATCACCGCCTCCTGGTTGCCTCCGGTGGAATAACTGGTCCAATAGTAGGGCTCCACATCGAGACGCAAATCCGGCCTGATCTGAAAACTGCCTTTGAACGAATACAGCCAGTTGCGCGCCGGATTGCGGTTGAGACCATAGTAGTTGGTAGCCGTTTCCACTTGAGCGGTTCCATTGACAGGAGTGAGATGGCCTGTGAACGTATCGGCAAAGTCGAAGTAGCGGCCAAACTGGGAAAACTGCTGTTTGGTGATCACCCTGATATTGTCATTCATCTGCAAGTTGTGAAGGCCGGTGAAGATGATGCGATTGCCCGGGGACATATTCCACTCTGCCCCGAGCCCGAATTGATCACGGTTTGCAGAGCCTTTTCCCTTCCATTTGTCGACATGACTCTTTGATGCGGAAATGTAGGCTTTGAACCGCTCACCGGACAGAAGGCCGGTATCGCCGCGGACGAATGTCTTGCGAAGGTTGAGCCCTCCAAGCGTCTGTGAAAGACGCACTCCGGCCTTGTCGTCTGGGTCGCAGGTGGCTACGTTGACGGTGCCGCCAACCGCATAGATATTAGGCGCGTCGAATTCAGTCGAAGCGCGCGTCAGGGAGACCTGGCAGAGATTTTCGGGGTCCACGAATGGTTGTGTAAAGACGGTGCTGGCGCCATCATTGATCGGTACGCCGTCAATCGTGAAACCCATCTGATTGTGCGAAAACACCCGACTTGAAAATACGTTTTCAAACAGCCCTGTCGCATCGGTGCTGGATGAGTTTACGCCTGGCAGCAATTCAATCAGCTGGTATGGATCGGTTGTCGCACGTGCCTTTTCCGCGCTGGTCCGCGACACCACGCTGCGCGCCCTGGGTGTGTCGTCCCGCTCGATAAGGCCGGTGCCCAACTGCTCGCCTTCGCCGACAATGGAGATTGTTCCCACCTCGGACGTTTTTGGAGCGGAGTCCGGACTGGGGGCTTGCGCGACGACTTGGCCGCCATATGTCGCCAGCAAGGAAGTCACCAGAACAGGCAATGTGCATTGTTTCGACTGCATCATTCTCTCCTTTACCAGCAACTTGCCAGAGGTGCGAATATCGCTTTTTCCAGGATTCCCGTAGCCAGTAGACGCTAACCTGACGGTTGAAACGAGTAATCCAGGTGAATGCAGAACCGGTGCGTCGATTCCCCCGGGAATGCGCCAGCCGGAAATGGTGGATAGGCGCCGATGCGCAATAGCTTTCTTGCCTCGGCGTCGAGAATCATCGAATGGGATGTGCGTTCGATGACAATTTCGTTTGCTGGAATGCCGGCTCGACTGAGATCCATGCAGACGCGAACCGTACCCGACGGCTTTTGCACACTCGCCTCTCGTCCCGTCGGATATTTTTTTCGACTTTGCACATTGGATCGTATCTGGGCGATGTACGCTTCTTCGACACTGAGGTTTTTTGCTTCCTGCGAAGCGGCGGATGGTACGGCGGGTGCGGGTGGCGCAACTGGTGTAGCTGGTGTCAGAGCCCTTGCCGGCACGGCGGGCAGTGGCAATTCGGATGGTTCAAGTACTTCTTTCGGGGACGGAGAAATCGATGCTGCCGGCGGCGGCATGGGCTGCGCTTTTGCCCTTGGCGTTGCAGAATCGCGTATGCGGCGGCTTGTCGATGCTCTGGGAGCGGGCATCGGCATCGGAGGGCTTTCTATGGTGGGCGCAAGCTCCGGTTTCGTGGGGGAGGGCAGTGGAGCAGGCGCTTCAATATTTACTTCGAATTGCCCAGCAGGAAACCTGCCCATCAGTTGACGGACGGGGATGGCAATCAAGAGCAACAAAACAAGTAACGCGGGCGGAATCCCGACCCAGTCCCGGATGCGGTATAGGGTATGCATCGCGCCCTTACCTTCTTCGCGCAGCGATCGATAGTGAATCAAAGCCGCTGGCCTTGACCACATCCAGTACGTCCAGCAATCGCTGCAACCGGACCGATTCGTCGCCATTGACAAGTATGCTCGGTTTTTTTCTGTCTTTTCCTTGCTTTTCACGAAGCCGCTCGGGAATCTCTTCCAGAGTCACCATCCGGCCATCAAGCAGCAGTTCGCCCTCCTTGGCGATGGTGATGACGATGCGTGCCGGCGCAGTCAGCTCCTGTACCTGGGACGACTTGGGAAGTTGGGTTCGAACTCCCAGCGTGGGAATGACGTTGATGCTGATGAGTACAAAAAAAATCAATAGAAACATCATCACATCGATCATCGGAATGATTTCGATGCGTGCCCTCGCCCGTTTTGATTCTCCCCAGCGCCTCATTGGGCAATCCTACTAAAGATTGAGCATTGCTTAAATATAGTTGATAGCAGGAAGATTGGAAGAAGCCGGGGTAGTCCTCCCGAAAAATAAACGGCTTGAATGTTGAAAGTTTTTCAACATTACCTGCATGGCATTTGTGTGGAAGGCCTTCGATTGCGTAGGCCTGGCAGCTCCCGAAGTGCTATTTCGCTGGTATGGGAGTCGACTGGAAAGAAGATCGTTTTCGCTGTGCGCTCTGGTTCTGCAACAGTTCCGCAAATTGCGAGGATGGCACCGCTTCACTGTAGTAAAAACCCTGGGCTGCCTTGCAGCCGCTTTCTTGAAGAAATTGCGCCTGCTGCAGCGTTTCCACGCCTTCGGCCAGAACCTTGAGCTGCAGGCTCTCCGCCATGGCGATAATCGCTGTGACCAGTGCCTTGTCGTTTGGGCTGGTCAGGAGCCCGTGGATGAAGGCCTTGTCGATCTTCAGGACATCGATCGGAAATCGCTGTAAATAGGCCAGGCTGGAATAGCCTGTTCCAAAGTCATCCAGCGAGAGATGGATGCCCATCTCGCTCAAGCGGTTGAGGACCGCAAGATTGTCCTCACTGGGTTGCATCAGGATGCTTTCGGTGATTTCCAGATCAAGCGCATCAGCCGGCAATGCGAATTCCTCAAGAATCATCGCAACCTGCACATGCAAATCGCCCTGTTCAAACTGGCGAGGGGAGAGATTGATCGCTACCCTTAATTCCGGGCTGCCATGATTGCGCCAATGCTGCAGTTCAAGACAACATTGCCTGAGCAGCCATTCGCCGATCGGCAGAATCAAGCCTGTCGATTCTGCGATGGGTACAAACCTGGCGAACGACACGGGACCGCATCCCGGTTGCTCCCAGCGCAACAATGCTTCCGCAGAGTAGATATTGCCGGTTTCCATATCCACTTGCGGCTGGTAATAGACGGCAAGCTGCTTGTGCATCCATGCATGACGCAACTGGTTTTCAAGCGCAAAGCGATCCTTGACGGCTGCGTCGAGTGATGTCGTATAGAACTGGTAATTGTCGCGCCCTTTCTTCTTGGCTTCGAACATGGCCGCATCCGCCGCGCGCAGCAAAGCAACGGCATTTGCGCCGTCATAAGGATGCATGCTGATGCCGATGCTGGAGCTGATATGCAGTTCGTGTCCATTGACTGAAAAGGGCTGCTTCATGGACCACAGAACCTTTTCGGCAATCAGGATGGCATCGCTTCTGTCATGCAATGCCGGGAAGAGAAGGACAAACTCGTCTCCGCCTGCGCGCGCGATACTGTCTCCGTGTCGCAGACAACTTTCCAGGCGCCTTGCCGTCATCTGCAGCAGCCGGTCTCCGATCTGGTGCCCCAAGGAATCGTTAATGCGTTTGAAATCATCCAGGTCAAGAAAAAAAACCGTGACGTGATGATGGCTGCCAGCTTGTACTTGCATAATGCACTGGTCAAGCCTCTCTATTATGGATCTTCGGTTGAGAAGGCCGGAGAGCGCATCGTGCTGCGCCAGGTATTTGATGCGCTTTTCAGCATGTTTTCGCTCGCTCAGATCGAGCACGAAAGATACCCCTTCCTGGTGCGAACCCTCTATGAACGTGCCGCCAATCATTACCGGCACACGCTCGCCATCCTTGCGCAGGAATTCCTTGTCATAGGACACAAAGCGAGAGGATTTCTTGAGCTGAAAAAGCGCATTCTGGTCGCGCTCCAGATATTCCGGAGGCGTAATTGCCGCCAGATCTATCTTTCCGGAAATCAGATCGTTTCTGCCATGACCGATGATCGACAAAAACGCGTCATTTGCATCGACCACGCCCGTATCGATATCCCAGAAAAAAATCCCGATGATATTGGCATCGACAAGGCTGCGAATTTGCGCCTCTCTCGTACGCAATTCTGCTTCGACCTGTTTGCGCTCGCTGATTTCCTCGTTTAACTGGATATTGGCTTCAGTCAGCGCAGCAGTCCTTTCTCGAACGCGCTCTTCCAGACTTTTCTGCAGTCGGGCCAACGTCAGATGTGTGTTTATCCTCGCCAGCACTTCTTCCTCTTGCAGAGGTTTCACGACATAGTCGATTGCTCCGGAAGAAAATGCCCTGACCTTGTCCAATACCTCATCGGCAGCACTGATGAAAATGACAGGAAGGCTTCGGGTGCGTTCATTGGCTTTGATCTGCCGACACACTTCATACCCATCCATTTCAGGCATCATGACATCGAGAAGGACAAGGTCAGGAAGTGTTGTTTGCAGGAATTGCAGGGCATCTTTGCCGCTGATGGCGGGATGGGCAGTGTAGCCTTGAACACCTAGCATGCGTATCAAGAGACGCAAGTTGCCGGGAGTATCGTCTACAACCAGAATTTTTCCCATTGGGGGTTTTTGTCCGCCGTCGGATAAAAAGTCCATAGTTACCGCCTTTTGGTTATTCTGGTCTTAGCGCTGTTCAGCGTCAATGACGAAGTTCCAGAATAATTCAGCGGCTAAAGCTTGCGCAAAGGCGGGGCAAAAAATCGTGTCGCGATTGAACTTTTTCCATTGCTCAGCAGATTGATCAGCCAGTGCTGATCTTCAACATTCCGAAAGCCTCCTGATCCTTCTTCCTTTTTCCACTTGATTGCTGCTCAGATGGTTTCCGCCTCAGTCCTGATCGCCCCGCAGGGACACTCCGACACACAAATCCCGCATCCCTTGCAATAGTCGTAATTGATCTCGAACCGCTTTCCAGGCCCGAGCTTGATTACCGCATTGTCCGGACAGACGCCGTAGCAGTTGTCGCACTCGAAGCAGTTTCCGCATGAGAGACAGCGGCGCGCCTCGAACTGCGCATTGCCTTCATCGAGTCCACCCAGCACCTCGTCGAATGTTGATTGCCGCCGGATGATGTCCAGCACCGGCTGCACGGTCTTCGGCGCATCCGCGTAGTACCAGGTGTTGAGTTTGTCGAAGGTGGCCAGTTCGTGTTTCGGCGGCGCCTCATATCTTGCGCCGCGCAGCCAGGCATCGATGTTGCGCGCGGCTTTCTTGCCGTGGCCGATAGCCACCGTCACCGTGCGCTCCGCCGGCACCATGTCGCCGCCGGCAAAGATGCCGGGATGGGACGTCATCATGCTGCGGTCGACCTGCACCATGCCATCCTTGACCGCCAGCCCGGGCACGTTCGCCAGCAGCGACAGGTCCACGTCTTGTCCCAGCGCCAGCACCAGCGAATCGGCCTCGATGGTTTCGAACTCGCCCGTCGGCTGCGGGAAACCGTTCTCGTCCAGTCGCATCTTCTCGACCGTGAAGCCGTCTTCGCCGGCTTCCTTGATGGTGGACAGCCATTTCATCATCACGCCTTCCTGCAGCGCTTCCTCGACCTCGAAATCATGCGCGGGCATTTTCTCGCGCGTGCGGCGGTAGACGATGATCGATTCTTCCGCGCCAAGGCGCTTGGCGGTACGAGCGACGTCGATGGCCGTATTGCCGCCGCCATAGACCACCACGCGCCGGCCTAGCAGGGGCTTATCCTCGCCTTCCATGCTCTTGAGTACGGAGACCGCATCAAGGATCTTGTTTGCATCTCCCGCCGGGATATAGGCGCGTTTGGCGACATGCGCGCCGACGGCGAGGAAGACTGCGTCGAAGCCGCCGTCCTTCATTGCAGCCTGCACGTCGTCGACCTTGCGGTTGAGGCGGATGGTGACGCCCATGGCTTCGATGCGCCGGACTTCGGCATCGAGCACATCGCGCGGCAGGCGGTATTTCGGAATGCCGAAACGCATCATGCCGCCGGTGAGCGGGCCGGCTTCGTCGATCGTGACCTCATGGCCGAGCAGGCGCAGGTGCCATGCAGCGGAGAGGCCGGAGGGACCGGCGCCGATCACGAGTACCTTCTTGCCGCTTGCCGGTCCCGGTTCCACCGTCCAGCCGCGCCGGATGGCTTCGTCGCCGAGGAAGCGTTCCACCGCATGCACATTCACCGGCTCGTCCAGGCAGCCGCGATTGCAGGCGGACTCGCAGGGGTGGTAGCAGACGCGGCCCATGATGGCCGGCATCGGATTGTTCTTCACCAGCTCGCGCCAGGCCTGTTCGTAGTCGCCGGACTCGGCATGGTAGAGCCAGGCCTGGATGTTTTCGCCGGCAGGGCAGGCGTTGTTGCAGGGCGGAAGACGGTCGACATAGACCGGGCGATTTGTCCGCCAGGAGCCGGTGCGGTTGGCCAGCGAGGAGCCGACGTCGAGCGTGATGGCAAAGGGTTTGTCCATGTCAGCGGTCCTCCAGCAGTGCAAATTTCCTGATGTTCCTGTCTGCCATCGCCTGGATGCGGGCGATGGTTTCTACCGCCGGCTGCTTGCCGAACAGGTGGGCGTAGCGCTTCTGCAGCTTCAGGTATTCCTCGACCGGTACGCGCTGGCGGATCTTCTGCGAGGCCACGACTTCGCCGTGCTCCGCCTCGAACAAGGGAAACAGGCCGGTTTCCACCGCGAGCCGGGCAAGACGGATCGTGTCCTGAGAGACTGCGCCCCAGCCGAGCGGGCAGGGCACGAGGATATGGATGTAACGCGCGCCGCGTATCGTCATCGCCTTGGCCACCTTCGTTTCCAGGTCGCGCAGGTAGGCGACCGAAGCGGTGGCAACATAGGGAATCTCGTGGGCCATCGCGATCTGCGGCACGTTCTTGCCCTGTCCGAAGGTTGCGCCGGGCTCGGGGCCGACCGGCATGGTCGTCGCGGTGCGGGCGGCAGGCGGTGTGGCCGACGACCGCTGCACGCCGGTATTCATGTAGCCCTGGTTGTCGTAACAGATGTAGAGCACGTCATCGTTGCGCTCGAACATGCCGGACAGGCAGCCGAAGCCGATATCGGTCGTGCCGCCGTCGCCGCCCTGGGCGATCACGCGCACGTCCTTGCGGCCCTTGACCTTCATCGCCGCTGCGACGCCGGTGGCGACCGCCGAGGCATTGCCGAACAGGGAGTGGATCCAGGGAATCTGCCAGGACGTCTCTGGGTAGGGCGTGGAAAACACTTCGAGGCAGCCGGTCGCGTTGGCAGCGATGACCTGGTTGTTCGCGGCACGCATCGCCGCATCGATGGCGTATCGTGCGCCCAGTGCTTCGCCGCATCCCTGGCAGGCGCGGTGGCCGGAGTTGAGCGAATTGGTGCGGGTCATGTTGGCCTGCACCGAGCGTTCATCCGGCGCGAGCAGGCGGTTGCCGACAGTGAAGGTGCCGGTCTGGTAGAACTTGACGGGTTGCTTTTCCATGGCCGGCTCCTCAGTGCGCGTTGCCGGCGGCAATGTCGCGCAGGATGTTTTCCGCGGTCGGGCCGGAGCGGCGTTCCTGCTTCTCGCGCTCGATTTCGCGGTTCACGACGTTCTGGTTGAGGTCGAGGAAGGTGAGCGGTTCCAGCGTGTCCTGCTGCGCTTTCTCGAACAGGCTGCGCAGGCTGGTCTTGGTGATCGGGCGGCCGCCGAGTCCCGCGACGACGGTATAGGCGCGGACCTTCGTCCCCGCCAGCGCCATGTGCAGGTCGTGCGAGACGACGCCGCCGATGCCGAGCGACAGTGCCTTCTCGAGCACAACGATGCGTTCGGCATTGCACAGCGCATCGTGCAGCTGGCGCGTCGGGAAAGGCCGGAAGGAACAGATCGACACCGCGCCGATGGACTCGCCCTGGTCGCGCATGTCATCGATGACATCCTTGATCGTGCCGATCACCGACCCGAGCGCCACGACGATGGTCTTCGCATCCTCGCAGCGATAGGTCTTGATAAGGTCACCCGCCTTGCGGCCGAACTGCTGCTCGAACTCGGCGGACAGTTGCGGGATCAGTTCCAGCGCACGCATCTGCTTGTAGTGCGCGAGGTAGCGGACTTCCATGAAGGCATCCGGTCCGACCATCGCGCCGATGGAGACGGGCTGGCGCGGATCGAGGACCTGGCGCGGCTCGAACGGCGGGATGAAGGTATCCACCTGCTGCTGGCTGGGGACGTCGATGCGTTCGTAGGCATGCGTCAGAATGAAGCCGTCCACGCACACCATCACCGGCATCGACAGCTCTTCCGCCAGGCGGAAGGCCTGGATGTGCAGGTCGACCGCTTCCTGGTTGTTTTCCGCATAGATCTGGATCCAGCCGGCGTCGCGCATCGACATGGAATCCGTGTGGTCGTTCCAGATGTTGATCGGCGCGCCGATCGCGCGGTTGCCGATGGTCATGACGATCGGCAGGCCGAGGCCGGCGGCGTTGTAGACCGCTTCAGCCATGAACAGCAGACCCTGGCTGGCGGTCGCGGTATAGGTGCGCGCGCCGGCGGCGGACGCGCCGATGGCCACGGACAGCGCGGCGAATTCCGATTCGACGTTGATGAACTCGCAGTTCTCCAGTTCGCCCGACTTCACGATTTCGCCCAGGCCCTCGACGATGTGAGTCTGCGGGGTGATCGGGTAGGCGCAGATGACTTCCGGGCGGCATAGCGCAATGGCTTCCGCCATGGCGTGCGATCCCTCGGTTTGCTTAAGCATGGCTGGCCTCTTTCATTTCTTCCTTGACGAAGGCATAGGCTTCGCGCGCGGCGGCGATGTTGCCGTCGGCGATTTTCGACGGGAACTTGTCGCGGATGGCGGCGCAGACCGAATCGATGTTCACCATCCCGCTGATGGCGGCGAAGCCGCCGAGCAGCGCGACGTTCGGCAGCGGCCGGCCAACATGCTTGAGGGCGAGTTCGGTTGCCGGGACAGTACACAGGCGTTCCGGGCGGTAGCCCTTCACGAAATCGCCGATGCCGAGTTCCTCGAAATTGCGCGTGGAGTTGATGAGGATGTAACCCTCCGGCGAGACGCCGGAAAACAGGTCGACCTGATGCAGCAATGTCGGGTCCTGGATGATCAGCGCATCGGGATGCATGACCGGTTCGCGCAGGCGGATTTCCTTGTCGTCGATGCGGCAGAAAGCCATTACCGGCGCGCCCATGCGCTCCGATCCGAAGCTTGGGAAAGCTTGCGCGTGCTTGCCTTCGAGGAAGGCGGCGACGGAAAGCATCTCCGCTGCGGAGACGACCCCCTGGCCGCCGCGGCCGTGGATTCGGACTTGGAATAGCATGAGGGGCTCCTGGTGTTGCTGGCAGTCGCTCGGGGGCGGGCGACTGCTGTGTTACTTTTGACTTCCTTTCCCCGTCATTCCCGCCTTCGCGGGAATGACGGGGGGGAGGGCGGTTGGCGCGTAAAGCACCCCACCCGCCCTCGAACTTCCATTACCGCAACGACGCGTTGATCTTCTCCAACGCAGCCGAACCCGGGCACAGCGCCTCATCCCCGAGCTGGTTCAAAGGTTTTGCCACGGTATTCAGGTGGTCATGCATATCCGAAGCGCTCGGATCCACATACAACAGCCCGGTCACGATCTCGCCCATCGCATGATGTTTCTGCAGATGGTTCATCGCCGCCACGCGATCGCTCGCATCGTAGCTCTCGTGCAGCTTGCGCAGGCGCAGCACCGAGCCGTCATGCTGCGTCACTTCCTGCACGGTGCCCGGCGCATACTCGGTCGTGATTTCTTCACCCGGAGTGAAGAAGTCGATGCGGTTGACCGCTTCGTTGTGCTCGCGCACGTAGTCGTAGCTCTTCGTCGAACCATGGTGGTTGTTGAAGGTCACGCAAGGCGAAAGCACGTCGATGAATGCAGCGCCCTTGTGCACCAGCGCGGCTTCGATCAGGGGAACGAGTTGTGCCTTGTCGCCGGAGAAGCTGCGGGCGACGAAGGTGGCGCCCAATTGCAGCGCCAGTCCCACCAGGTCCACCGGGGCATCGGAATTGACGACGCCTTTCTTGGACTTGGAGCCCTGGTCTGCGGTCGCCGAGAACTGTCCCTTGGTCAGGCCATACACGCCGTTGTTCATGACGATGTAGGTCATGTTCACGCCGCGGCGCATGATGTGCGCGAACTGGCCGAGGCCGATCGAGGCGGAATCGCCGTCGCCGGACACGCCGAGATAGGTCAGGTCGCGGTTGGACAGCGCGGCGCCGGTCAGCACGGAAGGCATGCGGCCGTGGACCGTGTTGAAGCCGTGCGAGCCGCCGAGGAAGTAGGTCGGTGCCTTGGACGAGCAGCCGATGCCGGACAGCTTGGCGACCTTGTGCGGTTCGATATCCATGTTGAAGCAGGCCTGGATGATGGCCGCCGAAATGGAATCGTGGCCGCAGCCGGCGCACAGCGTGGAGACCGGGCCTTCGTAGTCGCGGCGGGTATAACCGGCCTTGTTGACTTGCAGGCTGGGGTGATGCAGTTTCGGTTTAGCGATATAAGTCATTGCGCCACCTCCTTGAGCGGGCTGAACAACGCCAGGCGCGAAGCGATGGCCTTGGTGATGAAACGTGCGGTGATCGGCGTGCCGTCGTAGTGGATGACGGAACTCAGTTGCGCCGGGTCGATGCCGCATTCGGTGATGAGCATGTCTCGCAGCTGGCCGTCGCGGTTCTGCTCGATGACGAACACATGGTCGTGCGCTTCGATGAAATCGAGCACGCTCGAATGGAACGGGAAGGCGCGGATGCGCATCGAGTCGATCGCATGGCCTTGACGCTCCAGCACGTCGAGCGCTTCGTACATCGAGGGGCTGGTCGAGCCGAAGTGGATCACGCCGAACTTGGTCGGCTTCGATGCTTTCTTTACTTCCGGCATCGGCACCAGGTTCTTGGCGGTCTCGAACTTCTTCTGCAGTCGCTCCATGTTGTCGACATAGACCGGGCCTTCCTCGCTGTAGCGCGCATAGCGGTCCTTGGTCGTGCCGCGCGTGAAGAACGCGCCCTTGGTCGGGTGCGTGCCCGGATAGGTGCGGAACGGAATGCCGTCGCCGTCCACGTCGAGATAGCGGCCGAAATCCTTGCCTGCCTCCAGGTCTTCATAAGTCATGACCTTGCCGCGGTCCATGCGCTTGCTGTCATCCCATTCGAAGGAATCGCACAGACGCGAGTTCATGCCGATATCGAGGTCGGACATCACGAACACCGGCGTTTGCAGGCGGTCGGCGAGGTCGAGGGCGGCGGCGGTGAAGTCGAAGCATTCCTTCGGGTCCTGCGGGAACAGCAGCACATGCCGGGTGTCGCCGTTGGACGCATAGGCGCATTGCAGGAGATCCGACTGCTGCGTACGGGACGGCATGCCGGTGGACGGGCCGCCGCGCTGGACGTTGACCAGGGTGGCCGGCACTTCCGCGAAGTAGGCGAGGCCGAGGAATTCCGTCATCAGCGAGATGCCGGGGCCGGAGGTCGCGGTAAAGGCACGCGCGCCGTTCCAGTTGGCGCCGATCACCATGCCGATGGAGGCCAGTTCGTCTTCCGCCTGCACGATGGCGAAATTGTGCTTGCCGGTTTCCGGATCGATGCGCAGCTTGTGGCAGTACTTGTCGAAGGTTTCCGGAATCGACGACGACGGCGTGATCGGGTACCACGCGCAGACGTTGGCGCCGCCCCAGACCGCGCCGAGCGCGCATGCCTGGTTGCCGTCGATGAAGATGCGTTTGCCGACCTTGTCCGCACGCTTGACCTTCAGGCCCATCGCATTGCAGTCGAGATTGGCGAGAGCGTAGTCGCGGCCCATGTGCAGCGCCTGCACGTTCGAATCCAGCAGCTTTTCCTTGCCGCGATACTGCTCCGCGAACAACTGCTCGATGACCTTTTCGTCGATGCCGAGCAGGGCGGCGAGGGCACCGATGTAGATGATGTTCTTGAACAGCTGGCGCTGGCGCGCGTCGGTATAGGCGTCGTTGCAGATCTGCGTGAGCGGCATGGCGAACACGGTGATGTCGCTGCGCATGCGGGATGCGGGAATTTCGCGGGTGCTGTCATAGAACAGGTAACCGCCGGCATCGATCTCCTTGAGGTCGGCATCCCAGGTCTGCGGGTTCATCGCGACCATCAGGTCGCAGCCGCCGCGGCGGCCGAGATAGCCGGATTCCGAGACGCGCACTTCATACCAGGTCGGCATGCCCTGGATGTTGGACGGGAAAATGTTGCGGGGGCTGACCGGCACGCCCATGCGCAGCATGGAACGGGCAAACAGCTCGTTGGCCGAGGCCGAGCCCGAGCCGTTGATGTTGGCGAACTTGACAACGAAATCGTTGGTCGCCTGGATCTTTTGAGTCATCGCGCTTGCTCCTTGTTACGCGGTTTTGCGCACTTGCGCGATATGCTTGTCACGGCAGTTCGGGCCGGCCTGCGTGGTGCAGAGGGAGAACTTCTGCATGTCCCACGCGCCGGTCGGGCAGCGCTCTGCGCACAGGCTGCAGTGCAGGCACAAGTCCTCGTCCTTGACCATGACACGGCCGGTTTTCAATGCCGCCGAGACGTACAAGGGCTGGGACGGGTTCAGCGAGGGTGCTTTCAGGCGGGTGCGGAGGTCGCTTTCCTCACCGTTGTCAGTCATCGTGAGCGCGTCCATCGGACAGATGTCGATACAGGCGTCGCATTCGATGCAGCGGCTCGCGGTGAAGATCGACTGCACGTCGCAGTTGAGGCAGCGCTGCGCTTCCTTCGCGGCCAGTTGCGGCGTGAAGCCGCGTTCGACTTCGATCTTGATGCTCTTGCGCGCGACGTGGAATTCTTCCAGCGGCACCTTGTGGCGGTGGTCGAGCGAGACGACATTGTCGAAGCTCCACTCGTGGATGCCCATCTTCTGGCTCACCAGGTTGACCGACGGCGGGGGACGGACGGCGACGTCTTCGCCATTGAGGAAACGGTCGATGGAGACGGCCGCTTCATGGCCATGCGCGACGGCCGTGATGATGTTCTTCGGGCCGAAGGCTGCGTCGCCGCCGAAGAAGATGTTCGGCAGCGTTGCCTGCATGGTCTTCTTGTCGACCACCGGCATGCCCCAGTCGTCGAACTGCAGGCCGATGTCGCGCTCGATCCACGGGAAGGCGTTTTCCTGGCCGACGGCGATCAGCACTTCATCGCATTCGACAAGTTCGTCCGGATCGCCGGACGGGACGAGGCTGCGCCTGCCCTTGTCGTCATACACAGCCTTGACCTTCTCGAACACCATTCCGGTCAGCTTGCCGTTTTCATGCGTGAAGGACTTCTGCACCATGTAGTTCAGGATCGTGATGCCTTCGTGCATCGCATCTTCCTTCTCCCACGGGCTGGCCTTCATTTCCTCGAAGCCGGAACGGACGATGACCTTCACGTCTTCGCCGCCGAGGCGCAGGGCGGAGCGGCAGCAGTCCATCGCCGTGTTGCCGCCACCGAGCACGATCACGCGGGGCGCCACCTTGGTCACATGGCCGAAGGAGACGGAAGCAAGCCAGTCGATGCCGAGGTGGATATGCGCTGCAGCTTCCTTGCGGCCGGGGGCGTCGAGGTCGCGTCCGCGCGGTGCGCCGCAGCCGACGAAGATCGCGTCGTAGCCTTCGCCGAGCAGCGCCTTGAGGCTCTCGATGCGCTTGCCGGAGCGGAAATCCACGCCCATGTCGAGGATGTAGCCGGTTTCTTCGTCAATGACTTCGTCCGGCAGGCGGAACTTCGGAATCTGGCTGCGCATGAAACCGCCAGCCTTTTTCTCGCCGTCGAAGACGGTGACCTTGTAACCCTGGACCGCGAGGTCGCGGGCGACCGTCAGCGATGCCGGGCCTGCACCGACGCAGGCAATGCGTTTTCCGAAGAGGGGTGCAGGTTTGGGCATGCGGACGCTCACATCGGATTTGTAATCGGAAGCAGTGCGCTTGAGGCGGCAGATAGCCACCGGTTCGTTGCTGTCCGCACTCTCGACACGGGAGCGGCGGCAGCCGGTCTCGCAGGGGCGGTCGCAGACGCGGCCCAGCACGCCGGGGAACACGTTGGCGCGCCAGTTCAGCATGTAGGCCTCGTTATAGTGGCCCGCTGCGATCAGTCGCAGGTATTCGGGGACGGGGGTATGTGCCGGACAGGTCCACTGGCAGTTGACTACCTGGTGGTAGAAATCCGGATTACTGATGTCGGTCGGCTTCAATGCGCTCTCCTTGGCGAGGCACCTGCTCTTGCAGCGTGCGTTCATATTTGCGTGCCATGCACGCGGGATGGCGGCGGGATGCGTCTATCCCTTCGCCGTTGCCGAGAAAATACAGTGACGCCGGTGTTCGAGGCAGTGTATGGAGCGGGAAATTTGAATTGATTGATTCAGGTCAAAACCGTCCGGAATGGATGCGGCAATCGATGCGGCACTGCGGCAATCAAGCCGGCCTGTTGGCGCGCCATTGCGCTAGCGCGGGAGAGATGTCGTGCAAGTGGAAGTGTGCGACACCCTGAGGGCGGCGGCGGTTGAGGGCCGGGCAATGGCCGCCGGTCCAGATCTCCGTGTGAGGCGGCAATGCCATGCGGAGGTCGGCCAAAGCTTGCAGGGCGTGGGCTGCCGGGGCTGACGAAGAAAATGACAAGGCGACAATATCCGCGCATTGCGAAGCGGCTGCTTGCGCAATCTCTCCGACCGGAGTCTGCACACCGAGCGATACGCAATGTGCGCCCTCGAGCGTAAGGATCGCCTCGGCCATGAGCAGCCCGAGGGAATGCGGTTCGCGCGGCGTGGTCGTGAGCAGGACAAGCGGGCTGCGCCTCGGATTGGCCGCGGGGATGGCGGCGATGGCCTGGCGCAGGACGGACTGCATCGCTTCGGTGTACAGGTGTTCTTCGAAGACCGCGAGGCGGCCGCTGGCCCACTCGGCACCGACGAGGGTGGTCAGCGGCGCGACCACCTCCGTCACGAACGCGTACATGCCCATGCGCAGCAGGGATTGGGCGAGCGCCTGCCGGAGTTCGTCGAGACGGTGCTCCCTGCACATGCCGATGTAACGCACGAGTGCGCCGGGGGGCTCCGGAAGCGCGGCATCCGCGGCAAGTGCATGCAGTTTGTCGGGGGCTTCTCCGACGAGCTTGCCCGGCCGGTATCCACGATCCATCAGCTTCTTGATCAGCTGCAGCTTTTCCACCTGGTCCGGCGGGTAGGTGCGCTCGCCACTCTCGTCCCGCTGTGGCAGCGGGAAGCGGTAGCGTCGTTCCCAGACGCGCAGCGTGTCCTTCGACAAGCCTGTTTCGCGTTCGACAGACGCAATGCTGAGGTGGGAGGGCGGGGGCGGCATTTTCAGTTGTGGCCTAGTGTGCTGTCAACTTGTTAATGTGCATTCTAGGCGGTTTTTGTCCAAGACAATAGCGGAATTTTTTCGAACCAAGCAAATGCCAGGCTGTCCATATCAATGTCCTTCAGCCGGAATCATCCGGCCTGCGAGGTATTCCATGCGGGCACGATTCTCGTGCCCGGGGTTTCGTGTAAACAGGAGGCAGTAATGGCTACAACAGTTGATGGACACATGCATGAGCGGCGCCACATTCCTGAAAGAAGGGCGGTGGCAGGAGGGCAGAGCGCGAGACGGTGGAACGCGATGGACTGGATTTCAACCCTGCTTCTCGTCGTGGGCGGCTTGAATTGGGGGCTGGTCGGTTTGTTCGGCTTCGATCTCGTGGCGGCGCTGTTTGGAGAGATGAGTGCGTTGTCGCGCGTAGTGTATGTACTGGTCGGGTTGTCCGCCCTCTACACGCTGTTTGCGGCGAAGAAAATGTCGCATTCTTGATTGCTGTATGACAAGCGGCATCTGGCCCGGCACTGGTGTGCCGGGCTTTTTTTTGCCTCCAGATGCAAATTGTTTCTACCAAGAATATACGATTTGTCTAGGACAAAATGAGTGCCCCTTTGATGAATCACAAAGGACAGAGGAGGCGTCGTCCTATGCTTTTCTGGCAGGGCGCACCTTCGCCTTCCCGGCACCATTCTTCAGGAGACCTTCATGAAACTCACTACGCACTCTCTGGTGCTGCTGTCTGCGGCACTGATCGCAGCTTGCGGCAGCAGCGACGATCCGGAGCCTGTCGCATCCCAGTCGTCCGTGCCTGCCGCATCCGGAGCGCCGGCACCGGCATCCGGCGCTTCGCTGACCATCGACAAGGTCGCCGGCGCGAGCGGTTTCAATGCACTGCTTGCCGCCGCAACCAAGGCCGACCTCGGGGCTGCGCTGGCGGATGGGAACACGCAGCTGACCGTATTTGCGCCAACTGACGAGGCATTCTCCAGGCTGGCGTCGGCGCTGGGGTTTTCGAGCGCGGCCGCGATGGTCGACGCGCTGCCGGCGGCGACACTGCGCAGTATCCTGACTTACCACGTTCTCCCCGGAGCAAAGCGGGCCGCCGAACTGAGCGCAGCATCCCAGTCCTCCCAATCGACCTTGTACAGTTTCGACGGGCAGCCGTCAGCGGTGGCGGTCGGCGCGAGCCAGGCGGGCGTCACACTCACCGACGCCGCGCTGACATCTGCACGGGTAACGGCAGCCGATGTGGCGGCCAGCAATGGTGTGGTCCATGCGATCGACAAGGTACTGGTTCCGCCCGGCGTCTTGAACATCGTCCAGATGGCGCAGCTCAATCCGGACCTGTCCTCGCTGGTCGCCGCCGTGGGCAGCGCCAACCTGCAGCAAGCCTTGTCAGGCGCCGGGCCGTTCACCGTGTTCGCCCCGACCAATGCGGCGTTCGCGCAAGCGCCATCGGGACTGAGCGCGATCCAGCTGGGAACAGTGCTCCGGTATCACGTCCTCGGGACGCAAGTTCTCGCGTCGCAGATTCCGTTCGGGACGCCGGTCAGTACGCTGACGACACAGGCCATCGTGATCAATGCCGGTACGCCGCCGACGATCAGCGACACGACGGCAGCGGCGGCCAGGATCGTGGCGACCAACGTCAGGGCGAGCAATGGGGTGATCCATGTGATCGACAAGGTACTCATTCCGGCCTTGTGATCGCAGGAATGAAAACGGGGCGGCAGCCTTGCGGCCCCGCCCCGTCATCGTGAAAGGTAGAGGATCAGAGCGACAGGATCCACTGGATCAGGTTCTTGATCTGATCGGCGTCCTTGGTCTTCGGGATCTTGTGTTCTTCTTCGTGGCCGTCTTCGAACTTCACTTTCTGGCCGCTGCTCAGGTGCTTGATCAGGCGTGCCTCGGCATCGGCCTTGCCACGGTTCTTCTCTGCGATCTGCTTGTAGGCCGGACCGTCCTTGGCGCGGTCGATGCCGTGGCAGCGCAGGCAGCCTTCCTGGCGTGCGAGCTTTTCGGCAGCGGCGGCGTCAACCGCCAGCGACGGCTGCGTGGTGAAGAAAGCCGCAGCGGCTGCGATCAAGGTCAGCAGGTTCGCGGGCTTGGTGATGAATTGCATGTCATGCTCTCCTGATAAGCAAGGTAGATAGGTGGGGGCGTCGAGCAAGCGGGGAGTGTTGCAGGCAGCTTGTTTGCAGGAAATATTTTGACATGGATTAAGACGGCGTGCTGATTCTTGGCGGGATGGCATGGCGAAAAGCGAACTTTTCACGACATTTCCCGCCTACAGCAATGACGTGAACAGTCTGTCAATGGAGGGCGTATGGCCGGGAATCGGATCGCAGGTCCTGTGTCACCGGTGCGGCGCCGCGTTTTGTCGGCCGGGATCGCCGCGCTTGCCGCCGGCCTGGTGCATGTTCCTTGCCGGGCTCAGATCGTGCCTCCACCCGGCCTGGACGTGCCCTACGATCCGTCGCCGCCGGATGTGGTCGACCGCATGCTTGCCCTTGCCGCCGTGACGCGTGACGACCTGCTGTACGACTTGGGTTGCGGCGACGGCCGCATCGTCATCGCCGCCGCCCAGAAGTACGGCGCGCGTGGCGTCGGCATCGACCTCGACCCGCGGCGCGTGGAAGAAGCAAGGGATAACGCGAAGGGCGCCGGCGTCGACAGCCGCGTGACGTTCCGTGTGGGCGACATGTACACGGCAGATTTTTCGGACGCCACCGTCGTCACGCTCTTCCTCTGGCCGCATGTGAACCGCAAGCTGCGCCCCATCCTCTGGCGGCAGTTGAAGGTCGGCACACGCGTCGTTTCCCATCTCTGGGACATGGGGCCGGAGTGGGTGCCGGACAGGAGCGAGACGGTGCGCGACCGGAAGATCCATCTCTGGACCATCACGGACACGCAAAAGCGAGCAGTCTAATTTTGTACTGGCTGAGCGCGCTCTATGCCGGGCGGCGTGCTGCTGTTGGGAATGCTCTCGCTGTCGGTCGCGTCGGCGCGGCTGCCCAGTTTCATCGCGTACTCGTGCGTGAACAGCGACCCGTAGAAAAAGATCTGCGCCGAGTAATAGACCCAGGTAATCAGGATGACCACCGAGCCGGCTGCCCCGTAGGCGGAACTGATGTCGGCGCTGGCAACGTAAATGCCGATCAGCGTCTTGCCGATGATGAACAGCACGGCGGTAATCAGCGCGCCTACAATCACGTCCTTCCACGCGATTTTCGTCGCGGGCAGGTACTTGAAGATGACGGCGAACAGGCCGGTCACGATGGCGAAGGACACGAGGTGCGAGATCGTCACGCTGATGATCTTGAGCGGCGATCCTTCACCCCCCGGCCAGATGCTGTCCATTGCCGCAAGCGCCGTGCTGACCGCCAGCGAAATGAGCAGCATCAGCGCGATCACCAGGATCAGTCCGAAGGAAAGCACGCGCTGGCGAATGAAAGACCAGATGCCGGACTCCTTCGACGGCGGGACTTCCCACAGTTCATCGAGACTGTCCTTCAGTTCGGAAAATGCGCTCGTCGCACTGATCAGCACCAGTGCCGCCGAGATCAGGCCCGCCATGAGGCCCGCGTCCTCATTCTGTGCCCCGGCAAGGATGGTGCGTACCGCGTCGCCGCCTTGCTCACCCATGAGCCCCGACATCTGCTGGAGCAGGGCATCGCGTACCGTGTCCTGGCCGAAGAAGAAGCCGGCGATAGTCACGACCAGCACCAGCATGGGCGCCAGGGAGAACAGGGTGTACAGCGATAGTGCCGCGCCTTTGCTGGCGGCTCGATGGGCCGACCATTCCTTGGCGGCCGAGATGGCGATATGAAACAGGGCTTTGGGTTTCGATTCCTTGCGCAGGGAGGCGACCTCGTCCGATTTCTTCCGGACGGCTTCCTTGCGTGCCGCTTCCTGCAACTGACGCTGCGCCTGTTCCTTGTCGAAGGCGCTGTCGTAGCCGACCGCGGGCGTCGTGACGTATGAGACGGATGCCTGTCGCGCGGTCATGGGGCGCTTCGAGCGTTTGCGGAGAACAAGGACCGAAAGCACCGCCACCGCAACCTGGAGCACGCCCGAGACGATTTCGCCCGGGTCGACCTGATGCTGCGTTTTCATGGACTTCTCCTGATGTGTTTTCGACTTAGGAGCGGGAAATGTTGATATTTGTTCCATGCGGAGAGCGGGCGCGTTGCCGCGATGTTCCGACTGTCAAACGGAATTGATGTTAAATTTGCATTTTTTTGCCGAGGAGGCGCGTCGAGGACGATGAAATACCAGCTCGCCATTTTCGATTTCGATGGAACGCTGGCGGACTCGTTTCCGTTTTTCGCGGGCCAGTTCAACCATCTTGCGGAACGCTACCGCTTCAGGAAAATCGATCCTGAAAAAGTCCACGCCTACCGGCACTACACGGCGGCGGAAATGATGCGGCACGTCGGCTTGCCGCGCTGGAAACTGCCCGTCGTCGCATCGGGTTTCATCGCCCTGATGCGGGAGAATGCCGACAGCATCCCCCTGTTCGAGAGCGTCGGCGACACGCTGCAGCATCTCTCCAATGCCGGCATCTACCTCGCCATCATGTCGTCCAATGCGGAAGACAATATCGTCCGCGTGCTGGGGCCGCAGAATTCGGCCCTGATCAGGCATTTCGATTGCGGGATGTCGATCTTCGGCAAGGCGGCGAGGATCAGGAACCTGCTGAAAAAGACCGCCATCCTCGCCAGCAGGGAAATTTACATCGGCGACCAGCTTACCGACCTGGAAGCAGCACGCAAGGAAGGGATCGCGTTCGGGGCGGTCTCATGGGGCTACGGCGCGATCGAGTCGTTCCGGCAGCATGCTCCCGAGGAAGAGTTCGGCCAGGTGTCGGATATCAAGCGGATCGCCTGAGTCATTTCTTTCCCGGCGGCGGCGCCTGCGGTTTCTTCCCAGCTTCCTTCAGCAAGGACACGCAGGGACTGTCCTCGGCCGGCCCGGGGTTGATCAGCGCCAGCAAGGCCGCTGCAGGAGCGGCGGCCACCCCGAGCACCGTCGCCGCTGCCGCCTTGGCTGCCACCACACCCTTGTCCACGCCGAAATCGGGTTCCTTGAACGTGCCGCTCACGTACAGCGGCGAGCGCAGGGAAATGATGCGCACGCCCTTGCTTTCCGGTTGAATGGTCAGGTTCAGTTTTTCTTCCGCAAAACTGATATTGCCGTCGGCGGTGATCGTCGCATCATTGGTGTCGATGACGAACAGCCGCGTTTGCATCACGCCATCCTTCACCGCGAAGTCAGCCGCCATGCAGTTGAGCTGCACCTGGCGGTCGCCGAACAGCTTGGCGGCAAGCGCGCTGGCGATGTTCAGGCCGGCGGCCTCGAGGATGAACTTGCTGATGCTGCCCTGGCTGATGAGCGACTTCACTTCGCCGTTGGAAGAGGCGAGCAGGGCGGCGAAGGAGTTGCCCGTGGCGCTCAGTTCGGCGTCGCCATTGACTTCACCGATACTCGCCTGCATCGATTCGGCCTTGGGGAAGAGTTCCTTCAGGCGCAGTCCGCGTGCCGACATCTTCATCCTCGCCTTGGCGGGATTGCCGCGGCCATTGATGTTCAGCTCGGTGGTCAGCCTTCCGCCCGCAATCCCGAAGTTGAGCGGCCCCAGCGACAGCAGTCCGTTGTCCATCGTTACATTCGTCTGCAGGTTGTCGATGGGCAGCGCTGCATCGCGGATGATTTTCTTGCCGCTGAACTTGACCTTGACGTCCATCTTGCCCCAGCGGTCGGTCTTGAACGGGGACACGGGGAGGACTTTGCCGGGAGGGATTTTCGCTTCTTCGTCCTCCTTGTTGGCTTCCTCATCGGTGCCGACAAGGGCGCGCAGGTCGGTCAGACGCAACTGGTTGGACACTACTTCGCCGCCCAGGAAGGGGCGCGGCTTGCGGTGCAGGTATTCGAGCGTGCCGCCGATGTCGCTGTCGCCGACCTTGCCCTGGAATTTTTCGTAGCGCACGCGGATGTCGTCCGGCTTGAAGCTGGCGACTACGCGGCCCTCGGTGGAGAATTTCGGTGTTTCCGGCAGCACCAGGCCGCTGATCGGAAACAGGTCGGCCATGCTGGCGCCAAGGATCTTGAGCTTGAGGTCGAGCGCGCTCGGATGTGCCGGGTCGGTGAGCCGCCCGTCGGCGGTGATCGTCGTTTCGCCCACCTTCAGCGTAGCCTCCACCGGATACTGCACGTTCTTTTCCATCAGCGTCAGCAGGCCGCCCGCCTTGCCGCCGCCGCCCACGCGCTCGCCGTTGAAAGTGCCTCCCAGCCTGAAGTTGACCGTGCCGTCATCCGACGTGTCGATCTGCGCGGTGGCATCGGCTTTCTTCGCCGGATCGACGTAGCGCACATTGCCGTTCTTGATGGCAAGACTGTGCAGCGAGAAGGTCCACGCCGACGGCTCGTCCTCTTCCTCCTTCTTGAAGGTCCAGTTGTTCTTGTCGTCCTTGCTCTTCTCCAAAGTCACCGTGCCGCCATCGATGACCAGGGTGCGGATGCTGATGGTCTTCGTGGACAAGGCGAGCGGATTGACCGTGGTGTCGACCTGCCGCACGCGTGCCATCATCGGGCCGGTTCGTGCCCAGTCCGGATTGCCGAGAGTGATGTCCTGGGCGCGGATGTGGGGCCAGGGGACGAAGCGCCGCCAGCCGACCTGCTGCTCCGGCGGTCGCTCCCAGCTGAACGACAGGTCGCCGTTGATGGCGAACGCGCGACCGGTGGCCTCGCTGACCTTGTCGTTGATCCAGGGCTTGAAACGGTTCCAGTCGAGGGACGATGCGATCGCCAGCAGCAATGCCAGCAGGGCGACGATCGACGCAAGCGTGATTCCAGCAATTTTCAGTCCACGTCTCATGACCGTTTGATTGCGGCTGGATATTACAGTTCGATCAATTAATGCAGGACAATGATGCGAGTCGATAGTTGCGTGCAATCAAGGCTGGACGCGGGTATCCGCAGGCAGTATTACTACGATATGGTCAGAGCGGCCGGCTGCGGTTACCTTCTGGCTGATAAAAAATATTGGAGACAGACCATGAGCCTTGCCCATCTTCTCACCCGCCACGCCCGCCAATCGGCAGGTCGGCCCGCGATATTGCATGGAGAGGCGGTGCATGCGACCTACGGCGAATGGGCGTCGCGCAGTGCCGGCCTCGCGCAGCGGTTCCGCGATGCCGGACTCGTGCCGGGCGACCGCGTGCTGTTATTCATGCGCAACCATCCGCGCTATCTCGAAGTGATCTGGGGCGCCTGGTGGGCCGGCCTCGTGGTCGTGCCGGTCAACGCCAAGCTCCATGCCAGGGAAGTGGAATGGATCATCGCCAATGCAGGAGCGCGCTGGGGTTTCGTAACCAAAGATGTCGCACCGGATGCGCTGGCCGGACTGGAGCGCCAGGTGGACATCGAATCGCCTGAGGCGGATATGCTGCTTGCCGCGGCATCGGACCCGATGGCCATCCCGGTTGCCGAACGCGCACAGGACGACACCGCCTGGCTGTTCTACACCAGCGGCACCACCGGCCGGCCCAAAGGCGTGATGATCACCCACCGCAACCTGATGACCATGGGGCTCACGTATTTCGTGGATGTCGATGCGGTATCGCCGGAGGACGCGATCGTCTATGCCGCCCCGATGTCGCATGGCGCGGGCCTGTATGCAATTCCGCATCTCATGGCCGGCGCGCGGCATGTGGTGCCGGCGTCGGGCGGCGTGGACCCCGCAGAGCTGTTTGATCTGGGCAGGGCGGCCGGACCGCTTTCCACCTTCGCCGCGCCGACCATCGTCAAGCGCCTGGTGGACCATGCGGAGCAAACCGGCCTGTCGCCGGAGGGCGCAGCCCGTTCGTTCAAGACCATCGTGTACGGCGGCGCGCCGATGTACGTGGCCGACATCCAGCGGGCGCTGCGCGTGATGGGGCCGCGCTTCGTGCAGATCTACGGGCAGGGCGAAACGCCGATGGTCGCCACCGCACTGTCGCGCCGTCACCTCGCGGATTCCGGCCATCCTCGCTATCTCGAACGAATTGCCTCGGTCGGCATTGCGCAGGCGCCCGTGCAGGTCCGCGTCACTGACGAGAACGGGCGCGACCTGCCCGCAGGAGACGTCGGCGAAGTGCTGGTCAAGGGCGACAGCGTCATGGCCGGCTACTGGCGCAATGACGCCGCGACAGCCGCCGCCATTCGCGATGGCTGGCTGTTTACCGGGGATGTCGGGTGCCTGGATGCGGACGGTTTCCTCACGCTGAAAGACCGCAGCAAGGACCTCATCATCAGCGGGGGCTCCAATATCTATCCGCGCGAAGTGGAGGAGGTGCTGCTGACTTGCCCGGGCGTGGCCGAGGCGGCCGTTGTCGGTGCGCCCGATCCGGAATGGGGCGAGGTGGTGGTGGCCTTTGTTGTTCCGTCCGCCGGCGCGGAAGTCACAGAGGAGTTACTGGACCGGCACTGCCTGGAACAGATCGCGCGCTTCAAGCGGCCGAAACGTTACCTGCTTGTGGGGCAGCTGCCGAAGAACAACTACGGAAAAGTGCTGAAGACGGAGTTGCGCACGCGGCTCTCGGAAAGCATTCAGGGCGCCGCGCAAGCAAATAACCTGGCATGAAGCCGTCGCGAGTTAGGTCGCATGTTCAGAAGGTCGGGCTTTGCAGCCCAACCTGCCATGCCGGAAAGGCTATTTCAGCCCCGGCCCATTATTGCCGCGTACTTCAATGGTCGCCTGCTGTTGGCGCAAGTGATCGATTAGCGTTTCGTCGGCTTTTGGCTTCTGGGCCCACTGATCGAAATACACCAGCTGGTCTATGGGCAGCCTGGGCAACCAACCTGCGCTTTCCAGTTCCGGTTTTTGGTAGAAATGACTGACATAGCCGAGACAGAGGTAGGCGACCGGGGTAATGCTACGGGGGATGCCGAGTGCATCCTGCAAGTCGTCCTGGTTGAAGATGCTCACCCAGCCCACCCCCAGGCCTTCTGCGCGGGCGGCCAGCCATAGATTTTGCACGGCACAGACACTGCTATAGAGATCCATGGTCCGGATATGGGTGCGCCCCACCACAACGGGGCCAGTGCGCTCGCGATCGCAGGTGATGCAAAGGTTGACCGGCGACTCGAGGATGCCTTCGAGCTTGAGGCTGCTGTAGATGTCGCGCTTGTTACCGTCGAACATCTGCGAAGCTTCGTCATTGGCCTTCTTGAATACGTCGTGGACCCTTTGCTTCACCTCCTGCGAGCGGACCAGCAGAAAATTCCAGGGCTGCATGAAGCCCACCGAAGGAGCATGGTGCGCTGCCATCAATACCCGGCTTAAAACCTCGTCGGGAACGGGATCGGGCAAAAATTGCCCACGCACGTCCCGGCGGCTGAAAATGGCCTGATAAACTGCGGCACGGGCCGCATCGGAAAATTGGTGTTCGGTCTGGATGGTCTGGTTTTCCATGGATTCCCCTTCAGGAAAAGTATCGGCTGCCGGGCCTTGCAGCCGCTGTCGATCTTCAGGCCGGTCTTCTGACTCGGATTCATCCGTGCAGAGCGCCTTCCCGACTCGCGCCAGTGGCATTCAGCTCTGCCCGTCCTCCTCACAGCGTTGGGCACGTGGCGGAATCGCACCGCCTTCCCGATTCTCCCTTGCGGGCACCTGAAGAAAATCTGCCGCAGCATATGTCCGCGGCGGGCCGAATGCTATTACACATATGACACGAGGGCAATACGGAGTGGATTTGACCAAGGAATCCAGCCGGCTTGTCCGGCTGGCTGCTTTCAATGCCGCTTGACGGCGTCAGAACTCATCCCATTCATCATTTGTCCCGGTCTTCAGTGCGACCAGCTGGCGGGGTTCCGTACGGCGTTGCGCGGCGACGGCCGTGCTGGAGGTGGTCTTGCGGCCCAGGTGCTTTGCGGGAGCGCGCATCTCCCGGACTGCCGGTTGATCGGACGGGACGCCGCCCGCGACCTTGAACACGCTGACGACACCCGCAAGCGATGCGGATTGTTCGCGCAGGGATTCGGACGCTGCAGCCGCTTCTTCCACCAGCGATGCATTCTGCTGTGTGACTTCATCCATCTGCGAGATGGCCTGGTTGATCTGCTCGATGCCGGCCGTCTGCTCGGTGCTGGCCGCCATGATCTCGCCCATGATGTCCGTCACGCGTTTGACGCTGTCGACAATCTCGGTCATCGTCGTGCCGGCCTGGTCCACCAGCCGCGATCCGGTATCCACCTTCTCGACGGAGTCGTCGATCAGCGCCTTGATTTCCTTGGCGGCCGAGGCGGAACGCTGCGCCAGGTTGCGCACTTCGGCGGCGACTACCGCGAAGCCGCGGCCCTGTTCGCCGGCGCGGGCCGCTTCCACTGCGGCATTCAGCGCAAGGATATTGGTCTGGAAGGCGATGCCGTCGATGACGCCGATGATGTCGACGATCTTCTTTGCCGACTCATTGATCGAACCCATCGTATCGACGACTTGCGAAACGACCGCTCCGCCCTTGCTTGCCACCTCGGAGGCGGACATCGCGAGCTGGTTCGCCTGCTGGGCATTGTCGGCGTTCTGCTTCACCGTGGAGGTCAGCTCTTCCATCGACGAGGCAGTTTCTTCCAGCGAGCTTGCCTGTTCTTCAGTGCGTGAGGAGAGGTCGAGGTTGCCGGTCGCGATCTGGCTGGAGGCCGAGGCGATGGATTCCGTTCCCTTGCGTACTTCCTGGACGATATTGGAGAGGCTGTCGCGCATTGCTTTCATTGCGGACAGCATGCTCGTATTGTCATCCTTGCGCAGAGAAACATTGACTGTCAGGTCGCCGCTTGCGATGCGGTTGGCGATCTCGGTGGCGTAGGCCGGCTCGCCGCCCAATTGCCTGACAAGCCCGCGTGTAATGGTCACCGCAGCAGAAATGCCGGCCACGAGCGCGAGGGCGGACAGCAGGAGCATCCAGAATCGCGCGCTCTCATAGGCTTCGTCGGCGGCCTGGGCGTCCTTCGTGTTGTTTTGCTTCTGGAAGTTGATATTTTCGTCCAGCGCCTCCTGCCATTTCCGGGTAGCCGGCGCAGCGGTCTCCATCAGGAATTGCGTTGCTTCGGCATCCTTGTTCTCTTTCGCCAGTTCAATGACTTTTTGATTGAGCGGGCGTGCGGTCTGCATGGCTGTACTGATACGCGTCCGGAATCCCTTGCCGGTTTCGCTTGCGGGCGTCTTGTCCAGTGCCGCCGCGGCGTCGTCGTATTTCTTGCGCATTTCGACGATCTTGGCGATTTCCGTTTCGATAGTGGCCGCATCCTGAAGCAGGACGACGGTCCGGGTGATGCGCGAAACCACGTGGACGGCCTCCGACATATCCTGCAGGAGTCCCATCTTGTACACGTTGTCGTTGACGATTTCGTCGACGCGATCATCTATCTGCCGCATCCGGAGTATGCCGAGCGCGGCGATAAATGCGAGCATGACGAGCACGATGCCGAAACCGAGGCCGAGGCGGTGGCTGACCTTCATCTTGGAAAGATTCACGATATCTCCCTGTCGAGGTGATTGGAACGCGGTTATCAGGCTGCGTGACGAAGGGCCGTGCCAAGGCCGAGCACTTCGTCATTGACCACTTTGTCGATGTCGAGGAGGATGAGCATCCGTTCCCCGATCGTGGCCAGCCCCTTGAGGTAGTTGCTGTCGAGCGCGGTGCCCATTTCCGGCGCCGGCTTGACATCGTCAGGCGAGAGTGCGACGACATCCGATACGCTGTCGACGACAATGCCGATGACACGTGTGTCGATATTGAGAATGATGACGACCGTGAACTGATCGTACGTGATCGTGCCCACATTGAAGCGGATGCGCATGTCGATGATCGGGACGATGATGCCGCGCAGGTTGATCACCCCCTTGATGAAATCCGGTGCATTGGCGATGGTGGTGACGGCCTCATAGCCGCGAATTTCCTGTACCTTGAGGATGCCGATTGCGTACTCTTCCTTGCCCAGCCTGAACGACAGGACTTCGTTTTCGTTGCTGCTTTGAGTGTCGCTGCTCATGTCTCCTCCTTGTTAATTTGAAACAGCAATGGGACGTTTTACGGTCTGGCGAAATTAGAGGGAACGCAAAAACACGCACGGTTGCCGTGCATTGACAACGAGCGCGTTCAGCAGGTAATTGCCGGTGGAAAAAGGTGATTCCCGAGAGGGAGGGGCGCCGCTGGATTTCCTTTTGCAGCGTTGTACGGATGTGGATGAGGACTCCCGATACGGGATGCCGGTCTTGTATTGCGAAGTACCCTGACGCAGATTCTGACGTCTTGCATGTCTCCGGCTCCCGATTCAATTTCCACGGGAAAATTAAATCGTACGAAGTGGAGGATTGCCTCTCATGTTTATGGTGGAATCCGTGCCAGTTTGCAATTATTTGATCTGGATCAAGTTTTTCGGCTCGGTGAAATCCTGTGACGATTAACGCCGCAATATCAGTGAAGCCTGCACCAGGAAGCAAATTCCTGCGCGGGGAGGGGCTGGCTGAACAGGAAGCCCTGTGCCTGGTCGCATCCGAAATCGCGCAGGAAGTTCATCGACTCTTCCGACTCGATGCCTTCGCCCACCACCTTGAGGTTCAGCGTCCTGCCGAGTGCGATGATGGCTTCGGTGATCGACCGGCTGCGTTTGTCGCTGGCCATGGCGTGGATGAAGGAACGGTCGATCTTCAGTTTGTCCAGGGGGAGGCTGCCGAGGTAGCTGAGACTGGAATAGCCCGTTCCGAAATCGTCGAGGGAGATTCGGATGCCGATGGTCTGGAGCTGGCGGAGTTTGGCCACGGTTTCCGGGATGTTGTCCATCAGGGTGCTTTCCGTGACTTCGATTTGCAGGAAGGAGGGGTTCATGCCGGAGTCCTCGACGGCCTGCATGGTGACCGATGCAAAAGAGGGCTGCCGGAACTGGATCGGTGACACGTTGATGGAAATGGTGATCGGCTGCAGCCCGGCTTCAATCGCATCTCGAGGCGGAGCAGATCGTTTTCCCGATCGTTGATGCCGGGCGAGTAAATCTTGAAGTTGCTGCGGCCCGCCTTCTTCGCGGCGTCGAGCACGGATGTGGAAGGGGTTGCGGCGGTGCCGAGGATTTCCGGCGCGTTTTCCGAAAATGTCAGGCTTCCTGCCGCGATGTCCCAGTCCCACACCAGCATGCGCGCGGCGATCATGCCTTCCTGCAGCCTGTCCTGGCTTTCGCGCAGCGCCGCCTGCGTCCGGTAGGCTTCGGTGACTTCATTGAGCTGGCAGAGAAATAGGCTTCGTTGGCCATGTCGAATACATGGTCTTTTCCCCGGAAGACGACGATCGGACTCGGCGCCTGCCTGAACAGTTCGCGCAGGAATATGCCACTCTGCGCATCGTCCAGTTCGACTGGCGAGCCGTCTTCCGATACGCGGACCGCTTCCCGCAGGCGCTCCAGCTCCGTGACGTCGATCGGATGCTACCTGTCCTCCTGGCCGTTCCCGGCAGGCAAGGGCTGGGATGTCGTCATTCGTGCTGCCCTGCGGTAACGGATCTCATGGAAAGCCCGGCGAGCGGGCCGTGCGTGCGATTGCTCGTGTGATAGACGGCAGACGGATACCAGTAGTTTCCCGGTCACCCGGCTATGTGTCGAAGGACGCTTGGCGAGGCATATCTGCCTTGATTTTCATCAACAGAAAGTTTCCTTTGAAAATCATGGACATAAGGAAGCATTTCCTCACTTGTCCACAGAATTGACCACAGCTGTTGTGGGGAACTCGGGATCGGGGGCTTTGCCCGTACGGACGAAAAAAAAACCGCAGACCTTGCGGTTTGCGGGTTAATCCAATTCAAGAAGAGTTGGAGGAGACAGGTGTAACTTTATCGCACCGCAGCATAGTTGTCCTCTTTATTGTTGTTATATGAGTTATATGAATTAGTTATAAGGACGTTGAAAATAAGAAAGCCCGCTATGCAAATGCGTCGCGGGCTCCTGTCTCACTCGTCATCCTGAAACGGATTTTTTTGGTGCAGCGATGGGGATATTACAATGAAAATTTCGCATTTCTCGAAAAAATAACCGTATGCATCGAATTTTTGAGAAATGTTATCCGGCAGCCTTTTCACGCTCCTGCAACTCCCGCCATTGCAGCTTTCCGGTCGAGGATTTGGGCAGGGCATCGACAAACTGCACGATGCGCGGGCTCTTGTAGGCGGCCATGTTGGCGTGCGCCCAGTCGATGATTTCCTGCTCGCTGACCTTGCCGCGCCAGGCCTCGCGCAGCACGACTACGGCCTTTACCGTCTCGCCGCGTTTCGCATCCTGCGCGGCGATGACGCAGGCTTCCTGGATGGCTGGATGCTGGTACAGCAAGGATTCCACTTCCGCCGGCCAGACCTTGAAGCCGGATGCGTTGATCATGCGCTTCAGCCGGTCGACCATGAAGAAATAGCCGTCCTCGTCGGTCTGCGCCAGGTCGCCGGTGCGCAGGAACCGCTTGCCGTCGATTTCGACAAAGGTCTCGGCGCTGGCCTGCGGATTGTTCCAATAGCCTTGCATGACGTGCGGGGCATGCACGATGATCTCGCCGACTTCGCCCGGCGGCAGTTCGTGGAAATCCGCCGGATCGACTACGCGCGCATCGACGTCATAGAGCGGAATGCCGAGGCATTGCTTCATCGGCCGGTGCATCGGGTTGATGTGCGTGGCGCCGATGGTTTCCGACATGCCGTAGCCCTCGACATAGGGCACGCCGATCAGCTCCTTCATCTTTTGCGCGACCGCTTCCGGCATCGCCGCGCCGCCGCCGCGGATACCGTGCAGGCTGGAGAAGTCGTACTCGCCAATGCGCGGATTGGCCAGCAGGTCCACCACCATGGTCGCGATCAGCTGCATGGTCTTGACCTTGTAGCGCTGCACGCATTCCGCCGCCACTTCGCGGTCCCAGCGCGTGAGCAGGACGATGGTGCCGCCGTGGTACAGCGGGCCGCTCATGCTGCCCACCATGCCGGTGACGTGGAAGAAGGGCAGTACCGACAGGATCACCGCATCCTGGTTGGTATTGAACCACTGCATGCTGGCCGCCACCGAAAACATCACGCCGCGATGGGTATGCATGCATCCCTTCGGATGGCCGGTTGTGCCGGAGGTGTATGGCATGACGCACAGGTCATCCGGACCGGCGGTGAGCGGGCCGGGATGGAGGCGCTGCGCCAGCATGTCGTTCCAGAGGGTGACGCCGGGGCCGGTGATGGGCTGGCGCGGCGCTGCTACCACGTCCGGCAGGCGAAGGTCGGTCGGGCGGCGGATATAGTCCGAATAGGCGGCCACGAGGATATGTTCCAGGCCTTCGCCCACCAGCGGCCCCATCTGCGGATACAGGTCCTGGGCGACGATGGCGACCTTGGCGCCGGTATCCTTCACGTAATGCCGCAATTCGTTGGTCAGGTTCATCGGATTGACCGGTACGACCACGGCGTTGGCGCGCAGGATGCCGTAATACGCCAGCACGAACTGCGGGCTGTTCTGCATGTAAAGCAGCACACGGTCGCCTCGCCGTACTCCGCACTTCTGCTCCAGCCATCCGGCCATGCGCTCGGCCTCGTCGCGGAATTCGGCGTAGCTGATGGGCGTGTCGTAATACTGGATGTATGGCTTGTCCGGCCAGCGCGTGGCGGAGACCTCCACGTTGTAGAAGAGATTGGTCTGAGGTGCGCTCAGCGTACGGGAATGGCCGGCTGGCCAATGGGCGAAATGGCGATCTGACATGGCTTGTTGTTCTGCAATGCAGAATTAAGTTCCAAAATTGACATGTGATCGTAACAGGCTGGGCAAGTGCTGTAAACCGGCACCTGAACCGGCGGGGAGACAAGGGTCTAACCCCAATATCGTTTTGAACAGGAGTCAGCATGTACAGGTACACGATCGTCCCCATCGCCCTGCTGGCAGTGTCCGGCGCCGTATTTGCGCAATCCGCCACGCCGTCGGAGCCTGCAAGGGAGCCAGGCAGCCTGCGCGAGGCGATCCAGGAATCAAGCGGTGCGTCAGGGACGAAAGGGCGCGGCGCCAGCGGTACCGCGCCCACCACAGAAGGAAACAAGGCGCTTAATTCGAACGTGCGCGGCAGTTCGTCCGATGCATCGACCTCGGATCGTGACACATCGCGGCGCTGGTTGGGCGTGGGGAGCACCGGGGGCGCCACAGGTACCGGCACCAGCTCGGGAACGACGGACGACCCGCCCTCCTCGGGAGGGGGCCGGCAGGGCAGTGCCGCGTCTGGAACGTCAAGCTCGGCGGATGACAGCACCCGCTCGCAACAAGAGTCGACAGACGGACTGCGGCAACCGGGCGGCAGCCGCTAGCCAAGGGGCGAGCGCGATGCCTGCGGACTCGCCCCAGGGTTCAACTGATCAGCGGGAGGTGGAGCCGGAGGGCGGCGTGGTAGTGCCGTACGACGGCGTTGTCGTCGAGCTTGTACCGCTTGTGCTGCCAGGCGATGTGTCGGAGCTTCCGCTGCCTGAGGTACCTGATCCGGTCGTCGACGTATCCGTGCCGGAAGTCCCCGACGTGCCGGTAGTGCTGGATGTCCCCGGCGTCGAACCGCTTCCTGTGCCCATCGAACCGCTGGACGATCCGGTGCCCGATGTGCCGGACGTCGAGCTGTCCATGCCGGACGTGCCGGATGTCGAACTGCCCGTTCCCGATGTGCCGGTTCCGGAGGTGCCCGACGAGGTGCTGCTATCCGTTGTGCCGGTGCCCGAGGACGATGTGCCCGTTGTCGAACTGCCGGATCCCGACGTGCCTGAACCGCTTGTGTCGCTGCCCGACGATCCCGACGTCGAACTGCCCGACCCGTAGCTCGGAGCGGAAGGCGTGCTCAGTGTGCCGGAACTGCTGTCCGTGGACGACGAACCGCTCGACGGGGAGCTGCTGCTCGTGCCGGAACCGCTGGACGTGTCGCTGCTTCCCGACGAGCTGCTGCCGCTTGTGCCCGAACCGCCGGAAGAGCTGTCGCTCTTGGGTGTTTCCACTGTGGTTGTCGTCGTGACCGTTCCCGATGCGCCGCTGCTTGAAGATGATGGGCTGGCCCCGGACGAAGATGCGCCCGCTTTGGACGGATCGGTGGTTGTCGTGGTCGTGGTGGTTTGTCCGAACGTCATCGTCGCAGTTCCGATCAGCGACAGAAAGATTGCGATAGGTAATTTTTTCATGCTCGCTCCTGAATTGGTTGAATTCGAAAGACCTCGGAAGGTAAGAATTAGACTGGAAATTGTTGACAGGTTCGCAGTTTTTCGGAGACGGAACGAGGGAGCGGGGAGGTTTGTCTGCCGTCATTGTTCTCCTGGCGCAAAGCCGTCCGATGCCGCGACGACTCCCTTGACAGCGCGTTGCCGCGGTTCCATTTCAGTGAAGCCGACGCAAGCCCGGTTCCATGCCGCTTCTGCGTGCCTGGGTAGCGACGAGCAGCTGCTCGAACTGGTCTGCCGGCACCGGCTGGGAAAAGAGATATCCCTGTCCGTAATCGCAGCCGGCGGCAGCCAGAAGGTCGCGCTGCCCGGCGGTTTCGATGCCTTCGGCGATCACCTTCAGCCCCAGCTTGTGCGCCATGACGATGATCGATTCGGCGATGGTCTGGTTGGTCGGGTCCGTCGTGATATCCCTGACGAAGGACTGGTCGATTTTCAGGTAATCGATATCGAACTTCTTCAGGTAGCTCATGGATGAATAGCCGGTTCCGAAATCGTCGATGGCGACCTGTATGCCGGCATCGCGGTAGCGCAGCAATGTGGCGGCGACGTTGTCTGCGGCGTGCAGCAGCATGCCTTCGGTAATCTCGACCGAGATGGCGGCGCCGGGAAGGTTCATCCGTTCGAGGTAAGCCAGCCAGCTCTCCCCGGAATGCGACATGAACTGCAGCGGCGACTTGTTGACGGCGATCTGGAAGGGCGCATCCATGTTGGTGCTCCAGCGGCGGGAGCAGTTTGCCGCTTCCCGGAACACCCAGTTGCCGATATCGGTAATCATCCCCGACTCTTCGGCAAGAGGAATGAAGCGAGAGGGCTCGACCTCACCCATGCGCGGATGCTTCCAGCGCAGCAAGGCTTCCGCCTTTGCGATCTCGCCGGAGCGTAAATCGATGACCGGCTGGTAATGCACTTCCAGCTGGCCGCGGGCAAGCGCGTTGCGCAACTCGCTGGTCAGCCGCAGGCGCAGGTGCGCCGATTCGTCCATCGACCGGGTGAAGTAGCTGAACTGGTTCTTGCCGGCGTGCTTGGCGGCGTACATGGCTTGGTCCGCCTTGCGGATCAGTTCTTCCGATGTGGTCCCATCGTCGGGAAAGATGGCCACGCCGATGCTGCCGGAGACATAGGCCGACTCGGCGTTCAGCTTGAAGGGGCTGCCGAGCGCGTCGAGCAGCTTTTGCGCAAGATGTTCCACATGGCTGCGATGTCCGAGCGTGGTCAGGATGACGGTGAACTCGTCCCCGCCAAGGCGGGCTACGGTGTCCGAGGCACGCACGCACTCCGTGATGCGGCGCGCGGCCTCCTTCAGGAGCAGGTCGCCGGCATCATGGCCCAGGAGGTCGTTGACCTGCTTGAACCGGTCGAGGTCGATGAACATCAAGGCAATTTTCGTCCCCTCGCGTTCGGCATTGACGACCTCGCGGTTGAGGCGGTCCCGGAACAGGCGGCGATTGGGCAGGCCGGTCAGGGCATCGAAATTGGCATGGCGCCAGATGCGTTCGTCGGCCTCCTTGCGCTCGGAAATGTCGGTGATCATGCCTGTCATGCGGACCGGCTCGGCGCGCGCATCCCGTGCCACCACGATCCCGCGCGACAGCAGCCATTTGTAGCTGCCGTCATGGCAGCGCATGCGGTATTCGCAGGAAAGCGTGCCGCCGTCGCGCAGGCATTCCGCGGTGGTCTGCTCCAGCCGACCGGTATCGTCGGGGTGGACCAGCTTCGTCCATTTTTCGACGCTGTCGGGCATGGCATCCTCCGGGTAGCCGAGGATATCCGCCATGCGCGGGGACAGGTCGACACGGCCATCCTTGATATACCAGTCCCAGACGCCGTCGCCCGTGCCTGCCACTGCAAGGCTCAGGCGTTCGCCGGTCACGCGCAGCTCCTGCTCGGCCCGTCCCCGTTCGACCGCATCGCGCGCGCGGGAAGCGGTTTCTTCGATCAGGTGGACGGCGGTGTCGGCCCACTCGTGCCGTTGGCAACACAGCACGACGAACACGCTGCGCAGGCGTCCGTGGCGAAGCAGGGGGACGGCCACGCCGGCCCGCGCATCGATCTCCCTGAACAGCGAAGGCTGGATGCCGGCAACCTGCGGGTCGCCTGCGATATCGTTGATGATGACAGTCTTGCCTGCGCGCAGCGTGCGCACGATGCGTTCGCCGAAGTCATGCAGGCGCCAGTAGCCTGAAAACTGGCGCTTCCCCTTGCGGTAAGCGGCGCGTATGACCAGATGGTCTTCGTCATCCTCGAACTCGGCGAAATAGACGTAGTCCGCCGACAGGCGTTCACCCAGCATCTGGCAGACGGCGCGCGGAATCTCCGCCGGATCGGTGACGTCGCGCAGGCAGGCGTCGAGGCGCAGCATGAAGAGCTGGCGCTCCTCGTTCTGCTTGCGTTCGGTGATGTCTTCAATCACTGTCACGTTGAACTTCACGGTGCCGGCAGATTCGTCGACAATCGAGGTGGAATTGATCCGTGCCCACATGGTGCTGCCGTCCTTGCGCACGTAACGCTTCTCGAAGGTGAAGCTGGGAATCTCGCGGGCGATGGACTGCCGGAAGGCCTGCCATCCGATTTCCCGGTCGTCGGGATGGGCGAGGTCGGCGATGGTCATCCGGCCAAGCTCTTCGCGCGTGTAGCCGATCATCTCGCAGAACTTCCGGTTGACATGGCGGAAACGTCCGTCCGGTCTGATATGGGTGATGCCGATACCGGCCTGCTCGAAAGTCACATTGAAGACTTCGGCATTTTCCCGCAAGGATTGCTCCGCGAGTTTTGCCTGGCTGGCGTCGCTCACCACGCCGAGGATGCGGGTGCATGGTCCTCCCGCCACGCAAAAGCCTTCGCCTATGCTGGTGATATAACGCATGCGCGTGTCGGGCAGGCGAATCCTGAAGTCCACTTGCATGCGCGGTTCCTGTGCATTCAGGTTGGCAATGATTTGCCGGATGCGCTCGCTGTCCTCGGGCAGCATGCGCGCGAAATAGTCTTGCGACCGCCGGCCTTCATTGCCGGACAGGCCAAAGATCTCGCGCGTGCGTTCCGAATAGATCACCCGGTCGGACTGCAAATCCCAGTCGAACGTGCCGAGCTGCGCGATGTCGAGTGCTGTGCGGAACCGTGTTTCGCTTTCGCGCAGGTGTGTCTGGGCTCGTGCCCGTTCCACTGCGTCCCAGGTCAGGGCAGCGACTTCCTCGGCGCATCTGATCTCGTTTTCGCTCCATGCCCTGGGCTGGCTGCAGTGCACATAGAAGCCGCTCCGCCATCGTCCGCGCCGGACGATGGGAACGCCGATGCACGAACGCACACCCAGGGAAGGAAAGAGGGAATCGACCGTGAGCGGATCGGTCACGACGTCGCGTACAGCCATTGTCCTGCCTTCATGCGCCCCCGTGCGCATGCCCGAGCCCAGTGCGGTTTCCGGCAGGTCCACATCGATGGGGGCAATCGAGCCATCGGTCCAGGTAACGGTATGGCGCAACAGGCCGTCTTCCGACCATTCCGCGAACCCCGACCGGTTGACGCCCAGATGGCGGCCGACCATCTCGGCCGCAGCCTGCATGATCTCCTCCGGATTTTTCAGGTTCCGCAGCAATTGCGTCATGTGCAGCAGCGCCGTATGGCGTTCGCTTGTGGCCTGCAGTTCCGTACGGGAACGGACTTCGTTGGTGGTATCGAATCCGACGGCAAGGACACCTTCGATATTGCCGCTATCGTCCCACAACGGGCTGTGGCTGTGCGTGAAATTGCCTTCTTCGATGCGGTTGCCACGCAGGACGGCATAAGGGATATCCACCGCGTACACCGCTTGTCCCTGCATGGCTTGCTCGAAAGCGGGGCCGAGCTTGTCCCAGATTTCGCTCCACCATTCCTTGGCCGGCTGCCCGAGGTTGCCGGGGTGCTTGGTGCCAAAGGCCGGAATGAAGGCGTCGTTGTAGATGGTGATCAGCGCTGGCCCCCAATGCACGGCCATGGGCAGCTTTGAGTGCAATATCGCGCAGACCCACATCTTCAGGGTGTGCGGCCAGGTCGCGGGCAGACCCAGCGGATTCGAGCTCCAGTCCATTGCACGCAGCAGTCGCCCGCATTCCCCCCCGCCTTCCAGGCAGGGAACCGGGGCAGATGCGTTGTCGAGCATGAATGGGCTGGTGTCGTGATCCACGGAAAAGGGCGGCAACATGACCAGCGGTTATGCGAGTGTGAAATTGCCGTACAGGTACGTAGGTTAGACGGCCAGGCTCCGTATTGGTGCCATGCGCCGCAGCATGCAAGGGGTTACCCGAGGGAAGTGGAGCGGGATGATTCCTGGGAAGGTTGAGCGGCAATGGCATCCCGTATGCCCTGCCGCAAGGCGTCGATGGATGCATTTGTCCCGAGTTTGTCGGAGAACCGGGTCAGGTCGGTAAAGGCGGTCACCTTGAGGAGCTTCGCCGCCGTACGGATTCCCTGCACGATGGCAGGCGAGTAGCGGCTGCCTGCGCCGAGCAGGATGAAGAAGGGCAAGTCTGCGGTATGCGGATGTTGGCGTACGAAGCGAAGCAGGTCGAAGACCCTGCCGTTGTCGAAATGCACGCCGCAAGTAACAAGGCGCACGTCGTCGTCGAGTCGGGCGCATGCTTCGGAATAGGAGTGGCAGAAGACGGTATTGAATGCATCGCCGAGGATGCTTTTCGACAAGGCGACATCTTCCGGCCGGATGGCAATCAGCAGCTTGGGGCGTGCATCCACTTGATCGTGGCCGGAGGTCTTGTGGTCGGAATCGTAGGCGAGGTAAAGGCCCATGGCGGGCTTCCTTAATCTGGATCAAAGTGTGCCCGCGAGTGTACGGCAGAAAAATTAGGTGCCGTGCTCTAAATATAGGGCCCGGCAGTCGACCCGGGATGCCCGCAATCGTTCCCTGTAAAAACAAGACAAGGGTGCTGTGGAACCAGTCAGCCTGGAGGACAATCGCTTGAAATGAGACGGGCAAGGGAAGGATTTCCAATCAGCATGGCGCATAAACCGAAACTGCAGGTGTTCCTCGATCTCGACGGTGTTTTCGCTGACTTCGATGCACGGGCACGAGTCGACGGTCAGGGCGCTGCAGGAATTGCAGGCACTCTATGCGGCCAGCGATTAAGGGCACATTGAAGCGGCGCAAGACGTGTGCCGATAGCGGCGCCTATAAATGGAATTTGTGCCGGCAGAACGCAGAAAGGACATGCGATGGATACCGCCCCGAATTTCGAATTGATCAAGGATGCCTACGCCATCATCGACGGCATTCCCGAAACCGCCATCGACCTCGACCGCCTGGTCAGCAGGCGCGGCGAAACACTGGAGTACGGCACGATCTGCTCCCCGGCCGGATGGCTTGCGCAACATCCGAAGTTCGTGGGACTCGGACTGTCGCTTGCCGACGACAGCAGGCTTGTCCTGGCGGGCGAATCGCCGGTGGAAGAATCTGAGGCCGCCATCCTGGCGCACATATTCGGCCTGGAACCGGGCGACGCCGAACACCTTTTCAGCGACAGGAATACGTATACGCTTGGCGACGACTCCGGCCTCAGCGACAAGCGCCTGTGGTTGCGCGAGGTGCGCGAGTTCCTGAAACAGCACGGGCAGCTGGATGCGGACTTCGAAGAGCACCTGGAGACCCGCGGCCCCTTTGCCGAACCGGCCAACCCTTCCGAAATCCGCGCCATTTGAGCGGACGATTTCCTTTCCGCAGTGCATATCCGTGCCCCGCAGCCCGGTGAGCCTGCGGAAGATTTCCGCACGTTCCCTGATCCGAATCGCCTCAATGCTGAAACGGCTTGAACTTGCCCAACGCCGCGAGGACAAAGTAGCAAGACGGACAGCTCCTGCAGAGGGGCTTACCGGGCCGCGTTGCGGCTCGATATCCAGGGAATACATCATGGCCTTCCTGAATCTCTTCTTCATGCTCATGACCCTCGATCTCGCCTGGCAGGCGTGGAAGGTCGGGATGCGGCAAATGGGCAAACTCCTTGCCGCGTGCGGGGTCCTGGGCTTTGGCGGCGCGATCTTCACCGACTCGCCCATCGTCCTGATTCCGCTGCTGGGCGTGCTGGTCCTGGGCGGGACCGCCAATTACCAGATGCGAAAATACCGCGTCGGCCGTTACAAGGACCTTCATTGAGGCGCGGACGGGCATGAAGAGGACGCCCATCTACAGCAGGTCCGCCCGCAGGCAGCGCAGCGGCACGGTTGCGTCCCCGCCATCCGGAGGACAGGCGCCGCCGCCACCCCAGGCTGCGGCGGCGCCACGCCCTCCGCGTTTTGGCCGGACCCGCGCGTTCCTCCGCCGCCGTGAGCGTTTTCTGCTGATGAGCGTCCCGGTGCTGCTGTGCGTGCTGATGTTCCTTGCGTACTCGACACTTGCCCCCGCCGAGCGCCGCTTCACCCAGCGCGACATCGATGCCGCCGTGCTGCATACACTTGAAAACAGCATGCTGCCTTCGCAGGAGTCGAAGGCCTACGCCCGTATCCGACCCTCGATCGTGCGCGTGGTGCAGGAGGGCGAGCAAGGTGCGCACAAAGGGCTGCGCGGCGTGGGGACGGGTGTGGTGATCATCGACAAGGGCGTCATCCTGACCAACCTCCATGTCGTCGGACTGGATGACAAGACGCGGATCAAGGTCCATTTCGCCGATGGCCATGTGGCGGACGCGATCGTGCTGCGGCGCCAGCCGGAGAACGACCTCGCCGTCATCCAGGCGCTCAGCATCCCGGACGATCTCGTGCCTGCCACGCTGCGTTCGACACAGGGTCTGGCGGTGGGCGACAAGGTGGTCGCCGTGGGCTTTCCATTCAATATCGGTCCCTCCGCTTCGTCCGGGATCGTGTCTGGACTCAAGCGTACTTACATGTCGCCGCGCGACAACGAAGTGCTGCGCAACCTGATTCAGTTCGACGCCGCCGCCAACCCAGGCAATTCGGGCGGACCGCTGATCACCATGAGCGGGGAGGTGGTCGGCATCGTCACGGCCATCCTGAGCCCGCACGAGCAGGGCAGTTTTGTCGGCATCGGTTTTGCGGTGCCGATCGAGATCGCGGCAGCGGCCGCGGGCGATTCCCCCTTCTGACACCCTTCACCACGGACACGCATGGATACCATCGAAAAAAGCAGGCCCGACGTTTCGCTCCAGATGGAGCGCGTCCTGTACGAAGTGAAGCGGGTTGTGGTCGGGCAGGACCATTTCCTGGAGCGTGTGCTGGTGGCCATCCTCGCGGGCGGACACCTGCTGGTCGAGGGCGTGCCGGGGCTGGCCAAGACGCTGACGGTGAAGACGCTGGCGAAGACGATCCGGGGCAGTTTCCACCGCATCCAGTTCACGCCCGACCTAGTGCCGGCCGACCTCGTCGGCACCCGCATCTACAATCAGAAAACCGGCGAATTCAGTACCTCGCTCGGGCCGGTCTTTTCCAACCTGCTGCTGGCGGATGAAATCAACCGCGCGCCGGCCAAGGTGCAGAGCGCGCTGCTGGAAGTGATGCAGGAACGCCAGGTCACCATTGCCGGCACCACGCACCTCGTTCCCGAACCCTTCCTCGTGATGGCGACGCAGAACCCGATCGAGACGGAAGGCACGTATCCCTTGCCCGAAGCGCAGGTCGACCGCTTCATGATGAAGGTACTGGTCGACTATCCGACCGAGGAGGAGGAATTCGTCATCGTCAACCGCGTCACCAGCCAGGACCAGGAGGTGGCCTCGGTGACCACGACGGAGGAACTTGCCCGCTTGCAGCGGCAATGCCGGGATTGCTACATCGACCCCTCGCTGGTGCGCTACGCGGTGCACCTGGTAGCGGCCACACGCGATCCCGACAGGTGCAATGTGCCGCACCTGAAGCACTACATCTCCTGCGGCGCCAGTCCGCGCGCCTCCATCCATTTGGTCGAGGGGGCGAGGGCGCTGGCGCTGCTGCGGGGACGCAACCATGTCCGCCCGGAGGATGTCGTCGACCTCGTGCCCGACGTGCTCCGGCACCGTCTGTCGCTGTCTTACGAAGCCCTGGCCGACAACGTGGCGCCGGACCAGATCGTCCACCGCATCCTGAAACACCTCCCCCCCCCGGAAAGAGTGCTGGAAAACCATGTCAAAGTCGACGCAAACGCCTGAAGCCATCCTCAACCGTATCGAGCTGACGGTGCTGCGCCGTCTCGACGGATTGCTGCATGGCGATTACCGGACGCTCTTCCGCGGACTCGGGGTCGACCTTGCCGACCTGCGCGAATACCAGTACCACGACGACGTGCGGCATATCGACTGGAACGTCACCGCGCGCCTGCAGACGCCCTACGTGAAGGAGTATTACGAGGAACGGGAGCTGACCGCCTGGTTCCTGCTCGACCTCAGTCCGTCGGAAGATTTCGGTTCGCAAACGGTGAGCAAGCGCCGGCAGGCGGTGGAGCTGACCACGATCCTGGCAAGCATGCTGAACCGCCACGGTAACCGGTTCGGCGCCTTGTTCTATGGCACCAGTGTCGATACCGTCCTTCCGGCCAGGACGGGAAAGATGCAGGTGCTGCAACTCATCCATCGCATGGCGCATCGTCCACAGCCCGCAGCCTCGGCATCGACCCGCCTGTACGACCTGCTGCAAACGGCCGCGCATGTGATGCACAGGCGCTCGCTGGTATTTGTCGTGTCGGATTTCATTACCACGCCCGGCTGGGAAAAGCCGCTCGCCATGCTGGCGCAGCGTCACGACGTGGTTGCCATCCGGCTGTACGATCCGCTGGAAATGGAACTGCCGGATCTCGGACTGCTGACCATCCAGGATGCGGAAACCGCCGAGCAATTGCTGGTCGATACGCATGACAAGGGATTCCGCAGCCGCTTTGCCGCAGCGGTGACGAAGCGCGAGGACGAGCTGCATGACGCCTTCGCCTATTCCGGCGTGGATGTGCTGGAAATTTCCACCGAGGACGATATCGTGGATGCGCTGTTCCGGTTCTCCGAGTTGCGCCGGAACAGCGGCCGGCTCTGCGCAGGCGGCGTGGCGGGCAGGGGGATGTGATGACTTTCATCTGGCCGGAATTGCTGTGGCTGCTGCTGATCCTGCCGGCGCTGGTGCTGGCGTACTGGCTCATGCTGCGCCGGCGCAAGAAGGTCGCCGTGCAGTATGCGGGGCTTGCCACCGTGCGCGAGGCCATGCACGGTGCGCAGTTCCGGCGCCATGTCCCGCCGCTGCTCTTCCTGCTGGCGATTGCGCTGATGCTGGTCGCGGTCGCCCGGCCGGCCGCAGTGCTGACGCTGCCGTCCGAACACAAGACCATGATTCTTGCGGTCGACGTATCCGGCAGCATGCGCGCGACCGATGTCGCGCCGAGCCGTTTCGCCGCCGCGCTGACCGCCGTCCGGACCTTCGTGGAACAGCAGCCGCGCAACACCCGCGTGGGCATCGTATCCTTCGCCGGCGCCGCTAGCCTCATCCAGCCGCCCACCGCCAACCGGGAAGACTTGCTGGAGGCACTTGGCCGCATGCAGTTGCAGCGCGGCACCGCCGTCGGAAGCGGCATCCTGGTGTCGCTGAAAGCCATCTTCCCCGACGTCCGCTTCAATCTCAACAGCTCCGATCCGCGCGAAGTTGAACCACGCTATGGAGCCGCCGCCCGCACGCTCGGCACGGATGCCGCAAAGGAGCCTGCGGAAGACTTCCTGCCGGTTCCCCCTGGATCCTATGGTTCAGCGGCGATCATCCTGCTGACCGATGGCCAGACGACGACCGGGCCGGATCCGGTGGAGGCGTCGCGAATGGCCGCCGAGCGCGGCGTGCGCGTGTTCACCATCGGCATCGGCACCGCTGCGGGTGATGTCCTCACCGGCGACGGCTGGGCAATGCATGTGCGGCTGGACGAGGCACCGCTCAAGGAAATCGCGGAATTGACCAAGGCCCAATACTTCTACGCCGGCACCGCCACCGACCTCGCCAAGGTGTACAAGACACTCAGCTCGCGCCTGACGCTGGAACGGCGCGAGAGCGAAGTGTCGGCATTGTTTGCTGCTGGCGCGGCATTGCTCGCGGTACTGTCGGCCGCGCTATCGATGATGTGGTTCAACCGGATACTTTGAACGCTATGCGGCCCGGACGAAGCGGTGCAGGAACCCGCGTTTCGGATGTTCCGGCCGCGCGCGTTCCACGACGGCGGCCCACTGGTCCGACAACTGCTGGCAGGTGGCACGAAGGACCGGGGACAATTCCGGAAAGTCGGCAAGCGCGCGCAAATGCCGCTCGATGATCGAACCGAGTTTCAGGCATGGGCCCGACTCGGGCGTGTTCGCCGCATAGTGAGACATCAGGTGCAGTACCGCCGACACAAGCAATTCGGGTTTGGTGCCGGTGTCCGGTTCTTCAAAGAGGGAAGTCATTGCATCGCTGCGCATGGCGCTCCTTTCATTTGGGCATGTCCGGGCTGGCTGCCGCAGTACTGCGGTTGGCTGGCGTGGTTTTATTTAAATGAGAATCATTCGCATTTGATTGTTGCCTAAATGGCGACGATATGCAAGCGGAATCTGAAGCCGGCAAATGATATTCAATGAAGAAATGCCGGTTATCCTGACTTTGAATTGGCGTGGCAAATCCGAGATCCGTATGCTGCTCCCCAAAGCATCATTGATCTGGAGCACACCATGGAATATCTCGGATTATTGTCTATCAGCGCCGCAATTGCCGGCATCGGCCTGCGTTGCTATTTCTCAATGACGGAGAAATCTGTTTTCAGACCGGAGACGGGAAAGCAACTGTCGCCGCGCGCCCGGCGCGTACAGGAGGCAACGATCGTTCGTCGCCTGTTGCGCTACCACCGCGGGCTTTCCCATGCGTGATCGCAAGTCATGAATCGGCTTCGTCGGTACGCCAGCGGCTGAACAGGGAGGCATCGGTACCAGGCGGCACATACCACGACCGGCGATCGGCATTCCAGCGCGCGCCAAGCTTTTTGGCCGCATCCTTTTCGGCAAACGGAACGGCGAGGAGGGTAGAACCTGGCGGCATGCCAGAGGCCGGCCGGGTGCTCTTTTTCGGGTTGCCACGTGCGGGCACGGACGAAGCGCTTGAAGTATCGACCAGCAGTCCGGCAGCTTCCCCAAACGACACCATGCGCTCCTGCTGGCTGCCGTCGATGCCGGTTTCGATGACACGCACACCTTGCGCAGTCTTCTCGACGGAAAAATAAGGCGGGTCAAATGGCGGGGTGTCAGTCATGGCTGCTTCGGCAGTAATATCTGAAATGAAATTGGTCATGGAGCATTTTTAACTTCTTTTCTCCACTAGAAGAAAAGTATGAAGGCTGAGTATATTGAGTTTTCACTCTGCCGTCCTTCATGCGACATGCGATCAGCGCCTGGCCTATTGCGTTATTGGAGTGCCTCGATCAGATCTTCTATATCCCGCCTGATTTCCTTGTCCCGATACATTGCCTCACCCGCCCGCCGCAACAAGTCATCCGGCAGCAAACACGCTTCTCGCGTCGAAGTGCGCGAGGTCGGAACGGACTGTTTTGCAGGGCTGGGTGTCGGGCGCTTTTAAGCGGATGATCCGGTGAAATGGCCCGAAAACGATGTGAGGAAATGGAAAGGGGCGCTTGCGCGCCCCTCGATTGGATTCGCTTACTTCTTCGGCGCGACGGTGCCTTCGTCAATGAGCAGAGGATAGAAGTATCCGGCGCCCATATCCTTGTTCACAAGGACGGTGCCCGACACGGTAACGCTGTCGCCGACATTTGCAGTCTGCTTGCTGCGCACGATCAGGTTGTGGTTGCCGACATCCGCCTTGCCCGAGCCATCCTGGACGTGAACGAAGTTGTAACCCTTGATGCCGTTGTTGGCCTTGACGACCTTGCCCTGCGCCTGGATGGTCTTGCCGGCGAGCGCTTCACGGTTCTTGTGCAGCTCTTCGACCTTGTACATCTTCGCTTTGGCCTGCGCAAAAGACTCGCCCGGGGATGCGACAGCCATGACGGCGACAACGGCGGCGATCGCGAAGGAATGGAATTTCATGAGTGCTCCTGGATGGATGAGAAGGTAACCCGGGGCAGTATATAGTCTTCCCCCGGGTAAAAAGACTAACCTAGATCAAGCCTGTCTTTCTTTCCACCATCTTCATCAGCGCATACAGTGCCTCCAGTGATGGAATGGCAACATTCTCGCGGCGGCCTGCGCGTACCGCATTGCCGAGGATGACCTCGGTCTCCATCTGTCGTCCGTTCTCGTAATCGAGCGCCATGCTGGTCTTGTAGGGTGGCGCCTTGCGCGTGCCTTCGATGAACTGGCCGACCAGCGCCGCGTCCAGCGGGTGGCCGGTCGCGGCGGCGACCGCGCAGACTTCGTTCATGGCGCGGCGGACCAGGGCTTCGCCTTCCGGCGATCCTAGGATGTGCCCGGTATCCAGCACGCCGCCCATGACCGAGACCGGATTGAACACGGCGTTCCAGAGGCATTTCTGCCAGCGAGCCGTCACCACGTCCTCCGTCAAGCTGCACCTGATACCGCCGGCTTCCAGCAAGGCGGCGAAGCGCCTCGTGTCATCGCTCAGCCCGGACGGATAGTTGCCGAAACTGAGGTCGCCGAAGGCGAAATGCTTCACCTTGCCCGGGGCGATGCGGCTGACCTGGACGAAGGCGAGGGCACTGATGAGTTCGTTATCCGGGAATGCCTCCGCGATCTCGCCTTCGATTTCCACACCGTTTTCGATCAGGACGATGACAGTTCCCGGCCCGACGGCATCGCGGATCAGTGCAGCACGGTCGGTTCCTTCCACCACCTTGACGCAGACGACCGCATAGTCGGGCGGCCCGTCCTGGTAATCGCCGGACGCTCGCACGGTTTGCGCGGGGATGAACATCCGGTTGCCCAGACGCTGGCTTTCGATCGAAAAGCCGCGCTCCCTGACTGTCTCGTATTCGCTCCGGCAGACGACGGAAACCTCGGCGCCTGCCGCCTGGAGCGCGGCACCATAGAACGCGCCTATTGCTCCGGCGCCAATAATCAGTATGCGGGGGGACGAGGGTGAGGACACGGTTCCTTCCTGGCAGCGATGGGGAGATCGCTGATTGTATCGGCACCGGAAAAAGCGTGCCGGGAGATGGGAAAGGGGGGATTCGAAGAGTGACCGGGACTGGCGCGCAACACCCCAAAAAATTTTCTCAAATCAATGCGCGAAAGCAAACCTTGCGCGGCATTAACACGCTATGATTAATGCCGTAGTGCAACTTTGATTTTGACCCGGCCATGTTCAAGAAAACCGTACTGGCGCTGCTGATGAGCGCAGCAGCGTCCGTGTTTGCCGTACCGCTGAGTTCGCAGCACGCCGTCGTGATCGACGAGGCGAGCGGCGCGGTACTGCTCGAAAAGAATGCGTATGAGGTCGTGCCGATCGCGTCGCTCACCAAGCTGATGACAGCCATGGTGGTGCTGGATGCGAAGCTCGACATGAACCAGCAGATCGTCATCGATGAGAGCGATGTCGATACGCTGAAGTTCAGTTCCTCGCGTGTGCCTGTCGGCGCCGTGCTTTCCCGCGGCGCCTTGCTGGAGCTGGCGCTGATGTCCTCGGACAACCGTGCCGCCCACGCGCTGGCGCGTACCTACCCGGGCGGGATGTACGCGTTCACGCATGCCGTGCGCGAAAAACTCGTGACGCTGGACATGCGCCATAGCAGCATCAGCGAACCGACCGGCCTGTCGCCGTACAACCGCTCGACGGCGGCCGATCTTGTCAAAATGGTCAGCGCCGCTTCGCGGTATCCGGAAATCAGCCGCCTGTCGACCGGCACGGAGGAGCTGATCGACATGAACGGACACATGGTTCAGTATCGCAACACCAACCGCCTGGTTGGGCGTGAAGGCTGGGACATCCTGCTGTCGAAGACGGGCTTTACGCGCGAAGCAGGCAAATGCCTGGTGATGCGCTTCCAGGCAGCCGGCAAGAACGTGATCATGGTGCTGCTGAACGCCAAGGAGAGCGCGGCGCGCATGATGGACGCCGAGAATGTCCAGCGGCTAGTGACTGGTGAGCCGTTCATCATGGCCAAGGCTGCAACGTCCTCGTCGATGCGTATAGCTGCGCGCAAGGCAAAGTCCTCCCGGGGCGGATTGATGCTGACGAAGGTCAAGAGCGAAAAGAGCAAGAAGAAGCGCAAGACTATGTGAGACTGCAGCTTCAGGAAGGATAAAAAAGGATCCGTTGGGTCCTTTTTTATTTTCCTGTGCAATGTCGCGGCGGCCCCGTCCGGTTTCAATGCCGCAAGACCGTCCCTCGCAGTCCGGACTGTTTCAGGTTGCGCACGAAGTTCAGCGACCGTGCCGCAGTCCGCAGGAACAGGCTGCTTTCATCCGGTTTGTTCGCTAGGTCCAGCAGCCGGAATTTCCACTCCCGGGAATACCCGCTGTACGCGATCCGGAACGCCGAGGCGCCGTGCAGCAGCATGCGTCCGTGGGAGCGGTAGATCGTCAGTTCGTCATAGTCACGTTGCACGCCCAGCAGCAGGTATTTGTACTCGAAGCGCCCCCACATGAAGTGGAATTCCTTGCCGCCGCGCGTAATGCAATCGCAGATCGTCATGTAGCAGCACAACTTGCCCATGCGCGCATCGTCGTAGACCGGGTCGTGCGCGTTGATGTGCATGAAGTAATTCCGGCCGACGCGGCTGCACACCGTGCCTGCCACCACGCGCCCGTCGAGGATCATGGCGCTCACCAGTCCTCCCTGCTGCACCAGCCGGGTCAGGCGGCGCGTCTCCTCGGCATCGATTTCCGATTCCTTGTTCTTGGTCGCCATGCGGGCACGGTTCAGCTCGACGATGTCGCGCACATGCGAGTCTGGAATCCGGCCGTCGATCCAGACTTCGAAGCTGAGGGCGGGGAAGTTGCGCTTGAGCCGGTTGCCGTGGTACTTGAAGTTTTTCCGTGTCGCCTTGCCGAGGGCATTGAGATAGTCCTCCGGCGTCGGCGGTAGTGTCAGCACGATGTCTTCCGTGCGGTAGAACTGCTGGTGCGGAAATGCGAGGGCGCTGCCGTCGGCAAGGATCGCCGGGAAGCGGATCACGTCCACATCAGGCCACGCGTTGAAAACGTAACGGGCGAACCGGTTGATTTCGCCGGGTTCCATGGCGATCTGTTCGTTGAGGACCTGGACGCGGCGGCCCTCGATCCGGAACAGGAGGATCGCGCAGGCTGCGCTGCCCGTCTGCGCCACGTAGGTGTGGGTATTGCCGTCGATGCCGTCATAGACGCGAAACTGCGCCAGTGACGAGAAGACATGCCCGTACAAGGCGTCCAGTTGCGGTTCGACGAACGAGGGAACGGTGTTCTCGTAGAGGGAAATTGTGGTCGGTCCGGATTCCATGCTGCCTCGGGTCTGGGGTCATGCAGTATCGGCAATACTGCCTGTGCCCAATGATGACCGAGGCGCCGGCGCCGGAGTTCGCCGCGCGCAGGGAATGTGCGCCGGTTTGTTGTGTGACCTCAAACAGCGGCATGGATTTCGCAGGCGGGCACAGGGCTATTGCGAAGGCGTAATCACCCTGGTGCCATCCGCAAGCTCGTTGCTCGGAAAGCGAACGACCGTGGCGCCCGGGGCCAATCCCGAGAGCACCTGCGCCTCGTCCTGGTTGCGCTGCCCGATACTGACCTTCTTCTCGCGCGCGCGGCCATTCTCCACAACGAACACATGCCAGGCATCACCGACGCGGAACAGGCTGCTGCCGGCCACTTTCGTGGCCTTTTCCGCGGACCAGATGACGATCCGCGCTTCGATCCGGTAACCGTCGCCCAGCGGACCCAGTTCATCGACCGGGTCGGCGACGACATTCACACGCTGCTCTTCCACGCCGAGGGCGGACACCTTGGTGAAGGCAACCGGCTCGACCATCCGCACTTTCGCGCGCAGCACTTTTCCGCCGCCCCAGCCTTCCAGCAGCACGAGGTTGCCCGGGCTGATCCTGACTGCGTCGCTGGAGAGCACGTCCACCACGACCTCGGAGCGCGTCCGGTCGCCGACCGTGACCAGGGGCGCGCCCGCGCCGACCGTGCGTGCGCTGCGCTCGTGGACTTTCAGGATGAACCCGTCCGCGGGCGCGGTCAGGACAATCTGGCGTTTGCCCGTGCCGTCGCTTGCCAGCAGTGCGGCTTCCGCGGCACGCACGTCGGCCTGCGCAGCCTGTTGGCGCGACTTGGCGGCATCCCACTCCATGCGGCTGTTCTTTTCGGCCGCCATGGCTTTCTCCGCTGCCTGCGGCGACATGTATTCGTTGCTCACCAGCCGCTCGATCCGCTTGCGCTCGCTGGCGGCCAGCTCCATGTCCGTCAGGGAACGTTCGGCGCGTTGTCCCGCCTCGCGCGCGAGCGCCTTCGCCGCGTCTAGGCGGGCCATGGCCTCCTGCCTCTGGCGGGCATCCATAGGAAGCGGGCTCAAGGTCGCAACCACTTCGCCGCGCTTGACCTGGTCGCCGTCATGCCACGCGATGCGCTGCAGTTCGGCTGCAACCGGCGCCGCGACGACATACTTGTCGTGCAGGCGCACCTGTCCCTGGTTGTTCACGGTGACCTGCATGGCGCCTTCGCCGACCGGCGCCAGTTCCACCTTGACCGGGTCGGGGGAAAAGAGGAGCCAGAGCAGGCCGGCGGCAGCGGCGGCGGCGAGTGTTGCCATCAGCAGCGTTTTCGGGCGCGGACGCTTGCGACCAGCGTCGACGGAGCTTGCGAGCTTGGTGTCTGTCAGGGTATTCATCATTCGCGTGTCTTGAGGACTTCGATCAGGTCGAGTTTTTGCACCTTGCGCCAGACAAGATAGCCGGAGGCCGCGGCCGACAGGAGCACGACCCCGATCGACAGCGCGAAGGTGCGTCCGCTGACCACCAGCGGGATGCGGAACAGTTCCTGGCTCAACAGATTGGACAGCAGCGCCGACAGCCCGTAGCCGAGCAGGCAGCCGAGCGGGATCGCGGCGAGGGTCAGCAGGCCCTGTTCGCCGAGAAGTATGCGTCCCACCTCGCCCCGGGTGAAGCCCAGGATGAGCAGGCTGGCCAGTTCGACCGCATGCTCGGACAGGGCGATGCGGGCCGAGTTGTACACCACGCCGATCGCGATGACGCAGGCAAAGGCGACTAGCACGATGGTATTGATGCGCATGTTCTCCGCCACCGTCGACAGGAAGCTCTGCAGCGTCGCTTCGCGCAGGTTGACGCTGCCGACGGCGGGCACCGATTTGAGGGTGCGGTACAGCGCGGCCTGCTGCCCGGGATCGACGGCGAGGAAGGCGCCCGATGCGGTTTCCGGTTCGGAAATGGCGTGTGCAAGGGCAGCGTTGGACATGTAGGAGAAGGTGCCGATCGGCTCGTCGATGATGGCCGTCACCGGGATGGTCGCGGTCTTGCGTTTTCCTTCCAGCGTCTCGACCGTCAGCGTGTCGCCGGCCGACACGGAGAGGATCTCCGCCAGCTTCTTCGTCAGCACGATACCTTCCTGCGGCAACGCGACCGGCCGCTCCCTGTCGTCGAGGATCATGCGCAGTTCGCGCTCGGGCGCCATGCCCATGATGACCGTCTTCTTCGTCCGGTGGCGAAAGCGCATCTTGACCGGCAGGCTGCGGAAGGGTTCGACGCGCAGCACGCCGGGCAGGGCGGCGAGGTTGTGCACGACAGAAAGATCGCGCGCCTCGTTGAACGACAGCGTCACGTCGTCGCGCTGCGCGGTACGGAACTGCAGGCGGATGATTTCGTTGAGCGCGTCGAAGGTGTACTGGCCGGTGATCATGAGCGACACGGCCAGCGCCAGTCCGAGGATGGACAGCAGGGACTTGGCTGCGTTGCGTTCCATGTTGCGCAACACCATCCTGACGGGAAGCGGCATGTAGCGTTGCAGGCCCAGTCGCTCCAGCGGCCCGGGCCGGAAATGCGCGGGCGCTTCAGGCCGCATCGCCTCGGCCGGCGCGAGGCGCAGCACGCGCGCGGCGGCAAGCCATGCGCCGAATACCGCAGAGAATGCGGCGACCAGCAGGGAAAGCGCGATGGCAAAAGCCGAGAGCCGGAATTCCATGCTCGGGAAATGGTAGAAGTCGGCGTACAGCTTCGCCAGCCCCTGCCCGAGCCAGGTTCCCAGCGCCACGCCCAACATGCCGCCGATCATGACGGTCAGCAGCGCAAACTTGAGGTAATGCGCGGCAACGGAAAAACTGCTGTAGCCGAAGCTCTTGAGCAGCGCGATCTGCGCCCGCTGCAAGGTAATGATGCGCAAGAGCACATTATGGATCAGGAAGGCCGTCACCCCGAGGAAGATGGCCGGGATGATCGTGCCGCTGACGCGGGTGGAGGCGAGTTCGTTATTGATGAAGCTGTGCGAAACCTGCTCCTTGCGGCCATAGGCGCCGAGCGAGCCGTATGGCGCGAGCAGGATGTCGAGCTGTTCGATGACGCGCTGCTCGCTGGCATGCGGCGCGAGCACGACGGCGACATCATTGAAGCTGTCGCGCATGTTCAACGCGGCAGCCAGCGCCTCGCGCGCCATCCACAGCACGCCGAAGCGGCGGTTGTCGGGAAAACTGTTCCCCTTGATCTCGCTGACGTACTCGGGCGAGATGCCGATGCCGACGATGTGCAGCCTTTCCTTGCGGCCGTTGATGATGGCGGACAGGCTGTCGCCGGGATGCAAACGATTAGCGGCAGAGAAGGCTTCGCTGACCAGGACTTCAAGGCGGTTTCCCGCTTCCGGCAGGCGCCCGCTGCGCAGGTGCACGCGGTTCAGGCCGGTGCCCGGCGTTTCGGGCAGCGAGACCAGCCGGCCGCTCGCGGGCTCATCCAGGCCGGGTACGTCGAGCGAGGCGTCGAATACCACCCGCCCGTCGGCGTCGCTGATGCCGGGAATCTCGCGCACGCGTGCGAGCAGCGTGAGCGGCGCGTTCTTGACATGGGCAAAGACGTCGGCGAACCGGTAGCGTTCGTAATAGGCGTGCTGCGCATCGATCAGCGCCTCGTATCCCCCGCGCATCGTGACCAGTGTCGCGATGCCGCACATGGCCACCATCGCGATCGCCAGCGCCTGGCCGCGCATGCGCCACAGGTCGCGCAACAGCTTGATGTCGGCGGGGCGGAGGCGCAGGGCTACCACTGGATGTCACCCGGCGAGAGACGGTGCGTGTTGGTTTCGATACGGGTGATGCATCCGCTGCTGATATGGATCACCCGGTGCGCCATGCCGGCGATGGCCGCGTTGTGGGTAATGACGGCGATAGTCGTCCCCAGCTCGCGGTTGATCCGGTCGAGGACCTCCAGGACCAGCTTGCCGGTGCGGAAGTCGAGCGCGCCGGTCGGTTCGTCGCACAGGAGCATGTCCGGCTGCTTGGCGATGGCACGGGCGATCGCCACGCGCTGCTGTTCGCCGCCGGACAGTTGTGCCGGGAAATGATGCATGCGCTCTTCCAGTCCGACGAGACGCAGTGCTTCCGCCGGATCCATCGGATGCGGACTGATCTCGGTGACGAGCTGCACGTTTTCCAGGGCGGTGAGGCTGGGAATCAGGTTGTAGAACTGGAAGACGAAGCCCACGTGCTCGCGCCGGAATTCGGTCAGCATGGCGTCGCTGGCATGCGTCAGGTCGTGGTCGAGGTACTGCAGCGTGCCGGTGGTCGGCGTGTCGAGTCCGCCGAGGATGTTGAGCAGCGTGGACTTGCCGCTTCCGGATGCGCCGAGGAGGACGACGAATTCGCCTTCGACCAGGTCGAGGTTGACGTCGCGCAGCGCGGACACGCGGACTTCGCCCATCGTGTATGTCTTGGCGACATCGCGGAGGGTGAACACGGTGCGGCGCACGGCTTGGGCAGGCATCGGTGCGGACATCATTCTGTTTTTGCAACGGGCGATGCGCACACCGTAAAGCGATTGGCCCGAAATTTTGTTGATCCATGTCAACCGTGCCCGAATGGCGTATTTTCGCGGGTTTCAAGGTTGTTGCAGTGCACGAGAATCCCCGTCTCATTTGTCGCAGATCAAAGGTTCGATGCGATTGAGATCGGCCGACCGCTATCCAAAGAGCTTCACGGCCGCGCGGTGATGGGTCCCGGCTGCGGGCTGCTACGGAAACGGGATCCTGGTCCGGGCGCCGTTTTTCCGGCCGTCTGCTGCACATGGAGCAACTTGAGAATGACACTCGCCAACAAAAAGGGACTGGTTGTCGGCATCGCCAACGACAACAGCATCGCGTACGGATGCGCCCGCGCGTTCCGCGCCGCCGGGGCGGAACTGGCCATCACCTTCCTGAACGCCAAGGCGGAGCCGCATGTGCGGCCGCTTGCCGAGGCTCTCGGGAGCGCCATCCTGATGCCTTGCGATGTCCGCGAGGAAGGCCAGGTGGAAGCGGTGTTCGAGCGAATCACCCAGGAGTGGGGCAAGCTCGATTTCGTGCTGCATTCCATCGCCTTCGCGGCGAAGGATGACTTGCAGGGCCGCCTGGTCGATTGTTCTCGCGAAGGCTTCGGGATGGCGATGGAGGTGTCGTGCCACTCCTTCATCCGCATGGCGCGGCTGGCCGAACCGCTGATGAAGGACGGCGGGTGCCTGCAGACGGTAACGTTCTTCGGCTCGGAACGGGTGGTGGAGCACTACAACATGATGGGGCCGGTGAAGGCGGCGCTGGAAAGCTCGGTTCGCTACCTTGCGGCGGAACTCGGCACCAAGGGCATTCGCGTGCACGCGCTGTCGCCCGGTCCGCTGATGACCCGTGCAGCGTCCGGCATTGGCCACTTCGACGCACTGCTTGCGCGTGCGAAGGCGCGCTCGCCCGAACGCATGCTCGCCACGATCGAGGATGTCGGCAATGTCGCCGCATTCCTGGCGAGCGACGGCGCCCGTTCGTTGACCGGCAATGTGGAATACATCGACGCCGGTTATCACATCATGGCCTGACGGCCATCGCCGCGAGGCGGCCTCGCGCATCATCCTTTAAAATCGAGACGACCGTTCGCTTCCGGACGGTATGGATGAACAAGGATGAGACATATGGGCAAGGGCCTCGCCGCAAGCGGTACGGACGGTTTTTCGGAACAGCGCCTGCAGGCGTTGACCAGGCGTATCCAGACAGACATCGACGGACGCTTCATTCCCGGCGCAGCCATGCTGGTTGCGCGCCAGGGCCGGGTGGCATACGAAGCGGCGCTGGGAACGCAAGGCCCGGATACCGGAACGCCCATGTCGCTGGACACGATCTTCCGCATCTATTCGATGACCAAGCCGATCGTGTCCGTCGCCACCATGATGCTGGCCGAGCAGGGCAGGTTGCTGTTGAGCGATCCCATCGCAAACTACCTGCCCGAACTGCGCGGGCTGAAGGTCGGCGTTGAAAAAGCCGATCCCAAGGGCAAGCGCATCCTGCAACTGGAGGATGCCCTGCAACCGATCACCGTGCAGGACCTGCTCCGGCATACCGCGGGGTTCACCTACGGGATCTTCGGCGATTCGCTGGTCAAGGAGGAATACCGCAAGGCAGGCATCGGCAGTCCGCGCGCGACGAGCGATGAATTCATCCGCCTGCTGGGACAGCTGCCGCTCATGGTCCAGCCCGGGACGGTATGGGAGTACAGCCACGCCACCGACGTCCTCGGCGTGCTGCTTGAACGTGTCGCCGGCATGCCGCTCGATGCGCTGCTGTCCGAACGCATCCTGAAGCCGCTCGGCATGCACGATTCCGGTTTCTGGGTCGAGGAGGGGAAACATCACCGGATTGCGGAAGCCTTTGCCAGGGACCCGGTGACCGGGGCCGCGGTAAAACTGAACCAGCCGCGCCGGAAACCGAATTTCCTCAGCGGCGGAGGCGGCATGATGTCGACGCTGCATGACTATTTCCGCTTCGCGCAGATGCTTGCCAACGGCGGCGAACTCGACGGCGTGCGGCTGCTGTCGCGCAAGATGCTCGCCTACATGACCAGCGACCATCTTGTCGGCATGCCGCATGCGCGCTCCGGCCCCAGTTACCTGCCGGGACCGGGCTATGGCTTCGGGCTCGGATTTTCGGTACGCACGCACGAAGGCGGCGCGTTGATGCCGGGATCGATCGGCGATTTCACCTGGAGCGGCCTTGCCGGAACCTACTTCTGGATTGATCCCGCAGAGGATATGCTTGCGATCTTCATGATGCAGGCGCCGGAGCAGCGCACGCATTACCGGCAGCTGTTCCGCAACCTTGTGTACGCGGCGCGCGAATAATCAATCGACAGGGAGGCAGGCATGGCCGAACCGGATGCGCTGTCCCGCCAGCGCGCGCTGATCGACAGGGTGGCCGGATCGCTGGGGCCGTCCTGCGCCAGGCACGAGACGCATATCTCCGTGGTGCTGGTCGCCGGCGGATTCGCATGGAAGTTCAAGAAGGCGGTGCGCTTCGACTTCCTCGATTTTTCCACGCTCGACAAGCGGCGCTTCTACTGCGAGGAAGAGCTGCGCCTGAACCGGCGTCATGCGCCGGAACTCTATCTCGGCGTCGTTGCGGTTGCGGGAGACATCGATCATCCCGTCCTCGGCGGCGATGGCCCGCACCTGGAATATGCAGTGAAGATGCGCGCATTCGACCAGGCTTCGCTCTGGAGCGAACGCCTTGCCGAGGGGCGGTTGACGGCTGCCGACATCGAGGCGTGGGCGACCCGCCTTGCCCGCCTGCATGAAGCGGCAGCGCGCGCTCCCTCGGACAGCCCCTGGTGCACGCCTTCGGCCTTGCAGGCAATCGCCGATGAAACACTCGACCTGCTCGCTGCGCACCTGGCGGAATCAGGCGAGCGGGACGACGCATTGATGCTGCGGGCCTGGGAAGCGCAGCAGCGGGAGGTGCTGCATGACCGCTTCCTGGCGCGCAAGGCCGGCGGCCTCATCCGGGAATGCCATGGCGACCTCCATTGCGCGAATATCCTGACAGTGGACGGCAAGGTGGAAGCATTCGACTGCATCGAGTTCAGCGAGCGGCTGCGTTGGATCGATGTGATGAACGATATCGCGTTCACTTGCATGGACCTGCGATTCAGGGGATGCGGCGACCTCGCGTCGCGCTTGTTGAATGCCTTCCTGACGCATACCGGGGACTACGCAGGACTTCCGGTGTTCGCGTATTACGAAGTTCATCGGGCGCTCATCCGCTGCAAGGTCGCATTGCTTGCAGCCGCGCAGGGGGACGTGCGGGCTCGCCGCGAGGCGTCGGATTACCTCGCCTTCGCAGCCGGCCGGATAAAGCGGCCACGGCCCGCGCTCGTCATCATGCACGGCTTTTCCGGAAGCGGAAAGTCGACGCTGGCCCGTGCGGCCGTGGAAGCCCTCGATGCCATCCAGATCCGGGCCGACGTCGAACGCAAGCGCATGGCCGGCATCCCCGCCTTGCAGCGCGGAGGTCCGGAAATCTATACGGAGGAAGCGACGCGCGCCGTCTACCTCAGCCTGCTCGAGACTGCGCGGCTGGTCATCCGTACAGGGTGGACTGCCGTGGTCGATGCGACCTTCCTCAAGCGCGAACAACGAGCGCTTTTTGCCGGGCTGGCGCAAGAACTGGGCGTACGCTTCGTCATCCTCTCCGCTGTTGCCGTTGAAGACGAGATGCGCCGACGGATCTTGCTGCGAGAAAGAGAACAGGCGGACGCATCGGATGCCGGCCTGGCGATCCTCGAACGGCAGCTGGCCTGCCACGATCCGTTCTCGGCCGATGAGGCGCCGCAGGTGTGCGCCGTGGACACGATCGGGATGTCCACGGACAAGCTTTGCGCGCGGCTGGGAGCTCTCCTGGCCTGAATCCGCATTCATTGATCCAGATCAATCGAGCCGCGCCGGATCGGAGGACGCTGGCGGGTTTCGGGCTTGAAGGCCGATGAAATTCTTCTAGAATGACCTCAAGAACAACAAGGTCTTGAAGGCTGGCGGAGATATCGAAAGGAAGCAATCATGTTCAAGACGATACTCGTGCCAACCGACGGTTCGCCGTTGTCCGAGCGTGCCATCAACGCAGCGGTCCAGTTTGCGAAAGAGACGGGTGCGAGTCTGGTCGGCCTGTCCGTCGCGGAACCCTATCCGTTTACCCCGCTCTCCGGCAGTACCTATTCGGACGAGCGCCGCCTGTACGAAGACAGGGCGCAGGACATCGCGCAGGAGCATGTACGGAAGCTGGCAGCGGCGGCCCATGTGGTGGATGTGCCATGCAAGGCCGTGGTGTCGCAATCCTTCAGCCCGAGCGAGGAAATTGTGAAGACCGCCGAAACGCTGGGCTGCGACGTCATCTTCATGGCATCGCACGGGCGCAAGGGCCTGCAGCGCCTGTTCGTCGGCAGCGAGACGCAGAAGGTGCTGGCAAGTACGACCATTCCCGTGATGGTCTTCCGCTGATCAATCCAAGGAGGCAGTAATGCAATCGATCAAATGGTCCCAGGACATGTCGCTTGGCGTCAAGGACATGGATGAGGCGCACAAGGAATTCTTCGAGGATCTGACCGCGCTGCTGACAATGCCGGATGACGGATTTGCGGCTGCCTTCATGCAGATGATCGGCAAGGTGGAAAAGGACTTCCAGGAAGAGGAAACCCTCATGGAAGAGATCGATTATCCTGGCCTGCAAGGGCATCGCGAGCAGCATGCGCGTGTGCTCGGCGCGCTTCACCATGTCGCCCCCCATGTCATGAATGGAGATGTGGCCCTGGGCCGCGAGGCGGCGGAACTCCTTCCGCAATGGTTCCTGTTTCACCTGTCGACGATGGATACGGCGCTTGCATTCGCGCTGGATCTCGATGGGGAAGACATCAATCCGGTCACGATTCGCCTGGCTGCGGAACGCATCCGCCAGGCATCGGACCGTTCGACCTAGGCGGTCTTTTATTGAATGGAGTATCGATGTCCCAGTTGTTCCACGCTTTTCGCCATGACACGCGGCCGGGTCGCCCTGCATTGCATCGCCATCCCCTGCTGCGGCTGCTGATCGTGATCGGGCTCGCCATCGCCGCGCCTGCGGTCGCGATTGCGGGCGGCGTCTATGTGGCGGGTGAGGGTGTTTCGCTGACCCAGGCACTCGCCCAGGCGCTCGCGGAAAATCCGAAGAAGTCGGACCAGCCGTTCTGGATTGTCGTATCGGGAACCGAGTCAGGCTTGCTCACGAAAACGCGGTCGAACCATGATATGCGGAACATGGTCCGGACGGCGAAGGAGCGCGGCGCGGAAATCTATGTCTGCCGCTCCGAACTTGTCCGCGCCGGCATCAAGGAAGAGGACCTGCTGGATGGGGTCGTCTCCATGTACGGCTACCGCCAGCAGGATTGGGCCGGTCTGCTGCCCGCACGAAAGGATGGCATTGCGCTTCCTGCGGACATGAAGCAGAGCCAGCGCATCCTCAAAACCTGTACCGGGGACCCGAAGCAGGGCAGCTGACCGTGGAATTTTGACCACAGGTTGTTGCTCGAGCGCAACGGCCTGTTCGTGTCTGATGATCAGACACAAGTGCAATGTATGTTTTTCATACATCGCATCTGATCGGGGCTTTCCCTGCGGAAACTTCGATTTTGCAACGCTTTCGGACAATCCCGTCGAGCTGCGCGCATGCTTGTCATTTCATCGATTTCTCCGCGTTTTTCCGGATGTGTCCAAAAGAAAGACACATCATCGCTGGCGAGAAAATATCCACACAGTTGCAAGGTGGAAAATCACCATTCACTCCTTTAGACTGGTCCCTGCTGGGGTGTGCTTTCTGCACGCTTGATGTTGTATCGCAGCGGAACTCAGTCCACTCAAACATTCGATCGGGCATGGATACCATCCATAGTCCGACAGGCTGACTCTCGTTGCTCCGCACAATTCGTTCGGGGGAGACAATGCTATGAATCTACGTACGGTGAGGATTGGTACGCGGCTGGGTATCGGCTTCGGCATCATTCTTGTCATGGTGGTCTGCGTGCTGCTTGCAGACATCGTCATCAGCGCCAATAGCCGGCGCGTCCAGAACGAGGGGTTGAAGGTGGCGACCGGGAAAGTGGCGGTCGCGAGCGCCATGCGCAGTGCAGTGCTCGAAGGCGGCATCGCCATGCGCAACGTCGGACTGCAGTACAGCACGCCGGAAATGCAGAAGGAAGAGGCCAAGGCGCTCGTGCAGCGCAAGCGCTTCCAGGAAGCCCAGGACAAGATGCTCGCGCTCGGCCTGTCCGACGAAGAGAAGGCCATCGTCGCCAATATCGCCGCGCTCAACAAGAAAACGGAAGAGCCCTTCAAGGAAGCCATCGAGAAGGTCAAGGAGTACGCCAACGAGTCGGCAGGCAAGGTGATTTCGGCGCGCATCGACCCGCTCAACCAGCAGGCCATTGCCGAGATCGACAAGCTGGTCGACATGCAGCAGAAGGCCGTCGACGGCCTGATCGCCGGTTCGGAAGATGCCGGCCAGCGCCTGACCACCCTGCTGCTGATGATGGGCCTCATCACCGTCGTCACGGGCGGGGTCCTGTCATTCATCACCACGCGCAGCATCACCCAGCCGCTGCAGGATGCCGTCGGTGTTGCCAAACGGGTTGCCGCCGGCAAGCTGGGCGCGGAGATCAAGGTCGTCGGCAAGGATGAAACCAGCGAGCTGCTGCGCGCGCTCAGGGAGATGGACGACAGCTTGTCGAAGATCGTCAGCCAGGTGCGCGCGGGGACGGACGAAATCGGCACCGCCTCCAACGAAATCTCCACCGGCAATTCCAACCTGTCCGCTCGCACCGAATCCCAGGCCAGCGCACTGCAGCAGACCGCGTCCTCGATGGAGCAGCTCACCTCCACCGTCAAGCACAACGCCGACAATGCGCAGCAGGCCAATCATCTCGTGCGTTCCGCCTCCGACTCCGCAGTGAAGGGCGGCGAAGTGGTGAGCCAGGTGGTCGAGACCATGGGTTCGATCAAGGATAGCTCGCGCAAGATCGTGGATATCATCGGTGTGATCGACGGCATCGCTTTCCAGACCAATATCCTTGCGCTCAATGCCGCGGTGGAAGCCGCGCGCGCGGGCGAGCAGGGACGCGGTTTTGCGGTCGTCGCTGCCGAGGTGCGCACGCTTGCCCAGCGTTCCGCCCAGGCGGCAAAGGAAATCAAGGACCTGATCAGCGACTCGGTGAAGAAGGTCGAAAGCGGCAATGCGCTTGTCGACGACGCCGGCAAGCAGATGGACGAGATCGTCGCGGCGGTCAAGCATGTCGCCGACATCATGAACGAGATCACCGAAGCGAGCCAGGAACAGAGCCGCGGCATCGAGGAAATCAACCGCGCGATATCGACCATGGATGAAATGACGCAGCAGAATGCTGCGCTGGTGGAGCAGGCCGCAGCCGCGGCGGCATCCATGGAAATCCGCGCGACCGCATTGGGCCAGACGGTGGCGGCATTCGACCTGAGCACGTCGGCAGGCGTGCTTCGCCCGGCGGAGGTTGTGCGGATCGAACAGCCGCAAGCACCGCGCAGGGAGAAGGAGAGTGGCGCCCAGGTCCTGCCGATCGGGGAGGTCAGGAAGGCTGCACTGCGCCTGCGCGGCTGACAAGCAAAGAGGTGCTGGCCGCATGCGCCAGCGCCTCCTTCACGGCCGCGATGACCACTTCAGGTTCGCTGAACTGGGGAAAATGCCCGCTCCCCGCCGCCACGATCTCGCGTGCCATGGGAGAGAGCGCACAGAGCTGCCGCTGATGCCGTGCACGCGCCGCAAGGGCTTCGGGCCTGGTTGCCCAGGTCATGGCCGGTTTGCCGCCGGTGACCACGAACACGGGAATCGGGGGAAAGGGCGGAGCGGACTTCAGTTCTTGCGCGGATATCTTTGCCTGTTCTGTTTCCGCATAGGGATTGGGCGGAAAGACGCGCTTCAGCAGCTTTCCAAGCGCGCGCTGGAAAGCGGTTTCGTACACGCCCAGCGTTTCGATGTCATCCACGGTGCTCGCTTCGAGCATCACGACCGCCGTCACGTCGCCGGGATGCTGCCTCGCAAACAAGTTCACGATCAATCCTCCGAAGGAATGGCCGACCAGAACGTAGGGCGGCTTGCAGCCGGCTTCCTTCAGCGTGGCATGCAGCGAGGCTGCCATGTGTTTCACGGTCTGCGGGGCCGCTGGCCTCGCGCTTTTACCGACGCCTGGACGGTTGTACGCAAACACGCGGGCAGCGCCGGCCAGTTCCCCAAACACCTTGTGCCATCCCTCGATCGGCCCGCCGGAACCGTTGACCAGCACAATGGCGGCAGGGCCGTTTCCGTCCAGTACGAACTCGATCGTCTCGTCGAGGCATTGCACCTTGCGCGCCGGGGGAAACTTGAACATGAAGACTCCTTTTCGCTGGTTTCTAGGGCGCCACTATAACCAAACCTGGCAGCAGCGAGCGGGATTCACGCGGGAGCCCTTGATGACACGCAATGACCGCCGCAGTACCGGATAAACCTATCCATCTCCGCCATGTCTACCAGCAAACGCTCGGTCCCGAGCGAAAGCGCAGTCCGGGCAACGCGGACAGAAAGGGCGAATTATGATCGGCACAACGAACGGAATGTCTTCTTCGATTTGGATGGCAACTACCACCGTCCCTGACTTTCCTGCACTCGCGGCTGATGTGGATACGGATGTGTGCGTGGTCGGCGCAGGTATTGCCGGCCTTACCACGGCCTACCTCCTGACAAGGCAAGGCCGCAGCGTAGTCGTGGTCGATGCATTCGGCATCGGTGCAGGCGAGACCGGAAGGACGACGGCACATTTCTTTCCTCCTGACGAGTGGTATGTGGACATCGAGGACGGCTTCGGGGAGCAGATCGCGAAACGGATTGTCGACAGTTTTTCGCAGGCAATTACCCAGGTCGAATCCATCATTGCACTTGAGAATATCGATTGCGAATTCGAACGGCTGAGCGGCTACCTTTATGCGCTTCCCGACAACGGATTCAAGGACTTGCGCAAGGAGTTCGAGGCGGCACAGCGCGCGGGCGCCGATGTCGAACTGCTCGACCGCGTGCCTGGCCTGGGTTTCGATACCGGCCCGTGTGTCCATTACCGAAACCAGGCGCAGTTCCATCCGTTGAAGTACCTGTCCGGCCTGGCGCAAGCCATCGTGCGCGGCGGCGGCAAGATCTATGGCGGTACGCGGGCGCTCGATGTGTCCGGCGACGACAGCCTGCAGGCGATCACCACGACGAACGGCACGGTGCGCGCGAAGGCAGTGGTCGTCGCGACCAATACCCCCTTCAACGACCGCGTGGTGATGCACACGAAACAGGCCGCCTACCGCACCTATGTCATCGGCGTGCGGGTGCCGAGGGGATCGGTGCCGCGCATCCTGCTGTGGGATACCGGGGATCCTTATTACTATGTCCGTCTCGAGACGGCAGGCCCGGCGGCGGGCGAGGACATCCTGGTTGTAGGCGGCGCCGACCACAAGGTTGGCCAGGACACGCATCCGGAGCATCGGTACGACGAGATAGAACGCTGGGTCCGCGAACGCTTCCCGATGGCGCAAACGGTGGAATACCGCTGGTCCGGCGAAATCATGGAACCGTCCGACGGCCTGGCCTATTTGGGACACAATCCGATGGACGACCGCAACGTGTACGTCATCACCGGCGATTCAGGCAATGGGATGACGCACAGCACTGTCGGCGCCATGCTTGTGACCGACCTCATCATGGGGCGTGAAAATCCATGGCAACCAGTGTACGACCCGGCGCGCAAGATCAGGCATGGCGTGACGGATTTCGTCGCAGAGCAGGCGGACACGCTATCCAGATACGGCGAATGGGTGACGGGCGGCGAGGTCGACTCGCCCCAGGAAATTGCCGCGGGCGAGGGCGCAATCGTGCGCGACGGCACGCGCAAGCTGGCCGTCTTCCGCGACGAGCAGGGGGCGCTGCATGCGGTGTCGGCCAAGTGCACGCACCTTGGCTGCGTCGTGCACTGGAATTCGGCCGAGCGGTCGTGGGATTGCCCATGCCATGGTTCCCGCTTCGCCGTCGATGGCGAGGTGTTGCACGGCCCGGCGGCCACGGCACTGGAGGCCGCGACACTCGAGTCCGATGACATGCAGCAGGCGGGACCGGGCGATGCGCATCGACCGCAGCCAGGGCCCCGGGCGTAGCAGGCTTAGGCGTGGTGCCTTATTCCCCGAAGGCGTAGACGTCCATCGCCAGCACCCCGTATTCATGGCTGGCGTGCAGACGCTTGGCAACAGCCCCTTCTCCGGCCGCCCCCATTGCGACGAATAGCGGCAGCAGGTGTTCTTCCGTCGGATGGTTGCGGGCCGCCGACGGCGCGCGCGCACGATAATCGCGCAATGCCGCGCGGTCGCCGGCATGCAGCTTCTCCGCCATCCATGTGCCGAACTCGCTGACCCATTCGGGCACTGGGGCATCGACGGGACCACCGTGGAATTCATACAGGTTATGCGTCAGGGAGCCGGAACCGATCACCAGCACTCCTTCGTCGCGCAGGCTGGCAAGGGCTTGGCCCAGGTGCTCGTGATTGGCAGGGGACGCGCCGCGCAGGATCGACAGCTGCGTGACGGGAATGTCCGCGTCCGGATACATCAGCTTCAGCGGGACCCACGCGCCATGATCAAGGCCGCGATGCGGGCTTCGTCCGACGGTATATCCGGCCTGTTCCAGCGTCAATGCCGCTTTTTCGGCAAGCTGCGGCGCGCCGGGCGCGGGATAGGCGAGGTCGTACAGCGCCTGCGGAAAGCCGCCGAAGTCGTGGATGGTTTCCGGCTGCGGGGCGAGGCTGACCGCGGGTCCGCCCATCGATTCCCAGTGGGCGGATGCGACAAGAATGGCGCGCGGCGCCGGCAGGGTCCGGCCAAGGCCTTGCAGGAAGCGGCTCGCCGGGCTGTCCTCGATGGCCAGCATCGGCGATCCGTGAGAGACGAACAGCGTGGGCAGGCGGGGCATGGTGCTTCTCCTTGGTCAATGGTTACGCAGGCGCTATGCGACAAGGCATGTGACCTTGTCCACCACACTGTATGCGTTTGCCGTGTGCAGATAAACCGGCTGGGCGTTGATACATTGTTTCCGTTTGGTTGACTATCCCGCGCGTAATCTGATCCACATCATGTGCACGTTGGCATGCAGTCAATGACATCCCGGACCGCACTCCTACACTGAAAAATCGCTACTTGCCGGAGGCTGCCATGGCATCCGCACTCGCTGCACTGATTGTCGCTTCATCGACCACGGTGGGAATCGCACCCGGTGCCGAGGTGGAAAAATCCTATTGGGACTGCGAGTTCGCCGCAACCAAGGGGCAGATCAGCCTCGATGCTGCCGCGGCATGCAGCGAGATCTACGAACATCTGAAGAAGCACAAGTTCGGCGGCCGGTTCGACCGATTCCTGGCCTGGTGGCAGGAAAACAAGGTCCGCGAGTTGTCCTTGCGGGCGGCGGGGAGACAGGTCCGTGATGACTAGCGGTGCTTGTCTCAAAATATTTCAAAACAACAGGCCATTACCACAAACGTGTATAGACTGCACAGCAATGTTGCAAAACAATACACGGTTTTCGGTAATGAAAAATCTTTCGACTTATATAGCGCGTGCCTTCGCCGCATGCGTTTTCGGGGTGTTGAGCGTTCCCGCTTCGGCGCTGGTGCTTTGGGATTTCAGCTCGGGCTGCACGCAGGATGCCTACAAGAAAAACGACTTCGGGAACAGTTACGGATGCTCGGCGGGAGCGGAGAATCCGGCATTGACGGCGACAGCCTGGTCGAGAACCGGGAATGACAAGACGACGTTTCAGACTGCGAATATCGCGCAGTTCGGCGGTGCCGGCTTCGGCGTCCGCAACCGAAGCGAAACCCTCTCCGCATCGTCGCCACAGCATGGCATGGATGGCAACGGCAACCTCGATCTGATTGCCCTGGCGTTCAGCGATGAAGTGAAGCTCAGCGAGGTTTCACTCGGCTGGACATACACCGATTCGGATATCAGCGTGCTCAGGTACACCGGTACAGATACCCCTGTCATCAACGGCAAGTCCATTCCCAGGCTTTACACCAGCGGATGGGAACTGGTCGGCAGTTACGCGAACGTCGGCAGCAGCACGCCGAAAAGCATCAATCCGCTCGGACTCGAGTCGACCTGGTGGTTGATCAGCGCCTACAGTCTGGGCTATGGCGCATCCGGTATCGGCCTGAACAGTGGCAATGACTATGTAAAACTGCGCTCGGTTGGCGGCACGTTTCAGCCGCCGCCCCCTTCTGTGCATGTTCCCGAGCCCGGTTCTGCAGCCTTGTTCGCTGCGGCCATGGCCGGCCTGTTTGCCGCCCGGCGCAGGCGCAACGCACAACATGCGTCTTGAGCATGTCGCCATGACTCGCTCGCCCTGTTCATCTCCATCACGCCTCTTCAGCTGCGAATCCACACCCGCATCAGCGACAGCAACTGTCCCGCGTCCACCGGCTTGGTGATGTAATCCGAGGCGCCGGCGGCGATGCACTTGTCGCGGTCGCCCTTCATCGCCTTCGCCGTCAGGGTGATGATCGGCAGCGACCTGAACTTCGCATTCTTCCGGATCGCGCGCATCGTGTCGTAGCCATCCATGCCAGGCATCATGATGTCCATCAGGACGATTTCGATGGCGGGGTCCGATTGCAGGACCTCGATGCCGTCGCGTCCGTTCTCGGCGTACAGCACCTTCATGTGCTGGCGTTCGAGCACAGAACTCAGCGCGAAGATGTTGCGCAGGTCGTCGTCGACGATGAGGACCTTGCGGCCGGCCAGGCTGACATCCGCGGCCTGCACATCGTCCAGCATGCGGCGTTGCGTCTCGGGAAGGCTATCGAGCGCACGATGCAGGAAGAGGGCGGTTTCGGCCACCAGGCGCTCCGGCGAGCGTGCATCCTTCAGGATGACTGTCTTGGCGATGCGCTGCAGCTTTTCCGTTTCCTCGGGTTTCAGCTCGACCGCTGTGTAGACGACGATGGGGACATCGCGCAGCGAATAATCCGCGGCGACCTGTTCAAGCAGGTTGAAGCCGTCGATGTCCGGCAGGCTGAGATCGAGCACGACGCAATCGAAGGGGGCGCGCCTGAGCTGGCGGAGCGCTTCTTCGCCGCTCTCGACCGCTTCGATATGCACGCTGTCATCGCCGATCAGGCGGACGATGGCATCGCGCTGGACCGGGTCGTCCTCGACGACGAGCAGATGCCGCTTTTCGCTGGTCACGAATTGCTGGATGCGCGACAGTTCTTCCTGCATGCGTGCCACGCTGACAGGTTTTTGCAGGTAGGAGATCGCACCGTGGCGCAACGCCCGTTCGCGCGCGTCGGTCTCGGACAGCACATGCACGGGAATGTGGCGCGTGCCTGGATCGCGCTTGAGGCGGTCGAGCACGGTGAAGCCTTCCGCATCGTCGCGGTCAATGTCGAGCAGGATGGCAGCCGGCCGGTAGTCGCGCGTCAGCGCCAGCGCGGAGTCGGCCTGCAGCGCGACAATACCCTTGAAGTTGCGCTCGCGTGCCTGTCCCAGCAGCGCCATGGCATCGCCTTCGTCGTCGTCCACGATCAGGACGGCAGGCTCGCCGGGGCTGACGGTCGCCCGGTCGTCGGTCGGCGTTCCCTCGCCGTCGTCCGGAAGGTCGATCGCGACATGCTGCAGACCGGGCTGCCCGGCGTCGTAGGGCAGCGCGAGGCGCGCTTCTACGGCGTTTGCATTTTCTTCCTGCGGATAGTCGTACTCGACGATCCCTTCCTGATGATAGGGAAGATAGAGCGTGAAGGTGCTGCCGAGGCCGAGTTCGCTTTCCACTTTGATCTCGCCGTTCAGCAGGCGAGCCAGTTCGCGGCTGATGGACAGGCCGAGGCCGGTGCCGCCGTATTTGCGCGCGGTACTGCCGTCGGCCTGCTGGAATGCCTCGAAGATCAGCTGCAGCTTGTCCCCCGGGATGCCGACACCGGTATCGGTAACGGAGAATGCCAGCACGGCGTCCGCGCCGGAAAGGGAAGGGTGGTCGCCTGACCAGCCGGAGTGCGCGCGGCCGATGCGCAGCGCGACCTGGCCGTGCGGCGTGAACTTGAAGGCGTTGGAGAGCAGGTTCTTCAGGATTTGCTGCAGGCGCGTAGTGTCCGTTCGCATGGACGGCGGCAGGTTGGGACCGAGTTCAATCGTGAAATCGATCTTCTTGGCGTCCGCCATGTGACGGAAGGTGCGTTCCACGTAGGCGCGCAAGGAGTCGAAGCGGTATTCGCTGACCTCCAGCGTGACGGTGCCCGACTCGATCTTCGACAGGTCGAGAATGTCGTTGATCAGCGTCAGCAGGTCGCTGCCGGAGCCATAGATCGTTTTCGCGAATTCCACCTGCGACGTCGTCAGGTTGCCCTCCGGGTTGTCGGACAGTTGCTGCGCGAGGATCAGCAGGCTGTTCAGCGGCGTGCGCAGTTCGTGCGACATGTTCGCCAGGAACTCGGACTTGTACTTGGAGGACAGAACGAGCTGGCTTGCCTTTTCTTCGAGCGCGAACTTCGCCTGTTCTACTTCGCGGTTCTTGCGTTCCACCTCGATGTTCTGCTCGGACAGCAAGCGTGCCTTTTCCGCCAGCTCGAGGTTGGTCTGCTGCAGTTCCTGCGCCAGCGACTGCGATTGCGTCAGCAGCGATTCGGTACGGCTGTTGGCCTCGATGGTGTTGAGCACCACGCCGATCGATTCCATCAGCTGGTCGAGGAAGGACAGATGGGTTTCGGTGAAGCGCTCCAGCGAAGCGATCTCGATGACTGCCATGACCTGCTGTTCGAACAGGATGGGCAGCACCACGATATTGCTCGGCGGCGCGGCACCGAGGCCCGAAGTGATCTGGATGTAGTCACGCGGCACGTTGGTCAGCCACACGCGCTGCTTCTCGAGTGCACACTGGCCGACCAGTCCTTGTCCGGGACGGAAGGTGCGAGTCAGTTCTTCGGCCGAACGATAGCCATAGGTGGAGACGGCACGCAGGCATGGATCGTCCTGCCCGGCTTCCATCCGGTAGAAAACGCCGTGGTGCGCATAGACCAGCGGAGCGAGTTCGGACAGGATCAGGGCGGAAACCGCTTCCAGGTCGCGCTGGCCCTGCAGCAGTCGGGTGAAGCGCGCCAGGTTGGTCTTGAGCCAGTCCTGCTGCGCATTCTTCTGCGTCGTCTCCTTCAGGTTGCGGATCATCTCGTTGATGTTGTCCTTCAGGTACGAGACTTCGCCGCGCGCTTCCACCTGGATCGAACGCGACAGGTCGCCGCGCGTCACCGCGGTCGCCACTTCCGCAATCGCGCGCACCTGCGTGGTCAGGGTCGCCGCCATCTGGTTCAGGTTCTCGGTCAAGTCCTTCCACGTCCCCGCCGCACCCGGCACCGAGGCCTGGCCACCCAGCTTGCCTTCCACGCCCACCTCGCGCGCCACCGTGGTCGCCTGGTCGGCAAACACCGCCAGCGTGTCGGTCATCTCGTTGATGGTGTTGGCCAGCGCCGCGATCTCGCCGCGCGCGGCCACCGTCAGCTTCTTCTTCAGGTCACCATTCGCCACTGCCGTCACCACACCGGCGATACCCCGCACCTGCGCGGTCAGGTTCGCCGCCATGAAGTTCACGTTGTCGGTCAAATCCTTCCAGGTACCGGCCGCGCCTTCCACCTGCGCCTGGCCGCCCAGCTTGCCTTCGGTGCCCACTTCGCGCGCCACGCGCGTCACTTCCGACGCGAACGACGACAGCTGGTCCACCATCACGTTGATGGTGTTCTTCAGTTCGAGAATCTCGCCCTTCACGTCCACCGTGATCTTTTTCGACAGGTCGCCGCGCGCCACCGCCGTGGTCACTTCGGCGATATTGCGCACCTGGCCGGTCAGGTTCGATGCCATGAAGTTCACGTTGTCGGTCAGATCCTTCCAGGTGCCCGAAGCACCCGGCACATTCGCCTGGCCGCCAAGACGGCCCTCGGTACCCACTTCGCGCGCCACCCGGGTCACTTCCGATGCGAACGATCGCAACTGGTCCACCATGGTGTTGATGGTGTCTTTCAATTGCAGGATCTCGCCGCGCACGTCCACGGTGATCTTCTTGGACAAGTCGCCGTTGGCCACCGCCGTGGTCACGTCGGCAATGTTGCGCACCTGCGAGGTCAGGTTGCCCGCCATCGAGTTCACGCTGTCGGTCAAGTCCTTCCACGTCCCTGCGACCCCCGGCACGTTGGCCTGGCCGCCCAGTTTGCCTTCGGTACCCACTTCGCGCGCCACACGGGTCACTTCCGATGCGAACGACGACAGCTGGTCCACCATCACGTTGATGGTGTTTTTCAGTTCCAGGATTTCCCCCTTGGCATCGGCGGTAATCTTCTTCGACAAGTCGCCGCGCGCCACGGCGGTGGTCACTTCCGCGATGTTGCGCACCTGGCCGGTCAGGTTCGATGCCATGAAGTTCACGTTGTCGGTCAAATCCTTCCAGGTGCCGCCCACGCCTTTCACCTGCGCCTGGCCGCCCAGCTTGCCCTCGGTACCCACCTCGCGCGCCACGCGCGTCACTTCCGACGCGAACGAGTTCAGCTGGTCCACCATCACGTTGATGGTGTTTTTCAGTTCGAAGATTTCGCCGCGCACGTCCACGGTGATCTTTTTCGACAAGTCGCCGTTGGCCACCGCCGTGGTCACGTCGGCAATGTTGCGCACCTGCGCGGTCAGGTTGCCTGCCATCGAGTTCACGCTGTCGGTCAAATCCTTCCAGGTACCGGCGACGCCCGGCACGTTGGCCTGGCCGCCGAGCTTGCCTTCGGTACCCACTTCGCGCGCCACGCGGGTCACCTCGGAGGCGAAGGCATTGAGCTGGTCCACCATCACGTTGATGGTGTTTTTCAGTTCAAGGATTTCGCCCTTGGCATCGGCGGTAATCTTTTTCGACAAGTCGCCGTTGGCCACGGCGGTGGTCACGTCGGCGATGTTGCGCACCTGGCCGGTCAGGTTGCCCGCCATCGAGTTCACGCTGTCGGTCAAATCCTTCCACGTTCCCGCCACGCCCGGCACGTTCGCCTGGCCGCCGAGCTTGCCTTCGGTACCCACTTCGCGCGCCACGCGCGTCACTTCCGATGCGAACGACGACAGCTGGTCGACCATCACGTTGATGGTGTCTTTCAGTTCAAGGATTTCACCCTTCACGTCCACCGTGATCTTCTTGGACAGGTCGCCGCGCGCCACGGCCGTCGTCACCTCGGCGATGTTGCGCACCTGGCCGGTCAGGTTCGAGGCCATGAAGTTCACGTTGTCGGTCAGGTCCTTCCAGGTGCCGCCCACGCCTTTTACCTGCGCCTGGCCGCCGAGCTTGCCTTCGGTACCCACTTCGCGCGCCACCCGCGTGACTTCCGAGGCGAACGAGGAGAGCTGGTCCACCATGGTGTTGATGGTGTTCTTCAGCTCCAGGATTTCGCCCTTGACGTCCACGGTGATCTTTTTCGACAGGTCGCCATTCGCCACCGCCGTCGTCACGTCGGCGATGTTGCGCACCTGGCCGGTCAGGTTGCCCGCCATCGAGTTCACCGAGTCGGTCAAGTCTTTCCAGGTGCCGGCCACGCCCTTGACCTGCGCCTGGCCGCCGAGCTTGCCTTCGGTACCCACTTCGCGCGCCACGCGGGTCACTTCCGACGCGAACGAGGAGAGTTGGTCCACCATGGTGTTGATGGTGTCTTTCAGCTGGAGAATTTCGCCCTTGGCGTCGGCGGTAATCTTCTTGGACAGGTCGCCGTTGGCCACCGCGGTGGTGACTTCCGCGATGTTGCGCACCTGGCCGGTGAGGTTCGATGCCATGAAGTTCACGTTGTCGGTCAAATCCTTCCAGGTGCCGCCCACGCCGGGCACGTACGCCTGGCCGCCCAGCTTGCCCTCGGTACCCACTTCGCGCGCCACGCGGGTCACTTCCGATGCAAACGAGCGCAGCTGGTCCACCATGGTGTTGATGGTGTCCTTCAATTGCAGGATTTCACCGCGCACGTCCACGGTGATCTTTTTCGACAAGTCGCCGTTGGCCACCGCCGTCGTCACGTCGGCGATGTTGCGCACCTGCGAGGTCAGGTTGCCGGCCATCGAGTTCACGCTGTCGGTCAAGTCCTTCCAGGTGCCGGCCACGCCGGGCACGTTGGCCTGGCCGCCGAGCTTGCCTTCGGTACCCACTTCGCGCGCCACGCGCGTCACTTCCGAGGCGAACGACGACAGCTGGTCGACCATCGTGTTCGCGGTCGATGCGGCGCGCAGGAACTGGCCCTTCAACGGCCGGCCGTCCACGTCCAGCGCCATCGTCTGCGACAGGTCGCCCTTGGCCACCGCGCCAATCACGCGCGCCATCTCCGTCGTCGGACGCACCAGGTCGTCGATCAGGGTGTTGACGGAACGCACCATGACATCCCAGCCGCCCGAAACGCTTGGCACGGTGGCGCGCTGGTTGAGGCGGCCTTCACGCCCGACCACACGGCTGACAGTGGTGATGCTTTCAGCCATCTGCTCGTTGGCCTCCATGATGTCATTCAGCGTGTCGGCAACCTTGCCGGCGAGGCCGGTCCAGTCGCTCGGCATGCGCGCGCTGAAATCCCCTTTCTTCAGTGCCTTGAGGGTGGAAAGCAGGACCTTGATGTCCAGCTCATCGACAGATGTGGCGCTCGTGTCCATGGAATATACCTTCTTTGATAATGATGAAGCCCGGTATGTCCGGGCGCGGTCAGGCGAGGCTGCGCTGCCTCAGCGTCTGCACGAGGTCGCCGGCCGGAAGAGGTCTGCTGTAGAAATAGCCCTGGTGTTCGTCGCAACCGAGGTCGTGCAGGACCGCGAGCTGCTCCTTTGTCTCGACACCTTCGGCCACGACGCGCAACGCAAGGGCACGCGCCATGTTGACGATGGCTGCGACGATGGCGGTATCGCTGGCATTCTTGCCGAGGTCACGTACGAAAGATTGGTCGATCTTCAGGATGTCGATCGGGAGGGTCTTGAGGATGGATAGCGAGGAATAGCCGGTGCCAAAATCATCGATGGCAATCGTGATGCCGCTCTCGCTGATTTCGCGCAGGACCGATGTTGCCTTTTCGGTATCGGTAATGACCAGCGACTCGGTAATTTCGAGCTGGATGCTGGACGGCGGGACTTGCTGCCTGCGCAGCTCGCGCTCGATGATGTCCGGCAGGTCGGCATAAATCTGCGGGATGGCGACATTGACCGCAATCGGTAACGTCGGCATCGGCATGCCTTCGTCGCGCCAGCGCCTGGCTTGCGCACAGGCGGCCGCGATTACCCATTCACCGATCGAAACCAGCATGCCGGTTTCGGATGCGGCCGGGATGAATTGCCCGCCGCTCAACAGTCCAAGCCGCGGATGGTGCCAGCGCAGCAAGGCTTCGACGCCGGCGACGCGCCCGGTGCGCGCTTCGATCTTCGGCTGGTAGTACAGCTCGAACTCTTCGTTTTCGAGGGCGTGCTGGAGTTCCTGTTCCAGCCGGCATCGTTCGAGCATGCGCGCATTCAGGTCCTCGTGGAAGAACTGGACGGTGCCGCGCTGTTCCTGCTTGGCGTGATACATCGCAAGGTCTGCGCTGCGCATCAGGGTCTGCATGGTCGAGCCGTCCTGTGGAAACAGGCTGATGCCCACGCTGGCCGAGGTCTTGATGGATTGCGAGCCCAGCAGGAACGGCTGGTCGACGGTCGCAATGATCTTGCGCGCCACTTCGGCGGCCGCCGTGTAATTGGGCAAGGCTTCCATCAGTACCACGAACTCGTCGCCGCCCAGCCGGGCGACGATATCCGACTCGCGCACAGAACCGCAAATGCGGTCGGCCACCTGCAGCAGGAGATCGTCACCCGCATCGTGGCCGAGGCTGTCATTGATGCTCTTGAACCGGTCGAGGTCAAGGAAGAGCAGCGCCAGCCGCTGGCCGTAACGATTGGCCATGGCGATCGCGTGCTCAAGGCGTTCGGTCAGGGAGCGCCGGTTCATCAATCCGGTCAGGGGATCGCGTGTCGCCAGGTCGTGCGCACGCGCCTCGGCCTGGCGGCGTTCGAGGATCTCGCTTTCGAGCGCGGCATTGATGCGTTTCAGGTCGCGCATCTGCTGCACCTGCAGGTCGCGATTCATCAACGCAAGCTCTTCCTTCTGGAACTCAAGCTGGAGGTTTTTCTTGGCCAGTTCGATGAACACGGCGATCTTGCTGTGCAGGATCTGCGGAATGACCGGACTGATCAGGTAATCCGCCGCTCCATGCTGGTATCCGCGCAGGCGATTCATTTCATCCGCGTAGTAGGCGGTAATGAAAATGATCGGCACCGATGCCGAGCGCGGATGCGAGTGTATGGTTTGCGCGGTTTCAAATCCGTCCATGCCGGGCATGCTGACGTCGAGGAGAATGACTGCGAAATTGTGATCGAGGACCGCGCGCAGTGCTTCAGCACCGGAGGTCGCGGTGATCACCTCATACTCATCGGCCTGCGGGGCATTGACCAGCAAGGTTTTGAGCGCGAGCAGACTAGGCGGGTGATCGTTAACGAGAAGGATTTTTGGTCTAAGCAATTGGGTCATCTCTCGAGCCCATGGGAGGGCGTCATATATTCATGTCCTGATGCATTAGGCGAGGGCATGGCGTAGGGGCATTGCTTGTGAATGCCAGGCGCTGGTATCCGTCAGGAAAAATTGCGCAGCAAAAAGTTTTGCCGGCGTCTTGCGCCAAGTCCCCTTAGAAAGATGAAAATGCTCAATGTTCCCTGCAGAAGCAGGAAATATCGGACCTGAAACGAGAGAAAAAGAGGAAAGATTTCCCTGCTGCAGCAAAATCGATCGATGACGATGCAGAAGGGAAATTCTGGCCGGTTCAGCGGATGCGGCCGGGACTGAGTTGCACGGGATCAGCGCCAAACGCAGCGATGCCGGATGGCAAGGGAAGTCCGCGCAACATGGCGGCGTACAGTTCGCCCGCCGCGGCGGAAGATTGTATCCCGTATCCGCCCTGGCCGGCGGCCCAGAAAAATCCGGGCAGTTTCCGGTCGAAGCCTCCGACCAGGCTTCCGTCGGCGACAAAGGAGCGCAGGCCGGCCCAGACATGGCGCGGCCGTCTGATGGTGAGCGTGGTCATGGTCTCGATACGGTCGATCGCCTGCGCGATGTCGAGTTCTTCCGCCTGCACATCATGCGGCTCGACCGGATCGGCATTGGCCGGCGATCCGAGAAGCAAACCCGCATCCGGTTTGACGTAATAAGTTTCGTCGACGCCGATGAACATCGGCCAGCGGGTGGTGTCGAGCCCTTCCGGCGGTGCAAATGTAAATGCGGAACGACGCTTCGGCACGAGGCCGATCGGAGCCGCACCCGCCATGGCGCCGATCACGTCGCACCACGCGCCTGCGGCATTGACCACGACCGGTGCTTCGTAGGCTTCTGTGCCTGCAGCGACGCGCCATTTGCCGTCAGCGTATGCGATGGCCGACACCGACGCATTGCACTGCACCAGCCCACCTGCCGCACGCAGGCCGCGGAGATAGCCCTGATGCAAGGCGTGGACATCGATATCGGAAGCATCGGGTTCATACACGGCGCCAAGTACGCACTCCCGGCGCAGCGCGGGCACCAGGTCGCAAGCTTGTGCGGCATCGAGCCGTTGCGCGTGACTGGATACCGATCTTACGATGGTGTCGTGTTCGGCGAGCAGTGCCTCCTGGCCTTCGGCAGCCACCATCAGCGCGCCGCGCGGCGTAAGGATGGGATGATCGGTAAACCCGGCAGGCGGATTCTCGAAGAATGCACGGCTGGCGCAGGTGAGCGCACGTACTTGCGGCGGGCCGTAACTTTCAAAGAAGAGGGCGGCGGACCGCCCGGTGCTGTGGTAGCCGGGCTGGCTCTCCTGTTCGAGCAGGATGACGCGCGCGTGCGGCGCGAGCCAGTAGCCGATGGCTGCGCCGGCAATGCCGCCGCCGATGATGAGGTAATCCGAGGATGTTCCTGTCATGAGTGTGTTGTCGTAATGTTCAGGATGCCGCTGCAAGGAAGCGCTGGTCGCCGGCCAGCTTGAAGACGTTCACTGCCCGGGACAGTTCGCCCGCCTGGTTCTGCATCGCGTCTGCTGCGGCTGCTGCTTCTTCCACGAGGGCAGCATTCTGCTGGGGGACCGAATTCATCCGGGTGGTTGCCTGGTTGCTCCGTGATGGAATTTGCCTCATTGCGGGTATGTCACCAAAATGTTTTCGTGCAATCCACTGTGGAATATAACGCCTGTTGTATCCTTCGTGCACACGTCGCCTATCGAAGAGTTGACACAAGCCGCTTCCCTGGGCGAGCATCTTTTCTCCCGCATCCGGCGCAGAAAGACCGCGCCTCCGCAACATTGCTTCTCGTATTACATGGCACTTATCCTGATCGTCGAAGACAACCCTGCGAATATGAAACTCGCTGTGCTCGTCCTTTCCAGCGCGGGTCACCGGGCACTGCAGGCGACCACTGCGCAGGAGGGCATCGCGTCCGCGATGAAGGAGAAGCCGGATATCATCCTGATGGATATGCAATTACCCGACATGGATGGCATCGAGGCGACGCGCATCCTCAAGGCAGCTCCGGAAACGGCGCACATCCCCGTCATTGCAGTGACAGCCTCGGCCATGAAGGGTGACAAGGAGCGCGTGCTGGAAGTGTGTGACCGGTATGTCGAGAAACCGATCGACTACAAAAAGCTCATCGCCGAGGTCGCGGACTGTTTCGCAGCGTCCGGCCGGTAGGCGCCATTCCATTACCCAGAGGCGGGCGAACCGTCCCGCACTCATCCACAGCTTAATCTTATGGAGATCGGCGGCTAAGCAAGTCGCCGGTTACTCTTCGGCCGTCGGGTTGATGGGTTTGAACGGCTTGCGGAAATGCTTCACGAGGAAGTCGATAAACGCGCGGGTGCGGATGGATTGGTTGCGCCGGCTGGGGTAATAGACAAACAGGTCCGCGGACGGTAGCGTGAATTCCGGAAGCACCACCCTCAGCCTGCCGCTTTCTATGTATTTCGCCAGGTCCCACTCGGAGCGAATCAGGATGCCGTGTCCGTCCAGCGCCCAGCCGAGCACGATGTCGCCATCGTTGCTCGACAGCGCGCCATGCACCTTGATGGCTTCGCTGTGTTCGCGCTGCATGAAGCGCCAGATCCCATGGGCATCGTCGTTTTGCCGGTGGATGATGCAGCGATGATGGGCCAGATCGGCGAGGCTTGCCGGCATCCCGTGCCGCTTGAGGTAGGCGGGTGACGCGCAAAGGAAGCGCCGGTTCGACATTAAACGCCGCGCATTCAGTCGTTTGTCAGGCAGCGCGCCAAAGCGGATCGCAAGATCAAAACCGCTCTCCACAAGGTCAACCGGCCTGTCCGTCACTTCAACCTGCACTTCGACTTCCGGATACTTCTTTGCAAATTCGGAAACGAGCGGTGCGATCGTCGTGCGGCCAAAACCCAGTGTCGCGTTGACCCGCACCAATCCGCGAGGCGTCGTACGTGCGGACGTGACTGCCTCCTCCATCTCTCCTATCTCATCGAGAATGCGCGTCGCGTGGGCGAGAAATGTTTCGCCTTCGCTCGTCAGGCTGAGGCTGCGCGTTGTGCGGTTGACAAGCCGGACGCCGAGCCTGCTTTCCAGCTGCGCAAGCCGCTTGGTCGCTGCGGCAGGCGTCAAGTCGAGCGCTCGGGCTGCAGCGGACAAGCTGCGGTGCCGGGCAATCAGGACAAAGAACTCCAGGTCAGCCGAGATATGTGTTTTCACTTCAATTCATAATTCAATTGAGTTTCAGTTAATTCTAGCCGTCTTTTTCACGATTAACCTAGCGTCTCCCAGCCATTGCATCCACGCACCGCGATGCCCTTCAGGAGATAAGCATGAGAATCGTCGAAATCCGTGAAAAAACCGTCCCCATCAGCGCGAACATCCGCAACGCCTACATCGACTTCAGCAAGATGACGCTGAGTCTCGTTGCGGTCGTGACCGACGTCATCCGCGACGGAAAGCCAGTGGTGGGCTACGGGTTCAATTCCAATGGACGGTACGGGCAGGGCACATTGATGCGCGAACGATTCATTCCCCGCCTGCTTGACGCGAAGCCCGACAGTCTCGTCGATGACACCGGCAAGAACCTCGACCCGGAGAAGGTCTGGAACACCATGTTTACCAACGAAAAGCCGGGCGGCCACGGCGAGCGGTCGGTGGCGATCGGCACCATCGATATGGCAGTCTGGGATGCGGTGGCGAAGATCGAGGGAAAACCGCTGTTCCAGTTTCTTGCCGACCGCTACGGGAATGGCCGGCCCAATCGCAAGATTTTCGTCTATGCCGCGGGCGGGTACTACTATCCGGGCCAGGACCATGAAAAGCTGAAGGACGAGATGCGCAGCTATATCGACCGCGGCTATACGGTGGTGAAGAAGAAGATCGGCGGCGCTTCGCTCGATGAGGATTTGCGCCGTATCGACGCCATCCTCAGCGTTCTGCAGGATGGACAGAAGCTCGCCGTCGATGCCAACGGGCGCTTCGACCTGGACACGGCGATCAAATATGCGAAGGCGCTGTCGCAGTACGACCTGTTCTGGTACGAAGAGCCGGGCGATCCACTCGATTTCGAACTGCAGGCGGCGCTGCGCAACTACTATGACAAGCCGATGGCGACCGGCGAGGATTTGTTCTCGATGCAGGATGCGCGCAACCTGATCCGTTACGGCGGCATGCGTCCGGACCGCGACTGGCTGCAATTCGACTGCGCGTTGAGCTACGGCCTGGTCGAATATCTTCGCACACTGAAGATGCTGCACCAGCACGGCTGGTCGCCGAGTCGCTGCATTCCCCACGGCGGTCACCAGATGTCGCTCAATATCGCTGCCGGCCTCGGACTGGGCGGGAACGAATCCTATCCCGACCTGTTCCAGCCGTACGGCGGTTTCCCGGACGGCGTGAAAGTGGACAACGGCTATATCACGATGCCTGACCTGCCGGGCATCGGCTTTGAAGGGAAGGCCGACCTCTTCGCTGAAATGCAGAAGCTGTCAGCCTGATTTTTACGCCTTTTCTTGCGGCTCGTAGCGCATGCACTCCGTGTTCACGGTCTCGCGGATGATTTCCGCCAGGCGCCGCGTTCCGGGGCCCGCGCTGTCGGGATCGGCGAGCACGAGGTAAAGCTGCGCAAACCTTTCCCCGCCTTCACCCATGGGGAGCGGTTTGAGCGATCCCTCCCGCAATTCCTTGAGGATCTTCTCTTCCGGATACCAGGCAAACCCAAAGCCGCGCCGTGCCGCCTCGATCGAGGTGGCGGCATGGCTGACCGTCCACCGTTGTGTAACGTCCAGGGCGGCCTTGGTATCCCGGCGCGTGCCGGATTCGCGGATCACGAGATGGCGGTGATGGCGCAAATCCTCCATCGTGACATTGCGCCCCAGGTGGTGCAACGGATGCGAGGGGCTCGCAACCGGGATGAATCGCGGCCGCATCAGCGGGATGCCGAGGAATCCCGGCGGCACCATATTCGAAATGACAAGGTCCGCCGCACCGGTCAGCAGCGCCTCCGAGGTCCCCGCCAGGACTGACTCGATCAGTTCGATACGCGTGTGCGGGCTTTCCTTCCCCAGCTTGTCGAGGCAGTCCAGCAGCAGCCAGGTCGGGAAGATGATCTCGGCCGCAATCCGTATTTCCGCCTCCCAACCTGCCGACAGGCGGCGCGCCGCGCGTTCCAGTGCACTTGACTCGTCCAGCAGGGCGCGCGCACGCCGGTACAGGAACTGCCCGGTCGGCGTCAGGATCGCCTTGCGCCCTTGGATCTCGAAAGCCTTCACACCAAGCAAGGACTCGATTTTCTGCACTGCATAGGTCACCGACGACTGGCTCTTGTGCAAAACCTCCGCCGCCTGCGCGTAGCCGCCTGTATCGACGACAGCAATCAGCGTGCGCCATTGCTCCAGAGTGATGTACTGGTTTTCCATTTATCAGTTCAATAGATAGTTTGACGCTAATTATTCTACTTTTTTATCGGTTCATTCAATAGTTAAATACGCATACCAACTTCACACAAGGAGAAATCGATGAAAACCCTGCTCCAACTGAATTCCAGCCTGTTTTCCGGTAACGGCCAATCCAGCCGCCTGTCCAATGAATTCGTTGCCGCCTGGCGCGAAGCCAATCCGGAAGGCAAGGTCATCACCCGCGACCTCGCCGCCGATCCTGTGCCGCATCTCGACGGACAACGTTTCGGCGCTTTCCTGGCCAAACCGGAAGACCGGACCGCTCAGCAGCAGGCTGTCGTCGATTTTTCCGATGCGCTGATCGATGAGCTGCGCAATGCCGACGTCATCGCCCTCGGCCTGCCGATGTACAACTTCGGCGTGCCGTCGACGCTCAAGGCGTATTTCGATCACATCGCCCGTGCCGGCGTGACCTTCCGCTACACCGAGACCGGTCCGGTCGGTTTGCTGACAGGGAAAAAGGTTTATGTCTTCGCTGCCCGCGGCGGCATGTACCAAGGCACGCCGTCGGACACGCAAACCGGCTATGTGCGCGATTTCCTGCGCTTCATCGGCCTGTCGGATGTCGAATTCGTTTATGCGGAAGGCCTGGCGATGGGCGAAGAGAGCAAGCAGGCAGGCCTGGCCAAGGCGGAAGACGTCATCCGCCAACTCTCCGCCCCGCTGCGCGAAGCGGCCTGAATCGTCTAACATCCAAGCACTAACCGGAAGAAACTGCCATGACCACAACGACCGTCACCACCCGCACGCTGCAACGCGTGATCGAAGGCCTCGCCACCTCCGACGGCGCCGGCGTCAAGCTGCGCCGCAGCCTCGGGCAGGGGCAGGGCAGCCGTCTTGACCCGTTCCTGATGCTGGACGAGTTTTCCTCGGACAATCCGGGCGACTACATCGCCGGTTTCCCGCCGCACCCGCACCGCGGCTTCGAGACCGTCACCTACATGCTCGACGGCCATATGCGGCATGAGGATCATCTCGGCAACGTCGGCGAGCTGAAGAACGGCGGCGTGCAGTGGATGACGGCCGGCCGCGGCATCGTGCACTCGGAGATGCCGCAGCAGGAAGAAGGGCGCATGCGCGGTTTCCAGTTGTGGATCAACCTGCCGGCGAAGGAAAAGATGAAGCCGGCTGGTTATCGTGATATTCCGCCTGCGGAAATTCCAGTGGCGGCGCTGGTGGATGGCGGCACGGCGAAGGTCATTGCCGGCACCCTGCGCATCGATGGCAAGGACGTGGCCGGCCCGATCCAGGGACTGAGCACGGAGCCGCTCTATGTGGACGTGGTCTTGCCGGCGGGCGCAGTGTTTTCGCATCCGCTGGGCAAGCACCTGAATGCCTTCCTCTATGTCTACGAAGGCAGTGTGAAGATCGGGGATGCCGAGGCGCCTCGTCCGCTGAAGTCGCAAAGCGCAGGATTCCTGTCGCCTGGAGACCAGGTGGAAGTTCGTGCGGATGCAGGCGGCGCGCGCTTCCTGTTGCTTGCGGGACGTCCGCTGAAGGAACCGGTCGTGCAGTACGGCCCCTTCGTGATGAATACCGTCGAGGAAATCGAACAGGCGATCACGGACTTCCAGAGCGGCAAATTCACGCAAGCGGCGGCTTGAGCGGATAATGGGCAGGAACTGACAACAAGGAGACTGCCCATGACCTTCGCACTCATCAAGCCGCACACCAAGGACCTCGGCGGCGGTTTCATGGTTCGCCGGCTGCTGCCGAGCCATCCGCACAAGATGGTCGGCCCGTTCATTTTCTTCGATCACATGGGACGCGCCGATTTCGCGCCCGGCGACGGACTCGACGTGCGCCCGCATCCCCACATCGGACTGGCGACGGTCACCTACCTGTTCGAGGGCGCGATCATGCACCGCGACTCGCTTGGTACCGTGCAGGAAATCCATCCCGGCGACGTGAACTGGATGACGGCCGGCGACGGCATCGCGCATTCCGAGCGTTCGCCCGATGCGGTGCGCCGGTCCGGCGGCGGGCTGGAAGGCATCCAGATCTGGATTGCGTTGCCTAAAGAGCATGAAAAAGTAGAGCCTTCCTTCGAACATCATCCTGCCGCCACGCTGCCGATGATTGCCGCGGACGGTCTGAACCTGCGCCTGATCGCGGGCAGCGCGTTCGGCATGACCTCGCCGGTCACGACCTTTTCCCCCATGTTCTACGCGGCGCTCGAGATGGAGCAGGGCGTCCGGTTCGAATTCCCTTCCGAGTATGCGCAGCGCGCGCTCTACCTTGCGCAAGGATCGATCGAGATCGACGGCGCCCCGCTCGCGGAAAGGCACATGGCCGTGCCGAGCAGCGCCCAAACCCTTACAATAGAGGCAAAAACACGGGCGCGCGTCATGCTGCTCGGCGGTGAACCGATCGACGGCGACCGCTATATCTGGTGGAATTTCGTTGCGAGCAGCAAGGAGGCGATCCAGGAAGCGAAGGAACGCTGGCGCGCGCAAGGATTCGGCAAGGTGCCGGATGAGACCGAATGGATTCCCTTGCCGGACGAACCGAAGCCGGCAGAGTCTTTCAGCTAAAATCCATGCCTTGCTTCAACTGGGACGATTCATAATGAACAACACCGGAGACCACAACACGGCTGCAGCCGGCTCCGACAAGATTTTCGATCACGTCGCCACGTCGCTTCTGCCGACGAAGCACGGCGAGTTCCGCATCCATGTCTACAAGCCGCTCGGCGAATCGGTCGAGCACGTGGCCATCGTCAAGGGAGAGCTCAAGGGGCAGGAAAAGGTATTGGTGCGCGTGCATTCAGAATGCCTGACCGGGGATGTGCTCGGTTCGCTGCGCTGCGATTGCGGCGAGCAGCTCGACGCGGCACTGGCGAAGATTGCGAACGAAGGATTGGGCGTCGTCGTTTATCTGCGCGGCCATGAGGGCCGGGGCATCGGCCTGGCGAACAAGATCCGCGCCTACCAGTTGCAGGACCAGGGACAGGATACGGTCGAGGCGAACCTCGCGCTCGGCCTGCCGGTCGATACCCGTGATTACCAGGTCGCGGCGCAGATCCTGGATGACCTCGGCGTCCGTTCCGTTCGCCTGATGACCAACAATCCGAAGAAGATGAAGAAGCTCGCGGACCATGGCATCAAGGTCGACGAGCGTGTGCCGGTCCTTACTGCGCATACGCCGCACAACATCGGCTATTTGCGCACCAAGCAGCAGAAGCTGGGACATATGCTCGATTTCGAGCAGGAGTGATTCTCCATTCCCCTCTCCCGCAGGCGGGAGAGGGGCTAGGGGTGAGGGTGGTTGCGCAACCTCCTCCGGTCTTGGCAACACCCCTCATCCCCAACCCTTCTCCCGCCTGCGGGAGAAGGGAGCGCAATTCCGATCCACCGTCTCGCATGTCATGTCACCACTTAAGCGTATCGTTCTGGCCATCGTTGCAGCCTCATTCGCTGCGACCACTCACGCCGCCGACCCCATCAAACTCGGCATGATCGAAGGCGTATCCGGCTCCTTCGCGAACGCCGGCAACGCAGTAGTCCGTAACATCCAGCTCGCAATCGAGAACGTCAACGCACGCGGCGGCGTCCGTTTGCCGGACGGCGCGCATCCTCTGGCACTCGCCACTTACGACAGCAAGCAGGGCGTCGAAGAAGCCTTGATCGGCCTGCGCCAGATGGCCGACCAGCGCGTCGGCTTCATCCTGCAGGGCAACAGTTCCGCGGTAGCGGCGGCGCTCATCGACGGCATCGAAAAGCACAACCAGCGCACGCCGGACCAGCGCATGCTGTTCCTGAACTATTCCGCCGTCGATCCCGCGCTGACCAACGAAAAGTGCAGCTTCTGGCACTTCCGCTTCGACGCCAATGCCGATATGCGCATGCACGCACTGACCGAAGTGATCAAGGGCGACACCAGCGCAAGGCGCGTCTACCTGATCGGCCAGGACTACAGTTTCGGCCAGCAACTGGCGCGTTCGGCGCGTGCGCAACTGGCAAGGAAGCGCCCGGACATCGCCATCGCCGGCGACGAACTGCACCCGATCGGCAAGATCAAGGACTTCACGCCTTACATCGTGAAGATCAAGGCCAGCGGCGCGGATACCGTCATCACGGGCAATTGGGGCAACGACCTGACGCTGCTGGTGAAGGCGGCGAAAGAAGGCGGGCTGAACGCAAAGTTCTATACCTTCTATGGAAACGGGCTGGGCGCACCCGCAGCCATCGGCGAAGCCGGCGTCGGGCGCGTGCGTGCGGTGGCGGAATGGCATCCGAATACCGGACAGGGCATCAAGAGTTCCGCCAGCGATGACTTCTACAAGGACTTCCGCAAGCGCTATCCGGCGCCGGAAGACGATTACGTGCACCTGCGCATGCATCTCATGATCGACATGCTGGTTGCCGCCATCGAGAAAGCGAAGTCCACCGAGGCCGCCGCCGTCGCGAAGGCACTGGAAGGCGCGCGCTACAAGAACGCCTTCCACGAAGCGGTGATGCGCGCGGACGATCACCAGTTGCTGCAGCCCCTCTACGTCTCGGTGATGCGCAAGGTGGCCGACGGTTCGGTACGCTTCGACAATGAAGGCAGCGGGTACGGCTTCAGGACCGAACGCTATCTCTCACTGGCCGACACGACCTTGCCGACCAGCTGCAGGATGAAGCGCGTCGAGTGAGCAGTTCAGTTCGCTCGTGCGGGATCTTGTTGTTCGGGTTGAGCGAGAGGAGCTGGAGGCGGTCCGGATGGCGCGCAGGCCATTTCTTCGTGACGGGGAATCCGGAAAGTCCGGTCATGCAGGCTCTGTGAAGTATCGCCAAAGCCGATCAATATAAACCTTCGCGATTTCCCTGCAGGATGCCTGGCAAATGGTCAGGCCACGACAGGAAGACCGCGGCATTCGAACTGCTTCCTGACCCTGTCGATCAGGGCCTCGGTCGGAACAGGTGTGTCGGCAAGCTGGTACTTGCGGTCCAGTTCCTTCCACTTGTTTTCACCCATCTTGTGGAATGGCTGGATTTCGACGCGCTGGACATTTTTCAAGGTTGCGACAAAGTCGGCGAGCGCCTCGACGTCGAGCAGGTCGTCGGTGTGGCCGGGCACCAGCACATGGCGTATCCAGACCGGCTTGCCCATGCGATCGAGACGGCGGGCGAAGTCGAGCGTGGGCTGGAGATCGATGCCCGTCAACGCGCGGTGCTTGACCGGATCCATGTGCTTGATGTCCAGCAGCACGAGGTCCACCGGGTCGAACCACGCATCGGGAATGCGGCCGGCAAGGGCGCCGTTGGTGTCGAGCGCCGTGTGCAGGCCGAAGCGTCGCTTGACCTGCCTGAAGACCTCTCCGGTGAAGTCCGGTTGCAGCAACGGCTCACCGCCGCTGATGGTCAGGCCGCCGGTGCGGCGGTAGATGGCGGCATGGCGGCCGACGTCCTCGACGACTTCCTCTGCCGTCTCCCGCTGGCCGTCGCGCATCGTCCAGCTGTCGGGATTGTGGCAGTACAGGCAGTGCATCCTGCATCCGGCGGTAAAGAGCACGTAACGCAGGCCGGGACCGTCGGCTGCACCGAAGGTCTCGACCGCATGGACGAAGCCGCCCGCCCCGGCACAGTGCTCGGGACGGAACAGAATGCTGTGGAGCGGCGAGTCGCCCATTGATGTCAGGCCCGTTCGTGGAAGGTGCGGCCCAGCGCCGCCTTTTCAATTCGTGCTGCCTTTTCGACTACTGCAGCTTCAACAACCGTGTTCATGATCGAATCTCCTGAATGCGCCGATTCGACACGGCGTGCGGGAGCGAGTTCCAGCGGGAATGCATCGCCGGGCAGCGCATGCCGTTACAATAGTCGCAATGGGCCGTGCGCATTCCGGCCGCTTTCACTCACGAGGAGTAGCAAGTTGCTTAGCCCCAATCACATTACGGCCGAACGCTTTGACGATGCCGTCGACGCGCTGCGGCGCATTCGCGAGATTTACGATTCCAGCATCACGCACCTGCGGACCCATTTGCAGCGATTCGTCAACGGCGAGCACCTGCCGTCACGGGTGCGGGCCTGCTATCCCTATGTGCGTATCCAGACCGAGACCGTGGCGCGCGCCGATTCCCGTCTGTCGTATGGCTTCGTTGCGGGGCCGGGCACCTTCGAGACCACGGTCACGCGGCCGGACCTGTTCGAAAACTACTACACCGAGCAACTGCGGCTCCTGCTGAAGAACCACAGCCAGAACCAGGAGGTGCAGATTGAAGTCGGCGTGAGCGCGCAACCGATCCCTGTCCACTTTTCATTCGCGCAGGACGACCATATCGAGGGCAGTATGACCGCCGAACGCCGTCTCGCGCTGCGCGACCTGTTCGACCTGCCTGACCTTGGCGCGATGGACGATGGCATCGCCAACGGCACGCACGAGCCGCCGCCCGGCGAAGCGCAGCCGCTGTCGCTGTTCACGGCGCCGCGCGTGGACTACTCGCTGCACCGCCTGCGCCATTACACGGGAACGGCGCCGGAGCATTTCCAGAACTACGTGCTGTTCACCAACTACCAGTTCTACATCGACGAGTTCGTCCGTCTCGGGCACGAGATCATGAACCGTGTTCCCGATCCGGATGCGCCGGCCGACGAGGATCACTACATTGCCTTCGTGGAGCCGGGCAACGTGATCACGCGCCGCGTCGGCGAAGCAGTGCAGGCGGGCGACGACCTGGGCAAGGCTCCGCCGCGATTGCCGCAGATGCCGGGCTACCACCTGATCCGTGCCGACGGCAGCGGCATCACCATGGTCAACATCGGCGTCGGGCCGGCAAATGCGAAGACCATCACCGACCACATTGCCGTGCTGCGCCCGCATGCATGGATGATGCTCGGTCACTGCGCGGGACTGCGCAACACGCAGCAGCTCGGCGACTATGTGCTGGCGCACGGCTACGTACGCGAGGACCATGTGCTGGATGAAGACCTGCCGCTGTGGGTGCCGATCCCGCCGCTGGCGGAGATACAGGTTGCGCTCGAATCGGCGGTGGCGGAAGTGACGCAGCTGAAGGGCTACGACCTCAAGCGCGTGATGCGCACCGGCACGGTGGCCAGCACCGACAACCGCAACTGGGAACTGCTGCCGCAGCGCACGCCGGAGCGCCGCTTCAGCCAGAGCCGCGCGATTGCCCTGGACATGGAAAGTGCAACGATCGCCGCCAACGGCTTCCGCTTCCGTGTTCCGTACGGGACCCTGCTGTGCGTGAGCGACAAGCCGCTGCACGGGGAGATCAAGCTGCCCGGCATGGCCAACCAGTTCTATCGGGAGCGCGTGGACCAGCATCTGCGCATCGGCATCCGCGCGGTGGAGCTGCTGCGTCGCAAGGGGGTGGACAAGCTGCACAGCCGGAAGCTGCGCAGCTTTGCCGAGGTGGCGTTCCTCTAGTGTCCTGAGTCAGAAATTCGTTGAAGAAAAGCGATGAAATGGACGCCATGCACCGTCGCAAATCCTCGCGATAGGCCCCGCTATCGCTGCGGTTTGCGGCGGCACCTGACGCCCATTGCATCACTTTTCTTTCTCAACGAACTTCTGACTCAGGACACTAGCTAACCTTCAGACGGAGGACCGTGATCCTGTCGCAGCGCCCTTCGATGGCAAGGGCGCCGACGTAATCCTTGCCGACGGGCAGGTCTACCGTTGTCCAGTCCTCGGCTGCGGTCCGTGGCGGAGGCAGGCGCAGCCAGCCCGAGGGGCGCCTGTCGCATTCCACGGCATACGCGCGCAGCGGCAGGGCGACGCCCATGCCGGTCGCTTTCGAGATGGATTCCTTGCGGCTCCAGCAGCGTACCGTGGCCACTTTGCCGTCGGGCATACGCCGCAGCGCGGCGATCTCGTCGGGATGAAGTCCGGCGGCGAGATCATGGTATTCCTGCGTCGCGTTCGTCAGTTCGACGTCGATACCCACACGGGGGAATCGCGACACGGCGACCCATACCTGGCTGCCGGCATGGCTGACATTGCAGCCGACCGTGCATCCCGGCAGTTCGGGCTTTCCCCAGGTATTGCTGCGGATGACCTGTGCCGGATCCATGCCGCCGTAATGCACGGCGACCCGGCGCAGCATCGTTCGCCCAAGCAGGTTGCGAATACTGTCTTCCTGGCGCGGGAAGCGGGCGGCGCGGGCATGCTCGTCCTGCAGGGTATTTTTCAGAGCGAAGGAATGCAGCGCCGTCTGGTGGCGCCAGTCGAAAGAAAGACCGATGCAGATGGCACTGCCTTCGGTCAGCGCAGGATAGTCGAGATCGAGCGGGGAGTTGGCGTCGACCTTCAGATCAATCGGAGCGCTTATGAGCGGTGAGGCTGCAGGCATCGTTTTTTCGGAGCGCATTGTCACACGGCAATAATACGGCAGATTCGCACGCGCCGCGCATCGCGTTGCGGCGACATCTGTGGTGCGCCGCCGCATTTCCCACAATCAGATCGCCATATAGCGGCCCGGCTTGTGGTTCACGGCCAGCGTCAGGTTCAGCATCGCTGCCCCAAGGAGCGAAATGGCCACCGACGTCATTGAAATCATCGGAATCGAAAGCATGAGAATGGTTGCATCGAGTCCGAGCTGCACGAGGCCGGCGCGCAAGCCGTAACGCTCCTGCAGGTAAAGGACGAGCACATTGATGCCGCCGAGGCTTGCACGATGGCGGAACAGCACCAGCAGGCCGACACCGCACAGCAGGCCGCCCATGATGGCGCCGTACAGCGGATTGAGCGTCTCCATCGAGAACACGAGCGGCAGCAGTTCAGAGAAGGCGGACAGCAGTCCCACCGCGGCAAAGGTCTTCAGCGTGAATTTCCAGCCCATCTTTTTCACTGCGAGGAAGTAGAAGGGCACGTTGATGGCGAAGAAGAGCTTGCCGAAGCTCATGCCGGTGAAATAGTGGAGCAGGAAGGCGATGCCGACGGTGCCGCCGGTGATGAGGTGCGCCTTGCCCAGCATGGCCACGCCGAGCGATACAAGCAGGGTGCCGGTCAGCAGTGCCTGCATGTCGTCGAACAGGGTGTGCTGCTGCAGTCGCGTTGTCTGACCGGACTCGCGGTCGTGCTGGTCGATCATCGCGGGCAGGGTTTGGGCGGGTACGGCACCTGGCAGGGCGGCCGCAGCTTGTCGATTGTGCATGGTCATGGAATCGGTATGGGATCGCGACATCTTATGGATATCGGATCGACCACAAAGGTTAATGTGCGCGCAAGCTTAATCCACTCGCGCCGCGAATTTTATTGACCTCGATCAAGAATTTCAAACCATGTGCGGCGGAGAGCGCATGCAGCGAATTTATAACTTCGGATGAGAAGCATTCATTTGAATGATTGTTCGGGGCCAATTACCATTTTCCGCAGATTGATCGGCGTGCAAGAACGCATTCCAACGATCCGTCGATTTCATCATTTTTCAGAAAGTACCCCATGGATTTCGAGTTTTCACCGCGTGTCCTGCAGCTCAAGCGGCAGCTGCAGGATTTCATGGACAACTACGTGGTGCCGAACCTGCCGCTGTGGCGCGAGGAAATCGGTGACGGCCTGCAGCATCCGCAATGCATGGAGGACCTGAAGGAGATCGCGAAATCGGAGGGCTTGTGGAACCTGTTCCTTCCTGCGCTCGAAAAGGAGCATGGCGGGCAAGGACTCTCCAACCTCGAGTACGCGCCGCTGGCGGAAATCATGGGCCGCGTGCACTGGGCGTCCGAAGCATTCAACTGCAGCGCGCCGGATGCGGGCAACATGGAACTGCTGCACATGTTCGGCAGCGAAGCGCAGCGCGAACGCTGGCTCAAGCCGTTGCTCGACGGCCGCATCCGTTCCTGCTTTGCAATGAGCGAGCCCGATGTCGCATCTTCCGATGCGACGAATATCCAGCTGTCGATCCGGCGCGAAGGTGATGAATACGTGATCAACGGCCGCAAGTGGTTCATCTCGGGGGCGGCCCATCCGTTGTGCCGTTTCGCGATCGTGATGGGCGTGACCGACCCGGATGCGGAAGTGCATCGCCGCCAGAGCATGGTGATCGTGTCCTTCGACACCCCGGGCCTCAAGGTGGTGCGCAATATTCCGGTGATGAACCACAGCTTCCCCGGCGGGCATTGCGAAATGGTTTTCCGCGACGTACGCGTCCCTCGCGGCAATCTCATCCACGAGGAAGGCGCCGGCTTTGCGATTGCGCAGGCGCGTCTCGGTCCCGGACGCATCCACCACTGCATGCGCTCGATCGGACAGGCTGAACTCGCGCTCGAACTCATGTGCGAGCGCGCAGCCGATCGCAGGACATTCGGCCGCTACCTGCACCAGCACGCGAACGTCGCCGAATGGATCGCGCTGTCCCGCATGGAGATCGAGCAGGCACGCCTGCTGGTGCTCAAGACCGCGTGGATGATCGACCAGTATGGTTCCAGGGGCGCGGCGCGCGAGATCGCGATGATCAAGGCGATCGTGCCGAAGCTGCACACGACAATCTGCGACCGCGCGATGCAGGTGTTCGGCGCGATGGGACTCAGCCCCGATACGCCGCTGGCGGAGTTGTGGACGTGGGGAAGGGTGCTGCGCATCGCGGACGGTCCCGACGAGGTGCATCTGCGCACCGTGGCGCGGCAGGAGATGGACGCGGCGGCGGAAAGGCGCGGCGCCACTTTGCCCTACATGAATACGCCGGATTCCGTTTGACACTAGAATGATTGGCATTGCTTGCACAAGGCCCAGCATTGCCCCATTCGGTGTCATGACCCTTTCCAGTCCAGAACAGTCCGGCGTCACCGGCATCCCCGCGCTCTCCGTCCCCCTGTTGTCGCTTGCCGCCTTCGGCAGCGGCATCTCCCTGCGCGTCACCGATCCGATGCTGCCGCAGCTGGCGCAGGAGTTTTCCGTTTCGCTGGGCGATGCCTCCAATGTCATCACGGTGTTCTCGATCGCCTACGGCCTGTCGCAGCTGTTCTTCGGACCCGTCGGCGACCGGTATGGCAAGTACCTTGTCGTGGCCTTCGCTACGCTCGCATGCGCGCTGACTTCGCTGTTCTGCGCGCTGGCACCCGGCTTCGTTCCACTGATCGCTGCGCGGCTGACAGCCGGTGCGACTGCGGCAGCCATCATCCCGCTGTCCATGGCATGGATCGGGGACGTCATTCCCTACCACCAGCGGCAGCCGGTGCTCGCACGTTTTCTCATCGGTCAGATCCTCGGGCTGGCAACAGGCGTGCTGATCGGCGGACTTGCAGCGGATGCGGGGAACTGGCGCCTGCCGTTCTTTTTCGTGGCCGGCGTCTTCCTGCTCGTCAGCCTCGCCCTGTTCGCCCTGAACCGCCGCCTTCCGGCCGGGGCGCGCATTGTGCGCCGTACGGAAGGCGCCGTGGTGGCGCGCATGGCCGGCGAGTTCAGGCACATACTCGGACTGCCGTGGGCGCGCAAGGTGCTGCTCACGGTCTTCCTCGAAGGAGCGTTCCTGTACGGCGCCTTCGCCTTCATCGCCTCGCACATGCACCACACCTACGGCATGTCGCTGACCTTGTCGGGCGCGCTGGTCATGCTGTTCGGATTGGGCGGATTCGTGTTTGCGGTGGCATCGGCGACGCTGGTGCGAAAGCTGGGTGAAGTCGGCTTGTCCCTGTGGGGTGGCGTGTTCGTTGCGCTCGCGCTGCTTGCCACGGGACTTGCGCCTGTATGGTGGTGGGCGATCGGCGGATGCTTCGGCGCCGGTCTCGGGTTCTACATGTTGCACAACACGCTGCAGATCAATGCCACGCAGATGGCGCCGGAGCGGCGCGGTGCGGCGGTGTCCGCGTTCGCGTCGTGTTTCTTCCTGGGACAGTCTGTTGGTGTGGGCATTGCCGGCATGCTCGTCGGGCGCCTCGGGACCTCGAATGTGATGCTGGTTGGCGCAGTCGGTGTGCTCGCCGTTGCAGTTCGTTTCAGTTTGAAGTTGAAGACGCGTCCTGCGCGTCAATAACAAGATTCAAGGAGACATACGCATGAATGACAATCCACGTCCGCTGTGGACGCCCGGTCCTGCCCGTATCGAAGCGAGCCGCATGAACGACTACATGCGTTGGCTCGCACGCGAGAAGAAGGTCAATGTCGACAGCTATGAGGCCCTGTGGCAATGGTCGGTGGATGAACTCCCTGCATTCTGGGAATCCATCTGGCAATACTTCGACATCAGGAGCAGCGCGCCATACGAACGCGTTCTGGATGCGATGAAGATGCCCGGCGCCAGATGGTTCGAAGGCAGCCGCCTCAACATCACCGAGCAAGTCTTTCGTTTCCATTGCCAGGGAGAGGATGGCGAACGGCCCGCAGTCATCGGCAAGTCCGAGCTCCGGCCAACGGTCGAACTGTCGTGGAATGCGCTCCGCCGCCAGATCGCTTCCGTTGCGAATGCACTGCGCGGCATGGGCGTCCAGCCAGGCGACCGCGTCGTTTCCTATCTGCCGAACATTCCCGAAACCGTGGTGGCGTTCTATGCCTGCGCCAGCATCGGCGCCATCTGGTCGAGCTGCTCGCCCGACATGGGAACGCCGAGCGTGCTCGACCGCTTCGGGCAGATTGCGCCGAAGGTCTTGCTGGCGGTCGACGGCTATCGCTACGGCGGCAAGGATTTCGACCGGCTGGAGGTGGTGAAGGGACTGGTGAAGGCCTTGCCCAGCCTGGAGCATGTGGTGCTGTTGCCTTACCTTGACAAGGAGGCGCGGCTCGATGGCGCGCATTCCTGGCAGGAACTGCTGCAGCATGACACCGGGATGCGCTTCGAGCCGCTGCCGTTCGACCATCCCTTGTGGGTGGTCTATTCATCCGGCACCACCGGCATGCCGAAACCGATCGTGCACGGGCAGGGCGGTGTGCTGATCGAGAGCCTGAAAGGACATGGGCTGCATAGCGGCCTCGGCGAGCAGGACAGGTTCATGTGGTTCTCGACGACCGGCTGGATCATGTGGAATTCGCAGGTGACCGGTCTCCTGCTTGGCGCCACGATCGCGATCTACGACGGCAATCCCGGATATCCGGATCTCTGCACCCTCTGGAAGTTCGCGGAGGAGGCTGACCTGACCGTGTTCGGCGCCGGGGCGGCATATTTCGCCAACTGCATGAAGGCCGGGATCGAACCGCGCAAGCTGGCGAAGCTTGACCGCCTGCACACGGTCGGCTCGACCGGCTCGCCGCTGTCTGCGGAGGCGTTCACCTGGATCTACGACCAGCTCGGTCCGGATATCCTGCTCGCCTCCATCAGCGGCGGGACCGATATCGCCGCCGCCTTCGTCGGCGCTTGCCCGATCCTGCCGCTTTATGCGGGAGAAATGCAGTGCCGCTGCCTGGGCATCGCGGTGTACGCGATGGACGAGGCGGGGCGGCCGGTGGCCGACGAGGTCGGCGAACTGGTCGTGACCAAGCCCATGCCTTCCATGCCGCTGTATTTCTGGAACGATGCGCAGGGCCTGCGCTACCGCGACAGCTATTTCGACATGTATCCGGGCTGGTGGCGTCATGGCGACTGGCTGCGCATCACGCCGCGCGGCGGGGCCATCATCTATGGGCGCTCGGATACCACCATCAACCGCCACGGCATCCGCATGGGCACGAGCGAAATCTACCGTGTCGTAGAGGCCATGCCGGAAATCCTCGACAGCCTGGTGGTCGATCTGGAATACCTCGGAAGGGAGTCCTACATGCCGCTGTTCGTCGTGCTGCGCCCGGGCGTAACGCTCGACGAGACGCTGAAGGCACGGATCGCCGATGGCATCCGGACGGCGCTCTCCGCGAGACATGTGCCGAACGACGTGTTCGCGGTGATGGAGATTCCGCGCACATTGACGGGAAAGAAGATGGAACTGCCGGTCAAGAAACTTTTGCTCGGCATGAAGGTCGATGAAGTAGCGAACCCGGATGCGATGAGCAACCCGGGCAGCCTTGGATTTTTCGTGGAGTTCGCACGGCACCGGGAGGCGTGACATGCAACAGGACCAGGACTGGCACACCGAAGCGTACAAGGGCATGGAGGTGCATGTGACCGCGCTTCCGAAGGACGGACGAGGCAAGGCCTGGGACTACACGGTGCGCGTCACGCAACCCGGGGACGATTCCTCGTCCGAAGGCGAACTCGCCGCCGAATCCGGCGACGATAACGATTTTCCTTCGGAAGAGGCGGCGGTCGAGGCCGGTTTCATGCGCGGCTACTCGATGGTCGACGCGATGTTTCAGTAGCGCTCCGCAATTTCAGATCGTTTCCAGCCCAGGCAGCCCTGCCAATGATTCTGACCTGGTCTGTCCCATCATGTTGCATTTTCTGAATTGCAGGAATTGCAGCGTCTTATTTACAGGAATGGACGGGCGGAATTTGTCCTGAAATTGATCCAGGATAAGTTTGTGGTTGCGTTTCTGCGTGGCACATAGATTGCATATGATGGATTCTCGTCTTGATCCAGGATAAAAATCGTATCCCTGGATCGACGTTCACGGCCCCAGCCCCGCCGAGAGACGACACCGCCGCGAAGGTGCAAGGCGATGTCGTCGGCAGTTCTGCCGGAGCACCGTCCGGCATCACCGCGCGCCACCTCGACAATCACACTGGGAGCATAAAAAAATGACATACCTGACATGGTCCGGCGACCTCGCCGTGGGCAACAGCTTTATCGACGGCGATCATCAGAAGCTGATCGACATGGTCAACCGTCTTCACGCCCTGATGGCGGAGGGGAAGGGCAAGGATGTGCTCGGCAAGGTATTGCATAACCTGATCACCTATACGCAAGAGCATTTCCGCCGCGAGGAAGAGTTGATGCGCAAGATCCGCTTCCCGGGACTGGCCGATCACAAGGCCGAGCATGAAAAGCTGCTCGCGCAGGTCCTCGAACTCCAGGCGAAATTCGAAAGCGGCGCGGCAACCCTGTCAATCCAGGTACTGCACTTCCTGCGCGACTGGCTGATCAACCACATCGGCAAATCGGACAAAGAACTGGCGCTCGCGACACACGATACGGCGCATTGAGAAAAGACCGGCCGCCCAGGCCGGTTTCAGTTGGATGACGCAGTGTTGGCGCTCGCGGCCCGGCGGGAGGGTTCGGTCAACGCAGCCAGCGGCTGTTCGACCCATCGATGGAACGCAGCGCCAGCCGCGATGCTTGCCAGCCACGCAATGACGACGCCGGCAGCCTGCAGTTCGGGCACGGCCGGCGCAAAACGTGTAAAGGCGGCGTTCACGACGAGGCATACCGGGAAGTGCACAAGGAATACCGCATAGGAGATGCGTCCGAGGTACGCAACCGGTCGCGCGTCCTGTAATGGAAGGCGAACGATTCCCCGGCAGGCAGGCACGAGCAGCAGGGCTGTGCCAAGCGCAACCGCGATGCGGCTGCGGAACTCAAGGTCGAGGGCGAGACCGCCCAGCAGCAGGATCAGTCCGGACAGGAGCAGCACCCGGAAGGGGGTGTGGACACGTTCGGATGCCCACCAGGCAAGGGCTCCGAGCCCATAGCTGCCGAAAAAGTAGGGTGCCCATGCGTCCCAGGACGAATCAAGGTTGAAATACAGCAGCGATGCGGCGGTGCAGGCAGCCACCAGGGCAGGCGCAATCCAGGCGGATATCCGGGGATGCGCCGAGACATGCAGGACAAGCGTCATCATCACGAACAGCTGGAAATCGATGGCGACGTACCACGCGCCGGCGGAAATCGACTCGACTCCCAGCACACCATGCAGCAGGAATGCATGCGCCAGGAGCTGGCCGAGGCTCGGCATTGCCGAGATGGAGTCATGCGTCATCCACTGGGCAGCAAGCGCCGATGCTGCCACCGCGAGCAGCATCGCCGCCATGAATGGGGGCGCAAGCTTGATGAAACGCCGCACGATGGCATCAACCGGGGCAAGCACTGCCGTGTTCTTCGCTGACAGCGACCGCGCGGCAAGGAATCCGCCCATTGCCAGGAATGCATGCACGGCGATGCGCGCCTGCGATTCCAGCCATTCGAAGACTTCCGGCATCACCGGCCGCGCGATGTCCGCCATCGGGCCGTAAAAGGCAAGATGGTGCAGGACGATCAGATTGCAGGCAATCGCCTTGAGCAGGTCGAACACACGGAAATGCATATGCGACAGGGATAGGGGGCGTTAAACCGGCTATTTTCGCATGCCTTGCCCGCATATCGCTGCGGCAATCATTGTCAGGCGCTTGCCGGCGCTTGTTTTTCGATGGCCGCGTTGATTTCCGCACCGAACAGCAGCACGGCCGAAGAGATAAAGAAATACAGCAGCAGCACGATGATGGCGCCAATGCTGCCGTATGTCGCGTTGTAGTCGGCAAAATTGGTCACATAGAGCTTGAACCCGAGCGAGGCCGCCACCCAGACTGCCACGGCGAGCAGTGCGCCGGGGGAGATGAAGCGGAACTTCTGTCTCACGTCCGGCGCAACGTAATAGATGATCGCGACGGCCAGCGTGAGGATGAACAGGGCGACCGGCCAGCGCAGCCACGCCCAGAGCGTCACGAAAATCTGTTCCAGCCCGATCCGCTGCGCTACCCACTGGACGGCCTGGGGACCGATCGTGAGGAGGGCGGCGGCGGCGATCATCATGGCGGCCAGTCCGATCGTGTAGAACAGCGACAAGGGATACAGCTTCCATGCCGGGCGGCTTTCCCGGACGTCGTAGGCGACATTGAGTGCATTCATGGTGGCCCTGACCGCCGCCGAGGCCGACCATAGCGCAACAATGACGCCAAGGGAAAGCAGTCCGCCTTGTTCCTTTTGCAAGTCGGCGATGACCTTGTTGACCTGCCCGGAGGCTTCCGGCGGCAGCATCATTTGCGAATGCTGCCGCAACCAGTCGAAAAAATCCTCGAGCCGAAGGAAGCCCAGGAGGGCGATCAGGAAAATAATGAAGGGAAAAAGTGAAAAAAATACCTGGTAAGCGAGTGCCGAAGCATAGGTGCTCATGTCATCGTCAAGAAAGTCGTTGAACGCCTTCCTAACCAGTTTCGTCACGCTCACTCCGCGCATTTCCGGTATTCCCATGCGGCCTCTCCCCCTCTGGTTTCCCCGGAAGGCTTCAGTGGCCGCGGGAGTATCCCTGGCCTTCAAACGCCCGCTTGGCGAGATACGTGCCGGCAAGTACCGCGCCGGCCGCAACCAGCATGGAACTGGCCGGGAAGCTGCGCATGGTATTGGATGCCAGTTCGCCGGCGCGCGGCGCGGTGAGCTGGAGCCGGCGCTTCGTCATTTCTGCCCCGAGTTCGGAGAGGCGGGGAGCCAGCAGCCGCTCGGCCTCCGGCAGGAGGGTTGTTTCTTCGTCGGCGACATGGTGCAGGACGTTGCGCATCAGGTCCATGAAGACCCGGTCGAATGCCGGGTCCTTGGCATCCATCGAGTGCAGCAGGGCAATCAGGCGCCGCATCTCGTTGTGTTCCGGAACGCTTTTCTCAAGCACGGATTTGTCGGTGCACACGATGCGCATGGCCGGATAGAAAATCTCTTCTTCCAGTTGTGCATGGATTTCCAGCGCGATGCATGCGGTGTTGACCAGTGCCTTCTTCGTCGAAGGGCTGTTGTTGATCTCGTACTGGTGGAAGGTTTCCAGTACAGCAGTGTGATCCATCCGGATCATGTTGGTAATGGTGGGGGAAAGGGTACTGGTCACGGTGTTCCTGAGGGATTTCATCATGGCATCCTCCTTCATCATGTCGTGGTCGGATGACACATCCAGCAAACACCGTACCGGCTCACAGGAAGCGGGCAATCGTTTCCCGAAGTTTTCCGTCGGGAAGGCGTCCCGTGCCTGCCGCCATGTTGTCCCGCAGATGCGCCAGCTTCGACGTGGCGGGAATGGCACAGGTGATGGCCGGATGGGCGATGACGAACTTGAGCAGTACCTGTGCCCAGCTGGAACAATCGATTTCCGCCGCCCAGGGCGGCAAGGGACGGTCGCGCATGCGGCGGATCGCGTCGCCGCCGGCGAAAGGACGGTTGGCGATCACCGCCACGCCGCGCTCCTGCGCCAGCGGAAGGAGATGCTGTTCCGCTTCGCGTTCGCCGACGGAGTAATTGATCTGGACGAAGTCGACGCTTTCGGACTGCAGGACACGGGCGACTTCGGCATGGCTGCCGGCCGTGTAATGCGTCACACCGATGTAGCGCACGAGGCCTTGCTTTTTCCAGTCCCGGAGGGTGGCGAGGTGGGTCTGCACGTCCACCAGGTTGTGCACCTGCATGAGGTCGATCGGACGGGCGCGCAGTTTTCGCATCGACTCTTCCATCTGGCGGATGCCCGCGCTCTTGCCCTGCGTCCAGACCTTGGTTGCGACGAACAGCTTGTCGCGCAGGCCGAGGCTGGTGATCAGATCTCCCGCCACCTCTTCCGAGCGGCCGTACATCGGCGACGAATCGATCAGGCGTCCGCCGAGTGCGGAAAAAGCAGACAGCACTTCCGCAAGCGGCGCCCGTTCCGTCTTTCCGCTGCCGACGTCGAAGGTCTGCCAGGTGCCCAGGCCGATGACGGGAAGGATTTCGCCGGAAGACGGGATGCGTCGCGTATGAAGCAGGCTTGTGCCCGGTCCCTGCGGAGCCGCGTGCGCGATGTTGCAGAAACCACTGGCGGCTGCAACGAGCAGTCCCATTGCTTCACGTCGATTGATGCCTGTCATGCCTCTCTCCAAGTTTGTATGCCGTCGCCGCCCAGAGCAGCGCCGCGGGAAGCGCGGCCAGCAGGAACACGTCCAGCCCGAGCGCGCGCAATCCCGAGATTGCCCATGCGCTGCCGGCGTCGCCGGCCCGGTAAACGGCAGTGTCGATGAAGTTCTTCGCCTTGTAGCGGCTCTCCGTATCGAGGGTGGTATAGATCATTTCCCGGCCGGGCTTGCCCACCGCATATTCCCCCGCCCGATGGATGACCTGCGCCGCAGCCACGCCGGCCAAGCCACGCCAGGTCCCCAACACGCCGGAGGCGGCAGCCAGCAGCAGGGGCACGAAGGGAAGGGCGATGCGCAATCCGAAGCGCCCTACCAGTTTGCGCGTGCCGAGCAGCTGCAGGACCAGCGCGCTCGCGTTCACGGCAAGGTCGATGCGGGCGAAGAAGCTGGTGCGCTCTCCGCTATCCGCAAATTCGATACCGACCAGACGCACCATCTCGATGTAGAGGACGGTGGAAACGGTCGTATAGCAAAGGACAAGCAGGGCGATGCCGCGCAGGTCGGGCTGCCTGATGACCAGCGATATGCCGGCGAGGATGGATCCTCCCGTTGGCCGCTGCACGCCGCCGGCGCCGGTCCTTGGCACGGCAAGCACGCAGGCGATCGATGCGCAAAGCAGGAGGGCGGACAAGCCCAGGAGGTGCGCCGTATCCAGATGCCTGGCCAGGAGCGCCGTGGCCGCAGGTCCCGCCAGCGCGCCGCAAGTTCCGCCGGCGGCAATGTAGCCGTACAGGCGGTGCGATTCGGCTGTGGAGAAACAGTCTCCCATCCGGCTCCAGAACAGCGAAACCACAAACAGGTTGAACACGCTGAGCCAGACGAAGAACACTGCCGCGGCAACGGACGCGCCTCCCATGCTGAATGCAGCCTGGAAAAACAGGAGGTTGAGCACGAGGAAGCCGTACACCACGGGCAGCACCCGGTCGCGCCGCAGCGCCCGCACGGCGGAGCCGAACAGCGGCACGGCCAGCAGCGTGAAAACGAATGTCGCACTGAACAGCCATTGCAGCTTGTCCGCCCCAAAGCGCACCGCCATTTCATCGCGCACCGGCCGCAGAATATAGTAGCTGCACAGGATCAGGAAAAAGGCCGCGAAGGCAAAGGCGACGCGCCGGGTCTCGCCTGGCAGTAATGCCTCCTGCCGCGGGATTGATGGCGCGCTGTCGTCATCCATGGACATGCGCGGTCATTGCCGTCCGCCCATGGTGCGCGCCCCGGATCAGAAGCGTCCTCCGGCCTGGTCGGAGGATGGTCGGTGCAGGCACGCGTCGTCCACGGTCTGCCGGCCCGGTTCGGAAGGACTGGAGATCTCCTCCCGCGTGTCGTCTGGGTAGTGGAACGACGCGGCCGCCTGCAGGAGCTGGATCACTTCCTCATCGCTGGTCTGGTCGAAGTTGTCGTAGTACTGGCTGACCGCGCGGAAATCGTCAGGGGAAAGCAGGCAAACGCCGTCGTCGGCAAGGTCGTAGAGTACGGCAACGGACTCGGCTGGCGCGACCGGCACCGCGAAGAGCAGGCGTTCCGGCTTGGCCGCAGCGATCGCCTGGAGTGCTACTTTCATCGTCCCGCCGGTGGCGATGCCGTCGTCAACCACGACAACGATCCTGTCCCGCAAGTCGACGAGTTCGCGGCCGGCGCGATACCGCTCCCGCCGCCGCGACATTTCAGCCAGTTGCCGTTGTTTTTCTTCCTCCATGTACTGGTCGGAGGCGTGGGCACGCAGCGCCAGTTCCTTGTTGATCACGCAGTAATGCTCCCGGCCCTCGGCGATGGCACCCAGGCCCAGCTCCGAAAAGCCCGGTGCGCCGATCTTGCGCACGAGGAAGACATCGAGGCGGGCATGCAGCGATTGCGCGACTTCAAATGCGACAGGCACGCCCCCGCGCGGCAGGGCCAGGATGACAGGGTCCGATTCTTTCAGGTATTGCAGGGCCGCGGCGAGCTTCCTGCCGGCATCGCGGCGGTCGTTGAACGGATGGCGGTTCGAAAACATGTCGTTCACACTCCATGCTGCAGATGACACTTCGTGCAAGATGCCTGCCATGCGAACCGGGAGGGGGCTGGGCCGGACAGGACATCCGCATGGGCGTCTTTACAGCCCCTCTTGTACAAATTACGCGCTCCGGCCGGCATTTCAAGCCAGGCAAGAAGGAAGATTGCGGAACTAATGACGCCTCCGGTTACCAAACTGCATCCACGTAACAAAATGGAAAGGAGCCCCCATGCAGATGAACCAGCTCAGAGATCGCTTTTCCCAGGTGGAACAGTGCATCGATGCGGCCGCCCAGATGTGCGAGATGAGCACCGATGTGCCGGACCGGCTGCGTACTTGCCTGAGCGAACTGGAGCAGGAGGCGGACCACGCCATCCAGGTGGCCGAACAAGGCCAGGGCGATGAGCAGATCCGGCAATGCGTGAGCAAGCTGGAAAAGATCGGCGACCGCGCCATGCAATCCTGCTCGCAAGGCGACTACGTGGACGTGCAGGTCCAGAACGCCGTACGCCAGGCGCGCAAGGCGATTTCCTCCCTCAAGCAGCAACTGCACTAACCAGCGGCCGGCGGTCGTGCCGGCCATTATCCCGAGCCCCGCTCCGCCGGCATGTGTTACATCTTCTTACGGCCTTGCATCCCTGATGCCTGATAAAGTTGCGGATTGCATATTCGCCGAAGGGGGTACGGAGTGGCGCGAAAATCATCCGCCAATTCGAAGTCGTCACGCTCGGGGAAGCAGCCGTTCAAGGGCCGCCTCCTTCAATTCCTGTTGCTGCTTGCCGGCGCTGGCGCTGCCGGGTGTGCGCTGCTGGCCGGCTACGTCGCCCTCATCGTCATTCCCAACCTGCCGTCGCTCGACGCGCTGACCGATTACCGTCCGAAGATTCCGCTTCGCGTCTACACCGCCGACCAGGTGCTGATCGGCGAATTCGGCGAGGAGCGCCGCGATTTCGTGCGTATCGCCGACATGCCCAAGGTCATGAAGGATGCCGTGCTGGCAATCGAGGATGCCAATTTCTATGAACATGGCGGCGTGGACTATACGGGAATCGCGCGCGCCTTCGTCATGAACCTCGGCGCCAGCCGCTCGCAGGGCGCCTCGACCATCACCATGCAGGTGGCGCGCAATTTCTACCTGAGCCGGAAGAAGGAATATTCGCGCAAGATCCAGGAAATCGTGCTTGCCTACCGCATCGAGGAAAAGCTGACCAAGGACCAGATTCTCGAGCTGTACATGAACCAGATCTACCTCGGGGAGCGCGCCTACGGATTCGGCAGTGCGGCGCGCATCTATTTCGGCAAGGAAGTCAGCGAACTGACGATTGCGGAATCCGCAATGCTTGCCGGCCTGCCGAAGGCGCCCTCGACCGCCAATCCGGTGGTCAACCCGACCCGCGCGAAACAGCGCCAGCAATACATCCTCAAGCGCATGCGCGAGCTCGGATACATCACGCCGGCGCAGTACGAACAGGCGGCGAAGGAAAAGCTGCAGGTGCGCAGCAAGGGTTACCTGATGCAGACGCACGCCGAGCATGCGGCCGAGATCGTGCGCCAGTATATGGTCGAGAAGTACAAGGATGATGTCTATACGCACGGCTACAGCGTGTACACGACACTCAGCAGCGCCGACCAGGATGCTGCCTACGAGGCGGTGCGCAAAGGCGTGCTCGACTACGACCGCCGGCACGGCTACCGTGGGCCGGAAGATTACATCGACCTGCCGGCGGACGAGGAGGATCGTGCGCAGGCGATCGACGAGATCCTGGCGAAGCATCCGGACAGCGACGACATGCGCGCCGCGGTCGTGCTCTCCGCATCGGCCAAGTCAGTCCGTGCCGAGCTGATGTCGGGCGAAGTGGCGGAGATCACGGGCGAGGGCCTGAAATTCGCCGCCTCGGCACTCACCGGAAAAGGCAAGAACCGGATTCGGCCGGGCACGGTGATCCGCGTCAGCCGCGACGCCAAGAAACGCTGGTGGATCACGCAACTGCCCGAAGTATCTGCAGCCTTCGTCTCGATCAATGCGAACGACGGATCGTTCCGCGCGATGGTGGGCGGGTTCGACTTCAACCTCAACCAGTTCGACCATGTGACCCAGGCCTGGAGGCAGCCCGGTTCCAGCATCAAGCCGTTCATCTACTCGGCGGCGCTGGAAAAGGGATTTTCGCCCGCCACCATGGTCAACGACGCGCCGCTGGACGTGAACTTCACCGAAGGCGGCGGCCCTGCATGGAATCCGCAGAACGATGACGGCAATTACGATGGGCCGGTCACCATGCGCACCGGCCTGAAGCGTTCGAAAAACCTGGTGTCGATCCGCATCCTGCAGACGATCTCGCCGCCATTCGCGCTGCAGCACCTGTCGCGCTTCGGCTTTACCCAGGACAGGCATCCGTCCAACCTGACCCTGACGCTGGGCACCGGGGCGGTGACGCCGCTGCAGATGGCGGGCGCCTACGCGGTGTTCGCCAACGGCGGCTTCCAGGTGGCGCCGTACCTGATCCAGAAGGTGGTCGATGCCCGCGGAAACGTACTGCTCGAAAACAAGGCGGAGATCGCCGGGGATGAAAATGCGCGCGTGCTCGATGCGCGAAACGCCTGGCTCGTGGACAGCATGTTGCGCGACGTCGTGAATTCCGGCACCGGTTACGCTGCAAGCCAGCGCCTCGGCCGGCGTGACCTCGCAGGCAAGACGGGCACCACCAACGATTCCATGGACGGCTGGTTTGCGGGTTATGGCGCCGACATCGTCGCGGTGGCCTGGATGGGTTACGACAAGCCGCGTTCGCTGGGCGGACGTGAGTACGGCGGCACGGTCGCCCTGCCGATCTGGGTCGACTACATGCGCACGGCGCTAAAAGGAAAGGGGCCGGTGCAACGCGGAGTTCCTGCGGGACTGGTGCAGGTGGACGGCGACTGGATGTACGAGGAATACACCCGTGACAATGCCGTGCAATCCGTTGGAGTCGACCCGTTGCGCAGCTTCTGGGATCGCCTGTTCGGCGGCCGGTCCGCAGCGCCGCCCGTGCAGCGCGAAGTCCAGCAGCCGAACGACATGACTTATAGGGGGAACTAGGAAATTTTCGGATACCCGGTGATTTCCTGGATCTGCTGGTAAAGCGGCCCCAGCCGCGCGTACATCTTCTTGTAGACACGGGAGTACAGCGCGTCGTAGGTCTCGCGATGGCTCGGCTTCGGCTCGAAGACCTTGCCGATCCGTGTCATGGCGCCGATGGCCGCGTCGAAATCCTTGTGCAATCCGAGACCGACGGCGGCATTGATTGCGGCACCCAGTCCGGAGGTCTCGTACACATGGGGCCGTGCCGTCGGCAGGCCGAAAATATCGGCGGTCAATTGCATCGCCGCATCGCTCTGCGAGCCGCCGCCGGACACGCGCAGTGACGTGATCGGCACGCCGCTACGCTTTTCTATCTTCTCCTTGCCCTCGCGCAGCGCGTAGGCGAGCCCTTCCAGGATTGCACGGTACAGGTGCGCCCGGTTGTGCACATCTCCGAAACCGATGACCGCGCCCTTGGCTTCCGGCCCCGGCTGCTTGATCCCCGGCGTCCAGTAGGGCTGGAGCATCAGGCCCATCGCCCCCGGCGGCACGGCATTCACCAGGTCGTCGAACAATTCCTCCGGCGCCACGCCTTCCTCGGCCGCACGCATCTTTTCATGCAGGCCGAACTGTTCCTTGAACCAGTTCACCATCCAGTAGCCGCGGAAGATCTGCACTTCAGTGCTGTAAGCGCCCGGAACGGCGGCAGGATAGGGCGGAATGAAGGGAGTGACCTCGACGTACTTGCGGCTTGTCGTGTTGATGGTGGCCGTCGTGCCGTAGCTCAGGCAGCCGATGTGCGGCTCCAGGCAGCCCGCGCCGATGACTTCGCAGGCCTTGTCGGCAGCGGCGGCAATCAGCGGCGTGCCTGCCGGAATGCCGGTTTCCTGCGCGGCTTTGGCTGTCACCTTGCCCATCACCGTTCCGGGCGGAACCAGTTCCGGCAGCATCCGTCGCTCGATGGCAAGCGCCTGCCATTTCCAGTCCCAGGACGGTGCCCATCGCAGCCCCTTGTAATCGAAGGGGATATAGGCGACCTGCGAGCCGATGGAATCGACGAATTCGCCGCCAAGACGATAGTTGATGTAGCCCGACAGCAGGAGGAATTTGTCCGTACGCTCCCAGATGTCGGGTTGGTGTGCCTTGATCCAGTTTGCCTCCGCCTCGCCGAGGAAGAAGTCGACCGTATTCTCCACGCGGGCGAGTTTGAACGCCGCCCGCCAGAGTGGATTGATCTTCGGTACGTCGCTCGTGCGACGCTGGTCCAGCCACACGATGGCGGGGCGCAGCGGCTTGCCCTGGCGGTCGAGGTTGACCACGGTGCCGCGCTGTGTCGTGACGGCGACGCCCCGGATCGCGGACGGCGGGACGTTCGATTGCGCCCACAAGCGCCGGCAGGCGGTGCACAAGGCTTGCCAGTATTCCTCGACGCCATGTTCGGCCCAGCCCGGCTGATCGGAGAAATAAGCGTCGAGATGCACCTGGGACTTGGCGACGATGTGTCCCTGCAGGTCGAACAGGATCGCGCGCACGCTCTGGGTCCCGTTGTCGATGGCAAGGAGATATTCGGATGACATGTCTGCTCCTCTTGTCAGGCACGCGCGGGCCGCAACACCGGTCTTGGCTTGCGCCAGTCAGGCAGGAGATGCTGCGGCGGCAATCCGTAGTGCCGTTGCCATAGTGCCAGATAGGCGTCGTGTTCGGCTTGCCAGCGTTGATCGCTCCATCCGAGTTCAGGCTGGCAGATCTGGCGAATGCGGTTCAGGTGCGGTGCGCCGCCGTCGCGCAGGAGCAGTCCGATACGGGTGCGGCGCAGCAGCAGGTCCTCGAGGCGCAGCACCGCCTCCGAGCGGGCCGCCCATCGCAGTTCCGCCCAGAGCGTTTCGGTGCCGGGAATCGGCGCCAGCTCCCCGGGAAGGGCATGTTCGACCACTTGCAGCGCGTGGCGTCCGTAGCGTCCTTCGAGCCGCCGCCTCTGCAGATTCGTCAGGGCAGGATGGCGGGGCAACGGCGGGGACACCGAGAAGACCGGCTTGAGGCGCAGGTCGGGCTGCCAATCCGGCAGGAGTTCTTTTGCGTGCCTCATCGCGTCGCGGGCAATCAGCCGGAACGTGGTGAGCTTGCCCCCGGTGACGGTGAGCAGGCCGTCTTCCAGCCATACCGCATGGTCCCGTCCTTCCCGCGAAGGATCGGCCTTGCCGGTATCGATGACCGGACGTACACCGGCATAGGTGGCGATCACGTCGTCCGGGCGGATGGCGAGTTCCGGAAACTGGAACTCGATGGCCATCATCAGGTAGGAGAACTCATCCGGCGTGATGGACGCCTCGTGCTGCAGGGCGGGCGTGTGGTCCACATCGGTGGTCCCCACCAGCGTCGCGCCTTCCCAGGGAAAAACGAACACCGGCCTGCCGTCGAGCGGGTGCATGAGGCTGATCGCCTGCGCGACGGGCAAGCGCCATGCAGGAAGGATGAGGTGGCTGCCGCGCAAGGGACGCAGTTTCTGGCGGCTGCCGGAGACATTGCGCAGCGTGTCGGCCCACGCACCGGTCGCATTGACGACGGCGCGCGCCTTTACGAAGAAGGACGTGTCCGTATGCCCATCGAGCAGTTCAATGCCGGCCACCCGCCCGCCAACGCGGTGAAGGCGTTTCACTGCAAGGTAGTTGACCGCTGTCCCGCCTGCATCGACCGCTTCCTGCAGCACGCGGAGGACGAGACGGGCATCGTCGGTCTTGGCGTCGGCGTAGCACATGCCGCCGTTCAGGCGTTCGCGACGGATGTGCGGGGCGAGCATGAGGAAATCGTCCGGCGCGTGGTACCGCCGCGTACGCTGCCCGGCCATCAGGTCGTACAGGGCGAGGCCGGCGGAGAACAGGCGGCGCCCGGGCTTGCGGCCCTGGTAGTCCGCGAATGCGAAGCCCTGCGTTTCGACCAGCCCGGGCGCCTCCTTGAGCAGGTTCTGCCGTTCGCGCACCGAGTCGCGCGTCAGGAGCAGTTTCCCTTCCTTGATATAACGTAGCCCGCCGTGCACCAGCTTCGACGAGCGGCTGGAGGTGCCCCAGGCGAAATCGCGCTGCTCGACCAGCAGGGCTTTCAGTCCCTGACGGGCGGCTTCCAGCAGGATGCCCGCGCCCGTGATGCCGCCGCCGATGACGAGGACATCCCATTCCTGTGACCCGAGTTCGGCAGGCAGCCGGTCACGCGAGTTTTCGAGCCACATGGCAGCCTTCCTCCTCGTTGCCTGCGCCAACCAGTTTGCCGGGATTCATCAATCCCTGGGGATCGAAATGATGGAACAGCTGGCGCATCGCGCCCATGCCGAGTTCGCCTTTTTCCGCATGGAGATAGGGCGCATGGTCGGTGCCGACGCCGTGCTGGTGGCTGATGGTGCCGCCCGAGGCAACGATGGCTTCGCTGGCCGCCGCCTTCAGCCGCTGCCAGCGCGCGAGGTCCTTGTGGAAATCACCCGCCAGCCGGTAGACGAAGGTGGAATAGACGCTCGCGCCCTGCGGGTAGACATGCGACAGGTGGGTGTAGGCATGGACGCGCTCTCCGTCTGCTTCCAGTGTCCGGCTCGCGGCCTGTTCCACCTCGCACATGGTGCCCCGGACCTTCGGCCATTCGACTGCCGTTTCCACGGTGTCGACGGCATAACCGCGGCTCCAGAGGGAATTGCGCAGGTAGACATTGCGGAACCGGTTTGCCTTCCATTTGCGGCCGATGGCCTCTCCCGCATGGATGCCGTGATGGACGCGGGCAATTCTCAGGGCAGCGGCAATCGCCAGTCTTGTTGCTGCAGGCTCGCCGCTCGCGCCCAGCAACAGCAGGCATTTGTCGTCTCCGCATCCGCGCCAGCGCAGGTAACGCTCCAGCACGCCAATCAATGTCTTGTGTCCGGCCAGCCGCAGGGTTGTCAGTGTCTCCACCGGATTCGACAGGCGCAGCATGGACAGCGGAAGGCGTGACTGTGCGATGTTGCGCAGCGCGCTTTCGGCTTCCACCCAGCCGGGAAAGATAACCGCGTGGAAGGATTCGGCTTGCGGCAGGCGCGAGATGCGCACCGTCGCTTCGGTCAGGATACCCAGCCGCCCCTCGGAGCCGAGGACCATCTCTCTCAGGTCTGTGCCCGCGGCGGATGCCGGAAAGGCGGGAATCCGCATGGTGCCGCGCGGCGTTTCCAGCCTGCCGCCAGCGAAGAGCTGCTCGATGCGGCCATAGCGCAGCGATTGCTGGCCCGATGAACGCGTGACCACCCAGCCGCCGAGCGTGGAATATTCGAAGGATTGCGGGAAATGCCCCAAGGTGTAGCCGTACGCACGCAATTGCGCTTCCAGGTCGGGACCCGCAACACCTGCGCCGAAAGTCGCCAGCTGCGCGTCCGCGTCGAGGTCAAGCAGCTGCGACAGGCGCGACAGGTTGACGGTGAGGACGGGACGGTCGCCGGGCGGCGCGCTCAGGTGGCCGACGACGCTGGTGCCGCCGCCGTAGGGAATCACCGCAACATCATGGCGCGCCGCGTAATCCAGCAATTCCCGCACCTGTTCGCTGCTCTCTGGAAAGGCGACGCCGTCGGGCAACTGACCGGGCACGCCGTAGCGCAGGCGCAGCCAGTCCTGCATGCTCTGGCCAAGTCCGTTGCGCACGCGGACTTGCGGCGAAACGTCAATGAGACGATGCGGCCTGAGCCGGCTCTGCGACACGCCGCGGCAAACCTCCTCGAAGCCGGCGTCCAGCGGAACCGTCCCCGGCCCGATCCGTTCGCGGAGGAATTGCAGCGCATCTTCCGCCAGGGGGAAATCAATCGTATCGTCGCCCCAGCCATTCCATCGTCTCATCTTCCTGCTCCTTTTGTTTATACTTTGGCAGCAGCTTATTGACGGGAGTCCCCCTTGTATTGCGCATTCATGACAAGCCGTTTGTCCTAACATGACAACAGCACTACGCACCGGAATTGATCAAGCCTCGGGCGTCGTCGCGGGGCCTTACCTGCAGCCCTTGCTGGAGGCGGCAGCTGCACGCGGCGTGCATGCAGATGACCTTGCGCATGCGGCCGGACTTCCTGCGGGCGCACTGACACCGCTTCCGGAAACGCTGAGGGCCGACGCGTACGTCCGCCTGCTCGATGCGGGCGCCGCACTCGCGCAGGACCCGCATTTCGGCCTGCATGTCGGCGAATGCGTGAAGCTGGGCGCCTACAACGTGTACGGCCTCATCCTGCTGAGCTGCCGCGATTTCGGGCAGGCCCTGCAGCAGACCCTGCGTTTCGAGGGGCTGGCGCACGACCTCGGGCGATCGGCATTGCGGGTGGAGGGTGGCATGGCGGAATACCGCTGGGACAGCGCACTGCTCGGAGCAAGCCGGCACCTCGCGGAAAGCGTCTTCGCCGGTATCCAGGTCATGGGCAGCTGGCTGGCGGGAACAACGCTGCCGCATGCGCAGATCTCCTTCATGCATGCGGCCCCGGAGGATTGCGAAGAGCACCGCCGCATCTTCGGCGACAAGGTGCGCTTCGGCGCGGATGCTCATTGCGCGCATTTCGACGCAGCGCTCCTCGCATGGCCCGTACGCAATGCCGACGTCGGGCTCTATCCCGTGCTGCAGCAGCACGCGGAGCAGTTATTGCGGGAAAAGCTGCGCGCGCAGGCGGATGCCGGCATCGTCGCGCAGGTACGCGGCACCATCGTTCGCAACCTCGCCCAGGACCGGGTGCGGCTGGCCACGATTGCAGAGGAAATGAATATCACCCAGCGCACGCTGCAGCGGAAGCTCGCAGACGCGGGCGTGACGTTCCAGCAGGTGCTGGACCGTACCCGCCATGAACTCGCAATCGGCTATCTGAAGCGCGACAGGCTGAGCCTGGCCGAGATCGCCTTCCTGCTGGGATACCAGGAGCAAAGCTCGTTTTGCCACGCATTCAAGGAATGGACAGGGATGAATCCCGGCGCGTACCGGGAAAGCCAGGAAGGCAGGACGTAAGAGGAAGGAGGCGGGAACGTTTTCCGCTCTCGCCGGAAGCGCTCAGGCTGTCTCGTGGAAGAAGGCGCCGTGCCTTGTTTCCAGGATGTGCAGTGCGGGAACAGGCCAGGGCAACAAGTGCGCCTCGCTGCGCCGCGGGCCGCCGGGATGCTTCACCGGACGTGGCTGGTATGTCGAGACCGCGTCATACATGCGCATGACCCTATCGATTGCTTCGATCACTTCCTTGTCTGTGAGTAATTCGACGGCAGTCTTGATCTCCTGGTTGATACTCCTTATGGGGAAGCGTGATATCCCGCCGACGAGGGCATTGAAATCATCGGCCACTTCGGAGGGAAGGTCGCGCTGCTTGAGCTTGATGAGCTTGCTCAGTGCAGCATTGAGGCGGTCGCGGCGGTCGCCCGTTCCAGCCAGGACGCGCATTGCGGATTGCAGTTGTCGCCAAGCAAAGGACATGTTGTCTCCTCTTGATTTGTGGTGATACGTTTCTGTGAACGTTTGGTTACCTTTGTTGTTCGTGCATGCTAGGCGCGAAGTTCGGCGATTGAAATCGTCCGAAAGGACGAAAAAAAGGAGGAGGGAATAGTTGAATAAAATTGCATTTTTGATAATATACTGGTTTTTTTCACATGCCTGTTGTTTTATACAGTAGTTGTGCTAAAGTAAGGACTCGATCAACGACGATTTATTGGAGGACTGACATGGCACACCTGAACAACTCCTTCGGCGCACGCTTCGGCCTCGAATATGCCCCGACCTCGTTCCTGCTTCGTTTCGGCAGCCGCGAAATTTTCGTGTGCCGCGATTTCCGCAAGCGTTACTACCGCGTCAATCCGCTGATCGACTGCAGCACCGGCGTGGAAGCCGGCCATCTCGAACTGCTGTTGTGGAAGAAGTGGCTGGTCATCCTTTCCCGTGCTCGTTGAATTGCTCCGTGACCATGGCATCCTCTACACGAAGCCGACATTTGCAGTATCATGCGCGACGTCCCCGGCATTGAATCCTGAAGGTGTTGATTCAGGTCAATGACCCGGGAGAGTACGATTGCATACACTGACAGTGCTGCAATGCCGGCTTCATTTGGGAAGCAACGTCAACCAGACCATGCGATTTACCCGTCACTCGCGATTCGTCACTGCGCTTGTTGCGCTGTTCAGCGTGCTGTTCATGCAGCTCGCCGTGGCAGCCTACGCCTGCCCGACGATCAAGTCGACGCCGGAAATCGCCAGCCACGACGGCTGGGCAAGTGCCGATTCGCACCGCGAGATGAGCGGCTGCGAAGGCGGCGTCGATCTCGAGCAGCCCGCGCTCTGTTTTGCCTACTCCCAGGAAGGCGGACAGTCGCTCTACAAACCCCAGGTGCCCGACGTCCAGCCTGCTGTCGTGATCGATATCGTGCGGCAGGTCGTCGACGCTTCCCTTGTTTTTCTCCCCGACTCCACCTACGCGCAAGCTCCCTGGCTGATGCGCGCCTCCGCTCCACCGATTTCCATCCGGAACTGCTGCTTCCGAATCTGATCCTCCCGGCTGACTGAACCGGTGCTGCCTCGCATGTGCGGGCAGCGCGTGCCTTTTGTCGTCCGGAGTATCCATGTCAATCCAGAAAACTGTTGTGCCGTCTGCACGCGCCTGCATGGTCGTGCTGGCGTTCGCGGCTCCGCTTGCCGCCTTTGCCTCGGAACCATTGCCCGGCAACTCCGTGGAAAGCCTGCTTGCCTATGCGCGGGAACGCAATCCCGAATACGCAGCCATGCGCCACGAAGCCGACGCGGCGATCGAACGTTCCGCGTCGGCGGGCGCATTGCCCGATCCGAAGATTCGTGTCGAACTCGAAGACATTACCAAAATGGGCGAGCAGAATGCCTCGCTGCTTCCCGGCAGGGCCGGCAAGGCGCGCTATCAGGTCATGCAGGAATTGCCATGGTTCGGCAAGCGCGACCTGCAGCGCGAGATCGCGGGTTTCGAGGCCGATGCCGCGCGCGAAAAGGCCGGCGGCGCCTGGAGCGAGCTTGCCTCCCGCATCAAGGCCGCCTATGCGAAGTATTACTACGTGGTCCAGAGCGAACGCCTGACGCGCGAGATCCTGGACCTCATGTCGCGCCTGGAAAGGGTGACGCAGGCGCGCTACGCCGGCGGGCTCGCCGCGCAGTCGGACGCCATCCGCGCGCAAGTCGAGCAGACCGCGATGCGCAACGAACTGCTCATGCTGGAGAACGACAGGCGCATGACCCAATCGCGCCTGAACATGCTTTTGGCACGGCCGGCCGTCGCTCCGCTGGCCGAGCCCGAACGCCTGCGGCCGCTGCCCGCGCCGGTGAAGCTGGAGTTTTCCGCTCTGGAAGACCGTGTACGCGCGCGCAATCCCCAGATCGCCGCCGAGGACGCAAAGCTGAAGGCAGCCGAGCGCAGCCGTGACCTTGCGTACAAGAACCGCTACCCCGATTTCGCCGTGGGATTCGCGCCGGTGCAGACCGGCAAGTCGGTGAAGGAATGGGAAGTGATGTTCGAAATGAACATTCCGATCCAGCAATCCTCGCGCCGTGCCATGGAGCGCGAATCGGAGGCCATGCTGTCTGCTGCCCGTTCGCGCAAGGAGGCCGCGTCCAACGAAGTACTGGCCGATCTCGCGGAAAACCTTTCCGGCCTCGACGCCGCGCGGCGCACCGAAATCCTCATTGCCAACAACCTGCTGCCGCAGGCCGAACTCACCTACAAGTCGGCGCTCGCGAGCTATGAAAACGGCAAGGTCGACTTTGCCACCTTGCTGGACGCGCAGCGGCAGATCCGCTCCGCGCGGCAGAACCAGATCAAGGCACAGGCCGAGGCGCAAGCGCGCCTGGCTGACATCGAACGCATCCTCGGAGAAGAACTATGAAACAAGGCGCATCCCTGGCCATCGGCGCCGTCCTCATTGCCGCCGTCGCGGCTGGCGGCGGTTACTGGATCGGCAATCGCGACGCCGTCGAAACGGCGCCGGCCGCCAGCACCGCCCCCGAAGGCGGCAAGAAGCAAGGCCGCATCCTGTATTACCGCAATCCCATGGGCCTGCCGGACACCTCGCCGGTGCCGAAGAAAGACCCGATGGGCATGGACTACATCCCGGTGCGCGAAGGCGAGGAAGAAGCCGATACCGCAGGCGGCAGCGAAGTCCGTATCAATACGGAAAAGGTGCAGAAGCTTGGCGTGCGCATCGAAAAGGCGGCCCTCAAGTCCATCGACAGGGCCGTACGCGCGGTCGGACGGGTCGAGCCGGACGAGCGGCGCACTTATACCATCGCACCCAAGTTTGAAGGGTATGTCGAGCGCCTGCATGTCAACGCTACCGGCCAGGAAATCGGCAAGGGCCAGCCGCTGTTCGAGGTCTACAGCCCTGAACTCGTCTCGGCCCAGCGCGAATACGCGATCGCCGCACAGGGCATGCAGTCGCTGAAGGGCGCCGACAGCGATGTCCAGGGCAGCATGAAGCAGCTCGCGGACTCCAGCCTGATGCGCCTGAAGAACTGGGACATCTCGGAAGAACAGATCCGCGCGCTGGCGCGCAGCGGAGAAGCAAAGCGCACGATGACGTTCCGTTCCCCGGTGAGCGGCATCGTGACGGAAAAGAAGGCGGTGCAGGGCATGCGCTTCATGCCGGGCGAGATGCTGTACCAGGTGACCGATCTCTCCACGGTATGGGTACTGGCCGATGTCTTCGAACAGGATATCGGCCTGCTCAGGACGGGAGCAAAAGCCACTGCCACGATCAACGCTTACCCCGGCAAGGAATTCGAAGGCACGGTCACCTATGTCTATCCGACGCTGCAATCCGCCACGCGCACGGTGCAGGTCCGCCTGGAGATTCCCAATCCGGGCCGCCTGCTCAAGCCCGGCATGTTCGCGGACGTCCGGCTCGGCGTAGGATCGCGCACCGGTGCGGTGACCGTACCGCTTTCCGCCGTGATCGACAGCGGCACGCGCCGCATGGTGTTCGTCCAGCGCGGCGAGGGCCGCTTCGAACCGCGTGACGTGAAGCTTGGGGCGAGCGGCAATGACTATGTCGAAATCCTCGACGGCGTGAAGGAGGGCGAAGACGTGGTGGTCGCCGCCAACTTCCTGATCGATGCGGAGAGCAACCTCAAGGCCGCCGCGGGCAGCTTCACCGCCCCGCAGGCGAAGGAAGCGCCGAAAACCGGCGGCGCCGGACACAAGGCCGAAGGCACCATCGATGAAATCGACGCCGGCTCCGGCATGGTCAGCGTCAGCCACGGCCCGGTGGCGAGCCTCAAGTGGCCCGCGATGACGATGGAGTTCAAGGTTGCCAACAGCGCGCTGCTCAAGAACATGAAGCCGGGAGACCCGGTCAGTTTCGAGTTCGTCGAGCGCCAGCCGGGCGAATGGGTGATCACCGGATTCCAGCCCATGCCGGCAACCATCCGGAAGCCGTCCGCACCGGCTGCCGACCCGCATGCAGGCCATCGATAACAGGACGACATCATGCTGAACAAGATCATCGACTGGTCTGGCAGGAATGTCTTCCTCGTCCTGCTGGCCACGCTGTTCATCACCATTGCCGGCATCGTTGCCGTCTTCAGGACGCCGATCGACGCGCTGCCGGACCTGTCCGACGTGCAGGTCATTGTCTACACCGAGTATCCGGGGCAGGCGCCGCAGGTGGTCGAAGACCAGGTGACCTATCCGCTCACCACCGCCATGCTGTCGGTGCCGAAGTCGAAGGTGGTGCGCGGTTTTTCCTTCTTCGGCGCGTCCTTCGTCTACGTCATCTTCGAGGATGGTACGGACATCTACTGGGCGCGCTCGCGGGTGCTGGAATACCTGAACTTCGCTTCCAGCCGTATGCCGCGCGGCGTGACGCCGCAGATCGGGCCTGACGCCACCGGTGTGGGCTGGGTCTACCAGTATGTCGTGCTGGCCAAGGACAAGACCCTTGCCGAATTGCGCACGCTGCAGGACTGGTATCTCCGTTACCAGCTCGCCAAGGCGCCCGGCGTGGCGGAGGTCGCCTCGGTCGGCGGCTTCGTGCAGACCTACCAGGTAACGGTCGACCCAGTGAAGCTGCGCGGCTACGGCATCCCGCTGATGAAGGTGGCGCAGGTGATCCGTGAGTCCAACCGCGACGTCGGGGGACGCGTGGTGGAAATGGCAGAAACCGAATACATGGTGCGCGGCAAGGGCTACCTGCGCGGCAAGGCCGACCTGGAAAGCCTGGTGCTGAAGTCCGAAGGCGGCACGCCCGTCCTCGTGCGCGACATCGCGCGCGTCGAACTCGCGCCGGACGAGCGCCGCGGCATGGCCGAGCTGAATGGCGAAGGCGAAGTGGTGTCCGGCATCGCGATGTCGCGCTATGGCCAGAATGCGCTGGAGGTGATCGGCAACATCAAGAACAAGATCGGCGAGATCAGCGCCGGGTTGCCGGAAGGCGTCAGCATCCAGGCGGTCTATGACCGTTCGGACCTGATCCACCGCGCGATCGATACGCTGAAGGTCACGCTGCTCGAAGAGAGCATCATCGTCGCCCTGGTGTGCATCGTCTTCCTGCTGCATGTGCGCAGCGCGCTGGTCGCCATCCTGATGCTGCCGGTCGGCGTGCTGATGGCGTTCATCGCCATGCGCGTGCTCGGAATGAACTCCAACCTGATGAGCCTGGGCGGCATCGCGATCGCCATCGGCGCCATGGTCGACGCAGCCATCGTGATGATCGAGAACGCGCACAAGCACCTCGAACGCCTGAAGGACGGGGAGTCGCGGGTGGAAGCGATGCTCGCCGCCTGCAAGGAGGTCGGGCCGTCGCTGTTCTTCTCGCTGCTGATCATCACGGTCTCCTTCCTGCCGGTGTTCACGCTGGAAGCGCAGGAAGGCCGCCTGTTCGCCCCGCTGGCCTGGACCAAGACCTTCGCCATGGCCGGCGCAGCGCTGCTGTCGATCACGCTGGTGCCGGTGCTGATGATGCTCTTCATCCGCGGCCGCATCATGCCGGAGGCGAAGAACCCGGTGAACCGTTTCCTCATCTGGATCTATCGCCCGATCATCCGCGGCGTGATGCACTGGAGGAAGCTGACCGTCCTCGCATCCGTGATCGTGCTGGCCGTCACGGTGTACCCCGCCATGCGCCTCGGCAGCGAATTCATGCCGACGCTCAATGAAGGCACGCTGCTCTACATGCCGTCCAGCCTCCCTGGCATGACCATGACCAAGGCCGCCGAACTGGTGCAGACGCAGAACAAGATCATCAAATCCTTCCCGGAAGTCGAGTCGGTGTACGGCAAGGTGGGCCGCGCCGGTACCGCGACCGATCCGGCACCGACCGAAATGTTCGAGACGGTCATCAACCTCAAGCCGGAATCGCAATGGCGGACGGGGATGACCACGGACAAGCTGATCGGCGAGATGGATGCAGCATTGCAGTTCCCGGGCGTGTCGAATGCATGGACGATGCCGATCAAGGCGCGTATCGACATGCTGTCCACCGGCATCCGGACGCCGATCGGCATCAAGGTGTTCGGTACGAATCTTGAAGAGATGGAAAAGCTCGCGCGGCAGATCGAATCCGTGGTCAAGAACGTCCCCGGCACGACCTCGGCCTTCGCCGAGCGCATCACCGGCGGCTTCTACCTGAACATCGAACCGGATCGCGCGCAGCTGGCGCGCTACGGCCTGACCGTCGGCGAAGTGCAGGACGTCATCGCCACCGCCCTCGGCGCGGAAATGGCGACCACGACCGTGGAAGGGCGCGAACGTTTCGCCGTGACCGTCCGCTACCCGCGCGAAATGCGCACCGATCCGCAGCAGATCGCGCGCGAAGTGCTGGTGCCTGTCATGGACGGCGCGATGATCCCGCTCGGCCAGCTTGCCCGCATTTCCATTGCCAAGGGCACGCCGGGCATCCGCACCGAGAATGCGCTTCTTTCCGCGTACATCTACGTCGATATCCGCGGCAGGGATATCGGCGGCTATGTGGCGGATGCCCGCAAGGCCGTCAGCGAGCAGGTGAAGTTCCCGCCGGGCTATTACGCCACGTGGAGCGGGCAGTTCGAGGCGATGGAACGCGCGATCGCCAAGATGAAGATCGTCGTGCCGGTGACCCTGCTGATCATCTTCCTGCTGCTCTATCTCAACTTCAAGCGGCTGACCGAGACATTGATCGTCATGCTCTCGGTGCCGTTCGCGCTGGTGGGCGGCGTCTGGCTGATGTGGTGGCTGGGCTACAACATGTCGGTGGCCGTGGCGGTCGGCTTCATCGCGCTGGCCGGCGTGGCGGCCGAGACCGGCGTGGTGATGCTGATCTACCTCGACCACGCATGGGAAGCGTTGAAGAAGCAGCGCCGCGAGGAAGGCAGGGTGCCGACCGCGGGCGACCTCTATGAAGCGGTGATGGAAGGCGCGGTCGAACGCGTGCGTCCGAAGATGATGACGGTGGTCGCCATCATGGCCGGCCTGCTGCCGATTTTGTGGAGCACGGGAACGGGCTCCGAAGTGATGAGCCGCATTGCGGCGCCGATGGTCGGCGGCATGATTTCGTCGACGATACTGACGCTGGCAGTGATTCCGGCGCTGTACGCGCTGATCAAGCAGTGGCGGCTGGACAAGGGAATGGAAAAATAATGAAAAGGAAACTGATCGGGATGTTGCTTTTACTGGCAGCAAGTACCGCGGGCGCGCAGTCCCTGCAAATACCGAAACCGAGCGACGGCTTGATGCCCAATCCCGCAAAGGGAAAAAACATGTTCGCTGCCCGGTGCTCGGCGTGCCATGGGGCTGACCTGAAAGGCAGCGACAAGGGGCCGCCCATGCTGCACAAGGTCTATGAGCCGTCGCATCACAGCGACGCCGCCTTCCAGCTCGCGGTCAGGAATGGCGTGCGCGCGCATCACTGGAAGTTTGGCGACATGGCGCCCGTGCCGGGGCTGACGCCGGACGATGTCGCGCACATCACCGCCTTCATCCGCATGGAGCAGCGGAAAGTCGGAATCTAGGCAGGGCGCTTGCGATGGAAGACCAGTGGACTGTACGGCACGGCGGAAGGAGGCGGCGAGTTCAGGATGCCGGGCTTCATTGCCCCGATCACATGCATCTCGCAGGGCTTGCAGTCAAAGCGCAGCGTGTAGCGTTCGCTGCCGCTGACCAGCGTCATCGGTTCGGCGCGCACCTGGCCCTGTACGCCTTGCACGCCCTTTGCCTGCTTGGGGCAAAGGTTGAACGAGAAGCGCAGGCAGTGCTTGGTGATCATCAGCGACACCTCGCCGGGTTCCTCGTGCGCTTCGTAGGCCGCATCGATCAGCTGCACGCCATGCTTGCGGTAGAAGGCGCGCGCCTTCTCGTTGTACACATTGGCGAGGTAGCTCAACTGCGTTTCAGGATAGGTGGGACGAGGCTCTGCCGATGCCTTGCGCGGCGGGCGCTGCCATGAGGCGAGGCGAGCTGTTTCGTGCGCAGCAATGCCATCCCGGCGCAGCGCGTTGATCGCCGCAGCGGGCACGAACCGCGGCCGCGACAGGTTCAGTTCCACCTTGCCGGCCTCGAACATCGTGTTCCCGAGCTTGCCGAGGCTGGAGCGCAGGGACGTCTCCGCCTGCTCGGGCTGTTGGGCCGGCTGGAAGGCGATGGCCGCATCGGTCACGGTGGCGATACCGTCTTCGTCGCATGTGGCAAGGCGCAGGCCGTCCGCATGCTCGCTCAATGCGAGGTGCAGCGTCACCTTGCGTTCGGCGGATTTCTTGTTCAGCGCGCCTTCCCACTGGTGGTCGCGGTTGCGGTGGATCACGATTCCGGGTTTGAAGCCGGGCAGGGCGGTCATCTGTTCATTCGGGAAGACCCGCCAGCGTTGGCCGCCCTCGTCCTCGCCGAGCTTTTCCACCTTGTTGGCCTGGATGCCGGCCGTGCTGCGCTTGTTCATGTAATTCAGGCCGTCGCCGTTGGCCATCGGGGCATTTGTCACGATGTCGAAATGGTCGGCGCCAAGGCGCGTCACCGTCCCCAGCTCCACGCCCACGTATTTGGGTGAGTCGAAGGCCCCGATATCGGCCAGGCGTCCGTTCGCAAAATAGTCCGTGTGGCCGCGATGAAAATTCTTGTCCACGTCGGGCGTGAACATCAGGCGCGTGCGTCCGCTGGAGGCGCGGGCGAATTCGGGGCGCCGTTCCAGGATTTCGTCGAGCAGGATGCGGTAATGACCGGTGATGTTCTTCACATAACCCATGTCCTTGTAGCGCCCCTCGATCTTGAACGAGCGGATACCGGCGTCGATCAGGGCTTCCAGGTTGCGGCTCTGGTCGTTGTCCTTCATCGACAGCAGATGCTTTTCATAGGCCACCACCCGGCCTTCGCCGTCGGTGAGCGTGTAGGGCAGGCGGCAAGCCTGCGAGCAGTCGCCGCGGTTGGCGCTGCGGCCGGTATCGGCATGGGAGATGTAGCACTGGCCGGAAAACGCAACGCATAACGCGCCGTGGATGAAGTACTCGAGCGGCGTGTCGACTTCCGTCCGGATCTGGCGGATCTGCTCCAGTGTCAGTTCGCGCGCGAGCACCAGCTGGGAGAACCCGGCAGCCCCCAGGAAGCGCGCCTTGTCAGCCGTGCGGATGTCGCATTGCGTGCTGGCATGCAACTGGATGGGCGGCAGGTCCAGTTCGAGCAGGCCCATGTCCTGCACGATGAGGGCATCGACGCCGGCTTCGTACAGTTGCCAGATCTGCTTGTGCGCGGTTTCCAGCTCGGCATCGTGCATGATGGTGTTCATCGTGACGAAGATGCGGGCGTGGTAGCTGTGCGCGAATTCGACAAGCGCGGCAATGTCTTCCAGCGGGTTGCTGGCATTGTGCCGGGCCCCGAAAGCGGGGCCGCCGATGTAGACCGCGTCGGCGCCGTGCAGGATGGCTTCACGTCCGATCTCGGCGGTTTTGGCGGGCGAGAGCAGTTCGAGATGGTGGGCGGGGAGTGACATGGCGGGATCCAATCGGGCGAAGGCGGAAATTATAGCCAATGCACGACCCCGTCGGTGCCGGAGAAGTTCCGGAAGGAGCAGGAGATTGACGTTCAGGCAAGCCGGGAAAAGGGACCGGAAAGCCCCTGTTCCCGGCTGCGCCGTCAAGCGGAACGGCGGCGCCTTGCTGCAGCGAGGCCGGCAAGCCCAAGGCCAAGGAGTGCAATGCTCCCCGGCTCCGGGACATTCGTGGTGTCGCCGGGTTTTCCCCAGATGGACACATGGGAGATGGCGCCGCGGCTTGGCCAGAAATCAAGCAAATTCAGCGTTTCGGTGCCATTCCAGCTGGCAAGGTCGAAGAAATAGTAGGAGGGATTCTGGTTCCCATCCTTCACGGCCAGGTAGCACTCGGGGCAACTGATCGATGGTCCGAGCACATAGCTGATGATGGCATCCTGCGCCTCGCTGTTGTTGGGATCGAACACGGTGTTATACGAGGCGGCGAAAGAGCCCTCGTCGGCACCGCCGACTTGCGCCTTGTAGTACAGCGACAAGCTGGACGTGTTGAAGAGGGTCTCGATGTAGCCTTTCTCTCCGCTGGTGCTCGTCGGGTTCGGCGGAGTCAGATCCGCGCCGGTGTAGTCGGCGTCGCCCGGCCCCAGCGTCAATGCATGGGCCGATATCGTGAGACATAAGGAGACCGCTGCAAGTGCGGCGGAAAAGATTTTCTTTCTCATGGGCTTCTCCCTCTGGTGATGGGGGACATGCGTGGCAAAAAAACCTTGCTCGCCCATCGGGAGTAGCAGCATTGATGCCAGAGAGTTAACTCATTGTTTTAACTGGAATTCATAAGCGGTTGCGCCCGGCAAGTGCGGGAGATGTAAGGATGACCGACGAAAACTGATATTTATCAATGTCTTACGAGAGGCCAAGGACGAGATGTGTATAGTCGCGCTCAGGAAAATGTCCGCGATGCACGAATGCGAAGCGGTAAATTTCCACACGGTCTTGATTGATATCCGATAGCTGATTCATCGCAAACGATTTTCCTCCTGTCACTGTCAATTCTTTCGACAAGTTCCATGCGGATTGCACCACTCACGCTCTTTTTGATCAGGGAATTTTTTTGCGGCCGGGTGTTGTCATACCCCTCAGTTCCCTTACCTGATACGAAAAAAGGAGGTGCAATGAAAACCACAGGTCTCATCCTCGGTGCTGTGCTGGTGCTCGGCGCCTGCGCCACGCAGCAGCCTTCACCCGACGCCCAGTTGTCGGCGCGTGTCAAACAGGAAATTGCTCAAACGGAAGGAATCGGCAGTGCGCGCTCGGTGAATGTCGAGTCGGCCAAGGGAGTCGTGATCCTCTCCGGATTCATCGGCACGGAGAAGCAGAAATACGATGCGGCCCAGACTGCGCTGAAGGTCTCCGGGGTGCAACAGGTGTTCAACAACCTGCAGGTGCTGAACCGGAGTTCGGGAGAGTAGGACTGCGAGAGGCGCGGCCCGCCCGGCGGGCCGCGATTGCGGAGGGTATTACTGCGCTGCTTCCATCTTCACGACGGTGAGCGCGCCTTTCACCTTGTCGGCATCAAAGCGGATCTTGTCCCCGACTTTGACCTGGTCCAGCATCTTCGGATCGCTGACGCGGAACACCATGGTCATCGGCTCCATGTCCAGGCGGTAGATGCGGCCGTGCTTTATGGTGATCTTGCCGGCGCCCTTGTCGATCTTCTTGACTTCGCCCGCGGCCAGTTGCGAGGCGGCCGCTGTGTCCGCGGCTGCGCCGTGATGTCCCTTGTGTGCATCCTGGGCGATGCCGGATTGCGCAGTGGCGAGGCCGACGAGCAGGACGAGAGCGAGCTTGGATACGTGTGTCATGTTTTCCTTCATGGTGCGAGTGGAAAGTAGAGATAAAGCATTTGCTGGCCCGCACATTGTGCCTACAACCAACGCATCGGGCAATGTCTGCCATGGGAATCCTTGACCTGCTTTCCCGCCGAATGGTCGCAGGCGTGCGATTGGCGGCCGGCAGGCGCTTTGAAATGAAGGCAACGAAGAATTGATATTTGACAGGAGAGCAATCGGGCGGGCGAATTATCTTGGTTCCACCCTCGCCATCGGCCGGGCTCAACACAACAAGAATCCGGAGTCACCACATTGAACGCCCGCGTTCTCATCGTCGCGATCGTGCCGCCGCATGTCGTACACGCGGACGACTGGCAGGCCGGCCTTTTGCCGGCACAGGAGTACACCGCGATGCATCGGGACTTGGCCTGTGACGATGCGAAGGCGTTATTCGAAACGCTTCCCGCGGCAAATGGTCCCGAGGTCGTGCAGTACATGGCTGCATGACATTTATCCAGACCGCCAGACAACTTAAAGGATCGACAACACTCCATACAGAAAGAGAAATGACAGCCTTGCCTGGAGACATGCCCCATGTTTTTCGAAATCCCTGACCGTCTGTTGCCGGGACGTCCGAGTCCGCTGGGTGCCACGTACGACGGGCAGGGCGTCAACTTCGCCGTCTTTTCGGCGAGCGCGGAAAAAATCGAGCTCTGCATCTTCGATGCAGCCGGCCGCAAGGAAGTGGCACGCCTGCCGCTGCCCGATTGCACCGACGAGATCTGGCACGGCTACCTGCCCGAGGCCGCGCCCGGCTTGCTGTACGGCTATCGCGCCTACGGTCCTTACGATCCGCAGCGCGGCTACCGTTTCAACCACCACAAGCTGCTGCTCGACCCGTATGCGCGCCTGATGTCGGGCCCGCTGCGCTGGTCGGATGCGCTGTTCGGCTACCGCCTTGGATCGCCGCGCGGCGACCTCAGCTTCGACCGGCGCGACAGCGCGCAAGCAATGCCCAAGTCGGTCGTGGTGGAAGACCTGTTCAACTGGGGAGGCGACCAGCGTCCCTACGTGCCGTGGTCGAAGACAGTCATCTACGAGGCGCATGTGCGCGGTATTTCCATCCTGCGCGACGACCTGCGCCCGGATTTGCGCGGCACCTTCGCTGCGCTGGCCAATCCGCGCTTCATCGATCACCTGCTCAAGCTGGGCGTGACCACGCTGGAACTCATGCCGGTGAACGCCTTCCTGCAGGACCGCTTCCTGCTGGAAAAGGGGCTGCGCAACTACTGGGGCTACAGTCCGCTTTCCTTCTTTGCGCCGGAGCCGGGGTATCTGTCCAGCGGCGCTCTGAACGACATGCGGCTTGCTGTGCGGCGGCTGCATGCGGCAGGCATCGAAGTCATCCTCGACGTGGTGTACAACCACACGGGCAGCGGCAATGAAATGGGGCCGACGATCTGCTTTCGCGGCCTCGACAACGGAAGCTATTTCCGCCTGATGCCGGGCAATGAACGCTACTACATCAACGAAACCGGCTGCGGCAACACGCTGAACGTCTCCCATCCCCGCGTGCTGCAACTGGTCATGGATTCGCTGCGCTACTGGGCGGAGTCCTTCCATATCGACGGCTTCCGGTTCGACCTCGGGGCGACGCTGGGGCGGGAAGGAACAGGCTTCGATCCGGGGTCCGGTTTTTTCGACGCGATCCTGCAGGACCCGATGCTGTCGCGGCTGAAACTGATTTCAGAGCCGTGGGACATCGGCCCCGGCGGCTATCAGCTCGGCAACCACCCGCCGGGCTTTGCCGAATGGAACGACAAGTTCCGCGACGGCGTGCGCCGCTTCTGGCGCGGCGATCCGGGGCAGCGAGCGGATTTTGCCGCCCGCATCTCGGGCTCGGCGGACATGTTCAACCGCCGCCGCCGCAAGACTTGGGCTTCGATCAATTACGCCGCCTCGCACGATGGCTTCACGCTGCAGGACGTGGTCAGCTACAACGAAAAGCACAATGAAGCGAACGGCGAGAACAACAACGACGGGCACTCCGAGAATTACAGCAACAACTGGGGCGTGGAAGGGCCGACCGAAGATCCGGCTATCCTCGCGCTGCGCAAGCGCGTGCAGCGAGCCTTGCTCGCCACCGTTGCACTGGCGCAGGGAACGCCGATGCTGCTTGCCGGCGACGAGTTCGGCCGTTCCCAGCAGGGCAACAACAACGCCTACTGCCAGGACAATGCACTGTCATGGGTCGACTGGAATGCGGCGCAATCGCAAGAAGGCAGGTCGCTCACTGCCTATGTCGGCCGCCTGCTGACCGTGCGGCACAGTTTCGATGTCATGCAGTCGCAGCGATTCCTGCACGGCGATGAAGTCGGTGAAGGCATACGCGACCTTGCCTGGTTCGACGAGCGGGGCGAGGAATTGCCGCCGGATGCGTGGCAGAACCCGGAAGCAAGGGCGCTGGCCGTGCAGCGTGCGAGCGTGGATGATGACGGCAAGCTCGACGTCGTGCTGATGCTGGTCAACGGCGGACATGATGCGCTTGCATTCCGTTTCCCGCGGCCGGAGCGCCGCTGGCATTTGCTGGTGGACAGCAGCACGGACGAGACGGAGGTTCGCGCTGTTTCCGAGGACGAGATCGAGGTTCCCGGCCATAGCGTTCTGGTGCTTGCCAACCGGTTGCCGAAAGCGTTGCGGTAGAGGTATATACTCGGGCGATTCAATTTCTGGATGCCCCATGAAGCACATTGTCCAAGTCCCCGGTCCGGCCATTGTGAACCGTGCCGTCCACAGCATGGCCGTTATCGTGGTCATCCTGTTTGCCTTCCACTTTGCCCGGCTGTCGGGATTTGCGGCGGGCGCGTTAGCGATCGCAGTCCTTGTCGCATTGATCGCAGCCGGCTCGCTGACCCTGCGACGAACCATCTCGATCGATACGGAACAGCAACGGATCGCTACGACAGTCACGCTGTTTTCGATTCCCTTGCATGTGCGTACGGAAGCGCTTCCCGGCATGGCATGGGTAGGCGTGAGGAGCGATCTGCCCGACCTGGTGGTCGAAGTGGGCACGCCAGCGGATGAAGTCGTGGAGATCCAGCGCTTCAGGAACGCGTACGGTGCCCGGGAACGGGAAGTTTCGGAAACCTGTTCGGCGCTTGCGCGAGCACTTGGGTTGGAAGACAAAGGCCATGACGGCATCGCTGCGGCGGGACACATCCAAGGATAGGAGACAGACGCTATAGGCGGCTACGACCAGTCCTGAATGCGGTCCGTGCACAGCGGATTCAGGCCGCCAGGGCTTCCTTCTTCTCGGCCGGTTGACGGCTGCGCACGCGGCGGGAAAAGGCCGTCATGAATGCCGCATAGCTGTCGGACCCCGGCGCCAGGCCGAAACGGCGCGCCTTTACTGCTCCGGATTCGATGGTGTCATCAAGATCGTAGGCGAGATCGCCCAGTGCCCAGGCGTTGTCGTCACGATGCATAAATCTCATTCTCATGTTGCTTCCTTGTTACGCTTGATTGATAGCAGGTAAGCGCACGGCTCCCTTGGAATGACTCTAGCGCCGCGCCGGTTGCAGGCTCAAGGCTTGAATTGATTCGTAACAAGTGTTGCGACTTGGAACAACCAGATACGCAACGTGTAGGTGCAGGCGAACGCGCGCAGCATCCGGAGGAGCTGTTCGGGAACGACTGGTTCGAGCGGGAAGGAGGTGCGGAGGGAGACAGCGGAGAGTTGACTGCGGGTTGCAGGCGGCATGGATGCCGCCTTATGCTTCCCGCACTGTCATGCTATTAATACAACCATGTCAGTGCGCCGCGCGGACCACGGTCCAGCTCGCGCATGCGGCGCTCAAGGTCGAAGCAGTCGGTCGATTCGGCCAGGTAGGCTTCCTCATTTTCGCGACGGCCTTCTTCCATGCTACGGGTCAGTGCATTGCCGATTTGTTCAAGCGCCGCATGGGTAGTCGCGGCGATTCCGTGGCCTGCTGCACGCATGGCGGTAACCAGGGCATTCGGCATGTGGAGAGTTGCGGTTGACATTTTCTTGTCCTCTTAAGTGATGCATGGGTCATGCATTCACAGTATAGGGAGGGGCATACTTGCTGGATACTTTCGATCGGGAATGAGAGATATGGCTTTTGTGAATTTGTGCGAAAGCGCCAATAACCAGCATTTAATTGCCGAGAAGGCAGAATCCGCTGACACCAAGCGTTACCGTACCGCCGTCCATGGCCGCATGCTGGCCGCGCACCATTTCCGCTGAACCGAATCCCGCAACTTTCTTCGCGATACCGTCCATGTTGAAGATGCAAGTCATCCTGCGTTCCTCGTGGACGCGGGCGAAGGCCAGGACGCCGTCCGGTGCGTCGATCAATTCGATGCTGCCATGATTGAGTTCGACACGTTCCTTGCGCAGCGCGATCATGCCGCGCGCAAAGTGCAGCATCGATCCGCTGTCGGTCTCCTGGCTTTCCACGCTCAATGCGCCATGCGTGGAATCAACGGGCAACCATGGCTCGGCCGTACTGAATCCGCCATGCGCCGCATCTTTCCACGGCATCGGCGTGCGGCAGCCGTCGCGGCCCTTGAACTTGGGCCAGAACGAAATGCCGAACGGATCCTGCAGGCGTTCGAAAGGCACATCGGCCTGCGGCAGAGCAAGTTCCTCGCCTTGATACAGGCAGATATCGCCCCGCATGCAGAGCAGCATCGCGAAATGCGCCTTGGCGGTATCGGCCGGATCGCGGCCCTGCAGCCAACGCGTGGCGACACGCGGTTTGTCGTGGTTGCTCATGGCGTAGCACGCCGAACTGGAAGGATGGATGTGCTCTTCCAGCGTCGCAATCACATTGCGCACATAGGCGGCACTGTAATCCGGACGCATCAGCGCAAAGCTGTAGGCGGAATGCAGCCGTCCCGGTTGCGTGTACTGCCCCATCAGCTTCAACGGATCGACGCCGCCGACCTCCGCCAGGCTGAACGCACCGTAGGCATCGAGCAGCGTGCGGATACGTTCCAGGAAGGGAAGCATTTCGGGACGGCCCTGGTCGTACAGGTGTACCTGGAAACCATACGGATGCAATGCATCGCCGGTATTCTCGCGCGGCGGATTGTTGCGCAGTGACAGATCCTGGAAGATATGGTTGCAGGCGTCGAAGCGGAAGCCGGAGACGCCCATGTCAAGCCAGAAATCCATTTCTTCCAGCACCGCATCCTGCACGGCAGGATGGTGCATGTTGAGGTCGGGCTGGCTGGAGAGGAAGGAGTGGAAGTAGTACTGCCGCCGCTCCGCATCCCAGCGCCATGCCGGGCCGCCGAAGACGGAAACCCAGTTGTTCGGCGGACTGCCGTCCGGTTTCGGGTCTGCCCACAGGTACCAGTCCGACTTGCCGTTCTCGCGTGCGCGGCTTTGCTTGAACCAGCCGTGTTCCTCCGAGGTGTGGGAGATCACCATGTCGACGATCACGCCGAGGCCGAGCGACTTCGCGCGCCGCATCAGGCTCCTGAAATCGTCCATGGTGCCGAAGATGGGATCGACTGCGCGGTAGTCGGACACGTCGTAGCCGAAATCCTTCATCGGCGACTTGAAGAACGGGCTGATCCAGATGGCGTCGACGCCGAGACTCTTGATGTAAGGGAGCTTTTGCTCGATCCCTGCGAGGTCGCCGATGCCGTCATTGTTCGCATCGCTGAAGCTGCGCGGGTATACCTGGTAAATGATCATTGCCTGCCTCACAAAACATTGCTGCCCGCCGACGCACGCTCGGGCGCGGGCAGGACACGAGATTTCCGCCATGCAGAATCTTCCCCTGCAATATCTGTTGCTAAAGGGAATTGTGCAATGTCGTAGAGGCAAAACCAGGGCGATTTGTTCCTCATCCGCAACTGATTTCGCCCTTGCATGGTGTCTCTTGCAATGGTCTCGCTGCAAGATTGCGATTTCTGAATGTCTTTTCGCGAACAAAGTCTCGTCTTGCCTGCTCTATTGAAAATGATTGGCGCAGCCGGAGTCCTGCCCGCCTGCGTGCAACTTTCGCAACCAAAGCAATTCGAACGACGACAATGCGACCAGCGAAGCCCTTCCTTCCGAGGATCTACTACCTCGATCCACGACTCCTCCGCGATACGTCAGAACTGGACCAGCTGCTTGAGCGCTGCGCGGAACTGGGCTTCGACCATGTGATGGTTCCTTCTGTGAGCGATGCCGGCGTGCTGGCGAAGGCATGCGCGGGAAGGAAGCTGAAGCTTCTGCTCGACATTGATGTGCGGTCGACGGGAGAGGACGCCGTATTGGCGGAGCAGCATCCCGACTGGTTCGAGCAGGGTGCATCGCTGGACGATCTTCCCGATCCGCGGCGGCCTGCGCGCCGGCCGGGCATGCGCAGGTTGAAAATCGCCGATGCGGATATCGCCGCCCAGGTAGCCGCGCATTGGCGCGAGAAGCTGCTCGCCGCGATTCGTGCGGGCGTTGCCGGGTTTCGCTGCATGGGACTCGCGGAGATTTCCGCTGCCCTCTGGAAAGGGATGCTGGACGAGGTGCGGGCAGCGCATCCGCAGGTACGTTTCCTTGCATGGACACCGGGATGCACACCCATGCAGCTCGAAGCGCTGGCCGGCTGTCCCTTCGACGCCACCTTCTCGTCGGGCGCGTGGTGGGATTTCCGATCCCGCTGGCTGGCTGACGAACAGGCGCGGCTGGGACGGATCGCTCCGCCGATCGCATTTCCCGACAGCCCGGACGAACCGGTTGTGGGACGCCTCACCGGCAACGAGGAAGTTGCCGTGCGGCGCAAGGTATTCCTGCGCGCACTGGGGCTGGCCACAGCGGCAGGAAACGGCTTGCTGGTGACGATGGGATTTGAGTACGGGGCCTCTGGGATTACGACACCGCTCGGCGGACGTCCCGGCTGGGACGAGATGCGCGCGCATGCACCCTTCGATCTTTCCGCCGAAATCGCGCAGGCAAACAGCTTCATCGCCACCGGCGGCACTGCGTTCTACGGCAATCCGTTCCGCCTCATCAGCAGTCCGAACGCCGGTGTCGCCATGCTCCTGCGCGACGCAAACGCTGCGCCGAACGCGCCGCGCTCGGCCTTGCTGGTAGCAGCCAACGCCGACACATCGCGCACCTGTTCGATCACCGAGAACCAGTTGCTGGAACGCGCCGGCGGATACATCCGCCACAGCCGCGTCTGGCCGGATGGCGAGGACGCGCTCGATATGGACAGGCCGATCGCACTCGAAGCCGGCGACTTCCAGATGTATGCCGTGCACAAGCCGCCGCCGGTCCTCATGCCGCCGCCGCGCGGCAAGCAGGCGGTGAGCGCGGCGGCCAAGTCCCCGCGCATCGCGATTGAAGCGGTATCGCCCTCCGTCGACGGCGGCAAGTTCCCCGTCAAGCGGACGGTAGGAGAATCGGTAAGCATCGAAGCCGACGTCTTCACGGACGGTCACGACAAGCTGGCGGTCGCGGCCTTGTGGCGGACCGCCGACGAGGCGGAGTGGCACGAAATGCGCATGCACCCGCTCGGCAATGATCGCTGGGCGGCGTCGCTGCCGCTCACCCGCATCGGCCGTTACCTGTTTGCCGTGGAGGCGTGGCGCGACGTCTTTTCCACCTACCGCGACGAACTGGAAAAGAAAACGACCGCCGGCCTGAACGTTGCGGTCGAACTGGAAGAAGGCCGCCTGCTGGTCGAGGCAGCGCAGGCATACGCGCAGGAAAATGGCATCGAGGATGCGGCAAACTGCCTGAAGGCATTCACGAAATCGCTGAAGGTCACGCGCGACAAGGCGAAGGCTGCGGCGCGCGATGCCGAACGCATCGCCGCCTTGCTGTCCGAGCCGATGCTGGAAGCGATGCGCGCCGCCGATGCGAGGCCGTTCGCGGTACGCAGCGAGCCGGTGATGCGCATCGATGTCGAACGGACGGCCGCGCGGTTCTCCAGCTGGTACGAGCTGTTTCCGCGTTCGCAGAGCGGCGATCCGGCGCGCCACGGCACCTTTGCGGATGTCGAGAAGCGCCTGCCGGCGATCCAGGCGATGGGCTTCGATACCTTGTACTTCACGCCTATCCATCCGATCGGCCGGAAGCACCGCAAGGGACGCAACAATAGCCTGACCGCGGAGGCAGGCGACCCCGGCAGCCCGTATGCGATCGGCGCGGAGGAGGGCGGCCACGATGCCGTGCATCCGCAGCTTGGCACGATCGAGGATTTTCGTCACTTGCGCGACGAGGCAGCGCGGCACGGGCTCGAACTGGCGCTGGATTTCGCCATCCAGTGCTCGCCCGACCATCCCTGGCTGAAGGAGCGTCCGGACTGGTTCTCATGGCGGCCGGACGGGACGATCCGCTATGCGGAAAACCCGCCGAAGAAATACCAGGACATCGTCAACGTCGACTTCTACGCGGACGGTGCCGTGCCCGACCTGTGGATTGCACTGCGCGACGTGGTCCTGTTCTGGGTGAAGGAGGGCGTGCGCGTGTTCCGGGTCGACAATCCGCACACCAAGACACTCCCTTTCTGGGAATGGATGATCGCCGACATCCGCGGCCGTTATCCGGACACCATCTTCCTGTCGGAGGCCTTTACCCGGCCGAAGATGATGTACCGGCTTGCCAAGATCGGCTATTCGCAGTCCTACACCTACTTCACCTGGCGCCACACGAAGCAGGAATTCATCGACTACATGACGGAGCTGACCCAGACGCCGGTGAAGGAATACTTCCGGCCGCATTTCTTCGTCAACACGCCGGACATCAATCCGTATTTCCTGCAACGCTCCGGCCGGCCGGGATTCCTGATCCGCGCCGCGCTGGCGACCATGCTTTCCGGGCTGTGGGGCATGTACAGCGGTTTCGAGCTGTGCGAGGGAACGCCGGTGCCGGGCAAGGAAGAATACCTGGACTCGGAAAAATACGAGATCAAGGCCTGGGACTGGAACCGTCCCGGCAACATCATCCAGGCAATCACCCAGCTCAACCGCATCCGGGGCGAGAACCCGGCGCTGCAGACGCACCTGAATATCCGTTTCCTGCCTGCATCCGACGACAACATCCTGTTCTTCGTGAAGTCGACGATGCCGCACGAAGACGGATCGCGCTGCGGAGACAACGTGGTGTTCGTGGCGATCAACCTTGACCCCTTCGCCGCGCATGACACGACACTCGAAGTGCCGCTCTGGGAATTCGGCCTGCCGGACGAAGGCGCGCTGGAACTGGACGACCTCGTCAACAACAGCCATTCGACCTGGCATGGAAAGCACCAGCACCTGCGGCTGGATCCCTATGTTTGCCCCTATGCCATCTGGCGCGTTCGACAGAAGTGAGTTTTCAACATGGACATGAGTACGGACCGTCGCAGGACAGCACGCCGCGCACAAGGCTCTCCCGCGGCCACCCCCGAGCAGACCTTCAGCGAAGCACCATCCTGGTACAAGGACGCGGTGATTTACCAGGTGCACGTCAAGTCGTTCTACGACACCAACAATGACGGCATCGGCGATTTCGCGGGCCTGATCGAGAAACTCGATTACATCGCAGAACTCGGCGTCAATACCATCTGGCTGCTGCCGTTCTATCCGTCGCCGCGCCGCGATGACGGCTACGACATCGCGGAATACCGCGGCGTGCATCCGGATTACGGCACGATGGCCGATGCCAAACGCTTCATCGCCGAAGCGCACAAGCGCGGCTTGCGCATCATCACCGAGCTGGTCGTCAACCATACCTCCGACCAGCATCCATGGTTCCAGCGCGCGCGCAAGGCCAGGCCCGGTTCCAAGGCGCGCGACTTCTATGTATGGTCGGACAACGACAGTGCCTACAACGGCACGCGCATCATCTTCTGCGACACCGAAAAGTCGAACTGGACCTGGGACCCGGTGGCCAACGCCTTCTTCTGGCACCGCTTCTACTCGCACCAGCCCGACCTCAATTTCGACAATCCGCAGGTGCTCAAGGCCGTGCTGGGGGTGATGAAGTACTGGCTGGACCTCGGCGTCGACGGCTTGCGGCTGGATGCCGTCCCCTACCTGATCGAGCGCGAGGGCACCACCAACGAAAACCTGCCCGAGACCCACGCGATCCTCAAGCGCATCCGCGCCGAAGTCGATCGCAGCTATCCGGGCCGCATGCTGCTGGCCGAGGCCAACATGTGGCCGGAGGACGTGCTGCCTTACTTCGGCAGCAATGACGAGTGCCACATGGCCTTCCATTTTCCGCTGATGCCGCGCATGTACATGGCGCTGGCACAGGAAGACCGCTTCCCGATTGCCGACATCCTGCGGCAGACGCCGGAAATTCCCGGAGCCTGCCAGTGGGCGATCTTCCTGCGCAACCATGACGAGCTGACGCTGGAAATGGTGACCGACAAGGAGCGCGATTACCTCTGGAATTACTACGCGTCCGAGAAGCGCGCCCGCATCAACCTCGGCATCCGCCGCCGTCTTGCGCCGCTGCTGGAACGCGACAGGCGCCGCACCGAACTGCTCAACAGCTTCCTGCTGTCCATGCCGGGCACGCCGGTAATCTATTACGGCGACGAGATCGGCATGGGCGACAACATCCACCTTGGCGACCGCGATGGCGTGCGTACGCCGATGCAGTGGACCTCGGACCGAAACGGCGGCTTTTCGCGTGCCGACCCGGCCCGGCTCGTGCTGCCGCCGATCATGGATCCGCTGTACGGTTTCCAGGCGGTCAACGTCGAGGCGCAGATCGCCGACCCGTATTCGATGCTCAACTGGATGCGCCGCATGCTGTCCGTGCGCAAGCAGCATTGCGCATTCAGCCGTGGCACGTTTACGCTGCTGTATCCCGTCAACCGGCGCATCCTGACCTACCTGCGCGAGTACGATTGCGACGGCGAAACCGAGACCATCCTGTGCGTGGCCAACGTGTCCCGCTCGGCGCAGGCGGTCGAGCTCGACCTGTCTACCTATGCGGGGAGGGTGCCCATCGAAATGCTTGGGGGCTCGGCCTTCCCGCCGATCGGCAAGCTGCCCTACCTGCTGACCCTGCCGCCTTACGGGTTCTACTGGTTCCTGCTGGCACCCGAAACCCGGCTGCCGCCGTGGCACATCCCGGCGCCGGAACCGCTGCCCGAGCTCGCAACGCTGGTCCTGCGCAACGGCATTGCGGAAGTGCTGGAAGCACCGCGTCGCAACATCCTCGAAAACGAGGCATTGCCGGTCTACCTGTCCAAACGCCGCTGGTATGCGGCCAAGCATGAAAAGCTGAAATCGGTCCGGATCGCGACGACGACCTTGCTGCCCGGTTCCACCGCACGGCCGCATGTGATGCCGGCCATGCTGGCGGAGATCGAGACCGTGACGCCGGGCGGAACCGACCGCTACCTGCTGCCGCTCGGCTATATCCGCGAGGAAGACATCGTCACCGCGATGCCGCAGCAACTGGCGCTCGCCCGTGCCCGCCGCGGCCGGTTCGTGGGCCTGCTGACGGATGCCTTCGTGCTCGATTCCTTCTCCTTCGTCATCATCGAGCAGTTGCGTGCCAGGGTTAAGCTGCCTTCGGACGACGGAGAAGTGCATTTCATTCCAACCGCTTGCATCGACGGCGTGGAGCTTAGCGCAGAGCCGCCGATCCGCAGGCTGTCGACCGAGCAGTCGAATACGTCGCTGATCATTGAAGACAAGCTGGTGATGAAGGTCATTCGCCGCCTGCTGCCGGGCGTGCATCCGGAAGCGGAAATGGGACGCTACCTTACTGCTCTCGGCTATGCGAATGCGCCGCGCATGTACGGCGAGGTAGCACGCATCGCAAGCGACGGCACGCGCTATTCCATGATCATGGTGCTCCAGTTCATCCACAACCAGGGCGACGCCTGGCAGTGGACGCTGGATACGCTCGCACGATGGATACAGCAGGTCGCGTTCCCCGAATCGGCCACCTCGACCGAGACCTCGCAGGAGATTGCGCATCCGCAGGACGAGTTGCTCAGCCTGGCTGCCAATCTCGGCAAACGTCTCGGGGAGATGCACACCGTACTGGCCACGCCGACTGACGATCCGGGTTTTGCGCCGGAACCCGCAACGGCCGACGATGCGGAAGCGTGGGCGGCGGGCGCGAAGAAACAGCTGGAAGCGGCGTTTACCGACCTCCAGGCAAAGACCGAGTGGAGCAACGAGGCCGAAGCACAGCGCGCTGCACGCCTCATCGGCCAGCGCGAGCGGCTGCTCGAAAGACTGGACGCACTCGCCGCCGCCGGCGTCGGAACCTTGCGCACCCGTATCCACGGGGACTTCCATCTCGGCCAGGTATTGGTGGCGCAGGGGGATGTATACATCGTCGATTTCGAAGGAGAACCCGCCAAGGCGCTCGCGGCAAGGCGCGAAAAGTCGAGTCCCCTGCGCGATGTGGCGGGCCTGCTGCGTTCGTTCGATTACGCCGCGGCATTTGCCAGCAGTGCAGGACCGACCGACCTCGACGAGACGGGGGAACTGCGCAAGCAGGAAATCATCCGCAAGTTCGCACCCAACTGCCAGGCAGCCTTCCTGGCGGCCTATCGGGAGGCTGCTTATACGGGGGCGTACCGTGTTTCTCCGGAAGCCGAGGCCAGCCTGCTCCAGCTCTTCGTGCTCGAAAAGGCCGGCTACGAAGTCTGCTACGAGGCGGCGAACCGGCCTGCCTGGATTCCCGTGCCGATGAACGGCCTGGCCAAGATCGCCGAGGAATTGTTGAGCGTTTCTGAAGGAGAACCCTCGAATGGTTGAGCATACCGAGGACCTGACCGGCGTCGACCAGAGGACGATCGACGCCGTCCTCCATGGGCATCTGACGGACCCGTTCGGCCTGTTCGGGCCGCACAGCGCGGGCGACCGCGTCGTGATACGCAGCTTCCAGCCGGGCGCGCTGGCGGTCGATGTCGTGACGCGCGAACCTGGCGACGATGCGGCGGGAAAGCTGCTGGAGTCGCTTTACAACGTCAACCAGAGCGGACTGTTCGTGAGCGGCACGCCGACGCTCGCCCGCGGCCAGGATTACCTGCTGCGCATCACCTGGCCGACCGCATCCGGCGGCGAGCATGTGCAGTTCACGGAGGATCCGTACCGCTTTGGCCTGCTGCTGGGCGATCTCGACATGCATCTGCTGCGCGAGGGAACGCATCGCGAGCTCGGACGCTGCCTGGGTGCGAACCCGATGGCAATCGACGGCGTGGCCGGCACGCGTTTTGCGGTATGGGCGCCGAATGCGCGCCGGGTATCGGTGGTCGGCGACTTCAACCTGTGGGACGGGCGGCGGCACCCGATGCGCTTGCGCATCGAGGCGGGCGTGTGGGAACTGTTCATTCCCCGCCTGCGCAGCGGCGCGCGCTACCAGTACGAAATCCTCGGCGTGGACGGCAATGTCCTGCCGCTCAAGACGGACCCGGTCGCCCGCGCGACGGAAATGCCGCCCTCGACGGTGTCGGTGGTGCCGTCCGACATGCCGTTCCGCTGGACTGACAATGCCTGGATGGCAAGCCGTGCGCAGCGGCAAGGCCACGCCGCGCCGATGGCCGTCTATGAAGTCCATCCGGGATCATGGCTACGCATCCTTGAGGAGGACAACCGCAGCCTGAACTGGCATGAGCTGGGCGACCGGCTGATTCCGTATGTGCGCGATATGGGATTCACGCATGTCGAATTCCTGCCGATCATGGAGCATCCTTTCGGCGGATCCTGGGGTTACCAGCCGCTGGGCTTGTTCGCGCCGACCGCGCGCTTCGGCTCCCCGTCGGGCTTCGCCTCGTTCGTCGACCGCTGCCATGCCGAAGGGATCGGCGTGATCCTCGACTGGGTGCCCGCGCATTTTCCGTCCGACCCGCACGGGCTGGTGCGCTTCGACGGCACCGCGCTGTACGAGCACCAGGACCCGCGCGAGGGTTATCACCAGGACTGGAACACCCTCATCTACAACCTCGGCCGCAACGAGGTGTGTTCCTTCCTCATCGCGAGCGCGCTGGAATGGCTGGAGCATTACCACGTGGACGGCCTGCGCGTCGATGCGGTGGCGTCGATGCTGTACCGCGACTACAGCCGCAAGGCAGGCGAATGGGTGCCCAATGTGTACGGCGGGCGCGAGAACCTGGAGGCTGTCGCCTTCCTGCGCAACCTCAACCAGGTGATCGCGCAACGCTGTTCCGGCGCGCTGATGATCGCCGAGGAATCGACTGCCTGGCCCGGCGTATCGACGCCGGTGGAGGATGGCGGCCTCGGCTTCACCCACAAGTGGAACATGGGCTGGATGCACGACACGCTGCGTTACATGAGCACCGATCCGCTGTACCGCATGCACCACCACCATGACATGACCTTCGGCCTGATCTACGCGTTTTCGGAAAAGTTCGTCCTGCCGATTTCGCATGACGAGGTAGTGCACGGCAAGGGTTCGCTGCTCAACAAGATGCCCGGCGACGGCTGGCAGAAGATGGCCAACCTGCGTGCCTACCTTGCATTCATGTGGACGCATCCCGGCAAGAAGCTGCTCTTCATGGGATGCGAGATTGCCCAGCCGACAGAATGGAACCACGATAGCTCGCCCGACTGGAGCCTTCTAGACAACCCGGCGCATCGCGGCGTGCAGCGGCTGTTGCGCGACCTGAACCGGCTGTATGCATCCCATCCCGCGCTCCACAGGCGCGACTACAGCCCGGAAGGCTTTGCCTGGGTGATTGGGGACGATGCCGCCAACAGCGTCTTTTCCTTCCTGAGGAAAGGCGAGGAGGGCGACAGGCCGGTGATGGTGGTGCTGAACATGACGCCCGTGCCGCGCGAGGGCTACCGGATCGGTGTGCCGGAGGCGGGGGAGTGGGTGGAAGTGTTGAATAGCGATGCGTCGGTGTATGGGGGGAGCGGCATGGGAAATGGCGAGCGGATCGACTCGGAGGATGTGGCGTCACATGGCATGGCGCAGTCTGTTTCGTTGCGGCTGCCTCCGCTGGGGGCATTGGTCTTGATACCTGCACGGTGAGGTGCGGGAAAAAAATCTCCCCTCTCCCGCGGGCGGGAGAAGGGACGGGGATGAGGGGGCTCGCCAAGACTTCATGCGGCTTTGCGACCTCCTTCACCCCCAACCCCTCTTCCGCCTGCGGGAGAGGGGCGTCCGGTCAACGCGTGGACATTGCATGGCGACTCTGAACCTGCCACTCCCGCCAGTCCAGTCGGGAGCGTCTTACCCCTTGGGCGCCACATACGATGGCGACGGGACCAATTTCGCCGTCTTTTCCGCGAATGCCGCGAAGATCGAACTCTGCTTCTTCGATCCAACCGGACGCCATGAAATCGCGCGCGTACCCATGCCCCACTGCACGAATGAAGTGTGGCATGGCTATGTGCCCGGCGTGCATCCCGGCACGCTCTACGGTTACCGCGCCTACGGCCCTTACCAGCCGGAGATCGGCCACCGTTTCAACCCCAACAAGCTGCTGCTCGATCCGTACGCGCGCCAGCTCCACGGCCATGTGCGCTGGGCCGACAGCCTGTACGGCTACCGCATCAACTCCCCGCGCACCGACCTGTCCTTCGACCATCGCGACAGCGCGGCGTCGATGCCGAAATGCATCGTGACGGAATCCTCGTTCAACTGGCACGGGGACAAGCCGCCCCGGGTGCCGTGGGAAAAGACGGTGATTTACGAGACCCATGTGCGCGGCCTGACCATGCGTCTCGACAAGGTGTCCGAGGCCGAGCGCGGCACCTTCGCCGGGCTGGCCAATCCCTGGGTGATCGACTATCTCGTCCGCCTCGGCGTGACCGCCGTCGAACTGTTGCCGGTGCATGCCATCCTGGACGACCGCCGCCTGGTCAACAACGGCCTCCTCAATTACTGGGGCTACAACACCTTGTCCTTCTTCGCGCCGGAACCGCGCTACCTGTCCACCGGCAGCCCCGACGAGATGCGGCGGGCAATCCGGCTGCTGCATTCCGCCGGCATCGAAATCATCCTCGACGTGGTCTACAACCATACCTGCGAGGAAAGCGAGCTGGGACCGACGCTGTGCTTCCGCGGGTTGGACAATGCGAGCTACTACCGGCTCAACCGCGACTATCCGCGCCACCACATCAACGACACCGGCTGCGGCAATACCGTGAACATGACGCATCCGCGTGTGATCCAGATGGTGATGGACTCGCTGCGCTACTGGGTGCAGGAATTCCATGTCGACGGTTTCCGCTTCGACCTTGGCGCGACGCTGGGCCGCGAAAACTACGGCTTCGATCCAGGATCGGGCTTTTTCGATTCGCTGCTGCAGGACCCGGTGCTGGCGCGGGTCAAGCTGATTTCCGAACCGTGGGACGTCGGCCCCGGCGGCTACCAGGTCGGCAACCATCCGCCGGGCATCGCGGAATGGAACGACCGCTTCCGCGACGACGTGCGCCGCTTCTGGCGCGGCGACGCCGCACTGCGCGGCGCCGTCGCCAGCCGCCTGATGGGCTCGGCCGACATGTTCAACCATCGCCGGCGGCGCTCCTGGTCGTCGGTCAATTTCGTTACCGCGCACGACGGCTTCACCCTGCATGACCTCGTCAGCTACAGCCGCAAGCACAACGAGGCCAATCGCGAGGACAACCGCGACGGCGCAGACGAAAACCGCAGCGCGAACTGGGGCGTGGAAGGGCCGACCGACAATCCCGCGATCCGGGTGAAGCGCGAACGGATCAAGCGCGCGATGCTGATGACGCTGCTGTTCTCGCACGGCACGCCGATGCTGCTGGGCGGCGACGAGTTCGGCCGCACGCAGCAGGGCAACAACAATCCGTATTGCCAGGACACGGAAATTTCCTGGTTCGACTGGAGTCTCATCGATACGGAAGAGGGCAGGACGCTGCTCGACTTTACCCGCCGCTGCATTGCCGCACGGCGCATCGTGCCGCGCCTGCGCAGCACCCGCTTCCTCGCGTCGAACCTGCGCACGCTGCACCGCATTCCGGAAATAAGCTGGTTCGACGAGACCGGCGTTGAAATGACGCAGGAGCGCTGGCACTTCAGCGAAGGGCGGCTGCTGGCGCTGCGCCGCATCGGCCAGGAACTGCGCGCGGGAAAGCTGTCCGCATCCCTGCTGTTGCTCAACGCCTCTTCAAAGGATGGCGAATTCATCCTGCCAAAGCCGGACCTGCCGTGGCAGGTCGCACTCGACGCGGCCGATGCGTCGGTCGACAACAACCGCATGCCGGACGAGGGCAGGCTCACCGTTTCCGCACACAGTGCGGTTTTGCTTGTAACCGACAATGTCATCATTTAATCCATCCTTCGGCGCGCGCCTGCTCGCCCCGGACCGTACCCTGTTCCGCCTGTGGGCGCCGGGCAGGGAAGACGTCAGGGTCGAAATCGAAGGCTTGCCGCCGGTTGCCATGCGCCGCCTGGAGGGCGGCTGGTTCGAGGCGGAAGCGGCGTGCGGGGCCGGCGCGCGATACAAGTTCCGCGTGTCGCCGGACCTTGCCGTGCCCGATCCCGCTTCCCGTGCGCAGGCGGGCGATGTCCATGACGCGAGCATCGTCTGCGACCCGAATGCCTACCAGTGGAAACGCAAGGACTGGGCCGGGCGTCCGTGGCACGAGACGGTGTTGGTCGAATTGCATGCCGGCGCGCTCGGCGGCTTCGAGGGCGTGATGAACCGGCTGCCGGCCTTGGCCGATATCGGCATCACGGCAATCGAACTGATGCCGGTTGCGGATTTTCCCGGACCGCGCAACTGGGGGTATGACGGCGTGTTGCCGTACGCGCCCGATGCCGCCTACGGCACGCCGGAGCAGTTGAAGGCGCTCGTCGATGCGGCGCACGGGCTGGACATGATGGTCTTCCTCGATGTCGTCTGCAACCACTTCGGGCCGGACGGCAATTACCTCGGCGCCTACGCCCCCGATTTCTTCCGGAATGACATCCAGACGCCGTGGGGGCAGGCGATCGATTTCCGCCAGCAGCCGGTGCGCGATTTCTTTACCGAAAACGCCATTTACTGGCTGCAGGAGTTCCGCTTCGACGGCCTGCGCTTCGATGCCGTGCATGCGATCAGCGAGAAGGACTGGCTGGTGGAAATGGCGCAGCGCGTGCGTGCCGCCATGCCGGCAGGACGGCATGTGCACCTGGTGCTGGAGAACGACGACAATGGCGCAAGCCTGCTGGCGCGTTCGCCATCCCGCCTGTTCGACGCACAGTGGAACGACGACATGCACCACATCCTGCATGTCATGCTGACGGGCGAGCGCGAGGGGTATTACGGCGGCTATGCCAGCCAGGGGGCGGAAAAACTCGCACGCGGTCTGGCCGAAGGCTTCATTTACCAGGGCGAGACATCGTTGTATCCCGGCGGTGCGCCGCGCGGGGAACCGAGCGCCCACCTGCCGCCGACGTCCTTCGTGTTCTTCCTGCAGAACCATGACCAGGTCGGCAATCGCGCCTTCGGGGAGCGGCTGTCGACGCTCGCGGATCCGCATGCATTGCGCGCGGCCATGGCGCTGCAACTGCTGTCGCCGCAGATCCCGCTGCTGTTCATGGGCGAGGAATTCGGCGCGGCACAGCCTTTCCTGTATTTCACCAGTCACCTGACGCCGGAACTGGCCGATGCGGTGCGCAACGGACGGCGCCAGGAGTTCGCCCGCTTCTCCGCGTTTTCCGATCCGGCGCAGCGCGAACGGATTCCCGATCCGAATGACAAGCAGACATTCCTGCAATCGATCCCGCAAGCCGATCCCGCGCTTGGCCCGGCTTTCAGCGACTGGGTCAAGTCCGTGCTGGCGATCCGCCATACCCATGTCACGCCGCGCCTCGAAGGTGCCAGCGCGCTGGGGACCGAAATCCTCGGCCCCGCCTCCGTCAGGGCGCGCTGGCAAATGGGGGACGGCATGGTCCTGATGCTGGCTATCAATCTCGGCGCGGACCCGGTACCCATCGCCTACGACCGGCTGACCGACGGGCAGGGCGGCTTGCTGCTTTTTGCAACCGAAGGCGTGGAGGAATCCATCATCCGTCATTCCCTTCCCGGTCCCGCCTTCCTCGCAGTCCTGGAGTCTTCCGCATGAACGATGAACAAATACTGAAACTGGCGCAGGCAGCAGGCCTGGCCCATGAATGGACGAGTGCCTTCGGCAAGCCGATGCGCGTCGAAACCGAAGATTTGCGCCGCATCCTGGAGTGCCTGGGTTTTCCCTGCGCGGGCGACGAGCAATGCAGGGATAGCCTTGCGCGCCTGGCGGCGCTGGAGGGCGGCGAAAGCTTGCCGCCGCTGGTCACCGGCGTGGCCGGCCGTCCGCTGCATTTGCCGGCGGCGACGCGGCTTGCAGGCCTAGCGTGGCGCATCGAACTCGAAGACGGCAAGGAACTGAGCGGCCGGTTTCCTGCCGATACTTCACGCGGCGTCGAGCTTCCGGCCATCGACCACTACGGCTACCACCAGCTCCACGCCGGGGATACGGTGACGACCCTCGCCATCGCGCCGCCCAAATGTTTCGGCATCGCCGATGCGCTGGACGGCACCGGCGCTTCGCCGCGCCTGTGGGGGCTCGGCGTGCAGCTCTACGCATTGCGCCGCACCGGCGACGGCGGTATCGGCGACTTCACCGCGCTGTCGACGCTCGCACGTGCTGCTGCGGGCCAGGGGGCTTCCGCGCTCGCGATCAGCCCAGTCCATGCGATGTTCAGCGCGAACGTCAACCGCTTCAGCCCGTACGGCCCGTCCAGCCGGCTCTTCCTGAATGCCCTGCATATCGATCCGGCGGCGGTGCTGGGGCAGGATGCATTCAATGCCGAACTTGCGGCGCTGGGAAATGACGCGCCGGCCAGGTACGAAGCCATGGAAAGAGCGGATCTGATCGACTGGCCGGGTTCCGCGCAATTGCGGCTGGCACTGTTGCGCCGCCTTCATGCGCGTCTGCAGGCGGCAGGCGGCAGCAGCGACTTCGATGCTTTCGTCCGGCAGGGGGGAGACGCCCTGCGTGACCATGCCCGTTTCGAGGCGCTGCACGCGTGGCAGCTGGCCAACGGGGAAAGCGGGTACTGGAAAGAATGGCCCGAAGGCCTGCGCGATCCACGCGGGGCTGCTGTCGGGGAGTTCGCCCGGCATCACGCGGCCGAGGTCGCGTTCCATCTCTTCCTCCAATGGCAGGCGGCGCGCGGCCTGGGCGGTGCGCAGCAGGCTGCGCGGGACGCCGGCATGGCGATCGGGCTGATCACCGACCTGGCGGTGGGCGCGGACAACGGCGGCAGCCAGGCCTGGAGCCGGCAGGCGGAGATCATCAACGGACTTTCCGTGGGCGCGCCGCCCGATGTACTCAATACGCGCGGCCAGAGCTGGGGACTCGGCGCCTTCTCGCCGCATGCGATGAAGGCGAAGGGTTTCGGCGCCTATATCGAAATGCTGCGCGCCATCTTTGCCTGCGCCGGCGGCGCGCGCATCGACCATGTGCTCGGCCTGAACCGGTTGTGGCTGGTGCCGGACGGGGACTCGCCGCTGCACGGCGCCTACCTGCAATACCCGGTACACGACCTCCTGCGCCTGATTGCGCTCGAATCCTGGCGCAACCGCGCCATCGTCATCGGCGAAGACCTTGGCACTGTGCCGCAGGGCTACGACGTCCTCCTGGCCGAGGCGGGACTGCTCGGCATTCGCGTGCTCCTGTTCCAGCAGCACGACGGCCGCTTCTTCCGCCCGGACGAATGGCCCGCGCATGCGATCGCCACGACGACCACCCACGACCTGCCGACCATCGCCGGCTGGTGGCGGGGGCGCGACGTCGACTGGCGCACGCGGCTCGACCTGCTCATGCCCGGCCAGACCGAGCGCGACGCGCGGCACGACCGCACGCGCGAGCGCGCTTCCATGTGGCAGGCCTTGTCGGATGCGGGCTGCGCGGCGGGCGGCGCCCAGCCTGCCGAGGATGCTGTCCCCGTCGTCGATGCCGCAGCGTCCTTCATCGCGTCGACGCCGGCCCCCCTCGCAATGCTGCCGATCGAAGATGCGCTTGGTTTGCCGGAGCAGCCGAACCTGCCCGGCACCATCGACTCGCATCCGAACTGGCGCCGCCGGCTGCTGCAACCGGTCGAGTCGGTGCTCGACGAACCGGCAGTGCGCAACCGCCTGGCGGCAATGAACCGAACGCGTTCCGAAAAAGGAAACCGCTGACATGTCCATCCCGCGCGCGACTGCCAGGCTGCAGTTGCATAAAGACTTCAATTTCGACCAGGCCGCCGAAGTGGTGCCGTATTACGCATCGCTCGGCATCAGCCATATCTATTCGTCGCCGATCCTGACCGCGCGCAGCGGTTCGACGCATGGTTACGACATCGTCGATCCCACGCGCATCAATCCCGAGCTGGGCGGGGAGGAGGGGCTGCGCCGCTTCGTGGCGAAGATCAGGGAAGCCGGCATGGGACTGATTCTCGATATCGTGCCCAACCACATGGGCGTCGGCCCGGAAAATCCCTGGTGGCAGCACGTGCTCGAGTGGGGCGAGGGCAGTCCCTACGCGCGCTGGTTCGATATCGACTGGAATCCCGCCGACGAAACGCTGCGCGGCAAGGTGATGGCGCCGTTCCTCGGCAAACCCTACGGCGACGCCCTCAACGATGGCGAGATTGCGCTGCAATACGACGAGACGCGCGGCAAGTTCTTCATCGCCTACTACATGCACCGGTTCCCGGTTTCACCTTCGGATTACAGCAGCATCCTGCGCCATGCCGGTTCGGACCGGCTGACGCCGGCCATCGCCACCTTCGAGGAGCGGGCCGCCGGGGAGGCCGGCCTCACGCAGCATTATGCGGACCTCGGCTTCGGCCTGCTGCGCGAGGCCGGAATCAGCGAGGAAGGGCGCTCGGACATCGAAATGGCGCTAGCCGCCTATTCCGTGGCATCGGACCAGGGAAGGGACGCCCTGCACGCCTTGCTGGAAAGGCAGCACTACCGCCTGGCCTGGTGGCGCTGTGCCGCCGACGGCATCAACTGGCGCCGCTTTTTCGAGGTGACGGACCTCGCCGGGGTGCGCGCCGAACAGGATGACGTGTTCGAGGCAACGCACGCAATGATCTTTCGTCTATATACAGAAGGCCTGATCGACGGCGTCCGCATCGACCATGTGGATGGGCTTGCCGATCCCGGCGCTTATTGCCGCAAGCTGCGGCGCCGCCTGCAGGCCCTGACGTCCCAGAGACCGATCGAGCTGCCGCCGGCCCCGGCCTGGATCGTCGTGGAAAAGATACTCGCCCACGGCGAGCACCTGCGGCAGAACTGGGAAATCGACGGCACCAGCGGCTACGATTTCATGGACCGCGTCGGCGCGCTGCTGCACGATCCGGACGGAGACGAACCGCTGGCCACCATGTGGAACGCGCTGACCGGGCATGACCTGGATTTCCAGGCCGAGGTCCGGCAGGCGCGCCGCCAGCTGCTCTCCAACAACCTTGCGGGAGAATTCGAGGCGGCGGCACGCGCCCTGCATGCGGTCGCCCGCACCGACCTGCGCACGCGCGACTTCTCGCTCGGCGCGATCCGGCGGGTATTTGCCGAGTTGCTGGTGCATTTCCCGGTCTACCGCACCTATGCCGACGCGAACGGCCGCGACGAGCTCGACGAGGCCGTGATCGATACGGCGCTGGAGCAGGCGCGGCAGAGCGCGGACCGCAACGAAACGCCGCTGCTGGACGTGGTGGCGCACTGGCTGGGCGGCGACGCACCACGCGACGCCGCCAATCCGCGGGTGCGCTACCTGCATCAACGCGCAATCACCCGTTTCCAGCAGCTCACCCCGCCATTGGCGGCCAAGTCGGTGGAAGACACGGCGTTCTACCGATACGGCCGGCTGCTGTCCCGCAACGAGGTCGGTTCCGATCCGACCCAGTTCGCCTGCAGCGTGCGCGAATTCCACGCGGCAAACAAGGAACGCGCATCCCGTTTCCCGTATTCCATGCTCGCCACCGCCACCCACGACCACAAGCGCGGCGAAGACGTGCGGGCACGGATCGCGGCCATCAGCGAGATTCCGGCCGTCTGGAATACCACCGTCAGGCGCTGGATGGCGCTCAACGCGGAGAAGCGCAGCGAAGTGGCGGGCGAGGGCGGGACGGCGGCGATGGCCCCGCAGCCTGCCGACGAGCTGATGCTCTACCAGATGCTGGTCGGCGCATGGCCCATCGGGCTGCAGCCGGGAGACCGCGAAGGCGTGCGCGCTTTCGCCGAACGGCTAGAAAAATGGCAGACCAAGGCGCTGCGCGAAGCCAAGCAGGTCAGCGACTGGGTGATGCCGAACGAGGAGTACGAAGCCGCCTGCCGGCGCTTCCTGTTCGCCATCCTCGAGGCTAATACGGAAAACCGCTTCCTGACGGAGCTTGCCGCTTGCGTCGGCAGCCTCACTGCGCCCGGCGTCGTCAACAGCCTTGCGCAGACCGTGCTGCGCATGACCGCGCCGGGCGTGCCGGACCTGTACCAGGGCACCGAATTCTGGGATTTCAGCCTGGTCGACCCGGACAACCGGCGGCCGGTGGACTACGGCAGGCGCATGCAGGCGCTGCAAGCCGACGCACCTTCGGTGGATATCAACGACTGGCAGGACGGCCGGTTGAAACAGCGGCTCATCCTGCGCACGCTGCAGTTGCGCGCGCGGGAGCCCGAGCTGTTCTTGCGCGGAGATTACCTGCCGCTCGAACTGGAAGGCGCGCTGGCCGGACACGCGGTCGCCTTCGCGCGCCGGCTCGGCGACCGTTCGGCCATCGTCCTGACCACGCACCTCCCGCTTCGCATCCTGGCGCAGGACGGAACGCCCGTGGTGCCGCCAGTGCGCTGGCAGGACACGGCGTTGTTGTGTCCCTGGGCGCAAGACTCAACCTGGAGCGAGGTCTATACCGGAAGCCAGGTCAGGATCAGCTCCGGAAAGCTGATGCTCGCCGAGGCGTTCGCCCAGCTTCCGGTGGCTGTCCTGGTGTAGGGGTGAATTGCTATACGTGCGAGATGGAGTATTTCTATTTCAAATCAATGTATTGAAGGAGAAACATAAACCACCAGGTTAAATTGAGGATCAAGGACTTCCGGCGTAAATTTAAAGTTGTTTGGAGGAGTGTCGTGAAATATAAAAATGGCGGCATAATTTCTTTTTTATTCAATAACTTGCCGCCATTATTTAAATAAATAGATTAGAAAATCCTCTGGCTATTTCGCCTTTGCATTTGCCAGCGCATCGTCAACCAGCTTCTTCAACTGGTCGTAGCCAAAGCTCGGAAGCGGCTTGCCGTTGACGAAGAACTCCGGCGTCTTGGTGACGTTCAGGGTTTGCGCATCGGCCAGGTCCTGCTGGATGATCCGGGCGGCTTCGGGCGACTGCATGTCTGCACTTGCGCGTTGCATGTCCAGTCCCAGTCCGAGGCTGTCGATGACTTTCCAGGCTACTTCCGGCTGGGCTGCATGGTTCTTGACCCAATAAGGCTGGGCATCCAGCAAGCCTTCCAGCGCAGGCCAGAATTTGCCCTGCTTGCGTGCCGCCTCCAGCATCGCGACAACCTGGTCGGAGCCGCGATGGAAGGGCGCATAGCGGACGGTCAGCTTGACCTTGCCTGGATGCGCCGCCATCAGGTCCTTCACCATCGGATAGAAATCCCTGCAGGTTTCACAGGCCGGGTCGAGGAATTCCACGATATGCACCGGTGCGTCGGCATTGCCGGTGGTCTGGGAATGGAAGCGCACCAGCGCCTCGCTGTTTCGGGCCGCTGTCTGGGCAGCCTGTTCCGCCTGGCGGCTCTTGAACACGAACGCGCCGGCCGCAAAGGCTGCAACCAGCAGGATGGCAGTACCGATGAAGAGATGTTTTTGTTTCATTTGGCTGATTTAAAGGTAAGAAAGAGCAAGGCATTGATCACGGTGAAGGCGGCCAGCGCCAGCAGTGGAATCGTCACGAATCCGAACCATTCGACCTGGATGAGGCCGCACGGCACGCCTTGGGTGCAAGGCGTGGCGCTCTCGGGAATGATCCCGGCAGTCAACAGCACGTGATAGGCCGCTACGAGCCAGCCGCCGATTGCCAGCGGAAGCCCGTAACGGACCACCCTGGGATCGAACGGGAACAGACCGACGGCAAGGACCAGCACCAGCGGGAACATGAAAATGCGCTGGTACCAGCACAGTACGCAAGGCGCCAGTCCCATGACTTCGCCGAGGAACAGCGCGCCTAGGGTTGAAACCGCAGCCACCAGCCAGGCGCCGAAGACGAGTGCCCATGCAGACAGTTTCATGCTGCGCCCCCATGGGCATTGAAGAATTGAAGTACGAATTGAGGTTGCACGAAGTTTCCCGGAATGAAGGCAAGACCGGACTATAGCAATTGTTGTGCCTTGACCGCCAAACTCCGGAAAACCCTGTGGGGAGCGCGATTGGGAGTCATTTCAGTTGGAATGGATGCAGTGCGGGCAAGCGGGCGGTTCTCAAAAACGGGAAAAGCGGAGCCGGATAATGGCAACCTCAAACCAATTATCAGGAGGCTTCGGCCACAGGCCCCTTGCCATTGCCTGCATTTTGCGGCCGGGCGTTGCTATGCAAATGCACCTTGGTTTCGTACTGCCTGAAGGCGTCACGCAAGTTTGCGCGGAGCGACTCGACGCTTGAGGTCTTGCTCAGGATCTTGTACACGTTGCCGGCGTTCACTGCCTCCGCGACGGTTTCGAAATCGGCATGGGCAGTAAAGAGTGTCCGGACAGTCATCGGATACATTTCCCTTACGCGCCGCAGGAACTCGGTTCCCGGCATTCCGCGCATTCGCAGATCGGAGACGACGACACCGACGCCATGCTCCCACATCACTACCAGGGCTTCCTCGCCGCTTTTCGCCGTCAGGATCTTCCAGCCTTCGGAGCGGAACGCATGACTGAACATTTGCAGAACTTCCGGCTCATCGTCGACGATCAGCAGCGTCGACGCAGCGGCATCGACAGGGTCGGCAGACGCCAGGCATCGCCCCTGGCGGAGCAATTCCGTCAGCTCGGCCGCCGGCAAAGGCTTGCTGAACAGGAAACCTTGCATCTCCTGGCACACCTGCTTGCGCAAGTATCCCAGTTGCGCCGGGGTTTCCACGCCCTCGGCAATCGTCGCAAGGCCAAGGTTGTGCGCCATTGAGAGAATGCTTCTCACCAGAGCGGCGCTGCTGCTGTGCTCCATCATGTCGCGGACGAAGGACTGGTCGATCTTGATCCGGTCCACGGGGTAACGACGCAGGTAACTCAGCGAAGAATAGCCGGTACCGAAATCATCCAGCGACAGGCTGACCCCGAGCTTCTTCAGGTCGTGCATGATCTGGATGGTCTGCTCGGCGTTCTCGAGGATCAGGCTTTCGGTCAGCTCCAGTTCAAGGTATTCCGGAGCCAATCCGGCATCGCCGAGCGCTTGCTCCACCGATGTCATCAGGTCGGCGAGGCGAAACTGCTGGGCCGACAGGTTGACCGCCATGCGGATGGCGGGGAGACCCAGCCTCATCCATTCCCTTGCCTGCCTACATGCGGCCTGCAGGACCCACGTCCCGACGCGCGACATCAGCCCGCACTCTTCAAGGAGGGGAATGAACTGATTCGGGGGAATCAGCCCGCGCACCGGGTGCCGCCAGCGAAGCAGTGCTTCGACGCCGACTACCATGCCGCTTTTCATGTTCAGCTGCGGCTGATAATAAAGTTCGAATTCTCCACGCTCAAGGGCGCGGTGGAGCTCGGCCTCCATCTCCACATGCCGTTCAAGGTCACGATCAAGATCCGGGCTATAAAGGCGAAAGCCGCCTTCGGGACCGACTTCATTGGCCGCAGCACGCGCGCGGCGGAGCAGGGCTGCGATATCCTGCTCGTGGAGCCGGTGTGTCACTCCGCCTATGGCAAGGTGAAGAAACACCTCCTTGCCGTCGACATGCACAGGCTGCTCGACCACCCTTACCATCTCGCGGGCAAGAGATTCGGCGCCCGAACTGTCCCGCGCGTTAAGCGTCACCAGTGCGAATTCTTCGTGCCCCAACTGCGCCAGCAGGCCGTCCGTCCCCCTTAAATCCTCCAGGCGCAATGCGATGGTGCGCATGACATCATTCGTGGCAGCAGGTCCGAGGATCTGCGCAACCCGTTCCAGCCGCAACAGGCGCATATCGAACAAGGTCAGGAATGCGCCGCGGTGCTGCGCGCGAGCGGCCAGTTCCGGCAGGCGCTCCTCCAGCAAGGACCGGTTCGGCATGCCTGTCTGCGCATCGTAGGATGCCATGTAATACAGCTTCGATTCAGCTGCCAGGCGATGCTGCTCGTTCAACTGATGATCAAGGGAGAAGCAGATATCCTCGGTCACTTCCTGCAACAGCGCGGTCACCGCCGTGTCGAAACAGCCGGCATCGACAGCAAAGACCGTCAGGACGGCCACGACATTTCCATGTTCGCGCAAGGGGAGTCCGGCCATTGCGCGAATCCCGCGCTGCGCGAGTTCGGCCGGATACATCGTTGAAGGAAGGGCGTCCAGATTATCGAGGATGCGGATCTTAGCGGCCTTCCGGACCATATCTGAAAAGCCGCCTGAAAGGGCCAGTGCGCTTTCGATGGCACCGATCCCGCCGGCGCTGCTCAGTACCCGCAGCGTCCTGGTAGACGGTGCGACGAGACCGATCCAGGCCGCGTCGAACAAACCGGATTCAACGGCAATCGTGCATGCGCTCCGAAAGAGGTCGTCCGGCGATTCTGCACGCACGATTGTCCGATTGATACGACTCAGCATCGAAAGGACGCTGTTCGATTTCTTGAGACTGATATTCTTTTTACGCATGATTCGTAGAACCTCCTTCCGGAGGTCGGTCGATCCCGAGCAGCCGCGACACGCGCAATGACAGCTCCCACCGGTCAACGGGCTTGCGAATGAACTCATCTGCGCCTGACGCAAGCAGGCGGCGATGGGTCGCCACATCGTCCAGTGCCGAAATGATCATGATCGGAATCGCAGAGGTGGCAGGAGCCTTCTTGAGCGCCTGAGTTACTTCGAAACCATCCATGCCGGGCATCATCAGGTCGAGCAGGATCAGGTCAGGGTGAGCCGATGCCGCCAATGCCAAAGCCTCCCGTCCAGAGTTGGCTGACAGGGTTTGATAACCGTCCGTTCTTAGCAAGACGTCAAGCAATCGCAGGTTGCGTTCCTCATCATCAACGATGAGGATGGTGGCGCGCTCAGTGTTTTCCATTGACGCAATATGTCCTCGTGTCCGAGTTTCGGAGCCCGTTCATACAGCCTACGTCCTCACTCGGGCGAGCGGTATCCCATATTCATTTGGTTAAATGCCATGGCTCAAAATATTGCCACATGGAATTATTTTGGGGTTGATATTTCTCAATGCTTGACTGCCATAGGCGGAATATCGGATACGAGCGAGACTCAACAACTCCCATGGGAATGCCGGGCAAGCTCAATGGGCTTCAGTAGTATTGCCAGTCCAATCACAAGCAGCGCCTTGCCAATTCGCTTTTCCGCAGAGCGGTATCCCCTATTCATAAGATGGGCGACCATGCCGCAAGATATTGACGTACAGATGTGACTACCATCGGCATGCCTGCCTTGATCCATGGCAGAGACTCTCCATCGAGACCATCTTCCATTGGACTCCTTCCTTTGAACTCGTTCTGCCGATATTTTTTCCCGATCTGCGCGCAATCGAAATGCGCTGTTGCTCCGCACGTTGATTGAGACATGAAGTCGCCATTGCGCACCGACTGTCGGGATTGATCCGTAACTCTCCGTCTCTATGTGATTCACGCGCAGCGTTGAATCCCACGAATATGGGATCAATTGTGGATTTGTGATGCCGTTATAGATCTCAGTGCGGCTGAAACACAGTGCGCGTTGTTGATGCAACATGCGAGGAACACACGTGTTACTGCTGTTGATCTTTACCGCAGAAAACACGTGTGCGATTATGTGGCGTGCGCATCGCGCAATCTGTCAGCCGATTGTCTTTCCGGGACGCCGCCTAAAAATCGCGGCCAGAAAGGTATATATGACGGTCAAGTCTGAAGATATGCAGTCCGCCTTCAACCCCGGCGGCACATTGAAGACAACCACCTGCGAGGCCGGAAAGGCCTTCCAGTTTCACTGCTTGCCGGCAGCGCACAAGCTGCTTCCACTTCGGGCCGGACTCGACGATCTGACCGGATTGCCGAACAGGCAGGCGCTCTGGACAATCCTCGAAGACGCCATCACACGCACACCTGTCGGCGAACAGATATTTGCCCTGCTTGTCGTTGACGTCGACCTTTTTCGCTTCATCAACAAGAACATCGGATACGATCGTGCCGACAAGCTGCTGCAACAGCTTGCGCAGCGGCTGGACTGCTGCATCCGCGGCAACGGCGCCGTGACGCGCCATAGCGTTGATGAATTCGGAATCGTGCTGACCGGCATCCGTCATGCGCGGGATGCTGCAACCATTGCCGAACGAATCATGCGTACTGTCGAGGGGCCGTTCACAGTCGACGACACCCTCACGCGCATTACCTGCAGCATTGGAATCTCTCTCTATCCCCAGGACGGCAACGACCCTTCAGCCCTGATTCGCTACGCCAATCTGGCCTTGCATCGTGCCAAGGAGATCGGGCGCAACAATTCGCAATTCTTCGCTCCGGAATTGAACGCGAGAGTCGTGGAACGAGCAAGACTCGAAATCGCATTGCGCGAAGCGGTCGAGAAGCAGGAAATGAATCTGCACTACCAGCCGATTGCCGACCTGCAGACCGGGAAGCTGGCAGGCATGGAGGCATTGGCACGCTGGCACAGCACGGAGCTCGGGAACGTCGCTCCGGCCCGTTTCATCGGGGTCGCGGAGGAGTGCGGCCTGATCGAACAGTTGGGCGAATGGGCTATCCGCAGGGCGTGCATGGACATTCGCCGATTGCTCGATGCCGGTCTGGCCGTGCCGAGGGTGGCGGTCAACGTATCGCCCAGGCAGTTCCGGGATCCCTCGCTGGCCGCAAAGGTCGGCAATGCGATGAGCGAGTTCAGGATCGACACCGACATGCTTTGCCTCGAAATCACCGAGAACGTCCTGATGCAGGATTCGCCGGCAAGCGAAGCAACGCTGGCACGCCTGCGGGCGCTGGGCATCGACCTCGTCCTGGATGATTTCGGCACGGGCTATTCGTCGCTTGCGTACCTGAAGCGGTATGCATTCAGCAAGGTGAAGATCGACCGCTCTTTCATCGAAAACATCGCCACTGGCGGTGACGACGGCGCCATTGCAAGGACGGTCGTTTCAATGGCGCATTCCCTCGGAATCCGTGTGGTCGCCGAAGGCGTGGAAACAGAAGAGCAGTGCGATTTCCTGCGCAAAAACATGTGCGACGAGATCCAGGGTTTCCTGTATGCGCCGCCGCTGGCGCTGGACGCCTTCCACGATTTTGTAAGTGAAGAGCGAAGTCTCGCGGGCCATCTCCTGCGCTTCGCACGTCCGTCTCGAACGTTGCTGCTGGTCGATGATGAGGTGAACATTGTTTCCGCACTCAAGCGGCTGCTCCGTCCGGATAACTACAACATCCTGACCGCCAACAGCGGCAGGGAAGGGCTGGAGATATTGGCGCGGCACCCTGTCGACGTGATCGTCTCCGACCAGCGCATGCCCGAAATGACCGGCGTCGAATTTCTACGCCACGCCAAGGAACTCCATCCGGACACTGTCCGCATCGTACTGTCCGGTTATACCGAACTGCATTCGGTAACCGATGCGGTAAACGAAGGTGCCATCTACAAGTTCCTGACAAAGCCGTGGGAAGACAACCACTTGCGCGCGCACATCGACGAGGCATTCCGGCGCAAGGAAATGGCGGACGAAAACCGCCGGCTCGACCTGGAGGTTCGCACTGCGAACTTCGATCTGGCTGTCGCCAATCGCCGGCTCGAGGAAATCGCCCGGCAGCAGCAACAGCAGATAAGGCGTGACGAGGTCAGCCTGCACGTCGTGCGCGAGGCGCTGCAAAACATTCCACTACCGGTTATCGGGCTGGACGAAGACGATTACATCGCATTTATCAACGTCGCCGCGCAAGGGATCTTGCGTGAAGGCGGATTCCTCCTCGGCTGCGATGCCAGGGAGGTGATGCCGGAACTTGTTGCTGCGGTGGGGGCGATGGCCCATGGCAGCCCGGGTCAGCTGCAACTGAATGGCGCAAGGTACCGGGCGATCTGCCACCGCATGGGGCAAGGATCTGAATCGCGGGGTGTTCTCGTGACCTTGAACAGGGAATATTCATGATCAACCGAAGCAAGCAGGTGCCACTGGACGACGCCGAATCCGGCATGGTCCTGGCTGAAGCGGTGCGGGATGGACAGAACGCGGTATTGCTGCCCGAAGCGACGACACTGACCGATACGCAGCTTCGCTCCCTGGAGCGTCGTGGAATAGGGCATGTCGTCATTGTGGATAACGAAATATCGCAAGAAGAATGGGAGGCCGAGTCCCGGCGCGTGCAGGTGCGCCTTGTGCGCCTGTTCCGGAATTGCGCGGGAAGCGGCGCGTCCGATGTATTGAAGCAGTGCGTCTTCGAATACAGGATGGGAACCGAAACATGACGCACCTGTCCCCCGATGACGTCGCAAAGGGCATCCGCAACCTGCCTTCGCTTCCTGTGGTGGTGATCGACGTGCTGAAGAGTTTCGAGCAGGTCGATGCCAATGTAGGAGCCCTGGCGGAAAAGGTGGCGAAGGACCAGGCGCTGGCAGCGAAGACGCTGCGCATCGCAAACTCCTCGTTCTACGGTCTTTCACGCAGGGTGACGACTATCCAGCAGGCGATCACCATACTTGGATTCGACAGCGTACGCGCGCTTATTGCCGCCGCGGCGGTGACCGATATCTTTTCCGGAGACATCCATGGCTCGTTCGATTTCAAGGCTTTCTGGAGGCACTCGATGGGTACCGGGCTATGCGCCAAGATGCTGGCCCGGCAGATAAAGCTCAACCAGGATCACGCCTTCGTCTGTGGACTTCTGCACGATATCGGGCGGCTGGTGCTGGTGACCCGCTTTCCTGACCAGTATTCCGCGGCGATGAAATACCGGGATGAAAAGGATTGCTATGTAATGGAGGCCGAACGCAGTGTGCTTGGCACGGACCATCCCGCGGTCGGACGTGCACTGGCGGATCACTGGAAATTCCCCTTGATCATGCAAAAGGCAATCGCCAACCACCACAACCCGCAGAGGGATGATCTTCGCGACATCCCGGCAATCGTGCATGTCGCGGATGCCGCCGCGCATGCGCTCGACATGACCCAGGATGACGATGACCTCGTTCCGGTTGTCTCGGACGACGCCTGGAAAAGCCTCGGGCTGGATGCCTCGGGCTTTCGAGCGGTGTGCCGTGATACCGAAGCCGAATTCGAAGAAGCATGCCAGGTTCTTTTTGTGTGAGTGCCCAACTTATGAACGATTTCATCAATTCGACAGCGCCCGTCCCCGAGGCAGAGATGCAGTACCTGGAACCGGATTCCGGCTCCAGCGGTTGCGACTGGCGCAGCAAGGCGGATGCCTTGCCGATTTCCGAGTACTTTGATGGATCGCCGGTGCCCGCTTTTGCCATCGATGCCGACCACGTGGTCACCCAATGGAACAAGGCCTGTGAAAAGATCACCGGCATTTCTGCGGCAGCGATGGTCGGATCCAGCTCCCATTCGCAGGCTTTTTACAAGCACAAGCGTCCTTTGCTGGCGGATCTCATCGTGGCGGGAACAACCGACGAGGCAGTGGAAGAGCACTATCGAGGCAAGGTCAAGCGTTCGACCCTGATCCCCGGGGCGTACGAAGTCGAGGACTTCTTTCCCCAGCTTGGAGAGAGCGGACGCTGGCTGTTCTTTTCGGCGGCGCCCCTGCACGATGCGAGCGGAAAGATCGCTGGCGCCATCGAAGTGCTGCAGGACGTCACCAAGAGAAAATTCGCCGAAACCGACCTGTATAACGTACAGGCGAAGCTGGAGGAGCTCGTCGTACAGCGCACGTCGCAGCTGGCCCAGGCCAACTTGTTTCTGGAAGAGGACATCCGCAAGCGGGAGGCGGCCGAGGCCGAGCTCCTGCGCCGCAACAACGAACTCACTGAACTCAACAAGAAACTGAGCCAGGCGCAGGAACAGCTGCTGCAATCGGAGAAGATGGCCTCCATCGGCCAGCTTGCGGCGGGCGTGGCGCATGAAATCAACAATCCCATCGGCTACATATTCTCGAATTTCGGCACCCTCGAGGGATACATCGTCAAAGTGTTCGAGATGCTGAAGGTGTATGAAGAGGCCGAATCCTCCATTGCCTCTCCCCAGGTGCTTTCCCGGATCAGCGAAGAACGCCGCCGGATCGAGCTTGATTACCTGAAAGAAGATATTCCCGCGCTGATGAACGAATCCAGGGAAGGAATCGTGCGCGTGCGGAAAATCGTGCAGGACCTGAAGGATTTTTCGCGTGTCGACGTGGACCAGAGCTGGCAGTGGGCCAACATCCTGCGCGGCATCGAATCGACGCTGAACATCGTCAACAACGAGGTGAAGTACAAGGCCGACGTCGTCAAGGAATACGGCGACATCCCGGAGGTCGAATGCCTGCCTTCACAGATCAACCAGGTCATCATGAACCTCGTCGTGAACGCGGCCCAGGCCATCAGCAACGACACGCGGGGCACGATCACGATCAGGACAGGGGCGGCCGGCGAAAGCATCTGGATAGAGGTGGCCGACACCGGCTCCGGCATTCCGAAAGATGCCCTCCCGCGCATCTTCGATCCTTTCTATACCACCAAGCCTATCGGCACCGGCACCGGACTCGGATTGTCGCTATCCTACGGCATCATCCAGAAGCATGGAGGCCGGATAGACGTGGACACGGAAGTGGGCCGCGGCACGACATTCCGTATCACGCTGCCGATCCGCCATAACGAGACTGCAATCAAGAAGGAAGGACAACCATGATGCAGACGGCAATGGTCCCCGATGCGATGTTGAGCCTCGGCCCGCGTATCCTGTGCGTGGATGACGAACCGAACATCCTGGCGTCCTTGCGCCGGCTGTTCCGTACGCAGGGCTACCATGTGATTACGGCGGAGAGCGGACAGGAAGGGCTTGCGAAGCTGGAGGCAGAATCGGTGGACATCGTCATTTCCGACATGAGGATGCCGGAAATGGATGGCGCGCGATTCCTGGAGCGGGTACGTGAAGCACGCCCGGACACGCTGCGCCTTCTGCTGACGGGCTACGCCGATATCCAATCCATCCTCGATGCAATCAATCGCGGCGAAATCTATCGCTACATCACCAAGCCATGGGATGACAACGACATTCTGCTGATTGTCCGCCATGCATTCGAACGCAAGGCGCTCGAGCAGGAGAAGCAACGCCTGGAAGCATTGACCCAGCGTCAGAACGAGGAACTCAAACAGCTGAATGCCGGACTCGAGGCCACCGTACAGAAGCGCACCGCCGAGTTGAAGCGGGCACACGATTCGCTGCTGGCCACCAACGAAAAACTGAAAGCCAGCTTTCTCACCTCGATCAAGGTGTTCTCGGGCATGACCGAGATGCGCAGCAAGAATCTCGCCGGACATTCGCGCCGCGTTGCAGACATGGCACGCCGCATCGCGGTGAAAATGCATCTCGAGCCGCACGAGGTACAGGATGTTTTCGTCGCCGGCCTTCTGCACAGCATCGGCAAGATAGGATTCTCCGACGACATGTTGTCGATTCCGGTCAGCATGATGAAAGGCGACATGCTCGGACTCTATCGCAAGCATCCCCAATCGGGAGAACAACTACTGACGGCGCTGGAGGATTTGCGCGGCGCCGCACAGATCCTGCGCTCGCAAATGGAACGATTTGACGGTGAGGGTTTCCCCGATCATCTCGCGGGTCTGGCGATCCCGATCGGCGCGCGCATCCTCGCGCTTGCCAGCGACTTCGACAATTTGCAGATCGGGACACTGACCCAGCGTCGTCTCCGGCCGGACGAAGCGGTCACCCTGATCCTGCAGAACAGCGGAAAGCGTTACGATCCGCAGGTCGTCAAGGCGTTCGCGGAGATCATCCATGGAGGCCTTGATGAAATTGCAAAGGAAATCCAGTTGACGGCCGGAGAATTGCAATCAGGCATGGTGTTGTCGCGCGACCTGTTCACCAACGACGGCTTGCTGCTTCTTCCCGCCGACCACGTGCTCGACCATCGCTTGATCCAGCAGATCATGAGCTATGACGTCGCAGATGAAAGCCGCCTGAAGATATATGTGCGTTCTGAAAGGAGAGGGCAATGAAGCGGCTATTGCTGGTTGATGACGAAGTGCACGTCCTGCAAGCACTGCATCGGGCGCTGCGTCAAAGTTTCCCCGGCCAGAACCTCCATGTCGAGACATTTTCCGACCCGGAACAGGCACTCGTACGCAGCGGTGAAAGCATGTTCGACGTCGTTGTCTCCGACTACCGCATGCCGGGAATCAACGGTATCGATTTCCTGAAGATGATCAAGCAAACGCAACCGGATGCCATCCGTCTGGTGCTCAGTGCGTCGACGGAATTTGAAACCGTCATGCAGGCACTCAATCAGGCGGAGGTATTCCGGTACATCCCCAAGCCCTGGCAAGGCGATGAGCTGACAGCGACGATTGCATCAGCATTCGCACGTCACGATCAGATCATGGAAGACCGGAAGCTGGCTGATCTGCTGCGTCCGGAACATGGCGAACTGACGCCGCAAGAACTGGAAGCCCGGCGTCTGGAAACGGAAGAGCCGGGGATCACTAAGGTCAACTGGGGGGAAGACGGATCGGTGCGCATTGACTGAGATTTCGGGGAAGTACTTGGGTTTGTGAGTAGGCGGAAGTAAATTCCATACACCTTGCATACAAGAAAATCATTCACTTTCAAAGTCTTCAAACGATACTTCGACCCGGGGGCGGGCAAAGCCCGAGTACATTTGCTTGACTTCGTCTGTCGCGGGACAGGACGGACATGTGTTGACCGACCGATAGTTTTCTTTCGCCCGCCGTCAATCCATCTGATTCGATGGTTGCCGTTGGGCGCGTCCGGCGCCACTTCCTGCCTCGTCCGCGTCAACATTCATCGTATTGGTGGAGGCATCCAATGGCAATGTCTTGCCGAAGATTTTCAACCATGCGAAACCTAGCAGCCCTGCTGTTAACGATGCCACGAGGGTAGCCATTTTCGAGGCGTTGACCAGTACCGGCTCGCCGGTGAACGCGAGGTTGGTGATGAAGATCGACATCGTGAAGCCAATGCCACCAAGGAGCCCGGCTCCGACAATGTGCCGCCATCGCAAGTCGATTGGCAGCGTGCAGATGCCGATTGCAACCGCCAGAAAACTTAATAGCGTGATCCCTAGCGGCTTACCGAGAACGAGGCCGGCAAGGATGCCGAGACTATTGGAAGACGCCAGGTCCTGGGCCCAGTCAGTCCCAACCACAATGCCGGTATTGGCAAGGGCAAAGACTGGAAGGATGACGAAAGCCACTGGCTTGTGCAGAAAATGCTCGAGCCGGTGCGAAGGCGACTCTTCATCGTCCTGCTTCGCCGAGAAGGGAATAGCGAATGCCAAGAGGACACCCGCAATTGTTGCATGTACCCCTGATTTCAGCATCAGAACCCACATTATTGCGCCTCCTGCCAGGTAAGGAGTCAGGGCCATTACGCGCAGGAAGCGATTCATGCAGACAAGCAGGCCGAACACAGCAATGGATCCGATCAGATATTCCAATGCCAGCTCAGAGGTGTAAAACAAGGCAATGACAATGATGGCCGCGAGATCGTCCATCACGGCAAGTGCGGTGAGGAATATCTTCAATGATGCAGGCACCCTGCTGCCGAGAAGGGCAAGTACGCCCAATGCAAACGCAATATCCGTTGCCATTGGAATACCAATTCCTGGTTGCGTCGGTAATCCTCGATTAAGCCCAAAATGAATGAGTGCCGGTACGCAGACTCCACCTATCGCCGCCACGATGGGAAGAAGTGCATTTCTGAAGTTCGACAACTCGCCGTTATACAGCTCGCGCTCGAGTTCAAGACCGATCAACAGGAAGAAAATCGCCATGAGCGCATCGTTCACCCAGTGCTCGATGCTCAATCCGGCCACGGAAGCGTGCCAGAATTGCAGGTAATCTTCGCCAAAAGGCGAGTTGACCAACAGAAGCGAGATGAACGTACAAGCAATCAGCACGACACCACCTGCCTTCTCTGATTCGAAGAAACGCTTGAAGGTGTTGGAAAGCCTTCGCTCGATAGCGGTCATTCGGTTCCTTTCATTGGATGCAGAAATTGATTATTGAAGGTCGGAACTTCGTACTTGTGCGTATGCCCTGGTCCAAGGACTGTCGCAAGAGCGTCGCCGCAAAGCCAGCTTCTTCGGAGGGACTCGCCCCCAACGAAGGGGTGGCATGAAGAAATTAAGGGGGAGTGCTGATGGGCACGGTACCTGGGTGGAACGTCCCTAAATTTTAAGCGGCGTCGGCCCGTAAGGTGAAAACGGGCACGATGGCTTTGAGGGGGAGTGCAGTTGTTGATGATGGGTGCGGTCATAGATCGTACGCAAGCCGCGCGGCGGCCCGACCAGCGCACATCCTGCCACACCTGTTTGTGTGAGCACCCTGAGTGAGTATATCCGATTCGCACGCAAGGCTCGGCCGATGAAGACATTCCCAGTACAGTTACCGTGTTATCCCCATAAGATTTACCTTGGAGCGCTCGCGGTAGTTGTTCAAGACAACGCAACGGCCCGTGAACTACCGTCTGAAAGGAGCGATCGACACTGCATAGGGTGCGCCACACAGTGACATTAATATTTTGCTAAAAGCGGAAATTACTATTTGGCGCTAACAGATTTGTTAATTACTCATAATTTGCATTATGTAAAATTATGTAACGACGAAACCTCGGCCTTTTCATAGCGGCGCGGAATCGTGAACCTGAGAGCGTTCGCATAAGTTTCACTATTTTTTTCGCACAAAGTTCACAGATTTCATAATTCGGGAAGATTTCTATTTATGTGAAACTTGTGCGAGAAAATCCAGAGACAGTTTTCGAGTTCTGTGAAATTTATGCGAACACTGCCGGCGTTCGAGCGCCCGGAACTAATTTTCCGTCAAATTTGGAACTAAATTGCCGTCAACCACTTTTTGCACAGTTGACGGAAATTTAGTTCAATGTGAGCTCGCTAAAGCGCTTTCCCCGATACGTCTGCATTACGGGATGAACTTGGAGAACCGGTTCACAGTAGACACTGCATTAAGTCTCGAACGAATGTCCACCCTTCAGCGCCGTCAACTTCTCCAGCACGACCAGCAATTCCCGATCGGTCAAGTCACCAAGAAAAGGCGACACCGACAGATGGTTTCTCGGCTGCCGCTGCACCTTCTCAGGGCTGTCATCGACCATCACGATTTCGTCGACCGTGTAGCCGTGTTTTTGCACCTTCCGTAGGTCCTTGATGTACACATAACCATTTGTCCTCGGATCCACCTTCTGGACACACCGGTTTTCCGCCCAAGAGAATTTTGTGGGGTACTGGACGCCAAAAAGTAATGCCGTAATCGCCTCAACGTAGGCCGGACTAGATGAAGACCATACAGCGATATCAAAATTGGCCGCGGCGAACTGTAGCAACTCCCGTGCAAAAGGCCTGACATACACGAAGTACGGCGGCACCTCGAATTCGTGTGGCGTCGGGAGCCGCTCCTTTGTTGAGTGCACCAAAGTCTCATCTAAATCGAAAATGATTAGTCGTGTCGCCATGAAAAATTTTTCGCCGTTTTCCTGAGCCGATTTTGCAACTGTAGCCACAAGTACCACGACCGAATTCGCGATCAAGCCTGCAACGGGCCCGGAATTTCACGCGGACATTATGTAGGCGAGTCGGAATCAACGGCTATTGCAGGTCAAGTCACTGCCTAATTGCCGGCATGATATTTTTGCCGCTAAGGCCTTCGAAAGGCAAACTTTAAGGCTTTAGCGTCATAGAGTGCATGGTGCTCGGGCAGACCAGTCATGTTGAAGAATTCTTTCCTGACTGTCTCGTCCGTATTGCCAAGCACGTCTTGCGCTTTAAGCCATACCGGCGCCTCGCCAAGTGCCTGGATGAGGAGCTTCCAGTCGCCCTCGAAGTCAAACGCAACTACTACCTCAGGCTCGTCACCGCGGATCTGTTCAAGCCAGACCAGTAGCGCGGATCGGAGTACTTCTTGCGTCATCCTTGCGTCGGCAACCTTCCCTAGCTGCGGCAACACATTTTTCTGAACGAAGTCGGAACAGCGATCGACTGGAAAGCCTTCTACTTCAGCATAGAAATCCTGGCGATCGGCGACGAGCGCGATCGATATGAGATTGCGCTCATTTAGGTTCGTGAATTCGGTGTCTAGAAAAATCCGGAGCATGGTTTTGTCAGGCGATTAGTCCCGGTGGTATTTGGGTGCAAATCAAGGATCTGTGCCAGCCCCCGCTAGTGCGCGGCCCTGGCGGATTGCAGTTCAGTCAGACCAGAGAGCAAAGAGTAACAGGAATCCCCTCTCAGTCCCACACATGAAATATGACATTACTAATATAATGTCACATGATGGCACCTGTCTCTATGCATGTGCATGTGAGAGCTCTCCTCACTTTTTCTGTCGTGCCAAAGAAAAATCCACTCCTCATAGCGGTCCGGCGCAGAGGTGCAGATTGGGCATAACTCTCTCGGTGGCAGCGGTGCCTTTGTTCGCACTGTGGTAGGCGTCGGAGCACGTTGCTCGTCTTCCCCCTACGCTCCTGTAACGCCGAGAGGATCAACAGGTAGTAAGCGACCGAAATACACCTCAGAGCCGCCGTTGCAGAAGTTCCGTTGACTGGCGGAAATCGACCCAAAGCTGCCTACCAGCAAGTCAGGTAGCGGACATTTCAGCCTTAGGATTCATTAGCAACTGTTGCTTTCTTGAAGTTGCTGATTCCTTTTGCACCTTGAGGATGCAACACTTTTCCGCGTACAGGACGCTATTGGTTGGCTGGTTTGAACTGCGGCAGGAGCCGCACGTTTTCTGCCCGCAGGATCGCTTTCAGCTGCAGATTTTCCATCGTCAGCGTCGCGTTTTGCGACGCCAGGGAACGCAGCAGAGCCTCCGTTTCTGCCAGTTGGCGCCGTAATGCTCGGTTGCTTTCGCGCGCCGCCTGCAATTCCTGTGCTTTCACGTCGCGCTGCACTCGTCCTGTCCGGGCCGTCCGTTTCCTAACCTGCTCGGCGATATCCGGGTAGCGGGTATGGATTGTCGTAGCGTGTACGCCCGCTTCTTCCGCTACTGCCGCGATCGACAGCTTGCGCTTGGGATCCACAGTGCGCGGTGTCCCCCGCTCAATCCGGTGTAATGCCAGCAGCAATTCCTGCTGGGTCTTGTCACGACGCGACATAGGGTTCCTTTCCCGGGGCGTCGGCTACGCCGGGATCCAGTTTTCTTAGAATCTGCTTCACGGTCTCAATGCTTTCCTCGATCTTGGCCTGCGCCGCCGGGCCGATATCGTTGACATCACGTAGTTCGAGCTGCTGCAACCACAGTCCATGCCAAGTGTCCCGCTGCGTTTCATCGATCACTCCATGGCTGCAGTCCGCACATTCCATTGCGTCGTACAAGCCGCGGCCTCCACAACTAAGTGCATCGGCCATGCACCAGCTGTGACCGGTACTGCGCAACAGGATCCCCTGGCCTGCACGTTCGGCCATCTCCTTGCGACTGACCATGTTCATCGACTTCATGTGCACCCGCTGACGCATGATGCGTTCGCCAGCCTTGCCCGCCAACCGGACGGACGGATCGAGCCAGCTGGCAATCCGCACAGCCTGCTCCTGTTCCATCTTTTCCAGGATCTCCGCGTACAGGTCGACATCCTGGGTCTCGTTCAACGCATACAGCGCCGTCATGTCCAGCGACCAATGCTTGAAGTGATCGCGCAGGTACAGCAGATTGCCTCTGCCATGGGCAGCGACGAACACCGCAAAGGTGCGACGTAGTTCATGCGTGGTTGGTTGCCAGGGGATGCCGCAGTTGCGCGCAAATAGCTTGAGTTCGGAGTTCCAGCTGAACAGGCTCAAGATCGCAATATTGCCGCTGGCTACCGTTTTGCCAAGGAACAGCCCGTGTTGATGCTGGCGCAGCGCCATGCGCCGTGCCAACAGGGCCACCCGGTGCGCGTCGCTGGCAGCCGCATTCGCCAACTGGCCATCGATGGCTGCCAGTTCCGCCTGCAATTCTTCCCGCAGCGGCTGCGACAATCGCTCCAGCAGCGCAATCACGTGCGCCGCATACGGCGGAATCATCCATTCGGTCGCCCCCTCCCCGGTCTTGCGGCTCACGCTGCGCAGCCAGCCGTAGGTGACGCCGTCCACCTCGGTTTCGTAATAGCAGCCGACCCGGATATCCGCCAGTTCCTGGTTGCGCATCCCGCTCAGCAAGCCCAGCACGATGTAGCCGGCAATGCGCACATCGATCAGCGCGCGCTGATACGCCTGCAACGGCGGCAACCCGCGTGAACGCAGATGCCGATTCTTCAGCACAAACATCCGTTTGTAGCCCACCGTCGCCCGGCGTTCCAGGTCCTTCAGTTCGTCCCGCACCTGAAGCAGCAGCGGTGCCTTTTGCAGGGCGGCGTCCGCGTGCCGGAACAAGGCCGACGCAATTTCCAACGGAATCGCTTGCGTGCCCGAGACCGGCTTGCCGCGCGTACTCAGACCGGCGACATCACGGGCAGAGCTGTCCGGCCATGGATGGGCCGGCAGGTGGTCCTGCAAGTGATCCCTGAGGGTCCACGCCAGTTCCAGCACCACGTATTCGTGCACCGTATGCAAGACGCTGTTGCGCGCACGGAGGCGCTGCACATACGATTCGATATGCAGCGGCCGGACATCCGCAAACCGCTGCACACCGAGCGTATCCAAGTAACGCACCAGCCGTTGCAAGCGACGGAACACATTGGACAGAGTCAAGGAGCCCGGGGCTTTCCATCCCGGGCGCCCATGCACCCAGTATGCATACAGCAACGCCTTGGCACTGTCGCGCCACGCTGGCGGCAGGCGATCGAAATGCAAGCGCCGCATCCCGGGCGTCGCATTGGAGTTCGGTATTAGCGGCGTCAAGTCCCACACCATGTCGCCATACCGGCACAACACCTGGCGTCCGCCATCCGGATCGGATACGTATGCGATCGGCCACTGGTCGCGGTCTGCGGGCGCGGGTGCCGGCGCCACCGCGGCGCGCTGCATGGCGCCGCTCATGCCAGCGCTCCATGCGGCAAGCCCAAGCGGTCGCGCGTCTGCCAGTACGGGTGCGGCTCGTGCCGTGCCCGCTCGCGCGCTGCCCGCACCACGTCCGCCGGGAAGTCCGGCGCGATCTCGGTATCGATGATGTCCCGCACGTGCCCGTACCACTGTTCCCAGTCGCGCGCATTGAGGATGGTGCGCTCGCTGTCGATCAGGTAATAAAAGCTGAACAGTCGCCACAGGTCTTCGGTGGTAACCACCATGCTCTTGCACTGGAAGCAGCTGAGGAAGTCGGTGCAGAGCCGGCCCGGCTGTTGCGGCGCGCGTTCCCCGTGCACCGGGTCGGCACAGTGTCCGATCGGCGTGGCGGCCGCAGGCGCAACCACCTCCGGCCCTGACGATGGGGTTTGCAGCGTCGATAGCAGGGTCTTGCCGGCGAAGTGGAACGCACGCTTGGCTTCCGGCGATATTTTCAAGTAATGACTTTGGGAGACTTGCACCGAATGACCGGCCAGACGCGCCGTGACCAGCATGTCCCGGCCGCTCAGCTCGTACAGCCGGTTGACGAAGGTCTTGCGCAACGTCGCCACATTCACCCGTAACGGCTCCCCATCATCACCAACAAGGGCGTGACGCCGTACCAGCCGTTGCGCGGCAAGAATGAGCTGGCTGACGGTGAGCGACAGCACCGAGCGTGGGCGCCCCACCTGTTCATGGCGATACAGCCACAATCGCTGCTGCAAATCGGACGACGCCTCGGCAACCAGCGGGGCCGTCTTTTGATTGACCCATTCATACCACCACACCACATCAGTCTGCGCCGATGCGGTCTCCGCCAACTGGTCGCTCCAGCGCATGGACTGCACATGGGTGGCATTACCGCGCCGCTTGTGGGAGACCAGCATGCGCCAGTTCGGCTTGAGCGGATGCGGCAGCAGCGCGTCGCGTGACAGCTCCAGCAGCGGCGTGGTATTGAGACCGGTCCGCAACGCAATCAGCAGGCATACCAGCGCGAGCGCCTGGCCGTCGGTACCGTCGAACTCATTCCTGGCAATAGCAGCCAGTTCAACGCGTAATGCTTCCGCAAACCGTCGCCTCGCCTCCAGCGATAACGGCTGCTCGCCCTGGTAATGCCGGTTTACATTGGGGAAGGGATTGACCGGGAACAGTTGCCTGCGGTCCGGCAACCGCCCCTGCCGGCAAGCAGGTACCAAGACCGATTTGGTCTTGGTGTAAATCGACTTTTGCGCCACATAGCTGAGCGCTTCCCCATCGTCTCGCAGTTGGCGTCGGATCCAGGCGATGTAATGGTCGATGAACGGACGGTCAATCTCTTCGGTACGCAACTCCCGGCCTTGTGCCTGCGCTTGTTCAATGCAATAGGACAGGAACTTGCGTATCCCGCCATTGAACAATGACGTCATCGACGTCTCTTGGTAAGTTCTGGCCACGCGCAGCTGCTGCAGGGATTGCGCGAGCAGGTCGGTGATCGCATCGATGCCTTTTCCGTACCACGGCGAGAAGTCGAAGCGGTCCCGCTCTTCCGCCAGGTCGTCGCCCGCCATCGTTCGACCGGCAGCTGCGCCCGTCTGATCGACCACAGATTCCCTGTCTGTCTCCGGCACGTCAAATCGTTTGCGCGGCTTCAAGACGTCATGCCCCCGGCAAACAACTGGTCGACCTCACGCTGGTAATCGTTGAGCACCCCGTCTTCAATCTGTTCCAGGTAATGCAGGTATTTTTCAGTGGTGCTGATATGGCTGTGTCCCATCCGTTCCCGCAGGTAGAGCAGCGCATTGCCGATATTCATCGCACTGCGCAGTGCATGCAGCGTATGCGTCGCATAGGTATGGCGCAGCATGTGGCAATGCACCTTGTATCCAACACGCCGCGATATCGCCTCGAAGATTTTTCCCATGCCACCATTCGTAAACGGCCCGCCATCCGCAGTCAGAAACAGCGTCGCCGGTTCTGCCGCGCCGTGGCGTCTGGCCAGCATCGGCCGGTACGTGTGGCGATACTGCCAGAGCTGGTCCAGCAAGTGCCGCGTCAGATGAATGGTGCGCTTTTGCCGCCCCTTGATTTGCACGTGCGCTGGGTCGAGCAACACAGGAAACACCCGGCGCTCTGAACTCTGCATGCCACCATTCATGACATAGTGCGCAGGGAACGTGGCGAGCTCCATGCGGCGCAATCCCGTCTGCAACCCCAACAGCACAATCAGATAGTGCGTCGGGTTGCCCGCTACTGCATGCAGCACTTCTGCCACCTGCCCCTTGGACAGGACCGGCAACACTTCTCGTCGTTGCTTGAGCAAGATATCGGGCGACGTGGTGCTGGTTAAGCGCTGTGCGTGGGCCAACATGCCGCCACTGGCACGCCGCACGACCGCCTCATCGTCGAACGGCAGTTCGACAATCAAGCCCCGATCGCGCGCCCATCGGTAAAAGCGCACCACCAGCCGCAGCCGGAAATTGACTGTGCTTTCCTTGTTGCGCTTGAGGGCCCAATCACGGTAGCGGGCAAGGATGGAGGGAATGCCAGCCTTTTGGCGCTGCTCCCAAGCGTGGCCTGAGCCCTCGAGATACCCAAAATAGTCGTACAGGGCCTCGCCATAGGCGGTCCATGTGGCAGCCGACTGTACGCGCCCTCGATGCAGGCATTGATGAATCAGAAATTGCAGTGCCGGAACAACAATTGCTCCGTTCCGATCAAGCAGGATGGGAATGTCAGGATAAGGCTGTTGCGAAAGCTGGAATTCGTCTGTGCTGTGGATGAGTCTCACGTCCCCCTGTCTCGCTATCTGCTTGATTTAAATATAGATATTTCGGCAACAATGGCGACGGACTATAACATATGAAATATCATCCGTCCCTAGCGTAGTCGAGTTCCGAATGCTTCCCGAGGCACTCCTGTAGCGGCTTGTTTCTGAGTCAATGAGTCCTACACTTGAGGAAGCCTAGCCATCACCGGCCAGCGGCAATAAGAAAATATATTGGGGAGACGTATGACGATGCTATTCCAGAAATGCGCGAAGTCTTACTGCAGGCGCACCTATATCCTCGAACGCTTTAGTCCGTGCTTTGCCACTGTCAATGAAATCGGCAAGATCACATGTCCGTACTGCGGTGCCGAGCAGGAGGCTGATTGCCATTACGGATATCGGGCGAATGCGTTACCTCCCGAAGTCGACGAATGGCTTTCCCTCCTTGAATAGTGCCACAGCACGTCAACCGTACGCCGCTGGCGGCCAACGTGACGATATTCTCCTGACGCCACATGGGCGCAGGTCCCAGAAAAACGCGCCACGGGTAAGTCGGAACTGATCTGCAGCAGGGAGTGTGGCGCCAAGAAGCATATCAAAATGGCGCAATCAGCCCACTGCAAAGCCGCACATCATCAGCCTGCAAATATCTGCATTTTCCCGATAACGATGAAGGTAAGCATCGGACGGCGACGCAAAAAAATGCCCGCTCGCGGCGGGCATGTCCTCCGAGAAGCTAGAGGCTAGGGGTAATTGTCAGATTAGTGAATGCCGCACGCATTTCCAATAGAAATTTACAAACTGAAAACGTTAAATAGCACTAAGAAAGATATGAGCGGTTGTTTTGCAGCGTGGTGCACCGCGCACGAAATGCTGATTTTGCATCGCCTGCTAACAGCGAGAACTATGCTTCTGCCGGCCCGCCGCCGCTGTAGACAAGTCTATCGAAATTCCCGCCTTCCGAAGTTATGGGCGGCAGTTGAATGACAGCAGTTGGCCAACTGTTGCATCTAGGCAAGTTACTAACAGGGGCTGCTCGTATTCGGGAAGCTGCAGCTGGGTTGCTGTTCCCTTGACGGTGCAAATCGACATTGCACCTATAATGTGGGATTCAAGTCTTACGCCCCCTGGGCCTCCGAATGCCCGTCGATCCTCGTAGCCCTTCTCCTGCCGGCTCATTGGCGCCCATTGAAACCGTCGTTATTCCAGCTGGCCTAGACGGCGGAGACGGCACAAATCGAGCAACTGGAAACCGGCCTCAGATCTCTGCCAAGAACGATATCGATGCGATCAAAGCCTGGCTGGCACGTTTCGCCGATACGAAAACCACGTTCGATAACTACCGGAAGGAAGCGGAACGCCTCCTGTTGTGGTCGACCGTGCAACTGCAAAAGCCGATCTCGTCGCTGACTCACGAAGACTTGCTTGCGTATCAGCATTTCCTCGCCGATCCCCAGCCGGCGACGCGCTGGATCATGCGGGACGGGCGGAAGTTCGGGAGGTCCCATCCAGAATGGCGCCCGTTCGCTGGCCCCCTCTCATCGTCAAGCCAACGCCAGGCATTTATTATTCTCAATACGCTGTTTTCCTGGCTCGTCAATGCCGGCTACCTGGCCGGCAATCCGCTTTCCCTGTCCCGCCAACGCACGAGAAAAGCTAAACCGAGGGTGACCCGGTATCTCGAGGAAGATCTGTGGACCGAAGTTAAGCTCACCATCGATGCGATGCCAAAGGAGGCCGATCGGGATCGCGAACACTACTTGCGGACGCGCTGGCTGTTCTCGTTACTCTATCTCTGTGGGTTGAGGATCTCCGAGGTTGTCGGCAATACGATGGGCGGGTTCTTCTGCCGGCGCGACAAAGACGGTGAAGAACGCTGGTGGCTGGAAATAGTAGGTAAGGGCGAAAAGACGAGAATTGTCCCGGCAACCAACGAGTTGATGGTCGAGCTGGCGCGCTATCGGCGAGAAAAGGGACTTGCCCCCTTCCCCACCCCTTCCGAAGAAACTCCACTACTCTTGCCGATTAGGACACAGCACCGTCACATGACACGGGGCGCGGTGCATGCGCTCGTCAAGCAGGTTTTCCTGGATACCTCGCATCGCTTGAAGGCGCGTGGACCAGATTTTGATCTACTTGCTGCCCGTGTTGAAGTCGCGTCCGCCCATTGGCTAAGGCATACGGCGGGGTCACATATGGCGAATAGTAATGTGGATCTGCGACATGTCCGCGATAACCTTGGCCATGAGTCAATTTCGACGACCAGTGGATATCTTCACTCGTCTGACGATGCTCGACATCGGGAAACCGAGGAGCGTCACAAAATCAAGTGGTCGTGATTGCCGTTTGCTTCACCACCACGGATAGTGACGAAGGGGGCGAAGCGGCTATCCGATGAATGGGTGTTCAACGAGCGGCAGCGTTCACCGCGGGAGCCAAAGCCACGCTCAAGCGGCCAATGACGGCGGCCAAAGGCTCAGGCGGGAATTCGTTCTTCTTGAGAAATGCCAGCCACAGCGCCTGCCGTGAGGCGTCGTGCGCAAACTCATCCGTCAGGCCGACCGGCAGAGTATCAGAGACCGCCATGCCCCGTCTTTCGAAGGTGGCCTTGATCGCTTGGCCCAACAGATCGATGTCCAAAGTTTCTCGTTCCAATAGCACTGACAGGTCGAAGTAGTCCTTCAGGCGGCTGTTGGCCATGCCCAGCAAAGCGATGGCGTGAAGTTTCTCTGCAACGACCGTGTACGTTGGGTAGGCACGCAGCCGTGGCGCGGGCATTTCTTCGAGCAGTACCGGGTAGACCGAGTCAACGGGTGCTGGCGTGACGGCATCCCCGAAACCGATGTCGATTTGCGTCTTGCAGCGTGCTCTGGCCAGGTCGCCTGCGATGATCACACGAACGCCGCCGTAACCTGCTTCTTTGCGAATTTCGTCGACCGTGACCGAGGCAGGATCGAACACAATGCCGTCGTCGACTAATACGGCTGCGATGTCCCGGAATGCCTGGGCGACCGACTCCAAATCGCTGGCACCGAAGCCCAACAAGTCGGCATCGCGTGTGGCCCGGTGCGGCATGTCGTACCAGAGCGTGAACAGCAATGCACCTTTGAGCAGGAAGCGATCCGCGTGCGGAGACTGAGTCAGACGGTAGAGAATGCGTTCCAAGGCGAAGCGCACCAGTACCTGATTGAAATCGACGCCTTGTGCCCTGGCGAGGTTGAGCAGGCGGGCACGAACGGATGCCGCCATATTTGGCCTGGGCGCACTCATCCTACGCTCTCCAAGTAGGGGCGCATCACGTTGGCCACGCGGCAGATCTTGGCGAAATGCCAGATATCGTCGACTGTGGCCTTGCTGCGCGCGCGCGCGTCCTTCAGCGCCTCCAGCGCCACGTCCAGACCGATCTTGTTGCGATGCTTGAAGCAGTCCGCCACGGTCTTGGCCACACTGTACACACGTAGTTTGACGCCGTCGCGTTCGACTTCCTCAATGCCCGCTGAGTAGGCATCGCCCGTGAACTGGAGCATCTTGATGGGCGGGTAGTCGATACGGGGTGGATGGCTGCCCCGAGGCATGGCGATCCAGACCTGACGTGGCAGTTGCGTGGTCAGTTCATGAAATTGCAATGCCGTGAGCGTGCAGAACACCGCTTGAGGCACCTTGGTGGCAATGACGCCGAGGCTCTCGAATTCCGACACCTGTGCGTCGGGCAGGCGATACAGGCCGCGCCCCACCTTCTCAAGCAGACCTGCTGCGGTCAGGCGCGTCAGGACAACCCGGGGCGCGCTGATGGCGTCCAGATCGCTGGCGCGCAGCAGTCCCTTCTGGTTAGCTAGATCGAGGACGCGCTGAGTGTGGGTACCGGAGAGCATGGAAGGAGTATGTTCCGTTATTTCGTCCAATGCAAATATTTGATGAGAAACCGGAACATTTGAGCTCGACGGTATTGAAGCGCTGCAACGCTTGTCCTGGGTGCCGTGCAATTGAAAATGAGGACTATTGCGGGACAGCTTTCGGCTTCCTTGGTGTACGGGAAGGCTTATATGCTTTCCCGAGTTCCTCAATCTTGCGGTGCGCTTCTTCCAACTGTGTCCGCAACTCGGCAACCAAACTCTCCGCGCGCGCCTGCTGCGCGTGCTTATCGTCGAGAAGAGCACGTGTCGCCTTCAGGTCATCCACCGCCATATCCCGGCTTGCAGTAACCGCCTTCAGGTTCCCCTCGAGCTCCCCTGCCCTTTGTCGATAATTGCCGAGCTGTTCCTGAACGGCAGACAATTCGGCGCGGTGGCGCTCCACCGTCTGGACTGCGTTCGAGCGTAGCCCTTCCATCTCCTTGTGCAGTTTGCTAGCTGCGGTTCGTTCGCGGTCGATTTCCATCAGCGCACGCGCCTCGGACGCGCGGAACCGTTCTTCCGCTAGACTCCCCGCCGACCGCAGTTTTTCGAGTTCTGTCCCGAAATCCCGCCTTGCGTCGTCCAGCTTCTGAAGCAGCCCGGCGTTTTCACCTCGGGCCGATTGCAGCTGTCCTTCCAGCGCGGTAATCGTCGCATCGCGCGCGGCCACTGCCTGCTCCAGCTCGCCAATCCTGATATGCGCCTGCTCCAGCGTCTGGCTGGCCAGCGCTTGAGATGCCCTAGCCGAATCCCGATCAGCTTCCGCGGTTGCGTGTGCCTGCCGCGCTTCCACCACCTGCGCCTGCGCTTCGCTGCGCAATGTCGCCAGCGCCTCCTGCGCGGCGCCCTGCGCGGATGACCACAGCGTCGCAACGAGTTCACCGGCGGCCGTTTTCAGTGACTCCGGCAAGTCCGGATGCTCAATCCGCACCCGGCTCTTGTCCCTTAAATCTTCCCAGAATTTATTGAGCGCCTCGGCCGGCGCGCTCATGCTGCCCTTGCGCACCAGCTGGTACAGTTTGTTGGTGGTCGGCGTGATACCGTACCTAAAGAACAGCAACACGCACACTTCGCGGTACAGGTCCTGGGTCTGTAGGAACTGGCCGCGCAGCGCGTCGATATCGGCGAGCAGCTGCTTTTCGTTGGGTTCGGACGTGGTCATGGCGGCGGGAAAAGGCAGGAAATGCATCGATAATATAACGTAATACGTTAAATATCCAATTCAATCGCCGACAAATATGACATTAGCGTTATAATGTTAATTAATGTCACTTCTTCGCCGCGCTTTGTGTCTGAGAACGCATCCTTGAATTTCTGCCAATGGACGTTCACTTTTCTGGCCCGCGAAGCGCAAGCATTTAAGCTCTATGCGGTACCCATTGCTGTAGACGGGAACACCATCACGGTGAGTATGTTCACTCAACCTGATGGATTTCGAGGCGATTTTGATCACGTAGCGTGATGGACGCAGGGAGAACCCCCGCGAGGAACTTGAACAAACGATCCTTTTGGGGGAGTCTTCGGTTTCTCACGACTTCAGACTGCCTGCAGTGTGCCACGCCCTCATTAGTGACCTCAAGTTTTTTCATCAGCTGGTCCGAATCGACCGCGAGCTGGCCGACCAGACCCGCCTTCAAGGCTGCCCATGCGGCGGCACTCTCCATCAAGCCCACTTTCCGCGCAAGCCGCGCAGCTGCCCGCGCGAGGTGCGCGACGACTTCGCTGTGCGTTTCAGCTTCTGCTGCGCACAGTGTCGCCGGCGCGTGACATCGGTATCGGTGCGTTTCCTTGGCCGGCGTGTTCACCTGGCGGTGGTGCTGGTGTCGGACCGAGGTCCGACACCAGCGGCGGCCTCGCGTCTGGCGCAGCAACTGTCGATTTCCATGCGCACCCTGCGGCGCTGGCGGCAGTGGTGGCGCGAATGCTTCCCCGCTACCCGTCTATGGCAAACGCTATGTGCCCGCTTCGTGCCGCCGGTCGATCCCGCCTTGTTGCCCGGGGAGCTGCTGTCGCGCTTCCAGGGCACGCTTGACGAAGCCATGCGGCGCCTCCTGATGTTCCTGACGCCGCTGACCGGCGTCGCTTTGATCGCGCTGCGCAAGGGCCGTTGATCGCACGCAGAAGATGCCGATAGCCGCGCGTTGGTCCCGCTTGTAGTCTGCCTGGCCTGCATGGCGCCGCCGGCGCCAGCCATCCAAGGAGACCTGTTTGAGTTCGAACCCCGTAGTCCCCAGACGCGACGCCATGGCGCGCTTGCGCTTCTCGATCATCGGACCGCTGCTGGCGGCGCCGCCGGAGCCGGGCCAGTTGGTCGCGGCGCTGCGCGCACTGGCGGCCAGGACCTGGCGTCACCCGCTGTCGGGCAAGGATGTCCGCTTCGCCACCGCAACGATTGAACGCTGGTTCTACACTGCACGGCATGCCAGCGATCCGGTAAACCAGTTGCGCGACCGCCGGCGTGGCGACCGCGGCAGCTTCCACAGCCTGGCGCCGGAAGTGATCGCGGCGCTGCGTGCGCAATACCAGGCGCACCCCGGCTGGAGCGTGCAGCTGCATTTCGACAATCTGAAGGCCGCGCTGCGCGGCACCACGCTGCCGTCCTATCCGACCATCCGCCGTTACCTGCGGGCCAACGGCATGCTGCGCCAGGCCCGTCTGGCGCGCGCCAGTGCGGGGGCGCTGGCCGCCCGCGACCGGAAGGAACAGCTTGAGGTGCGCAGCTACGAGGTCGAGCATGTCAACGCCCTGTGGCACCTGGACTTCCATCATGGCTCGCGCAAGGTACTCACCGCCGGTGGCGATTGGGTCAAGCCCATGCTGCTGGGCGTGATCGACGACCGTTCGCGCCTGGTATGCCATCTGCAGTGGTATCTCGACGAGACTGCCGCCAGCCTCGTTCACGGCCTGTGCCAGGCCTTCATGAAGCGTGGCCTGCCGCGCGCCCTGATGACCGACAACGGCGCGGCCATGCTGGCCGAGGAAACCACCAGCGGACTGGCCGCGCTGGGCGTGCTGCACCAGACCACGCTGCCGTACTCGCCCTATCAGAATGGGAAGCAGGAAGTGTTCTGGGGCCGCGTCGATGGGCGTCTGATGGCCATGCTCGAAGGCGAGGCCATGCTCACGCTGGACACGCTCAACCTGGCCACGCAAGCCTGGGTCGAACAGGAATACCACCGCAGTGCGCACGCCGAATTGCGGGCCACGCCGCTGCAACGCTATCTGGAGGGCCCCAACGTTGGACGCCAATGTCCGTCGGCAGCAGCCCTGTGCGCGGCGTTCCGCATCGAGGCCGCCCGTCGCCAGCGCCGCTCCGACGGCACCTTCAGCCTGGAGGGCACCCGCTTCGAAATCCCGGCCCGCTATCGGCATCTGCACAGCATACAGGTGCGCTACGCGCGCTGGGATCTGAGTCGGGTCGATCTGGTCGACCCGCATGAGGGCACCGTGCTGTGCGCCGTGCAGCCACTGGACAAGACCGCCAACGCCAACAGCGTACGGCGTTTGCTCGATCCTGCGACGACGGTGATGACGCCGACCGCGCCGGCCGGCATGGCGCCACTGTTGCGCGAACTGCTGGCCGATTACGCCGCCACTGGCCTGCCACCCGCTTACCTGCCCACTGACGGCGAGAGGAATCGATGACCCAGAACCTGCTGGCCCTGTACGGGCTCAAATTCAATCCCTTCACCCCTGAATTGCCCACCGGCGCCATCTATGTGCCGCCGCGCATCGAGGACTTCTGCTGGCGTATCGAACAGGTGCAGGTGCGTGAAGGCGGCTTTGCCATGATTCACGGCGACCCGGGCAGCGGCAAGAGCATTGCGCTGCGGGTACTGGCCGACCGGCTGGCGCGGCTGCCGGACGTCACGGTGGGCGCCATCAACCATCCGCAGAGCAACCTGGCCGACTTCTACCGCGAGCTGGGCGACGTGTTCGGCGTACCGCTGCGCCCGCACAACCGCTGGGGCGGGTTCAAGGCGCTGCGCGAACAGTGGCAGGCACACCTTGAATCGACGCGGCGCCGTCCCGTGCTGCTCATCGATGAGGCGCAGGAGATGGCACCGCCGGTGCTGTCTGAGCTGCGCCTGATGGCTTCGGCCCGCTTCGATTCGCAGCCCTTGCTGTGCGTCGTGCTGGCCGGCGATGCACGCCTGCCCGACAAGCTGCGGCGCGAGGATCTGGTGCCGCTGGGCTCGCGCATCCGCGCACGGCTGGCGACCGAATATGCGAGCCGGGAAGAGCTGCTGGCCTGCCTTGAGCACCTGCTGGCCGGGGCCGGCAACGCCAGCCTGATGACGCCGGGCCTGCGCCAGACGCTGTGCGACCATGCGGGGGGCAACTATCGTATCCTGATGACGCTGGCCGGCGAACTGTTGGGGGTGGCGGCCCGGCGCGACCTGGCCGTGCTGGATGAAAAACTGTACCTGGACGTGTTCGCGCAACCGGATACCAAGCCGCAGCGTCGCTCTGCTGCAAGGTGACGACATGGAAAAACCATCTCCATCGGTCATCAACCTGCCGCCCATGTCGGATGACGGCGTCGTCGCGCTCCATCGCTGCCTTGGCGCCTTGATCGACGCTGTCGAGTCGGCTTACGGGTTCCAGCTCTGGCGCTACTACGACCAACACCCTGAACACGAACGACCCGTCAGGTTCCGCGGCGAACCGTTCTGATCTCAGTCGGACGCAGTGCCGCTAGACTTCACGTTGCGGCACTGCACGAAGCCTGCACTGGCTGCCGGCACATCGATTTACGTGAAAATCGGGCCATCAACTCGCGTGACCACACTCATCACGGCACGGCAAATTTTTTCACCGACCGGGATGTAAAAAGAAGCGAAAGTTCATCCAAATTTGTTGATTGGCGGCGATCGCCCCGAAGGCGACATTGAAGCGCGCCGAAAGCGGACGGTCAACGCTTGACATTAAAGCCAACGCCTGGCTTGCCAGGTAACGTCCTCTTGATGGACGGGTTAGGCGCTCAGGCTATTCTGGTGTGACAATAATCGGTCGCTGCGTATCTAACCGAGGTGCGTTGGTGCTAGCTGTCGGCTGACTCCGCATTTGCAAGAGAATTGCCATGCGATTGAGTCAACCTGTCTTCGAGCAAGCGTGCAAAGGCGAGTAGTTCCTTTTCGCCGGCGATATCGTTGACGCAATACTCGTCACCAAGTTCAAGCATGAGCTTCGCCCGGGCCGCGAGGCGAAGAATCTCTTCCTTCCTGAGGGGACGTGCCTGGAGCTTCATGACAAGACTCCTGTTTCAATTCCAGCAAAGGTCTGCTTGACGTCGTCATGTTTCAGCGGCGTTACGACATCTGGCGCGATTCCTGTATGCTGCACTGCAGCGCCCTATATATATAGCCTGCTTTTATGATGCATTGCAACGTATTTTGAAAGGAGTCCCATGAAGATTACCCCCCCGCCCGTCTTTCTCTGCCGTCGCAGAGCTTGTTGGGCCCCACATTGAGTTCGCTGCAACACAGCCGAAGCGGCAAGCTGAACTCGCTCAGGACCTTCGTGCCATCTGTGCGAAAACGGTAAATATTGCCTTCCAAAGTCATCACAACCCGATCGGTCTTGCAAGGGTGAGTATTACTGCCGCAGAAAAGACGGTCGACGCATCAGCGCGGGCAACCAAGGACCAACTACTTGCCCATGTAGACCTGACGCGGGCCGCGTATGCGGGAATGGTACGTGCGGGCATTGCCCCCCCCGATCCCTCTTGGCGTCACATCGCCTCGAGAAAATCCTGGCCGGACGCACTGCCATAGGTGAGCAGGCTATTACCACAGCCAATGATTCATTGATAGCGGCAACACTTCCTTACGCCAAACTGGTTGCGCTTGCCAGGGGCAAGGCTCTATGGCCGGTGCACGTATCGCGGTAAATTTGAAAAAAAGCAGGAACTGCGAGTAATTGGAGCTCGTTCAAAGGTGTCAAACCAAGAACAACTACATGCTGGCAAGAGAAATCCAGAAAGCCCTGCGAACATGCGACGCGGGCGACATTGATCCGGAGACTGCCCTCGAAATCTACGCCCACCTGCTCGCCAATATCTCGGAAGTTGTCTCTGACGCCGACCTGCGTCGCCTGGTTATTCGTGAGGCAGCAATGTTTAGGCAATTCGAGAAGACTGTAGAACTGCAAATTCCCGGTGGAGCTGCGACCGCGACGCGCACTGGACCACTCGGTCATTCTTTGACACGCCCCGTAGGCGCGGCGGCACTGGACGTGATACACCTTTTGCTTGTGCGTATTCCAGTCTAATTCCGCATCCTGTCCGACAACGTAAGCGGTCGGGCCGATGGTGATATGCATCGTCAGCTAAACGCGCCGATGCAGTCGTAGCGCAAGAACAGCGAATAGGCTCTACCCGTCCCGAAGATGCCTGTCAACAGTTTGGTAAGCGGCCATTTCAGCGACCGCGGCCATTGAACGCACCTGTTGCCGCGCACTGATCTCGGTATTGGCCCCAAGACGGAAGATGTCGGGTACTAGGAAAACTAAGAAAGGATTTACATGACAATGCCGCATGAACGCCTACATGCCCTTAGGCGAGTATGACAACAGAAAGCCAGCAGTTGTTCTGATGCCCGGCAATTACCATGTTCATCGGATGTGACCGTGCGGCAATAACCGGACAATCCAGTCACTTTAGGCGGGCGCATTTAGTATCGGAATCATGTATCGAGATTCCGATACGATGAGCAGCTCGTATCTCCGCGGGTTAAGCGCCCTCCCCTTTCCATAGATATGCGGACGCCGTCCGTACTTGCCCCTGGTTCATATGGACTCTCGGCGAGAGATATGAGCAGCATGTACACCAAACGAGGCGCTTACCCTGAGCTGATCCGAATGATCAACATGGCGATTGCAGATTGGGGGCCGATATTACATCGCCCAGACTAGTACGCTTTGCTCCGTGAAACCGGGCAGTTCGCAGATGGTGACCGCTTCGAACTTAATCTTGAAGGAATCACGTACAGCCCGTACCGCAATAATTCCCCCTAAGCCCGCCGACTATCTTCCCAGGAAAACATACTCTGCTGCCGTCAGCGTACCGCCCAAGGTCGCGGACGTGCTTGCGCTTATCAGGTGATCCATTAACGTGACGAGACAACGCGACACAAAATGTTGAAAACGCTCGTCGTGCACAAGCGGGATGCAATTGTATGCATCGGTCTCTGCGTATTGTTGCCATGCTATGGAATGCTGAAGGGGCATATGCCTTGGGATGGGTGCTTCCCGCTCCACTATGCTCGAACATCGTACCGGGTGCGGACAGCAAAAGGCAGGAATGTAATGAGCACCGCGCGTTTGGCACTCCCATTGAATCATGGCAACAGAAGACGAGTCAGGCGTTCGATTGCGAATCGACTGTGTAATAAAGTGTGCCACAGGTTCAGATGCAAGCCGCTTCTTCAAGTCTGGTAGAGTTTCGGGTACACAGATAACGTCAGTAGATTGACATATGAATCAGCAACCGCTTTGGGTGGAGCCAGTAGGTGAAATCATTATCGCGCGCATCCGTGGAAAGTGCACAGAGGAAATATTGAGGGATTGTCAGAGACGCGTACTCCTGCTGGACAAGGACATGCAGCAGGCAAAGGTGTTATATGACGCGCTTGAGGTGGAAGATCCCGCAGTCGATCTAGCAATACTGCAACAAAAGATGGATGTGGAAACTTGGCAACAGCTAGGGGCGTTACCCCTGCGAAGAGCTATTTTGGTCCCAAATACTCGAATTGCCTACCTGGCTCGAATCGCTTTTGGTCAATTTGGCGAGGGCACTTACCGCGTTTTTTATAACGACTTGACGGCAGCGATTTTATGGCTCGAGGAAAGAATTTAATGACATTCAAGGCGTTCTAATTCCTTTTCCACCGCGCCATTCTCTCCTATGGCGGAGCCGTTTCGATTTTCGGTGCGGTTCAAATTTGCGCTAATATGGGCAAAATTAGTGCCTCAGAGAAACAGATATGGTGTACTCGGTCAGGAACTGACTGTTTCAAGGTTATTCACTGCACAGTGGCACGTTTACGCAAGACCTTACCGTTGCTTCTAGGACGAATCTGATATGTCGAAAATGACAAAGCAAATAGGAACGAAGACACTCGACCAATTTCTTGACGTCGCTGAAGATGTATTCTTGCGAGACGGATACACCAATACGACGCTAGAAGCCGTTGCAGACGCGGCGGGCACGACTCATGCCACCATCTGTCGGCATTTTGCAAACAAGGGCGAATTATTCAACGCCATGTGTGAGCGGGTCCGATTACCGATAGAACAGCTGCATGAAGCGGCGCTTGAGGCGGGCATCGAAGACCCGATTACTTATATCAGAAGAGCATGTCTGTACTATCTGAAAGAGGTCACTCAGAACCACCACTTTCGGAAGGTGTTGACTATCCTGTTTCGCAAGATTGAATTTACCTCGCCCTCCGACGTTGCTTACGTTCATCAGAAACAATCCTTCAGTCGCGGGAGGGAGCGCCTGACGAACATGCTCGCCTTGGCAGTCGAGCAAGGTCATCTGGCATCTGACTTGGACATCCCTTTAGCAGTATCGTTATTGCATGCAAGTATGGAAGGAATTGTGCGCCATTGGCTTACCGCCCCGGATTCCCTGTCTCTTGCAGATGACTACGAACGCATTGTTGACGCATGCCTTGACACACTGCGCTATTCACAGAGCCTGAGAAAGCGTCTTGACACGTAACCTCGGGTCGGATCGCAGCGCCGGAAGCTTGCTCTCGAACTGGTCCGGGAACCTCGTCGAGTCGTCAACCGGAGCCATCCCAAATTAGCTTGGTCTGATAAAACCGGTCAGGTCATCCGCACATGCGACGAAACAGACGGGTATTACTTCATTCAGCGCTCGGCCAGCGCGGGCACGAACATTTGAAAACAGCTTCGGCCGGATGATTTAGCTTCGTACATTGCCAAATCTGCATGGTGGAATAGACGTTCTATGGTGTCACCGTCTTCAGGGAAGAGGCTAACGCCAATGGACGCTTGAACTGGTACTGCCTGCGTGCCCAGCACAATCGGTTCACTGAGCGCGAACAGCAGTCGCTTGGCAATTTTTGCCGCCACTTGGCGGCTTGATGCTCGCGCACATACGACAAACTCATCCCCACCGAAACGGGCAATCAGGTCATCGTGCTTCACGTTGGCACGAAGTCGGCCTGCGACTACCTTGAGTAGCTGGTCACCGGCTGCGTGTCCGAGCGTGTCGTTGACTTCCTTGAAACGGTCGAGATCGATAAAGAGCACGGCGAACGGCTCATTCCGTTGACAGGACAGCATCTCTGCCAAACGCTGCTGCAGGTGCACACGATTTGGCAGGCCGGTCAGCACATCGTGCCGGGCCTGTTGCTCTAGCTCCTTCGACATTTCAACGTCACGGGTTATGTCGCGTCCCACCCCACGATATCCCACGAATTCGCCATCTTCAAACACTGGTTCACCGGAAATAGCGGAGTGTCGCAGCACGCCCGGCACCGCGGTATATGTTGAATACACCAGATCCCTGAACGGCTCACGGGCGGCAATTTTCGCCTCGTAATCAATTAGGCCTTGCTGCTCCAGGTCCGCCGCGCGTTCGCGCCGCGTTTTACCCAGCAAGGCCGCTGGCGAAGTCCCTAACAGTCGATGTAAACCCTCAGACACGAACGTAAAGCGACCATCTACGTCGGTTTCCCAATACCAGTCCAATGAGAGCTTCATCAGGCTGCGCAAGCGTTCCTCGCTGCGGCGCAGCGCCTCGCGCGACTTTCGCTCGGCCGTAATATTGCGCGCCACTGCGATGGCACCGAGCTCTGCACCAGTCTCGACATCCTTGAGGAGTGTGAAATTGGTGCTAAGCCAGAGGTACTCCCCTTCTTTAGTACGGAACCGATGCTCGATCACGCTACTGGGCAGGCCACCTGCTTGGCGTGCAATTTCAGTGCGCACGACACTGATGTCGTCCGGGTGCACGAAGTCGTACACGCAGGCGCCGAGCATTTCAGAAGGCTCATAGCCGAGGGTCTGCTTGATGGACGCGGATACATACAAGTAATTGCCTGTGCGAGGCGCATGGTGCGTGATCAGGTCAGAGCAGTTTTCGGTGACCAGCCTATGGGCGGTCGCAATCGGACTGGAACTAAAGATGAAATTCCAGTCCGATATGTCGAGAATGAATCCGACGTACCCCTCGAACTCATTATTCACATCGAATCGCGGTTCCGAGACTCCAAGAACACCGCGCTCCGTTCCATCGCTGCGAATTAGCCGGTATTTCACCTTGTACGCCCGGCGTGCCTCTCGAGCGGACGCAACAAGCGAGCCGAACTGCGCGTGATCCGCCGGATGCACCTGGTGTACCCACGTTGCCATGTCGAATGGTGCGGGCACAGCCCCGTACGCGTTGTTCGCTTGGGTAAGATAAATGCAGTTGCCGAATCGGTCGCTCATCCAGACAATTGTGTCCGGTGAATCGGCCAGTCGTTGCAAAAGATTCAGTACATCCGAAGTGCTCGATCGCGTCATATTGCAGCCCGCCCGGAGAGCCACCCGGCAATCTCGGGCATGTAACAAGATTGGGATCGTTATCGTAGCATCGTAGTGGTGCCACTGGTAAATTGAACAGCCAATTTTCAATTTGCGGTCACAACATTGGCGACATTAGGAACAAACACGCCACTCCAGGGAGAATGTTCACGATTCCAAACCGGCTGCGACGCACGCGTGCCGACGTATACCGATTGTTACATGCGTTCGAACACGGCAGCAATGCCCTGTCCGCCTCCAATGCACATGGTCGCAAGGGCAAAGCGGCCTTGTGTACGTTGCAGCTCAAAAATTGCTTTTATCGCAATGATGGCACCGGTCGCACCGATCGGGTGACCGAGCGAAATACCCGACCCATTCATATTGACCTTCGCCGGATCGAAGCCCAACTCTTTGCTGACGGCACATGCTTGTGCCGCGAATGCTTCGTTGGCTTCGATCACGTCCAAATCCGCAATCTTTAGGCCGGCGCGTTTGAGGGCTATGCGTGTAGCAGACACCGGGCCGATTCCCATATATTTCGGCTCTACGCCCGCGTGGGCGTAACTTACCAGACGGGCGAGCGGCTGAAGCCCCCTGGCCTTCGCGACACTTGCGTCCATCAGCACGAGCGCTGCCGCACCATCGTTAATGCCAGATGCGTTACCCGCAGTGACTGTCCCATCCTTCTGAAACACCGCACGCATAGCCGCCAGTTCATCCATAGTCGTCGACGGGCGCACGTGCTCATCCTTATTAAAGACGACGTTTCCTTTTCGTGTGACCGTTTCGACAGGCAAAATCTGGTCGTCGAAATAACCATTTGCAATGGCAAATGCTGCCCGGCGGTGTGACTCCAGGGCGAGCGCATCCTGCTCCTCGCGAGAAATGCCGTACCGCTGTGCGACATTCTCTGCAGTGACTCCCATGTGAATGGAATCAAACGGGTCGCGCAATGCACCTGTCAGCATATCGACCATTGTCGCATCGCCCATCCGCGATCCCCAACGTGTCGCAGGTGCGAGATGTGGAGCGCGACTCATGCTTTCGGCGCCGCCAGCAATCGCAATGTCGGCATCTCCAAGCATGATTGATTGTGCCGCGGACACGATCGCTTGCAGACCCGAGCCGCACAAGCGATTTAGCGTGAGTGCCGGCGTAAATATGGAGACCCCGCCGCTGAGTGCCGCCACGCGCGCCAGGTACATGTCCTTGGGTTCAGTATGAATGACGTTGCCAAAAACAACATGGCCCACCTCGTCTCCATTCACCTTCGCACGGCGCATTGCTTCCGACACGACCAGCGAGCCCAGCTGGGTCGGTGAAAAATCCTTTAGCGCGCCACCAAAATCCCCAATTGCAGTCCGCACTCCACTGACTATTACGACATCCTGATTCATTCCTGTCCCCTTGCTCGTTAAGCCAAACCCGGCACACTCCCGCAGCGCCATCCAATAACTGATAGTATATCAGTTATGCGCGCACCGGACACAGCCGTACATTGGCTTGTCATCTGATGAGGAAGACGACGCGAACGCTTCCATCGACGAGCTCAGGGTCTATATAGGCAACAGCGTTAGGCGTACGCGCGACGTAGGACCTTAACTGTATAACGTCTTGCATCACGCGCGGCGGCTCTCCCTTGCCGGTAAACACCCGGCGCATCCAGTGCGCCTTGAGCTGCACCGGATCCTTCCTGACTGCTTTCGCATAGAACTCCTGCCGGACACGTGCTTCTTCCGGCATATCGAGGGGAATCAAATATTCTCCCGAGGCTAAAGCTCGTCCACGTCCTAAAAAAGTATCGGCCACCTCTGACTGCGTCAGGGACAGGACAGGACTGCTGGCTGAGACAACAACAGCCACCTCGGCAAATGCCTTATTACTAAACGCGAAAATCGCCGCGACGACCGTCCAAGCGGCAAATACATCTCGGTATATGCGTACCATCGCAGTCAAAAAACGAAGTTGACGACGGCACCGAACACAGTTGTGCGAGGGGCTTCGGGAAACCGCGGCGTTGTGTTGATGAAGAATCCATTTCCTCTCGTGCTATCTTCGACTTGCACCCGGTCAATTTGTATTTTGAGCGAAGTCTGCGTTGAGAAATCCCAGCGCAATCCCACCGATACGGTGCTCTGATCATTTGCAAGCAACGCCCCGCCCGTATGTGTACTGTAGAGCTTGGAATACGTGATATATGGCGTCAGAGCACTCCGGCGCAACCCGGCTGTCAGGTACGCTGCATTGCTGGCTAGGGCCACCTGAGGGAAGAGCAATCTGCTCCATTCCCCCTGCACGAACCACTGTCCGGCGTCATAACTTAGACCGGCATTAATAAATCGAAGCCGGGAGTCAACCCGTTCGCCTTTTGCCCGTCCGGTAATAGCGGCAGCACGCATCGTCCATTCACCAATCTCGTAGGTATTGGCAATAGAAAAAATATCTTGAAACTGCCCGCGCAACACTTCGGTACCACGGCTGGTTACGTCGACGACCACAGCATCAAAATTTCCGTATAGCGCCTGAAAAATATTCAGCCCCGTCCCGACATGCCGTCGAAATGTGAGATCGACTCCGTCGGAGTTGGTGAACGGCATCAGGTTGTAGGACTCAATAGGTGGACGTACCCACGGATGCGAATATTCCACCAGGCGAGATTCAGACACCATGAACGCCGGAAGGACGACACGACCAACCCTCAGCGAGAGTGCATCATCAGGACGATACCGAAGATTGGCCCATTCCACGCGAGGTCGATAACCTGTATCTGCCCGTTGCCTTGACACTACCTGCAGTACGCCATCAATTTTATCGCCAAAACTGTGATCGATCTGCAAACCAATCTTGCTATCCACTTCCGCTGACCACGGATGGAAATTGCCCGCGCCGCGGCGCTGCACCGGAGTGCCAACATAGTCCGCCTCCCGCTGGCTGCTATGTGTGACACCGATCGTTCCGAAGCCTCGGAACTGCCATGGCTGTACGTTGCCAGAAGCCAGTGCATTTGCGCTAGTAACGAGCATCCCGGCCAGCACAAAATTTCGACACAAGGGAAGGAAAGCTCGTACGTCAAGCCGCGCACGGGGCGTCATCTGCTCGCACTCCATGCACATGTTGCCGTGCCACTAAAACAATCGGCCAGCACTGGCTGTCTTTCCATCGGGGGCAATGGCCTGGAAACGAAATATCCTTGTATCTCGTCACAACCAAGCATTCTGAGAGCGACGAGTTGTCTCTCATTCTCGACACCCTCGGCCACCACGCGCATACCCAAGGCATGAGCCATAGTGATAATCGCCTTGACAAATACATTGCCTTCCTTCGTCCGGTCCACTTCACATGTAAACGAGCGATCCACTTTTAAGAAGTCAAAGTCCATGCGCTGCAGTTGGGACAAGGACGAGTATCCCGTGCCAAAATCGTCGACCAAGAGTTTAACCCCCATTGCCTGGAGGGCAGAAAAAGCATTCAATATGCGACTGTCGCTCCCCATCATGGACGCCTCGGTCACTTCGACCTCAACCGTGCTTGGATGAATGTCGTATCGCTCGATTGCTGTGCTCAACAGCGCAACGACATCAGATTCCGAAAATTGACGTGGCGAGACGTTGATGGACACCGGCACGACCGGCTGGCCGGTACGCTTCCAATCTCCTATCTGGCGGCATACCTTGTCGATCACCAGCGTCCCCATGCCGACAATCTGCCCCGTTTCTTCAGCCAGTGGAACGAACTCGATGGGGTTGATGATCCCCCTCTCTGGATGCTTCCAGCGAATCAGGGACTCCATGCTTGACGTTTCGCCGGACCGAATATCAATCCGCGGCTGGTAGTACATGACGAACTGGTCTTCCTCAATCGCTTGGCGCAACTGCGCTTCCATTTCAACTCGAAAGCGCAGTTTCTCGTAAAATCCCTCGTCATAAAATCGATAGGTACCTTTGCCGCTCGTCTTGGCAGAGAACAGGGCGACATCCGCACATTGCAGCAATGCCGGGGCGTCCCGCGCGTCGCGCGGGAAGAGGCTAATGCCGACAGACGCCCCGATATTGACGAGTCCGTTGGAAAGCGCGAATCCTTCTTTGAATGCGTGGACGATACGCTCCGCAATGTATGCCACCTCCGCACCATCGGCAAGTCTTTCCAGCAAGATGATCCATTCGTCACCGCTTGCCCTTGCAATTGCATCTTGGGGCCGTATCGCTGCTCGGAGGCGATCAGTAGCGGCGCGCAGCAGTTCGTCACCGCGGGCTCGGCCCGCGGTATCGTTCACTACCTTGAATCCGTCAAGGTCCACGTGAATCACCCCGACCTGCCCGGCGCTCGCTGCAGCAGTTTCCAGCGCTGCGGGAAGTTTCTCGTCAAACCATTGACGGTTTGGCAGTCCGGTCAACGCATCGAATAGGCTACGGCGAGCAAGCTCCTCGTGATGCTCCTTGGACTCACTAACATCATGCAGAGTTATGGCGACCGCTTGCTCTGCCAATACACCCTTGACCTTTAGCCATCGCGCGTCGAGGCCCAATTTTTCCGGCACCCTCAGTTCGGCTTCGACACTGTCGCCCATAAACGCTTCCATCAGGATACTGCGCCGATCATATAGAACCGCTCCGATGGGTGACCGCGAAATGCACTGGCCAACAAGTTCCGAACGAGGCATCTTGAAGAACTCCGCTCCTCGCTGGTTGCAGTCAACCACCTCAAAGTCCTGAATTTCACCCCGCTCATCGGAAACCGGGCGTGCGATGAAGAAACCATCGTTCCCGTCTTCTGTCGCCATGCGGTAGGCTGAGCGAGTGCGCTCCAGTTCGTATTTTTTTGACGACAGGCGAAGCGAAAATCCGGCACCTGCCAATGCCAGTAATGTGACAATCCCCGTTCCCGTCCAGCCGGCCAGGAGGGTGGATCGACGGAACGTGGAATGAGCAGCAAGAGCATGCTCCTCATCGAGCCCCACGGTAGCGATCAACGGATATCCCTTTACCGTCTCCCATGCCAGGAAGCGCGAGCGGCCATCGACGAACCATTCCCTGCCGTCCAGATACATGCTGCCACTGCCTCCGCTGAAATGTGGCGTGCGCCGGAGCGCGGGCATATCCGCGGGTTGAACCGTCGCGCCAATTCGTGTAACACGAACTGTCCGGTCATTCCCAACGATACCAAGCATCCCGTTTCCGCCCAGCGAATTGGTGTCATAGCTTGACGTCAGGTACGAAGGGGCGACGGCCGCAAACAGTATGCCTTGGAAACGCCCGTCTTTGCCGGAGATCCGTCTCGAAAACTGAAGTACGTTTGTACCGGCGCCGCGCCCTGAAACCGGAGGCGCCATGTAGAGTGTGTCAACGACTGTGTCCAAATGCACTTTGAAGTATGGACGGTCCGCGACGTTGATCTTTTCGTTATCTGGGATCGTGCTCGTGATGAGATCGCCTTCTGCATCGGTGATTCCAGCAAAGAACAGCGACGTCGGCGGAAACAATCCTTGATCAGGAGCAGATTCGAGCTGCAAGCTACCTTGGGTCAAGTCCCATTCGAAGCGCACATGCAGAATCGTTTGATCTACAGCTTCAAGCATGCGGGAAAGCTGTTCGCTGTAACTGCGCGCAAGCGCGGCGGCTCCACTATGGGCAAACCTTTCAGAATCGGCTGCGTGTTTATGCAAGGAATGGAATAGTGCTCCCCATCCAATGGCAATGATGATTGCAGCGCCACCCAACCACGGGAGAAGACAAATAGCGTGACGCTTGAAAAAGCTTTTGCTTATTGGAACGTCACTCCGGAGGCCTGATCGCTTTGGGAGAGAATTGCGTAGAGTCATGATCGATCGCTTTGCTTTCTATTCGCTACGCACGCGAAGAGAGCGGAACGTTACGTAACTAAAAAAATTTTAGTTCTATTCCGGCATAGAGGCTATGCTTTCATTAGGGCAATCAGGACCCGTTCGCAAAGAAAGCCCGCATGGGCAAAGCTTGAATTCATTTGCGGCCCCCGGCAGCAACTTTCCAGCACAACACCGCAACGGCACTGACGCTTCATAGTCCTTGGGACACATCTGGAAGCGTTTTGGTATGTCCCTTCAGCATCACGCTCAGTGCTGCAAGCAAGTCTGCCGAGATTGGCCGTTCATCAGATCAATCACACATGGCAAGTACTACCGCCGTCTGGGAACACATAGTAGACAGTAGACGCAGAGGACGAGTTGACCGCGCTTACCGGCAGCATGCCGGACATGGCCGGCGCCGGATTCTTGAAGAGGCCGAAAATTCGACCGGGAACAAACGACACGTGCCCCTATACGCAGCGACCTTCGCGATGAATCGCCTCCAGCCGAAGCACAGCTTTCCTCTCAGCGCTGCCCATCGCCCACGGACACATCGTCCTTCGACAATCCACCCAAGCGAGCATGGATGCGGCCACCTGTTGCCATCACGAGCGCAAAGAGAATCTCGTCCGGACGCGGGGCGTCCTGAATGCCGACGTCTGTCACGTTGTAGTGGCTGCGCACATAGGATGCATGGATATAATGCATCGGCACCATCAGGCGATAACCGGCCGAGGCGACCGCCTTCGTCGACGGCACCATCGCCTTCGGGTTGCCTAAGGCTTCACGCATCGCCCACCCGCCGGCCTCATGCCAAACCGCACCATGCTCTAGCTCGCCATTGACGCCGACTATGGCCGCCTTTCCATAAGCCTCCACGCGATCCTTCCCAAGGAGGTCGACCAACTCGGCGGCCAGCAGTGCGCCAAGCTGCCTCAATTCTGCCATGAACGGCAACAGATTTTGCTCGTAGTGTCCGGCGAAAGGGTTGTGGATCACCGCACTGGCGGACGCAATTCTCAGTGGGACGTTCGGCGCGGGGCCGTTTTCATGAAATACAGTCTCGATGTTCAGGCTACGCTTGCGTATTGCAATCAGTGACATTTTGTCTCCGTCTTTTGGAATTGGCCGAAACGACGTGCCATGGAACTGGCCCGTACGTTGTATCAGGCCTGAACGATCTTGTTGCGGAGGATGCCGATGCCTTCGATTTCCACTTCCACCGTGTCGCCAGGCTGCATGAACTTCTTTGGATTCCGTCCCCAGCCCACGCCCGCTGGCGTGCCTGTAATAATGACGTCCCCCGGCACGAGGGTGAAGATCGTTGAAATATAGTTGATGAGGACAGGGATCGAGAAGATCATGTTCCCAGTGTGACTTGACTGCTCCACTTCACCATTCAAGCGCACTTCGATCTTCAGCTCGCCTCCGGGCGCGATTTCATCGGCGGTCACCATCCACGGGCCAAAGGCGCCAGTGGCCTCGAAATTCTTGCCGGCGGCAATTTGCTTCGCGTGGAACTGCCACTCGCGCACGCTTCCGTCGTTATAGCAGGAATACCCGGCAATGTACTCGTACGCATGCTCCACTGGAATGTTGCGCCCCTCCTTGCCGATGATGACCGCCAATTCGCCTTCCCAATCCAGCGTGTCGGAAATCGCCGGTTTAACCAGCGGTTGGTCATGCCCGGTCTGCGAACGCCAGACGCGCAAGAAAATCGGCGGAAACTCGGACAGTTCGCGCTGCATGCCCGACGCCACCACTTCGTTATGGTGGTCAAGGTAATTGCGTACCGCACACACGATCTTCTCCGGTTTCGGGATGACCGGCAGGAAGGTAATGTCGGCAAGTCTGGCCTGCGGTGCACGGCCGACGACATGTTCGCTGCAGTTCCGGTAGCTACCGGAGGCAATGTAATCGACCAAAGTCGGATATTCGGGCAGCACTTGCCGCAAGTTGACGACCTGGTCGCCGACGACTGCGCCCCATGCCTCTTGGCCGTTATAGACGTAGGACAGCAATTTCATGGGTTCTCCTTGTGCATTGGTTGAATGGAAACTCTGACAAGACGGTCAAACGGACGGAAACTTCTTTTGCCACTCTTCGACCAGCAGGAATGTCGGATCGCTACGGCAAATGGCTTCGGTCTCTCTTAGGATTGCCGCGTCGGGTTTGTCTAGATCCAGCGGGTCGCCGTGTGGTTGCGAAACGTAATACGGAGTGTCGACGTACACTTCAACAGTATTTCCTTCAGGATCAGAAAAGTACACGGACCACGCGTTGCCGTGATTCAGACCACGCATCTGCGTCGCCCCCTGCCGTTCGGCTGCAGCGCGTGTTTCCCGGAGCATGCGCAGATCGGGTACCTTGAACGAAATCTGCATTACAGTGCTGAATGTGGCACTTTCCGGGCGCCCCGAGGCCAGCACAAGCTGGTGATGATGATCCTTACTGGCGCTCAGGAAAACGAGTTCGTTACGGAAGGTTCGCCCCATGCCGCGGTCCGTGATCGCGAGGTGGAAGACCGACGTGTAAAAGTCGACCATGCGGTCGAGGTTGGTGACAAAGATGCCGAAGTGGGACGGCATCGGGCGTTCCGGTATGGACATGGAATCTCCTTCTTAGGGAAGTGCGTGCGGGCGAAAGGCGGATACTCGTCAAGCGCGCCGCGCAATGCCATTACATGTTCGGGTAATTCGGTCCCCCACCGCCTTCTGGGGCGACCCAGTTGATATTCTGGGTCGGATCCTTGATGTCGCAGGTCTTGCAGTGCACGCAGTTCTGTGCATTGATCTGCAAGCGGTCCTCGCCACTTTCCACCTTTGTGTATTCGTATACCCCGGCCGGGCAAAAGCGTGCTTCAGGACCGGCAAAGCGGCGTAGATTGATTGCCACCGGCACATCCGCCGACTTGAGCTGCAGATGTACCGGCTGGTCTTCTCCATGGTTAGTGTTTGAAATGAACACTGAGGAGAGTCGGTCAAAGGTCAGCTTGCCGTCCGGCTTGGGATACGGGATGGGTGCGAACTCGGCGGCCGGACGCAGGCATTCGTGATCCGCGTGCTTATGGCGAAAAGTCCACGGCGCCTTTCCACGAAATAAGGTCTGGTCGATACCGACCATCAGTGTTCCGCGAATCAACCCATGCGCCATAAGCGGCTTGAAGTTGCGCGCTTTGTACAACTCCTGGTGTAACCACGACTGCTCAAACGCCTGCGAATAGGCTTGCAACTCATCGTGCTGGCGATTCTCGAAAAGTGCAGCGAATGCGGCTTCAGCGGCCATCATTCCGGACTTCATCGCTGCATGACTGCCCTTGATACGGGACGCATTGAGGAAGCCGGCATCGCAACCGAGCAGCGCACCGCCAGGAAAGGTCAGCCGCGGAAGGGATTGCAGACCGCCTGCGACAATTGCACGTGCACCATAGGAAATACGTTTTCCGCCTTCAAAAAACTTCCGGATCTCGGGGTGCGTTTTGTATCGCTGGAATTCCTCATATGGGGACAGGTAGGGGTTCTTGTAGGCGAGACCGACTACGTAGCCAACCGCAACCTGGTTGCCCTCAAGGTGATACAGAAACGATCCGCCATAGGTCTCGGTATCCAGCGGCCAACCTGCAGTGTGAACTACCAGACCAGGTTGGTGGATCGTTGGATCAATCTCCCACAATTCCTTGATTCCGATCGCATAGGTTTGCGGATCTTTGCCGTTATTGAGCTCGAATTTGGAAATGAGTTGCTTGCCGAGATGTCCGCGCGCGCCTTCCGCAAAGAACGTGTACTTCGCATGCAGTTCCATGCCGAGCTGGAATGCTTCGGTCGGCTGTCCTTCGCGCCCCACTCCCATATTTCCGGTCGCCACACCCTTGACCGAGCCATCGTCGTTGTACAGCACGTCGGCGGCGGCAAAACCAGGGAAGATCTCCACCCCAAGGGCTTCGGCTTGCTGGCCAAGCCAACGCACGACGTTCCCAAGCGATATCACGTAGTTTCCATGGTTCTGGAAACACGAGGGCAGCAGCCAGTTCGGCGTCTTGATGGCCTTGGATTCCGTCAGAAAAAGGAAACGGTCTTCCGTCACTGGGGTATTGAGCGGCGCCCCCAGTTCTTTCCAGTTCGGAAACAATTCGTTCATTGCGATTGGGTCCATGACGGCACCGGAGAGGATGTGCGCACCAATTTCGCTTCCCTTTTCCAGTACACATACGGACACCTCGCTGCCGTTTTTCGCCGCCAGTTGCTTGAGCCGGATAGCAGCGGAGAGGCCCGCCGCCCCCCCGCCGACGATCACAACGTCGTATTCCATGGCCTCACGCACGCCATACTTTTCAAGGCTGCTGCTTGTATTCATATTTATGAGTGTTAGTACCAAATTTGGACGCGCCAGAGGACATCAGCTCAACCCAACGACGGGGATGACCGCACCATGCACGGCATTAGCCGCAGGCGACGCAAGGAATGCAATGACCGAGGACAGATCCGCCAGTGATACCCATTTGCTGGTATCGGCACCAGGCATCGCCGCGCGATTTGCAGGCGTATCAATGAGGCTCGGCGCCACGGCATTGACGTTGACACCTGCTTCGCGCAACTCCATTGCCATAGATTCAGTCAACCTGGCGACCGCACTCTTTGATGCACAGTAGGCACCCATCGCCGCTTTCCCAGCAGAAGCAGACGCGGCGGCAACATTGATGATCTTTCCCTTCTTTGCAGCAACCATTCCGGGCACGACCACTCTGCTCGCGTTGATGAGCGTGGCGACGTTCATGTCCATGAGGCGCCGCCACATCGCATCCGTTGTGTCGTGGACTGACGGCCCCATATCGAAGCCACCAGCAATATTGCACAGAACAGCTACAGAACCGCGGACTGACAGCACGTCCGAAATCGCCTCGAACGACTTTTGTGCATCTGTCAGGTCCACTGCGACGGTGACAACGCTGGCGTGCTGTCCGTATATATCGGCAAGGCGAGCAGCGTCGACGTCCACGGCAATGACGATTGCCCCTTGGGTAATGAAGGTATCTGCAACGGATTTCCCTAGAGCGCCGGCAGCGCCGGTGACGACTACAACGGGAGATGACATGGCTGGCTCCTGAACAGTTTAGCTTGACGTAAACTAACACATTATCAGTTCTGGAACAACAAGACGGACCCGCTTTACTCGGCGGAGCTTGTTGACGCCTCATGAAAACTGACATATAGTTAGTTTTACCGAGTTGTTGTCTTAAACCATTCTCAAACGAGGGCCTTGATGACCGCTGTGAATTACCCGATCTATGACGCGGATCGCCACTTCTATGAACCACCCGAAGCGTTCCTGCGCCACCTTCCGAAACAGTTTCAGAAGGAATTTCAATATGTAGAGGTCAACGGTCGCACCAAGCTCGCGGTCGGCGGCATGCTCTCTGACTACATCCCGAATCCAACCTTTGAAGTGGTCGCCGCGCCCGGCGTGCACGAGCAGTGGTATCGCGCCAACAATCCGGAGGGCCTGACGTTGCGCGAACTTACCGGCGAGCCGGCGCCATCACAGCCGGCGTTCAATAACGGTGCCGCGCATCTGAAGGTGATGGACGAACAGAAGATTCATGCCGGCCTATTCCTGCCAACGCTGGCCTCAATTATTGAAGAGCGCTTGGCACAGCGGCCGGAAGTTATCCAGGCGCTGCTGCACAGCGTGAATCAGTGGACGGCGGAAGAATGCGGATTCGCGTTGGACAACCGCCTGTTCCCTGTGCCGATGGTTAACCTGTCCGATGTCGAAGCCGCGTGTAAGGAACTGGATTTCCTGCTCAAGTCAGGCGCACGCGTCGTCGGCATTCGTCCGGCCCCGGTTGCCGGCTTGAAGGGCGGACGCTCGATGGGCTTCAAGGAATTCGACCCGTTCTGGGCGCGCATCAACGAGGCCAGAATCTTCGTCGTCATGCACGTATCCGATTCCGGTTACGACAAGATCTACCAATGGTGGACGGCCGGCGGCAAAGGTGAATTCCGTCCGTTCGAGAAGGATCCGTTCGGCGAAATCCTCGACTGGATGGGCCGCCCGATTGCCGATTCGCTGGCAGCCCTAATCTGCCACGGCGTCTTTGATCGCTTCCCGAACGTCCGCGTGGCATCGCTGGAAAACGGCGCGGCCTGGCTGGAGCCCCTGCTCAAACGGATGGCGAGCACATTCCACAAGATGCCGAAGTCCTTCACCCGCGATCCGGTCGAGGTATTCCGACAGCACGTCTATGTCGCGCCGTTCTACGAGGATTCGGTCAAGCAGGTTATCGATCTGATTGGCGTCGAGCGTGTGCTGTTTGGTAGTGACTGGCCGCATCCGGAAGGCCTGGCCAATCCGCTGGACTTCTTCAAGGATATCGCTGACCTTAACCCCGTGCAGACCCAGCGGGTGATGAGCACGAACCTGAAAGAATTGCTAGAAGGCGTACGCTAGTCTCACGCCTGTACTGCCGCGAAACCTGCTTCGCGAAATGATGTCTCCGCTCTATCAGAGGGTGTTTCCCATGCGAACTCTGTTCGCATGGGATTTTTTTTCAGCGCGTCATGTGGCCGCACGTGTAGACCTTGAAGGCGAGCCACGGGTGGCCCGCCTGTCACTTACGAGAAGAGCTTTACGACTTCGCCAGAAGTAACCGGCTTCCCGTTTCGGTTAGACGGATTGTGTCCGCCCATGCCGGCGACCGGGATAGTATTGACATGCGCGGCCTTTGCGCGTAACGCGCCGACCGTACACTCTTCCCGCCTGTGGTGACTGAACGGATCGAAGCTGAACTCGCGCATGACGTTCAGGTGTGTAACCTTGTCGATCATTTCCTTCGGCAAGTGCTTGATCGCGTTCCAGACGGTTTCAGGCGACTTCGGCCATACACAATCGGAGTGTGGGTAGTCGCACTCCCATGCGACCAGATCCATATTGAGGAAATCTGTGTTGCGCAGTCCAAAAGCGTCATCGATAAAACAAGTCAGGAAGTTGCGCTTGAACAGCTCGCTCGGCAGCATGTCGCCGAAGTCGGCGTTTGTCCATGCACTATGGTGTTTGTAGACGAAATCGGCGCGCTCCAGCAGGTATGGAATCCAACCGATACCGCCCTCCGCAAGAGAGATCTTGAGCTCGGGGAATTTTTTAAACACCGGTGAGAACAGCCAGTCCGCCGCAGCGCCATTAATGGCCATTGGCATCGTCACAATCCAGGCGTCAATGGGAGATTCCATCGACGCATGCGGTGCCTGCGCACCGGACCCGATATGACAGCTAACAATAATCTTGTGGTCGCACGCAGTCTTCCACAATGGATCCCAGTAATCCGAGTGGATCGACGGCAGGCCGACGGCTGCCGGGTTGTCCGGGAAGGTCAGCGTCCGCACGCCCTTGGCGGCAACGCGCTTGAGCTCGGCGACTGACGCATTGACGTCCCACAGCGGCAGGATGCACAAAGGGATGAAGCGCCCCGGCGCCGCCTCGCACCATTCGTGGATATGCCAATCGTTGTAGGCGCTAATGATGGCCAGCGCTGCTTCCTTGTCCTGCGCCGCCCAGAACCGGTTGCCGGCAAAGAACGGCACGGTCGGAAAGCAAATCGACGCTAGCACGCCGTCGGCGTTCATGTCGTCAATGCGCGCCTGAATATTGTACGTGCCGGACCGGATCTGGCTGTAGGCAGCAGGTTCCATGCCATACTCTTCCGGCGGGCGGCCGACGACGGCATTCAGGCCGAAGTTCGGAATCAACTTCCCTTCGAAGATCCATGCGTCTTCACCGTGGCGCATAGTACTCATCTTCGGCGCCTTGTCCCGGTACTTGACAGGCAGGTGCTTGTCAAACATATCAGGCGGCTCGATCACATGATCGTCCACGCTGATCAGGATCATATCGTTCATTTCCATGGTGCTCCTCCGTGTGCAATGTTGAATTGTCCCGCTTCATCGGCGGGAATAATGTTCAGTGTCTTAGGGCCCGGGCAAGACGTACCGTCCTCGTTGCCGGCGAATATTTGTCACCGAGATAACCGCTATCTGACATGGCATCAGCCCGTCTGCCGGCAAGTAATCGATCATCGGCGCCCGTTACCGCCCGATAGGTCGATTAATCCCGTTTGCCCTCCAGCAGACCCTTCAGGTTGGTCGACATGATCAACTTTTGGTGTTCCGGAGAGACGCCTTCCAGATCCTTCACGAAGTCACGTGGATGAGCCAGGCCTTCCGGGTGCGGCCAGTCACTACCAAACAGTACGCGGTTCGCGCCCAGCAATTCGACGACCTTGTCCACCGGGTCTTCATAAAACGGTGCCAGGAAAACATGCTTGCGGAAGGTCTCCACCGGATCGCGGGTGAACGATTTAGGCATCTTGTGGTACGTGCTTGCCAGGCGCTTGAGCAACGGCTCCAGCCAAGCGGAACCGTTTTCCAGCACGGCGACGCGCACGTCAGGGAAGCGGTCGAACACGCCGTGACAGATCAGGGCGGCCAGCGAGTCTGAAATCGGGCGCCCCATCCAGTCCAAGATTTCACTAAATGGATCCTTCTCGAACGGGCGGAATTCGCCCTGTCCGCCGGCGGTCCACCAGCGGTAGATACGGTCGTAGCCCGAATCAGACACATGGTGGATGACGAAGATCTTCGATTCGTTGACGCGTGCCCAGAATGGGTCGAATTCTTTAAAACCGTGCGAGCGGCTGCCGCGGATGCCCGCAACGGGCGCCGGGCGAATCAACACGCAGCGTGCCCCTGCCTTGAGCAGGAAGTCCAGTTCCTTGCACGCAGTATCCACATCCGACAGGTTGATCGCGCCAGCGGGGAACTGGCGGCCATTTCCAAACCCATACTCGTCTGCTACCCACATGTTCAACGAGTGCATCAGTGCCTGGATCGTCTCAGGCTTGTGCTCGAGGCGCTCCTCAATAATCGAGGCCATAGTGGGAAGCACAACCGCCGCATGGATGCCCTCCTGGTCCATTAATTTAAGATGCGCCGCACCGGAGTGGAAGGCCGGTTCGGAAGGCACTGGTTCGCCCGCGAACTCGCGTAGCGTTAAACCCTGCGGGTTGTCGCCGCGGTACCACTTTTCCTGCGAACCCGCACCTGCCACCACATTGAAGGTCGGATTCGGGATGTAGTTGGAAAGGACGCCGCCGACTATCAGCTTGATGCGGCCGTTGATTTCCGCGTACTGAAAATCCTCCTTGTACTTTTTCGGCAAATGACGGAGAAACGCTTCGGGCGGTTCATAGTAATGATGATCGGCATCGTAGATCGGGTAATCGATTGCGGCTGCTACTGACATGGTTAGCTCCTCTCGCTAGGTTATTGGTGTGTCGGAATAGGCCGAGGCGCGAGATGTGGGCGCAGCGCTCGCTGCAACCCCAAAAATGTCCCTACATGCGTTGCGGCTTTTCCAACAGAACTGATTACAGCAAAGCGCCTCCAAAAAAAGTTTGATCCAAGTCAAAAACTAATAACCTGTCAGTTTTTAGTGAAAATAGATAGAGCCGCGGATGCTTTAAAAATGAAATTATGTTAGTTTTATGTCGCCCGGGCCGTCCCTCATTCTTCGGAAACAGGCATTAGGAGCAATGTCCGGCATTGATGGCCGCCCGCTGCACCGCCCCTCAAGGATGACCAAACGAACCCTATGTGCGAGCAACAATTGATCATGCCGGCCCACCGTATTGCGAGGATTCCATGTATAAGCACCTGCTAGTGCCCACCGACGGCACCGAATTGTCGAACCAAACCATTACCCGAGCGCTTGAGTTTGCAAAGGATGCCGGCGCGCGTGTCACGTTCTTCTATGCCGCGCGCGATTACCTGGCAACAGACGACGGTGCGCTAATGCGCAGCATTTCACCGCTCGCGGTGGCCGAGAGCGTCACTGGAGACGCACATGCAATCCTGATGAAGGCGGAGGCAGCGGCGCGCGGTGCCGGTGTGGAATTCAATTCGCTTTACGCCGTTAGCGACAGACCGCATGAAGCAATTCTGCGCGCAGCGATAGACCAGGAGTGCGACCTGATTTTCATGGCATCGCGCGGCCCGCGCAGCCTTGGCGGCTTGTTGCTCGGATCTGAGACATTGAAGGTACTGATGCATGCGCCGATCCCGGTGCTGGTATCCTCCGTCCAGCGCAATTCGGCCACACCCGACATGAATAAGGCGATCACGATCATCCAGGACGAACACCGCTCTCTGGCCGCCGTGTTGAACGCACTGCAGCATCTGTGCAACAAGTCACGCGAAGAAGCAACGGCACCGGAATTCGAGCTGCTTTGGAAGCTGCTCGCGTACATACGCGAATTCCCGGAGCGCCTGCATCACCCCAAGGAAACGTCATATCTCTTTGCGCGGTTGCGCCAGCGCACCAATATCGTCGACGCCGCGCTCACAGAACTGGAAAAGGAACACGATGACAAGGCGCCGTTCGAAGCGCTGGAGCAGGCGTTGCACCGCTTCGAACAGGCTGGCAAGGACGGTGTCGAAGCGTTTTCGGACACACTCGCGCAGTTTTCAGAGGCACAGTGGCGGCACATGGGACTGGAGGAAAAGGTAATTCTTCCTGCAGCAAAGGAGTACCTGCACCAAGAAGATTGGGCCGTCATCGCCGATGCATTCGGCAAGAATGGCGATCCCCGTTTCGGGGCAGTGCCAGACAAGGAATTCCGCGACATGTTCTCTCGCATTGCGCGGCTGACGCATAGTCTCACTAGGACTTGATGACAGAAAAGCTGCCGGCGCCCAATCCGTCAGGAATTGTGCAACTGGCAGCCTTGACAATGCAGGATCGATACGCAGTGCCGCGACAGTGTGCGTACGCCGCTCAATCCTTTACCAACAGCATCGCTCCGGCAATTGGACCACCGCCATTGGACACTGCGGCAACCCGCGGATCGCCTTTGATCTGTCGCGCGCCAGCGCGTCCGCGAAGCTGCGTCACTGCTTCAACCACATGGATCATGCCGTGCAAGCGGCCGCCAGACAGTTGTCCCCCACCGGTTAGCAACGGCAGCTCGCCGTCCAGCGCAATTCGCTTGCCGTCGCCAACAAACTCGGCCGCCTCACCACGACCGCAGAAGCCTAGTCCCTCCAGCCACAGCAAGGTCAGGAAACTGAAACCGTCGTACAACTGCGCCATGTCGACATCAGACGGTTTCAGGTCCGTGCGGCTCCACAATCGCTTGCCCGCGCCTTCTGCCGAGAAGCGTGTCAGGTCGTCGAGCTGGTCCCACGAGTCCCTGGTTTGCAGTGAGCCAGAAATCGCTTCGACGCGGATTGGTATTGACTTGAGGTCGCGGGCCGTATCCTTATGGGACACGATCACCGCGATCGAACCGTCGATCGGAACGTCGCAGTCGTATAGACACAGCGGCGTTGAAATCATCCTGGCATTCATATAGTCGTCCAGGGTCAGCGGTTCGCGGTAAATCGCGTTCGGGTTCAACCCGGCGTTATGCCGGGCGGTCAATGCGATTTGCGCCAGCTGCTCGCGCTTGGCGCCAAACTCGTGGAAGTACCTGCTGGCGACGACACCCACCCAGTTTGCAGCGGAGGGAGCCAGGAACGGCGCCAGGTATTCGGCGAAACCGGTGACCCGCCCCGCACCCGCGCCTGCCAGACTCGGACGCGTGCTTCCTTGTGCCATTGCAGTGGTTTCTGTGACGGTCCGAAAGCACAGCACGTGCCGTGCCTGTCCGGAGGCTACCGCCATGCATGCATTGAGCACGCCGGCCATCTGCGTCGCCTCGAGACCGGCGTTGTACCAGTTCAGTTTCAGACCGAGTGCATCCTTCAGCTGGCCGATCGTGATGGGGGAAAATCCGGGCGAGTCCGAGCGGTAACCCGGCCAGCTGGAGATGCCGTCGATCTCGCGCCGGTCGATACCCGCGTCCTCGATCGCGGCGAGCACCGCATCGAGGGTCAGGTCAAGACCATTGCGACCAAGACGCCGGCCGACCGCGGACTGGCCGACCCCGGAGATGACAGCTTGCCGCTCGGGCACCTGAATACTCATGTACGTCCTTGCCGCCCGTCAGGCGAACAGCTTCATGACTTCGCCGGCGGTCACCGGACGGCCTTCACGGTTGGACGGATTGTGGCCGCCCATTCCGGCAACCGGCTCGGTCTGGACGTGAGCAGCCTTGGCACGTAGCGCGCCAACGGTACTTTCTTTGGGGGCCATGTATTTGAACGGGTCGAAACCAAACTCGCGCATCACATTCTGGTGCGTGATCTTGTCGATCGCCTCCTTCGGCAAGTGCTTGATTGATGCCCACAGCGCTTCCGGCGCGTGCGGCCACAAAGTGTCCGAGTGCGGGTAGTCGCATTCCCAGGTGATCTTGTCGATATTCATGAAATTGGTGTTATGCAGGCCGAACACGTCATCAATGAAGCAGGTAATGAAGTTGCGCTTGAACAGTTCGCTGGGCAGCATGTCGCCGAAGCTGCAGTTCGTCCATGCCTTGTGATGACGATAAGTGAAGTCGGCACGCTCGAGCAGGTACGGCACCCAGCCGATGCCCCCTTCAGACAGTGCTATCTTCAGGTTCGGAAACTTTTTGAAGATCGGTGAGAACAGCCAGTCGGTGGTGGCATTGGCAATGTACATCGGCATATTGACGATCCAGGCATCGATCGGGGCGTCAGTCGACGAGTACGGTGCGCTTGCACCGGAGCCGATGTGGATGGAGATGACGATATTGTTCGCTTCCATCACTTCCCACAGCGGGTCCCAATGGCCGCTATGCACGCTCGGCAGCCCCTTGGCGACCGGGTTGTCGAGGAAGCTGATGGTGCGGCAACCCTTTGCGGCGACGCGCTTGGCTTCGGCGACGCAGGCATCAATATCCCACAACGGCAGGATCGCCAGCGGCACGAAGCGGCCGGGAGCGCCCGCGCACCACTCATCGATGTGCCAGTCGTTGTAGGCGCTGATCACCGCCTTTGTGAATTCCTTGTCTTTGGCATGCAAAAAGAAGGCACCGGCGAACGTCGGGAAGGTCGGGAAGCAGATAGATGCGAGCACACCGTTGGCGTTCATGTCTTCCAGGCGCTCGGCGAGCTGGTACGTGCCCTTTCGGATCTGGCTGTACGAGGCCGGTTCCATACCGTACTCTTCCGGCGGGCGGCCAACGACGGCGTTCAGGCCGAAGTTAGGATTGGTGCGGCCTTCGTAGATCCAGGAATCGGATCCGCTGCGCATCGTGGCCATCTTCGGCGCGCGATCCAGCATTGATTTCGGAAGGTGGTTCTTGAACATATCAGGGGGCTCGATCACGTGGTCATCGACACTGATCAGAATCATGTCATTCATTTCCATCTTGGTCTCCATTTATTGCAACTAACGTACGGCCGTAACAATTCGGTAAGCAACCGCCGGCTCGCATTCGGCGCCTCCGTGAAGCCCCCTGTCAGGCTTCGAATTCCACATAACAATTGTTCAAGACTAGCGCGCTTCGCTCCCGCGACGACATTCTGAAAACTGCCCGTCCCCTCTCAACATGCCACAATTCGAGGAACATGGTTTCGTCCGTCAGCATTGGGCCGGCGTACCGCACGGACAGACGCTTAAGCCGCTCGGGCTGATTGCCACATGCCAGCGCCAGCACAGCGCGGCCCGCGAGACCGAAACATCCCAGCCCTCGCATCATCGCCTTTCCCGGCCCGGCGTTTGCGGCGGCGGCAATCTCCTTGTTCAGTCGAAAAATTGCATCATCGTTGTCGCCGGGAGTACGAAGTTCAATAGTGTTGTGGGGGGCGCAGGCCTCGGGAATGCTCACCCGCGTCTGTTCGTAAGGACGGCCGCCGAACCCGCCGTCGCCCTTCAGGATAGTCGTCACATCAACAGTGACGAGCGGTTGGCCGTCTTCCGCAGACACCACTTGCTCCTGCTTCATTACCGCGCCCTTATCCGCGCCGCGGTCGAACAACCCGGTCACGCGTTGCGTGACCACGACCGTGCCGGATGCAGGTAGCGGCCGATGCACGGTGATTCCTTCCTCCGCGTGCACGATACGACGCCAGTCGATTCCAGTCTCCGGGCGCATCTGCCAGAACTCGCCGTCCGCCAGCGCTACCGCGTTCATGGGCAACGCGGCAACACCATCCAGAAATGGCGCGTCGCCTGCATGGAGTTTGCCCGGCAGTCCCGCTCCGAAACCCTTGGCAAAGCGAACCGACTCCTCTGCCGTATAGCAGCGTGTTACCGGCATAAAGGGCCAGTTCATAAGCTTTTGATAATCAAGCGGCACCGCGTCCCTCCTGTCACACTGGCAATTTTCGGTCAAGCAGCATTCTGAGTTTTCTTCGCCGCCGCCATCGAAGCTTGCATGCCGGCCTCGACAATTGCCTTGTGCTCCTCAGTGGCGTGGCTCAATTGGTGCGTATCAAAGTGGGCCATGAGCGAATTACGGAATCCCATAACGTCTGCTGTGCGGTTCAACGAGCGCTTTAGCATACGCATGCTCATCGGCGGCGCGGCAGCGATCTGGTTCGCCAGCTTGAGCGTGAAATCCTCCAGTTCCGAGCGCGGCACGACGTGGTTCACCATGCCCCATTCCTTGGCGTCCGCAGCCGTGATGCGCTGGCCGGTGTAAAGCAGCTCTTTTGCCTTGCGCAAGCCGAGCACCCATGGATGCACCAGCACCTCGACGGCGGCAGCGCCTAGGCTGTGGTTCACCGGATCACTGAAATAGGCGTCGTCCGCCGCCACCATCAGATCGCACATGTTGGCCACCATGAACCCGGCGGCGATGCAAGCACCCTGCACCTGCGCAATGGTCGGCTTCGGAAAATCCCACAGACGAAGTGCATTGCCGAAGTAATGTTCGCTTTCCCAGGCCCAGATGTCCTCGGCCTTCACCAGGTTGCGGCGAGTGGACATCGGGTCGGTCAGGTCATGACCGGCGGAGAAATGCTTGCCCACGCCACCGAGGATTAGAACACGGATGCTGTCATCCCGCTTTGCGCGGGTCAGTGCGTCGTCCAGTTCGGCCAGCAGGGTTTCCGATTGTGCATTCGCTTGCTTGGGACGGTTGTGGCAGATGCGCACAACGGGACCCAATACCTCGTAAGTGATTTCCGTGTAGTTCATAGCCTTTCTCCATTACATTCTGAGGTGTTATGCAGCGAATTCTGCGTAGCCATTGTTCAGTGCGACCACATCCCGCTCGACTACCTTGACACGGAACGCGGCCTTGCCGGGCTCGATATCCCAAACCTCCGTACGGAGCGTCTCGCCCGGGAACACCGGACTGGCAAAGCGCACGTTGAGCTTGCGCAGGCGCGCGGGATCGTTGCCGCAGCGCAGTTTCAGCAATGCGCGTCCGGCGATGCCGTAGCTGCACATGCCATGCAGGATAGGCCGGTCGAAACCGGCGGCGGCGGCGGCCTTGGGGTCGATATGCAGTGGGTTGTCGTCGCCGGACAGACGATAGATTGCGGCCTGCTCGGGCCGGGTGATCAAATCAACGGCTGCGTCCGGAACGCGGCCCTCGGGCATGACGTACGGGATCGGCTGGCCGGTAGCAGTGCCGCCGAAACCGCCGTTGCCGCGCATGAAGATCGAAAAGCCAGTCGTCGCCAGCAAGGTATCCGTCTTGGCATCATGGATGGTGCGGGACAGGTACATGACGGCACCCTTGCCAGCGCCCTTGTCATAGATTTCGTCCACCTTTTCTATGCCGTACACCGTCCCTTCCGCTGGCAGCGGCCGGTGTATGGTCAGAAACTGCTCACCGTGCAGCACCATGTTGACATTGATACCGGTGCGCGGATCACCGATCCAACCCGGGTTCCCGGCTAATAGCGACGCAAATGTCGGCAACGCCTGCAAGCCGCGCTCGTAGACAAACTTGAGATCTTCCATGGCCAGCGGATTTTCGGTGGCCACGCCGGTGCCCAACGCGTACAGAATCGCGTCCTTCCTCGTAAACTGCTGCGTGGTCCTTTCCAACGGCCAGTTCTTGACCAAATCGTAATCGAGCGACACGTCTTCCTCCTGTCGTTGCCTTATTCCAGCCATCAAAAGCGGCCCAAATAAAACTGTTGGTTCGTCAGTTTTTGGTTATCATAGCAGAATATTGAAGCTGACTGTAAATCAGTTTTTGAGGATTTGAACGTTGTCTGCATAGGCTTGTGGCATTGCAAATCCACTTCGATATCGCGTCTGACCAGCAAAGCATTACCTGTTTATTTGAATACGAGGAGGGGAATTGACATGGCATTACTCGAAGGCAAGACTGCAATTATTACCGGTGCGGGGCGCGGCTTGGGCGAAGCGTACGCACGCCTGCTTGCAAGAGAAGGCGCAGCGGTGGTAATCAATGACATCGGCAAGGATGAAGGCGGCAACTACATGGCCGAACGCGTGGCTGCATCAATCCGTGAAGCGGGCGGACGCGCGGCTGCACACACCGAAGACATCTCGGCAGTAGAAGGCGGCAACAACCTTCTCAAGTGCGCGCTGGACAATTTCGGCGCCGTCGACATCCTGATCAATAACGCCGGCATCCTGCGCGACAAGAGCTTTCCGAAAATGGAAGAGGCGGACTGGGATCTCGTCCAAAAGATCAACCTCAAGAGCATGTACACCGTGACACGCCCGGCATTCGCATGGATGAAGGAAAACGGCCGCGGGGGAGTCATTGTCAACACCAGCTCGGTATCCGGAATCGTCGGCAATTTCGGCCAGGCGAACTACGCGGCGTCCAAGGCCGGTGTCTGGGGCTTTTCGCACGTACTCGCGCTCGAAGGCGCCAAGTGTGGGGTGCGCGTGTGGACACTGGCGCCGGCAGCCACCTCCGCCCTTACTGCCGGCTTGATGACGGAGGAAATGCAAAAGCAGCTCGCTCCCGAACACGTAGCGGAAGTAGTGCTGTACATGGTCAGCGAGCTGTCCGGCAAGCGTACCGGCCACACGATCTTCGCCTCGGGTCAGGCGATCCGCGAGCTCAAACTGGTGCCCGCAGAAGGCATTCGCGGCGGCGGCACCGGTGCGGTAGTCACCGCCCGTGCGCTGGCAGAAGCGGAGGACAAACTTTATCGCACCGAGCCGGCGCTGACCATCATGGACTTTTCGAAGTAAAGACCCGCGAGGGCTGCGCAAGACATTTCATCCGGCACCTGCGGGCGCCATTCATTGAAAGGAAACAGACATGAGCAACAAAGTATTGGTGGCCGGCGTCGGCATGGTGAAGTTTGCCAAACCCGGCAAGAGCGAACCCTACGACGCCATGGGCGCCAAGGCCGTGCGCACGGCACTGGAAGACGCCGGGATCAGGTATGAGCAGATCCAGCAGGCCTACGCTGGCTACGTCGCGGGCGACACCTGCTCCGGCCAGACAGCGCTGTACTCTGTCGGCATGACCCAGATCCCGGTCGTCAACGTCAATAACGCGTGCTCCTCGGGGTCGAGCGCTCTGTTCCTCGCACGCCAGGCTGTCATGAGCGGTGTGGTGGACGTCGCCCTCGCACTCGGCTTCGAACAGATGAGCCCCGGTGCCCTGTCGCTCGGCGCCACGGACCGCACTCCGATTACCTGGCGTATTGACGATGCCATGCGCAAGATTCGCGGCTTCGACGAAAACGTGCCGACCGGCCTGCAGTACTTCGGAGGCGCGGGCGCGGAATACCTGGAGAAGTACAACGTCACGGCCGAACTGTTCGGCCGCATCTCGGTCAAGGCGCGCAGCCACGCCCTGCGCAATCCTTATGCGCTGTTTAGTGAAGCGCTGACCCTGGAGCAGGTGATGAATGCCCCGCACGTATTCGGCCCTCTGACTAAACTCATGTGCTGCCCGCCGACCTGCGGTGCCGCCGCCGTTGTCGTCGTCTCGGAAAAGTTCGCTCGCGAGAACGGCCTGCGGAACACGGTCGAAATCGCCGGCATGGGCCTGGCCACCGACAGTCCGGAGAGTTTTGAATCGGGCAGCATGATCAACGTGGTCGGTGCAGGCATGACCCGCAGGGCGTCGACGCAGGCCTACGCGCAGGCGGGCATCGACACGGGCGACATCGACCTGGTCGAATTGCACGACTGCTTCTCGCCGAACGAAGCGATTTCTTACGAAGCACTCGGGCTGTGCCCGGAAGGCGGTGCGGAAAAATTCGTCATCGACGGCGACAATACTTACGGCGGCAAGGTCGTCACCAACCCCTCCGGCGGCCTCCTTTCCAAGGGACATCCGCTTGGTGCAACCGGTCTGGCCCAAATCACCGAAATCACTTGGCACTTACGCGGTCAGGCGGGCGAGCGGCAGGTGGAGAACGCACGCGTAGGCGTCCAGCACAACGTCGGATTGGGCGGTGCTTGCGTGGTGACGGTACTCAAGCGCTGAGCCGCGCAACCGTCCGTCGCCACAGGAATTCTTGCGGCGGGCGGATGCAGGTACATTGCCGTAGAAGTAGAGAAGCCACCGGGAAAAACGGTGGCTTCTTTTACATATGTGCTCAGTTCAAGGAATGGATCAGCTGTCCCGTGCGAGCGCCAGAAACTCCGTTCGCAACGCAAGATTTGGCTGCAACTCCCCAATCAATGCCGAAGTAATTGTTTCTTCGCCTGCCGTGCGTATGCCCCGACTTTCCATGCACATATGTCGGCAACTTACCACGACGCCAACCGCCTTCGGATCAAGATGCTGCATCAACGCTTCGGCGATCTGGGTGGTCAGGCGTTCCTGCACTTGCAAGCGACGGGCGAAACAGTCAACCAGGCGGGTCAGCTTGGACAGTCCAACGATTTTTCCGTTTGGTAGATAACCGATCGTCGCCTTGCCGAAGAACGGCGCCAGGTGGTGCTCGCAGTGACTGTACACGGGAATTCCGCGCACCACGATGAGTTCGTTGTACTGTTCCGCGCCGTCCTCGAACACTTTCAAAATTTCCGCAGGGTCCTGCGCATAACCCGCGGTCCAGTCCTTCCACGCCTTCTCGACGCGTAACGGCGTTTCCAGCAGCCCCGGACGGTTTGGATCCTCGCCGATGGTAGCGAGGAAGCGACGCCAGTCCTTCTGGCCAAATTGATCATCAAACATGTGTCAGCCCCCTGTAATTGTCGTCTGAAGCACTTAGGTGCGCGAGCGCGGCATGCCGAGTCCATGTTCTGCTACAAGGCTGCGGTGTACCTCGCTAGTGCCGCCATAGATAGTCATGCCGATGGATTGTCGGTAGCCCAGCTCGATAAAGCCGGGACCTGAATTCCCGGAGAAGAGTGAATCGGGCGCTGCCAGGTCCATCAAGTCGGCCGAGCCAGCGCGATACGACTCCGTGCTGAAGAGTTTGGACATGGGGCCATAGGCGGCACGTCCTGGGATGCGATGTTCTGTTGCCCAGATTGCGCGGTAGCACAGATCCCTGGCAATTCGCTCGTGCACGGCGATCCTTGCCAAGCGGCGTCGCACATCTTCGTGCGTGAGCAACGACTTGCCGTCGCGCATCGTGTTTCTGGCCCACTGCACCGCATGTTTAAGCATGTGCGAAAAGCTGATGCGGTACTGATCGCCGCCATGCTCGAGTTCCAGGGTCGCGGCCATGACGGCAATGCCGCCGTTCACCTCACCGATGCGGTACCGGTCCGGGATGCGCACGTCGGCAAAGTAGGTGATATTGGTGCGCTCGTCCTGAATGGTGTGCACCGGCTGCACTTCGACTCCAGGTAGGTGCATGGGAACGAGAAAGAGCGTCAGGCCTGCATGCTTGGCTGCATCGGGATCGGTACGCGCAAGCAGGAAGACGTAATCGGCGACATTGGCGGCCGTCGTGAAGATCTTCTGCCCGTTGATGATCCAGTCCCCACCGTCGCGCTCACCGCGGGTCTTTGCCGCGAACACGTCCGACCCGGATGAAGGTTCCGTGAAACCAAGGCAGGCTACCGCGTCGCCTGACGCGAAACGCGGCAGGACTTCGTTCCGTACCTCCTCCGTCGCAAACGACATTACGATTTGCCCTACCTGGTTCGTGACGGGGCCGGTGATGCGCTGCCAGTTGAATTCCTCGAAAACTTCGGCCAGTTCCGCCATATCGAAGGCATTCTTGCCTCTCCCACCGTATTCCTGCGGCCAGTGGGGAAAAAGCAGGCCTGCCCGCGCGAGCTTCTGTTGAAACTCGCGGTGGTAGCCGGCAACCGAGTGGTGCGCATGCTTCTTGAGCTCGTCTGTCAGGTTTTCTTCGAAGAACCGACGCACTTCTCGTCCGAATGCTTCCGCCTCCTCGCCACATCCGAACGCGATAGTCACCTCGCCAGCATCGGGAAGTGCCACCGTCCTTTCCTGCCCCCACAAGCGATCGGCAACGGCCAGCAACTCCTGTTGCGGATCACCCGCAAGCAGTGCCCACGCCTTGCCCCGACGGTAATACAATTGAATGTCGTATTCGAGGGAAACACCGTAACCGCCAAATGTGTGCAGTGCGCGCGCGACCGCGTTTGCGCTCGACTGCGTCGCCCACCACCAAGCCATCGAAACAGTCGCCGCCGCTTCCGGCTTGCCGTGCGCGATCGACCATACGGCGCGCCAAGCGAGCAACTGGGCACCGTCGACTTCCGCCAGTGCGTCGGCAAGGGGATGTGCAATGCCCTGAAACGAGCCGATCAGCTTGCCAAACTGCTGGCGTTCGGACGCGTAGGCGGCGGCCATTTCCAGGGAGCGGCGCGCCAGGCCGTTAAGCATTGCAGCTTTCAGGAGTTTCCATTCCTCGATCGCGGCCAGGAAGGCGGCGCGTGCTGCCGGCCCCACTGCGACGACTTCCCGTTCACCTACAGCCCCCGCTCCCAACAGTACCAGGGAGGCGATGGCCGCCGAGCCAAGATTGGCTCGCGGGGATGCCGCAATTTTGCGGAACGCGATCACCTGTTCGCCGTCCAGTCCGAGCACCACTCCCCCAGCAGGAAGCGGCACCGCGTGCGATTGATCGCGACGCAATTCCGACGGTAGCAGCACGATCACCTCGCCATCACCGGCACGTGCGAGGAGTCCAGCACTGACGTCGCCACCGAGCGCAGCCAGCAGGCCAAGAGCGGGCACCGCTTCCGCCAGCGGAACGGAAGCGAGATGGCGGCCTGCTTCTTCTGCAGCAAGCACCGCTTCGAAGAGGCCCATGCCGCCGCCGCCCAGGTCTTCCGGAACGCGCATCATGTTGATGCCTGTAGCGCACAGCTGCAGCCACAGTTTCCGATCGAAGCCGAGCGTCTCGGCAGCACGAACGCGCGCCGGGCTGGATTCAGCCTGCAGCAGTCGAGCGATGGAGTCGCGCAGCATCTGCTGCTCGTCGGTGAGGTTGAGGTTCATATCGTCTCCTTGATTTGCGGTGCGTCGCGGCACCGCCCTTTCTATAACTGAGAGTCTATCAGTTTTATGCCATTTGCCAACGGTTTAGATGCGACAAGTCGCAATTTCGCTCTCGCGATTACAAAAGAGTAAACCCAACCCTCGGTTAACTAACATTTTGTCAGTTTCGTGGTAATCTCTATGCGCTGGACTTGCTCCAGCAGGAGACGAGTTGGCGGCCGCGCCCATATTTATTTGCAGCGCCCGCCAGCGAACATCAATAAAACGGATCAACCCGAATGAACAGCTGGCCTGTCACAAGAGCAAGCGATGACGCAGATGACCATGCGCACGGCGTCCCCGGATGGTACCGGCGCGCAATCGCATATAGACCCGCCTCCGTCTTCGTTGAAATCCAGGGCGCGCGTATCCACTATCTGTCGTGGGGAGAGGAAGGCAACAGCAAGCCCGTACTGCTGTTCATCCATGGCTTCCGTGCCCACGCCCACTGGTGGGATTTCATTGCGCCGTTCTTCGCCGAGCAGTATCGCGTCATTGCCATGGACCTTGGCGGAATGGGTGACAGCGCTCATCGGCCTGAATACAGTGTGGACTTGTTTGCCGCAGAGATCTGTGGCGTGGTGGAAGCACTGTCGTGCGGCCCTGTCACCGCCATCGGCCACAGTTACGGCGGCGCGCGACTGTTGCGCGCGTGCGCGGAACGCGAAGATCTTTTCGCGCACCTGATCATCATCGACAGCTTTGTCCGCTTCCGAGGCGAGCCCGGCCCTCCTCCGCTTCGCCTGGTCGGTCGCGTGCATCCAGATTTCGAGCAAGCCTGTGCACGCTATCGCCTCATGCCGGAACAACCTGGCGCACTTCCCTTTCTCGTGGACCATATTGCCCGCCGTTCGTTACGGCAGGTCGAAGGGGGCTGGCGCTGGAAGTTCGATCCGGACATGGTGACCAACGGCAATCAGGAAATCGACGCTGAAGATCTGCTGGCGCGCATTCGCAGGCCGGTCGACTTCGTGTACGGTGAACACAGCAAGGTGGTGAACCGTTCCCTTGCCGAGCGCATCGTCTCCCATTTGACCTTCGGCCGCGGCCCGATTCAGATCCCGGCAGGACACCATCACCTCATGCTGGATCAGCCACTGGCCCTCATCAGCACACTCCGCGCCCTGCTTGCCGCGCCTGCACCGAAGGACTGTCGCCATGGAACATGAACTGCTTGAGGCCGACTCTCTCTGGGAACTGATCCAGCGCCGTGCGGCCAAGACGCCAGATGCACCGATGCTGATTGAGGCCGACGGCCGGGTGATGCGCTTTGCAGACTTCGCGCTGAGCGTGGAACGTGTTGCCGCTGCGTTGAAAAAAAGAGGTATCGAAAACGGCACGCAAGTGACCTGGCAGATGCCGACATCTATTGATGCAGTGATCCTCGCCGCTGCCCTGGCGCGCCTGGGTGCGAAGCAGAATCCTGTCATCCACCTATACGGCAAGAAGGAAGTGACCGCGATCCTCGGCCAGAACAAGTCGGCCTACTACATCATCCCGGCGCCGACGAATGGCAATGAAGGCTACCTCGCGCTGGCGGATCTGGTCTGTACGTCCATGGCGACGCCCCCCTCCATCCTCGTTTTCAATGAAAAACTAGCGGCGGGTGCCGGCGAGGCCCTGCCCCAGCCCGCGGCCGATGGGGATTGCCCGCGCTGGGTGTATTACACGTCGGGCACCACGTCCGACCCGAAAGGTGCGCTGCATTCCGACCGGACGCTAATGGCCGCCGGCCGCGTCTATTGCCAGATGCTCGGACTCGGCCCGGACGACGTGGGCACAATTGCCTTTCCATTTGCACATGTGGGCGGGCTAATGAACCTGGTCATGCTCCTGACCTGCGGCATGTCGGCACTGCTGCTGCCAAAGTTCGCGGTCACGAACGCGGTCGCACTCTACCGCAAACACGGCGTCACCGTCACCACGGGCAGTACCGCACATTACATGGCTTACCTCGCCGAGCAACGCAAGAACCCGGACGTGCCCGTGGCGACCACCTTGAAACTGATGTCCGGCGGCGGCGCGGCCAAGCCGGCGGAACTGTATTTCGAGGTGAAACGCGAGATGCAGTGCACTATCGCCCACTGCTATGGGATGACCGAGGCGCCATTGATCGCGGCTGGGTCTCCCACGCACAGCGATGAACAGCTTGCGTACAGTGACGGTATGGTTATTAACGGCATGGAAGTGCGGATCGTGCGCCAGGACGAAAGCCTGGCCAATCCCGGCGAACCGGGTGAGATCCGCATCAGAGGCATTACTGTCTGCAAGGGCTACAGCGATCCCGCACTCAATGCGATCGCATTTGACAAGGATGGATTCTTCCGTACGGGAGATATCGGCGTGCGCCGCGTGGACGGCCATATTTCCCTGACCGGCCGCTTGAAGGACGTCATCATCCGTAAGGGGGAAAACGTGTCCGCCCGGGAAATCGAGGAGATTCTGTACCAGCATCCAAAAGTCGCCGAAGCCGCAGTGATCGGTTTGCCCGACCGTGAGCGCGGCGAACGGGTTTGCGCCGTAATCGAACTGCGCGACCCGGGTTGCCCACTGCTGTTCGACGAGATGGTCGCGTTCTTCAAGGACGCCGGCTTGATGCGGCAAAAGATCCCCGAGCAGCTGGAAGTCGTGGACCGCCTGCCGCGAAACGACACATTCAACAAGGTTCTGAAGTATAAGCTGCGAGAAATGTTTGCAGACCGGCAATAGCCTAAGAGCGTCTGCTTGTGCTCGCGCAATCACATTACGACAACCAGGAGAAGAACATGAATGAGCAGAGCTACCGCCTCGATGACAAGGTAGCGTTCATCACCGCAGGCGCCAACGGCCTTGGTGAGGCCGCCGCACTGCATATTGCCCGCTTCGGCGGCGACGTCGCCATTGCCGATATTGACGAGGTCAACGGCGAACGCGTCGTCAAAGCCGTGCGCGATTTGGGCCGCAGGGCGATCTACATCCGGACCGACGTCCTGCATACCGACCAGATCGAAGCGGCCGTCGCCAAGACGGTCGAACATTTCGGGCGCATCGACATCCTCATTAACAATGCCGGCGCCGTACGCCAAAACCCGTTCATGGCGCAGAACGAGCGCAGCTGGCGCAAGCATATCGATTTCAACTTCGTGAGCATGCTGGCCGCCACGCACGCAGCGGCCAAGGTCATGATCGCCGGCGGCCTGGGGGGCACCATCATTAATATCGCGAGCAGCGAAGGCTTGCGTGCTGCGCCGGGCTACGCCGTCTATGCCGCGTGCAAGGCAGCTATCGTCAGCTTTACCCGCACGATGGCGCTGGAACTGTCGGAACACGGTATCCATGTGCACGCGCTTGCACCGGACATGATCGAGACGGCAGGCTTGCGCAAGTTCTCACTCAATGCCACGCCGGAGATGAATGCCGCGCGTGACCGCTACATCCCGCTCGGCCGCGTAGGCAATGTCGAGGAAATGGGTTCGGTCATCGTGTTCCTCGCTTCTGGTATGGCGTCTTACCTGACCGGGGTAGTCATTCCCGTCGACGGCGGCACGATTGCTTCTTCGGGCTGGACGCGGGCGCGGGGAGACGGCACGTGGGCGCTCTATCACGAGTAGGATCTTCAATCGGCGCTGATCCTGCCAACGCCAGCAAAAAAGGAGTAAGGGACCGTATTACTCCCTTTTTTCAGCGCAGCCCGTTCCTACTCAATCGACGGTCGCACCGGATTCCCTGACAACCTTGCCCAAGCGGTTGATTTCCATGACGAATAAGGCGTGGAGTTCTTCGGGCGTCGATGACTGCAGGTTGACACCGAGGCTGGCGAACTTCGTTTTGAGGTCATCGGACGCCAGCGCCGTGCGGAGCAACTTGTTCATGGCCACGATCTCGGCTGGCGGTGTGCCGGCACGCGCCACGATCGCCCACCAGATATCCATCGAGACACTCGGCACACCCGCCTCGGACATGGTGGGCACGCCAGGCAGCAAAGGCGTCCGCTTGTCGGACGCGACAGCCAGCGCTTTTAAGCGTCCTTCCTTGACATATTGCAGCGTGACGGCCGGAACTTCAAACAGAAACCCGACGCGCCCGGCAAGAAGATCCTGCACGGCGGGCGCCGCTCCCTTGTAGGGCACATGCGAGAAATTGGCCCCGGTCTGCTGCCGGAACATCTCGCCAAGCAAATGCCCGCCGATACCAACCCCTTGCGAAGCGTAGAAGATACCGTCCGGCGTCGAGCGCGCATGGTCGACCAGATCCTTCGCTGTTTTCACCGGCAAATCCCGCGGCACAAGCAACAGCATGGGCGACTTGCCGACTAGCGAAACCGGTGCAAAATCTTTCAGAGTATCGAATGACAGATTGCGATACAAAGACTTGTTGACTGCCAACACGCCAATGTCGCCGATGAGCATCGTCCTGCCGTCCGCCGGCGCGCTTTTCAGTGCGGCGGCGGCGATCTGCCCGCCGCCGCCGGGCTTGTTCTCGACGATGACAGGATAGCCTGCCAGAGCCGTCATCTTCTGTCCCAAGGCACGCGCCAGTTGGTCGGACGGGCCACCGGCGGAGAATGGGACAAGCAACGTCAATGGCGCGGCGCGCACTTGCGCGGCTGCTGGAACGGAAAGCGCGATTGCTGCCGCCGACAGGGACAAGAGCATGCCGCGCCGCAATGCGGCACGTATTCCAGATTTCGGTTTCATGACTGTGTTTTCGGTCCGTTCCATGGCTTCCGCGAACCCGTTCATGCGGCCTTCACAACCTTCTTCTCCAACAGCATGTCGATCTCCGCCGCCTGATAGCCGGCTTCGAACAGAATTTCCCTGGTGTGCTGCCCGATGACCGGCGGGGCCAGTTCGAGCGCGCAGTCGAGGTCGCCGAACTCCCATAGCGCGCCGACCTGCTCCAGTCGCTTGTAGACCGGATGCGGATAGTCGGCAATGAGCCGGCAAGCCCTGTTGCGTGGGTCATCGAAGAATGCGGTCTTGTTCTCCAACGCCACCTTCACACAAGGAATCGCGGCACCGGCAAACAATCCGATCGCCTGCTTGACAGTCTGTGCGGCAAGCACTGACTCCAGCCCAGTTACGTCCGCGCATTTCCCAATCGCCAGTACGCGTGGCAAGGCGTCCGGATCGGCACTTGACACGGCCACCCAGCCATCACTGCATTGATACAAGCGACGTACGGCCGAGAATCCGAGTTGGCGCTTGTCCAGCTTGGGGTACGGCAACAAGCATCCGCTTTCATCCGCCGCCGTTTCCAAGGTAAACAGGCTGGCGCCAAGCAGCGACGCTGCGGTCTGCTGGCCCTGGCCGGTGCGCTGGCGATGGTACAAGGCGCCGAGGGTCGCCAGCAGGGACGCAAGCGCCGCAAGATGGTCCATCATGCCAAAGCGCAGCCAGGTAGGAGGATTACCTTCGCCTGCCGCTTCGATCTCCCATCCTGATGCAGCCTGGAACAACTGGTCAAAACCCGGCCAGTCCTTGCGCGGCCCGACCGGCCCGTAGGCGCTGACGTGGGTATAGACGAGATCAGGATTGATCTTCTTGAGCGATTCATAGTCGATGCCGAGCTTCTTCGCGGTCGGAATGCGCTGATTGTGATGCACGACGTCGGCATCGCGAACCAAACGCGCGATCACGTCAGCGGCGCCGGGGTTAGCAAGGTCCAATGCGATGGTGCGCTTACCGCGCTGGCAACCATTGAATGCCCATTCGACATGGCGCATTGGCTCGCCCTCGACTGCCTCGACCTTGATCACTTCGGCACCCAAGTCAGCCAGCAGCATCGTTGCCAACGGCCCGGCAAGATAGCTGCCGAAATCGAGCACCTTGATACCGGCCAACGGGTGACGCGTGGATGGTGCGCCGGCCCTCGCTGTATCTTCAGGCCGCTCATCCCACTCGGGCTTTACGTCTGTACGGACTGCGGGTGCCGGCGAGAGATGGACGGGAACGGCCGCCTGCAATGTGCGACCGAATTCGCGCGTGTCCACCGGCGTGACGTAACCGCATGCTCGGGCCTGCTCGTCAAAGAACAAGGCACCGGTTTCTGTCACCGGCTGCACGGCGACATCGGACTGCCACAATTCCTGCAGCCATTCCTCGCGCGAGCGTTGCCGAAAAACCTCGCCCAGCGCGCCAATGTTGGGCAGAACGATCGGGCGACCCGCATAGAACTTGTCGTTGGCTTCGCGGATACGCTCCGGGCCCATTTCGTCCAGCAGGCGGCGCACCAAAGGTGCCCTCGTCGGATCGCCCATGACGTGCATCCACTTGCCGTCCTTGCATTCATATTGCGACTGCGGCGTCTGCTTGGGCATGCCCTTGAGCAGTCCGGGCGTTGGCGCTTCGGCATGGTCCCAGTACATCATCATAGGCAGCAGCGCGCCCTGCACCAGGCTGGTCGCGACGGCGCCGCCCCGGGCCGACTGGTTGCGGTGTATCAGGCGGGCAAGGATGCCGGCCGCTGCCAGGAACGCCGCATGGACCGACCCCAGCGGCATGCCGAGGAAGACCGGCCCGTCGCGGTTTAGCGCCAGTTGTTCGTCCATCATTCCCGCCTCCGCTAGGACCAGGATGTCGTCGACTGGGCGCTCGGCATTGGCGTGCTCGCTTGGCCAGCTGCCGATTGAGGCAAAAATGAGGTCTGCGCGGCCGGCACACAGGCTTGCTTGATCGAGACCCGACTGTTTCATCTCGGATGGAGTACGGTCCTGAAGCACGACACTCGCCCCGTCCAGCAACGCTTCGAAGCGCGCTTGGTCATCCGCGCGAGTACGGTCGATATCCAATACAGATTTACTGCGGTCCCAGATAGCCGCCTGTACCGACGACAGACCAAGACCGTTTTCCTCGGCAAAGCGCACCTTGATCACGTGAGCGCCGAGTTCGGCAAGCAGCAAAGCCGCTTCTGCACACGCACGATAACGTCCAAGGTCAAGGATGCGTACACCTTCCAGGACTCCGTTTGTCCCCAGGCTTTCGCCTGCCTTCGTCTCCATGTTGTTCTCCTGTATAGACAGTACACGACATGCGCAACACCCTTTCAAAAGTGCCGCGCGTCGACCACCCTTATAACTAACATCTTTTCAGTTTTGTGCTACTCTAACGCATAGTCTCCCTTGAGACAAGGCATTGGAAGCACGCATGCGCGTCACCATGCGCCATGGCAAAGGTACGGTGCACCTGTTAAGTAAGGAAACAGCGATGACATTGGCAACACCGGAATCGGAAACGACTGATGCGCCGGACGAATGGTTTCAATGGGCGCTGTCACAGGCGGCCGTATCCCGCTGGGTGAACGTCGACGGCAATCGTTTGCATTACCTCGCCTGGAACGAAGCAGATATTTCCCTTCCGCCGCTTCTGTTCGTGCACGGCTTTCGGGCGCATGCGCGTTGGTGGGAATTCATCGCACCGTTCTTCATGCAAACGCACCGCGTGTATGCGCTCGATCTGTCCGGCATGGGAGACAGCGGACACCGCGCCTCCTATTCGGCCCAAATCCTGTCGAACGACATTAACGGTTTCCTTGCTGCTGTCGCACCCGAACCGGCCATCGTGGTCGCGCACAGCTACGGCGGCCTGTGCGCGATGCGCGCGGCGGCGGAGCAGCCGGAACGCTTCCGCCATCTGGTTGCCATCGACAGCTACGTACTGTTCGAGAACGAGGTCCTTCCGAGCGGTCCGGCGCGTATCAGCGGCGCACGGATCTATCCAGACCTGGAGTCCGCGCGGAACCGTTATCGCCTGTTGCCGCCGCAGCCGGTCCCATTCGGCTTCCTGGTCGACCACGTCGCGCTGCATTCGCTGCGCAAGACCGATCACGGATACTGCTGGAAATTCGACAGCGCGCTGCAAGAAGCAGGCACGCACGAGCATGACGGGAGTGTTTTGCTGTCGAGGATGACGGCGCGCTTTGATTATCTCTACGGTGAACGCAGCGCACTGATCGATGACGGCCATGCATGGCGCATCGTGAGAAGCGCGCAGAATGCCAGTGAGCCAATTGTCATTCCCGATGCACACCACCACCTGTTGCTGGACCAGCCGATCGCCCTGATCAGCACACTGCGCGCGCTATTCGCTCCGCGCAAGCATGAATAGCCGTTTGGCCACCCGCCCTACCGGGCATGCCGGCATCATGTAATTGAGCGCCGGACGGTCGCCGTCGACCACCACGGCTTCATCCATCATGTAGGCAGCGCCGTCGCTTGTCAGGAAGGACACGACACCCGCGATCAGGCCTGTAGCACTTCCCAGTCCAGCAATCCATCGAAATCAGTGCGCGTCGGTGTCAAGTAAAAACGCTCCAGTTAGACGGCTTCAAAGAAGGGCCTTGTACTTTTCCCATGCCACCCGAAGGAAAGCATCCGGGCACACCCCTCGGTGCGAAAGAAAATGAGCAATTTCGGCAGAAAACTGGTAGAGTGTCAGTTATTAGATGATGAATCATGACTTCCCGGCGCGGCGGCACCTGCATCAAGCCCCGCCATCTGGAGCCGCCGCGCCGGGATGAATCATGACCGTGGATATCCAATAGGAGAGATACAGCGATGAAGGCAGATATCAGCACCGCCTGGAAGGCCGGCGACCAGGGCACGATCAACATGGTATTGCGTCGTGCCGTAGAGGAACACGGCGATCGCACGTTTCTAGAGTTCCTCGGCGAAGAGTATTCGTTCAATGACCTTGAGAACCGTGCCAATTGCCTTGCGAACGGCTTGATTGCCCTCGGCGTCAAACACGGCGACACCGTTGTCACGATCCTCGACAATTCTGCCGACGCCGTATTCATCTGGTTCGCGATCAACAAGCTCGGCGCCATCAGCGTACCGGTCAACACCGCGCTCAAGGGCGAATTCCTGCGCCACCAGGTGAGCGACGCGGGCGCATCGCTGGTCATAGCAGAACAGGACTACGCGGAACGTGTCGCAGCCATCGCGGACCGGTTGCCGGAACTGAAGACACTGGTCTATCGCGGCACGAAACCGAATCTACCCGGTTTCAAACACAAGCTGCTGCCTTGGTCGGAGATCCTGAGCGCCAACGCCGTGGATCCGGACATCAACGTCAAACCCGGCGATCTCGCGATGCTGATCTATACCGGCGGCACCACGGGGCCGTCGAAGGGCTGCATGGTGAGCCACAACTATGCGTACAACTTTTGCCTGCAAATGCTCAAGATGACAGGTCGCAACAAAGACACGCATACGTGGACGCCGTTACCGCTGTTCCATATGAATGCGGTGTGTTCGACGGTCATGGCAAACCTCATGGTCGGCGCCCGCGTATCGATTTACCCGCGCTTCTCGGTTTCCAATTTCTGGCCCGAAATCGAGCGCACGAAAGCGAATGAAGTTTCACTCCTTGCCACCATGTTCCCGATGCTGGCCAACGCGCCCGACAACGAAGCCATGAAGCGCTGCTACGGTCAGCTTAAGCATGTGTGGGGCGCGCCCTTCCCTCCAGACATCCAGGCAATCTGGAAAGAGCGTTTCGGCGCCGAGCACACCGTGTCCGGTTGCTTCGGCCTTACCGAATGCTCGCTCATGACAGTGCTGCCCTATGGCGAAGCGGCGAAACCGCGGAGTTCGGGCAAGCGCAACGAATGGTTCGACGTTCGCATCGTCGACGACAAGGACAACGAACTGCCGCCCAACACCCCAGGTGAAATCATTGTTCGTCCGCGCATGCCGCACATCATGTTCGAGGGCTACTGGAGGCGGCCGGAAGATACGCTGAAGGTGATGAAGAACCTCTGGTTCCACACTGGCGACATCGGCATGTTCGACGACGATGATTACTTCTATTTCGTCGACCGCAAAAAGGACTACTTGCGCCGTCGCGGCGAGAACATTTCCAGTTTCGAAGTCGAAAATGCGTTTCGAGCGCATGAAGCCGTAGAAGACGTTGCAGCCCACGCCGTGCTCGATCCGATGGGCGAAGATGAACTGAAGGTCACCGTGGTGTTGAAGAAAGGCGTGACACTGGACGAGGAGAGCCTGTGCCGCTGGGCCAGCGACCAGATGCCGTACTACGCGGTGCCGCGTTACATCGAGTTCCGCGACGATTTCCCCCGTAGTGCGGTGGGGCGCATTCTGAAGTATGAACTGCGTGACCAGGGTGTGACGCCCACCACCTGGGATCGCGAAAAATCCACGGTCACCCTGAAGAAACGCTGACCCGACCCAAACGAGGTGCATTCCAATGCACCTCGTTTTTTTGTGGCCGTACGGCCCTGGCGGCCAACGAAAACCGTAGCATCAGCAGCCCGCGATGCAATAAGGAGACGTAGCAAATGAAAATGAACGATTCAGTCGCCGTCGGCGACGTCAAGGCGCCCGTCGCAGCCGGCGCCGTCCCGGCCGCAAACTGGTACGCGCTTGCGATCCTGACGCTAATCTATTCCTGCCACTTTCTCGACCGCATGATGATTGCGATCATCATTGAACCGGCGCGCGCGGAATTCCAGCTCACCGACAGCCAGATCGGCCTTCTGACCGGCCTCGCCTACGGCGCGACGTTCGCACTTGCAGGCATTCCGCTCGGCCTGCTGATTGACCGTGTCAATCGGGTCAAGCTGCTAGCCATCCTGGTGACCGTCTGGAGCGGCATGACAACGCTTTCTGGCATGGCACAAAACTACCTCCAACTGCTGCTGGCCCGCATGGGTGTCGGCGGATCGGAAGCCGGCGGCTCGCCAGCCAGCCTTTCGCTGATTTCAGATCTCTTCCCACCGGCGAAACGTTCGACGGCGATCGGCTGTTTCTTTCTCAGTAATGCGGTCGGCGCCGTGCTCAGTATCGTAATTGGCGGCTACGTTACCGCCACCTACGGCTGGCGCACCGCGATGTACCTCGCCGGCGTACCCGGCTTGATACTCGCCGTCGTGTTGATCGTGACGGTAAGGGAACCCAAGCGTGGCGCGATGGAGGAAGCACCGCAGGAGCAGGAAAAGAAGGCGGCGACCCTGGCGCAAGTCATCCGTCATGTCGGCGGCAACCACGCCATGCTGCATTTGCTTGCCGGCGTGTCCCTGACGGCTGCCGCAGTCGCGACTATCGGCTCCTGGCTGCCGTCATTCGTCATGCGCGTCCATGGCCTTAACATTAAGGAAGCCGGGTTTTCAGTTGCCCTCGCAAGCGGATTTTGCGGCGCCATCGGTTCTGTCCTTGGCGGTGTGATCAGCGACAAGCTGGCGAAATTCCGCGCGCGTCGCAGGATGGACGTAAGCCTCGCCGTGTCGCTGCTGGCAGCCGGAGTCGCGGTTGCTGGTATGCTTGCCAGCTCCGCTGCCGTGTCAGTCGGGCTGCTGTCACTCACTCAGATGATTGCCTTCGTCGCGTTTCCCGCAACCTTCGGCGCAATGCTGAGCATTACTTCGACCAGTATGCGGGGCACCACGGCGGCAGCCGTGCAAATCGCCACCAACCTGATCGGATACGGTGTGGGGCCCTTCATGGTCGGCGTATTCAGCGACTTCTACGGCGGTGACCTGCGCTACGCAATGATTACCGTCATGTCCATCTGCCTCCCTTGGGCTGCTACACACTTCTGGTTCTCGGCACGCGCCTGCGATCGCCTAATGCAACAGGCAAAATAATAAGCGTGCAGCGAAACGAACGGGAGGCAGGAATTTTCCTGCCTCCCGTTTTCATTCCTTTTGCACAGTCGGCTCTGGTGTATATGCGGGCTTGGCCCTCGCGGCGTTTGGCATCATCCTCATATCGAGGCGTTTCCCGGCAATTCTTCAATAGAATCGGTGTCGAAGCGATAGATATATCCCGCAACCGGACATTGTTGCTGATAACGCAGAGATGCCGGCACTGATGAACATGCTGTTGTAATCTTGCCGAACACGTGCGCAGCGTCCCTTTTGCGCATTGTGCTTGCGTAGCCGCTCGAATTTCTAAGCCGGCGGCCACGTTGTCGATGCTGACGACGATGTCTGACAGGTCCATTTATCCTTGCCTCTCCCCTTTCCAGCGCGCGTCCGCGGCCTCTTGTAAATCTGCCAAAGGCAGGAACTGCGCCTTGATCGCGTTGAACAATTAGCGCAGGGCCTGCCCGTGATGTGCCCCCTATCTCGGCAACGAGACCGCAACCGATTGAAAGCGATACTTCCGGTCCTCGAATTCTCTAGCCAAGACAGGAAGTCCCGGGCCCAAGCTGACAAAGACACACCGGTACTGAAAAAGGGAGAAATCTCCGAGAGCATACCTACCCTACCGTGCCTCGCCCCGTTGAATGGAACGTTCTGATCAATGAACTGTTTGGCGGTGGGCCGAATCGAGCATCGGTGTCACGACGTACACTTAGATGTAGAAGCAAAACAGGACGGGCATTCTGCAATGCACCGTCCTGGTAGTTGGAAGCAGATTGTGATCAGCCGTTCATAACAGCGCGCGCCGCCATGACCTCTTGCTCAGCTGTAGATTGATCCCGCGCCGCATGCTCAGCTGAGTTGTCCTTGTCTACCTCAGTACGCAGCAGAAAATAGGACAAGGCTGGAATCAGCAGCAGGGCGCCCACCATGTTCCAGATGAACATGAAGGTGAGCAAGATGCCCATGTCGGCCTGAAACTTGATCGGTGACCACGCCCAGGTAATCACGCCCGCCGCCATCGTCAAACCGACCAGCCCCACGATCTTGCCCGTGAAGTCCAGCGACTGAGTGTAAGCTTCGGCGAGCGTCACACCGCGGCGCTGCAAGGCGAGCTGGACGCTGAGCAGGTAAAGCGCATAGTCGACGCCCACCCCGACACCGACCGCGATGACGGGCAGGACCGCCACTTTGATACCGATATCTAGCCACACCATCAGCGCTTCGCAAAGAACCGACGTGATCACCAGTGGGATGATCGCCACGATCGTTGCACGCCAGCTGCGGAACGTGATGAAGCAGAGCAGAACCACCGAACCGTACAGCACAAAGTGCATTGTCCAGAAGCTCTTCTTCACGACGATATTGGTTACCGCTTCGATACCGGCATTGCCCGCTGCAAGCTGGAATTCCCGGCCAGGCGCATTATTCTCCTTGGCAAACTTCTCGACGGTCTCCACGACGCGCGTCAGCGTCCCCGCCTTGTGATCCGCCAGATAGGCGACTAGCGGCGTGACGGCGCAGGTGCTGTCAGCTAGTTCCGGGCGGTCTCCCTGGAAAATGGCGAAGGCTGTAGATCGGTTGGTAGTGTTCCGCGGAATCGCCTGCCACTTCGGATTTCCCTCGAACATGCCCGATGTGGCGCGGCGCACGCCGTCCGCCAGCGAGAGGGTCGTCTGCACCCCTTCCACCTGGCGAAGGGTTGCCCCCAGCCTGTCGGCCTCGATCAGGTTGGAATAGGCGAAACACTCGCCGGGCGGTGTCTTCAGCATAACTACGAACTGGTCGGTCGACAGACCGTAGTTAGCGGTGATGAACGCCGCATCCTGGTTGTAGCGCGAATCCGGACGCAATTCGGGTGCGCCAGCGTTGAGGTCGCCGATCTGGATATCCTTGCGAACGACCAGCGCGGTCCCCGTCAGCGCCACCGAAATAGCAATGACAATAATCGCATTGCGGCGCTCACACAGCCGAATCAGGACGGAGCGGATTGCTTCGAAAGGCCCTTTGGCGCTCGCGTGATCGGACTCGTTCATCACGCTGCGCTTGGCAGCTTCCGCGCTGACACCGGTATACGAAAGCAGCACTGGAATGAGCACGAGTTTGGTGAAAATCAGGACTGTCACACCGATACTCGTCGTCACCGCCATTTCACGAATCGCGGGAATGTCGATAATCACCAAGACTGCAAAGCCGACAACGTTGGTCAGCAGCGCTGTCAGGCCGGCCATGAAAAGGCGGCGGAAGGTATAACGCGCCGCTACATACTTGTGCGTTCCCCGGCCCACGTCTTGCATGATGCCGTTCATCTTCTGCGCCCCATGCGACAGGCCGATGGCAAAAATCAGGAAAGGCACCAAGATGGAATACGGATCAAGCACATAGCCCATCAGCTGCAGAATTCCCAGCAGCCAGACCACGCCAAGCGTGGCGCTTGTGACGAGCAGGATCGTGCTGCGAATGCAGCGTGTGTACAGGAAAACAAACGCCGCCGCAATCGCTGCGGACAGCGCGAAGTACTTCATGACATCGTACAAGCCATCGATAAGGTCGCCAACGAGCTTGGCAAAACCAACGATATGGATCTTGTACTTGTCGGTCTCGAGAGAACGTACTTCCGCTTCAAGTCGGCGCGAAAACTCCGCGTAGTCGAGCTGTTCGCCGGTTTCCGGGTGTTTTTCGACAAGCGGAACAAAGATCACCGCGGATTTCAGGTTATCGGCGACAAAGCTGCCCACAATGCCCGCACGAGCGATGTTCGCCTGTAGCTGGCGCGTAGCATCCGTGCCGCCATCCCAGCGGTCAGGCATGATGGGCCCGCCGCGATAACCTTCCTCCGTGATTTCCGTCCAGCGGAGGCTGCTCGTCCAGAGACTGCGCATCCATGCGCGGTCGACGCCAGGCATGAGGTAAATCTTGTCATTCAGCTTTTGCAGCGCGAGCAAGTAATCCTTGTCATAGATATCGCCCTGGGTATTCTCGAGCGCAACGCGGATCGAATTGCCCATCCCACGAATGGAATTGCGGTTGTCGAAGTAATTCTTGATGTAGGGATGCGAGCTCGGAATCATCTTCTCGAAGCTGGCGTTGACCGGCAGCTTCGTGGCGTGCCATCCCAGGAAGACAGTCATCAGCAGGCAGATGACGACCATAATCGCGCGATGGTTGAAAATGAAGCGCTCGAGCAACGATCCGCTGTTCTTGTCAAACTGCGCCGGGTCAGTGACGACTGGCAGATAGCCTGCCCGGATGGAAGTTGCCATGCATGTACTCCAAATACGTTAATTTTCAGGCCGGCGCCGCGGTGTCCGTTACTTCAGCCGCACCTGCTGGATACCGGTCAATCCGACCACCACGGCCTTGTTAGCGCCCGCCGGAGCAATTCCGGAAAGGACTGTGGGCCGCGGAACGCGGACTGTCGTGAAACGGGCGCCCGAATCGCTACTCATCAGCAGGCTGCCATTCTGGCTAACCATGAGGATTTTGCCGTCTTGCGTGGTTGTGGCGCCAGTCACCGACGCAATCAATCCCGAGTCGACCTTTTCCCAGGTCTTTCCAGCATCGCCCGAGCGAAACACGGACCCGCGCAGGCCAGCTGCAATCACCGTTTCGCCGGAAGCTACCACGCTGAAAAAGCTGCCGTTGTAACCGGTCGAGGAGGGCAGAAAGCGCTTGCGCCCGCGATCAAGCCGAAACACTGTGCCCTTTTCCGATGCAATGTAGACATTGCGACCGTCGCCACGGATTGCATTCAAGTGCAGCAACTGGTCGGATTCGATGCTTTCAACCCATGATGTCCACGTCTTGCCGCCGTCGCTTGTATGCAGCAAGGTGCCGAAGGTACCGCAGACGAAGCCATTCTTTTCATCCTCGAACCAAACATCGAGGAGCGCCTGTTCCGGCCCGTTTTCGTAATTGAGGCGCGTCTCTTCGAGCAAGCGCTTGGCGGTTTCGTCTCCACTGGCGGCAAGCGCCGTGAAATGCTTGGTCAGCTGATCCGCCGCCTGCCTGCCATCAAACTGTTTGCTCCAGGACTTGCCACTGTCCTGGCTATGCAGGATGACTCCATCGTGCCCGACGGCCCAGCCGTGCTCATGCGTCGGAAAATGCACTGCAAGCAAGTCCGACGATACAGGTGCTTGGCGCTGCGCCCATGTCCCGCCGTCGTCATCCGAGGTTACGATCAACCCACGAATGCCGACGGCAACCAAGCGGTTTCCCGCGCGTGCGATGCCGGAAAGCTGGGTACTTGTCGTCAGTTTGGTAACGGCTGCGGGGATATCGAGCGGATCCCTTGCCTTGTCCTGCCCAGAGACAGCCATTGCAACCGGGATCAAAAGTGACGCGGCCACTGCAACTAAGATCTGGCGCACTTGAAAAACTCCTTGCATGAAATCCGAAATAGTCATCGCCAGGAGCCCGGCGTGTTCCGCGCGCATTCCTGGTACGTCAACAGTCTACCTGCTTACTGCTTGCACGCTGCTTACATTGGTGCATCTGGCCTGTATGTGACTGTCGCGGAAGGCGCCCGTGGGCAGCCTTCCGCTTAACTATGCCTGGGCGCAATTACCTAGCGCACACCGCTTCCGGCAAGGGAGTCAGGCGTGAAGTAATTGGTCGGGAACGGCTGTGCCTTGATATAACCGAACTGGTCCGCACGACCCAAGGGCTTGGATTGGAAGCCGTAGATACCACGGTTCAGGTCGTACAACAATTGCGGCGCAACCCGCACAACCAGCTTGTCGTACTCTTGCATGGTCGGATAATGTGCGACGTGATGCACCTTGTCCGAGTGATCCAGTGCATAGTACGCGAGCGGCGCCCAGCTGTCTTCGTCGACGTAGAAGACCTTCTTCTTCTGCACGTGCCGCTGACCCGCCTTCAAGTGGCCTTCGACGACCCACACGCGATGCAGTTCCCAGCGCAGCAGATCCGGGTTCGCGTGGTTCTTCTTCATTGCTTCCTCTGTCGGCGCGCTCAACAGCTTGACCGTGTTGTACGGCACGTACATTTCTTTCTTTCCGATCAGCTTGAAATCGTACTTGTCCATCTTGCCGTCAAAGCCATTGATCTCGTCGAAAATCAGGATACCGCCGGAAGTCGTCGATACTGTGTCGTACTTGAATTCAGGCGCAAGGCGAACGCGGCGCTGGCCGGGGACGTAGCTCCAGGCCATATCGTCCTTGACGTCCGTGCGATGCGCAGACCAGCGCATTTGTTTCAGGCCGGCCTGCGATGCCGGCGCCTTGGACGTTGAGATCAGTGTGCGATATGGCTTGTCGTCTGGAAGCGGACCGGCAGAGTTATCCCAGAACGGATGGGCCTCGTCGATCACCTGGACCGACGTGACGGTCAAGGTGCCGGAGGTGTCCATCAGCGAGCTTTCCAGAACGAAGCGATGATGCGGGACTTGGAACTTCATCAGCAAGTTCCACATCACTTCGTAGCCGTTCTTCGGTATCGGGAACGGGAACTGTGCATGCGCGCCGGTCAGGCCGGGCGCATCGCCGGCCAGTTTCGGATTCATCACACGCTTGATCGTGTTCTCGTACACCCACGTCGGGAAGCAGGCGGTGCGGTGCGTCGGATAAACGTCAATTGCAAAGGTTGAATATCGCTTGAAGAGTTCCTTGGTGCCCTCGTCGAGCTTGTCGGCATGCTGCCCCAGATTCGCCGCAGTAATGCGGAACAATGGCTTTTCATTGGCAAACGGATCGACGTATGGGCCACCACCTGCCGCAGCTCCCTGCGAAGGCTTGTAACCCGCCGGCGGCGTGCAAAGACCTCCGGTCCAGGCCGGGATAGTGCCATCCTTATTGCCGGCTTTTTCTGCACCGACGGGGGTTAGTGTATTTCCCAACTGTTTGGCTTCTTCTGGAGTCGGGGCAGCGATAGCTTGGCCTGCAAGCGCTACAAGTGCAGCAATAGCCGGAATGTGCTTTTTGAATTGCATGAATAGTCTCCTGTGTTGCTATATTAGTTACGGGCGACGACGCCCCTCGCTAACGATTCTCATCTACACGTCAGTACGTTGTCTTGAACGTGAAGAAGATCCAGCCGTGATCGTTCTGTACGGCGTTGCTGCCGTTGGCAGTCGACACCAGGCCCGTCACGGGATTAGTCTTGTAACGCACCTTGACGTCCGCATACTTGACGGAGAACTCGTAGCGTGAATACAACATGCCAGTCAGGCCGATCGACCACGCCATTGTGTCCTCATTGCCGCCGCCAAGCGCGGCGCCGTTACCCTTCAACTGGTAGGCAAAAGTCGTCGGCATGCTGAGATCCCAACCTGCGAATGCCTGAGGCCAGGAGGGCGTAAACGCGAGGTTCATACCGACAGCATTTTTGGTGGCGCATCCGTCCGTCCTGTCACGTCCCGCCGGGCAGCCATAACCTTCACCGAAGAAACGGTTCGGGTTCTTCGATACCTTCATCAGGTGGCTGAAATTCAATTCGCCCTGCAGGGTACCTCCCACCCACAACGGAGTTTCCGGTAACAGGTAGACGCCGTTTACGAGTGCGTGCAGCGTATCGCCCCGGGCACCTTCGGCTTCCGCGTAGGTCGGTTCGATGCCGTCTGCCGGGAGGACGGTGAAGCCGGCGGTCGAATTCAACGCCGTATTCTTGCGGTACGAAACCTCCGCACCAACGGAAACCGTCGCCAGATTCTTCGTCAAGCTGATGCCGTACAGTTCGGTGTCACGTGCGAAGGACAGACGGACTGCCGCCGGCGCCGGGGCACCGCCGGTCGGGCGCAATTGGGTAATTGACCATGGCAGCTTTTCATCGAACTTGCGATAGTAGAAACCGACCGTGCCGCCAAGGGCAGCCGGGCTCCATCGCAAGCTCAGGCCCAGGTCGCCGCGGTCGGGAGGCGCAATGTCACCGCCGTTTGCGAGGTTGAAGCCAGGCGAGTTGGAACCGAAATCGGAACGAGTACCGTCAGAGCCAGAGAAATAAGTGCCACCGGGGACCAGACGGAACGGCTTCCAGGCAAATGCGTACTGCGCACCGAGTGACAGATCGTCGCTCAACTGCATCTGCGCGGACACCTGGTTGCGCGGCAAGAAAAGCTCCTTGGCCTCGGCACCCGGGCTGGTTGCCGATTTAATGGTATCGATGCCGCTTTGCGAATACGCGATACTGTTGGTTGCCGAGTACAACGACTCGCCCCAATACACATTGTGCTGGCCGGCCTTCACGCTCAGGCGCGAAGCGCCGAGTTCGAACGTGCCGAATACGAATGCATCCAGGATTTCACCTGAAGGCCCAACGATGTAACGCTTGGCATAATTATTGAAAATATCGTTACGATACGCGCCATTGACCGGAAGTGCGGGGTTGCGGATGGAATGGTCGCCGTAGGCGCCGTCCGTCCACGCCGCACCGCTGACGCGGAAGCCATACTTCCCCTTGTAGATGAAGTCGAGTTCCGAGATGAGGTCAAGGCGATTGGTCACCATCTCGCCGCGCGAAAAACGGCCGGTGGTTTCATCATGTCCCGGATTATTGTAGAAGGCCGGATTCACCTTCTCCATGCGGAAGCCGCCGTTATAGCGAATAGTGTTATCCCAACGAATGTCGAGATCCGGGTTATCGGTCTCAATACTAAACGCGTGGACCCCGCCACTGAAAGCAGCGAAGGCGACAGCTATTGTTGTTGCGATCTTGTTACGCTTGAAGCGTGCCTTTATTGTACTCATTCTCCATCAACTCCTTTTGGTTATTATCCGGTTGGATTCCTCACCTTAGAACTTAGCGCCTCCAGCAGACTGACCTAGCGGCGATTCATTACTGACACATTGTCAGTTTTTGATAGTAAGCCATAGAACCAAGATCAGGTCAACAATTTGTGCGCATGTTTTTTGTCATTGCTTTGCATGACGGCCGCAGGAGGTATAGGTCGGGGAGGTTGAGGGGCGGCGTGACGGGGTGACCGGACGAAGACAACGCTTCGAAGGAGTCTAGAGGGTGTTGCGGCCAGACCTAGCAGGGCGTCGAAAAACGATTTCTTCGTCCACCTTTTCGTGTTATCAGCGGCACAAAAAACCGTTAGCAGCTCAAAGAAAATCGTTTGTAGGGCGTGTTGAGCAACCAAAGCTTTTGGCAGTCCCACGAACACGTCGTTTTTCCACAGCCTGTTAGAGCCGCGCTTTACGAGCGAGCTTAGTAAAGGCTAAAGAGCGTGTTGAACGGATGGCTCAGGATATAGAAGCCAATGGGGGCATCAAGTAACGGGACGGGATGGTCCGCGCCCTCTAGTATGTGGCATACGAGGATGAGAATCAGAGACACGAGCACAGCTACCACGATTGCGAACACGATGTCTTCAAGCGGATGAGCCTCCTGACGTCGACTGCGCCTTGGCGCAATCGACGACATGACGCCATATGGCGCTTCTCGATCGACAGGCTTTCGAACGGAAATGCCGGGATGCAGCTTCGCTGGCCGGAAGACATACCTTGGAGCAGGTAAGCCAGTCCTCCTGCGGGAAATGAAGTTCTTCGACATTGCCATCTCCTCCACGCCGAGCGTCAAGACTGCTCCTGCGGGTAGTCGTTTCGCTTGAAGCGAACTGATACTTTGTTATTTATGGAGTGAGAATATCGAAGGAGACCGTCACATGTCAAATTACTTTTTCGATGGCTTTAGATGCGCTTCATAGCGTGCGGTTATTTTGCTTAAAGACAAACTTTCCTTTCGGCGATACCTCTGCCCTCCCCTCCTGAGTCGACAGCTCCGACACGCGACGTCAACTCCCTAACAGCACGGATAACTGATATATTTTTAGTTTTATTAACTGAAGGCTCCCTTCAGTACAGACATTTGAAGATATGGATCACATTACAGTCGGCGCGAGGCCGGGCGCTTTGCGCCGAAAGATTATTGTCCGCGTGAATGAGGGAGTCGTCGAGGCAGGGGTGGAAGACGATTATCACCATTTCCTGGTCCGCCTGGAGCATGACGGAAAGCAGATCGTCGCGATCAGATCACAGAACAAGCGCACCCCGTGGACGAGCTGTGCTCATGCCGGACAAATGCTTAAGGAACTGATCGGCACCCCATTGTCCATTGATGTATTCGGCGCCACAACACATATTGATCCGCATGGACAGTGCACGCACCAGTTTGACCTGGCGCTGCTGGCCATTGCATGCGCGGCGCGCGGGAAGAGCAGGATTTACGAGCTGGAAGTAACAGATGCGGTTGGTACAAAACGGCAGGCCCGCGTGTTCCGTGATGGTGCGCTCCTCCTCGACTGGACGCTAGACGGAACGCAGGTCGTCTCCCCGGCCGATTGGGCCGGACAAAGCCTGCGTTCCCTCGATGTGCGCAAGCTTGCGGGCGCGGATTGCGAAATGGCGGAGGCAGTCAGTTCGTTACGGCGGGCGGTCATGATTGCCAGCGGGCGAGGAATCGACTTAGACCAGTTCGAAGACGCCCAAGTATTTGCTGACCGTATGTCCGGCGCCTGCTATGTGTTTCAGCCGGTTCGCATTGCAGAAGCAAAGCGCAACAAGGGCAGCGTCCGAGATTTCGCCGACCACCCTGAAAGGTTGCTTAAGGATTTCCCCGCTTAGCGAATTGCAGAGGCGTCAAGGACAGGGCTCTGCGACGTAATAGGAGATGACCGGAGGCGCTTCACCTCCGTGCATTTCGCGCAATCGACGCTCTGCCTCCAGGTCGGCCAGAGTCGCCCGGCTGCACTGGCGCAGGTACTGCCCCCAGGAATCGACAAGAAATCGTTCAACATATCTTGAGTCATGCTCGATCTCCCGGTAAACCCGCCAAAAGCTCGCCCCGTCGCGGCGACGTGCCTTCCCGATCACATAAAGCTGACGCAGGAAGGCGTCACGCCTGTCGGGACTTACTTCGTAGACGATCTGGACTGCCACCGGTGCATTGCGTGACACGGCAAACGACTGCAGATCAAACTGCGACGCGTCCGGCGATTGGGTCGACTCCGCTTCGTCGCTAATACGCGCCGGCCAGCGCTTCATAATCACCATCACGCCGCCCATCAGGACGCCGCTCAGAACAAGCGTGTTCGATGTCCCCACTTTAGCAGCCACCGCCCCCCAGAATGCGCTTCCAACGGCCATCGCGCCCTGGAATACCAGCATGTAAACCGCAATCGTCCGCGCCCGGATCCAGCCAGGCACGGACGATTGCATAGCCAGCATATTGGTATTGCCAACGCCGATCCACCCTATGCCTGCCAGGAACAGGACGACGCAGACTGCGTACAGATTCGGAATGTATGCTGAGGTCAGGGTTGCCAGGCCGTACATGGCGGCAGCGAGAGCCATCATGCGGTTCATTTCAAGCATATCCTTCAACCGCGGAATCAGAATCGCCCCTAGCACGGATCCCGCGCCGATGCAGCCAAGCAGGACACCATAACCGCCTGGACCAGCACGGAGCTGCCCGCCTGCAATCAATGGCAGGAGCGCCCACAGGGCGCTGGCAACGCCGACAAAGGCAATCGTGCGCAGGATTTGCGCACGCATGATTTCCGAGTGGCGGACATACCGGAAAGTGCTTTGCAGCCCTGAAATCAAATCTTCAGGCGGCAGCCCACTCGTACGCTTCGGGCTTTCCCAGCGGACCAGGACCAGCGTGGCCCCGACCAGCAATGCCGCGCTAGCCAGAAACACCGCCCCGACTCCAAAGGACGACACGACTGCACCCGACAACGCCGGGCCGACAGCGCGTGCGGAACTGTACGAGACGGCCGAGAGTGACAACGCTGAAGCGAGCAATTGTCGCGGCACAACGTCAGTCTGTGCGGTATACCACGCAGGTCCCTGGAGGGCGAAACCCACACCCAGGAAAAACGTGAAGACCAACAGCGTCCAACCGCCTACCGCACCGCCGTAGTACAGCGCGCACAAGGCAAGCGCAGCGGCAACCATGAAGCCAACGACGGCAAGCAGATAGCGCCGGCGATCCACAAGGTCTGCCATCACACCCGAGGGCAAGGCAAAAATAAAGGATGGCAACGCGCTTGCAGTCTGGATCAGCGCCACCATCAACGGCGACGTGGTGAGCGATACCATCAGCCATGCCGCCGCCACACTGTGCATCCAGATCATGATGTTCAGCGCTACACTGCCAAACCAGAGCGCGCGAAACGCCGGACTGGACAATGCTCCCCACACGCTATTGCTTGTCTTTTCCACCGCCACCGCCTGTGTCCTTGTCGTCATGTATTCGCAGACGCAGTTGCCGTCCGCACCACAAACTGACACTTTAACAGTTTTAAATCATTACCGCACACCGCAGCGCGCGCTTGAAAGACTGTTTTGTCCTTGCCATAGCGGGTACAATGATATATACGTAAAAATAAGTGGTCGTCAGCTATTTAGTGCTTCGTGCATAGTGAAACGAAACCGAAACGGAACCGAAAACAGTTATGGATATTGACGTGCAGAAGAACAAACAGGGGCAAACGCTTGGCAGGAAGGGACAGGAGACGCGAGCGCGTCTGATGGATGCTGCTCGGCGCCTGCTGACGATCCACTCCCCCGTCGAGTTGACTACCGTGGCGATTGCCGCCGAGGCAGGCACGTCGCCGGCAAGCTTCTACATGTATTTCGACGACACCAAGGACATTTTGTACGCCTTGAGCGAGGTAGCGGGTCAGGAGATGGCCACTATCCACACGCTCTTTGAGCAGCCGTGGACGTACGAGAATCTGGAGCAGCGCGCGGGTGAGGTCATTGATGCCCTCAATGCAGTGTGGGACAAGCACCGACCCGTGCTGCGCTACCGGAATCTCGAAGCGACACGGGGCGACAAGCGGTTCGCCGAGCTGCGCTTGAACACGTTCATTCCTTTCATCGAACGATTTGCCGAGTGCATTCTCATGATCAATCCGACCGGAGGCACGCGCCGCCGGTCGGATGCCTACGCCGAGGCATCCATACTACAAGGCGCGATGGAGCACATGGCAGCGACGGAACCCGAGGTGATGGCGGGAGGCTTGGGTCGAAAACGCATCAACAGCAATCTCGCAAGAATCGTCGCACTCGTCATGCGCGGCGGCACGTCTGCCGCGCTTGCCGTCGCCGTCCCGCCGCAATCAACGTTACTACCACAGCCAGCGGACAAGGCAAGGGGAAGGGCCAGGGTGAAGGCAACCGATGAACCAGGCGCGAAACCGAAAGCCGTACTTAGTAGCAAGGCGAAGCCACCAAAGGCGAGCAAATCGGAAAAGACAACCTGATACAGACAAAAAAGCCCTCGAATTTTTCGGGGGCTTTCTTATGGTTAGAACGGATAAGACGGTGTCACATGCACTGCCCCATCGTATCCGGTGGTCGTATCAAGCCGCTTCCGCGCGTAGAGTCTCGGCAAGCTGTTGCAAGTGAAAGTGAGACGTCCCGAGTGCATTCTCGATCGTCGTCATGCGCTTGTAGTAATGTCCAATTACATACTCTTCTGTTACGCCGATGCCGCCGTGTAACTGAATCGCCTGTCCGCACACGAAAGTGCCGCTACGCCCCACATGCACTTTAGCGACTGACAAGGCACGGCGCCGCTCTTCGGCGGGCGCACTCATGGCCGAGAGCGCCTTGTGCAGCATTCCGCGCGCCAGTTCCACCTCAATCAGCATTTCGCTCATCCGGTGCTGCAGCGTCTGGAAGGTACTCAGCGTTGTGCCGAACTGCTTGCGGATCTTCAGATAATCCCGCGTGATCCACAGCGCCTTCTCCATCATGCCAATTGACTCGGCGCACAATCCGACTAGTGCGTGCGCGTAGCCTTCGTCCAGCGCATTCCATGCCTGATCAACTTCGCCCAGGACATTGGCGCGGGATACACTCACATCGGACAGCTGAATGTCGGCTGCCCAACGATTGTCAATTAAGCGCAGGTCACGGATCTGAACGCCTGGCGCGTTACGGTCGATCAAGAACAGGGTGATGCCGTGACGATCGGATATCGATCCGGACGTGCGTGCGGAGACGATCAGGCGATCGGCGACGTTGCCGCCAACGACCAGCGTCTTGTTGCCGGAAAGCCGCCAGCTGCCAGGCCCCGCCGATTTCGCTTGCGTCGCGACGAATTCGAGCACCCCGTGTGCTTCGGCTTCGCCATGCGCAAGCACGGGCCGCGCTTCACCTGCAGCAATTAAGGGCAGGATTTCACTCGCCCTCGCAGCGTCGCCTGAAGCGAGGATCGTCTGCGCGGCCAAGACGCCGACCGCCCAGTACGGTTCCACGAACAGGACCCGTCCCATCTCTTCCATCAGGATCGCAGTTTCGATTGCGGAGCCTCCAAGACCGCCGTATTGCTCGGGAAGTGACATACCGAGCCAGCCCAGTTCGGCCACCACATTCCAGCGCGTCGTGTCGAAACTGCCCTTGTCAATCAAGCGTTGACGTTGTTCGAACACGCAGTTTTCTTCGAGGAAGCGTCGGGCGCTATCCTTGAGCATCTGCTGCTCTTCAGTCAGTTGGAAATCCATACTTAAAGCTCCAAGAAAGACCGCGCAATGATGGTCCGTTGCACCTCGTTAGCGCCGCCGTAGATCGTTGTGGCACGTCGATACATGAAATCGGCGACGACCCCTGGCGCGTATTCCGGTCCGGATGGCCATTCGACCTTCTTGCCGGTGCCGCGGTAGGGGTCTGCATAGAAGTAGGACGCATAGTCGCCCAGCACTTCGACCTGCATCTCGCCGATCTTTTGCAGTAGCTCGGATCCGCGCACTTTCAAGAGCGATCCGACGGGCAACTTGCTGCCACCCGCTTTGTCGTACAGGGCGCGCAAGGTCAGCCACTCCAGTGCGTGCAGGTCGATCTCCAATTGGGCCAAGCGTGCGGCAAAACCGGGAGAATCGATCATCCGTTCGCCATTAGCGCGCTCACGACTCGCCATTGCCTTCAGCTGCGCCAGGTTACGCTTGTTGCGGGGCCATTCCGCACTAAATGCACGCTCCAAGTCGAGCAGATACTTGGCGTACGTCCAACCCTTTCCCTCCTCGCCCACCAAATAGCGTGCGGGTGTGCGCACGTCATCGAAGAATACCTCGTTCAGACTATGCCCCTCGCCGATGTCGATGATCGGACGAATCGTAATGCCCGGCGCATCCTTGTCCACCAGCAGCATCGAAATGCCGCGTTGCCGCGCTTCCGGGTCGGTCTTGGCAAGCAGGAAGATCATGTCGGCCGTCTCGACATACGAGGTCCAGATCTTCCGGCCGTTGATCACATATTCATCGCCATCGCGCACTGCCCTGGTGGACAGCGAACCCAGATCAGAACCGGCGTTCGGCTCAGAGAAACCTTGCCCCCAAAACACGTCGGCGTTCAGGATACGGGGGCCGAACTCGCGTTTCATCTCCTCGCTGCCAAAGGTCATGATGACCGGACCGATCATCTTGAAACCAGCGGTATCGATGAACGGCGCGCCCGCCGCGAAGCACTCGTCCTCGAAAATGAACTGGCGCACCGGTGACCAGCCAGTGCCGCCCCATTCCTTCGGCCAGTTCTGTCCAGACCACCCCTTCTTGTTCAGGATCTTGGTCCATGCGCGCTGGTCCTCCCGGAGGAAATGGAAACCGCTGCGTGTGCGTTCGGCCATATCCGGCGGCACGTTTTCGCGCAGGAACTCCCGCACCTCATCGCGGAACGCAATGTCCGCGGGGTCGATATCGAAATTCATGAAACTCTCCAGATACGGCGTTTGTCAGCTTTGGTTGAAAGGCAGCCCCTTGTCCGGCCGGTAATCCTGGGGGAGGCCGAGTATGCGTTCGGCCAGCGTATTGACCAGCACTTCGTCCGTTCCGCCGGCAATGCGCAGGCTTGGATCCATCCAGGAGCGGGCGAAGTCGGTGATGGGCGACGCACCGGGGCTGTAATGCAGACCGTCCGCGCCCATCATGTCCAGGGCGAGCGCGCCCAGGCGCTGTCGCGTCCGTCCAAGCAGCAGCTTGCGGATGGCGCCCTCCGGGCCAGGCATCTTGCCGGCCGCCATGGCAGTAATGGCACGCCGGTGAATCGACCGCAAGCCCTGGCGTTCGATGAATGCCTGCGCCACGACCGCACGCACCTCGCCATCCTCGAGCGCGGGCTTACCGTTGATTCTTGAGCGACGGGCTAGCTCCACGAAGGCTTCCAGCGTCGGTCCATAGCCGGACTCATCCGTCACCGCATAACGTTCGATCATCAGGGTCTCGACAGCCACCTTGAAGCCTTCGCCGACCCCGCCGAGACGCTGTACGTCCGGCACAAACACGTTGTCGAAGAACACTTCATTCAGGTCCGGGTCATCGACCAGACGGCGAATCGGGCGCACGGTGATGCCGGGCGACTTCATGTCGACAAAGAAGTACGTGAGGCCGGCATGCTTGGGAACACTTGGGTCGGTACGGGCGATGATCACGCCCCAGTCGGCAATCTGGGCCCAGCTTGTCCACACCTTCTGTCCATTCAACAACCAGCCATTTTCCTTGCGCTCCGCCCGCAACCGCAGCGCGGCGAGGTCGGTGCCGGCGGCAGGTTCCGAAAACAGTTGGCACCAGATCTGTTCGCCGCGGATGGCCGGCGGGCCGAGACGGCGCCGATATTCCTCCGGCGCGTGCCGCAGCATGATGGGTACAGGATTGCTCAAGCTGACGCCGAAGTATGCGAGCGGCAGGTCGTAGCGCATCTCTTCTTCGCAGAACACGATCTTTTCGAGCTCCGTGCAACCGGCACCGCCATATTCCTTCGGCAGCGTGATTCCTGCATATCCATGATCGGCCTTCAGTGCCTGCCAGGCACGTGCTAGCGAAAGATCCTGCTCGAATGTCAGGCCGCGCCGCGCCGCACCGGAGAATTTCGGCGCATGCGTAGCAAGCCATGCCACTGCCCGTTCGCGGTACGCACGCAAATCTTGTTGTTGTCCATGACTCATGCCGGCTCCTTATTCTGTGACGGCGTCTAAACCGACTTCGGCAAGGAGGCGCTCGCGCCAGGCGACGGTCGCGCCCAGTTCGAGGGCCAGCGAACGCGACCGGCGGTAATGGTGGTGCGGCATCGCTTCCCAAGTGACGCCGATGGCGCCATGTGTCTGGATGTTTTCGCGCGCAGCCACTTCGTAAGCGTCGATAGCGCCGACGCGGGCCGATGCCGCCAATCCGAGCCATCCCTGTTCCCCGGCCTCGAGAGCCGCGAGGGCGTCAAGTGCGCATCCCCGTGCCATCTCGATGCGCACGTACATGTCGGCCAGCTTCGCCTTGATAGACTGAAAACGGCCGATCTGCTGTCCGAACGCCTTGCGTTCCAGCGCATAGTCGCGCGCCATTTCCAGGCACGCCTGCGCGCCGCCGACCTGCTCGAATGCGGTCGCAAGCGCGCCGAGACTGGCTGCGCGCCAGATTTTTTCGATGGCGATGGCACCCGTTGCCAGCAGCAGCGCTTTGGCGGAGCTGAATTCGAGTACGGCTGCGGCGCGACTGTTATCGACCACCGGCGCGACATCACGTTTGACTCCCGGCTGATCCAGTGTCACGAGTGTCAGGCAGACTGTGCCAGCAAATGAGGCCGGCACCACGGCCACATCGGCCGTGGCAGCAAATGCGGTTACCGCCGTCTTGCCAGTCAACCGTCCGTCAACCATCCGGACGGTCGGTGCACGTGCCAGTCCTGCTTCGCCCGGCTGTGCAAGAGCCAAGCAGGCGAAGCGCTCACCATTGACCAGCGTGCCCGCGTACTCTTGGGCGAGTGCATTCGTCGCATCGGCGAATAGCAGATCAGCGGCCGTCGCGCTTGCCACAAGCGGAAGCGATGCAGCCTTGCGCCCCAGCTCTCCGGCCAGCACGCAAACGCCACGCCAGCCGAGCCCGAGCCCGCCATGCTCTTCTGCAACTGAAACGGCGGTCCAACCGAGTTCGACCGCACTGCCCCAGTGTTTCCTGTCGAACGACCCCGGGTTTTCAAGCAAGGTCTTAAGATGTTCCGGATGCATGGCGTCGTCAAGGAAGCGCCGCGCCTGGTCGCGGATCATTTCGTATTCGTCGATTTCCTGATTCATTTCCATCTCTTTAATTGGTAATCGGGGTAAATAGCGGCAGGTACACGTCCTCCACCGCTTCGAACACCACGCGCACACGCTGCCCGATCTGTACCGACTCGGGCGGGACGCCAACGATGTTAGTTGTCAGGTTCAGCCCCTGCTGTTCGTCCAGGCTGACGATCGCAATCGCATAGGGCACATCGATGCCGGGAATCCACGGCTGGTAGTTCAGCGTCACGGCCTCGACTGTCCCGGTGCCCGCCATTTCCTCGGGTGCTATGTTGCGGCTCAGGCATTCCGGGCACATCGCGCCGGCCGGATGGATCCAGTGTCCGCAATCCCGGCAACGCTGCATCCGCAGCTTGCCGTCGGCACCGCTCGTCCAGAAGAACCTGTTCAAGTCGGTCAATTGCGGAAGTGGTCGGGCTGAAGTCATCGTGCTGAAAATAGTCGAATTGAACAAGTTGGCAAGGGCCTCATCTCGCCCGCCCCAAAAACTGTTAAACAGTCAGTTTTTATCATACCATGGTGAACATCCTTGTCACGCGTAATTTTCTAGAAATATTCGGCGTTCAGCCTACTTCTTGCGGCTGCCGCCGTTTCCGTGACGGCGACTTCCGGATGTTGCCGGCACGCCTTGTCCGATGAACGCGTCAATGCCCGAACGCGCCTCGCCACACTCCCACAACCGACGGGCCGCGACATCCATCATGGTCCGCAACTCGGTTTCTGTGCAGTGGGCGGCATTCCGGGCAATCCGGATGCTTTCCGCGACGGCCATAGGCGGATTGCCGGCAATGCGGCTGGCCAGCTGTACCGCGCATTCGACGACGCCCTCGTCGGGCACCAGCCGGTTAATCATCCCGTACTGATGCGCGTCCGCGGCGCTGAAGGATTCGCCGGTCGCCAAGGCCTCCAATGCCAGGTTTCTAGGGAGACAGTGCGTGAGACGGTAGACGCCGCCAGCAGCAGCGATGAGGCCACGGGTGACTTCGGGAAGACCGAATACTGCATCCCTTGCGGCGACGATCATGTCGCAGGCGAGCGCGAGCTCCAGTCCGCCGCCAAGTGCGGCGCCTCGCACTGCAGCAATCCACGGCTTGCGACGCTCGGCGAAGACCATCCCACCGAGGCCGTCAGCGCCAATCGCGATCTCGCCGCCCCTGCCTTCGGCAATTTCGGCAAGATCAGCACCCGCACAGAAAGCGCGATTCCCTGCCCCCGTGAGCACCACTACGCGAACAGCCCGATCTTCCTCGACACGCTTGACAATGGTGGCTAGCGCACGCGCCATAGCGACATTCATCGCGTTCCGCTTGTCCGGTCGATTCAATGTCACCAGCAACACATGCGGCGCCACCTCTTGCTGCAGCACAATCGCGTCTGTACGGTGCATGCTCATTGGAGAAGACGTGCGCTCTAAGTTTTGGTCAGCACGTTCGACAGGCCGACCAGCGGCACCATGCTGACCCCGCCATCCACGAGAATGCTGCTACCGGTAATGTATGCGGCATCATTGGAGGCAAGGAACATGACCGCTGCAGCAATTTCCTTTGTTTCGCCCGGGCGCGGCACAGGGAAATTTGCCGACATCGCGGCGGCCTGCGCATCGGTGAGCGCGTCCCGAATGCGGTCCGAGGCAATCATGCCGGGTTCGACCACGTTGACGAGTACGTTCTTCGCACCGAATTCAACTGCCAGCCCGCGGGCGAATGCGTTGAGATAGGCTTTGGTCGCAGCATACGGAATCAATCCCGGCATATAGGTCCGGTTAGCCGTCGCCGACGAGATGAAGATCAGCCTGCCCTTGTCCTTTGATTTGGACAAATGCGGAAGCGCTTCCTTGGCAATCCAGAACGGCGCATGGATGTTGCTTCGGATCAGGTAGTCATAGGCATCGTCAGTCATATCGGCAACGAGGCCATGCGCATTGTCGGCGGCACAATTGACGACGATATCGAGCCGGCCGTGGTTCTCGATGGCCGCCGCGAACATCTTCCTTACCGCCGCACGATCGGAAATGTCGCCGCCGACAAGGCTGGATGAGCCGCCACGCGCGCGGATCGCCGCCACCACTTCTTCTCCATACTGTTGCGTGCGCGCAGACACGACCACTGTCGCCCCTTCGTCGGCAAACGCATTTGCGATCGCCTTGCCCATACCCCGCCCGCCTCCGGTGACCAGCACGATTTTTCCGTCAAATCGACCACTCATTGCATCTCCTCGTTCGTTTCCTTACATGCCCCTATTGACGACGGTCCGCTTTTATATAAAACTGACATATCGTCATTTATATTGAGCGCGTTTCACTGCACTGTCAAGCATCCCGGGCCCCCGATTCGCGCGCCCCTTCAACCTTAAGGCGTATCCTGATGGCACAAACACCCTATCCCCACCTGTTCAGTCCGTTCAAGATCGGGAACCTTACACTGCGCAACCGCACGATCATGGCACCGATGTCCACCAACCTGAGCATGGTCGACGGTTCCGTAAGCCCGGCTCAGGTCGCCTTCTACCGTGCGCGTGCCGAAGGTGGCGTCGGCATGATCGTCGTCGAGTTCTGCTGCGTCGACGCGGCAACCGGACGCTCCGAACACCGGCAACTGACGTTCGAATCCGAATCACACGTGTACGGCCATCAACGTCTCGTCGAAGCGATCAAGGGTGCGGGGGCTGCTGCGTGCCTGCAGTTGCAGCATGGCGGCCAAGGCGCTATCCGCAGTCTCCTTGCCGATGGCATCGCCATCGCCCCGAGCGACATTCGTTCGACCAAGGACCCGAGCAAGCTGAGCACGCGTGCCATGACGGAAGCGGAGATCGATCACATCATTGAGTGCTTCGGCCGCACTGCCGAACTCGGCGTCAAGGCGGGCTATGACGCATTTGAACTGCACGGTGCGCATGGCTACCTGCTGACCTCGTTTCTCTCGCCGATGAGCAACCACCGCAACGACGCATGGGGCGGCGATGAAGAGCGCCGACTTAACTTTCCGCGCCGGGTGATCCAGCGCGTCAAGCAGGCGATCGGGGATCGGCCGCTCGTTTATCGCTTCTCCGCGGACGAATTCAGTGTCAACGGCCTGTCCATCGACGACACGGCGCGCATCGCGCCTAAACTGGCCGAAGCCGGCGCCGACGTGCTGCATGTCTCCATCGGCACCGGCTGGACCGGCATGGACAAGGTGATCGAACCGATGAACATGCCCGAAGGTTGGCGTCTGCCGTATGCCAGAAGAATTCGCGAAGCCGTTAACGTCCCCGTTATCGGCGTTGGCCAGATCCGCTGGCCGGAGACAGCCGATCGCGCAATCGAGCAAGGCGACGCAGACCTCATCGCGCTTGGCCGGCCGCTGCTGGCCGACCCGGAGTGGGTGAACAAGTCGCAGCGTGGCGACAAATCCAGTATCCGCCCCTGCACCTCCTGCAACTACTGCGTTGCCGTCCATGCAGGCGTGCACGGCACGATCGGCTGTGCCGAGAATCCGCGTACCGGACACGAAATGGATGCCATTCCGGATGCGGGCCACCTGCGCGGTTCCCGCGCAGTCGTCGTCGGCGGCGGTCCGGGGGGTATGGCGGCTGCACTCATGCTCGAACAGGCCGGCTTCAAGGCTGAATTGTACGAGTCACGCCCGACACTCGGCGGCGGCTTGATCGCATCGGCCGCGCCTCCGTTCAAGGAAAAGCTGACCTGGTACCAGACCTACCTTGAACAGCAGATTGGCAAGAGCTCGATCAAGGTGAATCTGAACACGCGCGTAGATCTGGCGCATCTGGAAGGCGAGAAGCCAGCGATTGTGGTCATGGCGTCGGGGGCACGCGCCATCCGCCTGCCAATCGACGGCATCGACCATCCTATCGTCCACGATGCCTACGAACTGCTCATGGGGGACACTTCCGTCCTTCCCGCATCCGGCGGGCGGCCGGTCGTGGTGTATGGCGGCGGCGAAACCGGGTGCGAAACGGCAGAGTACCTGAGCGAGCGAGGGTACGGCGTCGTCCTCGTTTCGCGCTCGCCGGCCAAGCAACTCGCACGATCGGCAGAGATTGTGTACCGTACTGTGCTGCGCAAGCGGTTGGCGAGTAATGAACGGATCAGTATCATTGACAACACGAGCATTGTCGCGATTGCCGAGAACGGCGACGTCACGCTGCAGTCGAGGGAAGGAACAATCTCAACCGTCAGGGCAAGTTGCGTGCTGATCGCTCAGGGCCGTAAGCCGGACACCCAGCTGGCCGAAAAACTGATGCAATCGGGCATCCCGGTCGTCGCCATTGGCGACGCACGACGTGGCGGGCGCATCGGCGATGCGGTCAACCAGGCCTATACGGCAGTCGCGGCGCTGTGCGCAACTGGCTCACGTTCCCGGCAGTTGGCCTGCTGATGGTCCTGGAGGCACGCATCATGAATAATGCAAACCTTTTTGACCTGAGCGGAAAGATCGCCCTGGTAACCGGTTCAAGTCGGGGAATTGGTGAATCGATCGCCAGGGCACTGGCAGCCAACGGCGCGCTGGTGATCGTGTCCAGCCGCAAGCTCGACGACTGTCGCTCGGTAGCGGAATCCATCCGCGCCTCTGGTGGGCGCGCGGAGGCGCGCGCGTGCGACATCGGCAGCATGGAGCAGGTCGATGCACTGTTCGGTGACATCGCCGCTTGTCATGGCCGGCTCGACATCCTGGTCAATAATGCAGGCATCATGCGGTACTTCGGCCCGATCGAGGAAACCGATCCGGCTTCGTTCCAAAAGACGCTGGACGTCAACGTACGCGGCTACTTCTTCTGCTCCGCGCATGCGGTGAAGCTGATGAAAAAGAACGGCGGCGGAAGCATTATCAACATTGCGTCGATCAATGCGGTGAGTCCGATCGTGCAGCAGGGGATTTACTCGGTGAGCAAGGCGGCCGTGGTTTCGATGACCAAGGCCTTTGCCGCAGAAGTAGCGTCGAGCAAGATTCGCGTCAACGCGCTGCTCCCCGGTGCCACTGAGACGCGCCTGGCCGCCCCCATGCTGAAGGACAAGGAAATGCTCGACGCCTTTCTGCCGACAGTGCCGATGCGCCGCATGGGAAAGCCGGAGGAGATGGCCGGCGCAGTCCTGTACTTCGCCTCCGACGCCTCAAGTTACACCACCGGCGCGTGCCTCACGGTTGACGGCGGCAAGCTACTTTGATCGTTGCCATCGGGGCGCCGCGAAGCGCCCCCCTTCTCACTCTGCCAGCGCCGTATCAATGGCGTCCTTGAGCAATGCATCGTCCGGGGTAACTTCGGGAGAGAAGCGCCCCACCACCTCGCCCTTGCGATTAACCAGGAACTTTTCAAAGTTCCAGAGTACGTCCGCCGGATTTTCCTGCTTGTAGCCATAAGTTTCCAGCTTGGTGCGGAACGTGCCCGGGCTCGCCGAGGCGGCGTCAGGCCGAGCGCGGGTCAGGTACTGGTATAGCGGATGCTGCTGCGGTCCCTTGACCGAGACCTTTGCCGCCATTGGAAACTTGACGCCGAAGCTGCTGCTGCAGAACTGCGCAATTTCTTCGTTCGATCCCGGTTCCTGGGCGCCAAAGTCATTGGCAGGGAACCCGAACACGACCAGGCCGTCCGATTGGCGTGCTTCGAACAGTTTTTCGAGTGCGTCGTATTGCGGCGTCAGTCCACAGCGGGATGCGACATTCACCAGCAGCAGCACCTTGCCACGGTAAGGCGCAAGCGATGCGCTTTCACCGTTGATCCGGTTAAACGGTATGTCGTAGATTTCTTGAGGCATGTCTCGATCTCCATTTCAAAGTAAGTTGACTCAATCCGCTCGTCCTGTTAGTCGGGCTCACGGTCAAAAGTTGATCAGCCTCTTCATCAGCTTGCCCGCGGGTGAACGCGGCAGTGCACTGACAAAGCGGACCTTGCGCGGGCATTTATAGTGCGCGATGCGGGCCCGGCAATACTCGATCAGTTCCCGGGCCAACGCATCGTCTGGATCTTCGGTGTCAGATCGCACGACCACCGCCATGACCTCCTCGCCGAACTCCTCGTTTGGCACCCCAATGACCGCGATGTCGATCACCGCGGGATGGAGGGCAAGCTGGCTTTCGATCTCCTGGGGATAGATATTGACACCGCCGGAGATGATCATGTTCGACTTGCGGTCGGTCAGGTAGAGATAACCTTCCTCGTCCACATAGCCGATGTCGCCCACCGTGCTGCGCCCTTGCGCATCGTACGCTTCCCGCGTCTTGGCTTCATCCTTGTGATAGGCGAAGCCGGAGCCGGCTGCCTCGAACCAGATCTGTCCTGGCTCGCCAGGACCGAGGGCGTTGCCGTTCTCGTCTGTGATCAGGATCTTTCCCTGCGCAACCCGGCCGACCGACCCCTTGTGCGCGAGCCAGTCCTCCGGGCCGATCATGACGAAGCCATTCGCCTCGGTGCTCGAGTAAAACTCGTAAATGATTTTCCCCCACCATGCAAGCATGCGCTCCTTGACCTCGACCGGGCATGGAGCCGCCGCGTGCACCACGCAGCGCAACGATGCAGTCGAATACCGCTGGCGCTCATTGTCAGGAAGCTTGAGCAGGCGCACGAAATGCGTCGGCACCATGAGCACATGCGTGACCTGATGGTGTTCAATGAGCCGCAGGCATTCGAGCGGGTCGTATTTTTCAAGCGCGATGGTAGTGGCGCCCAGCCGCTGCGCCCCCGTCGTCCAGCTGATCGGCGCCGCATGGTACAGCGGGCCGGCAACCAGCAGGATACTGGACGCATCGATACCGAACGCAGTCCGCAGGAGGTTCTCGACGGCTACAAAATCCCCGTACCTCTGGCGCGGATGGATGTACCGGATCCCTTTCGGACGCCCGGTCGTGCCTGATGAGTAAAGCATCATTGCCCCCTCAACCGCATCGGGATCGGGGTCGACTGCAGTCGTTGCAGCGACGATGGACTCGTAGCATTCGTACCCCGGGACTTCGCCGCCGACAGCGAGCCGGACGGTCAATGGCCCGGCGTCGCTGCATTCAATATCCTCCGCCAGCGGTGCCAGGCCCGCAGACACGATCAGCGCGCGCGCATCGCAATCCACAATAATGTATCGCGCCTCGTCCGGATGGAGATGATGATTGATTAACGTGTAGCGCAGACCAGAGCGCTGTGCGGACCAGACCAGTTCCGCCACTTCCACCGAGTTTTCAAGAAGGATGGCAATGGTGTCGCCTTCCGCCAGGCCGCGCGCCTTGAAAAATCGGGCAAGTAAAATGCTTCGCCTGCACAACTCGGCATAACTGAGCGTACGCTCGCGCTCCCGACCAGCAACGATAAGCGCCGCCTTGTTTGGCGTATGCGCAAGATAATCATCCGGCCGCATAGGGTCCTTTCCTGTTTCAATGATCGTTCATCTTACTTCCGCATCCGATACTTTGCTGCGGTCCGCCTACCTGTCTCACTTGATCGAAGCCGTCCGAGGCACAAGGAGGCATTCCTGGGCGACGGACGCGACAAGCGTTCGCCGTTGGTCATATATCCTCCCTGTCGTCAATCCACGGCCACTGTGCGAACTAGGGCTCTCCGTCGAGAACAGGAGCCATTCGTCCGCCCGGAACGGGCGGTGGAACCATATCGCATGATTCAAGCTGGCAATGTAGAGCTGCGGGATGACATCGCGGGTCGGAATGTGGTGGGTGATCGCCGCCGTATTGATCCAATAGTCACTGAGATAGGCTAGGACTGCTGCATGCAGTTGCGGATCGTCATCCAGTCTCTCGCGCAGGCAAATCCAGTGCGCGGAATGGGGGGTCAAACTGGTCGAAATGAGGTGGCGTTGCGGTTCGACGACGCGCAATTCAAGGCATGGCTTCTCGAACCATCCCCAATCGAAACTGGCGAACTCGCAGTCGGAAGACGACCCCAGCGCCGACATCGACATCAACTTGTCCGGCTCTTCCACGTTGGTATGTGGCGGTAACGCATGGTCCAGTCCAGCAGCCGGTAGCTGGAAGGTGGCGGTCGCTTCGATCAGGAAGCGTTCTTCCTGTGACGCTTCAACGCGCCGACTGGAGAACCGTTTTCCGTCCTGCAGGGAAAAGACTTCGAAATCAATCGGTGAATGGGGCAGCGCACCTTGTGCAAAAAGTACCTGCATGAAACTTGGCAAACGCTCACTTGACACCGTGCGTTGTGCGGCGCGCAGCGCCTGTCCGATCAGTTGCCCACCGAATACGCGCCCGTTCTTGTTGTCGTCGGTGAGGCGGCTGCGGAAGGAAGAAGCACTGGTCCGATGTAGATCAAGCAGTTCGCCAACATTCTTTCCGTCCCATGGCCGCGATCGCCGCGAAATGAATTCGTCCCTCATTAAGTCCCCTATTTAACTTATTTGATACAGGTTTTAGTTGCGCCGTATCCGCAAATACGCTTGCCGCCCGGCAAATAACTCCATAAACTGTCAAAGTATCAGTTTTTTGGCAGGACTGTCTACAGGTTCTGAAGGATCGCAATTCTTCGAAGGTGGCGCAGAGCACGGGAATACAAGGATTGCGAAAAACAACGATGAAAAGAGCGGGAGGAAACGTGAAACTAAAAAATCTGAAAATTGGCCAAAGACTGGGTGTTGGCTTCGGAACCATCATCCTGCTAATGATGGCCATTACTGGCATAGGTGCCTTTCAGCTCTTTGAGAGCAACCAACGCACGGCGGCAATCGTCAGTGTTCAATTCCCGCAAACGGTGGTGGCAAACCTTTTAAAAAGCGACCTCACCGACGTTGTCGGTAACATGCGAAATATTGTTCTCAACAGTGACCCTCATTCTGCACAGTCGGACATCGCGCTGATTGAGCAGGGAAACCAGTTCATTGACGAAAATACGAAGAAACTGGATGAAATGATGCCGAAATCCGGAGAGGGGCGAGAACTGCTTGAGTACGTCAAGTCCAAGCGACAGGACTTCATGCAAGCGCAACAACGCTTTTTGCAAATGATAAAGGAAAGTCAGTTTGATTCGGCACGCGGCCTGATGATGACGGAGATTCGCGGCTTCGCCGATGCTTATGTGGGCGCAGTCGACCAAGTGATTACCTTTCAGGGGAAACAGGCGGAAATTGCCGGCATTCAGGCAGAAGCGTCGACACGACAGGCGCTGATCGTGATGGCCGCGCTTGCCGGCGCGGCCACCCTGATCGGAATCGGAATCGCGATCATCGTGACCATCGGAATCGTGCGCCCGCTGACTGTGGCCGTGCAGCTGGCTGAAAAAGTTGCTGATGGCGACCTAAGCATGCGAATCGAAACCGGCTCGACTGACGAGATCGGCAAGCTGATGGAATCCCTCAAGCACATGAACGCAAGTTTGGGCAGGATTGTCGGCGAGGTGCGAAGCGGCACCGAATCGATCGCAACCGCTTCCGTCGAAATTGCTGCTGGTACGGCACAGCTGTCATCGCGTACCGAACACGCAGCGAATTCGCTTCGCGAAACGGCCAGGTCAATCGGTGCACTCAACGATACCGTGCGTCAGAACGCTTGCAATGCTGAGCAGGCGAACATGCTTGGGGATTCGGCCCGCGAGACAGCGCTTAAAGGAGGCGATGTGGTGAATCAGGTCATCCAGACCATGGACTTGATCAAGGAATCGTCACGTCGCATCGCCGACATTATCGGTGTCATTGACGGCATCGCCTTCCAGACCAACATCCTCGCGCTCAATGCGGCGGTCGAAGCGGCGCGAGCAGGCGAGCAAGGCCGCGGTTTTGCGGTCGTCGCCGCGGAAGTGCGCAGCCTCGCTCAGCGTTCCTCTGAAGCGGCAAAGGAAATCAAGGAATTGATTGGCGACTCGGTCGACCAGGTCGAGACAGGCAGCGCCCTGGTCGACCGAGCGGGCAAGACGATGGACGAGATCCTGGCTGCGGTCGGAAAAGTTGCCGGCATCATGTCCGAGATTACGGAGGCAAGCCGCGAGCAAAGTTCCGGAATCGAGTCGGTGACGCATGCGATTAATGACATGGATGACATTACCCAGCAAAACGCTGCGCTCGTCGAGCAGGCGACGGCGGCCACCGAATCCATGAAGGATCAAGCGGCCAGTCTGGCCAAGTCGGTGAGCATATTCAAGCTGGAAGACCTGCGTGCCGCGTCCCGGGAGGAGGCGGCGAGGATAGGTGCAAGCATCGTTGCGCTTCCGCAGGCGGCCGCATCCGTGCCTGCTGAATCCCATGACCTTGTGCGCACTCGCTACGCGGTCGCAACACGTAAGAGGGCTAGCGCCGCGAGTGCGCAGGTGGGCGGTGACTGGGAACAATTCTAATGCGGGCGAGCGTTACCACGCCGAACGGTGATGCCCTCCGTCCACCAGAATCAGGCTGCCAGTGATATAGGCGGCCTGCCGGGAACAGAGATATGCCGCAGCCGACGCCATCTCCTCCGGCGTGCCCGGTCGTCCGGACGGGATCAACTGGTTGGTCATCTGTTCAAAGCTGTTCCTTGGCCACCTTTGTCCTGCGCGACGAGGTCTAGAGGGTGTTATGAACTGGATTGGGGGTCGCATTCGATCGAGAAGGGCTCGGCGCCCCCCGGATGCAGTGCTAGGCGCGACGCGTCGCTGCGCCTTGCATTCGGCCGGTTCTCGGGGCTGCGCGACCCCCAATCCAGTTCATAACACCCTCTGATATGTATTGACCCGTCAAGGTCATTCAAAAAATCATCATTACAATTACAACGGACTCACAGCAGAGCAGGCGGCGATACGACGGTTGATCAGTCTGATATACGCGGGTTGGTTACCGCATGACAAAGATTCGTCGTGGAGCTGCCTCTCTCTAGTGGCGAGGATCATCCGGTGGTCTGGTGCCTCATAGAGGGTGCGAGGGTTCTCCGACCGTTGCTTGCCCTGCTGTGAGCCCGCTGATTATTCATCTGCGTGTCCTTCAAATTGTTTTTGCACTGCGTGGCGCAGGCAATGTCTGTCCGACTGCCCAGATGAACCCGGCCAACTCGCGTGCTACCGCCGTGCAGACTTGCACCTTGAGCTTGCCTTTTTCGTCGAGGAGCCGATACCGTCGGCACAGTCTCTTTTGTGCCGACCATGCGATTTCCTGAACCGCCTCGGGCGCGTGTTCGGCACGCCGCTGCAGGACCGCAGTCTTGCGTGCTGGATGCCGATAGGTCCACGCCGCCTCGATCAGTACCCGTCGCACGTGGCTGTTGCCGGTCTTTGTAATCGCACCACGGCGCACGCTGCCTCCACTGGAATACTCGCTGGGCACAAGGCCCAGGTACGCCATCAACTGCGGGGCATTGGCAAATCGCTTCAGATCCCCGATCTCGGCCACTATGGTGACTGCCGTGAGCAGATTTACTCCGCGCAGCGCCATGAGCGCCTGAATCACAGGCCATACCGACGCTGCCTGAACCACCTGCTCAATCTGCTTGTCCAGCCCTTGCACACGCTTGTGACATGACAGCACCGTATCGACATATTCCTGGAAAACGATTTGTTGCACCGGCTGCTCGAACTTCACCGTTTCCAGCCATCGGTAATGTGCCTGCGTCCACTTGCTCTTGCCGTCATAACGCTTGCCATGCCGTAGCAGAAAAGCCAGCAAGCGTTGCTTGGCTTGCCGCTGCAAATGCTTCATGTCCTCGCGTGCCCGGGTCAAATCCCGCAAGCCCTCATGCTCCTCATCCGGCACCCAGACCGCTGTCAGTTCGCCAGCACGATGCAGTCTTGCCAGGCTCAAGCTGTCACGTCGGTCCGTCTTGACACGGTCGCCAGCCTTCTTGGGAATCAGCGACGGTGCTACCACCAGACAAGCCTGCTTGAGCCCTTGCAGCTGTCGATACACCCCATAGCCGCACGGCCCAGCTTCATAACAAAACGACAGCTTCGTGCCGCCCTTGCCAAGCTGCCGTACCAGCTTGATCATCGCTTCCGGCGTGTTGGCAATCTCTCCGACATAGCGCACTTCGCCACCGTTGGCCTCCGCCACAGCGACCGCAATCGTCTCCTTGTGCACATCCAATCCAACGTATTTGCTAAACTCGTTCACGGCCTGCCCCCTCAATTACGGCTCTGAGCCTGGGTTGAAAAACCTCAAGCTTAATCCGCGTCGCTTGAGGTGCGGCAGGTCAATACATTATGTCTAGGCAATCCTGCATGCGCTCAGTGGCGATCCATCCCGTTCTGTAATGCCGTCCTTGCCGAATTCGTTAGCCAACGACTTGTTGAGACCGACCACTGCTGCCCGGACGGTATTGGCCAGGATGTGCTTAATCTCCGTCGGCGGCTCTTTAGCGGCACAACTTCCCAGCGTGACAAGACGGCCGTAGCGCTGTCTTTGCACCTAGCGCTTTCGCCCCCTCGTATCATCACGGTGACAAGCGTCAGGGTCTCGGGGAAAATGGAAGCGAGCGTGCGCCCGACTACGCTCGGCGGCAGCTAATGCGCAGAATTTGACGCCATCGGGTCATGTGCCGAGGGCTGAGCCATTTCATTGCGCATATGACGCATGTGCGCCTTCTGCCTCATGGACTAGACCCCCAAAATAGTTGCGCAACAAGCGGTCGAAGGATTGCATCCCACACGCGACGGCGTCCGGGCGCTTCAGGAAACGAGCTTCGTGAAGAATGGCATACATCAATCCGTATAGTTCAAACACGAACTGCTCCGGATCCACGCCTTGCAATTGCTCGGCTTCACATGCCTGCCGCACGCATCGTGTCAGGATCTCCTGCCACTCGGTGACGATCCTTCGCAAATGCCTCCGCACCTCACCGCTTTCGAAGTCATACTCGAGCGCCGCTTTCAGGTAGAGCGCGCCGACTGCCGACGTGCAGTTGATATGTTCGGCCCAAGTGCCTACGATTGCGCGGAGACGGGGAAGACCGGGCATCTCATGCAGGCACTTCACGAGTATCCGCTCCGTGAACTCCGCGTGATGCGCTGCAAGTACCTCGACCAGCAGGCCTTCGTGCGACCCGAAGTGCATGAACACGCCGGACTTGCTCATGCCCATGCAACTGGCGAGGCCACCGATGGTCAGGCCGCGCAAGCCTTCGCGATTGGCGATCTGCAACGCCTTCTTCAGAATTGATGCCTTGGTACGTTCCCCCTTGCGCATGGCGACTCCCGCGATGTAGCTGTATCCGGACCTGTCTGGCGCTGCACGCTGCCCGCCATCGGATGAGCGGACTCACCTACCCGCCTTGCTTAGTCGAGGTGGTCGACGACTCTCGGAATCTCTTCGAAAAGGTCACCGACGAGACCGAAGTCCGCTACCTGGAAGATCGGCGCTTCCGGGTCCTTGTTAACCGCGACAATTACCTTCGAATCCTTCATGCCGGCAAGGTGCTGAATCGCCCCTGAGATGCCGACCGCGAAGTACAACTGCGGGGCGACAATCTTGCCTGTCTGCCCGACCTGATAATCGTTTGGAACGAACCCAGCATCAACGGCTGCGCGCGACGCGCCTAACGCGGCGCCAAGTTTGTCGGCGAGCGGCTCGAGGACATTACGATAGTTTTCGCCGCTACCCAAGCCACGGCCGCCGGACACCACGATGCTCGCCGCCCCCAGCTCGGGCCGGTCGGACTTCAAAACCTCGCGAGACACAAATACCGACTTCTTACCATCCTCAACGGCGGGTATATTGACGACCGTGGCATTCCCGCCCTCAGTCGGAGCGGCATCGAAGCCAGTCGCGCGCACGGTGATCACGTTAATGCGTTCAGCGCTTTGGACAGTCGCGATCGCATTGCCCGCATAGATGGGTCGCTCGAAAGTGTCCGCGGCAACGACTTTTGTAATTTCTGAAATCTGGCTCACGTCAAGTTGGGCGGCCACTCTCGGGGCCACCGCCTTGCCCCATGCAGTCGCCGGAGCGGCGATCAGTGCATAGTCTGCCGCACAGGCAAGCACTTGGGCGGCGACGTTCTCCGGAAGTCCATCCTTGAGATGCGGCGCATCGGCAACAAGCACCCGGGACACGCCAGCAATGCCGGCGGCGTAATATGCCACGGCTGCGCATCCGCCGCCAGCAACCAGGACGTGCACGTCGGCGCCACATGCTTTAGCGGCACTAATGGTATTTAACGTCGCGCTCTTTAGGAACGTGTTGTCGTGCTCGGCGATAACCAGTGCAACCATATTCAAATCACCTTTGCTTCGTTTTTCAATTTATCGATCAGTGTGGCAGCATCTTTGACGATGACGCCCGCCTTGCGTGCAGGCGGCTCCTCCACTTTGATTACCTTGAGACGAGGCGCCACGTCCACATTAAGGTCGCCGGGCGTCAATATATCGAGCGGCTTTTTCTTGGCCTTCATGATATTCGGCAGGGTCACGTAACGCGGCTCATTCAATCGCAGATCGGTCGTGACGACGGCCGGCAACGAAATCCTGATCGTTTCCAGGCCACCGTCAATCTCGCGTGTCACTACCGCCTCCCCGCCTTCGATCTGCACACGCGAGGCGTAGGTCGCCTGTGGCCAGGTACACAACGCAGCGAGCATCTGTCCGACCTGGTTCGCGTCGTCGTCGATGGCTTGCTTGCCGAGGATGGCGATCTGCGGCTTTTCGCGGTCACACACCGCCCTGAGGAGTTTGGCGACTGCCAGCGGCTGTAACTCGACATCGGTCTGCAGCAGGATTGCACGATCAGCCCCGATGGCAAGCGCCGTGCGCAGAGTTTCCTGGCAGGCGGAAGGGCCAGCGGAAACGACAACGACTTCCTGGATGATGCCGGCTTCCTTCAGGCGCACCGCTTCTTCCACCGCAATTTCATCGAATGGATTCATCGACATCTTGACAGCGCCGATATCCATGCCCGTCTTATCGGATTTCACGCGAACTTTCACGTTGTAATCCACGACCCTTTTCACCGCTACAAGTGCCTTCATTTTGTTCCTTTCAATTGCCTGCATTGCCGATATCCAGCAAAGCCGTGTATTTCGGTACTCGGCTTCGGGAACATCCCGGCACATCGTCGTTGCTGACGATTCGAAATGCCCACTAAAACTGATGATATATCAGTTATTAGAGCATTTCAAGGACTGTTGGAGATCGCAAAAATATCGCCTACAAACCAATTTGCTTGGCGACAAGCGTGCGCATGATATCGCTGGTACCGCCGCCGACCATCGGGAAATACGAATCACGCAGAAAGCGCTGCACCGGGAATTCATTCATCAGACCGTACCCGCCAAAGATGGAGAGCGCCTTCTGGCAAACCTCGTTACAGCCGTCGCCCGCGATAATCTTCGCCAGCGCCGCCTCAGTCGTGATCGGTGCGCCCTGGTCGGCTAATGCCGATGCATAATACGTATACAGACGCGCCTGCTCGAGCGTAGCGAGCATGTCGACGAGCTTGAACTGTACCGCCTGGAACTTGCCGATCGTCTGGCCAAACTGGCTGCGTTCGTTTGCGTAGCGCAGGGCCGCGTCGTACGCTGCGCGTCCGGTGCCGAGCGCGAGCGCGGCCGTGAAGATGCGGTCCACGGTCAAGGAGTTGTACGCCTTTCGAAAGCCGCCGCCCTGCCCGTCGCCAAGGCAGTGGTCGTCTGGCACGAAAACATCCTGGAATGCCAGTTCCGCGGTGTCAGAGCATCGAATGGAGAACTTGTCCAGCTTCCGTCCGATTGTGAATCCCTTGGTTTTGGTGTCGACGATGAACAGTTCCAGACCCTTCGCTCCCTTCGAAGCATCCATTGTTGCAACTACCGTGATGAAGTCTGCAACGGTCCCATTTGAGGTGAAGATCTTGCTTCCGTTGAGCAGGTAACCGCCGTCTACCTTGGTGGCCTTGGTGCGCAAGGACGCCGCGTCCGAGCCTGCGTTCGGTTCCGTGATCGCAAACGCACCGATCTTCTCACCGCGCAACGCCGGCTTGAGATACAACTCCTTGAGCTTGTTGTTACCCCATTCATGGATGGTATGGGTCGCAGTCGATCCCTGCATGCAGACCGCGGCGGCAAAGCCCATCGAGCCGCGAGCGAGTTCCTCGCACAAGATGGTGTAACAGGTATAAGGGAAAGACATACCGGAGCCGCCGACTTCTTCCGGATACATGATGCCAAGATAGCCCAGCTCGCCAAGCTCGCGGATGAGATCGAAGGAAAACTCAGCGGTTTCGTCCAGTTTTTCAGCCTGCGGTACCAGCCGTTCGTTGACCCAGCGCGCCAAGTGATTGCGGAATTCCTGCACATCTGAATGTAGGTGGTTCATTTGAGGGATGCCTCTCGTAGTTTATTGGTTGCCAAAGACGAGTTTCAGGTCTTTCTTGGAGATTTTTCCGACGGCGTTCATGGGCAGCTGCTCACGTAAATAAATCTCCTTCGGGCATTTATACGCCGCCAACTGCTGCCGCGCGCGCGCTATGATGTCCTGCGGCGTAGCGCTTGCACCGGGCTTAAGCACGACGGCGGCGACCACGCGTTCCACCCACACCGGGTCAGGAATGCCGAACACCGATGCCATCGCGACGGCCGGATCGGCGCTCAGCACTTCTTCGACTTCGCTCGGATACACGTTCTCGCCGCCGGTGACGATCATGTCGTTCTTGCGATCTACCAGGTAGATGTAGCCTTCGTCATCCCGGTAGCCGAGGTCACCTGAGCAGAACCAGCCATTCACAACGGCCTTCTGGGTAGCTGCCGGGTTGTTCCAGTAGTGCGACATCATGCTGGAGCCACGGATAAGGATCTCGCCGATGAGATTGGGCTTCAGGTTTTCACCCTGTTCGTCGGCGATGCGCATTTCGTTTCCTGCGGCCGGCTTGCCACATGACTGCAACAGGTGTTCAACCCCACCCTGCGTGGCACGCAAATGGTCGGCTGCCGACAGCGCCGTAATCATTCCGGCTTCCGTCGAGCCATAGGACTGCACAAAGTCGCATTTCGAGAAGGTCGCGAGCGCACGCTTGAGAAGATCAAGGGGGATAGAGGACGCCGCATAGAACATGACGCGCAGCGTGTCCAGCCGAGCTGTATTGATGCCGGGGTCGGCAAGCAGCGATCCGATCATCGTTGGCACGAGGTGGACATTGGTAATTGCATGGGTGCCGATATTGTCGAGCACTTTCGCGGCGTCAAATCCGGCCATGATCACCGACGTACAACCCGCTGAATAGCTCGGATGCAGGTGGTACCACATGCCCCCTGCATGGAACATTGGCATGGCCGCCAACGTCCTGTCTTCCGATGAAAGGTGCAGGATATGCTGCGCGGACGTGCGGGCATTGCCGAGGATACCGCGATGGGTGATTGCCACGCCCTTTGGGGCGCCGGTCGTACCGCTGGTATACATCAGGCACACAACGTCGTTAACGTCGAGCGGTGCGACTGGCACAGGCGGCGCGGGCGACGCACTGTCGACAAGATCGTCATACTCGATCCATCCTTCCCGCGCGACGCCAATGGCAACGAAGTGGTCTACGCCGGTCATTCTCTCCTTAAGCGAATCCACCACCGGCACATGTTGTGCGTCGGCGATGATGACGCGTGGCTGGCAGTGTCCAAGCAAGCGCAACAGTTCGTCCGGCGTCAGGCGCCAGTTGAGCGGAACAACGACGAAACCGGATTTGGCCAGACCGTACGTTTCGGCGTACTCGGTGCAATTCTTTGCAAGTATCGCCACCCGGTCGCCCTTGTGGACGTCTTTGCTCGCAAGCGCATTGTTTAGCTTGTTGACGCGATCCCTGAAGCCGGCAAAGCTGAGCTCGGCCCCGTCCGTGTTGACGAACGCCGTCTTTCCCCCGAACCTGTCCGCCAGGTTGTCACACAAGTCGCCCCATACCCTTACATTATTCCAATGCATGCTGGTCAACTCCTTACGATCGTTCGGACGGGCTAGTTATGGGTGACCTTGTTCAACTTGCGCTCCAGGAAGTCGCGCAGGCGCTTCTTGGCTTCTTCGTCAGACTGTGCAATGGTCGACATCAGGCGCTCGGTGAGCAGGCCGTTCACCGGATCCTGCTCCGCAATGCGGGGCAACGCCTGCAGCACGGCGTATGTGGCGAGCGGCGCATTCTGCGCAACCTTCTTCGCCAGCTCGATCGCCTTGTCGTAGCCTGAGCCGCTGTCAACAAGGTATTGCGAGAAGCCGAGGTGATAACCCTCCTCCGCGCTATAGGTTCGGCCAGTCAGCATCATGTCCAGCACGCGGTCGGTTCCGATCAGTCGCGGGATGCGCACCGATCCGCCCGAGCCAAGGAAGATGCCACGTATGCCTTCCGGCAGCGCGTAGAAGGCCGAGGGCTCAGCAATACGAATGTGCGCCGCGCAAGCGAGCTCAAGGCCGCCTCCGATCACCGCGCCATGCAGGACAGCGATCACCGGCACCTGGCAGTACTGAATCAGGTCGTTCAGCCGTTGCCCGATCATCGAGGTCTGCAAGCCCTTGTTCAGACTGCCTTCCTTCACTTCATTCAGGTCGAGACCGGCGCAGAAGTGTTCGCCCTCGCCATGCAACACCACACCGGTAATGTCAGTAGAGATGGCGGCGAACAGGGAAGACAGGCCAAGCACCAGCTCGTCGCTCAGGCTGTTGCGTTTCTCGGGGCGTGCGATACGTACGATCAGCGTGCTGTCATCGTGCGATAGCTTGATGCAGTCCGGCACGGGAGGCAATTTTGTGTTGAATGTAGTCATGATGTTGCTCCAGGTTTCAGTTCTTGCATTTTTGTGCAGCGGTCGGTTGGTCCTGCTTCATCAGTTTGACGACACGTGCGAGGTTGCGGTCCCGCCACTGCACGAGCTCCTTGATCGAGCGCCCCTGTGAGACCTCACTGGCGGCAAGCAGCAGCTTTTCGCGTGTCGCTGCATCCAGGTGTGGCTGGCCCAATGCACTCCACCATCCCTCGATCGCATCGCCGGCATGGTCGAGAATGCCCTTCATTCCGCCCGGGCCGCCAGCCATATGCATGGTGAGCAGGCTGCCCATCAGTGCCCAACGCGGCCCGAGGCCATAGCGGACGGCGTCGTCGATGTCGGATGCGGACGCAATTTCTTCGGCCAGGCAATGCACCGCTTCGCGCAGCAACGCGAACTGCAGACGGTTGGTCATGTGCCCCGCCGCCTCGCGCTTGAGGCGGATAGGATGCTTGCCTATGCGGCGCGAGAACGCGACTGCCCAGTCGGAGACCGCCGGTGCCGTATCCTGCCCGGCTACCACTTCCACCAGCGGGATCAGGTGGGCCGGATTGAACGGGTGGACGACGACGAAACGCTCAGGATACTTGCAAGCCTTCTGCAGCTCCGACGGGGGAATGCCGCCCGTGCTCGACATGATGATTTTTTCTGGTGACGCAGCACCGTCGATTGTGGCGATGACGCGGGCCTTGAGTTCCGGTCGTTCGGGCGCGTTTTCCTGGATGGCGTCGGCCAGTGCAACAGCTTCCTCGACCGACGACACGAAGCGCAGCCGAGACTCGGGGATCGTCATCTCCGGCGTATCGAGCAGAGCCATCAAGGACGGCCAGGCATCGTGGATAAATTCTCGTGTTTTCTCCTCCGCGTCGGGCGCCGGATCATGGGCAAGGACAGTCAGCCCGCGGGCAAGGAACAAGGCAATCCAGCTTGCGCCCACGGCGCCGGTGCCGATGACGCCGATGACTGAAATCTGGTCGGGCGCAGGATAGCTGTGCGCCCCATTCGTGCTATGCATTTTCGCTCCTGGTCCGGCGGCCTGCCTGTGCCCCGGCGTTGAAGTACCCTGCGTGCCGGCGCCACTGCGGTCGCCCCGTCTGCGCCGGCGCTGGGTCACGATGCCTTGATATCGAGGCTGATGCTGCCGACCTTACCGATCGAACCTTCGATGCGGTCGCCGGCCACCACCGGGCCGACGCCCTCCGGCGTGCCCGTGAAGATGACGTCGCCCGGGGTCAGGCGGTAGAATCGAGACAGGTGCGCAACCAGCTGCGGCACGCCGTGGATCAGAAGTCCCAGGTCGGAAGACTGGCGCGTTTCGCCGTTCACACGCAGCTCGATCCTTTCCTTGTCCGGATGGCCGATGTCGGCCGCAGGCACAATTTCCGAAATGACGGCCGACTCTTCGAAATCCTTTCCCAGATCCCACGGACGGCGTTGCTCCCGCGCAGTCAGTTGCAGATCGCGGCGCGTCATGTCCAAGCCGCAGGCATAGCCGAACACGTGCTCCAGCGCCTTGTTTTCCGCAATCTCGAAGCCGGCCTTGCCGATCACGAAAACGAGTTCCATTTCGTAGTGGTAATTCTGAGTACCCGGCGGATAGGCGACGGTCGCACCCGATGGTACGTAGGTGTCATGCGCCTTGGTGAAGTAGAACGGCGCTTCGCGGTCTACCTGCACGCCCATTTCCTTGGCATGCGCTTCGTAATTTCGCCCGACGCAGAAGATGCGGCGGACCGCATACTGCTCGGTACGGCCCTTGACCGGAATAGATACAATCGGGGGCGGGGGAAACAGATAGGTCGTCATTCAAATACCTCATAAATGCCAAGTTTGCGATGCAACGGAGCGTCGTCTACCATGAATAGATAGGTGGGCTCTGTCGCGGACAGATTGGTCAGGACCGCTGACGCATGCGTAGGCACGGCCATCGTGTCGGAATCGTTAAAACTGTGGCCGACGTCATCAACCACTGCCTGGCCGCGACCTTCGACGACATGCAAGACCGCCGATGCGGATCGCTTGGGCAGGCGCACGGTTTCGCCGGGACGCAGCAGGATGGCAGAAAAACCGAGTGTAGGCAGGCATTCCTGCCCGGTTTCCGGATTGATGTACGCGAGATGGACCAAGTGCCCCATCGGCGTCAAGGTAGCGAGCCCCTGCAGCGATTGCTTGACGTCCTTCCATGGAAATCGCATCAGCGGATAGCGGGACTCCTTGCTGTCAAGCGAGCGGTACGGCACAACGCCCCCCTTGCTGAAGCGCAAGGTGCAATCACCAACCGGCTTCGTCAGTTCCTGCGAAGTCTTGCTGTCCGTCGCGTACGACGCGTCCATGTTGTAGATCAGCGGAAGGTCGAGCGCGTCCAGCCAGATTACCGGCCCCCGGCCCTCATGGCCGTGCTCATGCCAGGTACCCGACGGTGTCAGGATCAGGTCGCCTTTTTCCATCGGCAGTTTTTCTCCATTGACCACCGTGAAGCCACCCTCGCCTTCGATCACGAAGCGTACCGCGCACGGCGAATGCTTGTGATTGGGCGCCGTTTCGCCCGGCTGGATCAGCTGCAGGCCGATATAGATGCTGCCCGTCGCCTGCATGTTCTGCAACCCGAATCCCGGATTGCACAGAACCAGCACGCGTCGCTCCGCCTTCTCGATGGGCGTCAGTTCGCCCGCCTTGATCAGGTCGGGGCGCACATCGGCAAAGCGCCAGATGACCGGCTGTGTACGGCGCGCCGGGCGGCCATGCGGCAGGACCGCGCGTAGCGAGGGCCAGAGCGGCAAGGTGTTGCGGGAGACTAGTCCATCGTAGTAGTCCTTTGGCAGGTCCTCGACGCGCCCAAGATTGTTGCTCATCCGACTTCCTTTCATTTGGTTAGTGTTAAGGAAACCCGCTGATTTGTTGTTTCCTACCGGTCGATAACGACCAGCGCGTCGAGTGCCAGCGCGCCGGCAGCATTCACGCGCAAAGGATTAATTTCCACCTCGGCGATTTCCGGATGCTCCAGCATCAGCCGGCCGATGCTCTTGACCACATCGGCAATCGCCGCCCGGTCGCATACTGGCAGGTTGCGGAAGCCATCGAGCAACTTGCGCCCGCGTAGCTCATCCAGCATGTGCTGCGCCTCGATGTCGGAAACGGGCGCGAGCCTGACGCTGCTGTCGGCCACGGCCTCAGCCAGGACGCCGCCCAATCCCACCATCACCACCGGCCCCCAGGATGAATCACGTACCGCACCGACAATCAGCTCGACACCGGCGGACGCCATCTCCTCGATCAATACCTTGCCCGGATCGCCGGTCGGGATCTTGGCGATTGCGTCCAGCGCACCGTTCAGCGCCTCGCGATCCTTGATATTCAGATGCACGCCGCCGACTTCGGTCTTGTGGGGCACGTCATCGGCCGCGATCTTCGCCACTACAGGCGGCGACATGCGTTGGAATGCCTCGAATGCTTGTGCAGGGTCGTGGCACAGGATGCGTTGCGGACTGCGAATGCCATACTTCGCCAGCAATTCCTTGGCGCGGTTTTCGTCAAAGGAGCCGGTCAGCGTTTCTTGCGGAGCGACCTCGGGCATGGCGCCGCGCTGCTGCGCGGTCCAGCGGCCCTTGGCATCGACCGCGAGCGCCACTCCGGCCAGCACGAGACGTTCTGGGCTGAGCACGGCAGGAATTCCCGCCTGGCGGAGCGCCGCCACGGCCGGGGCGAGGTCTTGCTCCAAGCCGAGCGTCCCAAAGACGACCGGCTTGCCGGCTTCGGACGCCGGCGACAAGGCAGCGGCGGGAGCCAGCACCGACGGCTCGCTCAGTGCGTACACGAGAATGCCGTCGATGTTGCCGGCTTTCGCAACCGCCGCCACGATGTTCGGGAAGCCCGAGCCCGGACGGCCGGTGTCCACCGGGTTTTTGATGAACGTCATCGGCGGCAAATGCTTTTGCACTGCTTCCTGAGTTTGGGCATCGAGTTCGGGGACGTTCACACCGGCGCTCTTCAGACCGTCGACAATTAACAGGCCGGGCCCGGCCTGGCCGGTGACGAGGGCAAAACGGGCGTCGGCGCTCGGCGGCAATCGTTTGTAGGCAAGCAAGGCCGCCGCTTGCGCGAGTTCCTCGGTAGAGTTCACAACGACCGCGCCCGCCTGCCGCAAGGCAGACACGGTGCGCTGGTGCGATCCCATCAGGTTGCCTGTGTGCGAGACCGCAAACTCGCCGATATCAGCCTTTCCCGCCACCAGCGCGACGACCGGCTTGTGCGGCGTGACCTCGCGCACTGCCTCGAACAGTGCGCGGCCGTTCGGCACCCCCTCGAGATGCAGGGCGATTGCATCAGTGGCCGCATCCTCTGCCAGCATGGGCAAGATGTCGGCTGCCGATACGTCAACCGCGTTGCCAAGGCCGGCAGCAATCGATATTCCTTCCCCAAGGCGATCGATCAGGAAGCTGATCGACAGATTGACGCCACCGGACTGCGCGACGACAGCGACACGCCCCTTGCGTAGCTGGTCGACGCCGGGAACGAAGCTGGCGATGCACTGCCCATGCGTGTTGATGAAGCCGGAGGTATTCGGGCCAAGCAGACGCAGTCCGCTGGCGCGGCAAATGTCAGCAATACTCGCCTGCAGCTTCGCGCCTTCTTCGCCGGTTTCACCGAAACCACCCGAAATGATGAAGATGCCCCCAACGCCGCGCTCGGCAGCCTCTTGCGCAGCTTTCACGCAGTGTTCAGCTGGAATCGCGAGGATCGCCAAGTCGACGGCCTCTGGCAATTCCCGCATGCTCGGGTAGCAGGGAAAGCCCTGGATTTCCTTCGCCTTCGGGTTGACGGCCATCAGACGGCCGGGAAACCCTTTCAGGGACAGCAACGCTTGGGAACCTGCCTTGGCAAGGTCGGTGGATGCACCGACCACCGCAATGCTCTGCGGGTTGAACAGTCGCTCGAGATTCTTCTGGCGGATTGCGGTGAGTGCGTCATGCGACATGCTAGTCTCCTCGTATCGGTCCACACTACGCTTTGAGCGGACGCAGCCCCATGATCTGGCGAGCCTCTTCCGGCGTCGCTGGTTCGTAGCCCATCTCGCGGACAAGGCGTACTAGTCGCTCAACGAGTTCTACATTCGTCGCCAGCCTGCCCTGCGAGTAGTAGAGGTTGTCCTCCAGGCCGACGCGCACATGGCCGCCTAGCAGCAGCGAGTTCATCGCCGCCGGCAGTTGCGCCGCGCCGATCGCGCTCACGTTGAAAATGGAATTCTTTGGCAAGTGATCGACCATCGTCTGCAGCAGGCGAGGCGTATAAGGCAGTGCGCCTTGGAAAGCGTTCACACCGAGCACGATATTGATGAAGTACGGCGCCTCGTCCCAGCCTTCAGCGATCATGCGATGCACGTCCTGTACGATGTCGGCCAGGCCGAACACTTCCCATTCCGGCTTGATACCGCGCTCCTTCATCATCTGGGCCAACTGGCGGATGCGGGATGGCATCGTCGGCACCAGAATTTCCTTGCCGCCGAAGCTGGCAACCACCGTTTGCGCATCCAGCGTGCACATTTCAACGCCCTCGCCTTCCATACCCTTGAGGCGCTCGGACCAGCGGATTTCCCAGTACTCGCTGTCGCCGACCGGATGCACCATGTCGCCGTTGATGCCCCCGCCCGTCGAGTTGTTCAGGATGATGTCGCACTTGTCACGGATCAGGCGGTTGATACTGGTGTAGATAGACGGATCGCAGGTCGCCTGATCGTCGGGGCGACGTGCATGCACCGCAACGACGCTGGCGCCGGCGTTATAGCAGCGGTAGACGTCGTCGGCGATTTCCCGGGGCTGCGTCGGCAGATTGGGATTCTGCTTCTTGCTGGCCATGCCGCCAGTGGGGGCGACAGTGACAATGATCTTGGGCGCGCTCATTGATTCTCCTCTTGTGAAAATGGGTCGCCGCTCCACCGCCGCATGGGAGGCACATCGCCAGGAAGGGGTGCGGGACTGTGGCGTTGAGGTATCTTAAAGATGACGCCACTCATAGCGATAATGCTTTACCGCTATACTTGTTATCCACTTTTTGCATATCCTTCCGCCATGGATTCACGTCCTCTTGAATACTTCCTGCGCGTCGCTGAGCTGGGCAGCATCAGCAAGGCCGCACTCGACATGCATCTTTCTCAGCCCGCGCTCTCGCGTCACATCGCCGCACTCGAGCACGAGCTCGGCGTTAGCCTGTTCAACCGAAGCCATGGCGGCGTACAGTTGACCGAAGCAGGGGAATTGCTCGCAGGACGGGCTCGCCCCATCCTGCGGCAGCTATCAGTCCTAAAGGAGCAGGTGGGCGAACAGGCCGCCGGACAGTTCTCCATCGGGATTCCACCGTCGTGGCACCATGCATTCACGGTGGACTTTGCTTCGCGCATCATTGCCGGCTCGCCCGGCATCCGCCTGAGGATTTACGAAGGCGCCAGTAATGTGCTGCGCGAGTACATGGCAGCCGGCCTGCTCGACCTCGCGATCCTCCCGTTCAATCCGGAAGCAACACCTGGCTATCGACACACCCGCTTGGTGCGCGAACCGGCCATGCTGGTTAGCACTAAAGCAGCAGCCTTGTCCGGAGACAATGCGATCCCGCTGGCAATGGTGGACGGACTCAGGCTGGTCCTGCCCAGCCGCCCGAACGGGTTGCGGCTGCAGATTGAACATGCCCTTGCCCGCAAGGGCCTAAGCCTGAAACTAGCGGCTGAAGTCGACACCCTGATGCTGTGCCTGAACCTGGCGCGCAGCGGTGCGGCACATACGATCGTCCCGAGTTGCACCTTGTATGACGAGAGCACGACCGAAGGGCTTAGCTGGTCGCCTGTCACCGGAATCAAACTGACTTGGACGCTGTATGAAAACGGTGCCCGCACCCACTCGATCGCTGTGCGCGAAGGCAAGCGCCTGGCGCTGGACCTCTTGTCCAGCCACATTGATGACGGCCAATGGCGGGGGGCAGAAATGCTGATCTGACATGCCCCCCCGCATTGCCGTAGTACAGATCGCGAGCGCTGCCCAATTGGCAAACCGGGAATAAATGATACAATGTCAGTTATTACCGGTGAGCCGGCATACACCGCGCGTCGTATGCCATTAAGAAAAGTATGCCGGAGTACGTCCGTCCCTTTTCCAGGAGGCAGCAATGGCATCAGAGCGGTGGAATCGAGTCGTCGATGTGGTCGTGATCGGCGCGGGCGCCGGCGGCATGTCCGCCGCCATTACTGCGCATATCGAAGGGCTATCTGTCCTCTTGCTGGAAAAGACGGACCGGATCGGTGGCTCGACCGCGATTTCCGGTGGCGTGGTATGGGCGCCTGCCAACACGCAGGCGGCCTTACTCGGACACCCGGACTCGCCGGAAAAAGCCATGGAGTACCTCGCTGCAACGGTTGGCGATGCATCGCCGACCGGCCTCCTGCAACGCTTTGCGGAAGCGGCAGGAAAAATGGTCGACTACTTTGCCCAGCATACGTCGCTGCGCTTCGCCGCGCGCGCCACCGCACCTGACTATTATCCCAATTGTCCCGGGGCGACCTTGGGAGGACGCGCCCTCGATCCAGTCGAGTTCGACGGACGTCGCCTCGGCCCGCACTTCAAGGAACTGCGCGATCCGATGCCGCAATTCGTCGTGCTGGGCGGTATGATGGTCAACACCTTCGACGCCAAGCAACTGCTGGCCGTCACCCGCTCACTCAAGGCGTGGCGGCACGGCATGCGCCTGGTGATGCGCTATTTCAAGGATCGCTTGCAAGGCTACCATCGCGGTACGCGCTTGGTACTTGGCAACGCCCTTGCCGCAGGCCTGTTCCACACCATTCTTGAGCGTGGGATTGAATACCATTTGTCCGCTGACGTGCGCGCGATCCATACGGATAGCGAAGGCGTTCAGGGCGTGACCGTCCATATGGACAACGCGGAGATGAACATCCGCGTGCGGCGCGGCATCGTCTTGGCGACCGGTGGATTTCCGTGGAACTGCGCGATGCGCGAACAGCACTTCCCGAAGCCAACCGGCCTCTGGTCGATGGCGCCGCAATCCAACTGTGGCGACGGGCTTGCGCTTGCGCAGTCGGCAGGGGCAACGCTCGGGAGCGGCCATGCCGGCCCTGCGCTCTGGGCGCCGGTATCGATTCACACTCGTGCGGACGGCACGATCGTTCGGTACCCGCACCTTGTGTGGGATCGTGCCAAGCCGGGGCTGATGGCGGTCAACGGCGCAGGACAGCGCTTTGTCAACGAAGCCAATTCGTATCACGAGTTTGTACTTGCCATGTACCGCTCGCACGCGCATACGCACAGCATTCCCGCCTATCTCGTCTGCGACGCCGATTTCATCGAAAAATGGGGACTCGGCCTCGCCTTGCCCGGTGGCCGTCCGCGGCAACATCTGATCGACGACGGCTACCTGATCAAGGCCGGCTCGCTGACCGAGCTCGCGCATAAGCTTGGAATCGACGCCTCGGCTCTTTGCACGTCCGCGAACCGATTCAATGCAGCGGCGCGCAACGGCATCGACGAGGAATTCGGTAAGGGCGGCAACGCCTACAACTGCTATCTCGGCGACCCTGACTGCACGCCCAATCCGTGTCTCGGGCCAATCGAACGGCCGCCCTTCTATGCGATTGCCGTTTATCCCGGCGACATCGGCACGGCGCTCGGCATCCGCTGCAATGAAGACAGTCAAGCGCTCGACACAAACGGCATCCCGGTGCCGGGCCTGTATATCGCGGGCAATGACATGCACTCGATTATGGGTGGCACCTATCCCAGCGCCGGCATTACGCTCGGCCCCGCCCTGACGTTCGGCTGGCTCGCCGGCCTGCATCTCGCCCGTACAACCCGAGCGCCGATCTTTAGACCGGCCAATTCTCTAGAGGAGGCTTAAACCCATGCATGTAACTGCTGCGCGCCGTGCCGCGCTCGTGACTGGAGGTGCAAGCGGCATCGGCGCCGAAGTGGCCGTCCAGCTTGCAAAGGATGGATATCGGGTGGTGGTCGCCGATCTGAACGAAGAACGTGCTATCGCCGTGGCGGACGCGCTGCCGGGCGACGACCATGGCGCAGTCAGAGTCGACGTCTCGGATGCCGATAGCGTCGAGCGCGCATTTACGGCTGCCGAATCGAAGGGGGGCCCGCTCGACGTACTGGTCCACGCCGCCGGTGTCCTGCTGACCGAGCATGATGGCAAGCACTTGCGCTTCTGGGAGTCGAGCCTCGAGCGCTGGGAAGCCAGCATGGCGATTAATGCACGCGGCGCCTACCTGGCGTCCGCCGCATTCGTGAAGCTCCGACTGCAGAAACCGGTCGAACACGGCCGCATTGTCCTGTTCACCTCGGTAGCCGCCCAGACCGGCGGCTCGAAGACGACGTATGCCGATTATGCCGCATCCAAGGCGGCCGTCATCGGTTTCCTGCGCGCCGCCGCACGGGAATGCGCAGCACTTGGCATCACCATGAACGCGATCTCGCCCGGACAAATCGACACGCCCATGCTGCGTAAGAATATTCCCGCAGGAACTCCCGTCGACCCTGCCGTTATACCGATCGGCCGCGTTGGCCAACCATCGGACGTCGCCGCAGCCGTCCGCTACATCGTGTCGCCGGATGCGGGCTTCATTACCGGCGCCACATTTGATGTTAACGGCGGCCAACGCATGCAGTAAGCATGTCCCCAAAGACAATCCAAAGGAAACCCACCATGGCAAAAGAACTGAAAATCGATCCGGTGTACGAGCTGCGCCTCTATAATGTTGCCGCTGGCCGCATCCGTGACATGGAAGCACGAGTCCAGAATGATCTGCGCACGATCTTCCCGAAACACGGAATCCGTCCGCTCGCCGGATGGACCGGCGTTGCCGGGGCCGCTGCACCGCTCTATGTATACCTCACACCGTTCCAGAACATGCAGGAGCGGAATGAGAGTTGGGCAGGCTTCTACGCCGACCCGGCCTGGGCCGAATGCCGCGCGCGTACCAATGCAGGCAGTGAACTGGTCGAACGCTATGACATCCTGTTCCTGCGCGCCATCAAGGCATGGGAAGACCCGCCGACCTCGGCGGCCCACCACGCGGAACCACTGGTCGAGATGGTGATCCAGTCGGTGGCGATCGGCCAGACGGCTGCGGTGCGCAACGAGATCTTGGAAGCGACCGTACCGACGCTGAGCAATGCCGGTGCATTCGTGCATGGCGTGTTCGATATCATGAGCGGCCGTCCGCTACCTTGCGTCGTGTTTTTCGTCAGCTGGCCGGACTTGGAAAAGCGCGCGCAGGCGATGCAGTCGCTCGACTTGCGCACCGTGGAAACGCGTGCCGCCGGCAAGATCCCGCTGCTGGACCGCGCCGACACTTATCTAATGCGCAACTTGCCAGTCACCTGGGCATAACGTTGCCCCAACTCTTGTCGGCACCCAAAACCACTATGAAGCTCTACAGCTACTACCGCAGCTCCGCGTCGTACCGCGTCCGCATTGCGCTCAACCTCAAGAACCTCGCCTTCGAGCAGGTTCCGATCCACCTTACCAAAGGCGGCGGTGAACAGTTTTCTGCTGAGTTCAAGCAGATCAACCCGGCCGCCCTGCTTCCGGCCCTGATTGACAAGGAAGACCACGCCCCAATCACTCAGTCGCTGGCGATCATCGAATACCTCGACGAGGCCTACCCTAACTACCCGCTGCTGCCGAAATCACCCGCCGATCGCGCGTATGTCCGCACTATCGCCTTGTCAGTTGCTTGCGAAATCCATCCGATCAACAACCTTCGCGTCCTTCAATACCTTACGCGTGACCTGAAGGTGTCGGAAGACGACAAGAATGCGTGGTATCGGAACTGGTGCGAACGCGGTCTCGCGGCAGTCGAAGCGCTCCTCTCGCGCGACGCGCGGGCCGGCCGGTTTTGCTTTGGTGACGCGCCGTCTCTGGCTGACTGTTTTCTGGTGCCGCAAATCTTTAACGCACAGCGATTTAATTGCGACCTGTCGGCGATGCCGACCATTATGCGGATCAACGATGCCTGCCTGCAGCTAGATGCATTCAAGCGAGCGACACCTGCCAATCAACCGGATGCCGAATAATGGTTGGCCGCGTCATGTCCACTTCAATCCGTTCCTCTCCCGATGCGGTCGAATTTACCGGCAACACGCTTGTGATCGAACGGCGCGGGTCGGTTGCCGTTATCCGCTTCAATCGTCCGGCGTCACTGAACGCCATCAATGTGGAAATGGCACATGAATTGTTGGCTGCAGCACGTCGCCTTTCGGTGGACCGATTGGTTCGCTGCGTGGTTCTAGCAGGTTCCGGCAAGGGGTTCATGGCCGGCGGCGACTTGTCCACCTTAGCGGTTGACTCGGTGGCCACTGCAAGGGCCTTGCTGCTTCCCATCAACGAAGCTCTCGGTATCCTGCATGAAATGGATGCGCCACTGATTGCGCAAGTGCACGGGGTAGCGGCAGGCGCAGGTATGAGCGTTATGCTGCAGGCCGACATCTCGATTGCCGCAGAAGGCACCAAGTTCAACCTGGCCTACATCAACGTAGGGGCATGCTGCGACGCCGGCGCGTCGTGGGCGTTGCCGCGGCTCGTCGGGCTGCGGCAGGCGCTTGAAATCGCCATGCTGGGTGAGACGATGAACTGTGAGGACGCGCTGCGTGTTGGTCTGGTCAACCGTGTCGTTCCGGAGGAGGCATTGGAAGAACAGGTCCTTGCGCTCGCTTATCGCCTAGCCAGCGGCCCCACAATCGCCTATGGTCATATGCGCAGGCTTCTGCGTTCATCCTTCGAACGTAGCCTCCCGGCACAATTAAAAGTTGAACTCACGTCGTTTTCCCACTGCGCCGAGACGGCCGACTTCCGTTCGGGTGTCGATGCCTTTCTTAGTCGACAATCGCCTTCCTTCGCCGGCAGATGAGTCAAGATCCGCGCCGAGGCAGCATTGTGTAAGCCCGTGTTGCTAAAGGTCCAGCAGAAAGTTCTTTAGGCGAGAAGATTGCACTTTTCCGAAACCAGTGGATTTGAGAAACCCGTGGACGGAAGACATTATGCTCATAATGTCAACTTCCGTTCCACAAGTTCCGGGACATGTTTTGCGCCAGGAAACATAATTCAAATCACTTTTCCCAGACAGTCATTCATTCCGTGCCTTCTTCGCCCGGGGAGTCTTGACGAAGATGGCCGCCCTCGGCATTCCACTTGGCGACATCGGATGGGGCAACCCCATACCCCGGCGGTCGATATGCGGCGGTCTTCTTCACCGCCTGGTCAACCTCCTGAGGCGTGATCAGCACAGTCGTTTTACACCTGGCCGCTCCAGCGGCATTTACCCTGAGCGCCAACGCCGCCGCAGTGGCATTGTCCGGAAGTTCTCCAATGATGAAAACGTCCTTTTCGCCGAAGGCGAAATAAAACGCTTCCACTGTGCCGCCCATCGAATCGAACAATTCATCAACAGCTTTGCGTCGCCTGGTTCCACCTTCCTTGAGCAGGCCGCTGACGCCTTCGCCAACATAACTGGCTTCAATAAGGTATTTAGGCACTTCGATCTCCTTTCGCGCCCGGCATGCAAGCGGATGACAACAAGCCTCGCTCAATGTTGATCCTGTTCTTGCATGCAAAAAAATAAAAGCCCGATACGCGAAGTATCGGGCTCTGCTTCACGCTTCGCGTAAAGTCGGAATTCACGGGGCCGACAATAATCAACATTGCGGCTCTTCGTAATCATGCGTCATCAGGTTGTTCCTCAGCATGATCTCTGCCCTTCGTCAGGGGCCATCAGCTTTCACCGAATCGGCATTTGCCGACTCAACTACTTATTGACTTACTATCATTCTAGTCATCTGTCCCGGACTTCCAAGAGTCTCTTTGCCTTTATTTTTGATGTTATGTTCCGACGCTTGCGCCCGGCCGTTGCGTCGAAGATTGCATTGCGAAAAACCGCGTGCTGACATTGACTACACTTCAACAATGGCTTTCGCTTCCTGCACTTCCATACCGGCCACACTGCGGGAAACGCCGTTCTTCGTTGCAATCAATTCCGCGAGAATCGACAACGCGATTTCCGGCGGTGTCTTGCTGCCAATGTAAAGTCCTGCGGGCCCATGCAGGCGGTTGACCTCTTCCTCGGTCATGTCGAAGTGCTGCATGAGCCGTTCGCGGCGCTTGCGGTTGTTGCTGCGGGAACCGATGGCCCCGACGTAAAAGGCCGGAGAACGGAGTGCCTCCATCAACGCCAGGTCGTCCAGCTTGGGATCGTGCGTAAGCGCAATGACAGCCGTCGAGCGGTTCGGTTGCATCGCACGCACGACGTCGTCAGGCATGTCATGCACCACCCTTACCCCCGGCACTTCCCACGATCTAGTGTATTCCTCGCGCGGATCGCAAACGGTGATGTCGAAGCCCAGCCCAAGCGCCACATCGCAAAGATAAGCACTGAGCTGGCCGGCGCCGATGACGAGCAGACGGTATCGCGGGCCGAAGACCATGCGCAGCCTCTCCCCATCGAAGGCCACCGGATCGGCGCGGGCAACCGTGCCAAGGTTGACGCGGCCTGAGGAAAGATACAGATCACGGCGCACCAGATCTCGACCTTGTAACGCATCGAGCAACTCGTCGAGCCTCGTGCCGGGTCCCACGCGTTCGATGACCAGTTCCAGGGTTCCGCCGCAAGGCAGGCCAAACCGGTGGGCTGTCTCCGCATCGACGCCGTACCGAACCGAGAATGCCAGGCGGCTGCCGAACAGTTCATCGAGTCCGCCCGCGCGCACGCTGGCGATCAAATCATCCTCGATGCATCCTCCCGAAACCGATCCGGCGACTTGTCCGTCGGCGCGCAGGGCCATCAGCGAGCCCGGAGGCCGGGGGGAAGAGCCCCACGTCCTCGCCACCGTGACCAGCGCGGCGTCATGCCCGGCTTCGGCCCAGGCATGCGCCTGCTTCAGTACCGCGATATCGGCCGCGTCCATCTTTGCCCGTCAAGCCTTCAATTCGTCGGCGCTGATCGGCAGGCGGCGGACGCGTTTGCCGGTCGCCGCGGCGATCGCATTCGCGACCGCCGGCGCCACGGGCGGCACACCCGGCTCGCCGATGCCTGTCGGCTTCTCTGCCGAGGGAACGATGTGCACTTCGACCCTGGGCATCTCGTTGATGCGGATCGGCGCATAGTCGTGGAAGTTCGATTGATCGACGACGCCGTCCTTGAGCGTGATCGCTCCGTGCAGCGCCGCCGACAGCGCGAAGCCCACCGAGCCTTCGACCTGGGACCGCACGTTGTCGGGATTGACGGCGATGCCGCAATCGACCGCGCAGACGATGCGATCGACCTTGACACTGCCATCCGGCTTGACCGTCACTTCCGCCACTTGCGCCACATAGGACCGGAAGGACTCGTGTACCGCCACGCCGCGTCCACGCTTCTCGCCGTTGGCGCCCTGGGCAAGCGGTGTTCCCCAGCCCGCCTTGTCAGCGGCGAGTTTCAGCACGCCCGCGTGGCGCGGATGGCGATCGAGCAGCGCCAGGCGGAATGCCACCGGATCCTGGCCCGCTGCAGCGGCGACTTCATCGAGAAAGGTCTCTGTCGAATACGCCGTATGCGTCGATCCGACGGAGCGCCACCACAGCACCGGTACGCCGATATCATTGGGCGTATGCAGGTCGACCAGCATATTGGGAATGGCATACGGCAGGTTGGCCGCGCCCTCGACCGAAACGCGGTCGACGCCGTTCTGGACCATCGCGGCGAACGGCGAATTCGCCAGGATCGATTGCCCGACCAGCCGATGGCGCCAGCCTGTCAGCTTACCCTGCGCATCGAGGGCTGCTTCGAGCGCATGATGGAATGCGGGCCGGTAATAGCCTGCCTTCATGTCGTCTTCGCGCAGCCACACCAGCTTGACCGGCGCCCTGCCCTTGATGGCCTTGGCGATGCTCACCGCTTCAAGGATATAGTCCGAATCCTTGCTCGCGCGCCGGCCGAAGCTGCCGCCGGCGTAGAGCATGTTCACCTTCACCTGTTCGGGTTTGAGGCCGAGCAGCGCGGCAACTTTCATCTGGTCGACGGTCTGCATCTGCTCGCCGTTCCAGATTTCGCAGCCATCCTTCTTCAGGTGCACGACGCAATTCATCGGCTCCATGGCCGCGTGCGCGAGATAAGGGAAGTCGTAGGTTGCGCGCAGCACGCGTGCCGGCGATGCGAATGCGGCATCTGGATTGCCTTGCTTGTGTGCGACCACGCCGGGCGATTTGGCGAGCTCGCGGTAGCGCGCAAAGATTTCGTCGGTGCCGAGCTTGAAAGCGGCCGATTCGTCCCACTCCACCTTCAACGCATCGCGGCCCTTTTTCGCACTCCAGGTATCCTTTGCCAGCACGGCCACACCGGCCGGAATGGAGACGACATCGACGACACCTTTCACAGCCTTCGCCCGTGTCGCATTGACAGTTTTTACCTTGGCGCCGAAACGCGGCGGGTGGGCGACGACGGCGGTCAGCATGCCTGGCAGATGCACGTCCTGGGTAAAGCGGGCCTGGCCGTTGATCTTGGCGGCCGTATCTTTGCGCGGCACGCGTTTGCCGATGAGATTGAAGTCCTCGGGATCCTTGAGCTTGACCCCGGCCGGAACCGGTTGCTGTGCCGCAGCTTGCGCCAGCTCGCCGAAGCTCGCCTTGCGCTTCGAACGCGCATGCGTGACGATGCCCTCGCTCACGCTGATCTCTTCTGCCGGCACCTTCCACTGCTGGGCAGCCGCGGCGACCAGCATGGCACGCGCCGACGCGCCGGCCTGGCGCAGTTGCTCCCACGAGTTCGCGATCGCCGTGCTGCCGCCGGTGCCCTGTGCCGTCCCCCACAGCAGGTTGTTGTAGCGCCTGGCATCAGCCGGCGCTCCTTCCACGCGTACCTGCGGCCAGGCGGCGTCCAGTTCCTCCGCCACGATGGTGGCAAGCCCGGTATATGTGCCCTGGCCCATCTCCAGATGCTTGGAAATCACGGTCACAGTGTTGTCGGGGCCGATACGCAGGAAAGCGTTCGGCTCGAAGGGCTGCGCGCCTGAGGCTGCCGGTGCGCTCGATGCGCTTGGCAGGTAGACGGCAAGCGTCAGTCCCGCAGCGCCCTGGAGGAAGCGGCGGCGGCTTTCATTCTCGATGCGAGTCGTGTTCGTCATTGCTGCCTCCTTCAAGCGAGCGATTTCGCCGCTTCATGAATGGCGGCTCGGATGCGTACATAGGTGGCGCAACGGCAGATGTTGCCGGCCATGGCGGTGTCGATATCGGCATCGGAAGGTTTGCGGTTCCTTTCCAGCAGGGCCACGGCGCTCATGATCTGGCCCGACTGGCAGTAGCCGCATTGCACGACGTCAAGGCGCTGCCAGGCTTCCTGCACCGCCTTGGCGACGTGCGCGCGGGCCGCACCTTCAATAGTGACGATTTTCTTTCCTGCGGCGGCGGACACCGGCGTGCTGCACGAGCGCACCGGCTCGCCTTCCAGGTGCACCGTGCAAGCGCCGCACAGTCCCATGCCGCAGCCATATTTCGTGCCGGTCATTTGCAGCGTATCGCGCAACACCCAAAGAAGCGGTGTATCGGGGTCGGCATCGACGCGGGTCGCCTTGCCGTTGATTTCGAGTGTGATCATCGGTGCCTCCAGGGGCGGAAGAATGGATGAATTGCATTCTCCTTGCCCGCGCACTTCTTTCGTTAGCACGATACGATGAGTTTATTGCCTAATCCTCCGAGGTCGACGACAGGCGGATAAATGTGACTTACCATCGAACAGGATAAAATCAGGAGTTTCCATGGAACTGCACGCCGTCATGCCTCGTCAGGGAATCGAAGAGATCGAAGTGCTGCGCCGACCGCTCGCCGAGACTGTGGCTCGCTGGACGGACGGTCTCAATCAACTCAGCACAACCATCCCGAACCTGACGTTCTATCGACGCGACGAGCCGACCCAGCCGGCCAGTTGCATGGTGGAACCGAGCGTCGCACTCGTTGTCCAGGGCGCCAAGCGGGCCCTCCTTGGCGACAATGTTTATCTCTATGACATCAAACGTTTCCTGATCACTTCGCTCGACCTGCCGGCCATGATGCAGGTCTTCGAAGCTAGCCGCGACAGGCCCTACCTTGGCCTGGTGTTGAAACTCGACCTGCATGTCGTGGCAGAGCTGATGTTGCAAAGCAGGATGGCGCCGCCGCCCGAGCATGTATCCGACCGCGGCATGGTACTTGGCGAGACCACACCGCATCTGCTCCAGGCATTCACGCGCTTGCTGGACTTGCTCGACGAACCCGCATCGATTCCAGTGCTCTCCCCGCTCATCCAGCGCGAAATCTGTTATCGCCTGCTGACGAGCGACCAGGGCGCGCGTCTGTGGCAGATCGCTTCCGTTGGCAGTCAAAGCCACCGGATAGCCAAGGCGATCGACTGGCTGAAATCGCACTATGCCCATCCGTTGCGCATCGAGGAACTCGCAGCCGATGTGCAGATGAGTACATCGAGCTTCCACCATCACTTCCGCTTGCTTACCGCGATGAGTCCGTTGCAATTCCAGAAATGGTTGCGCCTGAACGAGGCGCGGCGGCTGATGCTCATGGAGCGTGTGGATGCATCGACCGCCGCCTTCCACGTCGGCTACGAGAGTCCTTCGCAATTCAGCCGCGAGTACAGCCGGCTGTTCGGCGCCCCTCCGCGGCGCGACATCGAGAACCTGCTGCGCCTGTCTGAAACGCCGGTCGAAACGATGCCGTCCCGCGCCGCTGCAGTTTCCTGACGGCCGGGATGTCTTGTTTATGGCTCCCGGACAAGTTGAGAAACACGGAGTGCTTACGCACCTATACGCACGACAGTCCGGCCCTTGACGCGGCCTGAAATAAAGTCGTCGAAGCAACCGGGCAGTTCGTCGAAGTCAACGACGCGCGTCACGGCATCGAGATGGCGCGGCTTGAGGTCGGATGCGAGGCGCTCCCATACCCGCTGCCGTGTTGGAAATCCCATGTAGCCGGAATCAACGCCGAGCAGGCTGACACCGCGCAGGATAAACGGGAACACGGTCGTGTCGAGCTTTGCACTGGCGGCGTTGCCGATACTGGCGACAGTGCCCGCCTGCTTCATCGTCGCCAGTATCCAGTGGAGGATCGGCCCGCCGACGTTGTCGACTGCGCCTGCCCAGAGTCCTGCCTCAAGGGGGCGGACCTTGTCGAAATCGATTGTGGAAGTGAGCTTGATTTCATTCGCGCCGAGCATATGCAGATAGTCAGACTCGGTCGCCTTGCTTGTCAGCGCGACGACGTGATATCCGAGCCGCGCCAGCATGTCGATCGCAAGGCCGCCGACTCCCCCCGTGGCGCCGCTGACGACAACCGGCCCGTTGGCAGGGGCAAGACCGTTATCCTCCATGCGAACGATGCCCAGGGCGGCGGTAAAACCGGCGGTGCCGAGCGCCATGGATTCCTTCAGGTCGAGTCCCTCCGGTAACGGAACAACCCACTTCCCCGGCACGCGTGCGTATTCAGCGTAGCCGCCGTGGTGCGAAACCCCAATGTCGAAACTCGTCGCGATCACTTTTTGGCCGGGGGTGAAACGCGGGTCGGTGCTCTCCGCAACCTCCCCCGCCATGTCGATGCCGCCTGCGCAAGGGAAGCGACGGATGATCTTGCCTTTGCCCGTTGCCGCGAGCGCATCCTTGTAGTTGATGCTCGAGTAGTGGACCCGGATCAGCACTTCGCCGGCATCCAGTTGCTCCGGCGAAAGCGTAGACAGGCGTCCGCCGACTTGTCCGTCGGCCGACTGCTCGATGAGGTAAGCTTTGAAAAAAGGCATGCATATCTCCTGGTAGACCCGTTTATGGCTGGAAAACAGTGGATCAGCGATCCAACTTTCTGCTGATCCGTGTAGTTTATCGCTACTTCTCGGCCTGGATGGTGGGGCGTGGCTTCAGGCCAATGCCAAGGGTCTACGATAACGCACCTGAGACACCGGTTCAGGAGACGATGCCTTTATGACCACCGTTGCAGATACGTCCAGACACTGCTGGCATACCAGCGACCTCCGTAGCGGCCAGTCAAACCCTGCTTGTTCAGGTCTGCAGCGATTGACGCGAATGACTCCCCCTTGGCCCGCCGTGCATTGATATTTTCCAACAAACAAAGCATCGGGCCGGCAGCGCCTGAAGCGCCCTCCTTCATGCGCACGTGGTCATCATGAAGCCGGGAATGAGGATCGGCCGGGATTAATGTTTTTTTCGCCAAAGTTAAGTTAACTCGATGATTTATAAGGTGAAATCGAGTTTGTAGTTGATCGGCTCAACTCGCCGATCCAGGTCCAGCGGATATTCACCGAATCGGTTGATGTGCTCTCTCCGGTACGGTGCCGTGCCGCGCAGGAGATCCTCGGTCAGCGGGAAACCTTTGGCCTGCAGTCCCTTCAACACACGCGTCATGCCCTGCACGTTATGCAGGATCACCATGTTGGCGACCAACTGGTTGTACTTCACCACCTTGCGCTGCTCGTGCCGGATGTTTTCGGCGATGATGCCATCTCCGCCGAAGAACAGCCATTTGACGAAATCGTTGAACTCCTCGCTCTTGTTCGTCGCAGCGTTGATCGTCCGGCGCAATTCTGCGTCGCTGATGTACTTCAGCAAGAACTGGGTGCGCACCGCCCTGCCCAACTCGCGGAAGGCGTAGTACAGCTTGTTCTTGCGACTCGCCGTGCCGAGCCGGCGCAGGATTGTCGACGGCGCGATCTTGCCGGCCTTGATCGAGATCACGACTCGCAGCATGTCCTTCAGGTGCAAGGCGATCAAGTCCCAATCGATGGCGCCGCGAAACAGGCTGTTGATGTGCTCCAGCTCATCGTCGCGGCCGGCGCGGTAGAACTTCAGATCCTTGATGTTGCGGATACGCGGCATCAGGTTGATGCCCAGTAGGTAGGCCAGGCCGAACACCGGCGTACTCTGCGCCTGTGTGTCGCCGTGCAAGGTGTCCGGCTGGATGTCGGACTGGTTGTTGATCAGGCCGTCTAGGATGTAGACCGCCTCGTAGACGCCACAGGGAATGAAGTGGCTGAACAGTGCAATGTACTTGTCCGAGACGTGATAGTAGCCAATGCCGCCGTAACCGCCATAGCGGATGTGGTATTCCGATAAAAGGTTCTGCTCGTACATACTCCACTTGGTGCCGTCGGCCGAGGCACTTTTGCCGGAGCCCCAGTAGCGCGGCAGCGCAAAACGATTGTAGGCGTTGATCACCTTGAAGATCGCCTTGTCGAGCCGCTGCTCGGTCACATGCTTGAGATTGAGCCAGGCGACTTGCTTGCGGCTCAGTCCCTTGACCGATCTGGCCGTTTGTGTCGGTCCGAGATTACAGCCGTAGCAGAACAAGGTCGTGATGAAACGCTTGCGTGGGGCGTCGATTTTGGACTCGAAGCCGGACAGCGGGCCGAACAGACGATGCAGGTCAAGCCAATTTTCCACCTCGGTCAGCACGTCGAGGATGCTGGCCTCGGGAAGCTGGCTGCGGATCGCTTCGTCGACCATTTCCTGTTCCGCGGGCGGCTTCTGCTTTTCCGGACGGCGGATGATCAGGCCCGATTCATCGATATCGACGCCTGAGTTTTCCGGGAAATTACGGTCGACCGCGCGTGCCAGCTCCTTCATCTCGCGTCGCAGCTTGGCAACAAACTCCCTCGGCTCGACCGGCAAGCCGACCATCTCGCTATAGCCTTGCACCTCGCATTCATACTCTTCCCAGCTCACCAAGTGGTTGCGGTAGTCGTCGTAGTCGCCGCTATGTTCAACGAACAGGTCGCCCGACTTCAAGGCGATCATCACTTCGGAGAACACGGCCAGCTCGTAATACTTGCGGTGGTAAGTGGACGGCTCGACGTGCTGGCGGCGTCCAAAGACCAGATCGCGCCACTTGTCTGCCATCCAGTCGTGGTCGGCGACGTCCATGCCGCTCTCGGCAACCGAAATGTGCTCGCGGTGACTGGAACGGTATTTTTGAACCTGCGCGATCGAGCGCAACAGGCTCGTGTCCTGGGAGCTTGAGCGTAGTTCCAATGCCTCCAGGCATTTGAACAGGAGACTGCGCTTGCCCGGGTAGTTGTTGAGCATGAACGGGAAATAGTTGTTCCCGGCGTAGGCCATGTGTTCGTCACAAGCGCCAATCCACCGTTCGGCATCGCCGTCGAGCACAGTCTCAACGCGGGCAACGCGCTGATCGTTGGTTCCCTCTTCGCTAAACACGGTTAGCACATCGCGAAACTGACCGATCAGGCGCTCCACCTGCTGGGCCTGCTGCAGATGATATTGCCGTAAGCGCTCTTCGGCCGCGCTGTGCATGTTGCGCAGGGTCTTGATGAAGATGTCGGCAATATCGTCCATCGCCTTTTGCAACTGGGTCTGGACCAGCAGCACGGCAAGCGTGTAGCGCTTGAGCGGCTTCATCGCCCGCATCTCGGCCAGATCGAGCGCCCGAGCCTCCAAGACCAGTTGCTCGCGCTTGGCGGCGGCAATCTGGCTCGTATCCGGCAAATCCTTCGACAAGATCATCATGTTGTCGATGTGGGACAGGAAATCGGTCACTTCGCGCACATTGGGCTGTTTCGGCTCCCGCTTCAAGCCGTCCCACTGACTGCGGCCGGCCACGGTCCTGAACAGGCCATCCAGGCGGGCAATAACGGCGTTCGGCAATTGCCCCGCAACCGACTTGTAAATGCGTTCGTTGACGGTTGCCCGCGCGTTGATCGACATCCGATACAAGTCGGTGTAACTCGGCAGCTCAAAGCGGCGCTGCACCAGTTCCTCAATGAGCACATTGATGATGTCGGCCAGTTCCTGCTTGGTCTGCGCTGCCTGCAGCGCCTGGCCTTGCAGCCAGGTTTCGTCGGTTGCTGTCAGCTCTCGGATGCCGACAAATTCACGCAAGTATGCGCGGTGCCGGTGTTTGGTGCCGGATTTGTCATAACGGGCCAACGCCGCCTTGGTCGGTACTCTAACCTCGGCGCGGCTGCAAACGTGCTTGACGATCTCCGTCGGTACGCCGGTAAGCGCGACGAAATAACCCAGGCGCTGCAGCAGTTTCAGCTGGACCAGCAAGAAGGTCTGGAGAGTAACTTGGCGGTAGCGCGCTGCAACGAATTTTAACTCCGCCGGCGTCGGGGTATAGATGGCAATGAGTTCCTGCTCGGTGAACTCTTCCTTGAGTCGAGGATATGCGGTTTCGTATGCGCTGCTCATTGCACCTGCTTGCCTGGCGCTTGATGGTCAATTGAATAAGGCGAGAACTTGATGGCCTGCGACTGCGCCGGAGAACGGGTTGGCGCATTTCTGCAAGTGGTCCGTCGACTGGAGCACAGGGCGTAAACGCCAACTCGCCTAAGCGCGCCATCGATGTCTCATTCCGTCCCCATGGCACTTCGACCTTGCCATTCAGCAGCCTTTGTGCGGCGCGCTGAAATCTCCGGGGTTAGTGCGACGACTGCAGCCTCAAGACCGCGTACATATTGTCACTAAAGGGATTTCGATCCAGGACAGTCATTCTCGCCAGTCGAAGCCCGGCCTTATCCGCCATCAACCTCAGCGTTGACGGCGTAAAGTAATTGACATGGTCAGGCCAGCGAAAGCCGCACCACCGACGTCCGCGTAACATGCGGTTCAAACACCCGTAATTCGGGACCTTAACGATGATCGAGCCACCGGGTTTGAGTCGAGCGCCACAGTTCCGTAAAACCGGAAGCGGGTTTGTCTCGTGCTCAAGGTATGAGGCCATGATAATGACATCGAAATAGCGCTCGCCAAAGTGCAAGATCCCTTCCTTCGCCGAAGCATGGACGCAACTTCCGTTCAGGCGCTGCAGCTTTTCGTTTGATATGCGCGACAGTTCCTGGGAAATTTCAACGCCGTGGGGGATGCAACGCTGCTGCAGCGCTGGCGACAATGTCTTGAAGAGCTCCTTCAACAGCGATCCCCATCCGCACCCGACGTCGAGAATGTTGATGCGTTCGCCAGGTATCGTTTGAATCAAACTGCGAACCAATCTTAAGGTTTTGTTTCGCTTCAAGACCCGGCCGCGCAAGCGCTTGAGTGCAGTGCTGAACGCATATCTCAGCGGTTCTGCCTGTCTGCGTGCATTCGACTCCCTCTCGTACGTTACCTCATATGCAAAGTCGACTTCCAGCTCTTCATACGCCGGAGGATTAGCCAGAAACACAAGACCGGTTTCCATGCATTTCTTCAATATCCACGGTGCCGGCGCATACGGAACATCGGCTTCCTCGCCGCGGCGTTCCAGCAGGGGGGATACGCGATAAGCGCCCTGATTTTCCTTCACAGCTTCCCTCATTGTCTACGTCCTCACATTCAGCTCGTTTGTCCGCGAACCATAGCGTGATCGCATCGCGCTTCGACGATAGCCGGCCCGATGTGAAGATTGTGTAAAGATGGCCAGGTAAAAGCTAAGTTAGCGGAAAGGACAGGACAAAACGGCTTCCACCTTCCGTGCGCGTTTCCAAATTGATTTCCCACCTCAAGTGGTCGACAACGCGTTTCACGATAGGCAATCCCAAGCCCGTGCCGGTGTGTTGATCATGATCCCCGCGAACGAAACGCTCGAATAATCGGTTGCGTACCGAATCGGGGATGCCGGCCCCACTGTCTTCGATGACAAGACGACCGCCTGTCAACCGGATATGCACGGCACCGGCGTCCGTATATTGGCAAGCGTTACGAAGCAGGTTACCAACGGCGATACCGGCAAGCTCTGTCAAGGAGGGAGACGTACCTATTCATGCGCCATAAATAATTAAGTGTGTCTATGAACGCCGCTGCATGGTCCTGACGGCAGTAAGGCACAAGGCAAGCCAGGCCACCCCTTCCGCGATTGCTGCGAGCACATCACTCAAATAATGGACGCCCAAATACACCCGGCTAAAGCCAACCAGCATGATCATCGTTATGGCCACGAGCACTGCCAACACCTTCCACTGCCATGTCGTTGCCATGCTGACAATCAGTGCGGCGGCAAATCCATAGAGCACGGTCGCGGCCATGGTATGACCACTAGGAAAACTGTACGTGGTCGGGTTCAGGTCGACATTTCCCAAGGCAGGACGCGCGCGGTGAAACGCGAACTTCAGCAGCACGTTGAGCAGCATCCCGCCAGGCACCGTCAGAGCGAGCGCAAGCAGCCGATGCCAGAGGCGTTTCCATCCTAGATACGCCGCGAGCAGCAAGGCGAGAAGGCCGATCCCTGTAACATCATGGACTCGGCTGACAGACGACATAAATGCAGTCAATGGCGCATTTGAATGCGCATGGAACCACATGGCGACTGCCTGATCGACCTGGGTCAGGGAATCATTTGTGACGACATCTTCGGCGATCCCGCCGAACATCCAAGTGGCGGTAATGAGCACCACCAAGCCTACCGTCAATTGGAGTCCCAAATAGCTGCCCGGCGTCAGTCGTTCCTGCAACCAGACAATTTGCGGGTAAAAACGGCGTCGCAGCGCCTTGACGCGTGGCCCCTGATCTATGCGCGCCCAGCTCCGCTTGATGCCTGCCTCATGGCGTACCAGCCAGCGCCACACCCAGCCAAAAACGATGACGAGCAGCAACGCGCCGCCGAAGATCACGCTCGCGCGCCCCATCCAATGCTCGGCGAAGCGCCAACCCCTGCCCAGAACATATCCCAGCAAGATAAAGCCGACCGACCAGAGCGTGGCACCGAGAGCGTTATAGCAAAGAAAATGACGATAGGGCATGCGGGTGAAACCTGCAACAAAAGGCACTAGCGCACGCGCAAAACCGATGAACCGGCCAAAGAAGACTGCTTTGCCGCCATGGCGCGAAAAGACTTCCTGCGCCCGTTGCAGCCGCGCAGCGCTTATGCCGATGCGGTTGCCATGATGCAGAATCCATGGCCGGCCGAGCTGCCGGCCTAATTCGTAACCGATGTTGTCGCCCAGGATCGCGCCGATCACGGCCATGAACACGACGCCGTCGAGGTCCAGCATCCCTTGTGCCGAGAGAAAGCCGGCCACCAGCACCAAGCTTTCCCCCGGCACGAATACCCCTAGAAAGGCGGCAGACTCCAGGGTCGCCCCCAAGAAGATCACGAGGTAGCTCCACTGGCCCAACCGGCTGACGAGATCGATCAGATAATCAGGCATGATGACTCCTGATCGCATCGAGCCCCATCAGATATGCGGTGCGACGGCAAATGTCCAAACAGCCCAAGTGAGCGCAACCCAAATCCCCACGACTAGGGCCGCGCCCCAATAATTGCGAGGCTTGCGCCCCTCGCGCGCCATCCATGCATCCCCTTGTTCCCGGCATTCCTGCAGCACACCAGGAGGTACCAACTTGACCGCGATCCAGATAAGACCGGGTAACAATATTGCGTCATCCACATACCCCAAAATTGGAATGAAGTCGGGAATCAAATCAATTGGGCTCAATGCATATGCAACGACAAAAACACACAGCGCCTTGGCAAGCAACGGCGTCGCCGGATGTCTGTACGCGAACCAGAGCGTGATCGCATCGCGCTTGATGCGACGGGCCCAAAGGCTGATTTTCTCGAATAACGACATAGCTAAAACTTCTTTTACTGGTTTTTGAATAGTTTGCCGGACCGAGCGATCGTCATATCCGGCACCGACAGACACAAGCACGCATATCGACACAGCCTTTCGTTTCGTCTGCGTAGTATGACAGTTCCCTGATCATCCACTCACTGACTGCTCGGAACCGGGCTTTCGATTGCGCAATCATAGATGATGGCAGGCAAAACGCGAAAACCGACCGGTCTTTCATGGCGCCGCGTCATTCATTTTGCATAGCCGACGCGCCAGAACTCCTCCGGCTGTCAGGTTGAGGCAAAAGCGCCTGGCTTGCAGTTTCTTGGGATGAATCATTCCTGCCGGTTCGTGCCGCGAGCGGTCCTAAATCCGGCTTCTCCTTCAATGCGAGCAGTGCAAACTTCCCGTATTGACCGACAGGCATCAACATACGCCCGGCTGCCTCCGGCAGGTTCTTCATTTGTTCGCTTTCCATGGCGACCATCGCCGGCCCCTCTTCCAAACGCCGCAACAGCAGATCGGGGCGGGCAAGGCGCTCAGCTCTTCCCTGACTATAAAAGGCGGCGGAATACAGACGTCCGCCGCCGATAATAACCAATGGTTCGTCGCCATGACGTCTGGCCTTGTATGCGGCGACCAGTGACTTGGCCGACTTGTACTGATCCCGATCTGCCACGCGCAAATTGATGAGGAATCCTGCGTAGCCGAAACCGGTAATAACCAACCCCAGGGTCAACAGCTTTTCGACCCTTTGTTGCGGTAAACGAGAGAGGCAGGTCGCAATCCATAGCGCCAGAGCTGGCATGCCCGGCAAGACATAGGCCCACAATATATTTCCCGCCAGCGTGAAGAACACGCAGGGCATCAATCCCCAGCACAACAAGTAAATCGGCCACGATCCTTCGTCGCTGCGTCCGTGTCCGACAAGTCTGATATCCCGGTGCCAAACGATCGCCGCCGCTGGCAATAGAAGACTCCATGGCAGCCAATCCGCCAAGGCGAACAACCAGATCGTTCCGCGAGGATATTCATGCGCACTGCCGTACAAATCCCCCGTCCAGCCTGGAGTCACAAACCGATGCCAGTGCTCGCCGATTAAAAAATAGTCGAGAAAGCCAGGCGTACGCAGTTCAGCGGCGATGTACCACGGAAAGACAATGGCGGCAGACAGAGCAGCCCCGCGTACCCAGGGCAACGCGCGCCAGACCGTCAGGAAGCTTTTGGAGGCGAGTGACCATAACGCGATCGGCGCCCCGATCAAAATGAGAGCGACGGGGCCTTTGGCCAACAGTCCCAATCCGAGCCCGACAAATAGCAGCCAGCGTTGACGTGTTTTCTGCTCGGGCGTCCCCTGCAAGCCCAGCCAACATCCACGCATGGCAATGACCGCACTCAACGTTAATGCCATATCGGTCATGACCATGCCGGCCGATAAAAAAAACAGACCCGACCCAGTCAGCAGAACCACCGAGTAAAGTGCCTCACGTTGAGACCGTTGCGCAGCGGTTTTCCATACCAGCCAGACCGTGACTATCCCCATCACCCAATGGGGCAGACGCGCGGCAAATTCATTGACGCCAAACAGTTTAAAGCTCGCCGCAGTCAGCCAGAACGACAAGGGCGGTTTGCCCCAAAACGGCACGCCATAGTCAAACCACGGCGTTATCCAATTACCAAGTTCGACCATCTTGCGGGCAATCTCGGCGTAGCGGGCTTCTGTTGTATCCATCAATGGATACATGCCAAGGGATAACAATCGAAGCAATACGAGCGCCACGAGGCATGACACGACCCATCGATTTTTCAACACTGACAGTGTCTGCGTCATTTGAAGGCCCCAACAACTTCGGCGTGTTGTGGCGCATCCGCGATGGATGAAGGTTGATATTCTTCAAGCAAATAGAGCGGGCGGCGCTTGCTTTCAACAAACAACCGGCCCAGGTACTCGCCGATCACGCCCATGGCCATTAACTGCAAGCCGCCTAAAAACAGGACGGTGACAATTAACGTGGGAAAACCCCTGACAGCATCGCCCAAAAAGAGCGTCTTGAATAAAAAGTACAAGCCGTAAATAAATGCCGCAGCAGCGCAAGCGAATCCAAGGTAAGTCGCCGCTTTCAAGGGTGCGATTGAAAAGCCCGTGATGCCCTCAATGGCAAAGTTCCATAACCGCCAATAACGCCATTTTGTTTGTCCCGCAGCGCGGCCGTCCCGGTCATAGTCGAGGGTGATTTGGGGGTAACCGATCCAGGCGAACATCCCCTTCATGAAGCGATTGCGCTCCGAAAGCAAGTTCAACGCATCAACCGCCCGCCGGCTCAACAAGCGGAAGTCGCCGACATCTTCGGGAATCGGCACTTCGCTCAAGCGATTGATGATGCGGTAAAACGCATGCGCCGTGGCTTTTTTGAGCCATGATTCGCCGCGGCGGTGACGTCTGCGCATGTTCACCATATCGGCGCCGTTCGACCAGGCGGCGAGCATGGCCGGGATCAGCTCCGGAGGATCTTGCAGATCGGCATCAATGATGATGACGGCATCTCCCCGCGCGAGTCGAAGCCCTGCGCTCATCGCTTCTTCCTTACCGAAATTGCGGCTAAAGCGTGCAATGCCGACATGCGGAGTCAGCAGACGCAATTGCTTGAGAATCTGATGAGAGTTATCGGTGCTGCCATCATCAATGTAGACGACTTCCCAACCACCTTGCACACCCGTGAGTGCGTTCACCAGGCGACGATGGAATACTGGCAATACTTCTTCTTCATTGAATACCGGCACAACAACAGTTAACGTGAGCGGAGGCGGTTCGCCAGCATCAACGCTGTAGAGCGGGGGGGAGGTGTTCATCGAAATGTCCAGACACGGTTGAAGCCATAGGTGAAAAACAAGGCAAGCAAAGTCGCCGCAATCTGGCCTATCATGTAATGCCATGCAAAAAGGGCCGTGCTGGCCCAGACCAGAGCGGCACTCAAACTTGCGCCCATCGCCGCCACCACCAGAAATCGGCTGAGCGCGGACCAGTGCGGGGATGCACTGGAGAAGGTGAATCGCCTGTTTCCCCAATAAGCGACCAAGGCGCCGCAGCCGGAGCCGATCGTTGCGGAATAGGCTGGACGTAAATGCCCGCCTTCCACCAAGAGGAACAGGACGAAATAATGCACGCCGGTCGCAATGCAACCGACCAAGGAATAACGTAGAAATGCCATCACGACCTAATGCAAATCAGACTGCCCAGCGTTCAACGATAGCCGGTCCGGTGTGAAGATCGTGTAAAGATGGCCAGGAAAAAGCTAAGTTAGCGGAAAGGACAGGACAAAACGGCTTCCACCTTCCGTGCGCGTTTCCAAATTGATTTCCCACCTCAAGTGGTCGACAACGCGTTTCACGATAGCCAATCCCAAGCCCGTGCCGGTGTGTTGATCATGATCCCCGCGAACGAAACGCTCGAATAATCGGTTGCGTACCGAATCGGGGATGCCGGCCCCACTGTCTTCGATGACAAGACGACCGCCTGTCAACCGGATATGCACGGCACCGGCGTCCGTATATTGGCAAGCGTTACGAAGCAGGTTCCCAACGGCGATACTGGCGAGCTCCGACCGGGCATAGACCCACACTTCATGCGGTGCGTCAAAGCGACACTTGACAGGCTTGCCGACCAGAAGAGGCTTGTAGCGCGTTAATTCCCGCTCAACCACGGATCTGAGTTCTATTCTGGGTGCATCGAGCGTCTCTGGAGCACGGGACAACAGCAGCAGCGCGCTCACACGCTCGGCCGTGTCGGCCGCGGCACGCCGGATGCGTTCTGCAACCGCCAGCTGCTGCGGCCGGCCATCAAGCTGGAGTTTTAACAGTTCGGCTGCGCCGAGAATAATCGTCAGCGGTGTGCGTAGTTCGTGGCTGACATCGCCGGTGAAAAGCCGCTCACGGTTCAAGAAGCGTTGTAACTCATCGGTGCGAGTCGCAAAAGCACGGGCGAGGACACCCATTTCGTCTTCCGATTCAAGTGATGGAAGTGTACCTGGGGGGACGTTGTGGTTGATCGCCTGCGCTAACGCGGTAACTGGCGCAATCACGCGTCTGGCGGTTGCAAGGCCAAGAAAAATGGCGAGCGCCAGACTGGCGACAAAGCCTGTACCCAACGCAATATGAATGAGTTCCTCCACATGCTCAAACTCACTCTGGTCATCCACTACGACAAAGCGCCGCCCCGCATCTACCAGAACAAACGCATGCAGTTCCTCTACATCGAAGAAGAAATCATGAAACCCTGCTTCTAATTGCCGCAAACGCGGGGGGATTGCATCATCGACATAAAACCTAATCCCGGGAGGGGTATCAAGGGGCTCGCCTCGCAGATGTCGACTGATCAATTGCGTGGAGAGCGATTGAAGGCGTTTATCGACGAGATATTGTTCTGCGACTTCAACGGAAATATAAGCGACGCCGGAGAAAAAAATGCCGAGTGTGAGCGCAAGCAATACATACGACCAGGCAATGCGGCTACGCAACGACAACTTATGCTTCATTGCCGTCAACCAATCGGTAACCCACTCCCTGCACCGTTCTCAGCATCGGCACTGGAAAAGGCTTATCCAGCGCCTGGCGCAGAGCGTGCATATGCGAGCGTAGCGCGTCGCTCTCCGGCGGGTCATCGCCCCAGATTGCTTGCTCCAAGGCTTCTCGCGTCAGCACGTGTGGTGCTGCCCGTAACAGCGCAGCCAACAGTTTATAGCCGGTTGGAGTGAGTTCGAGACGGTGGCCGGAACGTGTCGCCTCGACGCGACCGAGGTCGAAACGTAAGTCGCCGAATTCCAGAATGGCGTCGATGTGCTCATTTCTGGCGCGGCGAACCAGCGCCTTCAGCCGGGCATCGAGTTCGATCAGCGAAAATGGTTTCACGAGGTAATCATCCGCCCCGCAATCGAAACCGGTCAATTTATCCTGTATGGTGTCCCTGGCGGTCAGCATGAGTACCGGCGTCGGCCGGCTCCACTCCTTACGCAGCTTCCGGCACAGTTCCAGGCCGTCCAGTCCGGGAAGCATCAGATCCAGGACGATCGCGTCGTAATGGCCCTTGGCCGCATATTCAAGTCCAACGATGCCGTTGCGGGCGCAATCCAGCGTATAGCCGAGCGGTTCAAGAAAACCGTACAGGTTTGCGACGATATCGGGGTTATCTTCAACGAGTAGAACACGCATTATGATGTTTCATGAATTTTGTATTTGCCAATACAGCGCACTGCGATTTTGGTGGAACTATATACGAAAGAACAGATATTCTCGGCGCAAGCATTCTTTCTGATCCAAAAGCAGACTTGCTTGGACGAAAGCACTCCTATGCTGATGGCCTCGAACATACCCGCGTTGACGGCAATTGAGATTCACCGCACGGCCATGACTGAGGGGCGGCCGGGTCTTGGGTTATGCCAAGATGGCCGATGGTCAGGGACGTGGTGGCCCCAGCGTCGAGGGAACTTCGCCACTCCACCTTTCGCAGCAAACTGCCGGCCGCATTATCCTGGAACTGGATGGCTTCCTTCATAGCGCTACACGGTGCCGTCGTGGTGCCAGCCGCCTTTCCACTTGATGTCGTGGAATTGGGCACCGGAGCGGTGCGCACTCGTGGCCATTCCCTGGTGCAGACTGTGATCGGAAAGCTGCGACACTAGCTGAACCGGCTTTGCACATGCCTCCAATATCGCCTTGACCCGCCCGTATGCAGTGATTCAACGAAAACGCAAGACCACCAGATAGCTGAATTATGGTCGCCTCTTCACTCGGCAGCGACTTGCAGGAAATTCGGAAGAAGTTGCACGTTAGGCCAGCACTACTTGAGATAGGATTTGAGCACGGCGACTACCTGTTCCAAATCCTCATTTCGCTGCCTTGATGAAACAGCATCCGGACCGAGGTGTTCCCGGATATGTCCCTCCAGTACCTCTGCCATCAGGCCGTTCACCGCCCCCCGAATCGCGGCGATTTGCTGCAGTATGGCGACGCACTCAGTCTCATGTTCCAGCGCCTTCTCCAATGCCTCCGACTGCCCCCCAATGCGGCGTACGCGGGTGAGCAAATGCTTTTTCGTTTTGATGGTGTGTGGCATGGCGCTCTTAGTGCAGCAAGGTATAGTGGGGTATAGTATATTGATTTGCGGTAAAGGACACCATTCAATGCATTCTTCTTCTGTTGAGGACTGGCGCCACTCCCACGTTTTTGACGGGGGCAATCCGCTGGCCGAGAGAAATACACGCTGGGCAGTTATGCTGACCGTCATCATGATGGGTGTCGAAATTACCAGCGGCTGGATGTTTAATTCAATGGCGCTGCTGGCCGATGGTTGGCACATGAGTTCGCATGCCTTGGCGCTCGGCTTGTCCGTGCTCGCTTATGGAGCGGCGCGGCGATTCGCCCATGATGCGCGGTTTGCCTTTGGTACCTGGAAGATAGAGGTGCTGGGCGGCTACACGAGCGCGCTCTTCTTGGTCGGGGTTGCCGGACTGATGTTGTACCAGTCGATTGAGCGATTGATCGCGCCGACGCCGATTCACTACGACCAGGCTATTGCGATTGCCGTGGTCGGACTATTGGTCAATCTCGTCTGCGCCTAGCTACTCAAGGATGTGCATGGTCACGAGCATCACCATGCACATCACGATCACAAATCCCACAACCATCATCACGACTTGAATCTGCGCTCCGCGTATCTGCACGTCGTGGCCGACGCCGCTACCTCGGTTCTGGCCATCGCGGCGCTGTTTGGCGGAAAACTCTGGAGGGCAAGTTGGCGGGATCCACTCATGGGGTTCCTTTGATTTCCGTGCACTATACGACGGTTGCCACCTCTAGCATTCATGCGGGTTCCAGCGGTGTGCGTCGCAGCATTCCCTTTTAAATCAATCACTTGCTGTTTGTCGTTTTCGACAGGTATGATGGCGCGCATTGTTCTTTTCGCCAAGAATAACAATGGACCACTGGCACGCCTCTTACCTCGGCCTGCGTCACATCCCGCCTGAACTCAACGAGTTCGAACTCAACACGTTCTTCACATTTTCCTCCAAAGAGCGCGTCCTGATCGACGAAAGGCGCCGCGACCTGTACCGCCTGGCTCTGGCCCTGCATCTCGGTTTCGTGCGCATGACCGGCCGCACGCTCGATGCGTACCGGCAGATCCCGAAGGCACTGTGGACGCATCTTGGCGAACAACTGGGCATCGCGCCGCCCGAGATCGGCACGCTGCGTTCGCTGTACGACACCCGGCCGCGCACGTTGATCGACCACCAGCAACTCGCGTACCAGGCGCTCGGCTTTGCCGCCATGACCGAGCACCAGCGCCGCTACCTGGTGCGCTGGCTGAAGGAAACGCTGGTCGGCCGGCCTGACACATCGACACTGCTCGCCCAGGTCAAGTGCTGGCTGTACGAGCACCGCATCCTGATCGCGCACGACCGCCTGCTCAAGCGCTTGATTGCCGAGGCGATCCGCAGCCATGAGGCGTTCCTGGAGAGGACGCTCATGCAATCGGTTGGCGATACCACGATCGCTGAGTGGGGCCGGCAGCTCGCCGCGCCGGAGGGCGAGCACGGCAGCCTGCAGCAATGGCTGTGGGCGGTACCGCTGAAACATTCGACGGTCCAGATGGCCGAACTGTTCGACAAGATCGACCGGCTCTACGCGCTGAAGGTGGCCGCGGCCTGGCCGGCGGACGTGAACGAGACCCTGGTGCGCCATTACGCGCGCCGTTGCGCGAACCGCCCGCCGTCGGTCAGCAAGCGCATTCAGTCGCAATCGCGGCGGCTGGAAGCCGCCTGCTTCATGCGCTATGCACTGTGCTCGGCGACGGACCAGCTGCTGGCGATGTTCCGGCGCTGGGCGATCGACGTCACCAACGAGGCCGGCAGGCAGGTCGACGCCGGCCGCCCCGATCTCAAGAAGCAGCTGTGTGGCTTCGCCGAGGCGGTCAAGGCACTGGCGCTGGACAAGACCCTTCCTGCCGACGAGACGCTGGACAAGATTGCCGATCTGGCCGACCAGACGCTCAAGCAGCATGCGCCGAGCCGCCGCAGCCTGATCCGCCTGCAGCTGATGACCAAGAGCGCCCAAGCGCGCGCCATGCTGCACAAGCTGGTCAAGCTGCCGTTCGAGGCGGAGACGCAGCATCCCGTGATCGACGCGATCAACATCCTGCGCCGCCTGTACGGTCCGAACGGCGGCAACGAGCTGCCGGCCGACACCGAGACCAAACTCGGGCGCGTGTGGCGCGAGCTCATCCACGGTAAGGACCGCGTCGAGGCGTTGCGCGCCTTCGAGTGGGCGACGATCTCCGCGCTGCGCATGGCATTGCGCAACGGCTCGGTCTACGTCGACCACAGCTTTTCATTCCGCAGCCGCGCGACGCTGCTCATTCCCGAGGACGAATGGAAAGCCAAGCGCAACCACTACTACGGCCATCTCGAACTGCCGCAGGACCCGAAAATCTTCCTGGCCAAGATCGTCGGCCACCTCGACCAGGGCCTCGAACGCCTGCGCGACGCCTATCTGCGCGGCGAGGTCCGGATCGAGGACGACGGCGTGCACAACGAAGCGCTCGTGGCCGAAGACAAGAAGCCGCATCTCGACGCCCTGCGGCGCGCAATCTTCGAGGACCGGCCGGTCGGGCAACTCCCGAAGATCATCCTCGACATCGACAGCGAGGTACGGTATTCCTGGATGCTGCTGGGACGCGAACCGCGCTCGCGCAGCGAGTTGCTGCTTGTGTACGCCGCCGTCTTCGCGCACGGCACCTCGCTGTTGGCCGCCGATATTGCGCGCATGATTCCCGAATTGAAGCCGGCGGCGATCCGGCAGATGATGAAGCTGGTCGCCGACGAACGGAAGCTGCGCGAGGCGGCCGACGCTGTGCTCGGCTTTATGCACCGCCATCCGATCGCGGCCCATTGGGGACGCGGCGACTTGGCATCGTCCGACATGATGAGCCTGGAGACGACGCGCACCATCTGGCAGGCGCGCGCCGATCCGCGCCGGCGCACCGCCTCGATCGGCATCTACACCCATGTGCGCGACCGCTGGGGCATCTTTTACGACATGCCGATCCTGCTCAAGGAGCGCCAGGTCGGCGCCGCCATCGAGGGCGTCGTGAGGCAGAGCGGCACCAATGACGTCGCCCAGCTCGCAGTCGACACCCATGGCTACACCGATTTCGGTATCGCCGTGGCCAAGGGCTTGAAATTCGACCTGTGCCCGGTCCTGCAGCACATGCGCGACCGCTACCTGCATGTGCCGGTCGGCCACCTGGTGCCGGGCGAAGTGCTCCCCGTGGTCGCCGGCGACGTGAACCTGCACGCGATCGAGGCGATCTACGACGAATTCGTGCGCGTGGTCGCGTCGATCCAGAGCGGCCGCTGCACCGCGGTACAGGCCTTGCAGCGCTTCGGCTCGGCCGCCCGCGGCCAGGACGTGTACGACGGCGGCGTGCAGCTCGGGCGCCTGCTGCGCTCGATCTTCCTGATCGACTATTTCACCAATCCGGCGTTCCGGCGCGAATTGCGGCACGCCCTGAACCGCGGCGAAGCGGTCCATGCGGTGCAGCGCGCCGTCCACACAGGCAAGATCCCGACCGAGCTGGCCAAGCGGCCGGAGTCGCTGGCGGCCGTATCGTCGAGCCTGTCGCTGCTGACGAATGCCCTGATGGCGTGGAACACGCAGCACATGCAGCGCACCATCGAACGGATCGAGACGGTCGGCGGCGAGAAACTGTCACCGGAAGACCTGCGCCGCATCGCGCCGACCAACCTAGAAGGTATCAACCTACGCGGAACGTTCGAGTTTCCGCTGGCGGACTATGCGCTGCGCATCTTGCCCAGCAGTGCGTCCATCCCACTGGAGACAACCAGGACACGGTCAATGTGATGGCATCCATGCAGATCGGCGCTACTCTCTCAATCGACAGTCATGGCATGGATGCCCGCTTCGGCTTGTGCCGCGCGAGCGACGCGCTTACCGGCGGTACCGCTCCGCAAGTCGAATCGATGCTGAAACCCAGCAATTGCAACTGCTTCACGCGTACGGTCAACGCCAGCCGTAGCGTGAGCCGCTCCTATTAAGTTCTTGCCAAAAAGTCAATTGCGAGCCCAGCTACGGCAGCAACGATTTCTTGACAAAATCGCTACATCGTTCTCGGGAGCGAACGCCTTTTCTCGAAGTACTGCCAAGGGCACGTCGGTTTCCGGCAGGACCGGTGCAAAGTGATGCCTGGTTGTTTTATAAGGAAGTATTTCTTTGTTGAACAGAATTGAACGAAAGATGTGGTCGACGGAGAACGGCTCCGCAGTCCACCAGTTCACGACCGTCACCCTGGGATCCCGGTAACTCAGCAATACGCATGGTAAATAGCGTAGTCCCAGAATCTGCGCCGCGCGTATTCTATGGTTGCCATCCATGACGATACCGGTTTCGCGTTCGACCGGGACCGGTGTGGTCCATACATCGGCATGCTCGATGGCGGTTGCGAGAATCTGTACGGCCTCCGGATCGACTTGTTCGGATGGAAGGAAGAAGGTGATCGGCTTGATGGCGATGCGGTAGGATTCGTTATTGAGCACTTGCCTTCCCCTTGAAAAATAGATCGATCGCTTCAGCGATCGTCTCAATTTCTTGCTCGGTGTTGTAGGCATGGACTGACGCACGCACGACTTCGTGCAATCCGCGCGCATGCATGTCCAGCATGGTGGAGCGAAAAGTGGATGTGGTCACATTGATGCGCTGCGGCTGCAAGGCAAGCATCCGCTGTAACTCTTTCGGTTCGCGATCCTTGACAGTAAATGTCACGATACCCGACTTCACCAGACCGCCGTCGCGAATCCTCACTCCGTCGATTTCCGCAAGCCTTGCGCGCAGTCGATCGGCAAGCGCCTGAATGCGCAGCCAAATCGCGTTGACACCTAGTCCCAGTGCGTAGTCGACGGCCGCTCCCATCCCCAGTTTGGCGGCGATGTTGCACTCCCAGTTCTCGAAGCGCCGCGCGTCGTGGCGTATCTCGAACTTGTCTGGCGATTGCAACGTCGCTGCATGCAGATGGAGGAAAGCCGGCTCGAGCTGCTGGCACAAGTCCTTTTCGACATAAAGAAATCCCATGCCACGCGGCCCGCGCAGATACTTGCGGCTGGTGGCCGAGAGCATGTGACAGCCGATCTTCTTGACATCGATCGGCAAGTGGCCGACTCCCTGGCAGGCATCGACCAAGAACCATACACCGGCTGCCCTGGCGATCGGTCCGATCGCGCCGATCGGTTGGATGGGGCCGCCATTCGATGCGATAAATGGCAGTGAAATGAGCTTCACGCGCTTGTCGTTCAACATCTCGCGCAATGCACGCACGGATACCTGTCCCTGCTCGTCGTTTGGAATGATCCTGATCTCAATTCCCCGATTCCGTTGCAGCTGAAGATACGGGATATAGTTGCCGGCATATTCCGTCGTCGAGGTTAGAATGACATCCCCCTTCGCAAGTGGAAGGGAATAGAACACCATATCCCATGCGCGCGTCGCATTCTCGACCACGGCGATCTCGTCCGGATGCGCGTTGAGCATGCGCGCGACCGAACCATAGACTTTTTCCAGGCGGTCGCCTGCCGCATCCGCAGCCTCGTACCCGCCGAGGCGGCCTTCCAACTCGAGGTGGTCAATGACTGTATTCAGCACGACGCGAGGCATCAGGGCGGCCCCCGCATTGTTGAAATGAATGGCCTCATTTACTCCTGGCGTGTCGGCCCGCAGTTGCGCTACGTTGAGCATCCGTTCCTCGATCTGAAATTCAAACAACGCCGTCGACAATCACGTGCCCAACCCCCATCGAGCAGCACTCGATGCGGGCATCGATTCTGTACACTTCGCGCAGCATTCTCTCCGTGATAACCTCGCGGGCTAGGCCGCTCGCCCTTGCAGTGCCGCTCGCGATCACGAGCGTCTGGTCGGAAAATCGCAACGCTTGGTTGAGATCGTGGATGGCGATGAACACAAGCATCCCCTTCTCCCTGGCCAAGCGCCGCATGAAATCGAGCACCTGGATCTGCCGGTGCAAATCGAGCGCACTGGTGGGTTCGTCCATGAGCAGGATTTCCGGTTCGCGCGCAAGTGTCTGCGCGATCGACACCAGTTGACGCTGTCCTCCGCTCAGTTCGCCCAGGTTGCGAAACGCAAGGTCGGCGATACCGAGTGATGCCATGGTGGCATCAATTACCTTCAGATCGTCGTCATGCACCGCCCAGCTTGGCGTCTGCTGCTTGCGTGCCAAAAGGACAGATTCGTAGACCGTCAGTCTCGCATTGGCGTTGATTTCCTGCGGCATGTAGCAGATCCCGTCGAGCCCCTTGCGAGAGCCTTCGAGATGAATGTTACCCGGCCCTTTAAGCAGTCCGGCCAAGCGCTTGAACAATGTCGACTTCCCCGCTGCATTGGGGCCGATGACCGAAACAACCTCCCCGCCGTGGAATGCGGGGGTATTGATTCCGGAAATGACCAAGTGTCGCCCGTAAAGCGCACCGATATTTTCCAGTCGTAGTCTCACCATGCGTTCCTCTTGCTGCCAAGAATGAGCGAAATGAAGAACGGCACACCGATGAGCGACGTTACCACCCCGATCGGGAAGATGGCGCCTGGCATCAGGGTTTTACTCACCACTGAGCTCAGCGAAAGTACAAGCGCTCCAGTCAGCAACGAAGCAGGCAGGAAAAAGCGCTGGTCTTCCCCGATCAGCATGCGGGCAATATGCGGCCCCACGAGACCGACGAAACCGATCGTGCCAACGAAAGCAACCGGAATCGCGGCCAACAGGCTGACCATTACCAGGGTCTGGAACCGAAGGCGCGGCACATCGACCCCGAAACTGGCAGCCTTGTCGTCTCCCAAGCGCAGCGCAGTCAATGCCCAAGCCCGGCGTGCAAAGATCGGCAGCGTGACCGCAATGACGAGACAGGTCACGGCCAGCTTCGGCCATGTGGCCTTGGTCAGGCTACCCATGGTCCAGAACACGACAGCGGCAACTGCCTGTTCAGTCGCAAAGTACTGGACGAGTGCAAGCAGGGCATTGAAGGTAAACACCAGGGCAATCCCCAGCAGCACGACCGTTTCGGCGGTCACGCCACGGCGCATCGAGAGCAGATGGATCAACAAGGCGGACAACATTGCCATCGCAAATGCATTGAGCGGGACGAGGTATTCAGTCGCCACCGGGAAAAGCTTGACCCCGAAAGCGAGTCCCATTGCAGCGCCGAAACTTGCGGCGGCTGAAATGCCCAGCGTGAAAGGACTTGCCAGCGGATTGTTCAGTATCGTTTGCATCTGGGCGCCGGCGAGCGACAGCGCAGCGCCAACGACGATCGCCATCAGGGCGACGGGCATGCGGATCTCCCACATCACGACCCTTACCTGCAAGGAAGTGCTGTCGGGAAGAAACAAGGCGCGCACGACTTCGTCGAGGCTGTACCGTGCTGGTCCGAGCGCCAAGTCGAGCAGGAGGCTCAACAGCAGCAGAACGATGAACGCCGCAATCAGCAGCCGCTTGCGCCTGACGATTGCCCGATAGACGGTGCGCTGCCCGCTTTCCGTCAAACAGACCGCGCTCATTGGTGGGCCTCCATCTTGTTTTTCAAGCTCACGAAGTAACCGGGCCTGTGTTCAAAGGGCAGAAAGCGCTGATGCAGTTCGCGGAAGGTTGCATCCGGGTCGAGGTCGGGGAAGAGCGTCGGATGGAACCATTTTGCAAACTGCTGGATCGCGACGAACTGGTAAGGACTGTTGTAGAACTGGTGCCAGATCGCGTGAAATTCCTGATTCCGGTTCGCCTTGATACCCGCATAAGCCGGCCGCTTTGTGTAGGTTTCGAGTTTTCGCGCCGCTTCCGTCAGGTCTGCACCCGGTCCGACTCCTACCCAGCTTCCGCCCGGCACATACGCTTCCCAGTTGGCGCTGGTGACCACCACCTGGTCGGGATTGACCGCCACGACCTGTTCCGGATTCAACTGACCGAACGTGCCGCGAATGACGTCCTTGGCGATGTTCACGCCGCCGGCCATCTCGACGAACTTGCCGAAGTTTTCATGTCCAAAGCTCAGGCAGCAGTCCTGGGTATATCCGCCAATCCGTTCGATGAATACCTTCGGGCGTGTCGGCTGGCGGGCCTGGATGACGTCGGTGACGCGTTGAATCTGCCTAGCGCGGAAGGCAATGAACTCCTCGGCGCGCTGCTCCTTTCCGAACAGTTTGCCAAACAGCCGCATGGTCGGCTCGGTGTTTTCGATCGGATAGTGGCGGAAATCGATGTAGACCACCGGGATACCCAGTGCGCCGAGCTTCTCGATGGTACGCGCGTCCTGGCTGGCGCGTTCGGCCTCGATGTTCAGGAAAACGACATCGGGCCTTTGCGCAATCGTCTGTTCGATATCGACCGTGCCGTCTTCAAAGCCGCCGAAGGTGGGAATGTCGGCGATCTTTGGAAACTTTTGCAGATACAACGCGTAGGTATCCGGATCGGCCTGGATCAGGTCCTTGCGCCAGCCGACGATGCGTTGGATCGGATTATCCGTATCCAGCGCCGCAACCAGATACAGCTGGCGCCCCTCTCCCAGGATAACGCGTTGTACGGGCACGCGGACCTGCACCTGCCGCCCGAGAAGATCGGTTACCGTGACCGTGCCGGGTGCGGCGTCGGCAACGGCCTCACCTCCCTTTGCCGGATTAAAAAAGAAGAAGAATCCGGCGAGAAGACAGACCGGTACGAGGAGAATGAGGGCTACGGCCCAGCGACGTTGAAATGCCATGATAAAGACTCTTGCGAATGAAAAGGATTACTGCCGCGTCATGCCGGCGGGTTGAATCACAGCGTGTCCCCGTCTCATGGCCAGCGCGGCAACCGCGGCCATGGCGTAGAAAAACGCAACGAAGAAGTAGGTGTATTCCAGCCCGACGGCCTGACTCAGCCAGCCACCCAGCACAATGCCGCCGATCGATGATAATTGCGATGTGCTGTACGCGACGCCGAGGATATAGCCCTGCCGCAGGCTGCCAGCCACCCTGGATATCTGCGACATCAATACCGGCGTGGTCGCTCCCAGCAGGATGCCCCAGGCGAAATGCACGCCGATAAATACGCCGATATTGCGCGTGGCGCCAGCGACCGCCGTCAAGCCTGCGCAAGCGCCGGCGATGCAAGCGATCCAGCGGATCGTCTCGGACAGGGATTTCTTCTCGAAATGCTTCGCCCACATCGCCGCCGACAGAATGAAGCCCAGCGCGAGCAAGCCGTAGCACAAGCCCACCACCCAGTTGCTCACATCAAAGATCGAGCGGACATACAGGGAGAACGGGGTCTGGGTAATCATACGGCTCACGAGCAGTATGCCGATGACGCCAAGCAGGCCAAGAATGGGCGGCGAGCGCCAGGTGAGCAGCGCGCCGGCGTCCGCCGGACCGACGGCCGTTTGCGCGGCTGCTGGTGCTGCCTTCGCTGCCGGTGGTACGTTCGGCAATATCAGCCACGCGGCCAAGGCACACAAGGCGCACAGGGCCGATGCAGCAGCATTGATCCAGAAAAAGGTCGTGTAATCGAGAATCAGGCCGCCGACGACCGCACCGGCGAGTGATCCGACATTGGTCGATACCTGCAGGTAGGCGAACAGGCGGGCCCGGCGCGACGGCGATTCGATGGTGACTCCATAGGCTTGCGCAGGGGCGATGTATCCTGCGCAGGCGCCCTGGACGAAGCGCAGCGCGAGGATCATCCAGATATCGCTCGTGTAGGCCAATGCCAATTGGGTCAGGGACAAGCCGAGCAAGGCCCGGATCATCATCGGCTTGTGCCCGAACCGGTCGCCGATCCTCCCCCAGAATGCGCCGGTCAACACGATGCCGAGCATCGGCCCCACGTAGACTGCAATGCCGGCAAAACCTAACAAGAGCTCAGAGGCGTCGAGCGACTTCAAATGAAGGGGCCAGAAGGGGCCGCTCATTTCCATGGCGCCCATGGAAGTGAGCTGAATCACGAAGAGAACGTGAATCAGACGCGACGCTTGGCTCGGCGCTATGGCGGCGTTCGACATCGGTCAGATCCCGCCGTCCGCCGATACCAGCGGGTTGGGCAGATCATGCTGCAGACGGTAATTGGAGTACTTGAGCAGATGCATTCGCAGTACCGAGCGCGTCGGCCAGGGCTGCTCGAGAAACGCCTCTCGCTCCGTTGCCCATAGCGCCTGGGATACCCGCGGTGCCAGCACGTCGAAGGCACCCGCCGTCTCTTCACGCAGGATTTCCCACAGGCGAGCCGAGCCGAGTTCATACTCGCGCGTCAGCAGCATCGCCAGTTCGTGCAGGTGACAGACGAAGCAGGCATCCAGCACGAAAGTGCGAACCGGTTCGATATCGTCGGTGAAGACGGTAGGGAGAATTCCTGGATGGACATAGGGCTCGAGCCCGTATCCACGCTCGGAAAGCAGAGGCGCATAGGTGCGGCCATCCCCGAAATCCCGTATCAGAAGGCTTCTTGGCGTCCCATCTGCGGCGAACAGCACGGAAGTGTTCTGCTGATGCGCTTCAAGTCCGATTCCGTAGAGCAGATAGATGGCGATCACTGGACGCGTAACTGCTCGCGCATACTGCTTGAACCAGGTTTCCACCACTTCCGGAGCAGGACGAGTCCCATTGCGCTCGATCAGTTCCGTTACGAGCGGCCTGCCGTTCGCAGGCGAACCGGTGAATAACGCAGCGACCGTGACTGGAAGAAGGCCATCGGTCCGCTCGAAGGCATCCCGGCTCGCGCGATACGCGACCGACAAATGGCGCCCGGGCCGGTCTTCCTGCTTCACCGCATGCTTGTAGTGGAATGCCACTTCTTCCGGGAAGATGTCGAGCGCCTTGCCGAGTTCCTTGTCGGCGGCAAGAATGCTTTTGATCACCGTGCTGATGCGCGGCCCCATATGGATCGATTTCGCCTGCAGGCTGCGCTGTTCGCTCGTGAGCCACAACGCAATGGGCAGTTTGATGAACGGGGCGGCTTCAGGCTCCTGCGGCATCATGGTCCGGAACGACATGGTCGGCAGCGTCTCGACGTCCGGGCCATCCAGGATCAAAATGCCCTCCTCAATCTCTGCGGCATACTCCTTCCCCACATAATTTTCGAGGTGCCAGGAATGGATAGGCAGCGGAAGCCAGTCCCGTTCATTCAACCGTTTCGCGTTCAATCCGTCTTTCCAGCTGTTCCACAAGTCGGGAAAGTTGTCGGCGAACCAGTCCTGGTAACTGTGTACGTGGGGCATGCGTTCGATATAGGCCATGTCCGCACGCAAGGACGCGATGCGTACCCGGACCTTCGCATTGAACTCCGGCGACAGCAGGGCCACTTCCTCGGGGCTCAGGTCCGGCTTGGATTTCCAGGTCGGGTAGAACGGGTGGCCTTCGAGCGAACCCCATTGGTCCAGCAGCATCGCGGCGTCCTTGATGGTGGCGTGCTTGTGCAGGTAATCCGCAAGGCCGCCGGCACCGGCGGAATCGATGAGTTTGTTCAGGTCCGCAGCCCACGCATCCCGGTGGATACGGGCAAGCGCATCGTTGGCGATACTGTTCTCGATATCCGCCTTCAGGCCGGCAACGCCTTCTTCGCTGAGGGAAAAATCGAAGCAGGGGCGCAGCAGATCGATCAGTTGATCGGACGTGTCGATGGCAGTGCGCGCACCGCTGGATTCGATGAGGGTGATGGCTCCACGGTTGATGAAGGTATCCGCAGGCGCCGCCCACAGGTCTTCGAAGAAAACGAGCGCGTGCTTGTGCCAGAGTGGAAACCATGCACAGCATCCCTGAGGAGCGAATATGAGCAGGCTCTTGTCGAGGATTTTCTCGGCGAACAGGCAGCGGACGACGCGCCGCAAGGCATTGCGGTGTGCGAATGCCAGCGCGTCATTCTTGCGCTCCACATAGAAAGCGCTGTCGGGTTGCAACAAAATCGGATTGGTTTTCATAGGATAGAGGTGTCAGGCTGGCCAGGTTTCGGGAAAGTAGTCGAGCGCGGACCCGCGCAGACCACCCATGTAGGCGACATTCCAGTTGAATATTTCTTCGATATGCGGGACATTCAGATTCAGCCGCTTCGCCATCTTGACGAGCAGCGCGAGACCGTAGGCCACGTCCTCATGGAATGCGCGGCTTTCCTTGTCGATGACGTAGCCGGCATTGCCGTCCGCAGGCACCAGCGGCGCCTGGATCTCGTCATAGGCCCGGTTGGTTCGCAATACCGACAGCATCGTGCCGTGATCGCGTATCTGGTCTTCGTAGGCCTCGATGATTTCCTGCTTCAACGGCTTCACCGAAGACAGGTCCACGCCCAGGCGCTGCTCGATGGCCTTGCAAAGAAGCTGGCTCTCTTCGTCGCTGCGTTCCAGGAAGTACGCGCCCAATTCGGGGCAATCGGTCCACCAGCAGATGGGCGACGAAAACGTCTTGTTGTGCCACTGGCCGTATGGCCCGACCAGCCCGTATACCACCGAGGGGTGCATGATCGGGTTGCCGGGCGTGAGGGTGATTTCCAAGTAGTGGTTCAGCAGCTCGACGGGAGATTCGTACAGCCGCTGCAAATGTGCCAGGAGGGTTTGGCGCGCCGCTTCGGTCTCGCGCACATGCGTCCCGATGTAAAGCGTGCTCTTTGCCCCGCCCATCTTGACCGACACGCCAGGCGTCAGGTCGTAGGCAGTATGGGGCACGTCCTTCATGCCCCAGATGACGGCATTGGGCCGCTCGGCCAGGGCCTTCTCCGCCAGCCAGTCGAAGCCGCAGAAGCCGGGAATCGCTCCCACATAGACGGGCTTGTGCGACGGCAGGCTGGATGCGATCGACTGCAGCAGGTCCGGCCGCGCCTGCGCCGGCACCGTGATGACGACAACATCCGCGTCCGCCATGATGCCTTCCGGTTCACGCGCGACGGCATCCAGGCGGGCGTCGAGCGTTTTCCCGTCTGGCAGGATTGCCGTGACAAGGCCTTCGTCACGGCAATGCCGGTCAATCACGTCCTGACGGCTCGTGAGCAGGGATACGCGCACGCCGGGAAGCTGCTTGAACAGCACGGCATTCAGGTGCCCGGTTCTGCCCCCGCCGCAAACGACCACGTTCAACGGCTTCATCCTGCAATCCCTTTCCGGAGTCATGCCACGCTCAGACGTGGGACCGCGCGCGGCGCTGGTTCGCTCACGCTTTCCTGGGATAGCCAGGCGTCGAGACTCTCCCAGATACCCGGATCCAGCAGGTTGCGCTCTTTCAGCCAGTCCTCATTGAACACGGTGTGGAGATATTTTTCTCCGCCATCCGCCACCGCGGCCACAACATTGCCGCCAATCAGTCCGCTGTGAATGAATTCCAGCGCCTTGTAGATGACGCCACCCGTCGAACCGCCCACGAGCAGCCCGGTGTGTTTGGCGACATACCGGGCTGTCTCGAAGGCCTGCGAATCGGTGACCTGCACCCCCATGTCGATGCAACTGTAGTCGAGCACCAGTCCGACGGTATCGCCCTTGGGCGTGCCGGTTCCCGATTGATAATAGGGGCGGCCCGGCTGGCCGAACACGATCGAGCCGTCCGGCTCGACAGCGATTGTCTTGGTGTGGGGATTATGCAGCTTCAGTCCGCGTGCGATCCCTGTCATCGATCCGCCCGTTCCGACGCAACCGACATAGGCATCCACGGGGCCGCCGATCTGCTCGATGACTTCCCGTACAAAATCGAAATATCCGCCGGCATTGGCGATATTGTCCGACTGGTTCATGAACACGGCGCCCGGAATCTGGCTGGCCAGTTCGGCGGCCATGCGCTGGCGTTCGACGACGGCAACTTCGTCCTCCCGATAGTCTCCTGCGACGTAACGGATCTCCGCGCCGAGTGCGCGCATCACGGCGATCTTGTCCTGGGCCGCATGGTGGTCGACCACCGCGATGAAGCGCAGGCCGAATTCGATGGCCGTGATGGCAAGGCCGATCCCGGTATTGCCGGAAGACGACTCGACAATCACGCCACCCGGTTTGAGGCGCCCGGATTTGAGCGCCGCAATGACCATGTTGCGAGCCATCCTGTCCTTGATGCTGCCACCCGGATTGTTTTTCTCGATCTTGAGCAGCAACCTGGAGTTCTTTGCAGGAATCGGAATGCTCAGGATAGGGGTATTGCCGATCAAATCAGTCACTTTGTTCAGAATCATCTCAATTCTCCGTACTATCGTCAGGTGAAATAGTCATCTTTCCAGCTGCGTCGTAAGCGGCGGCAATCCTCCGCGGCATCGGATGACGGTGAAATTCGTTCTCCAGCAAGTCCATCTGGTAACCGGCCGTGTTGGCATACACGAGCAGGTCGCCGGCCTCCGGCATCCTGTCGAAGCCGATCAGCCGATTGGTGATGACGTCGTCGTCGAGGCAGCTGTGCCCCGCGATATAGGCCTGACCTGGCGCTGCACCGTTGTCGCCGGATTTCTCTGTCGCCACGAGTATCGGGTCGACCAGGAATTCGGAGGCGAACCAGGTTTCGCACGCGCTGAAGCTGCTTCCTTCGACGAAAATCACATGGTTTCCCGCTGCCAGCGGCTTCACGCGGGTAACCTTGAATACGGAAATGGCGGCCTGGTCGGCGAGGCTGCGCCCCGGTTCGAGCGCCAGAGTGAGATCCATCGCGTTCAGATATTCGGCGACCGACTGGCCATCCGCGCACGGCGACTTCAGCAGGCGGTCCAGCCATTCGCAGGCGCCGATGCGTCCGCCATAGGGATAGAAGGATTCGGGTACCTTGCCGTTGCGGTAATGCTCCTTGCACGGGTATTGCAGGAACGCCTCGTACTCGTCGCTGTCCACATACCGGATCGGCAGTCCGCCGCCGATGTCGATCATCCGCGGGCCGAGGCCCAAGCCGCGCGCCGCATCGATATAACGGACAAGTTCGCGCAGCGCCTGTGCCCGCGTTTCATGCGCATAGCCGCCGAGATGGAAATGGAATCCCTCGAATGCAAACTGCTTCCTCGCCTCAACGAGGCGATGCAGGCATCGCATGAGATCCTCTCCCCATCCCGAACCGGCTCGCGCGGGAGGCGTCGGGACGATACCGGAGAAGAATCCGCGCCCGGCGATCCGGTGCGAGCCTGCGGACGGATTCTTCCAGTTCCGCAAGCTCTTCGGCGGAATCGATCGAAATCAGTGCGCCGTTGGCGATCAGTTCGGCATGGAACGCCGCCGTCTTCGCCGGGCCGGTTGCGCAGAGTCTTGCCGGATTCGCTCCGGCACGCAGCGAATCCCTCATTTCATGGATGCTGGACACGTCCACGCCGATGCCGGATTCCACGGCGGCGCTGACCAGCGCCTGCGACTTGTTGACCTTCGCGCCGTAGAAGATCTCGAATCGCACCTGATGCGCGCGCAATACGGAACGAAACGCTTCCACGTTTTGCTTCAGGATATGCGGCCAGACAATGTTGAGCGGCGATCCATATCGGTCGGCCAAGGCCAGCAGCGTCTCCGGCGAGGAATGGACAAGGTCGGCGATCGACCGGTCGAGTATGGGCTTGAGCGACATCGGCTCCCGGATCTGTATCCGTCCCATGCCTGTTTCGGTCAATGGCTTGTCGCTTCGCATAGGCCGCCTCCCTTTTCCAGTATTGCGATTGCAGGTGGGATCAGAAATCCACCGAGGCGGACAACAGCACGGTACGCGGCGCCCCCTGCACGAAGCCGCCCCACGATGCCACGCCCGACCAGTAGTCGCGGTCAAATGCATTGAGGAGATTGGCCCGGAAGGTCGTGGATTTGCCGGCGACCTTGGTGGCATAACGCGCGCCAAGATCAACCTTGGTCCACGCGGGAAGGCGTGCCGTGTTCGCCTGGTTGACGTATTGCTTCCCGGTGTATGCAATGCCGCCGGTCAAGGTGAGTCCGGTTACCCAAGGCGTGTCCCATTCGGCGCCAACGTTGGCTTGCACCGACGGCACGCCGATCGGTGTCTTGCCGAGCGTGGCGGCGCTGTTGGTCTTCGTCAGTTCCGCATCGATCAGCGTCACGCCGCCAAGCAGCCTGACGCCGCGGGCTGCCTCACCCAGCACGTTGATCTCCAGGCCGCGGTTGCGCTGCTCGCCATCGACGCCGAAGACGTTGCCGGTCATCTGTCCGCTGGGCTTGGCGATCTGGAAGAGGCTCACCGTGGTCATCACGCGGCCATGATCGAACTTGACGCCGATCTCGTGCTGCTTGGCCTTGTACGGCGCGAAGACCTCGCCCGCATTGGCCGCCGTCGACGGGGCGGTATCGCCCTTGCTCAGCCCTTCGATGTAGTTGGTGTAGAGCGAGACGTTCTGCCAGGGTTTGAAGACCAGGCCGACCGGGGGGTGACGGCGCTCTTGTCGTAGGAAGAAGTGACCGCGCCGGTGGTCGGATTGAAATTGTCCGACTCGACCTGCTGGTGACGCGCTCCGAGGGAAAGCAGCACGCGATCGTTCAGCATGGACAAGGTATCGGCGAGCGCAACACCGGAAAGCTTCGTTTCCGAGATTTTCGATACCAGAGCCGGCGCCGCGACAGCCTGGCTGGGATATGCCGCCGGCGTATAGATGTTGGAGGTTACCGCTGTGCCGTTTCTGGAACCCCGATCCAGCTGATCGCGATAAGTGCTTGCCTGCAGCGTGACGGTATGGCGTACCGCCCCGGTATCGAAGCGGGTACGCAGGCCGGCGTCGGCGGTCGACCGTTCGATGTCGAAGATGAAGTGAGCGGGGGTCGTGCGTACATCGCCGGCCGCATTCAGAATCTGCGGGCCTCCGAAAAGACGGTTAACGTCGGTCTGACTGCCGCCGGCGTTGGCGAACAGCGTCAGCTTGTCGTTCACGTCATATTCGGCGCGCAGCAAGACCGACTGGTCATCGATCTTCGCCCATTCCCATGCCTGGGAGACATTGCGGCGGCCGTCCGGCGCGTCGGGCACGGCGACTCCCGCCGCAATGGTAAACGGGCGCGAGGGAGCATCGAAGCGCTCCGCTGATCGATCACATCGAGCGATGCCCGCAGCCGTTCGCCCTGGTAGTCGAGCGCCACGGCGCCGACGGTCGCTTTCCGGGACTGGTTGTCCACCGGCGTGTCGCCCTGGTGATGACTGCCGTTGAATCGCACGCCGAACTGGCGATCCGCGCCGAAGCGCCGGCTCACATCGAGATGGCCGCCACCCTGGGAGCTCGATGCATAATCGGCCGTGAACCGCGTGAGGTCGGTATTCAACGCGCGCTTGGGAACAATGTTGATGACGCCGCCGATGCCGCTGTTCGGGGACATGCCGTACAGCAGTGCCGCGGGCCCCTTGATCACCTCGACGCGCTCGACATAATCGGACAGCACGCGGAAATTGGGCGCCACGCCGTATTGCCCGTCAAACGCGATTTCGCCCAGGTTGCCTTCGCCAATCGGAAATCCGCGAATGAAGAAGGCGTCAAGGATGCCGCCTGTCTGGCCGGTCGCGCGCACTGACGCATCCTTGGCCACAACATCCGCCACAGTGGCGGCCTGCTGGTCCTGGATCATCTGTGAGGTATAGCTGCTGATGCTGAACGGCGCCTTCATGGCGTCCGCGTTACCGAGCAGCCCCAGCCGTGCGCCGCGCGCAGCTTGGCCGCCGGCGTAGGCCTGCGGAAGACCGCCGGACCGCTCGGCGCTCACCTTGATCTCGGAGAGTGTTCGCGCGTCTTCAACCGCCGCCTGTTGCTCCCCTTGCTTGGTCTGTGCTTGAGCAGCAAATCCGGTCACCAGCATGCCGGCGAAAGCCATGCGCATGGCAAACGCCAGCGGTTTGAGAAGCATGGCACCGGTATCAGGCGAAGAGATGGAAGGGCGAGTTATGGAGTCGGGCTGAGGCATCGCTAACATGATTGGCTTTCTTGAAGTACGAATAGGCGTGACGATTACGGCTCCCGGTCAGGACACAGTAAACATGACGAATGCAAGAAAACGCCGACCATGACGGCACCCATCAGTCCGGACGAAGCAACGGAACAGACGGAGGCAAACGGGAAGAGCGTGTTGCCAGCCGATCACGGGACGCGTAGTGCATACCCTTGCAAGCATCATTGACTGGCTGCTTTCCGAAGACAGGAAAGCTGGCTGGCTGAACGGACTACTGGATATATGACTGAAACAGCAGGTTGTTACCTGTTCGACATGACATCCATTGACGCCATCATAAGTCAAATGAGAATCATTTGCAAATAATAATTGTTCTCATCTAAACTTCAAGCTTCGATAGCTGCGAGACTTGCGGGAAGTTATCCATGTGCGCCTGTAACTGGTGATTGGTGATGCAAGAATTTCTGAAAACCAAACTTGTCGTTGAGTTGAACTGCATTTCACCCCATTCGACATGCACTCTGATGGCGTTGACAATGGACTATCCGTCCTGGCGCAATAAACTGATGCTGGTAACAAGAAAAAATGAGAAGAAGCCCTTTGGAACAAAAGCGGTTTTGATGAGCGCGCAAATGGACATACCCAAAGAACTACGCGACTCCGGTCTGAAAGCGACATTGCCAAGATTGCGTATCTTGCAGTTATTTCATGAACGCCAAATCAAACATCTGTCTGCAGAAGAGATTTATCGTTTCTTGCTGGACGAAAAAATCGATGTTGGACTTGCCACCATTTATCGCGTATTGATGCAGTTCGCCGAAGCGGGCATTCTCAGTCGTCGCCATTTCGAGTCCGGCGCAGCGGTATTCGAACTGAATGAGGGGCACCATCACGACCACCTGATCTGCACATCGTGCGGTAAAGTGGAAGAATTCGTCGATAACGAGATCGAGCGCCGTCAGGAAGAGATTGCGAAAGATCTCGGCTTTGTGCTTCAGGAACATTCGCTTTCCCTATACGGCATTTGCTCGACTTGCACGAAATAAGCCGAAAATCCCGCATATTGACCTGGACCGTAGCGATGCCCATCACGTCGTGCTGGCCATCGAAAACAAATGCGACGTGTTCCTGAGGTGCGATGAAAGCGCGATACTTAAGTATCATAAGGAAATCGAGCATCCTTTCCCGTCAATGAAGCTGATGCTGCCGTCCGAACCAATATCCAGTGGCTTGCTGGAGAAATCCTGAAATCACAGGCGAGCGGCACTATTTGCTTCCATCGGCAAAACTCCCCTCCACGAATGCCCGAAGCAGGGACAGGTCCGTCTTCGCGTAAGCGGCCGTCGTCTGTACCGACGCGTGTCCGAGCAAGGCTTGCGCGACCGGCAGAGGCACCTGGTGGTCGACCACCAACGCTTTGGCATAGGCGTGGCGCAGCCAGTGCGGCGACGCGGCGCGCAGCAGCACCGCTCGCGCCGGGTGGTCCGCCTGCAGGCCGGCGGCGACCGCCGCGAAGATTGCCTTCACCTCGGCGTACAGCCCGCCTTCCTGGAGCGAGCCGCCCTTGAAACCGTGGATCAGCGGCAGCACCTCGTGCGCGGCCGGATCCGCCGGCAGCCCGCGCGCCAGACGATAGGCGGCCAGCGGCCCGACTGCCACGGCCGGCAAGGGAATGGCGCGAGGCTTGTCGCCCTTGCCATGCACATACAACGTCCATTGTCCGCCGTCTTCGACCTCGACGCGCGGCAGATTGGTGTCGATCGACCATGCCAGCTCCGCCAGGCGCACGCCGCCATAACGGTACAGCGCCCAGATGGCGCGCCGGCGCAATGAGGCAATGTTATCTGCGCCGGACGACATCGCGGCCATCCAGGCATCGCACGCGGCGAGCGCCGCCGGCGCCAGAAAACGCTGCGGTGAAAATCCGGTCCGCGCCTGCGTTCCGGTCACGAGACCCGCGGCCGGGTTCGCAATCAGGTAGCCGGTCTCGAACCAGTATTGGTACAGGCTCGCGACCACGGCCAGCGCCCGCGCCAAGGTGCGTTCGCCAGGCGCCGTCGCGCGCTGCCGCCCGGTTGGCGTGACAATGGCGTGCGCCGTGCGGAGGTGATCGCGGTAGGCAAGTAGATCGTTGCGCGTGAGGTCGGACAGTGGCCCGAGATGCCGGTCGCGGCACCATCCGATCAGTCGGCGCAGATCGGCCGCGTACGCGCGCAGCGTGTGACGCGACCGGTTCGCGAGCTCGCGCAGGAACAGCGCGACGGCCTGGGCGTCGTCGAAGACCGCCAGCGTGTTCGTCGCGGCGTCACGGTTCACGAACCGGCCGCTCCGGAATAGCCATGCAACCAGCGCACCTGTATGGTGGGGCTCGATCGCGGCCAGGCACGCGTTCCCGCTATCGACGTTCTGCAGTACCGACATCGAGCCGTCCATGCGCCGGAAGCGCCGGCGGTGCGCGTGCAGCAATCGCTCCAGGACATTCTCCGGTTCCGGCGCGTCGACGGCAGCCGCTGTGCGGAGCCGGCCGCCTTCCCACCACTCGACGGCGTCGGGATAGTCGAGCAGCAGCTCGAACACGACCGGCTTGGCGGCTTTCGCCTCGCCGAACGACGGGAAGACTTGCTTGATCCGGGGCAGCGTCCACCGTTCGTAACAGGCATGGCCGAGCACATGGGTCAGGTAGGCGAGCGCGGCGTCGACGGTCTCCGGCAATGGTGCCGGCGGCGTGACGCCGTGGTCGAGCCAGCACTGCATGGTCAGCCTCCCTTGCGTCGCGGCGCCGCACGCTTGCCGCTGGGCTTCTCGGCCGGCGCGGCGGCGCGCTGTTTCGGCACCGGCGTCTTGGCGATCGCGGCACGCATCAGCTCATCGAGCTGCGCCCGCTGGCTGGCGTTGATCGCTTTCAGCGCATTCGCTTCGCCGACAGCCACCTGTCGCTTGTCGCGCTCGGCCGCCGCGTCAGCCTCGGCATGCGCGACCGCTTCTTCCAGCGTCGCGATGCGCCGTTCGGCGAATTTCATCTGTGAGGCGATGCGGCTTTGTTCCTGCTGCAGTGCTTGCCGCTGCTGCGCGGTTTCTTGAAGCAATTGCTTGGACAATCCGTCGTAACGCTGCTGGGCGGACGCCAGGCTTTCCGTATGGGATTGTGCCAGGGCGGCGGCGTGCAGGCGCGCCGCCCGTAATTCCGCCTGAAGTGCCTCCTGGCTTTCCTGGAGCGATGCCAGCTGCATGTTGGCGGCGGCCGAATCGGTGCGCGCCTGCGCCAGGTCGGCATCGCGCGCCGCCAGGAGGCCGCGCACAGCGTCCAGTTCTTCGCGAAGCATGTCGACCCGCAAGCTCGATTCGGTCAAGGTCGCCTGCGCCGCTTCGACGGTCTGCCTGGCCTCGGCCTTGAGCTTGACGACGTCGTCAAGCTGGACCGCTACCGCGGCGTGCCAGAGCTGACGCATCTGCTCGGCGATCTCGGCCGGGATGTCGGGCAGCGCGATGTCGGTCAAACCGGCTGTCACGATTTCGGATTCGACCGCGTTGATCGCGCGGCCGAGCGTGGCCGGGTCACCGCCGCCGAGGCGGTCCTTGAGCTTGCGCACTGACACGATGCGGCGGAAGCGCTCGCCCGTTGCGGGCGCGGCGTCGTGCGCCTCGGCGAGCATGGCGAGGATCGTGGAGCGGATTTGGTCGGGTGTGGCGATGGCGGCGCGCGGCATGATGGGCTCCGGATGCGGGGAGTCGGCGCTAATCTTACATTCATTTATAACGTTACGTAAGCCATAAACGTTAGATATGTGGATGCCTGGATCCGACGATAACAATTATTATCGTGGTAAAACTGACGGCAGAAACCGGAGGGGCGACGGCCAGAAGTGCCGAAACGTGATGTGCGCAGGGCGAGAATTGGCGAGGTAAAAGACCCAGACAGCAAGTGCCTGATTTAAAAAGGATTTGCGAGAGACGATCGGCTGGAACCCGCATGAATGCTAGGGGCGGCTACCGTCGTAAAATGCACGGAAATCAAAGGGACCCCCTCATGGGTATTGTCGGCGCAGGACTGGTTGCGGTTTGGGCCTATGGGTTACTGCGGGACTCCGGACGTGTGCTGCTCGATGCCGAGATGAATGCTCCTGTCGTGGCTGAAATCAGAGAGGTAATTGAGGCCAGCCCAATCAAGGCCGATATCTGTGATTTGCATGTGTGGCGTGTTGGCAAGGGCAAATACGCCTGCATTCTTGCTCTAGCGACCATGGATGAGGTCGAACCCGACTACTTCAGGCAGCAGCTGCGCATTCACGAAGAACTGGTTCATATCTCGGTTGAAGTGAATCGCCGTCGACCATCAACGTAACGCCCTAACTAACGCACCCTGGATTCGCAATAGGTTCATGGCTTGCGTCGCAATAGAATGCGCGCTGCATTTTCTTCAAACTGGCCCGCCTCCTCAATATAACCCTGGACAGTGCCATCGTGGCGCCAGCCGCCTTGCCGCTTGATATCACGGAAGTCTGCACCGGCACGGTGCGCACTGGTGGCCATGCCACGACGCAGGCTATGACTGGAGAGCTGCGGGGCATAGTCTAGTTGAAGCAGCGTTGCGCACGTCGCCAGTATGGTGTTGACGCTCGCTTCGTGCAATGCTTCGGGGCCGAGCTCGCCCCATTTAGTGATCGGACGGAATAGCGGTCCGGACGTAATGCCGGCGGCTGCCAACCAAGCGCGCAGCGCGCTGGCTGGGCAACAAGGGCCGCTGCCGTAGGGAATCGCCTTGACGATGCCTCGACCCTGCTGATCGGTTTTCGAGCGCGGCAACGTGATGACGATGCCTTCCGGCTCCCACACTATATGAGGGATTTCCAGAGCCACTATTTCGCTGCGGCGAAATCCACCGAAATAGCCGACCTGCAGCAGGGCATTGTCGCGCTTGGCTTTCAAGGTGTCGAGGCTAGCCAGATGCACAGCGATACGATCCAGATCTTCCAGCGGCAGCGCCTTGGCCTTCTTTTTCGGCTTTCCGTGCACGCGCTCTATGCCGGCCAGTGTTTTGCGCACGGTCGGCGTCGACGCCGGATCGGCAAAGCCTTGGTGAAGGTGCCACTGCGACAGCGCGGTCAGCCGCAGTGCCAGCGTGCGGGGATTCAACGACGCCGCATAGGCCAGTAGATACCGGATCAAAGCCGGCTCATCGCAGGGCAGCACACCGCCCCAGGCATGGAAATGACGAATCGCCGATCGGTAGGCGCGGCGAGTGTTCTCGGCCGTGGCGGCGGCTAGAAACGCGCGGTGCTGTGCAGTCAAATCGCCATCTATAACTGTACCTGCGTTACGAACAACGATTTCCTGAGCTACCTCGATAGATGAATTTGGGGGAAGAGGCGGATTTTCAGTCATGCAATTTTGTCGCTCAAATTCGAGATTTGTACCAGCGAGTTACTAAGCATAGCATGCAGCGGCCATCATAACCTGCGATAATCCTTCTTATCGCGCCTTTTAAATTCAAACTTTCAGACTGTCTTTATCGTTATATAAGATAATATTACGTGACACGTAATACATAACTTTATTTCGAGGTCTTGATGGCACGCGCCGGCATTCTCTATTCCCATGTCGCCCAAGCGGCGGCAACGCTGCTTCAAGACGGCAAAAATCCCACCGTCGACAGCGTGCGCGAGGCGCTGGGTAGCACCGGCAGCAAGAGCACCATCGCCCCTTTCCTAAAACGCTGGAAAGCCGAACAGCAGGATGCCATCGCCGAAGCCGAATCCGGCTTGCCGGCGCCCCTCCTGCAAGCCGTAAAGGGCTTGCACCAGCACATGCAGGCCGAGGCCAGTCAACAGATCGAACAGGCGCGGCAGGCACATGGCATCGCGATGGGCGAGGCTGCTGAACGGGAAAAGCAACTGCGCACCGGACACCAGGCAGCGCTGGCCGCCAATGCCGCTTTGACCGAGGAATTGGCGCGCGCAAG